>NZ_LMNA01000001.1 GCF_001422445.1 Pseudorhodoferax sp. Leaf274
GTGAGCGTCCAGTCATCCCATCTTGACCGGCCGCACGCAGCTCATCTGGACTGCAGCTGCGCTCCGACGTAGGCCACGCACTCCACGAGGTTGAGGCAGGCCAGCAGCAGGTACTTCTCGGCGTCGGTTCTCACACGCAGCAGATCGTGCTCACCGAGGTAGCCGTACACGAACGCGAGCAGATAGCGCTCCGGGTGGTCGACGCAGAACTTCGTGATCATCTGCCCGACCAGGTCTGGCGGCACGCCTTCAGTGAACCTCATCGTCGCCGTCAGCCGCTGCAGGCAGATTTCCTGGACGTCTTCAGAGATCGTCGGCAAGGCCCGCCCGCAGTGCTTCATCGCCTGGAACGCGACCAGCAGGACGTGGATCGGCACCTCAAGCTGCAGCATGTCGACCCCGTAGCGAGGTAACACGAGGATGGAGGCGAGCAGGTTCGGCTGCCCGGCGTGGATTTCGTCGGCCAGTTCTACCTTGCGCTGCGCGCTCATGCGGTCGATGTCGATGTTCGCCCGCACCATCACAGCCTGCGTGAGCAAGGTCATGGCATCGCGCTGCACGCAGGCCGCCAGCGGTGCGGCAGCAAGTCCTCGATCCGACTGTTCAGCTGCGTGGGCAGGCGCTGCAGTACGTCGCGCAGATAGGCCCAGGGATCGTGCCCATTCATCCGCGCCGACTGCACCAGGCTCATCACGATGGCGGCCCTCTGGCCGGCCAGCTCGCTGCCCACGAACATCCATGCCCGGCGCCCCATGGCCCAGGGCTTGATCTGGCGCTCCAGGTGGTTGTTGTCGATGGCGACCGCGCCGTCATCCAGATGCCGCGTCAACGCGGTCCAGTGCCCCAGCGTGTAGTCGATGGCCTTGGCCGTCGGGCCGCCGTCGGCCACCAGCCGGCGCTCCAGTTGCAACCACTGCTGCAGCTCGTCCCATAGGGGCTTGGCGAGGCGCTGACGCTGCGCCCGGCGCTCCTCATCGCTGAGGTCCTTGAGCTCGGCCTCGACCCCATAGATGCGCGCGAAGCGGCGCACCGCCTCCAGACCCACCACGCTGGTGCCCTCGTGCGTCAACTCCTCGAAGTTGCGGCGTGCGTGCGCGACGCAGGCGGCGCCAACGCGGTTCGGGTACAGCCGTGGATCGACCACGGTCTCGTAGGCGCTGTAGCGGTCGGTCAGCAACGTGCCCGACCAGCACTCGCCGCGTCCCTGCTGACCTTCCAGGAACGCCAGCGGGTACTGCGCCCCACGTCCCGCGCAGAACTCGTAGATCACACCGGGCACCGCGTCGTGCCAGCTTCGGGCGTAGGCCCAGACGTAGGCTCTGCGCGTCTTGCCCGCGCCCGGGTCCAGCAAGGCCACCGGGGTCTCGTCGGCGTGCAGCACGGCGCAGCTGAGGATGAAGCGCCTGAGTGCATCGTGCAACGGCTCCAGCGCCGCGCCTGCCTGGCCGGCAATAGACGCCAGCGTGGAGCGCGGCGTGTGCACGCCACTGCGGGCGTTGACCGTCTCTTGCCGGTAGTACGGCATGTGGTCCACGAAGCGGCTGATCAGCGTGTGCGCGACGAAGCCACTTGCAGCGATGCCGCCTTCGATGACCTGTGCGACGCTGGGCACCTGGCGCAGTACCTGGCAGCAGCGGCAGGCCCACTTGCCGTAGATGTGGCGGTGCACGAAGAACTCGGCCGGCACGATGTCCAGCCGCTCGCTGACCTCCTCGCCGATGCGCGTCATTGGGCGTCCGCAGCCGGGCTCCTGGCAGTCGGTGTGCTCGGGCTCGTGGCGGTGCTCCACGCGGCGCAGGTGATCGGGGAACGGGTTGCGGCGCGGCTTGCGTGGGGGCGCCTTGGCCGGCGTGTCCAAGGCGGCCGCAGCGGCTGCCGCCGCAGCCTCCTGGCGCAGCCGCTCCAGCTGCTCGCGCAGGCCTGCCTCGTCCTCGGCCAACGTCTCCTCGAACAGGCGGCGCTGCTCGGCGTTCATGGCCTCGGACTTGGCGCCGAACTTCCAGCGCTTGAGCCTGGCCAGCTCGAAGGTGATCTTCTCGATCTTGGCCTCGCGCAGCGCGATCTCGCGATCCTTGCGCTGCAGTAGCGCATCGCGCTCGGCCAGTTGCTGCTCCTGGTCCTGCAGGCGCTGGAGTAGCTTGGCAACGAGCGCAGCGGCCTCAGCGGGCAGTCCCGACGGACCCACAGCAGGAAGATCACGCGCGCCAAGCATGCCTTGCATGGTGCCAGAGCGTGCCGATGCGAACATCGGCACATCCACTGTCAACGCGGGGAAGGCCGGTTGTGTCGGAGTTCAGGCTCGCGTGATGACGCTCAGCTCGGCAAGGCGCTGCCACGGCAGACCCAGCATCAGGGCATCGAACTGCGCCGTTGTGAGCGACAGCGTGGGCGTCGCGTTCGTCGTGCCTGGCCAGACGAATCGCCCGGCGTTGAGCCGGCGCGCCGCGCACCACACACCGAAGCCGTCGTGCACGAGCAGCTTGATGCGCGTGCCGCGGGCGTTGGCGAACAGGTAGCCATGGTGCGCCTGCGCTGCGCCGAAGACCTGCACCACACGCGCCAGCAGGCGCTCGGCTCCGGCGCGCATGTCGATGGGCTCTGCGGCCAGCCACATCGCGTCGATGCGGATCATCGAAGCAACTCGCGCATCCAGGCTGCGCACTCGGCTGCGGCACCTGCCGGCCAAGTCACCGTGACAGTCGTCGCGCCGCGCTGCAGTTCGATGCGGATGTCGGCCGCGACGGGTAACGCCGGTGTGGGAATCGACAACGGCAAGAACCTGGGCGTCGGCGTCGGCGTGGTCGCCGGGCAAGCCTTCTGGGGCTGGCTCGCAGTGCTGTCCCGCTCAATCTCCGGGCCGACCTCGGCTTCCTTGACCCATCGACGGACCAGGTTGGCATTGATCCCATTCGCCATCGCCACTGAAGCCGACGACACGCCAGGCTGGCAGCAGGCCGCCACGATATGCGCTTTGAACTCAGCGCTGTGAAGCCGCCGGCGACGCCGACCTTCACTGAGGGCTACGGTAGTGTCCATTTCTCCACCAAGAATTAGGTGGAGAAGAGCATCCTTCGCTTCTCACAGGAATCAAGGTGGGCAGACTGGACGCTCACGNCTCGGCGCGCTTGGCCGGGCCGAGGCCCCGACCTTCACTGAGGGCTACGGTAGTGTCCATTTCTCCACCAAGAATTAGGTGGAGAAGAGCATCCTTCGCTTCTCACAGGAATCAAGGTGGGCAGACTGGACGCTCACGATAGATGTACTCGGCCGCAACATAAGCTGTTCCAAGTATCGAGATGACCCACAAGCGCGTGAACAAGCCGCTAAGTGACACTTCACGATAGACCCAAGGAACCAGGATGAGTGCAATCACACCGCGCTGCACGGCCGACCATGCCTGCACGGCAGCCAGGTCCATCCCCAACCGGGCAACGACGTGCTTGTCATAAAGCGCTGTCGCCGAGGAGAGAATGGTTGCCCCGACCATGCACAGCACCCATCCGTTGCGGTGGAAACGGATGCCTTCCTTCTGTCCGATGAGCGAGAACAGGTAGTAGGCGACCATCGAGACCGCAAGCCCCGCCCACTGCCACCAGCCCAAGCTTTCACCCAGGAACACGATGGCGCCGATGGCAGTCCAAAGCGGACCCGAGGCTCGAACGCCTGCCGATATTGATAGCGGCAATGCCTTGATCGCGTAGTACGACAGAACCCAGTTTGCAACCATCATGGCCGACTTGAGCAGCAGGACGCAATGCTCGGTCCAGCGCAAGCTCGCTGGAAACAAGCCCAGCGGGCGCAGCACACTGGCGGCAGAGTTTGGCACTGCTAGCAGCGGCATCCAGAGCAAGGCGCCGACAGCCGACGAGAGGACGATGACGGCAAGAACGCTTCTGTCATGCAGCGCGAGCTTCGTCAGGAAGTCATAGGTACCGAGCAAAAGCCCGGCAAGCAGACCCAGTGCAACCCAGGTCATCGGATCCGGTGAATGTGGAGGACGAAAAAAGACGGGGATGCAAGGCGCAGCGGCACGCAGATCCTTCATGATGGCCAGAAACCATCTAGCTTAGGAGTGCGCCGACAGGCCATTCATGAGAGATCGACAAGGGTTGTTCGGTTCTCGCCAGCAATGCCCGCCAGTGCTCCTCGCTTGAGGCCAGCACCGGCACGCAGGATCCGTACGGAGCGTCGCAAACTGAAACCAAGTCACTAGCGACTGCGCGAGATCACAACGCAATGTTGCTGAGCATTGGCTCTTTCCACAGTCATGGCGTGTGGTGCCTGCAGGGACCGATCGATCTCCGGTTCACCAGTCGGCGCACTCCGAGCAAGGCATGCGGAACGTGTGTGGCCCTGTATCACGCCCCGCCCTCCAGCGAGAGCTGAGTTGCCTACTTGCCTGCCAGAAGTTTCACGCCGAAGAGAGCCAACAAGCCCCCAGTCACTCTGTCGATGGCCGGCTTCGCATCGCCGTACTTTCGCCTGGCGACTTCGGCTGAGAAGACACTCGCAATGAGCAGGTTCAAGGTGATCGAGATCATCGCCACCACCAGCACCGCGGCCGCTTTGGCCCACAGGGCCAGATCCGGCGTGAACAGCGTTGCAAACGCGCTGCTGAAGAAGACCAGCGTCTTGGGGTTCGTGAGGTTGGTCACCAAACCGTAGCGGTAGGCCTGCCATGTGCTTCGAACCACGAGGTCCGGTGCACGCCGAACCACAGGTCGATCTGCCGCGCGGAACATCTTGACGCCGATGTAGATCAGGTAGGTGCCGCCGACCACCCGCAGCGCTTGCTGGGCCCACTGATACTGCCCGATCACCACGCCCAGGCCCACTGCAGCGAGGCTGGCCCACAGCACGCTGGCAGTGGAAACACCGAGACCGACGCCAACAGCCTGGAGCCGGGACTGGCTGATTGCCGTCGCCGTGATCACCAAGAAGTTGGGGCCTGGACTGATTGCAAGCATCAGGTAGAGGCTTGCGATGCTTCCCAAGAAGATGAGTTCACTGGTCGCCATGAAAGTCCCAAGTTGTTCGAAGGAGTTTAGTCGGCGCTTCTCCTTCTCCGTGCTGCATGCCCAGTCCCGCGGTCATTGTTGATCGTCCACGCGTACTTGCGCAGGCTGTTGCCCCTGAAGAGAACGACGGGCGCGCCATCCTCCTGCCTCGCCAACCGGCGCTTGCGCGCTGCTGCAGGCCATGAGCCGGGCACTTCTGCTTCATCATGCCCCTGACGCGCGTGTCGCAGCCTCCCCCGCCTTCACGACGGCGTCGAAAACGGCCCGAAGCGCGTGGGTCATCGGCTTGTCGTTGCGCGCGAGGATGGCGAGCGTTCGGTACAGCCGCGGCGACAGCGTCTGCAGAGCAAGCTCTGCATCGTGTCCGCGGCCGGTGACCGCCATCCGCGGCACGATGGCACATCCCAAGCCGGCAGCCACCACCGCCTTGATCGCCTCCACACTGTCGAGCTCCATCACCGGCTGCGGCACTGGGCCTCGCTTGCGAAGCCATTGGTCGACGATGCCCTGGGTGGTGGTACCGCGACCAAACTTCACCAGCCGAAGCGTGCCCAAGGCTTCCTGGGTCAGTCGCTTTGGCCACGCGCACGTGTTCACACGTCCAATGGCAACGAACTCATCCTTGAAAATCGGTGTCGTCGACAGGGAACGTGAGGACACTGGCAGCGTGACCAAGGCCAGGTCCAGCGTGTTGGACTCGATTGCCCGAACGAGCTCCTCGGTGTTGCCCGTGCTGACCACTATGCGCAGTGCAGGGAATGCATCTCTCAGCTGCCGCAGAGCCTGTGGCAAAAGGTACAGACACGTCGTCACGCTCGCCCCCAGCCTTACGCACCCGTTGACACCCGATGCGTAAGGAGAAACCGCGCTGAGCGCCGCCTCGACGGCTGTGGCGATGCGGGGGACGTGCAGCATCAGTTCTGCACCCGCGGCCGTGGCGTTGACGCCGCGACCGACACGCTCCAGCAGCCGGACCGCGAGCCGCCTTTCCAACTGCCTGACCTGCATGCTGACCGCTGGCTGCGTCAGGCCGAGCTGCTCCGCCGCGGCCGAGAAGCTCCCGGTCTGCGCCACGAGAGAGAACGTCCGCAGTTGCTCCAGCTGAAGCGTGGACTCCAAAGAATTCTTGATGGATTGCATAAGAAACCAAATCTTCCCTTATGTCGATTCCTTCATCAACATGGCAGATCCCCACATGTTCGACTGTCGTCCCTACAACTGCATTCCATGCACAACGTTCCCCCCATCAACGCCGAACGTCTCTGGCATCGCCTGATGACGCTGTCCAGCTTCACCCGATCCGACGTCCCGTGGACGCGGCGCGCGTTCTCGACCGAGTTCTTGCAGGCGCGTGCATGGCTGCAGGCCGAGTTCGCAACCGCAGGATTGAAGGTCGCACTGGACGCTGGAGGCAACCTGACAGGTCGTTGCGAGGGCACGCAGGCGGCGCTCCAGCCCCTGGTGACGGGGTCGCATTGCGACACCGTTGCCGGAGGCGGTCGCTTCGACGGAATCCTGGGCGTGATCGCCGGCCTGGAAGTCATGCAGTCGCTGCGTGAAGCCGGTTGCAGGCTGCGCCACCCCGTGGAGCTGATCGACTTCCTTTCCGAAGAGCCAAGCGACTTTGGCATCTCGTGCGTTGGCAGTCGCGCGTTCTCGGGACAGCTCGACCCCAGCATGCTGACAACAACCGACGGCGCGGGCGAAACCCTGGCCGATGCGATGCTGCGCATTGGCGCGCGGCCGCAGGCACTTGTCCAGGAGCGGCGAGGCCCCGGTGACATCGCCGCCTTCGTCGAGTTGCACATCGAACAGGGGCCCGTGCTGGAACACGAACGCCTCCCGATCGGGGTGGTGAGCCACATCGTGGGAATTCGACGCGTGGAGCTGACGGTCACCGGCCAACCGGACCATGCCGGCACCACGCCGATGGACATGCGGCGCGACGCGCTCTTGGGCGCTGCCCTTCTGATCGCGGCGGCACAGCGCCAGGCCAGTGCAATGAATGGTGGACCACACTATCTGGTCGCGACCATTGGTCGCCTTGGGTTGACGCCCAACGCCGCGAACGCGGTGCCCGGCACGGTCGTGATGACGCTGGAAGTGCGCAGCGATTGCGAGAGGGTCTTGCTGGACTTTCCGGAACGCCTGTTGACATCGTGCCGCAACGAACTCGATGCGCTGCGCGTGCATGCCAGTGCCGCGCCGCTCACGACCACGCGACCCACGCGCTGCGCGCCATTGGTGATGGAGGCGATCGAGCGGGCATCGGATCGGCTTGGACTGGCACACCGCCGGCTGCCGAGCGGCGCGGGCCACGACGCCATGTACCTGGCATCCACCGGGCCGATGGGAATGATCTTCGTCCCTTGCCGCGGCGGGCGCAGCCACTGCCCGGAAGAGTGGATCGCACCCGATCAGGCCGCCGCAGGTGCTCGGGTGCTGGCCGCAACCATCCTGGAACTGGATGACGCATGCTAGGTCGACAACTGCAAGGACCGCTTCCGCTCCCTGGGCTCGCCTCGCTGCGGCGCTACGCCAGGCCCAGAGCCATCCAGGCCGCCATCCCCAGCATCGCCAGCGCAACACCGAGATCCAACAGCCGCCAGTTCCGGGGGTTGCCCATCCAGCGTCGCGCATGGCGGGCGCCAGTGACCCATGCCGTGAACCACACCAGCGAAGCACCCACCGCGCCTGCGGCATAGCCGAGCCGCAAACCAGCAGGCAAGGCGGCGCCGACCGTTCCGATCACCAGCACGGTGTCGAGCCAGGCAGCGGGGTTCAACAAGGAGACGAGCAGAAGCTGGCGCAGGCCCCGGGAACTGGAAACCCCGGCCGGCGCCACAACGGCCAGCACGGTTGGGCTGACTACCAGCGCACTGCGGGCGGCCTGCGCCCCGTGCAGCAGCAACAGCGCGATGCCAAGAAGCTGTGCTGCGAGCTGCAACCCGGGTGCAGCGTGCAAGGCCGCGGACAGGCCAAGGATGCCCAGCGCAATCAATACCAAGTCGCTACCCGTGCCGATGCCGACCAGCTGCACGGGGGAACGCCCGGACAAGGCCTCGCGGAGGATCAGAACATCCTTGGGACCGGGGCACACGAACATGCCTAGTCCGAGGACAAAGCCTTGCAGCAATGCAGAGAGGTCGATCATGTCGGTGCGCTACCGACAACCTCTCAAGCTGGACCGGATTCAACGGGATAGGCAGCAATCATAAGCCGCCCGACAACGCACGCGAGGCTCTGCGCCTGTGCAACGCATTGCACCGTCACGCACGCCAGACCTTTGAGGGCCGGTCTGGCTCCGATCCGGCCACAGGATCCGCTGCGCCCGGGTGGGTTCCTCATCGGCCCTGTTCGCACACTTCGCGCAGCGCCTGCGCGAACATCGCATCGGCCTCGCGCAGCGATTCCTCCGCGCGGCGGAACAGCGTGACGGGCGGCAGCGTCCACCCGAAGCGATGGGCCACCACGCCCACCCCGGTGAGCCGTGCCAGTTCTTCCGCAATGTCGGCCGGCACGATGGACACCGCCCTTTCGTTGGCCGCGATCAGCTCGCCGATCACCTTGGCCGACAGGCTCTCCACGATGGGCGCGGGCGGTGCAACGCCGGCGCGCAGGAAGAAGTCGGTGATCTGCTCGCGCATCGGCGTGTTGCGCTGGCCGAGCACCCAGTCCAGCTGCGCCAGTTCGGGCCAGGACAGCGGCTTGCGCCCCAGTCGCGCCGCCAGGCGCCGGTGCGCGACCAGGCGCGGCTCCTGCTCGTAGAGCACCTCGTGCACCAGGCCATCCATCGCCAGCACGGCCGAGGTGCGCCCGATCACACAGTCCAGCTCGTGGCTGCGCAGCCGCGCAAGCAGATGGTCGCTTGTGCCTTCGTGGATCGTAACGGTGATCCCCCGGTCCTGGGGCCGCGTGTGGCCGATCGCAGCGGCCAGCAAGCGGCCCGGAATGAACGGGATGACCCCCACCTGCAGATGGGCCACGCGACCTGCGCCCGCCGCCTCCATGTCGCGCACCCAGTGGCCCAGGTCCTGCAGCATCGCCCGGGCGCGCTTCAGTGCCACCTCGCCCAGGGCGGTCGCGGTCATGCCCCGCGTCGAGCGCGTGAACAGTGGCGCACCGAACATGGCCTCCAGCTCGGCCAAGGCATGCGTCACAGCCGGCTGGCTGGTCGACATGTGTTCGGCCACCCGCGTGAGCGAGCCATGCTGCGCAATCAGGCACAGCAGCGACAGGTGGCGCATCTTCAGCCTGGAAGCCAGGCGGGCCTGAAGCTCATCTGCGGACATCAGTGATGCATGAGGAAATCATGATGCCCCAATACTAAAACCGAATGATCGCCTTATGCCTTCTCTTCACAATCCAGAGAAGGAAGGACAAGAGGCATGGATTCGATCTATCTCGTCGTGGCGCTGGGCGCCGTGGTCGCAGGCTTCGTGCAGGGCCTGTCAGACTTCGCGTTCGGGTTGGTCGCCATGTCCTTGTGGGCCTGGACGCTGGAGCCCCGGCTTGCCGCCGTGCTGGCGGTGTTCGGTGCGCTGACGGGTCAGGTCATCGCCGCCGTCTCGGTGCGGCGCGGCTTCGATGCGCAGCGGCTGCTGCCGTTTGTGCTGGGCGGCCTGCTGGGCGTGCCGTTGGGGGTGCTGCTGCTGCCACGCCTGGATGTGGAATGGTTCAAGGTGGTGCTGGGTACTTTGCTGGTGCTGTGGTGCCCCGCGATGCTGATGGCCAAGAACCTGCCGCGCATCACGCGCGGCGGCCGGCTGGCAGACGGCGCCGTGGGCCTGGCCGGTGGCGTGATGGGCGGCATCGGCGGCTTCACCGGCACGCTACCCACGCTGTGGTGCACATTGCGCGGTTTCGACAAGGATGCACAGCGCGCAGTGATCCAGAACTTCAACCTGTCGATGCTGGCGGTGACGATGAGCACCTACGTCGCCACCGGCCTCGTCACCCGAAAGATGCTGCCGCTGTTCGCCATCGTGGCGCCCGCGATGCTCGTGCCTACATTGCTGGGCGCGAGGCTCTACATCGGTATCAGCGAAGCCCGGTTCCGGCAGATCGTCCTGGGACTGCTGACGATGTCCGGCATCGTCCTGCTGGCATCGGCGTTGCCGCGACTCGCGACCCGATGGGCTTGAGCGCCTGGGGCTGCGATGGGACGCACCGTTCTGGAAGGCATCACGCTCCAGCAATTGCGGGCGCTCGCGGCCGTGGCGGAGTCCGGCAGCTTCACACGCGCTGCCGATGCATTGAAGATGACGCAGCCGGCCATCAGCCATCTGGTCAAGCGCATGGAGGACGAACTGGGCCAGCCACTGCTGTCACGCGGCAGGAAGCTGGCACTGACGGCGGCAGGCCGCCTGATGGTGGACACGGCCATTCGCACGGTGCGTCTGGTCGATGAATCCGTGGAAGCCTGCCTCTCCAGTTCGCAACTGCGCGAAGGCCGCGTGGTGCTTGCGGTGGCGCACCTGACGGCCGCTGCATTGCTCCCCCCGCTGCTGCGTCGCTTCCAGGGCGAGCACCCGCAGCTCGTGGTCACGCTGCTCGACAGCACCGCCGAGCAGATGAAACAGCGGCTGGCATCGCAGGAAGCGGATCTGGCTTTCGGCGCCGACATCGGACAGAAGCGTTCCGAGTTTGCGGTAGAGCAGCTGTTCCTCGAGCCGATGGGCCTGTTCGTACGCTGCGACCATGTGCTGGCTTCCCACGCCAGCGTCGATGCGCGACACCTGGGTGATCTGCCGTTCATCCATGTCAACCCGGAAGCCAACGTTTGGCGCACGGTGAGCCGTCAGCTCCTGCAGACAGCCAACGTCTACCCGCATGTGGTCCACCACGTCTCGCTGCTCTCGACAGCTTTCGGGCTGATCCAGGCGGGAGTGGGCGTGGCGCTGTTGCCGCGCTACGTCCAGGCGCTGATGCCCAGCGATCTGCGCTGCACACCCGTGTCGCAGCCGGTGGTCGAGTGGCCCGTTGTCGCAGTCCGGCTGGCGAAGACGCCGCTCAGCCCTGCGGCCATGGCGTTCCTGGCCATGGCACGCCAGCACATGCGCTCGGAGCACGGCCGGCGCGGCTGACCCCCGGTCTGGCGTGCCAGCGCACCGCCGCCAGAGCGCGCTCTCCACTGTCGCGACGCAACAGCTCGGCCAGCCCAGCGCCTCGGCACGGCGCAGACGGGCGCCTATCGCGCAAGGTTCGCGCACGCCTCTGCGCGCCGACCGGCGATGGATAAACGCATTTGATGTCTGAATAAACCAGATGAACTGTTCCTGTGCGTGGGCAATTTTTTAACATGGATCCATCGCGCAGTTGAACCATGGCAACCACCGCCCAAAAGGCGGTTCGAACGCGGCACAGGTCATGCATCACGACACCTTCCTAAGGTGGTCGGTGGAGGAAGACATCGCCAGAAGACGCCAGACCTCCTCGCATTCGAGAAGGTCGGCGTTCGAGCCCTGCAACCCGCTTTGGAATGTCCATGAAACTCATCTCGAACCTGCTCGCCATCGCGCTGCTCCTGCCCCTGACGCAAGTCTGGGCCGTGGACAGCGGCTACCCCAGCAAACCTGTCACGCTGATCGTTCCCCTTGCCGCAGGCAGCACGAACGACGTGCTCGCGCGTGCCATCCAGCCCGAACTGGGCAGAAGGCTGGGACAGCCTGTCGTGGTGGAGAACAAGACCGGAGCCGGCGGCCAGATCGGCATGCAGGCGGTCGCACGTGCCGCGCCCGACGGCTACACCCTGATCCTTGCCGCTTCGAACACCTGGGCCATCAACGTCGGGCTGTTCAAGAAACTGTCCTATGACCCGATCAAGGACTTCACACCAGTGGCTTACCTGGCCACCGCTTCCAACGCGCTGATCGTCAGGGGCGACAGTCCCTGGAACAGCGTCAAGGACATGGTGGACGCGCTGCGTGCACAGCCTGGGAGGTTCAACTTCTCGAGCGGAGGCAACGGAACCTCGCAGCACCTGGGCGGAGAACTCCTCAAGGCAATCACGAACACGCATGCCGTCCATATTCCGTTCGGCGGCGCCCCGCAGGGCGTGACCGCGGTGACGGCGGGTCAAGTCGATTTCGGCTTCTACAACACCCCGAGCGTGCTGCCGCTGGTTCAGGACGGCCGCCTCAAGGCGCTGGCCGTCACCTCGCGCGATCGGTCGGTGCTGCTGCCGGGCGTACCCACGATGGCCGAAGCAGGTTTCAAGGACTACCAGATGGGCGTCGCCATCGGCGTGCTCGCACCGGCCGGCACGCCGCCACCGGTGATCGCCAAGCTCCATGCGGCACTCGAAGCCATCGTCGCGGACCGCGACTTTCGCGCCCGCCTTGAAAGCAGAGGCTACGACACGTTCAAGAGCATGACACCCGGTCAGCTTGGCTCATTTATCCAGCAGGAGATCGCTTGGTGGAGTCCTCTCGTCAAACGCTCCGGCGCATCCATCGACTGATCTTCTGCTTTCATCCAACGAGAAATCCACATGTCTGAGTTCACCACGAGACCGGAGATCACCGGCACCTTCGGCGTCGCATCATCCACGCACTGGCTTGCGTCGCAGACGGCGATGGGTGTTTTGGAACGCGGTGGCAACGCCTTCGATGCGGCTGTCGCCGGAGGCTTCGTGCTGCAGGTGGCCGAGCCGCACCTGAACGGTCCGGGCGGCGAGGTCCCGCTGCTGATCTGGAGCGAGCGGGAGCAGTGTGCCAGCGTGCTGTGCGGCCAGGGGCCTGCGCCTGCGCTCGCATCGCCCGCGCAGTTCCGGGCGTTGGGTGTGGAGCAGGTGCCCGGCATCGGGCTGTTGCCAGCAACCGTCCCCGGTGCCTTCGGCGCCTGGCTCACGATGCTGCGCGACCACGGTACATGGACGCTTGCACAGGTGCTGCAGCCGGCGATCCGCTACGCGCGCGATGGCCTGCCTTTGGTCGCCCGGGGCGTGCAGGCCATCCTCGCCGTCGAGCAGCTCTTCCGCAGCGAGTGGCACAGCTCGGCCAGGGTGTGGCTGCCGGGCGGGCAGGTGCCACAGCCTGGCGCGCTGTTCTCCAACCCGGCGGTCGCCGCCACCTACGAGCGCATCCTGGCCGAAGCCGAAGCACAAGGTCGCGGCACCAGGGAGCGCGAGATAGATGCCGCACTCGACGTCTGGTACCGCGGCTTCGTGGCGCGGGAGATCGATGCGTTTTACACACACGAGGCTGTCATGGACACGACGGGTCGCCGCAACACGGGCCTGCTGCGCTACGCCGACATGGCGCAGTGGCAGCCGACCTATGAGGCGCCGGCCACCACCGACTTCGGGCGCTACACGGTGGCCAAGTGCGGTGCCTGGTCGCAAGGCCCGGTGTTCCTGCAGCAGATGGCGATGCTGCGGCATGCCGACCTCGGCAAAACAGGCAGCAACGCCCCTGCATTCGTGCACGCCGTCGTGGAGTCCGCCAAGCTTGCGCTCGCCGATCGCCTGGCCTGGTACGGCGACCCGCGCGTCGCAGACGTGCCGCTGCAGGCCTTGCTTTCAGACGACTACGCCCGCCAGCGGCTTGCGCTTGTGACAGCACAGGCATCGACCCAACTGCGGCCCGGCGCGCCCGGCGGACGCGTACCACGGCTTCCCGATCTCGGCGTGGCCGATCGCACCCTGGCCGTGTCCGAGACCCGCTTCGGCATCGGCGAGCCCACCTTTGCAGCGCTGCCCCCGGTGGGTGAATGGATCGCGCGTGAAGTCTTCGTGGGCGACACCTGCCACCTCAGCGTCATCGACCGCCAGGGCAACATGGTCGCGGCCACACCGTCCGGTGGCTGGCTTTCGTCGAGCCCGGTCATCCCCGCGCTGGGCTTCTCGCTCAACACGCGCCTGCAGATGACGTGGCTGGACGATGGCGTGCCGGGGCAACTGCAGCCCGGCAAACGGCCGTCCACCACGCTTTCACCGGGCATGGTGCTCCGCGACGGCAAGCCGTACATGGTGTTCGGCACGCCCGGCGGCGACCAGCAGGACCAATGGACCGTGACCTTCCTGCTGCGCCACATACTGTTCGGGCTGAACCTCCAGGAAGCCATCGATGCGCCGTCCTGGCACGTGGACCATTCACCGGCGTCGTTCTGGCCACGCTCGGTCAAGCTCAACGAATTGGCCGTGGAGTCCAGACTGGGCGCCGAGACCATTGCCGCACTGCGCGCTGCCGGTCACAACGTGAAGGTCGGCGAAGCCTGGTCGGAAGGTCGCATTTCCGCATGCACACAGCAGCTCGATGGAACGGGGCGTCGCGTGCTGCGCGCCGCCGCCAACCCGCGAGGCATGCAGGGCTATGCCGTCGGCAGGTAAGCCCACGACACCGCCAACCGGACAGCTGTTCGCTTCCCCTGCTCCGCTGCCACCTCCAATACCTCAACCACCCTTTGACATTCACACCACTACCCACCATGTCGATAGAAGAACGCATCGCCCGCGCGGGCATCGAGATCCCCCACCTGGACATTCCGGCGGCCGCCTACAGGCCATATGTGTTGCACGGCGGTCTACTTGCGATTTCAGGACAGCTGCCACTGCACCAGGCGAAACCAACTGCGACTGGCGCTGTGCCGAGCATGGTGTCGGTGGCCGAGGCCAAGCACGCAGCGCGGCAATGTGCCATCAACGTATTGGCCTGGGCACGTCACGCATGTCAAGGCGATTGGGACCGCATCGAGCGGGTCTTGCGCGTCGGGGGATACGTGGTCACGTCCGAGGGCTACTTCAATGCACCCGAGATCATCAACGCCGCGTCCGAACTGATCACAGAGGTTCTCGGCGAGCGAGGTACGCATGCCCGCGTCGCGATGGGCGTGGCCAGCCTGCCCATGAATGTCTCCGTTGAGGTCGAGGCCATGCTGGCGGTACGCGCATGAGCCATCAAACTCCGCCTGATGGTGCGGCTGCACCCGCATTCCTGAACAACACCATGCGCCGCACGGATTTGGCCTGGTCGGACTGGCCAGCGATCCGCGCATTCCTGCGTGACGAGATGATCTGCCGCGTCGCGATCCATGACGACCCGTTTCCTTACGTGGTAGCCCAAAGCTTCACGTTCCTCGAGGATCGCTTCCTGATCCACTGCTCCAGGTTTGGGAAGATGGCAGAACTGCTGCGCGCCAATCCGAATGTGACCATCGAGGTGGACCGGCCGGTCGCTTTGCTGAAGGCCCCCAAGGGACAGAACACCAGCCTGGAGTATTACAGCGTCATCGCGCGCTGCGAGCTGAGGACGAAGCAACAGATCGATGAGATTCGTCCGCACCAGTACCTTGCACTCGACAAGTTTCGCCCCGAGAAGGACTACACGCCGCTGGAGGATGGCGCGCTGCAGCAGATCGTCGCATTCGAAGGCCAGGTCAAGCACATGTCGGCGAAGAAGCGGATCCTGTCGGACGGCCAGTATTCGCCGCCGGGGCAACCTCGCGCGCCTTACCTGCGCTACGCCTTTGCCGAGGGAGCCGTCATGTCCGCCCTGCCTGATGACGCTTTCGACCGGGATCGCTTCAAGAAGTGACAGCGATGCGCAACCATGTACATGCCGCAAACAAGACTCGCAGGTGATTGGAGCCACCTATCTGCATCCGACTTGTCGCCGCATCCGGCCGCAAGGAGGCCCTGCGTCTGCGAACAGTTGGAAGCCCGGAACCTGCCTGTGACCAGAGATTCGTCCTCGCCGGCTCCAGCCGATCGGAGCGTTGGCGGCGTCAGACAGCTACGGGCACGAATCCAAGCAAGGCGATTCGGCGACCGGCGACCATTTGAAAGGTCGTGGTCCTCGGTCTCGATGGATACCAAATGCCCTGGGCGCAGAGGCGTTGCTCGAGGACGTCCTCGTAGAAGCTTAACCCCGCACCCTCATGATGGTGCCGTCAGGCCTTCAGCTCATCAAGCGTCTTCCCACCGGCCAGTGCCTCGGTAAACCATCGTGGCTTCGGGCCGAATCCCGACCAGCTGTTGCCGGCATCATCCTTGAATTTGATACCTCCCGCTCCAGCGCGAGTCTTCTTGGCTGGCGCGGCAGCTGCTGAAGAAACTTCTGCCGGATCACCGATGGCCTGGTCGGAGGTTCCCTTGGCGGGTCGACCTGCCTTGGGCGACTTGCCACGTTTCCCCGCCGGCCCTTGTGCACCGAGACCGAGTTCGGCGGCCGTCAGGCTGTAATAGGCGATCGCCTCCTTGATCCTTTCGACGACCCCGGCCTTCTCGCTGGCGATGATCGAAGCAGCGCGCTCTTTGAGTTTTGCGATCTCCTGATCGATCTCTTTGAGGGTCTGCGTGGGTTCGACCATCGAAGGCTTGGCGGAAGTGCGGCGGTTCTTCATAGGCGTGAATCCAGTAGCGAGTGAGGCACCCAGTCTAATGGACGACGAGGTCGGTGGTGCCATGGACACTGACCGGCCCGTGCGACTCCTGCTGAAGTGCCACCTCTTCATCGGCCAATGAGTGCCAGGCGAAGCAGAATATCCCGTCAAACTCACGAGACCAGTGGTGGCTCGAACAGGGCACGCGTCACCGCCGGTGGGACTTTCGCAAGCTCGCCCCGCTCGACCGGCTCCTTCTCGGCAGTTGCCACACCGACAGAGGCCACCGCAACCAGCCCCAGGTTCGTTGCAAGTCCATCGTGCGCAAGCGTTCGCAGGCGGGCCACCCTCCTTCGCCCCTTCGCCAGAGCTGCCAGCGCGTCGTACAACAAGGGATCATCACTTCTGCAAACATCCAACGTCACGCGGATCCGCTCGGCGTTGCCCTGGCCCGACCCATCACTGCTGCGAAGCATCGCGTCGGCTTTCCTGAGACTCAGCTTCCACCAGGTTGCTCCCAGCGATCTGGAAGCCTTTCACGTTCGCATACAAGGGCTCCCTGACCACCTGGATCTTGTGGTTCGGGAACGCCGCCTTGATGGCATCCTTGAACATGAAGGCGCCTCCACCGACGAGGATCACGTTCTGGATGCTGTAGTCCTCGGTGACCCACTCCATCATCGACGAGACAGCCCGACGCGCGACTGCCCGTGCGGTCGGAAGGATGGGCGTGAGGTCGAACGGCTTCTGGTAGATCAACAGCGACTTGCCGGTACGCAACGCCGTGTCGATCGCGGGCAGGTCGCTATACGGTCGTCCGATCTCGCTGCTGATCTCCTGCGCAATGGTCTTGAGCACGTCGGACATTCCCCGGTTCACGGAGTTGCTGACCTTCATGACCAGGCGCATTCCGCGCGACAGCAGCCAGTCGAAAGTGCGCGAGCCCGGATCGACGATGAGACTCTGCTCATGCTCGATGGTCCGTTGCTTGTGGTACGCGGCGGTGTAGTACACGAGAGCGCCTTGCGGCTGTGCGAGTGCGATCGCCCTCTTCACCTCTACCGTCTTGCCACCGCCAAGCTCGTGTACGCCAGTCATCAACCGCTCCAGGAATGCCTTGCGGGCCTGGAACGAAGAGACCGGCAGACCCACCACAAGCAGATCGATCACATCGGCCTTCATGTAGCTCAGTGCCCCACGGGCCAGCGCCAGATACTCCGGGGTCTCTACGTACTGGTCATGGAGTTGGGTCGCCCGGAAGTTGTCCGCCGCCAGATGGACGTCCGGACCGACCTCGTAGTACAGGCCGTCGATCGGAATGGCCACGGTCCTTCGACGTTCCGCCGAGGGCCGGCTGAATGGATCTTTCGCACTGGTGTAAGCCAGTGAGGGGAAGCACGCGCACCTGATTTCGTTCTCCGAATGCCCCACCACGTACTTCGTGTTTCCGAAACCCACATCGATGGATCTGACGACCATGCTCACGGCGATCTCCTTGTTCAGGACCTGATGTGGAGAGAGTCCGTGACGGCGCCGAGAGATGCAACGGCGAAGACTACCGAAGTTCGCGGCCATTTCGGGAGCAGGTCACATGGTGTACGCCAGCGTTCGTCCGCTGCGGACGAGAAACCGGCGAACGCGGCGCTGCAGTTCGAGAGACGTCTTGGCCAAGCTGTCCACGCCAATGACCTTGGACGGCGCTGCTGTAGTTCAAGAACCCTCCAACCCACGCCCCGGACGGCCGTGTGCTGCGTGGCCACTTCAACATGGCTTCGAATGCATCGATCGGATCAGGAAGTTCCACCCGGCTTCACAACAGCCTCGTCTAGGTCGCATCTACAACCAGAGGCCGATTGGTCAACTGTCAACCCCCTCTCAGGCATGGTAGCCAAACATGAGGATGAGGCCTAGAGCGCGCGTGTAGCAAGGCTGCGCCGCCACACCGAAAGCCCCGCATGCGTCTTGACGCCATATTCCAGGCGTAGTCCACTCAAGTCTCCCGAAGGCTCCTGGCCTTGGCTCCCGTCGGTGGAGCCCACTCAGGCGTTGCGGTCGTTACCCGCCCTTCAAGTCCCGGCCCTGAGCCGTGTTGAGCACTGCCATCGAGCAGTGCTCAGGAGAGTTCATTCGTAGTGAATGCCTGCGACTACCAGCCCACGCGGCTGGGCGATCTTCCAGGTCGTGCGCAGTGCACGCAGAGCCAATTGCAGGGCACGCGATGCCCATGCCAATGTTCCCGCCACCCTTCGAGCACGCCCTATGCGCGGTACACGGTTGTGTTTGCCCTGTCGGGCTCCACGTGTGCCTCCGCTCGGACATCTGACGCTCCCTGGCCACGGTCAGGGGAGCTACCCGGCAGATGGGTGGCGCTACGAAACAAGCACTGATCCTGCAGATGTGCCCCGGCGAGACCGAGGCGCAGCGCACAGACCCCAGAGGCTGTGGCGCACCAACCCTGTCCGGTGCGGAAACGTACCAACAGGACGGATCAAACCGTTTTCATTTTTAAGAACGACCGAGCCGTCGCGATGCGCCGGCAATTCCGGGTGGGCACCGTGCGATGTGGCCGCGCACGGTAAGCGCTTGAAACGGCTGCAGCCGAAGCTGGCAAGGGAACCGCCAGCCCTGGTATGTCCAAAGGTGCCCACCCCGCAACCACTGCGCAGTCGGGAACTGCGCCGCCGAACATGGAGTTCAAGATGCCTTCCATCTTCCACATGGCCTCTGCCACCAAGTCCCGCCCAGCCACCAAGCGCTCCATTGCGGCAGACCGGCCCAGCTCACGCCGCGCGGCCTGGGCAGGCTTGAGCGCCATCGACATCCTCAGGCGCCATCCCCCTGGCTCCATGGCACCGGAGCGCGTGCTGGAGATGCTGCTGGACTTGTTCAACGGGCAGCACACCGCCAAGCACAAAAGCGTGTCCCACAAGACGCGGCACGACCGCGCAGTATTCCTGCGCCGCTTCCTGCGAGAACTGCGAAGCAAGGGTGGTTTCGCCACTCTTCCCGATCCGCGCAACATCGGCGGTCGGCACATCCAGGCCACCGTGGACCTGTGGCGCAAGGACGGTCTGGCGGCAGCCACCATCCAGACTTACTTCAGCTTCCTGCGCGGCCTGGCCCAATGGGTTGGCAAGCCCGGCATGGTGCTACAGCCGGCCGCGTACGGGCTGGCTCCGCAGCAGTACCAGCGCCGGGAGACCGCGCAGCGGGACCGGACCTGGACCGGAGCGGGCATCGACATCGACCCGCTGATCGATGAGGTCTGCGCCCGCGATCAGCATGTGGGGGCGGCGCTGCGCTTGATCCGCGCGTTCGGGCTGCGCCGCAAGGAAGCAGTGATGATGCGCCCGCACGCCTGTGTCGTGCCGTTCGAAGCCACTGGGTTGCCCCTGGATCGCAAGAAGGCGGACACCTACCTGCGCCGCCACACCGAAACCACCGACCTTCTGGTCACCGGCGGCGATCCGCTCGTGATGAATGCGCGCTCGCTGGCCGAGTACCTCGATCCCGTGCTGGCACCAGACCTGGCCCACGTGCAGAGCATCCGCATCGGCACCAAGTCTGTCGCCTACTGGCCACAGCGCTTCGTCTCGGATAAAGACGCCGACGAACTGCTGCGCCTGTTCGAGCGCACCGTCGCCGCAGGCCGCAACCTGGCGCTGATGGCGCACTACAGCCATCCCCGTGAGCTGCAGCAGCCGGTCGCGCAGCAAGCCCTTCGCCGCATCATCGCCACGGGGGCGACGGTGCGCATCCAGGCGCCACTCATCCGCCATGTCAACGAGGACCCTGCGTGCTGGTCGGAGTTGTGGACCACCGGAGTCCGCCTGGGAGCAACGCCCTACTACATGTTCGTCGAGCGTGACACCGGGCCGAGCAGCTACTTCAAGCTACCGCTCGTAAAAGCCTACGAGGTGTTCCAGCAAGCCTACCGCTCGGTGTCGGGACTGGCGCGCACGGTCCGCGGGCCCTCCATGAGCGCCTTCCCGGGCAAGGTCATGGTGGATGGCATCGTCGAGTTGGGCGGCGAGAAGCTCCTTGCCCTCCAGTTCCTGCAGGCACGCAACCCGCTCTGGGTGCGCCGCCCCTTCTACGCCAAGTTCGATGCCGGCGCGAGCTGGCTGGACGAACTGCGCCCCGCCTTCGGCGAGCAATTCTTCTTCGAGCAGGAAATGCAAGCGGAGTTGCCCGACGTCGCCCAGCCCATCGCGTTCCACACGAGCACGCGGTCGGCCCACAGCGCAACCGACCGGCATCCCTGCTGACGTCAGTCGCCACCGATCACCCCGCACGGCGCAACGACCGACGCCGCACACCATCGGCCGCACCGCAGGAGCCAAGCATGGATGCAACAAGAATCGCCATTGTCGGCCTCGGGCCGCGCGGCCTCACGGTCCTGGAGCGCGTGCTGGAGCACGCGCATCGCCTGCCTGTCGGTACCCGCGTGCAGATCGACGTCTACGACGACGGCGATGCAGGAGAGGGTTGCCATCGCGCCCGACAGCCGGCGCATCTGCTGATCAACACGGTGGCATCCCAGGTCACCATCTTCCCGCCGGCCAGCCTGGCTGGAGGCGATGGCGGAATCTCCCTCGTCGACTGGGCCCATGCCGCGGGCTACCGCCGACACGGCGATCGGTTCTTGCGCGACGCCACGAGGCATGGCAACCCCATCACGCAGGACGACCACCTGCCCCGCGCCATGCTCGGGGAGTATCTCGGGTGGGCCTATCGGCGCGTCGTGGACATGCTGCCGCACCATGTGACGGTGGACCATCACCGCCAACGCGTGATCGACCTGCTCTCTAAGGGCGCCGCCTACGAAGTCTGCACGCTCGATGGCCAGGCGCGCGGAGCGGACTACGTGTTCCTGACAACCGGCCATGGCAGACGGAACCCCACCGGGCAGGACCGCGCATTCGACCGCTTCGTGGCCGACCACTTCCAGCGCAATCCGCGCCTGGCCTACTTCGCCTCCCCCTATCCGATCGAGACGCTGGACGCCATCGACCCTGGGGCCACCGTCGCCATCCAGGGTCTGGGCCTGACATCCCATGACGTCGTGTCAGCGCTCACCCTCGGTCGGGGTGGGCGTTACATCCAGGACCAGGGGCGCCTGCGTTACCAGCCGTCCGGCCATGAGCCGCGCATGCTGCTCTTCTCCCGCAAGAGCCTTCCGTTCGCCGCTCGTGGCATCAACCAGAAAGGTTTGACCGGTCGCCACCAAGCCAGGATCTTCACTGTCGAGGCCGTCAACCTCAAACGGCAAGCGAGGCTCGCGGCCACGGGCGATTCGCGCATCGACTTCCAGGCGGACGTGTTGCCGCTCGTCCTCTCGGAAATGGCCTGCGCTTACCGCAATGCCAGCAAGCGATCGCCCTGCACGGGCGGCGACTTGGCGACGACGGAAGACGAGCGTCTTGCCATCGAGGCCATCCTCTGGCCGCTCAGACAACGCCGCTTCAACTCCTTCCAGCAGTTCCA
This sequence comes from Pseudorhodoferax sp. Leaf274, assembly GCF_001422445.1. GTDB lineage: Bacteria > Pseudomonadota > Gammaproteobacteria > Burkholderiales > Burkholderiaceae_C > Pseudorhodoferax. Next base: position 21,828 of record NZ_LMNA01000001.1, read on the forward strand.
CGACTTCGTCCACGCCCTGATCGAGAGCGACCTCTTGGAGGCCGAAAAAGGCAACCAGTCCAGCCCGATCAAGGCAGCCACGGACGTGTTGCGCGACACGCGCGAGGCCCTGCGTGCGGCCGTCGAATACGCTGGCCTGACGCCGGCATCGCACCGCTTTTTCTTGGAAGACTTCAATGCAGCGGCCAACCGGGTCTCGTTCGGGCCACCACGGCAGCGCAATGCGGAGTACCTGGCGCTGCGCAGGGCCGGCCTGATCGACATCACTGGCGGTCCAGGTGCCGGCGTGGTGGGCGACACCCAAATGGCGCGCTTCAGGATCGACGCAAGCTACCCCGAAAGCGATCACAGCACCGCGGCCGATGTGCTGGTGGTGGCCCGCCTGGATGCCTACTCGCCGCTCACCGACGCATCGTCCCTGACCCGCAATCTGCTGGACCACGGCATCATCCGGTCTTTCTGCAACGGCAACTACCACCCCTGCGGCATCGACATCGACAGAGAGATGCATCCCATCGATGCCAGCGGCAGAAGCCGCGCGAACATCTGGGTTCTGGGGTATCCGGCGGAAGGCGCGCACTTCTACACCCATGCGCTGCCGCGGCCCCAAATTCTTTCGCGCCAGACGATGGATGCGCAGCATTGCGTGCTGGAGATGTTCGCTGCTATTGCCGAACGTGCGTCCTAGGGATCCGGATGAGGACGTAGGCCGGGGATCACACGGGTTGGCAAAGCCAATGCCCACTCCAGGCGCCGAACCATCCCGTGCCGATGGCTGCGAACCTGCCCCATCCTGTGCGGCCGAGCCCTGACGTTCAACTACCTGGTGACTTCGGATTAGTGAAAGTCCCGCGAGACTGTCGAAAGCTTTCCCAGTAGCGGCGTCAGGTCTGCCAACTTGTGCGCGACGAGATTCTTCACCTCCCCCTGCCGCTGCCATTGCCCGTAGACCGCCAGCAGCCGAGCACGCAGCACCTCCGGCCGCTGCCGCTCCTTCAGCGTCCGCCACACGATGACCTGCACGTTGCCGGTCTCGTCTTCGAGCGAGATGAACACCGTGCCCTTGGCCGTCTCCGGCTGCTGGCGCACCGTCACGATGCCCGCATAGCGCACCCAGCGGCCGTTGGGGACCCGGTCCAGGTCGCTGGCCTTGGCCAGCTTGCGTTCGCTCAGCGCTGGCCGCAGCAACAACATCGGGTGGCTGCGCAGCGTGAGGCCCACGGTCTCGTAGTCGTGCACGACCTCCTCGCCTTCCAGCGCCGCCGGAAGATCCAGGAAGTCCTCGTCGACCGTTGCGTCTTGCAACAGCTTGGGCGGGCGGCGCAAGGCCGATGCCTGCCACACCTGCTGGCGCCGGTGTCCCGACAGGCTCTTGAGCGCGTCCGCCCCCGCGAGCAGCTGCATCTCGTGCTGTTCCAGTCCTGCGCGCCGGGCCAGGTCCTCGGGGTCGTCGAACGGCGCCTGCGACCGCGCTTCCATGAGCCGCGCCACCGAAGCCTCCTTCAACCCGCTGACCAGGCGCAACCCCAACCGCACTGCGGGTGGGTCGGGCAAGTCTTCCAGTGTGCAGTCCCAGTCGCTGGACATGACATCGACCGAACGGACCTCCACATCGTGGCGTTGGGCGTCCTGCACGAGCTGCGAAGGCGAGTAAAAGCCCAAAGGCTGCGCGTTCAGCATCGCCGCGAGGAATTCCGCTGGATGGTGGCGCTTGAGCCAGCAGCTTGCGTAGACCAAGAGCGCAAAACTGGCCGCGTGGCTCTCGGGGAACCCATACTCCGAGAAGCCCTTGATTTGCTCGAAGATCTGGTTAGCGAACGCCTCATCGTAGCCGCGCGCCGTCATGCCGTTGACGATTTTGTCGTAGTACTTCTGCAGCCCGCCCTTGCGCTTCCAGGCGGCCATCGAGCGGCGCAGCTGGTCGGCCTCGCCTGCGGTGAAGCCCGCTGCCAGAATGGCCACTTGCATGACCTGTTCCTGGAAGATGGGCACGCCCAGCGTGCGTCCAAGCGCTTCCTTCAACGCGTCGCTCGGGTAGTCCACTGGCTCCTTTCCCTGGCGCCGGTTCAGGTATGGGTGGACCATCTGCCCTTGGATGGGCCCAGGCCGCACAATGGCCACCTCGATGACCAGGTCGTAGAAGCATTTGGGCTGGAGCCGCGGCAGCATGGACATCTGCGCCCGGCTCTCGATTTGGAACACCCCCACGGTGTCCGCCTTGCAGATCATCTGGTATGTGGCTGCGTCTTCTGCAGGAATGTCCTGCATGGAGAACGCGTAGCCCTTGCGCAGGCTCACGAACTCCAGCGACCGCCGGATAGCCGACAGCATCCCCAGGGCCAGCACATCCACCTTCAGGAGACCCAGGGCGTCCAGGTCGTCCTTGTCCCACTCGACGATGGTGCGGTCGTCCATCGCAGCGTTCTCTATCGGTACCAGCCGCTCGAGCGGCCCCTTGGTCAGCACGAAGCCGCCCGGGTGCTGGCTCATGTGGCGCGGCATGCCGATGAGCTGCGCGGTCAGCTGCATCAGGTGCTGGACCACCAGCTCCTGCATGTCCAGGCCTGCCTCGGCCACGCGCTGGTTCATCACGTCGGCGCCGTCCCACCAGGCCAGGTTGGACGCCAGGGACTCCAGCCGCGGCAATGCGATGCCCAAGGCCTTGCCCACGTCCTTGAACGCGGACTTGGCCCGGTACTTGATGACGACCGAGGTCAGCGCAGCCCGGTCGCGGCCGTACTTGCGGTACAGGTATTGGATGACCTCCTCGCGCCGCTGGTGCTCGAAGTCCACGTCGATGTCCGGCGGCTCGTTGCGCTCCTTGGAGATGAACCGCTCGAACAGCACGGACATACGGGCGGGGTCGACCTCGGTCACGCCGATGCAGTAGCAAACCACGCTGTTGGCGGCGCTTCCACGCCCCTGGCACAGAATGCCTTGCGACTGCGCGAAGCGCACGATGTCGGCGACGGTCAGGAAGTAGTGCTCGTAGCCGAGGTCCGCGATGAGTACGAGCTCGTGCTCGATCTGCGTCTGAACCCTGGGCGTGATGCCCTCTGGCCAGCGCCGGCCGGCGCCTTCGTAGGTGAGCTGGCGCAGATAGCTCGTGGGCGTGTAGCCCTGCGGCACCACTTCGGCGGGATACTGGTAGCGCAGCTCGTCCAAAGAAAACGTGCAGCGGGCGGCGACGTTCAAGGTCTCCACCATCAGCTCTTGCGGGAACCGCTGTGCCAGCTGCACCCGGCTGCGCATGTGCTGCTCGCTGTTGAGTTCCAGGTCCAGGCCGCAATCTGTCAGGGGGCGGCCGACGCGCGTGGCCGTCATCACGTCGTGCAGTGGCTTGCGCGAGCGCACATGCATGCGCACGTCGCCGCTGGCCACGAGCGGGATGGCAGTCAGCACGCTGACCGTCTCCATGCGATAGCACCACATCTCGTCATCCAGCATCTGCTGCATCTCCACCGCCAGCCAGCAGCGGCCCGTGAAGCTCGCCAAAAGCCAGCGCGCGATGGTCTCGAGCTGGGCGTCGGTGGACTCACGGTCTGGTGAGACCAGCACGACGCACTCGGCCAACGCCGCGGGGTCGATGGCGTCCAGCCCCAGGCGGTAGGTGCCGTTCTTGGCTGTGCGCCGCAGGCCAGTGATGAATTGGCACAGGTTGCCGTAGCCATCCAGATCGCAAGCGAGAACGACGAGCGTGAACGGCGCGTCGCAGGTGACCGTGAATTGGCTGCCGTGGATGACCTTGAGGCCCTGCTCCTTGCCTTCCACATGCGCGCGAACCGCACCGGCCATGGAACATTCATCGCAGACGGCGATGGCGCTGTAGCCCAGTTTCTTCGCGCGCTCGACCAGCTCCTCCGGCCAGCTGGCGCCCTTCAGAAAACTGAAATTGGACAGTGCGCGCAGCTCGGCGTAGGGCGGGATGCCGACACGGCCGTCCTCATTCATGCAAAGGCCCCATGCAGGTACCAGGCTGTCTGGTCGCGCCCAAGGTGCTCGTGGAAGATCCACAGCACCCCGCAGTGCGGACTCTGCGCAACCCAGTAGTCCCGCACCACCACAGCAGTGGACTCGTCGTCGCCTTCGCGCACACGGTGCCACCAGCCGCCTTCGATCCGGTGCGGGCCGGTCAGCATCTGCAGCACGCCCTGGTACATCGGCTTATCGCCCCGCATGGCAAGGCGCAGGGGCTTTGCGAGGATGAAGCTGGGTTGTGGGAATCGGCTGCGACGCACCCGCTTCTTCGGGAGAGCTTCTGGAGCGGGCTGCCAGTGGGTCTGCCATTCAAGGCGATGGTCCTCGACGACGACCGGTCGAAGCACCTTCTGCGGTCCCAGGCGCGCCGCAATGCGCTCGAGCACGAGCGTGAGGGATTCGCCCTGATGGGCGGCGTCTGGCAGCAGGGACTTGCTGTTCTCCTCCAACGAGTGCACGTCGAGCGCCTCGAGCTCGATATCGCCTGCTGGGGCCTGCAATTCCACCTTGGCCAAGTTCTCCGCCAGAAGCCGGCTGAGATGGTCGACGTCGCGCATTGGGGCTGCCGTCCGGACGGTCAGTTCTCCACCGGCGTCGGAGCCGCGGGGTCGCATGGCGTCGTGCATCCACCGCAGCACGAAGGCGGTGGTGCCGGCATGGCGCGCCGCGAGCCACCCGCACAACTGCATGAGAAGCCTGCGCGCGCCGAAAAGCAGCGCCGGCGCGTTGTCGACCCGCGACATCAGTTCGAGCCGCATCCTGAATGTCTGCGGCGCGTCGACCCATTCATGGGCCTCGGGCCGCAGGCCATAGGCCTGGTCCAGCGCGGTGAGCAGCTGCTTGTCGAAGCGACGGCTGATGCCACCACGCGGCAGTGCGCGCATGTCGCCAAGCGTCTTGCAACCGAGCTGCGACAGCGTGGTGAGGTGCGGCCGGACCGCCACCAAGGTGTCCATGGGCAGCGCGTCGAGCGCCGATGTCAAAGGGCCGCGGATGCCGTTCTCCCTGCCGGCCCGTGCGAAGGCCACTGCCGCGAGGCTGTTGGGAGCCCAGGCCACGTTGCCCACGCCGAACTCGGGCACCTCGGCCACGATCCGGTCACGCAGTGCGCGGCGCCCACCGAACAGCCTGGTGCTCGCTTCGACCTCGACGACGACCGCGTCCTCCACGATGGCGGTGCGCGGCGAGAACTGCAGCGCGTACATCGAGAGGCCACGAAGCTTGTCGTCATCAGACGGCGTGCTGGGGTCGGACCGTGTCAACAGGGCGACCCACAGCATGGGAGACCTCAGCGGCAGGACGGTTGAGCCGGCGGGCCCGTGGTGTCAGGACCGACGCCAGCCCTCCTGGAATCGAAGGCAGCACGAGCGGCCGCTCGTGCGTGGGACCACGTCGCTTCAGAATATGGACGTCCAACGTCCAGTCCAGTCCAACCGAGGCATGGACACGCAAGGGCGCGGCCGAGGACTCGTGCCGGGCGGCTTCGGGCCGGCACAGGAAGACCAGGCTCTCACAGCCCTGCGCGCAGACCTGCAGCCGGCGTATCTGCTCCGTCCGAGCCTTGGGAAGCCATGCGACGACCGCACCCGCCGCTTTGGATTTGATGAGTTGCTCCGTGGTCCACAGGCGCTCTGCAGGCTGGTCGGCCTGCACCCACACGAATTGCCGCTCGCTCACACCCATGTACTGCAGGCCCGGCAGGTGCGGCTGGCGTGGCGGCCCGACGACCACGACCTGGCCGCCGTTCTGGACGACTGTCTTCAGGGCCGGCGACAGCAGCCTCCACTCCAGCACCGCCGGTTGGGTCGCCAGCACTTCCACGACGGACTGCTCGGGCCAACCGCCACCTGGCAGCTCGGCGTCCAGCTCTGCCCATCCGGTCGGGCGCGCTGCGGCGGTGCGGTGTTCCAGTTCCGTGCCCCGCCAGACCACTTCCGCCACGCGCGCGCCCAGTACGTGCACCAACGGCACGCAGGCGTCATTGGCCGCGGCAGGTGGGGGGAAGGCAGGAACGGCAGACATGGTCTAGATTACTGTACATCGATACAGTATCACGAACTTCTTGGCTTGTCTGCCTGCGACATCAGTTTTTGGAGGTCGATGGCACCTTCTACTCCGCGCGACGCCATCAGGTGCATCTTTCAAGCACTGCCGACACCGCCAGACATCGAAGGCGTGGCGGGTTGGCCGACCCGGTGAAAATGCGCGGAGCAATGAGCCTTTTTCCCGATGCCTACACTGAATGAATTGAAGTCCGAGCTGGCCGCGCTGGACCAGCTTCTGTATGCGACTTGGCTGCAAGAACGAGAAGGCGCCAGGAAGCGGATTGCCGACATGGCTGTCGAGTTCCAACTCAGCCCTGCGACGGTCATGTGCGATGTGGAGGCTGCTCACCTGAACGCCCAGCCTTCAATAGCAGTGTTGCGGCCGCCCAAAGTTGAATTGCCTCTTCGCAGCCCAGGCGCGCCGTTCCACAGTGCGGTCAAGTACCGGCACCCTGCGACCGGCGACTCCTGGAATGGACGCGGTCCTCACCCTCGATGGCTCCGCGCGGCTCTGAGCGCAGGCAGGCAGTTGGAGGATTTCCTGGTCAAGGAACCCTCCGCTGCCGCTTCGCTCGGCGACCCGCTGCGCGAGTTCGAGGAAGCGGCCCGTCGGCCCTCTTGGCGGACCGCATGAGTACCGCGGTGCTCAGGGACGGGTTCTGGCCTGTTGCCGCGGGGTTCGGTGTAGCCTGCGTGGCGCTGGTGACACTGCAGGCCGCCAAGACCATCACGCCGCCATCGATGTATGTGGCCTGGTTCAACAGCAACGGAGCATTCCACATCGGTCGAATGGTGTGGGACCTTCTCGTCGTCGGCAGCCTTGGGCTCGGATTCCCTGCCTTTGTGGGCGCCATCGCCGCGTTCCGGCTTGGTCGCCCAGTGCTTTTGCACTGGGCGCTTTTCGCCATGGCGGCCTTGCTCTGCACGCTCGTTCTCCTGCCTTGGCTCCATGACGGTGTCCGATTCGGCCGAGCCGTGGAGTCGATTGCCCGGCCGTGGTGGCGTTACGGCGCGGAGCTCTCCTTGCTGTTGGCGTCGCTTGCCGCTTTGAGATGGTCTCGCTAGATGCTGCAGATGGCACCCGGTGACTAAGCGGTGCAAGCACGTGCCTGCACCGCGCGCCTGTGAGCTGGTCAGTCCTTGAGTTCGGCCGGAACCTTGCCGCCGTTAGCTGCCACCTTGTTCATGACCTGCCGGTGCAGCCACATGTTCATCGACGCGGAATCGTTGGTATCGCCCGTGTAGTGCAGCTCCTTCGCCAAGTCCTTGCGCGATGCGAGCGAGCTGTCGAGCTGCAGCAGCTTGAGCAGGTCGACGATGGATGTCTTCCAGTTCAGCTGCTCGTTGGACTTGGCGGCCATACCGTCCAGCAGCTGCCCGACATCGAGCTCGGTCATGGCCTGGGAAGCACTGGGTGCCTGCGTCGATGCCGGTGGCGCGGTGTTGGCGGAGACCGGCGCGGCAGAGGCAGCGGGCGCTGCCGGCGCTTGCGCGTTCGCGGCGTGCGAGGAGGGAAAAAGTTTTCCGAAGATGGTGCTGAGGATGCTCATGGAGGCCTTCGTGTGGTGAGGGGTGGAGTCTGGTTGGAGCTTGGGCTGCGGGCGTGGGACGCGAGCCATGGCACGTCGTCTAGCGGCCCGACGTGCCCGGACGCGCCAATGTTCACCGCGACGGGTCTTGATTGGATTGCGGATGTTGGTCGCCATGCAGTCCGAACGGAACCGCGTCGTCGTGCTCGGCCGCCTCGGCGTCGCCGCGTTTGTCCTGCATGCGCTCAGGATGTGCCGGCCCGTTGTTCGGCTCGCCGGTTGCCGAATGTCCAACATCGAGGGCGCCGCCAGCTCCGATGTTGGCAACGCCTCCGTCTGTGGTGGGACGGGAACCGTCTCCGCTGTTTGTGGGGGTTGCTGACATGGCGTGCCTTTCGTGGGATGGAGAAACGAACTCGAAGACGGGACGCGACATGGGCGCGATCTCGGTTCGCAGACTGATCTTGCGCGTGCCCGTTGGCGCATGGGTCAGCCGTCGGCACCGCCCGCGGTAGTCCAACAGAGCGGTCGCGCAGAGCGCCGCAATCGACTTCGGGGTTCCTGAGAGCGAAAGACACGGGCGGCGCGCGTTCGATGGCGCGCGGAGACATCGAAGCAGCGCACAAGCGCCGCGCCACCCCGAATCCTGGACCCGCTATCCCGGCCAGGCGGGCCATCTGCCCACATGACGACGGGCGCTTCGATTCCGTAGATGGCGCGCATCAACCCGTCCACTGGTGTCTTCCATCCATGCAAGGGACCACCATGACAGAGCAATTGACCACACAGAGCGCAATGCCTGCGCCGCAGGGGACGCCGCATTCCCCGGAACAGGCGCCGAGCACTGGCGCGCAGCCCGGCGTGCCACAGCAAACGGCGGTGCCTGGTCCGCGCGATGCGAATCGACCTGCGGACATGGCGCCCCAAGGTCCGAGCACCGCGTACGAGTACCCTCGAGGAGACCGGGGAGCGGCCGCCACGGAGCATGAGCGGCAAGTGCGTGAATCCCTGGCCGGACCGTCGCGCGACGACACGGCGCGCGAGAACTGACCGCACAGGTTGAGCTTATCCGGACACGTTGAGGCCAAATGGCAATTGCCGCCGACGCCGCACTCAGGACGCCTGATCGTCGCTATCTGGTCGTGCGCGGACGCCTGTGGCGAGCGTCCAATCCGGGGCTTTCTGCCGACAGAAGGGAGGCGCTGGTCAGACAGTTGATGGATGCCCGCCGGGCACTGCGCCGTGATGCCACCGAGCAAGGCCGGGTCGCCGCACGTCAGCAGGTCGACGAGGCGAAACGCGGCCTGGGCGAACGCGGGCCCGTGTGGTGGACCGATGGCGCCCCCGACTACAACCGCAAGTTGGTGAAGAACACTCCCTACGCCGGATGGTTTGCAAGTTCGACACCTGCGCACGAGCCACCAGCTCGGTGATGGCGCCGGAGCGCAATCTGCGGCACCATCAACGCCGTCAAGAAGAGTTCTATGTCTGGGCCAACAACTGCTCTAGCCCCTCGATTCGCGGCCGTTGGGTCGAGATTGATCGGGCGAATGCGCGTAAACCTCAACGCCTGCGGTGTAGCCGTCCAGCGAATTCGTCATGACCTGGATCTACGTGGCACGCGTTCTTGTGGTCACGTGCTCGCACCGCTTCGCCATCGAGCGCCGTCTGCAGGTTTTGTCCTACGAGGCGTTGCTGTTCGCCGTCCGCTTGACGCGGCATCGTGGCGAGCTAACGTAGTCGAACATCCACCTCACTGGAGGTCCCCATGGCAGTTGCCCGTTCCATAGCGTCTCTGACCTTGAGCTTCGGGCTCGTCAGCATCCCAGTACGCCTGTACTCCGCCAGCGAGTCGGGGGCGGCCATCAGCTTCAACCTGCTCGACAAGGGCGGTGGTCGGCTCAAGCAGCAATACGTGTCCGAGAAGACCCAGAAGGTCGTGCCCCGCGCCGAGATGATCAAGGGCTACGAGGTCGAGAAGGACCATTTTGTGCTGTTCAGCACGGACGAGCTGAAGGCTCTTGAAGAAGCCAGCAGCCATGTCGTCGAGATCGTCTCATTCATCCCTGAGAAGTCGGTTGACCCGCTGTATTACGACAAGGCCTACCTTCTTGCTCCCGACAAGCGGGGCGGTAAGCCGTACCAGCTTCTCATGGCCGCGATGCGCAAGAGCGGCCGGTGCGCCTTGGCCAAGTGGGCTTGGAAGGCCAAGCAGTACGTTGTCCAGATTCGGCCGGCGGAAGACGGCCTGGTGCTTCAGCAGTTGCGTTACGCCGACGAGGTGCGCATGCCCAGTGCGCTTGGCATTGAGAAGGCGGATGTCAGCGGCAGCGAGTTGCAGCTGGCTTTGCAGCTCATCGAACAGATTGCCGAGGAGGGCTACGACCCCAACCAGTTCGAGGACGAAGAGAAGCAGCGTGTGCTGGCTGCCATCGACAAGAAGATTGCTGGCAAGCAGATCGTCGCCTCGGCACATCCCGAGGACGCTGTACCGGGCGGCCAGGTGGTGGACCTGATGGCTGCGCTGCAGGCAAGCCTGGGCAAGCGCGCGCCTGGTAGCAAAGTCCCCTCGGCCGGATCAAAGGTAACCGCGTTGGCGGATGCCAAGGAACGCAAGGCCGTCAAGCGGCCAGCCAAGGCTGCGGCCCCGGCATCCCCACGGAGCCGGGCACGCAAGTGACCTCTTCGCCAACGACTGCCGTGTGGTCCATGCGGCGGGTCCAGGACACACTGGGGCTGTCGAGGCACACCCTGACTGGCCTCATCGCGCACGAGTTCGTGCGGCCTGAGCGTGGCCCACGCAACGAGATGCGCTTCAGCTTCCAGGACCTTGTGCTGTTGCGCACGGCCTTCGAGCTTCGGCGCGCCCGCGTTCCGCCGCGCACCATCTTGCAGGCATTGACCAATCTGAGGGATGACCTACCCTCTGAGCTGCCGTTGACTGGTCTGCGCATCACCGCCGCAGGAGCCCACGTGGTGGTGCGCGACGCCGGGTTACCCAGGGATGCCGTCACCGGTCAGCTCTTGATGGACTTCGAGATGGTCGCCGCCGACGACGGCGGCATGGCGGTCCTGAGCGGGCGTTCGGACGCGCTTGTTGACCCAGGCGCACAGGCCGCCCGAATGCACTTGGAGCACGGCGACGCGCTGGAAGCCGAAGACCGCCATGCGGCGATGCAGGCATACCGACAGGCCATCGCGCTGGATGCCTCGCTGTTGCCTGCGTATGTGTCCCTTGGTGCGATGCTGTGCGAGGACGGTGCATGCGCCGACGCAGCGGCAGTCTTCGAGCAGGCCCTGTCCAACGGGGTTGCAGACGCGTATCTGCACTTCAACCACGCCATCGCCCTCGAAGACACGGGCCAGCCCACGGCAGCGATGGAAAGCTACCAAGCGGCCCTACTGCTCGATCCGCAGTTCGCCGATGCCCATTTCAACCTCGCAAGGCTCCTTCAGGAGGCTGGGAACGTACAGGGAGCCCTGCGACATTGGAGCGCCTACCGGCGCATCCAGCGCGATCTGGAGCGGTGAGCCGACAGCGGGTGCTGCCTTGACAGTGCGGCGGCAGTTCGCGATGTTGAGGTCGCGTTGCTGCTTCGGCAAGGCATCAGAAGCCGGGATGCGGCGCAGTCTCCGGCGGCGTCGGTTGCGGCATGACAGGCGGGTTGCCTGGAAGAGGATTCTGCGGCCGATCCACGTGGCCAGGCTGTGGCGACAGTGCCGGGCTCGGCACGGGGCTGTTGGGCTGCTGCTGTTGCTGTTGCTGCACCCGCAGCAAGACGGAGATGTTTGCCATGGTCCATTCCTTTCCAGTCTTTTGATTCGTTCGATCCATCCACGGTGCCGGGCTCGAATTGCGAGGCGCTTCGCCCTCGCGGGGGTCGAGCAAACGCATCGCGTGCTCGACCGCAGGCGCGGAAACAGGCGAAGGGAAAGTGACGTCAGCCAGGAAGCGGTCGGTCGGAATCACGAAAGTGGTTCTATCAGTCACGGCAAGCTCCATCCCATTGTTGCTGAAAGGCCGCGGCTCGAAGTGCGACTGGGCACCACAGCGCGGCGGACGGCGGCCTCGTTCAAGCGGCCTTCTTCTGCGGTGCAGGCCTCTTGGCGGTGGTCTTCGTGGCCGCGGTCTTCGTTGCGGCCTTCTTCGCCGGAGCCTTCTTGCCGGCAGCAGTAGTCGCCGGGGCCTTGCCTGCGGGCTTGCGCCCACCCTTCAAGCTGCGCTGAAGCAATGCCGTGAGGTCGAGCACATTGGCCGCTTCGGGCACTTCTTCCTCTGGCTGGATCACGGTCTCGGTCTTGCCCGCTTTGACCTTCTTGTCGACCAGCTTCATGACCTGGTGGCGGAATTCGTCCTTGAAGTCCTCGGGGTCCCAGTCGCCCGACATCTCGGCCACCAGTTGCTTGGCCATCTTCATCTCTGCGGGAGTGATGCTCTTTCGGCCGGCGGCCGGCAGGTCCAGTGCGTCCAGGGTCTTGACCTCGTCGCCCCAGCGCAGCAGGTTCAGCACCAGCGCGGGGCCAGATGGCACGAGCGCGGCAAGATGCTGTTTGGTGGCGATCACCACCTTGGCCAGCGCGATCTTGCCGGTGTCCACCAAAGCCTCGCGCAGCAAGGCGTAGACCTTCTCGCTCTTGTTGATCGGAGCGACGTAATACGGCCGCTCCAGGAAGATGAACGGCATCTGGCCCGCGTCGATGAAGCGCTCGATCTCAATGGTCTGGGTCGTCTTCGGGAACACCGCCTCGATCTCGTCCGGGCTGATGATGACGTACTTGCCGTCCTCGTACTGGACGCCCTTGACGATGTTCTCCTTGGTGATTTCCTTGCCGGTGCGCTTGTTGATGCGCTTGTAGCCCACCGGGTCCATCGAGCGCTTGTCCAGCCAGTCGAAGTCCACGCCTTGTTCGGTCGCGGCCGTGTGCAGCCCCACCGGGATATGGACGAGGCCAAAGGTGATTGCCCCCTTCCAAAGCGTGCGCGATCCTGTTGCCATGCTGAGCTCCGTCGTCACGGGATACCCCGCACTGTGTAGTCTGCGGCTCCCAGTCCGGGGGCACGTAGGCGGGCGCTGTGGCCCGCCGTGGGATGGCCACACTTTCGTGCAGGCCGCGGCCGTGCAGCGGCTAAGCTATCGCCATGGCGCGTCTCCGTCACATTGCTGTCCACGTCGAGGAGCCGAAACCTGGGCGTTTCGCCTGGGTGCTGAGCGAGCGCGGCGTTCACGACTGGGAGGAGTTGGACCGGTCCGCTGCGCTTTCCGAGAGGTACCAACAGGCCATGGCGGAGGGCCTGCTGGCGTTGCAGGCAATGGTTCCTGACCTTGACATCGGCCCGCGCAGCGTGGATGAGCTGGCCTTGGCCTCCATGCACGACGATGCAAGACCGGCCGAGAAGCAGGTTGACCATGCTGCGAAGGGACAGAAACGTGGCGGGAGGGCCGCGCCGGCAGCTGGCAAGTCGTACTTCGGCTTCGGACCGGCGCGCTGACGGCCTGCTACGTCTTCTTCACCTTTCACTCGCTGGCCTTCGCTGCCTGCACGATGTCGATCAGATGGGGATACGGCCGACCTGAAGCCTTGGCACGCCGATTGGCGGAAGCTTCTGCGCCGCGCTCAGGTGCTTGTTGTCATGGCCACGGGCGGCGCGGGTTCTCGCGTTCCCATGGTTTCTTGCTTGCGCTGGGCGCGTCTTGCGCGGCAGCCATGGTCACTTGCCCGCGCGGAGATGCCTCTCCACGGTTTCGGCGCTCGTGCCAACCTCATGGACGGCCTCCTTGAGCTTGTCAGGTATTGAACTTCTTGGACCAGTCTTGCCGCTCGTAGTCTTCGTGGATATCGATGCGCTTGCGGTCCGCACCCCCGGTTTGGGTCTTGACGTCGGACATGGTTGTTTCCTGAGGCTGGCAGAACATCCCGCTGGATACCAGCATGGCCTGCAACGCTGTTGCCGCCGACCAGACCGTGCTGCTTGTGCCTGCCGTAAAGGGCCGACGCCTTAGCCGCCAACATGCTCATGTGGCCGACAGTCTTTGGCCACCAGCACCTACATCACTGGTCGTTCACGCAGGGGGAAGCTCCGCTAACCAACTGGCAGGAAACGATGAAAAAAATGATTCCGATGGCCGTGGCAGTGTTCCTGTGGAGTAAGTTCAAGGCGCACCAGGCCACCAAGACGGTGGGCACTCGGCACCTCCGCTACTGATGGCGGGTTTTGGCCCGCCCCTGCCCGCTCCTGGCGTGATGCGTGTCGCAACTTGGAACATCAACAACGTCGTCAAGCGGCTGGACCTGCTGCTCGGCTGGCTCAAGCGCACCCAGCCGTCGGTGGTGGCGCTGCAGGAGCTCAAGACGCCGACTGCGGCCTTCCCGGCTGAGGCGCTGGCGGCCGCGGGCTACCACAGCCTGGTGGTCGGCCAGCGCGCTTGGAATGGCGTGGCGCTGCTTGCCCGCGGGCATGAACCGCTGCCCGTGGTGACCTCGCTCCCCGGTGATCCGAAGGACAAGGAGGCGCGGTACGTGGAGGCGGCCATCAACGGCGTCCTGTTCGCTGGCCTCTACCTGCCCAACGGAAATCCGCAGCCGGGGCCCAAGTTCGACTACAAGCTGCGCTGGTTCGAGCGCATGCGCCAGCGAGCGGAAGCGCTGTGGAGCTCGGGCCAGCCCGTCGTACTCATGGGCGACTGGAACGTCGTGCCCACGGACGCCGACATCTACAAGCCCGACACCTGGCGCGACAACGCGCTGCTGCAACCAGCGCCGCGCGAGGCTTATGCGGCAATCCTGTCCCAGGGCTGGGCCGACGCGGTCCAGGCAGTCCACCCGGACGAGAAGCTGTTCACGTTCTGGGACTACCGCCGCAAGCGCTGGGAGCGCAATGCAGGCCTGCGCATCGACCACATCCTGGTCAGCGCATCGCTGCAGGTCGTCGATGCCGGCGTGGACCGCGAGGAGCGTGGGCGGGAGGGCGCGAGCGACCATGCGCCGGTGTGGGCTGAGCTCCGAGCAGCGCCGCCCAAGCGCGCAAGGCGTACGGCTGCCAAGACCGTGCAAGCGCCGTTCAGCGAGACGCCCGGCCGCGTGGTCGCAAAGACCAAAGGGCAGGCAGCAGCAAAGCCAGGCGACCAGCCCCTCGCCCGCTACAACGCCAAGCGCAACTTCACGAAGACCGCCGAACCGGCTGGCGCGGTGCAGCCCGGCACTGCAAATCGGGACCAGGGGCTGCACTTCGTCATCCAGAAGCACTGGGCATCGCGGCTGCACTATGACGTGCGTCTTGAACTGGACGGCGTGATGGTGTCCTGGGCCGTCCCCAAGGGGCCTTCGTTCGACCCTGCCCGCAAGCAGATGGCCATCCACGTCGAGGACCACCCCGTCGACTACAACACTTTCGAAGGCGCCATTCCCAAGGGCGAGTACGGCGGTGGCAAGGTCATCGTCTGGGACCAGGGCACCTGGGAGCCGGTGGGTGACCCGCGCGAGGGCTTGGCCTCGGGCAAGCTCGTTCTGCACTTCCATGGCCAGAAGCTGGCCGGCCTGTGGGAGTTCGTTCGCATCTCCAAGCCTG
The DNA here is from genome assembly GCF_001422445.1 of Pseudorhodoferax sp. Leaf274. Classification (GTDB taxonomy): domain Bacteria; phylum Pseudomonadota; class Gammaproteobacteria; order Burkholderiales; family Burkholderiaceae_C; genus Pseudorhodoferax. Next base: position 36,947 of record NZ_LMNA01000001.1, read on the forward strand.
GCGCCAAGAAGCAGGACCAGTGGATCTTCTTCAAGAAGCGTGGCGACGCCTGGGCCCGGCCCAGCACCGACTACGACGTCATCGCGGCTCTGCCAGACAGTGTTTTGGCGCAGCCGCTCGGGCTGGTCGAAGAGCGCGAGCCGCACCGGGTTCGCGCTGCACGGCCTGCTGCCACTGCGGCCGACATGCAGCAGGCTCGCAAAGCCCCGCTACCGGCAAAGCTGGTGCCGCAACTGGCGACACTGGTGTCCTCGGTACCCTCCGGGAACTGGGTGGTCGAGTCCAAGTTCGATGGATACCGCCTGCTGGCCCGCATCGACGGGCGTGAGGTCCGGCTCTTCACGCGCAACGGCCACGATTGGACCGACAAGCTTGCGCCCATCGCACAGGCCCTCGCGGAATTGGGTCTGGACAGCGCTTGGCTGGACGGTGAAATCGTGGTCTTGAACGATGCAGGCCTGCCGGACTTCAACCGCCTGCAGAACGCCATCGACAACGCGCGAACCCAGGACATCGAGATGTTCGTGTTCGATGTGCCCTACCTGGGCGGCATGGACCTGCGTGAGGTTCCCCTGGTCAGCCGCCGCGCGGCGCTCAAGCAGTTGTTCGACGCGCGTGAGGAAGGAATCGTCCGGTTCAGCCAGTCGTTCGAAGTACTGCCAGGCCAACTCCTCGAAGCGGCCTGTCAGATGGGCATGGAAGGGGTCATGGTCAAGGCCGCGGACGCACCCTATGCCGCGGGACGGTCAGAATCCTGGCTCAAGCTCAAGTGCCAGCACCACCAGGAGTTCGTGGTGGTCGGCTTCACCGACCGCGCAGGCTCACCCAAGGAGGTGGGCAGCCTGCTGCTCGGCTACCACGAAGGGCCGGAGCTGCGCTTTGCGGGCTCTGTCGGGACGGGTTGGGGGTCGGCGACCGCGCGCGAGCTGAAGGCGACGCTGACCAAGCTGTTGGTCAAGCAGCCGGCCATCGCACTGGAGGATGCCAAGCCGGGGCGGTGGTCGAAGCGCGCTGCCGGCTCGGAGCGCTGGGTGACGCCCACGGTGGTCGTGGAGGTTGCATTTTCCGAATGGACACCCGACCGGCGAGTCCGTCACGGCGTCTTCCGTGGCGTGCGCACGGACAAGCCGGCCGCGCTCATCGTGCGCGAGCGCGCGAAGGCCTTGGGTGGCGGGGTTCCTGCGAAGGCTGCGCCGAAGACCCCTGGCCTCAAGGTCACCAATCCCGAACGCGTCATCGACCCTTCCACCGGTCTGCGCAAGGTCGACCTGGTGCGGTACTACGAGAGCGTGGCCGAGTGGATGCTTCCGCATTTGAAGGGGCGTCCCACCTCGCTGGTCCGGGGCCCGACCGGCGTGACTGGCGAGCTGTTTTTTCAGAAGCATGACGACAAGCTGTCCATCCCGCACGTGCGCAAGCTCCCCCCGGACCTGTGGCCAGACCATGCGGAGCTGCTGGAAGTGCCCAGTGCGCAGGCGCTCGTTGCGTGCGCGCAGATGAATGTCATCGAGTTCCACACCTGGAACTCACTGGCGAAGAACATCAACAAACCGGACCGCATCGTTTTTGACCTGGACCCTGGAGAAGGAACGCCTTGGCAGCACGTGCAGGAGGCCGCTGCCCTTGTCAGGGCGATGCTGCAACAGCTGGAGCTCGAGTGCTGGCTGAAGACATCAGGCGGCAAGGGGCTGCACGTCGTCGTGCCGCTGGCGCCGCGGCTGGACTACGAGACGGTCAAGGACTTCTCGCAATCGGTCGTACAGCACCTGGCGCGCACCATCCCGTCGCGCTTCGTGGCCAAGAGCGGCCCCAAGAACCGGGTCGGCAAGCTCTTCGTGGACTACCTGCGCAACGGCCATGGCGCGACCACTGCGACGGCGTTCTCGGCGCGTTCGCGACCGGGCTTGGGTGTTTCGATGCCGATTGCCTGGGAGCAACTGGGAGAGTTGAAAAGCGGCGCGCAGTGGACCATCGCGACCGCACGTGAGTACCTCAGTTTTCAGCAAGCCGATCCGTGGTCGGGCTACTGGAAGAAGCGGCAGGCTCTGGCCGCCGCCATACGCCTTTTGGGTCGAGCTGGCGGCTGACTTGCGCGCGTGGGCCTGCGTTGGCTCCCACGGTTGGCACGGATCAGTTGGCGAGCTCGATCCCATGTCGGCGCATGACAGCGACCAACTGCTCTCTGTCAGGCGGGCCGCCCGCGCCCAGTACGCCGGCCACATCTTCAAAGTAGGCTGGGCCGATGTTGGCCGGGGAGAACACGATCAGGGCCCGGGCCGGAACGTCGCCTGGATTGGAGAAGTGGTGCACGCTGCCGCGCGGCGAGAAGCAGTGGTCGCCGGCCTGCAGCACACGGACTTCGTCATCGACCCGGTAGGTCAGGCAGCCTTCGAGCACACGGATCGTCTCATCGACATCGGCGTGTCGGTGCGGCGGAGGGACTTTCGCCTGGGGCTGAACGATCATCTCAGCCATCGCCATGTGGCCGGCAGTGTCCTCACCAGCGACCAGGAACTGCATCGACAACGAACCAATGGGAATAAGGGAGCGAGAAGAGCGCATTGCGTGGACCCTTGGGCTTGAAGTAAAGTCACTTTACCTTATGGCCAGAGCTCGTCAATCCCCCCCCTCCCGGTTCCCAGGCGACTCCAATCCCGAGGACCCCCTCATCGGTGCGAGGCTGCGGTACCTGTTGACGGCGGTGGAGGCGCGCATCGAACAGGCGCTCTGGGACGCAGGCTTTGACGACCTCCACCGCGCCCATTTCAAGGTGCTTCGGTTCCCTCCCCCTGAGAACGAGCGACCGGTCGACCTTGCCAGCCGCGCCGGGATGACCAAACAGGCCATGAACTACCTGCTCGCACAGCTCGAACGCCTGGGCTACATCGATCGCGAAGCCGCCGCACAGGGCCTATCCAGGCGCATTTCGCTGACCGGAAAGGGGTGGCAGGTGGCGCGCATTCAGCGCGAGACGGTACACGCCATAGAGAGCGAGTGGAGCACCACAGTTGGCGTCAATAGGTATGCGGCGTTTTACGAGGTGGTGAGCGAACTTGCCGATGAGCATTGCAGGGCTGCCTCAGCCCCTGTCCCATCCAAGCCATAGCGTCAGCATCAGGCAAACACATCGTAGACGCACGCCGCGCCGGCCTGGCGCCCGATTCGCGCCGCCCCTCCCCGTGCCAGCGTGAGAACCCACGCTGCCGCTCGGATTTGTTTGCAAGCCGCTGCCGAACTTTCTGCAGTTTTGCGCCATGCACTCCCCGGCCACCCGCGCAACCCTTGAGCACTGCGGCAACCTCGTGGCCGATGCGGACGTGAGCGACGAGTTCCGAATGCTGACGCGCAACCTGCTCGACCATCTCCTGGAGATGCACGATGCACATCGCATGCGTGCTTCATTGCTTCTGCTTGCCATGAACTCTCTGGATCTGGTGCCCGGTCCAGGTGCCGCTACCGTTGCTTACAACGCGTCCTCGCTTGCGGTGGTGCGCTCCGTTGCTCGGTGTGCGACAGCTGTGCGCACTCGCAATGCCGCACGCATTCAGCGGACGGTGGACGCTCCTGGCCACCGCCGCAACCAGCGACTTAGTGCAACCGCGGCGACGGCTGCCATCACCGCAATCGCCGCGCCGATGAGGGCGACGCTTTGGCTTCCCCACGATGCGATGCTGGCACCGCCGATCACCGCGCCCAACGCGATTCCGCCATTGGCGGCAGACACGTTGATCGTCCCCGCCAGGGCCTGCGCCTGGGGCGCAGACTTCATCACCCGAATCTGACAGATGGGATACAGCGCCGTGTTCGCAATTCCCCACACGCCCAACGCGATGGCCAAGCCTGCGTGCTGTTTTGCGAGTGCCGCGGTAGCCAGCATGCCGACCGCCAGCACCACGCTGAAAACAGCAGTCGTCGCCAACGGCTTGTGATCCACCCAACGGCCACCCAGCCAGTTGCCGAACAGTCCAACGGCACCAAAGCCCATCAGCCACCAGCCCACATGCGCTGAGGGTACGTTGGCAACCCGCTCCAGCAGATCGGCCAGGTAGGTGTAGCCGGTGAACATCGCGGTGAAGACGGCCACCGACAGCAGCACGTTGGCAATGAAAGCCGGGTCCCGCAGGATTCGGGCTTGCTGGCCCAAGGCGACCCGCTTGCCGACAGCCATCGTCGGCATGAAGAAGTGCAGCAGCACGGCGATGAGCACCGACAGGAGAGAGAGCGCCCAGAAGGCACCGCGCCATCCCACTGCATCGCCGGCCACCGTGCCGAGCGGGATGCCGAAAAGCATTGCAGCAGAGATGCCGAGGTACACCGTCGAGACCGCGCGGCCGGCGCGTTCAGGTCCAGCCATTTGCGCCGCAGTCTCGCTCGCGGTGCCCCAAAACACGGGCAATGCCAGCGCCGGAACGATGCGAGCCACGGCCAGCACCCAGAAGTTTGGAGCCATTGCAGCCAGGGCGTTTGACACTGCGAACAGGACAAGCACACAGAGGAACATGCGCTTGCGTTCCACGTTTGCCAACCAAGCGGTCAACGGCGGCCCGAACACCATGACCACCACAGCGAACAAGGTGACGAGTTGGCCCGCTGTCACTACGGAAACAGACAGGTCTCTAGCCAGGGCAGGCAGCAGGCCGACCATCAGGAACTCTGTCGTGACGATCACGAACGCGGCTACTGCCAGGATGATGGTCGAAGTTGACCCGCTATCTGCGTGCGGCAGTTCAGGCGCGGTCGCGGTGGGAAGGGAAGACATGTTCGGCAAGGAGGGGTTGACAGCCTCCGAGCTTATTGAATCCTCATATTCCCATGTTGGATGGAATTTCCGATCACTCTATCCATCGATTCCACAATATCAGACGTGCAGACCGGCTCCGAGGTGGTGCAACAGTGCATCCACCTTGGGCAGCAACTGGCGGCTGCGCTGCCACAACAGGTACAGCGGCAGGCCATCCACCGCCAGCGACGGCAACACCTCCACCAGTTCGCCGGAAGCAAGCCGCTTCTCAATGAGCCACGTGGACAACTGCCCGACACCGAACCCCTGCAGCACCGCATCGACCCACGAATCCGCGTTGCCAACCTCCAGACGGGCGGCCGGATGGCAATGCTCGACCGGCGCATCACCACGCTGGATGAGCCAAGGGCTGGGCGTCCCGTCCGGGCGCCGGTACAGCACAGAGTCCAGTTGAGCCAAGGCCTCGAACTGGTCGGCGATGGGGCCCATCCGTTTGAGGTAGCTCGGCGCGCAGCAGAAGATGCGTCGCTCCCGTCCAAGGAAGCGGTTGCCAATGGGGGCCGGCCAGGTCTCGCCGCCGCCGATGCGCACAGCCACATCAATGCCGTCTTCCACCAGGTCAACGAGACGGTCGGTGAACGAGACCTGCGGTTGCACGCCTGGGTAGGCTTTCAAGAACCCGAAAAGCAGCGGCATCACGTGCATTCGGCCGTAAGTCGCAGGCAGGTCAATGCGCAGCTTGCCGACAGGTACGGTGTCCTCGGCCTTCAAAACATGCTCGGCTTCTTCCAGCTCCCCAAGCACCCGCTGGCACGTGCGGTAGAAGGCCTGTCCTGCATCCGTCAGCGACTGCCGACGCGTGGTGCGCTCGAAGAGCCGCACCCCCAAGCGCGCCTCCAGTCGGCCCACCGCTTTGCCCACGGCGGAATTGGTCAGGTTCAGACGCTGGGCCGCTGCGGTGAAGCTGCCGGCATCGACGGCGCACACGAACACGTCGATGCCCTTGAGGCGTTCGGATGAGTACATGGATACTGGAATTTCATTCCGGAGCGACGATGGATGGTATCCACACTCATCCCTCACTTGATGTCGGCAAGTCCGCCGCGGTCCCGGACTGGCACCTTCCCGTCTTGTGCGCGGGCGAAGACTGCGGGCGCCGCGCGATGTGAAACTGCGCCAGCGCCGCTTCGATGTCTGGCCGGCGGGAAGCCTGCGCCAGCCATTCGGCCTGCCCCACCGAACCGGTGGAACTCACGGCGGCGAGCCCTGCCCAGCTCCCCTCATCAAGGATGCAAAGTCCGCCGTAGCCGTACTGGCCGGCGCCCCGCAGGGCCGCGGCGCAATGCTCGGCAGGGCGCGAGGCGCTTGCGGCACAAGTCCGATGCTGGTCATCGAAGCTCCAGCTGGGGGGACAGTCAGCGTGCCGGCATGAAGAGGTGCGTCTCAGATGCCCGCATACCACTCGTAGCCTCGGTCTTCCCAGTAGCCTCCATTGCCGCCCCACAGGCCGCTGTAGGCATCGACGACCTCGATGCGCATCAGGTACTTCGCCTGCTTGTAGCCGAGCTGCCGCTCTACCCGCAGCCGCAGCGGCGCCCCGTGGGCCACCGGCAGGTCCTTGCCGTTCATGCCGTAGGCCAGGATGGTCTGCGGGTGGTAGGCATCGATAAGGTCGATGCTCTCGTAATAGCGGCCACTGCCGTCCAGCGTGCGCTCCAACTCATCCGCGCAATGGAAGACGACATAGCGTGCGCCGGGCTTGAGCCCGGCGGCGTCGAGCACGAGACTCAGCGGCACGCCCTGCCATTGGCCGATGGCGCTCCATCCCTCGACACAGTCATGCCGAGTGATCTGCGTGCGGGACGCGAAGCCCCGTAGCTCGGCCAGGGACAAGCGCTGTGGACGTTGCACCAAGCCGTCGACCTGCAGGCGCCAGTCCGCGAACCCATGCTCCAGCAAACGCGCATAGTGGTCGGAATCCGGCATCTGCGTGCCGTTGGCACGGAACACCGGGGAGAGATCGGCTGCGCTGAACTCCTGCGCCAGAGCTTGCCGGCCGAGCAGCAGGCGCTGGCCGCGCAGTGTCAGCTTCTCCGTCTGCCGCAATACGCTGTCCACCTGCGCATTCTGGGCCAGGCCGTCGCAGCCCGCGAGCGCCAATGCGCCCGCCCCGGAGGCTAGCCCTATCAACAGGCGGCGGCGCGAAACGTGTGGTGCGTTCATTTCTTCTCTCCGTCGTGCGTGATCGCGTAGCGGCCACTGAGCATGGACCGCAGGTTGTTCCAGAGCCCCGAGGCGATGACCATCGCCACGTGTACGGCGACGAACAGCACCAGCAGCGAGGCGCTGATGAAGTGCAGGCTGCGCGCGGAGGCACGGCCACCGAACAGGTCGGCCAGGAACGGGAAGGCCGCGTTGAGGCCCGGCGACATCGTCAGACCGGTGAGCACCATCATCGGCAGCAGCCCGAACACCACCGCCAGGTAGCTGAGCTTTTGCAGCGCGTTGTAGCGCCGCGCTGCGTCGCCCTGGGCGAAGCGCAGACGCGCGTGGTCGCGCACCTCCTGCCACAGGTGACATGGCGTGAGCTGGTCGCGGCTGGGCAGCAGGTCGCGCCGAAAGTGTCGCCGCCAGAACCCGTGCACCAGATAGACCAGGCCATTGAGCACCAGCAGCCAGGCGAAGAAGAAATGCCAGCGGCGGCCGGCCCCCAAATCCTGGTAGGACGGTACCGTGAGCCAGGCCGGGAAGGCCCGGGCGGTCTCCGTGCCGTTCTCGTCGGAGACGCCGAGCACGCCCGTGGTCTCGATGCGCAGCGGGCCGATCTCGAAGAAGCCCTGCGCGGCATCGCCTTGCTGCCTGGAGCCGATGGCGATCCATGACGCGTCCGCGTCTGCGCCGTACTTGCCCCAGTACAGGCGCGGGTGCGCGTTGAAGATCTGCAGCCCGCTCATCAGCAGAAACGACAGGCACAGCACGTTGAGCCAGTGGGTGATGCGCACGGTCAGCCCATGCCGCCGGATGAACTGGGGCCCGGCTGGCCGCGCGTGCGCAGCGGCGTGGGGCGTTGAAGGACCTTGCATGGCAGTGGCCTTGACGTGGCTGCGGCCTACCGGCGCGTGCGGATCACCCAGGCCTGCAGCGCCGACCCGATCAAGAACAGCACCGTCCACCCCAACAGCGTGGCGCGCACCACAGGCGATTCCGGCCCCTGCGCCAAGGGCTGCGTGGCCGGCAGGCGTGTCAGGGTTTCGGCGATGCCGGGCACCAGCAGCAGGAAGTAGCTGAAGCTGCGCCCCAGCGTCGCCAGGTAGGGCCGCAGGGCCCCGAGGAAGCGCAGGCGCGGCACCAGCAGGCTGGCCCCCACGGCCACCAGCGCCAGGATGCCCAAGGCATGGCCCGGATTGAACCCGCCCGTGCTCGACAAGCCGAACGATGTGAGGACCGACAGCACGAGCCCCGCCAGGTAGATCCTGCCGGAATCGGTGGATGGCTCGATCGAACCGTGCCGCACGAAGCTGTACAGGCCGGCGGCGACTGGCACCAGGCTGATGGCGGTGTGCACAGTGCCCAGGAGTGAGAGATGCGAAGTCATGAGAGTGAATGGGTCGGGTGGGTTGGAAGCTGCGCTGGCAGTGCTGCGGAGCGACGGCCGATGCCAGCGCGCCCGGCCAGCACCTGCCTGGGCCGTGCACCGAGGTTCAGCAGCAAATCGATGCGGCCATAGGCATCCCGGGTGTGGGCCACCAGCATGTCGGTGCTGGCCTGGCGCGCCGGGTCTGCCGCTCGGTACTGGACACGGCCGCCCTCCTCTGCGATCTCTGCCGCCAGCGCCTGCAGCTCGGACAGGTTTCGGTCCCCCAGCATCAGCCAGGCGCCCTGGCTGGCAAGCGACCGTGCAGTGGACGCGCCGGCACGGCTGCACGCGCCCGAGATGGCCACGACCTTGCCGTGCATGTCTGGGTTCAAAAGCATGGTTCGACAGTTGGATTGCGTTGGAGGGAAGGAGCGGTGCTGCGCCGCAGGCCGGCCGGTGCGGTCACATCGGCGGGACGACGCCGTTCTTGCCCACGATCACCTGGCTGGAACTGATGGCACCGCCCGCGGCCTTCTCGGCGGAGACGAAGACCACGGCGCCGGGCTTGAGGTCCTCGGCCGTGGCCGGCGCCAGCGTGACGACTGGTGTGTCCTGCTGGATGGAAATCTTCTTGTCCTGGCCGTGGTAGCTGACGGTCACCACGCTGCCCTGCACCGACTTGACCGCATCGGCCACGGTGGCGTTGGTCATGGAGCTGTTGGGCTTGAGGTCCCAGCCGAAACTGCCTTCGCCCAGGCCCTTCATCTGCGGCGGAAAGATCAGCACTTCCAGGGCGCCGTCGCCGCCCTCTGACCTGGGCAGCGAGGCGATGCCCACGTAGTCGCCCTGCTTGATGTCGTTGACGCTGGCCTTGGCCACCGCCGCGACCGACCAGCCGGGCTTGAGCGCGATGTTGACGGTGTTGCCCTCGCGCGCCTTGACCTGCAGCTGCTCGCCGGCCAGCGCGACGACGGTGCCGCGCACGCGGATCTTCTGCGCGGCCGGCTCGGCGGCGACGGCAGTGCCGAGGCTGCCGAAGGTGCCGAGGGCGAGCAGCGCACCGGCGAGCACGCGGTGGAGGGACTTGGTGTGGCGTTCGATGTGCATGGGCTTTCTCCTGTGCGACCGGGGTCGCGGATGGGTGAGGCGCGGCGCCACCAGGCCATGGCGTCGATGGCACCGCGGTGCGGCGATGCGGGTCTGCATCACCGTGGTTCTCACTGTAGGGAGCGCCCTTTAGCGGACGCTTAGGGATTTCTTAGCCCGGCGTTAGCCGGAACATCAGCCAGCAGATTCGAGCCGCGCGATGAGTCCGCTGCGGTCGTCCCGGTTGTGCAGGCTCAGCTGCAGGCCGCAGCGCTGCGCTGCGGCCTGTGCGATGGCCAGGCCCAGGCCGCTGCCGCCCGGGGCGCTGCCGGGCACGCGGTAGAAGCGGTCGAACACCCGGCCCAGCAGCTCCGGTGCGATGCCAGGGCCGGTGTCCACCACCTCCACCACGGTGCGGCCCGGTGTGTCCACCAGGCGCACGTCCACCACACCGCCTTCGGGCGTGTACCGCAGCGCGTTCTCGATGAGGTTGTCCAGCGCGCTGCGCAGGTCGCCAGCGCTGCAGCCCAGCCGCAGCGGCCCCAGACTCTCGGGCGCGACCAGGCCCAGGTCGATGCGGCGCTGGTCCGCCAGCGCGATCAGCGTGTGGATGCTCTCGCGTACATGTGCCTGCACGTCCACGCTGGCGCCGCTGTCCGCCGCGGCCGCCTCCTGGCGTGACATCTTGAGCAACTGGTCCACGAGCCGCTTGGCGCGGCCGACACCGGCCTCCAGCTGCTGGAAGTGCTGCGCCGCCGGCCCCGCGGCCAGGTCTTCGCGCAGGTTCTCCAGCTGCAGCCCGACGGCGGCGATCGGCGTGCGCAACTCGTGCGCTGCGTCCTGCACGAACAGGCGCTGCGCGGCGAAGCTGTCACGCAGCCGCGCCAGCAGGTGGTTGAAGGACACGACCAGCGGGCGGATCTCTTCGGGCACGCGCTCCAGCGGCAACTCGGCGATGCTCTGCGCGTCCTGCTGGGCCGCCTGCTGGCCGATGCTGCGCAGCCGGCCGGAGATGGCACGCACCACGCCCCACAGCACCAGCATCGACAGTGGCAACAGCAGCAGCACCGGCAAGGCGGCTTCGCCGGCGCGGCCGAAGGCCAGACCGGCGCGGAAGCTGGCGCTCTGCAGCACCTGGACCATCTGGCCATCCCGCGTCGCGGCGGCGTAGACGCGCCAGTGCTGCCCGCTGTCCTCGAGGTCCTGCAGGCCAGGGTGCGGCATGCGCCGCGCCACCACACCGTCCCAGGACGCCATCAGGGGCTGCCCATCGGCGCCGAAGAATTGCAGCACGTACAGGCCGCGTCCATGCACGCCTTCGGCGCTCAACTCCGGCGCCTGGCCGGGATGGCCCTGCCGGGCCATCGCATCGCCCAGTTGCACCATCTGGTCGTCCAGGAAGCCGGCCGCCATGTGCGTGACCATGCGGTACGACAGCCCCGCGGAGGCCAGCGCCACCGCCAGGAAGGTGGGCACCAGCCACGCCATCAGGGTGCCGCGGATCGAGCGCATGCGGCCGGCGCCGAACAGCCAGCTCATGGCGAGGGCGCGACCACGCGCCAGCCCAGGCCGCGCACATTGCGGATGGTGTCCGGCCCGAGCTTGCGGCGCATGCCATGGATCAGCACGTCCACGGCGTTGCTGCTGACCTCCTCGCCCCAGCCGTAGATGCGGTTCTCCAGCTGTTCGCGCGACAGGATGGCGCCGGAGCGCTCCATCAGCGCGTGCAGCAGCGCGAACTCGCGGGCAGAAAGTTGCGAGCGCACACCGCCGACAAGCACTTCGCGCGTGCCCAGGTCCAGCTGCAGCACGCCCTCCTCGCCGATCAGCGACTGCGCCGCGCCATCGCGGCGCCGGATCACGGCGCGCATGCGGGCCAGCAGCTCGCGCAGTTCGTAGGGCTTGACCAGGTAGTCGTCGGCGCCCAGGTCCAGGCCGTCGACGCGGTCGTCAAGTCCATCGCGCGCCGTCAGCACCAGCACCGGCGTGGTCTCGCCGGCCGCGCGGGCGCGGCGCAACACCTCTACGCCATCGCGCTGGGGCAGGCCCAGGTCCAGCAGCACGCAGGCATAGCCGCCGTCGGCCAGGGCACTCTGGGCCAGCAGGCCGTCCTTGACCCAGTCCACCGACCAGCCCTGGCGCGTCAGGGCCTCGCGCAGGCTTTGCCCGATCATCTCGTCGTCCTCGACCAGCAATACACGCATGGGCTGCAGCTTAGCGGGCCTGAGTTAGGCGGGCATTAGCCTGGGGCCTCAGCCATCGGTGGACCGCGTCACCGCCTCCCAGGCCTGCAGCTCCTGGGCCAGCGCCGACATCTTGTCGCGCACCAGCGTGAGCGCATCGCTGCCGAGCAGCAGATGCGCCGGCGGGGCGTCGCTCGCAATCACCGCCAGCATGGCCCGGGCCGCCTTGGCCGGATCGCCGAGCTGCTTGCCGCTCTTTTCGGTGCGCGCCGCGCGGATCGGGTCGAACAGCGCGTCGTAGTCGGGGATGGAGCGCGCGGTGCGCGCCATCGAGCGGCCCGCCCAATCGGTGCGGAACGAGCCCGGCGCCACGGCGGTGACATGGATGCCGAAGGGCTTGACCTCCTTGCCCAGCGCTTCGGAGATGCCTTCCAGCGCGAACTTGCTGCCGCAGTAGTAGGCGATGCCCGGCATGGTGATGAAGCCGCCCATCGAGGTGATGTTGAGGATGTGGCCGCGCCGGCGCTGGCGCATGTGGGGCAGCACCGCCTTGGTCATGGCCACCGCGCCGAACACGTTCACGTCGAACTGGCGACGCATCTCGGTCAGCGGCGACTCCTCCAGCACGCCCTCGTGCCCGTAGCCCGCGTTGTTCACCAGCACATCGATCGGCCCGACGGTGGCCTCGATGTTCGCCACCACACCGTCGATGGCGTCGAAGTCCGTCACGTCCAGCACGCGCCCGATGGCCTGCCCTGGCGCGAGGCGCTCGAAGTCCTGCTGCGCGTCTGTACTGCGCACGGTGCCGACCACGCGGTGGCCGGCCTGCAGCGCTTCCTGCGCCAGGGCGCGGCCGAAGCCGCTGCTGACGCCGGTGATGCACAAGCTGGTTGGAAAGGTCATGTCGTTGGCTCCCAATGAAGATGAAGAGCGCGTACGATATTCTGATGAACCGCGATCTTTAAGTCCGTTTTTTCTGATTTTCTTGCCTATTTCTATGAAGACAGTCGGTCACGCACACGAGGCCAGTCCCGCCTCGCCCCCATCGCGGCAGCAGCGCATGGTGGCCTTGCTGCGCGCGTTGGCGCCGAACGAGGGCTACAACCTGACGGTGCTGCCCGACGTGCGCATCCTGCGCTCCGACCGTCCGCTGGCGCGCACGCCCGTGCTGTACGACCCGGGCATCGTGATCGTGTGCCAGGGGCGCAAGCGCGGCTACTTCGGCTCCCAGGTCTACCTGTACGACGAGCAGCACTACCTGGCGGTGGCGGTGCCGGTGCCCTTCACGATGGAGACCGAGGCCTCGCCGGAGCGCCCCTTGCTGGCGATCTACATGCACCTGGACTTCCAGGTCGCCTCCGACCTGATGGCCCGGATCGCACACCATGGTGCAGCGCTGGTGGACGAGGCGCCGCAGAGCATGGTGTCCAGCCCCATGGACGCTGCGCTGCACACCTCGGTGCTGCGCTTCCTCGAAGCCATGAGCCGGCCGCTGGACGCGGCCATCCTCGGCCCGGCCCTGGTGCGGGAGCTGTACTTCCGGGTGCTGACCGGCGCGCAGGGCAACGCCATGCGCGCGGCCCTGGCCATGCAGGGCCAGTTCGGCCGCATCGGCAAGGCCCTGCGCCGCATCCACGGCACCTACGCCCAACCGCTGCAGCTGCCGCAGCTGGCGCATGAAGCCGGCATGAGCGTGCCGAGCTTCCACAGCCACTTCAAGGCCATCACGAACACCTCGCCGATGCAGTACCTGAAGTCCACGCGATTGCACCAGGCGCGGCTGCTGATGCTGCGCGAGGGCATGACGTCGGAGGCGGCTTCCCATGCCGTCGGCTATGCGAGCCCATCGCAGTTCAGCCGGGAGTTCAAGCGGCTGTTCGGGCTGACGCCGGCGGCCGAGACGAAGCGGATGCGGGCCAGCTTCGCGCTGCCTCCGGGGTTCGCGGCGTCGGAGTTCGTCTCGTCGCACTAGGGCTGGCGCTGCGGGCGGATCGCTCAAGCGGCCATGGCGCAATGCAGGCCGGCATGCGCCATCCCATGTCAACGCATACCGCCCGACCCCAGGATCACCTCGCCGGTCACCCAGCCCGCATCGTCCGACGCGAGAAATGCAACGATTGGCGCGATGTCCTGCACCTGGCCGATGCGGCCCAGCGGCGTCTGCGCCTCGTTCCAGGCCTGGAAGGCTGAGCCGACGACGCCAGCCGCATGGGTGCCTTCGGTCTCGACCAGGCCGGGACTCACCGCGTTGACGCGAATGCCTCGGGGGCCCAGTTCGCGCGACAGCACGCCCGTGATGGCATCGATCGCGCCTTTCGTGCCGGTGTAGGTGGCGCTCTCGGCCGGCAGCACGCGCGTGACGTTGGAGCTGATGTTGATGATGCTGCCGCCCTGGCCCAGATGCGGCGCGGCGGCTCCGGCGACCAGCAGAGGGCCGAGGACGTTGATGTCGAACTGCTGGCGGTACAGCGCTTCGGTCGTCTCCTCGATCCGGGCGAACTGGTAGATCCCCGCGTTGTTCACGACGATGTCCAGGCGTCCGAAACGGTCGATGGCTGCCTGCACAAGCGACTCGACCTGCGCACGCTTGGTGACGTCCGCGCCCACCGCCACGGCGCTCCCGCCAGCGGCCTCGATGCCGGCGACCACCGTGTCCGCATCGTTCTTGTTCGAAGCGTAGTTGACGACCACCTTTGCACCCTCTGCTGCGAGTCTGCGGGCGATGCCCGCCCCGATGCCTTTGGACGCGCCCGTGACGATCGCGACCTTGTCCTTCAATCTGCCCATCGATGAGTTCCCCATGACGCTGGTCCGGCATGGCCCAGCAAGGGCGCCAATGTTGGTGCCTGCGCTGGCGTTTGGACACTGCCATTCCTGCACCTTGTCCGTACGTTTTTGAACGGACGGTCCGCGCAGGAACTCAGCCCTGCAGGTTCGCGATGTGGTCGTTGGCGGTGGCGATGAAGGCGCGCAACCGGTTCAGCCGCCGCAGATCGCGGTGGTAGCCCATCCAGATGTCCCGGGTAGGCGGCTCTTCCGGCAACTGCAGCCGACGCAGGCCGCCCACCTGGTTGCCCACCACCTGCGGCAGCACGGCGATGCCGATCCCCTGGCCGCACATGCGCGCCTGCACGTTGCGGTTATTGGACGCCAGCAGCGGCCTGGCGCTCGGGAAGCTGGCCTGCAGCCACGCGATGTCGGGGAACTGGCCGGTCGAAGTGTCGTGCGTGATGAGCCGAAAACCGGCGCCATCGCCGAACACCGGATCGGGCGAGCCCGCCGCGATATAGACCCCATAGGGAAGGCGTACCAATCGGCGCTGCACCACGTCCTGCGCGTTGAAGGGCACGATGCGGAACGCGATGTCGGCCTCGCGCTGCGCTAGGTTGAACAGACGGGTGCCCGTCAACACCTCGACGTCGACATGCGGGTAGGACCTGGCGTAGTCCGCGACGATGGGCGGCAGGACGTAGGCACCGAACCAGTCGGCCGACGAGATCCGCAGGCTGCCTTGCAGCTTCTCTTCCCGACCCGCCAGGCGCCGCTCCATCGCGAGCGCGCCTTCCTCCATCTGCTCGGCGAGCGCGACGATGCCGGCGCCCTCGTCGGTGGGAACGAAGCCGTCTGCGGTGCGCTGGAACAGCGTGTGCCCCACGGCCTGCTCCAGTGCCCGCAGACGGCGCCCGATCGTCGGATGGCTCAGCTGCAAGGCGCGCGCAGCGCCGCCCAGGGTGCCCGCCCGCACGACGGCCAGGAAGATGCGCACATCGCTCCACTCCACGCCCTGCCCCTTTCAAAAATGAACGGCGAGCGTACAGCATTGGCAGTTGTCGAACAGATTCAGATCGCTAGATTCGCTGCATGCCGGTGCCACACCGGACACACCCCGGTCAGCCCGCGCACCGCGCCTGGCCCCACACCGCATCGGAAGGAAGACATGGGCAAGACTTGGTTGATCACGGGCTGTTCGACGGGCCTGGGCAGAGCATTGGCCGAAGCCGTCGCCGCGCGCGGCGACCGCCTGGTCGCCACCGCACGGTCCGCCGCAGCGCTGCACGACCTGCGCGAGCGCTACCAGGACACCGTGCAGGCGGTCTCGCTCGACGTCACGCGGCCTGGCGACGCCGCGCGGGCGGTGGCTCTGGCCGAGAGCAGGTTCGGCGGCCTGGACGTTCTCGTCAACAACGCAGGCATCGGCTTCATCGGGGCCATCGAGGAAGGCGAGCCCGGCGAGTACCGGCCGATATTCGAGACCAACGTGTTCGGCCTGATCGAGACCACCCGCGCCGCCTTGCCGGCCCTGCGCCGGCGCCAGGGGGCGCGCATCGTGAACCTGTCGTCCGGTGCCGGGATCGCGGGCTCGGCCGGCTCCGGCTTCTACAACGCGACCAAGTTCGCGGTGGAAGGTCTCTCCGAAGCGCTGGCCGAGGAACTCGCGCCTCTGGGCGTGCGGGTCATCATCGTCGAGCCCGGGGCCTTCCGCACCGATTTCCTGGGGCGCTCGATCGCCTCGGCGGCCCGCCAGATCCACGCCTACGCGCAGACCGCGCACGCACGGCGCCGCTACCGCGAACGCAACGATGGCAGGCAGGCCGGTGACCCGGCCAAAGCCGTCGCCGTGATGCTGCAGGCCATCGATGCCGACGACCCACCGCTGCATCTGCCCTTGGGTCCAGGGGCCCACCGGACCGCCGCACGCAAGCTGGATGCCTTCCGCGCGGACATCGCCGCGTGGCGCGACATCTCCATCGCGACCGACTTCGATGTGCACGCGACCGCTGGAGGGAGGTGAACCATGGACATCGGCATCCTCGGTCTGGGCGCGATGGGCACCGCGATGGCGAAGAACCTAGCCGCCGCTGGCCACCAGGTACGCGCATGGAACCGCTCCGGTGGCGCCGTCGAAGGCGTCACGCTGCTGGACGATCCGCGCGACGTCTTCGATGCAGATGCAGTCCTCACCATGCTCGCCGACGACGCAGCGGTCCGCAGCGTCGTGCTGGACGCAGGGCTGCTGGCGTCCGCACGTCCCGGGCTTGTCCATGTCGTGTCGTCGACCATCTCGCTCGCCTTCGCGGCCGAGCTGGCCGTCGTCCACGCCCAGGCCGGGATCGGCTTCGTGTCGGCGCCCGTGCTCGGGCGGCCGGACGTGGCCGCGCGCGGTGAACTGAACGTGCTGGCCGCCGGCGCGCCGGCCGCGATCGACCGGGTGCAGCCCGTGCTGCAGGCCATCGGCGCACGCGTCTGGCCCCTGGGCGAGCACCCGCCCGCGGCGAACGCGGCCAAGATCGCCTGCAACATGATGATCGCCATGGCCATCGAGGCCATGGCCGAGGCCGTGGTGCTGACGGAGGCCAGCGGCGTGCCGCACGAGCGCTTCTTCGAACTCATGCTCGGCACGCTGTTCGACAGCCGCCCCTATCGGACCTACTCGGCCACCATCGCGGCGGGAACCTACACGCCAGGCTTCAAGGCCCGTCTGGGCCTGAAGGACCTGCGCCTGGCGAGCGAGGCAGCCGGTGCGTCGTCGCGCACGCTGCCAATGCTCGAGGCCGCTCGCCACCGCATGGCGCAGGCCGTCCAGGCCGGCTGGGGCGAGCAGGACTGGTCGGCCATGGCGCGCTTCACGATCGAAGACGGGAGGCAACCTTCATGAAGGCGGCCATGACCTTCTCGACGCCCGAGCGCGCCGCGGCCGATCCCCGCCGCTGGCTGGCCTTGTGCGTGCTGCTGGCCGGCACGCTGCTGCCACCACTGGACTTCTTCATCGTCAATGTCGCCCTGCCCGCCATCCAGGCAGACCTGCAGGCCACGCCTTCGCTGGCCCAACTGGTCGTGTCCGTCTACGCGGCAGCCTATGCCGTCACGCTGATCCTCGGCGGGCGCCTGGGCGACCTCTATGGGCGCAAGCGCATGTTCATCGTCGGGATGCTGGGGTTCGGCGTCGCATCGGCTCTGTGCGGCTGCGCGCCCTCGCCGAGCGTTCTGGTCGCGGGCCGGCTGCTGCAGGGCATCAGCGCTGCGGTCATGGCGCCGCAGTCGCTGGCGTCCATCCATGCCATCTTCCCCGCCCAGGAGAAGTCACGTGCGCTGGGCATGTACGGCGCCACCTTCGGCGCGGCTTCGGTGGCCGGCCAATTGCTGGGCGGTCTGCTGGTGTCGGTCGATCTGTTCGGACTCGGGTGGCGCGCGGTTTTTCTGATCAACCTGCCAGTCATTGCCCTGGCTGTTCCGGCGGCGATCTGCTGGGTGCGCGACAGCCGCTCCGAGCAGGCGGGGCGCCTGGACATCGTGGGCGCGCTGCTGCTGGCAGCAGGCTTGCTGGCGCTGGTGGTGCCGCTCATCGAAGGGCGCGAGCGCGGCTGGCCGTGGTGGTGCGTCGGCCTGCTGGCCCTGAGCCCGCCGCTGCTTCTCGCATTCTGGCGCTCCGAGCAGCGGCAAGAGCGTGGGCACGGCACGCCGTTGGTGCCACCGTCCGTGCTGGCGTCACCGGGCTTGCGGCGCAGTCTGGCCGCCACGTTTTTCTTCTACACCATCGCGCCCTTCTTTCTGCTGTTCGCGGTCTACGAACAGATGGGGCTGGGCCACGGGGCGCTGACCGCGGGGCTGGCGATCCTGCCGCTTGGCATCGGCTTCCTGCTCGGACCACTGTGCAGTGCGACCGTGGCACGACGGCTGAAAGCCAACACGGCAGCGTTCGGCATGGGCCTGGAGGTGGTGGGCATGCTGTCCGCCGCCGGCCTGGCCTGGGCCGACACGCCGGCGTGGCTGCCGGCACCCTTGCTCCTCATCGGGCTGGGCCAAGGCATCGCGCTGCCCGCGCTGGTGCGGCTGAATGTGGACCAGGTGGATGCACGCTGGGCCGGGCTGGCGGCGGGCCTGGTGAACGCCACCCTGCAGGTCAGCGCGGCCGTGTCGACCGCGACCATCGGCGGCCTGTTCTTCGCGCTGTCGCCGCGTGGCGCCGGCCCGGCCGCAGTGAAAACGGCCTTCGCGGTCGCGCTGCTCGCCATCGGTACGGGCCTGGCGCTGGCGGTGGTCTTGAGCCGAAAACCCCAGGTGATCCGTTGAGATCTGCTGCGGGCAGCCCGGTCGGCCATCCGTTCAGCGGCAGCATCTCGCATTGGAGCTGGCCTGGCAGCGTTGCAGAGGCGACCTGCGCTTCGGGCTTCAAGACTGTCCCGGCCTGCAGGACCTGCGTGCGGGACGATGCTGCTGCGCATGGACGCAACACGGAAGGACCAGGTGCTCGGTCACCGTAGACTGCGGCGCCATGCACCCGCTTCCTCCGCTCAATCCCCTGAAGGCCTTCGAAGCCGCGGGCCGCCTGCAGAGCGTCTCCAAGGCCGCGGACGAGCTGGCGGTGACGCCGGCCGCGGTGAGCCGCCAGATCAAGGCGTTGGAAGAGTTTCTGAGGGCGCCGCTGTTCGAGCGCCTGCCAGGCGGCGTGCGGCTCACGCCGGCGGGCGCGCGCTACCTGGCCGAGGTCGGTCCGCTGCTGGTCGGCCTGCGCGAGGCGACCAACGTGGTCATGGGTGGCAGCTACCGGCGCCGGGTGCTCAAGATCCGCTCGCCGGCCACCTTCGCCGTGCGCTGGCTGATTCCGCGCCTGGCCGGCTTTCACAGCCGGCACCCCTCGATCGACGTGCAGGTGGCCACCTCGCCCGCCCCGCTGGACTTCGACCGTGAGGCCATCGACGCCGGCATCCAGCTCGGTAACGGCGAGTGGGCGGGCCTGCGCTCCGAGCGGCTGATGCCCAACGTGCTCGTGCCGGTCGTCTCGCCGCGCTACGCCGTGGACCATGTGCTGCAGGCGCCACGCGCGCTCGCGCAGCAGACCCTGCTGCATTCCATGGCGCGGCCGGACGACTGGTCGCTGTGGCTCAAGTCCGTTGGCGACACCGAGGTCAACCCCTACCGCGGCATGAAGTACGAGACTTCGCTGCTGGCCTACCAGGCAGCGCTGGAAGGCCATGGCGTGGCCATCGCGCAGCGCGCCCTGGTCGAAAAGGAACTGGCCTCGGGCGCCCTGGTCGCGCCCTTCGGCCACGCGCTGGACTGCGGCGCCTTCACCTACTACTTCGCCGTGCCCGCGGCGCGCGCCGAGTCGCCGGCCCTGCGCGCTTTCCGCACCTGGCTGGACGAGGCGTTGGGCGACTGAGCAGCGCGCGAAGGCCTTGACCAAAAGTCAAGCGCCCCACCCATAAAGTCGTTTGCCCCGAACCGGGCCGCTTCCTATTCTCCCGACCAGTCGATGCAAGGCATCGCGAGGAGAAGGAAATCATGCTCACCGACAGCCTCAACGGCATCCAGGTACTCGATCTGTCCCACGTGGTGGCCGGCCCCGTCTGCGGCATGCTGCTGGGCGACATGGGCGCCGACGTGGTCAAGATCGAGCCCATCGGCGGCGAACTCGGCCGCCGCATCGGACCGCCCTACGTGCAGGGAGAGAGCGTGGTGGCTCTGAGCGTGAACCGCAACAAGCGCGGCCTGGCGATCGACCTCAAGGCCACCGAAGGGCAGCAGGTGCTGCAGCACATGGCGGCCCGCGCGGACGTGCTGATCGAGAGCTTTCGCCCCGGGGTGATGCAGCGGCTGGGCCTGGACGCACCGGCGCTGCTGCAGTTGCAGCCCAAGCTGGTCTACTGCTCCATCTCTGCTTTCGGCCAGACCGGGCCCTGGCATGCGCGGGCCGGCGTGGACGGCATCGTGCAGGCCGTCGCCGGCCTCATGAGCGCGATCGGCAGCGAGCACAGCGACCCGCTGAAGGTGTCGGTGCCCGTGGCCGACATGACGACCGGCTACCTCGCCACCATCGGTATCCTCGGCGCCCTGCACAAGGTGCGCGCCGGCGGCGCCGGCCAGCACCTGGACGTGAGCCTGTACAACGCCACGCTGATGCTGCAGCAGGTGGGCCTGGCCTTCTTCCTGGCCACTGGCGAGGAGCCGCGCAAGACCGGCAGCGCCGCGCCCTATGCCGCGCCGAACGAGGCGTTTCCCACGGCCGACGGCTGGATCATGGTCGCCGCCTACCAGCCCGAGCGCTGGAGCGCGCTGTGCAGCGTGCTCGACATGCCGGCGCTGCGCGACGACCCGCGCTTCGCGGATAACAGCGCCCGCGTGGCGAACCGGCCAGCACTGCAGGAACTGCTGGGCGCCGCCTTGCGCCGGCATGACACCGCCCACTGGCTCGCGCGGCTCGACGCCGCGGACATCCTGTGCGCGCCCATTGCCGGCTACCGCGAGGTGGCCGCCAGCGCACAGTACCGGCACAGCGGCATCGAGACCTGCCTGCAACACCCCGTCGCGGGCAGCCTGCGCATGCCCGGCTTCGGCCTGGCCGGCCCCGCCGCCACGGCCGCCCCGGCCGCGCCGCCGCCGCTCGTGGGCCAGCACTCCGTGCAGGTGCTAGCCGAGTACGGCATCCCCGGCACAACCATCCAGACGCTGCTCGCCCGTGGCGTGGTGGCGGCCGGCGCAGCGTTCTGATGCTTTCTTCTTCCATCCCTACCACCATGACCATGACATCCGCCTGGAATCCCCTCGTCTCCACCCACTGCGACCACGGCGTGCTGACCATTTCGATGGACGCGGCCGACGGCGGCAACGCGCTGACCGTGGCCATGAGCCAGGCCCTGGCCGAAGCCCTGGAGGGCGCGGCCCGCCGCCCCGATGTGCACTGCGTGGTGCTGCGCTCCTCGGCACGCTACTTCTGCACCGGCGGCAACGTGGACGACATGCGCAGCGGCGCCGACCTGATGCAGGGCAGCCCCGACCGCGTGCGCGAGCGCCTGGCCGAGGTGCTGCACCGCATCACCCTGGCCACGCAGGCCATCGAGGTGCCGCTCATCGCCGCCGTCAACGGTGCGGCCGTGGGCGCCGGCTTCGACATCACGCTGATGTGCGACGTGCGCATTGCCGGCCACAGGGCCCGCTTCGCCGAGAGCTTCCTGCGGCTGGGGCTGATCTCGGGCATCGGCGGCGCCTGGTTCCTGTCGCGCCTGGTCGGCCTGTCCAAGGCCCTGGAGCTGAGCTTCACGAGCGAATTCCTGGACGCGCAGGCCGCGCTGGCCGCTGGCATCGTCACGCGCGTGGTGCCCGACGAGGACCTGGACACCGAGGTGCAGGCGCTGGCGCGCCGCATCGCCGCCGCACCGCCGCGCGCCCTGCGCATGGCAAAGAAGCTCGTGCGCGAGTCGGCTACGGCGTCCTTGCCCACCGCGCTGGAGATGGCGGCCTCCATGCAGGCGCTGCTGATGGCGGGCGACGAGCACAAGGCGGCCGTCGCGGCCTTCCTGCAGCGCCAGGCCCAGTCCCGCGCGCTGGACGGCACCACCACCACCTGAGCCTGGCCGCGCCCACCCCCCACACACACAGACGGAGACCGACCATGCCCCTGACCCGACGTGCCGCCACGCTCGCCCCGCTGCTGTTGACCGCCCTGGGTGCGGCACGCCCCGCCCGTGCGGCCTACCCCGATAGGCCGCTGAACTTCGTCGTGCCGTTCGGCGCGGGCAGCGCCACCGACCTGCTGGCACGCGCGCTCGCGGTGGGGGTCACCGAGCAGTCCGGCCAGCCCGTGGTGGTGGACAACCGCGCCGGCGCCGGCGGCATGCTCGCGGCCCAGCACGTCGCGCGCGCTCCGGCGGACGGTTACACCGTGCTGGTCACGACCAACAGCACCCAGACGGCCAACCCCTTCCTCTACCGCAAGCTGCCCTACGACCCGGTCAAGGACTTCCAGCCGCTGACGGCGCTGGGCCGCGGCGGCACGGTGCTGGTGGTGCGTCCGCAGGCGCCCTACCGCAGCGTGGCCGACGTAGTGGCGCAGGCGCGCCGCAGCCCGGGCCAGTTGAGCTTCGGCAGCGGCAACTCGTCCAGCCGCATGGCCGGTGAGATGTTCAAGCAGTTGAGCGGAACCGACATCCTGTGGGTGGGCTACAAGAGCAACCCAAACGCGCTGACCGACCTGCTGGGTGGACAGATCGACCTGATGTTCATCGACACGGTGACGGGCCTGCCCCACATCCAGTCGGGCAAGCTGCGGCCGCTGGGTGTGTCCATGCCCCAGCGCATCGCGCCGCTGCCCGAGGTGCCGACCATCGCCGAGGCCGGCGTGGCCGGCTACGACATCGGCTACTGGTTCGGGGCCTATGTGCCGGCCGCCACACCGGCACCGGTGGCGCAGCGGCTGCGCGCGTGGCTGGTGGCCGCCTCGGCCAGCAGCCAGGCCAAAAGCTTCTACGCGAGCACCAGCACCGAGCCATGGACCACGACGCCGGAGGTGCTGGCGCGCTTCCAGGAGCTGGACACGCAGAAGTGGGGGCGCGTCATCAAGGCCGCGGGCATCGAGCCGGAGTGAGGCAGCGCCTGCCCATCCGCCGGCCGCTCAGGTTGGCTTCCTGCCGGTTACCTCGTGCACAAAATGGCCGCCGCTCAATGTGTTGACCGTCTCCCCCGGGATGTCCATCAGCATGCGGCTGCGCTCGGGCGTCATGGTCACGGTGATGTACTCCACGGGGCGCGCCTCGGGATCGTGGATGACGCGCACGATTTTGAGCAGGGCCACGCCCACGTCCGTCTGCATCAGCTTGGCCTGCAGCGGATCGCTGAGCTCGGCCGTGATCTCCTGGATCACGCGGCCGAACTTCACGCCCTGAGCCAGCAGGATCTCGTAGAGCGCCTGCTTGCGCAGCGACGTGGCCGTTACCTGCTTGCCCAGCCGGGCCGGCACCCAGGCGTCGGACAGCATGACCGGCGTTCCGCCCACGCTGCGCAGGCGCAGCGCGTGCACCGCCTTCTCGCCGGGCGCGAGCTGCAGCAGCGCGGCCACGTCCGGTGGCGCCTCGGTCTGCTCGACCCGCAGCACCTGCACCTGCGTCTCAGCCGCCGTCTTGCGCAGGCTGTCGATCAACGAGAGGCTGGGCCGCGGCCGCGCCAGCGGTAGCTTGTCCTGCAGCACGAAGGTGCCGCGGCCATGGCGCCGCTCGACGAAGCCCTGCGCCGCCAGATCGGCCAGCGCGCGTCGCACGGTGATGCGAGAGACGTCGAAGCGCTCGCACAAGGACTCTTCCTTGGGCAACAGGCCAGAGCCGGCGTACACGCCGCGGACGATCTCGTCGCGCAGCACCACGAAGAGCTGGCGGTGGAGCGAGGTGCCCGGGGAACGGGGCATGGGGCTGGACGCGGCATCGGCCAGGGCGTTTGCGGACTTCATCGGCGTCGGGCGGGAAAGAGCTGCTGAGGCGACCGAGCATAGCGGGTCGGTCTGTGTTTGTGTCGTCATACCGCCAGGACATGTGCAGGGTCGTTGACTTCGACGTTTGTTGTCATATTATTATTAACACAAGCCCACGATAGAAAGTTGACGTGGGCGACAACATGTACATGGAGACAACGATGCCACCCACCCCCCCCACCGCCGCAGCGCTATACCCGGGCTCCTGGTCCCGGCGCGGCTTCCTCGGCAGCGCCGCAGCACTGGCCTGCGGCACCGCCACCGCCGCCGCACCCGACTGGTCGCCGACGCGGCCGCTCGAGATGCTGGTGAGCTTTCCGGCCGGCGGCACCGCGGACACGCTGGCGCGGCTGCTGGGCGACCGCCTGGCGAAGTCGCACGGCTGGCAGACCGTCGTCGTCAACCGCCCCGGCGGTGGCGGCCTCATCCTGCAGAACGTGCTGAAGACCGCCAGGAACGACGGGCATACGGTCGGCTTCGGCGCGAGCTACGAGCTGACCTACCCGGTCGGGGAGCGGCTGCAGACCGACCGCCTGCAGGAGTTCGATGCTCTGTGCAGCATCGCCGCCCTGCCCGTCTGCATCATGGCGCGCAGCGACGCCAGGCTCGACACAGTGGACGATTGGCGCCGCAAGGCCGCGGCCGGACAGCCCATCACCTTCGGCGTCTCGCCGCCGTTCGAATGGGTGGGCGAGCGGCTGGGACGGCTGCTGAAGATGGAGATCATCGCGGTGCCGTTCCGTGGCAGCAGCGAGATCAACCAGCAATTGCTGGGCGGCACGCTGGACCTCGCGATGTCGGCCGGCAGCCATGTGCCGCTGGAACGCGCCCACCGGGCCAAGGTGGTCTATGCCGTGACGAAGGCACGCATGCCCAGCCATCCCGATGTTCCGACCCTGCGCGAAGCCGGCGCGGACCTGGCCATCCAGTCGCGCTTCATCGTGTTCGCGAACAAGGAGGTGCCCACCAGGGTGCGCTCGGCGCTGTCGGAGATGTTCACGCAGGTGGCGCAGGAGCGGCCGCTGCAGGACGCCCTGCGCGAGCGCGGACTCATTGCCGAAGCGCTGAAGGGCGCCCCGCTGCTGCGCGAACTGCAGGAGGAAGTTCAGATCGGCAACACCATCGGCCGCGCGCAGGACGCACGCAAGTAGGTCGGGCGGAGCCAGGCACGCTGGCCGGTCGCGGCCAACCAGGCTGCGCCCGGCGCCGTCACTGTTCCAGCGAGTAGCGCTGGACGAGCGAACCGAGCCGCGCGCTCTCCTGCCGGACCTGGGCCGCGAATTCGGCGGGCGTGTTGACGACCGGCTCTGCACCTGCGGCCGCAATGGTCCGCTGCACGTCGGGGTCCTGCACCGCTTCGCGCAGCGCGGCGGCGATGGCCTGCGCCACGGGCGCCGGCAGCCCGGCTGGCGCGAAGACGCCGAACCAGTTGATGGAGCGGAATGCGCCGAAGCCCGCCTCCTGCGCGGTCGGCACCTCCGGCAGCACCGCTGCGCGCCTGTCGCCCGTCGTCGCCAAGAAGCGCAGCGTGCCCGCCTTGGCATGGGGCAGCGCAGCGGCAATGCCGGTGAAGGACATGTTGACGTTGTTGGCGACCAGGTCCGCTACGACGGCACTGGTACCCCGGTAGTTGACGACGACGGCGTCCGCCAGCTTCGTCTCCGCGACGAACTGGTTCGACATCAGCCGCGACTGGTTGTCGGTCGTGCCGAGCGCGCAGCGCTGTGCCGCACGCCCGCAATACGCCACGAACTCGGCCAGGGTCTTCACCGGCATCTTCGCGCTCACGACGATGGCATTGGACGCCTGTGCGACGGCGGTGACCGGCAGCAGCCGCTGCAGCGGGTCAATGCCGCGCAGCCCCGGGGTATAGCGGGTCAGCGCGATCGATGGCACCTGCAGCAGCAAGGTGCTGCCGTCGGGCGCGGCGTCCATAACGCGGCGCGTGCCGATCAATCCATCGGCCCCCGGGATGTTCTCGACGATGACCGGCTGCTGCCAGAGGACCGCCAGTTGCCGCGACACGGCGCGGGCGACCGTGTCGGTGCCGCCGCCCGGGGCATAGGGCACGACGACGGTCACGGGCTTGGCAGGCCGCCACAGCGGGGCCTGCGCCGACGCCGGGCGCGGCGCGATGGCCGCCAGCGCGACGGCGGACAAGGCGAACAGATGCTTCACACGGAATGTCACGGACACGATGGTTTCGTCCTTTGCTGCAGTTCCAGGGGCGCCATGGCGGCGCGTCTCAATCGAGCTTGAGCTTGGCCGCCTGGATCAGGTCGCGCCACTTGCCCAGGTCGTCCTCGAACGCCTTGCGGGCCTGTGCCGGCGCGCGGTGGGCGACCAGCAGGCCGGTGCCCTCAAGGTTGCGCACGACCTCGGGGTCGGCCAGCACCGCTGCAAGCGCCGCGCTCAGGCGGTCGAACACGGGCGCCGGCAGGTTCCGCGGTGCGAGCACGCCGCTCATGTAGGTTGCCTGCAGCGTCGGAAACCCGAGTTCCGCCACGGTTGGCACAGCAGGCAGCGCCGCGAGCCGCTGTACTGTCGTGACCGCCAGCGCCTTCAGTCGCCCGGAGTGCACATGCTGCACGATGCCGGTCGGCGCGAAGAATGCCAGGTCCACGGTGCCGGCGATCAGGTCGGTGCTGGCCTGCCCCGAGCCCTTGTAGGCCACGTGCGTGATGTTCATGCGCGCCGCCATGCGCAGCATCTCGCCTTCCAGGTGCGGGATGCTTCCGACGCCACCCGAGGCATAGGACAGGCCCTGCGGCCTGGCATGCGAGAGCGCCGCCAGTTCGCGGATGTCGCGGGCCGGCACGCCGGGATGCGCCACCAGCACCATCGGCAACTCGCCGATCCCGCCGATGTAGCTGAAGTCGGCCGGCCGGTAGCCGACAGACCGGTACGCCGGCGTGACCGAGATGGCGCCGTTGTCTGCGAGATACAAGGTGTAGCCGTCCGCCGCGGACTGGGCCACCAGTTGCGCCGCGATGGCCCCGCCGGCACCGGGCCGGTAGTCCAGCACCACCGGAACGCCCAGGTTGCGCTCCAGGCCCAGCGCCAGGGGTCGGCCCACACCGTCGCCACCGCCGCCCGGCGGGTAGCCGATGACGAACTTGATCGGCTGCTGCGGCCAGGCTTTCTGCGCGCGCACCCAGGGCGCTGCCAGCGCACCAGCAGCCAGCGCGGCCACGGTGCGGCGCGACACGCCGCGACGCGGTTTAGGGGATGGAATGGACATGCCTGTCTCCTCGTTGTTCGTTGGGGTGGGCGGCGCGCAGTGCGGCCGGCATCCGCCGTACGCTCTGTCAGTACACCGGCGACGTTTGCTGCAGCGGCGGGGCCGCGAAACGCTCGCGCAGCACGGCCTTCAGCACTTTGCCGGTGGCACCGTGCGGCAGCGCGTTGACGAATTCGACCGCCTCGGGCAGCCACCACTTGGCGACCAGGGGCTGCAGGTGCGCCAGCAACTGGGCGCGGTCGAGTGCCTGCCCGGGCCGCAGCACGCAGACCAGCAGCGGCCGCTCGTCCCACTTGGGGTGCGGGATGCCGATGACGGCGGCCTCCAGCACGGCCGGGTGCGTCATGGCCGCGCTCTCCAGCGCGATGGAGCTGATCCACTCACCGCCGGACTTGACCACATCCTTGGCGCGGTCGACGATCTGCATGAAGCCGTCCGCGTCGATGGTGGCGATGTCGCCGGTATCGAACCATCCGTCCGCGCGGGCACCGGACACGCCGCCCTGGTAGGTCTGCACCACCCAGGGCCCGCGCACCAGCAGGCGGCCCGTGCTGGCGCCATCGCGCTCCAGCACGTGTCCGTCCTCCGCTTCAAGCCGCATCTCCACGCCGAACAGCTCGCGCCCCTGCTTGGTCTGCAGCCGCACGCGTGCGTCGACCGACAGCGCCTGCTGGCGCGGGGTGAATTGGTTGAGCGCAGCGACCGGGCTGGTCTCGGTCATGCCCCAGCCATGCAGCACCCGCACGCCGTGCTCCAGTTCGAAGGCCCGCACCATGGCCTCGCCGGCCGCTGCGCCGCCGATCACAGTGCGGCGAAGCGAGTTGAAGCGGGCGCCCTGGGCGCGCACATGCTCCAGCAGGCCGAGCCAGATGGTCGGCACGCCGGCGGCCATGGTGACGCGCTCGGCTTCGCAGAGTTCGTACAGGCTCTTGCCGTCCAGCGCGGGCCCGGGAAACACGATCTTGGCGCCGACCATGGGCAGTGAGAACGGCAGGCCCCATGCGTTGACGTGGAACATCGGCACCACGGGCAGCACGGTGTCCTGCGCGGACAAGGCCAGCACATCCGGCAGAGCGCTGGCCCAGGCATGCAGCAGCGTGGAGCGCGGCGTGTAGCACACGCCCTTCGGGTCGCCGGTCGTGCCCGAGGTGTAGCACAGGCCGCAGGGCGCGTTCTCGTCGGGCGTGGGCCAGTCGATGTCGGCATCGGACTGGCGCGCGAGCAGTTCCTCGTAGTCCAGCACCTCGACCTGCGGGGCCGTCATCGCCGCCGTGCGGCTCAGCAGCACGAAGGTGGTCACGGTCTGCAGCCCGGGCGCCGCCGCGGCCACCAGCGGCGCGAAGCTCGCATCGAAGCACAGCATGCGGTCGCCGCCGTGGTTGCAGATCCACACGAGCTGGTCCACCGTGAGGCGCGGGTTCAGCGTGTGGCACACCGCGCCGATGGCCATGCTGCCGTAGTACAGCTCCAGGTGGCGGTAGGTGTTCCAGGCCAGCGTGGCGACCTTGTCGCCGCGCGCGATGCCCAGCGCCTCCAGTGCGCGCGCCAGGCGGCAGACGCGTCGGTAGGTGTCGGCGTAGGTGGTGCGGTGCACGTCGCCTTCCACGCGGCGCGAGACGATCTCCACCTGCGGGTGGTTGCGGGCGGCGTGTCGCAGCAGGTCGATCACGCGCAGCGGCATGGGCATGGGGTGTCCATCCACGGCTTTTCTCCTGGAAGTTGGGGCGGGCGCAGGCGCTGGGCCTGCGCGGGTGCTCAGGCGACGTTGCTGAGCGCGAACTCGTTGACGTGGCCCGAGGGCAGCGCCGCCATGCCGGGATCCTTGGGCAGCTCCACGCGGAACCAGCGCTGCAGCACGTCGGCGATCAGGTCGTAGCACGCGCCGTAGCGGATCACCTGCAGGGTCTGGAAGTTGATCAGGGTGCCGGAGCGGCCATACGTGTGGTAGCGGCACAGGCCGTGGTCGACCTGGATGTCGGCGATGGCGCGCAATTCGGGCTGGACCTCCTCGATCGTGAAGCGCGAGCCCGTGCCCGAGATGTTGGCCGAAGAGCCGAACAGCGGCACCAGTTCCTCGCGCGAGATCCGCGTCAGCTCCTTGTGCAGCGGACCGGCGTTGAGCAGGTTGCCGATGGTGCCGCCGGCCGAGGAGGCCTTCAGCGCCTCGTCGCCGAGCTTGGCCAGCAGCGGGTGGTCGGGCCGGAAGGGGCCGATCACGCCGAGAGGCAGGTCGTAGTCGAGCACGATGGCCTCCACCATCTCCTGCGCGCGCTTGTCCAGCGTCATCAGGTCGCGCTGCATCAGCAGGTCGGCGGCCATGGCGTTGCGCTTGTGGCCGCCGCGCTGCTTGGTGTCGAAAATCTTCTGCAGCGGCGTCATGGACGCGCCACACATGGCGTAGCCGGTGTGCTGCGGCACGAGGGCGATGCCGCCGTTCTTGACGACGTCGATGATGCGCCGGGCGTCGCCGGCAATGTCGAGGGTGGGCATGGTGGGTCTCCTTGGGGTGGGTTGGAAAACGTTCGGATGAGGGTCAGCGGCGCACGGGGCGCCAGGCCCAGGGGCGCTGGACGCGGTCGCGCTCCTGCCACGCGCGAATCGCCGCGTCGTCGCGCAGTGTCAGACCGATGGCGTCCAGGCCGCTGAGCAGGCCTTCGCGGCGCATCGCATCGATGGCGAAAGGCTGTGCCGCACCGATGCCGGTATGGATCAGCCGGGACTGCAGGTCGACGGTCAGCGGTGCGCCGTCGGCGCAGTGCGCAGCAAGCGCCTCGATCCGCGCCATCGGCAAGCGGATCGGCAGCACACCGTTCTGGAAGCAATTGGAAAAGAAGATGTCGCCGTAGCTGGGCGCGATGACGGCCCGGATCCCCAGGCACATCAGGGCCCAGACGGCGCCCTCCCGCGAAGACCCGCAGCCGAAGTTGTCGCCGGCCAGCAGGAAGGGCGCGTGCTGGAAGCGCGCGGCGTTCAGGATGCAGTCGGGCTCGGGGCTGCCGTCCGGTCGGTAGCGCAGCGATTCGAATGCGTACGGGCCGAGCTGGTCCTTCGGCAGGCTGGTCAGGCGCTCGATGCGCACGATGAGGTCGGTGTCGACGTTCGCCCGCAGGAAAGGCACTGCGGGGCCGGTGACGGTGGTGAAGGCTTGCATGGTGTTGTGGTTCGATCAGGCGAGGCTGCGCACATCGCACAGGTGGCCGGTCACGGCCGCCGCCGCCGCCATCGCGGGGCTCGCCAGGTGGGTGCGCGCCTGTGGCCCCTGGCGGCCGACGAAGTTGCGGTTCGATGTGGAGACGCAGCGCGCCATGGGCGGCACCTGCTCGCCATTGGCCGCGACGCACATGCCGCAGCCGGGCTCGCGCCATTCGAAGCCGGCCGCGGCGAACACCGCGTGCAGGCCCTCGGCCTCGGCGGCGCGCTTGACGTCCTCCGAGCCGGGCACGACCCAGGCGCGCACCTGGGGGGCGACCCGGCGGCCGCGCGCGATGTCGGCAGCGGCGCGCAGGTCGGACAGGCGCGCGTTCGTGCACGAGCCGATGAAGACCCAGTCGACCGGCGTGCCGGCGATGGGTGCGCCCGCCTCCAGGCCCATGTAGTCCAGAGCCTGGGCGATGGCGTCGGCGCCCTGCACGGTTGCGTCCCGTGGGTCGGGGGTCCGCGCGTCGATGGCGATCGCATGCTCGGGGCTGGTGCCCCAGGTCACCGTGGGCGCGACCGTGCGGGCGTCGATGTGCACCTCGCGGTCGAACACGGCGTCCGCATCGGTCCGCAGTGCGCGCCAGGCGGCGACCGCGGCCTCGAAGTCGGCGCCCTGCGGCGCGAAGCGGCGGCCCTTGACGTAGGCGAAGGTGCGCTCGTCCGGCGCGATCACGCCAGAGCGGGCGCCGAGTTCGACCGTCAGGTTGCACAGCGTCAACCGCGCCTCGACCTCGAGCGCCTCGACGGTCGAGCCCGCGTACTCGACGGCATGGCCCACACCGGCGTTGGCACCCAGCAGGCCGATGATGTGCAGCGCCAGATCCTTGGCCGTCACGCCGGGCGCCAGCGCGCCCTCGCAGCGGATGCGCATGTGTTTGGGCCGTTGCAGGCGCAGGGTCTGCGTGGCCAGCGCATGCGTGCTTTCGCTGGACCCCACACCGAGTGCCAGCGCGCCCAGCGCACCGTTGGTGCAGGTGTGGCTGTCGCCACAGACCATGGTCAGTCCGGGCAGCACGATGCCCTGCTCGGGTCCCATCACATGGACGATGCCCTGCCCCAACTGGCCAACGTCAAAGAGCCGGATGCCGAAGCGCTGTGCGCCCTGCCGCAACGCCGACCAGAGCCTGCCTCCCGGCACATAGGTGGTGCCGTCACGCCCGGGTCGGGTGGAGACGGCGTGGTCCGGCGTCGCGAACACGAGATCGGGGTCGTGCACGGCCAGGCCCTGCTCCGCCATGTCCGCCAGCGAGGCGGAGCCGGACAGGTCGTGCAGCAGGTGCCGGTCGATGTGCAGCAGTGCCCAGCCATCGCCGAGGTCGCGCACCACATGCGCGTCCCAGATCTTCTCGAAGAGAGTGCGGCCGGCCATGGCTCACTTGCCGCCAGCTTGCGTGCCGAGCGCCGGCACCGTGGTGTCGATCGCGCTGGCGCCCGCATCGAAGCGGCGGCGCAAGGCGTCCCAGTCGTCGGCGCCGAAACGCTGGAAGGTGGCGCCCACGCTGGCCGCAACCGGCGGCACGGTGCCGGTCGACCGCAGCGCCGCGAGCGCGGCGTCTCCGGCCTCGATGGCGGCGCTGATGAGCAGGCCCGGCACGATGGCCAGCTTGTAGCCCATGGACTCCGCCACCGCGGTATCGAACACCGGCGTGCGCCCGCCGCCGACGATGTTGAGCAGGCAGGCACCGCGCACCCTGCGCGGCACGCGCTCCACCTCATCCAGGGTCTGCGGCGCTTCGACGAAGGCGATGTCGGCGCCGACGTCGAGTGCGGCGTTCGCGCGGTCGATGGCCTCGTCCAGCCCGAGCATGGCCCGGGCGTCGGTGCGCGCGATGATGAGGAATTCCCCGGAGCGGCGCGCCTCGACCGCGGCGCGGATCTTGGAGACGAACTCGGCACGCGAAACCACCTGCTTGCCTTCCAGGTGGCCGCAGCGCTTGGGCGCCACCTGGTCCTCGATGTGGATCGCCGCCACGCCGCGGGCCTCGTACTCGCGCACCGTGCGCGTGATGTTCAGCTCGTTGCCGTAGCCGGTGTCCGCGTCGGCGATGACCGGCACGGGGACGGAGCGCGCCATCACGCCGGCGTTGTCGGCCATCTCGGTCTGCGTCAGCAGGCCGAAGTCCGGAAAGCCACGCGCCATGGCCGTGCCCGCGCCAGTCATGTAGACCGCGCGGAAGCCGGCCTGGGCGACCAGCCTGGCGCCGATGCCGTCGTAGGCGCCAGGGGCCACGGTCAGGCCGGGCGAGGCCAGCATGTCCCGCAGCGAGGGCACCCGATGGAGATATTGTCTTGTGTTCATGTGTTTATATTTTAAATACAACTAAATCAGGAACACAAGGTGTTGGCATGCTGGTGGAAACCCTCGACGCCCAACGACCAGTGGTCGGCCGTGGTTGCACTGGAGGTGGTCGGCAAGCTGCAACGTCCTACCGCCTGCTGGTACACGGGGCCCGGGGAGGTGTCGGCCACGCTTGGCGCGGTTCGGCCAGCATCTGGGCGCCGATGTCACCGCCACCGATCCAGAGCAGATCGCGGCGCTGGCCGCATTGGGCATCCACACGGTGAGCACGCGGCCCGACTTTCGCGACGCCGTGCTCATCACACCGACGGGCGCTAAGCCGGCGTCGTTGTCGATCCGGACGGCCGGGATGTCTTCGACGAATCCATGCGGGCTGTGGCCTGGAGCGGCCGGCTGCTGGTGCTGGGCTTCGCCAGTGGCCCCATCGCAGGTCTGGCCACCAACCGGGCAGTGATCGAGGGCCTTTCCATCCTAGGTGTGCGAGCCGGCGAGTACCGGCGCCGCGACCCAGCGCAGCGCGCAGGGGTATTTGCGCGCGTGGGTGTATTGGCCAACCTGGGCGCGCTGCGGCCGTTGATCGGCCGCACCTAAGCGCTTGGCGAGGCCGTGCAGACGCTGAGTGCGTTGGAAGGCCGCGGGGTGCCCCGTACCGCGGACATACAACACGCTGCGGCAGTTGGTCGATTCTGACGATTCGGGTTGAAAAAGCACGTGATCAGGCGAGCGCTGACCCGCGCAGGTAAGGGACGTGGCGTCCGGCAGGGGCCTTTCCGGGATTTCTGTTTAGGACAACACGGAGGCAACTTGGTCGACCGCGAAGCGCCCTCTACAGCCCGTCGCCTCGCAGGCCTGAACGGCGGCTGTGCAGCAGTTGTAGGCGCTGCCACCTGCGAAGCGAACCAACGGTCTGTGCCAGTCTGCGGACGTACGGCCTAAGCAATTCGCGCAGCTCGGATGACCGCATGGGAGTGCACTGCCACCGTTTAGTTCTTCATGGCGAGGCGGCGCAGTGGCAGGCCCGACATGGGCAGCCCATGGGCGATGCCGATGTGGACCGGCTCTACGAGGTCTTCACGCCCTTGAACGCGGCCGTGGTGCCGGACTTCGCGGACTTCATTCCCGGCGTGCTGCAGACCATCGCCGCCATCCGCGGGCGCGGCCTCAAGGTCGGCTCGACCACGGGCTACAACCGGCCCATCATGGAGGTGGTGACGGCCATCGCCGCCCGCGCCGGCTTCGTGCCCGACAGCCTGGTGTGCGCCGGGGACCTGGCCACCGGACGCCCCACACCGCTGATGATGTGGCGCAGTTTCGCCAACCTGGGCATCTGCTGCCCGTGGACCGTGGTCAAGGTGGACGACACGGAGGTGGGCATCGAGGAAGGCCTCAACGCCGGCAGCTGGACCGTGGGCGTAAGCGTGAGCGGCAACGCCATGGGCTTGACACTGGCCGAGTGGCAGGCTCTCTCGCCTGCCGCGCAGGCCGAGCGCCGCGCCGCCGCCAGCGCCAAGTTGCGGGACGCGGGCGCGCACTACGTGATCGACTCGGTAGCGGACTTGCTGCCGGTGCTGGATGCGCTCTCGCAAAGGCTGGCGAGGGGCGAGCGTCCTGTCCAGCCTTGGAGAGCATAGACCGAGCGCCTTTCTGGCCCCTCGCAAAGGCACGTGTGGGAATGTTCCAGGCTGGCCAATGCATGAAGGCGTGACGGGCTTGGAGTCTGGATCTCCGTGATGATCGCGCGCAGCCTGGCGGTGGGTATGCACAATCGTCGGCTGCATGTATCCCGACCTCCACCTTGCGGTCACAAACGGCCGACGTTTCTTCGCTCAGCTGGCGCTGCTGCTTTGGCTCACCGTTGGCTCGACGGAGCTGTTGGCGCAAGGTACGCCACCTATGGCCCGGCCTATGCCATCCGCCGCGCCAAGCCCCGTGGCGGTGTCGGACATCCTGGCCCGCGCGGACGAAGACCAGCAGCGTGTCGACCGGGCCAGGCAACTGTTGCAGGCACCGGACCCGGCAGAGCGATTGGGTCGCGCACTGGACGCGATCACACGGCCGGTGGACGCCAAGCTCAACACGACGGCCGGCGGCGCCTTGCGCACGCTACCGGTCATGCGTCTGGAGAGCTTGTCGCGCCACTGGGAATTCGACGACCGGCGCTTTGCCGACTGGGAGGCGCAGGCCAGGCATGCACTGGCTCCGTACGGCGACGCGGCGCTGCAACTCGCACAGCGCCGCGCGGCCTGGTCGGCCACGCGCGCTGCGGGCTTGCTTGACGGCCTGCCGCCGGCTCTGTCCTTCCGCGTGGACGCTATGCTGGGGCAGATCGACACAACCGAAGCAGCACTTGGCGTTGCGCTGGCGCGCCAGCTCGACCTGACCCAGCGCGCCAGCGAACTCAAGGCCCGCATCCACGCCGGTAGCAACGATGTCGCGGCTGCCATTGAGGACCTCGACCGGCGGCTGCTGCAGACCGACGTCCCGCCGCTGTGGCAGGGCCTGGGGCCGAGCGCCGGAACGCAGGCAGCCTGGAAGGAAGTGGAGCGGGGCCTGCAGGTCGAGCGTCAGTTCGCCGTGGACTACCACGCTGCGGACACCGGGAACCAGCAGGCGCTGCGGGTCGTGCAGCTACTGATGTTGCCACTGGTCCTGTGGCTGGCGGTGCGCAGCAAGCGCACGGCCGTCGACGCTGCACCGCCCGAGCGCATGGCCCGCGCTTTGCGTCGTCCGTTGTCGGCCTGGCTGCTCCTGTCCATGTTGGCCGTGCTGGTGCTCGAACCTGACGCGCCCCTGCTGGTCCAAGAGGTCGCTCTGGTTCTTGCACTGGTGCCCGTGTTGCGTCTGCTGCCCGCCGGAACGCTGCGGGCGCTGGGCGCGTGGCCAATCGGCGCCATCGCCCTGTACGCGCTGGATCGCACCGGGGTGGCCGCCGTCGCCGATCCCGCTCTTTACCGACTGTTCCTGCTCGTGCTCAACGCCATGGCCCTGGGGCTGACCGTGTGGCTGCTGCGCAGGCCAGTCTCGCAGGCGCCGGCACTGCCGGCACCGGACGGCATGCTGCAACGCGCCGCGCGCCCCGCAGGCTGGACCGCCCTCACGCTGTTGGTGGTTGCGGCGGCCTGCAATGTCGCGGGCAATGTCTCGCTGGCGGAGATGCTCACCAGCGGCGTGATCGACAGTGGCTACATGGCCCTGCTGCTGTATGCCGCGGTGACCGCCTGCATGGGCATCGTGCGTGCGCTTCTGGGCCAGCCAGAGCTTGCCAACCGCCGGTTGGTGCGCCAGCACGAGCCCGTGCTGCTGACCATCTTCACGCGCTTGCTGCTGTTGGGCGCTGCACTGGGATGGCTGCTCTACACCATGGACCGCTTCCGTGTGCTGCGTCCGCTGCACAGCGTTGGTGCCAAGGTGCTGGACTTGGGCATCGAGGTCGGCCAGGTGTCCGTCCACCTGGGTAGCGTGCTGGTGTTCGCCGTCTCCATCTGGCTGGCCTACTGGGCAGCGCGCGCGGTGCGGCGCGTGCTGCGGGACGAGCTGCCAGGCAATGCCGGACTTCCCCGCGGCGCCGGCAACAGCATCGCTTCGCTGAGTTACTACGGCGTGCTGCTGCTTGGCGCGCTGGTCGCGCTTTCGGCGGCGGGCTTTCAGGTCGGTCAGCTCGCGCTGGTTTTCGGCGCGCTGGGCGTGGGCATCGGCTTCGGACTGCAGAATGTGGTCAACAACTTTGTCTCGGGCCTCGTGCTGATGTTCGAGCGGCCCATTCAGCCCGGCGACATGGTCGAAGTGGGCACCACCGCCGGCACCGTGCGCGAGATCGGCCTGCGCGCCACCACCATCCACACCTACGACGGCGCCGATGTGGTGGTGCCCAACGGGCTGCTCTTGAGCGGCAACCTCACGAACTGGACCATGTTCGACCGCAGCCGGCGGTTCGAGGTGGCGGTCAGCGCGGCCTACAGCTCCGACCCCGCCCAGGTATTGGCACTGCTCGAAGCAACGGCACGCGCCACACCCGGCATTGCTGCGCAGCCAGCGCCCTTCGCGCAGCTGACGGGCTATGGCGACAGCGCGCTGAACTTCGTGCTGCGCGCCTGGACGGCCGATGCGGGCACCTGGGGCACGCTGCGAAGCGACCTGTACGCACGCACGCTGGCGGCCATGCAGGCGGCCGGCATCCCTATCCCGTTCAACCAGCTCGACGTGCACCTGCGGGGCGCGCCAGAGCCGCCAGAAACCAGCGCCCGTGGCAGGACTGCAACGTAGTCCTAGTCCTACCAGCTGGCACCCGAGCCCGTGGCATCATTTTCTTGAGAAGGGAGTAAGGGCATGGCATCGAATCGACACCCATTGGCATGCGGGCTTGCAGTTCTGATGTGCTCCACCGCAGCGCAGGCGCAGACGCCGCCCGACCTGGCGGATTTGGTTGGCGCACGCGGGGCCGGCGGAGAGACCCAGATGCAGGCACGCGGCTACCAGCAGGTGCGCGCCACGCGCGTGCGCGACCAGTCCTGGACCTTCTGGTGGAGCGACATCCAGCGCGCCTGTGTGGCGATCTCCACCGACGACGGCCGCTATGCCGCGATCAACCGCATCCCCGAGCAGAACTGCCGGCCCGGCGGCGTAGCCAGTGAGCTGCCGCCGCGGCCGCACCAGCCCGACACGCTCACGCTGATCTGCTACGGCCAGGGCGAGCACGCCGTGTTTGCCAGCCACTCGGGCTACGAGTGGAACGACAAGCGCAAGCATTACGAACCCATGCAGCGCACCGAGACCGCCAACGAGCAGTTCCAGACCGGCGTGCAGTTCGAGTTCCGCGACGGCGGTGGCCGCGTGCACCTGAGCGGCAAGATGATCCCGCCGCTCAACTCCGGTGGCGTCGACGGCTGGTGGCAGCTGGAGGACGTTCAGATGTCGCCCGACCGCATCGCCGCGCGCTACCACGTCAGCGGGCTCAACCGGCTGAGCGTGAACATCGACCGGCGTACTGGCATGGTCGAGATCAAGGACAAGCCAGGCTTTAGCGGCAAGTGCGACCAGGGCGACTGGGGCGCGGGCCGCAAGTTCTGAAGTTGGCCGCCGCCATCTCCCCGGCTGCCCAGCCGCCGGCCAGCACGTGGGCGGTCCGTGTGTCCACCCTGTTGTGGGCCGCGCTTGCGCTGTGCTTCCTGACCGGCCTGCCGGTGCTGCTTGGCGTGACCTGGCTTGCGTTGCCGTTGCTGATGCTGCTGGCCGCACTGCTCGCATTGCCTCTGGCCTGGCTGTGGCGGCGCGTCTGGCGACCGTCGCGGGCGCGGCCCTGGCCCCACACCTGGCTGCGCGGGAGCGCTGGCCTGTGGTTCCTGCTGTGCGGCCTAGCGGCTGCACCCGTGTACTACTTGGCCATCACGACCGAGACCCGCCCGGCCATCGTGCCCACGGTCACCCTGTCCAACGGGCCACGCACCGTGGTGCTGCAGGGCATGCAGCACGTGGGCGCCGAGCGTTTCTTCCAGGCCGTGGTCTACGACCTGGAGAAGGCATTGGCCGATGGCTACGTGCTGGCCTACGAGGGAGTGGCCAACAGCGATCCCGAGGCCGACGCCTGGTTCCGAAAGGCCCTGACCCACGGCAAGGACCTCGGCGACAGCTACCGCGAGCTCGGCAAAATTTGCGGCCTGACCTACCAGATCGACTACTTCGGCCCGGTGGTTGCCGACGCCAAAGCGCATCCGGAGCGGCACGTGACCATGGATGTGACCACCAGGGCCATGAAACAGGAGTACGACCGGCTGGTAGGGGCCGATCCGACTTTCGCCGCCGCAGTGCGAAAGCGCGAAGCACCGGAGGCTGCGGACGATGACGACGACGCGTCAGGCCTCGTGACGCGCCTCATCGCCTGGCAGAAGGCCGGCGACGAACGCCAGCAAATGCTGGCCGGCACTCTGTGCCGCGGCATCATGACCCATGTGATGCGCCGCTCCGGCCAGGGCGGCAGCGGCGAGCTGGACCCGGTTGTGCTGGACTTTCGCAACCGCCATCTGGCAACGCAGCTGCTGAGCGACCAGCGTCTGAGAATCTACGTGACCTATGGTGCGGCGCACCTGCCCGGCGTGATGGAACTGATGAAGCGCGAGCCGGGCTGGAAAGTGGAGTCGGTCAAGTGGATGCGCACCATCGCGGCGCCGGAGCACCTGGAAGGTCGCCTGTAGCTGTCGAGGCGGCATGGCCGTCACTGCATTGGTCCATTCCCAATGCCGGATTCTGGAGGCGGAAGCCAGGTCGATGCAGATGACTGCCAACGTCGACTTAGCGCTCTGAAGCGGTCCTATCGACCGTTGTCCCCAGTGGCTGTTGATGGCCGAGAGCCGGCCCCGGGAACATACCCACTGCAGATTCCAAACCCTCCTGTCACGCACCTTGAGCCGTTGAAAGAGTTGTCCTGCGTTATCCTGGATCGCCCCCCTGAGAACATCATGATTTCACCCTACACGATCAACATCCCTGACGAACGGCTAGCACGGATCAGAGCCAAGGTCGAGGCTTATGACTGGAGCCAGCTGCCGGATGCGAGGGGCTGGTCAGCGGGGGTCGGGGTTGATGACCTCAAGCGGCTCGCCGCGTATTGGCGGGACAGCTACGACTGGCGTTCGGTTGAACGGCGTCTCAACGCACTCCCCAACTTCACGGCCGACGTAGAAGGCGAGCACCTCCACTTCGTCCACGTGAAAGGCGACGGCTCCAAGCCGCCCGTCTTGCTTCTGCACGGCTGGCCGGGCTCGTATCTCGAGTTCGAGCGGCTGTGGGAGCCGCTCGCAGCGGACGGGCACGATGTTGTCGTCCCCTCGCTTCCTGGCTTCGCGTTCTCCAACCCGATCACGCGCCCCATTGGCCCGCGGCGGGCTGCTGCGCTCATGCATGGGCTGATGATCCAACTGTTTGGCGATGTGCGGTATTTCATTCAAGGGGGCGATTGGGGCCACAGCATCGCGACCTGGGCAGCGCATGATCGACCAGACGCTCTGCTCGGCATCCATATCAACATGATGACCGTGCGTGCGGAGGACGCCGCTCCGACGACAGTCGACGAGAAGTCTTTCGTCGCCAAGCGTGCCGCGATTGCCGATCGGGAAAGCGCCTACTTTCACGAGCAGGAGACTCGTCCGCAGACGCTCGGCGTCGCGATGGCCGACAGC
The DNA here is from genome assembly GCF_001422445.1 of Pseudorhodoferax sp. Leaf274. Classification (GTDB taxonomy): domain Bacteria; phylum Pseudomonadota; class Gammaproteobacteria; order Burkholderiales; family Burkholderiaceae_C; genus Pseudorhodoferax. Next base: position 76,682 of record NZ_LMNA01000001.1, read on the forward strand.
CCGGTCGGAGCGGCGGGCTGGATACTCGAAAAGTTCGGCAAATGGGCCGATCTTCCGACCACCGCCGATGGAGACCCCGACATCTGGAGCAAGTTCTCCGAGGAGGAACTCCTCACCAACATCATGCTCTACATCGCGCCGCCATCGTTTGTGACTGCAACCTGGATCTACTACGGCAGCCGGCTTGAGACGTCGCGGCTGCTGCCGGCCGGCACCCGCATCCAGGTGCCGACCGGCTTTGCAGCCTTCCCCGATCCGGTGTTCTTGCCGCCGCCGCGCTCGTTCGCGGAGAAGACCTACAACATCGTGCATTGGACTGACATGCCGCGGGGCGGGCATTTCGCCGCGCTGGAAGAGCCGGAACTGATGTTGGCCGACCTGCGCGACTTCATCGCGACGGCACCCGGAGCCCGCTCTTGAAGCTGGAGATCTCCGTGTAAAAGCATGCGGCATGCGAAGTCATCTTGATGCCTGCGATGCCAAATGGTTAGGCCCTCAGGCGTCCAGAGATGCCGGCGGCAGTTGAGAATTGGGATATGTTGATCGCCAGTTGCTCCGTTCGAGGTATCAACGCGCCCAAGCGCCTGCATGCTGTCGCTCCGCACATCATCGACACGGACACCGACGATTTGCTCGCCGGTGCCAATGCCTGGATCACCTGTGTGCACGCCTTGCCGCACATGGACCCCCACTGGCCGGACAAGCTGTTTCTAACTTTGACCGTTGAGGGCGATGACTACGTCGCCGGCGATGCCGCATACCTGCAGCAGTCGTTCGAGAGCGTTCCGGTGCCGCCCGTAAGTCTGTTCATCGTGGATCCACTGACGCCGCATTGGCTTTTCCACCCCGATGCGGTCTACGGCCAGGAGGGGCCATCACGCTGGATCGGGCGGGGAGGTGGCAACAGCCGCCCGACGCACGCTACCGGCCCTGGGCGCCCGGGACAGCTTGACGCTGCAGCCGTTGTACTTGCTTCCCAAGCGTCTCTGTCCGGCAAATTTTTCTTGACGAAGGCGGCAGGAATGAACCGCTCGCGAGGCGCATGCGCTCCCCAAGGCAAGCGCTTCAGGGTAAAGAGCCAAAGCCGTTGCCTGGGTTGACCTTCACATGCCGTTGCGGCAGGTATGCGCCTTTTGAAGCCGCTCGTCATGGGTACACCGATGGCTGGTTTGGGTGGCAACGCTGCCCTTTCCGTTCAAGCCGCATCCCTTCGGGCCTTACGCTTGCGTGCCCAAATGAGCACGCCAGTGAACGACAGTACCGTCACGGCCAAGCCGAACAGGCTGATGGCCGTCTTCATGGGCATTCCACCGATCGCTGCCATGTGCAGCAGGGTCAGCCAGGTCGTCACGGTGTCGCCAGCTGCGGCGGTGGTGGGAAACCAAGTGCCGACCAGGTTGCCCGTGTCAGCGTCTATGAAGATGCGCGTGCTGCCGCCCTTGTCCTTGATGTCGAGGCTGCTGCGCACGTCGTAGCGGTAAAGCCCGCGCCGCGGGTCGTACGACAGCGAGCTCTCCTGGCGCAGAGCAAAGCCCAGTCGTGCCCCTTCCTCGCGCATGAGTTCGCTGGCCCGGGTGTGCGCCTGAATCCAATCCAGGCGGGGTTCCCACAGCGGTGTGGTGCGTGTGGGCAACTCCTCGACGCCGGGCTGGCGTGCAGCCAATCCTTGGACCACGGGGTCGTAGACCTGCGGCAGGTTGAGCGCCACGCTGCTGATGGCCATGCCAAGCAGCGCCAGCCACAGCCACAGACCACCTGCGCGGTGTACATCGAACACCGCGCGAAAAGGCGAGCGCAGGCTGAGCTTCCATGCCGTGGACCATCGTGCCCAGAAGGAGGAAGCCTCAGCATGGCGGCGCCGTGCAGGCAAGGTCAGGTACAGCCCCACCAGGCAGTCCAGCGTCCACAGCAGGGCAGCGATGCCCAGCACAACGGTGCCCACCGGCCCCAATGCGAGCGAATAGTGCAGGCGGTAGACGAAGGGCATGAGGTTGTGGACGCCCTGTGTGATGTCGCCCCACCGCCGCATGCCCAGGATCTGGCCGGTGTACGGGTCGATGAAGACCTGGTCGTCGGCCAGCGGCGGACCTCCTGGCTTGCGCCGCAGCAGGAACGCGGCGGCCCTGCCCGGCTCCAGGACCAGCGGCACCCGCGCCACCAGCGCCTGCGGGAAGCGCTGCTGCACCGCATCGCGCAGTGCCAGCGGCGCCCACATCGCCGCATCGGGGTCGGTCGGCACTGCGCGGAGCAGGCGGGGGTTGAGCGCCTCGTCCAGTTCCGCGTTCCAGGCCAGCACGACGCCGGTCAGTCCCGTCAGTACCAGGAAGCCGGCCAGCGACAGGCCAACATAGCGGTGCAGGCGCAGCCAGACGCCGCGCGGGTTCACCACCGGTAGCTCAGGGTGCCGAGGGCTTGCCGTTCATCACCGTAGCGGCAGATCGCGAACTCGCAGTGTGTGATCTTCTTGTTAACCAGGTTGGCGACATTCAGACTGAAATCCCAATGCGGGTCGATGCGGTAGCGGACCAGCGCGTCTAGCACGGTGTAGGCTGGTAGCGCCGTGGCGATGCCGGACGCCCGGGTCGTTCCCTTGTAGCGCGCGCCCAGGCCGATCGTCAGGTCCGGCAGGCCCCACTGCGCGAAGCCGTAGTCCAGCCATAGCGCGGCCTGGTGGTAGGGCGTGTCCTCGCTGCGCTGGCCGATTTCGGCAGCGACCGTGCTGCGCGTGATGCGGGCATCGATGTAGGCGTAGGAGGCAATCAGGTTCAGACTGCGCGCCACCTCAGCCTTGGCTTCGAACTCCAACCCGCGCGAGCGCACCTCGCCGGCCTGCAGGTACGCGTCGCGGCCCGCGTCGTACTTCAGCACGTTGGTCTGGGTGAGTTCGAACACGGCCGCGCTGAGCAGCATGTTGCGGTCCTGCGGCTGGTAGCGCACGCCGGCCTCGACCTGCTTGCCGCGGGTGGGTTTGAACTGCTGACCGTTGGCTTCGGCGGCCGACACCGGGTAGAAGGATTCGCTGTAGCTCAGGTACGGTGCCCAGCCATTGGCGAACTTGTGGATCAGGCCGGCGCGCCAGGTCGTGGCCTCGTTGTCCTGCTTCAGCTTCGCCTGGTTGCGGTGCAGCGTCTGTTCCTGGTCTGCCCAGTCGTGGCGCAGGCCGAGCAACACGGTCCAGTGCTCGCCCAGGTTGATCTGGTCCTGCAGGTACAGGCCGGCCTGCTGGGTGTCGATGCGCGAGCCGCGGTCCACGGTGGGGTTGCGTACCACGGTCACGGGCTGGCCGTAGGCGTAGGTGGCCAAGTTGAGCGACGGTGCGTTGGCGCGGAAGTTGGTCGAGTCCCACTCGGTTTTGTACGCGTCCAGGCCCAGTAGCAAGCGGTGCTCGACCGCGCCGTGGTGAACCGTCCATTCCAGCCGCGTGTCGGTCGACAGGCCTTCGGGGCGTTCGCGGCGGTCGCTGTACTGGCGCTGCAGCACGCCCGTGGTGGCGGCCGCCCGAATCGCCGCCGCAGAGGTCTGCGCCTGCAGGTAGTTCCAGTTCACATTGGACTTGAAGTAGCGCGCGCGGTGGCTCAGCTTGAGGTTGTCGCTGAAGGCATGCTCCAGCTCGTAGCCCAGCGCGTACATCTCGCCGCGCATCTCGTCGTAGCCGGGCTCGCCGATGAAGGCTCCGCGGCCAATGCGGAAGGGGCCCGTACCGAATCCCTCCACGAGCTGGTAGGGCAGCGGCGCGGCGAAACGTGTGCTGGTCTTCTGGTAGAAGGACAGCAAGGTCAAGGACGTGGCCGCACTGGGGCGCCAGGTCAGGGACGGCGCGATGTAGATCTTGTCGTCGAGCAGGTAGCTCTGCGCGGTATCGCTGTCGCGGCCCAGGAAGGTCAGGCGGTAGTCCACCGTGTCGCTGAGCGGGCCGCTGAAATCCGCCGTGAGTTGTTTGCGGTTGTGGCTGCCGACCTGCAAGCCGATCTCGCGCAAGGGCGTGGAGGTCGGGCGCTTGCTGACCGCGTTGACGAGGCCGCCTGGCGAGAGCTGGCCGTAGAGCACGGAGGCCGCGCCGCGCACCACCTCCACGCGCTCCAGACCATAGGGTTCTTGCACGCCGTCGTAGGAGTTGCCCTGCAGCCGCAGGCCATCGCGCAGCGAACCGCCCGTGGCGGCCTCGACATCCATGCCGCGGATGCGGAAGCGGTCGGCGGTGCGGTTGAAGCTGGTCGGCTCGCTCGTGACGCCGGGCGTGTAGCCCAGGGCCTGGGCCAGCGTCTCGGCCTGCCGGCTGCGCAGTTCGTCCCGGGTGACGACGGACACGGACTGCGGTGTCTCCACGAGCAAGGAGTCGGTCTTGCTGCCGGCGGTGCTGCGTCTGGCGACATAGCCGGCGACCGGACCCGTGGCAGTTTCCGTGTCCGCCTGGGCCGTCACGGTGACGGCGGGCAATGCCGCGCTCGGGCTGGCGGGCGGCCGCGCCTGCACCGCGATGGCCGATGGCCCGCTGCCCACGGCGACGAGCCCGGTACCGGCGAGTGCCTGCTCGAGCGCTTGTTGCAGCGTGAGGCCGGCGCGCAGGGCGGGCGCCGTCTTGCCAGACAGCAAGGCAGCGTCCGCACCGATCGCGATGCCGGCCTGGCGCGAAATGGCGCTGAGCGCCTGGGCCAAAGGCTGTGCGGGCACGGCGGCCTGCAGGCGCGTACCGGCCTGGGGCAGTGGCGCCTGGGCATGTGCGCCGAAGGCCATCGCGGCGGTCAGCACGGAAGCGCCCAGCCGAGGAGCGCATCGGAACAAGGGTCGGGTCATGGACGGTGTCCTGGGGTTGGTTTCTTGCGGAAGACCAACCAGGCGCCCCAATCCTGACAACTCATTTGTAACTCAATGCATCTGAGACTGGGCGGCCGCCTGGAGAGCCGTCACCGGGCCTCGATGACGGTCGTGCCGTCGTCGCCGCGACTCAGCCGGACCGGCAGCATGTCGGGCAGCCCGCGCAGGAATGACTGCGGTTGCCGCAACGGGAAGCTGCCACTCAGGCGCAGGGCGTGCAGCCTTTCCTGCGGACCCAGCTGCAGGCGCTGGGGCAGGTAGTCGTTCCAGCGTTCCACGACCTCGGACAACGGGGTGTCGTCGAACACCAGCCAGCCACGACGCCAGGCACCGACGTCATCCGGTTGCACCGCAACGCGCCGGCCCAGCCCCTGGCGGTCCGCGCGCACGCCGTCACCGGCCTGCAGGACCAGGGCCGGTGGCCCATCGGTGGCCTGCGCGCCGTGCCAGACACCCACCCGTCCTTCTGCGACGGCGACCTGCAAGCCCGACGCACGCACGCTCACGGTGAAGACCGTGCCCAACACGCGCACCTGGGCCAAGTCGGTGTGGACCGTGAACGGCAAGGCTGCGTCGGGCGCGACCTTGAAGCGCACCTCTCCTTGGACGAGCCGCACCTCGCGGCGGTCCCGGTAGTAGGTCACCGACAGGGCCGTGCGCGCCGCCATGCCGAGTTCCGTGCCATCGGACAGGACCTGGTTGCGCAGCTGGCCATGGCCTGTTTCCAGCGCCAGTGCCAATGTGGGCTGCTGCCACCACCAGCGTGCGCCGCCCGCGGTGAGGAAGGCTGCACCGCCTAGGCCCAGCAACAGCATGGCGCGCCGGCGCGCCTGCGAGTTGGCACGGCCGGGGCGTGGGACGGCCTCACGCAACGCACTGCCGTCGGTGGCATCCCACAGCCGCTGGGCCATGTCGATCGCGGCGGCATGGTGCTGGTCGACCGCACGCCCTTGCTGCAGGCGTGCGCGCGCGGCATCGGCGCTGGCGGCGTCGCCCTTGTGCACGCGGCCGACCAGCAGCAGCGCCTGCTCCACGAGACGCGACGGGGGAGAAGAAGGGTAGACGGACATGTTCGTTCAGCGGCTGGAGGGGGACAGCCCTGCGCAGTCGAGGATGCCACGCATCACATGCCGTTCGATGGCCGCGACGCTGATCCCCATCTGCGCGCCAGCCTCCGCATAGCTGCAGCCGTGGATGCGCACGAGGATGAAGGCGTCGCGCCGCTTCGCGGGCATGACGGCCAGGCGGCGCACGAGCGCGTCCAGCTGCTGGCGCGCGATGGCCGTGCGCTCTACCGACGGCGCGGCGTCTGAGGCCACCAGTCCCAGGGTGTCCAGCATGCGCTGCTCGGCCATGCGGCGGGTCGCCTGCGTGGCCGCGACGTTGCGGCCAACGTGGTACAGCAGCGCGCGTGGATCGAGCACCGCGTCGCCCTTGCGCTGCAGCGCGAAGATGCGCGCATAGGCCTCCTGGACCACATCGGCTGCCGTGTCGCGGTCACCGAAGGAACGGGTGAAATAGCGCAGCAGTTCGCGGTAATAGCGCTCGGGCAAAAACACACCTCGGCCAGGAATGGTGGCGCTCCCGAGGTGGCTGAGACGGTGCCGCAAAGGGCACGAGGCTGTGGCGATGGGAGTCTGTGACGGGATTGTAAAGGGGGACATTCAGGACCTGTTTGAGCAACGGTATCCCCGTCAGAGGACACCGCGCCGTCACGCCGGCCTGGCCGGCGCCGCCGCGCTGGCGATTTGCACAACGACCATCCCGGCCAGGATCAAGGCCACGCCGGCACCGCGCCACGCGTTCGCGGGTCGGAACGGCAGCCCCATCAGGCCGTGGTGGTCGATGGCCAGTGAGGCCAGCATCTGGCCCGCAATGACGCAGACGATGAAGCTGGCCGCGCCGAGTCTGGGCGTCAGCACGAGCGCGGCCGTGACGTATGCCACGCCTGCCACGCCCCCCAACCAGAGCCAGCCTGGGCCCTGCACGGCGGTGCCGAGGTTCGGCACCGAAGCCCGCGTGGCGAGCATCAGCGCGATGACGACCAGCACGCTCACGAGCAGCGAGCACAGCGTCGCCCACAAGGGATTGCCCAGTGCACGGCCCAGCGCGGCATTGCTACCCGCTTGGAAGGGAACGGCGGCGCCGGCGGCCAGTGCGACGGCCATCGGAAAGAGGCTGGAGAAAGCGGTGGGCCAGGACATGCGGGAAGTTCCTATGCGGAGAGTGCAAGACAAGCGGATGCTCCAACATGCATGCCAGGAATGGAAATTCTCATTTCGCACGTCTACTATCCATTGCATGGATGATCTGCGCCGCCTCGACCTCAACCTGCTCCTGACGCTGCATGCCTTGCTGGCGGAAAGGCACGTCACGCGCGCGGCCCTGCGCCTGCACAGGAGCCAGCCCGCGGTCAGCCACGCGCTGGCACTGCTGCGAGAGGTGTTCGGCGATCCCTTGCTGATGCGGCGCGGCGGCGCCATGGCGCTGACCCCGCGCGCGCTGGAGCTGCAGCAACCGCTGGAGAGCGCACTGGGCCAACTGAACGCGCTGCTGCGCAAGGGGGCGTTCGATGCAGCGCAATCGACGCATCGGTTCCGCATCGCCATGTCCGACTACGCCGCGCACCTGATCCTGCCGGCGCTGGCAGGACGGCTGCGGCGGACGGCCCCCGGCGTCGACCTGGCCATCAGCCAGTCCAGCCGGGAAGCCATGCTGGCCCAGCTGGCCGACGGCGAAATCGATCTGGCGCTTGGCGTGTTTCCGCAAGAGGCCGACGACACCGTGTTCGAAACGCTGTTTGAGGAGTCGTTCGTCAGCATTGCCGACAAGCGCTCGTTGCCGCCGCGCGGCCAGCTAACGCTGGGCGAGTGGCTGCAGCGCCCGCACGTGCTTGTCGCCACAAAGCCGGACGCCGAGAACGAGATCGACGCCGCACTGGCGTCGAAGGGCATGCGCCGGCGCATCGCCCTGGTGCTGCCCCATTGGCAAGCCGCGACCGAAGTCCTGGCGGAGACCGATCTGGTGCTGACCGTCGCGCGCCGTACCTCGGAAAACATGCCTGGACACCGCGCATTGAAGCGTTTTGCTGTCCCGTTCGAACTGCCGCATTTCCCGTTCCGGCAGGCCTGGCACGCGCGGCGCGATTCCAATGCCGCACATGTCTGGTTGAGGGCGTTGGTGCAAGCATGCTGCGTCAGAACTGGCCCGGCTCGTCCCCTGTGACGGCGATGGCGTGATCGCTTTTAACGGGCCGTGATGGTCTGCAAGGCTTTCATATCATTCACTGCCTCGTGATAGCAGCTCGCGGGCAATGCCACTGAATGGGGCACCGTCAGAGTCGTGCAACCGCTTTACGCCCGTTGCTGCACCTCGCGAGGCAAAGGCGAACGACAGCTGTTGAGGGCAAAGCTGTCGGGTGGACAGCACAGAGATCGTTGCTCAGATCACTATCGACGCCGTCGCGAGGACGCTGACAACTTCTAATGCACTTAGCTCTGATTCAGCATTGGCAAGGCAGTCCTCCCAATATGTCTCAGACCTTGGATGCGTTTGGTTCTGCTTTGCAACGCACGCCACGGGCGGCTCACAGGCTTGTAACACCCGCAGTCCACGCCCGCGTCAATTGGGGCGTGTACCCTCGCCTTGCCGTGGGCGCTGCTTTGCCCTGTACATGGCCGCGTCTGCGCATCTGATCAAGGCGTTGGCGTCAAGACCATCAGCGGGGTAGAGGCAGAACCCGACGCTCACCATCACGCGCAGTTTTTGTCTGCTGATGGTCATCGAGGCACCGATGGCGCGAGCCACCTTCCCTGCCACGGTTGCCGCATCCTCCGAGCAGTTGACCTCCGGCAAGAGGATCAGGAACTCATCGCCGCCGTGCCGGCTGACCGTGTCCACGTCTCGAACTGCCTTCACGAGGCGCCTCGAAAGTTTCTTGAGCACCTCATCTCCTGCGGCATGCCCCATGGAGTCGTTGATCTCCTTGAAGTGGTTGACATCAAGGAACAGCACCGCGAGGGACTTTTGTTGCCGCTTCGCGCTGGCAATCGCCTGCGTGATACGGTCCTGCATCATTGCGCGATTCGGCAAGCCCGTGAGGTGGTCGAGGCCAGCGGAAAGCGTGAGAAGCTCAAGTGCCTGCAGCGCCGAATCGGTGGCGAACTGGTTATCCATGGCGGCGACTACAAGACGCTCGTTGATGTCGACCCAATCCTCCCGTTCATTTGTCGGCTTTGCTCGTCGCGCCACGGCGATTTCACTGTTAATGCGGGTGAGCAACGCACGCGCTGCACCGATCTGCCTGACCAAGTCGTCGAGCTCGACTTTGAGCTTATTAGGATTGAGCTTGACCATCGACTGTGACGCCGAAGTGCATGCGCGGGCGGTGTTGGCAGATCATGCACATCGGAACGATGCTTGGGCCTTCGATCGCCTGTGACAATGCCGATTAAAGACGCTTGTGTGTAGGACGGCCGCCCATCAAGCCCTCCAGGCCCTCCAGCGTGTCGCCGATCTTGATTCCGGCATCGTCGATCGTGAACAGCCGAATTTGGTCGGAATGCGCGCTTGCGCGGATCTTGACCACCGACATCATTCGTCGAAGCCGGCTATCCATCTCAATGTACCGCTGCACGATGATCACGTCAGTGAGGAACGCCGTGCCGTACGGGCTGAAACGCAAGTCGGTGTAGCGGTCTTCGAGTTCGCAGGTCATCAGGACCGTCACACCGGTGTCCGCCAGCGCAGTGACGAAGCGCGACAGCGCCTCACGAAAATCGGCGCGGAAGGTTGGGGCCAGCGAAAGCTCGAATCCGGACAACGAATCGATCACCACGCGCGTCGCCTGCAGGCGCGCGATCTCCGCCACGATCAAGGGCACGATCTCGTCCACCGACAAGTCTGGCACGCGGCTGTCCACCACGCCGACGCGATCCGCTGCAATGAGGGCCGCGACCGCCTCGTTGCGTGCCTTGACCGGCTGCTGCTCGAACATGGCGATGACGCCGGTTTCACCATTGCGGGCGCCCTCCTGCAGGAAAGCGGCCGCAAGCAGGCTTTTTCCGGAGCCCGATGGACCGGAGACCAGGATAGAGTAACCGGGCGGAATACCGCCTCCCAGCATGTCGTCGAGGTCCGGTACGCCGATGGACAGTCGCTGACCAGCGCTCCGGTCGATCTGCGCAGCTGTCGAGGGTTGGCGCTGACCGACAGGCGCGAAGACGTGCACGCCGTTGCCATCGATGCGAAAGGTGTGCAGCCCGGGCATCGTCGGTCTGCCGCGCATTTTGAGCAGTTCCAGCTTACGCACCATAGAGTTGCGTTGCACGCTCTGGCGCAGCCAAATCAAGCCATCAGCCACCGTGAAGACCGGGTTCGCATCCGTCTCGTTGAAGTACTCTCCGATCAAAAACGTCGTGGCTTGCCAGCTCGTCATCAGCATGCCCAGGTGCTGCACGAAGCGTTGAAGTTCACCGTAGGGGTCACCCGGCGCCTTGTGGGACAACACGACAGAGCGGAATGAGTCGACGAAGACAAATGCAGGACTTCGACTTTCGACCTCCTCCGTGATCTTCTCCAACACCGCTCCGAGGTCGCCGGTAACGGCAACGTCGGAAAGGTTGATGAAGTGGATGGATGCGTTGATCTTCTGCGCATCGAAAAAGGCGAACTGCTGTTGATAGCGCAGCATCTTCAGCGGAGGCTCGCCAAGAACGGTGAAGTACAGCGCTGGCCGCTCGGGCGCGGCCAGCGCGAACATCATCTGGTGCGCTAGGGTTGTCTTGCCGCAGCCCGGCGGGCCGGCGATGAGATTGAAGGAGTATTCCGGCAGCCCTCCTCCGAGCACATCGTCCAGCCCTGGCACGCCGGTTGCCAGCGTGTTGATCAGCGAGTTGTTCGTCATTCGGCGTCGTTCTCTCGGGATGGAGCGTTGTAAGCGGCCTGCAGCGTTTTGCCCAGGAGCCGATCGGTCAGCATTGGACCGATCAAGCTCGTCAGCAATGCTTGGAAAGTGGTGACCATCCCGTGCGAGGCGGCAATGGCTTCGGCCACGGACTGGTGAGCCAGTACAGCATGCAGGCGTTCAAATGTTTGCGGATCGGATGTTCCCTGAGCTTGTCCAAGAAACGGATAAGTCCGTACTGACAGACTCAACGCGCGGCGGTACAGCGCCGCGACGCCGCGGTGCCCTAGGACCGGCGCCAGCACGCTGAAAATCTCCTTCCACTGAGCCACGGCTGCGGCCGCAACCCGTCGGGCTGGATCGTCTGCTCCGTCACGCGAATGGTCGGCAGTCATGGAGCGGGCATTATGGGCGCGTGGCCAAAGTGCAATGCGTCACGGTCGCGTCGCGCCCGCTGCGGTCTTCAGTGCGCAGGCGCCTACGACTGGTACGCACCAAAGCTGCCTCTACCGTTTTTGTTTGGTTGCCATCGTCAGCTGAACGGCCAGTCGAATGCTTGCAGAACAACAAGCAGATCTGAGGCGTGAAACAGAACCTCAAATCCGAGCCAACAATCTTCGCGCCTGAAGGACGACGGGTGGATCGACCATACGTCCGTCCAGCTGTACAGCGGCCCCGCCTGCCTCGGCATCGGCCTCAACGATGCGCCGAGCCCATCGCAGTTCATCGGCGCTGGGCGCGAGCGCTGCGTGCACGCCCGTCACCTGGCGCGGATGGATGCATAGCTTGCCGCCGAAGCCATAACGTAACGCACGGCGTGTGTCCGCTCGCAGGCGCTCGTCGTCGTCGATGCGCACCGTCACCCCGTCGATCGCCGGCGCAAGCCGCTGCAGCCTGGTGGCCATCGCCACCGCGAAGCGCAGTGGAGCGAGTTCCTGCTCGTCGTCGGACGCCGTGATGCCGGTGTCGGCCATGAAGTCGATATGGCCGATCACCAACCGCAGCACGCCTGCCGCGCCTGCGACCTCGGCCAGCGCGGCATGGCCGGCCGCGCTCTCGATCAGCGGCAACAGTGGCACGCTGGCTTGCGCGGCGCGCACGGCCGCCAGTGCAGTGGCCGATTCAGCCTTGGGCACCATCACGGCGCCAGGCGGACCGCTCAACGTCGCCAGCCAGCGCAGGTCGTCTTCGCCGTTCGGCTGACCTGGAGCGTTGATGCGCAGCACGACGGGGACAGCCTGCTGGAGCAGTGCCGGCCAGGCGGTCTCGATGGCCGCGCGTGCCTGCTGCTGGCAGCTGCCGGCACGGCATCCTCCAAGTCGAGCACCACGGCATCGGCGCCGCTGGCGGTGGCTTTGTCAAAACGCTCGGGCCGGTGGCCTGGCACGAACAGCAAGGTGCGGGCGCCTGCAATGGCAGTCGTCATCAGGCCCATCTCAGATCGCATGCTCGTGATGCAAGCGCTCAATGGTCTCGGCGCTGCGGCCCAGACCCTTCAGGATGGCTGCAGTGTGCTGGCCCAGCGCCGGCACAGCGTCCATGCGCGGTGCATAGGCGTTGGTTCGTCCCGGTGGCAGCAGCGCGGCAATGGGGCCGCTGGGCGTTCCGACCTCGCTCCAGCGACCACGCGCCTTTAGTTGCGGATGCTGCCAGACGTCGTGCATGTCGTTCACGCGTGCGTTGGCGATCTGTGCCTCGTCTAGCCGCTGCACGACTTGCGCGGCGGTCAGCCTGCCGAACACCGTGTGGATCAATTCCCGCAGCGCGTCGCGGTTGGTCACGCGGCGCGGGTTCGAGGCGAAACGCTCGTCCGTTGCCAGGTCGGGCTGCTGCATCACGGTGCGGCAGAACGCGGCCCACTCGCGCTCGTTCTGCAGGCCGAGCATCACCGTGCCACCGTCGCCTGCGGCGAATGGGCCGTACGGAAAGATAGTCGCGTGCGCAGCGCCGGCGCGCGGCGGCGGCGCCGCGCCGTCGAACGCGTAGTACATCGGAAAGCCCATCCACTCGACCATGCTCTCCAGCATCGAGACTTCGACGTGGCTGCCCTTGCCCGTCTTGCCGCGTTGCAGCAGCGCCGACAGGATGCCGGTGTACGCATACATGCCCGCCGCGATGTCGGCGATCGAACAGCCCGCCTTGGCCGGCGCGTCGGGCGCGCCGGTCACGGACAGAAAGCCCGACTCGGCCTGGATCAACAGGTCGTAGGCCTTCTTGTCGCGGTATGGGCCGTCCTCGCCGTAGCCCGAGATGTCGCAGCAGATCAGCTGCGGGTGCCTGGCGTGCAGTGCCTCGAACGACAGCCCCAGCCGTGCGGCGGCACCGGGCGCGAGGTTCTGCACCAGCACGTCGGCGGTCTCCAGCAGCTCGGCCAGCACCTGCTGTGCATCCGGGTGCTTGACGTCCAGCGTGAGGCTTTCCTTGGAGCGGTTGGTCCAGACGAAGTGCGAGGCCATGCCCTGAACGCGTTCGTCGTAGGCGCGCGCGAAGTCGCCCACACCCGGCCGCTCGACCTTGATGACGCGCGCGCCCAGGTCAGCCAGTTGACGCGTGCAGAACGGGGCTGCGATGGCGTGCTCCAGCGTTACGACGGTGATGCCGTCCAGCGGGCGTGTCATGCCGGGCTCCCAACGGTGGCTTCGAAGCTGCGGCAAGGCTGCTGCGCCAGGCGCTGGCCGTCGAAGCGCAGCGGATTGGCCAGCAGCTTCATTTCCGGGTCTTGTGGATGTGGCACGGGGCGCACCATGTCGATCTCTTTGAGGAACGGGTTTTCGAAAGCCTGGCGCACGGTGAGCACCGGCGAGACGGGCAGCAGGCCGTTCAGCGCCTTGAGCCAGTGCGCGGTCGGCTTTTCGCCGAAGGCGCCGTCCAGCGCATGCGTGAGTTCGTCTCGGTGCTTGGCGCGCGCAGCCTGGTCGGCAAAGCGCGGATCGTGCGTGATGGCCAGCTTGTCCAGCACGCCCAGCAGCGCCGACCAGAAGCGGTCGGTCATGCACATGATGTAGATCCAGCCGTCGGCGGTGCGGAAGGTTTGCACGGGCGTGACCGACAGGTGCGCGCCACGCGCCAGCCGGCTCGCGGCGTGGCCTTCGTTGATGTACCAGGTGCCGGCGTAGCCGAGTTGGTGCAGTGCCACGTCGAACAGGCTCACGTCGACATCGCAGCCGGCGCCGGTGATCTGCGCGCGGCGTATGGCGCCCATCAGGCCCAGCATGCCGGTGATGCCCGTCATGTAGTCGATGACGGAGGCGCCGAAACGCGTGGGGTCGCCAGCCGGGTCGCCGGTCAGGTCCATAAGGCCGGACTCGGCCTGCATCAGGAAGTCGTAGCCGGGCCAGGAACCGCGCGAGTTGTCGCGGCCGTAGGCCGAGATGTGCAGGCAGCACAACTTTGGGTTGATGGCCCCCAGCGTCGCGTAGTCTAGGCCGAGCTTGGCCGGTTGGTCGCCGCGCAGGTTGTTTACCACCGCGTCGGCCCCGGCCACCAGCTTCTCGAACTCGGCGCGGTCGCCGGCCTGCTTCAGGTCCAGCATCAGGCTCTGCTTGTTGGTGTTCCAGCCCTGGAACACCAGGCTGTCTCCGCGGCCAAGAAAGTACGGACCCATGCTGCGCGAGGGGTCGCCGCCGATGTCCTTGTTCTCGATCTTGATGACCTGCGCGCCCATGTCGGCCAGGAACATCGATCCGTAGGGGCCGGCTGCGAACTGTTCGATCGACAGGATGCGCAGGCCTTCGAGTGGCTTCATGGTCATGGCAGTCTCAGTCGATTGTGAGGTTGGCTTTTTTGACCTGGACCGCGAACTCGGCCAGTTCACGCTTGATGCGCGCCTGCATCTCGGCAGGCGTTCCAGGCAAGGGCTCGATGCCCTGGTTTTGCAACTGCTTCTGCACTGCCGGGTCGGCCATGATCTTGGCGGTCTCGGCGTGGATGCGGCTGATGACGGCGGCCGGCGTGCCGGCCGGTGCCATGAAGCCATACCAGGTGCCGATGTCCATGCCTGGCACGCCCGCCTCGGCCAGTGTCGGAACGTCGGGAAGCGCGGTGGAGCGCGTGGCCGTCGTGACGGCCAGCGGACGCGTCTTGCCGGACTTGAAGTGCGGCATCGCGGAAGGCGTGGTGTCGAACATCACCGAGACCTGACCGCCCAGCAGGTCGGCCACCGCTGGCGCGCTGCCACGGTACGGGACGTGCAGCAGCTTCGCGCCCGTCTGCAGCTTGAACACCTCGCCGATCAGATGGTGTGCGCTGCCGGGGCCGGCCGAGCCGTAGTTGTACTTGTCGGGATGGGCCTTGGTCAGCGCAACCAGCTCCGCTACGGTCTTGACCGGCACCGTGTTGTTCACCACCACCACGTTCGGGATCATGGCCAGCGTGCCGATGGACACGAGGTCGGTGTCGATCCTGTAGGCCAGCTTGGGAAACACGACCTGGGCGACCGTGTGGTGCAGCGTGCCGACCAGCAGCGTGTAGCCGTCCGGCGCGGCCTTCGCGACGAAGTCGGCGCCGAGCGTCGCGGACGCGCCCGACTTGTTCTCGATCACGACCGGCTGGCCCAGGGCCTGGCCCAGCTTGGGCTGGATCAGTCGCAGCAGCACGTCGGTGCTGCCACCGGCCGGGAACGGAACAATGAGCTTGATGGGGCGATTCGGGTAGTCGCCCTGGGCCTGGACGGAGCCAGCGGTCAGCGCGAGAGCGGCGGCGCAGATGAGGTGGCGGCGGCTTGCTTGCATGGGAAAGTCTCCTTCAAAGGTGGATGGGGTCGAGGTACTTACGGGAAGGCGGGCGAGCGCTTGTGCAGGAACGCGTCGACGCCCTCGCGCGCTTCTTCGGAACAGAACACCTGGTCGCTTGCCTTCAGCGATTCGGCGATGGCTTCGGCGTCGGGGCGGTCGAACGCCAGGTTCACGATGCTCTTGGCCTTCTGCATGGCCAGGCGTGGACCCTGGCCGATGCGCGCGGCGATGGCCTCGGCCTCGGCGCGGGCCTGGCCGCGGGCGACGACGCGGTTCACCAGACCCCAGGCCAGGGCCTGATCGGCCGTGATGGGATCGCCGAGAAAGATCATTTCCTTGGCGCGGGCTTCGCCGATCTTGCGGGCCACGCGGAAGGTGCCACCGCTGCTGGGGAACACGCCGAGCTTGATCTCGGGCAGCGCCAGTCGTACATGGTCCTCGGCCACGATGAGGTCGCAGCAGGCTGCGATCTCCAGGCCGCCGCCGAACGTGTAGCCGTTCAGGGCTGCGATGGTCGGCTTGGGGAAGGCGCGCAGCAGCTCGAAGACCTTGTTCTGGAAGATCAGCTTGTGCTCAAGCACCGCGCCTGGGGCGCGCATGTCCACGAGCTCCCCGATGTCGGAGCCGGCGCAGAAGGCGCGCTCGCCGGCGCCGGTCAGCACGACGGCGCGCACGCTGTCGTCGCGTTCGAGCCGGCGCAGCGCCGCGTACAGCTCACGCGTGAGCTGCAGCGACACCACGTTCATGGGTGGGTTGTCGAGCAGCACCACGGCGTGTTGCGCGGCGTGCTCGACGCGGATGCGCGCCGGGGCGGAGATGTCTGTCATGTCGGTCGTCCGTTCAGGGGTGGTAGGTCCGGACAACCGAGCGGGCCGGATGGCCCGCGGCGAAGCGGTCAGCCGGTCATGTTGGCCGTGGCGCGAAAGCGCCCGGATTGGATGTAGCGCCCGGCCGGGTAGTAGCTGACGGTGGCCTGCAGCAAGGTTTCGTTCTGGTCGTAGTAGAAGCGCCGGATTTCCAACGCGGCGGTGCCGGGAGCGGCCTGCAGGATGTCGGCCAGTTCCTGATTGAGGCTGGTGGCGGTGATGTCCTGCTGGATCTCGTGCACCCGCACGCCGTACAGGCGCTCGATGTTCTTGTAAATGGGGCTGCTGGAGACCACCGGCGTGTCCTGCGCGGCCGCAAAGCGCGGCGGCACATAGATGAGCAGGTAGCTCATGGGCAAGGTCTCGCCATGCGTCTTGCGCACGAAGCTCGCCTGCGACAGCAGCAGCCCCTTGGCAAAGCCCAGTTGCTGCGCCAGCGCCTCGTCCACCTTGACCTCGCTGCGCGACAAGGCGTGCATCTCGGTCGTCTCGACGAACTGCAGCAGCGATTCGACGGAGTTGACCGCGCGGAACAGGCTGCCACGCGCGCCGCTGCGCACGATGGTCCCCACGCCCGACTGTGAGCTGATCAAGCCGCGGTCGCGCACTTCGCGCAGGGCCTGCCTCACGGTGTGACGGCTCACGCCATAGCGTTCGCCGAGTTCCTTTTCCGACGGCAGGGTGGACTCGGGCGGATAGCGCCCTTCCTCGATGTCGCGCACCAGCACCGTTGCCAATGCCGCGTACATCGGCTGGCGGCCCACACCTGCGTCCAGAGTGACTGAGTTCATTGCGTTCCTCGCTTCGCTGCTCACGACATTGTCCGCCTGTCCGCATAGGAGGCGGGCCGAGGCGCATCGCTGATGGCTTGGAACGAGAGGAGCGGGAAAACATGCTGAAGAGATTGCTATGTACGGCTGTCCGCCTGTACGTACATTATAGGCCGCGGCAGGGCAACTGATTAAGGGTTTACCCGTGGCTCTGTCGATCTGTGCCGGCGGCCCAAGGCCGCCAGGCCTGCGTCAGCGAGAGGCCGACTGCTCCAGCGCTATGGCCAGGAACGCGTCGACCAGTTCATTCGGCGCATCCTTCTGGCGGATGGCGAATACCCGCGCCGTCGTGACGAGCTTGCTGACCGGAAGGAACCGCATGTCCTTGCGATTGTGGTCCGCGACCGAACGCCCGACCAAAGCGAAGCCAAGCCCGGCGGACACCAGTCCCAGCGCCGTGTGGATCTCCTGCGCCTCGTAGCGCACCTGCGGCCTGGCACCCGCCTGCCCCAGCGCCTGGATGGCCTGCCGGGCAAAGCTGCTGTTCGGATCCCTCGGATAGCTCACAATAGGGAAGGCCGTGCAGGTCCTGCGCCTTCAGCGCCTTCTTGCGGGCCGATGGATGGATGCTCGGCACCGCGGCCAGCAGCGGGTCGTCGAACAGGTGCACGCCGCGCATGTCGTCGTCCAGCAGGAAGTCGCCGATGACGCGCGCCAGCCCCACATGGATGCGCCCGGAGCGCAGTGCTTCGCTCTGGTGCTCCGTCAGGATCTCGGTCAGGTCGATGCGCAGCTTGGGCGACGCGACGCCCAGGCTGCGCACAGCGTCCGGCAGCACCGAGAAGATGGTGGATCTGGTGAAGCCGATGCTGAGCCAGCCAAAGCGGCCATTGGCGAGGTCGCGCGCCTCTTCCAACATGCGTTGCGTGTCCGCCAGCACGGCCTTGGCCTTGGGATACATGAAGCGGCCCAGCGCCGTCAGCTTCATCGGCCGGCTTGAGCGGTCGAACAGCTTGCCGCCCAGCTGCGCTTCGAGTTGCGCCAGCTGCATGCTCACGGCGGCAGGCACCACATGCAGACGCTCAGCGGCCACGGTGGCGCTCGCGGTTTCGACCACCTCGCAGAAGTAGCGCAACGCCCTTAAGTTCATTAAATCTGATTTCAAGGTCAAAAACGATTGATTGTGTTACGGCTTTCATTAACTGACCATCGGTTTTCCAACACATCTTCTGGAGACCACGTGACCACCCCTTCCAACGAACCGCCATGGATGCGACAGGCCCGCACGCTGTCGACCGCCGAAATCTCGGACGCGCTCGACTCCTTCGGCCTGCCGGGCAGCGCGCTGGGCATCCGCCCGATCGCGGGGCCCGCCAAACTGTTCGGTCGCGCGTTCACGATCCGGTTTGCACCGATCGACCGCTCCTCGCCAGGCACCGTCGGCGACTTCATCGACCGGCTCGATCCCGGCACCGTGGTCGTGCTCGACAACGGTGGCCGGCTGGACTGCACCGTCTGGGGCGGCATCCTGAGCCAGTTGGCCGCCCACAAGCAGATCGGCGGCACGGTGGTGCATGGCGTGTGCCGCGACACCGCCGAGGCCGACGAGGCCGGCTACCCGCTGTACGCCTGCGGCAAGTTCATGCGCACGGGCAAGGACCGCGTGCAGGTCGAGGCCTACGAGCAGCCGGTGATGCTGGGCGACGTGCGTGTCTGCCAGGGCGATCTCATCATCGGAGACGCAGACGGCGTGGTGGTGGTGCCCCGCCAGCGCATGCAGCAAGTGCTGGAGAAAGCTTTGCAGATGCGCGATGTCGAGCACCAGATCCTGCAAGCGGCGCTGGCCGGCCTTCCACTGGCCGAGTCGCGCAAGCAGTACGGCTACCACACGCTGCAGCGCGCACCCGATTCGCTTGGCGCCTGAGCCCAGCACACGACATCACATTCTTCGGAGACAACCCTCATGCATAGCTTCAAATTTTCCACCGCGCTCGTCCTGGGCGCAGCCCTGTTTGCATGCACAAATGCGGTATCGGCAGCAACGGCGCAGGCGGCCTATCCCTGCAAGGTCGTCAAGATCGTCTCGCCGTATCCGCCGGGCTGCACCACCGACATCCTGGCTCGCCTGTTGACGCAAGGACTCGGCCAGGGCCTGGGCACAACGGTGATCGTCGAGAACAAGGGTGGCGCCAGCAGCAACATCGGCACCGAGTTCGTGAGTGGGGCCGCACCCGATGGCTGCACGCTGCTGCTGGGCAACAACACCGGTGTCGTGATCAACCGCAACCTCTACAAGCTGCGGCTGGACCCGGTGCAGTCGCTGGTGCCCGTGGTCGAGGTCGCCTCGGTGCCGCTCGTGCTCTACGTCAACGCCGCCGAGTCGGACACGACGCCTGATGCCCTGGTGGCTGCGGTGAAGGCGGCGCCGGGCAAGTACAGCTTTGCCTCGGGGGGCAGCGGCAGCCCGCAGCACTTGATGGGTGAACTGCTGAAGGTGGAGCGCGGCCTGGACATGGCGCACATCCCCTATCGTGGCCAGGGCCCGGCGATGCAGGATGTCGTGGCAGGCCAGGTGGCGATTGCGTTCGAGACCAC
The DNA here is from genome assembly GCF_001422445.1 of Pseudorhodoferax sp. Leaf274. GTDB lineage: Bacteria > Pseudomonadota > Gammaproteobacteria > Burkholderiales > Burkholderiaceae_C > Pseudorhodoferax. Next base: position 96,366 of record NZ_LMNA01000001.1, read on the forward strand.
GACGGCGCTGGTGCCGCAACTCGGCGGCGGGCGCGTGCGCGCCCTGGCCACGACCGGGGAAACACGCTCCAAGAACCTGCCCCAGGTGCCGACGATGAAGGAGCTGGGGTACGGCAGCTTCGTGGTCGAGAACTGGTATGGCATCTTTGCGCCCGCCAAGACACCGGCCGCGATGGTTGAGCGGCTCAACCAGGAACTGGTGAAGGTGCTGCGCAGCCCCACGGTGGCCAAGAGCCTGGCCGAGATGGGGTCGAGGGAGGTGGCCGGCACGCCTGCGGCGTTCTCCAGCTTCATCGCCAAGGAGCTGCCGCACTGGGAATCCCTGGTCAAGCGCACCGGCGCCAAGGTGGACTGACGATGGCCAGCATCCGCCCCAGCCCCGAACAACTGAAGCAGCTGCGCGAGCTGGGCGCAGCCACCGTGTACGAGGCGCAGGGCGCCAAGGGCGCACTCGACCACGGTATGAAGCCGATTGACCCCGGCGTGCGCCTGGCAGGCCCCGCGTTCACGGTGGATTGCCGGCCCGCAGACAACCTCATGCTCCACTACGCCGTCAGCAAGGCGCAGCCTGGCGATGTGCTGGTGGTCGACGCCAAGGCATTCATGGAAGCAGGCCCTTGGGGTGATGTACTCACGCTCCAGGCGATGCACCTGGGCATTGCCGGCCTGGTCATAAACGGATGCGTGCGCGATGCCAACCTGATCATCGAACTAGGGTTTCCTGTGTTCTGCCGGGGTTTGTCGATCAAGGGCACCGGCAAGAACCAGCCGGGTCGCGTCGATGTGCCCGTCACTATTGGAGACGCGGTCATCAGGCCGGGCGACATCGTGTTGGGGGACCGTGACGGCGTGGTGGTCGTTCCGCACAATGAGCTTGAATCGGTCATCGCATCCAGCCTTGCGCGCGAAGAGAAGGAGTCGGGCCAGCGTCAGGCAATTGAGCAAGGCGTCCTGACTGTCGAGTTGCTGGGCCTTACCGAGGCGCTGCGGCGGCTTGGCCTGCAATGACGCTTCAGCGAGGTCCACTCAACTACCGGGTGGTCGATCCCAAGGGCGGCTCTGCGCTGTTACCCGACAGTCATAGCAAAACGCGGAACGCCTCTTCCTGGCCGGGAGCAGGTCCACGCGGTCGGCAGCCGTGCGCCCGTAGCGGTCGCGCAAGTTTCAGATTTGGGTGCCTGACACTGGTCATTCAACAACCCTGTGCGCGGTGGGCGGCTGTCGCTGGCACTGCTACTCACGCGAGGTGCGCCAGACGACGTTTCGCCGGGCCGGCCACGCTTCATCAACATGGTGCCCTCAGAATGGGCAACAACTCTAACCATTCGACAATGACATGGACGACCTATACAGCTTGCTGCGTGAAGAAGCCGTGCAGCTTTCAAGTGAATTTCGAAAGGCTTCCATCCAAGGGCGTGGTACGTCCCAAGAGGTCGCTGAGTTTCGGGAAAATGCAGTCCAAGCGTTCTTAGGACGCTACTTTCCCTTCCCGCATCGGATAGCCAAGGGCAAGGTTCGCGACTCCTTTGGGAATATCGCCGCGTCGATCGACTGCATCATCTGCGCGCCAAATCACCCGTACACAGTCAGCACGCGCGATAAGTTCAGCCTGTTGCTTGCGGAGGGCGTCGACTCGGTCGTAGAGGTGAAGCCCAACATCGCGGACAGGGCGGAACTTCATCGAGCACTCGAACAAGGCTTGTCGGTGAAAAAACTTCGGCGGGTCACAACGTCGATGCTGCATGAATATGGCACGCTGGGCGAATGGGCCAAGAGGGTGCCATTCGGCGTCTTCGCTATGCAGTGCAAGGCGGCGCCGATCGAAACTGGATTCGAGATCCTCGAGTTCTACGAATCGAGAGGTGTTGACCCACTCGACCAAGCCGACTTCGTTGTTGTGAACGACGTCTGCGTCTTCTCGAACTTCATCGACAAGGCATTGAACCCTTGGAAGGTTGTCGAAGCCGGGTACCCGAATCACCAAGGATGGTTTTACGAGGGCTGGGGAGAGGACAGCCTCGTTGGCTTCTTGATGCGACTGCATCGAGTAGCTCATGCTGGGTTGAAGCTGCAAGATGACGTGCTGCCTCGCTACCTGACACCGCGAGAAGACACTCTTTTTCAAATCGTGGACGTGGCCACCAAATACGACATCTACAAGAAGGGGAAACATCTCCCTGGCTTCGACGGGCCGCAAGTCCGGCACGCGCTACGAGCAATTACGCATCCAGGCGAGCAGATGTCGGGCTCAGGCGATCGCGGGCTTCCCGGCGATGCCAAATCCCCGGACGGCGGCGAACCACCGACTGAAGACCAGATTTGAGCCGCTGGGAGGCCGACGTTCGGGCCCGACTGGTTGTAGCCGGAAGCGGGTCTCATGGGCCGGCGGCTTTGCGCCCATTGCGGCCATAAAGTTGGCGTCGCTGGACGGCTGCTGTGCAATTGACTCCGGTCAGCTGTACCGGCTCAGGCCCACGTCGGCGGTGAGGACATCGGCGACGATGACGAGGCACCAACGACCCCAGCATCGCCTGGTTCCTAGAGCCGTTCGCCAGGTGCGAGCGACTGGACTTGAACCTCCCGCCCGTCCAGCAGCCCGCCTGGCGAGATGCGGATGCACAGCCGGTTGAACAACCCGAAGAACTTTCGCAGGGGCATGGCCACCGTCACCTTGCGCAGCGGCACCGGCCCGGCAGCCAAGGCCTCGGACAAGGCGGCGCGGTTCGCCAGTTCGCCAACCCAGGCCGTGACGAGCACATCGGCGTCCTGGACATCGCCTTGCACGGCAGACAGCAGCTCGATGCCGGCCACGAAGTCGTTCGCGGCCAGCACACCGGTGCGCTTGAGGTAGTCTGCGAAGTCCTCGACCTCGTGGCGGTCGGCGCAGGCCGTGCCGCGGATGTGGCCATGCTGCGTTGCCGCGGTGAAGGTCTCGATGGGCATCGTGGACGGCCGTGAGGCTACGCCAGCCCCAGCAGGCTGGCCAGGCTGGTGTCCGGCTCGTCCCGCTTGTCCGTCAGCGTGCTTTCCAGGTCACGCAGATGCAGCTCCATCTCGCGCATGGCGCCGGCTACATCGCCGCGCTCCATGCAGTCGACGATTCGCTCGTGCTCCTCGTGCTCGCAGGTCGGGTTATCGGGCAGTTCGTAGAGCGCCACGATCAGGGAGAAGCGCGACAGGATTTCCGTGAGGTACTGCTCCAGGATCGGGCTGCGCGCCATGCGTGCCAGCCGGTGGTGAAAGGAGCTGGCCATGCGCGCCCAGGTCACCTGGTCGACCGCGTTCACGGCCGACTCGTCCTTGTCCAGCGCGCGGCGGAACTCCGCCAGCTCGCGCTTGTTGGCGCGCTGCGTGGCCAACGCGACGATGGCCGCCTCCAGGCCGCGGCGGGCCTCCAGCACATGCTGGGCCTCCTCGGGCGAGGGCATGGCCACGCGGGCGCCACGGTTGGGCTGAAGCTCCACAACATGGTTGTGCGCCAGGCGTTCCAGCACCTTGCGCACCACGAAGCGCGAGGTGTCGAACAGCTCGCAGAGCGAAGCCTCGGGCAGCTTGGCGCCGGGCTTGAGGCGCTGGTTCAGCACGCTGTCGAAAATGGCCTGGTACATGCGGCTCTCGACGTCGGCGTGGTCCTGTTCCGGTGGCACATCGGCCTTGGCCACTGTGGCGGCCCTGGCTGCCTTGCTGGCCTTGGCGGGGGCCGCGGCCTTCTTCACCGTGCTGGCGCGCGTCATGCCGCAGCCCCCAGGCGGGGTTCCAGGAGCCGTTCGGCGCTGTCGTTCCAGACGTCCATCTGCGCGATCAGGCCGTGGCACACCACATAGCGGTCCACATACCGGTTGCCCTCAAAGGGCGTGCCATCCGGCCACTCCCCGTACAGCGTGCCCAGGCTGTAGACCACGGTGTGTTCGGGCGTGCCGCCGGCCACCACCTCAGTCCGTTCGATGCGCTTGCGCACCCAGCGGTAGCGCTGGGCATTGAAGGCCGCACATTCGGCCGGCGCGCGCATGGCACGGCCGCCCGTGAAGCGGATGCACAGCTCCGGAGAAATCATCTTCTGCACCCCGGCAGGGTCCGGAATCATGAGGATACGCAGGTATTCGTCGACCAGCGCGGCAGGGTCGAGCGTGGGCGGCGTGGCGGTGTCTGGTTGCATGGGGGCCTCGAAGGACAGGGAACGGAGGCAGAAGAGCCGGCCATTTCTCCATCGTCGTTGACGATCTTATCGCAATCTTGTTAACAAGATCAAATTCGTTTTGTGAGTGACTGTTCCCGCAACGGGCTTTGAGAGCAGACCGCCCTACAGGCGAATCTCACCTGCTGCAGACCCATCGGTTCCGAGTCCGCTCCTTTTGCGCCATCCCGGTGCCGATGTCATCAAGTTGGTGCAATTTTCTGCACTGACATGCGGCATAGCATCTTGCGAGCAATGCGTTTGATGCGTTGTTAACAATCCAAATCTCTATATTGTCGACATTATTTTCTCTCTGGCGTTAACGAAAAATCCGAATTTGTGCCGACATTGGCACAGTGTTTGCACGTGGATCGGCATGTCGTCGCACCCCCGCCCCTCCATCAACCCCCACGGCGTAGCTCACGCCGTGCCTTGCTCCACAGGCCGCCCATGAACCGCAAGCCCCGCATCCTGCTGGTGAACTCCAACACCAGCGCCGCCACCACCGAGCAGGTGGCTCAGGCCGCCCGCGCCCTGGCGCCCGACGCCGAGTTCACGGCCATCGAGAGCCGCTGCGGCCCGGCCGGCATCGGCGGCCGGGCCGACGTCGTCATTTCGGCGCTCGCCACCTTCGAGGCCGCGCTGGAAGCCGCACCCGGCCACGACGCCGTGGTCGTGGCCTGCTTCAGCGATCCGGGCATGACTGCGCTGCGCGAGGTGCTGGACATCCCGGTGGTCGGCATCGGCGAATCCGCCTACCTGACGGCCGCCATGCTGGGCGCGCGCTTCTCGGTGGTCACGCCGGGTCTGCGCGTGGCGCCCATGGTCCACGAGGCCGTGCAGGCCGCCGGCCTGTCCTCGCGCTTCGGCGGCGTCACGCTGGTCGACGACAGCGTGATCCTGTCCGAGAACCGGACGCCGCTGCTGGTCGAGGGGGTGGCCCGCGCTGTGGCCACGCAGTCGGCCGAGGTGGTGGTGCTGGGCGGCGCGGTGTTCGCCGGCCTGGCGCAGGAAGTGGCCGCCGCGTCGCAGATTCCGGTGGTCGGCAGCGTCGAGGCCGCCGTCGTGCAGGCGCTGGCGCTGTGCCGCCTGCAGGCCGGCCGCGCCACCATCGGCAGCTACTCCAAGCCGCGCCGCAAAACCATGACCGGCGTGGCACCCGTCATCGCCAAGCACCTGGCCATCGGAGGCGATGCATGAACGCCGCTATGAAGAGCCCGGCCACCGCCGTGGCGCTCGAGGTGCGGCGCGTGCGCCATACCTATGCCGGCGCGCCGGCCCTCAACAACGTCTCGTTCACCGTGCCGGCCGGCAGCGTGGCGGCCCTGCTGGGCCCCAGTGGCTGCGGCAAGTCGACCATGCTGCGCGTGATCGCCGGGCTGATCCAGCCCGCCCACGGCAGCGTATGGCTGGGCGGCAAGGACCTGAGCCGCGTGCCGGCGCGCGAACGCCGTATCGGCATGGTGTTCCAGAGCTACGCGCTGTTCCCCCACATGTCGGTGCGCGAGAACGTAGCCTACGGCCTGTCCGGGCTGTCGCGCGACGAGCGCCAGGCCCGGGTGACCGAGATGCTGGGCCTGGTACAGCTCGGCCACCTGGCGGAGCGCATGCCGCGTGAACTGTCGGGCGGCCAGCAGCAGCGCGTAGCCGTGGCCCGCGCGCTGGCCATGCGGCCTACCGTGATCCTTCTGGACGAGCCCTTCGCCGCTCTGGACCGCGCGCTGCGCGCCGATCTGCAGGCCGACTTCGTCGCCATGCAGCGCGCGCTGGGCATCACGGCCATCCTGGTCACGCACGACCAGGAAGAAGCCCAGGCCGTGGCCGACCAGCTCATCGTCATGAACCGCGGCAGCGTGGAGCAGATCGGCACGCCGGCCGAGCTGTACGACCAGCCGGCCACGCCTTTCGTCAACGCCTTCATCGGCCAGTCCTCGGTGCTGGCCGGCACGGTGCTGGCGGCCGACGGCGTGGACTGCAGCATCCGCCTGAAGCTGGGCCCCGAGCTGTCGCTGGCGCGCCCGGAGCGCTTCCTGGCCGGCTCGGCCGTGCAGGTTAGCGTGCGGCCCGAGCATGTGCGCGTGGTGCCCAGCGTACAGCCCGGCACGCTGCCGGCCACCTGCCTGCAGAGCGTGGTGCAGGGCGCCGACGTGCTGCACCGGCTGGCCCTGGCCGACGGCACCGTGCTGCTGGCGCGCCAGCCCCGCGGCGCCGCGGCGCCCGATCTGCCGAACGCTCAGGTGCACGCGCTCATCGACACCAGCGCCTGCAGGGTGTTCCCGGCCGACGCACAGGCCACCTGAGCCCCTTTCATCCTGATCCATCCCCATCCATCAGCCATCCGGAGAGCCTCATGTCCAGCCAATCCACCCTGTCCCGCCGCCAGTTCACAACCGCGCTTGCCGCCCTGGCCAGCACGCCGCTCATGAGCGGCCGCGCCATGGCCGCCAGCTCGGTCGTCGCCGCCACCTTCCCCAACGCATGGGAAGACGCTTACCGCCGCATCGTCACGCCGCTGCTCAAGGCCCAGGGCACCGAGCTCGTGATCGCCCCCGCGCTGGCCCAGGACCAACTGGCCAAGACCCTGGCCAGTCCGAACCGCCCGCCCTACGACGCGCTGCTGATGTCGCCCGGCCAGACGGCCGAGGCCATCGCCAAGGGGCTGATCCAAAAGATCGACCCGAGCAAGCTCAAGAACTGGGACAAGCTCGGCCCGGCCGGCCGCACGGAGTACGGCCCGAACGTCACGGTCGAGGTCAACGGCATCGCCTACAACCCGACCAAAGTGCCCAAGCCCACGGGCTACAAGGACCTGTTCGAGAACACGGCCTACGACGGCAAGGTGGCCTGGATCGGCTTCGGCTCGAACACGGCCGCGATGACCTGGATCGAAATCGCGCGTCTGTACGGCGGCAGCATCGACAACATGGCGCCGGTGTTCGAGCTGCTGGCCAAGCACCTCAAGAAGATCGGCACGATTGCCAGCAGCGGCAGTCAGCAGATGACGCTGTTCCAGCAGGGCGAGGTCGATGTCTTCATGGCCAGCACCAACAACGTCTCGCGCCTGAAGTCGCTGGGCGTGCCCTGCGAGTTCGTGCACCCGGCCAGCGGCTCGCCGGCCGTGCCCGTGACCATCCACATGGCCAAGAACGCCAAAGACCCCGAGGCCGTCTACCGCTACATGGACGCTGCCATCTCGGCCGAGGCGCAGAAGCAGCTCGCGCTGCCACCCACCGAGATGATCCCGACCAACGTGGATGTGCCGCTCACGCCGGGCATCAAGGCCTATGTCACAGAGGCGGACATGAAGAAGTTCGTTTACTTCGACTGGGCCAAGATCAACCAGCACCGCGCGGGCTGGACGGCCGAGTTCGACCGCGTCGTCCGGAAGTGACCATGCGCGCGCTCCTCTTTCGCTGGCCGGGCCTGCCCTTCGTCACGCCGCTCGCACTGCTGAGCGGCCTGGCGTTCGCGATCCCGCTGGGCCTGCTGGTGGCGATGGGCTTCGCAACGGCCGAGGGTACTCCCACGCTGGGCAACTACCTGCGCTTCCTGGGCGACGAGTTCTCGCGCCAGGTGCTGGTCGACACGCTGCTGCTGGGCCTGTACGTGGTGTTGGGCACCACGCTAGTGGGCCTACCGATTGCGCTGCTGTACTGGCATTGCGGCAAGTGGGGGCGCAGCGCCATCATCTTCCTGACGCTGCTGCCCATGCTGACCAGCAACGTGGTGCGCACCTTCGCCTGGATCGTGCTGCTGGGCCGGCAGGGGCCGATCAGCATGGCCGCGGTGGAACTGGGGCTGCTGGAGCGGCCCACCAGCCTGCTGTTCAATCAGCTAGCGCTGGTCGTGGTGCTGTGCCAGATCGAGCTGCCGTTGCTCGTGCTGCCTGTGATCGCCGCGCTGTCGCGCACCAACCGCTCGTTGGTCGAGGCCGCCGAGACGCTGGGCGCGGGCCGCTGGCGCCAGCTGGCCACGGTGCTGCTGCCGACCATGGCGCCGGCGGTGCTGGCTGGCTGGGTGCTGGTGTTCGCGGCGGCGACCACCTCGTACGTGACGCAGTCGGTCATCGGCGGTGCCCGGCTGATCTACGTGCCGCAGTACATCTACCGCGAGGTGGGCGTGCTGTTCCGGTGGCCCAACGCGGCCGCCATCTCCACCGTGCTGCTGCTGGCCACGGGTGCCGTGATGTTGGGCGTGACCCAGCTCTCGCGCCACCGTCGCCTGGCTGGTACCTGAGCCGGAAGGACAAAGTCATGCAGAAACTCCTCGACGCGCTGCTTGAACGCAGCTACTGGCTGGTGATCGGCACGGTCGGCGTGCTGGCGCTGGTCTTCATGGTGGCGCCGGTGGGCGTGGCGTTGGCCATGTCCTTCACCGACGGGCAGACGCTGAAGTTCCCGCCCGACAACTACTCGCTGCGCTGGTACCGCAGCCTGCTCGATCCGCTGCAGTCCGCACCGATCCAGGAGGCCGCGCTGAACTCGCTCAAGATCGCCGGCCTGGCCGTGCTGGGCGCCGTGCTGTTCGCGGTGCCGGCCGCCTTCGGCATGACGCGGCTGGGCAAGCGGCCCGTGGCGCTGCTGGAGCCGCTGGTGCTGGCGCCGCTGGTGCTGCCCAGCCTGGTCTACGGCCTGGCGGCGCTGCTGGCGGCCGGCAAGGTGGGCCTGGGGCCTTCGCTGTGGCTGGTGGTGGCCGGTCACATCGTGATCTTCGGGCCGCTCATGTATCGCTCCACGCTGGCGATTGCCCAGCGCATCGACCCGCACCTGGAAGAGGCCTCAACCATGCTGGGCGTGGCGCGGCTGCCGACCTTCCTGCGCGTGACGCTGCCGCTGCTGCTGCCCGGCGTGCTGGCCGGCGCCTTCCTGGTCTTCATGCAGTCGCTGGACAACGTCTCCATCACGCTGTTCCTGGCCGATGCGCGCACCACGGTGCTGCCGCTGCGCATGTTCCAGATGGTCGAGGAATCGCTGGACGTGCGCGTGGCTGCGGCCTCCGGCGTGCTGATCGGACTGTCCCTCATCGTCCTGCTGCTGGTACAGCGCCTGGCACCAGTGATGCGCCAAGGCCGCTGACCCTTCATCCATTTTTGATTCACACGAGAACGCACATGACAACGAAACCCCAAGTGGCCCTGCTCGGAACGGGCGGCACGATTTCCTCGCTCGGCACTGGCCGGCTCGACCTGGTGAACTACGGCGACACCGGCAACATCATGCAAGCCGACGAAATCGCCCAGCAGGTGCCGGACATCGCGCTGCACGCCGACGTGCTGCCGGTGCGGTTCCGCAACATGGCCGCCATCGACATCGGTCCGGCCGACTGGATCGCTCTGGGCCGCAAGCTGCACGAGGTGGCGGACGCGCATCCCGGCCTGGCCGGCATCGTTGTGACGCACGGAACGGCCAGCCTGGAAGAGACGGCCTACTTCCTGAACCTGTCGCTGTGCCTGGACATTCCGGTCGTGCTGGTCGGCGCGCAGAGGCCCTTCAGTGCCATCTCCTCGGATGCTCAGCTCAACCTCATCAACGCGGTGCGCGTGGCGGCTGCTCCCGAGTCGCGTGGCCGTGGCGTGCTGGTGGTGCTGAACGACGAAATCCAGGCCGCGCGCGAGGTCAGCAAGACCGACACCTACCGCCTGCAGTCCTTCCAGTCGCCAGGCCTGGGCGCGCTGGGCTATGCCGACTCCGACCTCGTGAGCTACTACCGCACGCCGGTGCGCGCCCACACCAGCGCCACTCCGTTCGACGTGCGCAAGATCGACGTGCTGCCGCGCGTGGACATGGTGGTCTCGCATGTGGGTGCCGACGGCGCGCTGATCGACGCCGCAGTGGCCGCGGGCGCCAAGGGCATCGTGGCGGCTGGCTTCGCGCCGGGCTGCGGCGCGCCGGGCGAGCGCGCGGCGTTAGCCCGCGCGGTCGAGGCCGGCGTGGTCGTGGTGCAGGCGGCGCGTGCGCACTCGGGCCGCGTCGATGCGCGCGACCGCGTGCGGGCGGCCGGCTTCGTGGCTGGCGACAACCTGCCGGCGCACAAGGGCCGCATCCTGCTGGCACTGGGCCTCACGCAGACCCAGGACGTCGCGACCCTGCAGGACTACTTCCTGAAGTTCTGACGCTGCGGCCGGCCGGCCGCATCCCTTTCACCTGACCGGGCCTGAAGGCCCAGGACCAACGCCCTTGCGCAGGGGTGTGGGCGGGCTGTTGCCTGCCGCAGGCCCCTGCACCCTGATTTGTCACTTTTTTTAAACCTTGCGAGAAGCCCACCATGCACAAGAACCTCATCGCCCTGGCCGCCATCCTCTGCTGCAGCGCCGCCTCGGCCCAATCCAGCGTGACGATCTACGGCATCCTGGATGCCTATGTCGGCTCTGTTAAAACCCCGGCCGCGAACGGCGAGCACCTGACGCAGACCGTGGTCCGCGGCGGCGGCATCAAGCACAGCCGGCTCGGCTTCAAAGGCACGGAAGACCTGGGCGGCGGCCTGAAAGCCAACTTCAAGCTGGAGGGCGACTTCGACGCGGCGACGGGCGCCATGCGGCCAAACAACAACTACTACACGGGCGAGACCGGCAGCTCGCTGTTCAACAACGCGACCTGGGTGGGGTTTTCCGGTGGCTTCGGTGAGGTGCGGATCGGCCGCGCGGTCTCGCCCTTCGACGATGCCAAGGGCATCGGCGCGGCCGGCTTCAACGCGCGCATCTTCGCGCCGGCGGCCTTCGTCTGGGCCAGCAACGACTACCAGGCCAAGCCGGGCAACTCGGTCTTCTACTACACGCCCACGTTCTCGGGCCTGTCAGGCAGCGTGATGTACAGCCTGGGCGAGAACAAGACCAGCACCGCGAGCGCGGGCAAGGTGGCCTCGGCCATGCTGTCCTACGTGTCCGGCCCGGCGGTGGCCATGCTGTCCTACCAGACCGAGCAACGCCGAGGCGACGAGCCCACGGCCCGCTTCTTCCAGTTCAACGGAACGTACAACCTCGGCTTCGCGAAGCTGCTGGGTGCCTACGGCCGCCTGGCGGGCAAGTCGGCCAACATCGACAAGACCCAGGAATACCAGCTGGGCGTGGACGTGCCGGTCGGTGGCCTGCTCACGCTGACGGCCGGCTACGCCTGGTCCAAGGACGACGTGCTGACGGGCAGCGGCGCCAAGCGCGACGGCCTCGGCGTGGCGGCGCTGTACTACCTGTCCAAGCGCACCAGCCTGTACGGCGGCTTCAACTTTTCCAAGCGAGAAGTCGCGGGTGCGCCGGATGCCAAGACGCGGGTGATCGCGACGGGCGTGCGGCACACGTTTTGATGCGCCGTTGGGCTCTGTCAAAGGGCTCTGAAGCAGTCCCCTGAGCTATCACGACCTATCGCTGCATGTTCGTGGCCACGCTCGGAGGGACTGCTTCCAACGTACTGTGGACGGTCGAGGCCTTAATGTGAAGGGCGGCTTGTGGCCGGATGCGGAAGTCGATGGTGGGCGCTTCAGTGTCTGCAACCACCGGCGGAGCAGACACTGACGCACCGCAACTCGGCTTGTTCGCCTCTGCCCGCAAGAGGCGGCACCACAAGGGTACTGCCAACCAAAGAGTCGCGGCGGACCTCGTCCGTCAATCTGCTGAGGTAGGAGCCTGGTAGTGGCCTGCAATCTCCACGCCATCGCGTTCGACCTCCACCTCCAAGTTTTCAAGAACGCGCGACACCATCATGTAAGTCCCGATGGTCAGAAGCAGCTCGACCAGCGCGCGCGGCGATAGCTCGGCCTGCAGGGAAATGAACAATCCGGCATCGGCCTTGACCTGCAGCACGACCTGGTCAGTAAAGGCCAAAAGTCGGTCCTCAAGCGTCTCCGCGGTCGCCGGCTCATCCAACCGCAGCGCTTTATCGATGCGTGCATCGCTCGTGCCGACGTGGCGCGCGAGCCTCAGATGCTGGTGAATCTCATAGTCCGATCGGCAATGCGCGCCCACGCGCAGGATCACCATCTCGCGCAATTGCGCGTCGAGTTCGCCCTGGGTCAGCAGAGCGCTGGCCAGCTGCATGAAGCCCGGCAGTGCAGTGGGCGCGTGTGCCAGCACGCGGTAGACGTTGTAAGGCGGCCGGTTGGCCAGCAAGGCTTGCAGCGCAGGCGGCAGTGCAGCGACTTCGAGCGCGGGGATGCGTGGCATGGCCTCAGTCCAGCTTCAAGCCGATGCGGGTGATCAGCTTGCCCCAGAAATCCGTCTGCTCGCGCATGAAGCTGCCGAACTCCTCGCGCGAACTGGGCCGCGCGCGCAGGTTAAGCTGCACGAAACGCGCCTGCACCTCGGGCTCGGCCAGCACCGCGCGCACTTCGGTGTTGAGCCGGTCCAGCACCGCGGCCGGCGTGCCGGCCGGCGCCACGATGCCGCTCCAGCCCTCCACGGCAAAGCCCGGGTAGCCCGACTCGGCCACGGTGGGCACGGACTCCAGGCCGGGCAGCCGCGTCGGCGAGGTGACCGCGATGGGCCGCAGCTTGCCGCTCTGGATGAAGGCCATGGTCGGCGCCACGTTCTCGAACACCATGGGCACATGGCCGGCGATCACGTCGGTGATGGCCGGGCTGGCGCCCTTGTAGGGAACGAGCTGCAACTGGATGCCTGCCGTGTCCTTGAACACCTCGGCCGTCAGGTGCGGCGAGCCGCCCGGCACTGCGGCAAACTGGTACCTGCCGGGCTCCTTCTTTGCCAGCGCCACCAGCTCCTTGAGGTCCTTGGCCGGCACCTGCGGGTTGACCGCCACGATGTTGGGCAGCATGGCCACCAGCGACACGGGCGCGAAGTCCTTCAGGTGGTCGTAGGGCAGGTTCTTGTACAGGTGCGGGTTGATCGCGTGCGTGGGGATGGTACACAGCATCAGCGTGGAGCCGTCAGCGGGCGACTTGGCCACGAACTCGGTGGCGATGTTGCCGCTGGCACCGGGCTTGTTTTCCACCACCACGGGCTTGCCCAGGCGTTCGGCCAGCGCCTGGGCCACGATGCGCGCCGCCAGGTCGGTCGAGCCGCCAGGCGTGAAGCCCACGACCAGGCGGATCGGGCGCTGGGGCCAGGCGTCCTGGGCCAGCACGGGGCCGGCGGCCAGCGCAGCCGCCAGGGCCAGCGCGGTAAAGGTTCTGCGGTGCATAGTGTCTCCTGTCGTTGAGGGAAATCAGCCCTTGCAGCGCTCCAGCGCGTCCTTGCGCAGCAGGTCCTTCTTGACCTTGCCCGAGGCCGTGCTCGGGAACGCGTCGACGAAGAAATAGCGCTCGGGGTACTTCTGCCGCGCGACGCCGGCCGCGTCCAGCAGCGCACCGATGCTGGCGGCGTCCACCGTGGCGCCGGGCCGCGCGATCACGTAAGCGCAGACGGTCTCGCCCAACCGCGCGTGCGGCATGGCGACGACGGCCGCGGCCTGCACGGCCGGGTGCTGGTGCAGCAGGTCCTCGACCTCCTTGGCGCTGATCTTCTCGCCGCCGCGGTTGATGAGGTCCTTGATGCGACCCGTGAAGACCACCGCCCTGCCCTGCACGTAGCCGATGTCGCCGGTGTGGAAGAAGCCCTCGTCGTCGAAGGCCTCGGCCGTATGGCCGGCGTCGGCATAGCCCAGGAACAGCGCCGGGCCGCGGGCGCAGATCTCGCCCTCCTGCCCCGGAGCGACCGGCCGGCCGTCGGCGTCGACCACGCGCACCTCGAAGTCGACGATCTCACCGTCGGTCTCGGCCGCCAGCTTCTCCTGGCCTGGGGCGCACCAGCCCAGCGTGATCATCGGCGCCTCGCTGGAGCCGTAGACACGGAACGAGCGGCAGTTGGGCAGCACGCGCGGCACGCGGTAGATGGTCTCGGGCGCCACCGCCGCACCGCCGCAGGGGAACAGCCGCAGCGAGGGCAGCTGGCGCTGCTGCGCCTCGGCCACGTCCATGAGCTCCTGCAAAAAGGGCGTGGCGCCGATCGTGAAGACCACCTGCTCGCGGTCGATGGTGTCGGCCGCCTGCGCCGCGTCCCACCTCTCCATGAGCACGCAGCGCGTGCCGCCGTAGAACGGCATCTCCAGGCCATGGCTGAAGCCCGTGACATGGGTGACCGGCGAAGGCATCAGCGTGGTGTCGCCGGGCCGGATGCCCCAGTGCCGGGCGCACATCAGCGTGGCGCGGATCAGAGAGTTGTGCGAATGCAGCACGGCCTTGGGCTTGCCCGTCGTGCCCGAGGTGTAAAGCACGAGCTTGACCGCGTCCGGCGACACGGCGGTCGGCGTGAGTAGCGGCGCTGCGCCGGCGATCAGGTCTCCCAGGTCCTGGCCCGTGCCCGCAGCGCCACGCACCGTCCATACATGCCGCAGCGTGGGCACGCTGGGCGCTATGCGCGCCAGCATGGCTGCGAAGTCGTAGCCGCGGAAGCTCTCGGCGATGAAGATGGCCTTGGCCCCGCTGTCCGAGAGGATCAGCTCGACCTCGCGGTCGCGGTAGATCGTCACGATGGGGCAGACCACCAGGCCCAGCAGGCAGCAGGCCACGTCGATGAACGCGGCCTCATGCCAGTTGGGCGTCTGGAAGGCGACCACGTCGCCGGCCTGCAGGCCGTGGGCCTGTAGCGCGCCGGCCAGGCGCGTCGCCCCGTCCCAGACCTCGCCGGCCGTCACGCCGCGCCCGCCGCAGACCTGGGTCACGCGGTGGGGTGCATCGCGTGCAGCCTCGCGCACGGCGTCGGCCAGCGTGCGGTTCAGCCACTTGCCTTCGGCCACCCATTGCCGTGCGCGTGCCTCGTCCCAACGCACGTCCCAGCCGCTGATGTCTCGTCGCATGGTGTTCTCCATGGCTACACCGCCAGGTAGCGGGTCTTGAGTTCGGGGTTCGCATCGAAGGCCGCCCAGTCGCCCGAGAAGACCAGCGCTCCGCTGTCCAGCAGGTAGACGTACTCCGTGCATTGGCGCGCGTAGGCGATGCTCTGCTCGGCCACCAGCACGGTCAGGCCCAGCTTGTCGCGCGCGGCGCGCACCTCGCGCGCCAGGTCGTGCGCCACCTTGGGCGCCAGGCCCTCGGCCGGTTCGTCCATCATCAGCAGCCGGGGCGAGGCCATGAGCCCGCGCGCCACCGCCACCAGCTGCTGCTGGCCGCCCGAGAGCTGGTAGCCCAGCCGGTTCAGCAAGGTGGCCAGCAGCGGGAACAGCGTCACGACCTCGGCCACCTGCATGCGTGGGCGGTCCTTGCCGACCGCGTGCCAGGCCAGCTCCAGGTTCTGGCGCACCGTGAGCGTGGTGAAGATGCGCCTGTCTTCGGGCACCAGTGCCAGGCCCAGGCGCGCCCGTGCCTCGGTCGGCAGGCCGGCCAGGGACTGATCGTCCAGGCGCACTTCGCCGCGCGATTGCGGGCCGGCGTCGAGCAGCGATTTCATGAGCGTGGACTTGCCGGCACCGTTGCGGCCCAGCAGCGCCACGCCGCCGCGAGTGGGCACCGACAGGTCGATGCCGAACAGCACGCGGCTGTCGCCGTACTGCGCATGCAGGTCGCGCACCTCAAGCATGTCCATCCCCTTCGTCACCCAGATAAACCTCCTGCACGCGCGCATCGGCGCGGATGGCGTCGGGGCTGCCCGAGGCGATCAGCTCGCCGTGGTGCAGCACCGAGATGCGGTCGGCCAGGCCGAACACGACCTCCATGTCGTGTTCGGTCATGAGCATGGCCAAGCCGCGCCGGCGCTTGACCTGCTGCAGCAGCCGCACCGACGCCTGGCGCTCGGCCGCCGACATGCCGGCGGTCGGTTCGTCCAGGAACAGCACGGCCGGCTCCAGCGCCAGCACCATGGCAAGCTCCAGGCGCTTGCGGTCGCCATAAGCCAGCGTGCCGGCCACGGCCTCGCGCTGGGATGCGAAACCAGTGTCGTCCAGCAGCGCAGCGATGCGCGCGTCGAAGGCCGCGGCACGCGCGGCAGGCACGCGGCCCCAGGGATTGCCGCGGCGCGCGCCGGCCTCCAGCGCCACGCGCAGGTTGTCCTGCACGCTGAGCTTGGTGAACACCTTGGCGACCTGGAAGGTGCGGCCGAAGCCGCGGTGCACGCGCTGGTGCGCGGGCATGCGCGTGAGGTCTGCGCCCTCGAACAGCACCTGGCCGCGGTCCGCGTAGAGCTCACCCGTCAGCACCTTGAACAGCGTGGTCTTGCCGGCGCCGTTGGGGCCGATGACCACATGGGACTCGCCGGGCGCAATGGTGAGGCTCACGCCGCGCAGCACGCGGATCGGGCCGTACGACTTGTCCAGCGTGGTGGCTTGCAGCAAGGCGCTCACCGCTTGTCTCCCCGCTGCGTGAGCCGCGCCAGCAGGCCCAGGATGCCGCCCGGCAGCCCGACCACCACGACCAGCAGCAAGAGGCCCGTGACCATGTCCGACAGCCCCACCAGCGTGCGTGTGACGTAGAACACGCAGGAGAGCACCAGCGCACCCAGCACCGGCCCCCAGAAGTAGGCGCTGCCGCCCAGCAGGGTGTAGAGGATGGGGTTGGTCGAGTTGGACCAGTGCGCGAGTTCAGGTGTGACGATCTGCGCCCAGGGTGCGACCAGCGCGCCGGCCGTGGCCGTCACGGCGCCAGCCAGCACGAAGATGGCCAGGCGGTGCCTGCGCACCGGGATGCCCAGGAACTCGGCGCGCTCAGGGTCCTGCTTGACGGCCTGCAGCGCCCGGCCGAACGACGTGCCGATGAGCCAGCGCACGAAGGCGATCAGCAAGCCGCAGACCCCGACGATGCAGTAGTAGAAGTTGTCGCCGGCCGCCAGGTCGATGCGCCAGCCGCCCAGGGCCAGCACGGGGCGGGTCAAGCCGGCCAGCCCGTCGTTGCGGCCCAGCGCACCGGTGTTGGCGATCAGCAAGTGCAGCAGTTCGGCAAAGGCCAACGTCAGGATGGCGAAGTACACGCCCTCGCTGCGCCGCAGTGACACCACGCCCACGGCCGCCGCCAGCACAGCGCCGACCAGCCCCGACAGCGGCAGCACCAGCATGAACGGCAGCCCGCTGCCCTGCGTCAACAGCGCCGTGGCATAGGCACCGGCCGCGAAGAACATGGCCTGGCCGAAGCTCAGCACGCCGGACAGGCCGAACAGCAGGTTGAAGGCCAGGCCGAACACGGCGTTGATCCAGACCATGCCGGCGATGAACACCAGGCCGCGGTTGAGGAAGGCCGGCGCCAGCAGGGCCGCGGCCATGACCAGCAGCAGCACGGTGGCGTCGCGCCGGGGGCTGGCGCCCGCGAAGGTAGAGGCTTGCATGTTCAGTGCCTCTTGCCCATGAGGCCCTGCGGCCGGATCAGCAGAATGAGCGTCATGGCCACGAAGAACGGCAGCCCCGGCAGGCCCGGCAGCACCCACTGCCCCACCGCATCGATGAGCCCGAGCAGGATGGAGCCGAAGAAGGCGCCGCTGATGCTGCCCATGCCGCCGATGATGATGACGCCGAAGGCCTGGATCACGAAGGCGCTGGCCAGCGTGGGCGACAGCGTCTGGTTGGCCAGCAGCAGGCCACCGGCCAGGCCGGCCAGCGCGAAGCCGATGGCCACCGTGGCGGTGTAGACCCAGCGCACGTTGACACCCAGGAGCCGCGCCATCCAGGGATCGACGGCAATGGCCTTGACCAGCCGGCCCGGGCCGGTGCGGTTCAGGAACACTTCCAGCGCCACGAAGACAACGATGCCCGCGCCGATGATGAACAGCGAGAAGCGTGGCACCACGGCATTGCCCAGCAGCCAGGCGCCGTCCAGCGCGGCCGGCGGCATCACGCTGTGGTAGTTCAGGCCCCAGACCAGCTTGGTCGCGCCCTCGCAGACCAGCAGCAGCGCGTAGGTGGCGATCAGCACGTAGGCGTCTTCCACGCCGGCCAGGCGCCTCAGCACCAGCCGGTCCACCACCAGGCCCAGCAGGGCCACGAACACGCCGGCCACGAGCGAGCCGAACAGGTAGAACGCGATCGAGCTGCCGGCGCCCAGGGCCTGGGCCAGCGAGTACGCGCCGTAGGCCCCGATCATGAAGAAGCCGCCGTGCGAGAAGTTCAGGATGTGCAGCGTGCCGAACACCAGCGTCAACCCGGCGGCGACCAGGAAGGTCGCCATGGCCCAGGTCAGGCTGTTGACCAGCAGCGTGGCGATGTCTGCCAGCAGCATGCGTTCTTCAGGCGGTGCGCAGCGTGAGCTTCTTGCCCGGCGTGGGCGGGAAGATCACGGTCTTGCCGTCGACCTTGACGTACTGCGCCACCTTGTAGCCCCTGTCCGTGGTGGCGGGCTCCAGGTAGACCAGCTCGACGTCCTTGATGGCCTGGTTGTCTTCGGCGCGCATGGTGCGCGGGCCGGTCACGGTGTCCCAGGTCAGGCCCTTGAGCGCGGCGATCACGGCCTCGGTGTCGGTGGACCTGGCCTTCTCGATCGCCTGCTTGTAGGCGTACAGGCTGGCGTGGGCCTCGGCGGCCCAGCCCAGCGGCTCGCTGTCCTTGGTCTTGGCCGCGTAGTCGGCGACGAAGCGGTCGCTCATGGCATTGCCCTTGTTGGCCTCGGCGTAGTAGTGCATGCCGGTCCACTGCGCGGGCAGTTGCTGCTTGAGGCCACGCGCCACCAGGAACTCGTTGGCCGCATCGCAGACCACCTTGTAGCGGTTCATGAGGCCGAAGCCGCGCGCCTGCTGGAACATGGTGATGGCGTCGCCGCCGTACGTGCAGTTGAAGACGCCGTCGGCCTGCTGGCGCAGCGCCTGCGTGATCGAATTGCGGTAGTCGGAGACGCCGTAGGGCATCAGGATGGGCTCGAGCACCGTGGGCTTCTTGCCGGCGATGGCCGGATAGAACTCCAGCAGCGCGTCGACGAAGATGCTCCAGGTGGTGCGGCCGTACTCGTGGTCGGGCACGAGGCCGGTCCAGCGCGTGATGTCGGGGTACTTCTGCGCCATCAGCTTGGCCTGGGCGCGCGTGCGCGCGTCGGGCGCGTCGCCGGGGCGAAACAGGTTGGGCGAGTAGTTCTCGTGGTTCATCTTCTCGGTGCCGGCGCCGCAGGTCATGAACACACCCTTCTCCTGCTGCATCACCGGACCCAGCGCCAGCACCACCGCGCTGGAGATGCCGCCGGTGTGCAGATTGACGCCCGCGCCCAGCAGTTCGCGCGCGGCGGCCAGCGCGGCGGCGGGGTTGGCCTTGTCGTCGCGAATCTCCAGCTGCACCTGCCGGCCCAGGATGCCGCCGGCCTTGTTGATCTGCTCGATCGCCACGTCAGCGCCGTTCTTGACGTAGGAGCCGATGAACTCCTGCGGACCGCTGAGCGGCGTGATCAGGCCGATCTTGAGCGAGCCGGATTGCGCACGCACGAGGGCTGGCAGGCCGGTGGTGGCGGCAACGGCGGCCAGGGCCGAAGCCTTGAGGACGCTTCTGCGTGGGATGGCGGGCATGGGTGTCTCCTGGATGTTGTCAGGCGGTGGCGGGTGGAAAATCAGCGGCCCGTGAACACGGGTGGGCGACGTTCGCGAAAGGCGCGCACGGCCTCGGCGTGGTCGGCTGTTCCGTTGGACAGGCACTCGTAGGCCACGCCAGCGTCGAAGTAGCTGTGGAACAGCTGGCGAAGCGGCAGGTTGGTCGTGACCTTGCTCCAGCGGATGGCCTTGGTGGCGCCAGCCGCCAGGCGCTGGGCCAGCGCGGCCACATGGGCATCGAGCTCGGCGCGCGGCACCACGTCTGTCACCAGGCCGATGCGCTCGGCCTCGGCCGCGGTCATGAGCTCGCCGGTCAGCAGGTACTTCCTGGCCTTGGCATAGCCCACGAGCTGCGGCCAGATCAGCGCGCCGCCGTCGCCCGCCACCAGGCCCACGCTGACATGCGGATCGCCGATGCGCGCCTCGGCCGCCATCACCACGATGTCGCTGAGCAGCGCCAAGCTCGCGCCCAGGCCGGTGGCGTGGCCGTTGAGCTTGCAGATCAGCGGCTTCTCCAGGTCGAGCTGGGTATAGACGATGTCCTTGGCCTCGCGCGCGGTGCGCTCGAACTCGCTCGGCTCGTCCACCGATAGCTGCATCCAGTCGATGTCGCCGCCGGCGCAGAAGGCGCTGCCGTTGCCGGTCAGCACCACGATGTCGGAGTCTGGGTCGCGCTGCGCATCGGTGAACACGCGCGAGAGCTCATGGTGGAGCCGCGCATTGACGGCGTTGCGCTGTGCGGGGCGGTTCAACGCGATTGTGAGGATGCGGCCCTCGCGCTGGAATTCGATGCACTCGTAGCTGGAAAAGTCCATGGTTTCCGGTCTCCCTTCAAACGGTGGCGGTGGTGGCCGCCGTCGCGGCAAAAGCCAGGAAGTGCTGCTCGCCCGCGCCGTAGAGCTGCTCGTCCACGCGCACGCGGCGCAGGTAGTGGCTGGCGGCGTACTCCTCGGTGATGCCGATGCCGCCGTGCAGTTGCACGGCCTCCTGCGCGCCAAGCAGCGCGTGCTCGCAGACCAGTGCCTTGGCGGCATGCACATCGCGCGTGGCCGAGTCCGCACCAGCCGCCAGCGCGGCGATGGCCTGGTCCAGCACGGCACGGCTTTCCTCAACGCGGATGTAGAAGTCCACCATGCGGTGCTGCAGCGCCTGGTAGGAGCCCAGCGGCACGCCGAACTGGCGGCGCGTCTTGAGGTAGTTCAACGTGAGGTCGAAGACCGCGCGCAGTGCGCCCCAGGCGTCGCAGGCGGTGGCCAGCGCGGCCAGTTGCAGCGCGGGGCCGGCGGTGAACGGCAGCGTGCCGTCCAGCCGCGTGGCCTGCGCATCGACGAGATCGACGCTGGCTGCACCGCGGCCGTCGAGCAGCGGCAGTGGCCGGCGCTGCACGCCGTCCTGCGCGGTGTCGACCTGCCACAGCGCACCCTCGGCTGCCACGAACAATTGCTCGGCCAGGTCGGCATCGGGCACCAGGCTCTGGCGGCCCGTCAGCGTTCCACCCTGCACCGCCATGGCTTGCGGTTCCAGCAGGCAGGCGGCACGGCGCTGGCCGTTGAGCAGCGACGGCAGCCAGGCCTGTTGCTGCGCGGCGCTGGCGTGCCGGCCGACCAGCCAGGGTGCCAGCACACCGCTGGACAGCCAGGGCTCGTTGAGCAGCGCCTGGCCGGCGCGCTCGGACAGCAGGCAGACCGAGGAGATGCGCACGCCGAAGCCGCCCTGCTCGGCCTCGTTGGCCACGCTGCACCAGCCCATCTGCGCCAGGCCCTCCCAGATCGCCGCATCGAAGCGGCGCGCAGCGGATGCCAGACGCTGGCGCTGCGCGAAGGGGTAGCGCTCGGCCAGGTAGCGCTGGGCGGCCTCGTCCAGGGCCGCGTCGGTGTCGTCGAACCAGGTCTTGTGGGTCACAGGCCGAGCTCCGCCTTGCTGATGATGTTGCGCTGGATCTCGTTGGACCCGCCGTAAATGGTGGACGCGCGGCCGTGCAGGTACTCGCGCACGGCACCGCTGGCGTCCTGCGGGCCCAGCGGCGAGCGCGCGTTGTCGGCGTTGACGTCGGCCGGGTCGTAGACGATGGCGGCCTGGCCCAGCCAGTCCAGCGTGGCCTCGGAGATCTGCTGCTGCAGCTCGGAGCCGCGCAGCTTCATGATGGAGGCCTCCACACCGGGCGGGCCGGAGGCGTCCATGCGCCGCGCGTAGGCCAGGCAGTAGGCGCGCAGCGCGTGCAGCGACAGCTCGATGCGCGCGACGCGGCGCTCGAAGACCGGCCGGTCGGCAATGCTGGTGCTGGGCACCTCGCGCACCAGGCGCTTCAAGTGCTCGAGCTGGCGCATGGAGCGGCCGGTTTCGGCCGCCAGGATGCGCTCGTTGCTGAGCAAAAACTTGGCGTAGGTCCAGCCGCGGCCCTCCTCGCCGACCAGGTTCTCGACCGGCACACGCACCTCGTCGAGGAACACCTCGTTGACATGGTGGCAGCCGTCCATGGTGCGGATGGGCTGCACCCGCACGCCGGGGCTGCGCATGTCGATCAGCAGGAAGGAGATGCCCTGCTGCGGCCGCGCTTCCTCGCTGGTTCGCACCAGGCAGAACATCCAGTCGGCCCATTGCACGTAGCTGGTCCAGATCTTCTGGCCGCTCACGCGGTAGTGGTCGCCGTGGCGCACGGCGCGGGTCTTGAGCCCCGCGAGGTCCGAGCCCGCGCCGGGCTCCGAATAGCCCTGGGCCCACCACTCCTCGGATGCCAGGATGGGCGGCAGGAAGCGCGCCTTCTGCGCCGCGGAGCCGAAGGTGTAGATCACCGGGCCGACGTAGTTCACGCCGAAGGGGATCAGCCAGGGCGCACCGAGTCGCGTGCTCTCCTCCTCGAAGACCAGGCGCTGCAGCGGCGTCCACTCGGCACCGCCGTAGGCGCGCGGCCAGTGGCCCGCGACCCATCCGCGCGGCGCCAGCGAGCGCAGGAAGTCCAGGTTGTCCTCTTTCGTGAGGAACAGGTTGGCGTGCACCTTGGCGCGCACATGGGCCGGCAACCCGTGCTCGCAGTACGCGCGGACCTCGGCGCGAAAGGCGTCTTCGGCTTGGCGGGCCTGCTCGATGGTTGTAGTTTGCGACATAAAATGAACCATGATTCATTAATCAGTTTCAGCCATTTGCCACGCCCTCGCACTAGGGAAAACACCCGAAACGGATGGAGCGAAGGCGACCGGTAAACTGAAAATCGAACCCTTGAACGGCATGCAGGAGCAGGCCCAACAGCAGGAAAGGAATGGATGTGGCAAGCGCCTCAGGCAGCCGGACAGGACGGTCACGCAAGGTCTTCTCGCCCGCCGTGCAAATCACGCGCGACGAGCGTGCGGCTCGGACGCGCGAGCAGTTGTTGATGTCGGCCGCACGCGTGGTCGGCGAATTTGGCTACCGAGATGCGTCGATCCAGCGCATCACGGCTGACGCCGGCATGGCGCAGGGCACGTTCTATCTGTACTTCGCTTCACGCCAGGCTCTGTTCGACGAATTGCTGCCGCACTTCGGTCTCCACATGCTCGAGCACGTGCGCGAACGCGCCCACGGCAAGAGCGACTTCTTCGAGATCGAGGAAATCGGCGCGCGTGCGGTGTTCGCGTATCTGCAGGAGAACCCCTGGTTTTGGCGCGTACTGAACGAAGCCGAGGTCGAAGCCCCAGCGGCCTGGGCACGCCACCATGAGGAAGTGGTGCGGCGCTACCTGAAGTTTCTCAAGCGTGCCCGCCAGGCAGGTGTGATCACGCTGTACCGCGAGGACGAACTAGACACGCTGGCCTACCTGCTGATCGCAGCGCGTGACTACCTTTATCTCTACCACCTGCATCGTTCAAAGCAAAACAGCGGCATCCCGGAATCGGTGGTGAGAACCTACATGCAGTTTGTGCGAGGCGGCCTCAATGCGTTGCCAGCGACGGACTAGCAAGCTGCTGAAGTTTCCTCCCGGACAGGACCTGTGCACCCTCAGCGAGATGCGCAAGCCGCCCGGGGCCCCATGGGGGATGCGCCACAATTCGATGACACAGGGAGCTATCCGGAGCATGAGCAAAGCATCGCAGTCAGAGGCCAAGGGAGCGCGCATGAGGAGCAAGAAGCCGGCGCCCCCGGTCATCGACCTCGAGCAGTACGCCCCTGCGTACCTGACCTGGATCGCCAACAAGCTCTCCGGAGGCGCCTCAAGTGCCTACCTCCGTGCATTCGACGTGGGGATAGAAACCTGGCGCCTCTTGGTATTGCTGGCCATCGAGAACGACGTGACTGCTCAGTCGTGTTCTCGAACCATCGGTATGGACAAAGCTTCGGTGAGCCGCGTCTTCAAGGCCATGCAGGCCGACGGCCTCATCACGTTCAGCCTCGACGACCGCGATGGACGCCTTCGCATCGCCAGCATCACCGAGAAGGGGCGCGCGCTCCACGACCAGATTCTTGAGCTGGCCCGTGAGCGCGAGCGCGTCTTCCTCTCTGTGCTCACCAAAGCGGAGCGGGAGACGCTGATGGACTTGCTGCGAAGGCTCCACGACAACCTGCCAAGCGTCGAGAAAGCGACGGCGCTGTTCCTGGAAGAGCGCTACCCCGAGGCAGTGGCACGCCGACCTCGCGGTTAGACGGGTTGCCGCGGTCCATGCAGTGACCCTGCCCTCAGGCAGATTCCGCCAGCAGCCGCTGGACAACCCGCCGGGCTCGGTTGCCGCCCGCATCGACATGGATGTCGATCCACTCGGGCTTTCCTCCGAACTCCTTGATGTTCCGGTACTGCTCCTCGATGACGATGCGGTCCTCGTCGAACGTGAAGGCGGTCTGCTGGATGACCGCTTGGCTGTTGTCCGGCTTGTCCGGGTGGCGCGTGCTCGACATGCTCCAGAAATAGTGGCAGGTATCGTCGGTCTCCGGTGTGATGCCGTGCAGACCGCGCATGTGGAAGCCCCCACGCTGGGGGTCGTCGATGGAATCGGTGCCAGGCTCGATGGCGCCCGTCCAGATTCTCAGGTGCGACAACGCGAACTCGATTTCCTGCCAGCGGTCGCAGGAATCGCCGAACGGCCAGGCCGCCTTGTACGTCGGCGGTGGGCGCGATCCGGGCATCTGCCGGACCACCTTGACCGTGTCGCCATCCTGCGTGACCTTCATGCCGGCGTTCATGTGCAGCCGCGCATCGCCACCGATGGTCTGCAGGTGCACGTACCCCAGATGGCTCAGGTCCAACAGGTTGTCGTGGATCAGCTGCCAAGGCGCCTTGTAGTGGTAGGAGCCGGTTCCAAACTTGTAGCGGGGGTCGTTGTGCCAGGGGTAGTCGGGTGCTTCAAGGGTCGGCGCACCCCCAACTTCCTTGGGCATCCAAATCCAGAGGATGTGGTTCTTCTCGGCGATGTGGTAAGCCCGGACCTTGGCCTTGGTCGGAATCTTCTCCTGGCCGGGAATCTCCAGGCACTGGCCGTTCGGCGCGTAAAGCATGCCGTGGTAGCCGCAGCGCACACCCTGTGCCTCCACCGTGCCGCAGGACAGCGGCAGCGAGCGATGGCAGCAGCGGTCCTCCAGCGCGGCGACCTGGCCGTCAGCGGTACGGAACAGCACCACGCGCTGGTTCAGGAACATGCGCCCCACGGGCTTGTCGGTCACATCGGTGGAGAAGCCGGCCATGTACCACTGGTTGAGCGGGAACTTGGGCAGAGCAGGCGTGGCCGACACCGGCTGGATGGGAATGCTTTCGATGGTCATGGGGTTCTCCTTTGGGGCGTGAGCGGGGCTCACAGGTCAAGAACGAGGGCTGGTGTCTTCGCACGCGAGCAGCACGGCGTGAAGAGCTTGTTGTCCGCGTGCTCCGAGTCCATCAGGCAGGCGTCGCGGTGGTCCGGCAGTCCTTCGAGCACGGCTGTGATGCAGGTGCCGCACACCCCGGACTCGCAGGAGTAGTTCACGTCGATGCCGCTGTCGAGCAGGACCTGCAGCGCGGTCATGCCCACGGGGACGTCCAGGGTGGCGCCGGACCGGGCCAGCCGCAGTTGGAATGGCTGGTCACCCGCGGTCTCCTGCACTGCGCCTGTAAAGTGCTCGCGGTGCAGGCGCTCCTCCGCCCATCCCGCGGTCCGCGCAGATGCGAGCACGTGGTCCATGAAACCTGCAGGGCCGCACACGTAGAGGTGCGCCCCTGCGGGAGCGGTGCGGAACGCCGCCACGGCGTCGAACTTGGGGCCGTCCGCCAGGTCGCTGAAGTACATGCTTGCCCGGTCCGAGAACCGGCTTGCGCCAATCTCATCGCGAAACGCCATGCGCTCAGGTGCGCGGGCACAGTAATGCAGCTCGAATGGTTGGCCATCGCGCTGCAACTGCAGTGCCATCGCGAGGATGGGCGTCACGCCGATGCCACCCGCGACCAGGACGCTGTACGGCGCTTCGGTCAATGCGAACAGGTTCTTCGGTGCGCTGACCTTGAGCACGGTGCCCACCGGGGCCGCATCGTGCATGCCGGACGAGCCGCCGCGAGACGCCGGCTCGCGCAGCACGCCGATGCGCCAGATGCCACGGTCGTGCGGGTCACTGCACAGCGAATACTGCCGCACAGGACCCGACGGCACGTGCACATCGATGTGCGCGCCGGCGCTGAAGGATGGAAGCGGCGCCTCCGCGACCGGCTCCAGTTCGAAACTGCAGATGCCGTCCGCCTCGTTGCGGCGGGCGCGCACTCTCACGTCGAGTTCAACCATCTCATCCACCTCTTTGCGCGCGCTCCGTGTTCGCGCGGCCTCTGGCTTCGCGGGCGGCAAGGAAGCGCTGGGTCGCGGCCTCCACCTCCGGCAGGTTTTCGTGCACACGCTGCAGCAAGGTCAGCAACGACTTCGCTTCGTCCTTGGACAGCACCTCCAGCAGCGCCCGCTCGCGCTCCAGCGCGACATCGCGGATCGCGTCGTGCAGCGCGCGGCCCTGGTCGGTCAGCACCGCGATGCGGGCACGGCCGTCGTTCTGGTCGAGCGCAATGCGGATGAAGCCGTCTTCCTGCATGGTCTTGAAGCATCGGCTCACCGACGCCTTGTCCATGCCGATGACGCGCGACACCTGGTTGGCCGAGCACGCCCCGTCGACGGCCAGCAGCACCAGGCAGCGCCAGACTTCGATGCCGACACCGAAGTGCTTGAGGTAGAAGCCGGACGCGCCGCGCGACAGCTTGTTCGCAGTCCAGGTCAGGTAGGCCGGGACATAGCGCTCCAGGTCGATATGCCTGTTGTGTTGGCTGGCACGCGGGCCGCCAGCGCTCAGTTCGCGGTTCTCAGCGTACATCTCAGTGCACCGCCATGCCGATCCAGCGTTCGAGCGTGCCGGTATCGGACGCCAACGCGGCCGCCTCGGCGTCGTGCACGACGCTGCCGTGGTCGAGGATGACAGCCCGGCTGGCGTACGCCAGGGCTTCGTCAACCTGCTGCTCCACGATCACCACGCTGATGCCGGTCTGCTGGCTCAGCCGGCGGAACGCTGCCAGGAGTTCCTGCCGAATCAAGGGAGCCAGGCCTTCCAGCGGCTCGTCCATCAGCAACAGCTTGGGCTGGCCGAGCAGCGCACGCGCCACGGACAGCATCTGCTGCTCGCCGCCGGACAGCTGGTTGCCGCCGTTGTGGCGGCGTTCCGCCAGGCGCGGGAACAGGTCGTAGGCTTCGCCCAGCGCCGTCTTCGGTCGCCGCTTCAGGCCCGCGAGCAGGTTCTCCTCCACGGTCAGCGAAGGGAATACGTCGCGCGTCTGCGGCACGAGGCCGAGGCCGCGCTCGGCGCGCTGGTGGGCAGACAGCCGGGAGACGTCTTCGCCGCAGAAGACGATGGCGCCACCCCGCAGCGGTATCACGCCCATGACCGCGCGCAAGGCTGTGGTTTTGCCGACACCGTTGCGGCCGATCATGGCGAGCCGTTCGCCGCGCGCCACCTGGAACGACAGTCCATCGAGCACCGTCATCGGGCCATAGCCCGCCTGGACGGCCTTCACTTCGAGCATCAACGCAGACATGTCAGTTCCCCAGGTAGGCGGCCCGAACCTTCGGGTCGCGCCGGATGTCGTCGGGCGTGCCCTCGGCCAGGACCGCGCCCTCGCACAGCACGACGATGCGGTTGGCGAAGCGGAACACCAGGTCCATGTCGTGCTCGATGATGAGCACGCCGAGGTCCTGGGGCAGCGCATCCAATGCGGACAGAAGCTTGGCGCCGTCGCCCTTGGGCACGCCCGCCATGGGCTCGTCCAGCAGCAGGACCTTGGGCCGCAGGGCCATCGCCAGAGCCATCTCGATGAGACGCTGTTCACCGTAGGCCAGGTCCTGGGTGGCCGTTGCCGCGTGGGCTGCGAGACCGAAGCGGCCCAGCAGCTCCTGCGCTTCTGCGGTCAGGGATGGGTAGCCATCGACGCTGCGCCAGGCACTGCCACTCAGGCCCTCGCGTTCGAACAGCGCCATCTCGATCTGCCGCTGCACGGGCAGATGCGGCGCCAACGTGGTGATCTGGAAGGTGCGCGCCAAACCGTGGCGCACCCGCTTGGCCTGCGACAGCCGCGACACGTTCTCGCCACGCAGCCACACCTCGCCGCTGTCCGACGGGACGACACCGCTGATCTGGTGAACCAGCGTCGTCTTCCCCGCGCCGTTGGGACCGATGAGCGCGAGCCGGTCGCCGGCGGCCAGTCGGAACGAGACCTTGCGCGTGACGTGGAGCCCGCCGTAGCGCTTGTCCACATGGCGCAGTTCGAGCAGGTCGCTCATGGGGCGCCTCCCAAGCGCTTGCGCATCCATGCCAGGGCTTGCGCTGGCGGGAACAGGACCACGAGCATCAGCAAGCCGCCCACGATGAACAGCCAGTGGTAGGGATTGATCGACGATGCCGTGTGGTGCAGCACCAGGAAGACGGCCGCGCCGACCAGCGCACCGGTCAGCCGCCCTGCGCCTCCCAGGATCAGCATGACCAGCACCTCGGCCGACAGCGCGAACGAGAGGCTGTCCAAGCCGACGACGGCGGTGGTCTGTGCAGACAATGCGCCCGCCACACCGGCGAGCGCGCCCGCCACGGTGTAAATGGCCAGCAACCGGCGGTAGACCGGCGTGCCCAGCGCGGCCATGCGGGCGCGGCTCTCGTGGATGCCCCGGACCGCCAGGCCGAACGGAGAGTCGACGAGCCTGCGCGCCACGTAGAAGCCCAGCACGAGGATGGCCAGGGCGTAGTACGCAGCCACGCGGCCTTCCAGGTCGAACTCGAAGCGGCCCAGCAGCGGCCCCATGGTGTAGCCCGACAGCCCATCGTCGCCGCCGGTCCATCCCCGCGCTTTGTGCGCCACCGACAGGACCAGTTGCGATACCGCCACCGTCAGCATGAGGAAGGTGAAGCCCTGGTAACGCAGCAGGAAGGCGCCGCTCAGCCCGGCGAGCAGCGCGCCGGCCACGAGGCCAATGCCCAAGCCGAGCAGCGGATCGGGAGCCACGTGCAGAGCGAACACGCCCGCCGCGTATGCGCCCGTGCCGAACATCGCA
Source organism: Pseudorhodoferax sp. Leaf274 (assembly GCF_001422445.1). Taxonomy (GTDB): domain Bacteria; phylum Pseudomonadota; class Gammaproteobacteria; order Burkholderiales; family Burkholderiaceae_C; genus Pseudorhodoferax. The sequence continues at coordinate 125,446 of NZ_LMNA01000001.1, forward strand.
GCATGGCCCAGCGTCGCCAGGCCGGCGATGCCGACCACCAGATCGAGCGACAGCACGAACAGCCCGACGATGAAGATGCGGGTCAGCAGGCCCAGCTGATCAGGCATGCTTGCGCAGGCTGCCAGGCCCAAGGCCAGGGTCAGTACCGGGGCACGCCAAGCGGGCGCGCAACGCGGGCCGGACGCGACAACCGCCGTCTCGGCCGGCGCCGGCTTGGTAAGGGAGATCGTGATCATCGCTTCAGCAACCCATTCGGACGCCACGCCAGCACGATGGCCATCGCCGCGAAGAAAAAGAGACTGCCCCAGTCGGACGCGAGGTACTTGCTCGCGGTCTCGATCAGGCCCAGCAGGATGGCGGCGCACAGGGAGCCGGGAATGCTGCCCATGCCGCCGACGGCGACGACCACGAGCACCAGGACCAGGTACTTCAGGGCGTAGTACGGCTCGAGCGGCATGACCTCCGCGCCAAGAACGCCACCCAGCCCAGCCAGGGCCGCGCCGGCGGCGAACGTCAGGCACTGCACGGTCCGGATCGGAATGCCCAGCGAAGACGCCGTGCCGGGGTGGTCCACGGTGGCGCGCAGCCAGATGCCGAAGCGGGTCTGGGTCACCGTCCACGCGGCTGCTAGCGCGACGGCGATCCCCGCGCCGATGACGAGCAGGCGCTGTGCCGGCATCGTCCGGAACCCCAGGTCGATGGAGCCGGCCAGCGAGGGCGGCAGCTGGACCATCTGCACCTGCGGGCCCACCAGCGCGTTCGTCGTGGCGATCAGCACGAAGGTCAGGCCGATGGTGAACAGCACCTGGTCCAGCTCCTTGCGCCGGTACAGATGGCGGAGCACGGTGGCCTCGAGCACGGCGCCCAGCAGACCGGTGGCGATGACCGCGAGCGGCACGGCCAGCCAGAAGCTCCACTGGAGCTCCCGGGTCAGCAAGGCCGCGCAGTAGCCCCCGACCATGGCGAAGGCGCCATGGCTCAGGTTCACGAAGCGCATCAGCCCCAGCGTGACCGACAGCCCGACAGCGATCACGAACAGCACCATGCCGTACGCGAGCCCGTCGATGAGGATGTTGGAGAAGGTGTTCACGTGGCCTCGCGCGTCACTGGCTCAGACCGAAGTCCACCTGCGGCCCGAAGTTCTGCGTCTCGGCATTGACCAGCGAGGAGCCTTGCTTCTCTACCTTGCGCAGGTAGACGTTCTGGGTGATGTGGCGCGACTTCGGGTCGATGCGCACGGGGCCGCGCGGGCTTTCCCACTGCAACTCACGTGCGGCGGCCAAGGCCTTCGCGCCGTCCTTCGCGCCGCCAGTTGCTTCGATCATCTTGTGGATGACGTACATGCCGTCCCAGGCGCCGACCGAGGCGTAGTTCGCGACGGCGGCCGGGTCCTGCTTCTTGAGCGCGGCCACGAAGGTCTTGTTCTGCGGCGAGTCGTGCGCGCCGGAGTAATGGAACGCTGTCGTCAGTCCAAGCGCCGAGTCGCCGAACTTTTGCAGGTCGAACTCATCCATCTCCGCCGTGCCCAAGAACTGGATACCCGCCTTGGCCAGGCCGTTCTCGTTGTACGCCTTCACGAAGCCCAGGTTCGGCGGGCCACCCGGCAGGAAGGTGTAGACGGCTTGTGCGCCACTGGCCCTTATGCGTTGTGCGAACGGGCCGAAGTCGGTCGTCGCCATGGGCATGCGGATGCTCTCGACGACAACGCCACCCTGCTTGGCAAGCTCGGCTTTGAACGCGGCTTCAGCGTCGATGCCTGGACCGTAGTCGGTCACAGCGGTCACGATCTTCTTCAGACCCTGCTTCGCTGCCCACTGCGCGAGCGGCACGGTGACCTGCCACAGCGTGTAGCTGGTCCGGATGAAATAGTCGGACTTCTCGGTGATCGAGGAAGTCGCGGCGTTGAAGATGACCGTCGGCGTCTTCGACTGCTGGATGAGCGGCGCCACCGCCATGGCATTCGGCGTGAAGACGAAGCCGCCCAGGAAGTCGACCTTGTCCTTGACGATGAGTTCTTGCGCGAGAACCTTGGTCTGCGCCGGGTTCGGCCCGCCGGTGTCGCGGTAGATGAGCTCCACGTCCTTGCCCGCGAGCTTGCCGCCCTGGCTGGCAATGTAGGCCTCGGCGCCTGCCTTGAACAGCGTACCGTAGTGGGCAAACGGGCCGGAGAACGGTCCGATGATGCCGACCTTGACCTTCAGGTCCTGTGCAAGCGCCAGGGGTGGGGTGAGAGCCGTTGCGGCCAGAACAGCGCCGCACAGAACGCGTCGGGTCAGTGGCATGTTGCCTCCTTGGTTGTCGTGCCGTTCGGGGATACGGCCTTCGCGGCGAATTTTGGTTGAAATACCAACTAGTTGCAATATCAACTTATTGGTGAAAACCCTTGTTGCAAGTCATGGCACGGGAGCCCTGCACCGGCGCCATCAGTTGCTTGGCTTGCCGCGCAAGTGCTGCAGGTTCGATACGAGCACGCACCGTCTGCTTGAGGGAGTGCGACGTCAGCTGGGTGGAACGTAGGCTACGGCGCACGAGAAGTGAGGCCAAAGTCTGGCCCGTCTGGACAGCCCGTTTGCCTACGCTGTACTTCTCACAAACCCACTGCCAACAGGCGGTTCAACCGAGAGGAAATGACCATGAATACCGATCAAGTCAAGGGCGCCCTGAAGGATGCAGCGGGCAAAGTGCAAGAGAAGGTCGGCGAGGTGACTGGCAGCCGCGAGCAGGAGGCCAAGGGAGTTGCGAAGCAAGTTGAAGGCAAGACCCAGAAGAGCTTCGGCGACACCAAGGAAGCCGTCAAGGACGCAGCAAACAAGCCGTAAGTTTCGGCAGGTGTTCGCACCATGTACAAAAGCGGCCGAGGCCGCTTTTCTTCGCATGGGCTGCGGACAGAAGGACAAGTCGGTCCGCCTGTGCTGGTAGGAGCCACGCGGCGAACTTGCGCCATGCCGGCGCGTGCGCCGATTCTTGGATCCATCCAACGCTTGCGGATGGCATCGTCGGCTTTGGAAACGCGGGGTTCACTGGGCGAAGGCTTTCGCTCTTTCGTTGCCGCGCTGCTGACTCGATCCGAGGGTGGCGACGTTCCAGTCCACCTCTTGCCAGAAATGTCGAACGGCGTCTCGCCGTTCGCTGAAGCAACGCTGGTCGGCGCCCATGCCCCGCGGCTCTTCGGCAACTCGCGTGGCAAGTGCCTCCAGCTTCTGCGCGCCCAAGCACACCGCACCGAGACAGCGCAGCCCTCCTGCAGGCCGACGGGCCAGTCCACTGGTTTGAACGCGACCAAGGCTGGCATCCCACGCACCAGCATGCGTAGCATGGGGACCGCTGCCGGGCAGCGGGCGCCGTGCAGCCGACGGTGAACTCTCGGTCCCGCTCGCTCTGCAGGCTCTCGCGCAAAACCACTCGCGACCGAGGCGACAGTCTCGAGCGGCCGACCCGCTATCCCACGGCCTTCTCTTCGAAGCGCTCGTCGGCATGGTATTCGCGCCGTAGCTCGCGCACCAATTGGGCCACGGTCGGCAGCCCGTGTACGCCAGAGACCGAGTGGCCGGCGCTCCAGATGTCGGTCCATCGCTGGTTCGGGGCGGCGTTGGCGCCGCCGCCGTAGCGACGCCGCGCCTCCTCCACCGATATGCTCTCATCCAGCGTCGCGAGGTCAATGCCCAGCCGCCGCGCAGACGGTGCCAGGAAGCTGGCGGGCAGGCCAGTGAAACCGCGCGTGAGCCGCACGTCGTCGATGGAGCTGTCCACCAGCATCTGCCGGTATTGCTCACTCGCCATGCTTTCGCGTGTGGCGATGAAGCGCGTGCCCATGATGCCCAGCGTGCAGCCCAGTGCCCGCGCGGCGCGCAGTGCCACGCCGTCGGACAGGCCACCGGCCAGCACAACGGGACCACCGAACACCTTGCGCACCGCCCGCACGAAAGCGAAAGGGTTGGCCCACCCTGTGTGCCCGCCTGCACCGGCCGTGAGCAGCACGAGGCCGTCCACTCCCGACTCGATGGCGCGGAGCGCATGGTGCAGCGAGGCGACATCGGCGAACACCCGGCACCCGGCCGCATGCAGCCGCGGTACCACCGCGCTGGGCGAGCCTACGCTGGTGATGACGAGCCGGACGCGGTGGCGCGCCATCAGCTCGACTCGGCCATCACCCGGACCGGGTCACGCCGCATAATGAGGTTGGGGCAGTACGGTGCCGTGCGGTCGAGGGCCGCCACGGCTTCCGCGTCCAGCCGCGTCATCCAGGCATCGAACTCTTCCAAGGTGCCGCAGTTGGCGGTCGGGAACGCGCCGATCACGCCGGCCGCGCAGGCCGCGGACACCAGCTCGATGCCCGAGACGCGCAGCATGGGCGCGGCGATCACCGGCAGAGCGAGGCAATCGAGAAAAGAGAAGTCAGGGGTCATGTCGAAATTTGCAGAGTCCTTGACCAGGCCAGCATCGGCTGCCTCTTCGGGTACCGGTCCGCGCGACGTCACAGCGATCGGCGGGCATCGTCCAGCGCAGGCGCAGCTCCCAGCGCGCCGGCATCGACACCGTCCAACGGCACCGGAAAGCGCGCCAGCGAGAGCGGCGCATCCTGCGCCAGGCGCGCGCGCTGCGCGAACTGCGCGAGGCCGGCGAGTTCGCCGGGCTCCACCACCGGTGCGACAGGCAGGTCGTGCCTTGCCAGATCTTCGAACGCCTGCGCCGCGTCGCGGCCGGCCAGCTGTGCAGCGATGCGCGCGTTGATGGCCTGCGCCACCTTCTTGCGCGCGCCGAGCGTGCGGTAGGCCGCGTCGGCGAAAGGCCCCATGTCCAACGCCTCGCACAGGCGCACCCAGAAGTGGTCTTCCAGCGCGGCCACCGACAGCGCGCGTCCGTCGCGGCAGGCAAAGCTGCCGTAGGCCGGCTTGGCGAGCGTGGCGGCGCGCTGGGCCTGCAGGTCGGTGGCGCCGTCCGCCCGGTATGCACCCAGGCGCGGGTTCATCCAGTGCAGCACGCAATCTGCCAGCGCCACGTCCAGGTGCTGGCCGCGCCCGGTGTGCTGGCGCTGCAGCAGGGCCGCGAGCGTGGCCGACAGCGCGTACATCGACCCGCACAGGTCGGCCACCGGCAGCGCGAAGTTGTGCGCGGGCGGCCCGCCGGGTTCGCCCGAGATGGCCAGCGCGCCGGCTGCGGCCAGATAGTTGATGTCGTGGCCGGGCAGGTTGGCCCAGGGGCCATCCTGCCCGTAACCGCTCAGCGAGACGTAGACCAGGCGCGGGCAGCTCTCGCGCAGGCTGTCGTAGTCCAACCCGAGGCGGGCCATGACGCCGGGCCGGTAGGACTCCACCACCACGTCGGCCTGCGCCACCAGCGCGCGGATCTCGGCACGCTGGGCCGGGTCCTTGAGGTCGGCCAGCAGGCTCTGCTTGCCGCGATTGACGGCCTCGAAGGCCCCAGGGCCCATGCGGCGCGCATTGTCGCCGCCGGGCGGGCGCTCGACCTTGACCACGCGCGCGCCCATCTCGGCCAGACTCTGCGTGAAGAATGGCCCCGGCAGCAGTTCGCTGAAGTCGACGACGGTGACGCCCGTCAGCGGAGCTGCGCCCTTCATGCCGCGCTCCGTTCGACGATCACCGCGTCCAACGGCAGCACGCCCTCGCCTTCGGCGCCCACCCAGACCGGGTTGAGGTCCATCTCCTCGATGGTCGAGGCGTTCGCGGTGACGAACTCGGAGACGGCCACGAGCAGCCGCTCCAGCGCCGCCACGTCGGCCGCCGGCCGTCCGCGCGCGCCGGCCAGCAGCGGAAAGCAACGCATCTCGCGGACCATGGCCGCCGCGTCGGCGGGGCCGACCGGCAGCAGGCGGCGCGTCACGTCGCGCAGGATCTCCACGTAGATGCCGCCCAGCCCGAAGGTCATCACGTGGCCGAACACCGGGTCGCGCGTCACGCCAACCATCAGCTCGGTGCCCCGCGCGGCGCCATCTTCTCGACCAGCAGGCCCTCGATGCGCGCACCGGGCTTGTGCCAGGTGGCCGCGGCCATGATGTCGTCCCAGGCGGTCTCCACATGGGCGCCGTCAGCGAGATTGACCTGCACGCCGCCAATGTCCGACTTGTGCAGGATGTCGCGGCTGGCGATCTTGGCCACGACCGGCTACGGCAGCTTCGCCACCACCTTGATCTCGAAGTCGAAGCCGTAGAGCCAGGTCACGCCCACGCAGGTGATGTTGGGGTACGGCGCCTCGCCCCAGTACTCGGGCACGACGGCCCAGATACGTTCGAACTTCTCGGCAGGGTCGACGATGAAGACCGTCACGTCGACCACGTCGTCGAAGCCGCAGCCGGCCGCCGCCAGCACCGCGTTGAGGTTCTCGAAGGCGCGGCGCACCTGGGCTTCCAGGCCCGGTTCGGGCGAGCCGTCCTCGCGGCTGCCGACCTGGCCCGAGACGAACAAGAAGCCGTTGGAGCGCACGGCAGGCGAGTAGCGGTTGCGCTCATACAGCGCCTGGCGGCCTGCGGGAAAGACGACGTCACGTTGTGCCATGGAAATGCCTTGGTGGATGGATTCAGGATGGCGCAACTGTAGAAAGCCGCGCCCGTGCGATCAACGCGCCGGTCCACCCACCACTGTTCGTAAACTCCAAACAATCCCCGATCCCACCGGAGCACGCATGGACCGTTTCGATGCGATGCAGGCCTTCGCCCGTGTCGTGGAAGCCGGCAGCTTCACCAAGGCCGCCGACACGCTGCACATGGGCAAGACCAGCGTCACCCATCTCGTGCAGCAGCTCGAGGCGCGGCTGCGCGTGAAGCTGCTGAACCGCACCACGCGCCGCGTGCACCTCACGGCCGATGGCGCTGCCTATTACGAGCGCGTGGTGCGCCTGCTGGCCGACGTGGACGACGCCGAGACCAGCCTGTCCAGCGCGGCTCGCGCGCCGCGTGGCCGGCTGCGCGTGGACGTGCCGAGCCCGCTCGCGCGCATGCTGCTGGTGCCGGCGCTGCCGGACTTCCATGCGCGCTATCCCGAGATCCAGCTCGACATGGGCGTCAGCGACCGCATGGTCGACCTGATCGGCGAGAACGTGGACTGCGTGCTGCGCGGCGGCCGCATCGCCAACCCCTCGCTCGTGGCGCGCCACGTGGGCGACCTGCAGCTGGGCGTGTACGCGGCGCCCGGCTACCTCGCGCTGGCCGGCCGGCCGGACCACCCGGGCATGCTGGAAGACACGCACCACCGCATCGTCGGCTTCCTGTGGTCGCGCGCGGGCAAGACCTTCCCGTACGCGATGCAGCGTGGCGACGAGCAGGTCCGCGTGCAGGGCCGCTACGCCTTCGCGGTGGACGACGGCAACGCCTACCTCGCGGCCGGCCTGGCCGGCCTGGGCGTGCTGTGGCTGCCCGAGTACATGGCCAGGCCGCACCGCGCCAGTGGCGAGCTCGTGCCGCTGTTCGAGGACTGGCGGCTCGACCCCATGCCGCTGTACCTGGCCTACGCGCCAAACCGGCATGTGAGCGCCAAGCTGCGCGCCTTCATCGACTGGGCCGTGGCGCTGCTGGCCGTGCATGCGCCGGTGGGCGGGCAACCTCCCTCCGGCCACAGGCCTGCCGGCGCGCCAGGGCTGGCGCGCAAGGGCGCGCCGCGCGGGCCGGCAGCGGCGCTGGCGTCCGAGGCTGTGCTTGAATCGCGCGGTACCTCCGCGGCACCATGACCTACGCTTCTTCCCTGCTGGTGCTGGCCGGCATCTACCTCGCCGTGCTCGCCAGCCCCGGGCCCAACTTCTTCATCCTGAGCCAGATGGCGCTGCAAGGCCGGCGCGCCGAAGCGCGCTGGGTCGTCCTGGGGCTGACCACCGGCTCCATCGTCTGGGTGCTCGTGTCGCTGGCCGGGCTCAGCGCCGTGCTGGCCAGCCACCCCTGGGCCGCCGCCGCGGTGCGGCTGCTCGGTGCGGCCTACCTGCTGTGGTACGGCGCGCGGCTGCTGGCGTCGGCGTTCGTGCCGGCCCGCGCGCCGCGCGAGCATGCCCGCCCCGTTTCTGGTGCGGGGTCCAGGCTGGCGGCCTGGCGGACCGGCTTGGTGACGGGCCTGACCAACCCCAAGGGCGCGGCGTTCTGGACCAGCGCCTTCGCCACGGTCCTGCCCGCCGGCGCACCGCCGTGGTTCCTCGCCGCCACGGTGGCCCTGGTGGCGGTGCTCTCGCTGGGCTGGCATCTGGGCATCACGCTGGTGTTCGCACTGCCTGCCTTGCGCGACCGCTACCTGCGGCTGGAGCGCGTGGTCAACGGCGTCGCAGGTGGCGCCCTGGTCGTGCTGGGCCTGCAGCGCGTGGCGGGTCGCTAGCACGTCGCTGCCGACCCGGCGCGGCCCCTGCGCCCCCCCGATCACCCCGGCATGGCACTGGCCAGGGTCTGCACCCTCTGGCCGAACACGTCCAGGTCGAACGGCTTGGTCAGCACCTGCATGCCGGCCGGCAGCAGGCCGTGGCTCAGGACGGCATTCTCGGCATAGCCGGTGACGAACAGCACCTTCAAGCCGGGGTTGATGACCCGCGCTGCGTCGGCAACGTGGCGGCCATTCATGCCGCCGGGCAGACCCACGTCGGTGATCAGCAACTGCACGGACGGCTCGCTGCGCAGCACCTCCAGCGCCATCTGGCCATGGCCCGCCTCCAGCACGCGGTAGCCCATGTCGTTCAGCAACTCCACCATGAGCGAGCGCACGGGAGCTTCGTCCTCGACGACGAGGACGGTCTGGCCGGCGCCATCCAGCGGCAGCGCCCCGGCTGCATTGCCGAGGTCTGCCTGCGCCGCGGCTTCGCTCTCGTGCCTGGGCAGGTAGATGCAGACCTTGGTGCCGGCGCCGACCTCCGAGTAGATGCGGGCCTGCCCGCCCGACTGCCGGGCGAAACCGTAGACCATCGACAGCCCGAGCCCGGTTCCCATGCCGATGGGCTTGGTCGTGAAGAAGGGGTCGAACGCGCGGGCGATGACCTCCGGCGACATGCCGGCGCCGTTGTCGCTCACGCAGATGGACACGTACTGCCCGGGCAGCATCTCCTGCGCGCCGGCAGTGCGTTCGTCCAGCGCACGGTTGGCGGTCTCGATGACGAGCCGGCCGCCATCGGGCATGGCATCGCGCGCGTTGATGCACAGGTTCAGCAGCGCGTTCTCGAGCTGGCCGGGGTCGGCATGCACGGACCATACGCCGATGCCGGCGATGACCTCGAGCACGACCTGCGGGCCGATGGTGCGCCGGATCAGGTCTTCGAAGCCCCCCACCAGCTGGTTGACGCTGAGGACCTTGGGTTCGAGCGTCTGCTGGCGCGAGAACGCCAGCAGCCGGTGCGTGAGGGCGGCGGCACGCTTGGTGGCGGTCTGGCCGATGTCGACGTACCGCACCAGGGTCGAATCGCCGTCCAGCCGGCGCCGGAGCATCTCCAAACTCCCAGACACCGCCGCCAGAAGGTTGTTGAAGTCGTGCGCCAGGCCGCCGGTCAATTGCCCCACGGCTTCCATCTTCTGCGACTGCCGCAGCGCCGCCTCGGACTTCTGCAGTTCGGCGGTCCGCTCCTGCACCTGGCGTTCGAGCGAACCCGCCAGTTCGCGCAGTTCGCTTTCGGCCCGCCTGCGCTCGGTGGCCTGGCGGGTCCGGTGCGCCACCTCGCGGACCAGCGCCATCTCGTCGGCGGTCCAGGGGCGCGAGGTGGCATGGTTGAGGTAGAGCAGCGCGACCAGGCCGCCGTCCTCGCTGACCGGCATGTTGACCACGGACTGCGCGCTGATGGCAATCAGCGCATCCGCGTTGTCGCGCGTCCTGGGGTCCGTCCGCGCGTCCGCGAACACGACGGTCTGCCCCCGCTTCAAGTCTTCGATGTAGCTGCCGTAGTCGCGGAAGTGCAGCGTGCCCGCCAGCGAGCGGATGCCGGGCGCGTTCCAGTCGCGCTCGATCGTGATGGTCTCCGCCTGCTTGTCGACCGTTCCATAACCCGCCCGGCTCACGTCCAGCGCCTGGCCCAGGGCCTGCGCCGCCCGGTAGGCGATGTCGGCCGGGCCTTCCGCTGCACCAAACACCTCCTGGTCCAGGTGGTCGAGCAGTTCGGCACGCCGCCGCGCCAGCATCACGTCGGTGATGTCGTGCGAGATGCCGGACATGGACACAGGCCTGCCGTCGCGGTCGCGCTCCAGGCGCCCGCTGATGCGCACCCAGGCCATCTGCCCGTCCGGGCGGATGATCCGGTACTCGATGCCGTAGTCCTCGCCCGTGTCGATGGTGTGCGCGACCGCGTTGCGCATCCTGGCCTGGTCATCCGGGTGGACTGCGGCCAGCAGTTCAGCGTACGTGAACGGCAAGGCCGGATCACGGCCGAAATTGCCCTTGCAGTGGGCCGACGCCGACAGCGCCTGCGTGGGCAGGCACAGGTCCCACACGCCCAGGCTGGCCGCGTCCGTCGCCGCGAGCAGCCGGGCTTCGCTCTCGCGCAGCGCCGTCGTCTGCCGCACGCGCTCCACCCACCCCACCGTCCGTTGGCCCACCTCCTTGATGAAGGCGAGGTCCTGCGGCGTCCAGTCGCGCACTTCGGCGTTGTTCACGAAGAACACCGCCACCAGCCGGCCGTCTTCCACCACGGGCATGTTCACGAATGCGCGGGAGGACTTGGCCTCCAGCGCGGCGGCGGCGTGCGCGGTCCGCGCGTCTTCGCGCACATCGCGGATGGCGATGAATTCGTTGCGCTTCAAGCCGTCGATGAACGAACCGTAGCCGCGCAGCGGCGTGGACCCTTCCAGCGTCTCGACGCCGGGCGCACACCAGTCCTTCTCCACCTCCAGCGTTTCGCGGTGGGGGTCGATGCTGCCGAAGCCGACCCGGCTCGCACCCAGCGTCGTGCCCAGCATCTCCGATGCCATCAAGCCGATCTGCGCGGCCGTCTTGCCGGCGCCAACGGCATCGGCAAGCTCCGCAAGCCTGTCGCGCTTGAACTGTGCGGCCACCCGTTCGGTGGAGTCCACGCCCGTCACGAATATTCCCTCCACCCGGCCCTCGGCATCGCGCAGGGGCTGGAAGACGAAGTCGACGAAGCGTTCGTCGACAGGGCCGCCCGGGTGGGTCTTCACTGCATAGCGGGCGCTGTCCGCCGCGTAGGCCACGCCGCTTCGGTACACGCCGTCCAGCAGGTCCAGGTAGCCCTGCTCGACCGCATCGGGCAAGGCCTGTGCGACGGTCTTGCCGATGACCTCGCGCTCTCCGACGAGCTTGAGGTAGTTCGGGTTCGCCAGCGCGATGACGTGCCCCGGTCCGCGCAACATCGCCATGAAGCCGGGCGCCTGCTCGAACAGACGCGCGAACTCGTCCGGGTCACCGGTCACGGTGTGGACGGGGCCGGTGCCATGAACGTCCGAACCGACGCCATCGTGCAGCACGGGGCGGTCCGTCATCGGGCATCGCCCGCAAGGCGCGTGGTCGCAGCGGCGGCGACACCGCACGCCGCATGCGTTTGCCTCTCAAGGACAACGACGTGGAAGATCAGCTGTTGCATGGCCTTGGGAAGGAATGGGCGTGCGATGCATCGCCGCCTCTCGGGGCAGTCTACCAGCGGCCCTGCCATCCATCCGGGGGCTGGACGGTAGCGCCAGGCCGGGCCGCCCGCCCCGCGCTGCGCCTTGTCCATGCCGTTGGCTGCCATGCCATCCCAGCCCTGGAAGTCGTCCTACATACGGATACATCTGCCGGTTGAAGAATCATGACGCGCATCCCGCGCGGATTTCAACCTGGTCCAAGGACACCCATGCGCGAATGGCCCTTCAAAGTGCAGCCAGCTGACAGTTCAGCTCCCGCCGGCCATCCCGGCAGCCAAGGCATCGGCAGCGCTGCGGTGGCGCCCACCCTGCCGCAGTCCCACGGGCTCGGCAACGGGGGCCGTGCCGACGCCCCTCCACAGACCTTCGACCGACCCACGCGCGCAACGTCCGGCTGAACGCCCCCCGAGCCGCAGCCCGGGCATGGGCCCCTCACTTCAGGGGCCGCTGCTGTTGCTGGAACGTGCCCACCAGTTCGCCCTTGGCCAGCACACGGCCGCGCATCGCTGCCAGCAACTGGTCGCGCTCCGCACCGGGTGGCACATCGAGCATCGTGTCGAGCGCGAAGACCTGGAAGTGGTAGCGATGCGGCGGGTCCATGACCGGTGGCCGCGGGCCGTAGTAGCCGGGCGACCCCCGCGTCGTGGCACCTTGCACCACCCCCTCGGGCTCGGTCAGGCGCAGCTGTTCCTGCAGTCCCTCGGGCATCTGGTTCACACCCGCCGGGATGTTCCAGGCCAGCCAGTGCACGAAGGGCGTGACGGGTCTGGCGTCCGGGTCTTCCACGATCACCACGTAGGACTTCGCACCGACCACCGGGCTCCAGCCGAGCTGAGGCGAAACACCGTCGGCATATTCGCTGTGGCGCAGCGGGATCGCCGCCAGCGGCGCGAAGCTGGACGATGTCACCTGCAGTGCGGCGGCGGCGCGTGTCTCCTCGCGGTCGCGGGCGAGCGGCACGCCGCTTCCGCGCATGGCCTGTGCGCGCATGGGTTCGGCCGGCGGCGTGCCCGCAGCAGCGGTGCTGGCGTTCCGGCCTTCATAGGCGATGCGGTAGACCACGCCATTGGCATCGTCCGCCATCAGCAAGGCACCGTCCCGGGCCACGGCCAGGCCTACCGGCCGGGCGATGTGGGTCTTGCCTGCGTCGGTCAGGAATCCCGTGACGAAGGGCTCGATCTTCTGAGGTTGGCCATCGGCAAAGCGGATGCGGACGATCTCGTAGCCCGACGCAGGGTTGCGGTTCCACGAGCCGCGCATGGCCAAGAAGGCGTCGCCCGTGTATTCGGCCGGGAACGCGCCACCGGGGTAGAACAGCATCTGCATCGGGGCGGCATGGGCCGTGTAGCCCAGCACCATCGGCGTGCTGAGGGCCAGCCACTGTGCCTTGCCGATGTCGCCCACCGGCGTGCTCTGCGGGTTCACGCCATCGGTGCCCCAGATGTGCGGCCAGCCGTACTGCTTGCCGCGCTCGATCCTGTTCAGTTCCTCGGGCTGCACGTCGTCGCCCAGGAAGTCGATGCCATGGTCCATGCCCCACAGCGCGCCCGTGCGCGGCTCCCAGGCAAAGCCGATGGTGTTGCGCAGCCCGCTGGCGAAGATGGTCCGGCTCTTGCCGTCGGGCGAGATGCGCAGCATGGCCGCGTTCTCGGGGTTGGATTCGTTGCAGGCATTGCAGGTCGAGCCCACGCTCAGGTAGAGCATGCCATCCGGGCCGAAGGCCATCGTGCGGTTCGGATGCTGGCCCGAGTCCGGCAGGTCGCCCAGCAGCATTTCCAGCGGCCCGAGCAGGCCGTCCGGGCGGATCGGCGCCTTGAACACTTCCTTGACGGTGGCAAGGTAAAGATGGCCGTCGTGGATCGCCAGCCCGTGCGCGCCGGCGCGGTTGGCCACGATGACGCCCGGGCCATCGGCCCGGCCATCGCCGTCCTGGTCACGCAGCATGACCACATCGCCCTGGTCGCGGCGACTGACATAGACCGTACCGTCGGGAGCCACGGCCAGGATGCGCGCGTTCTTCAGCCCCGCTGCGAACACCGACACGCGAAAGTCGGGCGGCGCCTGCAGGGCGCGCACACGTGCTTCGGTGGCATCGACCTTGGCGGGCTTGAACACGTTGGTGCGGATCGGAACGTCCGTGCCATCACCCTGTTGGGCGAATGCTGCGACCGGGCCGAGCGCCCCCAGACCGAGCATCACGGCGCACAGGGCTCCGCGTTCGAGGGGCTTCATGAAATGGTGGACGGCAGGGTTTGTCATCGTCCAAGTCTTCGGGCTGGGCGGCGCACGGACTGTCGGCGCGACGCCTTGGTCGCCGTAGGCGAGCCGGCGGCCCTCCGGGCGGCTGCACATCGACGCGGCATCCTGCGAGACAGACGGCGCCGCGTCTGACGTCCGGCGCACTGCCGCCGACCGTACAACGAACTGACGGGTCTTCGCCGGACGAAGCATCCCCTCACCCACATCTCCGATCTTTCCGAAATACCGATCCAACAGGAGCCATCCAGTGAACCGCACTTCCATCGCTACCGCCATCGTCACGCTGGGCACTGCCCTCGCACTCACCGTCGCCCATGGCGCCGAGCCAGGAGAGCCCGGCAAGGTCTCCACAGCCATTGCCAAGGCAACCGCGGCCATCCGTGCCGACAAGGACATGAAGGCCGTGCTCGACGCCCATGCCGGCCTCAAGCCCAAGGCCATCGAGAAGATCTCGGTGGAAGAGGCGCGCAAGCAGCCCACCCCTGCCGACGCCGTGAACGTGGTGCTGCGCGCCAAGGGCATGCCGACGGCACCCGAGCAGCTGGTGCCCGGCGTCGAGAGCCGCGACACCACGGTCAAGGGCGCGGCCGGCGACCTGCCCGCGCGCATCTACACGCCGCAAGGCGCAGGCCCATTCCCCGTCGTCGTGTACTTCCACGGGGGCGGCTGGGTCATCGCCGACAAGCAGGTCTACGACGGCGGCGCGCGCGGGATCGCCAAGCAGGCCAACGCCATCGTCGTGTCCGTGGATTACCGGCAGGCCCCCGAGAACAAGTTCCCGGCCGCATGGGACGATGCGCTGGCCGCCTACAAGTGGGTGCTGGAGAACGCAGCGTCGATCAAGGGCGACCCCAAGCAGGTGGCGCTGGCCGGCGAAAGCGCTGGCGGCAACCTGGCCGTGGCGACCGCCGTCGCCGCCCGCGATGCAGGCCTGCAGAAGCCCGCACACGTGCTGGCGGTCTACCCGGTCGCGCAGACCAGCCTGAACACCGAGTCTTACATCGAGAACGCGCTGGCCAAGCCCCTCAACCGCGCCATGGTCAAGTGGTTCGTGGGCCACCTCACGACCTCGGAGGAGCAGCTCAAGGACCCGCGCCTGAGCCTTATCGATGCGAATCTCCAGGGCCTGCCGCCGGTGACGATCATCAACGCTCGCATCGACCCGCTGCGCAGCGACGGCTCCAAGCTGGAGGATGCGCTCAAGAACGCCAACGTCCCGGTTGAGCGGCGCAGCTACGAGGGCGTCACCCACGAGTTCTTCGGCATGGCCGCGGTCGTGCAGAAGGCGAAGGATGCGCAGCAGTACGCGGGCGAGCGCCTGCGTGCGGGCTTCAACGCGCGGTCGGTCCAGTGACAGGAACTGCCGGCGGCCACGGCCAGCAGCCGCCGGCTATTTATTCTTCGCCTTGCTCTTCGCGGCCTTGGCCACCTGCATGTTGTCGACCAGGTTCGGGTAAGGCCGGCCTGCGGCCTTGGCATGCCGCTTGGCGGTGGCCTTCTGCGCCGGCGTCAGGTGCGTGCTCTCCTGGCCCTTGGCGGTGCGAGGGTTCTTGCGTTTCCAGGGCTCCTTGTCGGTGGCAGACGCGCGTTGCGCGCCAGCCTTGGTCGCTTGCCCGCGCGACGACGCTGCCCTGCTCTTGCTGTCCGACATGGTGTTCTCCGGGTGCTGGCGGAACGTTCCGCGCTACGCCAGCATGGCTTGGCACGTCGTACCCCAAGACCGGACCGCGCCGCTTGTGGCTGCGGGAGAGCGCCGACGCCACGCAGACGCACAACCGCTCGCATGGCCGACAGGCCCTGCCTCCCGGCACCTACAGCCCCGCAGGGGGGCTTGCCGGATGCTCTGCGCATCGATTGGGAGGAAACGATGCGAAAGATGATTCTGATGGCCGTGGCCGGCTTTCTGTGGAAGAAGTTCAAGGCGCACCAAGCTGCCAAGACCACCGGCGCCCGGTACCGCCGCTACTGACGGAGAAGAACGGCGGGCGGCCTCCGCCCTGCCCCGCGCTGGCCCGATGCGTGTCGCCACCTGGAACATCAACAACGTCGTCAAGCGGCTGGACCTGCTGCTCGACTGGCTCGGCCGTTCCCAGCCGGATGTGGTGGCGCTTCAGGAGCTGAAGACGCCCACGGCCGACTTTCCGTCCGGGGCGCTGGAGGCTGCGGGCTACCAGAGCCTCGTGGTCGGCCAGCGCGCCTGGAATGGTGTGGCGCTGCTCGCGCGCGGACACGCGCCCGTGCCTGTGCTCGCCGCGCTGCCGGGCGACCCGAAGGACAAGGATGCACGGTACCTGGAGGCCGCGATCGACGGCGTGCTCTTCGCCGGCCTGTACCTGCCCAATGGCAATCCGCAGCCGGGCCCCAAGTTCGACCACAAGCTGAGATGGATGGAACGGATGCGCCTGCGGGCCGAAGCGCTGTGGAACTCTGGCCAGCCCGTCGTGCTCATGGGCGACTGGAACGTGGTGCCCACCGATGCCGACATCTACAAGCCCGACACCTGGCGCGACAACGCGCTGTTGCAGCCCGCACCACGCCAGGCCTATGCCGCGATCCTGTCGCAGGGCTGGACCGATGCACTGCGGGCAGCGCATCCTGGCGAGACGGGCTTCACGTTCTGGGACTACCGCCGCAAGCGCTGGCCCCGCAATGCCGGCCTGCGCATCGACCACATCCTGGTCAGCGCAGCACTCAAGGTTGTCGACGCCGGCGTGGACCGGGAAGAGCGCGGGCAGGAGGGCGCCAGCGACCATGCGCCGGTGTGGGCCGAGGTGCGCACGGCCTCACACAAGCCCAGGCGCGCGAGGCGCGCGAGGCGCTGAGCGGCCTCGCCTGCGCGGATGCGTGCCACGCAGACGTGCTGCGGATCAGGCCGTCACGCCCAGCCCAACGCCGTACAACACCGCCAGCAGCACCACCGCGGCTACAGCCCCTGCGACGATGAACATGCGCTTGTTGGCAAAGCGGTTGCGGCTCGACGAGGTGGGCACCGCGCCGGTATCTGGTTGGTTGTTGGCAGGCATGGGGACTCCTTGGATGGCATGCATGTTCCCATCGAGACGCCGCCAGTGCGGTAGGACAACACTGCCACTGCTGGAGGGACGACAGCGGGTCCGGCCTCAGGCCACGCACCACCGGTCGACCGGCACCCTTGGCCGTGTCCCATCGGCAAGCCAGTGCGGGGCGCGGCCGCTGGTTGCTACAAGCCCGGTTCGCCCGCCAGGGCGCGCGCCAGGTACCGGGCGGTGCGGCTGTCCGCCTCCCGCCCTGCCACTTCGGCGGGTGTGCCGCACGCCACCACCTGGCCGCCGGCCGCGCCCGCGCCGGGGCCCATGTCGATGACCCAGTCGCAGGCCGCCGCAACGCGCATGTCGTGCTCCACGACCACCACGGTGTTGCCGGCCGCAGCCAGCCCGTCCAGCTGCACCAGCAGCCGGTCCACATCGGCAGGATGCAGGCCGGTGGTGGGTTCGTCCAGCACGTAGAGCGTGTCGCCACGCTGCAGGCGCTGCAGCTCGGTGGCGAGCTTGATGCGCTGGGCTTCGCCACCGCTGAGCTCGGTGGCCGGCTGGCCCAGGCGCAGATAGCCAAGGCCGATGTCGCGCAGCAGCACCAGGGGGCGCAGCACCGCGGGTTCGTCCGCGAAGGCCGCGCAGGCGCTGTCCACCGTGAGCGCGAGCACCTGGGCGATGTTCAGGCCGTTCCACTGGATCTGCAGTGTGTCGGGGTTGTACCGCGCACCGTGGCAGTCCGGGCACGGCGCGTACACGCTGGGCAGGAAGAGCAGTTCCACGCTCACGAAGCCTTCGCCTTCGCAGGTGGGGCAGCGCCCCTGCGCCACGTTGAAGGAGAAGCGCCCCGGCCCGTAGCGCCGCCGCCGTGCGGCCGGCGTCGCCGCGAAGAGCTGGCGCACGCCATCGAACAGGCCGGTGTAGGTGGCCAGGTTGGAGCGCGGCGTGCGGCCGATGGGCTTTTGGTCCACCTGCACCAGGCGGCGGATGCCCGCCAGGCCGCCGACGAGGCGGCCTTGCAGGGGGGCGCCTGCAGCGTCGTCGGCGGCACCGGGGTCGTCGTCCTGCAGCGCGTGCTGCGACGGCGCGCGCGACGCGGCGGGGTCGTTCTCGCCGTCCGCCACCGCATCGGGCGCCGCCGGCGCCGCGCCAGCGGACGGCGTGCCAAGCGCAGCGGCCACCAACGCCACCAGCGCCTGGCTCACGAGGCTCGACTTGCCCGAGCCCGACACACCGGTCACCGCGGTCAGGCAGCCCACGGGGAAGGCGGCGTCCGCGCCCTGCAGGTTGTGGCGGACGATGCCTTCGAGCCGTAGCCACTGCCCCGCCACCCGCGGCGCCCTGGGCACGGGCCGCGGCGCCACGTCGGCCGCGGGAAAGAGGTAGCGCCTCGTCTGCGACTGCGCCACGTGCGCCAGCCCGGCCGGCGGGCCGCTGTAGAGCACCTCGCCGCCGTGGGTGCCCGCGCCGGGGCCCACGTCCACCAGCCAGTCGGCGTGGCGCATGGCGCCGAGGTCGTGCTCCACCACGAAGAGCGAATTGCCCGCCGCCTTGAGCCGGTGCAGCGCGTCGAGCAAGGCCTCGCCGTCTGCGGGATGCAGGCCTGCCGAGGGCTCGTCCAGCACATACACCACGCCGAAGAGCTGCGAGCCCAGTTGCGTGGCCAACCGCAGGCGCTGCAGCTCGCCCGACGACAGCGAGGGCGTGGCGCGGTCCAGCGTGAGATAGCCCAGGCCGAGCTGCGCGAGCGCAGCGATGCGTGCGCCGATCTCCTGCGCCAGCCGCTGCGCGGCCAGCACCTTCTCGGCCGAGAAATCCGGCGTGCGGCGCACGTCCGGCGCGGCGGCGTGCGCCGAGCCACCGGCCGCCACCCGGCTGGCGGTGTGGGCCCGGTGGCTGCGCGCACCCGCGCGGCCGGTGCCGGCGGCGCGCCCCGCCTGTCCTTCGCCGAGCCGGCCTTCGGCCGCGGGCTGCAGCAGGCGCGCCACCTCGTCCAGCGGCAGCCGCCCCAGGGCGGCGATATCGTGCCCGGCGAAGGTGACCGACAGCGCCTCGGGCTTGAGCCGGCGCCCGCCGCAGGCCGGGCACGGGCTGCCCACCAGGAAGGCCGCCGCGCGTTCGCGCATGCGCGCGCTCTTGCTGTGGGCGAAGCTGTGCAGCACGTGCCGCCGCGCGCTGGTGAAGGTGCCCATGTAGCTCGGCGCCGTGCCCGCCTTGCGCGCGGCCTTCGCCTCGTGGCGGTCGAAGCCCACGTAGACCGGCACCACGGGCTGCTCGTCCGTGAACAGGATCCAGTCGCGCGTCTTCTTCGGCAATGCGCGCCAGGGCAGGTCCACATCGTGGCCCAGGGTGGTCAGGATGTCGCGCAGGTTCTGCCCGCCCCAGGCGGTGGGCCAGGCGGCCACCGCACGCTCGCGGATGGTGAGGCTGTCGTCGGGCACGAGCGAGCGCTCGGTGACCTCGTACACGCGGCCCATGCCGTGGCAATGCGGGCAGGCGCCTTCGGGCGTGTTGGGCGAGAAGTCTTCCGCGTACAGCATGGGCTGGCCAGGCGGATAGTGGCCGGCGCGCGAATACAGCAGGCGCAGCAGGCTGGAGATGGCGGTCGCGGTGCCCACGGAAGATCGGGCCGTGGGCGTGCCGCGCTGCTGCTGCAGCGCCACGGCCGGCGGCAGGCCGTCGATGCGGTCCACGTCGGGCGTGCCGGCCTGGTCGATCAGCCGCCGCGCGTAGGGCGCCACCGATTCCAGGTAGCGGCGCTGGGCCTCGGCGTACAAGGTGCCGAAGGCCAGCGACGACTTGCCCGAGCCCGATATGCCCGTGAAGACGACCAGCGCGTCGCGCGGGATGTCGACATCGACGTTCTTGAGGTTGTGCTCGCGTGCGCCCCGCACGCGGACGAAACCCTGGGGCGGGTGGGAAGGAGTCTTGGGCACCGGCGCATTGTGGGGTGCGCCTGCGGTGGGCCATGTGGGATGCGGCGACGTCCCGTCGTGCATGCCTGCGAGGCGACCGCGTGGCCGCTCTTCGCCCGCCGGTTCGCCCATCCGGGCACCGGCCGTTCAGGCGGACACAGGCGCCCCCTTGCCCGGCAGGCGCAACTCGCCCTGCGACCCGGCCGCCTGCGCCAGCAGCCATCCGCGGAATGCCGAGAACGCAGGCAGGTGCAGGCGGTCCGGCCGGAAGCACAGGTAGTGGCCCTGGTCCACGGCCACCGACGTGCCGCAGGGGCTGTGCAGAGACCCGTCGGCCAGCTCGTCCTCGACCAGCACCCGCGGGACGATGCCGACACCCAGGCCGCTGCGCGCTGCCTGGATCAGCGCCGAGTACTGCGCAAAGCGCGGCCCCGCGGCGACCTGCGCCTCGGGCACGCCGTGCTGCGCCGCCCACAGCGGCCAGGCGCTGGGCGCCTCCTCATGGTGCAGCAGCGTGTGGCCGAGCAGGTCCTCTGGCCGCAGGATGCGGTGCTGGCCGCCGGCCAACGCGTCGGACGCGATCAGCACGAACTCGCGGCCCGCGATGTACTCGGCCACCACGCCGGGCCACTCGCCCGGGCTGTAGCGGATGGCCGCGTCCACCTGCGGTGGAATGCCGTCGGACGGGTCCAGGTGGCGGCTGAAGCTCAGCGTGATCTGCGGGTGGTGGCGCCGGAACTCGGGCAGGCGGGGAATCAGCCAGCGCGTGAGGAAGGTGGGCACGCTGGCCAGCGTCAGCAGCCCCACGCCGGCGCCGCCCGAGCGGGCCTCGTAGGTCGCCGTCTCGATGGCCCGCAGGCTGGCCGCGATCTTCTGCCAATAGGCCCGGCCCGCCGGGGTGAGCTGCACGCCGCGCCCGTGCTTGGCCAGCAGCGTGACGCCCAGAAAGGCCTCCAGCGCGGCGATCTGCTTGCTGACTGCGCCGACGGTGATGCACAGCGCCCCGGCGGCCTGCGTGAGCGTGGCGTAGCGCGCCACGGCGTCGAAGGCCAGCAGCTCCTGGATGGTGGGGCAGTTGCGTTTCATGGTGGGGGAAAACTTGAGCAGAACATGCGGGACATTTTCCATCTGCTCAACAGAAGTCATCCGAATGTCACCTCCCGCACCGCATTCCCTCTCTAGAATTCCTGCACATTGAACTTCAGGGCCGTCGCGATCGGAAAGTATTGCGGGGCCCGCAGATGGACGGGAGACATGGTTCGCGGCATTTCCCTGGTGTATGGCCTGTACCTGCTGCTGCCGATGGCGCTGCTGGCGATCGGCAGCTTCGGCCAGAGCTGGACCAACAGCCTGCTGCCCTCCGGCTTCACCGGCCAGTGGTACGCGGACCTGTGGGCCGATCCCTCCTTCCGCAAGGCTTTCACGAGCAGCCTGACGGTGGCCCTGTCCGCCTGCGCCATCGACGCCGTGCTGGCGCTGCCGCTGGCCTATGCGCTGTACCACGGTGCGCGCCGCGGCCATGCACTGGCGGCCCGCATCGTCAGCGCCATGCCGGTGGCGGTGCCCGCCATCACGCTGGGCTTCGGCTACATGATCGTGTTCAACACCGACGCCATGCCCTGGCTGGGCAGCACGCCGCTGCTGGTGGCGGCGCATGCCATCGCCACCCTGCCCTACCTGACCAACACGCTGCTGACCGACCTGCGCCACCTGGGGCTGGAGCGGCTGGAGCAGGCCGCCGCCACGCTGGGCGCCACCGAGTGGCAGCGCTTCACCGGCATCGTGCTGCCCAGCCTGCAGCAGAGCCTGCTGTCCGGGCTGGTCATGGTGGCCGCGCTGTCCATCGGCGAGTTCAACCTGTCCAACCTGCTGGCGGGCTTCCAGAACCGCACCTATCCGGTGGTGCTGCTGCAGGCCTTCTACGGCGCCACCGGTTTCGCCTGCGCCGCCACCGTCGTGTTGCTGCTGCTGGCCTGCGTGGCCGCGCTGCTGTCCTCCTCCGCGCTGCGCAAGTCCTCCGGAGCGCCGTCCGGCGGCCCGGAGGTGCCCGGCACCGCAGCGCACCGCGCGAAGGGATCCCCATGAGTCTCGTCTTCGACCACGTCAGCTACCGCTACCCCGGCAGCACCCAGGGCCTGCACGACATCTCGTTCGAGGTCGGCAGCGGCGAGCTGGTCGCCGTCATCGGCCCCAGCGGTTCGGGCAAGTCCACGCTGCTCAAGCTGGTCGCCGGGCTGGAGAGCGGCCACAGCGGCCGCATCGCGCTGGCGGGGCAGGACATGGCCGGCACGCCGGTGCACCAGCGCGGCATCGGCATGGTGTTCCAGAGCTATGCGCTGTTCCCGCACCTGTCGGTGCAGGACAACGTGGCCTACGGCCTGGCACTGCGTGGCCAGCCCGCCACGCAGCGGCGTGCCCGCGCGCGCGAACTGCTGGAGGTGGTGGGCCTCGCCGAGCACGCCGGGCGCGCCGTCACCCAGCTGTCGGGCGGCCAGCAGCAGCGCGTGGCGCTGGCCCGCGCGCTGGCCATCGACCCACGCGCGCTGCTGCTGGACGAGCCGCTGTCGGCGCTGGACGCCGGCGTGCGCGGCCACCTGCGCGACCAGATCCGCGCGTTGCAGCGGCGCTTCGGCGCCACCACGCTGCTGGTGACGCACGACCAGGAAGAGGCACTGACCATGGCCGACCGCGTGGCCGTGCTCAAGGACGGGCGCCTGCTGCAGATGGCCACGCCCCGTGAACTCTACGAACGCCCCGCACAGCGCGCCGTGGCCGAGTTCGTCGGCCTGTCCACCCTGCTGCCGGGCCGGGTCGCGGCGCCGGATCGCGTGGACGTGGGCTTCGCCGTGCTGGCCGCGCCCACCGGCCAGCGCGCCATCGGACAGGCCGTGCACGTGCTGGTGCGGCCCGAGCACGTGCAGGCCGACCCGCCGCCGGGCACGCCGAACCGCCTGGAGGGCAGGCCCGGCGCGGCGCGCTACCTGGGCGCGCTCACGCGTTACGACTTCGAGGTGGCCGGCGCGCCGCGGCCGTTCCTGGCCGACGGCCGCACCAGTGCCACCGCAGCCATTGCCATTGCCCCGCAATCCATCCGCCTGCTCGACGAGTGAGCACCCCCGCATCTTCGACCCAAGGAGTCACCGCATGCAACGCAGACAACTGATCCAGGCCGCCAGCGCGCTGCCGCTGGCCGCCCTCGCCGCCCGCACCCACGCCTTCGACGGCGCCGAGCTGTACGCCGGCGAGAAGGCGCTGTACGAGGAGGCGCGCAAGGAAGGCATGTGCGTGTCCTTCGACACCGGCCCGGAGTGGGCCAACTGGAAGTCGCTGTTCCGCGATTTCAAGAAGCGCTATCCCGAGATCGAACTGACCTACAACGACCTGGGTTCGGCCGCCACCGTGGTCGCGCTCGAGAAGATGCGCCGCCGGCCGCAGGCCGACACGGCCTACTACTTCGCTGCCTCGGCCGTGGATGCGGCCAGGAAGGATGTCGTCGCGCCCTACAAGCCCATCCACTTCGACCAGCTGCCCCCCGTGTTCCGCGAGGAAGAGGGCAGGTGGTTCACGGTCCACACGCTGAACATCGCGTTCCTGGTCAACAGGAAACTCGTCAAGAACGTGCCCACCAGCTGGGCCGACCTGCTCAAGCCCGAATACAAGGGCGCGGTGAGCTACCTCGATCCGCGCAGCACCGGCGTGGGCCAGGTGCTGGTGTTCGCCGCGGCCTATGCCAACGGCGGCAGCGTGGACGAGATCAAGCCCGGCACCGACTTCCTCGGCCGCCTGCACGCCGCGGGCAACGTGCAGCGCGTCGAAGGCACCACGCCCTATGCCAAGTTCCTCAAGGGCGAGATCCCGGTCTGGATCAGCTACGAGAACGATGGCCTGAAGGCCAAGCACGTGGACGGCATGGGCGACGCCTGCGAGGTGGTGATCCCCAAGGAGGCCAGCGTGGCCGCGCCCTACGCGATCAGCCTGGTCAAGAACGGCCCCAACCCCAACGCCGGCAAGCTGTGGCTGAACTTCATCATGAGCAGCGCCGGCCAGCAGCTGTTCGCGCAGGGCTTCGTGCGGCCTGCCGTGCCGGGCATCCAGCTGCCCGCCGACGTGGCGGCCAAGATGCCGGCCGCGGCACAGATCCGCCCGCTCGACGTGGTCAAGGCCTCGGCACGCAAGGCCGAGGTGGACCAGCTGTGGGCGCAGGCCACGCTGTCGCGCTGACCGGCCCGCCATGATCCGCCGCTTCGGCGCCTGGCCCGCCTGGGCCTTCATGCTGGTGTTCTTCGCGCTGCCGCTGGGCGCGTTGCTGCCCGAGGCGCTGGGCGATGGCGGCGGCGCGTTCGCGCGCCTTCTCGCCAATCCGCTGCTGCCGGGCGCGCTGCGCAACACGCTGGCGCTCGGGCTCACGGCCGGGGCGGTGTCGGCCCTGGTCGGCACGGCGGTGGCCGTCGAGCTGGCTCGCCAGCCACCGGCGCGGCGGCGCTGGATGATGACGCTGCTGAGCCTGCCGCTGGCCTTCTCGGGCCTGGTGATCGCCTATGGCTTCATCCTGGCCTTTGGCCGCGCCGGCTTCGTCACGCAGCTGCTGGCCGGCCTGGGTGCCGATCCGGCGCGCGTGGGCAGCTGGATCTACGGCGCCGCGGGGCTGGGCCTGGCCTACGCCTACTACCTGGTGCCGCGCGTGGCGCTGTCGCTGTACCCGGTGTTCGTGAACCTGGACCTGCGGCCGATGCAGGCCGCACGCACGCTGGGCGCCACGCGCTGGCGCGCCTTCCGCGACACGGTGCTGGCCGAGGTCGCGCCCTCCGTGCTGTCCAACGCCTGCATGGTGGCGGCCATCGCCATGGGTACCTATGGCACGGCGCTGGCACTGGTCGGCACGCAGCTCAACATCCTGCCGCTGATGCTCTATGCGCAGGTGGGCGATGGCGGTTCGGATTTTGGTGTGGCGGCGGCCTTGTCGCTGCTGCTGATGGCGCTGTGCGTCACCGTGATGGGATTGGGAGATGCGATTGCACGCAGAAGAGAACGGGGTGGCGCAGCCGCCCACTGACATGGACGCCACGCACTACCCCGCGCCGCTCGCCGAGGCGTTGCAGCGCCTGGCAGAACGCCAGCGCGGCCCGCAACGCCTGGTGCGGCCGGTCGGCATCATCGGCCCGGGCGACGGCGACGCACAGGTCTGCGCGGCTGCGCGCGAGGTGGCCTGCGCGCTGGCCCGGGCCGGCATGGCCATCGTCTGCGGCGGCCGCGGCGGCGTGATGGCGGCCGCATCGCAGGGCGCGCGCGAAGGCGGGGGCATCGCCATCGGCATCCTGCCGGAGGAGGACGAACGCAACGCCAACGCATGGCTCAGCGTGGCGATCGCCACCGGCATGGGCGAGATGCGCAACGCGCTGGTGGCGCGCAGCGCGCTGTGCCTGGCCGCCATCGGCGGCAACATGGGCACGCTGTCGGAGATGGCGCTGGGCCTCAAATGGGGCACGCCTGTGTTCGTGCTGCACGGCGATGTGGCGCTGCCCGGCGCCGTGCAGGTCGCCGACGCGCAGGAGATGCTGGCGCGGCTGGTCGATGCGCTGCTGGGCATGCAGCCAGCGGCACGGACCTGAGGGCCGTGGACCAAGCCGGTGGGCCTTGGCGGACCTGGCCGGCGTGGACCGTTCCATGGATCCGGCCGGCGCAGACTTCGGGCCGTGGACAATGCCCGTGCGAGGTCTGGCATGGAAGTGGGTTCTGAACAAGTCGGCACGGCCGGTGGCCGAAGGAATGCGTCGCAGCGGCTGATGGCGGCGCTGCGCTTTCGCCAGCTGGAGCTGCTCAGCACGCTGGCCGACACCGGCAACATGCGGGCGGCCGCCCAACGGCTCCACATGACCACGGCAGCCGTGAGCAAGGGCCTCAAGGACGTCGAGGCGCTGTTCCAGCAAACGTTGTTCCATCGCCTTCCCCGCGGCGTCGTGCCGACCGCGGCCGGTGCGCTGGTGGTGCAGCGCGGCCGCGTCCTGCTGGCCGAGATGGAGCAACTGTCCGACGAGCTCGCCTCGCCACTCCGGCCGCTGCACGAGCGGCTGAAGATCGGCGCGACGCCGTTCCTTGCATGGACGCTGCTGCCGGGCGTCCTCGCGGACCTCGCGGGCGCGGGCCAGCTGCCGGGCCTGCTGCTGATCGAGGGGCGGCTGGCGGACATCTCGCGCCAGCTCGAGGCCGGCGAAGTGGACGCCCTCATCACGATGGACACCCCTTCTGAACTCGGCAGCCTGTCCAAGCAGGGGTTCACCATCGAGCGGATCGGCCTGGAACAGTGGCGCGTCGTGTGTTCGCCCCGGCACCCCCTCGCCGCCCGGAACACCCGCAAGAGCGCCCCGCTGAAGTGGGTGGACGTGGCGCAGGAGCACTGGATCCTGCCGCCCCGCCCGACCCATTCGCGGATGATGCTGGAACGCGCGCTCGAGGACCACGCGCTGCCCGCGTTGATCCCGTTCATCGAGACCATGAACGCGGTCACGCACCTGCAGCTGGCCGAACAGAACCTGGGCCTGACGCTTGCGGCGCAGGGCACGCTGGCCGACCGGCTGCAGCGCGGGGTTCTGGTGGAACTGACCATGGAGAACCTGCCGCCGCCGGTGGCCATCGTGATGGTGTACCGCCGCAGCGGCAACTACCGCGCCCGGCTGGCGGGACTGGCTGCCGCCGCGCAACGGGCGAGCAATGTCCCGACTGCGGTACCCGGAATGCCGAGCGCGTCCAGCAGGAAGTTGTCGGCACGGAAATCCCGCGCGTAGGCGGCGGCGAGCAAGCTGAGGCACGCCGTGAGCACGGGCGTGCGCACGTCGGCAACGCCACCCAGCGCCTCCAGGAAGGCCAGGCCGAAGGGTGCGTCTTCCAGCACATACCGGTGCTCCAGCACAGCGGGACCGTTCGGGCTCATGCCATTGCGGACGATCGCCGCCGCCATGGTGTGCAGCGGCCCTTGGGGCACGTGGTAGGAGCGCGCATAGTGCTGCTGCAGGGATGGCAGCTCCAACCCGAACGCCATGGCCACGGCGCGTCGTTCACGGTCGAGGCCTTCCGCGAGCCGGCCCACCACGGGGGTGAAGTTGCCGAACAGCGACCAGGCTTCGCCCGACTCCATGCGCGTCAAGTTCGGGATGACCTCCGCTGCATGCGCGATCGGGTTGATGTTGGCCAGCGCTGGCGCCAGGAGGCTGTCCGCGGCGACGAAGCGCTCGCCGAATAGTTGCGCGCAGGTCTGCCGCGCGGATGCAGCGCCCGCAGCACCCACGGTCGCCATGTCGATGCGGCTGCGCAGCGGGTTCACATGCAGCAGGCCGTCCTGCTGAAAGTGCGCGGTCGTCAGCGTGGTTGCCCAGCCCGTGACCTGCACGCCCATGGCTGCCGCGGCGATCCACAGTGGCGCCAGTGACAGCGCACCGCTGACGACCACATGCTGCCCACTGCGCCAGCCCGCATTCAGCGGCCCCAGCACGGCGGCGTATGCGTTGGCCGGCAGGCAGACCAGCACGACGGGAAAGTCCGCGAGCCGGTCTGGCGAGTCCAGCAGTTCGAATTCGACCTTGCCTTGCAGCGCGCCGGTACAGGCAACGGTGGCTGCGTCTCTGTCGCGACGCAGCCGGCCGGCCGTGGGCGACCACATGGCCGGAGCGTGTCCCGCGCGGACGAGGAACGCGGCGGCGGCGCAGCCGATCGGTCCGGCACCGACGATGGCGACGCGGGCCGTCATCGCGCAAGGGCGGTGCGTCGCATGCAGCACCGTTCACGGGAAGAAGCTTGCAAGCACATGGGCGGTCCGTGCATGGCGCTCACTCCAGCGACAGCTTGCGTTCGGCAACCAAGCTGCCCCACTTGGCGAGCCCTTCGGTCGCGTCCCTGCCCAGCTCGGCCGGGCTGCTGGCGACCAGTTCGATGCCCTGCTGGCGCAGCTTGTCCTTCAGTTCATCGTTCTTTTGGGCACTGCGCACCGCCTCGTGCAGCCGCTCGATGATGACGGCCGGGGTGCCGGCGGGTGCGAACAGCGCGAACTTGGTGGCCGACTCGAAGCGCGGCACACCCGCTTCTTCGACCGTCGGCACCTGCGGCAGGAGCGGGCTGCGGCTGCTGCCGGACACCGCCACCGCCTTGAGACGGCCCGCCCGGATCAAGGGCATCGCCACGCCGATGTCGACAAAGCCCACATCCACTTCTCCCGCAGCCACGGCCAGTGTCGCGGGGCCGCCGCCCTTGTAGGGAATGTGGGTGATGGAGGTGCGGGTCAGGTCCTTGAAAAGCTCGCTCGCCATGTGGCTGGTGGAGCCGTTGCCGCCCGACGCGTAGTTCAAGTGGCCGGGCTGCTGCCGCGCCATGTCGAGCAGGCCCTTGACGCCCTGCACGTCCAGCCCCGTCTTCACCGTCAGGATGAGCGGGCTCACGCCGACAAGAGAGACCGGGGCGAGCGCGCCGGGCCCGTACGGCAGCGACTTGATCAGGTGCGGTGCGATGGCGTAGGTGCTGTTGGTCGCCAGCGTCAAGGTGTAGCCATCGGGCTTGGCGCGGCTCACTTCGCCTTGGGCGATCGTGCCGACGGCTCCAGGGCGGTTGTCCACCACCACGGACTGGTCCAGCTGCCTGGCCATGTGGGCGGCCAGCTGGCGCGCCAGGATGTCGGTGGCGCCGCCGGCGGTCCAGCCGATCACCAGCTTGATGGGCTGGCTGGGGTAGCCCGACGCCTGGGCGTTGGCGGCGGGAGCGATGCAGGCCGCGACCAACGCCAGGCCAGCTGCCAGCGCATGTTTGCAATTCATCGGGACACCTCATTGCGTTCAGTGGCTTGCCAGTCTAGGCACCGGACTGCCCCGCAACCAGCGAACGATTTTCAAGGGGTCTTAACCGCAGGTGGACTGGCCGCAGCCACGCGTGGCGCGCTGCGGCATGCCGTGCCCAGCATTCGTTGCCGATCAGTATTAACACCAATTCATAATATAAGCCTTACTGACACTATTGCTGTCCATGAACGCAACGAGCGGAGACAGCCATGGACCTCGAGCGATGACGATGCGCCAAGCGAAGCGAAGCCGCCATCGCCTGTCCCGGCGGCAGGCCCGTTCCATCGTGGCCCAGCGCCGAGCCGCGCAGGCTCTGGCCAGTTCGGGCATCCCGGCCGCCGCGCGGCCGAACGAGATCGGCGACCAGCCGCAGGAGTGAACGTGTCCGCACCAGCCCGCCCGCACACCGGCCGCGATGCCGCATCGGCGCCCTTTCGCGACGTGCCCTTCATCGCACGCGACATCGACATCGAACGCAGGGACGATGGAAGCATCGTCCTGCGCAACCGGCTGGCGTTGCAGGTCGAGGTGCCGCACATCCCGGCGCTCCTGCACACACGAAGCCAGACGCTGCCCGAGCGCGCCTGGCTCGCGCAGCGCCGCGGCCCGGCCGGCGCCTGGGAACATCTGCGCTACGGCGATGCGCAGCGCCAGGTCGATGGCGTGACCCAGGCGCTGCTGCAGCTGGACCGCGCGGGCGCACCCGTCATGGTGCTCAGCGGCAATTCGATCGAGCACGGGGTGCTTGCAATCGCCGCCATGCAGGCGCGCATGCCGCTCGTCGCCATCACGCCGGCCTATGCCCTGCTGAGCCAGGACCATGCGCGGCTCAAGAGCATGGCCGACCTGCTGCGCCCGGCCGTGATCTTCGTGCAGAGCGCGCGCCAGTTCGAACCCGCGCTGCGGGCCTTGCGCACGCTGGCAGGACCGCCTGCCACGGTGGTCTGCGCCACCGATCCCGTGCCCGGCCTCAGCGACGTGCTGTGGCACGACTGGACCCGCACGCCGCCCGGCCCGGCCGTCGCGGCGTCCGTCGCCCGCATCACGCCCGACACCGTCGCCAAGTACCTGTTCACGTCCGGCTCCACCGGCACGCCCAAGGCGGTGACGATGACGCAGCGGGTCCTCACGCACGCCCTGGCCATGCACAGCCAGCTGTGGACCCGGTCGCCGAGCCCCGACGACTGCGCCACGCTCGACTGGATGCCGTGGAGCCACGTCGCCGGCGGCAACACCGTGTTCCACAGCGTGCTGCGCGATGGCGGCACGCTGTACATCGACGACGGCAAGCCGGCGCCGAAGCTGTTCGACGAAACCCTGCGCAACCTGCGCGAGATCTCGCCGCTGCGCTTCGCCAACGTGCCGATCGGCTACGCGATGCTGGCCGACGCATTGGAGCAGGACGAGAGCCTGGCGCACCGCTTCTTCGCCAAGCTGCAGACCATGGCCTACGCCGGCGCACGCCTGCCCGACGAGGTCTACCGCCGGCTGCAGACGCTGGCCGTCCGCCACACGGGCTGCCGCATCCCCTTCGTCTCGGGCTACGGGGCCACCGAGACCGGGCCCAGCGCGCTGTATGTGTTCTGGCCCACCGACCGCGTCGGCCTGTGCGGGCTGCCCCATCCCGGGGTGGAGGCCAAGCTGGTCCCGCTGGACGACGCCCGCTACGAACTGCGCATCCGCAGTGCGGCCGTGACGCCCGGCTACCACCAGCAGCCGCAGGCCACGGCGGCGGCCTTCGACGACGAGGGATTCTTCAGGATGGGCGACGCGGCCAGCTTCGTCGATCCGGCGGACCCGCAAGAGGGCCTGCTGTTCGCCGGCCGTGTCGCGGAGGAGTTCAAGCTGACCTCCGGCACCTTCGTGCGTGTCGGGGCGCTGCGCGTGCAGCTCATCGATGCGCTGGCGCCGTGGGTGGCCGATGCCGTGATCACCGGCGCCGACCGCGGCCACGTCGGCGCCCTGCTGTGGCCCAGCCTGGGACCTTGCCGCGAACTGGTCGGCAACCCCACCGCCACGCTGGCCGAGATCGCCGCCTCGCCCCGGTACCGCGACAAGCTGCTGCAGGCCCTGCGCGCCCACAACACGGCGCACCCCGGCAGCAGCGCGCGCATCGACCGCGTGCTGCTGCTGGAGACGCCCGCGTCGATGGACCACGGCGAGATCACCGACAAGGGCTACGTCAACCAGCGCGTCGTGCTGCAGCGGCGCAGCGATGCCGTCGCGCGCCTGTACGACGACGCCCGCCACGCCGACGTGCTCCACGTCACCGCATCCCCTCAACCGGCAACCGACCGCACCGCATGACCGAACCCCTTTTGATCGCCGAATGCCACGGCGACATCGCCGTGCTCAAGCTGAACCGCGCGGACAAGCGCAATGCCATCAACGACGCGCTGATCCAGGCGCTGGGCGCGTACTTCTCGGCCCCCCCGCGCGGTGCCCGTGTGGTCGTGCTGCACGGCGAAGGTGCGCACTTCTGCGCCGGCCTCGACCTGGTGGAGCGCATGGCCAACCGCAGCCAGAACCCCCTGGACGGACTGCGCCATTCGCGCGGCTGGCACCGCGTGTTCGACCTGATCCAGCACGGCGAGGTGCCGGTCATCAGCGTGCTCAAGGGCGGCGTGATCGGCGGCGGCCTGGAGCTGGCGGCCGCCACCCATGTCCGGGTGAGCGAGGCCTCCACCTTCTACCAGTTGCCGGAAGGCCAGCGCGGGATCTTCGTGGGCGGCGGGGCCGCCGTGCGCGTGCCGCGCATCATCGGCGCCGGCCGCATGGTCGAGATGATGCTGACCGGCCGACGCTACAGCGCCGCCGAAGGCCAAAGCCTGGGCATGTCCCACTACACGGTCGACGACGGCGCCGGCCTGGCCCGCGCCCTGGAGCTGGCCGCGGCCGTGGCGTCCAATGCCGAGGCCTCCAACTACGCCATCATCAACGGCATCTCGCGCATCGCGGACATGCCGGCCGAGGCCGGCCTGTTCGCCGAGAGCATGGTCGCCTCCATGACGGGCGCCGCCGCCAATGGCGACGAACGCATCGCCGCGTTCTTCGCGCAGCGCCGCCAGGCGCGCCAACCCTGAGCGCGCCGCCATGTCGATCCGTGGCAAGGCGTACATCGCCGGCATCTACGAGCACCCCACGCGGCGCGCCGACGGCATCTCGACCGCACAGCTGCATGCGGACGTCGCGCTCGGCGCCCTGGCCGATGCGGGCCTGTCCCTGCACGACGTGGACGGCTTCTTCTGCGGGGCAGACGCACCCGGCCTGGGCGGCATGACGATGGCCGAGTACATCGGCCTGAACCGGCTGCGGCACCTGGACAGCACCGAGACCGGCGGATCGGGCTACCTGCTGCACGTCAGCCACGCGGCGCAGGCCATCGCGGCGGGCCACTGCAATGTGGCCCTGATCACGCTGGCCGACAGGCCGCTGGCGGGCGCCACCGGCACGCGGCTGGCGGGCATGGACCTGCACGGCATGCCCGACCGGCCCTTCCTCGCGGCGGTGCCGCCGGTGCCCGTCTACGGCTACGGCATGGTCGCGCGGCGCCACATGCACGAGTACGGCACCACGCCGGAGCAACTGGCCTGGGTCAAGGTGGCGGCATCGCACCACGCCCAGCACAACCCGCACGCCAAGCTGCGCACCGTCGTCACGGTGCAGGACGTGCTCGACTCGCCCATGGTGGCCGATCCGCTGCACAAGCTCGATTGCTGCGTCATGACCGATGGCGGCGGCGCCATCGTGGTGACGCGCCCCGAGATCGCGCGCGAACTCCGTCGGCCGCGCGTCAAGGTCCTCGGTGCGGGCGAAGCGCTCAAGCACAGCCATGGCGGCGACATCGACCTGACCTACTCCGCCGGCATCTGGTCGGGCGCCAAGGCGTTCGAGGAAGCGGGCGTGACGCCGGCCGACATCCGCTATGCATCGCTCTACGACAGCTTCACCATCACCGTGATCCTGCAGCTGGAAGACCTGGGCTTTTGCCGCAAGGGCGAAGGCGGCCGCTTCGTGCAGGACGGCAACCTCATCTCCGGCATCGGCCGGCTGCCGTTCAACACCGACGGCGGCGGCCTGTGCAACAACCATCCCGGCAACAAGGGCGGCATGACCAAGATCCTGGAGGCCGTGCGCCAATGCCGCGGCGAGGCGCATCCGGCGGTGCAGGTGCGCAACCATGACACGGTGCTGGCCCACGGCACCGGCGGCTCGCTGGCCGGCTACCACGTGGCCGGCACCCTGATCCTGCAGGCGGAGTGAACCCATGCGCAAGACCACGTCACACCTGCCGCCGGCCCCCACGGTGTTTCCCGAAGCCGCGGCGTTCTGGGAGGCGGCCACCCAGGGGCGGCTGCTCGTCAAGCGGTGCGAGGCCTGCGGACGCAACTACTACTACCCGCGGCCAAACTGCCCGTTCTGCGGCCGTGGCGACACGCACTGGCTGCCCACCAGCGGACGCGGCACCGTCTACTCCTTCTCCATCGTGCGCGGCGCGCCGCGTCCCACGGCCATGGCCGTGGTCGAGCTGCCCGAAGGCCCGCGCCTGACCACGGCGATCGTCGACAGCGACGTGCATGCGCTGCAGATCGGCGATGCGGTGCAGGTGCGCTTCGACCCCAGCGACGGCGGGCCGCCCTTGCCCGTGTTCACGACCACGGCCGCCGAGCAGGCGCGCGCCTATGCGCGCCAGGCGCTGGCCGCTTCCCAGGAAGCGCACCGCCCGCCGGACCACACGTCGGCGCCGCTGCAGGCCGCCGCCGTGGTGGGCGCCGGCACCATGGGGATCGGCATCACGCTGGCGCTGCTGGCCGCGGGCCTGCGCGTCTGCCTGATCGACAACAGCCAGGACAACCTGCAGCGCGCCGTGGAGCGCGTGCGTTCCACGCTGGACGAACAACGCACCAAGGGCCGCGTCACCGACGCGCAATGCGATGCGCAGATGGCGGCCCTGCGCACCAGCCGGGAGATGCAGGACATCGCGTCGGCCGACGTGGTGATCGAGGCCGTGTGGGAACAGTTGGCGCTGAAGCAGCAAGTCTTTGCGCAGATCGATACGCACGCGCGCCCAGGGGCACTGCTCGGCACCAACACGTCCACGCTCGACATCGACCGGATCGCGGGCGCCACGCGCCGGCCCGAGGCGGTCATCGGGCTGCACTTCTTCAGTCCGGCCCATGTGATGAAGCTGCTGGAGGTCGTGCGCGGGCCGCGCACCGACGAGGCCAGCGTCGCCAGCGCGCGGGAACTGGGCCGCCGGCTGGGCAAGGTGGCGGTCGTGGTGGGCGTCTGCGACGGCTTCGTTGGCAACCGGCTGATGATGGCGCGCGAGCGCCAGGCCGGCCGGCTGCTGCTGGAGGGCGCTTCACCGCAGCAGGTCGACCGCGTGCTGCGCGAGTTCGGCCTGCCGATGGGAACCTTCGAGCTGCAGGACATGGCCGGCGGCATCGAGCTCAGCTACCGGCGGCGGCAGGAGACCGGCCAGCAGGATTGGCTGATGGACCGCCTGTACGAAGCCGGCCGCACCGGGTTGCGCGCGGGCCGCGGCTACTACCGCTACGAGGCCGGGCAGCGCACGCCGTTGCCGGACCCCGAGGTCCTGCAGCTGATCGTGCAGGCCGCCGCGCGCGCAGGCATCGCCCGCGCACGCATGGCCGACGCCGACGTCTGCGAACGCCTGATCCTGCCCATGGTCAACGAAGGGGCCAAGCTGGTGGCCGAGCGCATCGTGCCGCGGGCCAGCGACATCGACGTCGTCTGGCAGCACGGCTACGGCTGGCCCGCGTGGAAGGGAGGCCCCATGTACTACGCCGACCGGCTGGGGCTGGGCCACGTGCGCGACCGCCTGCGCACCCTGCACCGGCAGCACGGCGACGCCTACCGGCCCGCGGACCTGATCGAACGCCTGGCCGATGCGGGCGGCCGGCTGTGCGAGACGGACGGCGCCTGAGCGCCCGGCACACGCCGCCCCGTCGCCTCACATGTGCGCAGCATGCCGCGCAATGCGCAAGCGGGTCATCCACTCGCGCAACTGCGCGTGCTCGCCGGCCGACAAGGGACTGAAGAACTGGCGCTCCGCCTCGTCGACGAGGCGGTCGCACCGCGCCAGCACGGTGCGCCCCCTGGCCGTGCGCCGGATGTCGATCCGGCGGCCGTGGGCGGGATTGCTGTCACGCTCGACCAGGCCCTTGGACTCCAGGGCCTGGACGAACTGGCCCATCGACTGGGCCGTGATCCGGAGCTTGCGCGCCAGATCTGCCGAGGAGGTGGGCTCCATCGTCGCCAGCAGGCTCAGCACCGTGTACTGGCCCGATGTGATGCCCTCGCCGCGCAGACATTCCTCAAGTTGCTCGGTCACTTCGCCATGAAGGCGCATCACTTGATAGAAGTCGCGGGCACGCAAGGGCATGGTGCGGAGGAGTATAGCCACG
The DNA here is from genome assembly GCF_001422445.1 of Pseudorhodoferax sp. Leaf274. Classification (GTDB taxonomy): domain Bacteria; phylum Pseudomonadota; class Gammaproteobacteria; order Burkholderiales; family Burkholderiaceae_C; genus Pseudorhodoferax. Next base: position 160,423 of record NZ_LMNA01000001.1, read on the forward strand.
GCCTCCTCAGGCGCCGCGCGCCAATCCGGGACCCCACCGGTGCGCTGGCAGCCAGCCATCTGCAACGTGCCGCGGCGCGCCAAGACGTGCCACGGCGCGCCGTCCACCCCCAGGATTTTCACGACAACAAGGAGACTTCGATGCCCATGAACCGTCGCGCTTTTCACCACACGCTGGCCTCCGCCGCGGCCCTACTCGCCTGGCACGGCACATCCAGCGCCGCCACCACGGTACAGACGCTGAAGATTCTGGTCGGCTACCCCGCCGGCGGAACCACCGACGCGGCCGCACGCCGACTGGCCGAAGGCATGCGTGGCCCCTACGCCCAGACCACGCTGGTGGACAACCGCCCCGGCGCCGGTGGCCGCATCGCGCTGAACGAGTTGCGCCGCGGGCCCGCCGACGGCAGCAGCATGGTCGTGCAGCCCGAGGCCGTGCTGACCGTCGTGCCGCATGTGGAGCCCAGGAACGCAAACGTGAGGCTGGAAGACCTGTCGCCCGTCTCGTCCTGCGCCGTGTTGCGCATGGGCTTCGCCGTCGGTCCGATGGTCCCGGCCGACGTGCGCAACATCGCCGACTTCCTGCAGTGGGCAAAGAAGCACCAGGACCAGGCCAGCTACGCGACGCCCGGCTCCGCCACGCCGCAGCGCTTCCTCGTCAGCCAGCTGTCGCGCCAGACCGGCGTCGCGCTGAACCACATCCCCTACAAGGGCTCGGCCCCCGCTGTCATCGACCTGATCGGAGGCCAGGTGGCCGCGATGTGCTCCCCCATCGGCGACGCGCTGCCGCACCTGAAGGAAGGCCGCCTGCGCCTGCTGGCGCTCGCCAGTGCGCAACGGTCCGCACTGGCCCCGGACGTGCCGACGTTCCAGGAGCAGGGCTTCCCCGACCTGATCGCCGACGAGACCTCCGGTGTGGTGATGGCCAAAGGCACGCCGGAAGACACGCTGGCCCGCGCCGCGGCGGCCATCGCCGAGGTGGTGGCCAGCCCCGATGTCGTCCAGGCCTTCGCCAGGCTGGGGCTGGAGCCTGCCTGCGCCAAGCCGCCCGAATACACCCGCATGCTGGCGCGCAACTACGAAGTCTGGGGCCAGCGCATCGCCGCTTCGGGGTTCAAACCCGAGATGTAGACGAGCCTGGCGCCGACCGCCGGACGACGGGGTGCGGCGTCTTCGCACTGCGCTCTGGAGCTCCTTGGTCCGCGGCAGGCTGCTCCGCCGCGAACAGCTCGAACACCATGCCGCGCAGCCACTGGTTCAGCGGCTCCCGGTGCACCTTGGCGTGCCAGAAGACGTTGATCGCCGCCTCGGGCAGCTTGACCGGGTGCGGCCGCAGTGCCAGCCCGAACGGTTCGACCAGCTCGAGTGCCAGCCGCTCGGGCACCGTGGCCACGAGCGCCGTGCCTTGCAGGATGTGGCCCACGCTCACGAAGTGCGGCACGTTGAGCCGCACGGTCCGGTCGATGCCGGCCTTCTGGATCAAGGTGTCGATCGCGCCGTGCCCCGTGCCTGCGGACACGATCACGAGGTGCTCGGCCGCCTTGTAGTCGGCCAGCGTCAGCTTCGGCCGGTCGAGCCTGTGGCCCTTGCGGAACAGGCACACGTAGCGTTGGCGGAACAGCCGGCGCTGGAAGAAGCCAGCCTTCAACTGCGGCAGCAGGCCGATGGCCAGGTCGACCTTGCCGGCCTCCATGTCGTCGCGCAGGTTGGTGGCGTTGTTGCGCACGGTGTTCAGCGTCACGCCCGGCGCCTCGCGGCCCAGCCGCTCCAGCAGCGCCGGCAGGAAGACGATCTCGCCGATGTCGGTCATGCCGATGGTGATGGTGCGCTTGAGCGTGGCCGGCGTGAACTGCATGCGCTGGTTCAGCCCGCTGTGGATCATGCCCAGCGCGTAGCCGACCGGCTCGCCGAGCTGTTCTGCGAACGGCGTGGGCACCATGCCGCCCGGGGTGCGCAGGAACAACTCGTCGTCGAAGATGCGGCGCAGCTTGGCCAGTGCATTGCTGACGGCAGGCTGCGTGAGGCCCATGTTGTCGGCCACCCTGGACACGCGCCGCTCGGCCATGAGTTGCTGGAACAGGACCAGCAGGTTCAGGTCGATGTCAGACAGCTCCATCGCGACTCCACCATTGCCGATGATATGAAGCGCAGATGGTATGGCAGCCCGTGATCCGCCGGCCTCCATCGGCACAATCGCGCGCAGCGCCTCGCAGCCCACCGCCCATGGACATCCTCGTTCAGCCGCTCAACCGCATCATCCGCGCCGCACCGGGCGTGAACCTGCTCGATGCCCTGCGCGCGGCGCAGGTGCCGATGTCCTACTCCTGCCTGTCCGGCCGCTGCGGCATCTGCCGCTGCCGCGTGCTCGATGGCGAGGTGCTCGATGGTGGACGCGAGCAGCAGCGCCCGCTGGACGGCATGGACGGCGCGGTGCTGGCGTGCCAGACCTACGTCACCGAGCCGTGCACGATCGAAGTCCCCACACCCGAAGAGGCGGTGGTGCACCGGGCGCGCGTGGCCAAGGCGAAGGTGGTGGCCCTCGATCCCATGGCGGCCGGCATCCGGCGCCTGCTGCTCAGGCCGGCTAGGCCCATGGAATTCTCGCCGGGCCAGTACGCGCAACTCGCGTTCACGCCAGCGCATGCGCGGCCCTACTCCATGGCCGGCCTGCCGGGCGATGAACTGCTGGAGTTCCATGTGCAGCTGGTCCCCAAGGGCCGCGTCAGCGACCACATCGCCGGGCAGCTGCGGGTGGGCGACACCGTCAAGGTCAGCGGGCCGCTGGGCGCCGCCTACCTGCGCAAGCAGCACACCGGCCCGATCCTGTGCGTGGCGGGCGCCACGGGCCTGGCGCCGGTGCTGTCGGTGGTGCGCGGCGCCGTGGCCTCCGGCATGCGCAACCCCATCGACCTGTACTTCGGCCTGCGCTCGCCACGCGAACTTTACGGCCTGGCCTGGCTGGACGCACTGCGGCAGGCGCACCCTGCACTGCGCGTGCACGTCGTGATGGCATCGGGTGCCGACCCGGCCACCCAGCGGCGCGGCCTGGTGACCCAGGCCATCGCGCAGGACCACGACAGCCTGCGCGGGTGGCAAGCCTACCTGTGCGGCTCACCGCCGATGGTGGAGACCACCATGCTGGTCGCGCTGGGCAAGGGCATCGAGGCGACGCACATCCACGCCGAAGCCTTCTACATGCAGGGCGACTGACTCAGCCCGCGTCCGGCTGCGCAGCGGGCGCCGCCTTGCGGAACGCTTCCAGCTGTCCGCAGGCCGCGTCCACCGCCTGCACGCGCGGCCAGCGCGCCATGTCCACCTTGAAGCGGCGCGCGCCTTCGATCTGCGGCACGAGGTAGACATCCGCGAGCGTGGGCCTGTTGCCGAAACAGAAGTCGCCACGCCGCCGGTCGACCGCGAGGAAGGCCTCGATGGCGTCGAAGCCCGCGCCGATCCAGGTGCCGCACCAGTCGTTCACCGCAGACTCGTCCGCCCTGAAGCGGTGGCGCAGCGCCTCCAGGATGCGCCGGTTGTTGACCGGGTGCACGTCGCAGCCCACGATGGCCGCGAGCGCACGCACCTGCGCGCGGTCGCTGGCGCCGTCGGGCAACAGCGGCGGCTGGGGATAGCGCTCTTCGAGCCATTCGATGATGGCCGGCGACTGCGTCATGCGGTGGCCATCCAGCTCGAGCACGGGCACGAACTGCTGCGGGTTGGTCGCCTGGAAGGCCTGTGCAAGATGTTCCTCGCGCCGCAGGTCGACCGCGACCTGCTCGTACGCCAGCCCCTTCAGGTTCAGCGCGATGCGCAGGCGGTGCGAGGTGCCGCTGCGGAAGAAGGTGTAGAGCTTCATGGTCAGTCCAGCGAGATCCTGGCGCGCTTGACGATTTCACCGAAGGTGCGCGAGTCGCGTTCGATGGCCTTGGTGAGCTCGCCCGGCGGGCCGATGTAGGGCTCGAAGCCGAAGGTCGCCAGGCGTTCCTTGACCTCGGCGCTGGCCAGCACCTTGCCCACGTCGGCATTGATCTTCTCGATGGCTGCCTTCGGGGTGCCGACGGGCGCGAACAGGCCGACCCAGGTCTTCACCTCGAAGCCTGCCGGGCCGCCGGCCTCGCCAACCGTCGGCACATCGGCGTAGCCCGGCAGGCGCTTCGGTGCAGCGAGTGCGAGGAACTTGACCTTCCTGGCCTGGTACATCGGGCCGGCGGTCGCCGCGGAGCCGAAGGCCCACTGGATGTCGCCAGTGGCCACGGAGGTGTAGACGTTGCCCATGTCCTTGAACGGCACGTGCACCATCTTCGTGTCCGTCGCTGCCTCGAGCATCGCCGCGCCCACGTGGGCCACGCTGCCGATGCCCCACGATCCGTACGTGATGCCACCAGGCGCGGCCTTGGCCGCCTTGATCAGGTCGCCCACGTTGTTCCAGGGCGAATTGGCCGCCACGACGACGAAGAAGTTGGTGAAGTACACCGGCGCCACCGGCTCGAAGTCCTTGAGCGGGTCGTAGGGCAGTTGCTTGAACACGTGCGGCTGCAGGGCCATGTGCGTGTTGTCGACCTGCAGCACGGTGTAGCCGTCGGGAGCCGCACGCTTGGCGTCGCCGATGGCGATGAAGCCGCTGGCCCCGGGCTTGTTGTCGATCACGAGCTGCTGGCCCCAGTTGCGCGTCAGGCGTTCGCCAAGGATGCGCATCACCGCATCGGGGCCACTGCCTGGCGAGTACGGCGCCACCGAGCGCACCGGCTTGGCGGGATAGGTCTGGGCCATGGCGGCGGGCAGGCACGCGGCGCCGACGATGAACAGAGAGGACAGTGAAAGGGCGCGCGTGAAGGCGCGTGAACGGGCGACAGTGTGCATGGCTGGCTTTCTTGGCGGTTCGGCCGCTGGCGGCCGGTTGGAAAGGTCTGGCTGGACTCGATGTGGGCGCAGGCGGCGCAGGCAGGCCGCTCAGCCGACGGCTTCGGCGCGGTGCGCGTGCAGCGCCTCGAAGATCGGCGCGTCGCCGAAGCGGAACAGGTCCAGCGCGTCGGAGGCGGATGCCTGGGCCGAGAACGGCTGCCACGATGGCACGACGAACAGGTCGCCGCGGGCTACCTGCCAGGTGCGTTCTCCCACGGTGACGGTGCCGCTGCCGTCGAAGACCTGGAACACCGACGAGCCCACCTCGCGGTGCACCAGCGTCGCGGCGCCGGCGCGCACGCGGTGCATCTCGCAGCGCATGGTGGGCAGCACGTCACCGCCGGTGGTCGGGTTGGTGAAACGCACGGCCGCGTGGCCGGGGCTCAGCGTGCCGGGCTGGCCTTCTGCTTCCAGCGCGAGCTGGTCGGCCAGCGCGCGGTCGGTGTCGGCCCAGCGGTAGGCCAACAGGGGCGACGCGGGCTGGGCGCCCTTGCTGGAGACGGGGCGCAGGCCGGGGTGGCCCCACAGCCGCTCGGCGTACGAACGCTCGGCCGTGCTGCGCTCGGCAGGCGAGACCCTCTCGCGGCCGGCCTCGAAGAACTGGCTCTCGGTGTAGTACGAGAACGGAATGTCCAGGCCGTCGATCCAGGCCATGGGCTCGGTGGCGGCGTTGTGGTGGGCGTGCCAGTTCCAGCCGGCCTGCGGCAGGAAGTCGCCACGCGACATGCGCACGGCGTCGCCGTTGACCACCGTCCACACGCCTTCACCCTCCACCACGAAGCGGAAGGCATGCTGCGTGTGGCGGTGCTCGGGCGCGTCCTCGCCCGGCATCAGGTACTGGATGGCGGCCCACAGCGTGGGCGTGGCGAACGGCCGGCCGCCCAGCGCGGGGTTGGCCAGCGCGATGGCGCGGCGCTCGCCACCGCGGCCCACCGGCACGATCTCGCCGGCCTGCGCGGCCAGGGCCAGCAGCTTCTCCCAGCGCCACAGGTGCGGCACGGCCTTGGACTTCGGGTGCCGGGGCATCAGGTCGCCGATCTCGGTCCACAGCGGCACCAGCAGCTCCTGCTCGAAGCCGCGGTACAGCTGCTCCAGGGCGGGCGTGGGTTCGGGCTGCCCACGCCCCGCGACGGCATGCAGCCGCACCGGGGAAGGCGTCAGGTCGGTGGTCATGGTGGGGGGTCTCCGTGGTGCGACGTTGCTTTATTCGGCCTTGCCGACGTGGAGCACGATGCTGCCCACGCCTTCGATCCGGCCCTCGATGCGGTCGCCCGCCTGCACGGGCCCCACGCCTTCGGGCGTGCCGGTGAAGACCAGGTCGCCGGGCTGCAGGTGGTAGAACCTGGAGAGGTCGGCGATGAGTTCGGGGATGTCCCAGATCAGCTTGGACAGGTCGGACTTCTGGCGCACGGCGCCGTTGACCGACATCTCGAGCGCGCCCTCGCGCAACACGCGCTGCGGCATGGGCACGATCTCGGAGACGACGGAGGACTGCTCCACGTCCTTGCCCAGGTCCCAGGGCCGGCCCTTCTCGCGGGCCACGAGCTGCAGGTCGCGGCGGGTCATGTCCAGGCCGCAGGCGTAGCCGTAGACCAGGCGCGGCGCATCCGCCTCGCTGACGCGGAAACCGGCCGTGCCGATGGCCAGCACCAGCTCCATCTCGTGCTGGTAGTCCTGGGTGCCGGGCGGGTAGGCCACGGTGGCGCCGGACTCCACCAGCGTGGACGGCGCCTTGGTGAAGTAGAACGGCACCTCGACCGACTTGTCGACCGGGCGGCCCATCTCCACGGCATGCGCGTGGTAGTTGCGGCCGACGAAGAACAGGCGGTTGACCGGCAGGCGCTCGCTGCGCCCGCGCACGGGCAGCGAACGCACGGGCGGCGGGGTCCAGAGGTAGGTGGTGGTCATCGGGGTTTTCCTTTGCGGTGGATGGTGTGGATGGGGGTCTGCATCGGCGCGCTGGCAGCCGGTCACAGCCTGGACAGGGGCGTGCCCGGATCGGCCAGGCGTTCGGCATCGACGGGCTTGTGCTGCTCGATCAGCCGGCGCGCGAAGCGCAGGTCGCGCGCCGCATTCGGACCGATGGCGGCCTGCACCACGTCTCCGGCCAGGTAGAACAGCACGAAGCTGCCGCTGGCCGGATCACCGCGCCGCACCACGCGGTGCGCGGCGCCGGGCATGCCGTAGATCTGCAGGTTCATGCCGTATTGGTCGGACCAGAACCAGGGCAGCGGCTGGTAGTCCACCGCGCGGCCGAGGGCCGAACGCGCGGCGGCGATGCCCTGCTCCTGCGCGTTCTGCCACGACTCCAGCCGCAGCCGGCGGCCGGCCCAGGGATTGGCCGCCACGGCCACATCGCCGGCCGCCAGGATGTCGGGGTCCGAGCTGTGGCATTGCGCATCGACGAGCACGCCGCCATCGCAGGCCAGGCCCGCGGCGCGCGCCAGTTCGTCGTTGGGCACCAGGCCGATGCCGAGCACGATGGCATCGCAGGCGAGCGCGCTGCCATCGGCCAGCTGCACCACCGGGCGGCCATCGCCCCCCGTGGCGAAGCCGTTGACGCCGGCGCCCAGCAGCACGCGCACGCCCTGCGCGCGGTGCAGTGCGAGCAGGTGGTCGGAGATCTCCGCCGGCACGGTGCGCTCGCACAGCCGGCCCTGGGTCTCGACCACCACGGCATCGGCGCCCCGTTGCCGCGCCGTGGCCGCGACCTCCAGGCCGATCCAGCCGCCGCCCACCACCACGATGCTGCGGCCGGGCGCGAGGACCGGCGCCAGCGCCGCGGCATCGCCGATGGTGCGCAGCGTGTGGAGCGGCACCCGGTCGGCACCCGGCAAGGTGAGCCGTCGGGCACGCCCGCCGGTGCACAGGATCAGCTTCTCGTACGGCACCACGGCGCCATCGGCCAGCACCACCTGCCTGGCGGCACGGTCGATGCGCAGCACCTGGGCGCCCGGGCGCCAGTCGAGGCCCAGGGCCGCGAAGGCCTCGGGCTTCAGGAGGTGCGTGCTCTCCGGCGGCGCCGTGCCGGACAGCACGGCCTTGGACAGCGGCGGCCTCTCGTGCGGCGGATGCGGCTCGTCGCCGACCAGCACCACCCGGCCCGTGAAGCCTTCGGCGCGCAGCGTCCGGGCCGCCCAGCCGCCGGCCTGGCCGGCGCCGACGATCACGATCGTGCGGGCCGCGCTGGCATCCGTGCATGCGGCGGCCGCGACCTGGGGTCGCTCAGCAGTCATGGGTTCTCCTTGGTGGCCTGGAAAAAGCTCAGTCGAAGGCGAGCCAGACGCGGCCGCCTTCGATCTTCACGGGGTAGCTGCGCAGCGCCTCGGTCACCGGCGCGCAGGTCGGCTGGCCGGAGCGCACGTCGAACTTGCCCTGGTGCAGCGGGCACTCGATCTCGTGCCCTTCGAGGAAGCCATCGCACAGCCGTGCGTGGCCATGGGTGCAGATGTTGTCGGTGGCGAAGACCTCGCCATCGACGCCGTACAGCGCGATGTCGCGGCCAGCGACGGCCAGGCCGACCACGTCGTCCTGCGGCACCTCGTCCTGCGCGGCCGCGTCGATCCAGTTCATGGGCATGGCGCGGCTCCTCAGATGGGGTAGATCAGCGAGTTGGGGATCATCTCGCTGTCGTAGACGACCAGGCGCGCGGCGAACTTCAGCCCCTGCGGCGTGCGCACCACTTCATCGAGCGTGCGGCCCACGTTGAACACGGTCGTCTCCTTGGACAAGCGCGTGCGGAACACCGCGTAGTTGGCCTCGCTGTGGATGCGACCATCGGCATCGACCCGGTGCACAAGCGGCGTGCCGACCACGTGGCGCTGGTAGTAGGGATCGTGGAACAGGGTCTCGCGGATGCCGTAGACGCGGTCTTTCAGCATGCCCTTGCTGTCGAACGCCAGCGTGGCCAGCGGAAAGCCTCGCTCGTGGTTCTCGCGCGGCTGCAGCTTGTAGACGCAGTCGTCGATGAAGAACTCGGGCCAGGCGTCCCAGTCGGCCGCGTCCAGGGCCGAGGCGTAGCGCGCATACAGCTGCGTCAGCTCGAAGTGGTTCTGCCAGTCCATGGTCACGCCTCCATCACCTTGCGCCAGTACGCGTACATGCCCCGGATCAGCGTCTCGGTCACCATGTGGTCCGTGTCGCCGACCTCGCGGCCACCGAGTTCGGCCAGCGTGCGGTGCACGGGCTTGGTCTCGAAGCCTTCCTGCGACCACTCGATGACCTCGCCGTCGTCGGCAGAGACGAAGCCCGCCGGGCCGAACAGGTTGGCCTGGCGCAGCCGGCGCTGCGTCATCTCCTCGCTGTCGTCCTCGAAGCCGAAATGCGTCCAGACGAAATCGAAGGCGCCGTGGCCGTCCGGCTGGATATGGCGCGTCGAGACGCTGTTGACCTGCTGCTGGAAGATCACGCTGGGGAACACGGTCATCATCACGGCGGTGGGCGCGCCCCACCAGGGCTCGTGCACGATGTCGAGGAAGCGCGCGTCGTGGAGCTCCATGCCCGCCTTGAAGCTGGACACCTGGGTCACGTCGGCCGCCTTGCCGGACGCGCCGCGCGTGGACACCATGGCCGCATGCCGGTGCTGCGCATCCATCAGCAGCTGCGACTTGTTGTCGGCGCGCCAGAGCCCGAAGGTGACGAACCAGGTGTGCAGCAGGCCGGGGTGGTATGGGTCCTTGATGTTCTCCTGCATCAGCTTCCAGTTGCCGGGGATGCGCTGGCGGTTGTAGCCCAGGATCTTGAGCTGGCGGCCATCGAACAGCCGGTCGAAGTAGGCCAGGACGACCGGACCGAGGAAGTCCTCCAGCGGCTCCACACCATGGTCGAACGAGGCGAAGACCACGCCGCCACGCACGGCGACCTTGAGCTTGGTCAGCCCGTGCTCGGCCGGCTTGAAGTCGGCCGGCATGCCGCCGTTGACCTTGCCATCCTGCTTGACGCCGCGGCGAAACGGCACGCCCTGCAGGTCGCCCGACAGCGTGTAGTTCCACTGGTGGTAGGGGCAGGTCAGGCTCTCGCGGTTGCCATGGCGCTCGCGGCAAAACGCCATGCCGCGGTGCGCGCAGACGTTCTCCACCACGTGGATGGAGCGGTCCTTGTCGCGCACCAGCAGCACCGAGCGCTCGCCGATCACGGTGCGCTTGAAGTCGCCGGCGTTGGGGATCTCGGCCTCCAGGCCGACGTAGCACCAGTGGCCGTTGTAGAAGAGCCGGTCCAGTTCCTTGCGGTACAGGGTCTCGTCGGTGTAGGCCTGGAACGGGATGCGGCTGGTGCCGTCGCTTTCCCAGCGGATCTGCTGCGGAAAGACGGTCGCGGGGCATTCATGCATGGGGCGTCTCCTGTCGTGGTCGCTGCGTGCGCGGTGCGCTCGCACCGTGCTCCCGGAGCGGCGGCCGCTGCTGGTCAGCGGCCTCTCCGAGGTTGGACGCGATCATTCGTGCAGGCGGAACATCAGTCAATGTGACGGGAGTGATGTTCCATATCACCCATGTGAATACTATGGCAGGCCCGCCGCCCACACCTCGAACGCGCAGGCGTCCATGGGCCTGGCGATCAGGTAGCCCTGTGCCACCCGGCAGCCCAGCTCCGCCAGCAAGCGGCACTGGGCCTGCGTCTCGACGCCTTCCGCGACGACCGTCAACCCCAGGCTGATGCCGATCTGCAGGACGGCATTGCACAGCGGCAGCGCGCTGTCGCGGGTGCCCAGGTCCGCCACGAAGCTGCGGTCGATCTTGAGCTCGGTGATCGGCAGCCGGTGCAGGTAGTTGAGGCTGGAATATCCGGTGCCGAAATCGTCCATCGACAGCCGCACGCCCAGGGCCTGCAGCGCGTGGATGGTCTGCATCGTGTCGGCATGCTTGTCGAGCATCACGCCTTCGGTGACCTCGATGATGAGGTCGGCAGGACGCAAGCCATGGCTGCGCAGCGTTTCCTCCACCAGGCGGGGCAGGTCCGCGTCGTGCAGCGTCAGCGGCGACAGGTTGACCGATATGGAAGGCACGCGCATTCCACGCAGCCGCCACGCGGCCAGCTGCGCACACGCGGTGCGCAGCACCCAGTGGCTCAGCTCGCCGATCAGGCCGCACTCTTCGGCCAGCGGGATGAAACTGGCCGGCGGCACGTTGCCGCGCACCGGATGCTGCCAGCGCGACAGCACTTCGACGCCATGCAGGCCCTGGGTCGCCAGGTCCAGCTGCGGCTGGTAGGCAAGGCGCAGCGCGCCCTCGCGCAGGGCCTGCGCCAGATCGGCCTCCAGCAGGAGGCGCTCCTGCGCGATCGCGTTGAGTTCGCTGCTGAAGAACGCGAACGATCCGCGGGCCTCGCCCTTGGCCTGGTACATCGCCATGTCGGCGCGCTGCAGCAGCGCGTCGATGCTGCTGCCGTCGGCAGGAAACATGGCGACGCCGAAGCTGGCGGTCGGCCGGATGGTGGCGCTGCCCAGTTCCACGGGCTCGTGCAGCACCCCTTGCAGACGTTCGACGACATCGGCGGCGCGCCGCGCATCGCAGACCGGCAGCACCAGGACGAATTCGTCGCCGGACAAGCGGCAGACGATGTCGGCCGTGCGGCGTCCCTGCATCAGGCGCGCGGCGACGGTCTTGAGCAGCTGGTCGCCCGCTGGATGCCCGAGCGAGTCGTTGACATGCTTGAAGCGGTCGAGATCGATGAACACCACCGCGGCGGGCGTCGCGTTGCGTGCCGATGTCGCCAGCGCCTGCTCGGCCTTGGCATGGAGCAGGCTGCGGTTGGGCAGGCCGGTGAGCGCATCGTAGAACGCCAGCCGGTGGATGCGCGCCTTGGAGCGCTCGCGCTCCAGGGCCAGCGCACAGAGATGCACGCACGCGGCCATCAGCTTGCGGTGGAATCCGTCGGGCGGCTTGCACTCCGCGTAGTGGAAGATGACCGCGCCGGCAACGATCCCCTGCACCGTCCGGATGGGAACCGCCCAGAAGGCGCGGTAGCCGACCGCGGTCAGCGGGTCCTTGAAACTGGCCCAGCGCGCATCCGTCGCGATGTCGATGAACGCGCCCTCCTCGGCGGAAGGCCGTGCATCCCTGCTGGCGATCATGTCCAGCTTGAGCACCTGGCCCGACAGGTGGGCCAGGTAGGCGCTCGGCAGTTGCGGCGCCGCCAGCGGGTTGATGCGGCCGGACAGGTCGAACCGGACCACGCAGCTGGCCGTGCCCGGCAGGATCTTGTCCACCTGCTCGCACACCATCGTGGCCACGTCGCTGATGGAGCGCTCGGCCGCGATCGCCTCCAGCACGCGGTGCTGCATCACCTGGTGCATCTTGGATTCGGTGATGTCGGTGATCACGCTCACGGTGTTGATCAGCTGGCCTTCCTCGTCCATCACCGGGTTGGTGGCGATGCTGCACCAGTAGCGTTCTCCGTGGTGCCCGCGCAGCAGCTCCTGCCGCCGGATCGGCACGCCCGCCTTCAGACCGGCGTGCAACGCGAGGATCTCGCGCTGCGGAATCTGCGGCGCCAGCAGGCCGGGCGGAACGTGGCCACCGGCCTCCCGCAGGGTCATGCCGAACATCCGCGTGAAGCCGTTGTTGACGTAGGCGATGCGCCAGTCGGCATCCGTGATGAGCACGGCGTTGTCGGTCGCATCGGCCACCAGCGACAGCCGCCGCGTTTCTTCCTGTGCACGGCGCTCGCGCTCGATGCGCTCCGTCACGTCGCTGGCCATCTTGAAGATGCTGACGACGTTCCTGTCGGCATCGAGGATGGGCGCGTAGGTGGCTTCGAGCCAGCGCTTGGCGCCGTCGCGCGTGCGGCGCTCGCAGATGTCGGCGTAGGCCTGGCCGTCCCGCAGCCGCTGCCAGAACAGCGCATAGGCCGGCGACGCGGCATGCGCAGGGTCGCAAAAGATGGTGTGCCGAACGCCCTGCACCTGCTCGAGCGCGTAGCCGAAGATGTCCAGGAACAGAGGATTCGCGTACAGCAGCTTGCCATCGGGCGAGAACTCTGCGATCGCCTTGACATGGCCCAGCGTCCGGATGATCGCGTTGCGCTCGGCAAGGTGGCGCGACGCGATCGGGTCGTTGGCAGGACGCACCACCGGCACGTCCTGCGCGGTGGTGGCGAGGTTCAAAACGCCTCCCAACCAGGGTCGGTGCCCGCAGAGGCCATCGCCAGCTCGGGGCGGGCAGCGGCAGCAGGTCGCTTGGCCGCCTGCAGGGCGGTGGCCTTCCTGGCCGCGCCCGGTGCGGCAGGCCGCGGCGCCGGCGACCTGGGCGCCGGCGCGGTCCGTTCGACTGCGGGAGCCGATGCGGCGGTGGGTACCGCTGCCACGTTCGCCAGCTTGAACACGCTGACGGCCTCGACCAGGTGGACGGTCTGCTGGTTCAGGCTGTCGGCCGCGGCCGCAGACTCTTCGACCAGCGCTGCGTTCTGCTGCGTGACCTGGTCCAGCTGCATGACGGCATCGCTGATCTGGCTGATGCCCTGCGTCTGCTCACCGGTCGCTGCGCTGATCTCGCCGATGAGGTCGGCCACGCGCTGGACCTGCCCGACGATGTCGCCCATGGTGGCGCCCGCATCGGCCACCAGGCGCGAGCCCGTCTCCACCTTCTCGACGCTCGCGCCGATGAGCTGCTTGATCTCCTTCGCCGCCTCGGCCGAGCGGCCGGCAAGGCTGCGGACTTCGCTGGCCACGACGGCGAATCCGCGGCCCTGCTCGCCTGCGCGGGCCGCCTCGACCGCGGCATTCAGCGCAAGGATGTTGGTCTGGAAGGCAATGCCGTCGACGACGCCGATGATGTCGGAGATCTTCTTGGAGCTCTCGGTGATGGCCTGCATGGTCGAGACCACCTGGCCCACCACCACACCGCCCTGCTTGGCCACTGCGCTGGCCGACGCCGCCAGCTGGGTGGCCTGGCGCGCGGTCTCGGAGTTCGATTGCACGGTGGAGGTCAGCTCTTCCATCGAGGCCGCGGTCTGCTGCAGGTTGGCCGCCTGTTCTTCCGTGCGCTGGCTCAGGTCGGCGTTGCCGGCGGCAATCTGCGTCGCGCCGGTCGCGATGTTGTCGCTGCTGGCCCGCACCGTGCCCACCACGCGCACGAGGCTCTGGTTCATGGCTTGCAAGGCCGCCAGCAGGCGGCTGGTCTCGTCCTTGCCGGTGACCTCGATCTGCGACGTCAGGTCGCCGGCGGAAACCGTCTCGGCCACCTCGACCGCGCGGGCGATCGGACGGGTGATCGACAAGGTGATCAGCCACGCGGCGGCGATGCCGAACGCCAGGCCGATGCAGCACAGCACGAACACCCAGGCGCGGGCCGAGGCGTAGGCGGCCTCTGCCTCCTTCGTCGCGGCAAGCGTCTGCTGCTCCTGTTGGGCGGCGAACTCGCCGAGCGCCAGCAACCAGGTCTTCTGCGGACCCGTGACCTCGCGGGACAGCACCTGGACGGCTTCGGCGTTCTTGTTCTCCAGGCCGAGTGCGACCAACTTGTCGATGAGCGGGCGCGTCGTTGCCTTCATGGCCAGGATCCTGCTGAAAAGGTCCTTGCTCTCCTGCGCCGCGCCGGGCATGGCCAGCATGCGCGCAAGCTCCTGTTCCGCGGCGTCGTAATGGGCCCGCGACTTGATCAAGGCTGCGTCGACCTCCTGCATCTGCGCCTGGTCCTCGAGCAGCACGATGTCCCGGCTGGCGATGGCCACCTGGTTGACCGCAATGCGCATGGCCACGGCCAGGCTCGCCGCCTTGTTGTGCACGTTGGCGATGTCTTCGAGGCGGCTCTGCACCTGCCCCATGCTGTGGATCCCCAGCAGGCCGACCAGCACGAGCAGAGACAGCACGGCGCCGAAGCCGGTGGCCAGGCGCGTGCCCAGCTTGAAGTTTTTGAGGAAGTTCATGGTGGGGTCTCGATGGGGTTCACTGGACTGCAGGCGAAGTGCCTGCGCGGAGCGCGGCCAACAGGCGCGCGATGTCGATCAACAGGACGGTGCGGGGCTGGTCGGCCGGCCCCAGCGTGAGGACGCCGCGGACGTTGTCGGCCAGCAGGCCGTCGCCGAGGTGCGGCGCAGGCTGGACCTGCAGTTGCTCCAGCTCGACGACGTCGGACACGGCGTCGACCACGACCGCGACCACGCGGTCTTGGAGGTGCAGAACCACCGTCACCGTGGTCTGGTCGAGGCCGGCCTGCATGCCGAACAGCAGGCGCAGATCGATGACGGGCACGATGGTCCCGCGCAGATTCAGCACGCCCTTCATGTGGTCGGGCATGGCCGGGATCGATGTCGGGGCCACGTATCCCCGGATCTCCTGGACGTCGAGGATGCCGATGGCGTACTCGACGGCGCCCAGGCGGAAGGTCAGAACGCGGTCGTCGGCCGTGGGGCAGTCGTCTGGCGTCCAGTGACCCGGAGCAGCGCCAGGGACGGAAACCGGTGTGGCGGAACTAGGTTGAAGGGCTGGCATGGGAACGGTGTCTGTGAAGGGTGTGGGCGCCGGCCGTCGGCGCGAAAGGGCTCAAAGCCATACGCAATTACACGTACACCATTGAATTGCGCGCAACTTTTTTGACCGACACAGCAGCGGCCGGATCGGTGCGAAGCGCAGACAGGAGCGGACGGACAGGCATGGGTGGCTTTCTTGTTGCACGGCGGCAACCAACAACACCCAATTGTCCGGAGGAGACGCCAATCTGCAACGGAATTAGTGTGCAGAGCGCGCAGTTGTGGCGCCTCAACACATTACAGATGCAACGCGCCTGGCGGTTTCCCGGGAATTGTTGCGGCGCGCCGCCCGTGGTCGGCGCGGGCGCGCTACCAGTCCAGGGCGCCGCGAACGGAGTCCCTGGTCAGCGCCAGGTGCGCACGCCCGACGGCGGTGATCCGGCGCACGATCGCGACAGGCTGGCCGTCGGCAGACGACTCGCCGACGCCGCCCTCCACGAGCCCCGCCTGCAGGAGCAGTTGGACCATGGACACCGCGTCCGGGTCGCGCAGGCGAAACGGAAACTGCGCGCGCGCGATCTGCCGCAAAAAGACGAGGCGCGTGTCCGTTTCTCCCATCGAGGGACTGGCTGCCCCGCCGTCGTCGTTCAACACCGCTGTCTCCTTTCGGTCGTCGAAGATTCTAGGAAGCGCCCATGAACGCACCGGCGCGCCACGCTGGCAGATCTGACAGGAGTTTTGCGGGTTCGCTCCGCACTTTTGAGGGAGCGACGCTGCCGCCGGTGCGCGGCGGCCATGCCGCATCCTGGCTGCCAGGGCGGCCGGCATGGCCGGTTGTTGCAAAATACAGACTTTGTCAACCTCCGGCCCCTGCTTGCCATCCGGGCCCGCTCGCGCCGCATCGCGCCGCCTCGAACGGTGCCCGCCGACGCGCTGACCGTGTGGTGCGATCCCGGTCCGGACGCCGCCAGACACCGCGTTGGCACGGCTCCACGCACCCGCTACCATCCCCCTTATGTCACGCTACAACGCCCCCTTCGAGATCCACGTCCACGGCCAGGTGCCGTTGCGCGCGGACGTGAACTACGAGCAGATCCAGGAGGCGCTCAAACCCTTGTGGAAATACGCCGGTGCGCGTTCGCTCGCGGCAGCCGCAGCCAGCGCCTACGAGGAGGAGCCCGGCATCCGCTTCGAGCCCGCCGAGCACCTGCTGGACATGTGCTGGACCGTGCCCGGCGACGAGGACTTCAGGCAGGCGCTGGACGAGATGTGCATGAGCCTGAACGAACTGTCCGAGCAGGGCGCGGCCATCGAGGTCAGCTTCTACGATGCCGAGTTCGACGAGGACGACGAGGAAGCCCCCGAGGACGAAGAGTCGCGCGACGACTTCGTGATGCTGTTCGTCGGCCCCAACCCTGCCGCCATCATGCAGGTGCAGCGCGACCTGCTGGTGCAGGACGTGATCCACACCATGGAGCGCCACTTCGACGCGAGCGAGCTGACCGGCGTCGTGGCCGAGATCGACAAGCTGTTCACGCAGCGCTTCGACGCGCTGACGAACTCGCTGGACCTGGGCAAGCCTTCGCGCGGGCCGGGCTCCGGCGGCTCCGGCGGCTCGGGCAGCCACGGCGGCGGCGGCCGGCGGCCGCGCCACCTGCACTGAGGCCTGCGGCCAAGTTCCGCGACCGGGCGCTGCGAACGCGCCTGCCATGCGGGGCCGTGATCAGGCGCGCGGCGCGCGCCACAGGTTGAGCAGGTTGCCCACCAAGATCAGCCCCGTGCCCAGCACCATCAGCAGGTCGAAGCGCTCGGCATAGAACAGCCAGCCGGCCAGCGCCGTCAGCGGCACGCGCATGAAGTCCATCGGCACCACCACCGTCGCGTCGGCATGGCGCATGGCACTGGCCATGCAGTAGTGCGCGTAGGTGGCGGCGACCGCGACCAGCACCACCCAGCCCCAGGCCGCAGCCGACGGCCAGCGCCACACGGCCAGCGCCGGCCACAGCCCCAGCACGGACTGCACCACCAGCATCCAGAACATGATGGTCACGGCCTGCTCGGTGCGCGCCATCGACTTGACGAGGATGATGGACACGGCAAAGCCCAGCGCCGCCGCCAGCGCGATGGCCTGCCCGGCCCCCAGGCCCCCGCCCCCGCCCGGCCGCGCGATCATCGCCACGCCGACGGCCCCCAGCAGCACCGCCGCCACCTTCCAGCGGTGCAGCCGCTCGCCCAGGAACAGCGCGGCCAGCAGCGCGGTCCAGATCGGCATCGTGAACTCGATGGCCACCACCTGCCCCAGCGGGATCAGCGTGAGCGCCAGGAACCAGCCGTACTGCGCGGCGTAGTGGACGATGTTGCGCCCCACGTGGCGCGGCAGCTGGCGCGTGCGCAGGGTTGCCAGGCCACCGGACAGGCGCACCAGCGGCGCCAGGAGCACCATGCCCATCACCGAACGCATCAGCATGATCTGGAACACATCCAGCTCGCGCGTGGCCTGGCGGCCCGCGACCGCGACGACCAGCATCAGCAGCAGCCAGCCCGCCATCCAGGGTGCGGCACGCCGGGCCTGCGCCAGAACAGGGACGGAAGCGGTGGAGAAACGCGGTTGGGTTGTGTCAGGCATGGATGTGTGGGGGCCTACAGGCCCTGCCGGGTCACCTCATGCCAGATGAAGGGCGATTGCAGGCGCAGCAGGTCCCGCGCCTCCTGCAGCGCCCGGGGGCCGGGACGCTGGCGGTTGGCAAAATACTCGTCGATGAAGCGCAGCCGCAGGTCCCGGAACGGCCCGGCATTGAGCTTCAGCCGGTCACGGCCGATGGTGTGCTGCGCCTGCTTGTGCAGCGGCGTGCCCACGGGCGCGACGCGGTGATTGATCTGCACCCGCCCACTCAACAAATTCAGGATGAACAACTCAGGGGGCAGCAGGAAGGGGTCCAGTACGTCCTGGAATTCGTCCTTGTTGGTGTTCATCGGACGGCAGGCCAGGCGAAAGTTGCTCCAGTCGTAGGACTTGCACAGCGGCGCCTTCGACTTTGGCTCGAAATGGTCGACGGAGGTGTCCTGCAGCGAGCGGTGGGTGTAGACGGCCAAGTACGCACAGGTGGCGCCGTAGCCATCGTGCAGATCATCCAGACAGTTGCGCCAATAGTCCTTCAGCCTTCCTGACCACCCGGCGGGCGGCGGCGCCGACCAGACCAGCTTGTTCTTGTCCGCCCAACGCTTGGCTGGCTTGACCACGCGGGTGGCGAATCCCGCGGGTGGCCCCAACGGTCGCACGGGAATCATGGCGCCTTGCCCTTGCGGTTGCGGCGCACCGGGGCCGTAGTCGCGAAGGGGCTGGGCAGATCCCACCAGCCCCGCTGCGCGCCGGCGATGCGCCAACGCGACCAGAACGGGTCGATGTCGCCCAGCACGTTCTCCAGTTCGCGTGTGAGCTTCTCGCCATCGGACGCCGTTGCGCCAGGGTCCTGCGCCAGCGCCTCGGCCTGCGCAATGAGCACTTCGGCCTCGCGCGAGCGGGCGCTGCCCAGGTCGAACGCCTGGCTCACCAGCCAGCGCGATACGTCACCGAGCCGCTCGAACGGCCGCTGCACCAATTGCACGCCAGCCGGACGCGATGCGCCGGCGGCCACCAGATCCAGATCGAACCATGCATCCACCTTGGATTCGAAGCGCGGCTCGGCCGACGCCATGACCATCGGCGAGTGGGTTGCAACGATCAGTTGCACCTGCGCCTCGCCTGCCAGTTCGCGCGTGACGTCCAACAGCGCCGACACGATCATGCGCTGCCAGCGCGGGTGCAGGTGGGCTTCGATCTCATCGATCAGAAACACCACCTGCGGCGCCGTGTCTTCCTCATTCAACGCACTGGCAGCCTGGTGTTCCTGCCAGCTCCAGACCAGCAGATAGGCAAGAGCGATGATGCGACGCACGCCGGACGACGCATGCAACACCGGCACTGCCTTGCCATAGGCCGTCTGTAGCGTCGGAATGTCGCGCGCATCGTCCTTGCTCACGCGCGTCAGGGGCCCTGGTACCAGCGGCTCGGTCTCGGATTCGGACAGCCTGGCCAGCACCAGGCACAGTCGGCGGAACGCCGCACCGCCTTCCTTCTGCCAGCCAGCCCAGTCACTGAGCAAGCCGTTGCAAGACGGCAGCCCGCCCCCCTCGTCCTTGAGCCCATCCCACACATCGCGTGCGCTGAAGACATACGCAGGCACGCGGCCCGGCACATCCTGACCGCCGACCGTCTTCCAGTAGTTGCGCGCCGGATCCCACACGGCAAAGCCGCCGTCTGCCATGGCATACAGCACCAGCCCCGGGTTGTAGGGCCGGCCGACCTTGCCGGTCCACTCCTCATCGCGCGCCGAGAACTGGCTCTTGTAGCGCACGCCCTTGTTGGACATGCCTTCGACGACGAACTCGATGCTGCCTTCCTTCGACGAGTCCGGCCGGGCCACGTAACCGCTGACCAGCGCCTTGTTCAGCGTGCGCGGCCAATGCCGGGTCATCGCCCACCAGGCGATGTCGAGCAGAAAACTCTTGCCCAGGCCGTTGTCGCCCGTCAGCAGGTTCAACCGGCGTTTGAAGACGATCTTCATTTCCTCGCACGGCCCCACCTTCACAAGATGCAGTTCCTTGAGCATGTCCAGTCCTTCTTGCGCACGGTCCAACGGTCCCCGGGCGGCTTGCGAGCATAACGCTGCCCACCATGCCAACTTCAACGCCGCAGGACCACCTCCGCCCGCGCCTGCGCCGCGCTCTCCACGATGTGCGGTGCCACGCCGCGCTGCTTGAGCGCGTTGCCCAGCTTCATGCGCAGGAAACCGCTCGTGGAGTAACGCGCCACGCTGCGGTAGTGCTGCTCCACCAGGCCGCGCACCATCTCCGAATAGGCGTCCAGCACGTCGGGCAGGATGGTGGAGTGGTCGTAGTTGACGACCACGTCCACGCGCCGGCCCAGGGGTGCCACGCGGCGCAGCACCTGCTCGCGGATGGCTTGCACGTCGGCCAGGCTGCGCACGGTGTGGCCTTCGAAGTTGACGAACAGCAGGTTCTTGTCCGGGTCGTAGGCAAAGCGCTGCTCCAGCGGCACGCCGAGCATCTCCTCGCGCAGGCCCATGGGCACCGCCGCGAAGATGCGCGCGTCCATGGTCGCGGGCGGCGCGTGCAGCACGGGCGCGAAGTCCATGCAGTCCAGGATGTCGCGCTGCAGGTCCACCCCGGGCGCGATCTCCACCAGCTCCAGCCCGTCCGCGCACAGGCGGAACACGCAGCGCTCGGTCACGTACAGCACGCGCTGGCCGCGCTGCAACGCGATGCGGCCGCTGAAGGTGCGGTGCTCCACCTCGTGCACGAACTTCTTCGTCGCGCCGGCCATGAAGCTGCCCACGAACACCACCTGCTTGGCGTTCTGGCTGATGTTGATGAAGCCGCCCGCTCCGGCCAGCTTGGGGCCGAACTTGCTGACGTTGAGGTTGCCCTCGCGGTCGGCCTGGGCCAGGCCCAGGAAGGCGATGTCCAGCCCGCCGCCGTCGTAGAAGTCGAACTGGTAGGGCTGGTCGATGATGGCCTGCGTGTTGACGGCGGCGCCGAAGTTCAGGCCGCCGGCCGGCACGCCGCCGATCACGCCGGGTTCGGCCGTCAGCGTCAGCAGGTCGATCACCTTCTCCTCGTGCGCGACCTCGGCGATGCCCTCGGGCATGCCGATGCCCAGGTTGACCACGCTGTTGGCCTGCAGCTCCATGGCGGCGCGCCGCGCGATGGTCTTGCGCGGGCCCATGGCCATGGGCGCCGTGCCGGCCAGCGGCACCCGCAGCTCGCCGCTGAACGCCGGGCTGTAGGGCTCGGCGAAGGTCTGCCAGTGGTTCTCGGGCCGGGCCACGACCACGCAGTCCACCAGCACCCCGGGAATCTTGACCTGCCGCGCCGGCAGCGCATGGCGCTCGGCCAGCCGCTCGACCTGCACGATCACGGTGCCGCCGCAATTGCGCACCGCCATGGCGATGGCCAGCGCCTCCAGCGTCAGCGCTTCCTTCTCCATGGTGATGTTGCCGTCCGGGTCGGCGGTAGTGCCGCGGATGATGCCCACGTCGATCGGGAACGCCTGGTAGAACAGGTAGTCCTTTCCGTCGATCGGCATCAGGCGCACCAGGTCCTGGGTGGTGCGCTCGTTGAGCTTGCCGCCACCGTGGCGCGGGTCGACGAAGGTGCCCAGCCCCACGCTGGACAGGTGCCCCGGCTTGCCGCCGGCGATGTCGCGGAACAGGTGCGAGATCACGCCCTGCGGCAGGTTGTAGGCCTCGATGCGGTTGGCCACCGCCAGCTGCTGCAGGCCCGGCACCAGGCCCCAGTGGCCGCCGATCACGCGGCGCACCAGCCCCTCGTGCGCCAGATGGTTCAGGCCCTTGTGCTTGCCGTCGCCTTGGCCCGCCGCGTAGACCAGCGTGAGGTTGCGCGGCTTGCCGTGGGCCTGGGCATGCTCGTCCTCGGTGGCGAGGAACAGCGCCTCCAGCGCGATGGCGATCTCCTCGGCGAAGCCGATGCCGACGAAGCCGCCCGTGGCGACCGTGTCGCCGTCGCGGATCAGGCGCACGGCCTGCGCGGCGGTGACGATCTTGGTGCGTTGCGCGGGAGCCGCGCCCTGTGCCGGGTCATGCATGGTGTTGTCTCCTGTTGCCGGGGCGGTGCCTTCAGTTGAAGGGCTCTTCGCGGATGCGGCGCTTCTGGTCCTCGACGGGGTTCACCTCGGCCTGCATCTGCTGGCGCATGATGCGCGCGGCCGTACCGTCGGCCTGCATGGCGGCCCAGGCGGCCTGCCAGCGGGCGGCCTCGTCCTCGGGGAAGTCCGGCGAGGTCGCCAGGTACAGGCGCGAAGGCCGGATCACCTGGCCGAACTGCAGCACGTCCAGGTTGCCGCGCACCTCGCGCACGGCGTGCACGACCATCGCGCGCGGCGCCACCCAGGCGTCGATGCGGCGGTCCTTCATGCGCTTGGCGTTCATCCACTCCTCGCGCTGCGGCGAGACCTGGCTGAAGCCCAGCGAGCGCACCAGCGCCTCGGCGCCGGAGAACTCCAACACGCCAACGGGCCGGTCCTTCACGCGGTCTAGCGCGCCCACGTCGACGCCGGGCGAGCCTACCAGCACCAGGTCGTCGGTCAGCAGCTCCACCATCCAGCGGTAGTGCGGCTCGCGCTCGGGCGAGCGCGTCAGCGCCACGATGCCCACGCGCGGGCCCTGGCGCGCGATCTCCTGCGCGCGGAACCACGGCAGGTATTCGATGCGCCCGCTGTGGCCCACGCGGCGGGCCAGCTCCAGCACCAGCGCGTGCAGCACGCCCCGTCCGGGGCCGGGCTGCTCGGACACCGAGGCCGAGGGCACCTGGTAGGTGTAGGGCGGCAGCTCGGCCGCCAGCAGGCGCAGCTCTGGCGCGGGCGCCTGGGCCCAGGCCTGGCCGCAGCAGGCCGCCGCCAGCAGCAGCAGGGTTCGCAACACGCCGGCCATGGTCAGAACACCCCCACGGTCAGGTACAGGCCCAGCACCAGGATGCTGGCAGTGAACGCCGTCAGGCTGCCCACCACGAACAGGTCGAAGTACGACTGCTTGTGCGTCAGCCCGCAGATCGCCAGCAGCGTGATCACCGCGCCGTTGTGCGGCAGGATGTCCATGGCGGCGGAGCCCATGGCCGCGATGCGGTGCATGATCTCCGGGTTGATGCCCGCCACCTGCGCCGCGTTGGCGTAGTACTCGCCCATCGCGCCCAGCGCCAGGCTCATGCCGCCGGAGGCCGAGCCCGTCATGCCGGCCAGCACGGTGACCACCAGCCACAGCGAGACGACGGGATCGGACGCCACCGCCTTGAGCCCCTCGCGCACCACGGCGAAGGCCGCCAGCGCGGCGATCACCGCGCCATAGCCCACCTCCGATGCAGTGTTGGCCATGGGCAGCAGCGAGCCCAGCGTGCCCTTGTTGATGGCGCCCTGCAGGTCGGCGATGCGCTTGCGGTTGGTCAGCGCCAGCACCACGATGGCGGCCAGCATCGCGCCGATGATGGCCCAGATGGCCAGCACCTTCTTGAGGTCGATGTTCTTGAACCGGGCAGTGGCCAGCTCGCTGTGGTCGAACGCCGGGATCACGTACTTGGACAGCAGGAAGTTCAGCCCGATCACGAGCAGGATGGGCAGCAGCGCGAGGAAGAACGAGGGCAGGTTGGAGTTGTCGACCGCCGCGAATTCCTCCTTGTGCTCGCCATAGCCCTCGCCCGCCTTGCGCGCGGCGGCGGTGCGCCGCGACAGCCACAGCATGCCGGTGGCGAACATGAACACCGCCGCCACCAGGCCCATGCCGGGCGCAGCGTAGATGGTGGTCTTGAAGAACGGGATCGGGATCGCGTTCTGGATCGCGGGCGTGCCCGGCAGCGCCACCATCGTGAACGTGAAGCTGCCCAGGCCGATGGCGGCCGGGATCAGCCGCTTGGGGATCTGCGCCTCACGGAACAGCGAGGCCGCGATCGGGTAGACCGAGAACGCCACCACGAACAGCGAGACGCCGCCATACGTCAGCAGCGCGCAGGCCAGCACCACCGCGAGGATGGCGCGCTCGCCGCCGACCCAGCGCACGATCCGGTGGGCGATGGCGCGCGCCGCGCCCGACTCGTCCATGAGCTTGCCGAACACCGCGCCCAGCAGGAACAGCGGGAAGTAGGTGGCGAAGTAGCTGCCCAGCGCGGGCATGAAGATCTGCGTGTAGCTGGCGAAGAACGGCAGGTCGCCGAGGTTGAAGGCCACGGCCACCGCTGCGCAGAGCGGGGCGATGAAGATGACGTTCCAGCCGCGGTGGGCCAGGAAGATGAGCAGCGCCAGGGACGCGAAGATGCCAACGATGCCGAGCATGGGAAATGTCTCCGAAAGAGTGAGCGTTCCCCGGCTCTTCTGCGAAGACCGTGCCAAGCCGAAATCGAGGGTTTACCCTGGCGTTTTGGTGCGAAAACTGCACGGCGCGCGGTCTGCCTGTACACCAACCCAGACACCCATCCGACGCGGTGTACAGTCGCCTGGACACATGGCGCAGGTCGGCCGACCGCGCCGAAACACAACAAATTCCAAAAGAGAAAGCCCGAGGGGACGCCATGACCGCAGCGGCGCACACCGAAGCCTGGCCCAGCGGCGTGCTGGGGCACAGCGCCGCATCGATCCGCCTGCTTGCCATCCGGTCGCTGTTCGACCGCCTGGAAGACCTGTGCGAGGGCGCGGTGGCCGTCGACATGGACGCCCGCGTCGCCTGGATCAACGACAAGTACGCGCGCAAGGTCGGCCTGCCCGATGCCAGGGCCGCGCTCGGCCGGCCCATCGAGGACATCATCCCCGACAGCCAGTTGCGCGAGGTGGCTCCACGGGCAAGCCCATCGTGGTGGACATCATGCCGCTGGGATCGGAGCATGTGGTGGTCACGCGGCTGCCTTTGCGCGACGAGGACGATCGGCCGGTCGGCGCCATCGGCTTCGTGCTGTACGAGCGGGTCGACGGCCTCAAGCCCGTCCTGGCCAAGATGCAGCAGCTGCAGGCGCGGCTGCAGGCCGCCGAGCGCGAACTGGCCGACAACCGCCGCGCGCGCTACAGCCTGGCCGCGTTCCTGGGCATGTCGGCGCCGGCCAACGAGATCAAGCGCCAGGCGCGCCGCGCGGCGCAGCTGGACGCCACCGTGCTGCTGAGCGGCGAGACGGGCACCGGCAAGGAGCTGCTGGCCCACGCCATCCACCATGCGTCGCCACGGGCGGCGCGGCCCTTCGTCAGCATCAACGCCGCCGCCATCCCCGAATCGCTGCTCGAGGCCGAACTGTTCGGCGTGGCGCCCGGTGCCTACACGGGCGCCGACCGCCGCGGCCGCGACGGCAAGTTCAAGCTGGCCGACGGCGGCACGCTGTTTCTGGACGAGGTGGGCGACATGCCCATGGCGCTGCAGCCCAAGCTGCTGCGGGTGCTGCAGGAACAGGAGATCGAGCCGCTGGGTGCCAACCGCCTGCTGCGGCTGGACGTGCGCGTGATCGCGGCCAGCAGCTTCGACCTGGCCGGGCGCGTGGCCGAAGGGCGTTTCCGTGCCGACCTGTACTACCGGCTTGCGGTGCTGGCGCTGCAGCTGCCGCCGCTGCGCGCGCGGCTGGACGACCTGCCGCTGCTGGTGGAGCGGCTGCTGGAGGACATCGGCGCGCGGCTGGGCCAGGGCATCGACATCGACGCCGACGCACTCGCCCTGCTGCGGCAACACCATTGGCCCGGCAACGTGCGCGAACTGCGCAACACGCTGGAGCGCGCGCTGCTGCAAAGCGACAGCGCGCAGCTGTGCGCCGCCCATGTCGCCGCCGCGCTGCCGGCGCGGCTGCAGGCCACCGTACTGGCACCGGACGCACCGGCCGTCCCAGGTCTACCGGCGGAACCGCAAGCCGGGCCCCGGCCCGCGCCCGCGGTGCAGCCGCTGGCGCAGGCCGTGCTGGCCGCCGAGCGCCAGGCCATCGCCGCCGCGCTGCAGGCCCACGGCGGCAGCAAGGTGGCCACGGCACGCGCACTGGGCATCTCGCGCGCGGCGCTCTACCAAAAGCTGGCCGCGCACGGCATGTCCTGAGATCCGCGCGCGCTGGCGCCGGCCCAGCTTCTCAGTCCGGCACGACCGCGGTCACCTCGATCTCGACCTTGGCGCGGTCTTCGACCAGCGCGCTCACCTCCACCGCCGTCATCGCCGCGTTGAAGCTGCCGATCAGCTCGCGGAAGGCCTTGCCGATCTCGGGGTAGGCGGCCACGTACGCGCGCTTGTCGGTCACGTACCAGGTCATGCGCACGATGTGCTCGGGCCGGGCATCGCCGGCGCGCAGCACGTCCACGACGTTCTGCAGGGCCTGGCGCACCTGGCCGGCCATGTCGTCGGTGTGGAACACGCCT
Organism: Pseudorhodoferax sp. Leaf274; assembly: GCF_001422445.1. Lineage (GTDB taxonomy): Bacteria > Pseudomonadota > Gammaproteobacteria > Burkholderiales > Burkholderiaceae_C > Pseudorhodoferax. The sequence continues at coordinate 186,658 of NZ_LMNA01000001.1, forward strand.
TGCGCATCCCAGCCGATCATGCCGGCGACGAACACCATGCGGCCGCGTGCGGTCACGCCGTTGGCGTAACCCTTGGGACGCGGCCAATCCGGGGGAAGAAGAACTTGCATCGCCAGACTCCAGGAAGAAAGCGGAATGGGCGGCAGCCGCGCCCTAGGCGGGCACCGCCGCCACCTGGCGCAGCAGGTCGCGCCCGATGATGAGTTGCTGCACTTCGGTCGCGCCCTCGTAGATGCGCAGCGCGCGGATCTCGCGGTACAGGCGCTCGACCGGCTGCTCGCGCACCACGCCCAGCCCGCCGAACATCTGCACCGCCGCGTCGATGACCTGCTGCGCGTTCTCGGTCGCCGTCATCTTGGCCATGGCGGCCTCGCGCGTGACGCCCTTGCCCTGGTCGCGCAGCCAGGCCGCGCGGTAGGTCAGCAGCGCCGCGCTGTCGACGGCGGTGGCCATCTGCGCCAGCTTCGCCTGGGTCAGCTGGAAGTCGGCCAGCACGCCGCCGAACATCCTGCGCGTGGTGGCGCGCGCCAGCGCCTCGTCCAGCGCGCGGCGCGCAAAGCCCAGCGCGGCGGCGGCCACCGAAGTGCGGAACACGTCCAGCGTGCGCATGGCCACCTTGAAGCCCTCGCCCGCCGCGCCCACGCGCTGGCTGGCCGGGATGCGGCAGTCGGCAAAGCGCAGCCGCGCCAGCGGGTGCGGCGCGATCACGTCGATGCGCTCGGCGATCTCCAAGCCCGGCGTGCCGGCCTCGACGATGAACGCGCTGATGCCGCGCGCGCCGGGCGCCTCGCCGGTGCGCGCGAACACCATGTAGAAGTCGGCGATGCCGCCATTGGAGATCCAGGTCTTCTCGCCGTCGAGCACGTAGTCGCCGCCATCGGCGCGGGCCGCGCAGGCCATGGCCGCCACGTCGGAGCCGGCCTCGGGCTCGGACAGCGCGAACGCGCTGATCGCCTCCCCCCTGGCCACCGGCGCCAGGTAGCGCGCGCGCTGCGCCGGCGTGCCGTGCAGGCTGATGGCGCCGCTGCCCAGGCCCTGCATGGCGAAGGCGAAGTCGGCCAGGCCCGAATGGCGTGCCAGCGTCTCGCGGATCAGGCAGATGGCGCGCGTGTCGATGGCCTGGGCCGAATCACCCACGGCGTGGCGGAGCCAGCCGGCAGCGCCAAGGGACTTCACCAGCGCCCTGCATTCGGCGTCCACGTCAGGGCCGTGGCCGTGTGCGATGTGTTCGCCGGCCCAGGTGTCCAGCGCACGCGCCAGTTCGGCGTGGCGGGGCTCGAAGAAGGGCCAATGGAGGTAGGACAGATCGGGCATGTCAGTTCCCCTCGAACACGGGCTTCTGCTTGGCCACGAACGCGTGGTAGGCGCGCGAGAAGTCTTCCGTCAGCATGCAGATGGCCTGCGCCTGGGCCTCGGCCTCGATGGCCTGCTCGATGGTCATGGCCCACTCCTGGTGCAGCATGGTCTTGGTGATGCCGTTGGCAAAGCTCGGCCCTTCCACCAGCTGCGCGGCCAGGGCCTGGGCTTCGCCCAGCAGGGCCTCGGGCGCGGCCAGGCGGTTGTGGAAGCCCCAGCGCTCGCCCTCTTCGCCACCCAGGCTGCGGCCGGTGTAGAGCAGCTCGCTGGCGCGGCCCTGGCCCACGATGCGCGGCAGCATGGCGCAGGCGCCCATGTCGCAGCCGGCCAGGCCGACGCGGTTGAACAGGAAGGCTGTCTTGCTGCGCGCCGTGCCGATGCGCAGATCCGACGCCATGGCCATGATGGCGCCGGCCCCGGCACACACGCCGTCGATGGCCGCCACGATGGGCTGCGGGCAGGTGCGCATGTTCTTGACCAGCTCGCCCGTCATGCGCGTGAACATCAGCAGCTCGGGCGCCTTGAGCTGCACCAGCGGGCCGATGATCTCGTGCACGTCGCCGCCGGAGCAGAAGTTGCCGCCGCTGCCCACCAGCACCACGGCCTTCACGTCGTCCGCCCACCGCAGGTCGTGGAACAGGTCGCGCAGCTCGGCGTAGCTGTCGAAGGTCAGCGGGTTCTTGCGCTCGGGGCGGTTCAAGGTGATGGTGGCAACAAAGGCCTGCACCTGCCATCCGAAGTGCGTGGCCCGGTAGCCGGCCAACGGGCGCCGGTTGCCGGCGAGAAGTTGGGGGTCGATGCGGTCGTCTTGGCTCATCTGGCGGGTCTCCGTGTGCTGGTGTTCTCTTGCAGGCTGGCGGTGTCGATCTCGGTCTGGCGCTGCGCCAGGTGCACGCGCAACTGGCCCAGGTGCTCGTACAGGGCGTCCTTGGTGCCGGAGGGCACACCCTTGAGCAGCTCGGCCAGCCAGCGTTCGTGCTCGGCCGCCATCGCGGTGAATCCGGCGCGGCCCAACGGGGTCAGGCTCACGCGCCAGGAACGGCGGTCGTCCGGGTCGTCGATGCGCTGCACCAGCCCCTCCTTGACGAGCTGGTCGGTCAGGCCGGTCACGTTGCCGCCGGTCACCATGAGGTAGCGCGACAGCACATTCATGCGCAGCCCGTCCGGGTGCCGGTCGAGCTGGGCCAGGTAGTCGAAGCGCGGCAGCGTGGTGTCGAAGCGCGAGCGCAGCAGCTGGCGGATCTGCTGCTCGATCTGCGTGCTGCAGGCCAGGAGGCGCAGCCAGATCTTGGTGTCCAGGTGGTCGCCGGCCTGGGCCCGCGCCTCCAGCCCGATGTGCTCGTCGCTCAACGACTGGACCAATTGGAAGTTCTTTGCCCGGGTTGCCATCTACATCACCTCTCCACCACTGACGGACAGCGATTGTCCCGTGACGGCACCCGCGCCCCGGCCGCACAGCCAGGCCACGGCGTCGGCCACCTCGGCCGGGTCCACCAGCCGGCCCTGCGGATTGGACTTGACGAACTCGGCCAGGGCCGCGTCTGGCGTGCGCCCTGTCTTGGCGACGACGCGCGCGATGCTGTCGCGCACGATGTCGGTGTCGGTGTAGCCCGGGCAGACCGCGTTCACCGTCACGCCCTTGGCCGCCAGCTCCAGCGCCAGCGCGCGGGTCAGGCCGATGACGCCGTGCTTGGCCGCGCAGTAGGCCGACACATAGGCATAACCCACCTGCCCGGCCGTGCTGGCCACGTTCACGATGCGGCCCCAGCCGGCCGCCAGCATGCCCGGCAACACGGCCTGGGTGCACAGCATGGTGCCGCTCAGGTTCACGTCCAGCATGCGCTGCCACAGGGCGGCGTCCATCTTCAGGAACGGCGCGCTCTCGGCCTGGCCGGCGTTGTTCACCAGCACCTGCACCGGGCCGAAGCGTGCCTGCGCACCGGCCACGGCGCGCGCCACGTCCTGCGCATCGGCCACGTCTGCGGCGACGGCGTGCAGGCGCTCCGGGTCTTCGGCGGCCAGCGCGGGCAGGCTGCGGCCCAGCACGGTGACCTGCAGGCCGTCGGCCACCAGGCGCCGCGCGATGGCCGCGCCGATGCCGCGGCCGCCACCCGTCACCAGCGCATGCACGGTGCTCATGGCCTCGACGCCTTCTCGCGCTCGAAGTTGGCTTCCATCTGCGGCTTGGCCGACCGGTACTGCCTGGGCCAGGCGATGGGCGTGTAGCCGATCCTGGCGGCCTCGGTCAGCGTCCAGGCCGGGTTGGCCAGGTGCGGGCGCGCCACGGCACACAGGTCGGCCCGGCCGGCGGCCAGGATGCTGTTGGCGTGGTCGGCCTCGCTGATGGCGCCCACCGCGATGATCGCGATGCCGGCCTCCTGGCGGATGCGGTCGGCAAACGGCGTCTGGAACATGCGGCCGTAGACCGGTTTTTCCCTCTTGCTGACCTGGCCGGACGAGCAGTCGATCATGTCGGCGCCGGCGGCCTTGAAGGCGCGCGCGATCTGCACCGCATCGCCGGGCGTGATGCCGCCTTCCACCCAGTCGTGCGCGGAGATCCGCACCGACATCGGCTTGTCCTGCGGCCAGGCCGCGCGCACGGCGGCGAACACTTCCAGCGGGTAGCGCAGCCGGTTGGCCAGCGTGCCGCCATAAGCGTCGGTGCGCTGGTTGGTCAGCGGCGAGATGAAGCTCGACAGCAGGTAGCCGTGCGCGCAATGCAGCTCCAGCCAATCGGCACCGGCCGCGTCGGCCGCGCGCGTCGAGGCCACGAACTGCTCCTTGACCAGCTGCATGTCGGCCAGCGTCATGGCGCGCGCGGTCTGGCTCACGCCTTCGAGGTATTGCTGGGGCGAGGCCGACACGATGGGCCAGTTGCCCGATTCGAGCGGCTGGTCGATGCCGTCCCAGGCCAGGCGTGTCGACGCCTTGGCGCCGGCGTGGCCGATCTGGATGGCGAACTTCGCGTCGGTGTGCGTGTGGATCCAGTCGGCGATGCGCTGGAAGGCCAGCGTGTGCTCGGGCTTGTACAGCCCGGGGCAGCCCGGTGTGATGCGGCCTTCGGCGCTGACGCAGCTCATCTCGGCGAACACCAGGCCGGCACCGCCCATGGCGCGCGCGCCCAGGTGCACCAGGTGGTAGTCGCCGGCCACGCCGTCCACGGCGGAGTACTGCGCCATGGGCGAGACGACGATGCGGTTCTTCAGCGTGAGGCCGCGCACGTTGTAGGGCGTGAACATGGGCGGCGGCGGCTTGGCGCCATCCGGCACCGGCACGCCGGCCTGCTGCGCGAACCAGCGCTCGTAGCCCTCCAGCCAGCCGGCATCGCGCAGGCGCAGGTTCTCGTGGCTGATGCGCTGGCTGCGCGTGAGCATGGAATACATGAACTGCTCGGGAGCGAGCTGGTCGCAGTAGCGCAGGCCGCACACCTCGAACCATTCCATCGCGTTCCATGCCGCGTTCTGGATGCGCAGCGTCTCCACGCGGCGGGCCTCCTGGTAGGCGGCCAGCACCTCGGGGATGCGTTCACGGCCAGCGCCCAGCCGCTTGAACTGGCGCGTGAGCTCGATCGCGTCCTCGATCGCCAGCTTGGTGCCCGAGCCGATGGCGAAGTGCGCCGTGTGCACCGCGTCGCCCATCAGCACCACGTGGCTGCCGTGCGGGTTGCGCAGCCACCACTGCGCGCACACCACGCGCTGGAAATTGAGCCAGGCCGAGCCGCGCAGGTGCCGCGCGTTGGTCATGAGCCGGGCGCCCTGCAGGTTGTCGGCGAAGACCTTCTCGCAGAATGCGATGGACTGCTCCTGGTCGGCCTGGTCGAGCCCATGGGCGCGCCACACGTCTTCGGGGCACTCGACGATGAAGGTGGTGGTGTTCTCGTCGAACTTGTAGATGTGGGCCTGGAACCAGCCGTGCTCCGTGCGCTGGAAGTCGAAGGTGAACGCGTCGTACAGCTTGTGCGTGCCCAGCCAGATGAAGCGGTTGGGCCGCGTCACGATGTCGGGCTTGAACACGTCGGCATGCCGGCCGCGGATGCGCGAGTTGATGCCGTCGCTGGCGATGACGAGGTCGGCGTCCGGGTAGTCGGCGTCCGAATCGGCCTCGGTCTCGAACACCAGCTTCACGCCCAATTGCTCGCAGCGCGCCTGCAGGATGTTGAGCAGCTTCTTGCGGCCGATGCCCACGAAGCCGTGGCCGCCCGAGCGGATGCGCCGACCCTTGAACAGCAGCTCGATGTCGTCCCAGTGGTTGAAGGCCTGCTCGATCTCGTCGGCCGTGGCGCGGTCCCACTGGCGCATGTTGTCCATGGTGGCATCGGAGAACACCACGCCCCAGCCGAAGGTGTCGTAGGGCTTGTTGCGCTCCACGACCGAGATGTCGTGCGCGGGGTCGAGCTGCTTCATGAGCAGCGCCAGGTACAGCCCGGCTGGGCCGCCACCGATGCAAACGATCTTCATGCGGGTTCTCCAATGGGCCTGGCGCCAGCGCGCCAGGACTGCTCGATCCAGGCCTTTAGTTTGGTTTTAAATAATTCAAGTGTCAAGCATTTGGACCTGCCATGGCGCAGGGATGGCGCGCGATCTCCGCCGCCGTGAGGGCTGCGCGAGCGTGAACTCCGGCGCCTCGGGCAGGCCCCACGCCGCCGCGCGCTCCAGCACCAGGCAGCGCAGCACCTGCACGAGGACCATGGTGCAGTCGCTGCTGCACGCCATGCGGCTCAAGACCTGGGGCTGCGGCACGCTGAGCATGCTCTGCGTAGGACATGGTCGCGCATCGCGGGCGATGGGGCCGACCCGCTGATCCACCATGGTGCAACAAGCGTATCTGCCATGCCGCCGCGCATATTCGCTGCGGCCATCGCAACAGGAGCATCTCCATGCAACGCTTTTCCAAACTCGCCTCGTTCGCTCTCGCCACCATCCTGTCGGTCAGTGCCGTCACTGCCGTGGCCCAGGTGACGGTCGGCGGCGCGCCGATGCTGCCGACGAAGGACATCATCGACAACGCCGTCAACTCCAAGGACCACACCACGCTGGTCGCTGCCGTCAAGGCGGCGGGCCTCGTGGAGACCTTGAAGGGACCCGGTCCGTTCACCGTCTTTGCGCCGACGAACGCCGCGTTCGCCGCCCTGCCTGCCGGCACGGTCGACACGCTGCTCAAGCCGGAGAACAAGAGCACCTTGGCCGGCATCCTGACCTACCACGTCGTGCCAGGCAAGGTGGACGCCAAGGCCCTGATGAAGATGATCGAAGACGGCAAGGGTTCCGCTTCGCTCAAGACCGTGTCGGGCGGCGTCCTGACGGCCAAGTCCAGTGGCGGCAAGGTCATGGTCACCGACGAGAAGGGTGGCACGGCGACCGTGACCATCGCAGACGTCATGCAGTCCAATGGCGTGATCCACGTGGTCGACAAGGTGCTGCTGCCCAAGTGATTGCGCCGAACGCCGCCCGCACGTCGGCCGGCATCCCGATGGCGCGGTGCGTGTTTAGGTCGGTGAAGACCAGCACCTGGCGCTAGGCCACGTGCTGTTCGTCGGCCAGGCTGGCGTGAAGGTCCAGCGCCAGCCGTGGTCACTGCCGGACATGGAGGGCCCTCGCACCGCCGAGGGCCGGTTCACCGCGCGTGCAGCTTGAAGCGCTGCAGCTTGCCGGTGGACGTGCGGGGCAGCTGCTCGAGGAACACGATGCTGCGCGGGTACTTGTAGGGCGCCACCGTGCGTTTGACGAAGTCCTGCAGCGTGCGGACCATGGCCGCGTCGCCCACGCAGCCGGGGCGCAGCACCACGAAGGCCTTGACGATCTGGCCGCGCTCGGCATCGGCCTGGCCGACCACGCCGCATTCGGCCACGTCGGGGTGCGCCAGCAGCGCGTCCTCGACCTCCGGCGCGGCGATGTTGTAGCCGGCCGAGACGATCATGTCGTCGGTGCGCGCCTGGTAGTGGAAGTAGCCGTCCGCATCCATCAGGTACGCGTCGCCGGTGATGTTCCAGCCGTCGCGCACATAGGCCTGCTGGCGCGCGTCGGCCAGGTAGCGGCAGCCCGTCGGCCCCTGCACGGCCAGCTTGCCGACGGTGCCGGGCGGCAGTTCGCGGCCCTCCTCGTCCACCACCTTGGCGCGGTAGCCGGGCACCGGCTTGCCGGTGGCGCCGGGCCGGGCCGTGGCCTCGTCGTGCGAGATGAAGATGTGCAGCATCTCGGTGGCGCCGATGCCGTCGATCAGCTCGATGCCGGTGGCCTGCTTCCACAACGCGCGTGCCGAGGCGGGCAGCGCCTCGCCCGCCGACACGCACTTGCGCAACGGGGTGCGGCGCAACAGCTCGCCGCTGGCTGCCATCTGGCGGTACGAGGTGGGCGCGGTGAAGCACACGGTGGCGCCGTAGTCCTGGATGCCCTGCAGCAGTTGCTGCGGCCCGGCCTTCTCCAGCAGCACGGTGGACGCGCCGACCGCCATCGGGAACAGCACCAGCCCGCCGAGCCCGAACGTGAACGCCAGCGGAGGACTGCCGATGAACACGTCGTCGGCGTTCGCGCGCAGCAGGTGCGGCGGCCAGCAGGCACAGATGGCCATCACGTCGCGGTGGTAGTGCATGGTGGCCTTGGGCACGCCGGTGGTGCCCGAGGTGAAGCCGAAGATGCAGCAATCGTCCGACGCCGTGGCCACGTTCTCGAACACCGGCGAGGCCCGGGCCATGGCGGCTTCGAGCCCCTGCGGCCCGTCGTCGTGGAAGTAGCGCACCTGGCCCAGCCCCGGGGCCTCCTGCACCGTCAGGCGCAGCTCCTCGGCCAGCGCGGCGTCGCACAGGGCATGGGTGACCTGCCCGACCCGGACGATGGCGCCCAGCTCCTTGGCGCGCAGCAGCGGCATGGTGGCCACCGCGATGCCGCCGGCCTTGGCGACAGCGAACCAGCAGGCCACCAGCATGGGATTGTTGGGCGCGCGCAGCAGCACGCGGTTGCCGGGCACCAGCCCCATGCTTTGCACGAGCACGTTGGCGATGCGGTTGGCGGCAGCCTGCAGCTCGGCGTAGGTCCAGCACAGGCCCGGCGCGCGGACCGCCACCCGCTGCCCGCGGCCTTCGGCAACGTGGCGGTCGAGCAGCTCGCTGGCGCAGTTCAGGCGCGCGGGGAACTGCAGCGCGGGCAGGTCGAACAGGTAGTCGGGCTGCTGCCCGGCCGGCGGCAGATGGTCGCGGGCAAACGTGTCGACGTGGGCACTCGGGTGCATCTCGGCTTCCTTCCGGTCTGGGGCGCACGGCACCCAGGCCATGGCGGTCCATCGCAATCACTTGCGTTTTAGTTTGAGTTTGAATATTTCATTTGTCAAGCATTTGGCTTGGCAGGCCGCCCTGGTTTTCCCTGGCCACCGGCACCGGCGCGCGCCAGGCGCCCGGCCCCGCCACGGCGCTGCACGGGTTCTGCGGCACACTGGCACGCTGGCCCCACCCACGGAGACAACCGCCATGAGCCTGCACCGCCAGTTGCAACAGCGCGCCCTCGAGGACCGCCCCATCCGCGTCGGCCTGATCGGCGCCGGCAAGTTCGGCTCGATGTACCTGGCCCAGGTCCCGCGCACGCCGGGCGTGCACCTGGTGGCCATCGCCGACCTGTCGCCCGCCGCGGCACGCGCCAACCTGGCGCGCGTGGGCTGGGACGCCGGACGCAGCGCCGCGCGCTCGATGGACGAAGCATGGCAGGCGGGCACGACCTGGATCACCGAGGACTGGCAGGCCGTCACGCGGCATCCGGGCATCGACGTGGTGGTCGAGTGCACCGGCCACCCGGTGGCGGCCGTGGCGCACTGCCTGGACGCCTTCGCCCACGGCAAGCACCTGGTCAACGTGACGGTGGAGGCCGACGCGTTCTGCGGCCCGCTGCTGGCGCGCCGCGCACAGGAGGCGGGCGTGGTCTATTCGCTCGCCTTCGGCGACCAGCCCGCGCTGATCTGCGACCTGGTGGACTGGGCGCGCAGCTGCGGCTTCCCTGTGGTGGCGGCCGGGCGCGGGCACAAGTGGCTGCCGCACTTCAGCGCGTCCACGCCCGAGACGGTCTGGGGCCACTACGGCCTGACGCCCGAGCAGGCGCAGCGCGGCGGCCTCAACCCCAAGATGTTCAACAGCTTCCTGGACGGCTCCAAGCCCTCCATCGAGAGCGCGGCCGTGGCCAATGCCACCGGCCTGGCGGTGCCCTCCGACGGCCTGCTCTACCCGCCCGCCGCCGTGGACCAGATCCCCAACGTCACGCGCCCGCGCAGCGAGGGCGGCGTACTGGAGAAGAAGGGCATGGTCGAGGTGGTCTCGTCGCTGCAGCCCGACGGCACGCCGATCCCCTACGACATCCGCATGGGCGTGTGGGTCACGGTCGAGGGCGAGACCGGGTACATCCGCAACTGCTTCGAGGAATACAACGCGCAGACCGACGACTCCGGCCGCTACTTCACGCTGTACAAGCGCTGGCACCTGATCGGGCTGGAGGTGGGCATGTCGGTGGCCAGCGTGGCGCTGCGCCGCGAGCCCACGGGCGCGGCCGTGGCGTGGAATGCCGACGTGGTGGCCACCGCCAAGCGCGACCTCGCCGTGGGGGAGACGCTGGACGGCGAAGGCGGCTACACCGTCTGGGGCAAGCTGCTGCCGGTGGCCCGTTCACTGGGCATGGGCGGCCTGCCGCTGGGGCTGGCGCACGATGTGAAGCTGGTGCGCCCCGTCAAAACAGGCCAGAGCCTCAGCTGGGACGACGTGGTGCTGGACCAGAGCACGCCCGCGTTCAAGCTGCGGCGCGAGCTGGAAACCGTGTTCGCGCGCTGATCAGCCTTCGACTTCGAGCACGCCGCGGTTGATCTGGTCGCGCTCGAGCGACTCGAACAGCGCCTTGAAGTTGCCCTCGCCGAAGCCCTCGCGGTAGTCGCCCTTGCGCTGGATGAACTCGAAGAACACCGGGCCCAGCAGCGGCTCGGAGAAGATCTGCAGCAAGAGGCGCGGCCGGCCGCCTTCGGTGGTGCCGTCCAGCAGGATGCCGCGCGACTGCAGCTCGCCGACCGGTTCGCCGTGGCCGGGCAGGCGCGTCTGCAGGTTCTGGTAGTAGACGTCGTTGGGCGCGCTCAGCACCGGGATGCCGGCCATCTGCAGGCGGTCGATGGCGTCCAGCAGGTTGTCGGTCAACAGCGCGATGTGCTGGATGCCCTCGCCGTTGAACTGCATCAGGAACTCCTCGATCTGGCCGCCGCCCTTCTTCGCCTCCTCGTTGAGCGGGATGCGGATCAGGCCATCGGGTGCCGTCATGGCCTTGGAGGTCAGCCCCGTGTACTCGCCCTTGATGTCGAAGTAGCGGATCTCCTGGAAGTTGAACAGCTTGTTGTAGAAGTCGGCCCAGTGCGCCATGCGGCCGCGGTACACGTTGTGCGTGAGGTGGTCCACCACCTGGAAGCCGTGGCCCTGGGGGCGGCGGTCCACACCCGGCAGGAACTCGAAGTCGATGTCGTAGATGCTCTTGCCGTCCTCGAAGCGGTCGATCAGGTACAGAGGCGCGCCGCCGATGCCCTTGATGGCCGGCAGGCGCAGCTCCATGGGGCCGGTGCCGATCTCGATGGGCTGGGCGCCCAGCTCCAGCGCGCGCTTGTAGGCCACGTGCGAGTCGCGCACGCGGAACGCCAGCCCGCAGGCCGAGGGGCCGTGCTCGGCGGCGAAGTAGCCGGCCTCGCTGCGCGGCTCGTTGTTGACGATGAAGTTGATCTCGTTCTGCCGGTACAGCAGCACGTTCTTGGAGCGGTGCCGCGCCACCAGCGTGAAGCCCATCTTCTCGAACAGCGGCTCCAGCAGGCCCGGCGTGGGCGAGGCGAATTCCACGAACTCGAAGCCGCACAGGCCCATGGGGTTGTCGAACAGGTCAGCCATGTCTTTTCTCCGTTGAAGTGGGATTGGGCTCCAGAAACCTCGATGCTAGGCAAATCCCGTGCACGATTCATGCGTTCTTCAACCATCGCACGCCGCCGACTGCAGGATTCGCGCGGCGCCGGCGTTCAGACCAGCCCGCTGACTGGCAACGCCGCACCGTGCACGGCGCGCGCGGCGTCCGAGGCCAGGAACAGCATCACGTCGGCCAGCGCATCGGGGTGCACCCATTGCGTGGCGTCCGCATCGGGCATGGCGGCGCGGTTGTCCGGCGTGTCGATGGTGGAAGGCAGCACGCAGTTGACGTTCACCCCTTGCCCTTTGAGTTCGGCCGACATCGCTTCGGTGAGCCGGATCAGCGCGCTCTTGGAGGCGGCATAGGCGCCCATCTGCGCGCCGCCCCGCAGCGCGGCGCCCGCACCCACGGTCACGATGCGGCCGCCGCCGTGGGCCAGCAGGTGTGGCACGAGCACCGCCGCCACGTTCACGAAGCTGCGCGCGTTCAGGTCCATCAGGAAGTCCCAGCTGTGCGCCGTGGTCTCGTGCACGGCTTCGCCCATGCGGAACCCGCCGGCGATGTGCAGCAGCGTGTCGACGCGGCCCAGGCGCTCGATCTGCGGCGCCAGTGCGGCGGCCAGCTGCGCGCGGTCCAGCAGGTCGGCCGCGACCTGCACCTGGGCCTCGTCCGCCGCACCGCCGTAGGCGCGCTGCAGCGCGCCGGCATCGCGGTCGAGCAGCAGCAGGCGCGCGCCCTGGGCACGCGCGCGCGCCGCGGTGGCGCGGCCCAGGTGGCCGGCGGCGCCGGTGATGAGGATGGTGCGGGGGGTGGTCGCCATGGCGGTGCTCCTGGTGTGCGTGTGGTGGCTTGCGGTGTGGGGGCGCGGCACGTGCAGCGCAAGGCCCCAGTGTCGCTCGGCCCCGCGCCGGGCCCGGCAAAGCGCATAAGCTTGGCGCCATGCAAGACCTCGGCAACTGGACCCCCTCTTCCTGGCGCGCGCGCCCGGCCCTGCAACTGCCCGCCTACGCCGACGAGGCCGCGCTGCGCGCCGCCGAACAGCGCCTGGCCACGTTGCCGGCGCTGATCTTCCCCGGCGAGATCGCGCAGCTGCGCGAACGCCTGGGTGCCGTGGCGCGCGGCGAGGCCTTCCTGCTGCAAGGGGGCGACTGCGCCGAGAGCTTCGACGAGTTCGGCCAGGATGGGGTGGAGTCCACCTTCCGCGTGATCCTGCAGATGGCGGTGGTGCTGACGTATGCGGCCGCCTGCCCGGTGGTCAAGCTCGGCCGCATCGCGGGGCAGTTCGCCAAGCCGCGCTCGTCGGAGAGCGAGACCGTGGACGGCGTGACGCTGCCCTCGTACCGCGGCGACATCGTCAACGGCAGCGCCTTCAGCGCCGCCGCCCGCCTGCCCGACCCGGCCCGTCTGCTGACGGCCTACGCCCACTCCACCACCACGTTGAACCAGCTGCGTGCGCTGGCCCAGGGCGGCTTCGCCGACCTGCACGAGGTGCACCGCTGGACCGCCGACTTCGTGCGCACCAGCCCGCAGGGCACGCGCTTCGCCGAGCTGGCCGACCGCATCACCGAATCGCTGGCCTTCATGGAGGCCTGCGGCTTCGACGCGGCACGCGCACCGCAGCTGCATGCGGTGGAGTTCTACACCTCGCACGAGGCACTGCACCTGCACTACGAGCAGGCGCTCACGCGGCACGACATGCGCAGCGGCCGCTGGTATGGCGGCTCGGCCCACATGCTGTGGCTGGGCGAGCGCACGCGCCAGCTCGACGGTGCGCACATCGAGTACCTGCGCGGCGTGGACAACCCGGTCGGCGTGAAGCTCGGCCCCAACGCGGCGGCCGACGACGTGCTGCGCCTGCTCGACCGGCTGGACCCGGACCGGCAGGTCGGCCGCACGGTGCTGATCAGCCGCATGGGCAGCGACAAGGTGGCCGAGCGGCTGCCGCCGCTGCTGCGCGCGGTGCGCCGCACCGGCCGCACGCCGGTGTGGTGCTGCGATCCGATGCACGGCAACACCGTCACCGCGTCCAACGGCTACAAGACGCGCGACTTCGAACGCATCCTCGCGGAGCTGCGCGGCTTCTTCGCCGCGCACGCGCAGGAAGGCACCTACGCCGGTGGCCTGCACTTCGAGATGACCGGGCAGGACGTGACCGAGTGCCGCGGCGGCGCCCAGGCGCTCAGCGACGCGGGCCTGGCCAGCCGCTACCGCAGCGCCTGCGATCCGCGGCTCAACGGCTCGCAAAGCCTGGAGCTGGCGTTCCAGGTCGCCGACGTGCTGAAGGCCGCGCGCGCCGGGCGCTGACGACGCGGTTCAGTCCAGCACCACGTTGGCCTTCCTGGCCAGCGCCGCGTAGCGCGCGGCCTCGCTGCGGAAGAACTTCGCGGCGTCCTCGGGCGAGGTCGGCCGGATCACGTTGCCCTGCCTGGCCATGGCCTCGACCACCTCGGGGCTGGCGAAACCCTTGACGAAGGCATCGTGCACGCGCTTGACCTCGGCCGCCGGCAGCTTGGCCGGGCCGATGAGGGCGAACCAGCCTTCGACGTCGTAGTCCGGCAGGCCCTGCTCGGCGATGGTGGGGATCTCCGGCGCGGCCGGCGAGCGCTGGGCGCTGCACAGGCCGATGGCCTTGACCGCGCCGCTGCGGATGTGCGCCACGATGGCCGGCAGCGCCACCACGCCGAACTGCACCTGGCCGCCCAGCAGGTCGTTGACCATGGGGCCGGTGCCCTTGTAAGGGATGTGGCGCGCGTTCACGCCGGCCTGCTCCAGGAACATCGCGCCGGCCAGGTGGATCACGGTGCCGTTGCCGGACGAGGCGTAGTTGTAGTCTTCCGGCCTGGCCTTGAGCAGCGCCACCAGTTCCTTCACGTTGCCGGCCGGCACCGACTTGCCGGCCACCAGCACGAAGGGCGTGGCGCCGATCACGCTGATGGGCGTGAAGTCCGCGAGCGCGTCGAACGGCATCTTCTTGTAGACGGCCGGGTTGATCACGTGGTTGTTGGAGACCAGGCCCAGCGTCAGCCCGTCGGGTGCGGCCTTGGCCACGGCCGATGCACCGGTGATGCCGCCGGCGCCCGGCAGGTTCTCGACCACCAGCGGTGCGCCGAGCGCCTTGCCCACGGCGACGGAGGCCGCGCGCGCGATCACGTCCACGCCCGAGCCGGCGCTGATCGGCAGGACCAGCCGCACTGGCTTGTCGTTCTGGGCGAAGGCCGGCAGGGCCAGGGTGGCGCAGGCCGCCAGCAGGCTGCGGCGGCTCAGGTTCGGTGTGTGCATCGTCTTGTCTCCGTGGTTGCTTTTTTCAGAGGGCCGCCTGCCGCAGCGCGCCCAGGATCTCGTCGGTGTGCTCGCCCACCTTGGGCAGCGGCATGCGCACGCCGGGCCGGCGCCCGCCCAGGGTCAGCGGCAGCAGCACCGCCCCGGTCACGCCGCCGTCGTCGGTGGTCATGGGCACCAGGCCGCCGCTCTGCTGGAGGTGCGGGTCTTCGCAGAGCTGCTCGGGCCGCACGATGGGCGCGTAGGGAATGCCCGCGGTCTCCAGCCGCGGCGCCAATTCCTCCACCCGGTGGTGCACGAGGATCTCGCCCAGCATGGCCAGCAGCTGCGGGCGCACCGCCACGCGCGAGGCGTTGTCGCCGAAGCCCGGGTGCTGCAGCAGGTCCTCGCGCGCGAGGACCCTGCACAGCGTGGCGAACTGCTTGTCGCTGACGGCGCCGATGAACAGCTGCTCGCCGTCGGCCAGCGTGAACACGTCGTAGACGCTCCAGGCCGACACGCGCGACGGCATGGGCGGCGGCGGCTCGCCCGTCATCAGGTACTGCTGCATGTGCTGCGACGAGAGGAACACGCAGTTCTCGAACAGTGCGCTCTGCACCTCCTGGCCCTTGCCCGTGCGCTCGCGCTCGCGCAGCGCGGCCAGCACGCCGATGGCGCCGAACATGCCGCCCATGATGTCGTTGACCGACGTGCCCGCGCGCAGCGGCCGGCCCACCGGCCCGGTCATGTACGACAGGCCGCCCATCATCTGCACCACCTCGTCCAGCGCCAGCCGGTTCTCGTAGGGGCCCGGCAGGAAGCCCTTGTGCGTGACATAGATCAGCCGGGGAAAGCGCGCCGACAGCGTGGCGTGGTCCAGCCCCAGCTTCTCCATGAGGCCGGGGCGGAAATTCTCCAGCACCACGTCGCACTGGCCGGCCAGCTCGGCGGCGGTGGTGCGCCCCTCCTCGCTCGTGATGTCCAGCACGATGCTCTTCTTGTTGCGGTTGAAGCTGCGGAAGAAGCCGATGCCCAGGCCGGGCAGCCTGCGCGTCTTGTCGCCGCCGGGCGGCTCGACCTTGATGACCTCGGCCCCGAGGTCCGCGAGGATCATGCCGCAGGTCGGGCCCATGACCATGTGGGTGAATTCGAGCACGCGGATGCCGGCCAGGGGCAGCGCTGGCGTTTGTGGTTCCATGGGTCGCTCCATCAGTTGCAGGCGGGCGCGTGCGCGTCCGCGAAGGTCTTGGGCAGGCCGGCGCGCCACAGCGTGCCGTGCAGGCTCTCGCCCTCCAGCCAGCCCGCCACCTTGTGGCGCAGGGCCAGCAGGCGCTGCAGGTCGATGCCGGTGTCTATGCCCATGTCGGCCAGCATGAAGGCCAGGTCCTCGCTGGCCGCGTTGCCGCTGGCGCCAGGCGCGTGCGGGCAGCCGCCGATGCCGGCCAGCGTGGCATCGAAGCGGTCCACGCCGGTCTGCAGCGCGGCGTAGACATTGGCCAGCGCCAGGCCGCGCGTGTCGTGGAAATGGCCGCAGCACAGGCGATCACCCGCCAGCGCACGCGCCTGCTCGAAGAGCGCGGCCACGGCCGCCGGGTTCGCATAGCCCACGGTGTCGGCGATGCTGACCCGATCGGCCCCCGCATCGAGCAGCGCCTGCATGCAGCGCAGCACTTCGGCCGGCGGCACGTGGCCCTGCAGCGTGCAGCCGAAGGCCGTGCCGATGCCGCCTTCGATCAGCGTCTTCGAACCCGCCGCGTCGCGCGCGGCCCGCATCCTGGCCACCTCGGCCACGACCTCGTCCGGCGTCTTGCGCAGGTTGGCCAGGCTGTGCGCGTGGCTGGCCGACAGCGGCACCAGCATCACGTCGGCCTGCGCGGCGATGGCGCTCTCGGCACCGCGCAGGTTGGGCACCAGCACCGAGACCACGAGGCCGGGCAGCGTCTTCGCATAGGCCACCAGGTCGGCCGTGTCGGCCAACTGCGGCAGCAGCCGCGCCGGCACGAAGGAGCCGACCTCGATCTCGCGCTGGCCGGCCGCATGCGCGTCGCGGATCCATTCCTGCTTGCGCCCGGTCGGCAGCACGGTCTGGATGCTCTGCAGGCCGTCGCGCAGGCCGACTTCGCGCACAACGGCGCGCCGGGGTGGTGTCATGGCTCGTCTCCAAGTGGTTGGCCGCACTCTAGACATTCCGACCGCGATCTTGAAGCGCTATTATTTCGGGTCTAGGCTGCCGTTTCGGAATGTCTCAATGCACGACCTCGACCTGACGACGCTGCGCCTGTTCGTCGCCACCTGCGAGCTGCGCAACATCGCGCGGGCCGGCGAGCAGCAGCACATCGGTGCTTCGGCGATCAGCAAGCGGCTGGCGCAGCTGGAGCAGACCACGGGCACGCCCTTGTTCGAACGCCGCCGCCGCGGCGTGGTGCCCACGGCGGCCGGCGAGATTTTGCTGGAGCATGCGCGCGCCATGCTGGCCAGTGCCGACCGCGTGGCGCGCGACATGGCGGCCTACCGGCACGGCATCAAGGGCCAGGTGCGCGTGCTGGCCTCCATGTCGTCGATCGCCGAGCAGCTGCCCGACGACATCGCCAGCTTCCTGAACGATCCGGCCCACCACGGCATCCGCGTGGACCTGGAGGAGCAGGTGTCCAGCCACATCGTGGGCGCGGTGCGCGAAGGGCTGGCGCCGCTGGGCATCTGCTGGGATGCGGCCGACATGGAAGGCCTGCAGGTGCGCCGCTACCGCAGCGACCGGCTGGTGCTGGTGGCCCACCCCCGCCACCCCCTCGCCCGGCAGGAGCGCAGCAGCTTCGCCGACAGCCTGGCCCACGAGCACGTGGGCCTGCCCGCCTCCACCGCGGTCCACGGCATGCTGGCGCGCGCCGCGGCCATCGCCGGGCGGCCGCTGAACTACCGCACCGTGGTCTCCACCTTCGAGGCCAGCCTGCGCTGCGTGCACGCGGGCCTGGGCGTGGCCGTGGTGCCGCGCGAGGTGGTGCAGCTGTCCGCACCGGACAAGGGCCTGCGCGTGGTGCAGCTCACGGACGCCTGGGCCACGCGGCATCTGGCGATCTGCCTGCGCAGCGAGGAAGGGCTGTCGCCCTCGGCGCGGCTGCTGCTGGCGCACCTGCAGGCGCAGGCGGCCAGCTGAGAAGGCCGGCACGGCCGCGCCGGCCAGGCCCGCCGCCACCGATGCACCGGCTGCATCAATCGTTCCGAACGCTGCAATTCACAAGCCATCCACGCTGTCCGAGACTCCACGGGAGGGCTGCAACCGCGGCCCCTACCGGAGATACAGGTGAGCAACGAAGCCGTAGCCTTGAGCGCGTGGGTGGGGCGCAGCGAGACCGTGCAGGACACGATCACCCCCACCCCGCTGGTGGCACTGGCCGCCACGCTGGACCACCCGGCCGCCACGGTGGCCGCAGGAACGCAACTGCCGCCGCTGTGGCACTGGCTGTACTTCCTGCCCATGCACCGGCAGTCGGAGATCGGCGCCGACGGGCATGCCAGGCGCGGCGGCTTCCTGCCCCCGGTGCCGTTGCCGCGCCGCATGTGGGCAGGCAGCCAGTTCAGCTTCCATGCGCCCATCCGTGTGGGCGATGCCGTGGCACGCACCTCCACCATCGACGACGTGCGCAGCAAGTCCGGCCGCACCGGCCAGCTCGTGTTCGTGAAGGTCCGCCATGAAGTGCGCTGCAATGGCGCCGCCGACCCCGCGCTGGTCGAGTTCCACGACATCGTCTACCGCGAAGCCCAGGGGCCGGGCGACGTGGCCCCGCCGCCGCAGGCCGCCGCGCCAGGCACGTGGCGACGCGAGATCGTGCCCGACGACGTGCTGCTGTTCCGCTATTCGGCGCTGACGTTCAACGGCCACCGCATCCACTACGACCGCAAGTACGTCACTGAGGTGGAAGGCTATCCCGGGCTCATCGTGCACGGCCCGCTCATCGCCACCTTGCTCATGGACCTGCTTTGGCGCCAGATGCCCGGCGCCGAGGTGGCGGACTTTCGCTTCAAGGCCGTGCGGCCGACCTTCGACCTGCACCCCTTCCACGTCAATGGCGAACTGCAGGCGGACGGCAAGACCGTGCGCCTGTGGGCCAGCGACCACGAAGGCTGGCTGACGATGGACGCCACCGCCGTGCTGCGCTGAACCGGAGAACACCCATGCAACCCCTCCGAGGCATCACTGTCGTCACGCTCGAACACGCCATCGCGGCGCCGCTCGCCACCCGCCAGCTGGCCGACCTGGGCGCCCGCGTCATCAAGATCGAGCGTCCTGGCAGCGGGGACTTCGCCCGCGGCTACGACCAGCGCGTGCGCGGCCTGGCATCGCACTTCGTCTGGACCAACCGCTCGAAGGAAAGCCTCACATTGGACGTCAAGCACCCCGAGGCCGCGAAGGTGCTCGAACGCCTGGTGCTGGAGAAGGCCGACGTGGTGGTGCAGAACCTCGCGCCCGGCGCCGCGGCGCGGCTGGGCATGGGCCATGAAGCCCTGTCGCAACGCAAGCCCGGCCTGATCGTCTGCGACATCTCGGGCTACGGCGACGACCCGGTGAACCCCGGCCCCTACCGCGACAAGAAGGCGTACGACCTGCTGATCCAGAGCGAGGCGGGCTTCGTGTCGGTCACCGGCACGCCGGACGAGCCCTGCAAGGCCGGCCCGTCCATCGCCGACATCGCGGCGGGCATGTATGCGTACACCAACATCCTGGCCGCCCTGATGCAGCGCAGCCAGAGCGGGCGCGGCCAGCGCATCGACATCTCGATGCTCGAGTCCCTGGCCGAGTGGACCAGCTACCCGCTGTACTACGCCTTCGAGGGCGCCGCGCCGCCGCCGCGCACGGGCGCCAGCCACGCCACCATCTACCCGTACGGCCCCTTCCCCGCCGGCGACGGCGGCACGGTGATGCTGGGCCTGCAGAACGAGCGCGAATGGGCCAGCTTCTGCAGCACCGTGCTGCAACAGCCGGCCCTGGCGAGCGATCCGCGCTTCACGGCCAACTTCAAGCGGGTGGCCGAGCGCGTGGCGCTGCGCCAGATCATCGTGGACGCCTTCGCCACGCTCACGGCCGCACAGGTGGTCCAGCGGCTGGAGCAGGCGCAGATCGCCAATGCCCAGGTCAACACCATGGCCGAGGTCTGGGCGCACCCGCAGCTGCAGGCCCGTGGCCGCTGGACCCAGGTCGGCTCGCCGCAGGGCCCGCTGCCCGCCATGCTGCCGCCCGGCAGCTGGGGCGGCGAGGCGGGCGGCCCGCGCATGGACCCGGTGCCCGCGCTGGGCCAGCACACCGACGCCATCCTCGCCGAACTCGGCTACGCCAGTGGCGACATCGCCGCACTGCGCGCCGCCCAGGCGATCTGACCCCCACACCTCCACGAAAGACCACCATGGCAGCCACCATCATCGACTCGCGCATCTTCGGCGACATGTTCAGCGACGCACGCATGCGCGCCGTCTGGTCCGACGAGAACCGCACCGCCAAGTACCTGGACATCGAGCGCGCGCTCGCCAAGGTGCAGGGGCGCCTGGGCATCATCCCGCAGGAGGCCGCCGACGAGATCGTGCGCAACTGCGAGTTGTCGCAGATCGACTGGGTCCAGCTCAAGGCCAAGACCGAGCAGATCGGCTACCCCATCATCGCGGTGGTCAACCAGATCAACGCCAACTGCCGCGACAAGCTGGGCGAGTACTGCCACTGGGGCGCCACCACGCAAGACATCACCGATACCGCCGCCGTGCTGCAGATGCGCGAAGGCCTGGCGCTGGTCGAGCAGGACCTGGACGAGATCGGCCACGCGCTCGCCAGCCTGGCGAAGAAGTACCGCGACACGCCGGTCATCGGCCGCTCCAACCTGCAGCAGGCCACGCCCATCACGTTCGGCTACAAGATGGCCAGCATCCTGGCCGGCATCGACCGCCACCGCGAGCGCTTGCAGCAGTTGAAGCCGCGCGTGCTGATGGGCGAGTTCGGCGGTGCATCGGGCACGCTGTCGTCGCTGGAGAAGGGGGCGATGCAAACGCAGGCCGCGCTGATGCAGGAACTGGGCCTGGCCCAGCCGCTGATCTCCTGGCACACGGTGCGCGACACCATCGCCGAGGTCGGCGCCTTCCTGGGCCTGGTGGGTGGCTCGCTCGGCAAGATCGCCATGGACGTCAAGCTCATGATGCAGACCGAGGTGGCCGAGGTGTTCGAGCCCTACGCGCCCGGGCGCGGCTCCTCGTCCACCATGCCGCAAAAGCGCAACCCGATCTCCTGCCTGTACATCCACGCCAACATCTCGGTGGCGCGCCAGCACGCCGCCGCACTGATGGACGCGATGGTGGCCGACCACGAGCGCTCCACCGGCCCCTGGGAGATCGAATGGGTGTCGCTGCCCGAGATCTTCTGCCTGATGTCCGGCGCGCTGAAGCAGGCCAAGTTCATCCTGAACGGCCTGGAGGTGGACGCCGGCCGCATGCGCGCCAACATCGGCATGACCAACGGCCTCGTGATGTCCGAGGCCGTGATGATGGGCCTGGGCCCGTACATCGGCCGCGAGTACGCGCACGACCTGGTCTACGACCTGTGCCGCGAAGCCATCGCCAAGGACCGGCCGCTGATCGACATCCTGGCCGCGCATCCGGAGATCACGCAGCATGTGACGCGCGCGCAGCTGGAGGCCATGTGCGAGCCGGCCAACCATCTCGGGCAGGCCGGGGTGATGGTGGACCGGGTGCTGGCGGCGCGCCGGTAGGCGATCCGCCAGCCGTCTGGTGCCGGTTGGCCGCCGCTTCTGCTCAAGCCTTCACTTCGACCACAGGCTCGAAGCCGCCGAAGATCATGCGCTTGCCATCGAAGGGCATGGGCGGGTTGCCGGGCGTGGACGGATCCATGCGCGGGTCTTCCATCATCTTCTTCATGCCGGCGTCGCGCGTGGCCTTGTCCGGCCACTCGACCCACGAGAACGCCACCGTCTCCTCGGCCGTGGCCTGGACTGCGCGGCGGAAATCGGTGAGCTTGCCGTCGGGCACGTCATCGCCCCAACCCTCGATCACGCGGACCGCGCCCAGCTCGATGAACAGCGCGTCGAAATGGCGCGCGTGCTCGATGAACTTCTGCTTGTTGGCGGTGGGAACGGCGATCACGAAACCATCGATGTAGGACATCTCTTCACTCCTTCAGGGTTGATCGGTCGGCGCGCTCGCCCGAGCGCGCCTCGCATGCCTGCGACGAACGGCGGCACGCCAAATCGACATGGCCGCCTGGCAAAAACGATACGCCGATGCCGCCAGCGCCGAAACACACGCCGTCGGCCTGTCCGACATCCGGCCGATCCGCCCGGCCGTGCCCGCCGACAATGCCTGCATGAGACCGCCGATCCGGAACGCCCGCCGCTGCTGCACGGTATGGCTGCTGCTCGTTGCTGCTGCGGCCCTGGCCACGCTGGCCGCGGCAGCCTCGCCGGCGGCGCCTTCGGCTGAAACGACGCAGGTGCATGCACTCGACGGCCACCGCGTGACGCTGGACGTGTTCCCCGCGGCCGGCACGCCACGGGGCGCGGCCATCCTTTCGCACGGCTTCACGCGGAGCCGGGGCACGATGGCGGGCCACGCGCAGGCGCTTGCCGATGCCGGTGTGCTGGCGCTCACGCCGGATTTGCCCTGCACCTTCGACTTCCGCTGCAACGCCCGCGCCCTCGCCGCGCTGGTGGCCGCGCTGCGCGCGGGTGGACCCTTCGGGGAGCCGGTGCAACGGGTCATGCTGGTCGGCTTCTCCGCGGGCGGGCTGTCCAGCCTCTTGGCGGCGGACACGCCTGGCGTGGTCGGCTTCGTCGGGTTGGACCCGTTCGACCGAGCGCTGCCGGATGAGACGCAGCCCCTGGGCTTGCAAGCGGCAGGGCGGCTGCACACCGAGGCGCTGCTGCTGCGCGCCCCGCCATCGCGCTGCAACGCCAACGCAGCGGCCGCACCCTGGGCCACGGCCCTGCCGGCGCTGTGGCGCGACGAGACCATCGCAGGCGCTTCGCACTGCGACTTCGAGTCGCCCACCGACTGGATTTGCCGCCTGGCCTGCGGCGACCCCGACCCGGCGCGCCAGCAGCAGGTCCGTCAGGGGCTGCTGGACGCCGCGGCGCGCTGGATGCCCTGAGTTCGGCACATCCGCCGCGGAGAAGCAGGCACGGGGTGGCAGCAGCCGACCGCGCCAGCATCGACGCTCACGATGGCGCCGCGGCGGTGCGCGCCGCCCCACGCCGCTTGCCCTTCATCTCCAGGAAGAACGCGTAGATCTGCTGCGCGGCAGGCGACAGCGACCGGCCCTTGCGCCGGATCAGCCCCACCTTGCGCGTGACGACGGGGTCCACCAGCGGCACGCTGACCAGCAGCGGGTGGTCGGCCCCCGGCATGGCCAGCGAGGGCACGGCCGCCACGCCCAGCCCGGCCTCGACCAGGCCCAGCATGGTCGTCACGTGCTGCGCCTCGTAGATGGCCTCGGGCCGGCCCGGCAGCCCCGCCAGCGCCTGGTCCAGCAGCAGACGGTTGCCCGAGCTCTTGCTGACCGAGATGAAATCGAACTGCCCCAGCTCGGCCCAGCCCACCTTGCGCTTCTTCGCCAGTGGGTGGTCCCGGCGGCACGCGGCCACGAAACGCTCTTCCAGCAGCGGCGTGAACTCGATGTCGGGCTCCTGGCTGCCGATGAAGTTCAGCCCGAAGTCGGCCTCGCTGCGCGCCACCGCCGCCAGCACATCGTTCGCGCCCGCATCGAACACCTTGACGCGGATCTTCGGGTAGCGCTCGCGGTAGCGCGACACCACCTGCGACAGGTAGTAGTAGACCGTGGACGGCACGCAGGCGATGGTCACCTCGCCCATGCGCGTGCCGGCCACGCCGCGGATGCCCAGCAGCGTGTTGTCCAGGTCGTCCAGCAGCTGCTGCACCTTGCGGTCGAAGTCGCGGCCCACGGCCGTGAGGCTGACCTTGCGCGTGGTGCGTTCGAGCAGCTTGACGCCCAGCGCCTCCTCCAGCTTCTCGATGCGCCGGCTGAACGCCGGCTGCGACACGTGCAGCGCCTCGGCCGCCTTGCGAAAGTTCGACAGCTCTGCCACCGTGCGGAAGGCCTGCAGGTCGTTGAGGTTGAAGTTGATGGCCATGGCGGGGGCGGTGCGCTGGTGTCAGTGATAGGGAGTGTGCATCAATCGTTCGCAAAGATGCAATTCACAACGCGGCGTCCCGGACGGACCATTGCGGCGGTTCCCATGCACATCCTCGACCCATCCACCGGAGTAGACAAATGAAGTTGCAGTCCAACCGAGCGATCTGGAGCATCGCCGCAGCGGCGCTGCTCGCCTGCGCCAGCGCATCGGCCGCCTGGCCCGACAAGCCCATCACCATCGTCGTGCCCACCGCGGCCGGCGGCGCCAACGACGCCATGGCCCGTACCATCGGCCAGGCCCTGGGCGTGGCACTCAAGCAAAGCGTGATCGTGGAGAACAAGGCCGGCGCCAACGGTGCCATCGCCAGCGAGTACGTCAAGCGCGCGGCGCCGGACGGCTACACGCTGATGCTGGGCTACATCGCCACCCATGCGATGAACCCGGCGCTGCAAAAGCTGCGCTACGACCCGGTCGCAGACTTCGAACCCGTGGCGATGGTGGGCTCCTCGGCCACGCTGATGGTCGCCAGCCCCAAGGTCAAGGCCAACAGTGCCAAGGAACTCGTCGCCCAGCTCAAGGCCGGCAGGGAGCCCGGAACCTACGCCTCGGCCGGCAACGGCACGGCGCCGCACTTCGCGGCCGAGATGTTCAAGCTCTCCACCGGGGTGGACCTGCTGCACGTGCCGTACAAAGGCTCCGCGCCCGCGGTGAACGACACGGTGGCGGGCCAGACGCAGGTGATGTTCCCCAGCCTCTTCACGGCCATGGCCTTCGTGAAGAACGGCCAGCTCAAGGCCATGGGTGTGGCCGGCAGCAAGCGCTCGGAACTGTTGCCCAACGTGCCGACGCTGGCCGAGCAAGGCATCAACGGCGTGGAGGTGTCGCAGTGGTACGCCTTCTTCGCGCCGGCCAAGACGCCCGCGCCCATCGTCGAGCAGCTCAATGCCGCGCTGAACAAGATCCTGGCGGACAAGACCGTGATCAAGCGGCTGGTCGAGCACGGCGCCGAGGTGGAGACCATGACCGTGCCGCAGATGCGCAGCTTCATGGCCGCCGAGCAGGTCAAGTGGAAGAAGGTCGTCCAGGCGACCGGCCTGAAGGCGGACTGAGGATGCGCCGACACGTTCTCCCGACCTCCCGGCGCGGCACGCGGCCGGCACCTGCGGCGTTGACCGCCCTGTGCGCCCTGGCGGCCGACAGCGCGCGGGCACGGAGCAGCGCGCGGCGCCAGTCCTGGGTGGGTCTGTCATGAGCAAGACCATCCCCTGCGTCCTGATGCGCGCCGGCACCTCGCGCGGCCCCTTCTTCCTGCGCGAATGGCTGCCCGCGGGCGACGAGGCGCGCGACCAGGCGCTGATCGGCGCGATCGGCGCGTCCGACCCCTTGCAGCTGGACGGCGTGGGCGGCGGCAGCACGCTGAACAGCAAGGTGGCCATCGTCTCCCGCTCAAGCGTGCCGGGCTGCGACCTGGACTACCTGTTCGCCCAGGTCGGCGTGGGCCACCGCTCGGTGGACACGCGGCCCAACTGCGGCAACATGCTCTCGGGCGTGGCGCCGTTCGCCATCGAGCAGGGCCTGGTGCCCGCGCAGGACGGCAGCACCAAGGTGCGCGTGCACAACGTCAACACCGGCGCACGCATCGACGTGACCGTTCGCACCCCGGGCCGGCGCGTGACCTACGAGGGCGATGCCCGCATCGACGGCGTGGCCGGCACCGCGGCGCCCATCCTGCTGGACTTCCTGGACGCCTGGGGCGCGGTGACCGGCCAGGTGTTCCCGACCGGCCAGCGCATCGACCGCATCCAGGGCGTGGAGGTCAGCTGCATCGACGCGGCCATGCCGCTCATGGTCGTGCGCGCGGCCGACCTGGGCGTCAGCGGCCGCGAGAAGCCGGTAGCGCTGGACGCCGATGCCGCCCTGCTGGAGCGCATCGAATCGCTGCGGCTGGAGGCCGGCCTGCGCATGGGCCTGGGCGATGTGTCGAACAGCGTCGTGCCCAAGCCGGTGCTGGTCAGCGCAGGCGACTCGCCGGACAGCATCACCTCGCGCTACTTCACGCCACGGCGCTGCCATGCCTCGCATGCGGTGACGGGCGCCATCGGCGTGGCCAGCGCCTTCGCGCTGCCGGGCACGGTGGCCAGCGGCGTGGCGCGCGCGGCCGGTTGCCACCAGTTGAGCGTGCTGCACCCTGCCGGGCAGATCGACATCGAGGTGGAGATGGGCGGTGAGGGCGACGGGGTCAGCGTGCAGCGCGCAGCGCTGGTGCGCACCGCGCGCAAGATCATGCAGGGCGACCTGCACCTGCCCGACTACGTGTTCTCGCGGCCCGGGGAATCCGACCGGCCTGCCGCGCGCAAGCCGCTCACGCTGATCGTGCCGACCAGCGCGGGCGGCGGCAACGACACCATGGCCCGCATCATCGCCGCCAAGCTGGCGCCCTTGCTGGGCCAGGAGGTGCTGGTGGACAACCGCGCCGGCGCCAACGGCGCCGTGGCGAGCGAGTACGTGGCGGCGGCCGAGCCCGATGGCCAGACGCTGATGTTCGGCTATGTCGCCACCCATGCCATGAACCCGGCGCTGCAGAAGCTGGGCTACGACCCGGTGGCCGACTTCGCGCCGGTGGGGCTGGTCGGCTCATCGCCCACGCTGATGGTGGTGCACCCCGCCGTGCCCGCGGCGGACGTGTCCGCTCTCGTGGCCGCGCTGCGCGCCGAGCCGGGCCGCTACGGCTACGCCTCGGCCGGCGACGGCACGCCACCGCACTTCGCGGCGGCCCTGTTCCAGCTCGCGACCGGCACCACGGTGCGCGGCAGCACCTACGAAGGCGCGGCCCCGGCGATCGCCGACACGGCCAGCGGCCGCGCGCAGCTGATGTTCCCCAGCCTGTTCACCGCCTCGCCCTTCGTGCACAGCGGGCGCCTGCGGGCCCTCGCGGTGGCCGGCGCCCAGCGGCTGCCGGCGCTGCCCGGTGTACCGACGCTGGCCGAGGCCGGCGTGGCCGGCGTGGACGTGACGCAGTGGTATGGGCTGTTCGCGCCGGCGCGCACGCCGCCGGCACGGGTGCTGGCGCTCAACGCGGCGTTGAACCAGGTGTTGGCCGATCCGGACGTCGTGCGGTTGTTCGAGCAGCACGGTGCACGCGTGGAGGCCGGCACGCCTGCGATGCTGGGCGAGCGGGTCCAGGCCGAACTGGCGCGCTGGCGCGCCGTGGTGGACCGCAGCGGGCTGGCACGGCCGGAGCAGCGGTCGGCCGTCCTCGAGTAGCGGCAGGAGCCGCGCCTGGCAGGGCCCACCGCGCTCAGTCCAGCTTGACGCCGGCGGCGCGCACCACCTGCCCCCACATCGCGCGGTCGGCCTGGATGAAGGCCGCGAACTCGGCCGGCGTGTTGCAGCGCAGCTCGCCGCCGTAGTCGCGCCACTTCTTCTGCAGCTCGGGCGACTGGCAGACCTTGGCCATCGCCGCGCTGAGCTGGGCCAGGATGGCCGGCGGCGTGCCGGCCGGCGCCAGCACGCCCTGCCAGGCGATAGGCGCGTAGTCGGGCAGGCCCTGCTCGGCGAAGGTCGGCACGTCCGGAAAGCTCGGATGGCGCTCCTTGCCGGTGATGCCCAGCAGCTTGAGCTTGCCCGCGCGGATGTTGCCGGCCGCCGCGGGCAGGCCGTCGAACATCAGCTGCACCTGGCCCGCCAGCAGGTCGGTGTAGGGGCTGTTGCTGTTGTAGGGCACGAGGTTGCTGCGCACCCCGGCCGCGTTGTTGAACCACACGGCCGACAGATGCGAGTAGCTGCCCGGCCCCTGCGTGGCGGCGGCCACCGATTCGGGCCGGGCCTTGAGCTGCGCGATGAGTTCGCGCGCGTCCTTGACCGGCAACCCGGGCGTGGCCACCAGGCCGGTGTTGAGCACGCCCAGCAGGCTGATGGGCGCGAAGTCGCGCTCGGCGTTGAACGGCAGCCGGCTGTACAGGTGCGGCACCACCGACAGCGAGCTGGTGGTGCCGATGTACAGCGTGTAGCCATCGGCCGGCGCCCGCGCCGCAACCTCGGTGCCGATGATGTTCGACGCCCCGGGCCGGTTCTCGACGAAGAAGCTCTGCCCCAGTGCGGCGGTGAGCCCGGCCGCCAGTTCACGGGCATTGGCGTCCGGCCCGCTGCCGGCGGGGAACGGCGCCACGATGCGCACCGGCTTGCCCGGGTACTCGGCATGGGCCGCCTGGGCCGCCGCACCCAGCGGCAGCGCCGCGAGCGCGCCGAGCGCGAGCCCCGCCCCAACGCGCAACAGCCTGTTGAAGAAAGCCATCGATGTCTCCTTTTGCGAATGCGTGCAGTCTGCACGCCGCAAATGATACGAAAAATTCATTTATTGTCAAAATACGATAATTGAAGAATAATTTATTCAGATAGATTGCCACGGCTTCTTCAAGTTCTCAACGGGAGACAATTCGATGGGTTCTCTTTCGCAGCTGCAGTTCAGCCACATCGGCCTGTACGTGACCGACATCGCGCGCATGGCGCGCTTCTACAAGCAGGCGCTGCGCTTCACGCAGACCGACGCGGGCGACCTGGGCACCGTGCAGCTGGTGTTCCTGAGCCGCGACCCCCACGAGCACCACCAGCTGGTGCTGGCCACGGGCCGGCCGGCAGACATGGCCTTCAACGTGGTCAACCAGATTTCCTTCCGCGTGCCCGACCTGGCGGCGCTGCGCGGCTTCCACGGCCGGCTGCTGGCCGAGGGCGCCAGCGACATGCACCCCGTGACGCACGGCAACGCCATCTCGGTCTACTGCCGCGACCCCGAGGGCAACCGGCTCGAGCTGTTCATGGACACGCCCTGGTACTGCGACCAGCCGCTGCGCGAGCCCATCGACCTGGCCCGCCCCGACGCCGAGATCCTGGCCCGGGCCGAGGCCATCGCGCGCCGCTTTCCCAAGTTCATGCCGCGCGCCCAATGGCAGGCCGAAATGGCGCGCCGCATGCTGGAAGACCAGCGTGGCTGAACAGGCGCCGCTCTACGACGTGGCCATCGTGGGCCTGGGGCCGACCGGCGCCGTGCTGGCCAACCTGCTGGGCGCGGCCGGCCGCTCGGTGCTGGTGCTGGAGAAGGAGACCGGCGTCTTCCCGCTGCCGCGGGCCATCCACTTCGACGGCGAGGTGCTGCGCGTGCTGCAGTCCGTCGGACTGCGCGAGCAGGTGCTGGCCATCGCGCGGCCGGGCACCCAGGGCATGCACTTCGTCAACGAAGCCGGGCAGACCCTGCTGGTGCGCGGCGGCACGGCCGCGCTGGGGCCGCACGGCGGCGCCAACAACTACTACTTCCACCAGCCCGAGCTGGAGGCCGTGCTGCGCGCGGGACTGGCGCGCCATCCGCAGGTGGACGTGCGCCTGGGCCATGAACTCACCGGCATCGCGCCGCACGCCGACCGGGTGGCGCTGCAGGTGCGCAGCGCCGGCGCCAGTGCAACCCTGCAGGCGCGCTACGTGGTCGGCTGCGACGGCGCGCGCTCGCCCGTGCGCCAGCACATGCGCAGCCCGCTGGTCGACCTGGGCCTGTGCCAGCCCTGGCTGGTGTTCGACGTCATCCTGCAGCAGCCCGTGGACCTGCCCGGCCACACCGTGCAGCACTGCGACCCGCGCCGCCCCATGACCTACTGCAACGTGGTGGGCGCGCGCCGGCGCTGGGAGATCATGGTGCTGCCCGGGGACGACCGTGACGCGCTGGTGCAGCCCGAGACGCTGTGGCGCCTGGTGGCACCCTGGGTCACGCCCGGGCAGGCGCAGCTGGAGCGCGCCGCCATCTACACCTTCCACTCGGTGATCGCCGAGGGCTGGCGTGCAGGCCGGCTGCTGTTGGCGGGCGACGCCTGCCACCAGACCCCGCCCTTCCTGGGCCAGGGCATGTGCGCCGGCATCCGCGATGCGGCCAACCTGGCCTGGAAGCTGGACGCGGTGCTGGCCGGCCGCGCGCCCGAGGCACTGCTGGACACCTACGAATCCGAACGCAAGCCACACGTGCGCGCGTTGATCGAACTGGCCGTGCGCCTGGGCGGCATCATCCAGACCACCGACCCGGCCGAGGCCGCCGCACGCGACGCGCGCTTTCGTGCTGGCGGGCCCGAGATCTTCGAGCTGCCGCCGCAACTGCTGGGCCCGGGCGCGTTCGACCCCACGGCGCCCGCCGTGGCAGGCCGCCCCTTTCCGCAACCGCGCCTGCGCGACGGCCGCCTGCTCGACGAATTGCTGGGCCGGCGCAGCGCCGTGATCGGCCGCAGCGCGGCGCTGCAGGCCGCCGCCCCGGCCACGGCCGAGCGCTGGCGCCGCAGCGGCGCCATCGTCATCGACCAGCCCGAGCCCGCCATCGACGCCTGGCTGGACGCCCACGGTGCCCAGGCCGTGGTGCTGCGCCCCGACCGGTATATCGTCGGCGTCGCGCGCACGGGCGCCGAGCTGGACCGCATCTCGCAATACCTTCCCGTCGCGCCATGAACCACTCAACGGGAAATTGCCTTGCCGGAATCCTCTTCGTCCAGCCTGGAGCGCATGCTGGGCGTGCTCGACCTGTTCGACGACACCCACCTCACGCGCACGGCGGAAGACATCGCTACCCTGCTCGATGTGTCGCTGCCCACCAGCTACCGCTATGTCCGCCTGCTGCTGCAGGCCGGGCTGCTGCAGCGCGTGGAGGACTCGCAGTACGCGCTGGGGCCGCGCATCATCCTGCTGGACCACTACATCCGCGGCGCCGACCCCGTGCTCAAGCTGGGCCTGCCGGTGCTGCGCGAACTGGTGGCCGCCACCGGCTTCGACTGCGTGGTGACCGGGCTGTTCGGCACCCAGGTGCTGGACACGCACCGCGAGATGGGCGGCGCGCCCGCCGCGCTGGCCTACGGGCGCGGCCGGCCCCGGCCGCTGTTCCTGGGCGCGGCACCCAAGGTGCTGCTGTCGTGCTTCGGGCCGGTGGCGCTCAAGAAGGTGTTCGCGTCGCAGCACGACGAGATCGTGCGCGCGGGCCTGCCGGCGGACTGGAGCAGCTTCCGGCGCTACTTCGCGGCCATCCGCAAGGCCGGCCACTATGTCTCGCGCGGCGAGCTGGAGCCGCAACTCGTGGCGGTGGCCGCGCCCGTCCCCAAACCCGATGGCGGTGCCTGGGCCGCCATCTCGCTGGTGTTCGACACCTCGCGCCTGGCGATCGTCGACCTTGACAAGCTGGTCCGACTGGTCACCGACGCCGCCACGCGCATCGGAGGTCGGTTGGGCTGAACCCTCCCTCCCCTCCCTCCATAAGGAAACCCCGTGAAACTCATCAGCTACCACTGCAATGGCCAGGACAGCTACGGCGCCGTCGTCGGCGAGCGCGTGGTCGACCTGCGCGCCGTGTTCGGCGCGCGCGCGCCCGATCTCAAGGCGCTGATCGCCGCCGGCCTGGTGGACGAGGCCCGCACCGCCGTGCAGAACGCCAAGGCCACGCTGCCGCTGGGCGAGGTGCGCCTGCTGCCCGTGGTGCCCAATCCCGGCAAGATCTTCTGCATCGGCCTGAACTACGGCGAGCACGTGCGCGAGACCGGCAGGCAGGTGACCGAGAAGCCCGTGGTCTTCCTGCGCGTGGCCGATTCGCAGCTGGGCCACGGCGAGGACATCGTGCGCCCGCGCGTGTCCGAGCGGCTGGACTACGAGGGCGAGATCGCCATCGTGATCGGCCAGGGCGGCCGCCACATCGCCGAGGCCGATGCGTGGACGCACATCGCCGGCTACAGCTGCTACAACGACGGCAGCGTGCGCGACTGGCAGGTGCACACCTCGCAATGGGCGCCCGGCAAGAACTTCTGGCGCACCGGCGGCTTCGGCCCCTGGCTGGTGACGGCCGACGAGATCGCGCCCGACCGGCAGATGACGCTGGTGACGCGCCTGAACGGCCAGGAGATGCAGCGCGCCACCACCGACATGATGATCCACAGCATCCCGCGCCAGATCGCCTACATCTCGTCCTTCATCCCGCTGGAGCCGGGCGACGTGATCGTCACCGGCACGCCGGGCGGCGTGGGCAACAAGCGCACGCCACCGGTGTTCATGCGGCCCGGCGACACGGTGGAGATCGAGGTGGACGCCATCGGCGTGCTGCGCAACGGCATCCGCGACGAATGAACGGCGAGGCCCTGGCCGCGCCCCTGCTCGCGCTGGAGGAGCGGCGCCGCGCCGCGCTGCTGGCCGGGGACACCGGCGCGTTGCAGGCGCTGCTGGCGCCGGATCTGCGCTACACGCATTCCACCGGCGCCATCGATGGCCGCGACAGCCTGCTGGCCAAGCTGGCCGGCGGGCAGATCGTCTACCGGCAGCTGGCCTTCACGCAGCTGGCGGTGCAGTGCATGGCAGACGCCGGCACCGTTGCCGGCGAGATGCACGCAGAGGTGCTGCGCGACGGCGTGGCACGCAGCATCGCGGCCCGCTACCTCGCGGTGTGGCTGCGGCGCGCAGGGGCGTGGCAGCTGGCCGCTTTCCAGGGCACGCCACTGGCGTCGCGCTGAAGGCCGGCGCCGTTCAGAAGGTGGACTGCGGCAGATCCCTGGGGCCGAACACCAGCGACACGCGGGCCTCGTCCGGGATGGGTGGCATGCCGGCGTTCAGCGCCTCCCAGGCCGCGCGCAGCGCGGCCAGCCGCTCGGGCTGGCGCGCCGCCTGGTTGGCCCGCTCGCGCGGGTCGGCCACCACGTCGAACAGGAAGTCCGTGCCGTCCTGGCGCAGGTATTTCCAGTCGCCGCGCAAGAGCGCACGCTGGCCGCGGTGCTTCATGCGCCAGAACAGGTCGCGCGCAGGCGCCGGCGCGGCCGGGTCGGCGAAATGCGGCAGCAGGCTGCGCCCGTCCAGCGGGTAGTCCGGGTGCGCCGCCACGCCGGCGGCATCCAGGAAGGTGGCCGTCCAGTCCATCGTCATGTTGGGGTGCTGGCTCACGCCGCCGGCCGCGATGCGCGCGGGCCAGCGCGCCAGCAGCGGCACGCGCAGGCCGCCTTCGAGCAGGTCCATCTTGCCGCCCACGAACGGCCAGTTGTTGGAGAAGCGCTCGCCGCCGTTGTCGCTCGTGAACACCACCAGCGTGTTGTCGGCCAGGCCGCGCCGCGCCAATGCGTCCAGCACCTGGCCGATGCCCTCGTCCATCTGCGTGACCATCTTCTGGTAGGTGGCCAGGCTGCCGCCGTCCAGGTGCTTGAGGCCGGCGCCGATGCGCGCGGACTCGGCCGCGTCCTCGCGCGTGAGCCAGGGCCAATGCGGCGCGCTGTAGTGCAGGCTCAGCAGGAAGGGCTTGGCCGCTTCCTGGCGTTCGATGAACCCGGCCGCGCGCGCGCTGAGCAGGTCGGTGAGGTAACCATCGCGGTGGATCTCGGTCTCGTTCTCCCACAGGTCGTGGTTGCCGCGCGGGTCCAGGTGCGAGAAGTAGTCGGCTCCGCCGGCATGGAAGCCCCAGAACTCCCCGTAGCCCGACAGGCGCGGGCCGAGGTGCGGCGGGTAGCCCAGGTGCCACTTGCCGACGAGCGCGGTGGCATAGCCCGCATCGCGCAGCAACGAGGGCAGCGTGGGGTGCGCGGGCGGCAGGCCCAGCACCTTGTCGCCGTGGGCCGCGGCCAGCGGCTCCTCGGCCGCGCCGCGCAGGCGGTACTGGTAGCGGCCGCTGGCCAGCGCGAAGCGCGTGGGCGAGCACACGGCCGAGTTGGCATAGCCGCGCGTGAAGCGCAGGCCTTCAGCGGCCATGCGGTCGAGCCGCGGCGACACGTCGACGGGCTGGTTGGCGGCGTCGCGCGCGCCGGTGCAGCCCAGGTCGGCATAGCCCAGGTCGTCGGCGAGGATGAAGATCAGGTTGGGGCGTGCATCTGGCATGCGCGGGACTCTACGCCAAGGCCGCTTGGCCCCGGCAGCCCATGGCCGTCAGGCCGGCGTGGCGATCTCGTCGTAGCCGCGGCCGAGGAACTGCAGCAGGCAAAAACCGTTGCCGAAGGGATCGGCCAGCAGCGCGATGCGGCCCCAGTTGGCCGTGCGGGCCGGCTGCTCCAGCGTGGCACCGGCCGCCACGGCGCGCGCCACCGCGGCATCGACATCGTCCACCACGATGTCGACATGGACCGGTGTCCAGTGCCGCGTGTAGTCGCGCACCTGCGTGGCGCCCGGAAAGGCCGGGCTGCCGGCCGGCTTGGCCAGCAGGTAGAGCGGCACGGCGGCGCCCAGCAGTTCCACGCCGTCCGTGCCGAAGCGCCGGCCCGTGCGCAGGCCGAAGGCAGCGCAGTAGAAACCGGTGGCGCGGGCCAGGTCGTCGACGTCGATGTTCAGCAGCAGCTGCATGGGGGGTGCCCTCGTTCAGGCCGCGCCAGGTCGCGCGCGGCGGTGCTCACTTGCGCGGTTTGGCCTGGCGGTCGAACTTGCGCCAGTAGGTGAAGGGGTCTTCGTGCACCTCGAGATCGACCTCGGCCACCCGGGCCTGCAGCCGCTCTTGCACATCGGCCACCGCCTGGTTGTAGATGGCCGGGCCGATCTCTTCGAGGAAGAAGCCGAGCAGGCCGCCCGCGGCGATGTTGCCGATGGGCTCGTCCGTGTTCTCGCGGAAGTAACGCTCGATGGAGGCGATGGCCTCCGTGCGGACATCCTTGGGCAGCTCGATGGCCATGGCAGGCGGCGCGGCGGCTACTTGACCCGGTGGATGGCGCAGAGCTTGTGGCCGTCCGGATCGCGCACGTAGGCCAGGTGCATGGCGCCCATGCCGCCGGAGCGCAGGCCCGGCGGATCTTCGATGGAACGGCCGCCGTGCGCCACCGCCACGTCGTGGAACTGCTTCACCTGTTCGGGCGAAGCGCACTTGAAGCCGATGGTGCCGCCGTTGGAACAGGTGGCCTGCTCGCCGTCGATGGGCTGGCTCAGGCAGAAGGTGCTGCCGTCGTGGCGGTAGAACAGCCGGACATGGCCCGAGGCGGCGACGTTGCGGACGGGTTCACCGGCACCGAGCACGCCGAGGACGGCGTCGTAGAAGCGCTTGGAGCGCTCGATGTCATTGGATCCGAGCATCACGTGGTTCAGCATGGTGGGGTGCGGTAGTCGTGGGAGCCGGCGATGGTAAGGCGGCCAGCGCCAACAACGCGCTCGACCCCGGTCTCAGCGCGCACGCCGCAGGCAGGCCAGGGCGCTCTGCACGCCGAGCGCCGGACTCGAAAGAACCTCCATGCCCAGGTCGCCCAGCCATTGCACCGCCGGTGCCATGGACGCCTGGGCCAGGACCACCACGTCCGCTCCTGGAGCGGCCGCACGGACGGCTGCGGCCACCGTCTCGGCATACGCCGTGCGGTCGCCCTGCAGGAAGTGCGGCCAGGCCCCGTCAACGAGCAGCGTCTCGAGTGCGACCTGCACCCCCAAGGCAGTGGCCGACTCGCGAATGAGCGCCGCGGTGGGCGCCAAGGTGCTTTCGAGGGCAGCGACCAGCAAGACCCGTGGCCCGCGCGCGACGGCACGGTCTGCCATGGCCCGGTCGATCCGGGCCACCGCAAAGCCGGCGCCCGTGGGCGTTCGCTCGGCAGCGCCGCCGATGGTCGAGCACGTGCACACGACGAGCGCCGCCCCGCTGGACGCCGCGTGGGCCATCGCAAGCTGGACGCGCGCGACGAGCGCCGGATCGTCTGCTCCAACGCGCTGCGCCTGGGCCAGCAGGTCCTCGGCGACGACATGTTCGACGCGCAGCGTGGCGTCGGCCGCCTTGACGAGTTGCCCGAAGGTCTCGACGTGGACCGCAGACGTGTGCAGGAAGGCGATGTGCGGACGCATGGCGTGGGGCTGGTTTGGGGTGTGTCGGCGAGAGTTGCGGCTCAACGGGCGTCGCCAACGGTATCCGGGGGCGAAACGTCGGCCACCAAGCTCTTGCGCATGGGCTGGCATTCCAGGCCTGCCCAACGCTGGAGTGGACCGCAGGCCGAGAAACCGTTGCGGCTGTAAAACGGCAATGCCGTTCGCGTGCTGTCCAGCTGCAAGACCTCGACGCCGCGCGCGGACGCCCCGGCTTGCGCCGCCCGCAACAGCGCCTTGCCCACGCCCTGGTGCAGCGCGCGCGGGACCACATAGCACAGTGCCAGCGTATTGCCGGAGACCAAGGCCACGCCAAGCACGTCGTGCGCGCGCGATGCCACGACCGCTACCGAGTCGGAGGCCGCGATCCACTTCTCCACCTGGGCCACCGTCTTGTTGGCCAGCCAACGCGCCACGGTCTCGGGATCGTCGCGGTGGTCGGCCGTGCAGCAGAACGTGATCGACGCTCGCAGCACATCGCAGATGGCGGATGCATGCTGCAGGGTTGCGGGTTGGATTTCAAAGTGCATGCAGCGCGTTGGGGCGGGTGGGGGCAACAACGTGGAGCGGCTGCGATCTCAGGCCTTTTGCGGGTGGAAGCGACTAAGTTGCACAAGACTGTCTCGCATCGCCCAAACCCGCGTCATTCGAGTTGATGTCCGTCTGAACTGGAAACTGAACCGCCCCCCCGTGGCGGTTCACCATCTTGGAAGCTCCGGCTTCATCTGAAGGCTAGCCGGAGGAAGCTCCCGCTCCAACTCCTTGAGACGGTCGGTATATCGCAGCCCCAGGACGCGAAGCTCGCCATTGATTCGATCAACCAAAATTGGCACATTGCCCACCAGGGAAGCCTCAAGCTTGCGGGGATCGGCCAAGAATTCCTTCGAGTTGTAGAAAAACACCCAGCCGTACGGAAGCGCGATAGTCTTCTCACGATAGATCGCAGCCGTTCCATCGGTGGCCAGACTGACCCAGGATGCTGCGAGTTCCCGCGCGGTGCCGAAGTTCATTTAAGGCCTAACGTGAAGGCCAGCGGCCGCCGCAGGCGGTCCGATGGGCCGTAGTGTTAAAGGGAATAGCGCTAGCCCTTCTTGGCCAGTACAGGCTGCCACTGCAAGAATGACTCCGGCGCGTCGTTAGTCCAAGGCCACACCCCTTCGGTAGTGGGATAAATGACTTGCACGGCTTGAAAATCTCGACCGCCATAGAAATCAATGTCCTGACCCAAGTAGTCGTCATAGACCGACAAGGGTACTGCACCGATACAAATATCAAATCCTTCGAGAAAACCGCTGTAGTACTTCCCGACTTCGAATATTTCGCCGTCACGAACTCGGCTGTTGTACTCATTGATGACAGAGTGCGCCATCGGTCGTTTGAGGCCAACTACAACAACCTCAGGCGCTCCAGTCTCTCGCTGAATCCCAATGGAGTACGCAAATGGCGGAAGGTCACCTTCAGGGTCAAACACGTGCATGACACTGCAGCCGTACTTCGCAATGTCATCTTTCGTCCGTTGATCACCGTCGCGCTGCATTGGTGCCCTTTAACGTTGAAATTCAGCGAACGCCGAAGGCGTCCGCTGCAATGACCAGTTGGATGGAAATTTCACAACATAAGCGCCAATGCGAAAATGGCAATGGAAACTGTTAGTCCGCCGATGAATATTCCACGCGTTGGGCGACCCAATTGCTGAACGAATGAGGGGTAGTTGAGCTTTGCGAGCGCACGAGCCGAACTTGACTGCGCTTGAAAGCACGCGTCTGTAGTCGAATCGCCGACCTGAAGATCATTTAGAGAGCCCATTCCACCAAAATGACTCAGGAAACTTGCGCATCCCATGCGATCCCCAGCCCGGAGTTTCGCTAGATCGGCGTCAAGCTGCTCAGCCCATGCCAAGTTGCCTGATCGTAAGAGCATTTCCCGAAGTTGCTCAACTTGCAATGCGAGATCTTGAAGTGGCGTCGCGGGCGTGTTCATGGCAATCTAACGTTTGACATGAGAGGCGACCGAAAGCATGGCCCGGCAAGGCGGAAAATAGACGCGAGAGCCTTGCCGGGTCATGCTTTTGGGCGTCCTCTCGATGGAAGGGTTAGGCCACAACGCGCGCGCTCTGTATGGATGCGTGAATCGCTGCAACGGCGGTGACGTGCAGAAGAACTTCTTCGGTGAAGAACTCGCGTGCGCGGTTGATCCTAAACGGAGCAAAAAGGCGGTGCATCGCCTGTTCTAGTTCCGTGTAGTTTCGAGTTCGCCATGTATGGAGTTCCTCGAACTGGAAAGGCGTTCCTGTTGTGTACAGCTGGGCGATGCGTGATAACAGCGGTTGTGTAGTGTGCCCAATCTTGACAATCTTCATGCCTGAGCTAGTGAAGAGCCCGGTGCCAAGGACGTAAACCAAGCCTTGTTCGGATTCGTAGTTTTCCTCAGGAGCTTCGTCGGCCGCCTCCTCACTTGCAAGTGAGATGAGCATGGGCTTGACGGTTCGATCGACTAGAAAATCGGAGCTTCGGGTGACGAGTGCGTAGATGGGGTTCAGGAGCGCGTGGTCAAAGCTCTGGTAATTTCCCTTCTCGATACCAACTCGGTGCGCTTCGGTTTGGTAGAGATGGGGAAACAGGGTTTTGATTTGGTCTCGAATCTGCCCCGGCGAAAGGGGCTGCGTAGATCCGCTTAGTACGGTTCGAATGGCTTCGCTCAATGAGACGGGCAAGTGGTTCTCCTTGTGGCCTAACGATCTAGCTCAGCGGGCGGCGGAGCCGTCTGCTGGAGCAACCAGTTAGACGGCATTCTCCCCACCGGCACCTTGAAGCGCGACATCGTCTGTTCTCTCGCTTCAACTCGCCGCCG
Source organism: Pseudorhodoferax sp. Leaf274 (assembly GCF_001422445.1). Lineage (GTDB taxonomy): Bacteria > Pseudomonadota > Gammaproteobacteria > Burkholderiales > Burkholderiaceae_C > Pseudorhodoferax. The sequence goes on from NZ_LMNA01000001.1 coordinate 224,963, forward strand.
CCTACGGGACGACGTTCACCCGACTCAGAATTTGCGTGCCGAACTTGCTCCAGTTCGCATCCCATGTGTCAGCCGGACTTTCGAACGTGAAGATGTGCACGGTATCGGCCTTGTCATGCGCAAGGATGAACTTGTGCACGATGATGGGCTTGAGCCCAGGCGGCGCGTCGCGGTAACGGAAGAAGGTCTGCTCGAAGTCGCCACCAGGCTTCTGCTCCAGGAGCAAGATCTCGTCCTTACGGTGCGAGTCGAGGAACGGCTTGACGTACGCGAGCGCCATCCTGCGCGCCTCGAAGTTCAGCGTGCGCTTGGACCCCGTGATGATCTGCACCGTGAATCCTGTTTCGAACGGCTTGGCCTGGCTGAACACTTCGGGGCTAGTCGCATAAGTCGACATTGTGACCCGCGACGGCGGCGCGGCCAATTCGCGCTCTGTCCATCCTGCCGGCTTCGGGAACACTGCGTTTTTGTAAATCTGCCAGGCGAAGCCCTCCGGTGACGGCGGCAGTTGCGTCTTCATCGCCTCCAGAAGCTGTTCGGGCGTGAGTGACGGCTGCGAAACCTCATGTGCCCAGACCCCCGCGGACGCCAGCGTCGCAAGCGCTGCCAAGACCTGTCTTCGATTGTTCATGCTCATCCTCCTTATCTATCTCTCTTTAGCGGGCGGGTACTAGGCCATGCCGTCTAACGATATAGCTCCGCAGACGCTGCAGGCGGTCCGCTGAAGCGGATTGTTAGGGAAGGTCTGCACAAATCCGCTGCCGGCGTGTTTGGTGAGCCCGGTGCGCTAAGAAAATCTGAGCCATGAAACAAGCCGACCTGGGCCTGAACCTGACGACCAAGCGCACGCGCAAGCGTGAGTTCCTGGCGGAGATGGAGCGTGTGGTGCCGTGGGCAGCGCTCGTTGCCTTGATCACCCCGTACGCGCCGGAAGGCAGACGCGGTCGCCCGCCCTTTGCCGTGGAGACGATGGTGCGCATCCACTTCATGCAACAGTGGTTCATGTTGAGCGATCCGGCGATTGAAGAGGCATTGCACGACGTGCCGCTGTTCCGCGAATTCGCTGGCTTGAACTGGAACACGCCGCTGCCCGACGAGACGACGATCCTGCGCTTTCGTCGGCTGCTGGAAGAACACAAGCTGGCCCCGCAGATCCTGACGCTGGTCAATGAACTGCTGGGTGCCAAAGGTCTGCTGCTGCGAGCCGGCACTGTGGTGGACGCCACACTGATCGCCGCGCCCAGTTCGACCAAGAACGCCACGGGCGAGCGCGACCCTGAGATGAAGCAGAGCCAAAAGGGTCAGCAATGGTTCTTTGGCATGAAGGCCCACATTGGCGTGGACGCCGACTCGGGCCTGGTGCACACGGTGCGGGGAACCGCCGGCAGCGTGGGCGACGTGGTCGAGGCCAACACGCTGCTGCATGGCGAGGAAACCCAAGCCTGGGGCGACGCCGGCTACCAGGGAGCTGGCAAGCGACCGGATGCCAAGGAAGGCGTGCGCTGGAACATCGCCATGCGCCCGGGCAAGCGCAAGCTGCTGGACAAGACCGACTTGGTCGACGAGTTGACCGACCAGCTCGAACGCATCAAGGCCAGCATCCGGGCCAAGGTCGAGCACCCGTTCCGGGTGATCAAGCGCCAGTTCGGCCACGTCAAGGTGCGCTACCGCGGGCTGGCGAAGAACACCGCGCAGCTGCACACGCTGTTCGCGCTGTCCAACCTGTGGATGGTTCGGCGCACTTTGATGGGTGCGCAGGCATGAGTGCGCCTGCAAAGGGCCAAACTGCCGGAAAGCAGGCCCGAAGGAGCCGAAAAGCCGCCGTGCAAGGGGCCGAAGCGGCGAATTGGCTGGGTGGGGCTGCATCAGCACATCTCAAAGCGTATTGCGCAGAGCTTCCTTAGACCCGGTCCAGGGCGGCCTGGCGTGCGTGCTCCCTGGCCTGCGGCGTCGGCGCCGCGCGTTCGGNCGAAGGAGCCGAAAAGCCGCCGTGCAAGGGGCCGAAGCGGCGAATTGGCTGGGTGGGGCTGCATCAGCACATCTCAAAGCGTATTGCGCAGAGCTTCCTTAGACCGACGACCAAAACTTCCACCTTGGCTTGTCCTTCCAATTCGTGTAGCGCAGATCGACAACGTCCGCCATTTTCCTGAAGTTCTCCCAAGTGTCTGCAACCAAGTATTCGGACTGAAGACCAGCGGCAAGTGTCTTTTGGTAGTCCTTGAAATATGCCCGGGGATAATATTTCTGAGCGAAGATTCCCCCCCGGTCTTGAGCATTTCTGACAGAAACTTACCACCGTATTCTTGGAGAATAAAATTTCTGCCACTGGTAACTTCGTTGCGCACTTGTTGCACGGCATCTGACCAGTCAGTGCCTGGCAACCTTCCCCACAGACCATTCTTTATTGCCCAAGCGACAAAGAATCCAATGTGAGTCGCTGCGCTTTCCTCAGGCAAGTCCTCGGGAAAATTATCAGCCCCCGAATGCCATGATGCGTCGTCCAACTTCGGCATGGCGGTATAACGTTTGAGCTCAGCGGACGCCGAAGGTGGTCCGATGGAGCGAGTTGTTAAGCATCTTTTGCCGCAACATGCTTAGGTGCCTTTCGCGAAAACCGCACAGAACAGGAACAGAATTTGAAGATAGCCGCAAATTGCAGCAACCTTATACAGAACTCCACGTGAACCGCCTAGTGAAAACATACTGGACGGAGTCACAAGCGGCCAAAGCCTATCAGCGGAGGCGACGCTTCCAGCTAAGTATGCGCACCAAGCAATGCCAAATAGGATCCACAAAATAACAGCCGCTACGCTCTTTCCCGCCACAAAAACGTACACCGCAATTGCCAGTAGAGGAATCACCACAACCGCCAGAATGCCAATTAAGGCACCTCGGACCACGCTAGAAGAGATCATGGCGCTTGATGCTTAACGATTTAGCTCAGCGGGCGGCGAAGCCGTCCGCTGCAGCGAATTGTTAGCAGGTAGACTGCGCTTCATTTAGTGTTAGCTCCAGCTTGCTCTTTAGCCTTCATGCGCCCAAATGCTTCAGTGATTTTCTGCGCATGGGCGCGCGGTAGTTCCACGCACTCGGGCTGAGCATCATTGAGTAACGCGACAGCATCTGCGGCGGAGCGGTTTCCTATATCTTTCCCGATAATTTCGAGTTCGGAAGATACGAATTCCGAATTCGTGAGCGCCAACGCCATTCCACGGTAAGTCATGCCCTGAGACAGGAATGGCATGGAATCTCTTCCTTTCTTATTTTGCTCACCTCGGATATCTGAGATGGCAAGATAGAGAACGGAGCAGCGAAGCAGCTTGGCCGCGATCTCTGGCTCTGGAACAAGCTGAGCTTGTGCAGTCGCAATCCATCCCAACAAGATAAGTATGATGATAACCCGCTTCATTGGGTGTCCTGCTAACGCCGAATTTCAGCGGACGCCGAAGGCGGTCCGATGGAAAGACCTGTTAACCATTGAAGAATGGACCGAGGTCCGCCCGAGCGTGCTGGACAGCGTACTCGACCACTGCCAGTGGAACGGCCTCAACGTGTTGAAGAAATGACCACTCCTTCCTCCCATCAAACCGAACAATCTCGAAGACCAGCTTTTCATCGTTGCCGTCAACAAGGTAGCACTCCCACTGCATCGCGTCCCGACCTGCATCCGTCGCAATCACCACTCTGTACTCGCGTCCTTCGATGAGCATGATGGTTAACGTCTGATTTCAGCGGACGCCGAAGGCGGTCCGATGGAAAGAAAGGTTAAGGCTCTGCCACCCAATAGATTGCAACTGACACGACAAGCACAGCATAGAAAATTATCCCTACGAACAACAACCCATTAGAAGTCACCACGACGCGGCCTTCTCGTCGAAACCACAACGAACCAGCGCCACTGTAAATACGCCCCTCGTTGCTAATTATCTTTTCTCCGCGCCACCGGCCGAAACTGGCGACTGCGACGACGACCTTGCCCGTCCCCACAACCAGCAATTCAAGAAGGCCTGCGAGTAGCCAGCCGATGCTCTCTTCCACGCCAAGCCTTAACGTCGAAGCTCAGCGGGCGGCGAAGCCGTCCGCTGGAGCGAAATGTTATGCGGCGCCCAACTCACCGCGTGCATTCTCATCACTCAAGGTCTCCCAAAACGGTAGGCGCCTGCGCCTTGATCAAGCGCCCCCTGAATCGGACATGCCAATCGGGATCGAACTCACGACAAGCGTGAATTTGCAAACCGCCCTCAACCTCTTCGATAGTCAGTGGAAGCAGGTCAACAGTGGGTCTCGCAACTAGCTCGACCGAATGCCCTGGCGAAAGAACTACCTCCTCCGGGATCATCTCAAGGTAAAGACTCATCTGGCGCGATGTGTCGTTCGTGAAGACGCCGACAACAGGATATTCCGCGGGACTCATGCAGTAGCCGTATAACGCCAAGGTGAACGGACGCCGCAGGCGGTCCGCTCGACTGACCTGTTAAGCATCATGCGCCGTCTGCCAGCATGCGCATTGCACTAAAAGCAATGTACTCATCGGAAAATGTTGGGCCATATGAATCCGCTCCAGCCAGCCAGATATCCAACTCATCGTCAAACTTCCGAATTGCCGTGCAAAGCTGATCAATTTCGGCTTCTTGAGCCTGTTGACGAGCCAGCCTGCGTCCATCGAAATCGGCGATCCCGAATCGCTCCGCTAGCGGCACCAGCGAATGAAGAGTCGCCGGAATGTTCGAGAGGTCCAGAGGCTTCATTTGTGATGCTTAACTTGTTGTATCACGCACAAAAACGCGAGGTATCACAACTCTTGCCGTGCGATCCGGTCGCGGGATGCATTGATTTTCATCACTTTTCACCCAGTTTACTGGATCTTCATCCAGTGATAAATTGGCCGCCAAACCTCGCGGCTGTTACAAACTTGCTTGACGGTCGCTGGATGTTGACACGAGGAGCCGCGCATGTCGCCTTCTGCCATTGCATTCCGTCAGCGTGATATGCATACAAACAACGCTGCCGCTTTGCCGCCGCTGCATGCACCACGGCTGCTCCACCGCCTTCGCGAACGCATCCGCCTCATGCACTACAGCTTGCAGACCGAGCGGGCCTATGTCCATTGGTGCCGCGCATTCATCCGGTTCCATGGCTTGCGGCACCCGTCCGACATGGGCAAGGAAGAGGTCGAGGCATTCCTCACGCATCTGGCTGCCGAGCGGGATGTGGCGCCCTCCACGCACCGGCAGGCGCTCTCGGCCTTGCTGTTCCTTTACGGCAAGGTGCTGCAGGTGCAACTGCCATGGATGGCAGAGATCGGCCGGCCGGTGCCCAAGCGGCGGCTGCCAGTGGTGCTTTCGGCAGACGAGGTGTCGGCAGTGCTGGGCCGCATGACCGGCGAGCACGCGCTGATGGCGAGGCTGCTGTACGGCACCGGCCTGCGCATCCACGACGGCCTGCGCCTGCGCGTGAAGGATCTCGATTTTTCGCAGCGCGCGGTGTTCGTGCGCGAAGGCAAGGGCGGCAAGGACCGCATCGTCATGCTGCCCGACAGCCTGGTGGCCGACCTGCGCGCGCAGTTGGCCCGCAGCCGCCTGGTCTGGAGCGCCGACGTGGCGGCCGGCCAGGCCGGTGTCGAACTACCCCATGCGCTGGAGCGCAAGTACCCGCGTGCCGGCAGCAGTTGGACGTGGTTCTGGGTGTTTCCACAAGACAAGCTGTCGACCGACCCGCGCAGCGGCGCCATCCGGCGCCACCATCTCTACGCAGAGACCTTCCAGCGCGCCTTCAAGCGCGCCGTGCAGCAAGCCGCCATCGCCAAACCGGCCACGCCGCACACGTTGCGCCACTGCTTTGCCACCCACCTGCTGCAGGCCGGCAGCGACATCCGCACCGTGCAGGAGCTGCTGGGCCACGCCGACGTGGCCACCACGATGGTCTACACGCACGTGATGCGCATGGGCGGCATGGCGGTGCGCAGCCCGCTCGACCGGCTGGCCGCGGCTCACGCCTGACTGCCCCCGCCGTCCGCGCCCGGGCCCTCCTGCGCCCCCGTCAACCCCGGCACCGCCTTGCGCATTGCCGCCACGAAGCGCAGCAGCCGCGACGGGTAGTAGCGCGCCTGCGGATAGACGATGTACACGGGCAACGGCGCGGCCTCCCACTGCGGCGCCAGGTGCAGCAGCCGGCCCTGGGCGATGTCCTCCTCCAGCAGCCAGGCCGAGCCGGCGCACACGCCCAGGCCTTGCAGTGCGGCGCTGCGCAGCGCGTAGAGGCTGTCGGTGCTCACGCGCGGCTGCAGCGCGATGCGTGCCAGCCGGCCGCTGCCGCGGTGGCGCAGCGCGATCTCGTGGCGGTAGAAGGTCTGCAGCGCCAGCCAGGGCAGTGTGGCCAGGTCCTGTGCGTCCTGCGGTGGCGCTGTGCCGTCCAGCAGCTGCGGCGCGCCGACCACGATGCGCGGCACCTCCGACAGGCGCACGGCCACCACCGAGGGGTCGGCCGGCTCGCCGACCTGCACGGCGCAGTCGATGCCGGCGGCGATGAAGTCGCGCACGTCGTCGCGCAGCAGCCATTCCACCGACACGCGCGGATGCGCGCGCAGGAAACCGGCCAGCGGGGCGACGAAGCGCTCCTGGCCGAACGCATGCGGCATGGCCACGCGCAACGTGCCCTCTGGCTCCTGCTGCGCGCCGCGCAGGTCGGCCTCGAACGCGGCCCAGTTGGCGAGCAGCTCCTTGGCGCGGGCGAAGCAGCGCTCGCCATCCACCGTGAGCCGCATCGCATGCGTGGAGCGCTGCAGCAGCCGCACGCCCAGCGAGCGTTCGAGCAGTTGCAGCCGCCGGCTCACCGTGGGCTGGGTGGCCTGGAGCTGCGCCGCCGCGGCCGACAGGCTGCCCGCCTCGACGATGCGCACGAAGGTCTCCATGAGCAGCAGCCGGTCGCCCGCCGCGGGGGGTGTGGTCGCGTCATTCATGCGCCAAGCGTATAGCAATTGTGCAGGTGGCGGCCCTTCCAAGAGTGGGACGACGCCACGACACTCTCCGGCATCGAGTCTGGAAAGAATGCATCATGCAAGCGATGAATATGAACGCCAACGCACCCGCTGCCCAGCCGGCCGCCCTCCCGCCGCACCTGCTGGGCCTGCTGGCCACCGGCGCCGGCATGGGCGTGGCCGCGCTGTACTACAGCCAGCCCATGCTGGGCCGCATGGCGGCCGACCTGCACGCCACGCCGGGTGCGGCCGGCGCGGTGCCCACGCTCACGCAGCTGGGCTATGCGGCGGGCATCGCGCTGCTGGCGCCGCTGGGCGACCGGTTCGACCGGCGCGCCATCATCCTCGTCAAGGCCGCGGTGCTGGCGGCCATGCTGCTGGCCACGGCCGCCGCGCCCTCGCTGCACCTGCTGCTGGCCACCAGCCTGGCGATCGGCCTGGCCGCCACGCTGGCACAGGACATCGTGCCGGCCGCTGCCACGCTGGCGCCGGCGGCCGAGCGCGGCAAGGCCGTGGGCACGGTCATGACGGGGCTGCTGCTGGGCATCCTGCTCTCGCGCGTGGTCAGCGGCTTCGTGGCCGAGCACTGGAACTGGCGCGTGGTCTACGCGGGCGCCGCCGTCGGCGTGGCGGCCGTGGGACTGGCCGCCTGGCGCATGCTGCCGCGCTTTGCCGCCACCACGCAGCTGGGCTATGGCGCGCTGCTGGCCTCGCTGGCGCAGCTGTGGCGAGAGCACCCCGGGCTGCGCCGCGCCACGGCCGCGCAGGCGCTGCTGTCGGTGGGCTTCAGCGCGTTCTGGTCGACGCTGGCCGTCATGCTGCAGGCCGCGCCCTTCCACATCGGCGCCAGCGTGGCGGGCGCCTTCGGCCTGGCCGGCGCCGCGGGCGCACTGGCCGCGCCGCTGGCAGGCAAGCTGGCCGACCGCAGCGGCCCGGGCCGCGTGGCGCGGCTGGGCGCGGGCCTGGCGGCCTTGAGTTTCGTGGCCATGGGCCTGGGCTCCGCCCTGCCGGTGCCCGTGCAGCTGGTGCTGCTGGCCCTGGGCGCCGTGGCGTTCGACCTGGGCGTGCAGGCCACGCTGGTGGCGCACCAGAGCATCGTCTACGGCATCGATGCCAACGCACGCAGCCGGCTCAACGCGGTGTTGCTCACGGGCATGTTCGTCGGCATGGCCGCGGGATCGGCCCTGGCCGCCATCCTGCTGGCGCAGGCCGGCTGGGCCGCCGTGATGGCATTGGCAGCCGCCGCGTCAGGGCTGGCCTGGTGGCTGCGGCGGTAGGCCGCTACGCACCGGCCGCGTGGCGCCCCGCGATGTAGCCGAAGGTCATCGCCGGGCCCAGGTTGATGCCGCCGGAGGGGTAGCAGCCGCCCAGCACGCTGGCCATGTCGGTGCCCACCGCATACAGGCCGCCGATGGGCGCGCCACCGACCCCCAGCACGCGCGCCTGCGCGTCGGTGCGCAGGCCGGCGAAGGTGCCGAAGCTGCCCGGCAACACCTTCACGGCGTAGAACGGGCCTTGCGCAATGGGCGCCACGCAAGGGTTGGGGCCGGTGTGCAGCGCATCGCCCATCTTGCGGTTGTAGGGCGTGGAGCCGCGGCCGAACTCGGGGTCTTCGCCAAGGCGCGCATGCCGGTTGAAGTTCTGCACCGTCTCGGCCAGCGCGGCCGGCGCGATGCCGCAGGCCCGGGCCAGCGCCTCGATGGTGGCGCCGCGCTGCAGGTAGCCGCTGCGCACGGCCGGGCCCACGGGCAGCGGAAAGGGCCGCGCATGGCCCAGCCCATACAGGCGCTGGAAGCGGTGGTCGCAGACGAGCCAGGAGCACACCTCTTCGCCCGCAGGCGCCTGCGCCACCATGGCCGCGGTGTAGTCGTGGTAGCCACCGGCCTCGTTGACGAAGCGCCGGCCGTTGGACAGCACGCCGATCACCCCCGGCTTGCCGCGGTCGATGATGTGCGGAAAGTGGCCGACCGAACCGTCCGCATGCGGCACGCGCGAGACCGGCGCCCAGGCCACGGGCGATGCCAGGCCGGTGGCCAGCATGCCGCCGGCCGCCTCGCCCAGGCGGATGCCGTCGCCCGAACAGCTCTCTGGCGGCAGCGCCAGGTGCTCGTGGCCCGTGGGCGTGCGCGGAAACAGCGCCTGCCGGCGTGCGATGTCGTTCGGAAAGCCGCCGGCCGCCAGCACCACGCCGCGGCTGGCGCGGATCTCGGTCTCGCCACCGGCCGTGGCGACGACGGCGCCGCGCACCACGCCCCCTTCCACCAGCAGCCGCTGCGCCGGGGCCGAGGCGATCAGCTGCACGTTCAGGTCCTGCGCCGACTTGGCCAGCCGGCCGACCAGCGCCACGCCGTTGACGAGGTGCATGGCGCGGCCGTGCAGCGCCAGGTCGCGCAGGTGCCGCACGAAGCGGCCCGCCACGTGCAGGAAGGACTTGGCCGAGCGTGTCATGCCGAGGAAAGCGCCCAGGTCGGCGCCGGCCATGATGGGCATGCCCAGGAAAGAGGTCTCGCGCATGGTCGGGCGCAGCTGCTTGTTCAGCGCGCCGATCTCGCGTGCGTCGTAAGGCGCGGCGATGAGCTGGTGGCCGCCCGTAGCCGCGCCGGGCACCTGGCCGTGGATGTCGGGGATGCCGTTGCCGTCCACGAACTGCAGGGCCGTGTGCTGCTCGAAGAACGTCACCATGGCCGGCGCGTTGTCGAGGAACGCATCCACGCGCGCGGCGTCGTAGTGCGGGCCGAGTTCGTTCTGGAGGTAGGTGCGCGGCTGCTGCGGGTCTTCGTGGATGCCAGCGCGCTTCGCCAATGGATTGCCCGGCGCCCACATCCAGCCGCCCGACCAGGCCGTGGCGCCGCCGAACACCGGGGCCTTCTCGACCACCACGACCTTCAGGCCGTGCCAAGCCGCGGTGACGGCAGCAGACAACCCGGAAGCCCCTGAGCCGACGACCAGCAGGTCGCAGTCGATGCGCTTCATTCGCCCACCTGCGCCAGCACGCGCCGCGTGGCGGCCAGCGCCCGGCGCGCGCGCTCCGTGGCGTCCACGGTGCGCGCCAGCGCCTGCGTCGGCACCTCGATGCTGAGCGGGATGCCGGCCGGCACGGCGCGCAGCAGCGCCACGAGGTCCAGCGCGCCCTCGCCCGGGAACAGCCGCTCGGCCCGCGCCTGGGCCAGGATCGCATCCATGCTCGGCGGAATGGCGGCCGGCACGTCGCAGAACTGCAGGTAGCGCAGCTGTGTGTGCGGCACGCGCGCGATGTCCTCCAGCCGGCTCCGCGAGCGGCTGAAGTGGAAGGGGTCGATCAGCACGCCCGCGTTGGCGCAGCCACTGCGCGCCACGATGCGCGCGGCGGCGGCCAGGTCCTTCGCATCCGTCCAGGGCATGAACTCCAGCACGGCGCCCAGGCCGTAGCTGTCGGCCAGCTCGCAGAACGCGGCGAAGGCGGCGATCTGGCGCGCGTCGTCGGGGTCGTTGCCGGCCACCAGCAACTCGCTCGCGCCCAGCCGCGCCGCGGTGGCGATGGCCGCCTCATAGTCGGCCGCGCGCTTGCCGGGCTGGATGCGGAAGATCTCGGCGTCGAGCACCTTCACGCCGGTGTCGGCCAGGGCGGCCTCGACCTCGCGCAGGAGCGGCGTGTCGCCCACGATGTCGTACTGTGGCTCGGTGGCGGTCGCAGGGATCAGGCGCATGCCGATGTGGCTGTAGCCGGCGTCTGCAGCGCAGCGCACCATGGCGGGCGGGGCCAGCTCCAGCACCGTGAGGGCGGCCAGCGAAATCGGGCGGTTCATGCGTGTGGTGTCTCCGGTGGGAATGCGGCACTCTACTGACGACACTTCGCGCGAACAAGCAGCCACATGTGGTTCTATGATTCACGAACCGTGAACCTCAACTTCCAGCTCGACGACCTGCGTGTGTTCTGCCTCGCAGCGCGCAAGGCCAGCTTCGCCGCCACCGCGACCGAGCTGGGCACCTCGCCCGCTTATGTCAGCAAGCGCATCGCCCTGCTGGAGAAGGCGCTGGGCGTCACGCTGTTCCACCGCGCCGCACGGCGCGTGACGGTGACAGAGGACGGCGAGCGCGTCTACGCCTCGGCCCAGCAGATCTTCCAGGGCGTGGACCACCTGGGCGAGACCGTGGCCGGCGGGCGGCTCGACCCGCGCGGCACGCTGCGCGTGACCACCAGCTTCCGCCTGGGCAGGCGCCACATCGGCCCCCTGCTCTCGCAGCTCGCGCAGCGCCACCCGGCGCTGGACATCACGCTGGACGCGGTGGACCGCCGTGTCGACCTGATCGCCGAGAACGTGGACCTGGACGTGCGCGTGGGCGCCGTCGACGAGCCGCACCTCGTGGCGCACCAGCTCGCGGCCGGCGCGCGCCTGCTCTGCGCCGCGCCCAGCTACCTCGCACGGCGCGGCGCACCGGCCAGCGTGGCCGAGCTGAGCCGGCACGACTGCCTGGTGCTGCGCGACCGCAACCAGGCCTTCGGCGTCTGGCGCCTGGCCGGCCCCAGCGGCGAGGAGAAGGTCAAGGTCACGGGCCGGCTCGCGTCCAACAACGCCGAGATCGTGCGCGGCTGGGGGCTGGACGGCCACGGCATCGTGCTGCAGGCCGACTGGGACCTGCACGACGACCTGGCCGCCGGCCGGCTCGTGCCCGTGCTGCCGGGCACCACGCAGCCGGCCGACATCTGGGCTGCCAGCACGGTGCGGCTGAGCCACTCGGCCAAGGTGCGCGCCTGCGTGCAGTTCCTGCGCGAGGAACTGGCCGGCGACGGGCCCTTCGCGCTGCGGCGCTCGCATGCCATCCACGGCCGTGGGTGACACGCCGGCCCACGATCGCCCCCGATACTGGCCGGCCACCGAACAAGGACCACCATGGGCACTCCACCAACCGCACGCAAGGTGTGCGTCGTCACCGGCTCTTCCTCCGGCATCGGCGCGGCCACCGCCCGCCTGTACGCCTCCCACGGCTGGGACGTGGCCGTCAACTACTCGCGCGATCCGGCGCCGGCCGACGAGGTGGCCGGGCAGTGCCGCGCCCTGGGCGCCGAAGTGCTGGTCGTCAAGGCCGATGTCTCCAGCGATGCCGACTGCAGGCGGCTGGCCGCCGAGGTGCAGGCGCGCTGGGGCCGGGCCGACGTGCTGGTCAACAACGCTGGCACCACGCGCTTCGTGCCGCTGAAGAACCTCGACGCCCTGGAGGCCGACGACTTCCAGCGCATCTACGCCGTCAACGTGGTCGGCGCCTACCAGATGACGCGCGCCTTCGTGCCGCTGCTGGAGCGGCACCCCGTCACCGCGGTCGTCAACGTCTCGTCCATCGCCTCGTTCATGGGCACGGGCTCGTCCATCGCGTACATGGCGTCCAAGGGCGCGCTCAACGCGATGACCATCGGCCTGGCGCGCGCGCTGGGGCCGAAGATCCGCGTCAACGCCATCGCGCCGGGCCTGGTCGACTCGCCCTGGCTCAAGAACGGGCTGGGCGAGGTGGCCTACGCCGCGGCCGTGGAGAGCTACAAGCAGCGCGCCGCACTGGAAGAAGTCATCCAGCCCGAAGACGTGGCACAGGCCGCCTGGTGGCTCGGCGTCGGCGCGGCGAAGACCACGGGCGAGGTCTTGCTGATCGACGGCGGCCTGCGCTTGACGCGCGCCTGACATGCCGGGCGCGCTGCAGCGCGCCTTTCAAGCCTTCTTTAACGCACCCTTTCCGCGCCCCTTCCGCGCGGCGTGCGTGCACCCCGGCCAGCTTGCCTGCGCAATCCCCTGCTCACCGATCCGAGGCCGCCTCCAGCCCCGCATGCCATTGCGGCAGCCACGCCTGCAGGTGCTCGGCAAAGCCCAGCGCCGCGGGCGAGGCCTGGCGTCCCAGCGCCTGGTACAGCCCGACCGAGCGCACCGTCTCCGGCCCGAGCACACGACGCATCACCAGGCCGAAGTGCCGTGCCAGCACCTGCACGTAGGCCGGCGCCAGCGTCGCGGCCTGGCCCTGCGCCGCGATGCCCAGCGCGGTGCTGATGTGCTCGACCACCTGCACGGGGACGATGCGTGCGTCCTCGGGCGCGCCCAGCCGCATCATCGCCACGCTGCGCTCGTGGTCGCGGCCGGCGGCCACGAGCGCAGCGTCGCGCAGGTCGTGCCAATGCAGGCGCGCGCGCCGGGCCAGCGGATGGTCGCCCGCGCACCACAGCACCCACGGGCTGTCGAACAGCGGCAGCCGCTGCACCTGGTCGCCGACGGGGCGGTCCGGGCCCACGGCCAGGTCCACGTCGCCGCTGGCCACGGCCTCGACCAGGCCCTCCACGGGCAGGTCGTGGATGCGCACCACCACCTTGGGCCGCCCGGCCACGTAGGCGCGCACGGCCTCGGGCAAGGCACTGGCGGCCAGCACCATGGGCGCACCCACACGCACCACGCCGGCCGCACGGTGGCGCACGTCGGCCGCCGTGCTCTCGGCCGCGCGCACGTGGCGCAGCACGGTCTCGGCCGAGGCCAGGTAGTCGCGCCCGGCGCTGGACAGCGCCACGCGCCGCGTCGTGCGGTCGAACAGCCGAAAGCCGAGCACGGCCTCCAGCTCTGCCACCAGCTGGCTCACGGCCTGCGCCGTCAGGCCCAGGCGCTCGGCCGCGGCGTGGAAGTTCAGCAGCTCGGCCACGGCGGCATAGGCCTCCAGCTGGCGCAGCGTGATGCGGGTCAAGGGCATGCGGCCATTATCAAGACATGCTTGATGACTGGGCGTATTCCATTGCTTGTGCGGATGATCGCGGCGCCGCACACTGCGCCGCATCCACCAAAGGAGACACACCGAATGAGCACCCCCGCCCTGCCCGCGGCGCTGCATGCCGAGCTGGCGCGCGAGCTGCACGCGGCCGAACGCGAGCGCCGGCCCGCCACGCAGTTCTCGCGCCGCCATCCGCAGATGACCATGGCCGACAGCTACGCCATCCAGCGCGCGTGGATGGACATCAAGCGCGCCGAGGGCCGCCACGCCATCGGCCACAAGATCGGCCTGACCTCGCGCGCCATGCAGCAGGCCTCGCAGATCACCGAGCCCGACTACGGCCTGCTGCTGGACGACATGGTGGTGGCCTGCGGCAGCGAGCTGCCCGCCGACCGCTTCCTGGTGCCCCGGCTGGAGGTGGAGTTCGCCTTCGTGCTGGCGCGCCCGCTCAAGGGCCCGCGCGTGACGCTCGTCGACGTGCTCAATGCCACCGACTATGTGGTGCCGGCGCTGGAACTCATCGACGCGCGCATCGAGCAGTTCGACCGCGACACCAAGGCCCCACGCAAGGTGCTGGACACCATCGCCGACAACGCGGCCAACGCCGCCATCGTGCTGGGCGGCCGGCCGATGCGGGTGGACGCGGTGGACTGGCGCTGGGCCGGCGCGCTGCTGTTCAAGAACGGCGTGGTCGAGGAATCGGGCCTGGGCGCGGCCGTGCTCAACCACCCCGGCAACGGCGTGGCCTGGCTGGCCAACAAGCTGGCGGCCTTCGACGAGGGCCTGGCGGCCGGCGAAACCGTGCTCGGCGGCTCGTTCACGCGGCCCGTGGCCTGCGCGGCAGGCGACGTGTTCCATGCGGACTACGGCCCGCTGGGCGCCATCAGCCTGCGCTTCGTCTGAAAGGCCCATGACCATGCTCGACATCGACGGCATCGCCGTTTCCCCCGACCACTACATCGATGGCCGCCGCGTGCCGTCCACCGAGAGCTTCGAACTCTTCAGCCCCATCGACCAGCGCCCGCTGGGCCGCATCGCCGAAGGGCTGGCCGTGCACACCGACGCCGCCATCGCCGCCGCGGAGCAGGCCTTCCCGGCCTGGAGCGCGCTGGGCGCGGCCGAGCGCAAGCCCCTGCTCGACCGCTTCGCCGAAGAGATCGGCCGCCGTGCCGACGCCTTCTGCCGGCTCGAGAGCGTGGACGCCGGCGTGCTGCTCTCGCGCATGCGCCATGGCGTGGTGCCGCGCGCCATGCTCAACATCGGCTGGTTCGCGCAGCATGCGCTCAGCCTGCAGGAGCGCCCCATCGAAACCGAGCAGGCGCACCACATCGTCCGGCACGACCCGGCCGGCGTGGTGGTCATCATCACGCCCTGGAACGCGCCGCTGATGCTGTCGACCTGGAAGCTCGGCCCGGCCCTGGCGGCCGGCAACTGCTGCATCCTGAAGCCGCCGGAATGGGCGCCGCTGACCTGCTCGCTGCTGGCCGACGCGGCGCACGCCGCGGGCCTGCCGCCCGGCGTGTTCAACGTGGTGCAGGGCACGGGCGCCCGCACCGGCGCGCGGCTGGTGGCCGACCCGCGCGTGGCGCGCATCTCGTTCACGGGCAGCGTGCCCACGGCCAAGCTGATTGCCCAGGCGGCGGGCGCCAACCTCGTGCCCTGCAGCCTGGAGCTGGGCGGCAAGAGCCCGTTCATCGTGCTGGAGGATGCCGACCTCGACGGTGCGGCCGCCACCGGCGCGCTGATGTACCGCAACGCGGGCCAGGTCTGCCTGGCCGGCACGCGCTTTCTCGTGCACGAGAAGGTGGCCGACGCCTTCACCGCCGCGATGCGCGGCTACGTGGAGAAGCTGACCGTCGGCGACCCGCGCGAGGAATCCACCGAGGTCGGACCCATCATCCACCCGCGCCAGGTCGAGCGCGTACAGGGCTTCGTGCAGCGCGCCGTGGCGGGCGGCGCCCAGCTGCTGTGGGGCGGCGCGCCGCACGACTTCGGCGCACAGTACTTCCAGCCCACCATGCTCACGCGCCTGCAGCAGACGGACGAGATCGTGCAGAACGAGGTGTTCGGCCCGGTGCTGACGCTGCAGACCTTCAGCGACGATGACGAAGCCATCGCGCTGGCCAACGGCACCGACTACGGCCTGGGCGGCGTGTGCTACGGCGCCACCGCGCACGCCACGGCCGTGGCCGAGCGTGTGCGCACGGGCTTCATCTGGGTCAACAGCTTCGGCATCCGCGACCTGGCCGCGCCGTTCGGCGGCATCAAGCGCAGCGGCATCGGCCGCGAGGGCGGCGACTGGAGCTTCGAGTTCTTCTGCGACATCAAGGACGTGGTGGTGCCGAAGAAGCCGTTCAAGGCCAGCTTTTCCCACCGCTGAGGAGACACGACATGGGACAGATCGTCGGCGCGGCCCTGGTATCGCACCATCCCGGCCTCATGCAATGCGAGGAGTTCCGCCGCCTGCAGGGCGCCGGCGAGGACTCCGACCTCATCGCGGGCTACGCACGGCTGCGGCAGAAGATCGCGCAGGTGCAGCCCGATGTGGTGATGGTGTTCGACACGCACTGGTTCACCACCGGCTACCACCTCGTCGATGCGGGCGCGCACTACCGCGGCCTGTACACCTCGGACGAGATGCCGTGGTACCTGCACGGCGTGCCCTACGACTACACCGGCCTGCCCGCGCTGGCCTACGCCATCGAGGAACTCTCGCGCGAGATGCGCGGCTACCACCGCGCCATCGGCCACCCCGACCTGGGCCGCCAGTACCCGACCATCAACCTCGTCAAGCAGTTGCGCCTGGAACTGGCGGGCTTGCCCGTGGTCAGCGTGAGCAGTTGCCAGAACTGCGAGTGGCGCCAGTTCCTCGATTCCGGTGAGGTCATCGGCGAGGCCATCCGCCGCAGCCCCTACCGCGTGCTGCTGCTGGCCTCGGGCGCGCTCTCGCACAAGTTCAACGGCATCGACTGGAAGCCGAACCACCCACGCATCTTCCACGAGAGCAACGTGGCGCGGCCCGAGAACATCGCCAGCGACAAGCAGGCCATCGCGCTGATGGCCGAGGGCCGGCACGACCTCGTCCTGGAGCGCTGGGACGGCGACTACCGCAGCAAGCCCTGGGAGGCCTTCGGCGCGCACTACCTGCAGATGCTGGGTGCGCTGGGCGGTGCGGCCTGCCGCGCCAAGGGAGAGCAGTTGTCCGCCTACGAGAACGCGCGCGGCACGGGCAACGTCCACATCTGGTTCGGCATGCAGGAAGCGACCCCATGAACTTCGAATTTCCCTTCGCCGAGCTGCCCGCCGTGCTGCGCGGCCCGCGCACCGAGCGCCGCCGCGTGCTGGTCCAAGGCTCCGCCTTTTGGGGCACGCTGCAGGACGATGGCCAGCTGCGGCTGGACGACGGCCGGCTGCTGGATGCCGAGGCGCAGAGCTACCTGCCGCCCGTCGATCCCAGCAAGATCATCGCCGTGCACATCAGCTACCGCTCGCGCAGCCTGGAGACGCGCAACAAGGACAAGCCGACCGACACGCCCACCTACTTCACCAAGCCGCCCACTGCGCTGAACGGCCACAGGGGCCAGATCCTGAAGCCGGCGGACTGCACCTACCTGAACTACGAGGGCGAGTACGCCGTGGTGATCGGCCGCACCTGCCGCAACGTCACGCCCGACGAGGCCTGGGACCACATCGAGGGCTTCTGCCCCGCGCTGGACATGGGCCTGCAGGACTTCCGCGACACCGACCAGGGCAGCATGCTGCGCGTGAAGGGGGCCGACACGCTGCTGCCCATCGGGCCCGGCATCGTGCGCGGCGTGGACATCTTCGCGCAGACGCTGCGCACGTTCGTCAATGGCCTGCTGGTGCAGGAGGCGCACATCGGCGAGGAGACCATCTGGGGCCCGCACTACGTGGTGGCCGACATCGCGCGGCACATCACGCTGCTGCCCGGCGACGTCATCCTGATGGGCACGCCCTGCCACTCGCGCAGCGTGGATGCGGGGCAGACGGTGGCCTGCGAGATCACGGGCATCGGCCGCATCGAAGGCACGGTGGTGGCCGTGGCCGCGCCGCGCGCATCCGCGCTGGGCGTGGGCCATGCGCCAACCGACAGCCCCGAGGTGCGCCGCGTGGCGCTGGGCTTCGACGAGCGGGTGCCGCAACTGCTCAAGGACAACCTGCGCAAGGCCCGGGGCGAGACCGCCTGACGCTCTGCCGCGCGACGCGGTGCGCGGGCCGCCCGCGCCGCGCAGCGCCGCGCCGCGCCGCGCCAGTCTCGGTCAGCTGTGCATCAACTGTGCATCAACTGTGCAGTTGGACCTTGGCCTCGTCGAGCAGGTCCACGGCCACGAGGCTCTCGTTGTGGCGCACATGCCAGGCGGCCTCGCTCAGCTTGGCCAGCTGGGGCTCCAGCGCCTTGTCGTCGCAGCTTTCGAGCAGCTGCATGGCGTGCCGGATGGCGACCAGGGCCTGGGCCCGGTGGTCGCAATACAGCTCGACCTGGGCCATCTGAACATCGTGCCGTGCCGCGCGCTCGGCGGCCTCGTGCGAGACGTGCTGCGCAGCGGATTCGAGGTGCGCGTCGTAGCCGCCGGCGCCGACGATGGCGCCCAGCAGGGCCGAATGGGAAGCGGTGTCGTTGTACATGGTGCTGTCCTTTCAGGTGGGTTGCCTTGCAATGTCTTCATGGTGCGCCGCGCGCATGTCCTGGCGGCTACGCCGCTGGCCGCCGAGGTTGCATCTGCAACCGGGCTGGCGTGCGGCAGGCGATGGCCGCTACGGCCCTCAGCGCCAGTGGCGGCCGCCCCAGCCGGTGTCGAACTCCAGGCCGACGGGCGGCGGGCCCCAGGGGCGCTGCACGATGAGCGGCGCGGGCGCCACCGCCACGGCCGGCAGCACCGTCGTGGTGCTGTAGGCCACCGGGGCCGGCTGCACCACCGTGTTGGCCGGCGTCACGCTGACGTTGAGCGGCACGTGGTCGCCCGGGTCGCTGGCCAGCCGCGTGCTGTAGCGCTGGCCGTTGTAGTCGTACACCACGTCGAAGCCGACCAGGCGGTTCTCCACGCGCTGCTCCTGGTGGCAGGTCTGCACGGGCGTCACCACGTTCGGCGCGCCGTTGGCCTCGACGTTGTTGCCGGTGATGGCACCGGCCAGCACGCCCACGCCGGTGGCGAGCGCCCGGCCGCCGCCGTGGCCGATCAGGTTGCCGGCGCCGCCGCCGACGAGGGCGCCGATCAGCGCGCCGGCACCGCTGGGCTGGGCCCGGCTGACCTGGTCCTGCTGCACGCACTGCTGCACCGGCACGGCCACCTGGCTGTACACGGCGGTCTTGGAGACCACGGTGCCGTATTCGGTGGCCATGGCGTTGCCGGCCAGCAGCGCGGCGGCTGCGGCGATGGCCTGGATGGCCTGGATGGCCCGGCGTTGCGAGATCCTGTTCATGGCGGATTCCCTTTCGTTTCCGTGACGGGCCGGGTGCGCCATGCGCCAGCGGCTCCGTTGGGATCGACTGTGCGCGCGCCCGGTTACGCCGCCATGCGGCCAGGCGCCGGGCCGGTTACGTTTGCAACCCGGCCTGCAAAGCCTGCGCCATGGCCCGCGCCAGTTCGGCCCGCGCCAGCGGCTTGGCCACCAGCACGCGCACACCGGCGGCGGCGGCGCGCTGCGCGAGCTCGGGCCCGCCGTAGCCGCTGGCCAGCACCACGGGCAGGTCGGGGCGCACGCAGCGCAGCGCCGCCACGAGCTCGGTGCCGGCCATCCCGGGCATGCGCTCGTCGGTCAGCACCAGGTCGAAACGGTCGGGCGCGGCCGTGAAGCGCGCCAGCGCCTCGGTGCTGGACACCAGCCCGAACGGCTCGTAGCCCAGGCCGGCCAGCATCTCCTCGGCCAGCGCCACGAGCGCGGGCTCGTCGTCCACCACCAGCACGGCCTCGCCCTGGCCGAGCGGCACGGCGCCGCCGCCCGCCGGGGCCGCGGCGTCCGCCGGCACATCCAGGCACGGGAAGTACAGCGTGAAGCAGGCCCCCTCCCCTGGCCGACTCTGCACGTCGATGGCGCCGCCGAGTTCGGCCACCACGCCGTGCACCACGGCCAAGCCCAGGCCCGTGCCCTTGCGCGGGCCCTTGGTGGTGTAGAAGGGTTCGAACAGGCGGTCCAGCGCCTGCGGCGCGATGCCGGTGCCGTTGTCCTGCACGCGCAGCCGCGCGTAGCGGCCGGGCTGCAGCTGTGCTTCGAACAGCGTGCGCGTGGTGTCCACCTGCTCCACGTCGAGCAGCACGTGGAGCGCGCCGCCGTCGGGCATGGCCTGCACGCCGTTCGTGCACAGGTTGAGCACGGCCTCGTAGACCAGCGTGGGGTCGCCCGCCAGCACGGTGCCGGGCGCATGGAGCTCGGGCGCCAGCGTCACGCCGGCCGGCAGCGAGGCCGCCATGAGTTGCAGCACCTCCTCGACCACGGGCTGCAGCACGAAGCGCTGCGCCACGTGGGGCGCGCCGCGGCTGAACGACAGCACGCGCTCGACCAGCGCCTTGCCGCGCTGGCCGGCCTGCAGCACCTGGTCGATCTGGCGCGCCTGGTCCGAGCCGTCGCCCGCGGCCGTGCGCGCCAGCTCGCCATAGCCGATCACGGAGGCCAGGATGTTGTTGAAGTCGTGCGCCACGCCGCCGGCCAGCGTGCCGATGGCCTCGAGCCGGCGCGCGCGCTGCAGCTGCTCCTCGAGCTGGCGCTCGCGCGCGCGGCCTTCGACCTCGTCGCTGACGTCGGTGGCCATGCCCGAGAACAGTTGCGCCGCGCCGGCCGCGCCGCGCCATGCGTTGCCGCGCAGGCGCACATGGCGCCAGCCGCCCTCCAGCCGGCGCATGCGCACGGTGGCGTCGAACAGCGGCACGCGCCCGCGCGCATGGGCCGCCAGCGCATGGCGCAGCACGCGCAGGTCGCGCGGGTGCGCCTGCGTGCGCAGCAGGGCCTGGGCCGCGCCTTCCACGGCCGCGTCGCGCGGCAGGCCCAGCAGCTCCTTCATGCGTGGCGACAGGTGCAGCCGGTCGCTGCGCGGGCTCCACTCCCAATTGCCTTCCTGGGCGGCCTGGAAGGCGCGCACGGCGCGCTGCTGCTCGGCCGCCAGGCTGGCCTGGGCGGCCAGCCGCAGCCGTTGCTCGCGCACGTTGCGCACCAGCAGGAACAGCGTGACGGTGAGCGCCGACGCCGCAAAGGCGACCACCAGCCAGGCCTGCTCGGTCCAGTCGGCCAGGGCCGGCTGCAGGTCGCGCGCGACCACCACCATGAGCGGATGGCCGCGCAGCTGCTGGGCCGCCACCAGGCGCTCGCGACCGTCGGGCAGGCGCACGCGGTGCGGCGCGGGCATGTCCCACAACGCGTCGGTCACGGCGGTGGGCAGCAGCTGGGCGCTGCCGTCGCCCGGGCCGTCGGACACCAGCACGCGGTCGCTGCGGTAGATCGCCAGGCTGGTGTCGACGGCCGGCGCGATGCGGCGGAAATCGCCGTCCAGGAACTCCGGGTTGGCCAGCAGCGCCACCGTGCCCTGGAAGCTGCCGTCGGCAGCGTGCCAGCCCATGGACACGCCGATCAGCAGCCGGCCATCGCGCCGGCTGCGGAACGGGCTGCCCACGAACAGGCTGGGCGCCGTGCTGCTTTGCGCCGCGTGGAAGAAGTCGCGGTCGGCGAGCAGGCCGGTGGGCAGCGGCCCGGGCGCCGAGCTGGCCACCACCCGGCCGGCCGCGTCGGCCACCGTCAGCGCGCGGAACTGGGGCAGCGCCGCCATGCGCGTGCGCAGCAGGGCCTGGGCGGCCGGCGTGCCGGTCTGCAGCAGGCCTTCCACGACCTCGGTGCCGGTGGCGCGCAGCGTGGCCTCGGCCACATCGAGCCCGGCATCGGCCTGCGTGGCCATGGCCGCCGCCAGCGAGCCGAGGCGGCGCAGCTCGCCGTCCAGCGACTGCTGGCGCAGCACCCACAGGCCGTAGGCCACGGCCGCGAGGATCAGCGCTTCGACCAGCAACACGGCCGCCACGCCGCGCAAATGGGCACGGCCGGAACGGGGCGGCAGGGCCGCTATAGTGGAATCGTCCATCGCATCGAGCACATCGGAAGTTCCCAAGTATGTCCGCCACGCCCCCGCCGGCCACGCCCGCAGGCCACATCCTCGTCGTCGACGACGATCCTGCCGTGCGCGAGCTGCTGCTGGAGTACCTGGCGGCCAACGAACTGCGCGTCTCGGCCGTGGCCAGCGGCGCGGCCATGCTGGAGCTGCTGGACCGCGAGGCCATCGACCTCGTGCTGCTGGACCTCAAGATGCCGGGCGAGGACGGCATGCAGCTGGCCCGCGCGCTGCGCGAACGCGCCGGCATCCCCATCGTGCTGCTGACCGGCAAGGCCGAGGAAGCCGACCGCGTGATGGGCCTGGAGCTGGGCGCCGACGACTACGTGACCAAGCCCTTCAGCCCGCGCGAGCTGCTGGCGCGCATCCGCGCCGTGCTGCGCCGCTACCACGTGCAGACCGAGCTGGCCGGCCGCGACGACAAGCGCCGCGCCTACCGCTTCGCGGGCTGGGAGTTCAACCTGCGCACGCGCAAGCTGGCCAGCGCCGACGGCCGCAAGCTGGACCTCAGCAACAACGAGTTCAGCCTGCTGGCCGCCTTCTGCAGCGCACCGCAGCGCGTGCTGAGCCGCGACCAGCTGCTGCAGCTTTCTCGCCTGCACAACGCCGAGGTCTACGACCGCACGGTGGACGTGCAGGTGCTGCGCCTGCGCCGCAAGATCGAGGCCGACCCGTTCGCGCCGCAGCTGATCCTGACCGAGCGCGGCGCGGGCTACCTGTTCAACGCGAGCGTCGAGACGCTCTACTGAAAGCCCGTCGGGCGCCTAGACGTCCCAGTTGCCGCCCAGGCCGCCGGCATCGGCTTCCGGGCCATCGTCCCAGCCACCGCCCGCATCGCGGATGCCGAAGTCCGGTTCGGGATCGGACCAGGCGTCCGCGGCCGGTGCGCCCATGGCCCCTGTCGCGCCCGTCGAGCCCTGCACCGGCGCGGCCGTGAACGGCACCGCCGCCGGCGCCGCAGCCGTCTCGTGGCCGAACAGGCGCCGGCCCAGTTCCTGGCCTGCCACCGCGGCTGCACCGGCCGCCAGGCCGCCGGCCACGCCGGCCGCCACCTGGGAACCCCATCCGGGCCTGGCCGGCGCCGGGGCTGCGGGCGCGCCGCCCCAGGGCACCACGCCATCGGGTTGTGCCGTGCTGCGCGGCCATGCCATGGCCGGGCCGGCGGCGCTGGCCATCGGCGTCATCGGAGTCATGGGTGCCATCGGCGCCATGGCCGGCCCCTGCGGCGCAGGCCGCGGGCGGTTGGCACGGGTCAGCAGCCAGCCCAGCAGCGCGCCGCAGGCCACCGCCAGCGCCAGTCCCCAGGCCAGGGGCCGGCCGCGTGTGCCGTCGGCGGCCTCGGCCGCGGGCATGGTCAAGGGCATGCGGTTCGTTGCCGCAGCGGCCGGCTGGCCGTCCAGCACGCGGCGCAGGTGCTGCAGCGACTGCTCCTGCACGAAGGGCAGGCCGGGCGCCAGCCGCTCTGCGGTGGCCAGTTCGGTGCGCGCCGGCCCCAGGCGTCCCTGCTGGGCCAGCAACTCGGCCTCCACATAGTGGGCCTTGCCGCTGTTGGGGTGGTCGCGCAGCACCGGGTCCATCATCTGCAGGGCCTGGTCGACATGGCCGCCATGGGCCGCCTGGTAGACCTGGTCCAGGCTGGCGTCGGCGGCCAGCGCGGGGCCTGCGAGGGTGGCGGCGCAGGCCAGTGCCAGCAGCAGGCGGGCGGCACCGTGGCGGCGTGGGGGGGTGGTGGGTTCGGGCATGCGCGTCTCCTGCAGCAGGGCCAAAGGCAGGGCGGGCCGCCCTGCCATGGCCGCACTGTGGCGCGCGCGCACTGCGGCGCCGTTGCAGCGGCCGCCGCTTCGATGACATTTGCAACGCAGCGTCCGGGCAGGCCATCAGCCGAATCGATGGCTCCGCATCAGCAATCCGTATTTCCGTGATGGCCGGCGTTCTGCAACAGTGCCTGCACCGCAGCGCAAAGCGCCGTGGCAACAGCAGGAGACCAGCCCTTGAACGCCCCAGCCCCCCGCCCCGTGACCAACGTGGGTGCCCTCGTCGCCCGCAGCGCGCAGCGCCATGCCGCACGCCCGGCCATCGTGACCCCGCAACGCAGCCTGAGCTACGCCGAGCTCGATGCGCGGTCCAACCGCCTAGCCCATGCGCTGCTGGGCCTGGGCCTGGCGCGCGGCGACCGCGTCGGCATCTACCTGCCCAACTGCGCCGAGATCGTCGAGACCGAGCTGGCCTGCTACAAGGCCGCCTTGGTCAAGGCCCCGTTCAACGCGCGGCTGTCGCCGGCCGAGGTCGGCGCCACGGTGGACAACAGCGAGGCCACCCTGGTCATCACCACGGCCGCGCGCGCCGAGGCCTTCCGCCCGCATGTGCGCGGCGCCATGCCGCGCCTGCTGCTGCTCGACGGCCCGGCCGCGACCGGCTACGAGGCCCTGCTCGCGCGCGCCAGCGACGTCTTCGAGGCCGTGCCCGTGCACGCCGACGAACTGGCCGTGCTGCACTACACCTCGGGCTCCTCGGGCGTGCTCAAGGCCGCGATGCAGACCTTCGGCAACCGGCTCGCGCAGCTGCGCAAGTTCCTAATGCGCACCGACACCACGCGGCCCGACCACATCCTGGGCCTGGTCGGCCCGATCACGCACGCATCGGGCATGCAGCTGGTGCCCGCGCTGTGCAGCGGCACCACCATCCGGCTGTTCAGCGGCTTCGAGCCGGGCCGCTTCCTGGCCGAGATGCGGGCCGAGCGCGTGACCCACACCTTCCTCGTGCCCACCATGGTCAACATGCTGCTGGGCGAGCTCGAAGGCCAGTACCGCCCGCTGCCCGACCTGCAGCGCCTGGGCTACGGCGCCGCGCCCATGGCACCGGCGCGCATCCTGCGCGCGATGGACGTGTTCGGCCCCGTGCTGTCGCAGGGCTACGGCGCGGGCGAGACCACCTCGGGCGTGTGCGGCCTCACGGTGGAAGACCATCTGCACGCCCGCGCCGCGCGGCCCGAGCGCCTGGCCTCCTGCGGCCGTCCGCTGCTCGAATGCGATGTGCAGGTCCTGGGCGACGACGGCAGGCCCGTGGCGCTAGGCGAGATCGGCGAGATCGTGGTCGGTGGCGAGGACGTGTTCGCCGGCTACTGGCGCGCGCCCGAACTCACGGCCGAGGTGCTCAAGGACGGCCGCTACCACACGGGCGACCTCGCGCGCGTGGACGAGGAAGGCTTCGTCTACATCGTCGACCGCAAGAAGGACATGGTCATCAGCGGCGGCTTCAATGTCTACCCGTCCGAGGTCGAGGCCGTGCTGTACCAGCATGCCGCCGTGGCCGAGGCCTGCGTGTTCGCCGTGCCCGACGACAAATGGGGCGAGTCCGTCGCCGCGCACGTGGTGCTGCGGCCCGGCCAGGCGGCCGACGCAGGCATGCTCGACGCGTTCTGCGCCGAACGGCTGGCCGGCTTCAAGCGGCCGCGCCACCTGGAGTTCGTCGCCGCGCTGGAGAAGAACAGCAACGGCAAGGTGGCCCGCAAGGCCATCCAGGCGCCGTACTGGGCCAACCACGCACGCAAGGTGAACTGAACCATGACGACCGCATCCAAACCCCTGTTCGACGGCCCCTTCGAAGGCAGCCCGCGCGCCGCCGAGATCATCGCGCGCGTGCAGGACTTCCTGCACGGCGAGCTGGCCGAACTGGCCCGCGCGCACGGCGTCGACCACGAGCACGGCGCCGACCGCGCGCTGCTGCAGCAGGTCTGGCGCCGCTCGCATGCGATGGGCTTCTACGGCATGACGCTGCCCGAGCAGATGGGCGGGCTCGGCCTGCCGGTGCTGGACCATGTGCTGGTCAAGGAGGCCATCTACGCCAGCGGCTCGCCGTTCGCGCCGCACGTGTTCGGCGAACTGAGCGGCCCGCCGCGCGTGGGTGCGCTGGCGCGCCAGGCCACGCCGCAGCAGATGGCGCAATTCATCGTGCCCGTGGCCCAGGCCGAGATGGCGATCTGCTTCGCGCTGACCGAGGCCGAGGCCGGCTCCGATGCCGGTGCCGTGCAGACCCGCGCCGTGCTGGACGGCGAGCACTACGTCGTCAACGGGCGCAAGCGCTTCATCTCGGGTTCGCCCTTCGCCGACGCGGCCGTGCTGCTGGCCTCCACCGCCGCCGAAGACGCGGACGAGCGCGAGGTGACAGCCTTCTTCGTCGACCTGCACGCCCCCGGCGTGCGCGTGGAAACGGGCTACAAGACCATGGCCGGCCAGAGCAGCACGGGCGACATCGTGCTCGAGGACTGCCGCGTGCCGCTGGCCAACCGCATCGGCGCGCCGGGCCGCGGCCTGGCGCTGGCACTGGGCCGCATCAGCGTGAACCGGCTGCTGCACTGCCCGGCCATGCTGGGCCTGGCGCAGCTGGCGCTGCGCGATGCGCGCGACTACGCGCTGCAGCGCCGCCAGTTCGGCCGCAGCATCGCGCAGTTCCAGGCGATCCAGCACATGCTGGCCGACATGGCGACCGAACTCGCCGCGGCGCGCGCGCTGATGCTGGGCACCGCCCGCGCGCTGGATGCCGGCGGCGCCGCGCGGGCCGAGACTTCGATGGCCAAGCTCTTCTGTTCGGAGACCGCCTTCCGCGTGGCCGACCGGGCCGTGCAGATCCACGGCGGCGAGGGCATCGTGCAGGGCCGGCGCGTGGAGTTCCTGTTTCGCATGCTGCGCATGTACCGCGTGCTGACGGGCACCAGCGAGATCCAGAAGAACACCATCGCCAAGGAACTGCTCGCGTCCGCCTGAGCAGCGCCTGCCGAGAAACACCGGAGACAGACAGATGACAACGCCATTCAACCCGCAACGCCGCGCCCTGCTGGGCGCCGGCCTGGCCGCGGCCCTCGCCCCCGCCGCGAAACGGGCCCATGCCACCGAGCCCTACCCCAGCCGCCCCGTCAAATGGCTGCTGCCCTACCTGGCCGGCACCGCGCCCGACAACACCGCCCGCATCCTGGCCGAGGCCGTGGGCCCGCTGCTGGGCCAGGCCGTGGTGATCGAGAACCGGGGTGGCGCGGCCGGCAACATCGGTGCGCGCATGGCGGCCAAGGCGCCGGCCGACGGCTACACCTGGGTCTACTCGGCCGCGCCCATGGCGGCCAACATGCGCATGTACCGGCAGCCGGGCTTCGACGCGCTCAAGGACTTCCGCCACGTGATGCGGCTGACCAGCGCGGACATCGTGCTGATCGTGCATGCCGATTCCGGCATCGACAGCGTGCAGGCCCTGGCCGCGAAGCTGCGCGCCGCGCCCGGCAAGCTCGAGTACGCTTCGGGCGGCGTGGGCACGCCCTCGCACCTGGGCGTGGAGCTGCTGCTCAGCGCGCTTGATGCGCGCGCTCTGCACGTGCCCTACAAGGGCGCTTCCGAACTCGTCAACGCCGTGCTGGGCCGGCAGGTGGTGTTCGGCACGCCCATCCTGTCCGTGCCCTACCAGCAGATCAAGGCCGGGCAGCTGCGCGCGCTGGCCGTCGCCGGCACGCGCCGCAATCCCATGCTGCCGCAGGTGCCCACGCTGGCCGAGGCCGGCGTGCCCGGTGTCGAGCTCGCGTCCTGGGGCGGCATCTCGGTGCCGGCCGGCACGCCGGACGCCGTGGTCGAGCGCATCCGCACGGCGTTCCGGGCCGCGCTGCAGCAGCCGCGCGTGGTCGAGGGACTGCTGGCCCAGGGCGGCAGCGTGGACATGCAGGACGGCGAGGACTACGTGCGCGGCTTCACGCGGGAGATCGCGTTCACCGAGGCGATGATGAAGCGCGTGGGCCTGGAACCCATGTGAGCCCAGGGGGCGCAGGCCGCCCGGCCTTACAGTCGGCCACCGTGGAACTGCGGACCCTGCGCTACTTCATCGCCGTGCTCGAAGCGGGCAGCCTGTCGCGCGCGGCCGGCTCGCTGTATGTGGCCCAGCCCGCGCTGACGGCGCAGATCCGCAAGCTGGAGGAAGAACTCGGCGCGCAGCTGTTCGAGCGCTCGCACGCGGGCATGGCGCCCACGCCGGCCGGGCTGCAGCTGTACCAGGACGCGCGCCGGCTGCTGTCGGACGCTGCCGCCGTGCGCGAGCGCGTGCGCAGCCTGCCGCAGGGGCCCGAGGGCTCGGTGACCGTGGCATTGCCCTTCCTGATCGCCTCGCTGCTGATGGGGCCGGTGCTGGCCGGGCTGAAGGCCACGCACCCGCGCATCCGCGTGTTCGTGCTCGACGACCTGAGCCTCATGGTGCGCAAGGCCATGCTGGACCGGCGCGCCGACATCGGCATCCTGGTCGACCAGGCCCAGGTCGACGGCCTGCGTTGCCGCCCGTTCGCGCGCGAAGCCATGTACTTCTGCGGCCGCGACCTGCAAGGCACGGTGGCGCCGCTGCTGCAGCCGGCGCCGGCAGGCGAAGGCCATCCGCGCATCGCCTTCGCGGCGGCGGCGGCGCAGCCGCTGGTGCTGCAGTCGCGCCGCTTCTCGATCCGCCAGCGCGTGGAGGATGCCGCCAACGCGCAGGAGGTGCCGCTCAACATCGTCCACGAGCACGATTCGGCCCGCGTGATCCGCTCGCTCTACGCCTGCGGCGCGGGCTTCACGTTCACGCCGGCCTGCGCGCTGCCCGACGCCGGGCGCCAGGCCGCGCCCTGGCTGGTGGCGCGCGTGGTGCAGCCCGAGCTGCAGCGCAGCTACAGCCTGGCCACCGCCGCCGACCGGCCGCTGGACGCCGCGGCCAGGGTGGTGGTGCAGGCGATCGAGGCCCATGCGCGCACGCTGATCGCAGGCGGCCGCTGGGAGGCCGAGTGGCTGGGCGAGGCCGATGCCGTGCCCGCCGGGCACGGTCCGAAGCCCGGGCGCGCCGCCCGCTAGGCGCCGGCCGTGCCAGCGGCAGCGGCGCGCGCGCGGCCGGCGCCCGCACGCCGCAGCAGCCCGAGCGACGCCAGCGCCAGCAACGCCAGCGTCGGCGGCTCGGGCACCTCGGCCGGCGGCACGTCGTTGGCTGCCAGGTAGAGATCGGCCGCGCCCAGCGCGTCCGTGACCTCCAGGCCCAGCCGGAACTGCCCGCGCTGCCACGCGGCCAGCAGGTCGGAGAACATGGTGTCCAGGTCCAGCGCCAGCTGCAGCGTCGGCGCGGCGCCGGGATCCTCGTACGCGAACCGCAGCCCGAAGTCCGGGACGATGCCCGCGCTGCCGGGCGGCAGGGCCACCGGGCCGTTCCCCGCGGTGGCGCCGACCGGCTTCAACTCCACCGTGGCGCCGCTCTCCCGCAGGGCCTGCCGCAGCGCAGCCGCCTCGGCCGGGCTGGCGTTGGCCAGCAGCACGGATGGCGCGTCGTCCACCAGTTGCTTGGCCTGCGTGAGGCCCAGGCCCGTCAGGTCGCGGACCGCCTTGATGACGGCGATCTTGTTCGTCCCGGCGCTGGCCAGCACCACGTCGTAGCCCGTCGGCGCGGCGCCCGGCATGGTGACCCCCACGTTCGCGCCGGCCGGGACCGAAGGGTCCTGGCGGCTGGTCAGCGTCACGCGGGCACCCACGCTCTCCAATGCCTGCTTGAGCTGCGCGTCGCCATCGGGCGTGGACGCCGTGCGGATCACGGTGGGTGCGCGGTCCACCAGGTCCTTGGCCTCGCCGAGGCTGATGCCCAGGGCGTCGGTCAGGGCCTTGATCACCGCGATCTTGCTGGCGCCGGGGCTCTCCAGCACCACCTCGTGCAGCCGGGTCTCGGACAGCCGCACCAGCGGCCCGCCCGACAGGCTGTCGCGCGCGACCGCGCCGGTGGTGTCCTGCACGTACAGGCCCGTGATCCTGGCGCCCGGGTCGGCAGTGGTGAACAGCTGCAGCACGGCCTGGTTGCCGCTGCCGCCCTGGTTCAGCGCCGCGCTGAAGCGGCCCGCAGCTTCGCCCGCGCCGTTGTCCGACACCTTCTGGAACACGATCGGCGCAGCCTGCGCCGCCTGCCACGGCATGGCGGCCAAGAGCCCGCAGCACGCCGCCCAGGCCACCGCCCGGGCCACCCCGGCAGCACGCATGCACGTTCTTCTGACCATCGCAAGCCTCCGAGCTTCAGTAGGGAAGCTCCCATGCAGGCGCGCCCTGCGCCGCACGGGAGACTGGCCGGAGTATGGTGAGACGGTGCGCAGGCAACCATCCCGTGATTGCGGTAGCGGCGCGGCAGGCGACCTACCGCCTTCGCGCCGCTCGTTCGAAGCCGCTTGTGCTCAGAAGCTGTGAATGAACCGATCGCGCCCACGACGGGGTGCGGCGGGCCGCAGGCGTAGGCGCAGTCCGCCGCCCTGGCTGGTGCCAGGGCAAGGACTGCAACGCCCGCCTGCGGCCTGGCGCGCTCCGGCCCGAAGGGCGAGGCCCCGGACGCCAGGCTTGGCTTGCGAAAAGACGGTCATGGGGGGCCTCGCGTGGGTGTGAGCGGTTCGTTCACAGCTTCTCAGCCCGCCGCGCCCGGCCCGCGCCGCCCCGCGGCCTCCAGCGCCGGCTTGACGCTCTCCAGCGCACCGCCTCCGTCGCAGGGAATCAGCGCCCCCGAGATGTAGGCAGCGTAGGGCGAGCCCAGGAACAGCGCCAGGTTGGCGATGTCGTCCAGGCTGCCGAAGCGCTGCAGCGGCACCTGGCCCAGCGCGAACGCGCGGTCCTCGGCCGTCGGCGCCATGAGCTTGCGGAAGCCCTCGG
Source organism: Pseudorhodoferax sp. Leaf274 (assembly GCF_001422445.1). Lineage (GTDB taxonomy): Bacteria > Pseudomonadota > Gammaproteobacteria > Burkholderiales > Burkholderiaceae_C > Pseudorhodoferax. The sequence continues at coordinate 255,426 of NZ_LMNA01000001.1, forward strand.
TGCCGTCGATGGGGCCGGGCGAGATCGAGTTCACGCGGATGCCCTCGCCGCCCCACTCCAGCGCCAGCGTGCGCGTGAGCTGGTCCACGCCGGCCTTGGCCGCGCTCGCATGGGCCTGGTAGCGCATGGGCACGAACGATTGCGGGGCCGTGATCTGGATGACCGACGCGCCGGGCTTGCGCAGGTGCGCATGGGCCTGGCGCAGCACGTGGAAGCTGCCGACCAGGTCGATGTCCACCACCACCTTGAAGCCGTTGGACGACATGGCCTGCGCCGCGCACAGGAAGTTGCCGGCCGCGCCCGAGACCAGCACGTCGACCGGGCCGAAGCGCTGCACCGACTGCGCGAAGGCCGCGCCCACGGCGTCGAAATCGCGCACGTCGGCCACCACGCCGTGCACCTCCGCGCCGGCCTCGCGCACCGCGGCCAGCGCGGCCACGGCGGCGTCCACGTTCTCCTGCCGGCGGCTGGCCACGGTGACCCGCGCGCGCTGGCGCGCGAAGGCCTGGGCGATGCCGAAGTTGATGCCCGTGGTGCCGCCGAACACCACGACATGGCGGTCCGCGTAGTCGAGATCGATCTGCATGTCAGTGCCGCCCGGCCGCCCGAAGGGACTGACGCACCCCCTCGGGGGGCAGCGGACCACGCGAAGCGGGGAAACGTGGGGGTGGTTTCATCTCAGTGGTAGCTCGAGCGCGGCACCCCGGCGCCGCTGGCGTACAGCGCCAGCTTGCGGCTGCCTGCGAAGATGGACTTGGGCGTGAGCCCGTAGACCTGCCGGATCGAGTGGCTGAAGTGGGTGGAATCGGGGTAGCCCGCGTCCAGCGCGATGTCGGTGAGGTTGCTGCTCTGCGTCACGTAGTACAGCAGGCTGCGCGCGCGCTGCCAGGTGCGAAAGCTGCGAAACGGCGAACCGGTCTCGGCCTTGAACAGGTGCAGGAAGCGCGAGACCGACAGGTGCGCGGCCACCGCGCATTGCTGCGCCGAGACATGGCCGTTGGGGTCGGCCTTGATGCGGTCCAGCACGGCCTGCACGCGCGCATCCAGCGGCCGCGCGCGCAGCGGCGCGCCGAAGAAGGCTTCGTCGAACGCCGCCGTGCTGGCGTAGCGCCGGTTGTCGGCCAGGCGCAGGACGTCCAGCGCCGCGCGCATGCGCTGCAGCGCCGCCGGCGCGTCCACCGCGCCGCGGCCCGCGCGCAGGTGCAGCGGCAGCGTGGCCACGTCCACCGTCTCGGCCTCGACCAAGAGGTTGCAGATCATGCGTTCGCCAGAAACGATGCGGTGGCGCACATAGGGCGGCACGACCGAGACGGCGCTGTCCTGCCAGTCGCCGCCATCCACGCAGATGCGGTGCGTGCCCCGCAGCGAGAGGTAGACCGAGAAGCCGCCGAAGCAGCGCACCGTGGGCTCGCCGAGCAGGCCCAGGTAGAGCACGCGGTCGGCGTTGATCCACATCATGCGCTGCCAGTCGGCGTCGGGCGGTCGGCGCCCGGCCTGCAGGGCCGCGCCATGGAAATCGATCTGCATGCCTTGTCTCCTGTTGCTTGCGTCGTGCCTGCGGGCACGTCAGCGGTACTTTGCCAGTTCGAGCTTGCCGATCTGCGCGCAATGGACTTCGTCCGGGCCGTCGGCCAGCCGCAGCAGCCGGGCCGTGGCGTAGGCGGCCGCGATGCCCAGGTCGTTGTTGGTGCCGCCGCCGCCGTGCGCCTGGATCACCCAGTCGATGACCTGGCAGGCCATCTGCGGGGCGGCCACCTTGATCATCGCGATCTCGGCCTTGGCCGCCTTGTTGCCCACCGTGTCCATGCGGTGCGCCGCGTTCAGCGTGAGCAGCCGCGCCTGGTCGATCAGGATGCGCGACTGGGCGATGCGTTCCAGCGTCACGCCCTGCTGGGCCAGCGTCTTGCCGAAGGCCGTGCGCGTGAGGCTGCGCCGGCACATGCGTTCGAGCATGCGCTCGGCCAGGCCGATCAGCCGCATGCAGTGGTGGATGCGGCCCGGCCCCAGCCGGCCCTGCGCGATCTCGAAGCCGCGGCCCTCGCCCAGCAGCATGTTGGCCACCGGCACGCGCACGTTGTCGAACACCACCTCGGAGGCGCGGTCGGGCACGCCGTAGAAGCCGAACACGGGGATCGCGCGCTGCACCTTGACGCCTGGCGTGTCCATGGGCACGAGCACCATCGACTGCTGCCGGTGCCGGTCGGCGTTGTCGGGGTCGGACTTGCCCATGAAGATGCAGATCGCGCAGCGCGGGTCGGTCGCGTTGGTCGTGTACCACTTGTGGCCGTTGATGACGTAGTGGTCGCCATCGCGCACGATGGAGCTCTCGATGTTGGTCGCGTCGCTGGAGGCCACGGCCGGCTCGGTCATCGCAAAGCACGAGCGGATCTGGCCGGCCAGCAGCGGCTGCAGCCAGCGCTCCTGGTGCGCGGGCGTGCCGTAGCGCGCCAGCACCTCCATGTTGCCGGTGTCGGGCGCCGAGCAGTTGAAGACCTCGGGCGCCAGGTGCGAGCGGCCCATGATCTCGCACAGCGGCGCGTACTCGAAGTTCGTGAGCCCGGCACCGTGCGAGGAGACCGGCAGGAACAGGTTCCACAGGCCGGCGTCGCGCGCCAGCGGCTTGAGCTCGTCGAGCACGGGCGCCACCTTCCAGGGGCCGAGCTCCTCGGCCTCGCGGTAGTAGCGCGTCTCGTTGGGGTAGATGTGCGCCTCCATGAAGGCCGCCAGGCGTTGCTGCAGGTCCTGGACCTTGGGCGAGAACTCGTACACATCGTCCTTTCAGGGCGGCCCCGGAGCCGCATGGCGTGCGGCGCGCGGCGCCGTCTGGCGAGTGCGCGTTGCACCGTGAACAGGGCTTGCGCGCGCCGTCGCCGGCCGTTGCAAGGCGTCGAATGGTAGGCCTGGATTGTCAGACAATCATCAGGGTTTCTCCGGCGTCCGCGGCGATGGGCGCGCAGGCATTTCGGGCCCCGGGAGGCCGGCTGACGCGAGCGTATGCGGCGCGCTGGCGGCCGTCTTGCGCCCAGGCACTGCCGCCTGCGCCAAAATGCGGGCCGCATGAAGTTCCTACCGTTCGCCCGTTCCTGCATCGGCTCCTGCATGCGCGCGTGCACCTGCACCGCGCTGCTGCTGGCCTGCGCCGCGGCGGCCGGTGCGCAGCCGTCCGCCCCCGCGCCGTCCGGCCTGGTGGCCGAGACCATGCACGCACTGGAAGGCAGGCTGACCTACTACGCGCGCCGGCTCGCGGGCCGGCCGACGGCCAGCGGCGAACGCTTCGACCCCGACCAGATGACGATGGCGCACATGACGCTGCCCTTCGGCACGCTGGTGCGCGTGACCAATGTGCTGAACCAGCGCAGCGTGGTGGTGCGCGTCAACGACCGCGGCGCCTGGGGCGCCAGCCGCATCGGCGACGTGTCGACCGCCGCCGCGCGCGAACTGGGCATGCTGGGCCGCGGCATCGTGCGGGCGCAGCTGGAAGTGCTGCACGCCGACGACGGCGCGCCGGCCCTGCGCTGAGAAGCGGCGGACGGCGTGTGAGCCGGCCGCCCTGCCCAGCGGCTGCGGGCGGGCGCCGCCGCCTGCGCCACGATGGCCTGACAATCCACGGCATGCGCACCACGCCCCACGTCGACACCGGGCCTGCGGCGGCTGCCAAGCCCGCCGCCGCACGCCATCCGCGCAGCACGCCCGACCGCGTGGCCGACGCGATCAGCAAGGGCATCCTGTTGCGCCGCTTCTCGGTGGGCCAGCGTCTCGTGGAGGCCGACCTCATGCGCGAACTCGGCGTGAGCCGCAGCACGGTGCGCGAGGCGCTGCGCGTCCTGGCCGCCAGCGGCGTGGTGGAGCTCACGCCGCACCGCGGCGCGGTGATCCGCTCGCTCACGCGCGAGGACGCGGGCCACCTGCTGGACGTGCTGGAAGTGCTCTCGGGCCTGGCGGCGCGGCTGGCCGCCGCCCACATCGACCACGGCGACAACGCGCAGCGCTTCGCCGCAGCGGCCCGCCAGCTCGTGGCCGTGGACACGCCCGAGGCGCGGGGCCGCGTGCTCGATGCGCGCGCCAACTACTACCGGGTGATGTTCGAGATCGCCGGCAACCATGAACTCGACCGCGTGCTGCCGCAGTCGCGCGCGCACCTGTTCCGCGCCCAGTTCCATGACGCGCTCACGGGCGCCGACCTGCGCGCCATGGTGGCCGAGTACCGCGGCATCACGGATGCCATCCTGGCCGGCGACCCCGCCCTGGCCGAGAAGCGCATGCGCCGGCACCTGCAGAAGTCGGGCGAGCGCACGCTGCCGCGCATGGCGCGGCCGGCGCCCTGACCCCGGCCGTGCATCAGGCGGGCCTGGCGCGCAGGCCGCGCAGCTTGCCCACGATGCCCGCCGGGAAGAAATACACCGACAGCACGAACACCAGCCCGAACCACAGCATCCAGCGGTCGGGGTGGAACAGCTCGGGCAGCAGCGGCAGGCCCCGGGCGCCCGCGCTCACGCCGCCCAGCAGGGCCTGCAGGTAGTTCTCGGCCACCACGTACAGCGTGACGCCGACCACCGCGCCATAGACCGTGCCCAGGCCACCGATCACGGCCATGAGCAGGATGTTGAGCATGACGTTGAAACCCACCGTGGTCTGCGGCCCCACATAGCGCAGCCACAGCGCCATCAGCACGCCGGCGCAGGCCGCCATGGCCGCGGCCAGGCAGTTGATGGCGATGCGGTAGTGCAGCGTGCGGTAGCCGATGGCCTCGGCGCGGAAGTCGTTCTCGCGGATCGCTTCGAGCACGCGGCCGAAGCGCGAATTGACCACGCGCAGCATGCACAGGAACAGCGCCAGCGAGACCGCGAACACGAGGTAGTAGACGAAGACCTTGCCGGTGACCGTGACGCCCAGCACGTCGTCTTCGAACGGGCGGAAGGCCGGCATCAGCACCGCGGGCAGGCGGAAGCTGCGGCCGTCGTCGCCGCCCGTGAGGTCCGACAGGCGCAGCACGAGCGCGCCGAACGCGGCGCCGAAGGCAAGCGTCATCATGGTGTAGAAGATCGCGCGCACGCGCAGCGAGATCAGTGCGATCAGGAACGACAGCAGCACCGCCAGCGCGACCGCCGCCAGCGTGCCCAACGCCATCGCGCCCCAGGTGGGCCCCAGGCGGTGCATGGCGATGGCCACGCCGTAGGCGCCGATGCCGTAGAACATGGCGTGCGCGAACGAGACCACGCCGCAGTAGCCCAGCAGCAGATCGAACGAAGCCACCAGCACCACGAACACGCAGATGGTGGCCGCCACGTTCAGCGCGCGCGCACCGGGGAACAGGAACGGCGCGGTGGCCAGGTACAGCAGGATCAACAGCAGCACGCCCGTGAGCAGGCGGCTGCGCGGGAAATCGCCGGACAACAAGTGCGTCAACATTTCAGGCCCTTGTGTGGGGCATCGTCCGCAGACCACGGCCAGGGAATGCAAGCAGGTGCTCGGAAGGCCGCGGAGCAGGCCATGCCAGCGGACGCCGCGGAACGGGCTCTGCCCGGCCGCTGGCGGCGCCCCCTGGAGGGCGTTGGCGGAGCGCGCAGCGCGGAGACTCGGGATGTTTCCATGTCATTGGTTCACGGGATAGAGCCCTTGCGGGCGCCACAGCAGCACGGCCGTCATCACGAGGATGTTCGACACCAGTGCCAGGTCCGGCAGCAGGAAGCCCACGTAGTTGGTGGCCAGCGCGATCAGCATGGCGCCGGCGAAGCAGCCTGTGATGGAGCCCAGCCCGCCGATCACCACGATGATCAGCATCTGCACCAGCACCTCGGCGCCGATGGCCACCGTGAACTGTTCGCGGTAGAAGGCCCACATCACGCCGCCCAGCCCGGCCAGCGCCGAGCCGGCCACGAACACGCCGACGAAGATGCCGCGCACCCGGTAGCCCAGCGCCTCGACCATGGCACGGTTCTCCACGCCGGCGCGGATCAACAGGCCGATGCGCGTGCGTCCCAGCAGCAGCGTGAGGCCGGCGAACACCACCGCGCCCACGCCCACGGCGACGAGCCGGTAGCGCTCCACGCCCACGTCGCCGATGACGATGGAGCCGCGCACGGCCTCGGGCAGCGGCAGCATCATCTGGTTGACGCCGAACAGCACCAGCACCAGCTGCTCGATGATGATCATGGAGCCGATGGTCACGAGGATCTGCTTGAGGTGGTCGCCGTAGACCGGCTTGATGAACAGCCGCTCGTACACCCAGCCCAGCGCAGCCGTCACGAGCATGGCGGCAGCGATCACGGCCAGGATGGCCAGCAGGCTCGCCCCCACCGCCGGCGAGGCCAGCAGGCCCTTGAGCGGCGCCACCAGCAGCGTGGCCGTGTAGGCGCCCACGGCGACGAAGGCCGCGTGGCCCAGGTTCATCACGTCCATGAGGCCGAACACCAGCGTGAGCCCGCTGGCCATGATGAACAGCATCATGCCCATGGCCAGCGCGGCCACGGTCAGCGTGATCCAGGTCGGCACGCTGCCGACCAGGGGCAGCGCCAGCGCGATGAAGCCGGCGATCATGGCGGCCGGTACCCAGTCGCGCGTGCGGCCCGGCAAGGGCTCCGGCGCGGGCTCGGGCGCGGCCAGGGGTGGATCGAGGACGGCCATGGCTTCTCCGGGGGAAGGGGCGGCGGTGCGCACCGTCAATGCACCGCGCCGGCGTGCAGGCCGAGCAGGCGCGACTGCAGCGCCTCGTCGGCCGACAGGTCGGCCATGCGGCCCGTGTGCACGATGCGGCCATCGTCCATCACCGCCACGTGGTCGCCCAGGCTGCGCACGAAGTGGAAGTTCTGCTCCACCAGCAAGATGGTGGTGTCGCGCGCCTTGAGGTCGTCGAAGGCCTGCGCCAGGTTGTCGACGATGGCGGGCGCCAGGCCCTTGGTGGGCTCGTCGATCAGCAGCAGCTGGCGCGGCTCGACGATGGCGCGCGCGATCGCCAGCATCTGCTTCTGCCCGCCCGAGAGCAGGCCGCCGGGCCGCAGCCAGAAGCGCTTGAGCGCGGGGAACAGGCCGAAGATCCAGTCCAGCCGCGCGCTGTCGAAGCGACCCGCGATGGCGGCCAGGCGCAGATTCTCCTGCACCGTGAGGCCGGCGAAGATGCCCATGTCCTCCGGCACGAAGGCGATGCCGGCGCGCGCGATGTCGGGTGTCTTCGCAGCCGTGATGTCGCGGCCATCGAACGTGATGCGCCCGCGGCTGGCCTGCCACAGGCCCATGATGGTGCGCAGCGTGGTGCTCTTGCCGGCACCGTTGCTGCCCAGCAGCACGGTCAGCGCGCCGCGCGGCACCGTGAGGTCCACGCCCTGCAGGATGTGGTACTCGCCGATGTGGGTGTGCACGCCTTGCAGGCGCAGGAGCATGTCCTTCGCAGCCTCAGGCATGCGCCACCTCCTTGCGCGTGCGGCGCACGCCCAGGTAGGCCTCCTGCACGATGGGCGAGGCCATCACCTCGGCCGGCAAGCCGTCGGCCACGAGGCGGCCGTTGTGCAGCACCACGATGCGGTCGGCCAGTGAGTGGATCACGTCCATCTTGTGTTCCACGAGCAGGATGGTCTTGTCGCCGCGCGCCTTCAGGCGGCGGATCAGCTCGAGGATCACCGGCACCTCGTCCACGCCCATGCCGGCGGTGGGCTCGTCGAACATCACCACCTCGGGCTCCAGCGCCATCAGCATCGCCACCTCCAGCTTGCGCTTGTCGCCGTGCGGCAGCTTGGCGGCCTGGTCGTCGCGGCGCGCGGCCAAACCCACCTCTTCGAGGCAGGCATCGGCCTCTTCGATGAGGTCGGCACGCTGGCGCCACATCGCCAGCATGTTGAAGCCGGCGCGGTGCCGGCTCTGCACGGCCAGGCGCACGTTCTCGCCCACCGACAGGCGCGGGAACAGATTGGTCAGCTGGAACGCCCGGCCGATGCCGCGTGCCGTGCGCTGCGCGGCGCTCAGGCGCGTGATGTCCTCGCCCTGGTAGAGCACCTGGCCCGCGCTGGCCCGGAGCTGGCCCGACAGCAGGTTGAAGTAGGTGGTCTTGCCGGCACCGTTGGGGCCCACGATGGCCGTCAGCGTGCCGGCCGCGAAGGCGCAGCTCACACCGTCCACGGCCGCGTGGCCGCCGAAGCGGATGCCCAAGCCACGGCTGGCCAGAGCCGCGTTGCTTGTCATGGGATCAGTTCTTCACCGTGATCGGCACCGGCATCTCGCTGGCCGGAATCTCGCGCACGAGCTCGAACAGATCCCACTCGCTCTTGCCGTCCTTCTTCATGCGGAACTGGTATTGCACCTGCATGGCCTGGTGGTCTTCCTTGCGGAAGGTCATCTTGCCCTTGGGGGTGTCGAACTCCATGCCCTCCATGGCGGCGATGAGCTTGGGCGTGTCCACGCTGCCGGCCTTCTTGATGCCGGCCACGATGGCGGCCGCGGCCGTGAAGCCGCCCGCGGTGAACAGGTCCGGCGGCACGCTGTAGCGCTTCCTGTGCTCGGCCACGAGCCAGTCGTTCATGGGGTTCCTGGGGAAGTCGTAGTAGTAGAAGGTGCCGCCGCCGATGTCCAGCCCCTTCCAGGGCTTGGCGTTCTCCAGGTTGGCGCCGCCGATCGAGAGGAACTCGATGCCGTAGCGGCCCGGGTTCAGCTCGGAGATCTTGCGGATCGGGTTCGGCGCGCCCCAGATCACCACCAGGTACTTCTTGCCCTTCAGGTCTTTCATGCGGTCGAAGATGCGCTGCATGGGCGCCGTGAAGTCCGTGGTCGACAGCGGGATGTACTCCTCGTGCACGAGGTTGGCCTTGCGCCTGGTGGCGCCCAGCGCGTCCTTGAAGGCCTTGACGCCGTCCTTGCCGTAGACGTAGTCGGGCGCGAGGAAGGCCACGTTGTCGCCGTCGCCGAGCGCCGCGGCCGTGGCCAGCGCGTCCTGGAACGAGTTGCGGCTGGCGCGGAACAGGTACTTGTTCCAGGCCGAGCCGGTCAGCGAGTCGGCGATCGCGGGCTCCAGCATCAGGATCCTGCCGTACTCCTCGGCCACGGGCGCCATGGCCAGCGCGCCGCCCGACCAAGAGGTGCCGATGGCGATGTCGGCCTTGTCGTCGGCGAAGGCCTGGGTCAGCAGCGCCTTGGACTGCTCGGGCTTCATCTGGTCGTCCTTGACGATGAGCTCGATCTTGCGGTCCAGCAGCGTCATGGAGCCCTGGGTCAGGTAGTCCAGCGCCAGGCGCACGCCGCGCTCGGTGTCGCGCGCATATTGCTCCGACGGGCCGGTCTTGCTCGCGATCAGCGCGATCTTGATGGGCTTGCCGGCCTGGGCCAGCGCGGCCTGCGGCAGCGCGCAGAAGGCCAGGGCCGCGGTGGCGGCGAGGATCGTGTTCATCAGCATGGCGTGGTCTCCTTCGTTGTGTTCCCGCGGTCAGCCGACGGCACGCCGCTGGCCCTTCCAGTAGGGCTCGCGCAGCACGCGCTTGAGGATCTTTCCGCTCGGGTTGCGCGGCAGCGCGTCGACGATGTCCACGCTCTTGGGGCACTTGTAGTGCGCCAGGTGGTCGCGCATGAAGCCGATGATGGCGGCGGCGTCGGCCTGCATGCCCGGGCGCAGCACCACGCAGGCCTTGACGGCCTCGCCCCAGGTGGCGTCGGGCACGCCGATCACGGCACCATCGGCCACGGCGGGGTGGCGCATGAGCACGTTCTCGACCTCGGCCGGGTAGATGTTCTCGCCGCCCGAGACGATCATGTCCTTGATGCGGTCGTGGATGTAGAGGTAGCCGCCCTTGAGGTAGCCGCCGTCGCCCGAGCGGAACCAGCCGCCGTTGGCATTGCGGCCTTCCGGGTAGGCGGCGGCCGTGGCCTCGGGCTTGCGCCAGTACGCCAGCAGGTTGCGGTCGGACTCGATCCAGACCTCGCCGACCGCGCCCTCGCCCGCCACGTCCTGCTGCGTGATCGGGTCCACGATGCGCAGCCGCGCGCCGCCGATGGGCCGGCCGGCCGAACGCAGCAGCTCGGGATCGGCCGCGCGGTGGTCCTCGGGCCGCAGGAAGGTGGCCGGGCCCGAGACCTCGGTCAGGCCGTAGACCTGCAGGAAGTCGCAGCCGAAGACCTCGAAGGCCTGCTGCAGCACGGTCTCGCTGATCGGCGATCCGCCGTACGCCACCAGCTGCAGGGCGGGCTTGGGCATGTCCTTCGCGCCGGGCACCTGCAGCATGAACAGCAGCATGGCCGGCACCACGAAGGTGTGGGTGATGCCGTGCGCGGCGAAGGCCGCCAGGTAGGCCTTGGGGTCGAAGTCCGGGTACGAGGTGGTCTGCCCGCCCGTGTAGAGCGTCAGCAGCAGCATGGTCATGCCGGCCACATGGAACACCGGCAAGGGATTGCCCAGCACATGGCGCGCGTCGAACTTCCATTCGTGCGACACCACGCGCGAGGTCGACAGCAGGCCCGCGTGCGAGAGCACCACGCCCTTGGGCAGGCCGGTCGTGCCCGAGGAGTACAGCTGCAGCGCCGCGTCCTGCGGGTCCAGCGGCACCGGCGTGCAGTGCTCGCCGAAGCCGGCATACCAGTCGGCCAGGCCCGGCACGCCGCCGGCACCGCCCTGCGTGCAGACCACGGTCTTGACGCCCGGCAGGTCGGCCGCCTGCACGGTCGGCAGGAAGTCGGCATCGGCCATCAGGAAGCCGGCCTCGCCGTCGTTGACGATGTAGGCCACCTCGGCCCCGGTGAGCCGCCAGTTCACGGGCATGCAGACGGCGCCCAGCTTGCACGCGGCCAGGGTGACCAGCAGGCACTCGATGTGGTGCTTGGTCAGCACCGCCACGCGGCTGCCGCGGCCCACGCCGGTGGACGCCAGCGCGTTGGCAAGCCGGTTGGTCTCGCGCTCCAGGTCGGCGAACGTGAGGCGGCGCTCGCCGCAGCGGCAGGCCGTGGCCTGGGGCCGAGTGGCCAGCTGGCGGGCCAGGCCATCGACCAGCGTGCGGTCGTTCGTGGCGGGGTCTTGCATGCGCATGTCCTTGGTTGAAGGGCGGATCCGGCTGGCCACGCGGCCGGCTGCCTGCACCCGGCCCCGCACCCATCGTGGCGATGGCGGAAGGCTACCGGCGGGGTGGCGCCGGCTCTTGCGTCAACTCGCTGTGGCGCTGCGGGTCTGCCCGCACTGCCCACCGGCCCGCGCAGCGCCTGAGCGCAAGACAGGGCGCCCTGCGCGGCATGCCGGGGCGGCGCGCCGCCGCCCCAAGGACTTCAGAACCCGTACAGCGCGGCCGGGTTGTCCACGAGGATGCGCTGCGCCCGCTGCGCATCGCCGATGCAGTCGACTGCCCAGTCGCGCAGCGCGCGGTTGTCGGGCGTGGGCTGCACGTTGGGATGCGGCCAGTTGCTGGCCCAGAGGCAGCGCTCGGCGTGGTGCGCGGCCAGCGCACGCGCCAGCGGTGCCACGTCGGCATAGGCGGGCGGGCCGCTGCGCGAGGTCTCGTAGGGCGCGGCCAGCTTGATCCAGCAGCGCCCGGCGTCCAGCACGCGGCGTAGCGCGACGAAGGCGGCATCGTCCGGCGTGGTCGGGCCGAGGAACTTGCCGATGTGGTCGATCACGAGGCGGCCCGGCAGCCTGCGCAGCCGCTCCGCATGCAGTGGCATGTCGCGGCAGTCGAACTGCAGGTCGATGTGCCAGCCGAGCGGCTCCACGCGCGCGGCCAGGGTCTCCAGCGCGTCCCAGGGCAGCAGGCCGCCGGCCAGCATCATGAAGCGGATGCCGCGCGCACCGGCCGCGTGCAGGCGCTCGAGTTCGGCATCGGGCACGTCGGGCGGCACCACCACGACCGCGCGCGCGTCGGCACCCAGACCCGCCACGGCGGCCAGCGTGCAGGCGTTGTCGAAGCCATAGCCGGTGGGCTGCACGATCACTGCGCGGCGCAGGCCCAGCGCCTGCTGCACGGCACGGTAGGCCGACAGCGGCGCATCGGGCGGCGTGAAGGTGGCGGTGGGCGCCAGCGCGTGGCCGGGCTCGTAGATGTGCACGTGGCAATCGCACGCGCCGTCGAATGCAGCCGAGGTCATGGAAGCTCCGGGAAGTTCAGGACGTGTGAATGAACCGATCGCGCCCACGACGGGGTGAGGCGGGGCGCAGGCGAAAGCGCAGGCCGCCGCCCGGGCTGGTGCCCGGGCAAGGACTGCAAGGCGCGCATGCGGCCTGCTGCGCCCCGGCCCGCAGGGCGAGGCCCTGGGCGCGGCGACCATGATGGAAACAGGTGTTCTCGGGGCCTCGCGTGGGTGTGAGCGGTTCGTTCACACGTTCTCAGGCCGTGGCGGCGGCGAAGGCCGGCCAGCGCCGCACGCGCGTGGCATCGCCCGCGTTGACGGCACCGGGCGGCATCTCGCCACGCAGCAGCGCGCCGAGCTGGGCGACGGTCTCCAGCGCCTGGTGCTCGATGGCCGGCGGCGTGAGGCCGCCGATGTGCGGCGCGGCCACCACGCGCGGATGGCGGGCCAGCGCGGGGCTGGGCATCTGGTCGGGCGCCATGCCCACGTCGAGCGCGGCGCCGCCCAGGTGGCCTGCGTCCAGCGCAGCCAGCAGCGCAGCCTCGTCCACCAGTTCGCCACGCGCCGCATTCACGAAGAACGCACCGGGCCGCATGGCGGCGAAGGCGGCGGCATCGAACAGGTGCCACGTCTCGGGCTTGGCCGGCGCCAGGCAGACGACGAAGTCGCTCTCGGCCAGCAGCGCGGGCAGCGCCGCCTGGCGCAGCGCGCCCTGCGCCGGCACGGCCTCGGGCGCGGCCACGCGCACCTGCATGCCCAGCGCCAGCGCCAGCTCGCACAGGTAGCGCGCGATCTGCCCATAGCCCACCACGCCCAGCGTGCTGCCGCGCAGCTGCCGGCCCATGGCCGGCGCCGGCACCTGGCCCGCGTGGTAGGCCGCCGCATACCGGCTGGTGCCGCGGCCCAGGTCGACCATGGCCCCGACGATCCATTCGGACACCGACGCGATGAAGCCGGCGCTGGCCTGCGTGACCAGCACGCCGTGGCGGCTGGCGGCCGGCACGTCCACCGTGCGGATGTCGATGGCGCAACGCACGAAGGCGGCCAGCTGCGGCAGCGCCGCGAACAGCGCCTCGGGGCCGGCCGTGCCGCGGTAGGCGATCAGCGCGTCGCAGCCGTCGAGCGCGGCCACGAGTTCCGGCAGTGCGAGCTCGCGCGCCTCGGGGTTGCAGCGCACATCGGCCACGCTGCGCAGCTGCGCCAACGCGCGCTGCCCGAAGTAGTGGTCGAGCTTGTCCTGCGGGTGGCTCACGAAAACCGTCGTCATGTCTGCCCTGTTCTCATTGCGGTGGCGGCGCCACGGAAGCGCGCTCGACCAGCCGCACCTGGTGGAAGATCTGTTCGGGCGGCGGCGCACCCTCGCCCGCGATGGCCTCGACCATGGCCTGCGCCATCTCGCGGATGGGCAGTTGCACATGGGTCAGGCCGGGGTTGGACAGCGCCGCGAGGAACAGGCCGTCGATGCCCACGACCGAGACCTCGCCGGGCACATCCACCCCGCCCTCGCGCAGCCCGGCCATGAGGCCCAGCGCCATGAGGTCGTTCAGCGCGACCAGCCCGGTCGGCCGCCGCGGGTCGGCCGCGAGCTGCAGGCCCATGGCGCGGCCGACCTCGGCGATCACCGAGTCGCCGTATTCGTCCAGCGGCCCGCCATCGAGCACGCTGGCGCTGGCGGCCAGGCCCGCGGCCGCGGCGGCGGCATGGAAGCCCGCCATCTTGTCGCGCCGGCTCATGGTCATGCCGGCCACCGTGACGAAGGCCAGCCGGCGGTGGCCGTGCGCGACCAGGTGCGCCGCGGCCAGGCGGCCGGCCTCGAAGTTGTCGGGCGTCACATGGCCCACGGCCGAGGGCTGGCCCGGCGTGGCGCGCCGGTCGTAGCTCATCACGGCCATGCCGCGCTCCACGGCCGACTCCAGGTGCCGCTCCTCGGCCAGCGAGGAGATCACGATCACGCGGCGCACGCCGTGCGCCAGCATGTCCTCGAAGAAGGCGGCCTCCTTGGCCGCGTCGCGGTAGGTGCTGCCAATCAAGAGGCGCAGGCCGAAGCGCTCCTGCGCGCAGGTCTCCACCTCGCGCGCGATGAAGCCGTACATGGGGTTGGCCATCGAGGGCACGAGCAGGCCGAGCAGCGGCGTCTGCCCGGTCTTGAGCTGCTGGGCCAGCTTGCTCGGGCGGAACTGCAGGGCCTCGATGGCGGCCTGCACGCGCGCACGCGTCTCGGGCCGCATGCGGTCGCCCCGGCCGTTGAGCACGTTGGAGACCGTGCTGGCCGAGACCTCGGCATGGCGGGCGACATCCTGGATGGTGGTCACGTGGGAAGAAGCTGTTCAGTTGTTCAAAGGGCCAGCGCGCAGTCGCAGGGCACGAAACCGGCTCGCAAGCAGCGGTTCAGAAGGCCGCGGAGCAGGCCCCGCGGGGCCGGCTCTGCCGGACCGCTGGGTGCGCCCCTGGAGGGGGATGGGACTTCTACCCGCAGTGAGAAGTCCAAACGGGGTGGTTTCATTTCACAGGCCGAGCCGGTTCGGCAGCCACAGCGAGAAAGCGGGCACGAGCACCAGCACGATGAGCGTGGCCAGCAGCACTGCCAGGTACTTCATCATAGGCCGGGCCACATCGCGCACCGTGGTGCCCGTGATCGCACAGGTGGCGAACAGGCCGAGGCCGATCGGCGGCGCGAACAGGCCCAGGCCCATGGCGATGACCATCACGGTGCCGAAGTGCAGCAGGTCGATGCCCAGCTGCTGCGCGATGGGCGCCAGCAGCGGGCCGAAGATGATCAGCGCGGGCGCGCCTTCCAGCACGGCGCCGAACACGATCATGATGCCGACGGCCAGCAGCAGGAACATGGTGCTGCCATAGTCCTGCGCGAACGCGATCATCCAGCCCGAGACCATCTGCGGGATCTGCTCGATGGTCAGCGCGAACGACACGCTGGACGCCGCCGCCACGATGAACAGGATGCTGCCCGCCATCGACGCCGAGCGCACGAACAGCCGCGCCACCGAGGCCATGGTCAGCTCGCGGAAGGCCAGGCCGCCGACCACCAGCGCGTACACCACGGCGAAGGCCGAGACCTCGGTCGAGGTGGCCACGCCCGAGGTCACGCCCTTGCCGATCATGCCGACCATGAGCAGCGCCACGAGCGCGCCGCCGATCAGCGGCAGCAGCGCGGTGCGCTTGTCGAAGGCGTCGTCCGGGTTGATCTTCTTGCCCACGATGACGGCGATCACGGCCAGCGACAGCGCCAGCACCGCGGCCGGGATCAGCCCGGCCATGAACAGCCCCGCGATCGAGATGTTCGCGACGAAGCCCATGATGATCATGTTGATGCAGGGCGGGATGGTCTCGGCCATCACGGCCGTGCAGGCCAAGAGGCCCGCGGCCTCGTTCGGGTCCTGCTTGGTGCGGCGCACGGCCGGCATCACGATGCCGCCGACGGCCGCGATGTCGGCCAGCTTGGAGCCCGACACGCCCGAGAAGAAGGCTGTGGCCAGGATGGAGATGATGCCCAGCCCGCCGCGCACGCGGCCGAACATGCGCAGCAGCAGCTCGATGAGCCGCGCCGACATGCCGTTGGCCTCCATCAGCAGGCCGGCCAGCACGAAGAACGGGATCGCCAGCAGCACGAAGTGGTCGGCCCCGGCCATGACCTGCTGCGAATACACCAGCATCGGCAGGCTGGGGTCGGACAGGAAGTACAGCAGCGCCGCGAACGCCAGCGCAAAGCCGATCGGCACGCCCAGCACCAGGCCGCCGACGAAGCCCACGGCCAGCAGCAGGCCGTGCGGGATGGCATGGCCGGGCAGCACCAGGTTCCAGCCGTAGACCACGAGTGCGGCCACGACGCAGCCGATGAGCGTAGCGCGCACCAGGCGGCCCGGCCCGTTGCAGGCGTTGGCGATGCCGAACAGCGTCATGAACGCGCTGCCGAACACCACCGGGAACACGTAGAGCCACTGCGGCAGGCCGATGGAGGTGGTCTGCTCCCAGGTGTCCACCAGCAGCAGCACCGAGGACAGGCACAGGCTGGCCGACACGCCGGCGATGATCCAGTGCACGACCTGGATCATGGCGGGCCGCCAGCGCGTGGGCAGCATGTCGCGGAACAGGTCCACGCCCACGTGCTGGCTGCGCGCCAGCACCGTGGCCGCGCCGAAGAACACCAGCACGATCATGAGTGCCCGCGCGATCTCCTCGGCCCAGTCCACCGGGTCGTGCAGGAAGTAGCGGAACACCACCGACAGGAACACCACCACCACGTCGACCGCGAGCACGATGCCCGAGAGCGCCTCGGTCGCGCGCGTGAGGCGGCCGAGCCAGTTGCCGGCCGTGGTGTCGGACCGGAAACCCAGCGTGGGTGCTGCGGCTGCCTCTGCGCTCATGCCTGTCCCCGCGCTGCGTCGATGGCCTTGAACAGCGGCTCGGTCACCGGGTACTGCTTGGCGAAGCCCGACCACAGCGACTTCTGCATCTCGGCGCGCACGCTGGCGCGCTCGTTGGCCGCCATCGGGAAGAACGTCATGCCCTTGGCCTTGAGTTCCTCCACCGCCGCCGTGCTCTTCTGGCTGGCGATGGTGCGCTGCTGCGCGGTGGCATCGGCCACGGCCTTCATGAAGGCCGGCTTGAGGTCGGCCGGGATCTTGCCCATGCCGCGCTTGCCGATCACCACCACCATGGGGCTGAACAAATGCTCGGTCAGCCAGCAGGACCTGGTCACCTCGTTGAGCTTGCTGGCCAGCACGGTGGCGGCGTCGTGCTCGAAGCCGTCGACCACGCCGGTCTGCGCCGCCATGTAGAGCTCGCCGAAGGGGATGGGCGTGGGGATGGCGCCCATGGCCTTGAAGGTCTCGATGAAGGCCGGCGTGGGCAGCACGCGCAGCTTGACGCCCTTGATCTCGGCCAGCGACTTGACGGGCGCCTTGGTGTAGACGCTGCGCGCGCCGAAGTGCGAGGCCCAGGTCAGCACCGAGCAGCCCGAGCGCTTGTTGAGGATCTCGTCCAGCTGCTTGCCGACGCTGCCGTCCAGCGCCTTGCCGGCGTGGGCGTAGCTGTCGAACAGGTAGCCCAGGTCGAGCATGCCGATCTCGGGCGCCACGGTGGCGAAGATCGACGAGCCCGTGACCATCATGTCGATGGAGCCGACCTTGACCTGCTGCACCACGTCGGCCTCCTTGCCGAGCTGGTTGTTCGGGAAGTAGTCGATCTTGAAACGCTCGCCGGTGCTGGCCTTCAGCGCCGTTTCGAAGCTGCGGTACCAGACGAAGTGCGCGGCGTTGTCGTCGGCCAGCATGGACGAGGAAAAGCGCAGCGCGATGGGCGCCTGCGCGCGCGCCACCCAGGGCGCGGCGGCGCCGGCGGCCACGGACGACAGGGCGGCGGTCTGCAAGAAGCTTCGGCGGGATGGCATGGCGGTCTCCTGGAGTGTTTGTGTATCGGTTTACTGCATCGATTTACTATATCGATACACACAAGCCACGGTCCATCGGGTTTACCCGCAGCGCGCGCGGGCGCCGAGCGTGGCATCCGTCACACTTGCGCGACATTTGTGCGGCCCCCCGCTCCTACAGTCCGTCCGTCCCGGCATAGACCGGGCCCCACCACAACAGGACGATGACATGCTGAGCAACCTGAGTATTCGCACCCGGCTGGCCCTGGCCTTCGGCGGGCTGACCACCCTGGTGCTGGCCGTCGCCGGCCTGGCGCTGTTGGAGCTGGCCGCGGCCAACGACCGCTTCCTGCACTACACCGAGGGCATGAACGCCCGCGCCACCGTGGCCGCCCATGTGCGCGCCGCCGTGGACGACCGCGCCATCGCCGCGCGCAACCTCGTGCTCGTCACGCAGGCGTCCGATCTGGCCGCAGAGAAGGTGGCGGTCACCGCCGCCCACCAGCAGGTGCAGGAACAGCTGGCGCTGCTGGGCCGCATGCTGGCGGCCGACACCACGGTGTCCGAGCAGGCACGCAAGCTCGCGGCCGACATCGGCCAGGTCGAGCAGCGCTACGGCCCCGTGGCCCTGGCCATCGCCGACCTGGCGCTGAACGGGCAGCGCGAGCAGGCCGTGGCCCGGATGAACGCCGAATGCCGTCCGCTGCTGGCCGCCCTGGTGCGCGCCACCAACGCCTACGCCGAGTTCACCGAGCAGCGCACGCGGGACCTGCAGCTGCAGGCCGCCGTGGACTACGGCCGCCAGCGCGGCCAGATGATCGCGCTGTGCCTGCTGGCCATGGCCGCGGCCATCGTGGCGGGCTGGTGGATCACGCGCAGCATCACGCGGCCGCTGAACCGGGCCGTGCAGGCGGCCGACCGCATCGCCGCCGGCGACCTGGGCATGTCCATCGAAGCCACGGCACGCGACGAGACCGGCCACCTGCTGACCGCACTGCAGCGCATGCAGCAAGGCCTGGTCGACACCGTGCAGGCCGTGCGCGGCAATGCCGAAAGCGTGTCGGCCGCCAGCACGCAGATCGCCCAGGGCAACAACGACCTGAGCCAGCGCACCGAGGAGCAGGCCTCGGCGCTGCAGCAGACTTCTGCCGCCATGGAGCAGCTGGGCACCACGGTGCGCACCAACGCCGACAACGCACGCCAGGCCGGCGCGCTGGCCGGCGCCGCGTCCGAGGTCGCCGCGCGCGGCGGCGTGGTGGTGGGCGAAGTCGTCGCGACCATGGGCGGCATCCAGGACAGCGCGCAGCAGATCGGCGAGATCATCGGCACGATCGACGGCATCGCCTTCCAGACCAACATCCTGGCGCTGAACGCGGCCGTGGAAGCCGCCCGGGCCGGCGAGCAGGGCCGCGGCTTCGCCGTCGTGGCCGGCGAGGTGCGCAACCTGGCGCAGCGCAGCGCCGACGCCGCCAAGCAGATCCGCAAGCTCATCACCGCCAGCGTGGCGCGCGTCGAGCATGGCACGGTGCTGGTGGACCGCGCCGGCAGCACGATGCAGGAGATCGTGGCCTCGGTGCAGCGCGTGTCGGACCTCATGGCCGCCATCAGCACCGCCAGCCACGAGCAGAGCCTGGGCGTGGACCAGATCGGCCAGGCCGTTGCGCAGATGGACCTGACGACGCAGCAGAACGCCGCGCTGGTCGAGGAAAGCGCCGCCGCGGCCACCAGCCTGCAGAGCCAGGCCGGCGAGCTCGTGGATGCGGTGGCGGTGTTCCGCCTGCCGGCGACCGAGGCCGAGCGGCCCGCCACGCGCCGCCCGGAGCGCGGCGCGAGCATCCCGCGCCTGCGCGGCAACGCCCTGCCCGCGGGCTGGGCCGGCGCCTGAAACGCCCCGCCGAACACAGCCAGATCGCGCAAGACCGCGCACCGCGCCGCCGCGCTAGAGTGCGTGGATGAACCAGAGCACTCCCTCCCCCGCCCTGCCGGGCTGGCGCCGCCTGCAGAGCAACGGCATCACGATGGCCGCCAGCGTGGTCGCGCCGGCCACGGGCCAGCCCACCGTCGTGCTGCTGCACGGCTTTCCGGAACTGGCCTACTCCTGGCGCCACCAGGTTGCGGCCCTGGCCGCCGCTGGCTACGGCGTGGTGGCGCCCGACCTGCGCGGCTACGGCGAAACCGGCCCGCAGGGCCCGGTCGATGCCTACCGCATGCAGAACCTCGCATTGGATGTGACCGGCCTGCTCGACACGCTGGGCATCGCGCGCGCGGCCGTCGTCGGCCATGACTTCGGCGGCGCCCTGGCCTGGACGCTGGCACGCGACCATGCCGACCGCGTGCTGGGCGTGGTCTCGCTGAACACCCCCTACACGCGCCGCACCGAGACCGACCTGGTGGAGACCATGCGCCGCACGCGCGGGCCCACGCACTACATGGTGCAGTACCAGGAACCCGGCGTCGGCGAGGCGCTGCTGGGCAAGGATGTGGACGCCACGCTGCGCGGCCTCATGCGCCGGCCCGGCGTGACGCTGGCCCAGTTCGCACAGGCGCCGCAGGCATTGCAGGCGCTGCCGGCCGAGCTGTTCAAGGGCGACGAGCAGGTGATGGGCGCGCCGCTGCTCGGCGACGAAGAGCTGGCGGTCTTCGTGCAGGCCTTCGAGCGCACCGGCTTCACGGGCCCGCTGAACTGGTACCGCAACCTGCGCCGCAACTGGGAAGACACGGCGCACACGCCCGACCGCATCGACGTGCCGGCACTGATGGTCTGTGCGGAGCAGGACATCTTCCTGCCGCCATCGACCACGCGCGGCATGGAGCGCATCGTGCCCGACCTGGAGCGCCACACCGTGGCCGGCTGCGGGCACTGGACGCAGCAGGAAAAGCCCGAGGAGGTCAATGCACTGCTGCTGGAGTGGCTGAGGCGGCGTTTTCCAGCGGCCTGAATCTGCGTACCCCCCAGTTTCGCGCGCAGGCGCCGGTTCCTGAAGGTTTGCCCAAGGCCGCCTTGCGCTCTGGCCGCAGCTGCCTATCATCGCGCCCTTTTTGCCTGGGGCTTGCATGCAACTGGAGATCGCTCAATCCACCCCCACGGCGGCCAGCATCGCTCGGCTGGTCGAACTGCACTACGCGTTCGGCCACGTCGTGGCCAGCGAATTCCTGCGGCGCAGCTTCAACCAGGTGTACCGGCTGGACTTTGCCGACGGCCGGCGCACCATCGCGCGGCTGTGCGCTGACCGCCCGCGCGGCGCCCCCAACCTGGCGTTCGAGGCCGAGGCGCTGGCGCATTGGTCCGGCGCCGGTTGCGCGGTAGCGCGCTGCCTGCCCACGGCGCAGGGCGATGTGGCCATCTCCGTGCCCTTGCCCGAAGGCGCGCGGGCGCTGGCTTTGTTCGAGTACGTGGAGGGCGAGGCCACCAGCGACAAGACGCCAGACATACAGGCCTTCGCCCGCGGGCTCGCAGGGTTGCATGCGGCCGGCCATGGTTACCGCGGCGTGGCCAGCGCCTACACGCTGGACTGCGACTACCTGCTGCTGCGCCCGCTGCAAGGGCTGCTCCGAGCGTCCACCATGACGGCCGAACTCGGCCGCCAGTTCGAGGAACTGGGCGCGCGGCTGCACCAGCGCATCCTGGCGCTCGGCCCGCTGGGCCGGGTGCTGTGCCATGGCGACGCGCATGGCAGCAACAACTTCGTGCTGCCAGCCGACCCGACCGGCCAGATCGTCGACCAGCAGCGCACGGCCGTGTTCTTCGACTTCGACGAAGCGGGCCCCGGCTACCTGGCCTACGAGCTGGCGGTCTATCCCTGGAGCCTGTTCCCGCGCACGCCCGACGGCGTGCCCAGCGCCAAGGTGCTCGCGCAGTGGCAGCAGTTCATCCGCGCCTACTGCGCGGCCCGACCCATGGCCGAAGTCGACCTCGCCGCCATCGCCCCGTTCATGGCCGTGCGGCAGTTCTGGCTGCTGGGCGAGTACGCCGGCCGGGTGCCGGTCTGGGGCTCGCAGGCGATCCCGACCGATTACCTGCGCCGGCAGGTGGAAATGTTGCGGCGGTGGGAAACGCTGGAGTTGCCGCACTGAGCGCACGCGCGCGCGTACGCCTTGAAACCATTTCGCTTCAGTTCGAACTTGGATCGGAGAAGAATGGAACAACTCGCCTGGGTCTGCAGGGATCCTGTGAAGGGCTCATGACGACGCCGCAGCACCTTGAACGAGACCATGCTTTCGGCGACACGCGGAGCCGAACAAGGAGAAGACCAACGTGGGTGACGCCTCCGACAGCGCCCTGGTCCGTACGCCGAATTACTTCGGCCAGAAACTCAGGCGCATGGCCAGGGTCTCGTGGCTGCGGACATTTTTCGGCGTCCTTCAGCACCGGCAGGGTTTCCGGGTCTTGTTGAGCGGCAGTGCCCGGCTGGTCGTACGCGGGACGCTGGAGGTCGAGAAGGGGTCGGTGTTGCGGTTCAACGAGCCCTGGCCATTCGCCAACACCGAGCGCGCGTCCTTGATCATCGGGCGCGGCGCACGCCTGAGCGTGCACGGCGGTAACTTCGCCTTCAAGTCCGGCGCCTATGTGGAACTCTTCGACAATGCCCAGCTACGCGTTGGCGGGGGCGATGGCTACATCTCGCGCGGCGTCAGCATCGAGTGTCGGCGCGAGATCACCATCGGCGCTGGTGTCGCGATCAGCAACGACGTGATCATCCGAGACACCGACAGCCACGCGCTCACCGACAGCGCGCGCCCGATGACGCAGCCGGTCACGATTGGCGACCATGTCTGGATTGGCGCGCGTGCGACCATCCTCAAGGGCGTGAACATCGGCAACGGCGCGATCATTGCCGCCGGCGCGGTCGTCGCGCACGATGTGCCACCCGCCGCGCTGGCTGCCGGCGTTCCGGCCCGGGTGATCCGGACCGGCGTCGCCTGGACCTAGCGCAGCATCCGTCCGATTTCGCTGGTAACGCCTTGCAGGGGCGCGAGGTCGCGGCGGCGCGGTCGGCCGGGTTCGGCGATGCGCATCATGCCGTGCCGGCCGTCTGCTGGCGGACAGGCCGCGTGCACTTGGGTGGCGCCGGACCGGCGCTCAGCGCCCCGTCCACACCGGCTTCCTCTTCTCGTTGAACGCGGCCAGGCCTTCGCGCGCGTCCTCGGTCATGGCCAGCAGGGCGATCTGGCTCTCGGTGTAGGCGATGCCTTCGTCGAAGGACATGGCCGCCATGGCGCGCATCGCGTACTTGCCGCGCCGGATGGCGGTGGGCGACTTGCCGGCCAGGCGTTCGGCCAGCCAGTCGGTCTTGGCGTCCAGCCCGGCGCCGGGCACCACGTGGTTGACGAGGCCTGCCGCACGCGCCTCGTCGGCGCCGAAGGGCTCGCCCGTCAGGCACCACTCGCGCACCGTGCGGCGCGGGACGATGTCCTGCAGCAGGCTCAGCACCTGCATCGGGAACAGGCCGATCTTGACCTCGGGCAGGCCGAACTGCACATGGTCCGCGGCGATCGCCAGGTCGGTCATGCAGGCCAGGCCCACGCCGCCGGCCATGCACACGCCGTTGATGCGCGCGATGGAAGGCAGCGTGCTGTCCTGCACCTCGCGCAGCATGTCGGCGTAGTCCACGCTGGGCTGGGACATATCGAACGCGAAGCCGGCGCCGGGCTGCAGGTCGCCGCCGGCGCAGAAGGCCTTCTCGCCAGCGCCGGTCAGCACGATCACGCGCACACCGGGGTCGGCGTGCGCGGCGCGCCAGCCGGCGCGGATGCCGGCCACCACGTCCTTGTTGATGGCGTTGCGCTTGTCGGGGCGGTTGATCGTGATCCATAGCGCGTGCCCGCGCTTCTCGCACACGACGGCGTTCGGGTTGGTGTCTCCCATGCTTGTCTCCCGTGCTTGTTCAGGCCGGTGCAGCCGCCTCGGCCTCGATCTCGGCCACCACGCGCCTGGACGCGACCTGGTCGCCGGTCTTCACATGCAGCGCCACGAGCCGGCCGGCGCAGGGCGCGGCGTGGATGTGCTCCATCTTCATGGCCTCCAGCGTCACCACGGGCTGCCCGGCCTGCACCACATCGCCCACGGCCGCCAGCACGGCCACCACGCGGCCGTTCATGGAGGCGCGCAACTTGCCGTCGCCGCCCTGCTCGCCCCGGCGCTGCGCGACCGCGCGGGTCTGGTCCTGCACGCGCAGCGGCTGCCCACGCAGGTGCAGCAGCAGGCTGTCGCCGTCGCGGTGGAAGACCACGCGCTCGCCCAGGCCTGCACAGGTGAAGCGCGCCGTGTCGGCCTGCAGTGCGTCCAGCACCACGTCCAGCCGCGCGGCGCCGATCTCCACCTCGTAGCGGTGGCGGCTCGGCTGCGTCAGCCGCGCGGTGAGGGCCTCGCCGTCGAGTTCGAAGCGCAGGCCGATGGGCAGGCGGTGCGTCATGCGCTGGGCCGATGCCGGACGCCGCGCACCCGTGGTCTCGTCCAGCAGCACGGCGGCGATGGCGGCGGCGCGCACGCGCAGGGCCGCGTCCGGCGCCAGCAGTGCATCCAGGTGCTGCGCGATGAAGGCCGTGGTGGCGCCACCGGCCGCGAACACCGGGTGCGCCAGGCAGCGCTGCAGGAAGCCCTGGTTGGTGGTGACGCCCAGCGCCACGGCATCCTCCAGGCCCGAGAGCAGCTGGCGGCGCGCAGACTCGCGCGTGTCGCCGTGCGCGATGAGCTTGGCGATCATGGAGTCGTAGTACGGCGGGATCTCGGCGCCGGGCTCCAGCGCATGCTCCACGCGCAGCGCGGCGGGCATCTGCCACAGCGCCATGGTGCCGCTCTGGGGCATGAAGCCCTGGTCGGCGTCTTCCGCGCACAGGCGCACCTCGATGGCATGGCCCGAGAAGCGCACCTGCTCCTGCGTGAGCGGCAGCGGCTCGCCGGCGGCCACGCGCAGCTGCAGCGCCACCAGGTCGAGCCCGGTGATGGCCTCGGTGACGGGATGCTCCACCTGCAGCCGCGTGTTCATCTCCATGAAGTAGAAACGGCCCTCGCGGTCGAGCAGGAACTCCAGCGTGCCCGCACCTTCGTAGCGGATGGCCTGCACGGCCTTCACGGCGACGGCGCCCATGCGCGCGCGCAGTTCGGCGTCGACAGCCGGCGATGGCGCCTCTTCCACGAGCTTCTGGTGGCGGCGCTGCACGGAGCAGTCGCGCTCGCCCAGGTGGATGGCGTTGCCGTGGCGGTCGGCAAAGACCTGGATCTCGATGTGGCGCGGCTCCACGATGGCGCGCTCGAGGATCACCTCGGGGTCGCCGAAGGCGCTCTGTGCCTCCGAGCGCGCGCTGCGCAGCAATTCGGGAAACTCCTTGGCGGACGGTGCCAGCCGCATGCCACGGCCGCCGCCGCCTGCCGTGGCCTTGACCATCACGGGAAAGCCGATGCGCGCGGCCTCCTGCGCCATGCGTTCCTCGCCCTGGTCTTCGCCCTGGTAGCCGGGGATGCAGGGCACGCCCGCCTCGATCATCAAGGCCTTGGCGCCGGCCTTGTGGCCCATGGAGCGGATGGCCTCGGCCGACGGGCCGATGAAGACCAGCCCGGCATCCTTGCAGGCCTGGGCGAAGTCCTCGTTCTCGGCCAGGAAACCGTAGCCGGGGTGCACGGCATCGGCACCGGCGATGCGGGCGGCCTCCACGAGGGCGGCAATGCGCAGGTACGACTGCGCGGGCAATGGCTCGCCGATGCAGACGGCCTGGTCGGCTTCGCGCACGTGGCGCGCGCCGGCATCGGCTGTCGAGTACACGGCCACCGTGCGGTAGCCCAGCGCGCGTGCCGTGCGGATGATGCGCAGCGCGATCTCGCCGCGGTTGGCGATCAGGATCTTGCGGAACGGGGTGGTGGGGGTGGTCATGTTGCTTGTTCGTAACGCAGGGCTGCTGGGGTCGCGTGCGTAGGTAGTGCGTGGGCCGAGGCCACCGGGTGGCCTCTTTCGCTCATGTCCCCCGCCAGGGCCGCAGGCGGCCCAGGCTCCTCCTTGACTTCGCTGCAGAGGCCACCCGATACCCTCGACCTTGGACACGTCGTGTCGTGCGGACCATACAAGCGCTGCGCCCATAGACCACGTCGATGGCGTGCTCTGCGCAGCGAAATAAAGGAGGAGCCCCGGGCCGCCCGCGGCCCGGGGCGGGGGACATTCGCGGAACAGAGCACGCCGTCGGCGGGGTCCCGCGCCGCCGCGCGCATGGATGCATCGCAATGCACCACCTCAATGCCCCGAAGGAAACGTGCCCATGAACTTCGAGAGGATCTGCAGCATCACCTCGTCAGCGCCGCCGCCGATGGACGTCAGCCGCCCGTCGCGGAAGATGCGCGAGATCGGTGTCTCGTCCATGTAGCCCATGCCACCCCAGAACTGCAGGCAGCCATCGGCCACCTCGCGGATCAGGCGGCCGGCCTTGAGCTTGGCCATGGTGGCGGTGCGCGTGGCGTCTGCACCTGCCACGACCTCCTGCACGCCTTGCCACGACAGCGCCCGCAGCGCCGCCACCTCGGTCTGCAACTCCGCCAGCTTGAAGTGCACCCACTGGTTGTCCAGGATGGAGCGGCCGAAGGCCCGGCGCTCGCGCGTGTAGGCGATGGTGGTGTCGATGGCGCGCTGCGCCATCGCGCCGCAGTTGAGCGCGCCCCAGAGCCGCTCGATCTGGAACTGCTCCATCTGGTAGATGAAACCCATGCCCTCTTCGCCGATCCGGTGGCGCTGCGGCACGCGCACGCCGTCGAAATGGATCTGCGCCGTGTCGGACGCGTGCATGCCCATCTTGACGAGCTTGCGCGCCACGCTGACGCCGCGCGTCTTCATGGGCACCACGATCAGCGACTTGTTCTTGTGGCTGGAGCCTTCCGAGGTGTTGGCCAGCACCACGCAGAAGTCTGCCTGCGTGCCGTTGGTGGTCCACATCTTTCCGCCGTCGACGATGTAGTCGGCGCCATCCTTGCGCGCGGTGGTCTTGACCGAGGCGACGTCCGAGCCGCTGCCGACCTCGGAGACGCCCAGGCAGGCCACATATTCGCCCGAGATGGCAGGCGCCAGGAACTCGGCGCGCAGCTCGGCGCTGCCGCGGTGCGCCAATGCTGGCGTTGCCATGTCCGTCTGCACGCCGATGGCCATGGGGATGCCCCCGCAGTGCATGTGGGCCAGCGCCTCGGCCATGACGGCACCGTAGGAGTAGTCGAGCCCGGCGCCGCCGTTCTGCGCAGGCTTGGTCAGGCCCAGCATGCCGAGCTCGCCCAGGCGGCGGAAGACCTGGTGGGCCGGGAAGATCTGGGCGCGCTCCCATTCGTCGACGAACGGATTCACCTCCTTGTCGATGAAGCGGTGCAGCGTGTCGCGCACGCTCTCGTGTTCGGGGGTCAGTTGCATGGCGTGTTCCTCAAGGACGTGCGACGGAGAACTGCATGGCCTGCGGCTGGCGCAGCTCGGCATCGCGGCAGATCGACAGCACGCGGGCCAGCACCTCGCGGGTGTCGCGCGGGTCGATCACGGCGTCGTCCAGCATGCGCGCGCTGGTGGTGAACACGCTCATCTGGCTGTCGAAGCGGTCGATGATGCGGCGCTCCATCTCGGCCAGCTTGGCGCGGTCGACCTCGCCGCCCTTGCGGCGCATGGCGGCCTCGGTCACGTTGACCATGGTCTGCGCGGCCTGCTCGCCGCCCATCACGGCGGTCTTGGCGTTGGGCCAGGAGAAGCAGAAGCGCGGGTGGAAGCCGCGCCCGCACATGCCGTAGTTGCCGGCGCCGAACGACGCGCCGCAGTAGATGGTGATCTGCGGCACCGTGGCGTTGGTGACGGCCTGGATCATCTTGGAGCCGTGCTTGATGATGCCGGCCTCCTCATACGCCTTGCCGACCATGAAGCCGGTCGTGTTGTTGAGGTACAGGATGGGCGTACGGCTCTGGCAGCAGGCCTGGATGAAGTGCGTGGCCTTGCTCGCGCCGGCCGGGTCGATCGGGCCGTTGTTGGTGACGATGCCCAGCGGCATGCCCTCGACCTTAATGTGGCCGACCACGGTGGCGCTGCCGTAGTTCTCCCCGAACTCCAGGAAATCGGAGTCGTCGGCGATGCGCGCGATCACCTGCTTCATGTCGACCGGGCGCTTGTGGTCCATGGGCATGATGCCCAGCAGCTCCCCGGCCTCGTAGCGCGGCGGCTTGAAGCTGCGCACGGGCTCGGCAGGCATGCCGCGCTGCCAGTCGATGTTGGCCAGGATCTCGCGCGCCAGGCGGATGGCGTCGCGGTCGTCCTCGGCCAGGTAGTCGCCCAGGCCCGAGACGGTGGTGTGCATCTCGGCGCCGCCCAGCTCCTCCTCGGTCGCGATCTCGCCGGTGGCGGCCTTCAGCAGCGGCGGGCCGGCGAGGAAGGCGCGCGAGCGGCCGCGCACCATCACGATGTAGTCCGACAGGCCGGTCTGGTAGGCGCCGCCCGCCGTGGACGATCCGTGCGTGACGGTCACCACCGGCAGCCCCGCGGCCGAGATGCGCGCCAGGTTGCGGAACAGGTTGCCGCCGGTCACGAACTCCTCGACCTGGTAGGTCATGAGGTTGGCGCCGGCGCTCTCGACCAGTTGCACGTAAGGCAGCTTGTTCTCGAGCGCGAGTTCCTGCAGGCGCAGCTGCTTGGGGATGCCCATGGGCTGCAGCGCGCCGGCGTCGATGCCCGAGTCGGAGGCATTGACCATCACGCGCACGCCCGACACCCAGCCGATGCCGCCGATCACGCCGCCGCCGGGCACGCTCTTGTCCAGGTCAGGGTTGTCCAGGCCCAGCCCGGCCAGGGCGCCGATCTCCAGGAAAGGCGTGCCGGGGTCCAGCAGCAGGGCCAGGCGCTCGCGCGGCAGCAACTGGCCGCGCTTGTCGAAGCGCTCGCGCGACTTGCCCGAGGTGGCGACGCTGCGCTGCGTGTAGCCCTGCACGCGCTCGAGCAGGGCCAGCATGCCGGCGCGGTTGGCGTCGAAGGCTTCGCTGCCGGGAGAGATGGTCGACTCGATGGTGCTCATGGCGTGGTCGGAGGTGCTGTTGGCCTGGGTCTGGCCACGAGCTTAGGCAACGGTGCGCCGGGGGTCTTGCGCCAACTGGCTGCACGCCGGGCCGCGCCCTACAGCCCCAGTTGCCGTGCCGCGAGGTCCTTCATGACCTCCTCCGACCCACCGCCGATCATCATGACCTTGACCTCGCGGTAGATGCGCTCGCTGGCGGTGCCACGCATGAAGCCCATGCCGCCGAGCAGTTGCACCGCCTGGTCGGCGCAGAACTGCATGGCCTGCGTGGCCTGCACCTTGGCCAGGCAGACGCGGGCCACGAGCTGGGCGGGCCGCGCGTGCTGGTGCTCGATGCGCCAGGCGAGCTCATACACCAGCGTGCGCGCGGCGTCGATGCGCATGGTCATGTCCATGAGCTTGTGGCGCACCACCTGGCGTTCGGCCAGCGGGCTGCCCGCGATCTGGCGCTGGCGCGCCCAGCCCACCGCCTCGCGCAGGCAGACCTCGGCGAAGCCGCAGGCCAGCGCGGCCATGAACAGGCGCTCGCTGTTGAAGTTGTGCATGAACACCTTGAAGCCGCGGTGCTCCTCGCCCACCAGGTTGGCCACCGGCACGCGGCAGTTGTCGAAGCGCAGGTGTGCCGTGTCCGAACTCCACCAGCCCATCTTTTGGAGCGCGGTGCGCGTGAGTCCGGGCGTGTCGCCGTCGATGACCAGCACAGAGATGCCGCCCGCGCCCTTGACCGTGGGATCGGTGCGCACGGCGGTGGTGATGAAGTCGGCCCGCATGCCCGAGGTGATGAATGTCTTCTCGCCATTGACGACGTAGTGGTCGCCGTCGCGGAAGGCGGTGGTGCGCAGGTGCGCCACGTCGGAGCCGCCGCTGGATTCGGTCACGGCCAGGGCCGCGATCTTCTCGCCGCGCAGCACGGGCGGGATCACGCGGCGCTGGATCGCGGCGCTGCCGGCTTTCAGGATGGGCGGCAGCGCGATGCTGTGCGAATTGAGCGATGCCTGTACGCCGCCGCAGCCGCAGCGCGCGAACTCCTCGGCCACGACGAGCTGGTAGAACAGATCGGCCGGCGTGCCGCCGAGTTCCTCGGGGTAGCCCAGGCCCTGCACGCCGAGTTCGGCCACGCGCGCGTAGAGCGCCCGCGGGAAGGTCTCGGCCTCGTCCCACTCGTTCACATGCGGCGTGATCTCGCGCGCGATGAAGGCGCGCAGGGTGGCGCGGAATTGCGCGTGCTCGGGCGTGAAGTAAAAGGGCAGCGCGGGCGCGTCGAGAAAGTCCATCGGGGCTCCAGGTGCGCGGACAAGCCTAGCGGCGCGGCGGCGCCGGGGTCTTGCGCGAACTGGCTGCGGTGGGGCGCGAACGGGCCGCGGAAGGGCTGCGGAAGGGCTGCGGAAGGGCTGCGGAAGGGCTGCGGGAGAACTGCAAGGGCGCGTGCCAGCCAGTCGGCGCAAGCCGGCCCCGGCCACGCGCGCTACGCTGGCCCGTTCCACAGGAGGCCCATTCCCATGACCAGCAGCAGCCCACCGCCCCGCAAGACCGTCCGCATCGGCGGCGCCTCAGGCTTCTGGGGCGACAGCATGGTGGCGGCGCCGCAACTCGTGCACGGTGGCCGGCTCGATTACCTGGTGTTCGACTACCTGGCCGAAACCACGATGGCCATCCTGGCCGCCGCGCGTGCCAGGAAGCCGGAGCTCGGCTACGCCACCGACTTCGTCGACATCGCCATGAAGCCGGTGCTGGCCGAGGTCAAGCGCCAGGGCATTCGTGTCATCAGCAACGCGGGCGGCATCCATCCGCAGGCCTGCGCCGCGGCACTGCAGTCGCTGGCCGAATCCCAGGGCATCGCGCTGCGCATCGCGGTTGTCGAAGGCGACGATGTGAGCGCGCAGATGCCGGCCCTGCGCGCGGCCGGCACGCGCGACATGTTCACGGGCGAGGCCCTGCCCGAGAAGGTGCTCAGCGCCAACGCCTACCTGGGTGCCACGCCCATCGCGGCCGCGCTCGCCGCCGGCGCCGACGTGGTCATCACGGGCCGCTGCGTGGACAGTGCGGTGACGCTGGGCGCGCTCATGCACGCCTTCGGCTGGTCGGCCGACGACCACGACCGGCTGGCCTCGGGCAGCCTGGCCGGCCACATCATCGAATGCGGCTGCCAGGCCACGGGTGGCCTGCACACGGATTGGGAAGACATCCCCGATTGGGCCCACATGGGTTACCCGGTCGTGGAATGCAGCGCCGACGGCAGCTTCGTCGTGACCAAGCCCGAAGGCACGGGCGGCCGCATCCTGCGCGCCAACGTGGCCGAGCAGTTGCTCTACGAGATCGGCGACCCGGGCGCCTACCTGCTGCCCGACGTGCGCTGCGACTTCCGCTTCGTGGAGATCACGCAGCAGGGCGAGGACCGCGTGCACGTGGGCCCGGCCCGCGGCAGCGCGCCGACGCCCCACTACAAGGTGTCGGCCACGCAGCTCGATGGCTTTCGCTGCGCGGGCAGCATGGTGTTCATCGGCATCGATGCGGCGAAGAAGGCGCGCCGCACGGGCGAGGCCATCCTCGAACGCACGGGCGAGATCCTGCGGGCGCAGGGGCAGCCGCCGTTCACCTCGACCCATCTGGAGGTGCTGGGCGCCGAGACGCTGTACGGGCCGCATGCGCGCACGGGCGCCGCGCGCGAGGTGATGCTGCGCATCGTGGCGAACCACCCGGACAAGAACGCGCTGGCCATGTTCGCGCGCGAGATCGCGCCGTCCGGCACGTCGTGGGCGCCCGGCACCACCAGCCCGGGCGGCGGCCGGCCGGCCGTGTCGCCGCTGGTCAAGCCCTTCGCCTTCCTGCTGGACAAGCGGGCTGTGCCGGTGGCCATGGCGCTCGATGGCCAGCGCCACAGGGTGGCTGTGGCTGCAGGCACCGAGAGCGGCCACACGGCGCCCGCGCCGCAGCCCGGCGCCAGGGACGAGCCTGCCGAGCCATCGGAGGACGTGCGCCTGGTCGACCTGGCCTGGGCCCGCAGCGGCGACAAGGGCGACATCTCCAACATCGGCATCGTCGCGCGCCGGCCCGAATGGCTGCCCCTGCTGTGGGACCGGCTCACGCCGCAGGTGGTGAAGGCCTACTTCGCGCACCTGGTGCACGGCCAGGTCGAACGCTTCTACCTGCCGGGCATCGCGGCCATGAACCTGCTGCTGCACGAGGCGCTGGACGGCGGCGGGCCTTCGTCGATGCGCATGGACCCGCTGGGCAAGGGCATGGCGCAGATGCTGCTGGACTTGCCGATCGCCGTGCCGGCCAGCGTCGCGCGCGCAGCCCGGCGCAAGTAACAACGTAGGGCCGGAGGATCAAAGCACGGGCAAAGAAAAAAGGCCTTGCGACGAATCGCAAGGCCTTTCGATCTGGAGCGGGAAAAGAGTCTCGAACTCTCGACCTCAACCTTGGCAAGGTTGCGCTCTACCAACTGAGCTATTCCCGCATCTTTCTTCGCTGCCGCAGAGCGATGCCTTCTCTGCGGCCCTGTACTTTCGTACGGATCTGGAGCGGGAAAAGAGTCTCGAACTCTCGACCTCAACCTTGGCAAGGTTGCGCTCTACCAACTGAGCTATTCCCGCATCTTTCTTTGTTGCCGCAGAGCGATGCCTTCTCTGCGGCCTTGTACTTTCGTACGGATCTGGAGCGGGAAAAGAGTCTCGAACTCTCGACCTCAACCTTGGCAAGGTTGCGCTCTACCAACTGAGCTATTCCCGCGAAGCCTCAGATTATAAGCTACAAAACCGCTGTTCGGCAAATCTCCTGCGAACTTTTCGCCCTCAGTGCTTGGTCGAGACGCGCGTGGCCTCGGCCGTCGCGGGCACGTCCAGGGGCGCAGCGGCGGCCTCGTCATCCGCCAGGGGCGTGGGCACGCGCTCCAGCGCCACTTCCAGCACCTGGTCGATCCACTTGACCGGCACGATCTCGAGGCCGTTCTTCACGTTCTCGGGGATCTCCTGCAGGTCCTTGGCGTTCTCTTCCGGGATCAACACCGTCTTGATGCCGCCGCGCAGCGCGGCCAGCAGCTTTTCCTTCAGGCCGCCGATGGCCGTCACCTCGCCGCGCAGCGTGATCTCACCGGTCATGGCGACATCGCTGCGCACGGGGATGCCGGTCAGCGCAGACACGAAGGCGGTGGTCATCGCCGCACCGGCGCTCGGACCGTCCTTGGGCGTGGCGCCGTCGGGAACGTGGATGTGGATGTCGCGCTTCTCGAACGCCTCGTCCTTGATGCCGAGGCGGCGCGAGCGGCTGCGCACCACCGTGCGTGCGGCCTCGACCGATTCCTTCATCACGTCGCCCAGCGAGCCGGTGCGCGTGATCACGCCCTTGCCGGGCATGGTCGCGGCTTCGATGGTCAGCAGGTCGCCACCGACCTCGGTCCAGGCCAGGCCCACGACCTGGCCGACCTGGTTCTGGTTCTCGGCGCGGCCATAGGTGTACTTACGCACGCCCAGGAAGTCGTTGAGGTTGTCGGCGTTGACGACCACCTGCGGCGCCATCTTCTTGAGCTGCAGCGCCTTCACCACCTTGCGGCAGATCTTGGACAGCTCGCGTTCGAGCGAACGCACGCCGGCTTCGCGCGTGTAGTAGCGCACCACGTCGCGCACGGCGTCCTCGGTGACCAGCAGTTCCTCGTCCTTCACGCCGTTGTTCTTGAGCTGCTTGGGCAGCAGGTACTTGAGCGCGATGTTGACCTTCTCGTCCTCGGTGTAACCCGACAGGCGGATCACTTCCATGCGGTCCAGCAGGGCCGGCGGGATGTTCATCGAGTTCGAGGTGGCGACGAACATCACGTCCGACAGGTCGAAATCGACCTCGACGTAGTGGTCGCCGAAGGTGTGGTTCTGCTCGGGGTCCAGCACTTCCAGCAAAGCGCTGGACGGATCGCCGCGGAAATCGGTGCCCAGCTTGTCGATCTCGTCGAGCAGGAACAGCGGGTTGCGCGTGCCGACCTTGGACAGGCTCTGCAGCACCTTGCCCGGCAACGCGCCGATGTAGGTGCGGCGGTGGCCTCGGATCTCGGCCTCGTCGCGCATGCCGCCGAGCGCCATGCGCACGTACTTGCGCCCAGTGGCCTTGGCCACCGACTGGCCGAGCGAGGTCTTGCCCACGCCCGGGGGGCCGACCAGGCACAGGATCGGCGCCTTGACCTTGTCCACGCGCTGCTGCACCGCGAGGTATTCGAGGATGCGGTCCTTGACCTTGTCCAGGCCGTAGTGGTCTTCGTTGAGCACGGCCTCGGCGTTGGCCAGGTCGTGCTTGATCTTCGTGCGCTTGCTCCAGGGCAGGTTGGTCAGCACGTCGATGTAGTTGCGCACCACGGTGGCTTCGGCCGACATGGGCGACATGAGCTTGAGCTTCTTGAGCTCGGCCTCGGCCTTCTTGAGCGCCTCCTTGGACATCTTGGCGAGGCGGATCTTCTTCTCGATCTCCTCGATGTCGGCACCCTCCTCGCCCTCGCCAAGTTCCTTCTGGATGGCCTTGACCTGCTCGTTGAGGTAGAAGTCGCGCTGGTTCTTCTCCATCTGCCGCTTCACGCGGCCGCGGATCTTCTTGTCGACGTTGAGGATGTCGACCTCGCGCTCGAGCTGCCCGTACAGGTTCTCCAGGCGCTCGCGCACGTCCGACAGGTCGAGCACGACCTGCTTGTTGTCCAGCTTGAGCGGCAGGTGCGCGGCGATGGTGTCGGCCAGGCGGCCGGCGTCGTCGATGCTGGAGATCGAGGTCAGGATCTCGGGCGGGATCTTCTTGTTCAGCTTGACGTACTGGTCGAACTGCTGCATCACCGCACGGCGCAGCGCCTCGACCTCGGTGTTCTTCAGCGTCGCGTCGGCAGGCTGGATCGGCGTGACATTGGCGCTGAAATGCGACTCGCCATCCTGGATGGCGTTGACGCTCGCGCGCTGCTGGCCCTCGACCAGCACCTTCACGGTGCCGTCGGGCAGTTTCAGCATCTGCAGGATGGTGGAGACGCAGCCGACATCGAACATGTCGGTGACCGCGGGTTCGTCCTTGGCGGCAGCCTTCTGCGCCACCAGCATGATGCGACGCTCTGCCTCCATCGCGGCCTCCAGCGCCTTGATGCTCTTGGGGCGGCCCACGAACAACGGGATCACCATGTGGGGGAACACCACCACATCGCGCAGCGGCAACAGCGGCAGGTCCAGCGGCTCGGCTGGCAGGGGGGTTTGACCGGACATCAGAATCCTTTGTGTGACCCAGCGAATATGGTCGCGTGTGTCACATTTTCAACCCGTGCCGCGTGCGGCACAGGAGGGGTTGAAGAAAGCCGGCACCGCCCTTGCGGGAACCGGCAGCACGGTCAGGCTTTCTTGGCCGCTTCGCGGTAGACCAGCAGCGGCGCCTTGTTTTCTTCGATGGTGGACTCGTCGACGACCACCTTGTCGACGTTGGCCGTGTTCGGCAGCTCGAACATGGTGTCGATCAACGACAGCTCGAGGATGGAACGCAGGCCGCGCGCGCCGGTCTTGCGCGCCAGCGCCTTGCGGGCGATCGCCTTGAGCGCCGCGGGGCGGATCTCCAGGTCCACGTCTTCCATGGCCAGCAGCTTGGCGTATTGCTTGACGAGCGCGTTCTTGGGCTCGGTCAGAATCTGCACCAGCGCGTCTTCGCTGAGCTCGGCCAGCGTGGCCACCACCGGCATGCGGCCGACCAGTTCGGGGATCAGGCCGAACTTGATCAGGTCCTCCGGCTCGACCTCACGGAACACCTCGGTCAGCGCGCGCTCGGCCTTGCTCTTCACCGCGGCGCCGAAGCCGATGCCCGAGGACTCCTGCCGGCTGCCGATGACCTTCTCCAGGCCAGCGAACGCACCGCCGCAGATGAACAGGATGTTGGTCGTGTCGATCTGCAGGAAGTCCTGGTTCGGGTGCTTGCGGCCACCCTGCGGCGGCACGCTGGCCATGGTGCCTTCGATGAGCTTGAGCAGCGCCTGCTGCACGCCCTCGCCCGACACATCGCGCGTGATCGAGGGGTTGTCCGATTTGCGCGAGATCTTGTCGATCTCGTCGATGTAGACGATGCCGCGCTGGGCCCGCTCCACATCGTAGTTGCAGCTCTGCAGCAGCTTGGCCACGATGTTCTCGACGTCCTCGCCAACGTAGCCGGCCTCGGTCAGCGTGGTGGCGTCGGCCATCACGAAGGGCACGTCCAGCATGCGCGCGAGTGTCTGCGCCAGCAGCGTCTTGCCCGAACCGGTGGGGCCGATCAAGAGGATGTTGCTCTTGGCGAGCTCGACCTCGTCCTTCTTGGCCTTGTCCTTGTAGCGCAGGCGCTTGTAGTGGTTGTAGACCGCAACGGACAACGTGCGCTTGGCGACCTCCTGGCCGACCACGTAGTTGTCCAGGTTGTTCTTGATCTCCAGCGGCGTGGGCAGGTCGCCGCGGCCCTCGCGCGCCTCGCCGGCCGCAGGCACTTCGTCGCGGATGATCTCGTTGCACAGGTCGATGCACTCGTCGCAGATGAACACGGACGGTCCTGCGATGAGTTTCTTCACCTCGTGCTGGCTCTTCCCGCAGAACGAGCAGTACAGGGTCTTTTCGCTGGAGGAGCCTTTTTTCTCGGCCATGGAGGAATGCCTTTAAAAAGACGTTGGGCAATGATAACCAAACGAAAAACGGCGCCTTTCACCAAAAAGGCGCCGTTTTCCGCGCAGTCCACGCGGCTGCCGCGTGGTCCGGATCAGGGCCGGCGCGCGATCACCTGGTCGATGAGACCGTATTCCTTGGCCTCGTTGGCTTCCAGGAAGTAATCACGCTCGGTGTCGTGCTTGACCTTCTCCAGCGGCTGGCCGGTGCGCTCGGCCAGGATGCGGTTCATCTGGTCCTTGGTGCGCAGGATGTCGCGCGCATGGATCTCGATGTCGGTCGCCTGGCCACGCGCGCCACCCAGCACCTGGTGGATCATGATCTTCGAGTTAGGCAGCGAAAAGCGCTTGCCCTTGGCACCGGCCGCCAGCAGGAAGGCACCCATGCTGGCCGCGAAGCCCACGCACAGCGTGGACACGTCCGGCTTGATGAACTGCATGGTGTCGTAGATGGCCATGCCGGCCGTCACGCTGCCGCCGGGCGAGTTGATGTAGAACGAGATGTCCTTGTCGGGGTTCTCGCTCTCCAGGAACAGCAGCTGCGCCACCACCAGGTTGGCGGTCTGGTCGTTGACCTCGCCCACCAGGAAGATCACCCGCTCTTTCAGCAGGCGCGAGTAGATGTCGTAGGAACGCTCGCCGCGGCCCGACTGCTCGATGACCATGGGAACCATGCCCAGGTTCTGGGTCTCGAGCGAACTGTTGTGGATGGCCATGTTTTCTCCGGAATTAGGTTGGCAAGCGTCAGATGGGGGCCTCGCGCCCGAAGGCAAGGGGCCAGGCCCGGCCGGGCATCAGCCCTGCTGCGCCATCAGTTCGTCGAAGCCGATCGCCTTGTCGGTGACCTTGGCCTGGGCCAGCACGTAGTCGGTCACGTTGTTCTCGATCACGGCGGCTTCCACGTCCGCCAGGCGTTGGCGGTCGCCGTAGTACCAGCGCACCACGTCTTCGGGCTTCTCGTAGCTGGCCGCCAGGTCGTCGATGTGGGCCTTGATCTGCTCGGGCTTGGCCAGCAGCTCGTTCTTGCGCACGAGTTCGGCCACCACCAGGCCCAGGCGCACGCGGCGCTCGGCCTGGGGACGCACGATCTCCTCAGGGATCGGCGCGCTGTCGGCATCCTTCAGGCCGCGCTGCTTGAGGTCGGCGCGGGTGCTCTCGATCATGCGGCCGATCTCGGCCTGCACGCTGGCGTTGGGCAGGTCCAGCTCGGCCTTGGTCAGCAGCGCGTCCATGACGGCCTGCTTGTTGCGGGCCAGCAGGCGGAACTTGACTTCGCGCTCCAGGTTCTTGCGGATGTCGGCGCGCAGGCCGGCCACCGTGCCGTCGGCGATGCCCAACGACTTGGCCAGGGTGTCGTCGATCTCGGGCATGTGGCTGGACTCGATCTTCTTGACCGTGACGAGGAAATCGGCCTGCTTGCCGGCCACGTCCTTGCCGTGGTAATCGGCCGGGAAGGCCAGCGGGAAGGTGCGGCTCTCGCCGGACTTCATGCCACGCACGGCGTCTTCGAACTCCTTGAGCATCTGGCCTTCGCCGACCACGTACTGGAAGTCCTCGGCCTTGCCGCCCTGGAAGGGCTCGCCGTCGATCTTGCCTTCGAAATCGACCGTCACGCGGTCGCCGTCGGCGGCAGCGGCGTCCTGGGCGCGCTGGGCGAAGCTGCGGCGCTGCTTGCGCAGGATGTCCAGCGTCTTGTCGATGGCTTCGTCGGTCACCTCGGCGGACAGGCGCTCGACCTCGGCCGTGGCCAGGTCGTTGATGACCACATCGGGGAACACCTCGAACACCGCGTCGAAGGCCAGCTGGCCCTCGGGCGCGCCTTCCTTCTCGCTGATGCGCGGCTGACCGGCCACGCGCAGCTGGGCTTCGTTGGCGGCGGCCGAGAACGCCTCGCCCACCTTGTCGTTCATGACTTCGTAGTGCACCGAGTAGCCATAGCGCTGCGCCACGACGTTCATCGGCACCTTGCCGGGACGGAAGCCGTCCATGCGCACGGTGCGCGCCAGCTTCTTGAGGCGGTTGTTGACCTCGTTCTGGATCACATCCACCGGCAGCGACAGGGTGATCTTGCGCTCCAGCTTCTCGAGGTTTTCAACGGTAACGGCCATGGTGGTCTCGGGTAAATGAAAGAGGGGTGGTGCGCGGGGGGGGACTCGAACCCCCACACCATTGCTGGCGTCAGGACCTAAACCTGGTGCGTCTACCAATTTCGCCACCCGCGCAGTTTCGGTCAACCGGGCATTTTAGCCGGTCGCGCAAACCGCTTCGCGCGGGTGGCGGGTGCGGATCAGGCGCCCAGTGCGGCCGCGTGGGCGCGCTCCTCGTCGGTGGGCTTCTTCACCCGGAACCAGGCTGCATACATCGCGGGGAGCGACAGCAGGGTGAGCACCGTGGCCACGATCAGCCCGCCCATGATGGCGACGGCCATCGGCCCCCAGAACACGGAGCGCGACAGCGGGATCATGGCCAGAACGGCCGCCAACGCCGTCAGCACGATGGGGCGCAGGCGCCGCACGGCCGATTCGACGATGGCATCCCAGGCCGGCACGCCACGTGCGCGGTCCTGCTCGATCTGGTCGATCAGGATCACCGAGTTGCGCTGGATCATGCCCATCAGCGCGATCACGCCCAGGAGCGCGACGAAGCCGAACGGCCGGTTCAGCACCAGCAGCGCGCCGGCCACGCCGGCGATGCCCAGCGGGCCGGTCAGGAACACCAGCACCGAGCGGCTGAAGCTCTGCAGCTGCAGCATCAGCAGCGTAAAGGTCAGGAACAGCATGATCGGCACGCCGGCGGCGATGGACGACGAGCCGCGGCTGCTCTCCTCCACCGCACCGGAGACCTGCACGGCATAGCCGCCCGGGCCCTGCTGCTTCCATCCGGCTTCCAGCGCGCGCAGCTTCGGCAGCAGCTCGTCCGTCACGGTCGCGCCCTGCAGGCCTTCCACCACGTCGCTCTGCACGGTGATCGCGTAGTCGCGGTTCTCGCGCCACATGACGCCCGGCTCCCAGCTGAACACCGGCGTGGCGATCTGCGTGAGCGGAATCGAGCGGCCCGAGGCGGTGGGCACGTAGGCGTTGACGATGTCGGTGATCAGCGCGCGCTCGCTGGCCGGCTGGCGCAGCACGATGTCGATCAGCTTGTCGTATTCGCGGAACTGCCCGACCGTCGTGCCGGTCAGCGCGCTGTTGGCGGCCTGGGCGATGGACTGGCTGGTCACGCCCAGCGCGCGCGCCTTGGTCTGGTCGATCTCCAGCCGCACCGTCTTGACCGATTCGTTCCAGTTGTCGTTGACGCCGCGCGTGTTGGGGCTCTCGCGCATCGCCGCCTTGACCTCGTCGGCGCGTTGGCGCAGCAGTTGCGGATCGGAGCCGATCACGCGGAACTGCACCGGATACGGCACCGGCGGCCCGTTGGGCAGCAGCTTCACGCGGCCGCGCACCTCGGGAAACTCCTCGGCCAGCAGCCTGGGCAGCGCCACGCGCAGGCGCTCGCGCACCGGCACGGACTCGGTCAACAAGATGAACTGCGACACGTTGGTCTGCGGGAACACCTGGTCCAGCGGCAGGTAGAAGCGCGGCACGCCCGAGCCGATCCACAGCGTGACCGAGCGCACACCCGTCTCCTGGCGCAGCCGCTGCTCCACGCGCCGGGCGATCTGCTCGTTGGCGGCGAACGACGAGC
Source organism: Pseudorhodoferax sp. Leaf274 (assembly GCF_001422445.1). Classification (GTDB taxonomy): domain Bacteria; phylum Pseudomonadota; class Gammaproteobacteria; order Burkholderiales; family Burkholderiaceae_C; genus Pseudorhodoferax. Next base: position 295,154 of record NZ_LMNA01000001.1, read on the forward strand.
CCTCGGGCAGCCACAGGTCCACCAGGATCTCGGGCCGGCTCGAATCCGGGAAGAACTGCTGCTGCACCTTGCCCATGCCCACGATGCCCAGCGCGAACACGCCCACCGTGGCCAGGATGGTCAGCCAGCGGTGCGCCACGCACCAGTTCACAGATTTGCGGAAGGCGTTGTAGAAGCCCGAATCGAACATCTCGTGCGGCTGGCCGTGGGCCGCGCCCTCGCCATGGTGCGGCTGGGCCTTGAGCAGCAGCGTGCCCAGGTAGGGCACGAAGTACACCGAGACGAACCAGCTCAACACCAGCGCGATCACGGTGACGGCGAAGATCGCGAAGGTGTATTCGCCGGTCACCGACTTGGCGATGCCGATGGGCAGGAAGCCCACCGCCGTGATCAGCGTGCCCGTCAGCATGGGCATGGCGGTGATCTCGTAGGCGAAGGTGGCGGCGCGCACCTTGTCGTAGCCCTCCTCCATCTTGCGCACCATCATCTCCACCGCAATGATGGCGTCGTCCACCAGCAGGCCCAGCGCGATGATCAGCGAGCCCAGCGAGATCTTGTGCAGGCCGATGCCCCAGTACCACATGGCCAGGAAGGTCACGGCCAGCACCAGCGGGATGGTGATGCCCACCACCAGGCCGGGCCGCACGTCGATGTAGTAGCGGCGCAGCAGGCTGTGGTTGCCGGGCCGGCGATGGAAACCCAGCGCGATGAAGCTCACGGCCAGCACGATGACCACGGCCTCGATCAGCACCTTCACGAACTCGTTGACCGAGTTGGAGACGGCGCTGGGCTGGTCCTGCACCTGGGCCAGCTGCACGCCGGCCGGCAGGCCCTTCTCGATGTCGGCGAACGCCGTCCTGAGCGCCTTGCCGAGCCGGATGATGTCGCCGCCCTTGGTCATGGACACGCCCAGCGCGATGACCTCGCGCCCGTCGTGGCGCACCTTCACGCCCGGCGGGTCGACGTAGCCGCGCCGCACCTCGGCGATGTCGCCCAGGCGCAGCTGCGCGCCCGAAGGCCCGCGGATCGGCATGTCGCGCAGCTGCTCGACGGCGCCGAACTGGCCCGTCACGCGCACCTGCAGCACGTCCAGCGGGGTCTGGATGGCCCCGGCGCTGGCCACGGCGTTCTGCTGGCCCAGCTGGTCCAGCACCTGCGAGAAGTCCAGCCCCAGCTGCGCCAGCCGGCGCTGCGAGACCTCGATGTAGACCTTCTCGTCCTGCACCCCGAACAGCTCGACCTTGGCCACGTCGGGCACGCGCAGCAGCGTCTGGCGCGCGTCGTCGGCAAAGGTCTTGAGCTCGGCGTAGCTGAAGCCGTCGGCCGACAGCGCGTAGATCACGCCATAGACATCGCCGAAGTCGTCGTTGAAGAACGGCCCCTGCACGCTCTGCGGCAGCGTGTAGCGCATGTCGCCGATCTTCTTGCGCACCACGTACCAGAGGTTGGCCACGTCCTTGGGCGGCGAGTTGTCCTTGAGCTCGAAGATGATCTGCGACTCGCCCGGCTTGGAGTAGCTGCGGATCCGGAAGGCATAGGGCACCTCCTGCAGCGTGCGCTCCAGCTTATCGGTCACCTGCTCGGCCACCTGCTGCGCCGTGGCGCCAGGCCAGTAGGTGCGCATGACCATGGCCCGGAACGTGAACGGCGGGTCCTCGTCCTGCCCCAGCTGGAAGTAGGTGGCAAAGCCCAGCAGCATCAGCACCACCATCAGGTAGCGCGTCAGCGCCGGGTGGTCGAGCGCCCAGCGCGAAAGATTGAAGCCAGCCTTGGGCTGGTCCAGGGTGTTCGGTTCGCTCATCGTCGGCTCAGCGCGGTGAGGAAGCGGTGGCGGCCGCTGGCGGGGCCACGGCCTTGTCGCCGCCCACGCGCGGCTGGTAGACAGAGACCTTCTGGCCCGGCGTCAGCACATGCACGCCCGCCGCCACCACCCGCTGGCCCGGCTGCAGGCCGCTGCTGATCACGGCGTCGTTGCCGTCCGCGGTCGCGATGGTCACGGGCTGCTGGCGCACCGTCATGCTGGCGTCGTCGAGCACCAGCACCGAGGTCTGGCCGCTGGCGGCGTCCTGCTTCAGCGCGCTGGTGGGCAGCTTGATCACCGGGGCGCCGCCACTGCTCAGCGCCTTGGGCACCACGCTGACCGTGGTGCCCAGCGGCGGCGGCGTCTTGCTGTCCAACGCCACCTTGACCTGGAAGGTGCGCGTGGCCGCATCGGCACTGGCCGCCACCTCGCGCACGCGGCCGGGCAGCGTGTCGTCCGAATTCCACAGCCGCACCTCCACCGGCGAGCCCACGGCCACGGCGGCGACACGGTCCTCGGGCACCGAGAACACCACGTCGCGCACGCCGCTCTGCGCCACGCGCACCACCGGCGTTCCCGCCGCCACCACCTGGCCCGGCTCCGCCTCGATGCCGGTCACCACGCCGGCCACGTCGGCCACCAGCCGCGCGTAGCCGGTCTGGTTGCCCTGCGCCGACAGCTGGGCCTTGGCCTGGTCCAACTGGGCCTGGGCCGCCTGGTAGGCCGATTCACGCCGCTCGAGTTCAGCGCCGCTGATGAAGTTCTGGCTGCGCAATTCCTTGTAGCGCTTCTGGTCGGCCAGGGCCAGGTCGCGGTTGGTCTGGGCCGCCGCCACCTGGGCACGCGCGGCATCGGCCGCCAGGCGCAGGTCCTGCGCATCGAGCTCGGCCAGCAGTTGGCCCACGCGCACCGCCTGCCCCAGCTCCACGTTGCGGCGCACGATCTTGCCGGCCACGCGGAACCCCAGCCGGGATTCCACGCGCGGGCGCACCTCGCCGGCGAATTCCATGCTGAAGGTCGATGCCGCAGGCGCCACCGTCACCAGCTTGACGGCGCGCACCGGCTCAGGCTCGGCCGGCGGCTTGCTGCACCCCGCCAGCCCGGCCGCCACGACCAGGAACGCCGCGCACGGCCAGGGAAAACGGCGCACGCGCCTCGGCTGGTTTGACATTGGGAAGCCCCGAACAAGCGCCCCGGAAGTCCGCGAATCGACGCGCCCCAGGCCCACTACTGACTGATGGGTTAGTAATCTAGGAGAATTGCTTGCGCATTGTCAATCAAGTCAACCGCCGGATTGGCGCGGAAAACACAGCGAAAATCGGGCGCACATGCGTGCCACGCCCCAAAGCGCGCCGGCTGTTGCGCCGGACGTCACACACTACGAGAACTTCCCTGTCGCGTCCTGGCTTTGTCCACCGGCGCTGCGCCCTGCCGTGGCTGCGATCTACTGGTTTGCACGCACCGGCGACGACATGGCCGACGAGGGCCAGGACAGCGCCGACGCGCGCCTGTCCACCCTGGCCCGGTACCGCGCCGACCTGGCGGCGCTGTACGCAGGCGAGCCACTGTCGGGCCTCTGGCCTGGCGTGTTCGGCCCCCTGGCGCAGGCCAGGGCCCGGCACGCGCTGCCCTTGCAGCCGCTGGACGACCTGCTGGACGCCTTCATGCAGGACGTGCGCAAGACCGCCGCCGGCGCCGGCTACGCCGACCGCGCCGAGCTGCTGGACTACTGCAGCCGCTCGGCCGCCCCGGTGGGCCGGCTGGTGCTGCACCTGTACGGCATCGACGCGCCCGAGGCCCTGCGCCAGAGCGACGCGATCTGCAGCGCCCTGCAGCTCATCAACTTCTGGCAGGACCTGAGCGTGGATTTGCCGCGCGGGCGCTACTACCTGCCGCAGGACGGCTGCGCCGCCCACGGCACGACCCAGGCGGCCCCGGTGCGGGCGCTGGTGGCCGAGCAGGTGCAATGGGCGCGCGCGCTGATGCTGCAGGGCGCGCCGCTGGTGCACCGCGTGCCGGGCCGCATGGGCTGGGAGCTGCGCCTGGTGGTGCAGGGTGGCCTGGCCATCCTGGACAAGATCGCCGCACTGGACCACGCCAGCTGGCGCGAGCGTCCCCGCCTGCACAAGACCGATGGGCCTCGCCTGCTGTGGCGCGCGTGGCGCATGCATGGATGAACGACCCGTTGAAGCACACACCGCCGACGCCCAGCAGACCCGAACCCGACGCTTTCCCCATGGCAACGCCGCTGCCGCATCCTTGCGCGCGCCGGTCCTAGACAATCCCGCCCCATGACAACGACACCGGAACAGTACGTGCAGCAGAAGGCCGCGGCCTCGGGCAGCAGCTTCTACTACGCCTTCCTGTTTCTGCCCAAGCCGCGCCGCGCGGCCATCACCGCCTTCTACGCCTTCTGCCGCGAGGTCGACGACGTGGTCGACGAGGTCAGCGACCCGGCCGTCGCACGCACCAAGCTGGCCTGGTGGCAGACCGAGGTCGCCAAGGCCTATGCCGGCCAGCCCAGCCACCCCGTGATGCAGGCGCTGATGCCGCTGGCGCCACAGTTCGGCATCGAGCAGCGCCACCTGCAGGCCGTCGTCGAGGGCTGCCAGATGGACCTGGAACAGACGCGCTACCTCGATTTCCCGGGCCTGAAGCGCTATTGCCACCTCGTGGCCGGCATCGTCGGCGAGGTCTCCGCGCGCATCTTCGGCCAGACCCAGGACGCCACCACGCAGTACGCCCACACCCTGGGGCTGGCCTTCCAGCTGACCAACATCATCCGCGACGTGGGCGAGGATGCCATGCGCGGGCGCATCTACCTGCCCATCGACGAGCTGCAGCGCTTCGACGTCAAGGCCCACGAGCTGCTGAACCGGGTCCATTCCGAGCGCTTCGTCGCGCTCATGCGGTTCCAGGCCGAACGTGCCCATGCCCTGTACGACGAGGCGCTGGCGCTGCTGCCGGCCGCCGACTGGCGCGCGCAGAAGCCCGGGCTCATGATGGCCAGCATCTACCGCACGCTGCTGCGCGAGATCGAGCGCGACAACTTCGCCGTGCTGGACCAGCGCATCAGCCTCACGCCGCTGCGCAAGTTCTGGCTGGCGTGGAAGGTGCAGGCATTGGGCCGCCTATGAGCCCCCCCGCTTTTCACGCCCTTCGGTCGCGCGCCTCCACCGCCCACGGGGCAGGCGCGCCCGGCTCGGTGCGGCCCGGCGCCCGGCCGTGAAGCTGGCCATCGTCGGCGCCGGCTGGGCCGGCCTGGCCGCTGCCGTGCGCGCCACCGAGGCCGGCCACCAGGTCACCGTCTTCGAATCGGCCCGCCATGCCGGCGGGCGCGCGCGCAGCGTGGTGCACGACCATGCCGGCCGCGCGCTCACGCTGGACAACGGCCAACACATCCTGATCGGCGCCTACACCGAGACCCTGGCGCTGATGCGCAGCGTGGGCGTGGACCCCGACCAGGCCCTGCTGCGCCTGCCGCTGGACCTGCGCCTGGCCGACGGCAGCGGCATCGCACTGCCCGACCGCGCACCGCCGTGGGACGCACTGGCCGGCATCCTGGGCGCGCGCGGCTGGGGCTGGCGCGACAAGGCCACGCTGCTGGCCGCCACCACGCGCTGGCAGCTGGCCGGCTTTCGCTGCGCGCCACAGGCCAGCGTGGCGCAACTGTGCACCGGCCTCACGGCACGCGTGCAGCAGCAGTTCGTCGAGCCGCTGTGCCTGTCCGCCCTCAACACGTGCGCCGACGAGGCCAGCGCCAGCGTGTTCCTGCGCGTGCTGCGCGATTCCCTGCTGGGCGGGCGCGGCGGGTCCAACCTGCTCGTCCCGCGCCGGCCGCTGGGCGCCCTGTTCCCCGCGCCGGCCATGGCCTGGCTCCAGGCGCGTGGCCAGCCCGTGCAGCTGGGCACGCGCGTGGCCGCGCTGCAGCAGGACGGCCGCGCCTGGCGCGTCGACGGCCAGGCCTTCGACCGTGTGCTGCTGGCTTGCCCGTCATGGGAGGCCGCGCGCCTGGTCCGTACGGCCGACAGGGCCACCACTTCCGCGGCCCGGTCCTGGCTGGCCTGTGCCGATGCGCTGCGGTTCGAGCCCATCACCACGGTCTACGCCACCAGCGCCACGCGCCTGCCGCGGCCCATGACGGCGCTGGCGGGCGGCCCGGCCCAGTTCGTGTTCGACCGCCGCCACCTGGGCGAAGACGGCCTGCTGGCCTTCGTCGTGAGCGTGAGCCGCGGCACACGCGAGGAACTGCAGCAGCAGGTGATCGCCCAGGGCCGCGCGCAGTTGGCCCGGTTCGGCCTGGGCGACCTGCAGCCCGTCGTCACCATCGTGGAAAAGCGCGCCACCTTTGCCTGCACGCCCGGCCTGCAGCGGCCCGGCCTGCAGGTCGCGCCAGGCCTGTCGGCCTGCGGCGAGTACGTGGCCGGCCCCTACCCCGGCACCATCGAGGGCGCGGTGCGCAGCGCGCTACAGGCGCTGGCCTGAATCAGCGGAACAGCGCGCAGAGCTCGCGCAGGTCCGCCAGGCTCGCATGCGGCTGCACCGACTGCGTCCACGGGTGCTCGCCGCGGTTGATCCAGGCCGTCTGCATGCCCACCGCATGCGCACCCAGCACGTCGAGCAGCGCGTCGTCGCCCACGTGCAGCACGGCCTCGGCCGGCACGCCGGCGGCCTCGGCCGCGGCCAGGAAGATGCGCGCATCGGGCTTGCCCACGCCGAAGCCCGTGGCGCTGAACGCCGCGCGGAAATGCTGCTGTAGCCCCACGCGCGCGAGGTCGGCGTTGCCGTTGGACACGGCCACCAGCGGGAAGCGCGCGGCCAGGAATTCCAGCGCCTCCAGCGCATCCTCGTAGAGCTCGACCTCGTGGCGCACGGCGATGAAGACGTCGAACGCGGCAGCGGCCAGCGCCTCGTCGTCGCCGGCCTGCACCAGCGCGCGCCGGATCGACTCGCGCCGCAGAAAGCCCATGTCGTGCGCCAGGTGCGCATGCTCCTGCACGACCTGCTCGCGCAGCAGGCGGCGCTGCTCGGCATCGCCCCAGAAGCGGCCTGTCGCCGGCGCGTGGTCGGAAAACCAGGCGCCCAGCGCCTTCTCGGCCTTGGCGATGGTGGGCCAGATCGGCCAGAGGGTGTCGTCCAGGTCGAGCGTGATGGCCCGGACTTTGGTGGTCTGCAGCATGGGTCGCCGAGAATAGCGCAATGCCCCTTCCCCCCGCGCCCGCTGCCACCGACATCCCCGGCAGCACTGCCGTCCTGTACTGCAACCTCGGCACGCCCGACGCCCCGACCGCCCCCGCCGTGCGGCGCTACCTGGCCGAGTTCCTGTCCGACCCGCGCGTGGTGGAGATTCCCAGGCTGGCCTGGTGGCCCATCCTGCACGGCATCATCCTGCGCGTGCGGCCGGCCAAGTCGGCTGCCAAGTACGCCAGCATCTGGACGGACCAGGGCTCGGCCCTGAAGGTCTGGACCGCGGCGCAGACCCTGGGCCTGCGCGGCGCGCTGGCCGGGCGCGGCCACCGCGTTGGCGTGCACTACGCCATGCGTTACGGCCAGCCCGCCATCGCGGCGCAGCTGGACGCCCTGGCCGCCCAAGGGGTCACGCGCATCCTCGTGCTGCAGGCCTACCCGCAGTACTCGGGCACCACCACGGCCAGCGTGCTGGACGCGGTGGGCGACTGGAGCCGGCGCCAGCGCCGCGTGCCCGACTTCCGGTTCGTGGGCGACTACCACGGCGACGCGGGCTACATCGCCGCACTGGCCGACAGCGTCGAACGCCACTGGGCCCAACACGGCCGCGGCGAACTGCTGCTCATGAGCTTCCACGGCATTCCCGCGCGCAACATCGCGCTGGGCGACCCCTACCACGCGCAGTGCCAGGCCACGGCGCGCCTGCTGGCGCAGCGGCTGGGCCTGGGCAGCGCGCAATACCGCGTGACCTTCCAGTCGCGCTTCGGCCGCGCCAAGTGGCTGGAGCCCTACACCGAACCCACGCTGCGCGCCCTCGCGCAACAAGGCACCAGGCGCATCGACGTGATGTGCCCCGGCTTTCCGAGCGACTGCCTGGAGACGCTGGAGGAAATCAACATGGAAGCGCGCGAGGCCTTCCTCGAATCGGGCGGCGAGGCCTTCAGCTACATCCCCTGCCTGAACGACAGCCCGGCCTGGGCCGCGGCCCTGGCCGACCTGGCCGAACGCCACCTGACCGGCTGGAATACCCGGACGGGCGAGGCGGATCAGCCAGCGGTCAGTTAACGCTTTTTACGCTCGCTGCACAGCCGCGCCCTCCGCGTGGCTGCGTCGGTGCGCGTCCGCGTGCCGGCCCGTTCCACTTCGGGGCCGCGTGCCCCCCTGCCTCCATGAAAACCACCCGAGACATCCACGACCTCGTCGGCGGACTGCTGATGACCGCCGCCGGCATCTTCTTTGCGCTGTACGGCCAGCGCTACACCTTTGGCGAAGCCGCCCGCATGGGCCCGGGCTACTTTCCCGTCGTGCTGGGCTGGGCCCTGGCCGTGCTCGGCGTGCTGGTGGCCCTGCCCGCCTGGTGGCGGCGCGGCACCGGCATCACCGTGCAGTGGAACAACCTGCTGTGGTGCATCGCCGCGCTGCTGGCCTTCGCCTTCACGCTGCACCCGCTGGGCGTGGTGCTGGCCTCGTTCTTCGCCGCGCTGCTCTCGCTCGTGCCCTCGGCCATGGCACTGCGCACGCGGCTCACGGTCTGCGCCGTGGTCGCGGTGCTGACCACGCTGATCTTCCCGATCGGCCTGCAGATGATCCTGCCGCTGTGGCCCTGGAGCAGCTGACGCCATGGACCTTCTCTCCAACCTCTGGCTCGGCCTGCAAGTCGCCTCCGAGCCCATCACCTTGCTCTACTGCTTCGGCGGCGTGCTGCTGGGCACCGTGGTCGGCGTGCTGCCCGGCATCGGCGCGCTGGCCGCCATCTCGCTGCTGCTGCCGCTGACCTACCACATGCCGCCCACGGCGGCCATCATCATGCTGGCCGGCGTGTACTACGGCGCGCAGTACGGCGGCTCCACCGCCTCCATCCTGCTGAACCTGCCGGGCACGCCATCGTCGGCCGTGACCTGCCTGGACGGCTACCCCATGGCCAAGAACGGCAAGGCCGGCGTGGCGCTGTTCGTGACCACCATCGCCTCGCTCGCGGGCGCGATGTCGGGGCTCGTGCTGCTGGTGCTGTTCTCGCCCGCGATCTCGGAGATCGGCCTGAAGTTCGGCCCGGCCGAGTTCTTCTCGATGATGGTGCTGGGCCTGGTGGCAGCCTCGTCGATGAGCACGGGCTCGGCCGCCAAGGGCCTGGCCATGGTGGTGTTCGGCCTGCTGCTGGGCATGGTCGGCACCGACGTGAACTCGGGCGTGGCGCGCTTCTCGTTCGATGTGCCCGAACTCATGGACGGCATCAACCTGATCGCGCTGGCCATGGGCCTGTTCGGCGTGGCAGAGGTGGTGCGCTGCATCAACTCGGCCGACACCAGCCGCCGGCCCGACAAGGTCACGCTGCGCTCCATGGTGCCGAGCCGGGAAGACTTCAAGGCCACGCTCAAGCCGATGGCGCGCGGCTCGGCGCTGGGCTCGGCGCTCGGCGCGCTGCCGGGCGTGGGCCCGTCCATCGCGGCCTTCATGTCCTACGCCATCGAGAAGAAAGTGGCCAAGGACCCGAGCCGCTTCGGCCACGGCGCCATCGAGGGCATCACGGCGCCCGAGTCGGCCAACAACGCCGCCGCGCAGACCGCCTTCGTGCCCTCGCTGTCGCTCGGCATCCCGGGCGACGCGGTGATGGCCGTGATGCTGGGTGCGCTGATCATCCACGGCATCCAGCCCGGCCCCATGCTCATCACCGAGCAGCCGCAGCTGTTCTGGGGTCTGGTGGTCAGCTTCGCCATCGGCAACATCATGCTGGTGGTGCTGAACCTGCCGACCATCGGCCTGTGGGTCGCGCTGCTGCGCATCCCGTTCGCGTGGATGTACCCGGCCATCCTGGTGTTCGTGGCGCTGGGCGTGTACAGCGTGAACAACAACACCTTCGACATCTTCTCGGTCGCGGCGCTGGGCATCATGGGCTATGCGCTGATGGTGCTGCGCTTCGAGCCGGCGCCGCTGCTGCTGGGCTACATCCTGGGGCCGATGCTGGAAGAGAACCTGCGCCGCGCGCTGCTGCTCTCGCGCGGCGACGCGATGGTCTTCATCGAGCGGCCCATCAGCGCAGGCCTGCTGGCCGTCACGCTGCTGCTGCTGCTGTGGGCGATCTGGTCCACCGTGCGCGCCACGCTGCGCTCCAAGCGCCAGCTGGAAATGGCGCAGCAGGTGCCGGGGTGAACCCCTTCTGCTAGCCTCGCACCCCATGCGAATCCTGCTGGTTGAAGACGATACCGTGCTGCGCGAGGTCATGACGCGCAGCCTGGAGCACGCGGGCCACCGCGTCGACCCGGCCGAGAGCGTCGAGGACGCCGCCCACCTGTGGCGCGTGCAGCCCTTCGACGCGGTGCTGCTCGACCTGAACCTGCCGCAGCACGCACGCCCCGGCAGCACCATGGGCTCGGGCCTGGCGGTGCTGCGCGAGGCGCGTGCGCGCGGCGACCGCACGCCGGTGCTGGTGCTCACGGCACGCAACCGCACCGAAGAGCGCATCGCCGGCCTGGACGCCGGCGCCGACGACTACCTCGGCAAGCCCTTCGACCTGGCCGAGGTCGAGGCCCGGCTGCGCGCGCTGGTGCGCCGCGCCATCGGCACCGACGACGTGGCCACGCTCGGGCAGCTGCAGCTGGACCGGCGCGCGCGCCGCTTCAGCGTGGCCGGCGAGCCGCTGGACCTGCCCGCGCGCGAGTTCGAGGTGCTGTGGGAGCTCATGAGCCCGCCCGGCCACGCGGTGAACAAGCGCACGCTGTCGGACAAGCTCTCGGGCTTCGACGACGCGTTGGGCGACAACGCGCTGGAAGCCTTCATCTCGCGCCTGCGCAAGAAGCTCGCGGGCAGCGGCGCGGCCATCCGCACGCTGCGCGGCATCGGCTACCTGCTGGAGCCCGAGGCTTGAGCATGCCGGCTGCGGGTGTGGCTGCGCCTTCGCTGCGCATCCGCATGCTGCAGCACGTGATGCTGCCGCTGGTGCTGACCTGGCTGATCGGCACCATCGCCACGCTGGGCGTGGCCAGCTACTTCACCGAGCAGGCGTTCGACCGCGCGCTGCTCGACGACGCCTACTCCATCGCCTCGCAGGTCGGCCCGCTGCCCGACGGCCAGGTGGTGCTGCGCCTGACGACCAGCGAGCTCACGGCGGCGCTGTTCGACCAGGCCGAGGCCGTCTACTTCAGCGTGCTGCGGCCCGACGGCTCGCGCCTGGCCGGCGAGCCGCTGCCGGAGATGCCGCTGCCCTCCCAACCCGAGGGCCACCTCTACGGCAACACCTTCTACCAGGGCCATCCCGTGCGCGCCGTGGTGCTGCGCCACAGCGTGGACGGCGCCGACTACCACGTCGTGATGGCCCACACCACGCGCATCCGCGGCGCGCTCGTGCAGCGCCTGCTGGTGTTCGGCGCGTTGCCGCTGCTGCTCTTGCTGGGCCTGCTGGCCATCTGGCTGTGGCGCGGCATCCAGCGCGATCTGGCCCCGCTGAGCCAGCTGCAGGCCGCGCTCGCGCACCGCGACGCCAACGACCTCTCGCCGGTGCCGCTGGCCCCCTCCACGCAGGAGATCGACGAGGTCGGCCACGCCGTCAACGCCTTGTTCGAGCGCCTGGGCCGCAACGTGCGTGCCCAGCGCGAGTTCGCCGGCAACGTGGCGCACGAGCTGCGCACGCCGCTGGCTGGCATCCGCGCGCTGGCCGACTACGGCCTGGCGCATCCGGGCACGGCGGTCTCGCGCCAGCAGCTGCAGCAGATCGCCACCAGCGCCGAGCGCGCGGGCCGGCTCGTGAACCAGCTGCTGGACCTGGCCCTGGCCGACGAGGGCGAACTCGTGCTCAAGCGCGAACGCCTGCCGCTGGGCCCGTTGGTCGGCCAGACCATCGTGCGCCACCTGGACAAGGCCGATGCGCGCGGCGTGGACCTGGGCGCGCGCGGCCTGGACGAGGCCGGCGACGACGACTTCACGGTCTGGGCCGATGCCGCGCTCGTCGAAGGCATCCTGGACAACCTGGTCGACAACGCGTTGCGCTATGGCGGCCGCACGCTGACCATCGCCTTGCAGGACACCCCCGCGCGCGACGCCTGCGTGCTGGCCGTGGTGGACGACGGCCCGGGCATCCCCGCCTCGGCCCGCCAGGACCTCATGCAGCGTTGGGCCCAGGGCCGCGACGGCGAGAAGCTGGGCCAGGGCGCGGGCCTGGGCCTGTCCATCGTGGCGCGCTACGCGCAACTGCTGGGCTCCGAGCTGCGGCTGGACACCGGCGAGGATGGCCGCGGCCTGCGCGCCAGCGTGACGCTGCCGCGCGCCGTGCAATCGCCCCACCCGTAGGACATTTCGCGACGGCCGGGCACGGTCGCCCGCCGAATGGCGCCGTGCGCGCCCGGCCGTCCATCGGCCAGCCTCTACATTCGGCCGCGCACTGCCACGCGCTCACGCGCGTGCCCATCCTCCAACGACGAACGAAAGTGGACCGAACCATGACGGAGACTGCATGAACGCCCTGAAGAACCTCAGACTGGGCACGCGACTGACACTGGGCTTCGGCCTGGTGGTGGTGCTGCTGGTGGGCGTTTCCATCCTTGGCCTGGTCTCCATGGCCCAGATCCAGAACCGCCTGGACGACATCGTGTCGGTGAACAACAAGGAAGCCAACCTGGCCGGTGCCATGCGCAGCGCCGTGAGCCAGGTGGCGCAGCGCAGCCGCGACATCGTGCTGTACGACGGCGTGCGCAAGCGTGTCGCCATCGACGGCATCACGCAGGCCCGCCAGAAGTACGAGGCGGCCGAGAAGGAGCTCGCGACGATGTTCGAGCTGCCGGACACGACCGCCAACGAGAAGGAGCTCTTCGCCAAGATCGCCAAGCTCAAGACCGCGGCCATCCCGCTGGTCAGCAAGGTGGTCGAGCTGGGCCGCAGCGACATGGCCGACGAGGCTTCCCGCTTCCTCGGCACCCAGGTGGACGGGCCGATGCAGGCCTGGTACGACGCGCTGGGCGAGTTGTCGGACGCCGAGGAAAAGGCCAACGACGAAGCCGCGCAGGACGCGCAGACGGCCTACGAACGCGCGCGCCTGCTGATGCTGGCCATGTGCGCCACCGGTGTGGCGCTCGGCCTGCTGGCCGCCTGGTCGATCACACGCAGCATCACCGTGCCCATCGGCGAGGCCGTGCGCATCGCACGCACGGTTTCCGCTGGCGATCTCACCTCGCGCATCGAGGTGCGCAGCCGGGACGAGGCCGGCCAGTTGCTGGCCGCATTGCGCGACATGAACGCGAACCTGATCCGCGTCGTCTCCACCGTACGCCACAGCAGCGACTCCATCGCCACGGGCGCCGGCGAGATCGCGGCCGGCAACCAGGACCTGAGCCAGCGCACCGAAGAGCAGGCCAGCAACCTGCAGCAGACGGCCGCCTCGATGGAGCAGATCGGCTCCACCGTGCAGTCCAACGCCGAGACCGCGCGCCAGGCCGCGCAGCTGGCCACCGCGGCCGCGCTGGCCGCGGAGCAAGGCGGCGCCGTCGTCGGCCAGGTGGTCGGCACGATGGACGCCATCTCGGGCGGCTCGCGCAAGGTCAGCGAGATCATCGGCCTGATCGACGGCATCGCCTTCCAGACCAACATCCTGGCGCTGAACGCGGCCGTGGAAGCGGCGCGCGCGGGCGACCAGGGCCGCGGCTTCGCCGTCGTGGCCACCGAGGTGCGCAGCCTGGCGGGCCGATCGGCCCAGGCCGCCAAGGAGATCAAGACGCTGATCGGCGAGAGCGTGAAGATGGCCGAGGTCGGCACCACGCAGGCCGATGCGGCCGGCGTGGCCATGGGCGACATCGTCAAGCAGGTCAAGCGCGTGGCCGACCTGATCGCCGAGATCAGCGCGGCCAGCGGCGAGCAGACCACCGGCATCGGCCAGGTCAGCGGCGCTGTCAACCAGCTCGACCAGGTGACGCAGCAGAACGCCGCGCTGGTGGAGCAGTCCGCCGCCGCCGCCGACAGCCTCAATGCCCAGGTCGGGCGCATGGTGGACGCCGTGGGTGTGTTCCGGCTGCCGCAGGAGGCCGGCGCCGCCGTGCCCGGGCCGGCGCTGCCGAGCCCGCAGCGCGCACTCGCCGCCTGAAGCGGCTCAGCCGCGCGGGTGGTGCCGCGCGTGCAGCGCGTGCAGCCGCTCGCGCGCCACGTGGGTGTAGATCGTGGTGGTGGAGATGTCGGCGTGGCCCAGCAGCATCTGCACCGCGCGCAGGTCGGCGCCGTGGTTCAGCAGATGCGTGGCGAAGGCGTGGCGCAGCGTGTGCGGCGATGGCGCCACGGCGATGCCCGCGGCCAGCGCATAGCGCCTGACCAGGCCCCAGAACATCATGCGCGACATGGCGCTGCCCGCCTGGGCGCCACGCGTGGTCACGAACAGGTCTTCGCTCTGGCGCCCGTCCAGCAGTTCGGGCCGGGCCTCCTGCAAATACTGCTCCAGCCACTCCTGCGCCAGCTCGCCGAACGGCACCAGCCGCTCCTTGTTGCCCTTGCCGGTCACGCGCAGCACGCCGTCGTTCAGGGCGATCTGGAAGGTGCGCAGGCCGACGAGCTCGCTCACGCGCAGCCCGCTGGCGTAGAGCAGCTCCAGCATGGCGCGGTCGCGCACGCCCAGCGGCGTCTGCACGTCGGGCGCAGCCAGCAGGGCCTCGACCTGGGCCTCGGTCATGGTCTTGGGCACGCGCAGCGGCTGGCGCGCCGACTGCAGCTTGAGCGTGGGGTCCGCCGCGATGGCCCGCTCGCGCAGCGCCCAGCGGAAGTAGCGCTTGAACACCGTGAGCCGGCGGTTGGCCGTGGTGGCCTTGGTGCCGGCATGGCGGGCCGCGAAGTAGGCCTGCAGGTCGGCCTCGCGCGTGGCGTCGAGCGCGCTGCCGCGTTCGGCCAGCCAGTGCGCGTACAGGGCCAGATCCTGCCGGTAGGCGGCCAGCGTGTTGCGCGCCAGGCCCTGCTCCAGCCAGAGCGCATCGACGAAGGCGTCGATACGGCCCTGGCTTTCGGTCAGCACCGCCGGTGGCGGCGCACTCACTCCAGCGTCAGCTTGGAGGTTTCCACGACCTTCTTGTAGACGTCGAACTCGGCCTTGATCTGCGCCGCGAATTCCTCGGGCGAGTTGCCGATGATGAGCGAGCCCGTGTCTTCGATGCGCTTGCGCACGGCCGGGTCTTCGAGCGCCTTGCGCACGCCGGCGTTGATCTTGTCGACGATGTCCTTGGGCAGGCCCTTGGGACCGACGATGCCGTAGTAGGCCATGCGGTTCACGGGCTCCAGGCCGACTTCCTTGAAGGTCGGCACGTTCGGCAGCGAGGCCACGCGCTGCGGCGCCGCCACGACGATGGGCACCAGACGGTTGCTCTGTACGAAAGGCAGCGTGGACGGCAGGTTGTCGAAGATCATGGGCACCTGCCCGGCGACCGTGTCGTTGAGCGCCGGGCCCGCGCCGCGGTAGGGGATGTGGGTGACGAACACGCCCGCCATGTTCTTGTACAGCTCCATCTGCAGGTGGCCGATGCCGCCCGTGCCGGAGGACGAATACGAGTACTTGCCCGGCGACTTCTTGAGTTCGGCGACGAAGCTCTTGTAATCCTTGGCGCCGAACCCCGGGTTCACCGCGATGATGTTGGGCGTCGCCGCGATGTTGACGATGGGCGTGAAGTCGGTCAGCGGGTTGTAGGGCGTCTTGGGGTTAATGGCGGGGTTGGCCGCCGTGGTCGACACCGTGGCCACGCCGAGCGAGTAGCCGTCGGGCGCCGAGCGCGCCGTCTCGGACGCGCCGATGATGCCGCCGCCGCCGCTCTTGTTGTCCACCACCACGGGCTGGCCCAGGGCCCGGCCCAGCGGCTCGGCGATGACGCGCGCGATGATGTCCGTGGTGCCGCCCGGCGCGAATGGCACGACCAGCTTGACCGGCTTGTTCGGATAGGACTGCGCGAAGGCAGAGCCGGCAGCGGCCAGCAGGGCCAGGGTGAAGACGGAACGGCGTTGCATCGGGGGAGTTCTCCGCTGAGGGTGGATCGGTCTGAGGGTGGATCGGTGCCAGGCAGCAGGCTCGTGGCCACTCCTGGCGAAAAAATTATAGGAGTCGCCCCGCCGGCCTCGCCCTCGGGCATGCCCTTGTCTGCCGCTGGTATTCTCGGGCGCCGCCCTGCGCGCACCGCGCCTTTTCGCCCCGTGAACTACGCGCAACTGCTGCTGCCCGACTTCTCGCTGATCCTGATCGGCTTCCTGCTGTGCCGCTACACACCCATGAACCGCGAGGTCTGGGGACAGGTCGAGAAGCTCGTCTACTACGTGCTGTTCCCGGTGCTGCTGTTCCAGTCGGTGCTGCGCTCGCGCATCGACCTGGCGGCCACCTCCGACCTGATCCTGGCCGGCCTGGCGCTGGCGGCCTGCGGCATTGCACTTTCCTACAGTCTGCCGTACTGGCCGGGCCTGGGCCGGCATGTGGAGCGGCGCGAGCATGCGGGCGCCGCGCAGGTCGCGTTCCGCTTCAACTCCTTCATCGCGCTGCCGCTGGCCGAACGGCTGGCCGGCGCACCGGGCGCGCTGGCCATGGCCGTGCTGATCGCCGTCTGCGTGCCGCTGTTCAACATCGCGGCGGTGTGGCCCATGGCGCGCGGCGCCAGCGCGAACTTCGGGCGCGAACTGCTGCGCAACCCGCTGATCGTGGCCACGGCCACCGGCCTGGCCGCCAACCTGGCCGGCCTGCGCATTCCCGAATGGATCGAGCCAACCGCCACGCGCATCGGTTCGTCCTCGGTGGCCATGGGGCTGATGGCGGCCGGTGCGGGCATGCAGTTCGGCCCGCTTGCGCGCGCCAAGGCGCTGGGCCTGGGCCTGCTGGCCATCCGCCACCTGCTGCTACCGCTGGCCGCGCTGGGCCTGGTGCTGCTGCTGAAGCTGCCGACGGTGCAGGCCACGGTGCTGCTGATCTTCTCGGCGCTGCCCACGGCATCGAGTTGCTATGTGCTGGCCGCGCGCATGGGCTACAACGGACCCTACGTGGCCGGGCTGGTCACGCTGTCCACGCTGGCTGGCATGATGAGCCTGCCGTATGCGCTGGGCATCCTGCGGCCGATGGCGCCCTGACAGCGCATCACGCCGTCTCGGCGAACAGCTCGCGGCCGATCAGCATGCGGCGGATCTCGCTGGTGCCCGCGCCGATCTCGTAGAGCTTGGCATCGCGCCACAGCCGCTCGACCGGAAAG
The DNA here is from genome assembly GCF_001422445.1 of Pseudorhodoferax sp. Leaf274. Lineage (GTDB taxonomy): Bacteria > Pseudomonadota > Gammaproteobacteria > Burkholderiales > Burkholderiaceae_C > Pseudorhodoferax. The sequence continues at coordinate 312,317 of NZ_LMNA01000001.1, forward strand.
TCCTTGGTGTAGCCCACGCCGCCCAGCGCCTGGATCGCCTCGCCGGCCATCCAGGTGGCCTTCTCGGCCGAGTACAGGATGGCGCCGGCGGCGTCCTTGCGGAAGCTGCGCGCGTGGTCGTTGCGGTCGCAGGCCTTGCCAACGGCATAGACATAGGCGCGCGTGGCCTGCCAGGTGCTGTACATGTCGGCGATCTTGCCCTGCATGAGCTGGAACTCGCCGATGCTCTGACCGAACTGCTTGCGCTCGTGCACGTAGGGGATCACGGCGTCCATGCAGGCGGCCATGATGCCCAGCGGGCCGCCCGACAGCACGGCGCGCTCGTAGTCCAGCCCGCTCATGAGCACCTTGGCGCCCATGCCCTCGCCGCCCAGCACGTTGGCCTCGGGCACCTCGCAGTTGTCGAAGAACAGCGGGAAGGTGTTGGAGCCGCGCATGCCCAGCTTGTCGAGCTTGGTGCCGGCCGAGAAGCCCTTGAAGCCCTTCTCGACGATGAAGGCCGTCATGCCGCGCGCGCCCATCTCGGGCTCGGTCTTGGCGTAGATGACCAGCGTGTCGGCATCGCCGCCGTTGGTGATCCACATCTTGCCGCCGTTGAGCACGTAGTAGCCGTCCTTCCTGTCGGCCTTGAGCTTCATGCTGACCACGTCGGAGCCGGCGTTCGGCTCGCTCATGGCCAGCGCACCCACGTGCTCGCCGCTGACGAGCTTGGGCAGGTACCTGGCCTTCTGCGCAGCGCTGCCGTTGCGGTGGATCTGGTTCACGCACAGGTTGGAGTGCGCGCCGTAGGACAGGCCCACGGATGCGGACGCGCGCGAGACCTCCTCCATCGCCACGATGTGGGCCAGGTAGCCCAGCTCGGTGCCGCCGTACTCCTCCTTCACCGTCATGCCGTGCAGGCCCAGGCTGCCCAGCTTGGCCCACAGGTCCTTGGGAAACTGGTTCTCGCTGTCGATGGCGGCTGCGCGCGGCGCGATCTCGGCGGCGCAGAAGTCGGCGATGGCATCGCGCAGCGCATCGATGGTCTCGCCCAGGTCGAAATCGAGGCCGGGCAGGGGTGTGGCGGGCATGGGGCAAGTCTCCTGGAGGGGGTTGGGTCGCAGCGCGACAGCTTACGCCGGCCGGCCGGCCATTTGACGCCACAATGGTTGCAGATCGCGCCACGCTCTTCGTTCCTTCGCCATGCCATCCCCGCTCGCCCCGCCACCCACGCGCGCCGCCACGCCGATGGCCTTCGTCCAAGCCATCGTGCAGGCCTATGCGCGCCATGGAATGGACCCGGCCGCGGCCCTGCGTGCGGCACAGATCGCGCCGCACGAGCTGGACCGGCCCGGCGCCCGCGTGACGGCCGCGCAGTTCGAGGCGCTCAATGCGCACGCCATGCAGGAACTCGACGACGAGGCCCTGGGCTGGTTCGGCCGGCGCCTGCCCTGGGGCAGCTACGGCATGCTGTGCCGCGCCTCCCTGACCTCGCCCGACCTGGGCGTGGCGCTGGCGCGCTGGTGCCGGCACCACCGGTTGCTGGTGGACGACGTGCTGCTGCACCTGCACGTGGAAGGCGGCGTGGCGCGGCTGTGGATCGAGGAGCGGCGCGACCTGGGCGCGCTGCGCGAGTTCTGCCTGGTCTCGTGCCTGCGCTTCGTGCACGGCTATGCGAGCTGGGCCATCGATTCGCGCGTGTCGCTGCAGGAGGCCGGCTTCCCGTATCCGGCGCCCGCGCACGCCGACGCCTACCCGTTGATGTTCGGCGGCACCATCCGCTTCGGCGCGCGCGAGGCCGGCTACAGCTTCGACGCCGCCTACCTCGCGCTGCCGCTGGTGCGCGACGAGCGCGCGCTGCGCACCATGCTGCGCCGCGCGCTGCCGCTCACGGTGCTGCAGTACCGGCGCGACCGGCTGCTGGGCCAGCGCGTGCGCGAGCTGCTGCGCACGCGCAGCGAGGCGGGCACGGCGGATGCGTTGGCCGGCCTGCTGAACGTGTCCACGCGCACGCTGCACCGCCAGCTGCAGGCCGAGGGCCTGTCGCTGCAGGGCCTGAAGGACCAGGTGCGCCACGAGCAGGCCGTGGAGCTGTTGCGCCGCACCACGCGCTCGGTCAAGCAGATCGCGCTCAGCGTGGGGTTCCGCAACGAGAAGAGTTTTGCGCGCGCGTTCCGGCAATGGACCGGCATGGCGCCGGGCGCGTTCCGCCAGGCGCAGGCGCCCGCTCAACCCTGTTGAGCCAGGGCCCAGTCCACGTGCTCGCGCACGAGCGCGCTGGCGTGTCCGGCGCGCGCCTGCAATGCGGCGCGCAATGGCGCCTGCTCGCCAGCAGGCAACTGCCGCAGCGCGTTGCCCAGCGCCACCGCGATGTTGCGCAGCCAGCGCTCGTGGCCGATGCGGCGGATCGGGCTGCCTTCGGTGCGGCGCAGGAACTCGTCCTCGCTCCAGCCGAAAAGCGTGGCGAGCGCGCTGCCGGCCAGGCCCTCGCGCGCATCGAAGTCGGGCAACGCGGAACGTCCCGCGAACTTGTTCCAGGGGCAGGCCAGCTGGCAGTCGTCGCAGCCGTAGATGCGGTTGGCCAGCAAGTGGCGCAGCGGCAACGGAATCGGGCCCGCGTGCTCGATGGTCAGGTAAGAGATGCAACGCCGCGCATCGAGCCGCTGCGGCCCGACGATGGCACCCGTGGGGCAGATGTCGATGCAGGCCTGGCACTGGCCGCAATGGGCCGTCACGGCATCGCTGGCCGGCAGCGCGATGTCCAGATAGATCTCGCCCAGGAAGAACATGGAGCCGCCTTCGCGGTTCAGCACCAGCGTGTGCTTGCCGCGCCAGCCCTGGCCGCTGCGCGCGGCCAGTTCCGCCTCCAGCACGGGCGCCGAATCGGTGAACACGCGAAAGCCCAGCGGCCCGACCTCCTGGGCGATGCGCTCGGCCAGCTTCTGCAGCCGCGCGCGCAGCACCTTGTGGTAATCGCGGCCCCGGGCATAGACCGAGACGATGGCTTCCGTGGGCCGCTCCAGCCGCGCGAACTCGCGGGCCTGCCAGTCGGCCGGCGTGTCCTGCGGCAGGTAGTCCATGCGCGCGGTCAGCACGCTCAGCGTGCCCTGCACCAGTTCGGCCGGACGCGCGCGCTTCATGCCGTGCGCGGCCATGTAGGCCATCTCGCCGTGGAAGCCGGCCGCGAGCCAGGCAGCAAAACCCGGTTCGGCCGACGACAAATCCACAGGGGCGATGCCGATTTGGGAGAATCCGAGCGCGCTGGCCCAGTCCCTGATGTGGGACACCAGCCGGAGAGCATCGATCTGAACCACAGCAGCCGTCACCCGCCGATTGTAGAAACCGCACCATCCGCTGCGGATGGCGCGCAAGAGGCGCCCCTCCCCGCTGCCCTGGTGCTGCACTGGCCCGACGAGGCCGCCACGGCCGCCTTTGCCGCGCGCCTGGCCGCGCAGCCGACGGTGGTGGACGCCTTCATCACGCTGCACGGCGACCTGGGAGCGGGCAAGACCACGCTGGTGCGCCACCTGCTGCGCGCGCTGGGCGTGCAGGGCCGCATCAAGAGCCCGACCTATGCCGTGGTGGAGCCGCACGCGGTCGACGGCTGCGTGCCGCCACTGTCGATCTGGCACTTCGACTTCTACCGCTTCGACGATCCGCGCGAGTGGGAGGACGCGGGCTTTCGCGACATCTTCGCCAGCGGCGGACTGAAGCTGGCCGAATGGCCCGAGAAGGCCGGCGCGCTGCTGCCGCCGGCGGACCTGGCGGTCACGATCACGGCGCAGGCCGATGAAGGCCGCGCGGTGCGGATCGCGGCCCACACGCCACGCGGGCGTGCGCTACTGGAGAACCTGAGATGAACACCCCCACGCCCATCGCCGCCCCGTTGCAGGGCGCATCGGCGCCTTCGGGCAGCCGGGCGCTGCCGACATGAAACGCCGCCGCCTGCTCGGCCATGGCGCGCTGGTGCTGCTGCTGGGCGTGACCCATGCGGCGCGCGGCGCCGGCATCGTGGCCGTGCGCGTCTGGCCCGCGCCGGACTATTCGCGCGTGACCATCGAATCCGATGTGCCGCTGACCACCAAGCAGATCTTCGTGTCCGATCCGCCGCGGCTGGCCGTCGACATCGAGGGCATCGACCTGGATGCAGCGCTGCGCGAACTGGTGGGCCGGGTGCGCCCGGACGACCCCAACATCGAGCGCATCCGCGTCGGCCAGAACCAGCCCGGCGTGGTGCGGCTCGTGATCGACCTCAAGCGCCGGGCCGTGCCCCAGGTGTTCACGCTCAAGCCGGTCGCGGCCTACCAGAACCGCCTGGTGCTCGACCTGTACCCGGCCGAGGCGGAAGACCCGCTGCAGGCCCTCATCACCGAGCGGCTGCGCGATGTGGACGCCGGCAAGGCACCCGCCGCCGACCCGCTGGACGACCTGATCGCACGCCACACCGGCCCCGGCAGCACCAGCGGCCCGGAGCTGCGCGAATCGCCGCCGCCCGGGCGGGTGTTGCCCCTGCCCGGCCCGGACAGCACGGCGCGCCCGGCATCGCCCGAACTGCCGCACGGCACGCTGGCCGCCGCGCCCGACAAGGCCCCGCCGCGCCCGGCCAAGGCGCCCGCGCCACCGCCCAGCCGCACCGACCGCCTCATCATCGTGGCGCTGGACCCGGGACACGGCGGCGAGGACCCCGGCGCCATCGGCCCCAAGGGCACGCGCGAGAAGGACATCGTGCTGCGCGTGGCGCACAAGCTGCGCGAGCGCATCAACGTGGCCAGCGTCAACGGCAACCCGATGCGCGCCTTTCTCACGCGCGACGCCGATTTCTTCGTGCCGCTGCAGACGCGCGTGCAGAAGGCCCGCAACGTGCAGGCCGACCTGTTCATCAGCATCCATGCCGACGCGTTCACCACGCCGGCCGCGCGCGGCGCCAGCGTGTTCGCGCTGAGCCAACGCGGCGCCACCAGCACGGCCGCGCGCTGGCTGGCCGACAAGGAGAACCAGGCCGACCTGATCGGCGGCGTCAACGTGCAGGCCAAGGACCAGCACGTGCAGCGCATGCTGCTGGACATGAGCACCACCGCGCAGATCAACGACAGCCTGAAGCTGGGCAGCGCGGTGCTGGGCGAGATCGGCGGCATGGCCCGTCTGCACAAGCCGCGCGTGGAGCAGGCGGGCTTTGCGGTGCTGAAGGCGCCCGACATCCCCAGCGTGCTGGTGGAGACGGCCTTCATCAGCAACCCCGAGGAAGAGGCCCGCCTGCGCAGCGATGCCTACCAGGACGACCTGGCCGAAGCCATCATGCGCGGCATCCGCGCTTACTTCGCCAAGAACCCGCCGCTGGCGCGCAACCGCACGGTCTGAGCGGCCCTACGCCCGACGCCGGCCGCGGCCTACAGGTGTGCCGCAGGCCCGTGCCTACAGTCATGCCACGGGCCCGCGGACAACGGGCCTGCCACCACAACAGCACGACGAGGTACACATGATCAAGACCATCCTGGCCACCACGGCCGCTGCCGTCATCGGCCTGACGGGCTGCGCATCCAACCCCAGCGGCGCCCAGGTCGGCACCGGTGTCGGCGCCGTGGCGGGCGGCGTCGTCGGCAACGCTGTGTTCGGCAGCACGCTGGGCACGGTTGGCGGCGCGGCAGCCGGCGCGCTGGTCGGCAACGAAGTCGGCAAGCGGCGCGACCAGGGCCGCTGAGCCACCGGGCCGGGTTCCGCCGTGGACCCCCCACCGACAAGGGCCCTGCGGGGCCCTTCGTCATTCACGGTGCCGTTGCGCCGCGTCGTTCAGGAACCTTCCTGCGGCAGCTTGGCGGACTGGCACTGGATGGCACCGGCCGCCATGTGGCAGGCGATCGCCCGCCCGGTGGCGGGATCGTGGAACCAGGCCGTGCTGCCACTGCCACTGGACGACACGCCCACCGGCTGGAAACTGGGGTTGGCGCGGATCTGCGACTGGGCACTGGGCACCATGGTGACCCCCAGTGCGAGGACGGACACCACGGCCAAAGCGATGGCGGGAATGCGGAAACGGGACATGCAGAGCTCCTTCGGGCCAAAAGCCGCATCATCCCGCAGCGCCGGCGCGCCGGGCGTGACGAGCCGTGTCCGCCGCGTGGTCAGGGCCCGGTCAAGGCGTGGCGGCGCCCGCTGCATCGCGCTCGGCCTGGCGCTTGGCCTTCCAGGCGCCATAGATCGCGATCAGGCCGGGGATGAAGATCATGGCCCAGATGATCTTGTCCAGGTTGGCCTTGACCCACGGCAGGCCGCCCAGGAAGTAGCCGGCCGTGCAGATGCCCAGCACCCAGATCAGCGCGCCGGCCACGTTGTAGGCCGTGAACTTGGTGCGGCTCATCTCGGCCACGCCGGCCACGAAGGGCGCGAAGGTGCGGATGAACGGCATGAAGCGCGCCAGGATGATGGTCACGCCGCCGTAGCGCTCGTAGAACGCATGGGCCTGGTTGAACGCCTTCTTGTTGAAGAAGCGCGAATCCTCCCACTGGAACACCTTGGGCCCGAAATAGCGGCCGATGCTGTAGTTGCACTGGTCGCCCAGGATGGCCGCCGCGATCAGCACGGCCATGGCGATCGGCAGGCTCATGAGGCCCAGCCCGCACAGCGCGCCGACCACGAACAGCAGCGAATCGCCGGGCAGGAACGGCATGACCACCACGCCGGTCTCGACGAACACGATCAGGAACAGCAACGCATAGACCCAGGTGCCGTAGTTGCGCACGAAGGCCTCCAGGTGGCTGTCCACGTGCAGGATGAAGTCGATCAGAAAGCTCACCAGTTCCATGGCGCGGCATTATGGCGGCCCACCCTGGCCCGGCACATGACAGGCCGCCGCGCCAGGGGATTTGCGCGGCAACGCATTTGCTAGCATCGGCCCGCCCTGGCGCACGCCGGCCGCGGCCAGCGCCGCCGGCGCACCGCGGCGCCCCTCCATCCCGCTGTTTCCATTTGTCCAAGACCTGCCCCGCATGCGGCACCGGCAACCGGCCCATCGCCAGGTTCTGCAGGAAGTGCGCAACGCCGCTGGAGCCGACCGCCCCCGCGGCCGGTGCCGCCGTGCGCGCTGCGCCCCTCGCCCCGCAGCCGGCCGCCCGCACCGCCTGCGCGGCGTGCGGCAAGCCCAACCGGGCCGGCGCGCGCTTTTGCCGCAGCTGCGGCAAGGCCATCGGTGCGGCAGCCCAGGCGGCCACCGTGCCTGCCGTGTCCACGGAGTCCGTGGCCCGCCACGCGCCCGTGGCGCCCAGGCTGGTCCAGGCCGACCGGCAGCGCGACATCCCGGCGCCGCGCCCGGACGCGACGCCCGACGGACAACCGGACCGCACGCCAGCCGCGGCCGCACCGCCGCGGCATCGCCCCGTCACCCCGTGGCTGCTGCTGGTGCTGGTGCTCGTGGCGGCGTTCCTGTGGTGGCAGCGCGACCCTGCGCCAGCACCCGCGCCCGCCGCGCCGCCCGCGGCCGAGCCGGTGGAAGAGTTCCTGACCGAGCCGCGCCCCCTGCCACCCGAGACCCCAACCGAGATCCCGCCCGCCCAGCCCGAAGCGCCAGCGGCCGAGCCACCGGCAACGCCCGCGGCCTCCGGGCCGGCCCCGGCGCCCGCCCCCACGCCCGAACGCGCCCGGCCGCAGCCCGCGCCTGCCCTGCCGGCGGCCAGCGCCGCCCAGGCCGCCCCCACGCCGCCGGCCGCGCCCGCCGCCGTCTACACTGCGCCCCCGCCCGCCAGCCCGCAGCCGCCGCCACAGCCGCCGCGCAAGGCCGCTGCCGCGCCCAGCCCGGAGACCGTCTGCGCCGACAGCACCGGGCTCGGCCGCTCGCTGTGCATCGGCGTGCAGTGCTTCAAATCCGAATTCCGCCGGCACCCGACCTGCGTGCGGCTGGAAAATGAGGCCCGCGAGCGCCGCCAGCGCGAAATAGACCAGGGCCTGGTCGGCGGCTAGCCGGCCGCGCCGCAGCAACCACCAGGAGAATCCACCCCGTGCTTTCCCAACAAGTCAAGGACAGCAGCAGCCTCGTCGACAGCATCGACGCCATGCGCAACTGGCGCGCCCTCGTGCTGCTGCTGGTGACCCTGGTCGCTGGCGCCGTGGTCATGGGCCTGGGCACGCTGCTGGCCGGGGTCAGCTATGTGTTCGTCGCGCTGTTCGCCGTGGCCGCCTACACCGTGCTGTTCTATGGCTTCAACGCCGCCGGCGTGATGCTGATGGACGAGGCCCATGGCCAGCGCTCGCGCTCCATCGTCGACGCGGTCGTGCATTCGCTGACCCATTCGCACCGCCTGCTGCTGGTCTACCTGTGGATCGCCGGCCTGTACCTGGCGGGCGTGCTGCTGCTGGTGGTGGTGCTGTTCGTGTGCAAGCTGCCGCTGCTGGGGCCGTTGCTGTATGCCTTCGTCTTCCCGGTGGCCGTGGTGCTGACCGGCGTAGCGCTGTTCGCCTTGCCGATGGTGGTGTTCCCGCTGTCGGCCCCGTCGGTCTGGAACGGGGCGACGGCGATGGAATGCATGAGCCAGCTGATCGCCATCGCGCGCCGCCGGCTCGGCATGGTGCTGCTGCTGATGCTGGTGGTGTCCTTCATCGCCGGCCTCATCGGGCTGCTGATCGGCACCATCCTGTTCGGCGGCGTGGCCATCACGGCCGGGCTGTCGGCGCCCATCGTGGGCAACATGGACATGGGCAGCTTCGGCATGGGCAGCGGCGGCGCGCACGCGGCTGCGGCAGGCTTCGGCAGCGGCGTGCTGTTCGCCGCCGCCTTCACGCTGCCGGGCCTGGTCTACCTGCGCGGCGTGAGCGCCGTCTACCTGCGCGCGCTGGACGGGCTGGACCTGGCCGCCGAGCAGGCCCATGTGGATGCCCACCTGGCCTATGCCGTCGACAAGGCGCGCGGCATGCAGGAGCAGGCCCAGGCGCGCGCCCAGCGCGTGGCCGAGCGCGCCCGCGCCGCGGCCGCCAGTGCCGCGCAGCCCGCCGAGCCGCCGCGCCCGCCAGCCACATGCCCCAACTGCGGCACCAACGTGCGTGCCAGCGACACCCAGTGCGCCGCCTGCGGCCATCCGCTGAAATGACGCCCCCCACGCTCATCACTTCGTGTATCGCTGCCCCCCGAGGGGGCGCTTCAGCGCCTTCGGGCGGCCGGGCGGCGCTGAAATGAGCACCGAACGCCGCCAGATCCGCGAACTGCCCGACGAGCTGATCAGCCAGATCGCCGCGGGCGAGGTGGTCGAGCGCCCGGCCTCGGTGGTGCGCGAGCTGGTCGACAACGCGCTGGACGCCGGCGCGCGCCAAGTGGTGCTGCGCCTGCTCGCCGGCGGCGTGCGCCTGATCGCCGTGGAGGACGACGGCACCGGCATTCCCATGGCCGACCTGCCGCTCGCACTCAAGCGCCATGCCACGAGCAAGATCGGCAACCTGCAGGAACTCGAGAGCGTGGCCACCATGGGCTTTCGCGGCGAGGCGCTGGCGGCGATCAATTCGGTGTCCGACATGGCGATCGCCTCGCGCACCGCGGAGCAGCCGCACGCCATGCTGCTGGACGGGCGCACCGGCGAGATGAAGCCGGTGGCGCGCGCCGTCGGCACCACGGTGGAGGTCAAGGAACTGTTCTTCAGCACGCCGGCGCGGCGCAAGTTCCTCAAGACCGACGCGACCGAGCTGGCCCACTGCATCGAGGCCGTGCGCCGCCACGCGCTGGCGCGGCCCGACGTGGGCTTTGCCATCTGGCACGAGGGCAAGCTCGTCGAGCAGTGGCGCGCCGCGCCCGACAGCGACGACGCCGGCATGGACCAGCGCCTGGCCGACGTGCTGGGCGAGGACTTCTGCGAGCGCTCGGTGCTGGTGGACTACCGCAGCAGCGCGCAGTCCGAAGCCGGCGGCCCGCTGATCCGCGTGCGTGGCCGTGCCGGCATCCCGGACGCGGCACGCGCGCGCGGCGACCACCAGTTCGCCTACGTCAACGGCCGCTTCGTGCGCGACAAGGTGCTCGCGCACGGCGCGCGCAGCGCCTACGAGGACGTGCTGCACGGCCAGCGCCAGCCGGTCTACGCGCTCTACGTGGACATGGACCCCACCCGGGTGGACGTGAACGTGCACCCGACCAAGATCGAGGTGCGCTTTCGCGACAGCCGCGAGGTGCACCAGGCCGTGCGCCGCGCCATCGACCAGGCGCTGGCAACGCCGCGCGCCGCGCTGGCCCAGACCGCGCCGCAGCTGCCCCTGCCGGTGCCGGCCACGGTGGTGCCGCCGTGGCAGCAGCCGTCGATGGCCTTTGCCGAGCGCGCACCGGCCGCCGATTTCACGCCCTGGAGCCCGGCCCCCGCCTCCCGCGTGGCCGAGCCGGCCCCGCGCTGGGCACCCGATTTCGCTGCAGATACCGGAGCCGAAGCCGAAGCCACCACCGTCCTGGCCGAGCGCACCACCGACGGCGTCCGTGCCCCGCCCGCGCCGGTGGCGGTGCAGCCCGCGCCGGCAGACATGCCGGCCTGGCCGCTGGGCCGCGCACTGGCGCAGCTGCAGGGCATCTACATCCTGGCCGAGAACCAGCAGGGCCTGGTGGTTGTGGACATGCATGCCGCGCACGAACGCATCGTGTACGAACGGCTCAAGGCCCAGGCGGATGACGCCGCCATGGCGAGCCAGCCACTGCTGATCCCCGCCACCTTCGCCGCCACGCCGACCGAGCTGGCCACCGCCGAGGCCCATGCCGAGACACTGTCCACGCTGGGCCTGGACGTCGCGCCGTTCTCGGCCCGCACGCTGGCCGTGCGCGCCGTGCCGGCCAGCCTGGCCCAGGGCGACGCCGTGGCCCTGGCCCGCAGCGTGCTGGCCGAGCTGGCCCAGCACGACGCCAGCGGCGTGGTCGAGCGCGCCCGCAACGAATTGCTGGCGACCATGGCCTGCCACGGCGCAGTGCGCGCCAACCGCCGGCTGACGCTGGAGGAGATGAACGGCCTCTTGCGCCAGATGGAGGCCACCGAGCGCTCCGACCAGTGCAACCACGGCCGGCCGACCTGGCGCCAGATCAGCGTGCGGGAACTCGACCAGCTGTTCCTGCGGGGGAGATGAACGGCGCTGCGCTCTGGCCCTGATCGTGCTTGCGCTGCGTAGGATTGAACTTACGCCGCCCACCGAAGTCAGTGCCTGCCATGCGCCGCCTTTCCCTGATCGCCCTGCTGAGCTCCGTGCTGGCCCTGGCCACGGTATCGGGCTGCAGCCTTCTCGACGAACGCCAGCGTGACTGGATCTTCCAGCCCGGTGACCGAGCCTGGGGCGGCAGCGCCGCCAGCGCCGAGGGCATGGAGGAGGTGTGGATCCCGTTCGACTCGCGGGTCTCCAACGAGCCGGTGCGCCTGCACGGCCTGTGGCTGGAGAGCGAACCGGCGCTGCACACCGGCGCCTCGCAGGCGCCCATCCTGCTCTACCTGCACGGCGCGCGCTGGAACGTGCAGGGCTCGGCGCCGCGCATGCGCGCCATGCAGGAGCTGGGCTTCTCGGTGCTGGCCATCGACTACCGCGGCTTCGGCAAGAGCACGGCCGAACTGCCCTCGGAAGACCGCGCGTTCGAGGACGCCCGTGCGGCCTGGGACTGGCTGGCGGCGCGCTACCCCGACCGCCCGCGTTACATCTTCGGCCATTCGCTGGGCGGCGCCATCGCGATCGACCTGGCATCCAAGGTCGACGACGAGCGCGGTGTGCTGGTCGAGGGCACCTTCACCTCCATTCCCGAGGTCGCGGCCAGCATGAAGTGGGGCTGGCTGCCGATCGGCTGGCTCATCACCCAGCGCATGGAGTCGATCCGCAAGGTGCCGCACATCGGCGCACCGCTGCTGGTGGTGCACGGCTCGGACGACAGCCTGATCAAGCCTGACCTGGGCCGGCGCCTGTACGAGGCCGCCCAGGAGCCCAAGGCCTTCGTCGTGGTCGAGGGCGGCACGCACCACAACACCATCATGCGCGGCCAGGCCCAATACCGCATGGCCCTGCGCAAGCTGTTCGGCTGGCCCACCGCCAGCACCATGGCCCAGGCTGGCGGATAGCGCCAGCCTGAGTGTTGTACTTTCGCTCAGCCCTGGGCGGCGGGGCCAGCGGATACATACACAGGGTGCGCCCATGCCCATAATCGGCGCACCATTGGCTACCCGAAGGCTTGTTGTGCACCACAAACAAACACACAGCTGCACCGCGCCCACCCTGCCGCACGGCAGTGGGCATGTCCGTGCCACCGGGAGGGCCGCATGAGTGCATTGCGTCAACTGCGCATCGGCGCACGCCTCACACTGGCATTCAGCATCCTGCTGCTGATCATTGCCATCAGCGCCGCCGTGGGCTACTGGCGCTTGCAGGAGACCGCCGCCGACGCCCAGCGCATGGGCACCGTGGACAGCGAGAAACTGCGGCTGGCCGAACGCTGGCGCCAGAACATCGAGATGAACTGGGTGCGCACCCAGGCAGCGCTGCAGGATTCCGATGCCAGCCGCATTCCGGCCTGGACGGCGCAGATGGACCGCACCTCCAAGCGCATCTCGGAAGTCAGCGAACGCATCGGCCAGCTGGCGGTGACGCCGGAAGAAAAGGCCTTGATCGCCGAGATCAACGCCCGGCGCGAGGCCTACCGCGGCCCGCGCGGCGAACTGACGAAGCGGCGCCAGGCCGGCGAGGACGTCTCGGCGCTGCTGGCCAGCCAGCTGCGCCCGCTGGCCGACCAGTACGACGCCGCGCTGCAGCGCTTCGAGGAAAGCCAGCAGCGCATCTACGACGACGCGCTGCGCGCCACCGCGGCCCATGCGGCGCTGGGCCAGTCCATCCTGGTCGGTTTCGCCGTCGTGGCGCTGCTGCTGGTGGCGCTGTTCGCCTACCTGCTCACGCGCAGCATCACGGGCCCGCTGGCGCAGGCCGGCAGCGCGGCACGCCGCGTGGCCGCTGGCGATTTGACGGAAGACATCCAGGTGCATGGCCGCGACGAAGCCACCGCCATGCTGGCCGCGCTCAAGGAGATGCAGCAGCAACTGGCCACAGTGGTCTCGGGCGTGCGGCGCAACGCGGAGGGCGTGTCCACGGCCAGCAGCGAGATCGCGGCGGGCAACAACGACCTGTCCAGCCGCACCGAGCAGCAGGCGTCGGCGCTGCAAGAGACGGCCGCCTCGATGGAGGAACTCAGCTCCACCGTGCGCCAGAACGCCGACAACGCGCGCCAGGCCAACGCGCTGGCCACCAACGCCTCGTCCGTCGCGACCAAGGGCGGCGAGGTCGTCTCGCGCGTGGTGGCGACCATGAAGGGCATCCACGAAAGCTCGGACCGCATCTCCGACATCATCGGCGTGATCGACTCCATCGCCTTCCAGACCAACATCCTCGCGCTCAACGCGGCCGTGGAAGCCGCGCGCGCCGGCGAGCAGGGCCGCGGCTTCGCCGTGGTGGCCACCGAGGTGCGCAGCCTGGCGGGCCGCTCGGCCGAGGCTGCGCGCGAGATCAAGACGCTGATCGGCGCCAGCGTGGAGCGCGTGCAGCAGGGCACGACGCTGGTGGACCAGGCCGGCAGCACGATGGACGAGGTGGTCGCCGCGATCCGCCGCGTGACCGACATCGTGGGCGAGATCAGCGCCGCCAGCAGCGAGCAGAGCTCGGGCGTCGAACAGGTCGGCCAGGCCATCACCGAGATGGACCAGACCACGCAGAAGAACGCCGCGCTGGTCGAGCAGTCCGCCGCCGCAGCCGACAGCCTGCGCCACCAGGCCGAGCAGCTGGTGCAGGCCATGGCGGTGTTCCAGCTGCGCGATGGCGCCGCGGTGGCGCCGCGCGCGGCCCCCGCCCTGGCGCCGGCCGCACCGGCCCGCCCCGCCGCACCGGCCCGCCCGGCCGCCCGGCCCGCACCGCGCGTGACGGCGCAGGCCGCGCCTGCGCGTGCCGGCGCACGGCCCGCACCGCCGGTGGCCGCGCCGAAGAAGGCCTTGCCGCCCGCGCGGCCCACGGCCAAGGCCGCCACCACGGCCGACGAAGGCGACTGGGAAAGCTTCTGACGCCGCCGCCGGCGCCACGTGCGGGAATGGGCGGCACGCAGCGCGGGTTTGCCACAATCGCGGGCCCGGCGCGCTGCGAGCGCCGTTCCGCCCCGACACCATGCGCCTGCCCCGCCTTCTCCTGACCGCCACCCCGCCCCACCGGCAGCCCGCCGGTGCGCGGCGCTGAGGCGCGCGCCACCGTGGCAATTGACTGGATCGGCCTGGCCGGCCCCACGGCTTGCGGCAAGACCGCAGCCGCGCTGGCCATCGCGGCGCGGCGGCCGGTGGAGATCGTCAGCGTCGACTCGGCCCTGGTCTACCGTGGCATGGACATCGGCACCGCCAAGCCGCTGCCGGCCGAGCGCGCCACCGCGCCGCACCACCTGATCGACATCCTCGACCCCACCGAGGCCTACAGCGCGGCACGCTTCGTGGCCGACGCCACGCGCCTGGTGGCCGAGATCCGCGCGCGCGGCGCGCTGGCGCTGCTCGTGGGCGGCACCATGCTGTACTTCAAGGCGCTCATCGACGGGCTGGACGCGATGCCGCCGGCCGATGCCGCGCTGCGCGCGACCCTGGAGGCCGAGGCCGCCGGGCGCGGCTGGCCCGCCATGCATGCCGAGCTGGCCCGGCACGACCCGGTGACTGCGGCACGGCTGGCGCCAAACGACGCCCAGCGCATCCAGCGTGCACTGGAGGTCTGGCGGCTGACGGGCCGGCCGCTGTCGTCGCTGCACAGCGGGCGCAGCGAGAAGGCCGAGGCACGCCACCGCCTCGTCGCGCTGGAGCCCCGCGAGCGCGGCTGGCTGCATGCGCGCATCGCCCAGCGCTTCGATGCCATGCTGGCCGGCGGCTTCATCGATGAGGTGCGCGCCCTGCGCGCGCGCGGCGACCTGCATGCCGACCTGCCGTCCATGCGCTGCGTGGGCTACCGCCAGGCCTGGCAGACGCTCGATGCCCTGCCTGCACCCGACGCCCCGCTGACGCCGGCCGCGCTGGCTGCGCTGCGCGAACAGGGCATCGCCGCCACGCGCCAGCTCGCCAAGCGCCAGATCACCTGGCTGCGCTCCATGCCGGCGCGCGAGGTCGTGCCATGCGACGCACCGGACGCGCTGGCCCAGGTGCTGGAGCGCATCGCGTGAGCGGCGCCCGCCCCCCCTTGAGCCGCACGCGTCCCCCGTGCGCGGCACGGAGCCTGGCTCCATGACGCCGGCACTTGCTGTCGACGGGCTGGCCAAGCGCTACGGCGATGCCACGGTGTTCGCCGACGTCACGCTGCGCGTGGCACCCGGCGAGTTCGTCGCCATCGTGGGCGAATCGGGCGTGGGCAAGTCCACGCTGCTCAACTGCATGGCCGGGCTGGACCAGTGGGACGCCGGCCGCGTGCTGCTGGCCGGCCAGGACCTGTCGGCGCTGGACGACGATGCCCGCGCGCTGCTGCGCCGGCAGGCGCTGGGCTTCGTGTTCCAGGCCTTCCACGTGCTGCCGCACCTGGACGTGGCGCAGAACGTGGCCCTGCCGCTGATGCTGCTGGGCCGGCATGGCGCCGGCGCGACGGATGCCGCCGTGGCCGCCATGCTGGACGCCGTGGGCCTGCAGGGCCTGGCCGCGCGGCTGCCGCAGCAGCTCAGCGGCGGCCAGCTGCAGCGCGTGGCCATCGCGCGCGCGCTGGTGCACCGCCCGGCCCTGCTGCTGGCCGACGAGCCCACGGGCAACCTGGACCCCGGCACGGCCGCGCGCGTGATGGACCTGCTGGTGGGCCAGGTGCGTGCGCACGGGGCCGCGCTGGTGCTGGTGACCCATTCCGCCGCCGCCGCCGCGCGCGCCGACCGCGTGCTGCACCTGACGGCGCAGGGCATCGCCGATGCGCAAGGCTGAGGCTTCCACCCGCGTGCTGCGCGCGCTGCTGGCCAGCTTCTCCTGGCAGGAGCTGCGCCAGCACCCCTGGCGCAACGCCGCTGCCGTCGTCGCCGTGATGCTGGGCGTGGCGCTGGCTTTCTCGGTGCACCTCATCAACGCCTCGGCGCTGGACGAGTTCGCCAGCGCCGTGCGCAGCGTCAACGGCCAGCCCGACCTGGAGCTGCGCGCCGCGCAGGGCGGCTTCGACGAGAACCTCTACGCCCGCGTGGCCACCCATCCGCAGGTGCGCCACGCCAGCCCGGTGCTGGAGCTGCAGACCCTGGCCAGCTCGACCCGCGCCGGCACCCAGCGCGTGCCGCTGCGCGTGTTGGGCCTGGACGCGCTGCGCGTGGCGGCCTTCGCGCCGCAGCTGCTGCCCGCCCCCACGCCCGGCATGGCCGGCGCGCGCGAGGCCTGGTTCGCGCCGGCCACGGTGTTCCTCAACCCCGCGGCCCAGCAGGCGCTGGGCATGGACGGCGTGCAGCTGCAGCACGGCCTGGCCTTGCTGCCGGTGCGCGTGGCCGGCACCGTCGCGGCCGGCGGCCCGCCACTGGCGGTGATGGACATCGGCGCCGCGCAGGACCTGTTCGAGCGCGTGGGCGAGATCTCGCGCATCGACGTTCAGCTCGCGCCCGGCAGTGCGCGCGAGGCCGTGCTGGCGGCGCTGGCGCTGCCCGCCAACGTGCGCGCCCAGACGCCCGGGCAGGACGCGCAGCGCGTCAGCAACCTCTCGCGCGCCTACCGCGTGAACCTCACGGTGCTGGCGCTGGTCGCGCTGTTCACGGGGGCCTTCCTGGTGTTCTCGGTGCTGTCGCTGTCGGTGGCCCGGCGCAGCCGGCAGTTCGCACTGCTGGGCGTGCTGGGCCTGACCGGCCGCGAACGCCAGCGGCTGGTGCTGGCCGAGTCCGCAGTGCTTGGGCTGGCCGGCAGCCTGGCCGGGCTGGCGCTGGGCACCGCGCTGGCGGCCGCGGCCTTGCGCCTGCTGGGCGGCGACCTGGGCGGGGGCTATTTCAACGAGGCGGCACCGCCACTGCAATGGAGCGCGGCAGCGGCCGCCGTATACGGCGCGCTGGGCATCGCCGCCACGCTGGCCGGCGGCTGGTGGCCGGCGCGGGCAGCGCAAAGCCTGCCACCGGCCCAGGCGCTCAAGGGCCTGGGCTACGCACCGGCCGGCCGGCGGCGGCATCTGTGGAGCCTGGCGCTGCTGGGGTTGGGTGTGCTGCTGGCGCTGGCTCCGCCGGTGGGCGGGCTGGCGCTCGGCGCCTATGTCTCGGTCGCCTTGCTGCTGGTCGGCGGCATCACCGCGCTGCCGCTGCTGATCCAGGTCCTGTACGACCGGCTGCAGCCGCACGTGGCCGGCCGGCTGCTGCCGCTGCTGGCCGTGGAGCGCGCGCGGCGCGTGCGCGAGAGCGCGGCCGTGGCCGTCAGCGGCGTGGTGGCGGCGCTCAGCCTGGCTGTGGCGCTGACGGTGATGGTGGCAAGCTTCCGCGAATCCATGATCGGCTGGCTCGACCAAGTGCTGCCGGCCGACCTGTACCTGCGGCCCGCCGTGTCGGCCGGCGACGCGCTGTTCTTCTCCCCCGAGACCGTGGCCGCGGTGGCCGCCAGCGACGGCGTGGCCCGCGTGGCCACCACGCGCCAGCGCGCGGTGCAGTTGAGCCCGGAGCGGCCGGCCGTGCAGCTGCTGGCCCGCGCCATCGGCGATCCGGCCAGCAGCCTGCCGTTGGTGGGTGCGCCGCTGCCGGTACCGGCCGGCATGCTGGGCGTGTATGTCAGCGAGCCCATGGTCGACCTGTACGGCGCCGCACCGGGCAGCCGGCTGGACACGCTGGCCGCCACGGCGTTCCCGCAGGCCACGCCGCCGCCCGCGCTGTTCGTGGCCGGCGTCTGGCGCGACTACGTGCGCCAGTTCGGCGCGGTGGCGCTGCCGCTGCAGGACTACCAGCGGCTCTCGGGCGACCGGCGCATCAACGACATCGCGCTGTGGCTGGCGCCCGGCACCGACGCCGGCGCCCTGCAGCAGCGGCTGCGCGCGCTGGTCGAGGCGCAGGCGCCGGGCGCGGGCGCGCTGCTCGAGTTCACCTCGGTTGGCGCACTGCGCGCCAATTCGCTGCGCATCTTCGACCGCAGCTTCGCCGTGACCTACTGGCTGCAGGCCGTGGCGATCGCCATCGGACTGTTCGGCGTGGCGGCCAGCTTCAGCGCGCAGGTGCTGGCGCGTCGCAAGGAGTTCGGGCTGCTCGCGCACCTGGGGCTGACGCGCCGGCAGATCCTGGCCGTGGTGGCCGGCGAAGGCGCGGCCTGGACCTCGATCGGCGCCATCGCCGGCCTGGCGCTGGGCCTCGCGGTGGCGGTGGTGCTGGTGCACGTGGTCAATCCGCAGAGCTTCCACTGGACCATGGACCTGCACGCCCCCTGGGGCCGGCTGCTCGCGCTGTGCGCGGCCGTCGTCGCCGCGGGCACGCTGACGGCGTGGCTGGCAGGCCGCGCGGCGGCGGGGCGCGATGCGGTGCTGGCCGTCAAGGAGGACTGGTGAAGCCGCAGCGCGGCATGGTGCTGCGCGGCGCGCTCGCCATGGTGGCGTTCTGGCTCGCCGTCATGGCGGCGTTGTACTGGGCGATGGACCGCTGGCAGCAGCCGCGCGCGGCGCGCGTCATGGCCACGGGCGAACTGCTGATCCCCCGGCATGCCGACGGGCACTTCCGCATCGCCGGATCCATCAACGGCGAGCCCGTGGTGTTCCTCGTCGACACCGGCGCCAGCGTGGTCAGCGTCAGCGAAGCGCTGGCCCGCCGCGCGGGCCTGGAAGGCGGCGAACGCGCGAGCTTTCGCACCGCCAACGGCGTGCGCGAAGGACGCATGGTGCGTGCCGGCAGGATCGAACTGCAAGGCGGTGCGGCCGTGACGGGACTGCGCGTGGGCGTGGGCCTGCAACTGGGCGCCGACGATGCGCAGGCGCTGCTGGGCCAGAACTTCCTGCAGCACTTCGAGGTCCGCATGGACCGCGACGACATGCGGCTGCGCCCACGCAGCGAGTGAGCCTGCTCAAGCGGCTTTTGCTGTGGGAAGGAAGGGCACCGTAGGATGGTGCGGGTGGCGCGCCCTGTGCTGTGGCACCTGTGCTGGTGCGGGCGGCTGGTGGAAATCCTGGAGGAGCTACGGGGAGTCGAACCCCGCTTCTCAGAATGAAAATCTGATGTCCTAACCGATAGACGATAGCTCCGGGAAGCGCGCATGTTAACCCAAAAATAAGGCGATTTCGTCCGGCGCCATGCGAAGTTGATCAGGCACCGTGTCGAACCGTCGCACCGCCGCAGCGTGACCCGCTGAACGGGTTCTGCCGCCGTGTCAAATGCGCATCTTGCGCACCAATCGAGCGCTGCATTCGTATAGTTGTGCGCAGTAACGCCTTGAAACATCGAGGCCTGCCGGACCACTTTCCTGCAAGAGGCTTTCCATGACCGTGCCCCTGGCCAAGCTGCTCCGACTTCTCGCACTCCTGGCGGCCTGCCTGGCACCAGGCTGGGCCGCGGCGCTGGACAAGCCCGCCGGCGACGTGGTGCTGACCGTCAGCGGCAAGGTCGGCCAGCCGAACGCCGGCCAGCGCGCGGTGTTCGACATGGCCATGCTGGAGAAGCTGCCTCAGCACAGCTTCACGACCAACACGCCCTGGCACACCGGCCCCACGCGCTTCACCGGCCCCTTGCTGCGCGACGTGCTGGCCGCCGCCGGCGCCATTGGCAGCAAGCTCGTGGCCGTGGCGCTGAACGACTACAAGACCGACATCCCGTTCAGCGATGCCAGCCGCTACGACGTGATCGTGGCCCGTCTGCTCAACGACAAGCCCATGCCGGTGCGCGAGAAGGGCCCGCTGTTCATCGTCTACCCCTTCGACAGCAAGGCCGAGCTCAAGGCCGAGACCTTCTACAACCGCTCGGCCTGGCAACTGAACCAGTTGCAGGTGCAGTGAACCCGCCCAACGCCACAGCGACGGCCGGGCGCCGCCCGGTCCCTCCCGATTCCGCATGCCGCGCAGCCAACGCCTCCTGCGCCTGCTGATCGCCAGCCTGGTGCTGGCCTACATCGCCATCGGCGTGCTGCAGTACCGGCAATACCGCGCGCTGGACGATGTCATGCGCCGGGGCGATATCAACGCGCTGTGGACCTTCGCCCAGCTCAATGTCGAGTATGAGCGGCTGGACCATGCCTTGAATGGCCACCTGCTGGACGCCGAGGCCATGCCGCGCAGCCAGCTGCAGCTGCGATACGACGTGTTCATCAGCCGCGTCGGCTCCATCGAGAGCGGCACCGCCTACCAGCTGATGCGCGGGGACGCGAGCTACGAGCAGGGCACCAAGGACCTGCGCAGCTTCATCGCCGCCGGCGACAAGGTGCTGGGCCCCGACGCCGCCGCGCACCAGCCCCGCGCGGCACTGCAGGCGCTGCGCGCGCAGTACCAGGCCATCCGCCCGTCGGTGCGCGACATGTCGCTGGCCGCCACCCAGTCCTCGGGCGAGCTGACCGACCAGCGCAACGGCGAGGTGCAGAGCCAGACCCTGCAGACCGGCGTCCTCACCGCGTTCCAGTGCGTGCTGACGCTGCTGCTGGCCGGCGCGATGGCGCGGCAGTTCGCGGCCCGCCAGCGCGCCAGCGCCGAGGCCCTGGCCGCACAGGGCGAACTGGTGGACTCGCTCAAGCGCAGCGAGGAGGCGCTGGAGATGCGCGTGCAGGAGCGCACGGCCGCGCTCGGCCAGGCCAACGACAGCCTGCGTGCGCAAGAGGCCGCGCTGCGCCAGGCCCAGGCGCGCGCCGAGCAAGCCTCGCAGATGAAGTCGGACTTTCTGGCCAACATGAGCCACGAGATCCGCACGCCGCTGAACGCCGTGATCGGCATGAGCCACCTGATGCTGCGCACCGAGCTCACGGCGCGCCAGCGCGACTACGTGCGCAAGACCCAGCGTTCGGGCCAGCACCTGCTGGACCTCATCAACGACATCCTGGACTTCAGCAAGATCGAGGCCGGCAAGCTGGAGGTGGAAAGCGTCGACTTCGACCTGCAGAGCGTGCTCGACGGCGTGGCCGACCTGGTCGGCGAGAAGGCCACCGCCAAGGGCCTGGAGCTGGTGTTCGACACCGAGGGCGTGCTGCTGCCGCGCCGCCTGCGCGGCGACCCGCTGCGCCTGGGCCAGATCCTCATCAACTACGCCAGCAACGCCGTGAAGTTCACCGAACACGGCGAGATCGTGGTGCGGGTGCGCCACCAGCTGCTGGCCGACGGCGCCGTGCTGCTGCGCGCAGAGGTGCGGGACACCGGCATCGGCATGAGCGCCGAGCAGAGCGCGCGGCTGTTCCAGTCGTTCCACCAGGCCGACAGCTCCACCACGCGCAAGCACGGCGGCACCGGGCTGGGCCTGGCGATTTCCAAGCGGCTGGCCGAGCTCATGGGCGGCGAGGTCGGCGTGGACAGCCGCGAGGGCCACGGCAGCACCTTCTGGTTCACCGCACGCCTGCTGCCCGGCCAGCAGGCCGACGCGCCGCGGCTGCCGGCCCCGGACCTGCGCGGGCGCCACGTGCTGGTGGTGGACGACAGCCCGTCCGCGCGCGAGATCCTGGGCACCATGCTCGCGCAGATGCACTGCAGCGTGGCGCTGGCTGCGGGCGGCGCCGAGGCGCTGGCCATGGCGCACGCCGCACAGCAGGCCGGCCGGCCGTTCGAGGTGGCCTTCCTCGACTGGCGCATGCCGGACATGGACGGCATCGCGCTGGCCGGCAAGCTGGCCCTGCTGCCATCGCCGCCCGCCCCCGTGATCGTGACGGCGCACGGCCGCGAGGAGGTGCTGCAGGACGCACAGCGCGCGGGCGTGGAGCTGCTGCTGGTCAAGCCGGTCAATCCCTCGCTGCTGTTCGAGACCGCGATGCGCGCGCTGTCGGTGGCCATGCCGGCCGCCGCACCCGTACCGCGCGCGGCCCTGCAGGCCGACGCACCGCACCTGGCGCGCCTGCGCGGCGCGCTGGTGCTGCTGGTGGACGACAACGACCTCAACCGCCAGATCGGCACCGAGCTGCTGCAAGCCGTGGGCATCCAGGTCGAGGTGGCCGAGGACGGCCAGCAGGCCCTGGACCGGCTTGCCGCCAAGGCCTACGACTTGGTGCTGATGGACATGCAGATGCCGGTCATGGACGGGCTGCAAGCGACACGCGCGATCCGCCAGCAAGCGCGCTGGCAAGCGCTGCCGGTGCTGGCGATGACGGCCAATGCCATGGCCATCGACCGCCAGCGCTGCCTGGACGCCGGCATGAACGGCCACATCGCCAAGCCGATCGACCCGGACGAGCTGTATGCCCAGCTGCTGCAGTGGCTGCCCGGGGGCACGCGCGCCGCGCCACCTGGCCCGGTCGCACCCGCTGCGCCCACCGCGCCCCCCGCCCCCGAGCCGCCGCAGGACGCCGCACCGGCCACCGACGACGCGCTGCTGCGCATCCCCGGCCTGGACGCCGCCGCCGGCCTGCGCCGCGTACTGCAGCAGCGCAGCACCTACGAGGGCCTGTTGCAACGCTTCGCCGATGGCCAGGCCCAGGCCGTCGCCGCGGCGCGCGCCGCACTGGCGGCGGGCGACCGCCCGCAGGCGCAGCGCCTGCTGCACACGCTCAAGGGAACGGCGGCCACCATCGGTGCCGGCCCCCTGGCGCAGGCCGCACAGGCCGCCGAGACCATGCTGGGCCAGCCGCCGCAGGATGCGGCCGCGCAAGATCGCCTGCTGGCCGCCTGCGAGGCGCTCTGCGGCCCGCTGGTGGACGCGCTGCGCCAGGTGCTGGCTGCGACCGCGACGACGCCTGCCACGGCGGCGCAACCCACGGCCCAGGCGGTCGACTGGACCACCGTGCGCCCGGTGGCCGAACGGCTGCAGGCCCTGCTGGAACAGGACGATGCCGATGCCATGGACCTGTTCCAGCGCAACGCCGCCATGCTGCGCCCGGCGCTGGCCGGACACCACGACGGCATCGCCCGCGCGATCGGGGATTTCGACTTCGGCCGCGCCGCGCAGCTGCTGCGCGATGCGCTGCCCGCCGCCGTGCGGACCTAGGCCGGCAACGCCAGCGCGGCCGCCACCTCGGGCGGTGCCTGCACGAGTTCGATCAGCACGCCCTCGCCCGCGATCGGGAAGGCCTCGTTGGCCTTGGGGTGCAAAAAGCAGATGTCGTAGCCGGCCGCGCCCTTGCGGATGCCGCCGGGCGCAAAGCGCACGCCCTGCGCGGTGAGCCACTCCACGGCCTTGGGCAGGTCGTCGATCCACAGGCCCACATGGTTCAGCGGCGTGGTGTGCACGGCCGGCTTCTTCTCGGGGTCCAGCGGCTGCATGAGGTCGACCTCGACCTTGTAGGGCCCGCTGCCGATGGCGCAGATGTCCTCGTCCACGTTCTCGCTCTCGCTGCGGAAGTTGCCCGTGACCGTGAGGCCCAGCATCTCGACCCACAGCTTTTGCAGCCGCTGCTTGTCGGGGCCGCCGATGGCGATCTGCTGGATGCCCAGCACGCGGAAGGGGCGTTGGTTCGTGCTCATGTGTGTTCGTCCTGTTCGATGGAAATGGAGCGGGTGGCGTAGCCCAGCTTGTCCAGCAGCCGGCGGTCGGCATCCGCATCGGGGTTGCCGGTCACGAGCAGCTTGTCGCCGTAGAAGATGGAGTTGGCGCCCGCCAGGAAGCACAGCGCCTGCACCGGCTCGCCCAGCTGCTGGCGGCCGGCCGACAGGCGCACGCGCGCGGTCGGCATTGTGATGCGCGCGACCGCGATCACGCGCACGAAGTCCAGCGGATCGATGGGCGGCGCATCGGCCAGCGGCGTGCCGGGCACGCGCACCAGGCTGTTGATGGGCACCGACTCAGGGTACGGGTCGAGGTTGGCCAACTGCGCGATCAGGCCGGCGCGGTGCACGGGCGTCTCGCCCATCCCCACGATGCCGCCGCAGCACACTTTGACGCCGGCCGCGCGCACATGGGCCAGCGTGTCGAGCCGGTCCTGGTAGCTGCGCGTGTCGACGACGTCGGCGTAGTACTCGGGCGCGGTGTCCAGGTTGTGGTTGTAGTAATCCAATCCCGCGTCGCGCAGGGCCACGGCCTGGTGCTTCTCCAGCATGCCCAGCGTGGCGCAGGACTGCAGGCCCAGGTCCTTCACGGTGCGCACGAGTTCGGCCACCTTCTCGATGTCGCGGTCCTTGGGCGCGCGCCAGGCCGCGCCCATGCAAAAGCGCGTGGCGCCCGCGTCCTTGGCGGCCTGGGCCGCGTGGCGGACCTGGTCGACCGACATGAGCTTTTGCGCCTGCACGCCCGTGTCGAACTCGGCCGATTGCGGGCAGTAGCCGCAGTTCTCGGGGCAGCCGCCGGTCTTGACCGACAGCAGCGTGGCCAATTCGATGTCGCCCGCCGGCCAGTGCGCGCGGTGCACGGTCTGCGCGCGGAACAGCAGCTCGTCGAACGGCAGCTCCAGCAGGGCCTGCACGTCCTCCACGCGCCAGCGCTGCGGCGCCGCGGGTGCCGGCCGGCGCAGCGGCGCGAAATGCAGGGGCTGCGCGTGCGCGACCGGGGCGGGTGGGGTCAACAGGGATTCTTGAGGCATCGCGTCCTTCCTGGGTTCAACGGATCTGCGGCGATTGTGGGAGGCCCCCGCTGCGTCTGGAAAGCTTCCCGCCGCAGAAAGTCGGCCCCTTTTTCGCGTTGCCAACTTCGCCCAAATCCACGCGTGCAATGGCCGACGATGCGCGGCGTTGCACCCACGTTCGCAGAACTTGGGCAAGGCCATTTCGGCACTGCGCCAAGACCGGCCGATCTGCGCCGAACGTGCGGCGAACCGCTCCAAAACCGCGGCCCGGGCTGCCGGACGATGGGCGCACTTGCAATGCGCCCACCGGCCCGGCCTCAGGCGAACTCGACGATGGGCTGGTCCACCGCCAGGCTCTCACCCTTGGCGGCCAGCACCTTGCCGACCACGCCATCGGCAGCGGCGAACAGCACGTTCTCCATCTTCATGGCCTCGATCACGGCCACGCGCTCGCCGGCCTGCACCTTCTGGCCAGGCTGCACGGCCACCTCGACCAGCAGGCCCGGCATCGGCGAGAGCACGAAGCGGCTCATGTCCGGCGGCGCCTTGTAGGGCATCAACGTGAACAGCTCGGCCGCGCGCGGGGACAGTACCAGCGCATCGAGCTGGGTGCCGTTGTGCTGCACGCGGATCGCCAGCGGGTTCTTGGGGATGCCGCGCTCCACCTGGGCGCTGAAGGGCTGGCCGTTGCTGGTGCCCGCCAGCCGGATCGCGCCGAGCCGGCCGTCGCTGGCCAGCGCATAACTGCGCGAGCCCACCTCCACGGTGCTGCTGCCGGTCTGGCCCTGGTAGCTGGTCACGCGCACGGGCGTGGCCTTGTGGTGGCCGTCCGCGCCCAGCGCCACGACCACGAAGTCCTGGCCGACCTTGAGGCCGTGGCCGGCCATCTGGCCGCTGATGCCGCTGGCGCGGCCCAGGTAGCGCCGCTTGGCGAAGGCGGCCAGCGCGAGCAGGAACTCGGGTTCGTCGTGCGGCACGTCCTCGGCATGGAAGCCATGGCCGTAGTGCTCGGCGATGAAGCCCGTGTTGAAGTCGCCGGCGACGAACTTGGGATGCGCCAGCAGCGCCGCCTGGAACGGGATGTTGCTGCTGATGCCGCGGATGATGAAGCCGTTCAGCGCCTCGCGCATCTTGGCGATCGCCTCGTTGCGGTCGCGCCCGTGCACGATGAGCTTGGCGATCATCGAGTCGTAGTACATCGGGATCTCGCCGCCGTCCTGCACGCCGGTGTCCACGCGCACGCCTTGCAGGTGCTCGGTGTCGGCCGAGAACATGGTCTCCTGGGGCGGCGCGAAGCGCACCAGCCGGCCGGTGGACGGCAGGAAGTTGCGGAACGGGTCCTCGGCGTTGATGCGGCACTCGATGGCCCAGCCGTCGCGCTTCACATCGGCCTGCGCCAGCGGCAGCTTCTCGCCGGCCGCCACGCGGATCATGAGTTCCACGAGGTCCAGGCCGGTGATGCACTCGGTCACCGGGTGCTCCACCTGCAGCCGCGTGTTCATCTCCAGGAAGTAGAAGTCCTGGTTCTTGCCGACCACGAACTCCACCGTGCCAGCGCTCTGGTACTTCACAGCCTTGGCCAGTTGCACGGCCTGCTCGCCCATGGCCTTGCGCGTGGCATCCGAGATGAAAGGCGACGGCGCCTCCTCGATGACCTTCTGGTGGCGGCGCTGGATCGAGCATTCGCGCTCGTTCAGGTAGATCACGTTGCCGTGGGCATCGCCCAGCACCTGGATCTCGATGTGGCGCGGCTGCTCGACGAACTTCTCGATGAAGATGCGGTCGTCGCCGAAGCTGTTGCGGGCCTCGTTCTGGCAGGCCGTGAAGCCCTCCAGCGCCTCCTTGTCGTTGAAGGCCACGCGCAGGCCCTTGCCACCACCGCCGGCGCTGGCCTTGATCATGACCGGATAGCCGATGTCCTTGGCGATCTGCACGGCGCGCTCGGCCGATTCGATGGCGTTGTTCCAGCCCGGGATGGTGTTGACCTTCGCCTCGTTGGCCAGCTTCTTGGAGGCGATCTTGTCGCCCATGGCCGCGATGGAGTAGTGCTTGGGGCCGATGAAGGCGATGCCCTCTTCTTCCACGCGCTTGGCGAAGGCCTCGTTCTCCGACAGGAAGCCGTAGCCCGGGTGCACGGCCTCGGCGCCGGTCTGCTTGCAGGCGGCGATGATCTTGTCGGCCAGCAGGTAGCTCTCGCGCGAGGGCGCAGGCCCCAGGCGCACGGCTTCGTCGGCCAGCTCGACGTGGCGCGCATCCTTGTCGGCGTCGGAGTAGACGGCGACGGTCTTGATGCCCATCTTCTTGGCCGTCTTGATGACGCGGCAGGCGATCTCGCCGCGGTTCGCAATCAGGATCTTCTTGAACATGCGGGTTCCTCTTTGGTGTTCGTTGTCTTCAAGCAGGCACGTCAGGGGGTCTGGCCGTCCTGCAGCGCGGTGGGCAGGCGCAGCCAGTCGCTGCAGCGCGGCTGGGCGCAGGCTTCGCTGCCGACCAGCTGCAGCTGCGCCGCGCCCTTGAAGGCGTCATCGGTGGTCACGCGGCCCAGCACGCGCACGGCCAGCACGCGCATGCCGGCGGCCCACTGGGCCACGCCATCGCCATCGAGCACCGCACGCGCATAGCCCCAGTCGGGGCCACGCAGTTGCAGCAGGGCGCGCGTGGGGCTGACCACCTCGTCCAGCTGCGCCATCGTCACCACCACGCGCCCGGCGTGGCGGAACGGGTTCTGGGCGATGTCGCCCAGGCTGGCCCAGGCCTCGGCCTGGTGCGCCTGGAAGAAGCCGCGCAGGCGCTGCTGGGTGGCCTGGCGTTCGGCCTGGTCCTGCGTGCGCTGCTCCTGCTGGCGTTGCTGCGAGGCGGCCTGGTTGCTGTAGCGCGCCAGCGGTGTGCCGGCGGCCAGCGGCACCGAGGCATCGGCCAGCACGCCGCTGGCGTTGCCCCAGCGGTCGGCCTGCAGCTCGGCCGTGGGCACGGCGCGCACGCTCAGGTGCGTGCGCTCCCCGCCGGGCCGGCCGGGCTCACGCAGGCTGTCGCCGCAGCGCTGCTTGAGCTTGTCGGCGGCCGCGAGCAGCAGGGCCTGGGCCACGGTGTCGGACTGCAGCGCGTTCGCCGGGGCGTTGACCACCCACAGCGTGCGGGGCTTGCAGGGGTCGGGGTAATTGGTCAGGTCGGCCGCGGCCTCCACCTGCAGGCGCGGTGCGGGCACGCCCTCCTGCGCGGGCAACGGGCCCAGGTCGAACAGCGCGTTTTCTTCGCCCCACGCGCGCGCGCTGAGCCCCTTGGCGGGTGCCGGCAGGTAGACGCCTGCACTGAACGCGCCCTCCCACACCACGCGGTTCTGCGGCGACAGGCGCAGCGTCCAGACCGCGCGCCCCGCGCCTTCGGCGAGCCCGGCCTTGCAGGCACCGCTGTAGGCGAACTGGTAGTCGCTGCTCGCCAGATAGCGCGGCGCCACCACGGCACAGCCGCTGCCGGGGTCCTTGTGCTGCGCAGCCTGGGCCGACGCCGCCAACCACAGGCCGGCCAGCGCCAGGCTCCATTTCAGAGCGGAATGTTGCCGTGCTTGCGCCACGGGTTCTCCAGCTTCTTGTCCTTGAGCATCGTGAGCGAGCGGCAGATGCGCTTGCGCGTCTCGTGCGGCAGGATCACGTCGTCGATGAAGCCACGCGCGCTGGCCACGAAGGGGTTGGCGAAGCGGGCCTTGTACTCGGCCTCGCGCGCGGCCAGCTTCACGGGGTCGCTCTTGTCTTCGCGGAAGATGATCTCCACCGCGCCCTTGGCGCCCATCACCGCGATCTCGGCGTTGGGCCAGGCGAAGTTCACGTCGCCGCGCAGGTGCTTGGAGCTCATCACATCGTAGGCGCCGCCGTAGGCCTTGCGCGTGATGACGGTGATCTTGGGCACCGTGCACTCGGCATACGCGTAGAGCAGCTTGGCGCCGTGCTTGATGATGCCGCCGTACTCCTGGCTGGTGCCGGGCATGAAGCCGGGCACGTCGACGAAGGTGACGACGGGGATGTTGAAGGCGTCGCAGAAGCGCACGAAGCGCGCAGCCTTGATGGAGCTCTTGATGTCCAGGCAGCCGGCCAGCACCAGCGGCTGGTTGGCCACGATGCCGACCGTCTGGCCTTCCATGCGCGCAAAGCCGACCACGATGTTCTTGGCGTACTCGGGCTGGATCTCGAAGAAGTCGCCGTCGTCCACGGTCTTCGTGATCAGCTCCTTCATGTCGTAGGGCTTGTTCGGGTTCTCGGGAACCAGCGTGTCCAGGCTCAGGTCCTGGCGGTCGGCCGGGTCGTTGCTGGGCCGCACGGGCGGCTTCTCGCGGTTGTTGAGCGGCAGGTAGTTGTACAGGCGGCGCAGCATCATGAGCGCCTCCACGTCGTTCTCGAAGGCCAGGTCGGCCACGCCCGAGCGCGTGGTGTGCGTGATGCCGCCGCCCAGTTCCTCGGCCGTGACCTCTTCGTGCGTGACGGTCTTCACCACCTCGGGGCCGGTCACGAACATGTAGCTCGAGTCCTTGACCATGAAGATGAAGTCGGTCATGGCTGGCGAGTACACGGCGCCGCCGGCGCAGGGGCCCATGATCATGCTGATCTGCGGCACCACGCCCGAGGCCATCACGTTGCGCTGGAACACGTCGGCATACCCGCCGAGCGAGGCCACGCCTTCCTGGATGCGGGCGCCGCCCGAATCGTTGAGGCCGATGACCGGGGCGCCGACCTTCATGGCCTGGTCCATCACCTTGCAGATCTTCTCGGCATGGGCCTCGGACAGCGCGCCGCCGAACACGGTGAAATCCTGGCTGAACACGAACACCAGCCGGCCGCTGATCATCCCGTAGCCCGTGACCACGCCGTCGCCCGGGATCTTGTTGTCGGCCATGCCGAAGTCCACCGAGCGGTGCTCGACGAACATGTCCCACTCTTCGAAGGTGCCATCGTCCAGCAGCAGCTCGATGCGTTCGCGCGCGGTCAGTTTGCCCTTCTTGTGCTGGGCGTCGATGCGCTTTTGCCCACCACCCAGGTGCGCCTGCGCGCGCTTCTTTTCCAGTTGTTCCAGGATGTCCTGCATGTCACTCCTCTAGCGGTTGTGTCTCTTCAAATCGGTACCGATGCGCTGGCCAGCAATTGGCGCGCGGCGGTGGATGCGGCGATGCGGCCTTCGGTGACGGCCTGCACCATGGCGGGCAGTTGCCCGCGCACGGCGGGGTGGGCGCGAAAGGCCTGCTTGAGGCCGGTCTCGATGCGTTCCCACATCCAGGCCAGGGCCTGCTTCTGGCGACGTGTTTCCAGCCGGCCGTTGGCGGTTTGCAGCGTGCGGAAGTGTTCGACCTTCTCCCAGAAGCGGTCGACGCCCTCGTTGCGCAGGGCACTCAGCTGCATGGCGCGCGGGCGCCACAGGCTTTCGTCGTGGAGCGAATGGCCGGCGTTGCCGTGCATGCCCAGCAGCCGCAGCGACGAGGTGATCTGCGCCTGCGCGCGCGTGGCGGCGTCGGGGTCGATGTCGGCCTTGTTGATGACCACGAGGTCGGCGATCTCCATCACGCCCTTCTTGATGGCCTGCAGTTCGTCGCCCGCGTTGGGCAGCTGCAGCAGCACGAACATGTCGGTCATGCCGGCCACGGCCGTCTCGCTCTGGCCCACGCCCACGGTCTCGACGATGACCACGTCGTAGCCCGCGGCCTCGCAGACCAGCATGGCCTCGCGCGTCTTCTCGGCCACGCCGCCCAGCGTGCCCGACGAGGGGCTGGGCCGGATGTAGGCGCGCTCGTGCACGGAGAGATGTTCCATGCGCGTCTTGTCGCCCAGGATGGAGCCGCCCGAGACGGTGGACGAAGGGTCGATGGTCAGCACCGCGACGCGGTGGCCTTTGGCGATCAGGTACAGGCCCAGGGCCTCGATGAAGGTGCTCTTGCCGACGCCCGGCACGCCCGAGATGCCCAGGCGGAAGGCGCGGCCCGTGTGCGGCAACAGCGCGGTCAGCAGATCGTCGGCCTGCGCGCGGTGGTCGGCACGGGTCGATTCCAGCAGCGTGATGGCCTTGGCGATGGCGCGGCGCTGGGCGGTGCCTTCGCCGCGCAGCAGCGGTTCGGCCCAGGGGATGGCAGGCATGTTCACAGGATCTCGAAGGCACGCCCGTCGGGCAGGCGGTAGCGGGAGAAGTCGCGCACGTCCACGGTCAGGATGGCGATCACACCGCTTTCATGCGCCAGCCAGTAGAGGGATGCGTCGGCGAGGTCCATCCGGGTGCGCGGCGTTTCGGTGTAGCGCTGCATCCAGCCCACCATGTCCAGCAACGCAGAGGCATCGAACGGGAACACCTGCGCGCCACCCAGGCCAAGCCACTTCAGCATCTCCAGCCGCTCGACATCACCCAGCATGTGGCTGGCCTCGACCACACACGGCCAGGTCGTGTACAGATTCAAAGGTCGACTCCTGTCCCCCAGCAACGTCCGGTAATGCAGATGGAAGGCATCACCGTCGTCGAACAGGGAGATCAGGGGGCCGGCATCCAGCAGCACAGGCGTCATGAAGCGGGTGGTTCCTGCTTTGCCTTGGCGGCGAGATAGGCCGCGTAGTCCTGCTGTTGGGCTGTGTGTTGCGCACGCAGCTTCGCGCGCAAGGGATCGCCGCCATGGGCAGGCGCTTCCTCCACTCCGACAGCCGCCTTGCGTGCAGCCTGCTCCACCCGGTAGGGCGCGAACTCTTCCTTGACCTGGTGCAGCAATGCCAAGGGATCGCGCCTCCCCAGCGCGCGCTCCACCGCGTCGATGATGAATTGCGACTTGGTGATGCCCTGGCGCTTGGCCGCCAACTCCAGCTCCTTCTCCATCAGGGGGTCCATGCGAACGGAAACGGCCATGATCAACTCCAGGAGAATACGGTATTACCGAATTACACCACGCTGGCGGTTGCTTTGCGGATCTGCTCCAGCACATCCTTGGCGCTGGCCGGGATCGGCGTGCCGGGGCCGTAGATGCCCTTCACGCCCGCCTCGTACAGCATCTCGTAGTCCTGCCGCGGGATCACGCCACCGACGAACACGATGATGTCGTCCGCACCCTGCTTCCTGAGCTCTTCGATGATGGCCGGCACGAGGGTCTTATGGCCGGCCGCCAGCGTGGAGACGCCCACCGCGTGCACGTCGTTCTCGATGGCCTGGCGCGCGCATTCCTCGGGCGTCTGGAACAGCGGCCCCATGTCCACGTCGAAACCCAGGTCGGCGAAGGCCGTGGCCACCACCTTGGCGCCGCGGTCGTGCCCGTCCTGGCCGAGCTTGGAGATCATCACGCGCGGGCGGCGGCCCTGCTCTTCGGCGAAGGTGTCGATCTCCTTCTTGAGCGCATCCCAGCCTTCGGCCGAGTCGTAGGCCGCAGCGTAGACGCCGGTCACCTTCTGCGTGTCGGCGCGGTGGCGGCCGAAGGACTTCTCCAGCGCGTCACTGATCTCGCCCACGGTGGCGCGCGCACGCACGGCGTCGATGGACAGCGCCAGCAGGTTGCCGGTGTTGCTCTCGGCGGCCGCCGTCAGCGCGTCCAGCGCAGCCTGCACCTGGGCGGCATCGCGCGTGGCGCGGATCTTCTCCAGCCGCGCGATCTGGCCGTCGCGCACCTTCATGTTGTCGATGGACAGGCTGTCGATGGCGTCTTCGGTCTTGAGCTTGTACTTGTTGACGCCGACGATCACGTCCTTGCCCGAGTCGATGCGCGCCTGCTTGTCGGCCGCTGCAGCCTCGATCTTGAGCTTGGCCCAGCCCGAATCCACGGCGCGCGTCATGCCGCCCATGGCCTCGACCTCCTCGATGATCTTCCAGGCGGCATCGGCCATGTCCTGCGTCAGCTTCTCCATCATGTAGCTGCCGGCCCAGGGGTCGATCACGCTCGTGATGTGGGTCTCTTCCTGGATGATGAGCTGCGTGTTGCGCGCGATGCGCGAGCTGAACTCGGTGGGCAGCGCGATGGCTTCGTCCAGCGCGTTGGTGTGCAGGCTCTGCGTGCCGCCGAACACCGCGGCCATGGCCTCGATGGTGGTGCGCACCACGTTGTTGTAGGGGTCCTGCTCCGTGAGGCTCCAACCCGAGGTCTGGCAGTGCGTGCGCAGCATCAGGCTCTTGGGGTTCTTGGGCTCGAAGCCGCTCATGATGCGGTGCCACAGCAGGCGTGCCGCGCGCATCTTGGCCACTTCCAGGTAGAAGTTCATGCCGATGGCCCAGAAGAAGCTCAGCCGGCCCGCGAAGTCGTCCACGTTCAGGCCCTTGGCCAGCGCGGTCTTCACGTACTCCTTGCCGTCGGCCAGCGTGAAGGCCAGCTCCAGCGCCTGGTTGGCGCCGGCTTCCTGCATGTGGTAACCCGAGATCGAGATCGAGTTGAACTTCGGCATGTTCTTGGCCGTGTACTCGATGATGTCGCCGATGATCCGCATGCTCGGCTCGGGCGGGAAGATGTAGGTGTTGCGGACCATGAACTCCTTGAGGATGTCGTTCTGGATGGTTCCGCTCAGCTTGTCCTGGCTCACGCCCTGCTCTTCCGCCGCCACCACGTAGCCCGCCAGCACCGGCAGCACGGCGCCGTTCATGGTCATGGACACGCTGACCTTGTCCAGCGGGATCTGGTCGAACAGGATCTTCATGTCCTCCACCGAATCGATCGCCACGCCGGCCTTGCCCACGTCGCCCGTCACGCGCGGGTGGTCGCTGTCGTAGCCGCGGTGCGTGGCCAGGTCGAAGGCCACGCTCACGCCCTGCCCGCCGGCGGCCAGCGCCTTGCGGTAGAAGGCGTTGGATTCCTCGGCGGTGGAGAAGCCCGCGTACTGGCGGATGGTCCAGGGCCGCACCGCGTACATGGTCGCCTGCGGGCCGCGGATGTACGGGGCGAAACCGGGCAAGGTGTCCGTGTATTGCAAGCCTTGCAGGTCGGCCGCGGTGTAGAGCGGCTTGACGGTGATGCCGTCCGGCGTGCGCCAGTTCAGCGCAGCCAGATCGCCGCCCGGCGCGGATTTGGCGGCCGCCTGTGCCCACTTTTGCAGATCGCCCGGATCCAGTGCCATGTTGCTTGTCCTCTTGTATTGCAGCTACACAATGTTCGCAAAATAGCGGTGTGTTCGCAACAGGTGAAAGTGCAAGCATTGCAAACCCCGCCTGCAATGGTGCAAACTTTGCAAACATGGCCAAAGCATTCATGGGTGTGCATCTGAAGACGCTGCGCGAGCAGCGCGGCCTCACGCAGGCCGCGCTGGCGCAGGCGCTCAAGGTGTCGTCGAGCTACCTGAACCAGATCGAGAACAACCAGCGGCCGCTGACCGTCAACGTGCTGCTGCGCCTGCAATCGGCCTTCGGCATCGACCTGCAGCTGTTCTCCGAGGATGCGCAGACGCGCCAGCTGGCCGAGCTGCGCGCCGTGCTGGCCGAAGGACCGGACGCCGGCAGCGTGCCGCAGGCCGAGGCGCAGATGCTGGCGCAGCAGCTGCCGGCCGTCTCCAAGGCCATCCTGGCCCTGCACAAGCGCGTGCGCTCGGCCGAGGAGCGGCTGGGGCTGATCGCCGAGAGCAGCGACGGCGACCGTTCCGCAGCCTCCACGCCGCTGCAGCCCTACGAGGAGGTGCGCGAATTCTTCTACGCGCGCCACCAGCACCAGGCGCTGCTGGACGAGCGCGCCGAGCAGGTCTACGCCCAGCTGCAGGACGGTTTTCCGCCGCCGCGCACGCCCAGCGCCGGCAACCTGTTCGCCGCGCTGGAGCAGCGGCTGCGCCGCCTGCACGGCATCGCGGTGCGCTGCGAGTCGGGCTCGTCGATGGCCGAGCAGCCGCTGCGCAGCTTCGACCCCGCCAGCCGCACGATCACGCTGGCCGCTGGCCTGAGCGCCGCGCAGCAGGCCTTCCAGCTGGGCGTGCAGCTCGCGTTCTTCGAGATGGGGCCGATGATCGACACCTTCATCCAGGCCAACGAGTTCAGCACCGGCGAGGCGCGCAGCCTGGCGCGCATCGGCTTTGCCAACCACTTCGCCGGCGCGCTGGTGCTGCCCAACCGCATCTTCCAGGAGAGCGCGGAGGAATTGCGCTACGACATCGACCTGCTCAGCGAGCGCTTCGGCGTCGGCTTCGAGACGGTGGGCCACCGGCTCTCCACCATGCGCCACCCGCACGCGCAGAGCATCCCGTTCTTCTTCGTGCGCGTGGACCGGGCGGGCAACATGTCCAAGCGCCAGTCCTCGGCCGATTTCCACTTCTCGCGCACGGGCGGCACCTGCCCGCTGTGGAACGTGTACGAGGCCTTCTCGCAGCCCGGCAAGGTGCTGACCCAGCTGGCGCGCATGCCCGACGGCCGCACCTACCTGTGGATCGCGCGCACCGTGGAGCACCGGCGCGGCGGCTACGGCACGCCGCACCGCATCTTCTCGGTGGCGCTGGGCTGCGACGTGCGCCACGCCAACCGGCTGGTCTACGGCGACGGCCTGGCCGCGGACGCGGCCGACCGCGCCGTGCCGATCGGCTCCGGCTGCAAGGTGTGCGACCGCGAGAACTGCGTGCAGCGCGCCTTCCCGGCCATGGGCCGGCCGCTCAGCATCGACCCGAACGCGCGGCGCTTCGCCCCCTACGCGCCGGCGGGCTGACAGCGGCGCATGGCCGCCGGGCGCGCTGCCCGGCGACAGCCTTCGCATGCGTTGCTGGCCGGACCGCGCCAGCTTTGCGCATGCACGGCCGGCCCCACTGCGGGCGCCAGCAGATTTGCTACAAACGGCGTCCCCCGCGAGCCCTGCGGTCACGGTGCACACCAGCCGTTGAGGCAAGATGTTGCCCGCACCCGGCCAGGGCCACGCGCGCCGACCTCGCCGCCAACGGAGCCATTGCATGCCGCCATCGCCCGCGCCGACACCCGCCGACGCCCCACCTCCCTTGCGGCAGATCCACCTGTGGACCGCCGTGGCGGCGCTGGCCTGGCTGGCGGCGACCCTGCTGGCGGGCCACCTGCTGTCCGGCCGCATCGTCGGCGCCCAGGTCGAGAACCTCGCCGACGGCGCCCGGCTGGACGCCTCGTCCACCGGACGGCTCATCGACCGCATGTTCGTGGAGCTCGGCAGCGTCTCCAACATGGCGGCGCACCAGGTCGACGTGATCGATGTCTCGCGCCGCTTCGTTGTCAACACACCCATCGCAACCGCGCAGACGGCGGCCGAACGGGCGGCCACGCTGTCGCAGGATCCGCTGGTGCGCAACGTGGGCAACTACCTGCGCCGGCTGATCCAGGACCTGGGCTACGACCAGATGTTCGTCGTCAACCGCTCGGGCACCGTGATCGCCAGCGGCGACTGGACCGAGCCCGGCGGCCTGCTGGGCGCCAGCTACGGCGACCGCGATTACTTCTACCAGGTGCTGCTCGAAGGCGTGGGGCGCCGTTTCGACCTGGGCAGCGACGGCCGGCATCCCGGCTTCTACGTGGCCAGCCGCGTGGATGCGAACGACGGCACCTTCGGCGCGGTGGTCGTGCGGCTGGACACCGCCACCATGAACGAGATGCTGGCCGGCCAGCGCGTCGCGGCCATCATCGACGGCGACGGCATGGTGCTGGCCTCATCGCGCGCCGACTTCGTCCTGCACCGCGTCGGCCCGCTGGCCGGTGACGCGGCCCCGGCGCCGGCCGCGCCCGACCCCGGCGCCCCCGCCGCCGGGCCCGCGCTGGCGGCCCTGGCGGTGCAGCGGCCGCCGGACCTGCTGCACGCCAACCACTGGCTGGTGCAGGGCACGCCCTACGTGGTCGAACGCGCCGACCTGTCCGAATCCGGCTACCAGTTGCTCACGCTGAGCGCCCTGGATGCGGTGGCGCCCATGCGCCAGCTGCACCGCATGGTCACCGGCATCCTGGCGGCGCTCGGCCTGCTGCTGATCCTGCTGGCGAGCCGCTCGCTGAGCCAGAAGGCACGGCACCGCCATGCCGCCCTGCAGACCGGGGCCGAGCACACCGCGTTCCTGCAGTCGGTGCTCGACGCCGTGCCCATGCCCATGTTCTACAAGGACGCGCAGGCGCGCTTCCTGGGCATCAACACGGCCTTCCGGCAGGCTTTCGGTGCCGACCCGCAGCAGCTCCTGGGCACGGACGCGCTGGCCCTCGGCGCCATGCCGGACGAACGGGCGCGCCAGCTGCTGCAGGAACAGCTGGCGCTGGTGCAAGGGCGCGGCACCTTCCAGCGCGAGGAGGCGTTGCGCTTCGCCGACGGCACCCTGCACCCCACGCTGTATTCGGCCAGCACCATTGCGCGGCCGGACGGCTCGGCCGCCGGCATGGTCGGGGTGGTCGTCGACATGATGGAGCAGAACAGGACCCGCGAGGCCTTGCAGAAGGCCAGCGCCCAGCTCAACGTGGCGCAGGATGCGGGCGGTATCGGCCTGTTCGACCTGGACCTCGTCACGGACGAGCACTACTGGAGCCCGCAGCTCGAACGCCTGTGGGGCCTGGAAGGATCGAACGAGCGCAGCTTCTGGGACTGGAACAAGCGGCTCATCAAGGAGGACCAGGAGCGCCACGCCAAAAGCTACTTCGACGCCTTGAAAGACCCCACCGCCTTCACCCACCGCGACGAGTGCCGCGTGCTGCTGCCCGATGGCAGCGTGCGCAGCCTGCAGAGCCTGAGCCGCATCGAGCGCGACGCCGAGGGCCGCGCCATCCGCATGACCGGCGCGCTGATGGACGTGACCGCCCTGGTGCGCGCGCGCGACGAAGCCGGCGCCGCCAGCCGCGCCAAGAGCGACTTCCTGGCCAACATGAGCCACGAGATCCGCACGCCGATGAACGCCATCATCGGCAT
Source organism: Pseudorhodoferax sp. Leaf274 (assembly GCF_001422445.1). Classification (GTDB taxonomy): domain Bacteria; phylum Pseudomonadota; class Gammaproteobacteria; order Burkholderiales; family Burkholderiaceae_C; genus Pseudorhodoferax. Next base: position 349,592 of record NZ_LMNA01000001.1, read on the forward strand.
GGCGCACCTGGCCCTGCGCACGGAACTCACGCCGCGCCAGCGCGACTACGTCGCCAAGATCCAGCAGGCGGGCCAGCACCTGCTGGGCATCCTCAACGACATCCTGGACTTCTCCAAGATCGAGGCCGGCAAGCTGGACGTGGAGTCCACGCCCTTCGAGCTGGACGGCATGATGGCCACCGTCTCCGGCGTGGTGGCCGAGAAGGCCACCGCCAAGAACCTCGAACTCGTGTTCGACGTCGCCGCCGATGTGCCGCAGCAACTCATCGGCGACCCGCTGCGCATCGGCCAGATCCTCATCAACTACGTCAACAACGCCGTCAAGTTCACCGAGCAGGGCGAGGTCGGCATCGTGGTGCGCGTCGACAGCCTGCACGGCGCGCAGGCCGACGGCTGCGGCGGCCCCACGGCCGTGCTGCGCTTCGAGGTGCGCGACACCGGCATCGGCCTGTCGGACGAACAGATGGGCCGCCTGTTCCGCAGCTTCGAGCAGGCCGACACCTCCACCACCCGGCGCTACGGCGGCACCGGCCTGGGCCTGGCGATCAGCAAGCAGTTGGCCACGCTGATGGGCGGCGAGGTCGGCGTGCGCAGCGAACCGGGCCAGGGCTCGGTGTTCTGGTTCACGGCGCGGCTGGGCCTGGGCGAGCGCCGCGCCGCCGCAGCCCTGCCGCTGGTCGACCTGCGCGGGCAGCGCGCACTCGTGGTGGACGACAACGAACACGCCGCCGCCGTGCTCGGCGAGATGCTCGAACACATGTCGCTGAAGGTGAGCATCGTGCACTCGGGCGCCGACGCCGTGGCCGCGGCGCGCGAGGCCGCAGACACCGGCCAGCCCTTCGACTTCGCCATGCTCGACTGGCGCATGCCCGGCATGGATGGCCTGCAGACCGCTGCGGCGATCCGCGCGCTGCAGCTGCCGCGCCAGCCCGAGTTCATGATCGTGACGGCCTACGGACGCGAGGAAGTCGTCCAGGGCGCCCAGCACGCCGGCATCGCCCACCTGGTGCTCAAGCCCGTCAGCGCATCGGAGCTGCTGGACACCATGATGCGCGCCAGCCACGGCACCGCCATCGCGGCGCCGGGCCCGGCCGTGGTGGGCCGCAGCGGCGCGCTCGACGCGCTGCGTGGGCTGCGCGGCGCGCGCATCCTGCTGGTCGAGGACAACGACCTCAACCAGCAGGTGGCCGGCGAACTGCTGCGCGATGCGGGCTTCGTCGTCGACATCGCCGACAACGGCCAGCTTGCCATCGACATGGTGCAGGCGCAGGCCGCGCGCACGCCGCCCTACGACCTGGTGCTGATGGACATGCAGATGCCGGTCATGGACGGCGTGACCGCGACGCGCCTGCTGCGCGGGGACCCACGCCACGACGGCATGCCGGTGCTGGCCATGACCGCCAATGCCATGCAGGCCGACCGCGACCGCTGCCTGCAGGCCGGCATGCAGGACTTCATCGCCAAGCCCATCGAGCCCGATGCGATGTGGCTGGCGCTGGCGCGCTGGCTGCGGCCACGCGCCGGCCTGGGCAGCGGCGCCAGCGAGGCCGCCCCGGCACAGGCCCACATGTCGGCGCCAGCGCCGCAGTCAGGGCCGCAGTCAGGGCCGCAGTCCGTGCCAGCGCCCGGGCCGGCCGGCCTGCCCGTGGTGGCGGGGCTGGATGTGGCCGCAGGCCTGCGCCGCGTGCTGGGCAAGCAGGCGCTGTACCGCAGCCTGCTGGAGAAGTTCGCGGCCGGCCAGGCCCAGGCACCCGCGGCGATCGGCCAGGCGCTGCACGACGGCGACCCGGCAACGGCCGAGCGCCTGGCCCACACGCTCAAGGGCGTGGCCGGCAACATCGGTGCGCACGACCTGCAGCAGCACGCCGGTGCGCTGGAACAGGCGCTGCGCGAACGGCAGCCCCGCCCCGCCGTCGACGCCCTGCTGGCCGGCATGACCGCCAGCCTGCATGCGCTGCTCAATGCGCTGGGGCCGCACCTCGCGCCCGCGCCTGCACCGGTGGCGCACCTGGAGGCCGCCGCGCCAGCCACGGCCGTGGCCGATGCCGCGCTGCTGCAGCGCCTGGCGCAGTTGCTGGCACAGGACGATGCCGAGGCGGCCGAACTCCTGGCCGAGCACCACGTGGCCCTGGGCGCGGCGCTCGGGCCGCACCATGCAGCGCTGGCCCGGGCCGTGGCCGCCTACGACTTCGAGGCCGCGCTCGCCGCGCTGCGACAGGCCACGGCCCAGGCCAGCGCATGACGGCGCGCGCGCCCCGTCAGGGCGCGGCCGGCTCCCGCGGCCCCTTGTTCACGTAGCTGGCGTTGCCCAGGCCCGTGCCGATGGTCAGCACGGCCCAGCGCTTCACGTCGCGCATGAAGGGCAGCTCCGACAGGCCCTGCACCACGGCATCGTTGTGCATCAGCACCTGCGTCGCGTCGTGGCCGATCACGGGCAGCTTCTCGCGCAGCGCGGTCGGCAGGTGGAAGGTGTCGGCCGCCCAGTTGCCGGGCAGGTTCTGTGCGCCGCGCGCGATGCTGCCGTCCTCGCGGATCAGGCCCGGGCAGGCGATGCCCACGAACGGCGCGAGCCGGATCCCGTGCCGGCTGGCCCAGGCGATCATGTCGGCCAGCATGGCCACCAGCCCGTCGACCAGCGCAGTGCGGCTGGGCTCGTCGTCGGCATGGCGCCACTTGGCGCGGCGCACGACCTTGGCGCGCGACAGGTCGGCCGCCTTGTCGCGCCGGAACTTCACGATGCCGCAGCGCACGTTGGTGCCGCCGATGTCCAGCGCCAGCAGCGCATCGGCATGCTCGGCGAAGTGCGGCGGCGCCAGGTGCACCCAGCCGATCAGGCCGCCATCGTCGGGCTCGTGGCGCAGCCGCGCCAGCTCCACAGGAATCTCGGCCACATGGCACAGCGCGGCGGCCTGCAGGATGGCCAGCTCGCCGACCTCGCTCTCGGGAAAGCCGCCACCGATCACGATGCGCTGCACACCGCTCCAGGCCTTCTGGCGCATGAAGCGTTCGATCACATCGGTCAGCTCGACGGCGAACTCCTCAATGGCGCCGCGCACCAGGTCACCGGCTTCCGACGCCGCCTTGCCGCGCAACGCGCGGTCCAGCACCTTCTTGCTGAGCTGGGCCGAAGGCAGGTCGCCCAGCGGATCGGCGCGCCCCTTGTCGCGGCAGCGCTTGCGCCAGACGTCGAGCAACTGGCGGAATGCCGTCTGGCTCGCGCGGTCGCCGACGAAGCCGTCCTCGTCCGACACCTCCAGGTTGTAGCCCGCGATGTCGAGTGCGGCCAGTGCCGACGTGCCGTGGTGCGCACCGACCACACTGGGCATGTGGCGCTTCTTGCGCTTGGCCGGCGGCTTGGGCTTGTTCTTGGCCGTCTCCTTGGCGCGCGCTGCTTTCTTGCTCATCGTTGCAGGTCCTTGGGTTGGCGCCTTGCGGGTGCGGCGCGCGCCGATCTTGCAATACCGCGCCTGCGCCGTCGGCCGGCAGGCACGCGCCATGCACATGGCCGCGCCGCGCATTCCTGCGTAGGACGGCGGCCCATGACGCGCGCAGGGTCCGTCACTACACTGGGCCCGATGCCCACCATGCGCCACATCCTCACCACCGCCTGGCTCGCGCTGGTGCTGGCCTGCGCGGGCAACGCCGCATCCGCGGCCGACGAAGGCACGTTGCGCGTCGGCTCCAAGCGCTTCACGGAGTCCTACATCCTGGCCGAGATCCTGGCCCAGGCAGCCGCACCGCAACTGCGCAGCGCGCCCACCGTGCGCCAGGGCCTGGGCAACACGGCCATCGTCTACGAGGCCCTGCGCTCGGGGGCCATCGACCTGTACGCCGAGTACACCGGCACCATCTCGGCCGAGATCCTGCGCAGCCCCGCGCCCCTCACGCGCGAGGCCATGCAGGCCGCACTGGCACCGCTGGGCCTGGGCGTGGCGATCCCGCTCGGCTTCAACGACGGCTACGCCTTCGCCATGCGGGCCAGCGAGGCCGAGCGCCTGGGCATCCGCAGCCTGAGCGACCTGGCGCAGCACCCCACGTTGAAGTTCGGCCTGTCCAACGAATTCATCGGCCGTGCCGACGGCTGGCGCGGCGTGGCCAGGCACTACAGCCTGCCGCAGGCGCCCACGGGCCTGGACCATGGCCTGGCCTACGACGCGGTGACGGCCGGGCAGGTGGACGTGATCGACATCTACACCACCGACGCCAAGATCGACCACCTGGGCCTGCGCGTGCTGGAAGACGACCGCGCCTACTTCCCGCGCTACGACGCGGTGGTGCTGTACCGGCTGGACGTGCCGCAGCGCCTGCCCCAGGCCTGGGCCGCGCTGCAACGGCTCGAGGGCCGCATCGACGAGCGCGCCATGATCGCCATGAACGCGCGGGCCGAGTTGCAAGGCCAGCCGTTCGACCGCATCGCGCGCGACTTCCTGGCCGGCGGCGCCGTGGCTGCGGACCACCGGAACGGCTTCGTCGACCGGCTGCTGGGCGCCGACCTGCCACGCCTGGCGCGCCAGCACCTGGCGCTCGTGGCGATCTCGGTCGGCCTGGCCACACTGCTCGGCGTGCCGGTCGCGATCTGGGTGTTTCCGCACGTGCGGCTGCGCGCGCTGGTGCTGGGCGCGGCCGGGCTGCTGCAGACCGTGCCTTCGCTCGCACTGCTGGCCGTGCTGATCTCGGCCATCGGCGCCATCGGCACCCTGCCCGCGCTGATCGCGCTGACGCTGTACGCGCTGCTGCCCATCATGCGCAACGCCGTGACGGGCCTGGCCGACGTGTCGGCCGGCCTGAAGCAGGCCGGCACGGCCCTGGGCATGACGGGAGGCCAGAACCTGCGGCTGGTGCAGCTGCCGCTGGCCCTGCCGACGCTGATCGCCGGCGTGCGCACGGCGACCACGATCGCCATCGGCACTGCCACCATCGCGGCCTTCATCGGCGCAGGCGGCTTCGGCGAGCGCATCGTGACGGGCCTGGCGCTCAACGACAAGGCCTTGCTGCTCGCCGGCGCCGTGCCGGCCGCCGCGCTGGCATTGGCCAGCGAAGCGGTGTTCGAGCTGCTGGAATACGCGCTGCGCCGCAGGCGGCGCTGACCTTCTCGCGTGTGACCGCGCAGGCGCCGCAGTGCGCGCCTGCGGGTCGCGTCCCCAAAACAAAAAGGCCCGGTCCTTGCGGACCGGGCCCTGGCGATGGCGCGCAGGCGCCACGGGCGCCTGCCGTGGCTCAGGCCAGCGTGTAGGCCGTCTTCACCGTCGTGAAGAACTCCTGCGCGTACTTGCCCTGCTCGCGCGGGCCGTAGCTGCTGCCCTTGCGGCCGCCGAACGGCACGTGGTAGTCCACGCCCGCGGTCGGCAGGTTCACCATGACCATGCCGGCCTGGCTGTGGCGCTTGAAGTGCGTGGCGTATTTCAGGCTCGTGGTCGCGATGCCGGCCGACAGGCCGAACTCGGTGTCGTTGGCCGTGGCCAATGCTTCCTCGTAGTCCTTCACGCGGATCACGCTGGCGACCGGGCCGAAGATCTCTTCCTTGTTGATGCGCATGGTCTTGGCGCTCTCGCTGAACAGCGCGGGGCTCATGTAGAAGCCGTCCGTGTCCAGCTTCAGGCGTTCGCCGCCTGCCGCCAGGGTGGCGCCCTCGCCCTTGCCGATCTGGATGTATTCCAGATCCTGGTCGAGCTGGCTCTGGCTGGAGACGGGACCGATGTCGGTGCCCTGCGCCAGCGCGTCGCCCACCTTGATCTTGGCCATGCGGGCTTGCATCGCCTCGATGAACTTGGGGTAGATGCCTTGCGTGACGATGAGGCGGCTGGAGGCCGTGCAGCGCTGGCCCGTGGAGTAGAACGCGCTCTGCACGCTGAGCTCGACGGCCTGGTTCAGGTCGGCGTCGTCCAGCACGATCTGCGGGTTCTTGCCGCCCATCTCCAGCTGCACCTTCTTGCCGCTCTTGACGCATTCCAGCGCGATGTTGCGGCCCACGCCGGTCGAACCCGTGAAGCTGATGGCATGGATGCCGGCATGGCCGACCAGCGCATTGCCGATCACGCTGCCGCGGCCCATGACCAGGTTGAACACGCCCGCCGGGATGCCCGAGCGGCTGATGATCTCGGCCAGCGCCCAGGCGCTGCCGGGCACCAGGTCGGCAGGCTTCAAGACCACGCAGTTGCCGAAGGCCAGGGCCGGGGCGATCTTCCAGGCCGGGATGGCGATCGGGAAGTTCCACGGCGTGATGAGGCCGACCACGCCCACGGGCTCGCGCGTGATCTCCACGCCGATGCCGGGGCGCACGGAGGGCAGCGTCTCGCCCGACAGGCGCAGGCATTCGCCGGCGAAGAACTTGAAGATCTGGCCGGCGCGGGCGGCTTCGCCCATGCCTTCTGCCTTGGTCTTGCCCTCTTCGCGGGCCAGCAGCGTGCCCAGCTCTTCCTTGCGGGCCAGGATCTCGGTGCCGATCTTGTCCAGCGCGTCGCTGCGCGCCTGCACCGAGCCCGTGGCCCAGGCCGGGAACGCGGCGGTGGCGGCCGCCACGGCGGCATCGACCTGCGCCGCATCGCCCTGCGTGTACTGGCCCAGCACGTCGGCCAGGTTGCTCGGGTTCAGGTTGGGGCTGTAGCTCTTGCCCGCGACCCATTCGCCGTTGATCAGGTTGTCATGGTTCTGCATCGATATCTACTCCGGTTCAGCGCACCATGCATGGGCGCTTGTTGTCGAACTTCCAGTTCGGGATGAGGTACTGCATGGCCACGCCGTCGTCGCGCGAGCCCAGGCCGTGCTGCAAATACAGCTGGTGCGCCTTCTCGACCTCGGCCATGTCCAGCTCCACGCCCAGGCCCGGCTTCTTGGGCACCTGCACGTAGCCGCCTTCGATCCTGAACGGNGTACAGCTGGTGCGCCTTCTCGACCTCGGCCATGTCCAGCTCCACGCCCAGGCCCGGCTTCTTGGGCACCTGCACGTAGCCGCCTTCGATCCTGAACGGCTCTTTCGTGAGGCGTTGGCCGTCCTGCCAGATCCAGTGCGTGTCGATGGCCGTGACCTTGCCCGGTGCGGCCGCACCGACGTGCGTGAACATGGCCAGCGAGACGTCGAAGTGGTTGTTGCTGTGCGAGCCCCAGGTCAGGCCGAAGGCCTGGCACAGCTGGGCCACGCGCACSGAGCCGGCCATGGTCCAGAAGTGCGGGTCGGCCAGCGGGATGTCGACCGACTGCAGCGACAGGCTGTGCGCCATCTCGCGCCAGTCGGTGGCGACCATGTTGGTGGCGGTGGGCAACCCGGTGGCGCGGCGGAACTCGGCCATGACTTCGCGGCCGCTGAACACGCCTTCTGCGCCACAGGGGTCTTCGGCATAGGCGACGACGCCGCGCATGCGCTGGCCCAGGCGGATGGCGTCTTTCAGCAGCCAGCCGCCGTTGGGGTCGAGCGTGACGCGGGCTTCGGGGAAGCGCTCGTGCAGGGCGGTGACGGCGTCGACCTCTTCGTCGCCACGCAGCACGCCGCCCTTGAGCTTGAAGTCCTGGAAGCCATAGCGTTCCTGGGCGGCCTCGGCCAGGCGCACGATGGCTTCGGGCGTCATGGCCTTCTCATGGCGCAGGCGGAACCAGGCGTTGTCGGCCTCCGGTTCGCGGCGGTAGGCGAGATCCGTCTTGTCGCGGTCACCGACATAGAACAGATAGCCCAGCATCTGCACGGCATCGCGCTGCTGGCCTTCGCCGAGCAGGGCGGCGACGGGCACTTCCAGGTGCTGGCCCAAGAGGTCGAGCAGGGCGGATTCGGCAGCCGTGACGGCGTGGATGGCCACGCGCAGGTCGAAGGTCTGCAGGCCGCGGCCGCCGCTGTCGCGCTCGGCGAACTGCGTGCGCATGGCGTTCAGGATCGCCTGGTAGTTGCCGATGGGCTGGCCGACGATGAGCGCGCGGGCGTCTTCCAGCGTCTGGCGGATCTTCTCGCCGCCGGGCACCTCGCCCACGCCGGTGTGGCCGGCGTTGTCGGTCAGGATCAGCAGGTTGCGCGTGAAGTACGGGCCGTGGGCGCCCGACAGGTTCATGAGCATGTCGTCGTGGCCCGCCACGGGCACGACACGCAGGTCTTTGACGATGGGGCTGGCCACGGGCTCAGTCCGCCGAAATCTTGCGGGTGTCGATCAGCGTCTTCCAGCGCGTCCATTCCTTGGCCTGGAAGGCCGTGAACTCGGCCGGCGTGCTGGCCACGATCTCCAGGCCCTGCTCCAGCATGCGCTGCTTGACGGCCGGGTCGTTCATGGCGGCGACGGCGGCCTTGGCCAGCTTGTCCTTCACCGCGGCGGGCAGGCCCTTGGGGGCCGCCAGGCCCTGCCACGAGTAGACCTCGGCGCCCTTGACGCCGGCCTCGGCCAGCGTGGGCACGTCGGGCAGCACGGGCGAGCGCTTGTCGCCCGTCACCGCGATGGCGTGCAGCTTGCCGGCCTTGATGTGCGGCAGCACCGCGTTGACGTTCTGGAACGAGAAGTCCACCTGGCCGCCCAGCAGGTCGTTGATGGCCGGCGCACCGCCCTTGTAGGGCACGTGCAGGCCTTCGGTGCCGCTCTGCTGCCAGAACACCTCGGCCGACAAATGGTCGGACGAGCCGTTGCCCGAACTCGCGAAGCTGACCTTGCCGGGGTTGGCCTTGAGCAGCGCGATGACCTCGGCCAGCGTGCGCTCCTTCTGCTTGGGGCTGGCGACCAGCACGTTCGGCGCCTGCACGGGCACGCTGATGTAGTCGAAATCCTTGGTGGCGTCGTAGGGCACGCTCTTGACCAGGTGCGGCGTGACGACGAAGGCGCCCAGCGAGGACACCAGCAGCGTGTAGCCGTCCGGCGCGGCGCGCTTGACGAAGCCCGCGCCGATGGTGCCCGTGGCGCCCGGCTTGTTGTCGACGATGAAGCTCTGGCCCAGGGCGGTGCCCATCTGCAGCGCCATGGCGCGCGCCACCATGTCGGTGGAGCCGCCGGCCGGGAAGGGCACGACGATGGTCACGGGCTTGTCGGGCCAGGTGGTCTGGGCACCGGCCACGAGGGACAGCGTGCAGGCCACGGCGGCGAGCATCTTTTTCATTGGTTTCTCCTGAAGGACGGGGATGGGGGCACGGCCTGCGCAAGCGCAAACGCGCAAAAGTTATCGTTAACAATCTTTGTGTTAACGATAGCCAAACTTCGCGGACACGCATCTAGGTGATTACCCTGAAGACCGACGGGCCGTCGCCGGATCGGTCATCCGGGCGACACCGTGCTATCGGTAACGCTGCCGGCGCAGGGCGCCGATCAGGTGCTGGCGCGCTCGACGATGGAGAAGCCGATGTCGACCACGGCGGCGTCCAGCGCCTGGCCTTCGACCCGCGCCACCACCATCTCGGCCGCCAGCCGGCCGATGCGCGTGCCGTCGATGCGCACCGTGGTCAGCGGCGGCGCGGCATCGGCCGCGAAGCTCTGGTCGCCCATGCCGACGATGGCCAGTTGCCCCGGCACCGCGATGCCGCGTTCGCGCGCCTCGACGGCCGCGCCCAGCGCCAGCATGTCGGAGCTGCAGAACACCGCCGTGACACCGGGCGCGCGCGCCAGCAGCTCGGCCAGCCCGGCGCGGCCGGCGCCCATGGTGCTGGGCGCTTTCGTGAAGGCCGTCAGCGAGGTCTGCAGGCCCAGCGCCTGGGCGCGCCCGGTGAAGGCCGTCACGCGCGTGAGCGCGCGCGGGTCGCCGGCGCTGACCATGGCCACATGGCGGTGGCCGCGCGCGTGCAGGTAGTCGACCACCGCCGCGCCGATGGCCGGATGCGAGAAGCCGACCAGCATGTCGATCGGCGTGGCCGTCAGTTCCCATGTCTCGACGACCGGGATGCCGCTGGCGCGCAGCACGCGCCGCCCTTCTTCGGAACGCACCACGCCCGTGACGACGACGCCATCGGGCCGGCGCTGCACGATGGCGCGCAGCAACTCGTCCTCGCGCGCGGCGTCGTAGCCGCTCTGGCCGATCATGAGCTGGTAGCCGCGCTCGTGCAGCGCCAGGTCGAGCGCCTCCACCATCTCCTGGAACACCGGCCCCACCATGGTCGGCAGCAGCGCAGCCACGAGCCGCGCGCGCGAGCGGCGCAGGCCGCTGGCCATGGCGTTGGGCACGAAGTTCGTGCGCCGCACGGCCTCGCGCACGCGCTCCAGCGTGTCGGGCGAGACCTTCTGCGGCGTGTTGAGCGCGCGCGAGACGGTCATGGCGGAGACGCCGGCGATGCGGGCGACATCCTGGATCGTGAAGGGCTTGGCGCCTGGGTTCACAGCTCTTGGGTGGGCGTGGAAAGGCAGGCATTGTGACCAACTCCGGCACGCTGCGAGAATCCGCGCCCCCATGCCGCAGATCGTCGTCGAACAGCTCGCCAAGACCTACCGCATCGCCGAGCGCGCCCCGGGCCTGGCCGGCGCGCTGCGGGGCCTGTGGCAGCGCCGCCACCGCACGGTCCAGGCGCTGGCCGGCGTGTCGTTCCAGCTCGAACGCGGCGAACTGCTGGGCTTCATCGGCCCCAACGGCGCGGGCAAGTCCACCACGGTCAAGATCCTGGCTGGCATCCTGCGGCCCGACGGTGGCCGCGTGACGGTGGACGGGCGCGACCCGTTCGCCGACCGGCAGCGGCACGTGGGCCGCATCGGCGTGGTGTTCGGCCAGCGCACCCAGCTCTGGTGGGACCTGCCGGTGGGCGAAGGCTTCGACCTCCTGCGCGACATCTACCGCGTGGACCCGCGCCGCTACCGTGCCACGCGCGACGAGCTGGTGGTCAGCCTGCAGCTCGAGCGCGTGCTGGACCAGCCCGTGCGCCAGCTCTCGCTGGGCCAGCGCATGCGCGCCGAGATCGCCGCCGCGCTGCTGCACGAACCCGACCTGCTGTTCCTGGACGAGCCCACCATCGGCCTGGACGCGCCCTCCAAGCTGGCCGTGCGCGACTTCGTGCGCCGCGCCAACCGCGAGCGCGGCACCACGGTGCTGCTGACCACGCACGACATGCACGACATCGAGGCCCTGGCCGAGCGTGTGATCGTGATCGGCCACGGCCGCGTGCTGGCCGACAGCCCCGTGGCCGCGCTGCGCGCCCAGGTGCTGGCCGAGCGCCGGCTGCTGGTGGACTTCGCCGAGGCGCCGCCTGCGGCCTTGGACCAGGCCGGCGTGCGCGAGATCGCGCGCGAAGGCCGCACGCTGGTGCTGGGCTTCGACCCGGCGCAGGTGGCCGCGCCGGCGCTGATCGCGCGCATCGCGGCCGCGCACGCGGTCGAGGACATCCGGCTCGAAGGGCTGGCGATCGAAGAGGTCATCACGCGCTTCTATGCGCTGCACGGCGCGGCGGAAGGCTGACCATGCCCCCACGCTCATCGCTTCGCGTATCGCTGCCCCCCGAGGGGGCGGGTCAGCGCCTTCGGGCGGCCGGGCGGCGCTGACATGCCCGCCTACCGCGCCATCTTCGTCTCGCGCTTCCTGCAGGTGCTGCAGTACCGCACGGCGGCGCTCGCGGGCTTCGGCACGCAGTGCTGGTGGGGTGGCATCAAGGTCATGGTGCTGGCAGCCTTCTTCGGCCAGGCTGGCAGCGCCGCGCCGGCCATGACGCTGGCCCAGGCCATCACCTACACCTGGGTGGCGCAGGGCCTGCTGGCATTGCTGCCCTGGAGCGGCGACCCCGAGGTGGCGCTGGCCGTGCGCACAGGCGCCGTGGCCTACGACCGGCTGCGCCCCGTGGACGCCTACGCGCTGTGGTTCGCACGCAGCGCCGGCTGGATCGCCGCGCGCGTGCTGCCGCGCGTGGCGCTGATGGCGGCCTTCGCGGCCGTGCTGCTGCCGCTGGCAGGCTTCGGCGCCTGGGCCTGGCAGCCGCCGGCGGGCGTCGCCGCCGCTGTGGCCTTCGCGGTGTCGGCGCTGCTGGCGCTGGTGCTGTCCACGGCCCTGGTGATGCTGCTCAACATCGCGGCCGCCGCAGCACTGGATGCGCGTGGCATCAACGCCTTCGCGGTCCCGCTGGTGATCCTGCTGTCGGGCAACCTGCTGCCGCTGGCGTTGCTGCCCGACGGCTGGCAGCGGGCGCTGCTGCTGCAGCCGCTGGCCGGGCTGACCGACATCCCGATGCGGCTGTACATGGCGCAGGCCACGGGCGCGCAGGCGGCGGGCCTGCTCGCACTGCAGGCGTTCTGGGCCGTGGTGCTGGTCGCGCTGGGGCGCGCGCTCATGGCGCGCACCATGCGCAAGCTCGAGATCCAGGGCGGCTGAGCGCATGGGCCCCACGCGCACCGCCTGGCACATGGCTGCCCGCCAAGGGGGCGCCTCGGCGCCCGCGGGCGCCCGGGCGGCGCCGGCATGACGCACATCCGCCTGTTCTTGCGCCTGGTGGCCGCCTCGCTGCGCGGCCAGCTGCGCTACCCGGCCTCGGCCCTGCTGCTGACGCTGTCGCAGTTCCTCGTCACGGGCATCGAGGTGGTGGCGATCTGGGCACTGTTCGACCGCTTCGGCAGCGTGCAGGGCTGGCGCATCGGCGAGGTGGCGCTGTTCTACGCGCTCGTGCACACCATGTTCGCGCTGGCCGATGCGTTGGGCCGCGGCTTCGACATCCTGGGCACGGAGTTCCTGCGCACCGGCAGCTTCGACCGGCTGCTGCTGCGCCCGCGCCCGCTCGCGCTGCAGCTCATGGCACACGAGGTGCGGCTCTCGCGCTTCGGCCGGCTGCTGCAGGCGCTGGCCGTGCTGGCGTTCGCCTCGGTGGCCGCGCCCATCGCCTGGACGCCGGCCACCGTGGCGCTGGCGCTGTTCTGCGTGGCCGGTGGCGTGGCGTTGTTCCTGGGCATCCTGGTGCTGCAGGGCACGCTGGCCTTCTGGACCGTGGAGAGCCTGGAGATCGCCAACGTGTTCACCTACGGTGGCGTGGAGGCCGGCCAGTACCCGATGGCCGTGTACGCGCGCTGGTTCCGCCGCCTGCTGACCTTCGTCGTACCGCTGGCCTGCGTGGCCTACTACCCGGGCCTGGCCATCCTGGGCCGCGCCGATCCGCTGGGCGCGCCCGGCTGGCTGGGCTGGATCTCGCCGCTGGCCGGCTTCGCGTTCCTCGCGCTGTCGTTCGCGGCCTGGCGCGTGGGCGTGCGGCACTACGCGTCCACGGGCAGCTGAAGGCCTACGTCCACCACGGATTTACGGCCACTGCCTACAGTGCTGCCGCATGCAAACAGCCCCCACCTCCGTCTGGCTCGACTCCCCCGACCGCTACGGCCGCATCAGCCGCTGGCTGCACTGGGGCATGGCGCTGCTGTTCGCCTGGCAGTTCGTCGGCATGGGCCTGCGGCTGGCGCTGGGGCGCACGCCGCTGGTGTCGTTCTTCGTGGGCTCGCATTCCAGCGTGGGCCTGCTGCTGATGGTGCTGGTGCTGCTGCGCGGCGCCTGGGGCCTGGCCAACGCGCGCCGGCGCCCGCCGCATGGCACGGGCTGGCTGGGCCGCGCGGCGGCCGCCGGCCACGGGGCGCTGTACCTGCTGATGGCGGTGGTGCCACTGCTGGCGCTGGTGCGCGCGTACGGCTCGGGCCGCGCCTTCACCTGGTTCAACACGCTGCCGCTGTGGGGCGCCAGCGCCCGCAACGAAGCGCTGATGGCGCCGGCCAACGCGGCGCACGGGCTGCTGGCCTGGACGCTGCTGGCGCTCGTGGCCGGGCATGTGGGCATGGTGCTGCTGCACCGCTGGTGGTGGCGCGACGGGGTGGCGCAGCGCATGGTGGGGCGCACACGCTAGCCTTCACACCCAGCCGTTTCGCTGCGCGTCGGCCCAGGTGAGGTCCAGGCAGCGGCGGATCAGGACCAGCATCTCGTCGATCTGCGCGCGCGTCATCACCAGCGGCGGCGCGACGATCATGCGGTCGCCCACTGCCCGCATGACGAGCCCGTTGCCGAAGCAGTGGCCACGGCAGACCATGCCCAGCTCCAGCGCTTCGGGAAAGGGCGTGCCGCTGGCCTTGTCCTGGACCAGCAGCACCGCGCCCATGAGGCCGCAGGTCTGCACCTCGCCCACGAGCGGGTGGTCCTTGAGCGCATCGAAACCCGCGGCCAGGTAGGGGCCGGTGTCATCGCGCACGCGCTCGACCAGGCGCTCCCGCCGGATCAGCCCGATGTTGGCCAGCGCCACCGCGCAGGCCACCGGATGGCCGGAGTAGGTGTAGCCGTGGTTGAACTCGCCGCCGCGCTCGATCAGCACCTTGGCCACGCGCTCGCCCACCATCACGCCGCCCAGCGGGATGTAGCCGGAGCTGACGCCCTTGGCGAATGTCATGAGGTCGGGCCGGGTGCCGAAGCGCTCGCAGCCGAACCAATGGCCGGTGCGGCCGAAACCGCAGATGACCTCGTCGGACACCAGCAAGATGCCGTACTTCTCGCAGATGCGCTGGATCTCGGGCCAGTAGGTGTCCGGGGGCACGATCACGCCGCCGGCGCCCTGCACGGGCTCGCCGATGAAGGCGGCCACCTTGTCGGCACCGACCTCGAGGATCTTGTCCTCCAGCCAGCCGGCGGCCACCAGGCCGAATTCGTCGCGCGACATGCTGCGGCCGAGCTCGTACCAATACGGCTGCTCCTTGTGGACGATGCCGGGGATCGGCAGCCCGCCCTGGGCATGCATGCCGCCCATGCCGCTGAGCGAGGCGCCGGCCATGGTGGAGCCGTGGTAGGCATTCTTGCGGCTGATGATGACCTGGCGCCCGGGCTGGCCCAGCAGGTCCCAGTAGCGGCGCACCATGCGCACCACGGTGTCGTTGCCTTCCGAGCCCGAGCTCGTGAAGAACACATGCTGGAACTGCGGCGGCGTGACCTCGGCCAGCAGTTCGGCCAGCGCGATGGCCGGTGGCGTGGCGGTCTGGAAGAAGGCGTTGTAGAAGGGCAGCTCCTGCAGCTGGCGCGTGGCCGCGTCGACCAGTTCCTGCCGGCCGTAGCCGACGTTCACGCACCACAGGCCCGACATGGCGTCCAGGATCCTGTGGCCCTCGCTGTCGTGCAGGTAGATGCCCGAGGCCGCGGTGATGATGCGCGAGCCCTTGCGGGCCAGGCTCTGGAAATCGGTGAAAGGGTGCAGGAAGTGGGCGGCATCGGCGCGCTGCCATTCCTGGGTGCTGCGTTCGCTGGTGGATGTGTGCATGGGGCTCCGTGCAATGCGGTGGTCAGGGGTGCGGAAACGGCCGGTCAAACGTGCAGCAGCAGGTGCTCACGCTCCCAGGGCGAGATGACCTTCATGAACTCCTCGTACTCGATCTCCTTGACCTCGGTGTAGACGGTCACGAACTCCTTGCCCAGCACGTCGTGCAGGTCGACCTTGGCCTTGAGCAGCTCCAGCGCCTCGCCCAGGCTGCGCGGCAGGCTGTACTCGCCCAGGTAGGCGTCGCCCTTGCACTCGGGCTTGGGCTCGATGCGGTTCTTCATGCCCAGATAGCCGCAGGCCAGCGTGGCCGCGAGCGCCACGTAGGGGTTGGCATCGGCGCCGATCACGCGGTTCTCGATGCGCCGCGCGGCCGGCTCGGCCACGGGCGCGCGGATGCCCACGGTGCGGTTGTCCGTGCCCCACTGGATGTTGATCGGCGCGGCCGTCGAGCGCGCCAGGCGCCGGTACGAATTCACGTAGGGCGCGAACAGCGCCATGGCCGCCGGGATGTAGCGCTGCAGCCCGCCGATGTACCAGCGGAAGGCGTCCGAAGCGCTGCCGTCCGGGTTGCTGAAGATGTTGCGGCCGTCCCGGTCGAGCACGCTCTGGTGCACATGCATGGCGCTGCCCGGCTCGTGGGCCATGGGCTTGGCCATGAAGGTGGCGTACATCTCGTGGCGCAGCGCGGCCTCGCGGATGGTGCGCTTGAAGAAGAACACCTCGTCGGCCAGGCCCAGCGGGTGGTCGTGGAAGAAGTTGATCTCCATCTGGCCGGCGCCGACCTCGTGGATCAGCGTGTCGACGTTGAGCTCCATCTTCTCGCAGTAGGCGTAGATGTCCTCGAACAAGGGATCGAACTCGTTGACCGCGTCGATGGAGTAGGCCTGGCGCGAGGTCTCGGCACGGCCGCTGCGGCCACGCGGCGGACGCAGCGGCTGGTTGGGGTCGACATTGCGCTCGACCAGGTAGAACTCCAGCTCGGGCGCGACCACCGGATTCCAGCCTTCGGCCGTGAACAGGTTGCACACGCGGCGCAGCACCGAGCGCGGCGCGTAGGGGATGAGGTTGCCGTTGCGGTCGAAGCAGTCGTGGATGACCTGCGCGGTCGGGTCGCTCGCCCAGGGCACGATGCGCACGGTGGCCGGGTCCGGGCGCAGGTGCATGTCGCGGTCGGTCGGCGTGATGACGTCGTAGTAGGGGCCCTGCTCGGGAAACTCGCCCGTCACGCCGATGGCGACGATGGCCTCGGGCAGCCGCATGCCGCGGTCCTCGGTGAACTTCTCGCGCGGCAGGATCTTGCCGCGCGCCACGCCCGTGAGGTCGGGCACCAGGCACTCGATCTCGGTGACGCGGCGCTCGTTGAGCCACTGCTCCAGATCGCTGAACGTGAAATTGTCTCGGACGACCATGCTTGCCTTTCCTCTTGCCTGTGTTGCGGTACCGGGGGACGGAGAGAGGCCATGGCCGCTAGGTCTCGGGCACGCGCTCGCCCTCCTGGTCGCGCCCGTGCGCCGCGCGCCAGCGGCGGCATGCCGCGCCGAACGCCGCCAGCAGCTGGCGCGAGGCGGGGTTGTCCGCCGCCTGCCATTCCGGGTGCCACTGCACGCACAGGTTGAAGCCCGTGGACCGGGGATCGGAGAAGGCCTCGATGAGGCCGTCGGGCGCCAGCGCCTCCACGCGCAGCCCCGGCGCCAGGCGCTGGATGCCCTGGCCATGCAGGCTGTTGACCTGCAGCGCGTCGGCGCCGAGCACGGCCTGCAGCACCCCGCCGGGCAGCAGCCGCACGGGGTGCGCCGGGCCGTACTGCGTGTGGACGGCGTCGGCGTCGCGCGCACGGTGGTCGGCCAGGCCGGGCTGCTCCTGCACGGCCTGGTGCAGGCTGCCGCCCAGCGCGACATTGACCTCCTGGAAACCGCGGCAGATGGCGAACAGCGGCATGCCCCGCTGCAGCACGGCGCGCACCAGCGGCAGCGTCCAGGCGTCGCGCAGCTCGTCCAGCGGCAGGCTGCTGTCGTGCACGTCCTCGCCGAAGTGCCGGGGATGGACGTTGGAGGCGGAACCGGTGAGCAGCACGCCGTCGGCCAGGTCGAGCAAGGCGTCCAGCTCGTCCGGTTGCGCCGCCGGCACCACGAGTGGCAGGCAGCCCGCGAGCCGGACCGCCTCGATGTACTTGTTGCCCGCGACATGGAAGGGGTGCTCGCCCAGCCGCTTGCTGCAGGCAGGCACCAGGACCACCGGCGGGCTGCCCGGGCGGGGCGGGATCGGCGTGTGGGTGCTCACGGGCTTGCTCAGGGGGTCTGTTGCGCCATGCCCGTTGCGTGTGCAAGGGGTATGCCAATGTACCTGCCGGGCCATCGTCCCCGGCCCGCGTAAGCCCTTAAAACGGGGTCAGTGCGCCGTCGACGAAGACCTTGAGTTCGCCCGGCGCGAAGGCCGTCCAGGCCTCGTTGGTCGTGAGCGGCGTGGTCACGACGACGGCCACGCGGTCGTCCGGCGTGGTCAGGCTGGAGAAGTCGACCGACAGGTCCTCGTCGGCCAGCTGGGCCTGCGTGAACGGATGGCGCCGCTCCACGTAGTGCAGCAGCGTGGAGGCATGGGCCCACAGCGCCTGCCCGTTGGACAGCAGGAAGTTGAAGGTGCCGTGCCGCGCGATGCGCGGCGCCAGCTCGCGCAGCGTGATGCTGAGCTCCTCCACCGTGGGCACGCCGGCATGCGACTTGGCCAGTTCCTGCATGATCCAGCAGAACGCGCGCTCGCTGTCGGTGCTGCCCACCGGGCGGAACGCCGCATGCAGGCGCGGGTGGAAGTCCTTCAGGTCGCCGTTGTGCGCGAACACCCAGTAGCGGCCCCAGAGCTCGCGCACGAAGGGGTGGCAGTTCTCCAGCGCCACCACGCCCTGCGTGGCCTTGCGGATGTGCGAGATGACGTTGCGGCTCTTGATCGGGTAGCGGCGGATCAGCTCGGCCACGGGCGATTCGCAGGCGCTCTGGTGGTCCACGAAATGCCGCAGCCCATGGCCCTCGAAGAAGGCGATGCCCCAGCCGTCGCTGTGGTGGTCGGTGCGGCCGCCGCGTTCGGCGAAGCCCGTGAAGCTGAACACCACGTCGGTCGGCGTGTTGCAGTTCATGCCGAGCAACTGGCACATGGGTCAGGCTCCTGCCGCGCGCGGGTTGGCGCGCAGCTGCCGCGCAGCCGCGATCGCCAGCACGCACAGCGCGGCCAGCATCAGGAAGGTCTCGTTGAACGCGGCCAGGCGCTCCGGGCTCACGCCGGCCTGCGGCATCAGGCTCTGGCCGTGCGCGGCGAGCCGCCACTCGAGCACGATGCCGCACAGGCTCACGCCCGTGGCGCCGCCCAGCATGCGCAGGAAGTTGATCGCGCTGGCGCCTTGCGGGATCAACGATTTGTCGAGCGAACGCATGGCGCCCAAATTCAGCGAAGGCAGGATGAAGCCCAGGCCGATGCGGCCCAGGATGGCCCAGGCCACGAGCCAGGCGATCGGGCTGGCCGCCGGCACCGTCATCATGAGCGCGAACGAGGCCGCCAGCAGCGCCAGGCCCGTGCTGACCAGCAGCGACGCGGGCTTGCGGTCCGCGAGCCGGCCGACCAGGGCCATGGTGCCGGCCAGCACCAGGCTGGCGGGCACCAGGATCGTGCCCACGTGCGCGGCCGACAGGTGCAGCGCCGACTGCATGTAGACCGGCAGCAGGTAGGTGGAGCCGAACAGGGCCGTGCCGTAGATGCCCGAGACCACGCAGCCCATGGCGTAGGCGCGCGACTGGAACAGCCGCATGTCCATCAACGGCAGGCCGCCGCCGCGTGTCTGGCGCTCCTGCCACCAGATGAAGGTGCCGAAGGCGGCCACCGCGGCGGCCAGCAGCAGCATGGCGAACGCGCCCGGCCGCGCGTGCAGTTCCACCATGCCGTTGAGCAGGCACAGCGTGCCCACGGTGCCCAGGGCCAGCCCGGACCAGTCGAGCCGCCCGCCGTCGCGCGTGGCCGCCGCGCCGCCCGGCGCCGTCATCGGCACATAGGTGCGCGCCAGCCACAGCGAGGCGATGCAGAACGGCACGACCATGAAGAAGATCGAGCGCCAGCCGAAGGCCTCGACCAGCAGGCCGCCGATGCTGGGGCCGATGGCCGGCGCCAGCACCACGCCCATGCCGAAGATGCCGGTCGCGCGGCCCTGCTCGTGCGGCTGGAAGGCGCGCAGGATGATGATGGCCGGGATGGGTTGCACCACGCCCGCGGCCAGGCCCTCGGCCACGCGCGCGGCGAGCACCAGGCCGTAGTCCGACGCGAAACCGCCCGCGATGCCGCCGGCCATGAGCAGCCACATGGCGCCCGAATAGGTGCGGCGGTAGCCGTAGCGCGCCAGCAGCCAGGGCGTGGTCAGCATGGAGCTGGTCATGGCGACCATGAAGCCCGAGCTGACCCAGGCGGCACGCGACGGCCCCAGCGCGAACTGGTGGCTCATGTCCGGCACCGCCACGTTGACGATGGTGGAGGACATGATGGATGCGATGGTGCCCACCATCACCGACAGCAGCAGCAGCCAGCGGTAACGCGGCCCATAGCGGGCCCGCAGGTCGGGCAGGGAAGACGTCGCGCTCAAGGGAACAGGGCCGTTGCCGGCCCGCTTACTTTTTCTCGGACCAGAGCTGGCCGCCAGTGGCCCAGTTCTCGCGCTTGATGTCGGTGATGATGATGTCCACGGACTCGGGCGAGCCGCCGAGGATCTCGACGGACACGCGGGTGAGCTCGGCCACGAGCTTCTTCTTCTGCTCGACCGTGCGGCCTTCCATCATTTCAACGTGGTAGGTGGGCATGGGTTCTTCTCCTGAAAGGGCTGAAAGCCGCGCATGTTAGCCCTGGGCACAACGCGCGCAGACGCAGGCCAGGCCGCGCGCGGCCAGCGGGACGCGCGCCAGCACCTCGGGCGCGATGCGCGCCTGCATGCACCAGCAATCGGCGGCACGCGCTCCATCGGCGCCGGCTGCCATCGCGCACGCGCTGGGTTGGCCACACAAGGGGCAGCGGCCAGCATCGGGCACGGGCGGCGGCTTGGAAGGTGCGGCATGCATCGATTCAGTGTAGGCCAAGCCCGCGTTCGCCAGGGCTCGGGCGGGAGGTGGCGCAGGCGCCTGCACAATCGATCGATCACCGATCCCCCAGAACAAGGAGAACCTCATGCTGGCCAACATCCTGATCGTCCTCGTCGCGCTGCTGCACCTGTACTTCCTGGTCCTGGAGATGGTGCTCTGGGACAAGCCGCAGGGCATGAAGGCGTTCAACCTCACGCCCGAGAAGGCCGAGATGACCAAGGCCATGGCGGCCAACCAGGGCCTGTACAACGGCTTCCTGGCGGCCGGGCTGCTCTGGGGCCTGAACCTGGGCGTGGAAGGCCTGCACATCAAGGTCTTCTTCCTCGCCTGCGTGGCGGTGGCCGGCGTGTTCGGCGCGCTGACGGTCAGCCGCAAGATCTTCTTCATCCAGGCGCTGCCGGCCCTGCTGGCGCTGGCCGCGCTCTGGCTGCGGTAGAGGGCGAGCTGGGCTACACGACCTCGTCGCCGGCCGGCGGCTGCTGGGGCGCCGCGGTCGCCTCGGCCAGTGCATTGGCCTGGGCCTGCTCGGTGGCGAAGATGTCCCACACGGCGATGAACATGGCCGCGATCAGCGGCCCGATCACGAAGCCGTTGAGCCCGAACAGCGCCATGCCCCCCAGCGTGCTGATCAGCACCACGTAGTCGGGCATCTTGGTGTCCTTGCCGACCAGCAGCGGGCGCAGCACGTTGTCGACCAGGCCGATCACCAGCACGCCGTAGACGATCAGGCCGATGCCCTGCAGCGTCGCGCCGGTGGCCAGCAGGTAGGCGGCCACCGGGCCCCAGACCAGGCCCGCGCCCACGGCCGGCAGCAAGGACAGGAAGGCCATCAGCACCGCCCACAGCACCGGTGCGTGGATGCCCAGGAACCAGAACGCCACGCCGCCCAGCGCGCCCTGCACCACGGCCACGGCGATGTTGCCCTTCACGGTGGCGCGGATCACGGTGGTGAACTTGCCCGAGAGGTTGCGCAGGTAGCTCGCGTTGAGCGGGATCGCATCGCGCATGCGGCGCGACAGCTGCGCGCCGTCCCGCAGCAGGAAGAACAGCAGGTACAGCATGATGAAGAAGGCCACCACGAAGTCGAAGGTGTTCTGGCCGATGTTGAGCGCGCTGGCCGCGATCTTCTGGCCGCCTTCGTTCAGGGCCGCGGTGACGCGCTGCTGCAGCACCGACAGGTTGTCGAGCCCGAAGCGTCCCAGCAGCTGCGTGAGCCAGTCGGGCAGCGCGGCATAGATCTGGTTCGCATAGCTGGCCAGGCTGAAATCGCCCTGGCGCATGCGCTCGTACAGCGCGGTGCCCTCCTGCACCAGGGAGGCCGTGATCAGCGACAGCGGCAGGAACACCAGCACCAGGATGAGCAGCACCGTGAGCAGCGCCGCCACCGTGGGCCGCTGCCCGGTCTTGCGCAGCAGGCGCCGGTACAGCGGTGCGAACACGATGGCCAGCACCGCGCCCCAGAAGACTGCGCCGTAGAACGGCAGCAGGATCCAGCCAAAGGCGACCGAGACGGCCACCAGCAGCAGGATGAAGGCTTTTTGTTCGAGTGCCGGGGACTGTGAGGACATGGGACGAAGAGGCTGTCAGAGGTGCCGCGCATCGTATCGGCAAATCGCGCCTGGCCCTGGCCCGTCCGCCACCAACGCAGGTCGGACGGGACGCCGTCCGCCATGCAAGACGGCGCCCGCAGGCGCCGTCTTCATTCACCAGCGGGAAGCGCTCAGCTCGCCTTCACCTTCAACCGCCACGCATGCAGCAGCGGCTCGGTGTAGCCGCTCGGCTGCTCCTTGCCCTTGAACACCAGATCCAGCGCCGCCTGGAACGCAGCGCCCTCGGGGTTGGCCACCAGGCTCTTGTAGAGCGGGTCGCCGGCGTTCTGCTTGTCGACCACGGCGGCCATGCGCGTGAAGGTCTCGCGCACCTGGGCTTCGGTCACCACGCCGTGGTGCAGCCAGTTGGCCATGTGCTGGCTGCTGATGCGCAGCGTGGCGCGGTCTTCCATGAGGCCCACGTTGTGGATGTCGGGCACCTTGGAGCAGCCCACGCCCTGGTCGACCCAGCGCACCACGTAGCCCAGGATGCCCTGGGCGTTGTTGTCGAGTTCCTGCTGCTTGTCGGCGGCAGACCAGCCGGTGTCCGTCGCCACGGGCACCGTCAGCAGGCCGTTCAGGATGGCGTCGCGCTCGCCCGCCACGTCGGTCTTCTCGAGTTCCTTCTGCACGTCTGCCACGCTGACCTGGTGGTAGTGCAGCGCGTGCAGCGTCGCGGCCGTGGGGCTGGGCACCCAGGCGGTGTTGGCGCCGGCCTTGGGGTGGCCGATCTTCTGCACCAGCATGTCGGCCATCAGGTCGGGCATGGCCCACATGCCCTTGCCGATCTGGGCCTTGCCGCGCAGGCCGGCAGCCAGGCCGACCAGCACGTTGTTCTTCTCGTAGGCCGTGATCCAGGGCGTGGTCTTCATCGCGCCCTTGCGCAGCATCGGGCCGGCCAGCATGGCGGTGTGCATCTCGTCGCCCGTGCGGTCCAGGAAGCCGGTGTTGATGAAGGCCACGCGGCTGGCCGCCGCGGCGATGCAGGCCGCCAGGTTCACGCTGGTGCGGCGCTCCTCGTCCATGATGCCGAGCTTGACGGTGCTGTCGGCCAGGCCCAGCAGCTGTTCGACGCGGCCGAACAGTTCGCTGGCGAAGGCCACCTCGGCCGGGCCGTGCATCTTGGGCTTGACGATGTAGACCGAGCCGGTGCGCGAGTTGCGCACGGTCTGTCCGGCGCGGGGCTTGAGGTCGTGCAGCGCGATGGTGGTGGTGACCACGGCATCCAGGATGCCTTCCGGAATCTCCTTGGTGGAGCCGTCGGCCGCCGTGTAGAGCACGGCCGGGTTGGTCATCAGGTGGCCGACATTGCGCACGAACATCAGCGAGCGGCCGTGCAGCGTGACCGGCTTGCCATTGGCGCCGGTGTACTGGCGGTCCGGGTTCAGGCCGCGCGTGAAGGTCTTGCCGCCCTTGGCGACCTCCTCGGTCAGCGTGCCCTGCAGGATGCCGAGCCAGTTGCTGTACGCGACCACCTTGTCGTCGGCATCGACCACGGCGACCGAGTCTTCCAGGTCGAGGATGGTGGACAACGCGGACTCCAGCACCACATCGCTGACGCCGGCCGCGTCGGTCTTGCCGATGGCCGTGCTGCGGTCGATGCGGATGTCGATGTGGATGCCGTTGTGCTGCAGCAGCACCGAGGTCGGCGCCGCGGCGTCGCCCTGGTAGCCGATGAACTGCGCCGCGTCCTCCAGGCCGGTCTGGCCGGCACCGGTCTGCACCACCAGCTTGCCGCCGTCCACGCGGTAACCGGTCGCATCCCTGTGCGAACCGCTGGCCAGCGGCGCAGCTTCGTCGAGGAACTTGCGCGCGAACGCGATGACCTTGGCGCCGCGGATGGGGTTGTAGCCGCCGGCCTTCTCGGCGCCGTCGTCCTCGGAGATCGCATCGGTGCCGTACAGCGCGTCGTACAGCGAGCCCCAGCGCGCGTTGGCCGCGTTCAGCGCGTAGCGCGCGTTCAGGATCGGCACCACCAGCTGCGGGCCGGCCTGGGTGGCCAGCTCGGCATCGACATTGGCCGTGGTGGCCTGGGCGCCAGCGGGCACCGGCACCAGGTAGCCGATCTTCTCCAGAAATGCGCGGTAGCCCGGCATGTCGGCAATGGGGCCCGGGTGGGCCTGGTGCCAGGTGTCCAGCTCGGTCTGCAGGCGGTCGCGCTCGGCCAGCAGCGCGATGTTCTTGGGCGCCAGGTCGCCGACGATGGCGTCGAAGCCCTTCCAGAACGCGTCCGCCGCGATGCCGGTGCCGGGCAGCACCTTGTCTTCGATGAAGCGGGCCAGGTTGGTCGCGACCTGGAGGCGGTGGTAGGTGGTGCGTGCGGTCATGGCGGGCCTTTCGGAGTCCAAAAGCAGGTGGGGATCGTCTGGGGATGCAGAAATCGGGCCGCAGGCTGCGGCGCCCCCTGACTTTAGAGGACACTGGCCCTTCGATTGCGCACCGCAGCAGCGGGTCATCTGTGACCTGAATGACGGTAATCGACGGAAAATCCACCGCAGAACAGTCTCTGCGCGGCGCAATACCCCGTTTCGACCGCAGGAAACCCGCCATGGCCCTTCTGAATGCGCATGCGCTGAACCGCATGAACCAGGTGCTCCAGCAGCACGTCGACGCCGGCCTGCTGCCGGGTGCCGTGGTGCTGGTAGGCGCGGGCGGCCAGGTGGCGCACCGGGCGGCGCTGGGCCGGCTCGACCCGGCGGGCAGCCAGGCCATGCCGGACGATGCGATCTTCCGCATCTACTCGATGACCAAGCCCATCGTCTCGCTGGCCGCGCTGATGCTGGCCGAAGAGGGCCGGCTGTCGCTGACCGACCCGGTCACGCGCTGGCTGCCCGTCTTCGCCGAGACGCCCGTGGGCATGGAGCGCGGCGGCGCGCTGGTGCTCGAGCGCGCGCAGCGCCCGCCCACGGTGCACGACCTGCTGCGCCACACGGCGGGCTTCACCTACGAGTTCCTGGGCAACAGCGCCGTGCAGCGCCAGTACCAGGCGGCCGACCTGGCCAACCGCGACCGCACCAACGCCAGCTTCTGCGACGCGCTGGCGCGCCTGCCCTACAGCGCCCAGCCCGGCAGCTGCTGGCAGTACAGCCGCGCCACCGATGTGCTGGGCGCGCTGCTGGAGGTGGTGACCGGCGAGCCGCTGGGCGCGCTGCTGCAGCGCCTGATCCTGGGGCCGCTGGGCATGGTGGACACCGCGTTCAGCGTGCCGCCCGCGCAGCAGCACCGCATCGCCGAGCCGTTCGCACGATGCCCCGAGACCGGCCAGCCCGTGGCGATGCTGGACGCACGCAGCGCGCCCGCGTTCGAATCCGGCGGCGGCGGCCTGCTGTCCACGGCCGCCGACTACCTGCGCTTCGTGCAGCTGTTGCGCAACCAGGGCCGCGTGGAGGGCAGCGGAGGCCAGCGCCTGGTCTCGCGCAAGACCATGGAGTGGATGGCGGCCGACCACCTGGGCACCATCCCCGTGGCCGGCGAACTGCTCGCGCCGGGCCATGGCTTCGGCCTGGGCGTGGCCGTGCGCACGGCCGCCGGCCTAGTGGCCCAGCCCGGCTCGCCAGGCATGTACTTCTGGAGCGGCATCGGCGGCACCTTCTTCTTCGTCGACCCGGCCGAGGATGTGTTCGCGGTGCTGCTGGCGCAGACGCCCAACCAGCGCATCTTCTTCCGCAACCTGTTCCGGCACCTGGTCTACGCGGCCATCGAATGAAAGGACCCGCCATGACCCCACTGCCATCGCGCTGGGCGCTGCTCATCGCCGCCGCCCTGCTCACCGCCTGCGCGACGCCCCGCCCCACGGGCGCGCCACCCGGCGCCGTCAGCGTCAGCTGGAGCGATCCGGCCCAGTTCGCCGAGGCGCGCGACAACCACCGCGACACGCCGGCCGCGCGCGAGGCCTGGCTCAGCGCGCTCGCACGCCACCTGGCCGAGCGGGCCGCGGCCGTGCTGCCCGCGGACGAGAAGCTCGACGTGCGCATCACCGACGTCAAGCGCGCCGGCGGCTTCGAGCCCTGGCGCGGCCCGCAGGCCGACAACCTGCGCGTGGTGCGCGACATCTACCCGCCGCGCATCACGCTGGAATTCAAGCAGTTGGCGGCCGATGGCCGCGTGCTGAAGGAGGGCCGGCGCGAGCTGCGCGATGCGGGCTTCCTGATGCGCCCCGCCATGTACCCCAGCGACCCGCTGAACCACGAGAAGCAGTTGCTGGACGACTGGGTGCGCAAGGAATTCAGTCGCTCGGCCCTGCAATGACGGCTGCGTCGTGCAGCCGGCCGATGGCGCCGGAGTCCAGGCCCAGCACCTCGGCCAGCACGGCGTCGGTGTCGCTGCCGATGTAGGGCGCGGGCCGCGTGGGCGCCCGGTCCATGGCCGGCGCACGCACGGCGCTGCCGGCCACCAGGTGCTCGCCCATGCCGGGCGTGGTGGCGCGTTCGAAGACGGGGTTCTCGGTGCTCACACGCTGGTCGCTGGCCAGCAGCTCGCCCACGGTCTTGTAGCGGCCCCAGCAGACCTTGTGGGCCTGCAACTCACGCTCGACCTCCGGGGTGCCGCGCGCGGCGAACCAGGGCTCCACCAGTTCGGCGATCGCATCGCGGCCCTCGTAACGCTGGGCCTCGTCGTCGAAGTCCAGGCCCAGGCGCTGCTGCGTGGCGGCCACGGCCTCGGCGATGCCGCAGGCCTTGACCAGGGATCGCCACTGCCCGGCCGAGATCGCCGCGACCATGATGCGCTCGCCGTCCGCCGTCGCGAAGTCGCGGCCGAAGGCGCCGTAGATGTGGTTGCCGATGGAGGGCCGCTCGGTCTGCAGCAGCTCGGCCTCGGCCAGCACGCCCAGGTTGGACAGCGTGGTGAACGCCACGTCCGACAGCGCCATCTTGAGCTCTGCGCCCACGCCTTCGCGCTGGCGCCGGTTCACGGCCGCCACGATGGCGAAGGCGGCCTGGTAGGCACAGGCCACGTCCCAGGCCGGCATCACGTGGTTGACGGGCCGCTCGGCCGAACCGCCGCCCGTGGAATACGGGTAGCCCGTGGCGCAGTTGACGGTGTAGTCCACCGCCGTGCTGCCGTCGGCATTGCCCTGGATGGTGCAGCTGATCACGTCGGCGCGGCGCGCGGCCAGCACGGCGTGCGCGAGCCAGGGCGTGCCGATGTTGGTCAGCAGCACGCCCGCGTCGGCGCCCGGCGCGGTGGCCAGCGCCTGCACGAGTTCGCGGCCCTCGGGCTTGCGGATGTCGATGGCGACCGAGCGCTTGCCCTTGTTCAAGCCGGCCCAGTAGATGCTGCGGCCGCGGCCTTCGGGATGCGGCATGCGCGGCAGCCGCGCGTAGTCGATACCGCCGCCGGGGATGTCCACGCGGATCACGTCGGCGCCGAACTGCGCGAGCGTCAGGCCGGCCAGCGGCGCGGCGATGAAGGCGGAGCTTTCGACCACGCGCAGGCGGTTCAGGAAAGGGTAGGTCATGCTGGTCTCGGATCGAAGAAGGGGGAGGTACGGCCCCGATTCTGGGACCGGCGCGCCGATCCACCTGTCATGCGCGTTCGAACACCGCCGCCATGCCCTGGCCGCCGCCGATGCACATGGTCTCCAGCCCGTAGCGCACGCCGCGGCGCTGCATCTCGTGCAGCAGCGAGGCCATGATGCGCACGCCCGTCGCGCCCACCGGGTGGCCCAGCGAGATGCCCGAGCCGTTCACGTTCAGCCGCTCCGGGTCGTTCCAGCCCCAGCCTTTGGTGACGGCCAGCGCCTGGCAGGCGAAGGCCTCGTTGAGCTCGACCAGGCCGATGTCGTCCCAGCACAGGCCGTTGCGCGCGAACAGCTTCTCGACCGCCGGCACCGGGCCGATGCCCATGTGCGAAGGCTCGCAGCCCGCGGCCGTCCAGCTGTGCAGCCAGCCGATGGGCGTGAGGCCCAGCTTCTCGACCTGGCTTTCGGCCACGATCAGGCAGCCGGCGGCGGCGTCGTTCTGCTGGCAGGCGTTGCCGGCGGTGACCACGCCGTCCTTCATCAGGGGCTTGAGCCTGGCCAGCTGCTCGATGGTCAGGTCCCCGCGGATGCCTTCGTCCATGGCCACCTGCAGCGCCTCTCCCTTCTTCTGCGGCACGGCCACGGGCACGAGTTCGTCGGCGAACCTGCCGGCTTCCCAGGCCGCGGCAGCGCGCTGGTGGCTGCGCAGCGCGAAGGCGTCGGATTCTTCGCGCGTGACGCCGTAGTCGCGCGCCAGGTTCTCGGCCGTCTCGATCATGCCGCTGATGCGGCCGAAGCGCGCCTCGGGCTGCGAGCGCTCGCGCCCGCGCTCCAGCCGGTCGTGGAAGCGCACGGTGCCCGCGCGCTTGCCCCAGCGCATGTCGGTGGTGTAGTACTCCACGTTGCTCATGCTCTCCACGCCGCCGGCCAGCACCACGTCGGCGGCGCCGGTCTGCACCATCATCGCGGCCGTGGCGATGGCCTGCAGGCCCGAGCCGCAGCGCCGGTCCAGCTGCATGCCGGCCACCGAGATCGGAAAGCCGGCCTGCAGCGCCACCCAGCGGCCCGTGCAGGGCACCTCGCCGTTGGCGTAGGAGTGGGCGAACACCACGTCGTCGATGCGGGCCGGGTCCAGGCCCGTGCGCTGCACGATGGCGCGCGCCACGGTGGCGCCCAGTTCCTCGACCGGCACGCTGCGCAGGCTGCCGCCGAACGCGCCGATGGGCGTGCGCAGCGGGGAAACGATGGCGGCTCGTTGCATGGGATCAATCCTTGTCGTGCAGTGCGTTCGGAAAACGCGGGGTTTCTTTGGCCAGGAAGGCGCGCACGCCTTCGCGGGATTCGGTGGAGGTGAAGGCGCGCTCGGACAGCGGCAGCGCCGCGGCGATGGCGGCGTCCTCGGTGCTGTCGAAGGCCAGGTCGATGGCCTGCTTGCACAGGGCCAGGGCCAGCGGCGGGCGTTGTGCCAGCGTGGCGGCCAACTGCAGCGCCTGGTTCAGCGCCTCACCGGCCGGCGTGACGCGGTTGACGAGGCCCCAGGCCAACGCGGTCACGGCGTCGATGGGTTCGCCCAGGAACATCAGCTCCTTGGCCCGGCCCTCGCCCACGCGGCGCGCCACGCGCACCGGGCCACCGCTGCCGGGGAACACGCCGAGCTTGATCTCGGGCAGTGCGAAGCGCGCGGCGGCATCGGCCACGAGCAGGTCGCAGCAGACCGCGATCTCCAGCCCGCCGCCGAAGGCCAGGCCGTTGACGGCTGCCACCGTGGGCTTGGGAAAATCGTCCAGCTGCGCGAACACGCGGTGTTGCAGCTCCAGCTTCTCGGGCCCGATGCGGCCAGGCTGCATGAGCGGCTGGAACTCGGCGATGTCCGAGCCCGCGCAGAAGGCCCGCGTGCCGGCGCCCGTGACGACCACTGCGCGCACCGCCGCATCGGCGGCCAGCGCATCCAGGTGCCGCCCCAGCGCCTCGGTCAGCCCGCGGAACACGACGTTCAGCGGCGGGTTGTCCAGCGTCAGCACGGCCACGCCATCGCTGCGGACGTCGCAGCGCACCGGGCTCTCAGCCATAGCGCCCGCCCGTCACGTGCAGCACCTCGCCGCTGATGAAGCTGGCCGCGTCCGACGCCAGGAAGGCCACCGCGTTGGCGATGTCGCGCGGCTGGCCCACGCGCTTGACGGGCTGCATCTGCACGGCGCGCTCCTTGATGGTCTCGTAGGTCGGCAGCGCCTGCACCATCTCGGTCTCCATGAAACCCGGCGCCACACAGTTGACGGTGATGCCATAGCGGCCCTGCTCGATGGCCAGCGCCTTGGCCATGCCGATCAGCCCGGCCTTGGCCGCCGAGTAGTTGGCCTGCGTGGGGTTGCCGAAGTGCGCGCGCGAGCTGATGTTGACGACGCGGCCCCAGCCCTGTTCGATCATGCGCGGCATTACCGCGCGGCTGGCCAGGAAGGCGCCCTTGAGCATGACCTCCATGACCAGGTCCCAGTCGTCCTCGGTCATCTTGACGAGGTACCTGTCGCGCGGAAAGCCGGCGTTGTTGACCAGGATGTGCACGCCGCCGAAGGTCGCCGCGGCCTCGTCGACGAGCGCCTGCACCTGGTCGGCCTTGGTGATGTCGGCGACGACGCAGTGCGCCTGCAGCCCGTCGGCCTTCAGCGCCGCGGTGGTGGCCTCGGCCTGCTCGCGCAGGATGTCGGTGACGACGACGCGCGCGCCCTCTTCGGCCAGCTTGCGCGCGGTGGCCGCGCCCAGGCCGCGTGCCGAGCCGGTGACGATGGCCACCTTGTCCTCGAGTCCCAGATCCATGTTCACTCCTTCGTGCCTTGCGGCCGCAGTTCGATGACGGCGTCCACCGCGTAGGCCCCCTGGCCCTGCGACAACGCGAACACCGGGTTCAGGTCGATGGACTGCAGGCGCGGCCCGGCCTGGTGCGCGAACTGCGACAGCCGCGCCAGCATGGCGGCCAGCGCCTGGACATCCACAGGCGGCTTGCCGCGCGCACCCAGCAGCAGCGGCGCGCCCTGGATGGAGCGCACCATCTGCTCGGCCACGTCTTCGCCGAAGGGGCAGCGGCGCAGCACCACGTCGTGCAGCACCTCGATGAAGATGCCGCCCAGGCCGAACACCGCCACCGGGCCGAACACCGGGTCGCGCTGGATGCCCAGGATGCACTCCACGCCGCCCGACAGTTGCCTGGCCACCAGCACGCCTTCGATGCGTGCGTCGGGCGCGGCGGCCTTGGCACGGGCCAACAGCAGGTCGAAGCCGCTGCGCACGGCGGCGGCATCGCCCACATCCAGCAGCACGCCGCCGATCTCGGACTTGTGCAGGATGTCGGCCGACAGGATCTTGAGCACGACCGGGTAGCCCAGCGCCTCGGCCGCTGCCACGGCGCTGGCGGCGTCGACACAGGCGCGCTCGGGCGCCACGGCGATGCCGGCGGCGGCCAGCAGCTGCTTGGCCTGGGCTTCGTTGGGTGTGGCATCCGGCAAGGCCAGCAGCGGCACATCGGGCGGCGGCAGCGCCGGCCCGCGCGCGAAGGCCTGGCCAAAGCGTGCCATCGCCGCGATGGCAGCCACGGCCCGCGCCGGGTCTTCGAACACCGCGAAGCCATCGTCCTCGTACTGGCGCACGGTCTCGGGCGTGGCCAGGATGCACAGCACAAACAGTCTGTCCGGATGCCGCGCCCGCACCGCCTTGAGCTGCGCGCGCAGGCCCTCGGCGATGGAGCCCGCCCCCACCGTGTAGGTGAAGAAGGCCAGGATGGCGCCGTAGCCGCCCTCGGCCACCACGGCCTCGGCGAAGAGGCCGGCGATGCCCAGGTCGTTCATGAACTGCGCCGTGCAGTCCACCGGGTTGCGCGGCGCGCAGAACGGGATCAGTTCCTTGAGGCGGCGCTGCGCGGCGGCCGGCATCTCGGGCATGGCCAGGCCATGGACCTCGGCCGCGTCGGAGACGATCACGCCGGCACCGCCGCTGACGGTGATCACACCCAATGTGCCCGCGACCGGAAAGATGCGCCGCGTGGCAGTGCGCGCCACGTCGAGCAGGTGGTCGGTGCTCTGCGCGCGCACCACGCCGAGTTCGGCCAGCACCGCGTCGGTCACGGCGTCGTTGCCGGCCACCGAGGCGGTGTGCGATTGCGCCGCGGCGCTGCCCACCGCGCTCGTGCCCACCTTCATCATGACCACGGGCTTGCGCGCGCGGCGTGCGTTCTCCAGCGCGGCCAGCAGCGCGCCGCCGTCGCGGATGCCTTCGGAGTACACGGCGATGACCTCGGTGTCGCCATCGTCCACGAAGGCCTGCACCATGTCGGCCAGGTGCAGGTCGCTCTCGTTGCCGGTCATCACGCAGGACGAGATGCCGATGCCCGAGGCCCGCGCCACGCCCAGGATGTGGCTGCCGTAGGCGCCCGACTGGCTCGCGATGCCGACACCGCCGGCTTTCGGAAAGCCCATCTCCACCACCGAGGTGAAGCTGCCGTAGAAGCCGCTGCGCGGGTTCACCACGCCCAGCGTGTTGGGCCCGAGGATACGCACACCGTGCTGGCGTGCGGCCGCCAGCATCTGCTGCTGCAGCACCAGCCCTTCCTCGCTGGCCTCGGCGAAGCCGGCCGAGAACACGATGGCCGCACGCGTGCCGCGTTCGCCCAGCGCGGCGATGGTCTGCGGCACGAGCTTGGCGGCCACCGCCACGATGGCGACATCGGGCACCTCGGGCAGCGCCGCCACACTGGCGAACGCGGGCAGGCCCTGGATGGTCAGCCGGCTCGGGTTGACCGGCAGGATGCGGCCCTGGTAACCCTGACCCCGCATGTAGGCGATGGGCCGGCCGCCGATGCGCAGTGGGTCGTCGGAGGCGCCGACGATGGCCACGCTCGCGGGGCGCAGCAGGCGCGACAGGTCGGAATGCAGGTCCATGCTCACTCCACCTTGGCGCCGGACACCTGGACCACCTTGGCCCAGCGCGCGATGTCGGCGGCGATCTTCTGGCCGAAGGCCTCGGGCGTGGACCAGGCGGGCTCGAAGCCCTGCGCCAGCAGGCGTTCCTTGAGTTCGGGCGCGTCGAGCTCGCGCTTGAGTTCCTGGTTGAGCTTGGCGATCACGTCCTTGGGCGTGCCGGCCGGGGCCATCAGGCCGTTCCAGACCACCACGTCGAAGCCCGGCACGCCGGACTCGGCCACCGTGGGCAGGTCGGGCATGGCGGGCGAGCGCTTGAGGCCGGTCTGCGCGATGGCCTTGAGCTTGCCGCCCTTGACCTGCGGCATGGCCGAGAACATCAGGTCCATCACCACTTGGGTGTTGCCGGCCATCACGTCGGCCATGGCCGGGGCGCTGCCGCCGAACGGGATGTGCGTCATCTTGATGCCGGTCTGCGCGCTCAGGTACTCGGTCGCCAGGTGGGTGGACGAGCCGTTGCCGGCCGAGCTGAAGTTCAGCGCGCCGGGCTTGGCCTTGGCCAGCGCGACGAGTTCGGCGATGGAGCTGACGCCCAGCGACGGGTTGACCATCACCAGCGTGGGCCCGGCGGTGAGTTCGGCCACGGGCGCCAGGTCGCTGCGGATGTCGTAGCGCATGCCCTTGTAGAGCGATGGCGCGATGCTGTGGCCCATGGTCACCAGCAGCAGCGTGTAGCCGTCGGCCGGCGCGCGCGCCACCTGCTCGGCGCCCAGGTTGCCCGAGGCGCCGGGCTTGTTCTCGACGATGAAGGGGTGGCCGAGCCGGTCGCCCAGCCGCTGCGCGAGCAGGCGCGCCACGATGTCGTTGGTGCCGCCGGGGGCGTACGGCACGACGATCTTCACGGTGCGGGTGGGCCAGGCCTGGGCGGCGGCGTGGCCGGCGAAGCTGCCGAACAGTGCGGCGCAGGCCAGCGCCGTGGCGGCGCGGCGGGTCATGGTTGCCATGCTTGTCTCCTGAATCACGCAGCGCGGAAAGGCCCGGCCACTGGCTGCGAATCCTAGGCAGCACCCTATACTCCGTCCAATACTTTTGATGGTCTCAGCGATATAGAAAAGGTATCTCCATGGAGCTGCGGCAACTGCGCCAGTTCGTGACCGTGGCCGAGACCCGCAGCCTGCGGCGCGCGGCCGAGCGCCTGCACATGGCGCAGCCGCCGCTGTCGGTGGCGATGCGCAAGCTGGAGGAAGACATGGGCGTGGCGCTGTTCGAGCGCAGTGCGCGCGGCGTGCAGCTGACGAGCGCCGGCGAGGGCGCGCTGGCGGCGGCGCGCAAGTGCCTGGCGGCCGCCGCCGAGGTGGGCGCGGCGGCGCGTGCGGTGGCCGGCGGCGAGACCGGCGAGCTGCGCATCGGCTTCACGGGCTCGACCACCTTCGGCCTGCTGCCGCGCATGGTGCGTGCCTTCCACCAGCGTTATCCGCAGGTGCGGCTGCACCTGCACGAGCTGACCAACCAGCAGTCGCTCACGCAGGTGCAGGCCGGCCAGGTGGACCTGGCCTTCGTGCGCGTGCCGACCAGCCACCTGCCGGGCCTGCATTTCGAGGTCATGGAGCGCGACCGTTTCTGCGTGGCGCTGCCGCCCGGCCATGCGCTGGCCGACAAGGCCCAGCTGACGCTGCGCGACCTGGCGGGGCAGGACTTCATCGGCTACACGCCCTCGCCCGTGGGCGGGTTGCACGCGGCCTCCAGCCGGCTGCTGCAGCAGGCCGGCGTGGCGGTGCAGCTGGTGCAGGAGGCGGTGCAGGTCTCCACCGTCCTGGGCCTGGTGCTGAGCGGCCTGGGCCTGGCGCTGGTGCCATCGACCAACGCGCACTACTACGCCACCAGCGTGGTCTACCGGCCGCTGCGCGGGCTGCCGCGCGACAGCGGCATCGGCATCGCGCTGGTGCACCGGCCCGACAGCGGCAACCCGGCCACGGTGCACTTCGCAGCCAGCGCGGCGCAGCTGGCGGCGGACGACACGACCGGCTGAACCGCGTTCAGGTCAGGCGCGGCCGGCTGGGCGCCGTCGCGTCGTGCCCCAGGCGGAACACCGACACCGGGCGCACGAGTGCGTCGGCCTGGTGCTGCAGGCTGCTGGCGGCGGCCATCTGCTCGACCAGCGCGGCGTCTGCTGCGTGGCCTGGGGCCCAGGGGCATGGACGAGGCAGGCGAGGTGGGCATGGGTTCCAAAGTGGCGCCGACCCATCGATTGCATCGGCGTCCCGCCCCGGCCAACACGTTCCCAACCCGTTCCAGGCACCCGCCGATGCCGCCCGTCAGCCCACTTCGGCCGTCGCCTGCATGGCCAGCGCGCCTTCGTGGTCGCGTGCCCACAGCGCCAGCTTGCCGCCGCCCTCGTCGCGCCCGCAGACGCTGAAGCGGTGGATGTCGAAGATCGGCCGCACGGCCTTGAACGCGAAGCTGCGCACGGCCTGGCCGGGCCGTTCGCGGCGCACCAGGTCCAGCAGCAGCGTGGCGATCAGCGGGCCGTGCACGATCAGGCCGGGGTAGCCCTCGACCTCGGTCACGTAGCTGCGGTCGTAGTGGATGCGGTGGCCGTTGAAGGTCAGCGCCGAGTAGCGGAACAGCAGCACCGGGTCGGGCACGATGGCGCGTTCGAACTGCGCATCGCCGGGCGCGGCCTGTGGTGCGGGCGCCTGCGCGCCGGGCTGGGGCGCGTCGCGGTAGACGATGTCGTGCTGCTCGGTCAGCGCCACGCCCTCGGCGTCGCCATAGCTGTGCTCGACCGTGACGAACACCAGGGAGCCGCTGCGGCCGCTCTTGGTGCTGACGTCCAGGATGCGCGAATGGCGCTCCACGCTGTCGCCAAGCCGCAGCGGGCGGTGGAACTGCAGCCGGCCGCCGGCCCACATGCGGCGCGGCAGCGGCACCGGCGGCAGGAAGCCGCCACGGCGCGGGTGGCCGTCCTCGCCGATCTCGCGCGCCGGCGCCAGCGGCAGGAAGTACAGCCAATGCCACAGCGGCGGCAGCGCGTCGCCCGAGGTGGGCGCCGGGTCTTCGCGGTCCAGCGTGGCGGACATCGCGGCCACGGGCTGCAGCGCGAGCAGGTCGCGGCGGGATTCGCTGCGGCCGACCCAGGCGCGCAGGTGGTCGAGGTCGGCCGGGGCCGAAGGCGTGGTGGTGCTCATGCCGCGATGGTGCGCGATTTGCGCGCCAGCGGCCATCAGCTTTTGGCGAAGGGGCTGTTCGCCGCCCGCGCCGCGGCCACGGCGTCCAGGAAGTCCTTGAGCATGGCGGCGTCGTCGATGGTGTCCGAGCCGGGCTGGTGGAACTCGGGGTGCCACTGCACGGCCGCCACGTAGCTGCTGGCGGGGTCCTTGCGGCGGATGGCCTCGATGATGCCGTCGCTGACGCTGAAGGCCTCGGCCTCGAAGGTGTCGGCCAGCCGCTTGATGGCCTGGTGGTGGATGCTGTTGACGCGCGCGCGCTCCACGCCCGGGTACAGCC
Organism: Pseudorhodoferax sp. Leaf274; assembly: GCF_001422445.1. Lineage (GTDB taxonomy): Bacteria > Pseudomonadota > Gammaproteobacteria > Burkholderiales > Burkholderiaceae_C > Pseudorhodoferax. The sequence continues at coordinate 385,291 of NZ_LMNA01000001.1, forward strand.
GCGAAAGCCGCGAGCCCTGCAGGATGTTGACGCTGTGGTAGTTCAGGTCGTAGGTGACGGCGTCGCGGTGCACGAAGGCGTCCGGCACCTGGGTGTTGATGTCCTGGTACAGCGTGCCGCCGAAGGCCACGTTGAGCAGCTGCAGGCCGCGGCAGACGCCGAAGATGGGCTTGCCCACGGCCTCGAAGGCGGCCACCAGCGCCTTGTCGTACTCGTCGCGGATGCGGTCGCCGGCCCAGTTCTCGTGCAGCGGCTCCTCGCCGTAGCTGCCGGGCCAGACATCGGCGCCGCCGTGCATGACCAGGCCGTCCAGCCACTGGGCGTAGTGCTCGTAGGTCACGTCGCCGCGCTGGGTGCTGCCGGTCGGGCAGGGCACCATGACCACCATGGCGCCGGTGGACATCAGCCAATGGGCGATGGACTGCTCCACGTACTGCAGCGTCTTGCCCGTGAACAGCGAGCGCGCCGGATCGGCGTGGGAGAAGCAGGCGGACAGGCCGATCTTCAAGCGGCTGTGGACGGTGCTCATGGGCATGGCGCGCAAAAGAAGCCCATTCTGCACACGCCCCCGTGCGCCGTCACCGCCACGCCCCAAGCCCCGGCACGGGGCACGGATTCGCTAGACGGCCGCGGCGCGCCGGCGCCAGGCCAGCAGCGCCAGCGCCCACAGGCCGGCACCCCACCACCAGCCGCTGGCGCCGCCACCGCCGCCGCCGGACGGCGAAGTCGCCGTGACCGCCACATCGGCCACGTCGCGCCGGCCGGCGCTGTCGGTCACGGTCAGCCGAAAGACGTAGCTGCCGCCTGCGGGCAAGGTGGCGCCGGTGCTGGCATCGCTGGCGCGGGCAATCGACGCCGTGGCCGGCCCGGACAGCTGGGTCCACTGCCAGGCCACGATGCGCGCGCCTGCGCTGGGCGTGCTGGCATTGCCGTTGAGGGTCACGGTGCTGCCAGCAGAGGTCATGGCCAGCGGCGCGGCCACGGCGGTCGGCGCCTGCGCGGGGCCGGCCGCCAGCACGGCCTGCGCGGCGTCCAGCAGGCCGGCACCGCAGGTGCTGGTGTCGCAGTTGCAGGCCACCGCCCCGTTGGTGCTGCACAGCGGTGCGCCGGCCACCACCACATGGGCACGCGCCGAGTCCTGCATGCGCAGCACCAGTTGCGCGGGCGTGAGCGCCGGGTTCACGGCCAGCATCAGCGCCGCCACGCCGGCCGCCTGCGGCGACGAGAAGCTGGTGCCCAGCTTCTGGCCGTAGGTGTCCACACCCGGCGTGGTGGTGCCGCTGTTGTCCAGCGAATAGATGGCGCGTGTGCGGGTGCCGCCGGGCGCCACCAGGCCGACGCGCGCACCGTAGTTGGAGTAGGCGGTCTTGCGCCCGTCCTCCTGCACCGCGCCCACGGCCAGCACGCCGTTGCAGTCGGCCGGCCGGGCCACGGTGCCGGACTCGTTGCCCGCGGCCACCACCAGCAGCGCGCCGGCCTCGGTGATCTCGTCGATCACGTCCTGGTAGCTCGGGCTGCACGCGGCATCCCCGCCGAAGCTCAGGTTCAGGATGCGTGCGGGCGTGGTGTTGGCCGGCGCACCGGCGACCGCCAGGCCGGCGGCCCAGCGCATGCCGTCCAGCAGGTCGGACAGCAACGCGCCGCACTTGCCGGAGATGCGCACCGGCAGCACCTTGGCCCGCCAGTCGATGCCGGCCACGCCCAGGCCGTTGTTGGTGGCCGCGGCGATCTGGCCGGCGATGAAGGTGCCGTGCCAGGAGCTGTCCTCGACGTCGCAGGTGGAGAACAGCGACGAGCGCTTGTCGGCCGCGCTGACCCAGTCGCCCGGGTCGCTCGGGTCGGCGTCGCGGCCGTCGCCGTCGTTGGCGAACTCCACCTCGCTCACGAAATCGTAGCCGGGCAGCAGGCGGCCGGTCAGGTCGGGGTGGTTCAGGCGCACGCCCACGTCCAGCACCGCCACCACCACCTGCGTGCTGCCGGTGGTCACGTCCCAGGCGGCCGGCATGTTCATGGCCGCGGCGAAGGTCGTGGGCGCCTGCAGGTGCCATTGCGTGGAAAACGACGGATCGTTCGGCACGGCCAGCCGGCGCACGCGCACATCGGGTTCGACGTCCAGCACGTCGGGGTTCAGGCGCAGGCGGCGCACCGTGGCCTCCAATTCGGCACCGGACTGCGCCGCCGGCAGGCGCAGCAGCTGGTGCTGCCGGCCGATGGCGCGCTCGTCCTCGAAGCCCACGCCGGCCGTGGCGGCGACCGCGCGCAGCCGCTCACGCGCCGCCAGCGGCGCTTCGCGTGTGGACGACGTGGACGCCGTGGCATCGGCAGGGGGCTTGAGCCGCACCAGCAGGTTGCGAACGGGCTCCTGGGACACCTGGGCGGGTGCCGCCAGCGGAACAGCCAGCAAGGCTGCGGCAAGGAATTTGAGCATGCGCGGCGTTGTAGCACGGCTGCGTGATGCTGCGCGTCGGACATTGGTGACGCCGTGTGACGCCGCGCCGGCTTGGACGACAATCGGCGCCCTCGCGCGCCTGCGCGCACCGACACACGCACCGACATGAAGATCAGCAAAGACACCGCCGTCACCCTGCACTACAGCGTGGCAGAAGCCAATGGCAAGCCGCTGGCCAACCGCGAGACCACCGACTACCTGCACGGCGGCTATGGCAACACGCTGCCCAAGATCGAGGAAGCGCTGGAAGGCCAGGAGGCCGGCTTTCGCGTGACGCTGGAGCTGCAGCCCGAGGACGCCTTCGGCCGGCGCGAGGCGGCGCTGGAGCGCAGCATCTCCAAGAAGGACTTCCCGCCCGGCGTGAAGGTCGGCGGCCAGCTGCGCGGCATGACCGAGGACGGCCGCGAGCAGGTCTTCACCGTCATGAAGATCAAGGGCGACCAGGTGCTGCTGGACGCCAACCACCCCTGGGCCGACAAGGCGCTCAAGTTCACGCTACAGGTGGGCGGCGTGCGCGCGGCGACAGCCGAGGAAATCCAGCACGGCCACGTGCACGGCGGCCACGGCCACCACCACTGAGAAGCGGATCAGTCGGCCGCGTGCAGCATGTGGCGGGTGTAGACCTCGCTGCGGCTGGACGCCATCAGCGCCATCTTCTGCACCAGCCCGTGGGTCTCGGCGGGCTGGCCCATCTGCGGCAGCAGCCCCAGCACGCCGGCCAGGGCCATCGGCACCCAGCGCTGGCGCAGGCGCAGCGTGCGCCCGGCCATCCAGGCGATGGGCAACACCGCCGCCGCCGCGCCCAGCCCGAAGCCGGCGACGACCTCCGACACCGAATGCGCGTGCAGCACCACGCGCGAAATGCTGACCAGCAGCCCCACGAGCAGGCCGGCGGCGATGGCCAGCGCCTGCCTGCGCCAGGGGTGGCCTGCGGCCAGCAGCCACGCGCCCATCGTGAACACCGCGGTCGAGACCGTGGCATGGCCGCTGATGCCCGTGAAGTCCAGCGCGGCGCTGCCGATGCCCCAGCCCATGAATGCGAGCTTGCTGGCCAGCACCAGCAGCACGGCTGTGCCGAACGACAGCGCCCAGGCCAGCGCCAGCGGCCCGTGCCGCGTCTTCAGCAGCCAGAGGGCGAGCACCAGACCCGCGGGCAGCAGCAGCGCCGAGTTGCCCAGGTGGGTGACGGTGGTCCAGAAATGCAGGGGCACGGCGCGATTGTGATGCGGCTCGTTACCCCTGCGGCGCAGGCACAGCCCCAAAATCCGTACGCCCTTTGCCCCACCGACCCAGGAGACCGACCGTGCAGATCCATCCCTATCTTTCGTTCGAAGGCCGCTGCCAGGAGGCGCTGGACTTCTACCGCGACAGGCTCGGCGCCAGCCTCGGCATGGTGATGCGCTTCAAGGACGCGCCGCCCACGGACCAGCCCGCGCCCGAGGGCTGCGACGGCCCGCCGCCGGACGGCGAGAAGATCATGCATTCGGAGCTGCGCATCGGCGACTCCACGCTGATGGCCACCGACGGCATGGCCAGCGGCAAGCCGAACTTCGCCGGCATCTCGCTCTCGCTGCGGGTGCGTGACGAAGCCGAGGCCGCCGAGCGCTTTGCCGCGCTGGCCGATGGCGGCCAGGTGCAGATGCCGCTCGCCAAGACCTTCTTCAGCCCGGCCTTCGGCATGGTGGCCGACCGCTTCGGCGTGCATTGGCTGGTGGTGGCCGAGGCTGCGGCGCCGGCCTGAGCGTCGCAAGCGACAGCGGGCGCCCACCCGCTCGGGTAGGCTCGCCCGTCCATGTCCACGAGCCTCCCGCTTTCACCGCGCGCCGCCTGGCCCATGCTGCTGGCGCTGACGGCGGCGTTCGGCATGAGCCAGGCCTTCCGCACGCTGGCGGCCATCCTCGCGCCGCCGCTGCAGGCCGAGTTCCAGCTCGCGCCGCAGCAACTCGGCCTGTTCGCGGCCAGCTTCCACTTCGCCTTCGGCGCGCTGCAGCTGTTCGTCGGCATCGGCATGGACCTGCACGGCCTGCGCCGCACGGTGTTGACGGCGTTCCCGCTGGCCATCGTGGGCGCGGCGGTCTCGGCGACGGCCGGCGGCCAGGGGCAGCTGATCGCCGGCCAGGTGCTGATCGGCGTGGGCTGCGCGCCGGCCTTCCTGGCCTGCACCTTGTTCATCGCGCAGAACTTCCCGGCCGAGCGCTTCGCCATGCTGTCGGGCCTGGTGTTGATGCTGGGCGGCGTGGGCATGCTGTTCACCGGCACGCCGCTGGCCTGGCTGATCGAGGCGCGCGGCTGGCGCATCGGCATGTGGCTGCTGGCGGCCGGTTCGGTCGTGGCCTGGCTGCTGGTGTGGTGGAAGGTGCCGCACCAGGCGCCTGCCGCCGCGGCAAATGGGGAGGCGGGCGCACCGCGCGAGTCGCCGGCCCAGGCGCTGCGCGGCTTCGGCGCGCTGCTGCTGATGCCGCACACCTGGGGCATCGTCTGCATGTCGGCCGTCAACTACGCATCGTTCCTCACGCTGCGCGGCCTGTGGCTGGGGCCGATGCTGGTCGAGCGCCATGGCCTGTCGCTGCTTTTCAGCGGCCACGTGGCGCTGCTGGTGTCGGTGGTCTCGCTGGTCAGCCCGCCGCTGTTCGGCCGCTTCGACCCGGGCGACGTGGCCGCGCGGCGCCGGCGCATCGGCCGCTGCACGCTGCTGATGGCGGCACTGTTCACGTTGATGGCGCTGCTGCGCGGCCTGGCGGCCGACGTGGTGCTGGCCGTGGCCGTGGCCTGCCTGTCGGGCTACATGGTGCTGCAGTACGCCGACGTGCGCGCCGCCTACCCGCCGGCCATGATCGGCCGCGCGCTGTCGGTGTTCACCATGGCCATGTTCCTGGGCGTGGCGCTGATGCAGTGGGGCACGGGCTGGGTCGCATCGCGTGCGCCCGACTGGGGGCTGGAAAGCTTCACGGCCGTGCTGCTGGCGATCGCACTGGCGCTGCTGCTCGGCGCGGTGGCTTACCGCAGGCTGCCACAGCCGGCCGGGGCCGCGTGAGGGCCTGACGCTCAGGCGTGGCCGACCTGCAGGTCGGCATAGGAAACGGCGTACTTGACGAGCGCCGCCTGGCCCTCGATGCGCAGCTTGCGGCGCAGGTGCAGGCGGTGCGTCTCCACCGTGCGCACCGAGGCGCCCAGCGCGTCGGCGATCTCCTTGTTGGAGCAGCCATCGGCCAGCAGCGACAGCACGGCCGATTCCTTGGGCGTGAGATGGCCCCAGGCGCGCGTGACGGGCGGCGGCGCCGGCTCGGCCGGCAGCGGCAGGCCGGGGCTGAAGTAGCGCTCGCCCGCATGCACGGCGTCGATGGCCTCGACCAGCTGGTGGCCCGGGCCATCCTTGAGCACATAGCCGCGCACATCCAGCGCCACGGCCCGGCGCACGTACTCGGCGTCCTGGTGCATGGACAGCACCAGCACGCGCAGGCCCGGGAAGCGGTCGCGGAACACGGTGGCCAGCTGGATGCCGCTGGCGTCCGGCATGCGGATGTCGGTGACCACCAGGTCGGGCTGCAGCGCGGCGGCCAGCGCCTCGGCCTCGCGCACGCTGCCGGCCTCGCCGACCACGCGGATGTGCGGCGTGGCGTGCAGGCGCATGCGCACGCCGTCGCGCAGCAGCGGATGGTCGTCGACGAGCAGCACGCGGATCGTGGCGGAGGCTTGGGTCATGGTGCGGGTTGGGCAATGGCGATGGGGTGGAGTTCGCGCGCCGGCGCCGGTGCCAGGCCGGTGGCCTGCGGCAACGGCAGCCAGGCAGCCAGGCGCGTGCCATGGCGGCCAGAATCGATGGACAGCGTGCCGCCCAGGCTCTCGGCGCGTTCGCGCATGTTGCGCAGGCCGATGCCGCGCGTGCCGTCCCCGGACACGCCACGCATGTCGAAGCCCTGGCCGTCGTCGATGACCTGCAGGCCCACGCCCCGGCGCGTGCCGTGCAGCACGAGCTCGACGCGCGAGGCCTGGGCATGGTTGCGGCAGTTCTGCAAGGCTTCCTGCGCGATGCGGAACAGCACGGTGCCGTGCTCGGCCGGCAGCTCGCCGGGCACGCCCTGGCGCACCAGGCCGACGCTGAAGGCGCCGCTCTCCTGCACCTGCTGCGCCAGCAGCGCCAGCGCGGGCTCCAGCCCGAGATCGTCCAGCAGCGCCGGGCGCAGGCCGTGCGACACGCGCCGGATCTCCACCAGCGCACTGCCCAGCCGTGCCAGCCCCTGGTCCAGCGCCTGGCGCGGGGCGGCCGGCGTCGCCGCGACCGGGTCGGCCAGCTGCAGCTGCGCCGTCTCCAGCAGGAACTTGGACGAGGCCAGCACCTGCACCACGCCGTCGTGCAGCTCGCGCGCCACGCGCACCCGTTCGTCTTCCTGCGAGCGCACCACGCGGCGTGCCAGCCGGCGCAGCTTGTCGCTGGAGACACGGTGGTCCTTCAGGTTGAGCACCACGCCGCCCAGGCCGATCAGCACCACGCAGACCGCGGCGATGGCGTACAGCCGCTGGCGCGTGGCCTCGATGTTGGTGCGCGCGCCGGTCTCGATGGCCTGCAGCGCACCCTGCACGTCGTCCAGGTAGATGCCGGTGCCGATGACCCAGTTCCAGCCCGGGACCGTCATCACATAGGCCAGCTTGGGCACCACCGACTGCGAGCTCGGCTTGCTCCAGCTGTAGCGCACCACGCCGCCGCCGCGGCGCGCCGTGGCCAGGATGCGCTGCGCCGAATCGGCGCTGGCCGGATCGTTGGGATCGCAGAAGTCCACGCCCTGCATGGGCAGCATCTTGGGGTCGATCAACAGCTGGCCATGCTGGTCGTAGACGAAGAAGTAGCCGTTGTCGCCGAACTGCATGCGCGTGAGCGTGGCCAGCGCCGCCTCCTTGCGCACGCCGACCTCCCCAGGCCCTTCGGCGATGCGCATCAGCGTGTTGCGCGCAAGCTCGACGTAGTGCTTGAGCTCGGCCTCCTTGCTGTGCAGGAAGGCCTGCTGCACCAGCGCCTGTTCCTCGCGCACGAGCTTGTAGGTCTGCTGCTGCATGGTGGCGCCCATGAGCAGCAGCGCGACCACGATGGGCACGCCCGAGAGCAGCACCAGCTTGAGGCGCAGCTGCATCTCAGCGCCCCACTCCGGGGACGGGATGCACCAAAGTTTCGGCGTGGATCGGCGTGTGCATGGCGAGCGTGAATGTGCAGAGCAAACCCGGTGCCAGCCAGTGCCGTTTCATTTGGAAACACTGCTGCGGCGCAGCGAAAACGGCACCGCACGACCTGGCTGCGTACTACCACGTAGGGGAAATGAAACCGTCACATACCGTGATGCCGTTCCTAGAATTCGGCGCAAGTTAGACCGCATTGCGCTGCAGCAAAAACATCCCGGGAGGGTCTGGCTTCTCGTCCCGTCGCATGGCCTCGATGCCCTGCGTCGTTCTTGATTCCAGAAGAAGGAAAGGTAGCTCCATGCCCAACAACATCCGTGCCGGCCGCTTCACCAAGGTGGTGGCCGGCTGCGCCGCAGCCCTGCTCATGACGGCCTGCGCCATGCCGGCCAAGCGCACCGTGCTGTCGACCACCGGCGTGCCGCCGGCGATCGGCCCGTACTCGCAGATGGTCTCGCACGGCAACACGCTGTACCTCTCGGGCGTGATCCCGCTCAACGAGGCCGGCAACGCCGTCGTCGGCACCACCATCGAGGAGCAGACGCATGCGGTGCTGCGCTACATCGGCACCATGCTCAAGTCGCAGGGGCTGGACTACGCCGACGTGCTGTCGTCCTCGGTCTACATGAAGGACCTCAACGAGTTCGCGGCGATGAACAAGGTCTACGGCGAGTACTTCAAGCCGGGCAACGCGCCGGTGCGCGCCACCGTCGAAGTGGCACGTTTGCCGCGTGACGTGAAGGTCGAGATCGCCGTCATCGTCGGCCGCCGTTGAACCCGTCCAGGAGCACACACACCATGCAAGAACAACACATCGCCGCCGCCCGCACGCCGGACCTGAACGCACTGGCCGCGGCCGACACCACGCGCTGGCCGTCCAAGCGGCGCGACTTCCTGCGCATGCTGGGCTACGGCGCCGGCGCCGCCACGATGGGCCCCATGCTGATGGCCTGCGGCAGCAGCAACTCGGCCACGCCGGCCGCCGAACTGCGCGCGCAGCTGGTGGCCAACGAGGCCTTCTGGACCAACGTGCAGAACATGTTCACGCTGGACCCGGCCCGCACCTTCCTGAACATCGGCACGGCCGGCTCCATGCCCAAGGTGGCGCTGGACCTGTTCGACACCGAGAACCGCAAGAAGGCCAGGGAGTCGGGCAACGGCTACTCGGACCACAACGCGCTGCGCGCGCTGGTGGCGCCCGCCTTCGGCGTGGACACCGACGAGCTGGCCTTCTCGGCCAACACCTCCTCGGGCATGTGCCACGCGATCCTGGGCATCCCCTGGCAGCGCGGCGACGTGGTGGTGACGACCAACCACGAGCATGGCGGCGGCAACACGCCGCTCAACATCGCGGTGGACCGCTACGGCATCGAGGTCTCGCGCATCGAGATGCCGGTGGGCAACAACCAGACCGCCGCGACCTACCAGAACCTGTTCGACGAGCGCATCCGCACGCTCAAGGCGGCCGGCAAGAACGTGCGCGCCGTGATGTGGTCGTCGCCCACCTACGTGACGGGCACGCTGCTGCCGATCGCCGAGATCATGGAAGTGGTCAAGACGCACGGGCTGATCAGCATCGTCGACGGCGCCCACCTGCCGGGCATGATGCACTACGACTACGGCGCGCTCGGCATGGACTTCATGTCCGGCGCCGGCCACAAGTGGCAGTGCGGCCCGGGCTCCACCGGCATCCTGATCATCCGCAACAAGATCCGCGCCTCCAACCCGCTGCCGCTGCCCAAGTGGTACCCGGTGCACACCAGCACCTATTCCACGCGCGAGCGCACGACCAATGGCACGGCGACCTACGACATCGCCGCCAGCGTGACCAGCTGCGGCAGCACGCACACGCCGCTGTTCCAGTCGCTGGTCAGCGCCTGCCAGCTGTGGGACGAGATCGGCCGCAAGAACATCGAGACCTACGACCTCACGCTGTCGGCCTACCTCAAGGAGAAGATCGTCGAGCGCTGGGGCGTGGACGCGCTGTACTCGCCCAAGGACGACCCCAAGCTGGTGTGCGCACTGACCTCGTTCAACGTGTTCCGCAACAAGGACGACGCGATGAACTCGGCCAAGGCCACGCAGTTCGTCTCGCGCCTGCAGGCCGAGTACCCGCAGGGCCTGGTGATCCGCAACGCCAGCTTCCCGGTGATCGGCGCGGCGTCGAACCACTACGCGATGCGCATCTCCACCCACCTGTGGCACGACGCGAACGACATCGATGCGCTGGTCGATGCGATGTGGGACCTGTCGGGCAAGATGGCCTGAGCCGTCAGCCCAGCTCGGGCGCCAGGCCCGGCGCCTTGTCCATGTCGGCCCCGTTGTACAGCTTGTGCTGCGCAGCGGGGCTGCCCACATCGGACACCACGGCCAGACGCCACTGCGGGTCGCGGCGCGCGAAGGCGCGCTGCTCGGCCGTCAGCGCAAAGCCGGTCGCACCCGTGGCCGTGCCCTTCACGACGAGCTTGAGCAGCGTCTTGCCCTTCTTGTCGCGCACTTCCACCTCGTAGCCCGGATGGGGGGTCTCGGTGGCCTCGGTCTTGTAGCCGTAGCCGGCGAAATGGCGCGCCAGGTGGTCGAGCGCGGCCGATTGCAGGTCGCCGCCGCCCACCTCGATGGCCGCGGCATCCGGCGCGGGCTCGGCGATGCCGGCGCGCTGGCGCGCGGCCTGGATCTCGGCCTCGCTGGGCACCCAGCCGCGCGGGCCGCGCACCAGCACCACATGGCGCTGCTCGGGGCTCCAGACGGCCACATGCCATTCCTGCTCGTCGGGCACGCGCACCGACATGCGCGCCGCCTTGTCGGTCTCCAGGTCGGCGATCGCCACGCGGTTGGTCTGCAGCACGGCGCGCAGGCCCTGGCCCGCATCGAGCGCGCGCTTGATCAGCTGGATGCGGTCCTTGGTGCGCTGGATGCGCAGGTCGGTGCGCTCGCCGCCGCCGATGCGGTGCAGCGGGTCGAGCGACTCCAGCAGGAACCAGCGCCCGCCCTCGCCGACGCTGACCAGCTCGGCCCAGACGGTGACGATGATGTTGTCGCCACTGGCCAGCCAGGCCATGTCGGAGGCCTTGTCGCGCGCGTCGAACACGCCCATCTTGGTGATGATCTCGACCGGCGTGCGCTTGTCGCCCGACAGGCGCTTCTCGTTGATGACCGCCAGCACGGCGGGGGCGACTTCTTTGTCCATGGAAAGCAGGCGGGCCGGATCGGAACCGGCCCTGCGTCGTGGTGTGTGGGAAAGAGGGTGGGTGCAGCCTGCGCCGGCTGCCTGCGGATCAGCGGCGCGCGCCCGGTGCCGGCACGCTGTCCAGGACCTCGTTGACCTCGTCCAGCGTCTCTGCGGACTGGGTCAGCGTCTTCTCGACCGCGCCGGTGTGGCCCAGCGCCTGGTCGATCTCGCGCGTGCGCGCTTCCTCGCTCAGGTGGGTGTCGAGCACGGTGTTGGCCACGGCCAGGTCATCGGCGGCCTGGCGGATGTCTGCGGCGACACCCTTGGCCTTCTCGATGGCCTGCTCCAGGGCAGCGGCGGCTTCGGCGTCGTTGGTTGGCTGCGGCATGGCAAATCTCTGGCGGACAAGGTGGACGCACATCGTAGCGCGCCCACCGCAGGCCGGACAACTGCCGGCCCCATTGCCGTCAAAGGATCATTTCGCGATGACGCGGACCATCTCGAGCACCTTGTTCGAGTAGCCCCATTCGTTGTCGTACCAGGAAACGAGCTTGACGAAGGTGCCGTCGAGCGCGATGCCGGCTTCGGCGTCGAAGATCGAGGTGCGTGCGTCGCCGCGGAAGTCGGTGGCGACCACCTTGTCTTCCGTGTAGCCCAGCACGCCCTTGAGCGCGCCCTCGGACTGGGCCTTGAACTCGGCGCAGATCTCCTTGTAGCTGGCTTCCTTGACCAGTTCCACCGTCAGGTCGACCACCGACACGTCGGAGGTCGGCACGCGGAAGGACATGCCGGTCAGCTTCTTGTTCAGCTCGGGGATCACCACGCCCACGGCCTTGGCTGCGCCCGTGCTGGAGGGGATGATGTTCTCCAGGATGCCGCGGCCGCCGCGCCAGTCCTTGTTGGACGGGCCGTCCACGGTCTTCTGCGTGGCGGTGGCGGCGTGCACGGTGGTCATCAGGCCGCGCTTGATGCCCCACTTGTCGTTGAGCACCTTGGCCAGCGGAGCCAGGCAGTTGGTGGTGCACGAGGCGTTGGAGATGATGGCCTCGCCCTTGTAGGTCTTGTCGTTCACGCCGTAGACGAACATGGGCGTGTCGTCCTTGGACGGCGCCGACAGAATGACCTTCTTGGCGCCGGCATCGATGTGCTTCTGCGCGGTTTCCTTGGTCAGGAACAGGCCGGTGGACTCGATGACGATGTCGGCGCCGACTTCGTTCCACTTCAGCGCAGCGGGATCACGCTCCTGCGTCAGGCGGATCTTCTTGCCGTTGACGATCAGCGTGTTGCCGTCCACGGCGATGTCGCCCTTGAAGCGGCCATGCACCGAGTCGTACTGCAGCATGTAGGCCAGGTAGTCCGGCTCGAGCAGGTCGTTGATGCCCACGACTTCGATGTCGGAGAAGTTCTGCACCGCCGAACGCAGCACGTTGCGGCCGATGCGCCCGAAGCCGTTGATACCGATCTTGATCGCCATGGGTTACTCCTGAGGTTGAAAAAATTACTTGGACAAAACCTTGCGCACGGTCGCCGCCACGTTCTCGGGCGTGAAACCGAAGTGCTTGAACAGCACGGGCGCGGGGGCCGACTCGCCATAGGTGTCGATGCCGACCACGGCCGCGCAGCCGTACTTCCACCAGCCGTCGGTCACGCCCATCTCGACCGCGACGCGCGGCAGGTTGGCAGGCAGCACGGCCTTCTTGTAGGCCAGGCTCTGGCGGTCGAAGGTGGTGGTGCTGGGCATGGAGACCACGCGCACGGCGATCTTCGATGCGGCCAGCAGCTTCTGTGCGGCGAGCGCCAGCTGCACTTCGGAGCCGGTGGCGATGATCACGGCCCGGGCCTTGCCCTTCAGGCCCACGTCGGCGGGCTCGCTCAGCACGTAGGCGCCGCTGGCGATGTCGTCCAGCGCGTCTTCGCCCTTGGGCGCGTAGGGCAGGTTCTGGCGCGACAGCAGCAGCGCGGTCGGGCGGTTCTTCTGGGCCAGGGCCACGGCCCACGCGATGGCCGTCTCGGCCGTGTCGGCCGGGCGCCAGACATCCAGGCCGGGGATCAGGCGCAGGCTGGCGGCATGCTCGATGGACTGGTGCGTGGGGCCGTCCTCGCCCAGGCCGATGGAGTCGTGCGTGAACACGTGCACGATGCGCTGCTTCATCAGCGCGGCCATGCGGATGGCATTGCGGCTGTAGTCGCTGAAGGTCAGGAAGGTGCCGCCGTAGGGGATGTAGCCGCCGTGCAGCGCAATGCCGTTCATGATGGCGGCCATGCCGAACTCGCGCACGCCGTAGTTGATGTGGCGGCCGATCACGCCATGCGGCGGTTCGCCGACCGGCGTGCTCTTCTCGTCCTCGGCCCCGGCCTTGCGGTCGGGCGCGGCGCCCAGCACCACGGCGCCGGTCTCGGCGTCGAAGCGCAGCGCCGGCGTGTGGCTGGTGTTGGTCAGGTTGGAGCCGGTCAGGTCGGCCGAGCCGCCCAGCAGCTCGGGCAGGGCGGCCGTGAAGCCCTCCAGCGCCAGCTGGCTGGCCTTGCGGCTGGCCACGGTGGCGGCCTGGTCGTGCGCCTCGGAGGCGATGCGCGCGGCGGTCTCGCCGAAATTGGCGGGCAGCTCGCCCTGCATGCGGCGCGTCAGTTCGGCGGCCAGAGCGGGGTGGGCGGCCTTGTAACCGGCGAACAGCACGTCCCAGTCGGCCTCGGCGGCCAGGCCCTTGGCCTTGGCATCCCAGCCGGCGTAGACGTCTGCAGGGATCTCGAACGGCGCCGCGTCCCAGCCCAGCGCCTCGCGGGTGAGCTTGATTTCCTCGGCGCCCAGTGGCTCGCCGTGGGCCTTGGCGGTGCCGGCGCGGTTGGGCGAACCCTGGCCGATGGCGGTCTTGCAGATGATCAGCGTGGGCTTGCCCTTGCCGGTCGAGGCCTTGGCCTCGGCGATGGCCTTGGAGACCGCCTCGGCGTCCTGGCCGTCGACCGGGCCCAGCACCTGCCAGCCGCTGGCCACGAAGCGCAGGGCGGTGTTGTCGACGAACCAGGGCGCGACCTTGCCGTCGATGGAGATGCCGTTGTCGTCGTACAGCGCAACGAGCTTGTCCAGCTTCCAGGCGCCGGCCAGGGCCACGGCCTCGTGGCTGATGCCCTCCATGAGGCAGCCATCGCCCAGGAACACGTAGGTGCGGTGGTCGACGACGGGGAAGTTCGGGCGGTTGAACTCGGCCGCCAGCAGCTTCTCGGCCAGCGCCATGCCGACCGCGTTGGTGATGCCCTGGCCCAGCGGGCCGGTGGTGGTTTCCACGCCGGGGGTGATGCCGTGCTCGGGGTGGCCGGCCGTCTTGCTGTGCAGCTGGCGGAAGTTCTTGAGTTCGCCGATGGGCAGGTCGTAGCCCGTGAGGTGCAGCAGCGCGTACAGCAGCATGGAGCCGTGGCCGTTGGACAGCACGAAGCGGTCGCGGTCGAACCAGGCCGGGTTGCGCGGGTTGTGCTTGAGGTGCTGCGCCCACAGCGCGACAGCCATGTCGGCCATGCCCATCGGGGCACCAGGGTGGCCGGAATTGGCCTGCTGCACGGCGTCCATGGCCAGGGCGCGGATGGCGTTGGCCATGCGGCTGGCGGGCGCGGTGGCCTCGGGCACCTGAGCGAGGGTGGGGGTGGAAGAGGCCAGCGTGTCAGTGTTCGCCATGGATGGGCAGCTCCGGTCGAAATCGGGGGAAACCCGGGATTTTAGCGAGGCGGCCATTGCACGGCCCTGCGCGCCCCTGCCCTACAGTCGCCCAGGCTCCACCAACCCGCCCCTGAACATGCCCTCCCTTCCTGCCGGCGTCACCCTGTTCGAGCGCGGCTGGCTCTCGTCCAACAACCTGCTGCTGCACGATCCCCTGGGCCGGGGCCCGCGCGCGCTGGTCGATTCGGGCTATTGCACGCACGCCGGGCAGACGCTGGCACTGGTGCAGCAGGCCCTGCAGGACGCGCCGCTCGACCTGTTGCTCAACACCCACCTGCACAGCGACCACTGCGGCGGCAACGCCGCCCTGCAGCGGCAGCACCCGCAGCTGCGCACGGCCATTCCGCCCGGGCAGGCGCAGGCCGTGCGCGACTGGGATGCCGACGCGCTGAGCTACGCGCCCACCGGCCAGCAGTGCCCGCCATTCCGCTTCGATGCGCTGCTGCAACCGGGCCAGGAGATCGCGCTGGGCGCGGGCCGCTGGCAGGTGCACGCGGCCCCGGGCCACGACCCGCATGCGGTGCTGCTGTTCGAGCCATCGTGGCGGCTGCTGGTGGCCGGCGACGCGCTGTGGCAAAACGGGTTCGGCGTGGTGTTTCCCGAGCTCGAGGGCGCGTCGGCCTTCGCCGAGGTGGGCGCCTCGCTGGACCTGATCGAACGGCTGGCCCCGGCCACCGTCGTGCCCGGCCACGGCGGCGCGTTCGACGACGTGGCCCCGGCGCTCGAGCGCGCCCGGCGCCGGCTCGACGGCTTCGTCGCCGCGCCGCGCAAGCACGCGCTGTACGCGGCCAAGGTGCTGCTGAAGTTCAAGCTGCTGGAACTGCAGCGCATCGCCGAGGCCGAACTGCTGGCCTGGGCGCAGCGCACGCCCTACTTCCAGACGCTGCACGCCCGCCATTTCGCCGATGCCGGCCCGATGGACGCCTGGGGCCTGCTGCTGGTGGAAGACCTGCTGCGCTCGGGTGCCGCGGCGCGCGAAGGCCCCGAACTGGTCAACCGCTGACCCGCCGCGCCCCCCCCGGCGGCAGCCGTCAAAGGTCGAACTGCGTCGGCATCAGCACCACGTCGCGGATGGTCATGCCGCGCGGGCGGGTGAGCATGAACAGCACCACCTCGGCGACCTCGGCCGGGTCGAGCAGGCTGCCCGCTGCCTTGGCCTCGGCCAGCTTCTCGGCCGGCCAGTCGGCCAGCAGGGCGCTGGCGACCGGCCCCGGCGAGATCGACCCCACGCGGATGCCGTGCTTGAAGACCTGCCGGCGCACCGTCTGCACGAAGCAGTGGATCGCCCACTTGGACGAGGCATAGACCGGCTCCCACGGCGTGGGGAAGTGCGCGGCCAGCGAGCTCGTGACCAGGATGTCGCCGCTGCCGCGCGCGATCATGTGCGGCAGCACGTCGTGCACGTTCTTCATGACCACGTTGATGTTGAGCTGCAGCATGCGGTCGATCGCCGTGCTGTCGGCATCCACCAGGTCGCCGCCGACATAGCTGCCGGCGTTGGCGTGGAAGATGTCCAGCACGCCCGTCAGCGCCAGCACGCGCGGCACCATGGCCGCGCACTGCGCGGCATCCAGCAGGTCCACCACCAGCGGCAGCGCCGCCGGGCCCAGCCCTGCGCACTGCGCCGCCAGCGCATCGGCGTCGCGGTCGATCAGCACCACCCGCGCACCGGCCGCCAGCAGCGCCTGTGTGCACGCCAAACCGATGCCGGATGCCGCGCCGGTCACGGCCGCCGTCTTTCCTTCCAATGCCAAGGCCATCGTCGTCTCCTGTGATGGCCGCATTGTGGCGCGGCCGGTCACGCCGCTGTCATGCCGCGCGGGCAGTCTCGCGGCCTTGTCTCTTCCACGGATCCACACCCGCATGTTCCGCATGACCCTGGGCGCAGCCTGCGCCGCGCTGGCCTGCTGCGCCGCCTTGTCGACCCCCGCCCACGCACAGCAGGCCTACCCGGCCACCCTGGCCGGCCACGCCGTGCTGCCGGCCCTCTCGCTGATCGCGCCGCCCGCCGATGCGCCGGCCGACCTGCGCATGGCCGGCAAGTTCACGACGGCGCAGCGCACCGACAAGCCGGGCGCCGTGATGGGCCTGTCCGGCGGCCGGCCCACGGGCATCGGCCTGCCGTTCGAGGGCCAGCCCGCGCAAGGCCATTCGGGCATCAAGCGCATGGCCGACGGCAGCTTCTGGATCCTCACGGACAACGGCGCCGGCAGCAAGGCGAACTCGCCGGACTTCATGCTCTACCTGAACCACTATGCGGTGGACTTCAAGAGCGGCCGGTTCGAGCGCAAGAAGACCGTGTTCCTGCACGACCCCGACCGCAAGGTGCCGTTCCGCATCGTCCAGGAAGGCACGGACAAGCGCTACCTGACCGGCTCGGACTTCGACCCCGAGAGCTTCCAGTTCGCGGGCGGCTCCCTGTGGATCGGCGAGGAGTTCGGCCCCTACCTGGTCCAGGCCGACCTGGACGGCAAGGTGCTGGCCGTGTTCGAGACCCAGGTGGACGGCAAGACCGTGCGTTCGCCCGACCACCCCGCCATCCAGATGCCCGGCGCGCCCGACGCCGCATTGCCGGCCTTCGAGGTGCGCCGCTCCAAGGGCTTCGAGGGCATGGCGGCGTCGCCCGACGGCAGCAAGCTCTACGCGCTGCTGGAAGGCCCGCTGTGGAACGCCGCGGCCAAGGCCAACGAGCAGGTGGACGGCAAGACCGCTTTGCGCGTGCTGGAGTTCGACGTGCAGAAGAAGGCCTGGACCGGCCGCCACTGGAAGTACCCGCTGGAAGCCGGCCACCACGCCATCGGCGACTTCAACATGGTCGATGCCACCACCGGCCTCGTCATCGAGCGCGACAACGGCGAAGGCACGCTTGGGAAGGCCTGCCCCGCCGGCGAGAAGCGCAACGACTGCTTCCACGACCTGGCCAAATTCAAGCGCGTCTACAAGATCGAGATGGGCGAGGCCAACGTGGGCCAGGCCGTGCGCAAGGTCGGCTACATCGACCTCATGGCCATCCAGGACCCGAACAAGCTGTCGAAGAAACCTTTGACGAATGGCGTGCTGGCCTTCCCGTTCTTCACCATCGAGAACGTGGACATCGTGGACGCCACGCACATCGTGGTCGGCAACGACAACAACCTGCCGTTCAGCAGCAGCCGCGTGCCCGACCAGGCCGATGACAACGAGCTGGTGCTGCTGGAAGTGGGCGAGCTGCTGCGCGCGAAATGAGTGCCCCCAGGGCCGGGCTGCGCCCGGCCCGCCCCCCAGGGGGGACAAGGAAACTTGGGGCGGCCCGGCGTTTCCTTGACGGCGCGTCCGTTCAAAACGCTTGAACGCTGCCTTCACCCCAGGCGGATGTGCAGCGGCGATGGCCGTGCCAACAATGCAGCCATCCCCTCCATCCACCAGGAAGCAAGCATGGCCAAAGTCCTCGTCCTCTACTACTCCACCTACGGTCACGTCGAGACCATGGCCGGCGCCATCGCCGAGGGCGCGCGCGCGGCCGGCGCCCAGGTGGACATCAAGCGCGTGCCCGAGACGGTGCCCGAAGAGATCGCCAGGAAGGGCCACTTCAAGCTGGACCAGGCCGCGCCCGTGGCCACGGTCGAGGAGCTGGCCAACTACGACGCCATCGTCGTCGGCACCGGCACGCGCTTTGGCCGCATGTCCTCGCAGATGGCGGCCTTCCTGGACCAGGCCGGCGGCCTGTGGGCGCGCGGGGCGCTGAACGGCAAGGTCGGCGCGGCCTTCACGTCCACCGCCACCCAGCACGGCGGCCAGGAGACCACGCTGTTCTCCATCATCACCAACCTGCTGCACTTCGGCCTCGTGATCGTGGGCCTGCCCTACAGCCATGGCGGCCAGATGACCCTGGACGAGATCGTCGGCGGCGCGCCCTATGGCGCCACGACGATCGCCGGCGGCGACGGTTCGCGCCAGCCCAGCGCCATCGAGCTGGCCGGCGCACGCCACCAGGGCGAGCTGGTGGCCAAGACGGCCGCCAAGCTGTTCGGCTGAGGGCGCGCCGGTCCCGATAATCGGGACATGGCCTCCTCCAACCCTTCCGCGCAGCCCGTGCGCTGCGCGATGGTGCTCGCCGCTGGCCGCGGCGAGCGCATGCGTCCGCTGTCCGACCGCACCCCCAAGCCGCTGCTGCCCGTGCACGGCAAGCCCATGATCGTGTGGCACCTGGAGGCGCTGGCGCGCGCGGGCGTGGAGCGCGTCGTCGTCAACACCGCCTGGCTGGAAGAGCAGATCCCGGCCGCGCTGGGCGACGGCAGCCGCTGGGGCCTGGCGCTGCACTACTCCATGGAAGGGCGCGACCACGGCGGCGCGCTGGAGACCGCCGGCGGCATCGCCAAGGCGCTGCCGCTGCTGGACGACTGCTTCTGGCTGGTGTCGGGCGACATCTACGCGCCCGGCTTTGACTACGACGCCGCAAGCGCCGCGGCCTTCGCGGCACAGCCCGGGCTGCTGGCGCAGCTGTGGCTGGTGCCCAACCCCGATTTCCATCCCGCTGGCGACTTCGGCATCGGCGCCGATGGCCTGGCCCTGGCCGACGCCGGCCCGGACGGCCGGCGCTGGACCTACGGCAATTTCGCGCTCATGCGCAGGGCGCTGTGCGCGGGCGTGCCCGTGGGCCACAAGGCCGCGCTGGGGCCCTTGCTCAAGGCCGCCATCGGCGAGCGCCGGATCGGCGCCGAGGTCTACGCCGGCGCCTGGCACAACATCGGCACGCCGGCCCAGCTGGCCGCGCTCGAGCGGAGCGCCGCATGAACGTGCTGCTGGCGGGCGCCACGGGCCTGGTGGGCCGCGAGATCCTCGCGCTGCTGCTGGCCGACCGCGGCGTGGCGGCGGTCCACACGCTGGGCCGGCGCGCGCCGCCCACGCCGCACGCCAAGCTGCACCACCATGCCTGCGACCTGCGCAGCATCCCCGCGCTGCCGAAACTGGACACCGCCTTCATCGCGCTGGGCACCACGATCAAGGTGGCCGGCAGCCAGGAGGCCTTCCGCGCCATCGACCACGACGCGGTGCTGGCCGTGGCCCGCGCCGCGCGCGCGGCGGGCGCACGGCGGCTGGGCCTGGTCAGCGCCATGGGTGCGGACGCCGGCGCGCGGGTGTTCTACAGCCGGGTCAAGGGCGAGGTCGAGCAGGCCATCGCGCAGGTCGGGTTCGAGACCCTCGTGATCGCGCGGCCCTCCCTGCTGGTGGGCGACCGCGGCCCGCTCGGCCAGCCCGAACGCCGCGGCGAAGTCATCGGCGAGGCCCTCAGCCGCTGGCTGCGACCCCTGATCCCGGCCAACTACCGCGCGATCCGCGCGGGCGACGTGGCCCATGCGCTGGTGTCCACCGTGGCGCGCGGCGCGCCGGGCCGCAGCCTGCTGCTGTCGGGCCAGATGCAGCGCGGGTGATGCAGCGCGGGTGATCTGGCCGGCGGTAGGATCGTGGCATGACCACGCCCTACGCCCAACGCCGCGCCGAAGTCGCCCGCCAGATCGGGCGCGACGGCATCGCCATCGTGCCCACCGCACCGGAACGCCAGCGCAACCGCGACAGCGACTTCCTGTACCGGCACGACAGCTACTTCTACTACCTGACCGGTTTCACCGAGCCCAACGCCTGGCTGGTCGTCACCGGCGACGGCAGGAGCACGCTGTTCTGCGCCCCCAAGGACCTGGAGCGCGAGATCTGGGACGGCCTGCGCCTGGGCCCCGAGGCCGCGCCCGAGGCGCTGGGCGTGGACGCCGCACATTCCGTCGCCACGCTGGACGCACAGCTGCCCAGGCTGCTGGAGAACCGCGGCACGGTGTGGTTTCCCTTCGCGATCCACAAGGGGCTGGAGTCGCGCATCGATGGCTGGCTGTCTTCGGTGCGCGCGCGCGTGCGCTACGGCGCGCTGTGCCCCGAATCGCAGCGCGACCTGTGCGGCGTGCTGGACGAGATGCGCCTGGTCAAGGATGCGCACGAGCAGGACACCATGCGCCGCGCCGCGCAGATCAGCGCGCAGGCCCACGTCCGCGCCATGCAGACCAGCGCGCGCATGCTGCGCGCAGGCCAGGAGGTGCGCGAATACCACCTGGACGCCGAACTGCTGCACGCCTTCCGCATGGGCGGTTCGCAGTACCCGGCCTACGGTTCCATCGTCGCAGCGGGCGCCAACGCCTGTGTGCTGCACTACCGCGCCGATGCCGCCCCCGTGCGCGACGGCGAACTCGTGCTGATCGATGCCGGCTGCGAGCTCGACGGCTACGCCAGCGACATCACGCGCACTTTCCCGGCCAACGGCAGGTTCACCGGCCCGCAGCGCGCGCTGTACGACCTGGTGCTGGCCAGCCAGGACGCCGCCGTCGAGGCCACGCGGGCGGGCAAGCGCTTCAACGACCCGCACGAGGCCACCGTCAAGGTGCTGGCCCAGGGCATGCTGGACTTGAAGCTGCTGGACCGCAACAAGGTCGGCGGCCTCGACGACGTGATCGACAAGCGCGCCTATTTCGCCTACTACATGCACCGCACCGGCCACTGGCTGGGCATGGACGTGCACGACTGCGGCAGCTACGTGGAGCCCAGCGAGATCGGCAACGGCAGCGAGCGCAAGGACGCACTGTCGGGCGAAACCATCACCGACCGCCCCAGCCGCATCCTGCGCCCCGGCATGGTGCTGACCATCGAGCCGGGCATCTACGTGCGCGCCGGCTCGGACGCGCCCGCGGCCTTCCACGACATCGGCATCCGCATCGAGGACGACGCCATCGTGACCGCGTCCGGTTGCGAGCTCATCACGCGCGGCGTGCCCGTCAAGGCCGACGAGATCGAGGCGCTGATGCGTTGAGTCCGTCAGGCCGCGTAGGCATGCGCTGACACACACCAGCCCTGCAAGGAGCAAGATGACGCCATGCGTAAAACCAAACGCCGCCTGACCAAGCTCGCCTTCGCGCTGTACAGCCTGGGCCTCGGCGCCTCGGCGGGGGCGCAACTCATGCCATTGCAAGGCGGGCGCGGGGCGCCGCAGCAGCGCCCCACCTCCGCTTCCACGGCCGTGGACACCCGCTGGAAGGAAAGCTTCGACGCCTTCGCCGCGGCCGACCTGAAGCAGTCGCCGCAGACCGGCGGCGTGCTGTTCGTGGGCAGCTCTTCCATCCGGCTCTGGGACGACCTGGAAACCCAGTTTGACAAGATGCCCGTGATCAAGCGCGGCTTCGGCGGCTCGCGCATGCTGGACGTGGCCGCCCATGTGGACCACCTCGTGCTGCCGTACAAGCCACGCCTGATCGTGGTCTACGCGGGCGACAACGACCTGGCCGAGGGCCGCACGCCGCAGCAGGTGCTCGACAGCTTCGTCGAGTTCGTCGAGCGCGTGCGCGAGGAATTGCCCGACACGCGCATCGCCTACCTGTCGATCAAGCCCAGCCCATCGCGCGCCGCGCTGATGCCGCAGGCCATGCAGGCCAATGCGCTGATCGCGGGCTACAGCGCCAGCACGCCCAACCTGGACTTCATCGACGTCTACTCCCGCATGCTCGACGAGGCCGGCAAGCCGCGCACCGACCTCTACTCGGCCGATGCGCTGCACATGAACCCGGCAGGCTACGCGATCTGGAAGAGCACGATCACGCCGCACCTGGTGCCGCAGCAGCCGCAGTCGGCCGCGCTCAGTGCCGCAGCGCTGCAGAAGACCGCGGTGTCGGCGCGCTCGGGACCTTCTGGCCCTTGACGCCGCGCGTTGCGCGTGCCTTGCGCCGCGCAGCAGCCTGCCGGTCCAGCTCCTGGCTCAGCAGCGCCACGCCGTAGAGCACGGCGAACGACACCACCACGATCCCGGCGTCGATCCACAGGCTGCGCGTGGCCACCGGCGCACCGAACAGCGCAAGTGCCAGCAGCGCCAGCACCAGGTGCGTGCAGAACACCGGCAGCGAGGCCGCGCCCATGGTCTCCAGCGCGCGCACGCGCGGCAGGTGCGTGGCCAGCCAGGGCGCGTAGTGCATGGCCAGCACCAGCAGCGCGAACAGGTTGAACAGCCGCAGCGGCGCCAGCTGCCACTTGTCGAACAGCATGTTGAGCCCGGCGTCCTGCGGGATCGGCACCTGCCCCACCACGTGGCGCCAGACGAAGCAGACCGCCGCATAGACGATGGCCGTGTACAGCAGCCAACGCGGGAACACGGTGGGCGGGCGCTGCGCGGTGCGCTCGGCCCCCATCCACAGCCCCATGATCCACAGGAACTGCCAGGCCAGCACCTCGAACGCGCCGGTCTGCACCACCGGCACGCGGATGCCGGCGGCCGGCGCCAGCGCCTCGTACACCCAGATGCCGAGCTTGAACTGCGCGCCCAGCCACAGCGCCACGCTGAGGGCCATGATGCCCACCCAGCCGTGGCGCAGGCCATGGATCAGCACCATGGGACTGATCAGCATGAACAGCACGTACAGCGGCAGGATGTCCAGCAGCGGCGGGCTGTAGATCAACAGCAGGCTGCCCACCAGCGCGTGCAGCGGCTCGTGCAGGTAGTAGCGCATGAGGCCGGTGATGGCGTCCTGCTGCAGCAGCACCGCCACCACCGCCACCACGCTGAACAGGAATGCCAGCAGCGCCGCCTGGCACAGGTAGATCTTGAGCACGCGCCGGTAGAAGGCCGACCGCATCTGCGCCTCGCCCTCGCGCCGCTCGCGCCCGGCGTACACCATGCCGGCCATGAAGCCGGACAGCAGCACGAAGCCCTCGGCCGCCGACACGAAGCCGAACGGCTGGCCCGCGGGCGATGCCACGCGCGTGGGCAGGTGGGTCAGCGTCATCAGCACCAGCATCAGGCCGCGCAAGGCGTCGATCTGCCACAGGCGCCCGCCGGATGCGGCCGGTGCGCCGGCAGGTGCAGCAGCGGGTGCGGCCGCGGTGACGGCTGCATTCATCGCCCGGCGCCCTCCGTCGTGAACGCCTGCACCGGGCAGGGGCCTGTCCCGGCGCCGTTCTCCGAGCAATAGCGTTCGTATTCGGCGATCACCTGGGCGCCCAGCAGCAGCAGGATGGCCGCCACCTCCAGGCTCAGCAGCACGGCGATGGCGGTCGTCAGCGAGCCGTAGACGATGCCGATCTGCGACAGCGTCACGAAATACCACACCAGCAGCCGGCGCGAGATCTCCCACAGCACGGCAGCGGCCACGGCGCCGATCAAGGCATGGCGCAGCAGCGGCCGGCCAACCGGCATGACCAGGTAGATCGACGCCAGCACGAACACCTCGCCCACGAAGCCGAGCAGATACAGCAGCGCGGCCGACACACCGGTCAGGGAGATGTCGAGCCACAGCACATGCAGCTCTTCGTCGCCGAGTGCCTGCAGCATGCCCGCCACCACGGTGACGACCAGCAGGCCCACGCCGAGGAACAGGATGTAGGCATAGGGCAGCACGGCGGACACCAGCGCACGCCGGCGCCGGACCTTCACGCGGTGGTGGAAGATGACCGAGAACGCGTTCTCCAGCACCGTGAACGCCAGCGAGCTGAAGAACAGCATGCTGGCCAACAGCACCCACCCCAGCACCTCGCGGTGCGCCAGGAAGTTGCCCAGTTCCGCCACCACGGCGCGCGACTGGCCGGGCAACAGCCATTCGAGGTAGCGGCGCAGCGTCAGCAGCAGGGCCTGCTGGTCCACGAAGTGCGACAGCGCGATCACCGTGAGGATCAGCAGTGGCACGATGGACAGCAGCGCGTAGTAGGCCACCGCGCCCGCCAGCAGCAAGCCCTGGTTGGCCTTGAATGCGTGGAGCACGCGCCACACGAACTGGGCGGGGTGGCGCAGGATCTGCCCGGCCTGCGGCCCCAACAGCGCCAGACCGCCTTGCACCGACCACATGGCAGCAGCGCTCCCGCCGGCCGCGCTCAGGCCGCAGGCACGGGCGCTTCGCCCGGCTCGGGTTCGTTCGGCACACCGGGCATGGGCAGGCCGTCGGGCTCCACGGGCATGCCGCCGGGCTCGGTCTCCCCTTCGTCTTCGCCGTGGCGGTGCGGGGGTCGATGGGCGGTGTTCATGGTGCGGGCGGCTCGTGAAAAGGCATGCGCGGGACCGCGATGGTCGCGCGTGATGGCCTGCGCGGCCTGCGGCCGATGGCGCTTTCGCCTGTCGGCGCAGGCCGACAGGTGGGCCGCCTCAGCGTCGGCTGGCCACCAGCTTCATGCCCGGCATGAGTTCGGCCGCGAGTTCCGGCCGCTCGAGCGCGTAATCCAGATTCATGCGCGCGATCTCCACATGTTCCTCGCCCAGCGCCTGGGCGCGGTAGCCCTGGCCTTTCTCGATGGCCTGCACCATGGCATGGTGCGTCCGGTGGGCCTGCTGCATCCACTGCTGGCCTTCCTGCATGGACGACTGCATGGGCAGCATGGCGCTCGGCGCGGCAAAGGGCTGGCTGTCCAGCATGTCCATGATGCGCTTGACGGCCGCGTTGCCGCAGCCCTCCACCACCAGCCGGTGGAAGCGGTCGTTCATCTCCACGTAGCCGGCGTAGTCGTCCAGCTCCATGGTGGGCTTGCCCACCACCTTGTCGCCCTCGTCCAGGCAGTCGTGCAGCTCGCGCAGCAGTTGGCGCGGCGCGCCGTCCTCGGCCAGCAGGCGCAGGGCCAGGCCCTCGATCACGCCGCGCACGCGGATCGCGTCGGCGATCTCCTGCGAGGTGAAGCGCCGCATCTGGTAGCCACCGGCCGGCGAGGGCTCGATCAGCCCCTCGTGCTCCAGACTCGCCAGCGCCAGCCGCACGGGCGTGCGAGAGGCGCCCAGCTTCTCGGCCAGCGGGATCTCGGCCAGGCGCTCGCCGGGGCCGAATTCGCCCTTCAGGATCATGTCGCGCAGCTGCACGAGCACGCGGGATTGTTGGGAGTCCATGGAGGGCCTCGTTGCATGCAGGGATTGGGCTGGAATTGTAGGAGCCCCGCCCGATGCACGCACCACTGTCTGCGTTGGCCTGATTTCTGCATGCACATGTATCGAAACGCAATGAAAATACGAGAGTCGCACCGTTTTGATGCAGCGCAACCCTCCGAAACTCGACCTAAACCCGAGCAATCCAGTGTGACAAGGCTTTGACGCAGATCAGATGATGCAGACAATGAATCCCATTGCATGCAACGGCGTGCAGACCCGAACCATCTCTGGAGCTCCTCGATGATCAGCGCCGAACAGAACGACTTCATCACCCTTGTGGGCCGCGGCACGCCGGCCGGCACGCTGCTGCGCAAGTACTGGCAGCCCGTGGCCCTGTCCGAAGAACTGCATGGCCCGCGCCCGCTCAAGCCCGTGCAGCTCATGGGCCAGCATTTCGTGCTGTTCCGCGACGAGAGCGGCCGCATCGGCCTGCTCGACCGCGACTGCCCGCACCGCGGCGCCGACCTGGCCTACGGCCGGCTGGAGAACGGCGGCCTGCGCTGCGCCTTCCACGGCTGGCTGTTCGACGCCAGCGGCCAATGCCTGGAAACGCCCGCCGAGCCCGCGGGCAGCAAGCTGTGCACGCGCATCCGGCAGGGCGCCTACCCGGTGGTGGAAAAGAGCGGCATCGTGTTTGCCTACATCGGCGAGGGCGAGCCCCCTGCCTTCCCCGACTTCGACTGCTTCGTGGCGCCCGACAGCCACACCTTCGCGTTCAAGGGCCTGTGGGAATGCAACTGGCTGCAGGCGCTGGAGGTGGGCATGGACCCGGCCCACGCCTCCTTCCTGCACCGCTTCTACGAGGACGAGGACACCTCGGAGAGCTACGGCAAGCAGTTCCGCGGCGCCTCGGCGGATTCCGACCTGGCCATCACCCAGGTGCTGCGCGAGTACGACCGGCCCGAGATCCGCGCCGAGGCCGCGCCTTACGGCATGCGACTGACCACGCTGCGCACCCTGTCGCCCGAGCAGACCCATGTGCGCGTGACCAACGTGGTGTTCCCGCAGGCCTTCGTGATCCCCATGAGCACCGAGATGACGATCTCGCAGTGGCATGTGCCCATCGACGACCACCGCTGCTACTGGTACGCCATCTTCACGAGCTTCACCGGCCCGGTGGACAAAGAGCAGATGCGCGAGCAGCGCCTGAAGACCATCGACCTGCCCGACTACACCTCGCGCAAGAACAAGCGCAACCAGTACGGCTACAGCGCCGAGGAACAGCGCAACAAGACCTACACCGGCATGGGCGAGGACATCAATGTGCACGACCAATGGGCCTGCGAATCCATGGGCAGCATCCAGGACCGCACGCGCGAGCACCTGGGCACGACGGACAAAGGGATCATGTTGTACCGCCGCCAGCTCGTGAAGGCCATCGAGGCCGCGCAGGCCGGCGAGCCCGTGCCGATGCAGCCCACCAACGAGGAGGCCGGCGCCTTCACCGGCCCGCCTTCCATCGACGGCGTGACCGCTGCGGACAAGACCGACAGCTACTGCCTCGATGCCGACCTGGCGCGCCGCCAGGGATCCGACTGGGCCAGCGCCCGTCTGGCCGCAGCCTGAGGCACCACGCGATGAGCACCTTTGCCGAACGCTTCGACCTCTGGAGCGCCGACCAACAGGCCCAGGCCGCGGACATCGTCGGCCGCATCGACGCGGGCGAGCTCGACGTGCTGCGCTTCGCCTGGCCCGACCAGCACGGGGTGCTGCGCGGCAAGACCCTGGTGGCCGAGGCCGCGCGCGGCGCGCTCGCACGCGGCGTCAACCTCACGAGCACGCTGCTGGCCAAGGACACCTCGCACCGCTCAGTGTTCCCGGTGTTCTCGGCCGGCGGCGGCTTCGCGCTCGAAGGCTTGCAGGGCGGCGCCGACTTCACGGTGCTGCCCGACCCGTCCACCTTCCGCATGCTGCCCTGGGCGCCGCGCACGGGCTGGGTGCTGTGCGATGCCTACATGAAGGACGGCCAGGCCTGCCCGTTCGCCACGCGCCGCATCCTGCAGCGCGCGCTGGACCAGTTGGGCGCGCGCGGCCTGGAGTTCGTGGCCGGCCTCGAGGTCGAGTTCCACGTGTTCAAGCTCGACGAGGCGCACATGGCCCTGGCAGATGCAGGCCAGCCCG
The DNA here is from genome assembly GCF_001422445.1 of Pseudorhodoferax sp. Leaf274. GTDB lineage: Bacteria > Pseudomonadota > Gammaproteobacteria > Burkholderiales > Burkholderiaceae_C > Pseudorhodoferax. The sequence goes on from NZ_LMNA01000001.1 coordinate 412,811, forward strand.
GCACGCCGCCGGCCGTCTCGCTGCTCACGCACGGCCACCAGTACCTGACGGAGCTGCGCTACGACCGCGTGGACGGTCTCATGGACCTGCTGCGCACGCAGTTGCAGGCGCTCGGCCTGCCGCTGCATTCGCTGGAGATCGAGTTCGGCCCCAGCCAGTTCGAACTCGTGTTCGGCCCCACGGTCGGCATGGCGCCGGCCGACACCATGGTGCTGCTGCGCAGCGCCATCAAGCAGATCTGCCAGCGCAACGGGTACCACGCCACCTTCATGTGCCGGCCGAAGATCCCCAACGTGATGTCCAGCGGCTGGCACCTGCACCAGTCGCTGCGGCACACCGGCGACGGCCGCAACGCTTTCATGCCCGAGGCCGGCGCAGACGTGCTGAGCCCGCTCGGCATGCAGTACCTGGCCGGCCTCAAGGCCCATGCCTGCGGCGCCGCCGCGCTGGCCAGCCCCACGCTGAACGGCTACCGGCGCTACCGGCCGTTCTCGCTGGCGCCCGACCGCGCCATCTGGGCCCAGGACAACCGCGGCGCCATGCTGCGCGTGCTGGGTGCGCCGGGCGACACGGCCTCGCGCATCGAGAACCGCGTCGGCGAGCCCACGGCCAACCCCTACCTGTACCTGGCCTCGCAGCTGTTCTCTGGCCTGCACGGCATCGCCGGGCGGCTGGACCCGGGGCCCTCGGCCGACGCACCGTACGAGACACCGGCCGAGCAGCTGCCACGCTCGCTCGACGCCGCGCTGGCCGCGCTGCAGGCCGATGCCGTGCTGGTCGAAGGCCTGGGCAAGCCCTTCGTCGACTACTACTGCCACATCAAGCAGGCCGAAATCGCACGCTTCAACCTCGAGGTGACCGAGTGGGAGCACCGCGAATACTTCGACATGTTCTAAGACCTACGCCATGCCCACGATCCACTACATCCTGCAGGACGGCAGCACGCGCAGCGTCCAGGCCAAGCCCGGCGCCAGCGTGATGGAGACCGCCATCCGCCACAACATCCGGGGCATCGACGCCGAATGCGGCGGCAGCTGCTCGTGCGCGACCTGCCATGTCTATGTCGCCGAAGACTTCCTCGGCAAGCTGCCCGCGCCCGACGAGATGGAAGACGAACTGCTGGACGCCACGGCCAGCGAACGGGCGCCGAACAGCCGGCTGAGTTGCCAGATCACGGTGACGGCAGAGCTCGACGGCCTCACGGTGCGCGTGCCCGAGACACACGTCTGATGGCCACCGCCCTCGTCATCGTCGGCGCCTCGTACGCAGGCGTGCAGCTCGCGGCGGCGGCGCGCGAGCAGGGCTTCGACGCGCCCATCGTGCTGCTGGGCGACGAGGCGCACGCGCCCTACCAGCGCCCGCCGCTCTCCAAGGGCCTGCTGAGCGGCAAGACGGCGGTGGACCAGCTCGCGCTGCGCGGGCCCGACTTCTACACCGAGCAGAACATCGACCTGCGCCTGGGCGCGCGCGCCACCGCGCTCGACCTCGCCGCGCAGCGCGTGCAGCTGGCCGACGGCAGCCACCTGGACTACGGCTGGCTGGCGCTCGCCACGGGCGCGCGCTGCAGGCCATTGCCGGTGCCGGGCGCCACGCTGCAGGGCGTGCACCAGTTGCGCACGCTGGACGATGCGCTGGCGGTTCAACAAGCCTTGGGACGCAGCACGCGTGCCTGCGTCGTCGGCGGCGGCTTCATCGGCCTGGAGGTCGCGGCCGCACTCACAGCGGCCGGCGCGCAGGTCACGGTGATCGAGGGCCAGACCCGGCTGCTCGCGCGCAGCTTTCCGGAATCGATGTCCGACTACGTGGCCGCAGCGCACCGCCAGCGCGGCGTCACGCTGGAGCTCGGCCGCGGCGTCGAGGCATTGCTCGGCACCGCGGGCCATGTCGAATCCGTGCTGCTGGACGATGGCCGCCAGCTCGGCTGCGACCTCGTGGTGCTCGGCATCGGCGTTCTACCCAACGTGGCGCTGGCCGAGGCCGCCGGCATCGCCTGCGCGGGCGGCATCCTCGTCGACGCCTGTGGCCGCACCAGCGAGCCGAACGTGCTGGCCGCCGGCGACTGCGCCAACATGGCGCTGCCGCAAGGCCGCCTGCGACTCGAATCCATCCAGGCCGCCAACGACGGCGCGCGCGCCGCGGCCTCCGTGCTGGTGGGCCAGCCGCAGCCGCTCACGGCCGTGCCCTGGTTCTGGAGCGAGCAGCACGACCTCAAGCTGCAGATGGCCGGCCTGCCCGCCCATGGCGACCAGACCGTGCTGCGCGGCGACATGGCCAGCGACCGCTTCACGCTGTTCTACCTGCGCGACGGCGCGGTGGCGGCGGCGCATTCGGTCAACCGGCCGGCCGAGCACATGCTGGCGCGCAAGCTGATCGCGCTGCGCGCGCAGGTCCCCTCCGAGGTGCTGGCCGACCCCGCGGCCGACCTCAAACCGTTTTCCATCCCCCAGCCTCGCGGCTGATCCTTTCCCACGGAGTTCCCCACGATGAAGATGTCCAAACGCTCCCTCCTGGCCGCCGCCGCGCTGGCCGTCCTGGGCACGGCCGCGCACGCCCAGGACGCGCTCAAGATCGGCCTGATCGGCACCTACTCCGGCCCCTACGCCGACTACGGCCGCCAGTTCGACGCGGGCGTGGCGCTCTACCTCAAGGAGCACGGCGGCAAGATCGCGGGCCGCTCGGTGGAAGTCGTCAAGAAGGACACGGGAGGCGCCAACCCCGACGCCTCCAAGCGCATCGCCCAGGAACTGATCGTGCGCGACAAGGTGCAGATCCTCACGGGCCTGGACTTCAGCCCCAACGCCTACGCCGTGGCAGCCGTCGCCACGCAGGCCAAGATCCCCACGGTGGTCATGAACGCCTCGTCCTCGGGCATCACCACCGCCTCGCCCTACGTGGCGCGGCTGTCGTTCACGGTGCAGCAGGTGTCCGACCCGATGGCACGCTGGATGCTCAAGAACGGCACCAAGGAAGCCTATGTGGTGGTGGCCGACTACGCGCCAGGCACCGACGCACTGACCGCGTTCAAGAAGGCCTTCGAGGAAGGCGGCGGCAAGGTCGTGGGCGAGCTGCGCACGCCCATGAACAACCCCGACTTCTCGGCCTACGTGCAGCGCATCAAGGACGCCAAGCCGCAATCGGTGTTCTTCTTCTTCCCCTCGGGCGTGATGCCGCCGGCCTTCCTCAAGGTCTGGAAGGAACGCGGCATGGACGAGGCCGGCATCAAGCTCTACGCCACGGGCGAGGCCACCGACGACAGCTACCTCGATGCGACAGGCGACGTGGCGCTGGGCCTGGTCACCAGCCACCACTATTCCTACGCCCACCCCTCGGCCAAGAACCAGAAGTTCGTGAAGGACTTCGAGGCCCAGTTCGGCACCAGCATGCGGCCGAGCTACTTCGCCGTGACGGCCTACGACGCGATGTCGGCCATCGACCTGGCGCTCAAGAAGACCGGCGGCGACGCCAACGGCGACAAAGTGATGGAAGCGCTCAAGGGCCTGCAGTTCGAAAGCCCGCGCGGCCCCATCGAGATCGACGCCGCCACGCGCGACATCGTGCAGACCGTCTACATCCGCAAGACCGAGAAGGCGGGCGGCAAGCTCGTGAACGCGGAGTTCGACAAGTTCGACCGCGTGAAGGACCCGGCGAAGGAAGCCAAGTAAGCCTGCGTCCGCCAAGGCGCTGACCTCGGCACGCGGCGCCTATCCAGGCGTCGCGTGCCCCGCATCGGGAATCCAATGGGTATCGTCCTCTTCGACGGAGTGGCCTACGGCATGCTCCTGTTCCTCATGGCGGTGGGCCTGTCCATCACCATGGGCTTGATGAACTTCGTCAACCTCGCGCACGGCAGCTTCGCGGTGGTGGGCGGCTACACGGCCGCGGTGCTCATGAACCAGATGGGCCTGCCCTACTGGGGTGCGCTGGCCGCGGCCTTCGTGGCCGCGGCGCTGCTGGGCGCCGTGCTGGAGTTCGCGTTCTACAGACGGCTGTACCGCGCGCACCCGCTGGACCAGGTGCTGCTGTCCATCGGCGTGGTGTTCGTGTCCATCGCGGCGCTGACGTACGCCTTCGGTCCCACGATGCTGCCCTTCCACCTGCCGGCCGCACTGCAAGGCCAGTTCTCGGTGGCGGGCCTGGAACTGAGCCGCTACCGCATGTTCCTGATCGTCTGCGGCGTGGTGGTGCTGGCCCTGCTGCTGCTGGCCATGGGCCGCACGCGCTACGGCGCCATGGTGCGCGCCGCGGTGGACAACCAGCGCGTGGCCGCTGGCACGGGCATCCACGTGCAGCGGCTGTTCTTCCTGACCTTCTCGCTGGGCTGCGGCCTGGCGGGCCTGGGCGGTGCGCTGAGCCTGGGCATGCTGGGCCTGGAGCCCTCGTTCCCGCTCAAGTACATGGTGTACTTCTTGATCGTGGTCTGCGTGGGCGGCGCGGGCACCATCACCGGCCCGTTCATCGCCGCGCTGCTGGTCGGCATCGTCGACGTGGCCGGCAAGTACTACCTGCCCGAGGCCGGCGCCTTCCTGGTCTACGTGTTCATGATCGGCATGCTGCTGCTGCGGCCCAACGGCATCGTGCCCAAGAAGGGGATTGCATGAAACCCATCACCTTGTCGCCGGGCCAATTGCGCGCGGCCGAGATCGCGTTCTGGCTGCTGCTTGCGTCCAGCTTCTTCCTCGCGCCCAACCACCTCACGCTGCTGAGCCAGATCCTGATCTTCGGCCTGTTCGCGGTGGCGCTGGACATGGCGCTGGGCTACGCCGGCATCCTGACCGTGGGCCATGCGGCCTTCTTCGGCGCCGGCGCCTACACCGCGGGCCTGCTGGCCAAGCACGGCTGGGGCGAGCCCTTCAGCGGCCTGCTGGCCGCGCTGCTGGTGGCCGGTGCGCTGGGCTATGCGCTGAGCTACCTGATCGTGCGCGGCGCCGACCTCACGCGGCTCATGATCACCATCGGCGTGTGCATGCTGTTGGCCGAATTGGCCAACCGGCTCTCGGGCATCACGGGCGGCAGCGACGGGCTGCAGGGCATGAACGTGTCGCCCGTGCTCGGCGTGTTCGAGTTCGACCTGTTCGGCAAGACCGCCTTCCTCTACGCCTTCGGCGTGGTGCTGGCCATGTTCCTGTTGGTGCGGCTGATCCTTCGTTCGCCGTTCGGGCTGGCGCTGCGCGGCATCCACGACAACCGCAGGCGCATGCTGGCCATCGGCTCGCCCGTGGAGGCACGGTTGCGCATGGCCTACGGCTTCTCGGCCGCGGTGGCCGGCGTGGCCGGCGCGTTGCTGGCGCAGACCACGCAGTTCGTGGGCATCGAGTCCATCGGCTTCAACCGCTCGGCCGAGATCCTGATCATCCTGGTGCTGGGCGGCACGGGCCGGCTGTATGGCGGCCTGGTCGGCGCCATCGTCTACATGCTGGTGCACGACTGGTTCGCCGACCTGAACCCCGAGTACTGGATGTTCTGGCTCGGCATCTTCCTGATCGCGGCCGTCATGCTGGGCCGCGGCGGCATCATGGGCGCGCTGTCGCGTCGCATCCGGACCAAGGAGCACTCCGCATGAGCGCGCTCGTGACCCAAGGGCTGGGCATCAGCTTCGGCGCCTTCCATGCCGTGGCCGATGTGAACCTCTCGCTGGAGCCCGGCGCGCGCCAGGCGCTGATCGGCCCCAACGGCGCCGGCAAGACCACGCTGATCAACCTGCTGACCGGCATCTACAAGCCGAGCGCCGGCAGCATCCGCGTGAACGGCGAGGACATCACAGCCTGGCCGGCCGACCGGCGCGCGCGCAGCGGGCTGGCGCGCACCTTCCAGATCAACACGCTGTTCCCCAGCCTCACGCCGCTGCTGTCGGTGGTGCTGGCCATCCACGAGCGCGAAGGCCAGGGCGCGACCTGGTGGCGCCCCTTCGGCCGCAGCAAGGCGGCCTTCGACGAGGCCCATGCGCTGCTGGCCCGGCTGCGGCTGGACGCGCTGGCCGACGTGCCGGTGGCCGAACTGGCCTACGGCAAGCAGCGGCTGCTGGAGATCGCGCTGGCGCTGGCCGCGCGGCCGCGCATCCTGCTGCTGGACGAACCGGCCGCCGGCGTGCCAGAGGACGAGAGCGGCGAGCTGTTCGACGTGATCGCCGAGCTGCCCGACGACATCAGCGTGCTGTTCATCGAGCACGACATGAAGCTCGTGTTCCGCTTCGCGCGCCGCATCTCGGTGCTCGTGGCCGGCCGCATCCTGACCGAGGGCACGCCGGCCGAGATCGGCCACGACCCGCGCGTGCGCGAGGTGTATCTGGGCAAGACCCACGTGAACATCCGCAAGGAGTCCACCCATGTCTGAACTGCTGGCCTTCGACGGCGTGACCGCCGGCTACGGCAACGCCGTGGTGCTGGACCGCCTGGGCTTTTCACTGCGTGCCGGAGAGAGCCTGGCCATCCTCGGGCGCAACGGCGTGGGCAAGACCACCACGCTCGAGACGCTGATGGGCAACACCCGCGTGACGGGCGGCGCGATCCGCTGGCGCGGCCAGGACATCACGCGCACGCCTGCCCACCAGCGCGTGCGCGCCGGCCTGGGCTGGGTGCCGCAGGAGCGCGAGGTCTTCCCCTCGTTGACCGTGGAAGAGAACCTGACCGTGGTCTCCCGCCCCGGCGCCTGGAACCTCACGCGCGTCTACGGCCTGTTCCCGCGCCTGCGCGAGCGCTGCGGCAACTACGGCAACCAGCTTTCGGGCGGCGAGCAGCAGATGCTGGCCATCGCCCGCGCGCTGATGACCAACCCCTTGCTGCTGCTGCTCGACGAGCCCATGGAGGGCCTGGCGCCCATCATCGTGGAGGAACTCGCGGAGGCCATCCGCCGGCTGTGCGAGAGCGAAGGCCTGGCCTCCATCGTGGTCGAGCAACACCCGGTGCTGGCGCTGGAAATGACGCACCAGGCCATCGTGCTGGAGCGCGGCACCGTGGTGCACGCCGGACCCAGCAAGGCTCTGGCCGCAGACCAGGCCCTGCTCGACAAGTTCCTCGGCGTCGGCATCGAAGAAGAGCCCGCCTGACCCGCCCCTTTTCAAAGAGTCCAAGGAGTCCTCCATGTTCCACCGTCGCCACCTGCTCGCCGCCAGCGCCCTCGGCCTGGCCCTGCCACGCGCCTTCGCCGCGCAGGACCCCCTCCGCATCGGCCTCATCGCCGAGATGTCGGGCCCCTTCGCCGAGTTCGGCCGCCAGATGCAGGCCGGCATCGCGGTCTACCAGAAGCAGTTCGGCGACAGCGTCGCCGGCCGCAAGGTGGAGGTCGTCGTCAAGGACGTGGCCGGCCCCAACCCCGAACTGGCCAAGCGGCTCGCGCAGGAGCTCATCGTGCGCGACAAGGTCGGCGTGCTGGCCGGCTTCGGCTTCACGCCCAATGCGCTGTCGGTCGCGCCGATTGCCACGCAGGCCAAGGTGCCCATGGTGGTCATGAACGCCGCCGCGGCCAAGTTGACCGAGAAGTCGCCCTTCATGGTGCGCACCTCGTTCGACTACCCCAACACCGTGCCGCCGATTGCGGAGTGGGCCGCGCAGAAGGGCTCGAAGAAGGCCTACGTGATCGTGGCCGACTACGCGCCCGGCCACGACGCCGAGGCCGCGTTCCTGGCTGCCTACAAGGCCACGGGCGGCGAGATCGTGGGCAGCGTGCGCACGCCGCTGGTCACGCTGGACTTTTCGCCCTACATGCAGCGCGTGAAGGATGCGAAGCCCGACCTGCTGTTCGCCTTCGTCAACGGCGGCGACGTGGCGCCGGCCTTCATCCGCGAGTACCGCGAGAAGGGCCTGGAGCAGGCCGGCATCCAGCTGGTCGGCACGGGCGACATCGTGGACGAGGCCATCATCGAGACCATCGGCGAGCGCGCGCTGGGGCTGACCACGGTCTACCCCTATTCCATGCACCACAAGTCGGAGCTGAACGCGCGCTTCGTGCGCGACTTCAAGGCCCAGCGCGACGCCAAGGCCCGGCCCACCATCATGGCCGTGGCCGCCTACGACGGCATGGCCGCCATCTACGCGGCCCTGCACAAGGCGGGCGGCAACGCCGACGGTGCAGCACTGCTGCAGGCCATGCAGGGCCTGCAGCTGGACAGCCCGCGCGGGCGCATCGCCATCGACGCGAAGACGCGCGACATCGTGCAGGACCAGTACATCCGCCGCGTCGAGAAGGTCGGCGAAGTGCTGGCCAACGTGGAGATCGAGACGTACCCCGCGACGAAAGGATGAGCGCGCTGAAGCTGGACATCGGCGCGCTGACCGCCGCCTATGCGCGCGGCGTGCACGATCCGGTCGCCGTGCTGCAGGCCCTGCTGGCCGAGGCCGGCGCCGACACGCCAGGCCTCAACGCCTTGTGCCACCTGGATGCCGAAGGCGCGCTGGCCCAGGCGCAGGCTTCGGCTGCGCGCTGGCAGGCCGGCCGTGCGCTGGGGCCGCTGGACGGCGTGCCGGTCTCCATCAAGGACCTGCTGCCCGTGGCCGGCTGGCCCACGCGGCGCGGCTCGCTGGCCACCGCCGGCGACCCACCCGCCGCGCAGGACGCACCGCTCGTGGCCCAGCTGCGCGCGGCCGGTGCCGTGCTGTTCGGCAAGACCACGACCACCGAGTTCGGCTGGACCATCGACAGCCACAACCCGCATGCCGGCACCACGCGCAACCCGCGCGACGTGACGCGCAGCGCGGGCGGCTCCAGCAGCGGCGCGGCCGCGCAGGTGGCGGCCGGCTGGGGGCCGCTGGCCGTGGGCAGCGACGCAGGCGGCTCGGTGCGCATCCCGGCCGCCTGGTGCGGTGTGGTCGGCTTCAAGCCCACGTACGGCGCGATCCCGGCCGCGCCGCAGAGCGCCTTCGCCGAGTTCGCGCACTTCGGCCCGCTCACGCGCAGCGTGGCCGACTGCGCCCGCGCCATGGCCGTGCTGGGCCAGAGCGACCCGCGCGACCCGGCCTCGCTGTACCCGCGCACGCCCGCACAGCGGCCTGCCCAGCTGCGCATCGGCTGGAGCCTGGCGCTGGGCGCGCCCACCGCACTGGACCCGGCCATCGCGCAGGCCATGCGGGCGCTGCTGGAGCGCCTGGCCGCGGCCGGCCACCAGCTCGTGGCGCTGCCACCGCTGGGCCTGGACGCCGACCAGGCCATGTGGACCGTCTGGCAGTCGCGCGTGCACGAGTCCTTCGTCGACTGGAGCGGGGCCCAGCGCGCTGCGCTGGACCCGGCGCTGCAGCGCCTGTGGGAGCAGGGCGCCGATCTCTCGCCCACGCGCCTGGCGCGCGCCCGCGCCCAGCTGCGCGGCCTGGCCGGCGCGCTGGCCCAGCAGTTCGCAAGCATCGACGTGCTGCTGACGCCGGCCGCGCCGACGGTGGCGCCCCTGCTGCCCGAGGCGCCCGACGCCCAGCCGCGCAACTGGTTCGCCGGCAACGGCTACTGCTACCCGTTCAACCTCACGCAGCAACCGGCGCTGAGCCTGCCGCTGGGCCGCGACGCGCAGGGCCTGCCGTTCGGGCTGCAGGTGGTGGCGCGGCGGTATGCGGACGAGCTGGTGCTGCACGCGGGGCGGGTGGTCGAGGGGATGCTGGCGGCGGGGTGAGGCGGACTGGCGGGAGGCCGGTGGATGACAATCCAGCGATGCGTCCCCGCCAACCGGCCTCCAAGAATCCTGGTGCAGTCACGGCTCCACCGGTGGAGTCGGCCTTCGCCGAAGTGGTGCGGCTGATCGAGCAGGCGCGCCAACGCGCCTACCAGGCTGTCAACACCGAGTTGGTGCGCTTGTATTGGCAGATCGGCGAGTACATCAGCGGCAAGCTGGCGGCAGCCGAATGGGGCGAAGGCGTGGTGGACAAGCTGGCGGCCCACCTGGCACGCACGCTGCCCGGGCAGCGCGGTTTCACGCGCCGCAACCTGTTTCGCATGCGCCAGTTCTTCGAGACCTACCGCGGCGATGAAGTGGTGACACCACTGCTGACACAACTTCCATGGACGCACAACCTCCTCATCCTGAGCCAGGCCAAGCGCGCGGAAGAGCGCACGTTCTACCTGCGCATGGCGATCCAGCAACGCTGGGGCAGCCGCGAGCTGGAGCGGCAGCTGCGCCTGCATGCCTTCGAACAGGTGGTGCTCGCTTCACCAAAAGTGTCAGCAGCGCTGACACAAATGCATGGAGATACCGCAGCCGGTGCCTTCAAGGACACCTATGCCGTCGAATTCCTGAATCTCCCCACCGGCCACACCGAAGCCGACCTGCACCGCGGCCTGCTGGCCGAGTTGCGCAGCTTCCTGATCGAACTGGGCCGCGACTTCTGTTTCGTCGGATCGGAATTTCCCCTGCAGGTGGGTGGGCGCGACTTCGCACTGGACCTGCTGTTCTTCCACCGCGGCCTGAACTGCCTGGTGGCCATCGAGTTGAAGGTCGACCGCTTCGAACCCGAACACCTCGGCAAGCTCAACTTCTACCTCGAAGCGCTGGACCGCGACGTGAAGAAGCCGCACGAGAACCCGGCCATCGGCCTGCTGCTGTGCGCCAGCAAGGACAGCGAGGTGGTCGAGTACGCCCTGAGCCGCACGCTGTCGCCTGCGCTGGTGGCGCAGTACCAGACACAGCTGCCGGACCGGCAGATGCTGGCGGCCAAGCTGCACGAGTTCTATGCGCTGAGCGCGCCCGAGACGGCGCCGCCGGCCGATCCGCCTGCAAAGCGTCCGAGGAAGCGGCGCGCGCCTTGACCGCCGCACCCCGCAGAGCCTGAGCGCAACGCAAGACGATTCGAGCAGCGCCACAATCGCGGCCCGCACCTCGTCCCTGCTGGCCCGCCCAGCCGCCTCCCGCATGTCCGCCCCGCCCGCCGCGCCCGCCCCCTCCCCCGAGTTCTCCTTCCGCCGCATCGCCATCCCCGCCTTCGGCCCCTCGCTGCTGTTCGGCCTGGGCGAGGGTGCGATCCTGCCCATCATCCCGCTCATGGCGCGCGAACTCGGCGGCTCCGTGCCCATGGCCGCGCTGATCGTCACGCTGATCGGCCTGGGCTCGCTGCTCTCCAACATCCCGGCCTCGCTGATCACCATGCGCTGGGGCGAGCGCGGCGCCATCGTCGCCGCGGGCCTGTGGAGCGCGCTGGGCATGGCGATGTGCGTGTTCACGGGCCACCTCGCGCTGTTCGCGCTGGGCTGCTTCATGGTGGGCATGTCGCAGGCGGTCTACAACCTGGCGCGCCAGAGCTACATGACCGAGGCCGTGCCCATGCAGTACCGGGCGCGCGCGCTGTCCACGCTGGGCGGGGTCATGCGCATCGGCATGTTCATCGGGCCCTTCCTCGGTGCGGCGGCCGTGCACGCCTTCGGCCTGTCGGGCGCCTTCGGTGTCGGCATCGCGGGCGTGCTGGCCGCAGCGGCGCTGGGCTCGCGCGTGCCCGACCTGGCCGTGCCTGCGCCCGCGCCCGGCCAGGCGGCACCGGCGGCCACCAGCATCGCCTCCATGCTGCGCGACCACCGCCGCACCTTCCTCACGCTGGGCCTGGGCGTCACGCTGCTGAGCGCCGTGCGCGCCTCGCGCCAGGTCGTGATCCCGCTGTGGGCCGACCACCTGATGCTGGCACCGGCCGTGGCCTCGCTCGTCTACGGCCTGGCCGGCGGCATCGACATGCTGGTGTTCTACCCGGCCGGCAAGCTCATGGACCTCAAGGGCCGGCGCTGGGTGGCCGTGCCGTCCATGGTCATCATGGGCCTTGGCCTGCTGGCGATGCCCTTCACCACGGGCTTCAACACGCTGCTGGTCGCGGCGCTGGCCATCGGTTTTGGCAACGGCATCGGCTCGGGCCTGATCATGACGCTGGGCGCCGACCACTCGCCACGCCACGGCCGCGCGCACTTCCTGGGCGTGTGGCGGCTGATGGCCGACATCGGCTCGTCCAGCGGGCCGGCGCTGCTGTCCTTCCTGGCAGGCGCGCTGTCGCTGGGCTGGGGCATAGCCGCCATCGGCCTGGTGGCCTTCGCGGCGGCCGGCGTGCTGGCGCACTTCATCCCGGCGCGCGTGCCGCACTGACGCTCAGTCGGAGGTGCCGGGAAAGCCGCGCAGATAAGCCTGCAGCGCCGCGATCGCGTGGCGCACCTTGGCCGGCTTGGCATCGCGCTGCGGCGTCACGGCCCACAGCGGCATGGGCGGCACACGCCATTCGGGCAGCACCTGCACGAGCCGCTGCGCCCGCAGGTCCTCGTCGGCCTCGGTGCCGACCACGAAGGCCAGGCCCAGGCCCGACACGCACAGCTGCTGCAGCGAGATCTGGCTGTTGCTCGTGATGCGCGGCGCAACCTCGATGGCCTCGACCGCGCCGTCGGGCCCGGTCATCTGCACGGGCAAGGCGCGGCCACCACGCGGCGGCGCAATCCACTGGTGCGCCGGCAGTTCGCGCGGCGATTGCGGCTGGCCTGTGCGCGCCAGGTAGGCCGGCGCGGCGCACAGCAGCAGCGCGACGCCGCACAGGCGCCTGGCGCTCCAGCCCGAATCCGCCATCTCGCCGACGCGGATGGCCAGGTCGATGCGCGCATCGACGAGATCGATCATGCGGTCGTCGATCTCCAGGTGCAGGCGCAGCGCGGCATGGTCGGCCAGCAGCGGCGCCAGGGCCGGTGCCACGCAGCGCGCGAAACCCACCGGCGCCGACATGCGCAGCTCGCCCTCGGGCGCGTCGCGCGCCAGCGCGAGCTGCTGGCGCGCCCGCGTGGCCGTGGCCGCCAGTGCCGCGCAATGCTCGGCCAGGTTGCGCCCGGCCTCGGTCAGACCGAGCTTGCGCGTGGAGCGGTGCAACAGCGTGACGCCGTGGCGCTGCTCGAGCGCGCGCAGCTGCTGGCTCACGGCCGAGGTGCTGATGCCCAGGTGCCGCGCGGCCGCGCTCAGCGAACCCGCGCGCACCACCTCGGCGAACAGCGCGAACTGCTTGAGGTCGTCCATCGTGAAGCTGAGCTTAACGCAGCTTGTGCGCTGCACCGACTTCCGTGAGGAAGAGGTGCTGCGTACCGTTGGGCCCTCGTTAATTTGCACTTCACCATTGGAAAGGACCATGCCATGCAGAAAGTTCTCGTACTGGGTGCCAGCGGCACCGTGGGCGCCCTGCTCGTGCCGGCGCTGGTTGCGGCCGGCCAGCGCGTGCGCGCCGCGTCGCGCCACGCCACGGCCTTCGCGGGCGCCGAAGCGGTGCGCTTCGACTTCGCCAACCCGGCCACGCTGGGCCCGGCGCTGGACGGCGTCGACCGGCTCTACCTGCTGATGCCGGCCGACAACCCGCAGGTCGCGCAGTTCCTGCTGCCCGTCGTCGCCGCGGCAGCGGCGCGCGGCGTGAAGACCGTGCTGCAGTCCGTCATGGGCGTGGAGCACACGCCGCAGAACCCCTACCGCCAGGTGGAGCTGGCGCTGCAGCGCGCGCAGCCGTCCGCGGTGATCCTGCGCCCCAACTGGTTCGCGGACAACTTCCATGGCATGTGGGCACCCGCCGTGGCGCAAGGCGTGATCGCGCTGCCGGCCGGCACCGGCGCGTCGAGCTTCATCGACGCGCGCGACATCGCGGCCTGCGCGCTGGCCGCGCTGACCAGCACGAACTTTGACGGCCAGGCCTTCACGCTGACCGGGCCGCAGGCCCTGAACTACGGCTCGGCGGCCACGCTGCTGTCGCAAGCCGCCGGCCGGCCCATCGTCTACCGCGCGATCGACGTCGACAGCTTCGTGGCCCAGCTGCAGGCCGCCGGCGTGCCGCAGGACCATGGCCGCATGCTGGCCGGGCTGTTCGCGGCCGTGCGCGCGGGCGATACAGCCCCTGTCAGCGACGCGGTCGAACGCATGACGGGCCGGCCGGCCCGCACGCTGGCGCAGTACGCGGCGGACCACGCCGGCGCGTTCCGCTAAGCCGCGCCGTCGGTCTGCGCCGGAGCGGAAAGCCGCACCTCGACCAGGCAGCCGGTCGGCGTGTCCAGCGTGGCCCGCAGCGCCGGCCGCGCGCCCGCCCACAGCAGGCCGTCCTCCGCCTCCAGCCGTTCGGTGCCGGCAGGCGTCTCGACCGCGAAGCGGCCGTGCAGCACCAGCAGGCCGTGCTGCACATCCTGCGCGGGCGCCAGAACCCCCGATGTGCGGTGCGCCACGACCGTGGCCACCAGGCGCCCGCGCCGGACCATCACGTTGAAGAACCGGGCGCCGCCGCCATCGAGCCGCGCCGTGAACGCCGTCTCGCCGGCGAAGCCATGGGCCTCGCCCGGCGTCGTCCAGGCCTGGGTCTGCGTGGCCGATTCCAGCCGCACCGCGCCGTCCACCAGCGTGGCCACACGGTCGACACCGGAGAAGGTCGAAAACGGGCCGTCGTGCGCGATGCGGGCCACACTCAGCCGCCAGTCCCAGTCCGTCGCACCGTCCAGAGCACCGCGCGCGATCTCCCGCGTCACGCCGCCGCCGTTGCGCCACGGCGCGGGCGCCAGGTCGGCCAGCCGGAAACGCTGCACGCTCAGGAGACCGCGCCCAGGCCGTACTTGCCGGTCAGCAGGCCGCCGGTGCGGAAACGCTCCAGCGCATAGGGCGCGATGTCGACCTCGGTCGCCAGGCCCAGCGCGGACTGCGCCAGCACCAGGCCCACGGCCGGCGACAGCTTGAAGCCGTGGCCCGAGAAGCCGTAGCCGACCACCAGACCCGGCACGTCGGGCAGGCGGCCCAACACCGGGTTCCAGTCCGGCGTCACGTCGTAGACGCCGGTCCAGGACGAGGCCACGCCCGCGGTCTCGAAGCTCGGGAAGCGCTCGGCCACCTGCTCGCCGACCTCGACCATGTAGTCCATGCTGATGTCGCCCTGCTCGTTGTCGGGCAGCGCCAGCGTCTCGCCCACGATGCCTTCGCTGACCAGCATCTGGTTGCCGCCGTAGCTGCGGCAGTACAGCATGCCGGGCGAGCCCAGGTCCTTGTAGACGGGCATCTTGAAGGTGTAGGCCTCGGGGCCCTCCAGCGCCAGCACGGCATGGCGTTCGGCCTTGACGGGCGATGCGATGCCGGTCCAGCGTTCGATGTCGGTGGCCCAGATGTTCTGGGCACTGACCACCACGGGCGCGTGGAAGCGGCCCTCGGAGGTCTCCACGCCTGTGACCTTGCCGTCTTCGCGCAGCAGGCTCAGCACCTCCACGTTCTCCATGATCTTCACGCCGAGCCGGCGCGCGGCGCGGGCGAAGCTGGTGGCCACGAGGTAGGCGTCGGCAAAACCGGCCTCGGGCTCGTAGCCGATCAGCGCCGCGTCGTCGAAGCGCGCGATCGGCAGCAGGGCGCCGGCCTGCTCCGCGTCCAGGTAATCCACCTGGATGCCCTGGGCACGCTGCGCCTCCAGCGCGGCGCGCAACGGCGCGAGCTTGTCGCCCTCGGGCGCGGCGATCAGGTAGCCCGACTTGACCAGGCCGGCCGAGGCCTCGGCGTCGCCCAGGTAGTTGGCGAAGTCGTTGAACACACGCCAGGACGACTGCGCCAGGCGCACGTTCTCGATCACCGAGTAGTGCGTGCGCAGGATGCCGCTGGACTGCGAGGTGGTGCCGGCACCGACCTGGGTGCGGTCCAGCACCAGCACCTTGGTGCAGCCGAGCCGGGCCAGGTGGTAGGCGACCGAGCTGCCGATCACGCCGGCGCCCACAACGATCGCGTCAAAGGTACGCATCTCAGAGTCCTGATGGGAAGTAATGGATGGCGGCGAGCGTAGGGGCCGGGTGTGCAAAGCCGCGCAGCCCCTGCGCCCGCTGATCTTCAGCATCAGCGCCGCTGAAGTTGCGCTGCCGGCAGACGCGCGCATCCACCATGCGCGCTGCCCTGTAGCCACCCGAGCCGACCGCCATGCAAGAACCCGTGTTCCATCTCCAGCAAGGCCGCATTCCGCTGCTGGTCTCCATCCCGCACCTGGGCACGGCGCTGCCGGACGAGGTCGGTGCCAGCCTGGCCCCCGTCGCGGCCAGCCTGCGCGACACCGACTGGCACCTGGACCGGCTCTACGCCTTCGCGCAGGACATGGGCGCCTCCGTGCTCGGCGCGCGCGTGTCGCGCTACGTGATCGACCTGAACCGCCCACCCGGCGGCGAGAGCCTGTATCCGGGCCAGACCACCACCGGCCTGTGCCCGACCGAGACCTTCCGCGGCGAGCCGCTGTATCTGCCGGGCCAGGCGCCCGACGCGGCCGAGATCGCACGCCGCCGCACCACCTACTGGCAGCCCTACCACGACGCGCTGCGCGCCGAGCTCGACCGCCTGCGCGCCCTGCACGGCCAGGTGTTGCTCTGGGAGGCCCACTCCATCGCCACCGTGCTGCCCCGGCTGTTCGAGGGCGTGCTGCCGGACCTCAACTTCGGCACCAACGACGGCCAGACCTGCGCACCCGAGATCGCCGGCGCCGCGCTGGACGCCGTGCGCGATAGCGCCACGCCGTTCAGCCATGTGCTGAACGGCCGCTTCAAGGGCGGCTACATCACGCGCCACTACGGCCAGCCGCAGGCCGGCGTGCACGCCATCCAGCTGGAGATGTGCCAGCACCTCTACATGGACGAGGAGCCGCCCTTCGCCTACCTGCCCGACACCGCGGCACGCGTGCAGCCCGTGCTGGCAGCCATGCTGTCCAACGCGCTCGCGCAGCTGGCCGCCTGCGCGCCGCCGCCGCGCGGCTGAGCGCTGGCAGCGGGGCACCGGGCCGGCGTGCGCTAAGCTGCGCGCCCGGCCCCGCCCCCGCCCTGCTTCTCCTGGGTACGGCATGGCCTTTTCTCTGGGGGCCAACGCCATGAATTCAAGCAGCGCACCGGGCCAGCCGGACTGGGACTTGCTCGTCAGCTGGATCGCCGTGGTCGAGAGCGGCAGCGTCTCGGAAGCCGCCCTGCGCCTTCGGATCTCGCAGGCCGCCGTGTCCCAGCGCATCAAGCAGCTGGAAACCTTCTTCGAGACCCCGCTGCTGGACCGCAGCACCCGGCCCGCGCAGCCGACTGCCGCGGGCCAGCGCCTGTACGAGCAGGCCAAGAACCTGCTGACCCAGGCCGACCAGATGGTGGAGAGCGTGCGCAGCGTGAGCCGCGCCAAGCGCATGACGGTGCGCATCGGCTGCGTGGACTCGTTCGCGGCCACGGTCGGGCCGCTCCTGATCAAGGGGCTGTCGGGCTCCTCGCACCAGATCCGGCTGTGGTCGGGCATCACGCCCACGCTGGACGCGTCCATCGTCGGCCGGCAGCTGGACCTGGCCGTCACGACCAACGGCCAGCCCTCGCCCGGCATCACGCGCACCATGCTGTTCTCGGAGAGCTACTACGTGGTGGTGCCCAGCGACTTCGACCTCTCACAGGGCGGCTCCCTGGGCGACATCGCCCGGCAGCTGCAGTTCATCCGCTACAGCGCGCGCTCGGTGATCGGCCAGCAGGTCGACGACTACCTGCAGCGCTGCGGCGAGGTGCTGGAGCGCACCTACGAGTTCGACACCACCGACCCGCTGCTGAGCCTGGTGGCCAACGGCATGGGCTTTGCGCTCAGCACGCCGCTGTGCATCTGGCAGTCGCGCCACTTCCTGCCCGACATCCGCATCGTGCGGCTGTCCTCGCTGCTGCGCGGGGGCAAGCCCTATGCCGACCTCAGCCGCAGCTTCTACCTGGCCTACCGGCAGGGCGAACTGGGCAACCTTCCCAACGAGGTGCGCGACCTGGTCCGCATCGCGGCCAAGCGGCAGATCGCGCGGGACATCGCCGCCACGCTGCGGCTGGACGGCGACGTGCTGCGCCTGGACGACGACGAGCGCTGAAGCTCAGCATCACGGCCACTGATCCAGGGCCGAAGTCCGCCGCGCGCCACCACACTCGTTCCATCGTCGGCGGTGCGCTGCCGCGATGCCATGCCCGGTGCCGCAGCGCACACGGGTTCCACTGAACACTTTTGGAACTGACAGACATGAAGGTCCTGGTCCCCGTCAAGCGCGTGGTCGACTACAACGTGAAGGTTCGCGTGAAGTCCGACGGCAGCGGCGTCGACATCGCCAACGTCAAGATGAGCATGAACCCGTTCGACGAGATCGCCGTCGAAGAGGCCGTGCGCCTGAAGGAAAAGGGCGTGGTCACCGAGGTGATCGCCGTCTCCTGCGGCGTTGCGCCCTGCCAGGAAACCCTGCGCACCGCCATGGCCATCGGCGCCGACCGCGCCATCCTGGTCCAGACCCCTGCCGATGGTCTCGAACTGCAGCCCCTGGCCGTCGCCAAGCTGCTCAAGGCCCTGGTCGACAAGGAACAGCCCGGCCTCATCATCCTGGGCAAGCAGGCCATCGATGACGATGCCAACCAGACCGGCCAGATGCTGGCGGCCCTGGCCGATTTGCCGCAGGCCACCTTCGCCAGCAAGGTCGAAGTTGCTGGCGACAAGGTCAACGTGACGCGCGAAGTGGACGGCGGCCTGGAAACCCTGAGCCTGTCGATCCCGGCCGTGGTCACCACCGACCTGCGGCTGAACGAGCCGCGCTACGTCACGCTGCCCAACATCATGAAGGCCAAGAAGAAGCAGCTGGACACCGTGACCCCGGCCGACCTGGGCGTGGACGTGACCAGCAAGCTCAAGACCGTGAAGGTCAGCGAGCCGCCCAAGCGCAGCGCCGGCATCAAGGTGCCCGATGTGGCCGCGCTGGTCGCCAAGCTCCAAACCGAAGCCAAAGTGATCTGAGGAACAGCATGCCCATTCTTGTCATTGCCGAACACGACAACGCCTCGCTCAAGAGCGCAACCCTGAACACCGTGACCGCCGCACTCGCCTGCGGTGGCGACGTGCATGTGCTGGTGGCCGGCCACAACGCCGCGGCAGCTACCAAGGCCGCCGCTGAGGTGGCTGGCGTCGCCAAGGTGCTGCACGCCGACGCCGAAGGCCTGGCCCATGGCCTGGCCGAGAACGTGGCCGCCCAGGTGCTGGCCATTGCATCGGGCTACAGCCACATCCTGTTCCCCGCCACCGCCAGCGGCAAGAACGTGGCCCCGCGCGTGGCCGCCAAGCTGGACGTGAGCCAGATCAGCGACATCACCAAGGTCGACAGCGCGGACACCTTCGAGCGCCCGATCTACGCCGGCAACGCGATCGCCACCGTGCAGAGCGGCGACAGCGTGAAGGTCATCACCGTGCGCGGCACCGGCTTCGACGCCGCCGCCGCCACGGGTGGCTCCGCTGCCGTGGAAAGCCTGTCGGCTGTCGCCGCCAGCGACAAGAGCAGCTTCGTCGGTTCGGAGATCGCCAAGAGCGAGCGCCCGGAACTGACGGCCGCCAAGATCATCGTCTCCGGTGGTCGTGCCCTGGGCAGCGCCGAGAAGTTCACCGAAGTCATGACCCCGCTGGCCGACAAGCTGGGCGCGGCCATCGGCGCCAGCCGCGCGGCCGTGGACGCGGGCTACGCCCCGAACGACCTGCAGGTCGGCCAGACCGGCAAGATCGTGGCGCCGCAGCTGTACATCGCGGCCGGCATCTCGGGTGCGATCCAGCATCTGGCCGGCATGAAGGACAGCAAGGTCATCGTGGCCATCAACAAGGACCCCGAGGCGCCGATCTTCTCGGTGGCCGACTACGGTCTGGAGGCGGACCTGTTCACCGCCGTGCCGGAACTGGTCGCGTCCCTGTAAGGCCCGCCTGGCACGGGCGCGCCCCGTGCCAGGCTAGCGCCGCGTGCCCCACCAGCACAGCAGCGAGCCGGCGCAGACCAGCACCACGCCCTGCCAGAACGCCACGGAGGGCACCACGCCCAGCCAGGCGCTGCCCAGCAGCACCGACAGCACGGGCGTGAGGTACGAGGCCGCGGCCAGCAGCGTCATGTTGCCGCGCTGGATGCCGAGGTTCCAGCACGAGAACGAGGCCGCGGCAAAGCAGCCCTGCACCAGCACCTGCGCGATGCTGGCGAACGACAGCAGCATCGGCGGCTGCGGGCTCGTGGCATAGCGCCCCCACAGCAGCACGCCGGTGGCCAGCAGGAACAGCGGCACGGCGCTCTGGCCATTGCCGTACAGCCGCGTGAGCAGCGAGTAGCAGGCCCACAGCACCGCCGCCGACGCGGCCATGGCGTAGGCCAGCGGGTTGCCCAGCACGTTGTGCCAGAGCTGCGCGGCCGACCAATGGCCGTTGCCCATGACCAGCACCACACCGACCAGCGACAGCGCCACGCCCGGCAGCAGCAGCGGCGAGCCGCGCTGCTGGCGGCACAGCACGGCCAGCAGGATGGTCAGGCTGGGCCACAGGTAGTTGAGCATGCCGAGTTCCAGCGCCTGGGCCCGGTCGTGCGCCAGGCCCAGTGACAGCGCGAAGCAGATCTCGTAGACCACGAACAGTGCACCGGCCAGCCACAGGTAGACCGGGTGCAGGGCGCGCAGCGGCGGCACGCCGACCACGCGCCAGGCCAGCAGGCCGCTCAGCGTGAAGACCGCGGCGCCGCCGGCCACGGGCCCCAGGGCCTCGGTGATGCTGCGCATCATGCCGACCGAGGCGCTCCAGACCAGGATGGCCACGAGGCCTGTCCACGTCGCGCGCGGCGACGAGGACGCAGGGGCGACAGCCGCGTGCATGGCGCGGGCCTCAGCCCCGCGACATGGCCAGCGTGCGGCCGACTTCCTGCTGCACCGTCTCCCAGATCGCGCGCTTGAGTTCGATGAAGGCGCTGGACAGCTGCACCTCGGCCGTGCGCGGGTGCGGCAACTCGTTGCGCACGTCCTGCACGATGCGGCCCGGCCGCGCGCCCATGATGGCCATGCGCGTGGACAGCATGAGGGCCTCGTCGATCGAGTGCGTGATGAACACAATGGTCTTGCCGCTCTGCTCGTAGATCGACAGCAGCTGGTCCTGCAGCACCTGGCGCGTCATCGCGTCGAGCGCCGCGAAGGGCTCGTCGAACAGCATCACATCGGGGTCGTTGGCCAGCACGCGCGCGATCGACACGCGCTGCTTCATGCCGCCCGACAGCGCGCCCGGGTACTTGTTCTCGCTGCCCTTGAGGCCCACCATCTCGATGAACCGCATGGCGACTTCCGCGCGCTCCTTCTTGGGCATGCCCTTCATCTTCAGGCCGAACTCGACGTTCTGCTGCACGGTCTGCCAGGGCAGCAGCGCGTACTGCTGGAACACCATGCCGCAGGCCGCCGTGATGTCCTCGATCACCTTGCCGTTGACCGACACGCGGCCCGCGG
This sequence comes from Pseudorhodoferax sp. Leaf274, assembly GCF_001422445.1. Taxonomy (GTDB): domain Bacteria; phylum Pseudomonadota; class Gammaproteobacteria; order Burkholderiales; family Burkholderiaceae_C; genus Pseudorhodoferax. The sequence goes on from NZ_LMNA01000001.1 coordinate 433,973, forward strand.
TCGGTTTCTCGAAGCCCGCGATCAGGTTGAGCAGCGTGGACTTGCCGCAGCCCGAGGCGCCCAGCAGCACCAGGAACTCGCCCTTCTTGACCTCCAGGTCGAGGTTGGTCAGGACATGGTTGTCGCCGAAGCTCTTGGAGACGCCTTGAATGCTGATCATGCTGTCGTTCATTGCTGTTGCCAGTCGAGGAGCCAGCGCTCCATTGCGCGCACCACGAGGTCGGTCGCCAGGACGGTGAAGCTGATCAGCACCATGCCCAGCACCACGGTGTCGGTCTGGAAGAACTCCTTGCCGTTCATGATCATGAAGCCCAGGCCTTCCTTGGCGGCCACGAGTTCGGCCGAGATCACACAGGTCCACGACAGGCCCAGGATGATCTTCATGCCCGAGATGATCTGCGGCAGGCAGCCCGGCAGCAGCACCTCGCGCATGACCTGCCAGCGGTTGGCGCCCAGATTCCGCGCGGCACGCACCAAGATCGGATCGATGCTGCGCGTGGCCTCCATCACGTAGAGCAGGGCCGGCACGAAGGAGCCCATGAACACGATGGAGTACTTCTGCGTCTCGGTGATGCCGAACCACAGCAGCGACAGCGGGATCCAGCTCATCGAGGGCAGCGGCCGCAGGAACGAGACGACCGGGTCGAACACGGCACGCGCGATGCGCGAGGTGCCCAGCCAGATGCCCAGCGGAATCGCCACGACCACGGCGGCCAGGAAGCCGACCATCACGCGCCGCGCCGAAGCGAGCACGTGCCAGGCCAGCGTGCCCTGCTCGGTCATGCTGGCGGCGCGCGCGAACACCTGCGAAGGCGGTGGCAGGAAGATCGGTTCCACGAAGCCGAGCCGGCAGACCAGCTCCCAGATGGCCAGGAAGCCCAGCAGCGACAGCACGCTCAGCCAGGCGAGCGAACCGACCCCCTTGCGGGAATTGCCCACAGCTGCCATGTCAGACGAAGCTCCCGTCCAGCCAGTTGCGCACCGTGGGCGCCTTGTCGATCTGCTTGAGCGCCACCAGCATCTCGGCCAGCTTCTGCATGCCGGTCACGAAGCTGCCCGGCTGCACCAGCAGCTCGCGCTGCTGCGCGGCGTCGTACCAGCCGGTCTGGCGGATGGTGTTGACCTGTTCCTCCTGCGAGAGGCCGGTCAGCTCCAGCAGCAGGCGGGCGGCTTCCTCGGGCTTGTCGCGCAGCATGGCGTTGGCCTCGAAGATGCCCTGCATGAAGGCCTTGATCGCGGCCGGGTCGTTCTTGACCAGGCGTGCGCTGGCCAGCAGCACGTCCGGGCCGGGCGTGATGCTGAAGTCCTTGTACAGCGAGAAGGCCGTGTCGTCGGCCAGCACGCGCGTGCCGGGCAGGGCCTTGATGCGGTCAAAGGCCGGCGTCCAGGCCACGGCGGCGTCGATCTGGTTGCCCTGGTAGGCCGACAGGATGTTGGGCGCGGGCAGGTTGATGAGCGCCACGTCGGCGTCCGGGCGCAGGCCGGCCTGCTTGAGCAGGTCCAGGATCAGCACATGGGCGCTGGACGCGAAGGTCACGCCGATCTTCTTGCCCTTGAGCTGGGCGATGCTGCTCACGTCCTGGCGCACCAGCAGGCCTTCGGCGCGGCCGAAGTTGTTCGGCGTGGCGATCAGCTTGAACTGCGTCGCGCCGGCGGCCATCAGCGCCAGCGAAGAGACCACGCCGGTGCCGGCCAGGTCGATGCTGCCGGCCATCACCGCGCCCATGCGGTCCGACGAGGTCGGGAAGGCCTGCCACTTGACGTCCAGGCCCTTGCTGGCGAACAGCCCGGCCTTGATCGCGATGTAGGCCGAGTAGTGGCCCAGCCAGGCCGAGCCGCCGTAGGTGTAGGACTTCGCGGCCTGCGCGACGAGCGGGAAACCGGCGATGACGGGAGCCGCCACGGCGGCAGCGGAACGGAGAAGGGTGCGTCGATGGAGGGTCATGGCCGGTGCTGGGGTTGAAGGTGCCGCATGTTGTTCGGCCTTCACACACCACGTCCGTTGCATAAGCAACTGCAATGCTTTGTTTCAGCGAATGCGGCTGCTGTCGACCTCACGCCCCAAAACAGGTCGCCGTAAGCACAAATGAAGTGCAATGACCAGAGGGGGAACGCCAATCTACCACCGAAATGGTGCTCCCCCGCGGCTGAGCCTGTTCAGCGCGTGCGGGCCTGGCGCCGCAGCAGGCCCGTGAAGGCCTCGGCCGCGGGCGACAGCGCCAGCCCGCGGCGCTGGTAGACGAAGAACTCGCGGTTCAGGGCCGGCGCGCGCAGCGCGATGAAGCGGATGCCGAAGTTCTGCGCGAAGCCGCGCGCGTAATCGGGCACGGTGGCCACGCCCACGCCGGCACCGACCAGCGCGAGCGCCGTGGTCAGGTAGCCGACCTCGGTGGCGGTCTGCATCGACAGCGAGGCATCGTGCTCGCGCAGGCGCTGCTCCACATAGCGGTTGAAGTCGCCCGAGTAGACGACCCAGCGCTCGTGCCGCAGCTCCTGCCAGGACACGGTCTGGCGCTCGGCCAGCGGGTGCGCGGCGGCGCAGACCAGCCGCATCGGCACGTTCATGAGGAAGCTGCGCGTCACGTCCTCGCCGACCGTGCGCTCGGGGCCGATGCCGAGCTCGGCGTCGCCGCGGCGCACCGTGCCGACGATGTCGTCGGCCGTGGCGTCCACCAGGCGCAGGCCGATCGCCGGGTGCAGCTGCGCGAAGTTCGCCATCGCGCCCGCCACCCAGGTGCAGGCCATGAGCTGCGGCGCCACCACGCGCAGCACGCCGCTCTTGAGGCCGCGCAGGTCGCCCGCACCCTCCTCGATCTGGCGCAGGTCGTCGAGCATGCGGCGCGCCAGCGGCAGCAGCTGCTGGCCGGCCTCGGTCAGCGTGACGGCGTTGCGCGCGCGGTCGAACAGCCTGACGCCGAGTTCTTCCTCCAGCTGCTGCACCAGCATGCTCACCGCCGACTGCGTGAGGTTCAGCTGCCGCGCGGCCAGCGTGAAGCTCGCGCTGCGCGCCACGACCGAGAACGCACGCATCTGGCGAAGGGTGAGGTTCATGTGCGCACCATTGTGGCGCCGCCGTGCGGCATGGATCAGAAAGCCTGATGCGCCGATCAAATGAATGCGTTGGCCTGATGCGCCCGCGCCCCGCACAATCCGCGCCCTATGCATGTCGCCGTCATCGGGACCGGCATCGTCGGAGTCTGCACGGCCGCCTGGCTGCAGCGCGACGGTCACCAGGTCACCTTCTTCGATCCGCTGGAGCCAGGCGAGGCCTGCTCCTTCGGCAACGCGGGCTCGCTCTCGCCCAGCGCCTGCCTGCCCGTGGGCATGCCGGGCATGTGGAAGCGCGTGCCGAACTGGCTGCTCGACCCGCTGGGCCCGCTCACCGTGCGCTGGCGCCATGCGCCCGTGGTGCTGCCCTGGCTGGTGCGCATGCTGCAGCACTCCACGCGCGAGGAGGTCACGCGCATCGCCACGTCGCTGCGCAGCCTGCTGGTGCCGATCTTCGACTGCTACGGCCCGCTGCTGCAGGACGCCCAGGCGGACGCGCTGGTGCGCCGCAGCGGCTGCCTCTACGTCTACTCCTCGCGCGAGAAGGCCGCGCAATGGGCCTGGGGCATGAACCTGCGCCGCTCGCTGGGCGTGCAGATGCGCGACGTGGAGCAGGACGAACTGGAACAGCTGGAGCCCGACCTCAAGGGCCGCTTTCGCTTCGGCATCCTGGCGCCGGAGAACGGCTCGACGACCGACCCCTCGGCCCTGGTCAAGGCGCTGCACGCGCACTGCATGGCAGGCGGCGCGGTGCACCTGCGCAAGCGCGTGGCCGGCTTCGAGCGCGAAGGCCGCCGCGTGACCGGCGTGCGCACCGACGAAGGCGCCAGCCTGCCCGTGGACGGCGTGGTGGTGGCGGCCGGTGCCTGGTCGGCCCCGCTGGCCGCGCAGCTGGGTTCGCGCGTGCCGCTGGAGACGCAGCGCGGCTACCACGTCACGGTGCGCAGTTCCAACCTGCAGCTGCGCCACACCGTGATGGCGGTGGAGAACAACCTCATGGTCAACCCCATGGCCATGGGCCTGCGGCTGGCCGGCACGGTGGAGTTCGCCGGCCTGAAGGCGCCGCCGCGCTACGCGCGCGCGCAAGCCCTGCTGCGCCTGGGCCAGCAGCTGTTTCCACACCTGGACACCAGCGAGACCACGCAGTGGATGGGCCACCGGCCCTGCCTGCCCGACAGCCTGCCCGTGGTGGGCCGCGCGCGCAGCGCCGACAACGCCTGGCTGGCTTTCGGCCATGGCCACATGGGCATGTGCATGGGCGCGAGCACGGGGCGCGAGGTGGCCCACCTGGTGGCCGGCCGGGCCACGCAGGTCGATCTCGCGCCGTTCCGGCCGGACCGCTTCTGACATGCCGGACATCGCGCTCATCTGTACGGAAGGCTTCGCCGACGTGCTGACCCTGGCGCGGCAGAGCCGCGCCGACCCCTACGCACTGCACGTGCCGGCTTCGCCCTGGCCGCAGCTGCTGCCGGCGCCCTGGCGCATCCAGGCGCGCGGCCGCATCGACGCCGCCGGTGCCGAGGTCGCGCCGCTGGACCTGGCCGGCGTGCTCAACGCGCTGGCCGCGCTGCCGCGCCCGCCCGCCGGCATCGCCATCTGCCTGCTGTTCGCGCAGCGCAACCCCGCGCACGAACAGGCGTTGGCGCAGCGCATCGCGCAGCTGTGGCCCGGTCTGCCGGTGGCCTGCTCGCACGCGGTGCTGGCGCAGGACGGCGAATACGAGCGCACGCTGGCAACCGTGCAGGCACTGGGCCTGCAGGCGCCAGCGCCGGCCGCAGAGCCTGCGCGCGGCGACGGCCTGCCGCAGCAGCTGGAGGCCCTGGCCGACCGCATGCAGCAGCGCCTGGTGCGCGACGCCGTCTCCAGCGTGGTGCGCGAGGCCATGGACTGCGCGGCCGCCGTGTTCCTGCCCGACGGCCGGCTCGTGGCCCAGGCGCGCACGCTGCCGCTGCTGCTGGGCAGCCTGTCGCCGGCCGTGGCCGGGCTGCTGGCCCTCTACCCGGCCGACACCATGGCCGAGGGCGACGGCTACCTGCTCAACGACCCCTGGCACGGCGGCACGCACCTGCCCGACCTCACGCTGGTGCGCCCGGTGCGCGTGCACGGCCGCACGGTGGCGCTCGTGGCCTGCGTGCTGCACCACCAGGACGTGGGCGGCATCGCGCCGGGCTCGGTGCCCACGCACGCGTCCAGCATCCAGCAGGAAGGCCTGCGCATCCCGCCCATGCCGCTGTTCCGCGCCGGCCAGCCCGACGCGGCACTGCTGCGCCTGTTGTGTGCCAACAGCCGCATGCCCGACAACCTGCAGGGCGACCTGGCCGCGCAATGGGCCTGCCTCGCGCAGGGCGCGCAGGAACTCGCCGCGCTGTGGCTGCGCACGCCCGACGCGCCGGCGCGCTGCCAGGCCGCGCTGGCGGACTCGGATGCGGCTGCGCGCGCAGCACTGGCGGCCGCACCCGATGGCGACTACGCCTTCGAGGACGCGCTGGACGGCGACGGCATCGGCACCGACCCGGTGCGCGTGGCGGTCTGCATCCGCAAGCGCGGCGACAGCGCCGAACTGGACCTCACCGGCTGTGCCGACCAGACGCCCGGGCCCGTGAACGCCGCGCGCGGCGCAGTGCAGGCGGCCGTGGCCTACTTCGCGCGCATGCTGTCGCCGCAGGCTGCGCCCAACGACGGCAGCCTCGCGCCACTGACGCTGCGCACGCGCCCGGGCAGCATCGTCGACCCGGCCTTCCCCGCCGCGGTGAACGCGCGCACCAACCTCGTCAAGCTGCTGGCCAACGCGCTGCTGGGCGCCTGGGCCCAGGCCCTGCCGGCGCGCATGCCGGCGCCTAATGCGGGCGAGGCCGTGGTGCTCTCGCTGGGCGGCACGCGGCCCGACGGCAGCGCCTGGCTGCTGACCGAGATCATCGCCTCGGCGGCCGGCGGCGCCCCCACCGGGCCGGGCGGCGCGGGCGTGTCCACCGACGTGGGCAACGCGCGCAGCACGCCGGCCGAGGCCATCGAGGCCCAGGCCCCGCTGCGCGTGGAGCGCGTGGCCGTGCGCGCCGGCTCCGGCGGCGCCGGCCGCCACCGCGGTGGCGACGGCGTGGTGCGCGTCTACCGCCTGCTGCATGGCAGTGGCAGCATCTCCTACCGCGGCGAGCGCCACGGCATCGCGCCCCAGGGCGCCGCCGGCGGCCAGCCGGGCGCCTGCGCGTGCGCCCGCATCGAGCGTGCGGACGGCCGCGTCGAGCCCCTGCCCGCCAAGGCACGCGCGCAGTGGCAGGCCGGCGACCGGCTCGTGGTCGAGACCGCGGGCGGCGGCGGCTGGGGAGCACCGGACGCCACGCCGGCAGGCCCATGACCGCGCCCGCCCCGCACGGTTCCTGCATGGCCGCCATGACCCCTTCCCTAGCTCCGGAGTGCCCCATGACCCATCCCATGACCCACCCCACGCCCCATCCCATCTCCCGCCGCCAGTCCCTGCGCCGCCTCGCCGCCGGCACCGCGCTGGCCGCCGCGCCGCTGCTGGCCCAGGCCCAGGGCGGCAAGACCACGCGCATCGTCGTGCCCTTCCCGCCCGGCGGCAGCACCGACCTGCTGGCGCGCCGCATCGGCGAGAAGCTGTCGGTGGCGCTGGGCCAGCCCGTCATCGTCGAGAACCGGGCCGGTGCCGGCGGCACCGTGGGTGCCGACTACGTGGCCAAGTCCACGCCCGACGGCACGACGCTGCTGATGGGCGTGACCGGCAGCAACGCCATCGCGCAGGCGCTCTACCCCAAGCTGCCCTACGACGTGGTGAAGGACTTCGCGCCCGTGTCCATGGTCGTGAGCTCGCCGCTGGTGGTGACCGTGAACCCCTCGGTGAAGGCCGGCACCATCGCCGAGTTCATCGCGCTGGCCAAGGCCAGGCCCGGATCGATCAGCTACGGCTCGGCCGGCAACGGCACCTCGATGCACCTGACGGGCGAGATGTTCAAGCAGGCCACGAAGACCTCGATGGTGCACATCCCCTACCGCGGCAGCGCGGGCATGCTGCAAGACCTCATGGGCGGGCAAATCGAGGCCACCTTCGGCGACCTGCTGGTGGTGATGCCGCAACTGGAAGCCGGCAAGCTGCGCGCGCTGGCCGTCACGTCGCGACAGCGCCACCCCATGCTGCCCAACGTGCCGACCCTGGCCGAGAGCGGCTATCCGGGCTTCGAGGCGCTGTCGTGGCAAGGCCTGTTCGCCCCGGCCGCCACGCCGCCCGATGTGGTCGCCAGGATCAGCGCCGAGGTCAACAAGGCCATCAAGACGCCGGAGATCGCCGACTTCTTCGCCGCGCGCGGCTTCCTGATCGAGGGCACGGCGCCGGCCGCGTTCAAGGGCCTGATCGAGTCCGAGGTGAAGAAGTGGTCGGCCATCGTCAAGGTCTCGGGCGCCAAGGCGGACTGATGGACGCCCCCATCGAACGCATCGGCACCGTGGTGCGGGCCGGCCAGCGCCAGCCGATCTCCGCCGCCGTGGCCTGGGACCGGCTGGTGTTCGTCTCGGGCCAGGTGCCGATGACGCCGGCCGGCCCGGCCGCGCCCGACATCGCGGGCCAGACCCATGCCACGCTGGACCACATCGCCCGCATCCTGCGCAATGCGGGCTGCACCCTGGAAGACGTGGTCAAGACCACCGTGTGGCTGACCGATGCGGCGGACTACCCGGCCTTCAACGCGGCCTATGCCGAGCGCTTCCCGGCCGAACAGGCGCCCGCGCGCTCCACCGTGATCGCGGGGCTCATCGCGCCCGTGAAGGTGGAGATCGAGGCCGTGGCGGTGCGGCCGGCCCGCGCGACCTGACGCTACCAGCCCACCTGGCCGCGGCCGGTGTCCATCACCATGCGTGCGGCCAGGTACAGCCGCGGCCCCACGTTGGACACCAGCACGTACTCGTCGTCGTTGGAGTGGGCGCCGAAACCGCGCAGGCCGAAGCTTTCCAGCACGCCGCCGCGCGGGCGCAGGCCGGCGAAGGCGGCGTCGGTGCCGCCGCCGGTGGCGCGCTCGCGGATCTCCATCGGCATGTCCAGCCCGCCGTACAGGCCGCGGGCATGCTGGGCCAGCGCGCGCGAGGCCGCGTTGGAGACGAAGGCCGGGCGGCTGCGGTAGAAGGTCAGGTCGATCTTCGTGTCCGGGATCAGCTTGTCCTCGATGGACTTCTTCAGCGATGCCTCCATGAGGTCCAGGTCGGCATTGGTCAGCGAGCGCACGTCGGCCACGGCCGTGGCCTCGGCCGGGATCACGTTGCGCGAATTGCCGGCGTTGGCCACGGTCCAGTTGATCTGCAGGCCCTTGGCCGGGTCGCCGAACTGGCGCGACTTGAGCATCTGGTGCGCGAGTTCGTACAGCGCATTGCGGCCCTGCTCGGGCGCCGCGCCCGCATGGCTGGCCTTGCCGGTCACCTTCATCTCGACGATGGCGATGCTGCTCGTGGCCAGGCGCACCATGTCGCCGCCCTGGGCCGTGGCGCTGCCGCCGCCTTCGAACGAGAACACCGCGTCGTAGGCACCGCCCAGCTCGGTGAGGAACGGGCCGGAGCCGGGCGACCCCACCTCCTCGTCGCCGTTGATCAGCACGCCCAGCTCCGCGTAGTCGGTGAAGCCGTTGCGCGCCAGCAGCTCGACCACGTGCAGGATCAGCGCCACGCCCTGCTTGTCGTCGGCGATGCCCAGGCCGTAGGCGCGGTCGCCGTCGATGCGGAAGGGCTGCTTGGCGCCCATGCCGCGCTGGTAGACCGTGTCCATGTGGGCGATCAGCAGCACCTTCTTGACGCCCGTGCCCTTGCGCGTCGCATACACCATGCTGCCCAGTTCCGCGCCCTTGAGCTGCGGATGGAAGCCGGGCGCGCGCGTGGGCTTGACCTCCACCTGCATGCCGGCCTTGCGCAGCCGCTCGGCCACGGTGCCGCTGAGCTGGCGCAGGCCCTCCAGGTCGCGGCTGCCGGACTCGATGCCGACCAGCGTCTCCAGCGTCTTGAGGTAGGGGCCGACCTCGGCCTGCGTCTGCGCGCGCAGGGCGGCGTCCACGGGCAGGGCCGCCTGTGCGGGCGGGGTGGCGGGGACCGTCGCCTTCGGCGCCATCGGCGCACAGGCACCGAGCAGCAGCGCCGAAGCCAGCGCGCCGGCCAGGAGGGAGGGGCGGCGCAGAGATGCGAGAGACATGAAAAACTCCAGAGAACCGGGAAAGGCGCGCAGTGTAGAACTCAGGCCCGCGCGTGCTGCAGCCGCCGCACGCGCCACAGCAGCGTGGCCGCGATGCTGAGGTTGAGCAGGTTGAACGCGATGCCGTTCAGGAAGGCCGCGTGGTAGCTGCCGGTGAGGTCGAACACCTTGCCCGACATCCAGCCGCCCAGCGCCATGCCGAACAGCGTGGCCATGATGACCGTGCCCACGCGCGCGCCGGCCTCCTGCGGCGGGAAGTGCTCGCGCACGATGATGGCGTAGGACGGCACGATGCCGCCCTGGAACAACCCGAACAGCGCCGAGATCACGTACAGCGGCACCAGGCCGTCGAAGGGCAGGAACAGCAGCAGCGCCACGCCCTGCAGCGCCGAGCCCAGCAGCAGCGTGCGCAGGCCGCCGATGCGGTCGCAGACCCAGCCCGAGACGAGTCGGCTGACCACGCCGAAGCCCAGCATCAGCGCCAGCATCTCGGCGCCGCGCGCCGCGCCATAGCCCAGGTCGCCGCAGTAGGCCACGATGTGCACCTGCGGCATGGCCATCGCCACGCAGCAGGCCAGGCCCGCCACGCACAGCAGGCCCTGGGCCGTGCCCAGCGACAGGCCGAAAGGCCGCCCGGCCGCCAGCGCGGCGGCCGAGGCCGCGGCCGCGCCCTGCGGCGCAGCGGCCACGACCGGCGGCCGCTGGCGCATGCACAGCGCCAGCGCGCCCACCGCGAGGCTGCAGAACACCGCCATGCCCAGGTAGGTCTGGCGCCAGCCCACGGTCTCGATGAAATGCTGGGCGACCGGCGGCCACACCGTGCCGGCCAGGTAGTTGCCGCTGGCGCACACGCCCACCGCCATGCCGCGCCGGCGCTCGAACCACAGGGCGGTGTCGGCGATCAAGGGCGCGAAGCTGGCCGAGCAACCCAGCAGGCCGACCAGCAGGCCCTGCGCGAGCGCAAAGCCGAGCAGGCTGTCGGCCGTGGCGCTGGCCCAGTAGCCCAGGCCCAGGCACATCGCGCCGAGCAGCAACGGCCAGCCGATGCCGAAGCGGTCGGCCAGCCTGCCCATGAGCACGCCGCCGGCGCCGAAGCCCAGCATCAGCAGCGTGTAGGGCAGCGAGGCGTCGGAGCGGGCGACACCGAACTCGGCCTGCACCGCGGGCAGCGCCACCGAGACCACGTACATGCCGCCGTTGCCCACCGCCATGAGCAGCAATGCAACGCCGAGCCGGAACATGGCATAGGGGGAATCGACGCCGGGCGCCGGCGGCTGGCTTGTCTCCATGGCTTGTTCTGTGTGTGCGGACGAAGCGCGGACCCTACACCACGCCGGCAGGGATCACAGGCCGAGCAGCCCCAGCGCCAGGCGGTGTGCGCGCGCAGCCGGATCGGCCAGGTCGTGCAGCACGTTCATGTGGTTGCGGCCCGGCACGGTCTCGCAGACCGGCACCGCGGCCTCGCCCCAGCGCGCGCGGATCAGCGCGTTCTGCCGCTGGAACTCGGCACTCTCCTCGCCGCCCACGAGGGCCAGCAGCGGCCCGGCGGGTGCCGGCATCCAGGCCGGGCTCAGCTGCAGGGCCGAGGCCTCGGTCAGCTTCAGGTCGCGCGCGAGGAAGGGCGCGTGGCGCAGCGGCTCCAGCTCGTACAGGCCCGACAGCGCCAGCGCGCCGCGCAGCGGCTGTGCCGGCATGCGCCGCTCGATGTCGCGCCAGTTGCAGGCCATCAGCATGGCCGCCAGGTGGCCCCCCGCGCTGTGGCCGCTCAGCGCGATGCGTTGCCGGTCCACGCCCAGGGTGTCGGCCTCGCGCCAGATCCAGGCGATGGCCTTGACCATCTGTTGCACGATCTGCGCGATGCTGGCGTACGGCGCCAGCGCGTAGTTGGGCAGGATCACCGAGACGCCGGCGGCCACGAAGGGCTCGGCCACGAAGCTGTGGTCGCGCTTGTCCAGCGCGCGCCAGAAGCCGCCATGGATGTGGACCAGCACCGGCGCGCCTGCTGGCGCGTGCGGCTGCGCGGCGGGGAACAGGTCCAGCGTCTCCTTGGTCCCGTCGCCATAGCGCAGGTCGAGCTTGCTGCGCAGCTTGCCGCGCGCGGCCTTGGACGCGTCGGTCCAGTGCTGCAGGATCTGCGGGTGCTCGGGGATGGCGGCGCGGGCGTTGTACTGGGCGTCGTACCAGGCGGGATCGTGTTCGGGCATGGGCCTCATTGTCCTGGCTTCTTCCTGGCCGCGCGCGGCGGGTTGGCCTCGCGCAGTGCGGCGTCGACCATGGCATCGGCCATCCACAGCGCGGTGCGCTCGACCTCGCGGTCGCTCACGCCCCAGATGTCCTTGAGGATCACATAGGGCTCGATGCCGTAGATCACCGACAGCGCGCGGTGCAGCCGGTCGTACACCGCCTTGGGCAGCTGGGGCGCCAGCGGCTCGAGCGCGTGCTCGAGGATGCGCACGCGGTGGCCGCGGCGGAACGGCTCCTCCTCCAGCAGGCCGGCGCGCTCCTGCGCCCATTGCTCCAGCGAGAGCAGGGCGGCGGCGCGCAGCTGCGGCTCGAACTCCTTGAAGCGCGGGAAGGTCTTCTTGAACAGCTCGTGCAGCCGCGCATGCCCGTCCGGCAGGTCGGACGCGTGGCTGCGCACCGGCCCCAGCGAGGCCTCGATCACGGCGGTCAGCAGCGCACTGCGGCTCTTGAAGTAGCGGTAGGCCGTGGCGCGCGACACCTTGGCGCGCACCGCGGTCTCGGCCACGGAAGGAATGTGGCCACCGTCCTGGATGATGGCCATGGCCGTCTCCAGCAGCAGCTTGAAGGTGGCCGCCTTGATGCCGCGCTCGGGCGGCTGCGGAGGGGGGCTGTGCGAGAACTTGGGGCGCGCCATGCGGGTTTGTCCGGGTCTGGGTATGTCGTTTGTGTCTTGCGCGGCGAGACCCGCTCATTATGATGCGCCCATCCCGTTGTGAGACACCCGTCTTAAAACGGACATTCGATCTCACGGCCAGGGCCATGCCCTGCGACACGTGCGGCACCAGGAGACAACACGATGCGGCTTGCCAGCTGGCGTTGGGGTGGTATGGACCACGTGGGGCTGATCTCGCCCGACGGACGCGAGGCCACGCCGCTCGCGTGCAACGACGCCAGCCGTGGCGTGCAGCCGCTGGTCGAGGCGCTGGCCGAAGGCCGGCCGCTGCCGCGCGAGGCCGGCACCAGGCTCCCGGTCTCGGCCATCACCTTGCGCGCGCCGCTGCCGCGCCCGCACCGCAACCTGTTCTGCGTCGGCCGCAACTACCGCGCACACGCGGCGGAACTCGCCGGCACCGTGTTCCGCGACAGCCTGCCCAAGGAGGACGAGTGGCCCATCGTCTTCACCAAGACGCCGCAGACCGTGATCGGCCCCTTCGACACCGTGCGCCTGCCGGGCCGCGCCGTCACCGAGCAGATCGACTACGAGAGCGAGCTGGCCATCGTCATCGGCAAGCAGGGCCGCGACATCCCCAAGGGCCGCGCGATGGAGCATGTGCTGGGCTACACCGTGGTCAACGACGTGAGTGCGCGCGACGTGCAGACGCGCCACCAGCAGTGGGACCTGGGCAAGAGCTTCGACACCTTCTGCCCCATGGGCCCGTGGATCGTGACAGCCGACGAACTGGAAGGGCGCAGCACCCGCGTGCGTGGCTGGGTGAACGGCGAGTTGCGCCAGGACGGGCGGACCGAGGACATGATCTTCGACATCCCCACGCTCATCGAGACCTGCTCGCGCGGCATCACGCTGCTGCCCGGCGACATCATCGCCACGGGCACGCCCTCGGGTGTGGGCATGGGCTTCAAGCCGCCACGCTGGCTCCAGTCCGGCGACGTGTTCAAGGTGGAGATCGATGGCATCGGCGCCATCGAGAACCGCTTCCAGTGAGGCCCGCGCGATGCCGTTGCACCTGATCGAACGCATGGTGGCCGAGGACGAAGGCGAGGGCGACGCCGTCGTCTGCATCCACGGCCTGGGCGGCAGCGCCAACACCTTCGGGCCCTTGCTGCCGGCGCTGCAGCGCTGCCGCGTGCTGCGGCCCGATCTGCCGGGCAGCGGGCGTTCGCAGCGTGCGGAAGGGCCCTTGACCATCCAGCGCTACGTGGACGCGGTTCAAGCGTTCTGCGACCGCGCCGGCATCCCCCGCGCGCATGTCGTCGGCCATTCCATGGGCACCATCGTGGCCCAGCACCTGGCCGTGCAGAACCCGAGGCTCGTGCGCAGCCTCGCGCTGTTCGGCCCGTTGATCACGCCGCCCGACCCGGCCCGCAACGCCATGCGCGCCCGCGCCACCAAGGCCCGTGAAGGCGTGGCCGGCCTGCACGAGATTGTGAACCAGCTGACCCAGGTGGCCGTGTCGTCGGAGACGCGCCAGAACCATCCCCTGGCGGTGGCCTTCGTCCGTGAGAGCCTGATGCGCCAGGAGCCCGAGGCCTACGCGCGCAGCTGCGAGGCGCTGGCCGGCGCCGAGCCGGCGGCCGTGGACCGCATCGCCTGCCCGGTGCTGCTGGTCACCGGTGACGAAGACGGCGTGGCGCCGCCGCAGGCCGTGCGCGCCATGGCCGAGAAGATCGCCGGCGCCCGTGTGCAGGTGCTGTCGCGCTGCGGCCACTGGACGCCGGTGGAGCGGCCCGAGGATTGCCAGCGCGCGCTGCGCGAGTTCCTGTCCAGCGTGAGGGGCTGACATGGCCGACATCCACTTCACCAACGTGCGCATCTTCGACGGCGGCGGCGAGCAGCCCTTCATGGGCGAGCTGCTGGTGTCGGGCAACCGCATCCACCGCGTCGCCAAGACGGCTTTCGGCCAGCGCAGCCAGCCGGTGGCCGGTGCCACGGTCATCGATGGCGGCGGCGCCTTCCTGATGCCGGGCATGGTGGAGGCGCACACGCACTTCAGCTGGAACGACCAGCCCAGCCTGGACGCCATCCAGCGCATGCCGCCCGAGGAGCACATCCTGTGGTGCGCCGAAGTCGCCAAGCGTTACCTGGACATGGGATGGACGAGTTGCGTGGGCGCGGCCGCCGCCAAGCCGCGGCTCGACGTGGTGATCCGCAACGCCATCAACGACGGCACCATCATTGGCCCGCGCTACCTGGCGGCCAGCCAGGAGATCACGGTGCCCGGCGGCCTGGGCGACACCACGCAGCCGCACCTGCCACAGCCGGAATTCGCGTTCGGCGCCGTCGTCAGCGGCGCCGAGGAGATGCGCCGCTGCGTGCGCATGTTCGCCAAGTACGGCGTGGACACGCTGAAGATCAACCTGTCGGGCGAATCCATCACGGGCATGTCGTCCGAGCGCAGCCAGTTCACGTCCGAGGAGGTGCGCGTCTGCGTCGAGGAGGCCAAGGCCTGGGGCAAGCGCGTGGCCGCGCATGCGCGCAGCACCTGGGCCATCAAGCAGTGCGTGCAGCTGGGCATCGAGGTGATCTACCACGCGAGCTTCTGCGACGAGGAGGCGCTGGACCTGCTGGAGGCGCACAAGATGCAGCACTTCGTGGCGCCCGGGCTGGCCTGGCTGATCCGCACCGTGCACAACGCCAGCGAGTACGGGCTGACGCCCGAGGTCACGCGCAAGATGGGCTACCACCGCGAGCTGGAGGCGGCCATCGCGAGCATGCAGGCGCTGCGCCGGCGCGGCGTGCGCATCCTGCCCGGCGGCGACTACGGCTTTGCCTGGACGCCGCACGGCACCAATGCGCGCGACCTGGAGTACTTCGTCAAGGTGGTGGGCATGAGCACCATGGAGGCGCTGCTGTCGGCCACGGCCTGGGGCGGGCCGATGATGAAGCAGGGCAAGGAGATCGGCTACCTGCGCGAGGGCTGCCTGGCCGATGTGCTGCTGATCGACGGCGACCCGCTGGCCGACATCACGATCCTGCAGGACAAGGCGCGCATCCTGGCCGTGATGAAGGATGGCGAATTCCACCGCGCGCCGCCGGTGCGCGAGGGCAGCGGTTCCCCGTATCTGCGCGAGGTGCGCCCCAACCGCTGGGCGGCTTGAGGAGACGACGATGGCCGAAGTCCTGTTCACCAACGTGCGCATCCTCGAAGGCGGCACGCAACAGCCCTACCAGGGCAGCGTGCGCGTGGCGGGCAACCGCATCCGCGAGGTCGGCCGCAGCCTGGCGCCCGTAGGCGGTTTCCACAGCGGCGTGCAGGTCATCGACGCGGCCGGCGCCACGCTGATGCCGGGCATGTGCGAGGCGCACACGCACTTCAGCTGGAACGACGCGGCCACGTTGGCTGCCATCCAGGCGATGCCGCTGGAAGAACACGTGCTGTGGTGCGCCAAGGTGGCAGGCCGCTATCTGCAAGCGGGCTTCACCTCCTGCGTGGGTGCGGCCTGCGCCAAGCCGCGGCTGGACGTGGTCACGCGCAACGCCATCAACAAGGGCCAGATCCCCGGCCCGCGCTACCTGGCCGCCAGCCAGGAGATCACGGTGCCCGGCGGCCTGGGCGACGAGACGCTGCCGCACCTGCCCTTTCCCGAGTTCAGCTTCGGCGTGAACGTGAACGGCGCCGACGACATGCGCAAGGCCGTGCGCCGCTTCCTGGCCTACGGCGTGGACTCGATCAAGCTCAACCTGTCGGGCGACAACTTCACGCCGCAGTCGCCGGCCGGCACCACCTGGATGACCGACGCCGAGGTGGCCGCCGCCATGCAGGAGGTCAAGATGCGCGGCAAGCGGGGTGTGGCCCATGCGCGGTCGGCCGACAGCGTCAAGCAGGCGCTGCGCCACGGCATCGAGCTGATCTACCACGCCAGCTACACCGACACCGAGACGCTGGACCTGCTGGAGGCGGCCAAGGACCAGGTGTTCGTCGCGCCCGGCATCGCCATCCTCTACGCCATGCTGCACGAGGCCGAGCCGTTCGGCATCACGCACCAGATGGCGGTGGACATGGGCTACCAGGACGAATGGGACAACGCCATCGCCTCGCTGCGCGCCATGCACCGGCGCGGCATCCGCGTGCTGCCGGGCGGCGACTATGGCTTCGCGTTCACGCCGCACACGCAGAACGCGCGCGACCTGGAGTTCTTCGTGAAGTACCTGGGCATGACGCCGCTGGAGGCGATCCGCTCCACGGCCGAGTTCGGCGGGCACGTCATGAAGCAGCCGCACGACCTGGGGCTCATCAAGCCTGGGTACCTGGCCGACCTGCTGCTGGTCGATGGCGACCCGCTGGCCAACCTGTCCATCCTGCGCGACCCCAAGCGCATCCTGGCGGTGATGAAGGACGGCGTGTTCGCGAAGCTGCCGCCGGTGGCCAGCGAGCGGCGTTGGGAAAGGGCGGCATGACGCGCACCGCGCGCATCCTGCTCTGGCTGCTCATCGGCGGCCCCATCGGGGTGTTCTCGCTCTGGGCGCTGTTCGACAACGCGCGCCTGTACGTGGTCACCATGCTGAACGGGCTGACGCTGGCTTCGCTGTACTTCATCGTCGCGAGCGGCTTCACGCTGGTGTTCGGCCTCATGCGCAACGTGAACCTGGCGCACGGCTCGCTCTACCTGCTGGGCGGCTACGTGGGCTATGTGGTGGCCGACAAGACCGGCTGGTGGCTGCTGGCGCTGGCGGCGGGCTTCGCGGCGGCGGCCGTGGCGGGCCTGCTGATCCAGGTGCTGATCCTGCGCCGCATGCAGGGCCAGGACCTGCGCCAGACGCTGGTGACCATCGGCCTGTCCATCGTGATCGCCGATGTGCTGCTGTGGATCTTCACGGGCCAGGTGCACCAGATGGAAGCGCCATCGTTCCTGCAGGGCCCCATCCGCGGCCTGCCGCTGATCAATGCCTACGGCGCCTTCCGGCTGAGCCTGCTGGGCTTCGGCCTGGCCATCGGCTTCGGACTGTGGTGGCTGCTGAACAGGACCCGCGTGGGCGCCATGATCCGCGCCGGCGTGGACGACCGCGGCATGCTGGCCGCATCCGGGGTGAACGTGAACCTCGTGTTCGCCATCACCTTCATGCTGGGTGCCGGGCTTGCGGGCTTCGGCGGCGTGATCGGTGCGGTGGAGCTGTCGATGGTGCCGGGCGAGGACATCCGGCTGCTGCTGGCCTCGCTGGTCGTGGTGATCGTGGGCGGCATGGGCAGTGTGGTGGGGGCCGCCATCGGTGCGGTGATCCTGGGGCTGGCGGAGACCTATGGGCTGGCTTATGCGCCGACCTACAGCGTGGTGTTCACGTTCGTGATCCTGATCCTGGTGCTGGCGTTCCGGCCGCGCGGGATCATGGGGAAGGCAGCATGAGCGCACTCGGCGAGGGGCCCCGCGCAGCGGGGATCGACGGCAGCGCGAAGGCTGCAAGCCGCCGACCGGCATGTCCGTTCGGCCCGCACAACGGTTCGGAGGCGGCAGCATGAGATGCAAGCTTGTGCACTCGGTCTTTGCGGTGGCGCCCGACCACGCCGACGGTGTGCTCCACTCCGCGAATGTCCCCCGCCCAGGGCCGCAGGCGGCCCAGGGCTCCTCCTTTATTTCGCTGCGTGGAGCACACCATCGTCGTGGTCCGGAACCGTCGCGTCGCACGAGCCAGCACGACGCGACGTGCCCAGGGTCGAGGGTACCGGGTGGCCTCTGCAGCGAAATAAAGGAGGAGCCTGGGCCGCCTGCGGCCCAGGCGGGGGACATTCGCGGAAGAGGCCACCCGGTGCCCTCGGCCCCCGCGCCACGCCTCCTGCGCAAACCGCAGCGAGGGGAGCTCCTGCGATGAGTGCCTCCCAATGGCGCCGCGCCATGAACCGCCAGCCCACGGCGCCGGTCACCCGACCCCGCCCCAGCGCTGCGCCGACGGCCGCCAACACACCGCAGCCCCGCACAGCCGCCTGGCGGACCCTGCGCCCCCGCCACGGCATCGTGCTGATCGGGGCCCTGCTGTTCCCCTTCGTCGCCACGCCCTTCTTCACCTACCAGGTGGCAGCCCAATCCTTGGTGTTGGGCCTGATCGCCCTGTCGCTGACCTTCCTGGGCGGCTACGGGGGCATGGTCTCGCTGGCGCAGATGACCGTGGCCGGCATCGCGGGCTACGCCATGGCCGTGCTGGGCACCAGCAGCAGCGCGGCCATCAGCCTGGGCTGGCCCTGGTGGGTGGCGGTGCCGTTCGCGCTGCTGATCGCGGTGGCCTGCGCCGCGCTGATCGGCTGGCTGTCGGTGCGCACCGAGGGCATCTACACCATCATGATCACGCTGGCCATCGGCGTGGCGTTCTACTACCTGGTGCTGCAGAACTACAGCATCTTCAACGGCTTCCAGGGCCTGCGCGAACTGCACCCGCCCGATGTGTTCGGCGTGGACTTGCGCAAGCCGGTGCCGTTCTATTTTCTTGCGCTGGTGTGCGCACTCGCGGGCTACGGCCTCGTCAAGTGGATCGTGCGCGCACCCTTCGGCATCGCGCTGCAGGGCGTGCGCGACAACCCGCGCCGCATGGCCGCGCTGGGCTACGACGTGGTGGCGCACCGCGTGGCGGCCTACGCCTTCGCCGGCCTGCTGGCGGCCGTGGGCGGCATCCTGCTGGCCTGGTACAACGGACTGATGACCCCCGGATCGGTCGGCACCAGCTGGCTCATCAACATCCTGGTCGTCGCGGTGCTGGGCGGCATGCGCCACCCCATCGGCGCGTTCGTCGGCGCGGTGCTGTTCGTGCTGCTGCAGACCTTCGCCATCGACCTGGTCGACCGCGAACGCTTCAACCTCGTCATCGGCGGCGTGTTCCTCGCCATCGTGCTGTGTTCCCCCGACGGCCTGCTCGGACTGTGGGCGCGTGCGCGTGCGCGCTTCGCACCCCGGCAGACCATGACAACGCCAACCCCAAGGAGACAAGCGTGAACCTCAAGCAAACCCTGCTGGCCGCTGCGGCCACCTGCGTCGTGACCGGTGCCTGGGCCCAGGGCGGCCCCATCAAGATCGGCCTGCTGGCCACGCTGGAAGGACCGTTCGCGGCCGGTGGCGCCGACGGCATGCGCGGCGCGGAGCTGGCCGTCAAGGAGCGTGGCGGCATGGTGGCGGGGCGCAAGATCGAACTCATCAAGGCCAGCTCGGACGCCAAGCCCGACGTGGCCGTCAACGCCACGCGCAAGCTGGTGGAGCAGGACAAGGTCGACATCATGGTCGGCCCGCTGTCGGGCGGCGAAGGCATCGCGGTGAAGGACTACTCCAAGACCCAGCCGCAGGTGACCTTCATCAACGGTGCCTCGGGCGCGCAGGGCACCACGCTGGACAGCCCCAGCCCCAATTTCTACCGCTTCAACACCGAGGGCGCGCAGTGGATGGTGGGCCTGGGCCAGGCCGCGCTGGACAAGGGCTACAAGCGCGTGATGGTCATCGCCGAGGACTACGCCTTCCCCTATTCGCAGGTGCAGGGCTTCATGGCCGAGTACTGCGCCAAGGGCGGCAAGGTGCCGGTCAAGGCCTGGGTGCCGCTGGGCGGCAAGGACTACAGCTCGGTGATCGCGCGCATCCCCAAGGACGTGGACGCGCTGCTGGTGGTGCTGGGCGGCGCCGACGCGGTGAACTTCCTCACGCAGTACGAGAACGCCGGCGGCGACAAGCCGATGCTGGGCGGCTCCATCACGGTGAGCCAGGACGTGCTGAACTACCGCGGCAAGCGGCGCGATTCGCTGGTGGGCACGCTGTCGGCCGGCCCGGTGGCCGACAGCTACGACGGCGCCGGCTGGAAGTCCTTCGTGGCCGACTACCAGAAGACCTACCCGGTGTCCTCCGGCGCGTTCCCCAGCCCCAGCCTGTTCGCCTACGTGTACTACACCAACATGAAGGCCGCGCTGGACGGGCTCGACGCCGTGAAGGGAGATCTCTCGGGCGGCCAGGCCAAGTACCGCGAGGCACTGCAGAAGCTGGTGCTCAAGACGCCCACGGGCGACGTGCGGCTGGACGGCAACCGCCAGGCCATCGGCACCACCTTCGTGACCGAGGTGGTCAAGGACGCGCAGGGCAACCTCACGACCAAGGTGAGCAAGAAGGTCGACAACATCGACCAGCTGCTGGGCATGAAGAAGGAAGACTTCAAGATGGGCACGCGGGATGTCCCCGCCTGCCCCTGAGCAAGGCTGAACGCGTGGCCACCGTCACTCCGCTGCGCCCCGCCGCCCGTTCCAGCGCCGCCCCGCGCGCGCTGGCCTCGGGCGATGCGCTCGCGCTCGAAGGCGTCACGCGCGCCTTCGGGGCGCTGCGCGCCGTGGACGACGTGAGCTTCTCGGTGGCCGCCGGCCAGCGCTATGCCGTGCTGGGCAGCAACGGCGCGGGCAAGACCACGCTGTTCAACGCCATCACGGGCGACTTTCCGCCGACCAGCGGGCGCATCCGCTTCTTCGGCGAGGACATCACGGCGCTGCCGCCGCACGAACGCATCCGCAAGGGGCTGCGGCGCACCTACCAGTCCTCGTTGCTGTTCCGCGAGCTCAGCGTGCGCGACAACCTGTTCCTGGCCGTGCGCGGCGTGGCCAACGGCCGCTTCAGCCTGCGGCGCGCCGGGCCGGGCCACGGCTCCACGCAGGCGACCGAGGAACTGCTGGAGCGCGCCCGCCTGGCCCACATCGCCGACGAGCTGGTGGCCAACCTCGCGCATGGCCAGCAGCGCCAGCTGGAGATCGGCATGGCGCTGGCCGGCGCGCCGCGGCTGATCCTGTTCGACGAGCCGGCCGCCGGGCTGTCGCCGGCGGAACGGCGCGAGCTGGTGGCGCTGCTGAACGCACTGCCCGCGCACATGGGCTTCGTGATCATCGAGCACGACCTGGACATCGCGCTGCGCGTGACCGAGAAGGTGACCGTGATGCACAACGGCCGCGTGCTCAAGACCGGCACGCCGGCCGAGATGGAGAACGACGGCCAGGTGCAGGCCATCTACATGGGCGGGAGGCATTGATGGACGCACCGCTGCTGGCCATCGACGGCCTGGATGTCTACTACGGCCGTGCCCACGCGCTGCAGGGCATCGGCCTGGTGCTGGACAAGGGCGTGCTCGGCATCGTCGGACGCAACGGCATGGGCAAGACCACGCTGTGCAACGCCATCTGCGGCCTGCTGCCGCCCGTGGGCCGCGCCACCGGCAGCGTGCGGCTGGCCGGCGAGGAGATCCTGGGCCTGCCGCCCGAGCGCCGCACCCGGCGCGGCGTCGCCTACGTGCCGCAGGGCCGGCGCGTGTGGCCCTCGCTGACGGTGGACGAGACGCTGCGCCTGGTCGCGCCCAAGCGGCGCGACGTGGACAAGGTCTACGCCATGTTCCCGCGGCTGGCCGAGCGCAAGGGCAACGGCGGCGCGCAGCTCTCCGGCGGCGAGCAGCAAATGCTGGCCATCGGCCGCGCGCTGCTGCTGGAGCCGCGCCTGTTGGTCATGGACGAACCCACCGAGGGGCTGGCCCCCGTCATCGTCGAGCAGGTCGCCCAGGCACTGCGGGCGCTGGCGGCCGACGGCAAGATCGGCGTGCTGCTGATCGAGCAGAACCTGGGCGTGGCCATCGGGGTGGCCGACCGCATCGGCGTGATGGTGAACGGCCGCATCGCGCAGCTGATGCCCGCGGCGGAACTGGGCGCCGACCGCGCGCTGCAGGAGCGGCTGCTGGGCGTGCGCACCGGGCCGGACGAAGAGGCTGATGCTGTGCCCATGCCGCAGGCCGACAGGCCGGCCACCGTGATCACGGTGGCGCGCATGCATGGCGACGGCGCCCCGTCTCTGGACGCGCTGCTGCCGCGCACGGTGCGCGGCTTCAACCGCTGGAACAGCGGCGACACCGCCGCGCCCGTGACCGACATCCCGCGCATGGCGCCACCGACGCCGGCCGCACCCGCGCCATCCCCCGTGCAGCGCGCGGCCCAGGTGCTGGAGTTCCCCGTCGCGGCCAGCAGCGAGCGTGCCGCCTACGTGGCGGGCACCTTCGACACCAAGGGCCGCGAGCTCGCCTACCTGCGCCAGTGCCTGGAGAAACTGGGCCTGCGCGTGGTGACGGTGGACCTGGCCACCAGCGGCAAGCCCTCCCCCGCCAGCGTGCACCCGCGCGAGGTGGCGCGCCACCATCCGCAGGGCGAGGCGGCCGTGTTCAGCGGCGACCGCGGCAGCGCCGTGACGGCGATGGCGCTGGCCTTCGAGCGCTACGTGCTCACGCGGCGCGACCTCGGCGGCCTGGTCTCGGCCGGCGGCTCGGGCGGCACGGCGCTGGCCACGCCGGCCATGCGCGCGCTGCCGGTCGGCGTGCCCAAGATGATGGTCAGCACGGTGGCCAGCGGCGACGTGCGGCCCTACGTGGGCCCCAGCGACATCTGCATGATGTATTCGGTCACCGACGTGCAGGGCATCAACCGCATCAGCGAGCGTGTGCTGGCCAACGCCGCCCACGCGCTGGCCGGCATGGTGACCCACCCGATGCCGGAGAGCGAGGCACGCAAGCCCGCGCTGGGCCTGACCATGTTCGGCGTGACCACGCCCTGCGTGCAGGCCGTGACCAGGCAGTTGGAGGAGGCCTACGACTGCCTGGTGTTCCACGCCACCGGCACGGGTGGCCAGAGCATGGAGAAGCTGGCGGACTCGGGCCTGTTGGCCGGCTGCATCGACGTCTCCACCACCGAGATCGCCGACGAGATCGTGGGCGGCACCATGTCGGCCGGGCCCACGCGGCTGGACGTGTTCGCGCGCCATTCGCTGCCCTGGGTCGGCTCGGTCGGCGCGCTCGACATGGTGAACTTCGGCGCGCGCGACACGGTGCCCGAGCGCTTCCGCGCGCGGCGCTTCTACCAGCACAACGCCAGCGTGACGCTGATGCGCACCACGGCCGAGGATTGCCGCGCCATCGGCGCCTTCCTGGCCGCCAAGTGCAACGCCATGCGCGGGCCGGTGCGGCTGCTGGTCCCCGAGGGCGGCGTCTCGGCCATCGACCGGCCCGGCCAGCCCTTCCACGATCCGCAGGCCAACCAGGCGCTGTTCGACACGCTGGCCCAGCACTTCCGCAGCAGCAGCGACCACCAGCTGGTCCGCCTGCCGCACCACATCAACGACGAGGCCTTCGCCGACGCGCTGGTTGCCGCCTGGCGCCAGCTGGCGGCCCGCAACGAGGAACGCACCCATGCCACGCATCGCCAGGGATGAACTGCTGCGGCGCTTCCGCGCCAAGATCGCTGCGGGCCGGCCACTGATCGGCGGCGGCGCCGGCACCGGACTGTCGGCCAAGTGCGAGGAGGCCGGCGGCATCGACCTGATCGTCATCTACAACTCGGGCCGCTACCGCATGGCCGGCCGCGGCTCGTTGGCGGGGCTGCTGGCCTACGGCAACGCCAACGAGATCGTCTGCGAGATGGCGCGCGAGGTGCTGCCCGTCGTCAAGCACACCCCGGTGCTGGCCGGCGTGAACGGCACCGACCCCTTCATGATCCCCGAGCAGTTCTTGCGCCGGCTGGTGGACCTCGGCTTCTCGGGCATCCAGAATTTCCCGACGGTGGGCCTGATCGACGGGAGCTTTCGCGCCAACCTGGAGGAGACCGGCATGGGCTATGGGCTGGAGGTGGAGCTGGTGGCCCGCGCGCGCGCCATGGACCTGCTGACCACGCCCTACGTGTTCTGCGAGGCCGATGCGCGCGCCATGGCGAAGGCCGGCGCCGACATCGTCGTCTGCCACCTGGGCCTGACGACGGGCGGCAGCATCGGTGCCGAGACCGCGCTGCAGCTCTCGGACTGCGTGGCACCCATCAAGGCCTGGGCCGCCGCCGCCAAGGCCGTCAACCCCGAGCAGCTGGTGCTGTGCCATGGCGGCCCCATCGCCACGCCGGAGGACGCCCGCTGGATCCTCGGCCAATGCCCTGAACTGCATGGCTTCTATGGCGCCAGCTCGATGGAGCGGCTGCCCACCGAGATCGCATTGACTGAAACCACCCGACGCTTCACGGAGATTGCACTATGACCGGCGCTGAATTCGGCAGCTTCCTTCTCGGCCTGATCGTGGTGGTCATCGCCGTGGCCATCGTGGTCTGGCTGTTCCACTGGCTGTACCTGCGCAGCAGCAAGGAGCGCGCGTTCGTGCGCACCGGCATGGGCGGGCAGAAGGTGGTGCTGGGCGGCGGCGCCTTCGTGCTGCCCATCGTGCACGACGTGATCCCGGTGAACATGAACACGCTGCGGCTGGAGGTCAGCCGCGGCCGCGACAAGGCCTTGATCACCAAGGACCGCATGCGCGTGGACGTGATCGCCGAGTTCTACGTGCGCGTGGCCGCCGAGCCCGAGGCCGTGGCGGCCGCCGCCCAGACCCTGGGCCTGCGCACCATGGAGCCCGAGCAGCTCAAGGAGCTGGTGGAAGGCAAGTTCGTCGACGCGCTGCGCACCGCCGCGGCCGAGATGAGCATGGAGGAACTGCACGAGAAGCGCGGGGCCTACGTCAAGCGCGTGCGCGAGGCCGTGGCCGGCGACCTGACCATGAACGGCCTGGAGCTGGAGGCCGCCTCGCTGACGCAGCTGGACCAGACGGCGATGGAGTACTTCAACCCCAGCAATGCCTTCGACGCCGAGGGTTTGACGCGGCTGACCGAGCAGATCGAACGCCGCAAGAAGCAGCGCAACGACGTGGAGCAGGACACGCTGATCGCCATCCGCAACAAGAACCTGGAGGCCGAGAAGCTGAGCCTGGACATCGACCGCGAGGCCGAGCATGCGCGCCTGCACCAGCAGCGCGAGGTGGAGATCGCGCGGGCCCGCCAGCGCGCCGAGCTGACCAGCGAGCGCGCCCAGAGCGAGCAGAACGCCGAGGGCGCGCAGATCACGGCCAAGCAGGCCATCGACCTGGCCCGCATCCGCAGCGAGCAGAGCCTGGAGCAGGAGCGCATCACCAAGGAACGCACGCTGCAGGCCGCAGAGATCGCGCGCCGCCAGTCGCTGGAACTGGCCGAGCAGCAGCGCGCCATCGCCGTGGCGCGCGAGAGCGAGGCGCTGTCGAACGCGCAGGCCGGTGCCGAGGCTGCCCGCGCGCTGGCCGTTGCGGCCGAAGAAAAGGTGTTCACCGCGCGCGAGGTGGAGATGGCCGAGCGCAAGAAGGCCATCGAGCTGATCGGCGCCGCGCAGGCGGCCGAGCGCGAGGCGCTGCAGCTGACCACCGCGGCCCAGGCAGAGAAGGCCGCCAGCGCCGACCGCGGGGCCGCCATCCGCGCGCAGGCCGAGGCCGATGCCGACGCGGACCGCATCAAGGCCCTGGCCGTGCGCGTGCGCGCCGAGATCGAGGCGGAGGCACAGCGCTGGATGAACGAGGCGCAGAACGTGCTCTCGCCCGAGGCCCGCACCTCGGCGCTGCGCATGCGCCTGGTGGAGAAGGCCGAGGGCATCATCCGCGAATCGGTGCGGCCGATGGAGCGCATCGAGGGCATCAAGATCCTGCACGTGGACGGGCTGGGCGGCGGCGGGGGCGGTGGGGGCGATGGCGGTGGCGGCGGCTTCGCCGATGGCGTCGTCAACTCCGCGCTGCGCTTCCGTGCGCAGGCACCGCTGGTGGACCAGCTGCTGCGCGAGATCGGCCTGGACGCGGGCGACATCCAGCGGCTGGCCGGCGCCAGCTCGGGCGCGAACGCGGCCTTGCCACCGGCCCAGCAGAAGGCTGAAACCTGATGGTCCGCCTGTACGTCTCCACCGTGGTCGAGGCCGGCGCCGACAACGTCTGGGCACGCATCCGCGACTTCAACGGGCTGCCGCAGTGGCATCCGGGCATCGCGGACAGCCGCATCGAGAACGGCGAACCGAGCGACCGCGTGGGCTGCATCCGCCACTTCCACACGCGCGACGGCGGCACCATCCGTGAGCGGCTGCTGGCCCTGTCCGACTTCGACTACGCGCAGACCTACGAGATCCTGGAGAGCCCCATGGGCGTGGAGCACTACGTGGCCACGCTCAAGCTCACGCCCGTGACCGACGGCAACCGCTGCTTCGCCGAATGGAGCGCCGAGTTCGACTGCGACGAGGGGCGCGAGCAGGAGCTGACGCGGACGATTGCCGATGGCGTGTTCCAGACCGGCTTCGACGCGCTCAAGCGTCTGTACAGATGAGCCCCCACGCTCGTCACTTCGTGTACTCGCTGCCCCCCAAGGGGGCGCAGGCCCGCCTTGGGGCGGCCCGGCGGTGGGCCTGATGCTGCAGAAGGTGGTCCGCTCGACGGTGATCGACGCGCCCATCGAGCGCGTCTGGGCCGTGCTGCGCGATTTCAACAGCCACGACCAGTGGCACGACGTGGTGGAACAGAGCCGCATCGAGGGCGGCGAACGCAGCGACCAGGTCGGCTGCGTGCGCAGCTTCTCGCTGAAGGACGGCAACCGCATCCGCGAGCAGCTGCTGACGCTGGACGACCGCCAGTACAAGAGCACCTACTGCATCGTCGAGGCCACGGTGCCGCTGCTGCGCTACGCGGCCACCGTCACGCTCAAGCCCGTGACCGATGGCAACCGCACCTTCTGGCACTGGGAATCGACCTTCGCCACGCCCCCCGGGCGCGAGCGCGAACTGCGCGACATGGTGGCGCAGGGCGTGTACGAGGCCGGCTTCGCCAACCTGCGCCGGCACCTGCAGCGCGCAAACGACCTGCGCGCGCCGGGGCGGGCCGCGATGCCGGTGGCCATCGCGCTGCCCACGCGGCGCGTGCGGCTGCACGCCTATGGCGACGCGGCGCAGCTGCGCGCCGAGGACGCCGAGGCCCCGCCGCCCGCGCCCGGCGAGGTGCGCATCCGCCAGCGGGCCATCGGCCTGAACTACATCGACGTGTACCAGCGCCGCGGGCAGATCCCTTCGATGCTCGCGCCCGGCGGCACGCCCGGCATGGAGGCGGCCGGCAGCGTGCTGGACTGCGGCGAGGGCGTGCACGGATTCCTGGCCGACGAACGCGTGGCCTACCTGTGCCCGCAACCCGGCGCCTACACCGGCGTGCGCAACGTGCCGGCCCAGTGGCTGGTGCGGCTGCCTCCCGCGGTGGACGACGACGTGGCCGCCGCACTGCTGCTCAAGGGCCTGACCGCCGACGCGCTGTTGCACGACGTGGCGCCCGTGAAGCCCGGCGCGCGCTGGCTTGTGCATGCCGCCGCCGGCGCGCTGGGCCAGGTGCTGTGCCAATGGGCCGCCCGCCTGGGCGCGCAGGTCATCGGCACCGTCTCGAACGAGGCCAAGGCCCGCATCGCGCGCGCCCACGGCTGCACGCAGGTGATCGTCACATCCGACTACCGCTTCGCCGATGCGGTGCAGGCCATGGGCGGCGCCGATGTCATCGTCGACGGCCTGGGCCAGCAGGCGCAGCAGCAGAACCTGGCCGCACTGGCCCCGTGCGGCCACTGGATCAGCCTGGGCCAGGCCAGCGGCCCGCTGGCGCCGCTGGACCCGGACGCGCTGCTGATGAAGTCCGCCACGTTCTCGCGCCCCATCGTGTTCGTCTACGTGGCGCAGCCGCAGACCCTGGCGCGCCGCGCAGCCCGCGTGTGGGCGGCGCTGGCCGACGGCAGCATCACGATGCCCACCATCGAGCGCTTCACGCTGGAGAGCGCGGCCCAGGCGCACGAGCGCCTGGAGTCGCGCGAGCGCAGCGGCGCCCTCATCCTGATCCCCTGAGGGAGCGCCCCATGATCCTCGGCATGAACCACTTCACCGTGATCGCGGAGAACCCGCAGGCCACGATGGATTTCTACACCGGCATGCTGGGCCTGAAGGAAGGCTTCCGGCCCGACCTGGGGTTCCCCGGAGCGTGGCTCTACGGCGAAGACACCAGGCACGCCATCCTGCACGTCTACTTCGACCGGCCCGTGCCGGCGCAGCGCGCGGGCGTGATCGACCACATGGCATTCACAGCCAAGGGGCTCCGGGAGGTCAAGGCGCGCTTCGACGCGGCGGGCTGGAAGTACGACCTGCGGCGGCAGGCCGGGGCGCTGTGGCAGCTGTTCTGCCACGACCCGAACGGGGCGAAAGTGGAGCTGGATTTCGACAAGGCGGAGGAGCCGTAAGCCCCGATGCAAGTTTTCTTTCATCAACTTCTCGCAAATTAAAGAATGTTTTAATGTGTGTCGCGGTCATGCAAGACCGCTTTCACACCATGCGCACCACCGGCAGCTACACCACGACAACCACGCTGGGCGAGGCCGTCCGTGCGTTCGTGCCGCATCCGCTGCCACCGGCTGAACCGGCGCTCTCGCCCGATGTCTATGCCGTGGCCACGCAGCGGGCGGAGATGGCGCTGGGGCGCTTGGCTGGCGTCGCTGGGCTCGTCCCCTCGGTTGATTGGCTGCTGTACAGCGCTATCCGCAAGGAAGCTCTGCTGACCTCGCAGATCGAGGGTACGCAGGCGACGCTGACGGACCTGTTCGACGACGAGGCCGGTTTGCCTGTGGCCAACGTGGACGACGTGGAGGAGGTCACCAACTACCTGCGCGCCTTCCGACTGGTGCGCGACAACCTGCGCAGCCCCGATGGCCTGCCGTTGTCCGTGCGCCTGCTGTGCGACGCGCACCGCCTGCTGCTGGATGGTGCGCGCGGCACGGGCAAACAGCCGGGCGAACTGCGACGCTCGCAGAACTGGATCGGCGGCACCCGACCCGGTCGCGCCGTGTTCGTTCCCCCGCCGCCGGACCGCGTTCCGGCCCTGCTGACCGATCTGGAGCGCTTCATCCACGATCCGGAACCGAGCTTGCCACCGCTGGTGCGCGTCGCGCTGGTGCACGTGCAGTTCGAGACCATCCACCCGTTCCTGGATGGCAATGGCCGCATCGGCCGCCTGCTGATCGCGGCCTTGCTGGAGCAGTGGCAGCTGCTGCCCGAGCCGTTGGTCTATCTGAGCGGCTACCTCAAGCAGCACCAGGCTGCGTACTACCAACGCCTGTCGGCGGTCCGGACCGGAGGCGACTGGGAGGGCTGGATCGCGTTCTTCCTCGACGGCGTGGAGGCAGCGGCCGCCGAGGCGGAGCGCGGCATCGTGGCCGTCGCCAGCCTGATCAACACGGACCGGCGCCGGCTGCTGGCAGCTCCCCGCGTGGGCGCCGTGGCGCTGCGGCTGTTCGAGCTGCTGCCGCTGATGCCGCGCTTCACCATCGAGCAGGTGCGCCAGCGGCTGGAAACCACATTTCCCACGGCGACCGCGGCCGTCAAGCTGCTGGAGGAGCAGGGCATCTTGGCGGAATTGACCGGGCAGAAGAAGAACCGCAGCTTCGGCTACGCCGCCTACGTGGCCCTGCTCTCGGCATGACGCGCACCGGCGACACCCCCGTTGCCAGCCCGCCGGGTTCTCCCGGACAATTGCGAGCAATTCCTATTCATCCAGGCCGCCATGTCTTTCCCGCTCCCGCGTCTCCGCCAGCCGACCGGCCTGCACCGTGTCGCCGCCTGAAGCGGGCGCGCTGGCGGTGCCGCTGGCCCGCGCAGCGGCGCGCACCTATGCCGAGCTCGTCAACTTCTTCTCGCGTTCGCTGAACGACCGCGATGCCGCGCGCGACCTGGTGCAGGAGGCCTTCACGCGCCTGCTGGCCATGCAGGCCGGCGGCGCCCCGGTGGCCGACGACCGTGCCCTGCTCTACCGCGTGGGCAAGAACCTGGTGGTCAGCGATGCGCGCCGGCGCGCCGCCGAAGAACGCATGCTGCAGACGCTGGCGCTGGTCGGCCCCGACAGCGCACCGTCGGTCGAGCAACAGGTCGATGCGCGCCAGCGGCTGGAGCGGCTCATGGCGCGCCTGGCCGTCATGCCACGCAAGCGGCGCGAGGCCTTCATCCTGGTGCGCATCTACGGCTACAGCTATGCCGAGGCGGGCCACGCCATGGGCCTGAACGCGAGCGCCGTGGACCGCCACGTGGTGCGCGCCGTGTTCGACTGCATGCGCCACCGTGGCAGCTGAACACCTGGCATCGCCCGGCACGCGCCGGCCGCCGGCACGCCGGCTGGTGGAGCACGCGCTCTCGCTGATCGGCCGGCAGCAGCACGGCACGCCCGAACAGGCCGCCGCCGCGCGCGACGAACTGGCGCGCTGGCGCCAGGCCCACCCCGCGCATGCCGCCGCGGCGGACACGGCCCGCCACTACTGGCAGGCCACCGAAGCCAGCGCGCTGCGCGGCGATGTGGCCCTGCCGCCCGACCGGGCCGCGCACCGCGCCCAGGCCCGGCGCCGCGCACTCACGCTGCTGGGCGTGGGCGGACTGGCCGCAGCGCTGGCGGCCGGCGGCCGCTGGGCCTGGCTGCAGCCCACCGCGCAGTTCGCGCTGCGCGCCGGCCAGGGCCAGCGGCAGGGCCTGGACCTGCCCGACGGCTCGCGCATCGACCTGGCCGCCAACAGCGCGGCCCAGGTGCGCTACCACCGCGACCGGCGCGTCTGCGTGCTGCAGTCCGGCGAGATCCGCGTGGACGTGCGGCACGATCCGGCGCGGCCCTTCGTGGTGGAGACCGCCTTCGGCCGCGTCGAGGTGCTGGGCACGCTGTTCAGCGTGTCGGTGCGGGGCGACCGCCTGCGCGTGGCGGTGGCGCGCGGCCGCGTGGCCGTCGCCCCGGGCCAGGCACCGCCGGCCGTGCTGGAGCCAGGCGAGGCCTTCGAGGTCGACCGCGACGGCCTGGCACAGCGCACGCAGGTGCGCGCCGAGAGCGTGGGCGCCTGGCGCGACGGCTGGCTTGTGTTCCAGGCCACGCCGCTGGCCGAGGTCGTCGCGCGCTGGAACGACTACCTGGCGCAGCCGCTGCGCCTGGCCGACGACGCGGCGCTGCGCAGCCTGCGGCTGACGGGCAGCTTCCCGCTGCGCGACCCGGCGGCCTTCGTCGACAACCTGCCGCAGATGCTGCCGCTGCACGCCGAACGGCAGGCCGGCGGCGTGCTGCTGCGCGCCCGGGCGGCTGTTACAAATTAGTTGTCGGTGATCGGCCGGCGAGAGCGTCTTCCACGGGAAACCACCTTCCCGAGGACGCAAGAGATGCCAACGACAGCCGCCACCCTGAAACCCACCGCGCTCGCGCTGGCCTGCGCCGCCGCCATGGCGATGCCGAGCCCGCCTGCCGCGGCGCAAGCCTCCACCGCGGGCGCCGCCGATCCCTCGCCGGCGGCTGCGGCGCGCGCGCCGTCGGGCGGCCAGCCGGCGCCCATGGCGCGCCCGCTGCAACTGGCGCTGCCGGCACAGCCGCTGGCGCTGACCATCGACGCGCTGGCGCGCCAATCCGGCGTGGGCATCGGCTTCGACGCCGCGCTGGCCGGCCAGCGCAGCGCACCCGCCCTGCAGGGCACGATGACGCTGGGCCAGGCGCTGGAGCGCGCGTTGAGCGGCTCCGGGCTGGCGGCCACCGCCCAGGGCGCGGGCGTGGCCATCCGCCGCCAGGCCGACACCGGCAGCGCGACCACCTTGCCGGCCGTCACCGTGACCGCCGAGGCGGACCGGGAAACCGCCACCGGCCCGGTGAGCGGCTACGTGGCCCGGCGCAGCAGCACCGCCACCAAGACCGACACGCCGCTGCTGGAGGTGCCGCAATCCATCTCGGTGGTCGGCCGCGAGGAAATGCAGGACCGCGGCGTGCAGGACCTGTCGCAGGCCATCGGCACCACGCCCGGCGTGATGACCGGCATCTACGGCCCGGACAACCGCGGCTGGGAATACATCACCGTGCGCGGCTTCAGCGCCCGCAGCAACGGCTACCGCGACGGCCTGGCGCGCACGCCCGCCGGCGTCACCTACTACCAGACCGAGCTGTACGGGCTGGAGCGCGTCGAGGTGCTGCGCGGCCCGTCGTCGATGGTGTTCGGCCAGGGCGATGCGGGCGGCGTGGTCCACCAGGTCAGCAAGCAGCCCACGGGCGAGCGCATCCGCGAGCTCGAGGCGCAGGTGGGCAGCTTCCAGCGCCGGCAGCTGGCCTTCGACCTGGGCGACCGCGTGGCCACGGATTCGCCGCTCAGCTACCGGCTGGTCGGCGTGGGCCTGGACAGCAACGACCAGGACATCTACCCCGACGGCCACAAGCTCAACCGCACGCGCACCTACCTGGCGCCGTCGCTGCGCTGGGAGCCCGATGCCGCCACCTCGCTCACGCTGCAGGCCGAGTACCTGAAGGACCGCTCGGCCGAAGACCCCTACTACATCGCCCCCGCCGACCACGTGCTGACCAACGTGAAGATGGGCGACTACAGCTTCGGCAAGCTTGCGCAGGAGCAGACCTCGGTGGGCTACCGCTTCGCGCACCGTTTGAACAACGACTGGACGCTGCGCCAGAACGTCCGCGTGAGCCACCTGACGCTGGACCGCCGCGTGGTCTGGCTCGACTCCATCGGCGACGACGGCCGCACCGTCTCGCGCATCGCCCGCACCTGGAACGACCCGATGCGCCAGACCGGCGTGGACACGCATCTGCAAGGCAGCCTGCGCGCGGGCGGGCTGGAGCACCAGCTGCTGCTGGGCATCGACTGGAACAACCAGAAGGCCCAGGCGCTGCGCCTGCGGGGCCCGGCACCCGACCTGGACCTGCTCGCCCCCGTCTACGGCCTGCCGATCGCGCAGCCGACCACCCTGCTGGCCAACTACACGCAGACCCTGCGGCAGGTGGGCGTGTATGTGCAGGACCAGGTCCAGCTCGGCGAGCGCTGGCTGGCCACTGTGGGTGGCCGGCAGGACCATGTGAAGTCCGTCACCGACGACCACCGGGCCGCCACCCGCACCGCGCAGAGCGACAGCGCCTTCAGCGGCCGCGCCGGCCTGACCTACCTGGTGGGCAACGGCCTGGCGCCCTACCTCGGCTATGCCGAGTCCTTCCTGCCCAACAGCGGCACCGGTGCCGACGGCCAGCCCTTCCAGCCCAGCCGCGGCCGGCAATGGGAGGCGGGCGTGAAGTACCAGCCCGAGGGCACGCGCACATTGCTGACCGCCGCCGTGTTCGACCTGCGCAAGACCAACGTGGTGACCTACGACAACCTGACGTTCGACGCGCGCCAAGTCGGCCAGCAGCGCTCACGCGGGCTGGAGCTGGAGGCCAAGGCGGAGCCGCTGCCCGGGCTCAAGGCGAGCGCGGCCTACACCTGGCTGGACACCAAGACGGTGCAGAGCGCCGACCGCACCGAGGTCGGCAAGGCGCCGCCCGGTGTGCCCAGACAGTCGGCCTCGCTGTGGCTGGACTACCTGGTGGGCGGCGGCCTGGGCATCGGCGGCGGCATCACGCACGTGGGCCGGCGCCAGAACGACGAGGCCAACACCTCGTCGGAGCCCAGCGTCACGCTGTTCGACGCCGCCCTGCACTACGAGATCGACGCCTGGCGCTTCGCGCTCAACGTGCGCAACCTGTTCGACCGCAGGTACTACGGCATCTGCTACCACGGCGAGTGCTACAACGGGCTGGAGCGGGCCATGACGCTGACGGCGAGGGTCAGGTTCTAAAGGCCGCCGTCCCGGCGCCAGGCGCCGGGACGGTTGCGGGCTCAGGCCAGGTCGAACCGGTCCAGCTCCATCACCTTGGCCCAGGCCTGCACGAAGTCCTCCACGAACTTGGGCTGCGCGTCCGCGCTGGCGTAGACCTCGGCCGTGGCACGCAGCTGCGCGTTCGAGCCGAACACCAGGTCGGCGCGCGTCGCCGTCCACCTGGCCGCGCCCGTCTTGCGGTCCCGGCCTTCGTACAGCGCCTGCGCGTCGCCGCCCACCTCGGTCCACGCCGTGCCCATGTCGAGCAGGTTGACGAAGAAGTCGTTGGTCAGCGTGCCCGGCTTGTCGGTGAACACGCCGTGCTGGGCATCGCCCACGTTCGCGCCCAGCACGCGCAGGCCACCGACCAGCACCGTCAGCTCGGGCGCCGTCAGCGTCAGCAGCTGGGCCCGGTCGACCAGGAACACCTCGGCCGGCACGCTGTAGCGGCCCTTCACGTAGTTGCGGAAGCCATCGGCCACCGGCTCCAGCGGCTCGAAGCTGGCCACGTCGGTCTGCTCCTGCGATGCGTCCGTGCGGCCCGGGGTGAACGGCACCTGCACCGCGTGGCCCGCGTCGCGTGCGGCCTTCTCGACACCGGCCGCGCCGGCCAGCACGATCAGGTCGGCCAGCGAGATCTTCTTGCCGGCGGCCTGGAAGTCGGTGCGGATGCTCTCCAGCTTGGCCAGCACCTGCGCCAGTTGCGCCGGCTGGTTGACGGCCCAGTCCTTCTGCGGGGCCAGGCGGATGCGGGCGCCGTTGGCACCGCCGCGCATGTCCGAGCCGCGGTAGGTGGACGCCGAGGCCCAGGCCGTGGACACCAGCTGCGCCACCGTGAGGCCCGAGGCCAGCAGCTTGGACTTGAGGCCCTCGATGTCCTGTTCGTCCACCAGCGGGTGGTCCACCGCCGGCACCGGGTCTTGCCAGACCAGCACCTCGGCCGGCACTTCCGGGCCGAGGTAGCGTGCACGTGGTCCCATGTCGCGGTGCGTCAGCTTGAACCAGGCGCGGGCGAAGGCATCGGCGAACTGCTCGGGATGGGCCAGGAAGCGGCGCGAGATCGCCTCGTACGCCGGGTCGAAGCGCAGCGACAGGTCGGTCGTCAGCATGGTGGGCCGCTGCTTCCTGGTCTTGTCGAAGGCGTGCGGAATGATCTCGCCGGCGTTCTTGGCCACCCACTGGTGGGCGCCGGCCGGGCTCTTCGTGAGCTCCCATTCGAAGCCGAACAGGTTCTCGAAGAAGTTGTTGCTCCATTGCGTGGGCGTGGTGGTCCAGGTGACTTCCAGGCCGCTGGTGATGGCGTCGGCGCCGGCACCGCTGCCGTGGCTGTTCTTCCAGCCGAAGCCCTGGGACTCGATGCCAGCCGCCTCGGGCTCGTCGGCCACGTTGGAGGCCGCCGCCGCACCGTGGGTCTTGCCGAAGGTGTGGCCACCGGCGATCAGCGCCACGGTCTCCTCGTCGCCCATGGCCATGCGGGCGAAGGTGTCGCGGATGTCGCGCGCGGCGGCCACAGGGTCGGGGTTGCCATCCGGGCCTTCGGGGTTCACGTAGATCAGGCCCATCTGCACGGCGGCCAGCGGGTTCTCCAGGTCGCGGGTGTGCGGCGCCTTGCTGTCGTCGTCCTTCACGAGCACGCCGCGGTCCTTGTCGACGCCGGGCGAGCCCTGTGCGTAGCGCACGTCGCCGCCCAGCCACTTGTCCTCGCGGCCCCAGTACACGTCCTGGTCCGGCTCCCACACGTCGGGCCGGCCGCCGGCGAAGCCAAAGGTCTTGAAGCCCATGGTCTCCAGCGCCACGTTGCCGGTCAGGATCATGAGGTCGGCCCACGAGATCTTGCGGCCGTACTTCTGCTTGATCGGCCACAGCAGGCGGCGCGCCTTGTCCAGGCTCACGTTGTCGGGCCAGCTGTTCAGCGGTGCGAAGCGCTGCTGGCCGCGGCCGGCGCCGCCGCGCCCGTCGCCGATGCGGTAGGTGCCGGCGCTGTGCCAGGCCATGCGGATGAACAGGCCGCCGTAATGGCCGAAGTCGGCCGGCCACCAGTCCTGCGAATCGGTCATCAGGGCGGCCAGGTCGGCCTTGACGGCGGCCAGGTCCAGCGTCTTGAACTCGGCGGCGTAATCGAAACCCGCGCCCATGGGGTCGGACTTGGACGAGTGCTGGTGCAGCAGGTCCACGCGCAGCTGCTTGGGCCACCAGTCACGGTTGGTGCGGCCGGCGCTGCTGGCCTGGCTGAACGGGCACTTGGCGGGAGTTTGTTCGCTGCTCATGGGTGGCTCCTTTTTCTGCTGCAGAGTGGGAATGGCCGGCCATTCTGTCGCTGAAATGCGGGGGCCGCGATATCCGTTTTCGATGGGCGCGATAGGCAGCGCACGGCCACGCGCGCCGGCCCGCACGTACCTTGGAAAAGGCCATCCACGCCGGAACACCCGCCGACTAGAATTCCCGCCGCGCAGCCACCCTGGCCGCGGAAGGTTTTCAACGTGGATGTGATCAAGAGGAACAACGTCCACGTCAGTGGCGACGGGCCGGCGACCCTGGTGTTCGCCCATGGGTTCGGGTGCGACCAGAGCATGTGGCGCCTGATGGCGCCGCATTTCGTCGACCGCTGGCGCATCGTCACCTTCGACCTGGTCGGCAGCGGTGCCTCCGACCTGGCGGCCTACGACAAGGCCAAGTACGCCTCGCTCGGCGGCTATGCGCAGGACGTGCTGGACATCGTGGCGGAAACGGCCACGGGGCCGGTCGTCTTCGTCGGGCATTCCGTCAGCGCCATGATCGGCATGCTGGCCGACCTGCAGGCGCCCGGCACGTTCGCCGCGCAGGTCATGATCGGCCCCTCGCCCTGCTACATCAACGACGGCGACTACGTCGGCGGCTTCGAGCGCGGGGACATCGACGGGCTGCTGGACACGCTGGAATCCAACTACCTGGGCTGGTCGAGCAGCATGGCGCCCGCGATCATGGGTGCGCCCGGCCAGCCGGAGCTGGCCGACGAGCTGACCAACAGCTTCTGCCGGACCGACCCCGAGATCGCCAAGCATTTCGCGCGCGTCACGTTCCTGTCCGACAACCGCGCGGACCTGGCGCGCCTGCACACGCCGACGCTGATCCTGCAGTGCACGGACGACCTGATCGCCCCGCAGGCGGTCGGCGAGTACATGCGCGGCGCGATGCCCAACGCCACGCTGCAGCTGATCGAGAACACCGGCCACTGCCCCCACCTGAGCGCGCCCGGCGCGAGCCGCAGCGCCATGGAGGCATTCCTGCGCCAATGGGTCCGCTGACCATGGCACAGGGCACGGCCGCCGGAGCGCCGTTCGACGCGGCATCCCTGTACGACGACGCGCCCTGCGGGCTGATCGTCACCGCGCCCGACGGCCTGATCCAGCGGGTGAACCGCACGTTCTGCGGCTGGGTGGGGCGCCCCGCCGAAGCGCTGGTCGGCCGCGTGAAGCTGCAGGACCTGCTGACGATGGGCGGGCGCATCTTCCACCACACCCACTGGGGGCCGCTGATGCAGATCCAGGGCTCGGTGGCCGAGATCAAGCTGGAGGTCCTGCACCCGAGCGGGCGCAGGTTGCCGATGGTCTGGCATGCCGTGCGGCGTTCGCACGGGGATGTGACCGTGCACGAGGTGGCCGCGTTCGTCGCCGAAGACCGCAACAAGTACGAGCACGAACTGGTGCTGGCGCGCCGCCGGGCCGAGGAGCTGCTGGCCAAGGAACAGGAGATGCAGCTGGCGCTGCGCGAGGCCCAGGCCGAGCGTGACCGCCAGCAGGCGCTGGCGGTCGACCGCGCACTGTTCGCCGAGCAGATGATGGCCATCGTGAGCCACGACCTGCGCAACCCGCTGTCGGTGATCAAGATGAGCGCCCACATCCTGGGGATGGGCGAGCTGTCGCCCAAGCAGAAGGCGGCGCTGGCCCGCCTGGGCAACTCCAACAACCGCGCGACGCGGCTGATCTCCGACCTGCTGGACTTCAGCCGCGGCCGCATGGGCACGGGCCTGCAGATCAAGGTGGAGAGCCTGGACCTGCATGCCGTGGTGGCCGAGGCGCTGGAAGACCTGCGCATGGCCCATCCCGGCCGTTCGATCGAGCACCGCATCGAGGGCACGGGCACCTGCCTGGCCAGCACCGACCGCCTGCTGCAGCTGATCGGCAACCTGGTGACCAATGCCGCGACCTACGGGGCGCCGGACCGGCCCATCGAGGTGCGCTCGGCCATCGGCCAGCAGACGTTCTCGGTGGCGGTGCACAACGAAGGCACGCCCATCCCCGCGGACCTGGTGCCGCGGCTCTTCGATCCCATGTCGCGCGGCAGCCAGGTGGCCGGCTACGCGAGCAGCGTGGGGCTGGGCCTGTTCATCGTGCGCGAGATCGCGCACGCGCACGGCGGCGAGGTGGGGGTCGTCTCCTCGGAGGCGGACGGCACGACCTTCCTGGCCACGTTTCCGCGCGCCGAGGGCCCCTGCCTGCCGGCCGAGGTGCCCGAACGCGCGGCGCCGACGCCGCAGGCCAGGGAGCACGCACGCCAGGCCGCCCTGGACCGCCTGGCCATCGACACGCTGCAGGAAGCCGCCTACGACGACATCACGCGGCTGGCGGCGGAGACCTGCGACGCGCCCATCGCGCTCATCAGCCTGGTGGACCGCGAGCGCCAGTGGTTCAAGTCGCGCGTGGGGCTGCAGGCCACCGAGACACCGCGCGAGTACGCCTTCTGCGCGCACGCGATCCAGACGCCGGGCGAGGTGTTCGTGGTCCAGGATGCCGCGCTGGACCCGCGCTTCGCCACCAACCCGCTGGTGACGGGCGACCCGTGCATCCGCTTCTACGCGGGTGCGCCGCTGGTCACGAGCACGGGCGAGGCGCTGGGCACGGTGTGCGTGATCGACCGCAAACCGCGCAGCCTCGAACCCACCCAGCTGGAGCTGCTGCGGTTCCT
The DNA here is from genome assembly GCF_001422445.1 of Pseudorhodoferax sp. Leaf274. Classification (GTDB taxonomy): domain Bacteria; phylum Pseudomonadota; class Gammaproteobacteria; order Burkholderiales; family Burkholderiaceae_C; genus Pseudorhodoferax. The sequence goes on from NZ_LMNA01000001.1 coordinate 472,509, forward strand.
GGCCCAGCAGGTGGTGGAAACGCTGGAGAAGCGCGAGCGCGATCGCAACGGCCCGGCCACGGCCGGTTGAGGCCTGCGGCAGGCCGGCCCTGCCCGCGTCCCGCGCGCCGTGTGGGGTGCCCGCCACAGCGTGGGCGCCTCACCGCGGTGCCCTGCGCACTTCAACCTGCAGCGAAACGCCAGCGATTGGTCGCAATTCGTTTCAAATATCGCGCGCCAGTTGTTACACATTTGCATTGGTTTCGTACCGAATTTGGCATCTCGTTACGTAAGATGCCTTTCTCGATACCACCTTCCCTGGGAGGGAAACATGTTTGCAAACCCCCTGCGCGCGTTCTGGCGCGTTCTCTGCGTCGCGCTGTGCCTGGCCGTGCTGCCGGCGGCCTGGGCCGGCCAGGTCAAGTACCCCGGCCTGTACGTCTTCGGCGACAGCCTGTCGGACACCGGCAACGACTACATCGTCAGCGGCAGCATGGGCATGACGCCCGCGATCCCGCCTTCGGCCACGCCCTACGCCACCTACTGGCAGGGCCGCTTCAGCAACGGCCCGGTGGCGGCCGAGTACCTGTGGCGCCTGATCGCGCGCAAGAACAACGCCGAGTTGTCGCCCTCGGTGACCGACCCCACGCTGGGTACCAAAGCGGCGCTGAGCTTTGCGTTCGGCGGCTCGGCCTCGGGCGTCTCCACCCCCACGCCGATGGGCTTCACGGTGCCGGGCCTGCTGGGCCAGGTCGGCCAGTTCACCACCGCGCTGAACGGCCGCAAGGCGCCCGCCAACGCGCTGTACATGGTCTGGAGCGGCTCCAACGACTACCTGCAGATGATCACGGACAGCCCCTACACCGTGGTGGCCAACGTGACCACAGCGATCCGCGGCCTGTACGTGGCCGGCGCGCGCGACTTCATCGTGCCCAACCTGGCCGACCTGGGCCTCACGCCGTTCGCCGTGTCGCAGAACCTGGGCCCGCAGTTCACGGCGCTCAGCAAGCAGCACAACACGCAGCTCAAGGCGGCACTGGCCAGCCTGGAGCGCGAGCTGCGCGGCGTGCGCATCGTGACGGTGGACGTCTACAAGCTGGGTGCGACGCTGCTGTCCACCGGGCTCATCATCGACGACGTGCCGGCCGCCGAGTTCCTGGCCCCGGGCAAGGGCGCGGCCACATGCCTGTTCACCAACCCGGCCACCTGCGTGGACGTGACGCAGCCGGCCTTCATGCCGCCCTTCCTGTTCTGGGACGCGATGCACCCGACCACGCAGGTGCACGGCGTGATCGGCACGGCCATGTTCGCGGCGCTGCTGACGCAGCGCTGATGCCCCCCGCGGGCGGCGCTCAGCCGCCCGCCTCGCGCACCCAGCCCGCGGCCTTCTCGGCCATCATGAGCGTGGGGCTGTTGGTGTTGCCGCTGGTGATGGTGGGCATGGCGCCGGCGTCCACCACGCGCAGCCCGGCGATGAGGCCGCCGCGCCCGTCGCGCACGCGCATGCGGCTGTCGAGCACGGCACGCGGGTCGCCATCGCGGCCCATGGCCGTGGTGCCCACCGGGTGGAAGATGGTGGTGGCGATGTCGCCGGCCAGGCGCGCCAGGTCTTCGTCGCTCTGGTACTGCGGGCCGGGCTTGTACTCCTCGGGCTTGAAGGGCGCCAGCGCCGGCTGGGCCGCGATGCGGCGCGTCACGCGCAGCGAATCGGCCGCCACCTGGCGGTCGATGTCGGTGCTCAGGTAGTTGGGCGCGATGGCCGGCGCATCGCCGAAGCGCGGGCTCTTGATGCGCACGCTGCCGCGGCTCGTCGGGTTGAGGTTGCACACGCTGGCGGTGAACGCCGGGAAGCTGTGCAGCGGCTCGCCGAAGGCGTCGAGCGAGAGCGGCTGCACGTGGTACTCGAGGTTGGCGTAGGGCTGGCCCGGGTCGCTGCGTGTGAACGCCCCCAGCTGCGACGGCGCCATGCTCATGGGCCCGCTGCGCGACAGCAGGTACTGCAGGCCAATGCGCGCCTTGCCCGCGAGCGAGGAGGCCAGCACGTTGAGCGTGGGCGCACCGCTGATCTTGTAGACGGCGCGGATCTGCAGGTGGTCCTGCAGGTTCTCGCCCACGCCGGGCAGGTCGGCCTGCACGTCGATGCCGTGCTGCTGCAGCAAGCTGCCCGGACCGATGCCCGACAGCTGCAGGATCTGCGGCGAGCCGATGGCGCCGGCGCACAGCAGCACCTCGCCGGTGGCACGCACGGTGACGCGCTCGCCGCCGGTCCAGACCTCGGCGCCGGTGCAGCGCAGGCCGCCGTCGGCCTGGCGCTCCAGCAGCAGCCGCGCCACCTGGCCGCCGGTCCACAACTCGAAGTTGGGGCGGCCGTAGCAGGTGGGCCGCAGGAAGGCCTTGGCCGTGTTCCAGCGCCAGCCGTTCTTCTGGTTGACCTGGAAATAGCCCACGCCCTCGTTGTCGCCGCGGTTGAAGTCGGTGCTGTGCGGCACGCCGGCCTGCTGCGCGGCCTGGGCGAAGGCGTCGAGGATGTCCCAGCGCAGGCGCTGCTTCTCCACGCGCCACTCGCCGCCGGCCCCGTGCATCTCGTCGGCGCCCAGGTAGTGGTCCTCGTGCTGCTTGAAGGCGGGCAGCACGTTCTCCCAGCGCCAGGCGTCGTCGCCCGTGGCCTGCGCCCAGCCGGCGTAGTCGCGCGCCTGGCCGCGCATGTAGATCATGCCGTTGATGGACGAGCAGCCGCCCAGCGTCTTGCCGCGCGGGTAGCGCAGCGTGCGGCCGTTCAGCCCGGCATCGGGCTCGGTCTGGTAGAGCCAGTCGGTGCGCGGGTTGCCGATGCAGTAGAGGTAGCCCACGGGGATGTGGATCCAGTGGTAGTCGTCCCTGCCGCCGGCCTCGATCAGCAGCACGCGCTTGCGCGGGTCTTGGCTGAGCCGGTTGGCCATCAGGCTGCCGGCCGTGCCGGCGCCGATGACGATGTGGTCGAAGGTATTGCTGCCGCTCATGCGTGTGTCTCCCTGGGGGCGCGAGTGTCGCCTGCATGCACCGGCCGGGCCAATGCGTTCTGACCCCTACGGGGCGCCGACGCCGCGCCCAAGCGCTTCGCGGCCTTCGCCGAGGCCACGGCCGAAGAGCCGGACTTCGGCCCCGGTGCCGTGCTGGGCGACCATACTGCGTCCATGAACGCCACCGCACCCCAACCCCTGGTCCTCGTCCCCGGCCTGCTCTGCGACGCCCTGCTCTGGGCGCCGCAGGTCGAGGCGCTTGCCGACATCGCCGATGCCTGGGTGCCCGCGCCCACGCAGCACGACAGCATCGAGGCGCTGGCGCGTGCCGTGCTCGCCGACTGCCCGTTCGAGCGCTTCGCGTTGGCCGGGCTGTCCATGGGCGGCTACATCGCCATGGCCATGCAGCGCCAGGCACCGCAGCGCGTCACGCGCCTGGCCCTGCTGGACACCAACGCCGTGGCCGATACGCCCGCCGCCAGCGCCGCGCGCCGCGAACTCGTGGCGCGCAGCCAGGCCAAAGGCATGGGCGCGGTGGCCGACGCGCTGCTGCCGCGGCTGGTGTGGCCGCAGGCACCGCGCCACGCGGCCTTGCGTGCGGTGGTGCGCAGCATGGCCCGCAACGTGGGTGCCAGGGCGTTCGCGCGGCAGCAGGAGGCCATCATCGGGCGGCCCGACGCACGCGCGGCGCTAGCGGCCGTGGCCTGCCCCACGCTGGTGGCGTGCGGCGCACAGGACCTCTTGACGCCGCCGGCGCTGCACGACGACATCGCCGCGCTGGTGCCGGGCGCGCGGCTCGAGGTCTTTGCCGATTGCGGCCACCTGAGCACGCTGGAACAGCCCGGGCGCGTGAACCGCGCGCTGCGGGACTGGCTGCTGTGGCGCTGAAGCGGCCTCAAGCCCCGAAGCCGCCCGCGAACGCCTGCCGCAGATGCGCCACAAACGCCTCGACCGCGCGCGGCACGTAGGGTGCGTACGGACGGATGGCGTACAGCGTCTCGCTGAACTGGCCCTCCACCTTCCAGTCGGGCAGCACCTGCTGTAGCAGCCCGGCACGCAAGGCGGCCTGGGCGCTGAAGTCGGGCACCAGCGCGATGCCCAGGCCGGCCAGCGCGGCATCGCGCAGCGCCTCGCTGTTGTTGGCGGCGAAGGCGCCGGCCACGGGCACCACCACGCGCTCCTCGCCGCGCAGCAGCGTCCAGCCGGCGACCTGGCCGGCGCGCGGGTAGTGCAGGCAGTCGTGCGTGCGCAGCGCGTCCGGCCCGGCCGGCGCGCCACGCCGGCGCAGGTAGGCGCGGCTGGCCACCAGCAGCGAACGCGTGGGCGCCAGCAGCCAGGCCACGTGCGTTTCGGGCGGCGCCGCGGTGTGGCGCACGGCCAGGTCGAAGCCTTCCACCGCCAGCGGGCGCAGACCGTCGGACAGGTCCAGTTCCAGCCGCACCTGCGGGTGCGCGCGCAGGAACTCGGGCAGGCGCGGCAGGAGCTGCTGGCGCGCGAAGGCCACGGGCGCGGTCACGCGCAGCAGGCCCTGCGGCGCATCGGCCAGGTCGCGCACGGCGGCAAAGCTTTGCTGGATCTGCGCGAAGGCGCTGCGTGTGCCGTCGGCCAGGCGCTGGCCGGCCTCGGTCAGCCGCACGCTGCGCGTGGTGCGTTGCACCAGCGGCACGCCGGCGGCGCGTTCCAGCTCGGCGATGCGCTGGCTCATGGCCGCCTTGCTGATGGAAAGGCGTGCCGCCGCGGCCGTGAAGCTGCCGTGCTCGCCGAGCACGGCCAGCGCGTGCAGCGTGCTCCATAGCGTGTCGGTTTTTTCGGAAGACATGGCTTGCATTGTTCACCATGGCGAACAATCAGTTCAGCGGGCGAGCCTGTACAAGGCCGGCAGCGCTTCCTAGACTTGCGGCCTTCCCCTCTTTCCAGCGAGACATCTGCCATGAAGCGCGACCTGCCCGCCACCCCCGCCTACACCGACAGCGCCGAAGTGGCGCACTTCATCGCCGGCCAGCCCGTCCAGGGCGTGGGCGAGCGCACGCAGGCCGTGTTCAACCCGGCCCTGGGCACCGAGGCACGCCGCCTGCGCCTGGCCGCCAAGCCCGATGTCGATGCGGCCGTCGCCGCCGCGCAGGCCGCCTTCCCGGCCTGGGCCGACACGCCGCCGATCCGCCGCGCGCGCGTGCTGCTGAAGTTCCTGGAACTCGTGAACCAGCGCAAGGACGAGCTGGCCGCCATGATCACGGCCGAGCACGGCAAGGTGTTCACCGATGCGCAGGGCGAGGTCTCGCGCGGCATCGACATCATCGAGTTTGCCTGCGGTGTGCCGCAGCTGCTCAAGGGCGACTTCACCGACCAGGTCTCCACCGGCATCGACAACTGGACGCTGCGCCAGCCGCTGGGCGTGGTGGCCGGCATCACGCCGTTCAACTTCCCGGTGATGGTGCCGATGTGGATGTTCCCGGTCGCCATCGCGGCCGGCAACACCTTCATCCTCAAGCCCAGCGAGCGCGATCCCTCGCCCTCGCTGTTCATCGCCCGGCTGCTCAAGGAAGCCGGGCTGCCGGACGGCGTGTTCAACGTGGTGCAGGGCGACAAGCTGGCCGTCGACGCGCTGCTGGAGCACCCGGATGTGAAGGCCATCAGCTTCGTCGGCTCCACGCCCATCGCGCAGTACATCTACGAGACCGGCGCGCGCCAGGGCAAGCGCGTGCAGGCCCTGGGCGGTGCCAAGAACCACATGGTGGTGATGCCCGACGCCGACATCGACCAGGCCGTGGATGCGCTGGTCGGCGCCGGCTACGGCTCGGCCGGCGAGCGCTGCATGGCGATCTCGGTGGCGGTGCTGGTGGGCGACGCGGCCGACAGGCTGATCCCCCAACTGGCCGAGCGCGCCAAGACCCTGGTGGTCAAGAACGGCATGGAACTCGACGCCGAGATGGGCCCCATCGTCACGAAGCAGGCGCTGGAGCGCATCGAGGGCTACATCGACATCGGCGTGCAGGAAGGCGCCGAGCTGCTGGTGGACGGCCGCAACTTCCAGGTGCCGGGCCACGAGCAGGGCTTCTTCACGGGCGGCACGCTGTTCGACAAGGTGACGCCCGAGATGCGCATCTACAAGGAAGAGATCTTCGGCCCGGTGCTGGCCTGCGTGCGCGTGCCCGACCTGGCCGCCGCGGTGGAGCTGATCAACAAGCACGAGTTCGGCAACGGGACGGCCTGCTTCACGCGCGACGGCAACGTGGCGCGCGAGTTCGCGCGGCGCATCCAGGTCGGCATGGTCGGCATCAACGTGCCGATCCCGGTGCCCATGGCCTGGCACGGCTTCGGCGGCTGGAAGAAGAGCCTGTTCGGCGACATGCACGCCTACGGCGAAGAAGGCGTGCGCTTCTACACCAAGCAGAAGTCGGTGATGCAGCGCTGGCCCGAGAGCATCGGCAAGGGCGCCGAGTTCGTGATGCCGACGGCGAAGTAAAGCCGCCTCAGCGCGTCCCGCGGGCCAAGGCCAGCAGCAGCCCCAGCCCGACCAGCACGCCGCCGAACGCGCGGTCGATCCAGTGCCGCACCGCCAGCAGGCGGCTGCGCACGGCACTGGCCGAGAAGCACATCGCCACCAGCGCGAACCACGCGAGGTGTGCGCCGGCGATGAACAGGCCATAGCCCCACTGCACCGCCGCAGGCGTGCCGGGCTGCACCACCTGCATGAACAGGCTGACGATGAAGACCATGGTCTTGGGGTTCAGCACGTTGGTGAGGAAACCCACGCGCAGTGCGGCGGCGTCCGACAGCGCCGGCATGGCCGCCGCCCCGGTGGCGGCGCTGCCGCCGCCCGCGCGTGCGCGCAGCATGCCCAGGCCCAGCCAGACCAGGTAGGCGGCGCCGGCCAGCTGCAGCGCCCGGTACAGCGCGGGCGACTGCTGCACCAGCAAGGCCACGCCCAGCATGGTGTAGCCCACGTGGACCAGCACGCCGAGCGCGATGCCCAGGGCGGTCAGCACGCCGGCGCGGCGCGACAGCAGCAGGCTGTTGCGCGTGACCATCGCGAAGTCGGGGCCGGGGCTGACCACCGCGAGCACGGTGATGGTGATGACAGCTAACAATTCGGTCATGATGCGTCCTCTCGATCGAAGGCCTGCATGCTAGGCAGGATGGACCGCCATGACGAACGATGATTGCTGACGGTATCGGTGAGCCTGGCTCACCAACAGACAGTGCACGCCTGCCCTCGCTGGTGGCCTTGCGCTGCTTCGAAGCGGCGGCGCGGCTCGAGAACTTCAGCCGCGCGGCCGACGCGCTGCACCTGACGCATGGCGCCGTGAGCCGGGCCGTGCGGCTGCTGGAGGACGACCTGGGCGTGGCGCTGTTCGAGCGCCGCAACCGGCGCGTCCACCTGACCGAGGCGGGCCGCACATTGGCGCATGCGGTGCGGGAGGGGCTGACCCTGATGCGCCAGGCCGCGCACACCTTGCGCCAGCAGGCACGCCAGCCACGCACCCCCGTGCTGTCGTGCGAACCGACCCTGCTGATGCGCTGGCTCATTCCGCGCTGGCCGGACTTCCAGGCGCGCCACCCCGGCATGGACATGCACCTGGTGGCCGGTGGCGGGCCGTTCGCGTTCGAGGCCGGCATCGACCTGGCGATCCGCCGCGACGACTTCGCCTGGCCGGCCGGCGCGCATGCCGACGCCTTGTTCGCCGAGCGCGTCGGCCCCGTCTGCCGCCCCGACCGCGTGGCCAGCTGGTTCGGCAACGCCCGCCAGGGGGCCCGCCTGCGCGCGGCCGCGCCGCGGCTGCACACGCGCACCCGGCCGGACGCCTGGACCGCCTGGAGCGCCGCCGCGGGGCAGGCGCTGCCGGCCGCGCGCGAGCAGACCTTCGAGCACTTCTACTTCAGCCTGCAGGCCGCCGTGGCCGGACTGGGCGTGGCCGTCGGCCCATGGCAACTGGTGCGCGACGACGTGGCCGCCGGGGTGCTTGCGGCACCGGCCGGCTTCGTCGAGGACGGATCGCGCTACTGCCTGCTGTCGCCAGCGGCTCCGGCCGACGGCAGCCCGCAGCGCGCCCTGCTCGACTGGCTGCGCGCCAACGGCTGATACGGCGCCCGGCGCCCGGTGCCACCTCGGTGCTTTCCCTGGCTTTGCCCACGCTGTCACTTTCTGCCAATGCCCGCGCGACATGCGGCCATTGGGCTCTGGCCTCGCCTGGCCCAGACTGCCGGCTCCGGGGCGCCAGCCCCATCGAGAAGGAGACAAGCGCATGGGCCACGGTCCGAAGATTTCCCGCCGCCAGGTTCTGGGCGGCCTTGCCGCCACCGGCTTCGGCCTGACCGCCCCGCAGGCCTTCGCCCAGGGCGCCGGCAGCTACCCCAACCAGATCATCCGCATCGTGGTGCCCTACCCTGCCGGCGGCGCCACCGACACGCTGGCGCGCATGATGGCCAGCCACCTGCAGACGGCCTGGAGCCAGACCGTGATCGTGGAGAACAAGCCCGGCGCATCGGGCGCCATCGGCAACGACATGGTGGCCAAGGCGGCGCCGGACGGCTACACCGTGCTGATGGCGATCACGGCCATCGTGCAGATCCCGCCGCTGATGCCCAACCTGCCCTACGACGTGATGCGCGACCTGCAGCCGCTGGCGCAGGTGGCCAACACCCAGTCGCTGCTGGCCGTGCCCAAGGCGGCGCCGTTCAAGGAACTCAAGGACTTCGTGGCGCAGGTCAAGGCCAATCCGCGCAAGTTCAACTACGGCAGCTACGGCGTGGGCACCTCCTCGCACATCCAGGGCTCGCTGCTGAACATGCAGGCCGGGCTGGACCTCGTGCACGTGCCCTACAAGGGCGCGGCGCCGCTGCTGCAGGACCTGCGCGGCAACCAGCTGACCGCCGCCTTCATCGACATGGCCACGGCGCGCCCGCACCTGGATGCCATGCACGTGCTGGCCGTGACCGGCAGCAAGCGCAACCCCACGCTGCCCGATGTGCCGACGTTCGCCGAGCTGGGCTACCACTCCTTCGAGCCGGTCGGGTGGTTCGGCCTGTTCATGCCGGCCAAGGTGCCGGCCCCGATCGCCGCCAAGTTCGCCGCGGAAAGCAACCGCATCCTGCGCCTGCCCGACGTGGTGCAGCGCATCGAGGCGCTGGGCATGGTGCCGGGCGGCATGCCGACCGCCGAGTTCGCCAAGGTGGTGCGCGACGACGCCGGCATCTACGCCAGGATCATCAAGGACGCGAACATCCGGCTGGAGTGAGTTCAGGCCGCGCGCTGCTGCGCCTGCCGGTAGGCCCCCGGCGCCACGCCGGTCCAGTGCTTGAACGCGCGGTGGAAGGTGCTGGCTTCGGAGAAGCCGAGCAGTCCGGCGATCTCGGGCAGCGCCATCTCGCTGCGCGCGAGGTATTCCACGGCCACGTCGCGGCGCAGGTCGTCCTTGATCGCGCGAAAACCGGCCTGGCCCTCCTCGCGCAGCCGGCGGCGCAGCGTCTGCGGCGTCAGGTCCAGCTGGCGGGCCACCTGCACCAGCGAAGGCAGCTCGGCCGCTAGCTGGTGGCGCAGCAGCCGGCGGATGCGCTCTGTCACGCTGGCGTGGTCGCGGTACTTCACCAGCAGGCTGGCCGGCGCCTGGCGCATGAACGCGGTCAGGCTCTGCGCGTCCTGCACCACGGGCATCTCCAGGCAGCCCGCGCCGAAGGTCCAGGCCATGCGCTCGCCGCCATACTGGATCGGCGCCTGGAACACCAGCGCCGCCTCGCTGACGGGGCCGGGCGTGGAGGCCGGATAGTTCACGCTGAGCAGCGGGATGCGCCGGCCGGCCAGCCACGAGGCCAGGCCGTAGGCAAGGAAACAGAAGACGCGCTGCGCATAGGCCAGCAGCGGGTCGAACGGGTCGCGCGGCGCCACGCTGACGCTGGCCAGCGCGCCCTGGCGCTGCAGCCGCGGCGTGAAGTCGTCGATCAGCAGGCGGTACTGGCGCAGGCCGATGTCCAGCGCCTCGCCCAGCGTGCGGCAGCCCACCAGCAGCCGGCAGGTCTGGCCGAACGCACCCGGTGGCACCGGGCGGCTGCACAGGCCCCAGAGCTCGTCGCGCAGGCGGTGGCGCAGCCGGTGCGTGAGGCGCGCGTACTGCGCCTGCGTGACCCGCGAGAGCGGCGAGGCCAGCAGCGCCGGGGCAATGCCGGCGCTCTCCAGCAGCGCGTCCACATCGATGCCGCGGCGGCGTGCGCCGAGCAGGATGCGCTCGACCTGGCCGATGGCGATGGTGTGTCTGGCACGCGGCGCGGTGGCGGTCAAAGGGGCGGGGCGATCGGCAGTCCGGGAGGGCCGCCTTTTTACCCCAGGGCCCTGCGGCGCCTGCGGCGCTCCTGGCGCTCAGGCGACAACGCCGCTGGCGCGCAGCGCCGCCAGCTGTTCGGCCGTGTAGCCGGCCTCGGCCAGCAGCTCGTCGCTGTGCTCGCCGGGCCGGGGGGCGGGCCGCCGCACCTCGAAAGCGTGGCCGCTCATCTGCACGGGGCTGGCCAGCTGGGCGCCGCCGGGCGCGTCCAGCACCATGCGGCGCGCGCGGAATTGCGGCGTGTCGAGCGATTCGTCCAGGCGCAGCACGGGCGTCACGCAGCAGTCGTTGTCGGCGAAGACCTCCTGCCAGTGCGCCAGCGGCTTGGACGCGATGAGTTCGGCCACGTCGGCGCGCACGGCGTCGGCCTCGGCGGGGCTGGCTGGCAGGTGGCGGGCCTTGAGGTCGGGCCGGGCGATGGTCTCGCAAAAGCCATCCCAGAACTTGCGCTCCAGCGCGCCCACGGCCAGGTGGCGGCCGTCTTGCGTTCGGTACAGCCCGTAGCAGGGCAGCGCGCCCGAGAGCTTGTCGGCCCCGGCCGGCCGGGTCGCGCCGTGGCCGTTCAGCGTGACCATGGCCACGAGGTTGTGGGCCAGCGCGGCATCGGCCATGGCGATGTCCACGTGCCGGCCGCGGCCCGTGCGGCCGGCGTCGAACAGCGCGGCCAACAGGCCCATTGCCGAGGTCAGGGCGCCGCCCATGAGGTCGGCGATCGGCAGGTTGGACAGCGCGGGCTGCCCGCCCTGGCCGATCTGCTCGGTGACGCCGGCCAGCGCGCAGTAGTTGAGGTCGTGTCCCGGCGCGTCGCGCATGGGGCCGTTCTGGCCATAGCCCGTGATGCTGCAGAACACCAGCCTGGGGTTGATCCCGGCCAGCGCGGCATAGCCCGCGCCCAGCCTGTCCATCACGCCGGGGCGAAAGCCCTCCACCAGCACGTCGGCCGTGCGCGCGAGCGCCTTGAGCGCCTCCACGCCCGCGGGCTGCTTGAGGTCCAGCCGCAGCGCGCGCTTGTTGCGGTGGACCAGCGCGCGCAGGGGCGGCGCGGCGTAGTCGCCCGCGCCCGTGTCCTCGATCTTGACGACATCGGCGCCGAGGTCGGCCAGGTGCAGCGTGCAGACCGGGCCCGGCAGCAGCCGCGTGAGGTCGAGCACGCGCACGCCGGCCAGCGGCGCGCGGGAGGGGGCGGGGATGGCGGTGTCGTTCGTCATGGCGGCGCAGTCTAGGCAGCGCCGCGCGCACTGGCGATGGCCGATTGGATGCTTTGGATTGGCCCGAACGATCAACGCACGGCGCCGGCAGCCGCCAGCGCGTCGATGGCCGCGGCGCCGTAGCCCAGTTCGGCCAGCAGCTCGCGCGTGTGCTGGCCGCGGTGCGCGCCGGGGCCGGGCGGCTGCGGCGCGCCACCGCCGAAGCGGGCCGCGCCAGCCGGCAGGCGCACGCGGCCCGCATCGCCATTGGCAACGATGCACAGGCTGGCGTTGTGCACCACCTGCGGGTCGCGCAGCACCTCTGCGCGGCCGTTCACGCGGCCCACCGGCACGCCGTGCGCCATGAGCCGGCGCACGGCCTCGTCCGTGTCCAGGTCGGCCAGCACGGGGCCGAGTTCCTCGCGCAGCGCCTGGCCGTGGCGCTGCAGCGCCGGCACGCTGGAAAAACGCGGGTCGTCGGCCAGCTCGGGCCGGCCCAGCGCCGTGCACAGGCCGACCAGCTCGCTGCGCTGCGGCGTGTTGGTGGTCAGCGCGCCGTCGCGGGTCTTCCACGGCCGGTGGCTGATGCCGAACTCGGGCGCGGGCGGCGGCGCCTCGTCGAGGAACACGTGGTTGTACATGGCGTCGGGCCACTGGAAGGCCACGGCCGCGTCGAGCATGGAGACCTGGACATGCTGGCCGCCGGCACCGCGCTCGCGCGCCAGCAGCGCCGCCGAGATGGCCTGCGCCGCGGTCAGCGCGGTGAGCTTGTCGCACAGTGTGGTGGTGACGAGCAGCGGATCGCCGCCGGCCGGCTGGGCGTGCACCGAACACATGCCCGACAGGGCCTGGATCACGGCGTCGTAGGCCCGGCCTTCGGCATAGGGGCCGTCGGGGCCGAAGCCCGTGATGGAAGCGTGCACCAGCCCCGGGTTCAGTTCCTCGAGCGCCGCGCGGCCGAAGCCCAGCCGGGCCAGCGCCTGCGGCCGCATGTTGTCCACCAGCACGTCCGCGCCGCGCAGCAGCGTGCGCAACACCTCGCGGCCGGCCTCGGCCTTCAGGTCGAGCGTGATGCAGCGCTTGCCGCGGTTGGCCGCGATGAACATGGCCGACAGATCGCCCTTGGCCGGACCGATGCGCCGGCTCGTGTCGCCCTCGGGTGCCTCGACCTTGACCACGTCGGCCCCCTGGTCGGCCAGCATGCTGACGGCCAGCGGGCCGGCCAGCATGGTGGACAGATCCACCACGCGGATGCCGCGCAGCGGCGCCTTCGGATCGGCCTTGCCATTCGCCTCCATCACCATCCTCCTCGTTCGAGCCAGTTGTCGAGCATGGGCATGCGGTCCACGCCCCAGAACACTTCGCCGTCGGCCACGAACGTCGGCGCGCCCCACACGCCGGCCGCCATGGCCGCCTCGGTGGCGGCGCGCAGCCGGTCCTTGCAGGCCTGGCCCTGCAACAGCGTGGGCAGGTCGACCACGTCGGCCTGCGTGGCCACGGCGATGTCCATCAACGCCTGCGCGTCGCGCGGCGAATCGCCCAGCGCATGGTGGCGGCGGAACACCTCCACCGCAAAGCGCTTGGCGGCCTCGGCGTCGACATCGTGGATGAGCCAGAACGCGCGGTCGGCGGCCACATTCGCGAAGGCGGCGGTGTCGCCCGGCGCATAGGGCACGTCCAGCCAGCGCGCGACGCGGCGGATGTCCTTGCGGATGTAGTCCCCCTTGAGCGGCAGCGCCGTGAGCGCCTGCGTCATGCCCAGCACGTCCTTCATGACGCTGCGCATGTGGAAGGCGTGCCAGCGCACCTGGCGGCCGTGGCGCGCGGCCAGCGCCTCGATGCGCGTGGAGCCGAAGTAGCCGTAGGGCGAGAAGAAGTCGAAGTAGAAATCCAGCATGGGGGCCGGAGCATGCGGCGCAGGGGCGGGTGCGCTCAATGGCAGCTTCGGCCAGCGGCGATGGCACGATCGACCAAAGCGAGCACGCCAACGCTACATTCGGCGCAACGGCTTACAGAGGGGCATTGAGAGCGATGGAGAAGACCCCGGCCACAAACCCCAGCAAGGACTTCGCCAGGCCCGTCACTGCTGGTTCGGTTGCGTCCTTCGACTTCCAATAGAAGGCGACTGCGACGAGTAACGAGATGACGTACATCGCGGCGCTGCCAACCTGGAGGTTGCTGACTGTTGGAATGCTTGCAGATACCGCAGAGGCAGCGGCCTGGGCGGCCGAAGCTGCATTGGCGGCAGGTGCAGCCGCCACGGCCGCGCCGGCAATCTTGTTCACGTTGTCCGTGACGGTCTGGATCGAAGGTAGTCCGATCGCATACCCAACATAGGTGGCCAACGACACGCTGATGGTCGTGATCGACAGCGACTGAAACTGCCGAAAACCGGTTGCCGTTTGACCTTGAGGTGTTGGATGAAACCCCATGTCGCACAAACAAATGTAGTACCAGAACAACCCAATTGCACCTGCACTGACGATGAGCCCGCTTCTCAATTCCGAGTTGGTGATCGACGAAAGATCCATGGCTGCTCCTTGCAAGACATGGTCGTTTGTAGTGGTGCTTTGTCGTCGTCACATCCTCAGCCAAGATGAGGCGACGTGCGGGCGCTCCAACTGCCGCGCTGGTCGTCAGGCGCGGGTGATGTGCGCGAGCCGGTACTCGCCGGGCGCCACGCCCGTCCACTGCTTGAAGGCGCGCTGGAAGGTGCTGGACTCCGAGAAGCCCAGGCGCTCGGCGATCTCGGGCAGCGTGAGTTCGGGCCGCGCGAGGTATTCGATGGCGGTGTCGCGCCGCAGTTCTTCCTTGATGCCGCGGTAGCCCTGGCCTTCCTCGCGCAGCCGGCGCCGCAGGGTCTGCGGCGTCATGGCCAGTTCGCGGCCGATGTCTTCCAGCGAAGGCAGCTCGCCGGCCAGGTGGCCGCGCAGGATGCGGCGGATGCGCTCGGTGGTGCTGGACGATTCGCGGTAGCGCACCAGCAGGTTGGCCGGCGCGTGCTGCAGGAATTCCGCGAGGGCTTCCTCGGTCTGCACCACGGGCAGTTCCAGCCAGCGCGCGTCCACATACCAGCCGGCGCCGCCAGGCGTGCCGCGCACGGGCGCGCGCAGCACGGTGCCCGCGTCGGGGAACTCGGCGGCCACCACGGCCGGGTACTCCAGCCCCAGCAGCGGCAGGCGCCGCGCCACCAGCCAGGAGCCCAGGCCGTAGGTGAAGAAGATGAAGGTGCGCTGCGCATAGGCCAGCGCCAGGTCGACCGGCACGCGCGGCGCCACGGAAAGGTGCGCCACGCCGTCCTGCACGGTGAGCCGCGGCACCAGGTCGCGCAGCAGCAGCCGGTAGTGGCGCAACCCCAGCGCCAGCGCGGCCCCCAGCGTGCGGCCACCCAGCATCAAGCGACAACCCTGCGTGAAGCTGCCCAGCGGCAGCGGCGTGGGGCACAGGCCCCAGAGTTCGTCGCGCAGCGTGTGGCGCAGGCCGGCCAGCAGGCGCGCGTACTGGTCGCGTGTCACGCGCGACAGCGGCGAGCCCAGCAATGCGGGCGAGATGCCGGCGCGCGCGAGCAGCCGGTCCACATCGACGGCACGGCGCCGCGCGCCGAGCAGCACGCGGTGCACGTGCACGATGGAGATCGTGTGCTGGGTGAAGCCCGGCTGTGCGGCCATTGCGTCAGAGCTTGTGAAGGAATGGATGGGGCTCACGACGGGGTGCCCGCAGGTGTCGGGCAAGGCGCGTCGCGCAGTCCGTATCGAGATACGGACAAGCGGCGCAACGCCGCCCGGCGCCAGTGGGTGCCCCGGCCCGCAGGGCAAGACCCCGCGAACGGCGGTTGGATGTCGAAACGGTGCACATCGGGGTCTTGCGTGAGTTCAAGCCATTGCTTCACAAGCTCTCAGGCGCCGGTGAACTGCGGCGCGCGCTTGGCGGCCCAGGCGGCGCGGCCTTCCTGCAGGTCGGCCGAGTGCGCGGCGCGCGCGATGTCGTGCTGCAGCGCGTCCATGTCGAGCGCGCCGCGCGCGATGCGGTTCAGGTGCTTCTTCATGCCGAGCAGGGCCAGCGGCGCCATGGCGGCCAGGCGCTTGGCCAGCGCATCGGCCTCGGCGGCCAGGGCTTCGGGCGCGACCAGCTGCGTGAGGAAGCCGATGGCGCGCATCTCGTCGGCCCCGATGCGCTCGGCCGTCAGGAACAGGCGCTTGGCCTGGTCCAGGCCGAGGCGGCTGACGTAACGCTCCAGCCCGCGCGGGTAGAAGTGCAGGCCCAGCCGTGCGGCCGGCATGAACATGTCGATGCCCTGCGCGCCGAGCCGGAAATCGCAGGCCAGCGCGAGGTCGGTGGCACCGCCGTAGACGCCACCCTGCAGCACGGCCAGCGTGACGGGGCGCGCGTCTTCGAGCGCATTGGCCAGTTCTTCGAAGGCCTGGGGCTTCTCCGGGTCCATCTGGCCGATGTCGAAGCCGCTGCAGAAGTAGCGGCCGGTGGAGGCCAGGCGCAGCACCAGCACCTCGGGGCGCGCGTTGACGGCGGCGATGTGCGCGGCCAGCACATCGAGGTCCACAGGCTCCAGCCGGTTGGCCTGTTCGGGGCGGCGCAAGGTGATGGTGGCGCTGGCGCCGGTGATCTCCAGAAGGGGCGTGTCCATGGGGGGCGCATGTTCGCACAGCGTCCCGGCTACGCGCCCTCCGGCTCGATCTGTGCGCGCGCGATCACGGGCTTCCAGCGCGCCTGCTCGGTCTTGATGAAAGCACCGAATTCGGCCGCGCTGCTGCCCACGGCCAGCGCGGTGTCGGCCGAGAGCTTGTCCTTGACGACGCTGCCCTTGGCCGCGCGGATGGCCTCGGCCTCCAGCTTGGCGATGTGGGCACGCGGCCACTTGGCGGGGGCCAGCAGGCCGTACCACTGCGTCATCTCGAAGCCCGGGTAGCCCTGGGCGGCCACGGTGGGCACGTCGGGCAGCTGCGGCAGCCGCTCGGTGGTGCCGGTGGCGATGCAGCGCAGCCGGCCGGCCTTGATGAAGGGCAGCAGCGCCGGCGCGCCGACCGAGGCGGCCTGCAGCCGGCCCGACATCAGGTCGGTCAGCATCGGGCCGGTGCCGCGGTAGGGCACGTGCACCACGAACATGCCGCTGGCCATCTTGAGGTACTCGAAGGCCAGGTGGCCGGCGCTGCCGTTGCCGGCCGAGCCGTAGTTGAGCTGGCCAGGCTTGCTCTTGGCGTAGGCCACGAACTCCTTCAGGTCCTTGACCGGCAGGTCGGGGTGCACCACGTAGAGGCTGGGCACCTTGGACAGCAGCGTGACGGGCACGAAGTCGCGTTCGGCGTCGTAGGGCAGCTTGCTGAAGATGTAGGGGTTCACGGCCAGCGTGCCGATGTGGCCCAGGATCAGCGTGTGGCCGTCGTCCGCGGCGGCCACCTCCTGCATCGCGATGTTGCCGGCCGCGCCGGGCTTGTTGTCGACGAACACGTTCTGGCCGATGGTCTTGGCCATCTCGCCCGCCACGGAGCGGGCCACGATCTCCGAGCTGCCGCCGGGTGCGAACGGCACGACCAGGCGCAGTGGCTTGCTGGGCCAGACGGGCTGCGCGTGCGCGGCCCAGGGCAGGGCGGCGCCGAGCGCGAGGAGTTGGCGGCGGGAGGGGTGTACGGTGATGGAAGGCATGGTGGATGGCATCGGGACGGGGTTGCCATGGTCGTGCGACCGAACGTGCGCCGCCTCAGGGTTTTCCTCGCTCCGTGCGGTGTGGCAACATCTGCCGCTGTTGTCGTCTCCGTTGCACGAAGGCAAGCCAGACCATGAAACCGTCCGATGCGCTGCACACCCACCACTTGGCAATTCGCCGCGTGGTGGAGTCGCATCGCGCCCGCAATGCACGGGTGTTCGGTTCGGTACTCCATGGATCCGACACGGAAGACAGCGACCTGGATCTGCTCGTGGACCCGACGCCAGAAACGACGCTGTTCGACATCGGTGCCATCCGGCTGGAGCTGCGCGCACTTCTCGGTGTGCCGGTCGATGTGCTCACACCCCGGGCCTTGCCGGAGAAGTTCCGCGCGGCGGTGCTCGCAGAGGCACGCCCGGTATGAAGCGTGACCCGCAACGCTTGGTCGATTACCTCGGGCACATCATCGAAGCCATCGAGCGCATCCAGCGGTACACCGGCTCCATGGATGCTCCTGCGTTTCTGTGCGACGAACTGGTCCAGGACGGTGTGATCCGCAACCTCGAAGTCATCGGCGAAGCCAGCCGCAACATCTTGCGGGCACACCCGGAATTCGCGGCGGCCCACCCTGAACTGCCGCTGGCTGTTGCCAATGACATGCGCAATTCCCTGTCGCATGGCTACTTCAAGGTGGATCTGGAGATCGTCTGGGGCACGCTCCAGCGCGATCTGCCGCCGCTGCATGCGTTGACGACGCTGCTGCGCGACGGCATCACCGACTGACGATCTGTGATCGGTATGTCGCGATCGCGGGGCGGATGGCCGCGCTCGTCGATTTGAGGAACCTCCGAGAAGGCCTGGCAGCGCGTGGCACTCAGGCAAGTTGCTCGCGCAGCATCCGCTTGAGCAGCTTGCCGCCGGCATTGCGCGGCAAGGGCGTGTCGGACCAGGTGATGGTCTCGGGCACCTTGTAGTCGGTCAGGCGCGCGCGGCAGTGGGCGCGCACGGCCTCGTCGTCGCGGGCCAGGCCGGGCGCGTACAGGAAGGCGTGCACGCGCTCGCCCAGCACCGGGCAGGGCCGCCCGACGATGGCGGCCTCGACCACGCCGGGCAGCGCCACCAGGCAGTGCTCGACCTCGACCGAATAGATCTTGAAGCCGCCGCGGTTGAGCATGTCCTTCTTGCGGTCGAACAGACGCACGAAGCCTTGCGCATCGATGCTGCCCAGGTCGCCCGAATGCCAGTAGCCCTCGGTGAAGTTGGCGGCCGTGGCCTCGGGGTTGTCCCAGTAGCCGGGCACGACCATGGGGCCGCCGATCCACAGTTCGCCGCTCTCGCCGGGCGGCAGGTCGCGGCCCGCGTCGTCCACCACGCGCACCTGGGCGCAGGGCAGCGCGATGCCCACGCTGTCGGCATGCGCGCGCGTGAGGCCGGGCGGCATCATGGTGGTGGGCGAGGTGGTCTCGGTCGCGCCATAGGCGTTGATGAGCGTGAGGCCGGGCAGGCGCTCGGCCATGGCGTCGATGGCCGACACGGGCATGGGCGCGCCGCCATAGCCGCCGATGCGCCAGCTGGCCAGCCGCGCGGCATCGAAGGCCGGCTGCAGCAGGCACAGCTGGTACATGGCCGGCACCATGAGCGTGTGCGTGACGCGCTCGGTCTCCAGCAGCTGCAGGAAGGCCGGCGCCTTGAACTCGGACAGCATCACCACCGCGCCGCCGATGTGCACCATGGCCGCGATGATGGCGATGAGGCCCGTGACATGGCTGGCCGGCACCGCCAGCGCCGAGCGGTCGCCCGCGCGCAGGCCCATGCACAGTTCGTAGTGGCGCACCGAGTGCGCGACGTTGAGGTGCGTGAGCATGGCGCCCTTGGGGCGGCCCGTGGTGCCCGAGGTGTAGAGGATCAGCGCGGTGTCCTGCTCGCGGACGGGGGCAGCGTCCCGCACGTCTCCGCGCAGGCTGGACAGGGGCAGGGCGCCGGGCGCCTCGCCCACGACCAGGCGCAGCCGCAGCCGCAGGCCGGGCACCTCGTCGGGCGAGGGAATGCGTTCGGCGAGCCCTTCGTCGAACACGATGGCGCAAGCACCGCACTGCTGCAGCATGTAGGCCAGCCCCGGCCGCTGTTCGCGCTCGCCGATGGGCACGGCGATGGCGCCCAGGCGCTGCACCGCGAACAGCACGGCCATGAACTCTGGCCGGTTGCCCATGAACAGCACGACACGCTCGCCGGCCTGCACGCCCAGTGCGGCCAGGCCGCCTGCGATGCGTGCGACTTCGGCGTCGAGCGCGCGGTAGCTCCAGCGCTGGCCGTTGTGGACCACCGCGTCCTGGCCGGGGTACTGGGCCACGGCGCGCTCCAGCAGCGCGTGCATGCTGGGCGGACGCTCGGCGAAGCAGCGCACCACGCGGTCGCCGTAGACGGCCTCTTCGCGCATGGCCGGCAGTTCGGTGGTGTGCCAGCGCGTCATGCTGCGGCCTCCGTGGGAACGGCATTGGCGCCGCGCTCGATCACCACCTCGGCATCGACCAGCTTGCGCGAATGGTTGAGGTCGGATTGCGCGATCAGCACCGACAGCGCGCCGCCGCGCAGCCCGGCGATGACCTCGCCCAGCCGCATCGACAGGGCCGGCGCCACGCCCTCAAAGGGCTCGTCCAGCAGCAGCAGCCGCGTGCCCACGCCCAACGCGCGCGCCAGCGCCACCAGCTTCTGCTGGCCGCCCGAGAGCAGCAGCGCACGGCGGTCGCGCATCGGTGCCAGTTCGGGCAGCACGCCGTAGATGAAGTCGAGCCGCGCGCGCGTGCTGCGCATGCCGGTGGCCCACAGCGGGATCAGGATGTTCTCTTCCACACTGAGTTCGGGCACCAGGCCACGGTCTTCAGGCATGTAGCCGATGCCCAGCGCGGCGCGCGCATGGCGCGGCACGCTGGCCAGGTCCTGGCCCTCGAAGCTGATGCGGCCCTGCGAGGGCGTGAGGTGGCCCATCACGGTGCGCAGCAGCGTGGTCTTGCCCGCGCCGTTGCGGCCGATCAGGCCGACCATGGATTGCGCGGGCACGGCCAGGCGCAGGCCGCGCAGCACCTGCACCGAGCCGATGGCCACGTGGGCGGATTCGACGATCAGCATGTGTTCTCCTGTGCAATGGCTCGCGCGACACGTCGTTGGCACCACCAGCCGCGACCCAGCTCTGAAGGCCGCGGAGCAGGCCATGCCAGCGGACGCCGCGGAACGGGCTCCGCCCGGCCGCTGGCGGCGCCCCTTGAGGGGTATGGAATGTCTACACGAAGTGAGACATTCAAACGGGGTGGTCTCATGTCAGTGCAGGGTGCCGGTGACGTAGCGGCGCACGTCGTCGGCGGCCAGGGCCACGGCCGGCACGTCGTCGGCAATGATGCGGCCGGCGTAGAACGCCACCACGCGGTCGGCGTAGCGGTCGACGATGTCCATGTCGTGCTCGACGAACAGCACGGTCATGGCCTCCTGGCCCAGCGCGGTCATGATGATGTCCATCATGGGGAACTTCTCCTCGGCGGCCACGCCGCTCGTGGGTTCGTCCAGCAGCAAGAGGCGCGGCTGGCCGGTCAGCGCCATCGCGATGTCGAGCAGCTTGCGCACGCCGCCGGGCAGCTCGGCCACGCGGCGGTCGCGGTGCTCGGTCAGCTGGAAGCGCTGCAGCAGCGCGTCGGCGCGGTCCACCGCGTCGCCGCGGCGCGCCGGCTGCCAGAACGACAGCCGCTGGCCGTGGCATGCGTTGGCCACCAGCATGTTCTCGAGCACCGTGAGTTCGGCGAACAGCTGCGGGATCTGGAACGAGCGCGCCACGCCCAGGTGCGTGATGGCGCGCGGCGCAAGCCGCGTGATGTCGCGCCCGCCCAGCTCGATGCTGCCGGTGTCGGGCTTGAGGTAGCCCGTCACCATGTTCACGAAGGTGGTCTTGCCGGCGCCGTTGCTGCCGATCAGGCTCACGCGCTGGCCGGCCAGGATGTCGATGCTGAGGCTGCTGGCCGCGACCACGGCGCCGAAGCGCTTCTCGATGGCGCGGGCGCGCAGCAGGATGTCGTCGCTCATTTTTTCTTCATCCACAGGGAGCCGATGCCGCCCGGCAGGAAGCGGATCATCAGCAGCAGGAACAGGCCCAGCGACAGCTGCCAGGTGTTTGGAAAATACAGGCTGGAGAACGAGCGCACCACCTCCAGCAGCGTGGAGGCCACGAACACCGCCAGCACGCTCTGCGAGCCGGCCAGGATCGCGACGAACACGAACTCGCCCGACGTCGTCCAGTAGCTGAAGTTGGGGTCGATGTGGCCCAGCGACATGACGGTCAGCGCGCCGCCGCAGCCGCCTGCGAACGCCGCCATGCCGAAGTTCAGCGCCACGGCCTGGCGCACCGAGCCGCCCAGGTACTCCACGCGCAACTCGTTCTCGCGCACGGCCTGGGCGATCAGGCCGCGCGTGGAATCGAAATACACGCGCGCCAGCAGCGCCAGCACGCCCGCCACGAAGACGGTGACGCCGTACAGCACGTAGGCCACGCGCTCGTCCGACAGCGTCTGGCCCAGCAGCGTGGCCCGGCCCATGTTGAAGCCGTCGGAGCCGCCCAGGCTGGTGGTCTTGACCAGCACGCCGTAGCAGACCATGGACAGCGCCAGCGTCAGCATGGCGAAGAAGATGCCGCGGTAGCGCGCCAGCAGCGGTGCGAACGGCAGCGCGACCAGCACGGCCGCCAGCCCGCCGACCAGCGTGAGCAGCAGCGCGTCGGTGATGCCGAGCTGGTTGAAGCACAGCGCGCCGGCGTAGCCGCCGATGGCGAACACCAGCCCCTGGCCGAAGGACACGACGCCGCTGCGCATGAGCAGCACGATGCCCAGCGAGACCAGGCCGTGCGAGGCAGCCATGGTCAGCAGAAACACCAGCCAGCGCGGCAGGAACGCGCCGACGGCGATGAGCGCCACCAGCAGGCCGAGGCCGACCCAGAGCACGGTGCGCCCGCGCAGGCCGGTGGCCGGGCGTGTCACCGCAGGAATGGGAAGAGAAGCGGTCTTCATCAGATCTTCCTTGCCTGGATGCGCTGGAACAGGCCTTCGGGCCGGAACACCAGCACCAGCGCCATGACCACGTAGATGGCGAACAGCTCGACCTGCGGCGCCAGGTGCACGGCGCAGGAGCGGGCCAGGCCGACGATCAGCGCGCCGATGGCCGCACCCTCGATGCTGCCCAGGCCGCCGATGATGACGACGGCGAACGAGACGATGATCACGCCCACCGAGATGCCCGGCTGCACCGAGATCAGCGGCGCCGTGAAGGCCCCGCCGATGCAGGCCAGGAAGATGCCCACCGCGAAGGCCAGCATGTACACGCGCGACACGTTGACGCCCATGCTGGAGGCCACCTCCTCGCTGTGGATCACGGCCAGCACGATCTTGCCCTGGCGCGTGCGGTTCAGGCCCCACCAGACCGCCACGCCGACCACGGCCGCCAGCCCCATGAGCATGAAGTCGTAGCCCACGTAGATCTGCTCGCCGATCTCGATGTTCCCGAACATCGCGTAGGGCTCGGACACGTAGTACGGGTTGGCACCCCAGATCAGCTTGGTGATGTCTTCCAGCATCAGGAACAGCGCGTAGGTGACGAGCACCAGCAGCACCTCGTCGCGGCCGTAGAAGAAGCGCAGCAGGCCGCGCTCGGTCAGCGGCGCGACCAGCGCGGCGACCGCCACGGCGGCCAGCAGCATGGCCACCAGCGACCATTCGGGCGCCAGCTTGAGCGTGGCGAACCAGCCCACGAAGCTGGCGGCCGCATAGGCGCCCAGCGCGTAGAAGCTGCCGTGCGCGATGTTGAGGATCTTCAGCACGCCGAACACGAGCGTGAGCCCGAGCGCGACGATGAACAGCCAGGAGGCATAGCTCAGGCCGTCGACGAGGATGGTGATGGCGGTGGTCATGGCCGGATCGGTGAAGGAGGAGCAGGCCCCGGCCGGGCCGGCATGCCGGCCGGCCGGGGATGGCAGCGGCTAGGCGCCGCTGGTCATGCGCACGTCACTCGCACTTGGCACCGGCCATGCCGCCCTTGATCCAGTCCTCGGACTTCATGCCAGCCGGCGGATTCACGCACTCGGCCGGGAAGCGCTGGATGTCGTCCAGCACCACCATCTTCTTGGCCGCATCGAAGCGCGTCTTGCCGATGGCCGTGGGCTGCGTGGCCTGCTGGCCATCGCCCAGCGTCATGCGGATGCGGCCGCCGGGCGCGTCCCACTCGCTGCCCTTGAGCGCGGCGGCCAGCTGCTCGGACGTGGGCTTCTTGCCGCCATTGGCGGCCATGGCCTTCTCGGCCGCGAGCTTCAGGCCCAGCAGTGCCTGCGCCATGCGGTACGGGGCCTGGGCCGGGTAGGTGCTGTAGCCGGTCTCGTAGAGCTTCCACCACCAGTCGTTCAGCGGGCTCTTGGGCGCCAGCAGGCCGTAGGCGCCGCGGGCGCCGAGGATGGTGCCGTCAGGCATCTTGTCGCCCAGCGGCGTCAGCACGTGGTCGGCCGCCGACAGCACGACCTGCGAGCGCTTGAACAGGCCGCGCGGGCCGGACTGCAGCACGAAGGCCTGCAGGTCGCCGCCCCACAGGCTGGAGTGCGTGATGTCGGCACGCTTGGAGGTCAGGGCCGAGATCTCGGTGCCGTACTGGCCGGCGCCGAACTTGGGCAGCAGGTCTTCGCCGACCTTGGCCTGCGGGTAGAGCTGCGCCATCGCGGCCTTGAAGTCGGCGCGCGAGTCGTGGCCCCAGGCGTAGTCCTGGTTGATGAGGTTGTAGCTCTCGGCCTTGATGTTGCGCGCCTTGAGGTAGCGCGCCAGCGCCACGTTGTCCATGGTGCCGTGCGAGGCGGTGCGGAACACGTAGCTGTACTTGGCGTCCTCGAACACGCGCGGCGTGCCGCAGTCGTACAGGATCAGGAACTTCTTGAGCTCCTCGGCCACGGGCGCCACGGCCAGGCAGTCGCCCGAACTCACGTAGCCGACCACGGCGTCGACCTTCTCGCGGTCGTACAGGTTCCGCAGCTCCTGCACCTGCTTGGTGGCGCCGCCGTTCTCGTCGACGTAGACGGCCTCGATCTTCATGCCGCCAAAGCCGGCCTTGTTGTAGGGCGCCGGTGCCTCGCCCTTGTTGAAGGCCTCGACCAGCACCTTGGCGCCGTTGACGGCCGGGATGCCGAAGCTCTCGGCCGCCTGGCCCGAGAGGAAGCTGACGATGCCGATCTTGAACGTCTCCTGCGCCTGCACCGAGGCGGCCAGTGCCGTCAGGACGAAGGCGCCGGCCAGGCGGGCGGTGCGCGAAACCATCTCATGTCTTTGCATTGCTTGTCTCCTGCTTGTGGTGATGGAACGGGAACGGTCGGGAACGGCTAGGGCGGCGGGGCGATGGGCGCGGCCATGTCCAGGCCGGTCATCTCGAAGCCCTTCTTGAAATCGACCATGTGCTTGCGCGTCCACTCGGCGGCGGCGGCACCGTCGCGGCGCTGCAGCGCGTCCAGGATGCCGCGGTGCGCGGCCAGGTTGCGCGCCTTCGACTGCGGCAGGCGCTGGTGGATCTGCAGCAGCGTGGGGTTGTAGAGCAGGCTGATGGGTTCGCGCGCCAGCATCAGCGGGCGGTTGCGGCTGGCCCGGCCGACCAGGGCGTGGAACTCCACGTCCAGCTCCACCAGGCGCTGGTCCTGCGCCAGCGTGCCAGTGCCTTCGGCCTGCAGCGCGGCCGTCAGTTCGGTGTTGCGCGCGAGTTCTTCGAAGTCGGCCGGCTCGGCGTGCTCGGCCGCCAGCTGCGAGGCCAGCGGCTCCAGCGTCACGGCCACCTGCCAGAGTTCGGCAAAGGTGGTCTGCTGCAGCATCAACAGGCGCGCGGTGCGCGGCGCCAGGTCGTACAGGCCGGGCAATGCGACGAACAGCCGGCGGCCTTCGCGGCGCTGCACCAGGCCCTCCTGCTCGACCTGGCGGATCGCCTCGCGCACGGTGGAGCGGTGCACGCCGAAGCGCTCGGCCAGGCTTTGCTCGGTGGGCAGCGGCATGCCGGGGCGCAGCTGGCCCGACAGGATGGAGCGCTCGATCTCGGTCGATACCTGCTTGTAGGCAGGCGCCAGCTGCAGGCGGCTGAACATGGAGGCGTCCTCGCGCGGCCGGGCCGGCGCGCTGCCCTGGATGTCGGACGCTTCGTCGGCCTCGCGGCGCGGCGCACGGGTGCTGCCAGTCAAGCCAGGTCTCCTCGTCCCCGCCAAGGCGGTTTTTGTTTGTCGGACAATCGGATTGTTGGCATTCGCAACGGTGTCAACCAGCGGGTTTTCCCGCGACGCGCCGCACGCGATTCGCTCTCGAAAAGTCACAACTGCGTGACCTTTGCATGCCATTCGGGGGGCCATTTGCGAGGTCTACAATCGCGCTCCCCTTGAACACGTCAGGCGGGTGTGCCGGGCGAAGAGGTCCGCAAGCTCGCCTTGAGGAGACGCCAACATGGCAAGCCCTTCGACCCCGGTGAGCACCGAAGACAAACGCGCCGAGCTGCGCCGCGCAGCGCTCGAATACCACGAGTTCCCGACGCCCGGCAAGATCTCGGTCACGGCGACCAAGCAGCTCGTGAACCAGCGCGACCTGGCGCTGGCCTACTCGCCCGGCGTGGCCGCGCCTTGCGAGGAAATCGTCAAGGACCCGAACGCCGCCTTCAAGTACACCGCCCGCGGCAACCTGGTGGCCGTCATCTCCAACGGCACGGCCGTGCTGGGCCTGGGCGACATCGGCCCGCTGGCCTCCAAGCCGGTCATGGAAGGCAAGGGCGTGCTGTTCAAGAAGTTCGCCGGCGTCGATGTGTTCGACATCGAGATCGACGAGAAGGATCCGCAGAAGCTGGTCGACGTGATCGCCGCGCTGGAGCCCACCTTCGGCGCCATCAACCTGGAAGACATCAAGGCACCGGACTGCTTCTTCGTCGAGCGCGAGCTGCGCAAGCGCATGAAGATCCCGGTGTTCCACGACGACCAGCACGGCACGGCCATCACGGTGGCCGCCGCCATGCTCAACGGCCTGAAGGTGGTGGGCAAGGACATCGCCGAGGTCAAGCTCGTGACCTCGGGCGCCGGCGCCGCAGCACTGGCCTGCCTGAACCTGCTGCTCAAGGTGGGCCTGCAGCGCAAGAACGTCTGGGTGACCGACCTGGCCGGCGTGGTCTACCACGGCCGCACCGAGCTCATGGACGAGGACAAGGCGCAGTACGCACAGCCCACCGAACTGCGCAAGCTGGGCGAGGTGATCGAGGGTGCCGACGTGTTCCTGGGCCTGTCGGCCGGCGGCGTGCTCAAGCCCGCCATGGTTGCCAAGATGGCGCCCCGGCCGGTGATCTTCGCGCTGGCCAACCCGAACCCGGAAATCACGCCGGAAGACGCGCGCTCGGTGCGCGACGACGTGGTCATGGCCACCGGCCGCACGGACTACCCGAACCAGGTCAACAACGTCCTGTGCTTCCCGTACATCTTCCGCGGCGCGCTGGACTGCGGCGCCACCACGATCACCGACGAGATGGAGATCGCGGCGGTGCACGCCATCGCCGACCTGGCGCAGGCCGAGCAGAGCGAAGTGGTGGCCGCCGCCTACGTGGGCGAGAAACTGAGCTTCGGCCCCGAATACCTGATCCCCAAGCCGTTCGACCCGCGGCTCATGATGAAGATCGCCCCGGCCGTGGCCCAGGCCGCGGCCGCCTGCGGCGTGGCGCTGCGCCCGATCCAGGACATGGACGCCTACCGCGACCGGCTGCAGAGCTTCGTCTACGCGTCCGGCAACATCATGAAGCCGATCTTCACGGCCGCGAAGAACGCCAGCAAGAAGCGCGTGGCCTACTCCGAAGGCGAGGAAGAGCGCGTGCTGCGCGCTGCCCAGATCGTGGTGGACGAAGGCATCGCCCGGCCCACGCTGATCGGGCGGCCGAGCATCATCGCCCAGCGCATCGCCAAGTTCGGCCTGCGCCTGCGCGAGGAGCTGGACTACGACATCGTCAACGTCGAGCAGGACCACCGCTACCGCGACTTTTGGCAGACCTACCACCGCATGACGGAGCGCCAGGGCATCACGCAGCAGGTCGCCAAGATCGAGATGCGCCGGCGCCTGACGCTGATCGGCGCCATGCTGCTGCACAAGGGCGAGGTGGACGGCCTGATCTGCGGCACCTGGGGCACCACGCACAACCACCTGCACTACATCGACCAGGTGATCGGCAAGCGCCCCGGCGGCTGTGACAGCACAGCGCAGGACGTGCCGATCTACGCCTGCATGAACGGGCTGATGCTGCCGGGCCGCCAGGTGTTCCTGGTCGACACGCACGTCAACTACGACCCGAGCGCCGAGGAACTCGCCGAGATCACGACCATGGCGGCCGAGGAGATGATGCGCTTCGGCATCAAGCCCAAGGCAGCGCTGTTGTCGCATTCCAACTTCGGCACCAGCAACCACCCCAGCGCGGTCAAGATGCGCCGCACGCTGGACCTGCTGCGCACGCAGGCGCCCTGGCTCGAAGTGGACGGCGAGATGCACGGCGACGTGGCCCTGGATGGCAAGCAGCGCGCGGGCATCATGCCGCACTCCACGCTGGCGGGCGACGCCAACCTGTTGGTCCTGCCCAACATCGACGCGGCCAACATTTCCTACAACCTGCTCAAGACAGCGGCCGGCGGCAACATCGCCATCGGCCCGGTCCTGCTGGGTGCCGCCAAGCCGGTGCACATCCTGACCGCCAGCGCCACCGTGCGCCGCATCGTCAACATGACGGCCCTGACCGTCGCCGACGCCAACGCGCAGCGCTGACCTCCGCCGGCCAAGCAAGCACTAACTTGGTGCGATGCGAAGCCCTTGCGGCCCATGCCTGTTTTTTGGGCATGGGCCTTGCGTTTGCGGAGCCCTTGGGGCACACTAGCGCGCTTCGATCCGGGGGTTAACCCGGAGCCCGCGCACGAAGCCGTGCGGTCTGTGCGCCAGTTCTTCTTTCCCATGTTGTCCACGATTTGCCACCCCTTCAGCCGTCCGCTTTGGCGCGGTTTGATGGCGGTGGTGCTGACGGTTTGCACTGTTTCGGTGCAGGCCCGGACTTCGGCCGATGGCGCCACGGTGGCGTTGGACGCCCTGCCAAGGGAAGGTCAGGCGACCTACCAACGCATCCTGCAAGGCGGGCCGTTCCCGTACGAGAAAGACGGCACCGTGTTCTTCAACCGCGAGCGCCTGCTGCCGGAACACAAGCGGGGCTACTACCGCGAGTACACGGTGGCCGGAGAAGGTGCACGCAGCCGCGGTGCGCGGCGCATCGTCTGCGGCGGCCAGCGGCCGACGGTGCCGGATGGTTGCTACTACACCAGCGACCACTATGCGAGTTTTCGCAAGATCGCGCCGTGAAGGTCGGGCGATTCTTGTTTTTGTGAGACCGAGGTATTTTGATGACCAACGTTAAAGCGGAGCTGGACCAGCCTCTGCGTACCGTGCGAACCAACATCGTCCAGTCGATCCGGGCGTTTCGCGTAGCCGATCTGCAGGAGGCTGCCCAGTCCATGGGCCACCATTTCCTGTACGCCAACCTGGCCAATGCTCAGAGCAAGCAGGACGTGCTCGACCTGATCGCGCAGCAATTCACGTTCCCGACGCACTTCGGCAAGAACTTCGATGCGCTGTACGACTGCATGACCGACCCGCTGCACAAGTCGGGCCCGCAGCCCGGCTTCATCGTCGTGCTGGAGCAGATCCCCGCGAACGCCAAGTTCGACAAGGAAGCGCGCGAGCAGCTGCTGGACATCTTCCGCGACGCTGCAGACTACTGGGGCGACCGCAAGATCCCGTTCCGCTGTTTCTATTCTTTTCTGTAGCCCGTTCCGCACACACCAGCCAAGCGGAACGGGCGAACGAGGCCCAGCAGGACGACGCCGTTGCCGGCATCGCCCTCACCAGCACGACCACGGCAACCAGCACCACGGAATCGGGCGAGAAGATGCCCACCGACAAGCTGGTCGACGTCTCGCCCCTGGCGCTGCGCATGAGCAGCCCCTTCAACGCGGGTTACTGGTTGGCAGCAGCCTGAGGCGGCAGCCACCGGTTCCAGGATCGACGCCCGTCAGCCGACGGGCGTTTGTCATTGCGGGGCCTGCGCCTGTGCCAGGGCCACGTATTGGGCCACGGGCACTTCCTCGGCCCGGCGCTGCAGGTCGAAGCTGCCGCCGAACTGGCGCGCCTCCAGCCACCGGCCCAGGCTGTGGCGCAGCAGCTTGCGGCGCTGGCTGAAAGCCACCTGCACCAGCTCGCTGAGCAGCTTCACGTCGAGCTGCGGCGGCTCCGCCAACGGCTCCATGCGCACCACCGCGCTGTCGACCTTGGGCGGCGGATCGAAGCTCTCGGGCGGCACGAACAGCACGTCTTCCATCGTGTAGCGCCACTGCAGCATCACGCTGAGCCGGCCATAGGCCGCGGTCGCCGGCGTGGCCACCATGCGGTCGATGACCTCCTTTTGCAGCATGAAGTGCTGGTCGCGCACCACGTCCACGTGCTCCAGCAGGTGGAAGAGGATGGGCGTGGAGATGTTGTAGGGCAGGTTGCCCACCACGCGCACCTTCTGGCCTGCGCCAGCGGCCAGGGCGGTGAAGTCCACCTTGAGCACATCCGACTCGACCACCGTGAGCTGGGGATGGCGGCGCAACCGCTCGGCCAGGTCGCGGTCGAGTTCGATGACCGTGAGCCGGCCGACGCGCTCGACCAGCGGCTGGGTCAGCGCCGCCAGGCCCGGGCCGATCTCGACCATGGGATCGCCCGGCTGCGGCGCAATCGCCCGCACGATGGCGTCGATGACGCCCGCATCCGACAGGAAATGCTGGCCGAAGCGCTTGCGCGCGATGTGCTTCACGTCCGGCTCGCTCGGCTCACTGGGGCGCCTGGCGCAACTCGACGTAGGCGCGGCCGCGCAACTCCTGCAGCCAGCTTCGGTAGGCCTCGTCCATCTTGCGTTCGCGCACCAGGTTGCGGGCCACCTCGCGCTGCTCGCGCGGGTTCAGCTGGTACTGGCGCCGCTCCAGCAGCTGGATCAGGTGCACGCCGAAGCGCGAGACGATGGGTTCGGAGATCTCGCCCGGGCGCAGGGCATCGAGCACTTCCTCGAACTCGGGCACGAACTGGCCGGGGTTGGACCAGCCCAGGTCGCCGCCCTGCGCCGCGCTGCCGTCCTGCGAACTGGCTTGGGCCAACGCGGCGAAATCGGCCTGGCCAGCCACGATGCGACGGCGCATGCCGGCCAGGCGCTCGCGCGCGTTGGCCTCGGTCTGCTGGGCATCGACGCGCAGCAGGATGTGGCGGGCATGCTGCTGCGTGATGCTCTGCAGCGCACCGGCCTGGCGCTTGTCGACCACCTTGAGGATGTGGAAGCCCGCGCCGGAACGCACCGGCTCAGTGATCCCGCCGACGGGCAGCTGGGCCGTGGCCTGCAGGAAGAGCTCGGGGTAACGGTCGGGGCTGCGCAGCCCCATCTCGCCGCCGGCCGCCGCGTCCGTTCCGTCGGAGAAGCTGCGCGCCAGGGCCGCGAAGTCCTCGCCGGCACGGGCACGCTTCTCCACGTCCTGTGCACGCGCCTGGCGCTCGGCCACCTGCTGCGGCGTGGCGTTCTCGGGCACGGCCACCAGCACCTGGGCCAGGTTGATCTCGGTCGGCGCTGCGGGCGCGGTGTCCGTCTGCTCGCGCAGGAACTGCTCGACCTCGGCATCGCTCACGCGCACGCGCGCATCGAGCTCGCGGTCGCGCAGGCGCGACATCAGGATCTGGTCGCGCAGGTCGTTGCGGAATTGCGTCGTCGTCATGCCGTCCAGCACGATGCGGCGGCGCAGTTCGGCCACGTCGATCTGGTTCTGCCGCGCGACGTTCTGCTCGGCCAGGTTGATGGCGGCCTCGTCCACCTTCAGGCCCATTTCGCGCGCCTGCTGCAGCTGGGCGCGTTCCACGACCAGGCTCTCCAGCGCCTGCCGCGACAGCTCGGCCTGGGTCGGCATGCGGCCGCCCTGCTGGCGCAGCTGCTGCACCACGCGGGCGGTGCGGCGCTGCACCTCCAGGTTGGTGATGGGCTCGGAATTGACCACCGCCACGATGAAGTCGGACTGGCGCGCCGCGCCCTGTGCCAGGGCCACGGAGGGCACGGCGGTCCAGCAGGCCGCGGCCAACGCCAAGGCCGTCAGGAAGGAGGCGGGCGCCGTGCGGCGCTTGGACTGTTGCATCACTCGTAGGAGCCGAAACGGCTCGATGTGGTCACCTGCTCGCGCAGGAACTGGTAGCGGGGAATGTTGTCGCGCAGCGTCTTGAGCGGGCTGGAGCCCAGGCGCGCCAGGCCGACGAACTCGATCTGGAACATGATCTTGTTGTTGGCAGCGGCATTGGAACGCTGGATGCGCTCGACCACGATGCGGCCGATCCAGCAATCGCCGTCGTACTCCAGCCCCATGATCGAGTCCACGAACTGGCGGTCCTGCAGGCTGTAGGCCAGCCGGCCCACGCTGTACCAGCGGCCCGAGCCCAGGCCACGGCCTGGCCCCATGTCCTGGCCGCGGTCGCCCCACAGGTCGTTGAGCGGCCATTGCCAGCCGACATCGACCTGCTCGCTCTCCGGCAGTCCGCTGCTGGCGCGTTGCATGCGGTAGGCGGTGCTGACCACGCGGTAGTTGCCCGGGCTGTACTTTCCGGTCACGGTGAAGCGTTCCGAACGCCGCGTATCGGGGTTGTATTGCACGGTGGCGTCGGTGGACCACAGCGGGTCCCAGTTCACCGAGGCGCCGGCCAGGAAGTCGCTCACGCGGTCGTCGACCACCGAGCCGCCCGGCAGGAACACGCGCTGGTCCTTGAAGCGCAGGCGCTGCGCGACGCCGAAGCGCGCCACCTGGGCGCCCGTGTCCGGCTGCAGGAAACGCGTGTCCAGGCCCAGCGTGAGCACGTTGCTGTCGGAGATGCGGTCGTTGCCGGTGAAGGCGTTCTCGCTGTAGATGGTGCCGAAGTTGAAGTCGGTGGCGGTGGTGTCGTACACCGGCAGGCTGTTCTGCTCGCGGTACGGCGTGTTCACGTAGAAGGCGCGCGGCTCCAGGGTCTGGCGCCACGCGCGGCCGAAGAAGTTGGCGTCGCGCTCGAACACCAGGCCGCTGTCGATGCTGAAGGTGGGCACGCTGCGGCTGGCGCTGGTCGCGCCGTTGGCCAGCGGCGCGTCGAAGGTGTAGCGCGCGGCATGCAACTGCAGCTTGGGCGTGAAGAACCAGCCCGGCCGTACCCAGGGGTGGCTGATCTGGCCCAGCAGGAAGCTGCGCTTGGCGTCGGGCTGCAGCGTGTAGGTGCGGTCGGCCGAGAACTGGGTGTAGTCGGCATCGACCGAGAAGTCGAAGCCGGCGACGTCGTAGCGGGCATAGCGGCCCGTGACCTGGGGCAGCCGGTCGTAGGGCGGCGTGATGGGCGCGCTGGCGTCCTGCAGCGTCTGGTACTTGAGCGCCCGCAGCCCGGCGGAGAAATCGCCCTGCGCCCAGCGCAGGTTGGCGTCGGTGGTGCGCAGGCGGTCGGTCAGCGAGGTGGTGGTGCTGGGGAAGTCGCGCCAGTAGTCGTTGTCGCTGACGCGGTTGGCATCCAGCGAGAAGGCCAGGTTGCCGATGCCTTTCACGCCGGTCTGGATCACGCCCGTGTGCTTGGCCTCGTAGGACCAGCGCTCGCGGTCGCGCAGCTTGTCGGTGGGCATGTAGTCCAGCCGCAACTGCCCCTGGTAGGTCGGCTCCATGTAGCGGAACTCGCCGCCCATCATCACGCCGCGCTTGCTCATGACCGAGGGGTAGAACGTGGCGTCGCGGTTGGGTGCGATGTTCCAGTAGTAGGGCACCAGCAGCTCGACGCCGTTGAGGTTGTCCAGCGCCACCGTGGGCGGCAGGAAACCGGACTTGCGCGCGTCGCTGAGCGGGAAGGTGAAGGTCGGCAGCGCCAGCACCGGCACATCCATGAAGCGCAGCACGCCGCCCTTGGCCTCGCCCACGTCCTGCTCGGTGTCCAGGTTCATCGTGGTGGCCGTCAGCACCCAGTCGGGCAACCAGCTCGGGCCGGGCTGGCGCCGGCAGGTGGTGTAGGTGGCGTCGTGCAGCACCGAGCGCTTGTCGTCGATGAAATCGGCGCGGCTGGCCTGGCCGTGCGCACCGGCGCGCAGCAGCTGGTAGCGCGGGCTCTGGAAGAAGCCCTCGAAGGCATCGACCTTGAGCTCCAGCGCCGGGCCTTCGTAGACATCGCCCGCGCGGTTGATGCGCACGTGGCCCTGCGCCTTGGCCTGGTCGGTCGCCTGGTCGTATTCGAGCCGGTCGGCCTGGATCATGGTGTCGCCGCGCCGCATCATGGCGTCGCCTTCGATCACGGTCTCCAGGTCGGGCCGGCCCGAACTGCGCTGGCCGGAGAAGAAGGTCGGCAGCTGCCTGCGCAGTTCGGCCGGCACCTGCTCCGTCAGCTGCTCGCTGGGCTTGAGCCGCAGCGGCGCCGCATCCGTGGCAGCCTGCGCACGCGCGCCATCTGTGGCCAGCAGCAGCGCCAGCGCCGCGACCGCACCCGCCGCATGGCACAGGGCGAAACCGCCGACGGGAGAACGCTGTGGCAGGGCGAAGTGGACGGGAGGCATCGAAGAGATCAGGGACGGTCCGGGCATCCGGGGCAGTCTAGTGTTGGACGAAGGGGCGGGCCTGAAGCCGCCACCAGCCCCGGGGCTTGCCGGCAAGCCGGTTTGTAGAATCGATTATCCATGAGCCTGAAGACCGACCCCACCGGCGTGCCCGGCCCGCAAACGCCGCCAGCCGTGGCGTGGTCCGACCCGCAACGTGCGGCGGCGTTCCAGCGCTGGCTGGCCGGCATCGCGCCACGCCACCACCTCGTGCCCGCCACGCTGCAACCGGCCTCGGCCGACGCCAGCTTCCGCCGCTACCTGCGCATCGCCACCATGGATGGCGCCAGCCGCATCGTCATGGACGCGCCGCCCGACAAGGAGAACAGCGAGCCCTTCGTGCGCATCGCCGCGCTCATGCGCGAGGCCGGCCTCACGGTGCCCGAGGTGCTGGAATGGGACCAGGGCGGCGGCTTCCTGCTGCTGTCCGACCTCGGCACCCAGACCATGATGCAGGGCATGGACCGGGCCAGCGCCGCCGCCAACGCGGGCCGCTACCGCCAGGCCATCGATGCGCTGATCGCCTGGCAGCTGGCCTCGCGCCCCGGCGTGCTGCCGGCCTACGACGAGGCCGTGCTGCGGCGCGAACTGGCGCTGTTCCCCGACTGGTACCTCGCAAAGCACCGCGGCGTGGTGCTGGACGACGCCCAGCGCGCCACGCTGGAGCAGGCCTTCGGCGCCATCGTGGCCGAGAACCTGGCCGCGCCCAGCGTCTACGTGCACCGCGACTTCATGCCGCGCAACCTGATGCTGCTGCCCGGCGACGCCACGCGCCTGGGCGTGCTGGACTTCCAGGATGCGCTGTACGGCCCCATCACCTACGACATCGCCAGCCTGCTGCGCGATGCCTTCCTGAGCTGGGACGAGGACTTCGTCCTGGACGTCACGGTCCGCTACTGGCAGGAAGCCCGCAAGGCCGGCCTGCTGGGCGCGAACAGCGCCACGGGCTGGGGCGACGACTTCGGCGCCTTCTACCGCGCCGTCGAATGGATGGGCCTGCAACGCCACCTCAAGGTGGCCGGCATCTTCGCGCGGCTCACGCTGCGCGACGGCAAGCCGCAATACCTGGCCGACACGCCACGCTTCATCGGCTACATCCGCGCCACGGCCGGCCGCTACCGCGAGCTCAAGCCCCTGCTGCACCTGGTCGACCAGATCGAAGGCACCCAGGCTGTCACCGGCTTCGCCTACGGCCGGATCTAGCCTGCCGTGCCGCGCATCCACTGCCCATCGCCGCTGGCCACCGGCGCCGCGCTGGCATTGCCGGCCGGCGCTGCACGCCATGTGCAGGTGCTGCGCCTGCAACCCGGCGACGTGCTGACGCTGTTCAACGGCGCCGGCGGCGAGTTCGAGGCCACCGTGACGCAGATGGGCCGCAGCGATGTGCAGGTCAGCGTCGGCGCCCACCGCGCCATCGAGCGCGAGGCCGCGCAGGCCGTGCACCTGGCCGTGGTGATGCCGGCCAACGACCGCATGGACTGGCTGGTCGAGAAGGCGGCCGAACTCGGCGCGGCCAGCATCCAGCCCCTGGTGTCGGCGCGCAGCGTGCTGCGCCTGCATGGCGAGCGCGCGGCCAAGAAGACGGCCCACTGGCAGGCCGTGGCCGTGGCCGCCTGCGAGCAATGCGGCCGCAACCGCGTGCCGGCCGTGCACCCGGTGGCCGAACTGGCGCCCTGGCTGGCCCGGCCGGCCGCCGCCGATGCCGGCATGCGCCTGCTGCTGTCGCTGCGCGAGGGCGCGCGCACGCTGCGGCAGCTGGCACCGCCTGCCGCCGTCACGCTGCTGAACGGCCCCGAAGGCGGCCTCGCGCCTGATGAAGAAGACCTGGCCATCGCCGCCGGTTTCGCGCCGCTCACGCTCGGTCCGCGCGTGCTGCGCGCCGAGACCGCACCGCTGGCGGCGCTGGCGCTGCTGAACGGCTGAGACGCGGCACGCCATGAACCGCAACCTCTGGCTGCTCGCGCTGTGCCAGGCGCTGTTCCTGGTCAACAACGTGACCTTCATCGCCATCAACGGCCTGGTCGGCTGGTCGCTCGCACCGCTGGGCTGGATGGCGACGCTGCCGGTCATGGGCTATGTGGTCGGCGGTGCGCTGAGCACCGGCCTCGTGGCGCGCACGCAGCGGCGCTGGGGCCGCAAGCGTTCGTTCCTGCTGGGGCTGGCAGTGGCCTGCGGCTCGGCACTGCTGTGCATGGTGGCGGTGCTGGCCAAGGACTTCTGGCTGCTGTGCGGCGCCACCGTGGTCGCCGGCTACTACAACGCCAATGCCAGCCTGTACCGCTTCGCCGCGGCAGAGCTGGCCGCCGCGCCGCAGCGCGAGAAGGCGGTGTCGCTGGTCATGGCCGGCGGCCTGTTGGGCGGCGTCGTGGGGCCCAACCTGGCCAATGCCACGCGCGACTGGTTCGCGGTGCCGTTCGCCGGCGCCTATGTGGCGCTGGCCGTGGCCGCCGTGCTCTCGGCCGCGCTGCTGGCCGGCATCCGCTTTCCGCCCGCACCGGCCGCGCAACGGGGCGGCGGCGGCCGGCCGCTCGGCGCGATCGTGCGCCAGCCCGTGTTCATCGTCGCGGCACTGGCGGGCTCACTGGGCTTCGGCATCATGAACCTGCTGATGGCGGCCACGCCGCTGGCCATGCAGCAGTGCGGGCTGCCGTTCTCCGCCGCCGCGCTGGTGCTGGAGTGGCATGTGATCGGCATGTTCGCGCCGGGCTTCTTCACGGGCCACCTGATCAAGCGCTACGGCACGCTGCCCGTCATGGGCGCGGGCCTGTTGCTGAACCTGGCCTGCATCGCCGTGGCGCTGTCGGGGGTGGAGCTGCACCACTTCCTCGTCGCCCTGTTCGCGCTGGGCGTGGGCTGGAACTTCCTGTTCACGGGCGCGACCACGCTGTCGCTGCAGGCCTATACGCCCGACGAAAAGGACAAGGCCCAGGCCGTGCTGAACTTCTGCATGTTCGCCACGCTGGCGCTGACCTCGTTCGCCTCGGGCGTGCTGGTCACCACGCGCGGCTGGACCCTGCTGAACTACGGCTCGCTGGTGCCGGTGGCACTGACGGCGTCCGGCCTGCTCTGGCTGGCCCTGCGCCACCGCACGCAAGCCGGCTGAAGGCGGCACGGCCCGCGGCGGCGCCGGCCGTCAAATGGTTGCACATGCCCGCAGGCGCGCGCCGCACAATGCCACCCCTTTGTTCTACACACGCGAGGCAACCATGGGCCTTCTCGATTCCGTGCTCGGTTCCGTCCTGAATGGCGGCCAGTCTCCCCAGCAGCCTGGCGCCCACGCCAACGCCGAGGGCGGCCTGGGCGGCATCCTGGGTGCGCTGGCCAGCAACCCGCAGCTGCTGCAGGTGCTGATGGGCCTGCTGGCCGGTGGCCAGGGTCGCCCGGCCCAGGCGGGCGGCGGCCCGCTGGGCGGCTTGGTCGAGCAGTTCCAGCAGGCTGGCCTGGGCGACGTGCTGGGCTCGTGGATCGGCACGGGCCAGAACCGTCCCGTCTCGGCCGACCAGCTGGGCCAGGTGTTCGGCCAGGACAGGCTGTCGGAGCTCGGCGGGCAACTGGGCATCGGCGGCGGCGACCTGGCGAGCCAGCTGTCGCAGATCCTGCCCGGCCTGGTGAACCGGATGACGCCGCAGGGCCAGCTGCCGCAGCCCGGCGAGGGCGGCGGCAACGAGGGCCTGTTCGGAATGCTGGAAGCCTTCGGCCAGCGCCGCTGAAGAGGCCTTACGCAGCCGGGAAGGCCGCGATCACCTGCGCCACGGCGGCCGTGAGCTTCTTGGCGTAGGGCACGTGCAGGAACTCGTTGGGGCCGTGGGCGTTGCTTTTGGGACCCAGCACGCCGCAGACCATCATCTGTGCCGAGGGAAAACCTGCCGACAGCATGTTCATGAGCGGAATCGTGCCGCCCTGGCCGATGTAGCCGCAGGGTGCGCCGAAATGCGCCTGCGAGGCCGCGTTCAGCGCGTTCTCGAACCAGGGCGCCGTGGCGGGCGCATTCCAGCCGGTGGCGCCGCCTTCGCCCTGGAAGGTCACCCGGGCCTGGTAGGGCGCGTTGTCCTCGAGCAGGGCCTTGAGTTCCTGCACCGCCGCGCCCGCCTCGACCAGCGGCGGCAGGCGCAGCGAGAGCTTGAAGGCGGTGTAGGGTCGCAGCACGTTGCCGGCGTTGCGCAGCTCCGGGAAGCCCTCGGCGCCTGTCACCGACAGCGTGGGCAGCCAGGTGCGGTTGAGCAGCGCCTGCACCGGGTCGGTGGTGGTGGGCAGCGCGGTCTGCACGGCGCCACCGCAGTCGTAGTGTGCCCAGGGGAAGCGCTTGTAGATCTCCTCGCCCAGGATGGCAGCCGTGGCCTGGGCCTGGGCCAGCCGCTCGGCGGGCACCTCGCAATGGAAGCTGGCGGGCAGCAGGCGGCCGGTGGCGCTGTCCTCGAGCCGGTCCAGCACCTGGCGCATGATCCGGAAGCTCGACGGCACCAGGCCCGATGCATCGCCCGAGTGCACGCCCTCGGTCAGGATCTCCACCTTGAGCACGCCGCTGGCCATGCCGCGCAGGCTGGTGGTGAGCCAGAGCTGGTCGTAGTTGCCGGCGCCCGAATCCAGGCAGACCACCAGCGCCACGTCGCCCAGGCGCGGGCGCAATGCATCCACATAGGGCAGCAGGTCGTGCGAGCCGCTTTCCTCGCAGGTCTCGATGAGGCCGACGATGCGCGGGTGCGGCGCGTTCTGCGCCTTGAGCGCCTGCACGGCCGCGATGCTGGCGTAGACCGCGTAGCCGTCGTCGGCACCGCCACGGCCGTAGAGCTTGCCGTCCTCGTACTTGGGCGTCCAGGGGCCGAGGCCCGAGCGCCAGCCGTTGAACTCGGGCTGCTTGTCCAGGTGGCCGTACATCAGCACGGTCTGCGCGGTCTGGGTGCCGCTGGCCGCGACCTCGAAGAACAGCACGGGCGTGCGGCCTTCCAGGCGCACGATCTCCAGCTTCAGGCCGGGCACCTTCTGGGCCTCGACCCAGGCCGCGGCGTTGCGCAGCACGGTGTCCAGGTAGCCATGCTGGGCCCAGTCGGGGTCGAACGAAGGCGACTTGGCCGGGATGGCGATGTAGTCGGTCAGCTGGCGGACGATGTCCTCGTCCCAGGCCCGCGTGGCATGGGTCAGCGCGGCGGTGGCATCGAGCACGTTGGCGGGAACACGGGCGTTCATGGCGGGGCACTCCAGGGCGCAAAGAGGGCATTGCACCACAAGGGGCGGGCGCCGTCAGCCGGTGGATCAGAGCCCGTACGCCCGGCGTGCCGTCCCGCCAAAGACGGCGGCCTGGTCGGCTGGCGCCACCCACTGCCGCGCCGCCGCCAGCCACGCGCCGTAGCCGCCCGCCAGTTCCAGCACGGGCCAGTCGCTGCCCCACAGGCAGCGTTGCGGGCCGAAGGACGCCAGCAGCCAGCGCGCATGGCGTTCCAGCGTCTCCACGGGCGCGCCGGCGGTGGCCTCGGTCCACAGGCCGGAGAGCTTGCAGAAGGCCGGGGTCTCGTCCGCGAGCGCCTGCAGTCCGGCGGTCCAGGCGGCCCAGCCCGCGGCGTCGCCCGGGATGGCGGGCTTGGCGCCGTGGTCGATGACGATGCGCAAGTCCGGGTGGCGCTCGGCCAGGCGCAGGATGCGCGGCAGGTGCACGGGCAGCACCAGCGCGTCGAACACCAGGCCGCAGCGCGCCATGGCCGCCAGCGCGGGCCGCAGGGCACCGTCGAGGATCCAGTCCGGGTCGGCAATGTCCTGCAGCATGGGCCGCAGGCCCTTGAGCTTGGGCTGGCGTGCAAGCGCCTCGATGCGCGCGGGCGCGTCCGGCGCCAGCAGGTCGACCCAGCCGACCACGCCCAGCACCTCGGGCACGCGGGCCGCCTCGCGCAGCAGGAATTCCGTCTCGGCCCCGGTCGGCGCCGCCTGCACGAGCACGCCGCCCTGCACGCCGAAGGGTGCGCTCACGGCCTGCCAGTCGGCCAGGCCCATGTCGCGGTGGATCGGCCCCAGCGCCGGCGTGAGCCAGCCGTAATCGCCGCGGTCCAGCCGCCAGATGTGGAAGTGGGCGTCGATCATGCCGTTGGCTCCCCGGCCGGCCGAAGCGGCGGACCCGCCCGTCGGCTTGGCCGCGACACGCGCAGCGATGGGCGTGCGGCCTTCATGGCGTGGGCGCCTGCGCGGGCAGCAGGCCCTGGGCGCGCAGCGCCTGCCAGAACGCCGCCGGGATGGCGTGGGCCAGCATGGCGCGGCTGTCCTGCCACTGCGCCACGTCCTGCGCGCCGGCCACGACGATGTCCACGGCCGGGTGCGCAAGCGGAAACTGCAGCGCCGCCGCGCGCAAGGGCACACCGTGTGCAGCGCAGGTGCGCTCGACGGCGGCCGTGCGTTCGATCCACGCCTGCGGCGCGCGCGCATAGTTGAAGCGCGGCTCGCCGCCCCCCAGCACGCCCGTGGCCAGGATGCCGGAATTGAACACGCCGCCCAGCGCGATGCGCACGCCGCGCGCCACGCACAGCGGCAGCAGCGCGGCCAGCGCACCGTGGTCGATCAGGCTGTAGCGGCCGGCCAGCAGCAGGCAGTCGAGTTCGGCGCCGGCCAGCACGTCCAGGCAGACCTGCACGTCGTTCACGCCCAGGCCGACCGCGCCGACCAGGCCCTCGCGCTGCAGCGTGCGCAGCGTGGGCAGCGTCTCGCCAAGCACCTGGGCCCGCACCTGCGGATAGGCGGCGCCGTGGGTGGCGGCATCGCAGTCGTGCACGTAGGCCACGTCCAGCCGGGCCAGGCCCAGGCGCTGCAGGCTGTCCTCCACGCTGCGGCGCGTGCCGGCGGCCGAATAGTCCCAGCGCTGCGTGAACGGCAGCAC
Organism: Pseudorhodoferax sp. Leaf274; assembly: GCF_001422445.1. GTDB lineage: Bacteria > Pseudomonadota > Gammaproteobacteria > Burkholderiales > Burkholderiaceae_C > Pseudorhodoferax. The sequence continues at coordinate 513,197 of NZ_LMNA01000001.1, forward strand.
GTCCACATAGCCGTTCTGCGCGCGCGCGGCCCGCGCATCCGGCGACAGCACGCGGCCGACCTTGCTGGACAGCACGAAGCCTTCGCGCGGCAGCGCGCGCAGCGCCTGGCCGAAGCGCTGCTCGGACAGCCCATTGCCATAGTGCGGCGCGGTGTCGAAGCTGCGGCAGCCATCGGCCAGCGCCGCGGCCAGCACGGCCTGGGCATGGTCCTCGGGCACGGCGCGGAACAGATTGCCCAGCGGCGCGCCGCCCAGGCCCAGGCGCTGGCCGTCGGCGCAGCCGGGAAAGCGCGTCGCAGGTGCGTGCGGCATCGGCAGGTCTCCTTCCACAGAAAAATGTTGCCGACCCTATGACTAACATGTCAGTTCGTCAACAGGGCATGTGCCGATGGGAGAAGGACGCCGCGCTGGGCACCATGCGCCGCCCATGCTCAAGAACCTCTCGCCCCTGCTCTCGCCCGACCTGCTGCACGCGCTGGCCTCGATGGGCCACGGCGACGAGATCGTGCTGGCCGACGCCTTCTTCCCTGCCGCCACGCACGCCCAGCGCCTGATCCGCCTGCCCGGCATTGCGGCCGACGCGGCGCTGGACGCCGTGCTCTCGCTGCTGCCGCTGGACGACTTCGTGCCGCAGCCGGCCTGCACCATGCAGGTGGTGGGCCGGGCCGACGAGGTGCCCCCGGCCGTCGCGCAGTTCACCGATGTGCTGGCCCGCCACGGCGCGCCCGCGCCCGGCGCCCTGGACCGCTACGCCTTCTACGAGCGCGCGGCCAAGGCCTTCGCCATCGTGGCCACGGGCGACACGCGCACCTACGCCAACATCCTGCTGAAGAAGGGCGTGTTGAAGTGAACAGGCACACCAGGCCCCCACGCTCGGCACTGCGTGTCCTTCGCTGCCCCCCGTGGGGGCGCTTCATGCCTTGGGGCGGCCCGGCGGCATGACCGCCGCTTCGCGTCGCCGCCTGGCCGTGGTCCCGCAAGAGCCGACCAGCCAGCGCGCGCGCGCCTACCAGGGCTTCACGCAGCAGATCCTGGCCGGCAGCATCAAGCCCGGCCAGTTCGTCTCGCAGCGCGAACTCATGACCTTGCTCGACATGCCGCTCGGTGCGGTGCGCGAGATGATCCCGCGGCTGGAGGCCGCCGGCCTGGTCAAGACCGTGCCGCAGCGCGGCCTGCAGATCGCGCACGTGGACCTGAAGCTCGTGCGCAATGCCTTCCAGCTGCGCGCCATGATCGAGCGCGAGGCCGTGCGGCACTTCGTGGCGGTGGTGAACGATGCGGAACTGGCCGCCATCGCCGCCGCGCACGAGGAGGTGCTGGCCCGCGCCCGTGCCGGCGAGGCCGATGCCGCGCTGCTGGACGACGCCCAGTCCGTCGACTGGGGCCTGCACGACCGCATGGTCGATGCGCTGGGCAACGAGATCGTGTCGGAGATCTACCGCGTCAACAGCCTGCGCATCCGCCTGATCCGGCTGGAGCAGGCCGTCATCACGCCGGCCGAACTCGTGCCGGCCATGCAGGAGCACCTGCAGTTCATCGCCGCGCTGCGGCAGCGCGATGCCGACACCGCCTGGCGGCTGCTGGAGGCGCACCTGAGCAGCGCCCGCGCCCGCGCGCTGGCCGGCCCCGGCGCGGCCGCGCTGACCCCCTTCGAGAGGAGACATTCCTGATGACACACGCGATCACCGGCCTGTGGCCGGCCCTGGCCACGGCCTTCACCGCCAGCGGCGCCGTCGACACCGCGCGCACGCTGGCGCAGGCGCGCCGCATGCTGGCGGCCGGCAGCGACGGCATCACGCCGTTCGGCACCACGGGCGAGGGCCCTGCCCTGACCGTGGCCGAACGCCAGGCCCTGCTGGAGGCCTTGCTGGCCGACGGCGTGCGGCCCGACCAGCTCATCGTGTGCACCACGGCCTGCGCGCTGGGCGACGCCATCACGCTGGGCCGCCACGCGCTGGCGCTGGGCTGCACGCGCCAGCTGTACATGCCGGCCTTCTACTTCAACCACCCGCGCGATGCCGGCGTGGTGGACGCCGTCACCCAGATGGTCCACGGCATCGGCAGCGACGCACTGCGCGTGCTGCTGTACCAGTTCCCCTCGCTCAGCAACGTGGGCTTCAGCCACGCCGCCATCGCCACGCTGGCCGACGCGCATCCGGGCGTGGTGGTCGGCATCAAGGACAGCACGGGCGACCGCGCCCACTCGCTGGCGCTGGTCAAGGCCTTCCCGCAGCTCGGCACGTTGGTGGGCGCCGAGCTGGACGTGGCGCCGGTGATGCTGCAAGGCGGCGCCGGCTCGGTCAACGGCCTGGCCAACCTGGCGCCGCACCTGATGCGCCGCGTGGTCTCGCGGCCCGGCGAGGTGGCGGCGGCCGACCAGGCCCTCATGCGGGGCCTGCTGGCCCTGCTCAGCGTGCGGCCCAACATGCCCTTCGTCAGCGCCTACAAGACCGCGCTGGCCGAGCAGCTGGGCGACGACGGCTGGCTGCATGTGCGCGCCCCGCTCTCGCCCCTGGAAAACACCGAGGCACAGGCCGTGCGCGCGGCCTACCGTGCGCTGGGCCAGGATGTCGCCACCCTGTAGCCCCCCACCAGACACCAACGGAGACAAGCCATGACCCATCCCGCCTTCAAGCGCCGTGAACTGCTGCAGGCCGCCGCCGGCGCCACTGCGATCGGCACCCTGCCCAACGTCTTCGCCCAGGGCAACTTCGACTGGAAGCGCTACGCCGGCCAGAGCATCGAGGTGCACCTGATCAAGAGCCCGCGCGGCGAGCTGCTGCAGCGCCACCAGAAGGAGTTCGAGGACCTGACCGGCATCAAGGTCGGCGCCGAGCAGATGCCCGAGCAGCAGTCGCGCCAGAAGACGGTGATCGAGTTCAACTCGGGCCGCACCAGCTTCGACGTGGTGCACCTCTCGTACCACGTGCAAAAGCGCCAGTTCGCCAAGGGCAAGTGGATGGAGGACCTGCGCCCCATGTTCGCCAGCGCCGCACCGCCGGACTTCGACCAGAAGGACTATTCGGCCGGCGGCATGTTCTACGCCACGCAGAGCGACGGCCGCATCGACAGCCTGCCGCTGAACCTGGACCCCTGGATCCTCTACTACAACAAGGAGCTGTTCGCGGCCAAGGGCGTGGCCTACCCCAAGACCTACGCCGAGATCCTGGAGGCTGCGAAGAAACTGCACGACCCGGCCAACGGCGTGGCGGGCTTCGTCGGCCGCGGCCTGAAGAACGCCAACGTGCCGCTGTGGACGGGCTTCTTCCTCGGCTGGGGCGGCCAGTTCTTCGATGCCAACGGCAAGCTCGCGACCGAGACGCCCGAGGCCATCGCCTCGGCCACGCTGTACCGCGACCTGCTCAAGACCACCGGCCCGGCCGGCATCGCGGGCTACAACTGGAACGAATCGCAGAGCCTCTTCCTGCAGGGCAAGGCCGCGATGTGGATCGACGGCTCGGGCTTCGCGCCGCCGCTGGAAGACGCCACCAAGTCCAAGGTGGTCGGCAAGGTCGGCTACGGCGTGATGCCGCCCGGCCCCAAGGCCCAGGTCTCGGCCACCTTCGGCGACGGCATCGGCGTCTCATCGTTCTCCAAGAAGAAGGAAGCGGCCTTCCTCTACATCGTCTGGGCCACCAACAAGGCCATGCAGGCGCGCATGCTGGCCACGGGCTCGGGCGCGCCGGTGCGGCTGTCGGCCTATGGCGACAAGGAGGCCATCGCCAACCTCAAGGTGCCGGCCGCCTGGCTCACGGCCGTGGCCGAGTCGCTGCGCATCGCCAAGCCGGGCCTGCCCATCATCGAGCCCGTGACCGAGTTCCGCGACGTCTACGGCATCGCGCTCAACAACATGCTGACGGGCGGCGACGTGGCGGCCGAACTCAAGAAGGCCACGGCCGAGTTCGCGCCCGTGCTGGCCAAGTCCGAGAGCTGATCGGCGGCCCATGCGCAAGCGCGGCGTCTCGCCCTTCCTGTGGTTCATCCTGCCGGCCGTGCTGGTGGTGGTGGCCGTGATCGTCTTCCCGTGGATGTTCACGCTGTGGATGAGCCTGTTCGACTGGAAGATCGGTTCGGCGTCCAGGTTCGTCGGCCTGGCCAACTATGCCGAGCTGGCCACGAACACGCGCTTCCTGGTGTCCATCCTGCACACGCTGGTGTTCACGGCGCTGGCCGTCATCGCGCCGCTGGTGCTGGGCACGGCGGCGGCGCTGGTGTTCAACCAGAAGTTCGCGGGCCGCGGCTTCTGGCGCGGCGCCTTCGTGCTGCCCATGATGGCCACGCCCGTGGCCATCGCGCTGGTGTGGGTCATGATGTTCCACCCGCAGCAGGGCGTGCTCAACTACCTGCTGTCGCTGGTCGGCATCCCGCCCAGCGAGTGGGTCTACTCGCCCATGCTGGCCATCCCCTGCCTGGTGCTGGTGGACATCTGGCAGTGGACGCCGCTGGTGATGCTGATCGTGCTGGGCGGCCTGGCCTCGCTGCCGACCGACCCGTTCGAGGCCGCGCACATGGAAGGCGCCACGCGCTGGCAGACGCTGCGCTACGTCACCCTGCCCTTGCTGATGCCCTTCATCATGGTGGCCGCCGTGGTGCGGCTCATCGACGCGCTCAAGACCTTCGACACCATCTACGTGATCACGCAGGGCGGGCCCGGCACCTCGTCGGAAACCATCAACCTGTACCTGTACCTGCAGGCGTTTTCGTTCTACCAGATCGGCAAGGCGTCCAGCGTGGTCGTGGTGTTCTTCGTGCTCGTGGTGAGCCTGAGCCTGCTGCTGTTCTGGCTGAAGGAACGGTCCCGCTATGACGCGTAAGCTCATCGACAAGGCGCTGCTGGCGCTGTGCGTGTTCCTGCTCGTCTCCCCGGCCATCGGCTTTTTCCTGTGGATGCTGTCGCTGGCGTTCAAGAACGAGGTCGACAACCTGGCCTATCCGCCGGTGTTCATCCCGAGCCCGCCCACGCTGGACAACTTCCGCAAGGTGTTCGACAGCGGGCCGTTCTTCCAGTACTTCCTGAACAGCATCACGGTCTCGGGCCTGGCCACGCTGGTGGCGCTGTTGATCGGCGTGCCGGCCGGCTACGGCATCGCGCGGCTCAAGGCCAAGAAGCTGCTGCTGACCATCCTGATCGCGCGCATGACGCCGGCCATCAGCTTCCTGATCCCGCTGTTCTCGCTGTTCCAGGCGCTGGGGCTCACGGGCACGCTGGCGCCCGTGGTCATCACGCACCTGGTGATCACCGTGCCCATCATGGTCTACATCGTGGCGGGCTACTTCGAGACGCTGCCGATGGAACTCGACGAGGCCGGCCTCATGGACGGCTGCTCGCCCTGGCAGCGCTTTCGGCACATCGCGCTGCCGCTGGCGCGGCCGGGCATCACGGTGGCGGCCATCCTGGCCTTCATCTTCTCGTGGAACAACTTCATCTTCGGCGCCGTGCTGGCCGGGCGCGAGACGCGCACGCTGCCCGTCGCCATCTACAACGTGCTGACCTTCGAGCAGATCGCCTGGGGGCCGCTGGCCGCCGCGGCACTTCTGGTCACGCTGCCGGTGCTGGTGCTCACGCTGGTGATTCAGAAAGAGATCGTCGGTGGCCTCACGGCCGGTGGCGTGAAAGGCGGATAAAAAGCATGGCATCGGTCACCCTGTCGGGCATCACCAAATCCTTCGCGGAGACGAAGGTCATCAAGGGCGTGGACATCGCCATCGGCGACGGCGAGTTCGCGGTCTTCGTCGGCCCCAGCGGCTGCGGCAAGTCCACGCTGTTGCGCATGATCGCGGGGCTGGACGCGCCCACGGCCGGCGAGATCCGCATCGCCGACACCGTGGTCAACGACCTGCCGCCCAAGCAGCGCGAGGTCTCCATGGTGTTCCAGACCTATGCGCTGTATCCGCACATGACGGTGCAGGACAACATGGGCTTCGGGCTCATGATCGCCGGCACCGCAGCCGACGCCATCCAGTCCAAGGTGGCCGGCGCCGCGCGCATGCTGGGGCTGGACGCCCTGCTCGACCGCTTGCCCAAGCAACTCTCCGGCGGCCAGCGCCAGCGCGTGGCCATGGGCCGCGCGATGGTGCGCGACCCCAAGGTGTTCCTGTTCGACGAGCCGCTGTCCAACCTGGACGCCAAGCTGCGCGTGCAGATGCGCACCGAGATCCGCGCGCTGCACCAGCGCCTGAAGACCACCTCGATCTACGTCACGCACGACCAGGTCGAGGCCATGACGATGGCCGACCGCATCGTGGTGCTGCGCGATGGACTGGTCGAGCAGATCGGCACCCCGGTGGAACTGTACGACCGGCCCGCCAATGCCTTCGTGGCGACCTTCATCGGCTCGCCGTCGATGAACCTGCTGCCGGCCACGGTGCAGGGCGGCAGCGCCGGCACGCCGGGCGGGGCCGTGCCCCTGCCCGCGCCCATGCAGAACCTGGAAGGCCGCAAGGTGCTGCTGGGCCTGCGGCCCGAGCATCTCAAGGTGCAGGCCGCCGGCACGCCCGGCATCGCCTGCGAGGTCAAGGTCGTGGAATTCAGCGGCGCCGACACGCTGCTGGCCTGCGAATCGCACGGCCAGCCTGTGCAGGCCCTCGTGCACGACCGGTTGCTGGTCAAGCCCGGCGACGCGATCAGCCTGGCGATCGCACCGGAGCTGGTGCATGTGTTCGATGCGGGCACGCAGCAGCGCATCGGCTGACCCGGACTGAATCCCCATGGGAGAGTTGTGGGGCGTCGGGGCCGCCATGCTGTCCAGCGCGCTGGGCGGGGCCGCCGTCGGCGCCACGCGCTATGTGGCCGGCGTGCTGGATCCGCTGGCGCTGGGCAGCTTCCGCTTCGGCGTCGGCGTGCTGCTGCTGGCTCCGCTGGCCTGGCGCGGCACGGCGCCCTGGCCGGCGCGGCGCGACTGGCCAGCCACGCTGGCCTTGGGCCTGCTGTTCTTCGCGCTGTTTCCGCTGCTCTTCAATGCGTCGCTGCGCCACACCAGTGCGGCGCGCGGCGCGCTGGCGCTGTCGGCCCTGCCGGTGCTGACCATGGCGGTGGCTGCGGCGCTGGGTGTGGAGCCGCTCACGCGGCGCAAGACGGCCGGCGTGCTGCTGGCCATGGGTGGCGTGGCGCTCGCCCTGTTGGCCGGGCTGGCGCAGGCGCCAGCCGGTGCCTGGCGCGGCGACCTGCTGATGCTGGGCGCGGCCCTGTGCATGGCCTTGTACAGCGTCTGGTCACGCCCGCTGATCCGGCGCTCCGGCGCGCTGACCTTCACCACGCTGGCGATGGCTGCAGGCGCACTGGTGCTGCTGCTGGGCGCCAGCGCCAATGGCAGCTTTGCCCCGGTGGCGCAGTTCGGCCGGCCGCAATGGCTGGCCATCGTCTACCTGGGCGTCTTCGGCGGTGCCATCGGCTTCTTCCTGTGGTCGTTCGCGCTGCAACACACCACACCGACGCTGGTGGCTCTGTCGGTCACGGTCAACCCCGTCACGGCCGGCCTGGTGGGCGCCTGGGTGTTGGACGAGCCGCTGACCTGGAACCTCGTGGCCGGCCTGCTGGCGGTGCTGGCCGGCATTGCGCTGGCCACCACAGGCGCCCGAGGGCGCGGCTGAGTCAGGCGCCCAAGGCCACGCTGAACGCGATCGTCGTGGTCCCGCCCTGGCTGTCGGCCGCCACGCTGCCCCCGTGCATGCGCGCCACTGCCTTGACGATGGCCAGCCCCAGCCCGTGCCCGTGGTGCCCGCCACTGTCGTGGCGCGCCGGGTCCACGCGGTAGAAGCGGTCGAACAGGCGCGGCAGGTGCTCGGGCGCGATCGGGGCGCCGGGGTTGCGCACGGCCACCCACAACGCGCCGTCGCGCGGCGTGATCGCCACCGCCAGCCGCGATCCCGGCGGCGCGTGCTGGATCGCGTTCTGCAGCAGGTTGGACAGTGCGCGCCGGAACAGCGCCGTGTCCAGCGGCGCCCGGGCTTCGCGGTCGCCCTCGGTGTCCACCGTGCCGCCACCCTCGTCGAGCACGAACTCGAAGAACTCGATGGTCTTGGCGACCTCGTCGGCCACGCAGGTGTCGACCAGGCCCGTCGCGGCCTCGCCCTGGTCGGCGCGGGCCAGGAACAGCATGTCGTTGACGATGGAGCGCAGCCGCTCCAGCTCCTCGAGGTTGGACTGCAGCGCCTCCTGGAACTCGGGCGCGCTGCGCTCGCGCGACAGCGCCACCTGGGTGCCGCCGATCAGGTTGGCCAGCGGCGTGCGCAGTTCGTGGGCCACGTCGGCGTTGAAGGCCTCGAGCTGCTGGTAGGCCTCTTCGAGCCGGCCCAGCGCACCGTTGAAGGCCTGCGCCAGGTCGGAGAGTTCGGCCGGCAGGTCTGCGGTCGGCAGCCGCTGCGACAGCAGCCTGGGCCGCAGGCCCTGCGCCTCGTTGGACAGCTGTACCAGCGGGCGCAAGCCCACGCGGGCGACCCAGTAGCCCAGCAGCGTGACCAGCACCGTCGCGCCCAGACCCACGACCACCAACGCGCTCAGGAACTTGCGCAGCGTGTGCGCGAACGGCGCGGTGGCGATGCCAGCGATCAGCCGCACGGCCGGCCGGTCGCCCAGCGGCGCGATGTGTTGCGACAGCGTGCGAAAGCCCTCGTGGTTCTCGGGCAGGACGATGCGACCGGCGCCGTCGCCCTCCTGGCTGAAGCGCTCGAAGGCGTCCAGGCCCTTGCCGTACTGGAAGCGCGGGTCGTCGCTGAGCACCCAGAAGCGCACGCGGCCGTCCGCCGGGGTCATCGCGTCCATGCGGGTCTGCACACGCGCCCAGCGCTCGGCGTCGGCCACGTGCGCGATGGAGTAGGCCGTGTTCTGCAGGTTGGCGCGCAGTTCGTCGTCCTGGTGCGCGGTGAGTTCGCGGTCCAGCACCTGGTAGAGCACGGCGCCGACCAGCGAGTACGCGGCGAGCGCCGCCAGCGCGAACATGCCGGCCAGCCGCCGCGTGATGGCCCGCTTCATGCAGGCCCTTCCTCGCGCACCTCCATCACATAACCCATGCCGCGGATGGTGTGCAGCAGCCGCGGCGCGAAGCCCGTGTCGATCTTGGACCGCAGCCGCTTGATCGCGACCTCGACGATGTTGGTGTTGCTGTCGAAGTGCATGTCCCACACCAGCTCGGCGATCGCGGTCTTGGACAGGATCTCGCCCTGGCGCCGCGCCAGCACCGCGAGCAGCGCGAACTCCTTGGCCGTGAGGTCGATGCGCGCGCCGCCGCGCCAGGCCTTGCGCGCGAGCAGGTCGACCTGCAGGTTGGCGATCTTCAGCTGCATCGGCTCCTGCGTGCGGCCGCGCCGCTGCAGCGCCTGCAGCCGCGCCAGCAGCTCGAGGAACGAGAAGGGCTTGACCAGGTAGTCGTCGGCGCCGTCGTGCAGGCCCTTGACGCGGTCTTCCACGCGGTCGCGCGCGGTCAGCATGATCACCGGCGTCTGCTTGACCTGGCGCAGCGCGCGCAGCAGTGTGAAACCGTCCACGCCCGGCAGCATGGCGTCGAGCACGATCACGTCGTAGTCGTGCACCAGCGCCAGGTGTTGGCCGTCGATGCCGTCGCGCGCCACGTCGACCGCGCAGCCCTGCTCGGTCAGGCCCTTGTACAGGTAGTCTGCCGTCTTGGGTTCGTCGTCGACGATCAGGATCTTCATGGGCTGCCCTTGCGACGTCAGCGAGTTCACGGCGCGCCCTCAGTGTGCGTCGGCTGCCGGCAGCATGGAGGGTGCCTTGCGGGCCCGACGCGCGGCCTTGCGCGCCTCGAACCAATAGTGTGCCCTGTCGAGGTACAGGTAGACCACCGGCGTGGTGAACAGCGTCAGCATCTGCGACAGCACCAGCCCGCCGACCATCGCATAGCCCAGCGGCCGGCGCAGTTCCGAGCCCGAGCCGTGGCCCAGCATCAGCGGCAGGCCCGACAGCAGCGCGCACATGGTCGTCATCATGATCGGGCGGAAGCGCAGCAGGCAGGCCTGGTAGATCGCCTCCTGGGGCGCCATGCCGTGCTGGCGCTCGGCCGTCAGCGCGAAGTCGATCATCATGATGCCGTTCTTCTTGACGATGCCGATGAGCAGGATGATGCCGATCAGCGCGATCACGGTCAGCTCGTAGCCGCCGGCCATCAGGATCAGCAGCGCGCCCACGCCGGCCGAGGGCAGGGTCGAGAGGATGGTCAGCGGGTGGATGTAGCTCTCGTACAAGAGGCCCAGCACGATGTAGACCGCCACCAGCGCAGCCGCGATCAGGTAGGGCTGGCTGGCCAGCGAATCCTGGAAGGCCTGGGCCGTGCCCTGGAACGAGCCGGTCAGCGCCTGCGGCAGGCCCATGTCGGCCTGCGCCTTGTGGATCGCATCGACCGCGTCGCCCAGCGCCGCGCCGCGCGCCAGGTTGAACGACAGCGTCACCGCCGGGAACTGGCCCTGGTGCGCGATCGACAGGTAGGCCGTCTTGTCGGTGTCGAGGCTGACGAAGGTCGACAGCGGCACCTGCTGGCCGGTGACGGGCGAGGTGAGGTAGAGCTTGCTGAACAGGGCCGGGTCCTGCTGCAGCGCGGGCGTGACCTCCAGCACCACGTGGTAGCTGTTGATCTGCGTGTAGTACTGCGCCACCTGGCGCTGGCCGATGGCGTCGTAGATCGTCGCGTCGATCAGCGCGGGCGAGATGCCCATGCTTGAGGCGCGGTCGCGGTCGATGCGCAAGGTGGCGGTGGCCGCCCCGTTCTGCAGGTCGCTGGCCACGTCGCGCAGCTGCGGGATCTGCTGGAAGCGCGCGAGCAGCTTGGGCGCCCAGGCGGTCAGCTCGTCGAGGTTGGCGTCGGTGATGGTGTACTGGTACTGCGTGCGCGAGGCGCGCCCGCCGACGCGGATGTCCTGCCCGGCCTGCAGGAACAGGTTGGCGCCCTCCACCTTGGCCAGCTGGGGCCGCAGCCGCGCGATGATCTCGTCGGCCGTGGCGGTGCGGCCTTCGTCCAGCGGCTTCAGGCTGATGAAGAAGTTGCCGGTGTTGTAGGTGGAGGCACTGCCGTTCATGCCGAAGCCGGTCACGTCCGGGTCCTGCCGCACGATGTCGGCCAGCTGCAGCATGCGGCGGTTCATGGCCGCGAACGACGAGTCCTGCGCCGACTCGGCAAAGCCCGAGATGAAGCCCGTGTCCTGCTGCGGAAAGAAGCCCTTGGGGATCATCACGAACAGCACGCCCGTCAGCACCAGCGTCGCGAAGAACACCATGAGCGTGATGAACTGGTGGTCCAGCACCACGTGCAGGCCGCGCTTGTAGCCGGCCAGCATCTTGTCGAAGCCGCGTTCGAACAGCTGGTACAGCCTGCCATGCCGCGTGGCGTGCTCGTTCTTCAGGAAGCGCGCGCACAGCATGGGCGTGAGCGTGAGCGAGATCACGACCGAGACGAAGATGGTCAGCGTGACCGTCACCGCGAACTCGCGGAACAGCCGGCCGACGATGCCGCCCATCAGCAGCAGCGGGATGAACACCGCCACCAGCGAGACGGAGATCGAGACGATGGTGAAGCCGATCTCGCCCGCGCCCTTGAGCGCGGCCTCCATCGGCGCCATGCCCTCCTCGATGTAGCGGTAGATGTTCTCCAGCATCACGATGGCGTCGTCCACGACGAAGCCGACCGCGATGGTCAGCGCCATCAGCGACAGGTTGTCCAGGCTGAAGCCCGCCAGGTACATCGCGCCCGCCGTGCCGCACAGCGCCAGCGGCACCGTCACGCTGGGGATCAGCGTGGCCGGGATGTTGCGCAGGAACACGAAGATCACCATCACCACCAGCGCGATGGTCAGCACCAGCGTGAACTCCACGTCGTGCACCGACGCGCGGATGGTCTGCGTGCGGTCGACCAGGGTGTTGACCTCCACCGTCGGCGGGATCGAAGCCTTGAGCCGCGGCAGCGCGGCCTTCACGCGGTCCACCGTGTCGATCACGTTGGCGCCGGGCTGCTTGCTGATCGCCAGGATGATGCCGCGGCCGTTCTGCAGCGTGCTGTCCTTCGGCGCGCCGGCGCCGGCGTAGGCCCAGCCGGCGATCTTGCTGTTTTCGGCCGCGTCCACGGCCACGCCGATGTCGCGCACGCGGATGGCCGCGCCGTTCTTGTAGGCCAGGATCACGTCGTTCCAGGGCGCGGCCTTGAGCAGCTGGTCGTTGGTGTAGACGGTGAAGCTCTGGTCGTGCCCGTCCAGCGTGCCCTTGGGCTGGTTCACGGTGGCGCTGGCGACCACGGTGCGCAGGTCTTCCAGGCTCATGCCCAGCGCGGCCATCTTGGCCGGGTCGACCTGGATGCGCACGGCCGGCTTTTGCTGCCCGCCCAGGTTGACCAGGCCCACGCCCGCGATCTGCGAGATCTGCTGCGCCAGGATGTTGTCGGCGTAGTCGTTGACCTCGATCAGCGGCAGCGTCCTGGACTGCACCGACATGATCAGGATGGGCGCATCGGCCGGATTGACCTTGCGGTAGCTCGGCGGGCTCGGCAGGTTGGCCGGCAGCTGGCCGGTGGCGGCGTTGATGGCCGACTGCACGTCGAGCGCGGCCGCGTCGATGCCGCGGTCCAGGTCGAACTGCAGCGTGATCTGCGTCGAGCCCAGACCGCTGACCGAGGTCATCTGCGACAGCCCCGCGATCAGCGAGAACTGGCGCTCCAGCGGCTGCGCCACGTTCGAGGCCATGGTCTCGGGGCTGCCGCCCGGCAGGTTGGCCGAGACCTGGATGGTCGGGAAGTCCACCTGCGGCAGCGGCGCCACCGGCAGCAGCGGGAACACTGCGATGCCGACCAGCAGGATGGCCAGCGCCAGCAGCGTGGTGCCGATGGGGCGCTTGATGAAGCCGGACGACACGCTCATTGGCGCGCTCCTGCCGCTGCCGCCGTGATCACCGCGCCGGGCTTGAGCTTGTACTGGCCATCGACGACGACCTGCTGCCCGGCAGACAGCCCCTGGTCGATCACCGCCACGCCGTCCTGGACATTGGCGACCGTCACCGGCTGCGCCTGCACCGTCTTGCCGTCGGGCTCGACGCGGTAGACGAAGGTGCCGTCCTGGCCGCGCTGCACGGCCTGGGCCGGGATGGTCAGCGCGTCGGGCCGCTGGCCGAGCTGCAGGCGCACGTTCACGTACTGCCCCGGCCACAGCGCGTGCGTGGGGTTGGGGAACCGGGCCTTGAGCTGCACCGTGCCGTTGGCGGTGTCGATCTGGTTGTTCAGCAGCGTGAGGCTGCCGGTGCCCAGCACTCCGGTGCCGGTGCGCGGCGTGGCCTGCACGGCCAGCGGCTGGTGGCTGGCGATGCTGGCGTTCAGCGCGCGGTTCACGTCCTGGAAGGCTTCCTCCGGCAGCGTGAAGACCACCGTGATCGGGTCGACCTGGTTGATCACCACCAGGCCGGTGGTGTCGCTGGCGTGCACGATGTTGCCCACGTCGACCAGGCGCGCGCCGACGCGCCCGCCGATCGGCGCCACGATCGTCGTGTAGCTGAGCTGCACCTGCGCGTAGGCGATCTGCGCGTCGTCGGTCTGCACGGCGGCCTCCAGCTGCGCGACCAGGGCCTTCTGCGTGTCCAGCTGCTGCTGCGTGGCCGCGTCGTCGCGGATCAGCTGGGTGGTGCGCGCGAGGTCGACGCGCGCATTGGCCAGGGTCGCCTGGTCCTTGGCCCGGGTGGCCCGGGCCTGGGCCAGCTGGGCCTGCAGCGCGCGTGCATCGAGGTGCGCGAGGATCTGGCCGGCCTTCACGTCCTGCCCTTCGGTGAAGCCGATCCTGTCGAGCTGGCCGTCGACGCGCGCCTTCACGGTCACGCTCTGCGTGGCCGCGACGGTGCCGATGCCGCTGCGGTAGACGGGCATGGGCTGCTGCTGCACGGTGGCCACCGTCGCCACGACGGGTGGCGCGGCCTTGGCCGCCGGCTGGTCGGCCGCGAGCGCGCGGCGGTCGATGCCGTGCCAGCCGGCCAGCGCCAGCAAGGCCAGCGTGCCGGCGGCGGCCCATGCGGTGCGCGGGCGGGGGATGGAACGGGGCGGGTTCATGGCGAGGTCTTGGGCATGGGTGCCGTCTGCGCGGCGGCGGGGGGAAGGGCTTCGGCGGCGGTCCAGCCGCCACCGGTGGCGGCCACCAGGCCGACGCTGGCGGCCAGCTGCCGGCCGCGCAGCTGCACGGCCGCGCGCTGGTTGGCCAGCGACAGCGTCTGGGCGGTCACCACCGCGAGGTAGTTGGCGGTGCCGCCGCGGTACTGCGCCAGCGCCATGCGCTCGGCCGCCTGGCCGGCGCGCACGGCCTGGTCCTGGTAGGCGGCTTCGCGGTCCAGCACGGCCAGCGTCGCCAGGTTGTCCTCGACCTGCTGGAAGCCGGCCAGCACGGTCTGCTTGTAGGTGGCGGCCGCGGCGTCGTAGGCCGCCACGGCCTGGGCATCGCGGGCGTCGCGCAGGCCGCCGTCGAACAGGGTCTGCGCCAGCGCTGCGCCGAGCGACCAGACACGGCTGGGCGTGTTGAACAGGCTGGCCAGGCCGGCCGCACTGAAACCGCCGCCGGCGCTGAGCACCAGGCTCGGGTAATGCGCGGCGCGCGCCACCCCGATGGCGGCATTGGCGGCGGCCACGCGGCGCTCGGCGGCGGCAATGTCGGGCCGGCGTTCGAGCAGTTGCGAGGGCAGGCCGGCCGGCGTGGCCGGCAGCGCGGCGCTGAACGCCGGCACCGGCGCCAGGCTGAACTGCGCCGGTGCGCGGCCGGTCAGCACCGCGATGGCGTGCTCCAGCAAGGCGCGCGTGGCGTCCAGGTCGGTGGCTGCGGCCTGGGCGCTGGCAAGCTGGCTTTCGGCCAGGGCCACGTCGGAAGCCAGTGCGACGCCAGCGGCGCGCTGCGCGCGCGTGAGCGTCAACGCGCGGGCATAGGCATCGGTGGTGGCGGCGTAGAGCGCACGCAGCCGGTCGGTGGTGCGCAGGCCCAGGTAGTCCTGCACCAGCGCGGCCTGGATGCTGAGGTGCGCGCCGGCCAGGTCGTCGGCACTGGCCTGGACATTGGCGTCGCCCGATGCGATGCCGCTGCGCACGCCGCCCCACAGGTCGGGCACCCAGCTGGCGGACAGGCCCAGCGTGTCGGTGTTGCCGGTGCGGACCGTGCCGCCGGTGTTGCTGCGCGCACGCGCCGCGCCGGCGTTGGCGCCGACCGTGGGATACAGCGCGGCGCGCGCCGCATCGGCGAGCGCCTGCGCCTGGCGGTACTGGGCTTCGGCCACGCGCAGGTTCTGGTTCGCGGCCTCGGCGTCCTGCACGAGGCCATCGAGCGTGGGGTCGCCGTAGGCGGTCCACCAGGGCTGCCGGCTGCCGGCCGGTTGCGGCTCCGCGGCCTTCCAGTCGCCGGCCTCCTTGAAAGCGGCCGGCAGGTCGAGCGTGGGCCGGGTGTAGTCGGGGCCGGCGGCGCAGGCCGCCAGCAGGGCGCAGGCGGCCAGCACAGCGGCGGTGGAGCGGGGCGGGCAGAACATGGTTTCACTCTAGGGCCCGCCCCGGGCCGCCACGCTGTCAGGAAACTGACGGTTCTGTCAGTTTCGCGGGATCAGCGTCCCGTGTTGCCTTGCCGGCTGCGCACCTGGTTGCCCGAGCCGATCTGCGACTCGCGGTCGCTGCGGCTGGCCGGCGAGCGCTGCGACTGGTGGATCTGCGTGGCGCCGCCGGGCGTGGGCTGGTTGCGGTCGTTGGCGACCTTGCCGTGGGCCTGGGCCTGCGGATCGCCGTCCATGTCGCTGCGGGTGGAAGAAGGCTTCTTGGACATCCGAACTCCTGTGTGCCGTTGAACAGGGCTCCATGGTCTGCCCGCCCCCGCGGCCTGCGGTGTAGGCGCAGGCCGATTCGGGGGCAGGGCCGCGGCCCGCACGACGTAGGCAACGCCCTGCGCGGGCCCTGCCACACCGGGCTGGCACACTGGGTGCAAGGCGTGTGTGGCTACCCGCCCTTCCATGGCCGCCATCCCACACACCATGCTCCGACGCAAGACCCTCAAGACCCTCACGCGGCTGTTCACCAGCAGCCTGACCCCGCTGATGTCGCCCAAGCCGCGCCGCCGCAAGGCGGCCCCGGCCAAGGCGGTCCAGCCTGCCAAGCCGCGGACCGTGCGCACGCTGGCCAAGGCGGCCGCCCCGGCCAAGCCCTCGGCCGGGCGTTGGCTGGTGGGTGTGGCCGTGGCGCCGGTGGGCAAGCGGCGCTACCGGCTGTTCCTGCCGGCCGGCCGCAAACCGGGCGAACGCATCCCGGTGGTGGTGATGCTGCACGGCTGCGACCAGAACGCCGCGCGCTTTGCCGACAGCACACGCATGCACCTGCTCGCCGCACGTGCCGGATTCGCCGTGCTCTACCCCGAGCAGGACCGCCTGGCCAATCCCAACGGCTGCTGGAACTGGTATGAAACGCGCACGCAGCGCGCCTATGCCGAGGCCGCCCTGATCCTGCAGGCGGTCGACCAGGTGTGCACGCTGTACGGCGGCGACCGCACGCGCGTGGCCATCGCCGGCCTGTCGGCCGGGGCGGGCATGGCGGCGCTGGTGGCCGCGCGCTACCCTGAGCGCTTCCAGGCCGTGGCCATGCACTCGGGCGTGGCGCCGGGCAGGGCGGACAGCACCGCCTCGGCACTGCGTGCGATGGCCGGCCACGGCGCCACCGACGCGCTGGCCGCGACACCCGAGGACATGCTGGCGCGCTGGCCTGCGCTGCTGGTGATCCAGGGCGGGCGCGACCGTGTGGTGGCGCCGGGCAACGGCGAGGCCGCGGCCCTGGCCTGGGCCCAGGCGGCTCAGGCCCTGCCGCGCGCAGTGCGCGCGGTGCAACGCGGCAAGCGCCACGCCATGCAGGTCACCGACTACCGCGTGCGCCAGCGCACCGTGGCGTCGCTGGTGGAGATTCCGGCCCTGGGCCACGCCTGGAGCGGCGGGGCGGCCGCGCAGTCCTACGGTGATCCGAAGGGGCCGGACGCCTCGCGGCTGGTCTGGGCGTTCGCGCAGCGCCAGTTCGCGCGCCGGCGCTGAGCGCGCGCCTCAGCGTTCGCAGAATTCGAGGAAGGCGTCGAGCTCGGTGGACTTGTCGAACACGGCATCGGCACCCATCGCCAGGCACTGGGCGCGGATGTCGACATCGGCGTAATTGGTCAGCACCACGGCGCGCTGACGGCTCTTGCGCTCGCGGCAGGCCTGCAGCACGCCCAGTCCCGAGCCATCGCGCAGGAACAGGTCGATCACGGCCAGTTGCCAGCCATCGGGATGCTCGCGCAGCCAGTCGGCGGCGGCGCCCTCCGATTCGGCCCAGGCCACGACGCGCATGTCCACGAGTTCTTCCAGCGCCACGATCAGGTTGTCGCGGATCAGGGCGTTGTCTTCGACCAGAAAGACGACCAGGGGAGAAGCAGCACGGTCCATCATCCGGATGTTGCGCGGCATCGTCTGCGCAGGCAGCCGCGCAGGGGCGCAGCTGCGCGTAGGACGTGGCCGGGCGATCGGGTCCCGGCGCGCCGCAGTCAGCCGGCCGCCAGCGCGCGGACGATGGCCTGCGCCAGCTCTGCCTGGTCGAAGGGCTTGGCCAGCCGCACGGCCGAGAACGGCAGGCTGGCCGGCAGCTCGGCGTAGCCCGTGGCCAGCACCACGGGCAACTGCGGCCGCACCTGCTGGGCGGCGGCCACCAGCTGCGCGCCGGTCATGCGCGGCATCACGTGGTCGCTGACCAGCAGGTCGATCCGCGGGTCGTCGCCCAGCATGCGCAGGGCCTCTTCGGCCGAGCCGGCCTGCAGCACGGTGTGGCCCAGCTCCTCGAGCAGGGCAGCGGTGTTGGCCAGCACCAGCGCATCGTCGTCCACGGCCAGCACGCGCAGCGGCCGCGTGGCGGCGGGCGCCGCGGCCTCGTGCGCCGGCCCCTGTGCCACATCGCCTTCGACGGCCACGGGCAGCCACAGCGTGGCCGTGGTGCCCTGGCCCGGCTGGCTTTGCAGCGTGAACCGGCCGCCCGACTGCGCTGCCAGGCCATGCACCATGGCCAGGCCCAGGCCGGTGCCCTTGCCCGCGCCCTTGGTGGTGAAGAAGGGCTCGGTCGCACGCGCCAGCGTGGCCGCGTCCATCCCGCTGCCGCTGTCGACCACCGCCAGGCGCACGTAGCGGCCGGGCGCGAGCAGGCCGTCGATGGCCACGTCCTCCTCGTGCGCCTGCAGCAGCAGCCGGCCGCCATCGGGCATGGCGTCGCGCGCGTTCACGGCCAGGTTCAGCAGCGCCAGCTCGAGCTGGTTGGCGTCCACGCGCACCGCGCGCAGCCCCGGCGGAAGTTCGGTCAGCACCTGCACCCCGCTGCCCAGGCTGCGGGCCAGCAGCTCGGCCATGCCGTCGACCAGCGTGGGCAGGTGCACGGCCGTGGGCTGCAGGTCCTGGCGGCGCGCAAAGGCCAGCATGCGCTGCGTCAGCGCCGCACCGCGCCGTGCGCCGTCGAGGGCGTTGTCGATCATTTGCACCAGCTTGGGATCGTCGGGCAGGCGCCGCTTGGCCAGGCTCAGGCTGGACATCACCACCATCAGCAGGTTGTTGAAGTCGTGCGCCACGCCGCCCGTGAGCTGGCCGATGGCGTCGAGCTTCTGCGACTGGAACAGCGCCTCGCGCGCCTGCTCCAGCGCGCGCTGGGCCGCGCGTTTCTCGGTCACGTCGCGCGTGACCTTGGCAAAGCCGATGGTGCGCCCCGCGTCGTCGCGGATCGGGTCGATCACCACGTGGGCGCGGAACTCGCTGCCATCCTTGCGCACGCGCCAGGCCTCGGCCTCGAAGCGGCCGTCGCGCACGGCCGTGGCCAGCGCGTTGGCCGGCTCGCCGCGCACACGGTCGTCGGGCCGGTAGAAGCGCGAGAAATGCGTGCCCACGACCTCCGCGGCGCTGTAGCCCTTGATGCGCTGCGCACCGGCGTTCCAGCTGGCGATCAGGCCCTCCGTGTCCAGCATGTAGATGGCGTAGTCGGTCACGCCCTGCACCAGCATGCGGAACTGCGCCTCGCTGCGGCGCAGGCTTTCCTCGGCAGCGCGGCGCTCGCTGAGGTCGCGCGTGACCTTGGCATAGCCGATGACCGACCCGTCCTCGCCGCGGATCGGCTCGATCACCACCAGGGCCCAGAAGCGGCTGCCATCCCTGCGCAGGCGCCAGCCCTCGGACTCGAAGCGGCCCTGCGTGGCGGCCGTCACCAGCGCGCGCGCCGGCAGGCCGGCCAGCCGGTCGGCCTCGGTGTAGAAGCGGGAGAAATCCTGGCCCAGCACCTGCGCCGGCGCGTAGCCCTTGAGCCGCTGTGCACCGGCGTTCCAGCTGACGACCCGGCCCTCGGTGTCCAGCATGTAGATCGCGTAGTCGGTGATGGCCTCCACCAGGAGCCGGTAGCGCGCCTCCTCCCCGAGCTGGGCCAGCGGCGTGGAGGGGATGGCCGGAGAAGTCATGGGGCGGGGTTGCGGGGCGACTATAGCCACCGCTCCGCAACAACAGCGTACCGGCACCTCCAAATGCGGCGTTGTCCGACAGACCGCCCCACCCGGGACCTCGTAGCAAACCGCAATGGCGGCCATGGCGCCGCGCTGTTGGGCCACGCCCGGCGCGTGGCTACAGTCCGCTCTACCCTGAAGAACGCCCCGATGCTCGTCACCGCCGCCCTTGTCGTGGCGGGCCTGCGCCACCCGCCCGTGCGCGGCCTGTTCCTGTCGCTGGCGGCCATGGGCACCCTCGTGACACTGCGCACCCGGTGACCGGCCACGCCGCGGGCGCTGGTACCTGCCCGTACCCGCCAGTACCCGCTAGTACCCGCGCGCCGGATCGATCCGGTTGTCCGGCTGCCCGCCAGCTGCGACGCGCAGGATGTTGGCCGCGATCTGCCGGGCCGACGAGGACGGGATGGCGACCGAGGCCAGGTGCGGGGTGATCAGCACGTTGGGCATGCGCCACAACGGGTCGCCGGCGGGCAGGGGTTCGCGTTCGAAAACGTCCAGCGTCGCGGCGCCGATGTGGCCGCTTGCCAGCAGGGCCGTCAGCGCGGCCTGGTCGACCAGCGCGCCCCGGGCCACGTTGACGAAGGCGGCCCCGGGCCGCAGGCGCCGCAGCCGCGCGCGGTCGAACAGGTTCTGCGTCTGCGGCGTGAGCGGCAGCATCAGCACCACGATGTCGGCCTGGCCGAGCACGGTGTCCAGCGTGTCCATGCCCGAGAAGCACTCCACGCCCTCGATCTGGCGCGGGGTGCGCGACCAGCCCAGCGTCCGGAAACCCTGGCGCTGCAGCTCGTGGGCGGCCGTGGCGCCCAGCTGGCCCAGGCCCAGCACCGCGACGCCGATCTCCCCGGGCGCGCGCGGATGGCGGTAGGCCCATTCGCCGCGCCGCTGCGCCTGCTCGAAGTGGGGAATGTCGCGCGCATGCCGCAGCACGGCGAACAGCACGTAGCCGGCCATCATGCGCGACATCTGCGGATCGGCGATCCGCGTGATGGGAATGTGGGATGGCAGGTCGCTGCGCGCGACCAGCGCGTCGACGCCGGCCCCCAGGTTGACGATCAGCCGCAGGTTGGGCATCTGCCGGAAGAAGCCCTCGGGCGGCTTCCAGGCCATCGCGTAATGCACCTCCTCGGGCCGCTCGATGGCGCTGGCGTCGACGACCTTCAACGCCGGCAGCTGCGCCTGCAGCGCGTCCTTCCAGGTGCCGAAGTCGTCGAAGTCGCTGTAGAACGCCAGGGTGCCGAGGCTTGCCGCCATCGTCACGCGCCCTGCCGGCTCTTGCGCACCAGGCGCGCCACGGCCTCGATGGCGAACTCGTAGCCGTCGCCGCCCAGGCCCGCGATCACGCCGTCGGCCGCCTTGGAGATGAAGGAGTGGTGGCGGAAGGGCTCGCGCTTCCAGATGTTGCTCATGTGGGCTTCGATGATCTTGCCCGGGAAGGCGAGCAGCGCGTCGAGGATGGCGATGGAGGTGTAGGTCAGGCCGGCGGCGTTGATGACGATGCCGTCGGCCACGCCGCGCGCTTCCTGCAGCCAGTCGATCAGCTGGCCTTCGTGGTTGGACTGCAGGAAGCGCAGCTGGACGCCGAGCGTGCCGGCCTTGTGCTCGCAGCGCGATTGCAGCACCGGGAAGCTGTCGCTGCCGTAGGTCTTGTTGGCGTCCAGGCCGTAGAGGTTGGCGTTGGGGCCGTTCAGGAACCAGACCGTGATGGGGGGCGTGTCGGTGTCGCGCATGGGTGCTCTCAAGCGTCGTGGGGAAGGGTGGCCTGCATGGCGGGCAGCTGCGCGAAGCCGGCGTACCAGCGCGCGCAGGCGGCGTGGCTGGCGCGCCAGTCCAGGTCGGGAAAGCGGAAGTCCAGGTAGCCCAGGCCGCAGCCGACGGCGATCTCGCCGATCGTCGGGGGGCTCGCGGGCGCGGCCGTGGCCAGTTCCGGCGCGATGGCGTCGATGGCCTCGACGCAGGCCCCCACCTTGGCCAGCAGCGCCTCGCGCCAGACCGGCCATTGCACCTCGGGTGGCCGCGCGGTCAGCTCGTAGCGTGCGAGCAGCGCGGCGTCGAGCAGGCCGTCGCCCAGGGCCTGGCGCGTCAGCGCCGTCCAGCGCGCAGGGCCGGCGGCCGGGAAGAGGCCGGCGCTGCCCAGGCTGTCGATGTACTCGCAGATCACGCGGCTGTCATAGAGCGACTGCCCGTCGCCCAGGACCAGCGTCGGTACCTTGGCCAGCGGGTTGTGCGCCGCGATGCGGGCGTCGCGGCGCACCGGGTGGGCGGCACTGTCCAGCCACTGGATGCGGTCGGCCTGGCCGCTGAGGTGGG
Organism: Pseudorhodoferax sp. Leaf274; assembly: GCF_001422445.1. Classification (GTDB taxonomy): domain Bacteria; phylum Pseudomonadota; class Gammaproteobacteria; order Burkholderiales; family Burkholderiaceae_C; genus Pseudorhodoferax. The sequence goes on from NZ_LMNA01000001.1 coordinate 534,980, forward strand.
CACAGACCATGACCTTGCGCACGAAGGGCGAGGTGGGGGCGTAGAGCAATTGCATGGTCATGGCACCAGGACGAGTTTTCCGAAGACCTGGCCGCTTTCCAGCAGCCCGTGGGCCTGCGCGGCCTGCGCCAGCGGCAGGCTGGCATGCAGGCGCGGGGCGATCCGCCCGCTCTCGAGCAGGGGCAGCACATGGCGCGCCAGCGCCTGGGCCATGCGGGCCTTCTCGAAGTGGGTTTGCGGGCGCATGGTGGACGAGTGCAGGCTCAGCTGGCGCTGCATCAGCGTGAGCAGCTCCACCGTGACGGCCGAGCCCTGCATGAAGGACAGGCTCACGTGGCGGCCGCCGAAGGCCATGGCCTGCAGGTTGCGGCGCACGTAGTCGCCACCGACGATGTCCAGCACCACGTCCACGCCGCGGCCGCCGGTGAAGTCGAGGCAGGCCTGCACGAAGTCGGTGGTGGGCCAGCAGACCGCCAGGTCGGCGCCCAGGGCTTCCAGCGCGGCGAAGCGGGCGGCGTCGCGGGCGGTCACGATGACGGTGCAGCCGGCCGCATGCGCCATCTGCACCGCCAGCGTGCCGATGCCGCCGGCCGCGCCATGGATGAGCACGGTCTCGCCCATGGCCAGGCGGCCCAGCTCGAACAGGTTGTGCCAGACCGTGAACAGCCCCTCGGGCAGGGCGGCGGCCTCGGCGTCGGTGCGCCGGGCCGGCACCGCGAACGAATGCGCGACCGCGGCCACGCACCAGGGCGCATAGCCGCCGCCAGGCACCAGCGCCATGCGCCGCTGGCCCAACAGCGCGCTGTCGACCCCCGGGCCGCAGGCGGCGACTTCGCCGCACACCTCCAGGCCCAGCACGTCGGTCACGCCAGGGGCCGGCCTGGCGATGCCCTGGCGCTGCATGATGTCGGGCCGGTTGATGCCGGCCGCCCGCACGCGCAGCAGCACCTCACCGGCGCCAGGCATGGGCACCGGGCGTTCGGCCAGCGCCAGCACACTGGCATCGCCGGGCTCGCGCGCGACGATGGCCTGCATGGACGCAGGAAAGGAGGCGGGCACGGTGCTCATGGCCGCGGGCTGAAGACGCTGACGCCTTCGCCGGCCAGCGCCAGCCCGGCGACCGCGCCCACGGGCCATTGCTGCAGGGCGCCCAGGCCCGGGCTGCGCACGGTGACGATCTGGCGGGCGGTCATCGGCAGGTCCACATCGACGAAGGTGTTGATGTGGTCGCCCTGGAACACGTGGTTGACCACGGTGCCGCTGAGCACCGAGGCAGGGTGCAGGCTCTCCATCCGCAGGTGCTCGGGCCGCACGTAGACGTCCAGCCGCTCGCCCTCGTGCGAGGCGTTCACGAGCCGGTCCTGCGACAGGCTGATCAGGCCAGAGCCCAGGCGCAGCTGCACGTCGCCCGCGCTCTGGCCGTGGTAGTGCGCCGGCAGGATGTTCACGTCGCCCAGGAACGACGCGACGAACGGGTCCTGTGGGCTCTGGTACAGCTCGGCCGGCGGCGCGATCTGGCGGATCACGCCGCCCGACATCACCGCGATGCGGTCGGACATGGCCAGCGCTTCGCCCTGGTCGTGCGTGACGAACACGGTGGTCAGGCCCAGGCGGCGCTGGATCTCGCGGATCTCCACCTGCATGGAGCCGCGCAGGCTCTTGTCCAGCGCGGAGAAGGGCTCGTCGAGCAGCAGCACCTTGGGCTGGATCACGAGCGCGCGGGCCAGCGCCACGCGCTGCTGCTGGCCGCCGGACAGCTCGCGCGGCTTGCGGTGCCCCAGGCCGTCGAGCTTGACCATGGCCATGGCATCGCGGATGCGCCGGGCCGCCTCGTCCCTGGGCACGCCCTGCATGCGCAGGCCATAGCCGATGTTGCGCTCCACGGTCATGTGCGGGAACAGCGCGTAGTTCTGGAACACCAGGCCGATCTGGCGCCGGTGCGGCGGCTCGCTGGTCACGGGCTGGCCATCGATGAAGACCTCGCCGCGGTCGGCCTCGGCGAAGCCGGCGATCAGGTTCAGCAGCGTGGTCTTGCCACAGCCCGACGGCCCCAGCAGGGTCAGGAATTCACCGCGCCGGATCTTCAGCGACACCGCGTGCAGCACGGTCTGGTCGTGGTACTTCTTGACCACGCCTTCGAGGCTGACGGCCGTGTCGGCCTGCGAAAAGCCGGGCTCGCAAGGAACTGGATTCATGCCTGAACCATAAGCCAATCGGCTGCCGGCAGGCATTTGCAGAAATTGAGGCTGCCCCTCGGAAAAAACGAAACAGGCCCGTCTTCCCAAGGCCGCGGGGTGGCCGGGGCGCCGCCGACAGCGCTTCGCTTTTTCCTAAGCCCTGCGTCTGAAAAACGTGATTCTCAAACGCTGCGCGCTTCATCAGACTCGGCCCCCATCGGTGCCTGGCATCGCCGGCTTGCACGGCCGAAACCACCAGCGGCGATTATCCTGAGGAATATCAAATGTCAGTGGAGAAAATCAATACCCTGGTGGTCGGCGCAGGCCAGGCCGGCATCGCGATGAGCGAGCATCTGGCCGCCATGGGTGTTCCGCACATCGTCCTGGAGCGCAAGCGCATCGCCGAGCGCTGGCGCTCGGAGCGCTGGGATTCGCTGGTGGCCAATGGCCCGGCCTGGCACGACCGCTTTCCGGGCCTGCCATTCGAGGGCGTGTCGCCCGAGGCCTTCCCGCCCAAGGAACGCATGGCCCAGTATTTCGAGGACTATGCGGCGATGCTGAAGGCACCCGTGCGCACGGGCGTGGAGGTGCACCAGGTCGAGCGCCACGCCGGCCGCCCGGGTTTCAAGGTGACGACGTCCGAGGGCGTCATCGAGGCCATGAACGTGGTCGCGGCCACCGGCCCGTTCCAGATTCCGGCCTATCCCGACATCGTTCCAGCCAGCGCGCCCGTGGCGCAGCTGCATTCGTCCGCCTACAAGAACCCGGGCCAGTTGGCCGACGGCGCGGTGCTGGTCGTGGGTGCCGGCGCCTCGGGCTCGCAGATCGCCGAGGAACTGCGCCAGGCCGGCCGCAAGGTGTACCTGTCGGTCGGCGAGCACTACCGCCCGCCGCGCGCGTACCGGGGCCGCGACTACTGCTGGTGGCTGGGCGCGCTGGGCCTGTGGGACGAAGTCCGCATCAAGCCCAAGAAGAAGCACGTGGCGTTCGCGGTGAGCGGCTACGACGGTGGCAGGACGGTGGATTTCCGGCGGCTGGCGCACGCGGGCATCGAGCTGGTGGGGCTGACCGAATCCTGCGAAGACGGCGTGATGCGCTTTGCCGAAGGCTTGGCCAGGAACGTGGCCGAGGGCGACCAGGCCTACTTCGACGTGCTGCGCGATGCCGATGCCTACATCGAACAGAATGGCCTGCCGTTCCCGCCCGAGCCCGAGGCCTGGAACCTGCTGCCCGACCCGCCCTGCCTGACGGCGCCCATCCTGAGCCTGGACCTGCAGCAGGCAGGCATCACCACGGTGCTGTGGGCCACAGGTTTCAAGTTCGATTACAGCTGGCTGAAAGTCAATGCTTTCCATGAGAATGGCGAGCCTTACCACAAGCGCGGTATTTCGGCAGAAAGCGGGATTTACTTCCTGGGCCTGCCCAATCTCGTCAACCGGGCATCCTCGTTTATCTACGGGGTATGGCATGACGCCAAATACATCGCCGACCATATTGTTCTGCAGCAGGGCTATATGTCGTACGAAAAGAGTTGACCGCGCCGCGTGCGCGCAGAAAGGGCTGCCGGATTTTCGCAATCCGGCGGCCTTTTCATTTCCCCGACTGAGAGATTGGCATGCCCGAGATCACCTGCATCGAAGACCTGCGCGTGCTGGCGCAAAAGCGCGTGCCGCGCATGTTCTACGACTATGTGGACACCGGTTCGTGGACGGAGTACACGTACCGCAAGAACGAGACTGACCTGCGCGCCATCGAGTTCCGCCAGCGCGTGGCGTTCGACATCACCGCGCGCAGCACGGCCAGCACCATGGTGGGCCAGCCGGTGCGCATGCCGGTGGCCATCGCGCCGACCGGGCTCACGGGCATGCAGCATGCCGACGGCGAGATCCTGGCCGCGCGCGCGGCGCAGCGATTCGGCATCCCGTTCACGCTGTCGACCATGAGCATCTGCCCGATCGAAGCCGTGGCCGAGGCCACCGGGCACCACCCGTTCTGGTTCCAGCTCTACGTGCTGCGCGACCGCAGCTTCGTCGAGGGCCTGATCGAACGCGCGCGCGCCGCCCACTGTTCGGCGCTGGTCGTGACCATGGACCTGCAGGTCTTCGGCCAGCGGCACAAGGACAAGAAGAACGGCCTGTCGACACCGCCCAAGCCGACGCTGCGCAACCTGGCGGACCTGGCCAGCAAGCCGCGCTGGTGCTGGAACATGCTGGGCACGCGGCACCGCCACTTCGGCAACATCGTCGGCCACGCCAAGGGGGTGGACAACATCGGCTCGCTCGTGGAGTGGACGCGCGAGCAGTTCGACCCGCGCCTGTCCTGGCAGGACGTGGAATGGATCAAGAAGCGCTGGGGCGGCAAGCTCATCGTCAAGGGCATCCAGGAGCCCGAGGACGCGCGGCTGGCCGTGGCCGCCGGTGCCGACGCCATCGTGGTCTCCAACCACGGCGGGCGCCAGCTCGACGGCGCGGCCTCGTCCATCGCGATGCTGCCGCACATCGTCGAGGCCGTCGGCGCGCAGGTGGAGGTGCACATGGACGGCGGCATCCGTTCGGGCCAGGACGTGCTCAAGGCCATCGCGCTCGGTGCGCGCGGCACCTACATCGGCCGCGCCATGCTGTACGGCCTGGGCGCGCTCGGCGAGCCCGGCGTCGCCAAGGCGCTGGAGATCATCCACACCGGGCTCGACCTCTCGATGGCCTTCTGCGGCCGCACCGACATCCGCGCCGTGGACCGCAGCATCCTGCGGCTGGGCTGATCAGCGGCAGAGGTGATCGACGAGGCCGGCCAGCATGCGGTCGCAGGCCTGCAGCTGCGACAGCTCCACGTACTCGTCGGCCTTGTGCGCCACCGTGATGCTGCCGGGGCCGCAGACCAGCACGGCCGTCTGCTGCCAGCTCTGCTGGAAGAGGCCGCCTTCGCTGCCGTAGTCGACCCGGGTGGTGGGCGTGCCCTCGGGCAGCAGCGTGCGCAGCAGGCCCACCGCCGGCGCGTCCTCGGGCGTGGCCAGGCTGGGGTAGCTGTTGCGCAGCGTGACCTCGGGCAGCGGGGCGTCCGCATGCTGGGCCTCGCGCTGCACGCGCGCGGCCAGGCGCTGCAGGATGCGTTCGAGGATCTGCGCGGGCTGGTCCTGCGCAACGTTGCGGATCTCGAAGTTGAGTTCGCACTCGCTGGGCACGATGTTGAGCGCGCGGCCGCCCTGGATGGTGCCGACGTGCACGGTGGAGTAGGGCACGCCGTAGCCCTCTTCGCGCGGGCCGCTCTCGGCCAGCTCGCGCTGCACCTCGCGCGCCGAGGCCACGAGGTCGGCGGCCATGTGGATGGCGTTGAAGAACTGCGGCGCCAGGCCCGAATGGCCGGCCTGGCCGCAGCAGACCGCGCGGTAGGCGGCCTTGCCCTTGTGGCCGGTGCCGATGCGCATCAGCGTGGGCTCGCCGACGATGCACAGGGTGGGCGCGGGCAGATGGCCTTCGAGCCGTCGCAGCAGGTGGCGCACGCCGACGCAGCCGATCTCCTCGTCGAAGGACAGGGCCAGCTGCAGCGGGCGCCGCAGCGGCCGGCCGGCCGCCGCCACCATGGCCGTGACCGCGCAGGCGACGAAGCCCTTCATGTCGGCCGTGCCGCGCCCGTAGATGCGGCCGTCCTTGTGCGTGGCCTCGAAGGGCGGCGAGGTCCAGGGCTGGCCTTCCACGGGCACCACGTCGGTGTGGCCCGACAGCAGCACGCCCGGCACGCCCTCGGGGCCGACCGAGGCGAACAGGTTGGTGCGGCGCGGGTCCTCGGGATCCGGCGCGCGCGTGGAGGCGATGCCGGCCTGCGCCAGGATGTCCTGCACCGTGGCGATGAGCCCGTCGTTGGGCTGCAGCGAGACCGAGGGGAAGGCGATCAGCGTCTCCAGCAGGGAGACGCTGGCGGAGCGGGCAGGGGTCATGGTTGTTGCGCCGGTGGCGCCACAAGATGGGGATCGAAGAAGCTGGCCGCGCTCATGCCCGGGATGTACTGGTCGGAGATGTAGGCGCGGCAGCGCTCCATGAAGGCCTGCGTGAGCCGGGACTGCTTCATGGGCTTGTAGGTCGCCAGGCCCAGCAGCATGGGCCGGTGCTTGCCGGCCAGGCGTACGCGCACCATGCGCTTGCCGTCCAGCGACAGGTTGGACTTGGGCCGCACGTTGAACAGCGCATAGCCGATGCCGTTGGCCGCCATCGAGCGCACCACCTCTTCCGAGCGCGAGCGCGCGACGATGTTGGGTGTCACGCCGGCGCTGGAGAACAGCGAGGTGAAGTACTCCCGGCTCATGGGCAGGTCCAGCAACACGAAGGGCTGGGGTGCGAGTTCCTCGAAGGTGACGGCCTTCTGCTGCGCCAGCGGATGCAGCTCGCTCACGAGCACGTAGGGCGGCAGCGTGGCCAGGCTCTCGAAGGCGATGTCGTCGTCCAGGCGCAGGTCGTAGGTCAGCGCCAGGTCGATCTCGAGCGAACGCAGCTTGTTCATGAGGACTTCCTGGTCGCCCTCCACCATCTGCATCTCCACCTTCTCGAAGGCGCGCGCGAAGCCGTAGATGACCTCCGGCGCGATCATGGCCGTCAGCGACTGGAAGCTGCCCACGCGCAGCGCGCCCTGCATCACGTCGCCGGAGTCCGAGGCGATCTCGTACAGGCGCGAGGAGCGTTCGAGCACGTCCTCGCACTGGTTCAGCACCAGGGTGCCGATGGCCGTCAGTCCCAGCCCCTTGGAGGGATGGCGCACGAACAGCTGCACGTTGAGTTCGCTCTCGATGTGGGCGATGGCCGCGGAGATCGACGGCGAGGAGATGTGGATCTGCGCCGAGGCTGCGGCGATGCTGCCGTGCTTGGCCGTGGCGACGAAGTACTCCATCTGGCGCAGGGAAACACGGTTGAGCATGTCGGTACAGGAAGGCGCGCGGGAGCGGCGATGAACAGCAGCGGGCCAGTGTAGCGACGTGCTTTTCAGAGGTTTCCCGGCACGCCGAAGCTGGGCGCGGCGCGCGGGTCCAGTGCGCGTGTGATGTAGGCCGGCATCTGCGGCTCGTAGAGCTTCCAGGTGGCGTACAGCGCCTGCACCGGGTCGGCCTCGACCCAGTCCAGCCGCAGGTCGACGACGGGCCAGTTCTGCGCGCCGTAGACCAGCAGCCCGGCCGAATGCACCGGGCCTTCCTCGCCGCCGGCGGCCTGGCCGGCCAGCATGGCCTGCATCAGGCGCTCGGCCAATGCACCCTCGGCCTGCTCGAAGGCTGAGAGCATGGCGGCCGGCACCGCGCGGCTGTGCAGCATGTTGCCGGCGCAGGCCGCGTGCGTGCCGACCACGCTTGCCAGCGTGCCGAGCGCATTGGCGCCCGTGAACACCACGGGCGGGTTGTGCGCGTCGATGGCCATGAGCTGGCGGTAGTCGATGAAGGGGCGCTGGCGCAGTTCGGCCACGGCCTGCTCGGGCGTCCTGCCGGCGGCCATCAGGTCGAGCAGCAGCGGGCCCAGGTCGGGGTCGGTGATGTTCTGGCTGGCGGCGGCGCCCACGCCCATGCGGCCGCGCACACAGCGCGCCGCCACGGCGGGCGAGGACGAGGCCACGGCCGCACCGAACTGCCCGGTGGCGGGGCAGCGCGCAACGATGGAGAAGGTCATGGCTCAGTCCGGGATGACGGCGGTGGCGTCGATCTCCACCAGCCACTCGGGCCTGGCCAGGGCCGAGACCACGATGCCGGTGGACACCGGGAACACGCCCTTGAGCCAGCGGCCGACCACAAGGTACACGGCCTCGCGGTAGCGCGGGTCGATGAGGTAGATGGTGATCTTGCAGATGTCCTGCAGCTCGCCGCCGGCCTCCTCGAGCAGCATGGCGATGTTGGCCATGGCCTGTTCGGCCTGCCCGGCGACATCGCCGATGCACACGCTCTCGGAGGTGTCCAGGTTCTGGCCGATCTGCCCGCGCAGGAACACGGTGCGGCCCCGCGCGACGACGGCCTGGCAGAGGTCGTTGTCCAGCTTCTGTTCCGGGTAGGTGACCTTGGTGTTGAAAGGGCGGATGCGGGTGTGCTTCATGGTCGCTGCAGGGCTGGTGGCGGAAGACGCCGGTGGCGTCGGGAGCGCCATGGTCATCTGCGCCGGCCATTGGCGCCATTTGTTTTTTCCGGGCGACCGTTTAGGAATTTCCGAGCGGCGCGCGCGCCGGCCCCCTCGGAAAATTTGAGGCACCTCTACGTAAAAGGCGACTTGGCCGCACCGGCCGGCGTTCCCATGATCCGGTCCGTGATGCGGGGTACCGCCGCGGTACCCGGGCATTTTCGGTATCGGCAGATGTTCAACTTTTTCGATCGAGGTCAATCAATGATTCGCAAGCTTCTGACACTGTGTGCGCTCTCGGCCACGCTGGGCGGCACCACGGCCTGGGCACAGGACAACGCGCTCGTGGTGAGCACCTGGGGCGGCAGCTTCCGCGACCTCATCGACGAGAACATCGGCAAGGAATTCACCAAGCAGACCGGCGTGCCCGTGAAGTACGTGACGGGCGGCACCATCGACCGCCTGAACAAGGCCAAGCTGGCCTCCAGGCCCGAGAGCGACATCACCTTCACGACCTCGCACGTGGGCTGGCTGTACGTGAGCAGCAACCTGTTCGAGCAGATCGACACCGCCAAGATCCCCAACTACACGAACCTGGTGGACCGCGCCAAGATCAGCCCGTACCACATCGGCAGCTGGGCCTACGTCTACTCCATCGGCTACCGACCGGACCTGGTGCCCGCGGGCATCAAGCTGGAGAGCTGGAACGACCTGTGGAACCCGGCACTCAAGGGCAAGATCAGCGCGCCCGACTTCGACCCCAGCCACATCATCGCGGTGTCGGCGATGCTGTCGGGCGGCGATGCCGCGAGCTGGGAGAAGGGCCAGGACAAGCTCAAGGCGCTCAAGCCGAACTTCAAGGCCTTCTACACCAACGACGCCAATGCGCAGCAGCTGATCGCGACGGGCGAGACGCCGGTGGAGGTGATCCTGTCGATGAACGCCTACCACATGGCCAGCCAGGGCGTGCCGATCAAGGTCGTGATGCCCAAGGAAGGCGCCGTGCTGGGCGTGGACACCATGGCCATCATGAAGGGCACGACCAAGGCCGACCTGGCCTACAAGTTCCTGAACATCGCGCTGTCGCCCGACGTGCAGTCCAGGATCGTCGCGTCGAAGAAGGCCAGCCCGGTCGTCAGCAACGCCAAGGTCTCGGCCGAGGACGCCAAGCTGCCCGGCGTGTTCACCACCAAGGAGCAGTGGGACACGCAGACCATCGTGATCGACAACAAGCTGCGCGCCGAGAAGACCGCCGAATGGCGCAAGTGGTTCACTGAAAACATCATGAACTGATCCCCTCGGGGGACCTTGCGGCGGGAAGACCGGTGCGGGCGCAGGGCCCCGCCGCCGCCCCGCGGCGCTAGAGCATCTGGAATCTTGGGAAGGGCAGGAATGCGTTCCGATCTACGGGCCTGGCTGGTGTCGCCGGCCGTCATTGTTGCGGTGGGCATTGCCGTGTCCTTGCTGGCTGTGCTGCAGTTCAGCTTTCGCGCCTTCGTGCCGGGCTCGCTGGACGTGGGCGGCTTCACGCTGGAGAACTTCAGCGGGCTGACCAAGTCGATCTACCTCACCGCGTTCGCCAACACCTTGCTGCTGAGCGTGGAGACGACGGTGTTCTCGCTGCTGGTGGCCTATCCGCTGGCCTACGCGCTGGTGCGCGTGCGCCACCGCGCGCTCAAGTCCTTCATCCTGGTGGTGTCCATCACACCGCTGTTCCTGGGCGAGATCGTGCGCACCTACTCCTGGATCGCGGTGTTGGGCAGCAACGGCTTCATCAACGGCGTGCTGCGCCAGCTCGGCGTGATCGAGTGGCCTTTGGCCCTCATGTTCACCCACCTGGGCGTGCTCGTGGCGCTGGTGCACGTGACCATCCCGGTGGTGGTGCTGATGCTGGCCACGGCCATCTCGCACATCGACCGCGACTACGAGAAGGCCGCGCAGAGCCTGGGCGCCGGCCCGGTCAAGACCTTCCTGACGGTGACGCTGCCGCTGTCCATGCCCGGCATCCTGGCCAGCATCACCACCGCCTTCGCCTGGACCTTCAGTGCCTTCGCCACGCCGCAGATGATCGGCGGCGGCCGGGTGCCCACCGTGTCCACGCTGGTCTACCAGCTGGGTTTCTCGTCCATGAACTTCCCGCTGGCCGCCAGCCTGAGCGTGGTGGGACTGCTGTTGACCGCCGCCGCGCTGCTGGCACTGGGCCAGCTGACCAAGCGCCTCAAGGCGATCGGGGGGCACTGACACCATGAAGATCCGAAGCGCCCTGCCGCTGCCGCTGCGCATCGCCGGTCCCGTGCTGATCGCCATCCTGCTGGCCTTCGTGCTGCTGCCGGTGGTGGTGGTCACCATCGCCGCCTTCAACGAGAAGGCCATCCTCACGTTCCCGCCCGAGTCGTACTCGCTCCAGTGGTTCGCGCGGGTGTTCAGCTACCCGGACTTCCAGCATGGCTTCCGCGCCAGCCTGGTCATCACCGGCTGGTCGTCGTTCCTGGCGCTGGTGATCGGCACCTGCTTGTCGATCGCGGTGAAGCGGCTGGACTTCAAGGGCAAGCAGACCCTGCTGGCGATCCTACATTCGCCGCTGGTCGTGCCCCACTTCACGCTGGGGCTGGGGCTGTTGATCCTGGTCTCGCAGGCCTCGGTGCAGCGCGGCTACGGCATCGCCATCCTGTGCCATGTGATGCTGGTGCTGCCCTTCGTGATGCGCAGCGTCTACGTGTCGATGGAGAACCTGGACGAGCGCCTGGAGCAGGCCGCGGCCAGCCTGGGCGCCTCGCCGCGCAAGGTGCTGCTGACCGTGACGGTGCCGCTGCTGGCGCCCGGGCTGTTCGGCGGCTGGCTGTTCGCGGCCATCATGTCGTTCAGCGAGTTCACGGCCTCGCTGTTCGTGACCACGCAGGACACGCAGACGCTGCCCGTGGCCATGTACAACTACGTGCGCGAGTTCGCCGACCCGACGCTGGCGGCGCTGTCGGTGGTCTATATCGCGGTGACGGCCGCCGTGCTGGCCTTCGCCAACTACTTCCTGGGGCTGGGCCGGATCCTGAACATCGAGGGCGAGCGCTGAGCCGACCGCGCAGCTTCGCCGGCGCGATCCATGCGCACCCATCCCACCGATCCAGAACCCTTCGACCTTCCGGAACCCATGCACCCCGACACCCATCCCCAACCGGTCTTCCGCTACGACGGCTCAGGCCGCCTCTGCAAGCTCGGCCTGATCTACATCGCCTCCAGCATCGTGATGGATGCCGAGTGGTCCGCGATGGCGGCGCCCGGCGTCTCCGTGCACACGACGCGGATCAAGCTGCCCAAGGTCACCGTGGAGGGCATCGAGGAGATGATGAACTCACCGGAGCTGGCCCAGTCGGCACGGCTGGTGGGCTCCGCACCGATCGACCTGATGTGCTTCGGTGGGACGAGTGCGTCGTTCCTGCATGGCACGGCCTACGACCATGCCCTCATCGCGAAGATGCAGCAGTGGGTGCCCGGCGTGCGCGTGAACACCGCGTCCACCGCGACGCTGGCGGCCCTGAAGGAGGTGCGGGCGGGCAAGGTGGCACTGGCCTCGCCCTACGTGGATGCGGTGCACGCCAAGGCCATCCGCTTCCTGGAAGAGAACGGGCACCAAGTCGTCAAGCATGCCAACTTGCGCATCGACGAAGACCGCGCCCTGGCGGAAGTGCCGCTCGAGAAGGTCTACGACCTGGTCCGCTCGGTGGACCACCCCGAGGCCAGCGCGGTCTTCATCAGCTGCACCAACTTCCGCTCGGTGGGCGCCATCGAGGCGCTCGAGCAGGCGTTGGGCAAGCCGGTCATCTCGGCCGTGCAGGCCTCGTTCTGGCACTGCCTGGAGACGCTGCAGGTCGCCGGCGCACGCCCTGGCTATGGCCAGCTGTTCGCCAAGCGCCTGGCACCGTCGGCCGACAGTTCTGGCCGCTGAACGCTTCCGCCTTTCGTTTCACCAACCGCACCGGAGTCCTGCCATGCCCCTTGTTCGCCGCACCATCGTCTGCGCCGCATGCCTTCTGACCAGCATGGGCGCCATCGCCCAGAACGCACTGGACGACATCGTCAAAGCCGGTGTGATCCGCGCCGCGGTGCCGACCGATTACCCGCCCTATGGTTTCGTCGGCGTCGACATGAAGCCCCAGGGCCTCGACGTGGACATGGCCAACTACATCGCCGCCAAGCTGGGGGTGCGCGCAGAGCTCGTGGCGGTGACCAGCACCAACCGCGTGCCCTACCTGCAGACCCGCAAGGTCGACATCGTCGTGTCCACCCTGGCGCGCAATGCAGAGCGCGAGAAGGTTGTGGACTTCACCACTGCGGCGTATTCGCCCTTCGTCAGCGGCATCTACGCGCCCAAGTCCGTCACGATCAAGAGTTTTGCCGACCTGGAGGGCAAGTCGGTCGGCGTGACCCGCGGGACCATCGAGGACCAGGAACTGACCAAGGTGGCGCCCAAGGGCACGAACCTGATGCGGTTCGAGGACCACGCGGCAACCATTGCAGCGCTGGGTTCCGGCCAGGTACCGGCCGTCGGCAGCAGCCAGCCCGCGGTTTCCCGGCTCATGCAGACGCAGCCGCAGCTCGGTCTCGAATACAAGCTCATGCTGAGCCAGAGCCCGAACTTCATCGGGATTCCCAAGGGCGAGGACAAGCTGCGGGCCAGGATCAACGACATCGTGACCGAGGCGCGCAAGTCCGGGGAAGCAGACCGCCTCTCCAACAAATGGCTCGGCCGGCCGACCGGCGACATTCCGCTCTGAAAGACCGACGGGCTCAGTCCACCGCCGGCGCGAGACAGCGCCCGGCGCCGGCCTGCACCAGCTGCCAGGCTGCCAGCGCGATGGCATCGGCTTGCAGCGCCTCCTCGCCCCACAGCCCCAGGTAGCCCCGGCCCGCGGGCACGAAGGCACGCAGCGCTTCGGCCTGCGCGCGCGCGCCTTCGGTGATGCACAGCACGGGGCCGGGCACGCGGGCGATCCAGCACTCCAGCGGGCTGTCCACGCGCGCGCGCAGGCCGCGCCGCCAGTGGGTCTCGCAGGCCACGCTGGCCTCCAGCTGTGCCGCGCCGTCGGCCAGGTCGCGCAACTCCACGGCAAGCCCGTGTTCGCGCTCGAAGGCCGCGGCGGCCGACTGCGCGGCGGCCAGGACGCCGCTTGCGCAGATCCATTGCATGGCGGGCGGGCGCCGCATGGGGCTCAGCCGTTGCGGAAGATGTAGCTGTAGGCGCTCAGCGCCGGCACGCCGCCCAGGTGGGCGTACAGCACGCGCGAGCCGGACGGGAACTCGCGCTGGCGCACCATCTCGACCATGCCGTGCATGGACTTGCCCTCGTACACCGGGTCGGTCAGCATGCCTTCCTGGCGCGCGCACAGGCGGATGGCCTCCAGCGTGCCCTCGCTCGGCAGGCCGTATTCCGGGCCGCCGAAGCGGGTGTCGAGCACGATGTCCTTGTCGGTGATGTCGCGGCCCAGTTCCACGAGCTGCGCCGTGTTCTTGGCGATGCGCAGCACCTGGTCGAAGGTCTGCTGCGGCTTGGCCGAGGCGTCGATGCCGATCACGCGGTCGGCGCGCCCGTCGGCCGCAAAGCCCACCACCATGCCGGCCTGCGTGCTGCCCGTGACCGAGCACACGACGATGTAGTCGAACTGGAAGCCCAGCTCCTTCTCCTGCTGGCGTACCTCTTCGGCGAAGCCGACGAAGCCCAGGCCGCCCTTGGGATGCTCGGAGCAGCCGGCCGGGATCGGGAAGGGCTTGCCACCGGCGCGGCGCACGCTCTCCATCGCCTCTTCCCAGCTCTTGCGGATGCCGATGTCGAAGCCCGAGGCGTCCAGCCGCACGTCAGCGCCCATGATGCGCGACAGCTCGATGTTGCCCACGCGGTCGTACACCGCGTCGGCGTAGTTGACCCAGTTCTCCTGCACCAGCACGCACTTCATGCCCAGGTGCGCGGCCACGGCGGCGACCTGGCGCGTCTGGTTCGACTGGATGCCGCCGATGGACACCAGCGTGTCGTAGCCGCCCTCGATGGCCTCGGGGATCAGGTACTCGAGCTTGCGCGTCTTGTTGCCGCCGAAGGCCAGGCCGCTGTTGCAGTCTTCGCGCTTGGCGTAGAGCTGCACCTCGCCGCCCAGGTGGGCGCTCAGGCGCTTGAGCGGCTGGATGGGCGTGGGGCCGAAGGTCAGCGGATGGCGGGCAAACTTCTGCAGGTTCATGCGGAACTCCTGTGTCTGGCGGGGTGGTCGATGGCCCAAAGCATAGGAGCCATGCCGCGAAACAGGGTTGCAAGTTCAGCGCACTCAAGGGGCCCCGTGTTTCCTGCCTTGCACGATATTCAACGCAGAAATGCGCGATGACGGCATTGGACGCAACGAAATTCCATTTGCAGGATGTCAGCCCTTGGCGGCCTTGCTCCGGGCCGCCGTCGCCCGGCCGGAGCCGCGTGGCGCAGCCAGTTGTGCGATCAGGAAATCGCGGAACACGCGCACGAGTTCCGGGTGGGAACGCTCGGGCCGCATCTGCACCTCGATGTCGCGCCCGCTCAGCGTGCGGTCGCGGATGGGCACGGCGCAAAGGCCTTCCTCGGCGAGCAGGCCGTGCACGGAAATCTCGCTGGCCAGCGTGATGGCATCGCGCAGCCGCACGAAGCGCAGCAGCGCGCCCACGTAGTTGCTCGTGAACACCGTGTCCACCGACACGCGCTGCTTGATGCAGGCGATGTCGAACAGCTGGCGCAGCGTGGTGTCGGTGCCTGGCAGCGCCATCGGGTGGCCCTGCAGCTGGGCCAGCGTCACGTGCGCGAGCCGGGCCAGCGGGTGGGTGTCGCGCATCACCGCCATGCCCGGCGCGGGCTGGCGGTGCGCGACCTTCACGTCGGTGTAGCCCACGCGGCTGTAGCTGAACACGATGCCGATGTCGCACGCCGCCTGCCGCACGCGCTGCGTGACCTCGGCCGGTGCGGCCACGCCCAGGTGCACGGAGACACCGCGGTGCCGGGCCAGGAACGCGTCGATCAGCGTGGGCAGGAACTGCAGCGCAAAGCCCTCCGAACTCGCGATGCGCACATGGCCGCTGCCCAGCCCCTGCAGCGCCTGCATGCTGGCGACGATGCGTTCGGCGTCGGCACCGGACTTGCGCGCGTGCTCGGCCAGCAGCTCGCCGGCCGGGCTCAGCGTCATGCCGCGCGGCCGGCGCTCGAACAGGGTCAGGCCCAGCGCTTCTTCCAGCCCGGCGATCTGCCGGCTCACGGCCGAGCCGGCGACGTTGACGCGCGCGGCGGCCTCGCTGATCGAGCCGCTGTGCACCACCTCCAGGAAGTAGCGCAGGGCGGTGCTCTGCAGTCGGTGGGACAGGGCCACGGCGCGCTCCTGAAAATGTGTCGGTTTGCCATTTTGGCAAATGGGGCATCTGAATTTTCTGCTTCTCGCAAGCCACTGCGGTGCCTACCATGCGAGCGTCCAAGCCCATCGCCCCCACCGCCCCAACACCCCAAACCGCAAGGGAGACATCCGAATGCGCAGAGAACACGCCCTCGCCGCCGCGGCGGCCCACTTCGACCAGGGGCACTTCTTCGACACGCTGGCACGCCGCGTGGCGCTGCGCACCGAGAGCCAGAACCCCGCGGGCGCGCCGGTGCTGCACGCCTATCTCGCGCAGGACATCGCGCCAGAGCTGCAGGCGATGGGTTTTGCATGCCGCATCCTCGACAACCCGGTGGCCGGCGGCGGCCCCTTCCTGATCGCCGAGCGCACCGAGCCTGGCGCCAGCTTCGGCGTGCTGAGCTATGGCCATGCCGACGTGGTGCGCGGCCAGGAGGCGCAGTGGCGCGAAGGGCTGGCGCCCTGGCGCGTGACGGTCGAGGGCGACCGCTGGTACGGCCGCGGCAGCGCCGACAACAAGGGGCAGCACAGCATCAACCTGGCGGCGCTGGCCCAGGTGCTGCAGGCGCGCGGCGGAAAGCTGGGCTACCACGTGAAGCTGGTGATGGAGACGGGCGAGGAGGTCGGCTCGCCCGGCCTGCGCGCGTTCTGCGCGCTGCACCGCGAGGCCCTGGCCGCCGACCTGTTCATCGCATCCGACGGGCCGCGCGTGGCCGCACCGCTGCCCACGCTGTTCCTGGGCTCGCGCGGCTTCTTCAACTTCAGCCTGCGGGTGCGCCTGCGCCCGGGCGGCCACCATTCGGGCAACTGGGGCGGCCTGCTGCGCAACGCCGGCACGCGGCTGGCCCATGCCATCGCCAGCCTGGTCGATGCCCGCGGCCGCGTGCTGGTGCGCAGCATGCTGCCCGATGCGCTGCCGGCCAATGTGCGCCAGGCGCTGGCCACCATCGAGGTCGGCGGCGGGCCGGCAGACCCGGCGATCGACCCCGACTGGGGCGAGCCGGACCTGACGCCCACCGAACGCGTCTACGGCTGGAACACCATCGAGGTGCTGGCCTTCAAGACCGGCAACCCCGAGGCACCCGTCGGTGCGATCCCCGGCGAGGCCTTCGCGCTGTGCCAGGTCCGCTTCGTGGTGGGCACCGACAGCGCCCACTTCATCGAACACCTGCGCACCCACCTGGACCAGCACGGCTTCGACGACGTGGCGGTGGAGCCCGATGGCGAAGCCATGGCCGCCACCCGGCTCGACCCCGACGACCCCTGGGTGCACTGGGCGCTCGACTCCATGCGCCGCAGCAGCGGCAAGGCGCCGGCGCTGCTGCCCAACTTCGGCGGCTCGCTGCCCAACGATGTGTTCGCCGAGTTGCTGGGGCTGCCCACGCTGTGGGTGCCGCACTCCTACCCGGCCTGCAGCCAGCACGCGCCGAACGAGCACCTGCTGGGCAGCGTGGCGCGCGAGGGGCTGCAGATCATGGCCGGTCTGCTGTGGGACCTGGCCGAGCAGGGCCCCGCCATCGCCCGGCAGCGGCGCATGGCCGCGCAGCAAGAGCCGGTGCGCGCATGAAGGCCGATCGGTCCCGCAGCCGCAGCGCAGCGCAGGCCGAGGCACCGCCGGCCGAACTCGACCGCATCGACCGCGCCATCCTGCGGGCCTTGCAGCGCGACGCCTCCGTGTCCAACGTGGCGCTGGCGGCCAAGGTCAACCTGAGCGCGCCGGCCTGCCTGCGCCGCGTGGAACGGCTCAAGGCCGAGGGCCTCATCAAGGGCATCGTGGCGCTGCTGGATCCGCGCCCGCTGAACGCCGGCATGCTGGTCATCATCGGCGTGGTGCTGGACCGCTCGACCCCCGAGTCGTTCACCGATTTCGAGAAGGCGGCGCAGAAGGTCTCGGGCTGCCTGGAATGCCATGTGGTGACCGGCGAGTTCGACTACATGATGATGCTGCGCACCAAGGACAACGACAGCTTCAACCGCCTGCACGCGGAGCAGCTGCTGTACCTGCCCGGGGTGCGCCAGGTGCGCACGTTCATGGTGCTCAAGCAGGTGCTGTCGACCACGCAGCTGCCCATCTGAGCGAGCGCCCCATGCACTGCACCGCCCAGCCCCCGCCGCCCACGCCACCGCCGGCCTAGGCACGCGCCCGCCCGGGCCACACCCACCCACCGTACCCACCCGCAGGCCACGCGCGGCCGGCGCTGGATGCGTGCGCCTGGCGCAAGGCCTGGCCCGCACCGCCACCGAGTTTTCGCCACCCCAAGCCCCCAAAGGAGAAAGCATGAAGAACGTGTTTGCAAGCATCGCCCGCATCGCCCTGGCCACGGCATGCGCGGCCCCAGCGCTCGGCTGGGCGCAGGCCTACCCGGCGCGGCCGATCCAGCTGGTGATTCCGTTCCCGCCCGGTGGCGCCGTGGACGTGGTGGGCCGGCTGGTCGCCAAGAGCCTGGGCGAGCGCCTCGGCCAGCCCGTGGTGGCCGACAACCGCGCCGGCGCCGGCACGGTGGTGGGCGCCGTGGTGGCCGCCAATGCCGCAGCCGACGGCTACACGCTGTTGATCAGCTCGGGCTCCACCTTCACGATCAACCCGGCGCTCAACCCGAAGCTGCCCTACGACGCCATCAAGAGCTTCGAGCCGTTGGGGATGACCGCGCGCGTGCCGCTGATCCTGCTGGCCCATCCCTCGGTGGCCGCCAACGACTTCGGGCAGTTGCTGGGCGCCGTGCGCGCCGCGCCGGACAAGTTCGTCTACGGCTCCTTCGGCAATGGCACCACGGGCCACTTCGCCGGCGAGATGCTGTGGGAGCGTGCAGGCGTCAAGCTCACGCACATCCCCTACAAGGGCAGCGCGCCGGCAATGACCGACCTGGTCGGCGGCCAGATCCCGCTGAGCGTGGACACCGTGGCCGCGGCACTGCCGCAGCTCAAGGCCGGCAAGGTGAAAGCCATCGCCGTGCTGGGCGAGAGCCGTGCCCCGCAGCTACCCCAGGTACCGACCATCGCGGAAAGCGGGTATGCCGGCTTTGCTGCGGACTCCTGGCTGGCCGTGGTGGCGCCACGCGGGCTGCCGGCCGAGGTGCGCACCGCGCTGCAGAAGGCGATCGCGGACACCGCGGCCGCGGCCGAATTGCAAAAGGGGCTCATCCACAACGGCCTGCAGCCGGCCTACGAGCCAGGCGAGGCCGTGGCCGCGCGCATCGAGGAGGAATTGCCGCGCATGCGCGCGACCGTGCGACGCGCGGGGATGCAGAACTGAAAACGAATGTCCGACGTGGGCGGGGAGGAAATTTTTACACGCAGTAACGGCCTCCTCTCCTACGTCGGAAACCCTTTCAAGATTTACGACGAACGGTTCGAATGAATTTGTAAGTCATTGAAAGGAAATGAATATTTCCGCTGGCATCGAAAGTGCATAGTGCTTACAAATGCGACAACGGTCGCAAATCCACATGGAGCAACGCGATGGCTTTTCGATTGGCGAGATTTGGTTTGGCAGCTGCGGCCGCCCTGGCTTTTTCCACGGTTTCTGCCGCACCCATCACGCAGTGGGATTACATCGTCGACAGCACGTTCGACGCCTCGAAGACGACCTTTGCCGCGGGACGCGCCAGCAGCAGCGGCACGGTGGCCCCGTCCAACTTGGAAATCAGCTGGGGGGTCACGGGCGGCACCGTGGGGCAAAACCGCAGTGGCCTGCGGATCTCGAACACGCCGAGTGCGGGCGTTCTGGCAACAGACGGTGCTTCGCAGCTGGCGAACACCTATACCCACATCAACAACGGCAACCTCGGAAACAACAGCGTTTCCCTGCTGAAGACGCAGATCAATGCGCAGCTGCAACTGCGGCCCAAGGATTCGGGCCTGCCATTCGCGTCGTTCGCCTCCGACTACACCATCAACTTTGCCGAGACGCCGAACACGCCTGGCAGTTGCGTGGTGGTCAGCGCGGTCGCCTGCGATGACATCTTCGTCCTGTCCGGCGCGTTGAATGAATCGTTTGTCTACGATGGCTTCGAGTACTTCGTCAGCTTCTTTGCCGCGCCCACCTTGACCAGCCTGGCCCCGGCCGTCTGTGCGGCGGCGGGCGCGGGCCCCAACTGCGTCGGCTTCACGACGGAAGAGTTCCGGAGCACGAGCGTGAACTTCAACCTGGCGATCACCAGCCGCGCAATCGAAATCCCGGAGCCGGGATCGGTCGCATTGCTGGGGCTTGGGTTGATCGGCGTTGCCGCGGTCCGCCGCCGCCCGCGCGGCTGACCGTTCACGCGCCCAAATGACAAACCCGGCCTTGGCCGGGTTTGTCGTTTGTCAGGGGTCTTGTTACTTCGATGGCGCCGGCTTCACGTCGCCCACCAGGCCGCCCTTCGGCGCGCTGCCGGACTTGTTGGCCGCGGCGGCCTCGCTCTTGACCTCGGACCGCGATTCCATGGATGTGGCGCCGGCCTTCGGCGCCGGCTTCACATCACCGACCTGGCCGCCTCGGGTGGCCTTGCCTTCGGCGTTGGCAGCGGCAGCATCGGCCTTGCGCTCGGCGCGCGCCTGGGCCTTGTCTTCCTTCGACATCGTGGATGGCGTCGGTGCCTTCTTCACAGGGCCGACTTCTCCCTGGGCGAACGCGCTGACCGTGGCCGCTTGTGCGAGGACGAGGCTCGCAGCCAATAGCACTTTTTTCATTTTGATCTCCTGGATGTTGGAGCGACGCAATGGCGCGCCGCCCGTGTCGTTGTTCGACCAAGTCAGGTTACGCAGCGCGATGCCCGCCGCCGTAGGACTGCAACCGATGAGGTGGACGGCATTGAGCCAGGGCAGCAGAAAACAGCACTCCTGGGTGGCACCGCTCTCGTCGGGCCTTGACCCGCCATCACGTGTCGAGCGAGCCACCACCGATGGATGCGGAACGGGACGTCGCAGGGGAAGCCATCACACCGCAGCCCATCTGGGCCGCATGCTGGACGGCCTGTTGCGCGGCCAGACGTCGGGAGAGGGAAGGTGCGCAACGGGCCAGCTGCCCTGCGCGGCGAATCTTGACCTGGAAGGTACTGCGCCCGGCTCGTCGGGTGCGCTCGCGGATGGCGGCGATGCGTGTGTATCCCATGTTGGTCCTGCGCTTGGCAGGACATGGATGCACAGGACACCCGATGCGGTGGTGGAGAGGATGAGGATCGAACTCACGACCTCCGCATTGCGAACGCGGCGCTCTCCCAGCTGAGCTACCCCCCCACGGCGGCCGGATTCTAGTACCGACGCGCAGCGCTGTGCAGGCATGGTGTCCAATCGCCGGCATGGATGCCCAAGACCCCCTCCTGCGGCGGCTCGACGCGCTGGAAATCAAGGCCTGCGAGGCCGAAGACCTGCTGGACGAGTTGAACCTGACCGTGTACCGCCAGCAGCGGCAGATCGATGCGCTGGCGCGCCAGCTCGAGGCGCTGCGCCTGCAGCAGCCCGACCCTGCCACCGCAGGCAGCCGCAACCTGCGCGACGAACTGCCGCCGCACTACTGACCGCGCGCATGGGCGGTGTTCAGGCAATCCTGGAACAGCAGCGCCGCCCGCGATGGCTGGGGTGAACGCCGCAGCAGGCTCACGAACTGGCAGGCATAGGAAAAGCGCTCGGGCGCCACGGCCTGCATCTGGCCCTTGGCCACGAAGCCGGCGGCGTAGTGGTCGGGCAGGAAGCCCAGGAAGCAACCGGACAGCACCAGCGTGGCGATGGCTTCCTGGTCGTAGCCGCTGGCGCGGCGCACCAGCCGCTCCTGGTGGCTCAACTCCATGTTGGGCGAGTGGTAGCCCAGGCCTGCGAACGGGTACTGGCGCAGCCGTGCCCAGGTCAGCCCGTTGTGCGCAGCGCCGAAGAGCGCGTGCGCGCGGCCGCAGTACAGCAGCATGGTCTCGCCGAACAGCTCGCTGTAGCGCAGGCTGCGCGAGGCCCGGTGCGCAGGAATGATGCCCAGCGCGAAGCGCCCGTCGATCACGCCGCGCTCGATCTCGTTGATGGAGGCCACGTGCAGGCTGGGCTGTACCTCGGGCGCCTGGGCGCGGAACAGCGCGATGGCCTCGGCGATGCGCGCCTGCGGGTTGGTGGCGGTCTTGTCGAACACCGCCAGTTCGAGCGTGCCGCCCATGCGGCCGTGGATGTCGTCGATGCCGCTGCGGAACGCGTCGACCGAAGCCAGCAGGCGCTGGGTCTCGTCGTAGACGCGCTGGCCTTCCTCGGTCAGCGCGAAGCCGGCCCGCCCGCGCCGGCACAGCACCATGGCAAGCCGCGTCTCCAGGTCCTTGATGTGGCGGCTGATGGTGGAGGTGCCGATGTTGAGCTCCAGCTCGGCCGCCGTCATGCCGCCGCACTGCACCACGCTGCGAAAGACCTTGAGCAGCCGCAGGTCCATGTCGTCGAGCTGGCCCAGCACGGCGCGGTTCTTCACTTTCACAGATCGTCAACTGAAGTTTGATACACCAACATTGTCCAAGAGATGGCGGTGCCGAACAATGCGCTCTTCTCCAACCATCCCCCGGAGCCGCCATGACCGTGCTGTCCGCCCCGCAGACCCAAGCCACCCAACGCGACGCCGCCTGGCTGGACGCGCACTGGATGCCGTTCACCGGCAACCGCAACTTCAAGGCCGACCCGCGCATGATCGTGGGTGCCAAGGGTGCCTACTTCACCGATGCCGACGGACGCAAGATCTTCGACGGCCTGTCGGGCCTGTGGTGCACGGGACTGGGCCATGGCCGGGCCGAGATCAGCGAGGCCGTGGCCCGCCAGATCGCCACGCTGGACTACGCACCGGCGTTCCAGTTCGGCCACCCCGGGTCTTTCGCACTGGCCAACAAGATCAAGGAGCTGACGCCCGCGGGCCTGGACTACGTGTTCTTCACGGGCTCTGGCTCGGAGGCGGCCGACACCTCGCTCAAGATGGCGCGTGCCTACTGGCGCACCAAGGGCCAGGCTGGCAAGACGCGGCTGATCGGCCGCGAGAAGGGTTACCACGGCGTCAACTTCGGCGGCATCTCGGTCGGCGGCATGGTGGGCAACCGCAAGGCCTTCGGCCAGACCATCGAGGCAGACCACCTGCCGCACACGCAGCTGGCAGCGAACGCCTTCACGCGCGGCATGCCCGAGACCGGTGCCGAACTGGCCGACCGGCTGCTGGACATCATCGCGCTGCACGATGCCTCGACCATCGCGGCCGTGATCGTGGAGCCGTTCTCGGGCTCGGCCGGCGTGGTGATCCCGCCCAAGGGCTATCTGCAGCGCCTGCGCGACATCTGCACGGCGAACAACATCCTGCTGATCTTCGACGAGGTGATCACCGGTTTCGGCCGCTGCGGCGCGATGACGGGCGCCGAGGCCTTCGGCGTGACGCCGGACATCATGAACATCGCCAAGCAGGTGACCAACGGCACGCAGCCGCTGGGCGCCGTGGTGGCCAGCAAGGAGATCTACGAGACCTTCATGGCGGCTGGCGGCCCCGAGTACATGGTGGAGTTTCCGCACGGTTACACCTATTCGGCGCACCCGGTGGCCTGCGCCGCCGGCCTGGCGGCGCTGGACCTGCTGCACGCCGAGGACGGCGTGGGCCGCGTGAAGGCGCTGGCGCCGCATTTCGAGCAGGCCGTGCACAGCCTGAAGGGCGCGAGGCACGTGACCGACATCCGCAACTACGGCCTGGCCGCGGGCCTGACGATCGCGCCGGTGCCGGGCGAGCCGGCCAAGCGGCCGTACGAGATCGCCATGGCGTGCTGGAAGAAGGGCTTCTACGTGCGCTATGGCGGCGACACCGTCCAGCTGGCGCCGCCCTTCATCAGCGAGAAGGCGGAGATCGACCGGCTCGTGAATGCGCTGTCGGACGCGCTGGGCGAAACCGCCTGAGCGGCGGGGTCCATCGACGAAGAAAGGGCCTGCGGGCCCTTTTCCTTTTTCCTCAGCCGCGCTCGAAGTGGAACAGCGCGGTGGACGCGCGCGCGTTCGGGAACGCGCGGATCTCCAAGCCGGCCTGCAGCCCGAAGGCGTCCACGATGTTCAGCCCGTTCTTGCGGGCCAGCGCCTCGAAATCCTTGAAGGTGCCGACCCGGATGTTGGGCGTGTCGTACCACTGGTAGGGCAGCCGGCGCGTGACCGGCATGCGCCCGCGCAGCACCGACAGCCGGTTCGGCCAGTGCGCGAAGTTCGGGAACGCCACGATGCCGCGGCGGCCCACGCGCGCGGTCTCGCGCAACATGGTCTCGGCGTTGCGCAGGTGCTGCAGCGTGTCGATCTGCAGCACCACGTCGAAGCTGGCGTCGTCGAACATCGCCAGGCCTTCTTCCAGGTTGAGCTGGATCACATCGACACCGCGCTGCACGCAGGCCAGCACGTTGGCATCGGCGATCTCGATGCCGTAGCCGGTGCATCCACGCGTGGCCTGCAGGTGCGCCAGCAGCGCGCCATCGCCGCAGCCCAGGTCGAGCACGCGGGCGCCCTGCGGCACGAGCCGCGCGATGGTCTCCATGGTGGAACGGTCGCTCATGCGGCGGCCCCTTCGGCGGCGATGCGCTCGAAATAGGCGCGCACCACGTTCAGGTAGCGCGCATCGTCGAGCAGGAAGGCGTCGTGGCCATGCGGCGCGTCGATCTCCGCGTAGCTGACGGCGCGCTTGTTGTCGAGCAGGGCCTGCACGATCTCGCGGCTGCGCGCCGGGGCGAAGCGCCAGTCGGTCGTGAAGCTGACCAGCAGGAACCTGGCCTGTGTCTGCGCCAGTGCCTTCTGCAGGCTGCCGCCATGGGCGCGCGCCGGGTCGAAATAGTCCAGTGCGCGCGTGATCAGCAGGTAGGTGTTGGCGTCGAAGTACTCGCTGAACTTGTCGCCCTGGTAGCGCAGGTAGCTCTCGATCTGGAACTCGATGTCCTGCGTGCTGTATCTGTAGGCCCCCACACTCGGCGCTGGCGTGTGCTCGCTGCCACCGGGCGCGCCCTTCAGGGCGATGCCCTCGCGCAGCTGGCGCCCGAACTTCTCGTTCATGACGTCGTCGCTGAGGTAGGTGATGTGGCCGATCATGCGCGCGATGCGCAGGCCGCGCTTGGGCACCACGCCCTGCGCGTAGAAGTGGCCGCCGTGGAAATCGGGATCGGTCACGATGGCGCGGCGCGCCACCTCATTGAAGGCGATGTTCTCGGCGTTCAGGTTGGGCGCGCTGGCCACCACCACGGCGTGGCGCACGCGCTCGGGGTAGCGCAGGCTCCAGCACAGGGCCTGCATGCCGCCCAGGCTGCCGCCCATGACGGCCGCCAGCTGGCGGATGCCCAGCGCGTCGAGCAGCCGGGCCTGGGCGTCGACCCAATCCTCCACCGTCACGACCGGGAAGTCGGCGCCGTAGACACGGCCGGTGTCCGGGTTGACGTGCATCGGGCCGGTGGAGCCGAAGCACGATCCCAGGTTGTTCACGCCGATCACGAAGAAGCGGTCGGTGTCCACCGGCTTGCCCGGGCCGATCATGTTGTCCCACCAGCCTTCGGACCGGGGCTGGCCTTCGTAGACGCCTGCCACATGGTGCGAGGCGTTCAGCGCGTGGCAGATCAGCACGGCGTTGCTTCTGTCGTCGTTGAGCGTGCCGTAGGTCTCGTAGCTGAGCGCGTAGTCGCGGATGGCCGTGCCGCTCTGCAGCGGCAGCGGCGCTTCGAACGGCATGGACTGGGAATGCGCGATGAGTGGCATGGACGCAAAAACAAAAAACCCGGCGCGCTAACAACGAAGCCGGGTTGGGGGCGTCCGTGTTTAGCAGTACTTCGGAACTCGGTGGTTCCGGCGCCCGCAATCTGGAACAAATCGGCGCAGGGTGGGCAGTATAGCTACGCGCTCACCAGCGCTGCGATGCCCAGCACCGCGAAGATCACCGCCGACACCAGGTGCACCGCGCGCACCGGCACGCGCCGCGTCAGCTTCTCACCCAGCCAGACGGCTGGCGCGTTGGCCAGCATCATGCCCAGCGTCGTGCCCGCGACCACCCAGGCCAGCGCAGCCTCGTAGCGCGCCGCCAGCATCACCGTGGCGATCTGCGTCTTATCGCCGATCTCGGCCAGGAAGAACAGGACCAGCGTGGTGCCGAAGACGCCCAGGCGCGGCGCCTTCTCGCCCGCGTCGTCGTCGATCTTGTCGGGAATCAGCATCCACACCGCCATGGCCAGGAAGGAGACGCCGAGCACGATGCGCAGCGTGCCCGGGCTGACCTGGGTCTGGATCCAGGCGCCCACCGCACCGGCCGCCGCATGGTTGGCCAGCGTGGCGACCAGGATGCCGGCGACGATGGGCCAGGGTTTGCGGAAACGTGCGGCCAGCAACAGGGCCAGCAACTGCGTCTTGTCGCCCATTTCGGCGAGCGCGACGATTCCGGTGGAGATGAGGAAGGCTTCCAAGAAACGAACTCCGGCCGGGATGCGAACACCATTGACTGCAGGCAGCCTTCCCGGCACGAGAAGCTGCGCAGTCAAAGGTCTCGCTTGAACCCCGGCAAGGCATCGC
This sequence comes from Pseudorhodoferax sp. Leaf274, assembly GCF_001422445.1. GTDB lineage: Bacteria > Pseudomonadota > Gammaproteobacteria > Burkholderiales > Burkholderiaceae_C > Pseudorhodoferax. The sequence continues at coordinate 561,110 of NZ_LMNA01000001.1, forward strand.
CCGTTGCAGGCTGCTGCTGGTGGTCCGTTTGCGCCATGTCGGACCGCACACCAAGGCACGGCACGAACAAGTCTGTTGACGCAAACCCCTCTCGCACAAAGCGAAGGCTGGCTACTCCCCCAAGACGGGCGGCATTGTAGCCCGGGGCAACCCGCACTCTCGTTTCAGTATCCGCGTTTATCCCTACTTCCACTCGTTCGCAAATCGAACGAGTCCTCGCATAATTGAAAGTTCTTGCGCTTTTGCGGCGCATGAGCTTGCGGTGTTCGGTCGGTTCGGTTTGCGGGCGGCTCCCCCATCGCGTCTATTTCGAGATCTGATTTCAAGGAGTCCTGCGTGGGCAACAGACTGTATGTGGGCAACCTGCCCTATTCCTTCCGCGACGACGACATGCACCAGGCCTTCAGTGCCTACGGCAACATCGCCAGCGCCAAGGTGATGATGGAGCGCGACACCGGCCGCTCCAAGGGTTTCGGCTTCGTCGAGATGTCCAGCGCTGCGGAAGCCCAGGCGGCCATCGAAGGCCTGCATGGCCAGAGCGTGGGCGGCCGTGCATTGGTGGTCAACGAAGCCCGTCCGCTGGAGCCGCGCCCCCCGCGCAGCGGTGGTTTCGGCGGCGAACGCAGCCGTTACTGAGCCCTTTCGGGGTTCTCGCCACGGATTGGTCCTTTTCACGGCGAAAATTTTCACGTGATTTGTGTTTCTTTCCGATCCGACGGCATATGATGTTAGAGCGTGGGCCTAGCGCTCATGTGGCTTGCGGTGTCGGCCAGTTCCGCGTCCTTGAGTTCTGCAGATTGCGTTTTCGGGACTCCATCGCTTTTTCTTTGTGTTTTTGAGGAGTCCCTTCAATGGGCAACAAACTGTACGTCGGCAACCTGCCGTATTCGGTTCGCGACAGCGATCTGGAGCAATCCTTCAGCCAGTTCGGCACCGTGACCAGCGCCAAGGTCATGATGGAGCGCGATACCGGCCGCTCCAAGGGTTTCGGCTTTGTCGAAATGGGTTCTGACGCTGAGGCGCAAGCCGCGATCAACGGCATGAACGGCCAATCGCTCGGCGGCCGCAGCTGCGTCGTCAACGAGGCACGTCCCATGGAAGCCCGTCCCCCGCGTAGCGGCGGCTACGGTGGTGGTGGCGGCGGCGGTTACGGCGGCGGCGGTGGTGGCGGCTACGGCGGTGGTGGTGGCGGCGGTTACGGCGGCGGCGGCGGTGGTGGCCGCAGCGGTGGCGGCGGCTACGGTGGTGGCGGCGGTGGCCGCAGCGGTGGCGGCGGCGGCGACGGCGGTTTCCGCAGCCCGTACGGCTCCGGCCCCCGTGGTGGCGGCGGCGGCGGCGGTGGCCGCGGCGGCAACAACTACTGATCGCTCAACCGCGATTCCAGAGAAAGGCTCCTGCGGGAGCCTTTTTGCTGCGCGGGTGTTTGTGCTTCAGCCGTCCGCGCCCTGGCGCGGCTTGCGGGCGCGACCGACCAGCAGCCGGTCGAACCAGGCGTTGGGCAGGCCCCGCAGGAGCTTGGCCACGATGCCCATCTGCCATGGGATCACGCGGTAGCTCACGCCGGCTTCGATGGCTGCATGGGCCTTGTCGGCAAAGCGCTCCGCCGACATCAGGAATGGCATGCCGTACCGGTTGCGGCGCGTCAGCGGGGTATCGATGTAGCCGGGGGTGATGGTCACCACCTTCACACCGTGAGGGCGCAGCTCGCCGCGCAGGCTCTCGCAGTAGGAAATGACGCCCGCCTTGCTGGCGCAATAGCCACCGTGGCCCGGCAGGCCGCGGATGCCGGCGACGCTGGCGATGCCGACCAGGGAGCCGCTGCGCCGCGCGCGCATGGGCTGCACGAACGGGTGGAAGGTGGCCGCCATGCCGAGGTTGTTGACGGCCAGGATGCGCGCGAACACGGCCAGGTCTTCACGCTCAGCCGTGTCCACGCCGATGCTGATGCCGGCGTTGGCAATCACCACGTCGGGCAGGCCCTGGCGCTCCAGGCAGAGGCGGGCGGCCGCGATGATGCTGTCGGGCTCGGCCACGTCGGCGCCATAGACCACGACGCGGGCCGGATCGAGGCCCTGCGCGGCACGCCAGCGCTCGATCTCGTCCGTGCGGCGCGCCACCAGCGCCAGCGCATGGCCCGCTTGGTGATAGCGCAAGGCCAGGGCCTGGCCAATGCCGCTGGACGCGCCCGTGATGAAGGCCAGCGGTGCCGCCATGGTCAGGGTGCGCGGCCTGCGACGGAACCGCGCACGCGGCCGTCCAACTGCAGCAGGCGGTCCAGGTTGTCGTAGTCCATGCGGTCGGCCGTGAAGCGGTCGCCGTTGCGCAGCAGTTCCACCGGCAGGTGCGAGCGCACGCGCTCCACGTTGGTGTACGCATGCAGGAACTCGCTGCGCAGTTCCAGGCGCGGCAGCATGCGGCCGTCGGCGCCCTTGACGGCCTCGCGCACCACCACGGCATCGCCGAACAGCTGCACCTCCGAGCCGTCGGCGTTGGACAGCGCACGCTTGGCGGTGGACACCGTCACGTGGCCCAACTCGTTCAGCGACCGGATGTGGGCCTGCTGGATCTCCAGCGTGTCGGTGTCCGGGTAGTGCCAGGCCTGTTCGCCACGGATGTCGCTGCGCAGACGGCCGTTGGCGTCGAAGGTCTTGACCGAGAAATTGCGCATGAAGTAATCGGGCTCGTGGTTGACCACGCGCGCCGCGACCGGCTGCGCCAGCGTGGGCGCGTTGCGCACCAGCCAGTACGTGCCCAGCGCCAGCAGGGCCATGAGCAGCAGCGGCAGGTAGATCGACATGCGCTCCCAGCCATCGCGCAGCACAGAGAGCATCTTCATGCCTGGTAGGGCGCCAGCAGCTCGGCGTAACGGCCGCGCGCCATCAGCAGCAGGTCGCAGAACTCGCGCGCCGCGCCCTGGCCGCCGGCCATGCGCGTCACGTAGTGGGCCGCGGCCAGCACCTCGGGATGCGCATGCGGCGGCGCGCAGGCCAGCGCGGCGCGGTTGAGCATGGGCAGGTCGGGCCAGTCGTCGCCGATGGCGGCGGCAGCGCTCCAGCCCAGGCCCAGCTCGGCCAGGATGGCCTCGGCGGCAGGGCGCTTGTCTTCGGTGCCGAAACGGGCATGCAGCACGCCCAGTGCCTTGAGGCGCGCGCGCAGCGGTGCGCCATCGCGCCCGGTCACCACGGCGGGGGTGATGCCGGCAGCCTGCAGCAGCTTGATGCCCATGCCGTCGAGCGTGTGGAAGCGCTTGACGGTCTCGGCCACGCCGCGCCCGTCGCCGGGTGGCAGCTCGGTGAAGTACAGGCTGCCGTCGGTCAGCACGCCGTCGACATCGAAGAAGGCCACGCGCACGTCCTGGCTGCGCAGCAGCAGTTCGGGGGCATGGCTCAGCACAGGGGCGCGCGCCATCAGATCACCTTGGCCCGCATGAGATCGCCGATGTGCACCACGCCGACCAGCGTGCCGGCCGCGTCGACCACGAGCACGGCGGTGATGCGGAACTGCTCCATGAGTTCGACGGCCTCGGCCGCCAGCGCATCGGCGCGGATGGTGCGCGGGCCGGCATGCATGACGTCGCCGGCGCGCACGGCGCGCAGGTCGCTGCCTTTCTCGACCAGGCGGCGCAGGTCGCCGTCGGTGAACACACCCTGCACGCGCAGCGCGCTGTCGACGATGGCAGCCAGGCCGCCCTTGGCGCTCATCTCGCGCATCATCTCGGCCAGCGGCGTGTCCACGGCCACGGTGGGCATCTCGGCGCCGGTGCGCATCACGTCGCTGACATGGGTCAACAGCCGGCGGCCCAGGGCACCGCCCGGGTGCGAGCGCGCGAAGTCTTCGGCCTTGAAGCCGCGCAGCTCCAGCAAGGCCACCGCCAGCGCATCGCCCATCACCAACTGCGCCGTGCTGCTGGCGGTGGGGGCCAGGTTGAGCGGGCAGGCTTCCTTCTCCACGCCGCTGTCGAGCACCTCGTCGGCATGGCGCGCCAATGTGGATTGGGCGCCACCGGTGATGGCCACCAGCGGCACGCCCTGGCGCTTGAGCACGGGCAGGATCAGGTTGAGCTCGGCGCTCTCGCCGCTGTTGGAGATCGCGACCACGAGGTCCTGCGGGGTCACCATGCCCAGGTCGCCGTGGCTGGCCTCGCCCGGGTGAACGAACAGCGCCGGCGTGCCGGTGGATGCGAGCGTGGCGGCGATCTTGCGGCCCACATGGCCGCTCTTGCCCATGCCCATCACGACCACGCGGCCGCTCAGGTGCAGGATGCGCTGAACGGCGCGCACGAAGCTCTCGCCCACGCGGGCCTTGAGCCCCAGCACGGCGGCGGCCTCGATGTCGAAGGTTTGGTGCGCCAGGCCAATGACCTGTGCCGTGTCCAGCGGCTGGACGCGTTCGCGCGGTGGTGTCATGGCGCGAATTCTATCGAGCGCCCCCCGTGCGGCCCCGGCCTGAACCCGGGGCCGGCCACGGGCAACACGCTAGCATGCGTGCACCATGTCCTCGCTCGAACTCACGCTGGTCTACCTGTTGGCGGCAGTGCTGGGCGTGGTGCTGTTCCGCATGCTCAAGCTGCCGCCCATGCTGGGCTACCTGACGGTGGGCGTGCTGATCGGCCCGAACGCGCTGGCATTGGCGCAGAACTCCGAAAGCGTGAAGCACCTGGGCGAGTTCGGCGTGGTGTTCCTGATGTTCGTGATCGGGCTGGAATTCAACCTGCCCAAGCTGCGCGCCATGCGCCGCCACGTGTTCGGGCTGGGCCTGTGGCAGGTGGTGCTGACCATCCTCGTCGCGACGGGCGCGTCGCTCGCGCTGGCGGCCTCGGCGCCGCGCTGGTGGGGCATGCCGTGGCAGACGGCCGTGGCGCTGTCGGGTGCACTGGCCATGAGCAGCACGGCCATCGTGGTCAAGCTCATGGCGGACCGCATCGAGCTGGAGTCCGAACACGGCAAGCGCGTGATGGGCGTGCTGCTGTTCCAGGATCTGGCCGTGGTGCCGCTGCTGGTGCTGATCCCGGCCCTGGGCGCATCGGCCGAGCAGATGCTGTTCGCGCTGGGCCTGGCCATGGTCAAGGCGGTGCTGCTGATCACCTTGCTGCTGACGGGCGGGCAGCGCGTGATGCGCTGGTGGCTCACGCTGGTGGCGCGGCGCAAGAGCGAAGACCTGTTCGTGCTGAACCTGCTGCTCATCACGCTGGGCCTGGCCTGGCTGACCGAGATGGCCGGGCTGTCGCTGGCGCTGGGCGCCTTCATCGCCGGCATGCTGATCTCCGAGACCGAGTTCAAGCACCAGGTGGAGACCGACATACGCCCCTTCCACGACGTGCTGCTGGGCCTGTTCTTCATCACCATCGGCATGATGCTGGACTGGCGCATCGTGCTGGAACGCTGGCCTCTGCTGTTGCTGCTGGTCTCGCTGCCGGTGCTGTTCAAGCTGGCGCTGATCACGGCGCTGGCCAAGGGCTTCGGTGCCTCGGCCGGCGTGTCGCTGCGCACGGGCCTGTACCTCGCGCAGGCGGGCGAGTTCGGCTTCGTGCTGCTGACCCTGGCCAACAACCGTGGCCTGGTGCCGCCCACGCTGCTCAACCCCATCCTGGCCAGCATGGTGCTGTCGATGCTGGCCACGCCCTTCATGGTGATGTACAGCAACACCATCGTCACGCGCTTCGTCAGCAGCGACTGGTTGCAGCAGTCGCTGCAGATGACCAGCATCGCGCGGCGCTCCATCAATGCCAACAAGCACGTGATCATCTGCGGCTACGGCCGCTGCGGCCAGAATCTGGCGCGCATGCTGGAGCGCGAATCCATTCCCTACATGGCGCTGGACCTCGACCCGGACCGGGTGCGCCTGGCCGCCGCGGCCGGCGATTCGGTGGTGTTCGGCGATGCCGCACGGCTGCAGGCGCTGATGGCTGCCGGCCTGGCCCGCGCCAGCGCCGTGGTGCTGACCTACCAGGACGTGCCCGGCGTGCTGAAGGTGCTGGCCCATGTGCGCGCGCACGCCCCGCAGGTGCCGGTGATCGTGCGCACGCAGGACGACCGCGACCTCGAACGCCTGCAGCAGGCCGGCGCCACCGAAGTCGTGCCCGAGGCGATCGAGGGTTCGCTGATGCTGGCCAGCCACGCGCTGGCGCTGGTCGGTGTGCCCATGCGCCGCGTGCTGCGGCTGGTGCAGGACCAGCGTGACGCGCGCTACCACCTGTTGCGCGGCTACTTCCACGGCGCCGACGACGACGGGCAGGACGAGCTCGACCACGAACGGCTGGCCACGGTCTCCCTCACGCTGGCCTCGCGTTCGCTCGGCAAGCCGCTGGGCCATCTGGCGCTGCATGCGCTGGGCGCACGCGTGGTGCAGTTGCGCCGCCTCGGCGGAGCCGCGGTGCCGATCAGCGATGAGGCCGTGCTGCAGGACGGCGACACCGTGGTGCTGTCCGGCCGGGCCGAAGCGCTGGCCCTGGCCGAGGCCCGGTTGCTGCGCGGCTGATCAGGCTGCGGCGTCCGGCGCGGCGGCGCCAGTTTCGGCCGCCGCGGGCCGCCAGTAGACGCCTTCGACGACGAGGTCGGCCCGCATCTTGGCCGCCACCGCCACCAGGCCCTGCACCGGCCCCGGATCGGCCTCGCTGGCCTCCAGAGCGGGTGCGAGATCGACCAGCACCAGGTAGCGCCAGCCATCGGCGTCGAGCGCCACCACCTTGAAGCGGTAGCCCTCGGCCGGAAAGCCGCACTGCGCCATGGCCTCGCGCACCACGGCGAACAGCTGCGCACGGCGGTCCGCGCGTTCCACCTTGCGCACGGCGGCAGGGTCCAGCCCGGCCGGCGCCACGGCGGGCGCATCTTTGTCCAACACGGTCATGTCAAGTCGTTGCGTCGCGGCGTCGGCGGTTCACCATGCGCTTGGAGACGACGGCACCCGCCGCCATGGCCACGGCCAATGCCAGCTCGGGCCGGCGGTGGGTCAGCTCGCCGAAGCGCAGCGGCGACAGGCTCCACAGCCGCGCCGGCATGCCGGCCTGCACCGTGGCGCTGCGCGGCGCGCGCGAGAAGAAGCTGCCTTCGCCCACGGCCGAACCGGCGCTCACGATCGCCAGCCGCACCTCGCCCTGCTCGTCCTCGTAGTGCACGCTGAGGTTGCCGCTCTCAACGAAGTACAGCGTGCGGTCGGCCGCGCCCTGCTTGAAGAGCACCTGCCCGGCCGCCAGCGCCAACGGCTGCAGATAGGGCGTGAGGACCTCCCATTGGGCCGGCGTCAGCTGCAGCAGCAACTGGTCGTCGACCTTCGAGGCGGAAATGGCCTGCACCAGATCCTGGATGTCGAAGCGGGCGGGGGGCGGCATGGCGTTCATGGCGGGGGTTCGGACTCCTGCGGCTACTTGCCGATGCAGAACCGGGAGAAGATGACGCCCAGCAGATCGTCCGATCCGAAGGCGCCGGTGATTTCGTTCAGGGCATTTTGCGCCAGCCGCAGTTCCTCGGCCATGAGGTCCAGCGTCCGCCCATCGGCCAGGTGCATCCCCACGGCGTCGAGGTGTTCCTGCACACGGCCCAGCGCCTGCACGTGACGCGCGCGTGCCAGGTAGACACCCTCCGGCAGCGACTGCCAGCCCGCGACCTGCAGCAGCGCAGCGCGCAGCGCGGCCAGGCCGTCGCCGGTCTTGGCGGACAGGTGCAGTCCCTCGGGCAAGGCGCCTTCGCCGGCGGCGTCGCGCTTGTTCCAGACCTGCAGCACGGGCACGCCGACGGGCAGGCGCCGCGCGATCTCGGCGTCGGCCTGCTGCGCGGCCGGATCATCCCGGCGCAGCAGGTCGTGCAGGAACAGAACGGCATCGGCTTTCTCGATGGCGCTCCAGGCGCGCTCGATGCCGATGCGCTCGACCGGGTCGTCGCTGTCGCGCAGGCCTGCGGTGTCCACCACATGCAGGGGCACGCCCTCGATCTGGATCGCCTGCTCGACCTTGTCGCGCGTGGTGCCGGCGATCGGCGTGACGATGGCCAGCTCGGCACCGGCCAGCGCGTTGAGCAGCGAGGACTTGCCGGCGTTCGGTTGGCCCGCGATCACCACCGTGATGCCCTCGCGCAGCAGCGCGCCCTGTCGCGTGCGCGCCAGCACGGCCTTGAGCTGCTGCTGCAGGCCAGCGAGCTGGCCCTGGGCATCGGCCTTGCGCAGGAAGTCGATGTCTTCCTCGGGAAAGTCCAGCGTCGCCTCGACCAGCATGCGCAGGTGGATCAGGCGCTCGCGCAGCGCGTCGATCTGCCCGGAGAACTCGCCCGCCAGCGAGCGGCTGGCGCTGCGCGCGGCGGCCTCGGTGCTGGCGTCGATGAGGTCGGCCACGGCCTCGGCCTGGGCCAGGTCGAGCTTGTCGTTGAGGAAGGCGCGCTGCGTGAACTCGCCGGGCTCGGCCGCGCGCAAACCGATGCCGGCACCGGCCTGCAGGCAGCGCGCCAGCAGCAGCTGCATGACCACCGGGCCGCCATGGGCCTGCAGTTCCAGTACCTCTTCGCCGGTGTAGCTGTGCGGCGCAGGGAAGTGCAGCGCCAGGCCCTGGTCGATGGCGCGGCCATCGGCGTCGCGGAACGGCAGGTACGTGGCCTCGCGCGCTTTCAGCACCCGGCCGCACACGGCGGCCACCAGCGGCGCCAGGTCGCGGCCCGAGGCACGCACGATGCCGACCGCGCCACGGCCGGGTGCGGTGGCGATGGCAACGATGGGGTCGCGGGGCGAGGCGGTCATGGGGTCTGGAATGTACAAAAGACAAGGGCCGCTTGCGCGGCCCTTGGCGGACTTCATCTGCCGGCTTACCGGAACTTCGGCAGGTTGAACTGCGGCGGCACGCCCATGCGGGTGTTGATGATCCACTGCTGCACGATGGACAGGATGTTGTTCGTGATCCAGTACAGCACCAGGCCGGACGGGAAGAAGAAGAACATCACCGAGAACGCCAGCGGCATGAACCACATCAGCTTGGCCTGCATCGGGTCCGGCGGGGCCGGGTTCAGCGCGGTCTGCAGCATGGTGGTCATGGTCATGATCACGGGCAGCAGGTACCACGGGTCGGGTGCCGAGAGGTCCTTGATCCAGCCCACCCAGGGCGCGCCGCGCATCTCCACGCTGGACAGCAGCACCCAGTACAGCGCGATGAACACGGGGATCTGGATCATGATGGGCAGGCAGCCACCCAGCGGATTGATCTTCTCCTCCTTGTACATCTTCATCATGGCCTGCTGCATTTCCTGCGGCTTGTCCTTCAGGCGCTCGCGCATCTCCTGGATGCGCGGGTTGACCGCCTTCATCTTGGCCATGCTCGCGTAGGCCTTGGCGTTGAGCCAATAGAACATGATCTTCAGCAGCACCACCAGGGCGACGATGGACCAGCCCCAGTTCTGGATCACGCTGTGCAGCTTGTCCAGCAACCAGTACAGCGGCTTGGCCAGGATGGTCAGCCAGCCGTAGTCCTTGACCAGCTCCAGCCCCGGCGCCAGCGCCTCCAGCATCTTCTCTTCCTGCGGGCCGACGAACAGGCGCGACTCGGCCGCTAGGCTGCTGCCCGGCGCCACGGCCGGCAGCGTGCTGATCATGCCCACCGCGTACAGGTTGTTGGAGACCTTGCGCGCGAAGATGTCGCGCTGGATGCCGTCGCCCAGCAGCCAGGCGCTCGCGAAGTAGTGCTGCACCATGGCCACGTAGCCGTTGGTGGCCTGCTTCTCGAACTTGGCGTCGTTCTTCTCGATGTCCTTGAACTCGACCTTCTGGTACTTCTTGGCCTCGGTGTAGACCGCAGGGCCCGTGAAGGTGGAATAGAAGCTCGATTCGCCGGCCAGCTTGTTGCCGTCGCGCACCAGCTGCAGGTACAGCTGCGGCGTGATGGGCGCGCTGCCCGCGTTGACGACCTCGTGCTTGACGCCGATGGCATACGAGCCGCGGGTCAACGTGTAGGTCTTGACCAGCTTCACGCCACCGCTCTCGGGCGACTCGAAGCGCACTTCCAGCGTGTTGCTGCCGTCGGCCAGCTGGCGCGGGCCGGGCACGGCCGTCATCACCGTGGTGTGGTTGGGCAGGCCGGCCGCGCCGATCAGGCCGGTCTGGGCCAGGTAGACACGCTCGGCACTCTCGTCCAGCAGCACGAAGTGGCGGCTGGGGTCGTGCAGGTCGACGTTCTTGAGCAACTCCGCGCGCACCAGCGAGCCGCCGGCCGTGTCGAAGCTGAGCTTGAGCACGTCGGTGCTGACCTCCACGCGTTCACGCGCGGCGGCCGGCGCGGCGGGCGTACCGGGCGTGGCCGGCACCTGGCCGGCGCCCGCCGGTGCCGCGGTGGCGACGGCCGTGGGCACCGCGCTGGCGGTTGCGGTCTCGGACGCAGCCGCCGTGGCCGAGGCCGCGCCGCCGGGTGCTGAGGCGGCCGGTGCGGTGGCCGTGGGCGTGGGGAAGAATGTGGCCTGGCGACCGTTGTGGATCTGCCACTTGTCCCACAGCATCACCAGGGAGAAACCAAGGATCACCCACAGGATGGTTCGGCGGATATCGTTCATGGAAGGCTAGTCGGAGGAAGACGGGAACAGCCGCCGGCCGAAAAGGCGGGGCCGCTGCGCGGGCACCGGGTCATGTCCGCCATCGCACCAGGGATGGCAGCGCGCGAGCCGGCGCAGTGTAAGGTAGCTGCCCATTCCCGCACCGTGCTGCTCCAGCGCGCCGATGGCGTACGTGGAGCAGGTGGGCTCGAACCGGCAGGACGAGCCCAGCCAGGGGCTCAGCAGCAGCTTGTAGCCGCGCACCAGCGCGATGAGCGCGCCGCGCATCACACGGCAGCCCTGCGCACTAGCTGCTCGAGCTCGCTGCGCACCGCCTGCTTGAGCTGCACGGAGGTGGCGCTGATGAACTGCTTGCGGTCGAAACCGCTGCGCAGCCGCACCACGTGCACGGCAGCGGGCAGGGCATCCGCATGCTCGCCGCAGACCGCATAGATCTGGCGGCGGATGGCGTTGCGCGTGACGGCGCGGCGCGCCCAGCGCTTGGGCAGCACGGCGCCGATCCAGCAGTCGTCGACGGGGAACAGCGGACGCGCGACAGCCTGCTCGTCCACGAGGGGAGCAGGCAGCGCGATGCGGTGCAGGGCGAAGTGGGCTGTCCGCGAGACGGTGGTGCCGGCCATCACGGCCTGGAACTGCGCGCGCGTCTTGAGTCGCTGCACAGAGGCACCGAGAAAGTGGAGACAGCCATGGGGCGGGCCGACGCGAGGAAGGCCGCCCGCAAGGAACTCAGACAGCCAGGCGCTTGCGGCCCTTGGCGCGGCGCGCGTTGATGACGGCGCGGCCACCGCGGGTCTTCATGCGGGCCAGGAAACCGTGGACGCGGGCGCGGCGGATCTTGGAGGGTTGGTAGGTGCGTTTCATGTCACTTCCTTGGAAATCAGTTTCGGCGGGCAACACCTCTGCATTGCCCGCATGCGGACCACAGGTTCGGTGCCGAAACCAGGCTGCCACCGACGCACACACGGCGATGACCGGCCCATCCGCACCCGCGGCACCATGCAGTTGGCGAAAATCGCCAGGCAGGGCCAAACCTCGGGGAACCCGCGATTATCGCCAAAATTCGCGCGGGGACAAGCTTTTCCGCATCCGGCGCTTGCCGGCGCCGTTCCGTCTCGGCCACGCGACATGCCCCCTCCAGCTTGTGGACAACTACCCGCACACCTAGAATGCCGGGTGCTTCAAAAAAACATTTATCCACAGGAGCTGGGCGGCGCATGATCGAGGGGAACCACGCCAGCGGTGCCGCCGGCGACAGCCTGTGGCAGGCCTGCATCGACCAGCTTGCCCAGGAACTTCCAGAGCAGCAGTTCAACACCTGGATCAAGCCCTTGACGGCCCAGGTGACGGGTGATTTCAGCAAGGTCACGGTGTTCGTGGCCAACCGCTTCAAGCTCGACTGGATCCGTGCGCAATACAGTGGCCGCATCACGCAGATGCTGGAGAACCTGTACGGCCAGCCCATCCAGCTCGAGTTAGCTCTCACTCCGCGGGAAGCCGTTGCCAGGCTTACGCCTTTGCAGTTGGCGCGCGAGATCAGCGCGCAGTCCGAACCGGTCGACCTGGGCGAGGAAATCTCGCCCGGCCCGCCCAAGAACCGCCTCAATTCGGCCCTCACGTTCTCCACCCTGGTGGAGGGCACGGCCAACCGCATGGCGCGCGCCGCAGCCATGCATGTGGCCGGCTCGCCGGGGCAGCTCTACAACCCGTTGTTCATCTACGGCGGCGTCGGCCTGGGCAAGACCCACCTGATGCACGCCGTGGGCAACCGGCTGCTCGAAGAAAAGCCCGGCGCCAAAGTTCTCTACATCCATGCGGAGCAATTCGTCTCGGATGTGGTCAAGTCCTACCAGCGCAAGACCTTCGACGAGTTCAAAGAGCGCTACCACTCGCTCGACCTGCTGCTGATCGACGACGTCCAGTTCTTCGCCAACAAGGACCGCACGCAGGAGGAGTTCTTCAACGCCTTCGAGGCCCTGTTGGCCAAGAAGAGCCACATCGTGATGACGTCCGACACCTACCCCAAGGGTCTGCCGGACATCCACGAGCGCCTGGTCTCGCGCTTCGACTCCGGCCTCACGGTGGCCATCGAGCCGCCCGAGCTGGAGATGCGCGTCGCCATCCTGATCAACAAGTCGATCTCCGAAGGCACCGAGATGCCCGAGGAAGTGGCCTTCTTCGTCGCCAAGAACGTGCGCTCCAACGTGCGCGAGCTCGAAGGCGCACTGCGCAAGATCCTGGCGTACTCGCGTTTCAACCAGAAGGAGATCTCGATCCAGCTGGCGCGCGAGGCGCTGCGCGACCTGCTGTCGATCCAGAACCGTCAGATCAGCGTCGAGAACATCCAGAAGACGGTGGCCGACTACTACAAGATCAAGGTCGCCGACATGTACAGCAAGAAGCGCCCGGCCAGCATCGCGCGGCCGCGGCAGATCGCGATGTACCTGGCCAAGGAACTCACGCAGAAGAGCCTGCCCGAGATCGGCGAGTTGTTCGGTGGCCGCGACCACACCACCGTGCTGCACGCCGTGCGCAAGATCGGCGGTGAACGCCAGCAACTGGCCGAGCTGAACCAGCAACTGCACGTGCTGGAACAGACGCTGAAGGGATGAGGCGGGCCCGCCCGTCCGCGGGGCCCGCATGCGTTACGGCCCGCGCGCAGATGTCACTGCGGATTCGGGCGAAAATGCGAAGCTTTTGCGCCAGCTCCACAAGAAATTCATCGAGAGGTTGACATGATCGTTCTGAAGACAGCCCAAAGCACCTTGCTTGCGGTGCTGCAATCGGTGTCGGGCATCGTGGAGCGGCGCCACACGCTGCCCATCCTGGCCAACGTGATGCTGCGCAAGAACGGCAACCAGGTCCAGCTGACCACCAGCGACCTGGAGATCCAGATCCGCACCACGGCCGAACTGGGTGGCGACGAAGGCGGCTTCACCACCACGGTGGGCGCCCGCAAGCTGATCGACATCCTGCGCACCATGCCGGCCGACCAGACCGTGTCGCTGGAATCCAGCCAGAGCAAGCTGCTGCTCAAGGGCGGCAAGAGCCGCTTCACGCTGCAGACGCTGCCGGCCGAAGACTTTCCGCTGGTGCAGGAATCGGCCGAATTCGGCCCTGCTTTCAGCGTGCCGCAGAAGACCCTCAAGGAGCTGCTGGGCCAGGTCGCTTTCGCGATGGCCGTGCACGACATCCGCTACTACCTCAACGGCATCCTGTTCGTGGCCGAAGGCAAGCAGCTGAGCCTGGTGGCCACCGACGGCCACCGTCTGGCCTTCGCCTCCGCCACGCTCGAGGTGGAAGTGCCCAAGCAGGAGGTGATCCTGCCGCGCAAGACCGTGCTGGAGCTGCAGCGCCTGCTGTCCGACGCGGGCGGCGACGAGGCCCCGCAGATCGAGCTGCAGTTCGCCAACAACCAGGCGCGCTTCCGCTTCGGCGGCATGGAGTTCGTCACCAAGCTGGTCGAGGGCAAGTTCCCCGACTACAACCGCGTGATCCCCAAGAACCACAAGAACGCGATCACGCTGGGCCGCCAGGCGCTGCTGGCCAGCCTGCAGCGCACCGCCATCCTGACCAGCGAGAAGTTCAAGGGCGTGCGCCTGAACCTGGACCCCGGCACGCTGCGCGTGGCCTCCAGCAACGCCGAGCAGGAAGAAGCCCAGGACGAGCTGGACATCGATTACGGCGGCGACAGCATCGAGATCGGCTTCAACGTCACCTACCTGATCGACGCGCTGGCCAACATGCAGCAGGACATGGTCAAGATCGAACTGTCCGACGGCAACAGCTCCGCGCTGCTCACCATCCCCGAGAACACCAGCTTCAAGTACGTCGTGATGCCGATGCGCATCTAGCAGCACCTGTTGCTGCCGCGGCCCGCGTCGTGACGCGGGTTCGCTTTTTCCGAGTTTGTAGAAAGTACGCCATGACCGACGAAAGCCTGCCCGTTCCGCCGCAATCCAACGCTCCGGAGCCGCAACGCATCGACGCCCACCAGGCCGGTGCCAGCGAGGGCTACGGCGAAGGTGCCATCCAGATCCTCGAAGGCCTGGAGGCCGTGCGCAAGCGCCCCGGCATGTACATCGGCGACACGTCCGATGGCACCGGCCTGCACCACCTGGTGTTCGAGGTGGTCGACAACTCCATCGACGAAGCCCTGGCTGGCCATTGCGACGAGATCCTCGTCACCATCCACAGCGACAACTCCATCAGCGTCGTCGACAACGGCCGCGGCATCCCCACGGGCGTGAAGATGGACGACAAGCACGAGCCCAAGCGCTCGGCCGCCGAGATCGCGCTGACCGAGCTGCACGCTGGCGGCAAGTTCAACCAGAACAGCTACAAGGTATCGGGTGGCCTGCACGGCGTGGGCGTCTCGTGCGTCAACGCGCTCAGCAAGATGCTGCGCCTCACGGTGCGCCGCGAAGGCAAGGTGCACGTGATGGAGTTCAGCAAGGGCTTCGTGCAGAACCGCATCGTCGAGACCGTGAACGGCGTCGAGATCTCGCCCATGCAGGTGCTGGGCGAGACCGAGAAGCGCGGCACCGAGGTGCACTTCCTGCCCGACACCGAGATCTTCAAGGAGAACAACGACTTCCACTACGAGATCCTCTCGAAGCGGCTGCGCGAGCTCTCCTTCCTGAACAACGGCGTCAACATCAAGCTCAAGGACGAGCGCAGCGGCAAGGAAGACGACTTCTCCGGCGCCGGCGGCGTGCGCGGCTTCGTCGACTTCATCAACAAGGGCAAGACTGTCCTGAACCCCAACGTGTTCCACGCCGAGGGCGAGCGCCCGGCCGAGACCTATGGCGGCATCCCTGGCACGCACATCGGCGTGGAAGTGGCCATGCAGTGGAACAGCGGCTACAACGAGCAGGTGCTCTGCTTCACCAACAACATCCCGCAGCGCGACGGCGGCACCCACCTGACCGGCCTGCGCGCCGCGATGACGCGCGTCATCAACAAGTACATCGAAGAGAACGAGCTGGCCAAGAAGGCCAAGGTCGAAGTCACCGGCGACGACATGCGCGAAGGCTTGTGCTGCGTGCTGAGTGTGAAGGTGCCCGAGCCCAAGTTCTCCAGCCAGACCAAGGACAAGCTCGTCAGCAGCGAAGTGCGTGCGCCGGTGGAAGACATCGTCGGCCGCCTGCTGACCGACTACCTGCAGGAACGCCCCAACGACGCCAAGATCATCTGCGGCAAGATCGTCGAGGCGGCCCGTGCGCGCGAGGCTGCCCGCAAGGCCCGCGAGATGACGCGCCGCAAGGGCGTGCTGGACGGCATGGGCCTGCCCGGCAAGCTGGCCGACTGCCAGGAGAAAGACCCCGCGCTGTGCGAGATCTACATCGTCGAGGGTGACTCCGCCGGCGGCTCCGCCAAGCAGGGCCGTGACCGCAAGTTCCAGGCGATCCTGCCGCTGCGCGGCAAGATCCTGAACGTGGAGAAGGCGCGCTACGAGAAGCTGCTGACCAGCAACGAAATCCTCACGCTGATCACCGCGCTGGGCACCGGCATCGGCAAGGCCGGCGGCACGACGGGCAACGACGACTTCAACGTCGCCAAGCTGCGCTACCACCGCATCATCATCATGACCGACGCCGACGTCGACGGCGCCCACATCCGCACCCTGCTGCTGACCTTCTTCTACCGCCAGATGCCCGAGCTGGTGGAGCGCGGCCACATCTACATCGCGCAGCCACCGCTGTACAAGGTCAAGGCCGGCAAGGAAGAGCTGTACCTGCAGGGCCAGACCGACCTGGACAGCTTCCTGCTGCGCATCGCGCTGGTCAACGCATCGGTGTTCACCGGCGGCGACGCCGGCACCACGCTGGCCGGCGACACGCTGAGCGAGCTGGCCCGCAAGCACCAGGTGGCCGAGGCCGTGATCGCGCGGCTGCGCAACTTCATGGACGCCGAGGCGCTGCGTTCCATCGCCGACGGCGTCGCGCTGAACCTGGACACCGTGGCCGATGCCGAGGCTTCGGCCATCGCGCTGCAGGCCAGCCTGCGCGCGCTGGGCAGCGGCGCCGAAGTGGCCGGCGAATTCGACGTGCGCACCGACAAGCCGGTGCTGCGCATCAGCCGCCGCCACCACGGCAACACCAAGAGCAGCGTGATCACGCAGGACTTCGTGCACGGCGCCGACTACGCCGCCCTGGCCGAAGCCGCCAACACCTTCCGCGGCCTGCTCAGCGAAGGCGCCAAGGTCATGCGCGGCGAAGGCGAACGGCAGAAGGAAGAAAAGGTCGGCGACTTCCGCCAGGCCATGCGCTGGCTGATCGGCGAGGCCGAGCGCGCCACCAGTCGCCAGCGCTACAAGGGTCTCGGCGAGATGAACCCCGAACAGCTGTGGGAGACCACGATGGACCCCGAAGTGCGGCGCCTGCTGAAGGTGCAGATCGACGATGCGATCGAGGCGGACCGGGTGTTCACGATGCTGATGGGCGATGAGGTGGAGCCGCGCAGGGATTTCATCGAAACGAATGCGCTGAGGGCGGGGAATATCGATGTTTAGATTTGTGCGGTCTCACGGCAGTCGCAGCGCTCGGGGGGTTACAAGACGCGACATCCATCCCCCGGTCGATCAGGCAGTCGACGAGTAATCCGAAAGCCACCATTCGGCAAACACGTGACGCCGTGGCCCGCGGGCAGCAGCCGCGCCCTCACGCGCGCCCCGTCTTGCCCCGCTTCTTCTCCTCATAAGACATCGCATCCGCGGCCGCAGCCAGCTGCTCGAACTGCAGCCCCCCTTCCGAACACGCGAACCCCACGGAGGCCCCGACTTTCAACGCCACGCCGTGGAAGTCGATCGGTTCGCCCACAGTGCTGCGCACGCGCGCCGCGATGCCCTCGAGCACCTTGGCGTCGGCCAGGCCGGGCAGCAGGATCACGAACTCGTCGCCACCTGTGCGTGCCACCACGTCACCGTGCCGGGACTGCTGCTGCAGCCGCGCGGCCACGGTGCGCAGCACCTGGTCGCCGGCTGCATGGCCATGGCGGTCGTTCACGGGCTTGAAGTCGTCGAGGTCGAAGCTGATCACCGCCATGGGCCGGCCCACCAGGGCGTGCGCCGCACGGTCCACGGTGCGGCGGTTGGCCAGGCCCGTGAGCGGATCTTTCTCGGCGTCGTCGTGCAGGGCCTTGAGCCGCGATTCGCCCAGGCCCACGAGCCGGCCGGCGTGCACGATGGCACCGACCGTGAACAGCACGAACACCAGGCCGATGGCCGCGCTCCAGCGCTTGACGGACTGGAAGCCCGCCTCCCTGGCCTCGCGCCGGGCGTCGAGCAGGGTGCGCTCTTCGGCGTCCATCGCATCGAGCAGCTTGCGCAGGCGCTGGCTCGCATCGATGTTCACGCGCGCGGCCAGCGAGGCCTGCAGCGCGGCGGCGCCGTCGCGCTGCGCGATCACGCCGGAACTGCGGTACCAGCCCACGATCTCGCGGGCTTCGGCGTGGACCTCGTGCGCGCGGGCGGCCTGGCCGGGGTTGTCTTCGACCAGGCCTTGCAGGCGCTCGGTGGCGTCCTGCGATTCGAACGACGACCAGGCCAGGCTTTCGAGGAACTCGGGCCGGGGCGAGATGGCGTAGTTGCGCAGCGCCAGCCCGCCCAGCATGACGGTGGTGCGCACGCGGTCGATCTCGCCCTGCACCTCGTGCGTGTGGTCCACCCAGGCATCGGCGTTGCGGAAGTCGGCGATGTTGTGCCACAGCAGCGCGCCCAGCCCGAGCAGCAGGGCCAGGGCCGCGGCCTGCGACACCTGCAGCACGCGGGCGATGCGGTGCAGGGTTCCGAAGTGCGGGGTGCCGGTGGCTGCGGTCATGGGTGGCGCTGTCTCCTTTCCTGGCCTGCACGCTCGGGGCGGCAGGGTGCCTGCTGTTTGTTGTCGGCCGCATGCTAAGCCACTGCGCGGGGCCGGGGCAACGAGGGCATGCCACGGGTCGCGCGCGGGCGGGTAGAGTAGCCGCGCTGCAGACATCCCCTCATCCACTTCAGGAGCCTTCCATGCCCAAAGCCTATTGGATCTCGACCTACCGTTCGGTCAACAACCCCGACAAGCTGGCCGCCTACGCCCAGTTGGCCGGCCCTGCCATCACCGCCGGCGGCGGGCGCTTTCTGGCGCGTGGCCTGCCCGCCAAGGTGTACGAGGCCGGCCTCGAGCAGCGCACGGTGCTGATCGAGTTCGACAGCGTGGCCCAGGCGGTTGCCACGCACGACAGCGCGGCCTACGGCGCGGCGCTGGATGCACTGGGCGACGGCGCCGAGCGCGAGATCCGCATCGTCGAAGGCGCTTGACGCGCACCTGACCTGCGTGGGCCTGGCCGGCCCGCGCACAGGGGGCCTGCACGGGCGGCGCTGACTGCCGCACAACACGCAAGTCCCCGACAATCCAGGGCATGACACCGACCGCCTCTGCCGACTTCGAACAGATGTTCGAGTGGGCCCCGATCTCGCTCTGGCTCGAAGACTTCAGCGCGCTCAAGGACTTGTTCGCCAGCTGGCGCGCCGAGGGTGTGACCGACCTGGAAGCGCACCTGCGCGCCGACCCCGCGCGCATGCAGCAGTGCGCGGCCGGCCTGCGCATCCTGCAGGTCAACCGGCAGACGCTGATGCTGTTCGGCGCGGCCAGCCTGGAGGAACTGCAGCAGCGCCTGCCCGACGTGTTCCGCGGCGACATGCTCACGACCATGCTGCCCGAGATGCTGTCGCTGTGGAACGGACGGCTCGACTACACGAACCAGACCGTCAACTACGCGCTGGACGGCCGGCGCATCGACGTGGCGATCCGCGTGCGCGTGCTGCAGGGCCACGAAGACCGCTGGGACCGCGTGCTGGTCTCGCTGGAAGACACCACGCAGGCCGTGCAGACGCGCCAGCAGCTGGCGGCCAGCGAAAGCCATGCGCGCGGCCTGTTCCACTACTCGCCCGTGTCGCTGTGGGTGGAAGACTTCAGCGGCGTGAAGCGGCTCATCGACGAGGTGCGCGCGCAGGGCATCCAGGACTTCCGCGTGTTCCTCTCCGTGCACCCGGAGTTCGTGAGCCGCTGCATGGAGGAGATCCGCGTGCTGGAGGTCAACCGCCAGACGCTGACCATGTTCGGCGCGGCCACGCAGGACGAGCTGCTGGGCAACCTGGGCGCGGTGTTCCGCGACGAGATGCACGACACCTTCGCCGAGCAGCTGATCGACCTGTGGAGCGGCAAGACCGAGCAGACGCGCGAGGTCATCAACTACGGCCTGGGTGGCGCGCTGATCAACATCCACATGCAGTTTGCGGTGCTGCCTGGCCATGAGGCCGACTGGAGCCTGGTGCTGGTCTCGCTGGTGGACATCACGGCGCGCAAGAAGGCCGAGGCCTACCTCGAGTACCTGGGCAAGCACGACTCGCTGACCCGGCTGCGCAACCGCGCCTTCTACGTCGAGGAGCTCAACCGCATCTCGCGCAAGGGGCCGTGGCCCCTGGGCATCCTGGCCATGGACCTGAACGGGCTCAAGCGCATCAACGACAGCGATGGCCATGTAGCCGGCGATGCCTTGCTGCGCCGCGCGGGCGAGGTACTGTCCAGCGCCACGGCGGGGCAGCCCTGGTGCATGGCGCGCATCGGCGGTGACGAGTTCGTGGCGCTGATGCCGGGCGCGGACGAGCGCGTGGCGCTGGAGCTCAAGGGCCGCATCGAATCGATGACCGAGCTGAACAACCAGTTCTACCCGGGCCATGCGCTGAGCCTGTCGATCGGCGTGTCCAGCGCGCAGCGGGCCTCGGAGGTCGAGGACGCGCTGCACACGGCCGACCAGGCCATGTTCGACGCCAAGGAGCGCTACTACAAGGAAGGCCGCCACGAGCGGCGCCGCACGGCGGGCTGAGCCGCGTACCACAGGGCCGGCCGATCGGCCCTGCGTCTCAGGCGCCTGCGTCGCCCAGATGGCCCGCGTCGTCCGGGATGGCCGCCACCTCGTCGATCCACACCCGCGCTTCCGAATCGCTGGGCGCGCGCCAGTCGCCGCGCGGCGACAGCGACCCGCCCGAACCGACCTTTGGGCCGTTGGGCACGCAGCTGCGCTTGAACTGGCTGGTCTGGAAGAAGCGCCAGACGAAGGTGCGCAGGTGCTTCTTGATGTCGGCCAGCGTGTACTGGTTGTGCGCGCCCTGCAGGGCGTCGGGCCAGGGCCCCTGTTCGCGGTCGTGCCAGGCCGCGTGCGCGAGGAAGGCCACCTTGGCCGGGCCGAAGCCGTGGCGCACGATGTGGTACAGGTGGAAGTCCTGCAACTCGTAGGGGCCCACGGTGTCCTCGGTGCGCTGGCCGGGCTGGTCCTTGCCATCGGCGTCGGCGCCGGCCGGCACGAGTTCGGGGCTGACCTCGGTGGCCAGGATCTCGCGCAGCACGCCGCTGCCTTCTTCGCCCAACAGGTTCTGCTCGGCCACCCAGTGGACCATGTGCTTGATCAGCGTCTTGGGCACGCTGGCGTTCACGTTGTAGTGCGACATGTGGTCGCCCACGCCGTAGGTGCACCAGCCCAGCGCCAGTTCGGAGAGGTCGCCGGTGCCCGCCACGATGCCGCCGTGGTGGTTGGCCAGGCGGAACAGGTGGCTGGTGCGCTCGCCGGCCTGCACGTTCTCGAAGGTGATGTCGTAGACCGGCTCGCCCTTGGCGAACGGGTGGTCCAGATCGGCCAGCATCTGGCGGCAGCTGGGCCGGATGTCGATCTCCCTGGCCGTGCAGCCCACGGTGGCCATGAGCCGGTGCGCCTGGTCCAGCGTGCGCGTGCTGGTGGCGAAGCCAGGCATGGTGTAGGCCAGGATGTGGCTGCGCGGGCGGTTGAGCCGGTCCATGGCCTGGGCCAGCACCAGCAGCGCGTGCGTGGAGTCCAGCCCGCCGGAGACGCCGATCACCACCTTCTCGATGCGGGCGGCCTCCAGCCGCTGCACCAGCGATTGCACCTGGATGTTGAACACTTCGCGGCAGCGCTCGTCGCGCGTGACCGCATCGGCCGGCACGTAGGGAAAGCGCTCCACCACGCGGCGCAGCGCGCCCGGGGCCTTGGGCGGCGCCAGGTCGAATTCCACCGTGCGCCAAGCGGCCAGCTGGGCCTTGTGCTGGGCGGCCGAGGTGCCGAAGCTGTTCTGCCGCATGCGTTCGTGCACCAGGCGCTCCAGGTCCACGTCCGCAAAGATGGTGTTCGAGACGTTCGAGAAGCGCTCGCTCTCGGCCTGCAGCTCGCCGCCCTCGTAGATCAGGGCCTGGCCGTCCCAGGCCAGGTCGGTGGTCGATTCGCCGATGCCGGCAGACGAATACAGGTAGGCCGCCAGGCAGCGGCCCGACTGCAGGCCGGCCAGCCGATGCCGGTAGGACGCCTTGCCGATGGTGATGTTGGAGGCCGAGAGGTTGACCAGCACGGTGGCGCCGGCCAGCGCCGCATAGCTCGAAGGCGGGATCGGCACCCACAGGTCCTCGCAGATCTCCGCGTGAAGGGCCAGCAGAGGCTGCTGGCGGGCCCGGAACACGAGGTCTGACCCGAAGGGCACGTCCTGGCCGAAAAGGCGCACAGAGGTCGACAGCGCGGCTTCGGCCGCCGCGAACTGCCGGCCTTCGTAGAACTCGGCGTAGTTCGGCAGGTAGGTCTTGGGCTGCACGCCCAGCACCACGCCGCCGGCGACGATGGCCGCGCAGTTGAACAGCCGGTGGTCCACGCGCAGCGGCAGGCCGACGATGGCCACGGCATCGCGCCCGCGCGTGGCCTGGACGACGGCGTGCAGCGCGTCCAGGCAGCGGTCGAGCAGGGTGGCCTGGTGGAACAGGTCGTCGCAGGTGTAGGCCGACAGGCCCAGTTCCGGGAAGGCCACGACCGAGGCGCCCTGGTCTGCCGCTTCCTCGTACAGACGCACGGTCTCTGCAGCGTTGAACACCGGATCGGCCACGCGGTTGCGCGGCACGGCCACGGCCAGGCGCACGAAACCATGGCGCCAGGGGTGCAGAAAGGGCAGGTGGCTCAGTCGGTTCGGCACGGCGCAGGGGTCCTTTGTTGACGACGCGGATCGCCCGCGATGCTAACTGGCTGGCTACCCGGCCTCGCGCAGCGTGCCGCAGTTCCAGCACTGCTCGAAGGGCCCCTCCAGGACCTCGGCACAGCCCGGGCAGCCCCAGCGCCGCTCCGGTGGGTGCTGCAGCTGCTCGAGCATGGCCAGGGCCCGGGCGAGGTGGCTGTCGTCCTCCACCCAGATCTCGGGCAACGCCTGGTCTGGCGGTATCTGGCCAGCGATGCCACTGGCGTAGGCCCGCTGCACCGTGGCGGAGATGCCGTCGCGCCGCAGCATGTCGGCCCACAGCGTGGCGACCATGAGGTTGGGGGCGGATGCGACGCGTTGCATGGTGGCAGCCATCCTATGCGGGGTGGGCGGGCCCGCTTGTCCTATCTCCTCTTCTATCTTGTCTATCTTTCAATAGTCGTAGTAGTAGAGGGCGGCCCATTCTGTGGACAACCGCGATTTGTCCAACCGGGCCACGGACTTGCATCTCGGCCACGGCTGTGGGCGCGTGCGCTTTCCTGCTGTCGCGCCGCAATGAACAACCCGCGCCAAAGGCGCGCCGCTGTGGACAAGTGCCAGCTTGTGCCGGAACTATCCACATGCTTGTTCGCCTGGGCGCTGAGAACGTGCAAAGGGTGGGCATCCCCGCTCCGACTCCAAGGCACGATCAATGGCACGCGACAAGCACCAGCCACCGCCCCGGCGAGCCCGGGTCGGCACTGCAGAAAACCGCGCTAGACCCTCTGCCTGGCACGGTTGCGCCAAGGCCTGTGTTGCCGGCGCAACAGGTGCAGCAGCAGAAAACGCGTGCCACTATCTTCTTTCTATCTTTCAATGAATCTAAATAGTCGTAGTAGTAGAGGTGGCCGTTTTTTGTGGGTAACCCGCTTTTCACCAGCGCACTCAAGGGCTTGCGCGATTCACAGCCATGTGGGCGGGCGCACTGCGATGGATTGCGCCAGAGCGAACAACTCCGGCATGACGCGCGCCGCTGTGGATAAGTGGGGACTTGTGCCGGAACTACCCACAGGCTTGTCCCGCGCACGAGATTCTTTCCTACAGCCAGGCTTGTGACGGCTTCGTAGCATCTGCAACAAATCTCACAACACCGTTGAACGTGATGAACGCAACCGCCAAAACCGCCCTGGCCGCCTTGTGCCTGGCGACCAGCGCCGCAGCCTCGGCGCAACAGGGCCAAGGCCCCGGCCTGTACCTGGAGGCCGGACAGGCCGACCACCATGGCGCCACCACCGAAGCCCTGACCCTGGGCGTGCGCATGCCGACCGGTGTGCGCTTCTTCAACGGCGGCCTGGCCCTGTCGGTCGATGGCTACGCCAGCCTCTGGCATGCCGATCCCGTCCCTGGCGGACGCGACCGCTTCACGCAACTGGGCCTGGTGCCCATGCTGCGCTGGCGCTTCGACGAGGGGCGGTCGCCCTGGTTCGTGGAGGGCGGCATCGGCGCGTCGTACCTGGTGGACGGCTACCGCACGCGCACCAAGACGTTCGGTTCGCGCTGGAACTTCAGCGACCACCTGGGCGTGGGCTACAGCTTCGGCCGGCACGAGATCGGGCTGTACGTCAAGCACGTCTCCAACGCCGGGCTGGACAAGCCGAACCCGGGCGAGACCTTTTATCTGCTGCGCTACGGCTACGCGCTTTGACCGGCAGGTCGGCGCCGCGGCTTCCTACAAAGGGGTCTGGGCGCCGACTACACCGCGGTGAAGGGCGGACTTCTACATTGGTGGCCAGGGACTCGCAAGAGCCCGCCCACCACCATTGAAGGAGTTTTCCGATGAACATGCACAAGACCCTGCGCACCGCCGCTTTGCTGGCAGCCGCCACTTTCGCCGGCGGTGCCGCCATGGCCCAGCAACAGCCACCCACCGTGATCGAGGGCGTGCCGAGCAAGCCCGCACCGTCGCGCCACATCAGCACCGAGCACACGCGTGCCGAAGTCCGCCAGGACGCACGCCGCGCCAACGCCGCCGGCGAAGCCGACAAGGGCGGCCTGGTGGGCGCCGATGTGGGCAAGCAGAACGACGCCTTGGGTGCCTACATGGCCAGCAACCTCACGCGTGCTGAAGTGCAGGCGCAGGTGCGCGGCCAGACCGACCGCATCGGCGGCGAAGCCGACGACCTGGGCCGCATGTAAGGCCATCGCGCGGCGATGGCCGCACGACAGGAAAGGGCCACAAGGCCCTTTTTTCATGGCCGCTTTGCGGCCCTTCTACAGATCGATCACCGCCGCGAGCGGCGCATGGTCGGACAGCTTGTTCCAGGGCGCGCCCGGCAGCACGATGGGCGAATGCGCGCTGGCATTGCGCACGTAGATGCGGTCCAGCGACAGCATCGGGAATTTCGCCGGGAAGGTCTTGGCCGACTGGCCCGTGGCATGCACGAACACCTCGCGCAGCCCGGCCAGTTCTTCCAAGATGTCGTGCGCCCGGCGGCGCCAGTCGTTGAAGTCGCCGGCCACCACCACGGGCGCGCCGGCAGGCACTTCCTTGTTGATCATCTCGGACAACAGGCGCAGCTGTTCGCGCCGGTGCGATTCGCGCAGGCCCAGGTGCACGCAGAACACATGCAGCTGGTGCTTCTGGCCCGGTATGGCCAGGGCGCAATGCAGCAGGCCGCGCCGCTCGGGGCCGGGCAGGGAGACGTCGCGGTTCTCCTGGTGCACGATGGGGAACTTGGACAGCACGGCGTTGCCATGGTGGCCGTGCGGGTAGGCCGCGTTCTTGCCGTAGGCAAATTGCGGCCAGATCGAATCGGCCAGGAATTCGTAGTGCGGCGCCTCGGGGTAATCGGCATGGCGCGCCGCGTGGCGCGCGTGCGTGCCCAACACCTCCTGCAGGAACACCACGTCGGCATGCACATGGCGCACGGCCTCGCGTAGTTCGTGCAGCATGAAGCGGCGGTTGAACGAGGTGAAGCCCTTGTGGATGTTGACCGTCAGGACCTTGAGCTTGGTGACGGTGCCGTCGGCGGTGTTGTTCGACATGGCTGCAGGGTTGGCGCGGATGCGGGTGTTGGTTGTACCGCAGCAGCCAGCGCGGGCGCTGTAGGACGCCTGCCGGATACCGGGTCTGCGAGACCCGATAGAGCCGGCCGGCACGCCCAGGTTCCTCAGCCCCGGTTCAACCCTTCTGCTCGGGCCGCGGCGGCGCGCCGCGGTGCTGCGGACCATGGCCAGGCCCGTGGCGCGGGCCCATGGCCATGCGCTGGTCGAACACCTGCTGCTGTTCGGGCGTCAGCGCCGCGTACAGGCGCAGCGTGGCTTCGGCGCGGCGTTCCATGTCGGCCGAGCGCGCCGCGTGCATGGCGCGCATGTGTTCGATGCGCTGGGGCGTCGTCATCTTGCGCAAGGCCTCGCGATCGGGGCGGTCGCCCTGGGGCGGGCCTGGCGGCAGCATGCTGGCCGTGAACACGTTCCAGGCGGGCTCCTGCTCGGCCGTGATCTTGAGATCCTGCTTGAGCCGGGACTCGCGGCGCTCCATGCGCTTGGCGGGGTCGGGACGGGCGTGTTCGCGGGCGTGCTGGGCAGGCGCGTCGGCAGCCGGCGGTGGCGCGGGCGGGGTTTGCGCCATGGCGGTGGCGCCCAGGACAGCCAGGCTGCTGGCCAGCACGATGCGTTGCAGGGAGAAGAGGGAGCGGGTCATGAAGACATCCTTTCTGTCGGAAAACCGCAGCAGGCGTATTGCCTTGCTGCAGGTCCAGTGTCTGGCGCGCATGTATCGGCGCCATGCAGCTTTGCCGCCTGTTTGTAAAGATCTCGCAAGGAAGTTTGCCTTGCCGTGCGGCCTGCGGGCTGCAACGACAATACGCGGCTTTCCGTGCAACGAGAGCGAACAGTGTTCAAGAACGTGATGGTTTACAAGCTCGGCGGCGCCTGGACGGCGACGTGGGAGCAGATCGAGGAGGCGCTCGGGACGCAGCGCTTCGCCGAATGCGGCGCAACGCAGGAACGTTCGGCCGGCTGGGTGCCGCCGCGTGGCGAGGAGCATGGTCCGCTGGTCGAGTCCGTGGGCGGCCAGTACCTGTTGCGCCTGATGGTCGAGAGCAAGGCCGTGCCGGCCTCCGTGGTCAAGCGCAAGGCCGACGAGCGCGCCCAGCAGATCGAGGCCACCACCGGCCGCAAGCCCGGCAAGAAGGAGATCCGCGACCTGCGCGAAGAGGCCAAGCAGGCCCTGCTGCCGGTGGCGTTCACCAAGCGCGGCGCCACCTGGGTGTGGATCGACCTGCAGGCCCGCCGCTTCGTGGTGGACGCCGGCAGCCAGAACCGTGTCGACGAGATCATCAGCCTGCTGGTGAAGGTGCTGGACGGCTTCATGGTGCAGGAAGTGCACACGGCCACCTCGGCCACGGCGGCGATGTCCGAATGGCTCAGCAGCCAGGAGCCGCCGGCCGGCTTCTCGATCGACCGCGAGTGCGAGCTCAAGGCCACCGACGCGTCCAAGGCCGCGATCCGCTACGCCCACCATCCGCTGGACATCGAGGAGATCCGCCAGCACATCGCCGAAGGCAAGCTGCCCACCAAGCTGGCCATGACCTGGGACGAGCGCGTCTCCTTCGTGCTGACCGAGAGCATGCAACTGCGCAAGCTGCAATTCCAGGACGGCGTGTTCGAGAAGACCTCGCAGGAGAAGGAAGACAGCTTCGACGCCGACGCGGCCATCTCCACCGGCGAGATCAGCCGCCTGCTGCCGGGCCTGCTGGAGGCGCTGGGCGGCGAGATCGAGCTGGTGGCCGCGGTGGAGACGCCGCTGCCCGCTTCGGCGGCGCCGGCCGCGCAGCCCGATACCGAAGACGCGCCGTTCTGAACGCTAGACCATCGCCAGCGGCGGCTTGCGCGCCGGTGGCGGGTAGCGCCGGGCCAGCTCGGCCCGCACGTCCTGCTGGAGCACGAGTGCGGCCGCTGCCAGGTTCTCACGCAGGTGCGTGTGGTTCACGGCCTTGGGCAGTGCGTTGACGCCCGGTTGCGCGAGCAGCCAGGCCAGCGCCAGTTGCGCGGGTGTGCAGCCCTGCCGTTCGGCCAGCGCCTGCAGCGCGGCATCGTCGGCCAGGGCGCCCTGGTCCAGCGGGCTGTAGGCCATCAGCGCCACGCCGTGCCCGCGCAGCCAGGGCAGCAGGCTGTGGGCCGGGCCGCGTTCGGTGATCGAGTAATAGACCTGGTTGGCCGCGCAGGCCGTGCCGCCGTCGACGGACCACAGCTCGGCCATGTCGTCCACGTCGAAGTTGCTGACGCCCCAGCGCGCGATGCGGCCGGCCGCAACCAGCGCTTCCATGGCCTGCACCGTCTCGGCCAGCGGCACGCTGCCGCGCCAGTGCAGCAGGTACAGGTCGAGCCGGTCCACGCCCAGGCGGCGCAGGCTGCGCTCGCAGGCGGCCACGGTGCCCTGGCGGCTGGCGTTGTGGGGATAGACCTTGCTGACGAGGAACAGCTCGTCGCGCCCCAGGCCCGCGCGCTGGGCCTCGGCCAGGGCCTGGCCGATGGCTTCTTCGGAGCCGCCGTCGCCATACATCTCGGCCGTGTCGATGAGGCGCCAGCCCATGTCGAGCGCGCTGCGCAAGGCCTGCACTTCCGCGCCGCGGCGTGCCTTGGATTCGCCGATGCGCCAGGTGCCCAGGCCCAGGGCGGGCAGGGCCGGGCCGGTGCCGGGCAGGGGGATGCTGTGCATGGAAGGCTCCTTTCGCCCGCATTGTGCGGGCGCGGGCGCGAGGCGCTACCGACCCAGCGCGGCGAGCTCGGCGCCCACCTGCTGCCAGGCCACGTCGAAGCCGGGCCGCGCACGTGCACCGGGGGCCGGCTGCAGCCGCAGCGCCATGCGCGTGCCTGCGCCCACGCTGTCGATGAGCGGCACGCCCACCCGCCCCTGGATGGCCGCCGCGACGCCGGCCAGGCCGGCACCGCCGACGATCACGGCCTGCGCATCCCAGCGCGCGGCCGCCTCCTGGCAGGCCCGGGCCAGCAGCGCGCGGGAGCCCTCGGGGTCGGCCATGAGTTGCGCGCCCGTGGGTGCCACCGTGTGGATGCCGGCCAGCGCCTGGTGGCCCAGCGCCAGGGCCAGCCGCTCGAGCATCGGCACCCAGCGCGCGCCGCCTGTCACGACGGCGAAGCGGCCATGCTGCGCCGCCTCGGCGAAGGCGGCTTCGGCCAGGCCGGTGACGGGCGCGGGGCTGGCCTCGCGCAGTGCGAACAGGCCGGGGTCGCCGAAGCAGCCGATCAGCACCGCGTCGGGCGTGGGCCTGCCGGGCTCGGCCAGTGCCGCGGCCCAGGCGTCGAGCGCGGCATGGGCCGCCACGGCGTAGCTGGCCTCGCAGGCGATGTAGGGGGCGCCCAGGCGCGCGGTGATGCTGTGCACCTGCACGCCGGCACCGGCTTCGCGCTGCACATGCTGCTGCAGCAGCGCAGTGACGGTGGCCGAGGTGTTGGGATTGACGACCAGCAGCTGGCGCATGTCAGTGCCGCCCGGCTGCCCGAAGGCATGGATGCATCTGTTGGGGGTACAGCGGGCCGTGCGCGGCCGGGGAGCTTGGGGGCAGCGTCATGTCAAGCCAGCAGCACGGCCGTCAGGTCGAGCACCTGGTCGGGCGGCGGCGTGAACTCCAGCCGTGCCTCCAGCAGGTCCAGGTGCTCGCGCATGCAGCGGCTGGCCTCGCGTGCATCGCGTAGGCGGATGGCATCGAGCAGCACCGCGTGCTCGCGGCAACCGCAGGCCGTGGCCTCCTCGCGCTCCTGCGCGTGGTTGCTGCTGAAGGTCATGAGCACGAGCGAGGTGCGCGAGATCAGTTCGCGCAGGATGCGGCCCAGCGTCTGGTGGCCGGCCGACTGCGCGATGTGCAGGTGGAAGTCGCCGGCCTGGCGGATCGCGCGGCGCATGTCGCCGGCCTGGCGCGCGGCTTCCTCGGCAGCGATGCAGTCGGCCAGGCGCGCGATGTCGGTCGGCTGCGCCACCTGGATGAAGCGCTGCACCAGCGTGGGTTCGATCAACCGGCGCACCTCGAACACCTCGCGCGCCTCCTGCTCGGTGGGCTGCGCCACCGAGGCGCCGCGGTTCGGCGTGAGCGTGACGATCTGCTCGTTGGCCAGCCGCACCAGCACCGGCCGCACGCGTGTGCGCGAGACGCCAAAGGCACTGGCGATCTTGTCCTCCACGAGCTTGGTGCCGGGCAGCAGCTTGTGGTCGAGGATGGCGGAGACCATGCGTTCGTAGATCTCGCTGTCCGAGACCGTGGGGGAGACCGTGGGCGCGGCATCGGGAGAAGGCATGGTGCGACTCTATCCCTTGCGCCGGCGCGCCAGCAGCATGGCCAGTCCGATGGCCAGGCCCATGACCAGGAAGGACACGACCGTGGTCACCGTGCCCAGCGCGTAGATGGAAGGCGTGGTGACCGTGGACGTCAGGCCCTGCAGCTCCAGCGGCAGCGTGTTGACGTCGCCGATCGCCTGCGAGGTGCGCGCGATCTCGTCCCACGACAGCGTGAAGCCGAACATGCCGATGCCCACCACCGATGGCGCCACCAGCGGCAGCACCACGTGGCTGAAGCCTTGCCAGGGCGTGGCGCCGAGGTCGCGCGCGGCCTCCTCGTAGCTCGGGTCGAAGCGGTTGAACACGGCGAACATGATGAGCAGGCCGAAGGGCAGCGTCCACGTGAGGTGCGCGCCCAGCGCCGAGGTGAACAGGCCCAGGGCCGTGCCGTAGTTCTCCAGCGCACTGTCCATGCCGAGCGTGCCCAGCAGCCACTTGATGCCGTTGTCCAGCAGCCGGAACTCCAGGCCGATGCCCAGCGACACGATGATGGACGGCATGATGAGGCTGGCCACGACGATGTAGAACAGCGCGTTGCCGCCTCGGAGCTTCTTGCGGAAGGCCAGGCCCGCCAGCACCGACAGGACCACGGTGAACACCATCACCGCCGCGCCCAGGCCCAGCGAGCGGCGCAGCGCGGCGCCGATGTCCACCACGCCCAGGCCTTCGGCCAGCTGGCGGAACCAGTGCAGCGAGAAGCCGCGCATCGGGAACGTGAGCCCCCCTTCGGGGCCCTGGAAGCTCAGCACCACGATGACGAGCATCGGGCCGTACATGAAGGCCACGAATAGCGCGAACACCAGGGCCAGCAGCCAGAAGCCGGCGGGGCGCGCGTCGGTCATGCGGGCGTGCATCAGAGCTCTTTCCGGATGTCGACAAGGCGCGTCAGCGCCCAGATGATCATGAGCACCACCGCCAGCAGGATCACCGCGTTGGCCGCGGCCAGCGGGAACTGCAGGTACGAGGTCTGCACCTGGATGATCTTGCCGATGGAGGCGATCTGCTGGCCGCCCATGACGCCGATGGTCACGAAGTCGCCCATCACGATGGTGATGACGAAGATCGAGCCGATGATGATGCCCGTCTTGCACAGCGGCACGATCACGTTCCACAGCGTCTGCCAGGCGCTGGCGCCGCTGTCGCTGGCGGCTTCCAGCAGGCTGCGGTCGATGCGCATCATGCTGTTGAAGATGGGCACGATCATGAACATCGTGTAGAGGTGCACGAAGGCCAGCGTGACCGAGAAGTCGGAGAACAGCAGCCACTCGATGGGCTGGTCCACCAGGCCCATGCCCTGCAGCGTCTGGTTCACGAGGCCGTTGCGGCCCAGGAGCGGCACCCACGAGATCATGCGGATCACGTTGCTGGTCCAGAACGGGATCGTGCACAGCACGAACAGCGCCGTCTGCATGCCCGCGCTGCGCACGTGGAAGGCCAGGAAGTACGAGACCGCGAAACCCAGCACCAGCGTGATGGCCCAGACCAGGAACGAGAACTTGAGCGTGGAGAGATAGGTCTTCAGCGTCACGCACAAATCATCGCCACCGGCCAGGCCCGCCGAGCAGCCCTCGAAGATCGAGACGTAGTTCTTGAACGTGAAGCCGGGCAGCAGCTCGTACTCGTTGAAGTCCCAGAAGCTGACCATCAGGACCAGCGCCAGGGGAATCAGGAAGAACAGCGCGAAGACCAGCGTGAACGGCGCGGCCTGCCACCAGGCCGCGATGCTGCGGCCCGGCGCCGCGGACGGGGCACCGTGGGAGGTGGTGGCAGGTGCGCTCATGGCTGGCTCACTGCGTCAGGCCGCCACGAACTGGTTCCACTTCTGGACCATGTAGTTGTTCTCGTCCATCAGCGCATTCCAGCAGGCGATGCCGCCCATGCGCTGCTCGTACGAGCCACCGTCGCGCACGGAACCGGCCTTGGCCAGCACGTCGCCGTTGGGGCTCTTGATGTCCTGCGCGGCGGGCTTGCCTTCCATCCAGTAGGCCCACTCGTAGGCTTCCATCTTCGACTTGGCGGTCTCGAGCACGGCGCTGTAGTAGCCCTGGCGGTTGAGGTAGGCGCCGGCCCAGCCATCGAGGAACCAGTTGATGAACTCGTAGGCGCCGTCGAGCTTCCTGCCCGACAGCGTGGCCGGCAGGCCGAAGCCGGCCGCCCAGGCGCGGTAGCCTTCCTTCAGCGGCTGGAAGTTGCAGGCGATGCCCTTGGTGCGCACGGCCGTGACGGCGGGCGACCACATCGACTGGATCACCACTTCGCCCGAGGACATCAGGTTCACCGACTCGTTGAAGTCCTTCCACAGCGCGCGGAACTGGCCAGCCTTCTTGGCCTCGATCAGGGTCTTGATCGTGAGGTCGATCTCGGCCTTGGTCATGTTGCCCTTGTCGGGGTACTTGTACAGGCCCTTGGCCTCCACCACCATGGCCGCGTCCATGATGCCGATGGAGGGGATGTTCAGGATGGCGGCCTTGCCCTTGAACTCGGGGTTCAGCAGCTCGGCCCAGGAGTCGATGGGGCGCTTGATCAGGTCGGGGCGGATGCCCAGCGTGTCGGCGTTGTAGACGGTCGGGATCAGCGACATGAACTGCGTCGGGCTCTTGGCGAACACCTTGCTCTTCTCGCCCTCCAGGAAGATCACCTTCTTGGGCGCCGTGCCCTGGTCGCCCACGGCCTTGCCGCCCACCTGGCCGGTGGTGAACAGCGTGGTGATCTTGTCGGCGTTCTTGATCTTCTTGGTGTCGATGCCCTTGAGGTTGCCCGTGGGCACGATCTTCTTGAGCGAGAAGTACTCGGTGTCGATCAGGTCGAAGCTGTTGGGCGCGGTGACGGCGCGCTTGGTCACGTCGTCGGTGGTGACGGCCACGTACTGGATGGTGATGCCCGTGTCGGCCTTGAACTTCTCGGCGATCGCCTTGTCCTGGTTCACGGCCGTGCCCAGGTAGCGCAGCACGATGGGTTCCTGCGCATGCACGAAGGGCGCGGTGCCCGTGGCCAGGATGCCGGCCGTGCCCTTGAGCAGCGTGCGGCGTTGCAGGCCGCTGGGAGTGGTGTTGTCGGTCATGCTTGTCTCTCCAATGGATGGCAGGGGTTGAAGGAAAGGGGTTCAGGCGGCCAGTGCGTGCGCGTGCGGCGCGGCCCAGGACAGGCGCACGTCCTCGCCCAGGGTGTAGGGTCGGTCGGCGAACGCCGCCTCGGGCAGCATCACGGACACGCCGGTGCGGCCATCCGCGTTCTCGGCGTCCAGGCCCAGCAGCACGTAGGTGCCCTGGTACTCGACATCGGTGACCTTGGCGCCGATGCCGGCGCTGCCGGTGGACGCCGGCGCAATCTGCATGTGGTCGTTGCGCACCGCGATCTTGCCGGCCGGTGTCTGCAGCACGTTGTGCCCGCCCATGAAGCGCGCGATGAATTCGGTGGCCGGCCGGTTGTAGACCTCGTGCGGCGGGCCGACCTGCTCGATCAGGCCGTGGTTCATCACGACCATGGTGTCGGCCAGCGCCATCGCTTCTTCCTGCGAGTGCGTGACGTGCACGAAGGTCAGCCCCAGCTCCTTCTGCCAGCGGCGCAGCTCGGCGCGCATCTGGATGCGCAGGAACGGGTCCAGCGCCGAGAGCGGTTCGTCGAGCAGCAGCACGCGCGGCTCGGTGATGAGTGCGCGTGCCAGCGCCACGCGCTGCTGCTGGCCGCCGGACAGCTCGCCGGGCTTGCGCTGCGCGAGGTGGCCCATGGCCACGCGCGCGAGCAGGTCCTGCGCCTTGGCATGGCGCTCGGCCTTGGCCACGCCCTTCATCTTCAGGCTGAAGGCCACGTTGTCGAGCGCCGAGAGATGCGGGAACAGCGCGAAGCTCTGGAACATCATCGCCGTGCCGCGCGCCGCGGCCGGCAGGTCGGTGATGTTGCGGCCCTCCAGCAGCACGTCGCCGCTGCTCACGGTCTCGTGGCCCGCGATCATGCGCAGCGTGGTGCTCTTGCCGCAGCCCGAAGGCCCCAGCAGGCAGCAGTAGCTGCCGCTGGCGATGCGCAGGTCGATCGCATCCACGGCGGGCTGCCCCTGCGCATAGCGCTTGGTCAGGGCCACGAGTTCCACGGCCACGGGCCGCGGGGCGCTGGGAGAGGGTGCGGCAGGGCTCATGGGCCACGTCGTACGCAAAGCCCATGCCATGTTTGTACGCAACCGCGCGGACGGAATGCGTACAAAGGGCACCAAGGACGTGCGTGTGGCGGCGCGGCCGCGGCCATCCTTGGTGCGCACGGCGCCGTGCTGGTGCCCAGCCACCGTTCTTAGGGTTACAGAAGTTGCATCCGACTTTTCGGCTTTTGCGGGGTGCTTCCCCTAGGATGGAGTTTTGATCGGAGAACGACCTGTGGCCCTGCAATCCCCCTTTTTCGGCAAGCGTGAGAACGAACCTCTGAACACCCGTCCGAGCACGTTCAACAACACCTCGTCCCCGCTGCAGCCAACCGTTTCCTCCAGCGCCATGTCCTCTTCTTCCTCGGCGTCCTCCGCCGCACCGACCAGCTCCGCCGCCGTTGCGCCGACCGCCAGCGCCGCCACCCAGGAACCCGGCAGCAAGCTCATCGTCGGCCCGAACATCAAGCTCAAGGGCGTGGAGATCACCGACTGCGACACGCTGGTGGTCGAGGGCACTGTGGAAGCCACGATGGATTCGCGCATGATGCAGATCGCCGAGCAGGGCGCCTTCAAGGGCTCGGCCGAGGTCGACCTGGCCGAGATCCGCGGCGCCTTCGACGGCGACCTCGTGGTGCGCGAGAAGCTCGTGGTCTACGCCACCGGCAAGGTCAGCGGCAAGATCCGCTATGGCAAGGTGGTGATCGAGGAGGGCGGCCAGATCTCGGGCGAGATCAGCTTCGGCGCAGCGCCCGCCAAGAGCGCCAAGCCCGCGCTGGCCGCGGCCTGACGGGTCCGGCCCACTTCGACCTTCACCCTTCTCCAACGGCAAACGCCGACCCTCGGGTCGGCGTTTTGCATGGGTTGGCGCGGCCGCGGATCAGGCAGGCAGTGCGGGGTAGTCGGTGTAGCCCTCGGCGCCGCCGCCGTACATGGTGGCGCGCTCGGGCTGCTGCAGCGGCGCATGCTCGCGCAGGCGGCGCACCAGGTCGGGGTTGGCGATGAAGGGGCGGCCGAAGGCGACGAGGTCGGCACCGTCGGCCACGGCCTGGTCGGCCAGCTGGCGGTCGTAGCCGTTGTTGACCATCCACGCGGCCTCGCCACCGGCAGCGCGGTAGGCCGCCTTGAGCTTGCGGTAGTCGAAGGGGCGGTCGTCGATCTCGCGCGGGCCGCCCGTGGCGCCCTCGATCACGTGGATGTAGGCCAGGCCCAGCGGCGCCAGTTCGGCCAGCAGGGCTTCGAACAGTGGCTGCGGGTCGGGATCGGAGATGCCGTTGGCCGGCGTGACCGGCGAGATGCGCAGGCCCACGCGGCCAGCGCCGATCTCGGCGGCCACGGCGCGCACCACCTCCAGCGAGAAGCGGATGCGGTTGGCGATGCTGCCGCCGTAGTGGTCGGTGCGGTGGTTGGCGCCGAGCTTGAGGAACTGGTCGAGCAGGTAGCCATTGGCGCCGTGGATCTCCACGCCGTCGAAGCCGCTGTCGAGCGCGGCACGGGCGGCCTTGCGGAAGTCGTCGACGACGCCGGCGATCTCTTCGGCGGCCAGCGCGCGCGGCGTGGAGGTCTGGTCGAAACCGCCCTTGCCATCGCGGATCAGGTAGGTCTTGGTCGCCGCCTGGATGGCGGAGGGCGCCACCGGCGCCTGGCCGCCGGCCTGCAGGTCGGTGTGCGAGACGCGGCCCACATGCCACAGCTGGGTGACGATCTTGCCGCCGGCCGCATGCACGGCCGCGGTGACCTTGCGCCAGCCCTCCAGCTGCTCGGGCGCGTACAGGCCCGGCACGTCGGCATAGCCCTGGCCCTGCTGGCTGATGGCCGTGCCTTCGCTGACGATCAGTCCGGCGCTGGCGCGCTGGCGGTAGTACTCCACGGCCAGCGGGCCGGGCACGGCGCGCGGCGAACGGTTGCGCGTGAGCGGGGCCATGACGATGCGGTTGGCCAGCGCCAGGCTTCCCGCATGGGTGGGCTCGAACAAGGAAGACATGCACTCTCCGTTGGAATTGTTCTTGGCCGCCCCGGAGCGCCGGGGCGGACGAAGCGTGCATTTATGGGCGGCCCGGCCATCTGCAAGACGGAGCCGCCCTTGTTACATCGGCTTACTTTGCCAGGCCTTCGGCCTTGAGCGCTTCCTGCACGGCCGGGCGGGCGGCCACGCGGGCCATGAAGGCGGCCACGTTGGCATAGGCCGACAGGTCCACGCCGGTGGGCTTGGCCCAGTTGGTCACGGTGAACAGGTAGGCGTCGACGACGCTGAAGTTCTCGCCCGCCAGGTAGTCCTTGCCGGCCAGTTGTTCGTCGACCCACTTGTAGCGGGCCACCAGCTTCTCGCGCACGGCGGTCTTGTACTCCTCGGGCGTGGCCGGGTTGAACAGCGGGCTGAAGCCCTTGTGCAGCTCGGTGCCGACGAAGTTCAGCAGCGACTGCAGCCGGTAGCGCGCCAGCGTGCCATTGGCCGGGGCCAGGTTCTTCAGCGGCGCCTGGTCGGCGAGGTACTGCACGATGGCCGGGCCTTCGGTCAGGCGGGTGCCGTCGTCCAGCTCCAGCAGCGGCACGTAGCCCAGCGGGTTGACGGTGTAGTAGTCGGTGCCGTCGTCAAGCTTGTGCGTCTTGGTCGGTGCCTTCAGGGCCTCGAACGCGAGGCCGGCCTCGCGCAGCACGATGTGCGGGGACAGCGAGCAGGCACCAGGGGAGTAATACAGCTTCATGGCGTGTTTCCGAAAGGGTTGGAATCGTTGTGCCGCCGGGTACTGAGCCCCGCATGGCGACGCCCGAAAAGGGCCGCGCGATTGTCCTACACCCCCCAGTGCCGGCGGCTGATGCCTGCCGAAAGCCCGCCTCCCTATAGTGCATGCAAGCGCGGCGCCGCCGCACGACAAGGAGAGTCGACATGTTGAAGTGGGCCATCATTTTTGCCTTGATTGCACTGGTTGCAGGGGGCCTGGGTTTCGGTGGTGTGGCTGCAGGCGCGGCTGGCATTGCCAAGGTGTTGTTCGGCCTGTTCCTGATCCTGGCCGTGGTGTTCATCGTGCTCGCCGCACTGGGTGTGGGCGCAGCCAAGAAGATCCTGGACTGAGCCGTGCAATCTGTTCTCCAAGGCCTGGGCAACCAGCGTTATGCGCAGCTGCGCGAATGGCTCGACCGCCCGGCACAGCGCGTGCAGCGCATCCTGCAGGTGACGGCCGCCGACTGGTGGCCCGATGGCGAGGTGCCGCAGACGCGCAAGGCCGCTGGCCGCGTGGCGCGCGCGCACCGCGAGCGCGAGCACGCACAGGCGGCGCGCGGCCGCCGCCACGCATGAGGCCCGCCATGCTGTCTTCCATCGACGTCAAGCTCGTGTACGGCGTGGCCGAGCCCACGCACTTCTGCCTGCACCTGCAGGTGGCGGACCATGCCGACCAGCATGTGCGCGAAGAGCGCCTGCAGGTGCAACCCCCGCTTCCGCTGCACGACTACCGTGACGCGGTGAAGGGCAACCGCTTCGTGCGCTTCGACGCGCCCAAGGGCCTGGTGCACGTGCAATACCAGGCCGAGGTCGAGGTGCATTACGAGATCCCGGCCCCGGGCCTGGGCGAAGCACCCGTGAACCAGATCCCGGACGAGGTGCTGCACTTCCTCTCGCCCACGCGCTACTGCGAATCCGACCTGCTGGGCAATGCCGCGCAGCAGCTGTTCTGCAAGGCTGCGCCGGGTCTGGAACGGGTGCAGGCCGTGTCGGACTGGATCCACGACAACATCGCCTACACGCCGGGTTCGAGCGACGCGACGACCACCGCGCAGCAGATCTTCGTGCAGCGCCAGGGCGTGTGCCGCGACTTTGCCCACCTGGGCGTGACCTTCTGCCGCGCGCTGAACATCCCGGCGCGGCTCGTGGCGGGCTATGTGTTCTTCGACGAGCCGCCGCAGGATTTCCATGCGGTGTTCGAGGCCTGGCTGGACGGGCGCTGGGTGCTGTTCGACCCGACCCGCATGGCGCCCGTGGAGCGCCTGGTGCGCGTGGGTACCGGCCGCGATGCCAAGGACGTGGCCTTCGCCACGCTGTTCGGCAAGGCCAGTCTGGTGAGCAAGGACATCACGGTGCGCGAGAGCGTCGGCCAGCCGGCCGCAGCTGCACAAGGCGCAGCCCGGCAACCCCAGCTGCGCGCCGTCGGCTGATCAGCCTGCGCCGTCGCGCGCGGCCTGGCGGAACTCGCTCGGGCTCATGCCCGTGTGCTCGCGGAACACGCGCGCGAAATGCGACATGTTCGAGAAGCCCCAGGCCAGCGCGATGTCGGTGATCGAGCGGCCCGCCAGCGGCGGTTGCCGCAATTCCTGGATGCAGGCCTGCAGCCGCTGCTGCTGGATGTAGCTGGCCAGCGTCTGGTCGCCCTGCGCGAACGCGTTGTGCAGGTGGCGCTTGCTGCAGTTCAGCGCGGTTGCAATCTGTTCGATGGAGAGCGCGGGGTCGCGCAGGTGCCTGGCCACGTGGTCGCGGATGCGGTCGTGCAGGGCTTCCTTGAGTGTCATGGCCGTGCCCTGGCCGGCCAGTTCGAGCAGCGACAGCTGCACCAGCTGCATGATCAGCTCGCCCGCGCCGCGCGCGGCCGTCTCGCTCATCGCCGGCAACTCGAGGTAGGTGTTGCGCATGGTCTCCAACGCCACGCGCGAGATGCCATTGGCGCCGCCCACGTGGCGGGCCATCAGCGGGTCGAGCCGCACGCCGCGCTCGGCCATCCGCGTCTTCGGCAGCATCACGATCAGGTGGTCGTTGTGCCGCGGGTTGTCGATCTCGTAGCCCTCGGTGGTGTCGTAGATGATCCATCCGCCGGCCTGCGCGCTGGCCGCGCGGCCGCGCTGCTGCACGGTGGCGCCGCCCTGCCAGGGTGCGACGATCTTCAGGTAGGCGGCCGCATCGCGCCGCGCCATGTCTGCGGAACGCAGCACGCGGTGGCGGCCGCTTTCGAGCCGTGTGAGCACCACGTCGCCCGCCTGCGAGGCCCACAGCCGGCCGTCGAAGCTGGTGTCGCCGTACAGGTCGGTCTCCAGGCCGCCGAACTGGCGCCAGATCCATTCGCGCCACTGCGGCGCCCGGTCGCGCGGGGCGACCGCATCGGTGTTCAGCGCCACGGACGGGGTCATCGGCTCTCCGGCAGGAAGGAACGGCGGCGATTATGGGTGGTGGCCCGTCCGCCGTGCGGCGCCTGCGGGTAAACCCGCGTGCCGGTGCGCAGGGGCCACCGCGGCGCTTGCGGCGCCTGTCGGACGGCGTAGGATGCCCGGGCCTTCCGCGACGACGAAGCGAGTGCCCATGACAGACGACCATCCTGCACCACGGCCCGACCAACCAGAACACGCCGGCGAGGCTGGCGCGCCTGCCCTGAACCGCCGCCGTTTCCTCGGCGGCATCGCCATGGTCGGTGCGGGTGCCGGCCTGGCCGGCTGCGCCACGGATGGCCCGCGTGCCGGCGCGGCCATGGCCTCGGGCCCGCTGGACGCGGCGCTGCGCAGGAACGTGAAGACCGTGGTGGTCATCTACGGCGAGAACCGCAGCTTCAACAACCTGTTCGCCGACTTCCCCGGCCTGCAGAGGCCGCTGTCGGCGCTCCAGCCCGGCGACTTCGCCCAGCGGGACCGCGACGGCACGCTGCTGGCGCAGTTGCCCCCCACCTGGGGCGGCGTGGTCCAGGTCGGCAACCAGAGCGTGGAAGGCGTGGCCTACGAGACCGGCAAGCAATACCAGGCCAACCTGCCCAACGCCCCCTACGCCCTGAAAGGCCCGCAGGGCGAGAACCTGCCGCTGGGCCTGGTGACGCGCGATCTGGTGCACGCCTTCTTCCACAACCAGATGCAGATCAACGGCGGCCGCAACGACGGCTTCTGCGCCTGGACGGACGCCGGCGGCATCGCCATGGGCCACTACGCCGACACGCGGTTCAACCTGCGGCTGTGGGACATCGCGCGCGAGTTCGTGCTGTGCGACAACTTCTTCCAGGGCGCGTTCGGCGGGTCCTTCCTGAACCACCAGTACCTCGTGACGGGCACGGTGCCCTTCTATCCCGACGTGATGCATTCGCCCGCCCGCACCCAGGTGGCCAAACTGCAGAGCGCCGATCCGACCGACTTCCGGCTGGCACCCGCCGAAGGCAGCCCCGCCAGCTGCATGGACGGCCCGCCCAAGTTCGCGCCCAATGCGCTCACGCCCGACGGCTACGCCGTCAACACCATGGCGCCGCCCTACTGGCCCACCTGGTCGCGCGACCCGGCCCGGCCGGACTACGCAGCGCCCAACCAGCCCCAGGTGCTGGTGCCGCAGGTGCACCACCACATCGGCGACAAGCTCGACCAGAAGGGGGTGGACTGGGCCTGGTACGGCGGCGCCTGGCAGGCCACGCTGGACCAGTTCAAGGACTCGGCCGGCATCCCCAAGATCCCCAATTTCCAGTACCACCACCAGCCTTTCAACTACTTCAGGAACCTCGGCCCGGAGAACCCTGCCGTGCGCGCCCGGCGCCTGCGCGACGGCGGCCTGGGCGACGAGAGCCGCACCAACCGCTTCTTCGCCCACGTCGAGGCCGGCCGGCTGCCGCCGGTGACCTTCTACAAGCCCCAGGGCAACCTGAACATGCACGCAGGCTATGCCGACGTGGCCTCGGGCGACCGCCACATCGCCCACGCGATCAAGCTGCTGCGCGCCAGCCCGCAGTGGGACAACATGGTGGTGGTCGTGACCGTGGACGAGAACGGCGGCTGGTGGGACCACGTGGCCCCGCCCCAGGGCGACCGCTGGGGACCGGGCACGCGCCTGCCGGCGCTGGTGGTCTCGCCGTTCGCGCGCAAGGGCACGGTGGACCACACGGTCTACGACACCGGGTCGATCCTGCGCCTGATCACGCGCGTGTTCGGCCTGGAAACGCTCGACGGGCTGAAGGCCCGCGACGACGCGATGCAGGCGCGCGGCCAGCAGCCGATGGGCGACCTCACGAACGCGCTGCAGTTCGCGGCATGAGGTAGGCGGCCACCGGGCCGGGCTGGCCGGTCCGGCCCCCCTCATCAGGGAAAACCCAGGGCCGCGTGCACGCGCAGGCCAGCACGGCGTGCACGCAGCGCACAGCACGCGTGCGGCCGTCTTCCTACGATCCGGGGCACCGACATCGAGGAGACATCGCCATGGTTCCATCCACCCGCCGCCGCGTGCTGCAGGGCGCCGCTGCCGCGCTCGGCAGCGCGGCCATCGCACCCGCCCTGCGCGCCCAATCCACGCCCGTGCGCATCGGCTATGCCATGGCCCGCACGGGCCCCTGGGCGCCCGGCGCGCAGGTCAGCCAGGAGCCCAACTACATCCTGTGGGCCGACCAGGTGAACGCCGCGGGCGGCCTGGACGTGAAGGGCACGAAGCGGCCCGTCGAACTCGTGAGCGTGGACGACCGCAGCGACATCGAGACCTGCGTGCGCAGCTACCAGAAGCTCATGGGCAGCGACAAGGTCGACCTGATCCTGCCGCCCTGGGGCAGCAACGCCAACTTCGCGATCGCGCCGCTGGCGCAGCGCTTCGGCTACCCCATGCTGGCGCCCACCGCGCTGTCGCGCAAGCTGATCGACATGAACCTGTCGTTCTTCTTCTCCATCCTGCAGCAGCCCGACCGCATGATGGGCGCGCTGGTGGACATGCTGGTGGCGAACAACGTGAAGACGATCGCCATCGTCTACATGGACGACCTGTTCGGGCTGGAGAATTTCGCGGCGATCAACAACGCGCTCAAGAAGACCTCCATCCAGGTGGTGGAGCGCAAGAGCTACCCGCTGGGCGTGAAGGATCTTTCGCCCGTGTTGCGCAGCATCAAGGAGCAGAACCCCGACGCCTTCATCGGCATCACCTACCCGCCCGACACCATCCTCGCGAGCAAGCAGGCCAAGGAGGTGGGCTTCAACCCGAAGTTCTTCTATGCCTCGGTGGGCACGGCCTTCCAGCTGTACCGCAACGTGATCACGGCGCCGGGCGCCGAGGGCGTGCTGGGCATGGGCTCGTGGAACAGCAAGACCAGCGCGGGCGCGAAGGCCTATTTCGACGCGCACACGCAGAAGTTCAGCGGCAAGGAGCCGGACCGCTGGGCCAGCGGCCATTGCTGGGCGGCGCTGGAGATCCTGCAGGCCG
The DNA here is from genome assembly GCF_001422445.1 of Pseudorhodoferax sp. Leaf274. GTDB lineage: Bacteria > Pseudomonadota > Gammaproteobacteria > Burkholderiales > Burkholderiaceae_C > Pseudorhodoferax. The sequence continues at coordinate 603,215 of NZ_LMNA01000001.1, forward strand.
GCGTGGCCAAGGCCGGGCTGGACCGCAAGGCGCTGCGCGAGTACATCGCGGGCACCGCGCACAAGACCATCATCGGCGAGGTGAAGTTCACAGGCAGCGAGAACACCGCGACGCCGGGCAGCGTGGGCCAGTGGCAGAACGGCGAGTTCGAGGTGGTGTGGCCGGCGTCGATGGCGACCGCCAAGCTGAACCCCAGCAAGCCCGCCTGGAAGTGATGTCTGCAACGGCCTGGTTCGAACTGCTGGCCAGCGGCCTCATCACGGGCGGCATCTACGCGCTCGTGGGCCTGGGGCTGAACCTGCAGTACGGCCTCATGCGCATCCTGAACATCGCGCACGGCGAGTTCCTGATGCTGGGCGCCTACGCCACCTGGATGGCGCACACGCTGCTGGGGTGGTCGCCGCTGGCGGTGCTGCCGCTGGCCTTCGCGGGGCTCATGCTGATCGGCCTGGCGGTGCATGCGCTGACCTTCCGCAAGCTGGCGGCGCGGGCGCCCAGCGTGGACGTGTTCGAGGCGCGCGGCCTCATGGTGGCCTTCGGCCTGATGTTCCTGGTGCAGAACTTCGCGAGCTGGGCCTGGGGCGGCGACCTGCGCGGCTACGACTACCTGACGACACCCGTGGCGATCGGTGGCGCGCAGTTCGCGGCCAACAAGCTCGTGGTGTTCGGCCTGGCGCTGGTGTTCTCGCTCGCGCTGATGGCGCTGCTGCGCCTCACCATGCTGGGCAAGGGCGTTCGCGCGCTGATGCAGTCGCCCACGGGCGCGCAGCTGGTCGGCATCGACACGAAGCGGCTGCACCCGCTGATGTTCGGCGTGGGGCTGGGGCTGTCGGGCGTGGCGGGTTGCCTGCTGTCCATGGCCTACACGATCACGCCGTCCATGGGCGAGCCCTACACGGTGACGGCGCTGATCGTCATCACGCTGGGCGGCTTCGGCAGCATGGGCGGTGCGCTCGCGGGCGGGCTGCTGCTGGGCGTGATCGAGGCGCTGGGCATGCACTTCACCAACCCATCGCTCAAGTCGCTGCTGTCGTACGGCGTGTTCATCGCCGTGCTGCTCTGGAAACCCAACGGACTGTTTGCCAAAAGATGAAGCGCGACTGGATTGTTCTGGCGGTCCTCACCGCCTGCGCGGCGCTGCTGCCCGGCATCGCGAGCGAGTTCCTGCTCTCGCTGGCGCTGACCTGCCTCATGTACGTGGCGCTGGCGTCCAGCTGGAGCCTGTTCTGCGGCAGCACGCGCTACCTCTCGCTCGCGACGGCGGCGTTCTTCGGCATCGGTGCCTACACGGGTGCGCTGGTGCTGGAGAGCCTGCCCTGGCTGGCGGCCGTGGGGCTGGGGGCCCTCATCGCCGCGGCCATCGCGCTGGTGATGGGCCTGGCGGTGCTGCACCTGCGCGGCACCTACTTCGCGGTGCTGACCTTCGGCATGACCGAGTTGATCCGCCATGCCGTGACCTACTTCGAGAAGCAGGTCACGGGCACCGTGGGCCGCGTGCTGGTGGTGGTGCCCGAGGAGAGCACGGTCTACTACACGGTGCTGGGCATCGCCGCCACCGCGGTGGCCACGGCCATCGTGGTGCGGCGGCGGCGCTTCGGCCTGGCGCTGGTGGGCATCGGCTTCGACGAGCAGCGCGCGCAGACGCTGGGCGTGAACACGCGGCTGGTGAAGACGCTGGGCTTCGCGCTGACCGCGGCCTTCGCCGGTGCCATCGGCGCGGCCATGGCCGTGCGCTGGACCTACATCGACCCCGTCACGGTGTTCAACCCCTTCATCGGTTTCCAGACCGTCCTGATCGCGCTGATCGGCGGCGCGGCCACGCTGTGGGGCCCCCTGGTGGCGGCCGTGGTGTTCAGCGTGCTGGCCGAGACGCTGCGGCTCCAGCTGCCGCAGGCCTACATGGTGGCGCTGGGGTTGCTGCTGATCCTGTCGGTGATGTATTTGCCGGACGGCCTCGGAAGCCTGCGCTGGGCGCAGGTGCGCGGCTGGTTCCAACGGGAGCGTCTGAATGGCTGAACGGTTGCTGGAGGCCCGCGCGGTGACGGTGCGCTTCGGCGGCCTGACGGCCGTCGATGCGGTGGACGCGCAGTTCGATGCGGGCGAGCTGGTCGGCATCATCGGGCCGAACGGCGCGGGCAAGACCACCTTCTTCAACGCGATCTCGGGCGTGCAGGCGCCGACCAGCGGCGCGCTGCTGCTCGGTGGGCGCGACCTGGCGGGGCAGGGGCCGCACCGCTTCGCGGCCCAGGGCGTGGCGCGCACCTTCCAGACGCCGCGCGTGTTCGGCGGCCTGCGGGTGGTCGACAACGTGGACTTCGGCCTGCAGTTCGCGGGCAGGGGCCGCAGCGCCGGCCCCGCGCTGGCCGATGCGCAGGCGATCCTGGCGTTGATCGGCCTGTCGGCGCAAGCCGAGCTGCCGGCGTCTGCAGTCACGCCGGCCCAGCAGCGCCTGCTGGAGATCGGCATGGCGCTGGCGACGCGGCCACGCCTGCTGCTGCTCGACGAGGTGGCGGCCGGGCTGACCGAGGCCGAGGTGGAAGCCATGGCCCGCTTAATCGGCCGGCTGCGCGGCGAACTGGGCCTGGCTGTCGTCTGGATCGAGCACGCGGTGACCACCTTGCTGCGCCATGTGGAGCGCGTGCTGGTGCTGCACCAGGGGCGCAAGATCGCGGACGGCTCGCCGGCCGAGGTCACGCGCAACGCGGAGGTCATCGAGGCGTATTTGGGTGACGAGGTGGTGCAATGAAAGCGTGTGCATTTGCCGTGGTGCCAGACCACGCCGACGGTGTGCTCTCCTCCGCGAATGTCCCCCGGCCCGGGCCGCAAGCGGCCCGGGCCTCCTCCTTTATTTCGCTGCGAAGAACACACCATCGACGCGGTCCGCCAACGTCGCGTTGCACAACCGGGCACGACACGACGTGTCCAAGGTCGAGGACATCGGGTGGCCTTTGCAGCGAAATAAAGGAGGAGCCAGGGCCGCCTGCGGCCCTGGCGGGGGACATTCGCGGAAGAGGCTACCCGGTGGCCTCGACCCACGCGCCACGCCAAGGAACCTGGACATGACGGCGCACCTCAAGATCCAAGGCCTGGGCGCCGGCTACGGCGGCTTCAACGTCATCCGCTCCATCGACCTCGCCGTCGGCCCCGGCCTCACGGTGATCCTGGGCCCCAACGGCGCCGGCAAGACCACGCTGCTCAAGGCCCTGGCCGGCTTGATCCCGCGCACCGGCACCGTGCTGCTGGACGACACGCTCCTGCCCGTGCACCAGAGCGGCGTGGCCGTGCGCCGCGGCATGGCGCTGGTGGCCGAGGGTCGCCAGCTGTTCCCGCAGATGACGGTGACCGAGAACCTGGAACTGGGCGGCTGGCTCAGCACCAAGACACAACGCGCCCAGCGCCTGCGCCAGGCCTTCGCCGACTTTCCGCGGCTGGCCGAACGCGCGCAGCAGCTGGCCGGCACCATGAGCGGGGGCGAGCAGCAGATGGTGGCGGTGGCGCGCGCCATGATGAGTGCGCCGCGCCTGCTGATGCTGGACGAGCCCTCGCTGGGTCTGGCGCCGCGCATGGTGGACGAACTGCTGGGCATCGCGCGGCGCATCGCCGACGCCGGCACCACCGTGCTTTTGGTCGAGCAGAACGTGAAGAAGGCGCTGGCCGTGGCCGACCGCGCCCATGTGCTGGAGCGCGGCGCGCTCGTGGCCAGCGGCCCGGCCGCCGAGATCGCGCAATCCGACATCGTCCGCCACGCCTACCTGGGCGTCGCCACCACCTGAAAGGAGAAACCCATGTCCGACCTGTCCATGCTCATCAACGGCCTGGCCGCCACCGCCGAAGCCGGAGCCACCTTCGAGCGCCGCAACCCCCTGGATGGCAGCCTGGCCACGCGCGCGCCGGCCGCCACCCCGGCCGATGCGGTGCGTGCCGTCGAGGCCGCTGCCGTGGCCTTCCCCGCCTGGAGCCAGACCGGCCCCAACACGCGCCGTGCGCTGCTGCTCAAAGCCGCCGACGCGCTGGAGGCCAAGACCCCGGCATTCGTGGCCGCGCTGCCGCGCGAGACCGGCGCCACGGCCATGTGGGCCGGCTTCAACGTGATGCTCGCTGCCGGCATGCTGCGCGAGGCCGCCGCCCTGACCACGCAGATCGCGGGCGAGGTGATTCCCTCCGACGTGCCGGGCAGCCTGGCGCTGGCCCTGCGCCAGCCGGCCGGCGTGGTGCTGGGCATCGCACCCTGGAACGCGCCCGTGATCCTGGGCGTGCGTTCCATCGCCACGCCGCTGGCCTGCGGCAACACGGTGGTGTTCAAGGGCTCGGAGCTGTGTCCGCACACGCACCAGCTGATCGCCCAGGCCTTCGTGGACGCGGGCTTCCCGGCCGGGGTGGTGAACTACATCACCAACGCGCCGGCCGATGCCGCCGCCGTGGTCGACGCGATGGTCGCCCACCCGGCCGTGCGCCGCGTGAACTTCACCGGCTCCACGCGCGTGGGCAAGCTGATCGCCGTGCAGTGCGCGCAGCACTTGAAGCCCGTGGTGCTGGAGCTGGGCGGCAAGGCGCCCCTGGTGGTGCTGGACGATGCCGACCTCGATGCGGCGGTGGACGCCGCCGCCTTCGGCAGCTTTGCCAACTCGGGCCAGATCTGCATGAGCACCGAGCGCATCGTGGTCGATGCGTCCATCGCCGACGCCTTCGTTGCGAAGTTCGCCGCCAAGGCCAGCGCGCTGCCCCTGGGCGACCCGCGCGGGCCCGACCCCGTCGTACTGGGCAGCGTGGTGGGCATGAACACGGTGGAGCACTGCAACGCCCTGATCGACGATGCACTGGCCAAGGGGGCCAAGCTCCTGTGCGGCGGCAAGGCCGACAGCACGCTGATGCCGGCCACGTTGCTGGACCACGTGACGCCTGCCATGCGCATCTATGGCGAGGAGACCTTCGGCCCGGTCAAGGCCATCGTGCGCGTGGGCGGCGTGGAGGAGGCCGTCCGCGTGGCCAACGACAACGCCTACGGGCTGTCGTCTGCCGTGTTCGGCCGCGACACGGCGCGCGCGATCGCGGTGGCGCAGCGCATCGAGTCCGGCATCTGCCATGTGAACGGCCCCACGGTGCACGACGAGGCGCAGATGCCCTTCGGCGGCGTCAAGGGCAGTGGCTCGGGCCGTTTCGGTGGCAAGGCCGGCATTGCGGAGTTCACCGACCTGCGCTGGGTGACGGTGCAGACCGGGGAGCGGCACTACCCGTTCTGACCGCATCTACACCGATCGGCTGAAAACACGCCTTGCGCGTGGGCCCCATGCACGCCATGCTCCGCGCCCAGGACATGGCGAGGAGGGTGGGCGATGCCTTTTGGCTCCGACGGTGCGGGTCTGGTCTTGGTGACGGTGGCGGTGGTCGTCGCCGGGTTGGGGCTTGGCTGCGCGCTGGCGCTGCTGTGGTTGTACCGGCGCCTGGGCCTGCAGCGCGGGCAGTTGCGCCATGCGCTGAGCCAGCTGGCGCACTCCGAGCAGCAGACGCGCGACGCGAATGAGCTGCTGCTGGCCAAGCAGGGGGTGGAGCAGGCGTTTGCCGCGCTGTCCACCTACATGCAGGGCATCGACCAGCACGCGATGGTCTCGGTGACCGACACCGCGGGCCGCATCCTGCAGGTCAACGACAAGTTCGTGCAGATCAGCGGCCACAGCCGCGAGGCACTGGTGGGGCAGGACCACCGCTTGCTGAATTCGGGCTACCACGACCCCTCCTTCTTCGGCCGCATGTGGACCGCCATCAGCCATGGAGACATCTGGCGCGACGTGGTATGCAACCGCAACGAGGCAGGTGGTTTGTATTGGGTCGACATGGCCATCGTGCCGCAGAAGGACGCCGCGGGGCAGGTGGGGCGCTACATCGCCGTCTGCGTGGACATCACCGAGCAGCGCCGCCACGAGGAGGCGCTGCACTACCGAGCCACCCACGACATGCTGACCGAGCTGCCCAACCGCGTGCTGCTGCTCGAGCGCATGGCCCGCGCGATCGCGCGGGCACGCGGCCGCCAGCGGCTGGTGGCGGTGTACTTCGTCAACCTCAACCGCTTCAAGCAGATCAACGACAGCCTGGGGCGCGGCGCGGGCGACCAGGTGCTCTACGACATGGCGCGGCGGCTACAGGACGAGGCGCGCGGGGGCGACACCGTGGCGCGGCTGGCGGGCGACGAGTTCGTGGTGGTGTGCGAGGGCCTGGCCCGCAGCATGGTGGAGCCGTTCGGCGCGCGCATCCATACCGCGCTGCAGGCGCCTGTCCTTCTGTCCGGCGAGCCGCACGTGCTGGGCGGCAGCGTGGGGGTGGCGCTGTTTCCCGACCATGGCGACGACCCGGAGACGCTGGTCAAGCGGGCCGATCTCGCGATGGTGCAGTCCAAGGGCCAGGGCGACCGGGGCGTGTGCATCTTCTCCAGCGAGATGCAGGACGCTATCGACGTGCGGGTGCAGAAGGAGGCGCGCCTGCGCGATGCCATCGACCGCCGCGAACTGGTGCTGCACTACCAGCCGCAGGTGGACTTCGAGACCGGCGCGCTGGTGAGCCTGGAAGCGCTGGTGCGCTGGGACTCGCCCGACTATGGCTTCCTGATGCCGGGCAAGTTCATCGGCCTGGCCGAGGAGTCGGGCCTGATCGGACAGATCGACACCTACGTGGTGGATGCCGCCTGCCGCCAGATGCAGCGCTGGCACCAGCAGGGGCACGGCTGGATCCGCACGGCCGTGAACCTGGCGGCGACGAAGTTCTCCGACCCGCACTTCAAGACCGAGCTGCACGATGCCATGGTGCGCTACGGCATCCCGCCCGGTGTGCTGGAGCTGGAGGTGACCGAGAGCCTGGCCATGCGCGACCCGGATGCGGCGCTGGTGCTGATGCACGAGCTCAAGGAGCAGGGCATCCTGCTCTCGGTGGACGACTTCGGCACCGGCTATTCCAACCTGGGCTACCTCAAGCGCTTTCCGGCCGACCGGCTCAAGGTGGACCAGTCGTTCGTGCGCGGCCTGCTCAAGAGCCCGCAGGACCGGGCCATCGTCGCGGCCGTGGTGCGGCTCGCGCACAACCTGAACATGCGTGCCATCGCCGAGGGGGTGGAGACCGAGGACGAGGCCATCCTGCTGTACGCGCTGGACGTGGACGAGATCCAGGGCTACTGGATGGCGCGTCCGCAGCCGGCCGAGGCGGTCGAAAAGATGTTCGACCGGCCGATGCTGCTGGACCCGGCGGCCTTCCTGCAGCGCGAGGCCATGCCGGTGGTGCTGCTGGTGGAGGACGAGGAGATCACGCGCCAGCTGCTGGAGCATCTGCTGCAGTCCTTCGGCGTGCGGGTGGCCAGCGCGGCGAGCGCCGAGCAGGCCCTGCAGATGTTCCACCAGCACGACTACGCCGTCGCCATCGTCGACCACTGGCTGCCGGGCAGCAGCGGCATCGAGCTGCTGAGCCAGATCCGCAAGCGCATGCCGCACACCGCGCGGGTGCTGATGACGGTGAGCAACGATCCGCAGGTGCTGCGCGACGCCATCAACATCGGCGGGGTTGCGCACTTCCTGGCCAAGCCCGTCGATCCGGCGGTGCTGCGCAACGTGGTGCACGATGCCAGCTGGAACACGGTGGCGCAGCGGCGGCATGCACGCCCGCCGGGCTGAGCCGGTCAGGACGCTCTGCCGCCGTCCCCTGGCGCCGCCGGGGATCAGGGCGTTGGTGAAAACCTGGACGAGGGCGCCGTCGCGGCTTCGAGCCGCGTGAGCCAGGCCATCGCCGTGCCGGTGTCGTCGCCGCACATCTCGTGCGAAGGCTGCAGGCCGGCGCAGACCGCGGGCCGCTCGGGCGCGCCGAAGATGCGGCAGCGCCGGTCGGCGCCGAGCTGTACGCAGGGCACACCGGCCGGCTTGCCGCCGGGCATGCCCGGGATGGGCGAACTGATCGACGGCGCGGTGCAGCAGGCGCCGCAGCCGCTGCGGCAGGAGGGCGGGGAATCCGGGGGCGGCATGCGGGGGATTGTCGGCCACGGGGTGCAGGCGAGAGTTGGCCCGGTAAAATGTACAGATCTCTGGAAGTTGTACAAATGCAGATGCTGCCCCTCAGTGAATTCCGCGCCAACGCGTCGGCCATGCTCGATTTGGTCGAGCAGGGCGAGACCGTGCGCATCCTGCGCCATGGCAAGCCCGTGGCCGACCTGGTGCCGGTGCGCGAGAGCGCGGTCGAACGCGTGCCGAGCTGGAAGCGCAAGATCGAGCCCCTGCAGATCGCACGCCCCGATGGCAAGACGGGCGCGCAGCTGATCGTCGAAGAGCGCGAGAAGGCGCGGTACTGAGTGAAGCGGGCTCCACGCTCCCCCGCTGCGCGCGGTCCGTTGCCCCCCAAGGGTGTGCGTCAATGCCTTCAAGCGGCCGGGCGCCACTGACATGCGCCTGCTGCTCGACACATCCGCGCTCTACAAGCGCTATGCGGCGGAAGCCGGCACCGACGAAGTCGCCGCGCTGGGCGAGGCCGCACGGGAGATCTGCGTGGCGGCGCACTGCCTGACCGAAGTGGCCTCGGCCCTGAACCGGCAACGCCATGACGGCCTGGTCACCACGGATGCCTATGCGCGCATCATGGCCGACGTGCACCGCGACTTCGAGGACTTCTCTCTGGTACCGCTGGACCCGCGCGTCCAGGCCCTGGCCATCTCTGCCATGGAGCGCGCGCGGTTGCGCGCCATGGATGCCTTGCACATCGGCTCGGCGCAGCACGCCGCAGTTGACCTTTTCGTCACAGCCGACCGCCGCCAGGCGGACGCCGCCGAGGCCGCCGGCCTCAAGACCCGATTGATCACCGCATGAGCACCCCCTACACCCACCCCCAGGAATTCGACGTCATCGTCGTCGGCGGCGGCCATGCCGGCACCGAGGCCGCGTTGGCCGCGGCCCGCATGGGCTGCAAGACGCTGCTGCTCACCCACAACATCGAAACGCTGGGGCAGATGAGCTGCAACCCGTCCATCGGCGGCATCGGCAAAGGCCACCTCGTCAAGGAGGTGGACGCGCTGGGCGGCGCCATGGCCTTGGCCACCGACGAGGGCGGCATCCAGTTCCGCATCCTCAATTCGAGCAAGGGCCCGGCCGTGCGCGCCACGCGCGCCCAGGCCGACCGCGTGCTCTACAAGGCCGCGATCCGCCGCATGCTGGAGAACCAGCCCAATCTGTGGCTGTTCCAGCAGGCCGTGGACGACCTCATGGTGCAGGGTGACCGCGTGGTGGGCGCCGTGACCCAGGTCGGCATCGCCTTCCGCGGCCGCACCGTGGTGCTGACCGCAGGCACCTTCCTGGACGGCAAGATCCATGTGGGCCTGAACAACTACGCGGCCGGCCGCGCGGGTGATCCCCCGGCGCAGTCGCTGAGCGCGCGGCTCAAGGAGCTGCAGCTGCCGCAGGGGCGGCTCAAGACCGGCACGCCGCCACGGCTGGACGGGCGCAGCATCGACTTTTCCAAATGCGCCGAGCAGCCGGGCGACGGCATGCCCGGGGGCGAGCGTGAGACCGTGCCCGTGTTCAGCTTCATGGGCCGGGCCGACATGCACCCGCGCCAGATGCCATGCTGGGTGACGCACACCAACGCGCGCACGCACGACATCATCCGGTCGGGCTTCGACCGCAGCCCCATGTTCACCGGCAAGATCGAGGGGGTGGGGCCGCGCTACTGCCCCAGCGTGGAAGACAAGATCAACCGCTTTGCCGACAAGGACAGTCACCAGATCTTCCTGGAGCCGGAGGGGCTGACGACCCACGAGTTCTATCCCAACGGCATCTCGACCAGCCTGCCGTTCGACATCCAGTACGCGCTCGTGCGCTCGATGCCGGGCCTGGAGAACGCCCACATCCTGCGGCCGGGCTATGCCATCGAGTACGACTACTTCGACCCGCGCGCGCTCAAGAGCAGCTTCGAGACGCGTGCGATCCAGGGCCTGTTCTTTGCTGGCCAGATCAACGGCACGACGGGCTACGAGGAGGCGGCTGCCCAGGGCCTGTTCGCCGGCGCCAACGCCGCTCTGCAGTGCCTGGGCCGTGAGCCCTGGATGCCGGCGCGCGACCAGGCTTACCTGGGCGTGCTGGTGGACGACCTCATCACCAAGGGGGTGAGCGAGCCCTACCGCATGTTCACGAGCCGGGCCGAGTTCCGGCTGCAGCTGCGCGAGGACAACGCCGACATGCGGCTGACCGAGGTCGGTCGCCAGATGGGCCTGGTGGACGACGCGCGCTGGGATGCCTTCAGCCGCAAGCGCGATGCTGTTTCACGTGAAACAGAGCGGCTGCGTTCGCTGTGGGTGAGTCCGCGCAACCTGGCAGCGGCCGAATCCGAACGTGTGCTGGGCAAGGCCATCGAGCACGAATACAACCTGGCCGACCTGCTGCGCCGGCCGGGCGTGGACTATGCGGGACTGATGTCGCTGGATGGTGGGCGCTTCGTGCCCGAGAAGGCCCTGGACGAGCAGGAGGTCGAACAGATCGAGATTGCCGCCAAGTACGCCGGCTACATCGGCAAGCAGAAGGAGGAGGTCGAGCGCGCGGCACACCTGGAGACGCTGCGCGTGCCGGAAGACTTCGACTACATGGCGGTGCCCGCGCTGTCGATCGAGGTGCGGCAGAAGCTGCAGAAGCAGCGCCCCGAGACGCTGGGCCAGGCGTCGCGCGTTTCCGGCGTCACGCCGGCCGCGATCTCCTTGCTGCTGGTGCATCTGAAGAAGCGCGGCCGCGCCGTCAGCGCGTGAAGAGCCGCCTGCTGGATGCGGCGCATGCCTTGGGCCTGGCATTGTCAGACCAAGAGGCCGATGCATTGCTGGCTTACCAGGGCTTGATCGCCAAATGGAACAAGGTCTACAACCTGACGGCCGTGCGCGACCCCGGGCAGATGCTCACGCAGCACCTGGTGGATTGCCTGGCGGCCGTGCCGCCGCTGCGGCGCGCGCTGGCGGAGCAGGGCGGTGATGCGCCGGCGCTGCTGGATGTCGGCGCCGGCGCGGGCCTGCCCGGCGTGGTGTTCGCCATCCTGCATCCGCAGCTGCAGGTGCATTGCGTGGACACGGTTGCGAAGAAGGCGGCCTTCGTGCAGCAGGTGGCAGCGGAACTGAAGCTGCCCAACCTGCGCGGGCTGCATGCCCGTGTCGAGAGCCTCGGGCAGGGCTATGACGTGGTTTCCAGCCGGGCCTTCGCCTCGCTGGTCGACTTCACGGCCTGGTCGCGCGAAGCGCTCAAGCCGGGCGCAGTATGGCTGGCCATGAAGGGCAAGGAACCGCACGACGAGATCGCTGCACTGCCGGCCGATGTGCAGGTGTTTCACGTGGAACATCTGCAGGTTCCGGGGCTGGAGGCCGAGCGCTGCATCGTCTGGATGCGGCCCGCTGCCGCTTAAACTCGCGGCCTGCTTCCCCTAGGAGATCCCCGTGTTCGGCATTGCTGACTACGGCGCATTTGTCGCCGCCATCGTCGTCTTCTTGATGATTCCCGGACCGGGCAACCTCGCACTGATCACCTCGACCAGCAAGGGCGGCCTGCGTGGCGGCCTGGCCTGCGCCGCCGGCATCATCCTCGGAGACCAGATCCTGCTATGGCTGGCCCTGGCCGGCGTGGCGGCCGTGCTGGCCGCCTATCCCGCGGCGTTCCACGCCGTGCAATGGCTGGGTGCCGCCTACCTCGCCTGGATGGGCGTGCGCATGTTGCGCGCCAAGCCGGGCGACGCGCCGGTGCTGCAGATGCAGCCGCGCCATTACCTGCGCCAGGCGCTCATGATCACGCTGTTGAATCCCAAGGCCATCGTGTTCTACATGGCCTTCTTTCCGTTGTTCATTGCGCCCGCACAACACCAGGGCATGGTGACCTTCGGCGTGATGGCCGCCACCATCGCCGCGCTGGGCTTCACCTACAGCCTCATCGCCGTGCTGCTCACCCATACGCTGGCCGAGCGCCTGCGTGCCAACCGCCGGATCTCCGGCGCGCTGGAGAAGATCGCCGGGCTGTTCCTGGTCGGCTTCGGCATCAAGCTGGCGGTGCAGTGATGGCGCGTGTTTTCTGCATTGCCAACCAGAAGGGCGGCGTCGGCAAGACCACGACGACTGTCAACCTGGCGGCCGGATTGGTCCGTGCCGAGCAGCGTGTGCTGCTGATCGACCTGGACCCGCAGGGCAACGCCACCATGGGCTCGGGCGTCGACAAGCGGGCGCTGGAGCTGTCGGTGTACGACGTGCTGCTGGAGTCCGCCAGCATCGCCGAGGCACGCGTGAAGTCCGAGAAGTGCGGCTACGACGTGCTGGGCGCCAGCCGTGAATTGGCCGGTGCCGAGGTCGAGATGGTCAGCGTCGAACGGCGCGAGCGCCGCCTCAAGCAGGCGCTGGAGGCGGTGCAGGGCGACTACGACTTCGTGCTGATCGACTGCCCGCCGTCGCTCTCGATGCTGACCTTGAATGGCTTGTGCGCAGCGCACGGCGTGATCGTTCCCATGCAGTGCGAATATTTTGCGCTCGAAGGGCTGACGGACCTGGTCAACACCATCAAGCAGGTCCACGCCAATCTCAACAAGGAACTCAAGATCATCGGCCTGCTGCGTGTGATGTTCGACCCGCGCATCACGCTGCAGCAACAGGTCAGCGACCAGCTCAAGGGCCATTTCGGCGACAAGGTGTTCGACACCGTGATCCCGCGCAACGTGCGCCTGGCCGAGGCACCGAGCTATGGCCTGCCGGGCGTGGTGTTCGACCCCTCGGCGCGCGGCAGCCAGGCCTACCTGAGCTTCGCGCGCGAGATGGTGGTGCGCGCACGATGAGCGTCGGCGTGCTCACGCTGCCGGGGTGGCAGGGCTCTGGCCCCGGCCATTGGCAGACCTTGTGGGAGCAGCGCCACGGCGACCGCCGCGTCGAGCAGCACGACTGGACGCGGCCGCTGCGCGGCGACTGGCTCGCGCGGCTGGACGAGGTGCTGCTGGGCCTGCCGCAAGAGCAGGGCGTGGTGCTGGCCGCCCACAGCCTGGGCTGCATCCAGGTGGCCGCCTGGGCCGACCACAGCCGGCTGACGGCGCGCGTGCGCGGTGCCCTGCTGGTCGCGCCCGGCGATGTCGAGCGCGAAGACCTGCGCGTGCTGCTGCCGGGTTGGGCGCCCATCGTGCGCCGGCGCTTGCCATTCCGAAGCCTGCTCCTGGGCAGCCGCAACGACCCCTACTGCACCCAGGAGCGCGCCCAGGCCATGGCGCGGGACTGGGGTGCGACTTACCACGACATGGGCGCCGGCGGGCATCTGAACGCCGCATCGGGACTGGGCGACTGGCCCGCCGCGCGCGCCTTGCTTGAAGAACTCCGGAAAGAATAGATCCTATGGTCACCAAACGCCCCAAGGGCCTGGGCCGCGGGCTGGAAGCCCTGCTGGGCCCCACCGTCGCCGACACGCCGGTTGGCGAGGCCAGCGCCGCTGCCGACGGCAAGCCCAGCACGCTGAGCCTGGAGGCCATGGTGCCGGGCCAATACCAGCCGCGCACGCGCATGGACGAAGGCGCGCTCTACGAGTTGGCCGAGAGCATCAAGGCCCAGGGCATCATGCAGCCCATCCTCGTGCGCCAGCTGACGGCAGGCGAGCACGCGGGCAAGTACGAAATCATTGCCGGCGAGCGCCGCTTCCGCGCTGCGCGCCTGGCCGGCCTGGACCAGGTGCCGGTGCTGGTGCGCGACGTGCCCGACGAGTCCGCGGCCGCGATGTCGCTGATCGAGAACATCCAGCGCGAGGACCTGAACCCGCTGGAAGAGGCACAGGGCCTGCAGCGCCTGGTCAAGGAATTCGGCATGACGCACGAGCAGGCGGCCCAGGCCGTCGGCCGCTCGCGCAGCGCGGCCAGCAACCTGCTGCGCCTGCTGCAACTGGCCGATCCGGTGCAGACCATGCTCATGGCCGGCGACCTGGACATGGGCCATGCGCGCGCGCTGCTGTCGCTGGACCGGGCCACGCAGATCACGGCCGGCAACCAGATTTCGGCCAAGAAGCTGTCGGTGCGCGAGGCGGAGAGCCTGGCCAAGAAGCTGTCGGCCGAGTTCACGCTGACCTCGCCCAAGCCGAAGAAGGAGAAGTCGCGCGACTTGAAGCGGGTGGAGGAGGAGCTCTCCGACCTGTTCGCCGCCGACGTCGAGATCCGCATCAAGAAGCGCGTCAAGCGCGGCGGCCGCATGCAGGAGGCGGGCGAGCTGAGCATCCAGTTCGGTTCGCTCGAAGAGCTCAACGGGCTGATCGAGAAGCTGTCGCCCACGGTCGCGCGCTGATGCCGCGCCTGCCCTGGCCGCTGCCCGCCGTGCTGGCCTGGGCGCTGGCCTGGGGCTTGTTCAGGGTTCTGCTGGGTGTTGGCGCAACCCCGTGGCTGGCGTTGCTGCTGGCCAGCGCCGCGGGTGCCTTGGCCAGTGTGCTGGGCAGCACGCTGTGGCGCCGCCTGCTGATCGCGCTGGGCTTTCCGCTGGCCCTGCTGCTCAGCGGCGCGGCCCAGTGGCCGGCCTGGGCCTGGCTGCTGCCAATGGCCTTGCTGGCACTGGTCTATCCGCTCAATGCCTGGCGCGATGCGCCGCTATTCCCGACACCGGCCGGTGCACTGCAGGGCCTGGCTGCGCAGGCGCCGCTGCCGCCCGGCGCCCGGGTGCTGGATGCCGGCTGCGGCCTGGGCCACGGATTGCAAGCATTGCGCTGGACATATCCACAGGCCGAACTGCATGGGGTGGAATGGAGCTGGCCTTTGCGGCTCGCCTGCGCACTGCGCTGCCCCTGGGCCCGCGTGCGCCAGGGCAACATGTGGCGCGCCGACTGGCGTCCCTTTGCCATGGTCTACCTGTTCCAGCGGCCCGAGAGCATGGCGCGCGCCGTGGCCAAGGCCCAGGCGGAGCTGGCACCCGGCGCGTGGCTGGTCAGCCTGGAGTTCGAGGCCACCGCGCTGCGGCCCACGGCCCGCCTGCAAGGCGCCGATGGCCGCCCGGTCTGGCTGTACCAGGCTCCCTTCACGAAGGCATGAAAAAACCGCCCGAAGGCGGTTTTGATCGCAGCAGGGTCAGCTTATTGGCCGACCTTCAGCACGCCACCGCGGCCCAGGCCGCCCTTGACTTCCTGCGCCTTGTAGTTGCGCAGCGAGATGACCATGGAGTTCCAGGCGTCGACGAAGGCCGACACCGTGGCCTTGCCCTCGGGCGTGCGCGAGAAGCCGCCCAGGCCCGCCGCTGCACCGCCGCCGAAGGCGCCCAGCGCCGCACCGAAGTTGGTGGCCGTGGCGTTGCCTTCGGAGATGCCGATCTGCACGCCCGAACGGATGTCGAACAGCGTCATGGTCACGACCGAAGCCTTGCTTTCCATCGAGCCGGCCAGTGCGCCGAAGCCGCGCGGAAGGAAACCGCCCAGGCCGGCCGCCACTTTGCCGGTGGAGTCGTTGTCGATGATGATGGCCGGCTCCAGGAAGTAGTCGGCCGCCACGCGCTGGCCCTTCTCCTGCTTGGAGCCCGCGCGGAACTCGCCCGAGTTGCGCTGCTTGTCGGTGATGGCGGACAGCTTGCTCTCGGTGCGGTTGTTGCCGATGGAGGTGATCACGAAGCAGTTGGACTGCTGCACGGCCAGGCGCAGCAGCGGCTCGATCGAGGTCACCTTGGTGGCCGCGCCGAAGCTGGCGTACCAGTCCTTGCCGCGGCCGTCATCCACCGCCAGGGTGCCCATCGGTGCGTCGCAGCGCTCCAGCGCCGGATTGGCGCCCACGCTCGAACCCCCGGCTGCGCCGCCCGTCACGGCCGTGGGCGCGGTGCCGGTCGTGACCTTGCCGCCGCCAGGCGTTTCGCAGCCGGCCAGGGCCAGGACGGAGGCGACCAGCACGGCAGGACGCAGGAAGGAGGAGGTGTTCATGGCTTGGCTTTCAGCAAGAGGATGGGTGAAGGAAAGTGGTGCGGGCGGGGCGGCGGTCAGTAGCGGTAGTACCAGCCGGTCGGGCGCCAGGCCCAGTAATACGTGTAGCCGGTCTGCCAGTAGCCGTACCAGGCGGTGCGGTTCAGGTTGACCCAGGCCTTGTATTCGTCCTGGTTCTTCTTCTTGGCGGCGGAGGCCTCGGCCAGAAGCTTGCTGGCTTCCCTGTCGCCACGGGCGGCGGCCAGCGACAACCATTTCTCGGCTTCGGCCGGATCGGAGCCCATTTCTTCCAGGCCCATCAGATAGAAGCGGCCGAGTGCCAGCTGGGCCTGCGGATGGCCGCGCTCGCCGGCGCTGCGCATCCACTGCAGTGCCTGGTAGCTGTTCTGCGGCACGCCGTCGCCGCGGAAGTAGCGCAGGCCCAGGTCGTAGGCGGCGCGCGGGTCTTTCTTGCCCAGGTCGGACAGCGCGGCGATGCGGCGTGTCTGCTCGGGGTTGTCGTCGCGCGTGGCGTCGAAGGTAGCGCTGTTGCGCGGACGGTCAGAGCAGCCCCTGTCGTCGCAGATGCGGACCATGGCCGGCTGGTCCGGTGCGGCGGCCGGCGGCGCCTGCACGCAGGCCGCCAGGGCCAGTGCGGCGAGGGGCAGAAGCGGGCGGATCATGGAAATCCCATCAGAAAAGGGGCAACTGTATGTCTTGACTTGCAAAAGTTCCATGCATGTCAAGTCGGAGAGTAACCAATTTTGACGAAATCTCCGGGGCGGTGGCCGGGAATTTTGTGTGAACCATGCACGCCATCGGGCGCGCCAGCCACTCACATCACGAAAATCTTGCCCGGATTCATGATGTTCAGCGGGTCCAGCGCGCGCTTGATCGTGCGCATCATCTCGACCGCGCCGGCGCCGGTCTCGTCCACCAGGAACCCCATCTTGTGCAGGCCCACGCCGTGCTCGCCCGTGCAGGTGCCCTCCAGCCGCAGCGCGCGCGCCACCAGGTCGTGGTTGAGCTGCTCGGCCTTGGTGCGCTCCTCGGGCAGGTTCGGGTCCAGCAAGTAGCCGAAGTGGAAGTTGCCGTCGCCCACGTGGCCGACGAGGAAGTAGGGGATGCCGCTGGCATCGGCCTCGGCCACGGAATCGAGCAGGCAGTCCGCCAGCCGCGAGATCGGCACGCA
This sequence comes from Pseudorhodoferax sp. Leaf274, assembly GCF_001422445.1. Taxonomy (GTDB): domain Bacteria; phylum Pseudomonadota; class Gammaproteobacteria; order Burkholderiales; family Burkholderiaceae_C; genus Pseudorhodoferax. The sequence goes on from NZ_LMNA01000001.1 coordinate 620,273, forward strand.
GGTGTCCGTGGAGATCACCTTGCAGCCCGGGCGCGATTGCACGGCCGCGAAGTAGGCGTTGTGCCGCGCCGTCCACAGCCGCGTGCGCTCCTCGGGCGTGCTGGCCCATTCGAAGGCGTTGCCGCCGAATTCGGCCGCGATCTCCTGCACCGTCTCGGCCTGCTCCTGCACGCCGGCCGGCGAGCCGTGGAACTCCATGAGCAGCATGGGCTCCTCGCGCAGGGCGAGCTTGGCATAGGCGTTGACCATGCGCACGGTGTTCGCGTCGATCAGTTCGACACGCGCGATCGGCACGCCCAGCTGCACCGTCTGGATCACGGTGCGCACGGCCGCCTCGATGCTCGGGAACGAGCAGATCGCGGCCGAGACGGCCTCGGGCAGCGGGTAGATGCGCAGCGTGACCTCGGTGATCACGCCCAGCGTGCCCTCGCTGCCCACGAACAGCCGCGTGAGGTCGTAGCCGGCCGACGACTTCTTGGCCCGCGTGCCGGTGCGGATGGCCTCGCCCTGGGCCGTGACCACCTCGAGCGCCAGCACGTTCTCGCGCATGGTGCCGTAGCGCACGGCGTTGGTGCCGCTGGCGCGCGTGGCGGCCATGCCGCCGATGGACGCATCGGCGCCGGGGTCGATCGGGAAGAACAGGCCGGTGCTCTTGATCTCCTCGTTGAGCTGCTTGCGCGTGACGCCGGGCTGCACCGTCACCGTCAGGTCTTCGGCGTTCACGGCCAGCACCTTGTTCATGCGCGACACATCGATGCTGATGCCGCCCTGCACGGCCAGCAGATGGCCTTCGAGCGAAGAGCCCACGCCGAAAGGGATCACCGGCACCGCATGCGCGGCGGCCAGGCGCACGGCGTGTGCCACATCGTCGGTGCTCTCGGCGAACACCACGGCGGCCGGCGGCGGCACGGTGAATGAGGATTCGTCGCGCCCATGCTGCTCGCGCACCACGAGCGCGGTGGAACAACGCTCGCCGAAGTGGGCCTTGAGCGCCTCGACCAGCGCTGCGGGCACCTCGCGCGGATGGAATTCGGGGATCAACTGGGCGGTGCTGGCAGGAGCGTTCATGGCTTGTCTCCGGAAGGGAGCGCCATTCTAGAAGTCGCCTGAACACCCCGTTCACCAAATACGGATGGCGCCTGCCGGCCCCGGGCGGCATGCTTGCGTCCATTCGAAACCCGAAGAGACACGCTTCTCCCATGACCACCATCCTCCCACCCGATGCGGCGGGCGGCGTCCAGGCGCGCCACCAGGCCGCGCTGAAGGAAGGCCGCTTCCTGATCCAACGCTGCGGCGACTGCAGCCAGCACGTCTACTACCCACGCGCGCTGTGCCCGCACTGCGGCAGCGAAGCGCTCGAACTGGTCGCGCCCGCCGGCACCGGCACCGTCTACTCCGTGACCACGATGCGCCGCAAGCCCGAGGCCGGTGGCGACCTCAATGTGTCGCTGATCGACCTGGACGAAGGCGTGCGCCTGATGAGCCGCGTCGAAGGCGTGCCGGCCAGCGATGTGCGCATCGGCCTGCGCGTCGAGGCGCGCGTGCTGCAGCGCGAGGGCGCGGACGCGCTCGTGGTGTTCGATCCGGTGCAGGGGTGACGCGATGAGCGATTGGAAACAACTGCGCGGCCGTGCCGCGATTGCCGGCGTGGCCACCTTCGGCTGCGGCGAAGCCCCGGGCTACACCGACATGGAACTGCTGGCCATCTCGGCCCGCCAGGCCGTGGCCGATGCGGGCCTCAAGATGAGCGACATCGACGGCCTGTGCACCGCCAGTGCCGCCGCCACCATGTGGGCCATGCCCGTCGTCGAGCACCTGGGCATCCGCCCGGCGTACATCGACTCCACGATGATCGGCGGCTCTAGCTTCATCGCCCACCTGCTGCCGGCCATGCACGCGCTGGAGTCGGGCCAGTGCAATGCGGTGCTGGTCTGCTACGGCAGCACGCAGCGCACCGCCACCTTCGGCCGCAAGGAAGTCGTGGCCAGCCGCAAGTTCCTGGACCCGCAGCCCTACGAGACGCCCTACGAGCCCATGATGCCGCTGTCGGCCTACGCGCTCGCTGCCGCACGCCACATGCACCAGTACGGCACCACGCGGCGCCAACTGGCCGAGGTGGCCGTGGCCGCGCGCCAGTGGGCGCAGAAGAACCCCGAGGCCTTCATGCGCGACCCGCTCACGATCGAGGACGTGCTCAAGGCCCGCATGGTCAGCGACCCGCTGTCGGTGCGCGACTCTTGCCTGGTCACCGATGGCGGCGGCGCCTACGTGCTGGTGCGCGCCGACCGCGCGAAGGACCTGCCGAACAAGCCCGTCTACGTGCTGGGCAACGGCACGGCCTGCTGGAACCGCCAGATATCGTCCATGCACGACGTGACCGTGACGGCCGCCAAGGACTCCGGCGCCGCCGCGTTCGCGATGGCGGGCCTGGCGCCCAAGGACATCGACGTGCTCGCGCTGTACGACGCCTTCACCATCAACGTGCTGCTGTTCCTGGAAGACCTGGGCTTTTGCAAGAAGGGCGAGGGCGGCCCGTTCGTCGAGAACGGCGCCATCGCACCGGGCGGGCGCCTGGCCGTCAACACCAACGGCGGCGGCCTCTCCTGCGTGCACCCCGGCATGTACGGCATCTTCGCGCTGATCGAAGGCGTGCGGCAGCTGCGCGGCAACTGCGGCGAACGCCAGATCCTTGGCGCCAAGACCGCGCTGGCGCATGGCAACGGCGGCACGCTGTCCAGCCAGGCCACCGCCATCCTCGGCCTGGCCGAAACCCTTTGAGAACCTGAAGGACCTGACCATGGCCCACACCCAAGACAAGTACGAAGAAATCCGCGACGCCGTGCGCTCGCTGTGCGCCGAGTACCCCGACGAGTACTTCCGCAAGATCGACGAGCAGCGCATCTATCCCGAGGCCTTCGTCGACGCCCTGACCAAGGCCGGCTGGATGGCCGCGCTGATCCCGCAGGAGTACGGCGGCTCCGGCCTGGGCCTGACCGAGGCCTCCGTGATCATGGAAGAGGTCAACCGCGCCGGTGGCAACTCCGGCGCCTGCCACGGGCAGATGTACAACATGAACACGCTGCTGCGCCACGGCTCCAAGGCGCAGAAGGAGTTCTACCTGCCCAAGATCGCCACGGGCGAATGGCGGCTGCAGTCCATGGGCGTGACCGAGCCCACCACGGGCACCGACACCACCAAGATCAAGACCACGGCCGTGAAGAAGGGCGACCGTTACGTCATCAACGGCCAGAAGGTCTGGATCAGCCGCATCCAGCACTCCGACTTCATGATCCTGCTGGCGCGCACCACGCCACTCGCGGACGTGAAGAAGAAGAGCGAAGGCCTCTCGATCTTCATGGTCGACCTGCGCCAGGCCGAGAAGAGCGGCATGACCGTGCGGCCCATCCTGAACATGGTCAACCACGAGACCAACGAGCTGTTCTTCGAGAACCTGGAGATCCCGGCCGAGAACCTGATCGGCGAGGAAGGGCAGGGCTTCAAGTACATCCTCGATGGCCTGAACGCCGAGCGCACGCTGATCGCCGCCGAATGCATCGGCGACGGCTACTGGTTCATCGACCGCGTCTCCAAGTACGTGAAGGACCGCATCGTGTTCGGCCGCCCCATCGGCCAGAACCAGGGCGTGCAGTTCCCCATCGCCGAGGCCTACATCGAGGTTGAGGCCGCCAGCCTCATGCGCTGGAAGGCCTGCGAGCTGTTCGACGCGCACCAGCCCTGCGGCGCCCAGGCCAACATGGCCAAGTACCTCGCGGCCAAGGCCAGCTGGGAGGCGGCCAACGCCTGCATCCAGTTCCACGGCGGCTTCGGCTTCGCCTGCGAATACGACGTGGAACGCAAGTTCCGCGAGACGCGGCTGTACCAGGTCGCGCCGATCTCCACCAACCTGATCCTGAGCTTCGTGGCCGAGCACATCCTCGGGCTGCCGCGCTCGTTCTGAGGAGCTGGACATGAGTGAGCATCCCAGCCGAGACCTGGCCGCCTTTGCCGCCGGCCTGCGTTTCGAGGACATTCCCGCGCCCGTGCTGCGCCGCACCGAGGACCTGTTCCTCGACTGGTACGGCTCGGTGCTGGCCGGCAAGGGTTCGCGCGCGGTCGAGTCCATCGCCAGCTTGGCCCGCGCCATGGGTCCGGCCGATGGCGCGAGCGAGGTGCTGATCTCGCGCACACGCAGCAGCCCACTGTTCGCCGCCATGGTCAACGCCGCGGCCTCGCACGTGGCCGAGCAGGACGACGTGCACAACGGCTCGGTGTTCCACCCTGCGGCCGTGGTGTTCCCGCCCGCGCTGGCCGTGGCCCAGGCCATCGGCGCTTCGGGCAAGGATCTGCTCGTGGCCTCGGTGGTCGGCTACGAGGTTGGCATCCGCGTCGGCGAGTTCCTGGGCCGTTCGCACTACCGCATCTTCCACACCACGGCCACGGCCGGCACCGTGGCGGCCGCGGCCGCCGTGGGCCGCCTGCTGGGCCTGGACGCCGGCCAGATGCTGCACGCCTTCGGTTCCGCCGGCACCCAGGCGGCCGGCCTGTGGGAGTTCCTGCGCGACGCGGCCGACAGCAAGCAGCTGCACACGGCCAAGGCCGCCAGCGACGGCCTGCTGGCCGCCTACCTGGCCAAGGACGGTTTCACGGGCGCGCAGCGCATCCTGGAAGGCAAGCAGGGCATGGGCGCCGGCATGTCGACCGACGCCAACCCCGCCAAGCTGACCGACGGCCTGGGCACGCGCTGGACGCTGGCCGAGACCTCGTTCAAGTACCACGCCTCGTGCCGCCACACGCACCCGGCCGCCGACGCGCTGCAGCAGGTCGTGCGTACGCACGGCCTCAAGCTCGCCGACATCGCCCAGGTCACGACCCACGTGCACCAGGGCGCCATCGACGTGCTGGGCCCGGTGACAGACCCCAGCACGGTGCACCAGAGCAAGTTCTCCATGGGCACGGTGCTGGGCCTGATCGGCGCGTTCGACCGCGCGGGCCTGGCGGAATTCGACGCGCACTTCCGCAGCCCCGAGGTGGTCGCGCTGCGCGACAAAGTCACCATGGTGCTCGATGCCGAGGTCGATGGCGCCTATCCTCAGCGCTGGATCGGCAAGGTCACGGTGCTCACCACCGACGGCCGCACGCTGCATGGGCGCGTGGACGAACCCAAGGGCGACCCCGGCAACACGCTGAGTCGCGCCGAGATCGAAACCAAGGCGCTGCAACTGTCCGCGTATGCGAACGGCGCAACCCCCGACGAGACGCGCGGCGTGGCCGAACGCGTCTGGCGCATGGCCGAGTGGCCGCGCGTCACCAACCTGCTGTAAACACCCAATTCCCAAGACGAAGGAGCACACAACATGAGCGAACAAACATTGATGGCCGGCAAGGTCATCGTCGTCACCGGTGCCGGTGGCGGCATCGGCCGCGACATCGCGCTGGCGCTGGCCAAGTCCGGCGCGCGCGTGGTGGTCAACGACATCGGCGCGTCCGTCAGCGGCGAAGGCAATGACGCCGGCCCCGCGCAGAAGGTGGTCGACGAGATCAAGGCTCTGGGCGGCGAGGCCGTGGCCAACACCGACAGCGTGTCCGATGCGCGCAGCGGCGCCCGCATCGTCACCTCGGCGCTCGACACCTTCGGCCGCATCGACGGCGTGGTGAACAACGCCGGCATCCTGCGCGACCGCTTCTTCCACAAGATGAGCGACGACGAGTTCGACGCCGTCATCAAGGTCCACCTGTACGGCAGCTACTACGTGAGCCGCGCGGCCGCCACGCACTTCAAGGAGCAGAACTCCGGCGTGTTCGTGCACATGACCAGCACCTCGGGCCTGATCGGCAACTTCGGCCAGGCCAACTACTCGGCCGCCAAGCTGGGGCTGGCCGCGCTGTCCAAGTCCATCGCGCTGGACATGCAGAAGTTCAATGTGCGGAGCAACTGCATCGCGCCGTTCGCCTGGAGCCGCATGATCGGCTCGATCCCCACCGAGACCGACGCCGAGAAGGCCCGCGTGGAACGCATCAAGCAGATGACGCCGGCCAAGATCGCGCCGCTGGCCGTGGCGCTGTGCAGCGATGCGTCGCAGGACACCAACGGCCAGATCTTCGCCGTGCGCAACAACGAGATCTTCCTGATCAGCCAGCCGCGCCCGGTGCGCTCGGTGCACCGCTCCGAAGGCTGGACGCCCGAGTCCGTGCTGAGCCACGCGCTGCCGGCCATGAAGGCCAGCTACTTCGGCCTGGACCGCTCGGGCGACGTGTTCACCTGGGATCCGGTCTGAAGCGCCGGGCGCGCACCGCGCCCTGTCCCATCAGCGCTTGCCCACCTGCAGCGCCGCCCGGTGCAGGTGCGCCACGAAATGCCGCAGGGCGGGCTTGAGCAGCGCACCGCGCCGCACGATGGCGCCCAGCGTCAGCGGCAGGTGGCCTTCCTTGATCGGCACCACCGCCATGTACTGCGCGGCCAGCGGGTGCGTGGCGATGGGCATCGGCATCAGGCCCACGTAGTCGCCCTGTGTCAGCAGTGCCAGCAGCGCCAGCGTGCTGTTCACCACCGCCGCCGGCATGGGCGGCGTGAGGCCATGCAGGTCGAACAGCTGGCGCGCATAGCCTGACTTGCCCGTGAGGCTCGTGAACACCCAGCGTGCCGCGACCAGCTGGCCCAGCGAGCGCGCACGGGCCAGCGGGTTGCCCTTGCCCACCACCACGGCCATCTCGATCGGCATCAACGCCTCCACCTCGAACTCGCCGGGCGGCAGGTTGTCCGGGATGGGGCCGACCACCACGTCGACCTCGCCCTCGCGCAGCAGCGTGAGCTGGGCCATGTAGAGCTCTTCGCGCACACGCAGCTGGATGTCGGGGTAGTCGCGGCCGAAGGTGCGCATGGTCTCGGGGATCAGCAGCATCACCGCCAGCGGCACCGCGCCCACGCCCAGCTCGCCGACCATGCGGCCACCGAGCTGGTCGATCTGCTCCTGCGCATCGTCCAGCTCGCGCATCGCGCGCCGGCCGTGCTCGAGCAGCACCTTGCCCTGCGCCGTGGGGAACACGCCGGCCGTGGAGCGCTGCAGCACCGGCGCGCCCACCGCGCGCTCCAGCTCGCGCATGGCCTTGGTCACGGCCGGCTGCGACACCCCCAGGCGCCGCGCCGCGCCGCGCAGGCTGCCTTCCTCCACGGCAGCGATCAGCGTCTGCAGGGCGGTGAGCTTGATCCCCATGCGAACCATGATAACCATGGGCTATCGCGCCCCCCAACGCGGCATCTTCCGGCGCCCGCGACGCCTGCCTAAAGTCCACCCGTTCGTCGTTGATCCATCGCAAACCTGCGGATCGGCAACGCCTGGAGGAGACACCCACACATGGCCACGATCGTCGGCGGCATCGCCGCCTCGCACACCCCCACCATCGGCTTCGCGTTCGACCGCGACAAGCAGGACGACCCGGTGTGGAAGCCCATCTTCGACGCGTTCCGCCCGGTGCAGGAATGGATCGCAGCCAAGCGGCCCGACGTGCTGCTGATGGTCTACAACGACCATGCCACGTCGTTCTTCTTCGACCACTACTCGGCCTTCACGCTGGGCGTGGGCGCGCAGTGGCAGGTGGCCGACGAGGGCGGCGGCGCGCGCGACCTGCCGCCCATCGCCGGCCACCCGGCCCTGGCCGCCCACATCGGCCAGAGCCTGATGATGGAAGAGTTCGACATGTCCTTCTTCCAGGACCGGCCGCTGGACCACGGCATCTTCTCGCCGCTGTCGGTGATGTGCCCGCACGAGCCGGGTTGGCCGGTCAGGCTGCTGCCGCTGCAGATGGGCGTGCTGCAGTTCCCCGTGCCCAGCGCGCGCCGCTGCTGGAAGCTGGGCCAGGCACTGCGCCGCGCCGTCGAAAGCTACCCCGAAGACCTCAAGGTGGCCATCGTCGCGACGGGCGGCCTGTCGCACCAGGTGCATGGCGAACGCGCGGGCTTCAACAACCCGCAATGGGATGCGCAGTTCCTCGACCTGTTCGAGCGCGACCCCGAGGCGTTGACGGGCATCACGCAGGCCGAATACGCCGCGCTGGGCGGCATGGAGGGCGCCGAGGTCATCATGTGGCTGGTCATGCGCGGCGCGCTGGCCGCGCAGGTGGAGTGCAGGCACCGCGCCTACTACCTGCCTTCGATGACCGGCATCGCGACCGCCATCTACGAGCCCGTGCAGCAGGCGTCCATGCCAGGCGTGGTGGCGCGCCACCGCGAGCGCATCGCCACGCAGCTGGCCGGTGCCGAGGCCTTGCCGGGCACCTACCCTTACACGATCGCGCGCAGCGTCCAGGGCTACCGGCTCAACAAGTTCCTGCACGCGCTGATCGAGCCCGCGCAGCGGGCCCGCTTCCTGGCCGACGAGGCCGCCACCCTGCGCGATGCGGGACTGACCGACGAGGAGTGCCGCCTCGTGCGCGCGCGCGACTGGCGCGGGCTGATCCACCACGGCGTGATCTTCTTCATGCTGGAAAAGCTCGGCGCCGTGGTCGGCGTGTCCAACCTGCACATCTATGCCGCCATGCGTGGCGAGAGCCTGGAAGACTTCCAGAAGACGCGCAACACCCAGGCCGTGTACTCCGTGGCCAGCGGCGCCGCGCCCCGGCACGCCTGGGACGCACCCGCCGCGCCCGCCGCGGCCGCCAGCTGATCCCGCGGCCTCGCGTCCGCCACCCATCCCCCACCAACCCGAACAAGGCCGGCCCGCAGGGGCACGGCCCGGAGACAAGCCATGCCTGCAACAGCGCCCATCGACGTCAAGGCCTTCATCGACGACCGGCCCGTTTCCCGCTACCAGTGGCTGCTGGTGCTGCTGTGCTTCCTCGTCGTCGCGGCCGACGGCATGGACGTGGCCATCATGGGCTTCGTCGCGCCGACCATCCTGCAGGAATGGAACATCTCGCGGCCGGCCTTCGGCCTGGTCATGAGCGCGGCGCCGATCGGCCTCGTGGTCGGCGCGCTGGTGGCCGGCCCCTCGTCCGACCGCTTCGGCCGCAAGCCCGTGCTGATCCTGTCGGTGCTGCTGTTCGGCCTGTTGACGGTGGCCACCGCCTACACCCATTCGCCGACCGAGATGGCGCTGCTGCGCCTGCTGACCGGCATCGGCCTGGGCGCGGCCATGCCCAACACGACCACGCTGCTGTCCGAATACGCACCGGCCCGCCAGCGCGCGCTCATGGTCACCATCATGTTCACGGGCTTCAACCTGGGCTCGGCCCTGATCGGCTTCGCCGCAGGCTGGCTGATCCCGCTGCATGGCTGGCGCACGGTGCTGGTGTTCGGCGGCGTGCTGCCGCTGCTGGTGGTGCCCTTGCTGCTGTGGCTGCTGCCCGAATCGGCCCGCCTGATGGTGGTGCAGGGCAAGCCGGCCGAGCGCATCGCGGCCACGCTGGGCCGCGTGTGCGCGTTCCGCTTCGCACCTGGCACGCGCTTCATGTCGCCCGAGCCCGCGCTGGCCGGCCGCAGCTCCATCGGCGTGCTGTTCTCGCAGGGCTTCGGCGCGCTGACCATCGCACTGTGGGTCACCTACTTCATGGGCCTGCTCGTCATCTACCTGCTGACCGGCTGGCTGCCCACGCTCATGAAGGACGCCGGCCTGACCATCGCCACCGCCGCCAACGTGACGGCCATGTTCCAGATCGGCGGCACCATCGGCGCCGTGGTCGTGGGCTGGGCCATGGACCGCGTGCGGCCGGCCCGCGTGATCGGTGCGGCCTACCTGGCCGGCGGCCTGTGCGTGCTGGCGGTCGGTGCCATCGGCGTGCTGTCGCCGATGCTGACGCTGATGGTGTTCAGCACGGGCTTCTTCATGAGCGGCGCGCAGACCGGGCTCAACGCGTTCGCCCCCAACTGCTACCCCACCGCCGCACGCGCTACCGGCGTGAGCTGGATGCTGGGCATGGGCCGCTTCGGCAGCATCCTGGGCTCGGGCTTCGGCGGCGCCTTGCTCGGCATGGGCCTGGGCTTCGGCGCCATCCTGTCCTTGCTGGCCGTGCCGGCGGCCTGCGCGGCGGTCGCGATCCTCAGCACGCTGCGCCAGCGCGCCGCGCTGGGCGCCGTGGCCGCCGGGCCGGCCCACTGACCGTTCACCCGCCCCGACGGGGCCTTCATTTCCCACCACGATGCCCGCTGGGCCCAAGGAGACTGTGCATGCAACACCCTTTCAAACGCCGCGCGCTCGCGGCAGCCATTGCCGCGGTCTCGGCCGCCGGCCTGCTGGCGGCCTGCGGCGGCGGTGACGATGCGTCCGACGCCGGCCCCGGCGTCTACGACAGCGCGCTGGCCTTCGACAAGGCCAGGTACACGACGATCACCGTCACGCTCGACGGCGTGCGCACGCCGGTCCGCTGGTACCGGGAAGTCTGCTACGTCGGCAAGCCGATGGCGCTGGCGCCGACGCAATCCGCCGGCGCGGTGGACAACCAGGCCTGCGGCTACCAGAACATGAACATCTTCGTGCGCGAGGCCGACGCGGCCAGGCAGGACAACGCCATCCTGCTCAACGTCAACAACGCGGGCTGGCTGGCCAGCTACCAGGGCGGCAAGGGCGGCTGGAACGGCACGGACCCCATCACCAACGCCAACTACGCCGGCGCCGACATCGTCAACGGCGGCACCTACGTCAGCAACAGCGACACCGACAAGCGGGGCGCCGCGCTCGCCCGCGGCTTCGTCTACATCAACATGGCCTCGCGCAGCCGCGGCGCGACAGCGCCCGCCGGCGTCTTCGAGGACGGCATCTACCAGGGCAAGGCGCCCGCCGCCATCGTCGACGCCAAGGCCGCCGTGCGCTACCTGCGCCTGAACGACGGCGCCATGCCCGGCAACGCCAGCCGCATCGTGGTGAACGGCACCAGCGGCGGCGGTGCGCAGAGCACGCAGCTCGGCGCCACGGGCGACAGCGCCGACTACCTGCCCTACCTGAAAGCCGTGGGTGCCGCCGGCATCGACACCAACGGCAAGAGCGCGATCAGCGACAGCGTCTACGCCATCGTGGCCTACTGCCCGATCCAGGACATGGGCAGCGCCGACCTGGCCTACGAGTGGATGTTCAACGTGCTGGACACGCGCGCGCTGGTCTCCGCCGACCAGAAGGCCGGGCTGATCGTCGATGCGAGCGGCAACGAGCTCGTGCGCGCCTCCAACCCCGATCCTGCGGGCAGCACCGCATTGAAGACCAGGTTCGTGGCGTACCAGGCGGGGCTGGGCCTGAAGAACGAGGCCGGCGCGGCGCTGACCGCCGACAACATGCTGCCTGCACTGGAGGCCGAGATCAAGAAAGCGGCCAGCGCGTACGTCAAGGCCGGCAAGGCCTTCGTCGCCTACAACGCCTTCGGCAGCGCGGCCGCCAACGGCGTGGCCGGTGGCAGCGGCACGCTGTACTACAAGAACGACTTCATCGACGTGGACGCCAGCGGCACGGTGACGGACTTCAACATGTCCAACTACCTGAAGTTCGTCGCCAAGCAGGCGCGGCTCAAGGCCGTGCCGGCGTTCGACCAGGCCGGCCAGACCCCGGCACTCGCCGCGACCCCGACCGCCGACACCACCAAGGCCGGCGCTGCCATCAACGGCAACTACAGCGGCGGCGAGTCCAACCTGTTCGGCACGGCGGCGCAGGTCTATTCCAACTTCACCGAATACGCCTGGAACAACAACAACGGCGGCGACGCCGTCAATGCCCGGCAGGCCGATGTCGGTTTCAAGAACACCGGCATCGCCTGGGCGGCCAACCCGCAGCAGGCCTTCCTGCTGAACCAGTACAAGATGATCAACGCGCTGGCCTACATCGGCAGGACCGACGGCATCACCACGCACTGGCGCATCCGCGTCGGCGCGCGGGACCGCGACACGTCGTTCACCGTGGCCTACAACCTCAGCCGCGCGCTGAAGGGCGACGCCAAGGTCAAGGACGTCGACTACGCCCTGCACTGGGACCAGGGGCACGCCGGCAACTACGACGTGCAGGCCGCCTTCGCCTGGATCGACCAGCGGCTGGCCGCCGGCAACTGAGGGTGCCGCGCAGGGGAGGGCCCTACTTCAGGCTCTCCACCTTGCCGAACGGCTCCATGTCCACGCCGTTGTAGCGCACCGGCTGCATCGCGGCCACGGCGTGGAGATCGTCCGCGCTGTTGGCGATCGTCACGCCCGGCAGCAGCAGCTCGACCTTGGGGTTCTTGAGGTTGCTGGCGATGCGTCGGATGTTCTCGCGCGTGAGGTTGTCGCCGCACTCGCGCAGCACATGGGCCATCAGCTGCGCGGCCACGTAGCCCGTCACGCCCGAGCTGTTCAGCGGGTCCACGCCGGGCGCGTAGGTCTTGAGCAGCTCCTTGTAGGCCTTCATCTCCGGGTCGTTGTCCCATGCCTTGGAGCCCGGGTCCTTGTAGTAGGCCAGGGAGATCGCGCCCTTGGCCTTGTCGGCACCGGCCGGCTCCAGCGCCATCTTGACCGAGGCCCCGGCGATGTTCACGTAGCGCTCGGGCGTCCAGCCCAGCTCGGCCACCTTGCGCAGGGCCTGCGCCGTGGTGCGCGCGGTGGAGGCCAGCACCAGCACATCCGCCCCGGAGGCCTTGAGCTGCACGATCTGCGAATCGACGGTGGGGTCCGTCACCTCGAAGGTGGCCTGCGCCACCAGGCTGGCGTTCTTGCCGGCCAGGCCTTCCTGCAGGCCCTTGAGGATCTCGCGGCCCAGGTCGTCGTTCTGCATCAGGATCGCCACCTTGGCGCCGGGCTTGTTGGCCGCGATGTGGTGGGCGAACACCTTGCCCTCGCCGCGGTAGCTGCCGAGCATGGGCGTGGTCCAGGGGTACTGCCTGGCGTTGTCGAACTGGCTGGCGCCGCTTTGCAGGAACAGCTGCGGCACCTTCTTGGCGTTCATGTAGCGCTGGATGGCGGTGTTGCTGGCCGTGCCCAGGCTGCTGAACCAGGCCAGGATCTGGTCCTGCTCGACCATGCGGCGCGCCACCTCCACCGTCTTCGGCGGCGAGTACTGGTCGTCGTAGACCAGCAGCTTGACCTTGCGGCCGTTGATGCCGCCTTGCTCGTTGAGCTTCTTGAAGTAGGCCTCGGCCACCTTGCCGATGATGGCGTAGCCCGACACCGGGCCCGACAGCGGCATCGGCATGCCCAGCAGGATCTCTGTGTCGCTGGCGCCGGGGTCGTATTGCTTCTGGGCAAAGGCGGCGGGGGCCAGCAGGCTGGCGGCCAGGGCCGTGCTGGCGAGCGCGAGCGTGCGACGGGTGATGGGCATGGAGTCTCCGGTTGGCATGGTTTTGTGCGCCCACTTGTCGGCGCGAGTGGGCGGTGACTATGGCGCCGGCCTTGCCGCGGCACCATGGCCGAAGCGATCACGCGCATTGGCGCAATCGATCTGTGAGGCGCCCATGCGTCGCCTATGCGTCGCCTGTGCGCGCCGCGTCGCGCTCGCCCGCCACCTGGCGCACCAGATCCCACGTGAGCTGCGCCACGGGCGCCAATGCGCGGTGCTTGCGCCGCACGAGCACGACGCGGCGGTCCATGCGTGGCGCCAGCGGCCGCGCGACCAGGCCGGGCAGCCCGCCCGGCGGCAGCGCCAGCGTGGGCACGACCGAGATGCCCAGCCCGGCGTCGAGCATGCGGAAGATCGTCGTCGGGTGCCCCACCTCCTGCGCCACGGGCGCCTGCACGCCGTGCGTGCGCAGCGCCTCGTCGATCAGGCGGCGGCTGCCCGAGGCGTGGTCCAGCAGCACCAGCGGTTCGCCGGCCAGCGCGGTCCAGCGCACGCTGCGCTTGCGCGCCAGCGGGTGTGCGGCCGGGCAGACCAGGCAGAAGGGTTCGGTCAGGATGGTCTCGGCATGCAGGTCGGCGCTTTGCACGGGGTCGATCACCACGCCGAAGTCCACCTCGCCCGCGAGCACGCTGGCCAGCGCGTCGTGCTGGATGCGGTCCAGCAGCACCAGCTCCAGGCCCGGATGCGCCAGCCGGCAGCGCGCGATGCAGGCCGGCAGCAGATTGGCCGACAGCGTGGGGCTGCTGGCCACGCGCACGCGGCCCTGGCGCTGCGTGGCCAGGCCGCGCACGTCCAGCAGCATGGTGTCCAGCTCGTCCAGCACACGGTCCAGCCGCGCGGCCAGGCTGCGGCCGGCCTCGGTCAGCACCACCTCGCGCGTGGTGCGGTCCAGCAGCTTCAGGCCCAGCTGCTGCTCCAGCTCGGTCATGCAGCGGCTCACGGCCGGCTGCGTCAGGCCGATCTGGTCGCCAGCCCGCGTGAAGCTGGCGTGCGCAGCCACGGCCTGGAAGACACGCAATTGGCGCAGGCTCACATTCATGCGGCCGAATCATAAATTCATCAGATCAATCCATTTCTCTTTGGGCGCGCGGCGCGGTCCAATGGCGGCATTCCCGTTTCCTGGTTGCACCCCATGGCCCGTTCCCGCCTGCTGCCCGACAACTTCACGCTGTACCTCGTCACCACCGTCGTGCTGGCCAGCCTGCTGCCGGCCTCCGGCCGCTTGGCCCAGGTGCTGGAGGTGGCCACCACGGTGGCCGTGAGCCTGCTGTTCTTCCTGCACGGCGCCAAGCTGTCGCGCCAGGCCATCCTGGCCGGCATCGGCCACTGGCGGCTGCACCTGGTGGTGGTGGCCAGCACCTTCGTGCTGTTCCCGCTGCTGGGCTGGGCGCTCAAGCCGCTGCTGCAGCCGCTGGTCACGCGCGACCTGTACACCGGCATCCTTTACCTGTGCGCGCTGCCGGCCACGGTGCAGTCGGCCATCGCCTTCGTGTCGATGGCGCGCGGCAACATCCCGGCGGCGGTCTGCAGCGCCTCGGCCTCCACGCTGCTGGGCGTGGCGTTCACGCCGCTGGTGGTGGGCCTGCTGCTGACGCAGAACGCGGCCATGGGCGACCCGCTGGACGCGATCGGCCGCATCGGCATGCAGCTGCTGCTGCCCTTCATCGCCGGCCACCTGCTGCGGCCTTGGCTCGCCGGCTTCCTGCAGCGCCGCGCATCGGTCATGAAGGTGGTGGACCAGGGCTCCATCCTGCTGGTGGTCTACGCGGCCTTCAGCCACGCCGTGATCGACGGCCTGTGGTCGCAGGTGCCGCTCTCCGCGCTGGCCGGCCTGCTGGTGGTCTGCGCCGTGCTGCTCGGCCTGGTGCTGGTCATCACCACCTGGAGCGCGCGCCGCATGGGTTTCTCGAAGGAAGACGAGATCACCATCGTGTTCTGCGGCTCCAAGAAGAGCCTGGTCAGCGGCGTGCCCATGGCCAAGGTGCTGTTCGCCGCCAACGTGGCCGGTGCCATCGTGCTGCCGCTGATGCTGTTCCACCAGATGCAGCTGATGGTGTGCGGGGTGCTGGCGCAGCGCTATGCGCGGCGGGCGGCGGCGGAGCAGGTGGTGTCGGCGACGGCACCAACGGCATCTGAGGTGCCTCGCTGATGCCACGGAGGCGGCGACAGCAATGTGCCGCGATCTTCATGCAGGAAATGCGGCTCCCTCCAGCAGACCGCTTGAGCCAGCCGACCCGCTCGCAGCGCTTTGCCGTCGTACCGCGGCCACGGCATCGGGCGCGGCCTGGTCGACGCCGCGATCCAGCACGCGCGTGCACGCGACGGCCTGCGCACGCTGACGCTGACGATCACGGCCCGCAACGTGGCCGCCATCGCGCTGTACCGGGCGGCCGGCTTTGCGGCCTTTGGCAGCGAGCCCTTGGCAGTGAAGAAGGCGCTTGCCGGCGAGCACGGTGGACCGTGCCCCTTGCGCGCGCCTGGACTGCTACGATGGCCAGCATGACCCGCACCGTCGGCCGCCAGGACCGTTCCGAGCTGATCCTCGATCCCTCCGAGGCCTGGCGACGTGGCCGTCTGCTGGATGCGATGCTGGCGGGCCTGCGCGCGCCGCGGCCGCATGGCGTCACGCGTGCCACGCACCGCGAGATGAACCGGGCTGACGACGCACGCCAGCTCGAAATGGCGCGCCGGCTCAACGGGCCGCGCTGAGGCGCGACGCGCATGGACACGGACAGCCTGCTCAACCTGCTGCGGCGCTTTCAGCACGAGGGTGTGCAATACATCCTCGTGGGTGGGCATGCCGTGCGCATGAACGGCTTCCTGCGGGCCACCGAAGACATCGACATCCTGCTGCCTTCGTCCATCGACAACGGCCACCGTGTGATACGCGCACTGTCGTTCCTGCCATCGAGCCAGGACCTCGATCCAGAATGGTTCGCCGTGCCGGCGGACGAGCCCGAGAACATCCGCGTGGCCGACGCCCTGCTGATCGACCTGTTGTTCGCGGCCAACGGCCAGACTTACGGCAGCCTGCAGCCCCACGTGCGCACCGTGACGGTGGAGGGCGTGGACATCCGGACGCTGGACATCGAAGGTCTGCTCAAGACCAAGACCGACTACCGCGACAAGGACCGCATCGACCGGGACGTGCTGCAGCGGCTCAAGTCCCAGCTGTAGGTCTCCGGGCTACAGCAACCGATCCGCGAAGCTGAAATTCGCCAAATGCCGCACCAGCTCCGCCGCCAACCTGGGCAGCGGCTGGCCGGCGCGGTTGACGATCTTGGTCTCGCGCTGGGCCCAGGCGTCGGTGAGCGGCACCAGGGCCAGCTTCATGGTCCGCGCGTGGCGCGCCGCCGACGAGCGCGGCAGGATGCCGATGCCCACGCCGGCTTCCACCAGCAGGCAGATCGACTCGAAGCTGGAGACCTGGATGCGGAACTCCAGGTTGCGGCCGATCTGGCGCGCCAGCGGCGGCAGGAAGTTGGCCAGCGCGCTGCCTTCGGCCAGCGAGATGTGCGGCTCGTCCAGCGTCTGCACGAAGTCCATGCGCGGCAGCGCCGCCATGGCATGCCGTGCCGGCACCACCACCACCAGTTCATCGGCGACGAAATCGCGCACCTCCAGGCCCTGCGTGTCCACGTTGCCGGCCACCAGGCCGATGTCGGCATGCGCCTCGTGGATCGCCATCACGATCTCCTGGCTCAGCCGCTCGCGCAGGTCGATGCTCACGTCCTTGTGCTGCGCCAGGAAGCTGGCCAGCGCCGAGGGCAGGGCGCTGGTGATCGAGGTGGTGTTGGCCAGCACGCGCACATGGCCCTTGGCGCCCTGGGCGTAGTCGCGCAGGTCGATCTTCAGGTGGTCCACCTGCTGCAGCACCTTGCGCGCGTGGTGCAGCAGCGCCTCGCCGGCCGGATTCAGTTCCACGCCCTGGGGCTTGCGGTAGAACAGCTTGGCGCCGATGTTGTCTTCCAGCTGCTTGATGCGCGTGCTGGCCGCGGCCAGCGAGATGCAGGCGCGCTCGGCCCCGCGCCGCAGGTTGGATTCCTCGGCGACGAAGACGAACAGGCGGAGGTCGAACAGGTCGAAGTGCATGGCGTGGGGCCGCGAGCGTACCCCAGCTGAACACCCCCTTCGCCAAAAACTGATGGCCGCGGCTGCGGCGCGGTGCCATCCTCGCCGCTCGGGCACACGACCCGCGACAGGCCACCAGGAGACACCACCATGCCGTCAAACCTTCCCCGTTCCGCCCGCCGCACTGCGCTGGCGGGCTTGCTGTGCGCCGGTGCGCTGGCCGCCGCGCCTGCGTGGGCACAGCAGCAGCCCGTGCGCCTCATCGTCGGCTACGCGGCCGGCGGCCCGGTCGACACGGCCGCGCGCCAGTTCGCCCAGGTGTTCGGCCGCGAGCTGGGGCGCACGGTGATCGTGGAGAACAAGGCCGGCGTGGCCGGCGCGCTGGGCGGCGAGACCGTGGCCCGCGCGGCGCCCGACGGCAGCGTGCTGTACTTCGGCGCCAGCCCCACGCTGACGATCAGCCCGCACGTGCTCAAGAGCATGCCCTTCGATCCGGTGAAGGACCTGACGCCGCTGGCGCCGGTGCTGAGCTACGCCAATGCGCTGGTCATCAACAAGGACCTGCCGATCAAGAACCTCAAGGAGCTGATCGCGTATGCCAAGGCCAACCCCGGCAAGTTGTCCTACGGCTCGGCCGGCATGGGGGCATCGAACCACCTCTCCGGCGAACTGTTCGCCAAGCAGAGCGGCCTCTCGATGACGCACGTGCCCTACAAGGGCAACGCGCCGGCCATGACCGATGTGATCGGTGGCCAGCTGACGATGATGTTCGACATCGTCAGCACCGCGCGCAACTACATCCAGACAGGCCGCGTGCACCCGCTGGCCGTGACCTCGCGCGAGCGCAACGCCTCGCTGCCCGACGTGCCCACCATGCGCGAGGCCGGCCTGCCGGGCTACGAGGTGATCGGCTGGTATGGCGTCTACGGCCCGGCGCAGATGAAGACCGAGCAGGTGGCGCAGGTCAACACCGCCGTGAACCGCACGCTGGCCGACGAGGGCCTGCGCAAGATCTGGGCCGAGCAGGGCTACGACATGTGGAAGGGCGCGCCCGCGGTGCTGGCCGAGCAGCAGCGCAAGGACCTGGAGATGTGGCGCGGCGTGACCCAGGGCATCAAGTTCGAATGAGGACCGCCATGTTCAAGCACACCGCTCCCTGGATCGCTGCACTGGCCGTCACCACGTCGGCCGCACCCGCCCTGGCGCAGGACGCCTGGCCCACCAAGCCCGTCACCCTCATCGTGCCGGCCGCGCCCGGCGGCACCACCGACATCGTCGCGCGGCTGCTGGCCGATGGCCTGTCGCGCGCCTGGGGCCAGAGCGTGGTGGTCGACAACAAGGCTGGCGCGGCCGGCATCATCGGCTCGCAGCAGCTGGTGCGCTCCGCGCCCGATGGCTACACGCTGATCATGGGCAACATCGGCCCCAACGCGATCAACTACAGCCTGTACAAGAAGCTGCCGTACAAGGCCACGGACTTCGCGCCGGTGACGCTGGCCGTCTCGGTGCCCAACGTGCTCGTGGTCAACGCCGGCTCGGGCATCACGAGTGCCAAGGACCTCATCGCCAAGCTCAAGGCCGAGCCGGCCAAGCACGCGTTCGGCTCCTCCGGCAAGGGCCAGTCGCCGCACCTGTCGGGCGAGATGTTCCTGCAGCGCACCGGTACCAAGGCAGAGCACGTGGCCTACAAGGGCGCCGGCCCGGCCGTGGCGGCGCTGCTGGCCAACCAGTACACCTTCATGGTGGACAACCTGCCCAGCTCGATCGCGCAGATCCAGGGCGGCAAGTTCCGCGCGCTGGCGCTGACCGGCGCCACGCGCAGCCCGCAGCTGCCCGACGTGCCCACCATGGCCGAGGCCGGCGTGCCCGACATGGTGGTCACCGCCTGGTTCGGCCTGATGGCGCCGGCCGGCACGCCGCCGGCCATCGTCCACAAGATCCAGCAGAGCGCCCGCCAGGTGCTGCAGGCGCCCGAGAACGTGCAGCGCCTGCGCGGCATGGGCGCCGAACCCGGCGGCAACACGCCGGAGGAGTTCGCCCGCTTCATCGACGCCGAACGCGCGCGCTGGCACAAGACCGTCGAGGCCGCCGGGCTCTCGATGGACGAATGACCTTTTCTTGACCTTTGATGGACCCGACATGATCCGCGACCCCGAAATCACCCAGGCCTTCCTGGACAGCGTGCGCACCTTCGTCAACGAGCGGCTGGTGCCGGCCGAGCACACCGTCGCCGAGACCGACCAGATCCCCGAAGACATCGTCAACGAGATGAAGGCCATGGGCCTGTTCGGCCTGACCGTGCCCGAGGAGTACGGCGGCCTGGGCGTGACGATGGAAGAAGAGTCGCTGATCATGTTCGAGATGGGCCGCACCTCGCCGGCCTTCCGCTCGCTGTTCGGCACCACGGTGGGCATCGGCTCGCAGGGCATCCTGATCGACGGCACGCAGGCGCAGAAGGACCACTGGCTGCCCAAGCTTGCCAGCGGCGAGCTGACGGCCAGCTTCGCGCTGACCGAGCCCGAGGCCGGTTCCGACGCGGCCTCGCTGCGCACCACGGCGCGCAAGGCAACGGACGCGCAGGGCGAGCACTACATCGTCAACGGCAGCAAGCGCTTCATCACCAACGCGCCCACGGCCGGCATCTTCACGCTGATGGCGCGCACCGACCCCAACAACAAGGGCGCGGGCGGTGTCTCGTCCTTCATCGTCGACGCCAGGACGCCCGGCATCACGGTCGGCAAGCCCGACAAGAAGATGGGCCAGCGCGGCGCGCACACGGCCGATGTGACCTTCGACAACGTGCGCGTGCCGGCCGAGAACATCATCGGCGGCAAGGAAGGCCAGGGCTTCAAGACCGCGATGAAGGTGCTGGAGAAGGGCCGCATCCACATCGCCGCGATCTGCGTGGGCGCGGCCGAGCGCATGCTCGACGACGCGCTCAAGTACGCGATCGAGCGCCGCCAGTTCGGCCAGCCCATCGCCGAGTTCCAGCTCGTGCAGGCCATGCTGGCCGACAGCAAGATGGAGGCCTATGCCGCGCGCTGCATGGTGATCGACGCCGCGCGCCGGCGCGACAACGGCGAGAACGTCTCGACCGAGGCCTCGTGCTGCAAGCTGTTCGCCTCCGAGATCTGCGGCAAGGTGGCCGACCGCGCCGTGCAGATCTTCGGCGGCTCGGGCTACGTGGCCGACCACGGCATCGAGCGCTTCTACCGCGACGTGCGCCTGTTCCGCCTGTACGAGGGCACGAGCCAGATCCAGCAACTCGTGATCGCGCGCAACATGATCAAGGCCGCGAGCTGATTCCAGCTGCCGTACCACGACAACCACGGAGACAAGACATGCACCAGCCGCTGCGCGCGCTGTTCGCGGAGCGGCTGCGCCTGCCGCTGATCGCCGCCCCCATGTTCCGCGTGTCGGGGCTCGACCTCACGCTCGCGGCCTGCCGCGCCGGCGTGGTCGGCTCCTTCCCCACGGTCAACTGCCGCAGCGTGGCCGAACTGGACGACTGGCTCACACGCCTGGCGGCCGAACTCGGCCCGCAGGACGCACCGTTCTGCCCCAACCTGATCATGCGGCGCGAGAACCTGCGCGAGGAGTTGGCCTGCCTGCTGCGCCACCGCGTGGAACTGGTCATCACCAGCGTGGGCGCGCCCGATGCCGCCGTGGCGCCGCTGCACGACATCGGCTGCCGCGTGCTGGCCGACGTGGCCTCTGTGCGCCATGCCGAGAAGGCCATCGCCGCGGGCGTGGACGGCCTGGTGCTGCTGACGGCCGGCGCGGGCGGGCAGACCGGCTGGGCCAACGGCCTGGCCTTCGTGCGTGCCGTGCGGGCCTTCTACGATGGTCCCATCGTGCTGGCTGGCGGCGTGTCCGACGGCGCGGCGCTGCTGGCCGCGCAGGTGGCGGGTTGCGACCTGGGCTACATGGGCACCAAGTTCATCGCCACCGACGAGAGCATGGCCGAGGACGGCCACAAGCAGATGCTGGTGGACAGCCGGCTCGACGACGTGCTGCTCTCGCGCGCGTTCACGGGCCTGGAGACCAACACGCTGGTGCCGTCCATCGTGGCCGCGGGCCTGGACCCCAAGGCGCTGCCGACCGACATGAGCGAGGAACGCGCGGCCGCGCTGTACGGCAGCGGTGGCGAGACCAGCATCCGGCGCTGGCGCGACATCTGGAGCGCGGGCCACAGCGTCTCGGGCGTGGACCGGCGCGGCAGCGTGGCCGCGCTCGTGGCGCAGACAGCCGGCGAATACCGCGCCGCTGCGCAGGCGGCGATGGCGTGGTTGCCGGGCGTGGCGCGATGAGCGCCGCCCACCAGCACCCGACCTACTGCGGCCTCGTGCTGCGCGCGCTGGCACGCTACCCCGACCGCGTGGCCTTCCAGACCGCCGAACGCCAGGTGCGCTATGCCGAGGCCTTCGACTTCATCGGCCGCGCGCAGGCGGTGCTGCAGGCCGCCGGCCTGCAACGCGGCCAGCGCGTCGCGCTGCTCAGCGCCAACCGCTGGGACAGCTGGTGCGCCGGCGTGGCCGCCCAGGCCCTGGGTGCCATCGTCACCTCGCTGCACCCGCTCGGCGCGCTCGACGCCCACCTCTACCAGCTGGCCGATGCCGAGGTCAGCCTGCTCATCGTCGACGCCCAGGGCTTCGGCGAGCGCGGCGGCGAACTGGCCGCACGCTGCCCCGGCCTGCAGGTGCTCACGCTGGGTCCGGCCGGCTATGGCCAGGACCTGCTGCGCCTGGCCGATGCACACGGCACGGCCAACGCCTTGGACCTCTCGCTGCCCGGCGGCATCGCCACGCTGAACTACACGGGTGGCACCACCGGCCAGCCCAAGGGCGTGGTCAAGACCTCGGCCGCCAACGCGCTGATGTCGCTGACGGTGATGGCCGAGTTCGAGCTGCCGCGCCGCCCCAGCTTCCTGGCCGTGGCGCCCATCAGCCACGTGACCGGCACCAACGTGCTGCCCGTGCTGTGCAAGGGCGGCACCGTGCACCTGCTCGAGCGCTTCGACCCCGAGCGGCTGCTGGCCACCATCGCACGCGAACGCATCAACTTCGCGCTGATGGTGCCCACCATGGTCTACGTGCTGCTGGACCACCCGGGCCTCGGCCAGCACGACCTGTCGTCGCTGGAACTCGTGCTGTACGGCGCCTCGCCGATGTCGCCCGCGCGCCTGGGCGAGGCCTTGGAGCGCATCGGCCCGGTGTTCTCGCAGCTGTACGGCCAGTCCGAGTGCTACCCCATCGCCACGCTGCCCAAGGCCGACCATGACGTGGCCCGCCCGCACCTGCTGGCCGCCTGCGGCTTCGCCAGCGCGGCCTGCGAGGTCGCGCTGCTGGACGACCAGCTGCAGCCCGTGCCGCCCGGCGAGGCCGGCGAGATCTGCGTGCGCGGCGGCATGGTGATGAGCGAGTACTGGCGCCAGCCAGTAGCCACGGCCGAGGCCCTGGCCGGCGGCTGGCTGCACACCGGCGACGTGGCGCGCCGCGACGCCGAAGGGCGGCTGTACATCGTCGACCGCAAGAAGGACATGGTGGTCTCGGGCGGCTTCAACGTCTATCCGCGCGAGGTAGAGGACGTGCTGAGCAGCCACCCGGCCGTGGCCCAGGCGGCCGTGATCGGCGTGCCCGACGCCAAGTGGGGCGAATCGGTCAAGGCCGTGGTCGTGTTGCGGCCGGGCCAGCAGGTCGAGGCCGAGACGCTGATGGCGCTGGTGCGCGAGCGCAAGGGCGCGCTGCACGCGCCCAAGCAACTCGTGTTCGCCGACGCGCTGCCGCAGACCGCGCTGGGCAAGATCGACAAGAAGGCGCTGCGCGCGCAGGAGTGGTCGGGCAGCGGCCGCAACGTCGCCTGAAGCGGCGCACCACGACTGGAGACACGACAGGGCCGGGATGGGCCTGGTGCCTGCCGGCGATCCGTCCGGCAGGTTCGTCGCCGTGTGCGCAGCGATACGCCCGTCCGGGGCAAGGCGATCAAGGACGGCGGCATCACGCGCGGCCGGGCTGCGTGCGAACATGGCCGGCCTGTCCACGCCACTCCAGGGAGCCGCCATGTCCAGCACGATCGACCACTTCGCCCCGGCCCGCGCCAAGACGCCGCCGCTGTCCTCGGCCGCCCGCGTGGGCGAGCTGGTCTTCGTCTCCGGCACGCCGGGCTACCACGACGACGGCCGCATCGACGAGGACGACTTCGCCGCCCAGTTCGACCAGGCCCTGGTGAACCTGCGCGCCATCCTGGCCGAGGCCGGCAGCAGCCTGCGCGGCATCGCCAAGGCCAACGTGCTGCTCACGCGCGCGCAGGACGTGGCCGAGATGAACGTGCGCTACGCGCTGGCCTTCGGGCCGGCGCCGTTCCCCGCCCGCACCACCTGCGTGGTGGCGGCGCTGCCCGATCCGCGCATGCTGGTCGAGATCGAGTGCGTGGCGGTGGTGCAGCAGTAGACTGCCCGCCGCTGCGGCGCCGCCGGTGCCGGCACGCCGGGGGGATGCACCCATGCAGGACCAGGACGCGATGCAGGCCCCCGCCGACTGGGGCCAGGACGGCGGCGCCGACGCCGCGGCCTCGCTGCTGCAGCGCTACGACGCCGCGACGGGCCTCTGGAACCTGCCGCGCACGGGCGAGTTCTGGGATGCCGTGGCGCTGGCGCGCCAGCTGGGCCGTTTCGGCGCGGGCTGCACCATCGCCATCGTCGACGACGGCTTCGACATGGCCGTGCCGGCGCTCGCGCCCCACACGCTGGTGCCCCACATCGCCGACCCGCAGCCGTTCGCGCACGGCACCGCCGTCGCGCTGCTGATCCTGGCCGTGGCGCCACAGGCGCGGCTGCGGCTGTACCCCACGCGCACGGCCGCCGGCTGGGACGCGCAGGCCATCGCGCACGCGCTGCAGGCCATCGCACGGACCGATGCCGCCATCGTCAACCTGAGCCTGGGCCAGGCGCACGCGCACGCCACGCTGAACCGCTTCGGCGAGTTCCTGGCCGCCATGGCGCCCTGGCCCGGCATGGCCGAGGCCGAGGCGCCGTACTGGCTCAACAGCTGCCTGGGCGGGCTGGCCGCGCACGGCGGCTGGCGCAGCCTGCTGCGTGCGCCCGACAGCCCGCTGGCCGACCCCGTGGCCGCGCTGGTGCGCGGTGGCCGCACCGTGGTGGCCGCCACGGGCAACGCGCGCGGGCATGTCTACGACCCTGCGCTGCGTCCCGGCGTGCTGGCCGTGGGCTTTCAGCGCGTGGCCCGCGGCGGCGATGCCGGCATGGAGCGCGCCGCGCTCAAGGCGCCCACCTACAGCCAGTCGGAGTTCAACGACATCGGGCTGCCGCAGCCGCCCGGCGTGATCGGTTCGAGCTTCGCCGCGCCGCTGGCCGCGGGTTTCGTGGCGCTGATGGCCGAACGGGCCACGCTGCCGGCCTACGCCGAGCTGGCCTGGAGCGCGGGCCTGGCGGAGCAGCTCATGGCGCAGCTCGGGGCCGATGGCAGCGCGCCGTTGCCCCGGCAGGCGCAGGCCGTCGCCCTGTTGTTCGCGAACGCGGTGCAGGCCGCGCCCCATGCGCATGGCCGTGGCGATGGTCCCTGCCCGGAATGCGCGCTGTTCGGCACCAGCGCTTTCGTCAACGGCGGCCTGTATGCGTTGACCTGGGGCGACCTCGACCGGGCTGCTGCGTTGCTGGCGCCGGCCGTGGCCTTCGCCCCGAACAACCCGCATGCGGCCGCCAACCTGGCGATGGTCCACGCCCGGCGTGCCGAGGCCGCGGGCGAGGTGCAGGCCAGGGCGCGCGAACTCGCCGAGGCGGCGCGCCTCATGGGCCAGGCCTGCGCGCTGCGCCCGGAACACCAGCCCTACCGCAGGCGGCTGGAGCAATTCACCCACGCCGCGCAAGACTCCCGGGGTTGGACGCTGGACCCGTAAACTGGGTGCACCGCAACATCGACTCCCGAAAGGACAGTGCCATGGCGCAAGCGCAAGTGCAGCTGCGGCTGCGGACGGTGGACACCGCCGACCTGGACGCCGCGTACGGCCTCGCGGACGAGCGGCCCGAGGTCGACCTCGAAGCCAGTGCGGGCGAGCCGGGCGGCGGCATCGAGGGCCAGGTGGAGCCCATCACGGCCGTGCTGGTCGGTGCCGGCGTGGTGGCGGCGGCCAAGTTCGTGCTGGACTGGTGGGACAAGCGCCGTGGCGGCCTCGTGATCGACCAGCGCCCGGCGGCCCGGGACCAGCTCTACCGCGACGCGGACGTGCCCTACGGCGTGGTGGTCGTCTTTGCCGCCAAGGGCGGCCAGGTCAAGGTGCAGACGCACGACATGCCCAAGGACGGCATGCAGCAGCTGCTGGAAGCCGTGGTCAGCGGCGCCTACAAGAGCGTGGCCGACCTGGCCAAGCTGGCCAAGGACACGCTGCCCCAGGCTCAGGTCGAGCAGCAGCCGGACATCCGCTCGGCGTGACCTGCGTGTCGGCGGGCAGGCGCTTCAGTCCCGGCGCATTGGGGCCGGCGCTCCAGTGGCCCCTTCAGTCGGCCACGCCGCGCTGGAATTCCTCGCGCGACAGCATGCGGTCGCCGTTCGTGTCCATCTGCTCGAAGCGTTCGGCCACGGCGGGCAGCCGCTGCGCTTCGTCGTGGCTGAGTCGGCCGTCGCCATTGGCGTCGGCGCGGTCGAATGCGGCATTGGCGCGCTGGTAGGCGGCGTCCCGCATGGCGCGCGGAGCCGTTTGCAGCTGGGCCTGCAGCAGGCTGCCTTGCTCGCGCGCCTGGGCCACCGTGCCCGTGCTGCCCATGAGCAGGGCGGCGAACAGGGCCAGGCTGTGTTCTTCGAAGCGGGCGAGGGGGCGGGACTTGCGCATGCGGGAGAAGCGTCGCTGGAGTGGTCGGGCGCCCATTGCAGCAAACACGCGTGCGCCGCGCCAGCACTCTTGCGCCCTGTTGCCGGCCTCACATCCGCCCGCGGGACTTCACATTTGGAAGCGGCACAATGCCCGGCTTTGCACCGAGCCTGGACTGGCACACCGACCACGGTGCCCTCGGGCACATCCAACCACCGAATCCAGGCTGACGAGGACCACCGCATGGGCAAACGCCTCACACAGATCGCCACGCGCACCGGCGACGACGGCACCACCGGGCTGGGCGACAACACGCGCGTCGCCAAGGACAGCCTGCGCATCACCGCCATCGGCGAGGTCGACGAACTCAACTCGCACCTGGGCCTGCTGCTGTGCGAGCCGCTGCCGGCTGCGGTGCGCGAGCTGCTCGTCGATGTGCAGCACCAGCTGTTCAACCTGGGGGGCGAGCTGTCGATCCCCGGCTACGAGCTGCTCAAGCCCGACGCGCTGCTGCAGCTGGACCAGGCCCTGGCCGACCACAACGCGCAGCTGCCGCGCCTGGCCGAGTTCATCCTGCCGGCCGGCACGCGCGCCGCTGCGCAGGCCCACGTCTGCCGCACGGTGGCGCGCCGGGCCGAGCGCGCCGTGGTCGCGCTGGGCCGGGCCGAGGCCGTGCGCGACGCGCCGCGCCATTACCTGAACCGGCTGTCGGATCTGCTGTTCGTGCTGGCGCGCGTGGTCAACCGCATGGACGGCGGCGACGACGTGTACTGGAAGAGCGAGCGCCTGGCGCGCGAAGGCTGAGCCTCACCTCGGCGCGAGGATGGCCATGGTGATGCGCGACACGCAGGTCAGTTCGCCCGCCTCGTTGGCCAGGTCGATCTGCCAGACATGGGTGCTGCGTCCCATGTGCACCGGCCGCGCGGTGCCGATGACCCAGCCGCTGGTGGCGCCGCGCAAGTGGTTGGCGTTGATGTCCAGGCCCACGGCGCGCCAGTCCTGCGGCACGGCGAAGGCCGCACCGCACGAGCCCAGCGTTTCGGCCAGCACCACGCTCACGCCGCCGTGCAGCAGGCCGTAGGGCTGGCGCGTGCGCGCGTCCACCGGCACGCGGCCACGGATGAAATCGTCGCCAACCTCCAGGAACTCGATGCCCAGGTGCTCGACGGCGGTGCCAAGGCTGCCCGTGGTCAGCAGTTCGACGGAGATCGGTTTTTTCCAGATGGACATGGCGTGGCGCAGGCGGTGGACGGCGAGGGCGCCACTATAGGGGCCGCTGCCGGGGCCCCACTGTTCTGCTGGCGACATGGGCCTACGCGCACGCGCGGCGCGCGCGCTTGGCGCGTCCCTGGCCGCCCGCCACACTACCGGCGATGCGCGCCCTGAAAACCACCCTTGCCGCCGTGGCGGCCTTGCTTGTCGTTGGCGCCGCGCTGCTGTGGTGGTGGTTGCCTTCGGACGCCGCGCTGGCGCAGCGCGTGGCCGAGCAGGCCAGTCGCGCGCTGGGTGTGCAGGTGCGCGTCGGCGCGCTCGAGTGGCAGCTGCTGCCGCACGCGCAGGTCACCGTGCACGACGTAGCCACGGCGCAGGAGCAGCCCATCGTGCTGCGCCGCCTGCTGGTGCAGCCCCGGCTGTGGCCGCTGCTGCTCGGGCGGGTGGAGCTGCAGCGCGTGGCGCTCGACGGCGCCACCGTGGTGCAGCAGTCCCTGCGGGCCTTGGGCGGCGGCGGCGCGAAAGCCGGCGCCCCGGCCGTCGAGCTGGCGCGGCTGGAGTTCAGCGACGTGACCTGGGTGTCGTACAGCGGCGTGGCCGTGGCGTATTCGGGCGAGGCCGACATCGACCCCGGCCTGCGGCTGCGCGAGGCCCGGCTGTGGCGCCCGGGCCAGGAGCCGCCGGCCGACCTGCACATCGTGCGCGACACGGCCGACGCGCAGGACGCGACGCAGCGCTTCAGCCTGCAGGCGCGCGTCGGTGGCGGCGCCGCCCAGGGCCAGGCGCGCGTGCTGGTGCAGGACGGGGGGCGGCTGCGGCTGGAGGGCGAGCTCACGCCGCGCGGCGTGGAGGTGCAGGCCGCGCTGGCCGCCTTCCACCGCGACGCGCCCGTGGGCGGCCGCGCCGATGGCGAGACCCGTTTTGCCGCCGAGGGCGACAACCCGCTGGCCTTGGCGCAGACCCTGCGCACCGAGACGCGCTTCACCATGCAGCCCGCCACCGTGCTGCGTTTCGACCTGGACCGCGCCATCGAGACGCTGGGCCGCGAACACGCGGGGCAAACCCGGCTGGACCGGCTGACCGGCGGCGTGGAAACCCAGAACACGCCCGCGCAGGGCATGGTCATTCGCTTCATCGACATCAAGGCCGAGGCAGGGCGCCTGAGCGCCAGCGGCTCGGCCGTGCTGCAGCGGCGCCAGCTGCAAGCCACGGCGGCCATCGACCTGGTCGACGGCGTGGTCGGCGTGCCGATGCGCATCGAAGGGCCGCTGGGCCAGCTCAAGGTCACGGTGTCCAAGGCGCCGCTGGTCGGCGCGGCCGCCGGCACCGCCGTGCTGCCGGGCATCGGCACCGCCATCGGCGCGGCCATCGGGCGCCTGTTCGGCGGCGACGAGGCGCCCCCGCCCAAGGCAGCGCCGGCCCCACGCCACTGATTGCCGCGGGGCGCCGCGCCTATCATGCGCGGCACCCGGAAGACAGGAGACTCCGCCATGGCGCCGACAACGCCGACACCGCTCAAGCCGACCGCGCAGCACACTCCGCACATCGCGCGCTACCTGGACTGGCTCCAGTCCTCGCGCGGCCTGGCCTTTGCCGACTACGACGCGCTGTGGCGCTGGTCCACCTCCGACCTGGAGGGCTTCTGGCGGAGCATCTGGGACTACTTCGCCCTGCAGTCGCCGACGCCGCACCGGACCGTGCTGGCGAACGACGCGATGCCGGGCGCCGCATGGTTCCCCGGCGCGCAGACCAACTACGCGCGCCAGGTGCTGCGCCATGTGGGCGCCGCGCATGCGGCGGGCTGCCCGGCCATCGTCAGCGACAACGAGCGCGGCCAGCGCCGCGAACTGTCCTGGCCCAACCTGCAGCGCCAGGTGGCCGCGCTGGCCCTGCACCTGCGCGCGCAGGGCGTGCAGCGTGGCGACCGCGTGGCCGCCTACCTGCCCAACGTGCCCGAGACCATGGTCGCCTTCCTGGCCGTGGCCAGCATCGGCGCGGTGTGGAGCGTCTGCGCGCCCGACATGGGCCAGGCCGCCGTGCTCGACCGCTTCCGCCAGATCGAACCCGTGGTGCTGATCGCCTGCGACGGCGTGACCTACGGCGGCCGCGACCTGGACCGCACGCAGGCCGTGGCCGAGCTGCACGCGGCCCTGCCCAGCGTGCGCCACCTGCTGGTGCTGGAGAACCTGGGCGGCCTGCCCGGCGTGGCCGGCAGCCACCCGCTGGCGGCGGTGCTGGCGCGCGAGGATGCCGAGACGGCCGCGTTCGAGCCCGACTGGCTGCCGTTCGACCATCCGCTGTGGATCGTCTATTCCAGCGGCACCACCGGCCTGCCCAAGC
Source organism: Pseudorhodoferax sp. Leaf274 (assembly GCF_001422445.1). Classification (GTDB taxonomy): domain Bacteria; phylum Pseudomonadota; class Gammaproteobacteria; order Burkholderiales; family Burkholderiaceae_C; genus Pseudorhodoferax. The sequence continues at coordinate 649,996 of NZ_LMNA01000001.1, forward strand.
CCATCGTGCACGGGCACGGCGGCATCGTCGTGGTGGCGCTGGCGCTGTCCACGCTGCACAACGACATCGGCAGCAGCTACCAGGGCCAGAGCGAGCGCTTCCTCTGGTACAGCACCACCGGCTGGATCATGTGGAACTGCCAGGTTGCCGGCCTCCTGGCCGGCACCACCTGCTGCATCTTCGACGGCAGCCCCGGCGGCAGCCGCGAGCAGCCCGACTGGGAGGTGCTGTGGCGCTTTGCGGAAAGCACGGGCGTGACCTTCTTCGGCGCCGGCGCCGCCTACTTCGCCAACTGCATGAAGGCCGGCGTGGACCTGTCGCGCTACCCGGGCCTGGCGCGCCTGCGCGCGCTGGGCACCACCGGTTCGCCGCTGGCCGAAGACGTGCAGCGCTGGGGCACGGCGCAGTTCCAGCGCATCGGCGTGCCCGACATCTGGTGGTGCAACGTCTCCGGCGGCACCGACTTCGCCGGAGGCTTCATCGGCGGCTTGCGCACGCTGCCGCTGGTGCCCGGCAAGATGCAGTGCCGCATGCTGGGCGCGGCCGTCGAGGCCTGGAGCGACGACGGCAGGCCGCTCGTCGGCGAGGTGGGTGAGCTGGTCTGCACGCGGCCCATCCCCTCGATGCCGCTGTACTTCTGGAACGACGCCGGCAACGCGCGCTACCTGGCCAGCTACTTCGACACCTTCCCCAGCGTCTGGCGCCACGGCGACTGGCTGCGCGTGGACGCCGACGGCAGCTGCGTGATCTTCGGCCGCAGCGACGCCACCATCAACCGCCACGGCCTGCGCATGGGCACGAGCGAGATCTACAGCGCCATCGAGTCGCTGCCCGAGGTGCTGGACGCGATGGTGGTCGACCTGGAGTACCTGGGCCGCCCGAGCTGGATGCCGCTGTTCGTGGTGCTGCGCGAAGGCGTGCTGCTGGACGATGCGCTGCGGGGCCGCCTGAACGACGCGGTGCGGCACGCGCTGTCGCCGCGCTTCGTGCCCGACGCCATCTTCCAGGTGCCCGAGATCCCGCGCACGCTGTCGGGCAAGAAGCAGGAGCTGCCGATCAAGAAGCTGCTGCTGGGCCAAAGCGCCGACAAGGTGCTCAACCGCGGCACCATGGCCAACCCGGCCTGCCTGGCCTGGTACGAGCAGTTCGCGCGCGAGCGCGCGGCACAGGGCTGAGACTTGCAGGACCGGTTGTTCCCCGAGGAAGCGCCGCCAGCAGCCGCGCCGCCTCCGCGGCCCGCGGCGCCGCCGGCCGCACCGCCCGTGCCCCCTGTGCCCACCGGGGCGCGCTCACGCCTGCGCCAGGTGGCGCCCGCGTCCTGGCCGGAGGACTTCAGCACGCTGGCCGCGCGCCTGCCCGAGCGGCTGCACCTGGGCACCTCGTCCTGGTCGTTCCCGGGCTGGGACGGGCTGGTCTGGGACGGCCAGTACACCGAATCCATGCTGGCCCGCCGCGGCCTGGCCACCTACGCCCGGCACCCGCTGATGCGCGCGGTCTCGCTCGACCGCGCCTTCTACCAGCCGCTGACCGTGGCGCAGTACGCGGCCTATGCCGAGCAGGTGCCGCCGGACTTCCGCTTCGTGGTCAAGGCGCCTGCGCTGGTGGCCGATGCGCTGGTGCGGCGCGAGGACGGGCAGGGCATGCGCACCAACGATGCCTTCCTCGACCCCGGCCTGGCCTGGTCGGCCTTCGTCGAGCCCGCGCTGCAAGGCCTGGGTGCCAAGGCCGGCGCGCTGGTGTTCCAGCTCAGCCCGCTGGCGCAGCCCATGCTGGCGCGCATGCCGCACTGCATCGCGCGGCTCGGCGCCATGCTGGCCGCGCTGCCGCCTGTGGCGCAGCTGCGGGCGCAGGCGCCGGACCTCGTGATCGCGGTCGAGGTGCGCAACGCCGAATGGCTGGTGCCGGCCTTTGCCGACGCCCTGCGCGCCAGCGGCGCCACCTACTGCCTGGGCGGCCACGCCAAGTTGCCGCCGATCACGGAGCAGCTGCCCGTGCTGCGCGCGCTGTGGCCGGGCCCGCTGGTGTGCCGCTGGAACCTGCACCGCGCCCATGGCGCCTACGGCTACGAGGACGCGAAGGCGCTGTATCTGCCGTTCGACAAGCTGGTCGATCCCGACCCCGAGACGCGCACGGCCCTGGCCCGCGTGGCACGCGCGACGACGGCCGCGGGCCACCACGCCTACCTCACCATCGGCAACAAGGCCGAAGGCTCGGCACCGCTGACGGTGGAGGCGATGGCGCGGCTGCTGGCAGGCTGATCAGCGCTGCCCGTCGTGGACGGACACGTTCTCCTTGAGCAGCCCGCCCAGCCGCGAATGCACGCGCCCGCCCGTGCCCATCACCAGCGCGAACAGGATCTCCTTGGGCCGCGGTGCGTCCTGGATGCCGACCTCGATGCTGTTGAAATGGCTGCGCACGTAGCAGGCATGGATGTAGTGCACCGGCACCATGAGTCGGTAGCCCGCGCCGGCCACGGCCTTGGCGGCCGGCACGATGGCCTTGGGCTCGCCGAGCACCGTGCGCATGGCCCAGCCGCCGGCCTCGTGCCAGACGGCGCCGTGCTCCATCTCGCCGTCCACGCCCACGATGGCGGCCTTGCTGTAGACCTCCACCTGGTCGCGGCCCAGCGTATCGACGAGTTCCTGCGCCAGCAGCGTTCCGAGGCTGCGCAGCTCGGCCATGAAGGGCATCAGGTCGGGCTCGTAGCGGCCGGCGTAGGGGTTGCGGATGACGGCACAGGACGCAGCCATCCGCAGAGGCACGTCCACGGGCGGGCCACCCTCGTGGTAGATGGTCTCGACGGTCAGGCTGCGCTTGCGGATCTCGATCAGGGACATGGGGCTTCCTTGCAAGGGAGGAGGAGGGCGATCATCGCCGAAGCGGCGCGCGGTTGACCAGCCAGATGCCGGCGGCCACCAGTGCCATCGCACCGAGCAGGCTGGGCGTCAGCGGCTCGTGCAGCGCGAGCGCGCCGAACCCCAGCGCGCACAGCGGCGTCAGGAAGATGAAGGCCGACAGCCGCGTGGCCGGGTAACGGCCCAGCAGCCACATCCAGGCCAGGTAGCTGACGAAGGCGCCGACCACGGTCTGCAGCGCGAGCGATCCCACGACGAAGGGCGTGAACTGCACGGCCCAGCGCTCGCCCAGCGCCAGCGACAGCGGCGGGAACAGCAGCGCGCACACACCCAGTTGGTAGAAGAGCAGCTTCTCGGGTGCCAGCCGCGTGAGCCCGGCGGCGCGGATCAGCACCGTGGTCAGCCCCCACAGCAGCGCCGCCAGCAGCGACAGCAGGTCGCCGCGCCAGGTGCCCAGGCCGGCACCGAAGCCCTCGCGCAGCGCGAAGGCCACCGCCACGAAGGCGCAGGCCAGGCCGGCCCATTGCGCCGGCCGCAGCCGCTCGCTGGGCACCCACCAGGGCAGCAGCAGCGCGACCCAGAACGGCGAGGTGTACAAGAACACCGTGGCGCGCGAGGCCGTGGTGTGCACCAGCCCCAGGTACAGACAGACGAACTCGCCGAAGAACAGCAGCCCCGCCGCCAGCCCGGCCGCGAGCGAGCCGTCGCGCCCGAACAGCGCGATGCCGCGCCAGCGGCACCACGCCATCAGCAGCAGCGTGGCCGCGACGAAGCGCAACGCCCCCTGGAGCACCGGCGGCATGTGCGCGATGGTGGCCTTGACCAGCACCTGCTGTGCCCCCCACACCAGGCAGCACGCCAGCAGGATGCCGACGGCCAGGCCGTCCAACTGGTCCTTGCGCAGGGCCTGCATGGCTCAGAGCGGATGCTCGGTGTATAACCGCCCGCCGTGGAACAGCAGCGGCGAGGCGCCGGCGCGGTGCGCGCAGTGCTCGACCTCGCCGACGAAGATCACATGGTCGCCTTCCTCGTAGCGGCTGCGGTTGAAGCACTCGAACACCGCGGCCGCGCCTTCCAGCAGCGGCGCCCCGGCCACGCCCTCGCGCCAGGCCACGCCGCTCCAGCGGTCGGCACCGCGCGCCGCGAAGCGCTCGGCCAGCGCCTTCTGGTCCGAGGCCAGGATGTTGATGGCGTAGTGCGAGCCGGCGCTCAGCGCGGCCATGGACGAGGCCGCCTGCGCCAGGCTCCACAGCACGAGCGGCGGATTGAGCGAGACGGAGTTGAAGGAGTTGGCGGTCAGGCCGACCAGCTGGCCGTCGGCGCGGCGAGCGGTCACGATGGTCACGCCGGTGGCGAACATCGACAGGCCCTGGCGGAATTCGGCGGCGGAGAAACTCGGTGCGCGCGCTTGCGGCGGCACGGCGGGAACAGGCATGGAGCGGGAATCTACCCGAACTGCCGCACCGCCCCGTCCGGCGGCCGAATTGGCGGGCCTTGCGCGAGGGTCAACGGCGGCGCGCGCGTCCTACGGTGGCTCTGCCTGCTCTCCGACAACACCCGCGTGCCAGCGGCAACAAAGTCGGCAACTTGCCCACACTTGCCTATTTGCTGCCCGGTATTGCCTGGCGGCCAGGAGAACAACCCCCATGGCCAACGACAAGTCCCCCGGCTCCTCCAAGCCCCGCGTCAACTACCTGCGCCGCCGTCCCCGGCCGGGCGCGTTGGTGCGCCAGCCCGATCTGGCCCTGCCGCACGAGCGCGACCAGACCGAAGAGGGCATGACCGACGGCAAGGTGACCCCCGAGGGCCGGCAGGCCCATGGCGACCTCGAGCGTGGGGTGCAGGACACCAGCAAGTCGACCGAGATGGATTCGACCTACCGCCGGCAGAAGCACTAGGGCGCATCAGGGGGTAGGGCCAGGGATGCAGTGGGGCGCCAGTCGCTTACGCGCCGCACCGGGGCGCGATTTCTGGTAATTTCCGCCGCTGCTTCGCTTCGCGGCCAAACCGGCGGCGGAGCGCCCGATGGACATGCATCCCGAAAGGCGCAGCTTTGGACACCCTCGCTTCCCCCACCCGTTTCGGCAGCGGCCAGGCCGTGCGCCGTCTTGAAGACGATGCCCTGCTGGCCGGTCGCGGCAAGTTCACCGACGACGTGGCGCCGCAGGCGCCCCACGCACAGCTGCGCGCCGTGTTCGTGCGTTCGCCCTATCCGCATGCCGGCATCTCCGCGGTGGATGCCGAGGCCGCACGCGGCATGGCCGGTGTGGTGGCCGTCTACACCGGTGCCGACCTGGTGGCCGCGGGCGTCAAGCCGCTGCCGCACACGGCCGGCTTCAAGCGGGCCGATGGCAGCCCGGGCGTGAGCCCGGCCATGCATGCGTTGGCGCACGAGCGCGTGCGCTTCGTCGGCGAGCCGGTGGCCCTCGTGGTGGCCGAGACGCTGCAGCAGGCGCGCGACGCGGCCGAGGCCGTGTTCGTGGACTACGCCGAACTGCCCGCCATCACCACGCTGGCACAAGCCCTCTCCGAGGGTGCGCCGGTGCTGACCGAGGCGGCGCCCGACAACATCGCCGCCGAGATGCGCCATGGCAGCATCCAGGCCACGGCCGAGGCCTTCGGCCGCGCACGCCACCATGTCACGCTGGATCTCACGCACCAGCGGCTGGCCGCGTTCACGCTGGAGCCGCGCAGCGTGCTGGCCGGGGTCGACGCCGACGACGGCCGGCTGACCATCCGCATGTCCACCCAGATGCCTTCAGGCGTGCGCAACACCGTGGCCGACGCGCTGGGCATCGGCCGCGACCAGGCCCGTGTGGTGGTGGGCGACGTGGGCGGCGGCTTCGGCATGAAGACCGGCGCCTACCTGGAGGACGTGGCTCTGGCGCATGCTGCGCACCAGCTGCGCCGCAGCGTGAAATGGGTGGCCGACCGCAGCGAGGAGTTCCTCTCCACGTACCACGGCCGCGACGTGCGCACGCGGGCCGAGCTGGCGCTGGACGAGAACGGACGCATCCTCGCGCTGCGCATCGCCTCGCAGGCCAACGTGGGCGCCTACGCCACAGGCACCGGCGTGGCCATCCAGCTGTTGATCGGCCCCTGGGTGCAGACCAGCGTCTACGACATCCAGACCATCGACTTCCACTTCCAGGCCGTGCTGACCAACCAGGCGCCCACCGGTGCCTACCGCGGCGCCGGCCGGCCCGAGGCCATCTTCAACATCGAGCGCCTGATGGACGAGGCCGCGCGCCAGACCGGCATCGACCGCATCGCCCTGCGCCGCGCCAACTTCATCCGTCCCGAGCAGATGCCCTACAAGAACCCGATGGCGCAGACCTACGACACGGGCGCCTTCGAGCAGCAGATGAACCAGGCGCTGGAACTGGCCGACTGGGGCGGCTTCGCTGCGCGCGCCCAGGCATCGGCCGCGAACGGGAAGTGGCGCGGCCAGGGCATCGCGACCTTCCTCGAATGGACCGGCGGCAACGTGTTCGAGGAGCGCGTGACCGTGGAGGTGCAGGCCGACGGCATGATCGAGGTGTTCTCGGCCGTCAACGCCATGGGCCAGGGCATCGCCACCTCGCTCGCGCAACTGGTGGTCGACGCCTTCGGCGTGCCGGCCGAGAAGGTGCGCGTGGTGCTGGGCGACACCGACCGTGGCGACGGCTTCGGCAGCGCGGGCTCGCGCTCCATCTTCACGGGCGGCTCGGCCGTGCGCATCGGCAGCGAGCGCACCATCGACAAGGCGCGCGAACTCGCGGCCAAGGAGCTCGAGGCCGCGGCCGAGGACATCCGCTACGAAGGCGGCGCCTTCACGGTGGCCGGCACCGACCTCTCGATCGGCCTGTTCGAGCTGGCCGCGCGCCAGCCCGATCGGCGCATCTTCATGGACTCCACGAGCAGCGTGGCCGGCCCGACCTGGCCCAACGGCTGCCACATCAGCGAGATCGAGCTGGACCCGCAGACCGGCGCCGTGGAGGTCGTGGCCTATGCCTCGATGAACGACGTGGGCCGCGTGATCAACCCGCTGATCGTCACCGGCCAGCTCGACGGCGGCGCCGTGCAGGGCATCGGCCAGGCGCTGTGCGAAGAGGTGGTCTACGACCGCGAGACCGGCCAGCCCGTGGCCGGCAGCCTGATGGACTACGCCGTGCCGCGCGCCAACATCCTGCAGGCCGACTTCGTCACGCGCATGGACCAGAGCGTGCCCTGCAAGAACAACCCGCTGGGCGTGAAGGGCGTGGGCGAGCTCGGCACCATCGGCGCCACGCCGACCATCGTCAACGCCGTGGCCGATGCGCTGGCGCGCAACGGTCTGGCGGGCAAGACGACGCAGCTGCAGATGCCGGTGACGGCGGCGCGGCTGTGGACCGTGATGCACGGCTGACAAGTGGAAGGGGTGCTGCCTGCGCGCGCAGGCAGCGTTGGCCAGGAATATATGGTTCATATACGTTCCATATAGAATCCGTGCATGGGCATCGTCAAGATTTCAGACCTCATGCACGAGAACCTGCGCGTGGCAGGCAACGCGCTCAGCCGCTCCATCAACGCGCAGGCCGAGCACTGGATGCGCATCGGCATGCTGAGCGAGATGTACCCCGAACTCGACCACCGCGACATCTGCCAGATGCTGGTGCGGGCCGAGCTGGCGGGTGGCTTCGACATCACGGCGGCCGTGGCGCCGCCGCCCAGCGGGAAGCCCCGGGTGGCAGCGAAGGCCAGGCACTGAACCGATGCTGATGCCGCGCACCATCGCCATCAAGTCGCCCGAGGAGATCGCCAAGGTGCGCCAGGCCGGCCGCCTGGCCGCCGAGGTGCTCAGCGTCGTCGCGCCGCATGTGGTGCCGGGCGTGAGCACCGAGGCGCTCGACCGCATCTGCCACGAACACATCGTGCAGGTGCAGCGCGTCACGCCCGCCAACATCGGCTACCAGGGCTATCCCAAGACCGTGCTGACCTCGGTGAACCAGGTCGTGTGCCACGGCATTCCATCGCCCGACAAGATCCTGAAGAAGGGCGACATCGTCAACATCGACGTGGCCATCGTCCACGACGGCTGGTTCGGCGACACCAGCCGCATGTTCTGCGTCGGCAGCCCGAGTGTGCTGGCGCGCCGCCTGGTCGACACCACCTACGAGGCCATGCGCGCTGGCATCCAGCAGGTGCGCCCCGGCGCCACGCTGGGCGACATCGGCCACGCCATCCAGACCGTCGCGCACCGCGCGCATTTCAGCGTGGTGCGTGAGTACTGCGGCCATGGCATCGGGCGCAACTACCACGAGGCGCCCGACGTGTTGCACTACGGCCATCGCGGCGAAGGGCTCCGGCTGGAAGCAGGCATGGTGTTCACGGTCGAGCCCATGCTCAACGCCGGCAGGGCCGGGACGCGGGAACTGGCCGATGGCTGGACCGTGGTGACCCAGGACCGTTCGCTGTCGGCCCAGTGGGAGCACATGGTGGCCGTTACGCCGGACGGCTACGAGGTGCTGACGGTGTGGCCGGATGGCACCGGCGACTACCCGCCGGTCTGAAGATCAGGCCTGCGCCAACGCCTGGCGCATCGCGCCGACCAGCGTGGCCGGCTCCTGCGCGCCCGACACCGCCACCTTGCGGTTGAAGATGAAGAAGGGGACGCCGCTGATGCCCATCTGGCGGGCTTCCTGGTCGGCCTGGTCGATGGCGGCCAGGGCCTGTGGGTCGTCGAGGTAGGCGCGCGCGGCCGTGGTGTCCAGGCCGGCCTCGGCGGCGATGGCGGCCAGCACCTCGGCATCGCCGATGAAGCGGTTCTCGATGAAGTAGGCGCGCAGCAGGCGCTCCTTCACGTCGGTGGCGTCGCCGCCATGGCGCTGCGCGAAATCGATCAGCGCATGCGCCAGGCGCGTGTTGGGCTGGCGGGTGATGCCGTCGATGTTGAGCTCCAGCCCGGCCGTGCGGCCGGCGGCGCGCACGCGCTCGTAGATGGTGGCGGCGCGCTCGGGCCCGCCGAACTTCTCCTCGAGGTAGGCCTTGCGGTCGATGCCTTCGGGCGGCAGCTCGGGGTTGAGCTGGAACGGGTGCCAGGCGATGCGCACGGGCGGCAGGCCGGCCGCCTCGGGGCTGGCCAGCGCGGCCTCCAACCGGCGCTTGCCGATGTAGCACCAGGGGCAGACGACGTCGGAGACGATGTCGATGCTGAGCGATTCCATGTCACTGTCCTTGCCGGCGGTGCCAGCCGATGAATTGGGGGGCGATGCGCGCGACCACGGGACCGTCGAAGTCCCAGGACATGCAGCCGCCCATGAAGAAGGGCGGCGTGGTGCGCTCGGGCTCGGGTTCGCCACGTTGCACGCGCAGGTGGTCGCGGTACGCGCCCAGGGTCTGGAAGGCGGCCGTGGCGGTGCCGAACAGCAGCTCGCGCAGGTGCGTGCATCCGCGCGTGCTGCCGATGGCTTCGTCCAGTGCACGGCGCCAGCCGCGGCCCAGGGTGGCGCCGATCAGCTGGCGCACGGGCGGCTCGGCGCGCGGGCATTCCTCGAACGGCGTGGTCAGCATGGCGGCGTGGATGTCGACGATGGTCATGGCATCGTCGATGGTCACGCGCACCTCCATGTCGTGCACGGCCGCGCCGGCAGGGCGCTCGCGCCCGCGCACGGTCTTGTCGTAGGGCTTGGTGTCGCGCAAATGGCCTTCGATGTCCCACAGCCCGTCCTCGCGGTGGTAGCCGCGGTAGGCGATGTGGCGCTCGTGCGCGTGGGCGCGGGGGGCAGGTGGGGGCAGGGGCATGGCGCGCTCGGTCGGGCAAAGCGAAATTCTAGGAGTCTGGCCAAGACCGCGTGCGCGCCGGCGCCATGCACCGGACGCCTGCGGGACAAGCTTAGGCGGGCTTGCGCGCGAACAGGAACAGCAACGAGCCGCTGGCCGCCAGCAGCGCCAGCACCGTGAACCCGGCGCGGTAGTTGCCCGTCAGGTCGACCAGCACGCCGGCCACCAGCGGCCCGGCCACCTGGCCGATGGCGATGATCAGCGTCGACAGGCCCAGGATCATGCCGATGGCGTTGCGGCCGAAGTAGTCGGCGCGGATGGCCTGCATCAGCGGCCCGCGCAGGCCCCAGGCCATGCCGTGCAGCACCGCGAAGGCGGCCACCATGGCGGTGGCGTGGTGGCCGTAGGTCAGCAGCAGCAGCGCCACGCCGTGCGCCAGCATGCAGCCGGCCGAGAGGTAGCGCTTGTCGTAGCGGTCGCCGATCAGCCAGCCCAGCAGCACCCCGCCGATCTGCGCGCCGGTCAGCAGCGTGATGACCAGCGCAGCCTGCGCCACGCTGTAGCCCAGGCCCTCCTTCATGTGGCTGATGGCGTGGACGTTGACGGCCGTGACCACCAGCAGTGCGAAACCGTGGCCCAGCCCCAGCAGCCAGAACGCGCGCGTGCGCAGCGCCTCGCGCGCGGTGAACTCGCGCTGCGGCGCAACGGCGGGCGCGGCGGCGGTGCCGGCGACGGGCGGTGGCGGGGCCGGATCGCCATCGACGGTGGCGCCATGGTCCTCGGGCCGGCTGCGGAACATCGAGGCCAGCGGCCAGCCGACCACGATGGACACCACGCCCGAGGCGAAGGCCGTGGCGCGCCAGCCGTAGGTCAGCATCGACCAGGCCACGATGGGCACGAACAGCCCGCCCATGGCCATGCCCAGGTTCATGGCCGACAGCGCGCGTGCGCGCTTGCGCGAGAACCAGCGGATCACCGCCACGTTGATCGGGAAGTAGCCCGACAGGCTGGTGCCCACGGCGATGACGGCCACCGCCATGTAGAAGCCGGCCACGCTGTCGATGCGGCTGAGCAGCATGAAGCCGATGCCGAAGGCCACCACGCCGGCGCGGATCATCGCGCGCGGGCCGATGCGGTCGACCAGCCAGCCCAGCACCGGGCCCAGCAGCGCCGATTCGGCCGATTGCATGGCGGCGGCGCCCGACAGCGTGGTCTTGCTCCAGCCGCGCTCCTCGGCCAGCACGGCCACGTAGGCGCCGAAGGCCTGTTGCAGCAGCATGGCCTGCAGGAACTGCAGGCCACCGCCCGCGCCAACCATGCGCCAGCCGTAGAAGATCTTCATGGGTGGCAGGCGCGGCAGGGCAGGTGCATGGCTGGTGAAGGCGCTGCCATGGGGCGCAGCGCCGGTCTCCTCTGGTGGTGGCGCTGACCATACCATCGCCCCATGCACATGTTCGATCCCGATGCGCTGGAATGCCTGGCCGCCATCGTCGAGGAGGGCGGCTTCGAGCGCGCCGCGCAGCGCCTGCACATCACGCAGTCGGCGGTGTCGCAGCGGTTGCAGGCGCTGGAGGCGCAGGCCGGCACCGTGCTGCTGGTGCGCAGGCCGCTGAAGGCCACGCCGGCCGGGCAGCTGCTGCTCAAGCACACGCGGCAGCTGCGCCTGCTGCGCGCCGACCTGGACCGCGACATGCGCGCGTTCGCGCCGCAGGCCGCTGGCCGGCTGCGCGAGCAGGAGCGCGTGGCCGTGGCGGTGAATGCCGACAGCATCGCCACCTGGGTACTGCCCGCGCTGCAGGAGCCCGTGGCGCAGGGCCTGCCGCTGGAGATCATCGCGGACGACCAGGACTTCACGCAGGAGTGGCTGCGCGAGGGCCAGGTGCTGGGCTGCGTGACGACGCTCGACCAGGCCCTGCGCGGCTGCCGCATGGTGCCGCTGGGCGCGATGCGCTATGTGGCCGTGGCGGCGCCGGGTTTCGCGCAGCAGCGCCTGGGCGGGGCGCTGACGCCGCACAACTTCCACCAGGTGCCGTTCGTGGCCTTCAACCGCAAGGACGACATGCAGCGCGAGTTCGTCTCCAGCCGGCTGGGGCTGCCGCGGCTGGCGCTGAACCAGCTGTTCGTGCCGAGTTCCGAAGGCCAGGTGCGGGCGGTTCTGGCCGGCTGGGGCGCAAGCGTGGTGCCCGAGCTGCTGGTGCGCGGGCTGCTGGCCGCCGGGCAGCTGGTGGACATCGCGCCCGGACACGCCGAGCGCGTGGCGCTGTACTGGCACTGCTGGAACCTGGAGTCCGAGGTGCTCGACGGACTCAGCGCGGCGCTGACGCAGGCCGCGCGCGCTGCGCTGCAATGAGCTATTCGTCCAGCGTGGCGCGCAGCGTGCGGGCCTTGTCGGGATTGAACGGGCCCTGGACGCGGGCCAGCACCTCGCCGCGGCGGTTCAGCACCACCACGTGCGGCTGCTCCACGCCCGACAGGCCGGTCGAGCGCGCGAATGCGGCACGGTCCGTGAACACCGGTACCACGGCGGCCTTCTCCTGGGCATAGCGCTCGCGCAGCCGGGTCTCGATCTCGCTGCGTCCGGCGTCGTCGCCCGGATCGTTGACGACCAGCATGCGCAGCCAGCGCACCGAGGCGTCGTGGCCCAGCTGCAGGCCCTGGATCCAGCTGTCGACGGCGGGGCGCTGGTCGCGGTGGAAACTGATCAGTGCCAGCGTGCGGTCGCCGGACAGGCCTTCGGGCAAGGCCAGCGGCTGCTGGTCCAGCTGCCGCGCATGCAGCTGCGGCAATCGCCCCATCACGCTCGATTCCGTGGGCGCGGCCACGGCGAGCAGTACCGCTGCCACGACGGCAAGAAACCATGCCAGGGTAGGTGACCAGACGCGTTTCATACGGTGGCTCCTGTGGGCGACGACGGGAAGGTGTGGGCCACAAGATAACGCGCGCTCGACAACCCTGGCGCCCCCGGGTGATTTCCAAACGTAAGAAGTGGCAACGGAATGCAGGCCGTGCTCAGATCTCGATCAGCAATCGGGATCGGAAACCCTGTTGTTCGCCGTTCTTGGCATAGCCCAGCGGGTTGGCCACCACGCGGCAGCCGCGGTGCACGTAGTCGCTGGGCGCATGCAGGTGGCCGTGCATCCAGAGCTTGGCGCAGGCAAGCAGATCGTCCAGCGCATTGCAGAAGCCGGCCGTGCCCGGCGTGAGGCCGTAGCGCGGGTCGGCGCTGTGCAGGCTGGGCGCGAAATGCGTGACGACCACCGTCGTGCCGTCGAAAGGTGTGGCCAGCGCCGAACGCAGCCATTGCTGGCAGGCCAGGCCTTCCTCGCGCATCTCGGCCGCCAGCCAGGGGGCGCCGTGGCGCGTGGTGCCGGTGCGGCGCAGGTAGTGGTCGGCCGCGCGGAAGGCCTTGTGCCGGGCCTTCAGCTGGTCGGCCAGGGAAAAGGCACCGCCACGCGCGGCCGGGCCGATGGCGTCGTAGTCGGTCCACAGCGTGGTGCCGACCAGGCGCAGCGCGCCGCCATCGGCGGCCGCGCCGGGCAGTTCGACGATGGCGCGGTCCAGCCAGCGCAGGCCCAGGCGTTCGCAGGTCTCGCGCAGGCGCACGGCCGCGGCATCCACGTCCAGCATGTCGTACTCGTGGTTGCCGGGCACGTAGTAGACCGGCACCGGCCAGTCGGCGAACAGGCGCAAGCCGAAGTCGGCATCGGCCATGCGCGAACCGGTCTGGTAGGAGCCGACATCGCCGGCCAGGATCAGCGCGTCCGCACCGGGCACGGGTTCGGGCACGAAGTCGGTGTGCACTTCCAGGTGCAGGTCGGAAAGGAGCTGAAATTTCATGGAATCGTGGCCTGCGGGCTGACATGCAGGGGTTATGCGTCAACTGCATGGGTCTGCACTTGCAACCCTAGGGATAACCCTTATTCTTCAATCACTCTGAACTTTGGACCGCCACAAGCGGTGTTTGTATGTTGATCGTTTCCTGGTTTGCCCGCGTTCACCAAGGGTGGACCGCTTCCGCCGCAGCTTCTGCCCACAAGGGCGCCCGCGATGGCGCCACCAGCGAAGTCGCCTTCGCGCTGCTGGAGAGTGCGGACAACCACGCCGGCCACGACCCGCACGAGGCGCGCCGCCTGCGCAGCGCCGCGCAGGCCTGGCTCAGCGTGGTGCGCTGACGCACCACCCTCACTGCGCGAACGCCTGTTCGGCTGCGCGCACGACGGCCTGGCGCAGCCACTGGTGGTGGCTCTGCAGATCCATCCGGCGATGCCACAGCGCGGCCACGTGCACGGCCGCCACGTCGAACGGCAGCTCCTGGTGCACCAACTGCTCGGCGATGCCCGTGGCCTCGACGAAATGGCGCGGCAGCACCGTCAGCAGGTTGGAATTGGCCACCACGCGGCCGGCCGTGAAGAACTGGTTGACCGTCAGCACCACGCGGCGCTCGCGCTTGAGCAGCGCCAGCGATTCGTCGATGAAGCCATAGGGCCGGCCGGAGAAGCTGACCAACAGGTGGCGCGCGTCGCAGAACTGGTTCAACGTCAGCGGGCCCCCGGCCAGCGGATGGTCGCGCCGCATCACGCACACGTATTCGCTGTCGTACAGCCGCTCGTGCTCGAAGGGCACGGCCTTGCCGACCTGCGCCCGCGCGGTCAGGTCGGCCAGCACGGCCGGGAAGAAGCCCACCGCCAGGTCGGCGGTCTCGTCGTCCAGCAGCCGGCGCGGGTCGCGCGTGGTCAGCGGCACCACGCGCAGCGAGATGCCGGGCGCCTCTTCTTCCAGGATGTCGACCAACCCCGGCACCAGCATGGCGGCGGTTGCGTCGGCCATGGCCAACACAAAAGTGTTGTCAGCCGACAACGGATCGAAATTGCTGGGTGCCAACGAAGCCTGCAGTTGCCGCAGGGCCTCGCGCACGGCCGGCCACAACGCCGTGGCACGCGGCGTGGGCTCGATGCCTTGCCCGCTGCGCTGCACCAGTTCGTCGCCCAGCGCATCGCGCAGGCGCTGGATGGCGTTGCTCACGGCGGGCTGCGTCAGGGACAGGTTGCGCGCCGCACGCGTGAGGCTGCGCTCGGCGAGCACCTCGTCGAAAACACGCAACAGGTTGAGGTCCAGTGTGCGGAAGTTCGGTGCTGCCATGGGCGGCCTTGGCGTGAAGAAGTGGGCAAACCACTTTATTCATCACCAAGGTGAATGTCCAGCATCATCAATATAAATTTGAATAGATATAGGGCAAACCCTAATATTCGTTCCATGCCGCTGCCAAGCCAGGTGGCGAAGAAAAGGAAAACACCATGACCAGCTTTGTTCACGTCGACTATCCCCAACAACACCCCGGCGTTGCCCGCGTCGAGGCGGCGATCGACGCCGCCGGCCGCCTGCGCCAGGGTTTCGACGGCACCCGTGGCATCGCCGCGCTGCTGCTGGCCGCGGTGGTCTCCGCGCTGCTGGTCCTCGCCGACCGCGTGGTCGACGGCTGGGCCGATGGCCGCCTGATGGCCGCCTGGGTCGTGCTGTGGCTCGTGGCCTTCGCTGCCCTGGCGGTGTTCGCCACCCCGGCCCGCCGCGTGGCCACGGCGCTGGTGCAGCGCCTGGACGGCTGGTCGCAACGCGTTGCCCGTGACCGCGCCGACGAACGCCTGTGGGCCACCGCCCAGACCGACGCCCGCGTGATGGCCGACTTGAAGGCCGCCATGTCGCGCAGCGAACTGGCTGCCCCGCGCATCGCGGCTGCCCTGGAAGCTGCCGAAGACTCGGCCCGCATCAGCCTGCGTGAAGTGGTGCAAGGCTGGTACCGCGACGTGCAGAAGGCCCGCGCCGACGTGGCCTACCTGGCTGCCGTGCAGCACGACCCGCGCATGCTGGCCGACCTGCAAGCTGCCGCGACCCGCGCCGAATCGGTGCCGGCCCAGACGCAGACCCTGCTGCGCGGCGACAGCGCCAGCCACGCACTGCGTGACGCCGCCCACGCCATGGGCGCACGCCGCAGCTACTACTTCTGAGCCCAGTGCTCTGCCCCGGCCGCGCCGGGAACCCTTCAAAGCCACCCTTCGCGGTGGCTTTTTTCATGGCGGTGTCTGCCGGGGGTGCTCGCGGGGTGCCGTCGACAATGCGGTTCCGCCACCAACCCGCGCTCTTGACCGCATGGAATCCACAACGCCGACGACACCAGCCGATGGCCCGGCCCCACCCCGCGGCGCGCGCGCCGTGCCCCGCAGCGTCTGGGCGCTGGGCTTCGTGTCCATGTTCATGGACATCTCGTCCGAGATGGTCCACGCGCTGCTGCCCATCTACATGGTCGCGGTGCTGGGCACCTCGGTGCTGGCGGTCGGGTTGATCGAGGGCATCGCCGAGGCGACGGCGTCCATCGTCAAGGTGTTCTCTGGCGCCATCAGCGACCGCTTCGGCAAGCGCAAGCTGCTGGCGGTTGTGGGCTATGGGCTGGGCGCGCTGACCAAGCCGGTGTTCCCTCTGGCCGGCACGCTGGACTGGCTGGTAGGCGCGCGCTTCGTCGACCGCATCGGCAAGGGCATCCGCGGCGCGCCGCGCGATGCGCTGGTGGCCGATGTGACGCCCCCTGCATTGCGCGGCACGGCCTACGGCCTGCGCCAGACGCTGGACACCATCGGCGCCTTCACCGGCCCGCTGCTGGCCATGGGCCTGATGTGGTGGACGGCCAACAACTACCGGCTGGTGTTCTGGCTGGCCGTCATCCCCGCCTTCATCGCCGTGGCCGTGCTGGTGGCCTTCGTGCGCGAACCCAGGCTGCCGGCCGCCACGCGGCCGCGCAAGCTGCCGCTGCGCAAGAGCGAACTCGTGCGGCTGGGCGCGCCGTATTGGTGGGTGGTCGGCATCGGCCTGGTCTTCACGCTGGCCCGCTTCAGCGAAGCCTTCCTGATCCTGCGTGCCCAGGCGGTCGGCCTGGCACCGATGTGGGCGCCGGCCGTGCTGGTGGTCATGGGCGTGGCGTATTCGCTCTCGGCCTACCCGGCGGGCGTGCTGTCCGACCGCCGGCCGCGCCAGGACGTGTTGCTCGCCGGGCTGGCGTTGCTCATCGCCGCCGACCTCGTGCTGGCCTTCGTTCCGGGACTCTGGGGGCTCGGGCTGGGCGTGGCGCTATGGGGCCTGCACATGGGATTCACGCAGGGCCTGTTCAACGCGCTGATCGCCGACAGCGCGCCGGACGACCTGCGCGGCACGGCCTTCGGCATGTTCAACCTGCTGACGGGCGTGGCCCTGCTGCTGGCCAGCGTGATCGCAGGCGCGCTGTGGGACCTGGTGGGCTTTCAGGGCACGTTTGCCTGCGGCGCCCTGTTCGCCGCGCTGACGGCGGCCGGCCTGTTGCTGCGGCGCCGACGGGCGGCGGCATAGCGCCCATTGAAAAAGCCACCTCGCGGTGGCTTCCTCTTCGGGGCGCGGCGCGGGCTCAGGCCGCCAGGCGCTTCTCGATCTGCTGCTTGATCTCGCCCATTTCCTTGGGCAGGTGGTAGGCCAGTTGCGTGAACAGGTCGTCGTGCAGCTTGAGTTCGGCCTGCCAGGCGGCCTGGTCGATGCTGGTCACGGTCTTGAACTGCTCGGCGCTGAAGTCCAGGCCGGTCCAGTTCAGCTGCTCGTAGGCCGGGCTCACGCCGAACACGTGTTCCTGGCCACCGTTGGCCTGGCCTTCCAGGCGGTCGATCATCCACTTCAGCACGCGCATGTTCTCACCGTAGCCGGGCCAGACGAACTTGCCGTCAGCGCCCTTGCGGAACCAGTTGGTGGTGTAGATGCGCGGCAGCGTGGCGCCGGACTGCTCCAGCTTGGCGCCCAGGTTCAGCCAGTGCTGGAAGTAGTCGCTCATGTTGTAGCCCATGAACGGCAGCATCGCGAACGGGTCGCGGCGCACCACGCCCTGCTGGCCGGCGGCCGCGGCGGTGGTTTCCGAGCCCATGGTGGCGGCCATGTAGACGCCTTCCTTCCAGTTGCGCGCCTCGGTCACCAGCGGCACCGTGGTCGAGCGGCGGCCGCCGAAGATGAAGGCGTCGATCTTCACGCCCTTGGGGTCGTCCCAGGCCTCGTCCAGCGCCGGGTTGTTGATGGCGGCCACCGTGAAACGCGCGTTGGGGTGGGCGGCCTTGGCGCCGGTTTCCTTGGCGATCTGCGGCGTCCAGTCCTTGCCCTGCCAGTCGATCAGGTGGGCAGGCAGCGCCTTGCCGGCCACGTCGTCTTCCATGCCTTCCCACCAGACGTCACCATCGTCGGTGAGCGCCACGTTCGTGAAGATCACGTTCTTGTCCAGGCTGCGCATGCAGTTGGGGTTGGTCCTGTAGTTCGTGCCCGGGGCCACGCCGAAGTAGCCGGCTTCCGGGTTGATCGCGCGCAGCGAGCCATCGGCCTGCGGCTTGATCCAGGCGATGTCGTCGCCGATGGTGGTCACCTTCCAGCCTTCGAAGCCGGTGGGCGGCACCAGCATCGAGAAGTTGGTCTTGCCGCAGGCGCTCGGGAAGGCCGCGGCAACGTGGTACTTCTTGCCGTCGGGCTTGGTCACGCCCAGGATCAGCATGTGTTCGGCCAGCCAGCCCTGGTCGCGGCCCATGGTGGAGGCGATGCGCAGCGCAAAGCACTTCTTGCCCAGCAACGCGTTGCCGCCGTAGCCCGAGCCGTACGACCAGATCTCACGCGTCTCGGGGTAGTGGACGATGTACTTGGTCTTGTTGCAGGGCCACTTCACGTCGGCCTGGCCGGCTTCGAGCGGCGCGCCCACGGTGTGCACGCAGGGCACGAAGTCGCCGTCCACACCCAGCACGTCGTACACGGCCTTGCCCATGCGCGTCATGGTCTTCATGTTCACGGCCACGTAGGGGCTGTCGGACAGCTCGATGCCGATGTGCGCGATCGGCGAGCCCAGCGGGCCCATGCTGAACGGCACCACGTACATGGTGCGGCCCTTCATGCTGCCCTTGAACAGTGCGTTGTCGCCGGTCTGCAGCAACTGGCGCATCTCGGCCGGGGCCGTCCAGTTGTTGGTCGGGCCCGCGTCTTCCTTCTTGGCCGAGCAGATGAAGGTGCGGTCTTCCACGCGGGCCACGTCCGACGGATCGGACAGCGCCAGGAACGAGTTCGGGCGCTTGGCCGGGTTCAGCTTCTGGAAGGTGCCTGCATCGACCAGTTGCTGGCACAGGCGCTGGTATTCCTCGTCGCTGCCGTCGCACCAGTAGATGTCGGCCGGCTGGGTCAGCGCGGCGATGTCGGAGATCCAGGCGATCAGCTTGGCGTTCTTCACGTGCGCCGGGGGATTGATGTTCAGTCCCTGCATCGTGGGTGCGTTCATGGGCTAGCTCCTAAGTTGAAAAATCGTCTTTCACAAAGCCGCTTGCAATGCAAGCGGGCCTCGGGCCTGGTGGAAGACGACAGGTGCAGCCCGGCGCAGGGGTCCGGCGCCGGTCGGGAGGCCAATTCTAGGGATGGGGCCTGCGCGCGGAGCCGCATTGGAGACAAAACCCATGCAAAACAAGCATAGGGTTATGTCTCACTGATGACGGCGATGACAAAGTTGTCGTGGCATGCACGCAACGGTTTCATGGCGTATCGTGTACACGGCGCCAAGGCGAGAAAGAGAAAGGGGGAGGGCGTCGGTCAGGTGGCCGACGCAAGAAGAAACCACAGGCCGCGTTGCACGGCCTGGAGAGCCGCGGGGCTCAGGCCATCGAGACGGCGATGAAGGCCAGCAGGAACATCATCACGCCGCCGACGATGGGCAGCACGATGGGAATCATGGGCAGCACGGCCTCGACCGGGTCCACGTCGTGCGCGGCGACTTCGTGCGGGTTGGGGCTGGCGTGGGAGTCGGACATGTCTCTATTCCTTCGCTCGAAAACGCGGCATTGTAGCGACGGGGCTCAGCGCAGCTCCTTGGTCTCGAAGCCGGCCTGGCCGAGTGCCTGCACCAGTTCGTCCAGGTGGCTGCGCCCGCGTGTCTGCACCACCAGTTCGATGTCCACGTTTTGCGCCGACAGCGCCGTGAACGCACGCTGGTGCTCCACCTGGTCGATGTTGGCGCCGGTGTCGGCGACCACGGTGGCGATGTGCGCCAGCGAACCCGGGTGGTCGGCGGCACTCACGCGCAACCGGCCCAGCCGGCCCGAGCGCACCATGCCGCGCTCGATGATGGCCGCCAGCAGCATGGGGTTGATGTTGCCGCCCGACAGCACCAGGCCCACCTTCTTGCCGCGGAAGCGCGCCGGCTCGCGCAGCAGCGCCGCCAGGCCCGCCGCACCCGCGCCTTCGACCACGGTCTTCTCGATCTCCAGCAGCATCAGGATGGCCTGCTCGATGTCGCCTTCCTGCACCAGCATCAGTGCGTCCACGCTCTCGCGCACGATGGCCTGCGTGATCTGCCCCGGCGAGCCCACGGCGATGCCCTCGGCGATGGTGCTGCTGCCCTGGGCATGCGCGGTGCCCTGCACGGCATTGACCATGGCCGGAAAGCGCGCCGTCTGCACGCCGACGATCTCGATGCCGGGCTTGAGCGCGCGTGCCGCCGTCGCGATGCCGGCGATCAGGCCACCGCCGCCGACCGACACCACCAGCGTGTCGAGCGTGGGCACCTGGGCCAGCATCTCCAGGCCCACCGTGCCTTGCCCGGTGACGATGTCCTCGTCGTCGTAGGGGTGCACGAATGCCAGGCCCTGGGCCTGGGCCAGTTCCTGCGCATGCGCGCGCGCCGCGTCCAGCGAATCGCCGTGCAGCACGATCTCGGCGCCGAAGCCGCGCGTGCGCTCCACCTTCACGGCCGGGGTGAAGCGCGGCATCACGATCACCGCGCGCAGCCCCAGCCGCTGCGCGTGGTAGGCCACGCCCTGGGCATGGTTGCCCGCGCTCATGGCGATCACGCCGTTCCGCGCGCCGCCGGACTCCACCAGCCGCACGAGCTTGTTGCAGGCGCCGCGCTCCTTGAACGACGCCGTGAACTGCAGGTTCTCGAACTTCAGGAACACCTGCGCGCCGGTGATGTCCGACAGGGTGCGCGATTCCACGCAGGGCGTTTCCAGCACCTGGCCTTGCAGCCGGATGGCGGCCTGGCGGATGTCGTCGAGTGTCGGCATGGCCGCATTGTCAGCCGCAAAGCCAGGCCCGGCGCGCGTTTTTGCGGCACTGTCTTCCAAAGGCCAGGAGCCTGCGTTATCGTGGCCCATCCCCCTTGCTCGAGTGGAGACCCGTCCATGGTGAAGCGCTTGGTCCGTGACCCCGCAGCCGCCCAGGTGATCGCCTCGCCGGGGCTGGAGGCTGCGCCGGTCCTGGACTTGATGTGTTCGCACTTCGTGCTGACGCTGGTCGCACGCCAAGGCCCCAAGTTCAACGTGCGACGCGACCTGAACAGCCTGCTGGCCATGGCAGGGCGCCATCTCGTGTGGCCGCAGCCCGTGCTGCTGCGCCTGCGCGAATTCCTGGCGCGGCGCTGCAAGGACAACGAGTTCTGGCGCGGCCACACCACGCTGTCCACCGCCGAGTTCATGGAGCGGCACGGCCTTTGGCGCGGCCCCTACGAGGAAGGCACGCTGTTCTTCTACCTCGACGAATACGCCAAGGACCAGCCCAAGGACCTGCTCGCCGCGCTCAAGGTCACCTGCGACTGGCTGACGCGCGCGCTCAAGAAGCAGTCCACGCTGGTCGAGAAGAACATCGATGCGTTGTCGGGCCTGCTGCAGCTCAACCGCGCCGAGCGCGCGCTGCTGCTGTACGGCACGCTGGCCCGCTACCAGCGCGACCTGCGCACCATCCTCGTGGAGGTCAAGGTCAACAACGCGCCCGAGGCCTACGCCGCCATCGCCGAGGTCGCCGGCGTGAGCGCCACCGAGGTCGGCGAGGCGCTGCGCGCGGGCTCGCGGCTGGAGCGCATCGGCCTCGTGGAGAACCTGATCTCCGAGCACAACATCACCGACCTGGCCGACCTCATGAAGGTCAGCGAGAAGCTGCCGCCCGTGCTCATGCGCGAGTACCGCGACCAGAGCGAGCTCATGGCCGTGTTCACGCGGCCGGCCACCAAGAGCGCGCTGGCCATGGGCGATTTCGGCTTCGTGTCGGACGATGCCGAGGTGCTGGTGGCGCTGCTGCGCAACGCGGTGGCGCGCAAGGAGCCTGGCGTCAACATCCTGCTGTACGGCCCGCCCGGCACCGGCAAGACCGAACTGGCGCGTGTGGTCGCGCAGGCCGCCGGACTCGATCTGTTCGAAGTGGAGTATGCCGACCGCGATGGCAATTCGCTGTCGGGCCGCGACCGCTACCGCTCGCTGCAGATCGCGCAGGTCTTCCTCAAGGGCAGCGTGCAGGCCGCCTTGCTGTTCGACGAGGTCGAAGACGTGTTCCCGCCCATCAGCACCGAGGCCGCGCAGCTCATGGCCCGCGCCGAGCAGGTGGCGGCGCCGCCCAGCGGCTCGGTCAGCGGCAAGGCCTGGGTCAACCAGATCCTGGAGAGCAACACCGTGCCCACGCTGTGGGTCACCAACCGGATCGAGCAGATCGACCCGGCATTCCGCCGCCGCTTCGCCTACCACCTGGAACTCAAGTCGCCGCCCCCGGGGGCGCGCGAAGGCCTGGTGCGCAAGACGCTGGAGGGCGTGGCCGTGTCCGACGCCTTCGTCGCCAAGCTGACCGAGCGCAAGGGCCTCACGCCCGCGCAGATCCGCACGGCGGTGCGCTTCGCCGGCCTGGCGCGTTCCGACGAAGCCGGCATGGAGCAGCTCATCGAGCGCCAGCTGCGCAACGCCGACAAGGCGCTGGGCCGGCACAGCGAGGAGCGCGCCAACATCCCCGCGGCCACCACCTACGACCTGGAGATGCTCAACGTCGAGAGCCGCTTCGAACTCGGCCGCATCGTGCAGGCCTTGCAGGCGCGCGGCCATGGCAGCCTGTGCTTCTACGGCGCACCCGGCACCGGCAAGACCGCGCTGGCCGAGCACATCGCGCGCGCGCTCGACAAGCCGCTCATCGTCAAGCGCGCCAGCGACCTCATGAGCAAGTTCGTCGGTGAGACCGAGCAGCAGATGGCGGCCATGTTCCGCGAGGCCGAGGCCGAAAAGGCCGTGCTGCTGCTCGACGAGGCCGACAGCTTCCTGCAGGACCGCCGCGGCGCCCAGCGCACCTATGAGGTCACCGAGGTCAACGAGATGCTGCAGGGCATGGAACGCCACCGCGGCGTGTTCATCTGCACCACCAACCTCATGGACCGCATCGACCAGGCGGCGCTGCGCCGCTTCACCTTCAAGATCCGCTTCAAGCCCCTGCTGCCGGCGCAGCGCGAGCGCATGTTCGTGGTCGAGGCGCTGGGCGGCGATGCCGGACAGCTCGACGACGGCCTGCGTTCCCGCCTGCAGCGGCTCGAGCACCTGTGCCCCGGCGACTTCGCGGCCGTGCGCCGCCAGGTCGACATCCTGGCCGCGGAGATGGCGCCGGCCGAGTTCCTCGAACAGCTCGAAGCCGAGCACCGCATCAAGCCCGAGGTGCGCGAGGCGCGCGGCATCGGCTTCGTGCAGTAGCCGCCCGCGTCGTCCAGCTGCCGAATCTAGGTGCGGAGCAGCGCCTGGGTCTGCGCGTCGGGCTCGCCGCCGTAGTAGCGCGCCAGCACCTCGCCGAATTCCGGCTGCTGCGGCACTGCCGCCTGGAACAGCGTCATGCACGAACGCAGCTTGAGGTCGTCGGGCGCGCCGAAGATGGCATTGGCGCTGCGGCCCTGCACCGCGAGCACGAGCCGGGTCGCTTGCAGCAGCCGCGGCCCCAGCACGGGATGCGCGGCATAGCCCACCGCCTCTGCCAGCGAGGCCAGGCCGAAGCGCCGCGCCATGCCGCTTCTGCCCAGCGCCACGTGCTGCGGAAACACGAACCACATCCAGTGGCTGGTCTTGCGCCCGGCCTGCAACTCGGCGCAGACCTGCGGCCAGACCGGTTCCTGGGCCGCGATGAAGTGGTCGAACTGCGGCATGGCTGGGTGCGGCTTCAGCCCTGCTGGCAGACGCGCAGCACGTCCTCGCCGTACTTCTCCAGCTTGGTCGCACCCATGCCGCTGATGCCCTGCAGGTCGTCCAGCGTGGCGGGCGCGCGCTGCGCGATGGCGGCCAGCGTGGCGTCGTGGAAGATCACGTAGGCCGGCAGGTTGTGGCTCTTGGCCACCTCGGCACGCCAGCCCTTGAGCGCCGCGAACAGCGCCTGGCCCGGTGCGTCCAGCGGTGCGGCGGCCGGGGCCACGCGGTCGCTGCGGGCCTTCGAGGTGCGCGGCCTGCGGCCGGCCGGCGCCGACGTCGATTCGCGCAGCCGCACCGGCACCTCGCCCTTGAGCACGGCGCGCGAGCCGTCGGTCAGCTGCAGCGTGTTGAACTTCTCGGCGTTGACGGCGATGGCACCGGTCGCCACCAGCTGGCGCAGCACGCTGCGCAGCTGCGGTTCCGACAGCTCCGCGCCAAGGCCGAAGGTGCTGATCTGCTCGTGGTTGAACTGCTTGACCTTCTCGGTCACCTTGCCGCGCAGGATGTCCATGATGTGGCCCGCGCCGAAGCCGATGCCGCTTTGCTGCTGCACGCGGTAGACCGTGGACAGCAGCTTGCGCGCGGCGTCCGTGCCGTCCCACACCTCGGGCGGCGTCAAACAGTTGTCGCAGTTGCCGCAGGCGCCGCTGGCCTCGCCGAAGTAGCGCAGCAGCCGCACGCGCCGGCAGTCGGTGGCTTCGGCCAGCGCCAGCAGCGCGTCGAGCTTGCCGCGCATGACCTGCTTGAACTCCTCGCCGGCGGGGCTCTCGTCGATCATGCGGCGCTGGTTCACCACATCCTGCAGGCCGTAGGCCATCCAGGCATCGGCCGCCTCGCCGTCGCGGCCGGCGCGGCCGGTTTCCTGGTAGTAGCCCTCGATGTTCTTGGGCATGTCCAGGTGCGCGACGAAGCGCACGTCGGGCTTGTCGATGCCCATGCCGAAGGCGATGGTGGCCACCACCACGATGCCGTCCTCGCGCAGGAAGCGGTCCTGGTGGTTCTGGCGCATGGCCGCGTCCAGTCCGGCGTGGTAGGGCAGGGCGTTGACGCCCGCGCCCTGCAGCGAGGCCGCGACCTCCTCGACGCGCTTGCGCGACTGGCAATAGACCACCCCCGCCTCGCCCGCATGCTCGCCCTCGATGAAGCGCAGCAGCTGCGCCATGGGGTCCTTCTTCTCGGCGATGGCGTAGCGGATGTTGGGCCGGTCGAAGCTGCTGACGAACTGGCGCGCGTCCTCCAGCTGCAGCCGCTCGACGATGTCGGCCCGCGTCAGTGCGTCGGCCGTGGCCGTCAGCGCGATGCGCGGCACACCCGGGTAGCGCTCGTGCAACAGCGTCAGCTGGCGGTACTCGGGCCGGAAGTCGTGGCCCCACTGGCTCACGCAGTGCGCCTCGTCGATGGCGAACAGCGCCAGCTTGCCGCGCGCGGCCAGGCCGTCCATGAGTTCGAGGAAGCGCGGCGTGGTCAGGCGTTCCGGCGCCGCATACAGCAGCGTCACCTCGGCGCGTGCCAGCCGGCGCTCCAGGTCCTGGGTCGCGGCCCAGTCCAGCGTGGAATTGAGGTAGGCCGCGGAGACGCCGGCTTCCAGCAGCGCGCCGACCTGGTCGTGCATCAGCGCGATCAGCGGCGAGACCACCACCGTCACGCCCTGGCCGGCGTTCTGCCGCGCGATCGCAGGGATCTGGTAGCACAGGGATTTGCCGCCGCCGGTGGGCATCAGCACCAGCGCGTCGCCGCCGCCGACCACATGGTCGACGATGGACTGCTGGGCACCGCGGAACTGCGCGTAGCCGAAGGTCTCGCGCAGGATGGAACTGGTCACTTCACTCATCGCACCACACCTGTCTACATCTGCTCCCAGGGCAGCCCGTCGAAGCGCCAGCCGTTGACGTGCGAGCGCTGGAGGTTCTCGTCGAGGTCGCCCTCGAAGCCATGGACGATGGCCACCACGTCGGCGAAGCCCGCGTCGTGCAG
This sequence comes from Pseudorhodoferax sp. Leaf274, assembly GCF_001422445.1. Classification (GTDB taxonomy): domain Bacteria; phylum Pseudomonadota; class Gammaproteobacteria; order Burkholderiales; family Burkholderiaceae_C; genus Pseudorhodoferax. The sequence continues at coordinate 675,563 of NZ_LMNA01000001.1, forward strand.
CGCCTGGCCGGCGTCGCGGGCGCGCTTGCCGCTGCGGCAGATCAGCACCACCGTGCGGTGCCGGCTGCCGGCCGCGCGTTCGACGGCCGCGACGAACGCCGCCGGGTCGGGTGTCATGGCGGGGTATTCGTACCAGGGGATGTTCTGTGCGCCGGGCGGATGGCCGACGGCGATGAACTCGATCTCCATGCGCACGTCGACGAACAGCGGCGGATCGCCGGCGCCTTCGGCGGCGTCCTGCGTGCGTTCCAGCAGCAGGTCCCAGGCCTGCTTGGGAAGGAGTTCTTGCATGCCTGCGATTGTCACTCCGCCATCAGGCCGCTGGCGCGCAATACGCAACTTTGGATGTCCGCTACAGGCCCGGCCTCTGGGCGCGATCACTGGTTCTCGTGAACGGCATCAATAGCGTGCGGCCGTCGCGATGGTCTGCCGGGACTGCTTGCAAACAGCGTCACTGTACTCTCTGCGAAACATGCACCTGCCATTCCTTGCATAGCTTTCGGAATGAACGGCTGTTGTCGTGCGCCTGTTGCAGATCAAACGTGGACGCGAAAGCCGGCTGGTCCACGAGCTCACGGTATGTGCCGCTTCGCATGTGCTCTCTCATCCAGCCTTTGGCGTCCCGTGGGCGCTCTGCCTCTATATGTGCGTCGGCAGCGATATTGAAGCCCCGCATTCCTTGTAGCGAGTGGGCTGCTGCGATAAACCAGGCCTCAAACTCGCGATTGGCCAGAACCACGGAAAGTCGCCGATGCGGTATGACCTGCTGAGCCCGTTGGTAGATATCCGCGCCGAGATCCTTTGGGCAGTCGTCGTCGGCATCCAGAACGACCAGAATCCAGCCCTGGTCTTCACACTTGGCAGCGGCCAGCAGCAATTGCCGGCGGAATTCATCCTCTTTGTTCAGAAACCGGTCCCGCCGGACCCGGATCGGCGGGAGTGCCGACACGGAAGCGGCAGGGACGCACTCGGAGGCGAGGCGTCTCAACAGGATCGGCAACGCAGCGACTTCTCCATCGCCCTCCACGATTGATGCGACCTTGATCATGAACGTGGTTCGCCGAACAGGTCTGCCTGACTTTCGCTTTGCCGTTCCAGTACGGCCCGGTCGGGTGCCAGCTGGTTCATGCGCAGCAGCTCACCGGCAGAAAACAGGTGCTGACGCAGCATGGCGCGGGATGCGTCGTCCAGCGGCGCGATCTTGGTGTCGCCGCCTTCTGAGACGACCGCCAGAATGGCGTCGGGATCGATGTCGGGGTCATCCAGCAGGTCGGGGCTGTGGCTGGTGGTCAGTACTTGCGTGTGCTGGCTGGCTTGCACCAAGACTTCGCGCAGCGCCGCGCTGGCGGCAGGATGCAAAGCGGTTTCGGGCTCCTCGATACCAATCAGCGTGGGTGCGTAGTCGATGTTGCTTTGCAACAGCGCCGTCAGCACACCCAGGGCGCGCAAGGTGCCATCCGACATGTTTTGCGCCAAGAACTTCCAAGGATTCTTGGCGCCGGCCACCTCTTGGCGAAACTCCAGGGTCTCCATGGGGCCAATGGCTTTACGCTCCATCCCGTGCACCATCGGGGCGACGGTTCGCAGGTACTCCTGGATGGCCCGAACGCGCTCTGGTGCAACGCGCTCGAGATGGCCGATCACGCTGGCAATGTTCTCTCCGACGGGCTTGAGCAGGCGGCCATCCTGCGGCTTTTGCAACTCGCGCATCAGCTTCGGATTCAGGTTGTAGAAACCCATCGCAGTCAGCGCATCGAATACCGGACGAAATGCAGCAAAGCCCGAGGCTGCGACCAGGGCCAGCCGGTCTGCTGTGATCGCGGGAAAGGTCTCACTGCTTTCTGCGACACGTCCCTTCTCGATGCGGAAGTACGGGCCTTTGCCCTTGCCATCGATCGTGCAGTGCTCGTGTTGGACCTCATAGCCGCCACTGGCCAGCGCACCGATGTCGAAGGCGTACCAACCGACCCGTCCGTCCTTGAGTTGAAATTCCAGACGGATTCCAAAGTGGGTGGGATGGCCACTGGAGCGTCGGCGTACTTCGTGAAGTCCGCCGCGTTCGTTGATGGCGTTGTCCAGCGAGCCGGACAGCGCGTCGCGCACAAAGTGCAACGCATCGAGAAAGTTGCTCTTGCCGGCGCCGTTCTGCCCGACCAGGTAGGTCAAGGGCTGCAAGCGAACATCGCACTGGCCGATGCTCTTGTAGTTGCGCAGCACGACGCGGCGGATGAAGGCGCTATGCGACATGGTGTTCCTGACTGGGGGCGAATGGCGAGTGCATCGGTCCGGATTGTGTCCTTTCCTCGCCTGCCCGCGCAGCAAGCGCGCCTGATCAGCTTTCTTCCATCAACCCGCTGGCGCGCAGGACGCGCCGGCCGATGGCCTCGGCCAGTACCGGGCCGTGCGCGCGCGCGCTGCCGACCAGCGTGAACCAGCGCTTGGCCCGCGTGATGCCGGTGTAGACCAGCTCGCGCGTGAGCACCGGGTTGCCCTGGTCGGGCAGCACCAGCGCGGCGTGCTCGAACTCCGAGCCCTGCGACTTGTGCACCGTCATCGCGAACACCGTCTCCACGGCCTGCAGCCGGGCCGGCAGCACCCAGCGCACGGCCCCGCTGCCGTCGCCGGCCGGGAAGGCCACGCGGCGCACGGGCGGCGCGCCGGGTTCGGGCGCGGGCAGGTCCAGCGTGAGGCCCACGTCGCCGTTCATCAACGACAGGCCGTAGTCGTTGCGCGTGACCAGCACCGGCCGGCCCGCGAACCAGCCCTGCGTGCCCTGCAGCAGGCCGGCCTGGCGCAGCAGCTCGGCCACCGTGGCGTTGAGCCCTGTCACGCCCCAGGGGCCTTCGCGCAGCGCGCAGAGCAGCTGGAAGCGGCCCAGGGCCTGCAGCAGGTCCGCGGCCCAGGCGTCCCAGGCCGCGGGCGCGGCGTCGGCCGGCGGGCGCGTGGCCTGCATGCGGCGCAGGTAGTGGGCGTGGCCGAAGGGTGCCGCCCGCTCGGCCAGCACCAGGGCACGCAGCCTGGCGTCCTGCGCCAGCAGCGCGGGCGGCTGGGCCAGGCGGCAGCTGCGCAGGTCGTCCAGGCCGGCGCGCCACAGGGCCTGGGCGGCGCGGGCATCGCCGGTGTTGACGGCTTGCGCCAGCCGGCCGATGCCGCTGTCGGCCGTGAACCTGTGGCTCACGCGCAGCATGGCGATCGCCTGGTCCAGCGGCTGGCCCTGGACGTCCTGCAGCGGGGGCGGCGGCTGCTGGCCGGCGCAGTCCTGCAGCCATTGCACGGTGGCGGCGTCGTAGTGGCCCTCCTGTGCGCGGCTGCACAGCTCGCCGAGCACGGCACCGGCCTCGACCGAGGCCAGCTGGTCCTTGTCGCCCAGCAGCACCAGGCGGGCACGGGGCGGCAGCGCCTGCAGCAGCCGGGCCATCATCTCCAGGTCGACCATGGAGGCCTCGTCGACCACCAGCACGTCCAGCGCCAGCGGGTTGCCCGCATGGTGGCGGAAATGCCGGCTCTCGGGCTGGCTGCCCAGCAGCCGGTGCAGCGTGGTGGCGGCGCTGGGCACGTGCGGGCGCAGCGCCTCGCCGTGCGGCAGCGCGTCCCAGGGCAGGCGGTCGAGTGCGCCGCGGATGGATTCGGCCAGCCGCGCCGCGGCCTTGCCCGTGGGCGCGGCCAGGCGGATGCGCAAGGGCTCGCCGCCGTCCTGCAGGGCCATGGACTGCAGCAGTGCGAGCAGGCGCACGACCGTGGTGGTCTTGCCCGTGCCGGGGCCGCCCGTGACGATGGCGAAGCGCTGGCGCAGGGCCAGCGCGCAGGCCAGCTTCTGCCAGTCCGGGGCGGGCGCGGTGAACAGCGCATCGAGCACGGGGCGGACCTGCGCGGCCGGCGCCACCGGCTCGGGCGCCAGCCGCGCACCGACCAGCGCACGCACCTCGCGCTCGTGCTGCCAGTAGCGGCGCAGGTACAGGAGCGGGCCCTGCAGCACGAGCGGCGCATGGCCGGGGCCGGGCTCGCAGAGCCGGCTGGCGCGCAGCGCGGCGCACCAGGCGTCCAGCCGCAGGGCCTGCAGCCACTGGCTGGGCGTGCGTGCGATCGGCGCGTCCGGCGCATGGGCCGGCGGCAGCGAGAGGCTGGCCGGGCTGTCGGCCAGCGCGGCCTGCAGGTCCAGGCAGACATGGCCGCGCCCCAGCTGGTGGCTGGCCAGCGCGGCGGCCAGCAGCAGCGGGGCGCTGGCAGCGGGATCGAGATCGCGCAGGAACAGCGCGAAGCTGCGGTCCAGCTCGCGCAGCCAGCCGTGCTCCACCCATTCGCCGAGGTCGGCCAGCAGCGTGGCGCAGTCGTCCAGCGGCGGGGCGGGGGCGTCGAACAGGTCAGGCTGCGTCATGGCGGAACAGGGTGTCGAGCGCCTCGATCAGTGCGCGCGGCGGCTTCGTCGCGAACACGCCCCGCGTGTCGGCCTCGGCCCCGCGCAGGAACAGGTACAGCGCGCCGCCCACGTGGCGGTCGTAGTCGTAGTCGGGCAGCCGCGCGCCCAGCAGCCGGTGCAGCGCGAACACGTAGAGCAGGTACTGCACGTCGTAGCGGTGCGCCAGCAGCGCCTGCTGCATGGCGGCGGCGTCGTACGCGCGCGCGTCGGCGCCGAGCCAGTTGGATTTGTAGTCGGCCACCCAGTAGCGGCCCTCGTGCTCGAACACCAGGTCCATGAAGCCCTTGAGCATGCCGGCCAGCCGCGTGTTGGCCAGGGCCGGGCGCGGCGCGGCATCGAAGGTGTGGGCCGTGACGAGCGCATCGATGGCCCGTGTGTCGGCGCGGTGGATGGGGAACCAGAACTCCAGTTCGGTCTGGTACTGGGCCAGGCCGTCCAGCGCGACGGGGCTTGCGTGGCCGGGCAGGGCGAGCGGCAGCTGCAGCCAGCGCGGCACCCAGTCGCACAGCGGATCGATCCAGGCCTCCCAGCCGCGCACGGCGCAGCGGCGCGCGACGAGGTCGCGCAGCGCCTGCGGCTGCGCCACCACGTGGGCGAAGCCCTGCAGCGCGCACCACTCCAGCAGGCCGTGCAGGAAGCTGCCGGGCTCGGCACCGCGCGGGAACGCGTGCCAGCTGCCGGCTGCGGGTGCGCGCGGGCTTTCGGGCGCGTCTGCGGGGTCGGCGAGTTCGGCTTCTTCCAGGGCCTGGTCCTGCCGCGCATCCTCGGGTTCGGCGGCCGCGGCGCCCAGCTGCTGCACCAGTGCCGAATAGCTCGCGATCCACCAGGGTGCGTGCCCCGCGCGTTGCGGCTGGCGCGCCGGCCCCACGGGCGGTGGCGGGGCGGCCTGCCAGGTGGCGTCGTCGGGTTCCGGCGCCGGCACCAGCGCGATGTCGTCGCAGCCCGCGGCCAGGGCGGCCAGGCGCGCGCGGTAGCCGGCCAGGTCGTCGATGGGCTCGCCGCCCGCGAGCACATGGCCCAGCGCGCTGCGGTGCAGCTGCGGCTTGCCTGCATTGCCCGGTGCCAGCGGTGCCAGGCCCAGCCACAGGCCGTGGCGTGCGCGCGTGAGCGCCACATACAGCAGGCGCAGGTCCTCGGCCAGCCGCTCTTCCTCGGCCAGGGCGCGGGCCTGCGTGTGCTGGCCGTCCAGCTCCAGCACGCGCTGGTCGGCGGCGTCGTCGTGGAAGCCCAGCGTCTCCTGCTTGCCGCTGCGGACCTCGCGCCAGGCGCTGATGAAGGGCAGCACCACCAACGGGTACTCCAGGCCCTTGGACTTGTGGATGGTGACGACCTTGATGAGCGCGGCATCGCTCTCCAGCCGCAGGATGTCCTCCTCGCCCTCGGGGTGGGCCAGGCGCTCGGCCAGCGCGCGCAGCAGCGCGTGCTCGCCGTCGAGCTCCACGGCGCGGCGCTGCAGCCATTCGGCCAGGTGCAGCACGTTGGTCAGCCGGCGTTCGCCGCCAGGCTCGGCGAGCCAGCGCGCGGGCAGGTCGAAGTCGTGCAGCAGCTGGTGCAGCATGGGCAGCACGCCGTGGCGCTGCCACAGTTCGCGCAGCGCGCGAAAGCGCAGCGCCAGGGCCTCCCAGGCCAGCTCGTCCTCGCGCAGCCGGGCCAGCTCGGCCAGCGGCACGCAGAGAAGGCGCGTGGCCAGCGCGCTGCGCAGCAGGGCTTCGTCGGCGGGCGCGGCGCAGGCACGCAGCCAGTGCAGCAGGTCCTGCGCCTCGGGCGTGGCGAACACCGAGGCGCGGTCGGACAGGTAGACGCTGCGCAGGCCGCGCGCGTTGAGCGCGGTGCGCACCGCATCGGCCTCGCTGCCGCTGCGCACCAGCACCGCGATGTCGGCCGGGCGCAGCGGCTGCAGGCTGTCGCCGTGGACGAAGCCGGTGCGTCCCGCGTCGGCGCCGCGCAGCCAGTGCACGACCGCGCTGGCGCTGGCCTCGGCCATGCGGCTGCGGTACTCGGCGCTGCCCACGCGCGGCTTGTCGGCGCCCGCGGGCGGCTCCAGCGACCACAGCGTCAGGGCGTTGGCGGGTTGGCCGTCGATCTGCAGCCATTCGGCCCGGCCCCGGGCCTGCACGGGCACGAAGGGCACGGGGTTGCCGGTGTCCAGCGCGAAGCGGAAGGCCGCGCGCGGCTGCGCCTCGGCATGCAGGAACACGTGGTTGACCGCGCGCACCACGGCGCCGGTGGAGCGGTGGTTGGTGTCCAGCGCATAGAGGGCGTCGCCGACATCACGGCGCGCCCGCAGGTAGGTGCGGATGTCGGCACCGCGAAAACCGTAGATGGCCTGCTTGGGGTCGCCGATCATGACCAAGCCCCTGTCGCGGTCAGCGCGTTCGCCGCCGTCCACGGCATAGATGCGCCGGAAGATGCGGTACTGCACCGGGTCCGTGTCCTGGAACTCGTCGATCAGCGCCAGCGGGAACTGCGCGCGGATGCGCGCGGCCAGCGCCGCGCCGCCTTCGCCGTGCAGTGCGCGGTCGAGTTGCTGCAGCAGGTCGTCGAAGCCGAGCTCGGCCCGGCGCAGCTTCTCGGCGGCCAGCCCTTCGCGCAGGGCCTGGGCAGCCTGCGCGGCCAGGCGTGCGCGCAGTGCGTCGATGTCGATGCCTTCGCCGGCCTCCAGCCAGGCGTCGATGGCCTGCAGCGCGGGATGCGCGGGCGGCGCCTGGTTCTTCTTGAGCCTGGCGCCGGCCAGGCCGAACAGCGCGATGTTCTTGGGTGCCGGCGCGCCCGCGCTCCAGTCGGCCAGGGCCTGCAGCCAGCCGGCGAAGACGGCGTCGTCGTCCTTGTTGCGGTAGCTGGTGCCGCTCAGGTGCGGGCGTGCCGCATGCCACAGGCGCTCGAGGTCCGCGCGCGCGGCGGCCCAGGCGGCGCGCGCGGCCTGCTCCAGCGCATCGGCGCGCTGGCGCGCCGCGCCGGCGGCGTGCAGCGCGGCCAGCGCGTCGTCGTCGCCAGCCAGTGCGTTGCCCTGCAGCTGCAGCAGCGCGTCCTCGCGGCGCAGCAGCGGCTCCACGGCTTTCCACAGCGCCTCGGGGTGGGCGAAGCACTGCAGCAGCATCTGCGCGGCCGGCGCCGCCAGCGGGTAGTAGTGGCGCCGCCAATGGTCCTGCAGCACGCGCTGCTGCAGCTCGGCCAGGTCGGTCTGCAGGGTCTGGCGGAACAGGCTGCCGCTGTCGAAGGCGTGCTCGCGCAGCATGCGCCAGGCCCAGCCGTGGATGGTGGCCACGGCCGCCTCGTCCATCCACTGCGCGGCCACGCGCAGGCGGTGCGCGCAGGCGGGCCAACGGTCCGGCGCGAAGTCCGCGCGCAATGCGGCCAGCACATCGCCGGGCGCCGCTTCGGCTTCGCCGGCGAACACACGCGCGGCCTCGTCCAGCCGCGCGCGGATGCGCTCGCGCAACTCCTGCGTGGCGGCCTCGGTGAAGGTCACGACCAGGATCTCGGGCGGCGTCAGCGCGCGTGCGAAAGCGGTGCCGGCTTCGCCATGGCCCAGCACCAGGCGCAGGTACAGCAGCGCGATCGTGTAGGTCTTGCCGGTGCCGGCGCTGGCCTCGATCAGGCGCTGGCCGTGCAGCGGAAAGCGCAGGGGGTCGAGCGCCTGGACCCGGCTCATGCCGCCGCCCCACGCTGCAGGCACGCCGCCGCCCGGGCGCCCGCTGCAGCGCGCTCCACGCTGCCAGAGGCCACGGCGCGGGCCTTCATTCCTCGGCCTCCGCGGCGCTGGGCTGGCCACGCTGCGCCCCGCCAAGCGCGCGCCAGAGCGGCCCGTACAGCACCTCGCTCCAGTCGTGCAGGCCGCGGCCATCGGCGGTCTGCGCTTCCTGCAGCGCCGAGAAACCGTCGAACACGCGGGCCAATGCGGGGCGCTGGCCCTCGCCGTTCGCGTGCTGGCCGCCTTCGTAGAGCGCCTGCGCAGCGCGCCAGTCGCCGGCCAGCACCGCGAATGCGGTCTTGCAGGCCACGGGCAGCGGTTCGGAAAGGCCCGCGGCCCAGGCCTGGACCAGCGCCGACAGCGTGGCCGCGGCCGTGCCGGCATCGAGCGCGGGCAGGCGCAGCAGGCCCGATTCGCTGGCCAGCAGCGTGAGCGTGGGGCCGGCCGCGACCTGCAGCGCCAGGTGCGTGGGCCAGTGCCGCACGATGTGGTGCCAGGACAGGCTGGGGCCCTTGTGCAGCCGGCCGTTGGCCAGCACCAGGCAGGCGGGCAACTGCTCGGCATCGGCCGGCAGGCGGCGCTGGGGCAACGGGTCGTCGAGCGCGACGCCGGTGGCGGGATCGGTCCAGCGCAGCGCGTGGCGCGCGTCCTCCAGCGTGGGCCAGGTGTCCAGCGCATCCAGGTAGTGGCCGAGCGTGCGTGTGAGCGGCTGGGCCAGCGCGCTCTCGGCGATCTGGCCGAAGGCCTGCAGCGGCAGCTGGCCGGCGCGCGCGAGCGCGGCGGTCTGCCCGGCCAGCGCCTCGGCCAGGCCAGCCCGCGCGGCAGTGGGGCTGGGCTGGGCGTCGCACCAGGGCTGCAGCGCGGCGCGCAGATCGCGCTCCAGCGTCCATTGCTGCAGGCTGTCCAGGCCGAAGGCCTCGTCGTCCAGCGTGTCCTCGGCGTGCAGCGCCAGGCCGGTCTGCAGGCGCTGGCGGAAGAAGGCCTCGACCGGCTGGGCCAGGAAGTCGGCCAGCGGGCGCAGGGGCACGGCGCCCTCGGGCTGCCACGGCGCCAGCGGCGCCCCGGGGCCGCGCGCGGTGGTGGCCGGCGCATGCGCGGCTTGCCATTCGCGGCCGTAGCTGTAGAGGCCGTCGATGGCCGGCGCGGCCGGCGCATCGGGCGCGAAGTAACGCGGGCTGAAGGGCTGCAGCGGATGTTCGGTCGTCAAGACGTGGAGCAGGTCGGCGCCGTCGGCCGCGCGCCAGCCGGCCGCGAGGTGGTCGCGCAGCTGGCCGATCAGCACGCTGGGCGCGCGTGCGCTGTGGTCGCGCACGTTGCGGCCCACCCAGCTGATGTAGAGCTGCTCGCGCGCCGACAGCAGGGCTTCGAGCAGCAGGTAGCGGTCGTCGTCGCGGCGCGAACGGTCGCCCGGCCGCCAGTCGCCCTGCATGAGGTCGAAGTCGGCGCGCACCATGGGCCGCGGGAAGTCGCCGTCGTTCATGCCCAGCAGGCAGACCACGCGGAAGGGGATGGCGCGCATGGGCATCAGCGTGCAGAAGCTCACCCCGCCCGTCATGAAGCGCTGCTGCAGGCCCTGCTGCTCCAGCACGGCGAGCCAGCGCTCGCGCACCACGGCCAGCGGCAAGGGCTCGGCGAAGCCGGCGTCCGTGCATTCGTCCAGCCACTGGTCCAGGCCCTGCAACAGCTGCTGCACCCGCAACTGCTCGCGCGCGTCCACCGGCGCGAAGAAGCCCTGCAGCAGCGCCCGCAGGCGCTCGGCCCAGCGCAGCGGCGGCGCCGGCTCGGCCAAGGTGGCCAGCGTCTCGCCGAGTGCGCGCAGCAGCGCCGCCAGCGGGCCGAGCGCGGCGGCGTCGAGCCCGCCGATCTCGTCGTAGGGCGCGATGCCCTCGAACGCACCGCCTTCGCCGACCGCGAAGCCCAGCAGCATGCGTTGCAGGCCGAAGCGCCAGCTGTTGACCTCGCCGGCCGCGCCCAGCGCCTGCTGCGCACGCTGGGCGGCGTCCAGCCCCCAGCGCACGCCGGCGCCCTCGATCCAGCGCTTGAGCTGGGGCAGCGCCTCGTCCGCCAGGCCGAAGCGCGCGCGCAGCGCACCGACCTCCAGCAGGTCCAGCACGTCGCTGGCGGCGAAGCGGCTGTCGGGCAGCTGCAGCAGCAGCTCCAGCGCCACCAGCAGCGGCTCCTGGCCGCGCCGGCCCTGGTCGGCCACGGTGTAGGGGATGTACCGCGGCTCCAGGCGCGGCAGCCGGCCGAACACCGCCTCGATGTGCGGCGCGTAGGCGTCCACGTCGGGCAGCATCACGATCACGTCGCGCGGCTGCAGCGTCGGGTCGGCGTCGAAACGGGCCAGCAGCTGGTCGTGCAGCACCTCGATCTCGCGCTGTGCCGAGTGCGTGCTGTGGAAGCGCAGCGAGCGGTCCTGTGCCGGGTCGACCGCCGGCCAGCGTGCGCGCGTCTCGGCCAGCGGGCGCAGGTCGAGGATGTCGTCCTGCAGCTGCTGCAGCAGGCCGGTGGGCGCGGCGTCGTCGCTGAACAGGTCGATGCGGCCACTGCCGATGCCAGCCCAGGCCGCGCGGTACTGGTCGGGTGTGTCGAAGCTGTCGATCAGGTGCAGGTAGTCGCGCCCCTGCTTGCCCCAGGCCGCCAGCAGCGGATGGGCGTGTTGGTGCAGCGCGGCCTCGTCCAGCACGGCGGGCATGCCGGCGCGGCGGGCCTGGCGCCGGTAGGGGCCGCGCAGCAGGTCCTGGTCGGCCACGATGTCGGTCCAGTGGTGGCGGCAGGGGTTGTGCACGAACAGCATGACCTGCGCCACGCCGGCGATCGCGGCCAGCGCCTGCAGCGTCTGCGCGGGCAGGGCCGAGATGCCGAACACCACCAGCCGGCGCGGCAGGCCGGCCGGTGCCGGGCCGCTGTGCCGGGCCAGCGCGGCGATGAAGCGCTGGTGCACGCCGGCGCGGCTGCCGGCCTGGCCGGCGGCGCCGGCGTCGTCGATCAGCGCGCGCCAGAGCAGGGCCTGCCAGCGCTGGTCTTCGGGCAGCGGGTGTTCGCCGCTGCGCAGGTGCCGCACCACGTCGCGTCCGTCCGCCCAGTCGGCCAGCCAGTCGGCGCGGTAGACCTGGTACTGGTCGAACAGGTCGGCCAGGCGCTGGGCCAGCTGGTGGCGCTTGCGCAGGTCGGCGTCGTCGGCCAGGAAGCGGGCCAGCGGCGCGAAGCCGGCCTGGCCCAGCAGCCCGGGCAGCAGCCGCATGAGGCGCCAGGTCAGCGGCGCCTCGTCCAGCGGCGAGCGCTCGGGCACCGCGTCGGCGCCCAGCACGGCCCGGTAGGCGCGCCACAGGAACTGCGCGGGCAGCTGCAGCTGCGTGGCGGCCGTGATGCCCAGCCCGCCGCCGGCGGGGTCGTCGCGGTCGGCCGCCAGCGCCAGCTTGAGCCACTGCGCGATGCCGTTGCTCTGCACCAGCACGACCTCGTTCTCCAGCGGCGCCAGCGGGTGGCGCCGCAGCCAGGCCACCAGCAGCTGGCGCAGGTCTTCCGGCCGGTTGCCGTGCAGGACCATGAGGCCGGGTTGGAGGGGGAGGGCAGGCGTGCTGGTCATGCGGTCAAGCCGGCGATGCTAGCGCGCCGCGTGGCAGCGGTTTCTACAATCGGGCGCATGCCGCACCCCGCCTACACCCGCGCCCAGCAACTGCCCGCCATCCTGGCCAAGCGCATCGCCATCCTCGACGGCGCCATGGGCACCATGATCCAGCGCTTCAAACTCACCGAGGCGCAGTACCGCGGCGAGCGCTTCAAGGACTTCCACAAGGACGTCAAGGGCAACAACGAGCTGCTCTCGCTGACCCGGCCCGACGTGATCTCCGACATCCACGAGGGCTACCTCGCGGCCGGCGCCGACCTCATCGAGACCAACACCTTCGGCGCCATCACCATCGCCCAGGACGACTACGAGATGGGCCACCTGGCGCGCGAGATGAACCTCGCCAGCGCCCGGCTGGCCCGTGCGGCCTGCGACAAGTTCAGCACGCCCGACAAGCCGCGCTTCGTGGCGGGCGCGCTCGGCCCCACGCCCAAGACCGCCAGCATCAGCCCCGACGTGAACGACCCCGGCGCCCGCAACGTCGACTTCGAGGCGCTGCGCGCGGCCTACTATGAGCAGACCGAGGCGCTGGTCGAGGGCGGGGCCGACGTGATCCTGGTGGAGACCATCTTCGACACGCTCAACGCCAAGGCTGCGCTGTTCGCCGTGGACGAGTTCTTCGAGGCCAGCGGCGAGCGCCTGCCCATCCTGATCAGCGGCACCGTGACGGATGCGTCGGGCCGCATCCTGTCGGGCCAGACCGTCACCGCGTTCTGGCACAGCGTGCGGCACGCGCAGCCGCTGGCCATCGGCCTGAACTGCGCACTGGGCGCCGCGCTGATGCGGCCCTACATCCAGGAGCTCAACCGCGTCGCGCCGGACACCTTCATCAGCTGCTACCCGAACGCCGGCCTGCCCAACCCCATGAGCGACACCGGCTTCGACGAGACGCCGGCCGACACCTCCAAGCTGCTGCACGAGTTCGCGGCGGAGGGGCTGGTCAACATCGTCGGCGGCTGCTGCGGCACCACGCCCGAACACATCGCCGCCATCGGCCAGGCCGTGGCCCCCGTGAAGACGCGCGCCGTGCCGGCACGCGCGGCCTTCTATCCCGAGGCCGCCTGACGCCGCTGCCATGTCCCAGCGCGAAGACGACGGCATCACGCTGCGCCAGCTGCAGATGCTGCTGGCGTTCATGGAGGCAGGCAACCTCGCGCGCGCGGCCGAGCGGCTGCAGACCAGCGCGGTCAGCGTGCACCGCGCGCTGCATGCACTGGAGGAGGCGCTGCGCTGCGTGCTGTTCCGCCAGGAAGGGCGCAACCTCGTGCCCACGGCGGCGGCTCAGCGCCTGGCCGAGATGGCGCGCGGCATGGACCGCCTGCTCGTCGATGGCGTGCGCGCCACGCGCGAGATCGCCGGCTACGCGGCCGACCGCATCCGCATCGGGTCGATGTACTCGCTGACCAGCCGCGCCGTGCCGGCGCTGGTGCTGGGCATGAAGCAGCGCAAGCCCGAGGTGCAGACCGAGCTCATGCTGGGCTCCAACGCCGACCTGCTGGCCAAGCTGCGCGACGGTGCCATCGATGCCGCGCTGATGGCCGTGCCGGCCGATGCCGCCGATGTCGAGACCGAGCCGCTGTTCGAGGACGAGACCTTCTTCGCCGCGCCCGCCCAATCGGCCTATGCCGCCCAGGCCGAGGTGGACCTGGGCGCCTGCGCCGGCGAGCGCTTCGTCAGCCTGGGCGAAGGCTTCGCCACGCACGACAGCTTCGGCCAGGCCTTCCGCATGGCCGGGTTCGCGCCCCAGATCGCCATGCACACGGGCGACATCTACACGCTCATGAACCTGGTGGCCGGCGGCGTGGGCTGCACGCTGCTGCCCGGCCGCGTGCGCAACGTGCTGCCGCCCAACGTGGTGCTGGTGCCGCTGCAGTCGCGCTACCGCGTGCGCCAGACCATCGGGCTGAACTTCCTGCGCTCGCGCGAGCGCGACCCCAACCTGCTCGCCGTGCTGGCGGTCTGCCGCAGCCTGAAGGCGTCGCTGCACCAGGGTTAGCCCGCGATCCTTCCGCTTGCCGTAAGCATTGAGCGCGCCGCGTCATTGATGCGGCGGCAGGGCTTGCTTATGGTGGGCGCGCGACCGGCTGCCGCGCCCAACCATGGTGTGCCGATGGCGTGCCCATGGCGTGCACGCACCAGGTCGCTACAACCAAGGAGACAAGGCATGAAACGATGGATCGTGCTCGCGGCGGCCCCCTGGCTGCTGCTGGGCTGCGGCAGCAACCCGCAGCCTCACCAGGTCTGGCGCGCGGGCCAGGTGGACCGGTTCGAGGTGGTGTCCACCGCCGATGCCTACAACGGCGCCACGCCGGCCGGCGCTGCCGGCCCCTACACCGTGGTCACCGGCATCGTCCACGGCAAGCTCGACCCCCGGCATCCGGACAACGCGGGCATCGTCGACCTGGACAAGGCCCCGATGGATGCGGACGGCAAGGTGCGCTACACGACGGACGTCGTGATCCTGCGGCCCAAGAGCGCCACCCATGCCAGGCGCGTGCTGTTCTACGACGTGGTGAACCGCGGCAACAAGCTGGCGCAGAACCGCTTCATCGGCGGCGGCGCGCTGAAGGACGGCGCTGCCCCGGCGGCCAACTTCGCGTCGATCCTGCAGCGCGGCTACACCGTGGTGTGGAGCGGCTGGCAGGGCGACGTGGCGCAGTCCGGCAACGGCGCGGCGGCCGCGCTCGGCACGGTGTTCCCGCTGGCCAGGAATGCCGACGGCAGCGCCATCACCGGCCTGAGCCGCGAGGAGTTCATCGCCGATGCCGCCGGCACGCCCGACATCCCGCTGAACTACCCGCCGGCCTCGCTGACCGACCGCTCCGAGGTGATCTTCACGGCCCGGCCGTCCTACTACAACGCGGCGGGGCAGCAGACCTATGCGTCTCCTTCCGCCGCCGTGACCACCTGGGACTACGTGACCCATGCCAACGGCTCGGTCTCGGTACGGTTCACGGCGCCCGCCACGGTGCCCGACGCCCAGGGCGGCAGCGTGCCGACGGACGCCGGCACGGTCTACAACTTCACCTACCGGGCCAAGGACCCGAAGGTGATGGGCATCGGCTTCGCCGCGGTGCGCGACCTCGTGGGCTTCCTCAAGAACGACGCGACCGACGCGCAGGGCAACGCCAATCCCGTGGCCGACCTCAAGTCCGCCGCCTGCGCCAGCGGCGTCAACTGCCCGGCCAACCCGGCGACCCACTTCGACGTGGCGCTGGGCGAGGGGGTGTCGCAGTCCGGCCGCTTCCTGCGCGACTTTTTGTACCAGGGCTTCAACAAGGACTCGGCGGGCAAGCCCGTGTTCGACGGGATGCTGTCGCTGATCCCGGCGGCACGCCGCACCTGGATCAACGCGCGCTTCGCCCAGCCGGGCCGCTGGTCCAAGCAGCACGAAGACCACTTCATGCTGGGCGACCAGTTCCCGTTCGCCTACAACGTCACCACCGACCCCGTGAGCGGCGCCACCGACGGGCTGCTGCGCAGCTGCCTGCAGACCAGCACCTGCCCCAAGATCATGCAGGCGGACGGCAGCTACGAGTGGTGGGGCGGCCGGGCATCGCTGGTCGTCACCGATGGCAGGGCGCGCGACCTGGCCTTGCCCGACAACGTGCGCTACTACCTGGTGCTGGGCACCGGCCACGGCGGTGGCGCGGGCGTGACGACGGGCGTCGTCACGCAGCCTGCGGCGGGCAGCACCTGCACCTTCGCCAACAGCCCCGTCGCCATGGCGCCGGTGGAGCGAGCACTGGTCAAGGCACTGGAAGACTGGACCGTGCAGAACACGCCCCCGCCGGCCTCCAGCCACCCCACGGTGGCGGCCGGCACCGCCGTGCTGCCCACGGCGGCGGCCACGGGGTTCCCCAACCTGGCGGCCATCAGCGTGCCCAACGGCGCTGCGGCGACGCCGCTGGCACTGCGCGTGGCGCTGGGCAAGATCAGCCAGGTCTTCGTCACCGACTACAGCACGGCCGCGCCCGCCGTCGACGTGGCCAAGGCCTACACCCTGCTCGTGCCCCGCGTCGACGCCAACGGCAACGAACTCGGCGGCCTGCGCATGCCCGAAGTGGCGGTGCCACTGGCCACGTACACGGGCTGGAACGTGCGCTCGGCCGGACACGCGGCCGGCGAGAACTGCCCGTCCAGCGGCAGTGCCATCCCGCTGGCGGTCGGTGCGTCGACGAAGGCGGCTGGCGATCCACGCAGCACGCTGGCCGGGCTCTACGGCGGGCGGGCCGACTACCTGGCCAGGTTCGGCGCCGCGGCGGATGCGCTGGTGGCCGGCGGCTACTTCGGCAGCGTCGATGCGGCCAACGCCAAGGCCGGTGCGGCCAGCGTGTCCACGCTGCTGATCCCGGCGCCCTGAGCCGCATCGCCGCAAGGGTTAACCCGCGACCGTTTCACTGGTCGTAAGGGTTGCCGCCGGAGCTTGATTGATGGTGGGCAGTGGGCTGCGTATCTTCGGCCTCCAGAAACAGGGGCTCGCCGCCACCCGGCGGCAAGGGCCACCTGTGCGGTACGCCGGCAAGGCAGGAGACAAGATGACAGCCCACTGGATCTCGATCTACACACTTGGAGGAATGTTCGTGCTGGCCACGGTGTTGCCCATCAACATGGGCGTGATCGCCTTTGTCGGGGCCTTCCTGGTCGGCACGCTGGTGGCCGGCATGAACGCCAAGGCCATCATGGCCGGCTTTCCGGCCGACCTGTTCCTCACGCTGGTGGGCATCACCTACCTGTTCGCCCTGGCGCAGAACAACGGCACCATCGACTGGATGGTCAGGGGCGCCGTGCGGGCGGTGCGCGGGCGCATCGCGGCGATCCCGTGGATCATGTTCTTCATCGCGGCCCTGCTGACCGGCGTGGGCGCGGTCAGCCCCGCGGCGGTGGCCATCATCGCGCCCATCGCGCTCGGCTTCGCGGCCAAGTACGGCATCAACCCGCTGATGATGGGCCTGATGGTGATCCACGGCGCGCAGGGCGGCGGCTTCTCGCCCATCAGCATCTACGGCGGCATCACCAACAAGATCGTGGCCGCCGCCGGCCTGCCGCTGAACCCCATCGTCACCATGACCGCCAGCCTGGCCGTCAACCTCGCGGTGGCTGCCATGCTGTTCGTCCTGATGGGCGGCATGAAGCTCACCCGCCAGCGCAGCGGTGCACGCCACACCGGCTTCGACGTGCCGCAGGTGGCGCATGGCCAGGGCGGTGCGCAGGTCTATGGCGACGCCGAGGGCGAGTCGCTCGGCGAAGAGCGCCGCACCGCCGCCCAGGCCGACGATTCGCTGATGGACGCCGGCCCCGGCGCGCAGGACCCGCAGGACGCGCAGGGCGAACGCTGGTACCAGGTGGCCACCGTCGTCGGCCTGCTGGCGCTGGCCGTGCTCACGCTGTTCTTCAAGCAGGACATCGGCTTCGTCTCCATCACCATCGGCCTGCTGCTCACGC
This sequence comes from Pseudorhodoferax sp. Leaf274, assembly GCF_001422445.1. Lineage (GTDB taxonomy): Bacteria > Pseudomonadota > Gammaproteobacteria > Burkholderiales > Burkholderiaceae_C > Pseudorhodoferax. The sequence continues at coordinate 692,747 of NZ_LMNA01000001.1, forward strand.
TGATGGCGCCCAACCTGCAAAAGCGCGCACTGGGCCAGGTGTCGTGGCCCGAGATCATGCTGATCGTGGGCGTCAGCACCTTCGTCGGCGTGATGGACAAGATGGGCACCATCGACTTCGTGGGCCACAGCGTCGCGGCGCTGACATCGCCGCTGGTCGCGGCCCTGTTGCTGTGCTTCGTCGGCGCGGTGATCTCGGCCTTCGCCTCGTCCACCGCCGTGCTGGGCTCGCTGATCCCGCTGGCCGTGCCCTTCCTGCAGGGCGGTGGCTCGGGCGATGCGGGCGTCAGCGCCATCGGCTTCATCGCGGCCATGGCCGTGTCGTCCACCATCGTCGACGTCAGCCCCTTCTCGACCAACGGCGCGCTGGTGCTGGCAAATGCCCGCGGCGTGAACCGCGAGGCCTTCTTCCGCCAGCTGATGGTGTACGGTGCGGCGGTGACGCTGATCGCGCCGGTCGTCGTCTGGCTGCTGTTCGTGGTCCTTTGAACAACCTGCACATCCCATGACAACCAGAGACTGGAACACCCGCTCCGCCAACCGCACCGCCCGCCTGGCCCGCGCCGCGCAGGCGCTCGGCCCGCGGCTGGTGGGCAAGCAGCTGCCGGCCGAGGCCATCGGCGCGCTGCTGGAGGCGGTGCTCGAACCGGGCGACCGCGTCTGCCTGGAAGGCAACAACCAGAAGCAGGCCGACTTCCTGGCCAAGGCGCTGGTGCAGGTGGACCCCGCGCGCGTGCACGGCCTGCACATGGTGCAGTCGGTGCTGGCGCTGCCCGAGCACCTGGACAGCTTCGAGAACGGCATCGCCGCGCGGCTGGACTTCAGCTTCTCGGGCCCGCAGGGCGCGCGGCTGGCCAAGCTGGTCTCTGCCGGGCGCATCGCCGTCGGCGCGATCCACACCTACCTGGAGCTGTTCGCGCGCTACTTCGTCGACCTCACGCCGCAGGTGGCGCTGGTGGCCGCGCATGCGGCGGACGCGCAGGGCAACCTCTACACCGGGCCCAACACCGAGGACACGCCGGCCATCGTGGAGGCCACGGCGTTCTCGGGCGGCATCGTCATCGCGCAGGTCAACGAGCTGGTGGACGGCACCACCACCAGGCTGCCGCGCATCGACATCCCGGCCGACTGGGTCGGCTTCGTCGTGAAGGCGCCCACGCCCAACTTCATCGAGCCGCTGTTCACGCGCGATCCGGCGCAGATCAGCGAGATCCAGGTGCTGATGGCCATGATGGCGATCAAGGGCATCTACGGCGCATACGGCGTCCAGCGGCTGAACCACGGCATCGGCTTCGACACGGCGGCCATCGAGCTGCTGCTGCCGACCTATGGCGAGCAGCTGGGCCTGAAGGGGAAGATCGCCAAGCACTGGGCGCTGAACCCGCATCCGGCACTGATCCCCGCCATCGAGGCCGGCTGGGTCCAGTCGGTGCACTCCTTCGGCTCCGAGCTGGGCATGGAGGACTACATCCGCGCGCGCTCCGACGTGTTCTTCACCGGGCCCGACGGCAGCCTGCGCAGCAACCGCGCCTTCTGCCAGGCGGCCGGCCACTACGCCTGCGACCTGTTCATCGGCTCCACGCTGCAGATGGACCTGGACGGCAACAGCTCCACCGCCACGCTGGGCCGCATCGCCGGCTTCGGCGGCGCGCCCAACATGGGGGCCGATGCGCGCGGCCGGCGCCACGCCAGCGATGCCTGGCTCAAGGCCGGCGCCGAGGCCCGCGCAGGCCGCAGCGGCGCCGCCGGCACGCCGCGCGGGCAGAAGCTGGTGGTGCAGATGGTGGAGACCTTCCGCGAGCACATGCAGCCGGCCTTCGTCGAGCGGCTCGATGCCTGGACGCTGCAGGAGCAGGCCGGCATGGCGCTGCCGCCCATCATGGTCTACGGCGACGACGTGACGCATGTGCTGACCGAAGAGGGCATCGCCAACCTGCTGCTGTGCCGCAGCGACGAGGAGCGCGAGCAGGCGATCCGCGGCGTGGCCGGCTACACGGCCGTGGGCCTGGGCCGCGACCGGCGCATGGTGGAGAACCTGCGCGACCGCAAGATCATCCAGCGTCCGCAGGACCTGGGCATCGACCCGCGCGACGCCACGCGCAACCTGCTGGCCGCGCGCAGCATGCGCGACCTGGTGCGCGCGTCGGGCGGCCTGTACCAGCCGCCCAAGCGTTTCCGCAACTGGTAAGAAGGAGCACCCCATGACCGACATCCCCGCAGGGCTCGAAACCCTGGACTTCTCCTACGCCGGCGGCCGCGCCGCCGGCCGGTTCTCGCCCGTGCTGGTGGGCGTGGTGGGCTCCGGCAACCTGGAGGTGATGCTGGAATCCACGCCCAACGACGACTGCACCGTGCGCGTGCAGACCTCGGCCCGCGGCTTCGGCCCGATCTGGCAGGCCGTGGTGGACGACTTCCAGGCCCGCCACGGCCTGGCCGGCCTGCGCGTGTCCATCAACGACATGGGCGCCACGCCGGCCGTGGTCAGCCTGCGGCTCGACCAGGCCGTGGCCGAGCTGCCGAAGGAGCCCGCATGATCAGCTATGCCGAATGCTCGGCGCGCGAGCGCCTGGCCCTGCTGCTGGACGCCGGCAGCTTCCACGAATGGCTGCCGCCGGCCGAGCGGCTGACCAGCCCGCACCTGGCGCAGCTGGGCGTGCCCTCGGCCTTCGACGATGGCGTGGCCATCGGCCGCGCGCTGCTGGGCGGCCAGGCCGTGTTCGTCGCCGCGCAGGAGGGTGCGTTCATGGGCGGTGGCGTCGGCGAGGTGCACGGCGCCAAGCTCGTGGGCCTGCTGCAGCGCGCGCTGCGCGACAGGCCGGCCGGCGTGCTGCTGCTGGCCGAGTCGGGCGGCGTGCGGCTGCACGAGGCCAACGCCGGCCTGATCGCCGTGTCCGAGGTCATGCGCGCCGTGCTCGACGTGCGCGCGGCCGGCATCCCCGTGGTGGTGCTGATCGGCGGCGCCAACGGTTGCTTCGGCGGCATGGGCATCGTGGCGCGCTGCGCCGACCAGGTCGTCATGAGCGACGTGGGCCGGCTGGCGATGTCGGGCCCCGAGGTCATCGAGGCCTCGCACGGCGTGGACGAGTACGATGCGCGCGACCGTGCGCTGGTCTGGCGCACCAGCGGCGGCAAGCACCGCTGGCTGACGGGCGACTGCGATGCGCTGGTGGAGGACGACGTGGCGGCCTTCCGCGCGGCGGCCATCGCGGCGCTGGCCCGGCCGCGGCCCGTGGGCCTGGCCGCGCTGGAGGCCGAGCATGCGCTGCTGGCCGCCCGCCTGGCCGCCGTGCCCGAGGCGGACTGGAACGACGGCGTGCACGACGACGCCACGCGGCTGTGGGAACGCCTGGGCGTGGCCGACGCGCAGCGGGTGCCCGCGCTGGACGTGGCCGCCCTGCACGCGCTGCGCACGCCGGCCCAGCCGCACGGCGGCACCTGAGCCGCGGCACGGATCCGAGCTTTCAACAACGACAGGAGACACGACACATGCACAGCCTCTTCCACCGCCGCAGCCTGCTGCGCGCCGGCGCCGCCGGCATCGCCCTCACGGCCGTGGGCGCACGCGCCCAGACCGGCTGGCCCACCAAGCCCGTCACGCTGGTCGTGCCGTTCCCGGCCGGCGGCGGCACCGACGCGTTCGCGCGGCCGCTGTCGGCCCAGTTCGCCAAGCAGACCGGCAAGCAGCTCATCGTGGACAACCGGGGCGGCGCCGGCGGCACGCTGGGCGCCACCATCGCCGCGCGCGCGCAGCCCGACGGCTACACGCTGTTCATGGGCGCCATCCACCACGCCATCGCGCCCTCGGTCTACCCCAAGCTGGACTACGACCTGCAGCGCGATTTCGTGCCGCTGGCGCTGCTGGCCGAAGTGCCGCAGGTGCTGGTGGTCAACCCCAAGCGCGTGACCGCGCCGGACTTCAAGACCTTCCTGGCCGAGCTGAAGAAGAACCCCGGAAAGCTCAACTACGCATCGGCCGGCGGCGGCACCTCGCACCACCTGGCGGGCGAGCTGTTCAAGCTGCAGACCGGCACCTTCATCACCCACATCCCCTACCGCGGCGCCGGCCCGGCGCTGCAGGACCTGATCTCGGGCAACGTGGACATGATGTTCGACGGCCTGGGCTCCTCGGCCGCGCACATCAAGGGCGGCCGCATCAAGGCCCTGATGGTGGCCGGCGCCCAGCGCAACCCCTCGCTGCCCGACGTGCCCTGCGCCGCCGAGGTCGGCCTGGCCGACTACAAGGTCACGACCTGGTACGGCCTGTGGGCCCCCAAGGGCACGCCGGCCGAGGCGCAGGCCCGCATGGTCGAGGAGGTGAAGAAGGCCGGCGCGGCCGACGAGATCCGTGCCGTCTGGGCCAGCAACGGCGCGCAGTTCGGCACGCTGGCGCCGGCGCAGTTCGGCGACTACGTGCAGGCCGAGATCACGCGCTGGGCCGGCGTGGTCAAGGCCGCCAACATCAAGCTCGACTAACTTCTCTCATTCCTGGAACCTCGCCATGCCGCTCGACTGGAACCTCCTTGCCACCCGACTGTTCGGCCCCGACCACGGCATCCATGCCGAGGGCGACTTCCTGCACGGCACGGCGACGCTGGACGGCGCGGACATCGCGGTGGTGGGCACCACGGGCCATGCGCCCATCGGCGTGGCGCTGGCGCTGGCGCAGGCCCGCGTGGTGCTCGATACCATCGCGCGCCACCCGGGCCGGCCGATCGTGCTGCTGATCGACACCCAGGGCCAGCAACTGCGCCGGCGCGACGAGCTGCTGGGCATCAACCGCGCCATGGCGCACCTGGGCATGGCCATCGACCTGGCGCGGCGCAGCGGCCACCGTGTGCTGGGCCTGGTGTACGACCAGGCGCTGTCGGGCGGCTTCATCACCTCGGGCCTCATCGCCGACGCCTGCTACGCGCTGCCCGAGGCCGAGATCCGTGTGATGCGCATCCCGGCCATGGCGCGCGTGACCAAGCTGCCCGAGGCCATGCTGACCGAACTGTCCAAGGCCAACCCGGTGTTCGCACCCGGCGTGGACAACTACGTGGCCATGGGCGGCGTGCGCGCGCTGTGGCAGGGCGACCTGCAGGCCGCGCTGCGCGAGGCACTGGCGCACACGCCCGTGGACGACGTGCGCGCCCGCGATGGCGCAGCGCGCGGCGGCCGCCGGCTGGCCGCGGCCGTGGCGCAACGGGTGCTGGAAGCGGCATGAGCCCCCGCCCGGCCGCTCCGAAGGGGGCTCGCACCGCAGGCGAAGCCGGAGGTGTTCCGGTGACCCCGCGCCCGGCCGTCCCGAAGGGGACGCGCACCGCAGCGCGCAGCGCGAAGGTACGTCGGTGACCGCATGGCACCGGCACCAGCTCGTGCGGCTGACCGACGCCGGTTGGCAACGCGTGCGCGCCGGTGCGTGGGATGCGCAGGCGCACAGCTGCCTGGCGCACTGGGCGCAGCACCGGCTGCCGCTGGTGGTCACGCGCCAGCGGCCGCAGGCCGATGACGCTTCAGGCCTGCAGCGGCCGCAGGCCCAGGACGCTTCAGGCCTGCAGCGGCCGCAGGAGGGCGGCGCCGTCAGCCTGGGCCTGCCCGCGCCGGGCCGCTGGGAGCGCCGGCGCATCGCGCTGGCCGTGCCACGGGCCGACATCGCCCAGGTCGATGCCTTCCCGCCGGCCAGCGCCCTGGCACCGCTGCTGCCGGCCCCGCAGCGCCGGCCCTGGCGCGCGCTGTGCGGCGGCCTGTCGGCCTGCGGCGTGGTGGCGCGCGTTTACGGCAGCCACGGCTGGCAGCTGCTGACCGGGCTGGACCACCTGCGCCCGGGCTCCGACATCGACCTGCACATCGCCGTGGACGGTCCGGCGCAGGCCGATGCCGTGGCCGTGCTGCTGCAGTCCTGGTCGGACGGGCTGCGGCTGGATGGCGAGCTGGTCTTCGCGGGCGACCGTGCCGTGGCCTGGCGCGAATGGCTGGCCTGGCGCGCCGGGCGCGCGGCCCGGCTGCTGGTCAAGCGTCTGGACGGCGTGGCCCTGGCCGATGCGCCGTTCTGGCAGGTGCCGGAGGCGGCCTGATGCAGGCGCACCGGCCGCGGCCTGCCGCGCAGTGCATTGCCACGCCGCAGGCCATCGGCCGCGCGGCCACGCTGGCGCTCTACGACGAGCTGGCCCTGAGCCCCAAGCCTGGCCTCGTGACGCTGGAAGACGCCGGCAGCCATGCCGACATGGACGCCAGCACCTTCGTGCGCAGCCTGTTCGCGCTGCGCAGCTACTTTCCGCGCATCGCCGCATTGGGCGAGGGCGGCGCCGACTTCGCGGCGCTGGAGCGCTGCGGCATGGCGGCCGAGGCGCGCATGCTGGCGGCCACGGGCGGCATCAACACCCACCGCGGCGCGGTGTTCCAGCTGGGCCTGCTGTGCGCTGCCGCAGGTGCGCTGGCGCAGGCCGGCCAGCCGCTGCAGCCGCAGGCCGTGCGCGGCATGCTGCGCGCGCGCTGGGGTGCCGCACTGGCCGCCCGCGCGCAGCGCGCCCCCATGCTGCCGGGCGGCCTGGTGGCGCGCCGGCTGGGGCTGCGCGGCGCCTCGCACGAGGCCGCGCTGGGCTTTCCGGCGCTGTTCGAGACCGCCGTGCCTGCGCTGGCCAGCGCACGCGCGCGCGGCCTCGCGCCGCGCCTGGCCCGGCTCGACACGCTGTTCCACGTCATCGCCGTGCTCGACGACAGCAACCTGGCGCTGCGTGGCGGCCTGCAGGGCCTGCGCGACGCGCAGGCCGCCGCGCGCGGCTTCCTGGCGGCTGGCGGCGCGGCGCAGCCTGGCGCGCTGCAGGCGGCAGCCGCCATCGGCCGCGACTTCGTGGCGCGCCGCCTGTCGCCCGGCGGCGCGGCCGACACCGTGGCCGCGGCCTGCTGGCTGCAGCGCGTGGGCGCGTTCTGAGACCGGGCGCCGACCCCGTGGCCTACGCGCTCGTGTTCTCTGGCCAGGGCGGCCAGCACGCCGGCATGCTGCCCTGGCTGGCCGAGGACGCGTTGGTGCGCAGTGTCCAGGCGCGCCTGGGTGTCGCCGACTGGCGCGCCGCGCTCGCCACCCCGGGCTGGGCCGAGCGCAATGCGCCGGCCCAATGCCTGCTGACCGGGCTGGCGCTGGCCGCCTGGGCGCAGCTGGCGCCGCACCTGCCGCCGCCCGCGGCCATCGCTGGCTACAGCGTGGGCGAGCTGGCGGCCTTCAGCGCGGCCGGCGTGTTCGATGCCGGCACGGCGCTCGACCTGGCCCAGGCCCGCGCCGCCGAAATGGACCGGTGCGCCGCCGGCGCGCCGGGCGGGCTGCTCGGCCTGAGCCAGATCGCGCCGGCCGTGCTCGACCGCCTGCTGGCCGCCGAGGCCGGCGTGGCGCTGGCGATCCGCAATGCCATCGACAGCGTCGTGCTGGGCGGCCCGCATCCCGCGCTCGAACGCGTGGAGGCGGCCGCCGTGGCCGAGGGCGCGCATGCCACGCGGCTCCGCGTGGCCGTGCCATCCCACACGCCCGGCATGCGGCCGGCGGCGCAAGCCTTCGCCGCGGTGCTGGCCGGCGTGCCGCTGGCAAGGCCGCGCACGCCCTTGTTCAGCAACGCGGCCGACCGCGTGGCCGATGCCGCGCAGGCCGCCAGCGCGCTGGCGGCCCAGATCGCCACCACGGTGCGTTGGGACGAATGCATGGAGAACCTGCACGCGCGCGGCGTGGACTGCGTGCTGGAGATCGGTGCGGGGCAGGCACTGGCACGCATGTGGAACCAGCGCTTTGCGGCGGTGCCGGCGCGGGCGGTGGACGAGTTCCGCAGCATGCGGGCCGTCGTGCAGTGGGTGGAGCGGGCCGCCGCAGCCGGCTGATCCGCGCCGCGCGCGCCGCGGCCACAATGGCCGGCACGCCATGCCTGCAGGAGACCCGCCATGTCCTTCACGTTCCCCCACGGCTTCACGGGCCAGCAGGAGATCGACGAGGCCTACGACCCGTTCCGCCGCGCGCACGATGCCGCGGCCTCCAACCGCCATTTCGCCGAGCGCAGCGCGCAGGCGCTGCACACGCTGGCGCACCGGCTGAAGATCCCCTACGGCCCCACGCTGGCCGAGACGCTGGACATCTTTCCGGCCGCGCAGAGCGGCGCGCCCGTGTTCTTCTTCATCCACGGCGGCTACTGGCGCGCCCGCGCCGCACGCGACTTCCACTGCGTGGCGCTCGGCCCGCAGGCCATGGGCTTCACCACCGTGGTGGTCGACTACGCGCTGTGCCCCACGGTCACGCTCGACGAGATCGTTCGCCAGGTGCGCGCGGCGGCCGCGTGGACGGTGCGCCACATCGCGGAGTTCAACGGCGACCCCGGCCGCATCGTGGTGGGCGGCAGCTCGGCCGGCGGCCACCTGGGCGCCATGCTGCTGACCACGCCCTGGCGCGCCGACTACGGCCTGCCCGACGATCCGTTCAAAGGTGCGCTGCTGCTCTCGGGCCTGTACGACATCGCGCCGCTGCGCTACAGCTACCTGCAGCCGCTGATCCAGCTCGACGAAGGCAGCGTGCGCCGCAACTCGCCCCTGCACCTGGTGCGCCCCAGCGCCACGCCGCTGCTGCTGGCCTGGGGTGGGGCCGAGCAGCCGGCCTTCGCGCAGCAGTCGCAGGGCCTGCACGCTGCCTGGCAGCGCGCGGGCAACCGCGGCGAACTGCTGGTCCTGCCGCAGGCCGACCACTTCCAGGCCCTGGAGCCGCTGGAGCAGCCGGACAGCCCGCTGTGCCGTGCCCTACGCGGCTTTGCCGGCGCATAGCGCCTGGCGGGCACGCGGCCTGCTAGGCCATGCCGCGCTTGTCCTGCAATCCTGACTGCCCGCCCATGACCACCCCCACGCCGCATTTCACCGAGCCCACCACCGGCTACTGGCAGCAGCTCCTGCCCGCCACCGCCGCCGCCGGGCCGGACGACGGCCCCTGGCAGTACGGCTACCCGGCGCGCCTGCCCGATGGCCGGGTGCTGTTGCTGCCGATCCGCCAGATGGCGGGCCAGCCCGAACACGCCGTGGCCTCGCTGATCTGCAACCAGGCCGCGCTGGACGTCATCGACGCGCTGGGCGAGTTGCTGGCCGCGCGCCTCGCGCCGCTGGCGCCCGAGGCGGTGGTGGGCGTGCCCACGCTGGGCCTGTCCTTCGCGCCCATCGTGGCGCGCCGGCTCGGCCTGTCGCGCATGGTGCCGCTGGGCTACTCGCGCAAGTTCTGGTACGACGAGGCGCTCTCTGGCGCCGTGCAGTCGATCACCACGCCGACCGCCGGCAAGCGCGTCTACCTCGACCCCAACCTGCTGCCGCTGGTGCGCGGCAAGCGCGTGGTGCTGGTGGACGATGCGGTCAGCAGCGGCAGCACCATCGCCGCGCCCTGGAACCTGCTGGAGGCCGCGGGCGCCACCGTGCTGGGCGTGGGTGTGGCCATGTGCCAGGGCCGGCGCTGGGCCGGGGTGCTGGGGCCGCAGCGTGCGGCCCAGGTGTTCGGCGTGTTCGACAGCCCGCTGCTGCAGGCCGTGCCCGGGGGCTGGATCCGGCGCAGCTGAAGGCCGGGGCGGGGCGTTTGGTACGCAACTTGCGTTTACCCGCGCAGCCCGCAACGTATCGCAAATCGTATACGTCCTGGTGCATGGTCCGCCCCGGGCCGGTGCACCGCATCCGCCATCCCCGCTCCGGAGTCGCCATGCCATCTTCGCCCGCCGTTGCCAGTTCCCTCTCGCGCCGCCGCCTGCTGCAGGCCGCCGGTGCCGCCTGCGCCAGCGTGGCCGCGCCCACGTTCGCGCAGACCCGTGCCATCAGCATCACGCTGCCCTGGGTCGTGAACGGCTCCAACTACTGGCCCATGGTCGGCAAGGAGCTGGGCTACTTCAAGAAGCGTGGCATCGACCTCACCGTGTCGCGCGGCAACGGCTCGGTGGCCGCGGCGCAGGCCGTGGCCAACAAGCAGTTCGACCTGGGCGTGGTGTTCTTCGGCGGCACGCTGGTGAACATGGCGCGCGGCCTGCCGCTGCAGGCCCTGGCCACCGTGGGCTACGACGCGCTGATGGGCAACCTGGTGCTGGAGGATTCGCCGATCCGTGCGCCCAAGGACTTCGAAGGCAAGCGCGTGGGCACGGTGGCCACCTCGGCCGAATCGCCGTACTGGACGGCCTACGCGGCCAAGACCGGCATCGACCTCGCCAAGGTCACGCGCCAGCAGCTCGACGCGCGCCTGATCGAGCGCGCGCTGATGGACAGGCAGGTCGACGCCATCACCGCCATCGGCTCGTCCAGCATCCCGGTGCTCGATTCGCTGGGCGTGAAGACGCGCTTCATCCCCTGGGCCAAGACCGGCGTGCAGCTGTACGCGGCGCAGGTCATCGCGCGCCGCGAGACCATCGAGGCCGACCCCGGCCTGTGCCAGGCCATGGTCGACGGCATCCTCGAATCGGTGGTCTACACGCTCAAGAATCCCAGGGAGTCGCTGCAGATCCTCTACAAGGCCCAGCCCGAGATCGGCATGGCCAAGGGCGGCAAGGAGAACGCCACCATCTCGCAGGGTCTGGCCCAGGCCACCATGGTCGCGCCCGAGGCCATCGAGCACGGCATGGGCTGGAGCAGCATCCCCACGCTGGCCGGCATGATCTCGCTGGCCGCGCGCGCCGGCGCGCTGACGGCCGACGCCAAGCCGCTGGTGCCCGAAGACCTGGCGACGAACCGCTTCGTCGGCAAGATCAAGCTCAGCAGCGCCGAGTGGGACCAGATCCGCAAGAACGTGGCGCCCTACAACAAGATGCTGGGCCTGGCCTGATGCCGTTCATGCTGCCGACGCGGCCCGAGCCGCTGGCGGCCGAGCGCGCGCAGACCGCGCTGGTCGTCATCGACATGCAGAACGGCTATCTCTCGCCCGGCGGCTACCTGGACCTGGCCGGCTTCGACATCGCGGGCAGCCCGCCCGTGGTCGCGCGTGCGGCGCGTGTGCTGGCCGCCGCGCGCGCGGCCGGCCTCATGGTCGTGCACGTGCGCAACGGCTGGACCGAAAGCCTGGCCGAAGCCGGCCCGGCCACCTCGCCGATGTGGCACAAGTCCAACCCGCTCAAGTACATGCGCAGCCACCCCGGCGCGCAGCTGCTGATCCGCGGCAGCTGGGACCATGCCTTCGTGGAGCCCATGCAGCCGCTGCCGGGCGAGCCCGTGGTCGACAAGCCGCGCTACAGCGCCTTCGCCGGCACCAACCTGGAGATGATGCTGCGCGCCCACGGCATCACCACGCTGGTGTTCGTGGGCGTCAACACCAATGTCTGTGTGGAGACCGCGGTGCGCGATGCCTTCCACCGCGAGTTCTTCGCCGTGATGGTGGCAGACGCCACGCTGCAGGCCGGCTCGCAGGCCGTGTTCGACGCCAGTGTGTTCAACATCGAGAAGTTCTTCGGTTGGACGGTGTCGACCGACGATGCGGTGGCTTGTTTCGAAAGGCTGCCCGCGTGAACGAGGGACTGACGCCGCGGCGCATCGTGCTTCCGCTGCTGTTCGCGCTGGCCACGCTGGCGCTGTGGGAGGCCGTGGTGCGCGGCTTCGCGATCCGCGAGGTGCTGCTGCCCGCGCCCAGCGCCATCGCGCAGCGCCTGGTGGAGACCTTCCCCTTGCTCATGCAGCACGCCTGGCCCACGGTCTGGGAAAGCCTGGCGGGCTTTGCCATCGCCTCGCTGCTGGGCGTGGCGCTGGCTGCACTGCTGAGCACCTCGGCCCTCATGCGCGACATGCTGTACCCCAACGTCGTGCTGTTCCAGCTGATTCCCAAGATCGCGCTGGCGCCGCTGTTCATCGTCTGGCTGGGCATCGGCTTCCAGTCGCGGCTGACCTTCTCGGTCTTCATCAGCTTCTTTCCGGTGGTGATCGCCACGCTGGCAGGGCTGGACCATGTCGACAAGTCGCTGCTGCGCCTGTGCCGCGCGCTGACCGCCACGCCCTGGCAGGTGTTCGCGGCGGTGCGGCTGCCGCACGCGCTGCCCTACGTGTTCAGCGGCATGAAGATCGCCACCACCTTCGCCATCATCGGCGTGATCGTGGGCGAGTTCATCACCTCGCAGGCGGGCCTCGGTTACCTGATCCTGTTCGCCTCGGCCCAGGCCGACACGGCGCTGATCCTGGCGGCCATCCTCGTGCTGTGCGTGTTCGGCCTGGCGTTCTACGGGCTCGTCGCGGGCCTGGAGCGCTGGATGCAACAGAAGTTTGGCGCCTGATGTCTTCCGCTCCCCCTTCCTGGCTGCAGCCGCTCGCGACCCCGGCCGACCGTGGCCAGGCCTATGTGTCCGTGCAGGACGTGCACAAGACCTACGCCACCCGCAACGGCGAGGTCCACGCCGTGCAGCATGCAGACTTCGACGTGGCCGAGGGCGACTTCCTGAGCCTGGTCGGCCCCAGCGGCTGCGGCAAGAGCACGCTGATGTCCATGGTCGGCGGGCTGGAGAACCCCAGCGCGGGCCGCATCCTGGTCGGCGGCGAGCCCATCACCGCGCCGCGCCGCGACTTCGGCTACGTGTTCCAGGACGCCACGCTGCTGCCCTGGAAGAGCGTGCTCGACAACGTGCTGTTTCCGATCCGCACGCAGAAGCGCGATGTGGCCGCGTACCGGGCCGAGGCCGAGCGGCTGCTGCGTGCGACGGGCCTGTGGGACTTCCGGGACAAGCGCCCGGCCGAGCTCTCGGGCGGCATGCGCCAGCGCGTGGCGATCTGCCGGGGCCTCATCAACGACCCGCGCCTGCTCATGATGGACGAGCCCTTCTCGGCGCTCGACGCGATCACGCGCGACGACATGAACCTCATGCTGGCCCAGCTCTGGGACCAGGTGCACAAGACGGCCGTGTTCATCACGCACAGCATCCGCGAGGCGGTCTACCTGTCGGACCGCGTGCTCGTGATGAACGCGCGGCCCTCGCGCATCGTGGCCGACATCCGCGTGCCGTTCGCGCGGCCGCGCCGGCCCGAGATGCAGGAAGACCCGGTGTTCAACAGCATCTGCAGCTTCGTGCGCGAGACCATCCATGCCGGGCATGAGAGCCGCAGCGCCTGAGGCGGCCACGCCGCTGCAGCGCCTGGTGGCCGAGCAGCGCGCGGCGCTGGGCGGGCGCTTCAGCACCGACGACATCGTGGCCGTGCTGCACCAGGCCATCGTGCGCGGCATCTTCCACCCGGGCCAGGCGCTGCGCCAGGACGAGCTGGCGGCCGAGTTCCAGGTCAGCAAGATCCCGCTGCGCGAGGCCCTGCGCACGCTGCAGGCCCAGGGCTTCGTCGAGCTGCCGCTGAACCGCGGCGCGCTGGTGCAGGCGCCGACGCTGGACCAACTCAAGGACGCCTTCGAACTGCGCCTGTTGGTCGAGCCCAGCCTCATGCGCACGGCCGCGCCGCTGCTCACGCGGGCCGACCTCGACGAGGCCGAGCGCCTGGTGCGCGGCATGGACAAGGCCGGCACGGCCTGGGCCTTCAGCGAGCTCAACGTGCGCTTCCACGACCTGCTCTACGGCCCGGCCCAGCGCCCGCTGTCCAAGCAGATCCTGGCCATGCTGCAGGGGCACATCCAGCGCATGTCCTTCATGCAGCTCTCGCTCGCGGGCTTCAACCGCAGTTCCAATGAGGACCACCGCGTGATCCTGGCGGCCTGCCGCCAGGGCGATGCGGACGCCGCGGCGCGGGCGGTGGCGGGGCATGTGAAGGGGGTGCGCAGGATCGTGCTGGGGCTGGTGGCGCAGCAGGGCGGGCTGGGGTGATGCAGGGGTTGCGTCGGCCGTGCATCCGGACCGCGGCGTGGCGGGCGAGAGACGGCGCGCGCGCTCTGCGCCATGGGCAGGCCGGCGCAAGCGGTGTCACGCGCGCGCGGCGCGGTGCTGGGCCCGGTAGTGCGCGGGCGCCATGCCGCGTGCGCGCCGGAAAGCGCGGCTGAACGCGGGTTCGGAGTTGTAGCCCGTGCGCCAGGCCAGTTCGGCCATGCGCAGGTCGGTGCTTTCCAGCAGCCGCGCCGCCAGGCCGATGCGCCAGCGTGTCAGGTAGGCCAGTGGCGGTTCGCCGACCGAGCGCGTGAAATGGCGCACGAAGGCCGCGCGCGACTGGCCGGCTTCGCGCGCCAGGGCGTCCACGGTCCAGCCATGCTCGGGCCGCGCGTGCATGCAGGCCAGTGCCTTGGCGGTGGCGGGCGAGCGCAAGGCGCCGAACCAGTTGGCGGCGCCGGTGGCGCCATGTGCGGCCGCCCACTGCCGCATGAGGTAGGCGAACAGCAGCGCCAGCAGGCTGCGCACCACCAGCGGACTGCCGAAGCCAGTTGCCTCGACTTCCTGGCGCAGCAGGCGCAGGGTGTCGGCGAGCGGCGATGCCTCGTCGGCCCGCAACACCACGGCCGCGGGCAAGGCCTGCAGCGCCGGCAATGCCAGGGCCCGGTCGACTGCGAATTCACCGCACAGCAGTGTGCTGGCCGCGGCCGCCCCGTCGGCCACGCCGTCGTGCAGCGCCAGGAAGCGTGGCAGGGGCATGGCCCTTGCGCGTGGCGTGGCCGCCAGGTCGTGCGCGCCGCCCTGGGCCAGCAGGACCAGTTCACCGGCCTGCAGCGCCAGCGGGTCCGCCCCGGCGCGGCGCAGCACCGCCCGGCCTTCGGCGACGAAATGGAACATGGCCGCTGGCCGCTCGGGAACGGCCACGCCCCAGGCGCCGGCCACGCGCGTGCGCAGCAGCACCAGCCCCTCGGCGCGCACCTCGCGCAGCCAGTCGTCCAGCAGTTGCATGGCGGCGAGCTTAGCCGCAATGAGACGAATGGTTAAGAAATGGCGCCGATGGCGCATGCAACGGCCCAAGGCCGATGGTGCAATGCCGGTCTCCCCACTGCACCGCACACGCATGTTCGCGTCCTTGTTTTCCCGCCTGGCGATGGGCCTGGCTGCGCTGGCCTTGGTCGGCTGCGCCGGCACCGGCGCCGTTTCTCCATCCCCATCCCCATCCCGTCCTGCCATGACCCTCGAACAGACCAAGGCCGCCCTGCTGGGCGACTGGAACAGCATCGCCACCGAAGTGCGGCCCAGCACCGCCCGCAATCCGGACGGCTCGCCCAAGCCCTTCTACCTGCAGCGCCAGTTCCGCTACCTGGACGGCGACCGGTGCGAGCTGGCCATCGTCAATGCCGCCGATGCCAACGGTAAGGTGCCGCTGGCGCGCATCCTGATCCGCGGCCACATGGCCTGGCGGGGCGCGCATCCGGTGGCGCCCGGGGCGCAGAAGGTGGATTTCGTGGCGGACGAGACCTATGAGGTCACGCCGCTGGCGCAGGGCTTTGCCGATGTGCTGAACAAGGTGGCCGCGCAGGGCTACGCGCCCTGGACGGTCGGCACGGCGCAGAGCGTGTTCGGCAAGGACTTCGCGCCGTTCGGCCTGGTGGCGGGCCGCCATTTCATGGAGTACGACCTGGTGCTGCTCTCGCACGGCATGCTGTTCTGGGGCGCCCGCCATGTGGACGGCCGCGGGTTCGACACGGAGCAGAACCGGCCGACGAACCTGCAGATCCCGATGGCGCGCCCCTAGCGGTTGGCCCTACGCCGGGCCGGCATCGGTCTTGCGTGCTTGCGCGACGTCTTCCAAGCGGAGGTGTCGCGATGAGAACAGGCAGACCGAAGGCTGCAGTGCCGCCACTGGATGGCGAGCGCCAGGGCGCCGAACCGCTGCAGCGCAGCGGTGCAGGGGCCGGAGGACGTGTGCGGGACCTGGGCACCCGCGCGGTGGCCGATGCACCCCCATCCGCCATCGCCGAGCGCTGGGACGTTCTGTGCTCCCACCTTCACAAGTGCCGCTGCTGCGTGGCCCGCGGCTGACGCCGCCGCGGTGGGCCATTGCGGTGCGCCGCTGCCGGGGCCGCACCGCTTCGGCGCTCATTCCGGCTCGATGCCCGCCGCCTTCGCCACCTTGCCCCACTTCACCATCTCGCTCGCGATGAAGGCCGTGAACTGCTCGGGCGTGCCGCCCACGGGTTCCACACCGGCGGCCAGCATGCGTTCGCGCACATCGGGCAGGGCGAGGATGCGCGTGGTCTCGGCCGCCAGCTTGGCGACCACGGCCTTGGGTGTGCCGGCCGGGGCCAGCAGACCGCCCCAGGTGCTGGTCTCGTAGCCGGCCAGGCCGGCTTCGGCCACGGTGGGCACGTCGGGCAGGGCCGGCAGGCGCTTGGGCGTGGTCACGGCCAGTGCGCGCAGCTTGCCGCCCTTGATCTGGGCGCTGGTCGCGGCCAGCGTGTCGAACATGATGGACACGCGGCCGCTCATGAGGTCCGGGTGCGCCAGCGTGCTGCCCTTGTAGGGGATGTGCTGCATCTGCAGGCCGGCCATGCTCTGGAACAGTTCGCCCGAGAAATGCGGTGCGCCGCCGTTGCCGCTGGACGCGAAGCTGAGCTGCCCCGGGTTCTTCTTGCCGAAGGCGATCACGTCCTGCAGGGTCTTGAACGGCGAGTCGGGCGCCACCACGAGCACCAGCGGCACCGTGTGCGTCTGCACCACCGGCTCGAAGCTCTTGACCGTGTCGAACGGCAGCTTCTTGAACATGCTGGGGTTGATGGCGTGGCTGCTGGCCACCAGCGCCAGCACGTGGCCGTCGGGCGCAGCCTTGGCCACGAAGTCGGTGCCGATCACGCCGGTGGCGCCGGTCTTGTTGTCGATGACGACGGGCTGGCCCCAGGCCTCGGTGAACTTCTGGCCGATCAGGCGCGCGGCCAGATCGATCGCACCGCCCGGGGAGGCGGGCACGACGATGGTCATGGGCTTGGTCGGGAAGGTCTGGGCGAAGCCGGGGGCGGCCAGCACCAGCGTGGCGGCCAGGGCGAATGTTCTGCGTTGCATGTGTCTCCTCCAGGTGGTTGACGACGCTCAGCGGCCCTTGGCCTTGCGCCATTCGGCGAAGTCCGTGCGGCTCTTTTCTTCGGTCGGCGGATACAGGCCCAGGATGCTGCGGCCTTCCATGACCTTCTCCTGCACGAAGTCCTCGAAGACCGTCATCTCGGTGGCCTCCACGGCGATTTCGTCGGCCAGATGCGCGGGGATCACCAGCACGCCCTCGGCGTCGCCGACGATGACGTCGCCCGGGAACACCGGCGCGTCGCCGCAGCCGATGGGGCCGTTGATCTCGATGGCCTCGTGCAGCGTCAGGTTGGTCGGGGCGCTGGGCTGGACGTGGTAGGCCGGCATGGCGTATTTGGCGATGTCGGGGCTGTCCCGAAAGCCGCCATCCGTCACCACGCCGGCCACGCCGCGCTGCATCAGCCGCGCCACCAGGATGCCGCCGGCCGAGGCGGCGCGCGCATCCTTGCGGCTGTCGATGACCATCACGGCGCCGGGCGGGCATTGCTCCACGGCCGCGCGCTGCGGGTGGTCGCGGTTCTGGAACACGGCGATGCCGTTGCGGTCCTCGCGCGCCGGCATGTAGCGCAGCGTGAAGGCCTCGCCGACCATGTTGGGGCCGTTGGGGTTCAGCGGGCGCACGTTCTGGATCATCTGGTTGCGCAGGCCGCGTTTGAACAGCGCGGTGCACAGGGTGGCGGTGCTGACCTTCATCAGCTGGTCGCGGGTCTCTTGCTTCATGGATGGGTTCCTGGTCAGAAGATGTCGGGTTCGGGCACGGGCTTGCCGAAGGTGGTTTCGAGGAAGTCGAAGTCACAGCCCTCGTTGGCCTGCTTGATGTGCCGGCCGAACATCCAGCCGTAGCCGCGTTCGTAGCGCGGGGGCGGCGGGGTCCACGCAGCCTTGCGTTGCGCCATCTCCTCGTCGCTGATCTCCAGGTGGATGCTGCGCGCGGGCACATCGACCGTGATGCGGTCGCCGGTCTTCACCAGCGCCAGCGGGCCGCCGATGGCCGCCTCGGGCGAGCAGTGCAGCAGGCAGCCGCCGTAGCTCGTGCCGCTCATGCGCGCGTCGGACAGGCGCAGCATGTCCTTCACGCCCAGCTTGAGCAGCTTGGTCGGGATCGGCAGCATGCCCCATTCGGGCATGCCGGCGCCCAGCGGGCCGGCGTTGCGCAGCACCAGGATGTCGTCGCCCGTCACGTCCAGGTCCGGGTCGTCCACAGCCTTCTTGAGGCTGGGGTAGTCGTCGAAGACCAATGCACGGCCGGTGTGGCGCAGCAGGTACGGCGCGACCGCGCTGGGCTTGATGACCACGCCGTCGGGCGCCAGGTTGCCGCGCAGCACGGCCAGCGCGCCTTCGGCGTAGATCGGCTTGTCGAGCGGGCGGATCACGTCGTCGTGGTAGACCTCGCTGCCTGCGATGTTCTCGCCGAGGGTCTTGCCGTTGACGGTCAGCGCCTCGGTCTTGAGGTGCGGGCGGATGCGTTCCAGCATCGCGCGCAGGCCGCCGGCGTAGAAGAAGTCTTCCATCAGGTAGGCGTCGCCGCTGGGCCGGATGTTGGCGATGACCTGCACGCGGCGGCTGAAGGCGTCGAAGTCGTCCAGCGTGACCGGGTGGCCGGCGCGCCGCGACATGGCGATCAGGTGGATGATGGCGTTGGTCGAGCAGCCCATGGCCATGGCGCAGGCAATGCCGTTCTCGAAGTTGGCGCGCGTGAGCATCTTGGCCGGCGTCAGGTCGTCCCAGACCATGTCGACGATGCGGCGGCCGCACTCCGCGCTCATGCGCACATGGTTGGCATCGGCCGCGGGGATGCTGGAGGCGCCCGGCAAGGTCAGGCCGATGGATTCGGCGATGCCCATCATGGTGGCGGCCGTGCCCATGGTCATGCAGGTGCCGTGGCTGCGCGCGATGCCGGCTTCCATCTCGTTCCACGACTGGTCCGACAGGCGGCCCGCGCGGCGCTCGTCCCAGTACTTGAAGGCGTCCGAGCCCGAGCCCAGGACCTTGCCCCTCCAGTTGCCGCGCAGCATGGGGCCGGCCGGCAGGTAGAGGAAGGGGATGCCCATGGACAGCGCACCCATGGTCAGGCCCGGCGTGGTCTTGTCGCAGCCGCCCATCAGCACGGCACCGTCCACCGGGTGGCTGCGCAGCAGTTCCTCCGTCTCCATCGCGAGGAAGTTGCGGTACAGCATGGTGGTGGGCTTGACCATGCTCTCCGACAGGCTGATGGCGGGCAGCTCCAGCGGAAATCCGCCGGCCTGCAGCACGCCGCGCTTGACGTCTTCCACACGCTGCTTGAAGTGCGTGTGGCACTGGTTGGCATCGCTCCAGGTGTTGACGATGGCGATGATGGGCTTGCCCTTCCAGTCCTCGTAGCCATAGCCCATCTGCAGCACGCGCGAGCGGTGGCCGAAAGAGCGGAAGTCGTCGGGGGCGAACCAGCGCGCGCTGCGCAGGCTGTCGTAGGTGCGTCGTGTCATCGGGGGATTCCGTGGGGGCTCATTCAGCCTTGATGCCGGCGGCCTTGATCACCTTGGCCCATTTCTCGACCTCGCTCTTCTGGTACTCGCCGAGCTGGGCCGGCGTCATGTCGGACGGCAGCATGCCGAAGCCCCTGAGCCGGGCCTGCACCTCGGGCGTGGCAACGATCTTCATGATCTCGGCGTGCAGCCGGTCGACGATGGGCTTGGGCGTGCCGGCGGGTGCGAACACCGCCTGCCACGAGCCCATGTCGAAGCCCTTCTGGCCGGCTTCGGCGATGGTGGGCACGTCGGGCAGCGACTCGAGCCGCTTGGCGCTGCTGACCGCGATGGGCCGCAGCTTGCCGGACTGGATGTGCGGGCCCACGATCAGCGTGGTGTCGAACATCATGTCCACTTGGCCGCCGACGACATCCTGCACGGCCGGGCCGCTGCCCTTGTAGGGCACGTGCGTGAACGCCACGCCGGACTGGTAGCTCAGCAAGGCCAGCGCCATGTGCGGCGAGGTGCCGTTGCCGGGCGAGGCCGAGGACAGGCCGCCTTGCTTGGCGCGGCTGGCGGCCAGCACGTCGTTCAGGGTCTTGTAGGGGCTGCTCGCGTTGACCACGAGCACCAGCGGCCCGGAACCCAGCATCGCGACGGGCGCGAAAGACTTGACCGGGTCGTAGTCCAGCTTGGCGTACAGGCTGCCGTTGATGGAGTGCGAGCTGATGGTGCCACCCAGGATGGTGTAGCCGTCCGGCGCGGCGCGCGCCGCGATGGTCGAACCCACGCTGCCGCCTGCACCGCCCTTGTTGTCGATGACCACGGGCGTGCCCAATGCGGTCGACAGTGCCGGCGCGATCACGCGGGCCAGCGTGTCGGTGTTGCCGCCGGGCGGGAACGGGACGATATAGGTGATCGCCTTGCCGGTGGGCCAGCTGCCCTGGGCCAGTGCGGGCAGTGCCACGGTGGCCATGGTGGACAGCGCGCCCTGGATCATCGTGCGACGGTGCATGTGCATCTCCTGTGTCTCGGTTTGGTGGGACTTGTTGGCGCGGGATTGAAACACTAATATATTAGTACGTCAATGCAGAATCGCCCGACATGAATGCCCTCCCGAAGATCCGCCTGGACCGTCAGCGCCTGGCCGCGCCGCAGGTGCTGGAGCGGCTGCGCGAGGCCATCCTGGACCTGGAATTGGTGCCGGGCACCGTGCTGGCGCGCCAGGCGCTGGCCGAGCAGTTCGGGGTGAGCCAGACGCCCGTGCGCGAGGCGCTGCTGCGGCTCAGCGAGGAGGGGCTGGTGGACGTGTTCCCGCAGCACGCCACGCTGGTCAGCCGGATCGACCTGACCGCCGCACGGCAGGCGCATTTCCTGCGGCGCGCGATCGAACTGGAGCTGGTGCGCGAACTGGCCGAGCAGCCGCCCGCGGGCCTAGTGGCCGCGTTGGAACGGCAGGTGGCCTTGCAGCAGGCACTGGCCGAGGCCCAGCAGTACAACGAGTTCGTCGCGGCCGACCGTGCGTTCCACCGCCTGATGTACGCGGCGGCCGGCATGGAACCGCTGTGGGATCTGGTCGGCCGCAGTTCAGGCCATGTGGACAGGCTGCGCCGGCTGCATCTGCCCACGGCGGGCAAGACCGCGTCCATCCTGCGCGACCACCGCGCGATCACGGCCGGCATCGCGGCAGGCGATGCGTTGGCGGCGCAGGAGGCTGTGCGCGTCCACCTGTCGGGCACGCTGTCGGCGGTAGAAGAGATCCGGCAGCACTTTCCGGATTACGTGGTCGAGCCCTGAGCCTTGTCGAGCAGTTCCAGGCCGCGCACCTGACGACCGGCGCCGCGCGCAACTGTCACCGCGTCTGCGCATTTGATTCGTCCAGCATCGGCATCTTCGGGGGCCAAGCCACGGCCTACAATCGCTGCCTTCCCAAGGAGCGTTGCAGCGGGCCGATCGACAGATGCCCGTCAGGCTTGGGACCGCATCCGCAACGACGCTCACCGGCCCCTTGATCGCCCGATCGGATGCCCAGGTGAGACCATGACCCACGACCCCGCTGCCCTTTCGACCACGCCCGACGCCGCCGGCGCACCGCCGCCCATGCGCCTGTCGGGCCTGGAGCCCGTTTCCATTGGCGCCGGCACGCTGTTCGTCAACATCGGCGAGCGCACCAACGTCACCGGCTCCAAGGCCTTCGCCCGCATGATCCTGAACGGGGAGTTCGACCAGGCCCTGTCGGTCGCGCGCCAGCAGGTGGAGAACGGCGCCCAGGTCATCGACATCAACATGGACGAGGCCATGCTGGACAGCAAGGCGGCCATGGTGCGCTTCCTGAACCTGATCGCCAGCGAGCCCGACATCGCGCGCGTGCCCATCATGGTGGACAGCTCCAAGTGGGAGGTGATCGAGGCCGGCCTGCGCTGCATCCAGGGCAAGGGGATCGTCAACTCGATCTCCATGAAGGAGGGCGTCGAGAAGTTCAAGCACGAGGCGCGGCTCGTGCGGCGCTACGGCGCGGCGGCCGTGGTCATGGCCTTCGACGAGGTGGGCCAGGCCGACACCTTCGCGCGCAAGACCGAGATTTGCGAGCGTGCCTACCGCATCCTGGTCGACGAAGTCGGCTTCCCGCCCGAGGACATCATCTTCGACCCCAACATCTTCGCGGTGGCCACCGGCATCGAGGAGCACAACAACTACGCGGTCGACTTCATCGAGGCGGTGCGCTGGATCAAGCAGAACCTGCCGGGCGCCAAGGTGTCGGGCGGCGTGTCGAACGTGAGCTTCAGCTTCCGCGGCAACGACCCGGTGCGCGAGGCGATCCACACCGTGTTCCTGTACCACGCGATCGCCGCCGGCATGGACATGGGCATCGTCAACGCCGGCATGGTCGGCGTCTACGACGACCTGGAACCCCAGCTGCGCGAACGCGTGGAAGACGTGGTGCTGAACCGGCGGCCCGACGCCGGCGAGCGCCTGGTCGAGATCGCCGAGAGCGCCAAGAGCGGCGCCAAGGACGAGAGCAAGAAGCTCGAATGGCGCGGCACGCCCGAGGCGCCGGCCACCGTGGAGCAGCGCCTGGCCCACGCCATGGTGCACGGCATCACCGACTTCATCGTGCCCGACACCGAAGAGGCCTACCAAGCCATCCTGGCCAAGGGCGGCCGCCCGCTGCACGTGATCGAAGGCCCGCTGATGGCCGGCATGAACATCGTGGGCGACCTGTTCGGCGCCGGCAAGATGTTCCTGCCGCAGGTGGTGAAGTCGGCGCGCGTGATGAAGTCGGCCGTGGCCCACCTGATTCCCTACATCGAGGAAGAGAAGCTGCGCGACGAGGCGGCCGGCCGCGACGTGCGCAGCAAGGGCAAGATCGTCATCGCCACCGTGAAGGGGGATGTGCACGACATCGGCAAGAACATCGTGACCGTCGTGCTCCAGTGCAACAACTTCGAGGTGGTGAACATGGGCGTGATGGTCCCGTGCCACGAGATCCTGGCCAAGGCCAAGGTCGAGGGCGCGGACATCGTCGGCCTGTCGGGCCTGATCACGCCCAGCCTTGAAGAGATGCAGTACGTGGCCGGCGAGATGCAGAAGGACGAGCACTTCCGCATCAAGAAGATCCCGCTCTTGATCGGCGGCGCCACCACCAGCCGCGTGCACACGGCCGTGAAGATCGCGCCGCACTACGAAGGCCCCGTGGTGTATGTGCCGGACGCCTCGCGCAGCGTGGGCGTGGCGCAGAGCCTGTTGTCGGACCAGGCCAGTGCCTACATCGCCGAGCTCAACGCCGACTACGACAAGGTGCGCCACCAGCACGCCAACAAGAAGCAGGTGCCGCTGTGGCCGCTGGCCAAGGCGCGTGCCAACAAGACGGCCATCGACTGGGCCGCCTACCGGCCGACGGCGCCCAAGTTCATCGGCCGCCGCGTGTTCAGGAACTTCGACCTCGCGGAACTGGCCAGGTACATCGACTGGGGCCCGTTCTTCCAGACCTGGGATCTGGCGGGCCCGTTCCCGGCCATCCTGAAGGACGAGGTCGTCGGCACCGAGGCCCAGCGCGTGTTCAGCGACGGCAAGCGCATGCTGCAGCGGATCATCGAAGGCCGCTGGCTCACGGCCAACGGCATCGTGGCGCTGTACCCGGCCGCCAGCGTGGCCGACGACGACATCGCGTTCTACACCGACGAGACGCGCAACCAGACCGCGCTGACCTGGCACGGCCTGCGCCAGCAGACCGAGAAGCAGGTCATCGACGGCGTGCCGCGGCCCAGCCGCTGCCTGGCCGACTTCGTCGCGCCAGCCAGCAGCGGCGTGGCCGACTACGCCGGCATGTTCGCGGTCACGGCCGGCATCGGCGCCGAGGCGCGCGAGAAGCGCTTCGTCGACGACCTGGACGACTACTCGGCCATCATGTTCAAGGCCCTGGCCGACCGCCTGGCCGAAGCCTTCGCCGAATGCCTGCACCACCGCGTGCGAACCGACCTGTGGGGCTACGCGGCCGGCGAGCAGCTGGACAACGACCAGCTGGTGCGCGAGCAGTACCGCGGCATCCGCCCGGCGCCGGGCTACCCGGCCTGCCCCGAGCACAGCGTGAAGAAGGACATGTTCGCGCTGCTGCACTGCGAGGACATCGGCATGGGCCTGACCGACAGCTGGGCCATGACGCCCGCGGCCAGTGTGAGCGGCTTCTATCTGGGCCACCCGGACAGCACCTACTTCAACGTTGGCAAGATCGGCCAGGACCAGGTCGAAGACCTGGCGCGCCGGCGCGGCGTGGCGGTCAACGAACTCGAGCGGGCGCTGGCACCGCAACTCTGAAAACTGCGGTGCAGCCGTTGCGACAGTTTTACGGTGTCTTACAAAAGAGACACCGGGCGGCGACGCCGCTTGCATAGCCTTGGCATCCACGGGGCGCGTTGGCGCCCGTTTCGAGGATTGCCAAATGCAAGAACACCAGACTTCTCCTTCGATCCCCGCCCGCTCGGGCAACCGGCCTCTGTGGCTGGCGGTCGGCGCGCTCGCCGTGGCTGTCGCCGGCCTGGGTGGCACCCTGTTGGGCACGCACCTGCCCCGCAGCGCGGCTGAGCCATCGGCCAGCACGGCAGCGGGCCTGGTGCCCTTCGATGGTGCGCCGACGACGGCCACCGCCAAGCCGGCGCCCCAGAACGCGCCGGCCACGCCAGTGGTGCCCCGCGTCGCGCCGGCAGTGGTCCGGGCGCCTGCCGCCGCTGTACCGCCGGTGGCGCAGGTGGCGCGCTGCGACAGCTGTGGCACGGTCGTCTCCGTGACTGCCGTGCAGCGCGCTGGCCAGGGCAGCGGCGTGGGTGCGGTGGCCGGTGGCGTGGTGGGCGGCGTCCTGGGCAACCAGGTCGGCGGCGGCAGTGGCCGCGCGGTGGCCACCGTGCTGGGTGCCGTGGGCGGCGGCTGGGCCGGCAACGAGGTCGAAAAGCGCGTGCGCCAGAGCACGCGTTATGCCGTGCGCGTCCGCATGGACGACGGCAGCGTGCGCACCGTGGAGCAAAACGAGGCCGTGGCCGTGGGCAGCCCCGTGCTGGTGCAAGGCGGCACCGCCAGGGCGCGCAGCCATTCCACGGCCTGGAGCGGCTGACCCGGCACCCTGTCGACCGCCCCAGCGCGACCATCCACAAGCCAGGCCCGAAAGGCGCCTGGCTTTTTTGCGTTGTTCATCGACAGCGCGTGGTCGTCGTGCGCCGCTTTTGCTCTTCGCCTTGCGCAAATTGCCCGCAGCAATGTTGCAAAAGCCGATGCGTAACAAAAGTGGAACAAAAAAAAGCTCCACTTCGCGTCGTGTCAAGGGAACTATTCACGCTTACTGACATTTTGTAGCGGTGTTGGCCTACAAAAAACACTAGCATCGTCCTACACACGTTGGGCATATCGCGCAACTGCAGAACACTTAAAAGTCATGAAAACATTCGCGACCTTGTCAGCCAGTGAGCGATTTGGCCAATATTTCCGCATTGCACCAGCTTTGGACGCTGCTGCGCGGGAAGAGGTGTATTTTGTGCGCCACGATGTGTATGCGCGGGAGCTCGGCTTCGAGCCCGTCCGCGAGGACCAGCGCGAGGTGGATGGCTACGACCGGCACGCGCTGCACTGCATTGTCCGCACCAATGACGACAATGTCCGCCCCGTCGGTTGCGCCCGCGTGGTCCTGACCGACCCGCAGGACCGGCAACGCCTGCTGCCCTTCGAGCATTCCTGCCGTGACACGCTGGACCGCAGCATCATCGATCCGGCGGCGCTGCCGCGCGAGCGCATCGCCGAGGTGTCGCGGCTGGCCGTCATGGGGGAGTTCCGCCGCCGTCGCGGGGAGCTGCACCGCCCGGTGGCGCTGTCCGCCCGCGACAGTTCCAGCCACCCCGTGGCCCGCTTTCCCAACATTCCCGTGAGCCTGTATTTCGGCGCCGTGGCGCTGGCACAGCGCGCCGGTGTCGAGTACCTGTTCACGCTGACCGAGCCGCGCCTGGCCAAGCACTTCGCACGCGGCGGCGTGCAGATCGAGGCCATCGGCGCGCCGATCGAACACCGCGGCATGCGCATTCCTTCACTGATGCGCGTCTCGCAGGTCTACAGCAGCCTGCGCGCCATGGTGCGGCCGATCTGGCATGAGGTGCATGCGCAGATGGACACCTGCTACCTGTTGCACGACGCCATGGCCCAGCAGGAACTGGCCGATGCGCCGGTCACCCAGGGTGCGCCGCTGAGCGCCTGAGCGTTCAGGCCGGTCCGGGGCTGCGCAGCGCGCGGCGGTATTGCACCGCTTCGGCGATGTGGCTGCTCTGCAGCGTGTCGCTGCCTTCCAGGTCGGCAATCGTGCGCGCCACGCGCAGCGCCCGGTGGATGCCGCGTGCCGACCAGCCCAGTCGCGCCGCGGCGTGGTTCAGGAAACGGCTGGCCTCTTCGGTGCGCTGTGCGTGGCGCTCCAGTTCCTGGCCCGCGAGGGCCTGGTTGCACTGGCCTTGACGCTGCAGTGCCAGTGCGCGCGCCGCGGTGCAGCGCGCGCGCACCGTGTCCGTGCTCTCGGCCGGCGGGGTGTCCAGCAACTCATGCGGCGACAGCGCGGCCACTTCCAGGTGCAGGTCGATCCGGTCCAGCAGCGGGCCGCTGAGCTTGGACTGGTAGCGCGTGACCTGGTCCGGGCTGCAGCGGCAGGCCCGGTGCGTGGCGCCGAAGTAGCCGCAGGGGCAAGGGTTCATCGCGGCGATGAGCAGGAAGCGCGCAGGGAATTCGGCCCGCTGGGTCGCGCGTGCGATGGCGATGCGGCCGGTTTCCAGGGGTTCGCGCAGCGCCTCCAGCGCAGCCCTCGGGAATTCGACCAGTTCGTCCAGGAAGAGAACTCCGTGGTGGGCCAGCGAAATTTCGCCCGGGCGGGGTGGCGACCCTCCGCCCACCAGCGCCACGGCGCTGGCCGTGTGGTGGGGTGTCCGCGTTGGCCTGCGCATCCATTGCGCCAGCGAGAAGTGGCCGGCCAGGCTGGCGACCGCTGCGCTTTGCAGCGCCTCCTCGGTGCGCATCGGAGGCAGCAGGTCGGCGAAGCGCTGCGCCAGCATGGACTTGCCACTGCCCGGCGATCCGACCAGCAGCACGCTGTGGCCGCCTGCGGCGGCGATCTCCAGCGCCCGCTTGGCCGCGGCCTGGCCTTTGACATCGGCCAGGTCCAGGCCGTTGGCGGCGGCCTGAGGAAGACCGGGCGCCAGCCGGGCCCAGCCTTCGCCGGGCTCCGCTGCCGGGCCGTTCTCCGGCTGCAAGGCGGCCACCACATCCAGCAGATGCCTGGCGCGCACCACGCGCATGTCCGGCACCAAAGCGGCTTCCTCGGCGCTGCCGGGCGGCAGGACCAGCGTCACGGGCGTTGCCTGGTCGTGCAGCGCCAGGCTCAATGCCAGCGCGCCGTGCACGGGCCGCAGCTCGCCCGACAGCGACAGCTCCCCTGCGAACTCGTAACCGGCCAGCCGTCCGGCATCGACCTGCCCGCTGGCTGCCAGGATGCCCAGCGCGATCGGCAGGTCGAACCGGCCGGAATCCTTGGGCAGATCGGCTGGCGCGAGGTTGACCGTGATCCTCTTGTTGTGCGGGAACGCCAGCCCCGCGTTCTGGATGGCCGAGCGCACGCGCTCGCGCGCTTCCTTCACCTCCGTGTGCGCAAGCCCCACGAGCGTGAAGCTGGGCAGGCCGTTGGCCAGATGCACCTCGACGGTGACCGCTGGTGCTTGCAGGCCGACCAGCACACGGCTTTGCACCAAAGACAGGCCCATTGTTGAAGTTCTCCCTATTTCGGTGCTTGTCTAACCATGATGGCGCGAACCGCGGCCGAATGCACCAAATTCGTGCGGCCACCAGAACTTGCGTGTGCTGCCAAACGTTCCAAACCCTTGCGCAGCTGGCGGGAAAGCCTGGTTCCGATTGGCACGCTCCGTGCATTGAGGAACTGCGCCACCATTTTTTACATCCCGGAGAACGACCCATGAACGTGAGCATCCCCAAGAGCCTGATCCTTGCCGGCCTCGCCCTGTCCGGCGCCGCATTCGCACAGACCGCCGCCCCTGCTGCGCCCGCCCCGGATTACACGCTGAGCTACAACGCTGGTGTCGTGACCGATTACCGCTACCGCGGCCTGACGCAGTCGCGCCAGCAGGCTGCCGTGCAGGGCGGCATCGATTTCGTGCACTCCAGCGGCTTCTACGTGGGCACCTGGGCCACCACGATCAAGTGGATCAAGGACGGCGGTGGCGATGCGCCGGTCGAGATCGACTTCTACGGCGGCTACAAGGGCACGGCTGGCGCCATCGGCTACGACGTGGGCGTGCTGCGCTACCAGTACCCCGGCCACGACCTGGTCAACAGCCCCAACACCACCGAGCTGTACGGCGCCGTGACCTACAGCATGTTCACGTTGAAGTACTCGCATGCCATCAGCGACCTGTTCGGCTTCGACGACAGCAAGAACAGCTACTACGTGGACCTGTCGGCCGCCTTCGACCTCGGCAACGGCTGGTCGCTGACGCCGCACATCGGCTACCAGAAGGTCAAGGTCGATGGCGACTATTCCTACACCGACTACTCGCTGACGCTGGGCAAGGACCTGGGCAGCGGCTGGTCTGCATCGGCTGCGCTGATCGGCACCGATGCCAACAAGGCCAACTACCGCACCATCAACGACAAGTTCGCCGGCAAGACGACGGTGGTGGTCGGCATCAAGTACGCATTCTGATTTTTTGTTCCTGAGGAGCCAGCCATGAAACTCGTAACGGCGGTCATCAAACCGTTCAAGCTCGACGAGGTCCGCGAGGCCTTGTCCGGCATCGGTGTGCAAGGCATCACCGTGACCGAAGTCAAGGGCTTCGGGCGCCAGAAGGGCCACACCGAGCTGTACCGCGGCGCGGAATACGTGGTCGACTTCCTGCCCAAGGTCAAGATCGAAGCGGCCGTGTCCGACGACCTCGTCGACCGCGTGATCGAAGCGGTCGAGAGCGCCGCGCGCACCGGCAAGATCGGCGACGGCAAGATCTTCGTGTACGACGTCGAGCAGGTCGTGCGCATCCGCACCGGCGAAACCGGCAAGGAGGCGCTGTAACAGCGCGCTCCCTTCAGAAAGAACATCGGCAATGAAAAAACTATTTGCTTCTCTCCTTCTTGGCATGGGCGTGTGGATCGGGGGATCCATGGCGCTGGCCCAGGCGCCGGCCGCTGAGCCGGCATCTGCCGCAGCACCTGCGGCCGAAGCCCCAGCTGCTGCCGCTGCGCCAGCTGCGGCACCCGCTGCGGCCGAGGCCGCACCGGCCGCGGCACCGGTTCCCAAAGTCGATTCCGGCGACACCGCCTGGATGCTGACCTCCACGCTGCTGGTCATCCTGATGACGTTGCCCGGCCTGGCCCTGTTCTACGGCGGCCTGGCGCGTTCCAAGAACATGCTGTCCGTGCTGATGCAGATCTTCGTGATCTTCTCGCTCATCAGCATCCTGTGGGCGATCTACGGCTACAGCCTGGCGTTCTCGGGCGACGGCAACTTCTATGGCGGATTCGACAAGATCTTCCTGAAGGGCGTCACCACCGAGACCTTCGGCGCGCTGACGACCATCCCGGAATACGTGTTCGTCGCCTTCCAGGGCACGTTCGCGGCCATCACGGTGGCGCTGATCGTCGGCTCGTTCGCCGAACGCATCAAGTTCGCCGGCGTGCTGGTGTTCGCCGTGCTGTGGTTCACCTTCAGCTACGTGCCGATGGCCCACATCGTGTGGGGCGGCGGCCTGCTGGGCAAGGATGGCGCGCTGGACTTCGCCGGCGGCACCGTGGTGCACATCAACGCCGGTGTCGCCGGCCTGGTGGGTGCCTACGTGCTGGGCAAGCGCATCGGCTACGGCCGCGAAGCCTTCACGCCGCACTCGCTGACGCTGACCATGGTCGGTGCCTCGCTGCTGTGGGTGGGCTGGTTCGGCTTCAACGCCGGCTCCGCCGGTGCCGCCAACGGCGCAGCCGGCCTGGCCTTCGTCAACACCGTGCTGGCCACGGCTGCCGCCACGCTGTCCTGGATCCTGGGCGAGAGCCTGCACAAGGGCAAGGCCTCGATGCTGGGCGCTGCGTCCGGTGCCGTTGCCGGCCTGGTCGCCGTGACGCCCGCCGCTGGCTTCGTCGGCCCGATGGGCTCCATCGTGCTGGGCCTGATCGCCGGCCTGGTCTGCCTGTGGGGCGTGGGTGGCTTGAAGCGCATGCTGGGTGCCGACGACTCGTTCGACGTGTTCGGCGTGCACGGCGTGGGCGGCATCGTGGGTGCCATCCTGACCGGCGTGTTCGCGGCCCAGAGCCTGGGTGGCACCGGCGGCCTGACGCCCGACACCTTCGCCATGGGCGCCCAGGTCTGGATCCAGATCAAGAGCGTGCTGTTCACCATCGTGTGGTCGGGTGTGGTCTCTTTCATCGCCTACAAGATCGCCGACATGACGGTGGGCCTGCGGGTCACGGAAGAGGAAGAACGCGAAGGCCTGGACATCTCGTCGCACGGCGAGACGGCCTACAACCGCTGAGGGGAATGGCGCGGCGGACCACCCGCCGCGCCCGACACGAGCGAGGTCTCCTGAAGAGGTTGGGCCCGCGGAGCGCAAGCTCTGCGGGCCTTTTTTTGTTCATGGCCGCCTTGAAAAAAGCTCAAGGCCACGCCCGGCGGTGCGCCTTACCATCGCCCGCATGACGACAACGACCCCACTGGAGGAGACCGTCGCGCGCGTGCGCGCCGCTGCCGCGAGCGGCCAGGCGCTGCGCATCGTCGGCGGTGGCAGCAAGGACGGCTACGGCCAGTCGCTGGTGGGCGAGCCGCTGGACGTGCGCGGCGTGGCGGGCATCGTCAGCTACGAGCCCAGCGAACTGGTGGTGACCGTGCGTGCCGGCACGCCGCTGGCGGAACTCGAGGCCGTGCTGGCCGAACGCGGCCAGTGCCTGCCGTTCGAACCCCCGCACCACCTGCCTGGCAGCGATGCGGCCGCGCCCAGCCGCGCCACCTGCGGCGGCATGCTGGCCGCAGGCTTGTCGGGTCCGGCGCGTGCCAGCAGCGGCGCAGTGCGCGACTTCGTGCTGGGACTGGAGCTGCTCAACGGCCGCGGCGAGTTGCTGCGCTTCGGCGGCCAGGTCATGAAGAACGTGGCCGGCTATGACGTGTCGCGGCTCATGGCCGGCGCACTGGGCACGCTGGGCGTGGTCACGGAGATGAGCCTCAAGGTGCTGCCCGTGGCGCCGGCCGAAGCCACGCTGCGCTTCGACCTGCCGCAGCACGAAGCGCTGCGCCAGCTGCATGCCTGGGGCGGCCAGCCCTTGCCGCTCAATGCC
Source organism: Pseudorhodoferax sp. Leaf274 (assembly GCF_001422445.1). GTDB lineage: Bacteria > Pseudomonadota > Gammaproteobacteria > Burkholderiales > Burkholderiaceae_C > Pseudorhodoferax. The sequence continues at coordinate 723,893 of NZ_LMNA01000001.1, forward strand.
AGCTGCTGGCAGGCCGGCGAGGGCCTCACGCTGCGCCTGCGTGGTGCCGTGGCGGCCGTGGAAGCCGCCTGCGGCCGCCTCGGCGGCACAGCGCTGGCGCCCGGCGAAGCCGCGCACTTCTGGCAGGCCCGGCGCGACCTGCGCATGCCCTGGCCCGACGCCGGCAGCACGCGCGACCTGTGGCGCCTCTCTGTGCCGCAGACGGCACCGGTGCTCGACCTGCCCGGCGATCCGCTCATCGAATGGCATGGCGGCCAGCGCTGGCTGGCCGCCCCGCCCGCGCAGGCCGGGGCCGTGCGCGCGGCGGCACGCGCCGCTGGCGGCAGTGCCACGCTGTTCCTGGCCGCGGCCGGCGAGCGCAGCGGCGCACGCGCCGCGTTCTTCGATCCGTTGCCGCCGGCACTCGAGCGCATCCACCGTGCGCTCAAGGCCTCGTTCGATCCGGCCGGCATCTTCAACCGCGGCCGCCTGCACCCGGATTTCCAAACATGACACCCCCACGCTCACCGCTTCGTGTATCGCTGCCCCCCGAGGGGGCGCATCGGTGGTTGCTGGCGGCCGGGTGCCACTGATCATGCAAACCAATCTGTCCCCCGAGTACCAGGGCACGCCCGACGGCATCGCGGCCGAGGCCATCCTGCGCAAGTGCGTGCACTGCGGCTTCTGCACCGCCACCTGCCCCACCTACCAGCTGCTGGGCGACGAGCTGGACGGCCCGCGCGGCCGCATCTACCTCATGAAGCAGGTGCTCGAAGGCGCCGAGCCCACGCGGGCCACGCAGCTGCACCTGGACCGCTGCCTGACCTGCCGCAACTGCGAAAGCACCTGCCCTTCCGGCGTGGACTACGGCCACCTGGTCGACATCGGCCGCAAGCTCGTCGATGCCAAGGTGCCGCGCCCGGCCGGCGAACGCGCCGTGCGCTGGGCGCTCAAGGAGGGGCTGCCCTCGGCCGGTTTCGCGCCGGCCATGCGCGTGGGCCAGGCCGTGCGCGGCCTGTTGCCCGGCAAGCTGCGCGCCAAGGTGCCCGAGCGCCGCCCGCCGGGCGCGTGGCCGCAGCGCCGCCATGCGCGCAAGGTGTTGCTGCCCGAGGGCTGCGTGCAGCCGTCCATGGCGCCCGGCATCGACCGGGCCACGGCGCGTGTGCTCGACGCGGTCGGCATCACGGCCGTGCGCGTGCCGGCCGGCGGCTGCTGCGGCGCCGTCAAGTTCCACCTGAACGACCAGGACGCCGCCAAGGTCCAGATGCGCGCCAACATCGACGCCTGGTGGCCCTATGTGCGCGGCGAGGGCGACACCGCAGTCGAGGCCATCGTCGTCAACGCCTCTGGCTGCAGCGTGATGGTCAAGGACTACGGCCATGTGCTGCAGGGCGATCCGGCCTATGCCGAGAAGGCCCGCCGCGTGAGCAGCCTGGCGCGCGACCTGACGGAGTTGCTGCCGCAGATCGCCGAAGGATTGGCCCCGCGCTTCGCGGGGAAGAAGCCGTCCGGCGTGCTGGCCTTCCACCCCCCCTGCACCTTGCAGCACGGCCAGCAGCTGCGCGGCCTGGTCGAGCGCCACATGGGCGCGCTGGGCTTCGACGTGCAGGTCGCCGCCAGCGAATCGCACCTGTGCTGCGGCTCGGCCGGCACCTATTCGGTGTTGCAGCCCGAGATCGCGCAGCAGTTGCGCGACCGCAAGCTCGGCCACCTGCAGGCGCTGGCGCCCGAGACCATCGTGTCGGCCAACATCGGCTGCATCACCCACCTGCAGGGCGGTTGCAGCACGCCCGTGCGGCACTGGGTGGAAGTGCTGGACGAGGCCTTGCCCGCCTGAGCGCGGTCAGGCGGCGAGCGCGGCCGCGATGTCCTGGCCCAGGCTCTCGGGCTTGTCGGTCGGGGCATAGCGCTTGAGCACCTGGCCATCCTTGCCGACCAGGAACTTGGTGAAGTTCCACTTGATGGCCTTGGTGCCCAGCAGGCCTGGCGCCTCGCGCGTGAGCCACTGGTACAGCGGATGGGCGTCGTCGCCGTTGACGTCGATCTTGCCCATCATCTGGAAGCTCACGCCGTAGTTCTTCTGGCAGAACGCGCCGATCTCGTCGTTGCTGCCCGGGTCCTGGCGGCCGAACTGGTTGCACGGAAAGCCCAGCACCACCAGGCCCTGGCCGCCATAGGTCTTGTGCAGTTGCTCCAGCCCCGCGAACTGCGGCGTGAAGCCGCAGGCGCTGGCGGTGTTGACGATCAGCAGCGGCTTGCCCTTGAACTGCGCCAGCGCAACCGGCCGGCCGGCGATGTCCAGGGCTTCGAAGTCGTAGACGGCGGTCATGTCCGGTGCCTCAGTGCGTGTGGTCGTTGCGGGCGATTTCCAGCAGGTGCTCGACCTCGTCGGTGTGCACGCGGCAGTTGTACTGGTGCCAGCGCTGGATCACGAACATGAAGCCCGCCACCACGATGCCGAAGGCCGTGATGGCGCCGAACGCCGACAGGCCCAGCCCGGTCGACAGGCTGTAGAACGCGCCCAGGCCCAGGATGCAGGCCTGCTCGTTGAAATTCTGCACCGCGATCGAACGGCCGGCGCCCATGAGGTTGTGGCCGCGGTGCTGCAGCAGCGCGTTCATCGGCACCACCAGGAAGCCGCCCAGCCCGCCCAGCAGGATCAGGAAGGGCGCGGCCACCCAGACGTTGTCGATGAAGTTCATGCCGATCACCAGCAGGCCCATGGCGATGCCCAGCGGCATCACGCGCGTGGCCATGTCCAGCTTCATGCGCATCGAGGCGATCACCGCGCCGGCGGCCGTGCCGATGGCCACCACGCCCACCAGCGAGGAGGCCTGCGTGGTGCTGTAGCCCAGCGCCGCTGCGGCCCAGGCCAGCACGATATAGCGCAGGTTGCCCGACACGCCCCAGAACAGCGTGGTGGTGGACAGCGAGATCTGGCCCAGCCGGTCGTTCCACAGCCGCGAGTTGCAGCGCCAGAAATCGGGCAGCAGCGCCATCGTGTTCTTGGGCATGGGCCGCATGGGCACGCCGGTGGCGGGAATGCGCGTGTTGATCCAAGCCGCGATGGCGTAGATGAACACCAGCACGGCGATGGCGCCTTCGGCCGGTGTGTCGATGCCGGTGTCCACGAACGGCAGGTCGATCGCCAGCAGGCGGCTGGACACCGCATGGCCCACCAGCTGGCCGCCCAGCAGCACGCCCAGGATGATGGAGCCGATGGTCAGGCCCTCGATCCAGCCATTGGCCTTGACGAGCTGCGAGGGCGGCAGCAGCTCGGTGAGGATGCCGTACTTGGCGGGCGAGTAGGCCGCGGCCCCCAGGCCGACGATGGCGTAGGCCATGAGCGGGTGGCTGCCGAACAGCATCATGAGGCAGCCGACCACCTTGATCGCATTGCTCAGGAACATCACCTTGCCCTTGGGCATGGCGTCGGCGAAGGCACCCACGAAGGGCGCGAGGATCACGTAGAACAGCGCGAACATCGGCACCAGCGCGGCGCGCTGCCAGTCCGGTGCACCGCTGGCGCGCAGCAGCTCGATCGCGGCAATGAAGATCGCGTTGTCGGCCAGCGACGAAAAGAACTGGGCCGACATGATGGTGAAAAAACCGCGCTTCATCGCATGTCGTGGGGGCGATCAGTGGAGCTGATGCAAAGTGATAAGAGCTTGTCTGGTCAAGTGGCCGGCGGTTATATCACGGGGCCAATGCGAGAATTCTTCAAGTCCTTGCCACCGTTGCGCGGTTGCACAACGCCGCACTTCCTGCCATGCCCCGTCCCATCCAAGCCACGATCCACCATGCTGCACTGCGCAACAACCTGCAGCGTGCGCGCCGTTCGGCTGGCGATTCCAGGGTCTGGGCGGTGGTCAAGGCCAACGCCTACGGCCACGGCATCGAGCGCGTGTTCGAAGCATTGCGCGGGGCCGACGGCTTTGCGCTGCTCGACCTGGCCGAGGCCGAACGCGTGCGTGCATTGGGCTGGCGCGGCCCCATCCTGCTGCTCGAAGGCGTGTTCGAACCGCGCGACCTGGAGCTGTGCTCGCGCCTGTCGCTCTGGCATGCCGTGCACTGCGAGGCGCAGATCGACTGGCTGGCCGCGCACAAGACGCAGCAGGGCCACCGCGTGTTTCTCAAGCTCAACTCGGGCATGAACCGGCTGGGCTTTGCGCCGGCGAGCTTTCGCACCGCCTGGATGCGGCTGGATGCGCTGCCCCAGGTCGAGGAGATCTCGCTGATGACGCACTTCAGCGATGCCGATGGCGCCAAGGGCATCGCCGCGCAGATGGCCGCCTTCGACGAGGCCACGCGCGACCTGCCCGGCGAGCGCAGCGTGGCCAACAGCGCCGCCACGCTGCGCCATGCCGACAGCCCCGGCGTGCGCGGAGACTGGGTGCGGCCCGGCATCGCCGTCTACGGCGGCGCGCCCGACCATCCGGGCTTCGATGCCGCGCACTGGGGGCTGCAGCCCGCCATGACGCTGGCCTCCAAGGTCATCGGCGTGCAGGAGCTGCTGCCCGGCGACAGCGTGGGCTATGGCTCCAGCTTCGTCGCCGACACCGCCATGCGCATCGGCGTCGTCGCCTGCGGCTATGCCGACGGCTATCCGCGCCACTGCGGCACCGGCACGCCGGTGCTGGTGGACGGCGTGCGCACGCGGCTGGTCGGCCGCGTCAGCATGGACATGGTGACGGTCGACCTCACGCCCGTGCCGCAGGCGGCGCTGGGCAGCGCGGTCACGCTCTGGGGCCAGGCCGGCAACGGTGCCGTGCTGCCCGTCGACGAGGTCGCCCACGCGGGAGGCACCGTGGGCTACGAGCTCATGTGCGCACTGGCGCCGCGCGTGCCGGTGGTCGTGGCCACCGACTGACCGGCCCTCAGGCCGCCGCCGCCAGGCTGGGCGGGCTGGCCTTCACGCGTTCGTACAGGCTCTGTGCCGCCAGCGAGAGGCTGCGCTCGCGCCGGCGCACGAGGTAGATGCGGCGCTTGAGCCCACTCCAGGCCAGCGGCCGCGTCACCAGGCCCGGCTGCGCGAAGTGGAACAGCGTCAGCGCCGGCATCATGCTCACGCCCAGGCCGGCGCGCACCATGCCCATGGCGGTGGCGAGCTGGTCCACCTCCATGAGCGTCTGCATCTGCAGCGGATGCAGGGCCGCATCCAGGTACTGGCGCACGCTGGAGTTGCGCGCCATGTGCACGAACGGATAGGCCGCCACGTCGCGCGGGCGGATCTCGCGCAGCCGTGCCAGCGGGTGGCCGGCCGGGCACACCAGATGGAAGTCGTCGCTGCAGAAAGGCTCGGCGCGCAGCTCCTGCGTGTCGGCGCGCACGGCGGCCAGCGCGAAATCGGCCTGGCCCTGGCGCACCAGTTCCACGCAGGGTTCGGACAGCACATCGGACACGGCGATCTCCACACCGGGATGGGCGGCGCGGTAGTCGCGCAGGATGCCCGGCAGCCAGCCTGCCGCCAGCGAAGGCAGCAGGGCGATCGACACCCGGCCGCGCCGCAGGGCCAGCTGGTCCGACACGCCGGCCAGCGCCGCGTCGAACTCGGCCAGCACGCGCCGCGCCGAAAGCTCGAATTCCAACCCCTCGGGCGTGGGCGCCACATGGCGCGTGCTGCGGTCGAACAGGCGCAGGCCCAGCGCGGCCTCCAGCTGGCCGATCAAGGCGCTGAAGGCCGGTTGCGACAGATGGCACTGCGCAGCCGCGCGTGTGAAGCTGCGCTGTTCGGCCAGCGCCACGAAGGCCTGCAGCTGGCGCATGGAGACGTTGGAGCGGGCCGGCTGATTCATTTGCAATGCCGATGAATTGATCCGAACTTTCGAATTCACAGATGAAGGGGCGGACTCTACATTGCGGCGGGAACACATCTGAGGAGACACGTGGACCAGACCATCCTGCGCATCGGCTGCGCGGCCGGCTTCTCGGGCGACCGCACCGACGCGGCCGCGCCCGTGGTGCGCTCGCTCATCGCCGCCGGCGGCCCTGCGTTCCTGATCTTCGAAACGCTGGCCGAGCGCACGCTGGCGCTGGCCCAGCTGGCGCGCCGTGCCGATCCCGAAGCCGGCTACGAGCCGCTGCTGCCCGACCTGCTGCGCCCGGTGCTGGCCGACTGCCTGGCCCATGGCGTGCGCATCGTCAGCAACTTCGGCGCGGCCCATCCGGCCAGCGCGGCCCGCCGCATCCATGCCCTGGCCCGCGAACTGGGCCTGCCGGCCCCGCGCATCGCCGTCGTGCTGGGCGACGACGTGTCCGGCGCCGCGCAGCGCCCGCTGCTGCAGGCTGCGCTGGGCCCGGCGCTGGACGCGCTGGACCTGGTCTCGGCCAACGCCTACCAGGGCGCCGAGGCGATTGCCGACGCGCTGTTGGCCGGCGCCGACATCGTGGTCTGCGGCCGCGTGGCCGACCCCTCGCTGGCGGTGGGGCCGGCACTGGCGCATTTCGGCTGGGCCCGCGACGACTGGACCCGCCTGGCGCGCGCCACCATGGCCGGCCACCTGCTCGAATGCGGCACCCAGGTCACGGGCGGCTACTACGCCGACCCGGGCTACAAGGACATCCCCGGCATGGCCGCGCTGGGCTACCCGATCGCCGAGATCGATGCCGATGGCCACTGCACCATCACCAAGCCGGCCGGCACCGGCGGGCGCATCGACGCGCACACCGTCAAGGAACAGCTGCTCTACGAGGTGCACGACCCGGCCGCCTACCTGACGCCCGACGTGGTGGCCGACATCACCGAGGCCGAGGTGGAAGAACTGGGCCCCGACCGCGTGCGCCTGAAGGGCGTGCGCGGCCATGCGCGGCCCGCCACGCTCAAGGTCAATGTCTGCCATGCCACGGGCTGGCTGGCGGAGGGCGAGATCTCGTATGCCGGCGCGCGCGCCGAGGGCCGCGCCCGTCTCGCCGCGCAGATCCTGCGCGAGCGCCTGGCCGGCCTGGGCCCGCTGCGCGCCGACCTGATCGGCGTGGCCAGCGTGTTCGCCGACGACGGCGGCGCCTGGCTGGACCGCCTGCCCGACAGCGGTGCCCGCGACGTGCGCCTGCGCGTGGCCATGAACCACCGCGACCGGGCCAGCGCCGAGCGCCTGGCGCGCGAGGTCACCGCGCTGTACACCTGCGGCCCGGCCGGCGGCGGCGGTGTGCGCACGGCGCTGCGCCAGCGCCTGGGCACCGTCTCCTGCGTACTGCCGCGCGAGCAGGCGCCCACGTCGTTCCGTTTCATCGAGGCAGGCGCATGACGTCCATCACCGTCCCCCTCTACCGCGCCGCCCACGGCCGCACCGGCGACAAGGGCAACCGCTCCAACATCAGCGTGATCGCCTGGCACCCGGACCTGTGGCCCTTGCTGCTGGAGCAGGTGACCGAGGCGGCGGTGGCCGCGCAGTTCGCGCACCGCCAGCCGGCCCGCGTCACGCGCCACGTGCTGCCGCGCCTGCAGGCCATGAACTTCGTGCTCGACGAGGTGCTGGACGGCGGCGTCAACGACGCGCTGAACCTGGACAGCCATGGCAAGGCGCTGTCCTTCCTGCTGCTGGACCTGCCCATCCTGGTGCCGCCCGCGCTGCTGCCGCTGCTGGCCGGCCCGCCACCCGAACCGCCCCACTGACTTTCAATCCACAGGAGACAAGACCGATGCAACAACGTTTCAACCCCCGCCGCACCTGGCTGGCCGCCGCGCTGGCGCTGGCCGCCGGCAGCCTGGCACCGCAGCTCGCGGCCGCCCAGTCCTTCCCGGCCAAGCCCATCACCTTCGTCGTGCCGTTCGCGGCCGGCAGCGCCACCGACCAGATCGCGCGCGCGCTGGGCCAGTCCATCACCGACCAGACCAAACAGCCCGTGGTCGTCGACAACAAGGGCGGCGCCAGCGGCCAGATCGCCGCCAGCCAGGTCGCGCGCGCGCCGGCCGACGGCTACACCGTGCTGATCACCACCAACACCACGCACGCGGCCAACGAGCACCTGTACAGGAAGCTCAGCTACGACCCGGTCAAGGACTTCGCGCCCATCACCGGCCTGGGCAAGGGCGGTCAGGTGCTCGTGGTGCGGCCGGACGCACCGTACAAGAACGTCATGGACCTCGTGGCCGCGGCCAAGAAGACACCGGGCAAGCTCAGCTTCGGCAGCGGCAGCTCCTCCAGCCGCATGGCCGGCGAGATGTTCAAGCAGCTCTCGGGCACCGACATCCTGCACGTGCCCTACAAGAGCAACCCCAACGCGATCACCGACCTCATGGGCGGGCAGATCGACTTCATGATCACCGACACCTCCACAGGCGTGCCCCAGGTCAAGGGCGGCAAGCTCAAGGCGCTGGGCATCTCCACGGTCGAGCGCAACCCGCTGCTGCCCGAGGTGCCCACCATCGCCGAGGCCGGCGTGAAGGGCTACGACATGGGCTACTGGTTCGCCGCGTACGCGCCGGCCGGCACGCCGCCCGCGGTGGTCGCCAGGCTGCAGGAGCTGCTGGCGGCCGGTGCCAGGAGCGCCGCGGCCAAGAGCTTCTTCGAAGGCAGCGGCTCGGTGGCCTGGACCACCAGCCCGGATGAACTCGCCAGGTTCCAGGCGGCCGAGACGGCCAAGTGGGGCAAGGTGATCAAGGCGGCGGGCATCGAGCCCGAGTGAGCCCGCGGCCGGGTGAGCCGGCCTGCCCGGGACACAAGAACCATCACCGTCCCGCGATCCGTCAGCCAGGGCCATGCACGGCTGCGCAGTGCAGGGCGCAGCCATGCCCGGACAACCACAGAGGAGACAACGATGCGACTTCATTTCATCCGCGGCCTGGCCGGCTGCGCCACGCTGGTCGCGCTCGGCGCCTGCGGCGGTTCCGGTGACGACGGCACGCCCGTCGCCACCGCCAAGGCCTGCGATGCCGGCGCGCTGGCCACGGTGCAGCTCAGCGGCGCCGCCATCACGGGCGCCACGCCGGTCGCGGCCGGCAGCTACACGCCGCCCGGCGGCGGCACGGCGATCGCCAACCTGCCAGCGTTCTGCCGGATCACGGGCCGGGCCACGCCGACGGGCGACTCGCTGATCAACTTCGAGGTCTGGGTGCCCGATGGCGCCGCCTGGAACGGCAAGATGGTCGTCACCGGCAACGGTGGCTACAGCCCCGCGCTCAGCACGAACGACATGGCCTACGCCATGCGCCAGGGCTATGCGGTGGTCGGCGGCGACACGGGCCACCAGTCGACCGACCCCAACGAGATGTTGTGGGGCGTGGGCCATCCCGAGAAGATCCGCGACTGGGGCACGCGCTCCATCCACGCCATCACGGCGCCCTCGCGCGCGCTGATCGCGGGCCTGGCGGCCAAGGAGCCCAGCCGCGCCCACTACTACGGCTGCTCCACCGGTGGCCACCAGGGCTACGCCGAGATGCAACGCTATCCCGACGACTTCGACGGCGTGATCGCCGGCGCGCCCGGCAACAACCGCACGCGGCTCAACGTGGAGTTCCTGCACCGCTACCTGTCCAACCGCGCCGCCGGCACCAGCGGCCCCGTGATCCTGACCGCGGCCAAGGCCAGCCTGATCACGCAGCGCGCCATCGCCGCCTGCGACGCGCTGGACGGCGTGGCCGACGGCGTGATGGAGAACCCGCTGGCCTGCACGTCCGACAAGTTCGATGTGGCCAGCCTGCAGTGCACGGGTGCCGACGCGGCCGACTGCCTGACCGCCGAGCAGGTGGCCGTGGCGCAGAAGATCTACGCCGGTCCGAAGAACGCGCGCACCGGCGCCCAGATCTACCCGGGCCTGCCCGTCGGCAGCGAAGCGGGCTGGTCGGGCTACTGGGGCGGCGCCGAGCCCGTGCGTGCCGATTACTGGCGGCTGTGGGTGTTCGCCAACCCGCAGTGGAGCTGGTGGACCTTCGACTACGACCGCGACCTCGCGTACGCCGACGCGACGGTCAGCCCGCTGGCGGACCAGACCAGCGCCAACCTGTCGGCCTTCCAGGCCTCGGGCGGCAAGGCCATCGTGTTCCAGGGCTGGCAGGACGCGGTGGTCAACCCGGTCGACACCATCGCCTACGCTGAGCGCGTGAAGGCGGCCCAGGGCTCGCAGGCCGCGCTCGACAGCTTCTACCGCCTGTTCCTGGTGCCCGGCATGGGCCATTGCGGTGGCGGCAGCGGCGCCACCACCTTCGGCAACAGCGGCAGCCAGGCCCCCAACGCCAGCGCATCCAACGACCTGCTCATGGCGCTGGACCGCTGGGTGGAGCAGGGCACTGCGCCGGACAGCATCGTGGCCACGCGCGTGGCCGGCGGTGCCGTGGTGCGCACGCGGCCGCTTTGCGCCTGGCCCAAGACCGCCGTCTACCAGGGCAGCGGCATCACCGACGAGGCCGCGAATTTCCGCTGTCAGTGAACGTTGAACCGAGGAGACCCACCATGCACACCATCTTCAAGACCACAGGACTGCTCGTTGCCGGGCTGCTGGCCGCCTGCGGCGGCAGCGGCGACGACACGCCCGCTGCCGCGGCACCGCAGCTCAGGCTCAGCATCACCGCCACCGAGGACTTCCCCGGCAGCTACGGCAGCGTGGGCGCGTACGAGAAGCTGACCGGCAGCATCAGCGGCGAGGTCGATCCCAAGGACCCGAAGAACGCCGTGATCCAGGACCTGGCGCTGGCACCCGTCAACGCGCGCGGCATGGTCGAGTACAGCGCCGAATTCGTGCTGCTCAAGCCCAAGGACATGTCCAAGGCCGGCGGCGTGCTGCGCTACGACGCGCCCAACCGCGGCAACATCCTGACGATGCTCAACCCTGCGGCCACGCCCAGCGATGCCGTGTACCTGGAGCGCGGCTACGTGCTGCTCTACTCGGCCTGGCAGGGCGACGTGCCCAAGAGCAGCGCGGCACGGCTGACGGCCACGGTGCCCGTGGCGAAGAATGCCGACGGCAGCAGCATCACCGGCACCTACCGCAGCGAGCTCGTGCCCTCGGCCGCCACACCCGTCATGGCGCTGCCCGGCGGCGTGTTCAACGGCACCATGATCCCCTACGCGCCCGCCAGCCTGGACAACACGCTGCCCGGCTACTCGCTCACGCGCCGCGTCAACGAGACCGATGCGCGCCAGCTGGTCCCGGCCAGCGACTGGAAGTTCGCCGACTGCAGCGCGGCCAACGCCTTCCCGGGCACGGCAGACGGCAGCAAGGTCTGCCTCAAGGGCGGCTTCGACCCGAAGTACCTGTACGAACTGGTCTACGTGGCCAAGGACCCCAAGGTCATGGGCGTGGGCCTGGCCGCGCTGCGCGACACGGTGACCTTCTTCCGCAAGGCCACGGCCGACAGCGCAGGCACCGCCAACCCGCTGGCCGGCCGCATCACGCACGCCATCGGCCAGGGCACCTCGCAGTCGGGCAACGCCATGAAGACCTTCCTGCACCTGGGCTTCAACCAGGCGCTGGACGGCGGCAAGGTGTTCGACGGCATGTACGCCCACGTGGCCGCGCGCCAGACCAACATCAACACGCGCTTCGCCGTGCCGGGCGGCGGTGGCGGCCTGCGCACCGACCACACCGCGTTCGGCCAGACCGCACCGCGCGGGCTGGCGGCCGACTACGTGGACGACGTGAGCGGCCGCCAGGGCGGCGTGATGAAGCGCTGCACGGCCAGCAACACCTGCCCGCGGTTCTTCCTGGGGCTGTCGGGCACCGAGTTCTGGCAGCTGCAGGGCTCGCCGGTGCTGACCGACGCCTTCGGCCTGCGCGACCTGGCCCAGCCCGACAACGCGCGCATCTACTACTACGCCAGCACCCAGCACGGCGGCACCGGCGGCACGGCCAGCATCGGCTACGCCCCCACGCGCAACGTCTACCCGGCCGGCACCGTGGTGCACTTCACCGACACCTTCCGCGCGCTGTTCATCGCGCTGGAGGACTGGGTGGTGCGCGGCACCGAGCCGCCGGCCAGCCAGGTGCCCAAGTTGGCCGACGGCACGCTGGCGCGGCCGGACCAGCTGGTCTTCCCGACGATGAAGGGGCTGACCTGGCCGGTGTCCGGCACGGCCACCGCGATCCCGGACTTCAACTACCTCGCGCGCTACAACGGCTTCCCGCTGTTCGACTTCGGCCCGCAGTACATCCCGCAGGACGAATCGGGCATCGCCACGCTGCTGCCGCCTTACTACACGGGCCGCGACTACGCGATCCTGGTGCCGCAGGTGGACCCGGCCACGGGACTGACCCGCGCCGGCATCAAGAGCGTGGAGGCGCGCGCGCCGCTGGGCACCAGCATCGAGTTCAACTACGTGGCCACGCCGGGCATCGTCGACCTGTCGAACCTGACCGGCAGCTTCATCCCGTTCCACACCACCGAGGCAGCGCGCCTGGCGGCCGGCGACACCCGGCCCTCGCTGCAATCGCTGTACGGCACGCAGGCGGGCTACGTGGCGGCGGTCACGGCGGCGGCCAACCAGCTGGTGGCCGAACGCTTGCTGCTGCAGCGCGACGCGGACCTGCGGATCCAGCAGGCCACGGGCACCACGGTGCTGCCGTGAAGGTGTTCAGTACAGCCCGCGCCCGCGGGCGTGCAGCCGCGCCAGGCCGAACAAGGCGTCGGTGAACGGCGTCGGCGCCTGCGTGATCTGCCCCAGCTCGCGCACGGCGCCGACCAGTGCGTCGAGCTCCACGGGCCGGCCGGCCTCCACGTCCTGCAGCATCGAGGTCTTGAACGCGCCCAGCTTGCGCGTCACCGCGTGGCGGTCTTCGGGCTGCTGCGCGATCGGGATGCCGATGCGCGCGCCGATCTCCTTGGCTTCCAGCATCACCTGGGTGACCAGGCCGCGCACCAGGTCGTCGTCCATGATGCGGTCGGTGGTCGCGCCCGTGATGGCACTGATCGGGTTCACCGTCATGTTGCCCCAGAGCTTGTACCAGCAGTCCTTCTGGATCTGGTCGGCCACCTGGGTCTCGATGCCGGCGCGTGCCAGCAGCGCGGCCAGCGCCTGCACGCGTTCGCTGGCGCCGCCCGCCGGCTCGCCCAGGATCAGCTGGTTGCCGAAATGGTGCTTGACGAAGCCCGGCCCGTGCAGCGCGCAGCTCGCGTGCACGATGCAGCCCAGCACGGTCTCAGCCGGGATGGCGGCGGCGATCCGCCGGCCCGGGTCCACGCTCTCCAGGGTGCGGCCTGCATAGGCGCCGCCGAAGCCCTGGAAGAACCACCATGGCACCCCGTTCATGGCCGTCAGCACCACCGTCTCGGGCCCCAGCAGCGGCGCGATGCGCTGCGCCACCTGGGCCATGGCCGGCGCCTTGACGGCCACCAGCACGAGGTCCTGCACGCCCAGGTCGGCCGGGTCGGCGCTGGCGCGGACCGGCGCCGCCAGCGTCTGGCCGCCCTGGTCCAGCCGCAGGCCGTGGGCCTGCAGCGCGGCCAGTGTCTCGCCGCGGGCCACCGCACTGAGGTCGCAGCCGGCCTGGGCCAGCCGCGCGCCGATCCAGCCACCGATGGCGCCCGCGCCGAACACGCAGACGCGGTCGAACCGCACCGGCATCAGCCCTCCGCCGTGAAGCCCACGGCCTTCACGATCGGGCCCCACTTGGCCGTGTCGCGCGCCACCAGGTCGGCCAGCTCCGCCGGCGAGGACGACATGGCTTCCAGCCCGAAGGTGGCCAGGCCGTCCACCACGTCCTTGTTCGCCAGCGCGGCCTTCATCGCGGCGTTGAGGTGGGTGACGGTGTCCGCCGGCGTCTTGGCCGGCAGGAAGAAGGCGAACCACTCGCTGTGCGTGCCTTCCTTGATGCCCTGCTCCTCGTAGGTCGGCACGTCGGGCGCGAAGCGGTTGCGCTTGCTGCCCGACACGCCCAGGATGCGCACCTTGCCGCTGGCCAGGTGCTGGGTCAGGTCGCCGACCGGGCCCGACACCGCCGAGACGTTGCCGCCCAGCAGGTCCAGCATGGCCGGCTGGGTGCCGCGGTAGGCCGCGTGCTTCAAGTCCACGCCCGCGCTCTTGCCCAGCAGCGCACCGATGAAGTGCGGCGTGGAGCCGGCGGCCGGCGAGCCGAAGTTGGCGCCGGCCGGGTTGGCCTTGGCCCAGGCCAGGAACTCGGGCACGCTCTTCACGCTGGCCGGCACAGCCGGGCCCACGGCCAGGCCGAAGTCGAACACGCAGCCCAGCGAGACGGGCGCCAGGTCGGTCTTGGGGTCGTATGCCAGCTTCTTGTAGATGTGCGGGTAGATCGTCAGCATCGACGTGGGCGTCTGCAGCATGGTGGCGCCGTCCGCTGCGGCCGACTTGACGAACTGGATCGCGATCTGCCCGCCCGCGCCGGTGCGGTTCTCCACCACGGCGGTCTTGGCGTAGCTGGGCGCCAGCTGGGTGGCCACGCGCCGGCAGATGGTGTCCGACGTGCCGCCGGCCGCGAAGCCGGTGACGATGCGCAGCAGCTCGGGATGGGCCTGGGCCAGGGCCTGCTGGCCAATGGCCGACAGCAGGGCGCCGGCGCTGGCGGATTGCAGCAGTTGGCGGCGGTTCATGGACATGTTTGTTCTCCTCGGGTGGACAAGTTTTGCGCGGCATTGGACCGCTGGGCGCGCCATTGTGGGCGCGCGCCGACGCCGCCGATACCCGTGTTTTCTAGTATGTTGCAGTGCGCCATGGGCCGGCGCCGGGCGTTCCTCAGGCCGGCGGACCGAACAGCGGGTGCAGGTTGCTGTGCTTGGCGTCGAACACCTCGTGGCCTTCGTCGATCTGCAGCGTCACGCCGATGTGCCGCTCGTGGAAGATCGGCGCCAGGTGCTCGCGGACCGCGGCGATCAGGGCCTCGCCGATGCGCTGCTGCAAGGCCGCAGGACGGCCCTTGGCCATGCGCAGGTTCAGGTAGATGAAGGCGTAGTCCTGCTGGTGGTCGGCCACGGCGTGGTGCGCGGCCGCGAAGGCCAGCACGCGCGTGCCGCCGGTCGGGAACACCTGTTTGCCGCCGTCGTCGCGCTGGGCGAGCATGGTGTCGGACAGCTGCCGGCACAGCGCGCCCATGTCGGTGGCCGGTTCGATGTTGGGGCTGTAGAGCAGCACGAGATGGGGCATGGTCGGTCCTGGGGGGCGGATGTCGGCGCATTCTCGCGCGGTGCCTGTCGGACGCGGCCCTACATGGCCAGCGCCTGCGGGCCGACGGCGCGCCGCCCGCGGCGTTCCGAGAATCGGCTCTGGCGTCCAGGCGCCACCGCCCACGCACCATGCTCGACACCACCAGCCCCGCCACGGTCCGCATCACGGCCAGCCTGAGCCAGGCACGTCTGATCCGGCGCCTGCGCGAGACGCTGTTCGAGCTGCAGTGCGAGCCCGACCCCGATCCGGCCGCCATCGACCGGCTGATGCGCCGGCTGGCGCGCGTGCGCAGCCGCGACGCCCATTCCCCCGCCCACGGCTGAGGGCGCGGACACCATTTCTCCCTGCGGGAAGTGGGCCTGCCCGCGCCTACGGCCGTCTTCGAAACCATGGACAATCGCCCGCTTTCGACTGCCTTGTCCGACTTTCCAGGAGATCGCCATGACCTATCCCAGCACCCAACTCTTCATCGCCGGTGAGTGGCAGGACGCCGCCGACGGCCGCACGCTGGCCGTGTTCAACCCGTCCACGGGCAAGGAGATCGGCCGCGTGGCGCATGCCGGTATCCCCGACCTGGACCGCGCCCTGGCCGCCGCGCAGAAGGGCTTCGAAGTCTGGCGTGACATCCCGGCCATCGAGCGCGCCAAGACCATGCGCCGCGCCGCCGCGCTGATGCGCGAGCGCGCCGGCGAGATCGCCGCCGTCCTGACCCAGGAAAACGGCAAGCCGCTGGCCGAGGCCAAGGGCGAGGCCATGGCCGCGGCCGACATCATCGAGTGGTTCGCCGACGAAGGCATGCGCGTGTACGGCCGCATCGTCCCTTCGCGCAGCCTGGCCGTGCGCCAGCTGGTCGTGAAGGACCCGGTCGGCCCCGTCGCCGCGTTCACGCCCTGGAACTTCCCGATCAACCAGGTGGTGCGCAAGCTGGCCGCCGCGCTGGCCAGCGGCTGCTCCATGTTGGTCAAGGCGCCTGAAGAAACGCCGGCCGCCCCGGCCGCGCTGATCCGCGCCTTCGCCGATGCCGGCCTGCCCGCCGGCGTGGTCGGCCTGGTCTACGGCAACCCGGCCGAGATCTCCAGCTACCTGATCCCGCACCCCGTCATCCGCAAGGTGACGTTCACGGGCTCCACGCCCGTGGGCAAGCAGCTCGCCGGCCTGGCGGGCCAGCACATGAAGCGCGTGACCATGGAACTGGGCGGCCATGCCCCCGTGATCGTCTGCGACGACGCCGACATCCAGCTGGCCGTCAAGGCCGCCGGAGCCGCCAAGTTCCGCAACGCCGGCCAGGTGTGCATCTCGCCCACGCGCTTTCTGGTGCACAGCAGCGTGCAGAAGGAATTCGCCGAGACGCTGGCCACCTACGCGCGCGGCCTGAAGGTGGGCGACGGCAGCGCCGAAGGCACGCAGATGGGCCCGCTGGCCAACCCGCGCCGCCTGACCGCCATGGCCGAGTTCACGCAGGACGCGGTCAAGCAGGGCGCCAAGCTGCTGGTCGGCGGCGAGCGCATCGGCGACGCCGGCAACTTCTGGCAGCCCACCATCCTGGACGACGTGCCGCTGTCCGCCAAGGTCTTCAACGACGAGCCCTTCGGCCCAATGGCCGCGATCCGCCCGTTCGACAAGATCGAGGACGCCATCGCCGAGGCCAACCGCCTGTCCTTCGGCCTGGCGGGCTACGCCTTCACGAGCTCGTTGAAGAACGCGCACATCCTGTCGCAGCGCGTGGAGGTCGGCATGCTGTGGGTCAACCAGCCCGCCACGCCCTCGGCCGAGCTGCCGTTCGGCGGCATCAAGGATTCGGGCTACGGCTCCGAAGGCGGCCCGGAGGCCATGGAGGCCTACCTGAACACGCGCGCGGTGTCGATCACCAACGTCTGAGCGTTCGCCCGGTGCCCGATACCAACATGGAGACTTCGATGTTCCGCCGTACCTTCTGCAGCGCGCTGGCCGCCGGCGCGCTGGCGCCGGGCCTGTCGTTCGCGCAGGCCTACCCGAGCAAGCCCATCCGCCTGATCGTGCCGTTCCCGCCCGGTGGGGGCACCGACATCCTGTCGCGCCTGGTGGCGGCCAAGCTGACCGAGGTCACCAAGTGGACCGTGGTGGCCGAGAACCGCGCCGGTGCCGGCGGCACGGTGGGCATCGGCGAGGCCGTGCGCGCCGCGCCCACGGGCTACGACATGGTCATGGGCCAGAAGGACAACCTGGTCGTCGGCCCCTGGCTGTACAAGAACCTGCCCTGGGACCCCACGCGCGACCTGGTCGCGGTCTCACACATCGCCTACACGCCGGTGGTCATCGTCACGTCCAGCACCTCGCGCTTCAAGACGCTGGGCGACGTGGTGGCCGCGGCGAAGAACGCGCCCGATACCATCACCTACGGCTCGCCCGGCAACGGCACCACCATCCACCTGGCCGGCGAGATCTTCAAGACCGCGGCCGGCATCAACATCCGCCACGTGCCGTACAAGGGTTCCAACCCGGCCATGATGGACGTGCTGGCCGGCAACGTGGACCTGATGGTGTCCTCGCTGCCCTCGGCCATCGGCCAGCTCAAGTCCGGCAAGCTACGCGCCCTGGCCGTGACCTCGGCCAAGCGCAGCTCCACCGCGCCCGAGATCCCGACCGTGGCCGAGCTGGGCTACAAGGACTTCGACGTCAGCACCTGGTATGGCCTGTTCCTGCCGGCGGGCACGCCCAAGGAGATCGTCGCCACCGTGCACAACGAGGTCGACAAGCTGCTGGCCATGCCCGAGATGGTGGCCGCGGTCCAGGCCCAGGGCGCCGAGATCCAGCGCATGACGGCGGACCAGTTCGCCACGCTGGTCAAGACCGACTACCAGAAGTGGAAGGGCATCGTCGAGGCTTCGGGCGCGAAGATCGAATAGGCCAGCGGCCTACGCCGCGGCACGCGCCGGCCCGGCCGCGTGCTGGCTGCACACGATCTCGCCCAGCCGGCGCAGCCCGGCTTCCAGCGCCGGCGTCCACGGCAGGCCGCAGTTGATGCGCACGTAGTGGTCGCAGCGCGTGGTGTTGGAGAACAGCGTGCCCGGCGCCACCAGGATGTGCTCGCGCAGCGCCGCGTCGAACACCGCCGCAGACGACAGCTGCCCCGGCAGCTCCACCCACAGCTGCAGCCCGCCCGGCGGCAGGTTCAGCCGCGTGCCGGGCGGAAAGTGCTGCGCCACCGCCTCGGCCGTGCGCTCGCGCTGCGTGCGCAAGCTGGCACGCAACTGCTTCAGGTGCCGGTCGTAGGCGCCCGAGGCCATGAAGCCGCCCGCCGCCCACTGCGCCAGGGCCTCGTTGCTGCGCGACTGCGCGTACTTGAGCATCTCCACGCGCGCGTGCCAGCGGCCGGCGTGGATCCAGCCCAGCCGCAGCCCCGGCGCCAGCACCTTGTGCAGCGAGGCGCAATGGATCACGTTGCCGCTGCGGTCGAAGGACTTGAGCGCGCGCGCCGGGGCGGGCGCGTCCAGCAGTTCGCTGTAGGTGTCGTCCTCGATCAGCGCGATGCCGTGCTGTTCGCACAGCGCCGCCAGCCGGGCCTTGTGCGCGTCCGGCATCACGCTGCCGAGCGGGTTCTGCAGGTGCGGCACGACCACCACGGCCTTGATGTCGCGGTAGGCGCCGATGGCCAGCTCCAGCGCGTCGATCGACAGGCCGGTCTGCGGGCTGGTGGGAATCTCCAGCGCGCGCATGCCCAGTGTCTCCAGCACCTGCAGCAGGCCGTAGAAGGTGGGCGACTCCACCGCCACCGTGTCGCCGGGCTGGGCCACGGCGCGCAGCGCCAGGTTCAGCGCCTCGATGCAGCCGTGCGTGGGCAGCACCTCTTCGGGTGACAGCGCCATGCCCACGCGCACGGCGCGCTGGGCCACGGCCTCGCGGAACGGCGTGCGCTCGCGCGAGGGCGTGGCCTGGGTCAGCAGCTCGGGGTGTTGGCGCAGCGCACGCGTGACGGCGTTGCGCATGGCCTCGGCCGGGTACAGCGCGGGCGCGCCGCGCGCCGTCGACAGGTTCAGGTGCACCGCGTGCGCGCGCCGCTGGGTGACGAAGCTGGAGACCTTCTCGTGGATGCCGACGAACTGCGCCGGGTCGGGCGCGCGGTCGGTCGCCGGCTCGTCCATCGGCACGATCTTCAGGCGGCGCGGCCGCGTCACGAAGTAGCCCGAGCGCTCGCGCGCCTCGGCCCAGCCGTCGCTCTCCAGCAGGCGGCAGACCTGCAGCGCGGTGGACAGGCTCACGCCGTGCAGCTGCATCAGCTCGCGCAGCGAGGGCAGGCGGTCGCCTGGCTGCAGCGCTTCGGCGCGGATGGCCTGCAGGTAGTGCTCGGCGATCTGGCGGTAGCGGGGGACGTTGGGCATGGCGCGCAAGGATGTTGCGGCGATCTTGCGCCGGGCCTGGGTGGCTGGACAGATGCAGATCGCGGGCTGGCAGACCATAACAGAAGGCTTTTCGAATCCGCTGTTCCGGTGCACATCGCCAGTGCCTGTGCCTGTTCCGCCGCGGGGCGGCTGCCTACGATCTGGCCATGCCGTAACCCCTTGCGAAAGAGCACCATGGACACCGCCACCCTTCTTGCTTCCACCCCGCTGGCCGCTGGCCAGACCCTGCACCTGGCCGTGGAGGCCGGCACCGTGCTCGTGGCCGTGCAGGGCGACCTGCGCATCGACGAAGCGCCGCACTGGCTGGCCGACACGCTGCTGCCGGTGGGATGCCGGATCGGCGAAGGCCAGACCCATGTGGTGACGCGGGCCGGCTGGGTGCGCGTGGCGGCGCTGCGCGAGGCGCGGCTGGAGCAGGTCGTGCCCGTGGGGCCGTGGCCCCGGCTGGTGGCCAGGTTGGCGGGCTGGGCGCGCACGCTGCGGCTTCGGGGCGCCCATCCAGCCAAGGTGTAACAGGGCTGGCCGCCTACCCTGCTGCGCGCCGCGGAGCCGCAGAATGCGGCGATGCACTCCAGCGGCGCCCTGACGCCCTTTGCCAGCGCACTGCTGGCCTCCTACCACGCCAGCCCGTCCGGTGACGCCTTCATCGTGCTGGACGCGGCGGGCATCGTGCGCGGCTGGTCGCGCGGGAGCGAAGTCCTGCTGGGCTGGTCGGCCGAGCAGGCTGTCGGCCAGTCGATCTCGGTGATCTTCACGTCCGAAGACCGCGACCGCAAGATCGACCTCTTCGAACTCGACGTGGCGCGCACCCAGGGCCACGCCGAAGACGACCGCTGGCACATGCGGCAGGACCAGAGCCGCGTGTGGGTCACCGGCACGATGACGGCCGTGCGCGACGACGATGGTGCGCTGCTTGGCTTCGTGAAGGTGATGCGCGACCGGACCGACCTGCGCACGAAGATCGAGCGCCTCGAACAGGAACGCGACACCCTGCAGGAGCAACTGCAGCGCGCGCAGCTGTTCCTGCACACGCTGGGCCACGAGTTGCGCAATCCGCTGGCGCCGCTGTCGATGGCCGTGCACCTGATGGGCACGCGCGACACCACGCCCGCGTCGACGCAGGCGATCCAGGTCATCCAGCGGCAGATCGCCGTGCTCAAAGGCCTGGCCGACGACCTGATGGACCTGGCGCGCGCGCACCACGACGGGTTCGAGCTGGTGCTGGAGCCCGTGCACGTGCAACAGCTGCTGTCCGATGCGCTGCACGACTTGCAGCCGAACGCGCTGGCCAAGGGCATCGAGTTGCTGGCCGTGTTCCAGGAGGCACCGATCACGCTGCAGGCCGACCGGCGCCGGCTGACCCAGGTGGTGCTGAACCTGCTGGGCAACGCGCTGAAGTACACGCCCTCGGGCGGCACCGTGTTCCTGAGAGCCGGCGAAGAGGTCAACGAAGTCGTGATCCGCGTGGAAGACAGCGGCATCGGCATCGGGGCCGACATGCTGCCGCGCATCTTCGAGTTCTTCACGCAGGACGTCGGTGCCAGGAAGATGGCGCCCGGCGGGCTGGGCGTGGGGCTGGGCCTGGTGCGCCAGATCGTCGAGCTGCACGGCGGCACCGCGGCCGCGCGCAGCCCGGGGCAGGGCAAGGGTTCCGAATTCACGGTGCGCCTGCCCTTGCAGCGGCCCGCGCCGCTGCCACCCGCGCCGGTCTGAGCCCGGCCGGACGCGCGCGTCAGCCGAGCTTGCGCAGGCTCGAAAGTGCGACCTCGCCCTGCGCGGTCGAGAACACAGGGTTGGCGCCTGGTCCTTGGCCGCTTTGGCTTTGCGCAACGCCCGAAATCGACAGCTCGCCCGTGTCGTATTGCTGTACCGACCCGCCCTGGCGGATGGCCAGGCGCCGCTGCTGCGGAAAGAACGCGTACTGCAGGTCGTTCTGCGCGCCGGTGGACGAGGGGTTGGAAAGGCCCTCTGGCCACCAGCCGTCGTCCGCCTGCATGGGCTGCATCGGTGCCATGGGCTGCATCGGTTGCATGGGCTTCATGGGTTCCATCGGCTTCATCGGTTCCATCGCGCGCTCCGGCTTGTGCAAAGCCAGCAGTGTGCGGCGCGCCTGGCGCGCGCGCGTCAGGGCGCCGCCGCTTCCCGCGTAGGCCCAGCGCGCGGCCGTTGGCCGATCACCGCGCGCGCGGCGGCTGCGGCGCGCTGCCCAGTGGTGGCGCGATGTCTTCCAGCGAACGGCCCTCGGCATCGACGCCCCAGCGCCATGCGATGCCGGCGGCGACCACCACCAGCGCCGCGCCGACCGCGTAGCCCATGAAAACGTTGGCCCGGCTGCCGGTCTCGATCAGCGCGCCGAACAGCGCCGGCGCCGCAAAGCCACCCACGCCCGCACCCACGGCGAAGAAGATCGCGATCGCCATCGCGCGCATCTCCAGCGGAAACACCTCGCTGACGGTCAGGTAGGCCGAGCTGGCCGCGGCCGAGGCCAGGAAGAACACGGCAGACCAGGCCAGCGTCTGCGTCGTCGCGTCCAGCACGCCGTACAGGAAGCCCAGCCCCGTCAGCAGCAGCCCCAGGCCCGACAGGCCGTACGTGAGCGCGATCATGAAGCGGCGCCCGATGCGGTCGAACAGCGGCCCCAGCAGCAGCGGCCCCAACACATTGCCCGCGGCGAACGGCAGGATGTACAGGCCCACGCTGGCCGGCTCCACCGCATAGAAGCGCGTGAGCACCAATGCGTAGGTGAAGAAGATCGCGTTGTAGAAAAAGGCCTGCGACACCATCAGCGCCAGCACCACCGCGCTGCGCTGGCGGTAATGGTGCAGCAGCACCCAGGCCACCTGGCGGAACCCCGGCAGCGCCGTGCGGTCGGCATGCGGGCCTGCGTCGGCAGCCGCGGCGGGCTGCCAACCGGGCCGTGCGGCGCGCACCTCGGCCTCGATGGCCGAAACGATGGCCTCGGCCTCCGGTGCGCGGCCATGGGCCATCAGCCAGCGCGGGCTCTCGGGCACGTGGCGCCGCACCACCAGCACCGCCACCGACAGCACGGCCCCGAGCAAAAAGCCCAGCCGCCAGCCCAGGTCCACGGCCAGCCATCGGGTGTCCAGCAGCACCAGGCTCAGCGCCGCGCCCAGGCCTGCGCCGATCCAGAAGCTGCCGTTGATGGCCAGGCTCACACGGCCGCGCACGCGCGCCGGCACGAGTTCGTCGATGGCCGAGTTGATGGCCGCGTACTCGCCGCCGATGCCCACGCCTGTCATGAAGCGGCACACCGCGAACACCGCGAACCCGGGCGAGAACGCCGTGGCCATGGTGGCCAGCATGTACACCGCCAGCGTGATCAGGAACAGCTTCTTGCGCCCCAGCCGGTCGGCCATGCGGCCGAACACCAGCGCGCCCACCACCGTGCCGCCCACATACAGGGAGCCGGCCCAGCCCACCTGCGTGGCCGTCAACGCCAGCGTGTCGGGACGCTCCAGCATGCTGCCGAAGGAGCCGACGATGGTCACCTCCAGCCCATCGAGCACCCAGGCGATGCCCAGCGCCAGCACCACCCGCCAATGCCAGCGCGACCAGGGCAGGGCGTCCAGGCGGTGGGGGATGGTGCTCGCGGGGTGCATGGGGTGGAGGTGTAGCGCAGCCAGCCGGCGCTGTCTGTCGGTCGATGCCGCCGGCCGGGCGATGGCCTGGCGGCGCGTGGCCATGGCTGGTGCTCCGTTGGCCGTCGCAGAAGCTCAGCGGCCGGCCCATGGCGATGCTGCGGACACCACATCCCGCGCGGCTCTTGCCAGCCCGTTTCCCATGAAGCTCTTCCTCAGCCTGCCGTGGCCCCACGACAACGCCAGCAGGTTCTGGTGCGGACCGCGGGCCGGCACGGGCTGGGCGTCGCGCCCCAGCAAGTCGACCAGCTCTGGATGGCGCAATGCCGGGCCTGGGCCAGCAGGCTGATCACGGTCTTGGGACGGCCATCGGCACGCATCCGCGGCAGCTTGCCCATGACGGTGCGCGGCGCCAAGGTCCAAACGAGTTCGTACCGGCCTCTGGCAGGCCCGAAAGCGCGCCCGTGCGAACGGTTTCAGTCCACTGCCGCGACGGAGCCCCCGCGCACGCACCAGACCGGATACTTGAACATGCCGCCATCGCTGGCACCGAGGCTGCCCGTGATGCTCACGGAGCGGTAGGCCAAGGGGTAGCGATCCGCGTAATAGCGCGTCGATGTCCAGAAGGTTTCCGAGAAACCGAGTTCGAACGGGTGGCCGGCCGGCAGCGCGGGCGGAACCCCGGGCGATGCTGAAGGCACGATCAGGCTCATCATCTCGGCCACGCTGGGCTGGCGCCAACCCATCCGCCCCCCGGTGGTCGCCGACAGGCAGCGCTCGCTCGCATAGATGCCGCCGAAGACGCCGGGCGCCAGCGTCGGCGCGTAGCCGACGGGACTGGGCGTCCGCTCCCAAACCAGGCCGGTCTCGCGGTCCAGCACCGCCTCGCTCCTGAAGTTCGATAGCACGATGAAGCGTGTGGCGGCCGGCAGTGTCTGATCCCATGCTGGCGTGGCGTAGTAAGGGCCGTTCGCTGTGGTCTGGGCAGTGGCCGGCGTGGCCCATGCGCAGAGCGCCGCCAGCGCGGCCAGGACGAGTTGCGTCTTGCGTTTCATGTCGCCTCCTTCACCGGTTGATGGGTTGGCCCGCGCCGGCCGGCCAGCAGCGCCAGGCCGACGGCCATCAGCGCGACAGTGCCGGGCTCGGGAATGGGTTGGGGCACGTTGCCCACCTCGAAGCCTGGGTCCTGGCCCGGCGCGAGGAATTCGAAGGCGATGTAGGCCAGCAGCCCGTCGCCGCTGATGCCGCCCGAAAAGCCGGCCACGCCGACCAGTTTGCCGTCCAGCAGCAAGCCGCTGCTGACGATCGAGGACAGCTCGGGCTGCGCCGTACTGAACTGCGCCGCATACACGCCGTAGTAGAAGCCGCCCAGATCGACCTGTTGCACGACAGCCGGATCGAACGCAAGGTCGAAACTCCATTCCTGCAGGTTCGCCGCCTCGCGCACCTCGATCGGCAGCAGGAACTGCTCCGCGCCCAACACCGCTGGAACATAGGCCGGCACCGTGGTGACCGGGCTGCCCGCTGTGATGACCAGCGCTTGGGCGTTCGCCATGGGCAGTAACCCCGCCGCGACCAGGACCATGCCGCCCAGCCATCGCCGTGCATCGGTGCGCAATGACATCCCAACCCCTTTCGTTCGACGTTGCGCAGTTTCAGCAACGCCTCCACTTGCAGTCAATGACGCGAACACGGGATGGTCTCCATCAGCGCGGATGGGCAGCCTCGTCGAATGGAACTCCATTTGCACGACGCAATGGTGAGCAGCCTGCCAACCATTCGCTGACCTGGAAACCGGTGATGAGAACGCGTTGAAAGCGAGGTGCAGCAGGCGGCAATGCGCCCTGAGCGGAAATTCGAGCAGCACAGGCTTGACGTGACAACGTTGATGATCAAATCATCCGTATCTGCAGAGCGTTCCATGGCCGAACTTGTCCCTCTCGTTGATCAGTTGCGCGGTGGCTTCGTTGAGTGCCGTCATTTCGGTGCGATTGCCGTCGTCGACACGGCCGGCTGCGTACTGGCACATGCCGGCGATCCGTACTGGGTCACCTTCACACGCTCAACCATCAAGGCATTTCAAGCGCTGCCGCTGCTCGAATCAGGCACCGCAAACCGTCTCAACCTGGAACCAGAGCACTTGGCCCTTGTGTGTGCCAGTCACAACGGGGAGCCCAAGCACGTCAACGTTGTCCAGAGCCTGTTGGACCGGGCGGGCCAGCACCGCGACACCATGCAGTGCGGTTGCCATCCACCAATCTTCACTGAGCTTGGAATCGCCGCTCCTGAAGGATTCGTCGCCGATGTGCGACACAACAACTGCAGCGGCAAGCACGCCGGCTTTCTCGCGTACTGTGCCGATCACGGCTTGTCCACGACCGATTATCTTGAGCCGGGCCATCCGCTACAGATCGCCATCCGTCGCCACGTCGCTCGTGCAGTAGGCTTGCGCGAGGACCAGCTGAAATTCGGCATCGACGGCTGCTCTGCACCGAACTACGCAATGCCGCTTGCTCACCTTGCAAGGGGCATTGCGCGCCTTTCCAGCGGCATCCGCGACATCGAGTTCGGTGCCAGCTTTGCGCGACTGGCAGAAGCCATGGTCACGCATCCTGATCTGATCGGGGGCGAGCGGCGCAATGATGTGGCGTTCATGCGTGCAGGCCGCGGCGACTGGGTTTCCAAGATCGGCGTGGACGGTCTGCAGGTCGTGGGCAGCCGCAGCCGTGGCCTGGCGGTAGCACTCAAACTCGCTGATGGGAACATGGTCGCGCAGCACGCGGCGACCGTAGAAGTGCTGGATCAACTCGGGTGGCTGGACGATGCGCAGCGCATTGAACTTGAGCCCTGGCGAGCCAGCGAAGTGCTGAACGTGCGCGGTCACCTGGTGGGAACGCGACGTGCGACATTTGCATTGCAGTTCTCTGCGCCCTGAGGCGGGTGTGAACAGGCGGAGCAAGTTACCGCGCGCAGCCTCAACTATGTGTCGGCGGCATCCCTGCACTGGCTGACCCGGCGCACGGGGCCGCCGGCTCGCTGGGCGCAGACAACTTTATTTCTCATCTGCACCGACTGCGTTCAGCGGCCCAGCAGCCGATGCAAGCTTCGCAGCCCACCGAGCAATCGGCCGTTTTCGTCCCTAGCGTTGAGCCGGATGTGCCGTTGCTCTGGATATTCTCCGACGAAGCCGTAGTTGTAGCGGCGCAGCTTGCCGCCGAGTTCGCCGGAGCGGAGTTCTTCGGGCGTGGCGGCGGTGATGGTGATGTTTTCCATTGAGAGAAGGGTAGCCGAGCCGCGCCGCGGAGGTCCGCTATTGGCCGATGGCCGCCACTCAGCCCTCACCCCCCGAACATCCCCTCGATCTCCCCCGCATACGCCTTGTAAACACTCGCCCGCCGCACCTTCATCGTCGCCGTCACCTCCCCATCGTCGTGGTCCAGCTCCTTGGTGAGCAGGTGGAAGCGCCGGATCTGCGCCACCTGTGCCAGCCTGGCGTTGCCACGGTCGATCTCGGCCTGCACCAGGTCCCTGACCTGCGGCAGCTCCACCAGCGAACGGAAGTGCGTGAAGGCCAGGCGCTGGGCTTCGGCCCACTTGCCCACGGTCTCGTAGTCGATCTGCACCAGCGCGGCCACGAACTTGCGGCCGTCGGCCACCACGATGCATTCCTTGATGAAGGGGCTGCCCTTCATCTGGTTCTCGATCTCCGACGGGGTGAGGTTCTTGCCGCCGGCCGTGATCATGATGTCCTTGAGCCGGTCGACGATGCGGATGTGGCCGTCGGCATCCTGCTGCACCACGTCGCCCGTGTGCAGCCAGCCGTCCTGCACCGCGGCAGACGTGGCCTCGGGGCTCTTGTAGTAGCCCGCGAAGACCATGTCGCCGCGGATCTGCAACTCGCCCTGTTCGCCGATGCGCGCTTGCACGCCCAGCGTGGGCGGCCCCACGGTGCCGGCGCGCAGCTGGTCCACGGTCTGGCCCGTCACCATGCCGCTGGATTCGGTGAGGCCGTAGACCTCCACCAGCGGCAGGCCCAGCGTGCGGAAGAAGCGCACCACGTCGGGCGGGATGGGCGCCGCGCCCGTCAGCGCCACCTTGGCGGCGCGCAGGCCGATGAAGTTCTGCAGCGCACGCAGCACCGTCCAGTAGGCCAGCGCAAAGCGCAGCCGCTCGGCCAGCGTCCACTGGCTGCGCGGTCTCTCGGCCAGCGGCGCGCCGGCGGCCAGGGCGCGTGCGACCAGCGCACGCTGCAGCGGGCCGGCTTCCTGCACCTTGATGCTGATGGCCGCGTGTAGCTTCTCCCAGATGCGCGGCACGCCCAGGAACATGCTGGGCGCCACCTCGCGCAGGTCTTCCTGCACGGTGCGGATGGATTCGCCGAAGTGCACCTGCGAGCCCAGGTACAGCGGCACGAAGCAGGTCAGCATCTGCTCGGCCACGTGGCACAGCGGCAGGTACGACAGATGGGTGGTGGCGCCGGTGAGGCCCAGGCGGTGCTCGATGCCGGGCACCACGCCGCGGATGTTGCGCCACGACAGCATGGCGCCCTTGGGCGCGCCGGTGGAGCCGGATGTGTAGATCATCAGGCCGATGTCGTCCATCGTCTGCGCAGCCAGCGCCGCGTCGATGCGGCCCAGGCCCTCGCGCGCCTGCACTTCGGCGCCCAGGCGTTCCAGCTCGGCGAACGGGACGATGCGTTCGCGCACGGCGGGCGGGTAACTGGCCAGGCCCTTGGTCTCCACCACCACGATGCGCTGCAGGCGCGGCAGCTGCGCCTGCGCGTCGAGCACCTTGTCCAGCTGCTCCTGGTCTTCGCAGACCACCACCTCCACGTCGGCATGGCCCACCACGTAGGCCACCTCGTTGCTGGGGCTGGTGGGGTACACGCCCACCGTCACCGCGCCCACCAGGCCCGCGCCCATCTGCGCCAGCACCCATTCCACGCGGTTCTCGGAGATCACGCCCAGGTGGCCGCCCGCGGGCAGGCCCAAGGCCGCCAGGCCCAGGCCCACGTGGCCGGCGCGGCGCAGGTAGTCGGCCCAGGTGATGGGTTGCCAGATGCCGAAGTCCTTCTGGCGGATGGCGACGCGCGCGCCCTGGCGCTGCGCCTGTTCGCGCAGCATCTGGGGCAGGGTCTTGTGCGGCAGTTCAGGCGTGGTCATGACAACCAGCGCTTGCGGCGCTTGTAGTGCTTGAGCTCCTTGAAGCTGCGGCTCTCGCCGCTGCCGCCCACGCCCAGGTAGAACTCGCGCACATCGGGGTCGGCTGCCAGCCGCTCGGCGCTGCCGTCGATCACGATGCGTCCGCTTTCCATGATGTAGCCGAAGTCCGCCACCGCCAGCGCGATGCTGGCGTTCTGCTCCACCAGCAGCATGGAGACGCCACGCTCGGCGTTGATGCGCGCGATGATGGTGAAGATCTCCTCCACCAGCATGGGCGACAGGCCCAGCGAAGGTTCGTCCAGCAGGATCAGCTGCGGATCGGCGATCAGCGCGCGGCCGATGGCCAGCATCTGCTGTTCGCCGCCCGACAGGTAACCGGCCAGGCCCTTGCGGCGCTCGTGCAGCCGCGGGAAGTAGGCATACACCGCGTCGAAGTCCTTGGGCGCGGCCCTGCGGCCGGTCAGCGCGTAGGTGGCGGCCACCAGGTTCTCTTCCACCGTGAGGTCTTCGAACACGCGGCGGCCCTCCATCACATGGGCCAGGCCGCGGCGCACCAGCTGGTGCGGCGGCACCTGCGCCGTGGGCGCACCGTCGAACGCGATCTGCCCGGCCTGCAGCTCGCCGTCCTCCAGCGGCAGCAAACCGCAGATGGCCTTGAGCGTGGTCGACTTGCCGGCTCCGTTGCTGCCCAGCAGCGCCACGATCTGCCCGTGCGGCACGGCCAGCGACAGGCCGCGCAGCACCTGCACGACCTTGTTGTAGACCACCTCGATGTTGTTGACTTCGAGGATCGAAGAGTTCGTTTGCATGGCAGTGCCGTGAACTTGGTTTCAGCGGTCCCTCGCATGCCGCGGTGCAAAAGGCCGCGGAGCAGGCCATGCCAGCAGACGCCGCGGAACGGGCTCTGCCCGGCCGCTGGCGGCGCCCCTTGAGGGGGATGGGCTGGCTACACGAAGTGAGCCAGCCAAACGGGGTGGTCTCATCTAGAGTTTGATCCAGTCGGAGGCGGCCACCATCTTCTGCGCCTTCATGTCGGCCCGGTACACGCGGCCCACCGGGATCGAGTTGCCGCTGATCGTGATCGGCGTGCCGATCAGTCCGCCGGTGTCGAAGTCCTTGATCGTGTTCAGCGCGGCCTTCAGGTTCTTGCCGTCCAGCGGCTTGCCCGCGTCCAGCGTGCGCCTGGCCGCCTCGGTGAACAGCATGGCCGTCAGGAAGCCCTGGATGTAGGCCGTGCTCTGGTACTCGGGCCGCAGCGCGCGGATCTTTTCCAGCATCGGCGCCTTCTCGGTGTCGTAGTAGTAGCGGAACGGCATCACGCCCATGAAGCCGTCGCCGGCCTCGCCCATCTTCATGACGGTGGAGCTGTCCATGGTCCAGAAGGTGCCCATCCACTTGCTGGCCATGCCCTGCTGCTTGCCCTGCTGGATGAACTCGGGGATGGGCGCCAGCACGTAGCCGTGGAAGATGGTGTAGTCGGGCGCGGCGCGGCGCAGCTTGATCACCTCGGTCGACACGTCCACGCTGCCGGCCGGCGTCATGATCTTGACGGGCACCGACAAGCCCAGCTTCTTGGCGGTGGCCTCGCTCGCCTCGATCGGGTCGCGGCCGAATTCGGAGTCGGAGTACACGAACGCCACCTTGGCACCCGGCTTCTCCTTGGCGATGTGGTTGAGCAGGATGCCGAACATCTCGGTGTAGTCCGGCCCCACGAGGAACTGGTGCGGGTACTTGGCCGGGTTGTTCAGCTCGCTGGCAAACGAGGCGCCGGCCATCAGGATCTGGCCGCTGCGGTCGAGCTCGCCGTTGATGGTCTTGGCAAAACCCGTGGAGTCGCCGTAGTACAGGTTCACCTTGTTCTGGCTGGTGATCTTCTTGAAGGCGGCCACCGACACGTCGACCTTGTAGCCCGTGTCTTCCGGCACGTAGCGCAGCTTGCGGCCCTTGATGCCGCCCGCGTCGTTGACGATTTTCACGTAGTCGGCAATGCCGGCGTTGATGCCGATGCCGGCGAACGCGAACACGCCCGTCATGGGGATGGATCCGCCGATCACGATGTCCTCGCCCTGGGCACGCGCCGCGCGTGGCAGGGTGCCGGCCACCAGGGCCGCGCCGCCCGTCAGCACCAGTGCGCGACGGCGGGAGGAGGTCAGGGTCTGTGCTGCACGCATGGCATGTCTCCAATCAGTTTCTAAAGGGCCAGAGATGGAAGAAGCGGCGGATCCGCCGCCACATTTCGGCGAGCCCGTGCGGCTCGAACACCAGGAAACCGACGATCAGCAGGCCGAACACCACCGTGCGCACCGGCGAGAGGAACACCGCCATCTCGGTGCCACCGGGCAGCAGGTCGAACACCAGCTTCAGCAGCTCGGGCACCATGGTCATGAACACCGCGCCCAGGATGCCGCCCAGGATGGAGCCCATGCCTCCGACAATGATGGCCGCCAGGAAGAAGATCGACATCAGGAGCGGAAAGCTCTCGGGCGTGACCACGCGGAAGAAGTAGGCCCACAGCCCGCCCGCCACGCCCGCGTAGAACGACGACAGCCCGAACGACAGCAGCTTGGTGCGCAGCAGCGGGATGCCCAGCACCTCGGCCGAGATGTCGCGGTCGCGCACGGCGATGAAGGCCCGGCCCACACGTGTGCGGAACAGGTTGGCCGCGCCCAGCACCATGAGCAGCATGACGGGCACGATCAGCCAGTAGATGCGGAACGAGGTGTCCAGCGGCAGGCCGAACACCGTGGCCGGCTGCAGCGACAGGCCGGTGGTGCCGCCGGTCAGCTTGAGGTTGGCGAACAGGAAGTGCGCGATGAACGAGGCCGCGATGGTGGCGATCGCCAGGTACAGGCCCTTCACGCGCAGCGAGGGAATGCCGACCACGATGCCGCCGACCATGGCCACCAGGCCGCCGGCCAGGATGTTGAGCCCGAACGGCGTGCCCCAGCGTGCCTGCAGGATGGCCACGGTGTAGGCGCCCAGGCCCATGAAGGCCGCCTGGCCCAGGCTCACAAGGCCGGTGTAGCCGGTCAGGATGTTGAGGCCCGTGGCGCTGGCGACGTTGATGGCGACCAGGCAGGCCAGGTAGAGCCAGTAATCGCTCGCCACGAACGGGAACAGCACGAGCAGCGCGGCGCCGATGGCGAGCCACACCTTCTGCGTGCGCGAGTCGAACAGCGCGGCGTCGGCAACGTAGGTCTGCTTGAGGGTTCCGATCCGCATCAGAGTCTTTCGATCTCGCGCGTGCCGAACAGGCCGTACGGCCGGATCATGAGCACGACCACCAGCACGATGAAGGTCGCCAGCAGCTTGTACTCGCCGCCCAGGAAGGCCCCGGCCAGTGCCTCGATGAGCCCGATCAACAGCCCGCCGACCAACGCACCCAGCACGCTGTCGAGCCCGCCCACGATCACCACCACCAGCACCGACAACCCGAACACGCCCATCGACGACGAGATGCCGCCGATGGCGCCGACGACGATGCCGGCCACCGCGGCGATCATGGCCGACGCCACCCAGGCCAGCGAGAACACACGCGGCACGTTGATGCCCATCATGGTGGCCGCGCCCTGGTCGGACGCGGTGGCGCGCAGCGCCACGCCACCGCGCCAGAAGCGGAACAGCAGCAGCACCAGCGCGATCAGCACCAGCGCGGCCAGCGCGCCGTAGGCCACCTTGGGCGCGAGGAAGGCCTCGCCCACCATCACGGGCGCGGTCGGAAAGAACTCGGGCAGCCGGCGCTGGTCGGCCGTCCAGATGATCTCCACCAGCCCCACCAGGATGGACGCCAGCCCCACCGTGACCATGAACACCGAGATCGGCGGCTCGCCCAGCAGCGGGCGGATCATGGTGCGCTCGACCACCGCGCCCAGCAGCCCCGTGCCCAGCACCGCGCCCAGCACGGCCAGCCAGACCGGCAGCGCCATGGTCGTGGCAAAAGCGAAGAACAGGTAGGCGCCCACCATCAGCATCTCGCCGATGGCGATGTTGACCACGCGCGTGGCCTTGTAGACCAGCACAAAGGCCAGCGCTGCGAGCGCGTAGAGCCCGCCGCCGGCGATGCCGGTCAGCGCGATCTCGAACAGGTAGGCCCAGTCCATCATGCCGTGGCACCGCGCAGCTTGGCGCGCAGAGTGCTGACGTCGCCGGCGCCGAGGTACGCACGCACCACCTCGGGATTGGCCTGCACCTCTTGCGGCTTGCCCTGCGCGATCACCTGCCC
This sequence comes from Pseudorhodoferax sp. Leaf274, assembly GCF_001422445.1. Lineage (GTDB taxonomy): Bacteria > Pseudomonadota > Gammaproteobacteria > Burkholderiales > Burkholderiaceae_C > Pseudorhodoferax. The sequence goes on from NZ_LMNA01000001.1 coordinate 756,284, forward strand.
GAAGTTCAGCACCACCACGTGGTCCGACAGGTCCATCACCATGGCCATGTCGTGCTCCACCATCAGCACGGTGATGCCCCATTCGCGCCGCACGTCGAGGATGAAGCGCGCCATGTCTTCCGTTTCCTCGCGGTTCATGCCGGCCACGGGTTCGTCGAGCATCAGCACCTTGGGCTGCATGGCGAGTGCCCGCGCCATCTCCACGCGCTTTTGCAGGCCGTAGGGCAGGGCGGCCACGCTGGCGTGGCGGATGTGGTCGATCTCCAGGAAGTCGATGATGCGTTCCTCGACATCGCGGCGCAGCTCGGCTTCTTCTCGGCGCGCGCGGCCCAGGTAGAACAGCGCGTCCAGCACATGGGTCTTCAGGTGCGCGTGGCGGCCCAGCTTGATGTTGTCCAGCACCGTCATGCCGCGGAACAGCGCGATGTTCTGGAAGCTGCGCGCCAGGCCCATCGCGGCGCGCCGGGGTGCCGCAACGCGCGTGATGTCGGTGCCGTCGAACTGCACGCTGCCAGCGGTGGGCCGGTAGAAGCCCGAGATGGTGTTGAACAGCGAGGTCTTGCCGGCGCCGTTGGGGCCGATCACCGCCGTGATGCTGCCGGGCTGCACGTCGAAGCCCACGCCGTTGAGTGCCTTGACCCCGCCGAACGCCAGCGTCAGCGCCTCGACGCGCAACACGGGCGCGGCAGGGCGGGGCGGGGAGGCGGTGTGCATGGCGGCAATGGGGCAGCGACAGGGCGAACGGGCTACGGGTTTGTTCCTGCATGCCGGCGGGGCTACTGGTTCGTAGAATTCCTACCCGCCGGTAACGCGCGATCTTCGTGACAACGCGTAACCCACGGCATCGGGAAATACCCTGCGACTTCAAGCCATGAGCACCACGCCACGCCGCCGCGCCGCCCGGGCCATCGCATCGCCCTGGCTGGCCGGCGGCGCGCGCGTGGACCAGCGCGAGAAGAAGCGCCAGGCCGTGCTGCAGACGGCGGCGCGGCTGTTCAACGAACGCGGTTTCCACGCCACCTCGCTCGACGACATTGCAGACCGGCTGCACGTGAGCAAGCCCACGCTGTACTACTACGTCAAGAGCAAGGACGACATCCTGCTCGAATGCGTGCGCACCGCGCTGGCGCTGATGCAGCAGGGCATCGCCGCCGTGCGCCAGCGCGGCGGCCGGGCGCTCGACCAGCTGCAGGCCTGCATGCGCAGCTACGCCGCCATCGTCATGGACGACTTCGGCCAGTGCGTGATCCGCATCGGCGAAGACCCGCTGCCGCCGCCGCTGCGCAAGGAGCTGCGGCGCCTGAAGGCCGGCATCGACCACGAGTTCCGCCGCCTGATCGAGGAAGGCGTGGCCGAGGGGTCGCTCGTGCCGTGCGATCCCAAGCTGGCGGCCTTCATGCTGGCCGGCGCGCTGAGCTGGGTCGGCCGCTGGTACCGGCCCGACGGCGCGATGACGCCCGACCAGATCGCCGACCAGGGCATCGCGCTGCTGCTGGGCGGCGTGCTGGCCCCGGTTCCCTCTGTGCCCCCCGCGCGCAAGCGCGCACCACGAAAGACATCCACATGACCCAGGACAACGCCCCCCTGCAAACCGGCCGCGAAGGCGCCGTCGCCACGCTGCGCTTCAACCGCCCGGCCGCGCTGAACGCGCTCGACGTGCCCATGGCCGAGGCCTTCCTGGCAGCGGCGCGGGCCATCGCCGCAGACAAGAGCGTGCGCGCCGTGCTGATGTCGGGCGCCGGCAAGGGCTTCATGGCCGGCGGCGACCTGTCGGTGCTGCAGGCCGACCCGCAGGGCGGTGCCAAGGCCTTGATCGGCCCGTTGCACGAGGCCCTGGTGGTGCTGGCCGGCATCGATGCGCCCATCGTGGCGCAGGTGCATGGCGTGGCGGCCGGCGCTGGCCTGTCGCTCATGCTGCAGGCCGACTTCGTGCTCGCGGCCGAAGGCACGCGCTTCAACCTGGCCTACGTGAACATCGGCGCCAGCTGCGACGTGGGCGCCTCCTGGGCGCTGCCGCGCTGGGTCGGCCTGCGCCGCGCGCTGGAGATCGCGATGCTGGGCGACATGCTGGACGCGGCGGCGGCCGAGCGCATGGGCCTGGTCAACCAGGTGCTGCCGGCCGATGCGCTGCCCGAGGCCGCGATGGTGCTGGCGCAGCGGCTTGCCCATGGCCCCACGGTGGCGCTGGGGCAGTTGCGCCGGCTCATGCGCGGCAGCTTCGACCGCACGCTGCCCGAGCAGCTCGACGCCGAATCGGCTGCGTTCCAGGTCTGCGCGGCCACGCAGGACTTCCGCACCGGCGTGGACGCCTTCTTCGCGCGCGGCAAGGCGCAGTTCCAGGGAAGCTGAACGGCGGCCCGGACAGGGCTGGCCGGCCGCGGCTCAGGCGGTCCAGAGCCGTTCGTAGCCATGGCGCTCGAACCGCTCGATCATGGCGTCCATGAACAGCCGCACCTTGGCCGGCAGATGCCGCCGGCTCTGGAACGCGAAGTTGATCGTGAGGCGCGGCAGATCCCAATCGTCCAGTACCGGCACCAGCCGCCCCGCCGCCAGGTGCGCGTGCACGATGTACTTGGGTTGCACGAGGATGCCCAGGCCGGACAGCGCGGCCTGCACCACGATCTGGCCATCGCTGGCTTCCAGCAGCGGCTTGACCGCCACATCCTGCCTGTCGTCCCCTCGGCGAAAGCTCAGGCGGTGGGGGTCGATGGCATGCGTGTAGACCAGCATCCTGTGCTGCGCGAGGTCGCCGGGCGTCCGGGGCAAGCCGTGCTGCTCCAGGTAGGCGGGCGCCGCCGCCAGCACGCGCCGCGTGGCGGCCAGCCTGCGGATCGTGATGTTCGAATCGGCCTCGAACTGGCGGGTGCGGATGGCCAGGTCGATGTTGTTGTCGATGATGTCGTAGTACCGGTTGGCCGAGACGATGTCCACCGAGATGTCCGGGTACCTGCGCGTGAACTCGGGCAGCAGGGGCTCGATGTGCAGCAGGCAGAACGACAGCGATGCCGTGATCCGCAACACGCCGGTCGGCCTGGCGGTCGAATCGGTGACGGCTTCCTCCGCCTCGCGCAGGTCTGACATCAGCGACCGGGTCCGCCGGTAGAACTCGATGCCCGCATCGGTCAGGTAGAGCTGCCGGGTCGTTCGGTGCACCAGCCTGACGCCCAGGTGCTCCTCGAGCGCGACCAGGTGGCGGCTGGCGGCCGATGTCGAGATGTCCAGCGCCTCGGAGGCCTTGGTCAGGCTCCCGGTCTCCGCCACCTGGACGAACAGGCTCACCGCCGCAAAACGATCCATGGTCTTAGTTTCCCGATACGCGGGAAAGAATTTCCCAAATGCGCGCTTTTCTGCCGGCTATCGTGAATCTACCATCTGCCCAATGATCAAGCACATCGTCATGTGGAAGCTTCGCGGCGACACCCCTGCCGACCGGCAGGCTGCAGCGCTGTTCCTCAAGAGCCGCTTCGAAAGCCTGGTCGGGCAGATCCCGGGCATGGCGCACCTCGAAGTCGGCCTGGACTGCAGCCAGGTGGACTACGCCTGCGATGTCGTCCTGTACTCGGAGTTCGAGTCGCAGCAGGCGCTGCAGGCGTACGCGGTGCACCCGGCGCACCTGCGCGTGCGCGACGAGCTGGGCGGCATGCGCATCGCACGCCACCAGGTCGACTATGCCGGCGGTGCGGCGCGGGCCGCGGGCAGCTGACCCGCATTCGCTTGGCTTCACAAGGCCGGTGTTCGGCCCATACAACAGGAGAGACAACCATGGCATTCGCATCCCTTCGCCCCCTGAAAGATTCGACAGCCGTTCTGGCCTTGCTCGCCGCGGGCCTGTGCGCCGCGCACGCGCAGGACCGCTATCCCAGCAAGCCCATCCGCGTCATCGTGCCGTTTCCGGCGGGCACGGCGCCGGACGTCATGGCGCGCTACTGGGGCGACCGCGTTTCCAAGCAGCTGCAACAGCCCGTGGTGGTGGAGAACAAGGCCGGTGCGTCGACCATCGTCGGCACGCAGGCGGCAGTCGCCGCGCCGGCCGATGGCTACACGCTGCTCTACACGGCCAGCGGCACGGTCACCATCAATCCCTTCGTCTACAAGAAGATGCCCTACCAGGCACACGACCTCGTGCCCGTGACGCGGATGCTGTCGATCCCGCTGGTGGTCTCCGTGTCCAGCCAATCGCCCTACAGGACGGCGGCAGACCTGATCAAGGACGCCAAGGCCCGGCCCGGCAGCGTGAGCTATGCGTCCTACGGTGTCGGCACCGTGCCGCACATGTCGATGGCGTACTTCGCGAACAGCGCGGGCCTCAAGCTCAACCACGTGCCCTACCGCGACGGCGGCGTGACCGACCTGATCGGCGGGCGGGTCGACACGGCCTTCTCTCCCATCGCCGACGTGCTGCAGCACATCAAGTCGGGCAGGATCCGGCCGCTGGCGGTGTCCAGCCCCGGCCGGCTCGAATCCCTGCCGCAGGTGCCGACCGTGGCGGAAGCCTTCCCCGGCTTCGAGGGCGACTCGTGGCACGGCGTGTTCGCGCTCAAGGGCACGCCGCAGGCGGTGGTCGATGTGATTGCCGGCGTGTCGCGCCAGATCGCCGAATCGGCCGAATACCGCCGCTACTTGGCCGAGCTGGGCCTGGTGCCGGTCGGCGGTTCGTCGGCAGACTTCGTGCAGGTCATCGAGGCCGAATCGAAGCGCTGGGCCAAGGTCGTCAAGGACAACGACATCACGCTTGAATGAACCCTCCACCCGGAAAGAAGAACAGCATGCAGAACATCGACGTCGTCGCCCTGTGCGGCAGCTTGCGCAGCGCCTCCCTCAACCGCCGCGTCATCCGGCTCGCGCAGGAGGTCATGCCCGCGCACATGGCCATCGAGGAACTCGACTGGCGCGCCGTGCCGGTCCTGGATGCCGACGACCTGGCGCGCGGTTTTCCGGCGCCGGTGGCTGCGTTGCGCGAACGCATCCGCGCGGCAGATGCGGTGCTGATCGCCACGCCGGAGTACAACTTCAGCATCCCGGGCGGCCTCAAGAACCTGATCGACTGGCTGAGCCGCGGAGACGACCAGCCGTTCAACGAGAAGCCCGTGGCCATCGTGACGGCGTCCCCCGGCCCCGTCGGTGGCGCCCGTGTGCAGTACGACCTGCGCAAGGTGCTGCTGTTCATGAACGCCATGCCGCTGGCCAAGCCCGAGGTGTTCATCGGCGGGGCGGCCGCCAAGTTCGATGCGGACACCGGTGCCTGCACCGACGCCGCGACGCGCGACTTCGTGGCCAAGCAGATGGCCGCCTTGGCGCGCTGGGTGCAGGTCGTGCAGAGAATGCACGGCGCCGCCTGAGCCACCGGGCGGCAGCATCCGCTGCCACGCGACGAACACAGGAGCCTCCATGCCGATGCACCCACCCGACACGAACCACAACGGCCTGCCGTACTTCAGCGAGGAGAACTCGCAGGCGGTCGTCAATGCGCGCATGGGGGAAGACATCAACCCGCGCCTGCGGCAGGTGATGGCCACCCTGGTCAAGCACCTGCACGCGGCCGTCAAGGAGATCGAGCCCACGCACGAGGAATGGCTGGCCGCCATCAAGTTCCTGACGGAGACCGGCCAGATGTGCAACGCATGGCGCCAGGAGTTCATCCTGCTGTCGGACGTGCTGGGCGTCTCGATGCTGGTGGATTCCATCAACAACCGGCGGCCCAGCGGCGCCACGCCCAACACCATCCTCGGCCCCTTCTTCGTGGACGGCGCGCCGCGCTACCTGCTCGGCGGCAACATCTGCCTCGATGGCAAGGGCGAGCCCCTGGTGGTGCGCGGCCGGGTCGTGGACACGCAGGGCCGGCCAGTGGCCGGCGCCATGCTGGACGTGTGGCAGACCAACGACGACGGCTTCTACGACGTGCAGCAGCACGGCATCCAGCCCGAAGGCAACCTGCGCGGCGTGTTCGAGGCCGACGCCGACGGGTGCTACTGGTTCAAGTCGGTCAAGCCACGCCACTACCCCATCCCTGCGGACGGGCCGGTCGGCCAGCTGCTCGGCCACTTGGGGCGCCACCCGAACCGGGCGGCGCACCTGCACTTCATCGTCACGGCGGCCGGGCACCAGCCGGTGATCACGCACATCTTCACGCCCGACTGCCCCTACCTGCAGCAGGACGCGGTGTTCGGCGTCAAGCAGGACCTCGTCGCCGACTTCCAGCAGGTCACCGACCCGGAGCAGGCTGCACGCTTCGGCATGGCAGCGCCGTTCTGGCGCGTGGACTGGGACTTCGTGCTGGCACCGGCGGCGGGCACGGCGTCGCGCGAGGAGCTGATCGGCCGCATCACCACCGGCTGAGGCGCGGCCCGGCCGCCGCAGGCGGCTGGCTATAGTCGCCCGATGGCCAAAGACAAGTCGATCTACACCTGCAGCGAATGCGGCGGCACCAGCCCCAAGTGGCTGGGCAAGTGCCCGCATTGCGAAGCCTGGAACACGCTGGTGGAGACGGTGGCGCAGCCGGCCGCCAGCGGCAAGAACCGCTTCGCCTCGCTGGCGCCGACGGCCGAGCTGCAGGTGCTGGCCGACATCGAGGCCAGCGAGGTCGCGCGCACGCCCACCGGCCAGGAGGAACTCGACCGCGTGCTGGGCGGTGGCATCGTCGACGGCGGCGTGGTGCTGATCGGCGGCGACCCCGGCATCGGCAAGTCCACGCTGCTGCTGCAGGCGCTGGACGCCTTGCAGCGCAGCGGCATGCCCACGCTGTACGTGACGGGCGAGGAGAGCGGTGCCCAGGTCGCGCTGCGCTCGCGCCGGCTCGGGCTGGACAACAGCCAGGTGCCGGTTCTGGCCGAGACGCAGCTGGAGAAGATCCTCGCCACGCTGGACGCGCGCAGGCCGGGCATCGCCGTGATCGACTCCATCCAGACCGTCTACAGCGAGCAGCTCACGTCCGCGCCCGGCTCGGTGGCCCAGGTGCGCGAATGCGCGGCCCACCTCACGCGGGCGGCCAAGTCGTCCGGCACGGCCATCGTGCTGGTGGGCCACGTGACCAAGGAAGGCGCGCTGGCCGGCCCGCGCGTGCTGGAGCACATGGTCGACACGGTGCTGTACTTCGAAGGCGACACGCACAGCAGCTTCCGCCTGGTGCGGGCCATCAAGAACCGCTTCGGCGCCGTCAACGAGATCGGTGTATTCGCGATGACCGAGCGCGGCCTGAAGGGCGTCAGCAATCCCAGCGCCATCTTCCTGTCGCAGCACAGCGAGCCCGTGCCGGGCAGCTGCGTGCTGGTCACGCTGGAGGGCACGCGGCCCATGCTGGTGGAGATCCAGGCCCTGGTGGACGACGGCGGCCCCAGCCCGCGGCGCCTGTCGGTGGGCCTGGACCGCGACCGCCTGGCCATGTTGCTGGCCGTGCTGCACCGCCATGCCGGCGTGGCCTGCCTGGACCAGGACGTGTTCGTCAACGCGGTAGGCGGCGTGCGCATCGCCGAGCCGGCGGCCGACCTGGCCGTGCTGCTGGCCATCACCAGCAGTCTGCGCGGCAAGCCGCTGCCCAAGGGCTTCGTGGCTTTTGGCGAGGTCGGGCTGGCCGGTGAAGTGCGGCCCGCGCCGCGCGGGCAGGAGCGGCTGCGCGAGGCGGCCAAGCTCGGCTTCTCGGTGGCCGTGGTGCCCAAGGCCAATGCGCCGAAGAAGCCGATCGAGGGGCTGGAGATCCACGCGGTGGACCGGGTGGACGAGGCGGTCGCCGTGCTGCGGGGGTAGGCGCGCAGTCCGCGCCGCGTCATGCGGTGGCGGATTCGACGAGGCGGAATGTCAGCCCACCCGTCGCACGCCGTGACAGCACGACGCCATCGGCTTCGTCTGCCCCGAGGAGGCCGCGGCTGTGGAGGGCGCGGGCGTCGTCCATGCGGACCACCACGTGGTCGATGCCTCGGTGGGCGCGCTGGGTCATCTGGCGGGCGGTCGACGCGAAGACATGCATCGGCTTCCAGGAGCATGATGTGTTGCCCAGCAGCTCCACGGCGTTGCAGCGTGCGGCGATCGGGTGCACCTCAGGCGTGGCCGGCGGCCAGAAACCGTGCCGGCATCGCCTCCACGAACGGAAAGTAGCGGAACCACGGCTGTGCCTCGCGCAGCACGCGCTGCACGGACGTCCGTTGCAGCAGCCGCTCGAAATACGCCTGCAGCAGTGCATGTTCGGTTGGCAGCGGCTCCAGGATGCTGGCGTAGAACAAGGCCGGCAACGCGGCGCAGTCGGCCAGGCTGAAGTCTTCGCCGGCCAGCCAGGCGTGGCCAGGCAGCTGCTGCTCCAGCAGGGCATAGCCCAGGTGCAGGGCCGCGCGGGCGTCGGCCACGCCCTTGGGGTCACGGTCGGCCTCGGCGCGCAGGCGGTCGCCGACGATCTTTTGCAGCGGGTCCTGCAGGTGGTCGTCGCACACCCGGTCCCACAGGCGTGCCGAGAGCCGGGCATCGGCATCGGCCGGCAGGAGGGGCGCCGCGCCGGGCACCTGCTGTGCGAGGTATTCGATGGCGATGCTGGACTCCGGCAGCACGCGCCCTCGCGCGGTGTCCTGCAGCACGGGGAACTTGCATGCCGGCCACAGCGCCCGGAGGGTGTCGCGGTCTTCGGCCCGGCCCAGGTCGATCAGGCGCGGCACGAACGGCGCACCGGATTCGTACAGCGCGATCAGCACCTTCCAGCAATAGGAGGCCAGCGGGTGGTAGTACAGGGTCAGTGCCATGGTGTGTTCCTCAAGAGGTCGGAGTGGCCAGGCCCGCCGCCACCGAGGCCAGCAGGCCGCGCAGCCAGCGGTGCCCGGCCTGGTGCTGCGAACGTTCGTGCCACAGCTGGTAGAAGCGCATGCGCGGAAAGCCCGGCGGTGCCGGCACGGCCACCAGCGGCAGCGTGCGCACGAACTGCTCGGCGAAGTGCCGGGCGGTGGTGAACACGAGGTCGGTGCCGACCAGCAGGTGCGGCGCCAGCGCGAAGTACGGCACGGTCATGCGCGCGTCGCGCGTGCGCCGCAGCGTGGCCAGGTGGGTCTCGACCACGCCGCGCTGCGCCTGCGTCAAGGGCGTGGGCACGAGGTGCTGGGCCTGCAGGTAGCACTCCAGCGTCAGCGGGCCGTCGGCGGCCAGCGGGTTGCGCGCGCTCATGAGGCACACGAGCGCGTCTTCCAGCAGCAGCGACAGGTGCAGCCGCTCGGGCGGCTGCGGCCAGTTGCCGATCACGATGTCCAGCTCGCCCTGGGCCAGCGCGCGCTCGTAGTCGTAGGTGCTGCTCAGCGCGTGCACCACCAGCCGCGCCTGTGGCGCCTCGGTGCGAAAGCGCGCGGTCGCGTCGACCAGGAACTGCGCGGCCAGGTAGTCGGGCAGCGCGATGTGGAAGCTGGAGGTGCTGGCGTACGGATCGAAGCGCTCGGGCCCCGACAGCATGCGGTCGATCTCGGCCAGCGCGTCGCGGGCGCGGTCGCGCAGCTGCAGCGCGCGCTCGGTCGGGACCATGCCGCTGCGCTCGCGCACGAGGATCGGGTCGCCGAACAGCTCGCGCAGGCGGCGCAGCGCCGTGCTGATGGCGGGCTGGGTCTGGTTCATGCGCGCCGCGGTCCGCGACACGCTGCGTTCCGCCACCAGGGCCACGAGCACGCGCAGCAAGTAGGTGTCGATCGGGTCGGTGGAGCGTGACATCGGGCGGATGGACTATCGCGAAACCGTGATGGCGCACATTCTAGAAAGCGCGCGCCGGAGCGCGCCATGCTCCCTACAGTCGCCTGGCAGTCCCACTACACCACTGAACACCAGGAGACAACATGGCCATGGATGCCGCGATCGCACCGATTCTGGACAAGCCCGCCGCGACGGAACTCGACGGCGTCTACCGCAAGATCATCCTGCGGCTGATTCCCTTCCTCATGGTGCTGTGGGTGCTGGCCTGGATCGACCGGGTCAACATCGGCTTCATCAAGCTGACCATGCTCGACGAGCTGAAGTGGAGCGAGGCCGTCTACGGCCTGGGCGCCGGCATCTTCTTCCTCGGCTACTTCTTCTTCGAGGTGCCCAGCAACCTGCTGCTGCAGAAGATCGGCGCCAAGAAGACCATCATGCGCATCACGATCGGCTGGGGCCTGACCTCGATCGCGACCATGTTCGTGACCACGCCGACGATGTTCTACGGCCTGCGCTTCCTGCTGGGCGTGTTCGAAGCCGGCTTCTACCCCGGCATCATCCTGTACCTGACCTACTGGTTCCCGAACGACCGCCGGGCCAAGGCCTTCGGCATGTTCATGTCGGCCTCGGCCTTCGCGGGCGTCATCGGCGGGCCGCTGGCCGGCGCCATCATGAACAACCTGCACGGCGTCAACGGCTGGTCGGGCTGGCAGTGGGTGCTGCTGCTGGAGGGCGTTCCTTCCGTGCTGGCCGGCATCGTCACGTACTTCTACCTGACCGACAGGCCCGAGCAGGCCCACTGGCTCACGGCACGCGAACGCCAGCTGGTGCAGCACGACCTGGAGCGCGACCGCCAGGCCCTGGGCGACCGCGAGCACAGCCTGCTGGCCTCGCTCAAGGACGGCAAGATCTGGCTGCTGATCCTGATCTTCTTCTGCATCATCGCGGCCAATTCGTCGCTGACCTTCTACGGTCCCACGCTGGTCAAGGAAATCGGCTTCACCAACCCGCTGACGGTCGGCTGGATCATGTCCGGCGCCTACCTGTGCGGCGCGGCCGGCATGATCTGGAACGGCTTCCACTCCGACCGCCACGAGGAGGCGCGCTGGCACTGCGGCCTGGCCGCGGCGCTGGGTTCGGCCTCGCTGCTGGCGATCGCGCTGTTCCTGCCGCACAGCCCGGCCATCGTGCTGACGGCGCTGACGCTGGCCATCGTCGGCACCATGAGCGCCATCCCGGTGTTCTGGCAGATGCCCAACCGCTTCCTGGCCGGCACCGCCGCCGCCGGCGGCGTGGCGCTGATCAACTCCATCGCCAACCTGGCCGGCTTCGGCGCGCCCTGGATGCTGGGCCTGATCAAGACCTCGACCGGCAGCCTGGCGCCCGGCCTGTACGTGGTGGCCGCCGTCGAGATCTGCGCCACGCTGCTGATCCTGGCCTGCGTGCCGGTGTTCCGCAAGCAGGCCACCGCCGCCAAGGGCCGGCACGCGCGCTGACCGCCCCGCCTTCCAACCGTCGACCCACTCCCGCCATGACCACCGACACGCTCACCCGCCTCGACCTGGCCGCGCTCAATGCGATGGACCGCGACCGCTTCGTCGCCACGCTCGGCCCGACCTTCGAGAACGCCCCCTGGATCGCGCAGGCCGCCTGGGCCCGGCGCCCCTTCGCCAGCCTGGACGCACTGCACACCGCCATGCTCGACGTGGTGCGCCAGGCGCCCGACGACCGGCAACTGGCCTTCCTGCGCGGCCACCCGGAACTGGCCGGGCGCGAAGCGCAGGCCGGCACCATGACGGCGGAGTCGGTCGGCGAACAGGGCAGCGCCGGCCTGCATGCGCTGGGTCGGGAGGAGATGGCCGAGATGCAACGGCTCAACCGCGCCTACCGCGAGCGGCACGGCTTCCCGTTCATCATCGCGGTGCGGCGCAGCACCAAGCAGCAGATCTTCGAGGCCATGCGCATGCGCACCGCCCGCGACACCGCCGCCGAACGCCGCGAAGCGCTGGCGCTGATCGGGCTCATCACGCGCGACCGCATCGACGCGCTGGTGCAGGGCTGAGCGCCCTGCGTCACCGAAGGAGCATCCTCCATGGCCCATTCCATCCCCACCCGCCTTGCACGCCGCCAGTTCGCACTCACGGGCCTGGCGCTCGGCGGTGCGGCGCTGATGCCGCGCGCCGCCGAGGCCCAGGGCGCCCCGGCCGTAGATTCCGCGGCGCAGGCCCCGGCCCGCCCTGCGCAAGCCAGCGGCCCCATCGTGCTGCACGGCGTGAGCCCGCGCCTCACGGTGCACGCGCTCGACACCTTCCACGGCGCGGCCGCCACGGGCTTGCGCGTCGACTTCTCGCGCCTGTCCGACGGGCAGGTGCAGCCGCTGCGCAGCATCGTCATCAACGCCAACGGGCGCTCGGACGAGCCGCTGCTCATCGGCGACAGCTACCAGAGCGGCGACTACGAACTGCTGCTGCACGTGGGCGACTACTTCGCGGGCCGGCAGGCCCGGTTGCCCGCGCCGGCATTCCTCACGCAGGTGCCCGTGCGCATCCGCGTGGTCAACGTGGCCGAGCGCATCCACCTGCCGATCCAGTTCGGTCCGTGGAGCTACACCTACTCGCGCGGCAGCTGAAGGCCGTCGCCGCGCGCCACACCCGACATTCCCATCGACAGGACACCACGATGACCGGCATCACCACGCACGTGCTCGACATCACCAACGGCCGGCCGCTGGCCGACCTGCGGGTCGAGCTGTTCGACATGGCCACCACGCCCCCAACGCGCCTCCACAGCACGCGCACCAACGCCGATGGCCGCACCGCGGCGCCCATGCTGGCGCCGCAGTCCGCGCGCACCGGCCACTTCGAGCTGCGCTTTCACGTGGGCGAGCACTTCAAGGCCAGCGACGGCCTGTCCGACGTGGTGCCGGTGCGCTTTTCCATCGCCGACGCCGCGCAGCACTACCACGTGCCCATGCTGTGCGCGCCCTGGTTCTTTTCCACCTACCGCGGCAGCTGACCGCAGAAAACCTCCTCCCATGAGCGCCCTGAACCCCACCGACGAAAAGTACATGCTCGATGCCATCCGCGCCGCGATGGGCAATGTCCGCGAGCGCAAGACATGGCCCTTCGGCGCCGTGATCGTGCGCGACGGCAAGGCCATCGCCACGGCGGTCAACGAGGTCGATGCGCTGTGCGACCCCAGTGCCCATGCCGAGATGCAGGCCGTGCGCCAGGCCGCCAAGGCACTGGGCAGCACCGACCTGTCGGGCTGCACCGTCTATGCCAGCGGCTACCCGTGCCCCATGTGCCTGACGGCGATGTACCTCGCGGGCGTGCGCGAGGTGTTCTACGCCTATTCGAACGAGGACGGCGCAGAGTACGACCTGTCGGCCGAGCGCGGCTACCTGGAGATCGCCCGGCCCCTGGCGCAGCGGCAGATGCCGCTGCGCGCGCTGCGCGTGCGCGACGAGGGCGAAGACCTGTACGCCGCCTGGGCCCGGGTCGAGCAACCGGGCTGACGCGCCGGGCCACTGGCAGGCACCTGCGGCGTCGGGCGACAATCGCCGCATGAACTTCCAGAGGATCCTGATTCCGGCCCTTGGCCTCGTCGCATTGTTCTTCGCCTGGCGCAACTACGGCATCGGCGGCATCGCGCTCGTCGCCGGCGCCCTGGTCATGTGGGGCATGCTGCACGTCACCCGCATGATGCAGGTCATGAAGCGCGCGGCCGAGCGGCCCATCGGCTTCGTGGGCAGCGCCGTCATGCTCAACGCCAAGCTCAAGCCCGGGCACAACCTGCTGCACGTGGTGGCCATGACGCGCGCGCTGGGCCAGCTGCGCACCCCCAAGGACGAGCAGCCCGAGGTCTACCGCTGGACCGATGCCGGCGGCTCCTATGTCGATTGCACCTTCCAGGACGGCAAGCTCGTGCAGTGGCAGATGACCCGGCCCGAGGTGCCGGCCGAGCCGGCCGATGCGCCGCCGGCCGCGCCGTAAAATCCGCCGTTTTTTCCGCCACCCCACAGAGCTTCCGAGCAAAGGACTTCGCGCACCATGAGCCTCATCCCCCCCGCGCCCTCCATGGCCGACCGCGACGGCAAGATCTGGATGGATGGCCAGATGGTCGACTGGCGCGACGCGAAGATCCACGTGCTCACGCACACGCTGCACTACGGCTGCGGCGCCTTCGAGGGCGTGCGCGCCTACAACACGGTCGATGGCACGGCCATCTTCCGGCTGCAGGAGCACACGCAGCGCCTGTTCAACAGCGCCAAGATCCTGCGCATGCAGATCCCGTTCAGCCAGGACGAGTTCAACCAGGCCCAGCGCGATGTCGTGCGCGAGAACGGGCTGGAAAGCTGCTACCTGCGCCCGCTGGTCTGGATCGGCTCGCAGAAGCTGGGCGTGAGCCCCAAGGGCAACACCATCCACGCCATGGTCGCGGCCTGGGCCTGGGGCGCCTACCTGGGCGAAGAGGGCATGAAGCGCGGCATCCGCGTGAAGACCTCCAGCTACACGCGCCACCACGTCAACATCACGATGACGCAGGCCAAGGCCGTCAGCAACTACAGCAACTCCATCCTCGCGAACATGGAGGCCCTGGACGATGGCTACGACGAGGCGCTGCTGCTGGACGCCTCGGGCTTCGTCAGCGAAGGCGCGGGCGAGAACGTGTTCGTGGTCAAGGACGGCGTGGTCTACACGCCCGACCTGTCGGCCGGCGCGCTGAACGGCATCACGCGCAACACCGTGCTGCACATCTGCAAGGACCTCGGCATCGAGCTCGTGCAAAAGCGCATCACGCGCGACGAGATCTACATCGCCGACGAAGCCTTCTTCACCGGCACGGCCGCCGAAGTCACGCCGATCCGCGAGCTCGACCGCGTGGAACTGGGCAAGGGCTCGCGCGGCCCGATCACCGAGAAGATCCAGAGCGCGTTCTTCGACATCGTGAACGGCCGCAATCCCAAGTACGCCCACTGGCTCACCAAAATCTGAATCCCTCCATGAGCACCACCGCGACCATCGAACTGCTGGCCAAGGACCTGAATTCCCAGGGCGGCGTCTTCTGCCCTGCGCCCAAGGCCGGCATGCAGTTGTGGAACACCCACCCCAAGGTCTACCTGGACGTCGCCACGACCGGCGCGGCCAAATGCCCGTATTGCGGCACCACGTACCAGCTCAAGGCCGGCGAACACTTTGGAGCCGGGCACTAAGACCCGCGCGCTCGTCGTCGCGCCGCAATGGATCGGCGACGCGGTGATGACCGAGCCGCTCATGCGCCGCCTGGCGGCGCGCGGCGAGCGGCTCACCGTCGGCGCGCTGCCCTGGGTGGCGCCGGTCTACCGGGCCATGCCGCATGTGGCCGAGGTGATCGACTTCCCGTTCCAGCATGGCGGCCTGCAGTTCAAGGCGCGCCGCGCCATGGCGCGCCAGCTGCGCGGGCAGTTCGACATTGCCTACGTGCTGCCGAATTCGGCCAAGAGCGCGTTGCTGCCGTTCCTGGCCGGCATCCGCCGCCGCGTCGGCTACATGGGCGAGATGCGCCTGGGGCTGCTCACGCAGCGGCTGCGCAATCCACCCCGGGACGAGCGCCCGCCCATGGTGGGCTTCTATTCGGCCCTTTCAGGCGAGCGCGGCATCGAGACGGACCGGCCGCAGCTGCAACTGCCTGCCGCGCAGATCGAGGCCGTGCTGCTGGCGCAGGGCCTGGCGCACCGCGGCTTCCATGTGTTCGCGCCGGGCGCGGAGTTCGGCCCGTCCAAGCGCTGGCCGCCGGAGCACTATGCCCAGCTGGCGTCCGGCCTGGCCTTGCCCGTGCTGCTGCTGGGTTCGGGCAAGGAGCACGCGTTGTGCGAGCAGATCGCCGCCGCGGCCAACGCCCGGTCGCCCGGCCGCTGCATCAACCTGGCCGGGCAGACCGCGCTGGCCGATGCGTTCTGCCTGATCGCCGCGGCCCACAGTGTGGTGTCCAACGACTCGGGCCTGATGCACGTGGCCGCCGCGTTCGGCACGCCGCAGGTGGCGGTCTACGGCTCCACGAGCCCCGAGCACACGCCGCCGCTCAGCGATGCCGCCACCGTGCTCTGGCTCAAGCGCGACGCCGCCTACCAGCCCCCGCTGGACTGCGCGCCCTGCTTCCAGCGCACGTGCCCGCTGGGCCACAACCGCTGCATGGTCGACATCCCGCCGGCGCGCGTCGCGGCAGTGCTGGCGACCATCGCCTGATCCGCAGGAGACCACCATGCGCCACGCGTTCCTGGGCACCGAACTGCCCGTCATCCAGGCCCCCATGGCCGGCGTGCAGCGCAGCCGGCTCGCCGCCACCGTGTGTGCCGCCGGCGGCGTGGGCTCGCTGCCCGGCGCGATGTTCGATGCCGCGGGCCTGCGCACCGAACTGCAGGCCCTTGCCGCCCAGGCGCGCGGCCCCTGGAACGTCAACTTCTTCGTGCACCAGCCGCCGGCGCCCGATGCCGCGGCCGAAGCGCGTTGGCGCGCGCGGCTGGCGCCGTACCACGCCGAACACGGCATCGACGCGGCCCAGGTGCCGGCCGGCGCCGGCCGCCAGCCCTTCAGTGCCGCCATCGCCGAAGTGCTGGAAGAGTTCAGCCCGCCCATCGTGAGCTTCCATTTCGGCCTGCCGGGCGCCGCGCTGCTGGCGCGCGTGAAGGCCCGTGGCGCGCAGGTCTGGTCGTCTGCCACCACCGTGGCCGAGGCGCTGTGGCTGCAGCAGCACGGGGCCGATGCGGTGATCGCCCAGGGGCTGGAGGCCGGCGGCCACCGCGGGCATTTCCTGTCGGACGACCTGGCGCTGCAGAGCGGCACCATGGCGCTGCTGCCGCAGATCGTCGATGCGGTCTCGGTGCCCGTGGTCGCGGCCGGCGGCATCGCCGACGCGCGCGGCGTGCAGGCCGCGCTGGCGCTGGGCGCATCGGCCGTTCAGGTGGGCACGGCCTACCTGTGCTGCGACGAGGCCGAGACCAGCGCCGTGCACCGCGCGGCCCTGCGCGATCCGGCCGCTGGCGCCGCCGTGCTGACGCGGCTGTTCACCGGCAGGCCCGCGCGCGGCATCGAGAACCGCCTGATGCGCGAACTGGGCGCCCTGGCCGCCGATGCGCCCGCCTTCCCCACGGCCACGGCCGCGCTGGCGCCGCTGCGCGCCAGAGCCGAGGCGCTGGGCCTGGCCGACTTCACCCCACTGTGGTCTGGCCAGAACCGCAGCGGGTGCGGCGAGTCCAGCGCAGCCCGGCTGACCCGTTCGCTGGCCGGACTCTGACCCGCAGGCCACGGGCATGGACACCCGGCAGATGCGCTGCGTGGTCGCGATCGCCGAGACCGGCAGCCTGACGCGCGCGGCCGAGCGCCTGGGCCAGGCCCAACCCGCGCTGACGCAGACGCTGAACCGGCTGGAGGCCGAGATCGGCGCCAGGCTGTTCGAGCGCAACCGCCGCGGCGCCGCGCTGACCGAGGCCGGCCAGGCCATCCTCGACGACCTGCGCGCCAGCCTGGCGCACGGCGATGCCGCCACCGAGCGAGCGCGCGCCATCGGCGCCGGCCGGGCCGGCCGCCTGACCATCGGTTTCGTCACGCACGCCGTCTACGAAGTGCTGCCGCGCGCGCTGCGCCGGCTGCGCGCCGCGCACCCGCAGCTGGACGTGGTGCTGCGCGAGATGAGCAACGCCGAACAGGTCGCGGCGCTGGAGGGCGGGCGCATCGACGTGGCGCTGCTGCACCCGCCGGTGTCGGTCAACGCGCGCGTGCACGAGTTGCTGCTGGGCGGCGAGACCTTCGTGGCCGCGCTGCCGGTGGCCGACGCACCGGCCGACGGCGGGCCGGTGTCGCTGGCCGACATCGCCCGGCACGGCCTGGTGTGGTTTCCCGAGCAGCAGATCCCGGCCTTGCGCGCCCGGCTGCTCAGCGCGTTCCGCAGCGCCGGCCATGACGTGCGCGTGGTGCAGGATGCCAACCGCACGCTCACCGTGCTGGCCTGCGTGGCGGCGGGTCTGGGCTGGTCGCTGCTGCCCAGCTCGGTGCGCGCGCTGCAGCACGAGGGCGTTCGCTTCGCCGAGGTGCGCGAGGTCGCGGCGCTGCCCCGGTTCGAGCTGTCCGCGCTGTGGCGCATGCGCTCGCGGCCGGGATTTGCCGACCTGTTCGCAGAGATGCTGGCGGCGTAGGATCCGTGCGCCGCGGCCCCGCGGCGGCGGCCGACAGCCGGGCACGGCGACCGTGCCACGATGACTGTTTTCGAGGAGACCGACATGGTGAGCAAGAACACCCTGTGCCTGTGGTTCGACGGCGGCGCCGTGGACGCGGCGAACTTCTATGCCCAGACCTTCCCCGACAGCGCGGTCGGTGCCATCCACCGCGCGCCGGGCGACTTTCCCTCCGGCAAGCAGGGCGACGTGCTGACGGTGGAGTTCACCGTGTGCGGCCTCCCCTGCCTGGGCCTGAACGGCGGCCCGGCCTTCCAGCACAGCGAGGCGTTCTCGTTCCAGATCGCCACCGACGACCAGGCCGAGACCGACCGCCTGTGGAACGCGATCGTCGGCAACGGCGGCCAGGAGAGCGCCTGCGGCTGGTGCAAGGACCGCTGGGGCCTGTCGTGGCAGATCACGCCGCGTGTGCTGACCGCGGGGGTCACCGACCCCGATCCGGCCGTCGCCAAGCGCGTGTTCGACGCGATGATGACGATGAAGAAGATCGACGTCGCCGCGATCGAGGCCGCGCGGCGCGGGGGCTGACGCCGCCGTCCCGCGGGCGGCCGCTCAATCCAGCTGGATCTTGTTGTCCTTGGCCAGCTTGCTCCACTTGGCGAGTTCGGCACGGCGGAACGCGTCGAGCTCGGCCGGCGTGGAGCCGATGACCTCGGCGCCCGTGGCCTGCAGCCGCTGGCGGACCTCCGGGTCTTTCAGCACGGCGGCCAGTTCCTTCGACAGCCGCTCGGTCACGGCGGCCGGCGTGCCGGCCGGCACGAACACCGCATTCCATTCGTAGACCTCGTAGCCCGGCAGGCCGGCCTCGGCCACCGTGGGCAGCTGCGGCAGCACCGCCGCGCGCGCCTTTCCGGTGACGGCCACGGCGCGCAGCTTGCCGGCCTGGATGTAGGCCAGGCTGGACGCCAGGCTGCCGAAGAACACCGGCACCTGGCCGGCCATCACGTCGGTCAGCGCCGGGCCGCCGCCCTTGTACGCCACGTGGGTCATGTGCACGCCGGCCATGGCGCTGAACTGCTCGGCCGCCAGGTGCTGGGCCGAGCCGTTGCCCGACGACGCGAAGTTGATCTCGCCCGGCCTGGCCTTGGCCTGGGCGATCAGGTCCTGCACCGTCTTGATGGAGGTGGCCGGGTTCACCACCAGCACGTTGGGCACCTTGACCAGCAGCGACACCGGCGCCAGGTCGCGCAGCGTGTCGAACGGCATCTTGCTGCGCAGGGCCGGGTTCTGCGCGTGGTTGGACGCGTCCAGCAGCACGGTGTAGCCATCGGGCGCGCTCTTGGCCACGAGGTCGCCACCGATGGCGCCGCCCGCGCCGGCGCGGTTGTCCACCACCACCGGCTGGCCCAGGCGCTGCGACAGCGGCGTGGCGACGATGCGCGCCACGGCGTCTAGCGTGCCGCCCGGCGGGTAGCTCACGACCAGCTTGATGGGCTTGGCGGGCCAGGCCTGGGCCTGTGCGGCCACGCTGGCCAGCGCGAAGCCCGCGCTGAGCAGGGCGTGGCGCCAATGGGTTCTATGCGGCATGTTCGTCTCCAGGATCGAGTTGAAAGAGTTCGGCCGGTGTGTCGGCCAGGATGCGTTGGCGCATGGCGGCATCGGGCACCCAGTCGGCCAGCGCGGCATGGGCGCGGCGGTAGTCCACGCGCTCGCGGTGCTGCGTGTGCGGCCAGTCGCTGCCCCACAGCAGCCGCCCGGGGCCGAAGGCCTGCAGCAGCGCGGCGGCCGCTGCGCGCGCAGGGGCCGCGTCGGCCCAGCTGCGGTAGGCGGCCGACAGCTTGACCCAGGTGCGCCCGCCGGCGGCGGCGCGCAGCAGCCAGTTGCTGACGCCCCCCGCATCCGGCAGCCCGAAGTGGTCGACCACCAGCCTGCAGCCGGCGTCCAGCACCGGCTGCGCGGCCCCGGCCAGGTCGTGCGCAGGCCGGTGCACTTCCACGTGCCAGTCCAGCCCGCGCACGCGGGCCAGCAGGTGCTGCCAGGCGGGTTGGGCCAGGTCGGGCAGCGGCAGGCCGACCAGGTTCAGGCGGATGCCCCGGATGCCGGCCTGGTGCAGCGCCTGCAGCTCGGGCTCGCCGATGCCGGGATCGACCACCGCCACCCCGCGCAGGCGCCGCGGCGCGGTGTGCAGCGCCGCGAGCAGGAAGCGGTTGTCGGTGCCGAGGAAGCTGGGCTGCACCAGCACGGCGTGCGAGATGCCATGCGCGTCCAGCAGCGCCAGGTAGTCGGCCAGCAGCGCGTCGTAGTCGGGCGCGTGGCGGCGCTGCGCCGCCAGCGGCAGGCCGCGCACGAAGACGTGGGCATGGCTGTCGACGGCGCGGATGCCGGTGCCCGCCACCTCACTCGTCCTTCATGCCGGTGGCCTTGACCACCGCGCCCAGGCGCGCGCGTTCCTCGTCGACGAACTGCACGAAGGCCGCGCGCGTGCCGCCGATGGGCTCGATGCCCATGCCCTTCAGGCGGCTGGCGATCTCGGGCGTCTTCATGGCCGCATCGATGGCGGCGGCCATCTTGTCCAGGATGGCCGGCGGCGTGTTGCGCGGCGCGTGCACGCCGGCCCAGTGGGCGATGCGCAGATCGCCGTAGCCCTGCTCGGTGGCCGTGGCCAGGTCGGGGTAGGCCGAGATGCGCGCCGTCCAGGTGTCGGCCAGCGCCTTGAGCTTGCCGCTCCTGAGGTAGGGGATGGCCACGATGCTGGCCTCCGACGTGGCCTCGACCTGCTTGCCCAGCACGGCGGTGATGGATTCCGAGCCGCTCTTGTACGGCACGATGTCCAGCTTGGTCTCGTACTTCGTCTGCAGCACGCCGGCCACGAAATGCGGCGTGCTGCCAGTGCCGGCCGTGGCCCAGTGGAAGCCGTCGCTCTTGCGCGAGGCGGCGATGAATTCCTTCAGCGTGTTGTAGGGCGCATCGGCCGGCACCAGGATCACCGAGGGCGCCAGGCCGATCATGGCCACGGGCGTCAGGTCGGCGTCCTTGTACGGCATGCTCTTCTTGATCATGCTGTTGGAGATCACGCCGGCCGCGCTGACGAGGAAGGTGTAGCCGTCCGGCGCCGCCTTGGACACCAGGTCCGCGCCCAGCGTGGTGCCGCCGCCCGGCTTGTTCTCCACGATGATGGGCTGGCCCAGCGTCTTGCTGGCGCCCTCGGCCGCGGCGCGGGCCATCAGGTCGTTGGCGCCGCCGGCCGAGAACGGCACGACGAGGCGGATGGGCTTGGTCGGCCAGGCCGCCGGGGCCTGGGCCAGGGCGGCCGTGCAGGCCAGGGCAGTGGTCAGGGCCGCGGCCAGGCTGCGGCGAAAGAGGGGGTGCATGCTGTCTCCGGTGTGGGCCGCGGTGCGCGGTCGCCGCAGTATCGGCAGCCAGTCATGCGCTGGGAACGCAGTGCGGCGTTGCTTTTACATACGCTGCGCTTATGGAAAAGCGGCCCGGCCCGGTGCTGCAGGCGCGGCCCTGGCGCATACTCGCCGCCCCATGGAAGACCCGAACCAGACCATCATCCCGGCCGCCTTCATGGCGCTCTACAGCGCCAACGGCCGGCCCACGGCCACGCGCGCGCACGTGGAAGCGCGCCACGACCTGTGCGAAGACATGGCGGCGCAGATGACCACGCTGTGCGACAGCCTGGAGCACCGGCACGACCTGTCCAAGGAAGAGGTGCTGCGCCGCTGCTGGATGGGTCTGCTGCAGGACGGCAGCGGCGTCGAGCCACCCGAGGCGAACTGGGTGGTGGCGCGCACCGCCGAGCTGCTGGAGTGGCCGCAGCCAGCGTTCCTGCAGCCGGCGGCCTGAAAGACGCGCTCTGGGCTACGCCGCGTCCGGCAGCGCGATCACGAAGCAGGCCCCGCCGCCCTCGCGCCCCTCGCAGCGCACCGAGCCGCCGTGGCGCTCGGCGATCGATTTGACCAGCGCCAGCCCCAGCCCCACGCCGCCATTGCTCTCGCTGGCGCCCGGCAGGCGGTAGAAGGGCTCGAAGATGCGCTCGCGCAGGGCCGGCGGCACGCCCGGGCCGCGGTCGAACACGCGCAGCAGGGCCTGGTGGCCATCGTGCTGCAGGCTGGCGCTGACCTCGCCGCGGCCATAGCGGCGCGCGTTCTCCAGCAGGTTGCGCACGGCCCGGCGCAGCAGCTTGGGCACGCCGCGCACCTGCACGGGGGCGCTGTCGCTGCCGTCCTCGGCGCCGGCCTCGAAGGCCACGTCCAGCCGCGCGCATTCCTCGGCGGTGAGCCCGGTCCAGTCCACGTCCTCGACCGTGCCCATGTCGGCCTCGCGCGCATCGAGCCGGCTGGCCAGCAGGATCTCGTCGATGAGCTGGTCCAGCTCGCCGATGTTGCGGCTGATCTCGTCGCGGATCGCGGGCGTGGGCGCCGTGCCCATGAGCTCCAGTCCCATGCGGATGCGCGCCAGCGGCGACCGCAGTTCGTGCGATGCATTGGCCAGCAGCGACTTCTGCGCGCGCATGAGCTGGTCGATGCGCTCGGCCGCATGGTTGAAGCGCTGCGCCAGGAAGCCGACCTCGTCGTCCCCGCCCACCGCCACGCGCGCCGACAGGTCACCCGCGCCCCAGCGCTCGACGCCGCTCTGCAGCCGTTCGAGCCGGCGCGTGAGCCGGCGCGCCACCGGGTACATGACCAGCGCGCAGCCGATGCCCACCATGCCCAGCACCCAGAAGAAGCCGTCCGGCGGGCGGCCCCACATGGAACGCGGCGGGCGCGGCATGTGCAGCACCAGCTCCTGCCCGTCCTGCATGCGCACCAGGAATTCCGGGCCGCTCTTGAACTCGGCGTACTTGGCCACCGTGGCCGGGTCCGGCGGCTGGTTGTCGCCCTCGAAGTGCGATGGCACGTTGCCGTCCAGGTCGCGCCAGCCGCGCCAGTTGCCCTGGCCGATCACCTCGCCGGCCATGTTCTGCACGACCACCGTGCGTGCCGGCGGGTCGGTCGTGATGCGCCAGACCCAGCCGAGCAGCAGCATCAGCACGGCCACGGCCGCCAGCACCGACAGCCAGATGCGCACGTACAGGCGCTGCAGCACACCCGGCGCAGGGCGGCGCGGCTCCGCGTCCGGGCTCGGGCGATGTCCTGCCGGGCCCTCAGTCCTGCTGCTTGGCGAAGACATAGCCGGCACCGCGCACCGTGACGATGCGCTTGGGGTTCTTGGGGTCGGCCTCGATGGCCGCGCGGATGCGGCCCATGTGCACGTCGATGGAACGGTCGAAGGCCTCCAGCTCGCGGCCGCGCACGGCCTCCATGATCTGGTCGCGCGTCAGCACGCGGCCGGCCCGCTCTGCCAGCGTGACCAGCAGGTCGAACTGGTAGGCCGTGAGTTCGCAGGCCTGGCCGGCCACGGTCACGCTGCGCGCGTCGCGGTCGATCTCCAGCGAGCCGAAGCGCAGCACCTGGTTGGCCACGGGCGCGCCCTCGCTGCGCCGGCGCAGCACGGCACGGATGCGCGCCAGCAGCTCGCGCGGCTCGAAGGGCTTGGGCAGGTAGTCGTCGGCGCCCAGCTCCAGGCCGATGATGCGGTCCAGCGGGTCGCCCTTGGCCGTCAGCATGAGCACGGGCACGCGGGCCATCTCGCCCTGCGCCGCGCGGATGCGGCGGCAGACCTCCAGGCCGTCCATGTCGGGCAGCATGAGGTCCAGGATCACGAGCTCGGGCAGGCCGCCGGGCTGCTGCAGCCGCGCCAGGCCCTCGGTGGCCGTGGCCTGGTGCTCCACCGCGAAGCCGGACTGGCCCAGGTAGGCGCCCACCATCTGGGCCAGCCGGGTGTCGTCCTCGATCATCAGCAAAGGGGTGCTCATCGGTGTCTTCTGTGCAGGCTGGGCCTGGAAACGCGATGGTGCGGCGGTCACGCCGACCTGCGTTGTCACGGCCGTAAAGTTAAGTAAAAGGGCGTGTGCGCGGGTTGGCCGGAAGGCGCCGGCCCACCAGCCAGACCAGCCCCAGCACCGGCACGCCCAGCAGCGCCGTGCCCGTGAAGAAGCTGGCGTAGCCGAAGGCGTCGACATACTGGCCCGAGAAGCCCGCGATGAACTTGGGCAGCAGCAGCATCAGCGAGCTGAACAGCGCGTACTGCGTGGCCGAGTACTGCACGTTGGTCAGGCTGGACAGGTAGGCGATGAAGGCCGCCGAGGCGATGCCGCCGGCCAGGTTGTCGGCCGAGACCACCAGCGTGAGCGCCACGATGTCGTGGCCGCGGCCGGCCATCCAGGCAAACAGCAGGTTGCTGGCCGCGCTGAGCACCGCGCCCAGCATCAGCACGCGCAGCACGCCCAGGCGCATGGCCAGCGCGCCGCCGACGAAGGCGCCCACCAGCGTCATCACGACCCCGTAGACCTTGCTGACCGTGGCCACCTCGCCTTCGCTGAAGCCCATGTCCACGTAGAACGGGTTGGCCATGATGCCCATCACCACGTCGCTGATGCGGTAGACCGCGATCAGCGCGAGGATCTGCGCGGCCTGCCAGCCGTAGCGGCGGAAGAAGTCGGCGAACGGCTCCACCAGCGTCTGCTGCAGCCACTCGCCCGGGCCGCGCGCGGGGGCGAAGGCGCGCGGCACCGGTTCGCGCGACAGCAGCACCGTCAGCACGCCGACGGCCATGGACGCGGCCATGGCCAGGTAGGCCGCGGTCCAGGCCGGGTTCTCGTAGCCCTGGGCCTGCACGCGCGCGCCGGCCACGATCCACAGCACGCCGGCGCCGGCCCAGATCATGGCCAGCCGGTAGCCGGTCTGGTAGGCGGCGGCCAGCGCGGCCTGCTTGTCGGTGGCGGCCGATTCGATGCGGAAAGCGTCCAGCGCGATGTCCTGCGTGGCCGAGCCGAACGCCACCAGCAGCGCGCACCAGACCAGCGGCTGCAGCCCGCCGCGCGGGTCGGCCAGCGCCATGCCCACCAGGCCGGCGACGATCAGCGCCTGCGACAGCAGCAGCCAGCTGCGCCGCCGGCCCAGCCAGCGCGTGAGCAGCGGCAGCGGCAGCCGGTCCACCAGCGGCGCCCAGACCCACTTGAACCCGTAGGCCAGGCCGACCCAGCTGAGGTAGCCGATGGTGGTGCGGTCGATGCCCGCGCCGCGCAGCCGGAAGCTCAGCGTGCCCAGCACCAGCAGCAGCGGCAGCCCGGCCGAAAAGCCCAGCGCCAGCATGCGCAGCGTGGCCGGCTCCAGGTACACGCGCAGGGTCTGCGCCCAGGATGGTTTGGGCGATGCACTGGCGGCCGCACCGGCCTCAACTTCTACGGGCTTTGCCGGGCTGGACGTCATCTGGGAATAATACGTTGCGGCTTTCGTCCACCAGCCGCACGAAGCACCCGATGAAGCCCTTGAAGACCCTCGTCGCGCTCGGCCTGGCCGGCGCCCTGCTGAGCACCCCGGCGCTGGCGCAGCGCGAGGGCGTGAACGTCGGCCAGAACTCCGTGTTCACCGGCCTGGTCTCGGCCGAAGACATCGAGGCCACGGCTTTGCAGCAGTACCGCCAGGTGCTGCGCGAGGCGGCCCAGCAGAACGCGCTGGCGCCGGCCAACAACGAGCAGCTGCAGCGCCTGCGCGCGATCGCCAACCGCATCATTCCGCACGCGCTGGCCTGGAATCCGCGCGCCCGGGACTGGAAGTGGGAGGTCAACCTGATCGGCAGCAAGCAGATCAACGCCTGGTGCATGCCGGGCGGCAAGATCGCCTTCTACACGGGCATCCTGAACCAGCTCAAGCTCACCGACGACGAGGTCGCCGCCGTGATGGGCCACGAGATCGCGCACGCGCTGCGCGAGCATGCGCGCGAACGCGCCGGCAAGAGCGCGGCCACCAACCTGGGCGCCAACGTGTTCTCCGAGCTGCTGGGCCTGGGCGCGCTGGGGCGCACGGTGGTGGGCGGCGGCGTGCAGCTGATCGGCCTGTCGTTCTCGCGCGAGAACGAGACCGACGCCGACCTCGTGGGCCTGGAGCTGGCCGCGCGCGCCGGCTACGACCCGCGCGCGGCCGTCACCCTGTGGCAGAAGATGAACACCGCCGCCAAGGGCGCGCCGCCGCAGTGGCTCAGCACCCACCCCTCGGGCAACGCGCGCATCGCCGGCATCGAGCGCAACCTGCCCAGGGTCATGCCGCTGTACGAGCGCGCCCGCAGCGGCGGGTGAGGCTGTAACGCCCCGTCACATCACGTCATCGCGCTGTCAACGCGGCCCCCAAGAATCCGGGGCGTGACCACGCTCCATCCCACCCTCTTCCCGCGCCCCGCCCGCTCCACCATGGCCTTGTGCACTGTCGGCCTGCTGTCCGTGCTCGCTGCCTGCGGCGGCGGCGACGACCCGCAGCCGGCCCAGGCCACGCTGGCGGTGCTGGCCACCACGGACCTGCACGACAACATCCGCAGCTACGACTACTTCAAGCTCGCGGCCGATCCGTCCTACGGCTTCGAGCGCACGGCCACGCTGGTGCGGCAGGCGCGCAGCGAGTTCGCCAACACGCTGCTGGTGGACAACGGCGACACCATCCAGGGCACGGCGCTGGCCGACTACGAGGCCGTCGTCGCCCCCATCGCCTGCACGCAACAGCACGCGATGTACAAGGCCATGGGCGCGCTGCGCTACGACGCCGGCACGCTCGGGAACCACGAGTTCAACTACGGCCTGCCGTTCCTGAACCAGGTGCTGGGCGGCGGCATGGTCGTGGACGGTGTGGACGCGTCGCGCCAGTGCGCCGGCCCCGGCTTTCCCATGGTGCTGTCCAACGTGAGGAGCAACAAGTCCGGCCAGCCGCTGGTGCAGCCCTATGCTGTGCTGGAGCGCACGGTGCAGGCCCGGCGCGCGGATGGCAGCACCGTGGCGCTGCCGATCAAGATCGGCGTGATCGGCTTCACCACGCCCGGCATCCTGAACTGGGACAAGCGCTTCCTCGAAGGCAAGGTCGGCGTCGAGGGCGCCGTGGAGGCCGCCACGCGCTACGTGCCCGAGGTGCGCGCCAAGGGCGCCGACGTCGTGGTCGCTCTGCTGCACGGCGGCCTGGACGGCTCGGCCTACTCGCCCAGCATGGAGAACCCCGGCCTGCACCTGGCCAAGGTGGCCGGCATCGACGCGTTGGTCATGGGCCACCAGCACGGCGTGTTCCCCGACCGTGGCGCGCGCCCGGCCTACACCCAGGCCGGCGTGGACAACGCCGCGGGCACCGTGCAGGGCGTGCCGGCGGTGATGCCCAGTTCCTGGGGCAAGGCGCTGGGCCTGATCCAGCTGGCGCTGCGCTGGGACGGCAAGCGCTGGAGCGTCGACAAGTCCGCTGGCAGCAGCGAGCTGCGCAACATCGTGGTGCAGGCCGGCACGGCCCAGTACGTCGAGCCGGACGCCAGCATCGCGCCGCTGGTCGAGACGCAGCACCAGGCCACCATCGCCTACGTGAAGCAGCCCATCGGCAGCACCGACTTCCGCATGAGCACGCTGTTCGCCGACGTGGGCGACCCGGGCGCCATCCAGATCGTGAACCAGGCCCAGCAGGGCTACGTGGCGGCGTACATCCAGGCCAACCTGCCGCAGTACGCGAGCCTGCCGGTGCTGTCGGTCAGCGCGCCGTTCAAGTCCGGCTTCCAGGGCGCGGGCGACTACACCGACGTGGCGGCCGGCCCGCTGGCCATCTTCAACGCAGCCGACCTGTACCTCTACCCCAACACGGTCTACGCGGTGAAGGTCAACGGCGCCGACATCCAGCAGTGGCTGGAGGCCGCGGCGCGCCGCTTCAACCGCATCGATCCGGCCCGCACCGCCGAGCAGGCGCTGGTCGGCACCTTCCCCGGCTACAACTTCGACATGTTCACCACGCCGGACATCCAGTACGAGATCGACGTGACGCAGGCCCAGGGCAGCCGCATCAAGAACCTGCGCTACCTGGGCCAGCCCATCGTCGCCACGCAGGAGTTCGTGGTCGCGACCAACAACTACCGCGCGACCAGCGGCGCCAGCTTCAGCGCCAAGCTGGACGGCTCGGGCACGATCTGGGCCTCGCCGGACGCCAACCGCGACGTGCTGATCGCCTACATCCGCGCCAACCCCGCCGTCACGCGCACCGGCAACGGCGCGGCGCGCAGCTGGCGCTTCACCAAGGTGGCCACGGCCGGCCCGGTGGTGTTCAGCGCGGCGCCGAATGCGCTGCCGGTCGCCCAGGCGGCGGGCCTGGCCAACGTCTCGCTGGTGGCGGCGGACGACGGCTCGGGCAAGGGCCTGTCCAAGTACGCCATCGACCTGTCGCGTTGAACGCGCGCCGCCTGGGCCGGCATGGCCTGGGGCGGCACCTGCCTGCGTCCTACACGAGAAACCCGGGGCTTCCGGCGCCGGCATCCGTGCCAGCCGGTAAGCTTCGGGCATTTCACGGAGGTGCAGCATGCTCGAACTTCTGGTGGGCAGGGGCCTGGCGTCCCGGGTTGCCAAGGATGCGGTGGGGGCGTCGCGGAGGGCTCCCGCACGCAGCGGGCGATGAGCTTGCCGGCCGGACACCCCGGGGCGCTGCAGGACCGCGCCATGGACGCGCCGGACCTGGCCGCGGTGCTGGAGCGCACGGATGTCGACCAGCTCGGGTTCGGCGTGATCGGCTTCGACGCCGACTGCATCGTGCGCGTCTACAACAAGCACGAATCGGCCGCCGCCGGGCTGCTGCCCGAGCGTGTGCTCGGCCACCACCTGTTCGAGTCGGTCGCGCCGTGCATGAACAATTTCCTCGTCGCGCAGCGGTTCGAGGATGCCGCGGCCGCGTCCAGTGCGCTGGACGACACCATCGCCTACGTGCTGACGCTGCGCATGCGTCCGACCCCGGTCAGGCTGCGCCTGCTGGCCGATCCGGCATTGCGCTGGCGCTACGTGCTGGTGCAACGCGGGTGACCGACCCCGCATCGCCCCAGGTGCCGGAGGACAGCGATGCATTCCAGTCGCTGATTCAGTTCCTGTACCAGACCCCGGTGGGCCTCATCGACGCCAATGCCGATGGGCGGATCCGCATGATGAACCCCATGGCCGCGCAGCTGCTGATGCCGCTGGCGCGCGACGCGGTGCTGGACAACCTGTTCGACGTGCTGCAGGAAGCCGTGCCGCAGGTGCGGCGGCTGGCCGCGCAGCCGGCCGGCGTGCGGGGGGTGCTGTGCGAGGGCCTGCGCTTCGAGGGCGGCGGGCCCACCGCGGTGGCCCATCCGGCGCGCCAGCGCACCCTGGCGTTGAGCCTGTTCAGCACCGACGGCAAGCGCCTGACCGCCGTGGTGCACGACGCGACGCAGGAGGAGCGGCGGCAGCGGCGGCGTGTCGATGCCGCGGCCCAGACCGATAGGCTCACCGGCCTGGCCAACCGCCAGGCGCTGCACGCCTACCTGGCGGCGCGGCTGGAGCAAGGCGCCTGGCAGGCGCGCCCGCTGGCCTTGCTGTTCATCAACAGCGACCGTTTCCAGCACATCAACGACACCGTGGGCCAGAGCGCGGGCGACGCCGTGCTGGCGCAGCTCGGCGGGCGGCTCCAGGCCCTGGTCGATGCGGTGCCGCCCGAACCGCTGGAGACCTTGCCCGCGCCGCTGGAGATGGCGATCACGCAGAAAGGCCTGGTGGCCCGCATCGGCGGCGACGAATTCGCGCTGGTCTTCGAGCCCGAGCCTGGGCCAGGCACCGGCGCTGCGCCGGCACGCGCCTTGGCGGCCGAGGTGCTGCGCGTGCTCGACCAGCCCTACGTGCTGGATGGCCAGGCGCTGCACTGCCCGGCCAGCATCGGCATCGCCTACGCATCGGAGCGTTCGCAGACCGCGGGCGATCTGCTCTACCACGCCCGCCTGGCCATGGTGGCCGCCAAGCGCGCCGGCGGCAACCGCGCGATGGAGTTCGCGCACGCCCTGCAGCAGCAGGCGCAACACCGCAGTGCGACCGAGAACGACCTGCGCCGCGCAGTGCAGGCCGGCGAGCTGTTTGTCGTCTACCAGCCCGTCGTGTCGCTGCACAGCGGCCGCATCGAGGCCGTCGAGGCGCTCGTGCGCTGGCAGCATCCCGTGCGCGGCC
Organism: Pseudorhodoferax sp. Leaf274; assembly: GCF_001422445.1. Classification (GTDB taxonomy): domain Bacteria; phylum Pseudomonadota; class Gammaproteobacteria; order Burkholderiales; family Burkholderiaceae_C; genus Pseudorhodoferax. The sequence continues at coordinate 786,139 of NZ_LMNA01000001.1, forward strand.
TGGTGTCGCCGGTGGAGTTCATCGGGATCGCGGAGGAAACCGGGCTCATCGTGGAAGTGGGCGCCTTCGTGCTGCGCGAGGCTTGCCGGCAGTTCATGCGGTGGCAGCGCCAGCACGGCGCCCGCGCGCCCGGCCTGATGGCGGTGAACCTGTCGCGCGCGCAGCTGCCGCATCCTGCGCTGGTGGACGACGTGGCCGCCATCCTGCAGGAGACCGGCATGCGTCCGGCGCAGCTGCAGCTGGAGGTGACGGAGAGCATGGCCGCGCAGGACGCCGCGGTGCAGATGCGCCTGCGCGACCTCAAGCGCCTGGGGCTCACGCTCGCGTTGGACGACTTCGGCACCGGCTATTCGTCGCTGGCCAGCCTGCACCAGCTGCCCATCGACGTGCTCAAGATCGACCGCTCGTTCGTGAGCCAGCTGGAGACCAGCCGGCACCACCGGGTGCTGGTCGAGGCCACGGTGCGCGTGGCGCAGAGCCTGGCCCTGCGCACGGTGGCCGAGGGCATCGAGACCGAAGCGCAGGCCGGCCTGCTGGCCGCCATGCACTGCGACAAGGGCCAGGGTTACCACTTCGCGCGCCCGCTGCGCGTCGCCGAATTCGAGGCCTGGCTGCCCACGCACTCCTAGCGCCTGCAAACCGCGGCGTGCCAGGTGCGCAAGAATGTTGCGAATTCTTCTGCGTTGGCATCGATCTGGTTTCTTATTGTTGCGCATAGTGCCTCAAGCACATGCTTGAGGAAAATATGCTGCGTACAATGACTAAATTCCAAAGAAAGCGATACCATTTGAGACCGTCCAGTTCAGCACTCTCTGTGGTTTGCAGATGTCGCCGCGCCAGTACTTTGCGCACGCCCGCCGGCCATGCCGCGGCGGGTGGCCATTCCTGAGCGCAGGCCACCGGGAGCATCCATCCGCCCCAGGCCTGCATGGGCCGGGGCGCGCGACCGGTGCGACACCCGGTTGCGCACAGTTCGGTGCAAGTGCCGGGAGGCCATCGCGATGAAGCTCTTTGCCAACATGCGGGTCGCGGCCAAGCTGGCGACCGGCTTCCTGTGCATCGTCGGGTTGACGGTCCTGGTGGGCCTGTTCTCCCTGGTTCGCCTGGGCGAACTCAATGAGCAGACCAGCTTCATGGTCAACGCGCGCATGGCCAGCGTGCGCGATTCGCTGCACCTGGTGGGCCTGAGTTCGCGCCTGCGCAACCTGCAGTTCCAGATGGCGACCGTGCCGGCCGACCAGGTCGAGGGCCTGCGCCAGAACCTGGGCGAGACCCAGCGCAGCTTCGACGAACTGCTCCAGGCCTATGCCTCGTCGGTCGGCGATCCGCAGGAGCAGCAGCTCTACGACCAGGCGCTGGACAAGGCCGGGCCCTGGCGCGACGCGGCCGCGCGTTTCGGCGTCTTGCTCGGCGCCGGGCAGCGCGATGAGGCACTGGCCTGGCTGCAGGGCGCCGCGCTGGCGGCCTACACCGGACTGCAGGAGCCGCTCTACGCGCTGGCCAAACACAACGAGACCTCGGCCGATGCCGAAGTGCGGCAGACCAACGCCACCTACAGCACGGGCCGGGCGGTCATCGTCGGTGCCCTCGTGGTGGCGCTGGCGCTCAGCATGCTGCTGTGCTGGCTGATCGCACGCGCCATCACCACGCCGCTGGCCAGCGCGCTGTCGCTGGCCGATGCCATCGGCAAGGGCGACCTGACGCAGCGCCTGGACATCCACAGCCGCGACGAGCTGGCGCAGCTGCTGCGCGGCCTGGCGCAGATGCGCGAAAACCTGGCGCGCATCGTGGTGGAGATGCGCAGCAGCAGCGATTGCGTGGCCTCGGCCAGCCAGCAGATCGCCAGCGGCAACGCCGACCTGTCCATCCGCACCGAGCAGACCGCCAGCAGCCTGCAGCAGACGGCGGCCTCGGTCGAGCAGCTGACGGGCTCGGTGCGCCAGTCGGCCGATGCGGCGCGCACGGCGAACCAGCTGGCCTCCACGGCCGCCCAGGTGGCCGCGCGCGGTGGCGAGGTCGTGACCCAGGTGGTCGCCACCATGCAGGAGATCGACTCCTCCTCGCGCAGGATCGGCGACATCATCGGCACCATCGACGGCATCGCGTTCCAGACCAACATCCTCGCGCTCAACGCCGCGGTGGAGGCGGCGCGCGCAGGTGAGCAGGGCCGCGGCTTCGCCGTCGTGGCCGGCGAGGTGCGCACGTTGGCGCAGCGCTCTGCCGGGGCGGCCAAGGAGATCAAGGCGCTGATCGGCACCTCGGTGGACAAGGTGGCCTCGGGCAGCAAGCTGGTCGGCGATGCCGGCACGACCATGGCCGAGATCGTCGCCTCGGTGCGCCGCGTGACCGACGTGATCGGCGAGATCAGCGCCGCGGCGACCGAGCAGTCCGACGGCATCGGCCAGGTCAACACGGCGATCGCCGGCCTGGACCAGATGACGCAGCAGAACGCGGCCCTGGTCGAGGAATCCGCGGCGGCAGCCCGCTCGCTCGGCGAGCAGGCCGTGAGCCTGGCGCAGGCCGTGGCCGGATTCCGGACCGACGCGGCTGCGGCGGTGTCCGTCGCCCCGGTGCACGCTCTGGCTGCGGCGCCGGCGGCACTGCCGCAGAGGAAGGCGGCCGCGGGGGGCGGGCCGGCACCTGCGCGCCAGGTGGCATGGGCCACCGCCGACGAAAGCCGGGACGCGTTCTGAACCCTGGGCGCGGCAGCGCTACGGCTGGCCGTGGTGCGCGTGCAGGCGTGTCGTCATGGATGGGGCGCGGGCGCTGGTGCGGCCGGCGTGCCCTGGTGGTAGCGCAGCTGCCAGCCGGCCGCGGTCTCGACCCAGAGCGACATGCGCAGCGTGTGCTCCGCAGGCCCGCCCTGGCCGTCCTGCCGCACGGAGCGGTAGTGCAGCAGCGCGGTGCCCGGGGCCAGGTATTCCAGGCGAAAACTGTGCGAGACCGTGGCCGGCGGCACGGCCTGGCTGGCGAGCCAGTCCAGCACGGTCGCGCGGTCGTAGGGCCGGCCCGAGCGGCCGACCTCGTGGAAGTCGGCGTGCAGCAGCTGCTCCAGCCGCCCGCGCGCGTGGGGGCGGCCGGGATGGTGCAGCTCGGTTTCGAGCGCCTGCAGTTCGGCGAGCAGGGTGGGCATGCGGGGCCGCGCCGTTCAGCGGTACAGGGCCAGCGCGCCGATGCGCCGCTCGATGTCGGCCTGCATGCGCTTGAAGGCCGCGCTGCCCGGCTCGCCGTAGCGCTTCTGGAACGCGGCCTGCGGCAGGAATTCGGGCAGGTCGCGCACGCTGGGCAGCAGGTCCTGCTCGGTCAGTCCGGCGGCCACGCGGCGCTGCAGCCGGGCCTGGGCCGCGGCCGGGCCCACCGCCAGCGCACCCAGGCGCGTGCCGGCGCGGTCGGCCGCGAGGTCCACGAACGAGAAGCCGCTGCCGCCGGCGCCCGCATCGTCCAGTTCCTTGTAGAGCCCCACGGCGTCGGCCAGCGGCGTGCCGGCCACGGCGGCCAGCGCGGCCGACACGCTGAAGTGCTGGGCCAGGTCGCCCCGGCCGGCCAGGTGCACGCGCTGGGGCCGTGGTGCCGGGCCCTCGGCCGCGGCGGGCGCGATGGCGGCCAGGCCCTTGCCGTTGACGTAGAAGGCCAGCACCAGCAGCGCGGCGCGCTGCTCCAGCGCGCGGGCCTCGGGCGGGGCGTTGTTGCCGCCGGCGCGCTCGCCGGCGAACGCCAGCAGCGGCTGCAGCAGCTCGTGCAGCGCCATTCCCTGCGGCTGCGGCGCCTGCGCCAGTTGCGCCAGCCGCTGCTGGTGGGCGCGCAGCCGCTGCACCTCGTCAGGCGCCAGCACGGCGGCCTGCAGCTGCCCGGACAGGCCGTCGTGCCAGGCGTAGACCACGCTGAGCGCCTGGGGCGTGATCTGCACGCGCTGGACCGCATCGGCCGCGGGGCCGAGCCCGGGGTGCTGCTGCAGCCAGGCCAGCCCGCGCGCGAGCAGCCAGTCGGCCACGGGCTGCGGCAGCTCCAGCCGGCCCAGGCGCAGCGACCGCACCCGCGGCAGACCCTCGGCCTGCACCAGCTCGCCCTGCACGTTGAGCCAGGAGCCGAACGGGCTGCTGGGCAGCGGCAGGCTCAGTTGCACGCGCGCGCGGCCGTCCTGCAGCTCGGCCACGGCCTGGCCACGGCCGGCATGCGCGGCCAGGTGCGGCAGCAGCAGGTCCAGTTCCTCCTGCGTCAGCGTGATGGTGCGCAGCAGGCCAGGCGGGGCCTTGCGCGGGTCGTTGCGCTCGGCCAGCCGCAGCGCGCGCGCCACGTCGGCGGGTGTGCTTGCGGCCAGGCGCACCACGCTGGGCTGGTGGTCGGTGCAGTACCAGGCCAGCACCAGCAGCCCGACCACGCCCAGCGGCAGGATGACGGCAGCAGACAGCAGCAGCGCGGCGAGGCTCTTGGCAAGAAAACGCATCGGTCGATGCTACGGCATGGGGCGGTGTCATCCCGGCTTGCCGTGCGGCTGCGATGATGGTCCACCGCGGCCGCTGCCGGCCCCCAGGAACCCGACGACACAACCCCATGCGCTCCAATTCCCCCACTCTTCCACCGCTGCGCTACAGCAGCTTTGCGTTGTGCCTGGCCGGGCTGGCCGCCAGCGTGCTGGCCGTGCTGCTGGCGCCGGCCGCGTGGCTGGCGTGGCTGCTGCTGGCGGTGTTCGCGGCGCTGAGCGCCACCGGCGTGCACGACCTGCGCCAGACGCGCCACGCCATCCTGCGCAACTACCCGGTGATCGGCCACCTGCGCTTCCTGCTGGAGTTCATCCGGCCGGAGATCCGCCAGTACTTCATCGAGAGCGACGCCGAGGCCGCGCCGTTCTCGCGCGCCCAGCGCTCGCTGGTCTACCAGCGTTCCAAGGGCGAGCCGGACAATCGGCCCTTCGGCACCCACCTGGACGTGAGCCTGCTGGGCTACGAGTGGATCAACCACTCGATGCGGCCGACGCAGCTGGCCGGGCACGACTTCCGCGTGGTGATCGGCGAGACCGGCGGCCCGGCCCACACCCATCCCTGCACGCAGCCCTACAGCGCCAGCGTGTTCAACATCTCGGCCATGAGCTTCGGCGCGCTGTCGGCCAATGCCATCCTGGCGCTGAACCGCGGGGCCGGGCTGGGCCGCTTCGCGCACGACACCGGCGAAGGCTCCATCTCGCAGCACCACCGCGTGCACGGCGGCGACCTGATCTGGGAGATCGGGTCGGGCTACTTCGGCTGCCGCAACGACGACGGCACGTTCAGCCCCGAGCGCTTCGCCGCCAATGCGACCGATCCGCAGGTCAAGATGGTCGAGATCAAGCTGAGCCAGGGCGCCAAGCCCGGCCATGGCGGCGTGCTGCCCGGCCCCAAGGTGACGGCCGAGATCGCCGCGGCCCGCGGCGTGCCCGTGGGGCTGGACTGCATCTCGCCCTCGGCGCACAGCGCTTTCGGCACACCAGTGGAGATGATGCGTTTCGTGGCCGAGCTGCGGCGCCTGTCGGGCGGCAAGCCGGTGGGTTTCAAGTTCTGCCTGGGCCATCCGTGGGAGTGGTTCGCCATCGTCAAGGCGATGCTGCAGACCGGCATCACGCCGGACTTCATCGTCGTCGACGGGGCCGAGGGCGGCACCGGCGCGGCGCCGGTGGAGTTCAGCGACCACGTCGGCGCGCCGCTGCAAGAGGGGCTGCTCATGGTGCACAACACGCTGGTCGGCGTGAACCTGCGGCACCGCGTGAAGATCGGCTGCGCGGGCAAGGTGATCACCGCCTTCGACCTGGCGCGCATGATGGCGCTGGGGGCCGACTGGTGCAACGCCGGGCGCGGCTTCATGATGGCGCTGGGCTGCATCCAGGCCCAGGCCTGCCACACCGGCCACTGCCCCACGGGCGTCACCACGCAGGACCCGCTGCGCCAGCAGGCCCTGGTGGTGCCGGCCAAGGCCGAGCGCGTGCACAACTTCCACCGCAGCACGCTGCATGCACTGCAGGAACTCGTGCAGGCCGCGGGCCTGGAGCATCCGCAGCAGATCACCGCGCACCACATCGTGCGGCGCATCTCCGACACCGAGGTGCGGCTGCTCTCCAACCTGATCATGCGGGTGGCACCCGGCGCGCTGCTGGGGCCGGTGGACCAGCTGCACAACGTGTTCCGCTACTACTGGCCGATCGCCAGCGCCGAGAGCTTCCAGCCGCTCAAGGAAGGGCTGCACGCCGAGGCGGCTTGACCGGCTCCCGGGCGTGACCGGCGCCTACGTGCCCGCCGCGTCGGGTGCGAGCGGCTTGCCGGGCTTGTCGCGGCCCAGTTCCTCCATCATCTTCTCGCCCTTGGTGTCCTTGCCATCGTTGGGCACGGCTTCCTCCTGGCGCAGCTCGGGTTCCTCGTGCGGGGTGGCTTGCGGCTTGGCGGGGCGTGGATCGGTCATGCGGGTCTCCGGCAGATGGTCATGCCCACAGCATGGCCGTGCCGCGGGCCCATGGCGCCCGGCGGTGGGCGCGAGCCCCTGTAGTCGCCGGCCGACGCGGGCCCCGGCCTGGCATGGCTTTCGCGTGACAATCGTCGCCCCACCGACCGGAGAACCGCCTTGGACATGCCCGCCCACCAGCTCACGATGACCGTGCTCATGACGCCCGACACCGCCAACTTCTCGGGCAACGTGCACGGCGGCACCATCCTCAAGCTGCTGGACCAGGTGGCCTACGCCTGCGCGGCGCGCTACTCGGGGTGCTACGTGGTCACGCTGTCGGTGGACCAGGTGATGTTCCGCGAGCCCATCCTGGTGGGCGAGCTCGTCACGTTCCTGGCCTCGGTCAACTACACCGGCACCTCGTCGATGGAGATCGGCATCAAGGTCATCGCCGAGAACATCCGCACCCAGGCTTCGCGGCACGTCAACAGCTGCTTCTTCACGATGGTGGCGGTGGACGAAGACCGCAAGCCGGTGGCGGTGGCGCCGCTGCGGCCGTTCTCGCCGGACGAGCGCCGCCGCCATGCGCAGGCGCAGGAGCGCAAGCAGCTGCGGCACGACCTGGCCCGGCGTTCGGACGCGATCCGCGCACAGGAGGCCTGACGTCCCGGCGCCCAGGCGGGGCGAGGGGGCCGGGCAGCAGGGTGACGCCTACGGGCAGCCCGGCGGCACGCCGATCCGGTGCTGGCGCGCCATCTCGCGCGCGCGTTCCAGCACGGCCGGCTGCGTGAACTTCGGGCCGAGGACCAGCGCCACGAATTCGTGGTCGACCTTGGCCGTCGCGCCTTCGGCGGCCTGGAACAGCGCCACCACCATGACCGGGCTCTTGCACGACACGCGGATCACGTCGCGGTAGTACACGCGCCACAGCCGGCCGAACACCAGCGGGTTCAGCTTGCGCGTGATGAACCATTCGTCGAACACGTACTGCCAGTACTTGACCAGGTAGGCGAACTGCGCGGCATCCGGCATGTCCTGCAGCGTCCAGAACCGTGGCGGCAGGGACGTGCGCAACGCGTTGAAGCCCACGCGCAGGTTGCGGAAGGTGTCGGCCCGCGAAGCCAGCAGCGTGAACGTCAACCCCACGAAGGCCACTGTGGCCGAACACGCCAGGATGATCGCCGTCAGCAGGGGCAGGCTCAGCCAGCCGAAAAGCAAGGGCACGGCCGCACCTGCCGGCATGGCGCTGGCTGCGATCTGGGCGATGGCGGGAACGGCGGCCGTCGACATGGTGGTTGTGGGGGGGGTGGCCGGGCCATATTAGCTGGGTTTTTAGCCAGTGTCTCGCGGCTGCACATCCCGTTACCGTTGGCGCGGACGCGCGCCTGGCGGGGTGCGCGCCGGCCTCATGTGCGGCGTGCGCTCGCGCCGTTCCGGGCCTCGGCGGCGGGGGCATGGGCGGCGCCCGAGGGTCCCATGGCGTCCAGCAAGGCGGCCACCAGCACGTTGTCGGTCGCCGCGCGCCACACGCCGTAGGCCTCCGATTGCGCCGCCACGCCCTGCAGCGGCCGGAACACCACGCCCGGCATTTCGCAACGCTGCATCGCCTGCGGCACCAGCCCCACGCCCAGGCCCTGCGCCACCATCGACACCACCGCCAGCCAGTGCCGCACCTCGTGCCGCACCTCGGGCAGGAAGCCGGCCTGCGCGCAGATGGCGAGGATGCGCTCGTGGTAATCCGGCGAGGCGGCGCGCGAGAACAGCACGAAGGTCTCGTCGCGCAGCGCCGCCGGCGCCAGCCGCCCCGCGCGCGCCAGCACATGGCCTGCCGGCACGCAGGCGACGAACGGCTCGGCCAGCAGCAGCCGCGATTGCAGCTCGGCCGGCAGCCGCGCCGTGTGCATGAAACCCAGGTCCAGCCGGTCGTGCAGCAGGTCGGTGATCTGCTCGGCCGAATTCAACTCCACCAGGCTGGTGCGCACGGCCGGATGGCTGGCCTGGAACGCGCGCAGTGCCTGCGGCAGCCCGCGGTACAGCATGGCGCCGACGAAGCCGATGCGCAGACGCCCGGCCGAGCCGGCCGCCACCTCGCGCGCCTCCAGCGCGGCCTCCTCGGCCTGGCGCAGCAGCTTGCGCGCCGACGCGCGCAGCGCCTGCCCCGCCGGCGTCAGCCGCACCTGCTTGCTGTTGCGCTCGAACAGGCGCGCGCCCACGGCATCTTCCAACTGGCGGATCGCCACCGACAGCGGCGGCTGCGAGATCGCCAGCCGCTCGGCCGCGCGGCCGAAGTGCAGCTCGTCGGCCAGCACGGCGAAGTAGCGCAGGTGGCGCAGTTCCATGAATACGCATCTCCTATGGGTCGAGTCGGCAACGATATTGGACACGCATGGATCAGCGCCGCACCATCGCGCTTCCACGCAGGAGACAAGCGAATGCCCGACACCGCCGCCCACCCCATCCCCGACCGCCACGGCCAGAACCTGTTCACCACCGACACGGAGCTGCACCAACTGCTGCAGCTCTACCTGCCCGACGCACTGCGCCGCCACATGCTGCCGCACTTCGAGCGTCTGGGCGGCCTGGCCGGCGGCGAGCTGGACACGCTGGCCGGCACGGCCGACCACAACCCGCCCGTTCTGGAGCACCGCACGCGCACGGGGCTGGATATGCAGCGCATCGCCAAGCACCCGGCCTACGTGGAGATGGAGCGGCTGGCGCTGTCCGAGTTCGCCATGGGCGCCATCTCGCACCGCGACGAGAGCTTCGGCTGGCAAGGCAAGATGCCGCCGGCCGTCAAGTACGTGCTGTTCTACCTGTTCGTGCAGGCCGAGTTCGGCCTGTGCTGCCCGGTCTCGATGACGGACTCGCTCACGCGCACGCTCAAGAAGTTCGGCGACCCCGAACTGGTGGCGCGCTGCCTGCCGCGCCTGACCTCGCTGGACTTCGACGAACTGGCCCAGGGCGCCATGTTCATGACCGAGCAGGCGGCCGGCTCCGACATCGCCGCCACGCTCACGCGGGCCAGCGCCCAGGGCGATGGCAGCTGGCGCCTGACGGGCGACAAGTGGTTCTGCTCCAACCCCGACGCCGACTTCGCCATGGTGCTGGCCCGGCCCGATGGCGCACCGCCCGGCATCAAGGGCGTCTCGCTGTTCCTGTTGCCGCGCGTGCTGGAGGATGGCAGCCGGAACCGCTACCGCATCGTGCGCCTCAAGCACAAGCTGGGCACCCGCTCCATGGCCTCGGGCGAGATCACGCTCGACGGCGCGCAGGCCTGGCTCGTGGGCGAGCGCGGCCGCGGCTTCGTGCAGATGGCCGACATGGTCAACAACTCGCGCCTGTCCAACGGCGTGCGCTCGGCCGGCATGATGCGCCGCGCCTGCGCCGAGGCCGAGTTCATCGCCAGCCAGCGCATGGCCTTCGGCAAGCGGCTGGCCGACATGCCGCTGATGCAGCGCCAGCTCGACAAGCTGCGCCTGCCGGCCGAGCAGGCGCGCTCCATGGTGTTCCAGACCGCGCAGGCGCTGCAGCGTTCGGACGCGGGCGAGGAGGGCGCCTATGCGCTGCTGCGCATCCTCACGCCGATGATCAAGTTCCGCGCCTGCCGCGATGCGCGCAAGGTGGCCGGCGACGCGATGGAGGTGCGCGGCGGCTGCGGCTACATCGAGGAGTGGTCCGACGCGCGGCTGGTGCGCGATGCGCACCTGGGCTCGATCTGGGAAGGCACCAGCAACATCGTGGCGCTCGACGTGGTCCGCGCCATCCAGCGCGAGAACGCGCTGCCCGTGCTGCAGGCGCACCTGCATGCGCTGCTGGATGCCGCGGCCCTGGCGCCGGCCTTCGGGCAGGCCCTGCGGGGCGCCCTCGCTCGCGCCGCCGCGCTGGCCCAGACGGCGGCGGCGCAGGGCGGCGAGGTGCTGGCGCGCCAGGCCGCCAGCGGCCTGTACCACTGCACCAGCGCCATCGCCATGGCCTGGGAGGCCAGCCGCACGGGCTCGGCCGCACGGCTGCGCTGGGCGCAGCTGGTGCTGCTGCACCGCGTGTTGCCGCGCGATCCGCTGGCCATCGCCGACATCCCGGCCGACTGGCAGGCCGGCGCCACGCGCCCCGCGGCGGTCGCGGCCTGAGTTCGAACGCCTTGCCCACCCGCCACCCGTTGGCGGGCAGCCCTTTCCTTGCCCTTCCGGAGACCACCATGCGCATCCTCGCCACCCTGCTGTCCGCCGTGCTGCTGGCCCTCGCGCCCACGGCGCAGGCCGACACCTTCCCCGACAAACCCGTCATGCTGGTCGTGCCCTTCCCGCCCGGCGGGCCGACCGACGCCATGGCCCGCCTGCTTGCTGCCGAGATGAAGGACAAGCTCGGCCAGCCCGTGATCGTGGAGAACCGCGCCGGCGCGGGCGGCAACATCGGCGCCGAATACGTGGCGCGCGCCGCGGCCGACGGGCAGACGCTGCTGTTCGGCACCTCCGGCCCGCTGGCCATCAACGTGAGCCTGTACCGCAAGAGCGGCTACGACCCGGTCAAGAGCTTCGCGCCCGTCGTCCAGATCGGCCACCTGCCCAACATCCTGGTCGTGCACCCCGGCGTGCCGGCGCAGAACGTGCGCGAGCTGATCGCCTACGCCAAGGCCAACCCGGGCAAGCTCAGCTACGCGTCCTCGGGCAACGGTGCGTCCTCGCACCTGGCCGGCGTGCTGTTCAACGAGAAGGCCGGCACCGACATCCAGCACATCCCGTACAAGGGCACGGGCCCGGCGCTCAACGACCTGCTGGGCGGCCAGGTCGCGATGAGCTTCACCGACGTGCTGACCGCGCTGCCCTACGTCAAGGCCGGCAAGCTGCGCGCGCTGGGCATCGCCACTGCACAGAGATCGCAGGCGCTGCCCGACCTGCCCAGCATCGCCGAGCAGGGCGTGCCCGGCTACGACGTGAGCGTGTTCTTCGGCATCGTGGCGCCTGCCGGCACGCCGGCCGACCGCATCGCCAGGCTGAACAAGGCCTTCGTGGAGGTGCTGGCCAGCCCCAAGGTGAAGGAGCTGTTCGCCGCGCAGGGGCTGGAGAGCGCGCCCGACCACTCGCCCGCGCAACTGGCGAAGTTCATCGCCGCGCAGAAGGCCGCCTGGGCGGCGGTGGTCCGGCAGTCCGGTGCGCAACTCGATTGACGGGGGCCGTCCGGTAACCTCCGGCTTCCTTCCGCTCCGCCCCGACGCACCCATGCCCTCCTTCGAGAACGAAGCCCCCGACACCCTGTTCAGCCTGCGCATGCCCATGGTCCAGGCCTTCGGCCTGCGTGGCCTGCACATCGAAGGCGACGAAGCGCGCGTGCTGATGCCCGCCAACCCGCAGCACACCAACAGCCGCGGCGACGTGCACGGCGGCGCCTATGCGGTGCTGATGGACTGCGTGCTGTCCTGCGCCGCGCGCGCCCACGATCCCGCACGCTACGGCGTCATCACGGTCGACATGGCGCTGCACTACGTGGCCGGCACGCGTGGCAACGTCACCGCCACGGCCCGCTGCGAGCGGCGTGGCAAGTCGCTGTGCTTCGTGCGCGGCGAGGCGCACGACGCCGACGGCAACCTGCTCACGCTCGCGACCGGCACCTTCAAGCTGGTCGAGCGCATGACATGACCCACCTCCTGCTCCGCGGCCCTGCGCGCCGCATTGCGGCGAGTTCTACCGATTGGAGATTCCCATGACGATCGCTCCCGGCGCACTGGCCGGCATCCGCGTGCTCGACCTCTCGCGCATCCTCGGCGGCCCCTACTGCGGCCAGATCCTCGGCGACCACGGCGCCGACGTGCTCAAGGTCGAGCCGCCTGGCGGTGACGACACGCGCACCTGGGGGCCGCCCTTCAAGGATGGCGTGGCCTCCTACTACCACGGCCTGAACCGCAACAAGCGCGTGCAACACCTGGATCTCTCCGATCCGGCCGAGCGCGACAAGCTGCTGGCCCTGGTGGGCGAGGCCGACGTGCTGGTGGAGAACTTCAAGACCGGCACCATGGAGCGCTGGGGCATCGGCTACGAACAACTGTCGCAGCGCTTCCCGCGCCTGATCTGGTGCCGCGTCTCGGGCTTCGGCGCCGACGGCCCGCTGGGCGCGCTGCCCGGCTACGACGCCGCCGTGCAGGCCATGACCGGCCTCATGAGCGTGAACGGCGAGGCCGGTGGCGAGCCGCTGCGCGTGGGCCTGCCCGTGGTCGACATGGTCACGGGCCTGAACGCCGTGATCGGCGTGCTGCTGGCGCTGCAGGAGCGCCACAGGAGCGGCCAGGGCCAGTTCGTCGAGGCCGCGCTGTACGACGCCGGCATCTCGCTGCTGCACCCGCACGCGGCCAATTGGTTCATGGACGGCCGCGTGCCGGGCCGCACGGGCAACGCCCACCCCAACATCTACCCCTACGACACCGTGCGCACCGCCACCGACCCGGTGTTCCTGGCCGTGGGCAACGACCGCCAGTTCGCGGCGCTGTGCCGCGTGATCGGCGTGCCCGAGCTGGCGCAGCACGCCGACTACCGCGAGGCCGGCGGCCGCTCGGTGCACCGCGCAGCGCTCAAGCCGCTGCTGGAGGCGGCGCTGGAGAAGTTCGACGGCCGCCAGCTCGTCGACGACCTCATGGCCGCCGGCGTGCCGGCCGCGCCCGTGCTGCCGGTGGACGCGGCGCTGACGCACCCGCACACGGCGCACCGCGGCATGGTGGTGGCGCTGGAAGGCGGCTACCGCGGTGTCGGCGCGCCGGTGAAGCTGAGCCGCACGCCGGCCAGCTACCGGCATGCGCCGCTGACGGCGGGAGAGCGGTTCCTCGACGAGCGGGAAGGCTGAAGAGGCCACCCGCTCCGCAGCGGCGCCATGGGCGCGCTGCGGTCCATCCGCATCAGGCCGCCATGGCCTGCTGGGCCGCGCGATCCCACCGTCGGTGGGCGCCCATGTCGGCGATGAAGCGGGCCGTGAGGGCGGGCAGGTCGGTCCCGGTCGAGACGCCGGCCGGTGGGGTCGCGCCCGGCAGCACCCCGGCCGTCTTCAGGAAATCGGCGGCTTCGGACATGGCCGCCACCGGCTTGGCATGCTTGAACGCCTCGCGCACGAAGTGCACGGCGTCGCCGCTGGCCTGCAGTTGCGCCACGCTGCCCGCGCCGCCGAACACGCACACGGCGTCGAACACGACCGAGGGCATGGTGACGATCAGGTGGTCCACCGGCACGCTGCCGCCCGCCGCGCCGGCCAGCGTGCCCAGCCGCGTCGACAGCACCTTCACCCCCGCGCCGGCCTTCACCAACGCGGCCTTCATCGCCTGCAGGCTGGCGATGTCCACGCCATCGGCCGCCAGGAACGCCACCTGCCGGCTGGCGATGCCCGTGGGGTTGCCGCGCGCGATCATGCTGAGCTTGGGCGACGGCGGATAGCGCTTGTCGCCCACGCGCGCGCTGGCGGCCGGCACCGGGATGCCGAGCACCTGCGCCACGCGGGCGGCCAGCTCGCGGTCCACGTTGACCAGGTTGGACAGCATGCGCACGCGCACCGCGGGCACGGCGACCTTGGCCAGCTCGAACTGCAGCGCCTCCACGATGTGCTGCTGCTCCACCGGCGTCTGGCTCTGCCAGAACAGTGTGGCCTGCGAATAGTGGTCGGCGAAGGTCTCGGAGCGGTGGCGCACCTTGGGCCCGTTCACGGCCTCGGGGAAGCTCGCGAAGCCGCCCTGCGACGCCGGCACCTCGCGGATCGGTGGCCCGTCGATGGAGCTCGGCTCGTAGTTGATGCGGCCCTTGGCAATCGTCTGGCGATGAAAGCCGTCGCGGTTCATGTTGTGCATGGGGCAGACCGGCCGGTTGATCGGGATCTCGTGGAAGTTGGGCCCGCCCAGCCGCGTGAGCTGGGTGTCCAGGTACGAGAACATCCGGCCCTGCAGCAGCGGGTCGTCGGACACGTCGATGCCGGGCACCAGGTTGCCGGTGTGGAAGGCCACCTGCTCGGTCTCGGCGAAGTAGTTGTCGGGGTTGCGGTTGAGCTGCATCTTGCCGATGGGGCGCACCGGCACCAGTTCCTCCGGGATCAGCTTGGTCGCGTCCAGCAGGTCGAAGCCGAAACGGGTCGCGTCGGCCTCCTCCACCACCTGCACGCCCAGCTCCCATTCGGGGAAATGTCCGGCGTCGATCGCATCGGCCAGGTCGCGGCGGTGGAAGTCCGGGTCCTTGCCGGCCAGCTTCTGCGCCTCGTCCCAGGCCAGGCCGTGCACACCGGCGAGCGGCTTCCAGTGGAACTTGACGAAGCGGCTCACGCCTTGCGCATTGACCATGCGGAAGCTGTGCACGCCGAAGCCCTCCATCATGCGGTAGGAGCGCGGGATGGCGCGGTCCGACATGATCCACATCACCATGTGCGTGGACTCGGGCACCAGCGAGATGAAGTCCCAGAAGGTGTCGTGCGCGGTCGAGGCCTGGGGAATCTCGCGGTCGGCCTCCGGCTTGGCAGCGTGCACCAGGTCGGGGAACTTGATGGCGTCCTGGATGAAGAACACCGGGATGTTGTTGCCCACCAGGTCGTAGTTGCCTTCCTGCGTGTAGAACTTGGTGGCGAAGCCCCGCACGTCGCGCGCCGTATCGGCCGACCCGCGCGAGCCCGAGACGGTGGAGAAGCGCACGAACACCGGCGTGGTGAGGGCCGGGTCATTCAGGAACCTGGCCTTGGTCAGGCTGTCCTGCGGCGCGTAGACGCGGAACACGCCGTGGGCTGCCGCGCCGCGCGCATGCACCACGCGCTCGGGGATGCGCTCGTGGTCGAACGCCATGATCTTCTCGCGCAGCAACTGGTCTTCGAGCAAGGTCGGGCCGCGGCGGCCGGCCTTGAGCGAATTCTGGTTGTCGGAGATCTTCAGGCCCTGGTTGCTCGTCAACAGCTGGCCGGCGTCCACGGAAGTCTCCGTTGCCAGGTCGGCGGCCTTGTCCACGGCCTTGGCGGCTGCGGGCGTATTGGGCGCGTTGGGAGCGCCCTGCGCGGCGGCGCCCATCAGCATGGGCGCCACGGCGGCTCCGGCGGTGGTGATGCCCGCGGTGCCGAGGAACCTGCGCCGGGACGGCTCGACCGTGCCCGCAGGGCTCTGCTTGTCATCGTTCATGGAATCTTTCAGTGAGGAAGGGTGGCCCGCCGTGTCCGTGGCGGGGCGGCCCCGTGCGGGGCGTTGCATCAGCGCGCGGTTGACGCGATGGCCACGTGCAAGGTGGCGGCGGCGAAGATGTCGGACAGGCCATGGTCCGCCCGCGCAGGACGCGCCGGCGTAAGACATCGCGCAGACAAAGGCAGATGCCTGTCCCACGCCGGCCGCATGCGCGGCGCCGTCTGCAGGCATCCCGGCCGCACCCGCCGGGCGGCGAAACCTGGTGGTGCGGTGGGCGACCGGGGTGGGCGCCGCGCCCCCGGCCTCACCGCCCCGGCGGCGTCAGCGGACCTGGCAGGCCGCGCGCAGGATGGTGTCCTTCGGATTGGGCACCAGCCCGCCGAAGGCCATCGGGCGTATTTCGGGGAAGTTCTGGAAACTGGAGGCGCCACGCCAACCGGCCTGCTCGAAGCGTGTCTGGTGCACGTGCACGATCGCCGATGCGAGGCAGTCGATCTCGATCAGGGAGACGTAGGACTGGTACTTCTCGCCCGATGCCATGGTGCGCTGGGCCGCCAGGTTGACGCGCAGGTCCATGGCCTTCTTCTCTCCGCGGAACGACAGTTCCCCGACATTGAGTTCGACGGTATCTGCCGTCGGCTCTGTCAGGTCGCCCATGACGGTGAACCACAAGGGCGCCGCCGTGGCCACCGGTGCGCACGAGAAGGCCAGCACCGTGAGGCCGTAGGTCAGGGCGGACATCTTGTGCATGGCCGAGTTTAGGGCGCAAGTGGCCGGCCCCCTGTGCAACCAGGCGGTGTCTTGAACCTACAGCCCCGGCAGCCTGGCCGGGGCCTGCGCCGGCTCAGGCCTTGTAGGCCGGATCGGTCACCCCGGCGACGGGCGCGATGAAGCTCACGAGGTTGCCCAGGTTGCCCACGAAGGTGCTGCTGTTGATGACCTGCTCGACCGCGGGCGGGTTGGAGACATAGGGCTCCCTGGCGGGCATCTGGTTGCTGCCGAAGGGCGAGGTGTCGAACTGGTCGCCCACGTGCGTGCTCATGTACTCCTTGCCCAGGTAGGGCGTGTCCGGCCCGTTCCGGGTGTAGGCGTTGGTGAAGACCGACTGGTCTTCGCTCCAGTAGTTCTTCTCGCCCAGGCTGTCGATCAGCGTCTGGGTCTGCGCTGCGGTGCGCGTCGCCGTGCCTTTCACGGAATTGGCCCACAGGTGCTGGAAGTCCACCTCGCCGTTGACCGTGAAGTACATGGGCAGCACACGCTCGCCCGGCACGTTGAGCGGCGAGTTGGCCACCATCGCGGCGATCTCGGCGTTGGACAGCGCCAGCATCCTGGCCAGCGTCGCGCGCGGGGCCGCGGTGCTGGCGTTCTGCGAGGCGCCGTAGTGGCCCGGCGTGCGGCGCCAGTCGTGGTCGATGAAGTAGGCGCCGTTCCAGATGTTGCTGCCGTAGCGGTGCGGAAAGCGCGGGCGGTTCGATTCCAGCTCCACCACGCGTGCGTGCGTGCCCGTCAGGATGCTCTCCGGGTCACCGGTCGGGCGCGCCGTGGTGCGTGCGCGCTGGTCCTCGCGCAGCGCGCAGGTGTCGATCCAGTCGAACACCTTGGAGAGCTTGGACAGGTACTTCTTGTCGCCGGTCAGCCGGAAGTAGTGGAACAGCTGCGTGGCGTTGGTGATCGAGACCGAGGGGCTCAGGCCGCGCGGCTCGTAGCTGCGTGCCGCGGCCGGCAGCCCGGCCTTGCGCAGCACGCCGTAGGCGTCCACCGTGTCGGCCGACAGATGCTGCAGGCCCCAGCCGGCCTGCGGCGTCGCCGTCGCGTTCGGGTTGCTGGCCTTGGCGGTGTCGCCGTCGTACTCGTACATGATGTTGTACATGCAGTCCATGGCGGCCACGGCCGGGGCTTTCAGGCCCATGTCGCCCAGGCCGAAGGAGGCGAGCATCAGGAACTTGATGTTCTCGCCCATCACGTCGTCGTTGAAGGTCACGAAGTTCGTGTAGTCGCCGTCTTCCATGCCGCTGAAGATGCCGGTGTAGCCCGGCTGGCCCGGTACTCCGCCGGGGCCCTGGCCGATGTAGTCGCCGTTCCGGTTGCCGGGCACCAGCTGCTCCCAGCCCGGGCCGGTCGGCGGCCAGTTCGGCGCCGGCATGGCCCGGGTGGCGTTGTAGGCCCGCGGGAAGCGCTGCGGCCAGCCGCCGGCGGCGACGCCGGACTTGAACTGCGCGTCGAGGATGAAGGCGATGGCCTTGTCGACCGCGGTCTTGAAGCGCGGGTCCTTCTTCTCCAGGTACATGCGCAGCATGAACTGCGCCGACACGGCCGTGGTGGCGTCGTCGAAGGTGGCGTTGCCGTAGTAGTGCTGGAACTCCTCCAGCCGCCAGCCGTTGGCGCCGACCGTCTCGTACCAGCGCTTGAGCGAGGACTCGCCGGCCAGGTCGTAGATGTAGTTCCAGCCGCCCGAGGGATGCTGGGCCTCGACCATGACCAGCGCCGTGCGCTCGGCGGCCTTGTAGAAGGTCTCGTCCTTGGTGGCGTGGTAGGCGTCGATCAGGGCATGGCCTACCGAGGGTGTGCCGGTCGGCTGCATCCAGACCATGGACGAGGTGGCCTCCATCTCGCCCCAGCACTTGTTGCGGTTCGACGCCAGATAAGACCAGACGTAGGCGCCGCTGGAAGAGACGCTCTGGTCCATGTAGCGCGCGGCGCGGCGCATGGCCAGCTTGGTCGATTGGCGGAACGGATCGGGATCGACGGGCAACTCGGGCTCGGCCGGCGTCGCCGGCTCGCCGCCGTCGTCGCCGCCGCCGCAAGCGGTCGTCACAAGGGCTCCGGCAACGGAACCGAGGAAAAGTCTGCGCTCCATGGTGTCTCCTGGTTTGGAATGAAAAGAAGCTGTGCCTGGGCCGGCGTCAGGGCAATGCAACCTAACTTGTACGATGTCTGGCCAGCTGAATGGCTAGATAGGGCCGGATTCACTGTAAGTAAACGTTTAACTTTTGCGTCAGACGGCGCCAGTCGTCGTATGACTGACTGTATGCCCGCGCGAAGCGGGAAGTCAATGCGGTGCGGGGCTGGGTATTCCCTGGGGCGGCCGTGCGCGCGCTAGCCGCCGGCGCCCCGTACCGCTGGCCTGCGGGGCCCCTTGGCGGCGCCCTCAGTCGCCGGCCGCCTGCAGCGCGGCGATCTCGGCCTCGCTCCAGCGCGGCGTGATGTGCTGTGCGCAGTTCCAGTCGAAGGCCTCCAGCCGCAGCCGCACGATGCGCTCTGGCCGGCCGCGGTAGCCGGGCACCACCGCCTGCGCGGTCAGCGCGGGGTCGGCATCGAGCGCCAGCACTTCGGTATGCGCATAGACCTTGAGCCGCGCACGGCGGCGGTAGTCCATCAGGAACAGGCACACGCGGTCGTTCGCGCGCAGGTTGCCGGCGCTGATGTACTGCCGGTTGCCGCGGAAATCGGCGAACGCCAGCGTGCGCTCGTCCACCACCTTCAGGAAGCCGCGCGGCCCGCCGCGGTGCTGCATGTAGGGCCAGCCGGTCTCCGACACGGTGGCCATGTAGAAGCTGTCGCGCTCGGCGATGAAGGCGGCCTCGGCCTCGGTGAAGCGGTCGAAGTCGCGGTGGCCGGCGAAGTCGGTCCACAGGCTGTCGGCGCCCATGGCCGCCTGGGCGGCACGCACGCTCGGGGTGATGGCGATGTCGAGGAATCCGTAGGCCATGGCGTTCTCCTTGTGGGGTGTGCCAATGGTCCACCTTTCCAGTCCGATTGATAATCCAGGGATCCGGAGAATGAGTCTCCCGAAAAATGGAAAGGCGAACGCGCAGGCACATGGACCGTCTCGACGCCATGGCGATGCTGGTCAAGGTCACCGAGACCGGCAGCCTGTCGGCCGCCGGCCGCGCGCTGCAGGTGCCGCTGGCCACGCTGAGCCGGCGGATCTCCGACCTGGAGGCGCAACTGGGCACGCGCCTGCTGGTCCGCACCACGCGCAAGCTCACGCTCACCGACGCCGGCCAAGCCTACGTGGCGGCCGCGCGCCGCATCCTGGACCTGGTGCAGGCGGCCGAGCAGGAGGCAGCCGGCGAGTACACGGCGCCCCGCGGCGAACTCGTCGTCACCGCGCCGGTGCTGTTCGGCCGGCTGCACGTGCTGCCCATCGTGGCCGACTTCCTGGCCGCCTTCCCGCAGATCGACATCCGGCTGGTGCTGGCCGACCGCAACATCGACCTGGTCGACGACCACGTGGACATGGCCGTGCGCATCGGCCGCCTGCCCGACAGCAGCATGGTGGCCACGCAGGTGGGCCTGCTGCGCACGGTGGCCTGCGCCAGCCCGGCGCTGCTGGCCGCGCAGGGCACGCCGCAGGTGCCCGAGGACCTGGCCCGGCTGCCCTGCATCGCCGTGGACACGCCCATGCCCGCGCCCTCCTGGCGCTTCCGCGCGCCGGGCTCGGGCGCGCCGCGCGATGTCGCGGTGCGGCCGCGCCTGACCGTCACCCATCCGCAGGCCGCGGCCGATGCGGCCGTGCGCGGCATCGGCGTCGTGCGGCTGCTGCACTACCAGGTGGTGGATGCGCTGTGCAGCGGCGCGCTGCGGCCGGTGCTGGAGCCCTACGAGCCCGCGTCCGTGCCGGTGCACCTGGTGCATGCCGCGCGCGGGCAGATGCCGCTCAAGATGCGCCGGTTCATCGACGCTGCCGCGCCGCGGCTGCGGCAGGTGCTGGCGCAGGTTGCCGCGGGCGCACCGGCCTAGGTTCTGGCGGTGGCCACCTGGCCTGCATGGTCGGTGCCCGCCAGGGCCACGGCCGGCGGACTGCCGCTGCGGCGGGGGCGGCGTCGCTCACGCACCCTCGGCGCGGTTGCGGCCCTGGCGCTTGGCGGCATAGAGCGCCTCGTCGGCGCGCTGCACCAGCGACCCGCTGCTGTCGCTCGTCTGCGCAGTCGCCACGCCGCAGCTCACGCTGACGGCGTGATCGCCGGCCAGCGGCCGCGCGGCGATGTGGGCGCACAGCGCGCGGGCCTTGTCCAGTGTCTGCGCGAAGCCGGTCTCGGGCAGCACGGCGATGAACTCCTCGCCGCCCCAGCGGCCCAGCATGTCCACATCGCGCAGCACCTCCTTCGCGCGCGCGGCCAGGTCCACCAGCACCGCATCGCCGACGCCGTGGCCATGGCGGTCGTTGATCCGCTTGAAGTGGTCGATGTCGATCAGGATCACCGAGAAGGCGTGGCCGTAGCGCCTGGCGCGCACCAGTTCGGCGGCGACCTCTTCGCCCACGCGGCGCCGGTTCGCCAGGCCGGTCAGGGCGTCCGTGTTCGCCAGGCGCGCGAGCTCGTCCACCGTCAGCTGTGCCGCCTGCAGGCGGTGCTGGTAGCTGGAGAAGAAGTACAGCGCCGCGACCAGGATGGCCGAGACCATGTGCAGCTGGAACGTGAAGTTGGCATGCGGCGCCACGGGCCGCTGCAGCAGGTACGGCAGGCTGATGGCGACGAACAGCGCCAGGATGGCCAGCGACAGCCGCAGGCTGGACCGGTGCCCGGTCAGCGTGAAGGCGAACACGTAGATGACCGGGATCCACAGGTACAGCGGCTGGATGTCGATCTTCGCGCCCAGGGCGGGCACATACAGCCGCAGCGCCATGCAGGCGGCGCACAGGCCGGCCGCGAACAGCAGGCAGGCCATGTCGACCACGCGCATCGGCAGCAGCCGGCGCCAGAGCACGAAGAACGCCGCCGGATGGAACACGCCGTTCAGGCCGAACACCGCACGCAGCACGGCCGACGATTCGCCGCGCGCCTCGATGAGGCCCCAGGCCGTGACGGAGCCGATCCAGGCCAAGGCCAGGATGGCCAGCATGACACGGCGCTTGAGTGGGTCTGCAGCGGAGGGCAAGGGGTGGCGTGGGCGGAGTTCCGGGCGGCGAGAGTATCGCCAACACGTGTCAGGGCCCGGGCGACACCAGCTCCTGCAGCGCCTGCACCGGCAGCGGCGCATCGGCGGGGCGGGCGCAGCCCTGTGCGAGCATGCGGGCCATGTCTGATTTGCGCCACCTGTCCCGCCAGTTCCCGCACGCCGGCCGCGTGCAGGCCATCGTGCTGCGCCCCGCGCGCGATGCGCCCGCGCTGTCGGTGGAGCGCGCGCTGGCGCTGCCCGAGCGCGGCCTGCAGGGCGACCGCAGTGCCGCGCGGCCGGCCAGCCGGCCGGGCGGCGGCAAGCGCCAGGTCACGCTGCTGCAGGCCGAGCACCTGCCGCTGGTCGCGGCCTGGAGCGGCCTGGCACAGATCGACGCCACGCAGCTGCGCCGCAACCTCGTGGTCGAGGGGCTGAACCTGGTGGCGGCGCGCACCCTGTTCGCCGACCAGCCGCTCGTGCTGTGCATCGGCACGGCGGTGGTGCTGCAGTTGACCGGGCCCTGCGATCCCTGCTCGAAGATGGAGGCCACGCTGGGGCCGGGCGGCTACAACGCGCTGCGCGGGCACGGTGGCATGACGGCGCGCGTGCTGCAGGGCGGGGAGGTCGCGGTGGGCGATGCGGTGCGGGTGGAGGTGGCGTCGCCTGGGTAGCTGCGCCGGGCCGAAGAGCCATTCATCCCGAGGAAGAAAGCAGCCGGCCGGGGGCCGATGGCGGCGGCCCCATGTCCCGCAGCGCCCCCTGCACAGCCCGCCGCTCGCGCTCCCGCGTGCCGCCGCGCAGGTTGCCGGCGACCCATCCGGCCCGCTCCAGCGCGATGCCGCCGCTGCGCATCCAGGCGCGCGCCTCGGCATCGGGCTGGTGCAGCATGGCCGCCAGCCACACGGCCTGGGCCGGGGCCAGCTCCCGCGCACTGCGCCCGAAGTAGCCGCGCGCCGCCGCCTCGGCACCGCACAGGCCCGCGCCCCAGGGCGCGTTGTCCAGGTACAGCTGCAGGATGCGCGCCTTGCCCAGCGTCTGCTCCATCTCCACGGCGTAGAGCAGTTCGCGCAGCTTGCGCGTGGCGCTGCGTTCGTCGCCCGTCACGAGGCGCTTGGCCAACTGCTGGCCCAGCGTGCTGGCGCCGCGGCGCACGCCGCCTTCGGCCTGGTTGGCCTGCAGCGCGGCCTGCAATTCGCGGATGTCGTAGCCGGGGTGCTCGAAGAAGCGCTGGTCTTCGGCCGCCAGCACGGCGCGCACCAGCCAGTCCCTGGACTGCAGCCGGCTCGGCGCGCCGCAGCTGGTGCTGGCGCGGGCCCAGGCCTCGGTGCCCAGGCCCTGCACCGTGAAGCCTTCGAGTTGCGGCTGCATGCGCAGCGGGCCGGCCGGCAGCTGCCAGCTGGCCTGCACCTTGAGCCGGCCGCCGATGCGGGCCTGCCGCAGCTCGGGCAGGTCCGGCGCCAGCACGGCGTAGGCGTCGGCGATGGGGGTGTCGGGCACGCGCAGCTGCAGCGCCAGGCCGTCGTCCTGCAGCCGGCCCGTGAACCAGGCCTGCAGCGCGGGGCCGTCGTCCACGCCGGTGTCGGCGCGGACCAGGCCCTGCACGCTTTCGAAGTCGCGGAACACCGCGATCTGCAGCCTTTGCAGCTGCAGCGGTGTGCTGCCCAGTGCGGACGCCGGCAGGCGGCACGGCGCGCACTGCAGGTGCAGGCTGCGGTCGGCGGGTTGCCATTGCAGCTGCACCGGCCCCCAGCGCGTGCGCAGCCGGCGGCCATCCAGCCAGCGCGCGAATGGCGCTGCCGTGGCCACGCGCAGCACCGCCGGCACGCTGACGGCCGTCTGCCAGGTGCCGATGCGCAGCGGCGCCGCCCATTCGCCGGGCCGCGGCGCCAGCAGCCGCAGTGCCACGGCGCCCCCCAGCAGCAGGGCCACCAGCAGGGCCAGCAATACGGCGGCCAGCGTGCGCAACACCGGCCGCAACGCCTTGGCCGGATTCACAGCAGCCTCGCTGGCGCGGCGGAGGGGAGCGGTGTGGCCGTCGTCACGGCCAGCCAGGGGCCGGCGGACTGGCCGCGCAGGGCGGCCCAGTACCAGGCCGAGGTGTCGGTGAAGGCCTGGCCCCGGGCGTCGGTCGTGCGTTCGCACACGCGCAGCGGCTGGCCGCCGTGGCGCGTGGCGACGAAGCAGCGCCACAGCTGTGCATGCGCGTCGTGCTCCAGCCGCGCGCTCGCGATGCTGTAGCCCAGCGCGCGGTAGCAGTCCTCGGCCGGGTGCAGCATGCGCGTGGGCGCCGTCACATGGCGCAGCACCAGCACGCGTTCGCCGTCCGTCATGCGCGCGATGGCGCCCGGGAACTGCCGTGCGAAGCGCTGCTCCACAGGCCCCAGGGCCAAGGGGCGCAGCGCGGCGCCCTCCCATTGGCTGGGCCATTCCCAGGCCGTGGCCTCGGCGGGCGCCGCGGCGCCGGGCCGGACGGCTTCGGCCGCGCCCCAGAGCATGCACAGCGCCAGGCCCGTGGCGAAGGCAGTCTTGTGCAGCACGCGCTGCACGAAGCGGTTGGCGAACAGGGTTTCAAGCCGCGTGGGCATGGCGCACTCCGAAGGACAGGGGTGGGGCAGCGGGCCGCTGCATCTGCCAGGCGATCGCGGCGCAGACCGTGCCGAGCACGGCCAGGCCCAGCAGCTCGTGGCCCCAGGCCGGCAGCGGCCAGCCCGCGCCCTCGGCCGCCACGAGCAGCGTGTTGCGCAGCACGTTGCCGGCCAGCACCGTGAGGCCGACGATGGGCAGCCGGGCCAGCACGGTGCGGTCTGCCAGGCGCGCCCACAGCGCCGTGGCGCTGGCCGTGAAGTAGCCCAGCCAGGCCATCTGCACGCCCGAGCAGGGCGCGTCCACGATCACGAGGCGCCCGTCCACGAGCAGCGTGCTGCCTTCGCGCCAGACCGTGAAGAACGGCGCCAGCAGCCAGTGCGAGGCCTCGGCCGTGAGCACGCGCAGCGGGTAGCCGGCATAGAACTGCAGCGAGGACAGCAGCGGCAGCGCCAGCACCGCGAGCAGCAGCACGGGCACGGCCGCCACCTGGCGCGGCAGGAAGGCCAGCAGCGTGGCGGCCCCGGCCAGCACGGCCAGCAGGCTGGCCAGCAGCGGCGGCAGCGTGCCGTGCGCGAGCGTGGCGGCCAGCGTCAGCCCTGTGCCGGCGGCCAGCCAGACCAGCGCGGGCGAGGCGCGCAAGGCCTTGCGGTGCAGGCACGCCAGCGCGGTGAGCGCGGCCAGCGCCAACAGGCCCAGCGGGTCGTCCGCGCCGTCGGCCAGGCGCCGTGCCATCCAGGTCCAGGCGGGCAGCAGGGCCAGCGCCTGCAGCGCGATCCAGGCCCCGGCCGGCAGACGGTCGACGGCGATGCCCCAGCGCACGAACGCCGGCTTGCGGATCAGGTCGTGGCTGGTCATTGCGTGAAGCTCCCGCTGCGGGTGCGCCGGGCACGGCGCTGCAACATGGCCAGCACCGAGAGCACCAGCAGCACGGCGCCCAGCGTCTCGGGTTCGGGCGTGCTGGGCACCTCGGCGCCGGCGATCACGGTGGCGCTCTCACCCAGCGCGCGCTCGCCCACGCCCTGGGGCAGGGGCTGCGGCTGCTGCACGCGCTGGCTGTCGTGCGGGGCCAGGTTGCGCACCACCTGGTCGATGGCGATGAAGCTCGTGTAGGGCGTCAGCAGCGCGTAGTCCAGGCCCAGCCGCGTGATGGCGGCGCGCTGGGCGTCGCCGCCTTCCAGCGCTTCCTGGTCGGTCAGTTGGGCGATGCGGTGGCGCGCCCACAGCGCCGGCAGGGCGCTGGCCTGGCCGGCCGCGGCAGGCTGCACCTCCACCGCCTGCTGCCAAGGGCCGGCGGCCGTGTGGCCCAGCACCCGCATGCGGCCCTGCGGCTGGCCACGCCACTTGCCGAACACCACGACGGGCCGCTCGCCCAGCACATCGGGCTGCACGGCGGGTTCGAGGTCGTACACATCCAGGCCTTCGAACTGCAGGCGCACGCCGGTCAGCACGGGCGACTCCACCATGCGCCGAAAGCGTGCGGCCTGCCCGGGGGCCTGCACGGGGTCGGTGATGATGAAGGGCTCCCCGCCGCCGGCGCGGGCCAGGCCCTCGAGCAGCGCGCGGTTGACCGACGAGCCGATGCCGAAGGCGAACAGGTTGGCCTGGTTCAGGTGCTGGCGCACGAGCGCGAAGGCTTCCTGCTCCACGCTCACGTAGCCATCGGTGACGACAACGATGGTGCGCGCCACGTCGGGCGTCTTGGGCTCTGCGTAGACACGGCGCAGGGCGGGGATCAGCTCGGTGCCGCCGGCGCCCTGCGTCTGGCCCAGCGCGGCCAGCGCGCGGTCGATGTTGGCCTGCGTGGCAGGCACCGACCGGGGCGCCAGCATGCGGCTGCTGCCCGAGAACAGCAGCACGTTGAAGCGGTCGCCGGCCCGCAGGCCACCGATCAGGCGCTGCAGCATGGCCTTGGCGGTGTCCAGCGGAAAGCCGTGCATGGAGCCCGAGATGTCGACCACGAAGATGTATTCGCGCGGCGCGATCTGCGTGGCGGCCACGGCCTGGGGCGGCGCGACCAGCGCGAGGAAGAAGTTCTCGGCGCCTGGCCCCTGGCCTTCGGACAGCATCAGGCCCGCGGCCAGCTGGTCGCCGGCCAGGCTGTAGTCCAGCACGAAGTCGCGGTCGTTGGCCGGGCCGCTGCCTTCGGCCAGGCGCACGCTGGCGTGGCGGGGCTGGTCCTGCGGCTGCTCGACGGCGATGGCGTGCGTGCGCGAGCGGATGGCGCGCAGCGGCAGCGGTGCGTCCAGCTGCATCTGCAGCGTGAAGCGGCTGGCCGGTGGCTCGCCGGCGCGCAGCGTGGGTTGGGCAGCCCAGGTGTCCTGGCCCTGGCTGGCCGCGTGGGCGTAGCGCGGGCCGACGACGGTCGGGAACACGAATGCGTAGCGCCCGTCCTGCGGCAGCAGCAGTTCGGTGTAGCGCAGTTCCACGCGCACGTCGTCGCCGGGCAGGATGTTGGCGACACGCATCTGGAACACGTTGGGCCGCTGCTGCTCCAGCAGCGCCGCGGTCTTGCCTTCCTGTTTGGCGGTGGCGTACTCGATGCGCGCCTGCTGCTTCTCGCGGATCTGCGC
Organism: Pseudorhodoferax sp. Leaf274; assembly: GCF_001422445.1. Lineage (GTDB taxonomy): Bacteria > Pseudomonadota > Gammaproteobacteria > Burkholderiales > Burkholderiaceae_C > Pseudorhodoferax. The sequence continues at coordinate 812,701 of NZ_LMNA01000001.1, forward strand.
CGTGACGAGCCGCTCGCCCAGGCGCACCTGCAGTCCGCCCACAGCGGCGCGCGTGGAGCCCGGGAACACGTAGTCGGCCTCGATGGCTTGCTGGCCCTCGTTGCGGTAGTGCTGCACCACGCGCACCTCGGCGATCACGCCGGAGACCTGCACCGAGACCTCGGTGCCCTTGAGCGGCAACGCGTCCGTGCCGGGCGCGCCGCCACGCACGACGAAGTAGGGGCTCTCGGTCTGCTGGCGCGGGCCGTCGGCGTCGCGCGGCTGCGCATAGGCGGGGCGGTGCAGCAGCGCTGCGCACAGCGCCAGCGCGGCTGCGGCAAGCCAGCGGCCGGTGGCGCTCTGGGGAAGAAGGAGGAAGGCGATCACGGGATGTCCGCTGGTGGCCGTGCGACGGTGCACGGGTGGGACTTTCAGTGGCGCGTGCGAAGGCAGTTCGAAGGATTCGACGCCTGTGTGAAGCCTGTGTGAAGTAGGCGCGGCCCTGGTGGCCACATGGGCACCGCCGTGCCTGGCCGGGACCAGCCGCTTGGCCTAGGCCCGCCGCACCGGCAGCACCAGCGTCGCCAGCGCCCCGCCGCCCGCGGCGTTGTGCAGCGTCGCCTGGCCGCCATGCTGCTGCGCGATCTCGCGCACGAAGGCCAGGCCGAGCCCGGTGCTCTTCTTGCCGCTGTCCGGCCTGGCCAACGAATAGAACTTCTCGAAGACCTTGTTGCGCGCGTATTCCGGAATGCCGGGGCCGTGGTCGCGCACCGTCACATGCGCATGGCGTGCATCGGCGCGCAGGGCGAGGTCGATGCGGCTGCCGGCCGGCGCGAAATCGAGCGCGTTGGCCAGCAGGTTGCTGACGGCGCGCCGCAGCAGGAAGGGGTCGCCCCAGACGCTGGCCGCGGCCTCGACCGCCAGCACGAGCTCCAGCCCGCGCGCGGCGGCGGCGGCCTGGTGGCTGCCGGCCAGTTCCTCCAGCAGCGGCGCCAGCGCCACGGCGCCGGCATGCTCCAGCACGCGCCGGCTTTCCAGCGCGGTGAGCTCCATCATGCGGTCCACGATCTCCTGGATGCGCTGCGTCTCGCGCGTGATGTTGTCCAGGAAATGCGCGCGCGTGCCGGCCGGCATGGCCGGGTCGTCCAGCAGTTCGGCGGCGCCGCGGATGGCCGACAGCGGGCTCTTGATCTCGTGCGTGAGCGTGGCCACATGGTCGGCCATGGTGTTGCGGCCGGTCAGCGCGTCGCGCGTTTCGTGCACGCCGGCGCGCAGCAGGGCCGCGGCATGGCGCAGCATCGGCCGCGGGCGCAGCCGGGGCTGCGTGCGGGCCCAGGCCATGTAGTCGCGCACCAGGCCGAAGGGGCGCACCAGCCAGATGGAGACGATGAGCGCGCCCACCAGCAGCGCCAGGGCCGAGCCCACGCCGACCCAGATCGTGCGCCAGCGCGCGTCCTGCACGAACTTGCCGAAGCTCTGCACGGGCTTGCCCACGCTGACCACGCCGATGGTCACGCGGTCGCGGTTGCGCACCGGCGCCGCCACGTACATGACCGACGTGCTGGCGTCGCTGGTCACGTCGCGCGAAGTGCGCGCGCCGTACAGGCCGTCCAGCGTGTAGCGCACGTCGCGCCAGTCCAGGAAGTTCTCGCCCCGGTGCCGGTTGATGCCGCCACGGTCGGCGTCGAACAGCACGCGGCCTTCGGCATCGGTCACGTACAGGCGCAGGTCCACGCGCGTCTTGCGCAGGCCGTAGATCTCGGCGTCGAACTGGCGCGCGTGGAGCGTGCGCAGCAGCGGCTCCAGCCGTGCCGGGTCGATGCGCCCGCCCTGCAGGTCCTGCTCGACCAGGCTGGCCACGAGGTTGGCGGTGTCGACCAGCGATTCCTCGGCCGATTCGCGGTAGCGTGGGTCGATGTCGCCGACCACGCGGTACAGCAGCAGCGCAATGCCGGCCACGTAGATCGCCAGGATGCCGACGAAGATGCGCGTGCGGCGGCTCACGGCGCGGCGGCGCGGGAGGCGGGCAGGTTCTCGTGCAGCGCGTAGCCGGTGCCGCGCAGCGTGCGGATCGGCTCCACCTCGGGCGCCACCGCCTTGAGCTTGGCGCGCAGCGTCTTCACGTGCGCGTCCACCGTGCGGTCCAGGCTCTGGGCGGCATCGTCCCAGACCATGTCGAGCAGCTCGTCGCGCGTGTAGACGCGGCCGGGCCGCTGCACCAGCAGGGCCAGCAGGCCGTACTCGTAGCGCGAGAGTTCGAGCGGCTGGCCGTAGTAGCGGATCTGCCGGCGCTCGCCGTCGATCTGGAACACGGGTGCCAGCGCAGGCGACGGCGCCGGGGCGCTTGCGCCGCGCGCGCTGCGGCGCAGGATGGTGCGCACGCGCGCCACCAGCTCACGCGGCGAGAAGGGCTTGGCGATGTAGTCGTCCGCACCGAGTTCCAGGCCCACCACGCGGTCGATCTCGTCGCTGCGCGCCGTCAGGAACAGCATGGGCACGGCATCCGCGCCGGGCAGCTCGTGCAGGCGGCGGAACAGCTCGAAGCCGTTCATGTCGGGCAGGCCCACGTCCAGGATGGCCAGGTCCGGCCTGTGCGCGCGGTACTGTGCCAGCGCCTGGCCGGCGGTGGCGCACCAGATGGGCTCGTAGCCGTCGGCGCGCAGCACGTAGGCGAGCGTGTCCGCGATGCCGGATTCGTCCTCGGCGATCAGGATGCGGGGGCGGGCTGCAGACATGGCGGCATGGTAATTGCCGCGAGCCCGTGTCTCCTCTGTTGTCCCTGGCCCGGCCGCTGGCGGCGCCCCCCTGGAGGAAAGAGAGGACTTCTGCACGAAGTGAGAAGTCCAAACGGGGGGCTCGTCAATACCCGCGCAGGTCGTCCACCGCCATCGGCAGCTTCCTGCTCCCGCGGATGCGCTGCAGCGTGCGCGTGACCACCTCCACGTCGTTGTCGAAGCTGCCGTGCGCGGGCGCCTGCGTGGCGATGGGCTGGCCGTCGGCGTCCACGGCCGTGCTGATGCGCTCGGTGTCGAGCACCGTGGTGCGCTTGGCCAGCTCCACCTGCGCGGCGGCGGCGCGCCACGCGGCCAGCGCTTCGCCGGTGTCGGAAGTGCCGTCCCAGCCGCTGTAGCCGGTGTCGTGGATGCGGTCCATCCCCAGGATGGGCAGGCGCATGTCGGTCTCCAGCGCGTTGGAGACGAAGTACAGCAGTGACTTGCGGTACACGGCCGCCACGCTGTCCTTGCGCTCCACGCGGTCGGACAGCACATCGATGTACAGGCGCTCCATCACGTGCGCGTTGCGGGCATAGCGCGCGTTGGCGAAAGGCACGCTGCAGGCCGGCGCATACAGGTGGGCCGAGGCCAGCTTGTCGTGCAGGCCGCCGTCGCGGCCCTCGGCCTTGCGCTGCGCCAGCGCGGCGATCAGGTGGCCCAGCGCGATGGAGCCGGCCGAGTGGCCGACCACGTGCAGCTCGAAGGCATCGCCCCAGGTGCTGGCCAGGGCCTGCAGCGCGTCCAGCAGCAGGTCGCCGCCGCGGCGCGGCGAGAAGGCCAGCTCGGCGTTCTCCTTCATCTCGCTCCAGATGGGCCGCGCCAGCGGGCGCCCGACCGTCTTCTCGAGCAGCAGGTCGGTCTTCTCGCTGATCCACTCGCCGATGCCCGCGCCGGCCAGGCCGCGGTCCTTCTGGCGGCCGTCCTCCAGGATGTTGCCCAGCGTCTCGAACAGGCCCGTCTTCCAGACCAGGAACAGCGGATAGCAGCCGTTGGCCACGAAGTAGCGGCCCATGGCGCTGGCGCGCTTGATGGCCGCGCCCTCGTCGTTGAGGCCGCCGTGCACGTACAGCACGAGCCGCTTGGTCTTGTCCTTCTGCGCGCGGAACCACTCGTCGGGCAGCGTGGTGCACTGGTACTGCAGCTTGCGCGGCTGCTCGTCCTGCGTGAGGTAGCGGCTCACGCGGCCGTCGTTGCCCAGCACCACGCTGTGCTGGTAGGCCAGGCCCTGGTCCCACCACTTGCTGCGGTCGGTGCCGGCCAGCGCGCCGGCCTGGCCGTTGGAGACGGCGAGCCGGCCCGCCACCACGCCCGGCACGCCCAGCGCGACGACCCAGGCGTCCATGCCATTGGCCAGCCAGTCCAGGTAGGTGAGCACGCCGAAGCCGCCCGCGCCCCAGTTGTCGCCCCAGGAGTTCTGCACGATGAAGCCGACGGAATTGAAGCCCACCAGCGCGAAGGCGTGGCCGCCGTCCTGCGAGGGCCGGCCGTCGAACGGGATCGCGGGCAGGTCGGCATGGTCCTGCGGCACGGCGCGGCGCGTGCGCACCTGGTTCCAGCCGTCGTGCGTGAATCCGGAGACGAACACCGCGAAGTGCTGGTGGATGGCGGCCTGCATGTCGGTGATCGACTTGGTGTCGATGCGGTAGTACACGCCCAGCGTGTTCTGCACCGCGCGGTCGGCGAAGCCGTAGCGCGCCGGGTTGGCCTTGTCGGGCGCGTAGGGCCAGTCGCTCTCCAGGCATACGCCGTTGTTGAACCAGCCCTTGAGCGCGCCGCGGCAGCTGGAGCCGTCGTAGTTCTCGCCCTCGTACTCGTCGTGCCGGCGCGCCAGCGTGTAGAGCATGCGCGGGCTGACCGACTCCATCTGCACCGGGTTGCCGGCCTTGACCCAGCGCAGGTAGTTAACCACGCAGGCCAGGCCGAAGCCGGTGCAGGCGCCCTCCTGGCCCTGGTCCAGGATCAGGCCAGCGCCCGTGTAGCCGGGCATGAAGCGGCTGATGTCCTGCGGCGTGGGCACCTGGTCGGGCAGCGTGATGGCGGCGGGCTGGAACATGCGGTCGCGCAGGTCGGCCGCGTCCTTGCGGGTGTGCAGGTTGCGGGGCTTCTTGGGAACGGGCTTGACCGCGGCCAGCGCCGCGGACTTGCCGCCTGCGCGCTTGCCGGCGGCCGTGCGGGGCGGGGCCGGCGGCCAGACCGCCGCAGCGCGCTTGAACACGTCGGAGAAGCTTTCCAGGCCGTGCGATCCACCGTTGACCAGGCGGCGCGCTGCGCGCAGGTCGCCGGCCGCCACGGCGGCGCGGAACTTGGTGGCCTTGTCGGCCAGGAACTGCGCGAGGATGACGGCGGCCACCTCAGGGGCGTTGGCGCGGTCGGGGAAGGCCACTAGGTCGATGCCGATGCGCTTGCCGTAGGTGGCGTAGTTGGCCTTGCCCGTCAGCTGCACGAAGCCGCGGCCGCGGTAGCGCTCGCCGTCGCCGCGCGCGCCGTTGCCGATGTCCTTGCGGGTGTCGTACAGCGAAAACGGGGCGCCGCCGGGCGGGGTGTTGTACTTGGAGGGCATCTCGGCGATCGGCACGAAGCCTTCGGTCTCGGCGCGGATGGTGCCCAGCGCGCCGACGACCATGGCGGTGTCGTCCAGGCCCGCCGCGCCCAGCGCCGCGTCCACATAGGGCAGGTAGCGCGCGATGTTGGCCGGCCGCGTGGCCGGGAACAGGCGGCAGGTGTCGCCGACGTTCAGCGCAGGCTGCAGTGGCACGGGCTGCGCGAGCTCCAGCAGCACCTGGCAGCGCGGGCCGACGATGCCGTCGGCGATCAGGCCCACGCCGGATTGCCAGCGCCGGATGGCGGCGTCGAAGTCGTCGTCGATGGGGCTGCCGGGCGGCGCCGACAGCGAGGGGAAGGCGTTGCCGTCGGCGGCCAGCAGGGTGGCCAGCGTGGCCCGCAGGAGATCGACGTCGCTGCCGGCGTCGCCCTTGGTCAGAAGATGCTTCATGGCTTGTCTCGCTCCGATGGTGGATGGCGGTGCCTATGATCGCGCGCTTGTCCCACTCCTGCGCGTGCCTGTGGTCACCGCATCGGCGAAAGTGATGAGCAACCGTATCCGCATCAGTTCCGGCTCCACCTTCGAGGAGCAGATGGCCTATTCGCGCGCCGTGGTCGATGGCGAATGGGTCTTCGTGTCCGGCACCACGGGCTTCGACTACGGCACGATGGCCATCGAGGACGGCATCGTGGCCCAGGCCGACCAGTGCTTTCGCAACATCGCCGCCGCGTTGGCCCAGGCCGGCAGCAGCCTGGCCGACGTGGTGCGCGTGACCTACGTGCTGCCCGACGCCAGCCTGTTCCCGCAGTGCTGGCCCGTGATGCGCGAGCACCTGGGCGAGGTGAAGCCGGCCGCCATGATGATCAGCGCCGGGCTGGCCGATCCGCGCATGAAGATCGAGATCGAGGTGACGGCACGCAAGCGTGTCCCCTGATGCGTGATCCGGGGCGCGACCCGACAGGCCGCCCGGTCAGGCGTAATCCAGCGGCAGCGCCGTCGTGAACTTGATCTGCTCCATCGCGAAGCTGGAGCTCACGTCGGACAACTCCACCTCGCGGATCAGCCGCTGGTAGACCGCGTCGTAGCCCTTGATGTCGGGCACGACCACGCGCAGCAGGTAGTCGATCTCGCCGCTCATGCGGTAGAACTCGACGATCTCGGGAATGGCCTTCACCACCTCGGTGAAGCGCCTGGCCCATTTCTCGTTGTGCTGGTTGGTGCGCACCGAGACGAACACCGTCACGCCCACGTTGAGCTTGGCCGGGTTCAGCAGTGCCACGCGCTGCTGGATGTAGCCCTCGCGCTCGAGCCGCTGGATGCGGCGCCAGCACGGCGTGGCCGACAGGTGCACCAGCGCGCTGACTTCCTGCAGCGAGGCCGTGGCGTTGGTCTGCAGCGCATCGAGGATGGCCTTGTCGATCTTGTCCAAGGCGGGGCGCGGTTCCATGGGTAGAAATTTCCAGGGTTCAGACGGTTAGGAGAATGGATTTCCACTGATGAGGTGTTATGCGCTGGATTTTGAACCCATGTTGCGCAGCACGGCCTGCAAAATTTTGGCCATGGAAATCTACCTCGACGCCAACGCGACCACGCCGGTGCTCGCGCAGGCCCGCAGCGCGGCGCTGGCCGCCATGTCCGACCTGTTCGGCAATCCCAGCAGTACCCACGCCGCCGGCCTGAAGGCGCGGGCGCTGCTCGACGGCGTACGTGCCAGCGCACGCCGGGTGCTCGGCGTGCCGGGCGGGCGGCTGCTGTTCACGAGCGGCGCCACCGAAGGCATCCAGACCGCCGTGCTGTCCGCGCTGCAGGCGCTGCGCCAACAGCGCGACGCGGGCCAGTCCGTCGCGCCGCTGCTGCTCTATGGCGCGACCGAGCACAAGGCCGTGCCCGAGGCGATCCGGCACTGGAATGCGCTGCTGGGCCTGGACCTGCGCGTGCAGGCGATCCCCGTGGGCCGGGATGGCCGGCACGACCTGGCCTGGCTGCGCAGCCACGCCGCCCAGGCCGGCCTGGTCTGCACCATGGCGGCCAACAACGAGACCGGCGCCATCAGCGACCTGGACGGCATCGCCGCCGCGCTGGCCGGCAGCCCCGCGCTGTGGCTGGTCGATGGCGTGCAGGCCCTCGGCAAGCTGGACTTGCGGCTGGCCGAGCGCCGCATCGATTACGCGCCGTTCTCGGGCCACAAGCTCTACGCGCCCAAGGGCATCGGCATGCTCTACGTGCGCGAGGGCGCGCCGTTCACGCCGCTGCAGGCCGGCGGCGGCCAGGAGGGCGGCCAGCGCGCCGGCACCGAGAACATGGCCGGCATCGCCGCGCTGGGCGCGGTGCTGCAGGCGCTGGAGGCGGGCGACGTGTTCGCCTCCCACGGCACGCTGCAGGCGCACCGCGCGCAACTGGCCGCCGCGCTGCGCGAGGCCTTTCCCGGCGTGGTGTTCAACGCGCCGTTCGAGACCAGCCTGCCGACCACGCTGAACCTCGCGGTGCCGGGCGTCGCGGCGCATGCCCTCATCGCGCTGTTCGACGCGGCCGGCGTGCGCGTGAGCGGTGGCTCGGCCTGCGGGGCCGCGCGTGCCGAGCCCAGCTACGTGCTGCAGGCCATGGGCCTGCCGCACTGGCAGGCCGCGTCGGCCGTGCGCCTGTCTTTCGGTGCCGCCGACGGCGCGGCCTTCGTGCAGGAGGCCTGCGCCCGGCTGCGTGCCTGCGGAGAGGCGCTGCGCGCGGGCCAGGTGCTGGACGACGCCGCGCGTGCCGCGCTGGAGATGGACGCACCGGCCGTGCGCCAGGCGCTGCGGGCGCCCGCCCGGCCGCTGGTGGTCGATGTGCGCGAGGCGGCCGAGCAAAGCCTGCAGCCCGCCACGGATCTCGCCGCCGAGCCGGTGCCGCTGTCGGCGCTGGCCGATGCGCTGGCGCGCTGGCGCAACCTGCCGGCCACCACGCAGGTCATCTTCGTGTGCCGCAGCGGCCGGCGCAGCGCCGAGGCCGCCGATGCGCTGCGGCGCCAGGGCCATGCGAATGCCTGGAGCCTGGCCGGCGGGCTGGCGCAATGGGCCGCGGCGTGACGGCGGCGCGAACGCCCCGGCCCCGGTGCACCGCGATGGCCCCAGGCCTGGGCAGGTTGACGGCCATGCCCGCCATGCACGGCTTGCCGCGCGGGGAAAATTCTTTCCCCTTGGCGCGCGCGCACCGCATGGGTTGGAAAAAATTCTTCTGAGATTCGCCATCCAGTGAAAGAAAAAACCAACGCAATGGGTTGCCATCAGCATGGCTTGCTCAATGGCATGGTGATTGCGTCAATCCGGTTTTTTCAATCTCACCGAGGAATCTTCATGCTGGATCTGTTCAAGAACATGCGCGGCGCCGCGCCCGCCCTGGCCGCCTGCCTGGCGCTGGCCGCCACGGGTGCCCAGGCCGAGGCCAACTGGCCGACCAAGCCCGTCACGCTGATCATGGGTTTCCCGGCCGGTTCGGGCGTGGACGTGGTGGCGCGTGCGATCCAGGATCCGCTCAGCAAGTCGCTGGGCCAGCCGGTCATCATCGACTACAAGTCCGGCGCGGCCGGCAACATCGCCTCCGAGTACGTGGCGCGCGCCAAGGCCGACGGCTACACGCTGTCCTTCGGCACGGCCGCCACGCACGGCAGCAATGCCGCGCTGTACAAGAAGCTGCCCTTCGACGTGGAGGCCGACTTCGTGCCCGTGGCGCCCGTGCTCGACGTTTCCAACGTGCTGACCATCAACCCCAGCGTGATGCCGGTCAAGACGCTCAAGGAGTTCGTCGACCTGGTCAAGGCCAACCCGGGCAAGTACAACTACGCCTCCACCGGCAACGGCGCCGGCACCCACATGGCGTTCGCCGAACTCAATTCACGCCTGGGACTGGACATGGTGCACGTGCCCTACAAGGGCGGCCCCGAGGCGCTGACGGCCGTGGTGCGCGGCGAGACCTGCTGCATCATGAATCAGGTGCAGACCGTGCTGCCGCAGTACAAGGCCGGCACCGTGCGCCTGCTGGCCGTGACCACCGCCAAGCCCGTGGCGGCCGTCTCCGAGGTGCCCACCATTGCGGCCAGCGGCCTGCCCGGCACCAAGGGCTTCGACAGCTCGATCTGGTTCGGCGTGTTCGCGCCCAAGGGCACCGACCCGGCCATCGTCGACAAGCTCAACGCCGCCATCAGCGCCGCCGTGCAGCAGCCGGATGTGCGTGCGCGCTTCGAGAGCCAGGGCAACAGCCTGCGCGTCGAGACACCCGCGCAATTCAAGCAGACCGTGCACGACAACCGCACCAAGTGGGCCGAGGTCGTGAAGGCCGCCAACATCGAACTGAACTGATCCACCGACCACCGTCCATGCCCATTGAAGCCTCCACCACCACCGATCCGAACGCCGGCCTGGCCGCGCTGGAGCAGCGCCTGGTCCAGGACCTGCAGTACCTGGGCCTGCCGCCGCGCGCCTGGGTGCCGCCGCGCACCGTGGACGGGCAGCCGGTGCTGGACGTGGTCGTCATCGGTGGCGGCCAGGCCGGCCTGGCCGCGGCCATTGGCCTGGCGCACCAGGGCATTGCCGCCGTGGTGCTGGACAGGGCCGCGGAGGGCTTCGAAGGCCCCTGGGCGACCACGGCGCGCATGGAGACGCTGCGTTCGCCCAAGGAGCTCGTGGGCCCGGCCATGGGCCTGCCGGCACTGACCTTCCGCGCCTGGTTGGTGGCGCAGTTCGGCGCAGCCGACTGGGAGGCGCTGGACAAGATCCCGCGCCTGCAGTGGATGGACTACCTGCGCTGGGTGCGCCGCGTGATGCGGGTGGACGTGCGCAACGGCACCACCGTCACCGACATCGCGCCGCGCGCCGATGGCGTGGTGCGCCTGGCGCTGCGCACGGCCCAGGGCGCGGGCAGCCTGCTGGCGCGCCGCGTGGTCGTGGCCACCGGGCGCGACGGCCTGGGCGGCCCGGCGCTGCCGGGCTTTCTGCAGGGCGTGCCGCATGCGCTGTGGGCGCATTCGTCCGACCCCAACGACTACGCGGCCCTGCGCGGCAAGCGCGTGGCCGTGGTCGGCGCCGGCTCCTCGGCCATGGACAGCGCGGCCACTGCGCTGGAGAGGGGCGCGGCCAGCGTGGACCTCTTGATCCGCCGCGCCGACCTGCCGCGCGTCAACAAGAGCAAGGGCTCCATCGTGGCCGGCCTTACGCACGGCCACCACGACCTGCCGGACGCCGACAAGTGGCGGCTGCGCCAGTACATCAACGCCACACAGGTGCCGCCGCCGCGCGGCAGCACGCTGCGCGTGTCGCGCAACCCCAACGTGCGCTTCCTGCTGGGCTGCCCGGTGCAGGCCGTGCAGGCCCAGGGCGACGGCCTGGTCGTGCGCACGCCCAAGGGTGCGTTCGACTACGACTTTTTGATCGTCTCCACGGGCTTCCAGATCGACTGGGCGCGCCGGCCCGAGTTCGCACACATCGCGCCGCACATCCGCATCTGGTCCGAGCGCTACCAGCCGCCCGCCGCGCTGCACGACCAGGAGCTGGCCGATTCGCCCGTGCTGGGCCCGGCCTTCGAGTTCCAGGAGAAGACGCCCGGCAGCTGCCCGGGCCTCTCGCACGTGCACTGTTTCTGCTATCCGGCCACGCTGTCGCACGGCGCGCTGGCCGGCGACATTCCCAACATCAGCGACGGTGCGCGCCGGCTGGCGGCCGGCATCGCCAGCCACTTCTACCGCGAAGACTTCGAACAGCACTTCGCCAACCTGCAGGCCTACGCCGAGCCCGAGCTGCTGGGCGACGAGTGGGTGCCCGCCGAGCTGCCGGCCGCCGTGCCGGTGTGATCCCTTCCGCCTTCCCTAGAAAGACAAGACCGACATGACCTCTTCCGAGACTGTGCCCGTGGACGTGATCGACCAGGCCGTGCCGCTGGCCGCAGGCGACGCGCTGTACGCGCTGCGCCGCCAGCGCCCCAAGATCGTCGACGCCACGCAGGGCAGCTATGCCGGCATGTTCGCGCCCACGGTGGCCGGCGTGTCCGTGGTCGAGCGCCTGCTGATCGCCTTGCATGCCTGCCACCTGAGCGGCGCCGCGACGCTGGCCGACCACTACCGCGCACGGCTGCAGGCCGAGGGCGCCGACGCGGCGCTGGTGGCCGCGGCCGAGGGCAACGGGACCGCAGCCGACGCCCGCGTGGCCACGCTGCTGGCCTTCACGGCCAAGCTCATCGTGCGTCCCATCGAGGGCGACCGCCGCGCCGTGCAGTCGCTGACCGGTGCCGGCCTGGCGCCGGCCGCCGTCGTGGCCGTGGGCCAGCTGATCGCCTTCCTGTCCTACCAGATCCGCGTGGTGGCGGGCCTGCAGGCGCTGGCCGCGGCCGGCGGCGAAGGCCCTGCGACGGCGCAGCCGCCCGAGGCGCGCGGGGGCAGCACCGTGGCCAGCCCGATCCGCATCCGCGGCTTCACCAACGAGGTGCTGGACTGGACGCCCTGGGCCGAACCCGTGCGCCTGGAAGACGCCACGCCCGAGCAAATGGCGGCTCTGCACGAGATGAGCCCCACGGCCAAGGACCAGGCCTACTTCCGCCTGCTGGCGCACCAGCCGGAGATGCTGCTGCAGCGCTCCATCGCCTTCAACGCCATCATGTTCGCGCCCGGCGGCATGCCGCGTGCCGAGCGCGAACTGGGCGCCACGGTGGAGTCGCGCCTCAACGGCTGCGTCTACTGCGCCTCGGTGCACGCCCAGCGCTTCGAGCAGCTGGCCAAGCGCAACGATGTGATCGTGCAGCTGTTCGAGGACCCGGCCACGGCCGGCACCAGCGCGCGCGAGAAGGCCATCGTGCAGTTCTCGGCCAAGCATGGCCTGGCGCCGGCAGACATCGGCGCGGCCGATGTGCAGGCGCTGCGCGCAGCCGGCCTCACCGACGGCGAGACGCTGGACCTGGTGCACGCCGTGGCGCTGTTCGCCTGGGCCAACCGGCTCATGCTGAACCTGGGCGAACCCATCCACAAGGACGGCACGCTGGCCGAGAAGGCACGCCTGTGATCCGCTACACCGCAGAGCATTTCTGGGTCCGCCTGGAAGAAGGCGGCACGGCCGTGGCCGGCATCACGCGCCATGCGCAGGACACGCTGGGCGACATCGTCGTGGTCGACGTGACGGCCAGTGGCCGTCAGGCCGAGAACACCGTCATCGGCATGGTCGAGTCGGTCAAGACCGCCTCGGACTTGCACATGCCGCTGGACGCCGAGATCGCCGAGGTCAACGCGGCGCTGGCCGACAACCCGGCCCTGGTCAACGAAGACCCCATGGGCGCGGGCTGGATGCTGCGCCTGGCCCACGTGGACGAGGCCCGCTTCGCCACGCTGCTCGACGAAGCGGCCTACGACGCCCTCACGGGCAACTGATCAGCCCAGCGCGGCCTCGACGGCCAGCGCCACGGCCGCCAGCCGCGCATCGTCGCCGCGCACCGACGACAGCATCAGCCCGGCCGGCAGCTCGCCTGCTTCATGGCAGGGCAGGCTGAACGCGCAGCCGTCCAGGAAGTTGATCGCGAAGGTGTTGCGCAACAGCATGCCGTTGGCCTGGAAGAAGGCCTCGTCCGTGGCCAGCGATTCGATCGAAGGCGCGGCGATCGGCACCGTGGGACACAGCAGCGCGTCGAAGCCCTGCAGCGCGCCCTCCATGCGCGCGATCCAGTCGGCGCGGCGGTGCTGCATGGTGATGTAGTCGGCCGCGCTGACCGTCATGCCCAGGTCGATGCGGGCGGCCACGCGGCTGTCGTAGTCGGCACGGTGTTCGCCGATGGTCGCCCGGTGCACGGCCGCGGCCTCGATCGGCGAGAAGCCGCCCGGCGCGTTGATCTGGGCCACCTCGGCCAGCTCCGCGAGCGTGATGTCCACGACCTGCGCGCCGGCCGCCGACAGCTTGGACACGGCGCGCTGGAAGGCGCGCGCTGTGGGCCGGTCGATGCCGTCGAACATCAGCGTGCTGGGCACGGCGAGGCGCAGGCCCTGCAGTGGGCGGCGGCGCACCTGCAGCGGCGTATCGGCCAGCGCGGCATCGGCCACCAGGCAGTCTTCCACCGAGCGGGCCATGGCGCAGACCGTGTCCAGCGTCTGCGACAGCGGGAAGGCGCCCGTGCGCGGCGTGCGCGATTGCGTGCTCTTGAAGCCCACGATGCCGCACAGTGCGGCCGGGATGCGGATCGAGCCGCCCGTGTCCGAGCCCAGGCCGACGACGGCCAGGCCCAGCGCCACCGACACGGCTGCGCCCGAGGAGGAGCCGCCCGGGATGCGCGCGATGTCCGGATCGGCCGGGTTGCGCGGCGTGCCGTGGTGCGGGTTGATGCCCACGCCCGAGAACGCGAACTCCGTCATGTTGGTCTTGCCGACGATGGCGGCTCCCTGGGCGCGCAGGCGCTGCACGGCCACGCTGTCCTGCGCAGCGGGTGCGGCCCCGCGGCGAACGATGGAGCCGGCCATCGTGGTCTCGCCGGCCACGTCGTAGAGGTCCTTGATGGACACCGGCAGGCCGGCCAACGGCGGCAGTTGTACGCCGGCCTTGCGCGCGGCATCGGCATGGCGGGCGGCGGCCAGCGCGGCGTCGGTGTAGAGCCGGGTGAAGACATGTTCGGCCGATGGCAGCTTCGCGCCCTCCAGTGCCTGCGTGACGAGGGCCTCGTGCGAGGCGTTGCCCGCGTCGAGCCGCGCGCGCATGGCGGCGATGACCGGCCGCGTCACGCAACGACCTCCAGCACGGAGACCGCATACCGGTGCACGATGCTGCGGTTCAGCCGCGGGTCGTGCAGCGTGATCTCCATCTCGGCGGCCGGGCGGATCGCCTCGCCCTTGGCATTGGGCAGCGCGCCCAGGGTTCCACAGGTCATGATGCTTCCTTCTTCGGGAGCTGCATCGTAAATGCCGTCGCGCAGCCCTGCGAGGGGGCGGATCGTCGCCAGCGTTCCCCTCTGGTAGTCGACCCAGCCCCCGTCCTCCAGGATGCGCGAGGACAGTTGCAGTTCGTCCTGGTAGGCCGCCACGTCGGACCAGCGCCAGGCGGCCGTGGCCACGGGCTTGGCACACAGTTGCTTGGAGACGGCGACCGAGTAGGTCTCCACATGCCGGTCGGTGTGGTCCGAGCCCACCGTCAGCCACCAGTCGCCATCGGCGAAGAACAACGTGGGCTCGGCCTCGCCCGAGCTTTGCGCGCCCAGGGCCTCGATCTGCGCGGCCTGGGTCAGCAGCGCTGCGCCCATGCGGTAGTACAGCGGCACGCTCGAGGGCGGGGGCACGCCCAGGGCCTGCAGCTCTTCGATGTGGTGCTGGATGGCGGCGGCGTTGCGGCCGGTCCAGCCCGCGACGATGAGGCGGCGCGGCACGAAGGGCAGCACGCGGGTGGAGCGCACGCCGTCGGCGGCCACGGATTCGCAGGCGAAATGGAGGGTGTTGGTCATGGTGAGGAACGCAGGGTTTACATGGCCACGCTGGGCAGCCAGAGCGCGATGGCCGGGAACACCATCAGCACGACGATGGCCAGCATGTAGACGAGCATGAAGGGCATGACGCCGGAGAACACGTCGGTGATGGGCCCGGGCTGGCGCCGCATGCCCTGCAGCACGTAGAGCACGGTGCCGTCGGGCGGGCTGATCATGGCGATCTCCACCAGCATGGTGATGACCACGCCGAACCAGATCGGGTCGTAGCCCAGCGCCGTGACGACCGGGAACACCAGCGGGATCGTGGTGATGACCATGGCCATGCCTTCCATGAAGGTGCCCATGGCGATGTAGAAGCCGATGATCACCAGCATCACCACCCAGCCCGGGAATGGCAGCTCGGTCAGGAACTTGGCCAGCATCTGCGGGATGCCCAGGGACGACAGGATGTAGTTCAGGAAGTAGGCCCCGAACAGGATCAGCGCGATCATCGAGGTGGTGCGCGCCGTGGCGTGCATGGACTCGGCCAGCATCTTCCACTGGAGCTTGCGGTCCACCAGGGCCAGCACCAGGCTGCCGGCCACGCCGAGCGCCGCTGACTCCGTGGGCGTGGCCCAGCCCGCGTAGATGGTGCCCAGCACCAGCGCGATCAACAGCGCGGTCGGCACCAGGTCCGACAGGCTGGCCAGGCGCTGGGCGGCAGTCGGCTTGGCACCGCCGGCATCCCCATGCAGCTTGAGCTTCCAGCTGTAGTACAGGATCACGGCCAGGAACAGCACGATCACGAGGATGCTCGGCCCCACCGCCGCCAGGTACAGCGCGCCGACCGAGGTCTCGGTCAACAGGCCATAGATGATGAAGGTGATGCCGGGCGGGATCAGGTTGCCGAGGGCACCGCCGGCCGCCAGCGAGCCCAGCACCAGCTTCGGCGGATAGTGGCTCTTCTCGAAGTAGGGCAGCGCCACCGAGCCCATGGTCGCGGCCGTGGCCACGCTGGAGCCGGCCACGGCCGAGAACACGCCGCAGGACACGATGTTGGTGTGCAGCAGCCCGCCGGGCAGCCGGCCCATCCAGACGTTCATGGCGCGGTACAGGCGCTCGGAGAGCCCTGCGCGCAGCATGATCTCGCCCATCAGCAGGAACAGCGGCACCGAGACCAGCACGAAGTTGGTCGAGGGGTTCCAGATCATCTCGCCGATGAAGTTCCAGAACGGCCGGTCCGACAGGCCGAAGCCGGCCAAGAGCGACAGCAGCGCGAGCGCAGCGCCCACGTAGATGCCACCGGCGAAGAAGCCGACGAAGGCCGCCAGCACGCTGGCCAGCGCCCACCAGGGCACGGCGGCCGCGGTCGAGGCCGGCACCTGCACGCCGAACAGCGAGGCGCCGCCGATGAGCAGGCCGATGGCGACGATGAAGACGATGGCGATCATGCGGGCACCTTGGCGGTGTTGGTTGTCGTGGGGGAGGGGCCTCCCATGCCCTGCTGCGCGTCGGCCACGGCCTCCAGGGTCTCGGCCGCCTCGTCGATGTAGGTGCGTGCCATCAGCATGCGGTCCATGCCATCGGCATCACCCGTGGCCAGCTGGCGCACGGCGCGCGCGGCCATGGCCAGCACCGCCAGCAGCAGCAGGCTCAGTCCTGCGGCCCACAGGCCTTGCGGGATCGCCAGCGGCGTGTGCATGGCCGACAGGTCGGTCGAGCCGAAGTCGTACGAGTCCTTGGCCAGCGAGAACGCGCCGTAGACGAAGAAGCATGTCGCCACCAGCAGCGCGGCCAGCGAGGCGAGGTGCAGCCACACGCGCACCTGGAGCGGCAGCTTCTGCACCAGCACGTCGATGCGTACGTGGCCGCGCTCGAACAGCGTGCCGGCCAGGCCCCAACTCATGCCGACCGCCATCAGGTAGCCGGTCAGCTCGGCCGTGGCCTCGGTCGAGAAGCCCAGCAGCCGCCGGGCCAGGATGTCGAAGCAGATCAGGGCGGTGATCAGCAGGTAGCACCAGCCGGCGACGGTCATCGCGCGGCGGCTCAGCCATTCGAGCGCGCGGAACATGGTCTTACTTCACCGCGCTGTACTTGATGCCCGTGATGGGCGCGATCACGTCGTTGTAGACGCCTTCGCAGCGGCCACCGCAGCGCTTGATCCAGCCCGGCAGCACCTCGCCGGCCAGGTGCTGCTGCAGCGAGGCGGCGACGTTGGCGGCGGGCTTCACCTCGGCCATGGGCTTCTTCATCAGCGTGTGCATCTTGCAGCCGTCGGCGCGGCCGACATTGCAGGCGATGCCGTCGTCGGTGGCTTCGACGCCCAGCGTCCACTGCGCTTCCTGCACTTCGGCGAAGGTCTTCTCGAACTGCGCGCGGATGGCCGGGTCGAGCTTGTTCCACCAGCCCAGGTTGACGAAGTAGCCGGCCGTGGACCAGGACACCGGCATGGTGTAGAGGTGCGTGGTGACCTCGGGCCACTTGACGCCGTTGCCCGAGCCCGCGCCCGTGATGCCGCAGTCCACCGTGCCGCGCTCCAGCGCCGTGTAGACCTCGCCGAAGGCCAGCGAGACGGGCTGGCCGCCGTAGGACTTGATCAGGTCGGAGGCCGACGGGCCGTTGGTGCGCACCTTCAGGCCCTTGAGGTCCTCCAGGCCCGTGATGGGCTTGCGGCAGAACAGCATCTGGCCCGAGAACGGATAGGTGGCAACGAGCTTGATGCCCAGGCGCTCGAGCTCCTTGTTGGCCACCGGCACCATGGCGTCAGCCACCTTGCGGGCCTGCTTGATGTCGATGTTCATGCCGGCCAGGTCCACGCCGTCCAGCATGGGCACGTCGCCCGAGACCGTGGTCAGCGGGCCGGCCGCGATGTCGACCTGGCCCGAGCGCACCAGGCGCAGCACCTCGGGGCCGTTGACGTTGCGCTCGGGCCAGGACGACAGCGTGATCTCCACGCGGCCGTTCGTGGCCTTGGCCATGCCGTCGCGCAGCAGCGGCTGGTCGACCTTGGTGTACTGCGGCAGGTTGGGGGCTACCTGCGTGATGGCCTGCACGGCAATCTTGGGTTGGGCTGCGGCGAGCGTGGCGGCCAGGGTCAGCGTGGCGGCGGCGAGAAGTTTGAACGGGGCTTGCATGGGCGCTCCTTGGAGGGGATGGGGACGGGGCAGGGAGGGGTCAAAAACTGGCGATGCGGTGGTTCAGCAGATCGGTCACGAGCATGCAGCCGGGCGCGTGCGTGATGCAGAAAGCGGGCCGTGCCGCCATCACCACGGCCTGCGGCGTCACGCCGCAGGCCCAGAACACGGGCAGCTCATCGCCGGCCACGGCCAAGGCGTCGCCGAAGTCGGGGCGGGCCAGATCGGCGATGCCGATCAGCGTGGGGTCGCCGATGTGCACGGGCGCACCATGTACCTGCGGAAAGCGCGAGGTGACCTGCACGGCGCGGATCGCATCGGCGGCCTTCATCGGCCGCATCGAGACCACCAGCGGACCGTGGAACACGCCGGCGGCCGCTGTCGGTACGTTGGTGCGGTACATGGCCACGTTGCGGCCCTCGGCCACGTGGCGCAGCGGCACGCCGGCCTCCAGCAGCGCCTCCTCGAACGAGAACGAGCAGCCGATCGCGAAGCCGACCAGGTCGCCACGCCACAACGCCGTGATGTCGTCGATCTCGTCCACGAGAACGCCGTCGCGCCAGATGCGGTAGCGCGGCAGGTCGCTGCGCAGGTCCAGGCCCTCGCCCAGCGTGGGCAGCAGCGGGTCGCCGGGCTCGGTCACGGCCAGCAACGGGCAGGGCTTGGGGTTGCGCTGGCAGAACCGCAGGAAGTCGTCGGCCTGCGCCCGCGGCAGGATGGCCAGGTTGGCCTGCACGTGCCCGGGCGCCATGCCGGCGGTGTGGCCGTTGTAGGCGCCCGTGCGCATGAGGTGGCGCGCGGCGCGGCCGTCGGGCGCGCTGTGGGCGAGGGCGGAGCGTGGGATGGCCATGTCAGTAGTAGCTGATCTCGAACAGCACGCAGCCGCCGCGCGTGGTGAACGGGCCGTGCAGCGCGCCGGGCGGGCGGCAGGCGAAGGTGTAGGCGCCGAAGCGCTCGCCGCCCTGGCCCTCGGCATCGCAGCCGACCACGAAGTCGCCCTCGACGATGAAGACCTCCTCGTGGAAGTCGTGCACGACCGGGCGGTCGATGAGCGCGCCGGCTGACCAGCGGGCCAGCCGCGTGCGCGAGCCGGTGCCGCTGTCGGGGTCGAAGTTGTCGGCCAGCACGATCTCTTCGATGCGGCCGGCGCTGGAGGGCACGGGTGTCCAGGCCGCGTCGCTGCGGTCGATGGCGAAGAACTCGCGGTGGATTCTGAAGCGGGGTGTCGGCATGGGGGCGCAGTGTTGTCGCGCCCCCTACCCCGGTCAAACGGGAAATTCTTGTGCCGGTCCAACAGATTTGGTGATGGCACAAGGCTGGCGCATGCCGCGCCCCAGGCTGGGGCCGAAGGTGCACCCGCGGGGTGCGGGAAAACCCCTGTGACTACGGCGCCAGGATGTCCGGCCGGCTCGCCGCGACGAAGTCGTCGCTGGCCGATTGCGCCATGGCCACCAGCGCCTCGGCCATGGGCGAGGCCGGCTCCATGCGGAAGCTGGCCACCAGCGGCAGCGGCGCGGGCAGCGGGGTCACGTCCAGCAACACGAGCCGTCCCTGCTCCAGGTCCTGCTGGATCGCGCCGATGGGCAGCAGCGCGGCGCCGAAGCCCGAGCGCGCCATGTCCACCATGGCGCCCAGCGAAGAGAAGTAGCTCACGCGCAGGTTGCTGCAGCCGGCCGTGTTCTGCGCGATGTTGCGGTAGACACTGGACTCGCGGTGGAACGAGATGATGGGGTGCTGCGCGATGTCGGCGAACGAGAGCTGCGTGCGCGTGGGAAAGCTCAGCGCGCGCGCCGGGCTGGCCACCCAGCCCATCGCGAAGTTGGCCAGCCGCCGGTTGTCGATGAAGCCCTGGGTGATCTCTTCGGACAGCACGGCGCAGTCCAGCGTGCCGCGCAGCAGTTCGTCGCGCAGGCGCGGCGTGGTGTCCGAGATCAGCTCCAGCGTGGCATTGGGATAGCGCTCGGCGAAGCGCGACAGCAGCGCGGGCAGCCAGGTGTGGGCGATGGTCTCGATCACGCCGATGCGCAGCATGCCCGCGAAGGCCTCGGGCTGGCCCATGGCGGCCATCATGCGGGCCTGCAGCTCGATCATGCGCTCGGCATGCGGCATGAGCTCGGTGCCGTGCCGGTTCAGCATCACGCCGCGGTGCTCGCGCTCGAACAGGCGCACGCCGAACTGCTCCTCCAGCGTGGCGATGCGGCTGGAGATGCCGGCCTGCGTGGTGTGCAGCTTCTCGGCCGCGGCCTTGAAGCTGCCCAGCTTGGCCACCCAGACGAAGGCTTCGAGGAAACGCACGTTCATGGCAGCGGCGTGGGGAGGGACGGGAGGGGGCGCCAAGCTTAGCGGATGCGCCGTGCTGGGCGCGGCTCTTGGCGCTGCGCGCTGCGGCAGCAACCATGGCACGCCGCTTGCATCTCATCATGTACACATGATTGGATGCGTCAAAGTGGTGCAAATCGAATCTTCCCCCCCAAGCGCGGCCACCGCGGCCACCGCCCCGCTCGCCAAGCCCGAGAACGCCTGGATCTCCCGCGCGTCCTCTCCCGTGCAGACGGCCACCAGCGGCCCGCTGGCTGGTTTGGCGTTCGCGGCCAAGGACAACATCGACGCGGCCGGCTTCGCCACCACCGCGGCCTGCCCGGCCTTCGCCTACCAGCCCGCGCAACACGCCAGCGTGGTGCAGCGCCTGCTCGATGCCGGTGCGGCGCTGCTGGGCAAGACCAACCTCGACCAGTTCGCCTGCGGCCTGAACGGCACGCGCTCGCCCTACGGGCCGGTGCCCAATGCCATCGATCCGGCCTATGTGTCGGGTGGCTCCAGCTCGGGCTCGGCCTATGTGGTGGCCACGGGCGAGGCCGATTTCGCGCTGGGCACCGACACGGCCGGCTCGGGCCGCGTGCCGGCGGGGCTCAACAACATCGTGGGCATCAAGCCCAGCAAGGGCCTCGTCAGCACGTGCGGCGTGGTGCCGGCCGCGCAGAGCGTGGACTGCGTCTCCATCTTCGCGCGCACGGTCGATGTGGCCGCCCGCGTGCTGGCCGTGGCCCAGGGCTACGACGCGCACGACCCGTACGCGCGCCGGCTGCCCCTGGCCACCACGCCGCTGCCGGCCGCGTTCCGCTTCGGCGTGCCGGCGCCGCTGGAGTTCCATGGCGACGCGCTGGCCGAACAGGCCTTCGCCCAGGCCATCGAAGGCCTGCGCGCGCTGGGCGGCACGCCCGTGCAGATCGACTACGCGCCGCTGGCCGGCGCTGCTGCGCTGCTGTACGAGAGCGCACTGGTGGCCGAACGCTACGCGGCCGTGCGCGGCTTCGTCGATGCGCACGACGACCGGATCGTCGAGCCCGTGCGCGGAATCCTGCTGGCCGGCAAGGGCTACGGCGCGGCCGACCTCGTGGACGCCCAGGCCCGGCTGCGCGCCTTCGGCCAGCAGGCCGCCGCCATGTGGGAGGGCATCGACGTGCTGCTGGTGCCCACGGCGCCGACCCACTACACGGTGGCGCAGATGCTGGCCGACCCGGTGGTGCTGAACCGCAACCTGGGCGCCTACACCAACTTCGTCAACCTGCTGGACTACGCCGCCATCTCCGTGCCCAGTAGCCTGCGGCCCGACGGCCTGCCCTTCGGCATCACGCTGATCGGCCCGGCCGGCAGCGACTGGCAACTGGCCGACCTGGGCCAGCGCTACCACCACGCCACGGGGTTGACGCAGGGCGCCACCGGCGCGCCGCTGCCGGCGCCCAGGCCCATCGCGGCGCTGCAACCCGCCGCGACGGTGGACGTGGTCGTCGTCGGCGCCCACCTGTCGGGCCTGCCGTTGAACGGCCAGCTGACCGAACGCGGCGCCGTGCTGCTGCGCACTGCGCACACGGTGCCCGACTACCGCCTGTTCGCGCTGCCCGGCACCGTGCCGCCCAAGCCCGGCCTGCTGCGCGTGGCGCCGGGGCAGGGCACGTGCATCGCGGTGGAGGTCTGGCGCATGCCGGCCAGCACCTACGGCAGCTTCGTCGCGCTGATCCCGCCGCCGCTGGGCATCGGCACCCTGCTGCTGGCCGACGGCAGCGCGCTGCAGGGATTCGTGTGCGAACCCATCGGCCTGGAGGGCGCCCAGGACATCAGCCATTTCGGCGGATGGCGCGCGTTCCTGCAATCGCGCGCCGCCGCTTCCTGATCCTTCACCGACCGTCCTTGCTGGAGAACGCCATGCTGACCCGACCCGCTTCCCCGTCCCCGGCGCGCCGCCGCCTGCTCAAGACCGCGGGCGCTTCGGCCGCGCTGGCCACGCTCGGCGCGCCGCTGGCGCTGCATGCCCAGGCCGGCCCCAAGCTCCGCATCGGCTACTGGCCCATCGCGGCCGGCCTGCCGTTCTATGCCGCCGTGGAGCTGGGCTACTTCAAGGAGGCCGGCCTGAACGTGGAGCCGCTCAAGTTCGCCGGCGCCCAGCAGATCATGGAGGGCATGCTGTCCGACCGCTGCGATGGCAGCGCCAACGGCACGGGCTCGGCCAACATCGCCATCGGCGAGATCGCCGCGCCCGGCAGCTTCAAGATCTTCTGCTCCAACCCCAGCAACGCCAAGCACGTGCTGGACGAAGTCATCGTGCCGGCGGGCAGCACGGCCAAGACCATGGCCGACCTGAAGGGCAAGCGCGTGGGCTCGGGCCCCGGCATCCAGAACGTGACGCTGGCCAAGACCGTGCTCGAGCGCGGCGGCGCCACGGGCGCCACGGTGGTCGAGCTGCCCATCGGCCAGCACGTCGCGGCGCTCGCGGCAGGCCAGCTCGACGGCTGCTACACGCTGGAGCCCACCGGCACCATCGGCCGCATGAACGGCACCACCCGGGTGCTGGAGGCCGGCGTGATCGCCCGGTACGTGCTGGGCGACCCGATGGCGCCGTGGTTCGGCGGCTCGGCCTCGCTCACGTCGGCCTTGATCAAGAAGAACCCGGCCGAGGCGAAGAAGTTCATCGCCGCCTACGCCAAGGGCGTGGCCTACGTGCGCAGCAAGCCCGACGAGGCACGCCAGTACATGAAGGGCTACACCGCCATCGAAGGCCCGCTCACCGGCGAGGTGCCGCTGGCCGCCTACATGATGTACGACGAATTCAAGCCGGCCGACATCGCGCACTTCCAGAAGTTCTTCGACCTGTTCAGCGAGAAGGGCATCTTCTCGTCGCGGCTCATGGTCGAGACCATGCTCTACAAGGGTTGACCGCGATGTCGGCCACCCCCTCCACCGCCAAGCCCTGGACGCCGCCGGCGGCCCAGGCCACGGCCAGCGCGCCCAGGCCTGCGGCCTGGAACAAGGCGCTGCCCTTCATCGGCCCGGTCGTGCTGTTCATCCTATGGGACCTCGCGGTGCGCACCGGCATGATCAAGGCGCTGCTGCTGCCGCCGCCGCTCGACGCGCTCGGCACGCTGGCCAAGGGCCTGTGGGGCGGGCCGCTGTTGACGGACTTCGCCGTCACCGTGTGGCGCACGTTGCAGGCCTTCCTGATCGCCGCCGTGGTCGGCATGCCGCTGGGCGTGCTGCTGGGCAGCAACGAGAAGGCCTACCGCAGCGTGGAGTTCCTGATCGACTTCTTCCGCTCCACGCCCAGCTCGGCGCTGATCCCGCTGTTCCTCATGATCTTCGGCGTCTCCGACGTCAACAAGATCGCCATCGCGGCCTTCGGCGCCTTCCTGATCGTGGTGTTCAACAGCGCCTACGGCGTGATCAACGCGCGCAAGCAGCGCGTGATGGCGGCCAAGGTCATGGGTGCCACGCGCTGGCAGGTGTTCAAGGACGTGCTGCTCTGGGAAAGCCTGCAGCCCAGCTTCGTCGGCCTGCGCTCGGCCGTGTCGATGGCGCTGGTCATCGTGATCGTGGCCGAGATGTTCATCGGCGCCGACTCGGGCCTGGGCAACCGCATCATCAACTCGCAGCAGGTCATGAACGTGCGCGACATGTACGCGTCCATCCTCGCGGCGGGTGCCCTGGGCTACGCGCTGAACATCCTGTTCCTGGTGCTGGAACGCAAGATCGTGCATTGGAGCGGACGATGACCCCCACGCTTGTCATTACGTGTACTGCGCTGCCCCCCGAGGGGCCCCAAGCCTTCTTGGGGCGGCCCGGCGGAGGCTTGTCATGAGCGCAGTCCTGAACGCCCCGGTGTTTGCCGACGTCCCCAAGCCGGCTTTCCAGCCCGGGCCGGCCGGCACCCACATCACGATCCGCGGCCTGACCAAGTACTTCGCGGGCTGGCCGCTGTACGAGAACTTCGACCTCGACATCCCCAAGCACAAGATCGTCTCGGTGTTCGGCCCCAACGGCTGCGGCAAGAGCACGCTGATCAACATGATCGCCGGGCTGATTCCCATCGATGCAGGCGAGATCCTGTTCGACGGCAAGAGCCTCAAGGACACGAAGATCGGCTACGTGTTCCAGAACTACCGCGAGGCCATGTTCCCGTGGATGCGCACCATCGACAACATCGCCTACCCGCTCAAGCTGGCCGGCAAGAGCAAGGTCGAGGTGGACCGGCGCATGGCCGAGCTGGTGGCCAGCTTCGATGTGAAGTTCGACCTGAACCGCTACCCCTACGAGATGTCGGGCGGGCAGCAGCAGACGGCCTCGATCATGCGGGCGCTGGCGCCCAACCCCGAGGTGCTGTTCCTGGACGAGCCGTTCTCGGCCCTGGACTTCGAAATGACGCTGTTCATCCGCGAGAAGCTGCAGGAGGTGTTCATGCAGACCGGCACCACCATGCTGCTGGTCTCGCACGATCTGGAAGAGGCCGTGTACCTGGCCGACGAGGTGCTGCTGCTGACCAAGCGGCCGACCAAGGTGGCAGAGATCTTGCCTTACACCGACCCGCGACCGCGCACCGTGGCCACGCTGTCGGAGCCCAGCTTCATCAGTGCCAAGAAGCTCAGTCTGGAGATTTTCCAGCGGGAAGTGCGGCGTTGATGTTGGCAAGGAGAGTTCGTTGACCCCACAGCAGATCGAAGCCTATGTGGACGCCGTGGCGCCCGCCCTGGGCCTGACCCTGGACCCCGCGCACCGCCCCGGCGTGCTGCAGTTCATGGCGCTGGCGGCCGGCATGGCCGACACCGTGGCGCGCGTGCCGCTCGCGCCGCACGACGAGACGGCGGTGCATTTCACGCCCATCGCGCCCGAGGACCTGGCATGAGCACCGCCGGGCCGCCCCAAGGTGCTCAGCACCGCAGCGCGCAGCGCGAAGCAACTCCAGTGGATGCCGCGGAATTGCTGCTGGCCGACGGCGCCACCATGGCCGCGGCCGTGCGCGCGCGCCAGGTCGGCGCTGTGGCCCTGGCCGAGGCCAGCCTCGCCCGCATCGCGGCGACCGACGGCCGCGTCAACGCCTTCACCGATCTGGTGCGCGGGCGTGCACTGGCCCGCGCTGCCGAACTCGACGCGCGCGTGGCGGCCGGCGCCGACCTGTCGGCGCTGCCGCTGCTGGGCGTGCCCTTCGCCGTCAAGAACCTGTTCGACATCGCCGGGCTGTGCACGCTCGCCGGCTCGAAGATCGAGCGCGACAGCGCACCGGCCAGTGCCGACGGCGTGCTCGTGCAGCGGCTGGAGGCGGCCGGTGCCGTGCTGGTCGGCGCGCTCAACATGGACGAGTACGCATACGGTTTCACGACCGAGAACAGCCACGAGGGGCCGTGCCGCAACCCGCACGATCTGGACTGCGTGGCCGGCGGTTCCTCGGGCGGCTCCGGCGCGGCCGTGGCGGCCGGCCAGGTGCCGATCACGCTGGGCTCGGACACGAATGGCTCGATCCGCGTGCCCGCGTCGCTGTGCGGCGTGTTCGGCTTGAAACCCACCTTCGGCCGGCTGCCACGCAGCGGCAGCTACCCCTTCATCTCCAGCCTGGACCACCTGGGCCCGTTCGCACGCTCGGCACGCGACCTGGCGCTGAGCTATGACGCCATGCAGGGCCCCGAGTCGGGCGCGCTGCGCGACCCCGGCTGCGCGCAGCGCGCGGCCGAGCCCGTCATGCTGCTGCTGGGCAAGGGTGTGGCGGGATTGCGCATCGGCGTGCTGGATGGCTGGTTCCGCGACAACGCATTGCCCGAGGCGCTGGCAGCCGTCGACCGCGTGGCCGAGGCGCTGGGCGCCAGCGCGCGCGTCGAACTGCCGCTGGTCGAGGAGGGCCGTGCGGCCGCGTTCCTGATCACCAACGCCGAGGCCGGCTCGCTGCACCTGGAAGACCTGCGTCGCCGCGCGGGCGATTTCGAGCCCCATTCGCGCGACCGTTTCCTGGCTGGCGCGCTGCTGCCGGCTGCCTGGGTGGCGCGCGCCCAGCGCGTGCGCCGGCTCTACGCCGAGGCGGTGGCGCAGGTGTTCACGCAGTACGACCTGCTGCTGGCGCCGTCCACGCCCTGTGCTGCCACGCCCGTCGGCACCGAATGGCTCACGCTGGGCGAACGCCGGCTACCGCTGCGCCCCAGCATGGGCCTGCTCACGCAACCGATCTCGTGCATCGGCCTGCCGGTGTGTGGCGTGCCGGTCTGGGACGCGCACCCGCGCATGCCCATCGGCGTGCAGCTGATCGCGGCGCCCTGGCGTGAAGACATCACGCTGCGTGCCGCTGCTGTGTTGGAAGGCCTCGGCGTGGTGCGGGCGCCTGTGGCCTCGTTGCCATGACGCTGTGTACATCTTTGGGCGCATCGGTGTGGGTGCGGGACCACGCCGACGGCGTGCTCTCCTCCGCGAATGTCCCCCGCCCCGGGCCGCAGGCGGCCCGGGGCTCCTCCTTTATTTCGCTGCGGAGAACACACCATCGACTTGGTCCATCAACGTCGCGTCACACGACCACGCACGACGCGACGTGTCCAAGGTCGAGGGTACTGGGTGGCCCCTGCAGCGAAATCAAGGAGGAGCCTGGGCCGCCTGCGGCCCTGGCGGGGGACATTCGCGGAAGGGGCCGCCCGGTGGCCTCGGCCAGGCCGCAACCGAAGCACGCACCGCCAGCAAAACACAGCCGAACAGAAACATGACCCAAGACATCAACCTCCCCGACGTACTCGCAGAAGTCACCGCCGCATTCGCGCAATACGAAGACGCCCTCGTGCACAACAAGGTCGAGGTGCTGGACGCACTGTTCTGGAACAGCCCGCACACCTTGCGCTACGGCGCGGGCGAGAACCTGTACGGGTACGACGCCATCCAGGCCTTCCGTGCCAGCCGCCCGTCGCAGGGCCTGGCCCGCACCGTCACGCGCACCGCCATCACCACCTATGGGCGTGATTTCGCCACCACCAACATCGAGTTCCAGCGTGAAGGCAGCCCGCGCATCGGCCGCCAGAGCCAGACCTGGCTGCGCCTGCCCGAGGGCTGGCGCGTGGTGTCCGCGCATGTGAGCCTGATGGCCTGACGCCCCGACCTCGCGCAGGCACGCTACTTGCACGCTTTCATGTATCCAAGTTGAAGTTCAAGACCACCGCACTGCTTTGATGCAGCCCCAGCCCCGATCGCAAATGGAGTCAGCCCCATGGACAAGATGAACCGCCGTACTTCGCTCAAGACCCTGGCCGCCGTCGGCGCCACCGGTGCACTGGGAGGCCTGCACGGCCTGGCGGCAGCGCAGGCGCCGCTCACCATCGGCGTGATCTACGTCGGCCCGCGCGACGACTACGGCTACAACCAGGCGCACGCCCAGGCAGCCGCCGAGGTCAAGAAGATGCCCGGCATCAAGGTGGTCGAGGAAGAGAACGTGCCCGAGACCGCGGCCGTGCAGAAGAGCATGACCGGCATGATTGCGCAGGACGGCGCCAAGCTGCTGTTCCCCACGTCCTTCGGCTACTACGACCCGCACCTGCTGGCGCTGGCCGCCAAGTACCCCGACGTGCGCTTCTCGCACTGCGGTGGCATGTGGACCGAAGGCAAGCACCCCAAGAACGCGGGCAGCTTCTTCGGCTACATCGACGAGGCCCAGTTTCTCAACGGCGTGGTGGCCGGCCACCTGAGCAAGAGCGGCAAGATCGCCTTCGTCGCGGCCAAGCCCATCCCGCAGGTGCTGCGTAACATCAACGCCTTCACGCTGGGTGCGCGCTCGGTCAAGCCCGGCATCACCTGCAGCGTGATCTTCACGGGGGACTGGTCCATGGCCGTCAAGGAGGCCGAGGCCACCAACAGCCTGGCCGACCAGGGCTGCGACGTGTTCACCATGCACGTGGACGGCCCCAAGGTCATCGTCGAGACCGCCGCCAAGCGCGGCAAGATGGTCTGTGGCTACCACGCCAGCCAGGCCAAGCTGGCGCCGCAGGCCTACCTCACGGGCGCCGAGTGGAACTGGATCACGGCCTACAAGACCATCATCGACGCGGCCCGCACCGGCAAGCCGCACCCGAACTTCCTGCGCGGCGGCATGAAGGAAGGCTTCGTGAAGATGTCGGCCTACGGCCCGGCGGTGACGGACGCGGCGAAGAAGCAGGCCGACGAGACCAAGGCCAGGATGCTGGCTGGCACCTTCGACATCTTCAAGGGTCCGCTCAAGGACAACAAGGGCAAGGAAGTGCTGGCCGCCGGCCAGGTGCAGAAGCAGACCGACCTGGCGTTGGAAGGCATGAACTACCTGGTCGAAGGGGTCCAGGGCTCGTTCTGAGCACCGGGGCATGGGCATGGACTCGCTAGCCAAGGACATCGGCCTGCCGGTGGCCGCCATCGCCGCGGCGCTGCTGCTGTTCGGCCTGTTCGTCGCGTTCGCCGGTGTCGACCCGGTGGAGGTCTGGACGCTGCTCTTCAAGGGCGCGTTCGGCGACTGGTTCTCGTGGCAGAACACGCTGCAGCGCGCCGCGCCGCTGATGCTCACGGCCCTGTGCGTGGCCATTCCCGCGCGCGCCGGCCTGGTCGTCATCGGCGGCGAGGGTGCCCTGGTGCTCGGCGGCCTGGGCTGCGCCGCGCTGCCCTACCTGGTGCCGTTGCCGGCCAACGCGGTCGGCACGGTGCTGGTGTGCGCGGCCGGCGCCGTCTGCGGTGCGCTGTGGATCGCGCTGGCCGGCTGGCTGCGCCAATACCGCGGCATCAACGAGACCATCAGCAGCCTGCTGCTGGCCTACGTGGCCATCGGGCTGTTCAAGCACCTCGTGGAAGGCGCGCTGCGCGATCCGGCCAGCCTGAACAAGCCATCGACCCTGCCGCTGGACGAGGGCATCCGCATCACCGGCATGCTGGGCTCGGACGTGCACTGGGGCCTGGCCATCGGCGTGGTGGCCTGCCTGGGCTTCTGGGTCTGGCTGCGCAGCACGGCCTCGGGCTTCTCGGTGCGCGTGGTGGGCGGCAACCCACGCACGGCGCAGCTGGTGGGCCTGCCGGCCTCCAGGCTGATCATCGTGGCCTGTGCGTTGGGCGGCGCCTGCGCCGGCCTGGCCGGTGCGGTGGAGGTGGCGGCCGTGCACACCAATGCCAACGCCTCCATCATCGCGGGCTACGGCTACGCCGGCATCCTGGTGGCCTTCATGGCGCGGCACAACCCGCTGGCCATCGTGCCCGTGGCCATCCTGTTCGGCGGCTTCGGCGCGGCCGGCAGCCTGCTGCAGCGCCGCGTGGGCCTGCCCGACGCCTCGGTGCTGGTGCTGCAGGGCATCGCCTTCGTGCTGATCCTGGCCAGCGAGGCGCTGCGCCATGTGGACGGCAAGGTGCTGCTGGGCAAGCTGTTCTCGCGGCCTTACGAAGAACTGGAGCCGCAGCCCGCTCCGACGCTCAGGAGTGCCAGCGCATGACCGCAGACCAATGGCTTGCCCTGTTCGCCGCCATCGTCGGCGGCGCGCTGCGGGTGGGCGTGCCGTTCCTGTTCGTGAGCCTGGGCGAATGCCTGACCGAGAAGGCCGGCCGCATCAACCTGGGGCTGGAAGGCGTGCTGGTGCTGTCGGCCATGGCGGCGTTCGGCGGCGCGTACTGGAGCGGCTCGCCCTGGGTCGGCGTGGCCATCGGCGCGTTGACGGGCGCGCTGCTGGCCACCCTGCACGGCATCCTGTGCTCGCTGCAGGGCGTCAACGACGTGGCCACCGGCATCGCGCTGATGCTGCTGGGCATGGGCCTGGCGTTCTACCTGGGCAAGCCGCTGATCCAGCCGCAGGCGCCGCAGCTGCCGGCGATCCCGCTGGGCGGCTGGAGCGACTCGCCCGTGGTGCAGGCGGCGCTGCAGATCAATGCCCTGCTGCCCATCGGCATCGCGCTGGCCGTCGTGCTGTGGTGGGCCTTCGGCCGCACGCGTGCCGGCCTCTTGGTGCGGCTGGCCGGCGATTCGGCCAACGCCACGCGGGCGCTGGGCTACTCGGTCAACGGCATCCGCATCGCGGCCACGGCCACGGGCGGCGCCATCGCCGGCCTGGGCGGCGCCTCGCTGACGCTGTTCTACCCGGGCAGCTGGAACGAGGGCATCTCCAGCGGCCAGGGCCTGATCGCCGTGGCGCTGGTGATCTTCGCGCGGTGGAGCCCGCTGCGCTGCGTGGGCGCGGCGCTGCTGTTCGGCGGGGCCGGCGCCATCGGCCCGGCCATGCAGTCCATCGGCGTGAGTTACGGCTACCACCTGTTCAACACCGTGCCCTATGTGCTGACGCTGCTCATCCTGGTGCTGACCTGCAAGCCCGGCGCGGTGGCGACGGGCAGCCCGGGCGAACTGTCGTCGGCGCGCTGAACGAAGGAGAAGACATGAGTGGTCTGGGCGGATTGAACAAGTCGAAGGCCGGCGTGGTGCTGGGCCTGGTGCAGCTGCAGCTGCCCGTGGTCGCGACGCCGGCCGACCTGGCGGCGCAGACGCGCCGCATCTGCGACATGGTGGGCAAGGCGCGGCGCAACATGGCGACCATGGACCTCGTGGTGTTCCCCGAGTACGCGCTGCACGGCCTGTCGATGGACACCAACCCCGCGATCATGTGCTCGCTGGACGGGCCCGAGGTGGCGGCCTTCCAGGCGGCCTGCGTGGAGCACCGCATCTGGGGCTGCTTCTCCATCATGGAGGCCAACCCCGGTGGCAACCCCTACAACAGCGGGATCATCATCGACGACCACGGGGCCATCCAGCTCTACTACCGCAAGCTGCACCCCTGGGTGCCGGTGGAGCCCTGGGAGCCGGGCAACCTGGGCGTGCCGGTGTGCGAGGGCCCCAACGGGGTGAAGCTGTCGCTGATCATCTGCCACGACGGCATGTTCCCCGAGATGGCGCGCGAGGCCGCGTACAAGGGGGCCGAGGTGATCCTGCGCACGGCCGGCTACACCGCCCCGATCCGCCACGCCTGGCGCATCACGAACCAGAGCAACGCCTTCCAGAACCTGGCCTACACCGCCAGCGTGTGCATGTGCGGCAGCGACGGCAGCTTCGACTCCATGGGCCAGGGCATGTTCTGCAGCTTCGACGGCACCGTCATGGTGGAGGGCGGCGGACGGCCCGACGAGATCGTCACGGCCGAGCTGCGGCCCGACCTCGTGCGCGAGGCGCGCGCCGGATGGGGTGTCGAGAACAACCCCTACCAGCTCTGGCACCGGGGCTACGTGGCGGTGCAGGGCGGCGCGCAGGACTGCCCTTACACGTTCATGCAGGACATGGTGGCGGGGCGCTACCGGCTGCCGTGGACCGACACCGTGCAAGTGACCGATGGCACATCCTGCGGCTTTGCGCCGCCCACGCGCCAGTATGGGGGCGCCGAGTCCGATCCCCTGACCCTGAGAAAGGTGGCCTAGGCATGACACCGCGCCATGTGAACGCCAACCCCTACGCCTGGCCCTACGACGGCAGCCTGCGGCCCGACAACACCGCGCTCCTCGTCATCGACATGCAGACCGACTTCTGCGGCAAGGGCGGCTATGTCGACGTGATGGGCTACGACCTGTCGCTGACCCAGGCGCCCATCGCGCCGATCAAGCGGCTGTTCGAAGTGATGCGTCCGCTGGGCTACACCATCATCCACACGCGCGAGGGCCACCGGCCCGACCTGTCCGACCTCCCGGCCAACAAGCGCTGGCGCTCGCGCCAGATCGGGCGCGACGGCCTGGGCATCGGCGACGACGGGCCCTGCGGCCGCATCCTGGTGCGCGGCGAGCCGGGCTGGGAGATCATCCCCGAGCTCGCGCCGCTGCGGGGCGAGGTGGTGATCGACAAGCCGGGCAAGGGCTCGTTCTACGCCACCGACCTGGAACTCGTGCTGCGCTCGCGCGGCATCGCCAACCTCATCCTGGCCGGCATCACCACCGACGTGTGCGTGCACACCACCATGCGCGACGCCAACGACCGCGGCTTCGAATGCCTGCTGCTGTCCGACTGCACCGCCGCCACCGACCCGGCCAACCACCAGGCTGCGCTGAACATGGTCACCATGCAGGGCGGGGTGTTCGGTGCGCACACCACGTCCACGGCGCTCATCGAGGTCCTGGCATGACCCCCACGCCCATCGCTTCGCTTGAAGCTGCACCCCAGGGGGGCGCTTCGGTGCCTTCGGGCGGCCGGGCGGCATCGACATGATCGCCCCCGTCAAGGCGGTCCCCGCGGTCGAGGGCGCGCTGGCCCTGGAGACCTACGACCTGACCAAGCGCTTCGGCGCCTTCACGGCCATGGACCATGTGTCCATGCGCGTGGAGGCCGGCAGCGTGCACGCGCTGCTGGGCGAGAACGGCGCGGGCAAGAGCACGCTGGTCAAGTGCGTGGCCGGGTTCCAGCAAGCCGAGGAAGGCTCCATCCTCATCGACGGGCGCGAGCGCGACATCGCCAACCCGATCGTTGCGCGGGCGCTGGGCATCGGCATGGTCTACCAGCACTTCACCCTGGCGCCGGGCATGACGGTGGCCGAGAACCTGCTGCTGGCGGGCGGCAACACGCCGGCCGTCATCGACTGGAAGGCCAAACGCGCAGAGCTGCAGGCCTTCCTCGCGACCACGCCGTTCCGGCTGGACCTCGATGCGCGCCCTGCAGAGCTCGCGGCCGGCGAGAAGCAGAAGCTCGAACTGCTCAAGCAGCTGTACCTCAGGCCCCGGCTGCTGATCCTGGACGAACCCACCTCGGTGCTCACGCCGCAGGAGGCCGACGAGGTGCTGGGCCACGTGCGCGCGTTCGCGCGCAGCGGCCAGTGCACCGTGCTCATCATCACGCACAAGTTCCGCGAGGTCATGGCCTACACCGACGCCGTGACCGTGCTGCGCCGGGGCAAGGCCGTGCACCACTGCCGCGTGGCCGAGACCGACCCGGCCCGGCTGGCCGCGGCCATGATGGGCAGTGATCCAACCGGGTCCACGCCGGCCGAGGTGCTGCATGCGGAGAGCGACACCGCCGCCGCGCGCGCTCCGGTGCCGGCCGGTGCGCGCGTGGCCCTGCGGCTGCAGGGCGTGTCTGCCATGGGCGACCGCGGCACGCTGGCGGTGCACGGGGTCGACCTGGCCGTCAGGAGCGGCGAGATCCTGGGCGTGGCCGGCGTCTCGGGCAATGGCCAGCGCGAACTCGTCGAGGCCTTGGTCGGGCAGCGGCCGCGCCATGCCGGCAGCGTGCACGTGATGGGCGAGCCCTACGCCGCGCGCCGCAGCGAGAACACGCGCCTGAAGCTGCGCAGCCTGCCCGAGGAGCCGCTGCGCAACGCCTGCGTGGGCGACCTCTCGGTGGCCGAGAACATGGCGCTGCGCGACTACGATGCGCCCCCCCTGTCGTCCGGCGGCTGGCTGCGCTTCGGCCAGTGGAAGAGCCGCGCGCGCGCCTGGATCAAGGAGTACGGCGTGAAGACGCAGGGCGAGGGCGCGCCGATCAAGAGCCTGTCGGGCGGCAACGTGCAGCGCGCGGTACTGGCGCGCGAGCTGGCCGGCGACATCAACGTGCTGATCGCGGCCAACCCGGTGTTCGGCCTGGACTTTGCGGCCGTGCGCGAGATCCATGGCCGCATCGTGCAGGTGGCGGGCAAAGGCGGCGCGGTGCTGCTGGTCAGCGAAGACCTGGACGAGCTGCTGGAGCTGTCCGACCGCATCGTGGTCATGAGCGAAGGCCGCATCGTCTACGAAACCCCCGCGGCCAGCGCGGAACGCCATGTGCTGGGCGCGCACATGGGAGGAGGCCACTGATGCAGAGCGACGTGCGCGAGATCCGCAGCCTGGCCGTGCAGGCGCAGCCCTTCGACTTCCCGTTCGACCTGGCCACCACGGCGCTGGTCATCATCGACATGCAGCGCGACTTCATCGAGCCCGGCGGCTTCGGCGCCAGCCTGGGCAACGACGTGTCGCTGCTCGAGGCCATCGTGCCGGCCTGCCGGCGCACGCTGCAGGCCTGGCGCGCGGCGGGCGCGCTGGTGCTGCACACGCGCGAGGCGCACCGCCCCGACCTGCGCGACTGCCCGCCCGCCAAGCGCCTGCGCGGCAACCCGAGCCTGCGCATCGGCGATGCCGGGCCCATGGGCCGTGTGCTGGTGAGCGGCGAGCCCGGCGTGGAGATCATCCCGGCCCTGGCGCCGCTGCCCGGCGAGATCGTGGTCGACAAGCCGGGCAAGGGCATGTTCCACGGCACGCCGGTGCAGAACCTGCTGCAGCAGGCCGGCATCCGCTCGTTGGTGTTCATGGGCGTGACCACCGAGGTCTGCGTGCAGACCAGCATGCGCGAGGCCAACGACCGCGGCTACGAGTGCCTGGTGCTGGAGGACTGCACCGAGAGCTACTTCCCGCAGTTCAAGGCCGCGGCGCTGGAGATGGTCCGCGCGCAGGGCGGCATCGTCGGCTGGACGGCCACCAGCGCCCAGCTGCTGGCGGCGCTGCATTCGGAGTAAGGTAGCGCCTGTCCCCACCACTGCAGGCTCCACGCGCCCCGTGCCCCCTACCGTTTCCAAGAAGCTCCCCGCCGCGCCGGCCGCGGCATTCCGCTCGCGCGCGGACGAGGTCTACGCGCAGCTCAAGCGCGACGTGGCCGACTTCCAGCTCGTGCCGGGCGACCGGTTCACCGAGAACGAGATCAGCGAGCGCCTGGGGGTCTCGCGCACGCCGGTGCGCCAGGCGCTGTTCCGGCTGCAGCAGGAGGGCTTCGTCGAGGTGCTGTTCCGCTCGGGCTGGCGTGTGCTGCCCTTCGACTTCGACCAGTTCGAGCAGCTCTACGACCTGCGCATGGTGCTGGAGACCACGGCCATCCACCGTTTGTGCGAGGACGCGGTGCGCGTGGACCACGGGCTGCTCGACGCGCTGGCCGCGATCTGGCTGGTGCCGCCGGCCGAGCGCAGCAGCGGGATGGCCGAGGTCTCGCAGTGGGATGAGGCCTTCCACTGCCAGATCGTGGCGGCCGCCGGCAACGCCGAGATGGCGCGCGTGCACCGCGAGGTGACCGAACGCATCCGCATCATCCGCCGGCTCGACTTCACGCAGCAGCTGCGCATCGACGCCACCTACGACGAGCACGCCAAGATCTTGAAGGCCGTGCAGCGCAAGCGCGGCGACCAGGCCGCGATGCTGATGCGCGCCCACATCGAGACCAGCCAGGCCGAGGTGCGCAAGATCACGCTGCACCAGGTGCACCTGGCGCGGCAGGGCGGCTACGGGCCGCGCTGAGCGGGGCCGGCCGCCTGCGCCATGGCCACGCGGCCACGGCCTTCGCTCTTGGCGCGGTAGAGCATGGTGTCGGCGCGGTGCAGCAGGTCGCTCCAGCCCCGCTCGGGATCGAGCCCCAGCGCGGTGCCCACGCTGGCGCCGATGTGTAGCGCCAGCGCGCCCACCTGGAACGGCTGGTGCGCCGCGTGCAGGATCTTGTCGGCCACCACGCGCAAGGCATCGGCGTCCCGCACGCCCACCAGCAGCACCGCGAACTCGTCGCCGCCCATGCGCACCACTGCGTCGGTGGGGCGCACCAGGCCGCGCAGGCGCTCGGCAAAGCGCTGCAGCAGCTGGTCGCCGACCGGGTGGCCGTGCTGGTCGTTGACCGGTTTGAAGCGGTCCAGGTCGATGCACAGCAGGCCGAGTTGCGCGGTGTCGCCGTGTGCCTGCTGGAAGGCCAGCCAGTCCTGCAGGCCGGCGCGGTTCAGCAGGCCGGTCAGCGCGTCGCGTTGGGACAGGTTGAGCAGGCGCCGCGCTTCCTGGCGGTGCTGCGTGATGTCCTGGCCCACCGCGACGAAGCCGTCCAGCGCGCCGCTGTCCAACCGCAGCGGGATGTAGCTGATCGCCAGGTGCTGGCCGTGGTCGCGCTCGGGAAAGTGCAGCTCGAAGCTGACGGACTCGCCGGCCAGGGCCCTGGCGATCCATGGCCGCACGGGGTCGAACTCGGGCTGGCCGAGCAGCTCGTGCATGGTGTGGCCGATGATCTGTGCGCGCTGGCGGCCGTGCCAGCGCTCGAAGGCGCCGTTGACGAAGCGGTAGCGGCCGTCTGCATCGAGCACCGCGACGATGGCCGGGATCAGCTCGGCGACGGAGCGCAGCGTGGCGGTCTGGCGCAGCAGCGCGCGCTCGGTCTCGGCGCGCGCGGTGATGTCCACGCCGGTGGTGAACATGCCCAGCACGCGGCCGTCGGCACCGCGGTGCGGGATCAGCTGGCAGTCGATGCGGCGCACCCCGC
Source organism: Pseudorhodoferax sp. Leaf274 (assembly GCF_001422445.1). Lineage (GTDB taxonomy): Bacteria > Pseudomonadota > Gammaproteobacteria > Burkholderiales > Burkholderiaceae_C > Pseudorhodoferax. Next base: position 849,025 of record NZ_LMNA01000001.1, read on the forward strand.
CGTCGTCCTGGCCGTCGTCGAACTCGAAGCGCTGGGGCTGGCCGGCGAGGGCGGCGTCCACCCGCGCACCCACGGCGGGGTCGGGCGCGCGCTTGACCAGCATGCTCGGGCTCTGGCCCACGACCGCACCGGGCGGCAGGTCGAAGCGCTCGGCCTGGGCACGGTTGACGAACTGGTAGCGGCGCTGGTTGTCGATGTAGCCGATGCGCACCGGCAGGCTGTCGGTGATCAGCCGCAGGAAGTCCTCGCGCTCGGCCAGGGCCTGCTCGTACCGCCCGCGCACCGCGAGCGCGCGGTCCAGCAGCTCGCGCCGCATCACCAGTGCCTGCACCGCGATGCGGCTGAGTTGCTCGAGCATGCGCGACTGCTCGGGCGTGAGCTGCTTGGCGTGGACGTCGAGCACGCACAGCGTGCCCACGCGGTCGCCATCGGGCAGCGCCAGCGGGGCGCCGGCGTAGAAGCGAATGTTGAGGTCGCCGGTGACCAGGGGGTTGTCCGCGAAGCGCGGGTCGTTGCGCGCGTCGGGCACCTGCATGACCGCGTCGTCCAGGATGGCGTGGGCGCAGAAGGCGACATCGCGCGGCGTCTCGCGCGCATCGCCAAGGCCGTAGTTGGCCTTGAACCATTGCCGTTCGGCATCGACCAGGGAGACCAGCCCGGCCGATGTGCCGCAGAACTCGGCGGCGGTGCGTGCCAGCGTGTCGAACAGCGGCTCGGGCTCGCTGTCGAGCACCAGCAGCGCGTGCAGCCGCTGCAATCGCTGCTCTTCGTTGTCGGGGAACGCGGCGGGCACGGTCATCACGTGGGTCACGGTCGGTGGGGCGTGGAGACGCGCCGACTTTAGCGTGCCCGCCGGGGATTGTCTCTCCGGTGCCAAAGGGCGCGGCCGGTCCCCGGCCCGGCCGTCGGCCCGCAACGGCGAAGTCAACGGCTGGAGTGCGCCGCCGCGCGGCCGCTACAGCGCCTGGATCTCGCGGGCCAGCAGCTCCTGCAGCACCTGCACCCGCATCGGCTGCCGGCGCCGCCGCGGGTACACGAGGTAGGCGTCCTGCGCCGGCCCGCTCCACTGCGGCAGCAGGCGCACGAGTTCCCCGCGCGCGATCAGGTCCTTGACCATCCAGCAGGGCTGGAATGCTATGCCCGCGCCGGCGCGCACCGCGTCCAGCAACGCCGCCGCATGGTTGATGCGGTAGCGCGTGGTGATCGGCAGCTCTACCGGGCCTTCGGCGCTGCGCAGGGTCACCACGTCGTCCGTCCATCCCGGGTAGCGCAGGAACGCGTGGCGGGCCAGGTCCTCCAGCGCCTGCGGCCGGCCGTGGCGTTGCACGTAGGCGGGCGAGGCGACGATGTAGCGCGGCCAGGTCGCCAACTGGCGCGCGACCAGGTCGGGCGGCAGCACGCCGCCGATGCGCACGGTCAGGTCGAAGCGTTCCTCGACGGGGTCGACGAAGCGGTCCTCCAGCATCAGGTCGATCTGCAGCTCGGGGTACTGCTGCAGCGCGCGCAGCATGAGCGGATGGAGCTTGAGCTCGCCCAGCGCCACCGGCGCGGCGATGCGCACCAGCCCGCGCGGCTCGCGGGTGCGCTGGTCGAGGTCGGTGACCGCCTCCTCGTAGTCCTCCAGCAGGCGCCGCGCACTCTCGGCGAAGCGCAGGCCCTCGTCGGTGAGCACCATGCGCGCGGGGCCGCGCTCCAGCAGGCGCACGCCGAGCGACGCCTCCAGCGCCGCGATCAGCTTGCTCACGGTGGGCTGGGTGGTGGCGAGCGAACGCGCCGCCGCCGACAGGCTGCCCAGCTCGGCCGCGCGCACGAACACCTGCATCGCGCGCAGTCGGTCCATGGCATTCCAGTTTCGAATGGAGAGGCTTCCACTTTGCCATCTTCTGCGTGCAAACGGAATGGACCACAGTGCCAGGCATGCAACATCGAACCCGGACCTGTCTTGCCATCCTGCTGGCGGCGTTGTCGATGACGACGAACGCCGCACCACCGCCCGCGCCGGAGCACTGGCAGCCGACCTGGTTCTCCGCCGCCCAGCCCGTGTGGGACGACGGCTGGGTGCTGCCGCTCGGGATGCCGACCACGCTGCGCGACGTGACCTTGCGGCAGCCGCTGCGCAGCAGCCTGGGCGGCAGGCGGCTGCGGATCGTCGTCAGCAACGCATACGGCAGCACGCCGCTGGTGTTGGGCGCCATGGCGCTGCGCAAGGCGGATGCCCCGCTTGCACGGGCGGTGCGCTTCCAGGGGCAGGACGGCGTCGTGGTGGCGCCCGGAGCGCAGGCCGTCAGCGACCCGCTCGCTCTGCCCATCGGCGCTGGCGAGCGGCTGGAGGTCGACCTGCATCTGCCCGAAGCCACGACGACCGCGGGCTTCCACTGGGACGCGCAGGAGCAGACGCTGATCCTCCAGGGCAACGCCGTGGGGCGCCGCGAGGCCACCGTGCTGCAGGCCGTGACCACCCGCGCCTTCGTGTCCGGGCTCTGGGTGGACAGCGCGCGCCCGCCGGCGACGGTGGTCGCGATCGGCGACTCCATCACCGACGGCAACGGCTCCAGCCCCGGGCTGGACCAGCGCTGGCCGGACCACCTCGCGCGCCGGCTCGCCCCGCGCGGCATCGCCGTGCTCAACGCCGGCATCGCCGGCAACCGCCTGCTGCGTGGCGGCTGGGGCGAGAGCGCGCTCGCGCGCTTCGAGCGCGACGTGCTGGGCCACCCTGGCGTGCGCGCGGTCGTCGTGCTGCTCGGCACCAACGACATCGGCTTCCCGGGCGGCCCGTTTGCGCCGGCGGAGCCGCCGGCCACGCTGGACGAACTGACGCGGGCCTTGCGGCAGCTCGTCGCGCAAGCGCACGTGCGTGGCGTGCGCGTGGTCGCCGGCACCGTGCCGCCCTTCGAGCGCGCGCTCGAGGGCACGCCGCTGCAGGGCCACTACAGCCCGCGGAAGGAGGCGCTGCGCCAGGCGCTGAACGCCTGGATCCGCAACGCGGGCGCCTTCGATGCGGTGGCCGACTTCGACGCCGTGCTGCGCGACCCCGCACACCCCGCGCGGCTCGCTCCGGCGCTCGACTCGGGCGACCACCTGCATCCGGGCGATGCCGGCTACCGGCGCATGGCCGAAGCGATCGACCTGGATGCCCCGCTGGGGGCGCCGGCAGGCGGGGCCAGGCCATGAGCAGCACGCCACGCGCTGCCCTGCCGTTGCCGCTGCGCTGGTGGCGGCGCAGCGGCGCAGCGGCGCTCCGCGGCCATCGCGCCGATGTTCAGCGGGTTGAAGCTGGCCAACGTGCTCGGCGGCTGGGCCGCCGACCGCTGGCCGGCATGTTCGATGTTCGCCATCCTCGCGGCGCTGGTGGCGGTCGAGGTGGCGCTGCACTTCAGCCTGCGGGTGCCCGCGCTCGTGGTCGCCTGAAGCGTCTGCGCTCAGCGATGGATGGATGGCGTTGGCCGTCCCGGGTCTCGCCTGCTCACAGCGTGAAGTCGTAGTCGATGGTCAGCGGCGCGTGGTCGGAAAAGCGCTGGTCCTTGAAGACCGCGGCGCCGCGCGCGTGCGCGGCCAGTGCCGGCGTGGCCAGGTGGTAGTCCAGCCGCCACCCGACGTTGTTGGCCCAGGCCTGGCCGCGGTTGCTCCACCACGTGTAGCACTCGCTGGTGGTCTCGGGGTGCAGGCGGCGGTACACGTCGACCAGGCCGGTCTCCGACAGCAGCTTGGTCATCCAGGCGCGTTCCTCGGGAAGGAAGCCGCTGTTCTTCTGGTTGCTGCGCCAGTTCTTGAGGTCGATCTGCTGGTGGGCGATGTTGATGTCGCCGCACAGGACGAACTCGCGCTCGCGCTTGAGCGCCACGAGGTAGGGGTCGAACAGGTCCAGGAAGCGGAACTTGGCGGCCTGGCGTTCCTCGCCCGAGGAGCCGCTGGGGAAGTAGCAGCTGATCACCGACAGCTTGCGGCTGGGCGTGTCGAAGCGCAGCTCGATGTAGCGGCCTTCGTCGTCGAACTCGGGCGCACCGAAACCGATCCGTACGTCGCTCGGCACATGCCGGCTGTAGATCCCCACGCCGGAGTAGCCCTTCTTCTGCGCGAAGTGGAAGTAGCCTTGCAGCCCGGCCAGTTGCTCGAACCGGCCTTGCACGTCGGGCAGCTGGGCCTTGACCTCCTGCACACAAATACAATCCGGGCCCGTTGCCGAGATCCAGGCTTCAACGCCCTTGGTCGTGGCGGAACGGATGCCGTTGAGATTCAGGCTGGTCAACTTGAACAAGGAAGCTCCCATGGTGGAACAAAGCGCCGGCGCGAAGGGCGCCGGCCAGAACGATCGACTGGCCCAGGACTTCGTGCGCTTCGCGGTCGAGGCCGGGGTGCTGCGCTTCGGGGAGTTCAAGACCAAGGCGGGCCGCATGAGCCCGTACTTCTTCAACGCGGGCCTGTTCGACGATGGCGCCAAGCTGGCCCGGCTCGCGCAATTTTATGCGTCGGCCCTGGAGGCCAGCGGCACCGAGTTCGACATGGTGTTCGGCCCCGCCTACAAGGGCATCCCGCTGGCGGCGGCGCTGGCGGTGGAGTTCGCGCGGCGCGGCCGCAACCTGCCGTTCGCCTACAACCGCAAGGAAGCCAAGGACCACGGCGAGGGCGGCACGCTGGTCGGCGCGCCGCTCAAGGGCCGCGTGCTGGTGGTGGACGACGTGATGTCGGCCGGCACCGCGGTGCGCGAGTCCATCGCCATGATCCGTGCCGCCGGTGCCACGCCGCATGCCGTGGTGATCGCGCTGGACCGCCAGGAGATGGCGACCGAGGACGGCCGCGACGTGCCGCACAGCGCCGTGCAGTACGTGCGGCGCCAGCTGGGCCTGCAGGTCTGCGCCATCGCCCGCCTGGAAGACCTGCTGCAGTACCTGGCCGATGGCAGCCAGGCCGCGCTGGCCGAGCACCATGGCCGCGTGCTGGCCTACCGGCAGCGCTACGGCGTGCAGGAAGGCGCCGGCCAGTGAGGCTGGTGCACGTCTGCGCCCTGTGGGGTGCCCTGGCCGGCCTGGCGCAGGCGCAGGGCATCTACACCTGCGTGGACGGGCAGGGCCGGCGCATCACTTCCGACCGGCCGATCAAGGAATGCATCGACCGCGCGCAGAAGGAACTCAATCCCAGCGGCAGCGTGCGGCGCGAGGTCGGCCCGTCGTTGACGGCCAGCGAGCGCGCGCAGATCGAGGCGCGCGAGCGCAAGGCGGCCGAGGAGCAGGCCCGCGCCAACGAGGAGACGCGCCGCAGCCGCGCCATGCTGTCGCGCTACCGCGACCAGGCGGCGCACGACCGGGCGCGCGCCGAGGCGCTGGCTTCCGTCGACGGGGTGCTGGCGCTGGCCCAGCAGCGCATGCAGGCGCTGGCCCAGCAGCGCCAGCTGCTGGACCGCGAGCTGGAGTTCTACCCGAACGTGCAGCCCGAGAAGCTGCCGCCCAAGCTGCGCAGCCTGCTCGACGAGCACCGGGCCAGCGTGGCCGCGCAGCAGCGCGTGATCGCCGAGCAGGAGGCCGAGCGCAAGCGCGTGAACGACCGCTACGACGACGAGCTGGCCCGCCTGCGCCAGCTGTGGGCCGAGCAGACGCTGCCCGGCCGGCCGCGCTGAGCGCGGCCCGGGCCTTCAGCCCTCCAGCTTCTTGCGCAGCAGCGCGTTGACCTGGGCCGGGTTGGCCTTGCCCTTGCTCGCCTTCATGGCCTGGCCGACCAGCGCGTTGAAGGCCTTGTCCTTGCCGGCCTTGAACTGCGCCACGTTGTCGGGGTTCGCGGCGATGACTTCGTCGAGGATCTTGTCGAGCGCGCCGTCGTCGTTCATCTGCTTGAGGCCCTTGGCCTCGATGATGGCGTCCACGTCCTGGCCGTCACCGGTCCACAGCGCGTCGAACACCTGGCGGGCGGCGTTGTTGGAGATGGTGCTGTCGGCGATGCGGCCCAGCAGCGCGGCCAGCTGGGCGGCCGAGACCGGCGCCTGGTCGATCGCCAGCTCGCCCGCGTTGAGCCGGCGCGAGATTTCGCCCATGACCCAGTTGCTGGCCAGCTTGGCCTGGCCGCTGGCCCGGGCGGCCTGCTCGAAGTAAGCGGATGTGGCCTTGCTCGCGGTCAGCTGCGCGGCGTCGTAGGCCGGCAGGCCGTAGTCGGCGACGAAGCGCTGCGCCATGGCGCGCGGCAGCTCGGGCATCTCGCTGCGCACCTGCTCCACCCATTCGGGCGCGATCACCAGCGGCGGCAGGTCCGGGTCGGGGAAGTAGCGGTAGTCGGCCGCGTCTTCCTTGGTGCGCATGGCGCGCGTCTCGCCCGTGTCGGGGTCGAACAGCACGGTGGCCTGCTGGATGGCCCGGCCGTCCTCGATCTCTTCGATCTGCCAGCGGATCTCGAAGTCGATGGCCTGCTGCATGAACTTGAAGCTGTTCAGGTTCTTGATCTCGCGCCGCGTGCCCAGCTTGGCGCCGGGCTTGCGCACGGAGACGTTGGCGTCGCAGCGGAAGCTGCCTTCCTGCATGTTGCCGTCGCAGATGCCGATCCAGGTGACGATCTTGTGCAACTCCTTGGCATAGGCCACGGCCTCGGCGGAGGAGCGGATGTCGGGCTCGGTCACGATCTCCAGCAGCGGCGTGCCGGCGCGGTTCAGGTCGATGCCCGATTGACCGATAAAGTCCTCGTGCAGCGACTTGCCGGCGTCTTCTTCCAGGTGCGCGCGCACCAGGCGCACGGTCTTGTGCTCGTCGCCCAGGTAGAAGCCGACCGTGCCGCCCTGCACGACCGGGATCTCGTACTGGCTGATCTGGTAGCCCTTGGGCAGGTCGGGGTAGAAGTAGTTCTTGCGCGCGAAGATGCTGCGCGGGGCGATCGTCGAGCCCAGCGCCAGGCCGAGCCGGATGGCGCGTTCGACCGCGCCCTTGTTCATGACGGGCAGCGTGCCGGGCAGCGCCAGGTCCACGGCGCAGGCCTGGGTGTTGGGCTCGGCGCCGAAGGCCGTGGACGCGCGGCTGAAGATCTTGCTGGCGGTGGACAGCTGGGCATGGGTCTCGAAGCCGATGATGACTTCATAGCCCTGCACCAGCGGGCCCGTCGGGCGGCCGGCCTGCGCGGCCTCGAATGCGTTGGTTTCGCTCATGGTCAGAAGCCCTCCGGCGTGCGGAGGTGGAAGTCGGTGGCCTGCTGCAAGCGGTGTGCCGCGTTGAGCAGCTTCGCCTCGGCGAAGTAGTTGCCGATCAGCTGCAGGCCCACGGGCATGTTGCCCTCGCCGAAGCCTGCCGGCAGGCTCATGCCGGGCAGGCCGGCCAGCGAGCCGGGCAGGGTGTAGATGTCGGCCAGGTAGTTGGCGACCGGGTCGTCGGCCTTGTCGCCGAGCTTCCAGGCCACGGTGGGTGCCACCGGGCCGGCGATCAGGTCGCAAGCCTGGAAGGCCTGCTGGAAGTCGTCGGCGATCATGCGGCGGATCTGCTGCGCCTTGAGGTAGTAGGCGTCGTAGTAGCCGTGGCTCAGCACATAGGTGCCGACCATGATGCGGCGCTTGACCTCGTCGCCGAAGCCCTCGGCGCGCGTCTTCTTGTACATGTCCAGCAGGTCGCCGTACTGGGCGGCGCGGTGGCCGAACTTGACGCCGTCGAAGCGGCTCAGGTTGGAGCTGGCCTCGGCCGGCGCGATGATGTAGTAGACCGGGATGGCCAGCTCGGTGCGCGGCAGCGAGATCTCGACCAGGCGGGCGCCGAGCTTCTCGTACTGCTGGAGCGCGGCATCCAGCGCGGCGCGCACGTCGGCTGCGAGGCCGTCGCCGAAGAACTCCTTGGGCACGCCGATGCGCAGGCCATCCAGGCTGTCGTTCAGGTTGCGGCTGTAGTCCTCGGCCGGGCGGTCCAGCGAGGTCGAGTCGCGGTCCAGGTCGGGGCCGCAGATGGCCGAGAGCAGCAGCGCGCAGTCTTCGGCGCTGCGTGCCATCGGGCCGGCCTGGTCCAGGCTGGAGGCGAAGGCCACCATGCCGTAGCGCGAGGCGCGGCCATAGGTCGGCTTGATGCCCGTGACACCGCAGAAGGCGGCGGGCTGGCGGATCGAGCCGCCGGTGTCGGTGCCCGTCACGGCCGGCGCCAGCCGCGCGGCCACGGCCGCGGCGCTGCCGCCCGAGGAGCCGCCCGGGATGCGCGTGGCGTCCCAGGGGTTCTGCACGGCGCCGTAGGCCGAGTTCTCGTTGGACGAGCCCATGGCGAACTCGTCGCAGTTGAGCTTGCCCAGCGTGACGGCGCCGGCCGCGGCCAGGCGCGCCACGGTGGTGGCGTCGAACGGGGAGCGGTAGCCCGCGAGCATCTTCGAGCCGGCCGTGGTCGGGAAGTCGCGCGTGACGAAGATGTCCTTGTGCGCGATGGGCACGCCGGCCAGCGGGCTGGCCGTTCCGGCGGCAATCGCCGCGTCGGCCGCGCGCGCCTGGGCCAGCGTGGCCTCGGGGTCGGTGGCGACGAAGGCGTTGAGGCCGCGGTGCTGTTCGATGCGGGCCAGGAAATGCTGGGCTGCCTCAACGGCGGAGAGTTCGCGGGACTGGATGCGGGCCGCGATGGCGGCCACGGAGGCCTGGGTCAGATCAAAAGCCATGGCGTACTTACTCGATCACCTTGGGCACGAGGAACAGGCCGTTCTCCACGGCCGGCGCGCTGCGCTGGTTGGCCTCGCGCGCATCGGGTTCGCTGACGGCGTCCTCGCGCAGGCGCAGCGTCACGTCGGACACCACGTCCGCCGGGTGCGCCAGCGGCACCACGCCGGTGGTGTCCACCGCCCGCATGCGTTCGACGATGTCGAAGAAGCCATTGATCTGGCCGAGCATGCGCGCACGCTCGGCATCGTGCAGTTCCAGCCGCGCCAGGTTGGCGATGCGCGAGATGTCGTCAGAGGTCAGTGCCATGGAAAAATTGCAAGCAGAAAGGTCGCGGAAACGGCGTGCCGCAAGGCTTTGCAGCGGGTTTTCACGGGGGGATCGGGTATTATCCCGCCTTTGCGCGAGGGCCGGTTTGACGCTGCCTGACGCGCCCATATCCACCCGATTCGACCGAAGCCGGGGCGACCGCAAGCCGATGCGCATGCCGTGCCCCCGAGAGGAATTTTTCAAATGTTTGGTGCTTTCCGTCGGTATTTCTCGACCGACCTGGCGATCGACCTTGGCACGGCCAACACCCTGATCTACGTGCGCGACAAGGGCATCGTCCTGGACGAGCCTTCGGTCGTTGCCATCCGCCACGAGGGCGGTCCCCAGGGCAAGAAGACGATCCAGGCCGTCGGCAAGGAAGCCAAGGCCATGCTGGGCAAGGTGCCCGGCAACATCGAGGCGATCCGCCCGATGAAGGACGGCGTGATCGCCGACTTCACCGTCACCGAGCAGATGCTCAAGCAGTTCATCAAGATGGTGCACCCGCGCGGCGTGCTGCGGCCCAGCCCGCGCATCATCATCTGCGTGCCCTGTGGTTCGACCCAGGTCGAGCGCCGCGCCATCCGCGAATCCGCGCTCGGCGCAGGCGCCTCGCAGGTCTACCTGATCGAGGAACCCATGGCCGCTGCCATCGGCGCCGGCCTGCCGGTGGCCGAGGCTTCGGGCTCGATGGTGGTGGACATCGGCGGCGGCACCACCGAGGTCGGCGTGATCTCGCTGGGCGGCATGGTCTACAAGGGCAGCGTGCGCGTGGGCGGCGACCGTTTCGACGACGCCATCATCAACTACATCCGCCGCAACTACGGCATGCTGATCGGCGAGCCCACGGCCGAGGCCATCAAGAAGAACATCGGCTCGGCCTTCCCGGGCTCCGAGGTCAAGGAGATGGAAGTCAAGGGCCGCAACCTGTCCGAAGGCGTGCCGCGCAGCTTCACGATCTCGTCCAACGAGATCCTGGAAGCGCTGACCGATCCGCTCAACAACATCGTCGCCTCCGTCAAGAACGCGCTCGAGATGACGCCGCCCGAACTCGGCGCCGACATCGCCGAGCGCGGCATGATGCTGACCGGCGGTGGCGCTTTGCTGCGCGACCTGGACCGCCTGCTGGCCGAGGAAACCGGCCTGCCCGTGCTGGTGGCCGAGGACCCGCTGACCTGCGTGGTGCGCGGTTGCGGCATCGCGCTGGAGCGCATGGACCGCCTCGGTTCCATCTTCACCAGCGAGTAGGTCCCAGGGGTAGGCGATGCCACTCGGTACGCTGGACAGAACCCCGCCACCGTTCTTCAAGCAGGGCCCGTCCGCGCTCACCAAGCTCATGGTGTTCAGCGCGGTGGCCCTGTTCCTGATGGTGGCCGATGCGCGCTTCGCGCTGATGCGGCCGTTGCGCGCGGCCGTCGCCACCGTGCTGTATCCCGTGCAATGGGCCGCGCTGGGGCCGGTGCGCCTGGTGCAGGGCGGGCGCGGCTACATGGACAGCCTGACCGAGGTGCAGGCCCGTGCCGATGCCGCCGAGCGGCGCATGGCAGAGCAGTCGCAGCGCGCCGGCCAGTCCGACCTGCTGCAGCTGGAGAACGCGCAGCTGCGCAGCCTGCTGGGCCTGCGCGAGCGGCTCACCACGCCGGGCCAGGCGGCCGAGGTGCTCTACGACGCGGCCGACCCCTATGTGCGCAAGGTCGTCATCGACCGCGGCCTCACGCATGGCGTGGTGGCCGGCGCGCCCGTGCTCGACGCCGGTGGCGTGCTGGGCCAGGTCACGCGCGTGCTGCCGCTGGTCAGCGAGGTCACGCTGCTGATCGACCGCGACCAGGCCATCCCCGTGCTCAACGCGCGTACCGGCGCGCGCAGCGTGGCCTATGGCAACCCGGGCTACCTGGGCGGCGTGCTGGAGCTGCGCTTCATGGCCGGCAACTCCGATGTGCAGGCCGGCGACCTGCTGACCACCAGCGGCGTCGACGGCGTCTATCCCGGCGGCCTGCGCGTGGCCGTGGTGGAGGCGGTGGAGCGCCAGGCCGATTCCACCTTCGCGCGCATCTACTGCCGGCCGCTGGCGCAGCTGACCGGCGTGCGCCATGTGATGGTGCTCGAGCCGCTGCGCCCGGCGGCCGAGGCGGCCATGGCCGACGCGCCAGCGGCCAAGGCGTCGGCGCCCGCTGCGAAAGCGCCTGCATCCAAGGGGGCCGCCAAATGATCATGCGCCCCGGCCAGCAACTGCTGCTGCCGGCCAGCCCGGTCTTCATCTGGAGCAGCCTGGTCGTCGCGCTGTTGCTCAACATGGTCCAGAACATGGGCCTGTGGGGCCGCGCAGCCTGGGTGCCCGACCTCGTGGCCGTGGTGCTGGTGTTCTGGACCGTGCACCAGCCGCTGCGCGTGGGCGTGGGCACGGCCTTCGTGTTCGGCCTGTGCATGGACGTGCACCAGGCTTCCTGGCTGGGCCAGCATGCGCTGGCCTACACGGTGCTGAGCTATCTGGCGATCGCCATCCACCGGCGGCTGCTGTGGTTCAGCGTGCCGTCGCAGGCGATGCAGGTGCTGCCGCTGTTCGTGGTCGCGCATGCCATCGAATGGGTGCTGCGCCTGCTGGGCGGCGGCATCTTCCCGGGCTGGTGGATGCTGCTGACCCCGCTGATCGAGGCGGCGCTGTGGCCCGTGGTCAGCGTGGCCTTGCTGCTGCCGCAGCGGCGCGCGCCCGATCCGGACGACAATCGTCCGCTTTGAGGCCTGTCCTCGACGCGCCACCAGCATGACCGAGTTCAAGGACGTCGAACGCGAGATCGCCGGCTTCCGCCGCCGGCTGGTCGTGATCGGCCTGCTGGTGCTGCTGGCCTTCGGCGGGCTGTTCGCGCGGCTGGTGGTGCTGCAGGTGGGGCGCCACGACGACCTGCGTGCCCAGGCCGAGCGCAACCGCACGGCCATCGTGCCGGTGGCGCCCACGCGCGGCCACATCCTGGACCGCAATGGCGTGGTGCTGGCCAGCAACTACTCGGCCTACACGCTGGAGATCACCCCGTCCAAGGTCGGCCCGCTGGACCCGGCGATCGACGCGCTGTCCGAAGTCATCGAGATCACGCCGCGCGACCGCCGGCGCTTTCGCAAGCTGCTCGACGAGTCGCGCAACTTCGAGTCGCTGCCGATCCGCACGCGGCTGTCGGACGAAGAGGTGGCGCGCTTCGCGGCCCAGCGCTACCGCTTCCCGGGGATGGACATCAAGGCGCGGCTGTTCCGCTACTACCCGCAGGGCGAGCTCGGCGCCCATGTGGTGGGCTACATCGGCCGCATCAACGCGGCCGAGAAGACGCGCCTGGAAGAGACCGACGACGAGGGCAACTACAAGGGCACGGAATACATCGGCAAGCTCGGCATCGAGCAGAGCTACGAGGCCGAGCTGCACGGCAAGACCGGAGTCGAGCAGATCGAGACCTCGGCCGGCGGCCGCGCCGTGCGGCGCCTGGCCAGCAGCAAGGCCACGCCGGGCAATACCGTGGTGCTGTCGATCGATGCGCGGCTGCAAAAGCTCGTCGAGGAGCTGTATGGCGAGCGCCGCGGCGCGCTGGTGGCGCTGGATCCCAAGACCGGCGAGGTGCTGGCCTTCGTCAGCAAGCCGACCTACGACCCCAACCTGTTCGTCGAAGGCATCGACCAGGAAAGCTGGACCGCGCTGAGCGAATCCATGGCCCGGCCGTTGCTCAACCGCGCGCTGCGCGGCACCTACCCGCCGGGATCGACCTACAAGCCCTTCATGGGCCTGGCGGCGCTGGAGACCGGCAAGCGCCGGCCGGGCGACATCACCAACGACGCCGGCTCCTGGACCTTTGGCGGCCACACCTACCGCAGCCATGGCGACGGCGGCCTGGGGGCGGTGGACATGCACCGCAGCATCGTGAAGTCCAGCAACGTGTATTACTACGCGCTGGCCAACGACATGGGCGTGGACGCCATCCACGACTTCATGGCGCCGCTGACCTTCGGCCAGACCACAGGGCTGGACCTCAACGGTGAGGTGCGCGGCGTGCTGCCCAGCCAGGCCTGGAAGCGCAAGGCCTACCGCCGGCCCGAGCACCAGAAGTGGTATGCGGGCGAGACCATCTCGCTGGGCATCGGCCAGGGCTACAACACCTTCACCATGCTGCAGCTGGCGCAGGCCACGTCCATCCTGGCCAACAACGGTGTCAAGCACCAGCCGCACCTGGCGCTGGCCGTGGAGGACAGCGTGACCGGCGAGCGGCGCCCGGTGGTGCGCGAGCCTGGCGTGAACCTCAACTACAAGCCCGAGAACGTGGCGATCATCCGGCGCGCGCTGGTCGGCGTGACGCAGGAGGGAACGGCCACGCGCGTGTTCTCGGGTGCCGCCTACCTGTCGGGCGGCAAGACCGGCACGGCGCAGGCCGTGACCATCGGCCAGAAGAGCAAGTACAACGCCGCGGCGCTGGCCGAGTACCAGCGCGACCACGCGCTGTACATGGCCTTCGCGCCGGCCGACAAGCCCACCATCGCGCTGGCGCTGATCGTCGAGAACGCAGGCTGGGGTGCCGAGGCGGCTGCGCCGATCGCGCGCCGGGTCTTCGATTTCTGGGTGGCTGGGCTGTACCCCAGCGAGGCCGACCTGGCCCATGTGCGCGCCGGCAAGGGCGGGCCGCCGGTGGGCAAGCCGCGGCCGATCGCCGAGGTGCCCGACCTGCCGGCGCCGCCGTCCGTGGGCGGGTCCATGGCCGAGGCTGCGCCAGAGTCGGCGCCAGCGCCGGGTCCGGTGCAGCTGGCGCAGACGCGCGCATCCGCCGTCGCGCGCTAGATTCCAGACGGCCAAAAAAAACGCCGCAAAAGCGGCGTCTTGAATCTGGAACATCTCGTGCGGATGTCTGAGCGATGTCTTGGAATGGTTTGAATGTCTCCTCGGACCTCTCGCGCCCGGTCGGCGCAGGCCGTCGAGCAACACAAAGGACTTTAGGACAATTTGTCGCTTGCCATCATCGGGATTTACCCTGCGTCAGTTTGCTGTCAGCGAATGCGGCAGGGTCTCCGGTCCGGTGGTGAACTGCAGCGCCTGTTCGGCCATGAAGTCGCTGAGGCTGTAGTCGTCGGCACGTTCGTGCTGGGCCGCCTCGGCATCGCGGCGCTGCGTTTGCGCCAGCAGCGACTTCAACGCCATGGCCGTGCCGGGGTCGAGTGCGCGCTCGCATTCGCGCAGGGCCTGGGCCACCTCGTCCGCCACGAGATGGGCCTTGGCGGGATTGCGGTACTCCAGCGCCCGCGTGAGACGCTGCACCACGCGGCGCGTCGGCAGGAACTTGCTGCGCGCGAATTCGGGGCTCAGCCGGCTGAGCAGCAGCGACAGGCCGCCGGCGGCGATCTGCATCTGCGTGAGCCCGGCGTCCTGGGTGATCCGGGGCAGCAGCAGGTCGGTGTTCCAGGGGCTTTCTTGTTGCAGCAGCGGCGGTTCCATGGCGGCCGATTCTAGGAATGCCGTGCCGGCCCAATCGGTCGGCAAGCGGGGAAAAGCCTGGCTTTTGCCGGCTTCGGGCGTCAGCGCGGTTGCAGGTGGCCGAGCGGCAGCGCGCTGCTTTCCTTGACCTCGCCCAGCGAAAAGCTGGTGTGCAGGTCCTTCACGTTGGGCAGGTTGATGAGCACCTCGCGCGCGAACTGCGCAAAGCTGTCCAGGTCGCGCGAGACCACCTGCAGCTCGAAGGTGCCGGCGCCGCTGATGTAGTGGCACGACACGACCTCGGGCAGCTTGCGGATCGCGTCTTCCAGCTCGCGCGTGACGTTGCCGTTGTTGCGGTCTGCGTCCAGCCGCACGAAGGCCAGCACGCCCAGGCCGATGCGGCGCCGGTCGATTTCGGCGTGGTAGCCCTTGATGAACCCGGCCTCCTCCAGCGCCTTCACGCGGCGCCAGCACGGCGCAGCCGACAGGCCCACGCGCTGCGCCAGCTCGGCATTGCTGAGCCGGCCGTTGGCCTGCAGTTCTTGCAGGATCGTCCAATCGAACCTGTCGAGTGTTTCCATGAATGCCAATTTACAGCAAGAAGCTTTCTCGCAAGGCCGAAATCAGGGAATCAAAAGAAAGGACATATCTGCGCCTTCTCAATACACTGGCCTGCAGAACCATCGCCAGCGCCCACGCCGCGCCAGCCCACTTTCCGGAGACCGTCCACGATGAACGCACCACTGCCCGAGCACATCCGCAAGGCGCTCGAGACCGTCACGCTCGACGACAAGTACAGCCTGGACCACGGCCGTGCCTTCATGAGCGGTGTGCAGGCCCTGGTCAAGCTGCCCATGCTGCAGCGCCTGCGCGATGCGCAGGCAGGCAAGAACACCGCCGGCTTCATCAGCGGCTACCGCGGCTCGCCGCTCGGGGGCTACGACCAGGCACTGTGGAAAGCCAGCAAGTTCCTCAAGGCGCAGAACATCGTGTTCCAGCCAGGGGTGAACGAAGAGCTGGCGGCCACGGCGCTGTGGGGCACGCAGCAACTGGGCTTCTCGCCGCCGGGCACCAACAAGTTCGACGGCGTGTTCGGCATCTGGTACGGAAAGGGCCCGGGTGTGGACCGGTGCTCGGACGTGTTCAAGCACGCCAACATGGCCGGCACCACCCCTTGGGGCGGCGTGATCGCGGTGGCGGGCGACGACCACGTGTCCAAGAGCTCGACCGCCGCCCACCAGAGCGACCACATCTTCAAGGCCTGCGGCCTGCCGGTGTTCTTCCCGACCAACGTGCAGGAGATCCTGGACCTGGGCATCCACGCGTTCGCAATGAGCCGCTTCTCGGGCGTGTGGGCGGGCATGAAGACGATCCAGGAGATCGTCGAGTCCAGCGCGACCGCGATGATCGACCCCGAGCGCGTGCAGGTCCGCATTCCCACCGACTTCGAGATGCCCGTGGGTGGCCTGCACATCCGCTGGCCCGACCATGCGCTCGAGCAGGAGGCCCGGCTGTTCCACTACAAGTGGTATGCCGCGCTGGCGTACATCCGCGCCAACCGGTTGAACCACAACGTGGTGGAGGGGCCGAACGACCGCTACGGCCTGATCGCCAGCGGCAAGGCCTACAACGACACGCGCCAGGCCTTGCTCGACCTGGGCCTGGACGATGCCACCTGCCGCCAGCTCGGCATCCGGCTGCACAAGGTCGGCGTGGTCTGGCCGCTGGAGGCGCAGCTCACGCGCGACTTCGCCACGGGCATGCAGGAGATCCTGGTGGTCGAGGAAAAGCGCCAGGTCATCGAGTACCAGCTCAAGGAGGAGCTCTACAACTGGCGATCGGACGTGCGGCCCAACGTGCTGGGCAAGTTCAACGAGGTGGCGGGCGACTTCTCGGGCGGCGAATGGTCCATGGCCAACCCCACGGCCAACACCTTGCTGCGGGCCAATGCCGACCTGTCTCCCGCGCTGATCGCCAAGGCGCTGGCGCAACGCCTCAAGAAGACCGGCGTGCTGGCCGCAGGCGGTGCCGACATGGTGGCGCGCGTGGACGCGCAGCTGGCCATCCTGGAGGCCAAGGAGCGCTCCATGCAGGTGCTGGAAGTCGGCGGTGTGCAGGGCGCCGACCGGCTGCCCTGGTTCTGCTCGGGCTGCCCGCACAACACGTCGACCAAGGTGCCAGAGGGCTCGCGCGCGATGGGCGGCATCGGCTGCCACTTCATGGCGACCTGGATGGACCGCAGCACCATCGGCTTCACGCAGATGGGCGGCGAGGGCGTGCCGTGGGTCGGCCAGCAGCCCTTCACGACCGACCAGCACATCTTCGCCAACCTGGGCGACGGCACCTACTTCCACAGCGGGCTGCTGGCGATCCGCCAGAGCATCGCGGCCGGCGTCAACATCACCTACAAGATCCTCTACAACGACGCGGTCGCCATGACGGGCGGTCAGCAGGTCGGCGAACGGCCCGAGGGCCACTCGGTGCTGCAGATCGCCGAGAGCCTGCACGCCGAGGGCGCCAGGAAGGTCGTGGTCGTGACCGACGAGCCCGAGAAGTACCAGGGCGTGGCAATCCCGGGTGACCACGTCACCGTGCACCACCGCGACCAGCTGGACGAGATCCAGCGCCAGTTCCGCGGGATCGCCGGCACCACGGCCATCATCTACGACCAGACCTGCGCCACCGAGAAGCGTCGCCGCCGCAAGCGCGGCACGGCGGTCGACCCGGCCAAGCGCGTGGTCATCAACGAGCTGGTCTGCGAGGGCTGCGGCGACTGCAGCGTGCAGTCCAACTGCCTGTCGGTGGAGCCGCTGGAGACCGAGTTCGGCCGCAAGCGCACCATCAACCAGAGCACCTGCAACAAGGACATGAGCTGCCTGAAGGGCTTCTGCCCGAGCTTCGTGACCATCGAAGGCGGCAAGCTCAGGGGCAAGTCCAAGGCGCAGGCGCCATCGCCATTCGCGCTCGGCGCGCTGCCCGAGCCGCAGTTGCCGGTGCTGAACGGCACCTGGGGCATCGTGGTGGCCGGTGTGGGCGGCACGGGCGTCATCACCATCGGCCAGCTGCTGGGCGTGGCCGCGCACATCGAAGGCAAGGGCATCGTCACGCAGGACGCGGCAGGCCTGGCGCAAAAGGGCGGCGCCACCTGGAGCCACGTGCTGATCGGCACGCACCAGGACGACATCCGCACCACCCGCGTGTCCATGGCCGCGGCCGACCTGGTGCTGGGCTGCGATCCGCTGGTGGCGGCCAACAAGGAGTCCACGATGCGCATGCGCGGCGGCCGCACGCATGTGGCGCTCAACCTGCACGGCGCGCCGACGGCGGCCTTCGTGAAGAACATCGCCTGGCAGAACCCGGCCGAGGCCTGCGCGGCCGAGCTCGCGCAGATCGTCGGCGAAGACGGCCTGGGCCGCTTCGATGCCGATGCCGCGGCCACCAAGCTGATGGGCGACACCATCTACGTGAATCCCATGATGCTGGGCTACGCCTGGCAGAAGGGCTGGATCCCGCTGGCCTTCGATTCGCTGATGCGCGCGATCGAACTCAATGCCGTGGCCGTGGAGCAGAACAAGACGGCCTTCGCCTGGGGCCGGCGCGCCGCCGCCGAGCCGGCCGCCGTGGAGCAGCTGGTCGCGGGCGCGGGCGGCACGGTGCAGGTCATCGATTTCAAGAAGCGCGAGACGCTGGACCAGATGGTCGCGCGCCGTGTCGAATTCCTGACCGGTTACCAGAACGCGGCCTACGCTGCCGAGTACCAGGCCTTCGTCGAGAAGGTGCGTGCGCGCGAGCAGGCCATGGGCGCGCCCAAACACCTGCCGCTCAGCGAGGCCGTGGCGCGCTACCTGTTCAAGCTCATGGCCTACAAGGACGAGTACGAGGTGGCGCGGCTGCACACCGACCCGGCCTTCCTGGCGCGCGTGCACGGCATGTTCGAGGGCGACTACACGGTCAATTACCACCTGGCGCCGCCCATGACGGCCAGGAAGAACGCCCAGGGCGAGCTGCAGAAGCGCAAGTTCGGCCCGTCCATGCTGACCGGCTTCAAGATCCTGGCCAGGCTCAAGGGCCTGCGCGGCACGGCGCTCGACCTGTTCGGCCGCACCGAGGAACGCCGGACCGAGCGCGCGCTGGTCAAAGAGTACCGCGCCAGCATCGACGAGGTGCTGGCCGGCCTGAACGCCGGCAACCACGCCACCGCATTGGACATTGCGCGCATCCCCGAGCAGATCAAGGGCTACGGCCATGTGAAGGAGCGCAACCTGGCGGCGGCGCGCCAGAAGTGGGCCCAGTTGCAGGCCGCCTTCCGCGACCCGGCCAGCCAGGCGCGCGCGGCCTGACGCCCCTGCGCCCCGCCGGCCTTACGCCGGCTGGGGCCTGTCGCACCCGGCCTGGGCCGCGGCATAGAATCCCCCGTTTTTCGCCCGCCTTGCGCATTGGCTGCGCGTTGCCCTGCGCGTCGCCTCGTGCGCATTGCGCGCTTTTCCATCTCTGCATCCTCGTCTGGAGACGCTTCGTGCTGATTTCTTCCGCTTTTGCCCAAACCGCGCCTGCTGCAGCTTCCGGTGGCGGCGACCTCATGTCGTCCCTGGGCAGCATGCTGCCGCTGCTGCTGATGTTCGTGGTGCTGTACTTCATCATGATCCGTCCGCAGATGAAGAAGCAGAAGGAACACCGCGCCATGATCGATGCCCTGGCCAAGGGCGACGAGATCGCCACCGCCGGCGGCCTCATCGGCAAGGTCACCAAGCTGGGCGAGGGTTCGCTGAGCGTGGAGATCGCCAACGGGGTGGAGGTGCAGCTGCAGCGCCACGCCGTGGTGCAGGTGCTGCCCAAGGGCACCCTCAAGTAAGTCCTGTCTGTCTAGAAGGCGCCTTGCGGCGCGCGAACGATCATGAACCGTTATCCGGTATGGAAGTACGTGACCATCGTGGTCGTGCTGCTGCTGGGGCTGATCTACGCCCTGCCCAATTTCTATGGCGAGGCGCCGGCCGTGCAGGTCTCGGCCGGCAAGGCCAGCACCAAGGTCGATGCCGCCACGCGTGAGCGTGTCGAGCAGATCCTGAAAGAGGCGGGCGCCACGCCCGACCTGGTGTCGCTGGACGGCGGCTCCGTGCGGGCGCGCTTCGCGACGCCCGACGAGCAGCTCAAGGCGCGCGATGCGCTGCAGCGTGCGCTGGTGCCCGACGCGGCCGACCCGTCCTACGTGGTCGCGCTGAACCTGGTGCCGCGCTCGCCCGCCTGGCTGGCCGCGCTGAACGCCCACCCCATGTACCTGGGACTGGACCTGCGCGGTGGCGTGGACTTCCTGCTGCAGGTCGACATGAAGGGGGCCATCGACAAGCGCGCAGAAGCCTTCGCCGGCGACCTGCGCACCGCCTTGCGCGACAAGAACATCCGCGGCGCCTCGGTCAACCGCAGCGGCCAGAACGTGGAAGTGACCTTCCGCGACGCCCAGGCGCTGGCCGCGACCCGGAACGTGATCCAGGACCAGTTCCCCGACCTGTCGTCCACCGACAGCCAGGAGGGCAATAGCTGGAAGCTGGTCGCCAGCATCAAGCCCGAGGCCGCCCGCCGCCTGCAGGACGCCGCCCTCAAGCAGAACATCACCACGCTGCACAACCGGATCAACGAGCTCGGCGTGGCCGAACCCGTGATCCAGCAGCAGGGCCTGGAGCGCATCGTGGTCCAGCTGCCCGGCGTGCAGGACACGGCCAAGGCCAAGGACATCCTGGGCCGCACGGCCACGCTGGAAGTGCGCCTGGTGGACGAGAGCACCGAGGCGCGCAGCGCCGAGACCGGCACCGGCGCCGTGCCGTTCGGCTCCGAGCGCTATCCGGACCGCGCCGGCCAGAACGTCATCGTCAAGCGCCAGGTCGTGCTGACCGGCGAGAACCTGACCGACGCCCAGCCCGGCTTCGACAGCCAGACCCAGCAGCCCACCGTCAACCTGACGCTGGACGCCAAGGGTGCCCGCATCTTCAAGGACGTCACGCGCGAGAACATCAACAAGCGCATGGCCATCATCCTGTTCGAGAAGGGCCGTGGCGAGGTCGTCACGGCGCCCGTGATCCGCACCGAGATCGCCGGCGGCCGCGTGCAGATCTCCGGCAGCATGACCACCACCGAGGCCAACGACACGGCGCTGCTGCTGCGCGCCGGCTCGCTGGCCGCGCCGATGGAGATCATCCAGGAGCGCACCATCGGCCCGAGCCTGGGCGCCGACAACATCAGCAAGGGCTTCAACAGCGTGCTGTACGGCTTCCTGGCCATCATGGTGTTCATGTGCGCCTACTACGCGCTGTTCGGCGTGTTCTCGTCGATCGCGCTGGCCTTCAACCTGCTGCTGCTGGTCGCCGTGCTGTCGATGCTGCAGGCCACGCTGACGCTGCCCGGCATCGCCGCCATGGCGCTGGCCATCGGCGTGGCGATCGATTCGAACGTGCTGATCAACGAGCGCGTGCGCGAGGAGCTGCGTGCGGGCGCCTCGCCGCAGGCCGCCATCCATGCCGGCTATGACCGTGCCTGGGGCACCATCCTCGATTCCAACGTGACCACGCTGATCGCCGGTGTCGCGCTGCTGGCCTTCGGCTCCGGCCCGATCCGCGGCTTCGCCGTGGTGCACTGCCTGGGCATCGTCACCTCGATGTTCTCTGCCGTGTTCTTCTCGCGTGCACTGGTCAACCTCTGGTATGGCCGGCAGAAGAAGCTCAAGAGCGTGTCCATCGGGACGGTCTGGCGTCCGGAGTCGGACCCGCTGGCGGTCCCCGCCAAGTAAGCGCTGGAGCAAGACATGGAATTCTTCCGCATCCGCAAGACCATCCCGTTCATGCGCCACGCGCTGGTGCTGAACGCCATTTCGTTCCTGACCTTCGCGCTGGCGGTGTTCTTCCTGTTCCACCGCGGGCTGCACCTGTCGGTGGAGTTCACGGGCGGCACCGTGATGGAGGTGGCCTACGAGCAGTCGGCCGACATCGGCAAGGTGCGCGAGACCATCGGCACGCTCGGCTACTCCGAGGTGCTGGTGCAGGCCTACGGCTCCTCGCGCGACGTGCAGATCCGCCTGCCGGCGCGCAAGGACATGAACGCCACGCAGCAGTCCGCACAGGTCGTGGACGCACTCAAGGCCGTCGATCCCGGCGTCACGCTGCGCGGGGTGGAGTTCGTCGGCCCGCAGGTCGGCGAGGAGCTGACCACCAACGGCCTGAAGGCGCTGGCCATGGTCGTGGTCGGCATCATGGTCTACCTGGCGTTCCGCTTCGAGTGGAAGTTCGCCGTGTCCACCGTGTTCGCCAACCTGCACGACGTGGTCATCATCCTGGGCTTCTTCGCGTTCTTCCAGTGGGAGTTCTCGCTGGCGGTGCTGGCGGCCGTGCTGGCCGTGCTGGGCTATTCGGTCAACGAGTCGGTCGTGATCTTCGACCGCGTGCGCGAGAACTTCCGGCGCTACCGCAAGCTGACCACGCCCGAGGTGATCGACTCGGCCATCACCAGCACCATCAGCCGGACCATCATCACCCACGGCTCGACCCAGCTGGTGGTGCTGTCCATGTTCTTCTTCGGCGGCCCCACGCTGCACTACTTCGCGCTGGCCCTGACCATCGGCATCTGCTTCGGCATCTATTCGTCGTGCTTCGTCGCGGCGGCGATCGCCATGTGGCTGGGCGTCAAGCGCGAGGATCTGGTGAAAGTCACCAAGAAGGACGAAGATCCGAACGACCCCAACGCGGGCGCCGTCGTCTAAAAGGACAGCGACCGAACGTCCATGTCCACCACCGCCACTCCCGACCATCCGCTGGCCCGGCGCACGCGCCAGCATTTCGTGGCCGAGCTCACGCGCCGCTTGGGCGAGGTCGGTGCAGCAGTGAAGGAGCGCCTGACGCAGGCGTTGGAGCAGGTCAGTTCGGTGCGCGAGATGCAGGAGCGGCGCGACGCCTGGACGCTGTTCCAGAGCCATGGCCGCGCCTGGGAAGAGGCGGTGGCCGCGGCCTGGCAGCGCGCCGCCCGCGCCGATCCGGCGGCCGTGCCGTCCAAGCCCGTCCCGCCGGTGCTGGAACTGACGCTGGTCGGTGACGACGTCGTCGAGAACAAGATCCTGGCCTCGCGCATGGCACTGGCGCTGCGCGAGCGGGTCGGCGGTCCGCTGGCCGAGCTTTGCGTGCGGGTGCAGCAACTCGACAAGAGCGACGAGCTGCCGCCGGACGACGTGCTGCGGCCCGAGACCCTGATGCTGCTGCTGGTCGAACAGTGGCTGGCAACCCGCCTGCCGCGTGCCAGCCTGCTGCTGGCGGTCGAGGCCGTGCAGCGCGAACTCGCGGCCCACCTGCTGGATGCCTGCAATTCCTGCGAAGCCCTGCTGGTCTCCGCGGGCGTGCAGACCGACGGCGAGACCAAGTACCGCGTGCGGCTGACGCAGGTGTCGCCCGCCGCCATGGGGCAGGCCCAGGCCCACCGCGACGCGCCGACCGGCCAGGACGCGCTCGACAGCATGCTGCCCGACCCGGGGCGCCGCGGCCCCAACACGGCGCAGCCGCTGGCGCAGGACGACGGGCAGCGCAACCGCCATCTCGCCGATGGCCAGATGGTGGCGGCGATGTCGCCGCTGGCACGCGCGCGCCGCCGTGCCCAGGGCGTGCTGGGCCAGCTGCGCCGCGTGCTGAGCGAGCAGACCGCCGGCATCTTCGAGTCCACCGCCAAGCAGGAGCTGACGCCGACACTGGCCGTTGCGCTGCAACGCAGCCAGAGCATGGTCGATCCGGACATGCTGATCGGCGACACCGAGTCGGGCGGCGGCGTGGCCTACACCCAGGCCAGCGTGGTCCGTGTGGCCGGCGTGCTGCGCGAACGCTCCAACGAGCTCAAGAAGAAGGCTTCGACGGATGGCGAAAAGGCCACCATCGAGATCGTTGCGCTGATGTTCCAGAGCATCCTGGCCGAGGAGCGCATCCCGGCCGCCGTGCGCGTCTGGTTCGCGCGGCTGCAGCTGCCGGTGCTGCGCGTGGCGCTGGCCGAGCCCGAGTTCTTCGGCACGCTGAACCATCCCGCGCGCCAGCTCATCGACCGCATGGGCTCGTGCGCCTTGGGCTTCGACGCCCACGCCATCGGCGGCAGCGCGCTGGAGGCCGAGATCCGGCGCGTGGTGCAGGTCATCGAGCAGTATCCGGAAACCGGCCGGCGCGTGTTCCAGCTGGTCTACGACGAGTTCCAGAAGTTCCTGTCCAAGTACCTCACCGAGAAAGGCGCGGCCTCCAAGGTGGTCAGCGTGGCGCAGCAGGTCGAGCAGAAGGAGACGCTGGCGATCCAGTACACGATCGAGCTGCGCAACATGCTCAAGGACATGCCCGTGCGCGACGAGGTGCGCGAATTCCTGTTCAAGGTTTGGGCCGAGGTGCTGGCCATGGCAGCCGTGCGCAAGGGGCCGCAGGACGAGGAAACCGTGGCGTTCAAGCGTTCCGCGGCCGACCTGGTCTGGGCCGCCAGTGCCAAGCCCAACCGGGCCGACCGCGCACGCGTGATCCAGAGCCTGCCGGCGCTGCTGCAGCGCCTGCGCCAGGGCATGACGCTGCTGGGCCTGACCTCGCCGGCGCAGGAGGTCCACATCAAGCGCATCAGCGACACGCTGGCCGATGCCTTCATGTCCAAGACTGAGGCCATTCCGCAGGCGCGCATCGACATGATGGCCCAGCGCCTGGCCAACCTGGAAGACTTCGTCAGCGACGAGAGCATGGGCGACCTGCCGCTGGACGCCGACAGCATCGAGCTCATGCTGGGCATCGATGCTTCCTCCATCGACGTGATTCCCGACGCCGGCGCCAAGCCCAGCGAGGCCATGGTCGCCTGGGCGCACGAACTGCAACTGGGCCACTGGTTCACGCTGGACCACAACCAGAAGATCAGCCAGGTGCAGCTGGCCTGGCGCAGCGAGCGCAAGCAGCTGTTCCTGTTCGCCGCCATGGACGGGCGCAGCACGCTGATCCAGGCCAAGCGCCTGGCGGCCTACCTGCAGGCCGGCCTGCTGATTCCGCAGGAAGAAGAAGCGCTCACGCTACGCGCCACGCGCCAGGCGCTGGAGAAGCTGGACGCCAACCCGGGGCGCCTGCTGGCGGTCTGAGTTGCGGCCTCAGTGCGCCACGCGCGCCGAGGTGTCCTGCGAGAGTTCGTCCAGCACCAGCGCATCGGGCTCGGTGCCACTGCTCCAGTAGACCATCAGCACGATCATCTTGAACTCCGACAGCGCCACCGGCGCGCCGGGCGCCGCCATGGCGCGGTCGACCACCAGTTCGCGCTGTGCGGCCGGCAGCACGCCCGCGCCTTCGAGCAGGTGCACGAAGCCCAGGCATTCGGCGCCCAGGTGCTCGCGTTCTGCCGCCGTGTAGACGCGCATGGCCATGCTGGGCGGCAGCGCCTCGTGCACGCCGCCGCCGCGCAGGCCGCTGAGCCAGTCCAGCGCCTGCGTGATCTCCTCGGCCTCGAAGCCCACGGCGCTGAGCTTGCGGCCCAGCTGCTGCGGTTCGGGGCAGGCGTCGCCGCGCCAGTAGTTTTCGTAGACGTAAGCGAGCACTTCAAACATGGGCCCAATATAGCGCAGGCGTCTTGCGCTTCAGGCGGCGGCGAAACGCTGGAACAGCGCACCGGGCAGGCGCACGATGTGGCCGTCCAGTTCCAGGTCGAGCAGCCGCGCCTGCAGCACCGCGGTCGGCAGGCCGGTGCGGGCCGCCAGCGCATCCAGGCCCATGGGGTCGAAGCCGATGTGGGCCAGCACGTCGTCGTCGGGCGGCGCTTCGGCGGGCGCGCGCGCCGGTGCCGCTGCGGCAGCGCCGCAAGGCCCGAACTCCTCCAGCACGTCCTCGATCTGGGTGACGAGCTTGGCGCCCTGCTGGATGAGCTGGTGGCAGCCGCGCGCCTGCGGCGCATAGATGGAGCCTGGCACCGCGAACACCTCCTTGCCTTGCTCCGCCGCCAGCCGCGCGGTGATCAGCGAGCCCGAACGCAGCGCGGCCTCCACCACCAGCGTGCCGCGGCTCAGCCCGGCGATCAGGCGGTTGCGGCGCGGGAAGTTGGCCGCCAGCGGCGGGGTGCCCAGTGGGTATTCGGACAGCAGCATGCCGCGCGCCGCGATGGCGTGGGCCAGCGCGAGGTGGACCTTGGGGTAGACGCTGTCCAGCCCGGTGCCGACCACGGCCACGGTGGCCGGCTGGCGGTGGTCGCCGGCCATGCCCTCCAGGGCGCCTTCGTGGGCCGCACCGTCCACACCCAGCGCCAGGCCGGAAACGATGGTCCAGCCGGCCGCGGCTGCCCCGCGCGCGAACTGCCGCGCATGGGCCAGGCCCTGCGGCGTCGGGTTGCGGCTGCCCACGACGGCCAGGCTGCGCCCCCCGTCGGCTGCGGCGGCGAAGGCCGGCCAGCGTGCAAAGTCGCCCACCGCGTACAGCAGCAGCGGCGGATCGGCCATGTGCAGCAGCGCGGCGGGATAGTCATCCTGCCCCGGCACCAGCACGCGGCGCTGTTCGGGCTTGCCCTGCAGCCACTGCCAGGTCTTCTCCAGCAAGGCCGCATGGCCGGGCGGTGGTTCGGACAGGTGCCGCAGCTGGCGCGCGTTCACCACCAGGGCCAGCGCGGCGGCGTCCTGCGCGAACACCGCTTGCGGCGTGCCGAAGGCGGTCAGCAGCCGGCGTGCGCTGTCATTGCCGATCTCCGGCGTGCCCAGCAGCCGGAGCCAGTCGCCAAGTTCGCTGTGTTCCATGGGCGCCGCCCCGGGATGAGGGACCTCAGCGTGGCGTGACCAGCCGGTCGCCGACCTTGACGCCGCTCTGGATGTCCAGGATCAGGCCGTACGACACGCGCTCGAAGGTGCGGAACACCATCAGCGTGCCGTTGTTCTCGTCGGGCAGCCTGAGCACGGCCTTGGCCGGATCGGTGCTGTCCGGCATGCGCCCGCCATCGCTGAGCAGCGTGAGCACATGGCCGCGCTCCACGCCGTCGCGCGTGCCCTTGTTGATGGCCACCACCTGGCTCTGTGCGGCATTCGTGTTGGTGATGCCGCTGCCGTAGATCGACACCACGCGGCCGTCGATGGGCCGGCCCGGCGCGTGCGGCACATAACGCACCAGCTCGGGCGGGGGCTCGGGCAGCAGCCGGTCGCCCACGCGGATGTCTTCCTTGGCCACCACCACGTCCATCGACGCCGGCACCACCTCCAGCGTGGTCTTGCCGTCCTTGTCGGTGATCTCGCGCGTTCCCTCGCCCTGCAGCAGCACGGCCTTGCCCAGGTAGTAGGCCTCGAAGCCCAGCACCTCGCCCGACACCGGGTCCTTCAGCGCGACGGCGTTGCGCACCACGCGGAAGGCGGCGGGCTGGGTGCCAGGGACCGGCGCCAGCGGGAACTCCGCCGAGCCGCGGGCATAGGCGCGGTCGCCCTTGGACAGCATCACCCGCTGCTCGCGCGTGGCCACGATCCGTGGGGCGTTCTGCAACGTGTTTTCTTCGACGACCAGCGATTCGGTCAGGAAGGGCTCGATCGCGCTGGGCGACAGCGTGGGCAGGGCGTTGTCGGTCAGAGAGGTCGAACGCACGCGCGGCGACACCCGTACCGTCGCCAAGCCATCGGCGCCGGGCGCGCGGGCGCTGAGCATGGCGCGGCCCCCCTCGCGGTGCAGGAAGAGTTGCTGGCCGGGGTAGATCAGGTGGGGGTTGCGGATGTCCTGCAGGTTCATGCCCCACAGTTCGGGCCAGCGCCAGGGGCGGGCCAGAAACATGCCGGAGATGCCCCACAAGGTGTCGCCGCTCTTGACCGTGTAGCTGTCGGGTGCGCTGGGCGCCAGTTCGGCCAGCGCCACGCCGCGCTGGGCCACCTGGGCGGCGGTGTCGCGCTGCGTGGGCGTGACGGGGTAGTTTTGGGCCTGCGCGGGGGCGGCCAGCAGGGCGGCCGCGGCGGCCAGCGCGGCGATCCCCAGGCTGTGGTTGGTCATGCGTTGCACCAGAAACATCCTTTGAGCGAAGCGTGATGGTGGCCGCGCCGTTCGGAAATCGCGCGAAAGATCGCAGGCAATTGTGCGCGTGAGCCCCTGATCGGACAACGATTATTGCCCCGGCCGTCCAGGCGTCCGGCCAAAAGTGGCGAAAATAGCGACAACTCCGATCTTTGCGTTCCCATGGCCCTGCTCCCCATCCTCCAATACCCCGACGCCAGGCTGAACAAGGTGGCCCAGCCCGTGGCCGCCGTGGACGCGCGCATCCAGGCGCTGGTGGCCGACATGCTGGAGACCATGTACGACGCCAAGGGCATCGGCCTGGCTGCCACGCAGGTCGACGTGCACGAGCGTGTGATCGTGATCGACGTGTCCGAAGAGCGCGACACGCCGCTGGTGCTGGTCAATCCCGAAATCACCTGGTCCAGCACCGAGCGCGAGCTCGGCGAAGAAGGCTGCCTGTCCGTGCCCGGCATCTACGACGGCGTCGAACGCGCCAGCCGCATCCGCGTGCAGGCGCTGGACGGCACCGGCCAGTCGCGCAGCATCGAGGCCGAAGGCCTGCTGGCCGTCTGCATCCAGCACGAGATGGACCACCTGCTCGGCAAGGTCTTCGTGCAATACCTGTCGCCGCTCAAGCGCAACCGCATCAAGACCAAGATGCTCAAGGCCCAGCGCGACTTGGCGCGCGACGCCGCCTGATCCCCATGCTGCGCCTGCTGGCCACCGCGCTGCCCCTGCTTCTGGCCGCCTGTGCCAGCGTGCAGAGCGGCATGGCACGCGAGGAGGTGCTAGCCGCCTGGGGCCAGCCGACGCGCAGCCTGGCCCTGCCGGACGGCCAGCGCCTGCAGTATTCACAGCAGCCGTCGGGCCAGCAGGTCTTCATGGTCGACCTGGACGCGGGCGGCAAGGTGCGCCAGGTGCGCCAGGTGATGACGCGCAGCGACTTCGCGCGCATCGCCACCGATGGCTCCTGGACACGGGCCGATGTCGAGCGCGAATTCGGTCCCGCACCGGACAACGAGCGCGTGAGCAGCTGGAACGGCCCCATCCTGACCTACCGCTGGCGCGAGGGCATGATCGACCTTTACTACTGGGTCTACCTCGACCCTGCCGGTGTCGTGCGCCGTGCCCATGAGGGCGTGGACTGGCGCAACATGCGGCACACCATCAACTGATCCATGCGCATCGTTTTTGCGGGCACACCCGAGTTCGCCCGGGTGGCCCTGGCGGCCCTGCACGCCCACGCTTTCGAGATTCCCCTCGTCCTGACCCAGCCCGACCGGCCCGCCGGCCGCGGCATGAAGCTGCAGGCCTCGCCCGTCAAGCAGTTCGCGCAGAAGCACGACTGGCCGGTGGCCCAGCCGCGCAGCCTGCGCCTGGACGGCAAGTACCCCGACGATGCCGCCGCTGCGCGCGAGGCCCTGCTGGCGGCGCGGCCGGACGCCATGGTCGTCGCCGCCTATGGCCTGATCCTGCCGCAATGGGTGCTCGACCTGCCGCGCCTGGGTTGTCTCAACATCCATGCCAGCCTGCTGCCGCGCTGGCGCGGTGCCGCACCCATCCACCGTGCCATCGAGGCCGGCGACGAGCGCACCGGCGTGACCATCATGCAGATGGACGCCGGCCTGGACACCGGCGACATGCTGGTGGAGGAGTCCCTCGCCATCGGCGAGGACAGCACCGCGCAGCTGCACGACCGCCTGGCCGCGCAGGGCGGCCGGCTCATCGTGGACGTGCTGCGCCTGGCCCAGGCGGGCCGCCTGCAGCCCCGGCCCCAGCCGGCCGAGGGCATCACCTACGCCCACAAGATCGAGAAGGCCGAGGCGCCGATCGACTGGGCGCTGCCCGCCGCCGCCATCGCGCGCCGGCTGCGCGCCTTCGACCCGTTCCCGGGTGCGACCACGCAGCTGGGCGCCGAAACGCTCAAGTGCTGGGCCGGCCACGTGCTGCAGGATGTGCTACCCGATGCCACCGGCCTGCCGCCCGGCACCGTGCTCAGGGCCGATGCTGCGGGCCTGGCCGTGGCCACGGGCGACGGCGTGCTCCTGCTGACCGAACTGCAGCGTGCCGGCGGCAAGCGCCTGCCGGCCGCGGCCGTGCTGGCGGGCTTTGCCATCCAGAGCGGCCAGGTGCTGGGCTGATGTTCTGGTCCGCGGCGGTACGG
Source organism: Pseudorhodoferax sp. Leaf274 (assembly GCF_001422445.1). Classification (GTDB taxonomy): domain Bacteria; phylum Pseudomonadota; class Gammaproteobacteria; order Burkholderiales; family Burkholderiaceae_C; genus Pseudorhodoferax. The sequence goes on from NZ_LMNA01000001.1 coordinate 878,490, forward strand.
CGCAGGCCGGCGTTCGGCGAGGCGTGGCGCGAGATGCTGCCGGTGGCCATGGGCATCGGCGCCTGGGGCCTCATGACAGGCGTGGCCATGCTCAAGTCCGGACTGTCGGTGGTCGAGGCCGTGGCCATGACCTTGCTGGTCTACGCCGGCAGCTCGCAGCTGGCGGCGCTGCCCTTGCTGGTCGCCGGCGCGCCGTTCTGGGTCATCCTGGCCACGGGGTTCTGCGTGAACCTGCGCTTCGTGGTGTTCAGCCTGCACCTGCGGCCCTACCTGCTGTACATGCCGCGCTGGCGCCGGCTGCTGCACGGCTACCTGACGGCCGACATGAGCTATGCGATGTTCACGCGCCGTTTTGCCACGCCCGGGCAGACGCCGGCCGAGCGCGAGGCGCAGGAGGCCTTCCTGACCGGCGGCTACTGCGTGACCTGGATGGCCTGGATGGGCATGAGCCTCGTCGGCATCGCGCTGGCCAACTTTATCCCGACGCACTGGGGCCTGGGTTTTGCAGGCGTGTTGAGTTTGGTGGCCATCGTCTGCTCGATGGCGACGACGCGGCTGCGCATCCTCGCCGCGCTGATCGCCTCGGCCACCGCCGTGGCGGCCTACGCCTTGCCCTTGCGGCTCAACATCGTCGCCGGCATCGGCATGGCAGTGCTGGCCTGCTTCTGGCTGGAAAAGCAGCTGGGCCTCAATCCCGACGAGGAAGACGCGAAATGACCGGCACCACCGACATGTGGACCCTGGCCGTCATCGTCGGCCTGGCCGGCGTGACGATGCTCACGCGCTGCTTCTTCTTCATCCTGGACCGCCCCTGGGGCCTGCCCGACTGGGCCCACCGCGCGCTGCACTACGCGCCGGTGGCGGCCCTGGCGGCCGTCATCGCGCCCGAGATCCTCATGAGCAACGGCCACTTCGTCGCCACCTGGCAGGACGCGCGCCTGTATGCGGCCGCGGTCGGCGCGGCCTGGTACTTCTGGCGCGGCGGGGTGCTGGGCACCATGCTGGTCGGCATGGCCGTGTATTTGCCGCTGCACCTGGGGCTGGGCTGGTGAGCGCCGCAGGCCGCCAGGCCGAAGGAGCCCGGGACGTGCTTTCTACAATGACCGGCTGTCGTCCACCATCCCCCACCACCACACCATGAACGTCATCCGCTTCTCCGACCTGTGCGCCCAAGGCAAGGCCGCCGGCCAGCGCGTCTTCATCCGCGCCGACCTCAACGTGCCGCAGGACGATGCCGGCAACATCACCGAGGACACGCGCGTGCGTGCCTCCGTGCCCTGCATCCGCATGGCGCTGGACGCTGGCGCGGCCGTGATGGTCACATCGCACCTGGGCCGCCCCACCGAAGGCGCGTTCAAGCCCGAGGACTCGCTGGCCCCGGTCGCCAGGCGCCTGTCGGAACTGCTGGGCCGCGAGGTGCCGCTGGTCGCCGACTGGGTCGACGGCGTGCAGGTGCAGCCCGGCCAGGTCGTGCTGCTGGAGAACTGCCGCATCAACAAGGGCGAGAAGAAGAACGACGAGACGCTGGCGAAGAAGCTCGCCGCGCTGTGCGACATCTACGTGAACGACGCCTTCGGCACCGCCCACCGGGCCGAGGCCACGACCTACGGCATCGCCCAGTTCGCCAAGGTGGCCAGCGCCGGCCCGCTGCTGGCCGCCGAGATCGACGCCATCACCAAGGCCCTGGCCCAGCCGAAGCGCCCGCTGATCGCCATCGTGGCCGGCTCCAAGGTCAGCACCAAGCTCACCATCCTCAAGTCGCTCTCGGAGAACGTGGACGGCCTGATCGTGGGCGGCGGCATCGCCAACACCTTCCTGCTGGCCGCCGGCCTGCCGATCGGCAAGAGCCTGGCCGAAGCCGACCTCGTGGGCGAGGCCAAGGCGGTGATCGAGGCCATGAAGGCGCGTGGCGCCGAGGTGCCGATCCCCGAGGACGTGGTGGTGGCCAAGGCCTTCGCGGCCGATGCGCCGGCCACCGTCAAGGCCGCGGCCGACGTGGAGGCGGACGACCTGATCCTGGACATCGGCCCCAAGACCGCGGCACGCCTGGCGGCCCAGCTCAAGGCGGCCGGCACCATCGTGTGGAACGGGCCGGTCGGCGTGTTCGAGTTCGATGCCTTCGCCAAGGGCACCGAGGCCATCGCGCGCGCCGTGGCCGAGAGCAGCGCCTTCAGCATCGCCGGCGGCGGCGACACGCTGGCGGCGATCGCCAAGTACGGCATCGAGAAGGACGTGGGCTACATCTCCACGGGCGGCGGTGCCTTCCTCGAGGTGCTGGAAGGCAAGACGCTGCCCGCGTTCGAGATCCTGGCCCAGCGCGCCGCGGGCTGATCAGCGCGTGGCCGGGGCGGCCACGGGGGCGGTGGCCGCGCCTGCGGCCACCAGGCGGCGCAGCTTGGCCAGCAGGGTCTTGGCGCGCTTCTCGTTGGCCGCGCCCATGCGCACCAGCATCTTCTGGCCGGCCGACAACGACTGCAGCTGCGGGTCGGTGAACTCATAGCGCACCCAGGGCCGCGGGTCGGCCAGCTCGCCGCGCACCTCCAGCAGCCGCACCGCCAGCGGGCCCTGTGGTTCGGGTGCCTGCAGCAGGTGGTCCAGCGTCGCCACCAGGCGGTCGTTGAAGTAGCGGCCCGGATAGCCCAAGTCCTCGTAGGCCTGCTGGAACAGCGGGTACAGCCGGCCGTAGAGTTGCACCGCGCGCTCCAGCGGAATGGCTTCGGCGAACGACAGCAACGCGCCGTAGCGGCCCGCGTTGGTGGGGGCGATGACGGTGGCCTCGCCCTGGCCCTGCACCAGGAAACGCTGCGGCGCGGGCTGCACCGGCCACAGGCGCGCCGGCGCGCTCGCGCGGGGCAGGTTGTCCACGGTGGCGACCACGCGGCGCACGAAGCCGTCCGTCAGCAGCAGCGCCTGCACGGGGCCGCGGCCCAGCAGTTCGACCAGTGCGTCCGCGACCGGGCCATCGGCTTCGGCCAGTGCCGGCAGCGGCTGGCCCGGGGCGGGCGGGACCTCGATGGGATGCTCCGGCCCGGACGCCGCAGCCTGCGGTGGCGCGGCGCTGGCAGCAGGCGCCGCTGGCGCGGCCACGGCGGGGGCCGGTGCCGGCGGCACGGGCTCCGCGGGCCTGCCCCAGAACCACCAGGCGCCGCCTGCCGCCAGCGCCAGCACCAGCACGAAGGCCAGCAGTCCCGGCACGCGGGGCGCGCCCGATGCGCGGGGCGGGTGCAGGTCGCGGTGGTCGGGTGCGGGCATGCGTTCTCCTTTCGGTGTGTGGCCCTGTGATCCTCGCATGGCCCGGGCGTTCCCCTTGCGGGGCCTGGGGTCAAGCGGTCGCACGACCGTGGAAGTCGGTCCAGCACTGGCGTGGGAAGTCGTACAGCTTGCAGGCGCGCGCAGTCTCGAAGTACCACGTCCATGAGAAGCGCTGCACGATGATGCGTTCGGGCAGCAGCTGCTCCAGCAGGGCCTGCGCCTCCTTGAGCTTGTACAGCGGGATGCTCATGTCCACGTGGTGCGCCGTGTGCTCCATGATGTGGTGGACCAGCGCGCCGATCTGCAGCGGAAAGCGCAGGTGCACGGTGGTCGAGACGAAGGGCTGGGCGCGCTGCCAGGCCGCCCTGTCGTCGTGCCATTTCACCTTCACATGCGTGTGGTGGCCGTAGATCACGAAGCCCATCATGTGGAACCAGAACACCAGGGGCACGCCAAAGCCCAGCAGCAGCACCAGCCACACGGCCTGCCGCGTGGCCAGCGCGGTGGCCACCAGCGCGGCGATCCACAGCGCCGCGAAGCCGGTCACGAGCAGGCAGTCGCGCGTGAAGACGGGGCGGTGGCTGGTGCCCATGCTGCTGCGGCGCGGGAACATCATCTTCTTCCACCAGATCTCGACCATGTAGTACAGGCCCGGCCCCCAGCCGCTGCGGTAGATGCGCTCGCACAGCCGGCGCAGCGGTGCCATGGCGCGGTATTCGGCCTGCGTGGACGGGGCCCAGACGAAGTCCACGCCCTTGAGGTTGGTGAAGCCGTGGTGCACCACGTTGTGGCCCATGTCCCACAGGCTGTAGGCCGTGAGCGAGGGCAGGAAGGCGATGCGGCCCAGCCAGCGGTTCAGCCGCCGGTGCGACGTCAGGCTCTGGTGGCAGGCGTCGTGGCCGATGATGAACAGCCGGCCGATCACGAAGCCGGCCGCCAGCGCGCAGGCCAGCTTGAGCCACCAGGGCCGCAGCAGCGCGGCGCCGGCGATCAGCGCGGCGAACAGCAGCAGGTCGAACGCCAGCAACGCGAACGCGCGCCGCGTGCTGCGTCCGGCGATGGGCAGCAGCCAGGCGCGGATGGTCTTGCGGTGCGGCAGCGGCGCGTCGGGTGCCAGTGGCGCGGGCAGGTCCGGGCGGGCCGGAGCGAAGGAGCGGTGCATGGGAATGGGCGGTGCAATCGAACGGAAGTCCGGCACCGTAGCCCGGCCCCCGCGGCGGTGCTGTGACGCAGGTCAACGCCAGGGCGATCTGTCGCACCGCCATGTGAGAATGGCCGGCACAAGGAGACTCTGCATGAGCACGACCCGACTTCCCCGCCACGCCACCAAGATCGTCGCCACCCTGGGCCCGGCCTCCAGCACGCCCGAGATGCTGGAGCAGATGATCATCCACAAGGTCAGCGTGGTGCGCCTGAACTTCAGCCACGGCACGGCGCAGGACCACATCGCGCGCGCCGCGATGGTGCGCGAGGCGGCGCGCAAGGCCGGCCGCGAGGTGGCCATCATGGCCGACCTGCAGGGCCCCAAGATCCGCGTCGGCAAGTTCGCCGCCGGCAAGGTGCTGCTGGTACCCGGCGAGAAGTTCGTGCTGGATGCCGCACGCACCGAGCCGGGCGACATCGATGGCGTGGGCCTGGACTACAAGGACCTGCCGCGCGACGTGAAGGCCGGCGACCGGCTGCTGCTCAACGACGGCCTGATCGTGCTGGTCGTCGATGCCGTCAAGGGCGACCAGGTGCACACCACGGTCAAGCTGGGCGGCGAGCTGTCCAACAACAAGGGCATCAACAAGGAAGGCGGCGGCCTGACCGCGCCCGCGCTGACGGCCAAGGACATGGAGGACATCAAGACCGCCATGAGCTTCCAGGCCGACTACGTGGCCGTGAGCTTTCCCAAGAACGCCACCGACATGGAGATGGCGCGCCAGCTGTGCAACGTGGCGGGCGCCGAGAGCGGCCACAAGCCCGGCATGATCGCCAAGATCGAACGTGCCGAAGCCATCCCCAAGCTCGAGGAGATCCTGCGCGCCAGCGACGGCATCATGGTCGCGCGCGGCGACCTGGCGGTGGAGGTCGGCAACGCGGCCGTGCCTGCGCTGCAGAAGAAGATGATCCGCATGGCGCGCGACATGGACAAGGTGGCCATCACCGCCACGCAGATGATGGAGTCCATGATCACCAACCCCGTGCCCACCCGCGCGGAGGTCAGCGACGTGGCCAATGCCGTGCTGGACGGCACCGATGCGGTGATGCTGTCGGCCGAGACGGCGTCTGGCCGCTACCCGCTGGAGACCGTGCAGGAGATGAGCCGCATCTGCGAGGCCGCAGAAGGCGCCGAGGACAAGAACCTGGATGCCGACTTCAGCGGCCGCAACTACGCGCGCATCGACCAGTCGATCGCCATGGGTGCGCTGTTCACGGCGCACCACGTGGGCGCCAAGGCCATCGTGGCGCTGACCGATTCGGGCTCCACCATGCTCTGGATGAGCCGGCACCGCGCCCACATCGCCATGTACGCGCTGACCTCGCGCCTGGCCACGCAGCGCAAGCTGGCGCTGTACCGCAACGTGCGCCCGCTGCTGATGGACTCGCACACCGACCGCGACACCGCGCTCGAGCAGGCCGAGGCCCACCTCAAGAAGCGCGGCATCGTGCAGACGGGCGACGTCTACACCATCACCTGCGGCGAGCCCATGGGTGCCCCGGGCGGCACCAACATGCTCAAGATCTGCGTGGTGCGCTGACGGGCTTCAGCCGTCAGTCGAAGCGGAACGACACGCCGGTCACGAACATCGCGTCCGTCTTCTTCACGCCAGCGCCAGGGTCGCTGTTGTAGCGCACGCTCAGGCCGGCGGTCAGGTTCATCGACTGGGTCATGGCCACCGTGACGTTGGTGTCGAAGCTGGCGCGGTATTCGCCCGTGTCCCGCAGGTTGGGGTAGAGCGCCAGGCGCTGGCGCAGGCTGGTGGTCTGGGTCAGCTTGTGGTTGGACTCCTCGGCCAGCACCAGTTCCAGCCGGCCGTAGCCATCGCGCACGCTGCCGTCGATCTCGGTGGGCTCGATGAAGCGGTCGCGGCTGTAGCCCAGGCCGCCCGAGACGTCGAAGGTGGTCTGGTCGTTCTTGACCACGTGGTAGCCCACGCCGGAAGCCACCGACAGGCGCGAGGACAGGTTGGCCAGCTTGTCGCGCAGGCCATCCGCCGAGCCGAAGCCGAACCAGACCGGCGTGAGGTCGCGCGTGTACTGCGTGCCCAGCGCGAAGCGCTCGGTCTGCGTTTCGCCGTCGCTGTGGGCATACGCGCCCTGGCCCAGGAATGTCCACTTGTCGATCGCGCTCACGCGGGCGGCCTCGCCGGTCAGGTTCAGGCTGACCGACTCGTTGTTGCCGGTCGCGGCATTGGCGCCGGCCGTCAACAGGTAGCGCCACTTGTTGTCGGGCTTGAGCGTGACCTGGGCGGACGCCAGCAGCGGCACCGCCAGCAGGGCGGCCAGGGTGGCGTGGCGGAGCGGTAGTCGGGTCGACGGCATCGGGCAGATCCTCCAAAAGGCAAAAAAGAAGAACAAAGAAAAAGCGCTCAGGGCGCCGTGGTTGCCAATGGTGTGCGGTGCAGCAAATCCGGTTGGGGAAAATTCCTGGAACCGGCGCGAGCTCGCGCCTTTGTCCGACACGGCAGCGGCGTGCCGTCCTTCGCAGACCGTGGTTACGGGCTGGTTACCAGCCGCGGCACTCGGGTTTCACCGGATTTCGCCAGTCATCCCCCTACAATTCCGCGGTTTTGTGCATCCAGCCGCCCCCGGCCCCCATCCCAAGAAGGTGTCACCAGTGAATCAGGAACAGCTGAACAAAGTCTCCACCGGCAACGGTTTCATCGCCGCCCTGGACCAGAGCGGCGGCAGCACGCCCAAGGCGCTCAAGCTCTACGGCGTCGAGGAATCCACCTACAGCGGCGACGCGCAGATGTTCGACCTGGTGCACGCGATGCGTAACCGCATCGTTACCAGCCCGGCCTTCGACGGCCGCCGCGTGCTGGGCGCCATCCTGTTCGAGATGACCATGGACCGCCAGTTCGACGGCATGGACGCCGCCCAGTACCTGTGGGAGAAGAAGCAGGTCGTGCCGTTCCTGAAGGTCGACAAGGGCCTGGCCGACGAGGCCGACGGCGTGCAACTGATGAAGCCCATGCCCGAGCTCGACGCCCTGGTGGCGCGCGCGGTCAAGAAGGGCATCTTCGGCACCAAGATGCGCTCGGTCATCAACAGCGCCAATGCCAAGGGCATCGACGCCGTGCTGGACCAGCAGTTCGCGGTCGGACTGCAGATCCTCAAGGGCGGCCTGATGCCCATCATCGAGCCCGAGGTCAACATCAAGGCCACCGACAAGAAGGAAGCCGAGGCGTTGCTCAAGGCCGGCTTCATCAAGCGCCTGGACGCGCTGCCCGCCGACGCCAAGGTCATGCTCAAGCTGACCATCCCGACGGTCGATGGCTTCTACAGCGAACTGGTCAAGCACCCCAAGGTCGTGCGCGTCGTGGCGCTGTCGGGCGGCTACAGCCGTGCCGATTCCAATGCCATGCTGGCCAAGAACCCGGGCGTCATCGCCAGCTTCAGCCGCGCGCTGACCGAGGGCCTGACCGCCCAGCAGTCCGACGCCGAGTACAACGACGCGCTGGACGGCGCGATCGAATCGATCTACAAGGCATCGATCACCTGATCGCCGGCGTTCTCCACGCCAGCCCCGAGGCCGCGGAATCCGCGGCCTTTTTTCTGGCCGGCCGCCGTCGTGGACAATCGCCGGCGACCCGTGTTCCGAGTTTCCGATTCCTTGCGGCCTGCACCATGACCTCTGCCCTGCACACCTCTAAGCTGACCTCGCTGCCGCTGCTCGCGCGTGGCAAGGTGCGCGACAACTACGCCGTCGGCACCGACCGCATCCTGATGGTGGCCAGCGACCGGATCAGCGCCTTCGACGTGATCATGGGCGAACCCATTCCCGGCAAGGGCGCGCTGCTCACGCAGATGGCGCTGTACTGGTTCGACCAGCTGGGCCACCTGTGCCCCAACCACCTGACCGGCGAGTCGCCCGAGAGCGTGGTGGCGCCTGACGAGGTGGAGCAGGTGCGCGGCCGCGCCATGCTGGTCAAGCGCTTGAAGCCCATCCCGGTGGAGGCCGTGGTGCGCGGCTACCTGGCCGGCAGCGGCTGGAAGGAGTACCAGGAAGGCCAGGCCGTCTGCGGCGTGCCGCTGCCGGCGGGCCTGAAGAACGCGAGCCGGCTGCCCGCGCCCATCTTCACGCCGGCCTACAAGGCCGAGGCCGGCGCGCACGACGAGAACATCACGTTCGAGAAGGTGGTCGAGATCGTGGGCCCCGAGCTGGCCGCGCAGATCCGCGACACCAGCATCGCGATCTACCAGGCCGCCTGCGCCATCGCCCAGACCAAGGGCATCATCATCGCCGACACCAAGTTCGAGTTCGGCCTGGACGAGGCCGGCACGCTGCACCTGATGGACGAGGTGCTGACGCCGGATTCCTCGCGCTTCTGGCCTGCCGAAAGCTGGCAGGAAGGCAGCAACTCGCCCAGCTACGACAAGCAGTTCGTGCGCGACTGGCTCGAATCCGTGCGCATCGACGGCAAGCCCTGGGACAAGACGCCGCCTGCGCCGCGCCTGCCGCGCGAGGTCATCGAGAAGACCGCTGCCAAGTACCAGGAAGCCTGGCAGCGGCTGAACGCACCGAACGCCTGACCGGCGCCGGCCCTCAGTTCAGCGCCATGCTGAGCTTGCGGCGGTAGCTGGAGACCAGCGCCGCCTGCGGGTCTTCCGCCATGGCGGCCTTGCCGGTCAGCTCGATGCCGCCGGCGCTCTTGCCCGTGGCATCTGCCGCCGCCTTGGGCTTGGGCGGCGTCAGCAGCTCCAGGATGGCGATGTAGGTCTTGCGCGGCAGCTCCTCGCTCCACTTCTTGTCGCGCATGACGATCTCCAGCAGTTCGTCCATGGCGGCCGTGGGTTCGCCGCGCGCGAGCAGCACACGGCTCTTGGCCAGGCGCAGGTCGAAGTCGCGCTTGTTCTCGGCGATCCTGGCATCGAACTGCTCCACGCTCCAGTCGCGGCGCGGGTCGGCGGCCACCGCCTCCAGCGCCGCGCGCCATTGCGCCAGCGCCTCGAAGCGCAACTGCACCGGGATCTGCACCAGCGCCGGCTGCAGCGCCGCGCCGGCATCGTCGAAGTGGCCCGAGGAGATCAGCAGCTTCACGTAGTCGTAGCGGGCGTCGTCGTTGGCCGGGTTCACGGCCAGCGCCTCCTGCAGCTTGACGAGGGCGGCATCGGCGTCGCCGGCATCCAGCAGCTCCTGCGCGGCCTCGGCCTCGTCGGCGCTGGCCAGTTCCTCTTCGCCCGGCACGTGCTTGTCCAGGAACTCGCGGATCTGCGCCTCCGGCACGGCGCCGACGAAGCCGTCTACCGGCTGGCCGCCCGAGAACATCACGCAGAACGGGATGCTGCGCACGCCGAACATCTGGCTCAGCTGCTGCGCGATCTGGGGCACCTTGTCGGCATCGAGCTTGGCCAGCAGGAAGCGGCCGTCGTAGTCGCGCTCGAGCTTTTCCAGCACCGGGCCCAGCTGCTTGCAGGGGCCGCACCATTCGGCCCAGATGTCCAGCAACACCGGCTGCTGCAGGGAGGCTTCGATCAGGTCGGCCTGGAAATTGTCGAGGGTGATGTCAATCATCGGGAGAACCTGGGGGTGAAAAGTAAAATTGCGCGATGAGCGCAGTTCAAATTGGAATTGTCATGGGCTCCAGCAGCGACTGGGACACCATGCAGCATGCGGTGGGGATTCTCCAGCAATTCGGTATCGCACACGAAGCACGGGTGGTCTCGGCCCACCGCATGCCGGACGAGATGTTCGCCTACGCCGAGGCCGCCGCCGGCCGCGGCCTGGCGGCCATCATCGCGGGCGCGGGTGGCGCGGCCCACCTGCCCGGCATGCTGGCGGCCAAGACCACGGTGCCCGTGCTGGGCGTGCCGGTGGCCAGCAAGCACCTGCAGGGCGTCGATTCGCTGCACAGCATCGTGCAGATGCCCAAGGGCATCCCGGTGGCCACCTTCGCCATCGGTGTGGCGGGTGCGGCCAACGCGGCACTGTTTGCCGTGGCCATGCTGGCCGTGGGCGATCCGGCGCTGCGCGCGAAGCTCGATGCCTTCCGCGCCGAGCAGACCGCGGCCGCCCAGGCCATGACGCTGCCGCCCGTATGACGCAGTCCACCTTGTTGCCCGGTGCCACGCTGGGCGTGATGGGCGGCGGCCAGTTGGGCCGCATGTTCGTGCACGCGGCGCAGAGCATGGGCTACTTCACGGCCGTGCTCGATCCGGACGCCTCCAGCCCGGCGGGCCGCGTCAGCCACCACCATGTGCAGTCCGATTACCTGGACGATGGCGGCCTGGCGGAGCTCGCGCGCCTCTGCGACGCCGTGACCACCGAATTCGAGAACGTGCCTGCGCCCGCGCTCGCGCGCCTGGCCACGCAGCGGCCGGTGGCGCCCGCGGCCGAGGCCGTGGCCATCGCCCAGGACCGCAGCGCCGAGAAGGCGCACTTCACACGCATCGGCGTACCCTGCGCGCCCTATGCCGAGATCAAGGACCAGGCCTCGCTCGAGCAGGTCGATGCCCAGCTGCTGCCGGGCATCCTCAAGACCGCACGCATGGGCTACGACGGCAAGGGCCAGGCTCGCGTGCGCACGCGCGAGGAATTGGCCGCGGCCTGGGAGCGGCTGCAGCGCGTGCCCTGCGTGCTGGAGCAGATGCTGCCGCTGGCCGACGAATGCTCGGTCATCGTGGCGCGTGGCCGCGACGGCGCGATGGTGCATTTCCCGGTGCAGCACAACCTGCACCGCGACGGCATCCTGGCCGTGACCACGGTGCACGCCGGCGTGCTGCCGGCCGCCACCTGCGAGAAGGCCATCGCCGCCGCGCGCGCCGTGGCCGAGGGCCTGGACTACGTGGGCGTGCTGTGCGTGGAGTTCTTCGTGCTGCAGGACGGCCGCCTGGTCGTCAACGAAATCGCGCCGCGTCCGCACAACAGCGGCCACTACAGCATCGACGCCTGCGATGTCTCGCAGTTCGACCTGCAGGTGCGCACGCTGGCGGGCCTGCCGCTGGTCGCGCCGCGCCAGCACAGCCCCACCGTCATGCTGAACCTGCTCGGCGACCTGTGGTTCGATGCGAACGGCCAGCGTGCCCAGGCCAGCGGGGACGCGGTGGCGCCACCCTGGGACGCCGTGCTGGCCCTGCCCGGCGTGCACCTGCACCTGTACGGCAAGCTCAAGGCGGCGCGTGCGCGCAAGATGGGCCACCTGAACGTGACCGGCGCCACGCCCGAGGCAGTGCGCGCCACCGCTTTGCAGGTGGCCGCCATCCTGGGCATCGCAGCGTTCTGACCATGATCATTGCTGCAGCCGATCCCGGCGCCATCGACCGCGCCGCGCAGGCGCTGGCCGCTGGCGAACTGCTGGGCCTGCCCACCGAAACCGTCTACGGCCTTGCGGCCGATGCCGGCAACGATGCGGCCGTGGACAAGATCTACGCCGCCAAGGGCCGGCCGGCCGACCATCCGCTGATCGTCCACATCGCGCCCGGCGACGCGGGCCGGCTGCCACCGGCGCTGGCCCACTTCGCGCAGGACTGGCCGGTCTGGGCCGAGGCCTTGATCCGGCGCTTCTGGCCCGGCCCGCTGACGCTGATCCTGCCGCGGCACGCCGGCGTGGCCGCCAGGTCGGCTGGCGGGCAGGACTCCATCGGCCTGCGTTGTCCGTCTCACCCCGTCGCCCAGGCGGTGTTCCGCGCTGCCGCCGGACTGGGCGTGGCCGGCGTGGCCGCGCCCAGCGCCAACCAGTTCGGCCGCGTGAGCCCCACGACGGCCGCGCATGTGGCTTCGGAGTTCGGCGAAGACCTGCTGGTGCTCGACGGCGGTGCCTGCGACGTCGGCATCGAATCGACCATCGTCGACGCCACGCGCGGCGTGCCCGTGCTTCTGCGGCCCGGCGGCATTGGCCGCGAGCAGATCGAGGCCGTCTGCGGCCAGCCCGTGCGCGGCAAGGACGAACTGGCGGCCGACCCGCGCGCCTCGGGCACGCTGGCGGCGCACTACGCGCCGCAGGCCAGCGTGCGCCTGATGGACGCCGCCGCGCTGCAGGCGGCGTTGCAGGTGCTGGGCACCGAACTCGACGCGGGCGTGGACGCCACGCCCACCGTGGCCGTCTACGCGCGCAGTGCGCTGCGCAGCCCGTCGCGCCGCGTGCTCGTGCGGCGCATGCCGGCGGACCCGGCCGACGCTGCACGCGAGCTGTTCGCCGTGCTGCGCGAGCTCGACACGGTGGGCGTGCGCCTGATCTGGGTGGAAACACCGCCGCACGGTGACGCGTGGGCGGGTATACGTGACCGTTTGCAACGCGCCGCCGCCGCATGAGCCCGGGGCTGCCTGCGCCGTACACTCCCCGCAACTTTTTCTGGAGAGACCGATGAGTCGAATTTCCTGGCGGCGTGCTTTGGCCGCCGTGGCCCTTGGTGCTTCGGCTGTGTTGCTGACGGCCTGCGGGTCGAGCACCACCGAGTCGGCGCTGAAGCCTGCGCGCCTGATCGTCTTCGGCGATGCCTTCTCCGACGTGGGGCAGGCGGGCGTGCGCTACACCGTCAATGACGGAACCACCAACAACTGGCTGCAGCAGGTGGCGGCGGAGTATGGGGTCCCCATCACTGCGTCGGACAGCGGCGGCTTCGGCTATGCCAGGAACGGCGCCCGCATCAAGGAGAAGCCGAACCTGCTCGGCAGTGCGGATGCGCAGACCGTCACCGAACAGGCCGCCGCCTTCCTGTCCGCCGGCAATGTGTATGGGAGCAACGACCTGGTCTTCGTCAACGGCGGCATGTCCGACGTGATCGTGCAGGCTAAGGCGTTCCTGGCGGGCAGCCAGACCCAGGACCAGATGGTGGCCAACGCGCGGCAGGCCGGTACCGATCTCGGCGCGGTGGTCCGCAGCGTGGTGGCTTCGGGTGCGAAGTACGTGGCCGTCGCTGGCACGATCAACGTGGGCATCACCCCGTGGGCCCAGGCGACGGGGCAGGCCTCGGCGATCGAGGAAGCCAGCCTGGCCTTCGTCACCGCGCTGAAGATCTCGGTGGTCGACCTCGGCAGCAACGTGCTGATCCTGGAGGCGGACTACTACTTCAACCAGGCGCAAAGAGAGCCGAGAAACTTCTCCATGAACAATTCGGCCCAGGTGGCCTGCACCTCGACCGATGCCGGCGTCGGCATCGGCATCGGTGCCGGCGAGGTCAATTCGGCGCTCTGCACGACCAGCACCATCGCATCCGGTGTCACCTACAACAGCTACATGTTCGCGGACAAGCTGTACACCACGCCCAACCTGCAGCGCTTGTTCGGCACCTACATCTACGGCAAGCTGACCAACCGGTGGTGAGCACCGCACTGGCTGCCAACGACGAAGAGCCCCGCGGGGCTCTTTGTTTTTGGAGGCGCTGAAACGGTCAGAGCCAGTTCTTGGCTTTCAACGCATCGAGCGCCATGTCGCGCATCAGGCTGTGGCCGTAGGGCGTGGGATGCACGGAGTCGGCGAACAGGAAGCGCGAGGAGTTCGGCAGCGTCGTTGCGGTGGTGCAGGTCAGCGAAGGGGCCAGGAAGTCGTCCGCGCCATTGAACTTGTTGGTGCACGCTGGAGTGCTCGTGTCCGTGAGTCCGAACGCGGCGGGCGTGACCGAGTGCTGGGAGTTCTGCGCATAGAAGTCGACCTGCAGCACCTCCGCCGTTCCGTCGAGCCCCGCCTTGAGCGCGGCATTGAACGTCGTTGTCATCAGATCGACCAGTTGCTGCGAGCCCGGCAGCGCTTTTTCCGCTTCCAACGTCGCAGGCGTCTTGCTGATGTTGGGCAGGTTCATGACCACGACGCGCTTGGCACCGTTGGCGACGATCTGCGTCTTGACCAGTGCCGCGAGCTCGGCACCTGCCAGGCCCAGTGTCGGGATGATCGTGGCGGCCGCGTTCTGTACGGCGGCCTGGGTGGCCGCCGCGATCTGTCCGGGTGTCGCACCGCCCGCCGCGGCGGCTTGCGCAGCTGCCATTCCAATGGCCGCGAGTTCGTCTGTCTTGACGAAGACATCGTTGGCGCCTGCCAGCACGGTCACGAGTTCGCGGTCCGTGAAGCGGCCTCCCGACACCTTCAGATGCTTGTCGATCTGCTGTTGGACGGGCACGGTCAGCTGGCCGAGTTGTGCCTGTTCCTCGATGGGCGAGTTCTTGTTCCACGGTCCGACCGGATCGCTCACACGCGATCCACCCTGGCCATAGGCCGTGCAGTCTGGATGGTCGGTGGGTGTCGCCGCGAGGGCGGCAAAGGCGCCGCTGGCTTCCAGCCCGGTCTGCGCCGCGCAGGGCGCCGCCAGCCCCAGCTGGACCGACAACTGCTCGATCCAGATCTCGTTGCCCCCGCCGTTGACCGTGTACTTCCCGCCGCCCAGGGCCGCGATGCCCGGCGTCTTGTAGCTGCCGACGTCCGACAGGCTGTCGCCGAACGACACCAGCCGGCTGTAGGTCGGGTCGTCACCGCCGCCGCAGGCGGCCAGCGCCACGGCCGCGAGCACGGCGAGACAAGTTTTCTTCAGTTGCATGGAGTACCTTTCATCGGCTCGAATCACAAGAGAACGGGTCTGGCAAGGTGCTTGCTCACAAAATTTACAGCCAGACACGCGCAAGCGGCCGATTTTTGAACGAAACCCTGCGCTATTCGACGAAAGAAGGTGTGCAAATTCCCTTGTCATCGGGCGTTTGCATGCAGTAGTCCTCAGCGATCGTCGTCTGCCGCCCAATCGAGCAGCGCGTCCAGCGCCGGCCGCGCTGCCGGCGCATTGGCGTGGTTGAGGATGCCGACCACCACGTACCGCTGCCCGCTGCGGCCGCGCACGTAGCCGGCCACCGAGGCCACGTCGCGCAGCGAGCCGGTCTTGAGCCAGGCGTTGCCGACCACGTTGGCCAGCCCGCGTTCGCGCATGCGCTCGGTCGTGCCATCGACGCCGGCCAGCGACAGCGACTGCAGGTAGGTCGCAGCATCGGCATGGCGGCTGGCGCGCACCAGCATGCGCGCCAGCGCGCTGGCGGTGATGCGCTCGTCGCGGCTCAGGCCGGCGCCGTTCTCCAGCACCGGGGCCGGCGTGGCGCTGCCGACGAAGCGGCGCCACCAGGCGGCGATGGCTTCGCGCCCGTCCTCCATGCGCGCCGGCAGCCGACGCTGGGCCGCCAGCGTCAGCAGCAGCTGCTGGGCCATCACGTTGTTGCTGCGCTTGTTGACGTCGGCGATCACCTCGGCCAGCGGCAGCGAGGGCGCCTCCAGCAGCAGCCGCGCCTGGCTTGGCCGGCGGCCCTGCCGGGCGCTGCCGTCCACCTGGCCACCGGTGGCGCGGAACAAGGCCAGCAGCGCACGCTGCGCATAGCTGGCCGGCTCCACGTAGGCCACGGCCCAGTCGCGCTCGCCGCAGCGGGCGGGGTACTGGCCGAGCAGGCGCACGGCGTTGGGGTCGGAGAAGTCGGCCTGCAGCGTGGTGCGCCAGTCGCCGCAGGCCTGGCCGCGGGCCAGCGGCACCTGGTCCGGCACGGCCACGCCGGTCAGCGGCGGTTCGCTCGTCACCAGCGCCGTGCCGTCGGCCTGCGGCGCGAAGCGCAGGATCAGCGCCTTGAAGTTGACCAGCAGCCCGTCGGGTGCGACGTTGTAGGGCCGCAGGGGCTCGTTGTCGAAGGCGGCCGGGTCGTGCGCGGGCACCTCGAAGATGCTGTTGTCCAGCACCATGTCGCCCCGCACCTGGCGCACGCCGGCGGCCTGCAGCGCACGGAAGGCGCCGTCCACGCGTTCGAGCACGAGCTTGGGGTCGCCGCCGCCTTCGATGTACAGGTTGCCGTGCAGCACGCCATCGGCGACCGGGCCGTCGGCGTAGAAGCGTGTCTTCCAGGTGAAATTCGGGCCGAGCTGGTCCAGCGCGGCCAGCGTGGTCACCATCTTCATGACCGAGGCCGGGTTCATGGCTGCGTCCACGCGGTGGGCCAGCCGCGGCGCGGTGTCGTCCAGCGGCTGCACCAGGAAGGCGGCGGCATCGCGCGGCACCTTGGCCTGGGCCAGCGCCGTCGCCACGGCGGGCGGCAGCGGGCGTTCGGTGCCGGGCGGGGCGGCCCCGCTGGACAGGCTCAACATCCACCCCGCCAGCAGCGGGACCAGCCGGGAGAAGGGCGACCACATGGCGCGCGAGTCTACCGGCGGCCCATCGGATAATCCCGGCCATGCAACCCGTTTCCTCCCCAGCGCGCCTGCTGGCGTTCGACACCAGCACCGAAAGCCTGTCGGTGGCGGTGTGCATCGGTGCGCGCGTGTGGGAGTGCAGCGGCCCTGGCGGCGCGCAGGCGTCCACCACGCTGCTGCCCATGGTGCTGGACCTGCTGCACCAGGCCGGGCTGGCGCTGGCGCAGCTCGATGCCATCGCTTTCGGCTGTGGGCCGGGCTCGTTCACGGGCCTGCGCACGGCGTGCTCGGTGGCCCAGGGGCTGGCGTTCGGCACCCGTGCGCAGCACCCCGAAGGCGTGCCGCTGCTGCCGGTCGACACGCTGCTGGCCGTGGCCGAGCAGGCACGGCACGTGGCCGGGGCCACCGAGGTCGTGGCCGCGCTGGATGCGCGCATGGACGAGGTGTATGCGGGCCGCTACCGTTTCGAGCACGGCCGCTGGCTGCAGGACGGCGACTTCGACCTGCTGGCGCCCGAGGCGCTGGCCGTGCCGCAAGGCTGGACGCTGGCCGGCAATGCGGCTGCGGCCTACGGCCCGCGGCTGGCCGGCGCACCGGGCGTGGCCGTGCTGCCGCTGGCCACCGCCATGCTGCGGCTGGCCCCGCAGTTGCTGGACGCCGGCCTTGCCGTGCCTGCCGAGCAGGCGCTGCCCCGCTATGTGCGCAACAAGGTCGCCAAGACCACGGCAGAGCGCATGGCAGAGAAGGCAGCGGCCCCGTGAGCGCGCTGCCGGAACTGACGGGCGAGGCCCGTTTCGAGCCCATGACCGAGGCGTGGCTGTCGGCGGTCGTCGCCATCGAGCAGCAGGCCTACACCCATCCGTGGACGCGCCGCAATTTCCAGGACGCACTGGCGTCCGGCTACCAGGCGCAGGTGCTGCTGGGCGACACCGAGGTGCTGGGCTACTTCATCGCGATGAAGGGGGTGGACGAGGTGCACCTGCTCAACATCACGGTGGCCCCCAGCCACCAGCGCCGCGGCTGGGCCCGCGTGATGCTCGACGCGCTGTGCCTGTGGTCGCGCGGCCAGCGCGCCCAATGGCTGTGGCTGGAGGTGCGCGTGAGCAACCTGCGCGCGTTCCAGATCTACGCGGCCTATGGCTTTCGGCGCGTGGGCCAGCGCAAGGGCTACTACCCCGAGTCGGCCTTCAAGCGCGAAGATGCCATCGTCATGAGTCTGCAACTGTGAGCGCGCGCTGCTGATGGCCCTGGAACTCGATGCGCGCCAGCGCGCGATGCTGGAGGAGATGCATGTGCGCGTGTGGTGGCCGCAGGCACCGGCCGCGGTGGAGCAGCCCACGCCCCAGGCCGTGCCTGCCGCTGCAGCGATCTCGGAGCCCATCTCTGCGCCGATCCCCGCTCCGGTCCCTGCGCCGGCCGTCGTGGCGCGGGCCACCCCCGCCGTGGCGCCACCCGCACCTGCGCCCCAGCCCGCCCGGCCCGCCGTGGCGCCGGCCGACGATGGCCGTGCCGCCGCCATTGCCGCCATGGACTGGCCTGCACTGCAGCAGTCGGTGGCCGGGTGCGAGGCCTGCAAGCTCTGCGGTACGCGCAAGAACACCGTGTTCGGCGTGGGCCCCACCGCGCCGCAGGCCGATGCGCCGCCGCGCGTGGACTGGCTCATCGTCGGCGAGGCGCCCGGCGAGCAGGAAGACCTGCGCGGCGAGCCCTTCGTCGGCCAGGCCGGCAAGCTGCTGGACAACATGCTGCGCGCCGTCGGCGTCAGCCGGCATGGCGAGGTGCGCGGCGCGCAGGCCGCCTTCATCGTGAACGTGCTCAAGTGCCGCCCGCCCGGCAACCGCAACCCCGCGCTCGACGAGGTCGCGCAGTGCGAGCCCTTCCTCAAGCGCCAGATCGCGCTGCTGCAGCCCAGGATCATCCTGGCCGTGGGCCGTTTCGCCGTGCAGTCGCTGCTGGCCGGCAGCGTGCCCGACGTGCAGACCCAGCCGCTGGGCCGGCTGCGCGGCAAGGTCTACCGCTACGAGGGCGTGCCCGTGGTCGTGAGCTACCACCCGGCCTATCTGCTGCGCAGCCTGCCCGAGAAGGCCAAGGCCTGGGCCGACCTGTGCCTGGCCATGGAAACGGTCAAGGCGGTCGAGTCGCCGTGACGGCACGCCGCTCGGGCCACAGCACCGAGGCGATCGCCAGCACCATGAGGCCCATCGCGGCCCAGTCCTGCCAGTGCAGCGATTCGCCCAGCCACCAGGCGCCGCTGAACACGCCGAGGATGGGGATCAGCATCACGCCCAGCGTGGAGGCCACCGGCGGCAGCGCCCGCGCCAGCGAGAACCAGACCACCTGCGCCAGCGCGAAGATCAGCACGCCGTTGTAGAGCACGGCGCCCCAGACGGCCGGCGTCGGTGCCGTCCATCGTTCGCGCTCGAACAGCCAGGACAGCACGGTCATGATGACCATGCTCATGGCCGTCATCCAGAACACCAGCGCGGGCGTGGACACGGGGATGGTGTGGCGCCGCATCTTCTGCGTGCCGACGGCCCAGGTGGCCGCGCCCACCAGGGCCAGCAGCACGCCCAGCGGCCGGCCGGCCATGTTCGACAACTCGTGCCACAGCAGCAGCAACACGCCCAGCGCGGCCGCGGCCACGCCGGCCCAGGCGCGTGCACGCAGCCGCTCGCCGAAGAACAGCGCGCCGAACACGGCAGAGAAGATCGGCATCGAATAGCCCAGGATGGCCGCGCGCCCGCTGGACAGCGCCTGCACCGCCAGCACCATCAGCGCGTGCCAGATGAACATGTTGGTCACGCCCAGCCAGAACAGTTCGCCCCAGTGGCGGCGCGGCACGGCCAGCGGCTGGCGCAGCACCAGCAGGCCCAGGCCCAGCAGCGGCGCGCCGATCCACAGCGAGAGGACGCGGAAGGTGATCGCCGGGTAGCCCGTCACGCCGATCTTCATGACCGGCCAGTTCAGTCCCCAGACGAGGGTGAGCGCCACCAGCATGGCGGCTTGTCTCGTGCTCAGTGCCTGCATAGGCGGGCGATGGTAGCGGGGCCGGTGGTTGGCGGTTCGTAAAATCGGGGCATGACCTTTCTCGACATGCTGCGCGGTGCCGAGCAGCGCAATGCCTCGCTGCTCTGCGTGGGCCTGGACCCCGACCCGGCCCGCTTTCCTGCCGCGCTGCGTGGCGACGCCAGCCGCATCCACGACTTCTGTGCCGCCATCGTGGACGCCACGGCCGACCTGGCCATTGCCTTCAAGCCGCAGATCGCCTACTTCGCCGCGCACCGCGCCGAGCACCAGCTCGAACGCCTGATCGCCCACATCCGCCGCGCCGCCCCGCACGTGCCCGTGATCCTGGACGCCAAGCGCGGCGACATCGGCTCCACCGCCGAGCAGTACGCGATCGAGGCCTTCGAGCGCTACGGCGCCGATGCGGTCACGCTGTCGCCGTTCATGGGCTTCG
Organism: Pseudorhodoferax sp. Leaf274; assembly: GCF_001422445.1. Taxonomy (GTDB): domain Bacteria; phylum Pseudomonadota; class Gammaproteobacteria; order Burkholderiales; family Burkholderiaceae_C; genus Pseudorhodoferax. The sequence goes on from NZ_LMNA01000001.1 coordinate 898,494, forward strand.
ATTCGGTCGAGCCCTATCTGCGCTACCAGGGCAAGGGCGCATTCCTGCTGTGCCGCACCTCCAACCCTGGTGGCGACGACCTGCAGAACCAGCGCCTGGCCGGCGTCGATGGCCAGCCCCTGCTGTACGAGCACATCGCACGGCTGGCGCAGGGGCCATGGAACCGCAATGGGCAGCTGGGCCTGGTGGTGGGCGCGACCTACCCGTCCGAACTGGAGCGCGTGCGCGCGTTGGCGCCCACGGTGCCGCTGCTGATTCCAGGCGTCGGGGCGCAGGGCGGCGACGCCGCGGCCACGGTGCGTGCGGCCTGGCGCGGCGACAACGCGCAGACCACGGGGCCGGTGGTGGTCAGTTCTTCGCGGGCGATCCTGTACGCGTCGTCGGGCGATGACTTCGCCGCCGCGGCGCGGCAGGAAGCGCTGCGCACGCGCGACGTGCTGCACGCGGCCCGCGCGGCCTGAACCTCTGAACGAGCGGCCCGGGCCTCAGATCCAGCGGAACACCAGCGGGATCAGCAGCGAGGCCAGCACCACCTGCAGGCCCAGCGCCAGCCCGGCGTAGGCGCCCGCGTCGGCATCGACCTGCAGCGCACGGGCCGCGCCGATGCCATGGGCCGCGGTGCCGAGCGCAAAGCCGCGCGCACGCCAGCCGGCCGGGTCGCGCGCGATGCGCAGCCCGTCGAACAAGTACTTGCCGCTCAGCGCGCCGACCAGCCCGGTCAGCACCGCGAACACCGCCGCCAGCGCCGGGATGCCGCCGATGGCCTGCGCCACACCCATGGCCACGGGCGCGGTGACCGACTTGGGCGCCATCGACAGCACCACATCGGCCGGCAGGTCGAGCGCGCGGCCCAGCACCACGGCCGTGGCACTGGCAGCGCCGCCGCCGGCCAGCGCGGCCAGCAGCAGCCGGCCCCAGCGCTGGCGCAGTTCGGCGCGCCGCTGCCACAAAGGCCAGCCCAGCGCCACCACGGCAGGCCCCAGCAGGAAGTGGATGAACTGCGCGCCCGCAAAGTAGGTGGGATAGGGCAGGCGGGTGGCCAGCAGCACGGCACCGATGCTGAGCACGCTCCACAGCACCGGGTTGGCCCACGGCGCGTGGCCCAGCCGGGCGTACGCAGCCTGCGCCAGCACGTAGACGGCCAGCGTCGCCGTCAGCCCGAACAGCGGCGTGGCGGAAAGGTAGACCCAGAGTTCGACGAATTGCGCCATGGCCTGTTCACTGCGGCGGAGGGCGCCGGCCCACGTACAGCACCAGCGCCGTGACGGCCAGGCCCACCCAGGTGGACACCACCAGCACCACCAGCATGCGGCCACCGTACTGCGCCAGCAGCGGCAGGTGCACGATCACGCCCACGCCGACGGGCACGAACAGCAGCGACAGGTGCGCCAGCAGGAAGTCGGCACAGGCCGCGACCGGCGTGCGCACCGGTTCCCAGCGCAAGGCCACGAGCAGCAGCACCATGCCGATCACAGGGCCGGGAAAGGGCAGGTGCAGCCCGCGTGCGAGCAGCTCGCCCAGCGATTGCAGGGCCAGCAGCCAGGCGAGGCCGCGCAGTGGGATCATGGTGTGGTGAACCAGTGGTGGAGGTCGAGGGCGCCGGTGCCGCCGATCGGCGGCCCGGCCTTGGGAAGCCCGCGCAAAATGCGTCGGGACCGACACGTTGCCGCGCTGCCGGCCGCTCTCGGCCTGGTCATCTGGAAATCACGCAAGGGGCTGGGTCCGTTTGCTCAGCGCATCGGGCAACGTCAGAAACGCGGCAGGTCCGGGTGTGCGATCTTGCCGCCGCGCACCAGCATCTTTCCGTACTCGGCGCAGCGGTTCAGCGTGGGGATCACCTTGCCCGGGTTCAGCAGGCCCTTGGTGTCGAACGCGTGCTTGATGCCCAGCATCTGGGCGTTCTCCTCGGCCGAGAACTGCACGCACATGCTGTTGAGCTTCTCCACGCCCACGCCGTGCTCGCCGGTCACGGTGCCGCCCATGGCCACGCTGGTCTCCAGGATGTCGGCACCGAACAGCTCGCAGCGGTGCAGCTGGTCGGGGTCGTTGGCATCGAACAGGATCAGCGGGTGCAGGTTGCCGTCGCCCGCGTGGAACACGTTGGCGCAGCGCAGGCCGTACTTCTTCTCCATCGCGGCGATCGCCAGCAGGATGTCGGCCAGGCGCTTGCGCGGAATGGTCGAGTCCATGCACATGTAGTCGGGGCTGATGCGGCCCGAGGCCGGGAAGGCGTTCTTGCGGCCGCTCCAGAAGCGCAGTCGCTCGGCCTCGTTCTGGCTCACGGTGATGGCGGTGGCGCCGCACCCGCGCAGCACGGCGCTCATGCGGCCGATCTCTTCCTCGACCTCCTCGGGCGTGCCATCGCTCTCGCACAGCAGGATGGCTTCGGCCGTGAGGTCGTAGCCCGCGCGCACGAAGTCCTCCACCGCGGCGGTCATGGGCTTGTCCATCATCTCCAGGCCGGCCGGGATGATGCCGGCGGCGATCACGGCGGCCACTGCATCGCCGGCTTTGCGCATGTCGTCGAAGCTGGCCATGATGCAGCGCGCCAGCAGCGGCTTGGGCACCAGCTTGACGGTGACCTCGGTGGCCACGGCGAGCATGCCCTCGGAGCCGATGGCCAGCGCCAGCAGGTCCAGGCCCGGCGTGTCCAGCGCCGCGCTGCCGAAGGTGACGGGCTCGCCCTCGGCCGTGAAGCCGGTGATCTGCAGCACGTTGTGCACGGTCAGGCCGTACTTGAGGCAGTGCACGCCGCCCGAGTTTTCGGCCACGTTGCCGCCGATGGTGCAGGCGATCTGGCTGGAGGGGTCGGGGGCGTAGTACAGGCCATGCGGGGCCGCGGCCTCGCTGATGGCGAGGTTGCGCACGCCGCACTGCACGACGGCCGTGCGGCCCACCGGGTCCATGTGGAGGATCTTGTTGAACTTGGCCATGGACAGTGTCACGCCCTGCGCGTGCGGCATGGCCCCGCCCGACAGGCCGGTGCCGGCGCCGCGCGCGACCACCGGCACGCCCAGCGCATGGCAGGTCTTGAGCACGGCCTGCACTTGCGCGTAGGTCTCGGGCAGCGCCACGGCCATGGGGCGCTGGCGGTAGGCCGTGAGCCCGTCGCATTCGTAGGGCGTGGTGTCTTCGGGCTGCGACAGCAGCGCGTGCGCTGGCAGCACGCGGCGCAGCGCGGCCAGGGTCTCGGCAGGGGGCGGAGCAGTCGGTGCGGCAAGTGCGGCCATGGTCTCTTTCGTGGGGCCGGCAGACTTTAAGCCAGCCGCCCGCAGCGCGGCTGAGGAATGTTCAAGCGCCGCATGAAGCGGCTTCAGGCCAGCGCCTGGCGCAGCCAGTCGGAAAAGGCCGCGCACTCCCAGCGGTCCATGGTGCCGGTGCGCCAGCACAGATAGTGCGCGTGCGGGCTGGGCACGCTCTGGGTGAAGGCCGGCGTGGTGCCGACACGCACGAGCGCGCCGCTGTCCAGCCAGGGGGCCGCCAGCTTCAAGCGCACCAGCGCGATGCCCATGCCGGCCGCCGCGGCGTCGCACATCAGGCCGACGTCGTTGAACTGCGAGCCGTCGCCGGGCTCGGGCCAGTCCAGCTTGTGGGCGGCGAACCAGGTGCGCCAGGGGTCCAGCGCCGAGCGCAGCAGCCGCTGGCCTTCCAGGTCCTCGGCCTGCGTGAAGGGGCCGCCGGCTTCGCGCAGGTAGCTGGGCGCGGCCAGCGGCGTGACCTCGTCGCGCGCCAGCAGCAGGTGCTCCACGTCGGCGTAGCGGCCGGCGCCGAAGCGCACCATGAGGTCGGCGTCCTCGGCCACCACGTCCAGCAGCGGGATGCTGACCTGCAGCAGCAGGTCGATCTCGGGGTAGGCCTCGGTGAACTGGCGCAGCCGCGGGATCAGGATGGCGCGCGCGAAGGTCGGCGTCACGGCCAGCCGCAGCTTGCGCTTGCCCGGCGTTGGCTGGGCGCCCGGAAAGCGGCCCAGCATCGCCAGGCCCTCGCGCACATGGGCCAGGTACTCGCTGCCCTCGGTGGTCAGCGAGAAATCGGCGCGGCCGAACAGCTTGGTGCCGATGCTCTGCTCCAGCTGGCGCACGCGGTGGCTCACGGCGCTGGGCGTGACGCACAACTCGTCGGCGGCCAGCGTCACGCTGCGCAGCCGCGCCAGCGCCTCGAAGGTCAGCAGGCACTGGATCGGCGGGATGCGGGCGGTGGCGGCCATCGTCCGATTGTCGTTGCAGCCGCCGGCCTACGTACCGTCCAGGGGCGACGGCTACACTTCGAGACCCTTCCAGAAGAGAGTGCCCACTTGTCCGATCGCCTTGCCGTCCTGCCGCAGTACCTGCTGCCCAAGCACCGTCTGACGCGGTTCGCAGGAAGGGTGGCCTCCGCCCGACGCGGCGCGCGCACCACGGCGCTGATCCGCTGGTTCGTCAACAAGTACGGGGTGGACATGGCCGAGGCGGCCGATCCCGACATCGCCGCCTACCCGAGCTTCAACGAGTTCTTCACGCGTGCTCTCAAGGAAGGCGCACGGCCACTGGCGCAGGCCGACCTGGTGTGCCCGGTGGACGGCGCCATCAGCCAGTTCGGCCGCATCGAGGACGACCAGATCTTCCAGGCCAAAGGCCACGCCTATTCCACGCGCGCGCTGGTCGGCGGCGACGCGGCACTGGCCGCGCATTTCCGCCACGGCAGCTTTGCCACGCTGTACCTGAGCCCGCGCGACTACCACCGCATCCACATGCCCTGCGACGGGCGGCTGACACGCATGGTCTATGTGCCGGGCGAGCTGTTCTCGGTCAACCCGACCACGGCACGCGGCGTGCCGGGCCTGTTCGCACGCAACGAGCGCGTGGTCTGCGTGTTCGAGACCGCGCACGGCCCGCTCGTGCTGACGCTGGTGGGTGCCACCATCGTCGGCAGCATGGCGACCGTGTGGCATGGCGTGGTGAACCCGCCGCGCCTGGGCGAGCTGCGCGAATGGCGCTACGGAGATGGGCAGGCGGGTGACGCGGTGACGCTGCGCCGCGGCGAGGAGATGGGCCGCTTCCTGCTCGGCTCCACCGTGGTGATGCTGTTCCCCCAGGGCCCGCTGGCCTTCAACCCCGACTGGGCGCCGGCCCGCGCGATCCGCCTGGGCGAGCGCATGGCCGACTGGGGTTCCTCCCCGGCTACTTGAAGATCACGGTCTTGTGGCCGTTCAGCAGCACGCGGTGCTCGCTGTGCCACTTGACCGCACGCGCCAGCACCTGGCTCTCGGTGTCGCGGCCCATGGCGGTCAGGTCTTCCACGGTCTTGCTGTGGTCGGCGCGGGCCACGTCCTGCTCGATGATGGGGCCTTCGTCCAGGTCGGCCGTCACGTAGTGCGCCGTGGCGCCGATCAGCTTCACGCCGCGGTCGTGCGCCTGGTAGTAGGGCTTGGCGCCCTTGAAGCTCGGCAGGAACGAGTGGTGGATGTTGATCGCCCGGCCGGCCAGCTTGCGGCACAGGTCGTCCGACAGGATCTGCATGTAGCGCGCCAGCACGACCAGCTCGGCGTTCTCGCCTTCGATGACCTCGTGGGCCCGCGCCTCGGCCTGGGCCTTGCTGGCGCCCGTCACCGGGATGTGGTGGAACGGCACGTTGTAGCTGGCCGCCAGCTGGTAGAAGTCGCGGTGGTTGGAGACGATGGCGCGGATGTCCACCGGCAGCAGCCCGCTCTTCCAGCGGAACAGCAGGTCGTTCAGGCAATGGCCTTCCTTGCTGACCATGATGACGGTGCGCATGGGTTCGGCCGTGGCGTGCAGGCTCCAGCGCATCTGGAAGCCCTCGGCGAACGGGGTCAGCTGGGCCTGCAGCGCGGCGTGGTTGTCGCCGCTGGCAAAGCGCACGCGCATGAAGAACAGGCCGGTGGCGTGGTCGTTGTACTGGGCCGCTTCTTCGATGTTGGCGCCGCGCTCGAACAGGAAGCCGGAGACGGCGTGGACGATGCCGGTGCGGTCGGGGCAGGACAGGGTCAGGATGTAGGAGGCGCTGGTCGTCGTCATAGGGGCGCGATTGTCGCAGCCGCACGCATCAGCCGCCCATGCGCTGGCGCAGCGCCGCGCAGTGGTCGTTGGCCGGCACCGCGGGTGTGCTCCACACGGCGTCGAACGCGGGCGAAGGCGCGACCGGGCCGCCGGCCTGCAGGCGCACGGCGCGCACCTGGAAGCCAGGCGGCAGATGCCGTGGCACGCCGAGTTCCCGGTCGACATGCGCGCTGCCGGCCAGCAGCACCGCCACTTGGCCCGGCCGGGCGGCGGCCTGCACGGTGCGGGCCATGGACTGGTCGCGCGCGATCTGGATGCGGGCCATGGGGGCCAGCTGCGTCGCCGGCAGCAGGTCGCAGTGGCCCAGCCGGATGGCTTCCTGCTGCGCGGCCAGGGCCGGCGGTGGCAGCAGCGCGTCGAGCCCGGTGTCCTGCATGACTGGCCCGAAGCGTGCGCGCGGCAGGTTGCCGCCCAGCACCGGAACACCCGCGCGCACGGCGGCCATCACCGCCGGGCCGTAGGCGGCCCAGGGCCAGGCCTTGTCGTTCCACTGCAGCGCTTGGCGCACGGCGGCCTCATCCGCCTGGGGCGGCAGGCCGGCGGTGGTCTGGCCGGCGTCGGCCATCTCGACGACCAGGGCGGACAACTGGCCGCGGCTGGCAAGCGTGCGTACGACGCGCGCGTGGGCCTGCTGGTGTTCGGTGGCATCGTGCTGTTCGCCCAGCAGCACGGCATCGGCGGGCAACAGCGCCGATACCTCGTCCGCGGGATGCAGGCCGGCGCAGCCGCCCAGCAAAAAGGCCACCAGGACGGTGGCCACGACGGTGGAAAAGCGCGGGGCCAGGTGCATGCCCCGATGATGCACCGGGCCTGCCAATGGCCGGCCCGGCGGCAGGGTCAATGCATCACGACAGGGTTCTGCGCCAGTTCGGCGTAGCGGTCCAGCGTGTCCTCGACCTCTTCCTGGGTGGGAGTGTGGGCGCGCCAGGCGGCGATCTGCTGCTGGAACAGCTCGGCCCAGGAGCCGTCGAGGTAGACCTCCTTGCCGGAACGCTTGTCCACGATCTCGAAGCCGTGGCGCTCCAGGGCCGGATGGGGGGCGGGTGCGGTGTCCTTGGCGCGCGCGACCAGGCCCACGCCGTCCTGCATCTGCACATCGATGTCGCCAGCGTGCGGCTCCATGTGGACCACCACAAAGGAGTCGGAGTCGTACAGCATGTTCATGTCGGTGCCCTTTCCGTTACCGCTATCTTGCGCTTCAGATTGCAACTTTCGGGCCGGTTTCAAGGCCGGACCGTGGTAGTCCTGCGACTACTTGGCAGAAAAAAAGCGTTCAGGGGCTGTCCACGCTGCGCAACAGTTGGTCGACGAAGTCGCCGTTGGGCTGGGTGATCCGCACGCGCACGGGCATGTAGGCCAGGCTGGGCGCCAGCCAGGCCTCGACCTTCTGGTCGAATTCCTTGCGCGGGTTGCGCGTGAGCTTCACGGCCTGCAGGTTGTCGTAGGGCAGGTAGGCCAGTTCCTCGCCCTGGATGGTGAAGGTCCAGACATCGGCGTCGCGCGGGCCGACCACGGGCAGCGTGACGCTGCTGCCGGCGCCGTAGCGGGCCGGATCGCCCGCCACCATGGCGGAGAGCTGCAGCAGCACGCTGAGCTGGTCCTGCGCGTCGGGCAGCAGCGGGGCGCTGGGCGTGTTGGCACTGAAGCTGACGATGCCCTTGTCGCGCTCGAAGTGCGCCGCCAGGTCGCGCTTGCGCCATTTGTCGGAGAAGCGTGCCGGCTCCAGCCCGCGTTCGCTGAGCTTGCCGCTGCTGGTGCGCACGCGCGAGCCGATCAGGAAGGCGCTGTACTCCAGCTGCGCGTCGTAGGTCTTGCCATCCTGCAGCCACAGCAGTTCGCCCATCGCGTGGTAGGTCTGCTGCTTGGCCTCGCCCGTCAGCGTGTACTTGAGCCGCACCGAGCCTGGAATACCCAATGCCAGCGCGTTGGCCGACGCTGTCGCCGAGGCGGGGGGCGCGGCCGGTGCAGCTTCCGGTGCAGAGGCCGCCTGCGCCGCCGGAGCGGGCTGGGAAGCGGCCTCTTGCGGGGCAGCAGCCACGGCAGGCTCTGGCGATGGCTCGGCCGCGGGCGGCTCCGGCGCCGCCATGGCAACTGGCGCCTCGGCGGCCGGCGCGGGTGGGGCGTCCGCCATTGGTGCAGGGCGCGGTTTTCTGCGGGGCGGCGGGGGTGGCGGCGGCGGTGCGGGTTCCGGCGCCACGGCGACAGGCGCGGGTGGCGGCTGCACGACGATGCTGCGCGTGGTGAAGGTGCGCGTCTGCGCCAGGTCGGGCGGCGCCAGCACGGCTGGCAGCTGCTGCAAGGCCACCAGGTGGGCCAGGACCACGCCCAGCCCCAGCACCAGCAGCGGGCGGCTGCTGTGCGAATTGCTTGTATCCTGCGCCCCACCGGCCGCCACGCGATCTGCTTGCACACCCGGATTGTCTGCCGGGCGCCTGCCCGCCGCCAATGAGCTCCACCATCACCCCATGAAACTTGCCACCTACAAGGACGGCTCGCGCGACGGCCAGCTGGTCGTCGTCTCGCGCGACCTGGCCAGTGCGCACTACGCCACCCACGCCGCCCACCGCCTGCAGCAGGCCCTGGACGACTGGAACTTCATCGCCCCGCAACTGCAGGACCTCTACGACGCGCTGAACGCCGAGCGTGCGCGGCACGCCTTTCCCTTCGATCCGCGCCAGTGCATGGCGCCGCTGCCACGCGCCAGCCACTGGGCCGTGGCCCAGGCCTGGGAACACGGGCTGGAACCCGCCGAGGCGGCCGATCCGGGCTTTCGCCAGGCGGCCGGCGACAGCCTTTCAGGCCCCTGCGATCCCCTGGTGCTGGCCGCCGAACCGCTGCAGATGGACTTCGGCGCCGGCCTGGCCGTGGTCACCGGCGACCTGCCGCAACGGGCCAGCCCGGCACAGGCGCTCGATGGCGTGCGGCTGCTGTTGTTGGCCAATGCCGTGCAGCTGCAGGCGAGCGGCCTGTCCGCGGTGCAGCGCCTGGCCGCCACGGCCTTCGGCCCGGTGGCCGTGACGCCGGACGAACTCGGCGAGGCCTGGGCGCAGGGCCGCGTGGGCCTGGCGCTGCAGACCAGCTGGAACGGCCGGCGCGTGGGCATCGCCGATGCCGACCAAGACATGCGCTGGCCCTTCGGCGAACTCATCGCCCACCTGTGCGCCACGCGCGGGCTGCACTCCGGCAGCATCGTCGGCGCCGGCACCGTGCGGCAGCGCGGCGTGGAGGCCGGCAAGCGGCGCGACTGGCCCAAGGGCTACCACGCCATCGCCGACAAGCGCGCCTTCGAGCAGGCGCAGGACGGCGAGGCCCGCACCGCCTTCCTGCGGCTGGGCGACACGGTGCGCATCGAGATGAAGGGCAGTGACGGGCACAGCCTGTTCGGCGCGATCGAGCAGGAAGTGGTGGCGCCAGGCGGCGCAGACGCGAAACCTTCCGGCGGCTTTGCGCCGGTGCAGTAAGCTGCACGCGCACCCAGCACCCCCACCCCAGGAGGAGACCCCATGAGCAACGACACACCCGGCGGCGGCTTCGGCAAGTTCGTCCCCGGCTTCGATTTCCTGCAGAGCCTGGCCAAGGGCGCGGCGCAGAGCATGCCGCAGATGCCTGGGCTGGGCGGCTGGGTCGCTCCCACGCTGAGCGTGGAAGACCTGGACAAGCGCATCACCGAACTCAAGGCCGTGCAGTTCTGGCTGGACCAGAACGCCATGGCACTGAAAGCCACGATCCAGGCGCTGGAGGTGCAGAAGATGACACTGGCCACGCTCAAGGGCATGAACGTGAGCATGGCCGAGGTGGCCAAGGCGTTCACCGCCCAGCCGACGGAGTCTGCGCAGGCACGGTCGCCTGCGCCGCCGCCCGCCCCCAGGCCCGCACCCGAACCCGCGCCGCAGGCGGCAGCCGCCCCGGATGCCGCCGCCGATGCCGAAGAGGCCGCCGACGGCGAAGCCGCACGGCCCGGCGTGATCGACGCCATGCAGTGGTGGGGTGCGCTGACGCAGCAGTTCCAGCAGATCGCCGCGACGGCCATGCAGGAAGCCGCTGCCCGCGCCACGCCCGAGCCGGCCGCGGCGCCCGCACCGGCGCGCGCGCGCGCCGCCACCGGCAAGGCCGCGGCACCCGCCAAAAAAGCCGCCACCCCCGCCAGGAAGGCTGCGCCGCGCAAGCGTGCCGGCTGACGCGCCCATGCGTGCGCTGGGGCCAAGCGCGGCGGCCCGCGCGCGCCGTGGCAGGATGGGTCTATGAAACTTTTCCCCTACGCCCACGCCACCCATCCGCAGTGGCGCATGGCGGCCGGCCTGGTGCTGGCACAGCTGCGCGCGCAACTGGCCCTGCCGGACTACGCCAGCGCGCCCACGCTGGCGCTGCTCTACATCACCGACCACTACGCCAGCGCGGCCGAAGACATCCTGGACCACCTGGGCGCGGAGCTGCCCGAGGTGACGGACTGGTCCGGCACGGTGGGCGTGGGCATCGCCGCCAACAACGTCGAGTACTTCGACGAACCCGCCATGGCCGTGATGCTGCTGGGCCTGCCCGCGCACCAGTACCGCGTGTTCTCCGGCGTGGCGCCGTTGGGCATGGCCTTCGAGGCGCACACGGCCCTGGTCCATGCCGACGGCAGCACCCAGGACCTGTCCGAACTCGTGGCCGAGATGGCCGGCCGCACGGACACGGGCTACCTGTTCGGCGGCCTGGCTTCCAGCCGTGCCACCACGGTGCAGTTCGCCACCGGCGGCAACGGCAACATCAAGGGCCACGGCGGTGCGCGCGGCGTGTTCCATGGCGGCCTGTCGGGCGTGGCCTTCACGCAGGACGTGGCGCTGAGCTCGCGCGTCACCCAGGGTTGCCAGCCCGTGGCGCCCGAGCGCAGCGTGACGGCCTGCGAAGGCAACGTGGTCACGGCGCTGGACGGCGAGCCCGCGCTGCAGGTGCTGCTCGGCGACCTCGGCGTCTCGCTGGACGAACCGCGCGAGGCGCTGGGGCGCGTGCGTGCCACGCTGGCCGGCCTGCGTTCGGCGCCCGGCGCCGAAGGCCGCGACGACGTGCGCCGCCCCGGCAGCTTCGGGCCCGACGTGCGCGTGCGCCACATCATCGGGCTGGACCCGGCGCGCCACGGCGTGGCCATCGCCGAGCCGCTGGAAGTCGGCATGCGGTTGACGTTCTGCCAGCGCAACGCGCAGGCTGCGCGCGCCGACCTCGTGCGCGTCTGCGCCGAGATCCGCGAGGAGCTGGAGCCCGAGGAAATGCCGGCCGAAGCCGCCCTGGCGTTGGCGGGCAACCCGGCGGCCTCCGCGCCGCACCCGGCCCGGCGCATGGCCGGCGCCATCTACGTGAGCTGCGCGAGCCGCGGCGGCGCGCATTTCGGCGGCCCGAGCGCGGAACTGCAGATCGTGCGCCATGCCTTGGGCGACGTGCCGCTGGTCGGCTTCTTCGCCGGCGGCGAGATCGCACGCCACCACCTGTACGGCTACACCGGCGTGTTGACGGTGTTCACCGCAACCACCTGAAGCGCCCCGGCGCGGCGGCGCCCTGGCGGCGGCATCGACAATCGCCGCTGCCATGACCGACGACAACGCCCACCCCAACCAGTTCGCCCTGCTGCGCCAGCGCCGCTTCGCCCCGTTCTTCTGGACGCAGTTCTCCGGCGCGGCCAACGACAACCTGTTCAAGTTCGCCTTCACGGTGATGGTGACCTACCAGCTCAGCGTGTCGTGGCTGCCGCCGACCAGGGCGGGACTGGTGATCGGGGCGCTGTTCATCCTGCCGTTCCTGCTGTTCTCGGCCACCAGCGGGCAGCTGACCGACAAGCTGCCCAAGACCCAGGTGATCCGCTTCGTCAAGAACCTGGAGATCGCCATCATGGCGCTGGCGGCGCTGGGCTTCCTCTCGGGCAACGTGGCCCTGCAGGTGCCGCTGCTGCTGGCCTGCACCTTCCTGATGGGCCTGCACTCCACGCTGTTCGGGCCGGTCAAGTTCGCCTACCTGCCGCAGGTGCTGCACGAGCGCGAGCTGACGGGCGGCAACGGCATGGTGGAGATGGGCACCTTCGTGGCCATCCTGCTGGGCAACGTCGTGGGCGGGCTGCTGATCGCGGTGCCGGGCGTGGGCCGCACCTATGTCGCCATCGGCTGCGTGGCACTGGCGCTGCTGGGCCGGCTCGCGGCGCAGGGCATTCCGCGGCTGCCGGCCACCGACCCGCAGTTGCGCATCAACTGGAACCCGGTCAGCGAGACCTGGCGCAACCTCAAGCTCGCGCACGGCAACACCGTGGTGTTCCGCTCGCTGCTGGGCATCAGCTGGATGTGGTTCTTCGGCGCGGTGTTCCTGAGCCAGTTTCCCAGCCTGGCCAAGGAGGTGCTGCATGGCGACGAGCATGTGGCCTCGCTGCTGCTGGTGGTGTTCTCCATCGGCATCGCCATCGGCTCGCTGCTCTGCGAGGTGCTGAGCCGGCGGCAGGTGGAAATCGGCCTGGTGCCGCTGGGCGCGATCGGCATGAGCGTGTTTGGCGTGGACCTGTATTTCGCCCTGCGCGGCCTGCCCGCCTCCAGCCTCATGGGCTTCTCGGAGTTCCTGGCCCGCCCCGCGCACTGGCGCGTGATGGCCGACCTGGGGCTGCTGGCGCTGTCGGCCGGCCTGTACAGCGTGCCGATGTACGCGCTGATCCAGCTGCGCAGCCCGGCCACGCACCGCGCGCGCGTCATCGCGGCCAACAACATCCTCAACGCGCTGTTCATGATCGCCAGCAGCCTGATCGCAGGCAGCCTGCTGGGCGCAGGCTTCACGGTGCCGCAGGTGTTCCTGTTCACGGCGCTGGCCAATGCCGTCGTGGGCCTGTACATCTTCCTGCTGGTGCCGGAGTACCTGCTGCGCTTCATCGCCTGGGTGCTCTCGCACTTCATCTACCGCTTCCGCGTGCGCGGCGATGCCCACATCCCGCTGGCCGGGCCGGCCGTGCTGGCCTGCAACCATGTGAGCTTCGTCGACGCCATCCTGCTCATGGCCGCGAGCCCGCGGCCGATCCGCTTCGTGATGGACCACCGCATCTTCCGCGTGCCGGTGCTGGGCTGGCTGTTCCGGCTGGCCAAGGCGATCCCGATCGCGCCGCAGAAGGAAGATCCGGCCGCCTACGCGGCGGCCATGGCGGCGGCGGCCCAGGTGCTGCGCGAGGGTGACCTGCTGGGCATCTTCCCCGAAGGCGCCATCACGCGCGATGGCCAGCTGCAGCCGTTCAAGGGCGGCGTGGCCAAGATCCTGGCCCAGGCCCGCGCCGACGGGCTGGCCGTGCCCGTGGTGCCGATGGCGCTGACCAACCTGTGGGGTTCGTACTTCAGCCGCATCGAGGCCGGCGGCGCCATGGTGCGGCCGTTCCGGCGCGGTGCCTTCAGCCGCGTGGGCCTGAACGTGGGGCCGGCGCTGGCGGCCGATGCCGCGACACCCGAGGCGCTGCACGAGGCGGTGGCCGCCTTGCTCGCGCTGCCACCGGCAGAGTGAGCGCCGTGGCCGATGCGCTGCGGCTGTCGGAAAAGTGCGGCTGGACGGCGTGCCAGGCGCGTCAGTGCGCGTCCTCGAGGTTCTGCGATGCGTGCGGCACGTCGGCCGCGCGCGCGGCCGCTGGCGGCTGAGCCTGCTCGGCCCGGATGCTGAGCACCCATTCGCGCCAGATGGCCACCAGCAGCGCCATCAGCACCGGGCCGACGAACAGGCCGACGAAGCCCATGGTCTTGACGCCGCCCACCAGGCCGAAGAAGGTTGGCAGGAAGGGCAGCTTGACGGGCCCGCCCACGAGGTGCGGGCGCAGCGTCTTGTCGACGATGAACAGCTCGATCGAGCCCCACAGGAACAGGCCGACACCCGCTGCGAGGTGCCCGGCCCCCACCAGGTACAGCGAGACCAGCGTGAACGACAGCGGCGCGCCGCCCGGGATCAGCGCCATGAAGCCCGTGACCACGCCCAGCAGCACGGGCGAGGGCACGCCCGCGACCCAGTAGGCCACGCCCAGCACCAGGCCTTCGCCCAGCGCGATCAGGCCCATGCCCGTGACGGTGGAGCTGACCGTGGCCGGCACCACGCGCGAGAAGCGCTGCCAGCGCCGCGGCAGCGTGCGCTCGCCCACCACGTCGAGCTGGGCCGCGAAGCGCGTGCCGTCCTTGTAGAGGAAGAACAGCGTGATCAGCATGAACAGCAGCGTCAGCGCCAGCTGCAGCAGGTTGCCGGTGGTGGCCAGCGCCAGCCGGTAGATGTTGCCCAGGTGCTGGCCGCTCAGCAGCTCCACCCATTCGCCGAGCGCGCCCGGCGCGCCCAGGTGCTCCGCCCACCACTGCGCCATGCGCTCGCCGACCATCGGGAAGTCCTGCACCCAGCGCGGCACCGCGGCACCCAGGCGGTTGGCCTTGAGCAGCCATTGGACGAAGGTGGCGGCCTCCTGCAGGGCGTAGTGCAGCGCCAGCGAGAGCGGCACTACCAGCCCGATGACGACCACCAGGGTCGCCAGGCTGGCCGCCAGTGCCGTGCGGCCGCCGCAGCGCTGCACCAGCCGTGCGTACAGCGGCCAGCTGGCGAAGCCGATGATCAGCGCCGCGAGCACCGGCACCAGGAACCCGCGGAAGAAGTAGACGCCGGCGGCCAGCACCAGCAGCAGCAGCACGCGGGCGATCAGGGTGGCTTGCAGGACCGGGGGCATGGGCGGGTGTCTCGTGGCGAGCGGCGCGCCCGGTCAGCGCACGCGGTCTCGGAATACGGAGAAGCCGAAAAGTATAGACACCGACCGTGGCACAACGCGGGTGCCCTTGCGCCACCGACGGCCATGCTCAATCCACGCTGATGTGCGCGGCCGCGATGGTGGCCGCCAGGTCCTTCTTCTCGCGCGCCAGGTAGTCGGTGAACTGGGCCTGCGTCATCTGCATCGGCGCGAAGCCCGCCTCCAGCAGGCGGCGCTGCGTCTCGGGCTCGGCCAGCACGGCGGCGGTCTCGCGCGCCAGCCGGGCGGCGATGGCGGCGTCGGTGCCCGCGGGCAGCAGCAGGCCTTGCCAGGCCAGCACGTCCAGGCCGGCGAACTCGGCCGTCTCCGACAGGCTGGGCGTGTCCGGCAGCGTGGCGGCGCGCTGGCGCGAGGTCACGCCGAAGCCCTTGACCTTGCCCTCGCGCACCATGCCCTGGGCCAGCGCCACGGGCAGCACGGCCAGGTCGATCTGGCCGCCGGCCAGTTCGGTCAGCACCTGCGGGCCGGACTTGTAGGGCACGTGCACCATGTCCAGGCCGGCCTTCTGCTTGAGCATCTCGGCCGTCACGTGCAGGCTGGTGCCCACGCCGTCGGTGCCGAAGTTCAGCTTGCCGGGCTGGCTGCGCACGAGCTTGACGAGTTCGGCCGCGCTGGCCGCCGGCAGGTCGGGCCGGCCGACCAGCACGAAGGCCGAGGCCGCGACCGGCACCACGGGCAGCAGCTCCTTGAGCCCGTCGTACTTGAAGCGGCCGGGCGAGACCAGCGGCGCCACCGTGACCGGGCTGGCCACGCCGAACAGCAGCGTGTGGCCGTCGGCCCGGGCCTTGATCACGCGCTGCACGGCGATGGTGCCGGAGGCGCCCACGGTGTTCTCGACCACCACGGGCTGGCCGAGGCGTTCGGCCAGCCTGGGCATGAGCAGCCGGGCGGCCACGTCCACGCTGCCGCCGGCCGAGAACGGCACGACGGCGGTGATGGGCTGGCTGGGCCAGGCGCCGGGTTGGGCCTGCGCCAGGAGCGGAGACGACAAGGGCAGGACGAGCATCAGGGCCGATGCGAGGCGGCGGGTGACGGGCATGGTGTTGAACCTCTTGGAAGCAGAAATCAGGCCTTGAGCCAGGGCAGGGCGCTGGCCGGATAGCGGAAGGTCTGGAACACGCTGTTGAGCCGGCCCGGGCCGGTCTTGCGCGCGGCCGCGTCGGGGTACTCGGCGAACCAGGGCAGGATGAATTCCCAGACCACCTCGCCTTGCGGATTGACCTCGAACAGCCGGCCCGTGGCCGATTCGGTGATGTGGGTGTTGCCGTTCCACAGCCGCTGGGCGTTGCCCATGAAGGCCGTGAAGAAGGCGTTGACCATCTCGTCCTGGTAGGCCCAGACGACTTCGTTGGTCTTCGGATCCACCTCGACCACGCGGGAGAAGGCCACGTGCGCGCCATGCCGGAAGTTGCCGTTGTCGAAGGCCAGCACGTTGCCGTTGGCCAGCGGCACCGGCGCGTGCTGGTGCGACACCACCGACGGCGGGATGTGCAGCTGCACGGCGCCGGTGGCCTTGTCCACGCCGATGATGCCGGCCGTGGTGCGCAGGCTCATGAGCACGGTGCCGTCGGCCATGACGCCCAGGCCGTTGACCAGCGGCCAGTGGTAGCGGCCGAAGCCGGGGTGGATCGGGAAGTCCTCGGGCTTCAGGTGCTCCCAGGCCTTCCACTCCCAGACGAGCTTGCCGGATCGGTCCACCTCGCGGATCACGTCGCCGTACATGGCCTCGTTCTCGCCATGGGCCGTGCCGCCCGGCACGCGCGCGGCGAAGCCCTCGGGCACGGGCGCGCAGGCCGCATAGAGCAGGTTGCCGTTGGGCAGCCACTGCGCGTCGTGGTGGTGGGCCGGGTCCTGGTAGCGCCAGACGGTCTCGCCCTCGGGCGTGACCTCGTAGAAATCGCCGCCGTGCCACATCGACCAGGGTGCGTAGCGGTCGGGCGAATCGGCGTGGCTGCCGTTGTAGCCCAGGTTGCCGTTCGCGAGGATCACCGCATGGCGGCCCGCGCGCACCGGCATCTGCCATGCGTGCGCCACCCGGCCTTCCATGTCGATCAGGTAGACCTTGCCGCCGGCCGTCTGCGGCGCGATCAGCGTGTAGCCGCCCGCGCTGGCCGCCGGGTCGTGGGCGATGAGGCCGACGCCGCGGCGTCGCTGGGTGATCTGGTCGACGGTGGTGGCCATGGGTTGCTCCTGCAAGGTGTTGAAAAGCTGCGATGGCGCGAACTCTAGGGACCGGCGAGCGTCTGGAATAGCGGAACGTTTTTGCAGGGGTGTAAAGAAATTTCTTACACTGCGCCGCATGCCCGCCATCTCACAGGCCTTCCGCTGCTTCGACGAGGTGGCGCGCCGCGGCTCGGTGCGCAAGGCGGCCGAGACGCTGCACCTGACCGCCGCCGCCGTGAACCAGCAGGTGCTGAACCTGGAGGCCCAGGTGGGCGTGCCGCTGTTCGACCGGCTGCCGCGCGGCATGCAGCTGACCACCGCCGGCGAAATCATGATCGCGGCCGTGCGCCGCAGCCAGCGCGACTTCGACAACGCGCTGTCGCAGGTGGAAGACCTGCGCCAGGTGCGGCGCGGCCATGTCAACGTGGGCGTGCCCTACGCCACGGCCGAGCACCTGTTGCCGCAGGTGATCGAGAACGTGCAGCAGAGCCACCCCGACATCACGTTCAGTGTGCGCTCGGGCCATGGCGAGGCGCTGCAGCGCTGGGTCGCCAACGGTGAGATCGACGTGGCCTTCTGCCTGCGCCGCAAGCCGCCGCCGGGCGTGGAGGAGGTGCGCGCCTACGCCCAGCCGCTGGGCGTGGTCACGGCGCCCGGCCACCCGTTGACGGCCGCGCCGCGCCTGCTGCGGCTGCGCGACTGCCTGGACCATCCGCTGATCCTGCTGTCACCCGAGATGGAGCTGCGCAGCCTGCTGGAGCGCGTGGACCCGCGGCTCACGCGGCTGGGGCGGCCGCTGGTGGAGACGAGTTCGGTGCCGATGGTCCGCCGCCTCGTGTCCGGCAGCCAGGCGGTGAGCTTCCTGGTGCCCGACAACGTGGCCGAGGACGTGGAGGCCGGCCGGCTGGTCTGGGTGGCGCTGGAAGACCAGGGCGCCGCGTTGTACAGCTGCATCTACCAGCGCTCGGGCTACTCCACAGCCGTGGCGATGGGCCTGTTCCTGGAAGCGCTGGACGTGGAGATCAACACGATCCGCGGACGCTTCGACACGCGGCACGCGCTGCGCTTGCAGGCGTTCGCGACCTGAGGCTCACACGCCGCGCGCCCGGTCCTGCGCGAACTGCGCGCGGAACTGCGTGAACCTGCCCGCGTCCAGCGCAGCGCGGATCTCGGTCATCAGGTTCAGGTAGTAGTGCAGGTTGTGGATGGTGGTCAGCATCGGCCCCAGCATCTCGCCGCAGCGGTCCAGGTGGTGCAGGTAGGCGCGCGAGAAGCCGCCGGTGCCGCCCGCACCGCTGGCCACGCCGCTGGTGCCGGCGCAGGCGTGGCAGGTGCAGGTTTCGTCCAGCGGGCGCTCGTCGCTGCGGTGCTTGGCGTTGCGGATCTTGAGGTCGCCGTAGCGCGTGAAGATCGTGCCGTTGCGCGCATTGCGCGTGGGCATCACGCAGTCGAACATGTCCACGCCCTGGGCCACGCCCTCGACCAGGTCTTCCGGCGTGCCCACGCCCATCAGGTAGCGCGGCTTGTGCGCCGGCAGGCGGTGCGGCGTGTGCGCCATGATGCGCAGCATCTCGGGCTTGGGCTCGCCCACGCTGACGCCGCCGATGGCGTAGCCCGGGAAGTCCATCTCCACCAGTGCGTTCAGCGACTCCTCGCGCAGGTGCTCGAACATGCCGCCCTGCACGATGCCGAACAGCGCATTCGGGTTCTGCAGCCGCGCGAATTCGGCCTGGCAGCGTTTGGCCCAGCGCACGCTGAGCTCCATCGACGTGCGCGCCTCGGCCTCGGTCGTGATGTGGCCCTTGGTGTCGTAGGGCGTGCACTCGTCGAACTGCATCACGATGTCGCTGTTCAGCACGGTCTGCACCTGCATGCTGACCTCGGGCGTGAGGAACAGCTTGTCGCCATTGACGGGCGAGGCGAACTTGACGCCCTCCTCGCTGATCTTGCGCATGGCGCCCAGGCTCCAGACCTGGAAGCCACCCGAGTCCGTCAGGATGGGCTTGTTCCAGGCCTCGAAGCGGTGCAGGCCGCCGAACTGGCGCACCACGTCCAGGCCGGGCCGCATCCACAGGTGGAAGGTGTTGCCCAGGATGATCTGCGCGCCCATCTCTTCGAGCGATCGCGGCATCACGCCCTTGACGGTGCCGTAGGTGCCCACGGGCATGAAGATCGGTGTCTGCACCACGCCGTGGTTGAGCGTGAGCGTGCCGCGGCGGGCGTGGCTGGCGGGGTCGGTGGCGAGCAGTTGGAAGTCGAGCATGGCAGCGATTGTCTCAGCGCCTATCTTCGCACTCGTTCCCGCGCCGCCCGGCCCCGCCCGGGGCTCAGGCCGGCTGCGGCCGTGCCAGGTAGTCGCGTGCGAACTGCACGAACCAGTCGATGCTTTCAGGTTGGGCCAGGCCGTCGCGCTTGACCACCTGCTCGGGCGCGTGGCCCAGCAGCAGCTTCTTGACCGGCAGCTCCAGCTTCTTGCCGGTGATGGTCTTGGGGACCAGCGCGACCTGGTGGATCTCGTCGGGCACATGGCGCACCGACAGGCCGCTGCGCAGCGCCTGCCGGATGCGCTGGCGCAGCGGCTCGTCCAGCGTGGCACCGGGGCGCAGCTGCACGAACAGCGCCATGCAGGACGGGCGTCCCAGGTACTCCAGGTCCACCACCAGGCTGTCCTGCACCGCGTCCAGCCCCTCGACCACGCGGTACAGCTCGGCCGTGCCCATGCGCACGCCCTGGCGGTTGATGGTGGCGTCCGAGCGGCCGTAGATGATGCCGCCCACCGCGTCGGGCCGCGGCACCAGGCGCAGCCAGTCGCCCTGGCGCCAGACCGGGTGGCCGTCCGCGTCCTGGAAGGTGTCGAA
Source organism: Pseudorhodoferax sp. Leaf274 (assembly GCF_001422445.1). Lineage (GTDB taxonomy): Bacteria > Pseudomonadota > Gammaproteobacteria > Burkholderiales > Burkholderiaceae_C > Pseudorhodoferax. The sequence goes on from NZ_LMNA01000001.1 coordinate 918,332, forward strand.
GTAGCTCTCGCGCAGCCGCGTGCCGTCGGCATCGCCCCACAGGTACAGCGGCATGGAGGGGATGGGCTGCGTGCACACCAGTTCGCCCACGGCGTCCAGCACCGGCTGGCCGGCATCGTTCCAGGCCTGCACGCGCGCGCCCAGCGTGCGGCACTGCATCTCGCCCACGTGCACGGGCAGCGTGGGCAGGCCGACCAGGAAGCCGCCGGTGATGTCCGTGCCGCCGGCCACCACGTTCAGCCACAGGTCGTCCCGGGCCTGGGTGTAGAGCCACTGGTAGGCCTCGGGCGAGAGCGGCGAGCCGGTGGAGCACACGGTGTGCAGCGCCGACAGGTCGGCCACCGCACGCGGCACGACGCCGGCCTTCATGCACGCATGGTGGATGGCCGCGCCCACGCCGAAGGTGTTCACGCCCAGGCGCCCCACCAGCCGCCACAGGTGCGCCCAGTCCGGCTCCGGCCCCGCGCCGGTGACGCTGCCGTCCACCAGCACGATGCAGGCGCCGCCCAGCAGGCCCATCACGTGGGCGTTCCAGACCATCCAGGAGGTGTTGACGGCCCACAGGATGCGGTCGCCCGGGTGCACGTCGTTGTGCAGCACCATGTTCACGAGGCAGTTGGCCACCACGCCGCCGTGGCCGTGCACGATGGCCTTGGGCAGACCCGTGGTGCCGGAGGAGTACAGCGTCCACAGCGGGTGGTCCGGCGGCAGGGCCAGCGGCTGCAGCGGCGCGTCGCCGGCCGTGGCGTCGGCCCAGTGCACGAGGTGGCGGCGCATGGCCTGGGCCGGCGGCGCGGCGTCCGCGTCCAGGTGCGGCACCCAGACCACGTGGCGCACCGAGGGCAGGGCGGCCAGCATGTCGTCCAGCGCGGCGCGCCGGTCGAAGGGCTTGCCCGCGAAGCGGTAGCCGTCCACCGCCACCAGCACCGTGGGCGCCGTCTGCTGCCAGCGGTCTGTCACGCTGACCGGGCCCATGTCGGGCGCGCACAGGGCCCACACGGCGCCCAGGCTGGCCGCGGCCAGGAAAGCCACCACCGCCTGCGGGATGTTGGGCAGGTAGCCGGCGACGCGGTCGCCCGGCCGCACGCCCAGGCCGCGCAGCGTGTGGGCCAGCGCACCGACCTGGCGGCGCAGCGCGGGCCAGCCGATCTCGCCCTGGCCGGCGGCCTCGCTGTCGTAGACGATGGCTGGCGTGGCCAGCCCTTCGTGGCGGAACATCTGGTCCACCAGGTTCAGCCGCGCGCCCTCGAACCAGCGGGTGGCGGGCATGGGGTCGGCCGAGCGCATGCGCTGCGGCGGGGTGGCCATGGGCACGTCGAAGAAGTCCAGCACTGCGCGCCAGAAGGCCTCGGGCTCGTCCACCGACCAGCGCCACAGCGCCTCGTAGCCGTCGAAGTGCAGGCCGTGCTCCCGGGCCAGGCGGGCCTGGAAGGCGGTGATGAGGGCGCGTTCGCGGCGCGCGGCGCCGGGGCGCCAGATGGGCGAAGCCGAATCCAAGGGCGGCTCAGGAGTCGGCCGTGAAGCCGATGCTCTTCACGTGCATGCGCCACTGCGCGTTCTCGGTGCGCAGGCGCTCGGCTAGCTCTTGGGCGGTCGAGGTCCGGGCGGTCATGCCGAAATCGGCCAGGCCGCGCGCAAAGTCGGGCTGGGCCACGGCCGCGCGCACCGCATCGCCGGCCCGCTGCACGATGGCGGCGGGCGTGCGGGCGGGCACGAACACGCCGAACCACTCGGTCATGTCCAGCGCCGGGTAGCCCTGCTCGCGGTAGGTGGGCAGCTGGGGCGCGAAGCTGCTGCGCTCGGTGCCCGAGACGGCCAGCAGCCGCAGCCGGCCCGACTGCAGGTGCGGCAGGTAGCTGCCCAGCACGGTGGAGTACGCGGCGATCTGGCCGCCCATCAGGTCCTGCAGGCCGGGCGCGTCGCCCTTGTAGGGCACGTGCGTGAACTCGAAGCCGGCGACCTTGCCCAGCAGGCTGCCCACCAGGTGGGGCGTGGAGCCCGCGGCCGGCGAGCCGAAGGCGGCCTTGCCCGGGTTGGCCTTGGCCCAGGCCACGAAATCCGGCAGGTTGTGCACGCTGTCGGGCACGGCCGGCCCGACGGCCAGCGCGAAGGGGAAGGTGCAGACCATGCCCACGGGCGCCACGTCCTCGTTGGCATAGGGCAGCTTGCGGTAGGTGTAGGGGTAGACGGTGAACGGTGCCGGCGGCGAGAGCAGCAGCGTGGCACCGTCGGGCGCGGCGTCCTTGAGCGCGTTGACGGCGATCTGCGTGCCCGCGCCGGGCTTGTTCTCGACGATCACGTTGGGCGCATAGACGCCGCGGAGCTTGTCGGCCAGGCGCCGCGCCACGTTGTCGGTGCTGCCTCCTGGCGGGAAACCCACCAGCAGGCGGGCCAGGTCGGCGGGCTGGGCCTGGGCGCCCCGGCCCCAGGCGGTGGCGCCCAGGGCGGCCAGGCTGCCCAGCTGGATGGTGAACTGGCGGCGTGTGCGCATGTCTGCTGTCTCCTCGGGTCGTGGCGCCGGCCGTGCCAGGCCGGTGGGTGGGCCGCCACTGTGCCGCAGCGCGCGCGCAGGCCGTTGCGGTTTCCTGCTGCCGCTGTCGCGAAGCTGCGCGATCGAGGGAAAACCTGGGGCGCCGGCGCGGGTCAGCCCGTGCGCCGGTAGGCCGAGGGCGTCATCCCCCAATGCCGGCGGAAGGCGTGGCTGAAGTGCGCGGCCGACGGATGGCCCGTCTGCACGGCGATCTCCTCCAGCGGCTGGCGCGAGCCGCGCACCAGCCGGGCCGCCAGCTCCATGCGCTGCAGCTGCACCCAGGCGTGCGGCGTGGTGCCGAAGGAGGCCTTGAAGGCGCGCGCGAAGTGGAAGGGGCTCAACGCGGCCAGGGCCGCCAGGCGCGCCACCGGCCAGCGTTCGTGCAGGCTGCCTTGCACGGCCTCGGTCAGCTGCCGCATCTGGCGCATCGACAGGCTGCCTTGCGCGCGCGGCAGGCCGTGCGGTTGGGCGTAGCGCTCGACCAGGTGGATGGCGATGCCCATGGCGATGTGCTCGCCGAAGGCCGGGTTCAGCGACGCGCCGTTGTCCAGCGAGGCCAGCAGCAGCTCGGCGAAGGCGGCCAGCACCGGATCGCTGCGGCCGAAGCAGTTGCCCAGCACGACGTCGGTTCCGGCCGCCCGCTGCAGCCAGGCCGGCGACAGGTCGATATGGATGTTGTCGCGTGCCGTGGTGCTGCGCCAGAAGCTGGGCGTGTCGGTGGGCAGGACCACGGCGTCGCCGCGCTGCCAGTGGGCCTGGCCCACCTGGTTGCCGTGGCGCTGCAGCAGGCGCGTCGGCGGGCCGTTGCGCAGCAGGATGGCGTGGTTGCCCTGCGGGGGCACGTACAGGTCGCCGAGCGGCCCCACCTGGTGCCAGACGGCCAACCCCTGCCAGGGGCGGCCCGCGCTGGAGCGGCGCACGTGGTCGGGCAGGCTCTGCCAGGGCTGCTCCATCCGCACGCCGTCGAGCGCATGCCAGCGCGAGGCATCGAAGCCGTCGATGGGCAGGTCGTGGGCGGTGGCGCGGGGCGGCATGGGGGCGGTCGGGTGCGGGTCTCCGGCGCGCACTATGGTCCGCCGGCCGGCGCCGCGTCAAGCCGCGGGCAGGCGCTCCAGCAGCATCGCATCCCCATAGCTGAAGAAGCGGTAGCCCTGGTCGATGGCGTGGCGGTACAGGCCCATGATGTGTTCGTAGCCCGCGAAGGCCGAGACCAGCATCATCAACGTGGACTTGGGCAGGTGGAAGTTGGTCAGCAGCAGGTCGACCACCTGGAAGCGGTGGCCGGGGCGGATGAAGATGTTCGTCTCGCCCTCGGTCCGGCCGGTCTGCGCCCACGACTCCAGCGTGCGCACGGTCGTCGTGCCCACGGCGAGGATGCGGCCCCCCTGGGCGCGCGTGCGCTCGAGCGCGGCCAGCGTGGCGGGCGGGATCGCATACCACTCGCTGTGCATGCGGTGCGCGTCCAGGTCCTCGGTCTTGACGGGCTGGAAGGTGCCGGCGCCCACGTGCAGCGTGACGCTGGCGCGGCCCACGCCGCGCGCCTCCAGGGCCGCCAGCACGCCTTCGTCGAAGTGCAGCGCGGCCGTGGGCGCGGCCACGGCGCCGGGCGCGCGCGCGAACACGGTCTGGTAGCGCTGGGCGTCCTCGGCCGAGTCGCTGTGCGTGATGTAGGGCGGCAGCGGCACGTGGCCGTGCGCGGCCATGAGCGCGTGTGGCGTCTCGCCGGCCGGGCCCGTGAAGGCCAGGCGGAACAGCGCGCCATCCTCGTCCGGCCAGCGGCCCAGCAGCCGGGCCGTGAAGCCGCCGGCCATGCGCAGCAGCGTGCCCACAGGCGGCTTCTTGCTGACCTTCATGTGGGCCACGACCTCACCATGCCCCCAGGTCCGTCCTGCGGCCGGCCCGCCCCCCGAGGGGGGCAACAAAGCTTGGGGCGGCCCGGCGCTTTGTTGGCCGGTGAGCACGCGCTCGACCAGCAGTTCGAGCTTGCCGCCGCTGGGCTTCTCGCCGAACAGCCGGGCCTTGACGACCTGGGTGTCGTTGAAGACCAGCAGGTCGCCCGGGTTCAGCAGTGCGGGCAGCGTGCGGAAGATGCGGTCGGTGGGGGAGGGGCCGCGCCCGTCGAGCAGGCGCGAGGCGCTGCGCTCCGCGGCCGGGTGCTGCGCCACCAGTTCGGGCGGCAGCGTGAAATCGAAATCGGAAAGGGTGTAGGAGCGCATGGGCTTGAGGGCCGGACGGGCCCGTTCCAAGAAGGGGCGGGATTCTCCCATGGGCCCGCGGGCGGCGGGCACAATGCCCGCCATGACCCTTGCCAGCGAACCGATCCGCTTCGGCGCCGCCCCGCAGCACGTGCTGGTCACGGGCGGGACCGGCTTCATCGGCCGGCTGCTGGTGCAGGCGCTGCAGCGCGACGGGCACCGCGTGAGCGTGTGGACGCGCGATCCGGCCGCGGCGGCCGGCCGCTTCGGGCCCGGTGTGTCCTGCGTGGACGCACTGGACCGTCTTGCGCCCTGCGACGTGGTGGTCAACCTGGCCGGCGCGCGCATCCTGGGCTGGCCGTGGACGGCGTCCCGCCGCGCCACCTTGCTGGCCAGCCGTGAAGGGCTCACGCAGCGCCTGGTCGGCTGGATGGCCACGCAGCCGCGCAAGCCCGCGCTGCTGCTGTCGGCCTCGGCCATCGGCTACTACGGCGTGCAGCCGCAGGGCGACGATGCCCCGCGGACCGAGAGTGCGCCGCCGCAGCCCATCTTCATGTCGCAGCTGTGCCAGCGCTGGGAACAGGCGGCCCTGCGCGCCGCCGACCTGGGCGTGGCCGTGGTGCGCCTGCGGCTGGGCGTGGTGCTGGGGCGCGAGGGTGCCCTGCCGCAGATGCTGCTGCCGATCCGCCTGGGCCTGGGCGGCCCCCTGGCCGGCGGCAGGCAGTGGTTCAGCTGGGTGCATGTGCACGACGTGCTGCGCGCCATCGGCCACACCTGGACGCTTGCGCACGCCGCCGGTGCCACGCCGGTCTACAACGTCACCGCGCCCGGCGCGCTGCGCCAGGCCGAGTTCAGCCGCACCGCGGCGCGCCAGCTGGGCCGGCCCAGCTGGCTGCCCACGCCGGGGCTGCCGCTGCGCCTGGCCCTGGGCGAGCAGGCGGAGCTGCTGACCGAAGGCCAGCGCGTGCTGCCGCAGCAGCTGCTGGCCAGCGGCTTCGCGTTCCGCTTCCCGGACGCCGAGTCCGCGCTCGAGGACCTCTGCTGAGCGTGCCTGCCGACCGACCGCGCGAGAGCCCGGCGCAGCGTGCGCTGAGGAAGCTGGGGCTCGACCGGCCCATCGACCTGGCCCTGCACCTGCCGCTGCGCTACGAGGACGAGACCCGCATCGTGCCGCTCGCCGACGCGCACGACGGCGCCGTGGTGCAGATCGCCGCCACCGTGGTCGGCAGCGAGATCCGCCCCGGCCCGCGGCGCCAGCTGCTCGTGACCGTGGACGACGGCACCGACCGCTGCCTGCTGCGCTTCTTCAGCTTCTACCCCTCGCACCAGAAGGCGCTGGCGCCGGGCGCGCGCATCCGCGTGCGCGGCGAGGTGCGCGGCGGCTTCGCGGGGCGGCAGATGCTGCACCCGCAGTTCCGCCCCGACACGGGCGAGCTGCCGACCGCGCTCACGCCCGTCTACCCCACGACGGCAGGGCTGCCGCAGAGCTACCTGCGCAAGGCCGTGCTGGCCGGGCTGGCGCGGGCCGACCTGTCGGAGACGCTGCCGCCCGCGGCCGCCGGCGGCCAGTGGAGCCTGCGCGCGGCGCTGGACTTCCTGCACCACCCCACGCCCGAGGTGTCGCTGGCCGCGCTGGAAGACCGCAGCCACCCGGCCTGGCAGCGGCTCAAGGCCGAGGAACTGCTGGCGCAGCAGCTGTCGCAGCTGACGGCCAAGCGCGAGCGCGACAAGCTGCGCGCACCGCGGCTGGCCGCCATCGCGGGCGGCGTGCGCGACGGCCTGATGGCGGCGCTGCCCTTCGCGCTGACCGGCGCACAGCAGCGCGTGGTGGCCGAGATCGCGGCCGACCTCGCGCGGCCCCAGCCCATGCACCGGCTGCTGCAGGGCGACGTGGGCTCGGGCAAGACCGTGGTCGCCGCGCTGGCCGCGGCGGTCTGCATGGACGCCGGCTGGCAGTGCGCGCTGATGGCGCCCACCGAGATCCTGGCCGAGCAGCATTTCCGCAAGCTGGCCGACTGGCTGGCGCCGCTGCTGGCCGCGCGCGGCCGTTCCATCGCGTGGCTGGGCGGGGGCCAGAAGAAGAAGGAGCGCAAGACCCAGCTGGCGCGCATCGCCAGCGGCGAGGCCGCGCTGGTGGTCGGCACCCACGCGGTGATCCAGGACAAGGTGCAGTTCCAGCGCCTGGCGCTGGGCGTGATCGACGAGCAGCACCGCTTCGGCGTGGCGCAGCGCCTGGCGCTGCGGGCCAAGCTCGCGCACGGCGGCCAGGAGCCGCACCTGCTGATGATGAGCGCCACGCCCATCCCGCGCACGCTGGCCATGAGCTACTACGCCGACTTGGACGTCTCCACCATCGACGAGCTGCCGCCCGGCCGCACGCCCATCGTCACGCGCGTGGTGCACGAGGGCCGGCGCGACGAGGTGGTGGCGCGCATCGCCGAGCAGCTGGCCGAGGGCCGGCAGGTCTACTGGGTCTGCCCGCTGATCGAGGAGAGCGAGGCCGTCGACCTGGTCAACGCCACGGCCACGCACGCCGAGCTGTCCGACGCGCTGCCCGGCGTGCTGGTCGGCCTGCTGCACGCGCGCATGGCGGGCGCCGAGAAGAAGGCCGTCATGCAACTGTTCACCGAAGGCCTCATGGGCGTGCTGGTCAGCACCACCGTGATCGAGGTCGGCGTGGACGTGCCCAACGCCTCGCTGATGGTGATCGAGCATGCGGAGCGCTTCGGCCTGTCGCAATTGCACCAGCTGCGCGGGCGCGTGGGCCGTGGCGCAGCAGCTTCGGCCTGCGTGCTGCTTTACTCGACGGGCGATGCGCCGCGCCTGGGCGAGACGGCGCGTGCGCGCCTGAAGGCCATGGCCGAGACCACCGACGGCTTCGAGATCGCGCGGCGCGACCTGGAGATCCGCGGACCGGGCGAGTTCCTGGGCGAGCGCCAGTCCGGTGCGCCGCTGCTGCGCTTCGCCGACCTGGAGGAAGACGCCGGCCTGCTGGCTTGGGCGCGCGAACTGGCGCCGCAGATGCTGGACGGCAGCCCGGCGCTGGCCGAGCGCCATGTGCACAGATGGCTGGGCGGAAAAGCGGAATTCCTCAAGGCTTGATGGCGCAGGCGAAAATGCCTTCATGACACTGACCGAGTTGAAGTACATCGTCGCCGTTGCCCGCGAGAAGCACTTCGGCAAGGCTGCCGAAGCCTGCTTCGTCTCGCAGCCCACGCTGTCGGTGGCCATCAAGAAGCTCGAAGAGGAGCTGGACCTCAAGCTGTTCGAGCGCAGCGCCAACGAGGTCACGGTCACGCCGCTGGGCGAGGAGATCGTGCGCCAGGCGCAGAGCGTGCTGGAGCAGGCGGCCAACATCAAGGAGATCGCCAAGCGCGGCAAGGACCCGCTGGCCGGCCCGCTCAAGCTCGGCGTGATCTACACCATCGCCCCCTACCTGCTGCCCGACCTGGTGCGCCAGGCCATCGCGCGCACGCCGCAGATGCCATTGATGCTGCAGGAGAACTTCACGGTCAAGCTGCTCGAATCGGTGCGCACCGGCGAGCTCGATTGCGCCATCATGGCCGAGCCCTTCCCCGATGCCGGCCTGGCCATCGCGCCGCTGTACGACGAGCCCTTCGTGGCCGTGGTGCCCACCAGCCACCCGCTGGCCGCGCAGGACCACATCACGGCCGCGCAACTCAAGGCCGAGACCATGCTGCTGCTGGGCAACGGCCATTGCTTCCGCGACCACGTGCTGGAGGTCTGCCCCGAGTTCGCGCGCTTCTCCAGCGACGCCGAGGGCATCCGCCGCAGCTTCGAAGGCTCCTCGCTGGAGACCATCAAGCACATGGTGGCCGCCGGCATGGGCGTGACGCTGGTGCCGCGCCTGGGTGTGCCGAGCGAGGCGCTGGACCGCAGCAAGGGCAAGCGCAAGCGGGCCGACGAGCCCTATGTGAAGTACCTGCCCTTCGACGGCGACCCGCCCACGCGCCGCGTGGTGCTGGCCTGGCGCCGCAGCTTCACGCGCTACGAGGCCATCGCCGCGCTGCGCAACGCGATCTATGCCTGCGAGCTGCCGGGCGTGAAGCGCCTGTCCTGATCCGGCGCAAGCCCGGCAGGCGCCTATCGCCCGCATGTTAAAAAACCACCCTTTGTCTCAACAGGAGCACGACATGGCCAAGAAGAAGTCCAGCACCGGCAAGCTCATCGCGCTGCCCACCGGCGGCGCGCCCGCCATCAACATCGGCATCAGCGAGAAGGACCGCGAGGCCATCGCCAAGGGCCTGTCGCGCCTGCTGGCCGACACCTACACGCTGTACCTGACCACGCACAACTTCCACTGGAACGTGACCGGTCCCATGTTCAACACGCTGCACGCGATGTTCATGGCGCAGTACACCGAGCTGTGGAATGCGGTGGACCCGGTGGCCGAGCGCATCCGCTCGCTGGGCCACAAGGCACCGGGCTCCTACGCCCAGTTCGGCGCGCTGACCAGCCTGGCCGATGCACCGACCGAGCCGCCGGCCGCGCTGGAGATGGTGCGCATCCTGGTCAAGGGCCACGAGGCCGTGGCCCGCACCGCGCGCGAGCTGTTCCCCATCGCCGACAAGGCCAGCGACGAGCCCACGGCCGACCTGCTGACCCAGCGCCTGACCGTGCACGAGCAGACCGCCTGGATGCTGCGCTCGCTGCTCGAGGAGTAATTGGCCGCGACCCTGCCGGCGCCGCCCGCCCCCGGGCGGCTGGCGCTGTACCTGGACCTGATCCGCTGGAACCGCCCGGCCGGTTGGCTGCTGCTGCTGTGGCCCTCGCTGGGCGCGCTGTGGATCGCGGCCGGCGGCTTTCCGGGCTGGCACCTGCTGGTGGTGTTCACGCTGGGCACCATCCTCATGCGCAGCGCGGGCTGCTGCGTCAACGACGTGGCCGACCGCGACTTCGACCGCCACGTCAAGCGCACGGCCCAGCGGCCCGTGACCAGCGGGCGCATCACGCCGCGCGAGGCGCTGCTCTTCGGTGCGGTGCTGGCACTGGCCGCCTTCGGCCTGGTGCTGACGACCAACCTGGCGACCATCGCCTGGTCATTCGTGGCGCTGGCCGTCACGCTCGTCTACCCGTTTGCCAAGCGCTACGTGTCCATGCCGCAGGCCGTGCTGGGCGTGGCCTTCAGTTTCGGCATCCCGATGGCGTTCTCGGCCGTGCGCGGCGGGCCGCCGTGGGAGCTGTTCGCGGGCGGCGGTGCCTTCAGCCTGCAGGATGCGTGGAACAGCGTGCCCCCGCTGGCCTGGCTGCTGCTGCTGGGCAACCTGTTCTGGGTGATCGCCTACGACACCGAGTACGCCATGGTCGACCGCGACGACGACCTCAGGATCGGCATGAAGACCTCGGCCATCACGCTGGGCCGTTTCGACGTGGTGGGCGTGCTGACGAGCTACGCGCTGTTCCTGGCGATCTGGACGCTGGCGCTGCGGTCGCTGGTGCCGGGCTGGCTGTTCTACGTGGGCATCGTGGCCGCGGCGGCGCAGGTGCTGTGGCATGCCACGCTGATCAAGGGCCGCACGCGCGAAGGCTGCTTCCAGGCCTTCCGGCTCAACCACTGGCTGGGTTTCGCCGTGTTCGCCGGCATCGTGGCCGGCTACACGTTCGCCTGATCAGGCCTTGCCGAACTCGTCGCCCAGTTCCCTGGCGCGTTGTTCGGCGGCCTGCATCGCGCGCTCGAAGGCCGGGCCGACGCCGGCTTCCTGCATGGACGTGATGGCCGCGTAGGTGGTGCCGCCCTTGGAGGTGACGCGCTGGCGCAGCGTGGCCAGCGGCTCGTCCGAACGGCGCGCCAGTTCGGCCGCGCCGGCGAAGGTGCCGATGGCCAGTTGCTGCGCCTGGGCCGCCGGCAGGCCCATGCTTGTTCCGGCCTGCACCATGGCTTCGAGGAAATAGAACACATAGGCCGGGCCCGAGCCCGACAGCGCGGTCACGGCGTCGAGCTGCGCCTCCTGCGCCACCCACAGCGCCGCACCCGTGGTGGCGATGACCTGCTCGACCTGGGCGCGGTCCGCCGCGCTGACCGCGTCGCGCGCGTAGAGGCCCGTCATGCCCAGGCCGACCAGCGCCGGCGTGTTGGGCATGGCGCGCACGATGCGCTCTGTGCCCAGCCAGCGCGCGATGCTGTCGCTGCGGATGCCGGCTGCCACGCTCAGGTGCAGCGCATCGGCGGCATGGGCCCGCACGGGCACGGCGGCCTCGGCGAACACCTGGGGCTTGACGGCCCAGACCACGAGGCCGGCATCGGCCAGCGCGGGGCCGGCCTGCTCCAGTGCCTGCACGCCGTGGTCGGCCAGCAGCTTGGCGCGCGTTTCGGCGAAGGGCTCGACCACGCGCACGCGCGTGGCCGGCAGGCCCTGGCGCACCAGGCCGCCGATGATGGCGCTGGCCATGTTGCCGCCGCCGATGAAGGCGATCGTGGTGTCGAGAGGGGTGGGCATCACAAGGGTTCCGTGAGGGCGAAGGCCACGAACTGGGTGACCTGCGCGGGGTTGAAGTTGTCGTCGCTGAGCAGCACCAGCGTGCGCTGCGCGGGCCGGCCATCGGCCGCCGGCAGGGTCGGTCCCCAGGCCATGCACTCGGTGTTGTCGAGCTTGGCGAGGCCGGGGCCGAGGTAGGCCGCGAGGTCGGCCACCAGCGTCTTGCGCAACGGCGTGAACCGGCCCGCCTCCAGCGCGGGCAGGGCCAGCGTGTCGCTGCCGCTGGCCAGGTCCACGCGGTACAGGCGCAGCGCATTGCCGACGCCGGCCATGTAGGCGCGCTCCAGCACCAGCATGCGTTGCGCGTCCAGCATCAGGATCTCGCTGACGCCGTTGTCGGCATAGGTCAGCGGGCTGCGCGGCGCCTGCGGAATGGCCTCGGGCACGTAGGCGCGCTGGCCGATGGCCTGGCCGCTCGCCAGGTCGAACAGCGTGAAGCGGCACGGGCCGCCGACGGCGCCGACGCGGGGGATGGGGCCGTCCTGGTGCAGCGCGTTCTCCATCGCCGCCCAGGCGCCGCGGCCGTCGGGCGTGAGGGCCAGGCCTTCGAAGCCCAGGTTGTCGCGCGGCCCGCTGTGGCCTGCGGGATCGACCGCGAAATGCGGCGGCAGCACGAAGCTGCGCAGCGTGCGCCCATCCGTGGACGATTCGCGCAGCGTAGGTGGCTGGCCGCGCGCCACGTCGCCTTCGCCGGACCACAGCAGCGTGCCGGTGGCTGCGTTCCAGCGGATGGACTCCGGGTCGGGCCGGTCGTTGGGCAACAGCCGCTGCACGCCCAGCAGCTCGGCCGGGCCCACGCGGTCGGCCGTCACGGGCAGGCGCAGCGTGTAGAAGCGCGGCGCCGTGCGCTCGTCGCTGACGGCATACCAGAGGTCGCGCGCGGGGTCGTAGTCCAGGCCCGACAGGCCGCCGACCGTGGTGTCCTGGAAGCGCATGCGGTGCGGCAGCCGGGTTTCGCCGATGAGGCGCAACGCGGGGTTGCGGGCCGCGGGCGCAGCAGCCGGGGCGGCCGGTCCGGCGCTGCAGCCGGCCAGTGCGGCGCCGAGGCTTGTTGCGGCCAGCAAGCGGCGGCGTGAGAGGCGCAAGGGCGTGTGCGGGGTCGGCATGGGGCCCGCAAGTCTAAGCGGCGGGGGCGTGCCCCATGGCGCGTGTGCGGGCCGTCGACCGCGGTTCGATCGCTCGAATGATTTTACCCGGGTGTTATTGATCTCTCTGTTTTACCCGGGTAATATCTGTGCATGACGACCGCCTCTTCTCCTCCCGTCGGGCCGGCCAGCCTGACGGCATTCCTCGGCCACCAGCGCATCGCCGAGGGCAGCCGTGCGGCTGTCACGCGCGCCCTGCGGCGCGAAGTCCAGCGCGGATTGGCGGCCGACACCGATGCGCCGCCGCTGCTGGTGTTCGACGACGCCAGCGGTGCGCCCGTCGAGCTCGACCTGCGCAGCGGCATGGACGCGCCGGCACCGGCGCCGGTGGCCGAAGCGGCACCGCCTGCGCCCGGCCGGCCCAAGCTGGGCGTGGTGGCGCGCGAGGTCACGCTGCTGCCCCAGCACTGGGAATGGCTCGCGCTGCAGCCCGGGGGCGCCTCGGTGGCGTTGCGCAAGCTCGTGCATGCGGCGCAGCGCGTGCAGCCGTCGCAGGACGGGCAGCGTGCCGCGCAGGAGCGCTGCTATCTGTTCCTGCGTGCCATCGCGGGCAACCTGCCCGGCTACGAGGAAGCCTTGCGTGCGCTGTTCCGCGGCGATGCGGCTGCGTTCGATGCGGCCGCGGCCGGCTGGCCGCCGGACATCCTGGCGCATGCGCGCCTGCTCTCGGCGGGCGCTTTCGTGGCCCCGGACGAGGCTCCGCGATGAAGCCCGGCGCCGCCATGCCCGACGCGCGTCCGCTGTGGCGCGTGTTCCTGGCCTTCCTCGGGCCGATGGTCGTGGGCAACGTGCTGCAAGGCCTGTCCGGCACGATCAACGGCATCTTCGTGGGGCAGATGCTCGGCACCCATGCGCTGGCCGCCACGGCGGGCATGTTCCCGATCGTGTTCTTCCTCGTGTCGCTGATCATCGGCGTGGGGGCTGGCGCCTCGATCCTGATCGGCCAGGCATGGGGCGCGCACGAGCCCCACAAGGTGCGCCAGATCGCCGGCACCGCGATCACGATGGGCCTGGCCGTGGGGCTGGCCGCGGCCGTGCTGGGCGGCGTCTTCGCCGATGCCCTGCTGCGGGCGCTGGGCACGCCGCCCGACGTGCTGGACGACGCCATCCTCTATGCGCGCACGATGATGCTCGCCATGCCCGGCCTGCTGCTGTTCGTGCTGTTTTCCCAGCTGCTGCGCGGCGTGGGCGACACGGTCACGCCGATGGTGGGCATGCTCTTGTCCACGGCAGTGTCGTGCCTGCTCACGCCCGCCCTGATCCGCGGCTGGGGCGGCCTGCCGCAGCTGGGCCTGCTGAGCGCGGCGTTGGCCACCGTGGCGTCCTTCGTCGTCGCGCTGGGCTGGCAGGCCTGGCACCTGCGCAGGCGCCGGCATGTGCTCGCCTTCGACCGGCAACTGTTCGGCCAGTTGCGCCTGCACCTGCCCACGCTGCGCCTGGTGGTGCGCATCGGCATGCCGGCGGGCGTGCAGATGGTCGTGGTGTCGCTGGCCGAGATCGTGCTGCTGGCGCTGGTGAACCGCCATGGGCCCGACGCCGTGGCGGCCTACGGCGCCGTGAACCAGGTCGTCAACTACGTGCAGTTCCCGGCCATGTCGATCGCCATCACGGCCTCGATCCTCGGTGCCCAGGCCATCGGCGCGGGCCGTGCCGAGCGCCTGGGCGCCATCACGCGCACCGGCCTGCAGATCAACCTGGCCGTCACCGGCGCGCTGGTGCTGCTGGGCTATGCCTTCTCGCGACCGCTGATGGGCTTGTTCATCACGAGTGCGCCCGTGGTGGAACTGGCGCAGTCGCTGCTGCACGTCATGCTCTGGAGCCTGCTGCTGTACGGCTGGGCCAGTGTGCTGGGCGGCGTGATGCGCGCGTCCGGCACGGTGCTGGTGCCCATGCTCCTGGCGGTCGGCTGCATCGCGCTGGTCGAGGTGCCGGCCGCCTACGGCTTGTCGCAGGCCTTCGGGCTGCGCGGTGTGTGGATGGCCTATCCCGTCACGTTCGCGGCCATGCTGGTGTTGAACGCGCTGTACTTCGGGCTGGTGTGGCGCAAGCGCCGCATCGAGCGGCTGGTGTGAGCCGGTGCGTGCGGCCGGTCGGCTTGGCCGCCACCAGGATGGCTACGCCGCCGTGGCCTGCCGCACCGCATGCTCCCAGGCCTGCATGCGCTCGCCCGCTTGCTCGCGCGACATGGTCGGCAAAAAGCGCCGCTCCACGCGCCACAGCCGCGACAGCTCGGCCCGGTCGCTGAACACGCCGGTCGCCAGGCCCGCCAGGTAGGCCGCTCCCAGCGCCGTGGTCTCGGTGACGGCCGGGCGCAGCACGGGGATGCCCAGCAGATCGGCCTGGAACTGCATCAACAGGTCGTTCACGCTGGCGCCGCCGTCCACGCGCAGCTCGGCCACGGGCGGCGCGCCGGCGGCCACGGCGTCGCGGCTCATGGCCGTCAGCAGGGCGGCGCTCTGGTAGGCGATGCTTTCCAGCGACGCGCGCGCGATGTGGGCCAGCGTGCTGCCGCGCGACAGGCCGGTGATGGTGCCGCGCGCGTCGGGCTTCCAGTAGGGCGCGCCCAGGCCCGTGAAGGCGGGCACCACCATCACGCCGCCGGCGTCGGGCACGGTCTGCGCCAGGGCCTGCACCTCGCCGCTGCTCTGGATGGCCCGCAGGCCGTCGCGCAGCCACTGCACGACGGCGCCGCCCACGAACACGCCGCCCTCCAGCGCGTACTCGGGCGTGGCATCGGTCTGCGCCGCGCTGGTGGTGATGAGGCCGTTGCGCGAATGCAGGAACGACGCCCCGGTGTTCATGAGCATGAAGCAGCCCGTGCCGTAGGTGTTCTTGGCCAGTCCGGGCGTGAAGCAGGCCTGGCCGAACAGGGCCGCCTGCTGGTCGCCGGCGATGCCGGCGATCGGCATGGCATGGCCCAGCAAGGCGGCGTCGGCCTCGCCGAACAACGCGCTGGACGGGCGCACCTCGGGCAGCAGCGCGGCGGGGATGTCCAGCAGCGCCAGCAGTTCCTCGTCCCAGGCATTGCGGTGCACGTTGAACAGCATGGTGCGCGCGGCATTGCTGACGTCGGTGGCGTGCACCCGGCCGCCGGTCAGCTGCCAGACCAGCCAGCTGTCCACGGTGCCGAAGGCCAGTTCGCCGGCCTCGGCCTGGGCCCGCACGCCGGGCACATTGTCGAGCAGCCAGCGCAGCTTGGTGGCCGAGAAGTAGGCGTCGATGAGCAGGCCGGTGCGCTCGCGCACGAATTCGGCCTGGCCCTGGGCGCGCAGGTCGGCGCACAGCGGTTCGCTGCGCCGGTCCTGCCAGACGATGGCGTGGTGCACGGACTGGCCGGTCTTGCGGTTCCACAGCACCGTGGTCTCGCGCTGGTTGGTGATGCCCAGCGCACGCACCTCGCGCGCCGCCAGGCCCGCCTTGGCCAGCGCCTCGCGGGCCGTAGCCAGTTGCGTGCGCCAGATCAGCAGCGGGTCGTGCTCGACCCAGCCGGGTTGCGGGTAGATCTGCGGCAGCTCCTGCTGCGCGCTGGCCACGACCTGGCCGCGCGCGTCGAACACGATGCTGCGCGAGCTGGAGGTGCCCTGGTCCAGGGCGAGCAGGTAGGTCATGGATGGTTTCCTTTCAGGCCGCGACGTGGCAGCGTACCTGCGCGTTGTCCAGCAGGGCCGGGAACGGCTCGGGCACCGGCGCGTCGGTGAACAGCCGGTCGATGCCCGACAGCCGCGCCACCTCGACCATGGCCGGCCGGTTGAACTTGCTGTGGTCGGCCGCCAGCCAGACCTCGCGCGCATGGGCCATGATGGCCTGCGAGACCTTGACCTCGCGGTAGTCGTAGTCGCGCAGCGTGCCGTCGGCCTCGATGCCCGAGATGCCCACCAGCGCGATGTCGACCTTGAACTGGCGGATGAAGTCGATGGCTGCCTCGCCCACCACGCCGCGGTCGCGCCCGCGCAGCACGCCGCCGGCCACGATCACCTCGCACTGCGGGTTGGCCGACAGGATCAGCGCCACGTTGAGGTTGTTGGTGATCACGCGCAAGCCGGTGTGGCGCAGCAGGGACTGGGCGATGGCCTCGGTGGTGGTGCCGATGTTGAGGATCAGCGAGCAGTCGTTGGGCACCTCGCGCGCCACGGCCCGCGCGATGCGCGCCTTGCCGTCCGCGTGCAGCGTCTGGCGCTGGCCATGGGCGATGTTCTCCACCGTGGAGCCGGCCACGCGCACGCCGCCGTGGAAGCGCGCCAGCTGGCCGTCGTCGGCCAGGCGCTGCACGTCGCGGCGCACCGTCTGCAGGCTCACGCCGAGCTTGGCCGAGAGATCGTCCAGCATCACCGAGCCCTGGCTTCGCACGGCGTGCAGCAGCGCCACCTGGCGCGGGTTGGGGGTCATGCTCACGGTGCTGGACTTTAAGGCGAAAGAAAAGGAAAGGCGTCAAGGGTAAATCAGGAGAAATTCAGCCCAGGATCGATCAAGAATGCTCAAAACCGAACAAGATCGGGAGACAAGCTGGCCATGCAGTTATCGCTGGAGCAGATGGGCAAGAGCGTTGGCGCCGAGACGTGGCTGCACCCGCTCGATCTGGCGCTGCACAGCGGCGCGGTGACGGTGCTGCTGGGCGCCACGCAGGCTGGCAAGACGAGCCTCATGCGCATCATGGCCGGGCTGGACCGGCCCAGCACGGGCCGCGTGCGGGTCGATGGCCAGGACGTGACGGGCATGCCCGTGCGCGAGCGCCAGGTGGCCATGGTCTACCAGCAGTTCATCAACTACCCCTCGATGACGGTGGCCGAGAACATCGCCTCGCCGCTCAAGCTGCAGGGCAGGCTCGACCGCGCGGCCATCTCCCAGCGCGTGCAGGCGCTGGCCGAGCGGCTGCACATCGCGCCCTTCCTGCAGCGCCTGCCGGCCGAGCTCTCGGGCGGGCAGCAGCAGCGCGTGGCGATGGCGCGCGCGCTGGCCAAGGGTGCGCCGCTGCTGCTGCTGGACGAGCCGCTCGTGAACCTGGACTACAAGCTGCGCGAGGAGTTGCGCGAGGAGCTCGTCGGCCTGTTCGCCAGCGGCGACTCCACCGTGGTCTACGCCACGACCGAGCCGACCGAGGCGCTGCTGCTGGGCGGCTACACGGCGGTGCTCGATGCCGGCGAGCTGCTGCAGTACGGGCCCACGGCCGAAGTGTTCCACCGGCCCGCCTCGATCCGCGTGGCGCGCGCGTTCAGCGATCCGCCCATGAACCTGCTGGCCGGCCGCGTGGAGGCCGATGGCGTGGCCCTGCCCGGTGGCGTGCGGCTGGCGCTGCCTTGTACTCTCCCGCTGCAGGCGGGTGCGGCCGTGACCATCGGCATCCGCGCCTCGGCGCTGCGTGTGCAGGCCCGGCCCGGCGACCTGGTGCTGCCCGGCCAGGTGGAGCTGGCCGAGATCTCGGGCTCCGACAGCTTCGTGCACGTGGCCACCGCGGCCGGCGAACTCGTCGCGCAGCTGACCGGCGTGCACGACTTCGCGCTCGGCAGCCATGTGGCGTTGCACCTCGCGCCCGCGCAGGCCTACGCGTTCGATGCGCAGGGCGCGCTGCTCGTCGCGCCCCGGCACACGGCCTGAGGAACACGCCATGGCCCGCATCGAACTCGACCTCGCGCACGCCTACCGGCCGAACCCGCAGCAGGACAGCGACTACGCGCTGCTGCCCCTGAAGATGGTGTTCGAGGACGGCGGCGCCTACGCCTTGCTGGGCCCATCGGGCTGCGGCAAGACCACCTTGCTCAACATCGTCTCGGGCCTGGTGCAGCCCTCGCAGGGCAAGGTGCTGTTCGACGGGCGCGACGTGACCGCGGCATCGCCGCAGCAACGCAACATCGCCCAGGTGTTCCAGTTCCCGGTGATCTACGACACCATGACGGTGGGCGAGAACCTGGCCTTTCCCCTGCGCAACCGCGGCGTGCCGCCGGCACGCATCAAGGAGCGCGTGGGGCGCATCGCCGAGATGCTGGAGCTTTCGGGCCAGCTGGGCCAGCGCGCGGCGGGGCTGGCGGCCGATGCCAAGCAGAAGATCTCGCTGGGCCGCGGATTGGTGCGTGAGGACGTCAGCGCCGTGCTGTTCGACGAGCCGCTGACCGTGATCGACCCGCACCTCAAGTGGCAGCTGCGCCGCAAGCTCAAGCAGATCCACCACGAGCTCAAGCTCACGCTGGTCTACGTCACGCACGACCAGGTGGAGGCGCTGACCTTCGCCGAGAAGGTGGTGGTCATGACGCGCGGGCGTGCCGTGCAGGTGGGCAGTGCGTCCGACCTGTTCGAGCGGCCGCGGCACACCTTCGTCGGCCACTTCATCGGCTCGCCCGGCATGAACTTCGTGGCGGCGCAGTGCCGCGCGGGTGTGCTGGAGGCAGGGGGGCGCGTGCTGGGCGCGGCACCGGCCGGCCTGGCCGATGGCGAACTGCGGCTGGGCGTGCGGCCCGAGTACCTGGCGCTGGCCGCGGCCGAGGCCCCGGGCGCGTTGCCGGCGCTGGTGCAGCGGCTGCAGGACGTGGGCACCTACCAGCTGCTGACCGTGCGCATCGGCGAGCAGGTGCTGAAGGCGCGGCTGGCGCCCGGCCAGCCTGCGCCGGCCGTGGGCGCCATGGCCTGGCTGCAGCTGCTGGGCCCGCACACCTGCCTGTACCGCAACGAGGAGCTCGTGGCATGACGACACCCAAACCCCTGAACCAGAAGGCCTGGCTGCTGGTGCTGCCGGTGTTCATCTGCGTGGCCTTCAGCGCCATCCTGCCGCTCATGACAGTGGTGAACTACTCGGTGCAGGACATCATCAGCCCCGAGCGGCGCGTGTTCGTGGGCACCGAGTGGTTCGCCAACGTGCTGCGCGACGAGGACCTGCACGGCGCGCTGCTGCGCCAGGTCGGCTTCTCGCTGGCGGTGCTGGCGGTGGAGATTCCGCTGGGCATCTTGCTGGCGCTGTCGATGCCGGCGCAGGGCTGGAAGGCCAGCGCGGTGCTGGTGCTGGTGGCGCTGTCGCTGCTGATCCCGTGGAACGTGGTGGGCACCATCTGGCAGATCTATGGCCGGGCCGACATCGGCCTGCTGGGCCACACGCTGCAGCAGCTGGGCTTCGACTACAGCTACACCGGCAACGCCACGCACGCCTGGCTCACGGTGCTGGTGATGGACGTGTGGCACTGGACACCGCTGGTGGCGCTGCTGTGCTACGCCGGCCTGCGCAGCATTCCCGATGCCTACTACCAGGCCGCGCGCATCGACGGCGCCAGCAAGCTTGCGGTGTTCCGCTACATCCAGCTGCCCAAGATGCGCGGCGTGCTCATGATCGCGGTGCTGCTGCGCTTCATGGACAGCTTCATGATCTACACCGAGCCCTTCGTGCTGACGGGTGGCGGCCCCGGCAACGCGACGACCTTCCTGAGCCAGTACCTCACGCAGAAGGCCGTGGGCCAGTTCGACCTGGGGCCGGCGGCGGCGTTCTCGCTGGTGTACTTCCTGATCATCCTGCTGCTGTGCTTCATGCTCTACAACTGGATGCAGCGCGTGGGCACTGCCGACAAGGAGGGCGCTGGCCATGCATGAGCTGTCCAAGAAGCGCGGGCTGTTCCTGGTTGCCTACCTGGTGTTCGCCATCCTGCCCATCTACTGGATGGTGACGATGTCGTTCAAGACCAACCAGGAGATCCTGTCGAGCTTCAGCCTGTGGCCGCAGCACTTCACCTGGGACAACTACCGCACCATCTTCACCGACCCGTCGTGGTACTCGGGCTACATCAACAGCCTGATCTACGTGGCGATCAACACGCTGATCTCGGTCACGGTGGCGCTGCCAGCGGCTTACGCCTTCAGCCGCTACAGCTTCCTGGGCGACAAGCATGTGTTCTTCTGGCTGCTGACCAACCGCATGACGCCGCCCGCGGTGTTCCTGCTGCCGTTCTTCCAGCTCTACACGACGGTGGGGCTCATGGACACGCACCTGGCCGTGGCGCTGGCGCACCTGGTCTTCAACGTGCCGCTGGCGGTGTGGATCCTGGAAGGCTTCATGAGCGGCATCCCGCGCGAGATCGACGAGACGGCCTACATCGACGGCTACAGCTTTCCACGCTTCTTCCTGACCATCTTCCTGCCACTGATCAAGGCCGGCGTGGGCGTGGCGGCGTTCTTCTGCTTCATGTTCAGCTGGGTCGAACTGCTGCTGGCGCGCACGCTGACCAGCGTGAACGCCAAGCCCATCGTGGCGACGATGACGCGCACGGTCAGTGCCTCGGGCATGGACTGGGCGACGCTGGCCGCGGCGGGCGTGCTGACCATCGTGCCGGGCGCCATCGTCATCTGGTTCGTGCGGCACTACATCGCGAAAGGATTCGCGATGGGGCGGGTATGAAGCGAAGGGCGAGGGGCCCCGTCAGGGGATCGACCAGCGCAATGCCCGCGTGCAGCCGAGGGGCTCGATGCCCGTCGGCTGCGCTGCCAGGGGCGGCGAGAGCCACCGACCGTATGAGGAGCAACTGATGTTCGACTGGATGGTCTGGACCACCCCGGTGGCCGTCTTCTTCATCTGCATCGTGCTGATGCTGGCCGGCATGACGGCCTGGGAGATCAGGTCGGCCACCGTGCTGCGCAAGGGCTGGCTGCCGATCGCCACCACGCGCGGCGACCGCTTGTTCATCGGCCTGCTGATGGCGGCCTACATCAATCTGGCCTTCGTCGGCCTGGGCGATCGCATCGCGGCCTGGCTGTCGCTGTCGGGCGAGCCCAGTGTCTGGATCAGCTTCGTCGTGTCCATGGCCGTGCTGGCGCTGGTGATGCGCAAGGGCTGAGCGAGCTTCCAAGGGAGTCCGGCCCGCTGCTTCCCCAGGGCCGTGACCACCCGTACTGCAGGCGAGGGGAGGCACCTTGAGGAGACAAACACCATGAAACTGCCGTTGAACGCGATTGCACTGGCCGCAGCCCTGGCCGTGGCCGGACTGCCGGCCTGGGCCGGCGAGGCCGAGGCCCAGAAATGGGTGGACAGCGAATTCCAGCCCTCCACGTTGGCCAAGGAGCAGCAGCTGGCCGAGATGAAGTGGTTCATCGAAGCGGCCAAGAAGCTGCAGGCCAAGGGCGTCAAGGAGATCTCGGTCGTGTCCGAGACGCTCACCACGCACGAGTACGAGAGCAAGACGCTGGCCAAGGCCTTCGAGGAGATCACCGGCATCAAGGTCAAGCACGACCTGATCCAGGAAGGCGACGTGGTCGAGAAGCTGCAGACCTCGATGCAGTCGGGCAAGAGCATCTACGACGGATGGATCAGCGACTCGGACCTGATCGGCACGCACTACCGCTACGGCAAGATCATGAACCTCACCGACTACATGGCCGGGGCGGGCAAGGAATACACCAACCCCGGGCTGGACATCAAGGACTTCATCGGCACCAAGTTCACGACGGCGCCCGACGGCAAGCTCTACCAGCTGCCCGACCAGCAGTTCGCCAACCTGTATTGGTTCCGCGCCGACCTGTTCGCGCGGCCCGACATCAAGGACAAGTTCAAGGCCAAGTACGGCTACGACCTGGGCGTGCCACTGAACTGGAGCGCCTACGAGGACATCGCCGAGTTCTTCACCAACGACGTCAAGCAGGTCGATGGCAAGGCCATCTACGGCCACATGGACTACGGCAAGAAGGACCCCTCGCTGGGCTGGCGCTTCACCGATGCCTGGCTGTCCATGGCCGGCGCGGCCGATATCGGCGCGCCCAACGGCCTGCCCATCGACGAGTGGGGCATCCGCGTGGCCGACGACAAGTGCACGCCCGTGGGTGCCAGCGTGGAGCGCGGTGGCGCCACCAACTCGCCGGCGGCCGTCTACGCGCTGACCAAGTACGTGGACTGGATGAAGAAGTACGCGCCCAAGGAGGCCACCGGCATGACCTTCGGCGAGGCCGGCCCCGTGCCTGCGCAAGGACAGATCGCGCAACAGATCTTCTGGTACACGGCCTTCACGGCCGACATGACCAAGCCCGGCCTGCCGGTGGTCAACGCCGACGGCACGCCCAAGTGGCGCATGGCGCCGGGCCCGAACGGCCCGTACTGGAAGCAGGGCATGCAGAACGGCTACCAGGACGTGGGCTCGTGGACCTTCTTCCAGGGCCACAACGCCGACAAGACCGCGGCCGCCTGGCTCTATGCGCAGTTCGTCACCGCCAAGACCGTGAGCCTGAAGAAGACCATCGTCGGGCTGACACCCATCCGCGAGAGCGACATCCAGAGCAAGGCCATGACCGACATGGCGCCCAAGCTCGGCGGCCTGGTCGAGTTCTACCGCAGCCCGGCGCGCGTGGCCTGGAGCCCCACCGGCACCAACGTGCCCGACTACCCCAAGCTGGCCCAGCTGTGGTGGAAGAACGTGGCCCAGGCCGTGACCGGCGAGAAGACGCCGCAGGCCGCCATGGACAACCTGGCCAAGGAGATGGACGACGTGATGGCGCGGCTGGAGCGCGCCGGCATGGCCCGCTGCGCGCCCAAGCTCAACAAGCGCGAGGACCCGAAGAAGTGGCTGTCGGACAAGCAGGCGCCCTGGGCCAAGCTGGCCAACGAGAAGCCGAAGGGCGAGACCATCGCCTACGACACGCTGCTGAACGCGTGGAAGGCGGGCAAGGCTCGATAATCGGCCGCGCGCCGGACGGCTGGCGCGCACCAGGGCCGCGCGGCGCCACAAGCGTGCGGCGCGGCCCCTCCATCCGATGAGCACCTCCCCTTCTTCCCCCCTGGCCACCGAACGCGCCGCGCTGTTGGCGGCGCTCGCGGCGGTGCAGGACTTCGACATCGCCATCGTCGGCGGTGGCGCCACGGGCCTGGGCGTGGCCGTGGACGCGGCCTCGCGCGGGCTGCGCACGCTGCTGGTGGAGTCGCACGACTTCGCCAAGGGCACGTCGTCGCGCGCGACCAAGCTCGTGCATGGCGGTGTGCGCTACCTGGCCCAGGGCAACGTGGGCCTGGTGCGCGAGGCACTGCACGAGCGCACCACGCTGCTGCACAACGCGCCGCACCTGGCCCAGCCGCTGGCCTTCGTGATGCCCTGCTACGCACTGTGGGAGGGGCCGTTCTACGGCGCCGGCCTCAAGGCTTACGACCTGCTGGCCGGCGATGCCGGGCTGGGGTCCACGCGCTTCCTGTCGCGCGCGGGCGTGCAGTCGGCGCTGCCCAACATCCGGCCGCAGGGCCTCAAGGGCGGCGTGCTGTACTGGGACGGCCAGTTCGACGATGCGCGGCTGGCGCTGGCGCTGGCGCGCACGGCCGCCAAGCATGGCGCGCTGGTGCTCAACTACTGCGCCGCCACCGGGCTCGTGCACGAAGGCGGCAAGGTGGTCGGGCTGACGCTGCAAGACCGCGAGAACGGCGCCGTGCACACCGTGCGGGCTGGCTGCGTGGTCAACGCCACGGGTGTGTGGGTCGACCAGTTGCGCGCGCAGGATGCGCAGGCGCTGGCCCGGCCGGTCTCGCCCATCGTGGCGCCCAGCCAGGGCGTGCATGCCGTGGTCGACCGCAGCTTCATGCCGACCGACCACGCGCTGCTGGTGCCCAAGACCGCCGACGGCCGCGTGCTGTTCGCCGTGCCCTGGCTCGGCAAGCTGATCCTGGGCACCACCGACACGCCGCGCCAGGACCTGCCCTACGAGCCGCGGCCGTTCGCCGAGGAGCTGGACTTCATCCTGCGCGAATCGGCGCGCTACCTCGCGCGGCCGCCTGCGCGCAGCGACATCCTGAGCTGCTGGGTCGGGCTGCGCCCGCTGGTCAAGCCGTCGGGCGACGAGGCTGGCGCCACCAAGAAGATCAGCCGCGAGCATACCGTGCAGGTCAGCGCCAGCGGCCTGGTCACCGTGACGGGCGGCAAATGGACCACTTACCGGGCCATGGCCGAGGATGTGTTGCAGCAATGCTACGGTCGGCAGCTGCTGCCGGGCCAGGCGCCATGCCGTACGCAGCGGTTGCGCCTGGTCGGCGCCGACGATCTGCTGCCACGGGACCGGCCCGCCATGAGCGCACCCCAGGGCCGCCAGGGCTACGGCAGCGACTGGCCGGCAGTCGCCGCCACGGCAGGAAGTGAGCGCGTGCTCGGCTCCGGAGTCAGCGAGGCCATGGTGCGCTTCGCCGCGCGCCACGAATACGCGCGCACGGTGGAGGATGTGCTGGCCCGGCGCGTGCGGCTGTTGTTCCTGGACGCGCGCCAGGCTGCAGCCCTGGCGCAACCGGTCGCCGAGATCCTGCGCGAGGAGGGCTGTCCGGCACCCGACGCCGAAGCCTTCGTGGCGCTCGCGCAGTCCTATTTGCCGGGCACGCCGGCCTGAGCGATCCACCCGCTTGACACGCCTGCTCACCCCGCACATAATCGCGGGCTTCGCCCTTAAAAGCGATGAAGTTTCTGCCCAAACGTGAGCGCTCCGAGTGGTTCGGGGTGTGAGCGACGGGCCCAAGACTGACCAGGCGGGTTGCAGGTTTCGGGGTTGTCCCGGCGCCGCGGCCCTCCCGGTACAAGTTGGGAATAAGCTAAATGATCCAAACTGAATCCCGGCTGGACGTGGCCGACAACACGGGTGCGAAGTCCGTCCTGTGCATCAAGGTGCTCGGCGGCTCCAAGCGCCGTTACGCCAGTGTCGGCGACATCATCAAGGTGAGCATCAAGGAAGCCGCTCCCCGCGGTCGCGTCAAGAAGGGCGAGATCTACAGCGCCGTCGTGGTGCGCACCGCCAAGGGCATCCGCCGCGGCGATGGCTCGCTCGTGAAGTTCGACGGCAATGCCGCCGTGCTGCTCAACAACAAGCTGGAGCCCATCGGCACCCGCATCTTCGGACCCGTGACGCGCGAACTGCGCACCGAGAAGTTCATGAAGATCGTGTCCCTGGCCCCTGAAGTTCTGTAAGAGGACGCCATGAACAAGATTCGCAAGGGCGACGAAGTGATCGTGCTGACCGGGCGCGACAAGGGCAAGCGCGGCAAGGTGCTGCTGCGTTCGGACGATTCGCATGTGCTGGTCGAGGGCATCAACCTCGTCAAGAAGCATGTCAAGCCGAACCCCATGAAGGGCACCACCGGCGGCATCGTGGAAAAGGGCATGCCCATCCACCAATCCAACGTGGCGATCTTCAACGCCGCAACCGGCAAGGCCGACCGCGTGGGCATCAAGCTGTCCGCAGATGGCAAGACGCGCACCCGCGTGTTCAAGTCCAGCGGCGAAGAAATCAAGGTGGCATGACCATGGCACGACTGCAAGAACACTACCGCGACAAGGTCGCTCCCGAGCTGATCACCAAGTTCGGCTACAAGTCGCCGATGCAGGTTCCGCGCCTGACCAAGATCACGCTGAACATGGGCGTGAGCGAGGCCGTCGCCGACAAGAAGATCATGGACAACGCCGTTGGCGACCTGACCAAGATCGCCGGTCAGAAGCCCGTCGTGACCAAGGCCAAGAAGGCCATCGCCGGCTTCAAGATCCGCGAAGGCCAGGCCATCGGTGCGATGGTCACGCTGCGCGGCGTGAAGATGTACGAGTTCCTGGACCGCTTCGTCACCGTGGCCCTGCCGCGTGTGCGTGACTTCCGTGGTATCAGCGGCCGCGCCTTCGATGGCCGCGGCAACTACAACATCGGCGTCAAAGAACAGATCATCTTCCCCGAGATCGAGTACGACAAGGTCGACGCACTGCGCGGCCTGAACATCAGCATCACCACGACGGCCAAGACCGACGAAGAGTGCAAGGCACTGCTCGCCGGCTTCAAATTCCCGTTCAAGAACTGAGGACAGATCCATGGCCAAAAAAGCTTTGATCGAACGCGAACTGAAGCGGGACCGTCTGGTTGCCAAGTACGCAGCCAAGCATGCCGAGCTGAAGGGCATCGCCAACAGCGCCAAGCACAGCGAAGAAGAGCGCGATGCCGCGCGTCAAGCGCTGCACAAGCTGCCGCGCAACGCCAATCCCACGCGCCAGCGCAACCGCTGCGAAATCACGGGTCGCCCGCGTGGCACCTTCCGTCAATTCGGCCTGGCGCGCGCCAAGATCCGCGAACTGGCGTTCGCGGGCGACATCCCTGGCGTGACCAAGGCCAGCTGGTAAGCAGGCAGGAGATTCGAAATGAGCATGAGTGATCCGATCGCCGATCTGCTGACCCGCATCCGCAACGCGCAGATGGTGTCCAAGACCACGGTGACGCTGCCTTCTTCCAAAGTGAAGATCGCCATTGCCCAGGTGCTGAAGGACGAGGGCTACATCGATGGCTTCCGCGTCGTTCAGGACGGCAACAAGTCCGAACTGGAAATCGCGCTGAAGTACTACGCCGGTCGCCCGGTGATCGAGCGCATCGAGCGCGTGAGCCGCCCCGGCCTGCGCGTCTACAAGGGCCGCGACGCCATTCCCCAGGTCCAGAACGGCCTGGGCGTGGCCATCGTGACGACGCCCAAGGGCGTCATGACCGACCGCAAGGCGCGCGCATCCGGTGTGGGTGGCGAAGTTCTTTGCTACGTCGCCTAAACCGGCAGCCAGGAGAAAGAGCAAATGTCTCGAGTAGGTAAAGCGCCGGTGTCCATTCCCGCGGGTGTGGATGTGGCGGTCAAAGACGACCAGATCAGCGTCAAGGGTTCCGGTGGCCAGCTGTCGCTGACCCAGAACCGCCTGGTCACGGTGAAGAGCGAAGGCGGCAAGCTGAGCTTCACGCCGATCGACGAATCGCGCGAAGCCAACGCCATGAGCGGCACCATGCGTCAGCTGGTGAACAACATGGTGGTCGGCGTCAGCAAGGGCTTCGAGAAGAAGCTGACCCTGATCGGAGTGGGCTACAAGGCCCAGGCCCAGGGCGCCAAGCTGAACCTGGCCGTTGGCTATTCGCACCCCGTCAATGTGGACATGCCCGCCGGTATCACGGTGGCCACGCCCGCTCCCACGGAAATCGTGATCAAGGGTGCCGACCGCCAGCGCGTCGGCCAGATCGCCGCCGAGATTCGTGCCATCCGTCCGCCCGAGCCCTACAAGGGCAAGGGCATCCGCTACGCGGACGAGAAGGTCACGATCAAGGAAACGAAGAAGAAGTAAGGGGCAGCATCATGTTGACCAAGAAAGAACAACGTCTGCGCCGCGCGCGTCAGACCCGTATCCGGATCGCCACGCAAGGTGTTGCACGCCTGACCGTGAACCGTACCAACCTGCACATCTACGCCAGCGTCATCTCCGGCGACGGTGCCAAGGTGCTGGCCTCTGCCTCCACTCAGGAAGCCGATGTGCGCAAGGAACTGGGCGCCTCGGGCAAGGGTGGCAATGCCGCCGCTGCCTCGGTGATCGGCAAGCGCATCGCCGAGAAGGCCAAGGCCGCTGGCGTCGAGAAGGTCGCGTTCGACCGTTCGGGCTTCGCCTACCACGGCCGCGTCAAGGCTCTGGCCGACGCTGCCCGTGAAGCCGGCCTGCAGTTCTAACGAGATCGGAATCCATCATGGCAAGAATGCAAGGGAAGATGCAGGGCAAGGCTGAAGGGCCTGAGGACGGCCTGCGCGAGAAGATGATCGCGGTCAACCGCGTGACCAAGGTGGTGAAGGGCGGCCGTATCCTCGGTTTCGCCGCACTGACCGTTGTCGGCGACGGTGACGGCCGCGTCGGCATGGGCAAGGGCAAGTCCAAGGAAGTGCCCGCAGCCGTGCAAAAGGCGATGGAAGAAGCCCGTCGCAACATGGTCAAGGTCACGCTGAAGAACGGCACCGTGTTCCACACGGTGCACGGCCACCATGGCGCCTCGCGCGTCATGATGAGCCCGGCTCCCAAGGGTACCGGCATCATCGCCGGCGGCCCGATGCGCGCCGTGTTCGAAGTCATGGGCATCACCGATGTCGTGGCCAAGAGCCATGGCTCGTCCAACCCGTACAACATGGTGCGTGCAACGCTGGACGCGCTGCGCAATTCCACCACGCCAGGCGAGATTGCCGCCAAGCGTGGCAAGACGGTCGAAGAGATCTTCGGCTGAGCGAGGGACTGAACATGTCTACCGAACAAACCGTCAAGGTGCAGCTGGTGCGTAGCCCCATCGGCACCAAGGAATCGCACCGCGCCACCGTGCGCGGCCTGGGTCTGCGCAAGCTCAACAGCGTGAGCGAACTGAAGGACTCCCCCGAGGTGCGCGGCATGATCAACAAGATCGCCTACCTGGTGAAGGTCCTGTAAGAGGAACGACGATGGAACTCAACAGCATCCAACCCGCCGCAGGCGCCAAGCATGCCAAGCGCCGTGTCGGCCGCGGCATCGGCTCCGGCCTGGGCAAGACCGCAGGCCGCGGTCACAAGGGCCAGAAGTCGCGCTCCGGTGGCTACCACAAGGTCGGCTTCGAGGGCGGTCAGATGCCCATGCAGCGCCGCCTGCCCAAGCGTGGCTTCAAGTCGCAACTGCTCAAGTTCAACGCCGAGGTCACCCTGGGCGCGCTGGACAAGCTGGGCGCGGCCGAAGTCGACGTGCTGTCGCTCAAGCAAGCTGGCCTGATCGGCGAGCTGGCCAAGGTGGTCAAGGTCATCAACACCGGCAAGCTGACGCGCGCCGTGAAGTTGACGGGCATCGGCGCCACGGCGTCCGCCAAGGCCGCCATCGAAGCGGCCGGCGGCAGCCTGGCCTGATCCGCAGGTCGTGAACGAGGATTCGCCTGGTGGCCACTAGTACGGCAAACATCGCAAAGACGGGCAAGTTCGGCGACCTGCGTCGCCGGCTGGTCTTCTTGCTGCTGGCGCTGGTCGTCTACCGCATCGGGGCGCACATCCCAGTGCCGGGCATCAACCCCGATCAACTGCGCCAGTTGTTCAGCGGCCAGCAGGGCGGCATCCTGAACCTGTTCAACATGTTCTCGGGCGGAGCGCTGTCGCGCTTCACCGTGTTCGCGTTGGGCATCATGCCGTACATCTCGGCATCGATCATCATGCAGCTGGCGACCTACGTCGTGCCGACCTTCGAGCAATTGAAGAAGGAAGGCGAGGCCGGTCGTCGCAAGATCACGCAGTTCACGCGCTACGGCACGTTGGCGCTCGCGCTATTCCAGTCGCTGTCGATCGCGGTGGCGCTGGAAAGCTCGGCCGGCCTGGTGATCTCGCCCGGCTTCGGTTTCCGGATGACGGCCGTCGTGAGCCTGACGGCAGGCACGATGTTCCTGATGTGGCTGGGTGAGCAGATCACCGAGCGTGGCCTGGGCAACGGCATCTCGATCCTGATCTTCGCCGGTATCGCCGCCGGTCTGCCGAGTTCCATCGGCGGGCTGCTGGAGCTGGTGCGCACGGGTGCGATGAGCATCATCGTGGCGCTGATCATCGTGGTGGTCGTGGCACTGGTGACCTACTTCGTGGTGTTCGTGGAACGCGGCCAGCGCAAGATCCTCGTGAACTATGCGCGGCGCCAGGTCGGCAACAAGGTCTACGGCGGGCAATCGTCCCACCTGCCCCTGAAGCTGAACATGGCCGGTGTGATTCCGCCGATCTTCGCGTCGTCCATCATCCTGCTGCCGGCGACGGTGGTGGGCTGGATGAGCTCTGGTGGCGAAGGCTGGTTCTCGCGCCTGCTGCGCGATGCCGCCGCGACGCTGAGCCCCGGCCAGCCCATCTACGTGATGTTCTATGCCGCGGCGATCGTGTTCTTCTGCTTCTTCTACACGGCGTTGGTGTTCAACAGCCGCGAGACGGCGGACAACCTGAAGAAGAGCGGCGCGTTCATTCCGGGCATCCGTCCGGGCGAACAGACCGCGCGCTACATCGACAAGATCCTGCTGCGACTGACGTTGGCTGGTGCCATCTACATCACCTTCGTCTGCCTGCTGCCGGAGTTCCTGATCCTGAAGTACAACGTTCCGTTCTACTTCGGAGGCACGTCGCTGCTGATCATCGTGGTGGTCACCATGGACTTCATGGCCCAGGTGCAGAACTACATGATGTCGCAGCAGTACGAGTCGTTGCTCAAGAAGGCGAACTTCAAGGGCGGTTAGACAAGGATTTCACCGGGAAGGGCTGGATGCATGGCATCCGTCCCGACCGCGGTGGCACGGTGACGGTCGAATTGACGCCTTACGACCTGTCGCGAGCGTGGAAGAGGTTCCACGCCAATGGGTTGGCAAGGGCAAACAGTTTTAGGAGAGAGTTATGAGAGTTTCGGCTTCGGTCAAGAAAATCTGCCGCAACTGCAAGATCATCCGTCGCAACGGCGTGGTCCGCGTGATCTGCACCGATCCGCGTCACAAGCAGCGCCAAGGCTGATCAGGATTTAAGAGGACGTTATGGCACGTATTGCTGGTATCAACATTCCGCCGCATCAGCACGCCGAGATCGGCCTGACCGCGATTTATGGCATTGGCCGCACCCGCGCTCGCAAGATCTGCGAAGCCTGTGGCATTGCCTACTCCAAGAAGATCAAGGAGCTGACGGACGCTGATCTGGAAAAGATCCGCGACCAGATCGCCGCATTCACGATCGAGGGTGACCTGCGCCGTGAGACGACGATGAACATCAAGCGCCTGATGGACATCGGCTGCTACCGCGGCTTCCGCCATCGCCGTGGCCTGCCCATGCGCGGCCAGCGTACGCGCACCAACGCCCGCACCCGCAAGGGTCCGCGCAAGGCCGCCCAGGCCCTGAAGAAGTAAAGAGATTGAGAGATCACCATGGCTAAGCAACCGTCGAACAACGCCGCCCAGCGCGTGCGCAAGAAGGTCCGCAAGAACGTCTCCGACGGTGTTGCGCACGTGCACGCTTCCTTCAACAACACCATCATCACGATCACCGACCGCCAGGGCAACGCCCTGTCGTGGGCATCGTCGGGTGGACAGGGCTTCAAGGGCTCGCGCAAGTCCACGCCGTTCGCCGCCCAGGTGGCGTCCGAGGTGGCTGGCCGTGCGGCCATGGAGCAGGGCATCAAGAACCTGGACGTTGAGATCAAGGGCCCCGGCCCTGGCCGCGAGTCCTCGGTTCGTGCACTCGGTGCGCTGGGCATCCGCATCACGTCGATCTCCGACGTGACGCCGGTCCCGCACAACGGCTGCCGCCCGCAAAAACGCCGCCGCATCTGAGCGTTTTTCGGTCTTCTCATAAGCCCACCGCCGTCGGCAACTGACCGGCGGCTCCTGCGGCGTTTCGCCGCAGCAGTTGATTCAAAGGACACACCAAGTGGCACGCTATCTCGGCCCCAAGGCCAAACTTTCCCGCCGCGAAGGCACCGACCTGTTCCTGAAGAGCGCCCGCCGCTCGATCAGCGACAAGGCCAAGTTCGACTCCAAGCCCGGCCAGCACGGCCGCACCTCGGGCGCCCGCACCAGCGACTACGGCCTGCAACTGCGCGAGAAGCAGAAGGTCAAGCGCATGTACGGCGTGCTGGAGAAGCAGTTCCGCCGCTACTTCGAAGAAGCCGACCGTCGCCGTGGCAACACGGGTGCCAACCTGCTGTCGCTGCTGGAATCGCGCCTGGACAACGTCGTCTACCGCATGGGCTTCGGTTCCACGCGCGCCGAGGCACGCCAACTGGTCGCGCACAAGGCCATCACCGTGAATGGCAAGAGCGTGAACATCGCTTCGTACTCGGTCAAGGTCGGTGACGTGGTCGCCGTGCGCGAGAAGTCGAAGAAGCAGAACCGCATCGTCGAAGCGCTGCAGCTGGCCCAGCAAGTCGGCATTCCGGCCTGGGTGGAAGTCAGCCTGGACAAGGCCGAAGGCACCTTCAAGAAGACGCCGGACCGCGATGAGTTCGGTGCCGACATCAACGAATCGCTGATCGTCGAACTGTATTCGCGCTGATCGGCGCAACGCCTCGCGCGTTTTTTTCCTGGGCCCGCACGCACGCGGGCCTAGGCACTTCACCAGCCTTACCGGTGTAACGAGCTGGGGGTATTGAGAGGAAGCTGCATGCAAACCAATCTGCTGAAACCCAAAGCCATCAATGTGGAGCAACTTGGCCCGAACCGGGCCAAAGTTGCTTTGGAGCCGTTCGAGCGCGGCTACGGTCACACGCTGGGCAACGCGCTGCGCCGAGTCCTGCTGTCCTCGATGGTGGGCTATTCGGCAACCGAAGTCACCATCGCCGGTGTGTTGCACGAGTACTCGTCCATCGACGGTGTCCAGGAGGATGTGGTCAACATCCTGCTGAACCTCAAGGGCGTGGTGTTCAAGCTGCACAACCGCGACGAGGTCACGCTGAGCCTGCGCAAGGACGGCGATGGCGTCGTCACCGCCGCCGACATCCAGACGCCGCACGACGTCGAGATCATCAACCCTGACCATGTCATCGCCACGCTGTCGCAAGGCGGCAAGCTGGACATGCAGATCAAGGTTGAAAAGGGCCGTGGCTACGTGCCGGGCAGCATGCGCCGCCATGGCGACGAGCAGACCAAGTCGATCGGCCGCATCGTGCTGGACGCTTCGTTCTCGCCCGTCAAGCGCGTGAGCTACACGGTCGAAAGCGCCCGTGTGGAACAGCGTACCGACCTGGACAAGCTGGTCGTCGAGATCGAGACCAATGGTGCAATCACGGCCGAAGACGCCGTGCGCGCCTCGGCCAAGATCCTGGTCGAGCAACTGGCCGTGTTCGCACAGCTGGAAGGCAGCGAGCTGGCTGCGTTCGACGCACCCGCACCGCGCGGCAACGCGCAGTTCGACCCGATCCTGCTGCGCCCTGTCGACGAACTCGAGCTGACGGTGCGTTCGGCCAACTGCCTGAAGGCCGAAAACATCTACTACATCGGCGATCTGATCCAGCGCACCGAAAATGAGCTGCTGAAGACGCCGAACCTGGGCCGCAAGTCCTTGAACGAAATCAAGGAAGTGCTCGCCTCGCGTGGCCTGACCCTGGGCATGAAGCTGGAAAGCTGGCCGCCCGCAGGCCTGGACAAACGTTAATTTCAACCTGGTGAACGGGCGAGTACCTGACACGGCCGCCCTGATCGATAAAGAAAGGAAATCACCATGCGCCACGGACACGGACTCCGCAAACTCAACCGCACCAGCTCGCACCGCCTGGCGATGCTGCGCAACATGATGAACTCGCTCATCGAGCACGAAGTCATCAAGACCACGGTCCCCAAGGCCAAGGAACTGCGCCGCGTCGTCGAGCCGATGATCACGCTGGCCAAGGAAGCCACGGTGGCGAACCGCCGCCTGGCGTTCGACCGCCTGCGCAGCCGCGACAGCGTCGTCAAGCTGTTCGACGAACTGGGCCCGCGCTTCAAGGCACGTCCCGGTGGCTACACGCGCATCTTGAAGATGGGCTTCCGCGTCGGCGACAACGCGCCCATGGCGCTGGTCGAGCTGGTGGACCGTCCTGAAGTTTCTGAAGAAGTTTCTTCCACCGAAGAGGCCAAGGCGTAAAAAGTACGCTATACTTGCTGTCTTGCCGCGCGATGGAGCAGTCTGGTAGCTCGTTGGGCTCATAACCCAAAGGTCGGAGGTTCAAATCCTTCTCGCGCAACCAAAGATACGGTGCCCAAAAGCACCGACAAAGCCCGCCCAGTGCGGGCTTTGTTGTTTCTGGCTGGAGCAGCCCGAGCCGCAGTCCATCGGCCGTCTGCAGGCGGATGAGTCACGGGGGCGTTTGGGAGCGTATTGGCCGCCCTTTGGCCCCGCTAGCACCGCTGGCCCCCTGCGCAAGGTTTACACGCCGAGCCGTTCGCCCAGTGCCTGCGGGTTCAACAGCAGCGCCGCAGACGCACCGCGCAACACGACCTGTCCCTTTTCCATCACCAGCGCCCGGTCGGTGTGCGCCAGCACCTTGCGCCAATCGCGGTCGACAATCAGCGTGGCGATGCCGGTGCTGCGGATCTGCGCGATCACGCGCCAGATCTCGGCCACGACCAGTGGCGCCAGGCCCTCGGTGGCCTCGTCCAGGATCAGCAGGCGCGGATTGGTCATGAGCGCGCGGCCGATCGACAGCATCTGCTGCTCGCCGCCCGACAGCTGGTTGCCGCCGTTGCCCAGGCGTTCGGCCAGGCGCGGGAAGGTGGCCAGCACGCGCTCGTGCGTCCACTCCCGCTTGCCGTCGATGCCCGGCCGCGCCGCCATGAGCAGGTTCTCGCGCACCGAAAGATTGGGGAAGATGCCGCGGCCCTCGGGCACGTAGCCTATGCCCAGCCGGGCCATCTTCTCGGGTGGCAGGCCGCCCACGTCACGGCCATCGCACTGCACGCGGCCGCGGGCCGGGCGCACGTAGCCCATCAGCGTGCGGATCAGCGTGGTCTTGCCCATGCCGTTGCGGCCCAGCAGGCCAACCGCAGTGGCGGTCGGGATCTCGGCCGAGACGCCGTGCAGGATGTGGCTGTCGCCATAGTAGGTGTGCAGGTCGTCGAAGCGGATCATGCGTGCTGCTCCTCGCCGAGGTAGGCCGTGCGGACCTGCGGGTCGTTGCGGATGGTGTCCGGCGTGCCGCTGGCGATCACCGCGCCGTTGACCATGACCGTGATGCGCTCGGCGATGCGGAACACCGCATCCATGTCGTGCTCCACGAGCAGGATGGCGTGCGCGGGCTTGAGACGCTCCAGCAGCGCCAGCATGCGCTCGGTCTCCTCGGCGCCCATGCCGGCCAGCGGCTCGTCGAGCAGCAGCACGCGCGGTCGGGTGGCCAGGCACATCGCCACTTCCAGCTGGCGCTTTGCGCCGTGGCTCAGCGTGCCGGCGGTGCGCGTGGCCAGCGCCACGAGGCCCGTGGCTTCCAGCGCCTTGTCGGCCGCGCCGCTGCTGCTGGCGCAGCCGCGGGCCGACTGCCACAGCGCCCAGGGCCGTGGCGTGGCGGCCTGCGCCGCCAGGCGGCAGTTCTCGTGCACCGTGAACTCCGGGAAGATCGTGGTGCGCTGGTAGCTGCGGCCCACGCCCGACAGCGCGCGGCGCGCCTGTGGCTTGGCGGTGATGTCTTCGCCGTCCAGTGTGATGCGGCCCTCGGAGGCGGCGATCTCGCCCGACAGCATGTTGATCAGCGTGGACTTGCCCGCGCCATTGGTGCCGATCACTGCATGCACCTCGCCCACGTGCAGGTCCAGCGTGACGGCGTTCACGGCCACCAGTCCGCCGAAGCGGCGCGTGAGGCCTTCGACCTGCATCAGCGCGTTCATGGCTTGCGTCCTTTCACGAGGCCGACCAACCCCTTGGGCAGCAGCGCCACAAAGCCGATGATGGCCAGCCCCAGCGTCAGCTGCCAGTGGTCGGCCAGCGGCCCCACCAGCGCCTGCGTGCCCAGCAGTTCCTTGAGCAGCGTGAAGGCCACCGCCCCCAGCACCGCGCCGCGCAGGTGGCCGATGCCGCCCAGGATCACCATGAGCAGCACCTCGCCCGAGATGTGCCAGGACAGCATCTCCGGGTTGACCACGCCGTCGCGCGCTGCCACCAGGAAGCCTGCCAGCCCTGCCAGCGCGCCGGCCAGCACGAAGGCCGCGAGCTTGTAGCCGTAGGTCGGAAAGCCCGCCGCACGCATGCGCTGCTCGTTCACGCGGATGCCGGCCAGCGCAGCGCCGAAGCGCGAGCGGCGGACCACGGCCAGCAGGCCGTAGGTGAACACCAGCGCCGCCAGCACCACGTAGAACAGCACGGTGCGGTTCTCCATGTCGAGCGCGCCCGCGGCGGGCCGCACGTAGAGGTAGATGCCGTCGCTGCCGCCGCCGATGGGCGTGTCGTGGAACACGAAGTACGCCATCTGCGCGAAGGCCAGCGTCACCATGATGAAGTACACGCCGCGCGTGCGCAGGCTCAAGAGGCCGACCGCCAGCGCATACAGCGCCGCGCCACCCATCGCGAGGAACAGCAGCCAGAACAGGTTGCCGCCCCCATCGCCCGAGCCCAGCACGGTGGCATAGGCGCCGATGCCGTAGTAGGCCGCGTGGCCCAGGCTGACCAGGCCGGTCATGCCGACCAGCAACTGCAGGCTCAGCGCGAAGATCGCCAGCACCATGACCTTGACCATGAGGTCGGCCAGGTAGCCGCCCAGCAGCGGCCCGGCGATGCCCAGCGCGACCGCCACGGCCAGCGGCAGCCACAGGCCGTCGAAGGGGCGCGGGGTGGAGGATGGCGTGGTCGGCATGGCAAGCGTGGTCGTGTTCATGCGCGCCGCCCCATCAGCCCCTCGGGCCGCCAGATGAGCACGATGGCCATCAGCACGTAGATGCCGATGCCCGCGAGTTCGGCGAACAAGACCTTGCCGAAGGTGTCGACGAAGCCCACCAGCAGCGAGGCCACGAGTGCGCCCGTGATCGATCCGATGCCGCCGATCACCACCACCACGAAGCACACGATCAGCACGCTGGCGCCCATGTTGGGATAGACCGACGCCATGGGCGCGGCGATCATGCCGGCCAGTGCCGCCAGCGCCACGCCGGCCGCGAACACGGTGCGGTACAGCCGCCGGATGTCGATGCCCAGGCCGCGCACCATGTCGCGGTCGCTCGCGCCGGCGCGCACCATCATGCCCAGCCGCGTGCGGTTGACCACGAAGTACAGCCCGACCGCCAGCACGATGCACGCGGCCGATGCGAACAGCCGGTACCACGGATACTGCATGATGCCGCCCAGGCCGAAGCTGCCGGCCAGCCAGTCGGGCACCGGCACGCCATGCACGTCGTTGCCCACCAGCATGGAACGCAACTCCTCGAACACGAGGATCAGGCCGTAGGTCATCAGCACCTGCTGCAGGTGCTCGCGCTGGTACAGGTAGCTGAAGAACACCCACTCCAGCACGTAGCCGAAGATCGCGGCCAGCACCATGCCGCACACCAGCATCGGCAGGAAGTGGCCGCCGAACAGCGGCGACAGCGCGAACGCCATGTAGGCGCCGATCATGTAGAAGCTGCCATGCGCCAGGTTGATCACGCCCATGATCCCGAAG
Organism: Pseudorhodoferax sp. Leaf274; assembly: GCF_001422445.1. Lineage (GTDB taxonomy): Bacteria > Pseudomonadota > Gammaproteobacteria > Burkholderiales > Burkholderiaceae_C > Pseudorhodoferax. Next base: position 955,514 of record NZ_LMNA01000001.1, read on the forward strand.
ATCAGCGTGAGCCCCGACGCCAGCAGGAACAGCAGCAGCCCGTATTGCACGGCATTGAGGCACTGCACGAGAAAGGTGGCAAGGTCCACGGCGGTCATCCCCGGCTAGACGGAAAGGGGCAGGGCGCGCGCAGCGCTCTGCACGGAGCGTGCGTTCAGTTCTTGCAGCCGCGCGCGGGATCGGACAGCGCCTTGGACGCGACCCCCACCACCTTGTTCTCCTTGCCGTCCACCTTGCGCAGGTAGATGTCCTGCACCGGGTTGTGCGACTTGGACATCGTGAACACGCCGCGCGGGCTGTCGAACTTCGCCTTCTCCACGGCGGCGGCGAACTCCGGCTTCTTGCCGACGTCGCCCTTCACGGCGTCCAGGCCCACGCGCAGGATCTGTGCGGCGTCGTAGCCCTGCACGCCGTACACGTCGGGCTGCAGCTTGAAGGCCTTGGCATATGCGGTGCGGAAGGCCTTGTCGCGCGGCGTGTCCAGCCCGTCTGCGTAGTGCAGCGTGGTCAGCAGGCCCTGGGCGGCGTCGCCCTGCGCGTCCAGCGTGCCGTCGGTCAGGAAGCCCGAGCCGTACAACGGCACCGTCTTGTGGAGTCCGGCGCCGGCGTAGTCCTTGACGAACTTCACGGCGCCCCCGCCGGCGAAGAAGGCGAACACCGCATCGGGCTTGGCCGCCGCGATCTCGGTCAGCAGCGCCTGGAACTCCACGTTCGGGAACGGCAGCGTGAGCTGCTTGGTCACCTTGCCGCCTTCCTTCTCGAAGCCTTCCTTGAAGGCATTGGTCATCTCGTCGCCGGCCGCGTACTTCCAGCTGATGGTGATCGCGGTCTTCTTCTTTTCCTGCCTGGCCGCCACCAGGCCCATGCCGTAGGACGACTGCCAGTTGGAGAACGAACTGCGGAAGATGTTGGGCGCGCACATCGGCCCCGTCACCGCGTCGGAGCCCGCATTGGGCACGATCAGCAGCGTGTTGCTCTCCTTGGCCGCGCGCGCCATGGCCATGGCCACGCCCGAGTGCACGGTGCCCACGATCACGTCGACCTTGTCGCGCTTGATGAGCTTGTTGACGTTCTCGGTGGCCTTGGCCGGATCGGATTCGTCGTCCACCTTGAAGTACTCGATCTCGCGGCCGGCGATCTTGCCGCCCTGCTCGTCCACGTAAAGCCTGAAGCCGTTCTCGATCGCCACGCCCAGCGCGGTGAAGGTGCCGCTGTAGGGCAGCATCAGGCCGACCTTGAGCTTCTCGCCGGTCTGCGCGTGCGCGCCGCCGGCCAGGGCCAGGGTGGCGGCCAGCGCCCAGGTGCTGCCGCGGCGGATGCCGGTCGTGCGGGTCGTGGAAGAGGTCATGCTTGTCTCCGGTTGTGAATGAATGCGCGCGCCGCCGCGATGACCTGCTCGGGCTGGTCGCGGTGCGGGGAATGGCCGCAATGCGGCAGCTCCAGCAGTTCGGTGCCCGGCACGCCCTCGGCGATGCCGCGGATCTGGGCCAGGGTGCCGTAGACGTCGTCCAGCCCCTGGATGGCCAGCACCTGGCAGCGGATGCCGGCCAGTGCGTCGGTGATGTTCCAGCGCCGAAAGCGCGGGTGCAGCCACGCGGCGTTCCAGCCGTGGAAGGCCGAATCCGGGTCGTCGTGGTAGCGCGCCAGGCGCGCGCGCAGGTCGGTGTCGCGGTAGGCCACGCGGGCCTGCTCGATGCTGGCGATGCTCAGGTCCTCGACGAAGATGTGGGGCGCCAGCAGCACCAGGCCGGCCACGCGCACCGGCTGGTGCGCCGCGTGCAGCAGCGCGATGGAGCCGCCATCGCTGTGGCCGACCAGCCAGCACGGCCGGGTGATGTCCAGCGCGTCCAGCAAGGCGGGCAGCACCTCGTGCGCCTGGCGGTGCATGAAGTCCGGCTCCCAGTGCTCGCCGCGGGCGCGCGGCGTGGAGCGGCCGTAGCCCGGGCGCGAGAACACCAGGCCGCGTGCGCCCACGGCGGCGCACAGCCGCGCGGGGAAGTCCTTCCACATCGCCACCGAGCCCAGACCCTCGTGCAGGAACACGAGCAGCGGGGCCTTGCGCGCGTCGAGCGCGTCTGCGCCCAGCCACTGGTATTCGATGGACACGCGGCGCGCGCCCCATTCCAGGTCGGCGAAGGCGCTCACGCCTGGCCTTCGCGTTCGCGCAGGCGAAAGCGCTGGATCTTGCCGGTGGCGGTCTTGGGCAACTCGCCGATGAACTCGATCTGGCGCGGGTACTTGTAGGCGGCCAGCTTCTGCTTGACGAAGGCCTTCAGCGCCGCCTCGTCGGCCTGCTGGCCTTCCTTGAGCACCACGAAGGCCTTGGTCTTGGTCAGGCCCTCGGCATCCGGCGTGCCGATCACGGCGGCCTCCAGCACGGCGGGGTGCTGCATCAGCGTGGCCTCGACCTCGAACGGCGAGACGTAGATGCCGCTGACCTTGAGCATGTCGTCGCTGCGGCCTGCGTAGGTGTAGTAGCCCTCGGCATCGCGCACGTACTTGTCGCCGCTCTTGGTCCAGCCGCCCTGGAAGGTCTCGCGCGTCTTGTCGCGGTTGCCCCAGTACATCAGCGCGGCGCTCGGCCCGCGGATGTAGAGCTCGCCGACCTCGCCGTCGGCCACCGGCCCGCCATCCTCGCCGCGCAGCGCGATCTCGTAGCCTTCCACGGGCTTGCCGGTGCTGCCGTAGCGCACGTCGTCGGGCCGGTTGGACAGGAACACGTGCAGCATCTCGGTCGAGCCGATGCCGTCCACGATGTCGCAGCCGAAGTGCGCCTTGAAGCGCTGCGCGATCTCCGCCGGCAGCGCCTCCCCGGCCGACGAGCACATGCGCAGCGCCACGTCCGCGCGCGCGGGCAGCCGGGGCGAGGCCAGCATGCCCGCGAAGCCCGTGGGCGCGCCGAAGAACACCGTGGGCTTGCATTGCAGCTGCGTCCAGCGCTGGAACACCGCGTCGGGCGTGGGCCGCTCGGCCATCAGCACCACGCAGGCACCGACCGACAGCGGAAACGTCAGTGCATTGCCCAGGCCATAGGCGAAGTACAGCTTGGCGGCGGAAAAACAGACATCGCGCTCGGTCAGCGCCAGCACCGCCTTGCCGTAGAGCTCGGCCGTCCACCACAGGCTGCGCTGCGTGTGCACCGTGCCCTTGGGCTTGCCCGTGGAGCCCGAGGAGTACAGCCAGAAGCCGGGCTCGTCGCCGGTGGTGGGGGCCGGTGCCGCTGCCGGCGTGGCGGCCGCCAGCGCCGCCTCGAAGTCCAGCGCACCGGCGGGCAAGGGCCCCGTGGGCTGCGAGACGATCGTGCTGCGCACCTCGTGCGCGCAGTCCTTGCACCCGGCCATCGCGGCCTGCACCGTGGGCAGCAGCGCGCCCGAGACCAGCACGGCCTGCGCGCGGCTGTGGGTGAGCATGTAGGCGTAGTCGGCCACGGTCAGCAGCGTGTTCACCGCCACCGGCACGATGCCCGCGTACAGGCAGCCCAGGAAGCTCACCGGCCAATCGTGCGAGTCCAGCATCAGCAGCAGCACGCGCTCTTCGCGGCGCACGCCGGCCGCCAGCAGCGCCCCTGCGAGGCGCCGGGCGCGCTGCTCCAGCGCGCCATAGCTCAGCGGGCCGCGGTCGTCGATATAGGCCGTGCGGTCGGCGCGCTGGCGGTGCAGCGCGAACAGGTGTCCGGCGAAGTTGAACGGGCCGTCGGGGGATGTGGGCATGCGCGTCTCCGTCTGTTCTGTGCGGCCCGGATGCCGGCGCGTGCGGCGCCGCGGCTTCCCGGCCCATCGTGGGGGTCCCGTGTGGTGCACTTGCCTGCCGCACATGACATGCAATATCGTGCTTGTGGCGGCACGATAGGTTTGCAGGTGATGCGTGTCAAGCAATATAGTGCACGTTTGGTGTTTACCCTAGGAACGACAATGCCTGGCAGTCACGAAAGGGCGAAGGCCATGAACAAGCGGGAGGGGCGCGGCGTGGAGGCGGATGCGCCGGCGCAGGTGCAGGAACAGGGCGACGAGCCGCGCGATGCCTTGCTGGCCGCGCTGGGCGACCGTGTGCGCAGCCTGCGCGCGCGGCGCGGCCTCACGCGCAAGGCCGTGGCGCAGGCAGCCGAGGTGTCCGAGCGGCATCTGGCCAACCTGGAATACGGCATCGGCAATGCGTCCATCCTGGTGCTGCAGCAGGTGGCCGGTGCATTGCAGTGCTCGCTGGCCGAGATGCTGGGCGACGTGACGACCAGCTCGCCCGAATGGCTGCTGATCCGCGAGCTGCTGGAGAACCGCTCCGAGGCCGACCTGCGCCGCGTGCGCCTGGCCGTTGGCGAGCTGCTGGGCACGGGCGCCACCGACCCGGGCCGCGGCCGGCGCATCGCGCTGATCGGCCTGCGCGGGGCGGGCAAGTCCACGCTGGGCCGCATGCTGGCCGATGCGCTGGACCTGCCCTTCATCGAGTTGAGCCGCGAGATCGAGAAGGTCGCCGGCTGCAGCGTGCGCGAGATCCACGACCTGTACGGCACCAACGCCTACCGCCGCTACGAGCGCCGCGCGCTCGAAGAGGCGGTGCAGATCTACAGCGAGGCCGTGATCGCCACGCCCGGCGGCATCGTCTCCGATCCGGCCACCTTCAACGAACTGCTGGCGCACTGCACCACCGTGTGGCTGCAGGCATCGCCCGAGGAGCACATGGGCCGCGTGGCGGCGCAGGGCGACCTGCGGCCGATGGCGGCCAGCAAGGAAGCGATGGAGGACCTGCGCCGCATCCTGGACGGCCGGGCGGCCTTCTACTCCAAGGCCGACCTGCGGGTGGACACCAGCGCCAAGACCCTGCAGCAGGCCTTCGACCTGCTGCGTGCCAGCGTGCAGGCCGCGTTGGCCTGAGCGTCCTGCCGTCCTCCAGGGCGGCGATCCTGCTTGCACAAAAAAACATGTCCAAGCCTTGACGCGTGCAGTGACATGCATAATGATGCATGTACTGATGTTTGATGGATGCAGTATTTTGCATTCACCTCCCTTGGAGACAGCATGGCCGACACCGCCCCCCCGACCTCCGCGCCGCGCGTGGACTACCGCACCGAACCGAGCCAGTACCGCCACTGGACCCTGCGCACCGACGGCGCCATCGCCCGCCTGTCGCTGGACATCGCGGAGGAGGGCGGCATCCGCCCCGGCTACAAGCTCAAGCTCAACAGCTACGACCTGGGCGTGGACATCGAGCTGCACGACGCGCTCAACCGCCTGCGCTTCGAGCACCCCGGCGTGCAGTCCGTCATCGTCACCAGCGGCAAGGACCGCATCTTCTGCTCGGGCGCCAACATCTTCATGCTGGGCCTGTCCAGCCACGCGTGGAAGGTGAACTTCTGCAAGTTCACGAACGAGACGCGCAATGGCATCGAGGACTCGTCCCGGCACGAGGGGCTGAAATTCCTCGCGGCCGTGAACGGGGCCTGCGCCGGCGGCGGCTACGAGCTGGCCCTGGCCTGCGACGAGATCGTGCTGGTCGATGACCGTTCCTCTTCCGTCTCGCTGCCCGAGGTGCCGCTCCTGGGCGTGCTGCCCGGCACCGGCGGCCTGACGCGCGTGACCGACAAGCGCAAGGTGCGCCACGACCTGGCCGACATCTTCTGCACCAGCGTGGAAGGCGTGCGCGGCCAGCGCGCGGTGGACTGGCGGCTCGTCGATGCCGTGGCCAAGCCCGCGCAGTTCGGCGCCGTGGTGCAGGAGCGGGCCGCCAGGCTGGGCCAGGTCGGTGGCCGCGCCACCGCCGCCCAGGGCATCGCGCTGCCGCGCATCGCGCGCACGGACAGCGCCGACGGCATGGCCTACGAGCACGTCACCGTCGCCATCGACCGCGCCCGCCGCACCGCCACGCTGACCGTCAAGGCGCCCACCGGCGTCCAGCCCGGCGACATCGCCGCCATCGAGGCCGCGGGTCCCGCCTGGTGGCCGCTGGCCATGGGCCGCCAGCTCGACGACGCGATCCTGAACCTGCGCACCAACGAGCTGGACATCGGCACCTGGCTGCTCAAGACCGAGGGCGACGCCGGTGCCGTGCTGGCCGCCGATGCGCTGATCGTGGCGCACCAGGACCACTGGCTGGTGCGCCAGACCCTGGGCCTGCTGCGCCGCACCTTCGCGCGGCTCGACGTTTCCTCGCGCACGCTGTTCGCGCTCATCGACACCGGCTCGTGCTTCGCCGGCATGCTGGCCGAACTGGCCTTCGCCGCCGACCGCGCCTACATGCTGGCGCTGCCCGACGATGCCGACAAGGCGCCCCGGCTCACGCTGGACGAACTGAACTTCGGCCTGCTGCCGCTGGTGACGGAGCAAAGCCGCCTGCAGCGCCGCTTCTACGAAGAAAGCGCCCCGCTGGAGGCCGCCCGCGCGGCAGCGGCCAGGCCGCTGGACGCCGACGCCGCGTTGGCGCTGGGCCTGGTCACCGCCGCGCCCGACGACATCGACTGGGATGACGAAATCCGCATCGCGCTGGAAGAGCGCGCCGCCATGTCGCCCGACGCGCTGACCGGCCTGGAGGCCAACCTGCGCTTCGCCAGCAAGGAGAACATGGTCACGCGCGTGTTCGGGCGCCTGTCGGCCTGGCAGAACTGGATCTTCCAGCGGCCCAATGCCGTGGGCGAGAAGGGTGCGCTCAAGCTGTACGGCAAGGGCGAGAAGGTCGGCTTCGATTTCAACCGCGTCTGAGCGTCAAAGCAGCGCCAAGGAGACCCCCATGAGCACGATCAACTACAGCGAGAAGATCCCCAACAACGTCAACCTGGGCGAAGACCGCACGCTGCAGCGCGCGCTGGAAGGCTGGCAGCCCAACTTCATCAACTGGTGGGACGACGTGGGCCCGGACGGCTCCACCAACTACGACGTCTACCTGCGCACCGCGGTCAGCGTGGACCCGCAGGGCTGGGCGCAGTTCGGCCACGTGAAGATGCGCGACTACCGCTGGGGCATCTTCCTGAACCCCGGCGATGCCGAGCGCAAGATCCACTTCGGCGACAGCCTGGGCGAGAAGGCCTGGCAGGACGTGCCCGGCGAGCACCGCGCCAACCTGCGCCGCATCATCGTCACGCAGGGCGACACCGAGCCCGCGAGCGTGGAGCAGCAGCGCCACCTGGGCCTCACCGCGCCCAGCATGTACGACCTGCGCAACCTGTTCCAGATCAACGTGGAAGAGGGACGCCACCTGTGGGCCATGGTCTACCTGCTGCACAAGCACTTCGGCCGCGACGGGCGCGAGGAGGCCGAAGCGCTGCTGCAGCGCACTTCGGGCGACGTGGACAACCCGCGCATCCTGGGCGCGTTCAACGAGAAGACGCCGGACTGGCTGGCCTTCTTCATGTTCACCTACTTCACCGACCGCGACGGCAAGTTCCAGCTGTCGGCGCTGGCCGAGAGCGCCTTCGATCCGCTGGCGCGCACCACCAAGTTCATGCTGACCGAGGAAGCCCACCACATGTTCGTGGGCGAGAGCGGCGTCTCGCGCGTGCTGTCGCGCACCGCGGCCGTCATGAACGAACTGAAGACCGACGACGCGGCCACGATCCGCGCGGCCGGTGCCATCGACCTGGGCACCATCCAGCGCTACCTGAACTTCCACTACAGCGTGACCATCGACCTGTTCGGTGCCGACCAGTCGAGCAACGCGGCGATCTTCTACAGCTCGGGCCTCAAGGGCCGCTACGAGGAAGGCAAGCGCACCGACGACCACCAACTCAAGGGCCAGACCTACAAGGTGCTGGAGGTGCAGAACGGCCAGCTCGTCGAGAAGGAGGTGCCGATGCTGAACGCGCTCAACGAAGTGCTGCGCGATGACTTCATCAAGGACTCGGTCGCCGGTGTCGGCCGCTGGAACAAGGTGCTGGAGAAGGCCGGCATCCCCACGCGCCTGGTGGTGCCGCACAAGGCCTTCAACCGCCAGATCGGCGCGCTGGCCGGCATCAGGATGTCGCCCGACGGCCGCGTGGTCAGCGACAACGAATGGAACGCGAAGAAGGACGAATGGCTGCCCACGCCGGAAGACTTCGCGTTCGTCGCTTCGCTGATGGGCCGCGTGGTCGACCCCGGCAAATTCGCGGGCTGGATCGCGCCGCCGGTGATGGGCATCAACCGCCAGCCCGTCGATTTCGAGTACGTCAGGTTTGGATGAGGCCATGGACATGGCCGTTGACGCTGCCGTCATCCAGCAGCACCTGATCGACCCCGAGATCTGCATCCGCTGCAACACCTGCGAGGCCACCTGCCCGGTCGGCGCGATCACGCACGACGACCGCAACTACGTGGTCAAGGCGGACGTCTGCAACGGCTGCATGGCCTGCATCTCGCCATGCCCCACGGGCTCGATCGACAACTGGCGCACCATGCCCAGGGTGCAGGCCTACCCGATCGAGGAGCAGCTGACCTGGGACGAACTGCCGCCCGAGCTCACGCCCGAGCAACTGGCTGCCGCGGGTGTGAACGGTGCCGCGGCCGCCGCGCCGGGGCAGAGCGGCCCGGAGCCCGCGGCCGACCCGGAACCCGGCAGCGTGCCCTTCAACTCCGCGCAGTACGGCGCCAGCATGCCCCCCTGGTCGGCCGCGCACGCCTACACCAACCTCTACAGCCCGAAGACGCCCACCACCGCCACGGTGGCGGGCAACTTCAACTGCACCGAGGCTGGCTTCGACAGCGAGACCCACCACGTGGTGCTGGACTTCGGCGCCATGCCCTTCCCGCTGCTGGAGGGCCAGTCCGTCGGCATCGTGCCGCCCGGCCAGGACGCGCTGGGCCGGCCGCACCAGCCCCGCCAGTATTCGGTCGCAAGCCCGCGCAACGGCGAGCGGCCGGGCTACAACAACCTCTCGCTGACCGTCAAGCGCGTGACCGAGGACCACCAGGGCAACCCGGTGCGCGGCATCTGTTCCAACTACGTCTGCGACCTCAAGGTGGGCGACACGGTGCAGGTGGTGGGCCCGTTCGGCAGCAGCTTCCTGATGCCCAACCACCCGAGGTCGCACATCGTGATGGTCTGCACCGGCACGGGCAGCGCGCCCATGCGCGCGATGACCGAATGGCGGCGCAGGCTGCGCAACAGCGGCAAGTTCGAGGGCGGCAAGCTCATGCTGTTCTTCGGCGCGCGCACGCAGCAGGAACTGCCGTACTTCGGCCCGCTGCAGAACCTGCCCAAGGACTTCATCGACATCCACCTGGCCTTCTCGCGCACGCCCGGCCAGCCCAAGAAGTATGTGCAGGACCTGATGCGCGAGCGCGCCGCCGACCTGGCCGCGCTGCTGCAGGATGGCGCCAGCCACTTCTACGTGTGCGGCCTCAAGAGCATGGAGCAGGGCGTGGTGCTGGCGCTGCGCGACATCGCCACCGGCGCAGGGCAGGACTGGGAGGGCATCGCCGCAACCCTCAAGCGCGAGGGGCGGCTGCACCTGGAGACTTACTGAGAGGCGCCGGTCACGGCGCGAGCGCGTCCCGGACCAGCCGGGACGTGGCCGGCGCGATGCGCGCGGCGAAGGCGCGCGGAGGCCGGTCGCCCGCTGGCGGCTCGTGCGCGAGGAACTGGACGCCCTGGAGACGGTGGGCCTCGCCGCGGGCGCGGTGCGCCAGGCCGGCCGCTGAGAGCCGTGCGCGAAGAATGCCGCCCGTTTAACCTGGGTTAATGCGCGGCGGCGGATGATGGGGAACCATCGACGCGCCAAGGTTTGACCCATGCTGACCGAGAACGTACTTCGCAACCGCGCCAACGAGCTGTCCGACGAGGAGCGCCGCATCCTCGAGGCGGCCGTGTCCTCCACCCGCACCTACCGCCCCGGCGAGGTCGTGGTGCGCCAGGGCGTGGCGGTCGACATCAGCACGCTGCTGGTGAGCGGGCTGATGACGCGCCACGTCGATGCCGCCGATGGCCGGCGGCATCTCGTGGCGGTCCACGTGCCCGGCGACTTCGTGGACCTGCATGCCTATGCGCTGAAGCGGCTGGACCACGACGTGGGCGCGCTCACCGACATCACGGTGGCCGTCGTGCCGCATGCCGCGCTCGAGGAGATCCAGGTCCAGCACCCGCCCCTCACGCGGCGGCTGTGGTTCATGACCTTGCTCGATGCCGCCATGCACCGGCACTGGGTGCTGCGGCTGGCCAGCCTCAACGCGCTGCAGCGCGTCGCGCATTTCCTGTGCGAGATGAACGCCCGCCTCACCGCCATCGGCCTGTCCGACGGCAACCGGTTCGCCCTGAACATGACGCAAGCGGACATCGGCGAGGTGTGCGGGCTCACCAATGTCCACGTGAACCGCGTGCTGCGCCAGCTGCGCGAGATGGGGCTGTGCAGCCTGCGCGCCGCGCAGCTCGTGGTCCACGATCCGCGCGGGCTCGCAGCGGCGGGCCTGTTCGAAGCCGATTACCTCTACCTCAACGACCAGACCGCGCTGCGCGCGGCTGGCCAATCCGGAGCTGGCCATGGCTGACCGACGGCATATCCTCAAACCCTGCGAAGAGGCCGGCGAAGCCACGGCCGAGAACGGCGTCGTCATCCTCGACGGGCCGGACGGCGTGGCCGTCACGATGACGGCCGATGCGGCCGACCGCACGGCCGACAGCCTGCACGCGGCCGCGCGCCAGGCCCGCAGTGCGCCGGCAGGCGCTGGCTCGGCCCGTGGCGGCAAGGACGCCGCCTGGGATGAATGACCGCACGATGACAACCGCATGCAGCAGGCGATCGTGATCGCCGTCGCCCCGCAACGCTCGGCGTTCGCGGTGGAAACCAGCAGCGGCCTGTGCGCCGTGTTCTGCCAGCACAGCGGCCCGCCCGTGCGTGCCGGCGACGTGCTGCAGGGCGAAGTGCTGGCCCGCGGCGCACGGCGCCTGTCGCACGAGGATGGCACCGTGGGCGCCGTCGGAGACAGCGGCCCGGTGTCGCGCGCGGTGGCGTTGGCGCTGCTCGAAGAGGCCGGCGCCAGCGGCAACGGGCGCTGACGCCCGGGGCTTCAGCCCTGCACCAGCACCAGCACCGACCGGCCCGAGGCGGTGTACTGCCCGCCGGAAGGCACGTCCGCCACCTCCTGCTGCGCCAGCGCCGTGTCCACCACGCGCTGCCAGGTGCCGCCGCCTGGGCACTGCGGCAGCTGGAACTCCACGCCCTCGTGCCATCCGTTGACGACGATGAAGACGGTCTTGTCGTGCGCGGCCGACTGCACCGACGAGGCCGGCACCTGGCCGTTGAGCAGCATGCCGAAGCTGCGCGTGTGCGCATCCTCCCAATCCGCGGCCTGCAGCTCCTCGCCGCTTGCACTGCGCCACTCCACGTCCTTGGCTTGGGCCAGCTCGCTCCAGCCGCCGGTCAGGAAACGCGTGCGCCGCAGCACGGGATGGTCGCGCCGCAACTGCAGCAGCTGCTGCGTGAACGCTTGCAGCGCCTGGCCGCGTGCGTCGATCCCGTCCCAGTCGACCCAGGAGATCGGCCCGTCCTGGCAGTAGGCGTTGTTGTTGCCGTCCTGCGAGCGGCCGAACTCGTCGCCGGCCAGCAGCATCGGCGTGCCCTGCGACAGCAGCAGCGTGGCCAGCAGGTTGCGCTGCTGCTGCGCACGCAGTGCCAGCACCCCGGCGTCGTCGGTCGGGCCTTCGGCGCCGCAATTCCACGAGCGGTTGTCCGAATGGCCGTCGCGGTTGTCCTCGCCGTTGGCGTCGTTGTGCTTGTCGTTGTAGCTGACGAGGTCGGCCAGCGTGAAGCCGTCGTGCGCGGTGATGAAGTTGACGCTGGCCCAGGGCCGGCGCCCACGCCGGTTGAACTTGTCGCCGCTGGCGGTCAGGCACTGCGCCAGGGCCGAGGCCGTGCCATCGCCCTTCCAGAACGCGCGCGACGTGTCGCGGAACCGGTCGTTCCATTCGGCCCAGCCCGGCGGGAAGCCGCCGACCTGGTAGCCGCCGGGCCCGCAGTCCCAGGGCTCGGCGATCAGCTTGACCGACGAGAGCACCGGGTCCTGCCGGCACGAGTCGAGGAAGCCGCCGCCTTCGTCGAAGCCATGGTCCTCGCGCGCCAGGATGGTCGCCAGGTCGAAGCGGAAGCCGTCCACGTGCATCTCGGTGACCCAGTAGCGCAGGCTGTCGGTCACCATCTGCAGCACGCGCGGATGGCTCAGGTTGAGCGTGTTGCCGGTGCCCGTGTCGTTGATGTAGTAGCGCCGGCCCGGGCCGTCCGCCGGCATGAGGCGGTAGTAGCTCGCGTTGTCGATGCCCTTGAACGACAGGGTCGGGCCCAGCTCGTTGCCTTCGGGCGTGTGGTTGTAGACCACGTCCATGATCACTTCCAGGCCGGCCTCGTGGTATTTGTCGACCATGGCCTTGAACTCGTCGACGCTGGCCGAGGCCAGGTAGCGCTGGTCGAGCGCGAAGAAGCCGATGGTGTCGTAGCCCCAGAAGTTGGTGAGCCCCTTGTCGGACAGGAAGGGCTGGTTCAGGAACATCTGGATGGGCAGCAGCTCCACGCTGGTCACGCCCAGGTCACGGATGTGCGCGACCACGTCGTCGTGCGCCAGCCCGGCAAAGGTGCCGCGTTCGGTCTCGGGCACCGAAGGGTGCTGCTTGGTGAACCCGCGCACATGGGTTTCGTAGAACACGGTCTCGCCCCAGGGCACACGCGTGGCCGAACGCGGCTTCCAGACGAAGTGCGAATCGACCACCACGCACTTGGGCACGAAGGGCGCGCTGTCGCGCTCGTCGAAGCTGAGGTCGCCGTCCGGATGGCCCACGGTGTAGCCGAAGATCTCCGGGCCCCAACGCAGCTCGCCCACATGCGCCCGCGCATACGGGTCCATGAGCAGCTTGTTGGGATTGAAGCGGTGGCCGTTCTCCGGCTCGTAGGGGCCATGCACGCGGTAGCCGTAGCGCGCCCCGGGCTTCAGGCCGGGCACGAAGCCATGCCAGACCTCGTCGGTGTACTCCGGCAGCACGAAGCGCTGGATCTCCTGCTGGCCGCTCTCGTCGTAGATGCAGAGCTCGACCTTGGTGGCATGGGCCGAGAACAGCGCGAAGTTCACGCCTTCGCCGGTGAAGCTGGCGCCCCGGGGGAACGGGTTGCCTTCAAGAATGGTGGTGGTGGACATGTTGGGCGGTGGAGGAGGGTGGCCGGACTATGCCGGCCCCCTGCGGCGCCGCCCCTTGTGCCGCCGCCCGTCCGGTAGTAGTCCGCAGGCTGCAGTGCCTGTGAGACAACATCCGGCCCCGGCGCGGCCGGCTGCAGGCAGCGCTGCTGCGGGGGCGCAGCAGGCGCCGGCCCGGGCTCAGTTCTTCATCTTGGCGATGGATTCCTTGGCGCGTGCGTGCTGGGCCTCAGCCTCCTTCTTGCACACGTCCTCGGCGTTGCCCTTCTGGTCGTCGCAGCGCTCCTTGGCCACTTCGTAGGTCATCTTGGCCTTCTCTTCGGCCACCTTGCGCGCGTGGCTGTTGGACGGCTTGTACTGCTGCTCCAGTTCCGCCTTGGCGACGTTCTCCGTGCCATCGGCCTGCTTCTCGCAGACATCCTTGGCGTTGCCGTTCATGGTGTCGCACTTGGCCTTGGCCACGCGGTGGTCGGCGCTGATCTTCTCCTTGGCCACGTCGTACTGGTCCTTCGTCATCGACTGCGCGAACGCGGTGGACATCAGGGTGGCGAGGATGGCGATGGGGATGAGTTTGGTGTTCATGGTGTCCTCCGGAAGGTGGTTGGCAGATGCCGGGACGCAGGGTATCGAGGAGAGCCGCGCGGGCGCGTCGGAAAACACGCCGCAGTGAAGCGGGTGGCCTTCGCCTTGGCACCCCCACGCCTGCCACCGTGCCGGCAACCTCGGCTCCGGGTAGCGCATCGCCTACTCCGAACGAGAGCCTTGGACTACCGCGCCGCCTTGGCCGGGGCCGCACAGTGCTGGTTCTGCCTCGCCGAGGCAACCCAACCTGGAACATCCCATGGCAACTCCCAACGATCCCACCCTGGCCGGCACGCTGGCGCAAACCACCAGCGTCAACCTTCCGACCGGCGAAAGCACCGGCACCACCATCGTCAGCGGCGATGCGCACGACAACGGCGAGGTCGTCGATGTCCTGAACGACCTGCTGGAAAACGCGCGCGACGGCGAGTACGGCTTCAAGACCTGTGCAGAACAGGTCGAGACGGCCAACGCCAAGCAGCTGTTCGCCGCCCGCGCCGAAGGCTGCCGCCAGGCCGGTGAAGAACTGGTCCAGCTGATCCGCCAGTACGGCGGCGAGCCGGCATCCGGCGGCACCGTCTCCGGCGCCATGCACCGTGGCTGGGTGGCCGTGAAGGGCGCCGTGGGCGCCGACAGCGAGCTGTCCATCCTCGAGTCGTGCGAGCGCGGCGAAGACACGGCCATCGCACGCTACCGCAAGGCCCTCAAGAGCAACCTGCCGGCGGACGTGCTGGCGGTGGTCCAGCGTCAGGCCGATGGGGCACAGCGCAACCACGACCAGATCCGCGACCTGCGCAACGCAGCCCGCGCCAGCGAATAAGCCGATCGGTACCGCGCCCGCGGTGCCAGGCGTGGCCTGGCACCGCGGGCGTTGTCCGTCAGCGTTGGCCGCGGCCACGCCGCGGCGCGTGGGTCGCGTCAGCGGCGCGGCAGGTAGCGCGGCAGCTCCCGCGCGGCGCGCTGCATGAAGTCGAGTTCGCCCTCCGGCAGCCCGTGGCTCACCACATCGAAGTGGCACAGGGTCCCGAACAGCTCGCCGCGGTTGTCCAGCAGCGGCACCCCGTGGTAGGCCATCATCACGCCCTGGTACTTGTGGCCGTCGAGGCGCTGGTCACCGCCCGAATGGGACGTGGCAAACACACCATCGCGCAGCACGAACTGGCAGAAGCTGTCCTGGAACGGCACGGCCTGCAGGAACTCGGGCACCACCTCGCCGCGCTTGTCGTACAGGTAGAGGTTGCGCAGCGTGCCACCGGCCAATTCGTAGATGGCCGTGTAGCGGTGCGGCACGCGGCCGTTCAGATAGTCCAGGCCCGCGGGCCCCCTGGCCTGCAGGCAGGCGCGGTAGTCGCCAATGTGCTCGGTCATGTCGATATCGGTCGAGACGTTGTGGAGCTGCTGCTGCGGACCGGCTGCACGGCTCAATGCCCCGTGCCTCCCAGGGCCTCCACCAGCCGGTCCAGTTCGGTGGATTTGTCGAAGATGGCGTCGACCCGCAGATGCGAGCAGCGCTCGCGGATGTCGGGCGTCGCGTAGTTCGTGGCCACGAAGAGCCTCTGCGCGGCGGGCCGGTCGGCGAAGGCGCGCGCGACCCCGATGCCGCTGCCGCTGGCCAGGAACAGGTCCACCACGGCCACGTCCCAGGCCATGCTGCGCATGGCGGCGATGGCCTGCAGTTCCGTTTCGGCCCAGCCAACGACCTTGGCGTCGACGAGCTCCTCCATCATCTCCACCATGGACGAGCGGATGAGGGGGTTGTCTTCGACGAGGAATACGCGTTGGATCATGGGGCGAGCAGGCCTGCAGACCGGAAAGGTCCGCGTTCTTGATCCTAGGGACGCGAATGGGCCGCGCCTGTAGGCCATGCGCTTGTGCTGCGTCGGCCGCTGGCTGATGCACGCAGCGCTGCCGGCCGCCCGGGCGCTTTCGGGCCGGGCGGCCGGACGGATCGAGGGTGCTGGAGCGGGACGGACCCGCTGCCTTGCAAGGAGCAAGACGGGACGTCGCCCCGGGGATCGGCGCGCGACCTGCGGGGGATCGCCGCGGGCTCGCCCTCTGCGGGCGGCCGCTCAGGCGGCGCGGCGCAGCTGGGGGCGCTGGTGTGCGGCGAACAGCGGCAGCGCGCGGTCCACGGCCAGCTTGACGCGCGCCTTCAGCGCGGGATGCGTGACCTGGTAGTTCTCGAACTCGGCGTTGGAACCGTAGACGCCGATGGGCAGCGTCAAGGCCTGGAAGAAGCTGAACAGCGGGCGCAGCTGGTGGTCCAGCACCAGGGCATGGCGGTCGCTGCCGCCGGTGGCCGCCAGCAGCACGGGCTTGTCGATCAGCGCGTCCTGGCCGACCAGGTCGAACAGGTGCTTGAAGTGGCCCGTGAACGAGCCGCGGTAGACCGGCGTGGCCGCGATGAGCAGGTCGGCCGTCTCGATGGCGCGCAGGTGGTCCTCGACCTCGGCCGGCAGCTCCTCGCGCGACAGGGCCTGGCCGAGCAGCCGTGCGAAGTCGCCCAGTTGCACCACGCGCACACGCGCCAGCAGGTGCTGTTCCAGCGTCTCGGCCAGCGCGTCGACGAGGGCCCGGGTGCGCGAGGGTTGGGTGGTGCTGCCGACGACCGCGACGATGTCAATAGGAGTGGACATGGAGATGCCTGGATGGGAAATGGGGGAGCGGCCCGCTGGGGTGCAAGGGCGCTGCGAGTGCACGAATCTAGAGACGGTCTGCCCGCCGGCCAACGAACGAAATCCGATATGCATAGAAGAAATCCGATGCAGCTGCCCGCGCCGCAAGCGCAGGGAATGCCGCGAGCGCAGGCTCAGTCGGAAACCGCATAAGCAGCGTCTGAATGCTTCGTTCGCAGGGCATGCAGGCCTTTCCATACTGGCGCTTCGCCCTCCGTGCGTTTGCCCATCCCGCCATGCCCCCAACCCATTCGCCCGACGCGCCGCCCCTGATCCGCCTCGAAGGCGTGCGCAAGACCTTCCGCCTGCCCAACGGCGAGGCCTTCGACGCCGTGCGGCCGCTCACGCTGCAGATCCACGAGGGCGACGTGTTCGGCCTGGTCGGCAAGAGCGGCGCCGGCAAGTCCACCTTGCTGCGCCTGGTCAACCTGCTCGAGCGTCCCGACGCCGGGCGCGTGCTGGTGGCCGGCCGCGACCTGACCCAGCTCTCGCGGGCCGAGCTGCGCGCCGCGCGCCAGCAGATCGGCATGATCTTCCAGCAGTTCAACCTGATCCAGAACGCCACCGTGTTCGACAACGTGGCCTTTCCGCTGCGCATCCATGCCGGCCATCCGCGCGCCGAGATCGATGCGCGCGTGCGCGAATGCCTGGCGCTCGTGGGCCTGGCCGAGAAGACCGACAGCTACCCGGCCCAGCTGTCGGGCGGGCAGAAGCAGCGCGTGGCCATTGCGCGCGCGCTGGCGCCCCGGCCCCGTGTGCTGCTGTGCGACGAGCCGACCTCCGCGCTGGACAGCGAGACCACGCGCGCGCTGCTGCAGACGCTGCGCGAGATCAACCAGAAGATCGGCGTGACCATCGTCATCGTCACGTACGAGCTGCCGGTGGTCGAGATGCTGTGCCGCCAGGTCGCCATCCTGGAGAAGGGCCAGCTGGTGGAGCAGTTCGCCGTCGACGGCCAGGCCGGTGAGCGCAGCACGGTGCTGGGCCGCGAGATCGACGAACTGGTGCGGCGGCGTGCGCGGGAGGCCGCGCCCAGGCCGCCCGGCCAGTCTGCGCGTGCCGTGCCGCAGGGGGTGGCGTATGCCTGAGAACATCGCCGCCATCCTGCCCGAGCTGTGGCTGGCCACGGGCCAGACCTTCTTGATGCTGGCCATCGGCCTGTCGGCCGCGATCCTGGTCGGCGGGCCGCTGGGCATCGTGCTGTTCCTGCTCGGCCCCGGCCAGTCGCTGGAGAACCGGCCGCTGTTCCTGGCGCTGAACTGGTTCGTCAACACCGTGCGTTCGTTCCCGTTCATCATCCTGCTGGTGGCGCTGGTGCCGTTCACGCGCGTGATCGCCGGCACCTCCATCGGCCCGCTGGCCGCCGCGGTGCCGCTGTCGTTCGCGGCCATCCCGTACTTCGCGCGGCTGGTCGACCAGTGCCTGCGCGAGGTGCCGCGCGGCGTCATCGAGGCCGCCCACGCCATGGGTGCCAGCGAACTGCAGATCGTGCTGCGCGTGCTGCTGGTCGAGGCCCGCTCGGGCCTGGTGCTGGCGCTGACGGTGCTGGCCGTGAGCTTCCTCTCGTATTCGGCCGTGGCCGGCGTGGTGGGCGGCGGCGGCATCGGCGACCTGGCCATCCGCTACGGCTACTACCGCTTCCAGACCGATGTCATGGTCCTGACCGTGGCGCTGCTCGTGGTGCTGGTGCAGATCCTGCAGTTCGCCGGCAACGGCATCGCAGGCAGGCTGGACAAGCGCTGAAGCCGCCCACCTGCAACCAACCAACGGAGGGCCGCCATGGTCGCGCTGGCACGCTTCGACGCCGAAGGGCAATGGGACGCAACCTGGGTCTGCGACGGGCTGGTGCGCCAGAACCTCGCGTCGATCGGCGTGCGGTTCGGGCGCTGGCCGCTGCGGCCGCTGGACCTGCGGGCCGGCCACGGCCGCGCGGTGGTGCAGGCCGTGCAAGCCGTGTATGGGGAGGAGTTGAAGGCGCTGGGGCCCGACCTGTTTCCCCTGGACCATCCGGCCGTCGAGCGCCTGGCGTTTGAACCCGGCGACGTGCGCTGGCCGGCACGGCGCGCGCAGCTGCTGCGCGAGCATCGGCAGCGTAGCGCTGAGGTCTGCTTCGTGCTGTCGGGCAATGGTTTGTTCTACCTGCGCAGCGGCACGGGCTTCCTCGCGCTGCTGTGCGAGGCCGGCGAGTGGGTGGCGCTGCCGGCCGGCCTTGCGCGCCGCTTCGACGCGGGCGATGTTGCGCAGTTCGAGGCGCTGCGCCTGTTCGGCCAACCGCAAGGCGACGTAGCTGAACCGACGGACGCCATCCTGCCGGCCTTGCCGCTGTACGACGAGTTCGTCGCGCGGTTGCTGGAGCAGGTGGGGGAAGAGCTCAGCGAATGACGAACGCGGCGCGGGCGTGAAAGGCAGCCGCCTCGGCTGCCCCGCGCGCGCTCAGCGCCGGCTGGCCAGCAGGCCCACCACCAGGCCGACGCCGGCCGCGATGGCGATGGTGCCCAGCGGGTTCTTGACGGCCGACGCGCGCACATGGTCCAGCGCCTCGCCGTAGACCTGCTGGACCTTGCCAGCGGCCTCGCGGGCTTCGCCTTCCAGTTGGGTCGAGGTGTCGTCGGTGGCGCGTCCGAAGGCGCCTTGCACCTTGCCAGCGATCTCGTTGACGGTGCCTTGTGCTTGTTCCAGCATGAAATGTCCTTTGGGTTGGGGCCGTCGCAGGATGCGACAGGCGGGTGATCGCCGAAAAGCCTGCCATGCATTCTCCGCACGGCGCACGGTCGGTCTGTCAGGCATTGCCGCGACCGGGCGCCAGCGCAGCGCACCCCACGACAGCCGCGCGCGCGGCGGCGCGGGCACATCGACGACGGCCGCCGCCACGTGCCGGGCGCGCCAGGCCTTGCGCACGGCCACGCCGCCCAGATGGGTCAGCACGGCGCCAGCGAGCGCGGCCAGCGCCGCGGCGGCCACGGGGCGTTCGGCAATCGCCACGCGCAGCCGGCGGTCGGCCTCCTGCAGGCGCTGCTGCCAGGAGGCGGGTGCAGAGGCCGGCACGGGTGCCGGCGCGGCTTCGCCACCCGGCGCAATGGCGGGCGCAATCGCGGGCGGGGTGGAAGGCGGGGTGGGATCTGGGAAGGGTTCTTGGCGCATCGTGCCCGCAGCATAGAAAGCATTCCCTCCGGATGGGGTCGGACACCGCCGCGCATGGGTGACGGCGCCGGGCAGCAGCCCGGCACAATGGCGCCATGGTGAGTGAACTTAGCGACGCAGAGCTGCACGACATGGCAGCCATGTGGCGGGCAGAGGCCCTGCGGGGCTCGAAGGAAGCGCGCGGCCACGCGCACATGCTGGAAGTGGAACAGCGCAGGCGCCAGGGGGTGCCCGGCCTGCGCGACAACGCCGACCTGGACCTGCGTCCGCTCGCCGAGCGGCAGGAGCGGCGCAGCTGGTGGCAGCGCCGCTAGCCCTGCCTGCACGGCGCGCTGGGCGGTCCGGCGCGTGGCCCGGCGCGCTGGTGCTGGCCGCCGCGCTGGCCGGGTGTGGCGGGCCTTCCACGCCCCTGCAGGCGCTCGGCGAGCAGCGCGGCTGCATGCGCTGCCATGGCATGGTCCGCAAGTTCGTGGGGCCGGGCTTCGCCGAGATCGCGGCACGCTACCGCACGGATGCGGCGGCGCCCGAGCGGCTGGCCGGCAAGATCCGCGCGGGCAGCGTCGGCACCTGGGGCGCGGTGATCATGCCGCGGCAGCCGCAGGTCAGCGAGGCCGAGGCGCAGGCGCTGGCGGCGTGGATCCTCTCGCAGCCGGCCGGCCCGCCCTGAGCGGCACGCCGGGCGGCCCTGGCGCAGGCGGTTCAGGTGGCCCGGCGGTCCAGCATCTCGCGCACGCGCGCCACCAGTGCGGCGATGTCGAAGGGCTTGGTCATCACCTCCATGCCGGCTTCCATGAAGCCGTTGCCCACGGTGGACGCCTCGGCGTAGCCGGTGATGAACAGCACCTGCAGCCCGGGGCGCAGCAGCCGCCCGGCGTCGGCCACCTGGCGGCCGTTCATGCCGCCGGGCAGGCCCACGTCGGTGACCAGCAGGTCGATCGCCCCGCCGGCCTGCAGCTGGCGCAGGCCGGCCGGTCCGTCCGCGGCCTCCAGCACGCGGTAGCCGGCGTCCTGCAGCACCTCGGCCAGCAGTGCGCGCACGATGTCCTCGTCCTCGATCAGCAGCACGGTCTCGCCGGTGCCGCCGTCGGGCAGCGAGGGCGCGTGGTCGGCGTCGTCGGCCTCGACCGCGCCCAGGTGGCGCGGCAGCAGCAGCGTCATGGTGGTGCCGCGGCCGGGTTCCGAATCCACGTGCACATGCCCGCCGGACTGGCGCACGAAGCCATAGACCATGGACAGCCCCAGGCCCGTGCCCTGGCCCAGCGGCTTGGTGGTGAAGAAGGGGTCGAACACGCGCTGCACCACGTCCTGTGCCATGCCGGTGCCGGTGTCGGTCACGCGCAGGCACACGTAGTCGCCGGCCGGCAGGCCGTGGCCGGCGGCCTCGCGTTCGGCCAGCGCCAGGTTGTCCGTGGCCAGCACCAGCCGGCCGCCATCGGGCATGGCGTCGCGCGCGTTGATGCACAGGTTCAGCAGCGCGTTCTCGAGCTGCGGGCCGTCCACGCGCGTCGACCAGGGCGAAGGCGTGGCCTCCACCGCGAGCTGCACCGCCGGCCCCACGGTGCGCGCGATCATCTCCGCCATGCCCTGCACGAGCCGGCTCACATCGGTGGGCCGGGGGTCCAGCGTCTGGCGGCGAGAGAAGGCCAGCAGCCGCTGGGTGAGCGAGGCAGCGCGGCGCACCGAACGCTCGCCCATGTCCAGGTAGGCCTGCAGGCCCTCGGTCTGGCCCTGGCGCATCCGCATGCGCATGAGCTGCATCGCACCGCTCATGGAGGCCAGCAGGTTGTTGAAGTCGTGCGCGATGCCGCCCGTGAGCTGGCCCACGGCCTCCATCTTCTGCGCGTGGCGCAGCGCGTCCTGGGTCTCGGCCAGGGCCTCCCAGGCCCGCTCGCGCGCCAGCGTGCGCTCGGCCACGCGCTGCTCCAGCGTGGCGTTCAGCTGGCGCAACTCGGTCTCGGCCTGCACGCGCTCGGTCACATCGTAGCCGCCGGCGAAGATGCCGCGCACCTGGCCTTGCGCATCGTGGATGGGCGCGTAGAGCAGGTCGACGAAGCGCTCGCCGGGCGCGTGGTCGAAGTGCACCGGCGCCGCGTGCGCGCGGACCGGCTCGCCCGTGGCGTACACCTGGTCCAGCATCTCGAAGAAGCCCTGGCCCTGCAGCTCGGGGAAGGCCGCGCGCACCGGCAGGCCCACCAGCGGCCGCGGGCCGGCGAGCTGGATGTGCGCGTCGTTGACGTAGTCGAACACATGCTCGGGCCCGCGCAGCACGGCCACGAAGCCCGGCATCTGCTGCAGCAGGCGCTGCTGGTGCTCGCGTTCCTCGCGCGAGCGGCGCTCGGCCAGCACCTTGGAGGTGGTCTCCATCACGGTGTCCAGCATCGCGATGACCGTGCCGTGCTCGTCGAAGACGGGGCCGTAGTTGAAGGTGAACCAGGCATCCTCCATGCGGCCGTTGCGGTCGATGTGGATCAGGTAGTCCTCGATGAAGGTGGACTCGCCGGCCAGCGCACGCTCGGCAATGGGCTGCAGCTGGGGCCAGACTTCCTGCCAGGTCTCGCGCATGGGCCGCCCCAGCGCCTGCGCCTTGGTGGCCAGGATGGACTGGTAGCCATCGTTGTAGATCGCGATGAACTCCGGGCCGCAGAACAGGCAGGCCGGGAATTTGGAGGCGAGGATCTGGTCGACCGTGACGCGCAAGGCCACCGACCAGCCCGCGACCGGGCCGAGCGGCGTGCGCGCCCAGTCGAAGGCGCGGACCTGGGCGCCCATGTCGCCACCGCCGGATTGGAATGCGGAGGGGCCTGGGATCGTCATGGGCCGCGATCTTACGAACCGCACGCGTGCAGGCGCGGCAGCGCCGTGGCGTGCGCGGCGGATTGCGCGCGCTGCCGACGCGTGGGGGCGGCGCCGGCCTACAAGCCGTAGAACTCCGCGCGCGGCCCCGCCGCGCCGCGCACGCAGGCCGCCTGTCGAGCGGCCGGTGGATCCGGCCTTTTACGCAGCCTTGCGCGCGGCCGCGCGGCCGGCGGGGAAGGGCAGGCCCAGGTGCTCGCGCAGGGTGCGCCCGCTGTACTCGGTGCGGAAGATGCCGCGGCGCTGCAACAGCGGCACCACGCCGTCCACGAAGTCCGTGAGGCCGTCAGGCAGGGCATCGGGCATCAGGTTGAAGCCGTCGGCCGCGCCGGCCTCGAACCACAGCGCGATGTCGTCGGCGATCTGCTCGGGCGTGCCGACGATGATGCGGTGCCCGCCGCCGCCGCCCAGTTCGCGGATCAGCTGGCGCACCGTCAGGTTCTTGCGCCGCGCCAGCGCGATGGTCGCGGCGAAGAAGGTGTGGTTGCCGTTGCCGCCCGCCGGCACCGAGAGGTTCTCGGGCAGCGGCTGGTCCAGCTGCAGCCGGTCGGGCGTCGTGCCCAGCGTGCCGGCCAGGCGCGTCAGGCTGTAGTCCCAGGGGATCGCGTCGATGAAGTCGTCGCGGCGGCGGATGGCCTCCACCTCCGTCGCGCCGATGAAGGTGGTGAGGCCGGCCAGCACCTTGACGGCATGCGGCCCGCGGCCGAGTGCCGCGGCGCGGCTGTTGAGCGCCTGGCGGTAGGCCATCGATTCCTCCAGCGACTGCGAGGCCGAGAACACCGCCTCGGCATGGCGCGAGGCCAGTTCGCGCCCGTCGGCCGAGGCGCCGGCCTGCACCAGCACCGGCCGGCCCTGCGGCGAGCGCGGCAGCGTCAGCGCGCCCTGCACGTCGAAGAACTCGCCGCGGTGTGCGATCGGGTGCACCTTGGCCGGGTCGATGAAGCGGCCGGCGGCCTTGTCGCCGATGAAGGCGTCATCCTCCCAGCTGTCCCACAGCGCCTTGACGACGTCGGTGAACTCCGAGGCGCGGGCGTAGCGCCGGCCGTGGTCGGGCACGGCGTCCAGCCCGAAGTTGCGGGCCGAGGCCACGTCGGCCGTGGTCACCACGTTCCAGCCGGCGCGCCCGCCGCTCACATGGTCCAGAGAGGCGAAGCGGCGCGCGATGTTGTAGGGCTCGTTGTAGCTGGTCGAGGCCGTGCCGATCACGCCGATGTGCGTGGTGGCCGCTGCCACGCTGGCCAGCAGCACGGTGGGCTCCAGCGCCGTGATCGGGCGGAAGTGGATCTGGTCGATGATGGCCGCGTTGTCGGCCAGGAACACGGCGTCGAGCTTGCCGCGCTCGGCGATCTGCGCCACGCGGATGTAGTGCTGCACGTCGATGAAGGCGCGCGGGTCGGCCTCGCGCGTGCGCCAGGCCGAGGGCACGAAGCCCGAGTGCAGGATGTTGACGTTCAGGTGCAGCTGGCGCGGGGGAAGGCTGGCCATTTCAGTCCTTGCGGAAGTAGTCGGGCAGCCGGTAGCCGGCCCAGGCCGGGTTGGCCTGGAACACCTTCTGGAAGTCGGGCGAGCGGTAGGCCGCCACGATGTCCTGCGCGAACCTGGCGTTGGCATTGCCGCGCTTGACGGCCACCACGTTGACGTAGGGCAGCGTCATGTCTTCCAGCTTCAGGGCTTCGGTGAGCTTCAGGCCCGAGGCCACGGCGAAGTTGCCCTGCACGGCGGCGATGTCGGCGTCGGCCAGCGAGCGCGGCGCCTGGGCCGCGTCCAGCGGCACCAGCTTGAGCTTCTTGGGGTTGGCCACGATGTCGCGCTCGGACACCGAGATCGGGTCCACGCCCGGCTTGACCTGCACCCAGCCCACGGCGGCCAGGATGTTCAGCGCGCGCGCCGCGTTCACCGGGTCGGCCGGCAGCGTGACGGTGGCGCCATCGGGCACGCTGGCCAGCGTCCTGTGCTTGTGCGAGTACAGGCCCATGGGCGGCGTGGGCACGTGCACCACGGGCACCAGGTCGAAGCCCTGGCGCTTGTTGGTGGCCTCCAGGTACAGGCTGTGCTGGAAGATGTTGGCCTGGATCTGGCCGCGCTCCACCGCGTCGTTGGGCTGCACGCCCTGGCTGAACTCCACGTACCTGATCACGTAGCCCTGTTTCTCGAGCTGGGGTGCGATGCCCTTGGCGAAGGCGTCGCGGTAGGGGCCTGGCATGAAGCCGACGGACAGTTCGGTGGCGCCGGCGGCGCTGGCGAGAAGGGCGCCGGCCAGGCCGGCCAGCAAGAGGCTGCGGCGCGCGGCGCCGCGGAAGTGGGAAAGCATGCGGACTCCTTGGGGTGCGGGCACTCTAGGGTCGGCGCGTGCCCGGGCCAACGAAGATTTGCGTGCTTGGTTATCTGCGCTGCGATGAAGCGCCGGCCCCGGCCACCCGCCCAGGCCATGCGTGGGCAGGCCGCGCCGCCGGCGGCAGGCCCGCTGCGCAGCGGTTCAGGCCGCGGGCTTCTTCAACCCGCAGAGTTCGTCCAGGTCCCTGAACGGCCAGTCCGACGGCGACTCGTAGCAGACGATCGCGTCGCCCGCCGCAGACTCGGCCAGGTCGATCTCGCGTGGAAACACCCGCACATCGGACGCCAGGTCGTAGAACGCCTTCACGCGCGGCGCGAGCAGGTTGGCGGTGTTCTGCGCCGTGACGACGGCCAGGCGCCGGGACTGCAGGCGCACCAGCGAGCCCGTGGGGTAGATGCCGACGGTGCGCACGAACGCCTGGAACACCTTCTGGTCGAAGTGGCCCTTCCACTGCACCATCTGGCGCAGCGACTCCGCCGGGCTCCAGCCCCGCTTGTACGGCCGGTCGGAGGTGATGGCGTCGTACACGTCGCAGATGGCGCCCATCTTGGCCACCGTGCTGATCTGGTCGCCGGCCAGCCGGTGCGGGTAGCCGGAGCCGTCGACCTTCTCGTGGTGGTGCAGGCACACGTCCAGCACCACCGGGCCGGCGCCGCCACCCTCGACCAGCAACTCGTGGCCGCGCAGCGGGTGGTTGCGCATCACGGCGAACTCGAGGTCCGACAGCTTGCCGGGCCGGTTCAGGATCTCCAGCGGCATGAGCGCCTTGCCCACGTCGTGCAGCATGCCGGCCAGGCCCACCTTCTTGAGCAGGCGTTCGTTCAGCCCCAGGTTGCGGCCCAGCGCGATCATCAGGGCGCAGACGGCCACCGAATGCATGTAGGTGTACTCGTCGTGGCGTTTCAGGCGCGCCACGCTGATGAGGGCGTCCGGCTTGGCGATCACCGACTGGCAGATGTCGTCGACCATGCTCTCGCAGCCCGGCAGGTCGAGCGCCTTGCCGAGGCGGGCGTCCGAGAACATCGAGGCGATCCGGGGCAGGGAGCGGTGGATCAGCTCGACGGCCTTGTCCACCGCGTTGTCGGCATCCCCGAACGGCGCCAGCAGCGGCGCCGGCATCGTGGCGTAGCGTTCGAGCTCCTGTTCGGCCGTGGCCCTGGCCTCGGCTTGCGACAACCCGGCGTCGACGTCCAGGCCCTTGGCGGTGTCGATCCACAGTTCCGGGATCCCCGATTCGCGCACCTTCCTCAGCTGGGCATCGGTGGCGACGAGGAACTTGGCGCGCCAGAAGGGGTGGTCGATCCACGAGCCGCAGAACTCGTGGACGAACATGCCCAGGCCCAGCTGGGCCGTCGTGATCTTCTTCAGCATGGCTGCACGCGCATTTGGCAGGTTGAAAGGTTCACCTGCGGATTCTCCACGCCCGGCGGCCCGGAGCGTTGCGCGACTGTGAAACCGGGCCTGCCGCCAGCCCGCTGGCACCGGGGTGCGGCGCAGAAGCGTCAGAACGCGCCGGTGGTCGGCGGCGGCTCGCCCTTGAGGTGCCAGGCGCCGGCCGCCGCGGCCTTCCACTGGCGCGGGTTGTGGTTGGCCACGGTGCGCGCGTTGCGCCAGTGGCGGTCCAGGTTGTGACGCCGGTCGGTGGCCGAGGCGCCGCCCACGTCGAACGCGAGTTCCGAGGCCTGCAGCGCCGCGGCCACCGCGAAGTGCTGGGCCTGGGCGATCTCCACCGAGGCCCGGGTCAGCGCTTCCTCGCTGAGCTGCTCGGCCCAGGCGGCGTCCAGCGCCGATGCGGCGCGCAGCACCGTGGCCTCGGCCGCATAGGCCTGGGCGGCGATCTGGCCCACGGCCTCGCGCACATAGGGGTCGTCCACCGAGGCCTGGGCGCTGCTGTGGCGGATCGGGCGCGCGTGCTTCTGCGCGAAGTGCACGGCGTCGGCCAGCGCGTTGCGCGCGATGCCGGCCTCCACCGCCGCCAGGATCAGCTGGTACAGCGGCGTGACGGGGTTGCGCTTCTCGCGCGAGAAGTGGCCCGAGCGCACCTCGCCGGCCAGCACCTGCGTGTCGGTGAAGCGCGTGGTGCCGCTGGCCGTCAGGCGCTGGCCCGCGGTGTCGAAGTCGTCCACCAGCGCCACGCCGGCACGGCCGCGCGGCACGAAGAAGGCGGTTTCCTTGCCGTCCGCGTCGAGCGCGAGCGAGGTGATCCAGTCGGCGTACAGCGCGCCGGTGCTGTAGTACTTGGTGCCGTTCACGCGGTAGTGGTCGCCGTCGCGCAGGATGCGCGCGGCCGTGGAACCGTGCGCGCCGCCGCGCTCCAGCCCGCCGTTGCCCAGGATGTGGCCCGCCAGGAGCCGGCCGAACCACAGCTGGCGCGCGGCCTCGTCGTTGCCGGCCAGCAGGCTCTCGATGAAGCCGTAGTTGGGCCGCAGCGCCTGCGCGATGTTGGAGTCCACCGCCGCCAGGTCGACCAGGAAGCGGACCACGTCGTGGATGGAGCCGCCCGGCCCGCCGTAGGCCTGGGGGATGCGGAAGGTCAGGAGGCCGGCCTCGGCGATCTGCCGCACCAGCGCATAGGGCAGCGCGCGTGCGCTCTCGCGCGCGGCCGCGCCTTCGGCCACCTGCGGCAGCAGGGCCTGCGCACGTGCGAACAGCACGGCGGCGTCGGCGGCCGGCGGCAGGGCCTGGCCCAGCGGCGCGGGGTGGGGATTGGCGGTGTCTGCGAGCAGGGGGCTGGCGGGTTCTGCGAGGGAGCTCATGCGGGAGGGGCCGGAGGAAGGGAAGGGGATGGGGGAGGGATGCGTCAGGCCGTGCCGACGCGGTAGAAGGTCGGCGGCGGCGTGCCGTTGACGGCGTAGTCGCCCGCCTGGCGCTCGCGGTAGACGCGCGGGTTGTGCGATGCGATGGTGCGCGCGTTGCGCCAGTAGCGGTCCAGCCCGGCGGGGCGCAGCGCGGCCGAGGCGCCCAGTGCGTCGAACAACTGGGTGCTGGCGTCCAGCACGAGCTGCGTGACCACGGGCACGGCCTGGTCCACCTCCACGTGGGCCAGCACGTTGGCCTGCTCGCGCGTGGCGGCCTCCAGCGTGCGGGCCTGCCAGGCGTGTTCCAGCGCGCGGGCGGCCTGCTGCACGATGGCGTTGGCGCCGTAGGCCGCGCCATGCACGAGGCCCACGACCTGCAGCACCTGCGGGTCCTGCGCGCTGCGCCCGGCATTGGCGTGGCTGTAGGTGCGCGTGCGTTCGCGCACGCGCTGCGCCAGGTCTTCGGACAGCGCCCGCGCGATGCCGGCCAGCGATGCCAGGTGCACCAGCTGGTAGTAGGCCGACGAGTAGGGAAAGCGCGCCTTGGACGGGTTGACCCAGGCCGGCTCGATGGCCACCTGGTCGAAGTGCGCCGTGCCGCTGGCCGTGAGGGCCTGGCCGAAGCCGTCCCAGTCGTCGTCGACCTGCACGCCGGGGGCCTTGCGCGGCACCAGCAGCAGCGTGGGCTGGCCGTGCTCGTCGTCGGCGGCGGTGTTGATCCAGTCCGCGAACAGCGAGCCCGTGGTGTAGAACTTGCGGCCCGACAGGCGCAGCTGGCCCTGGGCATCGCGCGTGAGTGTGGTGGCGAAGCTGCCGACCTTGGCGTCGCCCGATTCGGAGAAGCCCGAGCCGATGGTCTGCCCCTCGGCGATCCTGCCCAGCCAGTGCGCGCGGAACTCGGCGAAGTCGGAGTGCAGCACGTCCTCGGTGAAGCCGAAGTGCGCGCGCAGCGCATTGACGACGTTGGTGTCGGCCGCGCCGAGCTCGACCAGCAGGCCGAAGAACTCCGTCAGCGTGGCGCCCGCGCCGCCCTGCTCGACCGGCAGGCGCAGCCTGGCGAAGCCTTCGGCGCGCAGCCAGTGCAGTTCCTCGTGCGGCAGGCGGTGCTGCAGGTCGCGCTCCACCGCGGTGTCGCGGATGCGCTGGAACACGGGCCGAAAGCGCTGGGCCAGGCCCTCGTAGCGGGGGCTCGGGGCGGCGCCCCAGGCAAGGTGGTGTTGGGTCATGGTGGTGGTGCGCGCAAGGCCGTGGACCGGGCAGTGTGCCGGTGCCTGCGGCGCGCCGGTAGAAGCGTTTCGCGCTTGCTCAGACGCGGTGCGCATATCGCAGCGCCTACGCGGCCTCGCGCGTGCCCACGGCCCAGTAGAAGGTCGGCCGCGTGCCGTTGAGCGCGTGGTCGCCCAGCACGCGGGCCTTGTAGATCACGGGGTTGTGCGAGGCCAGCGCGCGCGCATTGCGCCAGTGCCGGTCCAGCCGCCGGTCTTCCTGCAGGGCCGATGCGCCGCCCACGTCGAACAGCCGCGTGGCCGCGCCCAGCACCGCATCGGTCACGTGCACCTGGGCGCGCGAGGCGCGCAGTTCCACGTCGATGAGCAGCGCGTCCGCGATCGGCTCGCCCGCCAGGCGCAGCCGGTCCACGGTGTCCAGGCCGGCGGCCACGTCGCGCACGGCGAGCTGGGCCGCATAGGCCGTGGCGCCCAGCTGGCCGATCACCTGCTGGATCAGCGGGTCCTCGCGCGGCACCGCGCCGCTGCCGTGGCTGAACACGCGCCGGCGCGGCTGCACGAAGCGCACGGCATCGCGTTCCACGGCACGCGCGATGCCGGCCAGCGTGGCGATGTGGAACAGCTGGAACAGGGCCGTGAGCGGCGTGGCGATGTTGCGTGCCACGTCGACCACGGCGTCGGCGTCCACCTGCACGCCGCGCAGCCGCGTCGTGCCCGAGGCCGTCAGCCGCTGGCCGAAGCCGCGCCAGTCGTCCACGCACTCCACGCCGGGCGCGTCGGTGCGCACCAGTGCCAGGCTGCGCTGGATGTGGGGGTCGGCGCCGTCGCGCTGGGCCGTCACCTGCACCCAGTCGGCGTACAGCGTGCCGGTGCTGTAGTACTTGTCGCCGTCCAGCACGTAGCCCGTGCCCTGGGCGGTGAGCGTCGTCTGCAGGCTGCCCACGGCACCCTCGCCGAGCTCGGTTGTCGCGTTGCCGAAGATGGCGCCCTCGGCCACGCGGCGCAGCCAGGGCGCGCGGCGTTCGGCGGGAAACTCGATCAGCACGCGCTCGACGAAGCCGAAGTGCGCGCGCAGCGCCTGCGGCAGGTTGGAGTCGGCCTCGGCCAGTTCCACCAGCAGCGCGAACAGTTGCGAGGGCGTGGCGCCCAGCCCGCCGTATTCCACGGGCACGCGCAGCGCGCCGAAGCCGGCCTCGCGCAGCCAGCCGATGGCATCGTGGGCGAGTTCGCGGCCGTGCTCGCGCTCGGCGGCGCGTTCGGCGATGCGCGCGAAGATGGGGCGAAAGCGCGCGGCGAAGGCGGCGTCCTGGTCGGTGGCGAAGGTCATGCGGTGGTGTCTTGGTGCTTGGAGAGGGATGCGGTGACGTCGTCGAAGCGCAGGCCGGCGCCGAGCAGGGCCTCGAACAGCCGGTGCCGGCCCTTGAGCGCGGCCGGGTCGCGCAGGCGGTCGACCACCTGCTGGCTCCAGTCGGCCAGGGGCATGCCCTCGGCCGCCTGGAAGCGGCGCAGCTCGGCGTCGTAGTCGCCGGTCTCGGCCTGCGCGTTGGCCGGCGCGCGGTAGCGCTCCAGGTGCAGCACCGAGGCCTGCGGCAGCCGCGGCTTGACGGCGGCGGGCCGCGCCGGGTCGGGCCAGCCCACCACGAGGCCGAACACCGGGAACACGTGGGCCGGCGTGCCCAGCAGTTCGGCCACGGGCTCGGGCTGGTTGCGCAGCGCGCCCAGGTAGACCGTGCCCAGGCCCAGCGACTGCGCGGCCAGTACTGCGTTCTGCGCGGCCAGCGCGGCGTCGATCACGGCCATGAGGAAGGTGTCCAGGTAGCCCAGGCCACCGGCCTCGCGGCCACTGCGCCCGGCGATGCGCGCGATGCGCGACAGGTCGGCCAGGAAGGCCAGCACCAGCGGCGCGGTGCGCAGGTGGTTCTGCGGCCCGGTCAGTTCGGCCAGGCGGTCGCGGCCGGCCTGCGACTGCACGGCGACCACGCTCCAGGTCTGCAGGTTGGACGAGCTCGGCGCCGACTGGGCCGCCGCGACGAGCCGCTCCAGCGCGTGCGGCGGCAGCGCATCGGGCACGAAGTGGCGCACCGAGCGCTGCGTGAGCAGCGCGTCGAGCACGGGGTTCAGTGCCAGCGGGATGGCAGGGGCGGCGGCACCGTAGCGGGCCTTCAGGATGTGGTGGATGTCAGGCATGAAGTCCTTTGGCTGCCAAAAAGTGATCGGGCCGCTGGCGGCGCCCCTGGAGGGAGGATGGGATGTCTACACGCAGTGAGACATCCAAGCGGTGTGGGCTCATCGCAGCGCGTCGATCGCGCCGATGCGGATCAGGCGGGCGCGCATCACGTTGCGGCTGATGCCGAGCAGGCGCGCGGCCTGCACCTGGTTGTGGTGGCAGAACTGGAAGGCGGTGCGCACGATGGCCTCCTCGATGGCCTCCATGCGCGCGCCGCCGGGCTGCTGCAGCAGCGCGTGCACGGCATGCTCCAGCGCCTGCATGGGGGCGGGGCCGGGATCGGCCGGCGGTGGGGCGGGCTCGTCGCGCAGCGCCAGGTGCAGGTCGTCGGCCGCGATGCGGCCGGCGCGGTGCACCAGCAGCGCATGGTGGATCACGTTCTCGAGCTCGCGGATGTTGCCCGGCCAGGCGTGGCCGGCCAGCTTGGCCTCGGCGGCGGGCTCCAGCCGCACGGGCGCGTAGCCCAGGCGCTGGCAGTACAGGTCGATGAAGTGGCGTGCCAGCGGCAGGATGTCGCCGGGCCGCTCGCGCAGCGTGGGCACCGCCAGGTGCACCACGTTGAGCCGGTAGAACAGGTCTTCGCGGAACTGCCCCGCCGCCACGGCCTGCTGCAGCCGCACGTTGGTGGCGGCCACCACGCGCACGTCGATCGGGATGCTGCGGCGCGCGCCCAGGCGCACCACCTCGCGCTCCTGCAGCACGCGCAGCAGCTTGACCTGGATGGCCAGCGGCAGGTCGCCGATCTCGTCCAGGAACAGCGTGCCGCCGTTGGCCGCCTCGAACCAGCCGGCCTTGGCCGAGAAGGCGCCCGTGAACGCGCCCTTCTCGTGGCCGAACAGTTCGCTTTCGACCAGCTGCTCGGAAAAAGCGCCGCAGTTGACGGCCACGAACGGCGCGCGCTGGCGCGCGCTCAGCGCATGCACATGGCGCGCGATGAGTTCCTTGCCCGTGCCGGTCTCGCCGATGATGAGCACGTTGGCCTCGCTCGGCGCGACCAGGCGGATGCGCTCGCGCAGGGCCAGCGAGCGCGGGTCGACGAAGACCTGCGGCACGGCGCGCGCCGCCAGCGCCTGGGCCCGTGCCGGCGGTTGCCAGGGCAGGACGGGCGCCTCGGCCTCGGCTTCTGCGGGAAGGTTCATGTGTAGAAGCTCGCGTGGGGATGCTGCCGCTTGAGGGCCCATTCGCCGAGTTCGCGCAGCTTGTAGTCGGCCGGGTCGTGCAGCGATTGCGTGCGCAGGTTGCGCCAGTGCCGGTCCAGCCGCAGCCCGCCATGGGTGGCGCGCGCGCCGGCCACGTCGAACATGCGCGTGCACAGGTCCAGGCCCACGCGCGTGGCGGCGACTTTGGCCGCCGCGATGGCCACGGCCGCCTCGCCGCGGGTGGCGGCGTCCAGCTGCTCGCCGCGGCGCCACGCCGTGTCGAGCCGTTCGGCGGCACGTTCGGCCAGTGCACGCACGCCTTCCAGGCCGACCCAGAACTCGCCGTAGTGGGCCAGCACGTAGGGATCGTCGCCGGCCTGCGCGGCGGGCGAGGCGGGCCATGGCCGCGCTTCATGCAGCGTGTAGCGGCGGGCGTCCTCGAACGCGTTCTCGGCGATGCCCAGGTACACGTTGGCCAGCACCAGCTGCGCCACCAGCGGGCGCAGGCAGGCGAACGGCGTGGACAGCGGGCCGGGGTCGGTCAGCAGCTCGGCCGCTTCCACGCGCACCTTCTCGAAGGTCACGCTGCCGCTGTCGGTCTGGCGCTGGCCCATGTTGTCCCAGTCGGGCGCGGCGTGGATGCCGCTGCGCGCCGTGGGCACGGCCGCCACCAGCAGCTGGCGCGTGTCCGCGTGCAGGGCCGAGGCCACCAGCATCTGCGAATCGAGCGCGCCCGAGCAGAAGCTCTTCTGGCCCGTGAAGGCGTGCCAGCCGTCCTGCGGCGTGGCAACGGTGCGCTCGTCCAGCGGGTTCAGCGCATTGCCCCAGAACCAGGCATGCCGCGCGGTCTGCGCGAACCATGGCTCCCACTGCGCGCGCTGGCCGAACAGGCGGACCGTCGCCAGCATCAGGTGGTGGAAGCCGAACACGTGGGCCAGCGAGCTGTCGGCCGCGGCCAGCACGCGCACCACGCGCAGCGTCAGCTGCCAGTCGGCGCCATGGCCGCCGTAGGCGCGCGGGATCGACAGCGCCAGCAGGCCGCTGTCGCGCAGCGCGTCGCGCTCGGCCTTGGGCGTGCCGCCGCGGCGGTCGCGCTCGGCCGCCGTGGCGGCGAAACGCGTGGCCAGCGCCTGCGCGCGCTGCAGCGCCGCGGCCGGGTCGCGCGCGTCCGCCGGGGCTGCGGCGGGCGCGGGGGCGCTGGCGAGGGCGGTGCTGCTCATCCAGCAGATTGTGGGAAGAGGCGCGTGCCCGCGGGCGAAGCTTTCCGCATATCGATGGTCGAAATGCTTCTGAGGCAGCAGGCCGCCGCGGCCGCGGCATGCGCTGGCCGCATATCGATCCTCGCCCCGCCGCCGGTCTGCTGCTGCAGCAGCAGGGGTGCAGCAGGCTTGCTGTGCGCGGGGCAGCAAAACGCCTGGAAAGCCCCGCAAACCCCCCGGAAGCAGGCGTTTTCGCATGGCATGGCGCCTGCAATGCCGTGTGCATCGACCACCACCCCGACCGCAGCCCCGCATGTCCGCATCCCTGAGCCTTCGCACCGCGTTGCCACTGCCGCCGGGCCCCGCCGTGGCGCCGCGCGACGGGGCTGCGCAGGCGTCCACCGGCGCGTTGCTGGAGATCCGCGGCCTGGACGTGCG
The DNA here is from genome assembly GCF_001422445.1 of Pseudorhodoferax sp. Leaf274. Lineage (GTDB taxonomy): Bacteria > Pseudomonadota > Gammaproteobacteria > Burkholderiales > Burkholderiaceae_C > Pseudorhodoferax. Next base: position 989,203 of record NZ_LMNA01000001.1, read on the forward strand.
CTTCGGCGACCACCACGCCGTGCGCGGCCTGGACCTGCAGGTGCGGCCCGGCGAGGCCGTGGCGCTGGTCGGCGAGTCGGGCTGCGGCAAGTCGACCACCGCGCTGGCGCTGATGCGGCTGCTGCCCGCGCATGCGCGGCTGGCCGGCAGCGTGCGCTTCGCCGGCCGCGAACTGCTGGCGCTGCGCGAGCGCGAGATGGCGGCGCTGCGCGGCAGCGCGCTGTCCATGGTGTTCCAGGAGCCCATGAGCTCGCTGAACCCGGTGCTCAGCATCGGCGCGCAGGTGGCCGAGGCCCTGCGCCTGCACACGCCGCTGTCGTCCGCCGCGGCCCGCGCACGCGCCATCGAACTGCTGGACCTGGTGCGCCTGCCCGAGCCCGCGCGCCGCTACGGCGACCACCCCCACCAGCTGTCGGGCGGCCAGCGCCAGCGCGTGATGATCGCCATGGCCGTGGCCTGCCAGCCGCGCCTGCTGGTGGCCGACGAGCCGACCACCGCGCTGGACGTGACCATCCAGGCGCAGATCCTTGCGCTGCTCGACGATCTGCGCCGCGCGCTGGGCATGGCCGTGCTGCTGGTCACGCACGACCTGGGCGTGGTGGCGCAATGGGCCGACCGCGTGGCCGTGATGCACGGCGGGCGCAAGCTGGAGGAAGGGCCGGTGGCGCGCGTGTTCGCCGCGCCGCGGCACGCCTACACGCAGGGGCTGCTGGGCGCTTCGTTGCACCTGGCGCCAAGCGGCCTGCACCACCGCCGGGCGCGCCTGCCCGAGGTGCGCCACGACGGCGGCGAGCGCTTCACGCTGGCCACGCCGCAGCCGCGCGCCGAGGCTGCGGCCACGCCTGCCGCACCGCTGCTGCTGCAGGTGCGCGACCTGCGCGTGCGCTACCACGGCGCACCGGCCGACCGGCCGGCGGTCGACGGCGTCTCGCTGCAGATCGCGCGCGGCGAGAGCGTGGGCCTGGTCGGCGAATCGGGCTGCGGCAAATCCAGCCTGTCGCGCGCCATCGTGCGGCTGGTAACGGCCACGGGGCAGGTGCTGCTGGACGGCCAGGACCTGCTGCCGCTGGCGCCGCGCGCGCTGCTGGCCCAGCGCCGGCGCGTGCAGATGGTCTTCCAGGACCCCTACGGCTCGCTCAACCCGCGCCACCGCGTGGAAGACATCCTGGGCCATGCGCTGGCGATCCACGGCGTGCGCGCGCGTGACGAGCGCGCCCAGCGCATCGCCCGGGTGCTGGACGACGTGGGCCTGGGCCAGGCCGCCCGCGCGCGCTACCCGCACGAGTTCTCGGGCGGCCAGCGCCAGCGCATCGCGATCGCGCGGGCGCTCGTGCTGCGGCCCGAACTCGTGGTCTGCGACGAGCCGGTGTCGGCGCTGGACGTGTCGATCCAGGCGCAGATCCTGAACCTGCTGGCAGACCTGCGCGCGGCCTACGGCCTGTCGTACCTGTTCATCTCGCACGACCTCTCGGTGGTGCGCTACATCGCCGACCGCGTGCTGGTCATGCACGGCGGCCGCATCGTCGAGGAGGGGACGCGCGAGCAGGTGCTGACCCATCCCCGCCACGACTACACGCGTGCGCTGCTGGCCGCCGTGCCGCAGCCACGCACCCATGCCACACCCGCGCCATTCCATTGAGGAGGATTCCATGCAAGAACACGACGACACCACCGCCCCGGCCGACCTGCAACGCCGCCACCTGCTGGGCCTGGCCGGCGCCCTGCTGTTCGGCGGCCTCGCCGCGCAGGACGCGCTGGCGCTCACACAGGCCCTGCCCGACACCGAGCAGGGCGCGCAGCGCGGCGGCGCCATCAGCGCGCTGGTGCACCCCGAGCCGCCCACGCTGGCCTTCTTCGTCAACACCGCCACGCCCACGCGGCTGGTGGCCTCCAAGATCTTCGACGGCCTGCTCGACTACGGCCCCGACCTCAAGCCGCGCGCGCAGCTGGCCGAGCGCTGGGAACTCTCGGCCGACGGCCTGCAGCTGCGCCTGTGGCTGCGCAAGAACGCCTTCTGGCACGACGGCAAGCCGCTCACCGCGGCCGACGTGAAGTTCTCGGCCGAGGAAGTCTGGAAGAAGCACGCGCCCACCGGCCGCCGCGTGTTCCAGAACCTCGTGCGCGTGGAGACGCCCGACGCGCATGCCGTGGTGCTGCACCTGTCCAAGCCCGCGCCCGTGGTGCTCAACGCGCTGGACGTGGTGTCCGCCCCCGTGCTGCCGCGCCATCTCTACGAGGGCACGGACATCCCGAACAACCCCCACAACAACAAGCCCGTGGGCTCGGGCCCCTTCGTGTTCAAGGAGTGGTCGCGCGGCAGCCACATCGCGCTGGAGCGCTTCGACAAGTACTGGGCCCCCGGCCTGCCCTACCTGGACAAGCTGACCTTCCGCGTGATCCCCGACGTGGCCGGCCGCGCCGCGGCGCTGGAGACCGGCACCGTGCAGTACGGCGAGCGCAACCCGGTCACCTTCGCCGATGCCGACCGCCTGGCCCGGAGCGACAAGCTGGTCGTCAGCACGGCCGGCTACAACGGCTTTGCGGCCACGCTGTGGCTGATCCCCAACCTGCGCGACCCCATCCTGGGCAAGCTCGAGGTGCGCCAGGCCCTGCTGCACGCGATCAACCGCGACGTCCTGGTCAAGACCGTGTGGGGCGGCTACGCGGCGCCGGCCACGGGGCCGGTGTCCTCGCAGCTCAAGAGCTTCTACACGCCCGACACGCAGCAGTACCCGTTCGACCGCGCCAAGGCCGAGAAGCTGCTCGACGCGGCGGGCTTTCCGAAGAAGGCCGACGGTTTCCGCTTCAAGCTCACGCACGCCTTCATCCCGTTCGGCGACGATTACCGGCGCACGGGCGAGTTCGTGCGCCAGTCGCTGCGCGCGGTCGGCATCGACCTGGAACTGAAGGCGCAGGACCTGGCCAGCTGGACCCGAGACGTGTTCGCCGACTACAACTACCAGCTGGTCAGCTCCTGGGGTGTGAACTGGGCCGACCCGCAGCTGGGGCTGGAGCAGCACTACTGGTCCAAGGCCGAGAGCAAGGGCACGCCCTGGCAGAACGCCTCCGGCTACGCCAGCGCCGAGACCGACCGCGTGCTCGAAGCCGCCCAGGTCGAGCGCGACCCGGCGCGCCGCGTGCAGCTCTACAACGAGCTGCAAAGGCTCGTGCAGAAGGACCTGCCGCTGCTGCACCTGTTCGAGTACCGCTGGTTCGGCGTCTGGGACAAGCGGCTGCGCAACGTGACCGACACCTACAACAACAGCCAGAGCAACTTCGCGCGCGTCTGGCTGGACGGCGGCGCATGAAGGCCCTGGTCCGCCGGCTGGCCCAGCTGGCCGGTGTCGTGCTCGCCACCGCCGTGCTGAACTTCGCCTTGCTCAAGGCGCTGCCCGGCGACCTCGTCGACGTGATCGCCAGCGAGAGCGGCAGCGTCACGGCCGGGTACGTGGCCGAGCTGCGCCAGGCCTACGGGCTGGACCGCGGCACGGGCGAGCAGCTGGTGGCCTACCTGGGCCGCATGGTGCGCGGCGATGTGGGCTACTCGTTCCGCTTCAACGAGCCCGTGCTGGGGCTGGTGCTGGACCGGCTCGGCCCCACGCTGGCGCTGGTGGGCGCGGCGCTGGCGCTGTCGGTGGTGGTGGGCGTGCTGGTCGGCGTGGCCGCGGCACGCCGGCCGCACGGCCTGCTGGACACGGTGCTGTCGGCGCTGGCCACGCTGGGCTACTCCGCGCCCATGTTCTGGACCGCGCTGATGCTGATCGTGCTGTTCGGCGTGCAGCTGCAATGGCTGCCCATCGGCGGGCTGCGCAACATCGAGGCCGCGCACCAGGGCCTGCGGCTGTGGGGCGACTACCTGCAGCACCTGGTGCTGCCCGTGCTCACGCTGGCCATCTACTACGTGGCCATCTATGCGCGGCTCGCGCGCGCGGCCATGGTCGAGACGCTGGCCGAGGACTACATCCGCACGGCCCGCGCCAAGGGCGCGCGCGAAGGCCGCGTGCTGTTCGGCCATGCGCTGCGCAACGCCGTGCTGCCGGTGCTGACCATGCTGGGCCTGCAGAGCAGCGCGCTGCTGGGCGGCTCCATCGTCGTGGAGACCGTGTTCGCCTGGCCCGGCCTGGGCCAGCTGTCGTTCGAGGCCATCAAGAGCCGCGACATCCCGGTGCTGCTGGCCGTGCTGCTGGCCAGCGGCGTGCTCGTGGTGCTGGGCAACGCGCTGGTCGACCTGCTGCAGGCGCGGCTGGACCCGCGCGTGCGCGCCGTGCCGGACCGGGCGCCGGCGGGGGCACTGCCATGACACGCTGGTACCTGCAGCCGTCCATCCTGCTCGGCGGCGGCCTCGTGCTGGCGGTGCTGGCCGGCGCGCTCGCGGCCGGCTGGCTGTACCCGGGCGACCCGCTGGACATGGTGGGCGCGCCCTTCACCTGGCCGGGCCAGGACGCCACGCTGCCGCTGGGCACCGACCTCATGGGCCGCGACCTGGCGGCCGGCCTGCTGCACGGCGCGCGCGTGTCGCTGCTGGTCGGCCTGTCGGCGGCGGCCATCGCGCTCGTGATCGGCATCGCCGTGGGCGCGGCGGCGGGCTTCTACCGTGGCTGGGTCGACGCGGTGCTCACGCGAACGACCGAGTTCTTCCAGACCATCCCGGCCTTCCTGCTGGCCATCATCCTCGTGGCGGTGCTCAAGCCCACGGTGGGCACCATCGTGTTCGCGCTGGGCGTGACCTCGTGGACCAGCGTGGCGCGGCTGGTGCGTGCCGAGTTCATCACGCTGCGCGAGCGCGAGTTCGTGCGCGCCAGCGTGGCGCTGGGCGCGGGCGATGCCCACCTGATCCTGCGCGAGATCCTGCCCAACGCCTGGACGCCCGTGGTCGTGTCCACGGGGCTGCTCGTGGCCAACGCCATCCTGTCGGAGGCCGGGCTGTCTTTCCTGGGGCTGGGCGATCCCAACCGCGTGAGCTGGGGCTCCATGGTGGGCCTGGGCCGCGACGCGCTGCGCACCGCCTGGTACATGACGGCCATCCCGGGGCTGGCCATCGTGCTCACGGTGCTGGGCCTGAACCTGCTCAGCGACGCGCTGCACGCCGCGCTGAACCCGCGCCTGCGCCGCCAGCGGCGGGGCACCGCCTGAAGGAGACCACCGAATGACCGCCCCCCTGTGGCCGCGCGCGCCGCGCCTGGCCGACGAACGACAGGCGCTGGACGCCGCACGCCGCCTGGCCGATGCCGCCCGGGCGGGCGCTGCCGAACGCGACCAGACCCGCACCGCGCCGCATGCCGAACGCCGCCTGTGGGCGCAGAGCGGCCTGGCCGGGCTCAGCGTGCCGGCCGCGCAGGGCGGTGCCGACCTGCCGCTCGGCGTGCTGGCCGAGGTGTTCGTGCTGCTGGGCGTGGCCGATCCCGCGCTGGCCACGCTGCTGTGCGGCCACTACGCGCTGGTGGCCGAACTGCGCGCCGCCGGCGCGCACGCGGCCGCCACGCGCCAGCTGGCCCTGGCGGCCGATGGCGTGCTGCTGGCCGGCGCCGAGGAGACCGCCCAGCGCACGCCATCGCCGCCCGTGCAGCGCCTGGGCGGGCGCCTGCGCGCCGCGCCCGGTGCGCTGCTGGCCGACCGCCTGCGCGTGCCGGCCCGCGATGCCCAGGGCCAGCTGCTGCACGCCTGGATCGCGCACGGCGCGGCCGGCCTGCGCGTGGACGATGCGGCCGCGCTGTTCGGCCTGCGCGGCGCGCCGGGCGGCGTGCTCGTGCTGGACCAGGTCGCCGTGGCCGGGACCGACCTCTACCCCGCGCCCGACGCCGGCCCCGCGGCCCGCGTCACGCGGCTGCTGGACGCCGCCATCGACGTGGGCCTGGCCCAGGCCGCCACCGAGGACGCCGCCAGCTTCGTGCGCGAACGCGCGCGCCCCTGGATGGACGCAGGCGTCGCGCGCGCGGCCGACGACCCGCTGCTCGTGCACGACTTCGGCCAGCTGCGCATCGCGCTGCATGCCGCGCAGGCCCTGCTGCACGAAGCTGCGCAGGCCAGTTCGGATGCGGCCGATGCAGCAGACGCCGCCGACGCAGCAGACGCCGCCGTGGATGCCGCGGGTGCGCAGGCCGCGCGCACGGCCCTGCTGGCCGGCGAGAAGCTGCTGGAGCTGGCCGGCTCGTCCGCCACGCGTGCCGCGCACCGGCTCGACCGCCACTGGCGCAACGCGCGCGTGCACCAGCTGCGGGCCCTCCCCGCCCATGCGCTGCAACGCCTGGGCCAGCGCCTGCTGGGTGCGGCCCGGCCAACCCCCTCCGGAACCTGACGATGAACCTGTCGCTCTCTCCCGCACCGCCCTGCGGCGCCACGCCGCGCGCGCAGCCGCCTGCCCACGTGCCCGGGCGGCTGGCCGACGACGCCGCGGCCGTGGCGGCTGCGCACCGCCTGGCCGCGCTGTTCGCCCCCGAGGCCGCGCTGCGCGACCGCACACGCCGCCTGCCCTGGGCCGAACTCGATGCCTTCGTGGCGAGCGGCCTGTGGGCCATCTCGGTGCCGCGTGCCTTCGGCGGCACGGGCGTGTCCAGCGCCACGCTGGCCGAAGTGGTCGCCGCGGTCTCGGCGGCCGACGGCTCGCTGGGCCAGATCCCGCAGAACCACTTCTTCGCGCTGGAGGTGCTGCGCCGCCATGGCAGCGCCGCGCAGCAAGGCCTGCTGTTCGGCCGCGTGCTGGCGGGCGAACGCCTGGGCAACGCGCTGGCCGAGATCGGCCACAAGGACTTCCAGCGCCGCACGCAACTCGTGCCCGCGGGCGACGGCTGGCGGCTGGACGGCCGCAAGTTCTACTGCACCGGCGCGCTGTACGCGCACTGGATTCCCACGCTGGCGCTGCGCACCGGGCACGGGCAGCCGGGCCAGGTGCTCGTGTTCGTGCCGCGCGATGCGCAGGGCGTCACCGTCACCGACGACTGGGACGGCTTCGGCCAGCGCGTGACGGGCAGCGGCTCTGTAGCGTTCGACGGCGTGCATGTGCGGGACGAATGGGTCGTGCCCTACGCGCCCAGCGCCGAGGAACCGACCACCGCCGGCCCGCTGGCGCAGCTGCTGCACGCGGCCATCGACCTGGGCCTGGGGCAGGGGGCGCTCGCGGCTGCGCTGGAACTGCTGCGCCAGAACACATCGCCCGACCGGGCGCTGGCGCGGCAGGTCGGCGAGCTCGACCTGCAGCTGCGTGCCGCCCGGGCGCTCGTGCGCCGCGCGGGCGGGACCGTCGATGCCTCGCGCGCTGCGCCCGATGGGGCCAGCGTGGCCGCCGCATCGGCGGCCGTGGCCGAAGCGCGCGCGCTGACCACCACGGCCGCGCTGGCGGCGTCCGGCCAGCTGTTCGAACTGGCCGGCCCCGGCAGCGCGCAGGAGCACCTGGGCCTGGACCGCTTCTGGCGCAACGTGCGCACGCACACGCTGCACGACCCGCTGCGCTGGCGCGTGCATGCCGTGGGCGACTACCACCTCAATGGCAAGGCGCCGCCGCGGCACGGCGCCATCTGACCGTTTTCTCCTCTCGCCTTCACCGGAATCCAAGAAATGAACGAGCACTTTCCATCGCGCCGCCAGGTCCTGCAACTCGCCGGCGGCGCCAGCCTGCTGGCCGGCCTGCCCGTGCCGTCTGCGCTGGCAGCCCTCAAGGAGCAGCCCGGCACCACCAAGGTTCTCAAGGTCGGCGTGACCACGGGCCCGCACGAACAGGTGTTCGAGCAGGTGCGCCGGATCGCCGAGCGCGACTACGGGCTGAAGATCCAGCTCGTGCCCTTCACCGACTACAGCCGGCCCAATGCCGCGCTGGACGCGGGCGACCTGGACGCCAACAGCTTCCAGCACCGGCCCTTCCTCGCGGCCCAGATCCGCGCGCGCGGCTACAGGATCGTGGGCTTCGGCCGCACCTGGATCGGGCCCATCGCGATCTACTCCAAGAAGTTCAAGGGCTTCGCCGACCTGCCCGAGGGCGCGCGCATCGCCATCCCCAACGATCCGGCCAACGAGAGCCGCGTGCTGCTGCTGTTGCAGAAGGCCGGCGCCATCACGCTCAAGACCGGCATCGACCCTGTGGCCGGCGTCAACGCCACGCCGCGCGACATCGTGGAGAACCCGAGGAAGTTCCGCTTCGTCGAGATCGAGGCCGCCCAGCTGCCGCGCACGCTGGACGACACCGACGCCTCGGCCATCAACGCCGACTACGCCAACAAGGCCGGCCTGAACCCGGCCAAGGACGCGATCCTGCTGGAGGACAAGGACGGCCCCTACGCCTGCCTGGTGGCGGTGCGCGAGCAGGACAAGGACCAGCCCTGGGTGCAGCAGCTGGTCAAGGCCTACCAGACCGACGAGGTGCGCGAGTACATCGTGAAGACCTTCGCCGGCGGCGTCATTCCAGCGTTCTGATGAGCACGCCGAAGAAGATCCTGCTCAACGCGTTCAACATGAACTGCGTGGGCCACATCAACCACGGACTGTGGACGCACCCGCGCGACCGCTCGGCCGACTACAACACGCTGGAACACTGGACCGGCATCGCGCGCACGCTGGAGCGGGGCCTGTTCGACGGGCTGTTCATCGCCGACATCGTGGGCGTGTACGACATCTACCAGGGTGGCGTGGACCTCACGCTGCGCGAGTCCATCCAGCTGCCCGTGAACGACCCGCTGCTGCTGGTGCCGGCCATGGCCGCGGCCACGAAGCACCTGGGCTTCGGCGTCACGGTCAACCTGGGCTACGAGGAGCCCTACCTGCTGGCGCGGCGCTTCTCCACGCTGGACCACCTCACGCGCGGGCGCATCGGCTGGAACATCGTGACGGGCTACCTGGACAGCGCGGCGCGCGCCATGGGCCGCGCCACCCAGCTGGCGCACGACGAGCGCTACGACCGCGCCGACGAGTACCTCGACGTGCTCTACCAGCTCTGGGAAGGCAGTTGGGAAGAGGGCGCCGTGCTGCGCGACAAGGCTGGCCGGCGCTTCGCCGATCCGGCCAAGGTGCACCCGGTGCGCCACCACGGCAAGTACTACCAGGTCCAGGGCTACCACCTGGCCGAGCCCTCGCCGCAGCGCACTCCGGTGCTCTACCAGGCCGGCAGCTCGGGCCGGGGCCAGCGCTTCGCGGCGCGGCATGCGGAGTGCGTGTTCATCGCACCGCCGAACCAGGAGGTGGCGCGCACCGGCGTGCGCGCGCTGCGCGAGCAACTCGTGCAGGCCGGCCGCCGGGGCGACGACATCAAGGTCTTCGCAGGCATCAACGTGGTGGTGGGCCGCACCGAACGCGAGGCGCGCGAGAAGCACGCCGAGTACCTGCGCCATGCGAGCCCCGAATCGGGCCTGGCGCACTTCGCGGCTGGCACCGGCATCGACTTCGCGCGCTACGGGCTGGACGAGCCCATCCCCTACGGCAGCACCAACGGCATCGAGTCGGCCGCGCGCACGGCCGAGCAGCAGGGCTGGACACGGCGGCGCATGCTCGATCTGTTCGCGCTCGGCGGACGCTTTCCGACCCTCGTGGGCGACCCGGGCCAGGTGGCCGACGCGCTGCAGGACTGGGTGGACGCCACGGGCATCGACGGCTTCAACCTCGCGCGCACCGTGGTGCCCGAGAGCTACGAGGACTTCGTCGACCTGGTCGTGCCGGAACTGCAGAGCCGCGGGCTCTACAAGACCGCCTACGAGGAGGGCACGCTGCGTTCGCGCCTGTTCGGCCAAGGCCACCACCTGCCGGCGCGGCATGCGGCCCACGCCTTTCGCCGCACCGTGCAAGCCACGGCCTGAACCCTCCAGAGGTGGCGGCGCGCCGCGCCCGGCGGTCCTGGCGCGGCCGAACCGGCCTGTCGGCCGGGGATCACGCCCGTCGGGACACGCTGGCCCGCGCGGCACGCATTGGATGGCCTGCAGGCTGCATGAAGGCCTACGCGGGCGCCGAGTGCCGCGGCGCATCGTGGCCTGGCAAGCCAGCCCTGCCGTGCAGACGCTGGACTTTCCGATGAAGGAGATGCCATGCCAGACCTCGAAACCCTCGCCGTGCAGATGCGCCAGGCCTTCGCGTCCGGGATCCCGGTGCGGATGCCGTTGATGCGCTTTCGGGACTTGGAAGTCCTGTTCGACCTGCTGCAGGACGATTGAGCGCACAGCCTCACAGCGTGCGCAGGAATGCCACCAGCGCGGCCTGCTCGTCGTCGCTGAGATCCAGCGGCCGGATGAGGGGCGACAGCCGCGCCGCATGCGGGTAGAGCGGTTGCGCCGCCTCGGCCGCGTTGCGCGCCCAGACCTCGCCGCCGCCGCGCATGTACAGGCGCACCACGCCCTCCAGGCTGGCGACCAGGCCGTTGTGCAGGTAGGGCGGCGACTGCGCTACGCGGCGCAGGCTGGGCGTGCGGAAGGCGCCCGTGTCCTCGGGCCGGCCGGAGACGCGCTGGCGCCCGCGGTCCTCTGCCGGCTCGCCGAAGGAGGACAGGCGCAGGTTGTGGAACAGCCCGTCGCTGAGCCAGGGGCCATGGTGGCACTGGACGCAGCGCGCCTTGGTGCGGAACAGGTGCAGGCCCCGCAGCTCCTGCGGGCCGAGGGCCGTGCGCTCGCCGCGCAGAAAGCGCTCGTAGCGCGTGGGCGAGGCGTCGGCGCCGGCCTGCAGCACATGGGCGGCCAGCGCGGCGCCCAGGGATGCGGGCGTGAGCCGGGCGGCGGGGCCGGGCAGGGCCTGCAGCCGCGCCAGCACCGCCTGCACGGACGCATTGCCCATCTCGTCGGGATCGGTCAGGGGCGCCAGCGATTGCGCGGCCAGCGTGCGGCCGCGGCCGTCCCAGCCCCAGCGTCCGTGCGGAACGTGGGCGCCGGCCTGGCGCAGGTCGGGCGGGTTGCGCCGGCCGCGGCGGCCATCGATGCCCAAGGCCACGGGCTGGTCGACGCTCCAGCCGCGGGCCGGGTCGTGGCAACTGGCGCAGGCGATGCGGCCCGAGGCCGACAGCCGTGGGTCGGCGAACAGTGCGCGGCCCAGCGCGGCCTGGGCGCGTTGCCGCGGCGTGGCGCGCGGGGTGTCCGGCAGTGGGGCCAGTTCGACGAAGGCCACGCCGGGGTCGATCTGCGCGGCGGGCCAGCCTGACGGCGGGCCCCTGTAGGCGGCCAGGGCCGCATCGTCGTCGGCCTGCGCGTGCGGGGCGGCCAGCAGCAGTGCGCACAGGGCCGCTGCCGCGCGGTGCCACGACCCGCGGGTCGGTCGAGGCGTCCATCCAGGTCCGGTCCGGTGCAATCCAGCTTCACCAGGCTCAATGGCAGTCCGGCCCGATCTGGTCGAAGTAGGCCTCGTAGGCCACGTTCGCCGCCCAGCGCCGGTTGCGCTCCTGCCAGGCCGGCGCGCGCCGCTCGGCGGCCACGGCCTGTTGCAGGGCCTGCAGTGCCTGCGGCCTGGCGGCGGAGGCCAGCAGCAGCAGCTCGGCCGGTGCGGCGGCCGGCAGCGTGGCCGAGAACTTGTGCCATTCCTTGCGCAGGAACAGCGCCTGCAGCTGGGCCTCGTCGTGCAGCGCGGCATCGCAGGCGCCCGTGCGCACCTGCACCAGGGCCTGGGCCGGCGCATCGACCAACTGGAGCCGCGCACCGGCGCGCTGCGCGAGGGCCTGCGCGCCCTGGTGCGCCCGGGAGACGCAGACGGTCTTGCCGCGCAGGTCGTCCCAGCGGCGCAGCGGCGTGTCCGAGCGCATCGCGGCGGCGGTGCCCGAGCGGTAGCCCGTGCGCAGCGCCTCGGTGCCGGCGCGGGCCGTGGCGGCCAGCGGCTCGCGCACGAGCACGGCGTCGACCCGGCCCTGGGCCAGTGCGTCGGCGAAGGCCTCGGGCGCCAGCGCAACGAACTGCGGCGCCACGCCCAGGCGTTCGCCGAGCGCGCGGGCCAGCGTCAGTTCATGGCCTTCCTCGGTGTAGGCCCGCGTGGGGCTGTGCAGCGGCATGGCACTGGCCAGCACGCCGATGCGCAGCAGGGGCCAGCGCGCGGGCGGCGGTTCGGGCGGCACCAGGGCCCAGGCGGCCGCCGTCGCGGCGGCGGCACAGGCGAGCGCGAGCAGCCACACGGGCACGCGCTGGACGAGGCGGGGGAGGGCTTGCACGGCGGCGATTGCAGCACCGGCGGCGGCGCCGACCAACTGCGCAATGCGCAGATGCATATGCGAAATGCGCGGTTCACAAGCGGCCCTGCCATTCCAAGAATGCGTGCCGCACGCTGGGCCGCCGGTCCGGTGGCCTTGTCTTTTTCACCGACCACGGGATCCGCATGAACGACGCTTCCTCCACCTCCCTGCGCCGCGGCCTGCGGCGTCCGCTGCATGCCATGGCCATCGCACTGGGCCTGGCGCTCGGTGCCGGCGCCGCCACCGCCGAAGTGCTGCCCGAGATCAACCTGCAACTCTCGCCCTGGACCGTGGTGGCCCGCGAGAAAGGCTTCTTCAAGGAAGAGTTCGACAAGATCGGCACCAGGAAGATCAACCTGATCGCCACCAGCACGGCCGAGCTGATCGGCGCCGAGAGCGCGGCCGTCGGCGGCGGCAAGCTGGCCATCGCCCAGCGCATGATCTACCCGGCCACGGTGCACCGCGCCAACGGGCTGGACGGCGTGGTGGTGTGGGTCTCCGAGCCCTCCAACCGCTACCGCGCGCCCATCCTCGCGCGCGCCGACAACGACAGGATCAAGACCGTGGCCGACCTGGACGGCAAGAAGTTCGGCAGCAGCCGCATCAGCTGCTACTGGTCCTCGCCGTTCGAGACATTGACCAAGGCCGGCCTGCCGCTGGATTCGCGCGAGAAGAAGGGCCGCGTGCGCTACGAGTCCATCGACAACGGCTCGGTCGTGGTCTCGGGCATCCTGTCGGGCGCCATCGACGCGACCTCCGCCCACCTGGCCTCCGGGGCGTTCACGGGCGCCTGGCTGGCCGGCAAGCTCAAGGTGGTGGGCCGTTCGCCCGACGACGGGGTCTACGTGCAGAACGGCGGCCGCGTGACCTACTTCGCCCGGCGCGAGTTCGCCGAGAAGCACCCCGACGTGGTGAAGGCCTTCCTGGCCGCGCGCGAGCGCACCTCCGAGTGGGCCACCGACAACGTGGACGAAGCCGCCAAGATCATCGCCCGCGAAACGCGGGTGCCGGTCGAGGTCGCCAAGTTCCAGATCACCCACCTGGGCCAGTGGGACTTCATGGCCGGCGAGCCCAACGCCGACAAGGCACGCCTGGCCATCAAGACCTTCCGCGACTGGTACATCGCCAACGGCGACGACATCCTGTCCGAGCGCAAGCTCACCGATGCCCAGGTCGATGCCTTCATCGACGGCCGCTTCTTCGTGGGCGGCTCCCACACGATCTACCGATGAGCGCCGCGCTGGGCCGCCCCGAGCAAGCTCGCTCCCCCTCGGGGGGACAGGCCGCAGGCCGAAGGGGGCATCAATGAGCGCGACCGCTGACGTGATCGGCGCCGTGCAGGCGCCAGCTGCTCGGCTCGCCGGGCCGGGAAGGCTGCGCCGCGCGCTCGGCAACGGCGGCTGGATCGGCTTCATGCTGCCGCTGCTGGTGCTGGCCTGGTGGCAGACCGCCGTCTCGCTGCAGTGGGTCGACAAGGTCTTCCTGCCCGAGCCCGTCGCCGTGGTGAAGGCGTTCTGGACCATGCTGACCACGCAGAACCTGCTGCTGGACTTCGTGGTCAGCCTGAACATCGTGGGCCAGGCCTTCCTGTACGGCAGCCTGCTGGGCGTGGGCCTGGGCATCGCGGCCGGGCTGTCGCAGAAGGTCGAGCGCTTCTTCGGGCCGACCTTCGACACCATCCGCCACATCCCGGGCATCGCCTGGTTTCCGCTGATCGTGCTGTGGCTGGGGCTGGGCGCGCCGGCCAAGATCCTGGTGATCGCCAAGTCGGTGTTCTTCCCGGTGTTCCTGAACACGCTGCAGGGCATCCGCAGCGTGGACAAGAACTACGTGGAGCTGGCCGAGGTGCTCACGCTTTCGCGCGGCCAGCTCGTGCGCAAGGTGATCCTGCCGGCCGCCACGCCCAGCATCATGGTCGCGCTGCGCTACGCCGCGGGCCTGGCCTGGGCGCTGGTGGTGGTGGCCGAGGGGCTGAGCGGGCTGGAAGGCCTGGGCTTTCTGATCTTCCGCGCGCAAAGCCTGCTCATGACGGACCAGCTCCTGGTCTGCATGGCGGTGATCGGGCTGATCGGCTTTGCAATCGACCGCGGCATGTACGCGCTGCAGCGGCGCGTGCTGCGCTGGAAGCAGGGCTTCGAAGGAGCTGCCAGATGAGCAAGGGGCAACTGCAGATCCGCGATGTGTCCAAGAGCTACGACGTCGAGGGACGGCCGCGGCTGGACGTGCTGCAGCACGCCAGCTTCGACGTGGCGCCGGGCGCCTTCGTCTCCATCGTCGGCCCCAGCGGCTGCGGCAAGTCGACGCTGCTGCGCCTGATCGCCGGGCTCGACCGTGATTACTCGGGCGACATCCTCGTGCACGGCGAACGCATCGCGGGCGCCAGCCTGTCGCGCGGCATCGTGTTCCAGGACCACCGGCTGCTGCCCTGGCTCACGCTGGAGCAGAACGTGGGGCTGTCGCTGCTCAACTCGCCCTGGCCGCAGGCGCGCAAGCACCAGTCGGTGCGCGAGCACATCGCGCTCGTGGGTCTGTCGGGCTTCGAGAAGGCCTACCCGCACCAGCTGTCGGGCGGCATGGCGCAGCGCGCGGCGATCGCGCGGGCGCTGGTCAACAAGCCCGAGATCCTGCTGCTGGACGAGCCGCTGGGCGCGCTGGACGCGCTCACGCGCATCCGGCTGCAGGAGGAGATCCAGCGCATCTGGCGCGTCGAGGGCGTGACCATGATCCTGGTCACGCACGACGTGGACGAGGCGCTGTTCCTCAGCGACAAGGTGATCGTGATGAACTCCGGCCCGGGCCGCATCGTGCGCGAGCTCGATGTGGCACTGGACCGCCCGCGCGACCGCGCCGGTGCGCGCTTCGCCGCGTACAAGCGCGAGATCCTGTCGGCGATGGGCGAGTACCAGCGCAGCCCGGAGAGCGTCGCCGCATGAAGCCGCTGGCGGCCCTGGCGCTGCTGGCCGCGCTGGCGCAGGCCGCACCCGCCCACGCGGTGGCGGCCGCGCCCAGCGGCGACCTGCCCGACCTGGCGGCCGAGAAGGCGCTGATCTACGCCGGCGAGTACGCGCAGGCTATCGCCCGGCTCGAAGCGCGCGCACGCGCGGTGCAGCACGCCGAGATCTACAACCTGCTGGGCTACAGCCAGCGCCAGCTGCGCCGCTACGACGACGCCGCGCGCAGCTACCAGGAGGCGCTGTTCTTCGACGGCAGCTACCGGCCCGCGCTGCAGTACCAGGGCGAACTGTTCATCGCCACCGGCGACATCGAAGGCGCGCGGCGCAACCTGGGCTACCTGCGCATCGTCTGCGGCCCGGCCGGCTGCGAGGAGATCGACAGGCTGGCGGCGGCGCTGGAGAAGGCCGGGCACCGGCCCTGAGCCGCGCGCGGCCCTGCAAGGCCATGCGCCAGAGGGCGCGCGGCGCTTCGCGCTAAGCTCCGCGGCTTTTGCCGTGCCGCCCGCATGCCACTGTTCCATTGCCAGGCCGATGCCCTGGTTCCCATTGCCGTCCGCGCGCTGAAGCCTGGCTGCGCGCCGCAGGTGCCGCGGTGAGCGCCACGGGCCTGGACTGGCGCGTCACCTGGAGCCGCACGCGCAACCACGAGGGCGTGGCCCGCGGCGTGCGCGCCTTCGTGGCGCTGCTCTGCGTGCTGCTGCTGGGCTGGTGGGCCGGCTGGGACCATCGCTTCATGCCGGCCATGCTGGGCGTGATCGCCAGCGCCCTGGCCGAGTCCGACGACGGCTGGCGGGGCAGGCTGCGCGCGCAGCTGCTGGCGCTGGCGGCGTTCGCGGTGGTCGGCCTGGCGGTGCAGGCCAGCCAGCCGCTGCCGCTGCTCCAGGCCCTGGTGCTGGCCGCCGCGGCGCTCGCGCTGACGCTGGTCGGCGCGTTGGGCGAACGCTACCGCGCGGTGGCGCTCGGGGTGCTGGTGTTCGCCATCTACATTGCGATGCTGGGGCGGCAGGGCCGTGCCGATGGCGCCCTGGTGCTGCTGTTGCTGGGTGCGGCCTGGTATGGCGTGGTGTCGGTGCTGTGGGCGGCGCTGCTGCCGCGCGCGACGCTGCGCCACCGCATGTCGCGCCTGTATGCGCTGCTCGGCGAGCAGCTGCGCCTGAAGGCCCAGCTGCTGGAGCCCGTGCGCGACGTCGACCAGGCCGGGCGCCGCATGGCGCTGGCCCTGCACAACGGCCGCGTGGTGCTGGCCTTGACGGCCACCAAGGAGAGCCTGTTCAGCCGCCTGCATGACAGAGAGGGGAAGGGGGAGGGGCCGCGCCCGGTGTGGCTGCAGCTGGCGATGCGCCAGTACCTCGCCGCGCAGGACATCCACGAGCGCGTGAACTCCTCGCACGAGGACTACGGCCTGCTGTCCGAGACCCTGTTCCATTCGGATGCGCTGTACCGCTGCCAGCGCGTGCTGACCCAGCTGGGCGAGCAGCTGCTCAAGTTCGCCGAGGCGATCGCAGCCCGTGGCAGCCCGGTCCACACCGGCAGCACCGCACGCGCCATCGAGGACATGCAGGCGGCCATCGCGCACCTGCTGGCCGGCCCGCTGCCGCGACAGCCCGAGGCCGCGCGGGCACTCGGCGCGGTGCAGCAGCTGGGCCGCAACCTGGCCGCGATGGCCGGCGTGCTGCCCGCGCTCGAGCAGCCGCTGCAGGGCGGGGCCGGCGAGGCGCTGCACGACCGCGGCCCGCGCGACTGGCGTGCCGCTTGGCAGCGCGTGCGCGAGCAGCTGCATTTGCAGTCGCCGCTGCTGCGGCACGGGCTGCGGCTGGCACTGACGCTGCTGCTGGGCAGCGCCATCGTGGCGACGACCCGTGACCCGCATGCCTACTGGGTGCTGCTGACCATCGTCTTCGTGAGCCAGCCGCGCTATGCCGACACGCGCCACCGCATGGTGCAGCGGGCCACCGGCACGGCGCTGGGCCTGTGCCTGGGCTGGGCGGCGATCCGCCTGTTCCCCGCCACGGTGCTGCAGTCGGCCCTGCTGGTGGTGGCGGGCGGGGTGTTCCTCGGCAGCCGCCACACGCATTACACGCGGGCCACGGCCTCGGTCACGGTGCTATTGCTGCTCAGCTTCCACCAGGCCGGCATGGGCGACGGCGTGATTCCCACGCGCATGCTGGACACCGTGGTCGGCGGCGTGCTGGCCTGGCTGGCCGCATGGCTGGTGCTGCCGAACTGGCAGTCGCGCCAGTGGCCGCAGCTGGCCGAACAGGCCCTGCGCAGCCAGGCCGGGTATCTGCAGGAGATCGTGGCGCAGGCGGGCGCCGGCAAGCAGGACCACCTGGCCTACCGGCTCGCGCGGCGCAACGCCCACAGCGCCGACGCGGCGCTGTCCAACGCCTATGCGTCCATGCTCAGGGAGCCGGCCCATGCGCGGCGCATGTTCGAGGCCTGCGGCCGCTTCCTGGTGCTGTCGCACACGCTGCTCAACTACCTGTCGGCGCTGGGCGCGCACCGCGGCACGCTAGCGGACGCGGGGCAGGACGGGGTGCTGCGCCGCGATGCCGCCGCGCTCGGTGCGCAGCTCACGGCGCTGGCCGGGTGCATGCGCCAGCCGCAGGCACAGATGGCCACCGCGGCCCTGCACGAACCCAGCGCATCGGCCCAGCCGCAGCTGGCGCTGGCCATGCAGCTGCTGCCGCAGTTGCAGCGCGAAGCGCAGACCATGCTGCCAGCGGCGTGACCGGCGCCTGTGGCGCCGGCCCGGGCTTCACTCCAGCGTGAAGCCGATCTTCAGGCCCACCTGCCAGTGGGCCACCTTGCCGTCGACCACATGGCCGCGCGTCTCGGTGACCTGGAACCACTGGATGTTGCGCACCGTCTCGTGCGCCTTGGCGATGGCGGTCTGCACGGCGTCTTCGACGCCCTTGGGCGACGAGCCCGTGAGCTCCAGCGTCTTGTAGACATGGTTGGACATGGTGGTTCTCCTGTGGTGGTGGGGGGATGGACCGTGAACACGGTCTCAGTGTGCGCCAGCGCCGCGCTCGATGAAGGCGCGCGCCTTCGCGGCCAGCGCCACCAGGGCGGTCGATCCGCGCCGGTGGTCGCTGTCGAGTTCCAGCAGGTGGCGCCTGGCCGAGGCGTCCAGCAGTTCCGCGCGCGCGCTGAGCCGGCCGAGGTCGGGCCGGCCGTGCAGGCTGATGCGCACGTCCCATCCGAGGTGGGTGAAGCGGTGGATGTTGGTCAGGGCTTGCATGGGCCCATCCTAGGGCCGGCAGCCGGTCGGGTGGCGCGCTTTTCTTCCATGCTTATGCGGGCATGCGCAGCATCGCTAACCGCATAAGCAAGCGCGCAAAGCGCATTCGACAAGCGCGCCGAGGCTTCCTAAGCTGGCCGGCCCCCCTGCACCGACGCCAAGGATTGCCCGTGCCTTCGAACCGTCAACTGCACCTGGGCGCCTTCATGCGCCCGGTCAGCATCCACACCGGCGCCTGGCGCTACCCAGGCGCCTGGCGCGATGCCAACTTCAACTTCGAGCGGCTCAAGACGCTGGCCCAGGCGCTGGAGCGGGCCTGCTTCGACGCCTTCTTCGTGGCCGACCACCTGGGCCTGGTGGCCACGGCCTCGACCACCTTCGACGAGCCCTTCCACATCGCGCGGCGCTTCGCCTCGCTGGACCACCTGAGCGGCGGGCGCGCGGGCTGGAACATCGTCACCACCTCCAACCCCGACGCGGCGCTGAACTTCGACCCGGACCGCCTGCACACGCTGGACCACAAGGGCCAGTACCTCAGCGTGCGCGGCCCGCTGCACATCGCCCGCCAACCGCTTCTTTCCTGACCGAACCGCTCGTGCACACCATGCCAACTCCTGACACCCGCCCCCATGTCGTCATCGTCGGCGGCGGCCTCGCCGGCACGGCCGTCGCGCTGCGCATCCTGAAGGATGTGGAGCAGCCGATCCGGCTGTCCATCGTCGAATCGCGCCCCACGCTGGGCCTGGGCATCGCCTACGGCACGGCGCACCCCGAGCATCTGGTCAACGGCCTGGCCAAGCTGTTCAGCCTGTACGACGACGAGCCCGACCACCTCGTGCGCTGGCTGCGCGCGGGCGCCGGCGTGGGCGGCTGGCAGCCGCCGGCCGGCGTGGCGATTGAGGAGAGCATGCCGCCGCGCCAGGTCTACGGCGCCTATGTGCTGGCCAGCCTGACGGCGGCGCTGTCGCGCGCGGGCCATCGCGTGGAGTTCCGCCACCTGCGTGCGCGGGCGGTCGACGTGCTCGCGCAGCACGACACCGGCCAGCCGCGCTACCGCGTGGTGCTCGACGACGGCAGCCAGCCGCTGGCCGATGCGCTCGTGCTGGCCACCGGCATCTTCGCCAAGCCGCTCGCGCGCCAGGCCTTCACGGTGGGCGCGGGTGTGGCGCCATCGCCGCGCTACGTGGGCGACATCTGGCAGGCCGGGGCGTGGGACGGCGTGGCGCGGGACGCGCAGATCGTCTACCTGGGCGCGGGCCTCAGTGCCGTCGACAGCCTGATCATGGCCGAGAAGGCGGGCTTCAAGGGCCGGCACCTGGTGCTGAGCCGGCGCGGCCAGGGCGTGCGCGTGCGCGAGGACGTGCAGCCCTGGCCCGACTTCCTGCGCTACGCGCCGGACGCGGTGTCGCTGCGCGACCTGCTGGCGCAGATCCGCGTGCAGCGCCGCGAGATCCGCCGCCAGGGCGCGTCCTGGCAGCGCCTGGTGCCGGCCATCCGCGCCCACGTGCCGCAGCTGTGGACGCTGGCCAGCCCGCGCGACCGCCAGCGCTTCCTGGGCCGGCTGCGGGCCTACTGGGAGGCCGCGTTGCACCGCAGTGCTGCCGCGCCGCTGGCCTGGCAGGCGCGCGTGCACGAAGAGGGCCGGCACCGGCACGAGGCCGGCCGCGTGCAGTCCATCGCCGCGCAGGCCGATGGCCGCCTGGCCGTCGCCTGGCTGCCGCGTGACGGCCGCCCCGTGCAGACGCTGGTGGCCGACCGCGTGGTCAACTGCCTGGGCTTCGATTTCGACTGGCGCCAGATCGACGATCCGCTGGTGCGCCAGCTGGTCGCGCGCGGCCTGGCGCAGCCCGACCCGCTGGGCTTCGGCGTGCAGGCCACGCGCGAGACGCATGCGCTGCGCGACGCGGCCGGCCAGCCCCAGCCCGGGCTGTATGCCGTGGGCCATGCGCTGCGCGGCTTGATCTGGGAATCGAACGCCATCGGCGAGCAGGTGCCGCAGGCCGGCACCGTGGGCCGCGCCATCCTGCAGCAGCTGGCGCCTGCGGCGGCGGCCACCGTGCTGGCGCGCGCGGCCGCCGCGGCCGGTGCGACGGTGCGCGCGCAGCGTGCCGGCCAGGAAGCCGGGACGGCGCCGGGCTGAACCGCCGGCCTGCGAGGCCGTGCAAGGATGCCGCCTAGAATGCCCCGCAGGGTGCTGCGCCGGATCTTCGGCCAGCAGGGCACATGCGTTGGTCGGGCCGCCACGCGGAAAGCGTTCGCCCATGCCCGCACCGTCTCCCGACACGGTCCAGACCATTGCCGCCGTCCTCTTCGGCATCGCCCTCGTCCACACCTTCGCAGCCAAGCAGTTCGAGCGGCTTGCGCACCGGATGCCGGCCCACGCCGGCCTGTTCCACCTGCTCGGCGAGGTCGAGGTCGTCTTCGGCTTCTGGGCCATCGTCCTCGTGGGCGCGATGGCCCTGCTGGCAGGGCCCGCAGACGCGCTGGCCTACGCCGAATCGCGCCAATACACCGAGCCGCTGTTCGTCTTCGTGGTCATGGTGGTCGCGGCTTCGCGGCCGATCTTCCAGGCCGTGACCGTTGCCGTCGGCGCGGTGGCGCAGCGCATGCCGGTGCGAACGCCCCTGGCCACCGCCTGGCTGGGCCTGGCGGCCGTGCCGCTGCTCGGCTCGCTGATCACCGAGCCGGCCGCGATGACCATCGCCGCGCTGCTGCTGTCGTTCCTGGTCTTCCGGCCAGGCGTGCCCGAGGCGCCCAAGTACCTGGCGCTCGGCGTGCTGTTCGTGAACGTCTCCATCGGCGGCACGCTGAGTTCCTTTGCCGCGCCGCCCGTGCTGATGGTGGCCGCCACCTGGAACTGGGACAGCGCGTTCATGGTGGCCAACTTCGGCTGGAAGTCCGCCCTCGCGGTGGTCGTCAACGCCACGCTCGCCACGGTGTTCCTCGCGCGGCATCTGGGCCATGCGCCAGACCCGGCCGACGCCATGGCGCGGTCGGCACCCGTGCCCTGGCCCGTCGTGGCGATCCACATCGCCTTCCTGGCCGGCGTCGTGCTGCTCGCGCACCATCCGGTGGCGTTCCTGGGCCTGTTCCTGCTGTTCCTGGGATTCACCCAGGCGTATGTGCGGCACCAGAACCCACTGATCGTCAAGGAAGCCTTGCTCGTCGCCTTCTTCCTGGCCGGGCTGGTCGTGCTGGGCGGAATGCAGCAATGGTGGCTGCAGCCCATCGTGGCCGACATGTCTTCCGAGGCCTTGTTCTTCGGCGCCGTCGGCCTGACGGCCATCACCGACAACGCCGCGCTGACCTACCTGGGCTCGCTGATCGAAGGCATGACGGACGAGGCCAAGTACGCGCTGGTGGCCGGCGCAGTCGCGGGAGGCGGGCTCACGGTGATCGCCAACGCGCCGAATCCGGCCGGCGTTGCGCTGCTGAAGTCCGGCTTTGCCGACGAGACCGTGAGCGCGGGCGGGCTGTTGCTGGGAGCCCTCGTGCCCACGGCCGTGGCCATGGCCGCGCTGCTGTGGCTGTAGCGCTGCTGACAGAATCCCGTGGCATGCAGCAAGAGCCCGACTTCCTCCAGAACCTGCGCGCCGAGTTCTCCAGCTGGCGCCTGTGGCTCGACCGCGCGATCGTGCTCGGCTACGCCGTGGCCGCCGGGCTGTTCGTGGTGGGCTTCACCGTCGCGGCCGAGTGGGCTTCCCGCTGGTTCGAGCGGCTGCACCATGCCCAGCCCTGGGCCGTGCTGTTCTGGACGCCGGCGCTGACCGCCGGCATCGTCTGGGCCACCCGGCGCTGGTTCCCCGGGGCCGGCGGCTCGGGCATTCCGCAGATCAAGGCGGCGCTCGATCCCGCGGTGCTGGCCGCGCAGCGTGGGCTGTTCGCGTCGCTGCGCCTCACGGTGGCCAAGATCGGCCTGGGTGTCGCCGGGTTCGCGGCCGGCCTGTCGATCGGGCGCGAAGGCCCCTCGGTGCAGGTGGCGGCCGGCGTGATGCAGCATGCGCGGCGCTGGCTCTCGCCGGGCAGCACGATCGACGCGCGGGCGCTGTTGATCGCAGGGGGCGCCGCAGGCATCGCCGCGGCGTTCAACGCGCCGCTGGCCGGCGTGGTGTTCGCCATCGAGGAGCTCTCCGGCCGGTTGGAGGCGCGGGCCAGCGGCGTCATCATCACGGCCATCGTGCTGGCCGGGCTGGTCGCCGTCTCGGCCTTCGGCAACCTGAGCTACTTCGGCATCATCCGCGTGCCGCCGCTGGGCTGGGACCTGCTCGGGCCGGGCCTGCTGGTGGCGCTGGCCAGTGGCGTGGCAGGGGGCCTCTTCGCGCGCCTGATGGTCGCGTCGCTGACCGGCTCGCCGCAACGGCTGAACCGCTGGCGTGCACGCTGGCCGGTGCGTTTCGCGGCCGCGGGCGGGCTGGCCGTCGCCGTGATCGGGCTGGCCACGGGCGGCGCCACGTTCGGCGCGGGTTCCGAGGCCGTCAAGCAGATGCTGGCCGGGCACGACGAGCTCACGCCGCTCTACACGCTGCTCAAGTTCATCGCCACCTGGCTCACGGCCTGGTGCGGCGTGCCGGGCGGCATCTTCGCGCCGTCGCTGTCCATCGGTGCCGGCATCGGCGACGGCATTGCCCAGCTGGCCGGGCCGGGCCTCGGGCCGGCCCTGATCGCCATGGGCATGGCCGGCTTCCTGGCCGCCGTGACACAGGCGCCGTTGACGGCCTTCATCATCGTGATGGAGATGGTCGACGGCCATTCGATGGTGCTGAGCCTCATGGCCAGCGCGATGCTCGCCAGCCTGGTCTCGCGCATGATCAGCCGGCCCCTGTACCACACGCTGGCAGAGCACATGGTGGCCGCGGCGCGCCAGCCGTCCAGCGGCGAGCCGCGCACGGCCCCGGCGGGGCCGCCCGGCACGCCCGGGTAGCGCTTGCGGGCCTGGCGCCCGCGGGAGGCGGCAGGGGCGAAGCAGGCGGTGCGTCCCTGCGCATCCGTTGCGCGCCCGCGGTCTACGCCGATGCGTGGTCGCCATGCGCCGCCGTGCGCACGTGCGGCGCGGCGCCGGATCGCCGGGCGCATACTCGGCCGCACCCAGCCGCCGCCACGCCCCCGTCCATGCACCGTTCCACCTGCTGCATCCCGGCCTTCGCGCATGGCCACTGACGCACTGGTGCGCGTGCTCGATGCGCTTGACAACGGCGATGCCGAAGCGGCCTGCCGGCTCGGCATGCTGGCCCTGCAGGCCGACCCCGAAGACGCCAGGCTGTGGAGCGCCTGCGGCATCGCCGCCCGGCTGTGCGGCCGCGATGAGGAGGCCGAACGCTGCTGGCGCCGCGCGCTCGCGCTGCGGCCCGACGCGCTCGTCACCCACCACCTCGCCAGCCTGCTGCGCGCGCGGGGCCGGGACGGCGAGGCCCTGGCCTGCTACCAGGCGGCTGCCGACGATGGCAGCGCCGACGCGCGCTGCTGGCTCGGCCTGGGCGTGCTGCTCGCGGCCCGCAGGCGCCTGGCGCAGGCCGAGGCGGCCTACCGCAGCGCCCTGGAACTGCAGCCCGACGACGTGGCCGCCCTCACCAACCTGGGCCTGGTGCTGGAGCAGCAGCGCCGGATCGACGAGGCCGAGGCCTGCCAGCGCCGGGCCCTTGCGCTGGCGCCCGACGAGGCCGAGGTGCACAACCACCTGGCCGGCGTGCTGGCGCGCCGCCCGTCTGCCGACGGCCGCTGCGAGGCCGAGGCCGAGTGGCACTACCGCGAGGCGCTGCGCCTGCAGCCGCGGGACGCGCGCCACCTCTCCAACCTGGGCGCGCTGCTTTACGACCTGGGCCGCGTGCACGAGGCCGAGCGCGTCCTGCGCGCCGCCGTGGCGCAGGCGCCCGGCCTGGCTTCGGCACGGATCAACCTGGGCCAGCTGCTGCTGTCGGTGGACCGGCTGGCCGAAGGTTTCGCACAGGCCGCGGCGGGCTACGCGCTGCTGCCGCCCGGCGCGGTGGCGCCCGGCTTTCCCGACCCGCCGCCGCCCGGCGCGGCGCCGCAGTGGACCGGCCAGCCGCTGCAGGGCAAGCGCCTGCTGGTCTGGGCCGGGCAGGGGCATGGCGACCAGTTGCAGTGGTGCCGCTACCTGCCGCTGGTGCG
This sequence comes from Pseudorhodoferax sp. Leaf274, assembly GCF_001422445.1. Taxonomy (GTDB): domain Bacteria; phylum Pseudomonadota; class Gammaproteobacteria; order Burkholderiales; family Burkholderiaceae_C; genus Pseudorhodoferax. Next base: position 1,013,642 of record NZ_LMNA01000001.1, read on the forward strand.
CGGCCAGCACCGGCCCGCGCACATCACGCATGCGGGCGCGGCCGCGCTGCAGGGGCTCCTGCGCGGCATGGCCGGCGCCGACCGGCACATCGCGCTGCACGACGCGCCGGCCGCCTTGCCGCTGCACGACTACTGGGTGCCGCTGCAGAACCTGCCGCTGTTCTGCGGCACGCGCACCGGGTCCGTTCCTGCCCAGGCGCCTTGCCTGCGGCCTGCCTCCGCCGCGCTGGCGCGCTGGGCGCCGCGCATTCCGGCCGCGCCGCTCAAGGTCGGCCTGGTCTGGCGCGGCAACCCAAACCACGACAACGATGCCGACCGCTCGCTGCCGGGCCTGGCCACGCTGGCGCCGCTGTGGCAGGTGCCTGGCGTTGCCTTCGTGAGCCTGCAGAAAGGGGCCGGCGAGGAGGAGGGCCTGCAGCCACCGGCCGGCCAGCCGCTCGTGCACCTGGCCAGCGCCGTGGAGAATTTCGCCGACACGGCGGCGGTGCTGTCCCAGCTCGACCTGCTGGTCTCGGTCGACACCGCCGCCTGCCACCTGGCGGGCGCGCTCGGTCGCCCCTGCTGGGTGCTGCTGCCCGCCTACCGCGTGGACTGGCGCTGGCTGCGCGCGCGCAGCGACACACCCTGGTATCCGCGCACGCGGCTGTTCCGCCAGGGCCGGCGCGGCGACTGGGCGGGCGTGGTGGACGCCGTGCGGCAGGCGCTGGCCCGGCTGCGGCAGGACGCGCCCGGCGCCACTTAGCCCCGCGCGCCGGGTGGTGGCCCGGCCAGCCGGACACCGCGGCCGCAGTGGTGCGGGCCATGGCAGGCTTGTCGGCACAATGGCGGCATGGCCCAAGGCAAACGCATCTCCGTCGACATCGGCAACGAGGCGCTCGGCGCGATCAAGGCGCTCGGCGAGGCCGCCAGGGCCGCGCGCCTGGCGGCGGGCGAAGGGCAGGCCGCCGCGGCGGCGCGCCTGGGCGTGCACGTGCAGACGATCGGCCGCATCGAGGCCGGCGAAGCGGGCGTGGCCATCGGCCATGTGCTGGGCCTGCTGGCGCTCTACGGGCTCGCCGTGCGCAGCGGCCCCGCGGCCACGCCCACGTCCTGAGCGGCGGCATGGCCACGCCGCGACGCCGACATGGCGGATCCTGGCCGGTACGGCCTGGCGGGCGTTTCAGGTGTCCAGGGCGTCGCGGGTGTTTCCGGCGCGCGGCGTGGGATGCCGTGTCTCACGCCGCCACCGCATCGGCAGCGCCGGCCGCGAACACCTCGCGTGCGGCCGCCAGCGCGTTGAGTGCCGCCGGGAAGCCCGCGTACACGGCCATCTGCATGATGACCTCCACGATCTCCGCGCGCGTGACGCCCACGTTCAGCGCTGCCTGCAGGTGCACCTTGAGCTGCGGCGCGGCGTTGCCCATCGCGGTCAACGCGGCCACCACCGCGATCTCGCGGCTGCGCAGGTCCAGGCCGGGGCGCGAATAGATGTCGCCGAAGGGGAACTCGATCAGGTAGCGGGCGAAGTCGGGCGCGATGTCGGCCAGGCTGGCAACGACGTGCTCACCGGCTTGCCCGTCGATCTCGCGCAGCTTGGCGAGGCCCTGCAGGTAACGTGGACTGGTCTCGGGGGACATGGGGATCTTCTCCTTGGCGTGGTGGCGTTGGCGTTGGCGTCGGCGTGTTGCGAAGGGAAGCCTCCAGGCCCCGGTAGTGCCCGATCTTGGCCTGCAGCGCCTGGGCGGCCTGCTGCATCGCGTTGACCGTGGCCAGCACCTGCGCGAGGTGCTGCTCCAGCATGGCGCGCCGTTCGGCGGCGGTGGCGTTCCCCTCGCTGCGCAGCCGCGCGAACGCCTGCATCTGCCCGATGGGCATGCGGGTGTCGCGCAGGCGCAGCAGGAATCCGATCCATTCCATGTCCGAGGCCGCATAGCGGCGCTGGCCGCCAGGCGCACGCGCCACGGGCGCGATCAGGCCCGCGCGCTCGTAGTAGCGCAGCGTGTGCGCGCTCAAGCCCGTGCGTTCGGCGACTTCGGCAATGGTGAGGAGGGATGCCATGGGCGCGATTCTGGAAGTTCGAGCGCACTCTAAGTCAAGCGCCAGCTGCAAGAAGCCGCGGTGGGCCGGCGGCGCGCGCGCCCGCGCCTGCTGCGCAGACCGAGATTGCTTATGCGAAACCATGCTGAGCCGCACGCGGCATTCGCCCTACATTGCCAGCGCCGCCGGCAGCTGCGCACCCATTGCGCGTTCGCCGGCCTGTCGGTTCAACTCGCAAGGATTTCCCTCATGAAGAAGCTCGTGTCGCGCCGCACCGTCGGCGCGCTGGCGCTGTCGTTGCTCGCCACCAGCGCCGTGCTGGCGGCACCCGCTGGCGAGGCCGGCCCGCCCCAACGCGGTGGCCAGCTGGTGGTGGCGCTGCGCGCCGAGCCCGTGCTGCTCAATCCGCTGGTGGACCAGGGCTCGGGCGCGCACTCGGTGCGGCCCGTGCTCGACTCGCTGGTCTGGGACAACGGCGACGGCAGCTACGACCCCTGGCTGGCCGAACGCTGGGACATTTCTGCCGACGCCAGGGTCTACACCTTCCACCTGCGCCGCGACGTGAAGTTCCACGACGGCACGCCGTTCAACGCCGAGGCCGTGAAGGCCAACTTCGACTTCATCGCCAACCCGGCCAACAAGTCCACCGGCTCCACGGCCAAGCTCAAGCCCGTGGCGCGCGTCATCGACGCGTACACGCTGGAGGTGACGCTGGGCACGCCCGAGTCGAGCTTCCTCACGCTGATCGCGGCGCCGTACTTCGGCATCGTCTCCAGGCAGCAGCTGGAGCAGGATCCGAAGTCGCTGGCCAGCAAGCTGATCGGCACCGGCCCCTTCAAGTTCGACCGCTGGGTCAAGGGCCAGAGCCTGTCCTATGTGCGCAACGACGAGTACAACTGGGCGCCGCCCAGGTTCCACCGCGGCAACGCCTACGTGGACAGCGTGCGCTACGTGTTCCTGCCCGAAGACCAGACCCGCTACAACGCGCTGCTGACGGGCGAGGCCCATGTGGTGGACTACATCCCGCCCGAGCACGCCAGGACCGTCAAGGCCGGCAAGTACCAGACCTCGGAGTTCCTGCTGCCCGGCGTGGGCTACAGCCTGCACCTGAACACGCGCCGCCCGCCCTTCGACCAGAAGGAAGTGCGCCTGGCCCTGCTGGCGGGCCTGGACCGCGCCGGCATCGCGAGCGCCGCGAGCTTCGGCGCCTACCCGGTGCAGGAGTACCTGGCCACCAGCACGCCGGACTTCGCCAAGAGCCTCAAGAACAGGATCCGCCACGACCCCAAGCGCGCCGGTGAACTGCTGGACGCCGCGGGCTGGACCCAGCGCGACGCGCAGGGCTACCGCACCAAGGACGGCAAGCGCCTGTCCACCGCGTCGCCCTATGCCGACAACGACCAGCTGGCGCAGCGCACCCTGGAGCAGGTGCAGGTCGACGCCCGCAAGCTGGGCATCGAGATCCAACTGCAACCCGTGACCGCGACCGACCTGGCACAGCGCCTGTACAACGGCAACTACGGCATCCTGGGCTCGTTCCAGTCCGAGGCCACGGGCATGCAGCTGTGGCGCCTGTACGGCAGCGACAACATCAGCGATGGCAGCACGGTGGGCTCGAACGCCTCGTTCCTGAGCATCCCCGAACTCGACGCCGTGCTGGCCAAGGCCCGTGCGTCCGGCAAGGCCGCCGACCGCGCGCGCCACTACGCCGAGGCGCAGGAGATCCTGCCGAACTACGCACCCTCGGTGCCGCTGTACACGCGCGGTCGCCTGGTGGCGGCGCAGTCCAACGTGCATGGCGTGTCCTGGGACAAGGCCTGGCCGCAGCCCTACCTGTTCGATGCCTGGATCGCCAAGTAAGCGCAGCACCCTGCTGCTGCGCCGCCTGGGCCTGGCGCTGCTCACGCTCTGGGGCGCGGCCACGTTCGCGTTCCTCGCGCTGCGCTTGGTGCCCACAGACCCGGCCCTGGTCATCGCCGGGGCAGGGCTGGATGCCGTCGCCATCACCAAGGAGGTGCTGGACGCGATCCGCGTCGAATACCACCTGGACCAGCCGCTCGTCGTGCAGTACCTGCTGTACCTCGGGCGGCTGCTGCGTGGCGACCTCGGCATCTCCTACGCGCAGGACCAGCCCGTGCTGGCCCTGATCGCCGAGCAGGCCTTGCCCACGCTGGCGCTGGCCGGCCTGGCCAGCCTGTTCGCGGTCGTGCTGTCTGCGGGCGTCGCCCTGCTGACCGCAGGGCACCGCACGGCCAGCGCCTTGGCCAGCGCGGTGGAACTGGTGCTTGCCTCCACGCCCGTGTTCTGGGTCGGCTTCCTGCTGATGCTGGGGTTGGCCGTGCAGTGGCGCGTGTTCCCGCTGCTCGACACGGGCGACCTGCGCACGCTGGTGCTGCCCGCGCTGACCATCGCACTGCCCACGGCGGCGCCGCTGGCCCAGGTGCTGCGCCGTGCGCTGGACGAGGTGCTGGAGCAGCCCTTCATCCTCACGGCGCGTGCGCGCGGCCTGTCGCGCCTGGGCGTGAAGCTGCGGCATGCGCTGCGCCATGCCGTGATCCCCTACCTCACGATGCTGGGCTTTTCGTTCGGCGCGCTGCTGGGCGGCGCGGCCATCACCGAGACGCTGTTCGGCCGCCCCGGCCTGGGCCGGCTGCTCGTCAACGCCGTCACGCGGCAGGACATGCCGCTGGTGCTGGGCCTGGTCATCGTCGGCACGCTGGCCTTCATCGCCATCAACACGCTCATCGACATGGCCTACATCCTGATCGACCACCGCATCGACGCGGCGCCTGCCACATGAGTTCGGCCGCTGTTCCTTCCGGCCTGGCGCTGCCGGCCGTGCGCTGGCCCGGCATCGGCGAGCTGTTCGCCGCGCTGAGCCTGGCCGTGGTGCTGCTGTTCGCCGTGGCCGCGCTGTGGCCCGAACTGCTGGCACCCGGCGATCCTCTGGCGGCCGACCGCAGCGCGCTGCTGGCGCCGCCTTCGGTTTCTCATCCCTTCGGCACCGACCAGATCGGCCGCGACGTCTACACGCGCGTGGTGCACGGCGCCCGCTCCTCGCTCGCGCTGGGCTTCGGCGCCGTGGCGCTGGCCGTCACCTTGGGCTCGGCGCTGGGCCTGGTGGCCGGCCTCACGCGCCGCTTCGCGCCGACCATCGTCATGCGGCTGACCGACATCGGCGCGGCCTTCCCCGAGCTGCTGCTGGCCATCTTCATCGTCGCGCTGTTCGGCAGCGGCGTGCTGCATGCCGCGCTGGCCATCGGCGTGGCCGGCATTCCCTACTACACGCGCGTGGTGCGGGCCCAGGCCCTGCGCACGCGCGCCGAGCCGTATGTGGAGGCGGCGCGCGCGCTGGGCCTGTCGCCGGCCGAGGTGCTGTGGCGCCACACCATCCCCAACGCGCTGCGGCCCGTGGGCACCATCGCCACGCTGGGCCTGGGCGGTGCCACGCTGGCGGGCGCGGCGCTGAGCTTCCTGGGCCTGGGCAGCCCGCCGCCCGCGCCCGAGTGGGGTTCCATGCTGACCAATGCGCGCAGCTTTCTGACCATGGGCTGGTGGGCCGCGGTGTTCCCGGGCGCGGCACTGACGGTGTTCGTGGCCAGCACCACGGTGCTGGGGCAGTGGCTGCAGCGGCGGTCGGAGGGCCGGTCATGAGGCTGTTGCCAGAGCATGCGGCGCAAGGCGCTGCGCCCGCCAAGGCCCCGCCGCTCGTGCGCGTGCGCAACCTCGCGGTGGATTTCCGCCAGGGCTGGCACTGGCGCCAGGCCGTCGGCGGCGTGAGCTTCGACATTCCGAGCGGTGGCTGCGTGGCGCTGGTGGGCGAGTCCGGTTCGGGCAAGAGCGTCACGGCGCGCAGCCTGCTGGGCTTGCACGGTGCCGGCGCGCGCGTGCGTGCCGATGCGCTGGAACTGGGCGGCCGCGACCTGCTGCGCCTGCGCGAGCGCCAATGGCGTGCGGTGCGCGGCCGCGAGATCGGCTACATCCTGCAGGACGCGCTGGTCTCGCTCGACCCGCTGCGCAGCATCGGCCAGGAGCTGGCCGAGGCCGTGCGCGCCACGGGCGGCCCGCGCGGCGCAGCCACCCAGGCGCGCGTGATGGAACTGCTGGCACGCGCCCGGCTCGACGGTGCGGCCGAGCGCCTGCACGCCTACCCGGGCCAGCTGTCGGGCGGGCAGCGCCAGCGCGCGCTGATCGCCAGCGCGCTGGCCGGCGCGCCGCCGCTGCTGATCGCCGACGAGCCGACCACGGCGCTGGACGCCTCGGTGCAGCAGCAGATCCTGGCGCTGTTCCGCGAACTGCGCGACGCCGGCACGGCGTTGCTGCTGATCAGCCACGACCTGGGCGTGGTGGCGCAGCTGGCAGACCATGTGCTGGTGCTGCGCGGCGGCGAGGTGGTCGAGTCCGGCCCCACGGCCCAGGTGCTGCGCCGGCCCCGGCACGCCTACACGCGCGCGCTGCTCGACGCGGTGCCGCGCGTCCATGGTCCGGCGCGCGGCGGCGCGCCGGCTGCGCCCGTGGCGCCGGGCGCCGAACCGCTGCTGCGCGTGCAAGGCATCCGCAAGCGCTTCGGCGACCGCGAGGTGGTGCGTGGCGTGGACCTCGTGCTGCACCCGGGCCGCACGCTGGGCCTGGTCGGCGAATCGGGTTCGGGCAAGACCACGCTGGCGCGCATCGTGGCCGGGCTGGAAGTGCCCAGCGCGGGCGAGATCGTCGCCGGCCCGCTGCTGCAGCGTCCAGCCGCCGGCCGCGCGCGCGCGGTCCAGTTCGTCTACCAGGACCCCTTGTCTTCCTTCGACCCGCGCCACACGGTCGGCACCATCCTGGCCGAGGCGCTGGCCCTGCGTTTCGGCCGCGAGCCGCCGGCGCGCGTGCGCGGGCGTGTGGCCGAATGGCTCGCGCGCGTGGAGCTGCCGGCCGCCCTGGCCGCGCGCCGTCCGCTCCTGCTCTCGGGCGGGCAGCGCCAGCGCGTGGCCATCGCCCGCGCGCTGGCCGTGGAGCCGCGGCTGGTCGTCATGGACGAGCCTGTGTCCGCGCTCGACGTCTCGGTGCAGCAGCAGGTGCTGCGGCTCGTGGCGGCGCTGCAGCGCGACACGGGCGCCGCCTTCCTGTTCATCTCGCACGACCTGGGCGTGATCCGGCAGGTCAGCCACGACGTGGCGGTGCTGCAGGGCGGGGTGCTGCGCGAGGCCGGGCCGGCGCACGAGGTGCTGGACCACCCGCGGGACGCCTACACGCAGGCCTTGCTGGGGGCGGTGGCGCGGTTGCCGGCGTGAGGGGCGGCGGGTACGCCGCATGCTTGGCAAGACGGACAATGCGCCGCTGACCCGCCGAGGCCACCACGATGCTCTTTTCTCCGTCCACGTTCCATTCGCTGCCCCCGGGCTTGCTGCGCGACCCGCCGTCGGCGCGGACCAGCGCGATCGCGCAGGCCTTCCGTTCGGGGGGCGTCGACGAAGGGCTGCGCGCCATGAACGCCGGCGTTGCGCACCGCTACTCCGGCATCTTCGCGCTGGACGGCGAGCTGCTGCGCAACACGCACATGTTCGACAAGCTCGGCGAGGTGAGACCCGAGGCGCTGGAGGTGGTCGTGCTCAAGGACAGCTTCTGCCAGATCGTGCTGCGCGAAGGCTATTTCCTGACCGACAACACGCGGCAGGACCGCCGGCTGGACTACAGCCCCTTCCAGGGCGTGGTGATGGCCTACCACGGCGTTCCGCTGCTCAACGACCGCGGCGACCTGCACGGCACGCTGTGCCATTTCGACCTGGTCGAGCAGGCGATCTCGGACGAGGAACTGGCCTGCCTGCAGTTCACTGCCAGGCTGTTGCCGGCGTATCTATAGGGGCGCGGTGGCTCAGGCCCGGTGGTCGGTGCGCCGCGCCAGCCACTCGCCGGCGAACTGCAGCACCGAGACCAGCGCGATCAGGATCACGATGACCTCGAACATCACGCGCGTCTCGTAGCGCTCGTAGCCGTAGCGGATGGCCAGGTCGCCCAGGCCGCCGGCACCGACCGCGCCGGCCATGGCCGAGGCGTTGACCATGGCGATCACGCTGACCGTCATGCCGCCGATGATGCCGGGCAGGGCCTCGGGCAGCAGCACGTGGCGCACGATGTGCCAGCGCTTGCAGCCCATCGCGCGCGCCGCCTCGATGAGGCCGCCGTCCACCTCGTTCAGGCTGACCTGCGCGATGCGCGCGTAGAACGGGATCAGGTTGGCCGCCAGCGGCACCACCGCCGCCCAGGTGCCGAGCGTGGTGCCGACGATGGCGCGCGTGACGGGCAGCAGCGCCACCAGCAGGATGATGAAGGGGATGGCGCGGCAGATGTTGACCGTGACCGACAACCCCTTGTGCAGCCGCGGCCGCGCATAGACGCCGCGCGGCCCCGTCACGTTCAGCACGATGGCCAGCAGCAGGCCCACGCCGATGGCGATGACGGCCGAGACGCCGACCATGGCCAGGGTTTCCAGCAGGGCCTGCAGGTAGCGTTCAAGCGGGGGCAGGGACATGGCCGAGCAGTGCGAGGTGGTCGGCGCCGAGGATCTGGCGCAACCGGTCTTCGGAAGGGGCGGTGTCGGCCGGCAGCGACAGCAGCAGCCGGCCGTGCGCATGGCCGCGGATGCGGTCCAGGCCGCCGTGCAGCAGCTCGGCGCCGGGGCCCAGCGCGGCCAGGGACGCCAGCGGCAGGCCCTGGGCCGGCGTGCGGCCTGCGAAGCCGGCGCTGTAGATGGCGCGGCCGGGCCGGCCGTCCAGCGTGGGCACCAGCGCCTGCGCCAGGTCGGCCGGCAGCTCCTGCTGCAGCGGGCGCAGCAGCGCGCGCGTGGCCTCGGCCTGCGGATCGCCGAACACGCGCCAGACCTCGCCGATCTCCTGGCGCCGGCCCGCGTCCAGCACCAGCACGCGGTCGCAGATGGCGCGGATCACGGCCATGTCGTGCGTGATCAGCACCACGGTGAGGCCGAGCGTCTGGTTGATCTGGCGCAGCAACGCGAGGATGGACTGGGTGGTCTCGGGGTCCAGCGCCGAGGTGGCCTCGTCGCACAGCAGCACCTCCGGGCCGTGCACCAGCGCGCGTGCGATGCCCACGCGCTGCTTCTGGCCACCCGAGAGCTTGGCGGGGTAGACATCGGCCTTGTCGGCCAGGCCGACCAAGGCCAGCAGTTCCTCCACCCGGGCGTGGATGGCGGCGGGACGCCAGCCGGCCACGCGCAGCGGCAGCGCCACGTTCTCGCGCACGGTCTTGGCGGCCAGCAGGTTGAAGTGCTGGAAGATCATGCCGATGCGCCGGCGCAGCGCGACGAGGGCGTCCTCGTCCAGCGCGCCGACCTCGACGCCGTCCACGGTCACCTGGCCGCCGCTGGGCGCCTCCAGTGCATTGATGGCGCGCAGCAGCGTGGACTTGCCGGCGCCGCTGCGGCCGATGATGCCGAACACCTCGCCGCGCAGCACCGAGAAGCTCAGCGCCTCGAGCGCCTGCACGTCGCCGTGCGGGCCGGCGAAGCGCTTGTGCACCTGCTCGAAGACGATGTGGGGCGTGGCGATGTCCACGGCGGGCGGGGGACCGCTCATGGACTCAGAACGCCGGGACGACCGAGCCCTGGTACTTGCTTTCGATGAAGGCACGCACCTCGGGCGACTGGTAGGACTTGACCAGCGGTGCGACCCAGGCCGCGCCGCGGTCCTGCTCGCGCACCACGATGATGTTGACGTAGGGGTTGTTCTCGCGCTTTTCCACCGCGAGCCCGTCGCGCGTGGCGATCAGGCCGGCCTGGTAGGCGAAGGTGTTGACGATGGCCGAGGCGTCCAGGTCTTCCAGCGAACGCGCCAGCACCACGGAGGCGGCCTCTACCAGCTGCACCTTCTTCTTGTAGCCCGTGATGTCGGCCAGCGTGGCCGTGCCCTTGGCCGGATCGAAGCCGTTGCGCAGCGTCAGCACGCCCTGGTCGCGCAGCACCACGAGCGCGCGCGTCTGGTTGCTCGGGTCGTTCGGGATGCCCAGGCGCGCGTTCTCGGGCAGGTCGCCAAAGCGCTTGTGCTTCTTCGAGTAGAAGGCGATGGGCGAGATGTAGGTGTCGCCCACCGAGACCAGCTTGTAGCCGCGCTGCTGCACCTGGTCGCGCAGGAAGGGCACGTGCTGGAACGAGTTGGCCTCCAGGTCGCCGTTGTTGAGCGCCTCGTTGGGGCTGGCCGCGCCCGTCACCACCACGGGCTTGACGTTCAGGCCGTTCTTCTTGGCCACCTGGGTCACCACCTCCCAGATCTCCTCGTCGGTACCGCCGCGCACGCCCACGCGCAGGGTGGGCGTCTGGGCCTGGGCGCCGCCGAAGCGGGCCGCGGTCAGGAACACGGCCAGGGTGCCGATGCGGCGCAGGCTGGCCCGCTTGTCGTTGTGTTGTTGGTTGTTGTGCATGGCAATGTCCTCAGAAGGCCGGCACCAGGGCGCCGTTGAATTGGGTCTCGATGAACCGCTTGACCTCGGGCGACTGGTAGGCCGCCACCAGGCGCTTGGCCCAGGGCTTGTCCTGGTCGGCGCGGCGCACCGCGATCAGGTTGGCGTAGGGGCTCCTGGGCGATTCCTTGATCACGGCGTCGCGCGCCAGCGACAGGCCGGCCTTCTCGGCGTAGTCGTTGTTGATCGAGGCGATGGCCAGGTCGTCCAGCGAGCGCGGCAACTGCGCCGCATCCAGCGCAATGAGCTTGAGCTTCTTCGGGTTGCCCACCACGTCGAGCGGCGTGGCCGTGTTGTTCTTCACGGCCTCGGGCTTGAGCGTGACGAGGCCGGCGCTCTGCAGCAGCAGCAAGGCGCGGTTGCCGTTGGACGGATCGTTCTGGATGCCGACCGAGGCGCCGTCGGGCAGCGCGTCCAGCGACTTGATCTTGCGCGAGTAAAAGCCCAGCGGCGCGGTGACGGTCAGGCCCACGGGCACGATGTCGAAGCCGCGCGCCTTGTTCTGGTTGTCCAGGAAGGGCTGGTGCTGGAAGGCGTTGGCGTCCAGGTCGCCGGCGGCCAGTGCGGCGTTGGGCAGCTGGTAGTCGTTGAACACCACCACGTCGAGCTGCAGGCCCTGCTGGGCGGCGACCTTCTTGACCACCTCGAAGATCTGCTCGGCGTTGCCGACCGAGATGCCGACCTTCAGGCGCTGCTTGTCCTGTGCAAAGGCCGGGCCGGCGCCCAGGGCGAGCAGGGCGGCGGCGGTGCCGGCCAGCAGGTTGCGTCGGTGGCGGAGAAATGGGGTCATGGCGCGCTGTGCGAAGTGTTGGAGCCGGCACTGTCGCTGCGGGCCGTGCGCAGGGGAACGAAGGAAGCCGCATGTGCATATGCGCCGCGCAGTGCCTGCGGCTGCGGCCCAAGAAAAAGCCCCGGAGCTTGCGCGCCGGGGCTGAACGGCCCCAAGAGGCCAGGAGACAAGGGTGAAAACGGGCCGCCTGCAGCAGCGGGCGGCGTTGCCACTCTAGGCCCGCCGGGGTCATGGGCCAAGGAACGAAAACCGATATGCATAGACGCTTTGCGTGGGCGGGGCGCATCCTCGTTTTCCGAGCAAGCATCTGAACAAGTCTTCGTTCGCGCGCGCCTGGGCCGCGCCAAGAATGCAGCCACTGCCCAGTGCCAGGCCGCATCGGCCGGCGCGCAGGAGACCCAACCGACGCGCAAGGAAGCTCTTCACCATGGCCAGCATCCGCCCCCTGCACGACCGCCTGGTCGTCCGATGCAGCGAACCCGAGACCGGGACCGCCAGCGGCATCGCCGGGACGAGCCGGCACCTGCTCCCGGCGCTTGCCTCCGGCGGTGCGCCAGGTGGCTTCGGCGGCGCGGACGTCTGAAGGACGGCCCGCCACGCGGCGGGCCCATCCGGGATTCGACAGGGTTCAGGCTGTGGCCGGGCTTGCGGCGGGCGTGGGGCTCGCGGGGACCGCAAGACCGGCCACGGCCCTGGACCTGGGCTTGTGCAGAGACTCAAGATCGATGCCGGTCCCGGTTCTGGCGCAATGCGCGCACGCACACGCCGCGCAGCAGGATCGCGCGGGACGTGCCCGGCCAGGCGGCTTCAGGGCGCCGCGGTGCCGTCTGGGTCGGGGTCCGAGGCCAGCGGCCCGGATGTGCGCCAGTCCGTCACCGTGGCGCGCGTGTGCGGGCGCGGGTTGTCTGCGTGTGCGGGGCGCGCCGGCGGTGCGCCGGCCCAGCGGCGCAGGCCATCGCGGCCGGACGCGGCGCGCAGCAGCAGCGCGCCGGCCACCATGGCGTGCAGCACCGCGCCCAGCCGGGTCGGTGCGCGCAGGGCGCACAGCGCAAAGGCGCCCGCGCCGAGCAGCGTGGCGGCATGCTCCTGTGGCGCGCTGTCGCGCGCGTCGTCGTAGGCGATGAGCGCGCGCACCTGCTGCTTCAAACCCGTGGCGGACGGGGTGGTGGTGTCGAAGGCGTCTGGCATGGCGTGGTCTCCCAAATAGGGCACCACTGTGCGCGCGACGGCCGGCTTCGGCTGGGCGGGGCGCGGCCATCCCGCCGTCGGAGAAGGCGCCGACCTGTCAGGTGCCGGGGCGGCGGCGGCGGGCACCGGCCCAGCCCGCAGCGCCCAGCGCCGCCAGCCACAGCAGCATGCTGGACGGCTCGGGCACCGCCGAGGCCGTGAACGTGATGGCGTCCTCGCTGTAGCTCGACGCGGTGGTGAACACCTCCATGTAGATCGCCGGGTTGTTGAAGTCGGCGAAGAAGGGGTTGGCGTAGCCACCCGACGCGGTGGTGAAACCGAAGCCATGCACCGTGATCTGTCCCTGCGGGCCGGAGCGGATCAGGTTGTCCAGCGCGTAGGGCGCGTTGCCTGGAATGGCCGCGCCGGTGGGGTACAGGCCGGTGATCGCATCGCCGTTGCGCATGCCGGTGATGGCCGTGATCAGGTGGAAGCCATCGGCATCGGCGGCGTCCGCCGTGGTGAGCGTGCCGCCGGCCTGGATGCCGGTGCCGGCGTAGTTCCAGTTCCAGACGATGTCTGCCCATGCGGGGGTTGCAGCGAGCGCGCTGGCCATGGCAATGGCGGCGAGGGCCTGTGGTGCTTTCATTCGATGTTGGGGAAGGTTGAGAGGCCCGCGCAGCATACCGAGGCAGGCGCGGCCCGGGCCGGCCAGCAGTCCTCCAAACAGAGGATGCGCGGCGGGCCGGTGCGGCCGTGCCGTCAGGCCCCGCCGTCGCGGGCGGCCTTGGCCTGGGGCGCCGCGGGCAGCCGCACCACCACCGCCGGCAGGCCCTGCGCGCGGATGCGCTCGCCCGCGCGCTGCGCCTGCTCCTGCGTGGCGAACGGACCGGCACGCACGCGCTGCTGGCCTGAAGGCGCCAAGGTCTCGCTGCGCGCCGGCAGGCCGGCCGCCTGCAGCCTGGCCAGCGCCGCCTGCGCATTGGCGGCTTCGGCGAACACGCCGATCTGCACGGCGTAGCGGGCCACCGCTCCGGTGGGCCCGGTCGCGGCCGGCGGGGCTTCGGCGGCGGGCGATGCCGCGCGCCGGGGCTCAGCCGCGGCCGCCGCCGTGCTGGCCGTCGTGGCGGGCACCGCCGGGCCGGGGGCGCTGGCTTGGGGGGCCATGGGTGGCGCGGCCGGAGCATCGGTGGCGGGGGCCGTTGCAGGGGCCGGCGCGGAGGCCGCTGCGGGGGATGCGGCCGGCACTGGTTCGGGCCTGGGCGCGGGTACCGGCGCAGTGCGCACGGCAGTGGCCTGCGCGCCGGCGGGTGCAGCCGCCGCCACGCGCACCGCAGGTGGTTGCGCCGGCAGCGGCCGCAGCGCCAAGGCCAGTCCCGCCAGGGCCGCCAGCACGGTGGCCTGCAGGGCCAGCAGCGCGGCCCAGCGGCCCAGGCGGCCGGGTTGGCGCCGCTGCAGTGCGGCGCAGGCCTGGGCGACGCTGGCGTGCGTGGCCACGGCGTCGAGGATGCGGCGGCTGCACACCCGGTGGTAGAGGCTTTCGGCCCCGAGCCCCCAGGCCAGCGAGGCCGCGAGCGTGAGCCCCAGCAACAGCAGGGCCAGCTGCGTGGCGTCGGCGCCGAACACCAGGCGCGCCAGGCCCAGCGCCAGCACGCTGCCCAGCAGCGCCGCGCCGGCCCACAGGGCGGCCGTGCCGATCAGGCCGCGCCAGGCGAGCCAGGCCACTGCCGAGGCGAAGGCCCCCCAGTGCCAGCGGCGCGTGCGCGGCGCCTGCGCAGCACCGGCGTCCAGGGCCTGGAAACGCTGCAGGTAATGCCCGTCCCGGTCCGGGCCAATGGCCGCGCGGTACAACATGGCAGAGACATCCGTCGCATCGACCGGCTTGGAAGAGGGGTCCACCGCACGACTGTCGCACAACCTACACTGTCTGCCCCGCCGTGCCCGCGGCACCGATGGAGATCCGCAGCTTCCATGAGCCCCGCCCCGCCCAGAGTCGTGCACGCGGATGCGCGCATCGTGCTGGATGCCGCGGGGGCGGTCTGCGAGGCGAACGGCAAGGCCGCGCGGCTGCTGCGGCGTTCGCTGGCCCGGCTGCAGGGCCTGTCGCTGCAGGCGGTGTTCGAGGCCCCGGGCGAGGCGGTGTTCGCCGCCGAGTGCGCCTGGGCCCTGCGCGAGTCCTGCGCCGTGGCCTTCGAGGCCTATGCCGCCAGCCTGGACCGCTGGCTCGAGGTGCGCGCCCAGCCGCTGCCCGACGGCCGCCTGCAGGTGCTGCTGCGCGATGTGTCCAGGCGCAAGCAGGCCTCCGACACGCTGCGCGAGGGCGAGGAGCGCTTTCGCCACCTGCTGCGCGCCATGGCCGATGCGGTGTGGGACTGGGACCTGCAGGCCAGCACGGTCTGGTGGAGCGACGGCGCGCAGCGCGTCATGGGGCCGCAGGCCGCCGCCTGGTTCGAGGCCGGCCGCGGCTGGCTGGCCGACGTGCACCCGGAAGACGCCACACGCGTGCAGGCCGCGCTGGACGCGGCATTGGCCGGCAGCCAGGACACCTGGACCGACAGCTTGCGGCTGCAGCGCGACGATGGCGTGGTCGTGCCCGTCAGCTTGCGCGCCTATCTGATCCGCGACGCGGCCGGGCGCGTGCGCCGCGTGGTCGGTGGCCTGGCCGACGTGACGCTGCGGCTGCAGGCCGACCGCGAACTGGCGCGGCTGAGCCGGGCCCAGCGCATGCTCAGCGCCTGCAACGAGACGCTGATCCGCGCCGAGTCCGAGGCGGGCCTGCTGCGCGGCGTGTGCCGCATCTCGGTGGAGATCGGCGGCTACGCCATGGCCTGGGTCGGCTACGCGCACGACGATGCCGGCCGCACCATCGACGTGATGGCCCATGCCGGCGACGACGCCGATTTCATGAAGGGCATCCCGATGTCCTGGGCCGAGGACGGGCCCAACGGCCAGGGCCCGGCCGCGCGCACCGTGCGCAGCGGCGAGCTCGTGATCGTGGAGGACATCGCCCAGGACCCGACCTTCGCACCGTGGCTGGCGCAAGCCCAGGCCAGCGGCTTTCGCGGCGTGGCCTGCCTGCCGCTGCGCGACAAGCAGCGCACCTTCGGATTCTTCTACCTGTATGCGCCCGACGTGGTGCAGATCGGCCGCGACGAGATCGCGCTGCTGCAGGAGCTGGCCAACAACCTGGCCTTCGGCATCGGCAACCTGCAGACCGAGCAGCGCCAGCGCCGGCTGCACGCCGCCGTGCTGCAGGTGGCGGCCGCGGTGTCGGCCTCCACGGGCGACGCCTTCTTCCGCACCATGGCCCAGCACATGGCGCAGGCCGTGGCCGCGCGTGCCGCCTTCATCGGCCGCATGCACCACAGCGGCCACCAGACGGTGCGCAGCATCGCCGCCGTGGTCGATGGCCAGTTCCGCGAGAACGCGGAGTTCGCGCTGCTCGGCACGCCGGCCGAGCCGCTGCTGCACCAGCCCAGCTGCTACACCGAGACGCTGCCGCCGCCTTCGCCGGCCATGGCGCACGCGCTGGGCAGCTGGCGGCCCGCGGCCTATGCCGGCGTGCGGCTGGAGGATTCGGCCGGCGGGCTGCTGGGCATGCTCGTGACGCTGTTCGACGTGCGCCCGCCCGATGTGGCGCTGGTGCTGTCCACCATGCAGATCTTCGCCGCGCGCGTCGGTGCCGAGCTCGAGCGCCAGGAGCAGGACCGCCGGCTGCGCCGCCAGGCCTCGTTGCTGGACCTCGCGCAGGACGCCATCGTGGTCTACGGCATGGACCACCAGGTGCTGTTCTGGAGCCAGGGCGCCGAGCGCCTGTACGGCTGGCGTGGCAGCGAGGTCGGCGAGGACTTCCGCGTGACGCAGCTGCAGCACGACCGCGCCGCGTTCGACCAGGCGCTGCACGACGTGCACGCGCGCGGCGAGTGGAGCGGCGAGCTGGTGCAGACGCGGCGCGACGGCCACGCCGTGACCGTGGGCGCGCGCTGGACGCTGGTGCGCGACGAGCAGGGCGCGCCCGAATCGGTGCTGGCCATCCACACCGACATCACCGAGCGCAAGGCGGCCGAGCGCGAGATCCAGCAGCTGGCCTTCTACGATCCGCTCACGCAGCTGCCCAACCGCCTGCTGCTGATGGAGCGGCTGCAGCATGCGCTGGCCACCGAGCACCGCAGCGGCCGCGGCGGCGCGCTGATGTTCATCGACCTGGACAACTTCAAGACGCTCAACGACACGCTGGGCCACGGCATGGGCGACCTGCTGCTGCAGCAGGTCGCCGCGCGGCTGCTGCACAGCGTGCGCGAGAGCGACACCGTGGCGCGCCTGGGCGGCGACGAGTTCGTCGTGATGCTCGAAGACCTCGGCCAGGACGACCAGGCCGTGGCCCAGCACGCGCGCCAGATCGGCGAGAAGATCCTGTCCGCGCTGAGCACGCCGTTCGCGCTGGCCGGCAACGAGCACCTGTCGACCTGCAGCATCGGCATCGCGCCGTTCCATGGCCACGGCGGCGGCATGGGCGAGCTGCTCAAGCAGGCCGACATCGCCATGTACCAGGCCAAGGGCGCGGGCCGCAACACGCTGCGCTTCTTCGATCCCGGGCTGCAGGCGGCCGTGTCCGCGCGCGCGGCGCTGGAGGCCGACCTGCGCGTGGCGCTGGCCCAGAGCGCGCTGACGCTGCACTACCAGCCCCAGATCGGTGCCGACGGCCGCGTCACCGGGGTGGAGGCGCTGGTGCGCTGGCAGCATCCGCGGCACGGCCCCATCGCGCCGGCCGATTTCATCCCGATGGCCGAGGACACGGGCCTGATCATGCAGCTGGGCCGCTGGGTGCTGCGCCAGGCCTGCTTCCAGCTGGCGCGTTGGGCGCAGAACCCGGCCACGGCCGGCCTGGAGATGGCCATCAACGTGAGCCCGCGCCAGTTCCGCCATCCCGATTTCGTGGCGCAATGCACCAGCGTTCTCGCGCGCACGCGCGCCGATGGGCGACGCCTCAAGTTCGAGCTGACCGAGGGCCTGCTGGTCGAGGACATGGAGGGCACCTCGGCCAAGATGGCGGCGCTCAAGGCCTACGGCGTGGGTTTCGCGCTGGACGATTTCGGCACCGGCTACTCCTCGCTGGCCTACCTGCGCCGGCTGCCGCTGGACCAGATCAAGATCGACCAGTCGTTCGTGCGTGCGCTGGGCCGCGACGCCAACGACGACGCCATCGTGCGCACCATCATCGGCCTGGCGAAGAGCCTGGGCCTGCAGGTCATGGCCGAGGGCGTGGAGACGCAGGCGCAGCGCGACTTCCTGCTGCGCGAGGGCTGCCGCGACTACCAGGGCTACCTGTTCAGCCGCCCGCTGCCGGTGGCCGCGCTGGCCAGCTACCTCGCAGGGGCCGGCGTGTCGGCCGCCACTTCCACCAGGCAGTCGTAGAAGGTCGGCGCGCGGCCCAGGTCGGTCAGGCGCTGGCTGGTCAGCTCGTTCACGTTGCGCCCGTCCAGGCCGAGCTTGCGCCACCAGATGCCCAGGCCGTTGACCACGCCCTCGCGCGCCCGCGTGGAGACGGCCGCGCGCACGCGGTAGGCGCCGCGCGCATTGAACACGCGCACCGTGCTGCCGTCCGCGATGCCGCGCGCGGCCGCGTCCGCCGGGTGGATCTCCAGCAGCTGCTCGCCCTCGATGGCGCGCAGGCTGGTCACGTTGACGAAGCTGGAGTTCAGGAAGTTGCGCGCCGGCGGCGAGATCATGGCCAGCGGGTAATCGGCCGAGCTGCCAATGGCCTCGTGGTTGGGCAGGTAATCGGGCAGGCCGTCCAGGCCCTGGGCTGCCAGCCGGCTGCTGAAGAACTCGCAGCGGCCCGAGGGCGAGGGAAAGCCGCCCTGCGCAAACGGCGCATCCGGCAGGTCCAGCGTGGCGAAGCCGTCCTGCAGCAGCGCGGCGAAGTCCACCTGCCCGCCGAAGGCCTGGCGGCACAGGGCCTCGTCGTCGTCCTGCAGGCAGGGATGGTCCAGGCCCATGCGCGCGGCCAGCGCGCGGAAGATGGCGGTGTTGGGACGGGCCTGGCCCAGCGGCGCGATGGCCGGGCGGTTCAGCAGCACGTCGGTGTGGCCGTAGGCCGAGTGGATGTCCCAGTGTTCGAGCTGGGTGGTGGCCGGCAGCACGTAGTCGGCATGGTCGGCCGTGTCGGTCTGGAACTGCTCCAGCACCACGGTGAACAGGTCCTCGCGCGCGAAGCCGCGCACCACCTTGGCCGATTCGGGCGCCACCGCCACCGGGTTGCTGTTGTAGACCACCACGGCCTCGATCCGCGGGCCGAAGGCGGCGTCGCCCGGGTGCAGCAGCGCATCGCCGATGGTGCTCATGTTGACGGTGCGCGGGCTGCGGCCGGCCAGCAGGTCGGGGCGCTGCAGGGCCGCGCGCTGGACGGGGAATTGGCCGGAACTGCTCAGCAGCACGCCGCCGGCGCGGTGGCGCCAGGCGCCGATCAACGCGGGCAGGCAGGCCACGGCGCGCACGGCGTTGCCGCCGCCGCGGGCGCGCTGCATGCCGTAGTTCAGGCGGATGGCGGCGGGGCCGGCCCCTTCCGAGCTTGCCCTGCAGGCGCCGTAGTCGCGTGCGAGCCGCTCGATCTGCTCCACGGGGATGCCGCAGACCTCGGCCGCGCGCGCGGGCGGCCACTGCAGCGCACGTTCGCGCAACGGCTCCCAGCCCAGCGTGTGCTCGCGCAGGTAATCGTGGTCCAGCCAGTCGTGATGGACAAGCTCGTGCATGAGCGCCAGCGCCAGCGCGGCATCGGTGCCGGGCCGCAGCGCGATGTGCTCATGGCATTTGTCCGCTGTCTCGGTGCGCCGCGGGTCGATGCACACCAGCCGTGCGCCGCGGCGCTTGGCCTCCTGCGCGTAGCGCCAGAAGTGCAGGCTGCTGGCGATCGCATTGCCGCCCCAGACCAGGATCAGCTTCGACTCGGCGAAGAACTCCACCTTCATGCCGACCTTGCCGCCCAGGGTCTGCGTCAGGCCTTCGGCGCCGGCCGAGGCGCAGATGGTGCGGTCCAGCAGCGAGGCGCCCAGCGCGTGGAAGAAGCGCGCCGCGATGCTCTCGCCCTGCACCAGGCCCATGGTGCCGGCGTAGCTGTAGGGCAGCACGGCCTCGGGCGCCCGCGCGGCGATGGCCGACAGGCGCGCGGCGATGTCGTCCAGGGCCTCGTCCCAGCCCACGGGCTCGAACCGGCCCGCGCCCTTGGGGCCGACGCGCTTGAGCGGCTGCAGCAGGCGCTCGGGGTGGTAGCTGCGTTCCACGTAGCGCGAGACCTTGGTGCACAGCACGCCGCCGGTCTGCGCGTGGTCCGGGTTGCCCTGCACGCGCGTGGCCACGCCGTCCGCCACCGTGGTGACGAGCGCGCAGGTGTCGGGGCAGTCGTGCGGGCAGGCGCCGCGCACCTGGCCGTTGCGTGGGGGGGCGAGGACGATGGACATAGGCGGGCGGCTCCGTCAGGCGAGTGCGGGTGTGCTGGCCAGGCCGCGCACGAAGGCCTCGGCGCGCGCCAGTTGGTCCAGGCTCACGTATTCGTCGGGCTGGTGCGCCTGCGTGATGCTGCCGGGGCCGCAGACCACGGTCGGGATGCCGGCGCTCTTGAACAGCCCGGCCTCGGTGCCGAAGGCCACCAGCGTGGTCTGGCGCTCGCCCGAGAGCTGCAGCGCCAGCTGCGTGACGGCGTCGTTGGCCGAGCCGAGGAAGGCCGGCACCTCGCAGATGGTCTCGAAGCGAAAACCCGCGTCGGGCGCCACCTGCTGCATGGGCGGCTCCAGTGCCTGCGCGGCCTGGCGCACCGCCTGCTGCATCGCATGCGCATCGGCGGTGGGCAGGTTGCGGAATTCGTAGCGGAACTCGGCATCTCGCGGCACCACGTTGTCGGCGATGCCGCCGTGGAACTGGCCCACGCTGGCGGTGGAGAACGGCACGTCGAAGCCGGCGTAGCGCGGCTCCTCGCGCTCGAAGCCCTCGGCCATGTCGCGCACCTTGCCGACCAGCCGCGCGGCCATCTCGATGGCGTTGACCGACAGCGGTGTCAGCGAGGAATGCGCCTCCTTGCCGCGCACGCAGCACTTGTAGCGGTACACGCCCTTGTGGGCGATGGCCGGCACCATGTTCGTCGGCTCGCCGACGATGCAGGCCACGGGCCGGATGCCGGCTTCGCGCAGGTCGGCGATGAGTTCGCGCACGCCGAAGCAGCCGACCTCCTCGTCGTAGGACAGCGCCAGGTGCACGGCGAACGGGGCCGATCCCTCGGCCAGCCAGCGCGCGTTGGCCAGCGCCACGGCGATGAAGCCCTTCATGTCGGCGCTGCCGCGGCCGTACAGCCGGCCGTCCCGCACCTGGGCCGACAGCGGATCGACCGACCAGTCCTGCCCGTCCCAGGGCACGGTGTCGGTGTGGCCCGAAAGGACCACGCCGGCGGGCCGGTGCTCGCCCAGCGTGGCGAACAGGTTGGCCTTGGTCCTGTCGGTGTTGTAGGTCAGCCGGCTCGCGATGCCGAGCCCGGCCAGGTGGTCGCGCACGAAGTGGATCAGCGGCAGGTTGCTGACGTGGCTGCGGGTGTCGAGCTGCACCAGGGCCTGGGCGAGCTGCAAGGAGGTGTCGGACAACATCGCGCCATTTTGCGCGCTGGCGTTCCCGTCACACACCTCTGCACCACTTCCACCCCGGCCAGCAGCTGGCCAGCACCGCCAGGCCGCCGGCCGGCAGCAGCAGGCCGCCGGGGCGGTTGCCGCCCGGCGGCGTGCCCCATCAGGCCCTTGCGCCTTGCGACACGGCCGACGGCACCACCTTCAGCGCGACGGTCGGCAGCGCCGCGTCGCGGCTGGCGGCGGCGCTGCGGGTGGCGCTGTCGCTGGAGGCCGTGGCCAGCCCGATGCTGCCGCCGTTGGCCAGCGCGAAGTTCGCCAGGCTGCCGGAGAGGTTCAGCACCGGCACATCGGACTGCACCGGCGTGGCCGGGATCGCCGGGATGGTGGCGGTGGAGCCCGACACCGCCAGCCGGCGCTGCTGGACCATGGCGGAGTCCATCGCGTTCAGGGCACCGTCGCCGTTGACATCGCCCACCACCAGGAAGTCGATGTCGTTGGCCCAGGGCAGGTGGTTGTCCAGCCGCACGATGAGCCGCTGCACGCCCGTCACGTCGGCGGCCTCGTACTTGCCGTTGCCGTCCATGTCGCCGGCGTAGCCGACGAAGACCAGGCCGGCATCGGCCGACTCGGGCCGGGCCGCGCCGTTGACCACCAGCTGGTCGACCACCAGCAGGCCCGCGCTGCCCAGCGTGGCCGTGGCGCTGACCGTGCCGACCACGCCCAGCAGCTGCAGGCTGCCGGCGGGCAGCGCGGATGCGGTGGTGATGGTGATGCGCACGCCACCCTCGGCCGCCTGCACCGTCAGCGTGGCGCCGGCCGGCAGCTGGCTGCCGCGCCGCACCTCGGTGATGCGCAGCAGCGCCGGGTCGGCCTTGAGCAGGAAGCTCAGGCTGGTGACCGTGCCGTCCGTGGACAGCGTGATCGGCATGCCGCCGTTGGCCGTGGCCGGGACCGCCTGGCCCGGACCGCGCGCGAAGTCCGGCAGGCGCAGCCGCACGGCCGGCAGGGTGCCGACCTGGAACTGGCCGCCCCAATCGCCGCCGGCCTGGCCATCCGCATCGCCGTCCAGGTGGCCGCGTTGCGTGCTGGTCAGCGCCTGCGCGCCGGACTTCAGCTGCAGCGTGTAGGCATCGGACTCCAGCGCCGCGCCGGTGCGCACCCAGGTCAGGCCCTTGCCGTCGGCATCGAACACCACCGAGCCGAACACCTGGCCTGCGCGCGCGCCCGTCACCGTGAAGTCCGGGTTGGCGCCGTACAGGTTGAACTGGCTGGCGTCGATGGTGTCGTTGAAGCGCAGCGAGAAGCCCCAGGCGAACTGTTGCACCGCGCTCACGCGCAGCGTGCCCATCTGCACGGCGACGCTGAAGCTGCGCTCGGCCGTGCCGCCCTGGCCATCGCTGACCTGCACACGCACCGTCTGCGGGCCGGGCAGCGCCACGGCGGTCCAGCGCAGCTGGCCGGTGGCCTCGTCGAGCGTGGTGCCCTCGGGCGCCTGCAGCAGGGTGTAGCGCAGCGTGTCGCCGTCCACGTCCCGGGCCTGCAGCTGCAGCACCAGGGCCTGGCCTTCGCTGAGCTGCTGGTCGGGCAGGGTGTCGAGCGTCGGCAGGTCGTTCACGGCACGCACCGTGATCTGCACGGTGGCGCTGCTGCTGCGCCCGCCCGGGCCGGCGATGTTGTAGGCGAAGCTGTCGCTGCCGTGGAAGTCGGCATCGGGCGTGTAGACCAACTGGCCTTCGACCAGGGCCACCGTGCCGTGCGCCGGGCCGTCGCCGATGACGCTCAGCACCAGCCCCGCGGCGTCGGCGACCTGGTCGTTGGCCAGCACGTTGACCGTCACCGAGCCGTCCTCGTCCAGCGTGGCTTCGTCGTCGGTCGCCTGGAAGGCGCCGGCGTCCACGCTGCGCAGGCCCAGCGCGATGCCGGCCTGGTCCAGCCCGCTCGTGACGGCCAGCGGCAGGCTGTTGCCGGCCACCTGGCCGCTGGGCGCCACCGCCCGCAGCGTGACGCTGCCCGGGCCCATGCCGTGGAAGGCGAAGCGCCCGTCCGCACCCGTCACCATGGACTGTTCGCCCTGGTCGAGGCTGCCGTTGTCGTTGGCGTCCAGGTAGACCTGGATGCCGGCCTGCACGGCCTCGCCCGCATCCTGCTGGCCGTCCTTGTCGGCATCGGTGTAGACCACGCCCGCCACCTGGCCGAGCCGGAAGTTGCCGAAGTCCTGGCCGCCCACGGAGGCGCCCGGCGTCACCGTCAAGGTGCGTGCGCTGTAGGCCGACAGCGGGCTGTCCGTCGGCGTCTCGGCCTGGCCGCCGCCGCCCGTGCTGCCGCCGCCGGCCGCCGCGTAGGCCTGCAGGCCGCGCAGCAGCTTGGGGATGTCCAGCTTGTTGTAGGACGCGCTGGTGTTGACCACGTTGTCGCTCTCGTCGTCGCCGTCCACCGCGCGGTAGGTGTTCTTGGCCAGCAGGTCGGCGAACTCGCCGGTGGTCAGGTAGCGGCCCATCAGCTGCTTGGCCGCCTGCTGCACGAGCGCCGCCGCGCCGCTCATGAAGGCCGCCGCCTGGCTGGTGCCCTGCATGGTCGACAGGCCGCCGTTCAGGCCGGCCGAGGTGAAGCGGGCGCCCGGCGCCATCACGTCGATCTGGTCGGGGTCGCGCTGCGTGAAGCTGGCAATCCGCCCGTAGGCCGTGGTGTAGTCGGTCGCGCCGCTGGAGAAGCGCCACGGTCCGCCGAAGTTGCCGGCCCACATGGCGCCGACCGACAGCACGGCCGGGTCGGAGCCGGGGTAGGCCACGCCCATTGCGCCACCGGTCTGGTAGTAGTTGTTGCCGGCCGCGGCGATGGTCACCAGGCCGCGGGCGGCCAGGCGCTCGAACAGGTCGCCCATGCCGTAGCGGCTGATGGCCTCGCCCCAGTTGCCGCCGTCGCCCAGCGACATGTTGACCACGCCGATGTTGTAGGCCTCGGCGTTGGCATCGACCCACTCCAGCGCGGCCTTGAGCTTGCTGAAGTAGCCCTGGCTGTTCGCATCGAACACCTTGAGCACGACCAGGTCGGACCCGGTGGCGATGCCGCTGTACTGCGCGTCCTGCCCGGCGATCACGCCGGCCACGTTGGTGCCGTGGCCGATCATGTCGTTGGCATCCGCATCGCCGTCGCCGAAGTCGTACTGGTACACGATGCGGTCGGCCACGCCGTCGCCATCGCTGTCCGGGCCGAAGAAGCTCGAATCGGTGTCGATGCCGGTGTCGATCACCACCACGCGCACGCCCTGGCCGGTCAGCGAGGCCAGCATGGGGTCGGTCAGCGTGTCCATCTTGGAGAAGTGCGAGGCGGCCTGGCCCTGCGTGTACTTCTCCAGCACGAAGGTGCCGCAGCCGCAGTCGTAGTTCATGCCGGTGCCGTTGAGGTAGGCCTGCAGCAGGTCTTCCTCCACGTCGGCCACCATGCCGGGCAGGGTCAGCAGCGCGTCCAGCGCCTGCTCGTGCCCGCCGCCGGCCTCCACCGTGCCGGGCGCGGTCTGGATCCAGCCGGTGCGCGCCTGCTCCACCACGCGGAAGCTGCCGGGCAGGAGGCCCGTGAACACATAGCGGCCCTCGGCGTCGGTCAGCGTGGAGCGCTCGCCGGCGTCCAGCGCGTCGTTGCCGTTGTCGTCCAGGAACACGGTCCAGCCGGCCACGCCGAGCTCGCCCGCGTCGCGCTGGCCGTTGCCGTTGGTGTCCTCGTACTTCACGCCGCTGATGCTGCCGGAGCGCACCGCGGCGATGTCGCGCGTGAAGGCCTCGCCCGACTTGGGCGAATACACCGTCGAGGCCAGCAGCGGCAGGTAGCCGTCGCCGGCGAACAGCACCACGCGCAGCGTGGCCGGCGCCAGGTCCTGGAAGCTGTAGCCGCCCTGCGCGTCGGTGGTGGTGGTGGCCTCGCCCGCGTCGGCCACGCCGTTGTTGTTGGCGTCCAGCAGCACCAGGCGGCCGGCCAGCGCGGCCTCCTCGATGTCGCGCAGGCCGTTGGCGTTGGCGTCGTCGAACACCGTGCCCGACAGGCTGGCCAGCGCGAAGGCGCCGAAGTTCTGCGTGACCTCCGGCGCGTCGGCGCCCACCGTCACCTGCACCAGCGTGCCCGGCGTCATGGTCCAGCCGCTCGGCGCGACCACCATGATGCGGTGCGTGCCGATGGACAGGCCAGACAGCGTGTAGCGCCCGGTGACCTCGTCGGTCACGGCCGAGACCTCGCCGGCGTCGAGCCGTCCGTTGCTGTTGTCGTCGGCGAACACGGTCCATCCGCCCTGGGCCAGTTCGTCGGACTCGCGCGTGCCGGTGCCGTCGATGTCGTCGTAGACCACGCCGCTGATGGATCCGGTGCTGGCCTGCAGGCCCGAGAACTGCAGCGCCACGCTGCCCTCGCCGGCATTGCCGACCTCGTCGCGCACCTGCGGCATGGCCACGCTGAAGCGGTAGCTGCCGGCGTCGGCCGTGCGCGCGGCCAGGCCGCCCAGCACGTACTGCGTAGCGCTCACGCGGGTCAGCGTCGCGCCCTGCAGCAGGTTGGCGCCGCCGTCGCGGGTCAGGCTCAGCGCGGCCAGCGTGAGGCTGGCCGCGTCGATCGCCTCGCTGAAGTTCAGCGTGAGCGTGTCGACGTTGCCGTCGGCGTCGCGGTGCAGCACCGGCTCGGCCAGTGTCGGCTTGACCACGTCGACGAACACGGTCACCACGGCATCGGCCAGGTTGCCGGCCGCGTCCACGGTGCGCACGCGCAGCTCGTGGATGCCGGCGGCGTCGAGCTGGACGGCGATGCGGAAGGACTGGCCGTCCACGGTGGCGTAGCCGATCTCGTTGCCGGTGGTGCGGTCGGTCACGCGCACCGACAGGCCCGCCTCGCCCAGCGACCCAGTCAGCGTGAAGTTCAGCTGGTTGCTGCGCATGTCGCTGCCGGAGACGCCGTTGTCCGGCGCGATCTGGAGGTTGGTGGCGGCCGCCGGGTCGTGGAAGTCCATGAACCAGCTCTGGCTGGCCTGGCCCGTGCCGGCGTTGCCGGCCTCGTCGGCCAGGCCCGCGCCATCGACGCTGAACTGGTAGCTGCCCTCCAGCCCGCTGACCCAGTTGAAGCCGCTCACGCGGTAGGTGTTGCCCGACAGGTACTCGACCTTGGTCTGCGCGTCGATGAGGTTGCCGCTCTTGATGCCGTTCACGGTGCGCGTGAGCACGATGTCGCGGTAGTCGAAGGTGGCCAGGTCCACGCGCTCGGACAGCTCCACGTCGAGCCCCAGCACCACCGTCTTGCGCACGGTGTCGATGAGGTCCACCACGTCGAGCACGCGCGGCGCCACCGTGTCCATGCGCCAGCCGACCGACTGGCTGCCCAGGCCGGCCGCGCCGCCGGACGACAGCAGCCCGGTGGACAGCAGCGTCAGCGTGTAGTTGCCATCGGGCACCGTGGCGGACGCCAGCCCGCCCAGGCGGTACTGGTTGCCGGCCAGCGCGGTCAGCGTGAGCGTGGCACCGGCCAGGCTCTGCACCACGCCGTCGCGCTCCAGGCGCAGGTCGCCGGCGCTGAAGCTGGCGGCGTCCAGCGCGGTGTTGAACGTGATGTCCACCACATCCAGCGCGGTGTGGCGCGCGGCCGGGCCGGCCGCCATGCTCAGCACATAGGGGCCGATGTCGCCCATGCCCCAGGTCTCGGTCAGCACGCCCTGGCCGGCGTTGCCGGCGTAGTCGGCGATGCCGGTGGCGTTGACCGTCAGCCGGTACAGCCCGCTGCCGGCGGTGAAGTTGGCCAGGCCGGAGATGCGGTACAGGTGGTCGGCCGCGGCACCGATCTGCGCCACCGTGATGCCGCTGGCACCGGCCAGGAGGTTGCTGCCGTCGCCGCCTTCCAGCGCCAGCGCCAGGTCGGCCACCGAGAAGCTGGCCAGGTCCAGCGCCTCGCTGAAGCGCACGTCCACCGTGTCGACCGGCGCGGTGGCCGGGTCGGGCGAGACCGCCAGGATCTCCACCAGGCGCGGCGCCACCGCGTCGTCGATCTTGAAGAAGGCGGTGTAGCTGCCGGTGGAGTTCTCGTCGATGAAGTGCAGCACGTTCTCGCGCACGGCGCCGGTCAGCGCGTCGGGGAAGCTGCGGTCGGTGCGCCAGACCTCGCGGCCCAGGCTCAGCACCTTGCCGTCCGAGCGCACGATGCGGTCCAGCGCGTAGCCCACGCCGGGGTCGGCGATCTTGAAGTAGCCCCAGCCCGATGCGGCATCCGCCTTGAGCGCCACCGACAGGGCGCCCGGCGCGGCCGTGCGGTTCGCGCTGGTGTTGGCCAGCGTCCTGACCACGTGCTGCGAGCCGTCGTTCATGTACAGCCGGTCGGGCGTGTGCGCGCTGTCGGGGTCGTCGTTGGCCAGGAAGTCGGGCGCATCGCCCGCATTGGCCTTGACCGAGCGGATCAGCTCGTGGATGTTGACCGACTCGATCAGCGACAGCCGCGTGTCGCCCATGCCGTCCAGGTGCTCGAAGGTGGCGGTGTAGTCGATGAACTTGCCCTGCAGCGTGGAGGTCAGGTTCCACTGCGCCACCTGCGTCTGGCCGGCGGCGATGTTGCCCAGGTTGGCGGTCAGCGTGGGCGCCACGGCCTGGTCGCCCACCTGCGTGCCGACGATCTTGAAGTCGATCAGCAGGCCCTTCTCGTTCTCGATGATCTTGGGCTGGGCCGAGGTGATCGTGAAGTTGCGCGCATCGCCCTTGCCGTCGTTGTAGGCCAGCAGGCCCAGCGCGAATTCCTCGCTGGGTTCCACCTCCTCGGTGAACGGGTCGTCGCTGAACACGTCGCGCTGCTGGAAGTAATGCAGGTTCAGCCGCGCCTCGGGGTAGACCGTGATCTGCGCGGCCATCAGCGGCACCGTGATCTTCTGGCCGCCCTCCACATAGCTCAGCGTGCCGCCGATGGTGTAGCGCGTGGGCAGGTCGCGCGCCGCGTCCACCGTGGGGATGAACATGTACTGCGCGCTGCCGGTGGCGCCGCCGGCCAGCACGCCGCTGCCGTCCAGCGCGGTCAGGCCGGTCAGCGTCGGGCCGCGCGTGGCGAACAGGCCGTTGACGGCGTTGCCGGCTTCGTCGCGGATGTCCAGCACCAGCTGCACGCCGGTCAGCGGCACGCCCGTGTTGCCGTTGACGATCTGCAGCGTGCCCTGGAAGGCGGTGCGCGTGAGCACGGCCTCCTGCTCGATGCTGATGCGCACTTGCGCGCAGATGCCGGCTTCCTCGGCGTTGAGGATGCCGTCGCCATCGGCGGCCAGCGCCGCGAGTTTCTCGGCCCGCGCTTCGTTGTGCGCCTCCACCGCCGCGATCGCCTCGGGCGCCACGGCGCCGGAGGCCACGGCGGCCATCAGGCCCTCGTCGGCGCGCTGCTGCTCGACGGCGGAGACCGGCTCGCCGCGGCAGTTCACGTACTGGATGTTGTAGGACCAGCCGGTGCCACTGGCGTAGCCGCCGCCCGGGTACCACCAGCCCCAGCCGCCGCCGCCGCCGGACGGCCCGCCCGTCACCGTGCCGCTGCCGCCGCCCAGCGGCCCCAGGATCTGGCACAGGCAGGCCAGCAGGTCGCTGGCCGCGCCCGCGGCGCCGGCCGCCGCGCCGGCCGGGCCGGCCGTGATGCCGCCCACGATGGCGCCGCAGGCGGCGTTGATGATGAAGGAGATGCAGTCGTTCTCGACGATGCCCGTGCAGTTGAGCAGCAGGTCCAGCGCATCGCAGCCCAGGTCCAGCAGGTTGAAGTCGCCGCCGATGTAGTCGAGCAACTGGCCGCGGGCGGCTTCGTTGAAGTCCATCGCGCACAGCACGGGCTTGATGTCGGTCTTCTCGCTGTACCAGCGGCCATCGGCGCCGCAGCGCAGCTTGTAGGCGGTGTCGATGCCCAGGCACTTGACGATCGCAGAGCCCCAGCCTTCGGTCTCGACGGGGTTGCCCGAGAGCGAGGCCGCGGCCACCATCTGCGGCGTCACGCCGTCCTTCAGCCGGATCGTGATCGGCACCTCCACCGTGCTCTTGGCCGGCAGGATGTCGATCACGTTGGTCAGCGCCACGATCTCGAACAGGTCGTCGTTGGGCACGTTGATGCGCACGTCCTCGGCCTGGATCAGGCCGTGGTTGGTGACCTTGATCGTGATGGTCGAGGTCACGCCGGGCAGGATCACCGGCATCTTGAGCGCGTCCACCGTGATGACGGGCACCGGCACCTCGGTCTCGAAGGTCGATTCCAGCTTGATCTGGTAGCGGTCCTGGATGTCCACCGGCACCACGTTCCACGAGTAGCTGACCAGCTGGCGGTCCAGGAAGATGGTCTCTTCGCTGGTGGTGCCGGCCGTGATGGTCTTGGTGGCGCGGTAGCTGCTGTGCTTGTCGGCGTTGACCGTGAGGATGTAGTTGCCCTCGGGAATGCCGGAGAGCAGCACGCTGCCGCTGGCGTCCGTGGTGGCCGTGGCGACCACGTCGAAGGTGTAGGGGTCGGTCAGCGTCACCGTGGCGCCCGCGAGCTTGGGCGCGCCCTCGGCGTAGTAGGTCAGCTGGTCTTCCACCGAGACGCGCATCTCGCCCTTGGCCTCGCTCGTGGCGCGGAACTGGAAGGGCATGGCCAGCCCGCCCAGCCGCGCGTTCAGCGCGATGTTGCCGTCGTAGCGGATCAGCTCGGCGTTGTCCGCCGTGGGCGTGAGCGCCACCGTCACGGTGGCCTTGCCGCCGGCCGCGATGTTGTCGATCACCGAGGCGCTGACGAGCTTGAGCCACGGGAAATCCGGCAGCTGCACCGTGACGGGGCCGGTGTCGGCCGCGCCCTGGTTGGTGACCTCGAACGAGACCAGCGTCTGGCGGCCCAGCAGCATGCCCTGGGCCAGGTAGCCCGGCGTGGCCACCAGCTTGGGCGTCTGCGGGATGCAGGCCAGGTCCAGCACCAGGCGCTCGGTCGCGCCCTCGGCCGTGGTCAGCACCAGCATGCCCTTGCTGGCCACCAGCTGGTCGGTGATGCCGTGGCCCGTGAGGCGCCAGTTGACCGTGACCGAACCGTCGCCGGCCAGGCCGGAGGCCAGGTTCACCACCTCGAACTGGAAGTTGCTCGCCAGGCCTTCGACGGAGGCCGTGAGGCCGGTGAGCGGCACGTTGCCCATGTTCTCGAGCACGAAGCTGCCGGCCAAAGGCGTCTCGTTGGTGCCCATGGCGCGGATGTAGGGCACGCTGGCCTCGATGCCCAGCAGCTTGAAGCTGTCCTGCACCGTGAAGTCCTTGTCGCCCGCGAAGCCCGCGCCGATCTCGAACACGCCGGCCTCGCCCGGCAGCGGCACGAAGTCCACGCTGAACTTGCCGCTGGCGTCGGTGGTGGCGTCCAGCAGCCGCTCTACCGTGCCGACCCGCACCATCACCTTGACGGCGGTGTTGGCCGCGGCCTGGCCGGTGCGCGCGTCGGTGGCGGTGCCGGTCATGGGCACCACGGTCTGCCCGGCCTCGCCGCTCACGGCCAGCTGCGTGACGGCGGTCTGCACGGTGGCCGTGACGGGCGCGCGCACGTTCAGCGGCAGCGAGGACACGCCCACGTTGTTGCGCTCCGATCCCTCGTTCACCGTGCTCAGCGCGTCGGTGACCACGATCACGCGGTACACGCCGGTCTCCTCGGGCAGCAGGATGGAGGCGGTCTGGGTGTACGACTGGCCCTGCGGCACCGGGTTGGTGTGGATCACGGCGGCCACCAGGCGGTCGGCCGCGCTCAGAACGTCGTCGCGCGACAGGAACACGCGGTCGCGGAAGCCGCCGTTGGCCGTGACCAGGCCCTGGTTGGTGACGGTCCAGCTCAGGTCGATGCGGGTCTGCGCGTAGCCGCTGGCGGGCTGGCCGATCTCGCTGACGACGAGGTCGGGCAGGTCGCCTTCGGTCACGTTGAGGCCGGCGGCACCGCTGCTGTAGCCGCTCGCGCTGGCGCGGATGGTGACGGCCTGCGTGCCGTCCACCACGTTGTCGGCCTGCGGCGCGACGCTGAAGGTGGCGGAATTTTGGCCGGCCAGGATGGTCACGGTGGCGGGCACGCGGGCCTCGGTGGTGTCGCTGCTCGTCAGCGTGACCACCAGGTCGCCCGTGGTGCCGGTGTTGCGCCGCACCGTGCCGGTGAGCGCGCCGCCCAGCTCGCCGACGCTGTCGGCCGACAGCGTGACGGACAGCGTCGGCCCGTCGTCGTCGGTCACCAGCATCACGGCCGACGTGTTGTTCTGTCGAATCTCCGAGCCGGAGGGGTTCAGCATCTTGGCGAACACGGTGGCGCTGCGGATGCCGTCGCCCGAGAGGGTGTTGTCCACCGGGCTGGCGTTGAAGTGCACCGTGGTCTCGCCGGCCGGGATCACCACGCGCGTGGGCACGGTCAGCGCGTCGAGGTTGTCGCTGAACACGTTCAGCACCAGGTCGTAGGTGCCCGGGCGGTCGCGCCGCAGCGTGACGCCCACGGCGTTGGCGCCTGCGCCTTCGGCCACCTGGTTGCTGCTGAAGCTCATCGTGAGCTCGGGCAGTTCGTCGTCGGCGATGGCCACGTTGACCGAGTGGGCGGTGTAGCCGTCCGCCGCGGCATTCACGCGCACCTCGCGCGTGCCCCAGACCTCCTGGTCGTCCAGCAGCTGGGCCGAGAAGCTCACGCTGGTCGCGCCAGCCGGGATGGTCACGATGCCGGGCACGCGCAGCGCCGCCGTGTTGGCGCTGTTCAGGCGCACCTGCAGCGCGCCGGCGCTGGCGTCGGTGTTGCGGCTCACGGTCATCGTGAGCGTGCCCTGGTTCTCCTGCACCGCCAGCACCGCGCTCAGCGTGAGCGCGGCGGTGTTGCTGTCGGTCACGCTCAGCGCGCGGCTGTCGCCCAGCACGCCGTTGGCGCTGGCGGCGATGTTGACGGTCTGCGTGCCGTCGACGATGCCGTCGGCCGGCAGCGCGATGGTGAAGTTGACGAGTGCCTGGCCGGCCGGGATGGTCACGGTGGCCGGCACCGTGGCCTCGCTGGTGTCGCTGGAGACCAGCGCCACGGTCAGCGGGCCGCTCAGGTCGCCGTTGCGCTGCAGGCTGGCCGTCACGGTGCCGGCGGCTTCGGCCACGCTGGCGACCAGGTTCAGCTGCAGCGCCGCGGACACCTGGCTCGCGTTGGCGGCGATGGCGGCGTTGTCCAGCTCGTCGCGTTCGGCCACGCGGTTGGCGCTGTCGGTGCGCACCACGAAGCGCCAGGCGCCAGGCGCCAGCGTGGTCGGCAGCTGCACCTCGGCCGAGCGCGCCACCTGGCCGTTGGCCGCCAGGCCGCCCGTGAAGTTGGCCGTGCCGACCAGGATGTCGCCGCCGATGGCGTTGTCGGACGACAGGTAGATCTGCGCCGACCAGTCGCCCGTGGCGGGCTCTGCGAGCGTGTTGCGTTCGGTCCAGGTGACGGTGGCGGCCTGGCCGGGGCGCATGCTGGCCGGGCCGGCCACGTTGCCCACCGCCAGGTTGGGCAGCGGCGCCTCGGCCACCGAGAAGGCGGCGGACATGCTCACGTTGTTGTTCTCGCCAGCCAGCTCGCGCAGCGCGTTGCCGGCATCGCTCTGCACGATGATGCGCCAGCTGCCCGCGGCCAGGCTGGCCGGCAGCTGGGCCTGCACGCTGCGCTGCAGCACGCCGTTGGCGTCGATGGCGCTGCCCACGGTGGCCGTGGCCAGCAGGATGTCGTTGCCGTCCAGCAGATCGTCGGACGACAGGAACACGCGCTCCAGCCAGTCCGGCGGCGCCGCGGCGCTGCCGTCGTTGCGGGCGGTCCAGGCGATGGTGCTGGCGCGGCCGGCGGCGGCGCCTGCGGCGACCGTGATGTCGGTGGCGCGCACGTCGGGGTGGGTCACCGCCGTGGCGGCGGCGGCCTGGCCGGTGTTGGCGCTTTCGGCATCGGCGGCGCCGCTCTCGTAGACCTGGTTGGCCGCGTCGGTGACCACCAGCACGCGCCAGTTGCCGTCGGCCACGTCGGGCATCCAGAACTGGGCGTTGGCCTGCGTGGTGGCGTTGCCGGCCAGCGGGCTCTGGTGCGTGAAGCTGGTCAGGTAGATCGCGCCCGACAGGCTGCCGTTGGACGACAGGTAGAGGTGGTCGGTCCAGGGCGCGGCGGCCGCGCCGGCACCCGCGTTGCGGATCTCCCAGCTGACGGTCTGCTGCTGGCCGGGGCGGGCCGTGGCCGGGCCGGCCACGTTCTGCACGCGCAGGTCGACCGACGGCGCCTCGCTCAGCACGATGGCGGCGGTGGACACGGCGCTGTTGTTGCCGTTGAAGCGGCTCTCGGCCACCCAGTTGTAGATGTCGGACTCCACCACCAGCTTGAAGCTGCCGCTCACGCCGTTGGGCAGCGTGACCTGCTGCTGGTCGACCCGGCTGGCGCCGGCGGCCAGGGCGCCGCCGCTGCGCGCGAAGTCGCCGAGCAGGATGGCGCCCGAGCCCTCGCCGATGGCGCCGGTGGGCGACAGCCAGAGCCGGTCGTACCACCAGGTGTTGCCGGTGGCGGCGTCGCCCTGGTTGGTGGTGCGCCAGGTCACGGTGACGCTCTGGCCACCGTTGCCGCTGGCCGGCAGGGCCAGCTCGCCGACGGTGAGGTCGGCGTGGTAGGGCGTCAGCAGCGCGGCGCGCAGCGCGCTCACGTTGTCGTTCTCGGCGTCGGGCTCGGCCACGGTGTTGAACACGTCGGTCACCAGCGCGAAGCGGTAGTTGCCGTCGTAGCCGGCGGGCACGGTGGCCGACCATTCGACGGTGTAGCTGGCGCCCACGGCCAGCGCGCCGTTGCGTGCCACGGTGGCCACGGTCACGTCGTCGGCGTTGCCGATGGTGGCATCGGCCGACAGCACGATGCGGTCGTGCCAGGCCGTGCCCGGCGTGGCCGCGTTGCCGCTGTTGCGCACCGTCCAGGCGAAGGCGGCGGCATCGCCGCTGCGCTGCGTGGCGGGGGCCGTGAAGGCCGTCACCACGAGGTTGGCGGCCTGGCTCAGCACGGCGGCCTTGGTGACCTGGGCCTGGTTGTTGGCCTCGTTGGTCTCGGCCAGCGACGAGGCGCCGCTGGCGTTCTGGTCGGCCACCACGGTGAAGCGGATGTTGCCCACCGAGGCCTGGCCGTCCGGCAGCCGCAGCTGGAAGGTGCGCGTGGCCGAGCCGCCCACGGCGAGCGCCGTCGTCGGCGTGTAGAACACGTCCAGGTTCAGCAGCGTGGCGCCGGTGTCCACGTTGGTCGCGACGATGTGGTCGAACCAGCCCGTGGGCGTGGGCGCGTTGCCCTGGTTGCGCACCGTCCACTGCAGGTCGACCAGGCCGCCGGAGACCGGCGTGGCGGTCAGCACCGTGAGGCCGTCGATGGAGAGGTCGGGTGCAGACGTGAAGGCCACGCTGGCCGCGTTGTTCGACTCGGCCGTGTCGGTGGCGTTGTACTCGGCCACGGCGCCGTCGGCGTCGGCGGTGATGGTGACCTCGAAGTTGCCGATGCCGTTGACGCCGGCCGGCCAGCTGAACACGTACTGCCGTGCCAGCGTGCCACCCGCGGCGATGGCCGCGCTGCCCGTGGGCACCGCCACCCGCTGGTCGAGCACCACCGCGCCGGTGCTCAGGTTGCGCACCACGACGCGGTCGACCCAGCCGTTGGCGGGTGCGGCGTCGCCGCGGTTCTCGTCGCGCCAGCTCACCGTGACCTGGTCGCCCGCCTTCAGGCCCGCGGCCGGCGTGATGCCCAGCTGCGTGACGCCCAGGTCGGGGTAGACCAGCAGCGTGGAGTTGACGGTGGCCTGCAGCGTGTTGTCCGACTCGCCGGCCGCGCCCTTCTCGCGCACGGCGTTGGCGGTGTCGGTGACGACGGTGACGGTCAGCGCGCCCGCGCCGGCCGCGCCCGGCGGCAGCAGCACCTGCGTGCTGCGCGCCTTGGCCTGGCCGATGCCGATCGCGCCCAGCACGGCCGGGTCGTAGGCCAGCAGCGCGTTGACCACGGTCTGGCCCTGCGCGTTGGTGACGATCACCCGCTCCTGGAACGCGGTGTCGAGCGCGCGGTCGCCGGTGTTGATGGTCTGCCAGGCGATGTTGAGCGTGCCGCCGGAATGCACGCTGCCGTCGGCGCCGCTGAGCTGCAGGTTCTGCACCTGCAGGTTGGGCGCGGGCTGCAGGCCGATGCTGAGCGCCACCGGTGCCTGCGGCAGCACGGGCACGACGTTGAAGCTGTAGCTGGCGCTCTGCGTGTTGCCCGGGTAGCCCTCGATGGCCAACGTGTAGCGGCCGGTGTAGGCCAGCTGCGTCACGTCCACGTCCTGCAGGTCGGTGCCGCCCCACACGCGCTGGCCGTACGGGTCGTACAGGCGCCAGTACATGGTCTGGTTGGTGGTGCGCGAGACCATGTCGAAGAAGAAGCTGTCGCCGGCCTGCGCGTTGAAGGCGTAGAAGTCGACCTCGGTGCCCGGTGTGAGCGTGCCGCTCTGCGCCGTGCCCGGCGTGACCAGCGCCGCAGCGCCCACGTCCACGAGCCGGAAGCTGTAGGCGCCCGCCGCGGCGACGCGGCCGTCGACCTGCAGCGTGTAGCTGCCGGCGGCCAGCGTGAAGGGGTCGTACCAGTTGGTGTAGTCGCGGATGTCGCGGTCGCTGAACACGGCCACGCCGTCGGCGTCCAGGATGCGCCAGACGATGTCCGAGCGCTCGGTGAACGAGTCGAACCACAGGCGCTTGGCGGCGTCGAGCGTGAAGGTGTAGTTGCCAGTGTCGCCGGGCTGCGCGAAGCTGGCGCTGACGGTGCTCCCGAGCGTGAGGGCCGATGTGGCGTCGGCGTCGCGGTACAGCGTGAAGCCGTAGCTGGACTGGCCGGCGGTGTCGTAGTAGCCCTCCAGCGTCAGGATGTAGCTGCCGTCGCGCGGCACCGTGAGGCCGTCGCCCTGGTTGTTGAAGTAGCCCTGCTGCACCGTGGCCAGCGTCTGCGCGTCCAGCAGCCGCCAGTAGGCATTGCCGGTGTTGGTGGTCGTGGTGGCGTTGAGGAAGTAGCGCGCACCGGCCTCGCCGTCGAAGCGGAAGAAGGCCGCGGTGTTGGCCGGCGCCAGCGTGCCCGACACGGCGGTGCCGGGCGTGAGCGTCTGCGCCACGGTGTCGATGTCGATGAGCTTGAACGCGAAGGGCGTGAGCGCCCAGTCGTAGGGCGTGCGCACCGAGAAGGCGTAGTCGCCGGCCGGCAGGTCGTAGTAGCTGCGCTGGTTGGGGCCGTCGGTGTCGTGGGCCCAGCGCTCGGCCACCGTGCCGGCCGCGCTGCTCAGGTTCCAGAGCTTGTAGTAGGCGTTGTTGGTCGAGGGGGTGAGCGTGTCGATGTAGATGCGGCGCGGCTGCGCCAGCGTGAAGGTGTAGACCGCCGGTGTGTCCACGGCCGTGCTGGTGCCGTTGACGGTGGCCACGCCGGCCGTGAACGTGAGGGCCGTGCCCGTGGGCAGCGCCGGCGGCGCCACGGTGCCGGCCAGGTGCACCTGGAAGGTCTGCGTGGTGGTGCCTCGCTGGTCGACCTGGCCCTCGATGGCCAGCACGTAGGTGCCGGTGCGTGCGAGCGTGAGCGTGGGCGAGTCGCTGTAGAAATAACTCTCGTGGATCTGGTTGCCGAACGGGTCGTACAGGCGCCAGTAGGGCCAGTTGTTGCCGGCCCAGGCCAGCTCGTCGAGCACGATCTGCTGGCCGGCCACGCCGGAGAAGCTGAACAGGCGCGTGGCGTTGGCGGGTTCGGCGGTGTAGGCGGTGCTCTGGTCGTAGCCGATGGCCTGGGCATTGGCCAGGTTGAGCAGGCGGAACGCGAAGTCGCCCGTGTTCTGGCCGTCGGCGTCGACCACCAGCGTGTAGCTGCGGCCGGCGCGCAGCAGCATCAGGCTGTTGCTGGAATGCGCGGCATCGGCATCGCGCAGGCGGCGGTTCTGCAGCGCCTCGCCATTGACCTTGGCCACCACGCCGCCGCCTTCGTCCAGCAGCGACCAGGTGAAGTTGCCATCGGTGGTCAGCGTGTCGAACAGCACCCGCGTGTCCTGCGCCACGCTGAGCTGGTAGAGCACGCGCTGGCCGGGCTGGGTGATGCTGCCCTCGACCACGGTGGCGGACAGCCCCGCGTTGACGCTTTGCACGCGGCCGCCCAGGCCGCTGCTGCCGCTGCCGGCCAGCACGTTGCCGCTGCCGCCCGTGATGGGCAGCAGCAGCACCAGGCCGGCCTCGTTGCCGGCCAGTGCGGTGGTGCTTTGTGTGGCGCCGATCTGGGCCGCCGTGCGCGCGGTGTTCCACACGCGCAGGTCGGCCACGGCACCGTACAGCGGCGTGCGGTCGGTGAGTTCGGTCGCGCCGACGAACAGCTTGGCATTGGGCTGGCTGCTGGCCGCGCCGTCCTGGTAGTACTGCAGCTGGGCCGAGCCCACCTGGGCGCCGTCGACATAGACCGCCACCGCGCCGGTGCTGCGGTTCACGCTGGCGCTCAGCCGGTGCCAGGCGTTCAGCGAGACGGCGCCGGCGGCCGAGCCGACGTTCCAGAACTGGTCGTAGGGGTAGTCGGGGTTGTTGCTGCCGAGCTGGTGGCTGTCCAGGTAGATCTGCCCCTGCGCGCCGACCCACAGGCCGAAGGTCTGGTGGTTGAAGTCGCTGCCGCGCGAGACGATGGGCATCCAGCCGCCGCTGTAGCTGTCCAGCCGGACCATGGCCTCGATGGTGAAGTTGCCGGTCAGGTCCAGCGCCGCGCTGGCCGGCACCTCCAGCTCGCGGCCCTCGCCCAGGCGCACCGCGCTGCCCGCGCCTTCGGGGCCGGCCACCCATTGCGGGGCGCGGATCTGGCTGGTGCCCAGCACCAGGTTGGTGGTCTGGTCCTCCACCGTGCGCACGGTGAAGCGCACGTCGCGCTCGCTGGCGGCGCTGCCCGCGGCGGTGTAGTCCTCCAGGATCAGCGTGTAGGTGCCGGTGCGGCCCACCGCGAAGGTGTCCACGTCGTTGGCCCAGCCCACGCCGAACACCTGGGCGCCGGTGGGGTCCAGCAGGCGCCAGGCGGGCTGGGCGCCGGTGTAGGACAGCATGTCCAGGAACAGGCGCTGGCCGGCGCTGGCGCTGAAGGTGAACAGGCGCGCCATGGCGCCCGGCTCCAGCCGCGTCTGCACCTCGGCGTCGAGCGCCACGGGCTGCTGCGCGGCCGCCGCGTCGACGAGGCGGAACGCGTATTCGCCCACCGCGGCACCCGCCCCGTCGATGGTGAAGGTGTAGGTGCCGGCGGGCAGCTGCAGCAGGTTGTAGCTGTTGGTGCTGTCGGCGCCGTACAGGCTGGTGCCGATGTCCACGGTCGGGCCGGCCAGGCGCCAGTTCAGGTCGTGGCGGTGCGTGAAGTTGTCCAGGTAGATGGCGCGCGCGCTGTCCAGCGTGAAGGTGTAGGTGCGCACCTGGCCGGGCGTGTCGATGCGGCCGACCACCAGGCCGGGCAGCTCGTCGGCCAGGCGCACCAGCCGGCCGCTGGCGCCGGCGGCGCCGGTGGCGTCCACCACCGTGGCGCCGCTGGCTTCGTTGAAGCGGTACAGCGCGGCCAGGCCGGCCTCGTTGCCCTGCAGGTTGCTGGCCATGCCCGCCGCGATCTGGGCGTTGCTGCGCGCCACGTTCCAGATGCGCAGCTCGTCCACGCTGACGCTGTAGCCCTCGTGGGCGGCATGGCCCTCGGCATTGCGGCCCAGGCGCAGCGCGTCGTCCAGCTGCAGCGATGCCTGCGGCGAGAGGTAGCCGCTGGCCACCTCGGTGCCGTTGAGCAGCAGGCGCATCTGGCTGTTGGCGCGGTCCAGCACCAGCGCCACGTGCTGCCACTGGCCGTTGGCCTCGTTGGGCACCAGGCCGGCCGCGCTCGTGATGCTGCGGCTGTCGTTGTTGAGGTCGGTGGCCTCGGCGTAGATCTGGCCGTCGGCGTTGATCCACACG
Source organism: Pseudorhodoferax sp. Leaf274 (assembly GCF_001422445.1). Taxonomy (GTDB): domain Bacteria; phylum Pseudomonadota; class Gammaproteobacteria; order Burkholderiales; family Burkholderiaceae_C; genus Pseudorhodoferax. The sequence continues at coordinate 1,052,590 of NZ_LMNA01000001.1, forward strand.
CCGTACTGGCGCGAGGAGGCTTCGTCGGTCTTGACGAAGAGTTCGGTCCAGGTGCCGGTGCTCGGCCGGTCGATGCGGAACCAGGCTTCCACGGTCATCTGGCCGGCGAGGTTGGTGGCCGCGCCGTCGATCTCCACGTACTGCGTGCCGCTGATGGCCACGGCGCCGCCGCCGTTGCGGCCGGCGGTGCGCTGGGCCTGGCCGTCCAGCGACTGGCCGAGCACGATGGGTTGCGGCGCCGCGGGCGTGACCTTGCGCAGCGAGAAGCTGTAGCTGGACCAGCGGTCGCGCTCGTAGGCGTAGCCGTCGACCACCAGCGTGTAGGTGCCGGCCACCGCGAGCGTGGTGTTCTCGCGGTCGGCCAGCCCGGCCTGCGTGAACACGGCGCGGCCGTAGGGGTCGATCAGGCGCCATTGCGCCGCACTGGCACCGCCTTCGGCCAGCGCGTCGAAGAACACCACCTCGCCGGCCTGCGCGTCGAAGCGGTAGAGCTGGGCCTCGTCGCCGGGACGCAGCTCGCCCTGCACCGTGGTGTCGTAGGCGATGGCGGTGGCCTGGGCGGCGTCCAGCAGCCGGAACGCGAAGCTGCCGGTGTGCTGGCCCTGGCCGCGCACCGTGATGCGGTATTCGCCCGCGGGCAGGTCGAGCAGGTTGTTGGCGTTGTCCACCCAGGCCAGGTCGGTGCTGGCGAGGTTGGTGTTGGGCCCGCTCAGCGTGACGTTGAACTGGCCGGGGGAGACCAGCGCGTCCATGAACACGCGCCGCGCCTGCGGCAGGCTCAGCGTGTAGGTGATGCTCTGGCCGGGCACCGCGATGTCGCCGACCACCGCGCCGGCAATGCCGGCGTAGACGCTGGAGACGGTGGCGTTGCGGCCTTCGCCCGAGGCATCGGCCAGCACCGTGGCGCCCGAGGTGTTCAAGGGCAGCCACAGCACCAGGCTGGTGTCGCTGGCGCTCGGCGCGGTGGTCTGGAAGGCGGTGACGTTGGCCGCCGTCAGCGCCCGGTTCCAGACGCGCACCTCGCTGATGCTGCCCTCGAAACCGGAGACGGCGTTGGACCAGTTCTCCTGCGCGTTGCCGATGGTCAGCGGCGTGGCGTAGGTGCGGTTGGTCACGGTGGCCGGCGGCAGCGCGCTGGCCGATTCGACGGCCTGCACGCCGTCGATGTAGATGCGCAGCTTGCCGCTGGTGCGGTCGACCACGCCGACCACGTCGTACCAGCGGTCGGCCTGGATGCTGGCGTCGGCCGTGCGCACGGTGTATTCGCCCCAGTCGGTGCCGATGGACAGGTGCAGGTAGCCGGCGCTGTTGAGCCACATCGAGTAGTTGCGCTGGGCGCCGTCCTGCACCTGGTTGCCCTTGTAGAGCAGCGATTGCCAGGTCTGGTCGAGGTTGTCGGCCTTGAAGCGCAGCTGGAAGCTCACGTCACCCGGGATGCTCAGGGCCGGGTCGGCCGCCACGGTGGCCACCTGGTTGCCGTCGAAGTGCAGCGCGGGGTTGGCGCCGTCCGTGCCCCATTGCACGCCGGGCAGCTGGGCCACGCCGATGTCGTAGGCCACGGTGCGGTCGACCGGCCGCTCCAGCACGAAGCTGTAGGGCTGGGGCGTGGCGATGCTGTTGTGGCCCTCGACCAGCAGCGTGTAGCGGCCGGCGTAGGGCAGCGCCACCTCGAGGTTGTCGGTGCCCGGGTTGGCGGTGCCGCCCGCCACCGGCCGGCCCCAGGGGTCGAGCAGGCGGCGTTCCAGGTTGGTGAAGCCGTTGGAGCGGCCGTCCAGGAAGATGCGCTCGCCCGCGGCCGCGTCGAAGCTGTAGACGGCCACGCCGCTGCCGGGGTTGAGCTCGCCCTGCACCACGCTGCCCGACGGCAGCGGCGAGGCCGCAGCGGCCAGGTCGAGCAGCCGGAAGCGGTAGGCGGCCACGGCCGAGCTGCTGGAGCTGATGGTCAGCGCATAGTCGCCAGCGGCGAGGTTCCAGGCCTGCGCGCCGTCGTCGCCGTAGCTGTTGTAGTAGCCGCCGAAGCGCGTGCCGGATGCGGTCTCCGTGCCGCGCGGGCCCTGCAGTGCGACGTACATGTCGTAGGGCATGCCGGCCGTGAGCGGGTCGAAATACACCGTGGTGGCCGTGGCCAGCGTGAAGCGCCAGACCTGGCTGCCGCCGGCCGCGGCGATGGAGCCGCTGGTGGGCGCGGTGCCCAGCGCCACGTTGGTGCCGGCCGGCAGGCTGACCGGCGTGTTGCCCAGGCCCACCACGGTGAAGGCGTAGTCGGTGGCGGGCGTGCGGTCGTTGTCGCCGCGCACCACCAGCGTGTAGTCGCCGGACAGGGCCAGCGCGATGTTGTCGACGTCGTACCAGCTGGAGGCCTGCGTCACGCGCCGGCCGTACGGGTCGTACAGGGTCCAGCCCAGCACGCCGGTGTTGCTGACGCCGCCCACGGTGGCGGTGCCGGTGTCCAGCCGGATGCTGTCGCCGGCCGTGGCCGCGATGCGGTAGACATGGGCGGCGCCGCCGGGGTTGAGCTGGCCGGCGGTGGACTGGCCACGCACCACCGCCGTGGGGCTGCTGGCGTCGAGCAGGCGCAGCGCGTAGGCGCCCACGGCGGCGCCGGAGCCGTCGATGCGCAGCGTGTAGCTGCCCGCGGGCAGGTCGAGCACGCCCCAGGGCGAGGCATAGCTGTCGACGTTGCCCAGGCCCTGGTTGGCCAGGGTGCTGCCGCCCGTGGCCTCGGTAACCACGCCGGCCGGGCCGGTCAGCGTCATGGACAGGTTGTTGCTGACGCTGCGCGAGTCGATCAGGATGCGGCGCGACCCGTCGACCGTGAAGCGCACCACCGCGCTGTCGCCGGGCTCGGCGATGTTGCCGCTGACGGTGGCGCCGGCGGCGGGCAGGGTGCCCAGGTCGGTCACGGGCGCGGCCAGTTCACGCAGTTCGAACGCGTAGGCGGCGTTCAGCGGCGTGCTGCTGTTGCCGTCCAGGATCAGCGTGTAGCGGCCGGTGTAGGGCAGCAGCGGCAGCTCGGTGTCGCCGGCCCAGGTGCCGATGCGGTTGCCGAAGGGGTCGTGCAGGCGCAGGTTGCTGCCGCTGGGCAGCGTGACGGTGTCCAGCCACAGCGCGTCGCCGGCCTGGGCGTCGAACTGGTAGGCGACCTGCTGCGCGCCGTCGGCGAAGGTGCCGTTGACGGGCTGGCCCAGCGTCAGGCTGTTGGCGCGCGAGAGGTCGAGCAGGCGAAAGCCGTAGGCGCCCGTGGTCTGGCCCGCGCCGTCGATCTGCAGCCGGTAGTCGCCGGCCGCCAGCGTGAGCGGCGCGTAGGCCGCGGCGTTGCTCTGGCTGTCCAGGCCCTGGGCGTTGACCACCGTGCCGCTGGGGCCGGTCAGCGTCCAGCGCATGTTGCCGTTGTCGGTCTGGCTGTCGAACGAGACCGTGGTGGCGTTGTCCAGCGTGAAGGTGTAGACGTCCACCTCGCCCGGGCTGTCGAGCCGGGCGCTGACGGCGGCCACGGCGAGCGGGTCGGCGTCCATCAGCACGCGCTGCTCCAGCGTCTCCACCAGCAGCTTGCGCTTGAACGGTGCGGCCGCGCGGCCCTTGCGTCGCGGCAGCAGACGGGCGAGCCGCGACAGAGGGCCGGCGGTGGGCGTAGGAAGTTCGACGGCGGTGCGGATCGGGTCGCGGTGCATGGTGTCTCTCCTGGTGCGCGGTTTCGCGGTGTGTCGGGTGCGGGCGTTCAGCCCTTGCTGGGGTCGAAGCGGCGCTGCTCGCGCCGGGCCGGTGAGGCGGGAACGTCGGGCAGGTCCACCCGGCAGGCGATGCCGGCGGGAATCTCGGCCTGGGCGTTGGGCAGCTCCAGGCGCACGCCGAAGGTGCCGGAGGCGGCGTCCAGCACCTTGTCGACCACGCGCACGGTGGCGGCGGCGTTCACCTTGACGGGCAGCTCGGCGCGCACCTGGCCCTGCTGGCCCACGCGCACGTGGGCGTAGGCCTCGGCCGGCAGCACCGCCTCCACGTACAGCGTGGAAATCTCGGCGATGCGCAGCAGCGGCTTGCGCTGCTCGCCGGGGTCGGCCAGCTCGCCCACGTGCACGTTGCGCTCGACCACCACGCCGGTCACCGGGCTGCGGATGGCGCGCAGGCGGATCTGCTCCTCGTTGCGGCGCACCTCGAGCTCGGCCAGGCGGCGGTTGTCGCGCGCGTCCAGCAGCTCGCTCTGCGCCAGCCGCATCTCGGTGCGCGATTCGTCGTGGTCCTGCTGCGAGACGTATTTCTGCGAGAGCAGTTCGTCGCGGCGCTGGAACTTCTGCGAGGCGAAGGCGAGGCGGCTCTCGCCGGTCTTGATGGCGCCTTCCATCGTGGCGCGGTGGCGCGCGATGTCGAGCGCGGCGCGCTCCAGGCCCGAATCCAGCGAGACCAGCACCTGACCGGCGCGCACGAGCTGGCCGCGCTCGGCGTCGACGCGGTCGACCACGCCGGTGCTGGGGCTGCGCAGCTCGACCACCTTGCGCGGCTCGATCAGGCAGTTGAACTCGGCGGCCAGCGCACAGGGGTGGACGGCCCAGGCGGCGGCCAGCAGGCCCATCAGGTGCAGGTTCTTGGTCATGGCGGATGTGTCCTCATTCGGGGCGGCCGGCAAAGGCCAGCAGCCGGTCGTTGTCGCGCTCGTGTCCCAGGGTCTGGCGCCGCACGTCGGCGTGGTGCGCTTCGGCCCGCTGCTGGGCCCAGCGGCGCAGCGCGCGCGCGGCCCAGCCGGGCAGGCGGCCTTGCGCGTCGGGCCGGCAGCGCGCGCGCACCCAGGCCTGCAGCGCCGCGGCATGGGTGGCGAACAGTTCGTCGTCCAGCGCCACCAGGCTCTCGAAGCTGCCGGGGTCGCCCTGGCGGCCGGAGCGGCCGTAGAGCTGGCGGTCGATGCGCGTGGAGTCGTGGAACTCGGTCAGCACCACGTGCAGGCCGCCGGCGCTGCGCACGGCCGCATCGAGGTGGATGTCGGTGCCGCGGCCGGCCATGTTGGTGGCCACCGTGATGCGGCCCGGCGCGCCGGCGCCGGTGACGATGGCGGCCTCCTCGGCGTCCTGCTTGGCGTTGAGCACCTGGTGCGCCGCGCCGGCGGCGGCCAGCAGCGCGCCGATGCGCTCGGACGCCGCCACCGAGCGCGTGCCCACCAGCACGGCGCGGCCGGTGGCCGCCTGCGCCAGCGCCGACTGCACCACCGCCGCGTCGCGCTGCGCGCCCTGCGCGAACAGCCGGGTGCCCAGGTCGCGCCGCAGGATGGGCCGGTGCGTGCCGATGCGCAGCACGTCCAGGCCCAGCACGGACTTGAGCTCGCCCGCGGTCTCGGTCACGGTGCCGCTCATGCCGCCCACGCGCAGGTAGCGGCGGAACAGGCGCTGGTAGGTGATGCGCGCCGTGGTGTGGCGGCGCGCCGTGATGTCCAGCGCCTCCTTGCGCTCGACCATCTGGTGCAGGCCGCTTTCCCAGCTGCGGTCGGCCATCACGCGGCCGGTGTACTCGTCGACGATCTGCACCTTGCCGTCGGCCACGATGTAGTGGCGGTCGCGCGTGTAGCAGTGCAGGGCCGACAGCGCCTGCTCGATCACGCGCGTGCGCTCGACCTCGGCGTGGGGCAGCGCGGCGTCCTGCAGCGCCAGCACCCAGGCGCGGCCGGCCTCGGTCAGCACCACGTGGCGTTCGCGCTCGCGCAGCAGGTAGTGCGGGCCGGATTCCAGCCGCGCGGCCTGGGCCAGCGCGGCGTCGTACTCGGGGATGCCGGCGCCGCCGGGCCGCGTGGCCGAGATGATCAGCGGCGTGCGGGCCTCGTCGATGAACACGCTGTCGGCCTCGTCGACGATGGCGAACCACAGGCCGCGCATCACGGCGCGCTGCGCGGCCCGGCCGGCCACCAGCGTGGCCACGGCCGCGCGCGCGCCCAGCGTGCCGCGCAGCACCTCGATGCGGTCGCGCAGGTAGTCGAAGGTCAGGTCCTTGTTGACGCAGTAGGTCACGTCGGACAGGTAGGCTTCGCGCCGCTCGGGCGGCTCCTGGTCGGGCAGCACCTTGCCGACCGACAGGCCGAAGAAGGCGTAGACCGGCGTCATCTCGTCGGCATCGCGCGCGGCCAGGTACTCGTTGACGGTGACCACGTGCACGGGCACGCCGGCCAGCGCCATGGTCACGGCCGGCAGCAGCGCGGTGAGGGTCTTGCCCTCGCCCGTGGCCATCTCGGCGATCACGCCGTCGAGGATGGCGCGCCCGCCCATCAGCTGCACCGCAAAGTGGCGCTTGCCCAGCTGGCGGCCGCTGACCTCGCGCACCAGGGCGAAGGCGGCCACCACATGGTCCTCGGCCAGTCCGTCGGCCAGCAGCGCGGCACGCAGCGCCTGCGCGCGGGCCTGCAGCTGCGCCAGCGACTCGGCCTGCAGCAGCGCGTCGGTGGCCAGCACGCGCCGCGCGAAGGCGCGCACGCGCTGGCGCCGCAGCGGGCTCACCGCGGCCAGCAGCTTGCCGGCGGCGTGCAGCAGGGCCCGGTCGATGCCGTTCTGGCGGGCTTCCGCGCGCTCGACCCAGGGCGAGGGGGCGAGGGCTGCGGCGGCGGGGGCCAGGGCGGCGCGGAGCATGGCGGTGCCGGCCCTACAGCGTGAGCTTGGACAGCAGCAGCTGGCGCAGCCGGCGCCAGCCCTGCAGGCCCAGGGGTTCGTCGTCGAGCACGAAGCGCACGTGGGCGCGTTCGCCGATGCGCGCGGTGGCGACCGTCCCGGGCAGTGCCAGGTCGAACTGGAACACGCGGTTGAGTGCGCGCGGTTCCTCGCCCTGGCGCGGGTCGACCGCCACGGTGCCGCCATGCTCCAGCGCCAGGGCCAGCGAGGGCAGGCTGTTGTCGCCGCCGGGCACCTCGCGCACCAGCTGCGCGGGCACGGTCTGGCCCAGGTCGCCAGCCAGCCGCACCTGGATGCGTTCGGGGCCGGCGCGCACGCCGTCGATGTCGTCCTGCGTGACCACCACGCGCACGGTGGGCGCGTCGCCGGTGCGCAGGTGGCCCACGTTCTCGCCCTTGCGCAGCCAGCGGCCGGGCAGGTCGGCGGCCAGCGGCAGTGCCAGCACGCCGTCGCGCTGGGCCACCACGCGCAGGCCGGCCTGCTTGCGCAGCGCGTGGGCGTGTTCGTCCTCGGCCTGGTGCAGCGCCGCGGTGGCCACGGCCAGTTCCACGCGCGCACCGGCCACGTCCACGCGCGTGCGGGTGGCGGCCAGCGCGGCCTGCCAGCGCGCATGCGCCTGGTGCTCGCGCGCCTGGGCGGTCTGCAGGTCGCGCTCGAGCTGGTCGTTGGCCAGCGCCAGCACCAGCGCGCCTTCGCCCACGGGCTGGCCCGGCGCGCCGCGCACCGCGGCGACGAAGCCCGATTCCTCGGCCCGCAGCTGCGCCGATTCGGCCGGCCAGACCACGCCCTGGGCGTAGCTGCTGTGCGGTGCCGGAATGACGAGCAGGCCCAGCGCCAGCACGCCGGCGAAGAGCGCGGTCACCAGCGCCGGGCGCAGCCTGCGGCCCACCAGGTCGGTGCCGGCCCACAGCCAGCGCAGGCCCTTGAGCAGCGGCCAGGCGAACTGCGTCAGCATGCCCCAGATGCCGATCGCCAGGCCCAGGTAGAGGTACTGCTGCCCCAGGAAGATGGCGATGCCCAGCGTGATCGACAGCCGGTAGCCCAGCGACAGCGGCGCGTACGCGGCCAGCCACTTGCCTTCGCCGTCCGTCGTCTCGGGCCGGCGCGCCTGCTCCAGCCCGAAGGCGTAGCGCTTGATGAGCCAGATCCAGAACGCGTTGCTGCGCTGCGCCAGGTTGGGCACCTCGATGGCATCGCACAGCACGAAGTAGCCGTCGAAGCGCAGCAGCGGGTTGCCGTTGAACAGCAGCGTGGACAGCCCGCCCAGCACCATCACGCTGAAGGCCAGCGAGCGCACTAGGCCGGGCTCGACCGCCAGCCAGATCCACAGCGCCAGCGCGGCCAGGAACAGCTCGGCCAGCATGCCGATGCCGGCCACCAGCGCGCGCTGGCTGCGCCGTGGGAAGGCCGCGCTGCCCGAGGCGTCGACATAGGGCACGGGCGCGAACACCAGGAACATCAGGCCCATGTCGTGCACTTCGGCGCCATGGCGGCGCGCGGCGTAGGCGTGCGACATCTCGTGGATGAACTTCACGCCAGGGTAGACCACGGCCATGGTCAGCAGGCTGGTGGCCGACAGCAGCGTGTCCGACGCATTGCCGGCGATCTCGCCCCAGTTCTGCCAGGCCAGCACGCCGGCGGGCAGCACCACGGCCAGCCATAGCAGGGCGCCCAGCGGGCCGAGCAGCCAGGCGACAAAGGGCAGCGTGCGCAGCAGGAAGCGGTCCGGGTCCCACAGCCGAAAGCGCAGCGCCATCGGGTTCTTGAGGTTGCGTAGCCACTGCTGGCGCCGCTGGCGGTCGCGCCGGCGCAGCTGGTCGTCCATGTCGGGCATGGTGTCGGAGGCCAGCGCATCGGCCTCGTGCAGCTGCGACAGCAGCTGGATCAGCTCGTCCTGCGGCGGTGCCTTCTCGCCCAGGGTGTCGACGGCGGCCTGCCACAGGTCCTGCACGCTGCGGCGCCCGTCCATGCGCGAGACCACGAACCAGGCCTCGGGCGTGAGCCGGTGGGTGCGCTGGTTGAGCGGGTCGAACAGCACGTACCAGGGCGTGCCGCGGATGGTCTGGCGCTGGGCCCGCAGCTCGGGCGCCAGGCGCGGCCGCACGGCGGACACGCGGTACCAATGCGCGGACTGGAATTCCTGGCCCATGGCGCCGTGCCTCGCGTGTTCAGGGCAGGTAGCGCCACAGCGTGACGCGCACCCAGTCCACCAGCCGCCGCGTGGCGATCCACAGCAGCGTGCGCTCGCCCGCCTCGATCTTGCCCACGCCTTCCATGCCGGGCCGCAGGCGCTCGGGCGTACCGACCAGGTCGGCCTCGACGCGGAACAGGTTGGCGCCTTCCTCGGCCGTGGCCACCGAGATCTGGCGCACCACGAAGGGCAGGCGTTCGGCGGCCATGCCCGACAGCACCACCGCGCCGTGCTGGCCGGGTGCCACGTCGCGCACGTCGCGCTCGTCGACCTTGAGCACCACGCGGTAGCCGGTCAGCGGCGCGAGCGTGAACAGCGTCTTGCCCTGCTCGATGGGGCTGCCGATGGCCTGCGACCAGTCGCCGGCCACGAGCACGCCGTCGAACGGCGCCTCCACGCGCGTGCGCTGCATGCGCTGCGTGACCTGTTCCAGCTTGGCCTGCGTCTCGCCGACCTGGGCCGAGACCACGGCCGATTCGGCCCGGTTGTGGGCGGCCATGGCCTCGGCGAGCTTTTGCTCCTGCTGCGCGAGTTCGGCGCGCAGGCGGGCCTGCTCGATGGCCAGGTCGCGGTCGTCCAGGCGGGCCAGCAGCTCGCCGCGCGCCACGCGCTGGCCGGCCCGCACGGGTGCCTCGGCCACGAAGCCTTCGAACGGCGCGGCCATCACGCGCTGCACCTCGCCTTCGAGCACGGCACGGGCCGGCACGCGGTAGGCCGTGGGCACCAGCGCCACCGCCGCCAGCGCCAACAGCAGCAGCGTGCCGCCGACGGCGAAGGCCGGGCGGCGCGGGTCGCGCAGCGCGGTCCAGCCCTGGCGCAGCTGGGCCGGCACGGCGCCCGAGAACCAGCGCGAGGCATCCTGCAGGCGCGCCAGCAGCGGCGCCAGCACCACGGCGATGCCCTCGATCTGGGCCATGAAGGCCGGCGTGACCTGCGCGGCCGGCAGGTGCCAGACCACGGCGCCGACCGCGCGCGCGCCGGCCACGATGGGCACGGTCAGCACGCCGCCGGGCGCATCGTCGGGGCCGGGCATGGCGGCGGCCACGTCGTGCTGGGCGCGGTCCACGCGCTGCGGATCGCCGTGCACAGGCGGCCAGGAGAGGCTGCAGCGCTGCTCCACGGCCTCGGCCATGGCGCGCTCGATGGCGGCGGCCTGCTGGCTCTTGCGGTCGAACCAGGCCGCGTGCGAGAGCGCCACCAGGCGCAGCCTGCCGCCCGGCGCCACCAGGCCGATGGCCACGCGCAGGCCGCCGACGGCACGGGCCAGCTCGGCGGCCACGGCCAGGCAGGCGTCGTCCACCTGGTCGTACTGGGCGATCAGGGCCACCAGGTCGAGACCGGAGCGCGCGCGCTGCAGCGCGGCCTGCTCGGCCTCGCGGCCACGGCTGCGCGACAGCGCGTCGAGCCAGCCGGCGCCCCATTGCAGGTCGGTCACGGCGCGGGCCACGTCGGCCTCGCCGCCACGGCGCGTCATGAACACCAGCGCGCCGATCAGGCGCTGGGCGCTGAACAGCGGCGAGGCCACCACCACCTGGTCCCGGGGCGGCTGCACCCGCTTGATGGCCGCGGCGGCGGGCTCGGCCGGCGGCGGCAGCGGCAGCACCACGTCGCGCCGGCTGTCGACGCAGGCCTGGGCGGCCTGGGCGTAGGGGCCGACATCGGCGATCTGGTCGGGCCACATGGCACCGGGCACCAGCACGCCGGCCTCGTCTTCCACCAGCAGCAGCGCACCGTCGACCTGCGGCAGGCGCGCCACGGCCAGGGCCAGCCACTGGCGCAGGAAGGCACGCGCGTCGGAGGCGTCACCGAGCATGCGGTGCGTCGCCTCGTTGGCCGCGCCGGACGCGGCCGCGGTGGTGCTTGTCGAAGGCGCAGCAAGGCCCATCGTGCTTCCTCTGGCAGGAGACGAACATGCCGCAGCACGTCAGGGGCACGCATGCCGCCGACGGTCACGACCCGGATGGAGGGGGATTCAGGTGGTGGCGGTGCCGCCGGCGCGCCGGCGGCGGGTGGACCAGCCGCCCACGCCCAGGCCCAGGGCCACCAGCGCGAGGCTGGCCGGCTCGGGCACGGTGTTGGCTTCGGCGGTGACGACGAATCCAGTCGACTCGGCTGGCGCGAAGTCGTAGACGGGCGGGTCGCCGGCCCGCAGCGTGAAGGGCGCGGCCACGATGGCACCCGTGCCGCCGGCACCGGCCTGCACGGTGAAGCTCAGGCTGAAGAGTTCGGTGCGGCCCGTGGGCGCGGCGTAGTCGTTCGAAGGGTCGCCATCGCTGTTGAAGTCGAACAGCAGGAACAGGTCGAAATCGATGAAGGCCAGCGTGCCGCCCAGGCCGGTGGTGGCGCCCGGAGATGCGATGGCCGCAAGGGGATCGTTCACCCCCAGCACGGAACCGCCGAGGACCGGCGCATCGACCAGTGCGGTATCGAACGTCACCCGCACGTTGCCGTAGCAGCCAACGGCATCGCAGAGCGCGCTCGGGTCGTCGTCGACGAAGCGGGCCAGCAATGTCTGGCCCGCGGAGAACGACCCTGTGCCGTCCACCACCACCTTGACGGGCGCCGCCTGCGACAGCGCGCCGATGAACACCATGCCGGCAGCCAGCCAGCGCTTCCAACTGTTCGCAAACATGTGGTTCCTCCTCCTCCCGCTACCCGCTGATCGCGCCGCGGCCAACTTGCAAAAATTTGTTCTTGCGGCGCACTATGTCACACCGCCTCACAAAAACAATCCATCGATTTGCTTAAGTCGCGCTTGTTTTGTGTCGTCTGTTTCATCCCCCTGGAATTCCCCGAGGGAGGGCGTCGACGCTAGACTGGAACGCCCGCCACCCGACATGACGCCAGTCACATGAAGCTCATCGATTCCATCGTCGGCCAGGCTGCCGGCATTGCCGCCATCCGCCGCGACATCCATGCCCATCCCGAACTGTGCTTCGAGGAGGTCCGTACGGCCGACCTCGTGGCCGCCAAGCTCACGGAGTGGGGCATCCCCATCCACCGCGGCCTGGGCACGACCGGCGTGGTCGGCATCGTCAAGAACGGCACGTCCGACCGCGCCATCGGCCTGCGCGCCGACATCGATGCGCTGCCCATGCAGGAGTTCAACACCTTCGCCCACGCCAGCCGGCACCAGGGCAAGATGCACGCCTGCGGCCACGACGGCCACACCGCCATGCTGTTGGCGGCTGCGCAGCACCTGGCGAAGAACCGCCATTTCGACGGCACCGTCTACCTCATCTTCCAGCCGGCCGAAGAAGGCGGCGGCGGCGCGCGCGAGATGATCAAGGACGGCCTGTTCGAGCAGTTCCCCATGGAGGCCGTGTTCGGCATGCACAACTGGCCCGGCCTGCCGGTGGGCAGCTTCGCGGTCAGCGAAGGGCCGGTGATGGCGTCCAGCAACGAGTTCAAGATCACCATCCGCGGCAAGGGCAGCCACGCGGCGCTGCCGCACATGGGCACCGACCCCGTGCCCATCGCCTGCCAGATGGTGCAGGCGTTCCAGACCGTCATCAGCCGCAACAAGAAGCCGGTGGACGCGGGCGTGATCTCGGTCACCATGGTGCACGCCGGCGAGGCCACCAACGTGGTGCCCGACAGCTGCGAGCTGCAGGGCACGGTGCGCACCTTCACGCTGGAGGTGCTCGACCTGATCGAGCAGCGCATGCAGGCCATCGCGCAGAACATCTGCGCGGCCTTCGACGCGCAGTGCGAATTCGAGTTCGTGCGCAACTACCCGCCCACCGTGAACCACCCGGCCGAGACGGCGTTCGCGCGCGAGGTGATGGCCGGCATCGTCGGTGCCGGCAACGTGCGCGTGCAGGAGCCCACGATGGGCGCGGAGGACTTCGCCTACATGCTGCAGGCCCGGCCCGGCGCCTACTGCTTCATCGGCAACGGCGACGGCGCGCACCGCGACATCGGCCATGGCGGCGGCCCCTGCACCATCCACAACCCCAGCTATGACTTCAACGACGAGCTGATTCCGCTGGGCGCGAGCTACTGGGTGCAGCTGGCCGAGCAATGGCTGGCCCGGCCCGCTGCATGAGCGCGCAGGCGCAGGCCCCTGCCTGCGGTGGCCGGCGCGGCGGAGGCGGCCAGGGCGCCGACAGCGCAGAGCCGGCGATGGCATCGCGCTGCAGGGCCGGCCCATGATCGGCATCGCGCAGGCGTTCTCGGCCAGCTACCGCGAAGCGCGCGCCAAGTTCCTGGAGGGGGCGGCCCGCGCCGGCCTGGCCATCGCCTCGCTCGACCACCCGCTGCCTGGCCGCGACGGCGAGACGATGGCGCTGGACACGGCGCGCGACGGCCCGGTCGACGCCGAGCGGCTGCTCGTCGTGACCAGCGCCTGCCATGGTGTCGAAGGCCACTGCGGCAGCGGCGTGCAGGTGTCCGCGCTGCACGACGGTGCGTGGCGCGACAAGGCCCGCGCAGCCGGCGTGGCCGTGCTGTACGTGCATGGCCTGAACCCGTACGGCTTTTCGTGGACGCGCCGCGTGACGCACGAGAACGTGGACCTGAACCGCAACTTCCACGACTTCGCGCAGCCGCTGCCCGCGAACCCCGCCTATGCCGGGGTGCACGGCCTCATGCTGCCGCAGCAATGGCCGCCCACGCCGGCCAACCGCGCGGCCGTGGCGGCCTATGTGGCAAGCCACGGCGCGGCGGCGCTGCAATCGGCCGTGAGCCGCGGCCAGCAAGAGTTCGCCGACGGCATGTTCTTCGGCGGGCAGGCGCCGACCTGGAGCAACCAGGCCTGGCGCACGGTGCTGCGCCGCGAGGCCGGCCGCGCGCGCCGGCTGGCCTGGATCGACGTGCACACGGGCCTGGGGCCTTCGGGCGTCGGCGAGCGCATCTTCGCCTGCCGCGACGATGCCGCCGCGCTGGCGCGCGCGCGTGCCTGGTGGGGCGCGGGCGTCACGTCGATCTACGACGGTTCCTCGACCTCGGCCTTCCTGACCGGCATGGCCTTCAACGCCATCTACGAGGAATGCCCGCAGGCCGAGTACACGGGCCTGGCGCTGGAGTACGGCACGGTGCCCTTCGACGAGGTCATCGAAGCGCTGCGCGGCGACCACTGGCTGCACCTGCACCCCGAGGCGCCGGCCGCGCTGGCCGCACAGATCCGCGCGCGCCTGCTGTCGGCCTTCTACACCGACACCGACGCCTGGAAGGGCCAGGTCGTCAGCCAGGCGCGCCAGGCGATGTTCCAGGCCGTCGACGGCCTGGCGCGGGCTTGAGATGAAACGAAACAAACCGAAACCCGGCTGAGATTCCATGTCGGTTGCTGCGCCGCACCATGCGCCCATGGACCGACTCAAAGCCCTCGAGATCTTCGCCGCTGTCGCCGAGCGCAACAGCTTCACGCGCGCCGCGGCGTCGCTGGACCTGTCCACGCCCGTGGTCACGCGGGCGGTGCAGGAACTGGAACAGAGCCTGGGCCTGCGCCTGCTGCAGCGCTCCACGCGGCGCGTGTCGCTCACGCGCGAGGGCGAGGCCGCGCTGGCGCGGGCGCGCGGCGTGATCGGCGCCTACGCGGCGCTCATGCATAGCAGCCGCCAGCACGGTGCCGAGATGGCGGGCGACATCCGCTTCTCGGCCCCGGCCTCGTTCGGCGCGGCCCGGCTGGCGCCGCTGCTGGCCGGCTTCATGGCGCAGCACCCGCGGGTGCGCATCGACCTGGTGATGGGCGACTGCGCCGACGCCATGGAGGACGGCGGCGTGGATCTGGCGCTGCGCATCGCGCAGGTGCTGCCCGACGACCTGGTGGCACGCCGCATCGGCGAAGTGCCCATGGGCGTGTACGCCGCGCCGGGCTACCTGCGCACGCGCGGGCTGCCGCGCCATCCCGACGAACTGGCGGGCCACGACTGCGTGGTGCACAGCGGCCCGGGCGGCGGCCGGGCCTGGCAGTTCAGCCATCCGGTGACGCAGGAGCGCACCCAGCCGGTGCTGCGCCAGGCGCTGCGCGCCAACCATGTCGAGGCGCTGATGGCCGCGGCGCTGCTGGGCCAGGGGCTGGCGGTGCTGCCGCGCGTGCTGGCCGACCCGGCCGTGGCGCGTGGCGAACTGCAGCCGGTGCTGGCGGCCTGGAACTGCCCGGCGCCGGGCATCTTCCTGGCCTACCGCGAGCGCCAGCACCAGCCGCTGCGCGTGCGCAAGCTGATCGACCATCTGGCCGAGGCCTTCGACAGCGGCGACGTGCCGCTGCTGCAGGCCGGTGCGGCGGTGCAGCGCACGCAAGCTGCGCTGCTGCACTGATCCGACGCCGGGTCTCAGCCGAAGCGGGCCTTGCCCAGCTCCAGCAGGCCGTCGAAGATCAGGTTGTCGACGAGCTCGAACGGCCGCGTCATGTGCGGCGCCATCTTCCAGCCCGCGCCGCCGGTCATGATGCAGGCCGGCTCCTCGCCGGCGTGCTGCTGCAGGTGCTGCACCATGCGTTCGACCGCGCCGGCGATGGCGTAGGTGCCGCCGCTGGTCAGTGCATCGCTGGTGTTGGTTGGAAAGCCGCGCACGTCGCCCGTGGGCACGTGCAGGCCGGCGGTGCCCGATTCCAGCGCGCGCAGCATGATGCCGTGGCCGGGCAGGATCAGGCCGCCCAGGAAGGTGCCTTCGATGTCCACGGCCTCCACCGTCACGGCCGTGCCCACCATCACCACCACCATGGGGCGCGGCCCGTCGCGCCGCAGCACGCGGTGGCGCGCGCCGACCATGGCGACCCAGCGGTCGGTGCCCAGGCGCGTGGGGTGGTCGTAGCCGTTGCGCAGGCCCGCCTCCTCGCTGTTGGAGACGACCCATTGCGGCGCCACGTCCCACAGCTCCATCTGTTCTTCGGCGCGGCGCTTCAGCGCGTCGCCCGCGACCTGGCAGCCCAGCATGTACTGCGGCTCGCTCAGCGCGGACCAGGGGCCGTCGCCGAGCTTGTCGATGTTCTCCAGGAATTCCGCGCCGTGCGCGAGCAGCCGGGCGCCGGGGGCCGGGGCTTCGTACTGCGCCCACTTGAGCCGGGTGTTGCCGATGTCGATCGCGAGAAATGTCATGTGCCGTCCCCTCCCTGCCGCGCGCCGTGCGCGTGCACGGCGCGCATTATCAGCGCTGGTCTACAGCAGCGGGCCCAGGTCCGGGCGAGGGATCGGGTGCATGCTCTCGTAGGCGCGCGCGGCGCGCAGCACCATGGCATCGCCGAACATCGGGCCGACGATCTGCAGGCCGATCGGCAGGCCGTCGCCGGTCAGGCCGCAGGGGATGGCGCAGGCCGGCTGCTGCGTGAGGTTGAACGGGTAGCTGAACGGCGACCAGCCCAGCATGCTCTGCGCGTCCATGGGCCGGTGGCCGGCGGGCAGCGCGTCGAAGGCGGGGATGGAGACGGCCGGCGTCAGCAGCAGGTCGTAGCCGCCCATGAACTGGCGCATGTGCGCGCCCAGCGCCCCGCGGCGCAGGTGCAGGTCCTGCACCTCCAGCGTGGACAGGCGCGCACCCAGCTGCGCCTGGGCCGCGAAGTCCGGGTCGGTCTGGGCCTGCTGCGCGGGCGTGAGGCCGTTCCAGACCTGCCAGGCGCCCAGGAACCACAGGCCCGCGGAGATGTCCAGCGGGTCGGCGAAGCCGGGGTCGACATGCTCGACCAGCGCCCCCATCTCGACGAAGGCCTCGGCCGCGCGCAGCGTGGCCGCCGCCACCTCGGGGTGCACGTCCCGGGCATAGCCCAGCGTGGGCGACCAGGCCACGCGCAGGCCGCGCACGCCGTCGTTCAGGCCGACCAGGTAGTCGCGCGCGTCGAAGGGCAGGGAGGTCCAGTCGCGTGCGTCGGGCTGCTTGATCACGTTCATGACCAGGGCCGCGTCGAGCACGCTCATGGTGTGCGGCCCCAGGTGCGCGACCGTGCCGAACGGCGACAGCGGCCAGGCCGGCACACGGCCGAAACTGGGCTTGAGGCCGAAGGTGCCGCACAGCGCCGCCGGGTTGCGGATGGAGCCCGCGCCATCGGTGCCGATGGCGATCGGCGCCATGCCGGCCGCCACGGCCGCAGCGGCGCCGCCGGAGGAGCCGCCCGTGGTCTTGGCCGGGTTCCAGGGGTTGCGCGTGAGGCCGGTCAGCGGCGAGTTGGTCTCGCACTTGCAGCCGAACTCGGGCGTGGCGGTCTTGCCCACGATCACGGCGCCGGCCGCGCGCAGCCGGGCCGTCACGGGGGCATCCACCTCCCAGGCCTGGTCGGCGGCGATGGTCGCGCTGCCGCGCCGGGTCGGCATGCCCTGGGTGAGGATCAGGTCCTTGATCGACACGGGCACGCCATCCAGCGGGCCGATGGGCGTGCCCTGCTGCCAGCGCTGCGTGCTGGCCCGGGCGGCCTGGGCCGCGCCCTCGGGGTCGATGTGGCAGAAGGCCTTGAGCGTGCCGTCCACGCGGTCCATGCGGCCGAACACGGCGCTGGCCACTTCCAGCGGCGAGGCCTGGCCGGTGCGGTAGAGCTGCACCAGTTCGTGGGCAGTGCAGTCGGCGAGGGCGTATCGGTCGGTACGGTGCGATGGCATCTGGACTCCAGGTGACGCACGGCGGGGATCAGCGCAACAGCGCGACCGCCGCCGAGAAGGTGAAGAAGGCTGCGGCCGTGGACCACAGGATGATGCGCGCGATGCGGCCGTTGTTCGCGCCGAAGCGCTCGGCCAGCAGCGAGACGTTGCTGGCGCTGGGCAGGGCCGCGGCCAGCACCATCGCCGTCAGCGAGAACGGCGTGATCGGCAGGCCCAGCGCCATGGCGCCCATGCCGGCGCCCCACACCAGCAGCGGGTGCGCGAACAGCTTGAGCACCACGACCGGCAGCACCTCGCGCCACGGCACGGGCCGGTGTTCGCGCTGGCCGTGGTCGCTGTCCTGGTCGCGGCTGGCCAGCATCTGCGAGCGCGCCAGCACCGCGCCGATGGTGAACAGGGCCACCGGCGAGGCCGCCGCGGCCAGCAGCGCGACGGTGGCGTCCAGCGGTTGCCACAGCTGCACGCCGAAGGCCTGGCAGGCCATGCCCAGCACGATGGACCAGGGCATGGGGTTGCGCGCCACGCCTTGCAGCGCGCGCGCCAGCGCCTGGCGCGCGCCGGCGGCACCGGCGGCGTCCAGCCGCGACAGCGCCACGCACAGCGAGGTGGTCAACAGCAGGTCGACCACCAGCGTCAGCATCACCGGGCCGGCGGCGCTGGCGCCCAGCAGCGCCACCAGCAGCGGCACCCCCATGAAGCCGCTGTTGGGAAACGCCGCCACCAGCGCGCCGAGGGCGGCATCGTTCCAGCCCAGGCGGCGCCGGTCGGCCGCCACCACGCCCACGACCAGCACCAGCGCACACAGCGTGTAGACGGCCGCCAGCACCGGGTCGAGCAGCAGCGCCAGCGGCGTGCTCGCGCCGAAGCGGTAGAGCATGCAGGGCAGGGCGAAGAACAGCACGAAGCCGTTCAGCCCCGGGATCGCATCGAGCGGCAGCAGGCGCCGCCGCGCTGCCACGTAGCCGGCCAGGATCAGCGCGAAGAAGGGGAAGGTGACGGACAGGATGGCAAGCACGGGGCGCGATTGTCACAGCCCCGTGCCGGCCTCAATCGAGGCGAGCGCCGGAGTCGGCCACCAGCTTTTCCCAGACCGGCAGGTCTTTCTTGTAGACCGCCTCGAAGTCGCGCACGCCGTTGGCCGCGGCCTCGAAGCCCATGCCGGTCACGCGCGTGCGCACGTCCTCCAGCTGGCCGATGGCCTGCATCTCGCGCGCCACCCGTTCGACGATCTCGCGCGGCGTGCCGGCCGGCGCGGCCATGCCGATGAAGCCGACCACGCTGTAGACCTCGTCCGTCATGCCTTGCTCGAGCAGCGTGGGCACGCCCGGCAGCACGCCCATGCGGCGCGTGCCGGTCACGCCGACGATCTTCAGGCGGCCCGTCTCGGCATGGGGCTTGACGCCCATGGCGCTGGCATAGGCCAGTTGCACCTGGCCGCCGATCAGGTCCTGCAGCATGGGCGCCTCGCCCTTGTAGGCCACGTGCACCATCTCGGCCTTCTGCACGCGGCTCATGTGCGCGCCGGCCAGGTGCGCGTGCGAGCCCACGCCATACGAGCCGTACGACACCTTGCCCTTGTGGGCCGCGATGTAGGCCATGAGTTCGGGCCCGGTGTTCACAGGCACGCTGGGGTGCACGGCCAGCGTGATGGGCGCGGCCGCCAGCTGCGAGACCAGGGCCAGTTCCTTGCGCGGGTCGTAGGGCAGCTTGGCGTAGAGGAACTGGTTGGTCAGCATCGAGGTGCTGAGCGAGACCAGCAGCGTGTAGCCATCGGGCGCGGCCTTGGCCACGGTGTCCGTGCCCAGGATGCCGCCGGCACCGGCCTTGTTGTCGATCACCACCGGCTGGCCCAGCCGCGCGGCCAGCTTCTCGCCGAACACGCGGCCGATCACGTCGGTGGCGCCGCCGGCCTGGTAGGGCACGACCACGCGGATCGGCTTGCCTGGATAGGCCTGGGCGTGCACGCTGGGCAGCGCGAGGGCACCGGCGGTGCCGGCGCACCAGGTCAGCAGTTGGCGGCGGTTGAGCGCGGGATGGGGCATGCGGGCGGGTCTCGTGGAGGGGGTTGGAAGAATGGGTCCGCGGCATTCTTCATGCCCCGCCATGCGCCTGCCATCCGGGTTTGCGGGGGCCGCAGTCCCACCGGAGACACCGTGGGTTGCGGGCTGCTCAGGCCGGTGCCGGCAGCTGCAAGGTGCGGTCGGACAGGCGGAACACCGCGACCGCATCGACCAGGTGCTGCGCCTGCTGGCTCAGGCTGGCGGCGGCCGCCGCGCTCTCCTCCACCAGCGCGGCGTTCTGTTGCGTCACATGGTCCATCGTGGTGACCGCGTCCCCGATCTGGGACACGCCGGTGCTCTGCTCGCTGCTGGCGCTGCTGATCTCGCCCATGAGGTCGGTCACGCGCTGGATCGAGGTCACGATCTCCTGCATCGTCGTGCCCGCGCGGTCGACCAGCACGGTGCCTTGCTCCACGCGCTGCACGCTGGCGGAGATCAGGGCCTTGATCTCCTTGGCCGCGTCCGCGGAACGGCCGGCGAGGCTGCGCACCTCGCTGGCCACCACCGCGAAGCCGCGGCCCTGCTCGCCGGCACGCGCAGCCTCGACCGCGGCGTTCAACGCGAGGATGTTGGTCTGGAACGCGATCCCGTCGATCACGCCGATGATGTCGACGATGCGGCGGGAACTCTCGTTGATGCCCTTCATGGTGTCCACGACCTCGCCGACCACGGTGCCGCCCTCCTGCGCGACCGCGCTGGCGCCTTGCGCCAGCTGGTTGGCCCGGCGTGCGTTGTCGGCGTTCTGGCGCACGGTGGCGCTCAGCTGTTCCATCGACGCGGCCGTCGTCTGCAGGGTGCTCGATTGCTCTTCGGTGCGGTGGCTCAGGTCGGCATTGCCCTGCGAGATCTCCACGCTGGCACTGGCCACGCTTTGCGCGCTCTCGCGCACGCCGGACACGACGCGGCTCAGCGCGGTCTGCATGTCGCCCAGAGCCGCCAGCAAGGGCGAGAACTCGTCGCGGTGCGGATCGTGCACGGCCACGCTGAGGTCGCCGTCGCGGACACGCTCGGCCACCGTGCTGGACAACGCGACGCGGCGTTGCAGCACGCGCGAGATGTACCAGGCGAACAGCAGCAGTCCCGCCATGGTGCCCACCACCAGCGCAACCAGCACGTACATGGTCTTGCTGGCGTCGTCGCGGACCGCCGACAGGTCGCTGCGCAGCGCTTCTTCCTGGAAGCGCACCGAGTCGGCCAGGGCGGCGAGCAGCAGGTTGCGGGCGGGAATGGTCTCGTCCACCAGGTAGGCGAAGGCCTCGGCCTTCTGCCCGGCCTGGATCAGCTGCAGGTTCTTCTCGCCGACCTGCCAGAACTTGTCCACCAGCGGCGGAATGGCGGCGAAGCGTGCGCGGCCTTCCGGCGATGTGGCGCGGGCGTAGTCGTCCATCGCCTTGGCCATGGCCTTGCGCTTCTCGCCAATGTCCGTGACCGAGGTGGCCTGCTCCTGTGGCGTGCGGGCCAGGATGGCGTGGCGCAATTGCAACGAAACGCGGGTCACGTTGAGCTCGGTCTGCGCGATCCGCTGCATTTGCGGGACCCGCGTGTCTTCCATGCGCGACGCCGAACCTGCCATTTCTCCCAGCTCCACGCTAGCGAACCAGGCCACCCCGACCAATGCCGCCGCGAGGAGGAACACGACCAGATAGAGGCGGTGGGCGATGCCGAAGGAAGAGCGGTCCATGGCGGAGTCTTGGGATGTGGAGACGCTGGACAATGTATCCATTCGCTTAAATTCTGTGTCGAATTTTTTGATGCATACGTTTGCTGGATGGAAGAATGCTCCGCTGCAAGCGGCCGGTATGATCCGCCCGCCTTGCGGCGCCGGCCGGCCGACAAGCCACCGTTTCCGTCCGCATTCCGTCCCACCGCCCATGTCCGCAGGTCTCAACGTCGCCCAGCAGGAAGCCGTCAACTACATGCACGGGCCTTGCCTCGTGCTGGCGGGCGCGGGCTCTGGCAAGACGCGCGTGATCACGGCCAAGATCGGCCGGCTGATCCAGGCCGGCGTGGCGGCAAAGAGCGTGGCGGCCATCACCTTCACCAACAAGGCCGCGGCCGAGATGCGCGAGCGCGCCAAGGGCCTGATCGGCAAGCCGGCCAAGGACGTGGTGATCTGCACCTTCCACGCGCTGGGCGTGCGCCTCGTGCGCGAGGACGGGCACCGCGTCGGGCTCAAGTCGCAGTTCAGCATCTTGGACAGCGACGACGTGACCTCCATCCTCAAGGACGCCGGCGGCACCACCGACGCCAACACTGCGCGCCAGTGGCAGTGGACCATCAGCAAGTGGAAGAACATGGGCCTGTCGGCCGCGCAGGCCGAAGAGCAGGCGGCGGACGACAACGAGCGCATCACCGCACGCATCATGGCCCGCTACGAAGAGCGGCTCACGGCCTACCAGAGCGTGGACTTCGACGACCTGATCGGCCTGCCGCTGCGCCTGCTGCGCGACCACGCCGAGGTGCGCGAGAAGTGGCAGCGCGTGCTGGGCCACGTGCTGGTCGACGAATACCAGGACACCAACGCCACGCAGTACGAGGTCTTGAAGCTGCTGGTCGGCGAACGCGCGCGCTTCACGGCCGTGGGCGACGACGACCAGTCCATCTACGGCTGGCGCGGCGCCACGCTGGACAACCTGAAGCGCCTGCCGGTCGACTACCCGAACCTCAAGGTCATCAAGCTGGAGCAGAACTACCGCTCCACCAGCGCCATCCTGCGCGCGGCCAACAACGTGATCGGGCCCAACCCCAAGCTGTTTCCCAAGACCCTGTTCTCCGAACTCGGCGAGGGCGAGCCCGTGCGCATCGTCGACGCCGACAGCGAGGAGCACGAGGCCGAGCGCGTGGTGGCGCGCATCCAGTCGCTGCGCGCGAACTCGGTGCACAAGGATTTCCGGCACTTCGCCGTGCTGTACCGCGCCAACCACCAGGCCAAGCCCTTCGAGAAGGCGCTGCGCAAGGCGCAGATCCCGTACAAGGTCTCGGGCGGGCAGAGCTTCTTCGACCGGGCCGAGATCAAGGACCTGTGCTCGTGGTTCCGGCTGTGGATCAACAACAACGACGACCCGGCCTTCCTGCGCGCCGTGACCGTGCCCAAGCGCGGCATCGGCCACCAGACGCTGGGGCAGCTGGGCGTGTACGCCACGCAGTACAAGCTGAGCTTGTTCGAGTCGCTGTTCTCTTCTTCGCTGGCCAGCCTGCTGCCGCGCCGTGGCCACGAGAGCCTGACCGAGTTCGGCCGCTACGTGAACGACCTGGAATACCGCGCGCGCCAGACCCTGGGGGCGGAGGCCGCGCGCGCCTTCATGCTGGAGTGGTTGAAGGAGATCGGCTACGAGCAGCACCTCTACGACAACGAGGAGAGCGAGCAGGCCGCCGCGACGCGCTGGTCCAACGTGATGGACTTCGTCGACTGGATGTCGGGCCGCTGCGGCGGGCAGATCGACGACACGGCCGGTGTCTCCACGCAGGCCGAGGTCAAGTCGCTCATGGAGGTGGCGCAGACCATCTCGCTGCTGTCCACCATGAGCGAGCGCCAGCAGGACCAGGACCTGGTCACGCTGTCCACGCTGCACGCCTCCAAGGGCCTGGAGTGGCCGCACGTGGTGCTGGTGGGCGTCAACGAGGGCATGCTGCCCTTCAAGCTCGACGACGACGATGGCCGCCAGCAGAAGGTCAGCGACGAGACCGCGCAGCGTCTGCAGGAAGAGCGCCGCCTCATGTACGTGGGCATCACGCGGGCCCAGCGCAGCCTGGCCGTGAGCTGGACGCGCAAGCGCAAGAAGGGCCGCGACCTGGTGCCCGCCCAGCCGAGCCGCTTCATCGCCGAGATGGGACTGGACAAGACCACCGCCAAGGAAGACCCGCGCGAGAAGCTGCGCGCGTTGCGCGCGGAGTTCGCGGCCAAGAAGGCGGCGGGAGCCACGCCGGAGAAGAGCGCGTGAGGGCCATCGTGGCAGCTTGCCTGGGCTTGCTGCTGGCCGGTGGCCCGGCCCATGGACAGGCCCCGGACGCCACGCCGGCCTGCCCGGCACCGCATGAGATGCGCGCGCTGAACCTCTACGGCGCCTGGCGCGCGCAATGGCAGGGCAGCGACGCGCCTGCCGCGGCGCTGCAACTGGAGCGCCACCCCGAGCTCGGCGACAGCGTGCGCGGACGCGTCGAGCGCGATGGCATCACGGCGCTGCTGGCCGGCGACGTGGACGACGGCGACCTCACGCTGGAGGAGTCGCGCGACGGCAAGCGCATCTCGGCCACCTGGATCGGCCATGTCGTGCCCGAGTCCTGCGGCAAGGAGATCCGCGGCACGTGGAACGATGCCGACTCCGGCGCCAAGCGCGATTTCATCCTGCGCCGCCAGTCGGGCTGGCAATAGTGGCCGGCAGTCACGGATCGCAGTGGCGGCGCGCAACACCGATCGGCAACAGCACCCTTTTTTCACACCAAGGATCTTCCATGCCCAGTCTTCTCCCTGCGCGACGACCCTCGCCCTATGCCGCCCTGCTGCTGAGCCTGGGCGCGCTGCCCGCTGCCCAGGCCCAGACCGCGTCGGCGCCGACCGGCCCGGTGGCGAGCTGGCAGACCTGCGCGGCCCAGGCCGGCAACGATGCCGCGCGCCTGCGCTGCTTCGACCAATGGGCGCGCCAGCAGCAGGCCGAGGCGGCCGCCATCAACCAGAAGGCTGCGGCCAACGAGCCCAAGGCGGGGCCCACGATCAACAAGCCCGAAAGCACGGGCGCCACGGCGACGACGGCCGTGGCCGGCGGCGCGGTGCCGGCGGCGGCGCCCGAGGCGCCCGTCGTGCCGCGCTGCCACGACACGCGCTTCTCCACGCTGTCGCGCATCTGGGAGTTGGAGTCCGGCACCGACTGCGGCGAGTTCAGCCTGCGCGGCTACCGGCCCATCACGCTGTCGCTGGCGCAGTCCAGCAGCGTCAACCGCACACCCGGCACGCCCAACCCCGAGAACCAGTCCACCGAGGTGGAGGAATACCGCCGCACCGAGGCGCGCATCCAGCTGTCGGTGCGCACCAAGGTGGCCCAGGGCCTGCTGACGCCGCGCGAGGGCAGCGCGGTCGACTCGCTGTGGTTCGCCTACTCGCAGCAGTCGTTCTGGCAGGTGTTCACGCCGCAGCTGTCGCGCCCGTTCCGCGCCACCGACCACGAGCCCGAGCTCATCTACGCGTATCCCAGCTACGCAGAGTTCGGCAGCTGGCGCCTGCGCTACACCGGCCTGGGCCTGGTGCACCAGTCCAACGGCCAGAGCCTGCCGCTGTCGCGCAGCTGGAACCGCGCCTACCTGATGGCCGGCCTGGAAAGCAAGGACGAGCGCTTCCGGCTGACGGGCCGCATCTGGCACCGTTTCCACGAGAAGGTGGAGAGCGACGACAACCCGGACATCACCGACTACATCGGCCGGGCCGAGCTGACGGGCGGCTGGACGCTGTCGAGCCGCGACAACCTGTCGCTGACGGTGCGCCACGCGCTCAAGTCCAACGGCAAGGGCTCGGCGCGCTTCGAGTGGTTCCATGCGCTGGGCCCGCAGGGCGAGGGCGGCTGGCTGCGCAGCGGCCTGCGCCTGCACACCCAGATCTTCCATGGCTACGGCGACAGCCTGATCGACTACAACGTGCGCAAGACCGTGTTCAGCGTGGGTCTGAGCCTGATGGACTTCTGAGCGCAGCGTCGGCCTCGGCGCAGCGGCGCTGCAGCTGCTGCAGCAGCGAGCGCGTCTGCACCCAGTCGACCCAGCGGCCGCCCTGCTGGATGACGGCGGGCGCGTCCTCGCCACGCACCTGGCCGCGCGCATAGACCAGCACCTCGTGGTCGGGGGCGTCCTCGTCGGTCAGCCGCGTGGTGATCTCGGCGCCGTCCAGCGGCACGCGCTGGGGCTCGTCGTCATCGGCCCGCACCTCCAGCACGCACGCCGGCTGCAGCGCATGGCGGTAGCGTGCACGCAGGTGCGACCGGGCGCCGACCTGGTCGAGCGTCTGCAGCAGCTGCGGCACGCTCATCGCCGATTCGTCGAGCAGGGTGGCGTCTTCCGTCGTGTAGGCGTCGCAGCCGGCCAGCATCCATGCGGTGGCCAGCACCGCCAGGCCTGGCCTCAAGCGTGGGTCTCCTCGTTGCCGTCCGGCTCGACCAGCTCGGGCAGGCGCTGGGCCAGCACCTTGTCGATGGTGCGGCCGTCCATGTCGACGATCTCCAGCTTCCAGCCTTCCCATTCGGCCGTGTCGGCCACGTTGGGCAGCCGGCCCGACAGCAGCATCAGCATGCCGGCCAGCGTGTGGTAGCGGCCGCGTTCCTCCTCCGGCACGCTGTCCAGCTTCAGCCGGTCCTTCAGCTCGGGCACGGGGATGTGGCCGTCCAGCAGCCAGCTGCCGTCCTCGCGCTGCACGGCCCAGGAGGTCTGCGGGTCGCGCGGCTGGAATTCGCCGGTGATGGCCTCGATCAGGTCCTGCAGCGTGACGATGCCCTGCACCTCGCCGTATTCGTCGATCACGAAGGCCATCTGCATGTCGCTGGAGCGGAAGTTGTCCAGCAGCTCCATGCCGGTCAGCGTCTCGGGCACGTACAGCGGCTGCGTCAGGGTCTGGGTCGACAGGTCGCGCTGGTCCTCGCGCAGCGCACGCGACAGCCATTGCCGCGCGTTCAGGATGCCCAGCACGTTGTCGAGCCCGCCGCGCACCACGGGGAAGCGCGCGTGGTCGCTCTCCTCGATGCGCCGCAGGTTTTCCTCGAAGGGCAGGTCGGCATCCAGCGTCACCACGTCGCTGCGCGGCACCATCAGCGAGACGATCTGGCGGTCGTCCAGGCGGAACACGTTGCGCACCATGTCGTGCTCATGCGACTCGATCACGCCGGCGGTCGTGCCCTCGGCCAGCATGGCGTGGATCTCTTCGGCCGTGATGGGGTTGGGGTTGCCGTCCTTCACGCCCAGCACGCGCAGCAGGAAGTGCGTGGAAATCGTCAGCAGCTTGACGAAGGGCTTGGTGGCGGTGGCCAGCCAGTCGATCGGCCGCGCCACCAGGCGGGCCAGGGTTTCCGGATGCGTCTGGCCCAGGCGCTTGGGCACCAGTTCGCCGGCGACGATGGAGACGTAGGTGATCAGCACCACCACCAGCGCGGTGGCGGCGTAGCCGCTGGACGCGGCCGGCACGCCGACCTCGTTCAGCCAGTCGGCCAGCGGTGCGGCCAGCGCGGCCTCGCCGACGATGCCGTTCAGCACGCCGATGGAGGTGATGCCGATCTGGATGGTCGACAGGAAGCGCGTCGGGTCTTCGCCGAGCTTGATGGCAGCGCCGGCCGCCAGGTCGCCTTCATCGACCAGCTTCTGCAGGCGCGCGCGGCGCGCCGTGACGAGCGCGATTTCCGACATCGCGAACAGGCCGTTGAGCAGGACCAAGGCCAGTAAAACAAATATTTCCACAGGGCACCCAAAGGGTAAGAAAAGAGGTTGGCGCCGCCGCGCAGGCAGCGGGCTTGGCCAGGTTGGCCGGTGTGTTCAGTGCAGGTGGCGCCGCGGTGCGGGGGCTGGCCGCGCGCCCTATCCGCGTGCGATCGGCGGGCGCTGCAGGCGTGCCAGGTGGGGCGCCAGCCAGCCGCTGGGGCGTGGCGCGTCCGGCCGCACGCCAATGCCCGCGGCCGCATGGGACTCGCCCGGCCCCAGCAGGCCGAGCAGGTCGGCCAGCAGCTGGAACGGCAGGTTGTCGAGGTGGTGGTCGTCGAGGGAGCCGCCGGAGGCGTCCAGCGGGCCGGCCTGGAACTGTTCGGTGAGGGCATCGGAGCAGACTTCGGCGGCCTGCTCCTGGGCCGACAGTCCCATCCATGCCATGACCAGGGCAAGGAAGATGGCAAGGGCCCGGGAACGCATGGTGGCCCGGATTTTACGGGCCCGGCCTGAGGCGGCCCCGCGGGGCCGCCTCAGGCCCGGGCGCGGGCGCTGCTGAACTTGCCGTGCGGCAGGCTGGCCAGGCGCGAGAACATGCGCCGGCAATAGCCCGCGACCGACAGGCACTTGTTGATCTCGTCCACGGGCAGCGGGCCGGAGACGACCACGATGTCGTTGGCGCTGTCCTGCGCGCCCGCTGCGCGCAGGCGGCGCCGCGCGCCATTGGCCCAGGAGTGGATGCGGGCGGGGTTGCCGTGCTCGTGCAGGTGCCCGGTGCTGGCATCGAACGCGATGGCCACGGTGTCGGTCTTGAGCTTCAGCCGGTGTTCGCCCGTGGCCAGGCTGGGCGGCGTGGCCAGGTCGTACAGGTAGTAGCTGCCGGCTTTCAACTGGTACTGCAGATCCATACGGTGTCCTTTTCGGGGGCATTCTGGTGGGCGTTCAAGCCAGCCAAACGCCGGTGCAACAGCGGGAATCGGTGCCAGTTCGCGATTTTGCGCCGCAATCTGCGCATTTCTTGGCTTGACCAGCGCGGACAATCGGCCGATGTCTGAATCCAATACCGCGGACCTCGCGTTCGCACGGCTCCCGCTGGCCCCGGCCACGCTGGAGAACCTGGCCAGCCTCGGCTTCACGCAGATGACGCCGATCCAGGCCGCCAGCCTGCCGCTGGCACTGGCCGGCCGCGACCTGATCGCCCAGGCCGAGACCGGCAGCGGCAAGACCGCTGCCTTCGGCCTGGCCTTGCTGGCGGGCCTGAACCCGCGCTTCTTCGGCGTGCAGGCCCTGGTGCTGTGCCCCACGCGCGAGCTGGCCGACCAGGTGGCGCAGGAGCTGCGACGGCTGGCACGCGCGCAGGACAACATCAAGACCGTGGTGCTGTGCGGCGGCGTGCCGCTGCGCAACCAGACCGCCAGCCTGGAGCACGGCGCCCACATCGTGGTCGGCACGCCCGGCCGCGTGCTCGACCACCTGGAACGCGGCCACCTGGTGCTGGACGGGCTGCGCACGCTGGTGCTCGACGAGGCCGACCGCATGCTGGACATGGGCTTCATGGACGACATCGCCGCCGTGGCGCGGCGTTGTCCGGCCGACCGCCAGACGCTGCTCTTCTCGGCCACCTACCCCGACGGCATCGCCAGCCTGGCGCGCCAGTTCCTGCGCGAGCCACAGCGCATCACGGTCGAGAAGAAGCAGGATGTGAGCCACATCGCGCAGCACTGGTACGAGGTGGAGGAGGGCGCGCGGCTCGATGCCGTGGTGCGCCTGCTGCGCCACCACCGGCCCGACAACGCGCTGGCCTTTTGCAACACCAAGCAGCAGTGCCGCGACCTGCTGGCGGTGCTGCGCGGCCATGGCTTCGCGGCGCTGGCGCTGTATGGCGAGCTCGAGCAGGTCGAGCGCGACCAGGTGCTGGTGCGCTTCGCCAACCGCAGCGCCAGCGTGCTGGTGGCCACCGACGTGGCCGCGCGCGGGCTGGACATCGCGCGGCTGGGCGCCGTCATCAACGTGGAGGTGACGCCCGACCCCGAGGTGCACGTGCACCGCATCGGCCGCACCGGCCGCGCCGGCGAGAAGGGCCTGGCCTTGAACCTGGCCAGCATGGACGAGATGGGCCGCGTGGGCCGCATCGAGCAGCTGCAGGGCCAGCCCACGCGCTTCGAGCCGCTGGCGTCCCTGCGCGATGAGGGCATGCCGCCGCCCCCGCCCATGGCCACGCTGCAGATCCAGGGCGGGCGCAAGGAAAAGATCCGCGCTGGCGACGTGCTGGGCGCGTTGACCGGCGAGGCCGGTTTCACGCGCGAGCAGATCGGCAAGATCGACGTGAACGAGTTCTCCACCTATGTCGCGGTGGCGCGCGGCATCGCGCAGGATGCCGCGAACCGGCTCGACCGCGGCCGCATCAAGGGCAAGAGTGTGCGCGTGCGCCTGCTCGACGATTGAAGGGGCGGCTTCCTATACTGCAGGAATGAACCAGACGGTACATTCCCGGCGCCGCGTGGCTGCTGCCAAGCCCGCGGCCAAGGAAAAGGAGACAAGCCGGACCAACGATCCCGCACGGACCATGGCCAACATCCTGGACGTGGCGCTCACGGAGTTCGCCGAGAAGGGCCTGGACGGCGCGCGCATCGACGAGATCGCCGCCGCCACGCAGACCTCCAAGCGGATGATCTACTACTACTTCGGCAGCAAGGAAGGCCTGTACCTGGCCGTGCTGGAGGCCAGCTACCGCGCCATGCGCGAGACCGAGGCCGACCTGCACCTGGACGACCTGCCGCCCGAGGCCGCGCTGCGACGGCTCGTGGAATTCACCTTCGACCACCACCTGTCCAGCGAACCCTACATCCGCGTGGTGATGGCCGAGAACATGCAGCGCGGCCACTACATGGCGCAGAGCCAGAGCATCGAGCAGCTCAACGTGCCCGCGATCTCGGCCATCGAGGGGCTCTACGCGCGCGGCCGGGACAGCGGCGTGTTCCGCGCCGGCGTGGACGCGATCGACCTGCACGCCACCATCTCGGCGCTGTGCTTCTTCAACGTGGCCAACCGCCACACCTTCGGCCTGATCTTCAAGCGCGACTACACCGATCCGGCGGTGGTCGCCGCGCGGCGCGAGTCCATCGTGCAGACGGTGCTGCGTTTCGTGCAGGCCAGGGTAAGCCCCTAGAAAAGAAAACTAACCAGTTCGTACATTACTGGGTTCGCAAGGAGACACGAGCGTGATCCAGAAAATCATCCAAGGCTACTGCCGGCTGCTGGGCTGGCTGATGGTCGCCAGCCTGGCCCTCATGGTGGTCATGGTGTTCGGCAACGTGGTCATGCGCTATGCGTTCAACTCGGGGCTCACGCTGTCCGAGGAACTCTCGCGCTGGCTGTTCGTGTGGATGACCTTCATGGGTGCCGTGGTGGCACTGCACGAGCGCGCCCACCTGGGCACGGACGCGCTGGTCTCGCGCCTGCCGCGCGGCGGCCAGAAGCTGTGCCTGGCCGCCAGCCTGCTGCTCATGCTCTACATGTGCTGGCTGATGTTCGACGGCGCGCTGCAGCAGGTGAAGATCAACTGGGATTCCACCAGCGCCGTGATGGAAACCTCCATGGGCTACTTCTACGCCAGCGGCATGGTGTTCGCCGTGCTGGCCGCGCCGGTGCTGCTGCTGAACCTGTTCCGCCTGTTCGCCGGCCAGCTGTCCGACGAGGAACTGGTCGGCATCCGCGAGTCGGAGGAGGGCAATCCCAACGACTACATCCCCCAGGAGCAAGCCAAGTGACCATCGCCATCTTCCTGGGCTCGCTGCTGGCCGCGCTGGCCATCGGCATGCCGATCTCGTTCGCGCTGCTGGCCTGCGGCGCCGCGCTGATGTGGCACCTGTCGATGTTCGACGCGCAGATCCTGGCGCAGAACGTGATCGAGGGCGCCAACAGCTTCCCGCTCTTGGCCGTGCCCTTCTTCATGCTGGCCGGCGAGATCATGAACACGGGCGGCCTGTCCAAGCGCATCGTGAACTTCGCGATGGCGCTCGTGGGCCACGTGCGCGGCGGCCTGGGCTACGTGACCATCGTCGCGGCCTGCCTGCTGTCGGCGCTGTCGGGCTCGGCCGTGGCCGATGCGGCCGCGCTCACCGCGCTGCTGCTGCCCATGATGGTCAAGGCCGGGCACGACAAGGCACGCTCGGGCGGGCTGATCGCGGCCTGCGGCGTGATCGGCCCCATCATCCCGCCGTCCATCGGCTTCGTGATCTTCGGCGTGGCCGCCAACGTCTCGATCTCCAAGCTGTTCCTGGCCGGCATCTTCCCGGGCATCCTCTTGGCCGCCGGCCTGTGGGCCACCTGGTGGTGGACCACGCGCAAGGAGCAACTGGAGCCGCCGCCGCGCAAGAGCGCCGCCGAGGTGTTCGCCGCGTTCCGCAGCGCGGGCTGGGCGCTGCTGCTGCCGTTGATCATCCTCGTGGGCCTGCGCATGGGCGTGTTCACGCCGACCGAGGCGGCCGTGGTGGCGGCCGTCTACGCGCTGTTCGTGGCCGCCGTGATCTACCGCGAACTGAACCTGAGCCAGCTGTACGGCGTGTTCCTCAACGCGGCCAAGACGACCGCCGTGGTCATGTTCCTGGTGGCCGCCGCCATGGTCTCGGCCTGGCTCATCACCGTGGCCCAGCTGCCCGACCAGATCGTCTCGCTGCTGCAGCCGCTGCTGGACAGCCCCACGCTGCTGATGCTGGCCATCATGGTGCTGGTGATCGTGGTCGGCACGGCCATGGACATGACGCCCACCATCCTGATCCTCACGCCCGTGCTGATGCCCATCGTCAAGGCCGCCGGCATCGATCCGGTCTACTTCGGCGTGCTGTTCATCATCAACAACTCCATCGGCCTGGTCACGCCGCCGGTGGGCACGGTGCTCAACGTGGTGGCCGGCGTGGGCCGCATGCGCATGGACGACGTCACGCGCGGCGTCTGGCCCTTCATGCTGGTGCAGTTCGCCGTGATGTTCCTGAT
Organism: Pseudorhodoferax sp. Leaf274; assembly: GCF_001422445.1. GTDB lineage: Bacteria > Pseudomonadota > Gammaproteobacteria > Burkholderiales > Burkholderiaceae_C > Pseudorhodoferax. The sequence goes on from NZ_LMNA01000001.1 coordinate 1,084,388, forward strand.
GGTCTTCTTCCCGCAGCTCGTGATGTGGCCGGCCAAGCTGCTGTACGGCTGATCTTCCTCCCCTTGTCCAACCCTTCGGAGACACCCATGAAACGACTCATGCTCAAGACCCTGGTGGCTGCTGCCGCCATCGCCGCGTTCGGTGCCGCGCAGGCCCAGGACACCCGCACCATCAAGTTCGCCACGCAGAACCCCAAGGGCCACCCGCTCGTGATGGGCATGGAGAAGTTCGCCGAGATCGTGGCCGCCAAGTCCGGCGGCAAGCTCAAGGTCAACCTGTTCCCGGGCGGCACGCTGGGCAGCGACCAGGCCAACGTCTCGGCCATCCAGGGCGGCACGCTGGAGATGGCGACGATGAACTCGGGCATCCTTGCAAGCCAGGTCAAGGAATTCGCGGTCTACGACTTCCCGTTCATGTTCGGCAGCAATGCCGAGGCCGAGGCCATCGTCGACGGCCCCTTCGGCAAGAAGCTGCACGACAAGCTCAAGGACAAGGGCCTGATCGGCCTGTCGTACTTCGAGCTGGGTTTCCGCGACATCACCAACAGCAAGCGGCCCATCACCAAGGTCGAGGACCTGGCCGGCCTCAAGCTGCGCGTGATCCCGAACCCGATCAACGTCGACTGGGTCAAGGCGCTGGACGCCAACCCCACGCCGCTGCCCTTCCCCGAGGTCTATGCCGCGCTGGAGCAAAAGGCCATCGACGGCCAGGAGAACCCGGTCACGGTGATCAACGCCAACAAGTTCTACGAGGTGCAGAAGCACGTGGTGCTGAGCCACCACCAGTACAACCCGCAGTCGGTGCTGATCAGCAAGAAGTTCTGGGACAGCCTGCAGCCCGCGCAGCAGAAGATCGTCGCCGACGCCGCCGTCGAGGCCACCAAGTACCAGCGCCAGCAGGCGCGCGAACAGGTGGCCATCGCGCTGGACAACATGAAGAAGAACGGCATGCAGGTGACCGAGCTGCCGCCCGCCGAACTGACCAAGCTGCGCGACAGGATGCGCCCCGTGACGGCCAAGCACGCCGTGACCGTGGGCCAGGACGTCGTGGCCGAGCTGCAGGCCGAACTGGCCAAGGTGCGCAAGTAAGCGCGGCGCCGCCCGGGGACCCAGGTCCCCGTACCCCATCCCCGCAAGGAAAACCCATGAAGATCCTCACGCTGCACGGCATCAACCTGAACATGTTCGGCAAGCGCGACCCCAAGACCTACGGCACGACCACGCTGGCCGAGATCGACGCGCAACTCGTCGCGCTGGGCCAGGAGCTCGGCGCCGAGGTCGAGTGCTTCCAGAGCAACTTCGAAGGTGCGATGGTCGAGCGCATCCACGCCGCCCACACCGAGGGCGTGGATGCCATCGTCATCAACGCCGGCGCCTGGACCCACTACAGCTACGGCATCCGTGACGCGCTGGCCATCCTCAAGTGCCCGATCGTCGAGGTGCACATGTCCAACGTGCATGCGCGCGAGGCCTTCCGCCACCACTCGGTGCTGGCCGAGATCGCGCAGGGCCAGATCGCCGGCTTCGGCGTGGACAGCTACCTGCTCGGCTTGCGCACGGCCGTCACGCACGCCAAGGCCCGCCAGGGCTGAACCGCTGCCTGCGGCGCGCACGCAACGCTGGATGTAACAGGCAGGCGGCTGCCATGGCCGCCGCCAAATTGTTGCGCTGTTTTGTCTATATCCTGAGAATAAACTGATCAGGATCGAGACAAATCCACTGTGGAGCGCGCCATGACCTTTTCCATCCCCCGCCTTCGCCTGACCCTTGCCGCCGTGGCGGCCACCGCCTTGCTGGGCTGCGCCAGCGTGCAGGAGCCTGTCGGCCAACTGCGCAAGGAAAACGTGTTCGCCGTCACGGCGGGCAACGAACTCATCAGCTTCAACGCCGGCCAGCCGCAGCGCGTGCTGACGCGCAAGCCGGTCACCGGCGTTGCCGCGGGCGATGCGCTCATCGGCATCGACTACCGCGTGTCGCGCGGCGTGCTGTTCGCGCTGTCGCGCCAGGGCCGGCTCTACACGCTGAACACCGGCACCGGCGCGCTGACGCAGGTCGGTTCGGCGCCGGCCATCCTGCCGCTGGCCGGACCGTTGTTCGGCTTCGATTTCAACCCCGCGGCCGACCGCATCCGCGTGGTGGGCGAGGGCGGCCAGAACCTGCGCCTGCACCCGGAGACGGGCGCCGTCGTCGATGGCAATCCGAACCTGGACGGCGTGCAGCCCGACGGTGCGCTGGCCTACGTGCCCGGCGACGTGAACGCCGGCAAGCAGCCCGCCATCGTGGCCGCCGGCTACACCTACAACAAGCAGGACGAGAAGATCACCACCAACTACGCCATCGACCGGCGCCTGGGCGTGCTGGTGATGCAGGGCTCCAAGGAGGGCGCGACGCCCGTGGTCTCGCCCAACACCGGCCAGCTGCGTACCGTGGGGCCGCTGGGCCTGGGTGAACTGGCCGACGCCACGCTGGACATCGCCGACGTGTCGAACGCCGCGTTCGCGGCCGTGCGCACCGCCAGCGACGCGAAGACCAAGCTCTACCAGATCGACCTGGACACGGGCCGCGCGCGCTTCGTCGGCACCGTGGCCGATGGCGGCCCGCTGCTGGGCATGGCCATCGAACCTTGAGTTTGCGCGCGGCGGACGGTTTGGTCATGCGCACGACGCGTTCGCGGGCCGGCTGGCTGCAGGCCCTGGCCCTTGGCGTCGGTGCGGGACTGGTGGCCGGCGCCGCCGCCGCAGGCACCGTGCAGGTCACCGTGCAGGACAGCGCGGGCAAGCCGCTCGCCGATGCCGTGGTGTTCCTTGAATCGCGCGAGGCGCGCGCCCAGGCCAAGCCCGTGGCCGGCGCCGAGATCGCGCAACGCGCCAAGCGCTTCGAGCCCGAGGTGACGGTGGTGACGGTGGGCAGCGCGGTGACCTTCCCGAACCAGGACACGGTGCGCCACCACGTCTACTCGTTCTCGCCCGTCAAGACCTTCGAGCTCAAGCTCTACATCGGCACGCCGGCCAACCCGGTGGTGTTCGACAAGCCCGGCATCGCCGTGCTGGGTTGCAACATCCACGACCAGATGGCGGCCTGGGTCGTCGTCGTCGAGACGCCGTACTTCGGCCGCAGCGCCGCCAGCGGCCAGGTGGCGCTGGCCAACGTGCCGGCCGGCAGCTACCGCCTGCGCGTGTGGCACCCGGGCCTGGCCGTCGGCGCGCCGGCGGCCGACCAGGCTCTGACCGTGGGTGCGGCCGACCAGGCCACCGTGTTCAAGCTCGCCGGCGTGACGCCATGAAGGCGCGCGCCTGGCGTGGGTGGTCGTTGCCGGGCGGGCTCTCGTCCCGCATCGTGCTGCTCTCGCTGGTGCTGCTGCTGGTGGTGCAGGCGGCGGTGTTCAGCGTGGTGCGCATCGCCATCGAGCAGAGCGCGCGCCGCCAGGTCGCGCAGGAACTGCGCGTGGGCGAGCGCGTGTGGCTGCGCCTGCTGGAGCAGAACGCGCAGAAGCTGAACCAGGGCGCCTCGCTGCTGGCGGCCGACTACGGTTTTCGCGACGCCGTCGGCAGCGGCGACCTGGACACCATCGCCTCGGCGCTGGAGAACCACGGTGCGCGCATCGGTGCCACGGCCACGGCGCTGCTGGACACGCGGCTGCAGCTGCGCGCCGTCGCGGAAGGCCAGGACGCCGCCGCGCTGCACTCGGTGCTGGACGGCTCGCTGCGCGCACTGGCCGACGATCCGAGCGCCTACCGCATCGCGCTGGTGGGCGGCGATGCCTTCCAGTTCGTGCTGGTGCCCATGCGCGCACCGGTCGTCGTGGGCTGGGTGCTGATGGGCTTTCCGCTGAACCAGAAGCTGTTGGAAGACATGCGCGCGCTGTCGGACGTGCAGCTGGCGCTGTTCGGCCGCACGCCGGGCCAGCCATCGCGCGTGCTGGCCACCACGCTGTCGCCGGCGGCGCTGCAGGCCCTGAAGCAGGCCGGCGGCCAGCCCGCCGAACTGCCCGTGGACGACGACATGCTGCTGGCGCGCACGGTCGAACTGGACACCAGCGCCGACACCGCCGTCTACACCGTGCTGCTGCGCTCCGTGAACCAGGTCGTGGCGCCGTTCCACCAGGCCCAGGTGGCGCTGGCCTGGATCACGGCGCTCGGCGTGCTGCTGTTCGGCGCCGGCAGCGTGGTGACGGCGCGGCGCGTGACCACGCCGCTGCGCGCGCTGGTCTCGGCCGCCGGCGAACTCGGCCGTGGCCGCTACGACCAGCCGCTGCAGCACACCGACCGGCGCGACGAGATCGGCGGCCTGGCGCGCGCGTTCGACACCATGCGCGTGGACATCGCCGCCCAGCAGGCCGAGATCCGCCGCCTGGCCTACTGGGACCGCCAGACCGGCCTGCCCAACCGCGCGCGCTTCCGCGAGGCCGTGGAGCAGGAAATCGCGCGCCGCAGCGGCGAAGACCCACCGCGCAGCCTGTCGGTGCTGATGCTGGACCTGGACCGCTTCAAGCACGTCAACGACGTGATGGGCTACGCCTTCGGCGACCAGCTGCTGAGGGCCGTGGCCAAGCGCCTGACCCAGCAGGGCCTGCGCAACGGCGACATGGTGGCGCGGCTGGGCGGCGACGAGTTCGCCGTGCTGCTGGCCGACAGCGACGCCACCAGCGCTCAGCAGGTGGCCCGGCGCATCGCCAAGGGCTTCGAGCAGCCGCTGGCGCTGGGCGAGCAGACCGTGGACATCTCTGCCGGCCTGGGCATCGCCTGCTGGCCTGTGCATGCCGTCGACACCGACACGCTGCTCTCGCGCGCCGAGGTCGCCATGTACGCGGCCAAGTCCAAGACCACCGTGGTGCAGCTCTACGATGCCGCGCTCGACGTCGGCAGCGTGCAGACCCTGTCGCTGCTCACCGAATTGCGCCGCGCCGTCGAGCGCGACGAACTGCGCCTGTTCATGCAGCCCAAGCTGCGCCTGGAGGACTCCACCGTGGTGGCCGCCGAGGCGCTGGTGCGCTGGATGCACCCCGAGCGCGGCCTGGTGCCGCCGCTGGATTTCATCCCGTTCGCCGAGCAGACCGGCTTCGTGAGCCAGCTCACGCTGTGGGTGTTCAACGCCGCGGCCGAGCTGCTGGCGCAGATCGGGGCGGGCACGCTGCGCATCTCCGTGAACCTCTCCACGCGCGACCTGCTGGACCTGGAATTCCCGGCGCGGCTGGACGCCATCCTCGAACGCCACGGCATGCCCGCCACCGGCTTTTGCCTGGAGATCACCGAGAGCGCCATCATGGACGACCCGCAGCGCGCGCAGGCCGTGCTGCAGCGCCTGTCCGACCGCGGCTTCAAGCTGTCCATCGACGACTTCGGCACCGGCTATTCGTCGCTGGCGTACTTGAAGCGCCTGCCCGTGGACGAACTCAAGATCGACAAGTCCTTCGTCATGAACATGGAGAAGGACGAGGACGACGCCAAGATCGTGCGCTCCACCGTCGACCTGGCCCACAACCTGGGCCTGACCGTGGTCGCGGAGGGCGTGGAGAACGCGCTGATCTGGCACCAGCTGCGCGCGCTGAACTGCGACGAAGGCCAGGGCTACTTCATGAGCAAGCCGATGCCCTCCGCCGACTTCCTGCACTGGGCGCAGCGCTGGCACCAGGGGGAGGTGCTGACGCACACGGGGCACGGGGCCTTGCTGCGCTGAGGGCGCGTCTTGCCGGCCAGCGCGGTCGCGCGCGCCCCGCGGTTCAGACCGGCACCAGCGGCTTGCGCTTCGCGGGCGTGGACAGGACGGCGATCGCGTCGCCCGGGTGCACCACCCCGCCTGCGACGACGATCGCCATGACACCGGCCTTGCGGACGACCGAACCATCGGCAGCACGGGGGCGCACGGCAGCCAGCAGACCGGACCGGAACCGCTCGATCTGCGCGCAAGGGTTGCGCAGGCCGGTGATCTCGATGACGGCGTGCGCGCCGAGCCGCAGCTGCGTGCCCGGGCTCAGCGCCAGCAGGTCGATTCCGCGTGTGGTGATGTTCTCGCCCAACTGGCCCGGCAGCACCTGTGGGCCATCTCCCGAGAACTCGGCGAGCAACTCTTCGGACAGAAGATGCACCTGCCGCAGGTTGGGCTTGGTCGGGTCCTTCGCGACCCTTGACCGGTGCTTGACGGTGGTTCCGCAGTGCGCATCGTCTCGGACGCCGTGGCCCTGCACCAGCTCGATGCGCTCGACCACCGCTTTCGAGAACGTGTGCTGGGCACTTCTGCTGACCTTGACGACTTCGCAGCGCATGGTCCGTGCGGCCTAAGGTGTCATGTCCCGCGCGCCAGCGCCGGGTACCACGGCCATGGCGGGCGCATCGCGCTGCCCTGCATGCACGGCGGTCACTGGCCCGCCATCGCCTTCAGCCGCATCTGCCCCGGCAGCGGCACCGAGCGCTTGAGGACATCCTCGGCCAGCCACAGCGCCGATCTGCGGGCCCGCTCGGCCACCGTGGGCAGCGGCAGGTTCAGGAAGTCGTCGTTGAACACCTCGAAGCTGTAGTCGCCGCGGTAGCCCAGCTTGTCCAGGCGCAGCACCAGCTCGACCACCTGCTCGCTGTGCACGCCTTCGCCGGGGAACACGCGCATGGTGCGCGCGGTGGCCATGCGCTCCTCGAAGGTCGGGGTGTCCTGCCACAGGAAGTCGGCCAGCTGCACGAGGAAGATCTTGCTCGGGTCCAGGTAGTCGATCTCCGACAGCGGCGTCTTGGCCGCCAGCACGTGGAACGAGTCCATGCACACGCCCAGGTTGGGGCAGTCGGCGCGGCAGACCACGTCCCAGGCGGTGGTGTACTCGTTGACCGTGTGGCCCCATGACAGCCCCTCGTAGGCGATCTTGATGCCCAGCGGCACGGCCAGCATGGCCAGCTTGCGCAGGTCGCGCGCGATCAGGTCCAGGTCCTGCGTGGCGTGGCGCGAGGTCGACGAGCAGGCCAGCAGCACGGTGCAGCCCAGCGCGGCGGCCATCTCCAGCATGCTCTTGGCGATGTCGACCTTGTAGTGGTGCAGGTGCCCGGACAGGCCCTCGAAATCGCGCAGCACCTGGAAGCCCGTGCCGCGCAGCCCGCTGTCCTTGACCGCCTGCACGGCGGCCGACAGGCCGCCCGGGTGGCCCACCAGGTCGTTGGCCTTGAGCATCACCTGCGTGAAACCGGCCTCGCGCATGGCGGCCAGCTTGGCCTCCAGCGGCCCGGCCAGCGTGATGGTGTCCATGCCGAAGCCTTCGAAGTTGCCCTCGGTGTGCAGCCGCATGCCCATCACTCCTGTGCGCTGTGCACGAGCTCGAACACCACCGAGCCCAGGTAGGTCTTGGTGATGGCGCCGCGCCGCTCGGTGTGGGCGGCGGCCGTCTCGACAAACTCCACGCCCAGCGCGCGCAGCGCCTGCACGGCGGCCAGCACGTCGGGCACGCCCAGGCCGATGCGCTGCAGCTTCTCCCCGGTGTCCAGCACGTGCGGCTCGGGCTCGACCAGCTGCAGCATGAAGCGCTGCGTGGCATCCAGCGCCGGCGTGCGCAGCAAGGTGCCCTTGGGCATGATGCCGAAGCGCAGGTCGTCGGGGATCAGCTCGGTGCCGAACAGCTCGCGGTAGAACTCGATCCAGTCGTTGCTGCGGCCCGGGCCGATGTACTGCACCACGCCGAAGAAATGGATGCCGGCCGTCGCGGCGGGCTGCTGGTCGACCGAGGGGATGGGCACGAAGTCCACGCCGTAGATCGAGAACTCCTTGTAGCGGTCGACGAAGTAGATGCGGCTGCCGCCGGCGCCGTGGATGGCCGGGATGTTCAGCTCCATGACCTCGGCGCGCGTGGGCACGGCCCAGGCGCCGCGCTCCAGCACGTAGCGGTAGGCGGCCCGCGCGTCGCGCGCGCGCAGGGCGATGGCCGAGATCGTCGGCACCTCCTGGCTGGCGCCGGGCGCATCGGCCGCGTGGGCGTTGACCACGATGTTGAGCGCGCCCTGGCGGTACAGCAGGATCTCGCGCGAACGGTGCCGCGCGATGGGGCGGAAACCCATCATCTCCAGCACCTGGCCCAGGGCCTGGGGCTTGGAGGTGGCGTACTCGATGAATTCGATGCCGTCCAGGCCCAGCGGGTTGGCGGCGTCGCTGAACGAAGCCTGCAGGGGCTCGCGCGGGTCGGGGGTATTCAGCAGCAGATCACTCATGCGCACATTCTGCGCCAAGCTGCCCCAAAACCTGCTTATCGGACGAGCAGAACGCCGCCGTCCACGGTCAGTGTCGTGCCGACCACATAGTCGCCCGCGCGCGAGGCCAGGTAGATGGCGGCGGCGGCCATGTCCTCGGGCTGGCCGATGCGCCGGGCCGGGATGCGTTGTGCCACCTCGTCGCCCTGGTCGCGCGCGGCGCGGTTCATGTCCGAGGCGAAGGCGCCCGGCGCGATGGCGCTGACCACGATGTTGTCCTCGATCAGGCGCAGCGCCATGCGTTTGGTCAGGTGGATCAGGCCGGCCTTGCTGGCGGCGTAGGAGTAGGTCTCCAGCGGGTTCACGCCCTGCCCGTCGATGGAGGCGATGTTGATCACCTTGGCCGACCGGCCCTGGGCCGCCAGCCGCAGCGGCGCGGCCAGCGCCTGGGTGAGGAAGAACGGCGCCTTGAGGTTCAGGTCGACCACCTTGTCCCAGCCGGCCTCGGGAAAGTCGTCGAAGGGCTCGCCCCAGGCCGCGCCGGCGTTGTTGACCAGGATGTCCAGCTTGGGCTCCAGTGCGACGAAGGCGTCGGCCAGGGCCCGGGCGCCGGCCACGCTGGACACGTCGGCCGGCAGCGCGATGCAGTGGCCCAGCGCGGCCATCTCGTGCGCGGCCTGGGTGCAGGCCTCGCCCTTGCGCGCCGAGATGTACACGCGCGCGCCCTGCGCCAGGAAGCCCTCGGCGATCATGCGGCCGATGCCGCGCGAGCCGCCGGTGACGAGGGCCGTGCGGCCGGCCAGGGAGAACAGGTCTTGGGTCTGCATGGGGGATGTCTCGCTTCGTGGGAGGGGAAGCGGACCAGCTTAGCGGGCCTACACTTGCCCGTCGCCACTTTGGCGACACCGCCACACCGATCCCGCATGAAACAGATCCACCGCCAGCAGCTGGCCGAGCGCCTGCTGGCACTGGCCGAGACAGGTGCATTGCTGCAGCCCGATGCGCGTGGGCGCATCGCGGACGTGATCGACAGCGTGGAGCATGCCGATGCCGCGGCCGACCTGCGGCGCGTGACCATCCTGCTGTCCGACCTGCGCGGCTTCACGGCGCTGGCGGAGCAGCATTCGGCGCTGGCCATGGTGGAGGCGCTGAACCGCTACCTGGCGCGCATGACGGAGATCATCCTGCGCTGGGGCGGCGCCATCGACAAGTTCATGGGCGACGCGATCATGGTGCTGTTCGGCGCACCCGATGCGCTGCAGGACGACATCGTCTCGGCCATCGCCTGCGCCATCGAGATGCAGATCGCCATGGACGAGATCAATGCCGACAACCGGGCCCACGGCATGGCGCCGTGGTTCATGGGCATCGGCATCAACACCGGCGAGGTGGTGGCGGGGCAGCTGGGCTCGCGGCTGCACAGCGAGTACACGGTGATCGGCGACCAGGTGAACCTGGCCTCGCGCATCGAGGCGCACAGCCTGCGCGGGCAGATCCTGCTGTCGGAGTCCACCTGGCAGCAGGCGCAGGGGTTCATCGAGACCGGCGATGTCAACGAGGTCAGCGTCAAGGGCAAGCGCGACACCGTGCGCATGTACGAGCTGCAGGCCACGCAGCGGCCGCACCGGTTGGTGGCGCCCAAGCGCGAGATCCGCAACAGCCCGCGCGTGGAGGTGGACATGCCGCTCGTGTTCCGCCGGCTCAAGGGCAAGGCCGTGGGCACGCGCCAGCTGGAGGGCTGCATCACCGACCTCAGCTACGGCGGCATGTTCGTGCGCAGTGCCGTGGCGCTGCAGGCCTTCGACGACATCTGCTTTGCGCTGTCGCTGTCGATGATGGGCCGCGAGCTGACCGAGATCTATGCCAAGGTGCTGCGCGTGGTGCCGCAGCCCGATGGGCAATTCGGCTACCCGGTGGAGTTCACCGCCATCGAGGCCAAGGCCCAGCAGTCGATCAAGGAGTTCGTCGACGGCATCGTCGAACTCGGCCGGCCTTAGCGGGCGTTAGAGCGCTGCGGCGCTCAGCCCGCAGCCTGGCGTGCGGCGGCCTGCCGCACGAAGATCGGCGAGGCCGTGCTGGCCATGGCCAGCTCGCCGGCCGCGGTCACCAGCGCGGCGCCCAGTTCCTGCATGCGCTGGCCCGTCAGCCGGATCGCCGGGCCGGCGATGGTGATCACGCCGATGGTGTCCTCGCCGCGGCGCTGCACCGGTGCCGCCATGGCGTTCATGCCGGGCGCGTAGACCTCCTCGATCAGCGAGAAGCCGCGCGCACGGTCTTCCTGCAGCACCTGCTCCAGCGCCTTCCAGGTGGTCGGGGCGCGCGGGCCGTAGGCGGCCGGCTCGCCGAAGCCCTGGCGCACGACGAGCTCCAGCGCGCGCTCCTCGTTCAGCGTCATGAGCCAGGCGTGGCCGCCGGCGCTGCACGACAGGCGCAGGTCGATGCCCATGTCGGGGTCGTAGCGCAGCCCGAAGCGCGCACCCTGGGCCTTGGCCACGAAGGTCAGCCGGTCGCCGTCGACGATGGCCAGGCGCACCAGTTCGCCGGACACGTCGGCCAGCCGGTCGATGATGGGCTGGGCGATGTCCACGATGCCGGAGCCGCCCAGGTAGGACAGCCCCAGCGCGGCCAGCTTGGTGGTCAGCGCGTAGTCGCCGTGGTCGCGCATCTGGCGCACGTAGCCGCAGCGCACCAGCTCGGTCAGCACCCGGTGGCAGGCCGACAGGGGCAGTTCCAGGTCCTGCGCGACGGCCGACAGGGCCTTGCCTTCCGGCCGCGCGGCCAGGTATTCAAGGACGGACAGGGAACGTTCCAGGGGGCTGCTCATGGCCGGGATTGTCACCCGAAGCCGGACGCGCCCACACCGCATGCGCTGCGCCGCCATCGCGCTGCTCGGCCGAACTGCGTACAGGTTTACCCCAGGTGCCAAAGCTGGGTCGGCGCTTAACATGGAAACATATTCCATATGGAAACAGTTTCTGACAAGTTGGGTCCGACTTCCATCGGATCCGACCCAGGCACCGCACGCCTGCCGGCGTGCGGTGCCGGCCGCCATTTTCACAACCACCGGAGACCTGCATGCGCCTTGCGCTTCTACCTTCCCTGATCATGACGCTGGGCGTCCTGGCGGCCGCGCCGCCGGCGCTGGCGCAGCCCGCGAGCCAGTCCCCCGGCTGCTGCACGGCCACCACGCGCGACGTCGAGAAGGTCGGCGGCAACCTGGGCAACCAGAATTACTCGGCCCTGCGCCAGATCAACAAGGCCAACGTCAAGCAGCTCGGCGCCATCTGGCTCAACGAGATCGAAGGCGGCATCACCACCGGCACCAACCAGAGCACGACCATCGTCAAGGACGGCGTGCTCTACATCGAGTCGGCGCTCGGCAAGCTGCACGCGGTCGATGGCGTCACCGGCCAGACCAAATGGGTCTATCCGGGCAAGGGCACGATCACGCGGCGCGGCCCGGCCATCGGCCAGGGCATGGTCTACACCATCGCCACCGGCAACACGGTGGTGGCGCTGAACAAGGACACCGGCCAGGTCGTCTGGGAGAAGCAGATCAATGGCTACGGCAACGTGGCCAAGGTCGGCGTGGTCTACCACGACGGCATGCTCTACCTGGGCACCAACGACGGCTCGCGCGGTGCCGCGCTGGCGGTGGATGCCAGCAACGGCGCACTCAAGTGGTATTTCTTCGGCATCCCCGGCCCCGGCGAGTTCGGCTACGACACCTGGGGCGGCGGTCCGCAGAGCGGCGCCACGCCCTGGATCCACCCGGCCGTGGACCCCGAGCTCAACCTCGTCTACTGGACCTTCGGCAACGCGCGCGGCGGCTCCTCGCAGGACGGCTCGCAGCGCCCGGGCCAGAACCTGTTCGCCAACTCCATCGTCGCCACCGACGCCAAGACCGGCGCCTACAAGTGGCACTTCCAGTCGGTGCACCACGACATCTGGGACATGGACAACGTCAACGCGCCGGTGCTGGCGGACGTGACCGTCAAGGGCCAGCCGCGCAAGGCCGTGATCTACGGCAGCAAGACGGCCATGTGGTACATCCTGGACCGCACCGACGGCACGCCGCTGATCGGCATCGACGAGAAGCCCGTGCCGCAGGATGCGCGCCAGAACACCTGGCCCACCCAGCCCTATCCGCGCGGCGACGCCTGGATGCCGCTGTGCGTGACCGACAGTGGCCCGGCCCGCGCGGTGCCCAACTTCAAGCGCGGCTGCCTGTATTCCGCGCACTGGGACGAACCCGTCCTGTCCATCCCCGGCCAGGGCGGCGGCGGCGACTGGAGCCACGTGTCCTTCAGCCACAGCACCAAGCTGGTCTACACCGGCTTCGGCTATGTGAGCTCGGCCCACTCGCTGACCGAGGCCAGCAACGGCCTGCGCCCGCTGGGCACGGAGATGACGGGCGGCATCGTGGCCATCGACCCGGCCACCAACAAGATCCGCTGGAAGAAGGACATGCCGTACTCGCTCGCGCACGGCAACGGCATCCTGACCACGGCCTCCGACCTGCTGTTCATCGGCCAGCCCGACGGCAACCTGCTGGGCATGGACGCGCTCAATGGCCGCGAGCTGTGGCGCTTCCAGACCGGCGCGGCGATCAGCGCCAGCCCCATCACCTACGAGGTCAACGGCGAGCAGTACATGGCGATCTACGCCGGCGGCACCGGCATCCCCTACGGTGACTCGGCCCAGCGCGGCGACCACCTGTGGGCCTTCAAGGTCGGCGGCACCGTGCCGCAGGCGGCCGAGCCGACCAAGCCCGTCATCCGCCGGCCCATCTCGGCAGCCGCGGTGGAGGGCAGCGTCGTGAACAACACCGTCACGCTGGCGCGCCAGTGGAGCGGCGGCCAGGTCGGCGGGGCCGAAGCCGGCGGCACGAACGCGATGGCACCGCAGCACCTGCGCGTGCCGGTGGGCACCACGGTGACCTTCCACAACCCGGCCACCAATGCCAAGCAGCATTGCGCCACGCAGTTCTTCGAAGGCCTGTTCAACGCTGGCCCGCTGGCACCGGGCCAGTCGTTCCAGTACACGTTCAGCGAACGCGGCGAGTACTTCTACAACGACTGCACCGACCCGCGCTCGACCGGCAAGGTCGTCGTGTATTGACAGCCCCCGAAGCCCCGCCGCCGGATGGCGGTGGGGCGCACTTTCCTGATCCCACCGGAGACATGACTTGAACCACCGCATCACCTCGCTCGGCCTGGCCCTGGCCCTCACGCTCGGCGCCGCCACCAGCCACGCGGCCATCGCCCGTTTCGACACCACCAGCTTCGGCTACAGCGTCTCCAGCGGCACCCTGGCCTGGACCACCGACGGGCAGTACCAGCGCCTGGACACCGAGGCCGCCTCCGCCGGCGGCACGCTGGGCTACGACAGCGTGGCCAACGACTGGACCAACTGGTCCAGCCAGGCCCTCTCGGCGTCGACGGCGTATGCCAGCGCTTCGGCCGCCACCGGCACGCAGACGCTGCAGGGCAACGCGCAGGCCACCCGCACCGACCTGCTGCCCATCGACCTGCCATCCCACATCAGCCGCGCCTACGGCAACCAGGCCGGCGTGTTCAGCCTGACCGACGACGGCACCGTCACGTTCACCATCGGCTGGCGCATCGAGGTGCAGGGCGACGCGTCCGACCCGCTGGCCGACTACGGCCATGCCTTCCTGTCGCTGCGGGCTGGCGCGTACGACGGCAGCTCGGACAACTTCCTGGACGAGGAGCTGTTCTCGTTCGACGCCGTGAGCGGCATGGCCGTGGCCAGTGGCACCTGGGTCGTCGAGGTGGCCCTGGCCGCCGGCCAGCTGGGCTACTACGACCTGACCGGCACGGCCAGCGCCGAAGCCAGCGCCCAGGGCCCCAGCGAAGTGCCCGAACCGGGCAGCCTGGCCCTGATCGGCGCCGGCCTCGCGGCGCTGGTGGGCCTGCGCCGGCGCCGCGCCTGAATGCGCAACGGCCCCCGTGCCTGCAGGCGCGGGGGCCGTCGTGAAGAGAGGGCCCGGCACTGCCGGGCCTTGCGTTTCAGGCCTTCGGGCGGCGGGCGCGGCGCGACCAGCCCAGGCCGGCCAGGCCGGCCAGCAGCAGGGCGGCGCTGGCGGGCTCGGGCACGTCGTTGACCAGGGTCAGCGTCAGGCTGCCCAGGTTCACGTAGCCCAGGTACTCCTTGCTGACGGACAGGTCCAGTGCGCCGTCCTGCAGCAGCGCCAGTTCGGCGCCCGTGAAGGAGTAGCTCCAGGCGGTCGGCGGGCTGACTTCGCTGTTGTTCGAGCAGTCGTCCCACAGCGAGCAATAGGCCACTTCCACGCCGTCGCCATAGATGAGCACCTCGGTCGTCGTGCTGGAAAAGCCATTGCCGAAGGTACCGCTCAACGTGGCCGAAATGATATTGCCGCCGGTCGAGAAATTGAATTGGCCGACATTCAGGCTCAGTGGCCAGGACGACCACACGCTGTCTGGGCTACTGAAATCTGCGAGCGTGCTGGTCACCACGCCGGCCTGTGCCACGACGGCACCCGCTGCCAGCAATCCGGCGGCGGCCAGCTTTTTCATTCTGGAAAAACGCATAAACACTCCAAGTCGTTGAATCTACAAGCCCCCTTCGTCCCAACCCATTGTCAAGACACAAAAAATTGGTGGCATGCGAGTCTAGCGAGGCTTGGTGGAAGATCTTTCCATGCTTCCCCTCTTGACGCTCGTGGCTTTTTGCAACAGGATTGGAAAAGTATTCCACATGCTTTGATTCTCTGAAATCAGGCGAATAACGAAAGGGGGAGACATATTCGTCCAGCCAAGATGCACAGCACCTGAGCGCCACGCCAGGTTCTGAAGATTCGCCTATTTGGACAGGCGCAGCTTCGTTTTCTCATTTCTCTGAAGGATTAACTCCATGCATCGAAGAATCGATGGCCAGGGCGGCAGCCGCATGCTCGCCTGCGCCTTGGCGCTGGCGGGCGCAGGCCTCGCGCCCGCGGCCTATGCCCAGCAGGGCGCGCCCGCGCCGGGCAGCCTCGACACGCAGTACAACGCCTGCCGCGGCACCAACCCCAATTGCTACAACGACTGGGGCGCGTTCGCCAACACGCCCAACAAGGTGCTGATCTACTCGCGCACGGCCGGCCCGCGCCATGCCAACCTGGGCCCGGCGCTGGCCGCCGGCCTGAACCCGCCGCTGGTGGCCGCCAATGCCGTGCAGAACGGCCTGATCCGCCTGCTGGCCGCCGAGGGCATCACGGCCGACTGGACCGAGGACGTGGCCCGCATGACCAGCCTGAACGGCTACAAGGCCATCATCTTCGCCAGCCCCACGCGTGACGCGCTGTGGGACCACGCCAAGAGCGCGGCCGGCGGCACCCAGCTCGATGCCGCGCGCCATGCGCTGCGCCAGTACATGCGCCGCGGTGGCGGCTTCGTGGGCATCCACAACGCCTTCGGCACGGAATACAACTGGCCTTACTACGAAGGCCTCTTGGGCAATGCCAACTTCTACGACCACGGCGCCAACCAGAACGGCACCGTGCGCGTGGTCAACAAGACCGACAGCTCCACCTCCATGCTGCCGGCCAGCTGGGGCTTCAAGGACGAGTGGTACACGCTGATGCCGTATCCGACGAACGTGAAGTTCCTGATGGTGGTGGACACCAACTCGCTGGCCACCAAGCGCAGCACGCACCCGGGCCACGGAAAGATGCACCCGGTGTCGTGGTGCCAGTACTACGACGGCGGCCGCTCCTGGGTGACCACGCTGGGCCACGACGCCGGCGCCTTCGCGCAGGACACCTCGACCTTCCCGGGCGCTGCCGAATTCCAGAAGCACGTCGTGGCCGGCATCAAGTCGGCCATGGGCCTGGTGCCGTTCTGCAAATGAGCGCGCCCCGTCCGGCTTTCAATCTTTCGATCCAAGGAAACACCATGTCCCGTATGACCCGCGCCCTCGGCGCCGCCGCCGCCCTGTTCCTGGCCGGCACCGCCCAGGCCCAGACCGGCGCGCCCGCCCCGGGCAGCCTCGACCCCTACTACAAGGTCTGCCGCGGCACCGACCCGAGCTGCTACAACGACTGGGGCGCGTTCGCCAGCACGCCCAACAAGGTGCTGATCTACTCGCGCACGGCCGGCCCGCGCCACGCCAACCTGGGCCCGGCGCTGGCCGCCGGCCTGAACCCGCCGCTGGTGGCCGCCAATGCCGTGCAGAACGGCCTGATCCGCCTGCTGGCCGCCGAGGGAACCTGGGCCCGGCGCTGGCCGCCGGCCTGAACCCGCCGCTGGTGGCCGCCAATGCCGTGCAGAACGGCCTGATCCGCCTGCTGGCCGCCGAGGGCATCACGGCCGACTGGACCGAGGACGTGGCCCGCATGACCAGCCTGAACGGCTACAAGGCCATCATCTTCGCCAGCCCCACGCGCGACGCGCTGTGGGACCACAGCAAGACCGCCTCGGGCGGCACGCAGCTGGACGCCGCACGCCACGCGCTGCGCCAGTACATGCGCCGCGGCGGCGGCTTCGTCGGCATCCACAACGCCTTCGGCACCGAATACAACTGGCCTTACTACGAAGGCCTGCTGGGCAACGCCAACTTCTACGACCACGGCGCCAACCAGGACGGCACGGTGCAGGTGGTCAACAAGAACGACGCATCCACCGAGATGCTGCCCGACAACTTCGGCTTCAAGGACGAGTGGTACACGCTGATGCCGTTCCCGACCAACGTGAAGTTCCTGCTGACGGTGGACACCAACTCGCTGGCCACCAAGCGCGGCACGCACCCGGGCCACGGCAGCTTCCATCCCGTGTCGTGGTGCCAGTACTACGACGGCGGCCGCTCCTGGGTGACCACGCTGGGCCACGACGGCGGCGCATTCGCGGCCGACACGTCCACGTTCCGCGGCGCGGCCGAGTTCCAGAAGCACATCGTGGCCGGCATCAAGTCGGCCATGGGCCTGGTGCCGTTCTGCCGTTGAGCATGGCTGGACAAGGCCGGTACTGGCGCCGCCCGTGGGCGCGCCTGGCGGTGCTGGCGGCCGGCCTTGCCGTGCTGCACGGCGCGGCGCAGGCCGACCCGGCGCCGCTGCGCCATCCTGGCGGCATGGTCGCGCTGCCGGACGGCACGCTGCTGCTGGCGGCCGATGCCGGCGACGGCGGCCATGGCGCCGAGCTGTGGGCCGTCGACCCGCGCGACGGCAGCCGCCGCCTGGTGCGCGACATCCGGCCCGGGCCGCTGGGTTCGCACCCGAGCGGGCTCACGCTGTGGCGCGGCCACGCCTACTTCGCGGCCGATGACGGCCAGCACGGGCTGGAGCTGTGGCGCAGCGACGGCAGCACCGAGGGCACGGCGCGCGTGGCCGATCTGCGCGCGGGGCCCGAGGGCTCGCTGCCCAACGGCTTCGTGGCCTTCGGCGACGCGCTGTACTTCTCGGCCGACGACGGGCGCCACGGCTTCGAGCTGTGGCGCACCCAGGGCACGGCCGAGACCACGCACCTGGTGGCCGACATCCACCCCGGCGCGCCGGGCGGCCTGCCGCGCCAGCTCACGGTGCTCGGCGGCGCCCTGCTGTTCAGCGCCAACGACGCCGAGGGCGGCACCGAGCTGTGGCGCAGCGACGGCACGGCCAGCGGCACCCGCCGCGTGCTGGACATCCGCGCCGACGGCGACGCCAACCCCGAGCAGCTCACGCGCGTGGGCGACACGCTGTTCTTCACCGCCGACGACGGCCGCCACGGCCGCGAACTGTGGCGCAGCGACGGCACGCCGGCCGGCACCCAGCTGGTCGCCGACATCCGCCCTGGCCGCGACAGCGCGCAGCCGCGCCACCTGGTGCAGGCCGGCCGCTGGCTCTGGTTCGCTGCCGACGACGGCCGCCACGGCATCGAGCTGTGGCGCAGCGACGGCAGCGCCGCCGGCACGGCCCTGGTGGCCGACATCCGCCCCGGCCCCGCCAATGCGCTGCCCAGCCACCTCACCGCGCTGGGCGATCAGGTGGTGTTCGCGGCCTACGACGGCGTGCACGGCGTGGAGCCCTGGATCAGCGACGGTACGGCCGCGGGCACGCGGCTGCTGGCCGACATCCACAGCGGCCCTGGCCATTCCAACGCCTGGGCGTTCACGCGGCTGGGCGAGCGCATCGTGTTCGCGGCCGACGACGGCCGCCTGGGCATGGAGGTCTGGCAGACGCGCGGACAGCCGCAGGACGTGCAGCTGCTGCGCGACGAGCGCGCCGGTGCACCCGGTGCCTTCCCGCGCGGCTTCGTCGCGGTGGGCGAGCGCATCGCCTTCGTGGCCGAAGCCGCCGACGGCGCGACCTACCTCGCGCTCGACGGGCTGCCGGCGCGGAACTGCGGCAGCGCCGACAGCGGCACCGTGGGCAAGGCGCCGGGCGCGGCCGGCTGCGTGGCTTCGGCGCCGTCTTCCTCGGCCACGCGGTAGACGAAGCGCCAGTCGGCCAGGGTGGCGGCATCTTCGAAGGCCGTGTCGAAGCGGCCGAAGCCCTGGCGCTTGAGCGGCACGGCCGTCGAGCGGCTGTGCACGCCCAGGATGCCGCCGCTGGGTGCCGGCACCAGCACCCAGTCGCCACCCGTCACCGGGTCGAGGTAGATGCGGCGCAGGTGGCGCTGCGTGGTGGGCCAGCGCTTGTCCAGCAGCAGATCGTCCAGCCGCTGCGGAAAGCGGTGCTGCTGGCCCAGTGGCACGTCCTCGTAGTAGCGCTTGATCGCCATGCGGATCTGGTCGCCCGCGAACAGCAGCTCGGCTTCGCGCTCGCGCTGGGCGTGCACGCTCCACAGGCTGCCGGTGGCCGCCAGGCCCGCGCCCAGCAGCGCGACTGCCAGCAGCAGGCCCAGGTAGGTGAAGCCGCGCTGGCCACCGCACCGGCTCACGGGAGCACCCTTCGACCTGCGGCCTGTTGTCCGCCCCGGCGCTGCGCTCATAGCGTGGACAGCTCGGTGCCGCCGCGCGTCTTGCCCGGCGCGCCGCTGCGCACGTCGTACACGCGGCCCGGCGCGGCGCGGCCGTCGGCGGCGGCCGGCGGCGGCACGAAGATCCAGCTCTCGGTGCTGTCGGTGTAGGGGTCCGTCGGCAGTGCGCGCAGGTAGCGCCGGCGCACGAGTTCGGCCAGGTCTTCCGGGTAGCGGCCGGTGTCGGCGTAGAACTTGTCGATGTTGTCGCGCATCACCGCGAGCGACTGGCGCAGCGCGTTCTCGCGCGCATGCTCGACCGCGCCGAAATAGCGCGGCGCGGCGATCGACAGCAGCGTGGCCAGGATGGCCATGACCACCAGCAGTTCGACCAGCGTGAAGCCGCGCAGAACGTGGCGATATGCACGCGCACGGTGCGCCGTCTTCTCCGCATGGACCCGATCCGCAAGCCGCTGTTCAAGCGGCCGCGGAGCAGGCCATGCCAGCAGACGCCGCGGAACGGGCTCTGCCCGGCCGCTGGCGGCGCCCCTGGAGGGGGATGGAATGGCTACACGAAGTGAGCCATTCAAACGGGGTGGCGTCATGTCACCACTCCCGGTACGGGCGGCCGTTCAGGCCCGTGCGCTCGGACAGCGAGTGCACGTCGTACACGTCCTTGCCGGGCTGGGGCTGGTCGGCCGGCGAGGCGTAGCTGCGCAGGCCCCAGGTCTGCGCCGCGGGCACGCTGCCTTCGCCCGTGAAGAAGGGGTCGGGCGGCACGCGGCGCAGGAAGCGCACGGGCCGGCCCTGCGGGTCGCGCGCGTTGGTGGCGCCGGCCACCAGCGCCTCCAGCGTGGGCGGGTAGCCCGTGGCATCGCTCGCGCGCGGCACGCTGCCGGCCTCGGTGGCGCGCTTGTAGTCGTCGATGGCCTGGCGGATCTGGCGCAGCGCGCTGCGCAGCTCGGCCTCCTTGCTGCGCTGCACCGCGAGTTCGGCCAGCGGCAAGGCCATGGCCGCCAGCACGCCGACGATGGCCACCGTGACCACCAGCTCGACCAGCGTGAAGCCGCGCTGGAATGTGGCCCCCACGCTCCCTGCTGCGCGAGGTTCGCTGCCCCCCGAGGGGGCGCGCGCTTGCTTGGGGCGGCCCGGCGCTGCGCTCATCGAACCACGATGCCGATCTGCACGGGCGGCGGCGCCTGCACCGGCAGGTTGGCGCTGGCCACGTCGAAGCCGATCTCGGCCTGGCCGGGCGCCTTGGCCAGCACGCGCATGCGCACCGTGGCGGGCGGCGCGGCCACGCCGGCCACGCCGGAGGACGACAGCTCCACGCTGGCATCGGCCGTGCCGCCCACGGGCGCGAGCAGCGCCGGGTCGTAGCGCAGCTGCACGCGCGTGCTGATGGCCTGGTTGCCATCGGGCAGCGACAGCTGCACGCTGAATTCCTCGCCGATGCCGACCTGCGCCGGCACCTGCACGCCCAGCGCTGCCGGGGCTTCGGCCACCGGCGCGGCAGCAGCGGCCTGGCCGGCCGGCGTGGCGGTGGCCGCGGCTGCGGCAGGCGGTGTCAGGGCCATGGCCGAGCCGTCGCGAAAGCGCAGCGGCACGCGGCCCGGCACGGCCTCGGTGCCCGAGGCGAACTGGCTCTGCACCGTCTCCGGCCGGCGCACGTTGCGCAGCACGCGCGGCGTGACCAGCAGCACGATCTCGGTCTTGGCCACCGTCTGGTCGTTGTTGCGGAACAGCCGGCCCAGCACGGGCAGCTCGGCCGCACCGGGCAGCTTGGCCATGCTCTGGCGGTCCTCGTTGTTGATGAGGCCGGCCAGCACCTGGGTCTCGCCGTCGCGCAGGCGCAGCGTGGTGGTGGCGTTGCGCGTGCCCAGCCGGTAGGCCACGGTGCCCGAGATGTTGAGCTGCGAGAGGATGTTGGAGACCTCCAGCTGCACCTTGATGGCGACCTCGTCCTCCAGGTAGACGTTGGGTTCCACGTCCAGCTTCAGGCCGGTTTCCAGGTAGCTCACGGCCGAGGACACGCCCACGTTGGCGGTGGAGGTGGTGGTGATCACGGGCACCTTCTCGCCGATGTGCACCTTGGCCTTCTCGCGGTTGCGCACGCGGATGCGCGGGTTGGCCAGCAGGTTGGCCCCGCCGTCGCTCTGGCGCAGGTTCAGGATCAGCAGCGGGTTGGCCGTGAACGCGCGCAGGCCGCCGCTGCCCAGCTGCACCAGGCCGTCCGACGTGGTGCCGTTGCTGCCCGGGATGCGGCCGACGATCTGCTCGGGAAAGCGCAGGCCGATCTCCTGCGCCACGCTGGAGGCGATCTCCAGCACCTCCAGCTCCAGCATCACCTCGGGCTCGCCCAGGTCCTGCGTGGCCACCAGCTGCTCGGCCAGGCGGATGGCCTCGGGCGTGTCGCGCATGATCACCAGGTTCAGCCGCTCGTCGACGAACAGGTCGCGCGTCTTGACCAGCGCGCGGATCATCGCGGCGGTCTGCTTGGCGTCGGCATTGGCCAGGTAGAAGCTGCGCATCACGAGCTCCTGGTACTCGCGCTGCTTGGCCTGGGTGTTGGGGTAGACGATCAGCGTGTTGTCGTTGAGCAGCTTGCGCTCGAGCTGGTTGGTCTGCAGCAGCACGCCCAGCACGTCGTACAGGCTGGTGTCGCGCACGAAGATGGTGGTGCGCTGGTCGCCCTTGACGTCCTTGTCCAGCACGAAGTTGAGCCCGCCGTGGTTGGACAGGATCTCGAAGATCGTGGCCAGCGGCACGTCGCGCAGCTCCAGCGTGAGGCGCCGCGCCATGGCCTGGCGCAGCTGCGGTTCCTTCTGTTCCAGCAGCCGGCGCCGCTCGGTCACGCCGCGCACCACCGCCTCGGCGCCGCGCTGGCGCGAGTCGCGCGCGAGCACGCTGCGCGCGATACGGTCGGCACCGTCCAGGTCGCCCGCGGCCAGCAGGCGCTCGGCCTCGGCCACGGACACGCGGTGCGCGCGGTCGGCCTGCACGGCCTGGATGCCGCCCTGCGCCACCACCGAGGCCGGGTCCATGCGCAGCGCGGTGCGGTACCGGTCCTCGGCGATGTCCAGCGCGCCGGCCGCGCGGGCGGCGTCGCCGTCGCGCACGACGACGCCCACCAACGAGTCGCGTTGCAGCACGTAGGCGTTGTAGGCGTTCGGGTCCAGTGGCGGCGTGCGCGCCGCGCGTTCCAGCTGCGCCAGGCCGGCCTCCACCTGGCCGGCGGCGATCAGCTGCTGGGCCGACTGCACGGAGGCCTCGCGCGGCGAGGCACAGGCCGCCAGCAGTGCCAGCAGCACCAGGGCAGGCCAGCGCCAGTGCGGCTGGGGGGCATGCGCGCGGTTGGCGCTGTGGGGCGATGTCACTAGTTCTGCTCCTCGGTGTCGGCCGCGGCGGGCGCCGGTCCGGCCGCTGGCGCGCTGGCGCCTGGGCTGGCCACCAGGGCCAGCGCATGGCGGGTGCCGGTCGGCACATGCAGCAGGCGCAGTTCGCGCGTGCCGATGTGCTCGACCAGGTAGTCGGGTGTGAGGTGGCGGCCGGCCACGGCCGCGAGCTGGCGCGGGCCGTGCGCGAGGAACACGGTGCTCACGCCGTCCTCGGTCCAGCGGCCCAGGAAGCGGAAGGGCAGCGCTGCTGCGGCGGTGGGCAAGGGGGCGGCGGCCACCACGGGCGGCGTTGCCGCAGCAGCTGCTGCGGCGGCCGCCTGTGCGGCAGCCGCAGCGGCCAGGGCCGGCTCGCCGAAGGGGCTGCGGCCGGCGCCGGCGTAGGGGCGCTGCGGCACCTCCAGCGTGGCCGCGGGCCCGGGCTCCGCAGGCGCGGCGCGGGCTGGCCGCGTTGCAGGCAGGCTGGCGGCCGGCGCGCCCGCCTCTTCCTGCGGCTGCACGGCCAGCATGGCCGCGCCCGTGAGCAGGGCGGCCAAGCTATAGAGCATCCAGCGCTGGCGGGTCGACAGGGCCATGGCGTTCAGCGGCGCAGGTAGAGCGACAGCCGCAGGTCGGCCTCGAGCGTGGCGTCGGCCGCGCGGCGGAACTGCACGTCGTCGAGCGCGACGAAGGCGTTGCGCTCCAGCAGCCGGCCCAGGAAGCCGCGGATCTGCGCGTAGTCGCCCGTGGTGCGCAGCGCGATGCGGTAGCGCGCCAGGCGTGGGTCGTCGGCGCGCTGCTCCAGCCGGTACTCGGCCGCGCGCAGCGGCACGCCGGCTTCGCGCGCCGCGCCGTCCAGCGCGGCCAGCGCCTCGGGCAGCGCCTCCAGCGGCGGGAACGCGGCCTGGAACTGCGCCAGCTGCGCGGCTGGTGCGGCCTGCGCCGCATCGGCCCGCGGTGCCGGTGGCACCACGGCTGCGAGCGCGGCCTGCTCGGCGCGCAGCGGGCCCACCAGCGCCACTTCCGCGGCGGCCGCCAGCGCCAGCAGCAGCACGCCGGCCAGTGCCAGGCGGCCCGTCGTCATGGCGCCTCCCATTCGGCCGTCAGCGTGAAGCGCAGCGGCTGCGCGCCCGCGTCTTCCTGCAGCGCATGGTCCACCAGCAGCACCTGGCGGAAGCCGGGCGCCTGTTCGAGCCGCGCCATGTAGGCCAGCACCTGGGCCAGGTCCGTGGCCTGGCCGCCCACGCGCGCGCGCCGGCTGCCGCCCTCGGGCTGCAGCGCGGTCAGCACCACGCCGGGCACGCTGACCGATTCGAGCGCGCGGAACCAGGCGTCCCAGGGCACGGCCAGCGTGGCGGCCACCGCCTGCGCGGCCGCGATCTCGGCGGCCAGCGCGTGCGGCATCGGCGCCGCCGCGCGTGCGGCGCTGGCTTGCGGCTGCAGCCGGGCGAGCGCAGCGGCCTGGGCATCGGCCGCCTGGCTGTGGCGCAGCCCCACCAGCGCGCAGGCCGCCAGGCCGAGGGCCAGCACGCCGTGGCCCCACCAGCGGGCCCAGGGCGATGGCGGCAGGAACTCGAGCTCGGGTGCGCGCAATGCCATGTCAGATGTCCGCGCCCGTCAGTGCGAGGGTGTGGGCCTGCCAGCCGGCCAGTTGCAGCGGTGCCGGCGGCGCCAGTGGGTCGGCCGGCGCCAGGCCCTGCCAGGCCACGTGCACCAGCGGCAGGTCTGCGGGCTCCAGGCCATCGAGCAGCGCGCAGCGCGCGAGCCAGGGCGCCAGCGCGTCCGCGCCCTGCATGGCGTCGAAGGGCAGGCTGCGCAGGCTTTGCCAACCCTGTGCCGGGTCGATGCGCGCCAGCAGCGCGCCGTCGGCCTCGGTGACCAGCAGCCAGGCGTGGCGGCCGGCCAGGCGCGGCCAGGCCTGCGCGGCGGCCAGCGCCAGCAGCGGGCGCACCGACACGGCGCGCAGCCCGGCCTGCAGCGCCTGTTGCTGCAGGCGCTGCAGCCAGCCCGTGTCGAGCGCGGCGGCGGGCATGCCGGGGCCGGCCGCGCCATCCACCGCCAGGTCCCAGCCGTCGACCGCGTCGCCGTGCACGCCGCGCAGCAGTTCGCGCGCGGCCACGCGGCGCTCGGCCGTGCCACGCAGCACGCGGGCGTCGGGCAGCAGCGTGGTGCGCACGAAGCGGCTGGAGACCACGATGCGCGCGTGCGCGCGGCGCGGCGCGGCCGTGCCCGCCAGCTGCGCCAGCGCGCGCAGCGCGGCGTCGGCGCCGTCCGGTCCGTCCACGGCCTGCTGGTGGTGCGCGACCGACCTGCGCCAGCCGCGCCGCTGCAGCGCCAGGCCGACCTGCGAGGGCGCCAGCCAGACGGCGGCCTGCTCACGCCACGGCGGTCGTGACACGGTCTACCTCCTGCAGGCTGGTCGCGCCCATGCGCAACAGGTCGAGCGCGGCATCGCGCAGCAGCCGCGTGCCGTTGCGGCGCGCAGTCTCCTTGAGCACGCGCACGGGCTGGCGCGTGATGATGAGTTCGGCCAGTTCGTCGGTCATCACCAGGATCTCGGCAATCGCCACGCGGCCCAGGTAGCCGGTGGCGCGGCACTGGCCGCAGCCCTGCCCGGCCATGAAGCGGAAGGACGAGAGGTCCTGGCCGGCCAGGCCCGCGTCGGCCAGTTGCTCGACCCCGGGCTGCACGGGCACGCTGCAGTGCGGGCAGTTGCGGCGGACCAGACGCTGCGCCACGATGCCGTTCAGCGCGGCCGTGAAGCTGTAGGCGTCGATGCCCATGTGGGCGAAGCGGCCCAGCACGTCGAACACGTTGTTGGCGTGCACGGTGGTGAACACCAGGTGGCCGGTCAGCGAGGCCTGGATCGCGATCTGCGCGGTCTCGGCATCGCGGATCTCGCCCACCATCACGCGGTCGGGGTCGTGCCGCAGGATGGAGCGCAGGCCGCGCGCAAACGTCAGCCCCTTCTTCTCATTCACGGGGATCTGCAGCACGCCGGGCAGCTGGTACTCCACCGGGTCCTCGATGGTCACGATCTTCTCGTGGCCATGGTTGATCTCCGAGATCGCGGCGTACAGCGTGGTCGTCTTGCCGCTGCCGGTGGGGCCGGTCACGAGCAGCATGCCGTGCGGCTCGCCGGCCAGGCGGCGGATGGTGCGGCGGGCCGGCGCGCCGAAGCCCAGGCTGTCCAGCGTGAGGCCGCGCGCGGCGTCGGCCAGCTGCTGCTTGTCCAGGATGCGCAGCACCGCGTCCTCGCCGAAGATGGACGGCATGATGGACACGCGCAGGTCGATCTCGCGGCCGCGCACGGCCACGGTGAAGCGCCCGTCCTGCGGAATGCGGCGCTCGGCGATGTCCAGCTGCGCCATCACCTTGATGCGCGAGATCACCTGCTCGGCCAGCTCCATGCCCTCGTCGCTGCGCACGGCCACGAGCACGCCGTCGATGCGGTACTTGATCGCCAGGCCGCTGGCGCCCGTCTCCAGGTGGATGTCCGAGGCGTTGGCCTTGAGCGCGTCGTACAGCGTGGAGCGCACCAGGCGCACCACGGCGCTGCCGCCCTCGGCGATGCTGTGGAACGACAGGTCTTCCGCCTCGCTGCCGGCGGCCACGCCGGTGCCGGCGGCGATCTGCAGCTGCTCCAGCGCCGACAGGCCTTCCTCGTGCCGTGCCAGCCGGGCGGCGATGTCGCCCGGATGCGCCAGCACCCAGCGCGCCGGCTGGACCAGCGCATGCTGGGCGCGCGCGCAGCGCGTGTCGTCGAACGGGTCGCCCAGCACCAGCAGCAGCGCGCCGCTGCCGTCGCGCATGGCCAGCATCTGCAGCGCGTGGCAGTCGGCGAAGGGCAGGGCGTCGAAGGCCGGCTGCCAGGCATGCAGGTCGGCGATGCGCGCCAGCGGGTAGTGCAGGCTGGCCGCCAGCCGCGCGGCGAAGCGCTCGGGCGCGTCGCCGGACAGTTCCTCGAGCATGCGCACCACGGTGGCGCCGCGCTCGGCGGCCAGCACGCGCGCCTGCGCGATCTCGCGCGCCGCGAACGGCGGCAGGGGCAGCGCGGCGTTCATGGGTGCAGCCTTCGGCCTGCGGCCTGTTCGGCCAGACGTGCGCGCACTTGCTGGGGACGGCCCGGCACCAAGCTCATCCCAGGCTCCCCGCCAGCTCGAAGATCGGCAGGTACATCAGGATGACGATGGCGCCGATGACGACACCGATCACGGCCATCAGCACGGGCTCGAACAGCTTGGTGAACCACTCGATCCAGCGCGCGAGTTCCTCGTCGTGGAAGCCGGCGATGCGCTCCATCATGGCGGCCATGTCGCCGCTGTTCTCGCCCACGCGCAGCATGCGTGCGGCCACGGGCGTGGTCAGGCCCGCGGCGGCCATGGCGTCCGACAGCACGATGCCTTCACGGACCTGCTGCGTGGCGCGCGCCAGGCCCTGCTGCATGTGCAGCGGCAGCAGGCCGGCCACCATGCCCAGGGCCGGCACGATGGGCGTGCCGCCGCGCAGCAGCATGCCCAGCGAGCGGTAGAAGCGCGCCAGGTGGTAGGTGGCCAGCCGCGCGCCCACGGCCGGGATGCGCGTGAGCAGCGCCACGAAGCGGGGCAGCAGCCGGCGCGCCGTGGCGGCGGCCAGCACCGCGAGCACGAGCAGCGCGGCGCCGATGGCCGCGCCGTGCGCCTGCATGCCCTGGCCCCAGCGCAGCAGCAGCATCGACATCCAGGGCAGGTCGCGGCCCGACTCGGCGTAGATGCTGGAGAAGCGCGGCACCACGTAGCCCAGCAGGAACAACACCACCAGCCCGCCCAGCAGCAGCAGCGCGACCGGGTAGATCGAGGCCGACACCACCTTCTTGCGCACCAGGTCCAGCCGCTCGTGGTAGTCGGCATAGCGCGCCAGCGATTCGACCAGGTCGCCGCTGCGCTCGGAGGCGCGCACGGTGGTCACGTAGAGCACCGGGAAGGCCTGGGGCAGCTCGGCCAGCACGCGCGAGAACGACTGGCCCTCGAACATGCGCGCGCGCATGGCGGCCAGCACGGGGCGCACGTCGCCGCGGGTCTCCTTCTCCAGCAGTGTGTCCAGCGTCTCGGGCAGCGAGAGGCCGGCCTGCAGCAGGGCCATGAGTTCCAGCGTGAGCTGCAGCAGCGGAAAGCGCGGCGCGCGGCGCAGGCGCAGGGCAGGCAGGCCATGCACGCCAGGCAGGCGCAGCAGGCTGCGCTGCGGCGCGGCCGACAGCACCGCCAGGCCCTGCGCGCGCGCGCGCTGCGTGGCCATGGGCAGGTCGTCGGCCTCGACCACGAGGCGCACCACGCCTTCGCCCGGGCGGAAGCCCCGCACATCGAATTGCATCGCGCGCGGCCCGGCTACCAGCTGGTCACGTCGGCGGCGTCGCCGCTGCCGCCGGCCTGGCCGTCCTTGCCCAGCGAGTACAGGTCGAACTCGCCATGCTGGCCGGGCGACTTGTAGAGGTAGGGCCGGCCCCAGGGGTCCGGCGGCACGCCCTTCTGCAGGTAGGGGCCGTCCCAGCGGGCCACGCCCGTGGGGCGCGCGGTGAGCGCGGCCAGGCCCTGCTCGTCGCTGGGGTACTGGCCCACGTCGAGCCGGTAGGTGTTGAGCGCGCTGGTCAGCGCGGCGATCTGCGCCTGCGCGGCGCGCACCTCGGACTTGCCGACCTGCGAGAAGTAGCGCGGTGCCACGTAGGCGGCCAGCAGGCCGATGATGACCATCACGACGAGCAGTTCGAGCAGGGTGAAGCCGCGCGCACGGCGGCGCAGGGGCGGGGCGGGTGGCATCGCGAAGGTCTCCTGGAATGCGCAAGGGCTGGCCATGGGCTGCCGCGGCGTAGCCGCGTTCACCGCGCGGCGCCCGGCGGGGCCGCGGCCGGCCGGCGCGCCAGGATCGGCGAGGCCGCCGTGGCCAGTGCCAGCTCTTCGGCGGCGGCCAGCAGCGGTGCGCCCAGTTCGCGCATGCGCGGTTCGGTAAGGCGGATGGCCGGCCCGGCGACCGTGATCACGCCCGTGGCGGCCTCGCCGGGCCGGCGCACCGGTGCCGCCATGGCGCTCATGCCCGGCGCGTACATCTCGTGCATCTGCGACACGCCGCGCGCGCGGTCCTGCGCCAGCAGGTCGACCACGGCCTTCCAGCCGGTCGGTGCGCGCGGCCCGTAGTCGTGCGGCGCGCCGAAGCCCTGGCGCACGATCAGCTCCAGTGCGCGTTCCTCGGTCAGCGTCATGAGCCAGGCATGGCCGGCGGCGCTGCACGACAGCCGCACGTCCACGCCCATGTCGGGGTCGTAGCGCAGGCCGAAGCGCGCGCCCTGGGCCTTGGCGACGAAGGTCAGGCGGTCGCCGTCGACGATGGCCAGGCGCACGAGCTCGCCGCTGGTCTCGGCCAGCCGGTCGATGATGGGCTGCGCGACCTCGACAATGCCCGAGCCGCCCAGGTAGGACAGGCCCAGCGCGGCCAGCTTGGTGGTCAGCGCGTAGTCGCCGTGCTCGCGCGTCTGGCGCACATAGCCGCAGCGCACCAGGTCGCTCAGCAGCCGGTGGCAGGCCGACAGCGGCAGCGCCAGCTCTTCCGACATGGTCGACAGGGTCTTGCCCGTCGGCCGCAGGGCGAGGTATTCCAGGATGGTCAGGGAGCGTTCCAACGTGCTTGCCATGCGGCGGATTGTTGAGCGGAAGTGCTTTTCTGAATGGAAGGGTTTTCCTTAATGGAAAAGATTTCCTAAAAATTTAGCATCCCGGGACCGACCACCACACCCATCCCCCGAGAGGACACAACGTGAAACCCCTGATCCGCTGCGCTTTGGCCACTGCCGTGCTCGCCCTGTCCGCCACGGCGGCCCTGGCCCAGGACATCCAGGAACGCACCATCAAGTTCGGCCACCTGAACAACACCGACCACCCCGTGAGCTTCGGCGTGAAGCGCTTCTCCGAGCTGCTGGCGGCCAAGACCGGCGGCAAGTTCAAGGTGCAGGAGTTCCCGTCCAACCAGCTCGGCAACGAGATGCAGCAGCAGTCCGCGCTGCAGGGCGGCGTGCAGGAGATGTCGGCCCCGGCCACCACCTCGCTGGCCGGCATCGTCAAGGAGTTCGGCCTCATCGACTTCCCGTTCGCGGTGTCCAACTTCGAGCAGGCCGATGCGCTGCTCGACGGCCCGCTGGGCCAGGCGCTGATCGCCAGGCTGCCCGAGAAGGGCCTGGTGGCGCTGGGCTACTGGGACCTGGGCTTTCGCAACGTGACCAACAGCAAGCGCGCCATCGCCAAGGCCGAGGACCTGGAGGGCCTCAAGCTGCGTGTGATCCCGAACCCGGTGTTCCTCGAATCGTTCAAGGCGTTCAAGGCCAACCCCGTGCCCATGCCCTTCGCCGAGCTGTACGGCGCGCTGGAGGCCAAGGCCGTGGACGGCCAGGAGAACCCCTTCGCGGTGATCCTGTCGAACAAGTTCTTCGAGGTGAACAAGTTCGTCAGCGCCACCAACCACGTGTACGCGGCCAACATCGTGCTGGTCAGCAAGCGCTTCTGGGACAAGCTGTCGCCGGCCGAGCAGAAGGCCATGAACGAGGCCGCCGCCGAGGCGCGCGGTTACCAGCGCCAGGTCAGCCGCGCCGCGGCGCAGAAGGCCGTGGGCGAGCTGCAGGCCAAGGGCATGCAGTACAACACCATCGCCCCGGCCGAGCAGGCCCGCATGGGTGCCATCGTCAAGCCGGTGCTGGAGAAGTTCGCCAGCAGCTACGACCCGGCCATCGTCAAGCTCTACAACGACGAGCTGGCCAAGGTCCGCAAGTAAGGCAACCCGCGATTTCCGGAACAAGAAAAAATGAAGATCCTCGTCCTGCACGGCCCCAACCTGAACCTGTTCGGCCGGCGCGAACCCCACATCTACGGCACCACCACGCTGGCGCAGATCAACGAGCAACTGGCCGCGCTGGCCGGCGAGCTCGGCGTCGAGCTGGCGACGCTGCAGTCCAACCACGAGGGCGCGCTGATCGACTTCCTGCACGCGCACATCGACACCGCGGCCGGCGCGCTGGTCAACCCGGCCGGCCTCACGCAGCACGGCGTGCCGCTGCACGACGCGATCAAGGCCATGCCGTTCCCGGTGCTGGAGATCCACATGTCCAACATCGCCGCGCGCGAGGCCTGGCGTGCGCACTCCATCATCTCGCCGGCCGTGAAGGGCACGATCCAGGGCCTGGGCCCGCAGTCGTACCTGCTGGGCCTGCGCGGCGTGGTGTCGCTGGCGTCGGCAGCCAAGGGCTGAGTCCCATGAACCGCATGATCGACGGGCTCTGCAGAGGGCTCGAAGGCCTCATCGCGCTCGCGCTGGCCACCATGGTGGTGCTGGTGTTCGGCAACGTGGTGCTGCGCTACGGCTTCAACACCGGCATCACGGTGTCGGAAGAGGTCTCGCGCTGGCTGTTCATCTGGGCCACCTTCCTGGGCGCCGTGGTGGCGCTGCGCGAGCGCGGCCACCTGGGCGTGGACATGGTGGTCGCCCGCCTGCCGGCCTGGGGCAAGCGCGCCTGCCTCGTCATCGGCCATGCGCTGATGCTGTTCATCGTGGTGCTGCTGTTCCAGGGCAGCCTGGAGCAGACCAAGATCAACTGGGACGTGACCGCGCCCACCACCGGCTGGTCCATGGCCTGGGTGGCCGGCGCCAGCCTGGTGTTCTCGGTGCTGGCCGGCGGCCTGCTGCTGCTGGACCTGGTGCGCGTGCTGGCCGGGCGCCTGCGCGACGACGAGCTCGTGATGGTGCAAGAGTCCGAAGAGGCCACGCAGCTGCGCCAGGTGCTGGCCGACGCGCAGGCCGGCAAGGAGTTGGTGCGATGACGCTGCTGGTCTTTGGCGGCGCCCTGCTGGGCGCGATGGCGCTGGGCATCCCGATCGCGTTCGCGCTGCTGGCCTCGGGCGTGGCGCTGATGTGGCACCTGGACCTGTTCGACGCGCAGATCCTCGCGCAGAACCTGGTCGGCGGCGCCGACAGCTTCCCGCTGCTGGCCGTGCCCTTCTTCATGCTGGCCGGCGAGGTCATGAACGTGGGCGGCCTGTCGCGCCGCATCGTGAACCTGGCGCTGGCCCTGGTCGGCCACGTCAAGGGCGGGCTGGGCTACGTGGCCATCATGGCGGGCTGCCTGCTGTCGGCGCTGTCGGGCTCCGCTGTGGCCGATGCCGCCGCGCT
Organism: Pseudorhodoferax sp. Leaf274; assembly: GCF_001422445.1. Taxonomy (GTDB): domain Bacteria; phylum Pseudomonadota; class Gammaproteobacteria; order Burkholderiales; family Burkholderiaceae_C; genus Pseudorhodoferax. The sequence goes on from NZ_LMNA01000001.1 coordinate 1,115,996, forward strand.
CACGGCGCTGCTGCTGCCGATGATGGTGCAGGCCGGCCACGACAAGGTGCGCGCCAGCGGGCTGATCGCCTCCATCGGCGTGATCGGGCCGGTGATCCCGCCGTCCATCGGCCTGGTGATCTTCGGCGTGGCGGCCAACGTGTCGATCTCCAAGCTGTTCCTCGCGGCCATCGTGCCGGGCCTGTTGATCGGCGGCGCGCTGTGGATCACTTGGGCCTGGCTGGTGCGGCGCGAGGCCATCGTGCCGCCGCCGCGCAAGCCCATGGCGGAGGTGCTGCGCACGGCACGCGAGGCCACCTGGGCGCTGCTGCTGCCCGTCATCATCCTGGTGGGCCTGCGCATGGGCGTGTTCACGCCGACCGAGGCGGGCGTGGTGGCGGCGGTCTATGCGCTGTTCGTGGCGACCGTCGTCTACCGCGAGCTCAAGCCCTCGCAGCTGTACGGCGTGTTCGTGAGCTCGGCCAAGACCAGCGCGGTGGTGATGTTCCTGATCGCCGCCGCCATGGTCAGCGCCTGGCTGATCACGGTGGCCAACCTGCCGGCCGCGGTGGTCGACCTGCTGCGGCCCTTCCTGGACAGCCCCATCCTGCTCATGTTCGCCATCATGGTGCTGGTGATGCTCGTCGGCACGGCCATGGACATGACGCCCACCATCCTGATCCTCACGCCGGTGCTGATGCCGGTGGTGCAGGCGGCGGGCATCGACCCGGTCTACTTCGGCGTGATGTTCATCATCAACAACTCGATCGGCCTGGTCACGCCGCCGGTGGGCACGGTGCTCAACGTGGTGGCCGGCGTGGCGCGCATGCGCATGGACGATGTCACGCGCGGGGTGCTGCCGTTCATGGCGGCGGAGTTCGCCATCATGTTCGTGATGGTGGCGTTCCCGGCGCTGGTGACCGTGCCGGCGCGCTGGCTGGCAGGGTGACTGCGGTCATGCCGGCAGTGAAAACACATAACTTCCACCATCTTGCAGATGGCAGGCGGGTGCAATGGTGGTTTCATCGCCGGATGTCCTTCACCCGTCTTGTTTCCGTCTGCTGCCTGATGCTGTTCGCCAGCGCCACGGCGGCGGTCGTGTTGCTGCCAGAGGTGCCGGCCGCCGCGTTCGGCTGGCACATGCCGGAGCCGCCGTTCGGCGCGCTCCTCTTCGCGCTGGGCTGCGCCCTGGTGATGGCGCTGGGCCGCGCGACGGTCCCGCCGGCGCGCCAGGAGCCGTTCAGCGATTGACGTCCACCACCAGCCGGCCGCGCACGCTGCCGGCCAGGATGTCGGCACCGGCCTGCACGGCCTCTTCCAACCCGATCTCGGTGGTGATCGTGTCCAGCCTGGCCAGGTCCAGGTCGCGCGCCAGCCGCTCCCAGGCCGGCATGCGCACCGAAGGCCTGGCCATCACGCTGTCGATGCCGTAGAGCGTGATGCCGCGCAGGATGAACGGCGCCACGCTGGCCGGAAAGTCCATGCCCTGGGCCAGCCCGCAGGCCGCCACGGCGCCGCCATAGCGCGTGGTGGCGCAGGCGTTGGCCAGCGTGTAGCTGCCGACCGAATCGACCACCGCGGCCCAGCGCTCCTTGCCCAGCGGCTTGCCGGGCGCGGAGAGTTCGGCGCGGTCGATGACCTCGGCCGCGCCCAGGCCCTGCAGGTAGGCGGCCTCGCCGGTGCGGCCGGTCGACGCCACGACGCGGTGGCCCAGCCCGGCCAGCAGCACGATCGCCACGCTGCCCACGCCGCCGTTGGCGCCCGTGACCAGCACATCGCCCATGCCGGGCACGAGGCCGTGGCGCTCCAGCGCCAGCACGCACAGCATGGCGGTGTAGCCGGCCGTGCCGATGGCCATGGCCTGGCGCGTCGTCAGGCCCTCTGGCAGCGGCACCAGCCAGTCGGCCTTCACGCGGGCCTTCTGCGCCAGGCCGCCGCTGTGCGTCTCGCCCACGCCCCAGCCGTTCAGCACCACGCGGTCGCCGGCCTTGAAGCGGGCATCCTCGCTGGCCTCGACCACGCCCGCGAAGTCGATGCCGGCATGCAGCGGAAAGCTGCGCACCACCGGCGACTTGCCGGTGATGGCCAGGCCATCCTTGTAGTTGATGGTGGAGTACTCCACGCGCACCAGCACCTCGCCCGCGGGCAGTGTGCTGTCGTCCACCTGCTGCACGCCGGCGCGGTAGCCGGCGGCGTCCTTCTCGATCACCAGGGCCTTGAACATGGATGGGCCTCCTTGGGGCCATTTTTGCAGCAAGGTGCGCGCGGGCCTGTCAGCGTCCGTACAGAGTCTGGGGCAACCACAGGCCGATGTCCGGCCAGAGGTACAGCAGCACGATGGCCAGGATCTGGATGCCCATGAACGGGATCATGCCCAGGAAGATCTGGTTCAGCGTCACGTGCGGCGGCGCCACGCCCTTCAGGTAGAAGGCCGACATCGCCACCGGAGGCGACAGGAAGGCGGTCTGCAGGTTCAGCGCCACCAGCAGGCCGAAGAACAGCGGGTCCACGCCGAAGTGGTCCAGCAGCGGGATGAAGATGGGCATGAAGATCACGATGATCTCGGTCCACTCCAGCGGCCAGCCGAGCAGGAAGATCACGATCTGCGACAGCACCATGAACTCCACCTTGGAGAGGTTCATGGACAGCACCCACTTCTCGATGAGTTCCTGCCCGCCCAGGAGCGCGAACGCGGCCGAGAAGATGGCCGAGCCGACGAACAGCCAGCACACCATGGCCGAGGTCTTGGCAGTGAGGTAGACCGATTCCTTGACCACGCCCATGCTCAGGCGCCGGTACGCCGCGGCCAGCAGGAAGCCGCCCAGCGCGCCCATGGCGGCCGCCTCGGTCGGTGTGGTCAGGCCGAACACGATGGAGCCCAGCACCGCCAGGATCAGCACCAGCAGCGGGAAGAACGAGGCCAGCAGCATCTTGAAGATCTCGAGCCGCGCGAAGCTCAGGAACAGGTAGAAGCAGGCCACCGCCGCGCCCAGCACGGCAAAGCCCACCCACCACCAGGTCGGCGCCGCCTGGCGGGCCAGGGGCTCGGCCGCGGCGGCGGCCGGGGGCGCGGCCACGGATGGCGTGGCCGCAGCGGCGGGCGCCGGTTCGCTGCCCGGCGGCTCGGCCAGTGCACCGGGCGGCGCCTGCACGCCGCCTTCGACGGGCGGCTCCTGCAGCCCGTCCTCGGCCGGTGGCTCCTGCAGCCCGCCTTCGACCGGGGGGTCCGCCAGGCCGCCCGCGCTGGGCGCTGCGCTGCCGCTCTCCATGCCGATCTGCGGGATGTCGTATTCGGCCTCGATCTGCACCGTGGTGGCGGCGCGCCAGGTGCTGGTGGCTAGCACCGCGAACAGCAGGCCAGGCAGCAGCACCAGGCCCAGCTGGCGCAGCACATGGGCCAGCGGCACGTCGGCGTTGCGCTTGCCCTTCAGGGCGTTCAGCAGCCGCGCGGGCGCGTACTGGGCGGTGTCGGCCGGCAGAGCCTGCGTGAGCGGCGGCAGCTGCACCATGCGGTCGGCCGCCGACAGCGGCGGCGCCCATTGCGGCTTGAGCTTGGCCACCACGACGAAGTAGCCCACGTACAGCGCAGCCAGCATCAGCCCCGGGAAGAAGGCCCCGGCGTACAGCTGCACCACCGACACGCCGGCCGTCGCGCCGTACAGGATCAGCAGCACCGAAGGCGGCAGCAGGATGCCCAGGCAGCCACCGGCCGTGATGGCGCCGGCCGCCATCGGCGTGCTGTAGCCCGCGCGCAGCATGGCCGGCAGCGCCAGGAGGCCCATCAGCGTGACCACCGCGCCGACGATGCCGGTGGCCGTGGCGAAGATGGTGCAGGTGACCAGCGTGGCCACGCCCAGCGAGCCCGGGATGCGCGCCATCGCCAGGTGCATGCTCTTGAACAGCTTCTCGATCAGGTTGGCGCGCTCGACCAGGTAGCCCATGAACACGAACAGCGGGATCGCGATCAGCACGTCGTTGGCCATGCTCTTGTAGGCCGCCTGCACCATGAGGTCGAGCGTGCGCTGGATGTCGCCGTCATAGGCCAGCCAGGTGAAGATCATGCCCATGCCCATCAGCGTGAACGCCGTGGGAAAGCCCAGCATGATGGCGATGACCACCAGCGACAGCATCAACAGACCCTGGTGGCCGTGCGTGACCTGGTCCACGCCCAGCAGCAGCCAGACGATGGACAGCAGCACCGCGCCCATGATGGAGAAGCCGAACCACAGTTCCTTCCTCATGCCTTGCCTCCGGCGGTTTCCTTGGCGGCGAGCTGGCGGTCCAGCGCGGCGATGTCGCTGTCGTCCACGTGCACCATCTTCTTGAGCTTGTCGACGTCCACCTCCTGCACGTCGTCGGCGCGCCGCGGCCAGGCGCCGGTGCGCAGGCAGATCACGCAGCGCGCGATCTCGGCGATGCCCTGCAGCAGCAGCGCCGCGCCCGCGACCGGGATCACGAACTTGAACGGGTACAGCGGCAGCGGCGTGGCCGAGAAGGTTTGCTCGCGGATCGCGAGCGACTCCTGCGCGTAGGTCCATCCGGCCCACGTCATCGCGAACACGCCGGGCAGGAAGAACACGATGTAGAGCGTGAAGTCCACGCCAGCCTGCGCGCGCGGGCTGAAGAAGCCGTACAGCACGTCGCCGCGCACATGGCCGTTCTTGGCCAGGGTGTAGGCCCCGGCCAGCATGAACAGCGTGCCGTACAGCATGATCTGGGCGTCCAGCACCCAGGCGTGCGGGTTGTTCAGCGCGTAGCGCGAGAACACCTCCCAGCTGATCAGCACCGTGAGCCCGACCACGGCCCAGGCCGCGGTCTTGCCGATGAAGGTCGAGATCGCGTCGACCGCGAAGAGTAGCTTTTGCATGGCACCGTTCGAGACAAGTCCAGGAACGACGAGGGCGCCGCACAGGGCGCCCTCGTCACGCGTGCAGCCCTGCATCAGCCGGTCTTCTTCGCGGCGAAGTAATGGTTGTAGGCCATCTTGAAATCGACCGTGTAGTCGTTGTGCCACTGGCCCGCACGCTGGGCGAAGGCGCGCTGCGAGTCGAGCACCTTCTTGAACATCGGGTTCTCCTTGGCCTTGGCGGCCACCGTCTTGTCCCACGAGGCCAGCTGCGCGCGCAGGATCGCATCGGGCGTCTTGTAGAAGCGGATGCCCTGCTTCTTGAGCTCGGCGTAGTCCCTGGAATTGCGCTCGATCGCCTTCCAGCTCATGTCGGCGCTGGCGGCCTGCACGCCGTAGTCGATGATGGACTTGAGCTCGGCCGGCAATGCGTCGAGCTTGGCCTTGTTGAACAGCACCTCGAACTGCTCGCCGCTCTGGTGGAAGCTTTGCAGCATGCAGTTCTTGGCCACGTCGGGAAAGCCCAGCACGCGGTCGCTCGAGGCGTTGTTGAACTCGGCAGCGTCGATCAGGCCGCGGTCCAGCGCCGGCACGATCTCGCCGCCGGGCAGCGGGTTCACGGCCGCACCCATGTCGGTGAACACGTCCACCGCCAGGCCCACGGTGCGGAACTTCAGGCCCTTCATGTCCTCGGCCTTGGCCACCGGCTTCTTGAACCAGCCCAGCGGCTGCGTGGGCATGGGGCCGTACATGTAGGAGACCACGTCGAGGTTCAGGCTCTTGTAGATCTCCTCGACCAGCGCCTTGCCGCCGCCGTAGTTGTGCCAGGCCAGCACCATGTTGGCGTCCATGCCGAAACCCGGGCCCGAGCCCCACAGCGCCAGTGCCGAGTTCTTGCCGTACCAGTAGGCGATCACGCCGTGGCCGCCATCGAGCGTGCCCTTGCTCACCGCGTCGAGCAGCTGGAACGCGGGCACCACGGCACCGGCCGGCAGCACGTCGATCTTCAGGCGGCTGCCGGCCATGTCGTTGATCTTCTTGGCGAGGTCCTGCGCGTACTCGTGGAAGATGTCCTTGGCCGGCCAGGTGCTCTGGAAGCGCAGCGTGGTTGTCTGCGCCTGGCTGACCATGGGCGCCGACAGGGCACCCGCGGCCACGGCGGCTCCCTTGAGCAGGTTGCGACGGCGCGGTGCGGCAGAGGACTTGGCTTGGGTCATCGGTCGTGTCTCCAGTGGTTGTGAAAGAACGGAACGCGAAGGCGCGTGGATGTTGGGTCATATGACAACCTGGGCCAACACGGAATGTCCCCGAGAGGGAATACCACTACGTACACTGGCGTAGATGCAATCACCCTGGCGCACCATGGAACCCATCCAGCTCTTCGATTCCGCCTCCAGCACCTACACCTATGTGCTGGCCGACCCGGCCACGCGCGCGGCCGTGATCATCGACCCGGTGGACGCGCAGCTCGAGCGCGACCTGGCGCTGCTGCGCGAGCGCGGGTTGCAACTGGCCTGGACCTTGGAGACGCACGCCCATGCCGACCATGTGACGAGTGCCGGCCTGCTGGCCGAGCACGCCGGTGCGCGCACCGCCGCGCCGGCCGGTTGCGGCATCGCCACCGCCTCGGTGCAGCTGCAGGACGGCGAGGAGATCGCCTTCGGCGGCGAGCGCCTGCGCGTGCTGCACACGCCCGGCCACACGGCCGGCAGCATGTGCTACCTGTGGCGCGGCCACGTGTTCACGGGCGACACCTTGCTGATCGGCGGCTGCGGCCGCACCGACTTCCAGTCCGGCAGCGCGCAGGCGCTGTACCGCAGCATCACGCAGGTGCTGTTTGCGCTGCCCGATGCCACCGTGGTCTGGCCGGGCCACGACTACCAGGGCCGCACCAGTTCGACCATCGGTGCCGAGAAGCGGTCGAACCCGCGTGTGGCCGGCAGGAGCGAGGCCGAGTTCGTGGCCACCATGGAGGCGCTGAACCTGCCGCGCCCCAAGCGCATGGACGAGGCCGTGCCGGCCAACCTGCAGTCCGGCCTGGGCCATGCGGCCGCGGTGGCCGACGCGGCGCCACGGCCTGCCAGCGGCTATGCCGGCGACGTCTCGCCCGCGCTGGCTGCCCAGTGGTTCGCCGATGGCCGCGCGGTGCTGGTGGACGTGCGCACCGACGCCGAGCGCGAGTGGGTCGGCTTCGTGCCCGGCGCCGTGCCGGTGGCCTGGAAGCAGTGGCCCGGCATGGCGCTGAACCCGGACTTCGACAGCGCGCTGCGTGCGGCCGTGCCCGCGGGCGGCAAGGTGCTGCTGCTGTGCCGCAGCGGCGTGCGCTCGGTGGCCGCGGCCAAGCGCGCGGCCGAACTGGGCATCGAGGCCTACAACATCCTCGAAGGCTTCGAGGGCGACCCGGATGCCGACGCGCACCGCAACCGCAAGGGCGGCTGGCGCCACCGCGGCCTGCCCTGGCGGCAGAACTGACACGCGCAGGAGGTTGCCATGTGCCGCAGCATCAAGACCCTGTTCAACTTCGAGCCGCCCGCCACCGAGCTGGAGATCCGTGCCGCTTCGCTGCAGTTCGTGCGCAAGCTGTCGGGCTTCTCGGTGCCGTCCAAGGCCAACGAGGAGGCCTTCGCGCGTGCGGTGGAGGCCGTCGCCGCCACGGCCACCGAATTGCTCGCGCAACTGGTGACCAGCGCCGAGCCCAAGAACCGCGAGGACGAGGCGGCCAAGGCCCGCGCGCGCAGCGCGGCCCGGTTCAGCGCCTGACCTGCCGCTCGGGCTGGCGCGCCAGCCAGGCGCTGTAGCTGCTGTCGGCCGGCAGACTGTGCGCCGTGCCCAGCATGAACAGGGCGCCGAGCAGTGCACCGTCCTGCCCGACCGGGAAGGCCGGCTGCAGCCGCGGCGGCGCGCCGAGCGCCAGGGCCTGGCCCAGTTCCAGGTCGACCAGCTGGCGGCCGTGCCGGATGTCGGCCAGCGCGCTGGAGCCCAGGCCCGCGGATTCGGCCAGCTGTTCGAGTTCCTCGAGCCCGGACACGGGTTCGAGCTGCAGCCAGCCGACCGCGCCGTCCGCGGTGCGCGCAAGGATGCCGAACGGATCGCCCAGCACCACATGCTCGACGAAGCCGTGCTGGTCCAGCAGCTGCTGCAGCGCGCGTGCGGTGGAGGGCACGCGCAGATGCGCGTTCTGCACCGGCGACAGCGTGCCGCGCCAGATCTGCGAGGCGCGCGTGTTGGCATTGGACGGCATGTGGCGCAGCACACCCAGCAGGCGCGCGCCTACGTCCGGGTCCTGCTTGGGCAGGAACTGGTCGATCAGTGCGCGGTTGAAGGCATCGACCGCCACCTGCTCGTCGGCCTGGCCCGTCAGCAGCACGCGCAGGCCGGGCCAGTCGCTCAGCGCGGCCAGCGCATCCAGGCCGTTCATCTGGGGCATGGAGTAGTCGACGATGCAGGCGTGCGTCAACGCGTAGCGCGCGCGGGCCGGGCCGGCCCAGTAGGCCAGCACCTGGGGCAGCAGCGGCGTGGCGCCCTGGCGCCAGCGGTCGATGATCTGCTGCTGTGTCCAGGCGTCGTCCTCCCAGACGGCGGACTCCTGCTGCAGCAGGCCCAGGCATTCGTCCACGCGGGTGTGCAGGCGCACGTTCCAGTGGCCGGGCAGCATCAGCGCCAGCATCTGGAGGTAGTCCGGATCGTCGTCCAGGAACGAGAAACTGCCGGGGCAATGGAACAGCGGAAGGCTCATGGGGAGGGGGCAGGCGTGCCCTGGAAAATGCCGGTGGTATTGTCGCGGCAAGGTTTTCCCATGCCCCCTCGCTTACCTGTCAGAACTGCCAGCCGCTCCTTGATCGACCTGTTGCGCGAGTGGCTGCATGCACTCGCCGCGCAGGATGTCGGCGCCATCGTGGTGCTGGGGCCGGAGCTGAACGGCCCACCGTCCGAACGCCGCGTTCTGGCGGTCTACCCGCTCAGCGCGCAGCAGGCCGCGTATGCACTGGCCCGCAGTCCCGATTTCGGCGAAGGCCCGCACCGGCACGGCATGCCGGCGGCACTCTGGCAGCCGTTGGCGCGGCCCCTGCACCTGCCGCAGGCCGAGGTGGATGCGCAGTGGCGCCAGGCCTGGCTGGCACTGGGGCTGCAGGCCGTGGTGCGCGTCAGCTTCGGGCTGCCGGCCGGGCGCAGCTTCGACTGCTTCCTGTTCGTCTCCGGCGAGCTGCAGCAGCGCAGCCAGGCGGCCACGCTCGGGTGGCTGGCCCAGGGCTTCTGGCCCACCTTGCGCAGCGCGCTGGTGGCCGCCTGGAGCCCGCTCACGCGGCGCGAGGAGGAGTGCCTGCGCCTGGCCTTCGACGGGCTGACCGCGCGCGCCAGCGCCGAGCGCATGGAGTGCACCGAGCGCACGGTGAACTTCCACATCGCCAACGCCATGGCCAAGCTCGGCGCGGACAACAAGATGGCGGCCATCCAGCGCGCCTGCTGGCTCGGCGCGTTGTAGCTCAGGCCGGTGGCGGGGCCATGCGCAGCAGCGCCTGCTCGGCCGCTTCGTAGGCCGCCGCCAGACGCAGCACGCCGGCGTCGTCGCGCGGCCGGCCGATCAGCTGCAGGCCCATGGGCAGGCCTTCGTGCAAGCCCTGCCCGAAGCCGGCCGGAATGCTGATCGCCGGAAGGCCGGCGAAGGTGGCGTAGATCACCACCTCCATCCAGCGGTGGTAGGTGTCCATGCTGCGGCCGGCGATCTGCGCCGGCCAGCGCTGCGTGGCTTCGAAGGGCCAGACCTGGGCACTGGGCAGGGCCAGCACGTCGTAGCGCTCGAACAGGCCCAGCAGGTGCTGGTGGAAGGCCGTGCGGCGGCTGCTGGCGGCCATGAACTGCGCAGCGCTGGTGCCCTGGCCCTGCTCGTATTCCCACAGCGCTTCGGGCTTGATGCGCTCGCGCGCATTCGGCAACGCCAGCAGCGGCGCGATGCGCGCGCCCACCAGCACGCGGCGCCAGACCAGCCAGGCGTCCCAGACGGGGTCGGGCGCCGTGCCCAGTGCGGTGGGCTCGACCACGCAGCCCAGGCCTTCGAGGCGACGCAGCGCCGCGGCGCAGCAGTCCAGTACGCCGTCCTCCATCGGCAGGTAGCCGCCGAGGTCGCCGAGCCAGCCGATCCGTGCGGGCCGGGCCGCGCGATGGGCCTGGCCCAGCGCATCGGCGAAGCGCGCACCGTCGTCCAGCGACAGCGGCGCGCGCGGGTCGTGGCCGGCCTGGGTGTCGAGCATGCGCGCCAGATCGCGCACCGTGCGCGCCATCGGCCCGGCCGTGCCCAGCTGGGCGAGCCACGCATCGGCGGCCGGCACCTGGGGCACGCGGCCCTGGCTGGGCCGCATGCCGAAGATGTGGTTCCAGCCGGCCGGGTTGCGCAGGCTGCCCATGAAGTCCGAGCCGTCGGCCACGGCCAGCATGCGCTGCGCCAGCGCCACGGCCGCGCCGCCGCTGCTGCCGCCGGCCGAGCGCGTTGCATCCCAGGCGTTGCCCGTGGTGCCGAAGACCTCGTTGAAGGTGTGCGAGCCCAGGCCGAACTCGGGCGTGTTGGTCTTGCCGATGACGATGCCGCCGGCTGCCTTGATGCGCGCGACCATGAGCTCGTCCTCGCGCGGGACCGTGTGCGCCAGCAGCGGCGAGCCCTGCGTGGTGGCGATGCCGGCCGTGGCCGACAGGTCCTTGATGGCCTGCGGAATGCCGTGCAGCCAGCCCTTGGACTGGCCGCGCGCGAGCAGTGCGTCGTGCGCGTCGGCCTCGGCCAACAGGGCCTCGGGGTCGCGCAGGCTCACGATGGCGTTGAAGCGCGGGTTGCGTTCGGCGATGCGGGCCAGCGTGGCCTGCATCAGTTCGCGGCAGGACAGCTGGCCGGCGTGCAGGGCCTGCGAGAGGCCGGTGGCGTCCAGGGAATCGAGGATGTCGGATGGCATGCCCGGTTTATAGGGCATGCCGCGGCCGTCAGTTCACCAGCGTGATGCGGTCGACCTCGAACTCGCGCTTGCGCAGGCCCTTGTCGAACTCGCCGAACAGCTCCACGCGCTGTTCGGCGCCGATGCTCTGGCCGGGCGGGAAGCGGTCGTCGTCGATCTCCACCGTGATGCGGCCGCTGTCGTCGGCGAAGGTGTACTTGTCGCCGCCATCGTGCGAGACGATGCGGCCCTGCAGGCGCGCATGCTGGTCGTCCTGGCCGGTCTCCAGCAGCTGCTTGACGGTCATCAGCTGCACCGAGCTGGGGCCGTTGTAGCTGCCGTGCTGCGCGGTGGCCGCCGGCCGCGCGCCCACGCTGGGGCCGGTGTAGCCGGCGGCCGGCTGGGCATGTGCGGCGGCGCCTGCGAACAAGGCGGTGGCAAGGGCTGTGGCGGTGGCGATGTGGTGGCGCATGGTGGTCAACTCCTTCGGTGCGGTTGCCGCGAACCCGTTTCGCGGCATGGCTGCATTGGACGCGCCGCAGATGAAGGCAATCTGATGTGTGCGCTACCAGCTGGCCGGCCCGCCGTCGAGCATGCGCTGCGCGAGCAGGAAACCCGCCGCGTTCCAGCTCTGGCCCGGCATGCCGCGCGGCGCGAGCGTCTTGCCGTGGAACCATTCGGTGAAGCGCCAGCCGTGCGCCGCGTTGGCCTGCGCCAGCCGCAGCAGCACCGACCGCGCTTCGTCGGTACGCCCCAGCCGCGCCAGCGCCATGGCCCAGAAGCCGCCCACGAAGGGCCAGATGCCGCCGTTGTGGTACTGGTGCACGAGGTTCTGCTGGTGCCGCTCCATGTAGCGGCGCCATAGTTCGTGCTGGCGCGTGAGAGGGTGCAGCACCACGCGCACCGGGTAGGGCGCGTCCGCCTGCGCTGTGGAAATGGTGTCGGCGATGCGTGCGGCCATGGCCTCGTCGGCCAGGCCGCAGAGCATGGCCAGCACGTTGCCGAACACGTCGCCCTCGTCGCCGACCACGGCGAGGTTCACGAACGAGAGGTACAGCCCCGGATCGCGCCGGCCGCGCCGCGCATAGTGGCGCAGCAGCCGCGCGCGGTGGTACTCGGGCAGGTCGCGCTGGAACGGGTTGAACAGGTGGTTGAAGTGGTGCCGCGTGGCCTCGGCGTCGTCGAGGGCGAAGCGGCGCTTGACCTCGAACCACAGCGCGTTCGTGTAGAGCACGTAGCCAGAGCGCGGCATGATGTCGGCCCAGTCGCTGGCCTCGTTCTGCTGCAGCAGCCGGAAGTGCTGGTGCTCCTGCGCCAGCAGCCAGCCGATGGCGCGCTGCACGCCCTCCTGCCAGTGCGTGGCGCCCACGTCGCCGTGGCGGCGCACATGGTCCACGGCGATCAGCCACCACAGCGTGGCGTCGATGCAGCCCAGGTACCAGAAGTCCGCATCGAAGCCGTCGGGGTCCACGTATTTGGGAATCTGGCCGTTGGCCGCCTGCTGCGCGGCCAGCGCCTCCAGGCTGGCGACGGCGCCGCGCTCCAGCGCCGGCACGCCGCTGCCGCACATGGCCATCACGCAGATGGCGGCGTCGCGGCCGAAGATGCGCGTGTAGCGCCGCGCCTCGGCGGCCTGCGTGCGGCTGGCGGCCAGGACGCCGTGCGGCGTGCAGTTGGCCTCCAGCAGAGCCAGCGAGGCCTGGGTGCATTCGGCCAGCAGCGTGGCGGGAGCGTGTTGCGTGTCGGTCATGGCCGGTTCATTCTGATGCAGCGGCGAAAGTCCCACGGCATGATGCGGCCATGCCGACCGTGCCCACCCTGGAGCAGCTGCGCCGCCACGCCATCGCGCGCACGCTGTTCACGCCCACCACGCTGCCGCGCGCCATCGCCCGCCTGGGCTTCGTGCAGGCCGACCCGATCCGCGCGCCCGCGCGTGCGCAGGACCTCACGCTGCGCCACCGCGTGCGCGACTACCGCGCCGGAGACCTGGAGCGGCGCTACGCGCGGTTGGGGCTGGAGGAGGACTTCTTCGTCAACTACGGCTTCCTGCCGCGCGCGCACGCGGCGCTCATGCATCCGCGCACGCCGCGCCAGGCCTTCACGCCCGAGCGGGCGGTGCAGGCCGCGGCCGTGCTGGAGTTCGTGCGCGCGCGCGGCGCCGTGCACCCGCGCGAGGTCGATGCGCAGTTCGCGCATGGCAAGACGCGCAACTGGTTCGGCGGCTCCTCCAACGCCAGCACCCAGCTGCTCGATGCGATGCACTACGGCGGGCTGCTGCGCGTGCAGCGGCGCGACAGCGGCACCCGCGTCTACGCCGTGCGCGATGCCGGCACCGAGGCCGCCGATGCCCCGGCCATCGCCGCGCGCATGGACGCGTTGATCGACCTGACCGTGGCCAAGTACGCGCCGCTGCCGGCCGCCAGCCTGGGCCAGCTGCTCAGCCACCTGTTGCGCGGCGGCGCGCCGCAGTGGGCGGCCGAACGCGCCGCCGCGCTGGCGCGTGCCCGTCTGCGGCTGGCGCGCGCGCGCATCGACGGCGTGGACTGGTACTGGCCGGCCGACGAGAACCCTGCCGCTGCGCGCTGGCGGCCCGACGACAGCGTGCGCCTGCTCACACCCTTCGATCCCGTGGTGTGGGACCGCCGGCGCTTCGAGCTGTTCTGGGGCTGGGCCTACCGCTTCGAGGCCTACACGCCCGCGCCGCGCAGGCAGCTGGGCTACTACGCGTTGCCACTGCTGTGGCACGAGCAGGTGATCGGCTGGGGCAACCTGTCGGTGGCGGGCGGTGCGCTCGTGGCGCAGTTCGGCTATGTCGCCGGCAAGCCGCCGCGCGCGGCGGCGTTCCGCGCCGCGTTGGACGAGGAGCTGGCGCGCATGCGTGCGTTCCTGGGGCTGGCCTGACGCGCGCAGCAGCAGGAGGCAGCTGGGGCGACGGCGGTGGGCCCCGTGCGGAACACACCGTCATGGCGTTGAATCGGGCGCGATGCGCCGGGCCACCGAGCGTGGTGGCCCGTGACGGATGGCGATGGACCATCCAGATCCGCTGGCCTGCTGGCGGGAGCCCATGTCGCCGCGGCCCGAAGCGTGCGGGCCCATCCCGGTGTCGGAAGCCCTCTCTCAGCTGGCGGACAGCGAGGGCAGGGGCAACTGGTGCAGGGCTTCGTCCAGCGCCGCGCGGCAGCGGGCCTCGTTGCCCACCTGCTCCATCAGCAGCAGCGCCAGCCGCGCCAGGAACAGGGCCTCGCGTGCGGCCCCGGCCTTTGTGATGGCGTCGGCGCAGGCCGCGTAGAGGCGGTCGCGGGCATCGGCGTCCAGGGCGCTCACTGCTTCCATGTCGGATCCAGCCGGTCGATGCGCCGCAGCATCGCTGCGAACAGGTCCTGGCCCATCGCGTCGCCGCGCAGGAAGCGGCGCGCATCCTCCACGCAGCCCTGGCGCACGGACTCGGCGATGGGCTGGCGCAGGCCCAGCGCGGCGCCGGCCACCTGCACTTCGCAGGCGCGTTGCAGCGCCCACAGCGTGTACAAGGCCTTGGGCAGGGTCTCGCTCCAGACCAGCAGGCCGTGGTTGCGCAGCACCACGGCCTGGCGCTCGCCGACGCTGGCGAGCAGGCGCGGGCCTTCGTCGGCGTGCAGCGTGATGCCCTCGAAGTCGTGGTAGGCCACGCGGTCGCTGAGCTGGGCCGCGTAGAAGTTGGTGATCGACAGGCCCTCCGCGCTGCAGGCCACCGCCATGCCGGCCGTGGTGTGCGTGTGCATCACGCAGCGGGCGCCGTCCAGGTGGCGGTGCAGCGTCGCATGCGGCGTGAAGCCGGCCGGGTTGATGGGCCAGGGGCTGTCGCTGAGCAGGCGGCCGTCCAGGTCGACCTTCACGAGATTGGAGGCCGTGACTTCGCTGTAGTGCAGGCCGAACGGGTTCAGCAGGAAGTGGTGGTCGGGCCCGGGAACGCGCAGCGAGATGTGGTTGTAGATGCCCTCGCTCCAGCCCCACAGGTCGAAGATGCGGTAGCAGGCGGCGAGCTGCAACCGGGCCTCCCATTCGGGCGCGGTGATGCCCGGCGGGCATGCGGCCAGGGCCTCGGGTACAGGGTCGTGGGGGATGGTCATGCGGTGGTCTCCTCGTGGTGGATGCTGTCCTGGCCCAGGGCCCGGCACAGGGCCTGTGCGATGGCGCCGGCCGGCGGCGCACCGGGCCAGCGTGCGGCGATATGGCCGTCCGGCCGCAGCAGGTAGCTGGCCTGCTGCTGGCCGACGAACCCGGCGTTTCCAGCGTTGCCGGCGGTGTCGGCGGTGTCGGCAGGCAGCCGGCGCAGCGCCAGCGGCAGGCCGCTGCGCTGTTCGGCCGCGCGGACCTCGTGTTCCAGCGCGTCGCCGCCGCCCATCTGCAGCAGCGTGAAGCCGAGGCCCATGCCGTCGAGCAGGTGGCCGCGCGCCAGCGGCCGGTCGGGCAGCACCTCGCCCGGGCCAGGGCCGGCCAGGTCGGCCGCATCGGGCGTGGACAGCGGCGAATCCGCATAGCGCACGGCCTCGGTCTGGCGCGGGTTGACGAGCTGGGCGATGCCGCGGTGCCGCTCGGCCAGCGACAGCGCCGCCTCGCGCAGCAGGTCGAAGCCGCGCGAGGGCGGCGACATGAACTCGGTGCTGCGCATGGCGCTCGCGGCGTTGGTGTGGAAGGCGGCGATGCGTTCGTGCGAATAGCTGTCCAGCAGCGCGGTACCGGCCTTGCCCTGGGCCACCAGCGCCAGCTTCCAGGCCAGGTTGTCGGCGTCGTCGAAGCCCGAGTTGAGCCCGCGCACGCCGAAGATCGGCATGGCGTGTGCGGCGTTGCCGGCGAACAGCACGCGGCCGTGGCGGTAACTGTCGAGCGTCATCGCACCGGCGCGGTAGACCGAGGTCCAGACCGGCTTCCAGGGCAGATGGCCTTCGCCGATGGCGTCCAGGTGGCGCTGCACGAAGGCGCGCACGGCCTCGGGCTGCAGCGCCTCTTCGGTGCTCTGGCCCGGGCGCAGCTGGTAGTCGATGCGCCAGATGTCGTCGGGCTGCGGATGCATGAGCACGGTGGAGCCGGGGTTCCACGGCGGGTCGAACCAGGCGCGGCGTTCGGCCGGGTGCCGGCTCGGCAATTCGATGTCGATGATCACGTAGCGGCCCTCGTAGGCCGCACCGTGCAGTTCCAGGCCCATGGCCTTGCGCACGAAGCTCTGGCCGCCGTCGCAGGCCACCAGCCAGTCGGCATCGAGCGCGTAGTCGCCCAGCGCGTTGCGGGCCTGCAGGCGCACGCCGTCGGCCTGCTGCGCGAAGCCGGCCAGCGCCGTGCCCCAGCGCAGGTCGATCAGGCCGGGCGTGGCCGCGTTGCGGCGGACGATGGCGTCCAGCAGGAACTGCTCGATGTAGTACTGCGAGAGATTCAGCATCGGCGGCAGCTTCTCGCCGGCGCTGTGCGGCATCTCGAAGCGCAAGACCTCGGTGGTCTTGTAGAAGCTGCGCCCGCTGCGCCAGGGCAGGCCCTTGGCCAGGAACGCATCGAGCGCGCCCAGGCGCTGCAGGATCTGCAGGCTGCGGCGCGACACGCAGATGGCGCGGCTGCCCGTGCAGACCGTGTCGTCGGCTTCCAGCAGCACGCAGGCCACGCCCTGCGCGGCCAGGCCCAGCGCCAGCGCCATGCCGACCGGGCCGCCGCCGGCGATCGCCACGGCGTGGCGGCGCTGCTCCACGCCATCGCGCAGCGGCGGGAGCAGAGGCGCGAAGCGCATGTAGTGGAAAGCGCCCACGGGCGGCGGCAGCGGTTCGGTCTCGGGCATGCGTGTCTCCTGCTCTGCGGTTGGCGGGATTGTCCGAAGCACGCCCGGCCCCGTGTGTAGTAACTTCTGATGACAACACCCACAAGCATGCAACGCTGGCGCCTGACCCCGGACGACCTGCCGCTCGCCCCCCGCGTGGTGGCCGGCGTGCTGGCCGGCGTGGGCACGCCGCGGCTGGCCGCGCACTACCTGGCCGCGGTGCAGGGGCTGTTGCCCGTGACCTTCTGCACCGTGTTCGCCGTGGGTGCGAGCGGCCGCATCGAGACGGTCTCGGCCGCCAGCAGCTACGGCGATACCGCCGAGCGCACCGCCGGGCGCTACGTGGCGCAGCGCTATGACCGCGTCGACCCGATGATGGTCTGGCTGGCGGCGCGCAAGCGGCCGGCGCGCGCCCAACTGTGGCTGGGCCACCACCGCGGCGAGGAATTGGCCGATGCCGGCTACCGCGCGGCCTGCTACACCGACGTCGGCATCCGCGAACGGGCCTCGGTGCTGGTGCTGTCGCCGGGCGGGCAGCGCGCTGCGATCAGCTTCTACCGCAGCCTGGCGCAGCCGGAATTCGCGGCGGCCGACTTCGCGTTGCTGCAGGCGCACGCTTGCCTGCTGGCCGATGCCACGGCGGCGCATGGCCGTGTGGCGGCGCCCGGTGCATCCGGAGCGGCCGTGGTGGCGGGCGAGCTGCTGCGCCTGAGCCCGCGCGAACGCGAGGTGCTGGACCGGCTCGCGGCCGGCCGCACGGCCAGCCAAGCCGCGCAAGACCTGGGTGTGGCGCTCAGCACCGTGCGCACGCTGCAGTACCGCGCGTTCCGGCGGCTGGGGCTGCGTTCGGTCAAGGACCTGCTGTGCGGCGCTGGGCACGCGGGGTAGCGGTCAGGTCGGCAGCGAATCGGAGGTCCTGCGGCGAACGGCCGCGTGCCGCCGCGCTGGCGCGCATGCGTGCGTTGCTGGGGCTGGCCTGAGGGCGCCCCACCCGGCACGGCCGGGCGACCGGTTACGCGTCGACTTCGATGGTCGTGGTCAGCACGGTCAGCGTACCGACCGCGGCGAACAGCAGCATGCCGGGCCCGGACCACCGCAGCGCCGCGCACAGCAGGGCCGCACTCCAGAGGACGAACAGGCATCCCGCCAGGACCCAGCGGCGTTGGTAGACGGCCACGGACCAGGGCAGGAAGAACACCACCCACGGTGCGATCAGTTGGATGAGCCAGGCCTTCATGCGCGCTTCCAGGTGGTCTGCAGATGCTCGGCCAGCCGCAGGGCGAAGGCCACGATCATCATGGTCGGGCCCGAATAGCCAGCCGTCGTGAAGATGCTGCTGCCGCCCACGTACAGGTTGCCGACGCCATGCACGCGGCAGTCGCGGTCCACCACGCCATCCTCGGGGCGCGCGCTCATGCGTGTCGTGCCGATGTGGTGGAAGTGACCCTTGACCGATTCGCGGATCCGCTCAGGCGTCAGCGGTGGCGCTTCGACCCGGCCCAGCCCCAGGCGTTCGACCGATTCCCGCATCAACTCCTGGCCACGCGAGAAGGTGTGGTAGTCCAGGTCGTTCAGCGCCCAATGCAGCACGACCTCGGGGACGCCCAAGGCATCGCGGGCAGGACCGAGCGTGACGCGCGAATCGGGGTTGGGCGCCTGCTCGATGCGGTGGTCCAGTTCATAGGCCGCGACCGGCGGCACGCCATCGCGCAGGCGCGAGGTGATGAACCGTGCAGCGCCTGGCATGTCGCCTGCCACCGTCTTCAGCGCCTCGATCGTGGCCAGGCTGCCGCGCGACCAGAAGTCGCCGATCAGGTGGCCATAGGCCCCCTCCATCGTCTGGTCCAATGGAATCGGCACGAAGCGGCAGTAGTACTGCAGCAGCTTCTCGCGCCGCATGGCTTTTGCGGAGAAGCCCAGGTTGGCGTTGGTGTCGTACCGGGTTGCCCAACGGTAGTTGTACAGGACGGGAAACTTGGCGCTCGGGAACAACAGGCCGGACTGCACGTTGGCGTGCTCCATGAAGTAGCGTCCCACATGGTCCGAGCGGTTGCCGATGCCCATCGGCATCACATCGTTGGACGCCAGCAGCAGCCGCGCGTTCTCCACGGCGTGCGCGCACAGCACGAAGGCCTTGGCCTTGACCACGGATGCCGTGCCGCCCAGGGTCTTGACCGTGGCGCTGACGACGCGGTTCGCCTGCGGGTTCAGCTGCAGGTGGGTGACGTTGGCGTGTAGGTAGATGTCCAGGGCGCCCTGCGCCGCCAGCGCCTCGCCGTGCAGGTCGTGGATGCGGCGCTTCGGGACGATCTGGAACACCTTGGTCTCGAAGTCATCGGACATGCTGTCGATGAGCCGTTCGCGCGGCACCCCATGCCGCGCCGCCTTGACGAACGGATCGAACTCCGCCGCCGGAAGACGCATCACGCTGATCGCCTTCTTCACATACGGCGAGATCTCGTCGTAGGTGATCGGCCAGGCCGGCACCCCCATGTCGGGTCGTCCCTCGTAGTCGATCGGGTCGTTCTCGCGGCAATAGCCGCTCCAATGGTTGGTCGTGCCACCGAAGTAGCGCAGGCGGCATGCCGCCATGTTGTAGTAGCGCAGGCCGGTCTGGCGCGCGTTGTACAGCTGCTGCGTTTCGCCTTCGAGCTGCAGCGATCCGGATTCGATCAACACCACTTTCAGGTCTGGCCGTGCGAGTGTCACGGCCAGCGTCACGCCTGCGGCACCGCCGCCGACGATGCAGACATCCGCCTGGATCTCGGCGGGCAGCGTGGTTCGCGCGTCGATGTAGTTCGCCATGCCGATCCGCCTAGCCGTTGCCGACCAGTGCGAACACCGCGATCTCGGTGTCCGCAAAGCGCAGGCCTCCCACGGTCGTCGTGCGGTCCTGCGAGAAGTCGTCACGCGCCCACATGCGAACCAGGTCGGCCATCTCGTCCATCGCGCAGCCACAGGCGTCCATGCGCTGCATGAGGGCCAGCCGCTGGCGCTCCATCTGCTGCGGTCCCAGCGCGTCGCCGACCCGGCGGATCAGGCCGCGCGCGCCCATGCCGGTCAGGCCGAGTTCATGCGCCAGCGCCAGCAGGCCCGAACCGCCCGAGGCATTGCCCGTCGCGGCCAGGCAGGGCGCCACGGCGGCGCTGCCCGCGAGCACCAGCATGCTCCTGCGGCGCCAGGCGGCGAGGGCATCGTCCTGCACACATCTCGCGGTCACTTGTTGTCCTCCAGAAAGTCGATGATGGCCTGTGCATCGTCGGGCGATACCCCGCCGATGGCCATGGCCGTGCCGGGCACGGTGCCGGCCGGATCCAGCAGGAACTTGCGCAAGGTGTCCTGGTTCCAGACGATGTTGCTGTCGCGCATGGCCTGCGAATAGGCGAAGCCCGCGGCGGTGCCGGCGCGCCTGCCGAACAGATCCTGCAAGGGCGGGCCGATGCGGTTCTCGCCGCCCGAGAAGGCATGGCAGGCCGCGCAGGTGGCCACCACCTCGCTCCCGCGCAACTGGCGGCCGGCCGAATGCTCCTGGACCGCCATCTGCGGCTGCCGCGGGTTGCTGAAATACTGGAAGGTCTGCCACGCCAGGATGGCGATGAACCAGGCCAATGCGCCGCGCCACAGGCGCACCGTCTTCTTGTTTCTTGGGGGGGATGCTTGCATGCAGGAACTTGGATGAACTCGGCTCAGGCGTCGTGGCCGAACACGGCGTGCCACAGCGCCAGCACCGCATCGCGCTCGCCGGCCACGTCCTGTGCGTCGACCTGGGTGGGTGCTTCGTCCAGCCGCGCACGGTGCTGCAGGTGGCGCAGTTCGCGGTAGGCGTCGGCGGCGGCGTGGCCCACGCCCGTGGGCAGAAGGCCGCAGGCTTCGGCGCGGTGCAGCAGCGCGATGTTGCCCACGTTGTCGATCAGCCCGGCATGCCGGGCCGAATGCGCCAGCACCAGGTACTGCACGGCGAACTCGGCATCGACCATGCCGCCAGGGCTGTGCTTGAGGTCGAACTTCTCGCCGCGCACGGGGTGCGCCGTGCGCACCTTCTCGCGCATGGCCACGATCTCGCTGCGCAGCGACTGCGGGTCGCGCGCCGCCGTGACCACGGCACTGCGCACGGCATCGAAGCGCGGGCGCAGCGCCTCGACGCCGACGACGAAGCGCGCGCGCGTCATGGCCTGGTGTTCCCAGGTCCAGGCGGTGTTGCTGCCGCGGCCCTTCTGGTAGTTGGCGTAGCCGTCGAAGCTGGTGATCAACAGGCCCGAGCTGCCGTTGGGCCGCAGTGCGGTGTCGATCTCGAACAGGTCGCCCTCTCGCGTCTTGACGGTCAGCCAGTTGATCATCTTGCGCACGAAGGCGGCGTAGGCCTCGGGCGCGCGCTCGTCCTCGTCCTCGTAGACGAACACGATGTCCAGGTCGCTGCCGTAGCCGAGCTCCTTTCCGCCCAGCTTGCCGTAGCCGATGATGGCGTACTGGGGTTCCTCGCGGTGCGCGTTCTTCAGGCGCTGCCAGGCCCAGCGCGCGGTCACGCGCAGCATGGTGTCGGCCAGCGCCGAGAGGTCGTCGGCCACCTGCTCCACGGTCAGCCGGTGCTCGACGTCGCGCGCCAGCGTGCGGAAGGCCTCGGCGTGGTGGGCGCGGCGCAGCAGGTTCAGCAGCTCTTCCTCGTCGTCCTCGCCGGTGCGTGCCAGCGATGCGCGGCGCTCTTCGAGTTCGCGCTCGAAGGCCTCGGGCACGAAGCGTTCGGACAGCATCGTGGCCGAGGCCAGCTCGTCGATCACGCCTGGGTGCTGGATCAGGTAGCGCGCCGGCCAGCGCGCCGCGCCCAGCAGGCGCAGCAGGCGTTCGTGCGTGGCCGGGCGTTCCAGCAGCAGCGCGAGGTAGCTCTCGCGGCGCACCAGCGTCTCGACCCAGTCGGTCCAGCGCAGCACGCCCTGCAGCCGGTGCGCGGCATCGATGCCCTCGTCGGCGCCTTCGTCGCGCAGCCAGTCGGCCGTGCGTTGCACCAGGCGCAGCAGCCGGCCGCGGCTCTCGTCGCGCAGCGCCAGCAGGCGCGGGTGGTCACGCCAGGCCTCGATGCGCTGGCGGAAGTCGGCGGGCAGGCGCTCGAGCACGGCGTCGAAATCGGGCGCGCTGCTGCCCGGCGTGGCCGCGCTGCCTTTCTTGCAATTGCCGGTGCAGGGCTTGGCGTCGCCGCCCAGCAGGATGTCGAACTCCTGCGCCACGAACTCGCGGTGCTGGTCCAGCTCGGACAGGAAGGGGCAGCACGAGGCATAGCCCAGCGTGCCGGCGATCCAGGCGAGGTCGTCGTCGCCCGAGGGCAGCACGTGGGTCTGCTGGTCGTCCAGGTACTGGATGCGGTGCTCCACGCGGCGCAGGAACACGTAGGCCTGGGCCAGGGCCTCGGCGGTGGCCTGCGGCATCAGGCCGGCGCGGGCCAGGCGCGGCAGTGCGTCCAGCGTGGAGCGCGTGCGCAGCTCGGGGAATTGGCCACCGCGCACCACCTGCAGCAGCTGCACGATGAATTCGATCTCGCGGATGCCGCCGCGCGAGAGCTTGACGTCGTTGGCGCGCTCGGGGTGGCCGGCGGCGCGGCGCGCGGCGTTCTCGCGGATCTGCCGGTGCAGCGTGCGCAGCGCCTCGAACACGCTGTAGTCCAGGTAGCGGCGGAACACGAAGGGCAGCACCACGCTGCGCAGCTCGCTGGCCGAGCCGTCCTCGACGCAGCGGCGCGGGGCCACCACGCGGCTCTTGAGCCAGGCGAAGCGCTCCCACTCGCGGCCCTGCACCTGCAGGTAGTCTTCCAGCGCACCCAGCGAGACCGCCGGCGGGCCGGAGTTGCCGTGCGGGCGCAGTGCCAGGTCGACGCGGAACACGAAGCCGTGCTCGGTGGTGTCGCCGACCAGCGCGTAGATGGTCTTGATGGCGCGCGCGAAGTACTCGTGGTTGCTGATGCGCCCGCGCCCATCGGCCGCGCCGGCGGTCTCGCCGTCCTGGTCGTAGATGTAGATGAGGTCGATGTCGCTGGAGACGTTGAGCTCGCGTGCGCCCAGCTTGCCCATGCCGATGACCCACAGCTGGGCGCGCCGTCCATCGGCCGTGCGCGGCATGCCGTGGCGCTCGTCGAGTTCGCGTTCGGCGTGCAGGAGGGCCTGGTCCAGCGCCAGTTCGGCCAGCTCGGTCACGGCGAGGGTCACCACCGCCAGTTCGGACTGTTGCTCGCAGTCGAGCACCACCAGGCGCTCCATCACCATCTGGCGCAGCATGCGCAGCGCTGCGCCGAGGCCATGGCCCTGGGCCATCAGCTGCGCCAGCACGGCCTGCATGGCGGCCTTGCGCGGGGCGCCCGGTGGCAGCAACGCCAGCTCGGCGGCGTAGCGGCGGCGCAGCCGCTGGACGAAGCGCGAGTGCAAAGCCAAGACCGGTGCGTCGGCAGGGGAATCGGAAGAGGGTTGCGTTAACAAAGGGTCACGGGGGATGACGGAACCGGTGCCGGGGTCGCGGGTCATAATTCCTGGCCGATCTAGCTACTCAAAGTGACAGTTCCGACGCCACGTCCTTCTCGCCTGCTCAAGCTGGCGGCCGTCCTGGCGCCCTGGGTGCTCGGGCTGGTGCTGGGAGCCTGGTTGGTCGTTGGCATCGCATGGGCGGCGTTGCACGGCTGGATTGTGCCGCGTATCGGCGAATTCCGTCCGCAGCTGGAGGCCGCCGCGAGCCGGGCGCTCGGGGCCGAGGTGCGGATCGGCGCGATCACCGCCAGTTCGGCCCGCATCCTGCCCAGCTTCGAGCTGACCGACGTCGTGCTGCGCGACGCCCAGGGCCGTGAAGGCCTGCGCCTGGCAAGGGTTTCGGCGCTGCTGTCGCCGCGTTCGCTGGTGCGGCTGGGTTTCGAGCAGGTCGTCGTCGATGGCCCGGTGCTGGACCTGCGCCGCAGCGCCGACGGGCGCCTGCTGGTGGCCGGCATCGCGATGTCCGAAGGCGCGGGCGGCAGCAGCCCCGCCGCCGACTGGGTCTTTTCGCAGCGCGAGCTGGCCGTGCGCCAGGCCACCGTGCGCTGGACCGACGAACGCGCCGGCCTGCCCACGGCGGAACTGACGAACGCCGACCTGGTCATCCGCAACGGCGCGCGGCGCCACCAGATCCGCTTCGATGCCACGCCGCCGCCGGATTGGGGCCAGCGCTTCAGCCTGCGCGCGGCCATGCGCCAGTCGCTGCTGAACCCGCGCCGCGGCAACTGGCGCGAATGGGACGGCCCCGTCTACGCCGAGTTCGCGCAACTCGACCTGGCGCAGCTGCGCGCCCACCTGCCGCCCGGCGTGGTGCGCGATGTGGAGCTGCTGGCCGGCCGCGGCAGCCTCAGGGCATGGCTCGACGTGGTGCACGGCGAGCCGATGGGCGGCCAGCTCGACCTGGCCCTGGCCGACGCGAGCGCCCGCCTGGGGCCGGGCCTGGAGCCGCTCGCGCTGGCACAGCTGCAGGGGCGCATCCGCGGCCGCCTGCTGGCCAGTGGCATGGAGCTGGAGACCCGGGCGCTGCGCTTTGCCACGGCCGAGGGCGCGCAATGGCCGCAGGGCGATGTGTTCCTGAGCTACATGCGCGGCGAAAGCCGCGTGCCCGGTCAGGGCGAGCTGCGCGTGGACCACATCGACCTGGCCGCGCTGGCCGAGATCGCGGGCCGCCTGCCGCTGGCATCCAACATGGACACCGGTTGGCAGGCCGCACTGCAGGCGCTGGCGCCGCGCGGCCGTGTCGAGCAGCTGCAGGCGCACTGGACAGGCCGCATCGAGGCGCCGGCCAGCTACCGCGTGCAGGGCCACGTGCAAGACCTCGCGCTGGCCGCCGGCCCGCTTGCGGCGCGCCGCCCCGACCTGCACTACCCCATGGGTCGCCCGGGCGTCGAAGGCCTGTCGGCCGGTTTCACGCTGACCGAAGGCGGCGGCGAGGCGCGCCTCGCACTGGCCGACGGCGCGTTGGAGTTCCCCGGCGTGTTCGAGCAGGCGCGCGTGCCCATCGCGCAGCTCGACGGCCTGGTGCGCTGGCAGCACGAGGGTGCGCGGCTGGCCGTGCAGGTGCCCGAGCTGCGCTTTGCCAATGCCGATGCCGCCGGCCAGCTGCAGGCGCGCTGGGACAGCCGCGCCGAAGCCGCGGGCGATGGCGCGCCGCACGGTCCCGGCACGCTGGAGCTCGAAGGCCGGCTCACGCGCGCCGATGGCACGCGCGTGCACCGCTACCTGCCGCTGGCCGTGGGCGACGAGGCCCGCCACTACGTGCGCGACGCCGTGCAGCGCGGGCGCGCCAGCAGCGTGCAGTTCAAGGTGCGCGGCGACCTCGACCACTTCCCCTACCAGGACCCCAAGCTCGGCGAGTTCCACATCGCTGCCGAGGTCGAGGACGTGCAGTACGCCTACGTGCCGACCAGCCTGCAGGACGCCGGCGAACGCCCCTGGCCGGCGCTGACCGGCCTGGCCGGGCGGCTGGTGTTCGACCGCAACGGCATGCAGGTGCGCAACGCGCGCGGCCAGCTGGCAGAGGCCGGTGGCTTCACCGTGGCCAAGGCCGAGGCGGACATCGCCGACTTCAACCACCCCGAGGTGGCCGTGCGCGCCGAGGGCCGGGGTCCGCTCACCGGCATGCTGGCCGCTGTCGCCGCGTCGCCGCTGGCGCAGATGACCGAGGGCGCGCTGGCCGAGGCCCAGGGCAGCGGCGCCGCCGACCTCAAGCTGCAGCTGGCCCTGCCGCTGGGCCGGCTGGACAACAGCCGCGTGCAGGGCAGCGTGCTGCTGGCCGGCAACGACATCGTGCTGCGGCCCGGCACGCCGCAGCTGGCGCGCACGCGCGGAACGGTGGCCTTCAGCGACACCGGTTTCACGCTGGCCGGCGTGCAGACCGCCGTGCTGGGCGGCGAGATGCGGCTGGACGGCGGGTTGCAGGCCGGCGCGCTGGCCGTGCGCGCGCAGGGCACGGCCACGGCCGAGGGGCTGCGCCAGGCCGGCGAACTGGGCGCGCTCGCGCGGCTGGCCGCGCGCACCAGCGGCAGCGCGGCCTACACGGCGGCCCTCACGCGCGGTGCCGATGGCGCGCTGGCCTTCACGCTCGACAGCCCGCTGCAGGGCCTGGCCCTGGACCTGCCGGCGCCGCTGGCCAAGCCGGCCGACACCGCCATGCCGCTGCGGGTGGCGCTGGCGCAGCAGGCCAACCAGCAGGATGTCCTTGCGCTGGGCCTGGGCACGGTGCTGCAGGCGCGCTTCGAGCGCGACACCGCGGGCGCCAGCCCGCGTGTGCTGCGCGGCGGCATCGGCGTGGGCCTGCCGGCCGGCGAGGCCGCCACGCTGCCGGCCCAGGGCGTGGCCATCGACCTGCGGCTCGACGCCGTCGCGCTCGACGCCTGGCTGGCGCTGGCGGGCGGGCTGGGCGACGACCCGGTGGCCGCTGGGGCGGGCGCAGGCATCGATGCCGGCTACCTGCCCGACCGCTTCGCGCTGCGCGCAGGCGAATTGCGCTGGGGCAGCCGCCGCCTGCACCAGCTGGCGCTGGACGGTTCGCGCGAAGGCGGCACATGGCGTGCCCGCATCGAGGCACGCGAGCTGGCCGGCCAACTCGAATACCGCCAGGGCACCGGCAGCCAGCCCGGCAACGTGCACGCGCGGCTGCAGCGGCTCGTGATCGCCGCCGGCGAGGAGGAAGAGGTCACCACGCTGCTGGACGAGCAGCCCTCCAGCGTGCCGGCGCTGGACATCGTGGTGGACGACTTCGAACTGCGCGGCAAGAAGCTCGGCCGGCTGGAGGTCAACGCCGTCAACCAGGGCGCGGAGTGGCAGCTGCACAAGCTGGCGCTGCGCCTGCCCGAGGCGCGCTTCGAGGCCTCGGGGCAGTGGGGCGCGCGCGGCGGCGTGGGCGGCCCCGGCCGCCGCACGGCCATGGACTTCAAGCTCGCCATCGACGATGCCGGCGCGCTGCTCACGCGGCTGGGCATGGCCGGCGTGTTCCGGCGCGGCAACGGCCAGCTGGACGGCACGGTGGCCTGGGACGGCTCGCCGCTTGCGCTGGACTACCCCAGCATGACCGGGCGGCTGCACCTGGACGTGCGCGAAGGCCAGTTCCTCAAGGCCGACGCGGGCGTGGCGCGGCTGCTCGGCGTGCTGAGCCTGCAGGCGCTGCCGCGCCGGCTCACGCTGGACTTCCGCGACCTGTTCAGCGAGGGCTTCGCGTTCGACTTCCTGCGCGGCGACGCGCAGGTGGCGCGCGGCGTGGTCAGCTCCAACAACCTGCAGATGAAGGGCGTCAACGCGGCCGTGCTGATGGATGGCCGGGCCGACATCGCCCACGAGACGCAGGACCTGCGCGTGGTGGTGGTGCCCGAGATCAACGCTGGCACGGCCTCGCTGGTGGCCTCGGTCATCAACCCGGCCATCGGCCTCGGAACCTTCCTCGCGCAGTGGGTGCTGCGCCGTCCGCTGATGGAGGCGGCCACGCAGCAGTTCCAGATCGACGGCACCTGGAGCGAGCCACGCATCGAGCGCGTGGCGCGCAGCGCGGCGAGCGCGCAGGCCGATGACAGCGACAAGAAGGGAACCGTGCGATGAAACTGGCCGCCCTGCAGATGGTCTCCGGCATGCGCCTGGAGGACAACCTGGCCGCCGCGCGCGGCCTGCTCGAAGAGGCCGCCCGCGCGGGCGCCGAGCTGGCCGTGCTGCCCGAGTACTTCTGCCTGCTCGGTGCGCGCGACACCGACAAGCTCGCGATCCAGGAGCCGTTCGGCGCGGGGCCGATCCAGGACTTCCTGGCCGGCGCGGCGCGCGAACTCGGCCTGTGGATCGTCGGCGGCACGCTGCCGGTCACGGCCGGCGATGGCACGCGCGTGCGCAACACCTCGCTGGTGTTCGACCCCGGCGGCGCCTGCGTGGCCCGCTACGACAAGATCCACCTGTTCCGCTTCGACAACGGCACGGAGCGCTTCGACGAATCGCGCGTGCTCGAACGCGGCAGCGCGCCCGCGCTGTTCACGCTCACCGCGCGCGACGGCCGCGCCTGGCGCGTCGGCCTGTCGGTCTGCTACGACCTGCGCTTTCCCGAGCTGTACCGCACGTATGCCGCGCAGGGCGCCGACCTGCTGCTGGTGCCCAGCGCGTTCACGCACACCACCGGCCAGGCGCACTGGCAGACGCTGCTGCGTGCGCGCGCCATCGAGAACCTGGCCTACGTGCTGGCGCCGGCCCAGGGTGGCCTGCACGAGAACGGCCGGCGCACCTGGGGCCACAGCATGCTGGTGGACCCCTGGGGCCAGGTGCTGGCCGAGCAGGCCGAAGGTCCGGCCTGCGTGCTGGGCGACCTGGACGCCGAGCGGCTGGCGCAATCGCGCCGCCAGCTGCCCGCGCTGGAGCACCGGCTGCTGTGAGCGCAGGCCAAAGGGGCGACCCATGAGCGGCTTCTTCCTGCCCGGGCTGCTGCGCCAATGGGCGCAGTTCATCCAGCGGCGCTGGTCGCTGTGGACGCTGCTGACCGCATTGGTGGTCGGGCTGCTCGGCACGCTGGTCTGGCTGGCCGGGCGCTACGAGGCCACCCAGGTGCAGGGCAAGGTCGAGCGCGACACCGCCGATGCCGTGGCCGACATCCGCACCGCGCTGATCCGCAATGTGCAGAGCCTGCAGGCCCTGCACGCGGCCGACCCGCTGGCCGAGGACTGGGGCCGGCGCGCGTCCGAGCTGCTGCGCGAGCGGCGCGAGATCATGCGGCTGGAGTGGCGCAGCAGCGGCCAGCGGCTGCTGGGCGAAGCCGACACGCCCTACCGTGCGCCCGTGTTCAGCCTGCTGCCGCGGCAGGAAACGCTGGGCGACGTGGCGCTGAACTGCGCCACGGCGCGCCGCCTGAACGGCCCGGCCTATTCCGCCAGCTACTACCTGCCGCAGCGCGACGGCCGCGGCATGGAGGTCATGGACCTGTGCCTGCCGCTGCAGGCCGATGGCCGCGTGACCGGCTACGTGCTGGCCACCTACGCGCTGCAGGACATCCTGGCCGAATTCCTGGGCCGCCAGCTGCCGCACTACCAGGAGGCCTCGTTCATCGAGGCCGACGGCACGCGGCTGGCGCTGCACGGCGCCACGCGCCGCGGTGCCCGCGTGTTCACCGCGCAGCAGCTGCTGGATCTGCCCGGCAACCCCATGCTGCTGCGCCTGGCCAGCTGGCGTGCCGCGCCCGACCTGTTGCCCAACGTCATGACCGCGCTGGTCACCGGCATGTCCATCGCGCTCGTCTCGGTGCTCATGCTGCTGGCCAAGGACATGCGCCGGCGCCAGCGCGCCGAACGCGACCTGGCCGATGCGCTGGCCTTCCGCAAGGCCATGGAGGACTCGCTGCTGACCGGCCTGCGCGCGCGCGACCTCGACGGCCGCATCACCTACGTCAACCCCGCGTTCTGCAGCATGGTCGGCTATGCGCCCGAGGAGCTCTGGGGCAAGGCCGCGCCGGCGCCGTACTGGCCGCCCGAGCTGATCGGCGAGTACGAGCAGCGCCAGGCGATCCGGCTGGCCGGCAAGATGCCGCCGCGCGAGGGCTACGAATCGGTGTTCCAGCACAAGGACGGCACGCGCTTTCCGGTGCTGATCATCGAGGCGCCGCTGATCAACGCGCAGGGCTTGCAGACCGGCTGGATGAGTGCCTTCCTGGACATCAGCGAGCAGCGCCGCGTGGAAGAGCTCTCGCGCGCCAGCCAGGAGCGGCTGCAGGCCACGGCGCGCCTGGCCACGGTGGGCGAGATGGCCTCGCTGCTGAGCCATGAGCTGAACCAGCCGCTGGCCGCCATCTCCAGCTACGCCACCGGCGCGCTGAACATGCTGGCGCACGAGCCGGCCGCGGCGGCCGACATGGCGATGGCCATGCGGCGCATCGCCGAGCAGGCCGAGCGCGCCGGCCGCGTGATCAAGAGCGTGCACGACTTCGTGCGCCGGCGCGACGAGGTGCACGAGGCGGTGGCGCCGCAGGACCTGCTCGATGCGATCTGGCCGCTCGTGAGCCTGCAGGCGCGCAAGCTGGCCGTGCGCGTGCGCACCGAGGTCGCGCCCGGCCTGCCGCGCGTGCAGTGCGACCGCACCATGGTCGAGCAGGTGCTGCTGAACCTGGCGCGCAACGGCATGCAGGCCATGGACGGCGCACCCGTGGCCCAGCGCGAGCTGCTGCTGCGCGTGGCGCCGGCCGGCCCGCGCGCCGGTGCCACGCGGCCGCAGGGCTGGCTGGAATTCAGCGTGGCCGACTGCGGCGCCGGCATCGCGCCCGAGGTGGCGCAGCGCCTGTTCACGCCCTTCTTCACGACCAAGGCCGAAGGCATGGGCCTGGGCCTGTCGCTGTGCCGCACGGTGGTCGAGCAGCATGGCGGCTCCATGGTGTATGAGGCGCGCCAGCCGCGCGGCACCGTGTTCCGCTTCACGCTGCCGACCGCGCCGGCCGACCTCGAACCCCCCACCGACCCCATGCCACTGCTTCCGGGCAGCGTGGCGGAGACCTCGCATGCAACTTCCTAAGGACGCCCTGGTCCACATCGTCGACGACGACGCCGGCGTGCGCGACGCGCTGTCCTGGCTGCTGCGCTCGCGCCGGCTGCTCTCCGAAGGCTTCGACAGCGCCGAGGCCTTCGACGCGCGGCTGCAGGCCGGCTACCTGCCCACGCAGGCCAGCTGCCTGCTGCTGGACGTGCGCATGCCCGGCATGAGCGGGCTGGAGCTGTTCGACCGGCTCGTGGCCCAGGGGCTGCACCAGGTGCTGCCGGTGATCTTCCTGACCGGCCATGCCGACGTGCCGACCGCCGTGGATGCCGTCAAGCGTGGCGCCTTCGACTTCTGCGAGAAGCCGTTCTCGGACAACGCGCTGGTCGACCGCATCGAGCAGGCGCTGGCCCTGTCGGCCCGCACGCTGCAGGCCCGCCAGCGCGAGGCGCTGCTGCGCACGCGGCTGACGGAGCTGACCGAGCGCGAGCGCGACGTCATGCGCCTCGTGGTCGAGGGCATGCCCAACAAGCTCATCGCCGACCAGCTGGAGATCAGCGTGCGCACGGTGGAGGTGCACCGCGCGCGGGTGTTCGACAAGATGGAAGTCAAGTCGGCCGTGGAACTGGCCAACCTGCTGCGCGGGCTCTGAAAGCGTCTTCAGGCGTCCTACAACGGGCGCCGACGGGCGCCGACAGCGGCCAGGCGCCCGGCAGCGCATGCTCAGGCTGTCTTCAACAAAACCGTTCTTACACCATGAACTCCGTCATCTACATCGTCGGTCTGGTCGTCGTCGTCATCGCCGTCCTGTCGTTCTTCGGCCTGCGCTGAAGTCAGGTCCGCCCCGCTCGGCTGGCGCACTGCGCGTGTAGCCATCCGAGAGACCCCTCAAGGGGCGCACCCAGCGGCCGGGCGGTGCCCGTCCCGCGGGTGCAGTGGCCACACCAGTGGCTGGCCGACCCCGTTCGTGTCCTGCCGGCAGGCGATCGTCGCCTGCAGCTTGCTCATTCCTCGCCCAGGAAGCCGCCGCTCTGGTGTGCCCACAGTCGGGCATACAGCCCGTCGCGGGCCAGCAGTTCGCGGTGCGAGCCTTCCTCGACCACCCGCCCACCGTCCAGGATGATCAGCCGGTCCATGGCCGCGATGGTCGACAGCCGGTGCGCGATGGCGATCACGGTCTTGCCTTCCATGAGCCGGTTCAGGCTTTGCTGGATGGCCGCCTCCACCTCCGAATCCAGCGCGCTCGTGGCTTCGTCCAGCAGCAGGATGGGCGCGTTCTTGAGCATCACGCGGGCGATCGCCACGCGCTGGCGCTGGCCACCCGAGAGTTTCACCCCGCGCTCGCCCACATGCGCCGCCAGTCCCGTGCGGCCCTGCAGGTCCGTCAGCTGGTCGATGAAGCCGGAGGCCTCGGCACGTTCGGCGGCGGCGCGGATCTGCGCCTCGCTCGCGTCCGGCAGGCCGTAGGCGATGTTGTCGGCCAGCGAGCGGTGCAGCAGGCTGGTGTCCTGCGTGACCATGCCGATCTGCGCGCGCAGCGAATCCTGCGTGACCTGGGCGATGTCCTGCCCGTCCACCAGCACCCGGCCGCCGGCCACGTCGTGGAAGCGCAGCAGCAGGTTGACCAGCGTGCTCTTGCCCGCGCCCGAACGGCCGACCAGGCCGATGCGCTCGCCGGGCCGCACCGTGAGGTTCAGGTGCTCGATGACGGGCGGCTTGTCCTTGCCGTAGCGGAACGTCACGTCCTCGAACCGCACCTCGCCCCGCGTGACCTGCAATGTGCTGGCGCCCGGTGCGTCGACCACCACGCGCGGCCGGCTGAGCGTGTTGATGCCGTCCTGCACCGTGCCCACGGCCTCGAACAGGCTGGTCATCTCCCACATGATCCATTGCGACATGCCCTGCAGCCGCAGCGCCATGGCGATCGATGCCGCCACCGCGCCCACGCCGACCTCGCCCAGCGACCACAGCCACAGCGCCGTGCCGGCCATGCCCGCCACCAGCCCCATGGCCAGCGTGTGGTTGACGATCTCGAAAGCGCTGACCAGGCGCATCTGCCGGTAGCCGGTGACCATGAATTCCTGCATCGCGCTGCGGGCGACCTGGGCCTCGCGCTGGGTGTGCGAGAACAGCTTGACCGTCATGATGTTGGTATAGGCGTCGGTCACGCGGCCGACCATGGCCGAGCGCGCGTCGGCCTGGGCCTTGCCCACGCGGCCCAGGCGCGGCACGAAGTACACGGCGGCCACCACGTACAGCAGCAGCCAGACCACGAAGGGCCAGACCAGCCCGCCCGCGAACACGCCGGCCAGCACGGCGATGGTCATGGCGTAGATGGTCATCGTGACCAGCACGTCGGCCAGCACGAACAGCGTGTCGCGCACTGCCAGCGCGGTCTGCATCACCTTGGTCGTGATGCGGCCGGCGAACTCGTCCTGGTAGAAGGCCATGCTCTGGCCCAGCATGAGCCGGTGGAAGTTCCAGCGCAGCCGCATCGGCAGGTTGATGGCCAGCACCTGGTGCTTGACGATGGTCTGCAGCGCCACCACCCCCACGCTGGCCGCCAGCGCCGCGCCCAGCCAGAGCAGCGCGCCGCCGCGTTCGGTCCACAGCTGCGCCGGCTGCACGCCGCCCAGCCAGTCGATCACGCGGCCCAGGAAGGCGAACATCAGCGCGTCGAAGGCGGCCATCGCCGCCGTCAGCAACGCGAGCCAGGCAACCTTGCCGCGCAGCCCTTCGGTGCAGGCCCACAGGAAGGCAAAGAAGCCCTTCGGTGGCAGGGTCGGCTCGGCGCCGGGGTAGGGGGGAAGAAGTTTCTCGAAGTAGCGGAACAGCAAGGCGGGGGTCTCCGGAAGGGCCGGAGACTGTAGCCGCCCGCGTGTGACGCAGGGCGCGTAGGGGCTTCAGTCGCGCGGGTCGTCCGCCTTGCGTTCCTGCGGCAGCTCGCCCTTGTCGCGGCCCGAGAACATGGTCCACCAGACGAT
Source organism: Pseudorhodoferax sp. Leaf274 (assembly GCF_001422445.1). Taxonomy (GTDB): domain Bacteria; phylum Pseudomonadota; class Gammaproteobacteria; order Burkholderiales; family Burkholderiaceae_C; genus Pseudorhodoferax. Next base: position 1,148,971 of record NZ_LMNA01000001.1, read on the forward strand.
ACCCACCAGCAGCAAAAGGGCTGCCAGGGCTTCGAGCAAAATCAGGACCATGAAGCGACTCTCCTGGTGGGTGGGATGCGCGGCGATTGTAGGAACGCTCGTCGCCTGCTCCAGCAAGCCCCCACGGCCCGAACCCCCAAGCCTGCCCAGCACGCCACCGGCCACCACGGTGCCGGCTTGGCCGCCCCTGCCGCCCGTGGCCGACTGGCCCGGCGACACCGCGCCGCTGCCCGCGCCCATCCTGCGCGGGCGCAGCCAATGGATTCCCGTGCGCTGGAACGAGTTGCCCGGCGTGGGCCAGGACGCATTGCACGAGGCCTGGAACGCCTGGATGCGCAGCTGCGAACGGCCGGGCACGACCTGGGCCCAGCTGTGCGCCGAGGTGCGCCGCCTGTCCATCGCCACGCTGGAAGACCAGCGCGCCTGGATGATCGCGCGGCTGCAGCCCTACCGCATCCAGCCGCTGCCCGGCCAGCCGGCCGGCGAAGGCCTGCTGACCAGCTACTACGAGCCCATGTTCGAGGCCACGCGCCAGCCCAGCGCGGCCTTCCCCGTGCCGCTGTACCAGCCGCCGGCCACGCTGGTCCAGCGCAGGCCCTGGTACACGCGCCAGGAGATGGAGACGCTGCCGCAGGCGCAGGCCGAGCTCGCCGGCCGCGAGATCGCCTGGCTGGCCGACCCCGTCGACGCGCTGGTGCTGCAGATCCAGGGCTCGGGCCGCCTGCGCCTGACCGAACCCGACGGCAGCCAGAAGCTGGTGCGCCTGGCCTATGCCGGCACCAACGAGCAGCCCTACAAGAGCGTGGGCCGCTGGCTGCTGGACCAGGGCGCCATCCGCGACGCCACCTGGCCCGGCATCAAGGCCTGGACCCTGCAGAACCCCGGCCGCGTGCGCGACATGCTGTGGGCCAACCCGCGCATGGTGTTCTTCCGCGAGGAGCCGCTGCCGCCCTTCGATGCTGCCTTCGGCCCGCGCGGCGCCCAGGGCGTGGCGCTGACGCCCGGCCGTTCCATTGCGGTGGACCCGCAGAGCATCCCCTATGGCACGCCGGTCTGGCTGGCCTCGCAAGGCCCGGTCACGACGCTGGCCCGGCTGGTGCTGGCGCAGGACACGGGCAGCGCCATCGTCGGCGCCGTGCGGGCGGACTACTTCGCGGGCTGGGGGGCGGAGGCGGGGGATTTTGCCGGCCGGCTCAAGCAGCCCTTGAAGATGTGGGCGCTGTGGCCGCGCACTATTCCACCGTGATCCCCTGCGCCTTGATCAGCGTCTCCAGCTGCTTGCCCTCGCGCTGCAGCAGCGCGCGGAACTCGGCCGTCTCCATCGCCACCGGCTCGGCGCCCAGGTCGCCGTAGCGCTTGGCCAGCGCGGGCTGGGCCAGCGCGCGGGCCAGTTCCTTGTTCATGCGCGCGAGGATCTCGGGCGGCGTGCCGTTGGGCGCCCACAGGCCGAACCAGATGTCCAGGTCGGCGCCGGCCACGCCCTGTTCGCCCACCGTGGGCACGTCCGGGAAGAACGGGGAGCGCTTGGCGCTGACGACGCCCAGCAGCTTGACCTTGCCGCTGCGGATGTGCGGGAACGCGATGCCCGGGTCGCACACGAAATCGGCCTGGCCCGACAGCACGTCCTGCAGCGCCGGCGCCGCGCCGCGGTAGGGGATGTGGGTGACGAAGGTGCCGCTCGCGGCCTTGAACATCTCGCAGGCCAGGTGCGGCGGCGTGCCGGTGCCGGCCGAGGCGTAGGACAGCTTGCCGGGCTGGGCCTTTGCCAGCGCCACGAGTTCGCGCACGTCCTTCGCCGCCATCTGCGGCTTGGCCACCAGGTACATCTGCGTCTTGCCGATGGTGCCCACGGGCGTGAGGTCGCGCGAGGGCAGCAGCGCGGACTTGAACAGCCAGGGGTTGGCCGTCTCGACCGAGGTCGGCGCGATCAGGAAGGTGTGGCCGTCCGGCGCGGCGCGCACCACTTCGGATGCAGCGATGTTGCCGCTGGCGCCGGGCTTGTTGTCGATGAGCACGGTCTGGCCGATGGCCTCGCCGACCGACTGCGCCACGATGCGGGCCATCACGTCGGTGCTGCCGCCCGGCGCGAAACCGACGACGATGCGCACGGGCTTGCTGCCGGGCCAGGCGGGTGCCTGGGCCCAGGATGCGCCCGCCAGGGCCAGGCATGCGGCGGCCAGCGCGCCGCGGCGCGCGATGTTCTTCTTCATGGGTGTCTCCTCGGGTCGTTGTGGGGAATCAGGCGGTGCCCTGCACCAGCTCGCGCAGCTTGAACTTCTGGATCTTTCCGGACGGCGTGGCCGGCATGGCCTCGAGCACGATCAGCTTCTCGGGCGCGTACTGCACGGCCACCTTCTCGGCCTTGAGGAAACGCACGATCTCGGCCAGGTCGATGGCCTGCCCGGGCTTGGGCACGACGAAGGCGCAGGCCCGCTCGCCCAGGCGTTCGTCGGGGTAGGCCACCACGGCCACCTGCAGCACGGCCGGGTGCTTGTAGAGCAGCGACTCGACCTCGAACACCGGGATGTTCTCGCCGCCGCGGATGATCACGTCCTTGCTGCGCCCGCTGATGCGGATGTAGCCCTGGTCGTCCATGCGGGCCAGGTCGCCGGTGTCGAACCAGCCGTCGGCGTCGGTGCCGTTGAGGTGCGGACGCTTGAGGTAGCCGCCGAAGTTCGAGGCCGCGCGCACCAGCAGCTTGCCGGATTCGCCGCGCGGCAGTTCCGTGCCGTCGAAGTCCACCACCTTGAGTTCCACGCCGGGCAGCGGGGAGCCGTCGGTGGTGTAGGCGCGCTCATCGGCGTCGTCGAGCCGGATCAGCGTGACCGCGCCGTTCTCGGTCATGCCCCAGGCCGAGACGATCTTGGTGCCCAGCGTCTCGCGCGCCTGCTGCACCAGCGGGCCGGGGATGGGCGCGCCGGCGCACAGGAAGGTGCGCAAGGTCGGCACGCCCTGGCCGCCTTCGCGCACGGCCCGCGTGAGGTCGGTCAGGAACGGCGTGGACGCCATCGTGAAGGTGGCGCCCTCCGCGCGGATGGCCTGCACCGCGCGCGCCGGGTCCCAGATGTCCTGCAGCACGGCCGGGCACTGCAGCAGGATCGGCATCAGCAATCCATACATGAAGCCCGTCTGGTGCGCCATGGGCGAGGCCATGAACACCGTGTCCGCGCTGGACAGGCCTAGCCGTTCGGCGTACGGCCGGATGTTGGCCAGCAGCGTGTTGGCGCTGTGCAGCACGCCCTTGGGCTCGCCGGTGGTGCCCGAGGTGTAGATCAGCTGCACGATGTCGTCCGGCCCCGGGCGGCTCTTGTGCAGGATGTCCTCGGCGTCGCGTTCGCGCTCCCAGGCCGGGCCGGACAGCAGCGCTTCGAAATCGTCCGCGCCGCCGCTGCCGACCACCACCACGTGCTGCAGCGTGGGCAGTTCGGCCTGCAGCGCGCGTGCCATGGCGGCATGGCCGAAGCCGCGGAACTGCGCGGGCACGACGAAGACCTTGGCCTCGCCGTGGCGCAGCATGAACGACAGCTCGCGCTCACGGAAGATCGGCATCAGCGGATTGATGACCGCGCCCAGCCGCGCGCAGGCCAGCGCCAGCAGGCTGAACTGCCACCAGTTGGGCAACTGCATGGCGACCACGTCGTTGCGTCCCACGCCCAGGCGCGACAGGCCCACGGCGATGCGGTCGGCCATGGCCGCCAAGGCGCGGTAGGTGAAGCGGCGCGGCTGGTCCGCATCGCTGCGCAAGGCGGTCAGCGCCACGCGGTCGGGGTGCGCGGCCACCGCGGCGTCGAGCAGATCGCAGGCGGTCTTGTCGGCCCAGTGGCCTTGCGCCACGCTCGCGGCGCGCCGCGGCGGCAGCAGGACGGCATCGAATTCCATGAGGTGTCTCCTTGCTTGTGGTCGTTCAGTTCGGCACGGCCAGGCGGCCGGCGCGGGCGCGCGCGATGACGGTCTTCATGATCTGGGCCGTGCCGTCGCCGATCTGGAATCCCAGCACGTCGCGCAGGCGCTGCTCCATCGGCCCGCGGTCGTAGCCGCCGTGGCCGAAGGACAGCAGGCACTGGTGCACCACGTCGTAGGCCAGCTTGGGCGCCCACCACTTGCACATGGCGGCCTCGGCGCTGTGCGGCAGGCCCTTGTCCTTGCGCCACAGCGCCTGCAGGCACAAGAGCCGTGCGGCCTCGACCTGGGTGTCGCCATCGGCCAGCGGGTGCGACACGCCCTGGAAGGCCGTCAGCGGCTTGCCGAAGGCTTCGCGCTGTGCCGCGTAAGCCCAGGCTTCCTCCAGCGCCACGCGGGCCACGGCCAGCACCTGCAGGCCGATCAGCGCGCGCGAGTAGTCGAAGCCCTGCATGACCTGCACGAAGCCCTTGTTCTCGTCGCCGAGCCGGTGGTCCACGGGCACGCGCACGTTCTCGAAGAACAGCGAGCCGCGGCCGATGGCGCGCTGGCCATGGCAGTCGAAGCGGTTGCGCGTGATGCCGGGCAGGTCCATGGGCACCAGCAGCGCGGTGACGCCGTGGGCCTGCGATTCGACGCTGCCGGTGCGGCCGAAGACCACGGCCGCGTCGCACTGGTCGGCGGCCGAGATCGAGGTCTTCTCGCCGTTCAACACATAGTGCTCGCCCGCGCGCTCCACGCGCAGCCGCAGGTTGGCCGCGTCCGAGCCGCCGCGCGGCTCCGTCAGCGCGATGGCCAGCAGCGCCTCGCCGCGCGTGAGCCGGCGCAGCCAGGGCGCGGCCACGCCGGGCTGGCCGTGCGCCGACAGGATCTGCCCGTTCAGCGAGGCCAGCAGGTTGATGTAGCTGATCGACAGGTCGGCCCGCGCGATCTCTTCGTGGATGACGCCGGCTGCGAGTGCGCCCAGTCCCTGGCCGCCCTGGGCCTCGGGCAGTTCGGGCGCGATGAAGCCCATCTCGCCCATTTCGCGCATCAGCGTGCGGTCGAGCACGCGCGTGCGGTCGCGTTCCTGGAAGCCCGGCGCCACGCGGTCGGTGGCGAAGCGCCGCGCCTGCTCGGCAATCGCCGCCAGGTCGTCGTCGATGTAGGGGTTCATGGCGCGGCCTCTACTTGGCGTACTTGCGGAAGTCGGGCTTGCGCCGCTCGCCGAGCGCCTTCACGCCCTCGCGCGACTCCTCGGTGTCGTAGTAGAGCTTCAGCGCGTACATGCCCAGGCCCGCGATGCCGGCTTGGTGCGCGGTGTCGGCGTTGAAGCTGCGCTTGGCAATCGCGATCGCCGTGGGGCTGCGCTCGCAGATCTCCTCGGCCCACTGCTGCACGGTGGCGTCGAGCTGCTCGGGCGGCACGCAGACGTTGGCCAGGCCCATGGCCACGGCCTCGGCGCCGCTGTAGCGCCGGTTCAGGTACCAGATCTCGCGCGCCTTCTTCTCGCCCACCACACGCGCCAGGAAGGCCGTGCCGTAGCCGGGGTCGACCGATCCCATCTTGGGGCCGACCTGGCCGAAGATGGCCTTCTCGGAGGCGATGGTCAGGTCGCAGATGGTGCACAGCACGTTGCCGCCGCCGATGGCAAAACCCTGCACGCGGGCGATCACCGGCTTGGGCACGTCGCGGATGGCGGTGTGCAGCTCTTCCATCGGCAGGCCGATGGTGCCGCGCCCGTCGTAGTTGCCGTTGTGGGCCGACTGGTCGCCGCCGGTGCAGAACGCCTTCTCGCCAGCGCCGGCCAGCACGATGGCGCCGACGCCCTTGTCGTAGCCCGCCTTGTTCAGCGCGCGGATGAGCTCGTCGCAGGTCTGGCCGCGGAACGCGTTCATCTTCTCGGGCCGGTTGATGGTGATCCAGGCCACGCTGTTGCGCACTTCGTACAGGATGTCTTCGTATTCCATGGTGTCGTCGTCCTCTGTGGTGGTCAGCCGTTCATGGTCAGGCCGCCCGAGACGGACAGCACCTGGCCGGTGATGAAGCCGGCGTCGTCGCTGGCGAAGAAGGCAATGGCGCCGGGCAGGTCGTCGGGCTGGCCGATGCGGCCCAGCGGGATGGAGCGCGTGAAGGCCTCCATCAGCTTCTCGGGGTTGCCGGCACCCTCCTTGTAGTCGGCGAACAGCGCGGTGTCGGTCGGGCCGGGGCAGACCACGTTCACGGTGATGCCGTGGCGCGCATGCTCGCGGGCGATGGTCTTGGAGAACGCCACCAGCCCGCCCTTGCAGGCCGCGTACACCGCCTCGCCCGAAGAGCCCACGCGCGCCGCGTCGGACGCGATGTTGACGATGCGCCCGCGCTTGCGCGCCGCCATGCCCGGCAGCACCGCGTGGTGCATGTGCAGCGCGCCGGTGAGGTTGATGGCGATGAGCTGGTCCCACTGCGCCGGCTCGGTCTTGGTGAAGGGGCGGAACACGTCCCAGCCGGCGTTGTTGACCAGCACGTCGATGGCGCCGAACGCGTCCACGGCGGCGGCCACGGCTGCGTCCACGCTGGTGCGGTCGGTGATGTCGCAGCGGAAGGCGCGGGCCTGGCCGCCGGACCCGCGGATCTGCGCGGCCACCTTGTCGGCAGCCTCGGCGTTGCGGTCGAACACCGCGACCTGGGCGCCCTCGCTGGCGAAGCGCCGGCAGCTTGCGCCGCCGATGCCGCCGCCGCCGCCCGTGACCACCACGGTCCTGCCTTCGAATCTGTTCATGCTGCTCTCTCCTGGGGTGGGGCCTCGGCATCCCTTGCTATCGTCGGAGCAAGGCATTGCACGCGTCGGCCATTTAGGTAAATATGTTGTCTCAATTCTGGGCCGATCCGATCTGCAATGCAAGTGCCGATTTTTTGGAGAATTCATGGTTTACCCTGAAGAAGAAACGCAGGCTGCGCGCATGGCATTGGCCAATCGCCTGTTTTTCCGTCTGTACCAATGTGCAAATATGTTGCATAAAACCGGCACGCGAGCGGTGGAGCAGGAGGGCTTGACCACGCAGCAGTGGGCGGTGCTGGGTGCGCTGTCGCGGCCCGAAGCCGGCGTCGGCATGAGCGTGGGCGACCTGGCGCGCTACCTGAAGGTGAGCCGGCAGAACCTGTCGGGCCTGATCGGCCGGATGGAGCGCGATGGCCGTGTGCAGAGCGGCCCCGATCCGGCGGACCGGCGCTCGCGCATCGTCAGCATGAGCGCGGACGGCCGCCGCGTCTGGCAGGAGGAGGCGCTACCGAAGATCCACGGCTACTACGGCCAGGTGCTCGACGGCTTCTCGGTCAACGACGTGACGCACAGCCTGCACTACCTGCTCAAGCTGCTGGAGAACATGCAGCGCGTGGACGACGCGCAGGGCGGGGGCGAGAGGCCCGATGCCGCCGCTTCCTGACGCTGATGGCGGCGGTGCGATGCAGGGACGCTAGGAGGCGCGCTGCCTGCGCAGGCTATGCAATCGGGCCGATATGCTGGACGGCTGCAGAGGCCGTCACGATGGCCATGCCCTGGAAGTGCTTCAGATCGAGCAGGTGCGCATCGCCCGATACGATCAGATCGGCACGTGCAGCCAGTGCGGCAGCCAACACGGCGTCGTCTGCAGGGTCACGCAGGATGGTGGGTGCCATGGCTGCGGGCGTGACCACGATGGACATGGCGGCATAGCCATGGAAAACGTCGTCCACCGTCAGCCCGCGCCGCGTGAGCTGCCGGGTGAACTTGTCGCGCGACAGCACGCCATGCAGTTCGGCGAGCAGCGCGGCGCTGGTGGCGATCTCGATGCGTTGCGCCAGGACAGCATCGATGAGATGGCTCGGCGTGCCACCCCACAACAGGCCCGACAGCGCCGTATTGGTGTCAAGAACCAAGCGCATGGCGCTGCGCAGTCCGATAGGCGCTGATCTCCGCGCTGATTTCGTCCGGCGTCATGGGCGCCAGGGGCTCTGCTGCCAGCGCGGCGCGGGCAGCCTTCATCTTGTCGATGCGCTCCTTGCGCAGTTGCTCACGCAGGATGCGTTCGAGCATTGGCGGTGCCAGCAGGCCGGCGCTGGCCGCTTCGCGGGCCAGCGCGTCGGGCAAGGTGATCTGCAGATTGGTCATGGACGGACTCCCTGCGCATGTGCGCTTGCCTGGAAGTTTCTCACGCGCTGGTGGGTGGCGGATACCGCGACGGCATGGCCTTGCCGGCGAAATCCCGGGCCGTACCCGGCTCACCCCGCCCGCAGGCTCGACCCCCGCACCACCAGCTGCCCCTGCAGCACGACGCGGCGCGGCGCCCGCTCCGGCTCGGCCAGGCGCTGCAGCAGCAGCTCGGCGGCGCTGCGGCCGATGTCCTGGGTAGGCTGGGCCAGCACCGTGATGGCCGGATCGGGCATGGTGGTCCAGTCGTTGTCGTCGAAGCCGGCCAGCGCCAGGTCCATCGGCAGGGCCAGGCCGGCCGCCCGCGCGGCGCGCCAGCCGCCCAGCAGCAGCAGGCCGCTGGTGGCCAGCAGGGCGTCCGGCCGCGTGCTTGGCGGTTCGGCCAGCAGCCGTGCCGCGCCGTCCTGGCCGGCCTGCGCGTCGGGCCGCAGCGCCAGCACGCGCGGCGTGAGCCCCGCGGCGCGCAGGGCCGCCTCGTAGCCGGCCTGGCGCTGGCGGCCGGTGGTGCTGTGGCTGCCTGCCAGCAAGGCGATGCGCCGGCAGCCCTGCGCCAGCAGGTGGCGCGTGAGGTCGCCGGCCGCGCCGAAGTTGTCCAGCAGCACGGCATCGTTGGCCGCGGCCTGCGGCGCGCGGTCCACCATCACCAGTGGAAACGGCCACTGGCCGGGCGTGTGGCGCTCGGTGAACTCCAGCGTGGGCGCCAGGATCACGCCGCTGGCGCGTTCGTCGGCCATGAGCTCCAGGTAGGACTGCTCCTTGGCCGGGTCCTCGTCGCTGTTGCACAGGATCAGCCGCAGCCCGGCCGCATAGGCCATGTCTTCCACGGCCCGGCTGATGGCGGTGAAGAAGGGATTGCGGATGTCGGCCACCACCAGGCCGATCAGCGAGGTGGTGCGCTGGCGCAGCCGCCGCGCCGCCAGGCTGGGCCGCCAGCCCAGCTCGGCGATGGCCTGCTGCACGCGCTCGCGCAATGCCGGGCGCACGGCCTGGGCATCGGTCAGCACGCGCGAGACGGTGGTGGTCGATACCCCGGCGCGCTGCGCCACATCCTTGATGCTGGGGTTGCCCGGTGTGGCCAGGGGTGAGGACATGGCGTGCGGTTCGTATTTGGTATCGATTCCTTGATTTTCCGTGTCGAAACCCGCTCTCCTGCGATGGATTTATCGGTGTTTACCCTTGGTTTTAAGGCGCGTCAGCATGAATCTTCTGGACCGATCGCTTCCGCTTGCGGAATAATTTTGGAATCGATTCCAGAACTTCGGGAGACACGCTTGGAAATGCTTCCTACCGCCGTGGAGGTCAGCCTCGCGGCCAGCCCGGCCGACCGCGAGGACGCCGTGCGCAGCGCCGGCGCGCTGCTGGTGCAGGCCGGCTTCTGCGACGCCGCCTACGTCGCCAGCCTGCTGCGCCGCGAGCAGGTCGCCACCACCTACCTGGGCCAGGGCGTGGCCATTCCCCATGGCATGGTGGAAGACAAGGGCCTGGTGCGCCGCACCGGCCTGGCGGTGCTGCAGGTGCCGCAGGGCGTGGCCTGGGGCAGTGCCGACAAGCCGGTGCACCTGGTGGTGGCCATCGCCGCCGCGTCGGACGAGCACATCACGGTGCTGCGCCGGCTCACGCGGCTCATGCGCGACGGCACCCGCATCGAACAACTGGTGCGCACGCAGCGTGCCGACGAGATCGTCGCCGCGCTGACGAGCGACGCCGCGCCCGATGCCGCCGCCACGCCCGCGCAGGACTTCTCGCTGGGCCTGGACCTCACGCTGAACTACCCCAACGGCCTGCACGCCCGCCCGGCCGGGCAATGGGCGCAGCTGGCCGCGCGCTTCCAGGCCGCGCTGCGCGTGCGCCATGGCGATGCCGTGGCCGACGCCCGCAACATGGCCGCGCTGCTGAGCCTGGGCGCGGGCCGGGGCGCCGCGCTGCGGCTGTCCGCCCAGGGCCCGGACGCCGAGGCCGCGCTGGCCGCGCTACGCGACCTGGTGCTGCGCCTGGGCGACGAGGAAACCCGCCAGGCCGAACTGGCCGCCGCGCGCCAGGCGCAGGCCCAGGGCCTGGGCCGGCTGCTGGGCGACTGGCAGCCCGCCGCGCGCCAGACCATCAGCGGCATCGCCGCCAGCCCGGGCCTGGTGATCGGCACGCTGGTCAGCGCCGAGGCGGGCACGCTGGAAGTGGCCGATGCGCACCGCGGCTTCGCCGAGGAGGCCGCGCAGCTGGACCGCGCGCTGAACGCCGCCGCCGCGCAGATCTACCACCTGGCCGAGCAGGCCCGCGCCCAGGGCCGCGCCGAGCAGGCCGGCATCTTCGACGCGCACGGCCAGATGCTGCGCGACCCCGTGCTGCTGCGCGAGGTCAGCCGCCTGGTGGTGCAGGGGCACGGCGCGGCCTGGGCCTGGCGCCATGTACTGGCCGAGCGCGTGGCCACCCAGCGCGCCGTGGCGGACGCCATGCTGGCCGCCCGCGCGGCCGACCTGCAGGACGTGGGCGAGCGCGTGCTGCGCCACCTGCTGGGCCGCGGCGACGACGCCGGCACCGACCCCTCCACCTGGCCGCGCGATGCGCTGCTGCTGGCCGACGACCTGTCGCCCTCGGTCACGGCGCAGATCGACGTGCAGCGCGTCAAGGGCTTCTGCACCGCGCGCGGCGGCCCCACCGCGCACACGGCCATCCTGGCGCGTGCGCTGGGCCTGCCGGCCGTGGTGGCCGCCGGCCCCGGCGTGCTGCACCTGCAGCCGGGCGAGCGCGCCATCCTCGATGGCTACCGCGGCCAGCTGCATATCGCGCCGACCGAGGCCGCGCTGCAGGAGACCGTGGGCATGATCGAGCGCCTGGCCCGCCACCAGGCCGAGGAAGCCGCCAGCCGCCTGCAGCCCGCCACCACCACCGACGGCCACACCATCGAGATCGCCGCCAACGTGAACCGTGCCGACCAGGTGGCACGTGCGCTGGAGCAGGGCGCCGAGGGCGTGGGCCTGATGCGCACCGAGTTCCTGTTCCTCGAACGCGACCACGTGCCGGACGAGGAAGAGCAGTTCGCCGTCTACCAGGCCATGGTGCAGGCCCTGGGCGGGCGGCCGCTGATCGTGCGCACGCTGGACATCGGCGGCGACAAGCAGGTGCCGCACCTGAACCTGCCGGTGGAGGAGAACCCCTTCCTGGGCGTGCGCGGCGCGCGCCTGTGCCTGCAGCGCGACGACCTGCTGCTGCCGCAGCTGCGCGCGCTCGTGCGGGCTGCGCAGACGGGGCCGCTGTCCATCATGTTCCCGATGATCAGCACGGTGGACGAGGTGCGGCAGCTCAAGGCCCGGCTGGCCGAGGTGCAGCAACAGCTGGGCCTGGCGCACCAGCGCATCCCGTTGGGCATCATGATCGAGGTGCCCTCGGCCGCCCGCATGGCCGACCGGCTGGCCGCGCACGTGGACTTCTTCTCCATCGGCACGAACGACCTCACGCAGTACACGCTGGCCGTGGACCGCCAGCACCCGCAGCTGGCCGGCATGGCCGACAGCCTGCACCCGGCCGTGCTGCGGCTGGTGGCCGACACGGTGGCCGGCGCGCGCCGCCATGGCCGCTGGGTCGGCGTGTGCGGCGGCCTGGCGGGCGAGCCGCTGGGCGCCGCGCTGCTCACCGGCCTGGGCGTGCAGGAACTCAGCATGAGCGTGGGCGACACCACGGCCATCAAGGCGCTGCTGCGCCGCCACAGCCTGGCCGAGCTGCAGGCCCTGGCGCTGCAGGCGCTGGACATGGACGACGGCGACCAGGTGCGCGCACTGGGCGCGCAGCTGCGCGCCGGGGGGGCGGCGTGATGGACGCGGTGCAGGTCATCACCCTCACGCCGAACCCGGCGATCGACCACACCGTCACGGTGGATCGGCTGGACCCCGGGGCGGTGCACCGCGCGCGGGCCGAGCAGTTCGAGGCTGGCGGCAAGGGCATCGGCGTGGCGGCCGTGCTGGCCGCGCTGGGCGTGCGCGTGGCCGCCGGCGGCTGGCTCGGCGCGGAGAACCCGGAGCGTTTCGAGCGCAGCTTCGCGCAGGCGGGCATCCTCGACGCCATGTGCCGCGTGCCCGGCCGCACCCGCACCAACATCAAGCTGGCCGACGCCACGCACGGCGAGACCACCGACATCAACCTGCCCGGCATCGCCTTCGATCCCGTGCTGCAGGCCGGTGCCGAGGCCGGGCTGCTGCACAAGCTGGTGCCGCTGGTCGGCCCCGGCACCTGGGTCACGCTGGCCGGCAGCCTGCCGCCCGGCCTCACGCCGGCCGACATGGCGCGCATGGCGGCCACGCTGCGCGGCCATGGCGCGCGGCTCATGGTCGACACCGGCGGCGCGGCGCTGCGCGCGCTGCTGGCGGCGCTGCAGCCCGCGCCCGATTTCATCAAGCCCAACCGCGCCGAACTCGAGGAACTGGTCGGCCGCGCGCTGCCCACGCCCGCTGCCGTGGCCGATGCGGCCGCGCAGCTGCAGCAGGACGGCATCGCGCTGGTCGTGGTCTCGCTGGGCGGCGAGGGCGCCGTCATCGCCAGCCAGGGCCAGCGCTGGTTCGCCGCCACGCCGCGGGTGCCCGTGGCCACCACGGTCGGCGCGGGCGACGCGCTCGTGGCCGGCACGCTGGGCGCGCTGATCGCCGGCCGCGCGCCGCTGGACGCCGCCGTGTTCGGCATGGCCTGCGCGGCCGCGCGCATCCAGCGCATCGCGCCCGGCCTGCCGCCGCGCGCCGAGATCGACGCGCTGGCCGCGCAGATCCAACCCCGATCCATTTGAACGACGGAGACACCCACCATGGCCCAACTCTTTGCCATCGCCGCCAGCCAGGCCGGCCCCGCCCACAGCTTCATGCTGGGCGAGGCGCTGCTGGCCGCCGCCACCCGGCTCGGGCACGAACTCAAGCTGCGCGTGGTCAGCAGCTTCGGCACCCAGGAAGGCTTCTCGCCCGAGGAGCTGGCGCAGGCCCACGCCGTGATCCTGGCGGCCGACGCGGGCAGCGGCATCGACCGCAGCGCGCTGCCGGCCGACCGGCTGCTGGAGGTCGCGCCCGAGGCCGTGTTCCGCGATGCCGCGCAGGTCGTGCAGCAGGCGCTGGCGCGGCTGGGCATGCCCGCGGCGCCAGCCCCGGCCCAGGCTGCGGCCAGGCCGCTGCGCATCGTCGCCATCACCTCGTGCCCCACCGGCGTGGCCCACACCTTCATGGCGGCCGAGGCGCTGGAGCAGGGCGCCAAGGCCCTGGGCCACCAGATCCATGTGGAGACACAGGGCTCCGTCGGCGCGCAGAACGCCTTGAGCGCGCAGGCCATCGCCGATGCCGACCTCGTGCTGATCGCCGCCGACACGCAGGTCGACCGCGCGCGCTTTGCCGGCAAGCGCCTGTACAGCGCCAGCACCAAGGCCGCCATCCACGACGCCGCCGCACTGATCGGCAAGGCCCAGGCCGAAGCCGCGCCGTGGCAGGACGCCGGGGCCACCAGCGCCGCGCCCGCGGCCGGTGCCAGCAAGGGCGCCGCCAGCGGCCCCTACAAGCACCTCATGACCGGCGTGTCCTTCATGCTGCCCTTCGTGGTCGCAGGCGGCCTGCTGATCGCGCTGGCTTTCGCGCTGGGCGGCATCTACGTCTACGACGATGCGCACCAGGGCACCATCGGCTGGTCGCTGTTCCAGGTCGGTGCGAAGGCTGCCTTCGCGCTCATGGTGCCGGCGCTGGCGGGCTACATCGCGTTCTCCATCGCCGACCGGCCCGGCATCGCGCCCGGCATGGTCGGCGGCATGCTGGCCGGCACCGTCGGCGCGGGCTTCCTGGGCGGCATCGCGGCCGGCTTCATCGCGGGCTACGCCGTCAAGTGGCTGAACCAGTGGATCCGCCTGCCGCGCGGGCTGGAGGGGCTCAAGCCCGTGCTGCTGCTGCCATTGCTGGGCTCGGCCATCGTCGGTCTGCTCATGCTGATGGTCATCGGCCACCCCGTGGCCGCGGCCATGACGGCGCTGACCGGGTTCCTCAAGGGCATGCAGAGTTCCAGCGCCGTGCTGCTGGGCATCGTGCTGGGCGCCATGATGGCCGCCGACATGGGCGGCCCCATCAACAAGGCCGCCTACGTGTTCTCGACCTCGCTGATCGCCAGCGGCGTGGCCACGCCCATGGCCGCCGCGATGGCCGCCGGCATGGTGCCGCCGCTGGGCATCGCGCTGGCCTGCAGGCTGTTCGCGAGCCGCTTCAATGCCGAGGAGCGCGAGGCCAGCAAGGCCGCCGCCGTGCTGGGCCTGGCCTTCATCACCGAAGGCGCCATCCCGTATGTGGCGCGCGATCCGCTGCGCGTGATCCCGGCCTGCGTGCTGGGCGCGGCCACGGCCGGCGCGCTGTCGATGTGGTGGGGCGTGGCGCTGCAGGCGCCGCACGGCGGCGTGTTCGTGCTGGCCATCCCGAACGCGGTGAACCACGTGCTGCTGTACGGCGCGGCCATCGTCGCGGGCACGGTGGTGACGGCCTTGGCATTGGGGCTGTTCAAGAAGAAGATCGCGGCATGAGCGCCATGGAGACGAGTCCCGCTTGCGGGGATCGGACCAGCGAATGCGGCAGGGCGCGCCGACAGCGCCACGCTGCAACACACACCGCCTGAAGGAGGCGCCGCATGAACATCAGCCGCGACACCCAGCTGTGCATGTCGCTGTCGGGCCGGCCCGGCAACTTCGGCACGCGTTTGCACAACCACCTGTACCAGGCCCTCGGCCTGGACTACGTCTACAAGGCCTTCACCACCACAGACCTGCCGGCCGCCATCGGCGGCGTGCGGGCCCTGGGCATCCGCGGCTGCGCCGTGTCGATGCCGTTCAAGGAGGCCTGCATCCCGCTGCTGGACGAGCTGCGGCCCTCGGCCGCGCGGCTGCAGTCGGTCAACACCATCGTCAACGAGGGCGGGCGGCTGGTGGCCCACAACACCGACTACGTGGCCGTGGCCGCGCTGCTGAAGACCCATGCGGTGGACCCGGCCACGCGCTTCGTGCTGCGCGGCAGCGGTGGCATGGCGCGCGCCGTGCTGGCCGCGCTGGTGGACCATGGCCTGCAGGGCTGCGTGCTGGCGCGCAACGCGCAGGCCGGCCAGGCCGTGGCGGCGCTGCATGGCCTGCCATGGCAGGCCGATCTGGGCGACGCGCACCAGGCCGAAGGCGCGTTGCTGGTGAACGTGACGCCGCTGGGCATGGCGGGCGCCGACGCCGACGCGCAGGCCTTCCCGGACGCATGGATCGCGCGCGCCGCCGGTGTGTTCGACGTGGTGGCCCTGCCGCCCGAGACGCCGCTGCTGCGCGCCGCGCGCCGCCTGGGCAAGCCCGTGATCGGCGGCGACGAGGTCATCGTGCTGCAGGCGGTCGAGCAGTTCGTGCTGTACACCGGCGTGCGGCCCGGCGCGGAGCAGATCGCCGCGGCCGCGGCGCACGCGCGCGCCGTGTGAGATGCTGCTGCATCCCGCGCTCGCCGGGATGCAGCAGAAACGGAGACAAGCCCATGGACCCCATCAACATCCTCGTCGCCCAGGGCGGCGGCCCCACCGCCGTGATCAACCAGTCGCTCGTGGGCGTGGTGCGGGAGGCGCAACGCCACGCCGGCGTCGGCGCCGTGTACGGCGCGCGCCACGGCGTCAAGGGCATCGTGCGCGACGAACTCGTGGACCTGGGCAGCGCGAGCGCCGAACTGCTGGAGCAGGTGGCCGCCACGCCCGCCGCGGCGCTGGGTTCCACGCGCGACAAGCCCGACGCGGCCTACTGCGCGGCCATCTTCGAGGTGCTGCGCGCGCGCCAGATCGGCCAGTTCTTCTACATCGGCGGCAACGATTCGTCGGACACCGTGCGCATCGTCAGCGAGGCGGCGCAGTCCCACGGCCATCCGCTGCGCTGCATCCACATCCCCAAGACCATCGACAACGACCTGATGGGCAGCCACCACACGCCGGGCTACCCCTCGGCGGCGCGCTTCGTGGCCCAGGCCTTCGCCGGGGCCGACCTGGACAACGCGGCGCTGCCCGGCGTCTACATCGGCGTGGTGATGGGCCGCCATGCCGGCTTCCTGACGGCCGCTGCCGCCGCGGCGCGCCAGCATCCCGACGACGGCCCGCACCTGGTCTATTTGCCCGAACGCGTGTTCGACACCGAGCGCTTCCTGGCCGACGTGCAGGCCACGGTGCAGCGCCTGGGGCGCTGCGTGGTGGCGGTGTCCGAAGGCATCCACGGTGCCGACGGCCAGCCCGTGCTGGCGCAGCTGGGCAAGGCGCTGGCGCGCGATGCGCATGGCAACGTGCAGCTGTCGGGCACGGGCGCGCTGGCCGACCTGCTGTGCGAGCAGATCAAGGCGCGGCTTGGCCTGTCGCGCGTGCGCGGCGACACGCTGGGCTACCTGCAGCGTTCCTTCGTGGGCTGTGTGTCGGACGTGGACCAGCGCGAGGCCCGTGCCGTGGGCGAGCAGGCCGTGCGCTACGCCATGCAGGGCCATGTGGCCGGCTCGGTGGCGGTGCAGCGCCATGCGGGCCAGGAGGCGCACTACCCGCTCATCCCGCTGTCCGAGGTGGCCGCGCGCACGCGCACCATGGACGATGCCTTCATCGCCGCCAGCGGCAACGACGTGACGCCGGCCTTCCTCGACTACCTGCGGCCGCTGCTGGGCAGCCCCCTGGTGCAGCCGCAGCGGCTGCGCCTGCCGGTGGTGCCGCCGCGGGCCGGCTGACCGCCCAGGGGCGCTTCAGGCCGCCGGCAGCACCTGCCGCAGGAAGGCCGAGATGTCGGCGATCTCGCGCGGGTGCACGCTGTGCGGCATCGGGTAGGTGTGCCACTGCACGGCGTAGCCCAACGCTTGGAGCGCCGCGCGCGACTCCTCGGCGCGCGGCAGCACCACCACCGGATCGGCCGTGCCGTGCGCCATGAAGATCGGCGTGCCGAAGTTGGCCGGGTGCCGCTCGGCCGCCAGGTTGCCGGCCAGCGGCAGGTAGCCCGACAGCGCCATCAGCCCGGCCAGGCGCTGGGGATGGCGCAGGCCGGTGTGCAGCGTCATGGCGCAGCCCTGCGAGAAGCCGGCGAGCACGATGCGGTTGGCCGGGATGCCGCGCGCCACCTCGTGCGCGATCAGCGCCTCGATGGCGAGCTCCGAGCGGGCGATGCCCGCGGCGTCCTCGCGGCGCACCAGGTCGGGCGCGAAGATGTCGTACCAGGCCGGCATCTCGAAGCCGTTGTTGATGGTCACCGGCATCACCGGTGCGTGCGGAAACACGAAGCGGATCGGCGCGCAGCCGGACAGGTCCAGCTCGGGCACGATGGCGGCGAAGTCGTCGCCGCTGGCGCCCAGGCCGTGCAGCCAGATGACGGCGGCGGTGGGCGAGGGGGCGGATTCGATCTGGATGGCGTCGAGCAGTGGGGACATGGCGGGGCCTCAAAAGGCGCGATGTTACGCAGCCGGTCCCGCCGCGGCAGCCGAAGGGCATCGCGTCGCGCGGGCGCAACGCGCGGCTCAAACATGAGAATTGCTCTCATTCGGGAGGAGACAATCCGCGCCCCAGTCCTTTTGTTGATCCGCCATGCGAAGAATCCTTCCTGCCCTGGCCGCGCTGGCGCTGCCCTGCGCCGTCCAGGCCCAGACCTCGGCCCTCGAGGCCGTGGACGTGCGCGCCGAGCGCAGCCGCGGCTTCGTGCCCAACACCGTGGAGGCGGGCACCTTCCGCGGCGCCGACATCATGGACGTGCCGGCCACGGTGAACGCCGTCACCAGCGCCGTGATCGAGCTGCAGGACGCCGACAGCCTCTACGACGTGGTGCGCAACACCGCCGGCGTGACGCGCCAGCAGAACGGCGGCGAGACCTTCGACCAGCTCGTGATCCGTGGCATCGGCGTGGAGAACCGCACCAACTACCGCCTCAACGGCTCGCTGGCGATCCCCAACATCTCCGAGATCCCGATGGAGAACAAGGAGCGGGTGGAGGTGCTCAAGGGCGCCTCGGCGCTGTACTACGGCTTCACCTCGCCGGCCGGCGTGGTCAACTTCGTGACCAAGCGCGCCGGCGCCACGCCGGTGGCCACGGTCGGCATGCGGGCGGACAACCGCGGCGGCCTGCAGGGCCTGGTCGACGTGGGCCGCCAGTTCGGCGACCAGAACCAGTACGGCCTGCGCGTCAACGCGGCTGGCGGTCGGATCGGTTCGGCCATGGACGGCGTGGACGGCAACCGCCAGGCCTATGCGGCCGCGTTCGACTGGCGCGTCAATTCGCGGCTCGTGCTGAAGGCCGATCTCGAGCGCTACCACCGGTCCATCGTGGAGCAGGCCGGCATTGCGCGCCTGGCCGCGGTGGGCGGCGTGATCGCACTGCCGGCCTTGCCGGACCCGACCAGGCTGCTGGGCCCGACCTGGGCGAACTTCGACGCCACCGTCACCAACCTGCAGCTGCGCGCCGACTATTCGATCAGCGACAACTGGGCGCTGCTGCTGGAGGCCGGCCGCTCCGAGGGCGAACGCGACCGGCGCTTGGCCAGCTTCAGCAACTACAACGTGGCGACCGGTGCCGGCCGCATCACCGGCAACGTGCAGCACCTGGAGCAGAGCTCGCAGCTGCTCCGCGGCGAACTGTTCGGCAGCTTCGCCGCGGGCGGCGTGCAGCACGAGCTGACGCTGGGCGTGGCGCAGAACCGCCGCACGCAGGACCCGGTCTACAGCCGCAACTACGGCGGCGCCAGCGTCACGCAGAACCTCTACAACCCGGTTGCGATCGGTGCGCTGGCCGTGGGCAACGTGCCGGCGCAGCCCACGGCCGGCAGCCAGGACACCACCGACCTGGGCCTGTACGCGCTGGACCGCATCGTGCTGTCGCCGCAGTGGCAAGTCGTCGCCGGCCTGCGCCACACGCGCTACGAGAGCACGCAGGGCGCGAGCAGCACGGTGCCGCAGATCGACTACGACGTGCGCAAGACCACGCCGCTGGCCGCCTTGACCTACAAGTTCACCCCGCAGCTGGCCGTCTATGTGTCGTACGCCAGGGGCGTGGAAGAGGGCGACGCAGCCCCCAACGGCACCACCAACCAGAACGAACGCCTGGCGCCCGGCGTCAGCAAGC
Source organism: Pseudorhodoferax sp. Leaf274 (assembly GCF_001422445.1). GTDB lineage: Bacteria > Pseudomonadota > Gammaproteobacteria > Burkholderiales > Burkholderiaceae_C > Pseudorhodoferax. Next base: position 1,168,098 of record NZ_LMNA01000001.1, read on the forward strand.
AGAAGGAGCTCGGCATGCGCTGGCAGGTGCCGGGCGGCACGCTGCTGTCGGCCGCCGTGTTCGACCTGCAACGCCCGGGCGCCTACACCGACAGTGCCAACACCTTCGTCGGCAGCGGCCGCGTGGTGGTGCGCGGGCTCGAACTGTCGGCGCAAGGGCAGCTGACGCGGGCGCTGTCGTGGCAGGCCTCGGCCACGGCGCTCGATGCCGAGTTCCGCGATATCAACGCCCAGTACAACGGCAAGACCCCTGAGAACACGGCCAAGCGCACCGCCAGCGCCTTCCTGGCCTACGACATCGCAGCGCTGCCCGGCCTGTCGGTCAACGGCGGCGCGTTCTACACGGGCCGGCGGCCGGTGGACGATCTCGACCAGGCCTTCATCGGCGGCGTCACCGTGTTCGACGCCGGCGTGCGCTACGTGGCGCGCGTGCTGGGCAAGCGCACGCAGTGGCAGCTCAACGTCGAGAACCTGGCCGACAAGCGCTACTGGGCCGCCGCCGGTACGCGGCTGGCCGTGGGCGCGCCGCGCACCGTGAAGGCCGTCGTCAAGGTCGACCTTTGACGCTGCACCCGCCGCGCTGGTGGCTGGCCCAGCTGCACTGGCTGCTGGGCATCACCGCCGGCACGGTGCTGGTGCTGGTCGGCCTGACGGGGGCGCTGATGGCCTTCCGCGCCGAGATCGTCGAGGCGCTGCATCCCCAGCTGTTCCAGCGCGCAGCGCCCACGCCGCAAGCGCAGCCGCTGGCACCCGCCGATCTGGTGGCGCGCCTGCAGGCGGCCGCTGGCGCGCGCGTGCAGACGCTCACCTTGCACGCCGCGCCTGGCCGGCCCGTGCGCGTGGGCTTTGCGCCCGCGCCCGGCGCGCGCCGTGGCGCGCAGCACTGGGCCGACCCGTGGACGGCCGAGCTGCTGCCCGAGCCGCGTGCCGATGCGCTGTTCGAGCCCGTCGAGGCGCTGCACCGCTGGCTGCTGCTGCCGCGCGAGGCCGGCAAGCTCGCCACCGGCACGCTGGCCGCGGCATTGCTGCTGCTGGCACTGAGCGGCCTGGTCCTGCGCTGGCCGCGGCGCCCGCTGGACTGGCGTGCCTGGCTGCGGCTGGACTGGCGGCTGCGCGGCCGCGCCTTCCTGTGGAACCTGCACGCCGTGGCCGGCACGCTGGCCCTGCTGTGCTACCTGGTGTCGGGCCTGACGGGCGTGTACTGGGGCTTTACGGTGGTGCGCACGGCCATCGACGCGGCGGCCGGCGAAGGCCAGGCGGCACGCGCCGAGCGCACCGGGCGCGGCGCCGATGCCGCGGCGGCCGCAGCCGCAGCCGCGCAGCCGCCCGACCTCGGCCGGCTGTGGCAGGGCTTCCTGCAGGCCAGCGGCGGCGACTGGAGCCAGGTCACGCTGCGCCTGCCGGCACGCGCCGCGCCGCGCGTCGAACTCACCTACCTGCGCGCCGCGCCCGAGCACGACCGTGCCCGCAACCGCCTGTACCTGGACGCCGCCACCGGCGCGGTGGCCGAGCACCGACGCTATGCCGAGCTGCCGCTTGCCAACCGGCTGCTCAACAGCGTCTACCCGCTGCACACCGGCAGCTACTGGGGCTGGCCGGGCCGCGTGGCGATGGCGCTGGCCGCGGCCGCGCTGGCGCTGTTCGCGGCCACCGGCTGGTTGCTGTACCTGGACCGGCGCCGTGCCCAGGCGGCCGTGCGCGCCGAGCAGCAGCGCCTGGGCGCCGGGCCGACGGGGGGCGCTGGCGGCGGTGCCGATGGCGATGGCGATGGCGTGCTGGTGGCCTACGCCAGCCAGACCGGCCGGGCCGAGCGCATCGCCTGGCAGACGGCTGCGGCCCTGCGCGATGCGGGCCTGGCGGCCCAGGTCCGGTCCCTGGCCGGGCTGGCACCCGCCGAACTGCTCCGCCACCCGTGCGTGCTGCTGGTGGCCAGCAGCTTCGGCGAAGGCGAGGCGCCCGACGCCGTGCGCGGCTTCGCCCGGCGCCTGGCGCAACTGGCGGCGCCGCCGCAGGCCGCGCCGGCCTACGGCCTGCTGGCGCTGGGCAACCAGCAGTACCCCGCGTTCTGCGGCTTCGGCCGTGCGCTGGACGGGCAGTTGCGGCGGCTCGGCGCGCAGGCCCTGTTCGCGCCGGTGGAGATGGACGATGGCGATGCCGGCGCGCTGGCCCGCTGGCGCCACAGCGTTGGCACCGCCTTCGGCCGCGCGCTGGGCGGCCTGGCCGCGCCGGACGAGGCGCCGTGGCTGGCCGCCACGCTGGCCGGCCGCCGGCTGCTCAACCCCGGCAGCCAGGGGGGGCCGCTGGTGGAGGTGGCGCTGGCGCTGCCACCCGGCACGCACTGGGCGCCCGGGGCGCTGGCCGAGGTGCTGGTGGCCGACGGCACCGCGCCGCGCAGCTACTCGGTGGCCTCGCTGCCCGCCGATGGCCCGCTGCAACTGCTGGTGCGCCAGCAGCAGCGCGCCGACGGCAGCCTGGGCCTGGCCTCGGGCTGGCTGACGCAGGCCGCGCCCCTGGGGACGCCGGTGCGCCTGCGCCTGCTGGGCAACCCGGGCTTCGCGCTCGTGGACGACGCGCGGCCCTGCATCTTCATCGGCAACGGCTCGGGCTATGCCGGGCTGCGTGCGCACCTGCGCGAACGCGCGCGCCGCGGCCACGGCCGCAACTGGCTGCTCTACGGCGAGCGCCAGGCCGCGCACGACGCCTTCGTGCAGCACGACGTGCAGGCCTGGCAGGCGGCGGGCCTGCTGGCGCGCGCCGACCTGGCCTACTCGCGCGATGGGGCCGGGCCACGCTACGTGCAGCACAGCCTGCGCGCCGCGGCCGGCCTGCTGCGCCAGTGGATCGACGAGGGGGCGGTGCTCTATGTCTGCGGCAGCCTGGCCGGCATGGCACAGGGCGTGGACGAGGCGCTGTGCGAGATCCTGGGTCCGGACGCGCCGCAGACGCTGGCCGCGGAAGGGCGCTACCGGCGGGACGTCTACTGAGGCTGGCCGCTCGCCGCCTCCTTGGCGTGCAGCTTGGCCGCGATGTATTCGCCGTGCGTGACATGCAGCAGGTCGGCGATCTTGAGGATGGTGTGGTTCTCGTGCGCGGCCACGTGCAGATCGGCATAGGCCACCGTCCACAGGGCCTCGACCAGCGCGATCTTCTGCGCCTGCGTGAAGCGCTCGTTCAGCACGCTGGTGAAGCGGTGGTAGTCGTACAGCGCCTGGGCTTCGGCATCGGCCAGTTCCAGCAGCCGCTCGATCTCGTCGTCGGTCAATGCGAACTTGCGGCGCAGCGCTGTCAGCACCGCCGCGCGCTCGGCCGGGCCGGAACCGGGTTCAGCGCGCATGACCTCGACCAGCAGCACGGCTACGGCCAGCTGGTGGGTGTGCGCGCGCTGGGCCAGCGACTGGCCGGCGGCGGGGGCGGTGAAGGCGTCGAACAGGTCCTTGAGGTTGCGCAGCATGCAAAGGCTTTCGGGGCGGCAATGGGGGGTGGATTCACGCAGGCTGGCGCGGGTTCCCTGCGGGCGCCACCAGGCCGAGCGCGCGCAGCTGCGCCTCCAGCGCCTCCACCGAGTCCCAGGGCAGGATCGGCGCGTTCTGGCGTTCGTCCGGCGGGTTCTGCAGCAGCCCGTCGGACCAGCCGCCGCAGCCCGTCAGCGGCAGCAGCGGCCGGTGGTGCAGCCAGGCCAGGCAGACCTCGGAGATGGTGCCGGCGCGCCCGCCGATGACCAGGCAGGCATCGCCTGCCAGGGCCATCAGCAGGTTGCGCGCATCGCCCATGCCGCAGGGGATGACCACCGTGGCTGGCCAGTCGGGCGCCGGCATCTCGCCCGGCGGCACGATGCTGACGACCAGGCCGCCCGCGGCCAGGGCCTGCTCGGCCGCCACGCGCGTGGCCGGGCTGCCGCAGCCGCTCACCAGGGTGATGCCGAGCCGCGCCAGCAGCCGGCCGGCCTCGGCGGCCAGGGCGTAGGCGGCGCTGCCGGGCTCGGCGCTGCCCAGCACGCAGACCTGTGGGCGGCGGTGTCCTGTGTGTTCCAAGGGAGACTCCTTTCTATCCGGGGTGTTGGCCCTTGTAGGCCAGTTCCATGCGCCAGGCCAGCCCCAGGAACAGCGACTGCGCCAGGCACAGCGTGCTGGTCAGCGAGCGGAAGCCGAAGGTCGCGCCGTCCTGCGCCAGCAGCACGGCGTGGGCGCGCTGGGCCAGCGGGCTCAGCCGGCTGTCCGTCAGCGCCAGCACCCTGGCACCGCGCGCCGCGGCGGCCTCGACCACGTCGAGCGTCTCGCGCGCATAAGGTGCGAACGACACTGCCACCAGCACGTCGCCCGCGGCCAGCGCGCGCAGCTGGCCTTCCTGCATGTGGCCCAGGCCGTGCAGCCAGTGCACGGGCTTTTCGGTGTGCTGCAGCGCATAGGCCAGGTAGGCCCCGACCGGGAAGGCGCGGCGCGAGGCCACCAGCCACAGCGCGGGCGCCTGCGCCATGAGGTCCACGGCGGCATCGAAATCGCCCTCGGGCAGGGCCTGCTGCAGCGCCTGCAGGCTCGCGATGCTGCCGCCGATGACCTCGTGCGCGATCTGCGCGGGCGAGCCGGCACCGGCCAGCGCGCGCACGCGCTGCTGGTAGCCGCCCTCGGGCGCGAGCTGGCGTGCCGCGCCGGCGCGGAACAGTGCCTGCATCTCCGAATAGCCGGCCAGCCCGAAGTGCTTGGCAAAGCGCACCACGGCCGAGGGCTGCACCTCGCACTGGCGCGCGGTGTCCTGGATGCCGTCCAGCGCGAGCCGGTCGCGCTGTGCCTCCACGTGCCGCGCGATGGCCTTCAGCTGGCGCGACAGCGGCTCGTAGCCGGCCCGCACGTCGGCCAGGAAGGCATCGGCATCGGCGTACGGCGCCTGCGTGGCCGCGGCCATCGGAATTGAATTTCTATTTTTCAAAGTAATGGAAATTAATTTCTAATCACGATACCATGGCGGCCATTCCAACGACGCACCCTGGGTTCCGATGCCGAGTTTGCACTTCCCCAGCGCCGCCGAGCGCGACTTCGACGTGGCCTGCCTGGGCCGCCTGGCCGTGGACCTCTACGCGCAGCAGATCGGCTGCGCGCTGGAGGACGCCCACAGCTTCAACAAGTACCTGGGCGGCTCGTCCGGCAACATGGCTTTCGGCACGGCGCGGCTGGGCCTGCGCTCAGCCATGCTCTCGCGCGTGGGCGACGAGCAGAACGGCCGCTTCCTGCTGCAGACGCTGCGACGCGAAGGCTGCGACGTGAGCCAGGTGCAGATCGACCGCGAGCGCCTCACGGGCATGGTGCTGCTGGGCCTGCGCGACCAGCACAGCTTTCCGCTGCTGTTCGCCCGCGAGAACTGCGCCGACATGGCCATCGACGCGGCGGCGATCTCCGAGGACTTCCTCGCGCGCTGCCGCTGCCTGGTGGTCACGGGCACGCACCTGTCCACGCCCGGCACGCTGGCCGCCAGCCGGCGCGCGCTGGAGATCGCGGGCCGCCACGGCCTGGTGCGTGCGCTGGACATCGACTACCGCCCCGTGCTGTGGGGGCTGGCGGCCAAGGGCGACGGCGAGACGCGCTATGTGGGCAGCGACAGCGTCTCGGCGCATCTGCAGGCGCAGCTGGGCCGGTTCGAACTCATCATCGGCACCGAAGAGGAATGGATGATCGCCGGTGGTGCCGAGGGGGATCTGATGGCCAGCCTGCGCCGCGCGCGCGAACACACGCAGGCCGTCTTCGTCGTCAAGCGCGGCCCGCTGGGTTGCAGCCTCATCGAAGGCGCGGTGCCCGCCGCCATCGACGACGCGCCCACCGTGCTGGGCGAGCGCATCGAGGTGCTCAACGTGCTGGGCGCGGGCGATGCCTTCGCCTCGGGCCTGCTGGCCGGCCTGCTGCGCGGCAAGACGCTGGCCGAGTCGGCCGCCATCGCCAACGCCTGCGGCGCGATCGTGGTCTCGCGCCACGGCTGCGCGCCGGCCATGCCCACGCAGGCCGAGCTCGCGCACTGGTTCTCCGGGCACCGGCATCCCCAGCCCGACAAGGACCCCGTGCTCTCGCACCTGCACCGCGTGTCGGCCCCGCGCGCGCAGTGGCCCGAGGTCTGCGTGCTGGCCTACGACCACCGCTCGCAGCTCGAAGACCTGGCGCGCGAGAGCGGTGCCGATGCCGCCCGCCTGCCCGCGCTCAAGCTGCTGCTCAATGAGGTGGTTGCAGAGGTCGAGCAGGACGCCGGCAACCGCGGCCGCATCGGCGTGCTGGTCGACGGGCGTATCGGCCAGGCTGCGCTGCACGCCGCCGCGGGCCGCGGCTGGTGGATCGGCCGGCCCGTTGAAAAGCCCGGCTCGCGCCCGCTGCGCTTCGACTGCACGGCCTCTCTGGCCACCGAGCTGGCGCACTGGCCGCGCGAGCACACCGTCAAGTGCCTGGCCTTCTACCACCCCGACGATGCGCCGGCGCTGCGCACGGAGCAGGAGGAATGGCTGCAGCAGGTCTGGGAGGCCACGCGCGGCAGCGGGCACGAACTGCTGCTGGAAGTGATCCCTCCCGCCGACACGCTGGCAGCGGGCGACCAGGGCGAGGCCGTGGTGCGCGCCGTGCGCCGCTTCTACGACCTGGGCTTCAAGCCGGAATGGTGGAAGCTGCCGCCCATGGCCGCCGCGCAGTGGCAGGCGCTGGACGCGCTGGTGCGCGAGCGCGACCCCTGGTGCCGCGGTGCCGTGATCCTGGGCCTGTCGCAGCCCTTGCCCCAACTCATCGACAGCTTCCAGGCCGCGCAGGCGCCCATCGTGAAGGGCTTCATGGTCGGCCGCAGTTGCTGGACGGCGCCCGCCGCGGCCTGGCTGCGCGGCGAGATCGACGACGCCGGCTTCACCGCGCAGGTCGCGGCCCACTTCCGCCAGCTGATCGCCGGCTGGCGCGCGAGCCGCCGCTGACGCCTGCGCCGCCGCGGCGGCCCCCACCGTTTTCATTCCACAGGGAGACCCACCCATGCCACAACTCCGCCCCGGCGCCACGCGCCGTTCCGTGCTGCTCGCCGGCGTTTCGGCCGCCACCGCCATCGCGGCCCCCAGCTTCGCGCAGGGCGCCTACCCGAACAAGCCCATCGAGTTCATCGTGCCCTTCCCGCCCGGCGGCGGCACCGATGCGCTGGCCCGCACGCTGGCCGAGGCCTCGCGCAAGTACCTGCCGCAGAGCCTGGTCATCATCAACAAGGCCGGCGCGAGCGGCGGCGTGGGCTGGGCCGAGCTCGTGGCGGCGCGGCCCGACGGCTACAAGATCGGCATCATCACGGTGGAGATCACCATCATTCCGCACATGGGCGGCGTGCGCTTCACCTCCGACGACGTGACGCCCATCGCGCGCCTGAACGCCGACCCGGCCACCATCGCCGTGCGCGCCGATTCGCCGATCCGCACCATCGAGGAACTGCTGGCCGCCAGCAGGAAGGCCGGTCCCGAGGGCCTGAAGGTCGGCAATGCCGGCCCGGGCTCGCTGGGCCACCTGGCGGCGGTGGTGCTGTCCGACAAGACCGGCGTGCCGTTCACGCACGTGCCCTACCGCGGCGCCGGCCCCGGCCTGCTGGACCTGACGGGCGGCCATGTGGACGCGCTGTCGCTGACGCCGCCCGACATGGCCGCCTTCGTGGCCGACGGCAAGGTGCGGCCGCTCGCCGTGATGGGCGCGCAGCGCATCGCCTCCGGCTGGGAGCAGGTGCCCACGCTCAAGGAGCGCGGCATCGACGTGCTGGTCACCGGCTGGCGCGGCCTGGCAGCGCCCAAGGGCACGCCGCCCGAGGTCGTCGCCGTGCTGCGCCAGGCCTTCGCCAAGGCCATGCAGGAGCCCGCGCTGAAGGAAACCATGCTCAAGCTCAACCTGCGGGAGGGCTACCTGGACCAGCCCGAGTTCCGCGCCGTGATGGAGCAGGACAACGCGATGTACCGCGCGCTCATCAACAAGCTCAACCTCAAGGTGTGACATGCCGGCTGCTCTCCCGCTCCAGGACAAGGTCGCCGTCGTCACCGGCGCGGCCGGCACCATGGGCCGCGCCACCGTCCAGGCGCTGCGCGCGGACGGCTGCCGCGTGGCCATGGTCGACCGGGCCGAGGCGCCGCTGCGCGAGCTCGAGGCCGCGCACGGCGCGCGCGTGGCCGGCTTCGCCTGCGACATCGCCGACCCGGAGGCCGTGGCCAGCACGCACGCGGCCGTGCGCGAGCGCTTCGGCGAGGTCGACATCCTCGTCAACAACGCCGGCGTGCTGACCAACAACAAGCTCGAAGCCACCGCCGCCGCCGAATGGCGCCAGGTGCTGGCCGTGAACCTGGACGGCGCCTTCTACTGGGCCCAGGCCGTGGTGCCGGCCATGAAGGCGCGGCGCTGGGGCCGCATCGTCAACACCGGCTCGCTGGCCGCCAAGACCGGCGGGCTGACGGCCGGCACGGCCTATTCGGTGTCCAAGGGCGCGATGGGCGCGCTGACCTTCTCGCTGGCGCGCGAGCTGGCCGGCCACGGCGTCACCTGCAACGCCATCGCGCCGGCCTATGTGCGCACGCCCATGGTCACGGCGCAGCTGTCGGCCGGGCAGCAGGCCGAGCTGCTGCGCCAGATCCCGGTGGGCCGCTGGTGCGAGCCCGAGGAGTTCGCGCACGCCGTGCGCTTCCTGGCCTCGCCGCTGTCGGGCTTCATCACGGGCGAGATCCTCGACATGAACGGTGGTTTGCTGATGGATTGACGGCAGGCATCATGCGCAGGCGCGAACAACGGAGACAGCCATGACCGCACCCACCCCCTCCGGCCACCTCGGCCACTTCGGCCGCTTTGCCGGCAAGACGGCCTTCATCACCGGCGGCGCCAGCGGCCTGGGCCTGGCCAGCGCGCGCCGGCTGCTGCGCGAGGGCGCCCGCGTGGCGCTGGCCGACGTCAACGCGCACGAGCTGCGCCGCGTGGCCGAGGAGCTGGCGCAGCCGGCCGGCCACGTGACGCAGCACGCGCTGGACGTGACCCACGCCGCCCAGGTCGAGGCCGCCGTGGGCGCCGCCTGGCAGGCGCATGGCGCCATCGACGTGCTCGTCAACAGCGCGGGCGTGAGCTTCCAGGGCTCGGTGCTGGACACGCCCATCGAGGCCTGGCGCCGCGTGCTGGACATCAACCTGACCGGCTCCTACCTCACGACCCAGGCCGTGGCCCGGCGCATGGTCGAGCGGCGCCAGGGCCGCATCGTCATGATCGCGTCGATCTCGGGCCAGCAGGTCTGGTCCGGCCGCGTGGCGTATTGCGCGTCCAAGGGTGCGGTGCTGGCGCTGGCCAAGTCGTGCGCCATCGACCTGGCGCCCTACGGCATCACCGTCAACTCGGTCTCGCCCGGCCCCATCGAGACGGCGCAAACGGCCGCGCTGCACGGCCCCGTGATCCGCCAGGCCATCGTGCAGGCCACGCCCATGGCCCGCTACGGGCAGGCCGACGAGGTGGCCGACGCCATCGCCTTCCTGGCCAGCGACGATGCCCGCTTCGTCAACGGCCACGACCTCGTGGTCGATGGGGGACTCACGAGCGCGGCTATCCTGTACGACCTCAAGCAGAACCCGCAGAACGCATGAGCACCGCCGGGCCGCCCCAAGGGGCTCGGCACCGCAGTGCGCAGCACGAAGGCACCCAATGAATTCCATCCGCGCCCTGATCTTCGACTGCGACGGCACGCTGGTCGACAGCGAGCCCTGGCTCGTGGAGGCCATGCTGGCCGAGGGCGCGTTGCACGGATTGCCTGGAGCGGCACGCGAAGTGCTGGACGCCCAGCGCGGCGCGCCCATGTCGCGCCAGATCGCCGTGGTGGCCGCGCGCAGCAGCCAGCCGCTGCCGGCCGACTTCGAAGACCGCGTGCGCGCGCGCATGGCCGGCTACTTCAAGGCCCACCTGCAACCCATCGAAGGTGCGCTGGAGCTCGTGCGCGGCCTGCAGCTGCCGTTCTGCGTGGCCTCCAACGGCCCGCGCCACAAGATCGAACTCGTGCTGGGCCTCACGGGCCTGCTGCCCTGGTTCGAGGGCCGCATCTTCAGCGCCTACGACATCGGCGCCTGGAAGCCGGCACCCGACCTGTTCCTGCACGCCGCACGCGCGATCGGCTTCGCGCCCGCCGAATGCGCGGTGGTCGAGGACAGCGCCTCGGGCATCGCGGCGGGCATTGCCGCCGGCATGCGCGTGTTCGCGCTCGGCGAGCACCCGGCCGATCTGCCATCCTCGGTGCGGCGCATCGCCAGCCTGTCGGCCCTGCAGGGCAGCCTGGCCGCGCACTGAGATCCGACGACCACGACGATTCCATCCACCCGACGAGGAGACAACCCATGCGTCACCACCCCTACCCCGCCGCCACGCGCCGCACCGTCCTGCAACAGGGCCTGGCCGGCGCCGCGGGCATCGCCGCGGCCATCGCCAGCCCGCAGGGCTTCGCCCAGGGCGCCGCCTGGCCCAACAGGCCCGTCACGCTGGTCGTGGGCTACCCGCCCGGCGGCCAGACCGACTTTGCCGGCCGCATGGTCACCACCGGCATGCAGACCGTGCTGGGACAGGGCGTGGTCATCGACAACAAGGCCGGCGCGGGCGGCAACATCGGCACCGACAACGTCGTGAAGGCCGCGCCCGACGGCTACCGCCTGCTGGTGGGCAACGGCAACATCACGCTGAACCCGCACACCTACCGCAACACGGCCATGGCCGACCCGCTCAAGCTGGTGCCCATCGGGCTGCTGCTGACCTCCTCGCTGGTGCTGGCGGTGCCCAACACGGTGCCGGCCAAGAACGTCAAGGAGTTCATCGAGTGGGTGAAGGCGCAGGACAAGGCCGGCAAGGACATCGACTACGCCAGCGCCGGCCCCGGCAGCCTCACGCACGCCAGCATGGAGCTGTTCCGCGACCGCATCGGCAAGCCCAAGATGAACCACGTGCCCTACAAGGGCAGCGGCCCGGCCATGACCGACCTGATCTCGGGCCGCGTGAGCGCCATGTTCGACGCCGCCTCGGTGGTCGCGCCCTTCATCAAGTCGGGCCAGCTGCGCCCGCTGCTGGTCACGGGCGCCAAGCGCGTGCCGGCCTTCCCCGACATCCCGACCGCGGCCGAGAGCGGCGTGAAGGACTTCGAGGTGATCTCCTTCATCGGCCTTTATGGCCCGCCCGGCCTGCCGGCCGACATCGTGGCCAAGGCCAACGGCGCGATGAACACCGCGCTGAAGGACCCCAAGATCCAGGCCGGCATCCTCGAACGCGGCGACGAGCCCGGCGGCGGCACGCCCGAGCAGCTGGCCAAGTTGACGCGCTACTACTTCGACCTGTGGCGCGACATCGTGAAGGCGAACGACATCCGGGCGGAGTAGGGCGGAGTCCAGGCTTGCGACCTGCCTGCACACAGGGTGTGCGGGTTGGCGCGGGCGATGGCTCCGAACATGGGTCTCACGCTTCGGGCGGGCATCCAGGGCGACAGGCCATCGCGCCCGCCCAAACGGCGAGAATCGCGGCTCTTTTTGCCCTTTCTCCCAGCGCGCCCGTGTTCGAACAGACCTTCAAAAACATCGACGACATCCTGCACAAGGATGCCGGCTGCACGAGTGAACTGGACTACACCGAGCAGTCGTCCTGGCTGCTCTTTCTGAAGTACCTGGACGCTCTGGAGCAGGACAAGGCGGCAGAGGCCGAACTGGAAGATCTGGTGGACGCACTGCGTTTCGGCTCGCAGACCGAGAAGCACGAGCTCTCGCACCTGTACGAAGCCAAGATCAAGAATATGGGCAACGCCGGGCGCAACGGCGGCGAGTACTACACGCCCAGACCGCTGATCCGCGCCATGGTCAAGGTGCTGGACCCGAAGATCGGCGAGCGCATCTATGACGGTGCCCTCGACGGCACGGGCTTCGATTTGTCGGTGAAAAACCCGAATGGCGGCGGCGAAGTGGTGCTGCGCTCACCCGCTGAAATCCTGGATGGGATTGCGGCGCTGGATGCCGAGATCGCGAAGGTGCTGGCGGTGATCAGGGGCCTGGTATGACGCAAAAGCGTGCCATCAAGCCGGCAGCGACGGCGGCCGCGCGGGGGGCAGGCGATGACCCTTTGTACGCCCGCATCCACGCGCTGGTGCTCGCGGCCCGGCAATCCGTGGCACGCGGCGTCGACCTCGTCCAGGTGCGCACCTGCTTCGAGATCGGGCGCCACATCGTCGAGCACGAGCAAGGTGGGCAAGGGCGTGCCGCCTACGGGCAAGCCTTGCTCAAGGGCTTGGCCGAGCGCCTGACGCAGGCCTTCGGGCGCGGCTTTGCCAAGAGCAACCTTGAGTACATGCGGCGCTTCTACCTGGCCTATGCAAGCCGTGCAGACATCGCCCAGTCGCCAACTGGGCGATCGGGCGCCGCCGATTCCGCCACGGCAATTGCCCAGTTTTCAACTGGGCCATTGCAAGCTGCTGCCCCCTTCAGCCTGAGCTGGACGCACTACGTCTTTCTGCTGGGCATCAACAACCCGGACGAGCGCAGCTTCTACGAGATCGAGGCCAGCCAGCAGGGGTGGAGTCTGAAGCACCTGCGCCGGCAGTTCGACAGCGGGTTGTTCGAACGCCTGGCCCTGAGCCGCGACAAGGACGGGCTGCGCCAGCTGGCGCAACAAGGCCATGTCGTGGCCCGGCCGGAGGACATGCTCAAAGAGCCCCTGGTGCTGGAATTCCTGGGCCTGTCGGAACAGGCCGGCTACTCCGAATCCGACCTGGAGGCCGCCGTCATCAACCAGATCGGCCAGTTCCTGCTGGAACTCGGCAAGGGCTTCTTGTTCGAGGCGCGGCAAAAGCGCTTCAGCTTCGATGGCGACCACTTCTTCGTCGACCTGGTGTTCTACAACCGCCTGCTGCGCTGCTATGTGCTGATCGATCTGAAGCTGGGCAAGCTGACCCACCAGGACCTCGGGCAAATGCAGATGTACGTGAACTACTTCGACCGCCACGTGAAGACCGAGGCCGAAAACGCCACCGTCGGCATCGTGCTGTGCAAGAAGAAGAACGAGGCCCTGGTGGAAATCACCCTGCCCACCGACGCCAACATCCATGCGCGGGAGTACAGCTTGTACTTGCCGAGCAAGGAGGAATTGCGGGCGAAGTTGCGGGAGTGGACGGACGGGAGTGGCGAATGAGCAGGCGCATGCGGGATGACATTGCGGCGCGGGATGGGCAGGGCGCTCAAGTGTTGGCGACGATCAGGGGAATCATGGCGTGAGAGCTGATGGGTCCATCGCGCCGCTGAGTGAGGTCTGCGCTATCAAGCCCCCCAAGGCTGAAGCACGAGCGGTGCTCGGTAGCGGCGACGCCGTTTCCAGCGCCATCTGTGCGTGACCTGACGCAGGGGCAACTGAGCTTGCCTGCTGGGCGCCGATGTATTGACGCCAGGCCTTTCATGCCAGCGCTTCGCGCACGGCATGCAACGCCCGCCCGCAGTCGTCGCGCGTGAGCCCGCCACCCAGGCACAGCCGCAGCGCTTCGGGCGGTTGCCGGTCGGTCGAGAAGGCCGTGCCGTCCACCGCGGCGATGCCCAGCGCGCGCAGCTCGGCCGCGATGCGCGTGGCCGGGCTGCTCTCGCTGTCCGAGGCCGGCACCGGCAGCCAGCCATGGAAGCCATGCGGCTGCGTGCGCACGCCGTGCGGGCCCAGCACCTGGCGCATCTGCGCGCTGCGCCAGGCGCATTCGGCGCGCACGGCCTGCAGCACGGCTTCGGCCTGGCCGCTCTCCATCCAGTTCGCCACGATGGCGTTGACCAGCGGCGAGGCCATCACGGTGGTCGCGCGCAACGCGCCGGCCAGGCGCAGGTGCGCCGCGGCGGAGGGCGCCTGCACGTAGGCCAGGCGCAGGCCCGCGCCCAGCCACTTGGACATGCCGCTCACGTAGTAGACGAGGTCGGGCGCGAACTCGGCCATGGACGGCGGGATCGCGGCCGGCAGCATGCCGTAGGCATCGTCCTCGATGAGGGGGATGCTGTAGCGCAGCGCAATGTCGGCGATCTGCTCGCGCCGCTTGATCGGCAGCGTGGCCGTGGTCGGGTTGTGCAGGTTGGGGCACAGGTGCAGCGCGCCGATGGGCGTGCTCTTGCAGGCGGCCTCGAACTCGTCGGGCAAGAGGCCGTGTTCGTCCATGGCCAGCGGGTGCAGGCGCATGCCCAGCTGCGCGGCGATGGCCTTGATGCCCGGGTAGGTCAGCGCCTCCACGCACAGGCTCTGGCCCGGCTTGACCAGCAGCGAGACCAGCGCCAGCAGCACGGCATGGATGCCGGGCGCCACCAGCACGCGCGCGGCATCGGCCTCGACCCACTGCGACATCCATTGCGCACCGAGCGCGCGGTCGCGCGGCGTGCCGCCGAAGTCCTGGTAGCGCATGAGGTCGTGCAGCGGCACGGCCGCCAGGCCCGCATTGGCACCCTCCAGCAGCGCCTGCATGGCCGGGTGCTCCTCGATCTCGGGCGGCATGTTCATGGTCATCTCGGCGCCCGTGCCGGCGCGCAGCGGCAGGCCGATGAAGGAGCCGCGCACGAAGGAACCCATGCCGGGCCGCGAGGCGATCAGCCCGCGCTCGCGTGCCTCGGCAAAGCCGCGCACCACGGTCGTGTAGTTCAGCTGCAGCCGGGTGGCGAGCTCGCGCAGCGGCGGCAGCCGTTCGCGCGGGGCCAGGCGGCCCTGCTGCAGGTCCTCGGCGATGAGGTCGGGGATCAGCTGGTAGGCCGGCAGCGGGCTGGACTTGAGGCGGTGGACCCAGTGGGCGAAGGGCATGGGGCAAGTGTGCCTGCCGTGCGGCCTGGTTGCATGGCCGCCGCCGGCGTGTCGTGGTGCACGCGGGCCATTGATCGGGTGCATTGATTGGATCGGCCGCGCGTTGTGCTGGTGCATGGGCCTGGTGTGCTGCGGCTGCCGTGGCGAAGCCGGGCAGGGCCGCTGTCGCTGGCTTGATCGGCACTTGATCGCATGGCCCGCAAAGCCGGTGGTACGGCGTTCGCAAGAGGTCTGGCGTCCGGCCATCCCGCCGGCATCCACCGAACCGCACGAGGAACCACCATGCCCCAAGTCACGCACCCCGCCCACCGCAACGGCGACTTCCTGGTCGACTACGAAGAGAAGGTCTTCGAGGACGTGAAGGCCGATCCCGGCGAGAAGGCCCTGGTCACCTTCCACACCGTGGCTTTCGAAGGCTCGATCGGCTTCGTCAACCTGCTGCAGGCCACACGGCTGCAGCGCAAGGGCTACGACACCTCGGTGCTGCTGTACGGCCCCGGCGTCACGCTGGGTGTCAAGCGCGGCTTTCCGAAGATCGGCGACGAGGCCTTCCCGGGCCACCAGAACTTCAACAACCAGATCACCAAGTTCATCGCCGAGGGCGGCAAGGTCTACGCCTGCCGCTTCGCGCTGCAGGCGCTGTACGGCCATGGCGAGGGCTCGCTGATCGAGGGCGTGCGCCCGATCAACCCGCTGGATGTGCTGGACGTCGTGCTGCTCCATAAAAAGGCCGGCGCGGTGATCATCGACACCTGGACGCTGTGATGGCCCAGCGCACCGTCCGCGCGGCCGCGGCGCAGATCGCGCCCGACCTCGCGAGTGCCGACGGCACGCTGGCGCGCGTGCTGGAAACCCTGCGCGAGGCCGCAAGGCAGGGCGTGGAGCTGATCGTCTTCCCCGAGACCTTTGTGCCCTACTACCCCTACTTCTCGTTCGTGCAGCCGCCCGTGCTGCAGGGCGCGGACCACCTGCTGCTGATGCAGCGCGCGCCGACCGTGCCCGGCCCGATGACGGACGACGTGGCCGCTGCGGCGCGCGAGCACGGCATGGTGGTGGTGCTGGGTGTGAACGAGCGCGACCACAGCAGCCTGTACAACACCCAGCTCGTGTTCGACGCCGACGGCCGCCTGGTGCTCAAGCGCCGCAAGATCACGCCCACCTACCACGAGCGCATGGTCTGGGGCCAGGGCGACGGCGCCGGCCTCACGGCCGTGGACACGCGCGCCGGCCGCGTCGGCGCACTGGCCTGCTGGGAGCACTACAACCCGCTGGCGCGCTACGCGCTGATGGCCGAACACGAAGAGATCCACTGCGCGCAGTTCCCGGGCTCGCTGGTCGGGCCGATCTTCGCGGAGCAGATGGGCGTGACGATCCGCCACCATGCGCTGGAATCGGGCTGCTTCGTCGTCAACGCCACGGGCTGGCTGCACGACGCGCAGATCCGCGCCATCACGCCCGACGAGAAGCTGCAGGGCGCGCTGCGCGGTGGCTGCCACACAGCGATCATTTCGCCCGAAGGCAAGTATCTGGCCGAGCCCTTGACCGAGGGCGAGGGCTTGGTCGTCGCCGACCTGGACTTCGCGCTGATCGCCAAGCGCAAACGCATGATGGATGCGGTGGGCCACTACGCGCGCCCCGAGCTGCTGCGCCTGGCGATTCGGCGCGATGCGGCGCGCACCACCATGCCCTTGCCCGATGGCGAGCCGCTGCTCGACGAAACCGAGCTTCCCCTTGAAACCGACGCGCCGCTGCGCCGCGTCGCCTGACCCCGGAGCCACGTCCATGACCACCGCCGTCCTCGAACCCGTCGCCACCTCCGCCGAGAGCGCACGCCAGCTCATGACCGAGCTGCAGAGCCAGGGCCTGCGCCTGGTCGACCCCAGCGCGGGCGCGGCCAGCCGGCGCGGCGGTGCCGGCCCCTCGGACCACAAGGCCGTGACCATGGACGGGCTCACGCTGATGGTGCCCGTGCACACGGCCACCGCCTTCAGTTCTCCCTTCGTGGCCGACGCACCGGGGCCGGACGGCCGCAGCCTGCTGAGGCGCAACAGCATCCCGATTGCCAGCATCGCCTTCCCGCGCGCGCCGCGCTTCCACGGCCTGCAGACGGCAGAGGGCGTGCCCTACCACCAGATCGCCACGCTGCACGGCGCCGACGTGCTGGCCACCACCGTGCTGCAGACCTGCATCCGCTACGAGAGCCGGCGCAAGGCCTGCAAGTTCTGCGCGATCGGCCAGTCGCTGGCGGCCGGCCGCACCATCGCACGCAAGACGCCGGCGCAGCTGGCCGAGGTGGCCAAGGCGGCCGTGGAGCTCGACGGCGTCAAGCACATGGTCATGACCACCGGCACACCGCCCACGCCCGACCGCGGCGCGCTCGTCCTGTGCGAGAGCGCCCAGGCCATCCGCGCCGCCGTCGACCTGCCCCTGCAGGCCCAGTGCGAGCCACCCGACACCGACGCCTGGTTCCAGCGCCTGAAGGACGCTGGCGTGGACACGCTGGGCATGCACCTGGAAGTGGTGGGCGACGACCTGCGCCGCCGGATCCTGCCCGGCAAGGCCGAGGTGCCGATGGCGCGCTACTGGGATGCGTTCGAAGCCGCCGTCGAAGTGTTCGGCCGTGGCCAGGTCAGCACCTATCTGCTGGCCGGCCTGGGCGACAGCGCCGAGACGCTGCTGGCCACCAGCCGCCGCCTGCTGGACCTGGGCGTCTACCCCTTCGTCGTGCCCTTCGTGCCGATCAGCGGCACGCCGCTGGAAGACCACCCCGCGCCCAGCCCAGAGTTCATGCGCAACGTGCTGGAGCCGCTGGGCGCGCTGGTGGCCGCGGCGGGCGTGCGCGCCTCCGACATCAAGGCCGGCTGCGGGCGCTGCGCCGCGTGCTCCACCTTGTCCCGCTACGAAGTGACCGAAGCGCCCCTGGCCGCCTGAAGGAGTTCCGCCATGCTGACCGCCCACGCCATCCCCTGGTGCGAACTCGCCACCGACTACCGGCCGCAGGCCTTCCGCGTGCAATGGGCCAGCGACGGCTGGATGCTGCGCGAGGCGGCCGCGCTGCGCCGCCAGGTGTTCTGCGTGGAGCAGGGCCTGTTCGGCGGACGCGCTGGCGACGACCGCGATGCCATCGACGCCGACCCCAGCCTGCACACGTTGGTCGCCTCGTCCGTGCTGGCCGGCGAGGCCGACCAGATGGTGGGCACCGTGCGCATCCATGCGGCCTCGCCGGGCCTGTGGTGGGGCTCGCGCCTGGCCGTGCGGCGCGCGTTCCGGCAGAGTGGCGCGCTCGGCACCGAACTGATCCGCCTGGCCGTCAGCAGCGCGCATGCGCTGGGCTGCCGCGAGTTCCTGGCCCATGTGCAGGCGCAGAACGTGCCGCTGTTCGAACGCCTGCATTGGCAGGTGCTGGACGAGATGGTGCTGCACGGCCGCATGCACGCGCTGATGCGGGCGGACCTCGCCCACTACCCGCCGTGCGAGACGCCGTACGCGGGATTCGTCGTCTCGCCGCGGAGGCCGTCATGAGCGCCGTGTTCGACGTCGACATGCTGCAAGGCCTGGCCACGGCGCTGCGCGCCAGCCGTGGCTTCGCGCACAAGCGCGACATCGCGGCCGTGCTGCCGCAGCTGGGGCCCTCTTCCTTCGCCACGGCCGTGCCCAACGGCGACGACTGCGCCGTGCTGCCCGACGCGGACGGTCAAGGCCACCTGCTGCTGGCCATCGAAGGCCTGGTGCAGGACTTCGTCGAGCAGCAGCCCTGGTTCGCGGGCTACAGCGCGGTGATGGTCAACCTGTCCGACATCGCCGCCATGGGCGGCCGCGCGCTGGCCGTGGTCGATGCGCTGTGGGCCGGCAGTGCGGCGCAGGGCCGCGACGTGCTGGCCGGCATGCGCGCCGCGTCGGAGCGCTATGGCGTGCCGCTGGTCGGCGGCCACACCAACCTGCGCAGCGCGAGCGGCCAGCTGGCCGTGGCGGTGCTGGGCCGGGCGCAGCGCCTGATCAGCAGCTTCGCCGCGCAGCCCGGCGACAGAGTGCTCGTGGCGGTGGACCTGCGGGGCCAGTGGCAGGGCGATGCGCCGTTCTGGAACGCATCGACCACGGCACCGGCCGAGCGCCTGCGTGGCGACATGGCACTGCTGCCTGCGCTGGCCGAGGCAGGACTGGTGGATGCCGGCAAGGACATCAGCATGGCCGGCATGCTCGGCACCGCGCTGATGCTGCTGGAATGCTCGGGCGTGGGCGCCACCGTGGACCTGGCAAGGCTGCCGCGCCCGGCCAGCGTGCCCGACTGGTCGGCGCCGGGCGACGCGGCCGCGGCGCAGCGGCTGCGCTGGCTCAACGCGTTCCCGAGCTTCGGCTACGTGCTGAGCGTGCGGCCGGCGCAGGCCGACGACACCATCGCGCGCTTCGCCCAGCGCGGCATCGCCTGCGCCGACGTGGGCACCGTGCACCGCGGCAGCGTGCTGGCCCTGCAGCTCGGCGACGCCCGTGTGCCTCTATGGGACCTGGCGGCCCAGCCCTTCATCGCACCGGCCGTCGAGCCGCGGAGAGCGGCATGAAGATCGGCCTGTTCACGCACTCGCTGCGCCCGCGCGGCGGCGTCGTCCACACGCTGGAACTGGCGCGTGCGCTCGTTCGGCGCGGCCATGCCGTGACCGTGCTCGCCGCCGCAGAGCCTGGCGAGCGGCTGTTCCGCACGGTGGGTTTTCCGGTCGAGACCATCGCGCTGCCGCCGATGCAGGGCGATCTCGTCGCCCAGGTGGCGCAGCGCATCGACACGCTGGTGGCGGCCCTGCCGCCGCTGCTGGCGCGCGGCGGCCATGACCTGCTGCACGCGCAGGACAGCCTCTCGGGCAACGCGCTCGCGCTGCTGCGCGAGGCCGGCCACGTGCTGCCGCCCTGGCTGCGCACCGTGCACCACCTGGACGATTTCAGCCAACCGGTGCTCAACCGCTGGCAGGAGCGCGCCTGGCGCGCGGCCGACGGCGTGGCCTGCGTCAGCGACTTCTGGTGCCAGCACTTGCGCGTGCAGTGGAACCAGCCGGCCGAGCGCATGTTCAACGGTGTCGATCTGGCCCGCTACCGGCCTGGTGCAGAGCCTGGCGATGCCGCCGCCGTCGCGGCCCTGGGCCTGCCCGAACGCACGGGCCCCGTGCTGCTGCTGGTCGGCGGCGTGGAGGAACGCAAGAACAGCGTGCGGCTGCTGCAGGCCTTCGCGCAGTTGCGCGCTGCCGATGCGGCCTGGGCCGACGCGCGCCTGGTCGTGGCCGGTGGTGCCAGCATGCTGGACCATGGCGCCGCGCGCCGCGACTGGCTGGCCGTGCTGGCCGCAACCGGCCTGGCCGAAGGGCCGCAACAGCCCGTGCTGCGCACCGGCCCGCTGCCCGACGCGCTGCTGCCGGCGCTGATGCGCCGCGCCGACGTGCTGGCCATGCCCTCGCTGGTCGAAGGCTTCGGCCTGGCCGCGCTGGAGGCGCTGGCCTGCGGCACGCCGGTGCTGGTGTCGCGCCGGCCCCCCTTCACCGAAACGCTGCACGGCACGCCGGCCGTGGCCTGGTGCGAACCCGAGCACGTGGCCTCCATCGCCACCGGCCTGCAGCAGGCACTGGCCCTGCCGCGCCTGCCCGCGCCGCCGCCCGTCTGCGTGGCCCACAGCTGGGCCCGCAGCGCCGCGCTGCACGAAGACTGGTACCGGCGCGTGCTGGCGGTTGAACCCGCCATCGCCTGAAGGAAGCCCATGCCCGCCATGCACTACCGCCTGCGCTGGCCCGACGCCAGCGAGAGCCTGGCCTACTCGCCCTCGCTGGTCATCGAAGACTTCTTCACGCCCGGCCAGGACTACCCGCTCGCCGACTTCTTGCGCCGCGTGCGCGAAGCCACGGCGATCGCCAGCGCGCGCGTCGAAGCCAGGTACGGCTTCGCCTGCTCGCGCGCGCACGACCAGCTGGCCGACACCGAGGCGCGCGCCGCGCCCTTCGCAGGCCTGCCCGACGCACGCGTGCACGTCATCGCCTTCCTCCCCGCCTGAACACTCCAGGAGATGCCACCATGACCACTTCCACCATCCCCCGCCACAGCGTCGTCGTCGTCGGCGGCGGCCAGGCCGGCCTGTCGCTCAGCCACCACCTGCAGGCCCGGGGCCTGGACCACATCGTGTTCGAGAAGCACCGCGCGCTGCACGCCTGGAGCACGCAGCGCTGGGACAACTTCTGCCTCGTCACGCCCAACTGGCAGTGCGCGCTGCCGGGCCATCCCTACGCGGGCGACGACCCGCACGGCTTCATGAAGAAGGCGCAGATCGTCGAGTACCTCGCGGCCTTCAAGGCGGCCGTGGACGCGCCGTTGCGCGAGGGCGTGGCGGTGCAGCAGGTCCGGCCCGCGCCTGGCGGCTTCCTGGTGCGCAGCAGCGAGGGCGAATGCTTCGCCGAGCAGGTGGTGGTGGCCTCGGGCGGCTACCACACCCCCATCGTGCCGCGCCTGGCGGAACGCCTGCCGGCGTCCGTCCGCCAGATCCACTCGGCCGACTACCGCAACGCCGAACAGCTGCCGCCCGGCAAGGTGCTGGTGGTGGGCTCGGGCCAGAGCGGCGCGCAGATCGCCGAAGACCTGCACCTGGCCGGCCGCCAGGTCGTGCTGGCCGTAGGCGACGCACCGCGCTGCGCGCGCTTTTACCGCGGGCGCGACGTGGTCGACTGGCTGGCCGACATGCAGTACTACGACATGCCCGTCACCCAGCACCCGCTGCGCGAAGGCGTGCGCGACAACACCAACCACTACGTGACCGGCCGCGACGGTGGGCGCGACATCGACCTGCGCCGCTTCGCGCTGGAGGGCATGGACCTGTTCGGCGTGCTCCAGGGGCTGGACGCCGACGGCGACACCCTGCGCTTCGCACCACGCCTGGCCGAGGTGCTGGACCAGGCCGACCGCACCTACAACGGCATCAACGCGTCCATCGACAAGTACATCGCCGAACGCGGCATCGATGCGCCGGCCGGCGCGCCTTACGAGCCGGTCTGGCGGCCGGGCGAGGAGCGGGCCACGCTGTCGCTGGCGCAGTCCGGCATCGCGGCGGTGGTGTGGTGCATCGGCTTCGCGCCGGACTTCGGCTGGCTCGACGCGCCGGTGTTCAACGGCCGCGGCCACCCGGTGCACGAGCGCGGCGTGACGGCCGTGCCCGGCCTGTACTTCCTGGGCCTGCCCTGGCTGCACACCTGGGGCTCGGGGCGCTTCAGCGGCGTGGCGCGCGATGCGGCCTACCTGGCCGAGCGCATCGCGCAGCGCAGGCTGGCACCGGGTGCCGCGCCCGCGGTGCCGGCCAAGCCGGCGCAGGGGCCGCGCCAGGCCGCGCTTGCCTGAGCCACGCGCGGGCGGTCAGCGCCTGGTGCGTGCGGCGAGCCGCGCGTAGAGCCAGCCGCCCAGGGCAGCGCCCGCAGCCATGCCCAGCAGGCCGGGCCAGCCACGGGTGGCGTCGATGAACACCGGCATGGGGGCGAACGCGTCCACCGCACGCACCGCCGCCACCATGCCGGCGCCGGCGGCCACGGTGAACAGGGCCGTGCGCAGCGCCGGCCAGCGGCGCGCCAGCCAGGCCGCCAGGCCCAGTGCCGGCAGCCAGCCGGCGGCCAGGATGCCGGCGTAGACCGGCGCGAAGCCGGCCAGGTCCTGCAGCGTGGTGCGCGCGCGCAGGCCCGGCGGCACCGGCACGTCGAGCGCCACCAGCGCCTGCAGGTTGAACTGCGTCTGCACCACGGAACCCCAGGCCGCAGCCAGCAGCCAAGCCGCGACCAAGGCCAGCAGGTGCGCCGGCAAGGGAAGGGGCCGCCGCGCGCTACCCGCAGCCATCGAAGGGTTTGGTGACGTCATGCGAAGGGACGGTGTTCCATACTGCCCCGATGATGCGACATGGATGGATGGGCCTGCTGTTGGCCATGGTGTTCCTGGGCAAGGCGCTGGCCGCCGACTACCGCGTGGACACCGTGGCCGCCGGCCTCGTCCACCCCTGGGCGCTGGCCTTCCTGCCGGACGGGCGCATGCTGGTCACCGAAAGGCCGGGCCGGCTGCGCGTGATCGAACCCGGTGCCGATGGCCGGCTGGCCCTGCGCAGCGCGCCCGTGCCAGGCCTGCCGGCGGTGATGGCGGTGGGCCAGGCCGGGCTGTTCGACCTGCTGCTGCATCCGCGCTTTGCCGACAACGGGCTGCTGTACCTCTCGTTCGCCCACGGCACGCCGCAGGCCAACCATCTGCGGGTGGTGCGCGCACGCTTCGACGGTGCGCAGCTGCACGAGGTGACGCCCGTGTTCACCTCGCAGCCGGCGAAGAAGGCGACGCAGCATTTCGGTGGCCGCCTGGCCTGGCTGCCCGACGGCACGCTGGTGCTGGGCATGGGCGACGGCAACCTGGAGCGCACCGACGCGCAGCGCCTGCACACCCACCTGGGCAAGCTGCTGCGCATCGACGCCGATGGCCGCGTGCCGGGCGACAACCCCTTCATCGGCACCGCGGGCGCGCTGCCCGAGATCTACAGCCGCGGCCACCGCAACCCGCAGGGCCTGGTGGTGGTGGACGGGGTGCTCTATGCGCACGAGCACGGCTCGCGCGGCGGCGATGAGCTCAACCGCATCGCGCCGGGTGCGAACTACGGCTGGCCGCTCACCACGGGCGGCATCGACTACACCCATGCCCGCATCACGCCCTACCGCGCGCTGCCGGGCATCACGCCGCCGTTGCTGGAGTGGACGCCCTCGGTCGCGCCGGCCGGGCTCGCCTGGTACGACGGCGCGCTGTTTCCGCAATGGCGCGGCAGCCTGTTCGTCGCCACGCTGAAGGAGCGCAGCGTGCGGCGCGTGCCCCTGCGCGGCGGCGTGCCGGGCGCACAGGAGGTGCTGTTCCAGGAGTTGGGCGAGCGCCTGCGCGACGTGCGCGCCGGGCCGGACGGCGCGCTCTACCTGCTCAGCGACAGCGCCGAGGGCCGGGTGCTGCGCGTGCGCCCGAAGTGAGTGCGGCCTGGCGGCCGCACGGGCGGGCAGGGCCTCAGCGGGCCTGCTGCGCGCGCCGGAAACAGTGCGCGGCGTGGTCGTCCACCATGCCGATGGCCTGCATCCAGGCGTAGACGATGGTCGGGCCCACGAACTTGAAGCCGCGCTTCTTGAGGTCCTTGGAGATGGCTTCGGACAGCGGCGTCGAGGTGGCGAAGTGCACGCCGTCGCCGCGCAGCACCTGGCCGCCGCTGAAGGCCCAGCAGTACGCGGCGAAGTCCTCTCCGGCCGACTGCATGGCGTTGTAGATCCGCGCGCCCGCGATGGTGGCCTCGATCTTGGCGCGTGCGCGCACGATGCCGGGATCGGCCATCAGGCGCTCGACATCGGCGGCGCCGAAGCGCGCCACCTGCTGCGGGTCGAAGCCCGCGAAGGCCCGGCGAAAGCCTTCGCGCTTGCGCAGGATCGTGATCCACGACAGCCCGGCCTGGAAGCCCTCCAGCATCAGCATCTCCCAGAGCATGCGGGCATCGTGCTGCGGCACGCCCCACTCGGTGTCGTGGTAGTGCCGGTACAGCGCGTCGGTGCCGCACCAGGTGCAGCGGGGCAGGTCGGTGGCGGGGGGCGTCGGGACGGGGGTCATCGGGGCGGGATTTTGCCTTGCGCGCCGGCTGCTTTCGCCTGCTGGCTTGAGGGAGATCAGGGCCTGCGCGCAGCCTTGGGCAGATACTGGATTCATCAAAACCAACCCAGGAGATGGACCATGAAGATCCTGATCGCCGTCGACGGCAGCGAACAGACCCAGCGCATGCTGGCCTACCTGGCCCAGCACCAGCTGCTGGCCGCAGGCAACACCTACACCGTGCTCACCGTGGTGCTCGAGCTGCCCAAGCGCGCGGCCTCGTATGTCAATCCAGACACGGTCAAGGGCTACTACCAGGAAGAGGCCGACAAGGTGCTCGAGCCCGTGAAGGCGTTCTTCGCGCAGAAGGGCGTGGACGCGCAGTTCGAGTTCAAGGTGGGCCACCCGGCGCACGAACTCGCGCAGGCCGCCGAGCAGGGCGGCTACGACCTGCTGGCCCTGGGCAGCCACGGCCATGGCGCGCTGGGCAACCTGCTCATGGGGTCGGTCGCCACCAAGGTGGTCAGCCAGAGCAAGGTGCCGGTGCTGCTGCTGCGTTGAAACGGTTCTTGCAAGCGCCCGGGGCGTTGCCGATGCGCAACGTTTCGGTCCATTTCTGGCAGGGGCAGGCGTAAACTCGCCGTCCCCTGCCAGCCAGGCACGCGTCTTCCCGACGCCATCTGCCGAGCCAGCCAACCAAACCCCCATTTGGGTGAGCTCGCCATGCCTGTCCGTTCCTCTTCCTTCCGCGCCGCCGCCGGCTGCGCGCTGACGCCCCTGGCCCTGTGCCTGTCGCATGCCGTGTGGGCGCAGGCTGCGCCGGCTGCCGGGGAGAAGTCGCTGTCCACCGTGACCGTGACCGTCAACGCCAGCGCCGACGCGTCGGCCGAGGGCTTGTCTCCTCCCTACGCGGGCGGGCAGGTGGCGCGCGGCGGGCGTGCAGGCATCCTGGGCACCCGCGACAACATGGAGACGCCGTTCTCCATCACCAGCTACACCAACGAGTTGATCCAGGACCGCCAGGCCAAGAGCGTGGGCGAGGTGCTGCTGAACGATCCGAGCGTGCGCACGGCACGCGGTTTTGGCAACTTCCAGGAAGCCTACTTCGTGCGCGGCTTCATCCTGAACTCTGACGACACGGCCTACAACGGCCTGTACAGCCTGCTGCCGCGCCAGTACATCGCCACCGAACTGTTCGAACGCGTCGAGGTGCTGCGCGGCGCTTCGGCCTTCCTGACGGGCGCTTCGCCCAACGGCAGCCTGGGTGGTGCGATCAACCTGCTGCCCAAGCGCGCGCCCAACGAAGCGCTGAGCCGCGTCACGCTGGGCGTGGGCAGTGGCGGTGCGGTCAATGCGGCGGCCGACATCGCGCGCCGCTTCGGCCCGGATGGCAGCACCGGCGTGCGCCTGAATGTCGCGCGCCGCGACGGCGGCACCGCGGTCAGTGGCGAGGACGCCGAGCTGAGCCTGGCCGCCATCGGCCTGGACTGGCGCAGCCGCAACGTGCGCCTGTCCGGCGACCTGGGCTGGCAGGAGAACAAGCTGCAGCAAACTCGACCCAACGTCTCGCTGGGCGGCGTGACCGCCGTGCCGGCCGCGCCGGACGGCAGCAAGAACTTCGCCCAGCCCTGGTCGTTCTCGAACGAACGCGACGTGTTCGGCACGTTGCGCGGCGAGTGGGACATCAACGACAGCCTGACGGCTTACGCTGCCTACGGCATGCGCCGCAGCCGCGAACTCAACTCGCTGGCCAACCTGCAGGTGAACGACGCCACGACCGGCGCCGGCACCACCTACCGCTTCGACAACGGCCGCCGTGACCGTGTGGACACCGGGGAAATCGGCCTGCGCGGCAAGCTCAAGACTGGCAGCGTGGGCCACGAGTGGGTGGTCTCGGCCTCGCACTTCTCGCTGGAAAAGGACAACGCCTACGGCTTCGACTTCCTGAACTCGCTGGCGACCGGGCTGTACCGGCCGACGTCGTACGCGCAGCCGGCCTGGAGCGCCAACGCCTTCTTCGGCGGCACGGTCGCATCGCCGCAGCTGCAGGGCGAGGTCAAGCTGACCAGCTATGCGATCGGCGACACGCTGTCGCTCCTCGACGACCAGTTGTTGATCACGCTGGGCGTGCGCCACCAGAAGCTCGAATCCACCGATTACGAATACGGCGGCACCGGCGTGGTGACCGGCAGCTACGACAAGAGCCGCAACACGCCGGTGGCCGGCGTGCTGTTCAAGGCCAGCAAGCAACTGTCCGTCTACGCCAACTACATCGAATCGCTGATCCAGGGCGGCACCGCGCCTGCCACGGCCAACAACCAGCCGGTGGTGAACATCGGCACAACCTTGTCGCCCTACGTCTCCAGGCAGAAGGAGATCGGCCTCAAGTACGACGCTGGCCGCCTGGGCGCCAGCGCCGCGCTGTTCAGCATCACCAAGCCGAGCGCCTTCACCGGCACCGACCAGATCTTCCGTGCATCGGGTGAGGACGAGCACCGCGGCCTGGAGCTGGCCACCTGGGGCGAGGCGGCCCGCGGCGTCAAGCTGCTGGGTGGCTTGACCTGGCTGGACGCGGAGCAGAAGACCACCGGCGATGCCGCCACGCAAGGCAAGCGCGTGATCGGCGTGCCGCGCGTGCTCGCCAACCTGGGCGCCGAGTGGGAGCTTTCCGCCGTGCGCGGCTTGGCGCTGGACGGCCGCGTGCTCTACACGGGTGCCAGCTACGTGGACGCCGCCAACACGCTGCGCGTGCCGGGCTGGACGCGCTTCGATGCCGGTGTGCGCTATCTGATGGAAGTGCAGGGCAAGGCCGTGACGCTGCGTGCCCGCGTGGACAACCTGTTCGACCGCAAGTACTGGGCTTCCAGCGGCGGCTATCCGAACTCTGGTTACCTGGTCGTCGGCGGCCCGCGCACCTTCTCGCTCAGCGCGTCGGTCGACTTCTGATCCCGGAGAAGATGCTCAGCACCCGCGCCATCCGCACCTGGACCTGGACCCACAAGTGGTCCAGCCTGGTCTGCACGGTGTTCATGCTGCTGCTGTGCATCACCGGCCTGCCGCTGATCTTCCACCACGAGATCGGCCATCTCCTGGGAACGGAGATCGAGGCGGCAGACATGCCCGCCAACACCCCGCGCGCCGACCTCGACGCCGTGATGCGCACGGCCATCGCGCGCCACCCCACGCTGCAGGGCATGTTCGCCTCGCAGGAGGAGGACGACGACCGCGTCTGGTACGTGACGCTGGCGCCCACGCCGGACGCCACGGCGGGCTTCAAGCAGGTGGCCGTCGACGCGCGCACCGGCCAGGCGCTGGGCGAGCCCTCGCTCGACAGCGGCTTCATGTACATCATGCGGTCGCTGCACATCGACCTGTTCATGGGCTTGCCGGGCATGCTGTTCCTGGGCCTCATGGGCGTGCTGCTGCTGGCCTCGCTGGTCTCGGGCGCGGTGCTGTACGCGCCCTTCATGCGCAAGCTGCGCTTCGGCGAGATCCGGCGCGAACGCAGCGCGCGCGCCAAGTGGCTGGACCTGCACAACCTGGTCGGCATCGTCACGCTGGTCTGGTTCACCGTGGTGGGCGCTACGGGCGTCATCAACGCCTGGGCCGACCTCCTGGTCAAGTACTACCAGTCCACCGAGGTCGCGGCCATGCTCGCGCCGTACAAGGACAAGCCGCCGCTGGCCTCGCCCGGCTCGCTGCAGGGCGCGGTGGCCGCCGCGCTGGCGCACGAGCGCGGCATGAAGGTGGCGTTCGTCGCGTTCCCGGGCACCAGCTTCGCGAGCCCGCACCACTACGGCGTGTTCCTGCGCGGCGGCGAGCATGTCACGGCCAAGCTGCTCAAGCCGGTGCTGGTCGACGCCGCCACCAGCCAGGTGACCGACAGCCGCGAACTGCCCTGGTACCTCAAGACACTGCTGGTCTCGCAGCCGCTGCATTTCGGCGACTACGGCGGCCTGCCCATGCAGATCCTGTGGGCGCTGCTGGACCTCGCGACCATCGTGGTGCTGGCGACGGGCCTTGTGCTGTGGTGGCGCAAGCGCGCGCCGGCGCGCCAGGCCGGCACGGCCCCCGCCAGGGCCCGCGCCTGATGCGCCGCCCGTTCTGGCGCCTGTGGGGCTGGCCGCTCGCCGTCGGCCTGGCCAGCGGCACGGGCCTGGTCACCGCGCTGCTGGCCGATGGCTGGGGCGACTGGTGGTCCTGGATCGGCCTGGGCATGCCGCTGTTGCTGGCGGCCTGGCACTGGTGGGGCCCGCCGAAGGAACCGCAGCCCTAGTTTTTCATCGCAACGCAAGCCCGCAGCCGCCGCCACGTGTCTTGCTCCAAACCCAGTATTGGAGGGAGCTTTTCATGTCGCACGACATCGCCGGCCCGCGGGCCGTCACTGCACTGGCCTTGCTGGCCTGGTGCGCAACCGCCGCCGCGCAGGCGCTGCCCGAGGTGCGCGTCACCGACAGTGGCACGACCACCGAGGGCACCTACACCGCGCGCGAGCTGGACATCGGCAAGACCGGCTTGTCGCCGCGCGAGACGCCGCAGTCCGTCAGCGTCATCACGCGCCAGCAGCTGGACGACCGCAACCTCACCAAGCTGGAGGACGCGCTCAAGTCCACGGTCGGCGTCAACATCACCCGGCTGGACGGCGCCGGCAACTACAACAGCATCCAGGCGCGCGGCTTCGACATCGGTGCCGTGCTGCTGGACGGCCTGCCCATCGCGCAGGGCCCCAACTACGCCACGGCGCTGGACCTGGCGCTGTATGACCGCGTGGAAGTGCTGCGCGGACCGGCCGGCCTGCTGCAAGGCGCTGGCGAGCCCGGCGGCGCGGTCAACCTGGTGCGCAAGCGCGCGCTGGGCACGCTGCGGGTCGGCGGTGGTGCGCAGCTGGGCTCGTTCGGCCTGCGTCGCGTGGACGCCGACATCACCGGCCCGCTGAACGCCGCCGGCACGCTGCGCGGCCGTGTGGTGGTGGTGGAAGACCGGCGCGACAGCTTCGTCGACCTGCTGTTCTCCAACAAGCACGCGGCCTACGGCACGCTGGAACTGGACCTTGCGCCTTCGACCACGCTGTCGGTCGGTGCCACGCGCCAGCGCGTGCGCTCCATGGTCGACCAGGGCCTGCCGGCCTATGCCACCGGCGAGCTGCTCGACGTGCCGCGCAGCACCGTCGTGGGCACGCGTTCCAACCGGCAGGACATGGACACGCGCGACGTGTTCGCCGAACTCGAACATCGGCTGGGCAACGGCGGCACCGTCAAGGCTGCGCTGCGCGACGTGCGGCGCGACAACTTCTACCGCTCGGGCCGCGCCAACGGCGCGGTTGCCGCCAATGGCAACTTCGCCTTCGAGACGGTGGACCTCAAGGGCCAGCTCAAGGACCGCAGCGCCGACCTGTACCTGGCCACGCCGTTCACGCTGGCCGGGCGCGAGCACCGGCTGCTGCTGGGCCTGAACCGCAACGAGCGCGAGAGCGGCGAGGGCAACTTCGCCTACGGCCCGCGCTCGATCTTCAACATCTTCGCGCCGGCCTACATCGACATGGCCTATCCGCAGATCACTCTTCCCGGCTTCACGAGCACCACCACGCGCAGCAAGACGGCGCTTTACGGCCAGGCGCAGTTCAGCGTGACCGAGCGGCTGCGCCTGCTGGCAGGCGGCCGCATGAGCTGGGCCGAAGTCGAAGTGCAGCGCAACAGCGATGGCCAGGTCACCGCGCGCAGCAAGCCCGGACGCCAATTCACGCCCAACCTGGCGGCACTGTTCGACCTCACGCCGCAACTGACGGCCTACACCAGCTACGCCGAGAGCTTCGTCGTGCAGAGCCAGCTCGACAGCCGCAACCAGTTGCTGCCAGCGCGCAGCGCCAAGCAGGTGGAAGTCGGCATGAAAGGCGAGTTCCTGAACAAGCGGCTGCAGGCCCAGGCGGCGCTGTTCCGCATCGACGATGCCAACCGCGCCATGGCCGATCCCGTGGTCAGCACCGCCTACATCCCCGGCGGCGAGGTGCGCAGCGAAGGGCTGGAGCTGGAAGCCAGCGGCCAGATCGCGCCCGGCTGGGACGTGCTGGCCGGCTACGCGTACACGAAGACCGAATACCTGAAGGCCCCTGCCGCGCAGCTGGGCCTGGCGTTCGCACCTGCCACGCCCAAGCACGTGGTCAACCTGTCGAGCCGCTACGCCTTCCGCGATGGCGCGCTGCGTGGCTTCAGCGTCGGCGGCGGCGTCTCATGGCGCAGCAGCTTCTACGCGCAGGCCGGCAGCCTGCGCCTGGTGTCGGGCAACTACGCCCTGGCCAACCTGCAGCTGGGATACGCCTTCAATGACCACGTCGAGCTGGGCCTGACGGTCGACAACCTGTTCGACAAGACCTACTACGAAAAGGTCGCCGGCCTGGGCCGGCAGAACTTCTACGGCACGCCGCGCAGCGCGGTGCTGGCACTGAAGCTTCGCTACTGAGAGGAGAGAGGGATGAGAGGAACCACCGCAACGCCAGTGCTGCTGGCCGCGGCGCTGGCGGGGCCAGCCGCCTGGGCCCAGGCTAGCGCCACGCTGCCCGAGGTCAAGGTCACGGCCGAGGGCGAGACCGCCAGCGGCCCGGCCAGGGGCTTCGTCGCCAAGCGCAGCGCCACCGGCACCAAGACCGATACGGCCCTCGTCGAGACGCCGCAGTCCATCACCGTCGTCACGCGCGAGCAGGTCGAAGCCCAGGCTGCCGACTCGCTGGACCAGGCCTTCGGCTACTCGGCCGGCATCACGCCGCTGTCGGGCGGCTCGCAGCGCCGCATCTCGACCAGCTTCACGGTGCGCGGCTTCAACGTGACGGGTTCGGCGCCGCTGTATGTGAACGGCAGCAAGTTCCCGATCAACTCGCTGTCGGGCGCGATGGAGCTGTACGCGTTCGAGCGCATCGAGCTGCTCAAGGGCCCGGCGTCCATCCTGTACGGCCAGGCCGCGCCGGGCGGCATCATCAACCTCGTCAGCAAGCGGCCCACGGCCACGCCGCTGCGCGAGGTCGAGCTGCAGGTGGGCAGCTGGGACCGGCGCCAGGCCGCCGTCGACCTGGCCGGCCCGCTGAGCGAGGACGGCCGCGTGAGCTACCGCATCACGGCGCTGGCGCGCAGTGCCGATGCCATGGTGTCGCAGATCGCCGACGACCGGCGGCTGCTGAATGCGGCCCTGGCGTGGAAGCTCACGCCCGACACCGACCTCCTGCTCCTGGCGGGCTACAACAAGGGCAAGAGCAACTACGACTACGGCAAGCCGTACGACGGCACGCTGCTGCCCAACCCCAACGGCCGCATCGCACGCGAACTGTTCGTCGGCGAACCGGGCTTCGACAAGTTCGACACCGAAGGCAGGACCGCTGGCTGGCTGCTGGAGCACCGGTTGAACGCGGACTGGACGCTCAAGCAGAACCTGCTGGTGTTCGACTACACCTCGGACAACGCCTACGCCTCCATCGACAGCCGGGCCGACGCCCGGACCGGCTTGCGCACGGTGATCCGCACGCCGTACGCGCGCTACGACACCGACGACGGCTGGAGCCTGGACCACCAGGTGCAGGGCCGGTTCGCGACCGGATCGTTCCAACACCTGCTGGTGGCGGGGCTGGACTTCAGCGACCGCGACTTCACGCGCGCGCAGCGCACCGGCACGGCGGCCGCGCTCGACTTGTACAACCCGTTCTACGGCAGCGGCGTGAACCTGGATGCCGCGGGCTCGCAGTCGTCGACGTCGGCGCGGCAACTGGGCCTGTACCTGCAGGACCAGATCAAGCTCGGCGCGGGCTGGGTCGCGCTGCTCGGGGCGCGTTACGACAAGGCACGCAACGACGGCCGCTCCGTTTCGGCCACTGGCGCATCCTCGTCCACGGACGCGCGTTCGCACGCCTTCACGCCGCGCGCAGGCCTGCTGTACCACTTCGACAACGGCCTGGCGCCCTACTACAGCTACACGCGCTCGTTCCAGCCGTCATCGGGCACGGACTTCTTCGGCACACCGTTCAAGCCGACCGAAGGCACGCAGCACGAGCTGGGCCTCAAGTACGAACCGTCGGGCACCAACCTGCTGGTCACCGCCGCGGTCTACGAGCTCACGCAGACCAACGTCTCCACACGCGACCCGGACCATGCGGGCTTCTCGGTCCAGACCGGCGAGATCCGCTCCAGGGGCTTCGAGCTGGAAGCGCGCGCCAGCCTGGACCGGCAGTGGGACGTCACGGCCGCACTGGGCGCGATCGATGCGCGCGTCACCAAGAGCAACACCGCCAACCTGGGCACGCGGCCGACCTCGGTGCCGCGCAACACGGCCTCGGTCTGGGTCGACCACCGCTTCGCGGCGGTGCCAGGCCTGTCGGCCGGCCTGGGCGTGCGGCGCGTGGGCGCGCAGGCCACCGCGGTGGCGGGCCTGAACGTGCCGTCGTTCACGTTGGTCGATGCGGCGCTGCGCTACGAGACCGGGCCGTGGCGCTTCGCGCTCAACGTGAAGAACCTGGCCGACAGGAACTACGTGGCCGACTGCACCTATGCCTGCTTCTACGGCGACGAGCGCAACGCCACGCTGACGGCGCGCTACAGCTGGTGACACCCCTTTCCTCATCGACGTTCTGCAACACCATGACCATTGCACAAGCTCCCTTCGCACGCCGCGCCGCCACCCTGGCAGCATTGGCCTTCGCCAACACCATGCCGGCGTTCGCGCAGCAGGCTGCGCCCGCCACGGCCGGCACGCTCGGCGAGATCCGCGTCAACGCCAACGCCGAGCGCGAGACCGCCACGTCGCCCGTCGTCGGCTACCGCGCCAAGCGCGCGGTGACCGCCACCAAGACCGACACCCCGCTGGCCGAGACGCCGCAGTCCGTCACCGTGGTCACGCGCGAGCAACTGATCGACCAAGGCGCCACCAACCTGCAGGACGCGCTGGCGTATGCGGCCGGCGTGCGCTCGGACGCCTACGGCCTGGACTCTCGCGCCGACTCGGTGAAGATCCGCGGCACCGAGCCGAGCATCTACCTGGACGGGCTGCAGCAGAACTCGGCCGGCTGGTACACCAGCACCACGCGGCCCGACCCCTACACCATGGAACGCATCGAAGTCCTGCGCGGGCCGGCCGGCATGCTGTTCGGCGCCGGCACGGCGGCCGGCGTGGTGAACATGGTGAGCAAACGGCCTTTGCAGGAAGCGCAGCGCGAAGTGGGCGTGCAGTTCGGCAGCTGGAACCGCAAGCAGGTACAGGCCGACCTGACGGGGCCGTTGTCGGAGCAGTGGTCCTACCGCCTGGTCGCGCTGCACCGCAAGGCCGACACCCAGGTCGACCATGTGCCCGACGACCGCACGGTGATCGCGCCTTCGCTCGCCTGGCGGCCGGACGGGGCCACGTCGCTGATCCTGCAGGGCTTCTGGCAGAAGGACCAAACGGGCAGCACCTCGCAGTTCTTCCCCTGGGCCGGCACGCTGCTGTCCAACCCGAACGGCCAGCTGCCGACCAGCCGGTTCATCGGCGAGCCCGGCGACCGCTATGACAGCGACCGCAAGTCCTTCGGCTGGCAGTTCGAGCACAGGTTCAACGACCAGTGGACGCTGCGCCAGAACCTGCGCACCTCGCGCAACGAGAACGACTCGGACTACTTCTACGCGAACTTCTTCGGCAATGGCGCCGACGTGGCCGCCGGCGGCTGGAGCGTGGACCCGGTCAACCAGCGGCTCATCCAGCGCATCTACGGCCGCGGCATCACGCGCACCCGCATGACGGGCGCGGACACGCATGCCGAAGGCCGGCTGCAGACCGGCGCAATGCAGCACACGCTGCTGACCGGGCTGGACTATTCGCGCCAGCGCGAGCACGTGCGCGAGAGCGATGCCCAGTTCAGCGTGATCGACGCCTATGCGCCGGTCTATGGCGTGGCTTTGCCCGATCGCGGCGATCTGCCGAACACGCGCAGCACCACGCAGCGCAACGTCGGCATCTACCTGCAGGACCAGATGAAGCTGGACCGCTGGATCTTCGTCGCCGGCCTGCGGCACGACCGCGCCACGGCCAGCACCGATGGCGGCGACAGCGAAACCACCACTGCCACGACCAAGCGCCTGGGCCTGATGTACGCGCTGCCGGCGGGCTGGTCGCCCTACCTGAGCTACACCGAGTCGTTCACGCCGCAGGGCGGGCGCACGATCACCGGCGGGCTGTTCAAGCCCCTGCGCGGCGAGCAGGTCGAGGCGGGCGTGAAGTACCTGCCCGACGGTGTGCCCGTGGCGTTCACCGCGTCGGTCTACCGGCTCAAGGAGAAGAACCGCACCGTCTCCGACACGACCGACCCGGTGCGCTTCGGCCGGCAACTCGACCAGACGCTCAACAAGGGCGTGGAGCTTGAACTGAAGTCGACCGTGGGCAAGAACACGGACGTCATCGCGCACTACAACTACCTCGACGCCGACCGCAAGCTGGAAGGCACGCCGCGCCACCAGGCCTCCGTCTGGGCCAAGCATCGCTTCGCCATCGCGGGCGTCACGGGCTTTTCCGTCGGCGCCGGCCTGCGCTACATGGGCGACTTCGTCGATGCGCAGGGGGGCCCGCCCGGCCCGCGCGTGCCCTCGGTCACGCTGCTCGACCTGATGCTGGCCTACGACACGGACACCTGGCGCTTCGCGCTGAACGCGAACAACGCGACCGACAAGACCTATGTGAGCACCTGCCTGGCGCGTGGCGATTGCTGGTGGGGCGCGCGCCGCAACATCGTGGCCAGCGCGACCTACCGGTTCTGACGCGCGCTGCGCTTCAGCCCGCGGCGATCTGCTGCAGCCCGTCCGGATCGGGCAGCAGCAGCAGCGCACCGCTCTGCAGCACCAGCCCGCGTTCGCGCAGGTTGCGCAGCACGCGCGAGAAGGTCTCGGGCGCCATGCCCAGTTGGGCCGCGATGGAGCGCTTGCGCTGCTGCAGCGCGATGCCCACGCGGCCGTCGTCGGCGCGCCGGGCATGCTGCAGCAGCCATTGGGCGCAGCGTGCCTCGGCGTCCTGCACCAGCAGGGCCAGCGTGGCCTCGGCCTGGCGGCGCTGGGCCCGGGCCAGGTCGGTCAGCATGCGGGCTGCGGCTTCGGGCAGCGTGGCGTGCCATCGGCGCAGCGTGGCCGCGGGCAGGGCGCGCAGGGCCACCTGCGTCTCGGCCACCCAGTCGCAGGGCGAGGGCAGCTCCAGCAAGGCGGAGGCCGCATCGAGCCAGCACGGCGCCTCGAACGCCACCAGCCGGTGGCGCAGCACGCCGCGCTGCAGCAGGCCGGCGACCACCCGGCCGCTGTGCAGGTACAGCGCCGTGCTGGGCACGGCGAAGCGGGCGGCCAGCAGTTCGCCGGGCGCCGCGCTGCGGGGCGATGCGTCGGGCAACAGGGCTGCGGACAAGGGCATGGCGGCACTGTGGACCACGGCGGCGTCGCGGCATTTGCGCTAGCGCAAGACTTGCGCATTCAGCGGTGTGCGCATCCGGTGGCGTGCGCTGTGGAAGGGCTGCGCGGCCAGGGGATTGCGCGGTCGCAGGCTGGCGCGTTCAGGCTGGCGCGGTCAGAGGCTCGCGCGTCGGGTGTCGGGCCAGCCGATGCGGCCCTGGCCCAGCTGGTCCAGCCGCTCGCGCAACGCGGTTTCGGCGTCGCCCGCCACCTCGAAGCGCATGTGCACCAGCGGCCCGTGCTCCACCGCCAGGCTGCGCGCACCGGCCGCCTCGAGCGCACGGCGCACGCCACCCTCCAGCGCATAGGGCAGCACGCAGGCCAGCGGCTGCCAGCGCACCAGCGCCACCTTGTCGGCCAGCAGCAGCGCCTGCGCCACGGCATCGGTGTAGGCGCGCACCAGGCCGCCGGCACCCAGCTTCACGCCGCCGAAGTAGCGCACCACCGTGGCCAGGACGCCGTCCAGGTCCTGCTGGCGCAGCACGTGCAACATGGGGCGGCCGGCGGTGCCGCCGGGCTCGCCGTCGTCCACCGCGGCAGAGTCGCCGCCGGCCAGCAGCGCCCAGCAGACATGGGCGGCGCCAGGGTGCTCGCTGCGCAGCCCCGCGACCACCCGCAGCGCCTCGGCGCGGTCGGCCACCGGCTGCACCTGCCCGAGGAAACGGCTCTTCTTGATGACGAGTTCGTGCTGGGCGGGGCGGGCGATCGACTGCGGCATGGGCCGAGCTTACCCAGCCGCTGCCATCCAGTACCGTCGAGCACCTGCGGCGCGCGGGCGGGCCTGCGCGGCGCGGGCCCGCCACTACACTGGCCGCTTCCGATTCACTCCCGTGAAATTCCGGTGACCCGCATTCACGCCTTCGCCGCATGAGCACGCCCCGCCCACCGCGCAGGCGGGTGGCCGCCGCAGCGGCCCCGGCCGCACCGCCGGATCCGATGGGCTGGATCGGCCCGGAGATCAAGAGCCTGCGCAAGGCCAAGGGCCTGTCGCTGCAGGCGCTGGCGCAGGCCTGCGGCAAGTCCATCGGCTTCCTGAGCCAGGTCGAGCGCGGCATCAGCCAGGCCACCATCAGCGACCTGCACGCGATCGCGCAGGCGCTGGGCGTGCAGATCAACTGGTTCTTTCCGCCGGGCGACGCGGCACCCTCCGACGGCGGCACCGTGGTGCGCAAGGCCCAGCGCCGCCAACTGCCTTTTGCCAGCGGCATCGCCGATTTCCTGCTCTCGCCCAACCTGGACGGACCGCTGGAGCTGCTGTGGTCCGTCATGGAGCCCGGCGCCGACAGCGGCGAGGCCTACCGCCATGCCGGCGACGAGGCCGGTGTCGTGATCCGCGGCCGGCTCGAGCTGTGGGTGGGCACGCAGTTCTTCGCGCTGGCCGAGGGCGACAGCTTCAGCTTTGCCAGCACGCTGCCGCACCGCTACCGCAACCCGGGCGACACCCGCACCGAACTGGTCTGGGTCGTCACGCCGCCGTCCTACTGATCCCTTTTGCGGTGCAGGTCGGGCGCCGGGGGCACGCCAGTCCAGGGCTTGCGCGCTGGCGCGAAACCCGCGCCTGGATTAGGTTGCGTGAAATTTCTGAGTGAAATTTTCATGTTCGTGTAAGTCTGGCGCGGAACCTGCTTGGTCGGTGGCGCCGCTGTGCACCGAACATGACGCCTGCCCTGTTCCAACTGTTCAACGCCTGAAAGCCCCTTGCCATGCCCAAGCGCGCCATTGCCTCCGACCGTGTCTTCAAACCCTCGCTGCCTTTCGCGCAGGCCACGCTCGCGGGCGGTTTCCTGTTCGTCTGCTGCACCGGCCGCGACCTGCAGGGGCAGTTCGCCGTGGGCGACGTGCAGGCGCAGACCCAGCAGGCCATCGACAACATCCGCGTGCTGGTCGAGCAGGCCGGCGGCAGCCTGCGCGACGTGGTCAAGTGCACGGTCTACGTGACCGACCGCGCCAACTGGGCGCCCATGAACGCGGTGTACTTCGCCAACTTCGCCGAAGACCCGCCGCACCGCGTCTCCGCCATCGTCAGCGGCCTCGGTTCGCCCGACTGCCTGGTGGAGATCGATGCGACCGCCTACCTGGGCACCGACTGAGCCGCCGCGTCCCGCGCGTGCGGCGTTGCTGATTTCCCCACCACCCTTGCAGGACCTACCATGCTGAGCCGCCGTTCCTTTCTGCCCCTCATGCTTGCCTTGCCCGCTGCCCTGCAGGCGCAGATCCTGCCGGGAGGCCGGCCGATGCGCTGGGTCGTGCCGTATCCGGCCGGCGGCGCGGCCGACGCCATCGGCCGCAACTGGGCCACGGCCTACACCGCGGCCACGGGCCAGCCGGTCGTCATCGACAACCGCGGCGGTGCCAACGGCGCGATCGGCATGCAGGCCGTGAAGGACGGCGCGCCCGACGGCAGCGTGCTGGGCGTGCTGAACGTCTCGCTGTTCACGGCCCTGCCGCTCATGATGGCCAAGCCGCCCTACGACGGCATGCGCGACTTCACGCCGATCGCGCGCCTGGTCACCTCCACCGTGGTGTGCTGCGTGACGCCCGAACGCGCGAAGAAGAACGGCTGGACCGATTTCCGCAGCCTGCTGCAATGGGCGAAGAAGCCCGGCAACCAGCTGACCAAGGGCTCGGCCGGCAACGGCTCGCCGGCGCACCTGCTGATCGCCACCGTGGCCAGGCGTTCGGGCGCCAACATCCTGCACGTGCCCTACCGCGGCGGCGCGCCGGCCCTGACCGACCTGCTGGGCGGACAGATCGACATGGTGTTCGACTTCATGCCGGCGCTGATGCCGCACATCGCCTCGGGCAAGCTCATCGCGCTGGCCGTCGGCAGCCGCGAGCGCAGCCCCATCATGCCGGAGGTGCCGGGCCTGGGCGAGTTCGCCGACCTGGGGCTGGGCGACCTCGACCTGCAGTCCTGGAATGCATTGACCGGGCCGGCCCGCATGGACCCGGCCGTCGTGCAGGCCATCTTCGAGGGCGTGCAGCAGGCCGCCACGCCCGAGCTCGCGGCCCGGCTCAAGACGGCTGGCCTGGTGCTGGCCACCACCGCCAGCGTGGACGCCACGCGCGCGCTGCTCGCGGCGGACGCACCGCGCTGGAAGGAGATGGTGCAGACCTCGGGCGCCGTCATCGACTAGGCGCAGCGCGGCAGCCCCAGGCGGCGTACGGGTGGGCGCCGGGTGCGCAGACCCCGCTCGCTATCATCGTCCGATGCCCGCCAGCCTTCCGTTTCCGCCAGCGCACATGCCATCGGGCGGGCGCGTCCGGCGCACGTTCGCGCAGTGGGGGGCCGTGCTGCTGTTCGGTGCCGTGGCGGCGGTCTATGCGCTGTCGCCGTCCAGCCACGACGCGCGCAGCCGCGCCGCCACCGCCCGCCTGCTGCATGCCACGACCTGGCTGGCGCTGCCCTGGTTCGCGCTGCTGAGCGCCCTGATCAGCCTGGCGCTGATCCGCACGCTGGTGGTCACGGCGCAGAGCTACGGCCTGTCGCAGTTCGCGCTGGAGATGGTGGTGCGCGTGCTGGTGCTCGAGTTCGTGCCGCTGGGCGCGGCGCTGTTCGTGCTGCTGCGCGTGGCGCTGGCCGGCGACCTGCTGCCCACGCCCGACGCGGCGGGCGGCCTGGCGCCGCAGGCCATCGCGGCCGCGCGCTGGCGGCTGGAGCTGGTGCCGCGCGTGCTGGCGCTCGGCTTCGCGGTGCTGGCCCTGGCGATCGCCAGCGGCGTGCTGGCACTGCTGCTGGCCTACACCGTGGTGTATGGCGTCTCGCCCTGGGGTTTCGAGGCCTACACGCGCATGGTGGGCCGGGTGTTCGATCCGGCCGTGGGCCTGGCGCTGGCGCTCAAGACCGCGCTGTTCGCGCTCACCGTGGCCGTGGTGCCGCTGGCCAGTGCGCTGCAGGAACCGATGGCGCAACGCCGCGCCGGCGGCTTCGCGGTGCGCAGCGGCACGCGGCGCGTGCTGGCGGTGCTGGTGCTGCTGCAGGCGGCCTCGCTGGCGCTGAAGTTCCTGTAGCCATGGACGACCTGCAGGACGCTCCGCCGCCGCGCAACGTGGGCTTCAAGGCCGGCGTGCTGCTGGCCCTGGTGCTGGTGCTGCTGTGCGGCGCCGTGGCCTATCTGCTCTATGCGCGCGGCGTGTTCGAGGAGACACAGGAGCTGCGGCTGCTGGCCGACGATTCCGAGGGCGTGAGCGTGGGCATGGACCTGACCTTCGCCGGATTTCCGGTGGGCCGCGTGCGCCGCATCGAGCTGGCCGATGACGCCAAGGTGCGCATCGTGGTGGCCGTGGCGACCAAGGACGTCGGCTGGCTGCGCAGCTCCAGCATCTACACGCTGGAGCGCGGCCTGGTCGGCGAAGCCCGGCTGCGGGCCTTCACCGGTGTGCTGGGCGATCCGCCGCTGCCGCCGGATGCCGAACGCCCCGTGCTGCGCGGCGACGTGAGCGCCGAGATCCCGCGCCTGGTGGCCACCATGCAGACGCTGGTGGGCAACCTCGAACGGCTGACGCAGGAGGGTAGCCATGTGGACGCCAGCCTGGCCAACCTGCGCCATTTGAGCGAAGGCCTCAACGGCCGCTACGGCGTGCTGGGCGCCGCCCTGGGCGGCGAGGACAACGCGAAGAAGCTGGTCACGGCGCTGGACCGCGCCAACGCGCTGCTGGGCCGCACCGACCAGCTGGTGGGCAACGCCGACCGGCGCCTGTTCGGCGAGAAGGGCATGGCCGACGACGCCCAGGCCACGCTGCGCCAGGCCAGCGCCTTGCTGGCCGATGCGCGCGCGAGCCTGCAGAAGCTCGACGCCGTGCTGGTCGAGGCGCAGGCCGTGGGCGCCAATGCCCGCGTGGCCACGGCCGACCTGGCGCCGCTGCGCGCCGAGGTCGAACGCAGCCTGCGGCGCGTGGATGCGCTGCTGGGCGAGGTCAACCGCAAGTGGCCGTTCGCGCGCGACACGGAGATCAAGTTGCCATGAGGGCGGCGCTGCCCGTCGCCTGCCTGGCCGCCCTGGTGCTGGCAGGCTGTGCGGCGCGCCCGCCCGTGCCCGACTGGCAGGCCAACGCGCAGGGCGCGCTGCAGGCCGCCGTGGCCGCCACGCTGAATGGCGAGGCGCGTGTGGCCCAGGCCGAGATGGCCCGCGCACGCAGCGAGATCGCGCGCACCGGCCAGCCGGCCCTGCTGGCGCGGGCCGAACTGGTGCTGTGCGCCGCGCGCGTGGCCAGCCTGGACCTGGACGGCTGCCCGGCCTACGCGGCGCTGGCCCAGGACGCCGAGGCGCCCGAGCAGGCCTATGCGGCCTTCCTGTACGGCACCGCCACGCCCGCGCAGATGGCGCTGCTGCCGGCCCAGCACCGGGCCGTGGCGGCCGGCGGCCCCGTGGCGCCGGACGCCGAGCCGCTGGCCCGGCTGGTCGGCACCGCTGTGCGGCTGCGCCAGGGCCGGGCCACGCCGGCCGATGTCGCGTCCGCCGTCCAGGCCGCCACCGCCCAAGGCTGGCGCCGGCCGCTGCTGGCCTGGCTGGGCGCGCAGCTGCGCGGGGCGCAGGCGGCTGGCGATGCGGGGGCGGCCGAGCGCATCCGCAGGCGCATCCAGCTGGTCGATTGACCGTTGGGCAAGGCGCGCGGCCTGAGTCCGCGCATTGCATTCGATGCGACGAACCACGGCCCCTGTCTACAATCGCGCGCCCGGCCGCAATGGACGGTCCCTTTCCCCCTGAACCGGAGTTTTTCCCATGCAACGACGCCTGGCCGTCTCTCTGGCCGCATTGGCCACGCTCGCCCTGGTGGGCTGCGCCACCGAAAGTTCGCGCACCGTCGCGGTGGCGCAGGTCGCTTCCGCCGCCACGCCCTACAGCGGCCCGCGCTTGCCGGTCGCGGTCGGCAAGTTCGACAACCGTTCCAGCTTCATGCGCGGCGTGTTCTCCGATGGCGTGGACCGGCTCGGCAGCCAGGCCAAGACCACGCTGATCGCGCACCTGCAGCAGTCGCAGCGCTTCTCGGTGCTGGACCGCGACAACATGGCCGAAGCCGCGCAGGAGGCCCGGCTGCAGGGCCAGGCGCAGCAGCTGCGCGGTGCCTCCTACGTGGTCACCGGCGACATCACCGAGTTCGGCCGCAAGGACGTGGGCGACCGCCAGCTGTTCGGCATCCTGGGCCGCGGCAAGGAGCAGGTGGCCTACGCCAAGATCACGCTCAACGTGGTCAACACGCTGACCTCCGAAGTGGTGTTCTCGGCCGGCGGCGCCGGCGAGTACGCGCTGTCGAACCGCGAAGTGCTGGGCTTCGGCGGCACCGCCGGCTACGACGCCACGCTCAACGGCAAGGTGCTGGACCTCGCCATGCGCGAGGCCGTGGACGCGCTCGTGGCCGGCCGCGATGCCGGCCGTTGGGGCCAGGAGCGCAAGTGAGCCGCACGTCCTCGATGTGGCGGGCGCTGCCGCTCGCCGGTGCGCTGCTGCTGTCGGCCTGCGCGGCGCCGAACAAGCCGCTGTACCTTTGGGACGGCTTCCCGCGCCAGCAGTACGAGGTGCTGCAGCGCACGGGTGCCGACGCCAATGCGCAGATCCAGGCCATGCAGGCCCAGGCCGAGAAGGCGCGCGCCGCGGGCGCCGCGCTGCCGCCGGGCTTCCGTGCGCACCTGGGCATGCTGCAGCTGTCGGTCGGCGCGGCCGACCAGGCGCGTGCCAGCTGGCAGGCCGAGAAGGTGGCCTTCCCCGAGTCGGCGCCCTACATGAACCAACTGCTCAGGCGGCTCGACGGCGGCGCCGTGGCCCCACCGACCAACGGAAACCCGTCATGAAGATCCGCCTTGCCAGCCTGGCCGCCGCTGCCGGCCTGTTGCTGCTGACCGGCTGCGCCAGCCAGCGCGCGCCCTACGACTACAGCGCCTTCCAGCAGGCCAAGCCGGCCACGCTGCTGGTGCTGCCACCGCTCAACGATTCGCCCGACATCAACGCCACGGCCGGCCTGTGGTCGCACACCACGCTGCCGCTGGCCGAGGCGGGCTACTACGTGCTGCCGGTCGCGCTGGTGAACGAGACCTTCCACCAGAACGGCGTGCAGACGGCGCAGGACGCGCAGGCGATTGCGCCGGCGAAGCTGCGCGAGTTCTTCGGTGCCGACGCGGCCGTGTATCTGCGCATCACGCAGTACGGCACCAGCTACCAGGTGCTGGCCAGCGACACGCGCGTGACGGCCGAGGCCCGCATCGTCGACCTGCGCACGGGCACCCAGCTGTGGGCCGG
The DNA here is from genome assembly GCF_001422445.1 of Pseudorhodoferax sp. Leaf274. Lineage (GTDB taxonomy): Bacteria > Pseudomonadota > Gammaproteobacteria > Burkholderiales > Burkholderiaceae_C > Pseudorhodoferax. Next base: position 1,211,138 of record NZ_LMNA01000001.1, read on the forward strand.
CAAGGCCACGGCTTCGTCGGCCGAGCAGCAGCAATCGCAGGGCGGCCTCATCGGCCTGCTGGTCACGGCCATCGTGCACCAGATCATCAACACCAGCACCGACGCCGCGTACAACTACGCCGGCATCGCGGGCCAGCGCCTGCTGGGCGCGCCCCGGCTCGATGGTGTGCTGCCCGGCCCGCGCTCGCCGCTGTACGGGCAGGTGCCCGGCAACGCGCGCTGAGGTCTCAACCCGCGTTGCGGTAGGCCGCCAGGGCCATCGCGCTCAGGCTGCTGCTGGCGCTGTTGACCTGCGAGAGCTTGGTCGCCGTGCTGAGCACGGCGGCCTGCTGGTCCTTGAGCGCCTGCGAGCGCTTGCCCAGCCGGTCCAGGTAGTTGTTCAGGCGGCCGTCGTCGGCCAGTGCCTCGGTGCTGGCCTTGGCGAGGCTGTCGCCCAGGCGTGAGAAGGCTTGCGCGACGCCGGCCGCATCGCCGGACCGGGCCTTGCCGAGCGCGCCGTTGTCCAGCGCCAGCGTGCCGTCCGCCTGGCGGGCGATGCCCAGCCTGGCCAGGTTGCCGCGCGGCATGTCGAGTGCGTCGACCGCGCTGTCCAGCGCGCGCTGGGTGCGGGCGGTCGCATCGCTGCCCGCGGCGGCGGCGCCCTTGAGCGTCGCGTTGTAGGCCGTGACCAGCTTGGCCAGCGCCGCCTGGACCGCCTCGGGCGTGCTCGAGGCCGACAGTGCGCCGAGCCCCTTGGCGGCCGTGCCCAGGTCGGCCAGGCCGGACTTGAAGCTGCCCAGCGCCGACAGCGAGGCCGTCACGGTCTGCGACTGCGCCGTGATGCGTTCCTGCACCTGGGCCAGCACCGGCGAGATCTTGCCGAGCGCCTCGGTGTCGGCGGACTTGCCGCCCGATGCGGTCTGCTGCGTGCTGCTGGCCAGCTTGGCCTGGGCCTGGGCGAGCACGCTGTCGACGGAGATGGTGCCGGTGCGCATGGCCACGAGGATAGCCAGCCATGCGCGCCGGCAGGGCCGGAAATGGCGGGCGAATGCGGGCCAGTTCGGCGCGTGTCGAAACGGCGGGCCGCCGTGCGTCGTGCAGGCGCAAGAGAATGTTTTGCGCAACTTCCAAGGAGAGACACATGCGATTCATGGTCATCGTCAAGGCCACGGCCGACAGCGAGGCAGGCGTCATGCCCAGCACGGAACTGCTGGCCGCGATGGGCCGCTACAACGAGGAGCTCGTCCAGGCCGGCGTGATGCAGGCCGGCGAGGGCCTGCACCCCAGTTCGCGCGGTGCGCGCGTGCGCTTCTCGGGGCCGCAGCGCACGGTGGTCGACGGCCCGTTCGCCGAGACCAAGGAGCTCGTCGCCGGCTTCTGGCTCTGGAAGTGCGCCTCGCTGCAGGAGGCCATCGGGTGGGCCAAGCGCTGCCCCAACCCGATGCCGGGCGACTCCGAACTGGAGATCCGCCAGGTGTTCGACGCCGAGGACTTCGGCGAGGCGCTGACGCCCGCGCTGCGCGCGCAGGAAGAACGGCTGCGCGCGCAGGCCTCCACGCAGCGCTGACCGTCAGAACCCGGCCGTCATCGTCACGTAGAACGCGCGCCCGGGCTCGTTGTAGGTCTGCGCACCGGCCGCGCTGTTGTTGGAGCGGCGCTGGATGCGCTTGTCCAGCAGGTTGCTGACGCCGGCGCCCAGGCGCAGGTTCCTGTCGTACTGGTAGGTCGCGCCGATGCCGAACAGCGCGTAGCTGCCCACCTCGTCCAGCTGGGCGCCGGTCGCGTCCGTGCCCGTGCTGGTCACCGTGCGCGGCTTCTGGCGGCCGTACAGCGTGGAGGTGAACTGCGCCGACACCTTCTCGCCCACGCGCCAGTCCAGCGTGCTGTTCAGCGTGTACTTCGGGATCACGGTCACGGGCTGGCCGGTCTCCCTGGTCTTGTTGCTGAACATCCAGGTGAAGTTGTTGATGAGCTTGAGCGTGCGGCCCGCGCTGCCCAGCAGCGGCACGTTGAAATTGCCCTCCAGCCCGTGGATCAGCGCCGGGCCGCCGTTGTGCCACTGGAAGTAGCGGTAGGTGCCGGCGTCGACCACGGTCTGGCCGGGCATGTCCGAGACGATCTTGTTCTGGTAGTCGTTGCGGAAGTAGGCCAGGCTCGCGTCCCAGCCGGCGTGGTTGTTCCAGGCCAGGCCGAGTTCCTGGTTCACGCTGATCTCGGGCTGGAGGTCCGGGTTGCCCTGGATGTAGCAGGGCCCCGCCACGCCGCTGGGGCAGCCGTTGCCGCGCGTGGTGTACCAGTAGTCGGGGTTGGTCTGGTACAGGTTGGGAGCCTTGAACACGCGCGCCACGCCGCCCTTGAGCGTGAACGCGTCCGACAGTTCGTAGGTGGCGTTCAGGCTGGGGCTCCAGTTGCTGCCGAACTGGTCGTGGTAGTCCAGGCGCAGGCCGGGCGTCAGCATCAGCCGGTCGGCCACGGCGATGTTGTCTTCCAGGTACATCGCGTAGGACCTGGCCTCCATGGTGCTTCCGGTGGCCGTGCTGCCCGTGGGCGAGGCCTGCTGCGTGGCGTTGGGGTCGTCCAGCTTCTGGTGGCGCACCTCGAAGCCGCTGGTCAGCGTCTGCGACAGGCCGGCGATCTTGAGCGGCGTGTTCAGTTCGCCGTTCAGGTAGACGGTGCTGAGGTCGGCCTGCGTGAACGACAGCGGCGCAGAGCAGCTGCCCTCCGGCCCGCCGGCCGTGGCCTTGGTGCAGTTGACGTTGCGCGTGTCCTCCAGCTGCAGCGTCAGGCGCGACCTGCCGAGCGTGCCCCAGTTGCCGCGGTGCGTGGCCGAGGCCGTCTGGCGGTAGGTGCGGCGCACCTCGGCGCCGGCGTTGGCCAGCTCCTGCGCGATGGCGGCGCCGTCGGCGCTGGTGCTGACCGGGTATTCGCCCGTGTAGATGTTGCCCTGGCGGCTGATGCCGGCCTCGAACTCCAGCAACTGGTCGGGCGTCAGCTGCCAGCGCAGCAGGCCGTCGACGTCGCGGTTGCGCGTGCCCTCGATGCCGGCGGCGGTGGAGCCGGCCGCCGCGTTGATGCCGGGCGCGTTGGCGTCCGTCTTGGCCACGTTGCCGTAGAGGCGGAACGAGAGCCTGTCCGACAGCGGGCCCGCGAGGTTGAAGCCCAAGCGCTGCGTGCCGTTGCCCTCGTCGCCGTGCTGCGGCGTGCCGAGGTAGGTGGTGACCGAACCGGTCAGCTGGTCGGCCGGCTTCTTGGTGACGATGTTGACCACGCCGCCGGCCGCGCCGGAGCCGTAGCGCGCCGCCGCCGGGCCGCGGATGATCTCCACGCTCTCGATGGCGTCGGCCGGCACCCAGTTGGTGTCGCCGTGCGTGTCGCGCTCGCCGCTGCGCCGCATCATGGCCGCGTCGCGCGAGTTCACGGGCTTGCCGTCGATCAGGATCAGCGTGTTCTCCGGCCCCATGCCGCGCAGGTCGATCTGGCGGTTGTTGCCGTAGGCGCCCGTGGAGCTGGCGCCGGTCAGGTTCACGCCGGGCTGGGTGCGCAGGATCTCCGCCAGGTCGTTGGCGGGCGGGCGGCGTTGCAGGTCTTCCTGGGTGATGCGCGAGGAGCCCAGTGCCTGGCGCAACGCCTGCTCGGCCGTGGCGACCACGCGCACCTCGCCCAGCGTGCCGGCGCTGGTGGCGTTGGTGGTGCCGGCCGCGCGCAGCGTGAGCGCGCCGTCGGCGGTTTCCTCGGTCTCCAGGCCGGAGCCGTCCAGCAGGCGGGCCAGCGCCTGCTGCGGATGCAGGCTGCCATACACGGCCGGCGCGTTGCGGCCGCGCACCAGGGCCTCGCTGAACACGATCTTGCGGCCGGTCTGCTCGGTGTAGCGGGCCAGCGCCGCGGCCAGCGGCTGCGCCGGGATCGCGAAGGCGATGCGGCGCACGTCGGCGCGGCAGCGGCCTGGGCCTGGGCCGCCAGCGGCAGGGCCAGGGACAGGCAGGCCGCGAGCAGGGCGCGCTGCAGGGTGGAGAGGCGGCGGGCGGCAGGGGCTGCGGTGTGGTGGGCGGTGTGGTCGGCCGGTGAGGGGCGCATGGGGATGGGTGTCCTTCGGGAGCAGCGGGCGCCGCGACAGTGCGGCGTGGTCGTTCACAAGACGTTCGGCGCCGCAGGGTGGGAACCTGTCTTTACGGCCTCTTTACCCAAACATGGCCCAGCGGGCACCGGCGTGACGCCGTGTCACGCGGCGTGCGGCGCCTGCAGGTTCAGAACGCCGGCGCGCAGTCCTGTGCGCCGCGCACGGGGTAGTCCGCGCGGCTGGCGCAGTGGGCCAGCGCCAGGTTCAGGTGCCGCACCACCATGCGCCGCGAGATGCCCATGCGCGCGGCAATGGCGTCCTGCGTCAGGCCTTCGAAGCGGCTCATCACGAGCGCCTCGCGCTGGCGCTGCGGCAGTTCCGCGATGGCCCGCTCCAGCAGCGCGAGCAGCTGGCGGTGCTCGGCCCGCGCGGCCGGGTTGGCGGCCGTCGGTGCCGCCGCGGCATGGACCGTTGCATCCACGTCGGCGCCGAACAGGCCCTGGTTGCGCGCCGCGTGGCGCAGGTGGTCGCAGGCCAGGTTGGCCGCGATGCGGAACACGAACTGCCGCGGCCTCTCGACCACGGTGCCGCCGCGCTCGGCCGCTGCCAGCCGGACGAAGGACTCCTGCACCACGTCTTCGGCGTCGCTGGCATTGCCGAGCTTGCGCTGCAGGAACCGCAGCAGCGGCAGCCGCCACGAGGCGAAGGCGCCTTGCAGCGAAATGGGGGCGTCGGGGTCGTGCACGGGCAGGGAAATCGGGCGGCGAAAACGGCGGCGGGAGGGCGGAGGGCGAGGGCCGCGGAACAAGGCGGCGCAAGTATATAGATGACAATAGTTCTTGTTTGGAAGGGTGTGGTCGCGCGCCCTGCCTGCGGGAACCGCCCATGCGGCGGCCGTGCGCCAGGCGTAAGCTGCGCCGTTTTGCTGCACAGGAATGCCCATGTCCTTCGAACTCTGGCTCGCCTTCGTCGCCGCGTCCGCGGTGCTGCTCGTCATCCCGGGCCCGACCATCCTGACCGTGATCAGCTACTCGGTCGCGCATGGCCGGCGCGCCAACGTGCCGCTGGTGGCAGCCGTCGCGCTCGGCGACTCCACGGCCCTCGTGGTCTCGTTGCTGGGGCTGGGCACGCTGCTGGCCGCGTCGGCGTTCTGGTTCACGGCGGTGAAGCTGGCCGGCGGGCTGTACCTGCTCTACCTGGGGATCAAGCTGCTGCGCGCGGGCGTGTCGGCCACCGAACTGGCGGCGCCGGCCGTGCCGCAGTCGCGCTGGCGGTTGTTCGCCAACACCTACCTGGTGACTGCGCTGAACCCCAAGGGCATCGTGTTCTTCGTCGCCTTCCTGCCGCAATTCCTCGATGCGCGGGCCGACGTGGCGCCGCAGCTGTGGGTGCTGGGCACCACCTTCGTGGCGCTGGCCACGCTGAACGCCACGCTCTACGCGGTGTTCGCAGGCGCGGCGCGCCGGCTGCTGGCCTCGCCACGCGCGCAGCGGCGCTTCCACCTGGGCGGCGGCGCGCTGCTGTCGGCCGCTGGCGTCTGGGCCCTGCTGGCGCGCCGGCCGGCCTGAACGGGCTCAGTAGGCCGCGCCGTGCGCGGCCAGCATCGGGTCGCCCGCGATGGCGGTGGATGCCCGGCCGTCCGCACCCACGGGCACCTGCCCGACCAGCGTGGTGCGGTACAGCTGGCGGTCGAAGTCCAGCGCGAAGATGTCGCTGGGCGCCACGTGCGCGGTGGCGCGGTTGTCCCAGAAGGCGATGGAGCCGGGCTCCCACTTGAAGCGCACCGTGAACTCGCTGCGCACCGCGTGTTCCCACAGGAACTCCAGCAGCACGCGGCCTTCGCGCGGGTGCAGGCCGAGGATGCGCTTGAGGAAGCCCGGGCTCACGTAGAGCACCTTCTCGCCGGTCTCGGGGTGCACGGTCACGAGCGGGTGCTCGCTCACGAGTTCGTGCTGCCGCACCGCCTGCAGGTACTCGGCCGTGGCCTGGGTGCCCGCTGGCGGCGCGAAGCGGTGCTCGCCGCGCAGGCCGTCCAGGAAGCCCTGCAGCGGCGCCGACAGCGCGGCGTAGGCCGCGGCCAGGTTGGTCCATTGCGTGTCGCCGCCATAGGGCGGGATCGTCACGCCGCGCAGGACCGAGGCGGCCGGCGGGTTGTGCGCGGCCGTCACGTCGGCATGCCAGCCCGTCCAGGGCCGCTGCTCGGCCTGGCCGGCGTGGCGGTTGGCCTTGCGGTGCTTGGCGATGCTGTAGAGCTCGGGGTGGCCTTCGACATGGCCGAACACCGGGTGGCCCAGCGTGAGCTCGCCGAACTGGCGCGCGAACGCGATGTGCTGGCCGTGCTCCAGCGGCTGGTCGCGGAAGAACACCACCTTCCACTGCAGCAGCGCGGCGCGCACGGTGGCGATCTCCTCGGCGCGCAGCGGCTGGCGCAGGTCCAGGCCCGTGATCAGCGCGCCGATGTGGGCCGATTGCGGCAGCACCTGGACGTGCGGCGTGGCGTGCAGCGCCTGTTCGAGCTGGCGTTGCAGGGGGTGGGGCAGGGGCATGTTCATGGCGGTCTCCTCGGGGTTGTCAGCGGGCGGCGGCCTGCACCTGGGTGGCGGCGTCGGACGGCTGCAGGTTCAGCTCGCCCAGCAGGGCCTGGGTCTGCGCGATCTGCTTGCGCAGCGCGGCCTGCGTGTCCTGCGGCCCCAGGAAATGCGGCTTCCACTGGTTCAGCGCGACGAAGGCCTGCCAGTCGGCGGTCTGCGTCACGCGCTGCAGCGCCTGCACCCAGAACTGCTGCTGGGCCGGCGTGATGCGGGCCGTGGTCATCACGCCCTGGAACGAATCGCTGACGTAGTCCACGCCTTGCTCCTTCCAGGTCGGCGCGTCGGCGAAGGCGCCGGCCAGGCGCTGTTCGGCTGCGATGGCGATCACGCGCACACGCTTGGCCTGCAGGTAGGGCAGGAGGTTGGGCGTGGTGGCCGAGACCACGTCCAGGTGGCCGCCGGCCAGCGCCGTCATCGACTCGGCCGAGGACTTGTACGGCACCACGCGCAGTTCGCGCACCGGCACGCCGGCCTGCTTGAGCGGCTGGGCGATGCCCAGATGGATGTGGTTGCCCAGCGTCGTGGCGATGCCGATGGACAGGCCGGCCGGGTCGCGGCGCAGCGTGGCGACGAGGTCCTGCACGTTCTGCACCGGCGAATCGGCGCGCACCACCACGGTGGTGAACTCGCGCACCAGCGTGGCCAGCGGCGTGAACTCCTGCAGCCGCGGCGGCAGCGCGCCCTGGGCCACGCTGGTCACGTAGCCGCTGGACAGCGTCATGAGCACGTTGGCGTTGCCGGCCTGGCGCTGCAGGATCTCCAGCGCCTGGATGGAGTGCGCGCCCGAGCGGTTGCTGACGACGAAGCTCTCGGTCAGGCCCTCGCGGGCGAGCAGTTCCGTGAGCTTGCGCGCGGCCGAGTCCAGCGCGGCGCCGGCACCGCTGGGCACGATGAATTCGGGCTTGGACGGGGCCCAGGGGGCATCGGCCGCGAAGGCTGGCAGCGCACGGGCGGCCAGCAAGGCGAGCGCTGCGCGCCGTGTGGGCGTGGCGTGGGGAAGGGCGTGCATGGGGGAGGTCTCCGGGTGGGCATGCGGCGCCGCGTGGGGCTGCGGCGCCGGCCTTGCACTCTAGGAAGGCCCCCCGGTGGCGGGAACGAAGATTTCCGCATGACCTCATGCGCAAAGCGAGCAAGGCGCCCGTGCCCGTGCGCACCTGGGCATACTGCGGCGATGTTCCGCATCGGCCTGCTTTCCGACACCCACGGCCTGCTGCGCCCGGAGGCCCTGGCCTTCCTGCGCGGCAGCGACCACATCGTGCACGCGGGCGACATCTGCGATGCGTCCATCCTCGACCAGCTGGCGGCCATCGCGCCGCTGACCGCCGTGCGCGGCAACAACGACGTCGGGCCCTGGGCCGAGCGCCTGCCCGAGACCTGCGTGGTGGACGTCGGCGGCCTGCGCCTGTGCGTGCTGCACGACATCGCGCAGCTGCGGCTGGACCCGGCCGACGGCGTGCAGGCGGTCGTCACGGGCCACTCGCACAAGCCGCGTATCGCGCGCGAGGGCGGCGTGCTCTACGTGAACCCCGGCAGCTGCGGACCGCGCCGCTTCACCCTGCCGGTCGCGGCGGCCGAACTGCTGGTCGACGGGGGCGAGGCGACGGCGCGCATCCAGGAGCTGGTGTGAGCGCAGTGTCGGGCCGCCCCAAGCAAGCGGGCACCCCCTCGGGGGGCAGCGAACCACGCGCAGCGGGGAGCGTGGGGGCCACACGCGCAGCGCCGGGCCGCCCCAAGCAAGCGGGCACCCCCTCGGGGGGCAGCGAACCACGCGCAGCGGGGAGCGTGGGGGCCACATCCGCAGTGCCGGGCCGCAGCAAGCAAGCGCGCGCTCCTTCGGGGGGCAACGTCGCCGAGACCCCGCGCCTCGCGCTGCGACGGCTGACGCTCGACGACGCGCCGTTCTACCTGCAGCTGCTCAACGGGCCGACCTGGCTGGCCCACATCGGCGACCGCGAGGTGCGCACGCTGCAGGACGCGCAGGCCCACATCGCCGCCCACATCCTCGTGCCCTATGCCGCGCAGGGCTTCGGCATGTACCTGGTGCTGCGCCGCAGCGACGGCGCGCCGCTGGGCCTGTGCGGCCTGGTGCAGCGCGAGGCGCTGCCCGCGCCCGACATCGGCTTCGCGGTGCTGCAAGCGCATGAAGGCCTGGGCTACGCACGCGAGGCCGCGCAGGCCGTGCTGTGGCATGCCTTCGAGGTCTTGCAGCTGCCGCGGCTGCTGGCCATCACGGCGCCGACCAACCTGCGCTCCACCAAGCTGCTGAGCGCGCTGGGCTTCGACTTCCAGGGCATGGTGCCGGTCGGCGACCGGTCGCTGCGCCTGTATGCGCTGGCGCGCGGCTGACATGCGTCGTGCCCTGCTCGGCGTGCTGCTCTGCTCTTGCGCACTGGCGCAGGCCGCGCCGCCACCCGCGCCCGTGCAGGCCGAGATCGACGCGCTGATCTCTCGCCTGCAGGCCTCGGGCTGCGAGTTCCAGCGCAACGGCCGCTGGCATGCGGGCGCGGAGGCCGTCGCCCACTTGCAGAAGAAGCGCGACTACCTGGAGGGCCGCGATGCCATCCGCAGCGCCGAGGATTTCGTCAACCTGGCGGCATCCGAAAGCAGCCTGAGCGGCGAGCCTTACCGTGTACGCTGCGCCGGTGCCGAGCCGGTCGACAGCCGGGCCTGGCTGCAGCAGCGGCTGCAGGAGCTGCGGCGCAAGAAACCCTGAAGGAGACCCCTGTGTTCCCCACCGACATCCTGATCGCCTACCTGCTCGCCACGCTGCTCGTGGTGCTGGCCCCCGGGCCGGACAACATCCTCGCGCTGAGCCGCGGCCTGGGCCAGGGCCGGGCGGCGGCGGTGGCTTCCTCGGTCGGTGCCGGGCTGGGCATCATGGTCCACACGCTGGCCGCCACGCTGGGGCTCACGCTGGTGCTGCAGGCCTCGCCGCTCGCGTTCTGGGCCGTCAAGATCGCCGGCGCCGGCTACCTGCTGTGGCTGGGCGTCAAGGCGCTGCGATCGCGCAACCTGATCTCCTTCGCGCCGGCGGCGCACCAGAGCCTGCCACGCGTGTTCTACACGGGGCTGCTGTCCAATGTGCTGAACCCCAAGCCGGGCCTGTTCGTGCTGGCCTTCATCCCGCAGTTCGTGCGTGCAGAGCGTGGCTCTGTGCCGCTGCAGATGCTGGTCTACGGTGCCATCTTCGCGGTGCTGACCGCCGTGATCTTCTCGCTGCTGGGCGCCTCGGCCGCGCGGCTGTCGGGCTGGCTGTCACGCCGGCCGCGCGCCACGGCCTGGCTCAACCTCGGCGCCGGTGCCACCTTCGTGCTGTCCGGCCTGTCCATCCTCGCCCTGGGCAACCGACGCTGAGGCCATGCCCAGCTGCTGGCGCTGGCGCGCGTCGAGCGCGGCCACCACGGTCTTGCCGTGCGTGTAGCCACGCGCCACGATCTGGTCGATGCTCTTCCACTGCAGCATGCCCACGCGCTCCAGCGCCGGGTGGAAGTACAGGTCGCAGCCCTGCTGCGCCTGGGTCTGGCGCGACATGCTGTACAGCCCGGTCACCGTCATCAGGTAGGTGGGCAGCGAGGGCAGGCGGTAGCGCCGCTGGGCCGGCGGGCGCAGCCGGTCGCGCCACAGGCTGATGTTGCCGGGCATCTCGCCGGCCGGCACCTGCGTGGGGCCGCGCGTGTTCAGGTTCACGCCGATCACATGGCCCACGCCGCGCATGCTGCGCATCTGGTCCACCGGGAAGTTGTTGAAGGTGCCGCCGTCGCAGAGCAGCTCGCCGTCGCGCACCACGGGCGGCAGCGCGCCCGGGATGGAGATGCTGGCCAGCAGCGCCTGCACGAGGTTGCCGTGCGCGATGCGCTGCTCGCAGGCGCGCGAGTAGTTGGTGGCCACGCAGTGGTAGTTCTTCCAGAGGTCCTCGATGTCGGCATCGAAGCCCACCAGCGCCTGCACGGCGTTGCGCAGCACGCCGCGCAGCCGCACGCCCTTGAACAGCGAGAGCAGCGGGAACAGGTTCATGTCGCCCGTGGGGTTCACCGCGAAGGCGCTGCGCGCGTTGGCCATCACCGTGTCCAGCGACTGGTCGGAGGCCACGTAGGCCGCCATCACCGCGCCGATGCTGGTGCCGCCGACCCAGTCGATCTCCACCCCCTGCTCGCGCAGCACGCGGTACACGCCCAGGTGGGCGAAGCCGCGCGCGCCGCCGCCGGCCAGCACCAGGCCGACCGCGGTGCGCGTGAGCAGCCGCGCCATGCGCGCCATGTCGCGCGCCAGGCCGGGGCGCAGGTGCACATGGCCGGCCAGCGGCCGGCGGCTCAGCCAGGCCGCCGTGCCCTGGGGCGAACGCAGCGCGGCCGGGTGCAGCAGCACGAGCAGCTCGGCCACCTCGGTGCGCGGCGGGCGGTGCATGAGGAACTGCTGCTCCACCGGGTGCAGCGCGGCCGGTTGCGTGGCGTCGGCCAGCAGCAGCAGCTCGTCGCAATGGCGGCAGCAGCGCTGCGTCCAGGCGGTGGGGCCGGCATCGGCCAGCAGCAGCACGGCGTCGTGCGTGGCCTCGATCTCGTCCAGCAGCAGCGCCACGCGGCGGCTGGCATCGGCCCGGGCCTCGGGGTCGGCGTCGTCGAGCGACACGCCGGCATCGGCCAGGGCCTGGCGCACCTGCGCCGCATCGACGATGCGCACGCGGCCCTGGCCGTGCCCATGGGCCTGGGCCAGCCGCTCGCCGATCTGCAGCGCCAGGCCGGCGGCGAAGGCTGCCGCGTCCACGCCGGCGGTGATGGGCACCAGGCCGATGGCCACCGGCCGCTCGTGCGTCTGCTGGCGCTGCTCGCCCTTCAGGCGCTGCACGATCTGGCGCGTGAGCGCAATCGACACCTGGGCGCTGCTTTCCAGCAAGGGCACGAATTCCGACTTGGCCAGGCGCACCAGCACCGAATCGCGCACCGCCACGACGGTGGCCGCGCGCGGCTCGCCGGTGTACAGGCTCATCTCGCCCACGGTCTGGCCGCGCGCCATCTCGCCGACCATGCGCTCGTGGCCGTCGGCCGCGCGCACGTAGGCGCGCAGGCGGCCGCTGACGATGAGGTACATGGAATCGCCCTGTTCGCCCTGGTGCATGAGCGTCTCGCCGCCGGCGATCTCGACCCAGCGCAGGTGGCGGCGCAGGTGGGCCAGGGCGCTGGCCTCGACCTCTCCGAAGATGGTCTTGAGGTGCCGTGCGAGCAGTTCGTCGTGAAAGCGCTGGCGGGCCGTCGAGGAGTCCATGGGCCGGGGGCGGGCTGGGTGGTCGCGGATTGTAGGTGGCCGCCTGCGTGGCTCGGCCCGGTCGACAATGGCACGATGGGCTCTTTGCAGCAGGCCGGCACGCAGCTCGCCTCGGCCGCTGTCTTCTTCACGGGAACCGGACCACCATGACCCAGCGCGCGAATGCCTTCGACCAACCCATCGGTGCCGCCGTGCCGGACTGGACGCCACGCCCGCGGCCGCAGCGCGTCACGCTCGCCGGCCGCCTGTGCCGGCTGGAGCCGCTGGACCCCGCACGCCACGCGGCCGACCTGTACGCCGCCTATGCCGACGCGGCCGACGGGCGCGACTGGACCTACATGGCCAGCGAGCCCTTCGCCGATGCGGGCGCCTACCTGCGCCACGCGCAGGCCATGGCCGAGAGCGCCGACCCGCTGCACTTCGCCGTCGTCGACCTGGCCAGCGGCCGCGCCGTCGGCACGCTGGCGCTCATGCGCATCGACGCGGCCAACGGCGTGGTCGAGGTCGGCCATGTGACGTTCTCGCCGCACCTGCAGCGCACGCCCGTGTCCACCGAGGCGCAGTACCTGCTCATGCGCCATGTGTTCGACGACCTGGGCTACCGCCGCTACGAGTGGAAGTGCGACAGCCTGAACGCGCCCTCGCGTCGCACGGCGCAGCGCCTGGGCTTCACCTTCGAGGGCGTGTTCCGCCAGGCCATCGTGACCAAGGGCCGCAACCGCGACACGGCCTGGTTCTCCATCATCGACAGCGACTGGCCGGCCGTGCGGACGGGCTTGCAGGCCTGGCTGGCACCCGGCAACTTCGATGCCGACGGCCACCAGCGCCAGGGCCTGGCCGCGCTGCGCGCCGCGCACAGCGGCGAGGCCCGGGCCGATGTGCAGCTGCGCCCGCTGGTGGCTGGTGACCATGCCGCCTGGCTGCCGCTGTGGCAGGGCTACCAGCGCTTCTACCAGGTGGCGCTGGGCGCGGCGCTCGATGCGCGCACCTGGCAGCGCCTGCTCGACCCGGCCGAGCCCATGCACGCCATCGGCGCCTTCGACGAGGCGGGCCAGTTGCTGGGCATCGTGCACTGCATCTTCCACCGCTCGACCTGGACAGAGGGCCCGTACTGCTATTTGCAGGACCTGTTCACCGCGCCGGCCGCGCGCGGCCGTGGCGTGGGCCGTGCGCTGATCGAGGCCGTCTATGCGCGCGCCGCCGAGGAAGGTGCCAGCCGCGTCTGGTGGCTCACGCACGAAAGCAATGCGCCGGGACGGCTGCTGTACGACCGGGTGGCGCAGAACGCTGGTTTCATCCAGTACCGCAAGAGTCTGTAAGCATTTGTCGCTGCGGTCCTACGGCGCCGGGTGTGGGGCGCTTGGTACGATGCCTGCTCCACCACTGGCCCGCCGTACCCCGCCCTTCCCGTCTGCATGGACGCTGCTTCCCCGTCAACTCCGCACATCGAAGCCTCAGGGCAGGGCGACGACCGCAAGGCCGTGCTGACAGGCCGCTGGACCGCTTCCGACCTGGCCGGCGGCGACCACCTCGGCCGGGTGCGCCAGGCCCTCGCGTCCCTGCCGGCCGCCGCCGGCTGGGATCTGCAGCAGGTGGAGCGGCTGGACCACCTGGGCGCGCAGCTGCTGTGGAACCACTGGGGCCGCGAGTGGCCGGCCCAGCTGGCGCTGCTGCCCGAGCAGCGCAGCATGCTGGAGCGCGTGGCCGAGTTCAGCTGCACGCGCAAGCCAGAGCCCGATGGCGGCTTTGCGCAGTCTTTCGACGCGCTGGGCGCCAGCGTGCTGCGCCGCCTGGGCCAGCTCAAGAGCGGCGTGCGGCTGATCGGCCAGTTGGCGCTGGACAGCCTGCGCTTCGCGCGCCGGCCGCAGTTCGGCCCGTGGCGCGACATCTCGGGCCACCTCTACCAGATGGGTGCCATGGCGCTGCCCATCACCGCGCTGGTCGGCGCGCTGATCGGCGTGGTGCTCGCCTATCTGACGGCGTTGCAGCTGCGCCAGTTCGGCGCCGAGTCGTTCATCGTCAACATCCTGGGCGTCTCGCTGGTGCGTGAGCTCGGGCCCATGCTGGCCGCCATCCTCGTGGCCGGGCGGTCCGGCTCGGCCATCACGGCGCAGATCGGCGTGATGCGCGTGACCGAGGAGCTCGACGCCATGCGCGTGATGGGCATCGCCCACGGCTTCCGGCTGGTGATGCCGCGTGCCATCGCGCTGGCCATCGCCATGCCGCTGATCGCCACCTGGACCACGCTGTCGGGCCTGGCCGGCGGCATGCTGGCGGCCGACCTGGCGCTGGGCATCACCCCGGCCTATTTCCTGGGCGCGCTGCCGGACGCCGTGAGCGCGGCCAACCTGAGCCTGGCGATCGGCAAGTCGGCCGTGTTCGGCATCCTGATCGCCTTGATCGGCTGCCACTACGGCCTGCGCGTCAAGCCCAACACCGAGAGCCTGGGGCAGGGCACGACGGCCTCGGTGGTCTCGGCCATCACGGCCGTGATCCTGGTCGACGCGCTGTTCGCGGTCGCCTTCCGCAGCATCGGCATATGACGGACGAAGTCGTTTCCATCCGCGGCCTGTGGACCGCCTTCGGCGAAGGCCGCGACCAGGTCGTGATCCACAAGGACCTGGAGCTGTCGATCCGCGCCGGCGAGGTGGTCTCGCTGGTCGGCGGCTCGGGCACGGGCAAGACCGTGCTGCTGCGCCAGATGCTGGGCCTGGAGAAGCCCTACCGCGGCGATGTCACGGTGCTGGGCGAGCCTGCCGCGCAGCTGGGCCGGCGTGGCGCGGCCAGCCGCGTGGGCATGCTGTTCCAGCAGGGCGCGCTGTTCTCGGCGTTCAGCGTGCTCGACAACATCGCCTTTCCGCTGCGCGAGCTGCGCCGCCTGCCCGACGAGCTGGTCTACGACACCGCGCTGGTCAAGCTGCAGATGGTCGGCCTGGGCCCGCAGCACGCCAGCAAGATGCCGGCCGACCTGTCGGGCGGCATGGTCAAGCGCGTGGCGCTCGCGCGCGCGCTGGCCATGGACCCGCCGCTGCTGCTGCTGGACGAACCCACGGCCGGGCTGGACCCGCACGGCTCGGACGAGTTCGTGGAGCTGCTGCGCTCGCTGCACCGCGAGCTGGACCTGACCGTGGTGATGGTCACGCACGACCTGGACACGCTGTTCGCGCTGTCCAGCCGCGTGCTGGTGCTGGCCGAGAAGCGCGTGCTGGTGCACGGCACGCCGCAGGAGGTCGCGGCCTACGACCACCCCTTCGTGCGCGATTTCTTCCAGGGCGAGCGCGGCCGCCGCGCCATGACGCCCATCGACCACATCGTCGCCGCACCCGCACCTGCGCCCGTGCCTCCGAAAAAGGACTGAGATGGAAAACAAAGCCCATGCCATGGCCGCCGGCACCTTCGTGCTGGTGGTCACCGCGCTGCTGATCACGCTGGCCGTCTGGCTCGGCCGCGAGAGCGGCAGCACCCACACCTACGAGCTGTCCACCAGCGACACCGTGACCGGCCTGCAGCCGCAGGCGCCGGTGCGCTTCAAGGGCGTGTCTGTGGGCAAGGTCACGTTCATCGGCTTCGATCCCGATGTGCCCGGCAACATCGTGATCCGCCTGACGGTGGACGACACCACGCCCCTGTCGCCCAGCACCTTCGCCACGCTGAGCTACCAGGGCATCACGGGCCTGGCCTTCGTGCAGCTGGACGACGCAGGCGATGCGCCGCAGCCCTTGCCGGCCGGCGCCAGCGGCGTGCCGCGGCTGCCGCTCAAGAACTCGCGCCTGGGCGAACTGACCGACCAGGCGCCCGAACTGCTGGCCAAGGTGCAGCAGGCGCTGGACAGCATCAACAAGATGCTCGACGAGCAGAACCAGAAGAAGGTGGGTGCGGTGCTCGACAACACCGCCCTGGCGACCGAACGCATCGCCGCGGCCGCGCAGAACGTCAACCTGCTCACCGCCCAGCTGGAGAGCACCATGCGCCTGCGCGTGGACCCGGCGCTGGCCGGCGTGCCCGCCCTGACGCAGGAGTTCACGCGCAGCCTGCAGTCGGTGCGCGCCGCGGCCGACGACGTGGCCCGCATGTCCACCAACATCGACAAGACCGCCGACCGCCTGAACCAGAAGGACGGGCCCCTGGACCGCCTGGCCGAGGGCACGGCCGCGCTGTCGCGCGTGGCCGAGACCTTCGGCGCCGCGACATTGCCGCGCGTGAACCGCGTCTCCGAGGACGCCTCGCGCGCCGCGCGCCAGTTGAGCCGCACCGTCAACGGCATCAACGACAACCCGCAGTCGCTGATCTTCGGCAGCGGCAACGTTCCACCGGGGCCGGGCGAACCCGGCTTCGCGCCACCCGCTGCAGCAGGAGCCAGATGATGGGCCGCACCGCTTTCCTTTCCCCCTTGCTGCTGGCTGCGCTGCTGGCGGGCTGTTCGGCGCTGCCCGACAAGCCCACACGCCCGGCGCAGTACGACTTCGGCCCCGGCCCGGTGGCCGATGCGCCCATGGACCGGCGCGCGCCGCTGGCACCGCTGGCGCTGGACGAGGTGGAGGCCACTGGCCCGCTGGAGGCCGGCACGGCCGTGCTGTACCGCCTGGGCTACGCCGATGCGCAGCAGCTGCGCCCGTACGCGCAGGCCCGCTGGAGCACGCCGCCCGCGCAGCTGGTGCGCCAGCGCCTGCGCGAGCAGCTGGGCCAGCGCCGCACCATCGTGAGCGCGGGCGAAGGGGCCGCGATGTTGCGCAGCGACGGACGCCAACCGCTCGTCCTGCGCGTGGAGCTGCTGGAATTCAGCCAGCTGTTCACGGCGCCTGGGCAGAGCGCGGGCCTGGTGCGCCTGCGTGCCACCGTGGTCGACAACCTGCCGGCCGGCGAGAAGGTGCTGGCGCAGCGCCAGGTCATCGTGCAGCGGCCCGCGCCCACGGCCGACGCGGCCGGCGGCGTGCGTGCGCTCGCCGAGGCCACTGATGCGGCGGCGGCGGAGCTGTCGCAGTGGCTGGAGACGGTGGGGCGGTGAAGCGGGCCGGGCGTTGGGTTCTTGCCGCCGCTGCGGCCTGCGCCTGCCTGACCGCGAGGGCGCAGGCACCGGTGCCTGCACCGGCTGCTTCAGCAGCGTCAGGGCCAGCCGCTGCGGCGACCGTACCGGCCATGTCCATCGTCGGCGAATGGCAGGGCCCGTTCCCTGGTACCAAGGTCGTCAAGCTGCTGGATGGCGCCGACGGCGTGGCCTGCTACTTCTATGTGCCGGTCAGTGTGCCGTCCAACACCGTGTGCAACGGCAACGAGGGTTGCAACGTGCAGTACCCGAGCGGAGTGGGCACGGTGTCCTGCGTCAAGGTGCGCGAGGGGGACAAGCCTCCCGCGACGGCCGCGCCCAAGCCGCCGGCCAAGCGCTAGCTGTAGTTTCTCAGGACGTTGTTCCCGTCAAAGCCGAGTCTGGAGGCGGGAGGTTGGTGCGAGACGGCGGAGTGCGGCCGATGGAAGTTGTAGATGTAGTTTCTCAGGACGTTGTTCCCGTCAAAGCCGAGTCTGGAGGCGGGAGGTTGGTGCGAGACGGCGGAGTGCGGCCGATGGAAGTTGTAGTGCTGCATCCAGGGCTGCAACTCAGCCGTTCGGACGTCTGAGCTGGGGTAGCGATAGGCGTACGCCCATTCGCGCAGGAGCGTCTGGATGAAGCGCTCGGCCTTGCCGTTGGTACGTGGCGTGTAGGGGCGCGTGCGCTTGTGCTTGATGCCCAGGCGGCGCAGCAGCTTGGCGAAGCGCCGGGACTTGTAGGCCGATCCGTTGTCGGTCATGACGGCCTGGATGGACACTCCGAGCTTGCGGTAGTAGCGCAGCGCTGCGATCAGGAAGTCGCAGGCACTGAGACTGGTCTCGTCGCGCAGCACCTGGCTGAAGCCGACGCGGGAGTGGTCGTCAATGGCCACATGCAACGCCTGCCAGCCCGCGCGAGGCGTGTTGCGCGTGCGATCTCCCGTCACGCGATGCCCGGGCTGATCGAAGCAGCCGAGCTTCTTCATGTCCAGGTGCAGCAGCTCGCCGGGGTGCTCTTTCTCATAGCGGCGCACGGGCACGCTGTCCTGCACAGAGGGCAATTTGGCCAGGCCAGCCTTCACGCATACGCGCCCCACAGTGCTCTTGGAGACGCCCACACGCTCGGCGATTTGCGCGTAGCCCAGGCGCTGATTGCGCCTCAGGCCCTCGATTCGCTCTGTCTTGTCGGAACCAATGCGCGTGGGGCTGCGATGCGGACGAGAGCTTCGATCCCGCAGACCTGCGGCGCCTTCGAGCTGGTGGCGCCGCTTCCAGCGCGACGCCATGCGCGTGCTGACACCCGCGGCATCGGCTGCCTTCCTGGTGCCCTGGGAGGCGATGTTTTTGACCAAGTGCTCGCGGCCTCGCGGCGTTAATGAGGCATTCTTATGGCTGTTCATCCGAGGTTGTTCTGGGTTGATGGTTTGGCGTGAGAACCTCCATCTTCCCCGACTACTTCGGGTGAACAACCTCTTGGGAAACGACA
>NZ_LMNA01000002.1 GCF_001422445.1 Pseudorhodoferax sp. Leaf274
GTGGAATGCAGCGCCGACGGCAGCTTCGTCGTGACCAACAGGCCCGAAGGAGCCGAAAAGCCGCCGTGCAAGGGGCCAGCAGGCCCGAAGGAGCCGAAAAGCCGCCGTGCAAGGGGCCGAAGCGGCGAATTGGCTGGGTGGGGCTGCATCAGCACATCTCAAAGCGTATTGCGCAGAGCTTCCCTAGCCAGCATGTTGGACGGGTACATCGCTGAACTCCTCTAACGCAGGATCTCCTCACACTAGGAGGCAACCTGCCGTACGTGCAAGGCTCACCGCCAAGATCCTCACGTTTGGCTTCAACGCCATGGCATAGCTGCACCCGACCAGCGTAGAACTATTGCTCGAATTTCATGAGTTGGGAAGCCTTAGCAGCATTCAGAGCATCGAACAGACTTGATGCATCGATAGCAGCAGTCTCGAGCGCCTCAGCGGCCCTTGCACGCCATTCGAGATCGCCAGGCCGTACAAACGTAGTTCTAATTTCTCGCAGCACCCCCATCGCTTTTTGGGCCCACTGTCTGAAATCGTCCAATTCCCAGTACGAGACAGACGCCAGCGAAGGCTCCGCTCCAATTTTCGCGATACGCGCGGGCGTAACTAGAACAGAGATAATTTCAGCACTTTTTGCCTCTGGAACTCGCATTTTCATCCATGCCGGATGTGAGGCAGCTTGACGCGCTTTCTTTGCATCAATGAACGGCTCGTCAGCAGTTGCTCCAGCATGATCTTCAAACACGATCACTTTGTCATCTGCGATCCACCAAGGATCTGGCGAAGCATCCTCTTCAATTTTTCCGGTGACGAAACCAAGCAGATCTCCCAAAGATTTTTGAGCAGCCTCGAAAGTTTCAGGACGAGCTAGCCCAGCAAGAATCTCCTGCTCGCGTTTGCTGTATCCGCGATTGTGGACAAGGCCTAAGCTCGCAAATAAACTTTCGATCCGCTCCACTTGGTGCATGACCGATGCATTACGTTTGTCTGCATCGGTTGGTGGAAGCATGGTCGTCCGGGATATGCCAACGAGCCAAGGAATTCCTCTTGCAGCGTCCCGCGCTTTTGAAAACTGATCCGTTGCTGCCACAGAAAATCCCGGATCCATCTCGCGAGAGGCAAGATGTGCAGCGCTACCGGCAAGATAATGCCATAGCGCACGATAGCCCTTCAGTTCAGACAGCGTCAGCTTACCCAGCACTTCGCGAGCGCACTCGAACGCCTGCGGGTAATCGCCCTGCCACATCGCTTCTTGATAACGCACCTCGGAGGCAACCACTTCCTGCAACTCACTCATTTCTTTGTATGGTGCCTGCGCGGCCTGGTCTCTCATTGAGAGTATGTCTTGATTCGCGACTTGCCACTCAGTGTCATGACGATTGAATATTCGAAAGTTCTCCAGAAAATCTTCAGCCTTCCGTTCACGCGACTGCATGAGACCGAATTGAATCTCGGCCTGAAGCTCAGGATGGAGATGCTCATTCTTTCTTCGATCAATCAGATAGTCAGCAAGCTCACCGTCTCCGACGACCACCGTTGAGAAGTCTTTCAAACCGCGTGTGCAGCGACCAATTGCCTGGAGAACACGCGCCTGAATACGCACATTGAAGAGTGCAACCGCCCCCATCCTCGACATGATAAATTTTTCCTGCAGATTCACCGCTTGCGGCAAACCATCAAGAAATTCAAGACGACATGCATCGCCAGGAAAGTCAATCCCATCATAACGATTTGCAACGACGGCGACAGCGTTCGCCCTACTTAGAAAGTCAGATTTTGTTTTTTCAATATCATCTGCCGAGAACGTAGGAAATCCTGTCTTCTCTACGATCAGCTTAGAAACTTCTGCCTCTCTCGCGTCGGAAGGCACAAGCACTAAACTTCTTCCGGCCTCACGCATGAGTGCAAAACCCAATTCCGTCGCTTCCTGCTCATCAAAGGACATGCCGGGAAAGAAGAAGAGTCTCCGCCCGATGCCCTGCCTGTCCCAGCCTGCAGGGATCGGCAGTCGCTGAATCGCTCGACGACCGGTTAATCGCTCCAAGTCACCGCCCGGCCCAAGCGTCGCCGACATGAAAATTCTCTGTTTCGCAGCTTGGAACGGTGCGTGACTCCATGTTGGAGGTATCGCAGGCCTAATCAACAGCTGATTCGCAGATACGTAAAAATGGCACGCCAACAGATTTTCGCACAGAGACTTCCAGGAAAATACGATCTGCGGATCAGAGTTATGCACATCGAGGATCGCACGCACTTGATCTGCAATTTCCGCAAAAGCTGGTGTTGGAATTTTGTCCACCCACCCGACATCGCTGACACTCGGTGCGTCACTAGTAAGCCGCGCGTGAAAATACGGATCCATGACTGCGCCAAGAACGTTGGCAAGCGCAGCGAACAAGCCTGCATGTGTTTTGCTGTAGCGATCGACCTGCAGCGTCCACATCTTTGCCACGTAATTCTCCGCGGCATGAGCATCATCCAGTATTACCGTATCAGGAGATTTGAAGAACGGATTTGTGTTGAATAGTGCGCTATAGGTCGTAACAGCCACCCGCTCCCCCGCAGCATAGCGCCCTTTTGCGGAAGACTCGTACTCCTTGATTGGTCCTGTGAATCCATCGACGGAAAGCCCATATTTTGTCGTCGCTTCTTCTACAACTTGATAGACCAACTGGCGGGTCGGGCAAAGATACACAACTCGTTCGTTGAAGGTGCGTCGACGCCACTCAGCAATAAGCAGACCGACCAGGGTCTTCCCGCTTCCGGTTGGAAGTTGCAACGCAACGTCCGGCGAGCTAACCGCTTTTTCGGCATAGGTCCTGAGCATCTGGCCTTGATGATCGACAAGCCCCAGATACTGACGAAGTGGGAGATCGAGGAACAGTTGGTCGGGCGACTTGGCTACGCTCGCAGCAGTAGGCAATCTTGTAAAGGCCATGAGTTCGTTTTCCGCTCCAAACAAGGGATGCTGATTGTGACCCGCCTCTGCTTTCACCCTGTTCTTACAAGCAATGATGCGGCTTGTAGGCATGTCGCCTTTTGCAAACAGTCGACCGCGCCCTCGAAAGGCAGTCTCGCACTTTGCAGACGCCGCTGAGATGCTCAATGAATGTGATCGGAGGACGCCACCTGACGCTCTAGGCACCATGCTGCAAGTGTTATTCGAGCGGAACCTTGACATGTGGCCGCACGCCTGATTCACTCAAATTGCTCCCGAGGATCCTGACCTCACCACAGGACGTCGCAGGCGTTACCTGCCCTTGTAGAGATTGCCGTGCCTTCGCACCGGCCATAGATGCCGAGTTCGCCTTGCGCGAACTTCGGCTTGCCGCGCAGACTTGATCTGCCCAGAGCCACCTGCGGCATGTGCCGCTGCTCGCGTCGTCGCGCCATGCGCGACGGCATCTTGTGCGCCACCCGATGGCGCCCTTGTACTGCGATGTCTGGACATCTGCCCTTTGCATCGCAGCGCCCTCCGCGTCGTCACTGGAAGCTTGCTAACAGTGACGACGCGGTAAGTCCGCGCCGCGCCTCATCTCAAGGCGCATTTCGCGAAGTGACGGCCCGAAGTGACGGGCTTTGACGCTGCTGGACGGCGTCCGTCAATGGGGCCTGGAGCCCCCCTCGATGCCCTCGCGCATCCGATGCGCATGCGTTCGGCTCGACCGGCGCTGCGCCGCCTGATCCCCGTCAACGGATCAATCCCTCGTGTGACGTGCACACCCCATGGACCTTGGGTGACCAGTCCCCGCGCAACGACGTGCCAACAGGCACCACCGCGCGGCGCCACAGCGCGTGCAACGCCGGCGACCAGTTGAATTGCTTGCACAACCGGGAGTGGTGTCCCGTGTCCCTCGTAGTTCCCTTGCGCTGCGGCGCCGGGGACGGACAGAAACACTGACCTGACCGTCATGCACCCCGGCGGCTTCGGCCTTCGGTCTCGTAAGGACCGCACTACGTGCGGAGATGAATGGATGAGGAATGAAGAGGAGCGAGCCATGCGCGACTTGAACCACGACTTCAAACTGCTGTGCCAACGCAACCGGGACGGCTCGATGGCGACACAGCACGACCGCGAGGTAATCCTGAGCCTGGTGGGCGACCAGCTGCACGAGGGTGGCTTCCACCACCTGCGTGCACAGGGCATGCGCACCAAGCACATAGACTACCTGGTCGAGCGATGGCATGAGGAAGGCATCGCCGCAGGCACCTTCAAGAACCGCATGAGCGCACTGCGTTGGCTGGCCGAGAAGATCGGCAAACAGAACATCGTGCGGCGCGACAACGCCGCCTATGGCATCCCGGAGCGGCAGCACGTCAGCAACACCTCGAAGGCCAGGACGCTGGACGGCGAGCAACTGAGCCGTGTGACCGATCCCTACACCGCAATGTCGCTGCGGCTGGAAGAGGCCTTCGGGCTTCGGCGAGAGGAAAGCATCAAGGTGCGACCGGGCTGGGCCGACAGGGGCGGCGTGCTGCACCTGAAGGCCAGTTGGACCAAGGGCGGTCGCGAGCGCGATGTGCCTGTCACCAACGCCATGCAGCGCCAGGTGCTCGAAGAAGCCAAGGCGCTCGCCCAGGGCGGCAGCATGATTCCCACGAAGATGAACTACCGTGACCAACAGAACCGCTTCAAGGCGCAGACGGCGCGCGCAGGCATCCGCGGCGTACACGGGCTACGGCACGCCTACGCGCAGAGGCGCTACTTCGAACTGACAGGGTGGAAGGCACCGGCAGCAGGCGGCCCTCGGTACAAGGATCTGAGCCCGAAGCAAAAGGTGGTGGACCGCGAGGCACGGCTTGCTATCTCACGCGAGTTGGGCCACGAGCGCGAGCAGATCACAGCGGTGTACCTCGGGCGCTGACGATGTAGCTGCCGGCCACAAGCCGCCGGCGTTCGGCGGTGGTGTGAGTGTCCAGAATCCCACGTATCGCCGCCGGATGCGGCGCCAATTTTGACCACTGGCTGCTAGGCCTTGGCTGTCTGGTTATTGGGTGAATTGTGGAGCACTGAACGCGCTTCGCGGCCTGCGCATAAGTTCCCATCGTATGCTTTGCAAATGTCTGCTGATCGCCTTACTTACTGCCTTGAGCGTATCTCGTCATATCGAGACTTCGAACGTCTCTGCAGCGCTCTTCTTGCCGGCGCCGACTACCCTGGAATAGACCCCCTTGGGGGCACTGGCGACGGTGGTCGCGATGCCATCATCCGTTCCGACGCCACCGGCCAGAAGATCGTGTTTGCCTACACAGTGCGTGGCGACTGGAAGGTCAAGTTGAAACACGACTGTTCGCGAGTTCGTGAACTCAAGCACAACCCCAATGTCTTCGTGTTTGTTTGCACGGAGCCACTAAATGCGGCCGACAAAGATGCAGCTCATAGGATGTTGAGCGATGAGTTCGGGTGGGTCTTGGACCTCTACGACTTAGAAAGACTGCGGGCCCTGCTTGCGGGTCCACAAAAGCACCTAGTCGCTCAGCACCCGAGCGTTTTCACCCCGCCGTTCTTCCCACAATCCGGGGGTGAATCTCTTTCGGAGAGTCGTGACACGCTAGTCATCGACCACCTCGATGCCGACCACGCATTGGCCACTTGGCTTTCACGGCGTCTGACGCTTGCAGGTTTACCGACTTGGTGCCGCGGCACCGCCCCGCTTGCTGGCGAGAACCCCGACGATAGTGTTCGCAAGCTGATCGAGTTTCGGGCCAAGCAGTATCTTCCCATCGCATCTTCGACAAGCGTCAGTGATGAACTCTTTCTGGAGCGATGCAGCCTAGCTGCGTCAAGAGACTCCTTTGTGCTGCCGTGTCTGGTGTCTTCAGGTGCTCAAGCGCGCCTGCCCTCGAGGCTTAGGGCAGTATCTCCCGCAGACTTCTCGACGTCCTGGAACGATGGGTTGCAGCATGTTCTGCAGCGGATGGCCGGGCTCGGGATCAAGCCGGAGTTCGGGCATGAGCAAGGAAAAAGCATCGCGCTTGGTGACTACATGCCGACGAACGTCACCATCGCAAAGCCAGAGCCCGTCTTTGCAAACGTATTCGCGTTGCAGCTGCCGCAAACCATGCTGATCTACGATCTCTATGCGGCGATGTCCTCGTCTGAACGTGATGCGCTGCGGAAAAAATGGGCGTTCGTTGAGGCCAACCCATACCGACTACTGGCTTTTACACCTCCACCACCAAACTCGATTCCAGCGACAAAGCCTGATCGCACTCCTGAGTTTTTGTGGTCAGAGATCCCGGAGCGAGACGGCAAGAAAACTGAGGACGTCGCAAAAGAACTTGTCCGTCGTAGCCTTTGGGTGATTTGTGTCGAAAAAGGCCTCGATTTCTGCTCCGATCGAGACCTCTTCTACTTTCCTAAAAGAGATGACCGGGACTGGAATCAGAAAATCCGCCACGTCGACGGTCGCAACACACGAGTAGCGCTTACCGGCTCGCGAACACTGGGTTGGGGTGATCGTGCATCCCCGTTCATATACCACCTAGCGCCCCTATTTCAGCCTCAACACGACGTAGATGGCACTTGGAACGTTGTCGTGCGAGTTTATGTGCGTCCAACAGACCTCTCCGGCAAGGTGTACGAACTCAAAGCTATCGGCAGGCGTCGCAAAGCAGTGACGAAGAGCTGGTGGAACAAAGACTGGCTTGCCCGTCTGATCGGTGTCGTCCAAGCACTGGAAACAAGTGTCGGTGAAATTCGCTACGGAGAAGGAACGCGTGCGCTGGTGATGCGCAGCGACCCGTTACGATGGGACTGCCCAATTGGTCTGGATGTCCAGGCTCTGTCCGGCATGCTCGACATCGGCGAGGAGCTTGCCGAATACAAGTCTCGAGAGGGAGAGGGTGAAGACACAGATGGCAACAATGAAACATTGTCAGAGGAGCAATCCGCATGACGAGCACCTTCCACTTTTTCGGTGAGCCACTGCTTGAGTTCGGTCATCAGCAAACGGCAGAAGACCCTCATGACGGACTTGCGTTGTTCGGACCTGCGGAAACGCGCAGCCAAATGCCAGACAACATCGTAATCGGCACAGCTGAAGGATTGGATGCATGGAATTCTTGGTGCTTAGCGCTGAATTCTTCAGCCGCTTGCGTCGACACAGCAAAGCATCGAGCTTGGCCCCCTTACCCCGGCTTTGACGTGGCATTCGGCGTCAAGTGGCCTAAGCCCGTACGCAGCTATGCACTGGACGGCGAGAAGCTTTCCGAAGCGTCCCGAAAGGCAGACAAACACGACAGAGCATTCGCAGTGTCTCGGCTATATCTTGAGCAAGTAGACAAAGTCAAGAGGCTCGACTCCCGTCCTGCACTCGCTATATGCGTGGTGCCCGATGAGGTCTACGAGAACTGCCGACCAAACTCGTCTGTGGCATTCAGCAAGCAGAGCGACAGCAAACGCAGTGCTGACGAGGTTTCATTTCTTCGGCAAGCAATCCTCGACAGAGATTCGGGACAACAGGCGATGTTCGACATGGATGAGCCAGAAGTGGCAGCTGTGTTAGACACAATGGACACTTATGAAGAGTCGCGTGGCTACTCACCTGATTTCCGCCGACAGCTCAAAGGCCGTTTGATGGCCCACGACCTGCCTGTGCAGATCATTAAAGAGTCTACCCTTCTCATTACCTCCAAAGTTCGCGATGGCGAGAAAGGGACGAATCCTCTTTCGGATCGACTATGGAACTTCTCAACAGCCATCTATTACAAGTGCGGAGCCAAACCTTGGAAAACGCCATGGGCTCGGGAAGGTGTTTGCTACGTTGGATTAGCCTACAAGGTCGCTGAGAACAAGCGCACCGCATGCTGCGCAGCACAAATGTTCCTGGATAGCGGGGACGGCGTAGTGTTTGTTGGCGAATTTGGGCCTTGGTATTCTCCACATTCCGGCGAGTACCATTTGCCTCCTGACAAAGCAGAAGCGCTTCTGCGCGGAACTATTGAGACCTACAAACAGCAGGACGGCAGGCCACTCAAGGAAATCTTCTTACACACGCACTCAGGCATCACTTACGAAGAATACAAAGGCTTTTTGCGGGCAGTGCCAGAAGGCGTCAAACTCATCTCAATACGCGTAAAACAGGACCGAGGTGGCCAGCGCTTGTACCGATACGACGACCACCCGGACACATCAAAGCGCGGACAACATCCCGTCTTACGCGGAGTGTTTTGGCAGAAGACCCCTCGCCATGGCCTTCTTTATACCAATGGATTCAAGCCAAGAATTGCAACCTATGACGGATTTGAGGTTCCAGTTCCACTCTCAGTGACCATTCAGTTTGGTGATGGAGATATTGTCCAGGTGGCAAAAGATATTCTAGGATTGACCAAGCTCAACTATAACTCGTGCCAGCTCGGCGAGGGCCGACCAATCACAATCAAATACTCGGATAGGGTCGGCGAAATTCTTTTGGCCAACCCTGGATTGAGTCATGAACAATGGCGGCATAACTTCAAGTACTATGCATAGTTCCTGCCATCTTGCTTCTCAGAATTCCCCGCCGAATTCAGATCATGTGCGCCAGCCAAAGATGACTGCCGCCAAACTTCAGAACAAAGGAGAATGTCATATTTGAAGCACCTTTGCCGCAATGGCTGCAGAATATTGACACATTAGCCTCTGTAGCGGGGTTCGTAATCTCGGCGTACGTAGCGCGCGAAGTATGGACCATCCGTAAAACATTCATATCAAAGCGAAGGCTACCCCAGATTAGCCGCGATCTGGCAAAGCTCGCCAGTGATATCAACGACTGCTACGCGGATTGGCCAAACAGTAGGCAGACAGCAGACATACACATAAGGGATTTGCTTGCCCTCTATCGGTCACTTCTGCGCCAAGTTCCATCTACGTACAAGCGGGAACTAAAACCGCTAAAGGCGGCAACAGACCAGTTTTTGGCGCGTGGCCTCACTACAGAGCAGAAAAGGGATCAAATCTGGACCGTCTATGCAGAACTGCGGGGCTGTATTAGAGCAATAGAGCAGATTAAGAAAGACTCAGAAGCGGACGCATAAAATGGACGAACGTGAACTTCAACTCATCCTTGGCTTAAATCGGAAAACGATTGCAAGAGAGATCACATGGACGGAGTGTAGGCCGCCCCCGGCCGTGTCTTCCGGGACAGATGAGGTAATACCACTTTTCTTAGAAAGTCGTCACAATGGCCACTGGTTCGGCCTCTATCAAGCGCGGGTTCGACACTACGATGGAGAGCATGATCATTTTTACTGGATCGAGTACTCCACCTTTGCAATATTAAGCATTAATGGAGCGCTGATCTACCAGTACCGAGAGGAAACATTGCACGGCCCTGTCAGCGATTTAATGCAAAGCGCCCGACGACAGGTTGTGGACTTCGACAATATACTAAAAGAGTTATAGATTAAACAGGAGCAGCAGCATCGAAGACGCCAGAAGCTGCATGAAGTCTTTTGACGAAATGCATTAACTAATAATTCGAGAATTTCAAGAGGATGCTGGTCACAATATACCCACCTTCACGACAGAAATTAAAGGCAATCAACGGTCAGTTCGCTCTCCAGCAAGATACTTGGAACGACTACAACTACCAAACCCTGTACCATCTGTATTACAACACCCCCGGTGAAGATGCCACCCTTATTGGCGGAGTGAAAATTCTTCGTAAGGGCCAGACTCAAGCAGATGGAATTCAGATTAAAACGTCGTTCAGTAAGTTAGATGAGAATTTCTGTTCTGTCGGCACGTCGCTTGATTATTACCAGCGTCTTGTTGCACTTCCGTCTAATGTTAGAAGAGAGATCGTTCAGGCGCTGCGGGACGTTGCTGTGCATCCGGAGCTTCAGCAGATTTATTCCCAGGAGCCGGCCTGGAGAAGATCGCTTTTTCGCGACAACTCAGATTGGAAGCGATTTTTAGACGATGCGCATGGGCTTTACTTCAATGAGTTTACTAGCCTAGTTGATGTCCAAGAGCCATTCTCCTTCTCGATAGGAGAGCAGTCTTCCGATATTGAGTTTGATTTCAGCACAAATGACTCTGGTCTTCTATTTCTCCTTGACAGAAGGATTGGCCCAAACAAGCGGAAGGTGCAGCTGCCCCATCGCGTGATGGTTCTCGTCGGACGCAATGGATCTGGAAAGAGCACGCTGCTTTCGCGTCTTGCGCATGTAGCCTTCGCATCGCCAAGCGAGCGACTGAGCCCACATGTACGCCGCCTCGGCGCTTTCAGGCCGGAGGCAATTGGTTTCATGCGCATCGTTACCGTTTCTTATAGCGCGTTCGACAGCTTCACAATTCCTGGCGACCGTGAGGACACGTTGTCTCAGACTGCTCGTGACATTGAGAAGGGCGAGGGCCGGTTTGTTTATTGCGGATTGCGTGATGTGATTGACGAGGCCAGAGACGATATCAATCGGGCCAAACAGGTTGACGAGCAGGAATTTAAAGAGACCATGCTCCGAGTCGAAGATCGAAGAACTTCAACTCGGCTGAAGTCAATAGATGCACTAGCAGATGAGTTTGCCTCTCTGATTGGCAGAATTCAGTCTACAGATAAAAAGGCCTTGTTATCCCTAGCGCTTGAGCCTATTTTACAAGATCCTTCTTTTTCTGATATGAAGGAGGAGGCTTTAGAGGACCTCTCGGCTGCTGAAGCAAAGGAGCTTTTTCTCTCCTGGAGTACTGGGCACAAGATCGCACTACATGTCATCGCTTCACTCGTAACTTATACAGTACCGAGATCGCTTGTCTTATTCGACGAACCGGAGATGCATCTGCATCCACCCTTAGCGGCGGCGCTGATGCATTCTGTTCGGCTTATTCTAGAAGATGCCAATGCTGTGTGTGTCGTGGCAACCCATTCGCCTGTAATGCTGCAAGAGACAATGGCTCGACAAGTACGAGTTGTTAACCGCAATGGCGAATCCCTCCATGTCAAACAGCCACAAATGGAGACCTTCGGAGAGAGTATCGGAATACTCACTTACGACACATTCGGATTAACAGCCTCCAGTAGTGATTTTCATCAAGTGTTAGATCTGCTTGTCGATTCCCTACATGATATTACTGAGATTGATAAAGTCTTCAGTCCTGGCTTGAGCAGTCAGGCACGAGCGTATGTTCTAGCGCGATTGGCTACAAAGGGGAAATTGGCTTGAGAAACTTGCCTCAGCCTAACAGAAGCACAGATCGCGCCACTCTCACTACGGCACTCTCTCAGTATCAGTACAAAGGTGTTGCTAAGGGCTACGCAGGCACGGCGGAAGAAGTAACCGCTGTGCTCGCTGTCTACGATGCCTACGATGCGGCTCGCGGAGTTGCGAACATTGCATTGACCACGCCAGAAATGGACGCGGCTCTCAAGCAAGCATTGCATGATGCCTATGATCAAACACAAAAAAGGCGCCGTTTAAAGCATGTTCGTGAGGAACTTTTCTCGGGCGTTGAGCTGTGTCCAGTGTGCGGAATAGATCCGCCGACTGAACTAGATCATGTGCTTCCGCGCTCGGCATACAAGGCAGTGGCAGTATATGTCCGCAACCTAGTACCTCTGTGCCATCTCTGCAATCACCACAAGCTTGCTGGCTTCGCGGAACCGGGCGAGTTGCCGTTTCTCCATGCCTATTTCGATCAGCTACCTGATATTCAGTTTCTACATGCAGAGGTGCGTCTTCAAGATTCAACTTTAAGCGTGACTTTTTCAATCGATGGTCTTGACGCCGTCGCAGACTCACTGGGGGACAAACTAAAAAATATCCACATCCGTCTGAACCTAAGCGAAAGATATCTCGCTGAGGTGAACATATTTTTAGCTAGCCAAGCAATATCGTTGCATGGCGCTTATGCAGCGGGCGGATCACAAGGAGTTAAGGCACAGCTTCGCGCGCAGGCCCAGTACGAAATTCGGCGATTCTATCGAAACCACTGGCGTCCTACGCTGCTGGCAAAATTATCTACCTGCGACGACTTCTGCAATGGCGGGTTTATTCCCGTTTTCAATGTTCCAGCCGAGATCCTCAGAGACGCTTTTGGCAGTTAGAAGGTGAAGTGAGGTCTTCTATTTGCCTTTCTATCGAAGCCGACAACGGATTTAGATGAGATGCTTGCACTGCCTTCGTCGTAGAGCGCAAATGTGACCCTTCAAAGGAATGCGCTGACATGTGATGTTTTGGCTGGTCACTTTGGCAAGAAACATTCTGAAGGGTCACGCAGGATCAGGCGTGCGAACGTGGCGAGATTTCACATATTCTTGGGAACGAACCGCTTCTACGCCGCCGGCCGCAACGGCGCAACGTTGTCGCCACTCTCCATCGCCGCAACCAACTCGCCCCAGTCGTCCATGATCTTGCGCCGCTCGACGAGATGCTCGCTCCGCGCATAGGCGGCCACGACCTTGCTCCGCTCCGCATGATCCAACTGCGTCTCCAACGCCGCCGCTGACCAGCCCCGCTCAGACAGCAGGCTACGCGCCGAGGCTCGCAGCCCATGGTGGCTCTGCTTTCCCTCGTAGCCCATCCTCTTGAACAGCAAGTTCAAGGTGTTTTCGCTCATGATGCTGTCGGCACCGTGGTTGCCTGGAAACAGCCACTGCACGCGCTCTCCGTTGAGCGCGCGCAGTTCGGCAAGCACAGACAAAGCCTGAGCGGATAGCGGCACCGTGTGGGCTTGCAGGTGCTTGCCCTCCTTCATGTTCGCGGCCGGAACCCGCCATTCCCTGGCCTCAAGGTCGAAGTGCTCCCAGCGCGCCGTGCGCAGCTCGACCGGCCTGGTCCAGGTCAGCACCGCAAGGCGGGCCGCCAACCTGGTCATCGGCTGACAGTTCTCGTAGGTAAGCAGGTTGCGCAGGAACTCGCCGAACTCGCGCCGCGTCGTCAATGCCGGCCGGTGCTTGACCCGCGGAACCTCCAACGCGCCACGCAGATCGCCCGCTGGGTTTCGGTCGGCGCGGTCCGTTGCAATGGCATAGCGAAAGATCTGGCCGCAGATCTCGCGCAGACGGGTGGCCGTGTAGGCGCTGCCGCCGTCGACGACCTTGTTCAGCATCGCCAGCACCTCGGAAGGCTTGAGGTCTGCGATGGCGCGACTGCCGATCTCGGGGAGTACGTGGGTTTCGAGGTGGGCCAGGCGCTTGCCCGTGGTCGTGGCGGCTTCACCCCGCTTGGCCCTCATCGCATGCCACTCCATCGCCACCAGCCGGAACGTATTGGCTGATGCCGCCTCCTGGGCCGTCTCGGCCTCGCGCTTCACCTCTCCAGGGTCTTTGCTATCCGCCAGCAGTTCTTTCGCTTGGTCGCGTCGCTTGCGGGCCTTGGCGAGCGACACGGCCGGGTACACGCCGAAGGACAAGACTTTAGGCTTTCCGGCGAACCGGTAGTCCATCCGCCAGTACTTGCCGGCCGCCTTGACGCGCAAGTACAAGCCACCACCGTCGGCGTAGCGCTCGCCAATCTCTGCGCCCTGGTGCTTCACCTGGCGCACAAATGTATCTGTAAGTGACATTTCACACCTCCGTTGTCGGTACCTGGCAGGGTACGACGGCGTGATACCGACACAAGTACCGACAAGATGCCGACACGGCATGGTACGGAGTGAGACGTCCTGGACAAAGAAAAACCCGCGATGCCTAGTAGGCATGCGGGTTTCCGGGATTACATGGGACTACATGAGACCCCATGATGCACCATCTTGGTGCCGATTGTCGGAATCGAACTGACGACCGTCCGCTTACAAGGCGGGTGCTCTACCAACTGAGCTAAATCGGCAAAAAACCAGCGGCGATTCTAAACGGTCACTTTACGCGCTTGAGCGCCGGGCGCGGCGCGCTGCCACCCGGTTTGGGCGGCTCGGGGCCATCTCCCTCGTCGACAGGATCGACCGGTGCCAGCTGCAGCACCTTCGGGACGGTCTTTTCGCCGGCGATGTCTGCCGGTAAGGGCGCACTGGCGGCGCCCGGCGCGGCATCGGCCAAGGCCGCCACCGGCGATGGGAACGCCATGCCTTGCCCGTTCTCGCGCGCATAGATCGCGATCACGCGGCCGATGGGCACGAGGATCTCGCGCGCCGTTCCTGCGAAGCGGGCCTTGAACTCGATGAAGTCGTTGCCGAGCTTGAGCGCGCTGGTGGCGTCGAAGCTCACATTCAGCACGATCTCGCCGTCCTTCACGTACTCGCGCGGGACCTGCACCGTCTCGTCCACCAGCACCGCGATGTACGGTGTGAAGCCGTTGTCGGTGCACCATTCGTAAAGCGCCCGGATCAGGTACGGGCGGGTGGAAGTGGCGTCGAGTGCGTTCATCCGGTCCAGTTCTCCGCGCTTACTTGCGCATGACCTTTTCGGACGGCGTCAGCGCTTCGATGTAGGCGGGGCGCGAGAAGATGCGCTCGGCGTACTTGAGCAGCGGCGCCGCGTTCTTGCTGAGGTCGATGCCATAGAAGTCCAGGCGCCACAGCAGCGGCGCGATGGCCACGTCGAGCATGGAAAAGTTCTCGCCCAGCATGTACTTGTTCTTGAGGAACACGGGGGCGAGCTGCGTCAGGCGGTCGCGGATGTGGGCGCGGGCCTTTTCCAGCGCCTTCTCGTTGCCCTTGGAGGCGCGGTTCTCCAGCAGGCTCACGTGGACGAAGAGTTCCTTCTCGAAGTTCAGCAGGAACAGGCGCACGCGGGCGCGGTCGACCGGATCGCCGGGCATCAGCTGCGGGTGCGGGAAGCGCTCGTCGATGTACTCGTTGATGATGTTCGACTCGTACAGGATCAGGTCGCGCTCAACCAGGATGGGCACCTGGCCGTACGGATTCATGACGCTGATGTCTTCCGGCTTGTTGTAGAGATCGACGTCGCGGATTTCGAAATCCATGCCCTTTTCGAACAACACGAAGCGGCAACGGTGGGAGAAGGGGCAGGTCGTTCCCGAGTACAAGACCATCATGAGAGAAGACTCCTAAAAAACCAAAAAGAGTGGGTGCGGTAGCCGCACCCACTCTGATCACGCCCGCAGCCTGCTGCTGCCGGGCATGGACTGCTTACTTGACGTCTTTCCAGAACGCAGCGTTCAGGCGCCAGGTGATGACTGAGAAAACAGCGAGGAACAACAGAACCCAGACGCCCACGCGCACGCGCGTGTTCTGCGCCGGTTCGGCCATCCAGGCCATGAAGCTGACCAGGTCGCCGACGGCCTGATCGTATTGCAGGGGCGTCATTGTGCCCGGCTTCACCTGCTCCCATCCCTTGAAGACCGGCACGGCATGGCCATGGCTCTGCATTTCCTCGAAGACGGGCTTGCGCTCGCCTTGCAGTTCCCACAGCACGTGCGGCATGCCGACGCTGGGGAAGGCCAGGTTGTTCCAGCCTGTGGCCTTGGTCTCGTCGCGGTAGTAGGTGCGCAGGTAGGTGTACAGGTAGTCGGCACCCGTGCCACCGTGGCCGGAGCGCGAGCGCGTCATCAGCGTGAGGTCGGGCGGATTGGCGCCGAACCATTCCTTGGCCTGGCGCGGATCGATCGCGGCCTTCATGGTCTCGCCGACCTTGTCGGTCGTGAACAGCAGGTTGTCCTTGATCTGCTGCTCGGTCAGGCCGATGTCCTGGAGCCGGTTGAAGCGCATGAACGCTGCCGAATGGCAGTTCAGGCAGTAGTTGACGAACAGCTTGGCGCCGTTTTGCAGCGCCACCATGTCGTTGGTCCTGACGGGCGCCTTGTCCCAGGCGATGCCGCCTTCGGCCGCCTGCGCGCTGCCGGCGGCCAGGCCCAGCGACAGCAACAGGCCTGCGATGAAACCGTGGAGATTCTTTTTCATGATCTGCGTCTGTTCCGTGGGCTCAGTGCGGGTTGAAGGTCACGCGCGTGGGCACCGGCTTGGGCTCGCCCAGGCGGCTCCACCAGGGCATCAGCAGGAAGAAGCCGAAATAGAACAGGGTGCCGACCTGCGACACGCGCTCGCCGATCGGCGACGGTGCCTGCACGCCCAAATAGGCCAGCACCACGAAGTTGATGACGAACACGCCATACACGTACTTGTGCCAGTCGGGGCGGTAGCGGATCGACTTGACGGGGCTGTGGTCCAGCCAGGGCAGGAAGAACAGGATGATGACCGCGCCACCCATGACGACCACGCCCCAGAACTTGGCGTCGATCGACAGCATCATCGCCACGGCCGCGATCGCCACCACGACGATGCCGGCCTTGACGAAGCCGGGCAGGCGCAGCTTGAGCGTCATGAGCCCGGCGCCCAGCACCACGCAGGCGATCAGCACATACATCATCTCGCTCGTGATGGCGCGCAGCATCGAGTAGAACGGCGTGAAGTACCAGACCGGCGCGATGTGCGCAGGCGTCTTCAGCGGGTCGGCCGGGATGAAGTTGTTGTACTCGAGGAAGTAGCCGCCAAACTCGGGGGCGAAGAAGATCACCGCCGTGAAGGCCATCAGGAACACGCACACGCCGAAGATGTCGTGCACGGTGTAGTACGGGTGGAAGGGGATGCCGTCCAGCGGCTTGCCGTTGGCGTCCTTGGTGGCCTTGATCTCGATGCCGTCGGGGTTGTTGGAGCCCACGTCGTGCAGCGCCAGCAGGTGCGCCACCACCAAGCCCAGCAGCACCAGCGGCACGGCGATCACGTGGAAGCTGAAGAAGCGGTTCAGCGTGGCGTCGCCGACCACGTAGTCGCCGCGGATCAGCAGCGCCAGATCGGGGCCGATGAAGGGGATGGCGGCGAACAGGTTCACGATCACCTGGGCGCCCCAGTAGGACATCTGGCCCCAGGGCAGCAGGTAGCCCATGAAGGCCTCGGCCATCAGGCACAGGAAGATCGCGCAGCCGAACACCCAGACCAGCTCGCGCGGCTTGCGGTACGAGCCGTACAGCAGGCCCCGGAACATGTGCAGGTAGACCACCACGAAGAAGGCCGAGGCCCCGGTGGAATGCATGTAGCGGATCAGCCAGCCCCAGGGCACGTCGCGCATGATGTACTCGACCGAGGCGAACGCGAGGTTCGCATCGGGCTTGTAGTGCATCACGAGGAAGATGCCGGTGACGATCTGGATCACGAGGACCAGCAGCGCCAGCGAGCCGAAGATGTACCAGAAGTTGAAGTTCTTCGGCGCGTAGTAGTCCGACATGTGGACGCGGTAGGCGTCGAACGCGGTCGGGAACCGGTTCTCCAGCCAGTTGGTCACATGCGCGCCGATGGGCGCGTTGGGCGAGATTTCCTTGAATTCAGCCATGTCCGTCGTGCCCCCTCATGCCTTCTTGTCGTCGCCGATCAGCAGGCGCGTGTCGGACAGGTATTGGTGCGGTGGCACCTCGAGGTTGTCGGGCGCCGGCTTGTTGGCAAACACCCGGCCGGCCAGGTCGAAGGTCGAGCCGTGGCAGGGGCACAGGAAACCGCCCTCCCAGTTGTCGGGCAGCGAGGGCTGGGGGCCGGGCGTGAACTTGTCGACCGGCGAGCAGCCCAGGTGGGTGCAGATGCCGACCACGACCAGCACATCGGGTTTGATCGAGCGGCCTTCGTTGCGTGCGTACTCGGGCGTCAATTCAGACGGCTTGCGCAGCGACTTGGGATCGGCCAGCTGGCTGTCGAGCTTGGGCAGCTCGGCCAGTTGCTCGGGCGTGCGCTTGATGATCCAGACGGGCTTGCCCCGCCATTCCACGGTGACCTTCTCTCCCGGCTTGAGCGCCGAGATGTCGACCTCGACGGCGGCGCCCGCCGCCTTGGCGCGCTCCGATGGCTGAAACGTGCTCACGAACGGAACTGCGGTCGCCACACCACCTACCGCCCCCGCGCAACCGGAGGCGATCAGCCATGTCCGCTTGCTACGGTCGACTGGAATGTCACTCATGGGGTTCCTCAAAAGTCTCTTATTGGAGTCAACAAAAGATTGTAGCGGACAGGGTTATTCGCTCTCAAGGCGCACTGATGCAGCGCGTGCGCCCTGCGCGACAGACTTTTACAGCGAGAATGCCTCGGTTTTTCACTCAGCGAAGCGAGGAATGCCATGGGGATGGTGCAGGAGTTCAAGGAGTTCGCCGTCAAGGGCAACGTGATCGACCTCGCGGTCGGCGTGATCATCGGCGGCGCGTTCGGAAAGATCGTCGATTCGGTGGTGGCCGACCTCATCATGCCCGTCGTGGGCCTGGTGTTCGGCAAGCTGGACTTTTCCAACCTGTTCGTGGTGCTGGGCACCGTTCCCGCCGGCGTGCCGAACACGCTGGACGCGCTGCGCAAGGCCGGCGTGCCGGTGCTGGCCTATGGCAACTTCATCACCATCGCGGTGAACTTCGCGATCCTGGCTTTCATCATCTTCATGATGGTCAAGCAGATCAACCGCCTCAAGCGCTCGGAACCGGCCATCACGCCGGCAGCCCCGGCCACACCCGAGGACATCGTGCTGCTGCGCGAGATCCGCGACAGCCTGAAGAAGTAGGCAGACTCAGGCGATCGCCAGCTGGCGCGCCATGCGCAAGGCCTCGACGAGGCTGCGCGCATCGGCCCGGCCGGTGCCGGCGATGTCGAAGGCCGTGCCGTGGTCCGGGCTGGTGCGCACCAGCGGCAGGCCCAGCGTCACGTTCACGCCTTGCTCCACGCCAAGGTATTTCACCGGGATCAGCCCCTGGTCGTGGTACATGGCCACGACCACGTCGAACGCGCCGGTGCGGGCGCGCATGAACACCGTGTCGGGCGCATAAGGGCCCTGGGCGTCGATGCCTTCGGTGCGCGCCGCTGCCATGGCCGGCGCGATGGTCTCGATCTCCTCGCGGCCGAACAGGCCGCCCTCGCCCGCATGCGGATTCAGCCCGGCCACGCCGATGCGCGGCGCGCGGCCAAGTATGGTGGCCAGGGCCGCATGCGTGATGCGCAGCGTCTGCAGCACGTTGTCGAACGTCACCGCATCCAACGCGGTGCGCAGCGCCAGATGGATGCTGACCAGCACGGTGCGCAGCTCCGGGTTGGCCAGCATCATGCGCACCGGCATCTCTGCCACGGGCCGCCCGGCATGCGCCGCAGCCTCGGCTTGTAGCAGTTCGGTGTGGCCCGGATAAGGCACGCCTGCAGCGGCCAGCGCCTCCTTGTGCACGGGCGCGGTGACCAGCGCCGCAACCTCGCCCCGCAAGGCGGCCCGCGCACCCCACGCCACGCAGTCGGCGGCCAGGCGGCCAGCTGCCGCACTGACGATCCCATAGGGCATGGCGGGCGTGTCCGCCCCCGGCTGCAGCACCGGAATGCAGCGTGGCGGCACCTGCCAGGTGTCCCGGGGCGTGGCGATCGGCGCCAGCGCGGGCACCACCCCGGTCAGCAGCGCCAGCGCGCGCCGCATGAGCCCCACATCGCCCACGACAAAACAACCCTGCAGCAACGCGGGCTCGGCCTGGAAAGCCTTGGCGATGATTTCCGGGCCGATGCCGGCGGCATCGCCCATGCTGATGGCCACCGGCTGGATGGCAGTCGGCGCGGCCATCAGGCGGGGTTCTCGATGTCGATGAAGCGGTGCGCGATGCCCAGCGCCGCCGCAACCTGCGCGGCCACGGCCGGCGCGCCATACCGCTCGGTCGCGTGGTGGCCGCAGGCCAGGAAGGCCACGCCGCATTCGCGCGCCAGATGGGCCTGCGGCTCGGAGATTTCGCCGGTGATGAACGCATCGGCGCCCGCCGTGATGGCCGCCTCGAAGTACGACTGCGCGCCGCCCGTGCACCACGCGATGCGGCGCAGCGGCCGGCCATGGCCCGGATCGACCAGCGTCACGCGGCGGCCCAGCCGTTGCTCCACGTGCTGCGCCAGCATCTGCGCATCGGCAAACACGCCCCGACCCATGAAACCGAGCTCCTGCTCGCCGAAGCGCGTCGGCTCTACGGTCAGCTCCAGCACACGGCCCAATTGCGCGTTGTTGCCGAGTTCAGGGTGCGCATCCAGCGGCAAGTGGTAGGCCAGGAGACTGATGTCGTGCGCGAGCAGCAGCGCCAGACGCTGCTTCATCCAGCCCGTGACGGTGCCGCTCTGGCCGCGCCAGAACAATCCGTGGTGCACGAAGATGGCGTCGGCCCCGTCGGCAACCGCGGCCTCGATCAACGCCCGGCTGGCCGTCACGCCACTGACGAGCCGGCGGACCTGCGCCCTGCCCTCCACCTGCAGCCCGTTCGGCCCGTAGTCCTTGAAACGGGCCGGCTGCAGCAGTGCATCGCAGGCCTGCAGCAATTCGTCGCGCGTGGTGGTGTGCATGGCCGGATTGTCTCAGGCCATCCGGCCCGTCACGCGCGCGGTTGCCAGCCGCGCGAGGCGAACGGCCAGAGGCCGATCAGGAAGCCGAGCGCCGCGACCGCGGCCACGTAGTGGGCCGGTGCCATCACGTCGTACTTCTGCCAGACGCTGATCAGCACCGGTGTCAGGCCCCCGAAGACCGCGTACGCCATGTTGTAGGCGAACGAAAGGCCGCTGAAGCGCACCGCCGGCGGGAAGGCGCGCACGCCCACGATGGGCAGCAGCGCGATGGAGCCGACGAAGAAGCCGATCAGCGCGTAGCTCCACACCAGCGATTCGGGCGTACCGGGCAGGCCCAGGTAGAACAGGTAGGTCGTGACGAACAGGCCGCCCCAGCCGATCAGCATCACCGCCTTGGTGCCGAGCCGGTCCGATGCCCAGCCCACGACAGCGCAGCCGACGGTCAGCGTGAAGGTCGCCGCCAGGTTGGCCTGCAGCGACAGCTTGGCCGGGATCTGGAACACCTTCTGCAGGTAGGCCGGCGTGAACAGGATCACCACGACGATGGCGGTCGACAAGACCCAGGTCATGAGCGCCACCAGCACGATGGCCGTGCGGTGCTCGCGCAGCACGGTCTTGACGGGCATTTCGCGCGCCACCTTCTTGCGCTCGGCCAACTCCTGGAACACCGGCGTCTCTTCGAGGAAGCGGCGCAGGTAGACCGACACGAGCCCGAACACGCCGCCCAGGATGAAGGGAATACGCCAGGCCCCATCGTGGATCTCGGCCGGCGTGTAGTGCGTGTTGAGCGCCACGGCGATCAGCGAGCCCAGCAAAATGCCGCCCGTGATGCCGGCCGTCAACGTGCCCACGGCCATGCCGTAGTGGCGCTGCGGCACGTGTTCGGCCACGAACACCCAGGCACCCGGCATCTCGCCGCCGATGGCCGCCCCCTGCAGGATGCGCATGGCCAGCAACAGCAGCGGCGCTGCGATGCCGATGGCGGCATAGGTGGGCAACAGGCCGATGACCAGCGTCGGCACGGACATCAGGAAAATCGACAGCGTGAACATGCGCTTGCGGCCCAGGATGTCGCCGAAGTGCGCAATGACGATGCCGCCCAGCGGCCGCGCCAGGTAGCCGGCGGCGAAGATGCCCAGCGTCTGCAGCTGGCGCAGCCAATCCGGCATGTCGGCCGGGAAGAACAGCGCGCCCAGCACGTTGGCGAAGAACACGAAGACGACGAAGTCGTAGAACTCCAGCGTGCCGCCCAGAGCCGACAGGCCCAGGGTGCGGAAATCGCGTCGGGTCAGCGGTCGGCGCGATGCGGCGTCCTGCTGGGACGACGCCGAAACGTAGGTGGTCATGGCAAGGTTAGGTGGAAACGGCGTGCAGGATCGCGTCTGCGCAAGACGCCGCCGCGGGGGTGGGCGGCACGGAGAAAGTCGTTCGGCGGGAGGGTCCGGGTGGGGCCTGGCCCAGGCACGCAACCGGGGTGTCCGGTCCGGCATGGCGGAGAACGCAGCGGTTGGCGCAGGGCCGCGATTCTAAGGGTTTACCCGGTATCGTGCAGCGCCAGGACCAGCGTGCGGCCTGCGGAGCGCCACCGCCATGGCCGACAATGCGCGCTTTCCCGGATTTCCCCTTGCCACCATGAAGCGCTTCTGGCTGCTCTTTTCCCAATCCGTGACCGTGCTGCTCGCGGCCTATTTCGTCGTCGCGACGCTGAAGCCCGAGTGGCTGGGCAAGCGCAGCTTCGCGGGCGGCAGCATCTCCGTCATCGAGGCGCCTGCCGCGCCACCGGGCACGGTCGCCGCCGGCAGCTTTGCACCGGCCGCCAAGCGTGCCGCGCCCGCCGTGGTCAGCATCAACACCAGCACGGCGGCCCAACCGCATCCCAACAGCAACGACCCGTGGTTCCGCTTCTTCTTCGGCGACCGCGGCGGCGAGGCGCGCGCCGGCCTGGGCAGCGGCGTGATCGTGAGCGCCGAAGGCTATGTGCTGACCAACAACCACGTGGTCGAGGGCGCCGACGTGATCGAGGTGATCCTCAACGACGCGCGGCGCACCCAGGCCAAGGTGATCGGCACCGATCCCGAGACCGACCTGGCCATCCTCAAGATCGACCTC
The DNA here is from genome assembly GCF_001422445.1 of Pseudorhodoferax sp. Leaf274. Classification (GTDB taxonomy): domain Bacteria; phylum Pseudomonadota; class Gammaproteobacteria; order Burkholderiales; family Burkholderiaceae_C; genus Pseudorhodoferax. Next base: position 22,295 of record NZ_LMNA01000002.1, read on the forward strand.
GACAAACTGCCCGTCATGGTGCTGGGCAGCTCGGACGCGCTGCAGGTCGGCGACCAGGTGCTGGCCATCGGCAACCCCTTCGGCGTGGGCCAGACCGTGACCAGCGGCATCATCAGTGCGCTGGGCCGCAACCAGCTGGGCCTGAGCCCGCTGCAGGAATTCATCCAGACCGATGCCGCCATCAACCCCGGCAATTCGGGCGGCGCACTGGTCGACACCACGGGCAACCTGCTGGGCATCAACACCGCGATCTACTCGCGCTCCGGCGGCAGCATGGGCATCGGCTTCGCGATTCCCGTGTCGACGGCCAAGCTGGTGCTCGAAGGCATCGTGCGCGACGGCCAGGTCCGGCGCGGCTGGATCGGCGTCGAACCCAACGACCTCTCGCCCGAACTGGCCGAGACCTTCGGCGTGAAGACCACGGCCGGCGTGATCATCACCGGCGTGCTGCAGAACGGCCCGGCGGCACAGGCCGGCGTGCGGCCGGGCGATGTCATCGCCGCGGTGTCCGGCAAGCCCATCGGCAACGTGACGGAATTGCTGTCGTCGGTGGCCGCGCTCAAGCCCGGCGAAGCATCGGAATTCGAAGTGCTGCGGCGCGAGGAACGCCTGCGTGTGCAGGTGACGCCCGGCGTGCGGCCCAAGCCGCAGCGCGCGCAGCGGCCCTGATCCAAACGGCTGCTAGGAGCCGTTGCCGCTGGTTTCGGCCTGCGCCTCCTCGGGCGCCTTCGTGTGTTTGATGAACAGCTGCGCCGCCCAGATGCCCACCTCGTAGAGGATGCACATGGGAATGGCCAGCGCCAGCTGCGACACGACGTCCGGCGGCGTCACGATGGCGGCCACGACGAAGGCCACCACGATGAAGTAGCCGCGAAAGCTCTTGAGCTTGTCCACGGTGACGATGCCCACGCGCGCCAGCACGACCACGGCGATCGGCACCTCGAAGGCCAGGCCGAACGCCAGGAACATGCTCAGCGCAAAGCCGAGATACGCCTCGATGTCAGGCGCGGCGGTGATGCTCTTGGGCGCAAAGCTCTGGATGAACTTGAACACCTGGCCGAACACGAAGTAGTAGCAGAACGCCACGCCGATCAGGAACAGCAGTGTGCTGGAAATGACCAGCGGCATGACCAGCTTCTTCTCGTGCGAATACAGGCCTGGCGCCACGAAGGCCCAGACCTGGTAGAGCACGACCGGCAGCGCGATCATGAAGGCGGCCATCAGCAGGATCTTGAGCGGCACCAGGAACGGCGAGATCACGGAGGTGGCGATCAAGGTGGCACCCGCCGGCAACGCCGCCACCAGTGGCGCGGCCAGCAGGTCGTACAGCGCGCCAGGGCCAGGCCAGACGGCCAGCACGGCCGCGACGACCCCGATGGCGACCACGGCCTTGATCAGCCGGTCGCGCAGTTCCATCAGGTGCTCTACGAACGGCTGCTCCGTACCGGCGAGTTCGTCTTCCTTCGTGTTCGGATCAGGCATGGTGCAAGCGGATGGACGGCGGGCAGCTGCGCCGGCCGGACACGGTGCAAACCGTGGTCAATTGAGTTTCTGGGGCCGGTAGCGGGCCACCCGCGCTGCACCGGACAAGGCCTTGGTGCGGACACCTGTGCGCGCCTTGTACCACTGCGGCATGGCGCCCTGCTTCACACGCCAGTGCTTCTTGGGGTGCTTGTATTCGGGATAGCGCACGAAGCCTTCGGCCGCCGTACTGTCGGACGACGCGGTCGTGCTGCCGTCCAGCCCGGCCGTGGTGGCGGCCCAGTCCTTTTCGAAGTCGCTGGCAGAGGTCTGCATGGAGGTCTGCACGTCGCGCGCGGCACCCTCCACCGTGTCCTTCATCTTCTTGAGTTCGTCCAGCTCCATGGAGCGGTTGACCTCGGCCTTGACGTCGGCCACGTAACGCTGCGCCTTGCCGAGCAAGGTGCCCACGGTGCGGGCCACGCGCGGCAGCTTTTCCGGCCCGATGACGATCAACGCCACCGCGCCGATCAGCGCCATCTTCGATATGCCGAGATCGATCACGGGCGGACGATCAGGACTTGGTCTTGGCTTCGACGTCGATGGTGGACTTCTCGGCGTTGGCTGCCGTGTTGCCCACCTGCGCGTTCGGGCCGGTGGCGGCCTTGTCGTCCGTGGCGCTGCCGTCCTTCATGCCGTCCTTGAAGCCCTTGACGGCGCCACCCAGGTCGCTGCCCATGTTCTTGAGCTTCTTGGTGCCGAACACCATCACCACGATCAACAGCACGATCAACCAGTGCCAGATGGAAAAAGAACCCATGGAAGTACTCCTAACGAATTGCGTTGAATTTTAGTGCGCGGGATGAACCATTCCCGCCGTAGGCGAATGTTCAGCCGCGCGCCCAGGGGCGCGGACCGCCCAGGACATGCAGATGCAGGTGGTGCACCTCCTGGCCGCCTTCGGTGCCGGTGTTGACCACCAGCCGGAAGCCGCCCTCGGGATACGGGTTGCAGCCCTCCTGCGCGGCCAGCCGCGGCGCCAGCGTGAGCATGCGGCCCAGCATGGGTGCATGTTCCTCGGTCACATGGGCCATCGACGCCACATGGGCCTTGGGCACGATCAGGAAGTGGATGGGCGCGGCAGGGCGGATGTCGTGGAACGCGAAGAACTCGTCGTCCTCGTACACCTTGCGGGACGGGATCTGCCCTCGGGCGATCTTGCAGAACAGGCAATCGGAGTCGTGCATGCGGGCTCGCTCAACGGGATGGGCCGACCGGGCGGCTGGCGTTCATGTCCACCATGCCACGCACGATGCGGTACAGGAACCAGATGGAGATCACCAGCCAGGCGATGGCACCGGGCAGGTACAGCAGGAAGAACAGCGGCAGCGTGACCAGGTAGAGCACGCCAGCCCACAGCACCGAGCGGATGCGCCAGGAGAAGTGGCTGGCCTGCCAGGTGCCTTCGGCATCCGAGCGCTTGACAAGGTCGATCACCAGCGCGACCAGCAACAGGCCGATGCTGGGCTGGGCCGAGGGCACCACGGCCGCCACCGCCACCACCAGGTGCAGCACGTAGCTGATCCAGCCCACCGTCTTGAGCTGCTGGGCCTGTTCGCTGTCCTTGACCTGAACGTCGACGATGTCGTCAGCCACGGCCATCTCCTTCGCGCGCAACGGCCTTGCGCAAGGCCTTTTCCTCGATGCCGCTGGTGCCTTCGCGGCGCAGCAGCTCGTCGATCACATCCTGCGGGCCGGCGCCGTAATGCGCCAGCGCCACCAGCGAGTGGAACCACAGGTCGGCCACCTCGGCCACGAACTTGCCCTGCAGGTGGGCGGCATCGCCGCGGCCGGCGTCGATGTCCTTGCCGGCCATGACGACCTCGGTCGCCTCCTCGCCGATCTTCTTCAGGAAGGCGTCCGGGCCCTTGTGCAGCAGCCGGGCCACGTAGCTGGCCTCGGGGTTGCCGCCGGCCGCGGGCTTGCGGCTCTCGATCACGGCCGCGAGGCGGCCCAATGCGTCCTGGGACAAAGTGCTCATGCGGGCCTACTTGTAGATGGACTCGGGGTCTTTCAAGACCGGATCGACGGCCTGCCAGCGCGCGCCGCCATGGGATTGGCCAGCGGCCTCGAGCTTGCTGAAGAAGCAGCTGTGCCGGCCCGTGTGGCAGGCGATGCCCGGCTCGTGCCCGAGCTGGGTGACCTTGAGCAGCACCACGTCGGCATCGCAATCGAGCCGGATCTCGTGCACGGTCTGCACGTGGCCAGATTCCTCGCCCTTGAACCACAGCTTGCCGCGCGACCGGCTGAAGTACACGGCGCGCTGGAGCTCGAAGGTCTTCTGCAGCGCCTCACGGTTCATCCAGGCGAACATCAGCACGTCGCCGCTCGCAGCTTCCTGGGCGATCGCGGGCACCAGGCCCTGCGCATCCCACTTCACATCGTCCAACCAGTCCATCGCGGGATTCTCGGTGATCACGATGACGTCAGATCCGTACGGGAATACCGCGCGCCGCCATGTGGGCCTTGGCCTGGCCCACGGTGAACTCGCCATAGTGGAAGATGCTCGCGGCCAGCACGGCATCGGCGCCGCCGGACTGCACGCCGTCGGCCAGGTGGTCCAGGCTGCCGACCCCGCCCGAGGCGATGACAGGCACGCCCACGGCATCGCTGACCGCCCGCGTGAGCGCCAGGTCGAAGCCGGACTTGGTGCCGTCGCGGTCCATGCTGGTCAGGAGGATCTCGCCGGCGCCGCGGCGCGCCATCTCGGCGGCCCATTGCACGGCGTCCAGGCCGGTGTTCTTGCGCCCGCCATGGCTGTAGACATCCCAGCCGGCCCCGCGCTGCGCGGCATCCTCGGGGCTGCGGCGCTTGGCGTCGATGGCCACCACGATGCACTGTGCACCGTACTTGTCCGAAGCCTGGTTGATGACTTCGGGGTTGGCGATGGCGGCCGAGTTGAAGCTGGTCTTGTCGGCGCCCGAATTGAGCAGCCGGCGCACGTCTTCGACGGTGCGCACGCCGCCCCCCACCGTCAGCGGAATGAAGACCTGCGAGGCCACGGCCTCGATGATGGGCAGGATCAGGTCGCGGCCGTCGCTGGTGGCGGTGATGTCGAGGAAGGTCAGTTCGTCGGCACCCTGCTCGTTGTAGCGCGCCGCGATCTCCACGGGGTCGCCCGCATCGCGCAGCTCGACGAAGTTGACGCCCTTGACGACACGGCCGCCCGTGACATCCAGGCAAGGAATGATGCGTTTGGCCAGCATGGGCGTTCTGCTCGAGAAAAAAGAGGGGGAGATCAGGCGGCGACGGACAGGCGCTGCCAGCCGGCCCACTGCGCCCCGGGTGCCAGGCTCAGCGGGCGCTCGACCTGTGCCGCCTCCACGCACAGCATCTGCACGTAGCTGTCGGGCGCCATGTCGGCCATGGTGGCGGACTTGGCAGCGCCGGGGTTCCAGACCACGGTGTCTTCGAAGCTTGCGCTCTGGGCGATCTCCAGCTGCGTGCTGCCGTCCAGAAGGCGCAAAGGCGCCGGTGCGGCACGGAACACGCGGTCGAACTCGCCGTCGAAGCGCACCTCGCCCGCATGCGCAGCACGGGTGTCGGCCAGCGCGTCCCAGCAGGGCTGGCCGTCCAGCCCCTGCAGCCGCACGCCGGCGATGTCCTGCACCTGCAGGTAGGTGTGCAGCGCGCCTGTGAAGCTCCAGGGCGTGGCGCCCGTGTTGTCGAGCTCCAGCAGCATCTCCAGCCGGCCGGCACCGAGCCGCAGCGTCAGCGCGAAGCGGAAGGCCGCCGCCCATCGGGTGCGCGTCGCCGCATCGCTTTCGAGGACCAGCGTCAGCAGCACATCGCCCGAGGCCGCCTCGGCACGCGCACCGCCGCAGCGCCAGGGCAGGTTGCGCGCAAAGCCGTGCTTGGGCAGCGGGCCGCGTTCATTGAACTGCGGCAGGCAGACCGGCACGCCGCCGCGGATGGCGGCCTGGCCATCGAAGACCGCCTTGGGGCTCAGGTACAGGCGTTCACGCCCGGCACCGGTCCATGACAGCACATGGGCGCCATGCAGCGCCACCAGCAGGCTGTCGTCGGGACCCCAGTTCAGTCGCAGGCAGGGCTGGCCGCGGAAGGATTCGGCCGCGGCCGCCAGCTCAGCCATTGTTGTAGTTGTCGGCGCGCTCCTGCGCGCTGGCGAAATCCAGGTCGCCGGTGTAGATGGCACGGCCGCAGATCACACCCTCGATGCCTTCGCTCTCGACCTCGCAGAGCTTCTCGATGTCGCCGATGTTCGACAGCCCGCCCGAGGCGATGACCGGCGTGCCGAGCGCCTGCGCCAGCTTGACGGTGGCGTCGATGTTGATGCCCGTCAGCATGCCGTCGCGGCCGATGTCGGTGTAGATGAAGGACTCGACGCCGTAGTCCTCGAACTTCTTGGCCAGATCGACGACCTCGTGGCCCGTGAGCTTGCTCCAGCCGTCGGTGGCGACCTTGCCGTCCTTGGCGTCCAGGCCCACGATGATGTGGCCGCCGAAGGCCGTGCAGGCATCGTGCAGGAAGCCGGGGTTCTTGACGGCTGCGGTGCCGATGATCACGTAGCGCAGGCCGGCATCCAGGTAACGCTCGATCGTGTCCAGGTCGCGGATGCCACCGCCCAGCTGCACATCGACCACGTCGCCGACTTCCTTGAGGATGCGCCGGATCGCCATCTCGTTCTTGGGCTTGCCGGCGAAGGCGCCGTTGAGGTCGACCAGATGCAGGCGGCGCGCGCCCTGGTCGACCCACTTGCGCGCCATTTCGGCCGGGTCGTCGCTGAAGGTGGTGGACTGTTCCATGTCGCCTTGTTTGAGGCGCACGCATTGACCGTCTTTCAGATCGATTGCAGGAATGAGGAGCATGGTGCTGAAGGCAGCCTGGAGCGGTGGGAAGAAAAGGTCAGGGATTCCAGTGGAGGAAGTTGCGGTACAGCGCCAGACCATGCGCTGCACTCTTCTCCGGGTGGAACTGGGTCGCAAAAATATTATCGCGGGCGATGGCGCAGGTAAAGGTTTCCCCGTACTCCGTCAAGCCCGCACTGTGGCGCTGATCCGACGGACGCGCGTAAAAACTGTGCACGAAGTAGAACCAGCTCTGGTCCGGCACTTCGCCCCAGACCGGATGGCGGCGCCCGTCGGGCTGCTGCTGCGCCACACGGTTCCAGCCCATCTGCGGCACCTTGTAGCGGCTGCCGTCGGGCTGGGTGCGGCCCTGCAGCGCGAAGCGCAGCACCTCGCCAGCGATCAGGCCCAGCCCTGGCGTGGCGCCACTGGCATCGCCCGCACGCGTCTCGGCGCTGCGGTCCAGCAGCATCTGCATGCCGACGCAGACACCGAACAGGGGCTTGCTGGCCGCGGCTTCGCGCACCGACTCCAGCAGGCCGGAATCGCGCAACTCGCGCATGCAGTCGGGCATGGCGCCCTGGCCGGGCAGCACCACGCGCGTGGCCGCACGCACCTGGGCCGGATCGCCGGTCACGACGACCTCGACGCCCTCGCCCTGTGCTGCCGCCTGCACGGCCTGCGACACCGAGCGCAGGTTGCCCATGCCGTAGTCGACCACGGCCACGGTGTTGCCGGCCATTACAGCGAACCCTTGGTGGAAGGGATGGTGCCGAGTGCGCGCGGGTCGAATTCCAGCGCGCCGCGCAGCGCGCGGGCGAAGGCCTTGAACACGGTCTCGCACTGGTGGTGTGCGTTCACGCCGCGCAGATTGTCGATGTGCAGCGTCACGAACGCGTGGTTCACGAAGCCCTGGAAGAACTCGTGGGTCAGCTGCGTGTCGAACGCGCCGATCATGCCGCTCGTGAACGGCACGTTGAGCACCAGGCCGGGACGGCCCGAGAAGTCGATCACCACGCGGCTGAGGGCCTCGTCCAGCGGCACGTAGGCGTGGCCGTAGCGCCGGATGCCTTTCTTGTCGCCGATGGCCTTGGCCACGGCTTGGCCCAGCGTGATGCCCACGTCTTCCACCGTGTGGTGGCCGTCGATGTGCAGGTCGCCGTCCACCGCGATGTCCAGGTCGATCAGGCCGTGCCGCGCGATCTGGTCCAGCATGTGGTCGAAGAAGCCGATGCCGGTGGCCAGCTTGGCCTGGCCGGTGCCGTCCAGGTTGACGCGCACCGTGATCTTGGTCTCGGCGGTGTTGCGGCTGACCTCGGCCGTGCGCGCGAATGGCGTGGTGGGGGTGGGGACTAGGCTGCTCATAGGGACTGCTGCAGGGCCCGCAGCATCTGGGCGTTGTCGTCGGCGCTGCCGACCGTCAGGCGCAGGCAGTTGGCCAGCAAGGGGTGCATTTTAGAAACGTTCTTGACCAGCACGCCGCGAGCCTTCATGCCCTCGAACACGGCCTGGGCCCGGCCGTCCTCGCCCGGAATGCGCACCAGCACCATGTTGGCGTCGCTCTTCCAGACCGTGAGGCCCAGCGCGCGCAGCGCCGGCAGAAGCGCATCGCGCTGTGCACGCAGGTCGGCCGCCTGGGCGTCGAACACGTCTGCATGCTCCAGCGCGAACAGCGCGCATTCGGCGTTGAGCACGCTGATGTTGTAGGGCGGGCGCACCTTGTCGATCTCGGCGACCAGCGCGGCCGGCCCCATCATGTAGCCCAGGCGCACGCCGGCCAGGCCGAACTTGCTGAGCGTGCGCATCAGCAGCACGTGGCCGTGGCGCGCCACGCGGGCGATGTAGCTGCGGCTGGCGAAGGGTTGGTAGGCCTCGTCCATGACCACCAGGCCCGGCGCGGCGGCGACGATGCGCTCGATGGCCGCGTCGTCCCACAGGTTGGCCGTGGGGTTGTTCGGATAGGCCAGGAAGACGATGGCGGGCTGGTGCTCTTCGATGGCGGCCAGCATGGCGGCCTCGTCGAGTTCGAAGTCGGCCGTGAGCGGCACGCCGACGAAGTTCAGGCCCTGCAGCTGCGCGCTCATCGCATACATCACGAAGCCGGGCACCGGTGCGACGATGGTGGCGCCGGGCCGGTCGCAGGCCATGGCCAGCAGCGAGATCAGCTCGTCCGAGCCGTTGCCCAGCATGAGGCCGAAGCCTTCGGGCATCTGCGCGTGGCGCGCCAGCGCCTGGCGCAGGTCGTCGAGCCGGCTGCCGGGGTAGCGGTTGAGTTCCACTGCGCCCAGGCGTTGACCCAGCTTCGCCTGCAGCGCCGCAGGCAGCCGGTGCGGGTTCTCCATCGCGTCCATCTTGAGCAGGCCGGTGGCGTCCTGCACGGCGTAGGCGTGCATGGACTGCACGTCCTGGCGGATGAGCTTGGCGAGGCGGGGGGCGAGTCCAGGGGTCATGGGTGCAAACGCAGTTCGGCCGCGCGGGCATGGGCCTGCAGGCCTTCGCCGTGGGCCAGCACGGAAGCGATGGGGCCCAGCACCTGGGCACCCGCCGCGCTGACCTCGATCAGGCTGCTGCGCTTTTGGAAGTCGTAGACACCCAGCGGGCTGGAGAAGCGCGCCGTGCCCGATGTGGGCAGCACGTGGTTGGGGCCGGCGCAGTAGTCGCCCAGGCTCTCGCTGGTGTAGGCACCCAGAAAGATCGCGCCGGCGTGCTTGAGCAGCGGCTCCCAGCGGTGCGGCTCGGCACTGCTGACCTCCAGGTGCTCGGGCGCGATGCGGTTGCTGATGGCACAGGCCTCTTCCATATCGCGCGTGTGGATCAGCGCGCCGCGGCCGTTCAGGCTGGCAGCGATGATCCCGGCGCGGGGCATGGTGGGCAGCAGGCGGTCGATGGCCTGCTGCACGGCGTCGATGTAGGCGGCGTCGGGGCACAGCAGGATGCTTTGCGCCAACTCGTCGTGCTCGGCCTGGCTGAACAGGTCCATCGCCACCCAGTCGGCCGGCGTGCTGCCGTCGGCCAGCACCAGGATCTCGCTGGGGCCGGCGATCATGTCGATGCCGACCGTGCCGAACACGCGGCGCTTGGCGGCGGCCACATAGGCGTTGCCCGGGCCGGTGATCTTGTCCACGGCCGGCACCGCGGCCGTGCCGTAGGCCAGCGCAGCCACGGCCTGGGCGCCGCCGATGGTGAAGGCACGCGTGACGCCGGCCACGTAGGCGGCGGCCAGCACCAGCATGTTCTTCTCGCCGCGCGGTGTCGGCACGACCATGATGATCTCGCCGACGCCGGCCACCTGGGCCGGGATCGCGTTCATGAGCACGCTGGACGGATAAGCGGCCTTGCCGCCCGGCACGTAGATGCCCACGCGGTCCAGCGGCGTGACCTTCTGGCCCAGCAGCGTGCCGTCGGCGTCGCGGTAGCTCCAGCTTTCGCCGCAGGCCTTCTTCTGGGCCTCGTGGTAGGCGCGTACCCGCTGCGCGGCGGCCTGCAAGGCCTTGCGCTGGGCGTCCGGCAGGCCGTCGAAGGCGGCCTTGAGCTCGGCCGGCTGAAGCGTCAGCGCATGCAGGTCCGGCGCATCCAGGCCGTCGAAGCGCCGCGTGTACTCCAGCACGGCAGCGTCGCCACGCTGCTGCACGTCGGCCAGGATGCCGGCCACGCGCTGCTCGATGGCGGCATCGGTGTCGGCCGACCAGTGCAGGCGCGCCTTGAACTGGGCCTCGAAATCGGCCTGGGCCGTGGCCAGGCGCAGCGGACGGGCGGCGAGTGTCATGCCGCGCTCCCGGCCGGCTGGCGCAGCGCCGCGGCAAAACCGTCGATGACCTGGCGCAGCGCCGCCTGCTTGCGCTTGAGCGCGGCCTGGTTCACGACCAGGCGCGAGCTGATGTCCATGATGCGCTCGACCTCGACCAGGCCGTTGGCGCGCAGCGTGTTGCCGGTGGACACCAGGTCAACGATGGCATCGGCCAGGCCCGTCAGCGGCGCCAGTTCCATGCTGCCGTAGAGCTTGATCAGGTCCACGTGCACGCCCTTGGTGGCGAAGAAGTCGCGCGCGATGCCCACGTACTTGGTGGCCACGCGCAGGCGCGAGCCCTGGCGCACGGCCGTGGCGTAGTCGAAGTCCTTGCGCACCGCCACGCTGATGCGGCAGCGCGCGATGTCCAGGTCCAGCGGCTGGTACAGGCCATGGCCGCCGTGCTCGATCAGCGTGTCGCGGCCCGTGATGCCGAGGTCGGCACCGCCGTATTCCACATAGGTCGGCACGTCGGTGGCGCGCACCAGCACCACGCGCAGGTCCGGCTGGTTGGTCGCCAGGATCAGCTTGCGCGAGGTTTCGGGGTCTTCCAGCACCTCGATGCCGGCCGCACGCAGCAGCGGCAGCGTCTCGTCGAAGATGCGTCCCTTGGACAAGGCCAGCGTGATCATGCTTTCACCCGTTCGATGTCGGCACCGATGCCGCGCAACTTGGTTTCCATGCGGTCGTAGCCACGGTCCAGGTGGTAGACGCGGTCGACCAGCGTCTCGCCGTCGGCCACCAGGCCGGCGATGACCAGGCTGGCCGAGGCGCGCAGGTCGGTCGCCATCACCGTGGCGCCCGACAGGCGCGGCGCGCCCTCGATCAGCGCGACCTTGCCGTCGATCTGGATGCGCGCGCCCAGCCGCACCAGCTCGTTCACGTGCATGAAGCGGTTCTCGAAAATCGTCTCGGTGACCTTGCTCGCGCCCTGGGAAATGCAGTTGAGCGCCATGAACTGGGCCTGCATGTCGGTCGGGAAGCCCGGGTACTCGGTGGTGCGGAAGTTCTGCGCGCGCAGGAATTCGTAGGCCGGGGCATCGGCCTGCACGCGCACGCCACCCTCCACGGCCTGCACGCGGGCACCGGCGTCGCGCAGCTTCTCGACGACGGCGTCCATGTGGTCGGCACGCGCGCCGCGCAGCAGCACGTCGCCACCGGCCGCCGCGACGGCGCACAGGAAGGTGCCGGCCTCGATGCGGTCGGCCACCACCTCGTGGGCGCCGCCGTGCAGGCGCTCCACGCCCTCGATCACGATGCGGCGCGTGCCGTGGCCGCGGATGCGCGCGCCCATGGCGATCAGCATCTCGGCCAAGTCGGGGATCTCCGGCTCCTGGGCGGCGTTCTCGAGCACGGTCTCGCCCTCGGCCAGCGCCGCGGCCATCAGGAAGTTCTCTGTGCCGGTGACCGTGACCATGTCGGTCGTGATGTGGGCGCCGCGCAGGCGCGTGCGGCCCTCGGGCAGCCGGGCGATCATGTAGCCGTGCTCCACGGCGATCTGCGCGCCCATGGCCTGCAGGCCCTTGATGTGCTGGTCGACCGGCCGCGAACCGATGGCGCAGCCGCCGGGCAGCGACACCGTCGCGTGGCCGAAGCGCGCCAGCAGCGGGCCCAGCGCCAGCACCGAGGCACGCATGGTCTTGACCAGCTCGTACGGCGCTTCCGGCTTGGTGAGGCTGCGCGCGTTGATGGCCACGCGGCCGTCGTCGTGCTGCTCGACCGCCACGCCCATGTTGCGGATCAGCTTGAGCATGGTGGCCACGTCCTGCAGGTGCGGAACGTTGGACAGCTCGACCGTCTCCTCGGTCAGCAGGGCCGCGCAGAGCTCGGGCAGGGCCGCGTTCTTGGCGCCGGAAATGCGCACCTCGCCGCTCAGGCGGCGGCCGCCGCGAATCAACAGTTTGTCCATGAAAAGCCGTTCAGGAAGTCAGGCCCGCGCAGCATGGGCCGCCGCGGGCGAAGGAAAGCGCTCAGTGCTGGGGCCGGCCCTGGGCCACCCACTCGTCGGGCGTCAAGGTCTTCATCGACAGCGCGTGCACTTCATCGTTGCGTATTTTCTCACCCAGCGTGGCGTAGACCATCTGGTGCCGCTGGATCGGGCGCTTGCCCGCGAACGCGGTGGAGACGACGGTCGCGTACCAATGCCGGCCGTCGCCCTGCACGTGCAGATGCTCGCAGGCCACGCCGGCGGCGATCAGGGAGCGGAGTTGGTCGGCGGTCATGGGCGTGTTTTCAGTTGCGGATCTTGTAGCCGATGCGCAAGAGGTGGATGGCGATGGTGCTCACCACCACCAGCGCAGTGCCCACGATGGACAGGCTGGTCCAGGGCGAAATGTCGCTGATGCCGAAGAAGCCGTAGCGAAAGCCGTCGATCATGTAGAAGAACGGGTTCAGGTGGCTCACGGTCTGCCAGAAACTGGGCAGCGAGTGGATGGAATAGAACACGCCCGACAGGAAGGTCATGGGCATGATCAGGAAGTTCTGGAACGCCGCCATCTGGTCGAACTTCTCGGCCCACAGGCCGGCGATGACGCCCAGCGAACCCAGCAGCGCGGCGCCCAGCACGGCGAACACGATGATCCACAGCGGCGCCACCATGTGCACGCCGGTGAAACCCACCGTGACCAGGAACACGCCGCAGCCCACCAGCACGCCACGCACCACGGACGAGCCCACGTACGCGACGAACCAGCTCCAGTGCGACAGCGGCGTCAGCAGCACGAACACCAGGCTGCCCATGATCTTGCTCTGGATCAGCGAGGACGAGCTGTTGGCAAAGGCGTTCTGCAGCACGCTCATCATGACCAGGCCGGGCACCAGGAAGGCGGTGTAGCCGATGGTGTCGTAGATCTTGACCTTGTCTTCCAGCACATGGCCGAAGATCAGCAGGTAGAGCACGGCCGTCAGCACGGGCGCGGCCACGGTCTGGAAGCCCACCTTCCAGAAGCGCAGCACTTCCTTGTAGAACAGGGTCTGCCAGCCGGTCATGCGGTCAGCGCCATCGGGGCGGTCGGGTTGCGGTCGGCGGCCATGACCTGCAGGAACACGTCCTCCAGGTCGGCCTTGCGGATCTCCACGTCTTCCACGGTGAGGCCGGCCTGGCGCACCGCTGCCAGGTACTGCTCGATCTCGAGCGCGCCGTGCGCCGGCAGCTGCACGATGCGGCCCGTCACGCGCGCGGTCAGCGCCAGAGCCGGCGGCAGCTCGCGGTCGACCTTGAAGCGCAGCACGTTGCTGGACGCAGACTTGAGCAGTTCGCTGGTGTCGGCCAGCGCCACCATGCGGCCCTGCTTCAGCATACCGATGCGCGTGCACAGCGCCTCGGCCTCTTCGAGGTAGTGGGTGGTCAGCAGCACGGTATGGCCTTGCTTGTTCAGCCGCGCGATGAACTGCCACAAGGTCTGGCGCAGTTCCACATCGACGCCTGCCGTGGGCTCGTCCAGCACGATCACGGGCGGGCGGTGCACCAGGGCCTGGGCCACGAGCACGCGCCGCTTCATGCCGCCGGACAGCTGGCGCATGTTGGAATGTGCCTTGTCGGCCAGGCCCAGGCTTTCCAGCAACTCGTCGATCCATGCCTCGTTGTTGCGCACGCCGAAGTAGCCGGACTGGATGCGCAGCGCCTCGCGCACGTTGAAGAAGGGGTCGAACACCAGCTCCTGCGGCACGACGCCGAGCTTGCGCCGGGCCTCGCCGAAGTCGCGCTGCACGTCGTGCCCGTGCACGGACACACTGCCGCCGCTGGCACGCGAGAGCCCGGCCAGGATGCTGATCAGTGAAGTCTTGCCCGCGCCGTTCGGCCCGAGCAGGCCGAAGAATTCGCCTTCGGCGATGTCGAAGCTGACGTCGTCGAGCGCACGGAAGGAGGAGTTGCCGCCTTTTGAACCTTTATAGGTCTTGCTGACGGATTGGAACGAGATGGCGGGCATGGGGAACCCGGCATTCTAAAGCGCGCAGCTGTTTGCTGCAGGCGCAGGGCGTCGCTCAGACGGCAGCGGGCAGCAGCAGGTCGACGCCGTAGAGCCTGGCCAGCGAACGCAGACGCTCGGGCAGCGCGCGCACCGTGAAGCCGCGGCCCTGGCTCATGCTCTCGCGGCGGCATTGCAGCAGCACGGCCAGCGCCGAGGAATCGAAGCGCTGCAGCGCACCGGCATCCACCAGCACCGGCCCCGTCTGCGAGGCCAGCCCCTGCAGCAGCATGTGCAGCGAGGCGGATGCCTCGGCATGCGTCAGCGCGGCCGGCAGCACGAGCATCAGCCGCTCTTCTTGTCGTTGGACTTGTTGCGCTGGGCCAGCGCCGCGATCAGGCCGTCGAGGCCCTTGGCATTGATCTCCTGCGAGAACTGGCTGCGGTAGGTTTCAACCAGCCAGATGCCCATCACGTTGAGGTTGTAGATCTTCCAGCCGGCGCCCTCGCCCGGCGTCTTCTCGAGCCGGTAATCGAGCTGCACCGGATCTCCGCGGCCGCGCACTTCGGAGCGCACCACGACTTCCTTGTCGTCGGCGGCCGCGCGCAGCGGGCGCACCGAGATCTCCTGGTCGCTGACCTGCGCGAGCGCGCCGGAATAGGTGCGCACCAGCAGCACCTTGAATTCGTCCTGCAGCTTCTGCTTCTGCGCGTCGGTGGCCTGGCGCCAGGCCGGGCCCACCGCGGAAGCCGTCATGCGCTGGAAATTCACGTTCGGCATGATCTTGCTGTCGACCAGCGCGATGATCTTCGTGACATCGCCGGCCTGGATCGACTTGTCGGCCTTGATGGCGCCCAGCACATCGGTCGACAGACGCGTGATCAAGGCGTCGGGCGCCTCGTCGGCGGCAAAGGCCAGGCCCGACATGCCCTGGGCCAGCACCAGGCTGGCAACGCCTGCCCATCGGGCCATTTGTCTGCGGTTCATCATCTCGCTCTCTCCAGCAGGGCACGCGGCCCGTGTATGCATAGGGTCTTGGAAGCCGCCAGCCACCTCCGGGTTCCGGGGTGGGCGCGCGGGCTGTAACAGAATGTGCAGGCGCCTACTGTGCCCGCGCGGGTGCGGGTTGCGCATCCGGATCTTCGGCCTGGCCGTTGTAGTCCTTGGCACCGCGCAGCTGGAGGTAGATGTCCCGCGTGAAGCTGTATTTGTCGAGCGCCGCCTCTTCGAGCACGTTGCTGGCGCGCAGCAGCTGCGCACGCGCGTCGATGATGCGCAGGCCGTACAAGCCATAGCGCGCGCCATGGTCGTCCAGATGCGAGACCGGGTTGCCCCAGGTGTCGACCGGCAACGCGGCGGTGTCGCGGATGGTCGAAGGTCCCAGCAGCGGCAGCACGAGGTAGGGGCCGGTCGGCACTCCCCAGCGGCCCAGGGTCTTGCCGAAGTCCTCGCGGTGGCGCGGGATGTCGGCATCGCTGGCGATGTCGATCAAGCCCCCCAGGCCGAACACGGTGTTGACCTGCACGCGGAAGAAGCTCTCGACCGCCGCCTGGCCGCGCAGTTGCAG
This sequence comes from Pseudorhodoferax sp. Leaf274, assembly GCF_001422445.1. Lineage (GTDB taxonomy): Bacteria > Pseudomonadota > Gammaproteobacteria > Burkholderiales > Burkholderiaceae_C > Pseudorhodoferax. The sequence continues at coordinate 37,886 of NZ_LMNA01000002.1, forward strand.
CACGGCGTTCACGGCCGTCCAGGCGTCGGCCAGGTTGTTGAAGAAGTTGCGCACGCCGGTGCGCACGGGGCTGGGCAGCGCATCGTTGTAGACCTGGGCCACAGGCTTGAGCACCGCCCGGTCCACGCCTTCGTTGAAGCTGTAGATGCTGCGGTTGAATGGCTCCAGCGGATCGCGCGGATCGGCGTTCGGGCCGGTGGCACAGCCGCCCAGCAAAGCCAGCACCAGCACGCCGGCCAAGGCGGTGCGGGTTCGAACGAAAGAGAACTTCATGGCGTAGGTACCTTCATTTTTTCGGAGCGGGCGCCGCTGGCGTGTCTGCTGCCTTGTTGTAGAGGAACTGGCCGATCAAGTTCTCCAGCACCACAGCCGATTGCGTGGTGGTCACGGTATCGCCTGCAGCAAGGTTCTTGTCGTCGGCACCGGCCTCGATGCCGATGTATTGCTCGCCGAGCAGGCCGCTGGTCAGGATCTTGAGCGAACTGTCCTTGGGAAAAGTGTAGCGAGTCTGCATCGCAAGCGTCACACGGGCCTGAAAGCTCTTGTCATCAAATTCGATGGCTTCCACGCGGCCGACGACCACGCCGGCGCTTTTGACCGCCGCCTTGGGCTTCAGGCCGCCGATGTTGTCGAACTTGGCCGCGATGCTGTAGGTGGAGGACAGGCTCAGGCTCGTCAGGTTGGCCGCGCGCAGCGCAAGAAACAGGATGGCGGCCGCGCCCAGCAACACGAACAGCCCCACCCACACATCCGTCTTCGAACGTTGCATCGCCTTTTTCCCCTGCCTCAAATATTGAACATCACGGCCGTCAGCACGAAGTCCAGCGCCAGCACGGCCAGCGAGGACACGACGACGGTGCGCGTGGTCGCGCGCGACACGCCCTCCGGCGTGGGCTGGGCGCGCCAGCCGGTCAGGAGCGCGACGAAGGTGACCGTGAAGCCGAACACGATGCTCTTGAGCACGCCGTTGCCGACATCGGCCAGCCAGTCCGTGCCGCCCTGCATCTGGCTCCAGAAAGCGCCTGCGTCCACGCCGATCATGACCACGCCGACCAGCCAGCCGCCGATGATGCCGACCGCCGAGAACAGTGCGGCCAGTAGCGGCATGGCGATCACGCCGCCCCAGAAGCGCGGCGCCAGCACGCGCTGCACCGGGTCCACGGCCATCATTTCCATGGCGGTGAGTTGCTCGCCGGCCTTCATGAGGCCGATGCCGGCCGTGAGGGATGTGCCGGCGCGGCCCGCGAACAGGAGTGCCGTGACCACCGGCCCGAGTTCGCGCACCAGGCTCAGCGCCACCAGCAGGCCCAGCGCCTCGGACGAGCCGTAGCGCTGCAGGGTGTAGTAGCCCTGCAGGCTCAGCACGAAGCCCACGAACAGGCCCGAGACCATGATGATGGCCAGCGAGTAATTGCCCAGGAAGTGGATCTGGTCGCGCACCAAGCCGAAACGGCGCAGGCAGGTGCCGCCCAGGCCGAGCAGGCGCACGAACAGGCGCGCGGCCTCGCCGAGATCGGTCAGCGCGGTGCGGGCGGCAAAGCCGATGTCGGCGGGCTTGTACCAGCTCATTGGCGCACCGCTGCGGAGGGCCCGTGCGTGGGACCGAAGTCCTGGTCGATGCTGGGGCCGGGGTAGTGGAAGCGCACGGGGCCTTCGGCCTCGGCGTTGACGAACTGGTGCACCAGCGGATCGGTGCTGGCACGCACCTGCTCCGGCGTGCCCTGCGCGGCGATCTTGCCGTTGGCCAGCACGATGACCTGGTCGGCGATCGCGAAGGTCTCGTCCAGGTCGTGCGAGACGACGATGCTGGTCAGGCCCATGGCGTCGTTGAGCTGGCGGATCAGCTGTGCGGCCGTGCCCAGCGAGATCGGGTCCAGGCCGGCGAAAGGTTCGTCGTACATCACGAGTTCGGGGTCGAGCACGATGGCGCGTGCCAGCGCCACGCGGCGCGCCATGCCGCCGGACACTTCGCTGGGCATGAGGTCGCGCGCGCCGCGCAGGCCGACGGCGTTGAGCTTCATGAGCACGATGTCGCGCACCAGCGCCTCGGGCAGGTCGGTGTGCTCGCGCAGCGGGAAGGCGACGTTCTCGAACACGTCAAGATCGGTGAACAGCGCGCCGAACTGGAACAGCATGCCCATGCGCCGACGGATCGCGTACAGGCCGGTGGGGTCCAGCGCCGCCACATCCTGGCCGTCGAACAGCACCTGGCCTTTCTGGCCCCGGATCTGCCCGCCGATCAGGCGCAGCACGGTGGTCTTGCCACCGCCGGAGGCGCCCATCAACGCAGTGACCTTGCCACGCGGGATGGTCAGCGAAACGCCGTCCAGAATCGGACGCTCTCCGTACGAAAAGGAGAGGTCCTTGAGTTCAACCAGGGGGGCGGCAGGGGCGGGAGAAGCGTCCATCAAAAGAAGAAGGCCGGAGGAGCTCCGGCCTTGGAGGATGATAAGGGATGCCGCAGGCGGGCTCGTATACGCGGCCTTTCCCTTACCACCCCTCAGCGCGGCAGGTCCGAGAAGCCCATCAGGAACTCGTCCACCGCCCGCGCGGCCTGGCGGCCTTCGCGGATGGCCCAGACCACCAGGCTCTGGCCGCGGCGCATGTCGCCGGCCGCGAAGACCTTGGGCACGTTGGTGGCGTAGCCGCCGTCGAATTCGGTCGTGGCCTTGGCGTTGCCGCGCGCGTCCTTGTCGACGCCGAAGGATTCCAGCACCGAGGCGACCGGGTTCACGAAGCCCATGGCCAGCAGCACGAGGTCGGCCTTCATCACCACCTCGGTCCCGGGAACCTCGACGAGCTTGCCGTCCTTGAACTCGACGCGCACGGTCTTCAGGCCCGTGACCTTGCCCTTCTCGCCGATGAACTCCTTGGTGGAGATGGCGAACTCGCGCTCGCAGCCTTCGTCGTGGCTGGAGCTGGTGCGCAGCTTGATCGGCCAGTAGGGCCAGGTCAGCGGGCGGTTCTCCTCCTCGGGCGGACGGGGCATCACCTCGAACTGCACCACGCTGGCCGCGCCGTGGCGGTTGCTGGTGCCCACGCAGTCGCTGCCGGTGTCGCCACCGCCAATGACGATGACGTTCTTGCCGTCCGCGCGCAGCTGGCCCTTGAGCTTGTCGCCCGCATTGACCTTGTTCTGCTGCGGCAGGAACTCCATCGCGAAGTGGATGCCGTCCAGGTCGCGGCCCGGCACGGGCAGGTCGCGCGACTGCTCGGAGCCACCCGTCAGCACGATGGCGTCGAAATCCTTCTGCAGTTGCTCGGGCGTGACGCTGTGCTTGGCCCAGTTCGTGACCTTGGAATCCTTGGGCCAGTTGCCCACGACCGTGCTGGTCTTGATCGTCACGCCTTCGGCCTGCAGCTGCTCGGCGCGGCGGTCGATGTGCGACTTCTCCATCTTGAAGTCGGGGATGCCGTAGCGCAGCAGGCCGCCGACGCGGTCGTTCTTCTCGAACAGCGTCACGTCGTGGCCGGCGCGCGCCAGCTGCTGTGCCGCCGCCAGGCCCGCGGGGCCCGAGCCGACCACGGCGACCTTCTTGCCGGTCTTGTGCTTGGACGGACGCGGCGTGACCCAACCCTCTTCCCAGGCCTTGTCGATGATGGCGTGCTCGATCGACTTGATGCCGATGGCATCGTCGTTCACGTTCAGCACGCAGGCGGCCTCGCAAGGTGCGGGGCAGATGCGGCCCGTGAACTCGGGGAAGTTGTTGGTGGAGTCCAGCACCGCGAAGGCGTTCTGCCAGTCCTGGCGGTACACCAGGTCGTTGAAGTCCGGGATGATGTTGTTGACCGGGCAGCCGTTGTTGCAGAACGGCGTGCCGCAGTCCATGCAGCGCGCGCCCTGGATCTTGGCCTGCTCGGGCGTCAGCGCCACCACGAATTCCTTGTAGTGCTTCAGGCGCTCGTCCACGGGCTTGTAGCCCTCGTCGATGCGCTCATGCTCCATGAAGCCGGTGATCTTTCCCATCGTGTTCTTCCTCGTTGTTCTGGCTGCGTTCAGACCTTGGCCGGCTGGCGCACGGCGTGCGGCTCCAGGCCCGCATGTGCGTTGTTGCCGCTGCTGGCCAGCTCGACCTTGCGGTCGTGGATCTCGCCCAGCGCGCGCTTGTATTCGTTCGGGAACACCTTCACGAACTTGCCGCGGGCCGTGGCCCAGTCGTCCAGCAGGTCGCGCGCGCGCTTGCTGCCGGTCCAGCGGTGGTGGTCTTCCAGCAGCTTGCGCAGGATGGCCTCGTCGGTCGCACCGTTGTGCCAGTGGCCGCGCTTGACCGTGGCGGTCTGCTCGGCCGTGGTCAGCACTTTCTCCAGCGTGACCATGGACTGGTTGCAGCGGCTGGCGAACTGGCCGTCCTCGTCGTAGACATAGGCCACGCCGCCGCTCATGCCGGCGGCGAAGTTGCGGCCGGTCTTGCCCAGCACCGCGACGGTGCCGCCCGTCATGTACTCGCAGCCATGGTCGCCCGTGCCTTCGACGACGGCGGTGGCGCCCGACAGCCGCACGGCGAAGCGCTCGCCGGCCACGCCGCAGAAGTAGGCCTCGCCCGTGGTGGCGCCGTACATCACGGTGTTGCCCACGATGATGTTGCGCACGGCCTCGCCGCGGAAGTCCAGGCTGGGGCGCACCACCACGCGGCCGCCCGACAGGCCCTTGCCGGTGTAGTCGTTGGCCTCGCCGATCAGGTACAGCGTGATGCCCTTGGCCAGGAAGGCGCCGAACGACTGGCCGCCCGTGCCTTCGAACTGGATGTGGATGGTGTCGTCCGGCAGGCCTTCCGGGTGCACGCGCGTGACGGCGCCCGAGAGCTTGGCGCCCACGGTGCGGTTCACGTTGCGCGCCACCTCGATGAAGCGCACCTTCTCGCCCTTGTCGATGGCCACCTGGGCCTTCTCGATCAGGCGCGTGTCCAGGTTGTGCTCCAGGCCGTGCTCCTGGTTCTCGACGTGGTAGCGCGCCACATCGGCCGGCACCTCGGGCAGCGCGAACAGGCGCGAGAAGTCCAGGCCCCGGGCCTTCCAGTGGGCGATGCCCTTCTTCATGTCCAGCAGATCGGCGCGGCCGATCAGCTCGTCGAACTTGCGCAGGCCCAGCTGCGCCATGATCTGGCGCACTTCCTCGGCGACGAAGAAGAAGTAGTTCACCACGTGCTCGGGCTTGCCCGAGAACTTCTTGCGCAGCACCGGGTCCTGCGTGGCCACGCCCACGGGGCAGGTGTTCAGGTGGCACTTGCGCATCATGATGCAGCCCTCGACGATCAGCGGCGCCGTGGCGAAGCCGAATTCATCGGCGCCCAGCAGCGCGCCGATGGCGACGTCGCGGCCGGTCTTCATCTGGCCGTCGGCCTGCACGCGCACGCGGCCGCGCAGGCGGTTCAGCACCAGGGTCTGCTGGGTCTCGGCCAGGCCGATCTCCCAGGGTCCGCCGGCATGCTTGATGGACGACCAGGGCGAGGCGCCCGTGCCGCCGTCGTGGCCGGCGATCACGAGGTGGTCGCTCTTGCACTTGGTGACGCCGGTGGCAATCGTGCCCACGCCCACTTCCGACACCAGCTTGGTGCTGATGGAGGCATGCGGCGCCACGTTCTTCAGGTCGTGGATCAGCTGGGCCAGGTCCTCGATGGAGTAAATGTCGTGGTGCGGCGGCGGGCTGATCAGGCCGACGCCGGGCACGGCGTAGCGCTGCTTGCCGATGTACTCGGTCACCTTGCCGCCGGGCAGCTGGCCGCCCTCGCCGGGCTTGGCGCCCTGGGCCATCTTGATCTGGATCTGGTCGGAGGACGACAGGTATTCCGCCGTCACGCCGAAGCGGCCCGAGGCCACCTGCTTGATCTTCGAGCGCAGCGAATCGCCGGCCTGCAGCGGCAGGTCGACCTCGACCTCCTTCTCGCCGATGATGCTCTTGAGCGTGTCGCCCAGCTTGATCGGGATGCCCTTCAACTCGTTGCGGTAGCGCGCGGGGTCTTCACCGCCCTCGCCCGTGTTGCTCTTGCCGCCGATGCGGTTCATGGCCACGGCCAGCGTGGCATGCGCCTCGGTCGAGATGGAGCCCAGCGACATGGCGCCGGTGGCGAAGCGCTTGACGATCTCGGCCGCGGCCTCCACCTCGTCCACGGGAATCGCCTTGGACGGATCGATCCTGAACTCGAACAGGCCGCGCAGCGTCATGTGGCGGCGGCTCTGGTCGTTGATCAGCTGCGCGTATTCCTTGTAGGTGCTCCAGTTGTTGGCACGCGTGCTGTGCTGCAGCTTGGCGATGGCGTCGGGGGACCACATGTGCTCTTCGCCGCGCGTGCGCCAGGCGTACTCGCCGCCAGCGTCCAGCATGCTGGCCAGCACCGGGTCGTCACCGAAGGCGGCCGCGTGCATGCGCAGCGCCTCTTCGGCGATCTCGAACACGCCGATGCCTTCCACGCGGCTGGCGGTGCCGGTGAAGTACTTCTCCACGGTGCCGTTGTTCAGGCCGATGGCCTCGAACAGCTGGGCCCCGCAGTAGCTCATGTAGGTCGACACGCCCATCTTGGACATGATCTTCGACAGGCCCTTGCCGATGGCCTTGACGTAGTTGTAGACCGCCTTCTCGGCCGAAAGCGCGCCCGGCAGGTCGGCATGCATGGCCGCCAGCGTTTCCATCGCCAGGTAGGGATGGATGGCCTCGGCGCCGTAGCCGGCCAGCACGCCGAAGTGGTGCACTTCACGCGCGCTGCCGGTCTCCACGACCAGGCCGGCCGTGGTGCGCAGGCCCTCGCGCACCAGGTGCTGGTGGATGGCGCTGGAGGCCAGCAGGGCGGGAATGGCCACCTGGGTGGCGCTGACGGCGCGGTCGCTGACGATCAGGATGTTGGCGCCGCCCTTGATGGCATCGACGGCCTCGGCGCACAGCGAGGCCAGCTTGGCCTCCACGCCCTCACGGCCCCAGTCGGCCGGGTAGGTGATGTCCAGCGTGGCCGAGCGGAACTTGCCCTGGGTGATGCGCTCGATGTCGCGCAGCTTGGCCATGTCGGCGAAGTCCAGGATCGGCTGGCTCACCTCGAGCCGCATCGGCGGGTTGACCTGGTTGATGTCCAGCAGGTTCGGCTTGGGGCCGATGAAGCTGTTGAGCGACATCACGATGGCCTCGCGGATCGGGTCGATCGGCGGGTTGGTCACCTGCGCGAACATCTGCCGGAAGTAGTTGTACAGCAGCTTGTTCTTGCTCGACAGCACGGCCAGCGGGCTGTCGTTGCCCATGGAACCGATGCCCTCTTCCCCGGCCTGCGCCATGGGGCTCATCAGGAACTTGATGTCTTCCTGCGTGTAGCCGAAGGCCTGCTGGCGGTCGAGCAGCGAGACATCGCTCGCCGGTGCCTCGGCGGCAGGCGCCTCGACGCTGTCGAGCTTGATGCGCAGGTTCTCGATCCACTGCTTGTAGGGCTTGGTGTTGACGACGAGCGACTTGAGCTCCTCGTCCTCGATCATGCGGCCCTGCTCCAGGTCGATCAGGAACATCTTGCCGGGCTGCAGGCGCCACTTCTTGACGATCTTGGGCTCGGGGATCGGCAGCACGCCGGCTTCAGACGCCATGATGACCATGTCGTCGTCGGTCATGATGTAGCGCGAGGGGCGCAGGCCGTTGCGGTCCAGCGTGGCGCCGATCTGGCGGCCGTCGGTGAACACGATGGAGGCCGGGCCGTCCCAGGGCTCCATCATGGCGGCGTGGTACTCGTAGAACGCGCGGCGGCGCTCGTCCATCTTCTCGTGCTGCTCCCACGGCTCGGGGATCATCATCATCACGGCCTGGGCAATGGGGTAGCCCGCCATGGTCATGAGTTCCAGGCAGTTGTCGAAGGTGGCCGTGTCGGACTGGCCGGCGAAGCTGATCGGGTACAGCTTGGCCAGGTCGGCCGCCAGCACGGGCGAGGACATCACGCCCTCGCGCGCCAGCATCCAGTTGTAGTTGCCGCGCACGGTGTTGATCTCGCCGTTGTGCGCGACATAGCGGTACGGGTGGGCCAGCGGCCACTTGGGGAAGGTGTTGGTCGAGAAGCGCTGGTGCACCAGGCCGATGGCCGAGACGCAGCGTTCGTCCGCCAGGTCGAAGTAGTACACGCCCACCTGGTCGGCCAGCAGCAGGCCCTTGTAGACCACGGTGCGGCTGGACATGCTGGGAACGTAGTACTCCTTGGAGTGCTTCAGTTCCAGGTTCTGGATGTTGGCGCTGGCGGTCTTGCGGATCACGTACAGCTTGCGCTCCAGTGCATCCTGCACGATCACGTCGCTGCCACGGCCGATGAACACCTGGCGCAGGATGGGCTCGGTCTTGCGCACGGCCGGGGACATCGGCATGTCCTTGTTGACCGGCACGTCGCGCCAGCCCAGCAGCACCTGGCCTTCGGCCTTGATGGCGCGCTCGATCTCCTGTTCGCAGGCCATGCGCGAGGCGTGTTCCTTGGGCAGGAAGATGACGCCCACGCCGTACTCGCCGGCAGGCGGCAGGGTCACGCCCTGCTTGGCCATCTCTTCGCGGTAGAGCAGGTCCGGGATCTGGATCAGGATGCCGGCACCATCGCCCATGAGCTTGTCGGCGCCCACGGCGCCGCGGTGGTCGATGTTCTCCAGGATCTTGAGCGCCTGGGTCACGATGTCGTGCCGCTTCTCGCCCTTGATGTGGGCCACGAAGCCCAGGCCGCAGGCGTCGTGCTCGTGCGCGGCGGAATACAGGCCGTGCTGGGCCAGGTGTTGGATCTCTGCATCCGTGGTCATCGACGCACTCCTTCGGGTTTTCACTCAATCGCGGGGGAAGCGGAGCATAGTGCGTTGCAACAAGGATGCCAAGCACAATAAATGGGGTCAGAAGACGATTAAATTCCGACTTTTTCGATCAGAAATTATTTGGGGACACATCAGGTCGAACGGCATTCGCGACTGCACATGCAGCCGCACGCCGGCGCTCAGCCTGCCTTGCGGGGACGGCCCGGCTGGCTGCGTGTGAGCCGCCGCGGTGCGGACACCTGCATGCGTGCCACGAAGGCAGGATCGCCCAGCACCCAGCCCCCCAGAACGGAGCGCGTGAGCGCATCCTGCTGCGCGCCCGTGACGCCTTCATGCACCATGCTGGCGTACGCGGCCTCGCGCGCGAACGGCGTGTTGCCCAGCGCCCAGTACGCCGGCGGCGCGGCCAGCCACGCGTCGTGGCGCCGCCCGGCGTAGTGGCCGTGGCTGGACCAGGGATAGTCGGCCGCCGCCTGCACCAAGCTGGCGCGCACGGGATTGAGGTCGAAGTACGCCATGCACGGCAACAGGTACAGCTCCGGCTGCACCACGGTGGAGCGGTAGCGTCCTTCCCACAAGGTGCCGCTGCGGCCATGGGACAGGTTGAAGCGGCGCACATAGGTGCGGCCCACGGCCTGCAAGGCGTGCGAGAGCGCCCCCTCCTCCGGCGGCGTCAGCAGCAGATGGAAGTGGTTGGGCATCAGCACGTAGGCGTGCAGCGCCACCCCCGCGCTGCGGCATTCCTGCGCCAGCAGTTGCAGCATCGCCACATGCTCTTCTTCGCACGTGAAGATGGGCTGGCGGTTGTTGCCGCGCTGCAGCACATGGTGCACCTGGCCGGCCAGGGACAGGCGGGGCAAGCGGGCCATGGGTCAGGCGCGCCCGGCCGCCCGAAACGCGTGACGCGCGCCCACGGCGGGCAGCGGCACGCGGAGCGATGGACGCGGGGGCAACATCAGGCGGGAAGCAGGTCGAAGCGGGTCTCGCGCAGCGCTTGCAGCCCGAACTCGTCGAGCAGCTGGCCCAGGCGCTCGGCCGCGCTGCGCTTGCCGCGGCCCTGGCCCTGGCGGCGCGCCACGATCAGCTCGTTCTTGAGGCTGTGCTCCCAGCCCACCAGCTCCGTCACCGTGACCTGGTAGCCGCAGGCCTCCAGGTACAGGCAGCGCAGTACGTTGGTCAGCTGGCTGCCGATCTCGCGCGTGTGCAGCGGATGGCGCCACAGCTCGGCCAGCGGCGTGCGCGCCAGCGCCAGCGCCTTGTGCTGGCGCAGGCTGGCGGCCACCTCGGCCTGGCAGCAGGGCACCAGCACCATGCTGGCAGCCTCCTTCTGCAGGCCGAAGCGGATCGCGTCGTCGGTGGCCGTGTCGCAGGCGTGCAGCGCCGTCACGATGTCGATGCGCGGCGGCAACTGGGCCGAGGCGCCGGCCTCGGCCACGCTGAGGTTCAGGAACGACATGCGGCCGAAGCCCAGCCGCTGTGCCAGCGCGCGCGATTTCTCGACGAGTTCGCCGCGCGTCTCGATGCCGTAGACATGGCCCGGCCGCTGGCCGAACACCAGGTCGTACAGCATGAAGCCCAGGTAGGACTTGCCCGCGCCATGGTCGGCAAGCGTGATCGGCGCATCGGCCGCGAAGCCTTCGCGCATCTCGCGCTCGATGAACTGCACCAAGTGGTAGACCTGCTTGAGCTTGCGGCGCGAATCCTGGTTCAGCTTGCCCTCGCGCGTGAGGATGTGCAGCTCTTTGAGCAGCTCGATGGACTGGCCGGGCCGCAGCTCGGTGGCCAGGGCCGCGGCCAGATCGGGGGCTCCGCGTTTCATGGGGTGTCCTTGGTGGCACCGACACCGAGCGCGGCCCAGCCTTCGGCGCCGAGCTGCTCCAGCGTGGCCATGTTGCGTTCGAAGATGTCGGATGCGTCGGGGAACGCCTCGACGGCGCGCTCCACGCTGTCTTCGCGCAGCAGGTGCAGCATCGGGTACGGCGCGCGGTTGCTGCAGTTGGTCACGTCGTCGGGTGCAGTGCCGGCAAATTGGTAATCGGGGTGGAAGCTGGCGATCTGCAGCTCGCCCACCGCGTCGAGCGCGTCGAGCACGGCGTCGGCCCGGTCCAGGAAGTCGTTGAAGTCCAGAAAGTCGGGCAAGGCCAGCGGCAGCACCAGCAGCGTGGTGTCGCGCACCTCGGCGTCCAGCGCGAGCAGGGCCTGGATCTCCTCGCGCAGCACGGCCTCGACGGCCTCGTCGTCGCGCGCGTCGCTGACGGCCACGTGCAGCTGGCCCTTGGCCACGACGCCCTTGGCGAACGGGCACAGGTTCAGGCCGATCACGGCGCGCTCGAGCCAGCGCTGGGTGTCGGCGCGGACCACATCGTGCGAAGGCATGGCGACGCTCATCCCAGCAGTCGCTGGCCGGTCAGGCGCTCGTGCTCGCGCGCGGCGAAGCGGTCGGTCATGCCGGCGATGTAGTCGGCCACCACGCGGGCCTGCCCCGCCATGCCGGCTGCCGCGGCACGCGCACCGGCCCGCTCGGCGAAGCCGCCGGCCATCTCGGCCGGCGCCTGCTGGTAGGCCGCGAACAGTTCCTGCACCACCGCCTTGGCCCGGCCCGTCACTTCGACGACCTGCGCATGGCGGTACAGGTTGCGCATGAGAAAGCGCTTGAGCTGCTGCGAGGCCTCGCGCATGGTGTCGCCGAAGCCGACCAGCGGCGCGCAGCGGCGTGCCGCATCGGCGCTGTCGGGCCGCGCGCGGGCCAGGGCCGCGCTGCTGGCGCCGATCACGTCGTAGACCTGGGCGCTCAGCATGCGGCGGATGCTTTCGTACAGCAGCCGGCGGCCGGCCAGCTGCGGGTGCTCGCGCAGCGTCTCGCGCCGGAAGTCATCGAACAGCGGCACCTCTTCCAGCTGCGCCATGACCAGCAGGCCCGAACGCACGCCATCGTCGATGTCGTGCGCGTTGTAGGCGATCTCGTCGGCCAGGTTGCACAGCTGTGCTTCCAGGCTGGGCTGGGTGCGCTCGAGAAAGCGCTGCCCCACATCGCCCGGGCAAGCCGCCTCGAGACGTTCGGCGTTGGCACGCGAGCAGTGCTTGAGGATGCCCTCGCGCGTCTCGAAGGACAGGTTCAGACCGTCGTAGCGCGGGTAGCGCTCTTCCAGCTCATCCACCACGCGCAGGCTTTGCAGGTTGTGCTCGAAGCCGCCCCACTGCGCCATGCAGGCGTTCAGCGTGTCCTGCCCGGCGTGGCCGAAGGGCGTGTGCCCCAGGTCGTGCGCGAGCGCGATGGTCTCGACCAGGTCCTCGTTGAGCTGCAGCGAGCGTGCGATGGAGCGGCCCAGCTGCGCCACCTCCAGCGAATGCGTGAGCCGCGTGCGGAACAGGTCGCCCTCGTGGTTCAGGAACACCTGGGTCTTGTAGACCAGCCGCCGGAACGCGGTGGAGTGCACGATGCGGTCGCGGTCGCGCTGGTACTCGGTGCGCGTGGGCGCGGGTGCCTCGGCATGCCGGCGGCCACGGCTCGTGGCCGGGTCGCAGGCGTAGGGAGCCAGCACGCCCTGCATCGTTCAGGCGCAGGAGGCGTCGATGACTTCGCGCACCAGGCTGTCTGGCGCGCCGCGCACCACGGCGCGGCCGATGCCGTCGATCAGCACGAACTTGATCTCGCCAGCCTCGGCCTTCTTGTCCACGCGCATGAGTTCGAGGTAGCGGCCGGCGTTGTCGGCGCTGTCGAGAACGGGACCGACGGTCGGCAAGCCGGCGCGTTCGATCAGTCGCGTGAGCCGCGCCACCTGCCCAGCGTCCAGCAGGCCCAGGCGCTGAGACAGCCGCGCAGCCATGACCATGCCGCAGCCCACGCCCTCGCCGTGCAGCCAGGCGCCGTAGCCCATGCCGGCCTCGATCGCGTGGCCGAAGGTGTGGCCGAAGTTCAGGATGGCGCGCAGGCCGCCCTCGCGCTCGTCCTGGCCGACCACGTCGGCCTTGATCTCGCAGCTGCGCCGCACGGCGTGCGCCAGCGCGGCCGGGTCGCCGTCGCGCAGGGCCTGCACGTGGGCCTCGATCCAGTCGAGGAAATCCGCGTCGGCAATCGGGCCGTACTTGATGATCTCGGCGAGGCCGGCGCTCAACTCCCGCGGCGGCAGGGTCTTGAGCACATCGAGGTCGCACACGACCAGCTGGGGCTGGTAGAACGCGCCGACCATGTTCTTGCCTAAGGGATGGTTGATGGCCGTCTTGCCGCCCACCGAGGAATCCACCTGCGCCAGCAGCGTGGTGGGCACCTGCACGAAGGGCACGCCCCGCATGTAGCTGGCAGCCGCGAAGCCCGTGATGTCGCCCACCACGCCGCCGCCCAGCGCGAACAGCACGGTCTTGCGGTCGCAGCCGCGCGACAGCAGCGCATCGAAGATCAGGTTCAGCGTTTCCCAGGTCTTGTAGGCCTCGCCATCGGGCAGCACCACGGTGTGCACGGTGCCGAAACGCCCGGCCAGCGCCTGCTGCAGGCGCGGCGCATACAGCGGCGCAAGCGTGGTGTTGGTGACGATCAACGCCGCTGCCGCCTTGGGCACGGCGGCATAGGTGGCGGGCTGGTCGAACAGCCTCGCGCCGATGGCGATCGGGTAGCTGCGCTCGCCCAGCGCGATCTGCACCTGGGCCGTGGGGGGGGCGGAAAGGGTGGCGTCCATCAGGGCGCCGAGTGTAAGCCGCCGCCCTCAGCCGCCCTGGCGCTGCACGAGTTCGGCGATGGTGTTGACCAGCGCCGCCGTGGATGGCCGGCCGATGGTGATCACCTCGTGCGCAGTCTCGCGGTACAGCGGATCGCGCTGGGCGAACAGCTCGCGCAGGCGGGCCTGGGGGTCCGCCACCTGCAGGAGCGGCCGCACCTGGTCATGGCGCAGGCGCCGGAAGACCTCCTCCGGCGTGGCGAACAGGTAGAAGACGCGGGTGTTCTCGCGCAGGCAGGCGCGGTTGGCGGGACGCAGCACGGCGCCGCCGCCGGTCGCGATCACGGCAGGGCCGGCGGCCGCGATGTCGGCCAGCGCCTGCTGCTCGAAGTCACGGAAGCCGACCTCGCCCTCGCGCTCGAAGTACTCGCGGATCGAGCAGCCGAGTTGGCGCTCGACCCACTGGTCGGCGTCAACGAAGGGGAGTTGGAGCCGGCGCGCCAGTTGGCGGCCGACGGTCGACTTGCCCGATCCGGGCAGGCCGATGAGTGCGATGTTCAAGAAAATCCGTCAATTGGGGTCGGTACAGGACAGGATGGTACCGAACGGACTGCGGGCACCGGCAGGCGAAACCGTCTCGGTCCCGACGTCGGACGCCAGAATCGGGGTCACGTCTTTGTAGACGGCGCGCGATTCGGTGCCAGCCACCGCACTGCGCGCAGTCAATTCGAATTCGATCCAGCGCGCGTACTGCTCACCATAAGTCAGGCTGAAAGTCGCCCGTCCGCTCGCGTCGGTGGTGACGCTCCCCGGCGCCACGATCACAGGTGCACCAGGCTCCAAGCGACCATTGCCATTGCCGGTGCCGAGCGCAACGGAATCCTCTCCAGCATCGAGCCGCCCGTTGTTGTTGAGATCTTCATTCGGGCACCACAGCCGCGACGCAACCACCCACGCGTTGTTGCCGTTCCACGCCATGAAACCCTTGCCATAGCTGGAGGCCATAACCGACAGCGTGACGGTCTGGTTGGCCACTGCGACACCATTGGCATCGTTGACCTGGAGCGAAAAGGGCTTGGTGTAGGTCGTCTCGTCCAAATTGCCAATCGTATTGCTGGTCGCGATCGAGATGAACAGAGCGCGCGCGCTGACCGTCAGATTCGCCGTGCTTTGAATGGCAGTGCCGGCGACGGTCGCACGGATCTGCACACCATCCGTTGCCGTCGACGAGGGTCCAGGGATAAAGGTGTCGCTGACCTGGCCGTTGGCATCTGTCGTGCCAATGCCGGCGCCCAGCCGGCCGCCACTGGTGTCGGACACCAGCGTGAAGTTGACGGTGCGCCCCGACACCGGATTGCCGGAATCGTCGCGCACCACAGCCTGCAGCTGCGCCTGGTTCGTCGAGCTGCCGGCGGCATTGGGGGGTACCGCTCCCGGGTTGACCTGCAGCACGATGGCATCGGGTGTCGAGGCCGTGAACAGCAGCGGAACGCTGGTCAGCGCGCCGCTGGAGATCTGCGCCGTCACGGTTGCCGGGCCGGCGGTCGAGGATGAAACGTTCACAGCCGCTTCGCCATTCGCATCGGTGGTCGCAGAGCCCGCGGAGACGACGCCGCGCGTGCTGCTGAAGTTCACCACCTGCCCGGCGACGCCAGCGCCTGAGGAGCGGAACCGCACCCGCACCTCGCGCAATGTGTTGACAAACACCTCGGTGCCGGCGCTCGGGCTGACGACCGTGAAGTCCTGGCCGCTGACGACCACGGCCAGGGTGGTCGAAGCTCCTGCGCCGGTCACCGTCAGCACGTCGTTGCCTGCCACATTGGCCACGTAGTTGAAGCTGGCACCACCGTTGGCATCCGTGGTCAGATTGGCCGGGCTCACGTTGTTGCCCAGCGAGGAGCGCACTGCGACGGCAGCTGCAGAAATGGGGTTGCCGCCGCTGTCGCGCAGCGTGACGGCATAGGTGGCCGTGCCGCCCAGCAACACCGATCCGACACCGACCACCGACAGGCCCGTACCGGTCACCGGCACCACGATCGAGCCGGTGATGGTCCCCGCTGTGACCGTCACGCGGATGTCGCGATTGGCACGGTTCGCACCGGTCGCCAGGATCGCGGTCGCACTACCGCTGGTATCTGTCTGGGCCGCTGCGGACTGCAGCACGCCAGAGTCGGCAGCGAAGGCCACAGGCGTATCGGCCATCCCGTTGTTGGCCGCGTTCTTCACGAGCGCCGTGATGGTCACTGTGTTGGCGCTGGCCGACCCCAGCGTCGACGCCGAGGACAGCACCTCCACCCCCGCGACGGCCGGCGTGGTGGTGCCTCCGCCCGAACTCCCACTGCCTGTGGAACTCCCCCCACCCCCACAGGCCGCCACCAAACCCGCCACGGCCACTGCCGCAAGGTATCGCATCCAACGCATAGCTCTTCCCTCTTGTGATTCTGTAGTGCCGTGGACCGCTGCCTCAGCGCCCCGCCATCCGGTCGGCGATCATCTTCGGCGTGATGAACACCAGCATCTCCGTCTTGTTCGACGTGCGCGTGCGGCTCTTGAACAGGTTGCCGGCGATCGGGATATCGCCCAGCAGCGGCACCTTGGTCACGTCGTCGTTCTCGGTCAGCTCGAAGATGCCCCCGATCACCACCGTGCCGCCGTTCTCCACCAGCACCTGGGTCTTGATGTGCTTGGTGTTGATGGCAAAGCCGGCCGAGGTGCTCTGGCCCACGCTGTCCTTGTTCACGTCCAGGTCCAGGATGATGTTGCCCTCGGGCGTGATCTGCGGCGTGACTTCCAGCTTGAGGTTGGCCTTGCGGAACGCGATCGAGGTGGCGCCGCTGGACGTGGCGACCTGGTAGGGCAGCTCCGTGCCCTGCTCGATCAGCGCCTTGGTCTGGTCGGCCGTCACCACGCGCGGGCTGGACACCACCTTGCCCTTGCCATCGGCTTCCATCGCCGACAGTTCCAGCGTCAGGAAGCGCCCCACGCCCTCCCGGAAGATCGAGACCGCGAAGCTGGCCGCCTCCGTCGCGCTGCCCTGCGTCGTGGCCGGCAGGTTGACGAAGTTGCTGCTGGTGTTGATGGCGTTGCCGTTGGCGGCGGCCACGGCATTGCTGTAGCTGGTCCCGGCCACGATCCGGTTGCCGCCGCCCAGGCTGTAGCCGTTGCCGTTGCCGCCACCCAGGCGCACGCCGAGCGACTTGCCGAAGGTGTCGGAGGCTTCGACGATGCGCGCCTCGATCAGCACCTGGCGCACGGCCACGTCGAGCTTTTTGATGAGTTCGTTGACAGCGTCCAGCCGGCTCGCCACGTCGGTCACGAACAGCTGGTTGGTGCGCGGCTCGGGGATCGCCGTGCCGCGCACGCTCAGGAAGCGGCTGCTGCCCGTGCTGCCGGCGCCGCCACCACCACCCGCATTGGTGATCTGCGTGGCGATGTCGGTCGCCCGCGCGTAATTCATCTGGAACGACTGGGTGCGCAGCGGCTCCAGGTTCTCCAGCGCCGCGGCGGACTCCAAGTCCTTCTTCTTGCGCGCGTCGATCTCGTCCTTGGGCGCGATCCACAGCACGCTGCCGCTCTTCTCCATGCCCAGGCCCTTGGCATCCATGATGATCTGCAGCGCCTGGTCCCAGGGCACGTCCTTGAGCCGCAGCGTGACCGAGCCGGTCACCGAGTCGGAGGTCACGACGTTGAAGTTGGTGAAGTCGGCGATCACCTGCAGCAGGGCCCGCACCTCGATGTTCTGGAAGTTCAGCGACAGCTTCTCGCCGCTGAAGCCGGGGCCCTGGCTCAGGCGGTTCGGGTCGACGCGCTGCGGCCGCACCTCGACCACGAACTGGCCTTCGCTCTGGTAGGCGCTGTGCTCCCAGTTGCCGCGCGGCTCGATGACCATGCGCACGCGGTCGCCGACCTGGAAGGTCGAGATGGTCTGCACCGGCGTGTCGAAGTCGGCCACGTCCAGCCGCCGCCGCAAGCCCTCGGGCAGCGAGGAGTTGAGGAACTCCACCACCAGGCTCTGGCCCTGCTGGCGCACGTCCACGCCGACCTGGCTGTTGCCCAGGCCCACGATCACGCGGCCGGTGCTGTCGGCGCCACGCCGGAAATCCAGGTCGCGCAGGGCAGCGCGGCCTTGGGCGCCGGCATCCGGGAACACCGGCGTCGGGCTGGCCGGGAGCGCCGACACCACGGGATCGAGCACGATCAGCACCGAGTTGCCCTGCAGCAGCGCCTTGTACGAGGTGGCCTGCTTGAGGTTGAGCACCACGCGCGAGCGATCGCCCACGCTGAGCACATTGGCCGAGCGCAGATTGCCCTGGTTGATGTCGATGGGCGTGCGCGGCATGGTGCTTGCCACGCCGGCGAAGTCGAGCGCGATGCGCGCTGGCGACTGGATGGCCACGCCGGCCGGCAAGGCGGCCGGGGCTTCGCTCAGGTCGATGCGCACGATTTCCGAGCCGTTCTGCAATGCGCCGGTCACGGCCTGGATGGACGGCACGGCCCAGGCACCGAAGCAGGCCAGCGCCAATCCGCAGGCCGCGAGGCCTCGCGCCAGGATGCCGGACCGGTGGTTGTGCTTGTTCATTTGACTTTCTCCTGCAGCTGCAGACTCGCCGCGCGCTCGATCCACTCGCCGCCGCCGTCCTGCACGATTTCGCGCAGGCTTACCTCCGCTTCGTCGATCTTGGTCACTTTTCCGTAGTTCTGGCCCATGTGTTCGCCCACCCGCACCTGGTAGATCAGGTTGTCGACGCGGACCAGCGCCACCGGCGAGCCGCCGCGGCGCAGGCTGCCGACCATGCTCATCGCATCCAGCGGGAACGCCTCCAGCGGCTCCTTGCGGCGCGCCAGCTCGGGGCCGATCAGGCCGGTGTTGACGGCGCTCGGCGCCGCGTCCTGCCGCAGCACCGAAGCCAGCCGCTGCTGGCTGAAGGGGTCGACGGACGTCTCCTGCGTGTAGGCCTGGGGCACGAACTGCTTGGGTTCGGACAGCGGCGTCACCTTGGGGCGCACCTGGCCGCGCTGCTCTGCCATCCATTGCTGCAACTCGCCCTGGTCGTCGCCCGCGCAGCCGCCCAGCAGCGCCACGGCGGCCAAGAGGAGGCCCACCCAGGCCGGATGCCGCCCGCTCACTTGCCGGCTCCCTTGGCTGCGGGCTTCTGGGCGGCGATCTCGTCGGCGTCCAGGTAGCGGAAGGTGCGCGCCGTGGCGTCCATCGTCAGCGCACCGTCGCGGGCGGGCACGATGCTGATGTTGTTCAGTGTCACGATGCGCGAGAGATTGGCCACGTCGGCCGCGAACGCGCCGATGTCGTGGAAGCGGCCCGTGACCCGCACCGCGATCGGCAGTTCGGCGTAGTAGGGCCGCACCACCACCTGGCCGGGGCGGAACAGGTCGAACTGCAGGCTGCGGCCCAGGCCCGCCTGGTTCACGTCGGACAACAGCGCCGCCATCTCGGCCTTGCTGGGCAGCTGGCGCTCCAGCTGCGTCACGTACTGCTGGATCTGCTCGCGCTGCTTCTTCAGTGCGTCCAGGTTCACGGCCTTGACAAGCCGCGTCTCATAAGACTTGCGCAGTTCCGTTTCCTTGGCCTGCTCGGCCACCAGGTCGTCCTCGAAGCTGCTCAGGTAGGCGAACCAGGCCACCGCCATGACGGCCACCGCGACGAAGGTCAGCAGCAGCACGCGCGGCAGCGCCGGCCACTGCGACGGGTCGGACGGGTGCAGGTTGCGGAACTGCCCTGCGACGCTGGCCTGCAGCGCGCCGAAATCGACGGAGCGGGCCTTCTTGGATTGGGTTGCCATGGCGCTGCTTCTTCAGGGTCGTGCAGCGGCCGGTGCCGAAGCCGCCTTGGCGGCGGCCGCGACCTCGCTGGCACGGACCAGGCGCACACGCAGGTTGAAATTGGCCACGCGCCGGCTGTCGCGCGGCCCCAGGGCCACGTTGCCGGCAACGATCTCGGCCAGGTCCGGCTTGGACAGCCAGGGCGTGTTCTCGGCCAGGTTGCGCAGCAGCTCGGAGATGCGCTCGTTCGACTGGGCCACGCCCTGCAGCGTGACGGCCTGGTCGTCCTGCCGCAGGCTGGTGATGTAGACGCCGTCGGGCAGCTGCTTGACGAGCTCGTTGAGCAGGTGCACGGGCAGGTTGCGGTCGGCCTGCAGGTCTTCGACCGCCTTCTGGCGTGCCGTGAGCGCCGCAATCTCTTGCTCGATCGTGGCGATCTCCTTGATCTGCACGTCCAGTGCCTGGATCTGCGTCTGCAGGAACTGGTTGCGGCCCTGCTGGTTCTCGATGCGCGCCTGGAACCACAGGTAGACCACGCCGGCCACCGCCAGGCCGATCAGGGCCGACACGCCCAGCATCACCTGGAAGGCGTCTTTCCGGGCCTTGCGCGCCGCCTCGCGGTGCGGCAGCAGGTTGATGCGCACAGCATTCATCGGTGCACCCCTCGGCCGGCGCCCACCGCGTGGCGGGCGCGCACCGGAACGACCGTGCGGGCGCTCATGGGAACCTCCGCAGCGCCAGCCCGCAGGAGGTCAGGTAGGCCGGCGCCTCGCGGCCCATGCGCGCGGTGCGCACGTCCTTGCCCATCTCCATGCCGTCGAACGGGTTGGCGAGGTGGCACGGGAACGAAGAATGCAGCGTCACCGCCTCGGCCAGCCCGCCCAGCGGCGCCGACCCGCCGGCCAGCATCACGTGGTCGACCTTGTTGTACGGGGTGCTCGTGAAGAAGAACTGCAGCGCCCGGGCGATCTCCTGCGACAGGCTTTCCACGAACGGGGCGAGCACCGCGGTGGCGTAATCCGGCGGCAACTCGCCGCTGCGCTTCTTCTGCTCGGCCTCCTCGGCGGAGAAGCCGTACTGGCGCACGATCAGTTGGGTCAGTTGCGCGCCGCCGAAGGCCTGGTCGCGGTCGTAGAGCACGTCGCCATCGCGCAGCACCTGCATGCTGGTGGTCATCGCGCCGATCTCGAACAGCGCCACGATCTGCCCCAGGCCTTGGCCCGGCAGCTGCGCGACCAGCCGGCCGACGGCCAGCCGCGAAGCAAAGGATTCGATGTCCAGCACCATGGGTGTCAGGCCGGCGGCCTCGGCCAGGCCCTGGCGGTCCTGCACCTTTTCCTTGCGCGAAGCCGCGATCAGCACCTCGACGTCGCCGGAGCCGCCCGCGCTGGGCCCGATCACGCAGAAGTCCAGGCTGACCTCGTCGAGCGAGAAGGGGATGTACTGGTTGGCCTCGGACTCGACCTGGAACTCCATCTCCTGCTCGGTCAGCCCGCCGGGCAGCGCGATCTTCTTGGTGATCACGGCCGAGGGCGGCAGCGCCATCGCCACGTTCTTGGTGCGCGTGCCGCTGCGCTTGACCAGCCGGCGCAGAGCCTGCGCCACCTCGTCGAACTTCTCGATGTTGCCGTCCGTGATCCAGCCGCTCTCCAGCGGCTCGATGGCACAGCGCGACAGCACGAGGCGGCCTGCGGCGTCATGGTCCAGCTCCACCAGCTTGATGCTGGACGAGCTGATGTCGATCCCCAGCAGCGGGGCCGGTCTACGGCTGAACATCGTCCCCAAAGAGATCAATCAAGGCCCCTGAATTGCTCGGAAATAGCTACAAATGCTGACAAGCTTTATAGATGCTATCAGCAACAGTTTGGGGCGGGAACCGATTGTGTACGCCGCATCGCGTGGGGCGTTGCCAAAAGCCGACGCCCAGGCGCGCCGACCCGCTCGGAATTTGTAACAGCCGGCCTGTGGCACGCGCGCTGCGGGAACGGCGCAGCCGCAGGGGGCAAGGCAAAATGACGGGCCGCGCCCGGCCCCGGCCGGCGCCATTTCGCGAGCCCCTATGCCTTCAAAGTCTTCCCCTGGCGACGCCCCCAAGGCCGCCCCTTCCACCCCGCGCAGCCCGTGGGGCTGGGTCGGCCGTGTGCTGGCTTGGCTGTTGGGCATCGCGGCAGCGGGCGTGGCAGCCGTGGCGCTGATGGTGGCCATCGCCCTGGCGGTCGCCTACCCCAACCTGCCGGACATCTCCGACCTGGCGGACTACCGCCCCAAGCTGCCGCTGCGCGTGTATTCGGCCGACAACCTGCTGCTGGGCGAGTTCGGCGAGGAACGCCGCAACCTGATGCCGATCGCCGAGATCCCCAAGGTCATGAAGGACGCCGTGCTGGCCATCGAGGACGCGCGCTTCTACGAGCACGGCGGCGTGGACTACAAGGGCGTGGTCCGCGCGGCACTGGCCAACCTGGGCAACCTGAAGAGCCAGGGGGCCTCCACCATCACGATGCAGGTGGCACGCAACGTCTACCTGTCGTCCGAGAAGACCTACACGCGCAAGATCTACGAGATCCTGCTGACCTTCAAGCTGGAACACCTGCTCTCCAAGGACAAGATCCTGGAGATCTACATGAACCAGATCTTCCTGGGCAACCGGGCGTACGGCTTCGCCGCCGCATCGGAAACCTACTTCGGCCGCCCGCTCAAGGACATCACCGTCGCCCAGGCCGCCATGCTGGCGGGCCTGCCCAAGGCACCGTCGGCCTACAACCCGATCAGCAACCCCAACCGCGCGCGCGTGCGCCAGCTCTACATCATCGACCGCATGCTGGAGAACGGCTTCATCACCGCCGCCCAGGCCCAGCAGGCCAAGACCGAGGAACTGCGCATCCGCCCGGCCAACGAGGGCGCGCGCGTGCACGGCGAATTCGTCGCCGAGACGGTGCGCCAGCTCATGTACGCGCAATACGGCGACGCCACCTACACGCGCGGCCTGAACGTCTACACCACGCTCCATGCCAGCGAACAGATCGCGGCGTACAACGCGCTGCGGCGCGGCATCATGGATTTCGAGCGCCGCCAGATCTACCGCGGCCCCGAGAAGTTCGTGACGCTGCCGGCCGGTGGCAACGAGCTGGAAGACGCCATCGACGACGTGCTGCTGGGCCACCCCGACAACGGCGACGTGCTGTCCGCTGTGGTGCTGGAGGCGACGCCCAAGCGCATCCTGGCCGTGCGCGGCAACGGCGACGAGGTCGAGATCACGGGCGATGGCCTCAAGCCCGCGCAATCGGGCCTGGCCGCCAGCGCGCCGCCCAACATCAAGATCCGCCGCGGCGCCGTGATCCGCGCCGTCAAGACGCCCAAGAACACCTGGGAGATCACGCAGCTGCCCGAGGTCGAGGGCGCCTTCGTGGCCATGGACCCGCGCAGTGGCGCGGTGCGCGCGCTGGTCGGCGGCTTCGACTTCCAGAAGAACAAGTTCAACCACGTCACCCAGGCCTGGCGCCAGCCCGGCTCCAGCTTCAAGCCCTTCATCTACTCGGCCGCCCTCGAGAAGGGCTTCACGCCCGCCACCGTGGTCAACGACGCGCCGCTGTTCTTCGACGCCGGCTTCACGGGCGGCCAGCCCTGGGAGCCCAAGAACTACGACGGCAAGTTCGAAGGCCCCATGACGCTGCGCACGGGCCTGGCGAAGTCCAAGAACATGATCTCCATCCGCGTGCTGCAGGCCGTCGGCGCGCAGAACGCGCAGGAATGGATCACGCATTTCGGCTTCGAGGCCGAACGCCACCCGGCCTACCTGACCATGGCGCTGGGCGCCGGCTCGGTCACGCCCATGCAGATGGTGGCCGCGTACTCGGTGTTCGCCAATGGCGGCTACCGCGTGAACCCCTGGCTCGTGGCCAAGGTGACCGACCACAAGGGCCGCACCCTGGTGGAGACCCTGCCGCCGGCGCTGGACGAGTCCATGCGCACCATCCCGGCGCGCAACGCCTTCATGATGAGCCAGTTGCTCAACGAGGTGACGCTGCGCGGCACCGCCGCGCGCGCGCAGGCCACGCTCAAGCGCCCGGACGTGTACGGCAAGACCGGCACCACCAACGACGCCATCGACGCCTGGTTCGCCGGCTACCAGCCGACGCTGGCCGCCGTCACCTGGATCGGCTACGACCAGCCGCGCAACCTCGGTTCACGCGAGACGGGCGGCGGGCTGTCGCTGCCGGTGTGGATCAACTTCATGGAAACGGCCCTCAAGGGCGTGCCGGTCGCCACGCTGACGGCGCCGCCCGGTGTGGTCAACAGCGGCGGCGAGTGGTTCTACGACGAGTACGCACACAACGCCGGCGTCAACAGCCTGGGCCTGGATGCGCCGCTGCCGAACAGCAGCGGCAACGGCGGTGGCGCAGTGGTGGCCCCGCCGCCGGCCGAGGAGCGCAACCGCATCCTCGACCTGTTCCGCAACTGATCAGGAGAAGACGAGCGCCTGGCCCGCCTGGGCGCTCGCGTCGCTGGACAACTGGGCGAAGAACTCGGCGCCGCCCTTGGTGTCGCGCCACTGCCCGTCGGCGAAGCGGTAGTGGTAGCCACCCGACTGCGCCGCCAGCCAGACCTCGTGCAGGGGCTTTTGCAGGTTCACGACGATCTGGCTGCCGTTGGGAAACGCCAGCGTGACCATGCCGCCCACGCGCTGGTTGTCCAGGTCGGCGTCGCTCTCGTCGTTGATGCGGTCGCAGCTGGCTTCCACGGCCGCGAGAAGCAGCTCGGCACGGTCCATGAATTCGGGGTCGGTCATAATTTTGGGATGTCCTCTATGCCAAAGATTCTAGGTGCGGCCTTGCTGGCGCTGCTGGCTGCAGCATGCGGCCAGAAGGGCAATCTGTACTACGCCAAGGATGCGGCCGCCCGTGACCGGGCTTCGCTGGGCCAGGCGCTGCGCCCGTCGATGGCGGCCTCGGCCACGCCCGCGCCCGAAGCCGAGCCGCTGCCCCCGCTCGCGCCCGCCACCCAGCCCTTGCCGCTGCCCAGCAACTGAAAGCCCGGCGCGGCCTGCGCCATCGAAATCAAGGCCGTTGCAGCTGCAGGCCTGGATTTGCGCATGGCGCACCGCTGTGCGCTTGCATAACATCCCATTCTTTTCGCTGCCCGCACCATGACCCACACGCCCCTGCCCGGCCATCCCCACGTCCACCAGCGCGATGGTGCGCTGCATGTCGAAGGCGTGCGCCTGGCCGACCTCGCGGCCAAGCACGGCACGCCGCTGTTCGTCTACTCCAAGGCATCGATGCTCGATGCGCTGGCCGCCTACCAGCGCGGCTTCGCGGGCCGGCGCGCGCAGGTCTGCTATGCGATGAAGGCCAACTCCACGCTGGCGGTGCTGCAGCTGTTCGCACGCGCGGGCTGCGGCTTCGACATCGTCTCGGGCGGCGAACTCGAGCGGGTGCTCGCGGCCGGCGGCGATCCGGCCAAGGTGATCTTCTCAGGCGTGGGCAAGACCCGCGCCGAGATGCGCCAGGCGCTGGACCATGGCATCGCCTGCTTCAACGTGGAGAGCGCGGCCGAACTGGACGTGCTGGACGCCGTGGCGCGCCAGCACGGCAGCCGCGCCCGCGTGAGCATCCGCGTCAACCCCGACGTGGACGCCAAGACCCATCCCTACATCTCCACCGGCCTGAAGGGCAACAAGTTCGGCGTGGCGCACGACGAGGCCCTCGCGCTGTACCGCCATGCGGCCAGCCTGGCGGGCCTGCAGGTGGTCGGCATCGACTGCCACATCGGCTCGCAGATCACCGACGCATCGCCCTACCTGGACGCGATGGACCGCGTGCTGGACCTGGTGGCCGCGGTCGAGGCGGCCGGCATCCGCATCGAACACATCGACTTCGGCGGCGGCCTGGGAATCGCCTACGGTGCGCCCGGCGACGATGCACCGCCGGCCGCCGACGGGCTGTGGCAGCAGTTGCTGGCCAAGCTCGACGCACGCGGCTACGGCGACCGGCTGCTCATGATCGAGCCCGGCCGCTCGCTGGTCGGCAACGCCGGCCTGTGCCTGACCGAGGTGCTGTACCTCAAGCCCGGCGAACAGAAGAACTTCTGCATCGTCGATGCGGCCATGAACGACCTGCCACGCCCGGCCATGTACCAGGCCTTCCACCAGATCGTGCCGCTGGCCGCGCGTGCGGACGCAGCGGTGGTCTACGACGTGGTCGGCCCGGTCTGCGAAAGCGGCGACTGGCTGGGCCGCGACCGCGCGCTGGCCGTGCAGGCGGGCGACCAGCTGGCCGTGCTTTCGGCCGGCGCCTACTGCATGAGCATGTCCAGCAACTACAACACGCGCGGCCGTGCGGCCGAGGTGCTGGTGGATGGCACGGCAGCGCACCTCATCCGCGCACGCGAGGACGCGCAGGCGCAGATGCGCGGCGAGTCGCTGCTGCCGGGCTGAAACGGCGCCACAGCCGCCAGCCCAGCAGCACGCCGAGGATGGCGGCATAGACCGCCACCTCGGCAAAGTCGTTCTTGCCCGAGCGCATCCAGAAGAAATGAAGGATGGCGAGGCCGGCCACCGCGTACACCAGCTTGTGCAGCGCCTGCCAGCGCTTGCCGCCCAGCGCCTTGATCGCGCGGTTGAACGAGGTGGCCGCCAACAACGTCAGCAGCACCAGGCCCAAAAAGCCGACCAGGATGAAGGGCCGCTTGGCGATGTCGGCGGCGATGTCGGGCACGTCGAAGCCCATGTCGAACCAGGCGTAGCAAAGCAGGTGCATGGCGCCATAGAACCAGCAGAACAGGCCCAGCATGCGCCGAAAGCGTGCCAGGGCCGGCCATCCCGCGAGCTGGCGCAAGGGCGTGACCGCCAGCACGACGCACAGGAATCGCAGCGTCCAGTCGCCGGTGGCGCGGATCAGGTGCTCGGCCGGGTTGGCGCCCAGCGTGTTGGCGAAGGCACCCCAGGTCAGCCAGGCCAACGGCAGCAGGCACAGCGCGAACACCAGCGGCTTGGCCGCAGGATGCAGCAGCGCCTTCATGTCAGCGGCGCCCGGCCGATCCGAAGCCGCTGACGTGCCCCCTCGGGGGCCAGCGATACGCGGAGCGATGCGCGTGGGGGCATCGAAACGTCAGTAATTCTTCTTGAGGTCCATGCCGGCGTAGAGCTGGCCGACCTGGGCCTCGTAGCCGTTGAACATCAGCGTCTTGCGCTTCTTGGCGAACAGGCCGTCCTCGCCGATGCGGCGCTCGGTGGCCTGGCTCCAGCGCGGGTGGTCGACGTTGGGGTTCACGTTGGAATAGAAGCCGTACTCGTTGGCGGCCGCCTTGTTCCAGGCCGTGGCCGGCTCCTTGTCGACGAAGCGGATCTTGACGATGCTCTTGGCGTTCTTGAAGCCGTACTTCCAGGGCACGACCAGGCGCACGGGCGCGCCATTCTGCTTGGGCAGCACCTCGCCGTACATGCCGAAGGAGAGCAGCGTCAGCGGGTGCATGGCCTCGTCCATGCGCAGCCCTTCGGCATAGGGCCAGCTCAGCACGCGCGAGCCGACGAAGGGCATGGTCTTGGGATCGGCCAGCGTCAGGAACTCCACGTACTTGGCGCCGGGCTGCGGCTCCACCTTCTGGATCAGGGCCGACAGCGAGTAGCCGACCCACGGGATGACCATGGACCAGCCTTCCACGCAGCGCATGCGGTAGATGCGCTCTTCCTGCGCCGAGAGCTTGAGCAGGTCCTCGAGCGCGTACTTGCCGGGCTTCTTGACCAGGCCTTCGATCTCGACGCTCCAGGGATCGGTCTTGAGCGTGTGCGCGTTGCGCGCCGGGTCGGCCTTGTCGGTGCCGAACTCGTAGTAGTTGTTGTAGGTGCTGGCGTCCTCGTACGAGGTCAGCTTCTCCATGGTGACGGCGCCGGCCACCGCGGACTTGGCGCCCGGCAGCGCCGCCAGCTTGCCAGGGCGCGCCGCCTGCGCCAGCGCGTCACGTTGGGCCCACCCCGCCAGTGCCACCCCGGCGGCGCCACCGGCCATCCAGCGCATCAGTTCGCGCCGGCTCCGGTAGGCGCTGTGCGGCGTGGTCTCGCTGGCATGCGGGTGAAGAAATCCGTCGGCATGGGTCTTGATCAGCATCGTGCATCCTTTCGGAGAAGTCATACGCAGAAAACGCCGCGCTGGATGCCATCAGAGACGAAACAGCGTCACAGCGTTCCGTAGCTGTGCAGGCCCGACAGGAACATGTTGACGCCCAGGAAGGCGAAGGTCGTGATCGCCAGGCCCACCAGCGCCCACCAGGCCGCCACGGTACCGCGCAGGCCCTTCATCAGGCGCATGTGCAGCCAGGCCGCGTAGTTGAGCCAGACGATCAGCGCCCAGGTCTCCTTGGGGTCCCAGCTCCAGTAGCCGCCCCAGGCCTCGGCGGCCCACAGCGCGCCCAGCACGGTGGCGATCGTGAAGAACGCGAAGCCGACGGCGATGGCCTTGTACATCACGTCGTCCAGCACCTCCATGCTGGGCAGGCGCCCGGCGATGCGGCGCCGGCCGAACAGGATCGCCGCGACGATCAGCGCCGACACGCCGAAATAGATGGCCCAGTAGCTGCTGCCCCCGTCCACGCCGCCCTGGCGGAAGACGATGGGCTCGAAGCACAGCACCACGCCGAGCAGCCACAGCGGCGCGAGGCGCCACCAGCGAGTCTCGCCGGCCTGCTGCTTGATGAGGTAGGCGAAGGCCACCATGGCCGCCAGCGCAAACGTGCCGTAGCCGACGAAGTTGGCCGGCACGTGCAGCTTCATCCACCAGCTCTTGAGGGCCGGCACCAGCGGCTGGATCTCGTGCGCCTCGCGCACCACCGTGTACCAGAGCAAAAAGCCCACCGCCGCGCTGATCACCAGCATCACGAAGGCGCCCAGCGCGCGCGTGCGGTACTGGTCCTCGAAGTACAGGTAGAAGGCCGCCGTCAGCCAGCAGAACAGCACGAACACCTCGTACAGGTTGCTGACCGGGATGTGGCCGATGTCCGGGCCGATCTGGTGGCTCTCGTACCAGCGCACCATGGTGCCCACCAGCGCCATCGTGACGGCCGCCCAGGCGATGCGCGAGCCCAGCAACTCCAGCGCCGCGGACGGGTTGCGCGCCACCATGCCGCCCCAGTAGAAGACCGTGCTGATGAAGAACAGCATGCTCATCCACAGGATGGCGGACTGGCTGGACAGGAAGTACTTGAGCCAGAACACCTGGTCGGCGCGCGCCAGGTCGGCCTGCCCATCGACCTGGTAAGAGGCGATGGCCAGCAAGGCCAGCCCCGCCACCACGAGCATCAGCATGCGCAGCGGCCGCCAGAACCAGCCCAGCCAGATGAGGCTGGGCACGGTGCCGGCCAGGATCCACTTCTCGTAGATGTCCATCGCGGCGTGGTAGCGCGAGAACGCGAACACGCCGCCGGCCACGACCAGCACGGCGAACAGCCAGTCGAACCAGTTGCGGCGGGCCAGGAAGCCTTCGTGGAGCACCAGCGTGTCGCTGTTGCGCGTCAAGGTGGTCATCGTCTCACTCCTTTGCGCCGGTCTCGGCGCCAATGAGCCTGCTCTTGAGCAGGTCGAATTCGCGGTCCACGTCCAGGGTCTTGCGGTTGGACGACAGCGCCATGGTGGCTTCGGTCGCATCGCCCCGCGGCGCCATCCAGACCCACAGGCGGCGCTCGCGAACATACAGCATCGCGAAGATGCCCAGGATCAGGAACAGGCAGCCCAGGTACACGATGTTGCGCCCGGGCGCGCGCGCCACCTGGAACACGCTGGCCTGCACCTGGTTGAAGTTGACGAGCTCGAAGACCATGGGTGCGGGGTACAGCGATGCATCGCTCAGCGAGAGCACGGCCTGCGTCATGAAGCCCTGGGTCTTCTCGCTGTTGTCCAGCGGCTTGGCGCCGACGCGTTCCTGGCCCATCTGCACGAGCTCGAACAGCACGCCGTTCAGGATGCGCACCAGCACCTCGCCGGCCCGGCCGCGCTCGGCCTCGGGCACGTTGGTCTCCATGAAATCGGCGATCGCCTGCAGGCCGCCGCGTGGCGTCGCCGAGGCAGCGGCGCCCTCGCCCGCGAACAAGGCCAGTGCCTTGGCGGCGGAAGCGGCCAGCTGCTCGGCCAGCTCGGGCCGCTGGGAATCGACCGCGCGCGCCGCGTAGCGCCGCACGGCAGCGCTGCGCAGGGCCGGGTCCATGAGGTCGGCGCGCAGGCGCAGGAAGGTGTCCATGCTGGCGTTCTCGTCGGCCGGCACGCGCAGATAGCGGAAGGACTCTGCCGGCGTCTCGCGCACGCCGAGCAGGAAGGCGGCCACGCCGTCGCCGGTGTCCACGGGCAGCATGTAGTTGTGGTACTCGCGCGCCTGGCCTGCCGCGTCGCGCAGCCGGTAGGTGATGCTGGGGCCCACGTTGCGCAGCTCGCGGTGCGTCACGGTCTTGTTGCCCGCACCCAGGCGCGCATCGATGGCGCCGCGCAGGTCGACCTTGCGCACATCCACCGCATTGCCGGCCTGGCCCGTCAGGTTCTCCACGTTGATCACGCGCAGCGCCTGGTACTCCAGCGTCATCTTCTCGCCACCTTCGCCACCCCGCGTCAGGTCGGTGCTGCCGCCGATCACGCCCTCGACCTCGAAAGGCTTGCCGCCCGGCACCATGGGCACGGCCCGGAGCTGCACGCTGGAGCCGCCGTCGTCGAAGCTGGACTGGTAGATCTCCACGCCCTTGTAGCTGGCCGGGTGGTTGACCTCCACGCGCGCGGGCGTCTGCGCGCCGGTCTCGCGGTCGTGGATCACGATCTCGCTGGCGAACAGCTTGGGCATGCCGGTCGAGTAGTACTCGACGATGAACTTCTTGAGCTCCACGGCGAACGGCAGGTCCTGCAGCAGCACGCCGTCGGACTGGGCCAGGATGGCCGTGCTGGACTGCGTGCCCTCGGCCACCATGAGGTTGCCGCGGAAGGTGGGGTTGCGCATGGACAGCCGGTGCTCGGGCGCCACGTCGGCGATCATGCCGCCGCCCTTGTAGACGGTCTTGCCGTTGAACCAGGTCTGCGCGCGCACGACCAGGTCGCCGTCGAGCAGGCCGCCGATGCAGACCAGCACGATGGCGCTGTGCGCGGCGATGTAGCCGAACTTGTTGGCCGCGCCGGCCTTGGCCGCCACCATCCAGCCCTCGCCCGCGGGCGTCTCGCGCCGCTGCAGCTTGACCTTCCAGCCGGCCCGCGCGAGCGCCTGCCCCACGCGTGCGGCCGCGGCCTCCGGCGTGCCGGCGACCGCCGCGCTGGCCTTGTGGTGGAAGGCGTTCAGGCTCTGGACGCGGACGTTCTCCTTGTAGACCTTCAGGTCCGCCAGGATCCTGGGCGTGCTGCGCGCGATGCACAGGGTGGTGCTGGTGACCAGGAACGCCAGGATCAGCAGGAACCACCAGGCGCTGTAAACCGCGTTGAGGCTGAACTTGTCGAACAGCAGGGCCCAGAACGGCCCGAACTGGTTGACGTAGTTGTTGGCCGGCTCATGCTGCTTGAGCACCGTGCCGATGATGGACGCGACGCAGATGATGGTCAGCAGCGCGATGGCAAAGCGCATCGACGACAGCAGCTCCACCGCGGCCCGCCAGGCGTGCGAGCCGCTGCGAACGCGCAGGCCGTGGGTGGTGGTGGTCATCGTGCAAGGCCCCGGTCAAAACAAAACGGGCCGCTGCAACAGCCGGCCCGCCGTGGCGCCCGTTCCTTGGGGTGGGAATCGGGCATTTGGTTCCGCCCTGTCGCGGACGCGTGCAGTGCGAGGCTCAGCGCAGGCCGGCGATGTAGTCGGCCACGGCGCGGATCTCGCGGTCATTCATCTTGGCGGCCACGCCCGTCATCTGGATGTTGTTCTTGCGCTTGCCGTCGCGGAAGTCGGTCAGCTGGGTGGTCGTGTAGTCGGCGTGCTGGCCCGACAGGCGCGGGTACTGCGACGGGATGCCGGCGCCGTTGGGGCTGTGGCAGCCTGCGCAGGCCGCGACCTGGCGGTCCGGGATGCCGCCACGGAAGATGCGCTCGCCCAGCTGCACGAGTTCCTTGTCCTTGGCGAAGCCAGGCTTGGGCTTCTGCGACGTGAGCCAGTAGGCGATGTTGCGCATGTCGTCGTCGCTGAGCGACGACGCAAAGCCCTTCATGATCGGGTTGTTGCGCTTGCCGTCCTTGAACTCGTGCAGCTGCTTGACCAGGTATTCGGGATGCTGGTGCGCCAGCTTGGGGTTGGCCGCGATGGCCGAGTTGCCATCGGCGCCGTGGCAGGCTGCGCACACCGCCGAGTAGCCTTGCTCGCCCTTCACCAGGTCGGGCTTGGCCGCCTTGGGCGCCGCCGGCGCCGGATCGGCGGCATGGCTTGAGAACGAAGGCGCTGCGAACACTGCAGCCAGAACCATGGTGGCAAGCAACTTCATATCGAGGGTGGTTTTATGTACGCAAAACCGGGCGATTCTACAATGCGCCCCCGCGCCATCCCTGCACATCCATGACAGCTCCCGCTTCCGCCGCCGCCGCACCGGCCCCCTCTGCCGCTGCCGTCGCCACGGGCTGGCTGCACACCGCCCGCTTCCTGACCACGGCGCCGCAGTTGCAGTTCCTGCCCGCCCTGGAGGTGCCCGAGATCGCCTTCGTCGGCCGCTCCAATGCCGGCAAGTCCACCTGCATCAACACGCTCACGCAGCAAAAGCAGCTGGCCTTCGCGTCCAAGAAACCCGGCCGCACCCAGCACATCAACCTGTTCGCGCTGGGCAAGCAGGGCGTGACCGACGCCGTGCTGGCCGACCTGCCCGGCTACGGCTACGCGGCCGTGCCCAAGGCCGACAAGGTGCGCTGGCAACAGGTGATGGCCAACTACCTCGTCACGCGCGAGAACCTCCAGGGCATCGTGCTGCTGTGCGACCCGCGCCTGGGCCTGACCGAACTCGACGAGGTGCTGCTCGAAGTGGTCCGCCCGCGCGTGGAACAGGGCCTGAAGTTCCTGCTGCTGCTGACCAAGGCCGACAAGCTCACGCGCATGGAGGCCAGCAAGGCGCTGGCGATCGCCAAGCTCAACGCGGGCGGCGGCGAGGCGATGCTGTTCTCGGCGCTCAAGCGCCAGGGCATCGACGCGGCCAGCCAGCTGCTGTGGCGCTGGGCCCACCCCGAAGCGGCCGCGCCCGCCCCCGCTCAGTAAACCGGCGGCGCCCCGGGCGGGCGGGTCTTGAAGCGCTTGTGCACCCAGAAGTACTGCTCGGGCATGGCGTCGATGTAGCCCTGCAGCCGTGCGTTCATCAAGGCCGTGTCGGCCACCGCGTCCGGCCCCGGGAAGCCATCCCAGCCCGGCAGCACCCGCACCTCGTAGCCTTCGGGCGTCAGCCGCGTGACCACGGGCACGACGCGCGCGCGCCCCAGCCGCGCGAAGCGGGCCAGCGAAGGCACGGTGGCCGCCGGCACGCCGTAGAACGGCACGAACACCGAATCGCGCGCGCCGAAGTCCATGTCGGGCAGCAGGTAGACCGGCTCGCCGGCGCGCAGCGCCGCCACCACGGGCTTGACGCCGTCGA
Organism: Pseudorhodoferax sp. Leaf274; assembly: GCF_001422445.1. Taxonomy (GTDB): domain Bacteria; phylum Pseudomonadota; class Gammaproteobacteria; order Burkholderiales; family Burkholderiaceae_C; genus Pseudorhodoferax. The sequence goes on from NZ_LMNA01000002.1 coordinate 70,606, forward strand.
TGCGGTTGTAGAGCTTGGCGTTGCCGAAACGCTGGCGCCCGCGCGCCACCCAGATGTCCACGGTCTGGTTGGACTGCGGCGTGAAGATGGTGGCGAACTGCCGCGGGACCTGCTGCGACAGCGCTGTCGCGCCTGCGTCCAGGCCGACGAAGTGCGGCGCGAACAGCAGCGTGGGGGCGGTGCCGGCCAACTCGTCGAGCGCGCCCGTCATGCGCAGCCGCTCGCGCACCACCTCCGGGCGGCCGTGCCAGAGCCATGCGCGGTCCAGCCAGGCCTGCACGAACACGACGAAATGGCGCCGGGCCAGCGCCTCGCGTTCACGCTGCGCAAGCTGCGGGAAACACAGCGCCAGGTTGGTCAGCGCGATGCGCCGGCGGCTGCCCACCAGCGCATACAGCAGCCGGCCCAACAGCGCGCCCAGGCCCCGCACCCAGGGCAGGGGCAAGGGCGCGAGCAGGCGCAGCAAGGCAATCGCGAACCGGGTCATCAGGCCGGCAGGCCGAGGCGGCGGCTATATGGCATCAGGGCACATCGGGGTATGGGGAACGCTAGAATCGCCGCCGTCGCTGAGTTATTGAACTACTTGCAGGGCGACGTTAAACACATCTGCTAAAGCGTTCGCCACGAGCTCCCCCGCAAGAGGCAACGCGCGACGCAACGGCCTTTTATTCCAAAGCGAAGGAGTTTATTCAAATGGCGAACGATTTCCTCTTCACGTCCGAATCCGTGTCCGAAGGCCACCCCGACAAGGTGGCCGACCAGATCTCCGACGCCATCCTGGACGCGATCTTCGCGCAGGACCCGCGTTCGCGCGTGGCCGCCGAGACGCTGACCAACACCGGCCTCGTGGTGCTGGCCGGCGAGATCACGACCAACGCGCACGTCGACTACATCCAGGTCGCGCGCGACACCATCAAGCGCATCGGTTACGACAACACCGACTACGGCATCGACTACAAGGGCTGCGCGGTGATGGTCTGCTACGACAAGCAGTCCAACGACATCGCCCAGGGCGTGGACCACGCCAGCGACGACCACCTCAACATCGGCGCCGGCGACCAGGGCCTGATGTTCGGCTACGCCTGCGACGAGACGCCCGAGCTGATGCCCGCGCCGATCTACTACGCGCACCGCCTCGTGGAGCGCCAGGCCCAGCTGCGCAAGGACGGCCGCCTGCCCTTCCTGCGGCCCGATGCCAAGAGCCAGGTGACGATGCGCTACGTGGACGGCAAGCCGCACTCGATCGACACCGTGGTGCTGTCCACCCAGCACCACCCCGACCAGAGCGAGACGCCGACCAAGATGAAGGCCAGCTTCACCGAGGCCATCATCGAGGAGATCATCAAGCCGGTGCTGCCCAAGGAATGGCTGCAGGACACCAAGTACCTGATCAACCCGACCGGCCGCTTCGTCATCGGCGGCCCGCAGGGCGATTGCGGCCTGACCGGCCGCAAGATCATCGTCGACACCTACGGCGGCGCCTGCCCGCACGGTGGCGGCGCGTTCTCGGGCAAGGACCCGTCCAAGGTCGACCGCTCGGCCGCCTACGCCGCGCGCTACGTGGCCAAGAACATCGTGGCCGCGGGCCTGGCGCGCCAGTGCCAGATCCAGGTGGCCTACGCCATCGGCGTGGCACGCCCGATGAACATCACGGTCTACACCGAAGGCACGGGCGTGATCCCCGACGACAAGCTGTCGGCGCTGGTGGCCGAACACTTCGACCTGCGTCCCAAGGGCATCATCCAGATGCTCGACCTGCTGCGCCCGATCTACCAGAAGACCGCCGCCTACGGCCACTTCGGCCGCGAAGAGCCCGAGTTCACCTGGGAGCAGACCGACAAGGCTGCGGCGCTGCGTGCAGCGGCCGGCCTGTAACGGGCGGCCCATCCGATGAGCGCAGAGGCCACGCCCCTGTGGCGCGGCCCGCGCTGGGCCCTTGCCGTGCTGCTGGCCACGCTCGGCATGCTGGGGCCGTTCGCGATCGACACCTACATCCCGGCCTTCTCGGGCATCGCGCGTTCGCTGGGCGCCACGCCGGTGGAGATGCAGCAGACGCTGTCGGCCTACCTGTTCGGCTTCGCGTTCATGAACCTGTTCCACGGCGCGCTGTCGGACAGCTTCGGCCGCCGGCCCGTGGTGCTGTGGGGCATCGCGGTGTTCACCATCGCCTCGGCCGGCTGTGCGCTGTCGCAGAACATCGGCCAGCTGGTCTTCTTCCGCGCCTTGCAGGGCCTGTCCACGGGCGCCGGCATCGTCGTCTCGCGCGCGGTGATCCGCGACGTGTACCCGCCCGCCGAGGCGCAGAAGGTCATGAGCCAGGTGACCATCTACTTCGGCGTGGCACCGGCGATTGCGCCCATCGTGGGCGGCTGGCTGTTCGTGCACCTGGGCTGGCACAGCGTGTTCTGGTTCCTGACCGCCGTGGGCGTGCTGCTCTGGATCAGCAACTGGCGGCTCCTGCCCGAGACACTGCGGCCGGCGCAGCGCCAGCCCTTCCATGTGCCGGACCTCATGCGCGGCTACCGCCAGCTGCTGTCCGACCCGCGCTTCGTGCTGCTGGCCTTTGCCAGCGGCGTGCCGTTCAACGGCATGTTCCTGTACGTGCTGTCAGCACCCGAATTCCTGGGCACGCTGCTCCAGCTGGAACCCACGCAGTTCTTCTGGTTCTTCCTGCTGACCATCGCCGGCATCATGGGCGGCGCCATGGCCAGCGGCCGGCTGGCCGGGCGCATCCCGCCCAAGCGGCAGATCCGCCACGGCTTCGTGATCATGACCGTGGTGGCGGTGCTGAACCTGGCCGCCAACCTGCTGTGGACGGCGCGCCCGGCGTGGGCGCTGCCGCCCATCGCCATCTTCGCGTTCGGCTGGGCGCTGATGGTGCCGGTGGTCACGCTGCTGGTGCTGGACCTGCACCCCACGCGCCGCGGCATGGCGTCCTCGCTGCAGGCCGTGGTCGGCTCCACGGCCAATGGCCTGGTGGCCGGCGTGATCGCGCCGCTGGTCATGCATTCCACGGTGCTGCTGGCGCTGGCCTCGCTGCTGATGATGGGCATCGGCCTGGCAGCCTGGATCTGGCTGCACCACCGCTGGCCCGAGATCGGCCGGCACGCAACCGCCGCGTAAAGCCGGCGCGCAGGCGGAACCGAACCGCACCCGCCGGGCTCCCACCCGGCCATGATCGAACTCCAGCACCTGGCCCTGCATTACGCGCTGGGCGATACGCGCGTGGACGTGCTGCGCGACGTCAACCTCACCATCCCCGCAGGCCAGAGCGTGGCCATCGCCGGGCCGTCGGGCTCGGGCAAGACCTCGCTGCTGCTGCTCCTGGCCGGACTGGAACGCCCGCAGGCCGGCCGCGTGCTGCTGGACGGCCAGCCGCTCGACAGCCTGGACCGCGACGCGCTGGCCGACCTGCGGCGCGAGCGCATCGGCATCGTGTTCCAGTCCTTCCACCTCTTGCCCAGCCTCACCGCGCTGGACAACGTGGCCCTGCCGCTGCAGCTGGCCGGCCGGCGCGATGCCGCGGCCAAGGCACGCGACTTCCTGCGCCGCGTGGGCCTGGCGGCGCGCCAGCACCACTACCCGGGCCAGCTGTCGGGCGGCGAACAACAGCGCGTGGCGATCGCGCGCGCGCTCGTGCACGGCCCGCGCCTGCTGCTGGCCGACGAGCCCACCGGCAACCTGGACGACCACACCGGCGCGCTGGTGCGCGAGCTGCTGTTCGAACTGAACCAGGAAGCCGGCACCACGCTGGTGCTGGTCACGCACGACATGGACTTCGCTGCGCGCTGCCAGCGCGTGCTGCGCCTGCACGAGGGCCAGCTGCAGGAAGCGCAGCCCGCCGCACGCAGCGAGGCCGCCCATGCTGCTTAGCCTGGCCTGGCGCGACCTGCGCGCGAGCGGCCGCACGCTCTGGGTGTTCTGCGCCTGTCTGGCGCTGGGCGTGGCCCTGGTCGCCGCCAGTGGCGGCCTGTACCGCCAGGTGGCCGGCGCGCTGCAGGAAGATGCCCGCGCACTGTTCGGCGGCGACCTGGAGGTGCGCCAGTCCGACCCGCTGCCCCAGGCCGAAATCGACTGGGTGCAGGCGCGCGGCGAGGTTTCGCGCGCCATCGAGCTGCGCAGCATGCTGCGGACGCCGGATGGCCGCGCCCAGCTGGTGGCGTTGCAGAGCGCCGACGCACGCTACCCGCTGTACGGCACGGTCACGCTGGCGCCGGCGCAGCCGCTGGCAGACGCACTGGCGCAGCGCGACGGACTCTGGGGCCTGGCCGTCGATGGCGTGCTGGCCGGGCGCCTGGGCCTGGCGCCCGGCAGCCAGGTGCAGCTGGGCGACCTGACGCTGCAGGTGCGCGCCGTGATCGCGCGCCAGCCCGACCGCAGCCTGCGCGCCGACTGGAACGGCGCGCCCGTGCTGCTGGCCGACGGCGCGCTGCAGGCCACCGGCCTGGTGCAGCCGCTCAGCCGCGTGCAGTACCACTACCGCGTGCGCACCGCCACGCCGCCATCGGCCTGGCGCGACAACTTCGTCGCCGCCTTCCCGCAGTCCAACGCGGAGGTGCGCAGCTTCCAGCAGCGCAGCGCGCGCGTGGCGCAGGTGCTGGAGCAGGTCGGCTCGGCCCTCATGCTGATCGGCCTGTCGGCGCTGTTCATCGGCGGCCTGGGCGTGTTCAACAGCGTACAGGCCTACCTGCAGGGCAAGCTCGCCACGCTGGCGACACTGCGCGCGCTGGGGCTGCGCGACGCGCGGCTGGCCGCGCTGGTGCTGCTGCAGGTGCTGATGCTCGCGGTGGCCGCCAGCGCGGTCGGTGTGCTGGCGGGCGGCGCGCTGGCGCTGGCCGGCGCGGCATTGGCGGCGCGCAGCCTGCCGCTGGCGCAGCAGCTCGGCCCGCAGCTCGCGGCCATGGCCGGCCCGGCCGCGCTGGCCATGGGCTTCGGCGTGCTGACCGCGCTGGCCTTCGCATTGCCGGCACTGGGCCGCGCGCTGACGGTCACGCCGGCCGCACTCTTCCGCGGGCTGGACGCCGCCGTGCTGCGCACGCCCGCGTGGGCCTGGGCCGCCAGCGCCGGCTGCGGGCTGGGCATCGCCGCGCTGCTGGTCGGCAGCCTGCCCGATGCGCGCATCGGCTGGGCCTTCCTGGCCGTGGTCGGCGTGCTGCTGGTGCTGCTCGAAGGCGTGCAGCGCGTGCTGCGTGCGCTGGCGCGCCGGCTGCTGGCCTCGCGCTGGCAGCCGGGGTTTGCGCTGCGCCTGGCGCTGGCCGGCCTGCAGCGACCGGGCTCGGCCCTGCGCCCCGCCCTGCTCTCGCTGGGCACGGCGCTGACGCTGCTGGTGGCCTGCACGCTGGTGGTGGCCACGCTGCTGCGCACCATCGCCGACACCGTGCCGCGCGAAGCCCCGGGCCTGGTGCTGCACGACGTGCAGACCGAGCAGCTGCCGCTGCTGCGCGCGCAACTGGGCCCCGTGCAGCGCCTGCAGACCGCGCCGCTGGTGCTGGGCCGGCTGGCCGCCGTCAACGGCGACGCGCTGCGCGACAGCGGCGACGCCCACCGCATGCGCGAGGCGCGCAACGAGCACAAGCTCTCCACACGCGCCGGCAACCTGGACGACGTGGTGGTCGAGCGCGGCGCGCTGTGGGCGCCCGACTACCGGGGCCCGCCGCTCGTGGCCATGGAAGACCGCGAGGCCGACCAGCTGGGCCTGGCCGTCGGCGACCGCCTGCGCTTCGACATCCAGGGCCAGCCGGTCGAGGCCCTGCTTGCCGCCATCTACAGCCAGCGCCGGCTGCAGGCGCGCTTGTGGCTGGAAGGCATCTTCAGCGACGGCGTGCTCGACCCCTTCATCACGCGCCACGTGGGCGCCGCCTGGCTGGACCCGCAGCAGGCCATCGCGGCGCAGGACCGCCTGGCGGCCGCCGCGCCCAACATCGTGAGCGTGCGCACCGACGCCCTGCTGTCCGAAAGCCGCTTGCTGCTGGGCCGTGCCAGCGCGGCGCTGGCCGTCATCGCGGGCATCTGCCTGGCGGCCAGCCTGCTGGTGCTGACCAGTGTTGTGGCGGCCAGCCGCGCGCGGCAGGTGTACGAGTCCAGCGTGCTGCACGTGCTGGGCGCGCGGCTGGCCAGCCTGCGCCGCGCGCTGCGCTGGGAATACGCGCTGCTGGCCGGCGTGACCAGCGCCTTCGCCACCGCCGCGGGCACCGGCCTGGCGCTGGCGCTGCTGCATTGGCGGCTCGACCTGGACGCCAGCGGCCTGTACTGGACCGGCGCGGTGGCCGCGGTCGGCGTCAGCGGGCTGAGCCTGGCCCTGGGCGCGCAGTGGCTGCTGGCGCAGCTGCGGCTGTCGCCGGCACGCCTGTTGCGCGGCACCTGAAGTTCATTCGTCCACGCCCGGCCCGCTCTCCAGCACCGGGTCGGCGCTCTCGTCCTCGGCGGCCTCGGCACGCGGGCCGTACTGGCCGTCGCCCATGCCGCGCAGCGTGGCGGCGCCGTCTTCCCAGGCTTCGCTGAAGGTGTCGTAGGCGTCGTCGGAGGCTTCGACGACGAACCATGTCTTCATGGCGTCCTCGCTCTCCAGCAGCATCCAGTGGTACAGGCCCGGTTCGGGTTCGTCGACGGACAGCGCCAGGTGGCGCAGCGGAGTCTGTGGCATGGCAGTTCCTTCGCGGTTGCTGCCAGTATGGAAAGGAACCGCGCCACCGCTGTAGGCCGGCAGCGCCCGCGGCTGCCGGCTCCAGGGCCAGCGCAAAGCCGGCGGAGGGCCGGTTCAGAACTTGGTGTAGCCGCCGTCGATCACGAATTGCTCGCCCGTGGTGTAGGCCGCGGCATCGCTGGCCAGGTAGACGGCGATGCCGCCGAAATCGTCGATGGAGCCCCAGCGGCGCGCCGGCACGCGCGGCATGACGTTGCCTGCGAACTTCTCGTTGGCGAACGAGCGCTGCGTCATCTCGGTCTCGATCCAGCCCGGCAGGATGGAATTGACGCGGATGCGGTGGCGCGCCAGCTCCACGGCCAGCGCACGCACCATGGCCGTGACGGCGCCCTTGGACGCGCCGTAGTGGCTGTTGCGCGCCGCACCCTCCACGGCCGCCGTGCTGGCCGTGGCCACCAGGGAGCCGCCTTCGCCGTGCGCGGCCATGTGGCGGGCCGCCGCGCGGAAGGTGAGGAACACGCCCTCGACGTTGATGCGCTGGACGCGCCGGAACTCCTCCAGCGACATCTCGGTCAACACCGTGCCCTTGCTCGACACGCCGGCGTTGGCGAAGCAGGCGTGGATGGGGCCGAGCGCCGCCACGGTGGCCGCGAAGGCCTGCTCGACGGCCGCCTCGTCGCCCACGTCGCACACGGCGCTGTGCACGCGGGCCGCGTCGCCGCACTCGCGCGCCAGCGCGTCGCGCGCGCCGGCGGTCTTGTCGGGGTTGGAGCCCCAGATCGACACCGACGCGCCGGACGCCAGCAGCGCGCGCGCCATGCCCAGGCCGATGCCGCCGTTGCCGCCGGTGATGAGCGCGTTGCGCCCGCTGAGATCGAAGGGTCGGTACATGTCTGCCTCCTGGTGGTCTGTGGTCTGTTGGGTGCAGGCGTGTATAGCAAGCACCGGCCACGCGGCAAGACACCCAGGTGACGCGCGCCCCCCTGCCCCGGCGCACAATCGTCGGCCATGGAACGCGAAGAACTGCACCACCGCCAGATCGACCTGCGCTTCTACCGCCAGGGCAACGGCCTGTACGAGGTCGTCGGCCGGCTCGTCGACACCAAGCGCCAGCCGTTCCGGCGCCAGCTGGCCGAGGCCGACACGCCGCCCGGCACGCCGATCCACGACATCGCCGTGCACCTGGTCGTGGACGACGAGCTGCTGGTGCACGACGCCTTCGCCTCCATGGACGCCACGCCCTTCAGCATCTGCCCCGGCGCCACGGCCACGCTGGCGCCGCTCAAGGGCCTGTCCATGCGCAAGGGCTGGAACCGCCAAGTGCGCGAACTGCTGGGCGGCGCGGCCTCGTGCACGCACATCGTGGAACTCCTGGGGCCGATGGCGACCACGGCCTTCCAGGGCCTGGCGCCCGCGCGCCTGGCGCAGATCAACCTGCCCGGCAACGAGGGCCAGCGGCAGGCCAAGGTGGACAGCTGCTACGCCTATGCGGCCGAGCGCGAGGTGGTGGCGCGGCTGTGGCCGCACCTGCACCGCGGCCCGGCGCGCCCCAGCTGAGCCTGCGCGCGGCCCGGCGGGCCGTCCGTCAACGCTTGAACAGGTCGAGGATGCTGCGGCGCTCCTCGGTGCGTTCCTGCGCCGCCTCGCCGGCCGCACCCGACACGGGCTGGCCCGTCGGCACCGCTTCGGCACCCGCCGTGCCCGCCCCGGCCGGGGCCGCGTACTCCGTGTACGACCAGTCGCCTTCGTTGCGCACCACGCCTTCGGGCGCGGCCGCCTGCGCCACCGGCACGCCCTTGAGCGCGTGGCGCATGAAATCGATCCACACCGGCATGGCGAGCGCGCCGCCGCTGGCGTGGGCGCCCAGGTTCTGCGGCTGGTCGTAGCCGATCCAGGCGATGGCCGTCAGCGTGGGCTGGTAGCCGGCGAACCAGGCGTCGACCGCATCGTTGGTGGTGCCGGTCTTGCCGTACAGGTCGGGCCGCTGCAGCGTGGCGCGCGTGCGCGCCGCCGTGCCGCGTGTGGCCACCTCGCCCAGCAGCTGCGTCATCAGGAAGGCGTTGCGCGCAGGCACGGCGCGTGCGGCCTCGTCCAGCACCGGCGGCGGCTCCTGCTGCAGCACCTGGCCGCGCTGGTCGGTCACCTTGTCGATGAGCCGCGGCGGGACGCGGTAGCCCCCGTTGGCGAACACCGAATAGGCCGACGCCATCTGCAGCGGCGTGACCGACCCCGCCCCCAGCGCCATGGTCAGCGACGGCGGCTGGCGCTCGGCGTCGAAGCCGAAGCGCGCCACCCATTGCTGCGCGGCCGGCACGCCCACGGTCTGCAGCACGCGGATGGCCACCACGTTCTTGGACTTGGCCAGCGCCGTGTCCAGGCGCATCGGGCCGTCGAAGGCACCGTTGTCGTTCTTCGGCTCCCACGCCTTGCTGCCCGTGACGCTGGCATCGAAGTACAGCGGCCCGTCGTCCACGATGGTCGCCGGCATCAGGCCCTTCTCGAGCGCGGCCGAATAGACGAAGGGCTTGAAGGTCGAGCCCGGCTGGCGCCAGGCCTGCGTGACGTGGTTGAACTGGTTCTTGCCGAAATCGAAGCCACCCACCAGCGCGCGCACCGCGCCGTCGCGCGGGTCCATGGCGACGAAGGCGCCCTCGACCTCGGGCAGCTGCGTGATCTCCCAGCTGCCCTTGTCCGTGCGCATGACGCGGATCACGGCACCGGGACGGATCTTCACCGCGGCCGCCGCGTTGGCGGCCAGCCCGGACTGCGCCGGCACCAGGCCCTCGCCCGTGATCTCCAGCCGCTCGCCATCGCCGCGCACGGCCTTCACGCGCCGGCTGTCGGCCTCCAGCACCACGGCCGAGACCAGCTCGCCGTTGTCGGGGTAGGCGTCCAGCGCCTCCTCAATGGCCTCGTCCTGCGCCTCGCCGGCGGTCGGCAAGGCGATCACGGTCTCGGGGCCGCGGTAGGCCTGGCGCCGCTCGTAGGCCATGATGCCGCGCCGCAGCGCGCCGTAGGCCGCCGCCTGGTCGGCCGCATCGAGCGTGGTGTAGACGTTCAGGCCGCGCGTGTAGGTGGCGTCGCCATACTGCGCGAGCATCTGCTGGCGCACGCTTTCGGCCACGTACTCCCCGTGCACGGCCACCGTGTCGCCCGCGCTGCGCACGGCCAGCGGCTCGGCCTTGGCCGCCTGCGCCTGGGCGGCGGTGATGAAGCCGTTCTCCAGCATGCGGTCGATGATGTACTGCTGGCGCACGCGCGCGCGGCGCGGGTTGCTGATGGGGTTGTTGGCCGATGGCGCCTTGGGCAGGCCGGCCAGCATGGCCGCCTGGGCGATGGTGATGTCCTTGAGCGGCCGGCCGAAGTAGACCTCCGACGCGGCCGCGAAGCCGTAGGCCCGGTGGCCCAGGAAGATCTGGTTCATGTAGATCTCCAGGATCTGGTCCTTGGAGAGCGCGCGCTCGAGCTTGAAGGTCAGCAGCACCTCGCGCAGCTTGCGCGCATAGGTCTTCTCCGACGACAGGAACATGTTGCGCGCCACCTGCATGGTGATCGTCGAGGCGCCCTGGCTGCGCGAATGGCCCAGGTTGGCGAAAGCCGCGCGCAGCATGCCCAGGTAGTCCACGCCGTCGTGCGTGTAGAAGCGCTGGTCCTCGATGGCCAGCACCGCGTCCTTCATGGCCTGCGGGATCTGGGCGATCGGGGTGAGGCTGCGCCGCTCCTCGCCGAACTCGCCCAGCAGCACGCCATCGCGCGTGTACACGCGCAGCGGCAGCTTGGGCTGGTAGTCGGCCAGCACGGACACATCGGGCAGCTGTGCATAGGTCCGGTAGGCGGCCACGCCCAGCCCGGCGCTGGCCAACAGCGCCACGGCCAGCACGGCGCCCGCGGCCCATGCCAGGGTGCGGCGGCGCCCGCCGCCCCGCTGCGACGCTGTGGGATCGGGCGGGGGGACAGGCTGGCGGGGAGAGGAAACCATGCAGTGGCGCGGGAAAGATCGTGGGGCAACGCCCACCAGGCAGAGTCGCCTACCCGCGAAATGGTTCAGCGGGGTTGCGGCAGACTCTCGTAAGCCCTTGATTTTCCTCTATTGCGGCGGCGGCGGCCAGCAGTGGCCCGCGCGGCTGCCGAATCCGGCGGCCGGCCCGGGCCTTGGCCGCTTTGCATAATCTGGCCTGCCACGCGCTTCGGCGTGCTGCGCCATCCTCTCCGAACCGCGCCAACTCCCATGAAGTTCCCCAAGGGCAGACCGCCCGCCGCCAGCCGACTGCGGCACCGGCCCCGGCACGCGCCGACCCCGGAAATCCCCGACGTGGCCTACCACCTGGCGCGCTTCAAGACGCGCGTGCTGGTGGCCGGCGCCACCGTGCTGTGCGCCTTCGGGCTGCTGGCCGCGCGCCTCGTGCACCTGCAGGTCACGCGCCACGACGACCTGGCCGCCCAGGCCGAAGGCAACCGCACGGCCGTCGTGCCCGTGGTGCCCGAGCGCGGCCTGATCCTGGACCGCAACGGCGTGGTGCTGGCCTCCAACTACTCGGCCTACACGCTGGAGATCACGCCCGCCAAGGCCGGCGATGTCGAGCAGACCATCGACCGCCTGGCGGACGTGGTGGAGATCACGCCGCGCGACCGCCGCCGCTTCAAGCGCCTGCGCGAGGACGCGCGCAACTTCGAATCGCTGCCGATCCGCAGCCGCCTCACCGACGAGGAGGTGGCCCGCTTCGCCGCCCAGCACTACCGCTTCCCGGGCGTGGAGATCAACGCGCGCCTGTTCCGGCGCTACCCCCTGGGCGAGACCGGCAGCCATGTGCTGGGCTACATCGGCCGCATCAACCAGCGCGAAAAGTCCGCCATGGAGGACTGGGACGAGGACGAGCAGGCCAACTACCGCGGCACCGACCACATCGGCAAGCTGGGCATCGAGCAGAGCTACGAAAAGCAGCTGCACGGCCAGACCGGCGTGGACGTGCTGGAGACCGCCGCCAGCGGCCGCGCCGTCCGCGAACTCAGCAACCACCGGGCGACCTCGGGCCGCACGGTGATGCTGACGCTCGACATCGCGCTGCAAAAGCTCGTCGAGGACCTGTTCGGCGAGCGCCGCGGCGCGCTGGTGGCCATCGATCCGCGCAGCGGCGAGGTGCTGGCGATGGTGTCCAAGCCGACCTTCGACCCGAACGCCTTCGTCGAGGGCATCGACCTGGACAGCTGGCAGGAACTCAGCGAGTCCATCGACAAGCCGCTGCTGAACCGCGCCCTGCGCGGCACCTACCCGCCTGGCTCGACCTACAAGCCCTTCATGGCCCTGGCGGCGCTGCAGCAGGGCGTGCGCGGCCCGCGCGACGTGGTCAACGACCCGGGCTACTTCAACTACGGCGGGCGCCGCTTCGGCAGCCCCGAGGGCAACCTGGGCGGCGTGGACATGCGTCGCGCGATCCAGCTCTCGTCCAACACCTACTTCTTCTCGCTGGCCGTGGACATGGGCGTGGACGCCATCCACGACTTCATGGCGCCGCTGGGCTTCGGCCAGGTGACGGGCGTCGACCTCCCGGGCGAGGTGCGCGGCGTGCTGCCCAGCACGGACTGGAAGCGCCAGGCCTACAAGCGGGCCGACCAGGGCCGCTGGTTCCCGGGCGAGACCGTATCGCTGGGCATCGGCCAGGGCTACAACAACTTCACCATGCTGCAGCTGGCCGTGGCCGAGGCGACGCTGGCCTCGGGCGGCATCAAGCACCGGCCGCACCTGGTGCGCGCGCTGCAGGACCCGGCCAGCGGCCGGGTGGAACCGCTGCCGCAGCCGCCCGGCAAGGACCTGCACTTCGCGCCGCGCAACGTCGGTGTGGTGCGCGACGGCCTGGTCGCCGTGATCAAGGAAGGCACGGGCAAGCAGGTGTTCGCGGGCGCGGCCTACAGCGCGGCCGGCAAGACCGGCACGGCCCAGGCCGTGACGCTGCGCCAGGGCGCCAGGTACAACGCCCGCGTGATGGAGGAGCACCAGCGCGACCACTCCCTGTTCGCGGCCTTCGCACCCGTGCAGGACCCGCAGATCGCGCTGGCCGTCATCGTCGAAAACGCGGGCTGGGGCGCCGCGGCGGCGGCCCCCATCGCGCGGCGCGTGTTCGACTACTGGCTGGACCCGCACCGGGAAGGGCAGGCGGCGGAACACTGAGCCGGGATCCGCCGCCGATCCCGGTGCCCTCGAAAAAATTTCGAACAGGCACGTGGCACGGCCGCGCGCATGATGCAGGGCATTCCCCGGCCCGCCCTGCACCATGGACGCCCATCCCGCCCCCCACCCTTCCCCAGGCACCGGCCGCCCGCCCCTGCGCGAGCAGATCACGGCGCACGACCGCACCCCCGAGCCCGAGGCCGTGGCCTTCCTGCTGCCCCAGGCCCGGGCGGATGCCGCGACGCACGGGCGCGCCCAGGCGCTCGCGGTGCAGATCGCCCAGCGCCTGCGCGAGCGCAAGAACGCCGCGGGCCGGGCCGGGCTGGTGCAGGGCCTGCTGCAGGAATACGCGCTGTCCTCGCAGGAGGGCGTGGCGCTGATGTGCCTGGCCGAGGCGCTGCTGCGCATTCCCGACAAGGCCACGCGCGACGCGCTGATCCGCGACAAGATCGCCCGGGGCCAGTGGCGCGAGCATGCCGGCCGCAGCCCCTCGCTGTTCGTCAACGCCGCCACCTGGGGGCTGCTGCTGACGGGCAAGCTGGTGTCCACGCACAGCGAGGCCACGCTCTCCACGTTGCTGACGCGCCTGATCGGCAAGGGCGGCGAACCCATGATCCGCAAGGGCGTGGACATGGCCATGCGCATGATGGGAGAGCAGTTCGTCACCGGCGAGACCATCGCCCAGGCCTTGCGGCATGCGCGCGAGCTGGAGGCGCAGGGCTTTCGCTACTCCTACGACATGCTGGGCGAGGCCGCAATGACCGCGGCGGACGCCGACCGCTACCGCCAGGCCTACGAGGACGCGATCCACGCCATCGGCCAGGCCTCCGCCGGCCGCGGCGTCTACGCGGGCCCGGGCATCTCGATCAAGCTGTCGGCGCTGCACCCGCGCTACAGCCGCGCGCAGCAGGCGCGGGTGATGGACGAGCTCTACCCCGTGGTGCGCAGCCTGGCGCTGCTGGCGCGGCGCTACGACATCGGCCTGAACATCGACGCCGAGGAAGCCGACCGGCTGGAGCTGTCGCTGGACCTGCTGGAGCGGCTGTGCTTGGAGCCGGCGCTGGCGCAATGGCACGGCATCGGCTTCGTCGTCCAGGCCTACCAGAAGCGCTGCCCCTTCGTGGTCGACCACTGCATCGACCTGGCGCGCCGCAGCCACCACCGCATCATGGTGCGGCTGGTCAAGGGCGCCTACTGGGACAGCGAGATCAAGCGCGCCCAGGTGGACGGCCAGGCCGGCTATCCGGTCTACACGCGCAAGGTCTACACCGACCTGTCGTACCTGGCGTGCGCGCGCAAGCTGCTGGCGGCGCCGGCGCAGGTCTATCCGCAGTTCGCCACCCACAACGCGCACACCATGGCGGCGATCTACGAGATGGCCGACCCCGCCAGCTGGCAGCCGGGCCAGTACGAATTCCAGTGCCTGCACGGCATGGGCGAGCCGCTGTACGAACAGGTCGTCGGCCCCACGCAGGACGGCAAGCTGGGCCGGCCCTGCCGCATCTATGCGCCGGTCGGCACGCACGAGACGCTGCTGGCCTACCTGGTGCGCCGGCTGCTGGAGAACGGCGCGAACACCTCGTTCGTCAACCGCATCGCCGACCCGTCGATCGCCATCGCCGACCTGGTGGAAGACCCCGTCGCGGCCGTGAAACGCATGGCGCAGGCCGAGCAGGTGCTGGGCGCGCCGCACCCTGCGATCCCGCTGCCCGCGCAACTCTATGGCCGTGCACGCCGCAACTCGGACGGGTTGGACCTGTCCAACGAAGACCAGCTGCGCACGCTGGCCGACGCGCTGCACGACAGCGCCAGCCTGGACTGGACGGCCGAGCCCCTGCTGGCGCAGCCCGCGGACGACAGCGCCCAGGCCACTCCGGCAAGCGGCTGGGCCAGCGTCGCCAACCCCGCCGATGCGCGCGACGTGGTCGGCCGTGTGCGGCCGGCCAGCGCGCAGGACCTGCAGGACGCCCTGGCCGCGGCCCACGCCGTGGCACCGGCCTGGGCCGCCACGCCCGCGGCCACGCGCGCCGCGGCGCTGGAGCAGGCGGCCGACCGGCTGCAGCAGCGCCTGCCCGTGCTGCTGGGCCTGCTCGCGCGCGAGGCGGGCAAGACCTGCGCCAACGGCATCGCCGAGGTGCGCGAAGCCATCGACTTCCTGCGCTTCTATGCGGCGCAGGCGCGCACCGCCCTGGGCACGGCACCGCGGCAGCCGCTGGGCCCCGTGGCCTGCATCAGCCCCTGGAACTTCCCGCTGGCGATCTTCATGGGGCAGATCGCCGCGGCGCTGGCCGCCGGCAACCCCGTGCTGGCCAAGCCCGCGGAGCAGACGCCGCTGGTGGCGGCCGAGGGCGTGCGCATCCTGCGCGCGGCCGGCATTCCGGCGGCCGCCCTCCAGCTGCTGCCGGGCGACGGCGCCACGGTGGGCGCGCAGCTGGTGGCCGATGCCCGCGTGCAGGCCGTCATGTTCACGGGCTCCACGGACGTGGCGCGCCTGATCCAGAAGACGCTGGCCCAGCGCCTGGGCGCCGGCGGCGCGCCCGTGCCGCTGATCGCCGAGACGGGCGGGCAGAACGCCATGGTCGTCGACTCGTCCGCGCTGGTGGAGCAGGTGGTGGCCGACGTGGTGGGCTCCGCGTTCGACAGCGCCGGCCAGCGCTGCTCCGCGCTGCGCGTGCTGTGCCTGCAGGACGACGTGGCCGACCGCGTGCTGCACATGCTGCAGGGCGCGATGGCCGAGCTCACGGTGGGCAACCCGGCCCTGCTCGAGACCGACGTGGGCCCCGTCATCGACGCCGAGGCACGCGACGGCATCGAGGCGCACATCGCGGCGATGCAGGCCCGTGGCCGCACGGTGCACCGGCTGGGGCGCTTCTCGGCGGACGCGGTCGGCCGGGGCACCTTCGTGGTTCCGACGCTCGTCGCGCTGGAGCATATCGGCGAGCTGCAGCGCGAGGTCTTCGGCCCCGTGCTGCACGTCGTGCGCTTCGCGCGCCCCGCGCTGGGCACGCTGATGGCGCAGATCGCGGCCACGGGCTACGGCCTCACCATGGGCCTGCACACGCGCATCGACGAGACGATCCGCGAGGTGGCGCAGGACGCCCGCGTGGGCAACCTCTACGTCAACCGCAACATGGTCGGCGCGGTGGTGGGCGTGCAGCCCTTCGGCGGCGAAGGCCTCTCGGGCACCGGGCCAAAGGCCGGCGGGCCGCTGTACCTGCACAGCCTGCTGGCCGCGGATGCCGGCACGGCGCTGCACGGCGCGGTGGCCAGCGCCCTGCCCGGCGCCACACCGGCCGACAGCGCGGCCCCGCCACCGGCCGCGCATGCCTCGCTGCTGGCATGGCTCGGCGGCCGCGCGGGCGGAAGCTGGGAAGGCCCGCAGCTGCCGGCCCTGTGCGCGCGGCTGCCGCAGGCACTGGGCCCGCACCGCGCGTGGCTGCTGCCCGGGCCGACCGGCGAGCGCAACCTCTACGCCTGGCACCCGCGCGAGGCCGTGCTGTGCCTGGCCGCCACCGAAGACGCGCTGCTGCTGCAACTGGCCGCGGTGCTGGCGGCCGGCAGCCGGGCCATCTGGCCGCTGCGCGCCGACACCCAGGCCCTGCGCGCCAGCCTGCCGCGCGACGTGCAGGAGCACATCGCGCTGGCCAGCGACTGGTGCGCGCCCGGCGTGGAGTTCGACCTCGCGCTGTTCCAGGGCGATGGAGCCGCGCTGCGCGCCGCGGCCCAGCGCCTGGCCGCGCGCGACGGCGCCATCGTCAACCTGCGCCGGTTCTCGGCCGAAGATGGCGCCTTGCCGATGGAGGCGCTGCTGGTCGAGCGCGCGACCAGCACCAACACCGCCGCGGCGGGTGGCAATGCGAGCCTGATGACGATCGCGTGAGCCTGCCGTGCCGTCACGCCACCGCGTCGTGGACGCGCGGTGCGACATAGGGCGACTCCACCACCCTGTCCATGGTGCAGAGCAGCCCGGCCCCCAGCATCGACTCGTACTGGTCGCGCGTGACGGGCATGCGGAACAGGGCGGCCGTGCCTTCGACATGGTCGGCGCGCAGCCATTCGAGGCAGCCCTTGCCCAGCCGGTAGCGGTGCGCGCCCTCGGGAACGTAGATGCTCAGTTCATGCAACTTGTCTCGGACGTTCATGGCGATCTCCCGACGAGGGTTGAGCAGCAGTCTGGGTTGGCGCAAGCGCCGCCTGTGTCGGACGGCAGCCCGTCTTGTTGCGGCGGGCCAGGGCAGGAATTTGGCGCCCGGGTTTCGCTCCGGGCGAGCGGGAGAGATCTGTTCTCCTACAGCCACGCGACCGGTGGGACAGGAAGCAGTCACGCCTGGGGCCAGCATAGGGGAGTCTTGTGACAGTTGCGGCCAAGCCCCCAGGCGCCGCGGGTGGTTGCCGCTGGCCGATGGTTCTCGTTACGTTTGCAACCGGCGGGTTGCGTTGCCACAAAGTGTCAGCACAATGCCGGCGCCTCCTGCACGAACAGGTGCAAGCACGCCATGACTTCACCCCAACGCCGCGAATTCCTGCCCCGCCACACCGTGGACGCGCCGCCCAACCGCTGGGACTGGGCGCTGCTGCCCCTGGTGCTGGCTGGCGTGGTGCTGCTGGCCTATGGCGCGCAGCAGATGGCCCAGCCCTTCCACATGGGCGACGTGCTGCCGGTCTCGCTGGACCCGTGGCAGCTGCCCTACTACCTGCTGCGCACCACGCTGCGCATGGCCATCGCCATGGTCCTGGCGCTGCTCTTCAGCGCGGTGTTCGCGGTGCTGGCGGCCAAGTACCGGCTGGCCGAGCGCGTGCTGGTGCCGCTGCTGGACATGCTGCAGTCCATCCCCATCCTGGGCTTCCTGTCGATCACGGTGACGGGCTTCATCGCGCTGTTCCCGGGCAGCCTGCTGGGCGTGGAGTGCGCCGCCATCTTCGCCATCTTCACCTCGCAGGCCTGGAACATGGCCTTCAGCCTGTACCAGTCGCTGCGCACCGTGCCGGCCGAGCTGCAGGAGGCCGCGCGCGTGTTCCAGCTCTCGGGCTGGCAGCGCTTCTGGCGGCTGGAGCTGCCCTTCGCCATGCCCGGCCTGCTGTGGAACATGATGATGTCCATGTCCGGCGGCTGGTTCTTCGTCGTGGCCTCCGAGGCCATCTCGGTGGCGCACCAGGACATCAAGCTGCCCGGCGTGGGCTCGTACATCGCGCTGGCCATCGAGGCGCGCGACCTGCCGGCCATCGGCTGGGCGATCGCCTGCATGCTGGTGGCGATCCTGCTGTACGACCAGCTGCTGTTCCGCCCGCTGGTGGCCTGGGCCGACAAGTTCCGCTTCGAGGAGAGCGGCGCCGATGCCGCCCCGCGCTCCTGGCTGCTGGACTGGCTGCACCGCGCGCGCGGCGTGCAAAGCGTGGCGGCCCGGTGCCGCCAGCTGCTGGCGCGCACGCTCACCTGGTTCCGGCGCAGCCACGACGGCACTTCGATCCGCGCCCGCCCGCGCGCGCCGTCGGCCCGCGTCGAACGCGTGTGGGACGCGGTGCTGGCGGCCGGCGTGCTGTTCGCCGTCGCCCGGCTCGTGCAGTTCGTGCACACCGAGGTCGGCTGGCACGAGGTGGCGCATGTGTTCGTGCTGGGCGGCTACACGCTGGCGCGCGTGCTGGTGCTGATCGTGCTGGCCGCGCTGGTGTGGGTGCCCATCGGCGTGTGGATCGGCATGAACCCGCGCTGGTCCGGGCGGCTGCAGGCGGTGGCGCAGTTCCTCGCGGCGTTCCCGGCCAATTTGTTCTTCCCGGTGGCGGTGGTGATGGTGGTGCACTGGAAGCTGGACCCCGACATCTGGCTCTCGCCGCTCATGATCCTGGGCACGCAGTGGTACATCCTGTTCAACGTGGTCGCCGGGGCGTCCGGCATCCCGAACGAGCTGCGCCTGGCCGCGCAGAACCTCGGCCTGTCGGGCTGGCTGCGCTGGAAGCGCTTCCTGCTGCCCGCTGTGTTCCCGAGCTTCGTGACCGGCGCCATCACCGCCAGCGGCGGCTCGTGGAACGCCAGCATCGTGGCCGAGTACGTGACCTGGGGCGACACCACGCTGCAGGCCCAGGGCCTGGGCAGCTACATCGCGCAGATGACCGCCAGCGGCGACTTCCCGCGCATCGCGCTGGGCATCGCCACGATGGTGGTGTTCGTGATGGGCCTGAACCATTTCCTCTGGCGGCGCCTGTACCGCCTGGCCGAAGACCGGATGCATTTATGAGCCCACCCCGTTTGGATGTCTCACTGCGTGTAGACATCCCATCCCCCTCAAGGGGCGCCGCCAGCGGCCTGGCAGAGCCAGTTCCGCGGCGTCTGCTGGCATGGCCTGCTCCGCGGCCTCTCGGGCAGCGCCTTGCCATGTGGCTTTGTGCTGCGCGTGCGGCGCAGCGCGCAATGGAACACCCGACATGACGCAAGCCATCATCGAACTCCGCGGCGTGGGCAAGTCCTTCCGCTCCTCCGACGGCCGCGAACGCCCCGTGCTGCAGCAGGTCGACTTCACGCTGCGCGAGGGCGAGATCGTCGCGCTGCTGGGCCAGTCCGGCTCGGGCAAGAGCACGCTGCTGCGCATCATGGCCGGCCTGGTGCAGGCGGACCAGGGCGAGGTGCAGTACCGCGGCCAGCCGCTGCACGGCCCGGCGCGCGCCATCAGCATGGTGTTCCAGTCCTTCGCGCTGTTCCCCTGGCTCACGGTGCAGCAGAACGTGGAGCTGGGCCTGGAGGCGCGTGGCGTGGCGCAGGCCACGCGCGCCGCGCGCGCGGCCGCGGCCATCGACCTGATCGGCCTGGCGGGCTTCGAGGGCGCGCTGCCGCGCGAACTGTCCGGCGGCATGCGCCAGCGCGTGGGCATCGCGCGCGCGCTGGTCACCGAGCCCGACGTGCTGCTCATGGACGAGGCCTTCTCGGCGCTCGACGTGCTGACCGGCGAGCGCCTGCGCGAGGACATCCTGCAGCTGTGGCGCAGCGGCAGCATGCCGACCAAGGCCATGCTGGTGGTCTCGCACAACATCGAGGAGGCCGTGATGATGGCCGACCGCGTGCTGGTCTTCGCCAGCGACCCGGGCCGCATCCGCTGCCAGCTGGCCATCCAGCTGCCGCGCCCGCGCGACGAGGACAGCCAGCAGGTGCGCGGGCTGGTCGACGAGGTCTACGCGCTCATGACGGCCGGCGCCACGCGCCGCGCGGCCGGCGCCGGCGAGACCGCGGCCGAGCAGCCCGCGTCCGCCCTGCTCACCGACCGCCTGCCCGCTGCCGACGTGGCGCGCATGGACGGCCTGCTCGAGCTGCTGGCCGAGCCCCCCTTCGACGGCCGCGCCGACCTGCCCCAGCTGGCCGAGGAAGCCAGCCTCACCGACGCCGAGCTGCTGCCCGTGGCCCACGCCGTGGCGCAGCTCGGCCTGGCGCTGCTGGCCGGCGGCGACCTGCAGATCACGCCGCTGGGCCGGCGCTACGTGGACGGCGCCCACGGCCTGCGCCAGGACCTCTTCGGCCAGCAGCTGCTGGCGCACGTGCCGCTCATCGCGCACATCCGCCACAGCCTGGAGCAGGAGCCCACGGGCGAGCTGCCCGACGCGCCCTTCCTGCGCCTGCTGAGCGAACAGCTCGGCGAGGCCGAGGCGCAGAGCGTGCTGCGCACGGCCATCAGCTGGGCGCGGCACGGCGAGGTGTTCGAGTACGACCTGCGCACCAGCGCGCTGCGGCTGCCGACCGGGGACGAGGCGCCGGGCTGAGCGGGCCCGTGCCGCCAACGGCACCCGGGGCACGTCCACGGGGTCGAGCCCGGCCGCGAAGCCCGCACCACGCATCCGTTCGTGCGCGGCGTCCACGCCCGCCGCATCTCCACACGATCCACACAATCGCTCGACGCCCGGGCAAGGTTGGCTTCCCAGAATGGCGGGCATGCCGCGCCCTTCGCACCGCGAAGGCGGCGCCAAGGCATGCATCCCTCTCTCAGGAGTCTCCCCGACATGCGCAACAACGATCAGCTGCTGGCCGACGAAGCGAAGTACTGTTCCTTCGGCGATACCGTGCACTACGTCAATCCCCCCAAGATCTTCGACGGATGCGACGGCAGCTACATGTTCGACGCCCAGGGCACGCCGTACCTGGACCTGCAGATGTGGTATTCGGCCGTGAACTTCGGCTACAAGAACAAGCGGCTGGAGCAGAAGATGATCGAGCAGCTGCAGACGCTGCCGCAGATCGCCAGCCAGTACCTGCACCCGACCAAGATCGAGCTGGCCAAGTTCATCGCCGAGGACGCCAAGGCCAAGTGGGGCAACGACGGGCGCGTGCACTTCAACGTGGGCGGCGCGCAGGCCATCGAGGATTCGCTCAAGGTGGTGCGCAACGCCACCGGCGGCAAGAGCCTGATGTTCGCCTTCGAGGGCGGCTACCACGGGCGCACGCTGGGCGCCTCCAGCATCACGTCGAGCTACCGCTACCGCCGCCGCTTCGGCCACTTCGGCGACCGGGCGCAGTTCCTGCCCTTCCCCTACCCCTTCCGCCGGCCCAAGGGCATGACGGCCGAGGAGTATTCCGAATCGCTGGTGCAGGACTTCGCGCGCAAGTTCGAGAACGAGTACCACGCCGTCTGGGACCCCAAGACGCGCCAGTGCGAATACGCGGCCTTCTACGTCGAGCCGATCCAGGGCACGGGCGGCTACGTCGTGCCGCCGGCCAACTTCTTCAAGGGCCTGAAGAAGGTGCTGGACGAGCATGGCGTGCTGCTGGTGGTCGACGAGATCCAGATGGGCTTCTGGCGCACCGGCAAGCTGTGGTCGGTGGAGAACTTCGGCGTGAAGCCCGACGTGCTGGTCTTCGCCAAGGCGTTGACCAACGGGCTCAACGCGCTGTCGGGCCTGTGGGCGCGTGAGGAACTCATCAACCCCACCATCTTCCCGCCGGGCTCCACGCACTCCACCTTCGCGTCCAACCCGCTGGGCACGGCGCTGGGGCTGGAGGTGATGAAGATGACGCACGAGGTGGACTTCGGCGCGCAGGTGCGGGCCAGCGGCTCGTACTTCCTCGAAGGCCTCAAGGAGCTGCAGAAGCGCCACAAGGAGATCGGCGACGTGGACGGCATGGGCCTGGCGCTGCGCGCCGAGATCTGCACCGACGACGGCTTCACGCCCAACCGCGCGCTGCTCGACAAGATGGTGGACATCGGCCTGGAAGGCACGCTGGAGTACAAGGGCCAGAAGCGCGGCCTGGTGCTGGACGTGGGCGGCTACTACAAGAACGTGATCACGCTGGCGCCCTCGCTGATGATCACGCGGCCGGAGATCGACGAAGCCCTGGTGCTGCTGGAGCAGCTGCTGGTCCGCGCCAAACGCGGTTGATGCGGCGGATGGACTGCCGCAACCTGGTGGAGCCGGGCGCGCTGGTCGCACATTTCCAGGCGCACCCGCCCGAAGGGTTCGCGCCGGTCGCGGGGCTGGCGGCGCCGGCCTTCGAGGCGCCGTTCGACCTGCTCACGACGGCCGACGACGCTTTCAAGGCACGCCTGCGCCGGCTGCCGCTGTACCAGCACTGGTCGCGCTGGCTGCGCGTGCGCACCGGGTTCGTGGGCACCACGGTGACCGAGTACGCGCCGCTGCCCGGCGCCGCGGCCGCGCCTGCGGCGTCGGATCCACCGGGCACGCAGCGCAGCGCGGCCGGCTTCGCACGCGAGGTGCGCCGCGTGCTGGGCGGGCGCTTCCGGCTGGCCATCGTCAAGGACATCCCGCAGGATTCGCCGCTGCTCTCCGATGCCGACAACGCCTATGCGCGCGCGCTGGCGCAGGCCTGCGCGGACGAGGGCTTCCTGCTGGTGGAGGGCCAGGCGCTGGCCTACGTGCCGATCGACTTCGCCAGCATCGACGCCTACCTGGCCCGGCTGTCGCCGAGCCGCCGCCAGAACCTGCGCCGCAAGCTGCGCAGCCGGGCCGAGGTAGCGGTGCAGGTGCTGCCCACCGGCAGCCCCGCGCTCGACGACGGCCGCATCGCGGCCTACTACGCGCTCTACGAGGGCGTCTATGCGCAGAGCGAGGTGCATTTCGACCGGCTCACGCCGGCCTTCTTCTCGGCGCTGCTGCGCGACGCGGAGGCGGGCGGCGTGGTCTTCGAATATCGCCGCCGCTCCACCGGCGCGCTGCTGGGCTGGAACCTGTGCTACCGGCACCAGGGCCGGCTGGTCGACAAGTACATCGGGCTGGCCTACCCCGATGCGCGCGCGCTCAACCTGTACTTCGTCAGCTGGGTCGAGAACCTGGAGTACGCGCTGCGCGAGGGCCTGACGCACTACGTCGCCGGCTGGACCGACCCGGAGGTCAAGCGCAGCCTGGGCGCACGCTTCACCTTCACGCGGCACGCGGTCTACGTGCGCCAGCCGGTGCTGCGTGCCCTCGCGCGCAGGCTGGTGCGGCATTTCGAGAGCGACCGGCAGTGGCACGAGGCAACGTGACGGCGTCCCCCCGCCCGCCGGTGGTGCTGGACCTGGACGGCTCGGTCGCGCAGCTGGCCGGCGAGCGGCGGCTGGCGCTGGCGCAGGACTGGCAGGAGCGGCTGCGCTTCGGCTGCGGCCTCCCTTGCATGCAAGCCTTCGCCCGCGTGCTGCAGCGCGAGATGCCGCCCTGCGCCGCGCACGGCACGGTGTTCATGGGCAGCGGCGACTTCCACCACCTCAGCTGGCCGCTGGTGGCGCGCTGCATCGCCGCGCACGGCCACACCACGGCGCGGCCACTGCGCGTGGTGGTGCTTGACAACCACCCCGACAACATGCGCTACCCCTTCGGCGTGCACTGCGGCTCGTGGGTGCGGCGCGTGGCGCTGCTGCCGCAGGTGGCGCAGGTGCACGTGATCGGCATCACCTCGGCCGACATCGGGGCCGGCCACGCCTGGGAGAACTACCTGCGCCCACTGCTGGCGCGCCGGCTGACCTACTGGAGCGTGGGCGTGGACACGGGCTGGGCGCGCTGGCTGGGCATCGGCGCGCAGTTCCGCACCTTCGCCGATGCCGACAGCCTGGTCGACGCGTGCAGCGGCCTGCTGGCGGCGGACGGTACCGCCGCCTACCTCAGCATCGACAAGGACGTGTTCGCCCCCTCGGTCGTGCGCACGAACTGGGACCAGGGTGTCTTCCAGGTTCGCCACGCCGCGGCCATCGCCGGCGCGCTGCGCGGCCGCCTGGCCGGCAGCGACGTGACGGGCGACGTCTCGCAATACCGCTACCGCTCCGCCTGGAAGCGCCTGCTGAGCGGCCGCGACGGCCAGGACACCGCTGCCGAGCGCGCCGAGCTGCCCGCCTGGCAGGCCGCGCAGGGCGCGCTCAACGGGGCGCTGCGCACGCTGCTGGACGCAGCGGCATAACGGGCCTCTTCGCTCGGGGGCGGGTCGGGGCGAGGGCGCGCGCCGCACCCGCTTCGGGCCGGCGCGAAGGTGGTGCACAAAAAGATGGCAAAGTCCGACCGTCCATAGCATGTTGGATGGACGACGCGGTACATGACCGGCCCTTGCCGGGAGGACGATGCCTTTCACCTTCTTGATCTTTCTTGTCATCGCCGTGTTCGGCGCAGCCCACGCGCAAGCCGCACCACCCTATGTCATCGCCATGCAGCAAGAGGCCGCAAGCACGACCGAACTGGCCATGCGGGTGGTGCAGGAGGCATTCAGGCGGGCCGACTTGCCGCTCGAGTTCAAACGGGTGCCCATCTCCAGGGCGCTGGAAATGGCCAACGCGGGCGAGGTGGACGGCGACCTCTACCGGATCAAGGACGTGGCCGCTTCACGCCCGAACCTCATCGTGGTGCCCACGCCCTTGCTGGACATCCAGATCGCCTTGTATTCCAAGCTCGCGGGCTTCCGGCAGATGAACCGGGCGCAGGTGGAGAAGCTGTCGTTCGGTCGAACGCGCGGGGCCAATTCACTGGTCAAGCATGGCCAGGGCCTGCGCATGACCGAAGCGCAGACCCTCGACGCGGCATTCCAGATGCTGGAGAGCCACCGGTTCGACGTGTGGATGGCGACCTACCTCAGCGGCGAGGAAGAGTTGAAAAAGCGCCAGCCCATGGCGCTGGAGCGCTGGCCCTACGAATGGGCGTCCGAGCCAGTTTTCCTCATCCTCCACAAGAAGAACGCCGAGCTCGTGCCGAGACTGGATGCGGCTTTGCAGCAAATGCAGAAAGAAGGCGTGATCGACGCGCACTACCAGGCCGCGCTCCAGAGCGTCGGCTTGGCGCCGTTGCCCAAGGCCCGCTGACATCGCGCAGCGGCGGCACCTTCAAGCGCAGCAGCGCCGCAGCACCGCGCAGATCGCGTCGAACTGCGCCTCGTGCAGCCATGGGCTGTTGCCCAGGGACAGCACGCGGCCGGCGAAATCGCGGGAGTTCGGTAGCGGGTCTTCCGCGGCCTGCGTCAACAGCGCCCGGTAGCGCGCGTAGTCGGGTAGCGCGTGCACAAAGGGCAGGCCGGCGCCCACGCCGGCACCCCACAGGGCCTGCAGCGCCGCGTCGCGGCGCGCCCGGTCGGGCAGCAGCAGCAGCAGCACCGGCCACACGCCGCGGGCGCCGCACACGGTCGGGCTGTCGCCCAGCACCGCCAGCCCTGCGATGGCGCGCAGGCGCGCGGCGCGTTCCCGCGCCTGTTCGGTGCCGCTCGCCAGCCAAGCCGGCAGACGCGCCAGCGCCTGCACGCCCACGGCCTGCCGCCAGCGGCCTACGGCGTGCAGCGCGATGCCGGGTCCGAAATCGTCGCCCGCCGCCTCGACCAGGTCGCCACGCGCCAGTGCCCGGCGCAGCGACCGGCCGTAGACCCAGCGCAGGCCGTCCGGGCGGTACAGCGCGGCGTAGCCCAGCAATTCCAGGCTGCGGCGCAGTTCCCAACCCAGGCGGAACGGGGCGATCTCGCGCGCGATGCGCCGGCAGTCCTCGCGCAGCGTGGGGTCGGCTACCACCAGGGCGCCGCCCTCGAACAGCGTCAGCCCCTTGCCCACGGCGAGGCTGAAGAAGACCACGTCGCTGCCCGTGCCGATGCAATGGCCGCCGACCCGGGCGCCCAGGGCTTGGGCCGCGTCTTCCACCACCCAGGCGCCGGCGGCATGCGCCAGCGCGCGGGCAGGCGCGGCGTCGGCCACGCGGCCGCCCAGGTGCGTGGGCAGCACGGCCAGCGTGCGGGGGCCGCACAGCGCGGTTAGCGCGGCGGGGCACAGGTCGATGCCGCCCGGCTGCAGGTCGCACAGGCGCACCGTCAGCCTGCAGTGCGCCACGGCCATCGCCACCAGCGGGCAGGTGTAGGCAGGCAGCACCACCTCGCGCCGCTGCGGCGCACGCGCGTGCAGCGCCTTCAGCGCCACCACCAGCGCAGCCGTGCCCGAGCACGTCACCTGCACCGCCGGCACCTGCAGGAACCGCGCGAGCGCCGCGCCCAGGTCGCTGCCGCTCGTGGGCAGCAGGTCCGCCGCCCGCAGCGGCAGGCCGGCGGTGGGCGGCGCCTCGCGTTTCAGGGACATGGGACCGCGATGGGCAATGCCTCGCACGTCAAAGACATGAGGCAGCAGCGGACGGCGACCCGGACTTCAGGCATTTGGCGACGGCGGCGCCGAGGGCTCGCTGCCCTCGCTGCGCGCCAGGCAGACGATGCCCGCCGCGATCAGCAGCCCGCCCAGCAGCTGCGGCCAGCCCAGGCGCTCGCCGAAGGCGACGGCCGAGACGCCCATGACCGTCACCACCTCCAGGTGCGATGCAGCGAATGCCGGGCCGATGGGGGCGTGCTCCAGCAGCGTCATCCAGGTGAAGAAGGCGCCGGCGTAGCCCACCAGCGCACCGTAGATCCACGGCTCGCCGAACACGCGTGCCAGCCAGGCGCCGGAGGGCTCCAGCGGCAGAGCATGCTCGCCCGCCAGCTTGAAGCTGACCTGGGCCAGCGTGTCGAAGGCCACCAGCACGATGAAGCCGATGGCGTAGAAGCGCTTGAGCGGCCGGCCCGCGGAAGGTGCCACGACGCTCACGCCTGCAGCCCCACGACGGCGACGCCCGCCGTCACCAGCAGGATGCCCGCCAAGCGCAGCGGCGACAGCGCCTCGGCGAACAGCAGCCGGCCGGCCAGCATCACGACGACGATGTTGATCGAGCCCAGCAGCACGCCGTCGGACAGCGGCACCAACGACAGGAAGGCCAGCCACACCAGGAACTCGGCCGCGTAGCAGCCCACGCCGATCCACAGCCAGGGCCGGCCCAGCATCCAGCGCCAGCGCGCCAGGCCGGTGCCCGCGCGCGCATCGGCCTGGGCTGCGGCTTTGAAGGCCAGCTGGCCGCAGGTGTCGAGCAGCATGTTGGCCGTCCACAGGCCCACCGCCAGCGCCGGCAGGCCGCCGCCCGCCTCCGGCGTCATGCCGCCTCCGCGGACAGGCGCTGCGCGAAGGCCAGCGTGTGCGCCAGCACGCTGCGGCGCTCGCGGTCGATGGTGATCATGTGGTAGCTGTCGTCCAGAAGCACCAGCTCCACCGGGGCATGGCGCACGCCGCGCACGATGGTGTGGGCGTTCTGCACGGAGGCGATGTCGTCCTCGCGCGCGTGGATCACCAGGCACGGAGCGCGCACCAAGTCCAACCGGCGGCGCACGTGCGCGGACAGAGCGCGCATCTCGATCACCGACCACCAGGGGTTGCCCGGCAGCCCGGCGGCGGCGCTGTCGCCGCCCTGCATCTGCGCGACGATGCGCTCGCGCAGCGTGGCGTCCTTGATGCCGTAGGGCGGCTGCTCCATGAAAACGCTGCGCCTGCCGATGCCCAGCGCCTTGAACAGGGGCAGCAGGAAGTCGAGCCGCGTGTAGGCCGGGATGCTCCAGCCGTCGTAGCGGAAGGTGGTCGACAGCGCGATGGCGCCCGCCACCTGCTGCGGCCGGTTCTGCGCCAGGGCAAGCGCGAGCACGGCGCCCATGGACAGCCCGCCCACGACGATGCGCTGCGCGCCGGTCAGCCGGCACAGCTTGTCGGCACCGCGCCGCGCGCTGGCCAGCCAGTCCTGCCAGCTGGAGTCCAGCAGGTCGTCCACGCTGCCGCAGTGGCCGGCCAGCTGGACGGCCAGCACGGTGAAGCCGGCGCGGTTCAGGCCCTTGGCCAGCAGCCGCATCTCGTTGGGGGTTCCGGTCAGGCCGTGGATCAGCAGCACGCCCCTGGCGGCGTTGTGGCCGTGGCCTTCGAGCACGTATTCGCTGTCCATGGCCTGCCTGGCTGCTGCGCTGTCGATGCCGGCGGTACTGCGCAAGGCGTTGGTGTTCATGCGGCCAACTCCACCGCGCTGGGATGCGGCAACAGCAAGGCGGCCTGCGAGAAGTCGGTGAAGGCGGCGTGCGCGATACCGTTGGCCATGCAGTGGCCGATGAGCTTGTGCTTGGCCAGCACGAAGTCCGCGCGCCCGGACACGCAGAAATCCGAGGTGCCATCGCCCACGAAGAGCACGCGGTCGTGGCGCTGTTTCTGCTCGGCCAGGCGCTCGCACTTGCAGTTGCCGCTGGCGCGCACGCACGCGGCGCTGGCCCAGGGCGACTGCAGCTGCCAGCCGCGGGGGGCGGTCTGCACCAGGCGGTTGGCGATCACCGGGAGCGCACCGAGCCCATGGCGCCGCAGCACGTGGTGGATCGCATGGTCGATGCCGTCGCTCACGACCTGGACCGGCATGCCGAGCGCGTGGGCGGTGCGCACGAATTCCGGGAAATGCGGGTCGATGGCGAGGGTGTCCAGGTGCGCGTCCAGCGCGCGCCGGTCCATGTCGAGCAGCGCGACCTGGCCCTTCATGCATTCGCGCGAGCCGATGTCGCCGCGCTCCCAGGCGTCTTCCAGCGCCTGCCAGCCGTCACGGCCGAAGCGCTGCAGCAGCGAGTCCGTCACGTCCTCGGTGCTGATGGTGCCGTCGAAGTCGCACTGGACGATCCAGTTGCCACCACGGGGCGGGAGGGAGCGCGAAGCGGCGGCTTCGCATGCGCGGTCGTCAGTCATAGAAACTCACCTTCACGTTCTGTCCGACACGCGCGCTGGGCGCCTGTGCGAACTCCAGGATGCATTCCACGGTGCGGGGCGTGCCGCGGCGGTTGTCGTCCTGCAGGCGGCTGGCACCGAGCACCGGGCTGATGCGCACGAGCCGCGCCGCCGGCAGCGCGGACGCGGCGGCATCGCCATCGGTCACCACCACGGCACGCTGGCCCACGTGGACCTGGCCGAGGAAGCTCTCGTTGAGCTCGGCACGGACCTGCAGCGGCCGGTTGGGCAGCAGCGTGAAGGCGGTGGCGGTGGCCAGCGCGTGCTGGCCGGGCTTCACGGCGACACGCAGCAGCACGCCGTCCTGCGGCGCCACCAGGCTCAGCCGGGCGCGCTGTGCACGCAGCAGCGCGATGCGGCTGCGCGCCACCTCCGTCGCCGCCCGCCCCACCAGCACTTCCGATTCCAGGTCCTTGACGGCCTGCTGCGCTTCGTCGGCCCGCTGCGGCTCGGCTGCGCCTGCGCGCGCGGCGCCGGCCAGGCGGCTGGCCGTCTGGCGCAGCGCGGGCAGCCGTTGCGCCTGCGCGTCGACCCGGGCCTGCGACAGCCGCAGTTCCGCCTGCGCCACCGCCAGCTCCTCGGCGCCGGCGGGGTCTGCCAGTTGCGCCAGCGGCTGCCCGCGCCGCACGGCCTGGCCCTCCTGCACGGCGACGGCAGCCACCGGCCCGTCCTGCCCGAAGTTGAGGTCGAGCAGCCCGCCCTGCACCTCGATGAGGCCGCGCGCCACGGCCACTGCCGGCTGCGCCGCGGGCGCGGCGACGGCGGCCTGCAGCGGCATGGCGGCGTGGTCGCCGCAGGCGCACAGCGCCAGGGCCAGGACCAGCGGCAGCGCGGTCCGGCACCGGCGAAGGAAATGGGATCGTGTCGGCTTGCTCATGCTGCGGTTTCAGGAGTCGGGGAAGGTGGCCGCCAGTCGCTGCGGATGGCGCCGTCCTCCATGCCCACCACGCGGTCGGCGTGGCGCACCAGGCGCGGGTCGTGGCTCACGCACAGCACGGTGGTGCCGTGCGTGCGCGCGACGCGGTGCAGGATGTCGATCACGCGCTGCCCGCTCTCGGCGTCCAGCGCACTGGTGGGCTCGTCGGCGAACAGCAGCTGCGGCTCCTTGGCGATGGCGCGGGCGATGGCCACGCGCTGCTTCTCGCCGCCCGACAGCTGCCAGGGGCGCATCTCCATGCGGCTGGCCAGGCCGACTTCGTCGAGCGCCCGGCGCGCACGCACGCGGCTCTCGCCGTCGCGCATGCCCAGGTAGCCCAGGGGCACCTGCACCTGCTCCACGGCGGTCAGGGCCGGGAACAGGTTGAAGCCCTGGAACACGAAGCCCGTGTGCTGCAGGCGAAAGCGCTCCAGCGCCCGCCGGCCCAGCTGACCGAGGTCCTGGCCCAGCGCCAGCGCATGGCCCGCATCGGGATGCTGCAGGCCGGACAGGATCGACAGCAGCGTGCTCTTGCCGCAGCCGGAGGGGCCGGCGATCAGCGTGAGTTCGCCCGCGCGCACCGCGATCGAGAGTTCGGAGATCACCTGCACGTGCACCGCGCCCGACTGGAACGACTTCCTGATCTGGCGGGCCTGCAGGCTGGTGGTGGCCGCGGCTTCTGGACGGTCTCGCAGCATGTTCAACGCAGCAGCATGGAAGGGTCGGCCCGCAGCACGCCGCGCATGGCCACGATGCCGGACAGCAGCGCGACCAGCACCACCATGGCGGCGCAGGACAGGGCGACGGCGGGCGTCATCGCCACCGGAACGCCGTAGGCCGCCGCCACGCCGAGCAGGCTGGCGCTGGCCAGGGCGGCCAGCAGCAGGCCGAGGCCGCCGATCCAGCCGGCCTGCTCGACCACCAGGCGGCCCAGCGCGCCATGGCTCACGCCCAGGGCGTTGAGCACCGCGTACTCGCGCGAGGAGCCGGCCACGACCGCCAGCAGCGACTGGCTGGTGACGACGACGCCGACGACGCACACCACGACGACCATGAACAGCACGGCCACGCCGGCGCCGGTGTCGAAGATCCAGTAGAGCTGCGAGCGGCGCGAGAACTGCTGCGCGGTCCAGACCTCGTAGGGGCCGAAGGCGGCCTCGGTCCGGGACAGGCGCGCCTGCGCCGCCTGGGCGTCCGCCGGCGCACGCGTGCTGGCGACCCAGTAGGTGCTGCCGCCGGTGGCATCGGCGTCGGACAGGTCGCGCGCGGTCTCCAGCGATGCGAGGACGTTGACGCCGCCGAGCCCGCGCAGGCCGCTGATGGTGGCCGCCACGCGCACGCGGTGGCCGTTGATCCAGGCCACCTGGCCCGCACGCGTGCCCAGCGTGTCCAGGTCGGCCTGGTCGACGATCACCGCGCCGGGCGCGCGCAGCGCCTCACGCTGCCAGGGCGTCAGCAGCCGCGCGAACATCAGGCCGTCGGCCGCGGTGCGGATGCCCGACACATAGACGGGCACCCCGCCGGTGCCGGGGTCGGCGCTGTACCAGTCGGCATCCACCCACAGGTAGGGTTCGACCGCCTGGACGGCCGGGTCCATCTGCAGGCGCGATGCCAGGTCCGAGCCGATGGTGCGGCCAAAGCTCACGCTCTGCGTGCCGGGGTAGCCGACCCACAGGTCGGCGCGGGAGGTGTTCACGTACACCGCGGCGCTGCCGAAGATGCCCAGCACCAGCGCGGCCTGCACGACCAGCAGCAGGCCGGAGAAGCCCACGGCGAAGATCGAAGGGACGAAGCGGCGCCATTCGTGCACCAGCGTCTTGCGGGCCAGCGCGATCATCCGGCGCCCCCGGCGTCGGCCGCCTGCGGGCCGGGCGCAGGCAGCGGCGCGCCGCCCAGGGCCTTGTAGAGCGCGACGTAGGCCAGTGCGCGCGCATCCTGCGCCGCCAGCAGATCGGCCTGCGCCTGCAGCGCCGCGCGGCGCAGCGCCAGGCCGTCGTATTCGCTGGACAGGCCCAGGCCGCGGCGGACCTGGCCGCCCGCGGCCTGCGCCTGCAGGCCGGCCCAGGCCGCCTGCAGCGCCTGCGCACGCGACTGCTGGGCGGCGTAGGCCGCCAGCGCGCGTTCGGCCTCGTCGACCCCGGCCAGCGCGGCGCGCCGGTAGCCCAGCAGCGCCGCGTGGAGCGCCTCCTGCTGCGCCTGGACCTGCAGCGACCGGCGGCCCCAGTCGAACAGCGGAATGTCGATGACGGGGCCGAACGCGGGCACGTTGTCGGTGCGCGTGCGGAAGTTGCGCGTGAGGTTGTACGAGTACAGCAGCGAGCCCATGATGGCCAGCCGCAGATAGAGTTCGGAACGCGCCAGCCCGAGGGCCGCGGCGGCCTTGCGCACCTGGGCCTCGGCGCCGCGCACATCGGGGCGCGTGCGCACCAGGTCGGCCGGCAGTTCGGCCAGCGCGCCCGGTTGCAGCGTGGCGCCACCGGCGCCGGCGGGCCCTGCGCTCCAGGCCGGATCGGGGGCCTGGCGCCCCAGCAGGGTGGCGAGCGCCTGCGCGGACTGCGCCATCGCCTCGCGCGGCATGAACTGCGCGGCGCGGCTCTGGTCGATGCGGACGCGGGCCAGTTCCACGTCGCCCTCCTGCCCCAGGCGGGCCTGCCGGCGCACCTCGGCCAATTCGGCGCCGCGCGACTCCAGTTCGCCGACCTGCAACTGCAGCTGCAGCTGGCGCCGGGCGGCCTGCAGGTCGAGGTAGTGGCGCACCACGTCGGCGACCACGGCCACGCGCACGCCCTGGGCGTCGGCCTCGGCGGCATCGGTGTCGGCCGAGGCCGCGTCGCGCGTGCTCTGGCCGGCGCCGAACAGGCCCAGCTCCCAGACCATGTCGATGCTGGCGTGGAAGTAGGTGTCGGTGGCCGAGATGTCCTGCAGCGTCTGTGCGTTGATGCCCAGGGATGGCTTGAACGCGAGCGCCGCGCGCCGGCCCTGCAGGCGCACCTCGCGCAGGCGGGAGGTGGCGATCGCCAGGTCCAGGTTGTGCGCCAGCGCCTCGTCGACGAGCGCGTCGAGCGCCGGGTCGCCGAAGGCCTTCCACCAGCCGCGCAGGTCGACCTGCGTGGCCCCGGCCAGGGCGGGCTGCGTCCAGGCGGCCGGCATGGACGGCGGCGCCGGCGGATCGGCCGGCACCGGTGCGGCGCAGCCGCTGGCCAGCGCGGCGAACGCCACGGCGTGCAACAGGAAGAAGGGGGTGCGGTTCAAGCCGGGCCGTTGTTGGGTGGTCTGGGCCCGGCTCCGGTGCCTGGGCGCTCAGTGCTGCCGATTGGGCTTGGGCAAGCTTGCTTCGCAGTGCACGCCATGTGGAGATTGCGTGGAGATGGCCGGCCGCTGCCGGCCCGCGTCGTGCGCAGGACAATGCGCCCGAGCCAGTCCCGGCCTGCGCGTGCACCTGCCGCGCCGGCCGAACGTTCTACCCGCATGACCATGACCAGCACAGCGCCGCCACCCGGACCCCTCGTCCTCGTCGTCGAGGACGAGCCCAGCATCGCGAGCATCCTCACGGCCTACCTGGAGCGCGAAGGCCTGCGGGCCCGCCAGACCGGGGACGGCACCACGGCGCTGCAGCTGTTCCGCCAGCTGCGGCCCGACCTCGTGCTGCTGGACATCCACCTGCCCGGCATCGACGGCCTGGACCTCCTGCGGGCGATCCGCGAAGACGGCCAGACGCCGGTCATCATGGTCACGGCGCTGGCCGACGATGTCGACAAGCTGCTGGGCCTGCGCATGGGCGCCGACGACTACGTGGTCAAGCCCTTCAGCCCGCCGGAGGTCGTGGCCCGCGTGCGCGCGGTGCTGCGCCGCGCGGCGCCGCAGGCCGCCGCCAAGGGGACGGCCTCGATCCGCGTCGGGCGCATCGAGATCGACCACCGGGCGCACGAGGCCCTGGCGCATGAACCGGACGGGCGCACCGTGCCGCTGCCGCTGACACTCACCGAGTTCCGCCTGCTGGCCTGCCTGGCCGCCCAGCCCAGGCGCTGCTTCTCGCGCAGCCACCTGATCGAGCACTGCCTGCCCGAGAGCGATGCGCTGGACCGGGTCATCGATTCGCACCTGTCCAAGCTGCGGCGCAAGCTGCAGCAGGCAGGCCAGGGCGACCTGATCGAGACCGTGCGCGGCATCGGCTACCGGCTGTTGCCCGGCGACGCCCTGTCGGCCTGAGGCGCGGGCCATGCTGGGCAAGAACTCCGTGCTCGACCGGATCTGGATCCGCTTCGGGCTCTACATCGGCGGCACGCTGATCGCCACCATGGGGCTGCTGGCGGCCAGCGTCACCGTGTTCAACGAAGTGCAGTACCGCGCGTTCTACCGGACGCTGCCCTCGGCGTTGCAGGCCGAGATGGACGAACTCAACGCACAGGACCTGGCCGACGGCCCACGCGCCCGGGCGATCTACGGCCAATACTGGCAGGGCGACCTGCTGTTCGGCGAGAAGGTGTCGCTGCTCGTCGGCCTGGTGGTGTGCTTTCCGTTCGGCCTGGTGGTGGGCTTCTTCGTCTCGCGCATGGTGACCAAGCCCCTGGCCTCCATGGCCGCGGCGGCCACCCTGGTGGCGACCGGCGACTTCTCGGTGCGTGCAGCCCCGGCCCGCTACAAGGGCGAGATGGCCGAGATGGTCGGCCATTTCAACCAGATGATCGACGCGCTGGACGGCATGGCGCGCGAGCGCCGGGCCACGACGGCCTCGATCTCGCACGAGCTGCGCACGCCGCTCACGGTGCTGCGGGCGCGGCTGCACGGCATCTGCGATGGCGTGATCGCCGCGGACGCCACGGAGTCCCGCCTGCTGCTCGACCAGGTGGAGCACCTGGGCCGCCTGGTGGACGACCTGCACACCCTGTCGCTGGCCGAGGCCGGGCAGCTCTCGCTGCACCTGGTGGAGCAGGACCTGGCCGCCCTGGCGCAGGACACCCTGTCCGGCCATGCCGCGCGCATCCGCGACCATGGCGTGGTGCTCGAACTCACGCTCCCGCCCGTGCCGGGCTCCGCGCGGGTGGAGGTGGACGCGGTCCGCATGCGCCAGATCCTGGTCAACCTGGTCGAGAACGCCCTGCGCCACGCACGCGCGGGCGGTTGGCTGGGCGTGGACGTTGCGGTCGACCGGGAGGCCGTGCGCTTGTCCGTGAGCGACAACGGCCCCGGCATGTCCGAAGCGCAGCTGGCCAACCCGTTCAAGCGCTTCGCGCATGCGCCCGGCAAGACCGGCGAGGGCTCCGGCCTGGGGCTGTCCATCGTCCATGCGCTGGCGACACGCCAGGGCGCCACGGTGCAAGTGCGCCCCCGCGAGGCGGGCCGGGGCCTGTGCTTCACGGTGACGCTGGCACGGGCGGTGCGCTAGAAAACGCCTGCGCGCAAGCCGCCGTGGACGGGCTGCGGCGGCTGTTGGCGCGGCAGTTTTTTCCCGCCGCCACTTGAACCGCCACGTTTCACCCTTATGATTAGCACTCGCTGGGGATGAGTGCTAACGAAGCTTTCGCCCCACGTAATCCAAATTTGCAGCCACCGGCTGTGCCCTTCCAAGCCTCTTCAGGAGATGCAATTGAAACTTCGTCCTTTGGCCGATCGCGTGATCGTCAAGCGCATTGAAAGCGAAACCAAGACCGCCTCTGGCATCGTGATCCCCGACAACGCTGCCGAGAAGCCCGACCAAGGCGAAGTCCTGGCCGTGGGCCCGGGCAAGCTGGACGACAACGGCAAGCGCGTCGAGCTGTCGATCCGTGTCGGCGACCGCGTGCTGTTCGGCAAGTACTCGGGCCAGACCGTCAAGGTCGATGGCGACGAACTGCTGGTGATGAAGGAAGACGACCTGTTCGCAGTCGTCGAGAAGTAATTTCTCGCCTCGCACCCTCTTACTGAATCGAATCCGGAGAATTACTCATGGCAGCTAAAGACGTCATTTTCGGCGGTGAAGCCCGCGCCCGCATGGTCGAAGGCGTGAACATCCTGGCCAACGCGGTCAAGGTCACCCTGGGCCCCAAGGGCCGCAACGTGGTGCTCGAGCGCTCCTTCGGCGCCCCCACCGTGACCAAGGACGGCGTGTCCGTGGCCAAGGAAGTCGAACTGAAGGACAAGCTCCAGAACATGGGCGCCCAGATGGTCAAGGAAGTCGCTTCCAAGACCTCCGACAACGCTGGCGACGGCACCACCACCGCCACCGTGCTGGCCCAGGCCATCGTGCGCGAAGGCATGAAGTACGTGGCCGCCGGCATGAACCCGATGGACCTGAAGCGCGGCATCGACAAGGCGGTCACCGCCCTGATCGCCGAGCTGAAGAAGGCCTCCAAGGCCACCACCACCTCCAAGGAAATCGCGCAAGTCGGCTCCATCTCGGCCAACAGCGACGAATCCATCGGCAAGATCATCGCTGACGCGATGGACAAGGTCGGCAAGGAAGGCGTCATCACCGTCGAAGACGGCAAGTCGCTGGACAACGAGCTGGACGTCGTCGAAGGCATGCAATTCGACCGCGGCTACCTGTCGCCCTACTTCATCAACAACCCGGAAAAGCAAGCCGCGTTGCTGGACAACCCCTTCGTGCTGCTGTTCGACAAGAAGATCAGCAACATCCGCGAACTGCTGCCCACGCTGGAAGCCGTCGCCAAGGCCGGCCGTCCGCTGCTGATCATTGCCGAAGAAGTCGACGGCGAAGCGCTGGCGACCCTGGTGGTCAACACCATCCGCGGCATCCTGAAGGTCGTGGCCGTCAAGGCGCCTGGCTTCGGCGACCGCCGCAAGGCCATGCTGGAGGACATCGCCATCCTGACGGGCGGCAAGGTCATCGCTGAAGAAGTGGGCCTGACGCTGGAGAAGGTCACGCTGGCCGACCTGGGCCAGGCCAAGCGCATCGAAGTGGGCAAGGAAAACACCACCATCATCGATGGCGCCGGTGCTGCTGCCGACATCGAAGCCCGCGTCAAGCAAGTGCGCGTGCAGATCGAAGAAGCGACCAGCGACTACGACCGCGAGAAGCTGCAAGAGCGCGTGGCCAAGCTGGCCGGCGGTGTTGCCGTGATCAAGGTCGGCGCTGCCACCGAAGTCGAAATGAAGGAAAAGAAGGCCCGTGTCGAAGACGCGCTGCACGCCACCCGTGCTGCCGTGGAAGAAGGCATCGTGGCCGGTGGCGGCGTCGCGCTGCTGCGCGCCAAGCAAGCCGCTGGCGAGATCAAGGGCGACAACGCCGACCAGGACGCCGGCATCAAGCTGGTTCTGAAGGCCATCGAAGCGCCCCTGCGCGAGATCGTCTACAACGCCGGTGGCGAAGCCTCCGTCGTCGTGAACGCCGTGCTGGGTGGCAAGGGCAACTACGGCTTCAACGCCGCCAACGACACCTACGGCGACATGATCGAAATGGGTATCCTGGACCCGACCAAGGTGACCCGCACGGCCCTGCAGAACGCCGCCTCCGTGGCTTCGCTGATGCTGACGACCGAGGCGATGATCGCCGAGGCTCCGAAGGACGAGTCCCCCGCCCCGGCCATGCCCGGCGGCATGGGTGGCATGGGCGACATGGGCATGTAATGCCTGCCCGGTGCGGCCGACGAAGCCGCACCGCCCCATGAAAAAAGCCCCGCAGCGCAAGCTGCGGGGCTTTTTTCATTCCATGCCCGTCAGGTGGCGCGGCCGTCGTGCTGCTGCTCCACGCGGGCCTGGGCCTGGCTCACGCGGACCAGGGCCTCCTCGAAGCTCGTGAACCAGGCCTGCTGCACGGCCGGCGAGCAGTGCGGGATCCAGGTGCGCAGCGTGTCCTCGATGGCGCTGCGCATGAGTTCGCCGGCCTGCCGCGCCGTCACCGTGGCGGGCAGCGGCGCCGAGGCGCAGCCCATGCCCTGCAGCAGCTCGCCCACGGTGCCCGGCGCCGGGGTGGCCTGCACCGCCGCTGCGCCCGATGCGACGAAGCCGGCCGCGGAATCGTCGAACAGCCCCAGGTTGGGCCAGGGCGGCACGCGCCGCGCCAACGGCTCGCCGGTCATGTCGTCGAACAGCGCCTCTTCCTCGTCGTGCGCCAACTCGTGTTCGCCCGCGTCCGACACCAGCAGCGAGAACCGGCCGATGCGCAGCACGTCGCCTGCTGCCAGATCGGCCTCCTCGGCCGTGGCCAGCAGGCCGCCGTTGTGGATGATGGTGTTCAGGCCCATGTTCACCAGCACGAAGCCGGTGGCGCGCCAGTCCACCCGCGCATGCAGGCGCGACACCGAGCGCTCGGCATCCCGCAGCACCAGGGTGTTCTGGTCGGCCCGGCCCAGCGTGCCGCCCTGCGGGCCGAACACGGCGCCGGGCTCCGCCGAGCCTTCGATGGAGAAGCGCAGTGCCGGCATGGCGCGCTCAGCTGCGCAGGCGCTGCAGCAGGCCGGCGGTCGAGGCGTCCAGCCCGCTGCTGTCGCCCGTGGCCAGGCGCGGCTCGATGTCCTTGGCCAGCACCTTGCCCAGTTCGACACCCCACTGGTCGAAGCTGTTGATGCCCCAGACCGAGCCGCTCGTGAACACGCGGTGCTCCTGCAGCGCGATCAGCGCGCCCAGGCTGCGCGGCGTGAGCTTTTGCAGCAACAGGAAGCTGCTGGGCCGGTTGCCCGGAAAGTCGCGGTGGCCTGCGGCATCGGGCTTGCCCTGCATGAGGGCCTGCGCCTGCGCCAGCGCGTTGGCCAGCAGTGCGGACTGGTGGCCCGGCAGGCCATGGGCGGCCTCGCGCACGGCGACGAACTCGACCGGCACCACGTCCGTGCCCTGGTGCAGCATCTGGAAGTAGGCGTGCTGGCCATTGGTGCCGGGCTCGCCCCACAGCACCGGCGATGTGCCGTACGGCAAGGCGCCGCCGCGGCGGTCCACGCGCTTGCCATTGCTCTCCATCTCCAGCTGCTGCAGGTAGGCGGGCAGCCGTGCCAGCGCGCTGTGGTAGGGCGCGATGCTGCGGCTCGTGAAGCCCAGGAAGTTGCGGTACCAGACGTCCAGCAGGCCCAGGCGGACCGGCAGGTTGGCCTGCAGCGGGGCCTCGCGGAAATGCCGGTCCATCGCGTGGGCGCCGGCCAGCAGTTCGCGGAAGCCCTCGGCGCCGATGGCGATCGCGATCGGCAGGCCGATGGCCGACCACAGCGAATAGCGGCCCCCCACCCAGTCCCAGAAGCCGAAGATGTTGGCGATGCCGAAGGCGCGCGCGGCCTCCACGTTGCTCGACAGCGCGGCGAAGTGGCGCGCCACGTCCGTCCCGCCGCTGCGCTGGAACCAAGCCAGCGCGGAGCGCGCGTTGGCCATGGTCTCGGCCGTGGTGAAGGTCTTGGACGCAATGAGGAACAGGCTGCTCTCGGGCTTCAAGCGGCGCAGCACGGCATCGAGCTCGTGGCCGTCCACGTTGCTGACGAAGTGCAGGCGGCGCCCGGGCGCGGCGTAGGCGTCCAGCGCGCGCACCACCATCTGCGGGCCCAGGTCGGAGCCGCCGATGCCGATGTTGACGATGTCGGTGATGCCGCTGTCGGCGCGCACCTGCTCGGCATAGGCCAGCATGGCGTCCAGCGTCTGGTGCACATCGGCCAGGGCCGCATCCCAGGCCGGGGTGGCCTGCGGCGTGCCGGCCGGCGCGCGCAGCAGCGTGTGCAGCACGGCGCGCTGCTCGGTGTTGTTGATGGCCTCGCCCGCGAACATGGCATCGCGGTGCGCCGGCACACCGGCCTGGTCGGCCAGGTCGAACAGCGCGTTCTCGATGCCGGCGTCGATCCAGTTCTTGGACAGGTCGGCGAACAGCTCCGGCGCTTCCTGGCTGAAATGCGGCACGCGGCCCGGGTCGTCCGCCAGCGCGGCACGCACGTCGTAACCGGTCTTGAGCGCCTGGCTCAGCGCACGCAGCTGGCCCCAGGCGGGCAACTGGTCGCAACGGGGTCGGTCGGTCCAGCCCATCTCAGGCCGCCTGCATGAGCTTTTCGAGCTTGACCGCGTCCACCGCGAACGCGCGGATGCCTTCGGCCAGCTTCTCGGTGGCCATGGCGTCCTCGTTCAGCGCGTAGCGGAAGCCGGCCTCGTCGTACTGCACAGCCACGAGGTCGAGCTTGCGCGCGGCCTCGGCGTCCAGCGTACGCGCGAGCGGCTCTTCGCTGGCGGCGAGCTGGGCCAGCAGATCGGGGCTGATGGTCAGCAGGTCGCAGCCGGCCAGCGCGGTGATCTGGCCCGTGTTGCGAAAGCTCGCGCCCATGACCTCGGTGGCGATGCCGAAGCGCTTGTAGTACTCGTAAATCTGGCGCACTGAGCGCACGCCGGGGTCGTTGGCGCCGCTGCTGGCGGCCTCGTCCCAGGCGCTGCCTGCGGACTTCTTGTACCAGTCGTAGATGCGGCCGACGAAGGGCGAGATCAGCTGCACCTTGGCCGTGCCGCAGGCCACGGCCTGGCAGAACGAGAACAGCAGCGTGAGGTTGGTGCGGATGCCCTTGCGCTCCAGTTCGGCGGCCGCCTGGATGCCTTCCCAGGTGGAAGCCACCTTGATCAGCACGCGCTCCTTGGCGATGCCTTCGGCCGCGTACAGCGCGATCAGGCGTTCGCCGCGCGCCACGGTGGCTGCGGTATCGAAGCTCAGGCGCGCGTCCACCTCGGTGGAGACGCGGCCCGGGATGATGGCCAGGATCTCGCAGCCGAAGCGCACCAGCAGGCGGTCCATCACCTCGTCCAGAGCCTTGCCGCGAAAGCGCGACACGGCATCCTTGAGCAGCGGCGCGTAGTCGGGCAGCTGCACGGCCTTGAGGATCAGCGAGGGATTGGTCGTCGCATCGGTGGGCTTGAAGGCACCGAGTTGCTTGAAGTCGCCGGTGTCGGCAACCACGGTGGTGAGCGCCTTGAGGGCATCGAGTTGGGTCATGGCAGGTGGCAAGGCAATTGCAAGGGTTGCAAGGTGGGCAGGAGGATAAGGCAAGCACAAGAAGGGCCGGGTCAGCGAAGGCCTCCTGCGCAACGCCGCCAGTATGCCCGAGCATGAAACTAAGTTACAGTCCCACCCACCATTTGATGTAACAACCATGAGCTTCGACCTTGTTCTCTTCGGCGGCACCGGCGACCTGGCCTGGCGCAAGCTGATGCCGGCGCTGTTCCAGTCGTTCCGCCACGGCACCTTGCCACCCAACGGCCGCATCATCGGCGTGGCACGCGACGATCTCAGCGACGACGACTACCGCGCGCTGATCCAGTCGCGCTTCGACGCGGTGGAGGGCGACAAGCGCCCCAATGTCGAGGAGTTCAAGCGCTTCGCCGAACTGCTGCACTACCAGCGCGTGGACCTGTCCAAGCCGCAGGACTTCGCGGCGCTGGCCGACAAGCTGCTGGCCCGCAACGCCGATTCGCTCGTGATGTACGTGGCCACGGCACCGGCGCTGTTCACGCAGGTGGTCGAGCAGATCGCCGCCGCCAAGCTCAACGGCCCCAAGACGCGCGTGGTGCTGGAAAAACCGCTCGGCCACGACCTGGCGTCGAACCGCGCCATCAACCAGGCCGTGGGCCGCGTGCTGGCCGAGAACCAGGTGTTCCGCATCGACCATTACCTGGGCAAGCCCTCGGTGCAGAACCTGTTCGCGATGCGCTTCGGCAATGCGCTGTTCGAACCGATCTGGCGCCGCGAATACATCGCCAACATCCAGATCACGATCGCCGAGGACCTGGGCGTGGAAAAGCGCGGCGCCTTCTACGACCAGACCGGCGCGCTGCGCGACATGGTGCAGAACCATGCGCTGCAGCTGGTCTGCGCGATCGCGATGGAGCCGCCCATCAACGCCCACGCCGACGCCATCCGCGACGAGAAGCTCAAGGTGCTGCGTTCGCTCAAGCGCTGGAACCCTGAGACGCTGGGCCTGCACACGGTGCGCGGCCAGTACACGGCCGGCACGGCCTACGGCGCGCGCGTGCCGGGTTACCTGGAAGAGCCCGGCGTGGACCCGGAAAGCCGCACCGAGACCTTCGTCGCCCTGCGCACCGAGATCGAGAACTGGCGCTGGGCCGGCGTGCCCTTCTACATCCGCACGGGCAAGCGGCTCTCCTCGCGCGATGCACGCATCGAGGTCAACTTCAAGCCTACGCCGCATGCGATCTACGACACGCCGCAGGGCAGCTTCAACCGGCTGGTCATCAACCTGCAGCCCAAGGACGGGCTGGAGCTGCACCTGATGGCGCAGGGCCAGGGCACCCGCAAGCGCAGCGGCACCGCCGAGCAGCTGGCGCCGGTGCAGGCCGACCTGGACTTCGACAAGCGCTTCGGCAGCGAGCGCGTGGGCGCCTACGAGCGGCTGCTGCTCGACGTGCTGGACGGCCGGCTCAACCTGTTCGTGCGCAGCGACGAGCAGGAGGCCGCCTGGCGCTGGGTCGAGCCCATCCTGGAGTACTGGAAGAACGAGAGCCGCCCGCCGCGCAGCTATGCCGCGGGCACCTGGGGGCCGAGCGCCTCCAGCGCCATGATCGCGCGCGACGGCTTCTACTGGAGCGAGGAGGCTTGAGCGCAATGCTCGACCGCATCCGCGCCTGCCTGCCCTCGCTGGCGCCTGCCGAGCAGCGGGTGGCCAAGCTCGTGCTGAGCGACCCGCGCGCGTTCGCCTCGCTGCCGGTGGGCGAACTGGCCGAGCTGGCGCACGTCAGCAAGCCCACGGTGGTGCGCTTTTGCCGCAGCGTGGGCTACGACGGGCTGGTGGACTTCAAGCTCAAGCTGGCCGGCAGCGTGAGCGAGGGCGTGCCCTTCATCCACCGTGCGGTGGACGTGGACGACAAGACTGGCGACGTGATGGTCAAGGTCATCGACAACACGGTGGCCGCCTTCCTCAAGTACCGCAACGACGCCGGCGTGGCCGCCATCGAGAAGGCCGCCACGGCGCTGGCGGCGATGCACCAGACGGGCCGGCGCGTGGAGTTCTACGGCGCCGGCAATTCGGGCATCGTGGCGCAGGACGCGCAGCACAAGTTCTTCCGCCTGGGTGTGAACGCGATCAGCTACAGCGACGGCCACATGCAGGTGATGGCCGCGTCCATGCTGCGGCCGGGCGATTGCGCGGTGGTGATCTCCAACTCGGGCCGCACGCGCGACCTCATGGACGCCTGCGACATCGCGCGGCGCAAGGGCGCCACCACCATCGTGCTGACGGCCAGCGGCTCGCCCCTGGCCGCCGCCGGCCACATCCACCTGGCGGCCGACCACCCCGAGGGCTACGACCGCTACAGCCCCATGGTGTCGCGGCTGCTGCACCTGATGGTGATCGACATCCTGGCCACCTGCGTGGCGCTGCGCATCGGCGGCGCACGCCTGCAGCCCATGCTGCAGGACATCAAGGACAACCTGCGCAGCAAACGGTACACCTGAGGCCCGGCCTCAGATCCGGCCTTCCTCCACCGCGTGGCAGGCCACGGTGATGCCGGCGATCTTCTGCATCAGTGGCCGCTCGGCCTTGCAGCGCGCGTTCGCGTGCGGGCAACGCGGGTGGAAGGCGCAGCCGGTCGGCGGATTCAGGGGGTTGGGCACCTCGCCCTGCACCGGCGTGCGGGCGCGGCCGGTGTCGTGCATCTTCGGGATCGCGTCCAGCAGCATGCGCGTGTAGGGGTGGCGTGGCGCGGCGAACAGGCTCTGCTTGTCGGCCAGCTCGACCAGGCGCCCCAGATACATCACGCCCACCTCGTCGCTCACATGCCGCACCACCGCCAGGTTGTGCGAGATGAACAAGTAGGTCAGGCCGCGCTGGCGCTGCAGCGTCTTCATGATGTTGAGCACCTGGGCCTGCACGCTGACGTCCAGCGCCGAGGTCGGCTCGTCGCACACCAGGAAATCGGGCTGCGTGGCCAAGGCACGCGCGATCGAGATGCGCTGGCGCTGTCCGCCGGAGAACTGGTGCGGGTACTTGGACATGTCCAGCGGCGACAGGCCGACGGACTGCAGCAATTCGCCCACGCGGGCGCGACGCCCTGCCTTGTCGTGGATGAGGCCATGCTCCAGCAGCGGCTCGGCGATGATGTCCTCGACCACCCAGCGCGGGTTCAGGCTCGCGTACGGGTCCTGGAAGATCATCTGGAT
This sequence comes from Pseudorhodoferax sp. Leaf274, assembly GCF_001422445.1. Lineage (GTDB taxonomy): Bacteria > Pseudomonadota > Gammaproteobacteria > Burkholderiales > Burkholderiaceae_C > Pseudorhodoferax. The sequence goes on from NZ_LMNA01000002.1 coordinate 114,418, forward strand.
GCGCCGGCGCAGGGCCGCGCCCTCGCTTCCTGCGCGGCCCTCGGAGGCCTTGAACGCGGCGTGCGCATCCTGCCCGTCGAAGGTCAGCCCGCCACGCGTGGGCGCGTACAGGCCGACTAGCAGGCGCGCCACCGTGCTCTTGCCGCAACCGGATTCGCCGACCAGCGCCAGCGTCTTGCCCTTCTCGATGGAAAAGCTCACGCCGTCCACCGCATGCAGCAGGGCCCTGGGCTTGCGCTCGATCACGCGGTTCAGCCAGGGCGGCGACACGTCGAACACCTTGGCCAGGTCGTGCGCCTGCACGAGCGGCTGGGCGACGGCAGGCATGGGCAGGCCTTCGGCCTGGCGGCCCGCGGTGCGCGCCTCCCGGTCCAGCCCGGCGGCGCTCATCGCACACCTCCGGCGTGCAGCCAGCAGGCAGCGCGGCTGGCGCCGGCGTCCATCAGCTCGGGCCGTTCGACCTTGCAGCGGTCGAAGACCTTCGGGCAGCGCGGATTGAAGGCGCAACCGGTGGGGATGGCGTTGAGGCGGGGCATGGCGCCATCGATCTGGTTGAGCATCTCGCGGTCGATGGTGATGTCGGGGATCGCGGCCATGAGGCCTTCGGAGTAAGGGTGTGCCGGGTGGTTGATGACCTCGTGCACCGGGCCGATCTCGGCGATCCGGCCGGCGTACATCACGGCCACGCGGTCGCAGGTCTCGGCGATCACGCCCATGTCGTGCGTGATCAGCATGACGGCCGCACCGTGCTGGCGGCACACGCGCTTGAGCAGCTGGATGATCTGCGCCTGGATCGACACGTCCAGCGCCGTGGTGGGCTCGTCGGCCACGATGAGCTTGGGCTCGGCCGCCAGGGCCAGCGCGATCACCACGCGCTGGCGCATGCCACCGGAGAACTGGTGCGGGTAGTGGTCGATGCGCTGCTCGGCCGCCGGGATGCCGGTGTCCTGCAGCAAACCGATGGCGCGCCGGCGCGCCTCCGCCGCGTTGACGGGAAGGTGCGCCTGGATCGTCTCGGTCAGCTGGCGGCCCACCGAGTACAGCGGGTTCAGCGAGGTCAGCGGATCCTGGAAGATGGCACCGATGCGCCGGCCGCGGATGCGGCGCATGGCCTCGTGCTCCAGGTTGTCGATGCGCTGGCCCTCCAGCAGGATCTGGCCGCTGGCGATGCGGCCCGGCGGCTCCAGCAGGCCGATGATGGACGCGCCGGTGAGCGACTTGCCGGCGCCGGACTCGCCCACCACGCCGAGGATCTCGCCGGGCGCGATGGAGAAGGAGATGTCGTCCAGCGCGCGCAGCGTGCCGCGCCGGCTGGGGAATTCGACGACCAGGTTCTGGACTTCTAGCAGGGACATGGATGCTGGCTTGTGGCTCGCGGTGTGCGCAGGTCAGCGCAGGCGGGGATTGAGCGCGTCGCGCAGCCAATCGCCCAGGAGGTTCACGCTGAGCGCGATCAGCACCAGCATCAGGCCCGGGAACAGCGTGATCCACCATTCACCGGAGAACAGGTAGTCGTTGCCCACGCGGATCAGCGTGCCCAGCGAAGGCGACGTGGGCGGCGCGCCCACGCCGAGGAAGGACAGCGTGGCCTCGGTGATGATGGCGGTGGCCACCTGGATGGTGGCCAGCACCATGACCGGCCCGGTCACGTTGGGCAGCACATGGCGGCGCATGATGCGCAGCGGCGAGACGCCCGTGACGCGCGCGGCCTGCACATACTCCTTGTTGCGCTCGACCAGCGTGGAGCCGCGCACGGTGCGCGCGTACTGCACCCACCCGGTCAGCGAGATCGACAGGATCAGCACGCCGAAGGCCAGGCCCTCGTGCGCGTTCGGGAACAGCGCGCGGCCGACACCTGCGATCAGCAGGGCCACCAGGATGGCGGGGAACGACAGCATCACGTCGCACAGGCGCATCAGCGCGGCGTCGATCCAGCCGCCCTTGAAGCCGGCCAGCAGGCCCAGGCTCACCCCCACCAGCAGCGACAGCAGCACCGAGGCCAGGCCCACGACCAGCGAGATGCGCGCCCCATACATCAGCGCGGACAGGATGTCGCGGCCCTGGTCGTCCGTGCCCAGCAGGTACTTGACCGTGCCTTCTGCCTGCCAGGCCGGCGGCAGCCGCGCGTCGCCGAGCTCCAGCGTGGCCAGGTCGAACGGGTTGTGCGGCGCGACCCAGCCGGCAAAGAACGCGCAGAACACGCAGACCAGGGCCACGGCCCCGGCGACGATCGCGGTCGGCGAGGTGCGGAAGCTGTGGCCGACATCGCTGTCCCAGGCACGCTGGAACCAGCCGGCTTGCGTTGCAGCCTGCATCACTTGCCGACCTGGATGAACTTCCAGGGCATGAAGTTGTCCGGCAGCTGCACCACCGTGACGCCCTTGCGCACGGCCCAGTTCAGCGTCTGCTGGTGCAGCGGGATGTGGCCGATGTCGTCCTGGTGCAGCTTCATGGCCTCGTGGATCATGGCCATGCGCTTGCCGTCGTCGATCTCCGATGCGATCTGGTCGGTCAGCGCGTCGAGCTTGGGATTGCTGTAGGCGCCCAGGTTGAACTGGCCGCGGCCGCCCTCGCCCGGCGTGCCCATGATCGGGAACAGCACGTTGTGCACGTCCACGGTGCTGGCGGTCCAACCCAGCATGTAGAAGCTGGTGTCGCGGCGCAGGATCTTGGGGAAGTAGCTGGCCTTGGTCTCGGCCTCCAGGTTGATCTTGACGCCGATGCGCGCGAGGCTGGCGGCCACCGCCTGGCAGATGTCGCTGTCGTTCACGTAGCGGTCGTTCGGGCAGTTCATCTTGACCTCGAAGCCGTTCGGGTAGCCGGCCTCGGCCAGCAGCTTCTTGGCAGCCTCGGTGTCGTAGGGCAGGCGCTTGTCCAGGTCCTTGGCGTAGCCGCGCACCTGCGGCGGAATCATCAGGCCGACCGGAATCGCCGAATTGCGCATCACCCGGTTGCGGATCGCCTCGATGTCGATGGCCTGGTAGAAGGCCTGGCGCACGCGCTTGTCCTTGAACGGGTTCTTGCCCTTGATGTTGGAGAACTGCAGTTCGTCGCGCTTCTGGTCCATGCCCAGGAAGATCACGCGCAGCTCGGGGCCCTGCAGCACGTTGGCCTTGCCGTCGCGCTTGATGCGCTCCACGTCCTGCACCGGCACCGGCTCCATCACGTCGACCTCGCCGGAGAGCATGGCCGCCACGCGCGTGGCGTCGTTGCCCACCACGTTGAAGACCACCTCGTCGACGTTGCTGTCGATCTTGCCCCAGTAGTTGGGGCTGCGCGTGAAGACCGAGCGCACGTTGGGCTGGCGCTCGCGCGCACGGAACGGGCCGGTGCCGTTGGTGCGGAACGAGGCCGCGTTCTCGATGCCCTTGCGCCGGTCCACCGGGCGCGTGGCCTGGTTGGCCTCGCACCACTTCTTGCTCATGATGTACCAGTTGGTGATGAGGTCGGGCAGGATCGGGAAGGGCTGCGTGGTGACGATGTCGATGGTGTTGTCATCGATCTTGTTGATCTGCTTGATCTGGCCGACGTAGCTCTTCACGTCGGAGCCCTCGCCGCGTGCACGGTCGTAGCTGAAGATCACGTCGTCGGCCGTGAACGGCGTGCCATCGTGGAATTGCACGTTCTTGCGCAGGTTGAAGCGCCAGACCGTGGGCGCGGTCTGCTTCCAGTCGGTGGCCAGAGCTGCGGTCAGCTTGAAATCGGCACCGCGCGTGACCAGCGGCTCGTAGACGTTGCCCGTCACGGTGAGCTGCAGCGACTCCTGCAGCGAGTGCGGGTCGAGCGAGGTGGCATCGCCCTGGTTGGCGATGCGCAGCGTCACGGCCTGGGCCGAGAGGCACGCGGCCAACAGCAGGGATGCGGTCAATGCAGCGAGGCGGGGCTTGGTGTGCATGGCGAAGGCTCCGTTGGAAGACTCAGGTGGGATCGGGCGTGGCAAGCGGCATGCCTTGCTCGACGAGGCCGGCGTGCAGCGCCGCGCCCAGGGGCAGGATGTCGTCGTTGAAGTCGTAGCGGCTGTTGTGCAGGTGGCAGCCATCGGGCGCGCCCTGGCCGATGCGCAGGTAGGCCCCCGGCCTGGCCTGCAGCATGAAGGAGAAGTCCTCCGCGCCCATGCTGGGCTCCATGTCGCGCACCAGCCGCCCGGCGCCGACCAGGCGTTCGGCCACGTCGCCGGCGAAGCGGGCCTGGTCGCGGTGGTTGATGGTGGCAGGGTAGATGCGTTCGAACCGCACCTCCGCCTGGGCGCCGAAGCCCTGCGCCACCGCGCTGCACAGCTCGGCCAGGCGCCGCTCCACCAGCGCCTGCACGTTGGCGTCGAAGGTGCGCACGGTGCCGACCAGCGTGGCCTCGCCAGGCACCACGCTCATGGCGCCCAGGTCGCCGGCGTGCATGGCGCACAGGCTCAGCACCGCCGCGTCGATGGGGCGCGTGTTGCGCGAGACGATGCTTTGCGCGGCCGTGATGATGTGCGCCGCCACCAGCACCGGGTCGACGGTCTGGTAGGGATGCGCGCCGTGGCCGCCCTTGCCGGTCACCTGGATGGTCACCCGGTCCGCAGCGGCCATCATGGCCCCGCTGTTCAGCCCCACGGTGCCCGGCGCCATCGCCGGCCAGTTGTGCATGGCGAAGACCGACTGCACGGGGAAGCGGTCGAACAGGCCTTCGTCGATCATGGCCTTGGCACCCGCGAAGCCCTCTTCGCCCGGCTGGAAGATCAGCACGGCCGTGCCGTCGAAGCAGCGGGTCTCGGCCAGGTAGCGCGCGGCGCCCACCAGCATGGCCGTGTGCCCGTCATGGCCGCAGCCGTGCATGAGGCCGTTGCGGCCGGAGCGCCAGGCGCGCTCGCCCTGCTCCAGCAGCGGCAGCGCGTCCATGTCTGCGCGCAGGCCCAGCATGCGGCCGCTGGCCACGCTGCGCCCATGCACCACGCCCACCACGCCGGTCCTGGCGATGCCGGTGTGCACTTCGTCGACGCCGCACAGCCGCAGTGCATCGGCCACGCGCGCCGCCGTGTAGTGCTCCTCGAAGCCAATCTCGGGGTGGGCGTGCAGGTCGCGCCGCAAGGCTGTCAACTCGGGATGGAATTGCGCGATGCGGTCGAACGCCCGACCTCCCGCGCGCAGCACCGGCGCCAGCATCAATGCCCTCCCGACTTGCCGAGGCGCAGCCGCGGATCGACCGCGAAATACAGCAGGTCCACGACGAGGTTGATGGTCACGAAGATCAGCGCGATCAGGCACAGGTAGGCCGCCATGACCGGGATGTCCGCGAAGGTCACAGCCTGGATGAACAGCAGCCCCATGCCGGGCCACTGGAACACCGTCTCGGTGATGATGGAGAACGCGATCAGCGTGCCCAGCTGCAGGCCGGTGATCGTGATGACGGGCACCAGTGTGTTCTTGAGCGCATGGCCGAAGTGGATCGCGCGGTCCGACAGGCCCCGGGCGCGCGCGAACTTGATGTAGTCGGTGCGCAGCACCTCCAGCATCTCGGCACGCACCAGCCGCAGGATCAGCGTGAGCTGGAAGATCGCCAGCGTGATGGCCGGCAGCATGATGTGGTGCCAGCCCTTGGGTGTCAGCAGGCCGGTGCTCCACCAGCCCAGCTGCACCGTGGGCCCGCGGCCGAAGCTCGGGAACCAGCCCAGCCACACCGCGAACACCAGGATCAGCAGGATGCCGATCAGGAAGGTGGGCAGGGACACGCCCAGCAGCGACAGCGTCATCAGCATCTGGCTCATGAAGCTGCCGCGGCGCAGCGCGGCGTAGACGCCCGCCGGCACGCCGACCAGCAGCGCGATCAGCGCGGCGACGAGCGCCAGCTCCAGCGTGGCCGGAAAGCGCTCGGCGATCAGCCGCGACACCTTGGCCCCCTGGCGCAGCGACAGGCCGAACTCGCCCTGCGCCGCGTTGTAGAGGAAGTGCCAGAACTGCACGATGAAGGGCCGGTCCAGGCCCAGCGCCTCGCGCAGTTCGCGGATCTGCTCGGACGTGGCGTCCTGCCCCAGCAGGAATACCACCGGATCACCCACGTACTGGAACAGCAGGAAGGCAATGAAGGCCACGGCCACCATCACCACCACGGCCTGCAACAGGCGGCGAAGAATGAAAGCAAACATCGGTTGAGGCTCCTGGAGCCGGCGGCGCTGCGTGCGCCGCCAGGCCCGCAAGGGTCAGTTGACCTTGATCAGGCGCCAGTCGAGACGGTTGTCGGCACGGTGCACGACCTCGACGTTCTTCTTCATGGCCCAGGGGATGACCTGGTTGTACAGCGGCAGGTGCGACACATCCTCGTGCGAGAGGATCAGTGCTTTCTCGATGAGTTCGTTGCGGTTTTTGAGGTCGGTCTCGACCTTGATGCGCTCCACCAGCGCATCCATCTGCGGGTTGGAATAGCGGCCCACGTTGTAGTTGCCGTCACCGCCCGCGCCCACCGAGCGCACCAGCGATTGCAGGCTGTACAGCGCGTCGAAGGTCGGAACGCCCCAGCCCAGCATGTAGATGCTGGCCTCGTAGCGCTGGATCATCGGGAAGTAGGTGACCAGCGGCAGCGTGCGCAGCTTGGCCTTCACGCCCACGCGCGCCCACATGGCCGTGATGGCCTGGCAGACCGCCTCGTCGTTGATGTAGCGGTTGTTGGGGCAGGCGAAGTCGACCTCGAAGCCCTGCGGATAGCCGGCATCGGCCAGCAGCTTCTGCGCGGCCTTGGCGTCGTAGGGCCAGCGCACGTCGGCCTTCTTGGTCCAGCCGTTGACCTGGGGCGAGACCAGCGTGCCGGTGCTCTCGCCCAGGCCGCGCAGCGTCACGCGCTGGATCGCGCCGATGTCGATCGCCTGGTACAGCGCCTTGCGCACGCGCACGTCCTTGAGCGGGTTCTTGCCCTTAACGCTGGAGCCGACCAGCTCGTCGCGGAACTGGTCCATGCCCAGGAACAGGGTGCGGTTCTCCACGCCGTCCATGACCTTCATGTCGGGATTGCTGCGCAGCCGGCCCAGGTCCTGCGGGCTGGGATCGAGCACGAAGTCGGTCTCGCCGGACAGCAGGGCCGCGAGCCGCGTGGCCTGCGCCTTGATCGGGGTGTAGACGATCTCCGTCACGTTGCCGGTGCTCTTGCCCCAGTAGTGCGGGTTGGCCACGAGCACCATGCGCTGATCGGGCTGCCATTCCTTGAGCATGTAGGGGCCCGTGCCCATGGCGTTGCGGTGCGCGAAGGTCTCGTCCTGGGTCTTGATGTCCTTGGGCTCGACGGATTTGTTCTTCTCGGCCCAGGCGCGGCTCATGATGCGCAGCTCGGTCAGCTGGTTGACCAGCGTGGGCGTGGGCGCCTTGAGCATCACGTCCACGGTGGTGTCGTCGACCTTGACCACCTTGTCGATGCCCTGGGCATAGACGGCATAGTTGGAGGTCTTGGCCATCGCGCGGGTGAGCGAGAAGACCACGTCGTCGGCCGAGAACGCCGAGCCATCGCTGAACTTCACGCCCTTGCGCAGCGCGAAGCGCACCTGCGTCGGACTGATCTGCTTCCACTCGGTGGCCAGTTGCGCCTCGGGCTTGAAGGTCTTGCTGTTGTAGTAGACCAGCGAGTCGTAGATGGACGCATGCACGCCGTTGCCCAGGGCGTTGTTCTGCGAGTGGATGTCCATCGTGGGGATGTCGCTGGCGCTGGACCATTTGAAGGTCTTGGCTTGCGCAGCGGTTCCAAGGGTCAACGCGACGAATGCACCGGTACAGAACAAAGCAATCTTTTGCATGGGCAGGCTCTCGAAAAAGGAGATTCCACTATGCAACAAGCGGGCCAGCGCAGGCAGCCGGAGTTTCCCCATGCAATCAAGGGGCAGGCGGCATCCTCGTGCGCAGGTCCAGCGGTCCGTACCAGGCCTGCACATGGCTGCTGGTGTTGTCGGAGTCCGTCATGATGCCGACCGCCACCAGCGCACCCGGCTCCTCTCCGAAGGCGCGCACGAAATCGGCGTGCACATCGCGCGCGTAGTCGCGCCATTGGCCCAATCCGCCGGGCCCGGACTCCACCACGATCTTGCGGATGCGGTCGGTTCGCGGGTTCAAGATCACGCTGCCGGGCGCGCGGGTGTTGCACCACACATACATCAGCGTGGCGTAGGGCATCTCCTCGCCGGTCAGCGCGCGCGCCAACTCCGAGAGCATGGCGTTCTTGGCGGAGAAGCGGCTGCGGTCGCCTTCGAAGGCGAGCACGAGCCGCACCGGCGCATCGTCGGCGTCGCGGGCGGCCATGTCGGCGCCGGGGATCAATGCCGGCACCTTCCAGGAAAACGACAGCTGGCCCAACGCGCTGGCCGGCACGTGCACCTGTTTGCGCAACATGCTGGCCGAGGCATCGGCGGTCACGGCCATGGCCGCGCGGCCATCCACCTGCACCGCATCGAACTGCGTCGCGCGCTTGCCCGGCAACGGCAGGTGCTGCCACGGCACGCCATCCAACTGCTGCAGCGACACCTTGCCCCATGGGGTCTGGGCGACGGGCGCGACGGGCGCGGCCGCCACCGGCTCTCCATCTTCCGAACGCCATGACGCGCACCCCATCAGTTGAAGTGCCACCAGGGCCAACAGCACGAAGCGCATCGATCACAACCCCATCAGAAATTGCACGCACGAAAAAGCCGCCGGTCTTGCGACGCGGCGGCTTTTATACATTGCAATCTTCAAGCTGCGCTCAGGCAGCCCTTGGATTAGAACGTGTGGACAACGCCCACGCCGACGGCGTAGGGGTTTTGCGAGGCCAGGGCGCGGCCACCAGCGTTGACAGCCGTGATGGCGTCTTGGTCGTAGCCCTTCACGAAATCGACGTACAGGCGGGTGCGCTTGGACAGTGCGTAGTTGGCGAACAGTTCCAGTGCCTTGATGTCGGCATCGGTGTTGCGAGCGTAAGCCACGCCCACGTTGGCGGGGCCGAACGGAGCGACAGCAGCCAGGGTCCAGCCCTTGCCGCCAGCCAGTTGACCACCGTTGTTGCCGGTGACACCGCTGAAGGTGTTGAAACCATTCACGCCTTCGCGCTCGCGGCGGTTGTACGTAGCGGCCAGCTTCACAACGCTCAGGTCGTAGCTTGCGCCCACGGCGTAAGCGGTACGCAGGCCTTCAGCAGCCTTGGTTTCTGCAACGGCGCTGACGGACAGCGGGCCGTTGGCGAACGTAGCGCCCAGGCTGTACTGGTTCTTGGCGGTAGCGGGAACGCCAACGCCTTGCACGCCACCTTGGTCGCCCTTGGCCGTGAAGCCGGCACGCACCACGACACCGCCGAAGTTCGGCGAGGCGTATTGCAGTTGGCTGCTACGACGCGAAGAACCGTACCAGGTCACGGCGCTGATGCCGGCGCGGTCGTAAGCGGAGGAGTAGGACGTGCCGTTGAAGTCATAGGCACCCATCACCTTGGCACCGATGGACGACGAGCGGCCCAGCTGGATCGCACCCCAGCCAGCGCCTTCCAGGCCGACCCAGGCTTCACGGCTGAAAGCAACCGCGGTGCCGCCGGTCGACAGGTCCAGGCCGCCGGATTGCAGGTTGAAGTTGGCCTTCAGACCGCCGCCCAGGTCTTCCGTGCCACGGAAGCCGATGACCGACGTGCTGTTGAAGCCGTCTTGGCCAGACGCGTAGCCTTCACCGTTGTTCATGCCCCACTTGCCGTCCTTGACCTTACCGAAGCCAATGTCCAGAACGCCGTACAGCGTGACGGACGACTGAGCCATGGCGGCGCCGGAAGCGGCCAGCACGGCCAAAGCAATCAGACTCTTTTTCATTGCGAGATTCTCCAAGGTTAAACAGAGGGCTCCGGTTCGAAGAGATCACTTCGTGCTTCAGCACTTCTTGTTCGATCTCGCCGGAGTCCCGGGCCAACCTCCTTTTGGGAAGTTGGGCGTATTGCACCAGAACGGGTGACCTTGAGCAAAAGAAAAGGCCGATGAAGGCCATTTTTCGTCGCATGGCTACAACACATCAACGCCGACCCCGGCCGCGCCCTGCGTGCAGGCGCCATACAGGCCGGCCCCTATACTGGTTTTTTCGCAAGCACGCCCATGGACACCCTGCTCAGCACCGTCGACGCCGCCCTCCGTACCCTGTTCGTGCCAGCGCGCGCCAGCCGGCCGTGCCCGACCCTGCCAGCGCAGCCCACTGCGCTGGCGGCCGAGGAGAAGCGCTTGTCTGGCGCGCTGATGCGCGTCAACCATGTCGGGGAGGTGTGCGCGCAGGCGCTCTACACAGGCCAGGCCCTGGCCACGCGCGACGTGGCGCTGCGCACCCATTTCGAGGAAGCCAGCCGCGAGGAGACCGACCATCTGGCGTGGACGGCCGAACGACTGCAGGAATTGGGCGCCCGGCCCTCTTTGTTGAACCCCGTGTGGTACGCCGGCGCATTCGCGCTTGGCTTCGTGGCCGGCAAGATCGGCGACAAGCTGAGCCTGGGCTTCGTGGTCGAGACCGAGCAACAGGTCGCCGAGCATCTGACATCGCACCTGAGCCGCCTGCCGGAGAACGACCACGCTTCGCGCGCCATCGTGGTCCAGATGCGCGACGACGAGCTGCGCCACGCGCAAGATGCGGCGTTGGCCGGCGCCGCCCCCCTGCCGCGCGCCGCCAAAGGCCTGATGCGCGTCGCGGCCAAGGTCATGACGACCACTGCGCACCGCATCTGAAGCGCCACACAGGCGCCCAGGGCGCCAGCCTCAGCCGTCCTTCAGCTCGAAGCTGGTCACGATCTCGGCCGTCTTGCCCAGCATGATGGTGGCCGAGCAGTACTTGTCGTGGCTCATCGCAATGGCCCGCTCCACCGCGGCGTGCTGCAAATCCTTGCCCGTCACCGTGAAGTGCATCTGGATGCGGGTGAAGACCTTGGGATCGGCTTCGGCGCGCTCGGCACTCAGCTTGACCGAGCAGCCGCGCACATCGTGCCGCCCACGCTTGAGGATCAGCACCACATCGTAGGCGGTGCAGCCGCCGGCACCGGCCAACACGGTTTCCATGGGGCGCGGCGCCAGGTTGCGGCCGCCGTTCTCGGGCCGGGCCGGATCGGGGGCGCCGTCCATCGCCAGCACATGGCCACTGCCGGTCTCGGCCACGAAACCCATGCCGGACTGCGTCCCGGCGGAGCCGGTCCAGCTCACTGTGCATTCCATCTCTACGTACTCCCTGTGTTGTGTTGGCCGAACGGCGTTGCGGAATTGCCGAATTCTTCACGAAATTTCACCACTGACATGTCACGCAATGCTGCGACGCACAAAAATTCTGGCTATACTTCACCCATCGCGTCGCAAGTCGGCGCACCGATTGTCTCCTCCACCCTCCGAAAAGGTGGATTAGCCCCGAATCGCAAGGTTCGGGGCTTTTTTCTTTGTGCGCGCCGGGTTCTCTATGATCGCGCTCCCCGCATCAGCCTGCTTCCCCCGCTTCGCACCATGCCTTCGACCAAGCGCCTGTCGCCCGCCGACTACCTCAAGAAGATCCTGACCGCCCGGGTCTACGACGTGGCCACGGAGACGGCACTGGAGCCAGCCCGCAGCCTGAGCCTGCGCTTGCACAACACCGTGCTGCTCAAGCGCGAAGACCAGCAGCCCGTGTTCAGCTTCAAGCTGCGCGGCGCCTACAACAAGATGGCGCACCTCACGCCGGGGCAACTCAAGAAGGGCGTGATCTGCGCCTCGGCCGGCAACCATGCCCAGGGCGTGGCGATGAGCGCGCGCAAGCTCGGCACGCGCGCGGTGGTGGTGATGCCGACGACCACGCCGCAGCTGAAGATCGATGCCGTGCGCGGCTTCGGCGGCGAAGTCGTGCTGCACGGCGATAGCTACAGCGACGCCTACCAGCACGCCGCCAAGCTGGAAAAAAAGGAAGGCCTGACCTTCGTCCACCCCTTCGACGACCCGGACGTGATCGCCGGCCAGGGCACCATCGCGATGGAGATCCTGCGCCAGCTGCAGGGCCTGGGCATGCAGCGCCTGGATGCGGTGTTCGTCGCCATCGGCGGCGGCGGCCTGATCTCGGGCGTGGCCAACTACATCAAGGCGGTGCGACCGGAAACCAAGGTCATCGGCGTGCAGATGACGGATTCCGACGCCATGGCCCAATCCGTCGCGGCCGGCAAGCGGGTGACGCTGGACGACGTGGGCCTGTTCTCCGATGGCACGGCCGTCAAGCTCGTCGGCGAGGAAACCTTCCGCATCGCGCGCGGCCTGGTCGATGGCTATGTGCGCGTCGACACGGACGCCGTCTGCGCCGCCATCAAGGATGTCTTCGTGGACACCCGCAGCATCGTCGAGCCAGCCGGCGCGCTGGCCGTTGCCGCGATCAAGCAATACGTGGCCACCCACAAGACGCGCGGCGAGACCTATGCCGCCATCCTGTGCGGCGCCAACATGAACTTCGACCGGCTGCGCTTCGTCGCCGAGCGCGCCGAGGTCGGCGAGGAGCGCGAAGCGCTGCTGGCCGTGACGATTCCCGAGGAGCGCGGCAGCTTCCGGCGCTTTTGCGAGGTGGTCGGCCAGCTGCCCGGCGGCCCGCGCAACGTGACCGAGTTCAACTACCGCATCAGCGATTCCGCCCAGGCCCATGTGTTCGTGGGCCTGACCACGCACGGCAAGGGCGAGTCGGCCAAGCTGGCCACGCGCTTCGTGCGCAACGGCTTCGAGGCCATCGACCTCACGCACGACGAACTGGCCAAGGAGCATGTGCGCCACATGGTCGGAGGCCGCTCGGCCCTGGCGCGCGACGAACGCCTGCTACGCTTCACGTTCCCCGAGCGTCCCGGCGCCCTGCTCAAGTTCCTGAGCCTCATGAAGCCGAACTGGAACATCAGCCTGTTCCACTACCGCAACCAGGGCGCCGACTACGGCCGCATCCTGGTCGGCATGCAGGTGCCGGCCGCCGAAGCCAAGGCCTTCGGCAAGTTCCTGGACCAGCTCGACTACCCCTGGGTGGAAGAGACCGCCAACCCGGTCTACCGCCTGTTCCTGCAGGCCTGAGCCCCGCGTGCAGCAGGCCGTCCGGCACTACCTGGTTGCGCTGCAGTTCTTCACGCGCGTGCCGGTCACCGGGCGCCTCGCGGCCTGGGTCGGCTTCGACCAGGCCATGCTGCGCGCGGCCGCCGCGCACTTTCCCGGTGTCGGCTGGCTGGTCGCGGCCTGGGCATGGTGCGTCAGCGCACTGCTCTGGTGGCTGCTGCCGGCCCAGGGCTTCACGCCGCTGGCCGTGGCTGCGCTGGGTACCGCGGCCACCGTGCTGCTGACCGGCGGTTTCCACGAGGACGGCTTGGCCGACGTGGTCGATGGCCTGGGTGGCAGCCTGGACCGCGAACGCGCGCTCGACATCATGAAGGACTCGCGCATCGGTGCCTTCGGCGCCATGGCGCTGGTGCTGGGGCTGGCCTGCAAGATCGCGCTCCTGGCCGTGCTGGGCGGTGCCGGCCTGGCGCCGCTGCTGTGGGCGCTGCTGGGCGGGCATGTGCTCTCACGACTGCTGCCGCTGGCGCTGCCCGTGCTGCTGCCGCATGTGGGCGACACCGCACTCTCCAAGGCCAAGCCGCTGGCCGACCAGATCGATGTGCGCACGCTGCGCCTGGGGGCGCTGTGGTGCCTGCCGGCCCTGCTTTTCATCGGCGTGGGCCAGGGCACGGCCTTCGCGGTGTTCGGCTGCACCGGCGCGGTGCTCGCGGCGGCCTGGATGTTCCGCTGGTTCCGCCAGCGGCTGCAGGGGTTCACCGGCGACGCGCTGGGCGCGACGCAGCAGGTCTGCGAGATCGCTTTTTATCTGGGCGCGGCGTGCGCGCTGGGCCGCGGCTGATGCAGCTGTGGCTGGTGCGCCACGCGCAGGTCATGCTGGCACCGGGCATCTGCTATGGCGCGAGCGACGTGCCGGCCGACCCCGCCCAGACGCAGGCCTGCGCCACCCGGCTGGCGCAAACGCTGCCGCACGGGATTGCCGGAACGTGCTCGCCGCTCGGCCGCTGCCGCAGCTTGGCAGACGCATTGCAAGCACAACGCCCCGACCTGCGCTGGACCACCGATGCGCGCCTGGCCGAAATGGATTTCGGCCATTGGGAGGGCCAGCATTGGGACTGCATCGGCCGGGCCGCCGTGGCAGCCTGGACCCAGGACTTCGCGCAGCATCGCCCCGGTGGCGGCGAATCGGTCGGCGAATTCATCGCCCGCGTGCAGTCGGCCCTGTGGGCCACCGCAGCGCAGCATGCCGGCGTGGGCCTGTGGGTCACGCACGCCGGCGTGATCAAGGCAGCGCGGTGGCTGCTGTCGAACCAGGGCCCCCTGTGCCGCGCCGACCAGTGGCCGACCGACAGCGTGGCCTGCGGCGACTGGTGCGTGCTGGACCTGCCCCCCGCCTAGCGCGTGATGGATGGCAGTTCGAGCGTGGCCAGCGGATCGGCATCCGGCGCGGCCGCCAGCACCGCCTTGCGTGCGCCGACCGAGGCCAGCCGAACGCCGGGCTCGATCTCGGCGCCGACGCGGAACGGCTTGGGCGGCTGGCCGGCCACGGCGATCAACGCCGCGCCACCCTGGCGCCGATCGGCGACGACGCCCGTCAGCACGTAGCGGTTGTTCGTCACCACCGGGGCGGCGGCCACCTGGACGGTCGCACCCAGCAGGCGCGCCACGGCCGTGGCATCGGCCTGCGCCAATGCCGCCTTGGCCACCGGTGCCGGTGCGGCGTCGCCGGTCGGCCCCAGCAGTCGCAGCGCCCAGAACGCCACGCTGAGCGCGGCCAGCGCCCACACCAGCACGGTCACAAGCCGCACGGGCCAGGGATTGGCAGCGCGGCCGGACGGAAAAGAAGCTGGAGCGGTTCGCAACATGCGCGGATTATCATGGAACGCTTCGCCCCCGCAGCGCTCCACACCTTCCATGAACCTGTTGTCCCGCTCCCGCCGCCGCATCCAGGCAGGCTTCACCCTGATCGAACTGATGGTCGTGCTGGTCATCATCGGCGTGCTGGCCGCGCTGATCGTGCCCAACGTGCTCGACCGCGCCGACGACGCCCGCGCCACCGCTGCCAAGACCGACGTGACCAACCTGATGCAGGCGCTGCGCATGTACCGGCTGGACAACCAGCGCTACCCCACCGGCGAGCAAGGGCTGCAGGCCCTGCTGACCAAGCCCACCACCAACCCGGTGCCGCTCAACTGGAAGCCCTACCTGGAAAAGCTGCCCAACGACCCCTGGGGCCGCCCCTACCAGTACCTCAACCCCGGCGTGAAGGGCGAGATCGATGTGATGTCGTTCGGCGCCGACGGCCAGCCCGGCGGCGAGGGCAAAGATGCGGACATCGGCAGCTGGCAGTAAGCACACCGCGTTCCGGCAACCGCGCCAGCGCGGCTTCACGCTGCTCGAACTGCTGGTCGTGGTGGCCATCGTGGCCCTGGCCAGCGCCGGCGTGGGCTTCGCGTTCCGAGACACCGCCGACAGCCAGCTCGAGCGCGAGGCGCAGCGCCTCGCGGCCCTCTTCGATGCCGCCCGGGCCCAGTCGCGCGCCAATGGCGTGCCGGTGCGCTGGCGCGCGCTGGAAGGCGGCTTCCGCTTCGAAGGCGCCATGCCGGGCACGCTGCCCGAGCACTGGCTGAGCCGCGACACCATCGTCGCCGCGCAGGCCAGCGTGCTGCTGGGGCCCGAGCCCATCATCGGCGCGCAGTGGCTCGAACTGCGTTCGGTCGCCAACCCGCAGCTGGCCCTGCGCGTCGCGACCGACGGCGTGCGCCCGTTCGCGGTGCAGGCCGTGCAACCGTGATGCGCCCGGCCCGGGGCTTCACGCTGGTCGAGGTGCTGGTTGCGCTCGGCATCGTGGCCATCGCGCTGCTGGCCGGCACCCAGGCCACCAGCGCGCTGACGCGCAATGCCACGCGCCAGGCCGACGTGCTGCTGGCCCAGATCTGCGCCGAGAACGAACTCATGGCCATGCGCCTGTCGCGCCAGTTGCCCGGCGTGGGCGACACCGACCAGGCCTGCGAGCAGGCCGGCCGCATGTTCCGCGTGCAGATGGGTGTGCGGCCGACGCCCAACCCCAGCTTTCGGCGCGTCGATGCGCAGGTCTTCGAAGACGGCGTGCCGGTGCTGCGCATCACCACCATCGTGGGGCGCTACTAGATGAACACGCGCAGGCGCCACCGCGGCTTCACGCTGGTCGAGCTGCTGATCGCGCTGGCCATCATGGCCATCGTCGCCGTGCTGAGCTGGCAGGGCCTGGACGGCATGACCCGCACACAGGCCGCCACGCGTGCCCACACCGACGCGGTGCTGACGCTGCAGGCGGGCCTGGCGCAATGGACGGCCGACCTGGACGCGATGCTGGACCCCACCGAGCTGCCGCCGCTGGAATGGGATGGGCGCGTGCTGCGCATCGTGCGCGCCAGCACCACGCCGGGCCAGAACGGCCCCTTGGTCGTGGCCTGGACGCGCCGCGGCGTGGCCGACGGCGGCCAATGGCTGCGCTGGCAGTCGCCCGTGCTGCACAGCCGGGCCCAACTGCTGCAGGCCTGGGAGCGTGCCGGCAGCTGGGCCCAGACGCCCAGCAGCGACGAACGCCAGCGCGAGGTGGCCATCGCGCCGCTGGTGGACTGGCGCCTCTTCTATTACCGGCTCAACACCTGGACCAATCCGCTGTCCAGCGCCGATACCCCGCAGACCGGCAACGCGTCGGTCGAACCGCCCGACGGCGTGCGCCTGGTGCTGGAACTGCCGCCAGGCAGCGCGGTTTCGGGCGTGATCACGCGCGACTGGGTGCGGCCCACCGTCGGAGGCAGCGGCTCATGAGGCGCGCCCACGCACAACGCGGCGCCGCCCTGCTGCTCGCCATGCTGACCGTGACGCTGGTGGCCACCTTCGCTGCCACGGCGCTGTGGCAGCAATGGCGCGCGGTCGAGGTCGAGCAGTCCGAGCGCGCGCGCAGCCAGTCGGCCTGGGTGCTGGTCGGTGCGCTTGATTTCTCCCGATTCGTCTTGCGGCTGGATGGCGCCAACAACGTCGACCGCTTGGACGAGCCATGGGCAGTTGCGCTGCAAGAGTCGCGCATGTCAACCTTCCTCGGTGCCGAGAACGGCGTCGCCCAAGCGGGCGACGAGGGACTACCTGAGGTGTTTCTGTCAGGCAGCATCATCGACCTGCAATCACGTATGAATGTCGCAAACCTTGTGGGCAGCGACGGCCAGTTGATCGGCAAGCAGATGGCTGCGTTCAAACGTCTCTTCGAGTTGCTCGGCTTGCCAGAGGCGGAATTCATGACGATGGCCGAAAACTTGGGCCGCGCAAGCCAGAAGCAGGTCGATGGGGATGCAGATGTACCCCTGCTGCCGCAGCGTTTCGAACAACTCGCCTGGTTGGGGCTCTCGCCATCCACGCTGCGCGTGCTGGAGCCATACGTGACAGTCCTGCCGCAGGCCGCTACAGCCATCAACCTGTACACCGCTAGCGCGCAGGTCATTGCAGCCTCCATCGAGGGCGTAGACCTTGCCTCGGCCCAGATGCTGGTCCAGGCCCGCAACCAGAAGTCATGGAACACCGTGCAGGACTTCGCCACCTTCCTGGACCGGGTCGGCCTGCTGCCCGAGAGCGAATACGCCGTGCGCTCCAGCTTCTTTGAAATCAATGGACGCCTGCGCATGGAGGGCACCGTTGTCAGCGAGCGGTCCCTGGTCAAGCGCGGTACAGGGCGAAACCCCCCCGTCACCACCATCTGGCGCGAGCGCGTGGCCGGAGACCGCCAGCCGTGACCGTCATGCACGCTCTCTACAATCGCGCGCCGCAAGCGCGGCCCACCCGCGTCCCGCCGCTTCGGAGAGAACAAGAGTGAGCACCCTGATCGTCGTCCTGCCACTGGACACCCCCGGTGCAGCCACACCGCTGGAATATGTGCTGAGCGCCGATGGCCGCAGCGTCAGCGGCCATGCGCACGCCATCGCCGCGCTGCTGCCCGCCGCGCGCGAGACCGTGGCGCTCGTGCCTGCGCAGGCGCTGTCCTGGCACCGCGTGGAGCTGCCCAAGGGCGCGCTCGCACGTGGCGCCACCGGCACGCCGCGCCTGCGCGCGCTGCTCGAAGGCCTGCTCGAAGACCGCCTGCTGGACGATCCCGCCGCCGTGCATTTCGGGCTGGAAGCCGGCGCCCGCGCCCAGGCCCCGGCCTGGGTCGCCACCTGCGACCGCGCCTGGCTGCGCGCAGGCCTGGACCTGCTGGAGGCCGCGCGCCGCCCGGCCGCCCGCATCGTGCCCGAGCTCGCGCCCGGCGCCGAGCAGATCGAGGTCCTGGGCACGCCCGAAGCCCCCTGGCTGGCCTACAGCGGCGCCCAGGGCGTCAGCGTGCTGCCGCTGGCCCCGCCCGCACTTGACTGGGCCCTGGCCCAGGCCGGCAGTGCCGAAGAGGTGCCCGTGCTGGCCGACCCCGCCCTGGCCCAGCAGGCCGAGCAGAGCGGCGCGCGCCAGGTGCAACTGCGCCCCGCCACGGAGCGCTGGCTGCAGGCCGGCGCCGGCAGCTGGGACCTGGCGCAGTTCGACCTGGCCAGCTCCGACCGCCGCCGCGCCGTGCAGGGCACGCTGCGGCGCGTGGCGGCCATCGCGCGCGGTCCGCAGTGGCGCGCCGCGCGCTGGGGCCTGGGCCTGCTGGTGGCGGCCCACCTGGTCGGCGTGAACGCCTGGGCCTGGAAGGAGTCCACCGAGTTGGCCGACAAGCGCGCCGCCGTGCGCGGCGTTCTCTCCAGCAGCTTCCCGTCCGTGCGCGTGGTGGTCGATGCGCCGGTGCAGATGGCGCGCGAGGTCGAACTGCTGCGCCAGGCCGCCGGCGCCTACGGCCCGCGCGATCTCGAAACCATGCTGGGCGCGCTCGGCGCCACGCTGCCGCCCGGCCAGGTGCCGCAGGCCGTGGAATTCGGCAACGGCGAGGCACGCCTGCGCGGCCTGGCCGCCAATCCTGAAGCCATCGCCGCATTGAACGGCCGGCTGCGCGCCCACGGCCTGCTGGCCCAGTCCGAAGGCGACCGCCTGCTGCTGCGCCCCCTGCCCGCCTCCGGAGCCACCCCATGAAACTCGACGCCTGGCAACAACAGCTGCGCACACGCTGGGCCCTGCTGGCGCCGCGCGAGCGCGGTGCCCTCGCGCTGGCCGGCACCATCGCGCTGCTGGCACTGGCCTGGTGGGTGCTGCTCGGCCCGGCGCTGGCCACGCTGCGCCAGGCCGATGCGCAGCACCGCGATCTCGATGCACAGCTGCAGGCCATGCGCGGCCTGCAGTCCGACGCCATGGCGCTGCAGAACCAGCCGCGCCTGCCCTACGACGACGCGCTGCGCGCGCTGGAGACCTCGGTGCGCCAGCGCCTGGGCAGCACGGCGCAGCTCAGCGTGGCCGGCGAACGCGCCACGCTCACGCTCAAGGGCGCGGAAGCCGATGCGCTGGCGCGCTGGCTCACGCAGGCGCGCGTCAACGCGCGCGCGCTGCCGGCCGAGGCCCGCCTGACCCGTGCCGCCGGCCCGGCCACCGCCCCGGCGCGGTGGGACGGCGCCCTGGTCCTCACGCTGCCGGCCCGCTGACCGTGGCCCGCCGCACCCCGTCCAGCGCAACCGCCACCGCCCCCTGGGGCCTGGCCTGGCTGGGCGGCACCGTGGGGCTGCTGCTGGGCCTGGCCCTGTTCGCACCGGCGCGCTGGCTGGCCTGGGCCGTGGAACGCGGCAGCGCGCAGCACGTGCTGCTGCGCGCACCACGCGGCAGCATCTGGAACGGCTCGGCCCAGCTGGTGCTGGCCGGCGGCGCGGAAAGCCGCGACGCCACCGCCCTGCCCGGCCGGCTCGACTGGCGGCTGCGGCCCGCTCTGCGCGGCCTGGATGTTGCTGTGCAGGCCACATGCTGCATGAACCAGCCCTGGCAGGTGCGCGCCGAACCGCGCTGGACGGGCGCGCGCGTGCTGATTTCCGACGGCCAGTCGCAATGGCCGGCCGCCGTGCTGGCCGGCCTGGGCACGCCTTGGAACACGGTGCAGCCCGAAGGCACGCTCGCGCTGTCCGCGCAAGGCCTGTCGCTGGAGTGGATCTCCGGCCGCCTGCTGGTGGCCGGCCGGCTGCAGCTGCAGGCCAACGACCTGTCCTCGCGCCTGTCCACGCTCAAGCCCATGGGCAGCTACCGGCTCACGCTGGCCGGCGGCGGCGGCGATGCGCCCGCGAGTTTGCAGCTGGAGACCATCTCCGGCGCCCTCAGCCTGACGGGCAGCGGACAATGGGTGGGCTCGCGCCTGCGCTTTTCCGGCGAGGCCGCTGCCGACCCCGAGCGGGTCGACGCGCTCTCCAATCTCCTGAACATCATTGGCCGACGCAATGGCCTGCGTTCCATCATCCAAGTGGGCTAGCCCGATGCACTCCTTCCTGAACCGACGCCCCGCCCACCCGACTCCGCGCGCCTGCGCGCTCGCCGCCGCCCTGCTGTGCAGCGCCGCGGCGGCGCTGGCCCAGGTGCCACCGGCACCGCCCCAGCCCGGCGCGCCGGCCGTGGTGCCGCAGGGCGCCACCGGCCCCAGCACCGTGAGCCTGGTGCCCAGCGGCCCGCGCCGCGGCGACCCGGTCACGCTGAACTTCATGAACGCCGACATCGAGGCCGTGGCGCGCACCATGGCCACCATCACGGGGCGCAACGTGGTGGTGGACCCGCGCGTCAAGGGCACGATGAACCTGTCGACGGACCAGCCGGTGCCGCCTTCGGTGGCCTACAGCCAGTTCATCGCGGCGCTGCGCATGCAGGGCTTCACCGTGGTCGACGCCGCCGGGCTCGACAAGGTGGTGCCCGAGGCCGATGCCAAGCTGCAGGGCGGCCCGGTCCGGGTGAGCGAGGGCGGCGACGATGGCCTGCCCAGCGGCAGCCAGATCGTCACGCAGATCTTCCGGCTCAACCACGAGAGCGCCAACAACCTGGTGCCGGTGCTGCGCCCGCTGATCAGCCCCAACAACACCATCAACGCCAACCCCGGCACCAACTCGCTGGTCATCACCGACTACGCCGACAACCTGCGCCGGCTGGCCCGCGTGATCGCGGCGATGGACGTCTCCAACGCCACGGACGTGGAGGTGATCCCGCTGCGCCATGCCATCGCCAGCGACCTGGCGCCGCTGGTGTCGCGCCTGATCGAGCCCGGCAGCGGCGGCGGCACGGCGGCGCCGGCGGCCGGCCAGGCCGCGGACACCTCGTACCGCACCACGATGATGGCGGAGCCGCGCAGCAACGCGCTGGTGGTGCGCGCCAGCAACGCCGCGCGCATGAACCTGATCCGCTCGCTGGTGGCGCGGCTGGACCAGCCGCCAGCACCGGGCTCCAGTGCCGCGACGGGCAACATCCACGTGGTCTACCTCAAGAACGCCGACGCGGTGAAGCTGGCCGCCACGCTGCGCGCGGCGATCAGCGCGGGCAACGCCGGCGGCAGCGGCGCGCAGGGCAGCGGCAGCCTGCCCAGCAGCGGCTCGTCGAACCTGGGCACGATGCAGACCTCGCTGGGCTCTAACAACAGCTCCAGCAGCGCCGGCCTGGGCAGCAGCTCCAGCTCCAGCTTCGGATCGAGCATGGGCGCCGGCAGCCTGAGCCAGGGCAACAGCAACCAGCCCTCGACCGGCGGCCAGATCCAGGCCGACCCCTCCACCAACTCGCTGATCATCTCGGCGCCCGAGCCGCAGTACCGCCAGCTGCGCGCCGTCATCGACCGGCTCGACGGCCGGCGCGCCCAGGTGCTGGTGGAGAGCCTGATCGTGGAGGTCAACGCCGAGAAGGCGGCCGAGTTCGGCATCCAGTGGTCGGCCCTGCTGGGCGGCACCAACCTCGCGGCGCTGGGCACCAACTTCAGCGTGGGCGGCAAGAACATCTTCACCATCGCGCCCGGCCTCATCAACGGCTCCGGCACCACGACGACGGGGCAGACCGCCGTGCCGTCCACGGGCGCCAACCTGGGCTACATCTACCAGAAGAACGGCAACAGCGTGCTGGGCTTCCTGGCGCGGTTCCTGGAGTCCCAGGGCGACGGCAACGTGCTGTCCACGCCCAACCTGCTGACGCTGGACAACGAGGAGGCGCGCATCATCATCGGCGAGAACGTGCCGTTCGTGACGGGCTCCTACACCAACAGCAGCTCCACCACCACGGTCAACCCGTTCACCACCGTGGAGCGCCAGGACGTGGGCCTGACGCTGCGCGTGCGGCCGCAGATCAACGAGAACGGCACCGTGAAGATGGTGATCTACCAGGAGAGTTCGAACGTGAAGTCGGGCACCGAGAACGCCGCGAACGGGCCGACCACGACCAAGCGTGCGATCGAATCCACGGTGCTGGTGGACGACGGCTCCATCGTCGTGCTGGGCGGCCTGCTGCAGGACCAGTACTCCGGCAACCAGGAGAAGGTGCCCGGCGTCGGCGACATCCCGATCTTCGGCAACCTGTTCCGCAGCGAGGCCCGCACGCGCAAGAAGACCAACCTGATGGTGTTCCTGCGCCCCGTGGTGGTGCGCGACAACCAGTCGGCCGAAGCCCTGTCCATGGACCGCTACGACCTCATGCGCGTGGGCCAGCAACAGGCACAGCCCAAGGAGAGTTCGCTGGTGCGCGTGAACGAGGCGCCGGTGCTGCCCGAGCAGCCGCTGCGCCGGCTCACCCCGGCCGCGGCCGCGGTGCCCGCGCCGCTGCTGCCGCCCTCTACCAACCTGCAAACCCAGCCGCCGGGCAGCACGCCGCAGCCCGTGAACCCGCAGTGATGCGCCACCCGCTTCCCTACGCCTTCGCCCGCAGCCAGCAGCTGCTGCTGGAAGACAACCTCGGCGAGCTCACGCTGTGGCTGCACCCGGCCACGCCGCCGACCGCCGTGGCCGAGGTCATGCGCAAGCACCCGGTGCGCCATGTGCAGTCGCTGGCCCAGGCCGCGCTGGCCCAGCGCATCAGCGTGGCCTATGCCCAGGGCGAATCGAATGCCGCGGCCGTGCTCAGCGACGTGGAAAGCGATGCCGATCTCTCACGCATGATGCAGGAGCTGCCGGCGGTGGAAGACCTGCTGGAGACCTCCGACGACGCGCCCATCATCCGCATGCTGAACGCGCTGCTCACGCAGGCCGCGCGCGACGGCGCCAGCGACATCCACATCGAACCGTACGAGCGCCACTCCAGCGTGCGCTTCCGCGTGGACGGCACGCTGCGCGAGGTGGTGCAGCCCAACCGCGCGCTGCACGCCGCGCTGATCTCGCGCCTCAAGATCATGGCCGAGCTCGACATCTCCGAGAAGCGCCTGCCGCAGGACGGGCGCATCAGCCTGCGCATCGGCACGCGTGCGGTGGACGTGCGCGTGTCCACGCTGCCCAGCGCGCACGGCGAACGCGCCGTGCTGCGGCTGCTCGACAAATCCAGCGAGCGCATCAGCCTCACCTCCGTCGGCATGCAGGGCGAGGCGCTGCACCAGCTGCAGGCGCTGATCGCCCAGCCGCACGGCATCATCCTCGTGACCGGCCCCACCGGCTCGGGCAAGACCACGACGCTGTACGCCGCGCTGAGCGAACTCGACGCCAGCCGCAGCAACATCATGACGGTGGAAGACCCGATCGAGTACGAGCTGCCCGGCATCGGGCAGACCCAGGTCAACGCCAAGATCGACCTGACCTTCGCCAAGGCCCTGCGCGCCATCCTGCGGCAGGACCCGGACGTGATCATGATCGGCGAGATCCGCGACTTCGAGACCGCGCAGATCGCCATCCAGGCCTCGCTGACGGGCCACCTGGTGCTGGCCACGCTGCACACCAACGACGCCGCCAGCGCCGTGACGCGGCTGATCGACATGGGCGTGGAGCCCTTCCTGCTGAGCTCCTCGCTATTGGGCGTGCAGGCCCAGCGCCTGGTGCGCAAGCTGTGCACCACATGCCGCGGGCCCGGCTGCGAGGCCTGTGGCCACACCGGCTACCAGGGCCGCACCGGCGTGTTCGAACTGCTGGTGGCCGACGACGCCATCCGCGCGCAGGTGCACAACCGCGCGTCCGAGGCCGACATCCGCGCGGCGGCGCAGCGCAACGGCATGCAGCTGATGCGCGAGGACGGCGAGCGGCTGGTCGCGGCCGGCATCACCTCGCGCGAAGAGCTGTTGCGCGTGACGCGCGACTAGAACAGCACAGATGCCCGCTTACGCATTCGAAGCCGTCGATGCCGAAGGCGCCACCCGCAAGGGCGTGCTGGAGGCCGACACCGCGCGCTCGGCGCGCAGCATGCTGCGCGCCCAGGCGCTGGTGCCGCTGGCCGTGGAACCGGTGGGCTCCGGCCAGGGCGTGGGCGAGGCGCCGCCACGCTCGCGCGGGCTGTTCGCCGGCCGCGTGTTCCGCGGCACGGCGCTGTCGGTCTGGACGCGCCAGATCGCCGGCCTGGTCTCCGCCGGCCTGCCGCTCGAGCGTGCGCTGACCGCGCTGACCGAGGAGGCCGAGGACGAGCGCCAGCGCCACCTGCTGGCCGGCCTGCGCTCTGAGGTCAACGCCGGTTCGTCCTTCGCCAAGGCGCTGGCCCGGCACCCGCGCGAGTTCAGCCCGATCTACACCGCCGTGATCGGCGCGGGCGAGCAGAGCGGCCACCTGGGCCTGGTGCTCGACCGGCTGGCCGAAGACCTGGAGACGCAGCAGGAACTCAAGTCGCGCCTGATCGGCGCCGCGCTGTACCCGGCCATCGTGACGCTGGTGGCCATCGTCATCGTGATGTTCCTGGTCGGCTACGTGGTGCCGCAGGTGGCCAACGTGTTCGCCGGCACCAAGCGCGCACTGCCCATCCTCACGGTGATCATGCTGGCCATCAGCGACATCGTGCGCAACCACGGCTGGTGGATCGCGCTGCTGCTGCTGGCTGGCGGCGTGGGCCTGCGGCTGTCGCTGCGCGCCGAGGCGGTGCGCCAGCGCTTCGACGCGATGGTGCTGCGCCTGCCGCTGATCGGCAAGCTGGCCGCGGGCTACAACGCGGCCCGCTTCACGAGCACGCTGGCCATGCTGGCCGCTGCCGGCGTACCCATCCTGCGCGCGCTGCAGGCCGCGGCCGAGACGCTCAACAACCGCGCCATGCGCGCCGACGCGCTGGACGCGCTGGTGGCGGTGCGCGAGGGCGCGCCGCTGGCCTCGGCGCTGGCGCAGAAGAAGCGCTTCCCGGGCCTGGTCTCGATGTTCGCGCGCCTGGGCGAGCAGACGGGCGAGCTGCCCACCATGCTGCAGCGCGCCGCGCGCCAGATCGGCGGCGAGGTGCAGCGCCGCGCGATGGCGCTGGCCACCATCCTGGAGCCGCTGCTGATCGTGGCGATGGGCCTGGTCGTCATGCTGATCGTGCTGGCGGTGCTGATGCCCATCATCCAGTTGAACCAATTCGCAAGGTGACCTGATGCCCGCCACCCTGGAAGACAAGCTCGTCGTCGCGATCTCCTCGCGCGCGCTGTTCGACCTGGAGGAAGAGAACCGGCTGTTCGATGCCGGCGATGCGCGCGCCTACATGCAGCTGCAGCTCTCGCGCCTGGAGGTGCCGGCGCGCCCCGGCGTGGCGTTCTCGCTCGTGCGCAAGCTGCTGGCGTTCAACGACGCCGCGCAGCAGCGCGTGGAGGTGGTCATGCTCTCGCGCAACGATCCGGTCAGCGGCATGCGCATCTTCCGCTCGGTGCGCGAGGCCGGCATCAAGCTCGAGCGCGGCGTGTTCACGCAGGGCCGCGACCCGTTCGGCTACCTGCGGCCGCTGCGTGCCCACCTGTTCCTGTCGGCCAACGAGGCCGACGTGCGCGAGGCGCTGGCGCAGGGCTTTCCGGCCGCGCGCGTGCTGACG
Source organism: Pseudorhodoferax sp. Leaf274 (assembly GCF_001422445.1). Lineage (GTDB taxonomy): Bacteria > Pseudomonadota > Gammaproteobacteria > Burkholderiales > Burkholderiaceae_C > Pseudorhodoferax. The sequence goes on from NZ_LMNA01000002.1 coordinate 140,216, forward strand.
GAATCGGTACAGGCGGGCAAGAACCATCCCGACGAGGTGCGCATCGCCTTCGACGGCGATGCGGTGCTGTTCTCCGACGAGGCCGAGCAGGTGTTCCAGGCCAAGGGCCTGGACGCGTTCCAGCTGCACGAGACCGACAAGGCCGCGCTGCCGCTGCCCGACGGCCCGTTCAAGCCGCTGCTGGCCGCGCTGCACCGGCTGCAGCAGGCGTCCAAGGCCGGCATGCGCATCCGCACCGCGCTGGTCACGGCGCGCAGTGCGCCGGCGCACGAGCGCGCCATCCGCACGCTCATGAACTGGAACATCGAGGTCGACGAGGCGATGTTCCTGGGCGGACTGCCCAAGGGCGAGTTCCTGCGCGAATTCGAGCCCGACTTCTTCTTCGACGACCAGACCACGCACGTGCGCTCGGCCGCCCGGCATGTGCCGGCGGGGCATGTGAGCCACGGCGTGGCCAACCCGGCGAAGCCGGTTTAAGCCGCACGTAAGTCTTGCGCGCCGGTGGGCGCTAGCATGGGTCGACCACGACCGAAGGCTGCGTCCACGATGACACTCCAAGAACGATTCCGCCTGGCGCGCGCACAGGCGCGCAAGATCTGGGCACTGTCGCTGCCCTATTTCCAGTCCGAGGAGAAATGGCGCGCGCGCGGGCTGCTGGCGGCCATCGTGCTGCTGAACCTGGCCGGCGTCTGGCTGCTGGTGCAGTACAACGACTGGTACCGGGTGTTCTACGACGCGCTCGAGAAGCGCGACCAGGCCGTGTTCTGGCAGCAGCTGGGCCGCTTCACGATCCTGGCCTTCGGCATGATCATCCTGGCCGTCTACCGCTTCTACCTGACCCAGCTGCTGCAGATGCGCTGGCGCGCCTGGATGACGGGCACCTACCTCAGGCGCTGGATGGCCGACCATGCCTTCTACCGCATGGAACTGGCGCGCTACGGCCAGGCCGAGGGCGGCACGCCGCCCGACAACCCGGACCAGCGCATCCAGGAAGACCTGAACCTGTTCACCACCTACACGGTCTCGCTGACCATGGGCGCGTTCAACGCCTTCGTCACGCTGGTGAGCTTCGTCGGCATCCTGTGGGGGCTGTCGGGCGCCTTCGCGTTCGATCTCGGCGGCCGGCATGTGGAGATCCCTGGCTTCATGGTCTGGATGGCGGTGCTGTACTGCCTGGCCGGCAGCCTGATCACGCACCTGATCGGCCGGCCGCAGATCGGGCTCAACTTCCGCCAGCAGCGGCTGGAGGCCGACTTTCGGCACCACATGGTGCGCGTGCGCGAGTACAGCGAGGCCATCGCGCTGGACCGCGGCGAGCCGGTCGAGCGCGCGCAGCTCGACACGCGTTTCGGCAAGGTGCTGGCCAATTACCTGGACCTGATCCGCGCGCAGAAGCGGCTGATCTGGTTCAGCAGCTTCTTCGGCCAGGCGGCGGTGATCTTCCCTTTCCTGGTGTCGGCGCCGCGCTTCTTCAGCGGCGCGCTGCAGCTGGGCGACCTGATGCAGATCTCGTCGGCCTTCGAGCGCGTGCAGAACGCGCTGGCCTGGTTCGTCGAGAACTACCAGGAACTCGCCGTCTGGCGCGCCACGACCGACCGGCTCACCAGCTTCGAGGCGCACCTGGCTGCCCACGCGGCGCGCAGCGAGGGACGGCAGGCCCGCTACACACAGGGCGGCAACGCACTGGCCACGCAGGATCTGGCGCTGGCCCTGCCCGATGGCAGCCGGCTCCTGTCGGGCCTGGACCTGCAGGTCCAGCCGGGTGAGCGGGTGCTCGTCAAGGGCCCGTCGGGCAGCGGCAAGTCCACGTTGCTGCGCGCCATCGCCGGCATCTGGCCGCATGCCAGCGGCGATGTGACGCAGCCGGCGGACGCCATGTTCATCCCGCAGCGGCCCTATTTCCCGGACGGCCCGCTGCGCGATGCGCTGGCCTACCCCAAGCCGGCCTCCGACTACCGCGACGACGATTTGCGCGCCGCGCTGCGCGACGCCCAGCTACCGCAGCTGCAGGACAGCCTGGACCGGCAGGACGCCTGGAGCCAGAAGCTCTCGGGCGGAGAGCAGCAGCGCCTTGCCGTGGCACGTGTGCTGCTGAAGAAACCGCGCTGGGTGCTGGCGGACGAGGCCACCAGCGCGCTGGACGAGGCGGCAGAGCAAGCGGTCTACGGCAAGCTCGTGGCGCAGGTGCAGGCGGCGGGTGGCGCGCTGCTGTCGATCGCGCACCGTCCGGCCGTGGCGGCCTTCCACGACCGCAGCTGGCAGCTGGTGCCGGCGGCCGATGGTGCGGCGGCGCGCTTCACACTGGAACAGGCGCCATTGCAGCCGCGCTGAGCGCGCGCCTCGCCCGACCTGCAATAGACCCGCGCGCCGCGCAGGCCGCCGGCCTCACGACCCGGTGGTCTTCTTGGCCGAGGGATCGGCGTAGGTGACGGGGCCGTCGGCTTCCTTGGGCGGATTGAGCGTGAGGTTGCCGCTCTGCGCCACATCGATGGCGTTGCCGCCAGCCCGCCACAGGCTCTGCAGGAAGTCCAGCAGCTTCTTGGAGATGGGCTCCTTGGGTGGCTCGGGCGGCTTTTCTTCCTCGACCTTGGGCTTTTCGGTCCAGTTCTTGGGCGCGGCGTCGTCCGGGCCTGAAGGCTGGTCCGGGCCCGGCTTCTGGCCGGTGGCCTGGTAGCGGCCCAGGGCCTGGGCGGTGTCGGCGGTGGGTGCGGCGTCGGCCGACAGGCGTTGCTCGAAGGCTTCGGTCGCAGCCTCGATGCTGGACTTCGGCGGAACCGCACCGGTCTGCCCGGCGGCCTGGGCGCCCTGCCCGCCCGCACCGGATGCGGCGGAGGCAGCCACCATGACGGCACCGGCCGCGGTGGCGGCCTCGTCCTCGGCGACACGGCCGGAGCGGATCAGGGCATCGGCCTGGGCCGACAGCTCCACCCGCATCGAGGGTTCGGGCTGCTGCGCCACGGCGCGCTCCTGCAGCACACGGGTTTCTTCACGTGTGGCCCGGGCCACGGTACCGGCGCCCGCAGCTGCGCTGCCGGCGGCCGGCTGCGAATCGGCACCGGCTGCGGCCGGCCCGTTCACAGTGCGATCAACAGAAGGCAGTTGCATGGCGCTCACCAAAGGACTGGACGAATGGTCAGGGAGTCGGTTTTCCCTGGCCTCGAAAGTCTTAACGGCAGAACTGAACCAGAATTTAGGCCTATTTCTTCAAAAGACCCAAATTTCTTCACACAACCGGCTGGTGGCTACAGGAAGCGTTCGAGCAGCCGGCGCGAGGGCCGGTCCAGCGCCGCCCGGTCGCGCACACGAAAGTGCACGCCCTGGCCACTGGCGATCAGCAGGCCGCCGTCGGGCAGGCGGCGGATGTCCTCTTCGCTCTTGAGCACGAAATCGGTGGTGCCGCGGTCGGTCTCCACGCGCCAGATGCTCGGCGTGGAGAACGTGGACACGCTGAGCAGGCGCCGCACCTCGGGATGGAATTCGCGCGCCACGAGCTCCTCGTCCAGCAGCGCGCGCTGCGCACCTGGCAATGCATCCAGCCGATCGATCCAGAGCAGCTCGCGCCCCTCGGTACTGACCAGCGACAGCCCTTCGCCGGGCGCCGACAGCGGAAAGGCCAGCACCGGCACCACGCCGGTGTGCTCGGTGCCGCCCAGGCGCAGCACCAGGTGGCCCATGGGATGGCGTTGCAGCTCGAAGTCCATCACACGTCTCCTGCCGGGTGGGCCGGGTGGCTGACCGGCATTTCGGCCATCCTGTCGGCGTTGTCGTCCATGCGCCGCACCTGCGCCTCGTACAGGCGCCAGTACGCGCCCTGGCGCGCCATGAGCTCGTCGTGCGGGCCGACCTCCACGACCTGGCCACGGTCCATGACCACCAGCCGGTCGGCCTTGCGCAAGGTGGACAGCCGGTGCGCGATGGCGATCGTGGTGCGGCCCTGCACCAGGTTGTCCAGCGCCTTCTGGATTTCCTTCTCGGTCTCGGTGTCCACGGCCGAGGTGGCCTCGTCCAGGATCAGGATGCGGGGATCGATCAGCAGTGCGCGCGCGATCGAGATGCGCTGGCGTTCGCCACCCGACAGGCCCTGGCCGCGTTCGCCGACCAGAGAGTCGTAGCCCTGCGGCAGCCGCAGGATGAATTCGTGCGCATGGGCAGCGCGCGCGGCGGCCACGATCTCGGCGCGCGTGGCGCCTGGCTTGCCGTAGGCGATGTTTTCCGCGATGGTGCCGAAGAACAGGAAGGGCTCCTGCAGCACCAGGCCGATGTGGCGCCGGTAGTCGGCCACGCGCAGGCGGCGCAGGTCCAGGCCGTCGACGCGGATCGCCCCCTCGCTGACGTCGTAGAAGCGGCAGATCAGGTTCACCAGCGTGCTCTTGCCCGAGCCGCTGTGCCCGACCAGGCCGATCATCTCGCCGGGACGGATGTCCAGCGACAGGTTGCGGATCACCGAGCGGTTGCCGTAGCGGAAGGCGATGCCGTCCATCTGCAGCCCGCCGACCAGGCCGCCGGGCGGCAGCGCCACGGGCTCGGCCGGCTCGGGCACGTTGGAGCGGTGGTCCAGGATGTCGAAGATGCGCTTGGCGCCGGACGCTGCCTTCTGCGTGACCGAGACGATGCGGCTCATGGAGTCCAGCCGCGTGTAGAAGCGGCCGATGTAGGCCAGGAAGGCGGTCAGCACGCCGACCGTGACCTGCTGGTGCGCCACCAGCCAGATGCCGAAGGCCCAGACCACGAGCAGGCCGATCTCGGTCAGCAGCGACACCGTGGGCGTGAACAGCGACCAGGTCTTGTTGAGCCGGTCGTTGACCTCCAGGTTGCGCTGGTTGGCATCGCGAAAGCGCTGGGCCTCGCGCCCCTCCTGCGCAAACGCCTTGACCACGCGGATGCCGGGAATGGTGTCGGCCAGCACGCTGGTGACGTCGGACCAGACCCGGTCGATCTTCTCGAACCCGGTGCGCAGGCGGTCGCGCACCACATGGATCATCCAGCCGATGAAGGGCAGCGGCAGCAGCGTGACCAGCGCCAGTCCGGGGTGGATGGAGAACAGAACGGCCGCCGTCATGCCGATCATGAGCACGTCGGTCGCGAAGTCGAGCGCATGCAACGAAAGGAAAACGCAGATGCGGTCGGTTTCAGAGCCGATGCGCGACATCAGATCGCCGGTACGCTTGCCGCCGAAGTAGTCGAGCGACAGTTGCAGCAAGTGGTCGAAGGTGGCCGTGCGCAGGTCGGCGCCGATGCGCTCGGACACCAGCGCCAGCAGGTAGGTGCGCCACCAGTTCAGGCCCCAGCCCAACAGCGCTGCCGCGAGCAGGCCGCCGAGGTACATCATCACCGTGCCGGGCGCGATCTGCTGGCCGTTCTGGAACGGGATCAGCACGTCGTCCATCAGCGGAATCGTCAGGTAGGGCGGCACGAGCGTTGCCGCCGTGGAGGCCAGCGTCAGCACGAAGCCCAGCAGCAATTGCATGCGGTACGGGTGCGCGAAGCGCCACAGTCGCAACAGCACCCATGTCGAAGGCGGCGTATGCAACTCACGGAAACAGACGCTACAGGTTTCGCTGTCTGCAGGCAGGGGCGCGTGGCACGTTGGGCAGGCGCTGGCGTCGTCTTCCTCGGCCGGCTCCGGCGCGCCGCGGCGCTCGAACTGGCGCAACAGGCGCAGCGCCTGGGGGTCGGCGGCCAGCGTGAAACGCCAGCGCGCGAGGCGCTGGCGGCCGTCGTGCAGCTCCAGCTGGCCGACGCCGGCATGGTCGGAGTGGCGCAGGTCCAGCCCGGGCGCCAGGGGCCAACTCTGGACCTGCGGCCCATCCGTCCCGCTGGCGACAGCGATGAGGCGGTGTTCCGTCAGCGCCAGCAGGCCGGATGAAAAACGCAGTTGCGCATCCAGGTCAACCGCCACGCTGGCTGTTACGTTTTCACCGCCTGCCAGTTCGGCCTTGAGTGCGGACTGGAGCGTCGAAGAACTGGAAAGGTCGACCTGATGTGGATGATGCATGTTGAACGAATGAGGCGCGAAATTCTCGCCGAAGCCCGTCCGGGCCAGCCCGGCGGCCACCCACAACGCGCCAGGCGGCCCGCATGACGACAAGCACCCCGGCCGCGCTGTCGCGCGAGGCCGACATCCAGCTGCTGCGCATCCGCTACCTGCGCGGCCCCAACATCTGGACCTACCGCTCGGCGCTGGAGGTCTGGCTGGACCTGGGCGAGCTGGAAGACTTCCCGTCCAACCTGATCCCCGGCCTGACCGAACGCCTGGTCGCCATGCTGCCGGCACTGGTCGAGCACCATTGCGGCGTGGGCGAGCGTGGCGGCTTCCTGCAGCGCCTGGTCGAGGGCACGTGGGCTGGCCATGTGCTGGAGCACGTGGTCATCGAGCTGCTGAACCTGGCCGGCATGCCGACCGGCTTCGGGCAAACCCGCAGTACCTCGCAGCGCGGCGTCTACCGCATGGTGTTCCGCGCCCGCGACGAACAGGTGGCGCGCACCGCCCTGGCCTGCGGGCACCGGCTGCTGGCCGCGGCGATCCATGGCGAAGCCTTCGCCGTGCCCGTGGCCGTGGCGCAGATCCGCGCCAAGGTGGACGATTGCTACCTGGGGCCGAGCACGGCCTGCATCGTGGCCGCCGCGGCCGACCGCGGCATCCCGCACATCCGGCTCAACGACGGCAACCTGGTGCAGCTGGGCCATGGCGCGCGGCAGCGCCGCATCTGGACGGCCGAGACCGACCGCACCAGCGCCATCGCCGAAGGCATCGCCCACGACAAGGACCTGACCAAGAGCCTGCTGGCGTCCTGCGGCGTGCCCGTGCCCGAAGGCCGGGTGGTCGACAGCCCGGCCGCGGCCTGGGAGGCCGCGCAGGACATCGGCCTGCCCGTGGTCGTCAAGCCATCGGACGCCAACCACGGCCGCGGCGTCAGCCTGGACCTGTCCGAGCAGGCCGACATCGAGAAGGCCTTCGGCGTGGCCGACGCCGAAGGCAGCGAGGTGCTGGTCGAGCGCTTCATCCGTGGCGACGAGCACCGTGTGCTGGTGGTCGGCGGCAAGGTCGTGGCCGCCGCCCGCGGCGAAAGCCTGTCCATCACGGGCGACGGCCGCCAGAGCGTGGCGCAGCTGATCGACAGCCAGCTCAACAGCGACCCGCGCCGCGGCGACGCCGAGGAGTTCCCGCTGGAGACCATTCACCTGGAGAAAGACGGCGTGATGCGCCTGCTGCTGGAGCGCCAGGGCCTGACCGGCGCATCGGTACCGGCCAAAGGCCGGCGCGTGCTGGTGCAGCGCACCGGCAACGTGGCGATCGACTGCACGGACGAGGTGCACCCCGAGGTCGCGCACGCCGCGGCACTGGCCGCGCGCGTGGTCGGCCTGGACATCGCTGGCATCGACCTGGTGGCCGAGGACATCGGCAAGCCGCTGCAGGCCCAGCGTGGGGCCATCGTCGAGGTCAACGCCGGCCCCGGCCTGCTGATGCACCTCAAGCCCGCGGAAGGCGCGCCGCGCCCCGTCGGCCAGGCCATCGTGGACCACCTGTTCGACGAGGACGAGGACGGCCGCATTCCCATCGTCGGCGTGGCCGGCACCCTGGGCACGGCCACCATCGCGCGCCTGGTGGCCTGGCTGCTGCACCTGTCGGGCCGCCGCGTCGGCCTGGCCTGCAGCGACGGGCTGTTCCTGGACAGCCGCCGCGTGGACGCCGGCGACTGCGCTGCCTGGGACTCGGGCCACCGGCTGCTGATGAACCGCGCGATCCAGGCGGCCGTGCTGGAGAACGGCCCGGCCTCGATCCTGCGCGACGGCCTGGCCTACGACCGCTGCCAGGTCGGCATCGTGACCGACATGGGCGGCGCCAGCGCCCTGGGCGAGTTCGACATCCAGGAGAGCGACCAGCTCGCCCGCGTGCTGCGCACCCAGGTCGACGTGGTGCTGTCCGACGGCGTGGCGGTGCTCAACGCCAGCGATGCGCGCGTCGCCGCGCTGGCTTCGCTGTGCGACGGGCAGGTCATCCTGTACGGCAAGGAGGCCGAGCTGCCGGCCATCATGGCGCACCGTGCCAATGGCGGCCGGGCCGTGCTGATGCAGCAGGGCCAGCTGGTGCTGGCCCAGGGCAGCAGCGTGACGGCGCTGTCGGGCATGCACCAGCTCAACGCACGCCGCGGCAAGAACATGCGCGACGACAAGCTCGTGTGCAGCGTGCTGGCCGCCGTGGCCGCGGCCTGGGCGCTGCAGATCTCGCCGGACCTGATCTCGGCCGGCCTCAAGACCTTCGAACTCGATCCCGGATCGACCACCCGTAACGCCAGGACCCTGGCCGCACGCTGATGCCTTCCACTGACGACAACAGCTTCGTGCAAGCACGAGACAACACCATGCACATCTCTCGCGTGCGGGCCCTGCGCGGCCCCAACCTGTGGAGCCGGCACACGGCGCTCGAGGCCATCGTGTCCTGCGCGCCGCCGGAGCGCTCCATCGTCGAGCTGCCGGGCTTCGAGATTGCCGTGCGCGCGCGTTTCCCGACCATCGGCACGCTGCGCTCGGGGCCCAACACCGGGCCCGTGGCGCTGGCCCACGTGCTGGAGAGCGCGGCGCTGGCACTGCAGGCCCAGGCCGGCTGCCCCGTCACGTTCAGCCGCACCGCGGCCACGCTGGAGCCAGGCATCTACCAGGTGGTGGTCGGCTACAGCGAGGAGGCCGTGGGCCGCCGTGCCCTGGAATTGGCCGAGGCGCTGATCCAGGCCACGCTGCAGGGCCAGGCCTTCGACGTCGAAGCGGCGATCGCCGAACTGCGCGCGCTGGACGAGGACGAGCGCCTGGGCCCGAGCACCGGCTGCATCGTCGATGCCGCCGTGGCGCGCGGCATCCCCTACCGCCGGCTCACTCGCGGCTCCATGGTGCAGTTCGGCTGGGGCTCGCAGCAGCGGCGCATCCAGGCAGCCGAGCTGGACGCGACCAGCGCCGTGTCCGAATCGATCGCGCAGGACAAGGACCTGACCAAAAAGCTGCTGCACGCCGCCGGCGTGCCGGTGCCGCATGGCCGCCCCGTCGCCACGGCCGACGAGGCCTGGGCCGTGGCCCAGCAGATCGGCCTGCCCGTGGTCGTCAAGCCGCAGGACGGCAACCAGGGCAAGGGCGTCACGGTCAACATCACCGACCGCGCGCACCTGGAAGGCGCCTTCGCCACCGCGGCCGAATACGGCGAGGTGATGGTCGAGCAGTACCTGCCGGGCAGCGACTTCCGCCTGCTGGTGGTGGGCGACAAGCTGGTGGCCGCCTCGCGCCGCGACCCGCCCCAGGTGACGGGCGACGGCGAGCACACCGTGCGCGAACTCGTGGACATGGTCAACGCCGACCCTCGGCGCGGCGACGGCCACGCCACCGCGCTGACCAAGATCCGCTTCGACGACATCGCCGTCGCGCGGCTCGGCGTGCAGGGCCTGGAGCCCGACTCGGTGCCCAAGAAGGGCCAGCGCGTGATCCTGCGCAACAACGCCAACCTGTCCACCGGCGGCACCGCCACCGACGTGACCGACGACGTGCACCCGGCCATCGCCGCGCATGCCGTGGCGGCCGCGCAGATGGTGGGCCTGGACATCTGCGGCGTGGACCTCGTCAGCGAGACGGTGCTCAAGCCGCTGGAGCAGCAGCGCGGCGGCATCGTCGAAGTGAACGCCGCGCCGGGCCTGCGCATGCACCTGTCGCCCTCGTACGGCAAGGCGCGCAACGTGGGCCAGGCCATCGTCGAGACGCTGTATGGCGCCGGCGAGGACGGCCGCATCCCGGTGGTGGCCGTGACCGGCACCAACGGCAAGACCACCACCACGCGCCTGATTGCGCACCTGTTCACCGCCGCCGGCCTGCGCGTGGGCATGACCAACACCGACGGCGTCTACGTCGAAGGCCGCCAGATCGACAGCGGCGACTGCAGCGGCCCGCGCAGCGCGCGCAACGTGCTGATGCACCCCGACGTCGATGCCGCCGTGTTCGAGACCGCACGCGGCGGCATGCTGCGCGAAGGCCTGGGCTACGACCAGTGCCAGGTGGCCGTCGTCACCAACATCGGTGCCGGCGACCACCTGGGGCTGAACTACATCACCACGGTGGAAGACCTGGCCGTGCTCAAGCGCGTGATCGTGCAGAACGTGGCCACCAGCGGCTACGCCGTGCTCAACGCCGCCGACCCGAACGTGGCCGCCATGGCCGCCACCTGCCCGGGCCAGGTGATCTTCTTCGCCGCCGACCGGCACCACCCGGTCATGGCCACGCACCGCGCCCAGGGCCGGCGCACCGTGCACGTCGATGGCGACCACCTGGTCGCGGCGGTCGGCTCCTGGCGCGAGACCATCGCGCTGCGCGACGTGCCCATCACGCGCGGCGGCACCATCGGCTTCCAGGTCGAGAACGCAATGGCCTCGGTGGCCGCGGCCTGGGCCGCCGGCCTGTCATGGGACGCGGTGCGCCGCGGGCTGGCCAGCTTCGCCAACGATGCCGACAACGCACCCGGGCGCTTCAACGTCATGGACTACCGTGGCGCCACCGTGATCGCCGACTACGGCCACAACCCCGATGCCATGCGCGCCCTGGTCGCCGCCGTGGACGCCATGCCGGCGCGCCGGCGCAGCGTGGTCATCAGCGGTGCCGGCGACCGGCGGGACGAGGACATCCGCGAGCAGACCGCGATCCTGGGCAACGCCTTCGACCACGTCATCCTGTACCAGGACGCCTGCCAGCGCGGCCGCGCCGACGGCGAGGTGCTGGCGCTGCTGCGCCAGGGCCTGGCCCAGGCCAGCCGCGCACGCCAGGTCGAGGAGATCCACGGAGAGTTCAAGGCCATCGACCACGCGCTGGCCCAGTTGCAGCCGGGCGACCTGTGCCTGGTGCTGGTGGACCAGGTCGAGGAAGCGCTGGCCCATCTGGCGCGCTGCGTCGAGGAAGCGGCGACCGTCCCGGCCTGACGCGTTTCGATACGGTTTCGGCGCAGCCTGCGGGCCAAACCTGCAGGCTAAAATCCGCCATTTGTCGAAACCGTCCCCCATGTCCGCTGCACCTGCAGGGCACGCACGTGCCAGCTTCGACTTGAAGAGCGCCAGCCTGCCGCTGATCACGGTGGTGCTCAAGACCCCGAACCTCGCCACGCTGTCGCAGGAACTGCAGGCCCGCTTCGGCGAAACGCCCGATTTCTTCGACGAAGACCCGGCCGTGATCGTGCTGACGCAGATCGCGCAGGACCCCACGCCGCTGAGCTTCTCGGTGCTGCTGACACTGCTCAAGCACTACCGGCTGCGCCCCTTCGGCATCCATGGCGGCAGCCTGGCGCACAAGGAGACGGCCGCGGCCGTCGGCCTGATGGATCTGCCCGAGATCTCATCGTCCGCCGTGGCGGTGCCGGGCGAGGCACCCGCACCTGTCGCGGCGCCGGTCGCCGCCCCGGCCCCGTCCCCTGCCGACGCAGCCAACCCGGCCAGCACCGCGAATGGCACCATGGTGATCGACCGGCCCCTGCGCTCGGGCCAGCAGATCTATGCGCGCGGCTGCGACCTGATCGTGCTGCAGGCCGTCAACTTCGGCGCCGAGATCATTGCCGACGGCAACATCCACGTGTACGCGCCGCTGCGCGGCCGGGCGATCGCCGGCGCGCGCGGCAACACCGACGCCCGCATCTTCAGCACCTGCATGGAGGCCCAGCTGATCTCCATTGCCGGCATCTACCGCACCAGCGAGGTCGCGCTGCCCGCCGACGTGCTGGGCAAGCCCGCCCAGGTGCGCCTGGTCGGCGAGAGCCTGGTGCTCGACCCCATCTGAATCCATCCCTTAGAAAAAGGACCTCCATTCCATGAGCAAGATCATCGTGGTCACCTCCGGCAAGGGAGGTGTGGGCAAGACCACCACCAGCGCCAGTTTCTCCTCCGGCCTGGCGTTGAAGGGACACAAGACGGTCGTGATCGACTTCGACGTCGGCCTGCGCAACCTCGACCTGATCATGGGCTGCGAACGCCGCGTGGTGTACGACCTGATCAACGTGATCCACAACGAGGCCAACCTGAACCAGGCGCTGATCAAGGACAAGCAGTGCGAGAACCTGTTCGTGCTGGCCGCCTCGCAGACGCGCGACAAGGATGCGCTGACGCAGGACGGCGTCGAGAAGGTGCTCAAGGACCTGTCCGAGATGGGCTTCGAGTACATCGTCTGCGACTCGCCGGCCGGCATCGAGACCGGTGCGCTGATGGCCATGCACTTCGCCGACTACGCGCTGGTGGTGACCAACCCCGAGGTCTCCTCGGTGCGCGACTCCGACCGCATCCTCGGCATGCTGGGCTCCAAGACCAAGCGCGCCATCGAGGGTGGCGACCCGGTCAAGGAACACCTGCTGATCACGCGCTACAACCCGGGCCGCGTGGCCGACGGGCACATGCTGTCGCTGGAAGACATCCAGGACATCCTGCGCATCCCGCTGATCGGCGTGATCCCCGAGTCCGAGGCCGTGCTGCAAGCCTCCAACCAGGGCGTGCCTGCGATCCACGGCAAGGACACCGACGTGGCCGAGGCCTACAAGGACGTGGTCGCGCGCTTCCTCGGCGAGGACAAGCCGATGCGCTTCGTCGACGCCGAGAAGCCCGGCTTCTTCAAGCGACTGTTCGGGAGGTAAGGCCGATGTCCTTTCTGTCCTTTCTGCTCGGGGAGAAGAAGAAGACCGCCAACGTCGCCAAGGAGCGGCTGCAGATCATCCTGGCGCACGAGCGCGGCAGCCGCGGCGGGCTCAAGCCCGACATGCTGCAGGAACTGCAGCGCGAGCTGGTCGCGGTGATCTCCAAGTACGTCGCGGTGAACCAGGAGCACATCAAGGTGAACCTGGAGCGCCAGGACACGCTGGAAGTCCTCGAAGTCAAGATCGAACTGCCCGAAGGGCGCTGAAGCCATGCGGGCCTGGCTGTTCCTGAGCACCGCACTGGTGCTGGCATGCACGCGCGCCGATGCGCAGAAGGTCGGCGAGGTCGACACCGCCTTCCAGTGGCTGGGGCCCAACCACAAGATCGTGGTCGATGCCTACGACGACCCGCGCGTGCAGGGCGTGACCTGCTACGTCTCCCGCGCGCGCACCGGCGGCATCAAGGGCGCCGTCGGCCTGGCCGAAGACAAGGCCGAGGCCTCCATCGCCTGCCGCCAGGTCGGCCCCATCAGCGTGCCGCAGCCGCTGCCGCGCCAGGAAGAGGTGTTCAGCGAGCGCATGTCGGTGCTGTTCAAGCGCCTGCGCATCGTGCGCATGGTCGATGCGGAGCGCCACACGCTGGTCTACCTCACCTACTCGGACAGGCTCGTCGAAGGCTCGCCGCAGAACGCCATCACCGCCGTGCCGGTCGACCGCGCCACGCCGCTGCCGGTCAAGTAAGCGGATGCCCGAAGAGCGCCCTTCGGTCCTGACACCCGACGAGGCCTCGTCTCCCGACGCAGACCTCTCCACGCTGGCCCCGCTGCGTTGGCCGGTGTTCCGCATGCTGTGGCTGGTCTGGCTGGCGTCCAACATCTGCATGTGGATGAACGACGTGGCAGCGGCCTGGCTCATGACCTCGCTGACCACCTCGCCGGTCTGGGTGGCGCTGGTGCAGACGGCCGCCACGCTGCCGGTGTTCCTGTTCGGCCTGCCCAGCGGTGCGCTGGCCGACATGCTGGACCGGCGCCGCTTCTACATCGCCACGCAGTTCTGGGTGGCCGGCGTGGCGCTGCTGCTGTGCGCCACCGTGCTCACGGAGACGGTCACGCCACCGCTGCTGCTGTTGCTGACCTTTGCCAACGGCATCGGGCTGGCGATGCGCTGGCCGGTCTACTCGGCCGTGGTGCCCGAACTGATCCCGCGCGCGCAGCTGCCGGCCGCGCTGGCGCTCAACGGCATCACGATGAACGCCTCGCGCATCGTCGGCCCGCTGCTGGCCGGCGCGCTGATCGCCAGCATCGGCAGCGCTGCGGTGTTCGTGCTCAACGCCGTGCTGTCGCTGGCCTCCGCCTTCATGCTGATGCGCTGGCAGCGCGAGCACAAGCCCGATCCGCTGGGCCGCCAGCGCCTGTGGAGCGCCATGCGCGTGGGCGTGCAGTTCGTGCGCCAGTCGCCGCGGCTCAAGGCCGTGCTGCTGCGCATCGCGCTGTTCTTCTTCCATTCCACGGCGCTGATCGCGCTGCTGCCGCTGGTCGCGCGCGGCCTGCAGGGTGGCGATGCCGCCACCTTCACGGTGCTGCTGGCCTCGATGGGCATGGGGGCCATCGCCACCGCCTTCCTGATGCCGCGGCTGCGCCAGTTGCTGGCGCGCGACCAGGTGGTGCTGTACGGCACGCTGCTGCAGTCGGGCGCCACGCTGGTGATGGCGTTCGCGTCCAACGTGGCGGTGGCCGTGCCGGCGATGTTCGTGGCGGGCATGGCCTGGATCGCCACGGCCAACTCGCTGTCGGTCTCGGCCCAGCTGGCGCTGCCAGACTGGGTGCGCGCGCGCGGCATGTCGATCTACCAGATGGCCATCATGGGCGCCAGCGCGTTCGGCGCTGGCCTATGGGGCCAGGTGGCGGCGCTCGGCACCGTGCAACTGAGCCTGCTGGTGGCGGCGCTGACGGGCGGCACGGCCATGTGGCTGGCCACGCGCTTCGTGGTCGACCTGCAGATCGAGGAAGACCTCACGCCCTCGCATGCGCTGCAGGTCCCTGTGGCAGAGCAGCCGCCGGCCACGGGCCATGTGCTGGTCAGCATCGACTACCGCATCGACCCCGCGCGTGCGGCCGACTTCGAGCGCGTGATGCAGGACAGCCGGCGCAGCCGCCTGGCCCAGGGCGCGCTGCAATGGCACCTGCTGCGCGACATCACCGACCCGGGGCACTACACCGAGCAGATCGTCGACGAGTCGTGGACCGAGCATCTGCGCCGCTTCGACCGCGTGACGGCGGCCGACATCGCGCTGCGCGAGCGCAAGCTGGCCTTCCACCTGGAAGAAGCGCCGCCGCGCGTGACGCGCTATGCGATCGACACGCCGCGCACGTAGCGCCGCCGCAGTTCGATCGCGGCGATGCAGATCGCCAGCCAGGCCAGCCCCGAGGCGAATCCGGCCGCCACGTCGCTGGCCCAATGCACCTGCAGCAGCACACGGCTGATGCCCATGCAGAATGCCAGCGCCGCGGCGAGCAGCACGCCCGGCAGATGCCAGCGCGGCGGCAGCAGGCGCACGCCCAGATAGGCCAGCATGCCGTAGACCACCACCGAACCCGAGGTGTGGCCGCTCGGAAAGCTGTAGCCGTCGGCCATGGCGAAACCGTGCTCGTGCAGCGGCCGCACGCGCTCGAAGATCTGCTTGAACAGGCGGTTCAGCACCCCATTGCCGGCGCAGGCCACCACCCAGCCCAGCGCCAGCCAGCGGTGGCCGCGCCACAGCAGTGCAGCGCCCACCAGCACCGCCAAGGCGGTGAGCGTGAGCGGATCGCCCAGGTGGGTGGCCAGGCTGATCGCGCGCAGGGCACCGGGTGCCATGCGCTGCGCCAGCACGTCGGCCAACCGGGTGTCGAACACGCCCCACTCCTGATCGGCGTCCATGGCCTCCATGGCTTCGGCGAACAGTGCGGCCGTGGCCAGCATGAAGCCGCCACCCAGGGCGACCCACAGGCCGAGCCAGGCCGCCGGCGGCAACCATGCGCGCGGCGCGTGCAGGTGGAGGTGGCGCAACCCGGCGAACAGCAGCCCGGCGCACACGAGCGTGGCCAGCAATCCGCCCGCGGCCGCGGCCAGCGCATGCTGGCCCAGCCATTCAGCCAGGGCCTGGGCCCGCACTGCGTCCTCAGACACCGGGCGCTCCCCGGTCCAGGTCCAGCGCGTGCCGGGCCACGCACGTGAAACGCTGGGAGGGCTCGTCGAAATCCCAGCGCTCGACCTGCGACACGCCGCCGCCACGGCGCAAGACGTTGACCGAGTTGTTGGCCTCGCGCCGCAGCCGCGCGGACACGGCGGTGCCCGCCTGCACGCACCACATGCGCCGCGCCAGGCCGGCGTGCACCTGGTGCAGCGGCAGCACGTAGGGCAGGTGGATGTGGCCGCCGGCCACCACGTCCGCACCCGCGGCGGCCCAGGCGTGCACCGCGGCCTCGTGCGCCCTCAGCAGGTCGTTGGCATCGCGCGGCGTCGGCACGGCCACGGGCTGGTGCACCACCACCACGCGCAACTGGCCAGGTTCTGCCTGGCGCAGCCGTGCCGCCACGCGCGCGATCTGTTCGCGCGACACCTGGCCGTGCTTGTGGCGCCAGCGGCGGGTGGTCTTCACGCAGACCACCAGCCAGTCGGGCGTGGCGTGCACGGGCTCCAGGTCGGGGCCGAAGGCTGCGCAGTGGCGCGCGTAGGGCCACAGCAAGCGCGCAGGCAGGTTGAGCAGCGGGATGTCATGGTTGCCGGGGATGGCCAGCACCGGCGCCTGCAGGCGCTGGCAGAACGCGCGCGCGGCAGCGAATTGACCGGCCGTGGCGCGCTGCGTGATGTCGCCCGACAGCACCACGAGCTCCGGCGCGAGTTGCGCGGACAGCAGCGCCAGCGCATCGGCCACGGGGGCCCGCTCGGTGCCGAAATGCGTGTCCGAGATCTGCAGCAGGACGCTCACTTGTGCATCCTCCGTCTGGCGGCCCGTCGTCCACCCCAGCGGGCGCACGTTCGCCTGGGGCGGCCCGGCGCAGCGCTCACGCGGGCTCCACCCGGTCTTCGGGCGCAGGCGTCAGCAACCACAGCGGTTGCGGCGAGACACGGAACGTGAGCGGCGCGCGCAGCCAGATGATTTCGCCGTCCGTCGCCACCTTGACGCGGGCCGTGCGGCGCGGGGCGGCTGGCCGCATGCCGAGCCGCTCAAAGCCGAAGCGCAGCACGTCGTCAGCCTCGCCGAGCCGGCCGAAGGCGCCTCGGAGCATCAGGCCCAGCATGCCGAACGTGCTCACCGGCTTGAGCATCAGCGCCACCAAATGGCCCTGGGCCAGCAGGTCGGCCTCGGGCACGCCGATCTGCTGCAGCTGCAGGCCGTTGTTGCCCACGAACAGCGTGGACGTGCGCACGGCGCGTTGTTCGCCCTGGCATTCGATCTGCAGCCGCAGCGGCCGGTGCGCATGCAGCAGCGTGACCAGGGCCGACCAGGCCGCCACCCAGCGGCGGCGGCCGAAGCGCTGCTTGTAGGCCTCGCGGTCTTCCAGCAGCTGCGGATACAGGCCCACGCTGGCATTCACCAGGAAGAGGCGCTCGTTGACCAGCCCCACCTGCACCGGCGCAGGACGGGCACGCAGCAAGGCTTGCGTCGCCTGCTCGGTGTCCGACGTGATGCCGTGGGTGCGGCTGAAGTAGTTGAAGGTGCCCTGCGGCAGCACGCCGAACGGCAGTCCGGCCGGCAGCACGGCCTGCGCCACGGCGTTGAGCGTGCCGTCGCCACCGGCCGCGACGACGGCGCCGCGCTGCGCCCGCGCACGGCGCACGGCCTCGCCCGCCACCTCTGCCACGGCCATGCCACGCTCGATGCGCAGTACTTCATGGGCACGGCCGGCGGCCGCCAGCACCCCGGTGATGGTCTGCTGCGCGGTGTCGGCATCGGCCCGGCCGGAGCCGGCATTGAGCACGATGACCAGGGGGCCGTCGGCATCGAAATCGGGACGGGCTGCGTCGTTGGGGCTAGGGTGTGTCACGGGCGGGCAGCTTAGCAGTGCGCCGCGGCGGCGCCTGTCGGACAGCGCCGCCCCGTCACAACGCACGGTTGTGGTGCGCCGGGCACAATCGCGCCGTCCCGAGCCCCTGCGACATGGCCCTCCATTCCCACGACAACACCCGCGGCATCGTGGCCATGCTGGCCGCGATCAGTTTCTTTGCCTGGATGGACGCGGTCATGAAGCTGCTGGCCGCCCACTACCCCGCCGTGCAGGTGGCCGCACTGCGCGGCATGGCCGGCCTGCCGCTGGTGTGCCTGTACCTGTGGTGGCGCGGCGAGGCCGGCCGGGTGCTGCAGGTGCGCTGGCCGCTGCACCTGTTGCGCGGCGTGCTGGGCGTGGCCATGCTCTCGCTGTTCGCCTACGGATTGCAAAGCCTGCCGATGGCCGTGGCGTACACGCTGTTCTTCATCGGCCCCATCCTGATCGCGCTGCTCTCCGTGCCGGTGCTCAAGGAGCGCGTGCGGCCTTCGCACTGGCTGGCGCTGGTGGCCGGCATGCTGGGCGTGCTGGTGGCGCTGCGGCCGGACCAGGACGCGCTGCTGAGCTGGGGCGCGCTGGCGGTGCTGGCCGCGGCGTGCTGCTACGCGGTCTCGGCCATCACCGGGCGCGTGCTCACGCGCACCGACTCCAATGCCAGCCTGGTGTTCTGGATGACGCTGCTGGTGGCCGTGGGCGCTGGCGCGCTCGCCGCGCGCGGCTGGGTACCGCTGCGGCCTGAACACGGCTGGACCATCGCGGCGCTGGCCGTGACCGGCTTTCTCGGCCAGATGTGCATCACCGAGGCCTTCCGCCATGGCCAGGCCGCCGTGGTCGCGCCCTTCGAGTACGCTGCGCTGGCCTGGGCCGTGGGGCTGGACTGGCTGCTGTGGCGCACCCTGCCCGATGCGGCCACACTGCTGGGCGCGGCCATCGTCGTGGCCAGCGGGATGTACCTCGTGCAGCAAGAGCGCCGCGCGCGCCGCGCCGGCTAGCCGCGCTTGCCTTTCTTCTTGGCGGCATGGCGTTCATGCCATTCGGCCAGCGAGAAGTCCGGGTAGCTTTCGAAACGTGGGTCGCCGCGCTTGCCCTCCACCGCCACCCAGTTGGCCTTGGAGTCCAGCAGGATGTGCGCGTTCTCGGGCGGCACGGGCAGGGGCGTGTCGATGGCGCTGGCGTGCGGGTGCACGAGTTCGGGCCAGTTGGGGTCCCACAGCCACAGCGCGCTGCCGCAGCGGCCGCAGAAGTGCCGCTGGCCGCTGCTCTGGCGGTCCGGCTTCCCCTCTTCGCGCATGATCGCCTGGTACTTGCGCAGATGGCGTTTGCCGCGCACCTTGAGCGTGCCGGCGTCCGCGCCCAGGTTGACCGCATAGCCACCGGCGCCAGCCGTCTTGCGGCAGATGGAGCAATAGCAGCGCATGAAAGGCACCGGCGAGGACGACTCCACCGAAAACGTCACGCTGCCGCAGTGGCAGGAACCTTCGAGTTGCATGGCAGGCCTCCAATGCAAAACCGCCGGGCAAGGCCGGCGGTTCAAGACAGGGAGCGGGGTGCGGCGCCTGGGATCAGACCGAGAAGCTCGAGCCGCAGCCGCAGGTGGTGGTGGCGTTCGGGTTCTTGATCACGAACTGGGCGCCCTGCAGGTCTTCCTTGTAGTCGATCTCGGCGCCGACCAGGTACTGGTAGCTCATGGCGTCGATCAGCAGCGACACACCGTTCTTGGTCATGGTCGTGTCGTCCTCGTTGCTGATCTCGTCGAACGTGAAGCCATACGAGAAGCCCGAGCAGCCGCCGCCCTGCACGAACACGCGCAGCTTGAGCTCTGGGTTGCCTTCCTCGGCGATCAGGTCGGCCACCTTGGCCGCGGCCGCATCGGTGAACACGATGGGATCGGGCATGACTTCGATGTTTTCGGCGACTGCGCTCATGGGGTGTGCTCCGGAGAAAGAATCGGTCGATGCTAATGCAATCGGCCGTGCCGCGCGCCGCGCGTGTAACAAGCCGGCGCTGCAGATGCGGTCATTCACAAAAAGAAAAACCGCCCAGCGGGCGGTTCTTCTCGGGTTCGCCAGGGCGCGATCAGCGCTTGGAGAACTGCTTGCGGCGGCGTGCGGAGTGCAGGCCGACCTTCTTACGCTCGACCTCGCGGGCGTCGCGGGTCACGAAGCCGGCAGCGCTGAGCTGGGGCTTGAGCGTCGCGTCCCAATCGAGCAGCGCGCGCGTGATGCCGTGGCGCGTGGCGCCGGCCTGGCCGGATTCGCCGCCACCGTGCACGTTGACCTGGATGTCGAAGGTCTCGACATGGTTGGTCAGCACCAGGGGTTGCTTCGCGATCATGATGGAGGTCTCGCGGCCGAAATAGGCCTTGATGTCCTTGCCATTGACCGTGATGTTGCCGCTGCCCTTTTTCAGGAACACACGGGCGACGCTGGATTTGCGACGGCCGGTGCCATTGTTCCAATCACCAATCATTGCGCGGCTCCTCAGATTTCCAGGGCTTTGGGCTGCTGGGCGGTGTGCGGATGTTCCGCGCCGCCGTAAACCTTCAGCTTCTTGATCATGGCGTAGCCCAGCGGGCCCTTGGGCAGCATGCCCTTGACGGCCTTTTCCAGCGCGCGGCCAGGGTGCTTGGCCTGCATGTCGCGGAAGTTGGTTGCCGTGATGCCACCGGGGAAACCGGAGTGGCGGTAGTACACCTTGTCCAGGGTCTTGGCACCGGTCACGCGCAGCTTGGCTGCGTTGACGATCACGATGAAATCGCCGGTGTCGACGTGAGGCGTGTAGATGGCCTTGTGTTTGCCGCGCAAACGGAGAGCAACTTCGCTGGCTACTCGTCCGAGGACCTTGTCGGTCGCGTCAATCACAAACCACTCATGCACGACCTCAGCGGGCTTTGCGCTGAAAGTAGTCATGTTTCTCTCTTAAGAAAGATAGGGTTTGGGCAGCTCTTTTCCACGGTCGGTGCTTCTCTGAAGGAGCCTCTTAGGTGGGGTTGGGTCGTCGCACTCTGCACTTGCGCTTTGCACTTGCACTTTGCATTCGCGCTTAGCACTCACGCTCTGCACTCGTGCCGTACTTCATACCCTTTCGCCGCGGAGCCAGCCAGTCGCTGCGAAACCGCGCATTATAGGCAAAACTGGATCGGGCAACAACTAGTGCCCGTCAGGGCGGGCGTTCTCGCGCAGGCGCCGCATGTTCTCCACACATACCGGCATGGCCGCATAGGCCGCTTGCTGGCAGGCGCGGAACAGGCACATGGGCCGCGTGATGAAGTTGCTGTCGGGGCAGATCTGCGCGGCCGACAGCGTGCGCGGCGTGGCCGGGGCCGGTGTGCGGCGCACCCCAGCGGGCGGGGGGGCCGATGCCGGCGGGGCCTGCAGGGTGGGCGCTGGCGCCACCGGCACCGGAACAGCCGCTGGCGGCAAGGTGCCCACCACCGGCGTCTCGACCGCCACCGGTGGCTTGGCCGGCATGGGCGCCACAGCGGAGGCCCGACCGGTTGCCGGTGCGGTCGCCACTGCAGCCGCGGGTGGGTCGCCTGGCGACGCCACGATGCCCACGGCCGCCAGCAGGCCGAGGATCAGCGCGGCCACGCCTGCCTTGGGCCACCAGGCCCGCCTGCCGGCAGGCGCCGACGGTGGCGTGGTCAGCGCGGCGGCGGCCTGGCCGGCCGCAGTCGTGGGTGCCCTCCAGTCCGTGGCGCTGTCCAAGGTGCTGTGCGGCCCGCTTTCCTGTGTCTGCGCCGACGTGGGCTCCTGCGCGTGCTCCTGGCCCATCGCCTGCCGCGGCGCCTGCCAGCCGGGGCCGAGTTCGGCACGCCAGTCGAAGCGCTCCATGCCTGGCACCGGCTGCAGCTGCAGCAGCGCGCCGAACGCCGCCAGGTCGCGCGGCCGCCGGTCCGGATCGAGCGCCAGCGCCGCCGTCAGCGCCTCGACCAGCGCCGGCGTGTAGGTCAACCCATGGGCCAGGTGCAGCGCATCGGCCAATTCGGCGGGCGGGCGCATCGTGTCGCGCAGCACGCGCACGCTCGCCGGCAAGGGCGGCGCCCGGTCCAGGCAGCCGTACACCACGGCGGCCAGCGCATAGACATCGCTCCAGGGACCCTGGCGCATGCCCTGCGCATCGGCGTACTGCTCGATCGGCGCGTAGTTCACCTTCAGGATGGCGGTGTGCTGCGGCTCGTCCTGGCCGAGTGCCTGCCGCGCCGCGCCGAGGTCCAGCAGCACGGGCGGGCCGACGTCCTGCAGGAAGATGTTGTCGGGCGAGATGTCGCGGTGCACCGTGTCGCGCCGGTGCAGCAGGTCGAGCGCCTGCAGCACCGACCACAGCAGCTTGCGCAGCCAGGGCTCGGGCGGCGGGGCGCGCATCTGCGCGCAGGCGTCCTTGAGCGTCATGCCCTGGTACAGCGGCATCGCCATGTAGGCCGTGCCGTTCTGCTCCCAGACACGCAGCACCTTGACCAGCGACGGGTGGTCGAACTGCGCCAGCAGCCGGGCCTCGTTCATGAACGAGCGCAGGCCGGCCTGGAACCGGCGCGCGTCGGCCTCGGTGCGCAGCGTCACCGCGTGGCCGGCGCGGTCGGCCAGGCCGCCCGGCAGGTACTCCTTGATCGCCACCGTGCGGTGCAACGAATGGTCGTAGGCGCGGTAGACCATGCCGAAGCCGCCCGCACCGAGCAGGCCATGCAGCTCGAACTCGCCCAGCCGCGTTCCGGGCGGCAAACCCTGGGAGGGACGGCGGATGGCGGCGTTCACGGGCTGGGGCGTCGACGGCATGCGAAAACGCCGGCCAGTGTAGAGGGGCCTCGCTTGACCGGCCGTCGCCGGCAAGGGATCGAAGAAGGCACCGGTACCATTGGCCGATGTTCAGTTATCGCCACGCCTTCCATGCGGGCAACCACGCCGACGTGCTCAAGCACATGGTCCTGGTCGCCATCCTGCGCCATCTTGCCGAGAAGGAGACCGCGCTGACACTGCTGGACTCGCACGCCGGCGCCGGGCTGTACCGGCTTGACGGCGACTACGCCGCCACCAGCGGCGAGGCCGCCGACGGCGTGCTGCGCCTGCTGCAGCTGCCCGCTGCCCAGCGCAAGGACTGGCCCGCCGCGCTGACCGACTACATGGAGCTGCTGGCCGGCTTCAACCCGGGCGGCGGCCACCGCATCTACCCCGGTTCACCCTTCGTGATGCACCGGCTGGCGCGCCCGCAGGACCGGCTCAAGCTGTTCGAGATGCACCCCACGGACGCCAAGACGCTGCAGGCCAACACCGAGCAGCTGGAAGCCGGCCGCCAGGTCGCGGTGTTTCGCGAGGATGGCTTCGAAGGCGTGCGCCGCTTCCTGCCGCCGCCCTCGCGCCGCGCACTGTTGTTGTGCGACCCGAGCTACGAGCTCAAGAGCGACTACGGCCGCGTGGTCGAGCTGCAGACCATGGCGCTGCAGCGCTTCCCGACGGGCAGCAGCATGGTCTGGTACCCGATCATCGCGCGCAACGAGGCGCACATCCTGCCGCGCAAGCTCAAGAGCGTGGCCACGCGGGCAGGCAAGCCCTGGCTGCACGCCACGCTGACGGTGAAGGCGGCCAAGCAGGTGGCCGCGGGCGAACGCCGCCCGGGCCTGCCGGGCAGCGGCGTGTTCATCGTGAACCCGCCCTACACGCTCAAGCCAGCGCTCGAGCAGGCGCTGCCGCTGCTGGTGCAGCTGCTGGCGCAGGACGAGAACGCCACCCACACGCTGGAGACGCAGGGCGGCTGAGCGAAGGCTGCGCGCGGTGCGCAGCCCGTGGCATCAGAAGTGGTAGTCGGCGCGGACCATCGGCGTCTTGGCCAGCGAGCCCGGCACGCTGTGCGGGTTGCCGAACTTGTTGCGCCAGTATTGGTAGCCCACGCCCACGCGGAACGAATTCTTGCTGGCGCCGATGTGCGGCGACACGTCGTAGAACAGCGTCATGTCCAGGTTGGTCTCGGGCGAGGTCGGTCCGCCGAACTCGTTGGGGCCCTTGTCGCCGATGTAGTTGAGGAAGCCCTCGAACGACAGGCCGGTGTTGCCCACCGGGATGCCCCAGGCCAGGTTCAGCATGGGGTGCACGTCGTACGAGTAGCGCTCTGCCACGCCGACCGGCTTGTTGCTCTCCCACAGCGCGTACACGCCGACGTTCAGGAAGCCGGCAGGCACGTCCACCATGAAGGTCGGGCCGGCCACCACCATGCGCTTCTTGGAAGCGTAGTTGGGGTCGTTCTTGGTGTTCACGTCGAAGCCCGCCGTCAAGCCCAGGCCCTTGACCGGGCCGAACGCGAACGACTTGCCGGTGACCTTGCCCAGGTCCAGCGTGTGGCGGTAGACCACGTAGATCTCCTGCGCATTGCTGTCCTTGCCATCGGACATCAGGAAGTCGACGTTGAGGAAGTTGCTGCCGTACTTGTAGCCGCTGGCATGCGTGAAGTTGACGATCGTCTTCTCGATGTCCTGGGTGTTGTAGGGCTCGGCGAACTTGGTGCCCCAGCGCACACCCATGGAGGTGTCACTCCAGTCGGCGGCCTGGGCGCCTGAGGCGGCGCAGGCCAGAACGGCCGCGGCCGCGATGTGGAGGGTTCGATTGCGGTGCATGGGGGACTCCCTGTTGTGTTTTCGAGCGAAGGCATCAGCAACCTGCGTGCCAGCCAACGCTCGAACGCCACCATGGCCGCCGTACCATCGCCGCCCATGACCCCGACAGCGCGCCGGCAATGGGCCCTGGCCTTGATCTTCGTCACGCCTGCGTTCTGGGGCGTCAACTACCTCGTGGCGCGCAGCGCGCTGGGCGTGATCGAGCCGCACCTGCTGGCCACGCTGCGCTGGGCCATGGCGGCGCTGCTCTTCGCCATCCCGACCTGGCGCGAGCTGCACCGCCACCGCGGCCACGTGGCGGCCGAGTGGCGCCGCTACCTGGTGCTGGGCGCACTGGGCATGTGGATCTGCGGCGCCTGGGTGTACATCGGTGCGCGCACCACGGCGGCCATCAACATCGCGCTGATCTATGCGCTGTCGCCGGTGCTGATCGCACTGGTCTCCGCGCTGTGGCTCAAGGAGCGCTTCGGCCGCGTCCAGGCCCTAGGCGTGGCGCTGGCGCTGGCCGGCGTGGTGCACGTCATCCTCAAGGGCCAGTGGGCGTCGCTGGCCGGCGTCACGCTGGTGCCGGGCGACGCGTGGATCCTCGCGGCCACGCTGTCGTGGACGCTCTACTCGGTGCTGCTGCGGCGCTGGCCCAGCCCGCTCTCCCCGATGGCGCGGCTGGCGGCCATCAGTGCGGCCGGCGTGGTGGTGCTGCTGCCCTTCACGGCCTGGGAGGTGGCACAGGCCGCGGCGCCGGTGCTGAGCGGTCGCGGCTTCGTGCTGGCGCTGGTGGCCGCCGCCGTTCCGGGCTTCGCGGCTTACCTGGCCTATGCCGTGATGCAGCGCGAACTCGGCGCGGCGCGCGTGGCCGTGGTGCTCTACCTGGGGCCGATCTACGCCGCCGGCCTGGCCTGGCTGTTCCTGCGCGAGCCCCTGCATGGTTTCCACGCGGCCGGCATGGCGCTGGTGCTGGCCGGCATCTACCTGGTCAACCGCGCGAGCCCGCGCTGAGCGACAGTACCTCGCGCGCCACGTCGATGAACGAGGACAGCACGGCCAGGCCCGCATCCTCCCTGCGCCAGGCCAGCGCGCCCACCGTCAACGGCACCAGGCCGCGCACCGGCACCAGCCGCGCACCGCGCATGCCGGCCTGCGCCAGCGAGGCCGGCACCAGCGCCACGCCCAGGCCGGCCGAGACCATGGCGACCACGGTGAGCCACTGGCGCGCCGCATGCCGCGTGCGCGGGTGGATGCCGGCACGGTTGAACACGGCGATCACGTTGTCGTAATTGGCCGGCGCGACATCGCGCGCGAACATCACGAAGTTCTCGTCGGCCAGGCGCTTGAGGTCGATGCTCTTCTCGCCCGCCAGCGGATGGGCCTCGGGCAGGCAGCAGACCAGCCGGTCGTCGG
Source organism: Pseudorhodoferax sp. Leaf274 (assembly GCF_001422445.1). GTDB lineage: Bacteria > Pseudomonadota > Gammaproteobacteria > Burkholderiales > Burkholderiaceae_C > Pseudorhodoferax. The sequence goes on from NZ_LMNA01000002.1 coordinate 165,882, forward strand.
CCAGCGGCAGGCTGGCCAGCGCGGCCGGAAAGGCGCGGGCGTTCAGGAAGCCCGCGTGCATCTGCCCGTGGCGCAGGGCCTCGAGCTGCTCGGCCGAGGACATCTCGCGCAGGTTCACCTCGATGTCGGGCCGGCGCGCGCCGAAGGTCTCGACGATGCGCGGCACCTCGCGGTAGACCATGGAGCCGGTCATGCCCAGTTCCAGCCGGCCGCGCATGCCGGCGGCCACGGCCTGCGCCGCCTCGCGGGCCGTGGTAAGGCGTTCGAGCACCAGCCGTGCATGGGCCAGGTAGGCGGCGCCCGCCGAGGTCAATGCCACCTGCTTGCTGTTGCGCTCGAGCAGGCGCACACCCAGCTCTTCTTCCAGGGCCTTGATGGCCGAGCTCAGCGGCGGCTGGGTGATGGCCAGGCGCTGGGCGGCACGGCCGAAGTGCAGCTCCTCGGCGAGGACGACGAAGTAGCGCAGCAGGTGCAGTTTCATGGTGGGCCGGCAGTATGGCGCCTGTCCGCCCGCCGGCCGCCAGGCCCGCCGCGCGGCCGCCGCCGGGGCGCCCTAACATGGCGCCCCATGCCACCGCCACCGCCACCGTCCGACAGCACCGATGCGCGCGTGCTGCGCGAACAGGTGGCGGCGCTGTATGCCACCATGCCGGCATCCACCGCCGTCGATGCCCTGCTGGCCTGGGGCCTGTGCGCCGTCATGTACTGGCAGACCCGCAACGCCGGCATCCTCGTCTGGCTCGGCCTGCACTTCGTGCAGATCCTGCGCTACCCGCTGATCCACGCCTACTTCCGCGATCCGCAGGCGGCCGGGCGCAGCGCCTTCTGGGCCCGGCGCCACTGGCGCGAACTGCTGTACTACAGCATCACCTGGGGCCTGGCGCCCTGGCTGTTCCTGCCGGCCGACAGCATGCCGCTGACGGCGCTGCTCATGCTGACCATGCTGGGCCTGTGCAGCGGCGGCGTTCCCTCGGTGGCGCCGCGCTGGCCCTCGGTGCTGGCCTTCGTCGTGCCCATGACGGTGGGGCTGATCACGGCACTGGCCTGGCGCGGCGACGCGATCCACCTGTTCCTGGCGACCTGCGCCGTGCTGCACGTGGGGGCCACGCTGCATTTCGCGCATGCGCAGCACACGTTGCTGACGACGGCATTGGTCACGCGCTTCGAGAAGGAGGCGCTGGCCGACGCACTGGCGCACCAGGTGCAGATCACCCAGCAGGCCAGCGAGGAGAAGACGCGCTTCTTCGCCGCCGCCAGCCACGACCTGCGCCAGCCGCTGCATGCCATCGCGCTGTTCGGCGTCGTGCTCGAACGTGAGCTGCAGGGCCACGCGAGCCAGCCGCATGCGCAGCGGCTGATGCGTGCCGTCAACGCGCTGAGCGGCTCGCTGGACACGATGCTGGACGTCTCGCAGCTCGACGCCGGCGTGGTGCAGGCGCAGCCCCAGGCCGTGCCGCTGCGCGGCGTGCTGCTGGCGGTGCAGGCCCTTGCCGCCACGCGGGCCGATGAGCGCGGCCTGCAGCTGCGCGTGCGCACCACGCCGCTGTGGGTGCGTACCGATCCGCAGCTGCTGCAGCGCCTGCTGGCCAACCTGGTGGAGAACGCCATCAAGTACACGCCCGCCGGGGGCGTGCTGGTGGTGGCGCGCGCACGCAGCGCCGAGGCCTGGCTGGACGTGGTCGACACCGGCGTGGGCATCGCGCCCGAGCACCACCAACGCGTGTTCCAGGAGTTCTACCAGGTGCACAACCCGGGCCGCGACCGGGCCCAGGGCCTGGGCATCGGCCTGTCCATCGTGCGCCGGCTGTCGCTGTTGCTGGACCATCCCGTCGAACTGCACTCGCAGCCGGGCCGCGGCAGCCGTTTCCGCGTGCGCCTGCCACTGGCCGACGCGCCGGCCGGCCTGCCTGCGCCGAACGCGGCACCAAACGCGGCGCCAGACGTGGCCCCTGATGCAGCGCCGGATGCGGCCCCGGATGCGGCGCTGGCCCGCCTGCACCCCGCCGGTCCGCTGCCGCGCCACGTGCTGCTGCTGGACGACGAGGCCGACATCACCGACGCGCTGGCCGCGTTCCTGCATGGCGAGGGCATCGCCACCGCGGCCGCGCGCGACGAGCCCGAAGCCCTGCAGCGGCTGGACCAGGCCGCCGCCGCCGGCCAGCCCTTCGACGCGCTGCTGTGCGACTACCGCCTGGCCGCCGGCGCCGACGGCCTGGACGCCGCGCTGCGCCTGCGCGCGCGCGCCGGCGGCACGCCGCGGCTGCTGCTGATCACGGGCGAGACCGCGCCCGAGCGGCTGCACCGCGTGCACGACTCGGGCGTGCCGGTGCTGTTCAAGCCGGTGCAGCCAGAGCGGCTTCTGCAGGCGCTGGCAGAGCTCAATACGACTTCGGCAGCCCCAGCACCTTCTCGGCGATGAAGCACAGGATCAGCTGCGGGCTGACCGGCGCCAGCCGCGGGATCCAGGCTTCGCGCATGTAGCGCTCCACGTGGTATTCCTTGGCGTAGCCCATGCCGCCGTGCGTGAGGATGGCGTTCTCGCAGGCGTGGAAGCAGGCCTCGGCGCCCAGGTACTTGGCGGCATTGGCCTCGGCGCCGCAGGGCTGGTGGGCGTCGTACAGGCTGGCGGCCTTGTGCACCATGAGGTGGGCGGCCTCCAGCTCCATCCACGATTTGGCCAGCGGGTGCTGGATGCCCTGGTTCTGGCCGATGGGCCGGTCGAACACCACGCGTTCGCGCGCGTACTGCGCGCCGCGTGCCAGTGCCGCGCGGCCCAGGCCGATGGCCTCGGCCGCGATCAGGATGCGCTCGGGGTTCAGGCCGTGCAGGATGTAGCTGAAACCCTTGCCCTCCTCGCCGATGCGGTCCTCCACCGGGATGCGCAGTCCGTCGATGAAGACCTGGTTGGAGTCCACCGCCTTGCGGCCCATCTTCTCGATCTCGCGCACCTCCACCGTGCTGCGGTCCAGGTCGGTGTAGAACAGGCTGAGGCCCTCGGTGCCGCGGGCCTCCTCCACGGGCGTGGTGCGCGCCAGCAGCAGGATCTTGTTGGCCACCTGGGCGGTGGAGATCCAGACCTTCTGGCCGGTCACGACATAGTGGTCGCCCTGGCGCACGGCGCGCGTCTTCAGCCGCAGCGTGTTCAGGCCCGAGTTGGGCTCGGTCACGCCGAAGCAGGCCTTGTCGCGCCCGGCGATCAGTGGCGGCAGCCAGCGCTGCTTCTGCACGTCGCTGCCGAACACCACGGCCGGGTGCAGGCCGAAGATGTTCATGTGCACGGCCGAGGCGCCCGAGAGGCCTGCGCCCGTGGCGCTGATGGTGTGCATCATGAGCGCCGCCTCGGTGATGCCCAGGCCGGCCCCGCCATAGGCCTCGGGCATGGCGATGCCGAGCCAGCCGGCCTGCGCCATGGCCTGGTGGAAGTCGTCGGGGAAGCCGCCCTCGCGGTCGCGGCGCAGCCAATAGTCGGCATCGAAGGGCGCGCAGACGCGCTGCACGGCATCGACGATCTGCTGCTGTTGTTCGCTCAGGTTGAAGTCCATGGAATGTCCTCAGGGGCGGCGCACGCGCGCCGGGTCTTCGCCGTAGGGCGGGCTGTAGATGACGAGCAGGCGCGCGGGCTGCGCACTCGTGACGGTGAAGACGTGCATGGTGTCGGCCGGGAACAGGCAGGCATCGCCCGGGTGCATCTCGAACACCTCGCCATCGACCTCGGCACGCGCCGTGCCTTCGAGCAGGTAGCAGACTTGCTCCATGCCCGGGTGCGCGTGCGGCAGCGCGCCACCGCCCGCACCGATGGTGCCCAGCACCACCTCCAGGTGCCGGGCGCCGTTGGCCGGGCCGATCAGGCGCTGGTTGTGGGTGTGGTCGTGGTTGGCCGGGCTGTAGCTCGGCACCTCGCTGCTGCGTACGAACAAGGGCGATCTCATGGGCATGTCTCCTCGGGAGCCTGGTGGCAGGCGCCGCTTTGCAACAGGGCGGCGACCTCGGTTTCGGTGAAGCCGGCCTCGCGCAGCACCGCCTGGGAATGCTCGCCCAGCCGCGGCGCGGGACCGGGCTGGTCGGCCGGCGGCGTGCCGCTCCAGCGCGTGGGCACGCCGGTGCCGACCAGCCGGCCTTCGCTCGGGTGGTCGAAGCGGCGCACGAAGCCGGTGGCCGCATGGTGCGGATCGGCCAGCAGTTCGGCCGGGCCCATCATGGGCATGTTGGGCACGTCGGCCGCGTCCAGCAGCGCCTGCCATTCGGCCGTGCTGCGCGTCTGCATGAGGCGCCCCACCTCGGCGTACACCGCGTCGATGTGGGTGGCGCGCGCGCTGTGCGTGGCAAAGCGCGGGTCTTCGGCCAGCGCCCGGCCCGGCGCGCCGATCGCCGCGAAGAAGCTGCGCCAGTGCTTGTCGTTGTAGATCAGCACGCACAGATGGCCGTCGCGCGTGCGGTAGGGGCGGCGGTGCGCCGTCAGCAGCCGGGCGTAGCCGGCGTCGCCCTGCGGCGGCTCGAAGGCCAGGCCGGCCAGATGGTCGCCCAGCACGAACTGCGTCATGGCCTCGAACATCGGCACCACGATGGCCTGGCCTTCGCCGGTCTTCTCGCGCGCGTACAGCGCGGCGGTGATGGCGTACACCGCGTGCAGGCCGGTCACGCGGTCGGCCAGCGTGACTGGCGCGTAGGCCGGCTCGCCGCCCGCGTAGGCCTGCGTCAACCACGGGATGCCGGTGGCGCCCTGGATCAGGTCGTCGTAGGCCGGCCGAGCGGCGTACGGGCCGTCCTGGTCGAAGCCGCAGCAGTTGACGTGGATGAGCCGCGGGTGCGCGGCGCGCACGCTGGCGGCGTCCAGGCCCAGGCGGGCCAGCGCCTGCGGGCGCACGTTGCTGATCAGCACGTCGCTCTGCCCGGCCAGGCGCAGCGCGGCAGCGCGCGCAGCCGGCTGCTTGAGGTCGAGCACGATGCTGCGCTTGCCCTGGTTGGCCTGCAGGAAGATGTGGCCCATGCCGGGGTTGCGCATGGGCCCCACGTGGCGCATGTTGTCGCCCTCTGGGCTTTCGAGCTTGGTCACCACGGCGCCCAGCGAGGCCAGGATCTGCGTGGCGAACGGCCCCATGATGACCGAGCTGAGGTCCAGCACCTTGACGCCGGCCAGCGGGCCTTGCGCCGCACTCATTCGGGTTTCACGCCGGCCTGCCGGATCAGTTGGCCCCAATGCGCCAGCTGGTCGGCCACGTACTGGGTGAACTCCTCCGGCGTCTTCGACGGCCAGACCTCGAAGCCCAGCTGGCGCAGCTTGTCCTGCGTGTCGGGGTCGGCCAGCACCTGCTGCAGCGCGGCGTTGACGCGGTCCACCGCCGGCTTGGGCAGGCCGGCCGGACCGAAGATGCCGTTCCACGAGGTCAGGTCGAAGCCCTTGACCGTGGCGCCCACGGGCGGCACGCCGGGCAGGATCTGCGACTCGCGCGCCGTGGTGATCGCCAGCGTGCGGATCTTGTCGGTCTTGAGCATGGCCATGCCCGAACCGAGGTCGGCCACGTAGACCTGCACCTGCCCGCCGACCAGGTCGGTCATGGCCTGCGGGCTGCTCTTGTAGGGGATCTGCGCGATGTCGATGCCGGCGATGCGCTTGATGGTCTCCATCGCCACCAGCGAGGTGCTGTTGGGCGTGGCGTATGAGAGCTTGCCGGGGTTGGCCTTGGCATACGCGATGAACTCGGGCAGGGTCTTCGCCGGCACCAAGGGGTGCACGGCCAGCGCGAAGGGCAGCTCGCCCACGCGCGCGATCGGCGTGAAGTCCTTGATCGGGTCGTAGCGCAGCTCCTTGTACAGCGCCGGGTTGGCGGAGTGCGAGGTGTTGGTGGTCATGAACAGCGTCAGCCCATCGGGCTTGGCCTTGGCCACGTACTGGGCCGCCACCTGGGCATTGGCGCCGGGCTTGTTGTCGACGAGCACGGGCTGGCCCAGCTTCTCGGCCAGCTTCTGGCCCACGGTGCGGGCCACGGCATCGGTGCCGCTGCCGGCCGCGAACGGCACGACCAACATCAGGGGCTGGGTGTTCTGGGCCCGCGCGGCGGGCAGGCTGGCGAGGCCGGCCAACAGGGCCAGCGCGAGCGCAAGGCGGCGCGAGAGGCGTGAGAGGGGCGATGGACGCATGGGACTTGTCTCCAGGGATTCGTTGGGTGCAGCGCGCACGCATCTTCCCCAGCCCAAGCATTCGAGTCCAATTGGTCTTTCGGCTCGGATCATTGCTTCTGCGAATGATCGGCCGGCCGCCAGGCCGCGGGCGTCAGACGCGCCGGCGGATCTCGGCCAGCCGCGCCTGGTCGTAGACCGGCTGCGGCGGCATGCCGTCCAGGTGGGCGACGTCGGCCCAGTCCAGAATGTCCAGCCGGTGCGGGTCCGCGTCCACATGCACCTGGACGCGGTTGACGCCGCCATTGGGGATGTGCGTCTCGCGCGGGCCGTCCAGCGAGAGTGCCCGGGCGCTGCGCCAGACCATGTCGAGCACGCCGCCGTGCGTCACCACCACCACGGTCTGCCCAGGATGGGCCAGCACCAGGTCGCGCACGGCCGAGACCACCCGCGCGTGGAAGTGGCGCGTGCTCTCGCCGCCCTCGAAGGCATAGTCGGCCCGGTAGTCGACCCATTGGTTCCAGGCGGCGGGATGCAGGCGCTTGATCTCGTCCACGCTCATGCCGTCGACCACGCCGAAGCTCTGCTCACGCAGGCCGGCGATGGCGGTCGGGTCCGGCAGGCCGCGCTGCGCCAGCAGCTCGGCGAGCGGCTCAGCGGTCTGGCGCGCGCGCACCAGGTCGCTGCTGACCACGCGGTGCACCTCGTCGCCCTGCGCCAGGCGCCGCGCCACGCGCAGCGCCTGCTCATGGCCGGTGGCGTTCAGCGGCACGTCCACTTGGCCCTGGAAGCGCAGCTGGCGGTTCCAATCGGTTTCACCATGGCGCACGAGAATCAGACGGGTCATGCCGGAATTATCGGGAGACGACCCCGGATAAGCTCGGCCACTGCGCGAGTTCGATCGTTTATTTTGAGCATAAATGGACAAGTTGATTCTGATCCCAGGCCTGGCCTGTGATGCCGCGCTGTGGCAGGCGCAGCTGGCGGCCCTGCCCGCGCGCTGGAACGCCGCCGTCGCCGACGTGGCCGAACGCTGCACACGCATCGAGGACATGGCCGCCCTGCTGCTGGCCGAGCATCCCGGTCCGCTGGTGCTGTGCGGCGCTTCCATGGGCGGCATGGTGGCCATGGAGGCGGCCCGCCAGGCGCCGGCCCGTGTGCGCGGCCTGGCGCTGCTGGGCACCTCTGCCCGGCCCGAGACACCCGACATGCGCCAGTTGCGCGAGCAGGCCATCGTGCTGTTCGAGACCGGGCGCGCCGACGAGGTGCTGCGTGCCAACGTGCCCTTCGCCTTCGACCGGCGCCATCCAGAACTCAAGCCCTTGGCGAAAAGCTACCTGGAGATGGTGCTGCGCGTCGGCGCCGACCAGCTGGTGCGCCAGAACCGCGCCGTGATGGCCCGGCCCGATGCGCGCGCGCACCTGCCCGCGCTGCGCTGCCCGGTGCTGGTCGCCAGCGGCGAATCCGACAGCCTGACGCCGCCCGAGTGCGCGCGCGAGATCGCCGCGCTCGTGCCGCAGGCCGAGCTGCACCTGCTGCCGCTGTGCGGCCACATGCTGACGATGGAGCAGCCGGCCGCGGTCAACGCGCTGCTGCTGGACTGGCTGGCGCGGCTTGCGCCGCAGCCGCGCTGAGCGGCTGTGGCCTGGATTCAGTCCCTGGCCTGCCGCACCTTGTCGGTCAGGCAGCGCAGCACATAGGGCGAGACGAACTTCTCGACCTCGCCGCCCAGCGTGGCGATCTCGCGCACGAAGGTGCTGGAGATGAACTGGTACTTGTCGCCCGGCGTGAGGAACACGGTCTCGACCTCGGGCATCAGCGCGCGGTTCATGCCGGCGAGCTGGAACTCGTAGTCGAAGTCGGTCACCGCGCGCAGGCCGCGCACCATGGCCTTGCCGCCCTTGGCGACGACGAAGTCGCGCACCAGGCCGGCGAAGCTCTCCACCTGCACCTGCGGATAGGCCTTCACCGATTCGCGCACCATCTCGATCCGCTCGTCCAGCGAGAACAGCGTCTTCTTGTGGTGGCCGGCGGCGACGGCCACGATCACCACGTCGAACAGCTGGGCCGCGCGCCGCACCACGTCCTCGTGGCCCAAGGTCATGGGGTCGAAGGTGCCGGGGTAGACGGCAATCACGTTCTGGCTCATGGGCGGCTTCCTCCTGGGGGGCTTGTCTCGTGCGGCGCGATTATGCGCGGCCGAGCAGGTGCGCATGGACGGCGCCGGCCTTCAGGTGGCGCAGCTCGGCCAGGCCATGGCCGGCCAGCCGTTCGGCGCTCCAGTGCTCGGGTGCCTCCAGGTACAGGCGGCCCTGCGGCGTCAGCACGCGCAGTGCAGCGGCGATGGCAGGCTCGTACGACTTGCTGTCGAACGGCGGGTCCAGCAGCACCAGGTCGATGCTGGCCGCGGCCAGGCGGCCCGTCAGCGCGACACCGTCGCCGCGCGTCACCTGCACCTGCGCGGCGCCGAGCCGGGTCTTGAGCTGCACCAGCTGGGCCACCAGGGCCGCATCGGTCTCGAACAGCTGCACCTCGCGCGCGCCGCGCGAGGCGGTCTCCAGGCCCAGGGCGCCGGTGCCGGCGAACATGTCCAGGCAGCGCCAGCCGGTCAGGTCCTGGCCGAGCCAGTTGAACAGCGTCTCGCGCACACGGTCGGGCGTGGGACGCAGGCCGGGCTTGTCGGCCACGGGCAGCTTGGTGCGCTTCCACTGCCCGCCGATGATGCGGACTTCGTGCGGACGGGCGGAGGGCGTGGTGGTCTTGGCAGGGGAACGGGGCATGCGGCGAGCTTAAGCGACGCCAGCGGCCCGCATGGCCAGCCCTGCCGCCAGCACCAGCATGGTGGCGCCGATCAAGCGGTCGAGCCATTGCCAGGCGCGCGGCCGCGCAAACACCGGTGCCAGCCAGCGGGCGCCGAAGCCCAGCGCGGCGAACCAGCCGGCACTGGCCAGCGCCGCGCCGGCCACGAAGACGGCCCGCGCCAGCGGCGCATGCTGTGCACCGACCGAGCCGACGAGCAGCACCGTGTCCAGGTACACATGCGGGTTCAGCAGCGTGAATGCGGCCGCCTGCGCCAGCACGGCGGCCCGGCCACCGGGCGCGGCCGCGGCAGCCTGCAGCGTGGCCGGCCGCCGGCTGCGCCACAGCGCGCGCAGCCCATAGCCGGCCAGGAACACGGCGCCCAGCGCGGCCAGCGCGCGCGCCAGCAGCGGCTGCGCGCCCAGCACACCGGCCATGCCGTAGACGCCGGCTGCCACCAGCACCGCGTCGGCCAGCGCACAGAACAGCACCACCTGCGGCACATGGGCGCGGCGCAGGCCCTGGCGCAGCACGAAGGCGTTCTGCGCGCCGATGGCGACGATCAAGGCGAGGCTCAGCGAAAAGCCCTGGAGGAAAGCAGTCATGGGCGCCGAGCATGCCCGCGCAGCAGCCAGGGGGCCAGCGCGAACTTCTAAACTCGGTTCAGTTTTGCTTCATCCACAAGGAACGCCATGCTGGACTATGCCGCGCTGTCGGCGCTGGCCGCCGTGGTGCGCGAAGGCAGCTTCGAGCGCGCCGCCCAGGCGCTGCACGTGACGCCGTCGGCCATCTCGCAACGCGTGCGGCAGCTGGAAGAGCGCGTGGGCTGCGTGCTGGTGGTGCGCGGCCAGCCCTGCCGCGCCACCGAAGTCGGCCAGCACCTGTGCCGCCACGTGGCCCAGGTGCGCCTGCTGGAACACGACCTGCAGGGGGCGCTGCCGGTGGCCGCCGGGCCAGCCGCAGAGCGCGCACGGCTGCCCGTGGCCGTGAACGCGGACAGCCTGGCCAGCTGGTTCGCCCCGGCTGCCGCGCAGTACGCCGCCACCGCCCCGGTGCTGCTGGACCTGACCGTGGACGACCAGGACCACACGGCCGAACGGCTGCGCAGCGGCACCGTTCTGGCGGCCGTGACGGCGCTGGCCAAGCCGGCGGCTGGCTGCAACAGCCAGGCGCTGGGCACGCTGCGCTACGTGGCCGCGGCCAGCCCGGATTTCATGGCGCGGCATTTCGCCGATGGCGTGCAGGCCCGCAGCCTGGCGCTGGCGCCCAGCCTGCTGTTCGACCGCAAGGACCAGCTGCAGGCGCGCTGGGTGCGCCGCCTGTGCCGCAAGGCCGTTCCGCTGCCCTGCCACCTGTTGCCTTCGCCGCAGGCCTTCGTCGCGGCCGCTTCGGCCGGCATGGGCTGGGGCATGCAGCCGCTGCCGCTGGTGCAGCCGCTGCTGGCGGCCGGCCTGCTGGTGGAACTGGTGCCCGGCACGCCGCTGGACGTGCCGCTGTACTGGCAGCACGCGCGGGCCGCCTCGTCGCTGCTCGACGGGCTGGGCCGTGCAGTGCTGGCCGCCGCGCGCGCTGCGCTGGCCTGAGTGCGTGCGCCTCAGGCGCCGCCGACCACCACCGTGACCATGCGCTCGGGCTGCAGCATGCGCGCGAACGCGGCGCGGATCTGCGCCACCGTGACGGCCTCCACGCGCTGCGTCCAGTTGTCCAGGTAGTCCAGCGGCAGGCCGTTCCACGCGATGTTGGACACGTTGCCGAGCAGCTTGCGGTTGCTGTCCAGCCGCAGCGCGAAGCCGCCGACCAGGTTGTCCTTGGCGGCCTTCAACTCCTGCTCGGTCGGCCCTTCGGCGACGAAGCGCGCCAGCGTCTCGCGCGCCACCGCGATGGCCGCGTCGGCCTGGTCGGTGCGGGTCTGCAGGCCGATCGTGAAGGCGCCCGCGTGCCGGCCCGGCGAGAAGTCGCTGGACACGCCGTAGGTCAGCCCGCGCTTCTCGCGCACCTCGTGCGTGAGCCGCGAGACGAAGCCCCCCGCGCCCAGGATGTGGTTGCCCACCAGCACGGCGAAGAAATCCGGGTCGTCGCGCTTGATGCCGGGCTGCCCGATCAACACCTGGGCCTGGTTGGACGCGAACGGGATGCGGCGCTCCTCGGCCTTCGCCAGCGCAGGCACCTCGGCAACCGCCGGCAGCGGCGCGCAGCGCGCCTGCGGCAGGCGCGACAGCAGGGTGCGGACCAGCTGGTCGGCCTCCTTGCGCGTGACGGCGCCGACCACGCTGACCTTGGCCCGGCACGGCAGGACGGTCTGGGCATAAAAGCTGCGCAGGTCGTCGACCGAGATCGCGGCCAGTGTCTGCTCGGTGGTCTCGCGGCCGTAGGGGTGGCCGCTGTAGACCAATTCCTGGAACGTGCGGCCGGCGACCGTGCCGGGCCGCGTGTAGGACTCGCGCAGCGCCGCGCCGATGCGTTCGCGGTCGCGCTGCCAGACCGCTCCATCGAAGGCGGGCGTACCGAGTTGGCGCGCCGCAAGCGCCGCAGCCTTGGGCAGCAGGTCCGGGTAGGTCAGCGAGCGCAGCGAGAAGCTCATGCGGTCGCGGCCCGCGCTGGCACCGAAGGAGGCGCCCAGGTCGGCCCAGGCCTCGCCGAGCGCGTTCTCGTCCAGCGCCGGATCCTTGCCCTGCGCAGCGATGCCCTTGTTGGCCTGCCCCGCCGTGGCGTTGGCCAGGCCGGCCTGCGCGGCCGGGTCGCGGCGCGAGCCGGCGTCGAAGTCGATCTGCACATCGACCATGGGAATGCCCGGGCTCTCGACCAGGTAGACCTCGGCGCCGCTCGGCTGGGTCCAGCGCTGCAGCGGGATGGCGGCGCCGGCCCAGCCGGCGGCCACGAGAAGGGATGCGGCCAGCAGCAGCCGCGCGGAAGAAGTCAGCTTGTTCATCGGCTCGGCTCGCTGGAAGGGACTGGGCGTGCACCGGCGGGTGCGTTCTTGCGGGTGGCCGGATCGATGGGCTGCGGCCGCAGCACGGCCACGTTGAGCTGGTCATCGCCGAAGTAGCGCGCCGCCACCGACTGCACCTGCTCGGCCGTGATCTGGCGCAACCGCTCGATCAGCCGGTCGGACAGGTCGGGCGCGAAACCGCCGACCCACTGGCTGCCCAACTCGCGCGCCTGGTTGAACAGCGAATCGCGCTTGTAGACCTGGCCGGCCACCCACTGTGTCTTGACGCGGGCGAGCTCGGCCGCGCTCACGCCTTCGCGGGCCACGCGCGCCACCTGCTCGCGCAGCGCCGCCTCCAGTTGCGCAGTGGTCTTGCCCGGGGCCGGCACGCCGTCCAGCACGAACAGCTGCGGGCCGCGGCCCATGAGGCCGTTGCTGGCGCCGGCGCTGTCGGCGATGCGGTCCGGGCCCTGCGTCAGTGCCCGCTCCAGGCGGGCGCCGGGGTAGCCGTCGAGCACGGCCGACAGCACGGTCAGCGCGAGCGCATCGTCGCTGTCCTCCAGTCTGGTGAGCTTGGGAACCTTGAAGGCCATGGCCAGGTAGGACTGCTCGGCCGGGGCCTTGAGTTCCAGCCGGCGCATGCCGCGCTGCTCGGGCTCCTCGCGCGGCTTGCGGCCGGGCACCGCGGCGGCCGGGATGGCGCCGTAGATGCGCTCGGCCAGCGCCCGCGCCTGCTCCACGTCCACGTCGCCCGCGATCACCACGGCGGCGTTGGCCGGCACGTACCACTGGCGGTAGAAGTTGCGCACGTCGTCGGCCGTCAGGCTGTCCAGGTCGCCCATCCAGCCGATGATGGGCCGGCGGTAGGGCGCGGCCTGGAAGGTCATGGCCATGAGCGCCTCGTACAGCCGCGCGCGCGGCGCGTCGTCGGTGCGCATGCGCCGCTCTTCCTTGATGACGGCCAGCTCGCGCGTGAATTCGTCGTCGGGCCAGCGGTTGTGGGCGAAGCGGTCGGCCTCCAGCCGCATCACCTCCTCGAGCCGGCCGGAGGGGATCTGCTGGTAGTAGCCGGTGTAGTCGTAATAGGTGAAGGCGTTCTCGGAACCGCCGATGGCCGCCACGCGGCGCGAGAACTCGCCGGGCTGGAGCTGCTCCGTGCCCTTGAACAGCATGTGCTCGACGGCATGGGCCACGCCGCTGGTGCCGTCCACCTCGTCCATGCTGCCCACGCGCAGCCAGACCATGTGCACGGCCGTGGGCGCGCGGCGGTCGGGCTTGACGATCAGCGTCATGCCGTTGGACAACTGGAACTGCTGGGCGCCGGCAGACGAAGCGCCGGGACTTGCAGCAGGGGAAGGCGCCGAGGGTGCGGTCTGTGCCTGCAGGCCGATGGAGGTCCAGGCCAGCGCGAAGGCCATGGCGGACGCAGAAAGAATGCGTTTCATAGAATCATCCGATTCTAAGAACGCCCCAAATGTTCAGTTTCTTCAAGAAAAAACCGCAAACGCCCGAGCAGGCCCCCGCCGAGGCGGCGCCCGAGCCGGCGGCCGCGCCAGAACCGCCCGAGCCCGCCGGCCGGAACTGGCTGCGCAATCCCTTCGGCGCCAAGGCGGAACCCGCACCGGAGCCGCCCCCTGTCGAGATCGCCGAGCCTGCGGCGCGCGCCGGCTGGGTCGACCGGCTCAAGCTGGGCCTGCGCAAGACCGGCAGCAGCATCACCACCGTGTTCACCGGCACGCGCATCGACGAGGCGCTGTACGAGGAGCTCGAGGAAGCCCTGCTGAAGGCCGACACCGGCGTGAAGGCCACGACGGTGCTGCTGGACGACCTGCGCCGCCGCGTGAAGGAGGCCCGTGCCACCGAGCCGGCCGCCGTGCGCGAGCTGCTGGTCGATGCCATCGCCGACATGCTGCGGCCCCTGCAGAAGCCACTGGTCATCGGGGAGCACAAGCCGACCGTGGTCATGGTGGCGGGCGTCAATGGCGCCGGCAAGACCACCTCCATCGGCAAGCTCACGCGGCACCTGGCGGGCCACAAGGCCTCGGTCCTGCTGGCCGCTGCCGACACCTTCCGCGCGGCCGCGCGCGAGCAGCTGGCCGTCTGGGCAGACCGCAACTACGTGGAGATCATCAGCCAGCAGGGCGGCGACCCGGCCGCCGTGGCCTTCGACGCCGTGAACGCCGGCCGCGCACGCGGCAAGGACGTGGTGTTGGTGGACACCGCCGGCCGGCTGCCGACCCAGCTGCACCTGATGGAGGAACTCAAGAAGATCCGCCGCACGCTGGTCAAAGCCGACACGGCGAACGGCAGCGCCGGCACCGGCGCGCCCCACGAGGTGCTGCTGGTGATCGACGGCAACACGGGCCAGAACGCGCTGATGCAGGTCAAGGCCTTCGACGACGCGATCGGCCTGACCGGCCTCATCGTGACCAAGCTCGACGGCACGGCCAAGGGCGGCGTGCTGGCCGCCATCGCGCAGGAGCGGCCGGTGCCGGTCTACTTCATCGGCGTGGGCGAACGGCTGGAAGACCTGGAGACCTTCGACGCGCGCGAGTTCGCGCAGGCGCTGCTGGGCTGAGCGTCAAGGCAGCCCACGGCTGCTCAGGGCCGCTCCGGGCTGGTCTGGCATTCGCCCTGGAACAGCTGGCGGCCGTCGTCGCGCAGCAGCCGCGCCTGGCGCTTGCGCGTGTCCACGCGCCACTGCGCGCCGGTGCCGAACACCACCTCGTCGCCCGCCACGAAGCCCGAGCTGAGCCACTGCCCGTTCACGGCCACGGCGTTCTCGGCCGCGCTGTAGCGCACCTCGGCGCGGCGTGCCGCCTGCCCGGCATCGGGCCGCATCTGGCAGTACAGGCTGCGGCTGTCGGGCGGGCTGCCCCGCGCGGCGAGTTCGGCCGCGATCTGCGCGGCGCGGCCGGGCGCGCCGCTGGCATCGCAGCTGAAGGAAGCGACGAAGGCCGTTCCGTCCATCACGTGGGTGGGCTCGAAGGCCAGGCTGGACGGATCGATGCGGCCGCTGCGGCGCGGCGGTTGCACGAAGGGCTGCTCGGGCTCGAGCCGGCCCGAGGGCATCACCGAGCTGAGGATGGCGATGCGCTGCGGCACGCGGCAGTCGATCACGTAGTTGGCATAGCCGACCAGCGGCGACGGCCGCAGCGCATGCACCAGGAAATAGGTGCCGGCCACGTGGTGGCGGTCGACCACGTCGAGCGCGATCGCGTCCACGCCGACCAGCATCTCGTCGATGCGCTGGACCATGTGGAAGCTGGCAGGCGCGGGTTGGGCTGCGGCCGACAGCGCCATGAATGGCGCGGCAATGCAGGAGAAAAAACGGCAGGACGGCATCAAGGGATTGGGGCACCCGCCGGTGCCGCATGCGGACCTACATGGCGGGCTTGTCGCTCAGGGCCTTCAGATTGTCGCGCAGCTGCTGGCTCATCGGCAGGCCGAGATTGGTGCCGCGCGGCGGGATCGGCGACAGGAACCACTTGTTGTACAGGCGCTCGAACTCGCCCGACTTCATGGCGTCGGCGAACACGCCGTCGACCAGCGCCTTGAACGCGGGGTCGTCCTTGCGCAGCATGCAGGCATAGGGCTCGACCTGCAGCGAATCGCCGACCACCTCCAGCTGGTCTGCCGCCTTGGAGTTGGCGCGCAGGCCGAACAGCAGGATGTCGTCCATCGCGAAGGCGACGGCGCGGTCGCTCTCGACCAGCAGCAGCGCGTCGTCGTGGTCCTTGCCCAGGACCACGTTCATGTTGAGGTTGTTGTCCTGGTTGTACTTGCGGATCACCTGCGCATTGGTGGTGCCGGTGGTCGAGGCCACGGTCTTGCCGGCCAGGTCGGCGTAGTTCCTGATACCGGAGGACTTCTTCACGATCAGGCGCGTGCCGGTGTAGAAATGGTTGATGGCGAAGGCCACATCCTTGCCGCGCGCGGTGTTGTTGGTGGTCGACCCGCACTCCAGGTCGATGGTGCCGTTGGTGAGCAGCGGAATGCGGTTCTGCGAGCTCACGGCCATGGCGCCGACCTCCAGGCTGGGCCTGTTCAGCTTCTTCTTGACGGCCTCGACCACGGCATCGGTCAGGTCGACCGCGAAGCCCACGGCCTTGGTCGATCCGGCCAGGTAGCTGAACGGCACCGACGACTCGCGGTACGCCACGGTGATCCTGTTGCTCTCGGCCACCTTCTTCAAGGTGTCGGCATGGGCAGCGGACAGGCTGGCACAGCACAGGGCGATGGCGGTCAGGCGGGACAAGGCAGGCATGGGCTTCCTCGGCGAACGGATGGAGCAACCAGTGTAGGGACACGGCCCACACGCAATAGCAAGGGATATGCCTGAGTGCGTGGCACCGGCTTTGCAGACCTGGGGCGTGGCCGAGGGACGTCGGTAAAACCCCCTCACGCGCAGAGCGCATGTTGCTTACGCTGGCGGCCCCGATACCCATGCAAGAGACACACATGCAGACGCAGATGGCAAAGCCCTGGCTGAACAGCTACCCCCCGAACGTGCCGCACGACGTGGATGTTGCGCGCTACCGCTCGCTTGCCCAGCTGCTGGAAGAGTCGTTCAAGAAGAATGCCGCGCAGCCGTTCTCGGTCTGCATGGACTGCTGGATGTCCTACCGCGAGCTCGACGAGGCGTCCGCCGCCGTGGGCGCCTGGCTGCAGGGCATGGGCCTGGAAGAAGGCGCGCGCGTGGCCATCATGCTGCCCAACATTCCGCAGTTCGCGGTGACGATGGCCGGCGTGCTGCGCGCGGGCTACACCTGCGTGAACGTCAACCCGCTCTACACGGCACGCGAGCTGGCGCACCAGCTCAAGGACTCCGGCGCCAGCGCCATCGTGATCCTGGAGAACTTCGCGCACACGCTGCAGAGCGTGATCGCAGACACACCGCTGCGGCACGTGGTGGTCGCCTCGATGGGCGACATGCTGGGCACGTTCCACGGCCCGTGGATCACGTTCGCCGTGCGCCATTTGGCCAAGATGGTGCCGGAGTTCCAGCTGCCACTGGACAACGGGCGCAGCGTGACGCCCTTTCGCACGGTGCTGGCCGAGGGCGGGCGGCGCAGCCTGCGTCCGGGCCAGGCCACGCTCGACAGCATCGCCTTCCTGCAGTACACGGGGGGAACGACCGGACTGTCCAAGGGGGCCGTGCTGACGCATGCCAACGTGATCGCCGGCGTGCTGCAGTCCGAGGCCTGGTTCTCGCCTGCGCTGGCGCGCGTGGGCGACCTGCGCAAGGTCAACAGCGTCGCCGCGCTGCCGCTGTACCACATCTTCGCGCTCACGCTGTGCCTGCTGGCCATCCGGCTCGGGTCGCACCTGACGCTGATCCCCAACCCACGCGACATCGGCAAGTTCGTCGATGTGCTGAAGGCCCGCCCCTTCCATCTGCTGCCTGGCGTGAACACCTTGTTCAACGCGTTGCTGCAGCATCCCCAGTTCAGGCACCTCGACTTCTCCCACCTGTGCGTGTCGCAGGCGGGTGGCATGGCGGCGTCCGAAGGCACGGCAAGGCAGTGGGTCGAAGTGACGGGCTGCCCGATGGTCGAAGGCTGGGGCATGAGCGAAACCGTGGCCATCGGCACCAACAACCCGGTCACGGCGACAGCCTTCAGCGGCACCATCGGCTTGCCGCTGCCCGGCATCGACATCGCCATCAAGGACGACGAAGGCCAGTCGCTGGCGCAGGGCGAGGCCGGCGAGATCTGCATCAAGGGGCCCAACGTGATGCGCGGCTACTACCAACGCCCTGGCGAGAGCGCGGCCGCGTTCACACCGGATGGCTACATGCGCACCGGCGACATCGGCACCATGGACGCGCAGGGTTACTTCCGCATCGTCGACCGCAAGAAGGACATGATCCTCGTCAGCGGCTTCAATGTCTTCCCCAACGAGCTCGAGAACGTCATCTCCTTGTGTCCCGGTGTCGTCGAGTGCGCGGCCATCGGTATTCCCGACGAGAAGCAGGGCGAGGCCATCAAGGTGTTCGTGGTCCGCAGCGACCCCTTGCTGTCGGAAGAAGACGTCTCGCGCCACTGCCACGACAACCTGACGGGCTACAAGCGTCCCAAGCACATCGAGTTCCGCGACGAGCTGCCCAAGAGCAACGTCGGCAAGATCCTGCGGCGCGAACTGCGTCGCGAGAAGGTCTGATGGATCTGGCTCTCGTCGGTATAGTCGTCGGCGTTTTGCCCTAGACAACATCGGAGAGACCATGGAGTACGAGACCATCACGTTGCGTGTGGAAGCCGGCAAGGTCGGCATCGTCACGCTGAACCGGCCCAAACAACTCAACGCGCTGAACGACCAGCTCATGAACGAGCTGGGCGACGCGCTGAAGACGCTGGACCGGGACGACAGCATCGGCTGCATCGTGCTGACCGGCAGCGAGAAGGCGTTCGCCGCCGGTGCCGACATCGGCGCCATGGCCAAGTACAGCTTCGCCGATGTCTACAAGGGCGACTACATCACGCGCAACTGGGAGCAGATCCGCGGCATCCGCAAGCCTGTGATCGCGGCCGTCAGCGGCTTCGCGCTGGGCGGCGGCTGCGAACTGGCGATGATGTGCGATTTCATCATCGCGGCCGACAACGCCAAGTTCGGCCAGCCCGAGATCAAGTTGGGCGTGATCCCCGGCGCCGGCGGCACGCAGCGGCTGCCGCGCGCGGTCGGCAAGGCCAAGGCCATGGACATGGCGCTGACGGGCCGCATGATGGACGCCACCGAAGCCGAGCGCTCCGGCCTGGTCAGCCGCGTCGTGCCCCTGGACAAGCTGCAGGAAGAGGCCTTGGGTGCTGCTTTGTCGATCTGCGAGTTCTCGCAGATCGCCGTGATGGCCGCCAAGGAATCGGTCAACCGGGCTTTCGAAAGCGGGCTGTCCGATGGCGTGATGTTCGAGCGCCGGCTGTTCCACGGCCTGTTCGCCACCGCCGACCAAAAGGAGGGCATGGACGCCTTCATCGGCAAGCGCAAGGCGGGCTTCACCAACACTTGAAGTTGGCTTGAAATTCCGCGCTATAATGTGCGGCTTGGCGCTTTAGCTCAGTCGGTTAGAGCGATGGAATCATAATCCACAGGTCCGCGGTTCGAATCCGTGAAGCGCCACCAAACAAATCAAGGGCTTAGCAGCGATGCTAGGCCCTTTTTCTTTGGCTGGTCGCAGCTTGCAGCCCAGCTGCAAGCACCCGAACGAAATGGTGGCGGCCCCTGAAAGCAGGCGGGAAGCTGCTTGTGCCTCTTTCTTGGGCACCGGGCTGCAGCCCGCACCAGGCAACGATCCCCGCAGTTCCCCTTTGTGTTGTCCACAGCGTTGCCCACGGGCGACAGGGACAACTCAGGAACCCCAGAAACGACAAAGCCGCCTGTCGGCGGCTTGGTGGTCTACGGGGCGCATTGGTCCGAGGAGGACCCTGTTGCCCTCGCCAGCTGGCGATCAGCCCTTCATGCGCTTGATTTCGACCTTGGCAGCGTCGTGGTTTGCCTTGGCCTGGTTGGTGCAGGCGTTCTTGGCGTCGCCAGACAGGTCATCGCACTTCTCCTTGGCCACTTCATAGGTCATCTCGGCCTTGGCTTCGGCGACCTTCTTGGCATGGCTATTGGAAGGCTTGTAGCTCTGCTCCAGTTCGGCCTTTGCCACGTTCTCCGTGCCCTTGGCTTCCTTCTCGCAGACATCCTTGGCGTTGTCCTTCAAGGTGTCGCACTTGGCCTTGGCCACCTTGTAGTCGGCCGAGATCTTTTCCTTGGCCACGTTGTACTCGTCCTTGGTCATCGCGTTTGCGCCGGTCGTGGCGAAGAGGCTGCCAGCCAAGGCGATCCAGAGAAGATGCTTTTTCATACTGTGTCCTTCGGAAGTTGACGTTGATATGTTGTTGGTCGCCGGGCTGCTGTTGTAAGGTGTCCGGCGGAAGGGACTTTCCACCAATGGCGCGCCTGATGCGGTAGGACGCCGCCGCTTCGCCCGATAGGCCGCGCCGAGGAATGCAAGTGGTCGGCGATCACCTAGACGCGGCCGCGCTCATCAGTGGCGGCAGACGGCGTGTTGCGCGCCCTGGAGACGACCGAACCGCTCGTGTACGAAGATCGTTTCGACGAGGGCTTCGCGGCCACCGGGCTGCCCGACGAACTGGCTCCGCTGCTACGCCCGGCCGATGTGATGGATCCCCAGCCAGCCACCAATGTCATGCTGCCGGGCCACGCGCAGATTCCGAGCAGCGCGGCTGACAGCGGCGTCAAGGACTTCGAGTCCTGGCTGGGTGTGGGTGCTGCCGTGTTCCCGATGCGCGTACACCGACCACGGCAGTGGCGCAGCCGCTGGTTCGTCACGCGGCTGCTCTCCCTTTTCCTGAGCCGCCGCTTCAAGGCGGTGGGTCAGGGCCGCGTGACGCGACGGCCTTTGGCCTGGCAGCAAGCCTACGGCGGCGCAGACCGGTTCGGTGGCCGGGCCGATGCGCAGCACTGGCCCTTCAATCCCGCAGGCCAGGGCTTCCACGTGGATCCGCGTGCCGCCACCATCCAGGGCCTTGCCCTGCCCGCCATCGAAGACCCGCGTCAACGCATCAAGCAATGGCAGGATCGGCGCACACCCCAGATCCCAGGTGCATTGAACCCATTGTGGGCACCGCGCGTGGACCACGGGGGAACCCGTGATGCGCGCTGGCGGGCCACGCGCGCGCCGGCCCGGCCACGGGACGGCACCGCGCACTTTCACAACACCGCCCACCCTGACTTGCAGTTCAGCCCGCACCTCAAAGGCGGCGAGCCGGTCCGCGCGCAAGGGTTCACGGACGATGGGCAGGCCCTGTTTTTCGAGTTGCCGGATCTGGCGCCGCAGTTGCACAGTTACCACTATGGGGAATTTGCGGCCCATGCATTGCCGCTCAATACCGTGCTGATCGATGCGGACAGGCGCCAAGTCACGCTGTTGTTCCGGGCCTTCGTGCCAGACGTGCATCGTGGCAATGCGCTGCGCAGCCTCATGCTGGGCAGCCGCGATCATCCGGTGGAGTTGAAGCCATGACAGGAAAGACGCAACCGCGCCGGGTTCTTGCCGTGCCGGTGCAAAGTGCCGGCGTGTGCACGGCAGCCGGCGGCTTGGGCGCGACGATGGCGCAGTGGGCTGGCGGTGGCGGCGCCATCGGCAGCATCTTGTTGGACGCCTACGATTGCACGGGTGATGCAGTCGCTGCGCGGGCGGCGCTGGTCGAGGCCACCAGCGATGCGCAGACGCCAGAGCTGAGCTTCATGGCACGCATGCAGCCGATGCTCGTCGCTGCCGTGGCCGACCTCTGCCAAGCAACCGCACTGCGCCCGAAGGATCTCGCGCAGGAGCGTCTATTCATCGTTGTGCCCGAGAGCGACAGGGCGCTGGGAGCGTCATGGGTCCGTCAGGCGTGGATGCATCTCCACGGCGCCTTGGCCGAGAGCGAACAGCAGGCGATGCAGCAGCGGATCAGCGCGCATTCGTCGGTGGTCGATGCGCTCGGGGCCGCGGTGGGATGGTTGCCCCTATCGGAGGCTGGCGTGCTGGTGCTGTGCTGCGAGAGCTGGCTGACGCGTGAAGCCTTGGCAGTGCTGGACGCGCCGACCTGCTGTGCAGCCCCAGCAGCGACGGTGTCGTGCCCGGCGAGGCTGCGGTCTTGTTGCGCTTGCACGCCTCCGCGCCAAGCTTGCGCTGCACCGAGGCCATGGAATCAGAAGACCGCCATCGCAACGAGCGCCCCTTGGGCACGCCGATCAGTGACGCCTTGCTGGCTTTGCATGCCGGTGGCGGCGGGACTGCCGCGGTGCTGTGCGATGCCCATGCAAACCTGCGTGCGATGGCCCGTGAAGCGGAATTCCTGAGGCGGCGCCACTGGGCAGATCTGCCACCCGACGGGCCCGCCTGGTGCAACGGCGCGGTGCTCGGCTACGTCGGCCAGTGCATGCCCCTGTTGCAACTCGCGGCGCTGGCAACAGGGCCGCTTGGCGATTGGGCTGCAGTGGCATACGCGCGGTCGCTGTGGCGGCAAGCCTGGGTGAGCGTGAGGGACGCCGCCGACGCGCAGGCCGACAAGAACCCGCGCAGCACAAGCCTCTCGGCAGCCCCGCCCGCGCCGGCTTCACGTGCCATCGTCGATCACCGGTTTGCGGCTGCGTATCGCCTCAGCCTTGCTGAGGCCACTGCCACGGTGCCAGTGCCTGCGCGTTGACACATGGCCTCGCTTATGGCGCAGTCAAGTTTCCCGGAGGTGTGCAATGTGCTCAGAACCTGACCTATGGCTCAGAACACCGGCGCAACTCGAGCGTGCCGCTCGCCAGCAGTTGCGCCATCAGCAGGGAGACGCGCCGCCCTGGCTGGTGCCCATTCTTTTCGTCCCCGGCATTGGCGGCAGCAGACTGGCGCTGGTGGACGCACGCAACGCGCCAGCAAACGGCAACCACGACACCTTCCTGTGGGATCCCGACAGCAGCTCGCAACATCGGCGAGCTTACGGCTGGCTCGCCCAATCCGAAGCCGACCTCAGCGCGAACGACGCGGCAGCCTTGGCGCTGGCGCGGCGTTGGCAAGCGCAGGCGCAGGTGATGCGCCATCGTGCGGAGGACACGGACGACAGCCTGGTGCGGCTACTGGCCGACTCGCAAGGGCTGCCCAATGCTTGTGCATTGCTGCCGGAACTGCACCACGCATTGCTTGCACAGGCCCGCGGATTGGAGAGCCGGGGCTGGATGGCGCTGCCCCGGGCCTACATGCCCCTGGCACAGCAGCTGTCGGACACACTGGGTACGGCAACAGATCCGCAGTTCGCCTTCCTGGCGCACGCACATGCGTGGGACTGGCGCCAGCACCCTGCCGATGCGGCTTCGGGCTTGTTGAACGCCATCCAGGCCTTGTTGAGCCAGCCCCACGTGCATCCAATGGAGCGCGCCTGGCGTTGGCCAGGGCAGCCAGGCCTGGTCATCGTGGCGGAAAACGCTGGCATGGAACTGGTCCGGGCCGCGCTGCCTCTGTGTCCGGCGGGCTCCGTCATGGCCGTCTACGCCGTGGATGATGTTCGGCCGCAGACGTTGCCCGATGATCGTTCTCATGGAGCTTCGGCCAGTCGAGCATGGTTTGCTGCACTGTGCAATGCGCGAAACTCGGGTGGTTCGGATGCTTCAGGGCAGGACACGCGCGTCCTGTCGGCAGGCTGGTCCGCATGGCAGGCCACATTCAAAGATTCGCGCGCGGCGCGTCTGGCCGTCAACGCCGTGCTGGCGGGGCCATTGAGCTTGTTGCCGGCGATGGCCTCCGAATTTGGATTCGGCACCGGTACGCCCCGCGCCGTTCTCGACGACCCCCTGTGCCTGCTGCGTACCCGCATCGGATGGGACGGGCACGGCCCCATGCCCCCCCTGCTGGAGGCAGATCCTTCCTGGCACGCCCGGGCACAAGCGGTCGCACAAGATGTTCAACGACGTGCCGCTGCGCAAACGACGCAGGCCGTGTCTCAGGTGAATTGCGTGGCGGACACCCGTTTACCAACGACCGTGCACCTGCAATGGAACAAGTATCCGGCGTCCATTGGACAGGATTCGGCAGACTCTTTGCACCGATGGCGGCTGGATGTTGAAGCTGACGGGGGCGTGTGGCATGCGTCATCGGATGACGGATTCCCGACCCTGCGCTGCAGCAGTGCGGCGCAACTGTCTAGCCAGATTCGCCGCGACATCTGCCAACGCCTGCTGCGTCAGGCCCCAACACCGATGGGGCAAGTCCTGCAACCCTGGTTTGCCGAGCGCGTGTGCAAGGCAGGCCGTCCCCACGTCAATGGAGTTCCATCATGAGCCAAGCCGGCTTCTACGAATTGCTGACTGGACACTTTGCCAATGGCCGTGCCTTGGAGAACGTCTCCGAGAGCCAACATCTGGCGCACTCCATTGCGGACCACATCGCCCGGCTATTGAACAGTCGGCAGGGCGCGTTGAACGCCGCGCCTGGTTACGGGCTTCCGGACAACAACCTGATTTATGCGAACCAAGCTTCCGCCCGTGAGCAGTTGCGTGCCGAGATCGCGCAAGCGGTCTTGCGCTACGAGCCGCGGGTGCTGGCTGTGCAGGTCAAGGCCAACGTGTCCGCCAGTTCCGACTTTCTGCACACCTACCAGATCACATGTCAACTCAAGCGCAGCCTGGCATCGGTCGAATTGGAAGGCTGGCTGCGCGAGGACGGACAACTCCATCTGCAGCCCCGCGGTGCAGATGCCAATACCGGGGCCGCTGACGGCGATTGAGCCCCTCGCCCGGATCGCCACGGACGCGGTAGCGGAACCCGGCGAGGGCTGCATGCCGCGAAGACTGAGCAAGACACGTTGCCCACGGTGTTTTGGCCGAGCCAACGCTGTTGTGGCCGCGCCCTAATCCCAATGTGTGGGGTTGACCCGACTGTGCTTCGTCCGCGAGCAGTTGATCATGTTCGCGGACCTTGAAGCGCCCAATCCAAGTTCGAACTACGCCCTTTTCAACGACTCAGAAGTGTCTAGGACATCCGGGGCGATTCGACGACTCTAGACATCCCAGTCTGGCCCACCTGTCTTGGTCAAGGGGGGCAGGGGCAGCGCTCACCCACTAGCCATCGCGCGCTACCTGGGCCAAGCGCGTACTCCACCAAGATCCGGCGAAGAAGGACGCCCACCCGAGGTCGCCTGTTACCCAGCGCCACGCGCCCTGCCCCACGGACCCTTCTGACGCATGGAATTACTTGCGCGTTTCAGCCGTCTGTAAACGCTCCTGGCTGATCTGCTCGAGCCGCGCTCCGGCGGCCAATGCCCCACGGGCAAGAAATGCGATGAATGCGACAGTGGCCAAGGCAAAGAAGGTCATGGGACATCTCGGAATCGTGTCGTTTAAACGACTTGAGCCGCTATGGTTGACGTTTTGAGCGATTTCTTGAACGAGTGCAAACCCTGATTTGTATAGTTTCGACATATGCCGGAGGTGACTCAAAGGCGGAAGTAAAGCAGTACGGCAGGAAGCATCGCCGAACATCTGTTCGAAGCTCAGATGGTCGGGATCGATGAACTGATCACCATGTGATGTTGTAAGATTACAACAAACATGGACCCGCGCCCGCGCCCGCGGCCGATCATCGATGGCGAATGCCCCGGCATGCGGGCCATAGCGCGATCACTGCGGCCCGCTGGCGCATGCTGGCGGTCGTGATGTGTTCTTCGGGTTGACGCTGTTGTGAAAGGTCAGTCGGAATGAAGCCGCAAGTCAAGGCAGCGGTACCGGTGATCAAGCCCTAGCAGGCGGAAATTGCTCGGCTGAGAGCCCAAGTGGCGCGGGTGACGGTGGAGCGCGACATCGTAAGAAGGCCGCGGGGTACGTTGCCACACGCCGGCAGCCCGACTGGCAATCATGGACTGGATCGCCTTGCACCACCACTCGCCGCCACTCGGCGCTGAAGACCTCAGTCCGATGCAGTTCGAACGAATACGAAGGGGCTTGCCCAGTCCCCAATACGGTGTCCAGGCACCAAGATTGACTCGCGGAAGTTCAATCGGAAACGGGAAAGGGGAAGTCCATGGCGGAGAGTACACGTGCGCCGGTGGCGCGGGTAGGGGGGTAGATCTGTCCAAGCGGGTTGACCAGGTGCATGCGATCGATGCGTAGGAGCAACGGTGCTGGCCAATGCCATGCCGGTGGATCGCTCCTTTCGTGGTGCGCCGAGTTGCCAGCAGGCTGTTTCGTGGCGATGGAAACGTGTGGCGGCGCCCACCATGTAGCCCGGTGCCTGCGCCTGGTGGGGCTGGATGCCAGGCTGATCGCGGGCAACTTCGTCACGCCCTGCCGCATGGCTGGCAAGAGCGGCAAGGCCAGTTGGCCGTGCATTGCCTGCGCAAAGGCTCAAGGAAGAGCACACCGCGTTGATCCACCGCATTCGCGGCTTGCTCACCGAGTTCGGACTGGTGTTTGCGCAAGGCCCAGAAGCATTGCGCCCGGTGCCGGCCAGCGTGATCGACGACGCCAGCAGCGAAGCGCCCCGCGCCGCGCGACTGGCGCTGCAGCGCGCGCATCTGCATTGGATCGACATCGACCTGCAGATCGCCTGGTGCGACGAGCGCAGTGCCGCGCATGTGCGCGCCGATGCGCGGGCCACCAAAGCAGACATGTTGCTGGGCATTGGCCCGACGACCGCGTCGGCCCTGGTGGCCAACGTGGGTGAGTTCGGCCAGCTTGCCAACGCGCACCAGTTCGGCGCCTGGCTTGGCTTGTGCCCAGCCAGAAATCCACGGGCGGCAAGGCCAGCTTGGCGGTATCACTAAACGCGGCGACGACTACCTGCACACGCTGCTGATCCAGGATGCCAAGTCGGCCGTGATGAGCGCAGCCAAACGCAACGACCGCATCAGCCAGTGGCTGGTGCAGCTGGAAAGAGCGGGTCGGCTGGCAAAAGACTGTCGAGGCGTTGGCCAACAGAACGCGCGCATCTTGTGGGCGGTGCTCCACGCGTGATGGCGTGTTTGATCCGACCATGTGCCCCAAATCCCGCAGGCGCGGCACAAGCCCGTGACGGCATGAATCGATTCCCTGATTGGACGTGCGATGGCAGATATCCACCATAGGTCAGACCGCCAGCAGGTGAGCTCGATAACTCGTCCGTGCTTCAAGCACGAGGAACGAATGGAGTCCTTCCGGGCGTTTCGTATCTGCGGCCGCGGACCTCTCGTTAACACAAGCCCGCACGTCGATGTGCAGTCTGTCCTTTTGCGGTAGTTCCTGAATTCATCGTGCGTCTGCGATCAATGAACACAATACCGTCAATCAAGAAGAAAGCCTATAAGCCGCTGTTGAATAAAGGGGAAGTCCCTGTACATGCTGGTTAGCGGCGCAGCACGAATCTGCCGTTTGATGATCGGGCAATGCGCTCCGATTCTCGGTTCAAACACACCACCCGCACCGCGGATTCGGCATGCAACTTGCGCCGCTGATCAATGCCTAACCGATGGCTTTGAAGACTTGTCTATCCAGGCCGGATCGATCAGTGCATTCAACTCAGACCAGGCCGCCAGCAGGCAGATCGGGCAAGGTCTCACTCAGGTTCATTTGCAGCAGGCTGGGCGAACAAAAGGGAACGTGTTCGACACGTTCCCTTAACCCGCCTCTAGCCCCACCTCAGCAATTCATCGTCTGCCGTTTCTCTTAGCAATCAAGGCCATCGCAATGACTGCAGCGACTGCAGCCCAGCCATCGTCCGAAAACCAGCCAGCCGTTGATAGCGCTGTTGGCTGGACCGATAATGCTGATTCAGGATACGGCGCCCATGCCACAACGGCCGAAACAGAAAGAACTAATACTACGGAGATCAGGGGGCGCTTCATTTTGTTGAAGTTGTAATAGCTCTATCAAAAGGGCGAAAAACGACCGAAACGTGTATGCGCATCTAGCGCGCAATCGTGCCGCAGAAACACTGCAGTTACTGGCGACTTCCACCGCAGTTCTTCCGGCGAACTCTAGGCCTTCAAATAACTTGGAGCTTGTCATTCGCTGCATGGTCACCTCATCGATTCACCATGCGCCCCAGTGGCCAGCAACATTTAGACGATATTAGGCTGTTGCAGTCTGACTGACCGGTTGGGTATCACGCGTCTCAACCCAATGGCTTCCGATGCCGTGGGCGTCAAGCGCCTCCGCTAGTCTATTTTTGAGCAGCCATCGGTTCATCAACGAGCCTTCCATCCAATCGCAGACGAAACGTTGGCTCTGGCTCCGCGCCAAGTCGCGCGTGCCTGCAATGCGAATTTGTGTCATGGTGCGCAAGCGTAACCATGAGACCGCATTGCCCATGTGACATGCTGCACATCTTTCGCATGGCATGTGCGCGCTGGACGGCTACACGTCGCGCAGGAATTCAAGCTTTGCCGTTGCGCTTCGCAATCACAGCCATGACAGCGATAGCGGCAAACACTTCCCATGCAATGCCACTGTCGCCGCTGAACGTGGATGTTGCCCATGAGGTGGCCGCCTCTGGCAAGGCCTGAACCGACGGCAGTCCTGGGTATGCGCCCAAGGCGAATGCCGCCGATACGGCAAGCAAAGATACGACGGCGATGAGCAGTCGCTTCATCAACTTGGTGGAATTCATCCACTTGCACAGCAAGCGCTGTGCCAGCAATAAAAATCAACAACTTAGCGCGATTTACTAGGGAAATCCCGACCTGTATGTAATGTCCTTCGTCGTCGGTCAACTCCTACATTTCATGAGATGAAGCGTCAGCGATTGCTAGCGGCTCTTCAGTTGGAACTTGCATGCCAGAGTGGTTGTGATTGTGGCCGGTCGCTCGCCCCCCCGCGCTACGCCAATCGATACCCGATTGGGGTGTACCCGCTGTCTGTTTTCTTTACATGAAGCGACATTTCAGTCGCAGTGACGGCGTTTTTACGTTGATTTCCTTGCAATCGTGCGCGTGGCGCAGAAGTTGCATCTTCCAACGGTGGGGCCTGGCAAGGCGATGGACGTTGCTTTTTTCGTCTGCTGGGAAGCATCCGACGCGCGCTTGGCACGCACGCTGACCCGAACATTGACCTGGATTCTTCAAGCATGAGCGATCAAACCAAGAGCGACAGTTCGAAGCCCGCACAGCCCGTATCGGTGGCCGTCGAGCCCAGGACGCACGTCAACAGCGCAATGACTGTGCCGTATGTTCCCAGCAAATCAGTGCCCACCCGTGCTGGTGCCGACGACCACAAACGGCATGCCACCAAAGGGTTGCCAACCTAGAGCTTGTGACGAAGCTCTTTCTATCCACATGCCCCGCATCCGCGGGGCGTTTTCTTTGCGGGCGTCTTGCCTGTTTGCGGACACTGCATCGCAGTGCATCGCGAGGCCTCGGTTTGAGGGAAGACGTACAGGTGCTTCTCCACAGCCTTGCCCACAGCGGGACTGGCACACGACAGGAGCGGGCTCACACGCCAAAAGCCGCCATGAAAATGCCAGTCGGTCGGATGACGGACTGGCATCGGCGCGCGAATTTGGGTTCGAAGCTTTGGGATTGGCCGTGGACTCTTACGCGGCCCACGTTTACGGCACTTTCGCATGCAGGACCACTCTGTAGTTTTTCGTCGTGAGCGATCTTGTCGACGTGCCGCCGTGAGATTCGGCGTTGCCTGGCCAGGCGTTTTCGCCGACTGAAGAATCAGCGAAGTCGAAGATTATAGCTTCAATCGGGTTTGGCCCCCGATGCCTTGACCACTTTCGACCATCTGGCCGTCTCGTTCTGCATCAAGACCATCAATGCTTCGGGCGTGCCCGGACTCGGATCCATGCCCAGCATGGCCAGCTTGTCCTTCACATCGGGCAGAGCCAGTACGCGCGCGACCTCCTGGTTGATGCGCAGCTGCGTCTCGCGCGGCATGCCCGCGGGGCCGAGCAGTGCGAACCACGATGTCGCCTCGAAGCCCGGCAGGCCGGCCTCGGCGATGGTCGGGATGTCCGGCGCAGCGGCCGAGCGCTGCGCGCTGTTCACGCCGAGGGCCTTGAGTTCGCCGGATTTCACGAGCGGCAGGGCCGACGGC
This sequence comes from Pseudorhodoferax sp. Leaf274, assembly GCF_001422445.1. GTDB lineage: Bacteria > Pseudomonadota > Gammaproteobacteria > Burkholderiales > Burkholderiaceae_C > Pseudorhodoferax. The sequence goes on from NZ_LMNA01000002.1 coordinate 195,268, forward strand.
ATGTTGTCGAAGATCATCGCGGTGCGCCCGCCCAGCAGGTCCGGAATCGCCTGGGCACGTCTTTTGTAGGGCCCGTGCTGCATCTTCACGCCGGCCAGCGTGTTGAACAACTCTCCGGACAAGTGGATGGAGGTGCCGCTGCCGGACGAGCCAAAAACTTGTCTGCCAGCACGCGAGCCAGCGTGTCCGGGGCGCCACCGGACGCGAAGGCCACGACGAGGCGGAGAGGCTTGGTCGGCCAGACTGCCGGCTGCGCGATGGCAGACAAGGCGCCAGCCAGCAGGGCAACAGTACAGCGGACAGCAGCAGTCGGCGTGGGGCGGTCGGCATGGGGCAGTCTCTTTGTGCGACGGCACTGTGCGCAGCAGCCCGGCACGCGCCAGCGGGGCTTGACCTAGGGCGACAATGCCCGCCATCCCGTCGCGCCATACACATGCTTGCCCGCCTGCAACGACTGCTCTGCCTGCTCCTCGCCCTGCTCGCCCTGGCCTGGTTATGGGGCTGGTGGGCCTGGTCGCCGTTGCTGGCGCTGGCGGGCCTGGCACTGCCGGCCGTCGGTTATGGCGCCTTGCTGGCCTGCGAGTTCGTGCTGCTTGCGCGCCGGTACGACGACCCGGCGCCACGGCCGACGCCGGTGCAGTTGCTGTCCGCCTGGTGGGCCGAATTGCGCGGCGGCATGCAGGTGTTCTTCTGGCGCCAGCCGTTCCGCGAACACGCAGAGCCCGACCATCTGCCGCCCGGCGCGCGGCAACGCGGCGTGGTGTTCGTGCATGGGTTGTTCTGCAACCGCGGGTTCTGGGCGCCCTGGATGCGGCGCGCCCGCGCGCTCGGAGTGCCCCATGCCGCCGTGAGCCTGGAGCCGGTGACGGGATCGATCGACGCCTACGTGCCGACCATCGACGCCGCGGTGGCCCGGGTCACTGCCGCTACTGGCCAGGCGCCGATGCTGGTGTGCCACAGCATGGGCGGCCTGGCGGCCCGCGCCTGGTTGCGCACCCCGGCCGCCGCGGGCCGCGTGGCGCATGTGGTGACGATCGCCAGTCCGCACGGCGGCACCTGGATGGCCCAGCTGGGCCACGGCGCGAATGCGCGCCAGATGGAACTGGACAGCCAGTGGCTGGCCCAGCTGGCACGCGACGAGGCCCAGGTCCAGGCCGTGCCCTTTACGTGCTGGTACTCCAATTGCGACAACGTGGTGTTCCCGGTGTCCACGGCCACGCGGCGTGGTGCCGACAACCGCTTCGTGCCGGGCCATCCCCATGTCGCGCTGGCATTCAACGAGCGCGTGTTGAGCGACACCTTGCAGGGCGTGCGCGCAGCCTGAATCCGGCGGCAGAATTCCCCTCCCCATTTCCTTCTACGCAGGAGCGGCCTTGGAAACGCTGGACAAGCTGGATCGCCAGATCCTGAACGCGCTGCAAACCGACGGGCGCGCCACCTACGAGCAGATCGCCGAACAGGTGGGCCTGTCGGCCAGCGCCGTGCTTCGGCGCGTCAAGCGGCTGGAGGACAGCGGCGTGATCGACCGCTACGTGGCGCTGGTCAAGCCCGAATCGGTGGGCCTGGCGCTGACCGCCTACCTGAACGTGCGCCTGGAGAAACTGGCCGAGACCCACAAGCGCAATCCCATGGACCTGTTCCGCGCCAGCGTGGTCACCTGGCCGGAAGTCGTGGAATGCGAGGCCCTGACGGGCGACATGGACTACCTGCTGCGCGTGGTGGTGCGCGACATGGCGCACTACCGCAGTTTCGTGATGGGCACGCTGCTCAAGCATCCCAGCGTACAGGACTGCAAGACCAGTTTCGTGCTGGACCGCGTCAAGGCCACCACCGCCCTGCCGCTGTAAGGCGCCTCAATGGTCGGCGCGCATCTGCGCCGCACTGCGGACCAGGCCGCGCGGTGCATCGGTGCGCAGCACTTCCAGACCGGTGCGTGCATGTTCCTCGCGGTCCAGCAGGCCGGCGAACATGAAGCTGACATCGCTCATGCGCTGGCGTGCCAGCAACAGGCCCTGGGTGGGCGCCAGCGCCTGCATCCATTCGCTGCGCAAGGCCCACAGAGCTTCCGGACCGGCTGCCGACTTGATCTTGACGGCCAGATCCGCCCACATCTGTGCGTCCGCCACGCCGCCGAGCTGGGCCAACATCAAGCGCCGGATGCTGTCCACGCGGCCTTGCCGGCGCGGCCACAGCCACCGCAGCCACCCTGGACGGCCCGCACGTTCAAATGACGCTGGACGATCACCGGCCGAACTGTCAAAAGGCATGAGCGACACAAAGTTCTCCTGATCCACGGCGCGAAGCCGATCCGCTGCGCAGTATCGAAACGGCGCGTTACAGCGCAATTGCAGTGCACAACAAGCTTTGTTTCGTTTGTTGCTGCAGCCGATTCACCTTCGGGCACGTGCAAGTTCTGTGCAGAAGTGCCTGCGCATTTGGGACGCAGGACTTATATTGCTGCAATGCAGCATAACACCCGATCCCCTGCGCCGTCTGCGGTCGACGGCAGCTCGCGCGCCCATGGCCGCGATGGGGCCGAAAAACGCCGCACCGCCCCGGTCATCGTGCCGATCCGCTCCCTGGGCCCCGAGCACCGCGAACGCATCGCACGCCATCTGATGGCGCTGGGTGCACATGACCGCTACCTGCGTTTCGGCTATGCAGCAGCCGATGAACACGTGCGCCGTTACGTCGATGGCCTGGACTTCGCACGCGACGAGATCTTCGGCATCTACAACCGCCGGCTCGAGCTGATTGCCATGGCGCACCTGGCCTTTTCCATCGACCCCTCGCTGACCTCGTGCGCCGAGTTCGGCGTGTCCGTGTCCGAGCACGTGCGCGGGCGCGGCTACGGCGCGCGCCTCTTCGAACGCGCCGTCATGCACGCCCGCAACGAGGGAGTGCAGAGCCTGTTCATCCACGCGCTGAGCGAGAACACGGCCATGCTCAAGATCGCCCGCAACGCGGGCGCGACGGTGGAGCGCGATGGTTCCGAATCCGAGGCGTTCCTGCGCCTGCCGGCCGCCACGTTGGATTCGCGCATGACCGAGCTGGTGCAGCAGCACCTGGGCCTGACCGACTACCACCTCAAGGCCCAGGCCCACCAGTTCCGCCGCTTCCTGGCCGGGCTGCAGGAAGTGCGGCAGGGCGTGCAGGTCGCGCGCGGCAAATCCGGGCGCTGAACCCGACCGATCGGCGCCCGGCAGGACCCGGGCGCGGCGATCCGCTATCCTTGCGGCTCCCCCACAACCGCACGCCGTGCACCCCCGTTCAGTGTCAGACCCCTATCCAGGGCGCTCCGCGCCAGGTAGCCCCGAGCGCGAAGACAAGCGCAGCTTCCTGCAACGCCTGGCCGAATTCATCCATCCCGGCCCGGATTCGCGGGCGGAACTGATCGAAACACTCAACGACGCGGAGCAGAACGACATCATCGGGCCCGACGCCCGGGTGATGCTCGAAGGCGTGATCCGCATGGCCGACCAGACGGCTGGCGACGTGATGGTGGCGGCCACGCGCATGGACTGCCTGGACATCGACGCGCCCTACGAGGAGCTGCTGAACCAGGTCATCGACACGGCGCACTCGCGCTTCCCGGTGTACGAGGGCGAGCGCGAGAACATCATCGGCATCCTGCTGGCGAAAGACCTGCTCAAGCTGCAGCGCGCCCCCGAGCTGAACCTGCGCGCACTGCTGCGCCCGGCGGTGTTCGTGCCCGAGAGCAAGGGGCTCAACGACCTGCTGCGCGAGTTCCGCGGCAACCGCAACCATCTGGCCGTGGTCATCGACGAGTTCGGCCGTGTGGCCGGGCTGATCACGATCGAGGACGTGCTGGAGCAGATCGTTGGCGAGATCGAGGACGAGTTCGACATCGTCGAAGACCACGGCGACATCTTCGGTCTGGCCGACCGCACCTACCGCGTCAGCGGCGACACGCCGGTCGAGCGCGTCGAGGAAGCCTTTGCCGTCACGCTGCAGACCGGCCCCGAGGATGACCGCTTCGACACCATCGGCGGCCTGATCGCGCACGAAGTCGGCCATGTGCCGCGCCGCGGCGAGAGCCACGATCTGGCCGGCCTGCGCTTCCTGGTGCTGCACACCAAGGGCGGTGCCGTGCGCTGGTTCAAGGTGTTCCCCTCGGCCGACGCCGGCGACGCCGCTGCATGAGCGCCGCCCGGCCGCCCGAAGGCCCTCGCACCGCCGCCCGCAGGGCGAAGGTCCAACAGTGAATCTGCGCGCCCTGCCAGGCGCCTGGGTGGCCATGGCGGGCGCGCTGGTGGCCGGCGGAGCGCATGCGCTGTCCATCGCCGCGCCCTGGGACGGGCAGCCGCAGTGGTGGCTGCAGCTGTTCGCGCTCGAAGTGCTGGTGCGCCTGGTCGACGGCGCGCCCAGCGTGCGCGCCGCAGCGCTGCGCGGCTTCCTGTTCGCGCTGGCCTGGCTCGGCGGCACCTTCTGGTGGCTGTTCATCTCGTTGCATGTCTATGGCGGACTGCCGGCCGTGCTCGCGGTGCTGTCGGTGGCGGCGCTGGCCGCGCTGCTGGCCCTGTACTACGCGCTGGCAGCGGGCGTCGCGCGCCACTGCAAGCTCCAGCATCCGCTGGCCCGCGCCGCGCTGTGGGCTGCGCTGTGGACGCTGGCCGAACTGTGCCGCGGCCAGCTGTTCACCGGCTTCCCCTGGGGTGCGGCGGGCTATGCACATGTGGGCGGGCCACTGGCCGCCTTCGCGCCCTGGGTCGGCGTCTACGGCATCACGGCCATCGCCGCGCTGTCGGCTTCGCTGCTGGCCTCGGTCGCCGCGTCGGCGCAGGGCCGCTGGACCGCTGCCACCGGGCTGCTCGCCGTGGTGCTGCTGTCGGCCGGACTGGGCCGCGTCCAGCCGGCCGCGGACAGCGCCGTGATCGCCCAGCCACTGCGCGTGAGCCTGCTGCAGGGCAACATTCCGCAGGACGTGAAGTTCGAGCCCGGCGTCGGCATCGAGCAGTCGCTGCAGTGGTATGGCCAGCAGCTCAACCTGGCGTCGACACCGCTGGTGGTCGCGCCGGAAACCGCGCTGCCGCTGCTGCCCGAGCAACTGCCCATCGGCTACTGGCACGCCCTGCAGGCGCGCTTCGCGTCGGGCGGGCAGACCGCGCTGATCGGCATGCCCATGGGCGACATGCGCACCGGCTACATCAATGCCGCCGTGGGCTTCGCGCCGGGACGGAACACGCACTACGAATACGCCAAGCACCACCTGGTGCCGTTCGGGGAATTCATCCCGCCGCTGTTCCGCTGGTTCACCGAGATGATGCACATCCCGCTGGGCGACTTCCGCCGTGGCGACGTGGGCCAGGCCTCGATGGTGCTGGGCGCGCAGCGGCTGGCGCCCAACATCTGCTACGAGGATCTGTTCGGCGAGGAACTGGCGGCGCGCTTTCGCGACCCGGCCACGGCGCCGACGATCTTCGTCAACATGAGCAACATCGCCTGGTTCGGCGACAGCATCGCCATCGACCAGCATCTGGCCATCTCGCGCATGCGCGCGCTGGAGTTCCGCCGCCCCATGCTGCGCGCCACCAACACCGGCGCGACCGCCATCGTCGACGCGCAGGGCCAGGTCACGCACGCGCTGCCGCGCCTCACGCGCGACGTGCTGACCGGCGAGGTCCACGGCCGCACCGACATCACGCCGTTCGCCTGGTGGGCCGGCCGCTTCGGCCTGGCGCCGCTGTGGGGCCTGGCGCTGGCCACCGTGGCGCTGGCGCTCTGGCACGGACGGCGCAGGCAGCGCCCGTAGAATCTGCGGTTTGCGCGCCCACGGCGCGCCGCCTTCGACCCCATTGCCGGCCTGCGGCCCGGCTCCGCATCGATGCTGTCATTCCAACAAATCATCCTCAAGCTGCAGACGTACTGGGCCGAGCAAGGCTGTGCACTGCTCCAGCCCTATGACATGGAAGTGGGCGCGGGCACCTCGCACACCGCCACCTTCCTGCGCGCGCTCGGCCCCGAGCCGTGGAAGGCTGCCTATGTGCAGCCCAGCCGCCGCCCCAAGGACGGCCGCTACGGCGAGAACCCGAACCGGCTGCAGCACTACTACCAATACCAGGTAGTGCTCAAGCCCGCCCCCAGCAACATCCTGGAGCTGTACCTGGGCTCGCTGGAGGCGCTGGGCTTCGACCTCAGGAAGAACGACATCCGCTTCGTCGAGGACGACTGGGAGAACCCCACGCTGGGCGCCTGGGGCCTGGGCTGGGAGGTCTGGCTCAACGGCATGGAGGTGACGCAGTTCACCTACTTCCAGCAGGTCGGCGGCATCGACTGCAAGCCCATCACGGGCGAGATCACCTATGGGCTGGAGCGCCTGGCCATGTACCTGCAGGGCGTGGACAACGTCTACAACCTCCAGTGGACCGAGGGCCTCAGCTACGGCGACGTCTACAAGCAGAACGAGGTGGAGCAGTCCACCTACAACTTCGAGCACTCCGACGCCGACTTCCTGTTCACGGCCTTCGCCGCGCACGAGAAGCAGGCCAAGCACCTCATGGCGCAGCAGCTCGCGTTGCCGGCCTACGAGCAGGTGCTCAAGGGCGCGCACAGCTTCAACCTGCTGGACGCGCGCGGCGCCATCAGCGTGACCGAACGTGCCGCCTACATCGGCCGCATCCGCAACCTCGCGCGCGCCGTGGCGCAGAGCTACGTGGACAGCCGCGAGCGCCTGGGCTACCCGATGGCACCGCGCGAATGGGTCGCGCAGATCCCGAAGAAAGACAAGGCGGCGGCCTGAACATGACTGCACAGAACCTTCTCGTTGAACTGTTCGTCGAAGAACTGCCGCCCAAGGCCCTGCGCAAGCTCGGCGATGCCTTCGCCGGCCAACTGCTGGAGCAGCTGCGCGCACAGGGCCTGGCCGGCGCCGATGCGCAGCTGACCGCGTTCGCCTCGCCACGCCGCCTGGCGGCCCACGTCACCGGCGTGCTCGCACGGGCGGCCGACAAGCCGCAGTCGACCAAGCTCATGCCCGTCTCCGTGGGCCTCACGGCCGACGGCCAGCCCACGCCCGCGCTGCTCAAGCGCCTGGCGGCGCTGGGCGCCGACGCATCGGCCGTGCCGCAGCTCAAGCGCGCGCCCGACGGCAAGGCCGAAGCCCTGTTCTTCGACAGCGTGCAGGCCGGCGTCTCGTTGGCCGAAGGCCTGCAGAAGGCGCTGCTCGACGCCATCGCCAAGCTGCCCATTCCCAAGCTCATGAGCTACCAGCTCGAATCCGGCTGCGAACTGCCGGGCTGGACCAGCGTGAGCTTCGTGCGCCCGGCCCATGGCCTGGTGGCGCTGCACGGCAGCGAGGTCGTGCCGGTCACGGTGCTGGGCCTGCAGGCCGGCAACAGCACGCAGGGCCACCGCTTCGAGGCGGCCAGATCGCCCGTCGTGCTGCCGCATGCCGACCGCTATGCCGAATTGCTGGCGCAAGACGGCGCCGTGATCGCCGGCTTCGACGCACGCCGCGCCGAGATCGTGCGCCAGCTGGCGGCTGCGGCCGCGCAGGTCGGCGGTGGCGTGCGCGCCATCGAGGACGAGGCCCTGCTCGACGAAGTGACGGCCCTGGTCGAGCGCCCCAACGTGCTGGTCTGCACCTTCGAGGAAGAGTTCCTCGGCGTGCCGCAGGAGTGCCTGATCCTCACGATGAAGGCCAACCAGAAGTACTTCCCGCTGCTGGATGCGGACGGCAAGCTGACCAACCGCTTCCTGGTCGTCAGCAACATCAGCCCCGCCGATGCCAGCGCCGTCACCGGCGGCAACGAGCGCGTGGTGCGCCCGCGCTTGGCCGATGCCAAGTTCTTCTACGACCAGGACCGCAAGAAGACGCTGGCCGCCCGCGTGCCGGGGCTGGACAAGGTGGTCTACCACAACAAGCTGGGCAGCCAGGGCGAGCGCATCGCGCGCGTGCGGGCCATCGCCGGGGCCATCGCACAGCAGCTCGGCGGCGCCGAACTGGCTGCCCAGGCCGACCAGGCCGCGCAGCTGGCCAAGAGCGACCTGGTGACCGACATGGTCGGCGAGTTCCCCGAGCTGCAGGGCACCATGGGCCGCTACTACGCGCTCAACGACGGCCTGCCGCTCTTCGTGGCCGACGCCATCGAGGACCACTACAAGCCGCGCTTCGCCGGCGACGCGCTGCCGCGCAACGACGTGGGCGTGGTGGTCGCGCTGGCCGACAAGCTGGAGACGCTGGTCGGCATGTTCGGCATCGGGAACCTGCCCACGGGCGACCGCGACCCGTTCGCGCTGCGCCGCCACGCGCTGGGCGTGCTGCGCATGCTGTCCGAGAAGAACCTGCCGCTGGCGCCCGAGGCACTCGTGCGCGCCGCCGTGCCGGCCTTCGGCGACAAGATCCAGGATCCGACCGAGGCCTTGCTGGGCTTCCTCGACGAGCGCCTGGCCGGCAGCCTGCGCGAGCAGGGCTACAGCGCCCAGGAGGTCGATGCCGTGCTGGCACTGCGCCCCGAGCGCCTGGGCGAGGTGCCCAAGCGCCTGGCCGCTGTGCGCGCCTTCACCGCGCTGCCCGAGGCCGCAGCCCTGGCCGCTGCCAACAAGCGCGTGTCCAACATCCTCAAGAAGGCCGGCGAGGTGGACGCGCACGTCAGCGCTCTGCTGCTGCAAGAGCCTGCCGAGAAAGAGCTGTACGCCGCCCTGCAGCGCATCGCCCCTGCAGCCGACGCGCAGTTCGAGGCCGGCGACTACACCGCCTCGCTGCAGAGCCTGGCCGCGCTGCGCGCACCGGTGGACGCCTTCTTCGACGGCGTGATGGTCAACGCCGAGCAGACCGACCTGCGGCTGAACCGCCAGGGCCTGCTCAAGTCCCTGCATGCGGCCATGAACCGCGTGGCCGACCTGTCCCGGCTCGCCTAGACCCGCGCCATGAAACTGGTCATCCTCGACCGCGACGGCACCATCAACGTCGACAGCGACGAGTTCGTCAAGTCGCCCGACGAATGGCAGCCTCTGCCCGGCGCGCTCGAAGCCATCGCCAGGCTCAACCATGCCGGCTGGCATGTGGTGGTCGCCACCAACCAATCGGGCCTGGGCCGTGGCCTGTTCGACGTGGTCTCGCTCAACGCCATCCACACCAAGATGCACAAGGCGCTGGCCGCACTGGGTGGCCGCATCGACGCGGTGTTCTATTGCCCGCACACGCCCGATAACCACTGCGCCTGCCGCAAGCCGCAGCCCGGCCTGTTCCAGCAGATCGGCGAGCGCCTGGGCGTGGACCTCAAGGACGTGCCCACGGCCGGCGACAGCGCGCGCGACCTGCAGGCCGGCGTCGCGGCCGGCTGCGAGCCGCACCTGGTGCTGACGGGCAAGTCCGCGGCCTGGCGCGACCAGGGCACGCCACCGCCATTGCCCGTGGACTTCCCCGCCAACACCATCGTGCACCTGGACCTCGCGGCCTTCGCGGAGTTCCTGACCGCGCGCGAGCTGCTGCAACGCCCCGCCCCCGCGCCATGAGAAAAAAAGCCCCCACGCTCCCCCGCTGCGCGAGGTCCGCTGCCCCCCGAGGGGGCGCTTCTCATCTTGGGGCGGCCCGGCGATGAAAAAGACCCCCACGCTCCCCCGCTGCGCGAGGTCCGCTGCCCCCCGATGGGGCGCTTCTCATCTTGGGGCGGCCCGGCGATGAGAAACGGCCTATCCGCCAGCGCCTGGCTGCTGGCCTTCGTGCGCTCGGTGCTGCACCTGCTGTGGATGGTGCTCACCATCGTGCCCTGGGCCACGTTCGCGATCCTTGCCTCGCTGTTCGTGAGCCCCACGCGCATGTACTGGATCTGCGCGGGCTGGCTCAAGAACGCGGTCAACAGCGGCCAGTGGATCCTGGGCATCCGCAACCGCATCACGGGCTACGAGAACCTGCCCTATGGCGAACTCGACGCCGCCGTGCTGCTGGTCAAGCACCAGTCGACCTGGGAGACGCTGGTGATGCCGGCCATCATGCCGCACCCGCTGGCCTACGTGTTCAAGCGCGAGCTGCTCTACATCCCCTTCTTCGGCTGGTCCATGGCGCGCATGGACATGATCCACATCGACCGCTCGCAGGGCGCGCGCGCCTTCGCCAAGGTCGTGCAGCAGGGGCGCCGGCTGCTCAAGCAGGGCAACTGGGTCATCATGTTCCCCGAGGGCACGCGCATCCCGCGCGGCGGCGTGGGCAACTACAAGTCCGGCGGCACGCGGCTGGCGATCGCCTGCGGCGCGCCCGTGGTGCCGATCGCCGTGACCTCGGCCAAGTGCTGGCCGCGCAAGGCCTTCGTCAAGCGGCCCGGCATCGTCGACATCTCCATCGGCAAGCCGATCCCCACCGAAGGCCGCCAGGCCGACGAACTCATGCGCGAGGTGCAGGCCTGGATCGAGGCCGAGATGCACCGGCTCGATCCCGACGCCTACCCGGGGCTCAAGTGAAGCCCCTGGTCCAGCTGGCGCTCGACTTCTTCGCGCCGCCCGCCCACCAGCCCCTGGTGCCCCGGGTGCCACCGGCGGCGCTGCCGGACAGTGCGACCGCCGTGCGCTTCTCGCATCCGCAGGCGAACCGCCAGGCCCTGCTCGGCCCGGCGGTCGTCGACTACCTGTTCAAGCGCGCCAAGCGGCGCAGCATCGGCTTCGTGATCGCGGCCGATGGCCTGGTCGTCAGCGCGCCGCGCTGGGTGCCGCTGGCGGAGATCGACACGGCCGTGCGCGACAAGGGCGGCTGGATCCTGCGCAAGCTCGGCGAGGCCCAGGCGCGCCAGCAGCGCATGGCGCAGGCCCGCATCGTCTGGCAGGACGGCGCCGAGCTGCCCTTCCTGGGCCGGAGCATCCGCCTCGAACTCGACCCCAGCCACCGCTTCGCCGGCAGCGGCGGTGCCGCGCTGGACGCCGAGCGCGGCGTGCTGCAGCTGGCCCTGGCCGGCAGCGCCGCGCCCGAGCAGATCCGCGATGCCGTGCAGGCCTGGCTCATGCGCCAGGCCAAGCACCTGTTCACCGAACGCTTGCAGCATTACGCGCCGCAGCTCGGCGTGCAATGGACCCGGCTCACCCTGTCCAGCGCCGGAACGCGCTGGGGCAGCGCCAGCAGCAGCGGCGCCATCCGGCTGAACTGGCGGCTGGTCCACATGCGCCTGTCCATCATCGACTACGTGGTCGTGCACGAACTGAGCCACCTGCGCGTGATGGACCACAGCCCCCGCTTCTGGGACACGGTGGCCTCCATCGTGCCCGACTACGCCGCGCTGCGCGGCCAACTCAAGGACGAGCCCATCCCCCAATGGCCATGAATCCCCCCGACCGGAACGCCCGCCCATGACCGAACTCCTGCTGCTGCTGGCCGTGCTGGGCGTCGCCGCGCAGGTGCGCAAGACGCGCGAGCAGCAGGCCCGCGTGGCCCTGCTCGCGCAGTACCTGCGCCCCTACCAGATCGAACAGCAGATGGAAGCGCTGACCGACGGCTACCTGCGCTGGCTTGGCGAGGCCGACGAAGAGCGTGCGCGCCAGGTGCGCGGCGTGCTGGCCGGCACCGAGCAGCAACTGGCCGGCCAGTTCCAGCGCTTTGCCACCGACGTGGCCGGCATGCCCGCGCCGCAGGCCCAGGTCAGCAAGCTGCCGATGTGGATTCCCTGGGCGCAGCAGCTGCTGCCGCGCTACCGCATGTTCGACGTGCGCGAGGCCTTCAAGATCCATGCGCGCGGCATCGCCGAGGTGGCGGCCAATACCGCGGGCCTGGGCGACAAGAGCCTGGCGCGCCGCATGATGGCCGAGCTGCTGCTCATGCAGCACACCTGCCACTGGTTCTGCCGCTCCAAGGCCGTGGCCGATGCGCGCCTGGTGCTGCGCCACCAGACCGCCTGGCAGCAGGCGCTGGACACGGCCTCGCCGCAGACCGCGCGCGACTACCGCGAACTGCTGGGCCTGCCTTCGGCGTGATGCCGGCCTGAGCCTGGATCCGGCAGTGGGCCGCGCGCATCCAGGCTGATTTCAGCCGCGCCGGCCCGCGGCCTGCACGGCCACCGACGCCTGCCGCACCCCGCGCGCGCCCTGCACCACGAGCTGCAGGCGGCGCTGCAGCCAGGGCAGCAGCGGCGCCTGCGGATCGGGCCAGCCCAGGCCCGCATCGGCCAGACCGCCCACGCCGGCCTCCACCGTGCCGGCCAGCACGCCGGCCACTTCGGCCTGCGCCGCCACCAGCGCCTGGCGCGCCGACGGCTCGTCGAGCCGCTCGCGCCGGCGCTCGAGCATCGTGCGCACGGCCGACAACTGCGCCAGCAGCACATGGCAGCGCGTGAGCAGCGTGGCCATGGCCGGCACCGGCAGCTGCACGCGCGTGGGCTCGGCATGGCTGCGCTGGGCGCTCGCGGCAATGGAGCCGATGGCCTCGTAGAACTCGCGCCGCGCCAGCCGCAACGCCAGGTCGGACTCGCCGGGCTCGGGCCAGCGCAGCACCTCCACCGTGAGCACGCGCGCGGCCTCCTGCACGCGTGCGACCAGGCGCGTCAGGCTGCGCCGCTCCCAGGCCGGCAGCACGTAGCAGAAGGCCCAGGCCAGCAGCGCGCCCAGCAGCGTGTCGGCCAGGCGTTCGCCGATGGCGTAGCCGCCTGCCGGGTGTGCCATGTGGGCCTGCAGCAGGGCCATCATCGTCGCCGCCGTGGCCGTGACCAGGTAGCGCACGTTGACGAAGGCATGCGCCACGCCCACCGCCAGCAGGAAGGCCGCGCCGGACAGCCAGGTCTGGCCCAGCCAGGCGAACAGCAGCACCAGCAGGCAGCCCAGCACCGTGCCGGCCACCCGCGCGTCGCGCCGGGCCAGCGTCTGGTCCAGGTTGCCGCGCAGCACCACGGCCACGCTGAGCACCAGCCAGTGCGGGTGCGAGGCCCACGGCAGCGCCAGCGCCAGGAAGTAGGCCGTGCCCAGCGCCGCGGCGCTGCGGATCGCCTGGCGCAGGATGGGCGACGACAGCCGCCGGTGCGGCGCCAGCGCGGCCAGCGGCCAGCCCTCGGGCGAGACGAAGAACTGCAGTTCGGCCGCGCTCAAGGGCGCGGGCTGGGCCTGGCCGCGCCAGGTCTGCAGCATGCGGTCCAGGTCGTCGGCGATGTGCTGGGCCCGCTCGCCCAGCGCCTGCGCCAGCGCGCTGCGGCGCGGATCGTCGGCGAAGGCGGCCAGTGCCGCCGGCAAGCCCTGGTCGCCCACCGGCGCGGCGGCCATGGGCCGGTCCCACTGCACGGCCTGCGCCAGCCAGTCCAGCGTGTCGGCCGTGGCCGCGATGCGCGCGGCCAGCGCCAGGCGCAGCCGCTCGGCCGCGGTGTCCTCGCCCAGCAGGTCCAGGTCGAGTTCGCTGCCCAGCAGCGTGTCGCGCAGCGCAATGGCGTGCAGCAGGATGGCGATCTGGCGCTGCGCGCCGGGCGCCTCGGTGGCCGAGAACAACAGGTCGCGCGCGGGTTGCAGGCGCTCGTCCAGGCCCACCTGCCGCTGCATCCAGTCCTGCAGCGGCAGCGCGCCGGCGATCTCGCGCGGGCCGGCCGAGAGCATGGCGGCCCGCGAGCGCAGCAGCGCGGCCGTGCCCTCGACGACGGCCGCCAGCGCCAGCGCGCGGTAGCGTGGCTGCAGCCAGCGCGATGCCGTCAGTGCCCAGCCCAGGTAGACCAGGCTGCCGAATGCCGTCCACAGCGCGTGCTGGGCCTGCAGCTGCCAGGGCCCGGGTGCCGGGGCCGCCATCGTGAACACGATGGCCAGCACCGGCACGAAGGAGATCGGCCCGGCGCGTGGCCCCCAGGCCAGCACCATGCCGGCGCCAAAGGCCAGCAGCGCGACCAGCCCGCCCAGCACCATGGCATGGCCACGCAAGGCGGTGACCAGCACGCTGGACAGCAGGCCCACCGCCGCGGCCAGCGCCACGCGGCGCCAGGTGCGGTGCGGCGGGTTGGGCGTGTCGGCCAGGCTGGCGTAGATGGCGCCGCCAGAGGCCAGCAGCGAGGCCTCCAGCCCGCCCAGGGCACCGGCCAGCAGCTGCACCAGCAGCACGCCCAGCGCCGTGCCGATGCCGTTCAGGCCGTACGCCGGCAGTTGCACCAGCCAGCGGCGGATGGCTTCGAGGGGGGATGTCAACGTGCAGCCTCCATGAGGCCGGCGATCTTAGAGGGTGTTTCCGGCACGGATGGACCCGCGGTCAAGCCGGCACGTGGTCCGCCCACTGCGCCTCGGGCGCGCGCATGGCCTCGGCCAGGTAGCCCACCATCGACGCGATGCGCACCGACACGGCCGATTGCTGGTGGTAGACGGCGTGGACCGGCCGCGGCCGGTGCAGCGTGGCCTGCGGCAACACCTCCACGAGCCGGCCCTGCGCGATGTCGCGCGCGGTCATGAAGTCGCTCAGGTAGGTGATGCCCATGCCCGCGATGGCCATCTGGCGCAGCGTCTCGCCGCTGGACGACAGCAGCGTGGGCGCAATGCGCGCCGGCCGCCCATCGGCATGCTGCACCGGCCACAGGTTCAGCGCCTCGGGCTGGTTGAAGCCCAGCAGCTCGTGCGCACGCAGCGCCTCGGCATCGGCCGGCGTGCCGCGGCGGGCCAGGTAGTCCGGGCTGGCCACGAGCCGGTTGCGCGCGTGGCCGAGCAGGCGGCTGTGCAGCGTCGAATCCTTGAGCTCGCCGATGCGGATGGCCAGGTCCACGCGCCGCTCCAGCAGGTCGATGAAGCCCTCGTTGCTGTTGAGCACGAGGTCCACGCCCGGGTGCAGCGCGCGGTAGCCCGGCAGCAGCGGCACCAGCACGTGCAGCATGAACGGCGAGGCCGCGTCGATGTGCAGCGGGCCGGACAGGCGCCCGCGCCGCGCCATGAGCCGGTCCTCGGCGACGCGCACCGATTCGAGGATCTGGCGCGCGTCCTGCATGAAGCCGCAGCCCTCGTCGGTCAGGTCGAGCCGCCGCGTGGTCCGGCGCAGCAGGGTGGTCTGCAGCTTCTCTTCCAGGCGCGCAAGCAGCCGGCTCGTGGTGGACACGGGCTGGCCCAGGTGCTCGGCCGCGGCGGTCAGCGAACCCGTGTCCACCACGGTCAGGAACACGGTGATCTCTTCCAGGGTCAGCTTCATCTTCTCATCCACGGCAAAAGTGTTTTCGAAATTCTGCCGTTTACCGGAAAGGTCGGCATCGCCACAATCGCCAACTCCGGGTTAACCCTAGACATCGAGCACACCCGCCATGCACACCACCACCTCCTCCACGCCCGCCGCGGACAGCGGCGGCGCCCGCAGCGCCACAGGCCCCCTGCTGGCCCTGGCGATCGGCTCCTTCGGCATCGGCACGACCGAGTTCGGGCCCATGGGCATGCTGTCGTCCATCGCCCAGGGCGTGGACGTGTCCATCCCGTCCGCCGGCCTGCTGGTCTCGGCCTACGCCATCGGCGTGACGCTGGGCGCGCCCTTCATGACGCTGTTGCTGGGCCGCTGGTCGCGGCGCAGGGCCCTGATGGTGCTGATGGCCATCTTCACGCTGGGCAACCTGCTGTCGGCGCTGGCACCCGGCTACGCCAGCCTGATGGTGGCGCGCGTGGTGACCAGCCTGACGCACGGCGCCTTCTTCGGCATCGGCGCCGTGGTCGCGGCCAGCCTGGTGCCGCCGGGCCGGCAGGCCAGCGCCGTGGCCACCATGTTCATGGGGCTGACGCTGGCCAACATCGGCGGCGTGCCGGCCGCGACCTGGCTGTCCGACAGCGTGGGCTGGCGCCAGTCCTTCGCCGCCATCGCGGTGCTGGGCGTGCTCGCCATGGTGGCGCTGCGGCTGGCCCTGCCGCGCGGCGCAGCAACCCAGGCGCGCACCGACGTGCGGGCCGAACTGCGGGTGCTCACGCGCCCCGTGGTGCTGCTGGCCATGCTGACCACCGTGCTGAGCTCGGCCGCCATGTTCTCGCTCTACACCTACATCACGCCCGCGCTGAAGAGCTTCAACGCAGCCTCGCCGGCGCTGATCACCGGGCTGCTCGCGCTGGCCGGCGTCGGCTTCACCATCGGCAATGCGCTGGGCGGCAAGCTCGCCGACCGCTCGGTCGACAAGACGCTGATGGGCTTCCTGCTGCTGATCGCGGCCAGCATGCTGGCCTTCCCGTGGCTGGCGCAGACGCAGGTCGGCGCGGCCGTGGGCGTGCTGGTCTGGGGCATCGGTGCGTTCGCCGTCGTGCCGCCGATCCAGATGCGCGTGATGCGCGCGGCGGCCGAGGCGCCGGGCCTCGCGTCCTCCGTCAACGTGGGCGCGTTCAACCTCGGCAACGCGCTGGGCGCGGCCATGGGCGCGGCCGTGCTGAGCGCCGGGCTGGGCTATGCGTCCGTCATGGTCGCGGGTGCCGGCGTGGCGGTGCTGGCGCTGTTGCTGGTGGTGTGGTCTGCGCGGCGCGGTGCAGCGGCGCAGGCGCGGCAGGACGCCGCGCGGGCGGCGCAGGCGGCACAGGTGCCGCAGTGCTGCTGACCGACCGTCAGCCCTCGCGCGCGCAGGCCACGCTGTACGCCCACGGCGCCACCGTCAGCGTGAGCCGGTAGTCGGCCTCGGGCGCATCGATGGCGAAGGCGATGGGCACGACGTCCAGCCACCCATCCGCCCCGCCCTGGCGCCGCTGGTGCTCGCCCAGGTGCAGGCGCAGTTCGTAGCGGCCCATGCGCAGCGGAGCGCCGGCCAGCAGCGGCGCGGTGCGGCCATCGCCCTGCTGCACGCCCTGGGCCAGCAAGGCGCCGTCGGCATCGTGCAGCGCCACACGCAGGCACTCGGCGGGCCGGCCGCGCTGGCTGTCCAGCACCTGCACGGCCAGGCTGCCGTGCAGGCCGTCCAGGCCGTGGCCGGCGATGCGACCGGCCAGCCGCAGCCGCGTGATGCGGCCGATCTCGGCCAGCGTGTTCGCCAGTTCGGTGCGCAGGTCGCCCGCCAGGCGTGCCTCGAAGGCCGCAAGCGCCGAGATGCGCGTGTGCCGCTTGATGCACAGGATGAACGGAAAGCCGAAGCGCGCGCGGTAGGCCGTGTTGAGCGCATCCCAGCGCGCACCGTCTTCGGCGCTGAGCGCACCCAGCGCCAGGCCACCCTGCTCGCGCACCGAGTCGGCCGTCATCTGGCCCAGCCGCGCGGCGGTGCCGGCCAGTTCCGGGTGGCCGTTGAACAGCGCCACGCGCGCGTCCTCGGGCCGCGCGGCCACGGCCGCCAGCATGGCACGGTGCAGCGCGTCGGCGCTTGCGAAGGGCCGCTGGCCGACGACGGCCGCGGCAACCCAGGGCGCGTGCTCGAACACCTCGCCCAGGTGGTCCAGGAACGTGGACGCGTCCGCCGCGTTGAGCTGCTCCAGCGAAGGCAGCGCGTCCATCACAGGGCCTGCGCCAGGGTGCGCACGCGCGCAGCGAGCGGCGGCAGGAAGCGCCCATCGAACAGGCGCGCCGCATCGGGCGCTTGCGGCAAGGCCTTGGCCCGGGCCATCAAGGCCACGGTCGCGGCCACGCGCTCGGGGTTGACCGCGCCGATGCCGATGCGCGCGCCCTCGGGGTGCGCCATCTCCAGGCCCAGCGTGCCGACTAGGCGGGCCCGGTTGGCGACGCGGTCCAGGCCGGGGTTGCGCCGCGCCACGGCGGCGATGGCCGCGTCCGGGTCGGCGACGGTGTCGGCCAGGCCCCGGTTGACGGCCCGCACCAGGCCCGCGACGGCCTGCGGGTGCCCGGCGCGCAGTGCCGGCGTGACCATCAGCGCCGCGCCGTACAGCGAGGGCACATGGTGCTGCCACTCGAAGTGGCGCAGCAGCCGGTCGGCGTCCAGCCCGGCCTCGATGGCCTGCGCGCGGATGGTGTTGACAAAGCCGAACAGCCCGTCCCAGCGGCCGGCCAGCATCAGCGGCACGATGTCCTTGTGCGGCAGATCGCAGACCTCGATGGACACGCTGTCCGGCGCGATGCCGCAGGCCGCGCAGAACTCGGGGAACATGCGCCAGGCGGCGTCGTTCGGGTGCGTGACCAGCCGCCTGCCGGCCAGGTCCTGCGGCTGGCGCACCGGGCCGGCGGCGGGCACGGCGATCGTGTAGGGCGAGCGGTTGTGCATGGCGAACACGGCCACCGGGGCTTCGTCGGGCCGGCTGGCCGCGCACTCGACCAGCGCATTCATGTCGCCGTAACCCGCGTCGTACAGGCCATCGGCCAGGCGCGGCACGGCATTGGCCAGCGTGTCGCCCTCGGTGAACTCCACGGCCAGGCCCTCCTCGCGGAAATAGCCCTTGTCCTCGGCCACGAAGAACCAGGCCTGCGGGCCGGAGTAGAAGGTGTTCAGGATGAAGCGCAGGCGCAACGGGGCCTGCACGGCGGATGTCGTCATCGGGGTCTCCTGGAAAGGATCAGTCTTCCTTGAGGGCTTCGGCGCGGGTGCGCTTCACCGAAGGCAGCGCCATGGCGGCCAGCATCAGCGCGGCGGCCAGGAGCAGGCCCGCGCTGATGGGGCGCTCGACGAAGGTCTGCGCGTCGCCGCCGGACAGCAGCATCGCGCGCTTGAAGTTCTCTTCCATCATCGGACCCAAGATGAAGCCCAGCACCAGCGGCGTGGCCTCGAAGCCGAGCTTGACCATGGCGTAGCCCAGGAGGCCGATGCCGACCGCCAGGTACACGTCCAGCGCGCGGTTGTTGATGCTGTAGATGCCGATGGCGCAGAAGAACACGATGGCCGGGTACAGCAACCGGTAGGGCACCTGCAGCAGCTTGACCCACAGGCCCACGAGCGGCAGGTTCAGCACCACCAGCATCAGGTTGCCGACCCACATGCTGGCGATCATTCCCCAGAACAGCGTGGCGTGTTCGGTCATGACCTGCGGGCCGGGCACGATGCCCTGGATGGTCATGGCGCCGGCCATCACGGCCATGATGGCGTTGGACGGCACGCCCAGCGTCAAGAGCGGGATGAACGAGGTCTGCGCGCCCGCGTTGTTGGCCGATTCGGGCGCGGCCACGCCAGCGATGGCGCCCTTGCCGAAGCGCTCGGGCGTGCGGCTGAGCTTCTTCTCCAGCGCATAGGCGCCGAACGAGGCCAGCAGCGCGCCGCCGCCGGGCAGCACACCCAGCACCGAGCCCAGCAGCGTGCCGCGCAGGATGGGGCCGACGCTCTCGCGCAGCTCCTCGCGGGTCGGCAGCAGCTCGTGCATGGGCACGGCCTGCACGGCGCGCGGCGTGTGTTCCAGGTTCAGCATGATCTCGGTCAGCCCGAACAGGCCCACCGCGATGGCCACGAAGTCGATGCCGTCGGCCAGCTCGGTGACGCCGAAGGTCAGCCGCGGCATCGGCGAGTTGGCGTCGGTGCCGGCCAGGCCCAGGAACATGCCGAACACGATCATCACCACGGCCTTGAACAGCGCGCCGTTGGCCAGCACCATGGAGCAGACCAGGCCCAGCAGCATCAGCGAGAAGTATTCGACCGGGCCGAACTTCAGCGCCAGCGCCGCCATGCCGGGGCCGAACACCGAGATCAGCAGCGTGGCCACGGTGCCCGCGACGAACGAGCCGATGGCCGCGATGGCCAGCGCCGCGCCGCCGCGGCCGTTCTGCGCCATGGCGTAGCCGTCCAGCGTGGTGGCCACCGAGTTGGCCTCGCCCGGCAGGTTGACCAGGATGGCCGTGGTCGAGCCGCCGTACTGTGCGCCGTAGTAGATGCCGGCCAGCATGATCAGCGAGGTGGCCGGCGGCAGGTGGAAGGTGATGGGCAGCAGCATGGCCATGGTGGCCACCGCGCCGATGCCGGGCAGCACGCCGATCAGCGTGCCCAGCAGCACGCCGACGAAGCAGAACAAGAGGTTCTGCGGCAGCACGGCCACCTGCAGGCCCATGGCGATGTTGGAGAGCAGTTCCATGTCAATGCCGCCCGGCCGCCCGAAGGCATGGACGCGCCCCCCTGGGGGGCAGCGATACGCGAAGCGATGCGCGTGGGGGTTTCATCTTTGTCCTTCACCGTGGCCAGATGGGGATCGCCAGGCCCAGGCCCTTGACGAACACGAGTGCGGCCAGCGCCGCCAGCACGGCGCAGACCAGCGGCGTCTCGCGCTGGCGGCTGATGCTGCTGGCCAGCGAGGCCACGGCCGTGGACACGATGACCGCCAGCACGATGCCCAGGCGGTCGACCATGGCGCCGAACAGCAGCACGGCCAGCGAGAGCACGAGCACCGGCCGCAGCACGATGGCCACCGGCTCGGCCGCCACCCGGCGGGCGCCTGCGATGGCCATGCCGGTGCCGGCAGCGATCAGCATCCAGGCCAGTGCGCGCGGCACGTAGCCCGGGCCCATCTCGGTGGCGTTGCCGATCTCCAGGTCGCCCACGGCGGCCAGGCAGGCCAGGCCCAGGACCAGCACGAACAGGCCGGCCAGGAAGTCCTGGCGGAAGGCCAGGGCACGCAGCAGTTGCATGGCGTTGCTCCGGTGTGTGCGGGGTTGCGGCCTACTTCTCTTGCGCGCCGGCTTCGATGATCAAGGGCTTCCACACCTCGATCTGGTCGCCCACGAACTTCGTGTATTCGGCGCTGCTCATGGCCTGCGTCTCCACGCCCCAGCCGAACAGCCGCTCCTTGACGGCCGGCAGCGCCACGGCCTCGGCCACGGCGTCGTGGATCTTCCTGGCCAGGTCGGCCGGCATGCCCGCCGGGCCCGAGACGCCCAGCCAGTTCTCCAGCACGATGTCCAGGCCCTGCTCGCGGAAGGTCGGCACGTCGGGCGCCTGCGAGATGCGCTTGGGCGCGGCCACGGCGATGGCCACCGCCTCGCCGGCCTTGACCATGGGCATGTTCTGCGCCAGCAGGTCGTAGTAGGTCTTGAGCACGCCGGCCTTGAAGTCCTGGATCGCCGGCGCGCTGCCCTTGTAGGGCACGTGGACCATGGTGATGCCGGCCTTCTTCTTCACGCCCTCGCCCAGGATGTGGCTGATGGAGCCCACGCCGCTGGAGCCGTAGCTCAGCTTGGTTTCCTTCTTCGTGAGGTCGATGAAGCCCTTCAGGTCCTTCACGCCCAACGCGGGCTGCACCAGCAGGCCGGGCGCCGAGGCGCCGATGTAGGCCACGTGCGTGAAGTCCTTGAGCGGGTCGTACGGGATCTTCCTGAACTGCGTGGGCGCGATCGTGAACGGCGCGTTGTTGGCCAGGATCAGCGTGTAGCCGTCCGGCGCTTCCTTCTTCACGATGTCGGCCGCCAGCGTGCCGCCCGCACCGGGCCGGTTGTCGACCAGGAACTGCTGGCCGAGCTTGTCGGTCAGGTGCTGCCCCACCAGGCGCGCCACGATGTCGCTGGTGCCGCCGGGCGGGAAGCTCACGACGATGCGGACGGGCTTGCTGGGCCAGCTGGCGGCCTGGGCCAGGGCCTGCTGGGCCGGGGCCAGCGCCAGAACGGCAAGCAGGGCCAGGGCAGGCGGGGTGCGGAGCGACATGGTGGTTTCCTTGGGTGGGATGCGGGAATGGGCTGGATCGTAGAAATCGCCTGCATTGCCGTCCATCACCGAATGCGCACGCTTGCATTCGAAAAATGCGTATGCTTTGCCGCCATGCCGCAGTCCCTCGTCTCCGCCAACCTGCGCTACCTGGACCAGGTGGCGCGTTCCGGTTCCATCCAGGCCGCGGCCAAGGAACTGCACGTGGCGGCCTCGGCCATCAACCGGCAGATCCTGCAGCTGGAGGAGCAGCTCGGCGCGCCGCTGTTCGAGCGGCTGCCGCGCGGCATGCGGCTGACCGTGGCCGGCGACGCGGTGGTCACGCTCGCACGGCGCTGGCGCCAGGACGAGCGCCGGCTGGAAAGCGAGATCCGCCGCTACCAGGGCGTGCACCAGGGACACGTGACGCTGCAGGCCATGGACAGCCACTCCACCAGCGTGCTGCCGGCGCTGGTGGCATCGCTGGGCGCGAGCCACCCGCTGATCTCGCTGTCGGTCAACCTGGGCAGCACCGATGAGGCGCTGGCCGCCGTGATGGCCGGCACGGCCGACCTGGCCGCGGCCTTCAACCTGCCGCCGCGGCGCGAACTGCTGGTGCTGTGGCGCATCGAGCTGCCGTTCGGCTGCGTGGTCGCACCCAGCCACCCACTGGCCGGCGCGCGCTCGGTCAGCCTGCAGGAGGCCGCCGCCTACCCCGTGGCGCTGCAGAGCCGCGCGCTGGCGATCCGGCGCTACCTGGACGCGCAGTACGGCTGGCTGTTCACCGAGGCGCGCGGGCGCTTCGAGAGCAACTCGCTGCAGCTGGTCAAGCAGCTGGCGCTGGGCGGGCGCCACGTGGTGTTCACCTCGGAGCTGGACGCCGCGCCCGAGCTGGCCGCCGGCCTGCTGCGCTTCGTGCCCGTGCGCGACAAGGGCGCGGAGCCGCAGACCATCGGCATCGCGGTGGACGCCACGCGGCCGCTGGGGCCGCTCGTGAAGGTAGTGGCCGGGCAATTGCAGGAGGCCATCGAACGGGCATTGGCGGCCAGCCGCGAAGGGCCTTCTAAAATCGCGCCCCCAGCCTCTGGATGAACACCATGAACCGCTGCCGTGCTTCGCTCGCGCTCATCGTCACCAGCCTCCTCCTCGCCACCGCCGCACAGGCCCAGGTGCGCGAATTCCCCGCCCCTGCGCTACGCGGGCTGCTGCAGGTCACGCAGCCGCCCGACATCCTGCTGGACGGCAAATCCGACCGCCTCTCGCCCGGCGCGCGCATCCTCGGCCCGCGCAACCAACTCGTGATGTCGGCCAGCATCGTCGGCGAGCGCCTGGTCGTGAACTACACGCGCGAACCCAACGGCATGGTCCACCAGGTCTGGCTGCTGAACCAGCAGGAAGCCGCCATCAAGCGGCCCGGGGCCACGCGCGAGCGCAATTTCATCTTCTCCTCCGAAGAAGACACGCGGCCCAAGGACGACGGCAAGACGCCGTTCCACCTGCTGCCCAAGTACGGACAGTAGGCGCCTGCCTCTTTCCTCCGGCGCGGCCTGGGCCGCCCGTCCCGCATTGCCCCACGAGACCGCCATGACGAAAAAAGTCTTCATCAAAACCTTCGGCTGCCAGATGAACGAGTACGACTCGGACAAGATGGCCGACGTGCTGCACGCCGCCGAGGGCTACGAGCCCACGCAGGACGTGGACCAGGCCGACCTGATCCTGTTCAACACCTGCTCGGTGCGCGAGAAGGCGCAGGAGAAGGTGTTCTCCGACCTGGGCCGCGTGAAGCACCTCAAGAAGAAGGGCGTGCAGATCGGCGTGGGCGGCTGCGTGGCCAGCCAGGAGGGCGAGGCCATCATCGCGCGCGCGCCCTTCGTGGATGTGGTGTTCGGCCCGCAGACCCTGCACCGCCTGCCCGAGCTGTTGCGCCAGCGTGCGCGAGAGGACCGCGCGCAGGTGGACATCAGCTTCCCCGAGATCGAGAAGTTCGACCACCTGCCGCCCGCGCGCGTGGAGGGCGCGACGGCCTTCGTCTCGATCATGGAGGGCTGCTCCAAGTACTGCAGCTACTGCGTGGTGCCCTACACGCGCGGCGAAGAAGTGTCGCGGCCGTTCGAGGACGTGCTGGTGGAGATCGCAGGCCTGGCCGACCAGGGCGTCAGGGAGGTCACGCTCCTGGGCCAGAACGTCAATGCCTACCGCGGCCGCATGGGCGAGCCGAACAAGGGCGCCGACGAGATCGCCGATTTCGCGCTGCTGGTGGAGACGGTGGCCGAGATCCCCGGCATCGAGCGCATCCGCTACACCACCAGCCACCCGAACGAGTTCACGCCCCGGTTGATCGAGGCCTACGCGCGCGTGCCCAAGCTCGTGAGCCACCTGCACCTGCCCGTGCAGCACGGCTCGGACCGCATCCTGATGGCCATGAAGCGCGGCTACACGGCCATGGAATACAAGTCGACCGTGCGCAAGCTGCGCGCGATCCGGCCCGACATGGCCATGAGCAGCGACTTCATCGTCGGTTTCCCGGGCGAGACCGAGGAGGACTTCGGCAAGATGATGAAGCTGATCGACGACATCGGCTTCGACAACAGCTTCTCGTTCATCTTCAGCCCGCGCCCGGGCACGCCGGCCGCCAACCTGCACGACGACACGCCCCACGAGGTCAAGCTCAAGCGGCTGCAGCACCTGCAGGGCGTGGTCGATGCCAACGTGCGCGCCATCGCCGCGCGCCGCGTGGGCACGGTGCAGTCCATCCTGGTCGAGGGCCCGTCCAAGCGCAGCCACGCCGGCCAGCCCGAGCTGATGGGCCGCACCGAGTGCAACCGCGTGGTCAACTTCGCCGGACCGGACCGCCTGGTCGGCCAGATGGTGGACGTGCGCGTGACCGAGGCCATGTCGTACTCGCTGCGCGGCGAGGTCTGCACGCGCGAGATCGCGCCGGCCGCGTGAGCCGCCCGCGCCTGTCCTTCCGCCAGCTGCTGCTGCTGGCCTTCCTGCTGATCGCCGCGCTGCTGGGCGGCGTGGCCGTGCGCGCGGTGTTCACCTTCGACATCCTGATACAGCGCAGCCTGGGCTTCTCGGCGCGCACGCTGCAGCTCAACGGCGTGGCGCAGACGCTCAGCGAGCGCAGCGCCACGGCCGAGCGGGCCGCGCGCCAGTCGCTGATCCTCAACGACGCGCTGCTGCGCCGGCGCTTCGCCGACAGCGCGCGCGAGGCCCAGGGCCTGGTCGCCGGCCTGCAGCCGGCCGACCTGCCACCGGCGCTGGCCGAGCGCTGGCGCGGACAGATGGGCAAGATCGAGCAGCTCATGGAAGGCCCGGCCGAGACCGCGCTGGACCGCGAGCGCGCCATCGCGGCCGAGTTCCGCGAGCTCGATGTGCTCAACGTCACGCTGGCGCAGCAGATGCAGGCCGCCATCGAACAGCGCCGCCAGTCCCTCAACGCCGAGCTGGACGCCAGCCGCGTGCAGATCACGCAGCAGGTGATCGGCATGGTGGTGCTGGCCGTGCTGCTGGCGATCGCGCTGGGCCTGTGGCTGGCGCGCCCGCTCAAGCGCGTGGAACGCGCCATCGTGGGCCTGGGCGAGAACGAGCTGGACCGGCCGATCGAGATCCAGGGCCCGTCCGACGTGCACCGCATCGGCCAGCAGCTGGACTGGCTGCGGCTGCGGCTGTCCGAGCTCGATGCCGACAAGGCGCGCTTTCTGCGCCACATCTCGCACGAACTGAAGACGCCGCTGGCTGCGCTGCGCGAGGGCGTCTCGCTGCTCGAGGAAGGCGTGGCCGGCGAACTCAACGACAACCAGCGCGAGGTGGCCGGCATCCTGCGCCAGAACACGGTGCAGCTGCAAAGCCAGATCGAGGCGCTGCTGCGCTTCAACGCCGCGGCCTTCGAGGCGCGCCAGCTCAAGCGCGAGCGCGTGGACCTGCTGGAACTGATCGAGTCCCAGGTCGACGCCCAGCGCCTGCAGTGGCGCGCCAACCAGCTGGCGGTGCAGGTCGAGGGCGAGAGCCTGACGACGCGGGTGGACGCAGCCAAGATCGGCACGGTGCTGGCCAACCTCCTGTCCAACGCGATCCGCTTCTCGCCGCCCAGGGGCCGCATCCTGATCCAGCTGCGCCAGCACGACCAGCTGGTGCAGATCGATGTGCAGGACGAAGGGCCCGGCGTGGCCGAGGCCGACCGCGACCGCATCTTCGAGCCGTTCTTCCGCGGCCAGCGCCAGCCCGAGGGCGCGGTCAAGGGCACGGGCATCGGGCTTTCCATCGTCCACGAGTACATCGCCGCGCACGGTGGCAAGATGGCGCTCTTGCCCGGCCCGTCCGGCGCCCATTTCCGCATCGAACTACCCCATGTGTCCTGAACCACGCGCGGCCCGCGCGTCCTCATCCTTGCTGTGCGCGCTGGCCGCGGCGCTGCTGGCCGGTTGCGCCGTGCCGCCGCCGGCGCCGCCGCCCCCGCCACCCGCTGCCGCCCCCGTGCCGCCGCCGCCCGCGGTGGCGCCGCCCACCGCGCCGCCGGCCGAATCGGCCGTGCCGCTGCCCGTGCAGGGCGGCCAGCCGGGCGGCGTGCGCACCGACAACAGCACCGTGGCGCAGTCGCTCTTGCTGTATGCCGACCGCGTGCGCCGCATGGCCCCGGCCGAGCTGGCACAGGAGGTGACGCGGCTCTCGGACATCGCCGAAGCGCAGCGCCAGCCGGCCGAGGAGATGCAGCTGGCCATCACGCTGGCGCAGACCCGCGTGCCGGCCGACCTGGTGCGCGCGCAGGGCCTGGCGCAGCGCGTGCTGGGCAACCCGCGCGAGGAAGCTCGCGGGCTGTACCCGCTGGCCGGCATGCTGGTGGCGCGCTATGCCGAGCAGCGCCGGGTGGAAGAAGCGCTGGACCGCCAGGCCCAGCAGCTGCGCGAGCAGCAGCGCCGCATCGACCAGCTGAGCGAGCGGCTGGAGGCCGTGCGCGCCATCGAGCGCAGCCTGACCTCGCGCCCACCGCCCAACGGCGGCCACCGCGCCGTCCAGCCCTGACCATGGCATCTTCCGACTCCGCCGCGCCCCGCGTGAACATCCTCGTCGTCGACGACGACGCGGACATGCTGCGCCTGTTGTCCATGCGCCTCACGGCCGCTGGCTACCGCGTGACGGCCGTCGGCTCGGCCGAGGCCGCGTTGAACCAGCTCGACATCGAGCAGCCGCAGCTGGTGCTGTCCGATGTGCAGCTGCCCGGCCGCGACGGCCTGGCGCTGTTCGACCTCGTGCGTGCCCGGCATCCGGCGCTGCCCGTGATCCTGCTGACGGCGCACGGCACCATCCCCGACGCGGTGGAGGCCACGGCGCGCGGCGTGTTCACCTACCTAACCAAGCCCTTCGACGGCAAGGCGCTGCTGGACAAGATCGCCCAGGCGCTGTCGCTGTCGGCGCCGGCCGCGCCGGTGCCCAAGGGCGGGCACGACGAGAGCTGGCGCGACGAGATCGTCAGCCGCTCGGCCCGCATGGCCGAGGTGCTGGCCGAGGCCAAGATGGTGGCCCAGTCCGACGCCAGCGTGCTGATGCTGGGCGACAGCGGCACCGGCAAGGAATTGCTGGCGCGCGCCATCCACAAGGCCAGCAGCCGGGCGAAGAAGCCTTTCGTGGCGGTGAATTGCGGCGCCATCCCCGAGGCGCTGCTGGAGTCCGAGCTGTTCGGCCACATGCGCGGCGCCTTCACCGACGCCGTGACCAACCACAAGGGCCTGTTCCAGACCGCCGACGGCGGCACGCTGCTGCTCGACGAAATCGGCGACATGCCGCTGGCGCTGCAGGTCAAGCTCTTGCGCGTGCTGCAGGAACGCGCCGTGCGGCCGCTGGGCTCCAGCCAGTCCATCCCGGTGGACGTGCGCATCCTGTCGGCCACGCACCGCGACCTGGAGGTGGCCATGGCCGCCAAGGAGTTCCGCGAGGACCTGTACTACCGGCTCAACGTGGTCACCCTCACGCTGCCCCCGTTGGGTGAACGGCGCGAGGACATCGCGCTGCTGGCCCAGCACTTCCTGCAGATGCTGGCCGCCAAGTACAGCAAGCGGCTGTCGGGCTTCGCGCCCGAGGCGCTCAAGGCGCTGACCACGGCCGCCTGGCCCGGCAACGTGCGCCAGCTGCACAACGTGGTGGAGCAGGTCTGCGCGCTGTCGACCACGCCGCTGGTGCCGCTGGCGCTGGTGCAGCGCGCGCTGCGCCAGCCGGCCATCGAGGTGCTGCCCTATGCCGAGGCCAAGCGCAAGTTCGAGCGCGAGTACCTCATCAACCTGCTGAAGCTGACCGACGGCAATGCCGCCGATGCGGCCCGGCTCGCCGACCGCAACCGGACCGAGTTCTACCGGCTGATGCAAAAGCACGAGCTCACGCCGGGACTGTTCAAAGGCGATTCTCCGGCTTCTGGCGAGCCCGTCGCCGAACCACGACAGGGCTAAGTCCTTGATTCAAAAGGACATCGCCAAACACACGCGATGACCTGTCGCTGTTCGGCGACAAAAACGGTGGTTTTGGGGGCGGTTTTCCGGCTAGACCCGCAAAGCCCTGGAAAAACCGCTCCAACCCATTGATTCATATCGTGTTTTGACGTTGGCATGGGGTTTGCACTGAGACAGGCATATGAGCTCTGTCTCCACCGCCTCCTCCACCCGTGAGAACACCATGGACCAACACAACTTCGCCCGCGTCGGCCGGCAAATCGTCGGTCGCGCATGGGACAAACAGCGCAGCCCCTTGCGCGCTGAGCGCCATCCCAATTCCGTCACCGCACCGCCCGTGAACCGCGGCTCCATGACGCCCCGCCCCTGGCGCGGCTTCTGGAACAGCGTGGGCACGGCGCTGCTGATGTCCGTGCCCGGCGTGCGTCCGGCCGGCGTTCAAGCCGCCGCCCCTGCACCCGAAGCCTGGCAGCAGGCCGCCAGCCGCCGCCGCATGGCGCTGATGCTGATCGTGCTGCTCACGACCGCGCTGGCCACCGGCCTGTTCGCCAGCATGCAGCCCGACTACGACAGCGTGCTGCTCGAAGTTGGCCAGCTGTCGCTGTTCGCGCTGCTGTCGGCCTGGATCGTGTCGGGCTTCGGCACGGCACTGATGGGCTTCTTCGTCGTGCTGCGCGGCGACAAGCATGCGCTGTCGGCCAAGGAAGTGCGCGACCACGCGATGCCGACAGGCGGCGACGCGCGCACGGCGATCATCATGCCGATCTGCAACGAGGACGTGGCCACCGTGTTCGCCGGCCTGCGTGCCACCTGCGAATCGGTGCTGGCCACGGGCCACGGCCGCGCGTTCGACGTGTTCGTGCTGTCCGACAGCAACGATCCCGAGAAGCAGCGTGCCGAGCGCGCCGCCTGGGAAGACCTGCGCGCCGTGCTGGCCTCCGAAAGCCATGGCGCCCCGTCCATCGAGGTCTACTACCGCCTGCGCACCCGCCGCACGCACCGCAAGGCCGGCAACGTGGCCGACTTCTGCCGCCGCTGGGGCAATGACTACAAGTACATGGTCGTGCTGGACGCCGACAGCGTCATGAGCGGCGACTGCCTGACCTCCATGGTCAAGCTGATGGAAGTGCATCCCCGTGCCGGCATCATCCAGACCGCCACGCAATCGATCGGCCACCAGACCCTGCACGCCCGTGCGCAGCAGTTCGCCTCGCGCATGACCGGCCGCCTGTTCACGCTGGGCATGCAGTACTGGCAGCTGGGCGAGTCCCACTACTGGGGCCACAACGCCATCATCCGCGTCAAGCCCTTCATGGAACATTGCGCACTGGCCCCGATCAAGGGCACGGGCGGCCTGTCCGGCGGCATCATGTCGCACGACTTCGTCGAAGCCGCGCTGATGCGCCGTGCCGGTTTCCATGTGTGGCTGGTGTCCGACCTGGTCGGCAGCTACGAGCAGCAACCGCCGGACCTGCTGTCCGAGCTGCAGCGTGACCGCCGCTGGTGCCAGGGCAACCTGCAGAACGCCCGCCTGATGGCCGAACCCGGCATCGCCGGTGTGCACCGCGCCATGTTCATCACGGGCACCATGTCCTACCTGTCGGCGCCGCTGTGGCTGGCCTTCATGACGCTGGGCACCACGCTGTGGCTGTCCGGCCATGCCCAGGCCACCGGCCTGGCCAGCGTGAGCCATGCGCTGTCTGCGATTCCCGCCGAGCTGATCGGCCTGTGGATCTGGACCTTGGCCGTGCTGTTCCTGCCGCGCCTCTTGGGCATCGCCGCCGTGCTGATCCAGGGCGAGCAACGCCGCTACGGCGGCACCGCCGGCCTGGTCAAGAGCGCGGCGCTGGAAAGCGTGCTGGCCATGCTGCAATCGCCGGTGCGCATGCTGGCCCACTCGCTGTTCGTGCTGGTCGCGCTGACCGGCGTGAAGCTGGAATGGAAGTCGCCTCCGCGGGACGCCGAAGCCCTGCGCTGGCGCGATGCGGCCCGCAGCCTGGCCCCCATGAGCGGCATCATCGCCCTGCTGGCCGTCGGCATCGCGCTGATCGACCCGAGCGCGCTGGTCTGGCTGATCCCGGTGGGCCTGCCGCTGCTGCTGGCCATCCCCGCCAGCGTGCTGACCAGCCGCAGCGACCTGGGCGCCGCCATGCGCCGCCAGCGCTGGCTGCTGATCCCGGAAGAGAGCTGGTCGCCCGCCGTGCTGCGCCGCGCCTGGATGCACGCCAAGCTGCCGCTGCGCCAGCAGCCCCTGGCCTTGGCCGCCTGAGCGGTCGCCCTTCCCAAAACGCCCCTCGCCGAGGGGCGTTTTTGTTTCTGCAGCCTGTGCGCTTTTTGCGCACGCCCAGCGCGAAAATCAGCGCTTGAGAGCAGCACCCTGTCTGCCTACGATGCGGTCCCATTCCCACCATCACAAGGCGATTTCCATGCACCTCCTGCGTGCCCCTCAATCCATCGTGGCCTGGCTGGCCGCAGCCGCCCTGCTGGCCGGCTGCGCCAGCCCCTCCCCCTCCTCGCCATCGGCCAGCGCAGCGCCGATTCGCAGCCAGGCCGCAGCGCCGGTGCACGTCAAGGTCTTCATCGCCGCGATGTTCGAGATCGGCCAGAACACCGGCGACCGCGCCGGCGAGTTCCAGCACTGGTACGAGCGCTACTGGAAGAACGCCACACCCGTCCGCGTGCCCGGCGCCATCGCGCCCGTCTACTGCAACAGCGATGGCGTCTGCGGCGCCGTGTTGGGCATGGGCAAGGTCAACTCCTCGGCCTCGATGCAGGCCATCCTGCTGAATCCGGCCTTCGACTTCTCCCAGGCCTACTACCTGATCACGGGCGTGGCCGGCACGCCGCCTGCGCGCGGCACCATCGGCGACGTGTCCTGGGGCAGCTGGCTGGTGGACTACGACCTGGGCCACCGTTGGGCGCCCGAGGAGAACACGCCAGGCGCGCCGACCTTCATGCCGCGCAAGGGCTACGAGGAATACCGGCGCTTTCAGCTCAACCCCGCGCTGCTGGCCTGGGCCATGCAGCTGTCGGCCAAGACGCCACTCAAGGACTCCGACAGCGCGCGCGCCTACCGGCTGCGCTACCCCGAGCCGCGCGCGCGCCAGGCCCCGAGCGTGGGCCAGGGAACGCACATGACGGGCGACACCTTCTTCCACGGCCCGGGCATGTCGGCGCAGGCCCAGTACATCGCCAAGCTCTACGGCGCGGACGACTACGTCATCACCGAGATGGAGGCCGCCGCAATCACGCTGGTGATCAAACGCACCCATGGCACGGACCGCATCATGAGCCTGCGCGGCGCCGTCAACTTCGACCAGGGCAACCCGCGCGAGACCACGCTGCAGCACCTGGACCCGGCGCCCGGCGAGACTGCCGGCGGCTTCGCCGAGACGGTGGAGAACATCGCGCGCGTCGGCGAGCGCGTGGTCGACCACATCGTCAGCCAATGGCCCGAATGGTCGGCCGGCGTGCCGCCGCGCTGAGCGCCTGAGGGGCCATGCACGCCAGCGTCCTCACCTATTTCATCGAGGTGGCCCGCAGCGGCTCGGTGCGCAAGGCATCGGAGCGGCTGCACGTGGCGGCCAGCGCGGTCAACCGCCAGATCCTGAACCTGGAGGAGGAGCTGGGCACGGAGCTGTTCGACCGCCTGCCCGGCGGCATGCGGCTGAACCCGGCCGGCGAGCGGCTGCTGCGCCACGCGCAGGAGACGCTGCACGGCTACCAGGTGATGCGCACCGAACTCGATGCGCTGCGTGGCGAGCGCAGCGGCCACATCAAGCTGGCGGCGATGGATTCGTGCTTCGAGGACCTGCTGCCCGCCGCGGTGGAAGACTTCTCGCAGCTGTACCCAGCCGCCACCTACACCATCGTCTCGACACAGCCCATGGAGGTGGCGCAGCTGGTGGCGTCCGGCCAGGTCGACCTGGGGCTAAGCTTCGTCACGCGGCTGCCGGCCGGTGCGGTGGCCGTGAGCCTGGCGCACCTGCCGCTGGGCGTGGTGATGCCGCCGGGCCACCCGCTGGCCACGCAGGACCGCGTGGCGCTGCGCGATTGCGCGCGCCACCCGTTCATCCGCTCGGGCGCGCAGCCGGTGTTCGGCCCCACGCTGTCGGCCGAATACACGGCCTTCTGGGAAGCGATGGAGCCGGTCGCCACGTGCAACTCCACGCCACTGGTCAAGCGCATGGTGATGGCGGGCAAGGGCATCACCACCTTCTCCAAGCTCGCGCTGCTGGGCGAGCTGCGCCGCGGCGAGCTGGTCTGGAAGCCGTTCGCGCTGCCTGTGCTGAACCAGCTGCAGGTGGGCATCGTGGTGCCGGCGCAGCGCGCGCTGCCGCAGCTCACGCAGAACTTCGTGGGACGGCTCGCGCGCCGGCTGGCGCAGCTGGAGCAGGAAGCCGCCGCGCTGTAGCGGCGCGGCCGCCAGCCCTCAGAACGGCAGCTTGGGCATGCCGCCGCCGCCCAGGCCCTTCATGCCGCCCATGCGCTTCATCATCTTCATGAGGCCGCCGCCCTTCATCTTCTTCATCATGTCCTGCATCTGGCCGAACTCGTTGAGCAGGCGGTTGACCTCCTGCACCTGCACGCCGGCGCCGGCGGCGATGCGGCGTTTGCGCGTGGCCTTGATGAGGTCGGGCTTGCGGCGCTCGAGCGCCGTCATGCTGTGGATGATGCCCTGCTTGCGGCGGATCTCGCGCTCGGCACGGTCCATGTCGACCTGGCCGGCCTTGGCCGACATCTGCGTGGGCAGCTTGTCCATCAGGCTGGACAGTCCGCCCATCTGGTTCATCTGCTGGATCTGCGCCAGGAAGTCGTTGAGGTCGAAGCCCTCGCCGCTCTTGACCTTGGCGGCCAGCTTCTGCGCGGCCGCCATGTCCACGTTGGCCGTGACCTGCTCGACCAGGGCCACGATGTCGCCCATGCCCAGCACGCGGCCGGCGTGGCGTTCGGCGTCGAAGACCTCCAGGCCGTCGATCTTCTCGCTGGTGCCGGCGAACTTGATCGGCACGCCCGTCACATGGCGGGCGGACAGGGCGGCACCGCCGCGCGAATCGCCGTCGGTCTTGGTCAACACGATGCCGGTGAGCGGCAGCGCCTCGCCGAAGGCCTTGGCCACGTTCATCGCGTCCTGGCCCTGCATGGCGTCGACGACGAACAGCGTCTCCACCGGGTTCACCGCCGCGTGCAGTTCGCGGATTTCCTGCATCAGGGCCTCGTCCACGGCCAGCCGGCCCGCGGTGTCGACCAGCAGCACGTCGAAGTAGTGGCGGCGGGCGTGGTCCAGCGCGGCGCGCGCGATGTCCACCGGCTTTTGCTCGCCCGTGCTGGGGAACCACTCTGCGCCGGCCTGCTTGGTGACGGTCTTGAGCTGCTCGATGGCGGCCGGGCGGTAGACGTCGGCCGAGACGGTCAGCACCTTCTTCTTGCGCCGCTCGGTCAGCAGCTTGGCCAGCTTGGCCGTGGTGGTGGTCTTGCCGGTGCCCTGCAGGCCGGCCATCAGCACCACGGCGGGCGGCTGCGCGGCCAGGTTGAGCTCGGCGCCCGGCAGGCCCTGGCCCATGGTGGTGGCCAGCTCGCGGTTGACGATGCCGACCAGGGCCTGGCCCGGCGACAGCGAGCCCAGCACCTCCTGGCCCAGCGCCTTTTCCTTCACGCGGGCGATGAAGTCGCGCACCACGGGCAGGGCCACGTCGGCCTCGAGCAGCGCCATGCGCACTTCGCGCAGCATGTCGGTGACGTTGGCTTCGGTGATGCGGGCCTGGCCGCGGATCTCCTTGACCAGACGCGAGAGTTTTTCGGTGAGGGCGGACGCCATGGAGGTCCTTTGCTCCGGCGGACGGAGCGCGGTTGCGGGGAGGGGAAAGCGGCCGGGGCCGACAAGGCGTACCGGTAAACTCAAGCGCATGATTTTAGCGAGCGCCTCCATGGCCACCGTGCTGCTGTCGGCCGCCGCCGCCGCGGCCTATGCGGTGCCTGCGGCGGTCGCGTCGCGGGTCAAGCCCGAACGCAGCCGCCACGCCCTGCTGCCGGCCTGGATCTTGCACGCGCTGGTGCTGTGCTGGGGCCTGTGGTTCACGGCCACGCCACGCTTCGGCTTCGCGCCGGCGCTGTCGGTCACGGCCTGGCTCGTGCTGACGGTCTACGCCGTCGAAAGCCATGTGTTCCCGCAGCTGCGGGCGCGCTGGGCGCTGGCCGGTTTCGGCGCCGTGGCCGTGCTGATGGCCCTGGTGTTTCCCGGAACGCCCATGCACGACAACGCCTCGCCGTGGCTGCCGCTGCACTGGGCACTGGGCATCGCCTGCTACGGGCTGTTCGCCGCGGCCGTGCTGCACGCCTGGCTGATGCGCCGCAGCGAGCGCGCCATGCGCGACGCCGGCCCCTCGTTCAGCGGCGTGCCGCTGCTCACGCTGGAGCGCCTCACCTTCCGTTTCGTGCAGGCCGGCTTCGTGCTGCTGACGGCCACGCTGGCGGCTGGCTGGCTGTTCGGCGAATCGCTGTACGGCGCGGGCGCGGCCGGTTGGCGCTGGGACCACAAGACGGTGTTCTCGCTGCTGTCGTGGATCACCTTCGCGGTGCTGCTGGTCGGCCGCCGCCGGTTCGGCTGGCGCGGCCGCACGGCCGTGCGCGTGCTCTACGCCGGCGCGGCGCTGCTGCTGCTGGCCTATGTGGGCTCGCGCTTCGTGCTCGAAGTCTTGATCGGCCGGGGAGCCGCATGAAATTCCTGATCGTGCTGCTGGTCGTGGCCTTCGGCATCTGGCTGTGGCGCTCGCGCCGGCCGCCGCCGCCGGCCAGGCCGCGCGGCCGCGCAGGCCAGCCCGCCGAGATGGCGCGCTGCGCCGCCTGCGGCCTGCACCTGCCGCTGGCCGACGCCGAGCGCAGCGCGCGCGGCGTGTACTGCAGCAAAGAGCACCGCCGCCAGATCGAGGGCTGAGCCGGCGTGACCGCCCTCGACGACGCCTGGCCACCGTCCGACTTCGATCCGCGCGAGGCCGCCATGCTGGCGCCGGCGGTGGGCGACCTGGCCATGACGCGCGCCTGGTACGGCTTCATGACCGCGCGCGCCACGATCGCGCTGGCCTTGCTGCTGCTGCAGGCCACCCAGTACGTGCTGACCGAGACCGTGCCGGTCTGGGTGCTGGCCATGTGCGCGCTGTACCTGGCCAGCGCGCTGTCGATGCGCCTGCTGGCCCGCCCGCGCCTGCCGCGCCACGCGCTGGACCCGACCTGGCTGCTGACGGTCGGCATGGACGTGCTGGTGATCGCGTTGCTGCAGATGTTCCAGTCCGGCACCATCAGCTACACACCGCTGCTGGGCGTGCCGGTGCTGCTGACGGCGGTGCTGGGCACGCGGCCGATGGCCATCGGCATGGCGCTGGCCATCACCTTGCTGCTGCTGCTGGAGACCTGGTGGGGCTCCGTGCACGGCCTGGCCGAAAACACGGGGCGCTACCTGCAGGCCGGGCTGGCCGGCCTGGGCTACCTGCTGGTGGCCTTCCTGGCCAACCAGCTGGCGGCGCGGCTCATGCGCGAGGAGCAGCTGGCGCTCGCCGGCCTGCACGCCACGCGGCTGCAGGCCCAGGTGAACCAGCTCGTGATGGAGACGCTGACCGACGGCGTGCTGGTGGTCGATGCACACACCCGCATGCGCACCGCCAACCCGGCGGCGCGCGCGCTGCTGGGCCTGGGCGCAGCGGGCCTGCGGCCGGCGCTGGACGCCAAGCCCAGCTGGGCGCCGCTGCTCGACCTGGCGCGCACCACCTTCGACCAGGCAGCGCCGCAGGCCGCCGACCTGACGCTGCGCAGCGCCAGCCGCGGTGCCAGGCGGCTGCGCGTGCGCACACGCATGACCGAGGCGCCGGGCCGCGCGCACGAGCGGTTGTGCGTGATGTTCCTGCACGACCTGCGCGAGGCCGAGGCCCGCACCCGCACGGAGAAGATGGCGGCCATGGGCCGCATGTCGGCGGCCGTGGCGCACGAGATCCGCAACCCGCTGGCGGCCATCGCCCAGGCCAATGCGCTGCTCGACGAGGAGCTGCAGGCGCCCGGCCACCGCCAGCTCACGCAGATGATCCAGCACAACGCGCAGCGCCTGTCCAAGATCGTCGACGAGGTGCTGGACGTGGCCCGCGTGCCCGAGGCCGGCCGCACCGCGCCGCCCAGCCTGCAGCTGGACGCGAGCGTGCAGGACATCTGCGCGGACTGGGTGCAGCGCGCGCCGCAGCGCCGCCGCGTGCAGCTGGACCTGGCCACGCACGGCCTGCCGGTGGACTTCGACAGCGAGCACCTGCGCCGCGTGCTGGTCAACCTGCTGGACAACGCGCTGCGCTACGCCAGCGAGCGGCCGGCCGCGATCCAGGTGACGACGCGCCTGTCGGCCGAACGCCAGTCCAGCCTGCAGGTTTGGAGCGACGGCGCACCGCTGGAGGAATCGGTCGAGCGCCACCTGTTCGAGCCCTTCTTCTCGTCGGAGAGCCGCTCCAGCGGGCTGGGGCTGTACATTTGCCGCGAACTCTGCGAGCGCCACCGCGCCAGCATCGGTTACCAGCGCAGCGCGCGCCTGCTGGACGGTGCCAGCGCGCAGGGCAACGAGTTCTCCGTGCAGTTCCGCCCTCCCAAACCCGCAGCACGCGCCACGCCAGCGCATTGACATGCCGCCGCACACGCCCGCTTCCCCCGCGCCCCCGCCCGCCAGCATCCTGGTGGTGGACGACGAGCCCGACCTGCGCACGCTGTACGAGCTGACGCTGCTGCGCGAAGGCCACCGCGTGGAGACAGCCGGCACGCTGGCCGAGGCGCAGGCGGCAATCGGCGAGCGGCGCTTTCGCGCGGTCATCACCGACATGCGGCTACCCGACGGCCTGGGCCTGACGCTGCTGCAGGAGCTGCGCGCCCAGCAGCGCGGCGAGCGCTGCATCGTCATCACCGCCTACGGCTCGGCCGAGAACGCCGTGGAAGCGCTGAAGGCCGGCGCCTTCGACTACCTGACCAAGCCGGTCGACCTCAAGCAGTTCCGCGCCGTGGTGGCCTCGGCCCTGCAGGAGCAGGAAGCCCCCGCCCCACGCCCGGCACCGCGCAGCAGCGTGCCGGACAGCAACGGCGCCGCCGTGCCTGCGCTGGACCGGCTGGTCGGCGAGTCCGAACCCATGCGCCAGGTCAAGCAGCGCATCCTCAAGGTGGCGCGCAGCATGGCGCCGGTGCTGGTGCGCGGCGAGTCCGGCACCGGCAAGGAACTCGTGGCCCAGGCCCTGCACGCGGCCAGCCACCGGGCCGCCGCGCCGCTCGTGGCGGTGAACTGCGGCGCCATCCCCGAGAGCCTGCTGGAGGCCGAGTTCTTCGGCGCCAAGAAGGGCTCCTACACGGGCGCGCTGGCGGACCGGCTGGGCTACTTCCAGGCCGCGCGCGGCGGCACGCTGTTCCTGGACGAGATCGGCGACCTGCCGCTGGCCATGCAGTCCAAGCTGCTGCGCGCGATCCAGGAACGCAGCGTGCGCCCGCTGGGCTCCACGCAGGAGGACGCGGTGGACGTGCGCGTCGTCAGCGCCACCCACAAGGACCTGGCCGCCGAGGTCAAGGCCGGCCGATTCCGCCAGGACCTGTACTACCGCCTCAACGTCATCGAGATCGTGGTGCCGCCGCTGCGCGAGCGGCGCGACGACCTGCCGGCACTGTGCGCAGCGCTGCTGGCCCGCATCGCGCACGAGTCGGGCATGCCGGTGCCGCCCCCTTCCAGCGCGCTGCTGGCCGAGCTGCAGCAGCATCCGCTGGCCGGCAACGTGCGCGAACTGGAGAACCTGCTGCACCGCGCCGTGGCCATGAGCGAGGGCGAGGAACTCAGCGCCGACTTCCCCGACAGCGCCAGCCAGACGCTGTCGCCCCTGCCGCCGGACGACGAGGCCACGCCCAGCGACCTGCAGGCCTACCTGGACCGGCAGGAGCGCGCCATCCTCGTGCGCGTGCTGCACGAGACCGGCTTCAACCGCACCGCCGCGGCGGCACGGCTGGGCCTGTCGCTGCGGCAGATCCGCTACCGCATCGCGCGGCTCAACATCGCCACGCCGCAGGACAACGAACCGCATGACGAATGAGCCGCCCGAGCCCATCAAGGCGCTGTGGCAGGGCGGCTGGTACCGCTTCGCGCGGCGCCAGCCCTCGCCCAACTTCGGGCCGCGGCCGGCCGGCGCGCTGGTCGACCTCGTGGTGCTGCACTCCATCAGCCTGCCACCCGGCCAGTACGGCGGCGACGAGGTGCTGGCGCTGTTCGACAACCGGCTCGACTGGGACGCCCACCCCTACTTCGCGCAGATCCGCGGCCTGCAGGTCTCGGCGCACTTCTTCATCCGCCGCGGTGGCGAACTGTGGCAGTTCGTCGATGCCGACGCGCGCGCCTGGCATGCCGGCCGCTCGCATTGGCGCGGCCGCGACGAGTGCAACGACGACTCCATCGGCATCGAGCTCGAAGGCCTGGAGGGCGATCGCTTCGAGCCGGCCCAGTACGACACCCTGACCAGCCTGTGCGCCGCACTGGCCCAGCGCTATCCGATCGCCCACGTGGCCGGCCACGAGCATGTGGCGCCCGGCCGCAAGCAAGACCCCGGACCGGGCTTCGACTGGGCCGCGCTGCAGCAGGGCACGGGCTGGCCGGCACAGTGGTTCCCTCTTGCGGTGCGCGGGCCCGCCCCCATCTAGGAAAGGCTGGTCGTTCAAGTCCAGCAACCATGCCGGCTGCAGGGCGGAATGGCGCGGCATGCCGCATGAAACCTGGCTATTGCACGGCGCTGGCGCACCGCTGCTGGCGCTGCGCAGGGTTCCAGGAAAGCCCGCACAAAAAGCTGCACAACACGCTACCTGTAGTGGCTAGAATGCCGCCGGACCCTAGATATGGGGCCCAGCCAGATCCCTTTTTCTGGTGCTCCGATGCCCGTCCGCGGTGACGACATACCGCCAGATTTCGCCCTCCCAGCACAACAAGGAAGCCATGCAAACTGCAGCTCACCTCCCATCCGCCTCGCAACTGTCCCCCACCGCCGCAGCCTCGCGCGCCGCCGTGGCCGACAGCGCTGCGCCGACTGCGCTGACGCACTACCAGATCATCCGCCGCAACGGTGCCGTCGTGCCGTTCGAGCCGAACAAGATCGCCGTGGCCATGATGAAGGCCTTCCTGGCCGTGCATGGCACGCAGGGCGCGGCCTCGGCCAGCGTGCGCGAGGTGGTGGACAACCTCACGCAGGCGGTGACGCGCGCGCTGATGCGTTCGCGCCCGGGTGGCGGCACCTTCCACATCGAGGACGTGCAGGACCAGGTCGAGCTCGGCCTCATGCGCGGCGGCCACCACGAGATCGCGCGGGCCTACGTGCTGTACCGCGAGCGCCGCGCGCAGGAGCGCCATCGCCAGGGCGAGCAGGAGCAACCGGCGGCGGCCCCCACGCTGCATGTGCTGGACGGCGGCGAGCGCGTGGCGCTGAACCTCGCCGACCTGCAGCAGCTGATCGCCGATGCCTGCGCCGGCCTGGGCGCCGACGTCAAGCCCGATCCCATCGTGGCCGAGACCATGCGCAACCTGTACGACGGCGTGCCGCTCGAAGAGGTGTTCAAGGCCGCCATCCTGGCCGCCCGTACGCTGATCGAGAAGGACCCCGACTACACCTACGCCACGGCCCGTCTGCTGCTGCACACCATCGTCAAGGAAGTCCTGGGCCGCGAAGTGCCGCAGGCGGACATGGGCGCGGCCTACGCCGACTACTTCCCGCTGTTCATCAAGAAGGGCGTGGAGAACGACCTGCTGGACGAGAAGCTGCAGCAGTACGACCTGGCCCGCCTGGGCGCGGCCCTGAAGGCCGAGCGCGACCAGAAGTTCGACTACCTGGGCCTGCAGACCCTGTACGACCGCTACTTCCTGCACGTCAAGAAGACGCGCATCGAACTGCCGCAGGCCTTCTTCATGCGCGTGGCCATGGGCCTGGCGCTGGGCGAGATCGACCGCGAGGCGCGCGCCATCGAGTTCTACGAGGTGCTGTCCTCGTTCGACTTCATGTCGTCCACGCCCACGCTGTTCAACAGCGGCACGCTGCGCTCGCAGCTGTCCTCGTGCTACCTGACCACCGTGCCCGACGACCTGGACGGCATCTACGAGTCGATCAAGGAAAACGCGCTGCTGTCCAAGTTCGCCGGCGGCCTGGGCAACGACTGGACCCGCGTGCGCGCGCTGGGCAGCCACATCAAGGGCACGAACGGCGAGTCGCAGGGCGTGGTGCCCTTCCTCAAGGTCGTCAACGACACGGCCGTGGCCGTGAACCAGGGCGGCAAGCGCAAGGGCGCGGTCTGCACGTACCTGGAAAGCTGGCACCTGGACATCGAGGAGTTCCTGGAGCTGCGCAAGAACACCGGCGACGACCGCCGCCGCACGCACGACATGAACACGGCCAACTGGATTCCGGACCTGTTCATGCGCCGTGTCATGGAGAAGGGCACCTGGACGCTGTTCTCGCCGTCGAACGTGCCCGACCTGCACGACCTGTTCGGTGCCGACTTCGAGAAGGCCTACGTGGCCTACGAGGAACGCGCCGCGCGCGGCGAGATCAAGCCCAGCAAGACCGTGCCGGCCACCGACCTGTGGCGCAAGATGCTGTCGATGCTGTTCGAGACCGGCCACCCCTGGATCACGTTCAAGGACGCCTGCAACGTGCGCTCGCCGCAGCAGCACGTGGGCGTGGTGCACTCGTCCAACCTGTGCACCGAGATCACGCTGAACACCAGCGACACCGAGACCGCCGTGTGCAACCTGGGTTCGGTGAACCTGCTGCAGCACTTGAAGGACGGCCCGGACGGCAAGTCCATCGACCACGCCAAGCTCAAGAAGACGATCTCCACGGCGATGCGCATGCTCGACAACGTGATCGACATCAACTACTACGCCGTGAAGAAGGCACGCGACTCCAACCTGCGCCACCGCCCCGTGGGCCTGGGCGTGATGGGCTTCCAGGACGCGCTGTACGAGCTGCGCATCCCCTATGCCAGCGATGCGGCCGTGCAGTTCGCCGACACCTCGATGGAAGCCGTCTGCTACTACGCCTACTGGGCCTCGACCGAGCTGGCTGCCGAACGCGGCCGCTACTCCAGCTTCAAGGGCTCGCTGTGGGACAAGGGCATCTTGCCGATGGACTCGCTGAACCTGCTCGCTGAGGCCCGCGGCGGCTACAGCATTGGGGAGGGACCCAGTGCTTCGCCCTATGTCCAAGTGGACCGCTCGGCCACGCTGGACTGGGACAGCCTGCGCGCCAAGATCAAGCAGGACGGCATGCGCAACTCCAATTGCGTGGCCATCGCGCCGACCGCGACCATCTCCAACATCATCGGCGTGGACGCTTCCATCGAGCCCTGCTTCGGCAACCTGTCGGTGAAGTCCAACCTGTCGGGCGAGTTCACCGTCATCAACCACTACCTGGTGGCCGACCTCAAGCGCCTGCACCTGTGGGACGACGTGATGGTCATGGACCTCAAGCACTTCGACGGT
This sequence comes from Pseudorhodoferax sp. Leaf274, assembly GCF_001422445.1. Lineage (GTDB taxonomy): Bacteria > Pseudomonadota > Gammaproteobacteria > Burkholderiales > Burkholderiaceae_C > Pseudorhodoferax. Next base: position 236,595 of record NZ_LMNA01000002.1, read on the forward strand.
TCGCTCGAGCCCATCGACCGCGTGCCGCAGGAGATCAAGGCGCTGTACGCCACGGCCTTCGAGGTCGAGCCGGCCTGGCTCGTGGAAGCCGCGGCACGCCGCCAGAAGTGGATCGACCAGGCCCAGTCGCTGAACATCTACATGGCCGGCGCATCGGGCAAGAAGCTGGACGACACCTACAAGCTGGCCTGGACGCGCGGCCTCAAGACCACCTACTACCTGCGCACGCGCAGCGCCACGCACGCCGAGAAATCGACCGTGGCACCGGGCCGCCTGAACGCGGTCTCGTCGGGTGCCAGCGCGGCGCCGGGCATCAGCGCGCTCGACGCCGCAGCGGCCAAGGCGCGCGCCCAGATGGACGCACAAATGAACGCGCCGCTGGCCGCATCGTCAGCCACCGATGTGAAGTTCTGCGGCGTGGACGACCCCACCTGCGAAGCCTGCCAATAAGACCGCGATGAAGCGCTGACGCGCAGCCCCCGTTGCATCGCATGCGCCTACGCGTTTTTGCGATGCACTGGAGCAACAAACATGCACGGCGCCCTGGGTGAAGCCTTTGCTTTTCAGGGCGCCGCTTTCATAATCTCGGCACTGGAAAATCTATGCTTACCTGGGACGACGAAGTCAAGCCCTCCTCGCAATCCACACCACACGGCGGGTCCTCGGGACACCGCGAGGCAGCGGTCCCTCCCAAATCCGTGAACGCCGTTCCCGCCGCCGCAACGGCCGCGGCCCAAGCCTCCTCCTTCAACGCACCTGCGACCGCATCGCGCCTGCCCGATGTGGCACTGCCGCCGGTGGCCGCACCGCGTGCCGCCGAAGCCGCGGGCGCCAGCGCACGCCGCGTGAACGCCGCCGACAAGCGCATCATCAACGGCCAGACCGACGTCAATCAGCTGGTGCCGTTCAAGTACAAGTGGGCCTGGGAAAAGTACCTCGCCACCTGCGCCAACCACTGGATGCCGCAGGAAGTGAACATGAACCGCGACATCGCGCTCTGGAAGGACCCGAACGGCCTGACCGAGGACGAGCGCCGCATCGTCAAGCGCAACCTCGGCTTCTTCGTCACCGCCGACTCGCTGGCCGCCAACAACATCGTGCTGGGCACCTACCGCCACATCACGGCGCCCGAGTGCCGCCAGTTCCTGCTGCGCCAGGCCTTCGAGGAAGCGATCCACACGCACGCCTACCAGTACATCGTGGAGTCGTTGGGCCTCGATGAGTCCGAGATCTTCAACGCCTACAACGAGGTGCAGTCGATCCGCGACAAGGACGAGTTCCTGATCCCCTTCATCGAGGCGATCATGGACCCGAACTTCCACACCGGCACGCCCGAGACCGACCAGCGCCTGCTCAAGAGCCTGATCGTGTTCGCCTGCCTCATGGAAGGCCTGTTCTTCTACGTCGGCTTCACGCAGATCCTGGCGCTGGGCCGGCAGAACAAGATGACCGGCGCCGCCGAGCAGTACCAGTACATCCTGCGCGACGAGTCCATGCACTGCAACTTCGGCATCGACCTGATCAACCAGCTCAAGCTCGAGAACCCGCACCTGTGGACGCCCGAGTTCAAGGCCGAGATCAAGGCGCTGTTCGAGAAGGCCGTCGAGCTCGAGTACCGCTATGCCGAGGACACCATGCCGCGCGGCGTGCTCGGCATGAACGCGTCGATGTTCAAGGGCTACCTGCGCTACATCGCCAACCGGCGCGCCACGCAGATCGGGCTGGAAGCGCTGTTCCCGAACGAAGAGAACCCGTTCCCCTGGATGAGCGAGATGATCGACCTGAAGAAGGAACGCAACTTCTTCGAGACACGCGTCATCGAGTACCAATCCGGCGGCGCGCTGTCCTGGGACTGAGACACCGACAACAACATGTTCCACCGCACGTCACGCCCTCCGAACCGCACCGACAGAGTGCCGGCGTGTACGTGTCCTGAATCCATGGCGCTGGGGCTTTTTGCCCCAACGCCATGCATCGCTTGTGGCGCCCCAACGCGCTGCAAGTGCTCTTTGTAATCCGATCAAGGAGAAAACCATGGCAACTGCGAAGAAACCGGCCGCTAAGAAGGCCGCCCCGGCGAAGAAGGCCGCTGCTCCGGCAAAGAAGGCCGCTCCGGCCAAGAAGGCCGCTGCTCCGGCGAAGAAGGCCGCTGCGCCCGCCAAGAAGGCTGCGCCCGCGAAGAAGGCCGCTCCGGCAAAGAAGGCTGCACCTGCGAAGAAGGCAGCACCGGCGAAGAAGGCCGCTCCGGCCAAGAAGGCAGCACCGGCGAAGAAGGCTGCGCCCGCCAAGAAGGCAGCACCTGCGAAGAAGGCAGCACCCGCCAAGAAGGCCGCTCCGGCCAAGAAGGCTGCGCCCGCCAAGAAGGCAGCCGCCCCGGCCGCCAAGAAGGCCGCTGCTCCGGCCAAGAAGGCTGCCGCCAAGAAGGCCGCTCCGGCCAAGAAGGCCAGCGCCAAGGCCGCCCCTGCCAAGAAGGCCGCTGCCAAGAAACCTGCAAAGAAAGCGGCCCCTGTGCCTGCTGCCGCTGCCCCTGCAGCGTCCACGCAGACCACGCTGAACCCGCAGGCGGCCTGGCCGTTCCCTACGGCCAGCAAGCCCTGAGCGTTGCGCTGCAAGGCGCGACCAAGCCCGGTGCCGCAAGGCCCCGGGCTTTTTCATTTCATGGGCGGCTCGCAGGCCAGGTCACAGGTCCCATGCAGCGCGGTCGACGCTGTAGTTCTGCGGGCCGCGCTGGGCGATCTTCAAGGCCCCGATGCGGCTGCCCAGTTCGGCGCAGCGCGCCAGCGGCCAGCCACGCTCCAACCCGTACAGCAGGGCACCGCGGTAGGCGTCGCCGCAACCCGTCGGATCGACGAGCTCTTCCACCCGCACTGGCGCGACCAGCGTGCGCTCGCCCGCGACCCAGACCTCGCTGCCCTCGCCGCCCAGCGTGACCACCAGCCCCTGCACCTGGCGCGAAAGCTCGGCGAAATCCAGGCCGGTGCGATCGCTGAGCATCTTGCCCTCGTAGTCGTTGACGGTGACCCAGGTGGCCAGCGAGACGAAGTGGCGCAGCGCAGCACCGTCGAACATCGGCAGGCCCTGGCCCGGGTCGAACACGAAGGGGATGCCGGCGGCCGCGAACTGCTCGGCATGCTGCAGCATGGCGTCCCGCCCGTCCGGCGACACGATGCCGAGCTGCACGTCGCTGCGCGCTTCGATGCGCGTCTGGTGCGCCTGCATCATGGCGCCGGGGTGGAAGGCCGTGATCTGGTTGTTGTCCTGGTCCGTCATGATCATGGCCTGGGCCGTGTAGCTGCCCTCCACCACGCTCACATAGTCGGTGGCGATGCCCAGGTCCTTCAGGCGCTGCAGGTAGTCGGCGCCGTCGGTGCCCAGCGTGGCCATGGGCAGCGGGTCGCCGCCGAGCTGCTTGAGCGCGTAGGCGATGTTGCCTGCGCAGCCGCCGAAGTCGCGCCGCAGGCTCGGCACCAGGAAGGACACGTTCAGGTTGTGGATCTGGTTGGGCAGGATCTGGTCGGAGAACCGACCCTCGAACCGCATGATGGTGTCGAACGCGAGCGAGCCGCAGATGATGCTGGCCATAAAAACTCCTGGAGGGTGGAAGGTCAGGGATAGAAGGGGTCGAGGCGGTAGCCCACCACGCGCGCGCGGCCCGCGTTGTCGGCCATCTGCAGGTCGGCGCTTGCCGTCCACTCGCCATGGGCATCCAGTGCAGCAGGCGGAGTGCCGAGGTCTTGCGGCATCAGCACGCGGCGCACCACCGGTTGTTCGGCGATGTCCGTCAGCGTGAGCGCGATCGCCGGCAGGGCCACGGCATGCGCTGCACGGTTGCGCAGCGTGAGGCTCAGCCGGTAGCCGTTGTCGCCCAGCGCCTGGAATGCCGAGCCGTCGATGACGATGGCGTCGATGCGGCGCAGTGGCTGGACGCTGCAGCCCAGGGGCGCGCACAGCGCACCGAGCAGCGGGCGCAGGCCGGGCGCCGTGGCGGCCAGGCGGTCGCGCTCGTGCACCGCCCATTGCCACAGCAGCAGCACCACCGCGAGCCCCGCAGCACACGACCAGAGCAGGCGGGTGCGCGGCGCGGCCCGCGGTGCCACCGGCAGCGCCGGCGCGGCGTCCCGCAGGAACGACAGCTCCGCATGCGCCGGGTCTGGCGGCACGGGCCGGGAAACCGGCGGTGCCGCCACCACGCGCGCCGGCGCCGGGGCGGGCCGCGGCGCGTCCTGCGCGGCCGGGCGCTGCGGAAGCGGCATGGCAGCGTCGGTGCTCGCCGCGCGCAGCGGCGGCAAGGCCATGGATCCGGCGGCCAACGCCACGACCAGGCGGCCAGGCCTTTCAGCCGGAGCGGCCTGGGCAGGCGGCTCGGCACTCAGGCGGTGCAGCTCCGGCACGACGGTGGCGCCCGCAGCAGCCACGTCGGCAGCGGCAGGGCCGCCCTGCAGCGCCGGTGCCACGGGCTGCGCCTGCACGTAGTCGGACAGTTCCTGCTCGAGGGATGCGACGGGGTCGGCCACCGGCATCTCCGCAGGCGCGTGGAGCAGCCATGCGGGCAGCTCGTCGCTGGATGCCACGGGCGGCAGGTCCTGGCGGTCGTCGGCCAGCGGCACATCCTGCCCCGGCGCCAGCGGCGGGGGCGACTGGGGCGCGGCTGGCGCGTGCGCCACCGGCATGGAAGCCGCCTCAGGTTCGCCCAGGTGCTGCGCGGCGTCGAAGACCTCGGCGCACTGCCCGCAGCGCACCCAGCCCTGGGAGATGCGCAACTGATCGGGCACGACCCTGAAGCGGGTTCCGCATGCAGGGCAGCGTGTGATCAGCTGTGCCATGGATGCGGCTCAGCGTGGCGGAGCGGCACCGCGCGTGGCTGTCATCAGGATCCAGCCGTCTTCCTCGTCCGCCACCTGCAGAGACAGGTAGGGCGCGTAGGCCGCCTTCAGCTCGTCGGCCTGACGCGCCAGGATGCCGGCCAGCACCAGTGCGCCGCCAGGCGCCACATGGGCACTGAGCAACGGCGCCAGCATTCTCAAGGGCGTGGCGAGGATGTTGGCCAGCACCACCTGGTAGGCGCCATGGGCGGCATCGGGCAGGCCGGCCTGCAGGTGCACGCCGTTGGCGCGGGCGTTGTCGCCGGTGGACAGCACCGCCGCCTCGTCGATGTCGACAGCATCGACCTCGCGGGCGCCATGCTTGGCCGCCGCGATGGCCAGGATGCCGGAGCCGCAGCCGTAGTCCAGCACACGCCCCCAATCCCCGTCTTCACCATGGCCTGCGATCCAGCGCAGGCACATGCGCGTGGTGGGGTGCGTGCCGGTGCCGAACGCCAGGCCGGGATCCAGCCGCAGCACATGCCGGGCGGCTGCCGGCGGCTCGTGCCAGGTCGGCACGATCCAGAAGGCCGGCGTGATCTCGACCGGCGCGAACTGCGACTGCGTCAGGCGCACCCAGTCCTCGTCCGGCACGGCGCTCACGCCCTGCAGCGCGCAGCCCGCAAAAAACTCCTGCGCCTGCAGCAGCAGCGCGGCCTCCTCGGCCAGCGCCTCGGTCGCGAACAAGGCCACCAGGCGCGAACGCTGCCAGCCTTCGGCCGGCGGCGGCATGCCCGGCTCGCCGAACAGGGCCTGCTCCGCCGCGGTGTCGCCGTCGGCGTCCTCGACGCTGATGGACAGCGCGTCCAGCGCTTCCAGCGCATCGCTCAGGGTCTCGACCCGGTCTTCCGGGCACAGCAGGCGCAGTTCGAACATGCCGCTCACCGCTTGTGCTGCGCCAGCCACTCTTCCAGGTAGTGGATGTTGGTGCCGCCGGCCATGAACTTGGCATCGACCATCAGCTCGCGGTGCAGCGGGATGTTGGTGTTGATGCCCTCGATGACGGTCTCGGCCAGCGCCGTGCGCATGCGTGCCATGGCCTGCTCGCGCGTGTCGCCATGCACGATGATCTTGCCGATCATGGAGTCGTAGTTGGGCGGCACGAAGTAGTTGGTGTAGGCGTGCGAATCCACGCGCACCCCGGGGCCGCCCGGCGGATGCCAGGTCGTGATGCGGCCCGGCGAAGGCGTGAACTTGTAGGGGTCTTCCGCGTTCACGCGGCACTCGATGGCGTGGCCGCGGATCTCGATCTGGCGCTGCGTGAACGGCAGCTTCTCGCCTGCCGCCACCATGATCTGCGTGCGCACCACGTCCACACCGGTGATGAGTTCGGTCACGGGATGCTCGACCTGCACGCGCGTGTTCATCTCGATGAAGTAGAACTCGCCGTTCTCGTACAGGAACTCGAAGGTGCCGGCGCCGCGGTAGCCGATGCGCTTGCAGGCCGCCACGCAGCGTTCGCCGATGCGTTCGATCAGCTTGCGCGGGATGCCCGGTGCGGGCGCCTCCTCGATGACCTTCTGGTGGCGCCGCTGCATGGAGCAGTCGCGCTCGCCCAGGTACACGGCGTTCTTGTGCTTGTCGGCCAGCACCTGGATCTCCACGTGCCGCGGGTTCTGGAGGAACTTCTCCATGTAGACGGCCGGGTTGCCGAAGGCCACGCCGGCCTCGGCCTTGGTCATCTGCACCGCGTTGACCAGTGCCGCCTCGGTGTGGACCACGCGCATGCCGCGCCCGCCGCCGCCGCCGGCCGCCTTGATGATGACCGGGTAGCCGACCGTCTTGGCGATGCGGCGCATCTGCACCGGATCGTCCGGCAGCTCGCCGTCCGAGCCGGGCACGCAGGGCACGCCGGCCTTGATCATGGCCTGCTTGGCGGCGACCTTGTCGCCCATGGTGCGGATGTTTTCGGGCGTGGGGCCGATGAACTGGAAGCCGCTCTTCTCGACGCGTTCGGCGAAGTCGGCGTTCTCGCTCAGGAAGCCATAGCCGGGGTGGATGGCTTCGGCGTCGGTCACCTCGGCGGCCGAGATGATGGCCGGCATGTTGAGGTAGCTCTGCGCCGAGGGCGGCGGGCCGATGCAGACGGCCTCGTCCGCCAGGCGCACGTACTTGGCGTCGCGGTCGGCCTCCGAATAGACCATCACCGCCTTGATGCCCAGTTCACGGCAGGCGCGCTGAATCCTCAAGGCGATTTCGCCGCGGTTGGCGACAAGGATCTTCTTGAACATGCTCACTCGATGACGAACAGCGGTTGGCCGTATTCGACCGCCTGGCCGTTCTCGCACAGGATCTGCGTGATCGTGCCGGCCTTGTCGGCTTCGATCTCGTTGAGGATCTTCATCGCCTCGATGATGCAGACCGTCTCGCCTTCCTTGACCGTGCTGCCGATCTCGACGAACGCCTTGGCGCCCGGGCTCGGCGAACGGTAGAAGGTGCCGACCATGGGCGACTTGGCCACATGGCCCTTGATGGCCGGCGCAGCAGGCGCTGCGGCCGGCGCCGCGGCTGCGGGAGCTGCCTCGACCGCGGGCTGGGCCGCCTGGACGGGTGCGGCCACATAGGCCACCGGGCCTGGCGGGACGCCCTTGACGATGCGGACCTTGCCCTCTGCTTCGGTGATTTCCAGCTCGGACACGTTGGAGTCCGAGACCAGGTCGATCAAGGTCTTGAGTTTGCGTAAATCCATGAAGGCTCCTGTCGCCCAGACGAAAAGAGCTGGAATCTAACTCAAATCCAGCAAACTTTCGCCTATTGCAGGCATTTTTGATGTTCGTCGCCGATCAACGGCGAACTGATTTGTGCGGGCGGGGCTAGGAAACGCGTATTTGCGTCGCCCACCGTTGCAAATCCACGGGGGTGATTTGCCCTATTTTACGTTCGACCACGTGTCCGGCAGCATCCAGCACCAGTGTGAAGGGCAAACCACCGGCCGTGTTGCCCAGCTCCTTCACCACCGACAGGCCCGCCAGGCCGAGGATGCCGACCGGGAAGGAGACGGGTGTCTTGCCCAGGAATTTCTGCACGGCGGCTGGTTTGTCCACCGCCAATCCCACGACTTGCCACCCGTTCGCACCATGTTGACCGAAGAAGGCGTCGATCATGGGTAACTCTTCGACACACGGCGGGCACCAAGGCGCCCAGAAGTTGACCAGCAGCGGGCGCCCCCGAAAGCCAGCCATGGGCAGCGTCCCGCCGTCGGGCCGCTCGCTTTGCAGCGCCCACAGGCCTGCACTTTCGGCCGGGGCGGCGGAATCAGGGCGGCGGAACCACCAGGCGGAGCCCGCGCCTGCCACCAGGGCGACCGCACCGGCGGCCAGCAGCACGCCGCGCCGGGCGGGAGAGAAAGTGCGCGCCGTCATGCTGCCGCCTCCTGCGCCACGAGTCTGCGCACGGCATCCAGGCTGCCACGGGGCGTGCGGCCACGTGTGTCGGGCTTCAAGGCGCCGCGCAGTTCGTCCAGGTCGTGCACCAGTAGGTGCACGCCGATGGTCTCGCCCAATGCAGGGCACTGCGCCTGCAGGCTCAAGGCCTCCACGGGGTCGCCGCGGAACCCGGGCACGGTGCTCGGCTCGTAACGCACGCCACGGTCGATCAGCATGATCTCCGCCGATTTGGGGTCATCGCAAAACAACTGCAGGTAGATGTCGGAGCGGCGCGTGGCCGTGCCATGCCAGACGGCGCCGGCCAGGTAAGGGCGGAACACCTGCAGCCGCTCCATCCAGGTCAACGCCAACCGGCGCAGGGCCGCCAGCTCCGCGGGCTGGGTGTCGGCACAGAAGATGGCGATGTGCTCGCGCACCGCGTCTTCCAGGGCCCCGTTGTCTGGCAGGCGCGCGCGCGGGCCCAGGCCCAGCTGCTGCACGGCGCGGCGCTTGGCCGCACCCCACTCCAGGCCATCGTCCACCACCATGCGCGCCGCGACGGCCGCGATCTCTGCACTTGCGTTGTCCATGGGCGGATTGTGCGCCGTGGCCAAACAGCCCTGGCGCCACTCCTAGAATCCCGCGATGCACATCCACATCCTCGGCATCTGCGGCACCTTCATGGGCGGCCTGGCCGCTCTGGCGCGCAGTGCCGGCCATCGCGTCACCGGCTGCGACGCGGGCGTCTACCCTCCCATGAGCGACCAATTGCGTGCGCTCGGCATCGACCTGATCGAAGGCTTCGGCGCAGACCAGATGGCGCTGGCGCCGGACGTCTTTGTCGTTGGCAACGTCGTCTCCCGTGCACGCCTGCCCGATGGGATGCCCAAGTTCCCGCTGATGGAAGCCATCCTGGACGCCGGCGCGGCCTACACCAGTGGCCCGCAATGGCTGGCCGAGAACATCCTGCAGGATCGCCACGTGCTGGCGGTCGCAGGCACCCACGGCAAGACCACCACCACCTCGATGCTGGCCTGGGTGCTGGAAAGCGCGGGCCTGGAGCCGGGCTTCCTGGTCGGCGGCGTGCCGCTGAACTTCGGCATCTCGGCGCGGCTGGGCCGACCCGGCGGCTGCTTCGTGATCGAGGCCGACGAGTACGACACCGCCTTCTTCGACAAGCGCAGCAAGTTCGTGCACTACCGGCCGCGCACGGCCGTGCTGAACAACCTGGAGTTCGACCATGCGGACATCTTCGACGACCTGGCGGCCATCGAGCGCCAGTTCCACCACTTGGTGCGCACCGTGCCGGGCCGCGGCCGCGTCGTCGTCAACGCCGAGGAAGCCAGCCTGGGCCGGGTGCTGGCCCAGGGCTGCTGGAGCCAGACCGTGGGCTTCGGCGCTGGCGGGCGCTTCACGGCCGAAGGCACGGCCGAGCGTTTCGTTGTGCACGACCAGGGCCGGCCCGTGGCCGAGGTGCATTGGCCGCTGTCGGGGCTGCACAACCGCATGAACGCGCTGGCGGCCATCGCCGCCGCCGAACACCTGGGCATGGCGCCGGCGGTGGCGGCCGAGGCGCTGCAACGCTTCGAGAACGTGCGCCGGCGCATGGAATTGCGCGGCGAAGTCCGAGCCGGCCACCAGACCGTGCGCGTCTACGACGACTTCGCCCACCACCCCACCGCCATCCGGACCACGGTGGACGGCCTGCGTGCGCAGATCGGACCGGCGGGCGGGCGCATCCTGGCCATCTTCGAGCCACGCAGCAACACCATGAAGCTGGGCAGCATGAGCGCCAGGCTGCCCTGGAGCCTGGAATCGGCCGACCTGGCGTTCTGCCACGCCGCAGGCCTGGGCTGGGACCCGCGCGAGGCGCTGGCCGGGATGGGTGAGCGCCTGCAGGTGGCCGACAGCATCGACACGCTGATCGCCCAGGTGCTGGCCGCCGTGCAACCGGGCGACCACCTGCTGTGCATGAGCAATGGCGGTTTCGGCGGCGTGCACGCCCGGCTGCTCGACGCGGTCAAGGCGCGCTTCGCTCAGTAGCTGACGGTCAACTGGTCCAGGTCGAGCCGCACGACCGGCTTGACCAGCGCTGCGGCCGCCGCGCGCGCAAAGCTCGCGAACCACTGCGGGTCGCCGAACAGCTCCGGGCCTGCAGCCCGCGCGATGGCGATCAGCTTGTCCGCCAGCAGCACCTTGCCGGTGGCACGCAGGGGTTCGCACTCCAGCTGCACGAACTGCGTGTCGAGCCAGTGTCGGGCCTGCTCCTGCGGCATGGGCGCGGCGTCTTCGAGGTCGAAACGCAATTCCTGGCCACCGGCCAGCCGCACGGACACTTCACTGCGCATGGCATCCCCCCGCAAAACCTGCAGCATCGCCGCGGCGCCCGGCCGCGGCAATCGACGCAAACCCGACGTCAGGCGGCCGCACGGCGCTTGGCCACGGCGCGGGCCAGTGTTTCCAGCACATCGACCGAAGGCTCCCAGCCCAGGCACGCGTCGGTGATGCTCTTGCCATAGGCCAGCGCATGCACATCGTCCTTGCCGGGGGTGAACTTCTGCGCGCCGGCCACGAGGTGGCTTTCCACCATCACACCGAACACCTGGCGCGAGCCGCCGGCGATCTGGGCGGCGATGTCGCCAGCCACCTCGGTCTGCTTCTCGTGCTGCTTGCTGCTGTTGGCATGGCTGCAGTCCACCATGAGGTTGGCCTGCATGCCGGCGGCGGCCAGTTCCTTGCAGGCCGCGGCGACGCTGGCGGCGTCGTAGTTGGGCGCCTTGCCGCCGCGCAGGATCACGTGGCAGTCCTTGTTGCCGTTGGTCTGCACGATGGCGACCTGGCCGTTCTTGTGCACCGACAGGAAGTGGTGGCCACGGGCCGCCGCCTGTATGGCATCGGTCGCGATGCGGATGTTGCCGTCCGTGCCGTTCTTGAAGCCGATGGGCGCCGACAGACCCGAGGCCAGCTCGCGGTGCACCTGGCTTTCAGTGGTCCGCGCGCCGATGGCCCCCCAGGCGATCAGGTCGCCGATGTACTGCGGCGAGATCACATCGAGGAACTCGCTGCCCGCGGGCAGGCCCAAGCGGTTGATGTCGATCAACAGCTGGCGTGCGATGCGCAGGCCTTCGTCGATGCGGTAGCTCTCGTCCAGATAGGGATCGTTGATCAAACCCTTCCAGCCCACCGTGGTGCGCGGCTTCTCGAAGTAGACGCGCATGACGATCTCCAGGTCGTCGGCGTACTTGTCGCGCAGGGGCTTCAGGCGGCGTGCGTATTCCAGCGCAGCGGCGGGATCGTGGATCGAACAAGGACCGATGACGACCAGCAGTCGGTCGTCCTTGCCGGCCATGATGTCGTGGATGCGGCCGCGCGTGCGGCCGATCAGGGCCTCCACCGGCGTCCCGCGGATCGGGAAGAAGCGGATCAGGTGTTCTGGAGGCGGGAGCACGTTGATGTCCTTGATGCGTTCGTCGTCGGTCTGGCTGGTCTTGTCGACGTTCGCGTACCAGGCGTCGGGGGTCTGCTGCGTGCTCATGGTCTCTTCCTGTGGTTGAAATCGTTGGGGCCAAAAAAAACCGCCGGTCCTTGCGGTACCGGCGGTTCTTGGAGGTTCTGTCGTCTGCTGTTTACGCGCGCGCCTCTCGTCCGCCGGATTCCGGGAACCAAAAGTAGGCAAAGTAAAAAGCGCGGGAGGCAGACATCGGGCGCGACTCTAGCACGGTTTTCACGTGCTCAGGCCGTACCGCCGACGGTGAGCCCGTCGATGCGCAGCGTCGGCTGGCCCACGCCCACCGGCACGCTCTGGCCTTCCTTGCCGCAGGTGCCGACGCCCGAATCGAGCTTCATGTCGTTGCCGATCATGGACACGCGCGTCAGCGCGTCCGGCCCGTTGCCGACCAGCGTGGCGCCCTTGACCGGGTACTGGATCTTGCCGTTCTCGACCCAGAAGGCCTCGCTGGCGGAGAACACGAACTTGCCCGACGTGATGTCGACCTGGCCACCGCCGAAGTTGCTGGCGTACAGGCCCTTCTTGATGCTGGCGATGATCTCCGCCGGCTCGCGGTCGCCGCCCAGCATGTAGGTGTTGGTCATGCGCGGCATCGGGACGTGGGCATAGCTCTCGCGCCGGCCGTTGCCGGTGGGCTTGACCTTCATGAGGCGCGCGTTCATGGCGTCCTGGATGTAGCCCTTCAGGATGCCGTCCTCGATCAGCACGTTGCGCTGGCTGGCATTGCCCTCGTCGTCCACGTTGAGCGAGCCGCGGCGGTCGGCGATCGTGCCGTCGTCCAGCACCGTCACGCCCTTGGCGGCCACGCGCTGGCCGATGCGGCCGCTGAACGCGCTGGAGCCCTTGCGGTTGAAGTCGCCCTCCAGGCCATGGCCGATGGCCTCGTGCAGCAGGATGCCGGGCCAGCCCGCGCCCAGCACCACTGTCATCTCGCCGGCCGGCGCAGGACGCGCCTCCAGGTTGGTCAGCGCGGCCTGCACGGCCTGGTCGACGTACTCGTCGATGTGCGCGGAGTCGAAGTAGGCCAGGCCGAAACGGCCGCCGCCGCCGCTGGAGCCGACCTCGCGGCGCGTCTGGCCTGCCACCTGGGCCTCGGCGATCACGGTGACGGACAGGCGCACCAGCGGGCGCACATCGGCAGCCAGCGTGCCGTCGGCGCGCGCGACCAGCACCACGTCGTACTCGCTGGCCAGGCCGGCCATGACCTGCACCACGCGCGGGTCCTTGGCGCGTGCGCGCTGCTCGACCTGCTCCAGCAGCTTGACCTTGGCCGTGCTGTCCAGCGTGGCGATCGGGTCCAGGCCGTCGTACAGCGAGCGGCTGCGGGCGATCTTCTGCGCCGGCACCTTGGCGCGCTTGTTCTGCGCGGCAGACGAGATCGCGCGCACGGTGCGCGCGGCGTCCAGCAGCGAGGCTTCGGAAATGTCGTCGGAATAGGCGAAGGCGGTCTTCTCGCCGCTGACGGCACGCACGCCCACGCCCTGGTCGATGCTGAACGAGCCGGTCTTGACGATGCCCTCCTCCAGGCTCCAGCCCTCGCTGCGCGTGTACTGGAAGTACAGGTCGGCATCGTCGACCTTGTGCGCCTGGATCTCGGCCAGCGCGCGCTGCAGGTGCGCGGGCGTGAGGCCGAAGGGATCGAGCAGCAGTTGCTGGGCGGTGGCGATGCGGGCCAGGGTGGGTTCGCGGGAGATCATGCGAACCATTCTAGGAGCGCAGCGATGGCCGCGCTGCCCTCAGGTCTGCAGCAGCCGCTTGGACTTGGCAATGGACATCAGGATGCCCAGCCCCATGCCCAGCGTGACCATGGCCGTGCCGCCATAGCTCACGAACGGCAGCGGCACACCCACCACGGGCAGCATGCCGCTGACCATGCCCATGTTGACGAAGGCGTAGGTGAAGAAGATCAGCGTGACGGCACCGGCCAGCAGGCGCGAGAAGAGAGTGGGCGCCTCCAATGCGATGACGAGGCCACGCAGGATCAGGAACACGAAGGCCAGGATCAGGAAGCCGTTGCCGAGCAGGCCGAACTCCTCCGAATAGGCCGCGAAGATGAAGTCGGTGGTGCGCTCGGGGATGAATTCCAGGTGCGTCTGCGTGCCCTGCATGAAACCCTTGCCGAACACGCCCCCCGAACCGATGGCGATCATGCCCTGCAGGATGTGGAAGCCCTTGCCCAGCGGGTCGCGCGTGGGGTCCATCAGCGTGCACACGCGCTGCTGCTGGTATTCGCGCAGCACCACCCAGCGCACGCCGTCCTGGCACAGGTCCGACGAGAACCAGACCAAGAGGCCGATGCCGATCGCGCCCAGCAGCACCGGCGGCAGGATGAGCCGCCAGGGCAGGCCGGCGAAGAAGATCACCGACATGCCGGCGGCCGCCACCAGGATGGAGGTGCCCAGGTCGGGCTGGTGCATGATGAGCAGCACCGGCACGGCCAGCAGCGCGAACGCCACGATGAAATCGAACGGCTGGCGCTGCCCCTCGCGCCGCTGGAACCACCAGGCCAGCATCAGCGGCGTGGCGATCTTGAGGATCTCGCTGGGCTGGATCACCACGCCGACGTTGATCCAGCGCTGCGCACCCTTCTTGGTGATGCCGAAGAACTCCACACCCAGCAGCAGCACCACGCCCACCACGTAGACGGGCACGGCGAACTTCATGAGCTGCTGCGGCGGCACCTGGGCCACGATGAAGAGGATGGCGCCGGCCAGCAGCATGTTGCGCCCATGGTCGACGAAACGCGTGCCGTGGTCGTAGCCCGACGAGTACATCGCCAGCAGCCCCGCCGCGCACAGCAGGAGCACGGCAAAGGCCAGCAGGCCGTCGAAGCCGCGGAAGAACGGCAGCGCGCGGCGCCACAGCGGGGGGTTGTCGAGTACAGCGGCCATGGAAGAGAAAAATCCGAGCGCGGATTATCCGGCCCGCGCAGGCCATGGCGCACAGGGTGCCGCGATCACCCGGCCCTCAGCGGCCCATCGGCCGCCCTTCGGCCACCTTCACCCACCCTCCTCACCCACCCAGCACGCGGTTCTTGCCCGTCCGCTTGGCCAGGTACATGGCCGCGTCGGCGCGCTTGAGCGCGTCGGCCATCGGCTCGTCGTCGCCCAGTTGGGCCACGCCAGCGCTGAAGGTGATCAGCACCTTGTCCTTGCCATTGAGGAAGTAGCGGGTGGTCAGCTCGCGCTGCAGGCGCGTGAGGATGGCGATGGCAGCGGCCAGTGCGGTGTCGGGCAGCACGATCACGAACTCCTCGCCGCCGTAGCGCGCCAGCGAATCCTGCGGCCGGATCGCCAGGCGCGCCACCTCGGTCAGGTGCTGCAAGGCGTTGTCGCCCGCGTCGTGGCCCAGCTGGTCGTTGAGCCGCTTGAAGTTGTCCACGTCCAGCAGCGACACGCACAGCGCATGGCCCTTGCGCCGCGCCGCGGCCACCTCGCGCTGCAGGGTCTCGTCCAGGCCGCGGCGGTTCAGCACGCCCGTCAGCGCATCGTGGCGGGCCAGCGCGCTCACACGGTCCAGTTCCACATGCAGCTTGGTGATCTCCGCTTCGGCCTCCTGGGTCTTGGCGCGCATGGCCTGCAGCTCGTCGCGCGACTGCACCGTGTCGCGCGCCATCGCGCGCGTGGCACTGATGGCCTCCTGCAGCACGGGCCCCAGTTCCTCGATCGAGGTGGCCTGCTCGATCTGCCGCGCGCAGTTCTCGATCTTGCCGTGGTAGGTGCTGCTGCTTTCCGTCATCAGCGACAGCCGATCGACGAAGGTGGCCAGCAGCTGGCGCATCTGCAGCTGCGCCTCGTAGGCCCGGCCCTTGGCCTCGGTCTGCTTGAAGATGACGTCCTTGAGCCGACGCTCCACGTCGTCCAGCCGGCGCAGGTTCAGCGGCGGCGTGGCGGCGCTGCGCAACGCATCGATCTGGCCGCGCATCCAGCGGTCGTCCACGCACAGCTCGCCGATGTTCTCGAACACCAGGTTCAGCAGGTTCAGCAGCCCGTTGCGGATCTCCGCCTGGTCTTCGGCCGCGAACGACAGCCGATGCGCATAGTTGCCGAGCAGCGAACGGGCGTCGCGCAGCTCCAGCTGGGGGCGGCGCAGCAGCCGCAGCACCTCCACCGTCTGCTCGGCAAAGCGCGCGTCCTCTACGCCCAGGGCGGGCTGCGCGCATTCGATCAGGCGGGCGACCTGCTCCAGCACGAGGGCCGCGTGCGCACCATCGGCGCCACCGCCGGGCGCGTTGTCCAGCGGCGCGAACGACGATGGCACGCCCGAGAAGCCGCCGTAGGCCACCAGGGAGGTTTCGATCTTGTCCCAGCTGCGCTGACCGATGGCCGATTCCAGCAACCCCAGCTGCTTCTCCTGGCCGGGATTGCGCGCGGGCAGCGCTGCCGCGATCTGTCGCAAGGGCTCGGACGGGAAATGCGCGGGCGGCAGCGTGCCCGCCACCTCGTGGTATTGCGTCAGGTAGTTGTCGGGCGTGGGCGGCAGGCGCTTCTCCGCCAAGCGCTTGAACGCTTCTCTGGCGATTTCACTGGGCGATCGATCGAGCATGGAGCGGCGGTGAACCAAGGGCAGCAGGGTGGGCGCACGGAGGCCGCGATCGTAACGAATTCATACCGCTCGCATCCAATTTGTGTGTACAAGCAACACCTTCCAGGCGCCTGAAGCCATCGAAACAGCCCGGCACTGCGCCCTGCGACCACGGCTGCAGCGGCCGGAACGCTGTGGGTGGATGGCCGCATCCAACCGCAGTTTGCCCAATGACATCCAGAATGTCACGCCCACGCTGGAGCGTGGCGCCTCACGGATTGACCAGGAGACTTTCAACATGCGACTGCAAGGCAAGACCGCCATCGTGACCGGAGCCGCCAGCGGCTTCGGCGCAGAAATTGCGCGCCACTACGTGGCCGAAGGTGCCCGCGTGGCACTGGCCGACATCAACGAGGACGGTGCGCGCGCCGTGGCCGCGCCGCTGGGTGCAGCCGCCATCGCCGTGCGCTGCGACGTGACGCAGCGCGCCGACGTCGATGCGGCCATCGCCGCCGCGTGCAAGGCCTTCGGCCGCGTCGACATCGCCGTCAACAACGCCGGCTGGACGCACCGCAACCAGCCGCTGCTGGACGTGGGCGAAGACGAGTTCGACAAGGTCTACGCGATCAATGTGAAGAGCATCTTCCACATGGTGCGCGCCGTGGTGCCGGCCATGCGCGCCCAGGGCGGCGGCGTGATCCTCAACGTGGGCTCGACGGCCGGCATCCGGCCCCGGCCCGGCCTCACCTGGTACAACAGCTCCAAGGGCGCGGTGAACCTCATGAGCAAGTCGCTGGCCGTCGAGCTGGCGCCCGACCGCATCCGCGTGAACGTGATCTGCCCGGTGATGGGCGCCACCGGGCTGCTGGA
Organism: Pseudorhodoferax sp. Leaf274; assembly: GCF_001422445.1. Lineage (GTDB taxonomy): Bacteria > Pseudomonadota > Gammaproteobacteria > Burkholderiales > Burkholderiaceae_C > Pseudorhodoferax. The sequence goes on from NZ_LMNA01000002.1 coordinate 253,724, forward strand.
GTCCTTCATGGGCATGCCCGACACGCCGGAGAACCGCGCCCGCTTCATCGCCACCATTCCGCTCGGCCGCCTGTCCGAGCCGCGCGACATCGCGCGCGCCGCGGTCTACCTGGGAAGCGATGACGCCGAATTCATCACCGGCGTCGAGTTCCCCGTCGACGGCGGCCGCACCGTCTGACGCATCGCCATGAGGTTCGCGAGGGCCTGCACCCGCGCTGGCCGGTTGCGGACCCTGTCGCCCTGCCCCGCCTTGCGGGCCATCCGGAAACACCTGCCCACACCATGCCCCACCGCCCCCTCAGCCATCTGCTCTACCTGCACGGCTTTCGCTCCTCGCCGCAATCGACCAAGGCGCGGCTGATGGCCGAGCGTGTACGGGCCCGACACCCGGAACTGGCCTGGTGGTGCCCCCAGTTGCCGCCTTCGCCGCGCGAGGCCATGGACGGCCTGCTGGCCGGTATTGCCGACTGGCCGCGCGAGCGCATGGCCGTGGTCGGCTCGTCCCTCGGCGGGTTCTACGCCACCTGCGTGGCCGCGCAGACCGGCTGCCGCGCGGTGCTGCTGAACCCGGCCGTGCACCCGGCGCGCGATCTGTCGCGCCACATCGGCGAGCACGGCGGCTGGCACGACCCGGCGCAGCGCTTCGTCTTCACGGCCGGGCATGTGGCCGAGTTGCGGGTGCTGGAGCAGCAGGCCGCCGCGGCGGACACGGCGCGCATGTTCGCCATCGTCGCCAAGGGCGACGAGGTGCTGGACTGGCGCGAGATGTGCGCGCGCTACCCGCAGGCCCGGCTCCGGCTGCTCGAAGGCAGCGACCACGCCATCGGCGAATTCCCCGACCACATGGACGAAGTCTTCGAATTCCTGCTGGCCGCGTAGGCGGTCATCCGGCTCGGGGACAATACCGCCCATGTACGCATTGTTCGAAGAAGCCGGCAAGTTCATGACCGGCCGGGTGCTGTCCGAGGCCGACGCCTCGGCCCAGGTGGAGCTGGACAGCGGCAAGCGGGTCAAGGTCAAGGCCGCCAACCTGCTGCTCAAGTTCGAGAAACCCACGCCGCAGGTGTTGCTGGCCGAGGCCCGTGCGCAGGCCGAGTCCATCGAGCTGGAGCTGGCCTGGGAGTTCGCCAGCGACGACGAATTCGGGTTCGCCGATCTGGCGAAGGTCTACTTCAGCGACAACGCCCCGCTGGCCCAGCAGGTCGGCACGCTGCTGCGCCTGTTCGAGGCGCCGCACTACTTCCGCCGCGCCGGCAAGGGGCGTTTTCGCAAGGCGCCGGCCGAACAGGTGCAGCAGGCGCTGGCCGGCATCGAGAAGAAGCGGCTGCTGCAGCTGCAGATCGACGACTGGGCCCAGGAACTGGCCGAGGGCCGTTGCCCCGCGCCGATCCGCGACCAGCTCTACCGCATCCTGTTTAAGCCCGACAAGAACGGCCCCGAGTACAAGGCCGTGGTCGAGGCCTCCCGCGCCACGCAGACCGCGCCGCTGGACCTGCTGCAGCGGGCCGGCGCCATCGATTCGCCCTACCAGTTCCACTGGCGGCGCTTCCTGTTCGACCAGTTCCCCAAGGGCACGGGCTTCGCGGCGCTGCAGGCCCCGGCCATCGCCGACGACCTGCCAGTGGCACCGGTGCGCGCCTACTCGATCGACGACTCGATGACCACCGAGATCGACGATGCGCTGTCCGTGCAGGGCCTGGGCACCGGCGAGGTCACGGTCGGCGTGCACATCGCCGCGCCCGGCCTGGCGATCGCACCCGGCTCGGCCATCGACCAGGTGGCGCGCGCGCGCCTGTCCACGGTCTACATGCCCGGCCACAAGCTGACCATGCTGCCCGACGAGGTGGTGCAGGCCTACACGCTGCAGGAAGGGCGCGACTGCCCTGCCGTCTCGCTGTATGCCCGCTTCGACGCCCAGACGCTGGAGCTGCGCGGCACCGAGACGCGGCTCGAACGCGTGCCGGTGGCCGCCAACCTGCGGCACGACCAGCTCGATGCGCTGATCACCGAGGAGTGGCTCGCCCAGGAGGCGCCCCCGGCACTGCCCGACCTGCCTGCCGGCGTGCAGGCCGCCGAACTGGCCTTCCTGTACCGCCTGGCACGCCACCTCAAGGCCCAGCGCGAGGTGGTGCGCGGCAAGCCCGAGACCTTCAACCGCCCGGACTACAACTTCCGCCTGGTCGAGAGCCCAGAGGCCCCGCTGGGCGACGAGCCCGCCGGCCGCGAGCGCGTGGAGATCAGCGTGCGCCGGCGCGGCGCCCCGCTCGACCTGATCGTGGCCGAGGCCATGATCCTGGCCAACAGCAGCTGGGGCCAGTGGCTGGCCGCCTGCGGCGTGCCCGGCATCTACCGCAGCCAGGCCAGCCTGGCGCCGGGCGTCAAGGTGCGCATGGGCACCAAGGCGCTGCCGCATGCCGGCATCGGCGTGCCGGCCTATGCCTGGAGCACCTCGCCGCTGCGCCGCTACACCGACCTCGTGAACCAGTGGCAGATCATCGCCTGCGCGCGCCACGGCAAGACCGCCGCGCTGGCCGCGCCGTTCAAGCCCAAGGACGCCGACCTGTTCTCGGTCATCTCCAGCTTCGACGCCGCCTACAGCGCCTACAACGGCTTCCAGGGCGGCATGGAGCGCTTCTGGACGCTGATGTACCTGCAGCAGAACGGCATCGCCGAGATCGATGGCGTGGTCATCAAGGACGGCTTGGTCCGCGCCGACAACCTGCCGCTGGTGCTGGGCGTGATGGGCGCACAGGGCCTGCCGCGCAACGCCCATGTCCGCGTGAAGCTGGGCGAGATCGACCTCATCACGCTGGACGTGGCCGGCACCGTGGTCGAGCGGCTGGACGCGCTGGACGCGCCGGCCACGGCCGCCGACGAGGAGGCGGAAGAGGAGGAAGCCGCGGCCGGGCCGATCGCCATCGCGGTGGACATGGAAGCGTCCGCCGTGCCGGCCGAGGACGCACCCACGCCATGAGGCCGCCGGGCTGGCTGCGCCGACTCAGCACGCTGCAGGCGGCGCTGCTGTTCTCGGTCGCCGCGCACGCCGCGCTGCTGGCCGTGCGCTTCGCCGATCCGGCCGCCTTCGACCGGCTGTTCCAGGACACGCCGCTGGAGGTGATCCTCGTCAACGCCAAGTCCGACGAGCGCCCCGACAAGGCCCAGGCCATCGCGCAGGCCTCGCTGGCCGGCGGCGGCGACGCCGCGGCCGGACGCGCCACCTCGCCGCTGCCGCCCTCGCCGCGCGCCGACATCGGCGACGCCATCGAGCAGGCACAGCGCCAGGTCGAGGCCATGCACCAGCAGCAGACCCTGCTGCTGGCCCAGGTCACGCGCATGCTGGCCGCGCTGCCGCCACCCGACCCGCGCAACATCAGCGAATCGGCGGAAGCGCGCGAACAGGACGAGCGGCGGCGCCAGCTGCTGCAGCACCTGGCCGAGATCGAGCGCCGCATCGAGATCGAGAACGCGCGCCCCAAGCGCCGCGTGGTCAGCCCGTCCACGCGCGAGGAGGTCTACGCCGTCTACTACGATGCGCTGCGCCGCAAGGTCGAGGAACGCGGCACGCAGAACTTTCCCGAACACAACGGCAGGAAGCTGTATGGCGAACTCGTCATGATCATCACCGTGGACCACACCGGGCAGGTGCTGTCCACCGAGGTCGCCGAAAGCTCGGGCAACCGCTTGCTGGACCAGCGCGCCCAGGCCATCGCCCGCGCCGCCGGCCCCTACGGTGGCTTCACGCCGGCCATGCGCATGCAGGCCGACCAGATCCTCGTGGTGTCGCGCTTTCGCTTCGCGCGCGACGCCACGCTGCAAACCAACGTCAGCACGCCACCATGAGCTTTGATTACTGCGTGATGGGCAACCCGGTGGCCCACAGCCGCTCGCCCTGGATCCATGCCCGCTTTGCCGAACTGACGGGCCAGGCCATGGCCTACGACCGGCTGCATGTGGAACTGGACGGCTTCACGGCCGCAGTGCAGGCCTTTCGCGCCCGCGGCGGCCTGGGCTGCAACGTGACCGTGCCGTTCAAGCTCGAGGCCTCCGCGCTGGCCACCGCGCACTCCGGCCGCGCCCGGCTGGCCCAGGCCTGCAACACGCTCAGGTTCTCGCCCGAAGGCATCTACGGCGACAACACCGACGGCGCCGGCCTGGTGCAGGACATCACGCAGCACGCGGGCCAGGCGATCGCCGGCCGCGACCTGCTGCTGATCGGCGCAGGCGGCGCGTCGGCCGGCGTGCTGGGGCCCTTGGTCGAGGCCGGTGCGCGGCGCATCGTGGTCGCCAACCGCACGCACGCCAAGGCCCAGGCACTCGTGGAGCGCCATGCCGAACTGGCCGCGCCGCGCGGCTGCGTGCTGTCGGCCTGCGGGCTCGACGAGGTGCCCGGCCGCTTCGACATCGTCGTGAACGCCAGCGCCAGCAGCCTGGCCGGTGCCGGCGTGCCCGTGGCAGCCAGCGTGCTGGCCGACGGTGCACTGGCCGTGGACATGATGTATGGCCCTGCGGCCGCGCCCTTCCTGGCCTGGGCGCATGCCCATGGCGCACGCGCGCGCGACGGCCTGGGCATGCTGGTCGAGCAGGCAGCCGAGTCCTTCGCGCTGTGGCGCGGCGTGCGGCCGCCTTCGGCGCAGGTGCTGGCGGAACTGCGCGCCATCGTGGACGCCTGACCGCATGCGCCGGATCGGCCGCTGGCTGCTGCTGTTCGCCGTCGCGGCGCTCGCGCTGCAGCTCTTCTTCGTCGGGCGCATCGCGCTGATGGCGGTGCTGGCGCCGCAGTCCACCGCATTCCAGCGCTCCGAGGCCTGGCGCCTGGCCACCTCGGGCGGCAGCTTCCACTGGCGCCAGCAGTGGGTCGATGCACCGCAGATCTCGGACAACCTCAAGCGTGCCGTCATCGCATCGGAGGACTCCGGCTTCCCCGACCACGATGGCGTGGACTGGCAGGCCATGGAGAAGGCCTGGGAGAAGAACGAGCAGGCGGCCGCACGCGCCACCACCCGGCCCAACGCCAGGCCGGCCAAGATCGTCGGCGGCTCGACCATCACGCAGCAACTGGCCAAGAACCTGTTCCTCTCGGGCGAACGCACGCTGCTGCGCAAGGGCCAGGAGTTCGTGCTCACGCTGATGCTGGAGGCGCTGCTGGACAAGCGCCGCATCCTGGAGATCTACCTCAACAGCGTGGAATGGGGCGAAGGCGTGTTCGGCGCGGAGGCCGCTGCGCGCCACTACTACAGGAAGAGCGCAGCCCAGCTGACGGCCTACGAGGCCGCCCGGCTGGCCGTGATGCTGCCGCGCCCGCGCCACTACGAGAAGCTGCCCAATTCGGGCTATCTGGCCAGCCGCGCACGGACCATCGTGGCACGCATGTCCGACGTCGTGCTGCCATGACACGCGCCAGGATCGTCGGCTGGCTGCTGCTGGGCCTGGTGCGCCTGCTCACCGGGGCCCAGGCGCGCTGGTGGGGCTGCCCGCCCATGGCCGAGCAGCGCATCTATTTCGCCAACCACCAGAGCCATGCCGACCTGGTCATGATCTGGGCCGCGCTGCCGGCCGAGTTGCGCGGCATCACCCGGCCGATCGCGGCCAAGGACTACTGGACCAAGACCCCGCTGCGCCAGTGGATCACCACCGCCGTGTTCAACGCCGTCTACGTGGACCGCGAGCGCACCGAGGGCCAGGACCCGCTGGCGCCGCTGGTACAGGCCCTGGACGCGGGCGACTCCATCATCCTGTTCCCCGAAGGCACGCGCGGCCACGCCGAGGAGCCGCAGGCCTTCAAGGCCGGGCTGTACAACCTGGCGCAGCGCTTTCCCCAGGTGGTGCTGGTGCCGGCCTGGATCCACAACGTGCAGCGCGTGATGCCCAAGGGCGAGGTCGTGCCCGTGCCCATCCTGTGCTCGGTGACCTTTGGAGCGCCAATGCAGCTGCAGCCCGATGAATCCCGCCAGGACTTCCTGGCCCGTGCGCGCGACGCCGTGGTCGCGCTGAGGGAGATATGAGCGCCGCGCCGGGCCGCCCCAAGCAAGCTCGCTCCCCCGCGGGGGGCAGCGAACCTCGCGTAGCGGGGAGTGTGGGGGCCACATGCGCCGCGCCGGGCCGACCCAAGCAAGCTCGCTCCCGCTTGGCGGGACAGGCCGCAGGCCGAAGGGTGCACCAGTGAGCGCGTGGCTGCGCGGCCTCGGCGCCTCCGAGCAGGTCGGTGCGCTGTTCGTGCTCGTGTTCGGCCTGCTGATCCTCGTCACCGGTTCGCTGGTCACGCTGTCGGTGCGCAGCCGCCACGAGCCCGACGAGGCCCGCCGGGCCGCGCATGCCGACTGGTGGGCGCTGCTCAAGACCAGCTGGTTCATGGTCAGCATCTTCTGGATCGGATGGGTGCTGGGCGAGACGGCGGCCACCGTGCTGTTCGCGCTGGTGGCGTTCTTTGCGCTGCGCGAGTTCATCACGTTGTCGCCCACGCGGCGCGGCGACCACCGCAGCCTGGTGCTGGCCTTCTTCGCCGTGCTGCCCGTGCAGTTCTGGCTCGCGGGCAGCAAGCACTTCGACCTGTTCACCGTGTTCATCCCGGTCTACGTGTTCCTGGCCATCCCCGTGGTCAGTGCGCTGGCCGACGACCCGCAACGCTTCCTGGAGCGCAACGCCAAGCTGCAGTGGGGCATCATGGTCTGCGTCTACGGCATGAGCCACGTGCCGGCCCTGCTGCTGCTGAACCTGCGCCATTACGAGGGGCGCGGTGCCTTCCTCGTGTTCTTCCTGGTGTTCGTGGTGCAGGCCTGCATGCTGGTCCAGCACCTGGCGGCGCGGCACTTTCCGCGCCCGCCGGCCGCGCCCAACGTGAGCCGCAGCTTCAACTGGACCACCTGGGCCGTCGCCGTCGTGGCCGCCAGCAGCCTGGGCGTGCTGCTGTACCCCATCACACCGTTCCGGCCCCTGGAAACGCTGGCCATGGGCGCCATCGCCTGCGTGGCGGGCAGCATGGGCCACCTGGTCATGAAGGCGCTCAAGCGCGACCGCGGCGTGACGAACTGGGGACCGCAGGGCCGCTCGGTGACCGGGGCCAACGGCCTGCTCGACCGCGTCGATGCGCTGTGCTTCGCGGCGCCGGTGTTCTTCCATTCCGCACGCTGGTACTTCGGGGCATGAGCCTCGCCCGGACGCCCGACGAGGCCCGCACCGCAGCCGCATCCGCAGGCGAAGGTGGGTCGGCGTGAGGATCCTGGGCATCGACCCCGGCCTGCAGTGCACCGGCTTCGGCGTGATCGACGCCGACGGCCCGCACCTGCACTACGTGGCCAGCGGCACCATCCGCACCACGGCCAGCGCCGCCTTGGGCGACCTGCCCGCGCGGCTCAAGGTGCTGTTCGACGGCATCGGCGAGATCCACGCACGCTACGCACCGCAGACGGCGGCCGTGGAGATCGTCTTCGTCAACGTCAACCCGCAATCCACGCTGCTGCTGGGCCAGGCGCGCGGCGCCTGCGTCACGGCGCTGGTGGCCCGCGACCTGCCGGTGGCCGAGTACACCGCGCTGCAGATGAAGAAGGCCGTGGTCGGCAGCGGCCGGGCCGACAAGAACCAGGTGCAGGAGATGGTCAAGCGCCTGCTGCAGCTGCCCGGCGTGCCCGGCAAGGACGCCGCCGACGCGCTGGGCATCGCCATCACGCACGCCCACGTGGGCCAGGCCATGGCGCGGCTGGCGCAGGCCACGCCGCTCCAACGCGCGACGACGGGGATGTACCGGGGCGGCCGGACGCGCTAGCTGTCGTTTCCCAAGAGGTTGTTCACCCGAAGTAGTCGGGGAAGATGGAGGTTCTCACGCCAAACCATCAACCCAGAACAACCTCGGATGAACAGCCATAAGAATGCCTCATTAACGCCGCGAGGCCGC
>NZ_LMNA01000003.1 GCF_001422445.1 Pseudorhodoferax sp. Leaf274
GGGCGCGGCAAGCACTTCGACCCGGACGTGGTCGATGCCTTCCTGGCCGTGGCCGAGGACTTCCGTACCATCGCGGAAACCCACCGCGACGAGGAGTGACTCACTCGCCGCTGTCGCCCGGTGCGGCGCCGCCGTCGGCCGTGGCATCCGGGGCTTCGGACGCAGCGCCGTCCGGCAGCGACAGCTTTTGGCGCACGCCGGCCTTTTCGCCGGCGCTGGCGAACTTGCTGTACTTGCCGACCAGGCCCACGAGCAGGCCGTAGATCTTCGGGTTGGCGGCCAGGCATTCCTTCTGGTCCAGGAAGTCGGCCTCGCCCGACAGGTTGCCGATCAGGCCGCCCGCTTCGGTCACGAGCAGCGAGCCCGCTGCGGCATCCCAGGGCGACAGGCCCTTCTCGAAGAACCCATCGGTGTAGCCGGCCGCCACATAGGCGAGGTCCAGCGCCGCGGCCCCGGGACGCCGGATACCGGCCGTGCGCTGCATCACGTCGCCCATCATCGACATGTATTCCTTGAAGTTGTCGCCCGGGCGGAACGGGAAGCCCGTGGAGACCAGGCACTCGCCCAGGCGCACGCGGCGCGAGACGCGGATGCGGCGGTCGTTCAGGTAGGCGCCGCGGCCACGCGTGGCCGTGAACAGGTCGTTGCGCGTGGGGTCGTAGACCACCGCCTGCTCGATGCGGCCCTTGACGGCCAACGCGATGCTCACGCAGTAGAACGGGAAGCCGTGGATGAAGTTGGTGGTGCCGTCCAGCGGATCGATGATCCAGACGAACTCGGAATCCTTGGCGCCGTGCTCGGAGCCCGATTCCTCGGCCAGGATGCCGTGGCCGGGGTAGGCCTCCAGCAGCGTCTGGATGATGACGGCCTCGCTGGCCTGGTCGACCTCGGTCACGAAGTCGTTCACCTGCTTTTGCGAGACGCGCACGGCCTCGACGTCCAGCGCGGCGCGGTTGATGATGGCGCCGGCGGCGCGAGCGGCCTTGACGGCCACATTGAGCATGGGGTGCTGGTTGAACGACATGGTTTGTGAAGAGGAGCCAAGCGGGCCGGCCTGCGATCAGGCCGGCGAGAATCGCGGGATTTTACCGATGCCCGAGCCATTCCCGCCATGCGCACCCGTTTTGTCCTGATCCGCACCAGCCATGCCGGCAACGTGGGCGCCGCCGCGCGCGCCATGAAGGTCATGGGTTTCGACGACCTGGTGCTGGTCGCGCCCCGCTGGCCCAACGTGCTGCGCCGCCAGGAAACCATCCAGCGCGCGAGCGGCGCGCTGGACGTGCTGGAGAAGGCGCGCATCGTCGAGACGCTGGACGAGGCGTTGGACGGCATGGACCACCTGTGTGCCACCGCCATGACGCCGCGCGACTTCGGCCCGCCCACGCGCGCGCCGCGGCCCCACTTCGAGGCGCTGCTGGCCCCCGGCGCCGCGCGGCCCGGCGGCGTGGCCTTCCTGTTCGGCTCCGAACGCTTCGGCATGGCCAACGAGGATGTCTACCGCTGCCATGTGGCCATGAGCATCCCGACCAATCCGTCCTTCGGCTCGCTGAACCTGGGCGCGGCGATCCAGGTCGTGGCCTACGAATGGCGCCAGGCGCTGGGCGGATATGCGGTGGAGTCGGCCACGGCCCCGCACCAGAGCGCCGATGCGCGCCACCTGAACGGCATGCTGGAGCATTGGCGCGAGGCGCTGGTCGCACTCGACTACCTCGATCCCGAGGCACCGAAGAAGCTCATGCCGCGGCTGAACCAACTGTTCAACCGCGCGCAGCCCAGCCAGGAGGAGATCCACATCCTGCGCGGCATCGCCAAGGCCATGCTCAAAACAGCGGAACGGGCAAATCGCTAGACTCGCCCGATGCTGTTCGCCCGCCTGCGCACCGACATCCGTTGCATCCTCGAGCGCGATCCCGCCGCGCGCAGTGGCTGGGAAGTGCTCACGTGTTACCCGGGCATCCATGCGCTGATCCTGCACCGGCGCGCCCATTGGTTCTGGAACCATGGCTTCAAGTGGTTGGGGCGGGCCACATCGCAGCTGTCGCGCTGGCTCACGGGCATCGAGATCCATCCGGGCGCCAAGGTCGGCGAGCGCGTGTTCTTCGACCATGCCATGGGCGTGGTGGTCGGCGAGACGGCCGAGATCGGTGACGGCTGCACGATCTACCAGGGCGTGACGCTGGGTGGCACGTCGCTCTACAAAGGCACCAAGCGCCATCCGACGCTGGGGCGCGATGTGGTGGTCAGTGCCGGTGCCAAGGTGCTGGGCGGTTTCACGGTGGGCGACGGTGCCAAGATCGGCTCGAACGCGGTGGTCATCAAGCCGGTGCCGGCCGGTGCCACGGCCGTGGGCATCCCCGCGCGCATCATCATGCCCAAGGGCGAGAACGCGGGCGATGCCGCGATGTCCACGCCGCGCTTCTCGGCCTATGGCGTCACGCCCGAGGACGATCCGCTGAGCCAGGCCATGCGCGGCCTGATCGACAGCACGGCCGCGCAGGACCGCCAGATCGCGCTGCTGTGGCAGGCCATCGAGCAACTGTCGCGCCAGCGCAGCCCGGCCGATGGGCAGGGCGATTGCGTGCCGCAGGACGCGGCGCGCGACGAGTGCTTCGAGGCCGAGAAGCTCGCGCAGCTGGTCGGCAAATAGGCCGCTCGCAGGCCGCTTGCGGGCCCGCTCAGGCGGCCGTGGGGCGCCGGGCCGACTTGGGCCGGAATGCCGCGCAGACGGCGTCGTCGGTTTCCAGGTAAGGCCCGCCGATCAGGTCGATGCAGTAAGGCACGGCTGCGAAGATGCCGGGCACCAGCTGGGCGCCCTGTGCGTCCTTGAGGCCTTCCAGCGTTTCCTGGATCGCCTTGGGTTGGCCCGGCAGGTTGACGATGAGGCAGCTGCCGCGCACGACCGCCACCTGGCGCGACAGGATCGCCGTGGGCACGAAGCGCAGGCTGATCTGGCGCATCTGCTCGCCGAAGCCCGGCAGTTCCTTGTCGGCCACGGCGAGCGTGGCCTCGGGCGTCACATCGCGCGGGGCAGGGCCGGTGCCGCCCGTGGTCAGCACGAGGTTGCAGCCGGCATCGACCAGCGCGATGAGCGTGGCGCTGATGCCGGCCTGCTCGTCGGGAATCAGGCGTTCGTCGAACGTGAGCGGGTTGCGCAGCGCCCGGCCCAGCCAATCGCGCAGTGCGGGCAGGCCCTTGTCTTCGTAGATGCCGGCCGAGGCGCGGTCGCTGATGGAAACCAGGCCGATGCGCGCGGCTTCATGCGCCATCGTCTTCGCCCTCTGGTGCCGTGTCGTCGGGCTGGTTCAGCTGTTCGCGCAGCAGCTGGAAGATCTCGCGGTAGGCGCGCCCATGGCGCGGGGCGAGGCCGGGCTTTTCCGGCACCGCGTCCTTGCGCGCCTGGCGCACCAGGGCACGCAGCTGTTGCGCATCGGTCGCGGGGTACTGCGTCATCCAGCGCGCCAGGGCCTCGTCGCCTTCCAGCAGCAGCGTGCGCCACTGCTCGGTGTGGTGCAGCAGGGCGGCCTCGCGCGCCGGGCCGCGGCGCTGTTCCGCCAGCGCCGCGCGGGCCTGGTCCACGGTGTCTTCGTCCAGCTTGCGCATGAGCTTGCCGACGAACTGCGCCTGACGGCGACGGCCTTCGAAGTTGGTGATGCGGCGCAGCTCCGCCAGCGCATCCACCAGTTTCTCGGGCAGGGCCAGGCGCTCGAGACGGTCGGCCCGCAGATCCAGCAGTTCCTCGCCCAGGTCTTGCAGCGCGTCGCTCTCGCGCTTCATGTCGGTGCGGCTGGCGCCGTCCGTGCCCTTGAGCTCGGCCTTGAGCTCCAGGTCCAGTTCGCTGCCTTCGGCGACGAACTGGCCCCGCACGAAATAGCCTTTTTTGGGTTTGCGCGACATCGGGAAAACGGTGGGGAAGGGTGAGGGCTTGGACAATGCCCGGGCGGCCGGGCCAAGCCGGTGCGGCCGGTATCATAGCCGGCAACATGAATGCATCTTCCCAAGCAGCCGAGGCCGGCTTCAGCTACAGCCGACCGTTCTTCCAGGAACTCGTGGAGCAGGCCCTGGCCCATGCCAGGAAGATCGGCGCCACCGACGCCGGGGCCGAGGCGTCCGAGGGCTGCGGCCTGTCGGTCTCGGTGCGCAAGGGCGAACTCGAGAACGTGGAGCGCAACCGCGACAAATCGCTGGGCGTGACGGTCTACGCCGGCAAGCGCCGCGGCAATGCCAGCACTTCGGACTTCTCGCCCGCGGCGATCCGCCAGACCGTGCAGGCTGCGTTCGACATCGCCCGCTTCACCGCCGAGGACCCTGCATCCGGCCTGCCCGATGCGCAGGACGTGGCGACCGAGCAGCCCGACCTGGACCTCTTCCATCCCTGGGACATCGATTCCGAAGGCGCGGCCACGCTGGCACTGCGCTGCGAGGCGGCGGCCTTCGCCACCGACAAGCGCATCACCAACAGCGAGGGCGCGGGCGTCTCGGCCCAGCAGTCGCATTTCTTCACGGGCCACAGCTCGGGTTTCCGTGGCGGCTACGCCAGCTCGCGCCATTCGATCTCGGTGGCGCCGATCGCCGGGCGCGGCGCGCAGATGCAGCGCGACGCCTGGTACAGCTCGATGCGCAAGGCCGAGGAACTGGCCTCGCCCGAGGCCGTGGGCCGCTATGCCGCCGAGCGCGCGCTGTCGCGCCTGAAGGCGCGCAAGATCAAGACGGTGGAGTGCCCGGTGCTGTTCGAATCACCGCTGGCGGCCGGGCTGGTCGGTGGCTTCGTGCAGGCGATCAGCGGTGGCGCGCTGTACCGGCGCAGCAGTTTCCTGGTCGATGCCCTGGGCAAGGCCGTGTTCCCAGAGCACATCGACCTGCTGGAAGACCCGTTTGTCGCGCGCGGCAAGGGCAGCTCGCCGTTCGACGAGGAGGGCGTGCGTGTTGCGGCGCGCAAGGTCGTGGACGCGGGTCGCGTGCAAGGGTACTTCCTGTCGACCTATTCGGCGCGCAAGCTGGGCATGCGCACGACCGGCAATGCAGGCGGCTCGCACAACCTGGTGCTGCAGTCGCGCCTGACCGAGGCCGGCGATGACCTCGATGCGATGCTGCGCAAGCTGGGCCGTGGGCTGTTCGTGACCGAGCTCATGGGCCACGGCGTGAACTACGTGACCGGCGACTACTCGCGCGGCGCCAGCGGCTTCTGGGTGGAGAACGGCCAGATCGTCCACCCGGTCGAGGAAATCACCATCGCCGGCAATCTCAAGGACATGTTCCAAGGCATCGCCGCCGTGGGCGCAGATGCCTACAACTACGGCGCCAAGACGGTCGGCTCGGTGCTGGTCGAGCGCATGAAGGTCGCCGGCAGCTAATCGCGATTGCCGGGGCGGCCGCCGCGCTCGCCGCGGTCGCCGGGTGGTTGCCGCAACTCCTGCGGTGGAGCGGCGCGCGGCGGTGGAGGCCGGTCCTGGCGCTGCTCGCGCTGTTCCCGCCGCTCCATCTGGCCGCGTTGTTCGCGCTGGTCGCGCATGAAGCGTTCCTGCTGGCGCTGCGGCTCCTGCAATTGCCGCTGCTGCTGATCCTGCTGTTGGCGCAACTGCTGCATCTGGCGCATCTGCTGCTCCTGCAACGCGCGCTGCTGCTGTTGCATCTGGTCCTGGCGCTGCAACTGCTCCTGCCTGATCTGCTCGTGGCGCTGGTGCAGCTCGTTGCGGCCCTGGTCCTCCTGCCGCTGGCGCCGCTGCTGCTGTTGCCATTCCTGGTCGCGCTGCCAGCGATCGCGGCGTTCCTGTTCGGCCCGGCCCGGCTGAAAGCCGGGTGCCGGCATGGCCATGGACGGTCCCGGTGGGCGCTCGCGCTGGGTGCTGCGCAAGGGAGCCGGCGGTGGGAGGCCAAAGTTGCCGCGGCCGGGGTCGCGCGGGCCCGCGCCGAAGCCGGGGCGCCAGGGCTGGCCTGGCGCCAGCGGAAACCAGTCGGTGCCGGGCGTGCGGTGCCGTTCGAAGCCCGGTGGCCGCGGCGCCGGCGTGCCAGCAAACCCGACCAGCGCGGGCGCATAGAACTGGCGCGGGCCGCGTGGCCCGGGTACCCAGGCCCAGCGCGGGCCGATCTGTACCCAGCGGCCATAGTGGAAAGGCGCGAAGCCCCAGCGCGCGTCGTCGAACCAGGTCCAGCCCCAGGGATCGACCCAGCGCCACTGGCCATGGCGGTAGGGCTCCCAATTGGCGATCGTGGTGCGCGGATACCACACGGTGCCGTACTCCACGGTGCTGGCCCATTCGCCATGGGTGTCCAGTTCCTGGTAGCCCAGGACTTCGCGCGACAGGTACTGTGCGCTGGGCGAGCGGTCTTCGGCCAGGTTGCGGTCCGCCGCCCATTGGTCCAGCGCGTCGCGCGGGCCGGCGCCTTGTACCGCAGCAGCGCTGAGGTCGCGGCCGACATAACGGGCCTGCTGCGCAGGGGCCAGCGTGGCGGATTCCCCGTTCTCTCCGTACAGCGTGGCGGTGCCGGAGCGGGCCAGCACGCGGGTGCTGCCTGGCTCTGAATCGACACGGAATTCGCCGGAGCGGTCCACCAGCATGGCCAGGTTCTGCGTGTTGACTTCGATGCGCTCGTCGGGCGCCATGTCGCGCGCACGCAGGTTGAGGCTGCCCTGCCGCAGCGTCAGGCGCAGATCGTTGTCGTCGAGCGCGTCGATGGACAGTTCGGCCGGGCCCTGCAGGCGCAGGGCATGGGCGCCCGCGTGCAGTTCGGCCCGGCTGCCGGCGGCCACGCGGATGCTGTCGCCGGCCGTGAATGGCCAGTTGGGATCGCCGGCCTGCCAATTGCCGTCCGGGCCGGACCATTGAACGCCGCCGTCGGGCTGCGAAAGCCGCGCGGCGCGGCCCGGTGGTTCCTGTTGGGCGATGGCAGGCGCGCTGACGGCGGCGGCCAGCACCAGCGCGGCGACGGTGGCCCAAGTTCTCCAGATCCGTGCGGCCATGGGGGCCTCCTTTCCAGCTTAGAACGCGCGAGGGCGCGTTTTGGTTCGCCTGCTGTTCTGCAAAGACCTGTAAACCTTTGAACCCTTGGATCCCTCAACCGGCCAGGGCCTGTTTGACTGCGGCCGACACCTGGGCCATCTCGGCCTTGCCAGCCAGTTCAGCCTTCGCTGCGGCCATCACGCGGCCCATGTCGGCCGGACCCTTGGCGTCCAGCCGGGCCACCAGCGCGCGCACGGCGGCCAGCACGGCCTCGGCGTCCATGCGCTCGGGCAGGTAGGCCTGCAGCACACGCTGCTCGGCAGCTTCCTTGTCGGCCAGATCCTGGCGGCCCGCCTGCTCGAAGGCGGTGATGGAGTCCTTGCGCTGTTTGATCAGCTTGTCGACGATGGCGACGACGGCAGCGTCGTGCAGCGTCACGCGCTCGTCCACTTCCTTCTGCTTGATGGCGGCCAGCAGCAGGCGGATGGTGGCCAGGCGCTCGGCGTCCTTGGCCCGCATGGCGTCCTTCATGTCCTGGGTGATGCGGTCCTTGAGGGGGGCGGTGGTGTCCATGGTGCAGTCCTGTGAATGAAAAAAGCCCGCGCTGGACGGACCAGGGCGGGCCTTCAACCGGTGTGGCCGGTCGGGTGCTGGATCAGTACAGCTTCTTGGGCAGCTGCATGCTGCGCACGCGCTTGTAATGGCGCTTCACGGCAGCCGCCTTCTTGCGCTTGCGTTCGGCCGTCGGCTTCTCATAGAACTCGCGGGCGCGCAGGTCGGTCAGCAGGCCCAGTTTTTCGATGGTGCGCTTGAAGCGGCGCAGTGCCACGTCGAACGGCTCGTTTTCTTTAACGCGAATGGTGGTCATGTATCTCGTTGGCTGAATTTGGCCTGGCAAGATCGAAAGCCGTGGCCGGGGGGTCCTCAACTGAATAACATAGGGCCCGCTGAGGGTAGGCCAAAGTTAGCCGGGCATTATAGCGTGATTCAGCGCGCCGCCAATGCCTGCGCGCAACTGTAGGCGCTGGACCATGCCCATTGGAAGTTGTAGCCACCGAGCCAGCCCGTCACATCGACCACTTCACCGATGAAGTACAGGCCGGGCTGGCGCGACTCCATGGTCTGGGACGACAACTCGCGCGTGTCCACGCCCCCTGCCGTGACTTCGGCCTTGCGGTAGCCCTCGGTGCCGGTGGGGGTCAGTTGCCAGGCATGCAGGCTGCTGGCCAGCGCCGCGAGTGCCTTGTCGGCGGTCTCGTTGACTGGCCGCTGCCAGGCCGCATCCGCGCCGGTCCAGGCGGCGGCCAGGCGCGCCGGCAGGTGCTCGCCCAGCACGTTGGCGAGAAGGCGGCGCGTCGTCAGCTTGGCCTCCTGCAACGCGGGCTGCAGCGTGGTCTGCGGCGAGAGGTCGACACCGACCGGCGTGCCTGGTTTCCAGTAGCTGGAGATCTGCAGCACCGCCGGGCCGCTCAGGCCCCTGTGGGTGAACAGCAGGTCTTCGGAAAAGCTGGCGCGTGCCTTCTTCTCGCCGGTCGAAATGTCGACGGGCAGGGACAGCCCCGCCAGTTGTGCGAACGGCTTCCAGGCGTTCTCGTCGAAGGTCAGCGGCACCAGCGCCGGCCGCTGTTCGACCAGGCGCAGGCCGAACTGCCGCGCGATGCGGTAGCCGTAGTCGCTGGCGCCGATCTTGGGGATGGACAAACCGCCGGTCGCGATCACCACGGAATGGGCCAGCACCTCGCCACGATCGGTCGCCAAGGCGTAACGGGCGGATCCTTCGGTCAGCGCGCGCACTTCGTGCACGGCGCAGGGCTGCCAGCGCGTCACGCCGCCGGCGGCGCATTCGCGCAGCAGCAGTTCGATCAGGTCCTCGGCTGAGCGGTCGCAGAACAGTTGGCCCCGGTGCTTTTCGTGAAAGCCGATGCCATCGCGCTGCAGCAGCGCGATGAACTGCTTGGGCGTGAAGCGCGCCAGCGCACCTCGGCAGAAATTGGGGTTCTCGGACAGGAAGTTGCGCGGACCGACAT
The DNA here is from genome assembly GCF_001422445.1 of Pseudorhodoferax sp. Leaf274. Lineage (GTDB taxonomy): Bacteria > Pseudomonadota > Gammaproteobacteria > Burkholderiales > Burkholderiaceae_C > Pseudorhodoferax. The sequence continues at coordinate 8,966 of NZ_LMNA01000003.1, forward strand.
CCAGGTTCGTGAAGTTGGCGCGGCCGCCACCGGAGATGCGGATCTTCTCCGCGACTTTGGCGCTGTGGTCCAGCAGGAGGACGCGCAGGCCGCGTTGGCCGGCGATGCCCGCGCAGAACAGGCCGGCGGCGCCAGCGCCGATGATGACGACGTCGAATGGGTTCATGGGTCAGGCGGTTATGCTATCCGGCGTGGCACAGAACGACGGATCAGCGGACATGCAAGGCTTGTGGCGGGTGCATCCCGATGCACGGCTGCGCATGCGTCATTGGGGCGATGAATCCGTGGTTTACCACGGCGCGTCGGGCAGCACGCACCGCCTGGCCCTGCCCGTGGGCGAGATGCTCGAACTGCTGCAGTCGGTGCAGGCGACGCCAGAGCAGATTTCCGAACGCATCGACCTGGACCGTGGCGATGTCGACCAGGTCTTGCAGGAGATGCTGCGTCTGGGCATCGCAGAGCGCCTGTGAAGCTGGGCGCACTGTCGGACGAGGCGCTGCGGGCCTCGCTGCACCAGGGGCTGGTCCTGGAGACCGGCCCTTTCCGCTTCCGCATCCACTCGCGGACCGATGAGGTCTTCCATGGGTTACGGCGCCTCTACGCCGATTTTTCCCTGCCCGATCCGGCTTTTGCCGACTACGTGGTCGAAGTCAATCGCGTGCATGGTCCCAGGGCCGTCTGGCGCCCGCAGATCAGTTTCAGCTTCGATGGCTACCAGCCCTTCAAGCCCTTGCCGGCCGACCACGCCTTCGCACTGCTTGAATGGGGCATGAACTGGTGCATCGGCGGGCAGGCGCACCATTACCTGCTCATCCACGCGGCGGTGCTGGAGCGCAACGGGCGCGCGGTCATCCTGCCGGGAGACCCGGGCGCCGGAAAAAGCACGTTGACCGCGGCATTGGCGCTGAGCGGCTGGCGCCTGCTTTCCGACGAGATTGCGCTGATCGACCGCGACGACGGCCTGCTCGTGGGCTTGGCGCGGCCCGTCAACCTCAAGAATGATTCGATCGATATCGTGCGCGCCTTCTCGACGGACGCCGTCTTCGGCGAACCCGCACGCGATACCCACAAGGGCACGGTCGCCCACTTGAAGCCGCCCACGGACAGCGTGCTCCATGTTGCACGGCGCGCGCGGCCGGCCTTCATCATCTATCCACGCTGGTCGGCCGATGCCCCGTGTGCGCTGACGCCGCGGCCGAAGGCCGATGCCTTCATGCACACCGCGACGCACGCGTTCAACTACGAGGTGTTGGGCAGCACCGGTTTCGACATGGTGGCGGCCTTGGTCGACCAGTGCGAATGCCTCGATTTCCGGTATGCGCAACTGCCTGATGCGATCGCGCTGTTCGAAAGCCTGGTGCGATGAATTGGCTGGACGCGCCTTTGCTGCGGGCGCTGCGCACGCCGGAGGCGATGGACGACTTCTCCGCGGTGGACTGGCACCTGGCCATCAGCCAGGCGCGCAGCGCAGGACTGCTAGGCCGTCTCGGGTTGCTGGCCCGGGCGAGGGCTGACCGGCTGCGGCTGCCCGAAGGAGCAGACCGCCACTTCACCGCCCAGGATTGCATCGTGGCGCGCCAGCGCAATGCCGTGCAATGGGAGGTGCAGCAGATATCCGAGGCGCTGGAACGAACGGGCGCCCCCGTCATGTTGCTCAAGGGCGCCGCCTATGCCGCCAGCAACGGGCCGGCCGCCGCAGGACGAACCTTCAACGACGTGGACATCCTCGTGCCGAAGGCCCAGTTGGCCGATGTGGAGCACGCGTTGCACGTGCACGGCTGGCTCGTGGAAGCCAGCAGTGCCTACGACGAGCGCTACTACCGCCGGTGGATGCATGAGCTTCCGCCCATGGTCCACGTGCAGCGCAGGACGACCCTGGATGTGCACCATAACCTGCTGCCCGAGACGGCACGCATCCGTACCAGGCCGGAGTTGTTGCTGGCGCAGGCCGTTGCGCTGACGCGCTGGCCGCTGATCCACGTGCCCAGCGAGGTCGACCAGATCCTGCATTCCGCATGCCACCTGTTCCATGAGGGGGAGTGGGAAAACGGTTTGCGCGACCTCAGCGACCTGCACCTGCTGTTGAGTGCTTTCCACATGCAAGGCGGTTCGGCGCAGCAACTCATCGAGCGAGCGCGTGTCCTGAATCTGCTGATGCCCCTGACCTACGCGGTGCACTGCGCGGCCACTGTGTTCCATACGCGCTTGCCCGATGGATTGCAGGAAGGGTTGCCGGTCACGAGGGCCTGGATGCAGACCACGTTCCTGGCAGCGATGTCGGGGGCACATTCCACCTTGCGCACTGCTGGCGCCTCTGCGGCGCAGTTCGCCTTGTACGTGCGCAGCCATTGGCTTCGCATGCCCATGCATCTGCTGATACCGCATTTGCTGCACCAGGCGACCACGCAACGTGAGGCGTGAGGCATGAGTTGTGTGTCGATGTATCTTACATCGACCTGTTATAAATTCGGGGGGATGTGAATAGCTTGCTGATTTGAAAGGAATTTTTTTTCGGCATGCGGCTTGCTTGGGATACAAATACATACATGCAAGATCCATCCATGACGAACACCACCCGGCCTCAAAATTCTGCCCGTCGTCGCCTGGCGAAGGGCGCTGTGGCGGCACCTGCCGTGATCGCATCGTTGACGGCCAAGAACGCGCTGGCCGGCAAATACCATTGCACGGTGTCCGGCAAGGCGTCCGGAAACATGTCCGGCCATGGCACCGACAAGGATTGCCGCAATGGCGGTAATTCCTGTGCCACTTGGCAGCAGAAGTGCAAGGGCGACACGACGACCTTCAAGAGCTGTTTCGGCACGGACCTCGATTACAAGGGCAAGACGGAGACCACCGGGTACGGATGGCGGGCTGTTTCCAAGCACAAACGTGCCAGTACCAACTGCCGTGAAAGCACCTTCGGTTCGGCGACCTTCGATCAGATCCTGAACGGCGAAGACTATTCGGCAAGCCCGATTTCAGACCCTCCGTTGCTGCTGGCTGCCACGTGTGCCTACCTCAACGCCAAGAATTTCAGCGACTACCACATCACGATGGCTTCAGCGGTCGGCCTGTACAAGGGCGCGCTTGGCATCACGCCTTTCAAGACCGGCACGAGAACGTGGACGGCGGACGAATGCCGGGTGCATCTGCAGGCGATGTTCTACTGACCGCCGTCCGTCGCTGCGGCCGAACATGATCACGCCGCCGGGGCTTCAGCCCTGGCGGCGTTTTTCTTGGGCGATCAAATCTGGCAGTTCAGCGGGCAGCGTCATGGCCTGCAGCAGCACGTCGCCGACGACGATCACGGACGGGCTGCCCATTCCCGTGTTCAGCATCGTTCGTGCAAGCGCATCCAGCGTGGTGACCACATGGCGCTGCGACGGCCGGGTCGCGTTCTGGATGATGGCGACGGGCGTCGCGCCCGGCATGGCCTGCTGCAGTTGCTGCGCGATGCGCTCGACATTGCTGACGCCCATGTAGATCACGAGCGTCAGGCGCAAGGTGTGCGCCATGGCGCCCACCTGCTGCCAATCGGTTGCGTCCTGGCCGGGTTTGGCATGTCCGGTCAGCAGGACGGTGCCCTGCGCGTGGTCGCGGTGCGTCAGCGGTACACCCATGGCGGTCGTGGCCGCCAGGCCCGCCGTGATGCCGTTGACGACCTGGCAAGCGATGCCTTCGGCGCGCAGGTGCTCCACTTCTTCGCCGCCGCGGCCGAAGATGAAAGGGTCACCGCCCTTGAGGCGCACCACATGCTCGCCTTCGCGCACTGCCGTGACCATGAGCTTCTCGATGAACGCCTGGGGCGTGCTCTTGCAGCCGCCGCGCTTGCCCACATGGACGATGCGGGCCTCGGGCCTGGCCCACGCCAGCACCTCTTCGTTGACCAGGTCGTCGACCAGCAGCACCGTCGCGGCCTGGATCGCCTTGACGGCCTTGAGCGTCAGGAGTTCTGGATCACCGGGTCCTGCGCCGACGAGCGTGCAGGAGCCAAGCGTCGGGATGGTGGTCGTTTTCATGCGTGGGACGTCAATTGGAGGATGTGGTCGACTTGCGCCGCAATGGCTGGCGGGACGGGGAGCCGGCCGGCCAGCACGCTGCGCGTGTAGTCGGCGGTATCCGGCGCGTCGACGGAGGTCGGCAGCCCGGGCACCTGGGCCTGCGTGCCGGGTTGCTGGGCCTGCAGCACCACCGGCTGGCCGCGCACGAAGCCGTCGAGCTGCGGCGTGCGGCGCGGATCGCTGACGACCTCGCCTTCCAGCCCGCGCGAAAGCAGGGCCGTCATGCCCAGCAGTTCGAACAGCTCGGTCATGACCGTGGCAAACGCCGGATGGGTGTAGCTGCCGACCACCACCGCCGGACCGTCGACCGGTTGCATGAGCTTGACCACGCTGTGCCCGGCATTGCGCAGGCCGACGACGCGGCGCACGTCGAGCAGGCGCTTGAGTCCGGGGTGCAGCAATTCGGTACCGACCACCGCCACTTCGCCACAGGCGATCCTGCGCACGCTGGTCCAGGCCGGCACATCGAGCAACGCGAGCACCTCGCTGGCCAGCACGCGGCTCGATTCCGTGGCGCTGCCATGCACCAGCACCGGCAGGCCTTCGCGCGCCAGCAGCAAGGCCAGCAGCGGCGTCAGCACCGGCAGCTTGCGGGCGCCGTTGTAGCTGGGCAGTACGACGACCGCGCGGTCACTGGCCGCCAGCCTGGCGACCCGTGCGTGCGTGGCGTCCAGGAAGCCGGCCATCTCCGACGTGGTCTCGCCCTTCACGCGCATGGCCAGGCAGAAGGCGCCGATCTCCAGGTCGGTCACCGTACCGTCCAGGATCTGGCCGAACAGGTCGGCGGCCTGCTCGCGCGCGAGCGGCTTGGCACCGCGCGCGCCGCGGCCGATTTCCTTGATGTAGTGTGCAATGCTTCCCATGGGTGGCGCGATTGTCCCGCAGGGCTTATGCCGGATCGTGAGTCGGCTTATGCCATCGGTGGCGGGCAGGAGCGTCATGCGACCGGTTCCGTCGCGCGCACCATGCGCTTGAGCTCGGGCACGCAGGAGCCGCAGTTGGTGCCGCATTGCAGCGCACCCTGCAGCGCGGCCAGGCGTTCTTCGCCGGTGCCGCTGCATTGCGCCAGCTTGTCGCAGATGGCCGATTCGCTGACCCCGAAGCAGCTGCAGACGACCTTGCCGCGCGGCTTGACGCCCACTGGAGCCTTGGCCTGGAACGACAGCAACTGGCGGCCGAAGTCCTGCGCCGGCAACTGGTCCTGCAGCAGCGCGCGGATCCAGGCTTCGGCGCGCGTGTCGCCGGCCAGCAGCACGCCGACCACATGGGCTGCCTCGCCGGTGCGCTGGAGCCGCACGGCACGGCGCTGGCCGCGGCGCGGATCGGCATAGCGCAGCGTGTCCAGGCCCGACAGGCCCAGCAGCTGTTCGATCTGCGCCAGCAAGCCATCGGCCGGTGGCTCGTGGCCGGCGGCGCGCAGCAGCACGCCGGTGCGTCCGGCCCCGGCGCCCTGGTCGCCGAACGGAACGCAACTCACGAAGGGCAGGGCGTCGGCCAGCGCGCGCAGCCGTGCGCGCACGTGCAGGGCTTCGTCTTGTGGCAACCAGGCCATGGCCAGCAGCGACCAGGGCAATTCGGCCTTGAGGATCTTGACCGGCGTGTGCTTGAGCTCGGGCTGCTTGGAGACGGGGCAGTGCACGGGCGTCGTCAGCGCGTTCACGCCGGCGAGGGCCGTGCCGGTGCTGCTGCGCCCGCCCAGGTACTCCGGCCCCCAGTGCATGGCGATGAAGGCCTGCGAGAGCCCCAGGTCGGCGCTCGCCGCCACCGGCACCACGATGCTGCCGCGCTGCGAGGTGAGGTAGACCAGGTCGCCATCGGCCAATTGCTGGAGCGCCATGTCCTGCGGGTGCATCTGCACCACGGGTTCGGGCACGTGGCCGAACAGCCGGCCCAGCGTGCCCGTGCGGCTCATGCCGTGCCATTGGTCGCGCAGGCGGCCGGTGTTCAGCGAGAACGGATAGCGCGCACTGCGCGCCTCCGCGACGGGGCGGTAGGGCGTGGCGGCAAAGCGCGCGCGGCCATCCTCGGTGGCGAAGCGGCCGTCCTCGTACAGGCGCGGGCGCCCCTGCGTGGCACCCGCGGGCAGCGGCCATTGCTGCGGCGTGGCCTCCAGCATGGCGTAGTCCATGCCGGTGATGTCCAGGTCGCGCCCGCGCGTGGTCTCGCGGTGTTCGTTCCAGACCGATTCGGGCGTCTCGTAGGGGAACAGCGCCGTGCCGCGCCCGAGCCGGCCTGCCAGACGGCGGGCGAACTCGGCCGCGATGTGCCAGTCGTGGCGGGCCGCGCCCGCCGCGGGCACGGCCGCCCGAACGCGCGAGATGCGCCGCTCGCTGTTGGTGACCGTGCCTTCCTTCTCGCCCCAGGTCGTGGCCGGCAGCAGCAGGTCGGCGAAGGCGCAGGTGGCGGTGCCGGCGAAGGCCTCCTGCAGCACGACGAACTCCGCGCGCTGCAGCGCGCGGCGCACCGTGGCCTGGTCCGGCATGGACTGGGCGGGGTTGGTGCAGGCGATCCACAGCGCGCGGATCTCGCCGTCGGCGGCGGCCTGGAACATCTCGATGGCGCTCTTGCCAGGCAGGGCCGGGATGCGGTCCACGCCCCAGAACGCCGCCACCTCGGCACGGTGCGCGGCATTGGCCATGTCGCGGTGCGCGGGCAGCAGGTTGGACAGCCCGCCCACTTCGCGGCCGCCCATGGCGTTGGGCTGGCCGGTCAGCGAGAACGGGCCTGCGCCGGCGCGGCCGATCTGGGCCGTGGCCAGGTGCAGGTTGATCAGCGCCGCATTCTTGGCCGTGCCGCTGGACGACTGGTTCATGCCCATGCAGTACAGGCTCAGCGTGGCCGGCGAGGTGGCGAACAGGCGCGTGGCCTGCACCAGCGCCTCCTGCGTGATGCCGCACACCTGCGCCACCGCGTCGGGCGTGCAGTCGCGCACCAGGGTCTGCAGTGCGTCGAAGCCGCTGGTGTGGGCGGCGATGTAGCCCGGCTGCGTCCAGCCCTCGCGCAGCATCAGGTGCAGCATGCCGTGGAACAGCATCACGTCGGTGCCGGGCTGCAATGCCAGGTGCAGATTGGCGATCTCGCAGGTGTCGGTGCGGCGCGGGTCGACCACCACGATCTGCATGGCCGGGTTGGCGCGTTTCGCGTCCTCGATGCGGCGGAACAGGATGGGATGGGCCCAGGCCGTGTTGCTGCCCACGATGAACAGGCAGTCGGCGTGCTGCAGGTCGTCGTAGCAGGCCGGCGGCGCATCGGCGCCCAGCGTCTGCTTGTAGCCGGCCACGGCGCTGCTCATGCACAGGCGCGAATTGGTGTCCAGGTTGTTGGTGCCGATCAGGCCCTTGGCCAGCTTGTTGAAGACGTAGTAGTCCTCGGTCAGCAGCTGGCCCGAGAGGTAGAAGCCCACGGCATCCGGACCGTGCTCGGCGATGACGCGGGCGAAGCGCTCGGCCGCGCCGTCCAGGGCTGCGTCCCAGCCCAGCGGCTGTGGTGCAGCGCCGCGCGCTGCGCGCTGCATGGGCTGCAGCAAACGCGTCTGGCGCGTCACTTCGGCGCTGGCCGTCAGGTGCAGCGTCGAGCCCTTGGTGCACAGGCGCCCGAAGTTGGCCGGATGCTGCGGATCGCCGCGCACACCGACGATCTGCCCGGCGTGCGATGCGATCACCACGCCGCAGCCGACGCCGCAGTAGGGGCAGGTGGAGCGTGTCTCGGTGGTCATGGCGTCACGGGGTGGGTTGGCCGAACATCAGCTGGTCGCGGATCTGCTCGACGCTGCGCCCTTCGCGCAGCAGCTGGAAGTACCAGTTGCCGTCCACCGTGTCGCCGTAAAGGCACGCGCCGACCAACTTGTCGCCCTGGATCACGAGCTTCTTGTAGACGCCACCCAGCGCATCGCTCATGACGATCTCCTCCGTGCCCTCGCCGCCCTGGAAGTTGCCGGCCGAGAACAGGTCGATGCCCGTGACCTTGAGCTTGGTGGAGGTCAGCGAGCCCTGGTAGCGGCCGATGCCGTGGTGCGCCAGGTGGTTGGCCGCCACCTTGCCCTGTTCGAACAGCGGGGCCACCAGGCCGTAGGCGATGCCGCGGTGCTGCGCGCACTCGCCCACCGCATACACGCGCGCGTCGGTCACGGTCTGCATGGTGTCGTTGACGACGATGGCGCGCTCGCAGTGCAGCCGCATGCGCTGCGCCAGCGCGATGTTGGGACGGATGCCCACGGCCATGACGACCAGGTCGGCCGGCGCCTCGCGGCCGTCCTGGAAGCGCACCGCGCGCACGCGGCCCGCACCGTTGCCCAGCAACTCCGCCGTGTGCGCGTTGAGCAGGAAGTTCAGGCCGCGCTGCTCCAGCGCACTGCGCAGCAGCCCGCCGGCCACCTTGTCGAGCTGGCGCTCCATGAGCCAGTCGCCGTGGTGCACCACGCTGACCTGCATGCCGCGCAGCATCAGGCCGTTGGCCGCCTCCAGCCCCAGCAGGCCGCCGCCGATCACCACCGCGTGCCGGTGTGTCTTGGCGGTCTCGATCATGGTCTGGGTGTCGGCGATGTCGCGGTAGGCGATCACGCCTTCCAGGTCATTGCCCGGCAGCGGCAGGATGAAAGGGTTGGAGCCCGTGGCCAGCAGCAGCCTGTCGTATCCAGCCTCGGTACCGTCCTCGGCGCGCACCACGCGCCGTGTCCGGTCCACCTCCACCACCTTCTTGCCCGCGTGCAGCGTGATGCCGTTCGCGCTGTACCACTCCCAGGAGTTCAGCACGATCTGCTCGAGGGTCTGCTCGCCCGCCAGCACCGGCGACAGCAGGATGCGGTTGTAGTTGGGGTGCGGCTCGGCGCCGAAGACCGTGATGTCGTACAGGTCGGGCGCGATCTTCAGCAGCTCTTCCAGCGTGCGCACGCCGGCCATGCCGTTGCCGACCATCACGAGTTTCATCTTCTTCATGAGGCTTGTCTTCCTGCGGATACGGGCCGGCCGTCTTCAGTCCAGCTGCAGCATCAGGACGGTGGTGGGCATGCCAATGGGCATGAACGGCATGGCGACCAGGTTGGCGCCAGCCACCGGCCGCGCGCCATGCAGCGCCTGCGCTGCCAGCGCCGCCTCGTGCTGCGGCCCCGGGCCTTCCAGCCGGCCTTCAGGCTCTGCGAAGGCGAAGCGGCGGCGCACGCCGGCGGCCGTGCCATCGCTTTCCCAGGCCGAGACCGAGCGCGCGATGGGCGTGGCCAGCGCGGACAGGAAGGCGATCACATACTCGGCGCCGTCGGTCGACGGGCAGGGCAGGGCAAAGCCGCGGTTGATGCCGACCTTCACGGCGCTGTCCGCGCGCAAGAAGCCTGAGCCCTTGCCCAGGTCGCCCAGGAAAACGGGCCCGCCCTCGGCCCACACCCGGCCCGGCAGGCCGGTGCCGCGGCGGAATGCGGTCGCGCGCGAGATGAAGGCGAAGGTGTCGCCGGTGCTGCCGTAGTAGCCGTCCACCAGGGTCAGGTCGGGCGAGGGCTCCGGGCCGTTGCGCCACAGCTCGATGGCGCCGGCATGGTCCTCGTCGTCCCCGCAGAACAGCAGCACCACCGCGCGCAGCGCTCCATGCTGGAACAGCGGCAGCGCGATGCCGCAGCTCAGGCCTTCCGCCTGCGCGACGGCGCTGCGGCGGAACAGCGGATCGGCCAGGTCGCTCAGCACGATGGGGTGGCCCTTGTCCCAGGCCATGCCGGGCAGCCCATCGCCACGACCGAACCGCAGGCTGCGCGTCGCGGCTTCGAAGCGCTTGCAGTCGCCGAAGACGCCGCCGCCGAATTCCAGCAGGCTGCCGTCCGGGCTGGGCAGCCAGAACTCCGCGGCACGGATGAAGGTCTTGCGGGCCATCGCGCGCGCTTTCAGGCAGCGGTCTTCTCTACGTGCGCCTGGCGCGTGTAGAGGAAGTCGATCACGGCCTTGCGATACATCACGTAGTGGCGGTCCTCGGCCAGTTCCACGCGGTTGCGCGGGCGCTGCAGGTTCACCGACAGCACCTCGCCGATGGTGGCCGCAGGGCCATTGGTCATCATCACGATCTTGTCGGACAGCAGCACGGCCTCGTCCACATCGTGGGTGACCATCACCACCGTGCTCTGGGTCTTCTGCACGATGGCCAGCAGCTCGTCCTGCAGCTTGGCGCGCGTCAGCGCGTCCAGTGCGCCGAAGGGCTCGTCCATGAGCAGCACCTTGGGCTCCATGGCCAGGGCCCGGGCGATGCCCACGCGCTGCTTCATGCCGCCGGAGATCTCGCCCGGGCGCTTGTGGGTGGCGGGCGTCAGGCCGACCAGCGCCAGCGCGGCCTCGGTGCGTTCCTTGAGTTGCGCCTTGGTCTCCTTGGCGCCGAACACACGCTCCACGCCCAGGTGGATGTTCTCGAAGCAGGTCAGCCAGGGCAGCAGCGAGTGGTTCTGGAACACCACGGCGCGCTCGGGGCCGGGGCCGGCGATCTCCTTGTTGGCGCACAGCAGCGTGCCCTGGGTCGGCTGCGTCAGGCCGGCGATCAGGTTCAGCAGCGTGGACTTGCCGCAGCCCGAGTGGCCGATCAGCGCGACGAATTCGCCCTTGGCCACGGTGAGGTGGATGTCGCGCAGCGCGAGGAAGCGGCCGCGCGGCGTGTTGAAGGCCTGCTCGACGCCCTGGATCTCGATGAACTTCTTGTCGCCGCTCATGACCGGACCTCTTCGAAAGTGAATGCCGATGCCAGCTTGATGAGTGCGTACTCCAGCAGCAGGCCGACGATGCCGATCACGAAGATGGCGATGATGATGTTTTTGACGTTGAGGTTGTTCCACTCGTCCCAGACCCAGAAGCCGATGCCCACGCCGCCGGTCAGCATCTCGGCCGCCACGATCACGAGCCAGGCAGTGCCCACCGCCAGGCGCACGCCGGTCAGCATGTACGGCAGCACGGCGGGGAACAGGATCTTGGTGACGATCTTCCATTCCGACAGGTTCAGCACGCGGGCCACGTTCATGTAGTCCTGCGGCACGCGCTGCACACCCACGGCGGTGTTGATGATCATGGGCCAGATCGAACAGATGAAGATGGTCCAGATGGCGGCCGGGTTGGCGCCCTTGAACACCAGCAGGCCGATCGGCAGCCAGGCCAGCGGCGAGACCGGCCGCAGCAGGCTGATCAGCGGGTTGAACATGCGCGACAGGAAGGTGAAGCGCCCGATCGCGAAGCCGGCCGGAATGCCAACCAGCGCCGCCAGGCCGAAGCCCATGGCCACGCGCTGCAGCGAGGACAGCACGTTCCAGCCCACGCCCTGGTCGTTCGGGCCGTTGCGGTAGAACGGGTTGCTGAAGACGTCGACCGCCTGCGCCCAGGTGTCGCGCGGCGTCGGGATGCTGCCGGCCGTGGCGACCGACACGATCTCCCACAGCACGACCAACAGGCCCAGGCCGGCCAGCGGCGGCAGCACGCGCAGCCACAGGCCGCGCCAGTCGAACGGCTGCTTGCGCACCGGGGCCGGGGTCGGCGCCGCGTCGTTGGCGGCGGCCTTGGGCACGACCTTCAGGTCGCGCGGTGCGGCATCGGGCGGCACGGCCTCGATGGGGGAATGGAAGACAGCGGACACCATGGGGAGTTCTCCTTCAGACCTTGACCTTGAAACCGTCGGCGTACTTCTGCGGGTCCTTGCCGTCCCACACCACGCCGTCCAGCAGCTTGCTGCTGCGCATCACGTCCTTGGGCACGTTGGCCTTGGCAGCCGTGGCGGCTTCCCTGTACAGATCGATCTTGTTGATCTGCTTGGCCACGGCCAGGTAGTCCGGGTGCTCCTTCAGCAGGCCCCAGCGCTTGTGCTGCGTCAGGAACCACATGCCGTCGGACAGGTAGGGCATGCCGACCAGGCCGTCGTTGTAGAACTTCATGTAGTTCGGGTCGTCCCAGGTCTTGCCCAGGCCGTTCTGGTAGCGGCCCAGGATGCGCTGGTTGATCACGTCCACGCTGGTGTTGACATAGGCCTTGTCGGCCACGGTCTCGGCCATCTTCATCTTGTTGGACAGGCTGGCGTCGATCCACTTGCTGGCCTCCAGGATGGCGGCCACCACGGCACGGCAGGTGTTGGGGTTCTTCTGCGCGAACTCGCCGGTGGTGCCCAGCGCCTTCTCGGGGTGGTCCTTCCAGATGTCCTGCGAGGTCACGGCGGTGATGCCGATGCCGTCGGCCACGGCGCGGTGGCCCCAGGGCTCGCCCACGCAATAGCCGTCCATGTTGCCGATGCGCATGTTGGCCACCATCTGCGGCGGCGGCACGGTGGTGATCTTGCTGTCCTTCATCGGGTTGATGCCCGCCGAAGCCAGCCAGTAGTACAGCCACATCGCGTGTGTGCCGGTGGGGAAGGTCTGCGCGAAGGTGTATTCGCGCTTTTCCTTGGCCATCAGCTGGGCCAGCGTGCCGGCGTCCACCGCGCCCTTGTCGGCCAGCTTCTTGGACAGCGTGATGGCCTGGCCGTTGTGGTTCAGGTTCATGAGCACGGCCATGTCCTTCTTGGGGCCGGAGACGCCCAGGTGCACGCCGTAGACCAGGCCCCACAGCACGTGGGCCATGTCGAGCTCGCCGTTGACCAGCTTGTCGCGCACGCCGGGCCAGCTGGCTTCCTTGCTCGGGATGATCTTGACGCCGTACTTCTGGTCGATGCCCAGAACCGAGGCCATCACCACGCTGGCGCAGTCGGTCAGGGGGATGAAGCCGATCTTCACTTCCTTCTTCTCGGGCGCATCGGAGCCGGCGGCCCACGCACCGCGCGTGACCAGGTCGCCCAGCAGGGCGGTGGTTGCCACGGCGCCGGCTTTGCGGATGAAGTCGCGCCGTGCCGGTGCCGGGCGGGCGGAAGCGTGTGGGGTCATGCGAACTCCTGGATCGAAGAAGGGAAGCGGAAAAACAAAAACGGCGCCCATTTCCTGGCCGCGAAACATCGCGGTTCGAGAAATGGACGCCGTTGTCCAGTTGGCCCTGAAGCCTTGAATCCTGGCCGCCTTTGGCCGGGATGTGCTGGTGCTATGCAGTTCGCGTGCCAGCTCGGGCGATGGCGGCGGTCAACGGGATTTGTTCATAGATATCAAATGCTTGCGACTGATTTCTGACGATGTGCCTGGCCCAGGGCGTGTGATCGAAGATGGTGCGCGGCGCAGCCCAGGCACAAAACTTGTGCGGCGCAGCACGCACCGTTCAGAGGTAGTCGGACAGCGCCAATACCGACTGCGCCACATCCAGCAGCTTGCGGTTCTGGTTCATCGCGGTCTGGCGCAGCATCTTGTGCGCGTCGGCCTCGCTGAGCTTGCGCGTGGCCATGAGCAGGCCCTTGGCGCGCTCGATGATCTTGCGTTCGTTGAGCGAGGCGCGCACGGTGTCCAGCTCGTCGGCCATCTGCTGCAGGCGGCGCGCCTGTTCCTGCACCAGGTCGATGATGGAACGCTCCAGGTGCGGGCCGTAATTGGGCACGGGCTCCCCGGTGTCGGCTGCGCTGGCCGTGCGCACCAGCGCGTCGCGGATCGCCTCGTGGTTGCGCAACTCGTCGCGCGCCTTGGCGATGCGCGATGCGCACAGCTGCAGCAGCTGGGCGGCCAGCAATTCCTCCACCGCGCGCATCGCGTCGATGCGCTGCGTGCAGCAGTCATACCAGACCTGGGCCAGTTCCGGATCGAGCAGGCCGTCGGCGCGCAGCGTGCAGCCGATGCGCCGCAGCCGTTCGAGTTCGGCCTGGGTGCGCGTGTCGACGGCGCCGCGCCATGCGGCCTGGATGGCCGCATCGGAGAAGTCGAGCGCGATGCGGAAGCACCGCTCCTGCGATTCGATCAACTCCAGCCATTGCTGGGCGCGGCCGCTCTCCAGATGGCCTTCGGCGAAGCAGGCGCCGCCGAACGCGCGTTCCTGGCCGGCGAACTCCTTGCCCTGCATGAAATTGAACAAGGCCACCAGTGCGCGCGAGATCTGCGGGTCGGTGGCGCTGTCGGCGGCCTCGAACACCACCTGCAGCAACCCCGCGACGAGCCGGACGAATGCGGCCGTGGCGGCCGGCGGGGTGACGGTCTGGACAGCGATCTCCTGGCGCAGGGCCGGCAGCGCATCCAGTGCCTGCAGCACCGTGGCGATGCGGCCGAACAACCTCGCGCCGTTGCGCACCGCCGTGCCTTGCGTGTCCATCGCGTCGAAGTGCCGGCGCAGTTCGAGCGCGGCGGCATCGCATTGCAGCAACTGCTGGTCGCGCGCCTGCGCGAAGCGCGTGCCACGCGAGCCGAGGAACAGATTGGACAGGCCGCGCTCGCGCTGCAACGCGTGCACGAGCTGGCCGATCAATCCCACCAGCTCGCCGGTGAGAGCGAGTTGCTCGAGGTCGCCGATCTCGCATTCGCGCGCGGCGATCAAAAAGTGAAGTCCTGATTTCATCGTAGGGGCCATGGAATTCCGAGCAACAACCGTGCCGCGCCCTGCGGGCTCACTACACTCGCGCCCCATGTTGGTACTGGGATTCGAATCTTCCTGCGACGAGACCGGCGTGGCACTGGTGCAGTCGCAGGGCGCGCAGCTGCCGCAATTGCTGGCGCACGCACTGCACAGCCAGGTGCGCATGCACGCGGACTATGGCGGCGTGGTGCCCGAGCTGGCGAGCCGCGACCACATCCGCCGTGCGCTGCCGCTGGCCGAGACCGTGCTGCGCGAGGCGGGCCGCAGTGTCGCAGAGGTCGATGTCGTGGCCTACACACGCGGGCCGGGCCTGGCGGGCGCGCTGCTGGTCGGTGCCGGGGTGGCATGTGCGTTGGGCGCGGCGCTGGACAAGCCGGTGCTGGGCGTGCACCACCTGGAGGGGCACCTGCTGTCGCCGTTCATGAGCGCCGATCCGCCGGAGTTTCCGTTCGTGGTGCTGTTGGTCTCGGGCGGCCACACGCAGCTGATGCAGGTGGACGGCGTGGGCCGCTACGCGATGTTGGGCGAGACCATCGACGACGCCGCTGGCGAGGCCTTCGACAAGTCGGCCAAGCTGATGGGGCTGGGTTACCCGGGCGGGCCGGCCTTGGCGCGGCTGGCCGAGCAGGGCGATGCCAAGGCGTTCGCACTGCCGCGCCCGCTGCTGCACAGCGGCGACCTGGACTTTTCCTTCGCCGGCCTGAAGACCGCGGTGCTGACGCAGGCCAAGAAACTGGGCGACCAGCTGCAGGCGCGCAATGCAGACCTGGCCGCGTCGACACAGGCGGCCATCGTCGACGTGCTGGTGCGCAAGTCGCTGGCGGCGTTGAAGGAAAGCGGCCTGCAGCGGCTGGTGGTGGCCGGCGGCGTGGGGGCGAACCGTGAGTTGCGTGCGCAGCTCGATGCCGCGTGCGCGAAGAAAAGGGTGCGGGTGCATTACCCGGAGTTGGCGCTGTGCACCGACAACGGCGCCATGATCGCCATGGCTGCAGCCATGCGCATGCAGGCGGGCGTGCAACAGCCCGAGAAGCGCTATGCCTTCGACGTGAAGCCGCGCTGGCCGCTCGACGCCCTCCAGTGAGGTCGCGCCGAGCGGTGCGGAGCGCGAAGGTGCTTATTGGATGGCCAA
Source organism: Pseudorhodoferax sp. Leaf274 (assembly GCF_001422445.1). GTDB lineage: Bacteria > Pseudomonadota > Gammaproteobacteria > Burkholderiales > Burkholderiaceae_C > Pseudorhodoferax. The sequence goes on from NZ_LMNA01000003.1 coordinate 24,571, forward strand.
CGCGGTGACGTTGCTCTGCGGCAGCTTCTTGGCCAGCTTGAGCGTCAGCACACCGTTTTCCAGCGTGGCGTTGCTGGCGGCGGCGTCGATTTCCAGCGGCAGTTCGTAGGCGGCCTTGACCTTGCGGGCGGCTGCTTCGGTGCTCTCGATGCGCACCACGGCGCCTTCGATGCCGATGTTCAGCTGGTCCTTGGCCACGCCGGGCAGGTCGACCGACAGGGTCCAGCTGCTCTCGTCCTGGCTCAGGCTGTGGCCCTTGGTGCCGCTCTGGCGCACGTAGGCCACGTCGTTGAAGAAACGCTCGAAGCTGCGGTCCAGCGAACGCACGGCGGGGCTGTAGTTGGCCTGACGGATGACGGGGGCGAAAAACATGATGCGGGTCCTTTGCTCTTTACACTCCGCGGCTCTCACCATGAGCGCCGCATGCATCCAATCTGCGTGCATCGCTTTGATTTTCAAGAGGATTTTTGAATGTATCTTCCGCGTCGGCGGGTCTTGAAAAGCGCTGCGGCAGCGCTATCTGTGACAGCTTTTCCCTACGTGGTGGCGCAGCCCGCACCGGTGCGCGTGGCCATGGTCGAGACCTTGAGCGGGCCGTTCGCCAACACCGGCGAGGCCGTCTTCCGCAACCTTGTGTGGGCCACTGAGCGCATCAACGCGCGCGGTGGCGTCAAGCTGCCTGGCGGTGCCCGCCAGCTGGCCATTGCACGCTATGACAGCAAGGGCCAGAACGAGGAGGCCCTGAGCGCGCTGCGTTCCGCCGTCGACGATGGCGTGGCCTTCGTGGCCCAGGGCAACTCGTCGGCAACGGCAGCGGCCCTGCTGGATGCGCTGAACAAGCACAACGAGCGCGAACCTGCGCGCCGTGCGCTGTACCTGAACTATTCGGCCGTCGATCCCGCCCTGACCAACGAGCGCTGCAGCTTCTGGCATTTCCGTTTCGACGCCCATGCCGACATGCGCATGGCTGCGCTCATGGAGGTGCTGCGCGACGACGATGCGGTCAAGAGCGTCTACCTGCTGGGGCAGGACTACAGCTTCGGCCAGGCCGTGCTGCGCGAGGCGCGCCGGCAGCTGCAGGCGCAGCGGCCCGACGTGGCCATCGTCGGCGACGAACTGCACCCCATGGGCCGCGTGAAGGATTTTTTGCCCTATGCCGCCAAGATCAAGGCCAGCGGCGCCGGCGCCGTGGTCACGGGCAATTGGGGCAACGACCTCACGCTGCTGGTGAAGGCCGCGCGCGAATCGGGCTTCGAAGGAAAGTTCTACACCTTCTACGGCAACGCGCTGGGCGCGCCAGCCGCGCTGGGCGATGCGGGCATCGGCAAGGTCATCGCCGTGGCCGACTGGCTGCCCAACCTGTCGGGCGCGCAGAGCGAGGCGTTCTACCAGGCCTTTCGCCAGCGCTATCCCAAGCCCGCGGACGACTACGTCCACATGCGCATGCAGCTTATGGTGGAGGCGTTGGCCCAGGCGATTGAGAAGGCCGGCAGCCTGGATGCGGTGCAGGTGGGTTTGGCGCTGGAGCAGGCCCATGTGACGCTCCATGGGCAGACCGGCCGCATGCGGGCGTCCGATCACCAGTTCCAGCAGACCCTGGTCGTGGGCGTGATGGACCGCCAGGGCGCGCCTGGCGTCAAGTTCGACGTGGAAGGTTCTGGCTACGGGTTCCGCGTGATCAAGCAGGTCGCAGCCAGCCGCGCCGAGATGCCGACCAGCTGCCAGATGGTGCGGCCGACCGCCTGACGGTCAGCTGGCGTAGCCTGAGCAGGCGCCGGCGTTCGGCCGGCCCTTGCATTCGCGCAGCAGGCGGCGTTCGCGTTCGCGGGCGCTCTCCTGCGCACTGTTGGGGATGAACTTGGGCGCAGCCGCTTTCTTCTTCGTCGCGGCGCCCTCCTGTGCCTTCGCGGCGACCGCTGGCAGGGTGGTCAGCAGGCTCAGCGCCAGGCAGGCTGCAGACAGGGGCATGGACATGTGCATGATGGTTTCTCCCAGGGACTGCGCAGTGTCCGCGGGCCGGCCGGCCGCTACCATGGGCCGCCCCGTGAACCTTTGCCCGAATCCATGAGAAAAGCCATCCAAGACCTTGCCGAATCCCAGATCCGGGAGGTGGCCAACGCCGGGATCGGCCGCGACGACGTGCTGCCGTTCTGGTTCGGCGAGAGCGACGAGGTCACGCCCGAATTCATCCGGCAGGCGGCGATCGAATCGCTGCAGCGGGGCGAGACCTTCTACGCGCACAACCTGGGTCTGCCGGAACTGCGCGAAGCCATCGCGCGCTACATGTCGGCCCTGCACGGGCCGATCCCGGCGGAGCGCATCGCTGTGACGTCGGGCGGCGTCAACGCACTGATGCTGGCGGTCCAGTGCCTGGTCGATCCGGGCGACGAGGTGGTCGCGGTCACGCCGGTCTGGCCCAATCTCACGGCGCAGCCGGCCATCATGGGCGCGCGCCTGCGCTGCGTGCCCCTGCGGCCGGTGGATGGTCAATGGACGCTGGACCTGGAAGCGCTGCTGGCAGCCATCACGCCGGCCACCCGCATGCTGATCGTCAATGCGCCGAACAACCCCACAGGGTGGACGCTGCGGGCTGAGGAGCAGGCCGCGTTGCTTGCGCATTGCCGCCGCACGGGCACCTGGATCCTGGCGGACGAGGTGTATGAACGCCTCTACTACGCTGATGCGCCAGGTGCCTGCGCGCCCAGTTTCCTGGACCAGGCGCAGCCCGACGACCGGCTGGTGGTCGTGCACAGCTTTTCCAAGAGTTTTCTGATGACGGGCTGGCGGCTGGGCTGGCTGGTCATGCCCGCCACGCTGGTGCAGGCGATGGGCAAGCTGATCGAGTTCAACACGTCCTGCGCCAGCGTGTTCACGCAGCGCGCTGCCCTGGCGGCGCTGGCCCGGCAGGATGAGGTCACGCCGCGCGTGGTGGCTCATTTGCGCCTGTGCCGCGACACGCTGGTTCCCTTGCTGGCCGCCATGCCGCAGGTGGCCGTCTCGGCTGCGCACGGTGGCATGTACGCATTCTTCCGCCTGGAGTGCGCAGACGATTCCCTGGCCGTGGCCAAGCGACTGGTCCGCGAGGCAGGATTGGGCCTGGCCCCGGGAACGGCCTTTGCTCCAGAGGCCCAGGGCTGGTTGCGGTGGTGCTTCGCCTCCCGCGATCCGCAGCGATTGGTGCTGGGCGCTGAGCGATTGGACCGTTGGTTGCGTCAGCGCAACGCTTGAGCGGGGTCTGCATACTTGCGCATTTGCATATAATTGCATACATAAGTGCGGCCATATTTTTTTGTTTAGTCACAAAAATGGGTGTATTCATCCTGAAATGTGATTTTGTTGTGTACTGAATTGCGGGCTGCACCGCTAAGATTTGCTCACTCTGGTGGCGAATCGGGTCTTCCAGTGGGCCGAGCAAGTTGTTTCCTACAGGTGTGCGATGGATCGAATTTCCGCAATGCGTGTGTTCAGTGAGGTGGTGACACGCGGCAGCTTCACGGCAGCCGCCAATACTTTGGGCATGTCCCGTGCCATGGTGACGCGTCACATCGGTGAACTTGAACGCTGGCTGGGTGCGCGCCTGCTGCAGCGCTCCACGCGCCGTTTGTCGCTGACCGAGGCTGGCGAAGCCTGCGTGGTGCGCAGCCGCCAATTGCTGGAATTGGTCAACGATGTGGAGCAGGTGGTGGGCCAGCGCGACACCGAGCCGCATGGCCAGATCCGGGTGCAGTGCAATCCGGCGTTCGGGCAGGCGTACCTGTCGGCGATCCTGGTCGATTACCTGGCCAAGTACCCGCGGACCAAGATCGATCTGGTGCTGAGCGACCAGTCGCTGAGCCTGGTCGATGAGCGCATCGACCTGGCCATCCGCATGACCAACGAACTGGATCCTGCGCTGATCGCCAAGAAGCTCAGCACCTGTCGTGCCGTGCTGTGCTGCACGCCGGCCTATCTGGAAAAGAACGGTGCGCCAAAGACGCCGGACGATCTGACGCAGCACAACTGCCTGTCCCACTCGCGCGTGGAGAAGAGCCAGTGGAGCTTCTCGCGCCAGGGCGAGGAATGCCTGGTGCAGGTGTCGGGCAGTTTCAGCGCCAACGACACCATGAGCCTGGTGGAGGCTGTGCGTGCCGGTGGCGGCCTGGCCGTGCTGCCGAACTACGTGGTGGCGTCGATGCTGCGCGACGGCGAACTGGTCAGCGTGCTGCCCGACTGGCATGCCGACGAACTGGGCATCTATGCCTTCTACATCTCGCGCCGGCACCAACCCGCCAGCCTGCGCACGCTGCTGGATTTCCTCACGCAGCGTCTGGGCGCGACGCCCCTGTGGGCCAAGTGATCAAGCTGGCCGAAAGAATGCGTCCAGCAGCGGCAGCAAGGGCGCGAAGTCCGCGCTGAAGCGTGGACGGTTCACGAAGTAGGCCTCGCAGGCCACCGCGAAGAATTCGTCCAGGCTCTGGCTGCCATAGCTGTCCAACCAGGGCATCGCACCGCCGAAGCGCTCGGCGACCACCACCTGGTCGCAGAACTGCGCGTAGGCTTCTTCCCAGACCTCAAGCCATTGCCGGCGCGCCTGCATGGCGCTGCGCGCGCCCATGAAGCCGGGCGGCAAGGGCGGGCAGCCATCGGGCGCGCCATCGGCCATGTCCAGCTTGTGCGCAAACTCGTGGATGACCACGTTGTAGCCCGCTTCCGCGCTGTCGCCGGCCTCCAGAACGGCCTGCCAGCTCAGCATCACCGGACCCTGGTCCATGGCCTCACCGGCCAGCACTTCGTCGTAGGCATGGACGACGCCGGTTTCGTCGATGGATTCGCGGCGCGCCACGACCTCGCCGGGTTGCACCACGATGCCGACGAAGTCTGCGTACCAGCGCAGCACGGAGCCGCGGCCCGGCGTGCCGCCGTCCGGGCGTGCCGCAAGGTGCAGCAGGGGCAGGCAGGCCTGCGCCGCGATGGCGACGGCCATCGGATCGGTGACCTGCAGGCCGCCCGCGCCGTGGAACTCCTTCTCGGCGAGGAATTCCGCGCTCAATGCGCGCAGGCCTTGCCGATCCTCGGGGGAAAGTGCCTGCAGGAAGCCGTAGTCGGCCAGCACGGCCTGCCAGAGCGGATCGGGAATGTTCCGCGGCGCGCGCTGCCACCAGCGCAGCAGCCGGCGCCAGCCGCCGTTCATGCGGCGAGCGGGAGGCCGATGCGCCGGGGTGGGGCGTCGACGGCCAGGCGCAGCAGTTCCAGCCGCGGCGGCTGGGTGGTGGCCTCCCAGTCGCTCATGACGATGCGCGACAGGCCTTCGCCAAGGTCGTGTTCGGCCGGCATGTGGGTGTGGCCATGGATCAGCGTGTCGCTGCCTGCTGCGCGCAGCCAAGCGCGCGCGGCGTCCGCATCGACGTCGGCATAACCCAGCCCCTGGTCCTTGCGCTGCTCGCTGGCCTGGCGGATCTGCCGTGCCATCTGCCGGCGCATGGCCAGAGGATGCTGCAGCGAGGCCTTCTGCCAGGCCGGGTTCTGCACCTGCAGGCGGAACTGCTGGTAGGCCACGTCATCCAGGCACAGCGCATCGCCATGGCTCAACAGCCAGAGGCGGCCGCCGAAGACCAGCACCGTGGGGTCGTGCAGCAACTGCATGCCGGTGGCGGCCAGACCTGCGCCACCGAACAGGAAGTCGCGGTTGCCGTGCATGAAGTACACGGGCCGCTGCGCCGCGACGGACCGGATCGCCTCGGCGCACTGGCGTTCGAACTGGCCCAGCGGGCTGTCGTCACCGGCAGCCGGGTCCAAGGCATCGTCGCCGACCCAGACCTCGAACAGGTCGCCCAGCATGAACAGCGCATCCGCACGGCTCTGCGTGACGGCCTGCCGCCATGCGGCGAACGTGGCCGGCTCTTCCGGCCGCAGATGCACGTCGGACAGCAGTTCGATGCTGCGCCAGCCGCCGGGCGCGACGAGCTCGGCGAACGTCGGCAGGGCCGGCTGTGGCCGCATCAGAGCGCGACGGCCTTCTCGATGACCAGGTCTTCGACCGGCACGTCGTCGTGGAAGCCCTTGCGGCCCGTCTTCACGGCCTTGAGCTTGTCGACGATCTCGGTGCCTTTGACGACCTTGCCGAAGACGGCATAACCCCAGCCCTGGGCCGAGGGCGCGGTGTGGTTCAGGAAGGCGTTGTCGACCACGTTGATGAAGAACTGGGCCGTGGCCGAGTGCGGATCGTTGGTGCGCGCCATGGCCACCGTGTACTTGTCGTTCTTTAGGCCGTTGTTGGCCTCGTTGTTGATCGGCGCGTCGGTGCCTTTTTGCTTCATGCCGGGCTCGAAGCCGCCGCCCTGGACCATGAAGCCCGGGATCACGCGGTGGAACACGGTGTTGTCGTAGTGGCCCTTCTTCACGTAGGCCAGGAAGTTCTCGGCGGACTTGGGCGCTTTCTCGGCGTCCAGTTCGAGCGTGATGACGCCGTAGTTGGCAATGTGCAGTTCGACTTGGGGTTGGCTCATGTCATTTCACCAGGGTTGCGGATTGGATGAGGATGGGCTTCTGAGGCACATCCGTAGGGAAGGGGCCGCCCGGGCCGGTCGGGACGGCCTTGATCTTTTGTACCACGTCCATGCCGGCGACGACCTTGCCGAACACGGTGTAACCCCAGCCCCGGGGCGTGGGGGCGGTGTGGTTCAGGAAGGCGTTGTCGTTGACGTTGATGAAGAACTGCGACGTGGCCGAATGCGGCTCGCCCGTGCGCGCCATCGCGATGGTATAGGTCTCGTTCTTCAGGCCGTTGTTGGCTTCGTTGGGGATCGGCGCGCGCGTCGGCTTTTCCCGGTAGTTCTGGTCGTAGCCGCCGCCCTGTGCCATGAAGTTCGGGATCACGCGGTGGAAGATGGTGCCGTCGTAGTGCTTGTCGCGCACGTACTGCAGGAAGTTCTCCACCGTCTTGGGCGCCTTGTCGGGATAGAGCTCGACGGTGAAGTCGCCGGCGCTGGTCTTGAACAGCACGCGTGGCGCATCGGCGGCCTGGGTCAGCGGGGCGAAGGCAAGGCTGGCGGCCAGCACGAGGGCACGGCGCGACAACGGGAACGGGCGAGCGGTCATGGGGCGACTGGGTGGTTGGGAAAAGAAAGCGCGCCGCGGCCTTGCGGCCCGGCGCGCTGGCGGGCGCGCTTACTTGCCGGCCGTGCGCGGCTTGGCCGCCTGGGGCGCCAGCATCGTTGTCAGCGTCGCGGCCTTCTGCGTGGCCTGCGGGTTGTTGGCCTGCAGCTGCAGCGAGCGGCCATAGGACTGGCTGGCCAGCTTGGCGTAGACGTCGCCCAGGTTCTCGTACGCCGTGGCGTAGTTCGGGTTTAGGCGGATCGCCATCTCGAGCGCCGCGCGCGCCTTGTCGTACTGGTTCTGGCCCGCGTACAGCACGGCCAGGTTGTTGTACGGCTCGGGCAGCTCGGGGAATTCCTGCGTGATCTGCGTGAGCGTCTCGACGGCTTCGTCGGGCTTGCCGAGTTCGGTCTGCACCACGCTCTTCAGGAAGCGCATCTGCGGGTCGCGCGGCTTGCTGGCCAGGTACTGGTCGACCTTGGTGCCGGCCTCGGCCAGCTTGCCGCTGCGCACGAGCTGGCCCACCTCGGCATAGGGGTCGGCTTGCGCCATGGCGGCCTGGCCGGCCCACGCCGCGCCGGCGACCACCAGCACGCGCGTGAAAGGCAGGATGCGGGACAGCGCTTGCTTCATAGAACCTCTTGCGGAATACGTAAAGACAGCCTGCGCACGCGGCTATAGAATGCCGGCGATTCTAGCCGAGGGGGGTGTGCGGCCCGGCGCAGCGCCAGTGCAGCCACCCTCGTGAAAGCGGGCCTTGACGGCCCGGTCGACCCCCAGGATGTCCCCGTACGATCCTGTGTATTCCCGGATTCCATGAGTTTGCGCATCTTCAACACGCTGACGCGTGCGTTGGACGTTTTTTCGCCGATCGAGCCTGGCCATGTCCGCATGTACGTTTGCGGCATGACCATCTATGACCTGTGCCATGTGGGCCATGCCCGCATGATGATGGCCTTCGATGTGGTGCAGCGCTGGTTGAAGTGCAGCGGCCTGCGCGTGACCTACGTGCGCAACATCACCGACATCGACGACAAGATCATCCGCCGTGCCGTCGAGCGCGGCATCTCCATTCGTGCGCTGACCGACGAGATGACCGCGGCCATGCACGCCGACATCGGCGCGCTGGGCATCGAGCCGCCCACGCACGAGCCGCGCGCCACCGACTACGTGCCGCAGATGCTGGGCCTGATCGAGGCGCTGGAGGGCAAGGCCCTGGCCTACCGCGCGGGCAGCGGCGACGTGAACTTCTCGGTGCGCAAGTTCCCGGGCTACGGCAAGCTGTCGGGCAAGTCGCTGGACGAGCTGCGCGCCGGTGAGCGCGTGGCCGTGCTCGATGGCAAGGACGACCCGCTCGACTTCGTGCTCTGGAAGGCCGCCAAGCCCGAGGAGCCGGCCGATGCGCAATGGGACAGCCCCTTCGGCTGCGGCCGTCCCGGCTGGCACATCGAGTGCTCGGCCATGAGCTGCGCCTTGCTCGGCGAGAGCTTCGACTTGCATGGTGGCGGCGCCGACCTGCAGTTCCCGCACCATGAGAACGAGATCGCCCAGAGCGAAGGCGCGAGCGGCAGGCCGCTGGCGCGCTTCTGGGTGCACAACGGCTTCGTGCGCGTGGACAACGAGAAGATGTCCAAGAGCCTGGGCAACTTCTTCACCATCCGCGACGTGCTCAAGAAGTACGACGCTGAAACGTTGCGCTTCTTCATGGTGCGCACGCACTACCGCAGCCCGCTGAACTACAGCGATGCGCATCTGGACGACGCGCGCAGCGCCTTGCGCCGCCTGTACACGGCACTCGAATCGGTCGTGCCAGCAGACGTGGCCATCGACTGGGCCCAGCCCCAAGCCGCCCGCTTCAAGGCCGCGATGGACGAGGACTTCGGCACGCCGGAGGCCGTGGCCGTGCTGTTCGACCTCGCAGCCGAGGTCAACCGCACGCGCTCGGCCGAGACCGCCGGCCTGCTCAAGGCCCTGGCCGGCACGCTCGGCCTGCTGCAGGGCGACCCGGTGGCGTTCAAGCAGTGGCGCGCCGCGGATGCCGCCGCCGACGCGGCCGCAGGACTGTCGCCCGATGCCATCGCCGCGGCCATCGCCGCACGCGCTGCCGCCAAGGCAGCCAGGGACTTCGCCGAGGCCGACCGCATCCGCAAGAGCCTGCTGGAGCAGGGCGTGGTGCTCAAGGACAGCCCCAGCGGCACCACCTGGGAGGCAGCGCAGTGACGCACGCTCCCTTGGCGCCGCGCGGTGGCGCGGCGAGGATGGCCCATGGCGGCTAGGGCACGCAAGATGGCCGACATGCCCGTGGTGCAGGTCTACACGCCGGAATACTGGCAGGACGCCTGCCGCCACCTGGTGCGCAAGGACCGCGTCATGAAGCGGCTGATTCCCCAGTTCGGCGACGCCTGCCTGGAGACGCGCGGCGACGCCTTCATCACGCTGGCGCGCAGCATCATCGGCCAGCAGATCTCCGTCAAGGCCGCGCAGACCGTGTGGGACCGCTTCGCGCTGCTGCCGCGCCAGCTGACGCCGGCCAGCGTGCTCAAGCTCAAGGTGGACGACATGCGCGCGGCCGGCCTGTCGGTGCGCAAGGTGGAGTACCTGGTCGACCTCGCGCTGCATTTCGAATCCGGTGCGCTGCACGTGCGCGACTGGCATGCGATGGAGGACGAAGCCATCATCGCCGAGCTGGTCGCGATCCGCGGCATCGGCCGCTGGACGGCCGAGATGTTCCTGATCTTCCACCTCATGCGGCCCAACGTGCTGCCGCTGGACGACATCGGGCTCATCAACGGCGTGAGCCAGAACTACTTTTCCGGAGACCCCGTGAGCCGCAGCGACCTGCGTGAAGTGGCGGCCGCCTGGGCCCCCTTTGCCAGCGTGGCCACTTGGTATATTTGGCGATCGCTCGACCCGCTGCCGGTCGGGTACTGAACAGGAAAGAAGGAGAGCGGCTTTGCCCAAAAGAACCTTCCTCGATTTCGAACAACCCATTGCGGACCTCGAATCCAAGATCGAAGAACTGCGCTATGTGCAGACCGAGTCCGCGGTCGACATCTCGGCCGAGATCGACCAGCTCGGCAAGAAGAGCCTGCAGCTGACCAAGGACATCTACGGCGTGCTGACGCCGTGGCAGATCACCAAGATCGCCCGCCATGCCGAGCGGCCCTACACGCTGGACTACGTCAACGAGATCTTCACGGACTTCGTGGAGATGCACGGCGACCGGCATTTCTCCGACGACCTGTCCATCGTCGGCGGCCTGGCACGCTTCAATGGCCATGCCTGCATGGTGCTGGGCCACCAGAAGGGCCGCGACACCAAGGAGCGTGCGCTGCGCAACTTCGGCATGACCAAGCCCGAGGGTTACCGCAAGGCGCTGCGGCTCATGAAGACGGCCGAGAAGTTCAAGCTGCCCGTGTTCACCTTCGTCGACACACCGGGGGCCTACCCCGGCATCGACGCCGAGGAGCGCGGCCAGTCCGAAGCCATCGGCCGCAACATCTTCGAGATGGCGCAGCTCGAGGTGCCCATCATCACCACCATCATCGGCGAGGGCGGCTCCGGCGGCGCGCTGGCCATCGCGGTCGCCGACCAGGTGCTGATGCTGCAGTACTCGATCTATTCGGTCATCAGCCCCGAGGGCTGCGCCTCCATCCTCTGGAAGACCTCCGACCGCGCGCAGGATGCCGCCGACGCGCTGGGCATCACGGCGCACCGGCTCAAGGCCCTGGGCCTGATCGACAAGATCGTCAACGAGCCCGTGGGCGGCGCGCACCGCGACCACAAGCAGATGGCCGCCTTCCTCAAGCGCGGCCTCAACGATGCCTTCCGCCAGGTCAGCGACCTCAAGGTCAAGGAACTGACGGACCGGCGCTACGAGCGGCTGCAGAGCTACGGCCGCTTCAACGACACCAAGGCCGACAAGTAGGTCGCCCATGGCCACAGCCGCACCGCTGCATGTGAGCCGTGGCCTGGAGCGCCTGCCGGTGCTGTGCGCCGCGGGCTGCAAGCTGCCCGAGGATTTGCAGCGCTTTTATTTCCTGCGCCATGGGCAGACGGCGCGCAATGCCCTGCGGATCTTCCAGAGCATCGAGGAGCCGCTCAACGACACGGGCCTGGCCCAGGCCGAGCAGGCCGCTGCCTTGCTGGCCGAGGAACTGGCCGGTCGCGAAGGCGTGCACATCGTCTGCAGCGATGCACCGCGCGCGCTGGCCACGGCGCGCACGGTCGCACGCCACCTCGCGCGCGAGGAGCGGTTGCACGCGGGCCTGCGCGAACGCCATTTCGGCGCGCTGATCGGCTCGTCGTCGGCCAACATCGACTGGGACTGCGCACCCGAGGGCGGGGAGACGCTGGACCAGTTCGTCGAGCGCAGCCTGGCCGCGCTGGCCGAGGCCGTCGCCCATCCCGCGCCCGTCGTCGTCGTGGCGCACGGCGGCACCTTGCATGTGCTGGCCTGCGCGTTGGGCGTCGTGCTCGATGCGGCGTTGCTCGCCAACGCCACGCCGCTGCGTTTCGACCGCGTCGGCGCGGGCTGGACCGTCACGCGGCTCGGCACCGCGCCCGCGGTGGACGCCGCGCCGAATCTGGCCTGAGCTTTCCACCATGGCCACGGGCGGCCTGTACCTGTTCGACACGGCCATCGGCCGCTGCGGCATCGGTTGGGGTCCACGTGGCATCGCGTCGGTGCAACTGCCCGACCGCAGCGCGTCGCGCCTGCTGGCCCGGTTGCGCCAGCGCCTGCCGGACGCCCCGGTTGCGCCACCGCCAGAGGATGTGCAACGCGCAGCCGAACGCACGACCGCGCTGCTCGCCGGCGCGCGCGACGACCTGCTGGACATCGCGCTCGACATGGAAGGCATCGCACCCTTCCACCGGCGCGTGTACGCCCGCGCCCGCGCCATTGCGCCGGGCCGCACCATGACCTACGGCGAACTGGCAGCCGACATCGGCGAGCCCGGCGCCGCGCGCGCGGTGGGCCAGGCGCTGGGCCTCAACCCCTTCGCGCCCATCGTGCCCTGCCACCGCATCCTCGCCGCAGGCGCGCGCTCGGGCGGCTTTTCGGCGCCCGGCGGCGTGGACACCAAGCTGCGCATGCTGCTGGCCGAGCACGCCGCGTTCGGCGCACCCGGCCTGTTCGATTGATCAGCTGAACTTGGGCGCACGCTTCTCGATGAAGGCGCGCACGGCCTCTTCGTGGTCGGCCGTCTTGTGCGCGATGGCCTGGTAGCCGGCCGACATCTCCAGCAGCGACTCCAGCGTGCTGTTCTGGCCTTCGCGCAGCAGCCGCTTGGTCATGCGCAGCACGCCGCCCGGGTTGGCCGCGATCTTGGCGGCCAGCGCGCGCGCCTCGGCCATCAGCGCCTCGGCCGGCACCACGCGCGAGACCAGCCCGCAGGCCAGCGCCTGCCGCGCATCGAGCGCCTCGCCCGTGAACGCCATCTCGGCCGCCTTGGACATGCCCACGGCGCGCGGCAGCAGCCAGGCGCCACCGTCGCCGGCCACGATGCCGACCTTCACGAAGCTCTCGGCGAAGGTGGCGTTCTCCGACGCGATGCGGATGTCGCACATGCAGGTGAGGTCCAGGCCGGCGCCGATGGCCGGGCCGTTGACGGCGCAGATGGTCGGCACGTCCAGGTTGTACAGCGCCTTGGGGATGCGCTGGATGCCGTTGCGGTATTCCTCGCGGATGACCTCGGGCGACAGCGTGTCGCCGAAGAAGCGCTGCATGTCCTTGACGTTGCCGCCCGAGCTGAACACGGGGCCGGTGCCCGTGATGATCACTGCGCGCACCGAGGTGTCGCGGCGGATCGCGTCGCAGGCCTGCACGAACTCGTCGACGGCCGTGTTGCCGGTCAGCGCGTTGCGCGTGGCCGGCTGGTTCATGGTCAGGGTCAGGATGGCGCCGTCGCGCTCGGTGGTCAGGAAGCTCATGGTGGTCTCGCGGTTCAGTGGACGGTGGTGGCGGCGCGGATCGTATCGAGCACGAGGGCCTCGCCGCTGTCCAGGTGGTGACGGCCGGCCACGCCGTGCCAGTAGGACTCGCTGCCCGCGGCCTGGCGCCAGGCGTGCAGGCGGCGCGTGTACAGCTGCAGATCGAACTCGGCTGTGAAGCCGATGGCGCCGTGGATGGCGTGGGCCATGCTGGCCACTTCCAGTGCGGCTTCGCTCGTGCGCGCCTTGGCGATGGCCGCGTTCAGCCGTTCGGGCACGATCCCGGTGGCACGGCAGCCCAGCTGCGCAGCCGTGCGTGCGGCGAACACATGCTCGGCCATCTGGGCCAGCTGGTGCTGGATCGCCTGGAACTTGCCGATGGGCCGGCCGAACTGCTGGCGCTCGTTGGCATAGGCCAGCGTGCGGTCGAAGGCCGCGCGCAAGGCGCCGGCCAGCTGGGCCGCGTACAGGGCCGCCTGCAGCAGGCGCAGTTCCTGCGCGTCGCCGCTGACAGGCGTTGCGGCCTCCCAGGCCTGTGCGGGCCAGCGCAGCGCCATGTCGAGCACGAAGCCCGCCGGCGTGGCCTGGGCCGTGGCCACGGGCAGCAGGCGCACCGCGCCACCGCGCGCAACCAGCACCTGGTCGGCCACGCGGCCTGTGCGCACGAGCGGGCAGACGACCCCGTCCGCGGTGGCCTCGGCTTCGGCGAACACGGTGCCGCCTCGGGGCACGGCCACGCCGGCGCGCGCGAGCCAGCCGCGCGCCAGCACGGTCTCGCCGAGCGGCACGGGCACGGCATGCGTGCCGCACAGGCGCAGCAGGCCGAAGACCTCGTGCAGCGCGAGGCCCGCGCCGCCCTGGGCTTCGGGCACGAGCGCGTCGGCGAAGCCGGCGTCCTCGATGGCCTGCCACAGCGCACGGTGGTCGCCGCCGGCTTCGATGGCGCGCAATGCGTCGGGGGTGGAAAGGTCGCGCAGCAGCTGCGCGGCCGCGTCTTCAAGCAGATCGTCCATGGTCTTGTCGTCCTTCTCAGCGCAGGCCCAGGCCGCGCGCGATCATGCCGCGCAGGATCTCGCGCGTGCCGCCACGCAGCGAGAACGAGGGCGCGACCTGGGTCACGTAGTCCAGCGTGTGCAGCAACTCCAGCGGCACGCTGCCGTCGGGCCGGGAGAACAGGTCGTCGGCGATGGCGGCAGGGATCAGCTGCTCCACGCCCGTGCCCAGGTCCTTGACCAGCGCGGCCTCCACCAGCGGGCTCTCGCCGCGCGTGAGCTTCTCGGTCACGGCCACCGACATCGCGCGCAGCGGTGCCAGCGCGCAGACGATGCGGCCGGCCAGGCGCTCGGCCTCGGGCGTGCGGCCCGCGGGCGTGCGCGCCCAGGCGGCCCACTGGTCGAACAGCACGATGCTGGAGAACAGCCGCTCGGGCCCGCTGCGCTCGAAGGCCAGCTCGGCGTTGACCTGCTCCCACCCCTTGCCTTCGGCGCCGACCAGCGCGTCGTGGTCCAGCTGCACGTTGTCGAAGAACACCTCGCAGAAGTGCGCGTCGCCCGACTGGTCGGTGATGGGCCGCACGCGCACGCCGGGCAGCTTCAGGTCCACGATCAGCTGCGACAGGCCCTTTTGCCGGTCGTCGGTGGTGCCCGAGGTGCGCACCAGCGCGATCATGTGGCTGCAGTGGTGGGCGTTGGTGGTCCAGATCTTCTGGCCGTTGAGCAGCCAGCCCGCCTCGTTGGGCGTGGCGCGCGTGCGCACGCTGGCCAGGTCGGAGCCGGCGCCGGGCTCGCTCATGCCGATGCAGAAGTACGACTCGCCGCGGCAGATCGCCGGCACGTAGCGCTGCTTCTGCGCCTCGGTGCCGTAGCGCAGGACCAGCGGCGCGCTCTGGCGGTCGGCGATCCAGTGCGAGCCGACGGGCGCGCCCCAGTTCAGGAATTCCTCGACCAGCACGTAGCGCGCGAACGCGCTGCGGCCACCGCCACCGTAGGCCGGCGGCAGCGTGATGCCCAGCCAGCCCTGCTTGCCGAGCTTGCGGCTGAATTCCGGGTCGTAGCCGCTCCAGGATTTGGCGCGCACATGCGCTGGCACGTCCTTCAAGGCTTCGGCCAGGAAGGCACGCACGGGTGCGCGCAGGGCCTCGTCCTCGGGCGGGATCGCGGTCAGGGTCAGGGAGTCAAGCGCGCTCATCCCAGTGCTCCTTTGCTTTGCAGTGCATCGATGTCCTCCTCACTCATCTTCAGGATGTCGTGCAGCACCGCGCGCGTGTGCTGGCCCAGCTGCGGCGGGGCTTCGCGGTATTGCACGGGCGTGTCCGACATGCGGATCGGGTTGGCCACCAGCGCCACGTCGGCGCCGGCGGCATGCGGCATGGCCATCTGCAGGCCGCGTGCGCGCACCTGCGGGTCGGCGAACACGTCGGCGATGCTGTTGATCGGGCCGCAGGGCACGCCGGCCTTCTCCAACAGTGCGATCCAGTCGGCCGTGGTGCGCTGCACGGTGGCCGCGCGCAGCAGCGGAATCAGCACATCGCGGTGCTGCAGCCGGCCCGTGTTGCGCGCAAAGCGCGGGTCGCTCGCCCATTCCGGATGGCCGGCAGCCTCGCAGAAGCGCGCGTACTGCCCGTCGTTGCCGGTGGCCAGGATCATGTGGCCGTCGGCCGTCGGGAAGTCCTGGTAGGGCACGGTGTTGGGGTGTGCGTTGCCCATGCGCTGCGGCGCCTTGCCACCGTGCAGGTAGTTCATGGCCTGGTTGCCCAGGCAGGCCACGCCCACGTCGAGCAGCGCCAGGTCGATGTACTGGCCGCGGCCGGTGCGCGTGCGCGCGTGCAGCGCGGCCTGGATGGCGTTGGCCGCATACAGGCCGGTCAGGATGTCGGTCAGCGCCACGCCCACCTTCATCGGGCCGGCGCCGGGCGCGCCATCGGGCTGGCCGGTGATGCTCATGAGCCCGCCCATGCCCTGGATCAGGAAGTCGTAGCCCGCGCGCTGCGCGTACGGCCCGGTCTGGCCGAAGCCGGTGATCGAGCAGTAGACCAGCCGCGGGTTCAGCGCCGACAGTGTGGCGTAGTCGAGCCCGTACTGGGCCAGGCTGCCGGTCTTGAAGTTCTCGACCACCACGTCGCTGTGCTGGGCCAGTTCCTGCAAGAGCCGCTGGCCTTCGGGCGTCTGCATGTCCACCGTGATGGAGCGCTTGTTGCGGTTGGTGCAAAGGTAGTAGGCCGCGTCCGTGGTGGGCTCGCCCTGGCCATCGCGCACGAAGGGCGGGCCCCAGGTGCGGGTGTCGTCGCCGGCGCCCGGGCGCTCGACCTTGACGACCTCTGCTCCCAGGTCGCCCAGCAGTTGCGCGGCCCAGGGGCCGGCCAGTACGCGCGAGAGGTCCAGCACGCGGATGCCGGACAGGGCGCCTTGCGCTTGCGTCATTGCAGCTCCACCTTGGCCTGCGCCGCGATGCGCTTCCACAGCCGGATCTCCTCGGCCTGGAACGCGCGCATCTCCTGCGGCCCGCCCTGCATGACCTCGGCGCCGATGCGCTCGTAGAAGGCACGCGTCTCCGGCAGGCGTTCGATCTGCGTGAGCAGCGCGGCCAGCTTGTCGGCCTCGGCCTTGGGCGTCCTGGCCGCGACCATGGCACCCACCCAGGTGTAGGCCGTGAAGCCGGGCAGGCCGGACTCGGCCGCGGTGGGCACGTCGGGCAGCGCCACCGTGCGCTTGTCGGACGCGACAGCCAGCGCGCGGATGCGCCCGCCCTTGACCATCTCCTGCGCACTGGTCATCTCGGCGAAGGCCAGGTCCACCGTGCCGGCCGCGACGGCGGCCACGGCCTCGTTGGCGCCCTTGAAGGGCACGTGCGTGGTCTGCACCTTGGCCGCGTCGTTGAACAGTTCGGCCATGAGCTGGTAGCCGGCCGAGCCGGCGCCGTAGTTCAGTGCCGTAGGCTTCGCCTTGGCCGCGGCGATCAGCTCGGCCAGGGTCTTGTGCGGCGACGAGCCCGGCACGATCAGCAGCGCGGGCGAACGCATCATCATGCTCAGCGGCGCGAAGTCCGTGACCGGGTCGTAGGGCAGCGACTTGAACAGCGCCACGTTCACCGCCAGCGTGGAGTTGCTGCCGACGAACACCGTGTAGCCATCGGCCGGCGCGGCCAGCACGGCCTGCACCGCCAGGAAACCGTTGGCGCCGGCCTTGTTCTCGACCACCACGGGCTGGCCGGTCAGCTCCGAGAGCTTCTTGCCGAAGTAGCGGGCCGAGGTGTCGGTGCCGCTGCCGGGCGGGAAGGGCACGACGAACTTGATCGGCTTGTGCGGGAAGTCCTGCGCCTGCACAGGCAGGCTGGCAATGCAGGCGATGAAAGGCAGGGCGGCCAGGGCCAGCAGGGCGCGGCGGCAGGGGCTTGGCATGCGGTTGTCTCCGTGGCGGAATCGGTGCGCGACCATACCGCCGTGGCGATAGGGCGTCCAATACCGATTTGCGGCTTGCCGATTGCCAGATCGAATCGTGCTAGCGTCGGCGGCATGACGATCTCGCCCCTGCGCAGCGTGGACCTGCGCCGCATCCGCCACTTCGTGGTGCTGGCCGACACGTTGAACTTCCACCGCGCCGCGCAGCTGCTGCACATGACGCAGCCGCCGCTCACGGTGTCGATCCAGAAGCTGGAGACCGAGCTCGGCGTGCGGCTGTTCGAGCGCAGTGCCAAGGGCGTGCGCCTGACGCCCAGCGGCGAGGCTGCGCTGGACGACGCGCGCCAGATGCTGCACCACGCCGAATCGTTCTCCGAAATGGCGGCGCTGGCGCAAAGCGGCATGGCCGGGCTGCTGCGCGTGGGCTTCGTCGGCTCGGCCACGCATGGTCTGCTGCAGCGGCTGATCCCGCGCTTTCGGGCCGGGCATCCCCAGGTCGAGCTGCTGCTGCGGGACAGCTCGTCGATGCAGATCCTGCGCGGCCTGGCCGACGAGAGCATCGACGTCGGCCTGCTCTGGACACCGGTGCTCGACGCCATGGGCGCGGAGTTCCTCACGCTGCAGCGCCAGACCCTGGTGGCGGCGCTGCCCCAGGGCCACGCGCTGGCCCGGCGGCGCAGCCTGCTGCTGGCCGACCTGCAGGGCGAGAACTTCATCCTCTACGACCGCACCCAGGCCGAAGGCATGCGCAGCGTCTGCATGATGCTGTGCCAGCGCGCCGGCTTCGTGCCGCGCGCCACGCAGGAGGCGATCCAGATCCAGACCGTGCTGGCCCTGGTGCAGACCGGCCTGGGCATTGCGCTGGTGCCGTCGATGATGGCCGACCTGCCGAACGACCAGCTGGTTTTCCGCCCGCTGCGCGACCTGGCGGACCAGCCCCTGGTCGCCCTGGCGCTGGCCTACCGGCCGGGCACCAGCAAGCCGGCGGTGCAGCGCATGCGCCAGTTGGCGGCGCAGGAATTCGGGGGGTGAGGGGTGGGGCGGCTCAGTTGCCGCCGGCGCCCAGCTTGGTCAGCGCGCTGGTGTCCAGCGGCGTGTCGGTCTCGACACGGCGTGCACCGTCGAAGCGCCGCTTCCAGTAGCTGCTGTCCATGTCCTCGACGCGGACCTTGGCGCCGCTGCGCGGGGCGTGCACGAACTTGCCGTCGCCCACGTAGATGCCCACGTGGCTGAAGGCCTTGCGCATGGTGTTGAAGAACACCAAGTCGCCCGGTTGCAGGTCGCGCTTTTCGATCGTGTCGGTGGCGGCGGCCTGCTCGTTGGCGCGGCGCGGCAGCACCAGGCCGACGGTCTGCGAATAGACCGCGCGCACGAAGCCGCTGCAGTCGAAGCCCGATTCGGCCGAATTGCCACCTCGGCGGTAGGGCACGCCCAGAAAGCCCATGGCGGTGCCGACCAGGTCGGAGGTGGTGTCGCGCATGGTCTGGCCGACCTGCTCCAGGTGGCCCAGCGTCTGCTGGATCAGGCCACGCTCGGCCAGCACGCGCTGCATGTCGGCCGGCATCTCGGGCGACGCGGTCGGCAGGGACGGGTCCAGTGGGGCGGCTTGGGTGGCGCTGGCGACGCAGCAGGCGAGGAGGAAGACGGCGGTCCAGCGGGGCATGGGGCGGGAGAGTAAGGCCTGCGCTATTCAGGCGTCAAGCGAAAAAGCCATTGTAAGTGATTGATTCGTAATGATTTGCAAATTAAATTTGTAACAGCGAGGCGCTTTGTCGGACAAAAGCAAGGCCTGTGGTCCTACAAACGGATGAAATCGCGGCCGAACGAATCATGTGCTGCATTGCTCCAAGCGGCGTGCGAATGCCGGCGCGGTGGCCGGCGTGCACCACTTGTTGCCCAGGATTCGACGCATGCCCTTGTCCCCACTCTTGCTCCCTTCGTTCCCGCGCCTGCCCCTTCTGTCCCGCCGGATCGGCCTGTTGTTGGCCGGCTTGACGCTGGTGGCCGCGCTGCCGGCCGCCGCCCAGGCGCCGGCGCGCGTGCAGCCCGTGGCCGCCGGCCTGCAGAACCCCTGGGGCCTGGCTTTCCTGCCCGAAGGCCGCTTCCTCGTCACCGAGCGGCCCGGCCGCATGCGCGTGGTCGAGGCCGACGGCAAGCTGGGCGCGCCGCTGGCCGGCCTGCCCGCCATCGCCGTTGGCGGCCAGGGTGGCCTGCTCGACGTGGCGCTGGACAGCGGCTTCGCCGCCAACCGCACGCTGTACTTCTGCTACAGCGAGCCGGCCGGAAGCGGCGGTGGCAACAGCACGGCGCTGGCGCGCGCCACGCTGTCGGAGGACCGCACGCAGTTGCAGGACGTGCGCGTCCTCTTCAGCCAGAAGCCCAAGGTATCGAGCAGCGCGCATTTCGGCTGCCGCATCGTCGAGCGCCAGGTGAACGGCAAGCCCGACGGTACGTTGTTCCTCACGCTGGGCGACCGCTACAGCCGCATGGCCGACGCGCAGACGCTGGACAACCACCACGGCAAGATCGTGCGCGTGGGCAAGGACGGCAGCGTGCCCAAGGACAACCCCTTCACCGGCCGCGCCGGCGTGCTGCCCGAGATCTGGAGCCTCGGCCACCGCAACGTGCAGGGCGCCACGCTGGCACCGGACGGCCAGCTCTGGACGCACGAGCACGGCGCGCAGGGCGGAGACGAGATCAACGTGCCGCAGCCCGGCCGCAACCATGGCTGGCCCGTCATCACGCACGGCGTGAACTATGGCGGCGCGCCCATCGGCCAGGGCCTGCGCGAGAAGGCCGGCATGGAGCAGCCGCTCAAGTATTGGGTGCCTTCGATCGCACCCTCGGGCATGGCCTTCCTGACCAGCGATCGCTACGGCAAGGCCTGGCAGGGCAACCTGTTCGTGGGCTCGCTCAAGTTCAGCCGCCTGTATCGGCTGGAGATCGGCGCCGATGGCAAGGTCGTGCGCGAGCAGCCGCTGCTGGAGGATGTGGACCAGCGCATCCGCGACGTGCGCCAGGGGCCGGACGGGCTGCTCTACGTGCTGACCGACGCCAGCAACGGCCAGCTGCTGCGGCTGGTGCCTGGGGTTTAATAGCGCCCCTCGCACCGAAAGACGCCCATGCTGCTGCAAGCCTCCACCTCCCAACTCGTGCTGGTCGACTACCAGCAAAAGCTGATGCCGGCCATCGCCGGCCATGCCGAGGTGGTGGCCAACGCACTCAGGCTGGCGCAGGCCGCGCAACTGCTGCAGGTGCCGGTCTGGGGCACGGAGCAGAACCCGTCCAAGCTGGGCCCCAACCTGCCCGAGCTGCGCGCGCTGTGCAAACGCACGCTGGCCAAGATGCATTTCAGCGGCGTGGCCGAGGGCCTGGGCGAATGGCTGCAGCCGCCCGCCAAGCCGGCCGCCGGCAACGCGCGCAGCCTGCCCAAGCACCTGCAGAAGCCCGCCGAATCGGAGCACGGCAGCATCGTCATCGCCGGCTGCGAGGCCCATGTCTGCCTGCTGCAGACCGCGCTGGAGCTGCTGGAGGAAGAGATGGAGGTCTGGGTCGTGACGGACGCGTGCGGCTCGCGCACCGACCGCAACCGCGACGCCGCCTTCGACCGCCTGGCCGGCGCGGGCGCTGAACTCGTCACCACCGAGATGGTGCTGTTCGAGTGGCTGGAGACGGCCGAGCATCCTGCATTCAAGGCCGTGCACGCGCTGATCAAGTAAGCGGGCCGGCATGCGGCTCACTGCCGAGGGCCTGGTCGCGGGCGCCATGGCCAATCCGGTCAACACCGCGCTCTTTGAACGCCTGGCGCGGCTGGCGCTGCCGCAAGGGTTCCTGGTGGCCGGCTGCCTGTTCCAGGCCGTCTGGAACCGGCGCGACGGCCGCGCGTCGGGCTGGGGCGTGAAGGACTACGACGTCTTCTACTTCGACGGCCGCGATCTGTCCTGGGAGGCCGAGGACGCCGTGATCCGCGCGGTGCGTGCGCTGACGGCCGATCTGGGCGTGGAGGTCGAGGTCAGGAACCAGGCGCGCGTGCACCTGTGGTACCGCCAGCGCTTCGGCATGGACTATCCGCAGCTGGCAAGCACGCGCGACGGCATCGACCGCTACCTGGTCGCCTGCACCTGCGTGGGCCTGGAGCTGGCCGGCGGCGCGCTGTACGCGCCGCACGGTTTGGAGGAACTGGGCGCCGGGGTGCTGCGCATGAACCCCTGGCATCCGGCGCCTGCGCTGTTCCTGCGCAAGGCCGAGAGCTACCGGGCGCGCTGGCCCTGGTTGACAGTGGTGCCGCCGGGGCTGGCCGACGGCACCGGGCCTGTCGTTACTGCTTGATGGCCTCGATCTGCGCCACGATGCGCACTTCCTTCGGGATGCCGAACTTGATGCCGTAGTCCACGCCGAAGGCGGTGCGGTCGATGGTGGTCTCGAAGTCGCCGCCGCAGACTTCGCGCTTGAGCATGGGGCTTTCGTAGCAGTTGAACTGCTTGGCCTTGAAGGTCACGGGCTGGCTCTTGCCCTTGAGGGTCAGGGTGCCGGCCACTTCGCTGACCTTGTCGCCGTTGAACGTGAACTTGTCGCCCACGAAGGTGGCGGTCGGGAACTGGGCGGCGTCGAAGATGTCGGCGCTTTGCAGGTGCTTGTCGAACGGCGGCGTGCCGGTGCTGATGGAGCCGATCTGGAACGTGATCTCGACCTTGCCGGTCTTGGCCGCCTTGTCCAGCGTGATCTGGCCTTCCTTCTTCTCGAAGCGGCCACGGTTCACGGCGGCGCCGAAGTGGCTGATCTCGAAGGTGGCGAAGGTGTGCGTCGGCTCGACCACGTAGGTGGCGCTCTGCGCGTGGGCGCTGCCGGCGGCCAGCAGGATCGAAGCGGCGGCGGTGGCCAGGGCGGTCAGGGCAATACGTTGCATCCAGGAATCTCCAGTTGGGGTGAAAAAGGTGAGCGGTTGAGGGAAATCAGAGCTTGGGCACGCCGGTCAGGGCCAGCTTGAGCTTGACCTGCACGTCGTCGGCGACCATGGACGTGTCGGTCCATTCGTTCTCGCCGATCTTGAAGGCCAGGCGCTTGATCGTGAAGCTGCCTGCGGCCATGGTCGTGGCGCCGCTTTGCGTCAGCGTGACGGGCACGACGACGTCCTGCGCATTGCCCTTGATGTCGAGCTTGCCGGCCACTTCGTACTTGCCGCCGCCCAGCGCCTTGATGGCGGTGGACTGGAACTTGGCCTGCGGAAACTTGGGCGTGTTGAACCAGACCGGCTTGACGAGTTCGCCATCGGCCTCCTTGCTCAGCGAGGCGCTGCCCATGTCGACCGTGAAGGCGACCTTGCTGGTGGCCAGCTTGGCCGGGTCGAAGGCGACCTGGGCGTCGAACTTCTTGAAGCGGCCCTCGACGGGCACGCCCATCTGCTTGCTGACGAAGGCGATCTCGCTCTGTGCGGGAACCAGGGCCTGCTGCGCCAGCGCGGCGGTGGCGGCCAGCATCAGGCCGGCGAAGGTGGTGATGAGCTTCATGGCAACTCCGGGAGGAAAGGAATGGGTCAGCCGCGGCCGGGCAGCATGCGCGAGAGCAGGCCGTCGCGGTCGATGAAATGGTGCTTGAGTGCGGCCGCCACGTGCAACACCACCAGCGCGGCCAGCGCGTAGGCGCTGATCTCATGCCAGGGCTTGATCAGCTCGGCAAGCTCGGGATTGGCCGGCACAAAGCTGGGCAGCGGCACCAGGCCGAGGAACACGATGGGGAAGCCCGCCGCCGAGCTGTAGGCCCAGCCGATCAGCGGCACGGCGAAGAACAGCAGGTACAGCAGGTGGTGTGTGCCGTGGTGGGCGATCTGCTGCCAGCGCGGCATGCCGGCCTGCACGGCGGCCGGCAGCGCGGGCGGGCGGTGCGTCAGCCGCCACAGCAGCCGCAGCGCGGACAGTGCCAGGATCGTCACGCCGGCCCACTTGTGCCAGTTGTAGAGCTTGAGCCGTGCCGGCGAGAACG
Organism: Pseudorhodoferax sp. Leaf274; assembly: GCF_001422445.1. Taxonomy (GTDB): domain Bacteria; phylum Pseudomonadota; class Gammaproteobacteria; order Burkholderiales; family Burkholderiaceae_C; genus Pseudorhodoferax. Next base: position 47,954 of record NZ_LMNA01000003.1, read on the forward strand.
GCAGGCTGGTCATGTACAGGCCCACGGCAAAGATGCCGACCAGCGCAGCGGCCAGCAGCCAGTGGAGGACGATCGCCGTGGCGCTGTAGCGCGCGGCAGGGGTTGGGGGCATGGGATCGGGGCGGCAGGATGCCGCACTTTGTTGTTGGCCTGATCCTAGAGTCGGCTACGTGCGCGAAGTTTCAATGAAATTGCTTTTTAGATTCAAAAAGCATGAACGGCGCGGGACGCCTGGGGGCCGCCAGGTCAGGGCGCCAGGCCGGCCCCGTGGGCCGGGGCCTGCGCAAACGGCGTGCGGATGTCCGACAGGAACTGCTGCGCCCGCGGATGCTGCGGCCTGTTGAAGAACTCCTGCGGCGTGGCGCGCTCGAGCACGCGGCCCTCGTCCATGAAGAGCACGCGGTCGGCCACCTCGCGCGCGAAGCCCATCTCGTGCGTCACGCAGACCATGGTCATGCCTTCGCGGGCCAGGTCGCGCATGACCAGCAGCACCTCGCCCACCATCTCCGGGTCCAGCGCGCTGGTGGGCTCGTCGAACAGCATCAGCGGCGGTTGCATGGCCAGCGCGCGTGCGATCGCCACGCGCTGCTGCTGGCCGCCCGACAGGTCCGCCGGATAGGCGGCCGCCTTGTGCGCCAGGCCGACGCGCGCCAGCAGCGCCCTGGCGCGTTCGTCGGCCTGCGGGCGCGACAGGCCGCGCAGCTGCACCGGCGCCAGCGTGCAGTTCTGCAGCACCGTCAGGTGCGGGAACAGGTTGAACTGCTGGAACACGAAGCCGATGCGCGAGCGGAAGTCGTTCAGGTCGATGCCGCGCGCATGGATGTCCTGGCCGCCCACGGTGATGGTGCCCGACTGGATCGGCTCCAGCCGGTTCACGGTGCGGATCAGCGTGGACTTGCCCGAGCCGGACGGCCCGCACACGACGACGACCTCGCCCTTGGCGATGGTCTCGGTGACGTTGGTCAGCGCCTGGTAGGCGCCATACCACTTGTTGACCTTGTCGAACTGGATCATGGGGCGCTCGCTTGGGGCTGGGCGGGGCGGGGCCGCGTGGCACCGGCCTGCGGACTGCGCGCGAGCCGGCGTTCCAGCCAGTAGGCCAGGCGCGACAGGCCGAAGCACAGGATGAAGTAGGTCAGGCCCAGGATCGCGTAGAGCTCGGCCGGCCGCGTGAACACCTGGGTGTTGATCTGCGTGGTGATGAAGGCCACTTCGTTCAGGCCGATGATGTAGCCCAGCGACGTCTCCTTGATGGTGGAGACGAACTGGTTGACCAGCGAGGGCAGCATGGCGCGTGTGGCCTGCGGCAGCACCACCGTGCGCATGGTGCGCCACCAGCCCAGGCCCAGCGAACGCGCCGCCTCCACCTGGCCGCGCGGCACGCCCTGGATGCCGGCGCGCACGATCTCGGCCAGGTACACCGCGTCGAACACCACCAGCGCGATCAGCATCGTGGCGAACTGGTCGGTCTTGACGCCGGTGACGCTGGGCAGGAAGAAGTAGGCCCAGAACACCACCATCAGCAGCGGAATGCCGCGCACCACGAACACCAGCGCCGTGACCGGCAGGCGCAGCCAGGCGTAGGGGCTGACCCGCGCCATCCCCAGCACGATGCCCAGCGGCAGGCCCAGCAGCAGGCCGAGCGAGGCCAGCAGCAGCGTGAGCGCCAGCCCGCCCAGCGGCCCGTTCGGGTACTGCCCGATCAGGAAGTACAGCCAGTAGGTGTCGATGAGTTCGAGCATCGCGCGCTTTCTAGGCCGTGCGCGCCGGATAGCGCGACTGGTACCACGACGCCAGGCCGGTGATGGCCAGCGACACAGTGAGGTAGGCCGCCGTGGCGAAAGCGAACGACTCGAAGCTGCGGAACGTGGCGCTTTCCACCTGGCCGGCCTGGTACATCAGCTCGGCCGCACCGATCACGGTGGCGATGCTGGTGTTCTTCCACAGGTTCAGCGTCTGCGAGATCAGCGGCGGCACCGTGATGCGCAAGGCCTGCGGCAGGATGATGCGCCGCATGGTGGCCAGGAAGCCGAAGCCCAGCGCGCGCCCGGCCTCGAACTGCACCGCAGGGATCGCGCGGATGCCGCTGCGGATGTCCTCTGACATATAGGCGGCCGTGTACAGCGTGAGCGCGACGACGGCGCTGGCGGCCTCGATGTTGCCGCTGTACAGCCAGGCCTTGACGGCCTCGGGCAACAGCTCGGGCGCGGCGAAGTACCAGAACAGCATGTGGGCCAGCAGCGGGATGTTGCGGATGGATTCCACGAAGGCAAAGCCGGTCCAGCGCAGCGCGGCGGCCGGTGCCAGCCGCAGCAGGGCCACCAGCAGCGCCAGCGGCAGCGCGAGCACCAGCGTGGCCGCCGCCAGTTGCAGCGACAGCACCAGGCCGGCCACGAGCATGTCGTGGTACTGGCCCTTGAGCAGCAGGGAGTAGTCGAAGACGGGCATGCGGGTCACGCCTGGGAACCAGGCGCCGCGAAAGGGCGCCGCGGATCGAGAGGCGCCGCGCGATCAGCCGTCGATCTTGTCCGTTTCGAACTTGAACGAGCGCGTGCCGGAGTTGGTCTTGGTGCCCGGCCCGAACCACTTCATGTAGAGCTTGCCCGCATCGCCGGACTTCTCCAGCGCGCGCAGGGTGTCGTCGACCACCGCCTTGAAGCCGGCCTCGCCCTTCTTGATGCCCAGCGCCAGCGGTTCCACGCTGAGGTTGGTCGGCAGGATCACGTACTCCTGGCCCTTGGGGCCGAGCTTGGCGATGTCCACCAGCAGGCTCAGCTCGTCGTTGACGTAGGCCACGCCCTTGCCCTGCTGCAGCGCCAGGAAGGCCTGCTGCGAGTTCTCGTAGGTCACGACCTCCGCGGTCGGCACGGCCTTGCGGATGTTGGGCTCCTGCGTGCCGCCCTTGGCCGTCAGCACGCGCTTGCCGGCGAGTTCGGGCACGTCCTTGACGCCGCTGGCCTTCTTGACCAGCGCCTTCTGGCCGGTCACGAACGTGGTCAGCGAGAAGTCGATCTGCGCCTCGCGCTCCTTGTTGTGCGTGAGCGAGGCGGCCAGCAGGTCCACATGGCCCTGCTGCAGCTCGGGAATGCGGGCCGCAACGGCGATCTGCTTGAACACGGCCTTCACGCCCAGCGCCTTGGCCACGGCGTTGCCGAGGTCGACCTCGTAGCCCACCAGTTCGCGCGTCTTGGGATCGAGGAAGCTGTTGGGCTCGTCGGTGCCCAGCACGCCGACGACGAGCTGGCCCTTCTGCTTGATGTCGGCCAGCTGGTCGGCGTGGGCGGCGCCGGCGAAGGCCAGGCCGGTGGCGAGAAGGGCGGTGAAGAGGCGGCGATGCATGGTTGTTGTACTCCGGGGAGGGTGTGCGCGGATCGGGCGGGAACCGGTCTCCACGGTGCCGCGTCCGGCCGGGAGCTTACCTGCGAAATCCGCCGCCGGGCCCGGGCGCTGCGCTGCGGCGTTGACCGTTTGCAACACATGCGGGGGCCGGCGCCGGATTCGCCTGGACTCGCTCATGTTTCGTCGCACATCGCCGCAGCAACAGGCGCGGCAAGCGCGCGGACGGCGCCACAGCGCATGGGCCTGAGCGTGCGGCCCGCTCGCCGGACTGGGCCTAGACCACCAGCTCGATCAGGAAGGGCCCCTTGCGCGCGAAGCTCGCGCGCATCAGGTCGGCGCACTGCTCCAGTGTCTCGGCGCGGGCGGCCTCCACCCCCATGCCGCCGGCCAGGCGCACCCAGTCGATGTCGGGGTTGCCCAGGTCCAGCATGCGCATGGCGGTGGCGCCCGGCGTGGCGCCCACGCCGGCGTACTCGCCGATCAGGATGTTGTACTTGCGGTTGGACAGGATGATCGTGGTGCAGGGCAGCTGCTCGCGCGCCTGCGTCCACAGCGCCTGCAGCGAGTACATGGCCGAGCCGTCGGCCTGAAGGCTGATCACCCGTCGCTCGCGCCGGGCGCCAATGGCCGCGCCCGTGGCCACGGGCAGGCCGTCGCCGATCGCGCCGCCGGCCAGGTGCAGCCAGTCGTGCGCGGGCGCGGCATGCGTGTGGGCGTAGAAGCCGCGGCCGAACGAGACGCTCTCGTCGGAGACGATGGCGTGCTCGGGCATCAGCGCGGCCACGGTCTGGGCCAGGCCTTCGGGCGTGGGCTGGCCCTGCGCCGGCGCGGGCCGCGGTCCGGGATCGGGCAGGGCCACCTCGGGCGCGGCCAGCGCTTCCACCAGGGCGCGCAGCGCGGCCGTGGGGTCCTGGTCCAGGCGTGAGAGCCGGTGCAGCTGGGCCTCGGGCGCGTACTGCGTCGACGGCTTGCCCGGGTAGGCGAAGAAGCCCACGGGCGGTTTGGCGCCGACCAGCACGATGTGCTTGAAGCGCGCCAGCGTCTTGATCGCCAGGTCGGTGACATAGGGCACGCGTTCGAGCGGCAGGCGGCCACGGCCGCGCTCCACATGCGCGTTCATGAAGTCGGCCAGCAGCGTGGCGCCGGTGGCCTGGGCCACGCGCCAGGCCAGGGCCTGGGCCGGGCCGCGCACGGCGCTGTCGGCCAGCAGGATCAGCGTGTCGCGGCCGGCCGCGCGCAGCACGCGCGCGGCGTTGTCGACGGCGAACGGGTCCAGCGGCGCCAGCGCGGGAATGGCCAGCGGTGCGGCCGCGGCGGCGCCCTCGTTCCAGGACGCGTCGGACGGCAGGATCAGCGTGGCCACCTGGCCCGGGCCGCTGCGTGCGGCCTGGACGGCGGCGGCCGCGTCGCGGCCCACGTCCTCGGCGCGGGTGCTGGTGCGCACCCACTGCGAGACGGTGCGCGCCATGGCCTCGGTGTCGGCCGTCAGCGGTGCGTCGTGCGGGCGGTGGTAGGTCGCCTGGTCGCCCACGATGTTCACGATGCCGGCATGGGCGCGGCGCGCGTTGTGCAGGTTGGCCAGGCCGTTGGCCAGGCCGGGGCCGCAGTGCAGCAGCGTGCAGGCCGGCTTGCGCGCGATGCGCCAGTAGCCGTCGGCCATGCCGGTGACCACGTTCTCCTGCAGGCCCAGCACGCAGTCCATGCCGGGGATCTGGTCCAGCGCGGCGACAAAGTGCATCTCGCTCGTGCCGGGGTTGGCGAAGCAGGTGTCGACGCCGGCGGCGAGCAGGGTGTGGACCAGGCTGTGGGCACCGTTCATCAGGTAACTCCTTGTGGGTTGGGGGTGGTGGGGAAGGCCGGGGCCCTGTGTCAAACTGCCGCGGCAAGCCAAGGCCTTCGGACATGGAAATCTACCAACTGCGCGCGTTCGTCGCCGTCGCCCGCACGGGGCATGTGACCCGTGCGGCCGAGCAACTGCACCTGACGCAATCGGCGGTGTCCAAACAGCTCAAGGCGCTCGAGGAGGAGCTGGGCGGCCCGCTGTTCGACCGTACCACGTCGGGCATGGCCCCCAGCGCCATCGGCCGGCGGCTGCTGCCGCTGGCCCAGCGCACGCTGGACGCCGCGGGCGAACTCGCGGCGGCGGCCCGGCAGTTGCAAGGCCAGTTGTCGGGCACCTTGCGGCTGGGCACGATCGTCGATCCCGCCTCGATCCGCCTGGGCGAGTTGCTCAGCGAGATGCAGCAGCACTGCCCGCAGGTGGACGTGCGGCTCGCGCACGGCATCTCGGGCACGGTGCTGCAGCAACTCAAGGCGGGCGAGCTCGATGCCTGCTTCTTCCTCGGCGAGGTGGACGATGCGCAGGTCTCGGCCATCGCCCTGCATGTGGAGTCCTATGCCGTGGTGCTGCCGCCGGCCTGGGCGCCGCGCGTGATGGGCCAGGGCTGGCCGGCGCTGGCGGCGCTGCCCTGGATCGGCACGCCGCGCGGCAGCTCGCAGACGGCCATCGTGGAGCGGCTGCTGCGCCAGCACGGCCTCACCCGGCAGACCGTGGCCGAGGCCGACCAGGAATCCTCGATGCTCGACCTCGTGCAGGCCGGCGTGGGCCTGTGCCTGGCGCGCGAGCGGCGTGCGCACGATCTGCTCGCGGCCGGCCGGCTCGTGGCCTGGGACGGCGAGCGCATCGCCTGCCCGCTATCGCTGCTGGTGCGGGCCGAGGATGCAGCGCGGCCCTTGCTGGCCGCGCTGCGCGAGCGCGTCTTCAGCGTGTGGCCGGCGGCGGTGCAGGCGTAGGTGCTTCGGCGCGTTGGGCGAGCTGCTGGCCCAGCCGCAGCGCCATGGCGATGTTGCGTGCGGCCGCCTGCACGTTGGCGGCGGCATCGCGCAGCGCTTCTTCCACGGTGCACACACTGCGCACGGCGCTGAACAGGGCGGCGATGCCGTGCTCGTGCACGGCACGGGCATCGGGCGCCAGCGCCCCGGACAAGCCGATCACGGGCACGCCATGGCGTGCCGCCACGCGCGCCACGCCGATGGGCGCCTTGCCGTGGATGGTCTGGCCGTCGGTGCGCCCTTCGCCGGTGACCACGAGGTCGGCCTCGCGCACCGCGGCGTCCAGGCCCAGCGCGTCGGCCACCACCTCGCTGCCGGGCCGCAGGCGCGCGCCCAGCACCGCGAGCAGGGCCGCGCCCATGCCGCCGGCCGCGCCGGTACCGGGCACGTCGGCCACGTCCTGACCCAGGTCGCGCCGCAGCACGTCGGCCAGGCGCTGCAGGCAGCGGTCGAGTTCCTCCACCATCGCGGGCGTGGCGCCCTTCTGCGGGCCGAACACGGCCGATGCGCCGCGCGGGCCCAGCAGCGGGTTGGTCACGTCGCAGGCCACGTCGATGCGGCATTGCGCGATGCGCGCATCCAGGCCGCCCACGTCGATGCGGTGCAGGCGCGCGAGCGCCGCGCCGCCGTGGCCGATGTCCCGCCCATCCGCGTCGAGCAGGCGCGCGCCCAGGGCCTGCAGCATGCCGGCGCCGCCGTCGTTGGTGGCGCTGCCGCCCAGGCCGATGACGAAGCGCCGGGCGCCGGCATCGAGCGCGTCGGCGATCAGCTCACCGGTGCCGAAGCTGGTGGCGCTGCGCGGGTCGCGTTCGGCCGGCGGCACGCCCTCCAGGCCGCTCGCGGCCGCCATCTCGATGACCGCCAGGGTGTCGTCCGCGGCCAAGCCGTAGCGGGCCGCGGTGCGCCGGCCCGTGGGGCCCGTCACCACGATCTCGCGCAGCCGGCCGCCGGTGGCGTCGACCAGCGCCTGCACCGTGCCCTCGCCGCCATCGGCCATGGGCAGCTTGCGGTAGTGGGCGTGGGGAAACACCTCGCGCAAGCCGGCCTCGATGGCGAGCGAGACCTGCAGCGCGCCGAGGCTTTCCTTGAACGAATCCGGTGCGATGACGATCCGCATGGTGTTCACCGCGTGTCAAGCCTGCGCGATGTGCAGGAGGTTGGTGGTGCCGGCCTTGCCGAAAGGCATGCCGGCCGCGACCACGATGGTGTCGCCAGGCCGTGCGAAGCCTTCGGCACGCGCCAGGGCCGACGCGGCCTGCACCATGCCGGGCACGTCGTCCACGTCGTGCGGCACGTGCACCGAATGCACGCCCCAGGCCAGCGCCAGGCGGCGCGCGGTCGCCAGGTCGGGCGTCACGCTCACGATGGGCGCATGTGGCCGCTCGCGCGCCGCGCGCAGGCTGGTGAAGCCCGAGCGCGTGAACGTCACGATGGCCGCCGCGCCGAGCAGTTCGGCGGACTGCTGCAAGGCGGCGCAGATCGCATCGCCCACGGTGGGTTGCGGCGCGAAGCCCGAGGCCTCGACCACGGTGCGGCAGTGCGGGTCGGCCTCGGCCGCGCGGACGATGGCGTCCATGACGGCGACGGCCTCGCGCGGGTAGCGGCCCGAGGCCGATTCGGCCGACAGCATCACGGCGTCGGCGCCGTCGTAGACGGCGGTCGCCACGTCGGAGGCCTCGGCCCGCGTGGGCACGGGCGCGCCGACCATGGACTCCAGCATCTGCGTGGCCACGACGACGGGCTTGCCGGCCTGGCGGCAGCTGCGCACGATGCGCTTCTGGATGGGCGGCACCTGCTCGGCCGGCATCTCCACGCCGAGGTCGCCGCGCGCCACCATCACCGCATCGGACAGCGCGACGATGGCCTCCAGGCCGTCGATGGCGGCGGGCTTCTCCAGCTTGGACAGGATGGCGGCGCGGCCCTGTACCAGCGCGCGCAGCTCCTGCACGTCCTCCGGCCGCTGCACGAACGACAGGGCCACCCAGTCCACGCCGAGTTCCAGCCCGAAGGCCAGGTCGGCCCGGTCCTTGGCCGTGAGCGCGGAGATCGGCAGCAGCACCGAGGGCACGTTGACGCCCTTGCGTTCGGACAGCAGGCCGCCCGCGATGACCTCGGTCTCGGCGAAGTCGGCGCCGCAGGCCAGCACGCGCAGGCGCAGCTTGCCGTCGTCCAGCAGCAGGTCGTGGCCGGGCCGGAGCGCGGCGAAGATCTCGGGGTGGGGCAGCGGGGCGCGGGTGGCGTCGCCGGGAGCGGCGTCCAGGTCGAGCCGCAGGCGCGCGCCCTCGGCCAGCATGACCGGCCCGTCGGCGAAGCGGCCGATGCGCAGCTTGGGGCCCTGCAGGTCCAGCAGCACGGCGATGGGCCGGCTGCGTTCGCGCTCGATGGCGCGGATCAGGTCGTAGCGGGCCTGGTGGTCGGTGTGGCTGCCGTGGCTGAAGTTGAGCCGGAACACGTCGGCCCCGGCGTCGAACAGGGCGGCGATGGTGGCGCGGTCCGAGCTGGCGGGACCGAGCGTGGCGATGATCTTTCCGTGGCGTTGGCGTCGCATGGTGCGTGGCATTCCGGTCGGTGGGTGGCAGATGCGGCGACTCTAGGCACCGCCGGCCTCCTTGACCAATGGCATTGCGGCAACACCGCCATGCCCCGCAGGAATGACGCCCTACAGCGTGACGGCAACGCCCTCTCTGGAGGAGCGCAGCACCGCCTCGATGAGCCGCTGCACGGCCAGGGCCGAGGCGCCGTCCGTGAGCGGCGCCCGCTGCTCGGCGATGGCGGCCAGGAAGTCGGCGATCACGACGCGGTGGCCCGCATGGTCGAAACCCATGAGGTTGGCGCCCGACCCCGAGGCCTGGGGCTGGCCCACGCGCAGCGTGTCCTGGCCGGGGCGTTCCACGACGAGGGCGCCGGCTTCCAGCGTGGCCGTGCCCTGGGTGAAGTCGAGCGCGATGCGCTCGGGGTAGCCCGGGTAGGCGGCCGTGGTCGCGTCCAGCACGCCAATGGCGCCGTTGCCCCAGTGCAGCAGGGCGGCGGCCCGGTCCTCGGTCTCCATGCTGTGCACGGGCGAGGTGGTGGCCAGGCCCAGCACGCGCTGCGGCGCGCCGACCAGGTGCAGCAGCAGGTCCAGCGTGTGGATGGCCTGGGTCATGAGCACGCCGCCGCCGTCGCGCGCGAGCGTGCCGCGGCCGGGCACGTCGTAGTAGCTCTGCGGGCGCCACCAGCGCACGGTGGCGCTGGCCCCGAGCAGCTGGCCCAAGCTGCCGCCGCGGACCAGCGCCGCGAGCTGCAGCGCGGCGGGGCTGGCGCGGTGCTGCAGCATCACGGCCAGGCGCACGCCGTGGCGCGCGCAGGCGGCAACCAGGGCTTCGGCCCTTGCCAGCGTGGTGTCCACGGGCTTCTCGACCAGCACATGCTTGCCGGCCGCGGCCAGCCGTTCGACGATCTCCAGGTGGGTGTGGGGCGGCGTGAGCACGAGGGCGGCGGTGACGCTCGCGTCCTCCAGCACGTCGTCCAGCCGCGTCGTCGTGCGCGTGCCGGCCGGCAGCCCGGCCGCTGCCAGGCGTTGCAGGTCGCGGCCCCAGGCCCAGGCCACCTCGGCCTGGCCGCGCAGGTCGTGCAGGCTGCGCAGGTGCGGCGGCGCGGCCACGCCGGCGCCGATCACGGCGATGCGCATCGCCATGCCTACTTGAACATCCCCGGCAGCCACAGCGAGAACGCGGGCACGTAGGTCACCAGCATCAGGCAGGCCGTCAACGCGCCGTAGAAGGGCAGGATGGATTTCATCACCTGCCCCACCGATACCCCGCCGATGGCGCACCCCACGAACTGCGTGACGCCCACGGGCGGCGTATTCAGGCCCAGCGCGCAGTTGATCAGCATGACGATGCCGAACTGCACCGGGTCCATGCCGAACTGGGCGGCGATGGGCAGGAAGATCGGCGTGCAGATCAGGATGGTGGCGGCCATGTCCAGGAAGGTGCCCAGCACGAACAGCAGCACGTTGATCATCAGGAAGATCATCCACGGGCTGGTGGTGACGGACTGCATCAGCTCGCCGGTCTTCTGCGGCACCTCGTACAGCGCCATGAAGTAGCCGAAGGCCGAGCTGATGCCGATCAGCAGCAGCACCACGCCGGTGGTCTTGCAGGCCTTGGCGCAGGCCTTCAGGAAGTCCTTCCACGACAGCGAGCGGTAGACCAGCACCGTGACCAGCAGCGCCCACAGCACGGCCGTGGCCGCCGATTCGGTGGCCGTGAAGATGCCCGACAGGATGCCCGCCAGGATGATCACGACGATGAGCAGGCCCGGCATCGCGCCCAGGAAGGACTTGATGACTTCGCCCCAGCCCGGGAACTTGCCGCGCGTGGGGTAGCCGCGCTTGACGGCCACGTAGTAGGCGGCGATCAGGTTGCAGATGGTCAGCAGCAGGGCCGGGATCACGCCCGCCAGGATCAGGCTGAACACGCTGACCGAGGCGATGCCCGTGGTGGCCAGCGTGAAGATGATCAGGTTGTGCGAGGTCGGCATCAGCGCGCCGACCAGGGCGGCGTGGGTGGTCACGTTCACCGCGTAGTCGGCGTCGTAGCCTTCCTTCTTCATGAGCGGGATCATCACCGAGCCCATGGCCGAGACGTCGGCCAGCGGCGAGCCGGCGACCCCGCCGAACAGCGTGCAGCCCAGCACGTTGCTCATGCCCAGGCCGCCGCGCACATGGCCCACCAGGCTGTTGGCGAAGCGCACGATGCGGTCGGCGATGCCGCCGTACAGCATGAGCTCACCGGCGAACACGAAGAACGGGATCGCCAGGAACGAGAAGATCTGCATGCCGCCCACCATCTTCTGGAAGACGATGGCAATGGGCATGCCCGAGTACAGCACCGTGGCCACCGAGGCCAGGCCGATGGAGAAGGCCACCGGCACGCCGAGCACCAGCAGCACCGCGAAGACGATGGAGAGAACGGTCAGTTCCATGTTGTTCTTTCAACCTACGTTCAGTACCAGGATGGAACGACTTCTTCGTGGCGCACCAGCGCGACGATGTGCTCGATGCTGAACATCACGATCAGCACGCCGGCGATGACCAGCGAGAGGTAGTCGATGCCCACGGGCATCTGCAGCATGGGATCGAGCTCGTCCCACTTCAGGCGGGTCCAGAGCCAGCCGCTCTGCACCATGATGCAGCCGAACAGCGCGACCAGCGCGTGGATCAGGATCTCGATCTTCAGCCGCAGCCCGTCGGGCAGCAGCGAGACCAGCGACTCCAGGCCGATGTGGCCTGCATCGCGCACGCCCACGGCCACGCCCAGCGCGGTCACGTAGAGCACGAGTTGCAGTGCCAGCGCCTCGGCCCAGGTCGGCGTGTCGTTGAAGACGTAGCGGCCGACCACCTGGACCTGCACGCTGACGATGATGCCGACCAGGCCGAAGATGGCCAGGATCAGGCTGGCCTTGCTGAGCCAGCCGCACAGGCGCGAATACCAGTGCGTGGCGGGCGGGCGGTCGTGGGTGGGGTCGAGGCCTAGGGCGACCGGCGCGGCGGCCGCGCTGGTGGCGGCGGCCGAGGCCGACGGCATGGGGGTGTTCATGGCTGCTTCCGGTGAGAGGCGTGCCGCCGTTGCACGCGGTGCGATGGCGGCACGCGGCGCGTGTTACTTGTTGTCCTGCACGGCCTTCACCAGGCGCTGCAGATCGGGCGTGGTGATGAACTTGGCGTAGACGGGCTGCATCGCGGCCTTGAAGGAGGCCTTGTCCACGTCCTTGACGATGGTCGAGCCCGCCTTGACGACGATGTCCAGTGCCTTGGCTTCCTGCTCATCCCACTTCTGGCGCTGGAAGGTCACCGATTCCTTGGCGGCGGCGCGGAACATGGCCTGGTCGGCCGGGCTCATCTTGTCGAAGATGGCCTTGGAGATGACCAGCATTTCCGGTGCCATCGAGTGCTCGGTGTGCGAGTAGAACTTCACGGCCTCGTAGTGCTTGAAGCCTTCGTACGAGGGGATGTTGTTCTCTGCCGCGTCGATCAGGCCGGTCTTGAGCGCCGTGTAGACCTCGCCGGTGGGCATGGGCGTGGCGTTGGCACCCATGGCGCCGACCAGGGCCACCCACAGGTCGGACTGCTGCACGCGGATCTTCAGGCCCTTGGCGTCGGCCAGGCTCTTGACGGGTTTCTTGGCGTAGATCGAGCGGGCGCCGGAATCGTAGAACGCCAGGCCGACCAGGCCCTGGCCTTCGCAGCCCTTGAGGATCTCCTCGCCGATGGGGCCGTCCAGCGTCTTGCGCATGTGGGCGATGGAGTCGAACAGGAAGGGCATGGTGGGCACCAGCGTCTTCGGGCAGATCGAGTTCAGCGAGCTGATGTTGACGCGGTTCATCTCCAGCGCGCCGATCTTGACCTGGTCCAGCGTCTCCTTCTCCGACCCCAGGGCGCTCTTGTTGAACACCTTGATGGTGTACTTGCCGCCGCTTTCCTTGGCCAGCACCTGGCTCATGTGCTTGACCGCCGCGACGGTGGGGTAGTCGTCGCTGTTGTGCACGTCGGCCGAGCGGAACTCGACGGCCTGCGCCGACAGGGCGAAGGCGCTGGCGGCGAGCGCGATAAGGGTCTTGTTGCGGATCATTTGTCGTCCTCTGTGGTGGTGGTGAAAGGGGTGGGGGCTCAGGCGGCGAAAGCCGGTTCGGCGATGCCCTGGGTGCCGGGCATCAACGCGAAGACGCCGCCGGCCAGCGGCTGGTCCGACAGGTCGCCAGCCGGTCGGATCGACGTCACGTACAGGGTGTCCAGCCGCGGTCCGCCGAAGGCGCACATGGCCGGCTTCTTGACCGGCACGGCGAGCGATCGGTCGAGCCGGCCGTCGGGCGTGAAGCGGTGCACCAGCCCTGCGTCGTTGCCGCAGATCCAGTAGCCGCCGTCCACGTCGATGGCGGCGCCGTCGGGGCGGCCGGGCAGCGCATGCATGTCGACGAAGAGGCGGCGGTTGGAGGGCGTGCCGCTGGCGGTGTCGTAGTCGAATGCCCAGATGCTCTGCACCTGCGGATGGGAATCGGACACGTACATGGTCCGGCCGTCGGGGCTGAAGGCCAGGCCGTTGGGCACGATGAAGTCGGTCAGCTGTGCCGGCAGCGCGGAGTCGTCCGCGCCGTAGCGGTACCAGGCGCCGGCGCGGATGGCGGCGCCCATGTCCAGGCACATGGTGCCGGCCCACAGGCGCCCCTGGCGGTCGCAGCGGCCGTCGTTGAAGCGCATGGCGGGCGCGGCATGCGCCACCGCCGCCAGGCGCTCCGCGCCCACCGTGCCGTCGTCGTGCAGTTGCAGCGCGAACATGCCGCTCTCCATGCCCGCGATCCAGCGGCCGGGCGTGGCGGTGGCGGCGATGCAGGCCGGCATCTCCGCGGTGGCCCAGTGGCGGTGGCCCTGCACGGGCGACCACCGGTGGATGGCCTTGCCGGGGATGTCGACCCAGTACAGCGCCTGCTCGCCCGTGTGCCAGACCGGGCTTTCGCCGGTGCCGTTGCGGGCGTCGAGGATCAACTCCGCCATCTCAATCACCGAAAGGGCCTTGGGCCGTGAACGCGCCGCCCTGGTAGATGGCGTTCGGATCCGTGGCGGCCACGGGCGGCTGCGCCTCGACCTTGGCGCGGAAGGGTTCCGAACTGTCGCGCGGGGTCCAGCCGAGCTTGGCGGCGGCATGGTTGTCCCACCAGACGTCCTTGTTGGCCGAGGCGCCGTAGACCACCGTGTGGCCCACGTGCGGCGTGAACAGCGCCTTCTCGATCAGCTGCGTCAGGTCGTCGTAGCTGAGCCAGGTGCTCATCATGCGGCGGTTCAGCGGCTCGGGGAACGAGGAGCCGATGCGGATGCTGACGGTCTCGATGCCGTAGCGGTCGAAGTAGAACTGCGCCATGTCCTCGCCGAAGGACTTGGACAGGCCGTAGTAGCCATCTGGCCGGCGCAGCGCGCTGGTGTCCAGCGTGTCGGTCTGCTTGTAGAAGCCGATCACGTGGTTGGAGCTGGCGAACACCACGCGCTGGACGCCATGGCGGCGCGCGGCCTCGTAGACGTTGAAGATGCCCTTGATGTTGGCTTCGAGGATCTCCTCGAACGGCCGCTCCACCGAGACACCGCCCAGGTGCACGATGGCGTCGCATCCGGCCAGCAGCGCATGGACGGCCTGCTTGTCGGCCAGGTCGCAGGGCACGACTTCCTCGTGCGCGCCACGCGTCTCGCCGAGCGCGGCGATGTCGGACACGCGCAGCACCTGCGCGCAGGGCACCAGGCGTTCGCGCAGCACCTTGCCAAGGCCGCCGGCGGCACCGGTCAGGAGCAGGCGCTGCAGGCGGGGTGCCGATGCGGCGGAGGAGGTCGTAGAGGACATGGCAGCAGAGGATTTGACGTTGATCAGGGCGGCAGGCCGGTCCGGGTTTTCCCAAAAGTTTCCTGACAGCGAAAACAAGGTAAACGTTTAACTGGCCTTGAAAAAAATACGCCACGTGGCGAACGGGTTGATGCTCGTTCAGCACGGTGGCGTCGTCAATCCCTGCAGGCTAATCGTTTACCCTAGGTCGGCGCATGCTGGTGGATTCGCGCGCCACGATGCGGCTCTGCAGTACGTCGTCGTCGTGCGTGGAGGGCGTTCCGTGGATCACGCCGACCAGCTTGCGCATGGCCAGCTCGCCCGTGGCCTCGCCCATCATGTCGACGCTGGTCAGCGCAGGGCTCACGAGGCGGCCATAGGCCAGGTTGTCGAAGCCGGCCACCGAGACCTGCTCGGGCACGCGGATGCCGAGCGACTTGGCCTCCACCAGCAGGCCCATGGCCAGCAGGTCGTTGTAGGCCACGATGGCGTCGTCCATCTCCTGCGACAGCAGGATGGTCGAGGCCAGGCGCTCGCCTTCCTCGGCCGACGGGGCGGTGGCGTCGAAGGTGCGAAAGCGCGCGTCCACGCCCTTGAAGGCGTCCTTCAGGCCGCGCTCGCGCTCGAAGCTCCAGCGCGCGCCCGAGAAGCCCAGGTAGCTGATGCGGCGGTGCCCCAGCTCGCGCAGGTGGCGGCCCAGCATGAGCGCGGCGGCGTAGTTGTCGCAGCCCACGTTGTGGTTCTTCGCATAGGGGGAAGGGCGGCCGTAGAACACCACCGGCGTGCCGCTCTCGAACAGCGGTTCGATGGCCGGCGCGGGCAGCCGCGCACTCACGATCAGCCCGTCGACGCGCCGGTGCAGCGACTGCAGCACGCCCAGTTCGGGCGAGGTGCTTTCCTCCGCGTCCGCGATGATCAGGTTCAGCCCGGCGCTGGCGGCCTGGCGTGCGGCACCTTTCACGAGGCTCGTGAAGTAGGGGTTGCGCACGTCCAGGATGACGATGCCGACATTGCCGGTCTTGCCGGTGATCATGCCGCGCGCCATGGGGTTCAGCGAGTAGCCCAGCTCGCGCACGGCCTGGGCCACGCGCGCCTCCACTTCGGCGGTGAAGCGCTGGTTGCCATTGACGAACTTGGACACCGTGGCGGTCGAGACCTGGGCGGCCTCGGCCACGTCGCGGAGGGTGGCGGCGCGCTTGCGCTGGACTGTCATGGCTTTCTTGCACGGAAGTGACGCAGGGCGCGAACCATGCCACAGATCGGCCAGGCCGCAAACGCATCGGGCGGTTGTGGTAGGTTGTCGTACAACTGCCGAAGAACTATGATGGCCCCATGTCCACGCTGTCAACCGGGCCGGCCCCGGTGCCCGAAGCCGCCACCGCGCCGCCGTTCGCGGCGGCCGTCCCGCGCCAACGGGGGCGCGGCCTGGCGCACGGCCTGGTGGACGACCTGTCGGAGAAGATCCGCAGCCAGCAGCTGCGCACCGGCGACAAGCTGCCGACCGAGTCGGCCATCATGCAGGCCTACGGCGTCAGCCGCACGGTGGTGCGCGAGGCCTTGTCCAAGCTGCAGGCGTCCGGCCTGGTCGAGACGCACCATGGCGTGGGCACCTTCGTGCTGCCGCCGCGCGCGGCCGGCATGTTCCGGCTGGAGGGGTCGGACATCGCCACCACGGTGGACGTGCTGGCCGTGCTGGAGCTGCGCATCAGCCTGGAGACGGAGTCCGCCGGCCTGGCCGCGCTGCGCCGCACGGAAGAGCAGCTGCAGGGGCTGCGCGAGGCGCTCGACGCGTTCGAGGCCAACGTGGCGGCCGGCGGCGACACCGTCAAGCACGACTTCAGCTTCCACCTGCAGATCGCCCAGGCCACGGGCAACCCTTACTTCGCCGACATCATGGGCCACCTGGGCACCAGCCTGATCCCGCGCACCCGCGTGAGCGCCATCCGCAACCACGACCGGCGCGGCGAATACCTGGTGCGCGTGAACCGCGAGCACGAGGAGATCTACGCCGCCATCGCGCGGCGCGATCCCGATTCGGCCCGCGCGGCCATGCGCATCCACCTGACCAACAGCCGCGAGCGGCTGCGCCTGGCGCAGGAAGCGGCGCAGCGTTCGGCCGGCACGGCCGACTGACCCGTTACGAAAAAAACCTGGCGGTGCTTCGGCTTTGGTTGTACGATGACTGACTTCATCGCGACCCACCGACCCAGGAGACCCAGATGCAACTGAAACGCCGCGAATGGCTGGCCGCCGCTGCCGCCACCGTCGCCTTGCCCAGCTTCGCGCAGGGCAAGGACAACTGGCCCAGCAAGCCGATCCGCATCGTCGTGCCGTACCCGCCGGGCGGGTCGTCGGACATCATCGCGCGCGCCATCAGCGTGCCGCTGGCCGATGCGCTCAAGCAGACGGTCATCGTGGAAAACAAGGCCGGCGCCAACGGCAACCTGGGCGCCGACTTCGTTGCCAAGTCCGCACCGGACGGCTACACGCTGCTGCTGTGCGACGTGGGTGCGCTGGCGATCAGCCCCTCGGTCTACACCAAGCTGCCGTTCGATCCGTCCAAGGACCTGCGTGGCGTGACCATGCTGGCCTACTCGCCGCACCTGCTGGTGGTGCATCCGTCCGTGAAGGCCAACAACCTCAAGGAACTGATCGCGCTGTCCAAGACCACCGACCTGAACTTCGCCGTCACCGCCACGGGCAGCGCGCCGCACCTGGCCGGCGTGGCGTTGGAGCGTGCCACCCAGGCCAAGTGGGTCTACGTGCCCTACAAGGGCGGCGTGCAGGCGATCCAGGACACCGTGGGCGGCCAGACCCAGGTGCTCATGAACGGCATGCTGGCCACGCTGCCGCACGTGCAGAGCGGCAAGCTCAAGCTGCTGGCCGTCTCCAAGGGCACGCGCATGCCGCTCGTGGGCGACACGCCGACCATCGCCGAGCAGGGCGTGCCGGGCTACGAGTCGGGCACCTGGCAGGGCGTGCGCGTGGCGCGCGGCACGCCGGACGCCATCGTGCAGCGCCTGAACAAGGAACTCATCACCGTGATCCGCTCGGCCGACATCCGTTCGCGCCTGGCCGGGCAGGGCGCCGAGGTGGTGACCATGGCCCCGGCGGAAGAAGAGACCTTCTTCGCCAAGGAACGCGCCCGCTGGGCCACCGTGGTGCAGGCCGCCGGCATCAAGCTCGACTGATTTTTCGACCCACCCTACAACGAGGACACCAACATGAATCCGCAAGAACTCAAATCCATCATGGGCTCCGGCCTGCTGTCGTTCCCGATCACGGACTTCGACGAACAAGGCAACTTCCGCCCCAAGACCTACATCGAGCGCCTGGAATGGCTGGCCCCCTACGGCGCGAGCGCGCTGTTCGCCGCCGGCGGCACGGGCGAATACTTCTCGCTGGCCGGTGAGGAATACAGCCAGGTCATCAAGACCGCGGTGGACACCTGCCGCGGCAAGGTGCCGATCATTGCCGGCGCCGGCGGCCCGACCCGCACCGCCATCGCCCATGCCCAGGAAGCCGAGCGCCTGGGCGCCCACGGCATCCTGCTGCTGCCGCACTACCTGACCGAAGCCGGCCAGGAAGGCCTGATCGAGCACGTGGCCCAGGTCTGCAACAGCGTGAAGTTCGGCGTCATCGTCTACAACCGCGACCGCACCAAGCTCACGCCGCAATCGCTGCGCATCCTGGCCGACCGCTGCCCGAACCTGATCGGTTTCAAGGACGGCGTGGGCAACATCGAGACCATGTCCTCCATCTTCATGGCCATGGGCGACCGCTTCTCCTACCTGGGTGGCCTGCCGACGGCCGAGGTCTATGCCGCGGCCTACAAGGCGCTGGGCACGCCGGTGTACTCCTCGGCCGTGTTCAACTTCATCCCGAAGACGGCGATGGACTTCTACAAGGCCGTGGCGGCCGACGACCTGCCGACGCAGCACAAGCTGCTGAAAGAGTTCTTCATGCCCTACCTGGCCATCCGCAACCGCGTGGAGGGCTATGGCGTCTCCATCATCAAGGCCGGCGCCAAGATCGTCGGCCACGATGGCGGCCCGGTGCGCGCACCGCTGTCCGACCTCAAGCCCAGCGAGATGGAAGAGCTGGCCGTGCTGATCAAGAAGCTCGGCCCGCAGTAAGCGCAACGCCCGCGCGCACAACACACAACACGAGGAGACACGCGCATGTTCCGCAAACTCTGTCTGGTGGCGGCTGCGGCCGCCATCCTGTCCGGCTGTGCCGGCATGCCGGCCGGCACAGCCGACGACACCGCGGCTGTGGCGGCTGCCGCTGAAAAGCTGCGCATCGCCATGGTCGACCCCACGCGCGAGGCGCTGTCCGCGCTGGTCGCCGACGATCTCAGCTACGGCCATTCGGGCGGCAAGGTCGACACCAAGGCCAGCTTCATCGCCGACCTGCTGGACGCCAAGTCCGACTTCGTGACCATCGCCATCAGCGAGCAGACCGTCAAGGTCGTGGGCGACGCCGCCATCGTGCGTCACACGCTGGTCGCGGACACGAACGACTCTGGCAAGCCCGGCAAGGTCAACATCAAGATCCTGCACGTGTGGCAAAAGCAGGGCGGACAGTGGAAACTGCTGGCCCGCCAGGCCGTGCGTCCGCCGGTCTGAACCCACTCTCTCCAGGAAGCTGCATGTCCACCCCTGTCGTCACCGAGTTGCGTGTCGTGCCCGTAGCGGGCCACGACGACATGCTCATGAACCTGTCGGGCGCCCACGGCCCGTACTTCACGCGCAACCTGCTGATCCTCACCGACAACGCCGGCCACACCGGCGTGGGCGAGGTGCCCGGCGGCGAGAAGATCCGCCAGACGCTGGAAGACGCGCGCGCACTCATCGTCGGCCAGCCCATCGGCAACTACCAGGCGATCCTGAACGCCATGCGCACGCAGTTCGCCGAACGCGACAGCGGCGGCCGCGGCCTGCAGACCTTCGACCTGCGCGTGGCCATCCACGCCGTCACGGCCGCCGAATCTGCCTTGCTCGACCTCTTGGGCCAGCACCTGGAAGTGCCCGTCGCGGCCCTGCTCGGCGAAGGCCAGCAGCGCGATGCCGTGCAGATGCTGGGCTACCTGTTCTACGTGGGCGACCAGGGCAAGACCGACCTGGCCTACCGCCGCGAACCGGAGGCCGACAACGCCTGGTTCCGCCTGCGCCATGAGAAGGCCATGACGCCCGAAGCCATCGTGCGCCTGGCCGAGGCGGCCCAGGAGCGCTACGGCTTCCAGGACTTCAAGCTCAAGGGCGGCGTGCTGCGTGGCGACGAAGAGGTCGACGCCGTCACCGCCCTGCACGAACGCTTCCCCGAGGCCCGCGTCACGCTGGACCCCAACGGCGGCTGGCTGATGAAAGACGCCATCCGCCTGGGCCAACGCATGCGCGGCGTCGTCGCCTATGCCGAAGACCCCTGTGGCGCAGAAGGCGTCTTCAGCGGCCGCGAAGTCATGGCCGAGTTCCGCCGCGCCACCGGGTTGCCCACCGCCACCAACATGGTCGCCACCGACTGGCGCGAGATGGCGCACAGCNGGCCAATGTGTACTTCGACGGCAAATGGAGACCCCTGTGGCGCAGAAGGCGTGTTCAGCGGCCGCGAAGTCATGGCCGAGTTCCGCCGCGCCACCGGGTTGCCCACCGCCACCAACATGGTCGCCACCGACTGGCGCGAGATGGCGCACAGCCTGTCGCTGCAGTCGGTCGACATCCCGCTGGCCGACCCGCACTTCTGGACCATGGCCGGCTCSGTGCGCGTGGCCCAGCTGTGCCAGGCCTTCGGCCTGACCTGGGGCTCGCACAGCAACAACCACTTCGACGTCTCGCTGGCCATGTTCACGCACGTGGGCGCGGCGGCGCCTGGCAAGGTCACGGCCATCGACACGCACTGGATCTGGCAGGACGGCCAGCGCCTCACGAAAGAGCCGTTCAGGATCGAAGGCGGCTACGTGCAGGTGCCCAAGAAGCCGGGCCTGGGCGTGGAGCTGGACATGGCCGAGGTCGAGAAGGCGCACCAGCTGTANCCGTTCAGGATCGAAGGCGGCTACGTGCAGGTGCCCAAGAAGCCGGGCCTGGGCGTGGAGCTGGACATGGCCGAGGTCGAGAAGGCGCACCAGCTGTACCTGCAGCACGGCCTGGGTTCGCGCGACGACGGCGTGGCCATGCAGTACCTCATCCCGAACTGGAAGTTCGACAACAAGCGGCCCTGCATGGTCCGCTGACCCCGGCCCGCGGCCTGCGCCGCGGGCACCACGGGCCGCCTGCTGCGGCCTGCCCATTTCAACAAGAGGAGACCTGAGTGAACACACTACCCCGACACTGGCGCCTGCTGCCCGCCGCCATCGCCGCCGCCACGCTCGTCGCCTGCGGCGGCAGCGACGACAAGGGCGTGGACCGCAGCGCCTTCCGTGCCGCCGGCATGGTCTACGCCGCGCCGCAAACCACCACCGATGCCGCCGGCAACCAGACCGTGAGCGTGGCGGTGCTGGCCAAGGACGGCGTGAAGACGCTGAGCACCACGGCGGTCTCTTCCGCTGCCGCCGCCGCGATCAGCGCCAAGCTGGTGCCGGGCAACCTGGTCGACTGGGTGCCCGCCGCCCAGGCCAACCAGGTCGCCGTGGCCACCGACGCCGCCCAGACCTTCAACGTGGTGCTGGCCAAGGGCAGCTCGGCTGCGGCGCAGTTCGCCGTCGCCAAGTACGGCCCCGAGGTCACGCGCAACAAGGACGTGCCCGGCCCCATGGTCGCGGCCGGCTGGGTCTACGCCAAGTCGGCGGGCACCATCACCGTGGGCGACGGCCGCATCGTGCTGGCCGACATGGCCGGCCGGGCCTACGCCACGCCGATCAAGCGCTACGAGGAGACCTACACCCTCGCGTCCGACGTGAAGGTCTTCAACGTCGACACCAGCGATTACGGCAAGAGCGCAGCCTCCACCGTCGCGGCCATCCCGGTCACGGCCGACTACGCCTACAGCACCACGGCGCGCCAGGCCGCCTACCTGCTGTTCGACACCAACCACACCGAGTCCGAGAAGGCCAAGGTGGTGGCGATCTGGTAC
The DNA here is from genome assembly GCF_001422445.1 of Pseudorhodoferax sp. Leaf274. GTDB lineage: Bacteria > Pseudomonadota > Gammaproteobacteria > Burkholderiales > Burkholderiaceae_C > Pseudorhodoferax. The sequence continues at coordinate 69,541 of NZ_LMNA01000003.1, forward strand.
TTCACGCCACAGTCGACCAGCGACGGCAAGCCCGTGTGGGACGTGCCTTCGCAAAGCCCGCTGCTGGCCGACAAGGGCACGGACCCGGTCTCCGGCCAGGCCTACATGGCCATCAACGCCACGGGCGTCACGGCCGCACCCTACACGCGCAGCACCGAGCCCTTCGAGATGGTCAAGGACACGATGTACTACGTGGGCGACAACGAAGTCGCCTCGTACATCCTGAAGGCCGACATGGGCACGCCCAACGACAAGTCGGACGACAAGATCATCAAGATCGACGCGGGCTGGGCCAACAGCGGCTACCAGTACTGGAAGAACATGGAGCTGCTGGGCCTGGACCCGCGCGCCGTGACCGACATCTGGCTGACGCACGGCCACGGCGACCACTACGGCACCGTGGTCGAACAGCTGCGCATGGCCGACAACGCCGGCAAGGCGGTGAAGCTGTGGGCCTCGCGCGAGGACGTGACCGGCATCACGCAGGACCAGCGCGGCAACACCTGGAACATCGCCGGCGCGCTGCCCGCCTCGGAGACCGAGATCCGCGCGCGCACCACCGATTTCTACCGGTACGACACCTGGTACGACTACGGCAACGTGCAGATCATGGTGATCTGGTCGCCGGGCCACACGCCGGGCACCACCAACATGCTGTTCCGCGTGAAGAACCCGACAGACGGCAAGTTCGTCACCTTCGGCTACCACGGCGGCTACGGCGTCAACGGGCTGACCACGCCGACCGCGGCCAACGGCTTCCTGCGGCTGTCGTTCCAGGCCGGCTTCAGCTACCTGCAGCAAAGCCTGGACGTGGACTTCGTCTCGCCACAGCACACCAACCAGTTCCCCATCGTCGAGGTGTACCAGGCGCTCAAGGCCTACAACCGCGACCCGGCCAACGCCGGCAAGCAGCTGACCATGATGGAGGCGATGCGCTCCAAGGTGTTCGACTCGCCGGCCATCAACGGCACGAACATCACGAGCGAGTTCGCCAACCAGTTGGAAAAGCGCCGCTCGGTGATCTCTTACGCGGCCAGCGACGCGGCCAACGCGTCGTACAAGAGCATCGAGACCTCGGGCCCGTACAAGCCCGGGCGCGAGGCCGGTCCCACGGTCACGGCCACGCTGCTGGACGGCGGCAAGATCGTGCAGGGCTTCGTCGGTCCGCAGAACAAGAACCCGGCCATCCCGCTGCTGGCCAGCGGCATCGTGACCGCCACCGACCAGTACGTGAACGACCCGACGGGCTACTACGTGCAGGTGGCGGTGCAGGTCAACGATGGCTACCAGGGCTACCTGCCGAACAACTTCGTGCAGTACAGCCCCGGCGTGAACCAGACCATCACCTACCGCGGCGGCCCGGTCGAATCGGTGCATGCCAAGCCGGGCGAGGTGCTGCGCACCAAGCGCCTCAATTCGCTGGCCGAGGCCCAGGCCGTGCTGGCCACGATCGCCCAGGGACGCCAGGTGACGATGACGCTGACGCCCGCCAGCGAGATCGTGGTGCCCGCGGATGTGACGCAGACCTTCCGCTGATGCGCAGCCTGCCACGGGCCCTGCGGTGCGCGCTGGCAGCCGCCTGCGTGGCGGCGGCCTGCGCGGCCCAGGCGCAGGCCCAGGCCCCGTCCGACGCGTCGGCGCAGGCCCTCTACGCGCAGGCCCGCCACTACGCCGGCCTGACCGGCCAGGTGGTGGACCTGGCGCAGGCCCACGCCTACCTGCGCCAGGCGGCCGAGCGCGGACACCTGCCCGCGCAGGTCGACCTGGGCTACCTGTACCTGGACGGCAATGCCCAAGTGCCCAAGGACCCGGCCGCCGCGTTCCACTGGTTCCACAAGGCGGCGACGCGGGGCGCAGTGCCGGCCCAGTGCATGCTGGGCGACTTCTATCTCAACGGCTGGGGTGGCGCCCGCAAGGACCCGGCCGAGGCGGTGCGCTGGTACCGGCGCAGCGCCGCTGCCACCGATGCCTGTGCCTCGCGCGCGCAATACGCGCTGTACCGCGCCCATGCCGAGGGCACCGGGGTGCCGCGCGACATGAAGCTGGCGATCGACTGGCTGCAGCAGGCGGCCGACGCCGGCAACCCGCGCGCCCAGCGCGCGCTGGGCCGGGCCTACGACCGCGGCGAAGGCGTGGCGCGCGACCCCGACCTGGCGCGCGTGTGGCTGCGCAAGTCGCGCGAGGGCGTGGCCCCGCACGACGACCACGAGCACGACCTGCCGAGCTTTGCCGGCCCACTGCTGTTCCAGAAACTCGCGCCTTTCTCTCCACCGCCGAAAGCCCTGCCATGAACACCACCCGTCGCCGTGCCTGCACGGCGCTGGCCTGCCTGTGGCTGGCGCCAGCCTTCGCCAAGGAAGCCGCCTTCCGCACCATCGCCTGGGACGACCTGCTGCCCAGGGACTGGGATCCCTGGGCCGACTTCCAGGGCGCGGGCGCGGGCGTGGACCTGCGCCGCCTGCCCGACGACGACCCGCGCGCAGCCGCCGCGCTGCAGCGCCTGCGCAAGGTGTGGGACGAGGCGCCGCTGGTCGCCGCGCTGGACGGCATGGCCATCCGCATCCCTGGCTACGTGGTGCCGCTGGAGACGACGGCGCAGGGCCTGCGCGAGCTGCTGCTGGTGCCGCATTTCGGCGCCTGCATCCACACGCCGCCGCCCCCGTCCAACCAGATCGTGCATGTGCGGCTGGACCAACCCAGCAAGTCGCTGAGCACCATGGACACGGTGTGGATCAGCGGCCGCATGCGGGTCGCGCGCGCCACCACCGTGCACGGTGTCAGCGGCTACGCGCTGGCCGGCCAGCGCGTGGAGCGTTACACGGCGCCCAAGGGCTGAAGCGCTCAGTCGGCGACGAAGCCCGTCGCCTTGACGATGCGCGCCCAGCGCGCCGATTCCGCGTTCATCTGCTGCAGGAAGGCATCGCCGCACAGCGGGGCCGCCGGTGCCAGGCCCGAGGTGGCCATGCGCTGGCGGAAGTCCGGCGAGGCCAGCACCTTCTGGTGCGCCGCGACGAGCCGCTGCACGATGGGCGCGGGCAGGCCCTTGGGCGCTGAGAGGCCGAACCACACCGTCGTCTGCAACTGCGGCAGGCCGATCTCGGCCACGGTGGGCACATCGGGCAGCTCGGCCGAGCGCTGGGCCGCCGTCGTCGCATAGGCCACGAGCTTGCCGGCCTTGATCTGCGGGCCGGCGGTGGCGGTCTGCACGAAGCCCAGCGGCGCCGTGCCGCCCACCATGTCGGTGATCTGGTTCGGGCTGCTGCGGTAGGGCACGTGCGTCATCTCCACCTTGAGCGCCTCGGCCAGCTGGTAGCCCAGGAAGTGCGCGGGCGAGCCCGGCGCGAAGGACGAGTAGGTCGGCGGCGTCTTCTGCGCCTTGATCCACTGCGCGAGCTCGGCGAAGTTGTGCGTTCCGAGACTCGGGTGGCTGGCCAGCACCAGGCCGGCCTCCACGCCCTGGCAGATCGGCGTGAAGTCGGCCGGCACGTAGCGCGCCCGCGGGTTGGCGTTGGGCGTGATGGTCATCATGCCGGCCGTGCTGACCAGCAGCGTGTAGCCGTCGGGCGGCGTGCGCGTCATCACCTGGGCCGCGACCATGCCGCCCACGGCCGGCGAGTTCTCCACCACCACGGGCTGGCCCAGTTCCTTGACCAGCAGGTCGGCCAGGGCGCGTGCGTAGGCGTCGGGCGGGCCGCCCGGCGTGGACGGGGTGATGAGCTTGATCGGGCGCTCGGGCCAGGTCTGGGCTTGCGTCGGCAGGGCGGCGATGGCGAGCAGCGCGGCGGCGCAGAGCGCGCGGCGGGGGATGGTCATGGTTCGTCTCCAGATGTGGTGGGAAGAAGGGGTCAGCGCTGCGGCATGTCCTTGACCGAATAGCCCAGGCTCACGGCTGCGTCCTCGGGGATGGCGGGCACCGTGGCCTCCCAGGCCAGCCAGTCCGCGCGCAAGGTCTCCAGCAGCTCGGGGTGCTTGTGCGCGAGGTTGGCGCGCTCGCGCGCATCCTGGCGCACATTGAACAGGTACTCGTTGCCGTCGACCTGCAGGTACTTCCAGTCGCCGCGCCGCAGCGCGCGCTGGTGGCGGTGGTGCATGCGCCAGTACAGCGGGCGTTCGAAGGTCTGGCCCGGATTGCGCAGCACGGCGGCCAGCGAGACGCCGTCGATGGGGTAGTTGGGGTGCGGCATGCCGCCGCCGAGTTCCAGCAGCGTGGCCGACCAGTCCATGCTCATGCAGTGCTGCGCGCTCGTGGTTCCGGCCGGGATGGCGGCCGGCCAGTGCGCGATCCAGGGCACGCGGATGCCGCCTTCGGTCAGGTCCATCTTGCCGCCCACGAGCGGCCAGTTGTCCGAGAAGCGCTCGCCGCCGTTGTCGCTCGTGAAGACGATCAGCGTGTTCTCCAGCAGGCCCTCTTCGCGCAGCGCGGCCACCAGCCAGCCGATGCCCTCGTCCATGTGGTGGACCATGCGGCGGTAGGTCTCCACGTCGCCGCCGTCCAGGTGGAACAGGTTGCCGGCCACCTCGGCCGCCAGGTGCGCGTCGTCGCGGGTTTCCCAGGGCCAGTGCGGCGCCGTGTAGTGCAGGCTCAGGAAGAACGGCTTTCCGTCGCGGGCCGCCGCGGCACGGGCCTTCACATGGTCCACGGCGCGGCGCGAGAGCAGATCGGTCAGGTAGCCCACGTCGTGCCGCTCGGACTCGTTCTCGTAGAGGTCGTGGTCGCCCTTGCCCGAGCAGTGGCTGAAGTAGTCCACCCCGCCGGCCATGATCCCGTAGAAGTCGTCGTAGCCCGAGCGCTGCGGGCCGAAGGCCGGCGGGTAGCCCAGGTGCCATTTGCCGATCAGCGCGGTGGCGTAGCCGGCCTCGCGCAGCAGCGAGGGCAGGGTCGGCATGGCGGGCGGCAGGCCCAGCGTGGGGCTGCCCTTGCTGCGGCTGTTGATGGGCTCCTCCATGCCGCCGCGCAGCCGGTACTGGTAGCGCATGGTCATGAGCGCGAAGCGCGTCGGCGAGCAGACCGGCGAGTTGCTGTAGCCCTCGGTGAAGCGCAGGCCGCCGGCGGCCAGCGCGTCGATGTGCGGCGACACGGGGCCGAAGCCGGCCGGCCGGCCGCCGTAGCAGCCCAGGTCGGCATAGCCGAGGTCGTCGGCGACGATGAAGATGAGGTTGGGTTGCATGGGGCGCTGGACGTGGTGGGTGGGGAGCTTAGGCGGCCGCAAGCTATCCGTAAAATTGAAAATTGCAGCCCAAACCAAAGAATTTCTATGGACCCGCGCCACCTCGTGCAGCTCGCCACGATCCTCGAGAAGGGCTCCATCACGCAGGCCAGCCGGCACTTGCACCTGACCCAGCCCACGCTCACGCACAACATGCAGACGCTGGAGATGCAGGCCGGCGGCGCGCTGTTCGAGCGCAGCCGCTACGGCGTGCGCAGCACGCCGCTGGGCGAGATGCTGGCGCGCGAGGGCCGCGCCATTGGCAGGCGGCTCAAGGACGCGGCCGAGGTCACGGCGCGCCACCGCAGCGGCATCCGCAAGCAGGTGCGCATCGGCGCCGGGCCAATGGTGGGCGCGGCGGTGGCGGGCGACCTGGTGCGCGTGCTGCTGGAGCGCTTTCCCGATCTCGCGCTGTCGGTGCGGAGCGACCGGCCGCACCTGCTGCTCGAGCAGCTCATCGATGGCCACCACGAGTTCGTGGTCGCACCCGCCTGGCTGGAGCGCCCGCCGCCCGGCATCGAGCGCCGGCTGCTCGTGGCCGACGCGCTGGGCGTGTTCTGCGCGCGCACGCACCCGCTGGCCCAGGGCAGCGGTGCGCTCGACGCGCAGCGCTGGATCAGCCTGGGCTCGGCCTCGCCCTTCGACCAGGAGGTGCGCGAGATGCTGGCCGCCGCAGGCGTGCAGGCCATGCGCGTGGATGTCACGGTGCTGGGCGAGGCCTTCGTGCTGCTCGACACGCTGGCGCACGGGCGGCACCTGGCGGTGCTCCCGCGCTTTCCGCTGCAGCGGCTGGCACAACGCTTCGGCCTGCTGGAACTGGCGCTGCCGGCGCCGCCCCGGCCCCGGCCGATCTACCTGTGGTGCCGCGCGACCACGCTGGAGGATGCGGGCATGGCGGCCGTGGCCGAGGTGCTGCAGCAGACCGTGGCGGCGCTGGCCGCCTGAGCGTCAGCCCGCCAGCGCCGCCTCCAGCGCGTCGATGAACATCGCCGGCACGTCGAAGCCGGTCTGGTCGCTGATCTCCTGGAAGCAGGTCGGGCTGGTCACGTTGACCTCCGTCAGGCAGTCGCCGATGGCGTCCAGCCCCACCAGCAGCAGGCCGCGTGCGGCCAGCACCGGGCCCAGCGTTTCGGCGATCTCGCGGTCGCGCGCCGACAGCGGCTGCGCCACGCCCTTGCCGCCGGCCGCCAGGTTGCCGCGCACCTCGCTGCCCTGCGGAATGCGCGCCAGCGAGAACGGCACGGGCTTGCCGCCGATGACCAGGATGCGCTTGTCGCCCTGCACGATCTCGGGAACGAAGCGCTGCACCATGATGGTCTCGGCGCCGTCCTTGTTCAGCGTCTCGACGATGGAGCCCAGGTTCAATCCGTCGGCCTTGACGCGGAAGATGCCCATGCCGCCCATGCCGTCCAGCGGCTTCAGGATGATGTCCTGGTGCTCGGCATGGAAGGCGCGCACCTCGGCCGCGCTGCGCGTGACGAGCGTGGGGCTGGTGAACTGCGCGAACTCCATGATGGCCAGCTTCTCCGGGTGGTCGCGCAGCGCGGCCGGTTTGTTGAAGACGCGGGCGCCTTCGCGCTCGGCCTGCTCCAGCAGGTGCGTGGCGTAGAAGAACTCGCTGTCGAAGGGCGGGTCCTTGCGCATGAGCACGGCGTCGAACTCGGCCAGCGCGCGCAGCGGCGTCTCGTCGGTGCGGTACCAGGCTTCGGCATCGCCGGTCAGCGTGATCGCCTGCACCTGCGCCTGCACCTTGCCACCGGTGCGCCAGCCGATGTGGCGCGGCTCGCAGGACCAGATGCGGTGGCCGCGGCGCTGGGCCTCGCGCATCATCGAGAACGTGGTGTCCTTGTAGATCTTGAAGCTGTCCAGCGGGTCGACGACGAAAAGGATGTTCATGCCTGGCTCTTTCGGGAAGGGGCGTACTGTTGCACAAACAACGCCAGGGCGCCGGCCACCACGCCCCAAAAGGCCGAGCCGATGCCGGCGATTGCCACGCCCGAGAGCGTGACCAGGAAGGTGATCAGCGCCGGCTCGCGGTGGCGCTCGTCGGCCAGCGCCGTGGCCAGGCCGTTGCCGATGGTGCCCAGCAACGCCAGGCCGGCGATGGCCGCGACCAGCTCGCGCGGGAAGGCCGTCAGCAGCCCCGTGACCGTGGCGCCGAAGATGCCGATCAGCACGTAGATCAGGCCACAGCTGACGGCCGCCGTGTAGCGCTTGTCCGGATCCTCGTGCGCCTCGCGGCCCATGCAGATCGCCGCCGTGATGGCCGACAGGTTCAGCGCGAACGCGCCGAACGGCGCCAGCACCAGCGTGGCCAGGCCGGTGATGCTGAGCAGCCTGGAGATCGGCATGCGCCCGTAGCCGGCAGCGCGGATGGCGGCCACGCCGGGCAGGTTCTGCGAGGCCATGGTGACCACGAAGAGCGGCACCGCCAGGCTCACGGCGGCCTGCCAGCTGAAGACCGGCATGGTGAACTGCGGCACCGCCAGCCCCAGGTGCACGCCGGCCCAGGCCAGTTCGCCGCGCAGGCCGCAGTAGGCGATGGCGGCCAGCAGCGTGAGCGGCACGGCGTAGCGCGGCAGCAGCCGGCGCCCGAGCAGGTAGACCAGCAGCATCAGCAGCACCAGGCCGAGCGCAGTCCTGGCCGCCAGGAATGCGTCCAGCCCGAAGCGCGCGAGCACGCCGGCCAGCAGGGCCGAGGCGATGGCCACGGGGATGCGGTTCATGACGCGCTCGAACCAGCCCGTCATGCCGGCCAGCGCGATGGCCAGCGCGCTGAGCATGAACGCGCCCACGGCCTCGCCCATGCCGTAGCCCGCACCGGCCACGGCCAGCACGGCGGCGCCCGGCGTGCTCCAGGCCACCATCGCCGGCATGCGCCACAGCAGCGACGGAATGGCGGTGCACAAGCCCATGCCCAGGCCCAGCGCCCACATCCAGGAGCTGATGAGCTCGGGTGTGGCGCCGAAGGCCAGCGCGGCCTGGAACACGATGGCCACCGAACTCGTGAAGCCGACCAGCACGGCCACGAAGCCGGCCGTGAATGCGGGCAGGCTTACATCTTTCAGGAAACGCATGGCGGCGGATTGTGCCCACGCGCCGGATCTTTTCGGCCGGCCTGTCACAAACCGCCGGGCTGGCCCGTCTAGGAGGGAAGAGACCGATCCATCCACCCCGAAAGGAACCACCATGACCCCCCGCCTCAACGCGCTGCAGCAAGCCCCCGAGCTTTACAAGAAACTGTCCGACTACAGCATCGCGGCCAAGAAGGGCCCGCTCGACGCCAGGCTGCTGGCGCTGGTCGAGATCCGCGCCTCGCAGATGAACGGCTGCGCCTTCTGCCTGGACATGCACGTCAAGCAGGCCAAGCTGCACGGCGAGGGCGAGCTGCGCCTGCACCATGTGGCGATCTGGCGCGAGTCGCCGCTGTTCAGCGCCCGCGAGCGCGCCGCCTTCGCCTGGACCGAGGTGCTCACGCACCTGCCGGCCCACGGCGTGCCCGATGCCGTGTACGAGGAAGTGCGCGCCCAGTTCTCGGAGCAGGAGATCGTGGAGCTCACGCACAACGTGATGGGCATCAACGCCTGGAACCGGCTCAGCGTGGCCTTTCGCAACGTGCCCGGCGCGGCCGACAAGGCCTTTGGCCTGGACAAGGTCCGGTTCGGCTGATCCCGCCACTGCGGGGCGGTTCCTATACTGGGCGGCTCACCGAAACCACCCACCCAAGGACCGCCCATGCCCTTGCAACTGCGCTCGCTGATCCGCCCCGATGCCACGCTGGAACTTTCGCTGGCCGAAGTCCCGCAGCCCCAACCCGCGCAGGACGACGAGGTCGTGGTCCGCCTGGAGGCCGCGCCGCTGAACCCCTCCGACCTCGGCCTGCTGTTCGGCGGTGCCGACATGGCCACGGCCCGGGTATCGGGCACGGCCGAGCGTCCCGTCGTCACGGCCAGCCTGTCGCCCGCGGCCCTGGCCGCGGCGGGCGCCCGGGTCGGCCAGTCCATGGTGGTGGGCAACGAGGGCGCGGGCACCGTGGTGGCGGCCGGCGCCTCCGCTGCGGCCCAGGCCCTGCTGGGCAAGAAGGTCGCGCTGCTGGGCGGCGGCATGTACGCCGAGTACCGCGCCATCCCGGCCGCGCAATGCCTGCCGCTGCCCGAGGGGGCCAGCGCGGCGCAGGGCGCCTCGTGCTTCGTCAACCCGTTGACCTCGCTGGGCATGGTGGAGACCATGCGGCGCGAAGGCCACCATGCGCTGGTGCACACGGCGGCTGCGTCCAATCTGGGGCAGATGCTCAACCGCATCTGCCTGAAGGACGGCGTGCCGCTCGTCAACGTCGTGCGCAAGCCCGAGCAGGCCGCGCTGTTGCGCAGCCAGGGCGCGCAGCATGTGGTCGACAGCAGCCAGGGCGACTTCCAGGCCGCGCTGACCGAGGCGATCGCCGCGACCGGCGCCACGCTGGCCTTCGACGCCATCGGCGGCGGCAAGCTGGCAGGCCAGATCCTCGTGGCCATGGAGGCCGCCATCGCGCGCAAGGAGCAGGCCGCCTACAGCCGCTACGGCAGCAACGTGCACAAACAGGTCTACGTCTATGGCAGCCTGGACCGCGGGCCGATCGAGATCGCGCGCGGCTTCGGCATGACCTGGGGCGTGGGCGGCTGGCTGCTGTTCCCGTTCCTGCAGAAGATCGGCCCGCACCATGTGCAGCAGCTCAAGGCGCGCGTGGCGGCCGAACTCACGACCACCTTCGCGAGCCACTACACGCGCGAGGTCGGCCTGGCCGAGGCGCTGACGCTGGAGGCCATCGGCGTGTACGGCAAGCAGGCGACCGGCGAGAAGGTGCTGCTGCGGCCGTCGGGCGGCTGACATGCAACTGCCCCCACGCTTCCCCGCTTCGCGAGGTCCGCTGCCCCCCGAGGGGGTGCGTCAGCGGCTTCAGGCGGCCGGGCGCCACTGACATGCCCGGCTGCCGCATCGACCACCTTGCCATCGTGGCGCCCACGCTGCAGGCCGGCAGCGATGCGCTGTACGCGCAGCTCGGCGTGCGCCCGCAGGCGGGAGGCCAGCATGCCCGCATGGGCACGCACAACCTGCTGCTGCGCCTGGGCGAGGCGGTGTACCTGGAGGTCATCGCCATCGATCCGGAGGCCCCTGCGCCGGCGCGGCCGCGCTGGTTCGGGCTCGATGCGCTGGCGGCCGATGCGCCGCCGCGCCTGGCCTGCTGGGTGGCGCGCACCGACGACGTCGTGGAGGCCGCCGCTGCCGTGCTTCTGGGCGAGGTGCTGCCCATGTCGCGCGGCACGCTCGACTGGCGCATCACGGTGCCGGCCGATGGCAGCCTGCCGCTGGGCGGCGCCGCGCCCACGCTGATCCAGTGGGACACCGCCGCACACCCTGCGGCTGCGCTGCCCGACCTGGGCTGCACGCTGGTGGCACTCGAACTGCAGCATCCTGAGCCACAACGCTTACAAGCCTTGCTGGCCCGCCTGGGCGTGGCCGAGCCTGCGGTTGCCCTGTCGGTGCGCATGGCGCACACGCCCGGCTTGCTCGCGCAGGTGCGCACGCCGGCAGGGCTGCGCACGCTGGGCTGAACCGGTCGCCGGCTGCGGTCTAATTGCGGCCATGAACCAAGAAGCAAGCACCCGTCCCCCGCTGCCCGACCACCTGTCCGTCGACCCGCGCAGCCCGCACCATGTCGCGGCCGTGTTCCAGCACGACATCGGCATCCGCTTCAATGGCAAGGAGCGCCACGATGTCGAGGAGTACTGCCTGTCCGAAGGCTGGATCAAGGTGGCCGCCGGCAAGACCGTGGACCGCAAGGGCAAGCCGCTGCTGATCAAGCTCAAGGGCGCGGTCGAGGCCTTCTACCGCGCAGGTTGACCCGCTCACTGTTTCCTTTGGCGAAACGATCCATTGTCTGAAGGGCGGTTTTTCTTTCGAGGCACAACTTCTACAGTTCATCCCATCGATGAGCCACACGCAAAACGGTTCATCGAAGCGGTCGCCAGGATGGCCTGGCGACCGGATCGATCCACCGATTTGCAAGGATGAACACCATGAACACGAAGTTTTTTGCCTCCGCCCTGATCGCCGCCGCCGCTTTCGCAGCCGCCCCCAGCTTCGCTGGCGACAACATCAGCGGTGAAGTCGGTTACGTGCCGCAAGTGAGCTCTGCCAAGAGCAGCCTGACCCGCGAGGCCGTGCGCNCTGATCGCCGCCGCAACGTTCGCCGCCGCCCCCAGCTTCGCTGGCGACAACATCAGCGGTGAAGTCGGTTACGTGCCGCAAGTGAGCTCTGCCAAGAGCAGCCTGACCCGCGAGGCCGTGCGCGCCGAGTACCTGCAGGCCGAACGCAACGGCACGCTGCCTGAAGTGGGCGAAGGCGCCGACATCGGCGCCGTGGCCACCGCCAGGAGCAACCTGACCCGCGACGCCGTGCGTGCAGAAGCCGTGTACGCCGTGCGCCATGGCCAGCAACTGGGCGGCGAAGTCTGAGCGCCAGACGCGCTGACCGGCGGCCCGCGAAGGCCGCGCAAGGCCCGCACCGCAAGGTGCGGGCCTTTTGCTTTCAAGGCACCAGCCGGTAGCCCACGGCGGTTTCGGTCAGCAGGTGGCGCGGCTGCGCCGGGTCCACCTCCAGCTTCTGCCGCAACTGCGCCATGTAGACGCGCAGGTAGTGGCTGTGCTCGACATGGCTGGGGCCCCAGACCTCGCGCAGCAGCTGGCGCTGCGTGAGCACGCGGCCGGCGTTGGCGGCCAGCACCGCGAGCAGGCGGTACTCGGTGGGCGTCAGGTGCACCGGTGCGCCGGCGCGGTGCACGAGCCGGGCCGCGCGGTCCAGCGCCACCTCGCCGAAGCGCAGCACGGCTTCGTCCTGCGCGGGCCCGTCGCCGGCCGGCGCGCGCGGGCGGCGCAGGTTGGCGCGCACGCGCGCGAGCAGCTCGCCGGTGCCGAAAGGCTTGGTCAGGTAGTCGTCGGCGCCGGCGTCCAGCGCGGCGATCTTGTCAGCCTCGTCCACGCGGGCCGACAGCACGATGACCGGCACGCCCGACCAGCCGCGCAGGTCGCGGATCAGTGCCAGGCCGTCGCCGTCGGGCAGGCCCAGGTCCAGCACCACGAGGTCGGGCTGGCGCGTGCCGGCCGCTGCCAGCCCTTCGCGCTGCGTGCCGGCCTCGTGCACCTGCCAGCCCTCGGCCTCGAGCGCGGCACGCACGAAGCGGCGGATCTGCGGTTCGTCCTCGACGACGACGGCGACGGGATGGCTTTTCATGCGGGAAGGTCGGGTGGCTCGCGGCGCGGCAGGGTGATGCGGAATTCTGCGCCGCCGCCGGCCGCGTCGCTGGCGGCGATCTCGCCGCCGTGCGCCTGCACGATGGCCTTGCAGATCGCCAGGCCCAGGCCCACGCCGGGCGTGGCGGATTCGGCCTGGCCGCGCGTGAACTTGTCGAACAGCTGCTGCTCGCGCCCGCGCAGTGCCGGCGGCAGGCCGGGGCCATGGTCGCGCACTGCGAGCTGCAGGGCCTGCGGCAGCGCCTGCGCGGAGATGACGATGGGCGGCGCACCGTAGCGCGCGGCGTTCTCCAGCAGGTTCACCAGCACGCGCTCCATCAGCACCGCGTCGAACTCCACCAGCGGCAGGTCGGCCGGCAGCGCCGTCTGCACCGCCAGGCCCTGCAACGCAGGTTGCGCCGCACGGATCGCCGCGCCCACGGCCTCCTCGACCGATTGCCAGTCGCGCCGCAGGTGCATGTCGTTCTCCAGCCGCGCCATGTCCAGCAGGTTGCCGACCAGTGCGTGCAGTGCGTGGGCCTGCGCCACGATGGCGCCGGCGGCCTGCACCTGCTCGGCCGCAGGCAGGCTGCGCAGCGACTCGGCCAGGCCGATCAAGGCCGTCAGCGGGGTGCGCACATCGTGCGACAGCGCGTTCAGCAGCGCGTTGCGCAGGCGCTCGGATTCGATGTCCAGCTGGGCCTGCTGCGCCACCTCCACGTAGTGCACGCGCTCGATGGCAATGGCGATCTGCCGCGCCAGCGTGTCCAGCTGCTGTGCCTGCTCGGGGATCAGCAGCCAGCGGGGCTGCGCCGGCCGCAGCGCCAGCACGCCGCGCACACGCATCGGCGCCTGCAGCGGCACGTAGTGCCAGGGCTGTGCCGCCAGTGTGGCGGTGGCCAGGCCGGCCGGCTGCGCCTGGCGCCAGGTCCAGTCGGCCACACTCGCGTCGAAGCCGGCCGGCGGCTGCGCCGGCAGCCGCAACCGCTCGGCCTGGTCGGCCACCAGCACCAGCGCCTCGCCGCCGAAATGGCGTTGCACCGCGGCCGCGCCCAGCGCGGCCACCTGGCCGCTCTCGAGTGCCGCGGACAGTTCCCGCGTGAGTTCGAACAGCGAGTGCGCGCGGCGCTCGCGGCTGGCCGAGACGCTGGCCGCGAAGCGCAGGCCGGCCGTCAGCTGGCCCACGAGCAGGCCCACGCCCAGCATCACGGCGAAGGTCAGCAGGTACTGCACGTCGCTGACGGCGAACGAGAACGCCGGCTGCACGAAGAAGAAGTCGAAGGCCAGCACGTTCAGCGCGGCAGCGAACGCTGCCGGCCCGCGGCCGAAGCGCCAGGCCACGCCGACCACGCCCAGCAGGAACAGCATGACGATGTTGGTCAGCTCCAGCACGCCCGACAGCGGCGTGGCGAGAAGGGTGACGGCCACGCTGGCCGCGCCGGCCCAGGCATAGCCCGGCCAGGGCGCGGCGCCGACCGCCGGTTCGGCCGCCAGGCGCTGGTGCGGCAGGCGGCGGGCGCTGTCGTTGCGGGCCACGCTGAGCAGGTCCAGGCCCGGGGCGGCGCGCGCCAGCTGCAGGGCCAGCGGCATGCGCCAGCGCCGCCACCACGCCGGCGCCGCGCTGCGGCCGAAGAGCAGCGTGGCGCAGTTCAGCTGCCGGGCCTGGGCGGCCAGTTCGGCGGCGATGTCCTGCCCGGTGCGCACGGCGGTCTCGGCGCCCAGCTCGTCGGCCAGCCGCAGCACGGCGAGGATGCGGTCGCGCTGCGTGGCCGGCAGCCGCGCCAGCGCGGGCGTCTCCACGTACACGGCATGCCAGCGCACGTTGAGCTGCCCGGCCAGACGCGCGGCCGCGCGCACGGTCTGCGCCGCGCCCATGCCGGGACCGACCGCGGCCAGCACCGCGCCCGACGTGTTCCAGGCCGGTGGCGCGCCGGACTGCTCCACACGCCAGTCGCGCACGTCGTCCTCCACGTGCTCGGCGGTGCGGCGCAGGGCGATCTCGCGCAGCGCGATCAGGTTGCCCTTGCGGAAAAAGTTCTGCGCGGCGCGTTCGGCCTGCTGTGGCAGGTAGACCTTGCCGGCCGCCAGGCGCGCGGCCAGTTCGTCGGGCGTGGCGTCCACCAGCACCACCTCGTCGGCGCCGTCCAGCACGCTGTCGGGCACGGTCTCGTGCACGCGGATGCCGGTGATGGCGCCCACCGTGCCGTTCAGGCTCTCCAGGTGCTGCACGTTGAGCGCGGACCAGACCTCGATGCCGGCGGCCAGCAGTTCCTCCACGTCCTGCCAGCGCTTGGCGTGGCGCGAGCCGGGCGCGTTGCTGTGCGCGAGTTCGTCAACCAGCAGCACCGCGGGACGGCGGGCCAGCGCGGCGTCCAGGTCGAACTCGGCCAGCACGTGGCCGCGGTGCGGCGCGCTGCGCAGGGCCAGCGCCGGCAGGCCGGCGACGAGCGCGGCGGTCTCGCTGCGCCCGTGCGTCTCGACCACGCCGATCACCACGTCGCGCCCGGCCTGCAGCGCCCGTTGCGCGGCCGTCAGCATGGCCCAGGTCTTGCCGACACCGGCGTTGGCGCCGAAGTAGATGCGCAACCGGCCGCGCTGGTCGCGCGCGGCATCGGACTGCAGCTGCGCCAGCAGGGCGTCGGGGTCGGGGCGGGCGGTGGCGGTCATCGGCGCGGCAGGTTAGCGCATTGGCCGCCGGTGGCGGCGCGCGCCGTGCCGTGCGCCACGCCGCACGATGAGCCACGCGCAGGCCAGCGGCAGGAACAGCACGGCCAGCGCGAACAGGAATTGCAGCAGCTCAGCCATGGCGCAGGCCGCAGCGGGCCAGGTGCTCGTGCCAGGTCAGCAGCCGGCCGATCTCGCCGCAGGGCGCGGCCGACAGCACGCCGTGCAGCACCGCCCCATAGCTGGGCAGCGGCAGGCTCACCACCAGGCGCACGCGCAGCACGTCGTCGTCGGCCTGGGCCTGGGCATCGAGCAGCGGTTCGCAGCGCAACACGCCTGCGCCTTCGCAGCGCGCCAGCGCACGGCGCACCTGGGCGGCCACGGTGCAGGGCACGACCACGTCGAGCACGTGCGAAGGCTGCAGGCAGCGCGGCCGCGGTGCGCCGCTGTGTTCCCGGTAGGCAGCGTAGGCCATGGCGTTTCCTCAGCGGGCCGCGCCGTCGAGCGCGAGGTTCAGCGCCAGCACGTTCACGCGCGGCTCGCCCAGCAGGCCCCACAGGCGGGCATCGGTGTGGCGCGCCACCAGTTGCTGCACCTGCGCAGGCGGCAGGCCACGCAGCCGCGCGACGCGGCCCGCCTGCCACAGCGCGGCGGCCGAGCTGGTGTGCGGGTCCAGGCCGCTGGCCGAGGTGGTGACTAGGTCCAGCGGGATCGTCGCCGCGTTGCCGGGGTCGGCCGCGCGCAGCGCCGCCACGCGCCCCTGCACGGCCGCGGTCAGCGCCGGGTTCAGCGGCCCCTGGTTGGCACCGGTGGAGGCCGCGGCGTTGTAGGGCGTGGGTGCGGTGGCGGAGGGGCGGCCCCAGAAGTAGCGCGGGTCGCTGAACGCCTGGCCGATCAGCGTCGAGCCGACAGGCTTGCCGTCCTGCAGCACCAGGCTGCCGTTGGCTTGCTGAGGGAACACGGCCTGCGCTGCGCCCGTGACGGCCAGCGGGTAAAGGATGCCGGTGATGGCGCTGAGCAGCACGAACAGCACCAGTGCGGGGCGGATCATCTTGGTCATGGCGAAGGCTTTCAGACGAGGCCGAGTGCGGCCAGCAGGAGGTCGATCAGCTTGATGCCCACGAAGGGCACGGCGAGCCCGCCCAGGCCGTAGAGGGCCAGGTTGCGGCGCAGCAGCGCGGCAGCGCCCACGGGCCGGTAGCGCACGCCCTTGAGCGCCAGCGGGATCAGGAACACGATCACCAGCGCGTTGAACACCACGGCCGACAGGATGGCCGAGCTGGAGCTTTCCAGCCGCATCACGTTCAGCGCCGCCAGCTGCGGGTAGGTGCCGACGAAGATGGCCGGGATGATGGCGAAGTACTTGGCCACATCGTTGGCGATGCTGAAGGTGGTCAGCGCGCCGCGCGTCATGAGCAGGGCCTTGCCGGTCTCCACCACCTCCAGCAGCTTGGTCGGGTCCGAATCCAGGTCGACCATGTTGCCGGCCTCCTTGGCGGCCTGCGTGCCGCTGCCCATGGCCACGGCCACGTCGGCCTGGGCCAGGGCGGGCGCGTCGTTGGTGCCGTCGCCGGTCATCGCGACGAGCTTGCCGCCGGATTGCTCCTGGCGGATCAGGCGCAGCTTGTCCTCGGGCGTGGCCTCGGCGAGGAAGTCGTCCACCCCGGCCTCGGCCGCGATGGCGGCGGCCGTGAGCTTGTTGTCGCCCGTGACCATCACGGTGCGGATGCCCATGCGGCGCAGTTCGGCGAAGCGCTCGCGGATGCCGGTCTTGACGATGTCCTTGAGCTCCACGATGCCCAGCACGCGTGCGCCCTCGGCCACGGCCAGCGGGGTGCTGCCGCGGCGCGCGACCTCGTCGGCGCTGCGGGCGACCTCGGGCGGCAGCTGGCCGCCCAGGGCCTCGACGTGGCGGCGCAGGGCTTCGACGGCGCCCTTGCGCAGCGCCGTGCCGTCCGGCAGGTCGACCCCGCTCATGCGTGTCTGCGCGGTGAAGGCCACGGGCTGGGCTGCGTCCACGCCGCGGTCGTCGATGCGCTGACGCTGGGCCAGCGCGACGATGCTGCGGCCCTCGGGCGTCTCGTCGGCCAGCGAAGCCAGCAGCGCGGCGCGTGCCAGCCGGTCGGCCGCGACCCCCGGTGCCGGCAGGAAGCTGCTCGCCTGGCGGTTGCCGTGCGTGATGGTGCCGGTCTTGTCGAGCAGCAGCACGTCCACGTCGCCGGCGGCCTCGACCGCGCGGCCCGAGGTGGCGATCACGTTGGCCTTGAGCATGCGGCTCATGCCGGCCACGCCCACGGCCGACAGCAGGCCGCCGATGGTGGTCGGGATCAGGCAGACCAGCAGCGCCACCAGCGCCGTCAGCGAGACCACGGTGCCGCTGCCTGCGGCCTGCACGCTGAACTGCGAGAACGGCAGCAGCGTGACGGTGACGACGAGGAACACGATGGTCAGCGCCACGAGCAGGATCGTGAGCGCGGTCTCGTTGGGCGTCTTGCCGCGCTTGGCGCCTTCGACCATGCCGATCATGCGGTCCAGGAAGGATTCGCCCGGGTTCACCGCGATGCGCACCACCAGCCAGTCCGACAGCACGCGCGTGCCGCCGGTGACGGAGGAGAAGTCGCCGCCGGACTCGCGCACCACGGGGGCCGATTCGCCGGTGATGGCGCTCTCGTCGACCGAGGCCACGCCCTCGATGACCTCGCCGTCCAGCGGGATCGTGTCGCCGGCCTCGACCAGCACCACGTCGCCCAGGCGCAGGTTGCTGGCCTGCTCGGGAATGAAGGTGGCGCCGTGGCGTGGCTCGGCCAGCTTCTTGGCCCAGGTGTCGCGCTTGAGCCCGCGCAGCGCCGCGGCCTGGGCCTTGCTGCGGCCCTCGGCCAGCGCTTCGGCGAAATTGGCGAACAGCACCGTGAACCACAGCCACAGCGCCACGGCCAGCACGAAGCCCGCGTCGGCAGCGCCGGGCGCCTGCAGCCACAGCAGCGTGGTCAGGATGCTGCCCACGTAGACGATGAACATCACCGGGTTGCGCCACTGCGCACGCGGGGCGAGCTTGGCGAAGGCCGACAGCAGCGCCGGCTTGAGCAGCGCCGTGTCGAACATCGAAGAGGTTCTTGGGTTGGACATGGCGGCTCTCACTTCCACAGCATCAGGTGTTCGACCACGGGCCCGAGCGCGAGCGCCGGCACGTAGTTCAAGAGGCCCACCAGCAGCACGGTGCCGACCAGCAGCACCACGAACAGCGGGCCGTGCGTGGGCATGGTCCCCGCCGTGACGGGCAGGCGTTGCTTGTTGGCCAGCGCGCCGGCCAGGGCCAGCACCGGCACGATCACGCCGAAGCGGCCCAGCCACATGGCCACGCCCAGCAGCGCGTTGTAGAAGGGCGTGTTGGCCGACAGGCCGGCGAAGGCGCTGCCGTTGTTGTTGGCGGCCGAGCTCAGCGCGTACAGGATCTCCGAGAAGCCGTGCGCGCCGGGGTTGGCGATGCCGGCACGGCCGGCGTCCAGGCTGACCGCCAGCGCCGTGCCCAGCAGCACCAGCAGCGGCGTGACGAGGATGGCGACCGAGGTCAGCTTCATCTCGTGCACCTCGATCTTCTTGCCCAGGTACTCGGGCGTGCGGCCGATCATCAGGCCGGCGATGAACACCGCCAGCACCGCGAAGACCAGCATGCCGTACAGGCCCGAGCCGACGCCGCCGAACACCACCTCGCCGAGCTGCATGAGCATGAGCGGCACCATGCCGCCGATCGGCGTGAAGGCGTCGTGCATGGCGTTCACGGCGCCGCACGAGGCGGCCGTGGTGACGACCGCGAACAGCGCCGAGGCATGGATGCCGAAGCGCAGTTCCTTGCCCTCCAGGTTGCCGGCCGCGCCATCGGTGCCCAGCGCGGCCAGCAGCGGATTGCCGGCTGCCTCTGCCGCCGTGGTGACCCAGACGGCCGCCACGAAGACCAGCGTCATCGCCGCCAGCAAGGCCCAGCCCTGGCGGATGTCGCCGACCACGCGGCCGAAGGCGAAGCACAGCGCCGCCGGGATCCAGAAGATCGCCAGCATCTGCACCAGGTTGGCCAGCGCCGTGGGGTTCTCGAACGGGTGGGCCGAGTTGGCGTTGAAGAAGCCGCCGCCGTTGGTGCCCAGCATCTTGATGGCCTCCTGCGACGCCACCGGGCCGGTCGCGATCGCCTGCGTGGCCGCCCCTTGCAGCGTGTGCACCTCGATGCTGGCCGCCAGGCTCTGCACCACGCCTTGGCCGACGAAGAACAGCGCGAGCACGCAGGACAGCGGCAGCAGCAGCCACAGCGTGATGCGCACCAGGTCGGTCCAGAAGTTGCCGATGCCCTGGCCCACGGCTTCGCGGCGGGCCGCAAAGCCGCGCGCGAGCGCGAAGGCCACCGCGATGCCGGTGGCGGCCGACAGGAAGTTCTGTACCGTGAGCCCCAGCATCTGCGTGAGGTGGCTCATCGTGGTCTCGCCGCCATAGCCCTGCCAGTTGGTGTTGCTGACGAAGCTGATGGCGGTGTTGAAGGCCGAGTCCGGTGCCACCGCGGACATGCCTGCCGGGTTCAGCGGCAGCAGGCCTTGCAGGCGCTGCAGCGCGTACAGCGCGAAGGCACCGAGCGCGTTGAAGGCCAGCAGTGCCAGCGCGTAGCCGCGCCAGTCCATGGCGGCACCGGTCTGCACGCCGGCCAGGCGCAGCAGCGGACGTTCCAGCCGCAGCAGCCAGGCCGGAAGGCGGCCTTCGCAGAGCGCCGCGAGCCAGTGGCCGAGCGGCCATGCCGCCAGGCCCAGCAGCACGAGGAACACGGCGAGAAGGGTCCAGGCTTGGGAGTCCATGGCGTCAGAACTCCTCGGCGCACAGCAATGCGTAGACCAGGTAGGCCAGCAGCAGCACGGCGATCAGGGCCGCAAGGCCGTACAGGGCTTCGAGCGCGATCATGGCCGTGGCTCCCGTGCCTTGTCGAGCCTGGCCAGCCCGAAGGCCAGCTCCACGGTCGCCACCCACAACCCTGCGGTGGCAACGATCCAGACGATGTCCATGCATCTCTCCCTGCAAATCGAATACGAGGCAGGCAGTGTGCGAAGACGCGCCTCAAGACGGTGTAGGGACTGGCAGCGCCGGTATCAGGAAAGTATCAAGACGCCGACTGTTGCTGCGGGAGAAACGATGCATTGCCCGTGCGTGGGTTTTTCTTTGGTGTCGCGGCTTCGACAATGGAGCCATCGATGAGACGCACACACGACTCATCGAGACGGGGGCAGACAAAGGTGTCCGTCCTCGCCGAATGAGCAGTCGCATCCATCCACTTGAAGGAAACCATCATGAACAAGCTTTTCGCCTCCGCCCTGATCGCCGCCGCCGCCTTTGCAGCCGCCCCCAGCTTCGCTGGCGACAACATCAGCGGTGAAGTCGGTTACGTGCCGCAAGTGAGCTCTGCCAAGAGCAGCCTGACCCGCGAGGCCGTNGCCGCCCCCAGCTTCGCTGGCGACAACATCAGCGGTGAAGTCGGTTACGTGCCGCAAGTGAGCTCTGCCAAGAGCAGCCTGACCCGCGAGGCCGTGCGCGCCGAATACCTGCAGGCCGAACGCAACGGCACGCTGCCTGAAGTGGGCGAAGGCGCCGACATCGGCGCGGTGGCCACCGCCAGGAGCAACCTGACCCGCGACGCCGTGCGTGCCGAAGCCGTGTACGCCGTGCGCCATGGCCAGCAACTGGGCGGTGAAGTCTGATCGTTCCGGTACCGCTGCCGACCAAGGCCCGCGCCGCACGGCGCGGGCCTTTTGCATGGGCAAAAAGTTCCTGCGTACTGTTGCTGCAGCGGAAACGATGCTTTGCCTTGAGCGGGGTTTTTCTTCTGGGGCACCGTTTTTAAACTTCATTCCATCGTCAATGTCAATGAAGGAAAGCACCATGAACACCAAGATCCTCGCCTCCGCCCTGCTCGCTGCAGCCGGCCTGGTCGCAGCGCCCGCATTCGCTGGCGGCGGTGTCAACGCCAGTGGTGAAGTCGGCTACGTGCCTCCCGTGGCCGCCGCTTCGTCGGGTGGCCTGAGCCGTGAAGCCGTGCGCAACGAATTCCTGCAAGCCCAACGCAACCACCAGCTGCCGGCCACCGGCGAAGGTGCCGACGCGGGCTACGTGGCCTCCGCCGGCAGCAGCACGCTGACGCGCCAGCAAGTGCAAGGCGAGTACCTGGCCGCTGCGCGCGACCACCGCCTGGCACCGGCCGGCGAAGGTGCCGACATCGGTTACCGCCCGTCCAAGAGCTTGCTGAGCCGCGAAGCCGTGCACGCCGAGGCCGTGCGTGCGCTGCGCGCCGGCGACCTGCCCGGCGGCGAAGTCTGATCCTCTCTGCCAGCGAAAAGAAAAAGGCCCGCGCCGCAAGGCGCGGGCCTTTTTGCATGGGCGATCAGATCTCGACCTTGGAGCCCAGTTCGACCACCGCATTGCTGGGCAGCTTGAGGAAGTCGGCCGCGGCGCTCGCGTTCAGGTGCATCTGCGCGAACAGCTTCTCGCGCCAGGGCGCCATGCCGGTGCCCAGCGTGGGCACCACCACGTCGCGCGACAGGAAGTAGCTCGTCGTCATGGCCTCCATCTCGCAGCCGCGCCCGCGCATCTGCTGCAGCGCGCGCGGCAGGTCGGGGTCGTTCTTGAAGCCGTAGTGCAACACCACCTGCCAGCAGTCGTGGCCCAGGGCCTCGATCTGCAGGCGCTTGTCCATGCCGATCCAGGGGCGCTCGTGGCTGCGCACGGTGACGAACAGGTTGGTCTCGTGCAGCACCTTGTTGTGCTTGAGGTTGTGCAGCAGCGCGTTGGGCACGCTGCCGGGCTCGGCCGTCAGGAACACGGCCGTGCCCTCCACGCGCGCGGGCGGGCTCACGAACACCGATTCGAGGAAGCTCTTGAGGTCGATGGAGTTGGCGCGCAGCGCGTCGTTGAGCAGGCGCCTGCCCTCGTGCCAGGTCATCATGATCATGAACATCGTGGCGCCAATGAACAGCGGGAACCAGCCGCCGTCGAACAGCTTCATGAGGTTGGACGCCCAGAACGCGAAGTCGACGATGAAGAAGAAGCCCGTGGCCAGCAGGCACAGCCACAGCGGGTACTTCCAGCCGTAGCGCACCACGAAGAAGGTCAGCACGGTGGTGATCAGCATGTCGGTGCACACGGCGATACCGTAGGCCGCGGCCAGGTTGCTGGACGACTTGAACATCACCACGGCCAGCACGATCGCCAGGAACAGGCCCCAGTTGATGAAGGGGATGTAGATCTGGCCGGCCGCCTTGACGCTGGTGTGCTGGACCTGCAGACGCGGCAGGTAGCCCAGCTGGATCACCTGCTTGGTGACCGAGAACGCACCCGTGATCAGCGCCTGCGAGGCGATCACGGCGGCCACCGTGGCCATGCCGACCAGCGGCAGCAGCGCCCATTCCGGCGCCATCATGAAGAACGGGTTCTTCACGGCCTCGGGTTCGCGCAGCAGCAGCGCGCCCTGGCCGAAGTAGTTCAGCGTCAGCGATGGCATGACCACGCTGAACCAGGCAACCCGGATCGGCCGCTTGCCGAAGTGCCCCAGGTCGGCGTACAGCGCCTCCGCGCCGGTCACGGCCAGCACCACGGCGCCCAGGATGATGAAGGTGGTGCCCGGGTTGTTCCAGATGAAGCGCAGCGCATGGTGCGGGCTCAACGCGTACAGGATCTCGGGGTGGTGCCAGATGTGCGAGATGCCGAGCAGCGCGATGGAGATGAACCACAGCAGCGTGAGCGGCCCGAAGAACTTGCCGATGCCCGCAGTGCCGCGCTTTTGCACCGCGAACAACGCGAACAGGATGACCAGGGTGAGTGGGATCACGGCCTTGCGGAAGGCGGGTGACACCACCTCCAGGCCCTCGACGGCCGACAGCACCGAGATGGCCGGCGTGATCACGCCGTCGCCATAGAACAGGCAGGTGCCGAAGATGCCGACCAGCAGCAGCACCTGGCGCAGCTTGGGCTTGTCCTTCACCGACTGCGAGGCCAGCGCCAGCATGGCGACCAGGCCGCCTTCGCCCGCGTTGTCGGCGCGCAGCACGAGCACGACGTACTTGAGCGAGACGATGACCGTCAGCGTCCAGAACAGGATGGACAGCACGCCATAGACGTTGTCCACCGTGAACGGCACATGGCCGGAGCCGAAGATCTCTTTGACCGCGTACAGGACGCTGGTACCGATGTCGCCGTAGACGACACCTATGGCGCCCAAGGTGAGCGCCACGAGCGGGGTTTTTGCGTGTTGCAAAGGCAAGCCGCTCGACCGCAAGGCCAACGGCTGGTGTTTCGCGGGACAGCTATTGTGCGCCTCGGCCCCGGCCCGGCAAGCAGCCGCGGTGCGCATGTTGCACCGCAGCAACTGCTTTTGTCACGGCCTCAGTAGACCTCGGCCTCGGGATCCGTGGCTTCAAGTTCGTAGCTGGCCGCGACCATCGCCAGCCGGCCGATCACGCCATACATGTAGAAGCGGTTCGGGGCGCTCGCGCCGGGCTTCATGCCGTGCTGGGGTAAGTGCGTACTCTCTGCGAACGCCAGGGGCACGAAGCGCGAACCCGGCGCGTTGAGGTTCTCGTCGGTGCCGCGGTCGGCATGCACGCGGTAGAAGCCGCCAACCACGTAGCGGTCCATCATGTAGACCACGGGCTCGGCCACGGCATCGTGCATGCGCTCGGCGGTCAGCACGCCTTCCTGGATGATCACGTCGTGCACCGGCTGGCCGTCCTTGACCACGGCCATCTTGTTGCGCGCCTTGCGGTTCAGGCTCTGCAGTTCGGCCGCGTCGTGCACAGTCATGATGCCCATCCCGTAAGTGCCGTTGTCCGCCTTGACGACCACGAACGGCTTCTCGTTGATGCCGTACTCCTTGTACTTGCGGCGCACCTTGGTCAGCAGCGCATCGACGTTGGTCTGCAGGCAGTCCATGCCGGCGCCTTCGGCGAAATCGACCTCGCCGCACTTGGCGAACATCGGGTTGATGAGCCAGGGGTCGATGCCCAGCAGCTTGCCGAAGCGCTTGGACACCTCCTCGTAGCTCTGGAAGTGCCGGCTCTTGCGCCGCACCGACCAGCCCGCGTGCAGGGGCGGCAGCAGGTATTGCTCGTGCAGGTCTTCCAGGATGCCGGGTGCGCCGGCCGACAGGTCGTTGTTGAGCAGGATGGTGCAGGGGTCGAAATCCTTCAGCCCCAGCCGGCGCTTGCCGCGCACGACGGGTTCCAGCGTGAGCTCTTCGCCGTTCGGCAACTGGATGGTCTTGGTCTCCTTGATTTCCGGGTCCACCGAGCCCACGCGGACGTTCAGGCCCGCCATGTGGAAGATGCGCTGCAGCTGCGCCACGTTGGCCAGGTAGAAGGTGTTGCGGCTGTGGTTCTCGGGGATCAGCAGCAGGTTCTTGGCCTCGGGGCAGATCTTCTCGATGGCTGCCATCGCCGACTGCACGGCCAGCGGCAGCATGGGCTGCGTGAGGTTGTTCCAGCCGCCCGGGAACAGGTTGGTGTCCACCGGCGCGAGCTTGAAGCCGGCGTTGCGGATGTCCACGGAACAGTAGAACGGCGGCGTGTGTTCCATCCACTCCAGCCGGAACCAGCGTTCGATGGCCGGCGTGGAATCGAGGATGCGCTGCTCGAGCTCGTTGATCGGCCCGGTCAGTGCGGTGATGAGGTGGGGAACCATGGAAGGGGATCCTTGCGGATGGAATATTTGACCGAATTCTAGGGATATGGGGTGGAGCGGCCCGGATGCAAGCGCTTCAAATATGACGACCATCATATTTCGTGCTATCGTCCGCGCCCATGGACACCGCCCCGAGCCGCAAGCAGTTGACCCACGACCGCATCGTCGAGACCGCGGCCGGGGTCATGCGCGAGGCCGGTTTCTGGGGCGTGGGCGTGGCCGACGTGATGAAGCGCGCCGGCCTCACGCACGGCGGCTTCTATGCCCATTTCGCTTCGCGCGACGCCCTGCTGTGCGAAGCCATCGCGCATGCCGGGCGCGACAGCGCGGCACGCCTGGCCAAGAGCACTGCGCAACGCCAGGCGCGTGGCGCCAGCCCGCTGCGTGCGCTGGTCGAGGCCTACCTGTCCGACAGCCACCTGGGCGCCCCCACGCAAGGCTGCCCGGTGGCCGCCCTGGCTTCCGAAATGCCGCGCCAGTCGGCCGAGGTGGCCCAGGCCGCCGCCGAGCGCGTGCGCCGCCTGGTGGCCGCGGTGCAGCGTGTGCTGCCCGAAGATGCCTGCGAGCTGGCGGGCGTGGTCGCCGGCCAACTGGTCGGCGCATTGCAGCTGGCACGCGCGCTGGGCGACAACGCCGAAGGCCGCGCCCTGCTGGCCGCCACGCGCCGCAGCGTGCTGGCGCAGTTCGACAACGCGCCCCCGCACTGAGCCGGCACCCGGTCCACCCCGCCCATCGGCACACCCAGAAATATGACGACCGTCATATGAATCACCCCCAGGAGCTTTCCATGCGACTCGACAACGCCACCGTCTTCATCACTGGCGCCAACCGCGGCATCGGCCAGGCCTTCGCCCGCGAGGCCCTGGCGCGCGGCGCGCGCAAGGTCTACGCCGCTGCGCGCGATCCGGCCAGCATCACGTTGGCCGGCGTGGAACCCGTTGCGCTGGACGTGACGCGGCCCGAGCAGGTGGCTGCGGCGGCAGCACGCTGCGGCGACGTGACGCTGCTGGTCAACAACGCCGGCATCGCGCTGATGGGCGATTTCCTGGCCGATGGCGCCGTGGAGGCCGCGCGCACGCAGCTGGAGGCCAACTACTTCGGCCCGCTGCTGCTGGCGCGCGCGTTCGCGCCGGTGCTCAAGGCCAACGGCGGCGGCGCCATCCTGAACGTGCTGTCGATTGCCAGCTGGATCAGCTCGCCCATGCTGGCGGTCTACGGCTCCAGCAAGTCCGCCGCCTGGTCGCTCACCAATGGCCTGCGCCACGCGCTGCGCGGGCAGGGCACGCAGGTGCTGGGCCTGCACATGGGCTTCGTCGACACCGACCTCACGCGCGGCATCGACGGCCCGAAGTCCACCCCCGAAGAGATCGTGCGCGCCGCGCTGGACGGCCTGGCCGCGGGCGCCGAGGAGGTCCTGGGCGATGCGCTCACGCGCCAGGTCAAGCAAGGCCTGTCGGCCGAGCCGGGCATCTACCTCGGCGAGATCACGCGCTGAGCATGGCCGCCGCCGCCCTGCCTGCGTCCGCCGCACAGGCGCCCAGCCGCACGCAGCAGCTGCTGCATGCGCCCTTGCTGCCCACGCTGCTGCGCCTGGCCACGCCGAACGTGATCGGCCTGTTCGCCATGACCATCCAGATCGGCTATGACGGCTTCATCCTCGGCCGTCTGGGGCACGAGGCGCTGGCCGGCGTGGCGCTGGTGCTGCCGCTGTCGATGCTGATGGTGCAGATGTCGGCCGGTGGCATCGGTGGCGCGACCACGGCCGCCGTGGCGCGTGCGCTGGGCGCGGGCCGCACGGCGGATGCCGGGCAGCTGGCGCGGCATGCCTTGTTGGTGGGGCTGGCGATGGCGGCGCTGTTCATGGTGGTGCTGCTGGGCTTCGGCCGCACCGTCTACACGGCGATGGGCGGGCGCGGCGGTGCGCTCGACGCGGCCATGGCGTACTCGAACGCGATGTTCGGCGGCGCGCTGGCGATCTGGGGTGTCAACGTGCTCGGGGGCATCGTGCGCGGCGCCGGCAACATGGTGCTGCCGTCGGCGGTCATGCTGGGCGCCACGCTGGCGCACCTGCTGTTGTGCCCGGCGCTGGTGTTCGGCTGGGGGCCGGTGCCGGGCTTCGGCGTGGCCGGTGCGGCATTCAGCCTGCTTGCGGTCAACGGTGTGTCGGCGCTGCTGCTGGCGGCCGCGTTGCTGCGGCCCGGCAGCGCGGTGCCGCTGCGGGCCAGGGGCTGGCGCATCGAGCGTGCCGCCTTCGCCGGCATCCTGCGCGTGGGCTTGCCGGCCTCGCTGAGCCCGGTCATCAGCAACAGCTCGATCGCGGCCGCCACCGCGGTCGTCGGCAGCTACGGCACGGTGGCGCTGGCCGGCTACGGCGTGGCCGCGCGCCTCGAGTACATCCTCGTGCCCATTGCCTTCGGTTTCGGCACGGCGCTGACCACCTTGGTGGCCACCAACATGGGCGCCGGCCAGACCGCCCGCGCACTGCGCGCGGCCTGGCTGGGCGGCGGCCTGGTGGCAGCGATCACGGGCGCCATCGGCCTGACCGTGGCAGTGGCGCCTGGCTTGTGGATGGATGCCTTCACGGCCGACCCGCAGGTGCGCGCCCAGGGGGCCGTGTACCTGCGCGTCGTCGGTGCCAGCTATGGGCTGTTCGGCCTGGGCCTGGCACTGTTCTTCGCCTCGCAAGGCGCCGGGCGCATGCTGTGGCCGCTGGTGGGCAGCCTGGCGCGTCTCGCGGTCGTGGCGGTGGGCGGCTGGGTCTGCG
Source organism: Pseudorhodoferax sp. Leaf274 (assembly GCF_001422445.1). Classification (GTDB taxonomy): domain Bacteria; phylum Pseudomonadota; class Gammaproteobacteria; order Burkholderiales; family Burkholderiaceae_C; genus Pseudorhodoferax. The sequence goes on from NZ_LMNA01000003.1 coordinate 97,141, forward strand.
TGGGCTGGCTGCAGGCGCCGCCCAGTGCGTTCTACGCCGTGGTGGCGGCCAGCCTGGCGCTGTACGCGGCCGTCATCGCAGGGGCCATCCGCTTCGGTGGATGGACGCGCTGATCAGTTCTTCCAGAACGAGGGCATCAGCAGGGCCATGAAGCTCAGCATCTCCAGCCGGCCCATCAGCATGGCCAGTGTGCAGACCCAGATCTGGAAATCGCTCAGCACCGCGAACGACGAGGCCGGGCCGACCGCGCCCAGGCCCGGCCCCATGCAGTTGACGCTGGCGACGATGGCGCTGAACGCCGTCACCGGGTCCAGGTCGGTCAGCATCAGCACCATGGACAGCACGATGACCGTGGCGCCGTAGACCAGCATGAAGGCCAGCACGGCGAAGATCACCGGCGTGTCGACCACCGCGCGCCCGAGGCGAACCGGCTGCACCGCGCGCGGGTGCGCCAGCCGGCGGATCTCGCGCCGCGCCTGTTGCAGCAGGATCAGCATGCGCACCATCTTGATGCCGCCGCCGGTGGAACCGGCGCTGGTCGTGATGCCCGACAGCAGCAGCATGAACACCGGCAGGAACACCGGCCACAGCAGGTAGTCCTGCGTGACGAAGCCCGTGGTGGTGGCCACCGACACCACATGGAACATGCCGTGGCGCAGCGCGTCCAGCGGCGCGTAGACGCCCTTGCTCCACAGCAGCAGCGCCGCCAGCAGCCCGCCGCCGACCAGCACCGACAGCGTGGCGCGCAGCTCAGGATCGGACAGCGCCACGCTGAGCCGCCCCTTGCGCACGGCCGTGAAGTACAGCGCGAAGTTGCAGCTGGCGAACAGCATGAAGACCACCGCCGTCATCTCCAGCAGCGGCGAGTTGAAGTAGCCGAAGCTCGCGTCGTGCGAGGACAGCCCGCCCAGGCTCACCGTGGCGAACATGTGCATGACGGCCTCCATCGGCGGCATGCCGCCGGCCCAGTAGGCCAGCGCGCAGGCGATCGAGAGCGTGGCGTACACGCCCCACAGGCCCTTGGCGGTCTGCGCCATGCGCGGCGTGAGCTTGTTGTCCTTGATCGGGCCGGCCGCCTCGGCCTTGAACAGCTGGCTGCCGCCCACGCCCAGCAGCGGCAGCACCGCCACGGCCAGGATCAGGATGCCCATGCCACCCACCCACTGCAGGAAGGTGCGCCAGAAGTTGACCGACAGCGGCAGCGTGTCGAGTTTGGTCAGCACGGTGCCGCCGGTGGTGGTGAGCCCCGACACGGCCTCGAAGTAGGAATGCGTGAAGCTCAGCGGCCGGTCGATCTTCATGAACGCCAGCTCCAGCGGCAGCGCCGCGAACAGCGGCAGCAGCAGCCAGGCCAGCGAGACCAGCATCACCCCATGGCGCGGCTGCAACTCGCGGCGGTGGCGCTGCATGCCGCGCCACAGCAGCAGCCCGGCCGCCAGCGTGAGCAGCATCGAGGTGACGTAGGCATCGGCCACGCCGTCCTGCCAGTACCAGGACACCGCCAGCGGCAGCGCCATGGTCAAGGCCATGAACGTGAGCATCACGCCCAGCACGCGCAGGATCGGAAAGATGTCGCGCATGGAAAAGGGGGCTAGAAGAACGCCGCGCTGACGCGGAAGGCCTTCTCCACATCGCGGATCAGGCGCTTGTGCGGCACGAAGATCACGACATGGTCGTTGCTCTCGATCACCGTGTCGGCGCTGGGGATGATGACCTGTGGCTCCACCGGTGTGGCCTGTGGATCGGCGGCGCCGGCCACGGCGAGCGCATCGGGCAGACCGCGCACGATGAGCCCGAAGTGCGCCTGCTCGGGCAGCTTGAGGTCGCGCACCGCGCGGCCGACCACGCGCGAGGTCTTGCGGTCGCCGCGCGCCACGATCTCCAGCCCCTCGGCCACGCCGCGGCGCAGGCTGTGCACGGCCTGCACGTCGCCCTGGCGCACGTGGGCCAGCAGCTCGCCGATCATGGCCTGCGCCGGCGACAGCGCGATGTCGATCTGCGTGCCGTGCATGAGCTCTGCGTAGCTGCGCCGGTTGATCAGCGCCAGCACGCGCCTGGCGCCCATCTGCTTGGCCAGCAGGCTGGACATGATGTTGTTCTCGTCGTCGTTGGTCAGCGCGAGGAACAGGTCGATGGTCTCGATGCCTTCGTCTTCCAGCAGGTTCTCGTCGGTGGCATCGCCGTGCAGCACCAGCACCTCGTGCGGCAGCTTGCCGGCCAGCTCGATGCAGCGCTCGGCGCCGTGGTCGATCACCTTCACATGGAAGCCCGCGCCGGCCGCGGCCAGCTCCTGCGCCAGCCGCTCGCCCACGCGGCCGCCGCCGGCGATCATGATGCGCTGCACGCTGCGCTGGGGCCGGCCCTGGCCGCGGTGCTCGTCGCGGTGCAGTGCGTGCAGCACGCGCGGGATGTCGTCGCGCGCGGCCAGCACGAAGACCTCGTCGCCCGGCTCCACGCGGGTGCGCCCGCTGCAGGCGATGAAGCGGTCGGGCTCGTCCTCGAAGCGGCGGTAGATCGCCACGATGCGCATGGGCACGTCCGGCACGCAGTCGCGCAGGTCGGCGATGTCGTGCGCCACCAGCGGCGCACCGGCCACGGCGCGCACCGACACCAGGCAGGCCAGGCCGCCGGCGAACTCGCGCACCTGCAGCGCCTCGGGGTACTCGATCAGCTTGAAGATGTAGCGCGTCAGCGATTCCTCGGGGCAGATCACGCGGTCGACGGCGAAGCCCTCCTTGTCGACCAGGTCGCTGCCGTGGCGGAAGGCCTGCGAGCGCACGCGCGCGATGCGCGTGGGGATGTTGAAGCGCCGGTGCGCGATCTTGCAGCAGACCAGGTTGGTCTCGTCCAGCGCGGCGCAGGCGATCAGCATGTCGGCGTCGCGCGCGCCGGCTTCCTCCAGCACGTCCGGGTCCACGCCGCTGCCGACCAGGCCGCGCAGGTCGTAGCGCTCTTCCAGCGCGCGCAGGCGGCGCGCATCGGTGTCGATGACGGTGATGTCGTTCTTCTCGGACACCAGGCTGTCCACGACGCTCTCGCCGACGCGCCCGGCGCCCAGGATGATGACTCTCATGGCCTATGCGCCGAACTGGCCGGCAACCGGATCAGCGGCGCGTTTCGCCGTTGCCCAGCACCACGTACTTGAGCGAGGTCAGGCCCAGCAGGCCGACCGGGCCGCGCGCGTGGAACTTGTCGGTGCTGATGCCGATCTCCGCGCCCAGGCCGTATTCGAAGCCGTCGGCAAAGCGCGTGCTGGTGTTGACCATCACGCTGGCCGAATCCACCTCGCGCAGGAAGCGCTGCGCGTGCATGTGGTCGCGCGTGAGGATGGCGTCGGTGTGGTGGCTGCCATAGCGGTTGATGTGGGCGATGGCCTCGTCCAGGCCTTCGACCACCTTCACGGCGATGACGGGCGCGAGGTATTCCTCGGACCAGTCCTGCTCGGTGGCAGGCACGACCTGGGCATCGCCGACGCTGGCCAGGATCGCGGCAGCCTCGGCATCGCAGCGCATCTCCACACCCTTGGCGGCGTAGACGGCGCCGATCTGCGGCAGGAACTCGGCCGCCACGCCGCGCGCCACCAGAAGGCCCTCGGCCGCGTTGCAGGGGCTGTACTTCTGCGTCTTGGCGTTGTCGGCCACGGTCACGGCCATGGCGATGTCGCAGGGGTCGTCCACGTACACGTGGCAATTGCCGTCCAGGTGCTTGATGACGGGCACCTTGGCCTCGCGGCTGATGCGCTCGATCAGGCCCTTGCCGCCGCGCGGGATCACCACGTCCACATGCTCGGGCATGGCGATCAGGTGGCCCACGGCCTCGCGGTCGGTGGTCTGCACCAGTTGCACGGCATCGGCCGGCAGGCCGGCTTCTTCCAGCGCCTGCTGCACCAGCCGGGCCAGCGCCTTGTTCGATTCGATGGCCTCGGAGCCGCCGCGCAGGATGCAGGCGTTGCCGCTCTTGACCGACAGGCTGGCGGCCTCGATGGTCACGTTGGGCCGGCTCTCGAAGATCATGGCGAACACGCCGAGCGGCACGCGCATCTGGCCTACGCGGATGCCGCTGGGCTGCTGCTGCATGCCGCTGATCTCGCCGATCAGGTCGGGCATGGCGGCCAGCTGCTCGCAGCCCTGGGCCACGGTCTCCAGCACCTTGGGCGTGAGCTTGAGTCGGTCCACCATGGGCGCCGACAGGCCGGCGGCCTCGGCGCGCGCGATGTCCTTGGCGTTGTCGGCCTGCAGCGGCCCGGTGTGCTCGCGCAGCAGCCGTGCAAGTGCGCGCAGGGCCTGGTTCTTGGTGGCGGCACTGGCGCGCGCCATGGCGGCAGAGGCCTGGCGGGCCTGCACGCCCAGCGTCTGGGCGTATTCGGCGATGTTCAACGCGTTCATGGCGGCGATTGTCGCGCAGATGCCTTGGGCCGGCTTCCCGCCGGCTTGCCCGCCATGGTGGGCCAGGCCGGGCCGGTTCAGCGTGCCGGCGCCTGCGCGCACACGCGCGCCAGCGCCAGCGCCAGGCGGTGCAGTGCCTGCCAGCCGTCGGTGGGCCAATCCGGCACCTTGAGGCCCTTGACGATGCCGTCCACCGCATGCGCGCCGTGCAGCAGCCGTGCCAGCGCGGCGGGCGACAGGCGCGGCAGCACGCGCTCGAACAAGCGCTCCTTGATGCCCCAGACGCGCTGCTCGCGCAGGGCCATGGGCAGCGGGCGGCCGGCGGCCATGGCGTCCTTCACGCGCTTGAGTGCGCGGATGTCCTCGGCCAGCGTGTAGTGCACCAGCACGGCGGCCTCGCCTTCGGCCTGCAGGCCGTCCAGCATGCGCTGCACGCGCAGCACCTGGCCGCCCAGCACGGCCTCGGACAGCTTGAACACGTCGTAGCGCGCCACGTTGAGCACCGCGCTCTCGACCTGCTCGAAGCCGAGCTCGCCGGGCGGGTGCAGCAGCGCCAGCTTGCTGATCTCCTGGTGCGCGGCGAGCAGGTTGCCTTCCACGCGGTCGGCGAAGAACTGCAGCGTGCGCTGGCCTTCCTCGCCGGCCGCCACCTGCTGGCCCTGGGCCTTGAGCCGCTGGGCGATCCAGGCCGGCAGCGTGGCGCGCTCGATCGGGTCGATCTGCACCGTCACGCCGTTGGCGTCCAGCGCGGCGAACCAGGCGCCGGTCTTCGTCGTGCGGTCCAGCCGCGGCAGGCTGACCAGCACCAGCGTGCTGTCGTTGCCCTGGGCCTGTTCGGCGAGCTGCTGCAAGGCCGTGCTGCCGTCCTTGCCGGGCTTGCCCGACGGGATGCGGATGTCCAGCAGCTGCTTGTCGGCGAACAGGCTCATGGCGCCGCCCGCGGCCAGCACGCCGCCCCAGTCGAAATGCGCGCCGGCCACCGTGAAGACGCTGCGCTCGGTGTGGCCCTGGGCGCGCGCGGCGGCGCGGATGGCGTCGGCCGCCTCCTGCAGCAGCAGCGGTTCGTCGCCATGCAGGGTGTAGAGCGAACGCAGGCCGCGCTGCAGCTGCTGCGGGAGTTGGGCCGGGGCCAGTTGCATTTCAGCGCCGCCCGGCGGCCCGCAGGCGCTGAAACGCCCCCCCGGGGGGCAGCTGTAGGCGGAGCGATGGGCGTGGGGGCAGCATGCCGGCAGTTTACGTGCCGAGTTCCAGGGTGAGGCAGCGGGCGGAACCGCCGGCGCGGCGGAACGCATCCAGCGGCACCACGCGGGCGCGGTAGCCGCGCTCTTCCAGGCGCTGGCGCATGGTTGCGCTGCAGTAACCCATCACCAGGTCACGGCCGATGCAGACCGCGTTGGCGGCCAGCTGCAGGGCGTCTTCCTCGGGCACCTCGACCAGCTGCGGACCCGCGATGGCCTGCAGCTGTGCCCAGCCTTCGGGCGAGAACGCCCGCTTGACGGCCAGCAGTTCGCCGCCGGTCAGCAGGCACAAGCAGGTGTCCAGGTGGTAGAAGCGCGGGTCGACCAGCGCCAGCGCCAGCACCGGCCGGCGCGCCACGGCCTGCAGCGTCTCGCGCGCACGCAAGTCCGAGCGCGGGCCGTAACCCATCCAGCAGATGCCGCGCGTGTTGTCGACCACCGCGTCGCCATTGCCTTCGAAGCAGACGCCTTCGGGCAGCGCGTGCACGCTGTCGACCAGGCTGCGCGCGCGCAGTTGCGCGAACAACGCCTGGCCGTGGGCCTCCTCGCCCTGGCGCTCGGGGTGGCGAAAGCGGGCCAGCAGCACCTGCCGGTCGATCACCACCGCGGCGTTGGCGGTGAACACCATGTCGGGCAGGCCCGCCGCGGGCGGCATGGTCTCCACCACCGCACCCAGGCCTTCGTAGGTGGCGCGCAGCGCGTCCCAGCCGGCATGTGCCTGTTGGCGCAGCGTGGCGTCGTCGGGCCGCCAGCGGTCCGGCTCCATCCACGGGTTGATGGCGTAGGAGACCTCGAAATGCGCGGGTGCGCTCATCAGCAGGCGCGGGTGGATGTCCGCCGTGGCGGGTTCGGCCTGCGTCGAAGCGGCGCCGTGCGGTGCGCCGGCGCCCGGCAGGGCGGCCAGCACCTCGGCGAAGCGGTCCACGCCTTCGTCGATGAGCGCCCGCGTGATCGTCAGTGGCGGCGCGAACCGGATCACGGTCTCATGCGTCTCCTTGGACAGCACGCCGGCCTGGGCCATGCGCTCCACCACTGCGCGTGCGGTGGCGCGGGCCGGGTCCAGCTCCACGCCGACCCACAGACCCCGGCCGTGCACGCCACGCACCAGCGCTGGCCACTGCGCCTGCACGCCGCGCAGGCGCGACAGCAGGTGCGCGCCCAGCGCAGCCGAGCGCGCGACCAGCTGCTCGTCCTCCATCACGCGCAGGGCTTCATGCGCCACCGCCGCGGCCAGCGCATTGCCGCCGAAGGTGGAGCCGTGGCTGCCGGGCGAGAACACCTGCATCAGCCACCGGTCGGCCAGGAAGGCGCTGACCGGCAGCAGGCCGCCGCCCAGCGCCTTGCCCAGGATCAACGCATCGGGCCGGATGCCTTCGTGCTCGAACGCGAACCAGCGGCCGGTGCGGCCCAGGCCGGACTGCACTTCGTCCAGGATCAGCAGGATGCGGTTGGCGTCGCACCAGGCGCGCAGCCCCGCGAGGAAGCCGGGCGGCGGCAGCACGATGCCGGCCTCGCCCTGGATCGGCTCGACCAGCACGGCGCAGGTGCTGGCTGTGGTGGCGGCGCGCACGCTGGCCATGTCGCCGAAGTCGAACCAGCGAAAGCCCGGCGTGAACGGGCCGAAGCCGGCGCGGTACGACGGTTCGCTGGAGGCGCTGATGGCGGTGGTGGTGCGGCCGTGGAAGTTCTGCCGTGCCACCAGGAGCTCGGCCGTGCCGTCCGGCAGGCCGCGCACCTGGTGCCCCCAGCGGCGGGCGGCCTTGATGGCCGTCTCCACTGCCTCGGCGCCGGTGTTCATCGGCAGCGCCTGCTCGAAGCCGGCGAGCGCGCAGAGCTTTTCGAGGAAGGGGCCCAGCGTGTCGCCGTGGTAGGCGCGGGAGGTCACGGCCACGCGGCCGAGCTGGCGCTGGGCGGCAGCCACGATGCGCGGGTGCAGGTGGCCGTGGCTGACGGCGGAATACGCACCCATCATGTCCAGGTAGCGCTTGCCGTCCACATCCCAGACGTGGCAGTCGAGCGCGCGCTCGATGACCACGGGGACCGGCTGGTAGTTGGGTGCGCAGTGCTGGCGCTCGGCCTCGATCAGCAGTTCGGAACGGATGGGATGGCGGTTCATGGCAGGTACTCCTTTCGCATGGAGAACTGTAGGAAAACCGCGCGGCCACCGCGGTGAATGCAGGGCCTTCGCGCTGCCGTGCGCGGCACAGTTCCAGCGCATGCGCTTCCGATTCGGAAGTGGCCGGATGCGCTACAGCTGCAACACGCCCGGCGCTGCCCGTCACGCGGCGGTGCAGGCCGCTGGCGAGCATGGCGCGTTTCATCACAGGAGCCATGCCATGCCAAGCGTCTTCCCACCGCATCTGTCCCGCCGATGGGCCCTGGCCGCGCTCGTCGCCGGCAGCGCCTTGCTGGGCGCCTGCACCACCGTCGTCAGGGAGCCCGCGCACCCGCAGGTGGTCGTGCGCGAGGTGCCCGCGCCGTTGGTGGAAGTCATCCCTGGACCACCCGGTCCCGGCATGCATTGGGTGCCGGGCCATTGGGCGTGGCGCGACGGCAACTGGCGCTGGATGGGCGGCCACTACGTGGCGTCGGCCGTGCCGCCGATGCCCCCGCCCTATGTGGAGATGGTGCCGGCAGCGCCATCGCCGACGCACGTCTGGGTGCGCGGCCACTGGTACTGGGGCGAGCACGGCTGGGTCTGGGCGCGCGGCGCCTGGGTGCTGCGCTGAGCGTCAGCCGAGCGGGAAGCCGCCGAACTCCTTGACGGTCTGCAGTTCGGTATTGGTCACGATCTTCTCGATGCCCAGCGCTGCGTCCTCCAGCCAGCCGTTGGTCAGCCGCTGGTATTGCGCCAGGTCGGTGCAGGCGACGCGCACGAGGTAGTCGTAGCGGCCGCTCAGCAGGTAGCACGCGACGACCTGCGGCGTGGCCAGCATCCGCGCCTCGAACTGGCGCGAGGCAGCCTGGCGCTGGTCCTTGAGCGCGATCTCCGCGAAGAAGGCGATGGCCGGGCCGACGGCGCCGCGGTTCAGCACGGCGCGGTAGCCGTCGATGAGGCCTTGCTGCTCGAGCTTGCGCACGCGGTTCAGCGTGGCGCGGGCCGACAGGTGCACCTGCTCGGACAGCGATTGCACGCTGGCGCGGCCATCGCGTTGCAGCAGCTCCAGCAGGCGCAGGTCGGTGCGGTCGAGGTCCATCGGCCGCACGCCGGCTCAGATCGCCTTGACCGCGGCCAGGCGCCGCAGGATCTGCTGCACGGTGTCCGACTGCATGTTGCGGTAGAGCATGGCCTCCTCGGCGTCCTTGGCCAGGACCACGGACTCGTTGAAGCTCAGTTCGCGCTGCTGCAGGATCTCGGTGTCCGGGATCAGCTCCGTGCCCTGCTCGTTGCGCAGCCGGAAGCGAAAGCGCAGGCGCAGTTGCAGCTCGCGTACCTGGCCCGAGGAGGTGCGGCCCACGACCACGCGCTCGCGCTGGTCCATGGTCGGCTCCAGGCGCACGTCGGCCTTCTGGCCGGCCACCGGGTCGGTGATGACCTCCACCCGGCCCGTGCCTGTCAGGTTGCGGCGCAGTTCCAGCCCCATGGGCGAGGTCGGCGGCATGGCCACGTAGATCGTCTTGAACGCGAACTCCGGTGGCTGGCGCAGCTGGAAGCCGCAGCCGGCCAGCGGCAGGGCGACGGCACTGGCGAGCGTGCTGGAGAGGAATCGGCGGCGGCTGGCCATCACAGCACCAGGTTGACGAGGCGGCCGGGGACCACGATCACCTTCTTGGGTGTCGCGCCTTCGGCGAACTTGGCAAACATCTCGTGCGCCAGCGCAGCCGCCTCGATGGTGGCCTTGTCGGCGCCGGCCGGCACGCGGATCGCGCCGCGCAGCTTGCCGTTGATCTGCAGCATGAGTTCGACCTCGTCCTGTTCCAGCGCGCCGGCATCGACCTGCGGCCAGGGCGCGTCGAGCAGCTCGCCGAAGCGCTGGTCGTAGCCCAGTTCCGCCCACAGCGCGTGCGTGACGTGCGGCGTGGCCGGGTACAGGCAGCGCAGCAAGATGCCGAAGCCCTCGGCCAGCGCGATGGGCGCACCGGCGGCGTCCACGGCCTTGAAGCTCTCCAGTGCATTGAGCAGCTTCATGGCGCCGGACACCACGGTGTTGTATTGCATGCGCTGGTAGTCGTAGTCGACCTGCTTGAGCACGCTGTGCACTTCCAGGCGCAGGGCCTTGGCCTCCTTGCCGAAGGCCACGTCCTTCAGGCTGGTGGCGCCGTGCGCGGCCTCCAGCGCGGCCGAGAAGTCGCTGGCGGCCAGCTTGACGCCGAAGTTCCAGACCCGGCGCAGGAAGCGGTAGCTGCCCTCCACGGCCGCGTCGTTCCACTCCAGCGTGGCCTCGGGTGGCGCCGTGAACATGGTGTAGAGCCGGGCGGTGTCGGCGCCGTATTTCTCGATCAGGTCCTGCGGATCGACACCGTTGTTCTTGGACTTGGACATGGTGCCCACGCCCTCGTAGTCGATGGCTGTGCCCGCGGGCAGGTCACCGACGGCGTTCTTGAGCTTGGCGCCGACGATCTTGCCGCCCTCGTCGAGCACATGCTCCACGTCGTGCGGCCAGAAGTACTCCTTGCCGCCCTTTTCCGTGCGCCGGCTGTAGATGTGGTTGAGCACCATGCCCTGCGTCAGCAGCTTGGTGAAGGGCTCGTCGATGGTCACGAGGCCCAGGTCGCGCATGACCTTGGTCCAGAAGCGCGCATACAGCAGGTGCAGGATGGCGTGCTCGATGCCGCCGATGTACTGGTCCATGCCGCTGCCGCCGGTGGGCAGGTGTTGGTCGCGCATCCAGTAGGCCGTGCCGTCGCCGACCATGGCGCTGTCCAGCTTGGGATCGCAGTAGCGCATGAAGTACCAGGACGAATCCACGAAGGTGTCCATGGTGTCGGTCTCGCGGCGCGCGGGTTGGCCGCAGACCGGGCAGGTCACGCCGGCGTGGAAGCCCACGTGCTTGTGCAGCGGGTTGCCCGAGCCGTCGGGAACGCAATCCTGCGGCAGCACCACCGGCAGGTCTTTCTCGGGCACCGGCACGGCACCGTGCTCGTCGCAGTGGATGATGGGGATCGGCGTGCCCCAGTAGCGCTGGCGGCTCACGCCCCAGTCGCGCAGGCGCCAGGTGGTCTTCTTCTCGCCCAGGCCTTTCTCAGCCAGTGCACGGGCCACGGCGTCCACCGCGTCGCGGTACTCCAGGCCGCTGAAGATGTCGGAGTTGATGGTCACGCCGCGCTGCTTGTCGCCGTACCAGTCGTGCCACTGGTGGTAGTCGTAGTGCTCGCCATCCACGTGCACGACCTGCGTGATCGCGAGGTGGTACTTGAGCGCGAACGCGAAGTCGCGCTCGTCGTGCGCCGGCACGCCCATCACGGCGCCGTCGCCATAGCCCATCAGCACGTAGTTGCCGACCCACAGCGGCACGTCCTGGCCACTGATCGGGTGCACGACGGACAGGCCGGTGGCCATGCCTTCCTTCTCGCGCAGCGCGAGTTCGGCCTCGGTGGTGCCGCCCTGCTTGCAGCGCTCGATGAAGTCCGCGAGCGCCGGGTTCGTGGCGGCGGCGTGCGCGGCCAGCGGATGCTCGGGCGCGACGGCGCAGAAGGTCACGCCCATGATGGTGTCGGCGCGCGTGGTGAACACGTACATGCGGCCGTCGCCGATCAGTTGGCCGTCGGCCGCGTGGATGCCGTGCGTGAAGGCGAAGCGCACACCTTCGCTCTTGCCGATCCAGTTCTCCTGCATGAGCTTGACGCGCTCGGGCCAGCCAGGCAGCTTGTTCTCCACGTGGTCCAGCAGTTCTTCGGCGTAGTCGGTGATCTTGAGGTAGTAGCCCGGGATCTCACGCTTCTCGACCACGGCGCCGGTGCGCCAGCCCTTGCCGTCGATCACCTGCTCGTTGGCCAGCACGGTCTGGTCCACCGGGTCCCAGTTGACGACCTGGGTCTTGCGGTAGGCGATGCCCTTTTCGAGCATCTTGAGGAACAACCACTGGTTCCACTGGTAGTAGCTCGGATCGCAGGTGGCGACTTCGCGCGACCAGTCGATGGCCAGCCCCATCGCCTGCATCTGCTTCTTCATGTAGGCGATGTTGTCGTAGGTCCACTGCGCCGGCGGCACGCCGTTCTTGAGCGCCGCGTTCTCCGCCGGCAGGCCGAAGGCGTCCCAGCCCATGGGCATCAGCACGTTGTGGCCGTTCATGCGCAGCTGGCGCGTGAGCATGTCGTTGATGGTGTAGTTGCGCACGTGGCCCATGTGCAGCTTGCCGCTGGGGTAGGGCAGCATGGAGCAGGCGTAGAACTTGGGCTTGCCGGCCTCCTTGCCCACGCGGTAGGCGTCGCGCGCGCGCCAGTGGCTCTGGGCGGCGGATTCGACTTCGAGATGGTTGTACTTGTCTTGCATGGGGAGGCGTTGGGCGCGTCGCACGACGCGATCAGACGGGAAAAGGGGCAAAAAACGGGCGGGAACCGCGCGGCTTACGGCCGGCCGCCGGATTTTAGGTTCAGCGCGCCGGCTTGCGCTCTGCGACGAAGCCGATGCGCGACAGGCCGGCCGCCTGCGCCATGTCCATCAGCTCGACCACCTTGCCGTAAGGCACCTGGGCGTCGGCGCGCAGCTGCACTTCGGTGTCCGGGTCCTGTGCGGCGCGCCGCTCCAGCGCCTGGCGCAGCTGCTCGGGCGTGACCGGGCGTTCGTCCAGGTGGATCTGGCCGTCCGGCGTCAACGCCAGGTTGATGGACTCGGACGGCAGGCCGGGCTCGGCGGACTCGCTGTGCGGCAGGTCCATGCGCAGGCTGCCGGCCATCAGTGGCGCCGTGATGATGAAGATCACCAGCAGCACCAGCATCACGTCCACCAGCGGCGTGACGTTGATGTCGGCCATGGGCTTGGCGCCTTCCTTGCGCTCCAGGCGGCCGAAGGGCATGGCTCAGGCGTCCGGGGCCAGCAGGTCGCGCAAGTCGAAGGCAAAGCCCTCGAGCTCGGCTTCGATGCGCGCGATGCTGCGGCCGAACCAGTTGTAGGCCAGCACGGCGGGAATGGCCACGGCCAGGCCGGCTGCGGTCATCACCAGGGCCTCGCCAACCGGGCCGGCGACCTGGGAAATGGTGATCTGGCCCGTCGAGGAGATGCTGGTCAGCGCGTGGTAGATGCCCCAGACCGTGCCCAGCAGGCCGACGAAAGGCGCGGTAGAGCCCACCGTGGCCAGCAGCACCTGGCCGAACTGCAGGCGCTGCGTGCCCTGGTTTAGCGCACCGCGCAGCAGCCGCGTGAGTTGCTGGCCGCGCGGGCCGCTGCCGGCCAGCGTACCGGCCGACGGCGCCTGCGTGGCGGCCAGCAAGGGCCGCAGCAGGCCGCCGCGGTCGAACGCGGCCACGCGCTCGGCCGCACCTTCGAGGGCCGGCGCCTGCCAGAACGCGGCCGTGCCGCGCAGCACGTCGCGGCCGGCGCGGCGCAGCGTCCACAGCTTGTAGAGGATCACGACCCAGCTGGCGACCGACATCGCCAGCAGCAGCCAGGCGACCAGCCGGTGGATGGCGTCGCCAGCGGTCAGCAGATCCAGCGCGTTCACGGCAGGGCGCGGGTCAGTCGTTCAGGCCCAGCACGTCGAACATGCTGTAGAGCCCGTTCTTGCGGCCGGCCAGGAACCGCACGGCGCGCAGGCTGCCGATCGCGTAGTTCATGCGGCTGGTGGCCTTGTGCGTGATCTCGATGCGCTCGCCGGTGCCGGCGAACATCACGGTGTGGTCGCCGACCACATCGCCACCGCGCAGCGACTGGAAGCCGATGGTGGAGGGGTCGCGCTCGCCGGTCACACCGTCGCGCGCGTACACCGCGCATTGCTTGAGGTCGCGGCCCATGGCCTCGGCGATGACCTCGCCCATCTTGAGTGCCGTGCCCGAGGGCGCGTCGATCTTGTGGCGGTGGTGGGTCTCGACGATCTCGATGTCGTAGCCCACGGGCATGGCCTTTGCGGCCAATTGCAGCAACTTGAGCGTGACGTTGACACCCACGCTCATGTTGGGCGCCATGACGATGGCGATGTCGCGCGCGGCATCGACGATCTCGGCCTTCTGCGCCTCGGTGAAGCCGGTGGTGCCGATCACCAGGGCCGTGCCCTGGGCGCGGCTGGCACGCAGGTGGGCCAGCGTGCCTTCGGGCCGCGTGAAGTCGATCAGTACCTGGGCGCCCTGCAGGCCCAGGGCCAGGTCGGCCGTGATGGCCACACCGGCGGGCTTGCCGAGGAAGGCGGCGGCATCCTGGCCCAGCGCGGGGCTGGTGGACACGTCGAGTGCGCCGCTCAGGCGGCAATCCCCCGAGGCCAGTACGGCCTCGATCAGGGTGCGGCCCATGCGGCCGGAGGCGCCCGCGATGGCCACGGCATGTGGGGTCGCGGCAGAAGTCGAAGATGGCGTCATGGCGATGGCAGGACAGGAATACGGAAGCCGCCGCCGCGGGCCGGCACGGTCAGCGCGCCGGCGTTTCCAGCGGCGGGTAGGACGTGGGCAGCGGGGCCGCGGGCTGCGGCGTGGCCTGCGCCGCCGGCTCGCGCGGCGCGAAGGGCTTGAGCTTGTCTTCGCTGGCTTCGAGCACCGGCACCGCCTTGGGCTTGCGCTCGGCGCCGAGCAGGGCCACGAACTCGGTCTCGCTGGGCATCGGGTCGCCCTCGCTGCGCTCGAGCAGGTCGTCCTTGAAGAACACGGTGAGCTGGCGCGCCTGCGGTTCGGTGCCCTGGCGTTTCATCGTGAACACGTAGTCCCAGCGGTCGGCATGGAACACGCTTTGCAGCAGCGGCGTGCCCAGGACGTCGCGCACCTGCGCGCGCGACATGCCGGGCTTGAGCGCCTCGACCTGTTCCTTGGACACGAAGTTGCCCTGCACGATCTCGATCTTGTAGGGCACGATCGCGTTGGCAGCGCGGCGCGTGGCATCGGTGACCGTGCCGCACCCCGCGAGCGCGGCGCAGCAGAGCATCAGCAGGCCGAAGGGCAGGGGCATCGAACGGGAAGCGGGCATGGAGACTCGGCGGCGCTATGATCGCGCGATTGTAGCGGCGGCCCTTTTTGCCCCTGTCGCCCGTCCGGGCGCGGCGGGGGGCTGCCATCACAACATCCAGAGCGCGCATGGCCAATATCGACGAACTCAAGAGCACCGGTCTGAAGGCCACCCTGCCCCGGCTGAAGATCATGGAGATCTTCCAGAAGGGCGAGTTGCGCCACATGACGGCCGAAGACGTGTTCCGCGTGCTGCTGATGGAGCGCTCGGACATTGGCCTGGCCACTGTCTACCGGGTGCTGACGCAGTTTGAGCAGGCCGGCATCCTGTCGCGCAGCCATTTCGAATCCGGCAAGGCGGTGTACGAGCTCAACGAAGGCCGGCACCACGACCACTTCGTCTGCACCTCCTGCGGCAAGGTCGAGGAGTTCTTCGACGCCGAGATCGAGAAACGCCAGTCCATCGTGGCCAAGGCCAAGGGCTGGACCGTGCAGGACCATGCCATGTCGCTGTACGGCCTGTGCGCCGAGTGCGGCGGCAAGCAGGCCAAGGCCTGAAGCAGGCGCTTCAGTCGCTTTCCATGGCGCGGCGGTGCCGCTCCACGAATTCTTGGTAGGTGTCGATGCCGCGCAGTTGCAAGATGGTGTTGCGCACGGCCGCTTCCACGAGCACGGCGATGTTGCGCCCCGCCACCACCTGGATGATCACCTTGCGCACGGCCACGCCCAGTACATCCTGCGTGAGCGGCTCGTAGGGCAGGCGTTCGTGCTCGCGCTCCATGGTCTCGCGGCGGACCAGGTGCACGATGAGCTTGAGCCGCATCTTGCGGCGCACGGCGGTCTCGCCAAAGATGCCGCGGATGTCCAGCAGGCCGATGCCGCGCACTTCCAGCAGGTTCTGCAGCAGCTCGGGGCAGCGGCCTTCGATGGTGGTCTGGTTGATGCGGTACAGGTCGACCGCATCGTCGGCCACCAGCCCGTTGCCGCGCGAGATCAGTTCCAGGCCGAGCTCGCTCTTGCCCAGGCCGGACTCGCCCGTGATCATTACACCCAGGCCCAGGATGTCCATGAACACGCCGTGCATGGTGGTGCGGTCGGCGAAGTGCTTGGACAGGTAGGCGCGCAGCACGTCGATGACGAAGGCCGATGATTCCTCGGTCGCGAACATCGGGATCTGCGCGCGCTCGCACATCGACAGCAGCGCCTGGGGCGCGGTCTGCCCGTCGGCCAGCACCAGCACGGGCGGCTCCAGCGTGACAATGCGGGCGATGCGCCGCGCACAATCCTCGGGCGTGGCGTTGACCAGGTAGGCGATCTCGCGCTCGCCCAGGATCTGTACGCGGTAGGGGTGGATGTAGTTCAGGTAGCCGACGAGATCGGCGCCCGAGCGCGCTGCGCGCACGGCGACTTCGTCGAAGCGGCGTTCGGACGCGCCGAGCCCGGCCACCCATTCCCAGCGCAGCAGCGCCCGGAATTCCTCGAACAGGACATCGGCACTGACGACGTTGGGCTTCATGGCCGCACTGCGTCGCCAGCGTTGGCGCTCAGGCCGGCTGGGACGATTGCCAGCCGTCGATCAGCGCGTGCAGCGCTGCGGCATCGGCCGTGCTCTTGAGGCTCTCGCGCAACGGCGCGTCGCTCAGCAGTTCGGCGATCTCCGACAGGATTTCCAGGTGTTTCTGGGTTGCCGCTTCGGGCACCAGCAGGAAGATCAACAGCTTGACGGGCTGTTCGTCCGGCGCATCGAAACCGATGGGCTGCTCCAACTGCAGCACGGCGGCCATCGGCGACTTGAGGCCCTTGATGCGGCCATGCGGGATGGCCACGCCGTGGCCCAGTCCCGTCGAGCCCAGGCGCTCACGCGCGAACAGGCTGTCGGTCACCAGTGCACGCGACAGCGCATGCAGGTTCTCGAACAGCAGGCCGGCTTCCTCGAATGCGCGCTTCTTGCTGGTGGCATCGACGCTGACGAGGACCTGCGCGGCAGGCAGGATGGACGCTAGGCGGTTCATACGAAGGGCGGATTATGCACGCCGTCACATTGCGGTGCAGCAACAAAAAAGCCGCCCATTTCGGCGGCCTCGGGTTTTGTCGGTTGCCGGCGACACGCAGCGCGCATCGCCAACGGGCTCACATCAGGCGCTTGGGGGCCTCGTGGTGATGCTGCTGGATGCGGTCCTTGTGGCGCACCACCTGACGGTCCAGCTTGTCCACCAGTTCATCGACGGCCGCATAGAGATCAGCGTGTGCACTCTCCGCAAACATGTCATTGCCCTTCACGTGGATGTTGCATTCGGCGCGTTGCCGATTCTGCTTTTCCTTCTGCTTCTCCACGGTCAACAGGACCTTGACATCGACCACCTGGTCGAAGTGCCGCGTGATGCGATCGAGCTTGTTGATGACATAGCTGCGCAGTGCGGGAGTCACTTCGAGGTGGTGACCGCTGATCGTCAAATTCATGGAGCCTCCTTTGCAGTTCATGGTTGACGGGCAATTCACTATGCGCGTGAAGCCCCTGAAATGCAAGGCTGGTTGGACAAGGTTACATGGCGTGGGCGATGCCATAATTTCGGGCTTCCCGTACGGAGCCCGCCGCGTGGAATCCTTGCCGCGAACCCGAGAACACCACAGGGAATTCCCATGCTGAACATCTTCACCCTGGCCAACGGGCGGCTGGTCCAGGAAGAAATCGATTCGCTCGAAGAACTGTCGCAATTCCAGCCGATCTGGGTCGACCTGGAGTCGCCCACGCTGGAGGAAAAGCGCTGGGTCAAGCAGTACTACGGGCTGTCGATCCCCGAGGACGTCACGGACGAAGACATCGAGGAGTCGGCCCGCTTCTACGAGGAAGACAACGGCGACCTGCATGTGCGCAGCGACTTCCTGATCGCCGACGCCGACGACCCGCGCCACGTGCGCGTGGCCTTCATCCTGAACCAGCACAACGCCGAACTCAAGAGCCGCGGCGTGCTGTTCTCGATCCATGACGAAGACGTGCCGGTGTTCCGGCTGCTGCGCATGCGCGCGCGCCGCGCGCCCGGCCTGATCGAAGACGCCAAGGAAGTGCTGCTCAAACTGTTCGATGCCGATGCCGAGTATTCCGCCGACACGCTGGAAGGCGTCTACGACGAATTGGAGAAGGCTGGCACGCTGGTGCTCAAGGGCAACGTCAGCGACGAGACCGCCGGCGAGGTGCTGGGACTCATCGCACGCCAGGAAGACTTGAACGGCCGCATCCGCCGCAACGCCATGGACACGCGCCGCGCCGTCAGCTTCATGATGCGCAGCCGCATGCTCAATGCCGAGCAGTTCGAGGAGGCGCGCCAGATCCTGCGCGACATCGAGTCGCTGGACAGCCACACGGCCTTCCTGTTCGACAAGATCAACTTCCTGATGGACGCGACGGTCGGCTTCATCAACATCAACCAGAACAAGATCATCAAGATCTTCTCGGTGGCCAGCGTCGCCTTGTTGCCGCCGACCCTGATCGCCAGCATCTACGGCATGAACTTCAAGTTCATGCCCGAGCTCGACTGGAGCATGGGCTACCCGTATGCGCTGGGCCTGATGGCGGCCAGCGCGCTGGTGCCGATGCTGTATTTCCGCCGGCGCGGCTGGCTCAAGTAGCGGCGAGCAAGGCCTGCACGATGGAGGCCGAGGCGGGGCTGGCCACCGTGCGCACGAACTGCAGGAAATCGCCGTGCGCGGTTTCGTCGGCGCGGTCCGAGATGGTCCGCACGGCTGCGAATGGCAGATCAAAGTCGTGGCAGACCTGCGCGAAGGCGGCGCCTTCCATCTCCACGGCCAGCACGTCGGGCAGCGCCGCACGCAGGGCGCGCACCTCGGCCGAGCTGTTGACGAAGCGGTCGCCGCTGACGATGAGCCCCTCGTGCACCTGCGCCTGCGGCAGCGCCTGGCGTGTGGCCTGCAGCAGCGCGGCGCGCAGGCCGGGGTCGACCTCGAAGCGACTCATGCCATACAGCGGCACCTCGTGGCGGGGGAACAGCGGCGAGGCATCCATGTCGTGCTGCAAGAAGGCGTCGGCGACGACAGCGTCGCCCACCCGCACGCCCGCGCCGATGCCGCCGGCCACCCCGGTGAACACCACGCGGTCCACCCGAAAGCGCTCGGCCAGCAGCGTGGCGGTGGTGGCCGCTGCCACCTTGCCGATGCGTGCCAGCACCGCCACCACCTCCTGCCCGTGCAGGTGGCCGACCCAGAAATCGCGCCCCGCCACGCGCTGGCACTGCTCGTCGGGCAGAAGGGCCAGCACGGCGGCCAGCTCCTCGCGCATGGCGCTGACGATGGCCGTCTTCATGCGGGCTGGTCGCGCAGCTGGCGGCGCAGGATCTTGCCCACCGGCGTCTTGGGCAGTTCGTTGCGGAACTCGACCACGCGCGGCTGCTTGTAGCCTGTCAGGTTGGCGCGGCAGTAGGCGCGCACGGCGTCCTCGGTCAGCCCGGGGTCCTTGCGCACCAGCACGAGCTTGACGGCTTCGCCGGTCTTGTCGTCGGCCACGCCCACGCAGGCCACCTCCAGCACGCCATCGAGCTGGGCCACGACATCCTCGATCTCGTTGGGATAGACGTTGAAGCCGCTGACCAGGATCATGTCCTTCTTGCGGTCGATGATGCGGAAGAAGCCGCGCTCGTCCACCGTGCCGATGTCGCCGGTCTTGAAGTAGCCGTCGGCGGTCATGACCTTGGCGGTCTCGTCGGGCCGCTGCCAGTAGCCGGCCATGACCTGCGGCCCCTTGATCGCGATCTCGCCGGGCTGGCCCGTGGGCACGGCGCGGTCCTCGTCGTCCACCAGCCTGAACCAGGTACCGGGCAACGGCACCCCGATGGTGCCCGTGAACTCCTTGCCCGTGGCGGGGTTGCAGCTGGCGGACGGCGAGGTCTCCGACAGGCCATAGCCCTCGCAGATCGGGCAGCCTGTCTTGTCCAGCCAGAGCTTGGCCACGGCGCTCTGCACGGCCATGCCGCCGCCGACGGAGATCTTCAGGTGGCTCCAGTCCACGGTGCCGAAGTCCGGGTGGTTCGCCAGTCCGTTGAACAGCGTGTTGACGGCCGGAAAGCTGTGGATGCGGTGCTTGGACAGCTCCTTGAGCACCGCCGGCAGGTCGCGCGGATTGGGGATCAGCACCAGCTTGCCACCCGTGCGCATGCTCAACATCATGCCCACGGTGAACGCGAAGATGTGGTACAGCGGCAGCGCGCAGACCGAGGTCGGCTGCTCGCCCTGGGGCACCTTGTCCATGACCGGCTGGTTCCAGGCTTCGGACTGCAGCACGTTGGCGATCACGTTGCGGTGCAGCAGCATGGCGCCCTTGCTGACGCCGGTCGTGCCGCCCGTGTACTGCAGCGCGGCCAGGTCGTCCGGGCCGATCTGCGGCTTGGTGAATTGCGCACGCGCGCCGCGCGCGACGGCGTCGTTGAAGCGCACCGCGCCCGGCAACGAGAACGGCGGCACCAGCTTCTTGACCTTGCGCACCACGTAGTTCACGAGCGCGCCCTTGAGCATGCCCAGCTGGTCGCCCATGGCGCACAGCACCACATGGCGCACCGGTGTGGCCTGGATGCATTGCGCCAGCGTCGCCGCGAAGTTCTCGATGATGACGATGGCCTTGGCCCCCGAGTCCTTGAGCTGGAATTCGAGTTCGCGCGGCGTGTACAGCGGGTTGACGTTCACGAGCACGTAGCCGGCACGCAGGATGGCCGCCACGGCCACCGGGTACTGCGGTACGTTGGGCATCATCACGGCGACCCGGTCCCCGCGCGCCAGCCCCAGGCCTTGCAGGTAGGCGGCAAGCCGGCCGCTGAGCTGGTCGGTCTCGGCATAGCTGACGTCGCGGCCCATGAAGCTGTAGGCCGGGCGGTCGGCAAACTTCGCGAAGCTCTCTTCCATCAGGGCGACCAGCGAAGGGTACTCGCCGGGATCGACGTCGCTGGGCACGCCCGGTGGATAGCTCTGCAGCCAGATGCGCTCGGTCATGGAATCTCCTTCGTTCTGCGGGTCAGGCCTTCAATGCGGCCAGCACCTCGTCCAGCATCTTCTTCGCGTCGCCGAACAGCATGCGGTTGTTTTCCTTGTAGAACAAAGGGTTGTCCACGCCGGCATAGCCCGAGGCCATGGAGCGCTTCATCACGACGGAATGCTTGGCCTTCCACACCTCCAGCACCGGCATGCCGGCGATGGGGCTGGCGGGGTCGTCCTGCGCGGCCGGGTTCACGATGTCGTTGGCGCCGATGACCATGGCGACGTCCGTGCTCGGGAAGTCCTCGTTGATCTCGTCCATCTCCATCACGATGTCGTACGGCACCTTGGCTTCGGCCAGCAGCACGTTCATGTGGCCGGGCATCCGGCCCGCCACGGGGTGGATCGCGAAGCGCACGTTCACGCCCTTGTCGCGCAGCGTGCGGGTGATCTCGTTCACCGTGTGCTGGGCCTGGGCCACGGCCATGCCGTAGCCGGGCACGATAACCACGTTCTTGGCGTCGCGCAGCAGTTCGGCGGTGTCCAGCGCCGTGATGGGGGTCACCTCGCCTTGTGGCTCGGCTGCGGCGGCATCGCCGCTCTTCTTGGCCGGCGCACCGGAGCCGAAGCCGCCCGCGATCACGCTGATGAAGTTGCGGTTCATCGCCTGGCACATGATGTAGGACAGGATGGCGCCCGAGGAGCCCACCAACGCGCCCGTCACGATCAGCAGGTCGTTGCTCAGCATGAAGCCGGTGGCCGCAGCGGCCCAGCCCGAGTAGCTGTTGAGCATGGACACGACGACGGGCATGTCGGCGCCGCCGATGGCCATCACCATGTGCACGCCGAACAGCAGGGCGATCACGGTCATCACGAGCAGCGGCAGCATGCCGCCGGACACGGTTTCGGCGTGGATGAAGGCGCGGCCCAGCCAGATGACGACCAGCAGCGCCGCCAAGTTGAGCCAGTGGCGCGCGGGCAGTAGCAGGGGCTTGCCGCCGATCTTGCCGTTGAGCTTGCCGAACGCGACCAGCGAGCCCGAGAAGGTCACGGCGCCGATCAGGATGCCGACATAGATCTCCACTTCATGGATGACCTTCTCTGCGCCCTGGTACTGGACCGAGGTGTCCACGTAGCTGGCAAAGCCCACCAGACAGGCCGCCAGGCCCACCAGGCTGTGCATGAGCGCGACCAGCTCGGGCATCTGCGTCATCTTGACGACCTTGGCCGCGTACAGGCCGATGCCGCCGCCGATCACGAGGGCGGTCACGATCCAGGCGATGCCGCCGCTGCTCACGCGCGGCCCGAAGACCGCGGCCAGCACGGCCAGCGCCATGCCGATGATGCCGAACAGGTTGCCGCGGCGCGAGGTTTCTGGGTTGGACAGGCCACCCAGGCTCAGGATGAACAGGATGGCGGCGCCCAGGTAGGCCACCGTGGCGAGACTTTGGGACATGGTGTCGTTCTCTCTTGTTGTTCTTATTTCTGGAACATGGCCAGCATGCGGCGCGTCACCGCGAAGCCGCCGAACATGTTGACCGCCGTGAGCACCAGGGCCGCAAAGGCCAGCCAGCGGATCAGCTCGTCAGGCCTGCCACCGGCCGCCGCATCGGGCGGCGCGATCTGCACCAGCGCCCCGATGGCGATGATGCTGGAGATGGCGTTAGTCACGCTCATGAGCGGCGTGTGCAGCGCGGGCGTCACGTTCCACACCACCATGTAGCCGATGAAGCAGGCCAGCACGAAGACCGTGAAGTGGCCGAGGAAGGCGGCGGGGGCGAAGCTGCCGATGAACCAGAAGGCCACCGCCGCCACCGCAAAGACGATGGCCAGCGTCTTGGCCGGCAGCGGGCCGCTGCTGCCGTGGCCGTGGCCGCCCTTCTTGGCGGCGGGCGCAGCGGCCGGCTTGGCGGCCGGGGGCGGCTTGGCCGCCTGGGCCAGCGGGGGTGCGGGCCAGGTGATGGTGCCGTCCTTCACCACGGTCAGTCCGCGGATCGCGTCGTCCTCCATGTTCACCACAGCCACGCCGTCCTTGGCCTTGCACAGTTCCTCGGTCAGGCGCAGCAGGTTGGTGGCGTACAGCGTGGACGATTGCTTGGCCAGGCGCGAGGCCAGGTCGGTGTAGCCCACGATGGTCACGCCATGGCGCACCACGGCCTCGCCGGGCACCGTGAGTTCGCAGTTGCCGCCCTGTTCGGACGCCATGTCCACGATCACGCTGCCGGGCTTCATGCTCTGCACCATCTCGGCCGTGATGAGCTTTGGTGCAGGCTTGCCGGGGATCAGGGCGGTGGTGATGATGATGTCCACGTCCTTCGCCTGCTTGGCGTACATGGCGCGCTGGGCGGCCTGGAAGCCCTCGCTCATGACCTTGGCGTAGCCGCCGCCGCCCGAACCCTCTTCCTCGTAGTCCACCTTCACGAACTCGCCGCCCAGCGAGGTGACCTGGTCGGCCACCTCGGCACGCGTGTCGTTGGCGCGCACGATGGCGCCCAGGCTGGCCGCCGTGCCGATGGCCGACAGGCCGGCCACGCCCGCTCCGGCGATGAAGACCTTGGCGGGCGGCACCTTGCCGGCGGCCGTGATCTGGCCGTTGAAGTAGCGGCCAAAGGCGTTGGCGGCCTCGATCACCGCGCGGTAGCCGGACACGCCGGCCATCGAGGTCAGCGCATCCATCTTCTGCGCGCGCGAGAGCGTGCGCGGCAGGCAGTCGATGGCCAGCACGGTGGCCTGCTTGGCCGCGAGCTGCTGCATCAGCTCGGGGTTCTGCGCGGGCCAGATGAAGTCGACGAGCAGGCCGCCTTCGCGCATCAGTCCCACCTCCTCGGGCGTGGGCGGGCGCACCTTGAACACGATGTCCGCCGCGGCCCAGAGCGCGGGCGCATCGGCCACCACCTCGGCACCGGCCGCCCGGTAGGTCTCGTCGCCGAAGTTGGCGGCCTCGCCCGCGCCGGACTGCACCGACACCGCAAAGCCGAGCTTGATCAGCTTCTCGACGACATCGGGCACGGTGGCCACGCGCTTTTCGCCCGGGAAGATCTCCCGGGGAATGCCGATGCGCTGCGGCGGCTGGGTGGGACTGGTTTGCATGAAAGACCTCCTGAAGTTGTTCGTGTGGTGCCGGCGCGGCGGGCGCAGGGCCGGCGGGCACGCACGGTGCGCGGTTGGGGTGCGGCGGTGGCTAAGCCGGCTCGCCGTGTGGTGCTGTCCGTGTGTCCTGGCCTGCCGGGGCGGCCGGGAACGAGCGCACGGCCGCGCGCGGCTTTTCTGCCGCGTTGGATGGATTCACCGTGGGCACTGCCGCGCTGCGCTGCGGGCAGGGATGGCATGGGCCGGGGCGGTAGCGCGGGCCTCCATGCCTGAAGCGCGTCGTGCCGCTGTGCGTGTTTCGCCAGCCACTGTGGCGGGCACTCCGATCAGCATGGGGGCTCCTTCCCTCTGTTGTCGTTGTCTCTGGTCTTTGGTGCAGCCGGAGCTTACCCGAGATCGCTGCGCCCGCTGCCCGGCTCCAGGGCCTCTGCGGAGGCCTAAACTCGTGCCATGTCCGAACGCTTCAAGCCCAGTGTGACGGTGGCCGCGGTCATCGAGCGCGAAGGGCGCTACCTGCTGGTCGAAGAGCACACCCCCGAGGGCCTGCGCCTGAACAATCCCGCAGGCCACCTGGAGGCTGGCGAGGCCCTGGCGGCGGCCTGCGCACGCGAGGCGCTGGAAGAAACCGCGCACGCGTTCCGGCCCACGGCGTTGGTGGGCGTGTACCTGTCGCGGTTCGGGCGGCCGGCCACGGGGGAGGACATCAGCTACCTGCGGTTCGCGTTCTGCGGCGATCTGGGCGCCCGGGTGGTCGGTCGAGACCTGGACACCGGCATCGTGCGCACCCTGTGGCTGACGCCGGACGAGATCCGCGGCAGCCAGGACCGGCACCGCAGTCCCTTGCTGCTGCGCTGCATCGAAGACCATCTGGCCGGCCAGCGCTATCCGCTGGCGCTGCTGCACACCGATCCTTCCGTGTTCGGCTGAACCCGTCCGCGCACGCGGGTCGGGCACCGCTTTCTAGAATCGCGGCATGGGCAAGCAACGTGTCGTCGTCGGTCTGAGCGGTGGGGTGGATTCTTCGGTCACGGCCTGGCTGCTCAAGCAGCAGGGTTACGAGGTGGTCGGCATCTTCATGAAGAACTGGGAGGACGACGACGATTCGGAGTACTGCTCCTCCAATGTCGATTTCGTCGATGCCGCGGCCGTGGCCGACGTGGTCGGCATCGAGATCGAGCATGTGAACTTCGCGGCCGAGTACAAGGACCGCGTGTTCGCCGAGTTCCTGCGCGAGTACCAGGCCGGCCGCACCCCCAATCCCGACGTGCTGTGCAATGCCGAGATCAAGTTCAAGGCCTTCCTCGACCACGCGATGCGGCTGGGCGCCGAGAAGATTGCCACAGGCCACTATGCGCGCGTGCGTGAGCGCCACACTGGCGGGACAAGCCGATTCGAGCTGCTCAAGGGCCTGGACCCGTCCAAGGACCAGAGCTACTTCCTGCACCGCCTGACGCAGGCGCAGCTGTCCAGGACCTTGTTCCCGGTCGGCGAGCTGCACAAGACCGAGGTGCGCCGGCTCGCGGCGGAGATCGGGCTGCCGAACGCGAAGAAGAAGGACTCCACGGGCATCTGCTTCATCGGCGAGCGGCCGTTTCGCGATTTCCTGAACCGCTATATCGCCAAGGAGCCCGGCCCGATCAAGGACGAGCGGGGCCGCGTGCTCGGGCAGCACCAGGGCCTGTCGTTCTACACGCTGGGCCAGCGCCAGGGCCTGGGCATCGGCGGCCTCAAGGAAAAGGGTGCGCCGCGCGGTGGCGGCGAGCATGCGCCGTGGTTCGTCGCGCGCAAGGACATGGCGCAGAACACGCTGTGGGTGGTGCAGGGGCACGACCATCCCTGGCTGCAGTCGCTGACGCTGAAGGCCAACGATGCCAGCTGGACCGCCGGCCACGCGCCCGCGCCGGGCGCGTATGCCAGCAAGACGCGCTACCGCCAGCTGGACGCACCCTGTGCGCTGGCAGCGGGTGCGAATGGTGCGTTTGCCTTGGAGTTCGGCGCGCCACAGTGGGCGGTCACGCCGGGGCAGTCTGCCGTGCTGTACGACGGCGAGGTCTGCCTGGGCGGTGGCGTGATCGCCAGCGCCCGGGACTGAACCGGCTCAGAACGGGATGTCGTCGTCCATGTCGTCGAAACCGCTCGACGCCTTGGGCGCAGGCGCGGGTGCCGCACGGGGAGCCGCGGCCGGCCGGGCTGCGGGCGCGGCCGGGCGGCGCGGCGCTTCGTAGCCGCCCTCGTCGTCGCCCGACGATGGACCACCCATGCCCTGGCGGCTGCCCAGCATCTGCATCTGGTCGGCGCGAATCTCGGTGGTGTAGCGCTCGTTGCCATCCTTGTCGGTCCACTTGCGCGTGCGCAGCGAGCCTTCGACGTACACCTGCGAGCCCTTGCGCAGGTACTGGTTGGCGATCTCGGCCAGGCGGTCGTTGAAGACCACGTTGTGCCATTCGGTGATCTCGCGCATCTCGCCGCTCTGCTTGTCCTTCCAGCGGTCGGTGGTGGCGATTCGTACGTTGCAGACCTGGCCGCCGCTCGGGAAGGTGCGCGTTTCGGGGTCACGGCCCAGGTTGCCGACGATGATGACTTTGTTGACGGATGCCATGGTGTGGTGCCTGTGTGCTGCCGATGCGAAGAGAGGGCGGGAGGGGAAAAGGGCGTCGATTGTGCCGCATCGCGGTCTTGGCAGGAGGCTCCGGCGCGGGACGGCACCGCCGCTTATCATGGCGGGTTTTCCCGGACGCGCATCTTGAACGACCCCACGGACGGCACTTACCTTGCGACGGCACTGCAGCTGCAGCGCATCAGCGTCCGCGGTGCGCGCACGCACAACCTCAAGAACATCGACCTGGACATCCCGCGCAACCAGCTCGTCGTGATCACGGGGCTGTCGGGCTCGGGCAAGTCCTCGCTGGCCTTCGACACGCTGTATGCCGAGGGGCAGCGCCGCTATGTGGAGAGCCTGTCGACCTATGCGCGGCAGTTCCTGCAGCTGATGGACAAGCCCGATGTGGACCTGATCGAGGGCCTGTCGCCCGCGATCTCCATCGAGCAGAAGGCCACCAGCCACAACCCGCGCTCCACGGTGGGCACGGTGACCGAAATCCACGACTATCTGCGCCTGCTGTTCGCGCGTGCCGGCACGCCCTATTGCCCGGACCATGACCTGCCGCTGTCGGCCCAGACCGTGGCGCAGATGGTGGATGCAGTGTTGGCGCTGCCCGAGGGCACGCGGCTGATGGTGCTGGCGCCGATCGCGCGCGAGCGCAAGGGCGAGTTCACCGAGGTCTTTGCCGAGTTGCAGGCCCAGGGCTATGTGCGCTTTCGCATCGACGGGCAGGCGTTCGACTTCGACAACCTGCCCAAGCTCAAGAAGACCGAGAAGCACGACATCGACGTGGTCATCGACCGCATCAAGGTGCGCGGCGAAGAGGATGCGCCGGGCGGCGGCCTGCGCCAGCGCCTGGCCGAGAGCTTCGAGGCGGCGCTGCGGCTGGCCGACGGCCGGGCCATTGCGCTGGAGATGGACGCCGCGTCCAACGCAGACGGCACGCCGGGGCAGCCGCGCGAGCACCTGTTCAACGCCAAGTTCTCCTGCCCCGCCTGCGGCTATTCGATCAGCGAGCTGGAACCGCGGCTGTTCTCCTTCAATTCGCCGGTCGGCGCCTGCCCCAGCTGCGATGGGCTGGGCGCGCAGGAGTTCTTCGATCCCACGCGCGTGGTCGGCTTTCCGACGCTGAGCCTGGCCAGCGGCGCCATCAAAGGTTGGGACCGGCGCAATGGCTACTATTACGCGTTGATCGAGAGCCTGGCCAAGCACTACCGCTTCGATGCCGAGTCGCCGTGGGACGAATTGCCCGCCGAGGTGCGGCAGGTGGTGCTGCACGGCTCGGGCGAGGAAGAAATCAAGTTCAGCTATGTCATGGAATCGGGCAACTTCCAGGGCAAGAAGCTGACGAAGAAGCACCCCTTCGAAGGGGTGATTCCCAACATGCAGCGCCGCTACCGCGAGACCGATTCGTCCGTGGTGCGCGAGGACCTGGCCCGTTACCGCAGCGTGCAGCCTTGCCCGGAGTGCCAAGGGTCGCGCCTGCGGCGCGAGGCGCGGCACGTCAAGGTGGGCGAAGGCATGCAGGCGCGGGCGATCTACGAGATCAGCAACATCACCTTGCGCGAGAGCCAGGCCTACTTCGACGGCCTGCAACTGCGCGGCTCCAAGGCGGACATCGCGGCCAAGGTGGTGCGCGAAATCGGCCTGCGCCTGAAGTTTTTGAACGATGTCGGCCTGAACTACCTGAGCCTGGACCGCAGCGCCGAAACGCTGTCCGGCGGGGAGTCGCAACGCATCCGCCTGGCCTCGCAGATCGGCTCGGGCCTCACCGGCGTCATGTACGTGCTGGACGAGCCCAGCATCGGCCTGCACCAGCGCGACAACGACCGCCTGATCGGCACGCTGCAGCACCTGCGCGACCTGGGCAACAGCGTGCTGGTGGTGGAGCACGACGAAGACATGATGGCCGCCGCAGACCACATCATCGACATGGGGCCCGGCGCCGGCGTGCACGGGGGCCGTGTCGTGGCCCAGGGCGACATTGCCGCGGTGAAGGCCAATGCCGACTCGCTCACGGGCCGTTACCTGTCGGGGGGCTTGCGCATTGCGGTGCCCGCGCGGCGCACGGCCTGGCTGCCGGCCACCGGCGAGGCCGCCAAGGGTGCGTTGCAGACGATTGGCGTGCGCGGCGCGCGGGGGCACAACCTCAAGGGCGTGGACGTGGACTTCCCGGTGGGGCTGTTCACGTGCGTGACCGGCGTCTCGGGTTCGGGCAAGTCCACGTTGGTCAACGACACGCTTTACGCAGCGGCGGCGCGCCAGATCTACCGGGCGCACGAAGAGCCGGCGCCACACGACGAAATCGCCGGCCTGGAGCAATTCGACAAGGTGATCAACGTCGACCAGTCGCCGATTGGCCGCACCCCGCGCAGCAATCCGGCCACCTACACGGGACTGTTCACGCCGATCCGCGAGCTGATGGCGGAGGTGCCGATGGCGCGTGAGCGGGGTTACGGTCCCGGGCGCTTCTCCTTTAATGTGGCAGGAGGACGCTGCGAGGCCTGCCAGGGCGATGGTGTCGTGAAGGTGGAGATGCACTTCCTGCCGGACGTGTACGTGCCGTGCGATGTCTGCCATGGCCAGCGCTACAACCGTGAAACGCTCGAAGTCGTCTACAAGGGCAAGAACATCGCCCAGATCCTGGACCTCACAGTCGAGGCCGCACACGACTTCCTGCAGGCGGTCCCGGCGCTGGCGCGCAAGCTCAAGACGCTGCTGGATGTCGGGCTGTCCTACGTCAAGCTGGGCCAGGCGGCCACCACTCTGTCGGGCGGCGAGGCGCAGCGTGTCAAGCTGGCATTGGAATTGTCCAAGCGCGACACCGGCCGCACGCTGTACATCCTGGACGAGCCCACCACCGGCCTGCATTTCGCCGACATCGATCTCTTGCTGCGCGTGCTGCACCAGCTGCGCGATGCCGGCAACACCATCGTCGTGATCGAGCACAACCTTGATGTGATCAAAACAGCCGACTGGCTGATCGACATGGGCCCGGAGGGCGGCGCTGGCGGCGGGCAGGTGCTGGCGGTTGGCACGCCCGAGCAGATCGCGGGCCACGCGGCCAGCCACACCGGCCGCTATCTGCGCCGCTACCTGGCGGCTTGATTCTCAGGCGGCGCGGTTCAGCTGGCGCTGGACCGCCTGCACGAGGTTGCGCGCCGTGCGCCAGGTGCGCCAGATCAGCAGGCCCCGCTTGGCCCATCGTCCGATGGAGCGTGGCCGGCGCAACACCAGCAATGCGCCCACAGTGCCCATGGCCCAGGGATGTCGTTGCACGAAGTCCCGTGCGGCCTGCACCGTTTGCGCGACGCGTTCGCCGAATTGCAGCAGGTGTGCCACCGGCGCGAATTGGGTCGGCAGCTGGCTGCGCTGTGCGCCGATGCGTTCCAGCAAGCGGCCGCGTTCGCGCTCCAGCTCAGCGAGGCTCTTGCTGCGGCGCATGCTGGGCTGTTGCCTTCAGTTGGCGCAGATCTTCCTGCAACTCCGCCAGGCTGGCGGCGAAGGGGTGGTCTTGCAGGGCACGCCGGCTACTGATCCGGTGCTGCATCCAGAAGGCGGCCACGCCGAAGAGGACCAGCAGGACACTCAGTACCGCAACACGCTGCTCCCACCACAGCGCAAGCACAAGGCCAACCGCCATCAGCAGTGCCATGCACAGGCAGAACACGGCAACCAGCGCCTGGACCAGCATCTGCAGCGCGCGGTGCTTCTCGATCTGGATCTCGTTGCCGATGAGTTGCAGCCGCGTCTGGCCGATGTCGAGCAAGGTCGACACCATGCGGCGCAAGGCTCCGACCGGGCCGGCGCCCGCTGCCGCACTGCGCGGTCCGCTAGCCATGCCGGGCCTCGGTCACCCTACGGATGTCGGTCAACGACGGCCGAGGGCCAGGCCCAGCAAAACGCCGGCGGCCGCGGCCACGCAGATGGCCGTCCAGGGCGACTCGTGCACGTATTCGTCGGTGGCGCGTGCTGCAGCCTTGGTCTTGGCCAACAGCGCTTCTTCCGCATCGACCAGGCGCAGCTTGGCATCGTGCAGGCGAACCTGGATGCGCGCGCGCAGGTTGTTGACCTTTTCGCCGGCCTGGTCGGCCGTGGCGCTCAGCATTTCTTCAGCGTCCGAAATCACTGATTTGATGTCGCTGACCAGTTGCTCTTGGGATTCGACGCTGGATGCACTTGCTTTGGACATGAGGATCTCCCTTCTGATGGTGGAAATGGAATGTATGCAGATTAGCAGATACCAAAGGCCAGTCAGCCTTCCAGCCGCTCGACAAGGGTTTTTGCTGACGCGAAGACTACACTGAGGCAGGCATACCTTCGCGAGCCATCCGGGAGGGTTTTGATGAAGGACAAGGAGTACTTTTGGAACGTCGACCTGCGCATCCTGCTGCGGCAGTGGTGGCAGGACATTGCGTCGTTTGCCACGGCGCTGCTGCTGTTTCTGGCGTTGTCCTTGCCAGTCGTGATCCCGACGCTGATCCTGTGGTATCTGCTCTCGATCGACTTTTCCATGGCGCCGCGGCCATGACCCGGCGCTAGATCTCGAATTCTTGACCGGCTTCGAGCCAGCGGATGTCGTGGGCGCCAGCCTGGCCACTGCTGACATTGCGGTCGAACTGGTCGATCTCGGCCATGATCAGAACGGTCTCGGACGGCTTGGTATGGGTGATGTAGACCGGTACCTTGCGCGTGTGGTCCATGTGGCCCAGCTCGTCTGCCAGGGCCACAGGAGACAGGTGCAGACTGCGCCGGGCAAGTTCCTGCTCTCGGTTGCTGAAGGCGGTCTCGATCACCAGCATGGCCACATCCAGGTGCTGCATGCGTTGCCAGAACGCCGGGTTGCGCTCCGTATCGCCGGTGAAGACCCAATGCGGCCCGCCCGACGACACGGCATATCCGCATGCCGGCACCGTGTGCACCGCTGGCAGGGGTTCGATGGTCTTGCCGCACACCTGGACGGGCGTGCCCACCTCGATCTCATGAAAGCGCACGAACGGCGCCGTTTCCGACGGAATCCTGCTGAAGTCGGGCCAGATCACGTTGTTGAAGACGTGTGCCTTGAGCGCAGCGATGGTGCCGGCGAGGGCGTGCACGCAAATGGGCTTGGTCCGTTGCGATGCGATGGCATCGACCATGAGCGGCAGCGCCGCGATGTGGTCCAGGTGCGAATGGGTCAGGAACACATGGTCGATCAGCCGCATCTCGTCCAGGCTCAGATCCCCCACGCCGGTGCCCGCATCGACCAGCACATCGGCGTCGAGCAGGAAGGATGTGGTGCGGCAGTCCTTCGCGATGGCGCCGGAACAGCCGAGCACACGCAGTTTCATCCGGGTCCTTCGGTGAAATGAGGATAAGCGCCCAGCCTCCCTAGGCCAGGTCGCCAGCCGAAGGCTACAGGCAGTGGCGACCCGATGTCGAGGAGTTTTGCCGATTTCGTTGCCAACGATGTCCTCGACTTGCGCTGTTTGCCGAGCAGACGCCGCACCGTCAAAGCGTGTGGAGAAACTCCATCTGCGTGCCCGCCAACTGGAGCACATCGCCGTGCTTGAGGTCTACCGGTGTCGTGCCGACGGTGGCACCGTTCACGAGCGGGGCATGTATCCCTTCCACATGCACGACCACATAGCCGTGGGGACGGCGCGTGATGGCCGCCACGGCCACGCCCGGCTTGCCGATGGTGGTAACGACCTTGACGAGAGCGACTTCGCGGCCGGCTGCCGAGCCCGAGGTGACACGTATGGAGGCCGGACCTGCCGCCGTTTCGAGGTCTGGCCCCAGCACGGTGTCGAAGGCGCGGCGCTGAGGTGTCGGCGCCTCGGCGCGCAGCGCGGCCGGTGCCGACGCCGCAGGAGCCCGGGCAGCACCTGCGTCCTGGGCGTCATGCAAGAACTTGATCTTGTACTTGCCGATCTCGAGCATGTCGTTGTGGCGCAGCACCTGCCTGCGGATGGGGCGGCTGTTGACGTAGGTGCCGTTGGTGCTGTTCAGATCTTCCAGTTGCACCTCGCTGCCCGACATCAGGACGGCTGCATGCTCGCCGCTGACGGCCAAGTGATCGATCACCACGTCGTTGTATGGGCGCCTGCCCAACGTTGTCCGGTCCTTGGTGAGCTGAACCTCCTTGATGACGACACCGTCGATCGAGACGATCAACTTTGGCATGGTCGGCTCCTGGGTCTGATCATTGGGATGTCGATGGATGTTTAAGTGCGCAACAACCTGGAAACCAAGCCTTGCCGGGTGGGAGATGAGGCCGGCGCGTGTACGAGCAGGACGGTGATGTTATCCCGGCCACCGTTGGCGTTCGCGCAGTCGACAAGGCGGCGCGCCTTGTGCTCCAGCGAACCGGCAGCCCGCAGGATGTCCCCGATGTCGCTGTCCGACACCATGTCCGAAAGGCCGTCCGAACACAGCAGATACAGGTCGCCGGCTTCGACTGCAAATTCATTGAGTTCCAACTCGACGCCCTGCTCGATGCCGAGCGCACGGGTGACGAGGTTGCGCTGCGACGACACGGCGGCCTGCGCGGGAGTGATCAGCCCGGCATCGAGCTGTTCCTGCAGCAGCGAGTGGTCGCGCGTGATCTGCTGCAGTTGCTGGTCGCGCAACCGGTAGGCGCGCGAATCGCCGATGTGGCCGACCACCAGGCGCTGATCCTGGAACACGGCCACCACCAATGTGGTGCCCATGCCGGCGCAGTCTGGATCTGCCCGCGCCGTGCTCAGGATGGCTTGATTCGCATGCTGCACGCAACGGTCGACTGCCTTGCGGATCTCGCGCACCGAAGTGACCTGGCCCGAGACGGCAAACCAATCGGCGAGTTCGCTGAGGATGACGTTGACGGCCATGCTGCTGGCCACTTCCCCGGCGTTGTAGCCGCCCATGCCATCGGCCAGCACGCCAAGGCCGCATGCCGGGTCGAAAGCGGCGGCGTCTTCGTTGTTGTTGCGTAGCAGGCCGGGATGGGTCAAGGCCTGGAACAGGTAGTTCATGGCGCGCCCGGGCGTTCGCCAGCCAAGCCGCCGGATGGGCCTGGGCCGTTCGCTTGGAATTTGTTGTGCTGAGCCTGCACTCGTGCCCTTTGCCTGGCTTGCGTCTGCGTGGAAACGCCACGCGTGCGGACGAAGGGCGCTCAGCGGCTGGAGCCGACTGCGGCAGCGCACCGAACAAGGCCAGGGCGTGGACTCTGCATTCTGTTACAAGGTGAGTCCATTTGCCGCAAGCGCCAGAAAATATCGTTGGAACTTGTGCCAACGGGGCGAAGTGTGCGCTGTTCCTGCAACAGCGGCGGCTGCCGACTGCTAGTGGTTATTGCGGCGCTGCAGCCAGTTGCCCAGCGCCACCACCAACACGGCCCCAGCCACGCCAGCGGCCTTGACGGTGGTCTCGCTGACCTCGCCCAGGTACTGGGCCACCGCGGGGTCGGTCAAAAGCATCTCGCCAGCCAGGAAGCCCAGCAACGCCGCGCCGATGGTGATGATAATGGGAAACCGCTCCATCACCTTGGTCAGCAGCGAAGCGCCGAACACGATGAGCGGAATGCTGACCAGAAGGCCCAGCGTCAGCAGTGGCAGGTTGCCCTGCGCTGCAGCGGCGACCGCCAGCACGTTGTCCAAACTCATGACCAGGTCGGCCACCAGGATGGTGCGGATGGCGTTGAACATGCCGTTGACTTCGGTGCCCTCGCCGTCGCCATCGCCTTCGCCCATCAGCAGGTCGACGCCGATGTAAGCCAGCAGGCCGGCCCCGGCGATCTTCAGGAAGGGCAGCGTCAGCAGACGGATCGCCACGATGGTCAGCAAGATCCGCATCACGATGGCGGCGGCGCTGCCAAAGAAAATGGCTTTGCTGCGCTGCTCGGGCTTGAGTGTGCGCGCGGCCATGGCGATGACGACGGCGTTGTCGCCCGACAGCACCACGTTGGCCAGCAGGATGGAGCCGAAAGCGCTCCAGAACGCGGCGGAAGACAGGTCGAGACCCAGGAACATGGATGATTTCTCCGGCTGTTATGAATGCGAAAGCGCCCGTGCAGGGCGCTTTCGTGTATGCCGGGCAAGTTTACCCAGCAATCCGGAGGTGCGCAGTTCGTGGAACTGCGTAGGCTGACCAGAACCTGACTGGCTCTTACAGCTTGGACTTGAGCAGCTTGCCCAGTTCCGAGAAGTTGCGCGTGATCGTGAAGCCGCACTCTTCCATGATGGCCAGCTTGGCGTCGGCCGTGTCGGCACCGCCGGAGATCAGAGCACCGGCATGGCCCATGCGCTTGCCGGGAGGCGCGGTCACGCCGGCGATGAAGCCGACCACCGGCTTCTTCATGTTTTCCTTGCACCAGCGGGCGGCATCCGCCTCGTCCGGGCCGCCGATCTCGCCGATCATGATCACGGCGTCCGTTTCCGGATCGTCGTTGAAGGCCTGCATCACGTCGATGTGCTTCAGGCCGTTGATCGGGTCGCCACCGATGCCGACGGCGCTGGACTGGCCCAGGCCGATCTCGGTCAGCATGGCCACGGCTTCATAGGTCAGCGTGCCGGAGCGCGAGACCACGCCCACGCGGCCCTTGCGGTGGATGTGGCCGGGCATGATGCCGATCTTGATTTCGTCAGGCGTGATCAGGCCGGGGCAGTTGGGGCCCAGCAGCAGCGTCTTCTTGCCGCCGGCGGCTTCCTTGGCCTTCATCTTGTTGCGCACTTCCAGCATGTCCCGGACCGGGATGCCTTCGGTGATGCAGATGGCCATGTCCAGGTCGGCCTCGACGGCTTCCCAGATCGCGGCCGCCGCGCCCGGGGGCGGCACGTAGATCACCGACACGGTGGCGCCGGTCTGCTGGGCGGCTTCCTTGACGGAGGCGTAGATCGGGATGTTGAAGATCGACTCGCCGGCCTTCTTCGGGTTCACGCCGGCGACGAAAGCGTTCTTGCCGTTCGCGTATTCCTGGCACTTTTCCGTGTGGAACTGGCCGGTCTTGCCGGTGATGCCCTGGGTGATGACCTTGGTGTCTTTGTTGATGTAGATCGACATGACGCTTCCTTACTTCTTGACCGAGGCCACGACCTTCTGGGCCGCGTCCGCCATGGTGTCTGCGGCGATGATGGGCAGGCCGGATTCGGCCAGCATCTTCTTGCCCAGTTCTTCGTTCGTGCCCTTCATGCGCACGACCAGCGGCACGGACAGGTTCACGGCCTTGCAGGCTGCGATCACGCCGGTGGCGATGGTGTCGCACTTCATGATGCCGCCGAAGATGTTGACCAGGATGGCCTGGACGTTCTTGTTCTTCAGCATGATCTTGAAGGCTTCGGTCACCTTCTCGGGCGTGGCGCCACCGCCGACGTCCAGGAAGTTGGCCGGCTCGCCGCCGAACAGCTTGATGGTGTCCATGGTGGCCATGGCCAGGCCGGCGCCGTTCACCAGGCAGCCGATGTTGCCGTCCAGGCTGATGTAGGCCAGGTCGAACTTGGAAGCCTCGACTTCGGCCGGGTCTTCTTCATCCAGGTCGCGCAGCGCCACGATCTCGGGGTGGCGGAACAGCGCATTGCTGTCGAAGTTGAACTTGGCGTCCAGTGCGATGACCTTGCCCTTGCTGTCACGGTTCAGCGGATTGATCTCGACCAGCGAGGCGTCCGTTTCCATGTAGCAGGTGTAGAGCTTCTTCAGGATGTCGACGGTCTGCGCGGTCGAGTCGGCCGGCATGCCGA
This sequence comes from Pseudorhodoferax sp. Leaf274, assembly GCF_001422445.1. Classification (GTDB taxonomy): domain Bacteria; phylum Pseudomonadota; class Gammaproteobacteria; order Burkholderiales; family Burkholderiaceae_C; genus Pseudorhodoferax. Next base: position 133,151 of record NZ_LMNA01000003.1, read on the forward strand.
TGCCGTCGGCGATTTCCTTGGCTTGCGCGTCGGTCAGGCCTTCCTTGGGGTCGGCGAACACCGTGATGATCTTCTCGGGCGTGGAGTGGGCCACTTCCTCGATGTCCATGCCGCCTTCGCTCGACGCGATGAAGGCCACCTTCTGCGTGGCGCGGTCGGTCACGGCGGAGATGTAGTACTCCTTCTGGATGTCTGCACCGTCCTCGATGTACAGGCGGCGAACCTTCTGGCCTTCGGGGCCGGTCTGGTGCGTCTTGAGCTGCATGCCCAGGATCTGGCCGGCCAGTTCCTTGACCTGCTCGATGCTCTTGGCCACCTTCACGCCACCACCCTTGCCGCGGCCACCCGCGTGGATCTGGGCCTTGACCACCCAGACCGGGCCGCCGAGTTTCTGGGCGGCCTCGACCGCCTCCTGCACCGTGTAGGCCGGAATGCCGCGGGGCACCGGTACGCCGAACTTGGCAAGGATTTCCTTGCCTTGGTACTCGTGAATCTTCATGAGGAGGTCTCTCGGAAGAGGGTTGGGGACGGAGAGGCGAAAACTGGGTTCGCTGTTGTCCACCAGCGACGGATGCTTGACAACCAGACGGCGGACAGCCGGCGACTGTATCATGGTGCGCTGCACCAATTTCGTGCGGTCAACACGTACTTCTACCGAGCGAACACCATGGCAAAAGTCTTCATCGATGGCGAAGCCGGCACCACCGGCCTACAGATCCGCGAGCGGCTGCAGGCCATGCCGCAGATCGAAGTGGTCAGCATCGCGCCCGAGTTGCGCAAGGATGTGGCGGCCAAGCGCGATCTGATGGCGGGTGTCGATCTCGTGGTGCTGTGCCTGCACGACGATGCAGCGATCGAGTCGGTGGCGCTGATCGACCAACTGCAGGGCAAGAAGCCCAAGATCGTCGATGCCTCCACAGCCCACCGCGTCAATCCAGCCTGGGTCTTCGGCTTTCCGGAACTCGTGGCGGGCCATGCGCAGAAGGTCGCGCAGGCCGACCGCGTGGCCAACCCGGGCTGCTACGCCACCGGCGCCATCGCCATCGTGCGGCCGCTGGTCGACGCCGGACTGCTGCCCGCCGATTTCCCGATTGCATTGCCGTCCGTCAGTGGCTATTCCGGCGGCGGCCGCACCATGATCGAGGCCTACGAGAAAAACGAGGCCCCGCTCTTCGAGACCTACGCGCTGGGCCTCAAGCACAAGCACATCCCCGAGATCATGCAGTACACGGGGCTCACGCGCCGCCCGGTGTTCATCCCCTCGGTGGGCAACTTCCGCCAAGGCATGCTGGTGCAACTGCCGCTGCACCTGGACGACCTGCCGGGCAAGCCGCGCGCGGCCGATCTGCACGGTGCGCTGGCCAGCCACTACGCCAAGAGCAACACGCCCGAGCAATTCGTGCAGGTGCTGCCGCCGACCGAGAGCGGCAAGCTCGATGCGCTGGCGCTCAACGACACCAACCGGCTCGAGATCCGCGTGTTCCCGAACGAGGATGCGCGCCATGCCGTCGTCATCGCGCGGCTGGATAACCTGGGCAAGGGCGCCAGCGGCGCGGCGGTGCAGAACCTGAAGCTGATGCTGGGCCTGTGAGCCCGCTCAGGGCCTGGCGCCCGGCCGCGGGCTGAAGGCATAGGGCAGCGCGCCAAGAAGCACCAGCGCACCGGCACAGCCGAAGATGGCCGACCAGGTCCACTCCAGCGTCCAGCCGGCGCGCTGGCCGGTGTCGGCGATCTGGCCGAAGGCCCAGGCTGTGAGGGCGGAGCCCAGGAACACGAAACTGTTGAGTACGCCCAGGCCGCGCCCGCGCAGCGCTGGCGGCAGCAGTTCGCGGCCGTGCGTCATGACCAGCGGATGCAGCATGCCGATGGTCACAAGCAGCGCCATCGGCGCCAGGTGCGCCAGCATGGCGCCGCCGCCGGGCCACGCCACCAGCACCAGCGCGCCAGCCAGTGACAGCAGCGTCCATGCGAGCACGGTCGCGCGCAAGCCGTTGCGGCGTACCAGCCGCGGCAACAGCAGGGCGGTGCCGAAGCAGGCGATGGTCACGGCCGACAGTGCCAGGCCCCGCCCTTGCGTCTGCAGTCCGAACAGGTCTGCCAGGTAGGGGCCGCCCCAGGCATTGCGGAAGCTGGTGCCGGCCGCCATCGCCACGCACAGGGGAATCAGTGTCCACAGCGCCGGCCGCAGCAGCAGCGCGGCGCTGGAGCCCAGCATGGCGATCGGCGTCTCGTGGCGCGCGTCCGCATCGCCCTCGTCGTGCAGCGTGCGCCACACGGCCACGCTGGCCACCAGCATGCACAGCCCTGCCAGCGCCAACGCGGGGCGCCAACCGAAGTGCTGTGCCACCCAGCCCAGCGGCAGCGTGGCGCACAGCGCGCCCAGCATGCCGGTGGCGTTGGCGCGGCCGACGAAGGCCACGTACTGCGTGCTGGGCAGCTGCGCCCCGGCGTAGTGCATGAGGCCCATGAACACGGGCGCGCAGGCCAGGCCCAGGCCGGCCTGGGCCAGCATGGCCGTCGGCCCGTCGGGTGCGAGCACGAACAGCGCCGAGGAGAACACGCCGATCGACATCAGCCAGCGCGTGGGCCGGCCCACGCCGTAGCGGTCGAACGCGATGCCGACCGGGATCTGCGCGACCGCGAACGACAGGAAGAAGCACGAGGACAGCAGGCCGAAGCCGGCGGCGGACAGGCCCAGGTCGCGTTGCAGTTCGGGCGCGATCACGGCCAGGCAGCTGCGGAAGAACTGGCTCAAGCCGAAGGCGAAGGTCAGGGTGCCCAGGGCGCGGGCGGAAGATGCGGGCATTCAGTCCGCATTGTCGGGCCGGTACCGAAGCACCCGCGTCACCACTGCGCTGGAGAAACCGCGCGCCAGCAGGAAGCGGCTCTGCCGGGCATGCTCGCGCGCATCGGTCGCCGCCTCGAAGCGGCGCTGCCACAGCGCCAGCGCACGATCGAACTCGCTGTCGGCCAGGCCCGCCACGGCTTGGGCGATGGCCTCGGGCGCGACCCCCTTGTGCTGCAGTTCCCGGCGCAGCCGCAGCGCGCCGTATTGCGCTGCGCGCTGGTGCAGCACCGACTCGACCACGCGCGCCTCGCTGATGAAGCCCTTGGCCTGCAGTTCGTCCAGCGCGCGCGCCAGTTCCTCGGGGTCTTCGGTGTGGCGCGCCAGCTTGCGCTCTAGTTCGGGGCGCGCGTGTTCACGCTGGGCCAGGTAGCGCAGCGCCCTGCCTTTCAGCGAGAGCGCTGGCCGGGCGCCGTTCACTCGCCTTTGGCAGGCGCGGCTGCGGGCGGCAACAGCGCGATGCCCAGGTTGTCGCGCACCTTGTTCTCGATCTCGCGCGCCAGGTCGGGGTTCTCGCGCAGGAACTCGCGGGCGTTATCGCGGCCTTGGCCGATTTTCTCGCCGTTGTAGGCGTACCAGGCGCCGGACTTGTCGACGATGCGCGCCTCCACGCCCATGTCGATGATCTCGCCTTCGCGCGAGATGCCCTCGCCGAACAGGATGTCGAACTCGGCCGTCTTGAACGGTGGCGCCACCTTGTTCTTGACCACCTTGACCTTGGTCTCGTTGCCGATGGCCTCGTCGCCCTTCTTGATCGTGCCGGTGCGGCGGATGTCGATGCGCACCGAGGCGTAGAACTTCAGCGCGTTGCCGCCCGTGGTGGTCTCGGGGCTGCCGAACATCACGCCGATCTTCATGCGGATCTGGTTGATGAAGATGACCATGCAGTTGGTCTTCTTGATCGTGGCCGTGAGCTTGCGCAGCGCCTGGCTCATGAGGCGGGCCTGCAGGCCGGGCAGGGAGTCGCCCATCTCGCCTTCGAGTTCGGCCTTGGGCGTCAGAGCGGCGACCGAGTCGACCACGATCAGGTCCACGGCGCCCGAGCGCACCAGGCTGTCGACGATTTCCAGCGCCTGCTCGCCGGTGTCGGGCTGGCTGATCAGCAGTTCCTGCAGGTTCACGCCCAGCTTCTGCGCGTACTGGATGTCCAGCGCGTGTTCGGCGTCGACGAAAGCGCAGGTGCCGGCCTGCTTCTGCATCTCGGCGATGACCTGCAGCGTCAGCGTGGTCTTGCCGGAGGATTCCGGGCCGTAGATCTCGACCACGCGGCCACGCGGCAGGCCGCCGACGCCCAACGCGATGTCCAGGCCCAGCGAGCCGGTGGAGACGACCTGGATGTCCTCGATCACCTCGCCCTCGCCCAGGCGCATGATGGTGCCCTTGCCGAATTGCTTTTCGATCTGGGCCAGCGCGGCCTGCAAGGCCTTGGTGCGTTCTGCTTGGGCGGGATTGGGCTTCACTGCGACGTCCATGGAAAAATCTCCTTGAGATCAATGACTTGCGAACTGCACCCGAACTGTGGCTATGTACTGTCTGGATGCCTGACCAGTAGTGTAGCGCACGTGTCTATTCTGAGAATCGAATTTTTTAGTCAGTTTGCCTTACGATAAAACCATGCAAACCCCCGACCTCGGCGACGCCTGGCGCACCACACACCTGGGCCGTCTTCTGGGCGATGCATTGCGCCGTTTCGACATGCGCGTGCTGGCCCTGATGGCGCACGACGTGCAGGTGCCGCTGGCCCTGTCCAACCTGGCGGCGCGGGCCCAGGTCAGCGCCGCCCATGTGCACATCACGCGGCACCTGGACGAGGGCGGCACGCGGCCCGGCGTGCTGGCCGAGCGCGCCGGCATGAGTAAGCAGGCCATGGGCGATCTGATCGCGCAGTGCGAAGCCTGGGGCCTGGTCACGCGGGCCGCGGACCCGCACGATGCGCGTGCCCGCGTGGTGCGCTTCACCCCGGATGGCCTGGCCTGGCAACAGGCCTTCCGCGGCGCGCTGGCGCAGGCCGAGGCCGAGTTCCGCGACGCCGTGGGCGCCGAGGTGGCGACCGTGGTCGCGCTCGGGCTCGAGGCCTATGCCGGCTCCTAGAATCCGATGCTTCGCGCAACCTGGAGAGACACCATGCGCATATTGATCGCCGAGGATGACCAGGTGCTGGCCGATGGCCTGCTACGCGCGCTGCGCAGCTCCGGCGCGGCCGTGGACCATGTGGCCAGCGGCAGCGAGGCCGATGCCGCATTGCGCACCAGCAGCCAGTTCGACCTGCTGATCCTGGACCTGGGCCTGCCCCGCATGCATGGTTTGGAAGTGCTGCGCGCGCTGCGCGGGCGCGGCTCGGCGCTGCCGGTGTTGATCCTCACGGCGGCCGACAGCGTGGAAGAGCGCGTCAAGGGCCTGGACTACGGCGCCGACGACTACATGGCCAAGCCGTTCTCGCTGCAGGAGCTCGAGGCCCGCGTGCGCGCGCTCACGCGGCGCGGCACCGGCGCCACCAGCAGCTCGATCCGCCATGGCCCCCTGGAGTACGACCAGGCCGGCCGCGTGGCCACCATCGACGGCCGCATGGTCGAGCTGTCGGCACGCGAGCTGGGCCTGCTCGAGGTGCTGCTGCAGCGCGCCGGCCGCCTGGTCAGCAAGGACCAGCTGGTCGAGCGGCTGTGCGAATGGGGCGAGGAGGTCTCGACCAACGCCATCGAGGTCTACATCCACCGCCTGCGCAAGAAGATCGAGAAGGGCCCGATCCGCATCGCCACGGTGCGCGGCCTGGGCTACTGCCTCGAGAAAATCAGCGTGTGAAGATCTTCCAGCGCGAGCAGCGTTCGCTGTTCGGCGAGATCCTGGATTGGATGCTCACGCCGCTGCTGCTGCTGTGGCCGGTCAGCCTGGTGCTGACCTGGCTGGTGGCCCAGGGCATCGCAGGCAACCCGTTCGACCGCGCGCTGGAACACAACGTGCGCACACTGGCCCAGCAGGTGGCGCTGCCCAAGGGCGGGCGTTTGCAGTTCAGCCTGCCGCCGCCGGCGCACGAAATCCTGCGCGCCGACGAGTCCGACCAGGTGTTCTACCAGGTGCTGGGCCCCCGCGGCGAGCTGCTGGCCGGCGAACGCGAACTGGCGCTTCCGCGCGATGCCGAGCGCCCGCAGCCCGGCGAGGTGCGGCTGCGCGACGACGAGCTGCGCGGCCTGGGCCTGCGCGTGGCCTACACCTGGGTGGCGTTGGACAGCGCCGGCCAGGCGGTGCTGGTGCAGGTGGCCGAGACGCGCGAGAAACGCTCGGTGCTGGCCGCCGAGATCATCAAGGGCGTGATGCTGCCGCAGTTCGTGATCCTGCCGCTGGCCGTGCTGCTGGTCTGGCTGGCGCTGGTGCGCGGCATCAAGCCGCTGTCCGAACTGGAGGAGCGCATCCGCGCGCGCAAGCCCGATGACCTGTCGCCGCTGGACGACCGCACCGTGCCGCTGGAGGTGGCGCCGCTGGTGTCCTCCGTCAATGACCTGCTCACCAGGCTCAAGGACTCCATCGCCACGCAAAAGCGCTTTCTGGCCGACGCCGCGCACCAGCTCAAGACCCCGCTCGCGGGGCTGCGCATGCAGGCCGACCTGGCGCAGCGCGAGGGCGCCAACGCCGACGAGCTCAAGCAGTCGCTGCTGCAGATCCGCCGCTCCAGCATGCGCGCCACGCACACCGTCAACCAGCTGCTGGCGCTGGCGCGCGCCGAGAACGCCGGCGCACCGATCACGCGCCAGCCCTGCGACCTCGCGCGGCTCGTCATGGACGTGGTGCAGGAGGCGCTGCCGCGCGCCATGGACAAGTCGCTGGACCTGGGCTACGACGGTGCCCTGCCCGGGGCGGCCGGCGTGCAGCTCGAAGGCAACGCCACGCTGCTCAAGGAACTCGTGCGCAACCTGGTCGACAACGCGATCGCCTACACGCCCTCGCGCCCGGACCGGCCTGGCGTGGTGACCGCGCGCGTGCTGGCAGCCGACGGCGACGGCCCGCTGCGGCTGCAGGTGGAGGATTCGGGGCCCGGCATCCCGGTGGCAGAGCGCGAACTGGTGTTCCAGCCGTTCTACCGCGCGCTCGGCACCGATGCCGACGGCTCCGGCCTGGGCCTGCCCATCGTGCGCGAGATCGCCGGCCACCATGGTGCGGCCGTGGCACTGCGCGATGCGCATCCGGGCCAGCAACCGCCTGGCACCTGCTTGGAAGTGCGCTTCGGCCCGGAACCTGCGCGCGGCTGACGCGCCGGCGTTCTCCAGGCTCAGCAGGGCGCCAACAGTCGGCCCGCCAGCAGGCCCTGCACCTGCTCGCGCAGCGCGGCATCGGCGGCCGGCAGGCGCAGCCGCGCCGACTGGGGCTCGCGGTGGTCCACCACCACGCGCGCCGTGCGCACGCCGCGGCGCGTCAGCTGCGCCAGGTGCTCCTGGGCCGCCTCTTGGGTCGAGAACACGCCCAGCGACAGGCCCGGCGCGAGCCCGGCCTGGGTGGCCGGGGCCGTGTCCACGCGCAGCGCCCGCAGCTCTGCGCGCTTCTTCTCCAGCGCATCGGCGTCGCTGTAGCGGCCCATGTAGACGATCCAGCGGTCCGGCGGCGCGATGGGGTCCAGCGACCAGGCTGCCGCCGGCAGGCCGCCGGCCGCCAGGGCCTGGCGCAGGGCCTGGGCCTGGGCGTTGTCGAAGGGGCCGGCCTGCAGGCAGGCCGCGGCAGGTGCCGGGGCTTCGGCCTGCGGGACAGGGGGAGCCGCGGGAGCCGGTTGCGGCTCGGGGACGGCCGAGGCTGCAGGGGCCGAGGGGGCCAAGGGGGCGGCAGGCGACGCAGAGGCCGTGGCACTCGCTGGTGCCACGCGCAAGGCCTCGGGCCGGATCTGCTGCGCCAGCCGCTGCGGTTCGCGCGCCGAGTCCGGCGCCAGCCCCACCGGCGCCAGCAGGCCTTGCGACCAGGCGAAGTAGGCGCAGTTGGCGAACAGCAGGGCCAGGGCCGTGGTCCGCAGCAGCATGCTCAGGCCTTCACCGGCCGGACGCTGACTTCCGAGCTGCTGATGCGCTGCAGCCCCGCCGCGGTCTGCACGCGCAGCGCGCCATCGGGGTCCACGCCGTCGCCCACGCCCTCGGTGCCGTCGGACAGGCGCAGCAGCCGGCCCTGGAGCAGGTCGCGCGCCTCGAACGCGGCGCGGAACGGCGCGAAGCCCTCGGCCTCGAAACGCTGCACCGCCTGCACCAACGGCAGCGCCAGCGCGCGCAACGCCTGGCCGGCGTCCCAGCCGGGCTGCAGTTCGGCCAGCGCCGCAGGCGGCGTCGACAGGCCCTCGGCAGGACGTGCCGCGATGTTGAGACCGATGCCGATGATGGCGTGGCGCACACCGCTGGCCGCCACGGTCTCGATCAGGATGCCGCCGAGCTTGCGGTCATCGAACCACAAGTCGTTGGGCCACTTGAGCCGCAGCGCCGGGTGCAGCGCCCCCGCCACGGCCACGCCCACGGCCAGCGACAGGCCCGACCAGTCGGCAGGCGCCAGCGGCAACGCCAGCGACACGGCCAGCGAACTGCCCACCTCGGCCTGCCAGGGCCGGCCCATGCGGCCACGGCCGGCGGTCTGGCGCTCGGCCACGAGCAGGGTCGGCTCAGGCCGGCCGGCGCGGATGCGGCGCATCAGCTCGTTGCTGGTGGAATCCACCTGCGGCAGCACCTCCACCGTGAAGCCCGGCAGCCCCGGTGCCACCGCTTCCCAGATGTCCTCGGCAGGCCAGCGCAGCATGCTCAGGCCTTGCGCCGGCGCGGCTTGGGCGACAGCAGCGTGCCGCGGCAGCTCTTGGCGCCGCACCAGCAGGGGTACTCCGCCTTCAGCTTCTTGGTGTAGGGCTCGTCAATGATGAGCCCGTAGTCGTAGTTCAGCTCCTCGCCGGCGTGGATGTCGCGCAGCGCCTTGATGAAGATGCGGCCGTCCACCTCGTCGGCGATGCAATTGGGCTCGCAGGCGTGGTTGATCCAGCGCGAGGAGTTGCCGCCGTAGGTGGCGTCGATGACATGGTCTTCGTCGACGTGGAAGTAGAAGGTGTGGTTGGGGTCGCTCGGGTCGTGCGGGTGGCGGTCCTGCGCCTCCTGCCAGCTGACGATCTCGCCCACGTACTCGATGATGGTCTCGCCCTCGGCGATGTCCTGCACGGCGAACACGCCCTTGCCATGGACGCCCGAACGACGGGCCTGGATGCGGCGCGCTGGCGCAGCGGGGCGCTGGGTTTTTGAAGCCACGGCGAAACTCTGTTAGTTTAAAAAAGGCATGCGCGCATGTGCGCGAGGGGCGGATTGTAGGAGCCGCCTCCCCGGCCCTCGCCCCCTGGGGCGCGGGGCCTGTGGCCTGCTGAATTACATTCGGCACAAATTTTGGAAGGCGCTCCGGCTGGCATGCCCGCGGGCCGGCGCCGCAGAAGGACATCGCAGAGTTTCTATATGACCAAGACCTTGGTGATCGCCGAAAAGCCGTCGGTGGCGCAGGACATCGTGCGCGCACTCACCCCGGTGGCCGGCAAGTTCGACAAGCACGACGACCATTTCGAGAGCGACGGCTACGTCGTGACCAGCGCGGTCGGCCACCTGGTGGAGATCCAGGCGCCCGAGCAGTACGACGTCAAGCGCGGCAAGTGGAGCTTCGCCCACCTGCCCGTGATCCCGCCGCACTTCGACCTGAAGCCCGTCGACAAGACCAAGTCGCGGCTCAACGCCGTCGTCAAGCAGGCCAAGCGCAAGGACGTCACGGCGCTCGTGAACGCCTGTGACGCGGGGCGCGAGGGCGAGCTGATCTTCCGCCTGATCGAGCAGTACGCAGGCGGCGCCAAGCCGCTGGGCAAGCCCATCAAGCGCCTGTGGCTGCAGTCCATGACGCCGCAGGCCATCCGCGACGGCTTCGACCGCCTGCGCAGCGAAGCGCAGATGCAGGGCCTGGCCGACGCCGCGCGCTCGCGCTCGGAGGCCGACTGGCTGGTCGGCATCAACGGCACGCGGGCCATGACGGCCTTCAACTCGCGCGACGGCGGCTTCTTCCTGACCACCGTGGGCCGCGTGCAGACGCCCACGCTGTCGGTGGTGGTCGAGCGCGAGGAGCAGATCCGCAAGTTCGTGAGCCGCGACTACTGGGAGATCCACGGCCTGTTCGACGCCCAGGCCGGCCAGTACGCCGGCAAGTACTTCGACCCGGCGTTCAAGAAGGCCGCCGCGCCCTTGCTGCCGAACGGCGAACCTGATCCCGAGCAGCGTGCCGACCGCGTCTGGAACGCCCGCGATGCCCAGGCGATCGCCGACGCCGCACGCGGCCAGCCGGCCACCGTCACCGAAGAGAGCAAGCCCACCACGCAGGCCAGCGGCCTGCTGTTCGACCTGACCTCGCTGCAGCGCGAGGCCAACAGCCGCTTCGGCTTCTCGGCCAAGACCACGCTGGCGCTGGCGCAGAGCCTGTACGAGCGCCACAAGGCCCTGACCTACCCGCGGACCGACTCGCGCGCGCTGCCCGAGGACTACCTGCCCGTGGTCAAGGACACCATGAAGATGCTGGCCGGCAGCGGCATGAAGCACCTGGCCCCGTTCGCCCAGCAGGCCATCGACGGCAACTACGTGAAGCCCAGCAAGCGCGTGTTCGACAACGCGAAGGTGTCGGACCACTTCGCCATCATCCCCACGCTGCAGGCGCCCAGCGGCCTGTCCGATGCCGAGCAGCGGCTGTACGACTTCGTCGTGCGCCGCTTCCTGTCCGTGTTCTTCCCGAGCGCCGAATTCCAGGTCACGACGCGCATCAGCACGGTCGAGACGCCGGGCAGGAAGTACGCCTTCCGCTCCGACGGCAAGGTGCTGGTCAAGCCGGGCTGGATGGCCATCTACGGCAAGGAAGCCGAGGGCGAGGACGACGAGAAGGAAGGCGGCAAGCGCCTGGTGCCCGTGCAGCCCGGTGAGACGGTGCGCGTGGCATCGGCCGAGGCCAAGGGCCTGCGCACCCGCCCGCCGGCACGCTACAGCGAAGCCACGCTGCTGGGCGCCATGGAAGGCGCCGGCAAGCTCATAGACGACGAGGAACTGCGCGAGGCCATGCAGGAAAAAGGCCTAGGCACCCCGGCCACGCGCGCGGCCATCATCGAAGGCCTGCTGGGCGAAAAATACATGCTGCGCGAAGGCCGCGAGCTGATCCCCACGGCCAAGGCCTTCCAGCTCATGACGCTGCTGCGCGGCCTGGGCGTGGAGGAGCTCTCCAAGGCCGAACTCACGGGCGAGTGGGAATACAAGCTGGCCCAGATGGAGAAGGGCGCGCTGAGCCGCGACGCCTTCATGCGCGAGATCGCGCAGATGACCGAGCACATCGTCAAGAAGGCCAAGGAGTACGACCGCGACACCGTGCCGGGCGACTACGCCCAGCTGTCCGCGCCCTGCCCCAACTGCGCCGGCGTGGTGAAGGAGAACTACCGCCGCTATGCCTGCACTGGCCCCAAGGGCAGCGGCGACGGCGCCTGCGGCTTCTCGTTCACCAAGTCGCCCGCGGGGCGCACCTTCGAGATCGCCGAGGCCGAGGCCCTGGTGCGCGACAAGCACATCGGCCCGCTGGAGGGCTTCCGCTCCAAGGCCGGCTGGCCCTTCGTGGCCGAGATCCGCCTGGCCTTCAGCGAGGACGACAAGAACTGGAAACTGGAATTCGACTTCGGCGACGACGACAAGGACCCGGCAGAGACCGGCGAGATCGTCGACTTCAGCGGCCAGCCCAACCTGGGGCCCTGCCCGAAGTGCGGCGCCGGCGTGTTCGAGTTCGGCAGCAACTACATCTGCGCGCATTCGGTGCCCACGCCCGAGCAGGCCCAGCCCACGTGCGACTTCAAGACCGGCAAGGTCATCCTGCAGCAACCGGTGGACGAGGCCCAGGTGCGCAAGCTGCTGGCCGAGGGCAAGACCGACCTGCTCGACAAGTTCGTGAGCATGCGCACGCGGCGCAGCTTCAAGGCCTTCCTGGCCTGGAACAAGGACGAGGGCAAGGTGACCTTCGAGTTCGAGCCGCGCGATTCGAAGTTCCCGCCGCGCAAGGGCGCAGCCTTTGCCGCCAAGAAGGCGGCGCCGGCCAAGAAGGCCGCGGCGGCGAAGAAGGCCCCGGCCACCAAGACGGCAGCCGCCAAGACACCGCGCAAGGCCACGGCCGGCACGGGCCTCAAGCCCAGCGCCGCGTTGGCCGCGGTGATCGGCGATGCGCCCGTGCTGCGCACCGAGGCCACCAAGAAGCTGTGGGACTACATCAAGGCCAAGGGCCTGCAGGATCCCCAGGACAAGCGCAGCATCAAGGCAGACGCGGCCCTGCAGGCGGTGTTCGGCAAGCCCAGCGCCACCATGTTCGAGCTGGCCGGCATCCTCGGCAAGCACCTGACCTCCTGAGCCTTGCGCGACGGGCGCAGGAGCGGCGACGCTCCTGCGCTTTTTTCTTTTGACCTGGAGACACACCATGCGCATCCCCTTTGCCCGCCGCAGCCTGCTCGCAGGCCTTGCCCTGTCCGTGCTGGCGCCGCTGGCCCATGCGGCCTGGCCCGAGAAGCCGATCCGCATGGTCGTGCCCTTCCCGCCCGGCCAGGCCTCGGACATCTTCGCGCGCGCCCTGGCCGAGCAACTCGGCAAGCGCCTGGGCCAGCCCATCGTCATCGACAACAAGGCCGGCGCGGGCAGCAACATCGGCACCGAGATGGTGGCGCGCGCCGCGCCGGATGGCTACACGCTGCTGGTCGCCGGCAGCGCCATGGCGGTGAACCAGACGCTGTACAGGAAGCTCGCCTACGACCCGGCCAAGGACCTGGCCGGCATCTCGCTGATCGCCAAGGTGCCGCTGGTGTTCCTGGCCACGCCGGCTTCCGGCATCAAGACCCTGCCGCAGATGGTGCAGCAGGCCAAGGCCGCGCCGGGCCGGCTCAACTACGCCAGCGCCGGCATCGGCGGCTCGCAGCACCTGTCGGGCGAGATGCTCAAGGCCCAGGCCGGCGTGTTCATCACCCACATCCCCTACCGCGGCAGCGGCCCGGCCCAGGCCGACTTCCTGGGCAACCAGGTGCCGCTGATGGTCGACTCGGTCACCGCGGCGCTGGCCAACATCCAGGCCGGGCGCGCCGTGCCGCTGGCCGTGACCTCGGCCACGCGCTCCAGCCAGTTGCCGGACGTGCCGGCCGTGCGCGAGAGCGGCGTCGCCGGGCTCAAGGACTTCGAAGCCGTGGGCTGGCTCGGCCTGATGGCGCCCAAGGGCACGCCGGCCGAGATCGTGGAGCGGCTCAACCAGGAGGTCGTCGAGATCCTGCGCAGCGATGCCATGGTGAAGTTCATCCGCGACCGCGGCTCCGAGGCGGCGCCCACCACGGGCCCGGAATTCGACCGCTTCATCGCGAGCGAGATCGCCAAGTGGGGCGTGGCCGTGAAGGCCTCGGGCGCCACGGCCGACTGACCCGGACCAGGCCGGGCCGGGCGCGCGGCGGCGTCGTCCACCGCGGGCACCATGGCCCCGAGGCACCCGGGGCGCCTTCGATAATGCGCCCATGGACAGACTGAAACAGCTGGAGTCGTTCGTGTCCGTGGCTGCGCGCGGCAGCCTGACGGCAGCGGCCAAGGCCGAGGGCGTGGCGCCGGCCATCATGGGGCGCCGGCTCGACGCGCTGGAGGAGCGGCTGGGCGTGCGCCTGCTGGTGCGCACCACGCGGCGCATCTCGCTGACCTACGAGGGCACGGCCTTCCTGGAGGACTGCCAGCGCCTGCTGGTCGAGCTGGCCAATGCCGAGGCCAGCGTCGGGGCCGGCGGCGTCAAGGCCAGCGGCCACCTGCGCGTGACGGCGCCGGCCGGTTTCGGCCGCCGGCATGTGGCGCCGCTGGTGCCGCGCTTCCACGAACTGCACCCCGAAGTGACGATCTCGCTGAACCTCAGCGACCGCGTGGTCGACCTGCCGGGCGAGAGCTTCGACTGCGCGGTGCGCGTGGGCGACCTGCCCGATTCCTCGCTCGTCAGCATCCGGCTGGCCGACAACCGGCGCCGTTGCGTGGCGACCAGGGAGTTCCTGCGTCGCCACGGCACGCCGCGCCACCCGTCGGACCTGCCGCGCTTCGCCTGCCTGACCTTGTCCAGTGACGCCTCGCAGACGCGCGGCTGGGCCTTCGTGATCCCTGGCGCGGGCGATGCGCGCGAGGTCGTGCACCTCAAGCCCGGCGGCCCGCTGGACTGCTCGGACGGGCAGGTGCTGCACGACTGGTGCCTGGCCGGCTATGGCATCGCCTGGCGCAGCACCTGGGAGGTGGAGGCCGAGATCGCGGCCGGCCTGCTGGTGCCCGTGCTCGACGATTTCGCCGCGCCGCCCAACGGCATCTATGCCGTGTTCCCGCAGCGCAAGCACCTGCCGCTGCGGGTGCGGCTGTGGCTGGACTTCCTGAAGGCGCAGTACGCGCAGCCGGGGTTCTGGGGCCTGTGACGGCGCGCGCGTTCCGGTTTCAGTACACGTCGCGGCGGTAGCGGCCGCCGGCCGCCAGCTGCTCCAGCAGCGCATCGCCCAAGGCGCGGCGCAGCGCGGTGTCCACGCCCTGCGGCATGCCCTTGCGCTGGCCGCAGACGTACACGGCGGCGCCGCGGCCCACCCAGTCGCGCAGCAGCGCGCCGTGCAGGCCCAGCAGGTCCTGCACGTGGTGCGCCGGCGCATCCGCGTCGCGCGAGAAGGCCCGGTCCAGCCGCTGCAGCACGCCGTTGGCCAGCCAGTCCTGCAGCGGCGCGTCGTACAGCGCATCGCTGCGCCGCGTGCGCTCGCCGAACAGCAGCCAGGCCAGTTGGCGCAGCCAGAACGCGCGCATGTCAGCCCGCCATCAGAACGCGATGCGCACCACGCTCTCGTTGCTGCCCTTGGCATCGTCGCGGCCGTTCTTCACGGTCACGTAGAGCACGTTGTTGCGGCTGTCCAGCGCCAGGCTGTTGGGGTGCGAAGGCAGCGCGATGGTCTGCAGCAGCTTGTGGCTGGCGGTGTCGAACACGCTGACGCTGCCGCCACCGCGGTTGCTCACGTACAGGCGCTGGCGCGGTGCGTCCAGCAGCGGCGCGATCGGGCCGTCGCCGGTGGGCAGGCTGGCCGTGATGCGGGCCGTCGCAGGGTCGAGCACGACGACGCGGTTGCCCGGCGTGGGCGTGAAGCCGGGCTCGGCCTTCTGGCGCCTTTCGCTGATGCTGGCCAGGCCCTGGTCGGTGGCGAACAGGCGCTTGCCTTGCGCGTCGTAGGCCAGGTTCAGCATCTGGTCGGCACCAGGGGTGTGGCTCCTGGCGATCGCCAGCGTGCGCGTGTCGACCTCGTGCAGGCGGCCGCGCAGGTTGGAGACGAACAGCCGGTTGTTGGCCGCGTCCAGCGCGATGCCGGTGGCGATGGCGCCGAAGCCCGGGATCACCTTCTCCAGTGCCAACGTGCGCGTGTTCATGACGTACAGCGCGCTGCCGTCCGCGCCCAGGCCCGGCGCGTAGAGGCGGCCGTTGGCCGGGTCGAGCACGAGCTCGCGCAGGTGGTGCGGGAACTTCTCCTTGCCGTCCGCGCCCTTGGCCTTGGCCATCAACGGCACGGTCTTGACGACCTGGTTGGTGGCGGTGTCGACCACGGTGACGGAGCCCTCGGTGGTGTTGCCCACGTAGAGCCGGTTGGCGGCGTCGTCCAGCGCCACGCCGAAGCCGCGCAGCGGCAGCTGGATCTCTGCCTGCACGGCCAGCGTCTTCGGGTCCAGGCGCAGCACCTTGCTCGGGCCGGCGCCGTCGCCAAAGCCGCCGGACGAGGCCACGAACAAGGCGTTCTGGCGCGCCGAGTAGGCCAGCTCGTAGAGCGAGGGCGCCACGGCCGCGCGCTGGATCTGCGCGGCCTGCACGGCCTGGTAGGGCGCGCTCTGCGTGACTACTGGCGCCGAGGTGCCGCAGGCCGTGATGGTCGCGGCGGCCAGCACGGCCAGGGAGAAGGAAAGGATGGATTTCATGGTGTGTGTTCCGTGTGTGGTGGATCAAGGCGCGGTCAAGGGGCGATGGAGACGCTGACCTTGGCGAGCTCCCTTGCTGCCCTGTGCATCGGCCCTCTGGGCGCCGCCGCCCCAGGCGAAGGGCACGCGCAACAACTCGCGCCCGCCCTTCTCGCGCGCGACCTCGATGGCCAACTGGTAGGTGCCTGCCGGCCGGGTGAGCTGCAGCGTCAGCGTGGCCGCGGCCGCCGGCCCGGTGGCCAGCGTCATGGCCGCGCCGGCGAGCCAGGCGTTGCGTGCTGCGGTGGGTGCCATGGTGGGGCTCAGTCGTTGTCGGCGCGCTGCTCGCGTGGGCGCTGCGGGTCGGCCTTGGAGACGACGCCGTCGCCATTGGTGTCCAGGCCCGTGAAGGTCTTGTCGGCAATCGCCTGGTCTTCGGCCCAGGTGAACTTGCCGTCGCGCGCGCGGTTGACGATGCCAAAGCGCGTGTGCGCCTGCTTGATGTTGTTCTCGTAGGCGGCATCGGGCTGGCGGCCTTGGTCGAAGTACTGGCGCTTGAGCCGGCCTTCGAACTCGGCCACGTATTCGGCCTCGCTCAGCACGCCGTCGCCGTTGGTGTCGGCGGCCTTGAAGCGCTGCAGGCGGATGGCGTCGAACTCGGCGCGCGTGACCTGGCCGTCGCGGTTGGCGTCGTAGCTGCCCAGGAAGGCGTCCAGGCCGTGGCCGCCGGCAGGGCGGGCCGGCTGGTTCTGGGCCGCAGCCACCGACGTGGGCGCAGCGTTGCCGCTGGGCCCGCCGGCGCAGGCCGACAGCAGGGCAGTGGCGGCCAGGGCCGCGAGCAGGGATGTGGTGCGTGTTGTCATGGGTGGTTCTCCGGTGGGTGGATGGGCGGGAGGAATCAGAAGTCCACGTTCAGGTTGACCGCCACAGTGCGGCCCGGCGCGGTGGACACCTCGATCTGCTGGCGGTCCTGCGGCAGCGCCGGCTGCAGGCTGCGCGTGTTGCTGTAGGCCCAGTAGCGCTTGTCGGTCAGGTTGAAGATGCCGGCGTTGACGCGCACGTTCTTGTTGATGCGCCAGTAGCCGGCGATGTCGAAGCGCGCGAAGCCCGGCACCCGGAACAGCGTGACCGTCGAGTCGGTCAGCTCTGCGCCAGGGTTGTTGGTGAAGGACTGGCGGTTGGTGGCGATGGCCTGCTTGCCGCGCACGAAGGTGCCCGTCAGGTTCAGGCCCCAGGCCCTCTCGGGTGCCTCGTAGCCGATGCCGACGATGGCCTTGCCCGGCTGCACCGTGTCCAGCGGCACGTCCTTGTCGCCTGCATAGCTCGACTTGGCGCTGCCCTTGCTGTAGCCCAGCGCCCAGGTGCTGTACAGGCCACGCGCGGCCGGCGTCCAGGTGCCATGGTCCAGCCGCACGCTGAGTTCGGTGCCGTAGATGTGGGCCTCGTCGCGGTTGCTGGCCTGGTACAGGATGGAGAGGTTGTCCTGGATGTCGACGAACTTCTCGGGGTTGTTGGCGCGCGTGTAGCGTGTGTAGGAGATGAAGTCGTCGTACTGGGTGTAGAAGACCGAACCGGCGAACGTGACGCCCGGCACCGGCGAGCCCTTCAGGCCGACGTCGAAGGCGTTGCTGGTTTCCTTCTTGAGGTTGCGGTCGCCGAGCAGCGCATAGCTGCCGCCGCCGCTGTTCCAATAGCCGAAGATCTCGCTGTTGGTGGGCGCGCGGCCGCTGCGCTTGTATTGCGCGTAAGCCGTGAGGCCCGGCGTCACGTCGTAGAGCAGCGCCAGGCTGGGGCTCACGATGGTGGTCGCCGGCGCCTTGCCGTACATCTCTTCCAGTTCTTCCTGCGTGATGCGGTTGTTGCCGAAGCTGCCGGTGTTGCGGATGCGGGGGTCGACGCGGTCCACCCGCAGGCCCGGCACCACCGCCAGGCGGCGGCCGCCGACCTGGAAGTCGATGGTGTCCTGGATGAACACGCCTGCGCGCTGCGTGACCGTGTCGGGGAAGGGCTGGCCGGCTGCGTTCGCTGCGGTGGACGTGAACGGGTGCTCGTTGCTGCTGCGCGAGTAGTTCACGCCGAACTTGATGGCGTGGTTGGCGATGCGCTTGTCGGCCACGCTGGAGAAGCCCGCCTGTTGCGTGGTGTTCTGCGAGACCTCGCGGATGAGCGCGCCGGTGGCCAGCGTCACGGTGTCCGTGAGGTCGTCCATGTCGGTGTTCTGCACGAAGACGCGGGTGTTGACCTGGTCGAACGGGCCGCCGGCACCTGGCGTCCAGGTGTGGGCAGCGGACAGGGTGTCGCGCCTGGTGCGCGAATCCTGCCGCGACAGGCCGGTGATGGCCGTGGCGGCGCTGTTCCAGCTGTCGAAGGTCGAGTCGTTCTGCTTGCGGTAGAGGTCGGCCGACAGCTCGAACTTGTGCTGCGGGTTCACGCGCAGCACGCCCTTGAGCAGCAGCGCATCGGAATGCCAATCCTCCGGGGCTGCGCGGACGGTGTCGCTGTCGCTGTTCGGCCTGGTTTCCTTGCCGTCGCGGCGCGAGTAGGCCAGCAGCACGCCGAGGTCGCCCTGCTGGCCGGCCAGCGTGAGGCCTTTGGCCCAGGCGCTGTCGGCCTCGCTGAAGCCGAGTCTGGCGCCGGCGTAGAACGGCTTGTCGGCGTGCACGTAGTCCTCGGGCGACTTGCTGCGAAAGCTGACCGCGCCGCCAATGCCGCCGGCCGTGCGCTGCGAATTGGTGGTGCCCGACTGGATGTCGACCGACGAGTACAGGTAGGGGTCGATGAAGTCGCGGCCCATGCCGAAGGTGCCATCTTCCGAGCGCGCGGTCATTGGCGCGCGGCCGACGGCGTCGGGCATCTCGATGCCGTCCACGTCCAGGCCGATGCGGTTGCCCTCGACGCCGCGGATGTTGTAGCCCGTGGTGCCGCTGCGGTCGTAGCGGCTGGCGCCGCGCGTGGCGCCCTGCACGGTGCCTGGGGCTTCGACGAGCGGCTGGTAGCGGATCACGTCGGCGATGCTGTTGCCGCCGGTGCGTTCGACATCGTCCTGCGTCAGCACGGTGCGGGTGCCGGCCTCCCGGCGCACGGCCTCGGCGGTGACCTTGACCTCGGGCAGCACGACCTGCGAGGCCGCGGCAACCGCTTGCGGTGCATTGGCGGCCTGGCGCAGCACCCAGATGCCGCGGCTGCGCTCCTGCACCTGCAGGCCGGTGCCGGCCAGCAGATGCGCGAAGCCGTCGCGCACGCTGAAGCGGCCATCCAGCGCCTGGCTGCGACGGCCGGCCACCAGCGTGGCGTCGAGCTGCACCGACACGCCTGCGCTGGCGGCGAACCGGGCCAGTGCTTCGCCGAGCGGGCCGGCCGGCACGCTGTAGTCGGCCACGGGAACGGCGTCCTGGGCCTGGGCGGCGGGCGGGCAGGTGGTGGCCAGGGCCATGGCCAGCAAGGCCTGGCGCGCGGCCTGTGCGAGCGGCGAGGCCGGGGCGCGCACGGTAGCGCGGAGATGTCGGTGCATGCGGAGCTTTCCTTTGAACGGAGTGCGTGGCTGGCTCCGCACGGCGCGGGAAAGCTGGCTCTGGGTGCCATGGCACGCGAGATGAAAAGAACAACCGCGTGCCGCAAAAAATCAGCTGGGCGGTGGCGCCGAGGATGCGGGCATGGCGACCCGCCAGCGCGTGCGGCAGACCACCCGCACGGGCAGCGTGCCGGTTTCTGTGGCGAGCCTGCGCCGCAGCCAGCCGCGGTGCTTGCTGCACAGCGTGTGGATCAACTGCTGGTTGCTGGAGTGAAGGGACTGGGCCGCGGACAAGGGGGCTCCGTTCGGCGGAGCGAAACACCGCCCGCATCTAAACAAGAATTGTTCTCATCTTACACCGGGCGGTAAGCAACTGTGTCGAGAACCCCACACGGCGCGGTCCGGTGCGCAGTGCGGCGCGTGGCCTGCAAAATGTCGTCGTCGCCGCCCTACACATCCGAGCCTCGTCGATGATTCTTGAAACCGTTCTCGCCTACGTGCACTGGGTCGCCATCTTCGCGATGGTGGTGTTTCTCTCCAGCGAGGCCGCGTTGTGCCGCGTGGAGTGGATGAACGCGCGCGTGGTCGAGCGGCTTGCGCGCGTGGACATGCTCTACGGCATCGCTTCGGTGGCTGTGCTGCTGACCGGCCTGGCGCGCTCGGCCTGGGGCGCCAAGGGCATGGGGTGGTACTGGTCCAACCCGCTGCTGCACGGCAAGGTCACGCTGTTCGTGGTGATCGGCCTGATGTCCATCAAGCCCACGCTGACCTACCTGCGCTGGCGCCGCCAGCTGCGCGCGACGGGTGCGCTGCCGCCCGAGGCCGAGGTGCGCAGCATGCGCAAGACCGTCATGGCGCAGGCCCACCTGATCCCGCTGGTGGCGCTGGCGGCGGTGTTCCTCGCGCGCGGCTTCGGCAAGTAGAGGCGCCGGCCCGCGGCACTGCCCGGTTGCGGGACGCTGCGGGGCGCTGCCGGGCGCAGGCCGCCGGTGCACGGCGCGCCCACGGTCCGTGCCGCGCGTGGCGGCTGGTTCAGGAAAGCATCTCCCGGATGCGGATTCCCAGTTCTTCGAGCGAGAAGGGCTTGGTCAGCACGGCCATCCCGGGCTCCAGCTGCCCGTCGCCGATCATCGCGTTCTCGGCGTAGCCCGTGATGAAGAGCACCTTCAGGCCGGGAAGGGCCGTGCGCGCCGCATCGGCGATCTGGCGCCCGTTCATGCCCCCGGGCAGGCCCACGTCGGTGAGCAACAGGTCGATGTGCGCGCCCGATTGCAGGGCCCGCAGCGCGGTCTTGCCGTCGCTCGCCTCCAGCACCGTGTAGCCCAGCTCGCCCAGTTCGTCCGTCACCGCCATGCGGATGGTGGGCTCGTCCTCCACGAGCAGCACGGTCTCGCCCACGCTGGCACGCCCCACCGTTTCGAGCGCGGGCAGCTCCGCGGGTTCGGCCGACGCGGTGCTGCGTGCGAGGTAGATGCTGACGGTGGTGCCGGCTCCCACTTCCGAGTAGATGCGGACCTGCCCGCCCGACTGCTGCGCGAAGCCGTAGATCATCGACAGGCCCAGCCCGGTGCCCTGGCCCAGCGGCTTGGTGGTGAAGAAGGGCTCGAAGGCCCTGGCCATGACCTCGGGCGTCATGCCGGTGCCGGTGTCGGTCACGGACAGCGAGATGTACTGGCCTTCGGCCATCGTGAGCGTCTTCGCCGCCTGGCCGTCCAGCCAGCGGTTGGCCGTCTCGATGGTGATGCGCCCTCCGTCGGGCATGGCATCGCGGGCGTTGATGCACAGGTTGAGCAAGGCGCTCTCCAGCTGCGGTGCGTCGACCAGCGTCGGCCACAGGCTGGCGGAGCCGACCACCGTCACCTCGATGCTGGGCCCGACCGTGCGCCGCACCAGGTCTTCCAGGCCTGCCACCAGCAGGTTGACATCGACGATCTTCGGGTCGAGCGTCTGCCGGCGCGAGAAGGCCAGCAGCCGGTGCGTGAGCGCGGCCGCCCGGCGCGCAGCCCCCTGGGCCGCCACCACATAGCGGTCGACATCGGCGATGCGGCCCTGGGCGATGTGGCGCTGCACCAGCTCCAGCGAGCTGGTGATGCCACCCAGGAGGTTGTTGAAGTCGTGGGCGAGACCGCCGGTCAACTGGCCGACGGCCTCCATCTTCTGGGCCTGGCGCAGGGCTTCCTCGGCCGCCATCAGATGGCGCACGGTGGCGTCGACGCGCTGCTCCAGCCCGAGGTTGGCCTCGGCCAGCTGCCGTTGCGCGCGCACCTGGTCCGTCACGTCGTAGCCACCGGCGAACACGCCGCTGACTGCGCCCGATGCATCGCGGATCGGCTCGTAGACGAAGTCGATGAACCGGTCGGCTTCGCTCGCGGTGCGGTTGTCCAGGTGCAGCGGCATCGCACGTGCCGTGTACGCCGTCCCGGTCGCGTACACCTGGTCGAGCAGCTCGTAGAAGCCCTGGCCGGCCAGTTCGGGAAACACCTCGCGCACGGTGCGGCCCAGGAAATCGCGCTCGCCCGAAATCGCGACGTAGGCGTCGTTCACGTACTCGTAGCGGTGTTCGGGGCCGGACAGGATGCCGACGAAGCCGGGCATCTGCTGCAGGCTCAGCCGTTGCCGCTCGACTTCCTGCGCCCGCGCCGCCGCGGCCTCCTGCCGCACGGTGTCGTCCCGCGCGATCTTGATGAAGCCCCGCGGCTGGCCGTCGGTGTCGTCGGGCAGCGGGTGGACCGAGCCGTTCATGAACA
The DNA here is from genome assembly GCF_001422445.1 of Pseudorhodoferax sp. Leaf274. GTDB lineage: Bacteria > Pseudomonadota > Gammaproteobacteria > Burkholderiales > Burkholderiaceae_C > Pseudorhodoferax. The sequence goes on from NZ_LMNA01000003.1 coordinate 155,213, forward strand.
CGCGGCGCCCCGACTTGGTGATGTGCCATCGCTCGTCGTGGGCATGGCCGGTCCGCGCCGCCAACGTCAGTTCGCGCACGTGCGCGCCGTCCGCCACGTCTTGCGGCGTGAAGACCAGGGCCACCGACTGGCCCAGCGCCTCCTGCGCCGTCCAGCCGAAGATGGCTTGCGCACCCGCGGACCAGGTGGTGATGTGCCCTGCCGGGTCGACGGTGAAGATCGCATGGTCCTTCGCGCCTTCGATCACCAGGCGCAGCTGCTCGTTGCTGTCCTTCAGCGCCGCGTCTGCCAGCACCTTGTTCGTGGTCTCGTTGGTGAAGATGAAGAGGCCTGCAATCGCGCCGTCCGGCCCGAGGATGCGGGAGTACGAGAACGTCCACCACGTGTCGGCCTGTCCCCGGTCGGTCGCCAGTTTCCAGGGCAGATCGTTGAAGCGCTGGCTCTGCCCGGCCATCGCGGCTGCGATGATGGGATGGGCCTGCGCGAGTGCGTCGGCCCAGACCTCGTCGAACGGCGAGCCCATGGCCCAATCGACGCGCGGCCCCAGCAGGGGAATGTAGGTTTCGTTGAAGAAGAAATGCAGCTCCGGGCCCCAGCACAGGATCATCGACTCCGGCGAGTTGACGACCAGGCTCAGCGCAACCTTCAGGCCCTCGGGCCACGCATCGGGCAGGCCCAATGGGTGGCCGGTCCAATCCCTGGCAAGGATCAGTTCCGTGGCACGGCCGCCTCCTGCGAGGAACGGTGGTGGTTCGGGGGTTGGCAATCTCGTGGCTCCAGGTCTGTTGGATGCGCCATTGTGGGTTGCGGCAAGCCCTGCGCCGCACGCCGGCGGCGCTGTCCACCGGGCGCAAGCCCGGCGAACGCCAGGGCGCAGGCCCGGGCCGTTGCGGTGCCTGGCCCGGTCAGGCCTTGTTGCAGTCCGACAGGTACTTGTTGCGCTCGTCGCCCTTGAGTCCCTTGGCCGCGGCTTCCTTGCTGCAGGCACCCAGCTTGGAGGCGGGCTTGCCCGCTGCGGCCGGCGCGGCGGCCGTCACGCCCTTGTTGCAATCGGACAAGAACTGGTTGCGTTCGTCGCCCTTGAGTCCCTTGGCCGCGGCCTCCTTGCTGCAGGCACCCAGCTTGGAGCCGCCCTTGCCGGCTGCGGCGGGCGCGGCGGCGGTCAGGCCCTTGTTGCAGTCCGACAGGTACTTGTTGCGTTCATCGCCCTTGAGGCCCTTGGCGGCGGCCTCCTTGCTGCAGGCGCCGAGCTTGGTGGCCGGCTTGGCGTCATCGGCCGCATGGGCGCTGCCGAGCGACAGGGCGCATGCCGCGGCCAGGATCAGGGAGGCGGTTTTCAACATGGAGTGTCCTTCGAATGCGTTGAAGAGAGGCTGGCCGGCAATGGCAGCCGGCACGACTCTAACGCCGCCGGCTGCCTGCGGATGACCGGCTCTCACAGTTCCGTGGCCATGCGTTGCGCCATCTGCGCAAAGATGGTCTGCACGGCCTCGTCCAGCCACTGCGGCGCGGCGCGCGTGTCGCCCTTGCGGCGCAGCAGCGCCAGCACCTGGTCCTGCGACGGGCTGCGGATGCGCCGCAGCGCGATGCCCGTGCGCCCGAGCAGCACGGCCGACTGCGGCACCAGCGCGTGGCCCAGGCCCGCCCCCACGAGGTCGAGCACGCCGTGCACGGTGCTGGCCTCGTAGCGGATGCGCGGGCTGAAGCCGGCGCGCGCGCACAGGTGGATCGACTGGTCGAAGTAGGCCGGGCCGCGGTGCCGCGTGAAGGCGACGAAGTCCTGCTCGGAAAACCCGCGCAGGTCGATGGCCGCGCGCTCTTGTGGCGGCTGCGCGGCGGGCGATGCCAGGCAGAACGGATCGTCCATCTGCGCCGGCGCCACCACGCGCGGATGCCGGCCCGGGCTGCGCGCGATGCCCGCATCCAGGTGGCCGGCGACCAGGGCCTCTGTCTGCGCGCTGCTGATCATCTCGCGCAGCTCGATGCGCAGGCCCGGGTGCGTGGCGCGCAGCAGGCGCACCAGCTGCGGCAGCACGGTGCTGCTGGCCGAGGGCACGTAGCCCAGCGACAGCACGCCGCCGGCGCCGTCGCCTTGCAGCCGGTCCTTCAGGTGGCCGGCGCGGTCGAGCAGCGCGCGGGCCTCGGGCATCAGCGCCTCGCCCGCCGCCGTCAGCCGCACGCCCTTGGGGTGGCGCACGAACAGCGGCGTGCCCATCTCCTCCTCCAGCTGGCGGATCTGCACCGACAGCGGCGGCTGCGCGATGAACAGCTTCTCGGCGGCGCGGCTCAGGCTGCCGGTCTCGGCCACGGCGATGAAGTAGCGCAGGTGCCGCAGTTCCATGGGTGCCCCCTATACCTCGTGAATATGGAAACCATACCCGAACGGTGTTTGGAATATTGCGGGCGTGTGCCGAGAATCCGCCCCGACCCCTTTACTCCGGAGACAAGCCCCATGAAGAGATTTCTCGCCCTCGTGATCGGCAGCCTGGCCCTGGCGGCCACGGCGCAGGACTGGCCGGCCAGGCCCGTCAAGCTGGTCGTGCCCGCGCCGGCCGGCAGCTCGCTCGACTTCATCGCCCGCACGCTGGGCGACAAGCTGCGCGATCGCTGGAAGCAGCCCGTGGTGGTGGACAACAAGGCCGGTGCCGGTGGCATGCTGGGCATGGCCATGGTCGCCAAGGCGCCGGCCGATGGCTACACGCTGGGCATCGGCTTCAACGGGCCGATCGCGTTCGGACCCTACATGTACAGGAAGATGAGCTACGACCCGGCGCGCGACCTGCTGCCCATCGTGCTGACCTCCTCGCAGCCCAACGTGCTGGCGGTGCCGGCGGGCAACCCGGCGAAGACGCTGCCCGAGTACGTGGCCTGGGCCAGGCAGCAGAACGGCAAGGTCAGCTACGCCTCGGTCGGCGCCGGCAGTTCCTCGCACCTCACGATGGAGCTGTTCCGCAGCACGGCTGGCTTCGAGGCCACGCACGTGCCCTTCGCCGGCTCGCCGCCGGCCGGCCTGTCGCTGGCCTCGGGCGAGACGCATGGGCTGTTCACGGTGGCGCCGGCCTTGCTGCCGCTGATCCAGAGCGGCCGCATCCGGCTGCTGGCCGCCACCAGCCTCAAGCGCAGCGAGGGCATGCCCGACCTGCCCACCGTGGCCGAGCAGGGCTACCCGGGGTTCGAGGCGCTGGCCTGGAACGGCCTGTTCACGGCCGCCGGCACGCCGCCCGAGCTGGTCGCCCGCATCAACGCTGACGTGAACGCGGTGATGCAGGACGCCGGTGTGCGCGAGGCCTTCGCCAAGCAGGGGCTCATCATCGGCGGCGGCACGGCCGACAGCTTCAAGGGCTTCATCGCCGCCGAGGGCAAGAAGTGGGGCGCGATCATCCAGAAGGTCGGCATCACCGTCGATTGAATGCTCGCCATGCAAGCCTTCCAGAAAACCCGCGCCGCGGCGGGACTCGAACTGGTCGACGTGCCGGTGCCCGTCGTGGATGCGGCCTCCGACGAGGTGTTGGTGCGCGTGCGCGCCACCGGCATCTGCGGCAGCGACCTGCACGTGGACGACTGGACGCCGAGCTACGCCTTCATCGCGCCCAGCATCCCCGTCACCATCGGGCACGAATTCGTCGGCGTGGCGCAGTCCGGCCCGCTGGCCGGGCGCCGCGTGGTGGTGCGGCCCTCGGTCACCTGCGGCAGCTGCGCCGCCTGCACGGAGGGCCGGCACGACGCCTGCGAGCGCCGCCGCGGCATCGGCATGACGCGCGATGGTGCCTTCGCGCCCTGGGTGCGGGTGCCGCAGCGCAACTGCGTGCCCGTGCCCGACAGCCTCAGCGACGAGATGGCCGCGCTGACCGAGCCGCTGACGATCTCCATGCAGGCGCTGCGCATCGCGGGCGACGTGGCGGGCCTGCGCGTGCTGGTCATGGGGCCAGGCACCATCGGCCAGGGCATCGCGGCACTGGCGCGCCGCGCGGGCGCCAGCCAGGTCGTGGTCAGCGGCTACGACGACGCGGCCCGCTTCGACGCGCTGCGCGCCATGGGCTTCGATGCGCTGGTCGACGTGAAGGCGCAGTCGCTGGCCGACGGCACGCGCGCCCACACCGGCGGCGCGCCCTTCGACCTCGTGTTCGAGGCCACCGGCGTGCCCGAGACCATCACCGAGGCGCTGGCCCTGCTGCGCCGCAATGGCATCGTGGTGGTGACCGGCATCCACGCCCGGCCGCTCGCGCTGGACCTGACGCCGCTGGTGCGCAACCAGCAGCAGCTGCGCGGCTCGTTCCGCCCGCCCGAATCCGACTGGCCGCTGGCGCTGGCGCTGATGGGCGAGATGGACGCGGTGCTGCGCCCCATGGTCAGCCACGTGCTGCCGCTGGCCCGGGCGCACGAGGGCTTCGCGCTCGCGCACGGCAAGCAGGCCAGCAAGGTGCTGCTGTGCCCGGAGGCGGGCGATGCCTGAAAAGCCGCAGGCCACGGCCCTTCTGGCGCTGTGGAACGGCGTCGCACCCGAACACGAGGCCGAGTACAACCGCTGGCACGCCGAGGAACACGTGCCCGAACGCCTCACGGTGCCGGGCATGCTGTGGGCGCGGCGCTACGCCGCCTTCTGGCCGCAGCCCGGCCCGCGCTACCTGACGCTGTATGGCCTGCGCGACGCCCGCGTGCTGGCCGAAGACGCCTACCAGCGCCTGCTGCGCGAGCCCACCCCCTGGAGCGCGCGCATGCGCCCGCACCTGGGCCAGCTGTCGCGCTGGGTCTGCGCGCTGCAGGCGCCGCACGGCGCGCCCGCGGGCGAGGGCTTGCGCGTGCAGACCCTGGACGCCCCGCCGCAGCCGGTGCCGGGCGCCCTGCTGGCCGAGCGCCTGCCCGATGCCGCGCCGCTGCCCTGGCTGCAAGGCGGGCAGGAACATGCGGTGCGGGGCAGCTGGCTTCTGGCCGCCGGCCTGCCCGAACGCCCGGCTGCCGCCGTGCCCGGTGCCATGGTCTACGCCGCATTGCCCGTCGGCGCGCGCTGAGCGCCCGTGGCGGCGCTGAAGCGCGCAGCGGCCGCCACCTAAAATCCCGTGGATGTTCTCCGTCAAACAAGAATTGCTGGCCGCACTGGGCACCGCGCTGGAGCAGGTTTCCCCCGGCGCCAGCGCCCGCGCGGCCTTTGAAACGCCCAAGGTCGCCGCCCACGGCGACCTGGCCTGCACCGCGGCCATGCAGCTGGCCAAGCCGCTCAAGCTCAACCCGCGGCAGGTCGGCGAGCAACTGCGCGCCGCGCTGCTGGCGCAGCCGGCCGTGGCGCAGTGGGTCGCGGCCGTCGACATCGCCGGCCCTGGCTTCCTGAACCTCAAGCTCAAGCCCGAGGCCCGCCAGCAGGTCGTGCGCGAGGTGCTGGCCCAGGGCGAGCGCTTCGGCATGCAGCCGTCCAATGGCCGCAAGGTGCTGGTCGAATTCGTCTCGGCCAACCCGACGGGCCCGCTGCACGTGGGCCATGGCCGCCAGGCGGCGCTGGGCGACGCCATCTGCAACCTGTACCAGTCGCAGGGCTGGGACGTGTGGCGCGAGTTCTACTACAACGACGCCGGCGTGCAGATCGCCACGCTGGCCAATTCCACGCAGCTGCGCGCCAAGGGCGTCAAGCCCGGCGACGCCGGCTGGCCCGAGGCGGCCTACAACGGCGACTACATCGGCGACATCGCCGCCGACTTCCTCGCGAAGAAGACCGTCAAGGCGGACGACCGCGAGGTCACGGCCAGCGGCAACGTGGACGACCTCGATTCGGTGCGCGAATTCGCCGTGGCCTACCTGCGCCGCGAGCAGGACCTGGACTTGAAGGCCTTCCAGGTGCGTTTCGACAACTTCTACCTGGAGTCCAGCCTGTACACCTCGGGCCGCGTCGACGACGCCGTGGCCCGCATGCAGGCCTCGGGCAAGACCTACGAGAAGGATGGCGCGCTGTGGCTCAGGTCGACCGACTACGGCGACGACAAGGACCGCGTGATGCGCAAGTCCGAAGGCGGCTACACCTACTTCGTGCCCGACGTGGCCTACCACATCGCCAAGTGGGAGCGCGGCTTCACCAAGGTCGTCAACATCCAGGGCACCGACCACCACGGCACCATCGCGCGCGTGCGCGCCGGGCTGCAGGCGGTCGGCGTGGGCATTCCCGAGGGCTACCCCGACTACGTGCTGCACACCATGGTGCGCGTGATGCGCGGCGGCCAGGAGGTCAAGATCTCCAAGCGCGCCGGCAGCTACGTGACGCTGCGCGACCTGGTCGAGTGGACCAGCAAGGACGCCGTGCGCTTCTTCCTGCTCTCGCGCAAGCCCGACACGGAGTACGTGTTCGACGTCGACCTGGCCATCGCCCAGAGCAACGACAACCCGGTCTACTACGTGCAGTACGCCCATGCGCGCATCTGCTCGGTGCTGGCGGCCTGGGGCGGCGACCGCGCCAGCCTGGCCGGCGCCGACCTGTCGGCGCTGCAGAGCCCGCAGGCCGATGCGCTGATGCAGCTGCTGGCCAGGTACCCCGACATGCTGACGAGCGCGGCGGCCGATTTCGCGCCGCACGACGTGAGCTTCTACCTGCGCGAGCTGGCGTCCAGCTACCACAGCTACTACGACGCCGAACGCATCCTGGTCGACGAACCCGCCGTGCGCACCGCGCGCGTGGCCCTGGTGGCGGCCACCGCCCAGGTGCTGCGCAACGGCCTGGCGCAACTGGGCGTCAGCGCGCCCGAGAAAATGTGATCCCACGATGACGCAAGCACAACAACGCAAGCGGCCCGCCGCCAAGCCCGGCGCCAAGGCCGCACGCGGGCAGACCGGCGGCACCATCGTCGGCTTCATCGCCGGCGTGGTGGTGGGGCTCGTGGCCGCGCTGGCCATGGCGGTCTACGTGACCAAGGTGCCGGTGCCCTTCATGAGCGGCAAGTCGCCGTCGGGCCGCACGGCCGACGACGACGCCGAGAGCCGCAAGAACCAGAACTGGGACCCCAACGCGCCGCTGCATGGCCGCAACCCGGCGCGTCCGGCGGCGCCGTCTTCCGCGCCAGCGGCCGCACCGGCAGTGCCGCCCACGGCGGCCGTGCCGGCCCCGGGCGCTGCGCCGCGCGCGGACGCCGCCGCCCCTGCCGGGGCGCGGCCCGCCACGCCGTCGGCCGACCCGCTCGGCGACCTGGCGCGTGCCCGCTCGGCGGCCAAGCCTGCGCCCGCGGCGGCGCCGGCGGCTGCCGCGGCCGATCCGTTCGACTACTTCGTGCAGGCCGGCGCCTTCCGTACCGCCGACGATGCCGAGGCCCAGCGCGCCCGCCTGGCCATGATGGGCCTGGAGGCGCGCGTGACCGAGCGCGAGCAGGCCGGCCGCACCGTCTACCGCGTGCGCATGGGCCCCTACCATTCGCGCGAGGATGCCGAACGCACCAAGACGCGGCTGGACAGCACGGGTGCCGATTCGGCCCTGGTCCGCGTACAACGCTGAAACTTTTTGCGACCGCCGCCGCTCACACCGGCCCTAGGAGTTGAAACCAATGAAACGTCGTGAGTTCTCGAAAGCCGGCCTGGCCGTGTCCGCCCTGGGCCTGTCCCAGGCGCCTGCCGCGTGGGCGCAAGCCAAGGCCGGCACCGACTACCTGGTGCTGGACAAGCCGGCCGGCACCGAAGCGCCGCCCGGCAAGATCGAGGTGGTCGAGTTCTTCTGGTATGCCTGCCCGCACTGCAACGCCTTCGAGCCGACGCTGGAAGCCTGGGTCAAGCAACTGCCCAAGGATGTGGCCTTCCGCCGCGCGCCGGTGGCCTTCCGCAACGACTTCGTCCCGCTGCAAAAGCTCTACTACACGCTGGAAGCCCTGGGCAAGGTCGACGAGCTGCACCGCAAGGCGTTCTACGCCATCCACGTCGACAAGCAGCGCCTGAACAGCGACGACACGGTGATCGCCTGGGCCGCCACCCAGGGGCTGGACAAGGCCAAGTTCACCGAGACCTACAACTCGTTCAACGTGGCCACCAAGGTGCGCAAGGCCACGCAGCTGCAGGATGCCTACAAGCTGGCCGGCGTGCCGGCCATGGGCATCAACGGCCGTTTCTACACCGACGGCACGCTGGCCCAGTCCATGGGCCGCGCCCTGACCGTCACCGACCAACTGCTGGGCGAACTGCGCAAGACCAAGTCGTAGACTGCAGCAATATTGCACTGCACAATGGCCCGCTGACGCGGGCCATGTCGTTTTTGCATTCGTCCGCGCCCGTTACAATGGCCGAGCAAGATTCGTGCCTTTCATGAAACCCACCTCCGCCCACCTCCTCGTCAGCCTGGCCCTCGCCCTGTCTTCCGGACTGGCGCTGGCCGAACGCGCCGACCGCGACAAGCCCATGAACATCGAGGCCGATGCCATGCGCTACGACGACCTCAAGCAGGTCAATGTGTTCACGGGCCGCGTGGTCGTGACCAAGGGCACCATCGTGGCGCGCGGCGCACGGGTGGACGTGCGCAAGGACGCCCAGGGCTACCAGTTCGGCACCATCACCGCGGCGCCGGGCCAGCTGGCCTACTACCGGCAGAAACGCGAGGCGGTGGACGAGTACATCGAGGGCGAGGGCGAGGTCATCGAGTACGACGGCAAGGCCGACAAGGTCACCTTCATCCGCCGTGCCGTGATGCGCCGCTACGTGGGCAGCACCATGAACGACGAGGTGACGGGCAACGTCATCGTCTACGACAACGTCACCGAGGTCTTCACCGTGGATGCGGCCAAGCCGGGCAGCGCCGGCTCCGGCGGGCGCGTGCGCGCGATGCTGACGCCGACGCCCGCTGCCAGCGCGCCGAAGCCGGCCGCCCCGGCGCAGCCGGCCGCGCCGCTCAAGCCCAGCACCCGGCTGGGCGGGGAGAAGAACTGAGGTGGGGGCCGCGGACAGCGCCTTCGCAGACGTGGCCGGCAGCCGGCTGGTCGCGCGCCAGCTGGAGAAGTCGTACGGCAGCCGCAAGGTCGTGCACGACGTCTCCCTGACCGTCAACAAGGGCGAGGTGGTGGGCCTGCTCGGGCCCAACGGCGCGGGCAAGACCACCTCGTTCTACATGATCGTGGGGCTGGTGCGCGCCGACGGCGGCCACATCTCCATCGACGGCCAGTCGGTGGAGCACATGCCCATCCACCGGCGCTCCAGCCTAGGCCTGTCCTACCTGCCGCAGGAAGCGTCGATCTTCCGCAAGCTGTCGGTCGAGGACAACGTGCGCGCCGTGCTGGAGCTGCAGCGCACGCCCGAGGGCAAGGCCTTCAGCCGCCAGGAGATCGATGAGCGCCTGACCGGCTTGCTGCAGGACCTGCGCGTGGACCACCTGCGCGATTCCTCGGCGCTGGCGCTGTCCGGCGGCGAGCGCCGCCGCGTGGAGATCGCGCGCGCGCTGGCCACGCAGCCGCGCTTCATCCTGCTGGACGAGCCTTTCGCCGGCATCGACCCGATCGCCGTGATCGAGATCCAGCGCATCGTGAGCTTCCTCAAGGGCCGCGGCATCGGCGTGCTGATCACCGACCACAACGTGCGCGAGACCCTGGGCATCTGCGACCACGCCTACATCATCAGCGAGGGGCGGGTGCTGGCCAAGGGCACGCCGGCCGAGATCGTCGACAACGCCGAGGTGCGCCGGGTGTATCTCGGCGAGCACTTCCGCATGTAGGCCATGGCCCCCACGCTTGTCACTTCGTGTACTGCGCTGCCCCCCGCGGGGGGGCTCGCGCCTTGGGGCGGCCCGGCGGCGCTCGGTCGCCTATGAAGCAAGGCCTCTCGCTCCGCGTCTCCCAGCACCTGGCACTGACCCCCCAGCTGCAGCAGTCCATCCGGCTGCTGCAGCTGTCCACGCTGGAGCTGTCGCAGGAGGTCGAGCAGATGCTCGACGAGAACCCGTTCCTGGAGCAGTCCATGGACGAGGCGCCGGGCGAGGACTTCGGGCTGGCCCAGGCCGACACGCCGGTGCGCGATGAAGACCGCGACACCGAGGCCGCGCTGTCCAGCGGGCTGGATTACGCCACCGAGGCGCCGGCCGAGAACCGCAGCGAATCCGAATCGCCCCTGACCGGTCAGGCCGACGAGCACGACTGGGACGGCGACGGCACGCACGACGTGGCGCCCGACGACGGCGAGTGGGGCGGCGACGCCCTGCCGCGCAACGGTTCCGCGCTGGGCGAGGAGGGCGATGCCGATGCCACCGAACTGGCGCGCAGCCAGGAGTCGCTGCCCAGCTTCCTGCACCGCCAGGCACTGGCGCTGCGCCTGTCCGAGGAAGACACGGCCGCGCTGCGCTTCCTGATCGAGTCGCTCAACGACGACGGCTACCTCGAAGACAGCCTCGACGCGCTGGCCGCCGGCTTCGCCGGTGACGACCCCGAGGCGCACGAGGAGCTCGTGCACCGCTTCACCGTGGCCCTGCGCCTGCTGCAGAACCTGGAGCCGGCCGGTGTCGGCGCGCGCGACCTGGGCGAATGCCTGGCGCTGCAGATCCGCGCGTTGCCCGAGGACGAGGTTCCCGCCCCGCTGCGGCGCACTGCGCTGCGCATGTGCCGCCAGTCCATGGACCTGCTGGCGCGGCGCGACCTGCGCCGCCTGGCCAACCTGTGCGGCGACAACGAGGCCGGCATCAAGGCCGCGCTGGCGTTGATCACGCGGCTGGAGCCCAAGCCCGGCCGCAAGTTCGTCGACGTGGAGCGCAACATCATCGTGCCCGACGTCATCGTGGTCCGCAGCGGCCGCGGCGCCAACGTGCGTTTCCGCGCCCAGCTCAATGCCGAAGTGATGCCGCGCCTGCGCGTGCACGACATCTACGCCAACGCGCTCAAGCAGCACCGCGGCGGGGGCCGCGAGGCCTCGGACACTGCGGCATTGCAGCAGCGCCTGCAGGAGGCGCGCTGGTTCATCAAGAACATCCAGCAGCGCTTCGACACCATCCTGCGCGTGTCCAACGCCATCGTCGAACGGCAGAAGAACTTCTTCACCCATGGGGCGCTGGCCATGCGCCCGCTGGTGCTGCGCGAGATCGCCGACGAGCTGGGCCTGCACGAGTCCACCATCAGCCGCGTGACCACCGCCAAGTACATGGCCACGCCGTTCGGCACCTTCGAGCTGAAGTACTTCTTCGGCTCTTCGCTCGGCACCGAGACCGGCGGCAACGCGTCGAGCACCGCCGTGCGCGCGCTGATCAAGCAGTTCGTGACGGCCGAGGACACCAAGAAGCCGCTGTCGGACAGCCAGCTCTCCGACATGCTCAAGGAGCAGGGCATCGAGTGCGCGCGCCGTACCGTCGCCAAGTACCGCGAAGCCCTGCGCATCGCACCAACGAATCTGCGCAAAGCGCTGTAGCCATGCAAAACCTGCGCTTGTTCCTGCCCTGCGCGGCGGGTGTCGAAGCCATGCTGGCCGACGAGGCCGCGCGCATCGCCGGCGCGCCGGTCCAGGCCCGCCGCGCCGGTGTGCGCCTGTCCGCCTCCTGGCGCGACGCCATGCGGCTGAACCTGCACAGCCGGCTGTGCCAGCGTGTGCTGATCGAGCTGGCCCATGGCGACTACCGCCACGAGCAGGACCTCTATGCGATCGCCTCCAACGTCGCCTGGGAGGCCTGGTTCACGCCGCGCCACACCTTCAAGATCGAGCTCACGGCCCAGCACAGCCCGCTGCAGAGCCTGAACTTCGCCGCGCTGCGCATCAAGGATGCCATCGCCGACCGCTTCCGCGACAAGACCGGCAGCCGGCCCGACGTGGACACGCGCTTCCCGCAGGTGCGCATCTATGCCCACCTGACCACCGACCGGCTGCAGTTGTACATCGACAGCTCGGGCGAGCCGCTGTTCAAGCGCGGCTGGCGTGAGGACAAGGGCGATGCCCCGCTCAAGGAAACCCTGGCCGCCGCCATGCTCGCCGCCAGCGGCTGGGACGCGCAGACCCCGCTGTACGACCCCTGCTGCGGCAGCGGCACCATCGCCATCGAGGCCGCGCAGATCGCCTGCGGCATCGCCCCCGGCCTGAACCGGCGCTTCGGCTTCGAGCGGCTGGCGCCCTTCCAGGCGCACGTGTGGGCCGCGCTGCGCGAGGAAGCCCAGGCCGCGCAGCACGCCCCCACCACCACCGTGTTCGGCAGCGACGTGGCCCACCGCATGGTCGATTTCGCGCAGCGCAACGCCCAGCGCGCCGGCGTCGCCGCGGCCGTTCAGCTGCGCGGCGGCGACGCCCTGCAGCGCATGCCGCCGGCCGAGTCCGGCACCATGCTGCTCAACCCGCCCTATGGCGAGCGCATCGCCGTGGCCGGCGTGGCCGGCAACCGGCTCGGACAGCCGCAGCGCGGCGGCCGCGAGACCGCGCAGACCGACGACGGCGGCGACTTCTTCCCCCAGCTGGCCACCCACTGGAAGCGCAACTACGCCGGCTGGACCGCCTGGGTGCTGACGCCGGACGCCAAGCTGCCCAGCCGCATGCGCCTGAAGGAGTCGCGCCGCGTGCCGATGTGGAACGGCCCCATCGAATGCCGGCTGTTCCGCTTCGAACTGGTCGCCGGCTCGGCGCGCGGCACGCCCGCTGCGCCAGTCCCGCCCGCCACCGCCAGCGGCGATGAGGCCAGCTGACGCCAGCCGCGCCGTGGTGCTGGACACCAACGTCGCGCTGGACCTGCTGCTGTTCCAGGACCCCGGCACCGCCGCCTTGCAGGAGGCGCTGCAGCAGGGCCGCCTGCGCTGGCTGGTGCTGCCCGGCATGCGCGCCGAGTTCGTGCGCGTGCTCGACTACCCGCACCTGCTGGCCTGGCGCCAGGCCCATGGGCGTTCCGCCAAGGCCGCGCTCGCGGCATTCGACGCCCACAGCTGCACCGTCGAACCGGTGCCCGCGTGTGCCGTGCGCTGCAGCGACCCCGACGACCAGCCGTTCATCGACCTGGCCGTCGCGCACCGGGCCCTGCTGTTGAGCAAGGACCGCGCGGTGCTTGCCACGCGTGCACCGCTCGCAGGCCTCGGCGTGCGCGTGGAGAAACAGTTGCTTACCAACCGTCATCCACCGCTCACACGCCATGGTGTTGAAGCCGCGGCGGAACTGGCACACTTGCAGCATATGTAAGCATGCGCAACGCGCATCCAGCTTGCTGTGCGCCCTTTGCGGCGCCACGATCCATTCCGCCCACTGCTGGGCTGTTGTCGCCCAGGCGGCCGGCCTGTACCTAGATGTCTTCACCTGCGCCCACCCCTCCCGCAGTTGCTCCGGCAACGTCCATGCTCCAGCCCGAGGACTTCGACCAGCTCGATGCCTGGCTCGACATCCTGCGCGAGCAGGGCATCGATGCCCCGCAATGGGAGCTGTGCGAGGGCTTCATGGCCGCATTGGTGTGTTGCCGCAGCCCGGTCGCGCCGGCCGATTACTGGCCGGTGCTGCTGGAGTCGGAGAAGCCGCTGGAAGAACTGTTCCCCGACGCCGCCGTGCGCCAGCAGTTCGAAGCCATGTGGGCGCGCCGCTGGCAGGAGGTCGCCACCGCGCTGGATGCCGAAGTCGACAGCCTGGACGACGAGCGCGCCTACTGCCCCCAGGTGCTGGACGTGCGCAGCGCCATGGCCCAGCTGGAGCCCGCGGCCCGCGCCGAAGCCCTGGGCCTGGAGCAGCCCGAGGCCGCCGCTCTGGCAGAGGCACAGGCGCAGCTGCCGTCGTTCGCGCAGCTGTGGGCGCTGGGCTTCATGCTCGTCGTCGAGACCTGGCCGGACGAATGGCTGGCCCCCAGCCGCGAGAAGGACATCGCCCGCGCCATGGACGATGCGCTGGGCAACGTGGCAGAACTGTGCGAGGACGACGAGGGCCCGCACGAGGTTTCCGCCTATGTGGACGACGACGGCCAGGAAGGCCCGCCCAGCATGTCGGCCGACCGCCTGGAGGCCTTCGGCGAAGCGGTCTGGGCCGTCTACGACCTGCGCGCCGCCGGCCTCGCGCTGGGCCCCCGCGTGGCGCAGGTGCGCCATGACGCCCCCGCCCCGGGCCGCAACGACGCCTGCCCCTGCGGCAGTGGCAAGAAATTCAAGAAGTGCCATGGCGCCGACTGAGCGCCTGCGCCCTCTGCGGGAACACTAGCCCGCGTCCTGGTTCCTTCTCTCCCGCCTGCCGAGGTCTGCGCCGTGCTGTCTCCCCGCGCCATCGATGCCGTCATCACCTTCCGCAACAGCCAGGGCGAGGTCGTCCGCGGGGTGCTGACCAACCACCAGCGGCGCTCGCTGGTGATGGAGATCTACAACCCCTACTCCATCGTCCAGGTCAGCGAGGTGCTCAGCGAGCTGACCGTGCGCGCCGGCGAGCGGCCGGTCTACCGCGGCAAGGCGGTGGTGGTGAGCCTGCTCAACACCGGGCTGATGGCGGTGGTTTCCGTCACGCTCATCGACGAGTGGGACGAGCTAGCCGTCATGGGCCATGACCCGGCCTCGTTCTCGCAGCAGGCGCGCGCTTTCGTGGACGAGTGGAACCAGCGCTTCACGATCGGCGAGTCCTACCAGGTCGCCGTGAGCGAGCTGCGGGCCTACCTGTCCGACGTGTCGCGCTGGGTCGACCAGGCCGACATGTCGGCCACGCTGCCCAAGGACCCCGAGGGCAAGCTGCGCAAGGACGTGTTCTTCGAGATCGCCGAACCGCTGATGCGGCGCACGCGCGACTACTTCGACCGCCTCGAGGATGTGGCGGGCGAGGTGCCCGCGGCGCTGCAGACCAGCCACCGCAGCTTCGCCCAGGCGTCGATCCATCCCCTGATCCTGCGCGCGCCCTTCGTCTACCGCACCTTTGCCAAGCCGCTGGGCTATGCGGGCGACTACCAGATGGTCAACCAGATGCTGAGCGACCCGCGCGACGGCGCCAGCACCTACTTCCAGATCATCAACACCTTCTTCCTGAACGCGCCCGTCGCCACCGCGCACCGCAACCGCATCGACATCCTGGTGGACACCCTGTCCTCGCTGACCGAGCGGCCCGGCAACGGGGGCCCGGTGCGCGTCCTGAACGTGGGCTGCGGCCCGGCGGTCGAGATCCAGCGCCTCATCGCACAGCATCCATCGCCCGAGCGCTTCGTCTTCACGCTGATGGACTTCAGCGAGGAAACGCTGGCCTACACGCGCTCCATGATCGACCAGGCCTGCGCCCGGCGCGGCGTGCGGGTGGCGGTGGAGCTCGTCCACGAATCCGTCCACAACCTGCTCAAGCGCAGCTCCGGCGCGCGCCAGTTGCCCGAGACGCCGTTCGACTTCGTGTACTGCGCGGGCCTGTTCGACTACCTGTCCGACAAGGTCTGCAACCGCCTGCTCGAGTACTTCATCGCCCGCACGCGTCCCGAAGGCGAAGTGCTGGTGACCAACGTGCACGAACGCAACCCGGACCGCCACGTGATGGAGCACGTGCTGGAGTGGCACCTGATCTACCGCGACGAAGCCGGCATGCGCACCGTTGCCCCGCAGCAGGCCAGCATCGCGCAACTGTGGACGGATGCCACCGGTGTCAACGTGTTCATGCGCCTGGCCGCGTTGCCTGTCGCCGCACAATGAACTCCCATGAACGCATTCCGGCTGACCAAGGCGCTGCAGGGTGATTACGAGGCCGAGCTGTCCGAATTCCGCCTGGCCTACAGCCGCGCGGGCTGCATCGTGGCCTGCGTGCTGGTTCCGGGCGGCGTGGGGCTGGACATGGCGTTCTACCCCCAGCACCAGCTGCCGCTGGGCATCGCGCGTGGCCTGACGACCGTCGTGCTGGGCGTGCTGCTGGCGCTGCTGTATTCGCGCTGCGCCGAACGGTATGTCCGCGCCATCACGGTGGCATGGCTGGTGTTGCCCCAGGTCATGATCGTCTGGATGATCTACCACACCGAAGGGGCCCTGTCTCCCTACGTGTTCGGGTTGAGCCTGGCCCTCTACGCGGCCGGCATCATCATGCCGATCGGGCTGATGCAGTCGGTCGGGCTGGGCGCGTTCACCTGCGTCGCCTACTTCCTGGCGGGCCTGCTGCATGCGCATGCGCCGGTCCCCGGCGGCGCGCTCGTGGGCAACACCATCTTCCTGCTGTTCTCTGCCACGGCCTCGTCGGTCTGCACGGTCTTCAACGAACGCGCACGGCTCAAGCTGTTCGCCCTGCAGCGCGAGGTGGCCGAGAAGAACGCCTCGCTGCTCAGCACCAACCAGGCGCTGGCGCAGATCAAGGGGATGATGATGCAGCAGGAGAAGATGGCCGCCCTGGGCACCCTGTCGGCCGGGCTGCTGCACGAGGTCAACAACCCCGTCAACTACAGCATGATGGCGCTCAACATGGCGCTGATGGACCCGGCCGTGGCCACCAGCGCCGACCTCAAGGAAAGCCTGACCGACGCCAAGGACGGCATGCTGCGCGTGCAGAGCATCGTGACCGACCTCAAGACCTTCGCCTACCAGAAGCCCGGCGGCGACAGCGAACGCATCTTCCTGTTCGAGAAGGCGCTGCGCTCGGCGCTGCGGCTCACCGGCTTCGAGCTCAAGGGCGTGGGCATCGAGACGCAGCTGCCGCTGGACACCCATGTGCGCGGCGACGAGCCGGCCATCATCGGCGTGCTCGTGAACCTGCTCGGCAACGCGGCGCTGGCGCTGCAAAAGGGCGTGCAGCGCCGGCCGGGCCTGGTGCCGCAGATCGTGGTGCGGGCCGAACGCCAGGCCAGCCGCCTGGTCGTGCACGTGCGCGACAACGGCACCGGCATCGCGCCGGACAACCTCGCCCGCGTGTTCGAGCCCTTCTTCACCACGCGCGAGGTGGGCCAGGGCCTGGGCCTGGGCCTGGCCGTGTGCTATGCCATCGTGCAGCGCCACGGCGGGCAGTTGACGGTCACCAGCGAAGAAGACGCCTGGACCGAATTCAGCTTCGACCTGGCGCTGGCCACGGCCGACTTCGCCGCCACGGCGCAGGCCGCAGGAACGGCCGGGGACGCTGCGGGCGCGCCGGCCTCCCGGCCCCCACCCTCCGCCCTGGATGCGCCGGCCGGCGCCATCCCGGCCTGACGCACCCGTACCCATGCACGCGTCGCCCATGGAACCGGATGCCGACACCGTCCTCGTGGTCGACGACGAGGCGCTCGCGCGCAAGTGGTTCTGCCGCACCTACGACAACGAGTTCCCCATCGAAGCCGCCGCCAGCGTCGACGAGGCGCTGCAGCTGCTGGGCCGGCACGGCCACCGCATCGCCGTGGTCGTCACCGACTACCGCATGCCGCAGCGCACTGGCCTGGAGCTGTTGCAGGAGTTGCAGCGCCGGCACCGGCACCTGGTGCCGCTGCTGTGCACCGCCTACGCCGATACCGAGCTCGCCATCGCCGCCGTGAACGAGGGGCGCGTGTTCCGCATCCTGCAAAAGCCGCTCGAAGAAGCGGCAACGCGTCAGGCACTGCGCGACGCCCTGGCCTGGCACCGCTACCGCACGCGCGAGAGCGCGCTGCACGAGAGCCGCGTCATGGCCATGCGCGAGACGCTGGGCTTCCTCGCGCACGAGCTCAACACCCCGCTGGGCACCGTGCGCGGCTACATGGGCGCACTGCGCGACCGCTACCGGCCCGAGGACTCGGGCAGCGGGCAGGCGGTGTTCACCGAGCACCGCGCGGGCGAGATCATCGCTGCCATCGACTCGGCCGAGCGGCGCGCGCTGTACTGCCAATCGCTGGTCGCCAGCTTCGTGCAGTCCGCGCGCGACGCCCTGCCGGGCGCCGTCGAGCCGCCGCTGTACGCCGGCGCACTGGCGCGCGCGCTGCTGGCCGAGTACCCGTTCGAAGGCGACGAGCGCGACTGCGTGGTGCTGGACCCGCAGCAGGACTTTCGCCTGCCCGGCCGCCGCGACCTGCTGTACCTGGTGCTGTGCACGCTGACCAAGAACGCGCTGCTCGCGCTGCGCGGCGTCGCAACGCCCCAGTTGCGCATCGAGTTCGGCCGCGCCCCGCCGCCGGATCTCACGCACAAGGCGTGGATCCGCTTCATCGACAACGGTTGCGGCATCGCACCCGATATCCTCGCGCGGCTGACGCTGGAGCCCCTGACCACGCGTGCGGCCAGCGGCGGCAACGGCATGGGCCTGGTGTTCTGCCGGCGTGTCGTCCAGGCCATCGGTGGCGGCATCGCCATCCACTCCGAACCCGGACAGGGCTGCACCGTGACCCTGACCTTCCCGAGCACCGAGGACGCCAGAACATGAACAAGCAACCCCAGAAAATCCTGTACGTGGACGACGAAGCCATGGCGCTGAAGTACTTCGAGCGCCTGGTCTCTCCGCTGGCGCCGGTCCTCACCGCCTCCTCGGTCGAGGCCGGCAGGGCCATGCTGGCCCAGCATGCCGACGAGATCGCCGTGCTGGTGTCCGACCAGCGCATGCCCGGCGCCTACGGCAACGAGCTGCTGCGCCACGCGCACGACCACCATCCCAACATCGTGCGCATGCTGACCACGGCGTACTCCGAACTGGGCGAGGCCATCGAGGCCATCAACTCCGGCCACATCTACCGCTACATCACCAAGCCCTGGGATCTGGAGAGCCTGCGCGCCGACCTCAAGAACGCGCTGGAACTGGCCGCGCTGCGCAGCGAGCGCGACACGCTGCTGCGCGAAAAGCTCATCGTGCAGCAGCAACAGTTGCTGGCCGAGCGCGTGACGCAGCTGGTGGTGGCCTGCGCCGGCTTCGTGCGGCCCGACCATGCGCCGCGCGTCGAGGCGTTCCTGCGCTCGGCCAGCGTGCTGGGCTGCCGGCCGCCGGCGATCGACTGGCACACCACCGACCATGCCGACCTGATGCAGGCCGAGACGGCGCGCAGCATCGCCATCGGCACCGAACTGGCCGCCTGGGGCCGCTGGTTCGCCGACCAGGGCAGCGCCCGCCCGCCGCTGGCGGTGCTCGACGAGGCGCTGGCCGGCGCCTCTGAAATCCACGAAGGCAAGCTGATCGTGCGCGACCGTGCCGCACTGGTCTGGCCGCTGGAAGCGCCCACGGCGGCACCCGTCAACGCGGCCGGCACGGCCTGGCTGGCCTGGCTGCTGTGGACCGAGGGCAGCGCCACGCTGCAGCCGCAGGCCGAAGGCCGCTGGCTGGTGGTGCCCGGCGCCTTGCCCGAGCAAGGGCAACTGCGGCGCGACTGGATGGCCGCGGCCATCGAGCGCATCGAGGGGGCGGGCTGAGGCCCTCAGGCGGGCGGGCGCGCCTGCACCGTGCCCGCGGCGCGCGCGAACAGGCCGGCGCCCAGGTGGTGCAGCGTCTGCAGATCGGTGTTGTCGTCCCGGAACGACCAGTGCCCGTTGTCGAACACGCGCGGATCGGCCGCTGCCGCCACCACCTCGCCGAAGCAGGTGTCGTAGGCCGCTTCGGTGTGGCGTTCGGGGATCAGCCGGCATTCGAGCCAGCCCACGCAGCCCTGCTCCAGCACCGGCATGCCCAGCACCGGCCCGCTGGCGGCCGCGATGCCCAGGCGTGCGAACTTGTCGCCCTCGCGCCCGCTCGTGCTGCCCACGGCATAGGCCAGGTCGGCCAGCGCCGCGCCCGGGATGCACAGCGCGAATGCGCCGCTGGCCATGACCAGCTCGCGCGTGAAGGTGTTCTTGTCGATCACCACCGCGATGCGCGGCGGCGTGAACTCCACGGGCATCGACCAGGCCGCCGCCATCACGTTGCGGCGCCCGCCGTGCGCGCTGGTCACGAGCACGGTGGGGCCGTGGTTGATCAGGCGGCTGGCGTGGTGCAGCGCGACGGGCTTCATTTGAGCCACTTGGCCGCCGCCTCGCGCACCGCGCCGCGGCTGTCCACCAGCTCCCAGGCGAAGCGCAGCACGCGCAGGTACTCCGCGTCGTCGGCCGGCGCCATGAAGCCCAGCGTGTTCACAGGCGTCAGCGGCGCATCGATGAAGGCCGCATGCAGGCGCGGGTCCACCCGCGCGTAGTGCAGCGCCTCGTAGGTCTCGGTGATCATCACGTCGCCCTTGCCCTCGGCGATGAGGCCGGGGATCTCGGCGTTCTTGTCGTGCGTGCTGACCTGGGCGGCCGTCAGGTTCTGCAGCACATAGGCCTCGTTGGTGCCGCCGGGGTTCTTGATCACGCGCACGCCGGCCTGGTTCAGGCTCTCGCGCGTGCGGAACCTGTCCTTGTCGGCCGCGCGCACCAGCGCCACCTTGCCGAAGGGCGCGTAGCCCGGCAGCATGTCGACCTGGCGCAAGCGCGTCACGTTGCGCGTGATGCCGCCCACGGCGACGTCGAACTTGTCGGCCTGGATGTCCTTCATGAGGTTGGGCCAGGTGGTCGGCACGTACTCGACCTTGGCGCCCAGTTCCTTGGCCATGGCCTCGATGAGGTCGATGTCGTGGCCGCTGTAGCCCGTGTCCGTCTTGATCGCGAAGGGGCGGTAGTCGCCGGGCGTGCCCACGCGCAGCGTCTTGCTCTCCATGATGCGGTCCAGCCGCGGGCCGGCATGGGCGGTGGCGAGAAGGGCGGAGGCGGCCAGCACGGCCGCGCCGACGAGGGCTTGCATGAAGGTCTTGCGCTGCATCATCTGTTCCTGGTGGATCGAGCGGCGCATCCTACCGGGCTCTACCGTGGGCTGAACAGCCCATTGAGCTCCGCGCCCGCCGCGGCGCCCGCGAAGCCGTCGAAGCGGCCGTGCTGCGCCAGGTCCTTGGCGGCGCGCATGAAGCCGCCCCAGGCCGCGCGTGCCAGGCCACCGCCGACGCTGACGCGGCGCACGCCCAGCGCGGCGATCTCGGCCATGGTGTGTTCGGAGGTGCCGCCCACGAGCAGGTTGACCGGCCTGGGCGCGACGGCCGCCACGACGGCCGCGATCTGCGCGCGCGCGCGGATGCCGGGCGCATACAGGCAGTCGGCGCCGGCCGCGGCGTAGGCGCGCAGCCGGGCCAGCGTGTCGTCCAGGTCGGGTTGGCCGCTGAAGAAGTTCTCGGCCCGGCCGACCAGCAGCGTGTCGCCGCCGGCCGCGTCGATGGCGGCGCGCGCGGCCGCGAGCCGCGCTACGGCCACCTCCAGCGGGTACTGGGGGGCCGCAGGATCGCCGGTGCCATCCTCGATCGACAGGCCGGCCACGCCGGTGGCCACGGCCAGCCGCACGCTGTCTGCCACGGCCTGCGGTGTGTCGCCGTAGCCGTCCTCGAAGTCGGCATTCACGGGCAGGTCGGTCGCGGCCACGATCTCGCGCAGGTGGGCCAGCACCGCGTCGCGCGGCATGGCGCCGTCGGCCCGGGCCTGCGACCAGGCGTGGCCGGAACTCGTGGACGCCAGGGCCTCGAAGCCCAGGCTTTCGAGGTAGCGCGCGCTGCCCGCGTCCCAGGGGTTGGGGATCACGAAGCAGCCCTGGCGGTGCAGGGCGTGGAAGGCGGCGCGTTTCTCGGCGGTGCTGCGGGGCATGCGAAGTCTCCTGTGGTGGGCTGGCGCGGCCAAGGGCTTTGCGGCCAGGCGGGCGCAGCGCGGCTATGGTCGCAGAACGCGGTCAGGCACGGGCCGCTTTTGCGGAAGGGCTGCCATGCACCGACGACATCTCACCGCGGCCGCGATCGCGCTGGCCTGCACCGTGGCGCTGCCCGCGCTGGCACAGGCGCCGCCCTGGCCCGCGCTGGGGCCGGACGGTATCGTGCTGTTCCGCCATGCCGACGCGCCGGGCACGGGCGACCCGCCGCAGTTCCGGCTGGGCGACTGCGGCACGCAGCGCAACCTCGGCGAACGCGGCCGCGTGCAGGCGCAGGAACTGGGCGCGCGCTTTCGCGCCAGAAACATCGCCGTGGGCCAGGTGCTGGTCAGCCAGTGGTGCCGCACGCGCGACACGGCCGAACTTGCGTTCCCTGGCCGCATGCAGGAGGCACCCGCCTTCAACTCCTTCTTCAACGAGGACGCGGCCCAGTCCGCGCGCCAGACCGAGGCCGCCCGCGCCGTGCTGGCGGGCTGGCGCGGCCCGGGCGTGCTGGTGGTGGTCACGCACCAGGTCAACATCACGGCGCTGACCGGGATCTTCCCGGCCTCGGGCGAGGGCATCGTGGTGCGCAGCCTGCCGGCGCGCGGGCTGGAGGTCGTGGGGCGGCTGCCGCCCTGAGGGCGCGCCCTAGCGCCCGCTGAACCGCGCCGTGCGCCGCTCGACGAACGCGCGCAGGCCCTCGGCCGCGTCTTCGCTGTTGGCCAGGCCCTTCTGCACGGCGATGAACTCGCCCACGGCGGCGGCCACGCCTTCTTCCACGGTCTTGCGCACCGACAGCCGCGTGGCCACCACGGCCAGCGGCGCCTGCGCGGCGATGGCGCCGGCAATGCGCAGGGCCTCGTCCAGCTGCTGGCCTGCCGGCACCACCTTCTGCACGAAGTTCAGCCGCAGCGCCTCGGCCGCGTCGAACACGTCGGCCGTCAGCAGGTGCAGCAGCGCGTTGCCGCTGCCGGCGCGCTCGGCCATGCGCAGCGTGGCGCCGCCCGTGGCCATGATGCCGCGCTGCACCTCCAGCTGCGAGAAGCGGCAGTCGTCGGCCGCCACCACGATGTCGGCCGCCAGCATGAGCTCGATGCCCAGCGTGTAGGTGATGCCCTGCACCGCCACCACCATGGGCTTGGTGCGGCGCCGGTACTGCGGCAGCCCCAAGTCCACCGGGTCGACCAGGCCGTCGGGGATGGCCTTCTCGCCGCGCTGCATCAGCGGCGCGAAGCTGGGCAGGTCCAGCCCGGCCGTGAAGTGCCCGCCCAGCGCGTGCAGCACGCCCACGCGCAATGCAGGCTCGTCGTCCAGCCGCGTGTAGGCCTCGGCCAGCTGGCGTTGCATCGCGGGCGTGAAGCCGTTGCGCTTGGCGGTGCGGTCGATGCCGATCAGCAGGATGTGGCCGCGCTGCTCGGTCACGATGCGGCCTTCGGCCGGGGTGGTGCTTGTCTCCGTCATTCTTGTGTTCTCCGGTGGTGTAGGTCAGTAGATGTACACGCCGCGGCCGGTCTTGCGGCCCAGGCGGCCGGCGGCCACCATTTCCTTGAGCAGCGGGCAGGGGCGGTACTTGCTGTCGCCGTACTCTTCGAGGTAGACGTTCATGACGGCCAGGCACACGTCCAGGCCGATCATGTCGGCCAGCGCGAGCGGGCCGATGGGCTGGTTGCAGCCCAGCTTCATGCCGGCGTCGATGTCCTCGGGCGTGGCCAGGCCCTCGGCCAGCACGAAGAAGGCCTCGTTGATCATCGGCACCAGGATGCGGTTGACGACGAAGCCCGGCGCGTTCTTCACGGTGATGGGCGACTTGCCCAGCGCCAGCGCCAGCGCGTGCACGGCGGCATGCGTCTCGTCGCTGGTCTGCAGGCCGCGGATGATCTCCACCAGCGCCATCATCGGCACCGGGTTGAAGAAGTGCATGCCGATGAACTTCTCGGGCCGGCCGGTGGCCGCTGCCATCTTGGTGATGCTGATCGACGAGGTGTTGGATGCGATCAGCGTCTCGGGCGGCAGCACGGCCTCGGCCTGCTTCAGGATCTTGAGCTTGAGCTCGTAGTTCTCGGTGGCGGCCTCGATCACCAGCTGCGCGGCGGCCAGGTCGGCGTAGTCGGTGCTGGTTTGGATGCGGGCCAGCGCGGCGGTCTTGTCGGCCTCGGTGGCCTTGTCCTTCTTGATGAGCCGGTCCAGGCTGCCGGCCACGGTGGCCAGGCCCTTTTGCACGGCCGCGTCGGAGATGTCGACCATGACGACGTCGATGCCGCTGGTGGCGCAGGCCTGGGCGATGCCGTTGCCCATGGTGCCGGCGCCGATGATGCCGACGGTGCGGATGGGGGTGCTCATTGGGGAACTCCTGGGGATGGGGTGGGAGGGGGCCGGCTGCGGTATCGTGGCCGCGTGGAAGGCAGGCCGGGCCTGCTGTGTCGCAGCATCATAAATGTTCGATTTCGCGGTGTTGGGGGGTGGAGCCACGGGCTACGGCCTGGCGCTGCGGCTTGCCGCGGACGCGGCCGTGCAGGTCGCGCTGGTCGAGGCCGGGCCGGCCCCTGCGGCGATCCTGCGGCGGCGCCGGCCGCGCCCGGCCTGGCGCTGGGCCACCGTGGCGCAGCCCGGCCTCAACGGCCGCGCCGTCGCGCTGACGGCCGGAAAGGGCCTCGGCGGCACCGCCGCCTGGGACGCGGAAGCCGCACCGCTGCCCCGGCCCGGCAACCTCACGGTGTTCACCGACGCGCTGGCCGTGCGCGTGCTGCTGCAGGGCCGGCGTGCCACTGGCGTGGAACTGCACCGCGCCGGCCTGGTGCAGCAGCTGCGCGCGGCGCGCGCCGTCGTGCTGTGCGCCGGCGCGCTGCAGTCGCCGCTGTTGCTGATGCGTTCGGGCATCGGGCCGCATGCCCACCTGGTGGCCGCGGGCGTGGCCACGCGGCACGACCTGCCGGGCGTGGGCCTCCAGCTGCAGGTGCCGGTGCGGCTGCCGTTGCCGCTGCGGCGCGGTGCTTTCGCCGCATGGGGCCTGCGCCGCTCGGCCGACGACCTGGAGCTGGTGCTGGAGCAACCTGCCAGCCGCGGCCGCCTCGGCCTGCAGGGCAAGGACCCCGCACAGCCGCCGCGGCTGGACCCGGACCTGCTCAGCGATCGCGACGATGTGCAGGCGCTGGCCCAGCACCTGCGCGCCACGCTGGCCGGGCTCGGCGCCGAGGGGCTGCGTGCCGCGCGGCCCTGGGCGGGGCCGCTGCCCGACCTGGCACTGGAGCGCCTGCTGCGCGAGCATGCGGAACCCGGCATCGGCGTGGCCGGCGGCTGCTGCCAGGGCGATGGCCCGCTCGCCGTGGTCGATGCGCAGCTGGCCGTGCGCGGCATCGCCGGCCTGCACGTGGCCGATGCCTCGGTGCTCACGCAGTTGCCGGCCGACAGCCGCGCCGTGGCCGCGCTGGGCGAGCCGCTTGCGCAGGCACTGCTGCGCGTAGCCTGAATCAGCGGGCCGGCTCCAGCGCCACCACGGTCAGCGCGCCGTCGATGCGCTCGGCCGTGAAGCGCACCTTGTCGCCCTCGGCCAGGCCTTCGAGCAGCCGCGCGTCGGCCGCGCGGAACACCATGGTCATGGCGCCCATGCCGAGGTTCGGCAAGGGGCCATGCCGCAGCGTGATGCGGCCCTCGGCGCGGTCGATCCTGCGGACCTCGCCCGTGGCCATGGCGTCGGCCGGGGCAGCGGCCTGGGTGCCGTGGCCGGCGTGCCCGTCGTCGGTGCCCTGCGCCTGCAGGGCGGTGGCGCAGGCCAGCGCGGCGCCGGCCAGGAGGATGCGTGCGTGCATGGTCGGACTCCTTGGTCAATGGTGGGCGTGGTTGCCGGGCTTGCGCGCGCGCAGGGGCGGCTCGGTGCCGGCAGGCGCGGCGGGCGCGGCGGCGCGTGGCGCGGGCGGCAGTTCGCCCTCGTAGGCCGTGGCCACGCTGCCGGCCGGATGGCGGAACCAGCCCGGGTCGCGGTAGTCGCCCGGCGCCTGGTCGTCGCGCACCTTGACCACGCTGAACATGCCGCCCATCTCGAGCGGGCCGAACGGGCCGGTGCCCGTCATCATGGGCAGCGTGTTGTCGGGCAGCGGCATCTCCATGCTGCCCATCTCGGCCATGCCGGCGCTGCCCATGGCCATGTAGTCGGGCACGAGCTGGCTGATGCGCGCGGCCACGTCGTCCTGCGCCACGCCGATCATGGTGGGCACGTCGTGGCCCATGGCGTTCATCACGTGGTGCGACTTGTGGCAGTGGATGGCCCAGTCGCCGGCCACGGCGTCGAACTCGATGGCGCGCATCTGGCCCACGGCCACGTCGGTCGTGACCTCGGGCCAGCGCGCGGCCCTGGGCACCCAGCCGCCGTCGGTGCCGGTCACCTCGAAGTGCGGGCCGTGCAGGTGGATCGGGTGGTTGGTCATCGTGAGGTTGCCCACGCGGATGCGCACGCGGTCGCCCGTGCGCGCCACCAGCGGATCGATGCCCGGGAACACGCGGCTGTTCCAGGTCCACAGGTTGAAGTCGGTCATCTCGGCCACGCGCGGCACGGCGCTGCCGGGCTCGATGGCGTAGGAGGCCAGCAGGAACGCGAAGTCGCGGTCCACCGCAAGCTGGCGCGGGTTCTTCGGGTGCACGATGAACAGGCCCATCATGCCCATGGCCATCTGCACCATCTCGTCGGCATGCGGGTGGTACATGTGGGTGCCGGGGCGCAGCAGGCTGAACTCGTAGACGAAGGTCTTGCCGGGCGGAATCTGCGGCTGCGTGAGCCCGCCCACGCCGTCCATGCCGTTGGGCAGCAAGAGGCCGTGCCAGTGCACCGTTGTGTGCTCGGGCAGGCGGTTGGTGACGAAGATGCGCACGCGGTCGCCCTCCACGGCCTCGATGGTCGGGCCCGGGCTCGCGCCGTTGTAGCCCCACAGGCGCGCCTGCATGCCGGGCGCGAGCTCGCGCAGCACGGGCTCGGCGACCAGGTGGAACTCCTTGACGCCGGCGTTCATGCGCCAGGGCAGCGACCAGCCGTTCAGCGTGACGACGGGGCGGAACGGCCGGCCCGTGGACGGCGGGGGCGGCGGCTGGGTGTCGGCGCCAGCGGGCGTGCCGGTGGCGGGTTCGGGCAGCGCGGCCAACGCGGCGCGCGCCACGCCGGACAGGGCGACGGCGCTGGCGGCCGCGCGGAAGAAATGTCTGCGGTCGGACATGGGGAGGCTTTCAGTGGCCGGCGTGGCCGTTGGGGGACGAGGGAGGCGTGGGGGACGGCGGGGAAGGCGGGGATGGCGGCACGGCCATCGCCTGCTGCAGGCGGCTGTCGGCCAGCCAGAAGTCGCGCAGCGCCTCCACGGCCGCCGCCACGCTGCGCACCTGCTCGCGCGCATCGGCCAGCAGCTCGAACACGCCGATCAGCATGCCGTTGTAACGCAGCAGGTTCTGCTCGGCGATGCGCTGGCGCAGCGGCACGACCTCGTCGCGCCAATGGCGTGCGAGGCCGTGCGCCGTGCGGTAGGCCGACCAGCTTTCGCGCACCTCCGAGCGGGCTTGCAGCGCCACGTCGGCGGCCTCGTGCAGGGACTGCCGGTAGCGGGCCTCGGCGCCGGCCCAGCGCACGCGGCCGAAGTCGAACAGCGGCAGTTCGACGGCCGCCTCCCAGCCGGTGGTGCGCGGCGCACCCGTGCTGCTCTTGCTCTGCACGCCGAGCTCCAGCAGGTTGACGAAGCCGGTGGCCTCGGCCAAGCCCAGCTGGCGGGCCAGGGCCTCGGCGCGCTGGCGCGCGGCCAGCAGGTCGAGCCGGCGTGCGATGGCCTGGTCCTCCGCCTGCACAGGCACCGCCTGCGCCGGCGGCAGCCCGGGCAGGCGTGCGGGCAGCTGCAGCGCGTGCAGCTGGGCGCCAGACAGGCCCAGGGCGCGCACCAGGCGTTCGCGTGCAGCCAGGGCGCGGTGGCGCGCACGCGCGAGGTCGGCCACGGCCTCGGCATGGAAGGCCTGCTCGCGCATCTGCGCCAGCGCCGGGAAGTTGCCGGCCTGGACCATGCGCCGGGCCAGCACATTGGCGGCATCGGCCGCGTCCTGCACCTGCGCGAAGTACTGCACGAGCTGCTGCGCGGCCACGGCCTCGGTCCAGGCCTCGCGCGCCTGGCGGGCCTGTTCGACGGCGGCGGCCGCCGTCTCGGTCTGGGCCTGGGCGAAGCGCTCCTGCTCCACGCGCTGCGCGGCCGGCAGCGTGAGCAGGCCCAGGAGGTTGAACACCAGCGAGCGCTCGATCTCCAGCGCGCCGCCGCCTTCGCGCAGGCGGCCGAAGCCGAGCACGGGGTTGGCGAGCCGGCCCGCGCGCACGCGGTCGGCCTCGGCCACGCCCAGCGCGGCGAAGCGCGCCTGCAGGCCGCGGTGCTGCAGCAGCGCGAGTTCGACGGCGCCCTCCTGCGCAAGGGGCGCGCGCAGCAGTTCGGCGGCGCGCTGTGCGGCGCTGTCCTGGCTTTCGGCGGCGGGCGGGGCGGGCGGCGCCTGGCCGGTGCGCTCGCGCGTCAGCGCGGCCACGCGGTCCATGCCGCCGTCGGGCGAGAAGCTGGCGCAGCCGGACAGCAGCAGCACCAGCGGCAAGAGAAATCGGTTCATGGTTCGACGGATCTGGATGCCGCTGCGCCCGGCGGGGCGGCAACGGCCGGCGCGCATGCAGGCTGCACGCGCGAGCGGGCTCCGGCCTGCGGGCGGCAGGCCGTGCGGCGTCAGACCGTTCGGGGTGGGCGCTCGGGGCCGTCGCGCTCGAAGCGCACGGCCTCGGCGGGCAAGGGCGGGAACGTGGCGGCCGGCAGCGCGATGGCCGGCATGGGCGCCTGGCCGGGGCCGGTCAGCGTGGTCAGCGCGCAGAACGCCGCGCACTGGGTGCAGGCCTGGTGTGCGGCGTGGTCGCCGCCGCCGTGCCCATCGTGGCCCATGCTGTGGTCGCCCGCGGCCACGGCCATCGCGTGGTGGCCATGCTGCGCCTGTGCTCCGTGCGCGCCGTGCGGCTGCTCTGCCGCGACCGGCGCGGCTGCGGGCGCGCACAGCATCGCCGCGGCCAGCGCGCCGCGCACCGGCAGCAGCACGGCCAGCAGCAGGATCAGCGAGAGGCGCAGCAGCTTCACGGCGGCCAGTGTAGTCAGGCGCTGTGGCTGGCCAGCGAATCGATGATCGGGCAGTCCGGCCGGTCGTCGCCGTGGCAGCAGTGCACCAGGTGCTGCAGCGTGGACTTCATCGCCTGCAGCTCGGCGAGCTTGGCGTCCAGCTCCGCGAGGTGCGCCTGCGCCAGCGCCTTGACCTGGCGGCTCGGGCGCTTGCGGTCCCACCACAGGCCCAGCAGCTCGCGGATCTGCTCGATCGAAAAGCCCAGGTCGCGCGCGTGGCGGATGAAGCGCAGCGTGCCGATGTCCTTGTCGCCATAGAGCCGGTAGCCGGCCTCGCTGCGCGCGGCCTCCGGAAACAGGCCCACGCCCTCGTAGTGGCGGATCATCTTGGCCGAGACACCCGTGGCCTTGGCGGCCTCGCCGATGTTCATCATGGGGTACTCCTTTGCGCACTGCCGCGCCAGCGGCGCAGCAGCAGCGCATTGCCGACCACGCTGACGCTGGACAGCGCCATCGCGCCGCCGGCGATCACCGGGTTCAGCAGGCCCAGCGCGGCCAGCGGGATGCCCAGTGCGTTGTAGCCGAAGGCCCACCACAGGTTCTGGCGGATCTTGGCGCTGGTGCGGCGCGACAGGTCCAGCGCGTCGGCCACCAGGCGCAGGTCGCCGCGCATGAGCGTGATGTCGGCCGTCTCGGTGGCCACGTCGGCACCGCCGGCCATCGCGAAGCCGCACGATGCCGCGGCCAGCGCCGGGCCGTCGTTGAGCCCGTCGCCGACGAAGGCCACCACCTGGCCGGCCGCGCGCTCGCGCTGCACCACGGCGGCCTTGTCTTGGGGCAGCATCTCCGCCTGCACGCGCGCGATGCCCAGCGCCTGGCCCACGGCCTCGGCCGCGCCGCGGTTGTCACCGGTCAGCATCAGGGTCTGGATGCCCAGCGCGTGCAGCCGCGCGATGGCGGCCGCGGCCGAGGGCTTGACGGTGTCGCCGAAGGCCAGCAGGCCCAGCACGCGGTCGGCATCGAGCAGCCAGGAGACGGTGCGGCCAGCCTGCTCCAGCTGCCGGGCCTCCATGGCCAGTGCGCCGGCGTCGAGCCCGCGTTCGCGCAGCAGCCGCGTGCTGCCCAGCGCCAGCAGCCGGCCCTCCACCGTGCCCTGCACGCCGCGGCCGGGCAGGGCCTGCGCGTCCTGCACGGCGGGCACGGACAGGCCCTGAGCGCGTTCGCGCACGGCCAGCGCGAGCGGGTGGCTGCTGCTGGCCTGCAAGGCCGCGGCGTGGCGGAGCACGGCCTCCAGCGCAAGGCCGGCGGCCGGGCGCACGGCCGCCAGCGCGGGCTTGCCTTCGGTCAGCGTGCCGGTCTTGTCGAAGGCCACGCGCGTGACGGCGTGCGCGGTTTCCAGCGCCTGCGCGTCCTTGATCAGGATGCCGTGGCGCGCCGCCACGCCGGTGCCCGCCATGATGGCGGCCGGCGTGGCCAGGCCCAGCGCGCAGGGGCAGGCGATCACGAGCACCGACACCGCGTTGACGAGGGCCTGCTCCCAGTCGCCGCCCACCACCACCCAGCCCGCCAGCGTGGCCAGCGCGATGAGCAGCACGACGGGCACGAACACCGCGCTCACGCGGTCCACCAGGCGCTGGATCGGCGCCTTGGCGGCCTGGGCCGACTCGACCATGCGGATGATGCGGGCCAGCGTGGTCTCGGCGCCCACCGCCAGCGTGCGCACCGTGAGCAGCCCCTCGCCATTGATGGCGCCACCCGTCACGCGCTCGCCCGGGCCCTTGGCCACGGGCAGGCTCTCGCCGGTCAGCAGCGATTCGTCCACATGGGTCTGGCCCAGCACGATCTCGCCGTCCACGGCGATGCGGTCGCCCGGGCGCACCAGAACGAGGTCGCCGACCACGAGCTGCTCGACCGCGATCTCCTGCTCCACGCCGTCCCTGCGCACGCGCGCCCGGGTCGGCCGCAATGCGTTGAGTGCGCGGATCGCGTCCAGCGTCTGGCGCTTGGCGCGCTGCTCGAGCCACTTGCCCAGCAGCACCAGCGTGATGACGGCGGCCGAGGCCTCGAAGTAGAGGTGCGGTTCGCTGCCATGCCCGCTGTGCTGCAACAGCAGGTACAGCGACAGTCCGAAGGCCGCCGAGGTGCCCAGCGCGACCAGCAGGTCCATGTTGCCGCTGCGCGCGCGCAGCGCCGCCCAGCCCGCACGGTAGAAGCGCGCGCCCAGCCAGAACTGCACGGGCGTGGCCAGCAGCAGCTGCACCCAGCCCGGCGGCATCCAGTGCACGCCGAAGGGCTGGGCCAGCATGGGCGCGACCAGGGGCAGCGTGAGCGCGGCGGCCACGGCCACCGGCCACCAGGGCGTGCCGGCCGGTTCGGCGGTGGCGGCACGGGCATCGGTCAGCACGCGCGCCGGGTAGCCGGCTGCAGCCGTGGCCGCCACCAGCGCCTGCACCTGCACGCTGGACTGGGCCTGCACCGTGGCCTGTTCGCTGGCCAGGTTGACGGACGCATCCAGCACGCCGGGCACGGCGCGCAGCACCTTCTCGACACGGCCCACGCAGGACGCGCAGCTCATGCCTTCGATCTGCAGGCGCAGCGGGGAACCGACGGTGGTGGAAGAGGCCATGGCGGCATTGTCTGGCTTGCCACGGTGGGAAGGTCAAGCGCTGCCCGCGCGGATTCCACGTCTGCAGCAGGGGCATGTCGGCCAGGCCTTTGACCTTGCCATGGTGGAAAGGATGACACTCGCGCCATCGTTTCCAGGAGCACCCCATGCTGACATTCGACGTGCAAGACATGAGCTGCGGCCACTGCGTGGCCAGCATCACCAAGGCCGTGCAGGCGGCCGATCCAAAGGCCAAGGTGGAGGTCGACCTGGCGCGCCACCGCGTCCAGGTGCAGCCGGCGCTGGCCGATGCGGCGGCCGTGCAGCAGGCCATTGCCGCTGCCGGCTTCACGCCCACGCAGGTGCCGGGCTGAGCCGCTGCGCGGTGCCCGGGCTCAGCCCTTGAAGCGCTTGCGCGTGAGCGCCAATGCCACCCAGAACGCCACCACCGCATAGGCCACCACCACGAGCCCGTGGCGCAGCGCGTGCGCGGGCCAGCGGTCCATGAACAGCGGCCGCACCAGCTCCACGGCATTGGTCAGCGGCAGCCAGTCGGACACCAGGCGCACCACCTCGGGCAGCTGCTCGCGCGGGAAGAACACGCCCGACAGGAACATCATGGGCGTGAGCACCAGCGTGAAGTAATAGGTGAAGAAGTCGTAGCCCTTGGCCAGCGCGTTGAAGATCAGCGCGATGGCGCTGAACATGATGCCCGCCACCAGCAGCACGGGCAGCGCCACGAGCAGCTTGGGGCTGTGGCTGATGCCCAGCGCAAGCATCACGCACAGGATGGCGGTGACCGTGAAGATCGACTTGAACGCGGCCCAGAGCAGTTCGGCCAGCACCAGGTTGTCCAGGTTCACGGGCGCGTTCATGATGCCCTCCCAGGTCTTTTGCACATGCATGCGCGAGAAGGCCGAGTACAGCGCCTCGAACGAGGCCGCGTTCATCGCGCTCATGCAGATCGAGCCCGAGGCCAGGAACAGGATGTAGGGCACCTTCTCGCCGCCGATGTCGACCTGGCCGACCAGCGCACCCATGCCGTAGCCGAAGGCCACCAGCCACATCAGCGGCTCGGCGATGTTGCCGACCAGGCTGGGAATGGCCAGCTTGCGCCAGACCAGCAGGTTGCGCAGGAACACGGGCCACCAGCGGCCGGAGATCTGTGGCGTGCGCCAGATGCTTTGGGTTGTCGTGTTCATGCGTCGCATCCGTACGGTTTTGTGTGTGCCCATGTCATGTGGTCGGCAACCTTGACGCGTTCGCTGGGGCGATCCCCGCAAGCGGGGCCCCTCGCCTGCGCGCTCACGCGTCGTCCCTGATTTGCCGCCCCGTGAGCTTGAGGAACAGGTCTTCCAGGTTCGCGGGCCGGTGCAGCGTGCGGATCTGCCCCTGCGAGGCCAGCGCGTCGAGCAGCGGCTTGGCCTCGCGCGTGTAGAAGAACACGGTCTCGCCGCTCACCTCCACGCGCGCGGCCAGTGCGCGCAACGGCGCATGGGCTGCGTCCTGCGCCAGCGCCAGCGCGCCGTTGCCATAGACCTCGACCACGTCGGGCTCCAGGTGCTCGGAGATCAACGCGCGCGGCTGGCCCTCGGCGATCTTCTTGCCGTGGTCCAGCACCAGCAGGCGCGAGCACAGGCGCTCGGCCTCGTCCATGAAGTGCGTGGTCAAGAGGATGGACTTGCCCTGCTGCAGCAGCATCTGCAGGCGCTCCCACATCAAATGGCGCGCCTGTGGGTCGAGACCGGTGGTGGGCTCGTCCAGCAGCAGCAGGCGCGGGTCGTTCACGAGCGCGCGCGCCAGGCTCAGCCGGCGCCGCATGCCGCCGGAGAGTTCGACCGGCTTGGCGTGGGCCTTGCTGGTCAGGGCGGCGAACTCCAGCAGCTTCGGCACGCGGGCCTGGATCTCGCTGCGGCGCATGCCGAAGTAGCGCCCGTAGACGACCAGGTTCTCGCTGCAGTCGAAATCGGGGTCCAGCGTGTCGAACTGCGCCACCACGCCCAGCTCCGCCTTGATCGCCAGCGCGTCGGCCGGCATGGCGAGCGTGCGCCCGTCGCGCGCCTGGTAGCCGATGCTGCCGGCGTCCGGCGCCGTCTGGCCCAGGCACATGCGGATGGTGGTGGTCTTGCCGGCGCCGTTGGGGCCGATCACGCCCAGGCATTCGCCCGGGGCGATCGCGAACGACAGGTCGTCGACCACGGTGTTGGCGCCGAAGCGCTTGGTCAGCGCGCGGACTTCGAACAGCGGGGAGGTCATGCGGGCATTGTCGGCGAGCGGCCAGCGGCCGCCCGTCGGGGTCTGCGCGCGCCGGTGGGAACCGCCGCGCGCCCGCATGCCTACTGCCGTTCCACCGCGATGTTGGAGACGATGGCCCGGCCCCGCACGCCCACGAAGTTCAGTGTCAGCTTGCCGTCGGCCACCGTGGCCGTGAAGCTGCGCGCCGTCGCGGTCCGGATGGCGCCCGTGCCCTGGAAGATGTCCATGTTGGCGATGGCCGTGGCACCTTCGGCGTTGACGTTGAACACGCGCGCACCCGCGGCGGTGGCGGTGGGCTCCAGGAAGCCGAGGGTCACCTTGTAGGTGCCGTTGGCCACCGGAATCTCGTAGGTGAAGTCGGTCCCCTCGCGCCACATGTCCCAGACGCGGCCCTTCTCGGGGATCGTCGTGGTGCCCAGGCCGTTGATCGCGATGGCGGCCGACAGGCCCACGTTGCTGCGGCCGGACAGCGGTGGCAGGTCGCCGTTCAGGAAGTAGTTGTCCGAGCCGTAGACGTTGTTGCCCAGCAGCGGATCGTTGGACACCAAGCCGCTGGCCAGCTGTCCGGCCGCGATGTAGACGTTGGTCGCGTTCTTTGCCGGCAGGTTCCAGTTGACGAAGTCCGTCACCGTCTCGCTGCCGTGCGTGCCGACCGCCGTGATGGTGTTGGCGCCCGCCGCGAGCGCGACCTCGCCGAAGTTGCAGACCTTGACCGGGCATTCCGCGGCGGCCTTGCGGGCCACTTCGACGCCGTTGACGCGCAGCGCGACCGAGGCCGCGTTGCTGTACACCTTGACCTGCGCCGTCTTGTAGACGCGGTCCGTGTGGCGGCGCTCGGCGATGTAGGTGACCGGCGCCTGCGACCAGTTGGCCTTGTAGAAGAAGAAGACGTCCTTCTTCACGTCGCGGCCGAAGGTCACGATGCCCTTGGTGTTGGTCTGGCCGATGTCGCCCTCGTGCCGGTTGCCGGAGCCGAAGTCGAACATGTTCCAGATCCAGGTGCCCATCAGGTAGGGGCGCTGCACCATCTGCTCGTACGCCTTCTCGTGCACGTAGTTGGCATAACCCTCGGGCTGGTAGCAGATGCGCGTGGAGCCGCTGGTGTCGCTGGAGCACACGCGGCCGGCGCGCACGTTGTCGGTGTGGTGCGTCAGGCCGCTGCCGGCGCCGTACTCGGTCACGCCGATCGGCTGCGTGGGGCTGCTGGCGTGGATCTGGTCGAGGTTCTCGCCCAGCTGCGTCTCCGACTGGCCGTAGTACCACTGGAAGTAGCGGTTGACGCTGAAGCTGTCCGTCACCCCGGTCAGCGTGATGGCGTCCGGGCGGATCACGTCGCCGCTGCGGTTGATCTGGTTGGCCAGCGTGGTGATGCGCGAGGGGTCCTCGGCCTTGGCCACGTCGTGCAGGCTCTTGAACATGGGCCGGACGTTGTTCTGCGTGTCATCGCCGCCCTGCACCTCGTTGCCCACCGACCAGATGCCGACGGACGCGTTGTTGAACTTCTGCCGGATGAGTTCGCGCAGCTGCTCGCGGGCGTTCTCCGCGAAGCCGGTGGACTCGGGGTCGACCGTGCGCCCGCCGAGCGCCGTGGAGTTGACCAGCGGCAGCTCGGCCATGACCACCAGGCCGAGCTTGTCGGCTTGCGCCACCGCGTAGTCGGAGTGCGGGTAGTGGGCCATGCGCAGCGTGTTGGCGCCCACCTCCTTGATGAGCTCGAACGAGCGGTCGATGTCCTCGTGCGACACGGCCCAGGCCTTGCCCAGCATGTCCTGGTGCATGTTCACGCCGTGCAGCGGCACGCTGCGGCCGTTCAGGAAGAAGCCGGTGTTCGGGTCGAAGCGCATCTCGCGCACGCCGAAGTCGCGCACCACCTTGTCGATGGCGGTGCCCGCGCCGTCCTTCAGTTCGACGACCAGCTTGTGCAGGTAGGGATCCGCCAGGCCCTGCCACAGGCGCACACCGGCGACGTTGAGATCCTGGCTGACCGTGGCCTTCTCGCCGGGCCGCAGCGAGACGGTGCTGGAGACCGATTGCTTGACCGTCTTGCCTTCGGCGTCGAGCAGCGACGCCGTCACCGTGTAGTTGCCCGCCGCCGCGAGGGCGTTCTCCAGCTTGGTGGCCACGTTCACCACCGCGCTGGTGCCGGAGACGGAGGCAGTCCTGGCGTAGATCCCAGGCCCGCCCAGGTCGCCCAGCGCGATGTGGGCCTTGTTCGGCGTCGAGACCAGCGAGACGCCGCGGTACAGGCCGCCGGACATGTTGAAGTCCCCGCTCAGCGGAGCGATGGCATTGGCCTCGCCGTCGCGCGCGGCGCGCCGGTTGTCGGTCTTGACGACGAGCACGTTGCGCCCGGCTTTCAGCTGGTCGGTGACATCGAAGCGGAAGGCCGTGAATGCGCCGCGGTGCTGGCCCAGCTTGACACCGTTGAGCCAGACGTCCGCGGTGATGCTGGCCGCGTCGAACTGCAGCCACCTGGTGCCGCCGGACTGCGTGCCGCCGTCGAATTCCAGCTGGTACCAGCCCACGCCGCGCTGGTATTCCGGCGTGGAGGGGGTGGACTGGGCCGTCGTGGCCGCATCGCCCGCGTTCCACGTGTGCGGCAGGTTGACGGACGACCAGTTGGACGTGTTGGCGCCCAGGGCCTGCTCGTCGGACAGGCTGTCGTCGAGCACGAAACGCCAGTTCCTGGCCAGTTCGGTCACGGTGCGGACCTGGTCGACGGTGACGGCCGGCGCGGACGGATCGTCTCCGCCGCCGCACCCGACCGCGAGTGCGGCGGTCAGGGATGCGACCAGGATGGCCTTGGCAATGGGGTTCAACGCATGGTGGTTCATGGGAGTCTCCTCTCGTGTTCTCGGAGGGTGCAGAAGGTGTGGCGTGGTGGCGCCGCGCGGTGCTGCGCCCGCGCGTGCGGCCCCTGGCGCGCCGTGGCCGGCGCGCCAGGGGAGGCGTCCCGGTGCTTCAGTAGGTCAGGCCGAAACCGTAGGGGAACAGCGTGTCCTTCTGCGGATAGCCCGGCGCATCGGGCTGGTTGTCGACGATGGCCTGCACGTTGTTCGCCAACGCGAAGGGCAGCTTGCCCTGCGGCTTGACGGCGGCACCCGTGGCCAGCACCTTGCCGCCCAGCACGTCCAGCAGCGCGGTGTTGCTGATGCCGAAGCCGGCCACGATGGCACCCGCGCCCTTCAGCCCGCTGGCGTCGTCCAGCACGTAGGGCTGGCGGAAGTAGATGGCCAGCACCGTCTTCCTGGCACCCACCTCGTTCATGACCGCCTGGATCTGGTCCAGCGAAGGCGAGATCTGCCAGGACGCGGCGGCGGCCATTTCGGTGAACGACATCTTGCCGTTCTCCCACGGGAACGAGCCGCCGAAGGTCAGGCCGTTGTCCAGGCAGGACTTGGCGGCGTCCTCGACCGAGTACGCGGCCTTGTTCACGCAGCGGTCGTCGAAGCCCCAGGCGCGGCCGGTGGCGGGATTGATGCGGCCGCCCGTGGCCGCGTCGTCGCTCCTGTAGGTGCTGGTGGCGCGCGTGTTGGTGCCGGGCACCAGCTTGTTGTTGCTCACCTCCACGCGGATCACGGCGTAGTCGTGGCCGGCGGCGCTCGGGCGCACGCCGCCCACCAGCGCTTCGCCATCGGTCACGGCATAGCCGTACTTGTCGGTGTCGGTCTTGGCCAGGCCCATGGTGTAGACCTTGGCGCCGGCCTTCAGGGGCAGCGTCTTGCTGCCGTCGGCCTGCGCCTGGTTCTGCAGCAGAACGACCGACTTGCGCTGGATGTCCATGCCGGTGGCGCGGTTCGCGTCCTTGCCGATGATGGCGTTGGCCAGCGTGGGGTCCACGTACGGGTTCTCGAACAGGCCGAGCTGGAACTGCTCCTTGAGCAGGCGGCGGGCGGCCTCCGTCACGCGGGCCTCGCTCACGAGGCCGGCGGCCACGAGGTCGGTGATGGTCTTGTTTTCGCTGAAGCCCGACAGCGTCTCGGTGCCGCCGTTGATCGCGGCGGCCACGCGCTGGGGCACGGAGGCCTTCTCCAGGCCCCAGGCGCGGTCGTTGATGATGCCGGTGTCGGAGTTCACGTAGCCCTTGAAGCCGAGCTTGCCGCGCAGCAGGTCGGTGACGATCTGCTTGGAGAACGCCATGCCGGTCTGCTCGTAGGTCACGCCCTCGTAGGTCACGTTGATCGGCACGCCGTAGTAGGGCATCACGGCGGAGACGCCGGCCTCGATCGCCGCCATGAAGGGCTTGAGGTGGTAGCCGAAGTTGCCGGCCGGATAGACCTGGTTCTTGCCGTGGGCGTAGTGCGGGTCCAGGCCCATCTCCTGCGGGCCGCCGCCCGGGAAGTGCTTGAGCGTGAGCGCCACGGCCGAGCTGGGGGTGACCGAGGTGCCGTCCTTGACCTTGCTGCCCTGCAGCGTCTGCACCAGCGTGCGCATGATGTTGGCGTTCAGGTCCGCGTCCTCGGTGAAGGTCTCGTGCACGCGGTACCAGCGCGGCTCGGTCGACAGGTCGGCCATGTAGCCGTACATGCCGCGCAGGCCGATGGACTTCCACTCGTCGCCCATGACGGTGGCGAAGTCCCGGACGATCGACATGTCGCCTGCGCCGAGCGATGCGGCGGCGATGCCGGCTTCCTTGGGAAATTCCGTGAACGCGCCCGAGGCTTCGTTGATGCCGACGCGCGGATCCTTCTCGTAGTGGTTGCGCGCGTTGGACTTGAACACCGCGGGAATGCCCAGGCGCGTGGCCTCGCTCATCTCCTGCACCGCGTTGAGCGACATCGCCGCCTGCTCGGGCGTGACCTGCGATCCGCTCGCCGGGATCTGCACCACGCTGCGGAAGACGAAGCGGCTCATCTTCTGCGTCTGCACCATGTTGGCGGCCGCGGCCGGCAGGGCGCCGCCGGTGCCCGCGTTCAAGGTGTTGATGAGCATGAGGCCGGCTTTCTCCTCCAGCGTCATCTGCGCCACGAGGTCGTCGATGCGCCGCTCCACGGGCAGCCGCCAGTCCTCGTACGGGTCCAGCCTGCCGTTGGCATTGGAATCCTTGAACTGCTTGCCGTCCGCGGTGATCACCGCCTTGGCGCGCGCGCCGATGACCGGCTGCACCGGCTCGTCGTCGTCGCCGCCGCCGCAGCCGGCCAGCACGATCAGCCCGGCCGTGCCGCACACGGCCAGTTTGGTGGCCAGCGGGATGGCGCGCAGGCGTTGGATGGCATGTTTCATCAGGGTCTCCGTTGTTGAAAAAGTGCGATGGCGGCGCGGCCGGCCTCAGGCCGAGCGCCGCGTGAAGATCGAGAAGCCCACGTCGAGCGCGGGCAGTTCCGCCGCGGGCGCACCGGCGATGCGCCCGATCACGCGCAGCGCCGCCTCGTGCCCGATGCGCGCGCCGTCCACGCGCACGGTGGTCAGGGCCGGCTCCGCATCGGCGGCGAAGGGCTGGTCGCCGAAGCCGACCACGCCGATGCGGCCGGGCACGGCGATGCCCTGGTGCGCGGCCTCGGTCAGCACGCCGAGCGCCAGCATGTCGGAGCTGCAGAAGATGCCGTCCACGCCCGCGGGCAGCGCCAGCAGCGCGCGCAGTGCCTGCCGGCCGTGGCCCAGCGTGGTCGGCGCCTCGGCCTCGACCACGGCCGGCGTGGGCAGGCCCAGTGCGTGCGCGGTGGCCTGGAACGCCTGCGTGCGGCGGGCGGCGCGCGCGTCGGCGCCGCTGACCACCGCCAGCCGGCGGCGCCCCTGGCCGGCCAGGAAACGGCAGACCGCCGCGCCCACGTCTGCATGCGAGAAGCCGACCAGCATGTCGATGGGCGCGGGGGTCAGGTCCCAGGTCTCGACCACCGGCACGCCGCAGCCGGCTAGCGTGTCGCGGGCCTGGCGCGAGTGGTCCACGCCCACCAGCACGATGCCGTCGGGCCGGCGGCGGATCACGGCCTGCAGCAGCGCGTCCTCGCCGGCCGGCCCGTAGCCGCTCTGGCCCAGCATCAGGTGGTAGCCGGCCTCGGCCAGCGTGGCGGTGAGCGCCTGCACCGTGTCGCTGAAGACCGGGCTGCCCAGCGCGGGGACGATGGCCGCCACCAGCCGGCTGCGGCGCGACCGCAGCCCACAGGCCAGCAGGTTGGGCACGTACTGCGTGGCCTGCACGGCCGCCTGCACGCGCTGGCGCGTGGCGGGCGGCACCCGCTGCGGCTGGTTGAGCGTGCGCGAGACGGTCATGGCCGACACGCCCGCCAGGCGGGCCACGTCCAGCACCGTGGTGGCGCGCTGGCGGTCGGGCGGGGGCAACAGGCGGGTCATCGTGCGCTTCGAGGGTTGGTAGTCAACCGGTTAACTTATGAGATCAGCATCGCGCGCTGTGGAGAATTTTTGGTGGCATGGCTCTCGATACCGGTCCAGCGCGCGAGATAGTTAACCGGTTAACTTCAGCGGCGATGGTGATCGATAACATTTGCAGGGTCAAGCGGACCGAACCCGGGGATTACCCGGGGGTCTGACGTGTGGTGGACTCGCGCACCATGAGCCGGCAGGTCAGCACATCCTCGTGGCGGGTCTGGGCGCCGGCGATGACTTCGGCCAGGCGCTGCATCGCCATCTCGCCGACGGCCTCGCTCATCATGTCCACGCTGGTCAGCGAAGGGCTGCCCAGGCGGCCGTAGGTGATGTTGTCGAAGCCGGCCACCGCCACCTGCTCGGGCACGTGCACGCCCAGCGCCCGCGCCTCGGCGAGCAGGCCCAGCGCCAGCAGGTCGTTGAAGGTGACGATCGCGTCCGGCATGTCGCCCGACAGCAGCACCACCGAGGCCAGCCGCTCGCCCTCCTCGGCGACCGGCGCCGTGGCCTCGTAGTGCTGGAACCGGGCTTGCTCGCCCTCGAAGGCGTCCTGCACGCCGCGCCAGCGTTCGGCGCTCCAGCGCGCCGTCGGAAAGCCGATGTAGCTGATCTTGCGCAGGCCGCGGTCGCGCAGGTGCCGGCCCAGCATGCGGCCGGCCAGGTAGTTGTCGCAGCACACGCTGTGGTAGGCCGGGTCGGGCGGCGGGCCGCCGTAGAACACCACCGGCGTGCCGGTGTCGAACAGCGCCTGCAGCACGGGCTGGGGCAGCCGTGCGCTGACGATCAGGCCGTCGACACGGCGGGCCAGCGCGCGCAGCACCGCGAGCTCGGGCGCCTTGCTTTCGGCGGCGTCGGCCACGATCAGGTTCAGCCCGGCGGCCGCCGCGCCGCGCGCCGCGCCTTTCACCATGCTCGTGAAGTGCGGGTTGCGGATGTCCAGGATGACGATGCCGATGTTGCCGCTCTGGCCCGTGGTGATGCCGCGCGCCATCGGGTTGAGCGACCAGCCCAGCTCCTGCACGGCCCGGGTGACGCGCGCCTCCACGTCGGCCGAGAAGCGCTGGCTGCCGTTGACGAACTTGGAGACGGTGGCGGTCGAGACCTCGGCGGCCCGGGCCACGTCGCGGATGGTGGCGGAACGCTTGCGTGCAGGCGGCATGCGGGCGCGCTCAGAGCCGGGCGATCAGCGCCTGGGCCGCCGCGGGCGCGCGCTCCTTGGCGCCGTTGATGAAGAACACGAAGACCTCGCGCGGCGCGCCGCCCTGCGGCGCCGGCTCCACCAGCGGCGCACCGGGCGGCGTGGCGCCGCGGGCCCAGTCGCGCGCGGCATCGGCCCAGCGGTCCAGCCGCCCGGCGTCGTAGCCGGTCGCGCAGTCGGCCTGGCTCTGCATGAGCCGCGCGTAGACGAAGTCGCCCGTCACGTCGGCGAAGCTGGGGTGCTTGTCGGAGTCTGCGAACACCGTCGCGCAGCCGTGGCGCCGGGCCAGGGCCAGGTAGGCGGGCACCATGAAGCTGGCGTGCCGCACGTCCAGCACGTGGCGCAGCGCGAGCCCGTCGACCGACTTGGGCAGCAGGGCCAGGAAGGCCTCGAAGTCCGGCGCATCGAATGGCTTGGTCGGCGCGAACTGCCAGACGATGGGGCCGAGCTTGGGCCCGAGTTCCGACAGCCCGCTCTCGACGAACTTGCGGATGGAATCGCCCGCATCGGCCAGCACGCGCCGGTTGGTGGCGAAGCGGTTGGCCTTGAGCGAGAACACGAAGCCATCGGGCGTCTCGTCGCGCCAGCGCGCGAAGCTCTTGGGCGATTGCGTGCTGTAGTAGGTGCCGTTGACCTCGATGGCCGTGACGGCGCGGCTCGCGAAGTGCAGCTCCTGGCTGTGCGGCAGGCCGGCCGGGAAGAAGTTGTTGCGCCAGGGCTCGAAGGTCCAGCCGCCGATGCCGACACGGATGCTCATGGGGGTCTCCTGCTGCGAAGCCCCGCAGCATAGCCGCGCGCGCTATGCGGTGTGCGGATGCCGCGCGGCTTCGACCAGCTGGCGTGCCAGCTGGCGGTGCCGCTCGAGCAGCGGGGCCAGCTCGGTGTCCACCAGGCGGCCCTCGCGCACGCGCACGCGGCCGTCGATGACCGACAGCGCGGCGTTGGCCGGCTGGCAGAACACCAGCGCCGCCACCGGATCGTGGCCGGCGCCGGCATGGCCCACGCCGCGCAGGTCGAAGGCCACGAGGTCGGCCGACATGCCGGGCGCCAGCGCGCCGATGTCATCGCGGCCCAGCACCTGGGCGCCGCCGCGCGTGGCGATCTCCAGCGCCTCGCGCGCGGTCATGGCCGCCGGCCCGAAGCCCACGCGCGCCAGCAGCAGCGCCTGGCGCGCCTCGCCGAGCAGGTGGGCGCCATCGTTGCTGGCGCTGCCGTCCACGCCCAGGCCCACCGGCACGCCGGCGCGCCGCATCGCGCCCACGGGCGCGATGCCCGAGCCCAGCCGCATGTTGCTGCACGGGCAGTGCGCCACGCCGGTGCCGGTGCGGCCGAACAGCCGGATGCCGGCCTCGTCCAGCTTCACGCAGTGCGCATGCCAGACGTCGCGGCCGACCCAGCCCAGGTCTTCGGCGTACTCGGCGGGCGTCATGCCGAACTTCTCGCGCGAGTAGGCGATGTCGTTGTCGTTCTCGGCCAGGTGCGTGTGCAGCGAGACGCCGGTGGCGCGCGCCAGTTCGGCCGAGGCGCGCATGAGGTCGCGCGAGACCGAGAACGGCGAGCAGGGCGCCAGCACGATGCGCAGCATGGCGTGGCGCGCCGGGTCGTTCCAGCGCTCGATCAGGCGCTGGCTGTCGGCCAGGATCGCGTCCTCGCGCTCGACCACCGCGTCCGGCGGCAGGCCGCCGCTGCTCTGCCCCACGCTCATGCTGCCGCGCGCGGCGTGGAAGCGCATGCCCATGTCTGCGGCCGCCTCGATCGCGTCGTCGAGCCGGCAGCCGTTGGGGTACAGGTACAGGTGGTCGCTGGTGGTGGTGCAGCCCGACAGCAGCAGCTCGGCCATCGCGGTGCGGGTGGACACGCGCACCATCTCCGGCGTCAGCCTGGCCCACAGTGGGTACAGGCTGCCGAGCCAGCCGAACAGTTCGGCGTCCTGCGCCTCGGGCACCGCGCGCGTCAGGCTCTGGTACATGTGGTGGTGGGTGTTGACGAGGCCCGGCATCAGCACATGGCCGTGCAGGTCGATCGCCTGCGCCCGGCCGTCCGCGAGCGCCTCGTCATAGGCCGCGGGCAGCGCGTCGCTGGCACCCACCCAGGCGATCGCCGGGCCTTGCACCACGACGGCGCCGTCCCGGATCTCGCGGCGCTGGTCGTCCATGGTCACCAGCACATCGGCATGGCGCAGGATCAGGAAGGGTGTGTCAGTGGGCATGGTCATTCCGCGGAGTGGGCGGTGGCCGCCGCCTGCGCCAGCGAGCGCTCCAGCGTCAGTGCACCGTGGTAGAACAGGTTCAGCAGCACAGCAACCACCGTGCCGAGCACGATCCCGCTGTGCGTGACGGCGTGGGTCCATGCCGGCAGGTGCTGGAAGAAGGTGGGCGACAGCGTGGGGATCAGGCCCATGCCGATGGAGATCGCGATCACATACAGCGCATGGCGGTTGGCGCCGTAGTCCACGCTGCCCAGGATGCGCACGCCGGTGGCCGCCACCATGCCGAACATCACGATGCCCGCGCCGCCCAGCACGAAGGGCGGCACGCTGGCCACCAGGTGCGCCACCTTGGGCAGCAGCGCCAGTGCGATCAGCACCACGCCGCCGGCCGCTGCCACATGGCGCGAGCGCACGCCGGTCACGGTGACCAGGCCCACGTTCTGGCTGAAGCTGGTGTACGGGAAGGTGTTGAACACGCCGCCGATCACCGTGCCCAGGCCGTCGGCGCGCAGGCCGCGCGTGAGCAGGTCCGGCGTCACGCGCCGGCCGGTGATGGCGCCCAGCGCCAGGAACATGCCGGTGGACTCCACCAGCGTGATCACCATCACGATGCACATCGCGACGATGGCCGACATCTCCAGCCGCGGCAGGCCGAAGTGGAAGGGCGTGGTCAGCGCCAGCCAGGGCGCCTGCTCCAGGCCCTCGAAGCCCATGCGCCCCGTGGCCAGCGCCACGGCCGCCCCCACGGCCACGCCCAGCAGCACCGCCAGGTTGGCCACCAGCCCGCGGCCGAAGCGGCTGATCGCGATGACGACGAGCAGCACCAGCGCAGCGATGGCCAGCTTGGCCGGGTCGCCGTACTCCGGGTTGGCGATGGAATGCACCACGCCGTTCACCATCTCGGTGCGATGCGGCTGGCCGCCCGCGGCCCAATGGATGGCCACGCCCATCAACGAAATGCCGATCAGCGTGATGACGGTGCCCGTGACCAGCGGCGGGAACACGCCCAGCAGCCGCCCCATGAGCGGCGCGACGAGGATGCCGAACAGGCCGGCGACGATGGTGGCGCCGTAGATGGCCGGCAGGCCGAGCGCGGGGTCGGTGCCGATCGCGATCATCGGGCCCACCGCCGCGAAGGTCACGCCCATCATCACCGGCATGCGGATGCCGAAGCGCCACCAGCCCAGCGCCTGGACCAGCGTGGCGATGCCGGCGGCCAGCAGGTCGGCGTTGATCAGGAAGGCGATGTCGGCCTTGGACAGGCCCAGCGCG
Source organism: Pseudorhodoferax sp. Leaf274 (assembly GCF_001422445.1). Classification (GTDB taxonomy): domain Bacteria; phylum Pseudomonadota; class Gammaproteobacteria; order Burkholderiales; family Burkholderiaceae_C; genus Pseudorhodoferax. Next base: position 199,585 of record NZ_LMNA01000003.1, read on the forward strand.
CCGCCGACGATGAGCGGCACGGCCACCGTGCCGGCGTACATCACGAGCACATGCTGCACGCCGAGTGTGGCGCAGCGGGGCAGGGGAATCTTCTGGTCGACGGCATCGGCGGACATGGGGCACCTCGTTCGGACACAGTGGAGTGGGGTGCCGCAGTCTAGGAAGCGCGGGCGTGCCAGGCGAGCGCAGAATTCTGCGCGCTGCGTGCAGAAAAACTGCACGGCTGCTCAGGCCTGCAGCTGCGCCAGCCCTTCGACCAGGTGCCGGGCCAGCAAGGCCGTGGTCGGGTTGGCGTCGGCGCCGGCGCGGCAGACCAAGCGCAGCGTCTGTGGGCGCGGCTGGGCGTCGCGCAGCGGCACGAAGGCCAGCGCGCCGCTGCGGCAGTCTTCCTCCACATCCAGCCGGTTCAGCAGCGCGATGCCCACGCCGCGCTGCACCAGCGCGCGCACCAAGGCGGTGGAGGTGCTTTCCACCACGGGTGCCACGCGCACCGCGCCGAGCGCGAAGGCGCCGTCCAGCAGCGCACGCAGCGACAGCGCCGGCGCGGGCAGGATCAGCGGATGGCCCAGGCAGTCCGCCAGCGCCACGCTGGGCTGGCGCGCCAGCGCATGGCCGGGCGGCAGCACGGCGCCGATCGGCCAGTCGCTCTCGGACAGCACGCGCAGGCCCGCGCTGTCGGGCACGTCGTAGGCCAGGCCCAGGTCGGCGTCGCCGGCCTGCACGCTGCGCAGCACCTCGCTGACCGGGGCATCGAGCAGCTGCAGCCGCAGGCCCGGATGCTCGGCACGCACGCGCTGCACCAGGGCGGGCAGGAAGGCGCTGGCCAGGCCGGCCGTGGTGGCCAGCGTGACCTCGCCCTGCTGCAGGCCCTGCACGGCCGCGATGCGTTCGCGCACCTCGTCGAAGGCGTGCAGCGTGGCGCGCGCGTGCTCCAGCACGATCTCGCCCACGGGTGTGAGCTTGAGCGTGCCGCGCACGCGCTCGAACAGCGGGGCGCCCAGCTCATCCTCCAGCAGCAGGATCTGCCGGTTGACGGCCGTGGGCACCACGTGCAGCTGCTCGGCCGCCTTGCGGATGGAGCCGGCGCGCACGACGGCGGCGAAGTAACGGAGCACCTTGGCGTGCATAGGGGGCGGAGCATAGCGGCCTGGGGCTGTGGCAGACTGCGCGCGACGCCCGGCGCCCTGGTGCGCGGCCACCCATCTCCCAGGCCCTCCCGAGGCCTTCCACCCATGCAATTGATCGACACCATCGTCGCCGAGCACGGCGCCCTGCAGGCCGTGCGCCGCGACATCCACGCCCACCCCGAGCTTGCCTTCGAAGAGACGCGCACGGCCGACCTCGTGGCCGCGCTGCTGGCCGGCTGGAACATCCCTGTGCACCGCGGCCTCGCCAGGACCGGCGTGGTCGGCACCGTGCGCTGCGGCAGCTCGCCGCGCACCATCGGCCTGCGCGCCGACATGGACGCGTTGCCCATGGCCGAGCACAACCGCTTTGCCCATGCCAGCCGCCACGCCGGCAAGATGCACGCCTGCGGCCACGACGGCCACACCACCATGCTGCTGGGCGCGGCGCAGCAGCTCGCGCGGCTGCGCGACGCGGGCGGCTTCGACGGCACCGTGCACCTGATCTTCCAGCCGGCCGAGGAGCATGGCGGCGGCGCGCGCGAGATGCTGCGCGAAGGCCTGTTCAAGAAGTTTCCGTGCGAGGCCGTGTTCGGCCTGCACAACATGCCGGGCATCCCGGTCGGCCAGTTCGCCATCTCGCCGGGCCCGGTGCTGGCCTCGAACAACGAGTTCAAGGTCACCATCCGCGGCAAGGGCGGCCACGCGGCCATGCCGCACCTGGCGATCGACCCGATCCCCGTGGCCGGCGCGATGATGCAGGCCTTCCAGACCATCATCAGCCGCAACAAGAAGCCGCTGGAGACGGCCGTGATCTCCGTGACGATGGTCCACGCCGGCGAGGTGGCCAATGTGATCCCCGACCAGTGCGTGATGCAGGGCTCGGTGCGCGCCTACACGGCCGAGACGCTGGACCTCATCGAGCGCCGCATGCGCGAGGTGGCCGAGCACACCGGCGCGGTGTTCGGCGCCCAGGTGGCGTTCGAATTCAAGCGCAACTACCCGTCCACCGTGAACCATGCGGCCGAGAGCGCGTTCGCCCGCGGCGTGGCCGAGGGCGTGTTCGGTGCGGCCCAGGTCGTCACCCAGGTGCCCATCATGGCGGCCGAGGACTTCTCGTTCATGCTGGAGCAGGTGCCGGGCTGCTACGCCTTCATCGGCAACGGCGATGGCGAGCACCGCCTGCCGGGCCATGGCGACGGGCCCTGCCTGGTGCACAACCCGAGCTACGACTTCAACGACGCACTGCTGCCCATGGGCGCGACCTTCTTCGTGCGCCTGGTGGAGCGCTGGCTGGCAACGCCACGCGTGTGAGCCGCCGGATGGCGGTCCTATGATGGCTGCCCCCGCACCTCGACAAGCAACCATCTTGAATGACTAAGTCAAACCGCTTCAGCGAGGTCGTTGCGCCAAGGCGACTTGGTGCGGGCGATGGCGTTCAAGATGATCAGCAGCTTGTGCATGCAGGCGACCAATGCGACCTTCTTGGCCTTGCCTGCCGCAATCAGCTTGGCATAGAAGGCCTTGAGCACGGGATTGAATCGCGTGCCGACCAGGGCGGCCACGTACAGCACACGGCGCACGTCGGCGCGCCCGCCGAAGATGTGGCGTTGCCCGCGCAAGGTGCCCGAGTCCCGGTTGATGGGCGCCAACCCCGCCAGAGAGGTGATCTGCTTGCGATTGAGCTTGCCCAACTCGGGCAACTGCGCCAGCAGCGTGCTGGCGGTGGTGGGGCCTACGCCTTTGACCGAGGTCAGCAAAGCGGCCAGATCGGCGTGGTGGGCCAGGACATGCTCCTTGAGCTGCCCGTCCACGTCGTTCAGTTGCTCGGCAATGGCGTCCATGATGCGCAGGATGCTGGGCTTGGNGCCAGATCGGCGTGGTGGGCCAGGACATGCTCCTTGAGCTGCCCGTCCACGTCGTTCAGTTGCTCGGCAATGGCGTCCATGATGCGCAGGATGCTGGGCTTGGCCTTCGGGTGGGCAAGGCTCAGRCGYTGGCGCTCGGCCACCAGCATCGCCACGAGCTGACGGCGACGCACCACCAGGGCCGTCAGCTCGCGCTGCTGCTCRTCGGCCAGCGCGCGCGGCTCATGCCCCTGGGCGTCCAGCAAGGCGGCGAAGCCGCGCAGYGCCTGCGCATCGATGCGATCGGTCTTGGCMARCTTGCCCATGCAGCGCGCGAAGTCGCGCGCCTGRCGKGGATTGATCACCGACACGCGCAAGCCTGCCGCGGACAAGGCAAGCGCCAGGTCTTGCTCGTAGCCGCCMGTGGCCTCCAGCAGCACCAGACGCGGCGCCAGYGGCACCAGCAGCTGGCACAGCTCGGCATGACCGGCTTCATCGTTGCCAAGGCTCAAGGTTTGTGCCTCACCAGTGGCGGCCACCTCGAAGGTGCTCTTGGCCACGTCGATACCTACGTAAACGGGTTCACTCATACAAGTCCTGTGGCTCCCAGCCTTATGAATACGAAATGTGTTCGGTCAACCATTCGGGATGCGGCAGAACAAAGAGACCACCACCGTGCGCCCTTGGCTTGTGTTCGAGCTCGGGCTCGCAGGAGACACAGGCTGCGCGGCGGTGAGTCAACCAGTTCAGCATTTGAATGATCTGAAAGATATAAGGAGACAACATGCACAAGAACCTGCGGCGATGGGCCGCCTGCGCGCTGCTGGCGCTGGCCCCGATGGCCCATGCCGCCTTCCCCGAAAAGCCCATCCGCCTCGTCGTCGGTTTCCCGGCCGGCGGCCCGCTCGACCAGCACGCGCGCCTGTTGGCCGACAAACTGCAGGCCGTGCTGGGGCAGCCCATCGTGGTCGACTACAAGTCCGGCGCCGGCGGCACCGTGGGCGCGCAGGACGTCATGAAGGCGCCGGCCGACGGCTACACGCTGATGCTGGCCAACACCGGCGTGATGGTGATCAACCCCGCGCTGTACAGCCGCCTGCCCTATGCCACGCTGAAGGACTTCACGCCGATCGCGCGCACGGCCATGCAGCCGTTGGCGCTGCTGGTCACGCCCCAGCTGCCCGTCAAGACACTCAAGGACTTCGCCGACTACGCCAAGGCCAAGCCCGGCCAGGTGAACTACGGCTCGGCCGGCAACGGCGGCATCAGCCACCTGGTGCCCGAGATGTTCAAGAACGCGGCCGGGCTGTTCATGGTCCACATCCCCTACCGCGGCAGCGCGCCGGCCTTCACCGACCTCATGGCCGGCCAGGTGCAGTTCATGGCCGAGTCCATCCCGCAGGCCGCGGCGTACGCCAAGCAGGGCAAGGTGCGCGCGCTGGCCGTGACCAGCCGCGAGCGCAACCCGGCGCTGCCGGATGTGCCGACCGTCATCGAGTCCGGCTTCAAGGGCTTCGAGGTGGTGGGCTTCTACGGCTTCCTGGCGCCGGCCGGGCTGCCGGCCGACATCACCGCCCGGCTCAGCGACGCCTTCGGTCAGGTGCTGAACAACCCCGAGGTCCGCAACCGCATGGTGGCGCAGGGCGCCGATCCGGCCTTCCTGGGCAGCGCGGATTTCGCGAAGTTCCTGGCCGCCGAGATGCCGCGCTGGGCGGCTGCGGTGAAGGCCTCCGGCGCCAAGCTGGATTGATAATCGCGGGCTCCGTCTCGACCCTGCAGCCACCACCATGACCACCTTCGGCACCCCCCTGTCTCCCCACGCCACGCGCGTCATGCTGCTGGGCTCCGGCGAACTCGGCAAGGAGGTGCTGATCGCGCTGCAGCGCCTGGGCGTGGAGACCATCGCGGTGGACCGCTACGACAACGCGCCCGGCCAGCAGGTCGCGCACCGCGCCCACACCATCGCCATGAGCGATCCGGCGCAGCTCAAGGCGCTGATCGAGCAAGAGAAGCCCGACTGGGTCGTGCCCGAGATCGAGGCCATCGCCACGCCCGCGCTGGCGGAACTCGAAGCGGCGGGCACCGTGCGCGTGGTGCCCACGGCCCGCGCCGCGCGGTTGACCATGGACCGCGAAGGCATCCGCCGCCTGGCGGCCGAGACGCTGGGCCTGGCGACCAGCCCCTACAAGTTCTGCGATTCCTTCGAGGAACTGCAGGCCGCCATCGACGGCGAGAACGGGAAGCCGGGGGTGGGCTACCCCTGCGTCGTCAAGCCGGTCATGAGCAGTTCGGGCAAGGGCCAGAGCAAGATCGACGGCCCGGCCGATGTGCGCAAGGCCTGGGAGGTCGCCATGGCTGGCGGCCGCGTGAGCCACGGCCGCGTCATCGTCGAGGGCTTCATCGACTTCGACTACGAGATCACCCTGCTGACCGTGCGCGCCCGGGCCGCCGACGGCAGCGTGCAGACGCACTTCTGCGACGCCATCGGCCATGTGCAGGTCAGCGGCGACTACGTGGAGAGCTGGCAGCCGCACCCCATGCACCCGGCCGCGCTGGAGAAGGCGCAGGCCATCGCCAAGGCCGTCACCGACGACCTGGGCCGTGGCCTGGACGGCCAGCCCGCAGGCCTGGGCCTGTTCGGCGTGGAGCTGTTCGTCAAGGGCGAGCAGGTGTGGTTCAGCGAGGTGAGCCCGCGCCCGCACGACACCGGCATGGTGACCATGGTCACGCAGTGGCAGAACGAGTTCGAGCTGCACGCGCGCGCCATCCTGGGCCTGCCGGTGGACACCGCGCTCAAGACACCGGGCGCCAGCGCCGTGGTCTACGGCGGCGTGGACGCCCAGGGCATCGTCTTCGACGGCGTGGACGAAGCGCTGCGCGTGCCGGGCACCGAGATCCGCCTGTTCGGCAAGCCCGAGAGCTTCGTGAAGCGCCGCATGGGCGTGCTGCTGGCGCGCGACGCCGACGTGGAGCAGGCCCGTGTGAACGCCAAGCGCGCCGCCGCGCTGGTGCGGCCCCGCACCGCCGCCTGATCCCGCCTGAATTTCTCGCCCCGGTCGGGGCCTTTTGGCTGCGGGGCTAGCATGCCCGCATGGAAGCTTTGAACGGATGGTCTGCCTGGGCCGACCACGTGCTGCTGCGCCTGGCGGTGGCGGTGGTGTTGGCGGCGGTCGTGTCCCTGTTCGTGCACCGCGCCGGCGCGCTGGTGCTCACGCGTGTCACGCGCGGCATGCCGGTGGCGGCCTCGGTGGTGCGCTTCGTCCGGGTGCCCGCCCGCTGGTGGCTGCTGTTCGTCGCGCTGCAGATCGTGTGGCAGGGCGCGCCCGACGACCTGTCGTGGATCGACCGCGTGCGCCACCTCAACAGCCTGGCGCTGCTGGCCTGCCTGACCTGGATGGGGCTGCGTGCGGTGGCGGGCGTGGCCCAGGGCGTGATCGACCAGCATCCGCTGAACGTGGTCGACAACCTCAACGCGCGCCGCATCCACACCCAGGCCAAGGTGCTGTCGCGCACGGTCATGGTCATGGTGGGCGTGGCCGGGCTGGCGTTGATGCTGCTGACGATCCCGGGCGCGCGCCAGTTCGGCGCCAGCCTGCTGGCCTCGGCCGGCGTGATCGGCCTGGTGGCCGGCATCGCGGCCAAGCCGGTGTTCGGCAACCTGATCGCCGGGCTGCAGATCGCGCTGGCGCAGCCGATCCGGCTGGACGACGTGCTGATCGTGCAGGGCGAGTGGGGCCGTGTGGAGGAGATCACGGGCACCTACGTGGTGCTGGCGATCTGGGACCAGCGCCGGCTCATCATCCCGCTGCAGTGGTTCATCGAGAACCCGTTCCAGAACTGGACGCGGCGCAGCGCCGAGATCATCGGCACGGTGTTCCTGTGGATGGACTACCGCATGCCGCTGGAGCCGCTGCGCGCAGAGGCGCAGCGCATCTGCGAGGCGTCGCCGCATTGGGACAAGCGCCTGTGCCTGTTGCAGGTGGTCGATGCCAGCGAGCGCAGCATGCAGCTGCGCTGGCTGGTGACCGCCGCCGATTCCGGCAAGGCCTTCGACCTGCGCTGCGCGGTGCGCGAGGGACTGATCGCGCTGATCGCGCGCGACTACCCGCAGTACCTGCCCCTCACGCGCGCCGAGCTGCGCGACGAGCGCGAGCCGCTGGCGCCGATGGATGCGGTGGGCCTGCCGGGTTCGGTGTTGGCGCAGGAATCGCCCCGCCCGGCCTGACCTGCGCATCCGCCTGGGCGCCGGCACGCAGGCTGTCCAGCAGCAGCCGCGCCGCCGGTGCGAGCGTCTTCGCGTCGCGCACTGCCAGCACGAAGCGGCGCCGGGCCCAGTCGTCGGCCAGCGGCACCACGGCCAGGCCCAGCGGCTGCTCGAACAGGCGCGCCTCTTCCCGCGGCACGATGGCCAGCGCCAGCTGCGCCGCGACGATGCGGCAGGCCGCGTCCACCGTGGCCACCTGCAGCCGCGTGCGCAATGGCTTGCCGGCCAGGGTCGCGTGGCGCTGCTGGGTGGTCTTCATGATGCTGCGGCCCAGGATGTCCACATGCTCGTGGTCCAGCGTGTCGGCAAAGCGCAGGCTCTTGCGGCCAGCCAGCGCGTGGCCCGCGGGCAGCACCACGGCGAGCCGGTCCTCGCGGTAGGCGAAGCGCTGCAGCCGGCCCAGGTCCACCGCGTCCCAGCACACGCCGATGTCGGCCCGGCCTTCCTCCACGCCGCGCACCACCTCCCAGATCTCGCGTTCCTCCATGCTCACGCGCACCTGCGCGTAGTCGCGTGCGAAGCGGCCCACGTCCGCCGGCAGGAACTGCGCCAGCGCCGACATGCTGGCGAACACGCGCACCTGGCCTTGCACGCCTTCGGCATAGGCCAGGAGGTCGGCCTGCATGCGGTCGAGCAGTTGCAGCGCCTCGCGCGCATAGCGCCACAGCGTCTCGCCCGCCGGTGTCACGGCCACGCCGCGCCGGCCGCGCGCCAGCAGCGGGGTGCCGGCCTGGGCTTCCATCTGCGCGATGCGCTTGCTGACGGCCGAGGGCACGATGGCCTCGCGCTGCGCGGCCAGCGCGATGTTGCGTTCCTCGCAGACGGCGACGAACAGGCGCAACGAGGTGGGGTCGAAGGGATGCATGCCATCTCCATTCGGAATTTCTATGGAGAAACAATACCACTTCAGAGATTGCTCGAGGCTGCCTACGATCGCGCCACCTCAACAGGAAACCCACCATGCGCATCGTCAACATCCTCGAACGCACCGCCCCGATCGCCTCGCCGATCGCCAACGCCTTCATCGACTTTTCCAAGATGACGCTGAGCCTCGTGGCCGTCGTCACCGACGTCATCCGCGACGGCAAGCCGGTGGTCGGCTACGGCTTCAACTCCAATGGCCGCTACGGCCAGGGCGGGCTGATCCGCGAGCGTTTCGCGCCGCGCATCCTGGAGGCCGCGCCCGACAGCCTGCGCGACGACGCGCGCGACAACATCGATGCGCACAAGGTCTGGGCCACGATGTTCAAGAACGAGAAGCCGGGCGGCCATGGCGAGCGCTCGGTGGCGATGGGCACCATCGACATGGCGGTCTGGGACGCCGTCGCCAAGATCGAAGGCAAGCCGCTGTTCCGCCTGCTGGCCGAGCGCAACGGCACGCAGGCCGACCCGCGCGTGTTCGTCTACGCCGCCGGCGGCTACTACTACCCGGGCAAGGGCCTGGAGGGCCTGAAGGCCGAGATGCAGGGCTACCTGGACCGTGGCTACACGGTGGTCAAGATGAAGATCGGCGGTGCGCCACTGGCCGACGACTGCGCGCGCATCGAGGCTGTGCTCAAGATGTTGCCGCCCGGCTGCCAGCTGGCCGTGGACGCCAACGGCCGCTTCGACCTGGAGACCGCCATCGCCTATGCCAAGGCGCTGCGCCAGTACCCGCTGTTCTGGTACGAGGAGGCCGGCGACCCGCTGGACTACGAGCTGCAGGCGCGCCTGGCCGAGCACTACGACGGCCCCATGGCCACCGGCGAGAACCTGTTCTCGATGCAGGACGCGCGCAACCTGGTCCGCTATGGCGGCATGCGCTCGGACCGCGACTGGCTGCAGTTCGACTGCGCGCTGAGCTACGGCCTCGTGGAGTACCTGCGCACGCTGGAGATGCTCAAGCGCTACGGCTGGTCCTGGCGCCGCTGCATCCCGCACGGCGGGCACCAGATGTCGCTGAACATCGCGGCGGGCCTGGGCCTGGGCGGCAACGAGTCCTACCCCGACCTGTTCCAGCCCTACGGTGGCTTTCCGGACGGCGTGCGCGTGGAGGCGGGCCACATTACGATGCCGGAGCTGCCGGGCATCGGCTTCGAGGGCAAGTCCGATCTGTACGCGGAGATGAAGTCCCTGGCGGCCTGAACCAACAACCAGGAGACACCCCATGCGCATTCCTCTTCTCGCGGCGGCGTTCGCGTTGCCGATCGGCCTGACGGGCCTTGCAGGTGCGGCCTCGGCCGCGGATTTCCCCGCGCCGCAGAAGAAGGAGTGGGTGGTGAGCGACTTCCGCTTCCACACCGGCGAGGTGCTGCCGCAGCTGCGCATCGGCTACACCACGGTGGGCGACCCCAAGGGTGAACCGGTGGTGGTGCTGCACGGCACGGCAGGCTCGGGCGACCGCATGCTGACGCCGGCCTTCGCCGGCGAGCTGTTCGGCCCGGGCCAGCCGCTGGACGCGCGCAGGTACTACATCATCCTGCCCGACGCCATCGGGGCCGGCGCGTCCAGCAAGCCGTCCGACGGCCTGCGCATGGCCTTCCCCAAGTACAACTACGACGACATGGTGCAGGCCCAGTACCGCCTGGTGCGCGAGCACCTGGGCCTGGCCCACGTGCGCATGGTGCTGGGCAACTCCATGGGCGGCATGCAGGTGTGGATGTGGGCGCAGAAGTACCCGGGCTACATGGACATCGCGGTGCCCATGGCGTCGGTGCCGGCGGCCATGTCGGGGCGCAACTGGATGATGCGGCGGCTGCTGGTCGAATCGATCCAGCGCGACCCGGCCTGGGCGAACGGCAACTACACCCAGCAACCGCCGGGCCTGGGGTTTGCGCTGGCCTACTTCGGCATGGCGACGAGCGGCGGCACGCAGAAGCTGCAGCACGATGCGCCCACGCGCGCGCAGGCCGATGCGCTGGTGGACCGGCAACTGGCCGCGCCCCCCATCGGCGACGCCAACGACCACCTGTACCAGTGGAATGCCTCGCGCGACTACGACGCCTCGGGCCAGCTGGAGCGCATCGAGGCCACGGTGCTGGCCATCAACGCGGCCGACGACGAGCGCAACCCGCCGGAGCTGGGCCTGTTGGAACAGGGCATGCGCCGCGTGAAGAACGGCCGCATCCTGTTGATCCCGGCCAGCGCACAGACCAGCGGCCATGGCACGACCGGGCAGGCCCGGTGGTGGAAGGACGGCCTGGCCGAGGTGTTGCGCAGCGTGCCGGTGGCGGCTGCGCGCTGAACGTCGGCTGGCCTACAGCCAGTTGCCGTTGTGCGGCATCTGGATCTGCTGGGCCGGATCGCTGCCGCCGACGAAGGAGCCGATCACCAGGCTCAGCACCGAGACGAACAGGCTCGCGAACACGGCGGTCCAGAAGCCCGAGATCCGGAACCCCTTGACCAGCGCGGCGACGAGCAGGATCACCAGCGCGTTGATGACCAGCAGGAACAGGCCGAAGGTCAGCAGCGTGAGCGGCAGCGTCAGCACGATCAAGAGCGGCTTGACGATGGCGTTGGCAAAGCCCAGCAGCAGTGCCGACACCACCAGCGCGCCGGTGCTGTCGAACGTCACGCCGCGGAAGATGTGGCTGGCGACCCACAGCGACAGGGCCGTGATGGCCCAGTGGATCAGGAAAGGGGAGAGCTGCTCGAACATCGGCGGATGCTACCAGTGCCTTGCCGGCCGCAGGCGCGCGGCCTGGCGGTTCAGACCACCGTGTGGCCAGCCCCGCTGTCGCCCATGAGCATCTGGCCGCGGCCGCCGTGCTTGGCCTCGTACAGCGCGGCATCGGCGCGCGCCAGCAGGCCGGCCAGCGTGGCATCGCCATCGGTCATGGCGGCGACGCCGGCGCTGTAGGAGAGCGCGAAACCCAGCTCCTCCTCGCTGCGCTGCTGCAGCCGCGCGCGCAGGCGCTGGTCGAAACCGCTGGCCGTGTGGCGCTGGCTGGACGGCAGCACCACGCAGAATTCCTCGCCGCCCAGCCGGCCGGCCAGGTCGCCGGTGCGCCGCGTCTCGCGCAGCAGCCGGGCGAACAGGCGCAGCGCCTCGTCGCCGCGGTCGTGGCCATAGCTGTCGTTGATCTGCTTGAAATGGTCCAGGTCCAGCATCAGCACGGCCAGCGGCTGGTGGTAGCGCTGCGCGTTGGCGAACAGCGCGTCGGCGCGCTCCATGAAGCCGCGGCGGTTCGGCAGGCCGGTCAGGCTGTCGGTGTTGGCCATGGTGCGCAGCCGGTCGTCCGCCTCGTCGCGCCAGGCCACCAGCAGGGCCACCGTGCCCAGCACCACGGCCATGTTGACGGCCACGGCGGCGGCGATGTTGACCGGGTTGGGCGCCAGGAAGGTCGGGTAGGCCGACGTGAAGAACGCGCCCAGCACGCCGCGCGCGCCGGTCAGCACCGCCATGATGGCAAAGCAGCCCAGCAGGAGCAGCCGCCAATGGCGGCCGGCGTTGCGGTGTGCCACCAGCGTGGCGCGCCCCAGCAGCACCAGCATGGCCGCCAGCAGGAAATTGGACCAGCCCACGCGCACCGGATAGTGGGCGAACGAGAAGGCATAGCCCAACGGCATGGCGATGGCCAGCACCTGGATGGCCAGGGCGCCGGGGCGCGGCCCCAGCCAGCCGGTCAGCGCACGGTGCAGCAGGACCAGGCCGGCGGACAGGCCGGCCATGGACAGCACCGACAGCACGTAGGAGGACACCAGGTACTCGGACGCCACCAGCGCCGACCAGCCGAACGTGAGCAGCAGCAGCGCACGCTGGGCCGAGCGGGCCGCGGGCGTCAGGCTCCTGCCCATGATGAGCGGCAGCGTCAGCGAGATGGTGACGAGGTTGACCATCGCCACCGTCATCAGGGACAGCGCGTCGAGCTCCACAGCGGCTTACTGGAACGCCACTTCCGCAAAGCTGCGCAGCTTGCGGCTGTGCAATTGGTCGATGCCCTGGGCGCGCAGCAGCTCGGCCGCGCGGATGCCGATGCGCAGGTGCTGGTCCACGCGCTCGCGGTAGAAGTGGTTGGCCATGCCGGGCAGCTTGATCTCGCCGTGCAGCGGCTTGTCGGACACGCACAGCAAGGTGCCGTAGGGCACGCGGAAGCGAAATCCGTTGGCCGCGATGGTGGCGCTCTCCATGTCCAGCGCCACGGCGCGGCTCTGGCTGAAGCGCAGCTGGGCCTTGTTGTCGGGCAGCAGCTCCCAGTTGCGGTTGTCGGTGCTGGCCACGGTGCCTGTGCGCAGCACGCCCTTGAGCTCCGGGCCTTCGAGTTTGGTCACGTCGCGCACTGCCTTCTCCAGCGCCAGCTGGATCTCGGCCAGCGCGGGGATCGGCACCCACAGCGGCAGCTCCTCGTCCAGCACATGGTCCTCGCGCACGTAGCCGTGGGCCAGCACGTAGTCGCCCAGCTGCTGCGTGTTGCGCAGGCCGGCGCAGTGGCCCAGCATGATCCATGCATGCGGGCGCAGCACGGCGATGTGGTCGGTGATGTTCTTGGCGTTGGCCGGGCCCACCCCGATGTTGACCATGGTGATGCCGGTGTGGTCGGGCCGGATCAGGTGGTAGGCCGGCATCTGCGGCAGCCGCGGCGGCGGCGCGCCGAAGGCGTCGATGTCCTGCGGCGGCAGGTCCTTGCGGCGCGTGACCACGTTGCCGGGCTCGATGAAGGCGATGTACTCGCTGTTCTCGTCGGCCATGGCCTCGTGGCCCATGCGCACGAACTCGTCGATGTAGAACTGGTAGTTGGTGAACAGGACGAAGTTCTGGAACCACTCGGGCGCGGTGCCGGTGTAGTGCCGCAGCCGGTGCAGCGAGTAGTCCACGCGCGGCGCCGTGAACAGCGACAGCGGCTGCGGCTCGCCCGCGCGCGGCTGGTAGGTGCCGTTGGCGATGCCGTCGTCCATGGCCGCCAGGTCGGGCAGGTCGAACACGTCGCGCATGAGGCCGCGGCGCTCGGCGCTCATGCTGCCTTCCACATGGTCGTTCTCGGCGAACGAGAAGTGCACCGGGATGGGCTGGTTGCTGATGCCCACCTCCAGCGGCACCTGGTGGTTCTGCAGCAGCAGCCGGAACTGCTCCAGGTAGTAGTTGCCGTACAGGTCGGGCCGTGTCAGCGTGGTCTCGAAGCGGCCGGCGCCGGCCACGAAGCCGTAGGCCAGGCGGTCGAGCTCGTCCTCGACCTTGGCACGCGACAGCGTCTCGGTGTGCACGCGCACGAAGGGGTAGCAGGCCCGCACATGGCCCGGCAGCGTCTCGCCGGCCACGTAGCGCGCCATGGCCTCGCGCAGGTGCTCGATCTGCTGCGCATAGATGCGCTGCACCTGCGCCAGCGCGGCGGCAGGGTCGGTGTAGAGCGTCGGAGCGAGGAAAGGCGGCAGATACGGCATGCGCCCATTGTGCAGTGCCCCGGCGACGCACTATTCGGGTGCAGGCTCCCGCAGGGTCACGAATTCCTCGGCGGCTGTCGGATGGATGCCGATGGTGCTGTCGAACACCGCCTTGGTGGCGCCCGCGCGCAGCGCCACGGCGAAGCCCTGCACGATCTCGCCGGCGTCCGCGCCCACCATGTGCAGGCCGACCACGCGGTCGCTGGCGTCGTCGACCACCAGCTTCATGAGCGTGCGCTCGCTACTGCCCGACAGCGTGTGCCTGAGCGGCTTGAACTCGGTGCGGAACACGGTGACGCGGCCGAACCTGGCGCGCGCGGCCTCTTCGGTGTAGCCCACGGTGCCGACCGGCGGATGCGTGAACACGGCGGTCGGGATGTGGTCGTACGAGACGCTGCGCGCCGCTTTGCCGGGCGCCGGGCCCAGCAGGTGGTCGACCAGCGCCATGGCCTCGGCCGTGGCCACGGGCGTCAGCGGCATGCTGGTGGAGACATCGCCCAGCGCGAAGATGGACGGCACGCTGCTGCGGTAGTGCGCATCCACGGCCACCGCGCCGTTGGCCTGCAGCTGCACGCCCAGCGCCTCCAGGCCGATGTTGGCCGTGTTGGGGCGCCGGCCGGTGGCGAACAGCACGGCATCCACGTCCAGCAGGCTGCCGTCGGCCAGCGTCAGGTGCAATCCCTTGCCCTGGCGCACGATCTGCTCGACCTGGGCGTTCAGCCGCAGGTCGATGCCGGTCTTGCCCATCTCGGACGCAAGGAAGCGGCTGATGTCCTGGTCGAAGCTCGACAGGATGCGGCCGCCGCGTTGCAGCTGCGTGACCTCGGCGCCCAGCTTGCGGAAGATGGATGCGAACTCGCAGGCGATGTAGCCGCCGCCGACCACCGCGAGCCGCTTGGGGAACGGGTCCAGGTCGAACATCTGGTCGGAGATCAGCGCCAGTTCGCGCCCGGCGATCTCGGGCACGAAGGGGGTGCCGCCGGTGGCGACCAGGATGTGGCGGGCCGTCAGCCGGCGCGTGCCGACCTGTACGGTGTGCGCATCGGAGAGCATGCCCCAGCCTTCGACGACCTCGGCGCCCGACGCCTTGAGCAGGTCGCGGTAGATGCCGTTGAGCCGGCCGATCTCCTTGGCGCGGTTGGCCTTGAGCGTGGCCCAGTCGAAACGCGGCGCGGGCACGTTCCAGCCGAAGCCGGCCGCCTCCTCGAACGCCTCGGCATAGCCGGCCGCGTAGCTGTAGAGCTTCTTGGGAATGCAACCCACGTTGACGCAGGTTCCGCCCAGCGCCGCGGCCTCCACCAGCGCCACGCGGGCGCCGCGCTGTGCGGCCATGCGCGCTGCGCGCACACCGCCGCTGCCGCCGCCCAGCACCAGCAGGTCGTGGTCGAACTTGTCCATGTGTATTCCTTGTGATGGCGACGCGATGATCGCCGGATCGGCAAGTCCGCAACGCGCGTGGGCCCTCAGCCGGTGCGCAGCGCCGGATCGCCCGGGCCCCGCCGGTGCCACGGCCGCACGGCGACGACGTGCGCTGCGGCGCGTAGGGGAGCGGCTCAGCGCGCGCCGCCGGCCCAGCTGTCGCGCAGCTCGCGCTTCAAGATCTTGCCGATCGCGCTGCGCGGCAGCTCCTCGGTCAACACCAGGTCCGACAGGCGCTGCGTCTTGCCCACGCGCGCGTTGACCCAGTCCTTGAGCGCGTCCGCGGCGATGGACTCGCCCGGGCGCAGCACCACGAAGGCCACCGGCGTCTCGCCCCAGGCTTCGGACGGCACGCCGACCACGGCGCTTTCCAGCACCGCCGGGTGCTGGCGGAGCTCGCCTTCCATGTCGCTCGGGTAGATGTTGAAGCCGCCCGAGATGATCATGTCCTTCTTGCGGTCGAACAGCACGAGGAAGCCGTCGGCGTCGAAGCGGCCGATGTCGCCGGTGCGGATGAAGCGCTTGCCGCTGGGGTCGAACCACTCGGCCTCGCGCGTCTTCTCGGGCTGGCGGTGGTAGCCGTTCATCATCCCGGACGAATGGCCGACCACCTCGCCGGCCTCGCCCGTGGGCACTTCCTTGCCGGCATCGTCGATGAGGCGGATGTCGCTGGTGGCGGCCGGCCTGCCCACGGTGTGCAGCTTGTCGGGGTGCAGGTGCGCGTCGAGGATGCAGCTGCCGCCGCCCTCGGTCATGCCGTAGAACTCCACCAGGCCGCCGGGCCAGCGCTTGAGCACGTCGGCCTTGAGCGCGGGCGAGAACGGCGCGCTGGTGCAGAACTTGAAGCGGAAGCTGGACAGGTCGTGCGCGTCGAAGTCGGGCAGGGCCAGCAGGCGCTGGTACTGCACGGGCACCAGCATGGTGTGGCTCACGCGGTGGCGCACGGCAAGCCGCAGGTACTCGGGCGCGTTGAACTTGGCCATCAGCAGCACGGTGCCGCCGAAGGCCAGCGTGGGCAGGAACAGCACCAGCGTGGTGTTGGAGTACAGCGGCGTGGAGAGCAGCGTGACCGTTTGCGGGCTGTAGTCGTACTGCAGGCCGCGCTGGATGTGGGACCAACGCATGCCGTGCGACTGCACGATGCCCTTGGGCGTGCCGGTGGTGCCCGAGGAATAGATGATGTTGAAGGGCGCGGACGGCTCCACGGGCGCCGGCTGCGGCTTGCGGCCCGATGCGCGCGCGGCGGCCAGCCAGTCGGCCAGCGGCTGGCCGGCGGCGGCGTTGTCGTCCAGCGCGATGCGCGGCGGGTTCAGCGTGCCGGTGGCGATCTCGCTCGTGGTGTCTGCGAACACGAGCCGGGCCTCGGCGTTGTCCACCATCTGGGCCAGGCCCTGCGGCGTGGTGCTGGGCGCCAGCGGGGCCACGACCACACCGGCGCGCAGCGCGCCCAGGAACACCGTGGCGTAGGCGATGGAGGCGGGCGAGCAGATGGCGATGGCCTCGCCGGGGCGGATGCCGGCATCCTGCAGCGCCACGGCCACCTGGTCCATGCGGCGGTCCAGCGTGGCGTAGTCCAGGCTGTCCTCGCCCTGGACGAAGGCCAGGTGCTGCGGCTGGCGCTGGGCGTGCAGGGCGATCAGGTCGGCGATGCGGGCGAAGGCTTGGTCGATGGTGTCTTGCATGGTGTGAAGGCGAAGGACGGACGCGGCGCACAGCATCGAAGAGGGAGCGCGCGGCTACCATCGCCTGCTTCCATGACGACCGACTCCGCTGTCTCCGCGCCCGACCCGGCGCTGCGCGCGCCGATTCTGCGGCCAAGCGCGCGTTTCATGCTGTCGCATCCGGCGCATTGGATTGCGCTGGGCTTCGGCTCCGGGCTCTCGCCCGTGGCGCCCGGCACCGCCGGCACGCTGTGGGCCTGGCTGGCCTACTGGGTGCTGCAGAGCCGCCTGGACGCGGCGCAGATCGGCTGGGTCATCGCGCTGTCGCTGCCGCTGGGCTGGTGGGCCTGCACCACCTGCGCGCGCAACCTGCGCGTGGCCGACCCCGGCGCCATCGTCTGGGATGAGATCGTCGCCTTCTGGCTGGTGCTGTGGCTGGTCATGCCCACCGGCTTCTGGGGGCAGCTGGCCGCCTTCGCGCTGTTCCGCTTCTTCGATGCCGCCAAGCCCGGGCCGGTGGCGTGGGCCGACCGCCAGTTCAAGGGCTTCGGCGCGCGTGGCGGCTTCGGCATCCTGTTCGACGACCTGGTGGCGGCCTTCTGTACCTTGTTGGTCCTTGCCCTGTGGAGGTGGTTGTGGTGAACGAATCCGTGGACGTGCTGGTCGTGCGGCTGGCCGAGGTGCTGCGCGCGCGCGGCCTGATGCTGGCCACCGCAGAGAGCTGCACCGGCGGGCTGATCGCCGGCGCCTGCACCGACCTGGCCGGCTCGAGCGACTGGTTCGAGCGCGGCTTCGTGAGCTATTCGAACGCCGCCAAGACCGAGTTGCTGGGCGTCGACGCAGCCCTCATCGCGCAGCACGGGGCCGTCAGCGAACCGGTGGTGCGCGCCATGGCCGAAGGCGCCGTGCGCCATGCCCATGCACAACTGGCCGTGGCCGTGACCGGCGTGGCCGGGCCGGGCGGTGGCAGTGCCGACAAGCCCGTGGGCACCGTCTGGTTCGGCTGGTGCCTGCCGGGCGGCACCCACAGCGAGGCGCGCCGCTTCGACGGCGACCGCGCCGCCGTGCGCGCCGCCACGGTGCAGCACGGGCTGGCACGTCTTCTCGACCTGCTGGGTTGAAGCCGCTGCTGCCGGTGTTTGCATTCCGTTACTGGTGATTGAATTGCGAGCAATTCAATTGCGAGATAAAATCCACGCATGGCATCGACACCCGACCTTGGCGAACAGGCACTGCAGCTGGACCACCAGCTGTGCTTTGCGCTGTATTCCGCCTCCCTCGCGATGACCAAGCTCTACAAGCCGCTGCTGGAGCCCTTGGGCCTGACCTATCCGCAGTACCTGGCCATGATGGTGCTCTGGGAACAGGACGGCCCCATGGTCTCCACGCTGGGTGACCGCCTGCGGCTGGACTCCGGCACGCTCACGCCGCTGCTCAAGCGGCTGGAGGCCGCGGGCCTGGTGCAGCGCGAACGTGCCGTCGAGGACGAGCGCCGCGTGCACGTCCACCTGACGCCCGCCGGCCGCGACCTCAAGGCCCGCGCGCTGTCGGTCCCGGCCTGCGTCTTTCAGGCCACCCAGTGCACGCTGGCCGAGATCTCAGAATTGACACAGCAGGTGCGCACACTGCGCGACCGCATCGCCTGAACCGCATCGCCCATCCCCAACCGCTTCGACCGAAGCACTTTTCCCAGGAGTCACCATGACCACCACGCTCGACAAGGTTCTCTACACCGCCCAATCGCACACCACGGGCGGCCGTGACGGCGGCGCCGGCAAGTCCTCCGACGGCAAGCTCGACGTCAAGCTGAGCTCGCCCGGCACCTCGGGCACCGGCACCAACCCCGAGCAGCTGTTCGCGGTCGGGTACTCGGCCTGCTTCATCGGCGCCATGAAGGCCGTGGGCGGCATGAAGAAGATCACCGTGCCGGCCGACGTGGCCGTGGACGCCGAGGTCGACCTCGGCCCGACCGCCAAGGGCTACGGCATCGCCGTGCGCCTGAAGGTCTCGCTGCCGGGCATGGAGCGCGAAGCCGCCCAGGCGCTGGTGGACGCCGCCCATGGCGTGTGCCCGTACTCCAACGCCACGCGCGGCAACATCCCCGTCGAGATCACGCTGGTCTGACACGGCCTGGACGCCGGGTGCCTGCGCGGCCCCCGGCGACAATCGCGCCATGTCTTCCGACACCCTCTTCACGGACGCGGCGCGTCACCCCTACGACAGCCTCACGCCCGACAGGGTGCTCGATGCGCTGGACAGCATCGGCCTGGTCGGCGACGGCCGGCTCATGGCGCTGAGTTCCTACGAGAACCGCGTCTACCAGGTGCAGCTGCAAGATCCCGCCGAGGGCACGCCCGAGGTCGTGGTGGCCAAGTTCTACCGCCCCGGCCGCTGGAGCGAAGCGCAACTGCTGGAAGAGCACGCTTTCGGCGCTGCGTTGGCCCAGGCGGAGATCCCCGCCGTGTGCCCGCTGGTGGTCCATGGCGCCACGTTGCACCGCTTCGAAGAATTCTTCTTCTCCGTCTGCCCGCGCCGTGGTGGCCGCCCTCCCGAGCTCGACGATTTCGAGGTGCTGGAATGGATCGGCCGCTTTCTCGCGCGCATCCACACCGTCGGCGCCGCGCTGCCGTTCACCGCGCGGCCGGCGCTGGACCTGGCAAGCTTCGGCACCGCGTCGCGCGATTGGCTGCTGTCGCACCAGATGGTGCCGCTGGACGTCCAGGCCGATTGGGACAAGGCCTGCACGCAGGCGCTGGAGATCGTCGCCGCCGGTCCGCTGGCCCAGGTCGGGCAGGGCATCGCGCCTTTGCGCCTGCATGGCGATTGCCACCCGGGCAACATCTTGTGGACGCCGACGGACCGGCCCGACGGCGGCCCGCATTTCGTCGACCTGGACGACGCGCGCATGGGGCCCGCGGTGCAGGACCTGTGGATGCTGTTGTCAGGCGACCGCAGGCAGCGCACACTGCAACTGTCAGGCTTGCTGGATGGCTACGAGCAATTCCGCAGTTTCGACCGGCGCGAACTCGCGCTGATCGAGCCGCTGCGCACCTTGCGTCTGATCCACTACAGCGCCTGGCTGGCACGGCGGTGGGCCGACCCGATCTTTCCAGCCAACTTCCCCTGGTTCGGCAGCAGCGACTACTGGCAAGGCCAGGTCGTCATGCTGCAGGACCAGATCGAAGCCATGCAGGAGCCGCCCCTCGTCGTGTGAGTCCTTTCCACAAGAACCCATGACAACGAGGTTGGTTGATGAGATTTTTTGCTTTGGCGCTGTGCGCCGCATGCGGCATCGGGCAAGCGCAGGCCAGTGTCGCGACATTCGATGACGTGACGGCGGCCGCACAGGCCTTCGTGCCGGCAGGCTACGGTGGCCTGAACTGGTTCAATGTCGCGGTGCAGGACACGGCGGCCAACGGGCGAGGCGGCTTTGCACGGGCGGCCACTTCGGGCAGCTATGTGGCCTTCAACAACAACGGCACCGCCGCGATGGTGTCGGGCATGGCGCTTCCCGCAGGCGGCGCGGGCGATTTCCTGTTCAACAGCGTTGCGCTCACGGCGGTCTACCTCGATGGCCTGCGCATCCACGTCACGGGCCTGCGCGATGGCGCCGTGCTGTACGAGCAGACCGTGCTGGCGGACACCACCGGCCCGGCGGTGTTCCGGTTCGGCTGGGAGGTCGATGCGCTCTACTTCGCGGCCGACGGTGGCGTGCCGGCAGGCTACGGGGTCGATGCACCCTACTTCGCGATGGACGATCTGCGCATCAACGAGATACCCGAACCCGGCACGCTGGCCCTGCTGGGCCTGGGTTTGGGCGGCGCACTGTGGTCGCGCCGTCGCCGTGGCGGCTGAACTGCCAGCAGACCTGGGCAGCCGTCAGCGCGGGTCGGTCTTGCCCGGCTTCTTGTCTTCGGGGTCGTAGATCACCGTGCCGGTGCCCACGCCGGCCCCGACACGTGCGCCGCCGTCGCCCACGCCGGTGCTGACGCCCACCCCGGCACCCGCGGAGACCTGGCCGCGCTGGTTCACGCCCACGCCCACGCCGACCGGCCCCACGCCCGTGCCGACGCCGACGTTGACGTTGCCGCCCGACCCCACGCCCAGCCCCACCGAGACGCCCGGAAACACGGGCACGCTGATGCCCACGCCCGCCGCGCAGCCGACCAGAACGCCGGCGCAGGCCAGCAGGGCGAGGGTGGAGCCCATGCGGGCGGCAAGGTGGTGCATTTACGGTTGCACCGTCAGGCGAGCAAAGCGTTCACACGCCGCACGTAGGCCGCGGGATCGTCCGGCAGTCCGCCTTCGGCCAGCAGCGCCTGGTCGAACAGGATGTGCGCCAGGTCGTGGAAGTGCACGGAGCCCTCCAGCTTCTTCACGAGCGGGTGCTCGGCGTTGACTTCGAGCACGGGCTTGACCTCCGGCGCGCTCTGGCCGGCCTGCTTGAGCATGCGCGCCAGCTGCGTGCTCATGCCATGGTCCTGCACCACCAGGCAGGCAGGGGAATCGACCAGGCGCGTGGTGACGCGCACGTCCTCGGCCTTGTCCTTGAGCGCTTCCTTGAGCTTGGCCAGCAGCGGCTTGAAGGTCTCGGCGGCTTCCTCGGCGGCCTTCTTCTCGTCGTCGTCCTGCAGCTTGCCCAGGTCGACGGCGCCCTTGGCCACCGATTGCAGCGGCGTGCCGTCGAACTCGTTGAGGTAGTTCAGCGCCCACTCGTCCACGCGGTCGGTCATCAGGAGCACCTCGATGCCCTTCTTCTTGAAGACCTCGAGTTGCGGGCTGTTCTTGGCAGCGGCCAGCGTGTCGGCGGTGATGTAGTAGATCGCCTCCTGGCCTTCCTTCATGCGGCTCTTGTAGTCGGCGAAGGACACGTTGACCGCGTCGGACTGCGTGCTCGCGAAGCGCAGCAGCTTGGCCAGGCGTTCGCGGTTGGCGAAGTCCTCGCCCAGGCCCTCCTTGAGCACCGAGCCGAACTCGGCGTAGAAGCGCGCGTACTTCTCCGATTCGTCGGCGAACTGCGCGGCGGCATCGGCGGCGGTGGCGGTCTTGTCCTGCACGTCGGTGACATCGCTGTTCAGCGCCTCGGTCGGCTCGGGTGCCGGCACGGCATCGCCCGAACCCACGTCGATCTTGCCTTCCTGGCTCTCGGGTGCGGTCTTCTGCTTCTTGGCCAGGTCTTCCAGCATCGACAGCACGCGGCGCGTGTTGCCGTCGCGGATGGCGCGCACGTCGCGGCTTTCCTGCAGCAGCTCGCGGCTCACGTTGAGCGGCAGGTCGGCCGAGTCGACCACGCCCTTGACGAAGCGCAGGTAGCTGGGCAGCAGCGCCTCGGCCTCGTCCATGATGAACACGCGCTTGACGTAGAGCTTGAGCCCGCCCTTCTTGTCGCGGTTCCACATGTCCATCGGCGCCTTGGCCGGGATGTAGAGCAGCTGCGTGTACTCGGTGCCGCCTTCGACGCGGTTGTGCGAGTGGGCCAGCGGGGCCTCGTGGTCGTAGCTGATCTGCTTGTAGAACTCGGCGTATTCCTCGGCCGTGATGTCCTTCTTGGGGCGCGACCACAGCGCCGTGGCCTTGTTGACGGTCTCCCACTCGTCAAGCAGGACCATGTCGCCGCCCTTGCCCTCCTCGCCTTCCTTCCACTCTTCCTTGCGCATCAGGATGGGCAGCGAGATGTGGTCGGAGTATTTGCCGATGATGGACTTGAGCTTCCAGGTGTTGAGGTATTCCTCGGCCTCCGGGCGCAGGTGCAGCGTGACGCTGGTGCCGCGCAGCGGGCGGTCGATGGTCTCGACCTCGAAGTCGCCCGTGCCGCCGGAGACCCAGCGCACGCCCTGGTCGGCCGGCAGGCCGGCGCGGCGCGATTCCACGGTGATCTTGTCTGCAACGATGAAGCCCGAGTAGAAGCCCACGCCGAACTGGCCGATCAGCTGCGCATCGACCTTCTGGTCGCCCGACAGCTTGCCCATGAATTCCTTGGTGCCGCTCTTGGCGATGGTCCCCAGGTTGGCAATCGCCTCGGCCTCCGACAGGCCGATGCCGTTGTCGGTGATCGTCACGGTCTTGGCGGCCTTGTCGAAGCTCACGCGCACCTGCAGGTCGGGCGCGTCCTCGTACAGCTTGCCGTCGTTCAGCGCCTCGAAGCGCAGCTTGTCGCAGGCGTCCGAGGCGTTGGAGATCAGCTCGCGCAGGAAGATCTCGGGGTTGGAATAGAGCGCGTGCGTGACGAGGTGCAGCAGCTGGGCCACTTCGGCCTGGAAGGACAGGGTTTGCTTGGTCATGTCTTGTGGTGGTGTCGGGTCGGCGCCCGGACGGCGCGCCGGGCAGGGGCGCAATTATGGGCGGCGCGAAAGTCTTCAAGTCCGTGAACTAATCCGTCGCGGCCGGCCAACTGGTTACAAAGTGCGCATTTCCCGTAACGGGTTGCATGCAATGCCGTGCTGACAATTTTGGGCTCCCGTGCGTGTGCACTTCATCCTCCTCAAGAAAGACCAACAAATGGACAGCAACATCAAGAAGTGGACAGCCGAATTCCTCGGCACGTTCTGGCTCACCTTCGGAGGCTGCGGCAGTGCCGTGCTGGCCGCCGCGTTTCCTGGCGTCGGCATCGGCCTGCTGGGCGTGTCGCTCGCCTTCGGCCTGACGGTGCTGACCGGCGCCTATGCCTTCGGGCCGATCTCGGGCGGGCACTTCAACCCGGCCGTGTCGGTGGGGCTGGCCGTGGGCGGGCGCTTTCGCTGGGCCGAGCTGCCGGGCTACGTGGTCGCCCAGGTGCTGGGTGCCGTCGCCGCCGCCGGCGTGCTGTACCTGATCGCCAGCGGCAAGCCGGGCTTCGAGGTCGGCGGCTTCGCCAGCAACGGCTTCGGCGAGCTGTCGCCCGGCAAGTACGGGCTCACGGCCGTGCTGGTCGCCGAGGTGGTGCTGACGGCAGTGTTCCTGCTCGTGATCCTGGGCAGCACGGCCAAGCGCGCGCAGGGCGGGTTCGCAGGGCTGTCGATCGGGTTGTGCCTGACGCTGATCCACCTGGTGTCGATCCCGGTGTCCAACACCTCGGTCAACCCCGCGCGCAGCACCGGCCCGGCGCTGTTCGCCAGCACCGGCGCCATCGGCCAGCTGTGGGTGTTCTGGGCCGCGCCCATCGTCGGCGCCGTGCTCGGCGCGCTGATCTACCAGGCCGTGCTCAGCGACGACTGAATCAGAAGCTCTCGCCGGGGGCCAGGTAGCGCCACTGCCCCGGCGGCAACCGGCCGAGCACCACCCGCCCCATGCGGATGCGCTTGAGGCCCACCACCTTCAGGCCGACCTGCTCGCACATGCGGCGGATCTGCCGCTTCTTGCCCTCGGTCAGCACGAAGCGCAGCTGCTCGGCGTTCTCCCACTCCACCACGGCCGGCTTGAGCGGCTTGCCGTCCAGCGACAGCCCGTGCCGCAGCCGCGCCAGCTGCGGCGCCGGGAAGGCGGCGCGCACATCCTGGGCCAGATCGCCCCATTGCACGCGCACCAGGTATTCCTTCTCCATGTGCGCGTCTTCGCCGATCAGCTGGCGCGCGATGCGGCCATCCTGCGTCAGCACCAGGAGGCCCACGGAGTCGATGTCCAGCCGCCCGGCCGGCGCCAGCCCGCGCAGCTGCGTGGGCGCAAAGCGCGTCGGCGCGCGGTCTTCGGCCCAGCGGTTCTGGGCCGTCACCAGCGTCACCGCCGGGGCGTGGCCGTCCTCGGCCTGGCCGCTGACATAGCCCATCGGCTTGTGCAGCAGGATCGTGACCTGGCGCGCCTGCTGGCCCTGGGCTGCGCGTTCCACGGTGATGCGGTCCGCGGCGCCAACCTTCTGGCCCATGGTGGCCGGCTGGTCGTTCACACGCACCCAGCCGCGCTCGATCCAGTCGTCGGCCTCACGGCGCGAGCACAGGCCCATGTCGGCCATGCGCTTGTTCAGGCGCACGGACTCGGTGGCGCCGGCCGGCGCCGGCACGGCGGCCTTGGGAATGCGGCGGATGGCCGGGGGAGCGGGTGGCGTGGGGGCGTTCATGCAAAAGGGCCCGCCGCAACGGTGCGGGCGGCGCCGCAGTCTACGCGACGGGGCCGGCTGGCGCGGCCCTGCGCCGCCATGGTTCGCGCGCGGCCCAGCAGGCCGTTGCCACGCCACTGCCATACGCCGATGGGCCATGCCGGCTACACTTGCTGCCCTCGCCGCCCGGCAGCTTGCCGATGCGGTGCAGTCGTCCGGCGCGTCGCGCCGCCCCGACCTGCCTCTGACCGGCTGGCTGCGCCGATCG
The DNA here is from genome assembly GCF_001422445.1 of Pseudorhodoferax sp. Leaf274. Classification (GTDB taxonomy): domain Bacteria; phylum Pseudomonadota; class Gammaproteobacteria; order Burkholderiales; family Burkholderiaceae_C; genus Pseudorhodoferax. Next base: position 224,533 of record NZ_LMNA01000003.1, read on the forward strand.
CCAGTTCGTCGGTTCTTGCGGGCCACGAACGCCCGGGTCGGCGCTTCTCCCTTTCCCGTCCCACTGTTGCCAGGCGGCATGCCGTTGCCTGGCGTGTGCGTACCCGGCCGTCCGCGGCCGTCCGCGGCCGGGCACTGTGTTGAACCCTAGCGCTGTGCGTGCGCCTGCAGCACGGCCCCTGTGAGGAATTTTGAATGAGCAAGGAAGAACTGATCGAGATGCGCGGCAAGGTCGACGAGGTGCTGCCCGACTCGCGTTTCCGCGTGACGCTGGACAACGGCCACCAGCTCGTGGCCTACACCGGCGGCAAGATGCGCAAGCACCGCATCCGCATCCTGGCCGGCGACAACGTCTCGCTGGAGCTGTCGCCCTACGACCTGACCAAGGGCCGCATCACGTTCCGGCACCTGGAATCGCGCGGCCCCGCGCCGACTCCGCGGCCGGGATCGCGCTGACCGATGTGACAAAAACGTCGGGGCCGTCTTCCATAAATGGCGGCAGCGCGCGGCTCTGACCCCCGGCGGCGCTGGAAAAGCGAGCGAAATGTCGCGATCCAGGCTCCAAAGGACACGATTCGAAGCTGGCACGCAACCTGCACAGAGGTGCCGGTTGTCTCACCACCAGTTTTGAGGAGTTCCGAATGAAGCGTTCCATGCGCACCCTGCAGAAGGGTTTCACCCTGATCGAACTGATGATCGTGGTCGCGATCATCGGCATCCTGGCGGCGGTGGCGTTGCCGGCGTATCAGGATTACACGGCGCGAGCGAAGGTGTCGGAGGCGATCTTGGCGGGTTCGTCATGCAGGACTAGCATCACAGAGACGATCCAATCGGCTGCTTCTGGGACGACAATTAACGCCAACGGTTGGGGCTGCGAGGTCAGCACCGGCTCCGGGACGAAGTATGTCGCGTCGGTTGCTACCAGCGCATCGACCCCGGGCGGAACTGGGACAGCCAGTGGCGTTGTGATCACGATTACATCGCAGGGCATTGCCACGGGGGCAGATGGCACCATTCTCATGAAGCCTTGTGCCGCAGCTTCCACTACTTTTGCCGCATGCGCACAGCCGGCTCTTGGTACGACGGTCAATAGCTGGGTGTGTGGTCCAGGCACTGTGCAGGCAAAGTACCTCCCCGGCTCGTGCCGCGCGACTTGAGTTTGATCGGATTACCTAAGAGAGAAGCGACTTCGGTCGCTTTTTTCATGTGTGCTGATCGCTTTCGCATTCTGGGCCTATTGCTTTTCGGCCTGTCATGGCTCGCATATGACCACTATCGCCCCTGGGTAAATTTCCATTCCGAGGCACTGGCTTGTGCCGGCGCCTTGCTTTTACTTGCAGGGCAATTGCTCGTCCATGACATTGCCCTAGCTTGGCCCCGGATCGGACGATGTGCATTGCTGGCAGCCTGTTTGGCCTGGGTATGGTGGGCCCTTGGGATTGGCTTGTTCGCCAGCGATGCTCTGATGGTGTCCATCTATTTGCTGACGCTCGCGGCCATGGTCTTGGTTGGCTTTATGTGGGGACGTTCGACGGGTCCATGGTTGGACGCGTTGTCATGGACTGTGGCCCTCGCCGCTGGCATGTCCGGCCTGATCGGTCTACTGCAATGGCTGCAGATGACTCTGCCCTTCGGCATGTACGTGGTCCAATCCGACATCGGCGACCGTGCCCTGGGCAACATGGGCCAGCCAAACCAGTTGGGCACGCTGTTATTAATGGGCATGGCCGCCATGTTGCACTTGTTCGAGACGCGCCGGCTCGGCCGCAGCGTGTTCAGTGTGTATATCGCGTTCCTCACTCTGCCCTTGGTTTTAACCCAGTCCCGCGCGGCGCTGCTGAGCGTGGTGGTAATCGCCGTGTTCTTGCTCGTGAAAGGACAGCGTCTGCAACGCTTGCCAGTGATGGCTTGGGCTTCATCCGTGCTCTTGCTTGCCGTGGCAATACCGACCATCTCGGAGTTCTTGCTACTGGGCTCTGGCCGCGATGTAGAAGCAATGTCGCGCACGCAGGAAAGGATTGAGATCTGGCGTCAGGTGTTGGCTGGGATCGGCCAATCCCCATGGTGGGGCTACGGTTGGAACCAAACTCCGACGGCGCATGCGGCGGGCGCGCTTTTTGTGCCAGGGTCCATGACTTACAGCTTTGCGCATAACGTTGTCCTTGACCTAATGGCTTGGACAGGTGTTCCCATCGGCCTGATATTTGCGGGCGTTGTGGGCTGGTGGTTAGTTTCTCGGATTATTGCGGTGCGCTCGCCCGTAGCGGTGGCCGCACTCGCCGGTTTGCTGCCGCTGGCTGTGCATAGCCAAGTGGAGTTCCCCTTCGCTTACGCCTACTTCCTGGTATTAGCAGGGCTGCTAGTGGGGGTCGTCGAAGCTTTTCATCCCAACACACGTATCGCCGTGTTGAAGCGGCGATGGGTGATGGCGATGATCTTGCCCTGGGCAGTGGCCGGCGCCTGGATTTGCTACGAGTACCTGCAGATTGAAGAGGATTTCCGCGTCGTACGCTTCGAGAATCTGCGAATCGGGCAAACCCCGGCTGAATATGAGGCGCCGAAGATCCATTTGCTTTCGCACCTGGGCGAAATGCTCCGCGCGTCACGTGCTCATCCCCGACCGGGGATGACATCGCAAGAGATCGAACAGCTGCACAAGGTAGCGTTGAGGTTTCCGTGGGGTGCGCTGCACCTGCGTTACGCCTACGCCCTGGCGTTGAACGGGGATCCAGCCGGTGCAGTGCAGCAATTGCGTGTGGTGCGCGGCATGTTCGGCGAGCTCTACTACGAGGCAGCGCGACAGGAGTTGCGCGAGCTTCAGCAAGGGCATCCCGAAGTTGCTGCCGTATTGGTACAGCTGTGAGCAAGTGCTGCTACGTGCCGACGGCATGATGAGCCCATGATCTCGTTGCAATCACGCCTGCACGCTGCCGGCGTCCATTTGGGAATCAGTCTGTTGGTGGCCGCGTTGGCGGCAGCCCTGGTGTTTGGCGTTTGGTATCCCTACCCGTACCGAGAGATATCTGGCGGGCGTGAGCTTTTCGTCCTGCTCGTCTGCGTCGACGTGATGATGGGTCCTTTGCTTACTCTGGCTGTATTCGACCACGCCAAGCCCAGGCTTGAGTTGCGACGTGACCTCGCGGTGATCGGAGTCCTCCAACTCGCAGCGCTGGTTTACGGCGTATGGACTGTCTTCTCTGCGCGTCCGGTGCATCTCGTCTTCGAGATTGACCGCTTCCGCGTAGTCCACGCAGTGGATGTCCCGCACGAATTGCGGTCGCGTGCGCCTGCCGGAGTGGATGTGCTTCCATGGACCGGACCGACGCTGCTAGCGTTGCGTCCTTTTCGCAGCGAGCAGGAAAAGGTGCAGGCCACTTTGGTGGCGTTACAGGGCGTTCCATTGAGTGCGCGGCCCGACCTCTGGCAGTCCTATGACCAGGCTCGGCCTGCGGTGCTGGCCGTGGCCCGGTCTTTACCGGACCTCAGAGGCCGCCGTAGCGAGGATGCGTCCCGCATCGACAGGGCTGTTGCCGAAAGCGGCCGGCCAATCGATGGCCTGGCCTATTTACCCTTGGCCGGCCGAAGGTCGTTTTGGACCGTGCTCCTCGACCGCGCCAGCGCCGACGTGGTGGGCTTCATCCCGCTGGATGCGTTTTGACGGGCACCCGGCTCAACGTCGCACGAGTACCGTGAAGTTGCAGGCTGCCCAGCGGCGCGCTTGCGCAGCGCTTCGAGTCAAGTTGGCCGTGACTGCTCTAGCTGTGTGTACGCTTGTATGGCTCAACCCATTCACCTACGGGCCTGTCTCTTCTGTCCCCCCTTGGCTTTTCGCAGCATTTGCTGCCGGGAGCGCCCTTGCAATGGCCGCACCATGGGAACTTCGTCGAGATTGCACCCAAGGGGCATGGTGTTGCCTGTCAGGCGTGGCGGGGCTGCTTGTGCTCGCGCTTTGGCCGCGCGACGCAGCGCTTCCCCCCTATGAGGCGCTTGCATTGCTCGGGGCCCTGTTCTTGGTCGCCATCGGCGCTGCCTTGGCGCGACGCCTTCCTCCGTTTGCCCAGATCGCCTCCCTGCCCTGGCCCTGGTGGTGCGCGCTGCTACCGTGGATCACCGCCGCGCTAGTGAGCGGTGTCATGGCGTTGCTGCAGTACTTCGGCCAGGCTGAACAGTTCGCCCCCTGGCTCAACTGGGCCCCTGCCGGCGAGGCCTTCGCCAACCTGCGCCAGCGCAACCAGTTCGCCTCACTGACCAACATCGCACTGGCTGCCCTGCTGGCGACCTGCGTCCTGTCGAAGCGGCGCTGCGCGCCAGGGCGGGCCGCATGGTTGGCCGCCGCCATGGCCCTGCTGGTGGTCGCCAACGCCGCCACGGCCTCGCGCACCGGGCTGCTGCAACTTGGGGTGCTGGCCAGCGCGGCGCTGCTCTGGCGGCGCGACGGGCGCACGCTGGCCTGGCTGGGCGGCATGCTCGTGTGCTACGCCATCGCCACCCTCGCACTCCCCTGGCTCGCCGGCCTCGACCCCTCCACCCACGGCATGTTCTCCCGCCTGCGCGAAGGCGACGCCCTGTGCTCCAGCCGCATCACCCTGTGGCGCAACGTGCTGCACCTGATCGCGCAGAAGCCCTGGCTGGGCTGGGGCTGGGGCGAACTCGACTACGCGCACTACATGACGCTGTACGACGGCCCGCGCTTCTGCGACATCCTCGACAACGCGCACAACCTGCCGCTGCACCTCGCCGTCGAACTGGGCATCCCGGCCGCGCTGCTGGTGTGTGGCGGCGTGCTGGTCTGGATCGTGCGGGCCAGGCCCTGGCGCGAGACCGATGCCGTGCGCCGCGCCGCCTGGATGGTTCTGGCCGTGATCGGGGTGCACAGCCTGCTCGAATACCCGCTCTGGTATGGCCCGTTCCAGCTGGCCCTGGGTCTGTGCCTTGGCCTGCTGTGGCGCGACGATCCCGCCGGCGCGCCCGCCCCGGCGGCCATGCGCCAAGCGCCCACGTTGCTGGCTGTGCTGGCGCTCGCCCTCGTGGCCTACGCCGCCTGGGACTACCGGCGCATCAGCCAGATCTACCTGCCCCCCGCGCAGCGTGCGCCCGCCTACCGCGACGACACGCTGGCCAAGGCGCAGCAGAGCTGGCTCTACCAGCGCCAGGTGCGTTTCGCGGCGCTCAGCGTGGCGGAGGTGACCCCTGACAACGCCGCGTCTATGCACGCGCTGGCGACCGAGCTGCTGCACTTCTCGCCGGAGCCGCGCGTCATCGAGAAGCTGCTGGAAAGCGCGCAGCTGCTGGGCCTGCAGGGCGAGGTGGCGTTCCACCTGCCGCGCTTCGCCGCCGCGTTTCCGACCGCGTACGCGCGCTGGCAGGCGGCTCAGCCCGCCGATCCACCAGCCAAATAGTCCCCCGACTTGCCGCCGCGCTTCTCCAGCAGCCGCACGTCCGTCATCACCATGCCGCGGTCGGCCGCCTTGCACATGTCGTAGATGGTCAAGAGGCCGACCTGCACGGCCGTCAGCGCCTCCATCTCCACGCCGGTCGGCCCGATGGTCTCGGCCGTCACCATGCAATCGATCCAGGCTGCGGCATCGCCATCGCCAGGCCATGCGAATTCGACGGCCACGCGCGTCAGCGCCAACGGGTGGCACAGCGGGATCAGCTCGCTGGTCTTCTTGGCGGCCTGGATCGCGGCGATGCGCGCGATGCCCAGCACGTCGCCCTTCTTCGCGCTGCCTTGCCGGATCAGCGCCAGCGTGGCGGGCAGCATGCCGATGCGGCCGGTGGCCACGGCCACGCGGCGCGTGGCCGGCTTGTCGGCCACGTCCACCATGTGGGCCTGGCCGTGGGTGTCGAAATGTGTCAGCGTGCTCATGGGCTGGAGGGGCGGAAAACGGCAAGGGCGATGCGCCGGTGGACTGAACCCGGCGCCGGATCGCGCATCATAGAGGGCATGGTTTCCACATTCCTGCGCGGTGCGCAGCGCCTGGCCTGCGTGGCGCTGGCCTGCTCCATGACCCTGGCCTCGGCCCAGGGCCTGCCCAGCCTGGGCGATGGCAGCTCGATGACGACGTCGGCCGAGCGCCGGCTGGGCGAACGCATCGCGCGCGAGCTCTACCGCGACCCGGACTTCATCGACGACGCCGTGCTCGAAGACTATGTGCAGAGCATCTGGCAGCCGTTGCTGGCGGCGGCGCGGCAGCGCGGCGAGCTGACCTCCGAGCAGGACGAGCGCTATGCCTGGGAAATCCTCATGGGCCGCGACCGCACCATCAACGCCTTCGCATTGCCGGGAGGCTACCTGGGGCTGCACCTGGGCCTGATCGGCGCCGTCAGTTCGCGCGACGAGCTGGCCTCGGTGCTGGCACACGAGCTGACCCACGTGACGCAGCGCCACATTTCTCGCCTCATGGAGCAGTCCTCGCGCGTCACGCCGTGGGCCATCGGCGCCATGATCCTGGGCGCACTGGCGGCCAGCAGGAGCCCGGACGCAGCCGGCGCCATGATCATGGGCAGCCAGGCAGCGGCGGTGCAGAGCCAGCTGAACTTCTCGCGCGACATGGAGCGCGAGGCCGACCGCATCGGCTACGGCGTGGCCACGCAGGCCGGCTTCGACCCGGCGGGCTTCGTGAGCATGTTCGACAAGCTGCAGCAGGCCAGCAAGCTCAACGACAACGGCGCGTTCCCCTACCTGCGCAGCCACCCGTTGACCACCGAGCGGATGGCCGACATGCAGGCGCGCCAGGCCCTGCTGGAACGGCGGCCCGCTGCGGCGCAACCCGACCTCGTGCACGGCATGATGGCCGCGCGCGCGCGCGTGCTGTCCAATCCGGGGCCGGACCGGCTGCGCTCGTGGGTCGGCGAGGCCGGCACGCTGGGCAACGTGCCCGCGGCCCAGGCTGCGCCGGTGCTGTATGCGGGGGCGCTCTCGGCCAGCCGCCTGCGCGACGACGAGGCGGCACGCGGCCTCGTCACGCGGCTGCGCGCGGCGGTGCAGGCCGACCCCAAGGCGCTGCGCCAGGCTGCGCTGCTGGATGCCGAGGTGCGGGCAGCATCCGGCGATGTGGCCGGCGCGCTGGCGGCGCTGGCCGCCATTCCTGCGAATCTGGCGGGCCGGCCCGAACTGCTGCTCGCCGCCCCCCTGCAGATCCGCAGCGGCGGCGCGGCCGAGGTGGCGCAACGCCTGCAGGCCCGCGTGGTGCTGGATGCGCGCGACGCGGCCGCCTGGCAGCAGCTGGCCAGTGCCTATGCGCAGCAGGGGCAGACGCTGCGCGCCATCCGGGCCGAGGCCGAGCAGCAGGTCGCGCGGCTGGACTACGCTGGCGCGCTCGACCGCTTCAAGGCCGCGCAGAACTACGCGCGCGGGCCGCGCCAGGGCAATGCGCCGGGCGACCACATCGAGGCCTCGATCATCGACACCCGGGCGCGGCAGATCGAAGCCATCGTGAAGGAGCAGGAGAAAGAGCGGCTGGCCGAACGTTGACGGCCCGCGGCCGGCCTGCGCAGGGCGCGCTGGCTACTCCGCGAGCACCAGCACCAGCCCAAAGATGCCGGCAATCGCGCCGGGCAAGGACCAGGGCGGCTGCTTCTTGCTGGGGGCGGGCGCCTCCGCCGGTGCCACCACCGGCTGCATGTCGTGGCCGAGCTTGGGCCGGCGCGCGTCCAGCAGGTGCTGCGTGCGGTGCTCACCGGCCAGCTGGGCCTGCAGCTCTGTCAGCGGCCCCTTGGCCAGCACTTCGGTGATGCGGTCGCCGCGCTGGCGCAGCCAGGGCGAGACCTCGTTGAACAGCTTGTCCGACCATTTGGCGCGCCAGTTCTCGCGCGCGCTGTGGCTGACCCATTTGCTGATGCGGTGGGTCATGCGCGGAGCGCAGGCCACCAGCACCCAGTGGACCGGGGGCAGTTGCGTGTCGGTGGCGCCGGCATCGAGCACAGAGGCCAGTTGCTGCCTGGCGTAGGCCGCGTCGTCGATGTAAACAATGACCGTTTCCATGGGGGCCTCCTGGTTCGGCGGTTCGTACAAGAACATGAGGCTGCCGCCGCAGCCCCATGCCCGTTCTAGGCCTGGCTCAGGCGGCCTGTTGCTTGGCCGCGCTGCTGCGCTCCTTGAGCCAACCAGCGCCGAGCACGCCCAGGATCACAGCGGCCGTCAGGCCCCAGCGCAGCGCGGGATTGTCCGTGAACGTCGCGCCCAGCACCGGTTCGTTGACGATCATCTTCGCAGCCGTGAAGGCCAGCACCGCAGCACCAACCTTGATGATCATGGGGAATCGCTCGACCAGCTTGAGCACCATGGTGCTGCCGAACACCACGATGGGCACGCTGATCAGGAGGCCGATGACCACCAGGTCCATGGCACCGTGCGCCGCGCCGGCCACGCCCAGCACGTTGTCCACGCCCATCAGCGCGTCGGCGATCATGATGGTCTTCATGGCGCCCCAGAAGGTGGTGGCCATGGGGCCGTGGTCCGCGTCGCCGCCCTGGTTGTCCGCCAGCAGCTTGTAGGCGATCCACACCAGGCCGATGCCGCCGACCAGCATCAGGCCGGGGACCTTGAGCAGCCAGACCACGCCGACCGTCATGACGGCGCGCACGGTGATGGCGCCGACGGTGCCCCAGATCACCGCCTTCCTCTGCAGGTGCGGCGGCAGGTTGCGGGCGGCCAGCGCGATGACGATGGCGTTGTCGCCAGCCAGCACCAGGTCGATGAGGATGATGGCCAGCAACGCCGACCACCAGGCGGTAGACATGAACTCCATGAACAAAACTCTCCGTGTTGTAGATCAAGTACAACCAGAAACAGGCGAGCCTGGCGGAGTTGGTGAATGCAATGCCACCACAAGCGCACCTCGACCCACCCGTTTCGGGCTTGGATCGAAGGTCTTGCTCGGCATGTGGTTGTCCGATGTCTGCCCGACCTGCCGGAAGTCATGCTTCGTAATGACGGCTCGGTCGAAAACGGCTGCGGCAGCTCTCCTCAACGGATTGCCTCCCTGTGTGTCGCGGCCGGTGGGAGCTACTCCCCTTCGCGGCGCGGATTAGAGCATCCGCTGCAGCATTTGCTTGCAAGTCCCCGCGCCGCAAAAGGGGCTTGACGAGGCGGCTGAAAGGCGCTCACAGCGCTATCATCCGCGCCCCATGGCAGGCATCCACATCACCGACATCGAAGCCGCCATCAACCACTGGCGCGAACGCACACCCTCGCCCGACGGCGTGACCCTGGGGCCGGAGCTGCGGGCCCTGGCCGAGGTCTATGCGCTGATGGTGTACTACCACGAGGACGAGGCCGACGAGGCCACCATGCCCGCCAAGGCACGGCAGGCCTGGCTCGACTGGTATGCCACGCAGCCCGATACGCCCTGCATCGCGATCTGCTCCACGAGCCAGGGCGACGACGACTGCAAGGGCTGCGGCCGGACTTTCGAGGAAGTGCAGCTGTGGCCCGAGATGTCGCCTGCCGAGAAGCGCGCCACCTGGCGCCGCATCACGCTGCACGGCCAGGCCTGGCGCTTCAACCGCTATGCCGAGCGGGCGACCGAGAAGACGGACGCCGAGCCCGACGACGCCTGATCAGGGCACCAGCCGTTCGCAGGCCAGCTCGAGGCTGCGCGTCGCATCGGACAGCAGCAGTTGCCCGTCCTGCACGGTGGCCTGCAGCTGCATGCTGCGCTCGGCCATCGCGGCCAGGGCCTGGCTGGTGGCCGTGGGGATGCGCCAGACGGTCAGCTTGTCCTGCCGCGCGAGCTTGCCGCGGATGCCCTGCCACCAGATCTCGGCGGAGCTCTGGTAGGCGTAGACCGCCACCGCGTCGGACTTGCCGCAGGCCTTGGCCAGCGCGCGTTCCTCGGGCAGGCCGACCTCGATCCACAGCCGGGCCTGGCCCGTGAAATCGCGCAGGATCACGTCCGGATCGTCGGGGTCGGACAGGCCGGCGCCGAAGCCCAGGGTGCCGTCGCCGTGGCAGACCGTCTGCAGCGCGTGCGCATTGAGCGCCAGCGCGGCCAGCCGCACCATCATGCGTTCGTCGGTCTCGCTCGGGTGGCGGGCCAGCGTGAACTGGTGGTCGGCGTAGTAGCCGTGGTCGATGTCGGCGATCGACAGCGCGGCCTTGAAGACCGTGGACTTGAGGGCCATCAGATCCGCCGCCCGGCCGCCCCAAGGCGGATCAGCCCCCTCGGGAGGCAGCGACGACACGAAGTGCGGAGCGTGGGGGCCACAGCCATCAGACGCGCCTGGCGAGTTCGACGGCCTTGCCGATGTAGCTGCCCGGCGTCATGGCCAGCAGGCGGTCTTTCTCGGCCTGGGGAATCTCCAGCGACTGGATCAATCCGTGCAGGTCGGCGGCCTCCACCGTCTTGCCGCGCGTCACTTCCTTGAGCTTCTCGTAGGCGCCCTGCACGCCGAAGCGGCGCATCACGGTCTGGATCGGCTCGGCCAGCACCTCCCAGGAGCTGTCCAGGTCGGCGTCCAGCGCCTCGCGGTTCAGTTCGAGCTTGTTCATGCCGGTCAGCAGCGACTGGTAGGCCAGCGATGCGTAGCCCAGCGCCACGCCCATGTTGCGCAGCACCGTGGAATCGGTCAGGTCGCGCTGCCAGCGGCTCACGGGCAGCTTCTCGGACAGGTGGCGCAAGAGCGCATTGGCCAGGCCCAGGTTGCCCTCGGCGTTCTCGAAGTCGATCGGGTTGACCTTGTGCGGCATGGTCGACGAGCCGATCTCGCCCGCCTTCAGGCGCTGCTTGAAATAGCCCAGGCTGATGTAGCCCCAGACGTCGCGCGACCAGTCCACCAGGATGGTGTTGGCGCGCGCCACCGCGTCGAACAGCTCGGCCATGTAGTCGTGCGGCTCGATCTGGATGCTATAGGGCTGGAAGGTCACGCCCAGGCCCAGCGGCTCTGGCGTCTCGATCACGCGGCGGCTGAAGGCCTCCCAGTCGAACTCGGGCCAGGCCGACAGGTGGGCGTTGTAGTTGCCCACGGCGCCGTTCATCTTGGCCAGCAGCTCCACCTGGGCGATCTGCGCGCGCGCCTTCTCCAGGCGGCGGAACACGTTGGCCACTTCCTTGCCCACGGTCGTGGGGCTGGCGGTCTGGCCGTGCGTGCGCGACAGCATGGGCACGTCGGCGAACGCCTGGGCCATCTCGCGCAGCTTGGCCAGGATGGCGTCCAGCGCGGGCAGCAGCACGGTCTCGCGTGCGGCCTTCAGTTGCAGCGCATGGCTGGTGTTGTTGATGTCCTCGCTGGTGCAGGCGAAGTGCACGAACTCGGCCGCGGCCAGCAGTTCGGGCCGGGCCTCGAACTTGGACTTGATCCAGTACTCCACGGCCTTCACGTCGTGGTTGGTGGTCTTCTCGATGTCCTTGATGGCCAGCGCATCGGCCTCGCTGAAGTTCTTGACCAGGCCCAGCAGGTAGGTGCGCGCGCCGGGCGTCAGCGGGTTGAATTCGGCGAAGCCGGCGTCGCTCAGCGCGATGAACCAGGCGATTTCGACCTGCACGCGCCGGTGCATGAAGCCGTGTTCGCTCATCAGGGGGCGCAGCGGCGCGAGTTTGGCGGCATAGCGGCCGTCCAGCGGGGAAAGGGCGGAGATCGTCGACAGGCTCATGGGCGCGAATTGTAGGTTGCGCACCACGCCCGCCCTCTGGCGCCCGCCTAGAATCCGCCAGCCTGGGGTGTGCCCGGGCCGGCCCTCAAGACCCCATGCCCATGAAACTGATCGGTTCCCTCGCCAGCCCCTACGTACGCAAGGTACGCATCGTCATGGCGGAGAAAAAGCTGGACTACCAGTTCGTGGACGAGGATGTGTGGGCCGACGCCACCACGATCGCGCGCTCCAACCCGCTGGGCAAGGTGCCCTGCCTGGTCATGGAGGGCGGCGAGGCGGTGTTCGATTCGCGCGTGATCGTCGAATACCTGGACACGCTGTCGCCGGTCGGCCGGCTGATCCCCACCCAAGGCCGCGAACGCGCCGAGGTCAAGACCTGGGAGGCCCTGGCCGACGGCGTCATGGACGCCGGCGTGCTGGCCCGGCTGGAAGCCGGCTGGGCGCACCGCGCCGAGGGCGAACGCAGCCAGGCCTGGATCGACCGCCAACTCGGCAAGGTCAACGCCGGCCTCAAGGCCATCAGCCAGGGCCTGGGCGACAAGCCTTATTGCAGCGGCATCCACCTGAGCCTGTCCGACATCGCGGTGGGCTGTGCGCTCGGCTGGCTGGAGTTCCGCTTCCCCGACATCGCCTGGCGCAACAACCACCCCAACCTGGCGCGGCTGCAGGACAAGCTCATGCAGCGCGCCAGCTTCGCCGACACCACGCCGCGCTGAACAGCACGGCGCACATACAGAACAGGGCCCCTGGGGCCCTGTCGTCATTGGCGGTGTACGAAAGGCTGCGAAGCGCCCCGGAGCGAACGAGGGGGAGGGAGGAGGAGGAGAACCACTCCGGGATTGCTTCCAGCGCAAGGCGCAGGGAAGGCTTCGCAGCGAAAAAGGGTGTGGCGGGCGGCTGGCGGGAAGCGCTGCCCTGCACGTCACCCTGGCATGGAGGCACGGTGCCGGGGGGAAGTTCCCATGCCAAGCGCACGTGTCCGTAAAAAAATGTTCACACGCACGGGCTCGCGCAGGCAGTGTCCCGGCCCTGGCCCTAGCGCTTGCTTGGTAATTGTCGTGATCTGTGCCGAACTGCCTACAATCCCCGCCTGTGATGAAGACCGCCATGCTCTACCCGGAACTGTTCAAACAACTCGAAGCCGTGCGCTGGAACATGGAGAAGGACATCCCCTGGGACCAGTTCGACGCCTCCAAGCTCACGGACGAGCAGGCGCAGACCATCAAGATGAACGCCATCACCGAGTGGTCGGCACTGCCGGCCACCGAGATGTTCCTGCGTGACAACCAGGGCGACAGCGATTTCTCGGCCTTCATGTCCGTCTGGTTCTTCGAGGAGCAGAAGCACTCGCTCGTGCTCATGGAATACCTGCGGCGCTTCAAGCCCGAACTGGCGCCCACCGAGGCCGAACTGCACGAGGTGCGCTTCCAGTTCGACCCCGCGCCCGCGCTCGAAACCCTCATGCTGCATTTCTGCGGCGAGATCCGCCTGAACCACTGGTACCGGCGCGCCAGCGAATGGCACACCGAGCCCGTGATCAAGAAGATCTACGACACGCTGAGCAAGGACGAGGCCCGCCACGGCGGCGCCTACCTGCGCTACATGAAGCGCGCCATCCAGAACGTGGGCAACGAGGCGCGCGCGGCCTTCACCAAGGTCGGCGTGCTCATGGCCAGCGCACGGCGCACGGCCCAGGCCCTGCACCCGACCAACCTGCATGTGAACCAGAGCCTGTTCCCGCGCGACACGGTGCAGTCGCGCCTGCCCAATCCCGAGTGGCTGGAGCATTGGCTGGACCAGCAGATCAAGTTCGACGCCGTCTGGGAAGGCAAGGTCGTCGACCGCATCCTGCACAACCTGAGCCTGCTGATGGACCGCAGCTTCAAGACCGTGCAGGAGCTGAACCGCTACCGCAAGGAAATCACGCGCGAGCAGGCTGCGGCGGTGGCGCCCGGCGCTGCCTGATCCCTCCGGGGTCAGACGAGGGTGAGCAGGCGGTCCAGCGGAACCTGGACCTTCACATCGCGCTGCGGCACGCTGGCCGCGATCTTGTATTGCGGCAGGGCCGTGTCGCGCAGCATCATCGTGCCGGCCGGCAGCCCATCGCGGTTGACCAGCACCGCCACGCGCGGCGTGCTGGTGTTCTTGCCCCGCTGGATCACCACCGCGAGCTCGTTGCTGATCAGCCGCACGTACAGGCCCGGCGAATACACGCCCACGGCCTTGATGAGCGCCGCGCCGGCTTCGTCCACCTGCTGCTCCTCGTCGAAGTAGCAACCCTGCATCGCGGCCGAGGTGGACATGGGCGCGCGCGACACGCGCGGCGCCAGCCGGCTCGTGAACATGTCGGCGCGCTGGAGCAGGCGCGCCAGCCGCAGCGGCAGCGTCTTGCCCGCCAGCGGCCCCGGTGCGCGGTCATGGTGGTGGCGCACGGCCAGCAGCCAGTTCTCGTCGGTCACGCCCAGCGCCAGCAGCTGCGCGAAGCTGCGCTGCGCATGCAGCTCGATGGCCTCGATCTGCGCCGCCGTCAGGGCCTGCGTCTGCTGGGCCAGCTGGTCCTGCAGTGCCGTCATGCTGATGTTCATGGTCAGCGCCGCCTTGCCCAGGGCCTCGTCGAGTTCCTGCGGCCACTGCAGCACCTCGCGGGCGGCCAGGCTGCACACCACGTAGACCACCATGGCATGCGTGGCGCTGTACATGCGCGTCTCGGTGGCGGCCAGGTGGTTCAGCGCCAGCAGCGTGGCGTCCGGGTGGTGCTGCAGCGCCTCGCGCAGCTCCTGGTAGAGCCTGTCGAGCCGGCCCAGGAAGTCCTCGCCCTGCACATCGCGCAGCAGGCCGTTGGCGCGCGACTGCAGTGCCACCCAGTCGGGCCGGTCGGGCTTCTCGGGCCGCACGTTGCTGGTGAACAGGTCATCGGGCGCGATCTTCACGTTCTGGATCTCACCCAGCGTGCGCTCCGAGCGCACCATGTCGTGCAGCTTGCCCATGTAGGCACGCTGGCGGTCGTCGCTGGCGTCCATGTCGACGCAGACCGTGATGCCGCGCGCCGTCCATTGCATGAACTCGCCGCGCGACTGGATCACGTAGCCCTTGTGCGCCAGCAGCACGCCGCGCTCGGTGCGCAGCTCGAAGGGAAGCGGCTGGCCGAGCTTGATCGAGCTGATGTTGACTTCGACGAGGTTCATGTCTGCACGATTATGGAAGCCGCGTCGTGGCCCGCACGGCCGGAAATGCAGGCCGATGGCGCGGCATTTCCGCTGCTAGCATCGCCGCCCATGACAGCTTTCGCCCCCCCGGAGTTCCTGGCCAAGATCTGCGCGCGCGCGAAGGCGCCTGCACTGCTGGCCGCCTTGCCCAAGCCCTGGGTCTTCACCAACGGCGTGTTCGACATCCTGCACCGCGGCCATGTCAGCTACCTTGCGCAGGCCCGCGCGCAGGGCGGCAGCCTGGTGCTGGGGCTCAACAGCGACGCGTCTGCGCGCCGCTTGGGCAAGGGGCCGGACCGCCCGCTAAATGCCGAGGCCGACCGCGCCGTCATGCTGGCCGCGCTGGCATCGGTGGACCTGGTGACCTGGTTCGACGAGGACACGCCGCAGGCCCTGATCGGCGAACTGCGGCCCGACCTCATCGTCAAGGGCGGCGACTACGACATGGACAAGCTGCCCGAGACCGCGCTGGTGCGCAGCTGGGGCGGCGATGCGCTGGCGATCCCGTTCGTCGACGGCTACTCGACGACCGCGCTGGTCGCCCGCATCCGCGACAAGCCGTAGGCGGCCAGCGCGCAGAGCAGGCCCGCCAGCGCGCCCGTCAGGTGGGCGCCCGTGGCCACCGCGAAACCCCATTCCGGCTCGAACACCAGCGGCCGGCTCCAGGCGCCCTCGGCCAGCAGCTTGGCCGCCAGCCCTGCGCCCAGCAGGCCGGCCCAGGCCTGGTGCCCACGCGTGAAGGCGCAATGCACCACCAGCACCGCCACGGCCGCGTGCAGTACGCCGGACAGGCCGGCGTAGCGCTCGATCTGCGGAAACAGCAGCAGGCCCAGGGTCGACAGGGGCCAGGCCGCGAACAGGGCCCAGGCCTGTGCGCGCGGCACCTGCAGCGCCAGCCCCAGCACGGCCACGGCGGCCAGCGCGAGCAGGTTGGCCAGCCAGTGCGCGGCGGAGCGGTGCACGAGTGCGGCGGCCCACCAGGTCATGGCTTCGCCCGAGAAGTCGGGCCACCACTCCCATTCCAGCGGGCTGCCCAGCCACCACGCCAGCGCACTGCCGGCGGCCAGCAGCACACACAGCGCGGGCCAGGACCAATCGTCGTTGCGGTTCACGCCATCAGTGTGGCACGGGTGCGGCCCGGGCTTCGGGCTCCGACTGGCCGCGCAGCCGGCGCACGCGGCGCCGCAGCCACTGCTCGAAGTCGTCCACGTAGGTGAACACCGCCGGCACCACCAGCAGGCTCAGCACCGTGGAGGTGATCAGCCCGCCGATCACGGCCGTGGCCATGGGCGAGCGGAAGCTGGCGTCGGCCGCGCCCCAGCCGATGGCGATCGGCAGCATGCCCGCGCCCATGGCCAGCGTGGTCATGATGATGGGCCGCGCGCGCTTGTGGCAGGCGTCCAGCAGGGCTTCCCAGCGGTTCATTCCGTGGTCGCGCCGCGCCACGATGGCGTATTCCACGAGCAGGATGGAGTTCTTCGTGGCGATGCCCATCAGCATGATGAGGCCGATCAGCGAGGGCATGGAGAAGCTCTTGCCGGCGATCAGCAGCGCCACGAAGGCGCCGCCCAGCGACAGCGGCAGGGCCGCCAGGATGGTGGCCGGCTGCAGGAAGTCCTTGAACAGCAGCACCAGCACGATGTAGATGCAGACCACGCCCGTCAGCATCGCCAGGCCGAAGCCCGTGAACAGCTCGCCCATGGCCTCGGCGTCGCCCACGTCGATGATGTGCACGCTGGCCGGCAGGTTCTTCACGGCCGGCAGCTGGCGGACCGCCTCGGTCACGTCGTTCAGGCCGCGCGTGGACAGCTCGATCTCGTAGTTCATGTTGCGTGCGCGGTCGTAGCGGCTGATCACCGCGGGCCCGCCGGCCAGCTCCAGCGTGGCCACCTCGCCCAGCCGCACCGGCCCGTGCGCGCCGGGCACGGCCAGGCTCCCCAGCAGCGCCAGGTCCTGCCGCGCGTCGTCGCGCAGCTTCACCATGATGGGCACCTGGCGCTCGGGCAGGTTCAGCTTGGCGAGCTGGTTGTCGTAGTCGCCCATGGTCGCCACGCGTAACGTGTCGGCGATGGCGGCGCTGGTGACGCCCAGATCGGCGGCGCGCGCGAAGTCGGGCCGCACCACGATCTCGGGCCGCACCAGGCTGGCCAGCGAGGTCACGTTGCCGATGCCGGGGATCGTGCGCAGCTCGCGCTCCACGTCGGTGGCCGCCTGCCGCAGCGCGTGCGGGTCCTGGCTGGACAGCGCCAACACGTACTTGTCGTTGGAGCCGCCCAGGCCCACGCCGGTGCGCACGCCGGGCAGGTCGGCCAGCGCTTCGCGGATCTGCTGCTCGATCACCTGCTTCCTGGGCCGCGTGCCGCGTGGCGCCAGCTGCAGCGTGAGCGTGGCCTTGCGCGCCTCGACGAAGTTGCCCGAGAACGGATCGGCCCCCGCGCTGCCCGCCCCGATGGCGGTGTAGATGTCGCCCACATGGTCGATCTTCATCAGGCGCTGGCGCACCTGCTCGGCCATGGCCAGCGTCTGCTCCAGCCTGGCGCCGGGCGGCAGTTCCACGCGCACCTGGGTCTGCGTGTTGTCGTCGGGCGGGATGAAGCCCGAGGGCAGCAGCGGGATCAGCGCCAGCGAGCCGATGAAGAACAGCGTGGCGCCCACCATTGTCAGGAAGCGGTGCCGCAGGCAGGCCTGCGCGGCGCGCATGTACCAGGACAGCCAGCCCGGCTCCTTCTCCTGCCCCACCAGTGGCTTGAGCATGTACGCCGCCATCATGGGCGTGAGCAGCCGCGCCACCACCAGCGAGGCGAACACCGCGAGCGAGGCGGTCCAGCCGAACTGCTTGAAGAACTTGCCCACCACGCCGCTCATGAAGGCCGTGGGCAGGAACACCGCGATCAGCGAGAAGGTGGTGGCCACCACGGCCAGGCCGATCTCCTCGGCCGCCTCCATCGCGGCCTGGTAGGGCGACTTGCCCATGCGCAGATGGCGCACGATGTTCTCGACCTCGACGATGGCGTCGTCCACCAGGATGCCGACCACCAGCGACAGCGCCAGCAGCGTGATGATGTTGATCGAGAAGCCCAGCAGGGCCATGCCGATGAAGGCCGGGATGACCGACAGCGGCAGCGCCACCGCCGAGACGATGGTGGCGCGCCAATCGCGCAGGAACAGCCAGACCACCAGCACCGCCAGGATGGCGCCCTCGTAGAGCAGCTTCATCGAGGCGTCGTACTCGTCCGAGGCGATCTGCACGAAGTCCAGTGTGCGCGTGAGGTGGATGTCCGGGTGGTCGGCCTGCAGCTTGCGCAGCGCCTGCTCGACCCCCGCGCCCACCTCCACCTCGCTGGCGCCGCGCGAGCGCGCCACCTCGAAGCCCACCACCTGCTTGCCGTTGAGCACGGCCGTGGCGCGCTGCTCGGCCACCGTGTCCTCCACCGTCGCCACGTCCGACAGCACGATGCGCCGCCCATCGGACAGCGGGATCTGCAGGCGCCGCAACTCGTCGGCCGACTGCACGGTGCCGATGGTGCGCACCGGCTGCTCGCTGCCGCCCAGGTCGGCCCGGCCGCCCGCGCTTTCCTGCTGCACCATGCGCAGCTGGCGCGACACGTCGGCCGCGGTGGCGCGCAGCGCCTGCAGTTTGGCCGGATCGAGTGCCACGCGCACCTCACGGCTCACGCCGCCCACGCGGTTCACGGCGCCCACGCCGCGCACGGCCAGCAGGCGGCGCGCCACGGTGTCGTCGACGAACCATGACAGCGCCTCGTCGTCGAGCCGGTCGGACGAGATCGCGAACGCCAGGATCGGCTGCGAGGCCAGGTCCAGCTTGGTCACGATGGGGTCGCGCAGGTCGGTCGGCATGTCCGAGCGCACGCGGCTCACGGCCGAGCGCACATCGTCCACGGCTTCCTGGATCGGCTTCTCGAGCACGAACTCGGCCGCGATCGTGGCTGAGCCGTCGGTCAGCGTGCTCGTGACGTGCTTCAGGCCCTGCAGCGTGGCGATCGCGTTCTCGATCTTGCGCGCCACGTCGTTCTCCAGCTGCGCCGGCGAAGCCCCGGGCAGCACGGCGGTCACGATGACCACCGGCAGGTCCATGTCCGGGAAGTTCTGCACCTTCATGGAATGGAAGGAGAACAGCCCGCCCAGCGTCAGCAGCACGAACAGCATCGCCGCCGGGATGGGGTTCTTGATCGACCAGGAGGACAGGTTCATGGGGTGTCCCGCCTCACTTGGCCGCGGCCGGCGTTTCGGCCGGTGTGGTGGCCGGCGCCACGTCGACCACGCGCACGAGGTCGCCGTCGTTCAGGAAGCCCGCGCCCTCGGTCACGACGCGCGCACCGGCCGGCAACTCGCCCGTGATCTCGATGCGCTCGCCGATGCGCCGGCCGGCCTGCACCTTGCGCATCTGCACGCGGCTGTCGGCCTGCAGCACCATGACGGTGTTGAAGCCATCGCGCGGCACCACGGCCGATTGCGGCACGGTCAGCGCGGCGCTCTTGCCCAGCGCGAACTCGCCCCGCGCGAACATGCCGGGAAGCAATGCCCCCACGCTTGCCGCTCCGCGTGCTGCGCTGCCGCCCGAGGGGGCGCTCGCGCCTTCGGGCCGCCGTGCGGCGCTCGTACCCTTGTTGGCCTGCACGGAGGGGATGTCCACGTAGACCAGGCCGTTGCGCGTCTGCGCGTCCACGGTCGGCGCGATGCTGCGCACCTTGCCCTGCACCTCGGCACCGCCGGGCGCCGTCACGCGCACGGGCATGCCCGCGGCCAGGCGGCCCAGCTCGGCCGCGCCGACCTCGGCACGCCATTCCAGCCGGCGCTGGCGGATCAGCCGGAACAGCTCGGTGCCCGAGCCGACCACGCTGCCCACGGTGGCGGTGCGCGCGGAGATGATGCCGTCGTCCGGCGCCAGGACCTGCGTGTTGCGCCCGCGCACCTGCTGCGCGGCCAGCACGGCCTCGGCCGCTTCCACGCGGGCCCTGGCGGTCTGCTCGGTGGTCTGGTACTGGGTGATCTGCTGCTGGCTCAGCGCGCCGGTCTTCTCCAGCGTCCGGGCGCGGGCCGCGTTGCCAGCCGCATCGGCGGCCGTGGCACGGGCCTCGGCCAGCGACGCCTTGGCCTGGGCGACGTCGGCATCGATGGTCTCGGGCGCGAAGCGCGCCAGCACCTGGCCACGGCGCACCACGTCGCCCACGTTCACGCGCACTTCGGCCAGGCGCAGGCCGGCCGATTCGGAGCCCACGCTGGCCTCCTGCCAGGCGGCGATGCTGCCGTTGGCCGACAGCGTGATGGCCAGTTCGGCCGGCTCGGGCGTGGCCACACGCACGCTCAGGGCGGGGCGTGGCGAGGCGGCCTCGGCCTTGGCTGGCGACGCCGCGGCGGCCGGTGCGGGTTGGCGCGTGAACCACCAGCCAGCCAGGGCCACCACGACCGCGAGGGACGTGGCGATGAGAACGTTGCGTTGGGTGCGGGTCATGGTCGACGGGTCTGCGCTTGGGGAGCGGGGGAAGAGGTTTCAGCGACGGCCTGGCCGTCGTCGGGCCGGGTCCAGCCACCGCCCAGCGCGCGGTACAGCGCGACCCAGGCTTCGGTGCGTTCGCGCTGCAGCGCCACGCGTGCGGTCTGCGCCGCGAACAGCGTGCGGCGTGCATCCTCGAGTTCGAACAGGCTGGCCAGGCCGCCGTCGTAGCGCGCCTGCGTGGCGTCGAACGAGGCCTGGTAGCCGGCCACGGCGGTGTCGGCGTCGCCGGCGCGCCGGTCGGTGTCCTGCAGCCGCAGCAGCGCCTCCTCGACCTCGCGCACGCCCTGGCGCACCTTGGCGCGGTACAGCGCCACGGCCTCGTCGTAGCGGGCGCGGGCGGACTCCGCGTTGGCCGCGCGCGTGCCCCCGTCGAAGATCGGCAGCGTCAGCTGCAGCGGGCCGATGCTCCAGCTGTTCAACGTCTCGCTGGCGCCGGCCCCGCGCACGTGCAGCGCCGAGATGCTGCCCGCCAGCGACAAGCGCGGGTAGCGCTGGGCCTGGGCCGCGCCGGCATCGGCGCTGGCCGCGGCCACCCCCAGTTCAGCCGCGTAGACATCGGGCCGCTGCGCCAGCGCGCGCGCGGGCACGCTGTCCACGGCCTGCAGTGCGGGCAGGGCGAGATCGGCGGGCCGGGCATCGAGCCGCTGCGCCAGCGCCGGCAATTCCCAGCCGGTCAGTGCCACCAGGGCCTGGCGCTGCAGGGCGCATTGCGTGCGCTGCTGTGTGAGCCGGGCCGACGCGTCCGCGGCGCTGGCGCGGGTCAGCGCCGCATCGGCCGGCGCCGCGAAGCCGGCCTGCGCCGACAGCTCCGTCAGCCGCGCGCTCTCGCGGCGCGAGTTGGCGTCCAGCGTGCTGACCTCCAGCTGGCGCGCGCAGGCGCGTTCGGCGAAGTAGGCATTGGCGGTCTCGGCCGCCACCGCCACGCGTGCCTGGTGCCACTGCGCCTGGCTGGCCGACAGGCGCGCGCCCGCGGCATCGCGCGTGGCTGCCAGGCCACCGAACAGGTCGATCTCCCAGCCCGCCTGCAGGCCGGCCTGCGCGTTGGTGAAGCTGGGCAACGAGGCCGTGCCGCCCGAGATGCCGCCGCTGCCCGTGGACAGCGTGTTGCCGCGGCTCAGCGAGAGGCTGCCGTCAAGCGTGGGCCCCAGCGCCGCGCCGGCCTGCACGCGCGTGGCGCGGGCCTCGGCGATGCGCGCGGCGGCGCTGGCCAGGTCGGGGCTGGCGGCCTGCGCGGCCTCGATCAGCTCGACCAGCAACGCATCGCCGGACTGGCGCCACCAGTCGGCCAGCTGTGGCACGGCGCCGGCGTGCGGCAGGGCCGACTGAGGTGCCTGCGGGGTCTGCCACTGCGCTGGCGCGGGGGCCGAAACGGCGGCCGGCGGCCGCGTGACCGTACAGGCGGCCAGCAGCAAGGGCATGCCGGCCAGGGCCAGGCGCCGCAGCATGGGGGAGGAGAAAGGAGGCAGGTTCATGCTTTCTTGCGGGTCTTGCCGGCCAGGGCCGTGCGGCGCAGTCGCTCGGCGTCCACCAGGGCCAGCGCATAGCCGACCAGGCGTTCGGCCCAACGGTCGATGGCCGTGGCATCGCGCATCAGCGAGGGCTGGATCGTGTCGACCATGTCGTGCATGACAAACAGCTGCATCGCCAGGCCGCTGATGGCGAACGCCAGCCGGTGCAGGTCGTCGTCGGCGCGCACGCCCAGGTGGCGCGCGAGGATCGCCACCAGCACCCCGTGCGGGCCCTTGATGTCGCGTTCGACCTCTTGCGCCCATTGGCTCGTGGGCTCCAGCATCTCGCGCAGGTGCAGCCGCATGCACTGGCGCACGATCTCGCCCTGCTTGAGCGGCTCCACGTAGCCCGTCAGGAAGCGCCGCAGCGCCTCGTCCACGGGCAGGTCGGGCGCGTCGTAGAGGTGGGTCAGGTCGCCCGCGTTGCCGCCCAGCGGCTCGCCGAAGCAGGCCGCGTAGAGCCCGGCCTTGTCGCCGAAGTAGTAGCGGATGGCCGCCAGGTTCACGCCCGCAGCCTGGGCAATGGCGCGCGTCGATGTCTTGGCGAAGCCATGCTCGGCGAACAGCGCGAGCGCGGTGGAGAGCAGCTGCGCGCGTGCCTCCTGGCCGTCGCTGCGCACGGCGGCCTGGCGGGCGGGCGGCGTGGGGGCGGTCTTGTCCGGCATGCGGCGCGCATTAGACCATGCACATCAATCGATTGATTGAACTACCCAGGTCCGCGTCAGGGCTGTTGCGCTACAGCGGGCTGAGCCACACGCTGCGCGCGCCAGGCCGTCGCGACGCTCAGGGAGCGTCGTTGCGCATGACGATGCCGCCTCCGCCCACCGTCACGACGGCCTGCGAGCCGGCGCGTGCAATCGCGGTCGTATTGCCGCTCTGCGGAGAGTAGGAGACGAACCAGTTTGCGCCGCCATCGCGGGTGGCCATGACCGTGCCGTAGTTGCCGACCGCAAAGCCCGTGGTGGGCGACGTGAAGGAAACGCCGTAGAACCCGTAGTCCCAAAAGACTGGGAACCGGTCGACCTGCCAAGTGGCGCCGGCGTCATCGCTGCGCAACACGATGCCATTGGTCCCCACGGCGACCACGCGGCTCGGTGTCACGAACGTCACGGCCCGGATGGATTCGGTTGTGCCGCTGGACACTGCCGTCCACAGCTGTCCGCCGTCCGTGCTGCGCCGGACCTCTCCAGCGTCGCCGACCGCCAGCCCGGTCAGCGCACTGAAGGCCAGGCTGCGCGCGGAGAAGGCAGCTCCGGCCGCCGGCGTCCAGCTTGCGCCAGCGTCTGTCGTGCGCCACAGGCCGGATGT
Source organism: Pseudorhodoferax sp. Leaf274 (assembly GCF_001422445.1). Classification (GTDB taxonomy): domain Bacteria; phylum Pseudomonadota; class Gammaproteobacteria; order Burkholderiales; family Burkholderiaceae_C; genus Pseudorhodoferax. The sequence goes on from NZ_LMNA01000003.1 coordinate 247,668, forward strand.
GGAAGACGCCACGCCTGTCGTGCCAGTCACGGGCGCAAACGCCTGGAACGTATTGGGGGTGCCGCTGGACACTGCTGACCAAGAGGCACCAGCATCTGCCGTGCGCACGATCGTTCCGTTGGCGCCCATGGCCACGCCGGTCGTGGTGTCGAAGAAACCGACCGCGTTGAGTTGCTCCGTGGTGCCGCTGGCGGTGGCCGTCCAGTTCAGCCCGGCATCGGTGCTGCGCAGCAGATGCCCCCCGATGCCGACGGCGACGCCATGTGTGGGTGTCGCGAACGCCACGCCCATCAGCGACTGCCCGAAGTTGCCACCGGGCGACACCGTGCTCCAGCCCTGCCCGTTGTCCGCGCTGCGAAAGATGCTGCCGAGCTCCCCGACCGCCACCGCCTGGCCATTGGCACCGAAGCGCACGGCATGGACCGTGACGCCAGACGGAGAGAGCGCGGCGGCGGCCCAACTGGTACCGCCGTCGAATGTCATCCGCACTCCGCCTTGGGTCAGCCCCAACGCGCCCGCGGTCGCACTGCCGAAATGGATGCTGTTGATGTCCTGCGTCGTTCCGCTCGCCACGGTTTGCCAGGTCTGGCCCGCGTCCCGGCTGCGCAGCAGTGTGCCGTTGCTGCCGCCGGCGAAGGCGATGTCGCGCGTGGCGAACGCCACGGCCGCGAGCGTGCCGGCGCCGCTGGCGACACGGGTCCAGTTGGCACCGCCGTTGATGGTGCGCAGGACCGTGCCGCTGGCGCCGACGGCCAGGCCGACGCCGTCGGCGTTGAAGGCCATGCCGTGCAGTGCGACCGGCCCGCCGTCGCTGACGGCGGCCACCCAGGTCTGGCCCGCGTCGGTGCTGCGCAGGATCGTGCCGTTGTTGCCAGCCACGCAGAATGCGCCGGTGTTGCTGAATGCCACAGTGTTCAGCCCTGTGGTGACCGGCATCAGCACCTCCACCCAATGCAGGCCGCCGTCCACGCTGCGCTTGATCGGATAGTTGCCGTTGCCGCTGCCGGCGTAGCTTGCCGTGACGCCAACGCCATTGCCGTCGAAGGCGATGCCCGGCAGGTACCGGGATGCAGGGCTGCTTTCGCTGACGATCGACCAGCTCGCACCGGCATCGGTGCTGCGCAGAATGCTGCCCTGGGTGCCGGTGGCCAGGACCGTCGTCGCGTCACGCCAGGCCAGGCCCAGCAAGGTCCCTCCGAAGGGACGCGGCGCAACGGTCTCCCACTTCAAGGCCTCCAGGTACGCCGAATTGCTGATGGCCTCGCCGAGTTCGTTGCGGGCGACCACGCGGACATAGTTGACGGCTGCCGATGCGGCCGCTCCGTGGACGTAGCTCGTGCCGGTAGCGCCGGGTGCGTCAACCCAGGACACGCCTGCGTCGGAGCTGAGCTGCCACTGGTACTGGGGGCTGTTGCCGCTTGCCGCGGTGGTGAACAGTGCATCCCGCTGCCCAGGCCGCCAGGTCGACGACATGGGTTGCAGGGTGATCCTGGGCGCGTCGTAGATGCGCAGCCGCGCTGCGGCGCTGGTGACAGAACCTTCGCTGTTGGTGACCACGACGCGCAAGCGCTTGCCATCGTCAGCCGGAGTCGCTGCGGCAAGGGACAGCGATGCCTGTGTTGCGCCGTTGACGTTGGCAAACGTGATGCCACCGTCGGTGCTCACCTGCCATTGGTAAGTGGGGGTCGGGACGCCGCGGGCGGACACATGGAAGCTGGCCTGCGTGCCCTGGCCGACCGTGCGGTCCTCGGGCTGGATCTGTATCGCCGGTGTAAGGCCCGGCAGGACAGAGAGCCGTGCTGCTGCAGAGAACACATCGCCGTGCGTGTTGGTCGCCACGGCGCGGACCAACCTGCCATCGTCGGACGCCGTGGCCGCTGCGATGGTGACGCTGTCGCCGTTGGCGCCGGCGATGTCCGCCCAGGTGGTCCCGGAATCCGTGCTGACCTGCCATCGGATCGTCGGCGCCGGTGTGCCCGCCGCGCTGGCATTGAACGTGACGCTCTGGCCCGTGAAAGCGGACATCGCCGTCGGATTCGCGACGAAGATCGGCGCACCCGCAGCCGTCACCATGACATGTGCCGTGGCGCTGGTGACTGTACCGACGGCATTGACGACGACGACGCGGAACGCCCGCTGGTGGTCAGCCGGCGTGGACGGAAACACCAGCGTCGGTGCTGTCGCACCGACCACATCGGCCCAGTTCGCGCCGTCGTTGCTGCGCTGCCACTGGTAGGCGGGAGAGGTGCCCAGGACGGTCACGTTCAGCGCGACCTGCTGCCCTTCGATGACCGACTGGTCGCTGGGCTGCACGGTGATGGTCAGCGCCACGGGGGCGGTCGCGACCGTCAGCGTCACGACCGAGCTCATCACCTGGTTGGCGCGATCTGCCCGGCTGGTGGCCTGAACCCGGAACTGCGCCCCCTGGTCGGCAGCGCTGACCACGACCAGTGAATACCGGGCGCCCGTCGCGCCTGCAATGTTGACCCACCCGGCCGGCTCCATGCGCTGCCACTGCAGGTCGGCTTCGCCGCGTACCGTTGTGGTGAACACCGCGGCGCTGCCGTCGACGGCCTGGACATCGGCGGGTTGCACGGTGAACGCGATCTCTGTTGCCGCGCTGTCGTCACCACCGCCCCCACCGCACGCGGCCATGAGCGCTGCCAGTAGCCAGCAGAAAGACAGTTGGAGGAAGCGGGGAAACAAGCTGGCGGTCCGCGCGCGTGGCGGCCAGCCATGAACGGTCGTTGTCAAGGCCTTGCTCTCTGGTCGTTGTGTCGAAGTGGGCGGCCGGCGTGCACAGGCGCGTCGTGCCGGACCGGCGATGGTGCCCAATGTTTCGTTACTGAAATTTGTAAATCTTCACAATCAATGGCTTGAATTCCGCGCCGATCGAACTCCAAGGGACACACGACCACGCCTTCTAGAATCCGCAGCTTTTTGCCCAAGCGCCCATGGACATCGTCGTCAACGAAGAACTCAAGGCCTACATCGATCCGCTGACCCCGGACGAATACGAGGCGCTGGAGCGCAGCCTGCTGGCCGAGGGCTGCCGCGATGCGCTGGTGCTGTGGGGCGACGTGCTGGTGGACGGCCACAACCGCTATGGCATCTGCCAGAAGCACGGCCTGCCGTTCCAGACCGTGCAGAACACGCGCTTCCAATCCATGGAAGACGTGCACCTGTGGATGATCGACCAGCACCTGGGGCGGCGCAGCGTATCGGACTTCCAGCGCGGCGTGCTGGCGCTGCGCAAGCGAGAGATCGTGGCCGGGCGCCGCGAGCGCGCCAAGGCCGTGCCGGCCGAAGCCTCTGGCAGCGCCGCGGCGGAAGCGGGCGCCACGCCGTTGCCGCCGGGCGAATCGCTGGACAGCCGCGAGGCCCTGGCACGCGCCGCGCGCCTGAAGAGCAACCAGGTGGTGATGATCGAGAAGATCCAGCAGAGCGCCGCGCCCGAGGTGGTGGCGGCCGTGCGCTCCGGCGACATCACGCTGAGCGCGGCCGCGGCCGTGGCCAGCCTGCCCGTGGAAGAGCAGGCCGCGGCCGCCGCCGCCGGCAAGGACGAGCTCAAGCAGGCCGCCAAGCGTGTGCGCGAGGCCAAGCGCAAGCCCGCGCGGGAGAAGGACGAGCAGGCCGAACCGGCCGATGCCGCCGCCGCCGCGCAAGGCGAGGACGAAGTGGCCGTGCTGCGCAAGCGCGTCAAGGAGCTGGAGTCGGAGAACGCGGCGCTGCGCAAGCAGGTGCTCGCGCTGCTGGGCAAGCCGGGCCAGGCCGCTGCGCCAGCGGCGGCCGACGACGCCGACGCGCCGTTCTGAACCCCGGGTGGCGCTGCGGCACACTTGCGGCATGGCCCGTTTCCAGATCCGCCGCGCCTGTTCCGACGATGCCGTGATGGGCCGCACGCGACCGCACTGCGTGTGCCGCGGCGGCGCGTGACGCCATGACCACGCTGCGCTTCGTCTACGGCACCCTCAAGCAGGGCTTTCCCAACTTCGCGCGCAACACCGGCCGCCGCATCGGCGGCGCCTACCGCACGCAGCAGCCTTACCCGCTGTACGTGGTGCAGCTGCCCAACGAAGACCGGGCGCCCTGGCTCATGGACCAGCCCGGCGCGGGCCACCAGGTGCTGGGCGAAGTCTTCGAGGTGGACGCCGCACTGCTGGCCGCCATGGACGCATTCGAAGAGGTGGGCCTGCCTGGCGGCTACGTGCGCTCGCAGATCACCATCGAGGCCGTCGACGCGCCGCCCGCCGTGCTGCGCGTGCAGGCCTACCTTAAGCCGCCAGCGCAGCTGGCACTCGGGCATCTGCGCGAAGGGCCGTTCGCCGCCTACACCGCGGCGCTGGCGGCCGGCTACCGCATCGATCTGGGCTGAGCCAGGCGCTGCCTCACCGACGCGGTGGCAGCTGGATGCGGGCGTTGGCGAACCGGTCCAGCAGCGCGTCGTGGAACGCGCCGGCGGCGACCCGTGCATGCAGGTCCACGGCTGTCGCGGCGATCCAGCGCACCCTGGATTCGCTGCCCGCCTGCACCAGGCTCCACAGCATCTCCTGGCCGCGGGCCGACAAGCTTTCGATGGCATCCAGGAACAGCGTGCCGCCCTCGGCCAGGCGCACGAGGCCCGGCAGCGCGGTCTCGAGCGGCGTGCCGTCCAGCGCGGCGCAGCGCACGGGAACGAAGGGCCGGTGGCGGCGCGGACCGAGGTAATGCACGGCCCGCGCCACCAGGTCGCGGCCTGGGCCGGGCACGCCGCTGAGCAGCAGCGGCATGTCGCCAGCCGCATGGGGTTGCGCCATCCCGATGGCCGCGCCAGCCGCGGCGTCTGCCATCGCCATCGGCATTGCCGCAGGGTCGGGTCGCGAAGAAGCCGTGGTGGTTGCGTGCATGCCTGTTCATCCCCGCGCGTTGTGGGCGTGTCCGCCCCATTTGTTCGCCTTGTTGGCGGCAACTTTAGGCGTGCTGTGCATCGCTTGTGTTGCTATCGTGTTTTGTCACAGACCGCGCGTTTGGATACAAGTGACTCGCGTCATTGCACGTGCCAATCTCCGTCAACGGGTGGAGACCGTTCGGAAGATGCGCAGCTGCGCGCTTGACAGCGAGCCGCCACCGGCCGTCGTCCAGCCCTCAGCGCTCCCTCATGACGCGCGTGGACGGCGCGGTGGTGGTTCCAGTGCCAGCAGTTCGGCCGGCAGGCCGTCGTTCCACACCTCGCGGAAGTAGGCCCGGTCGCTGGCCACCAGCGAGGGCATGGCCTCGCGCAGCGCGGCCAGCGCCTGCGCGGCCTGTTCCAGCGCGCCCGCATGCGCGGCGAACCAGGCCTGCTCCAGCAGCAGGCCGCAGTACTGCAGGCCTGGGTAGCGCCGCGCGCCGCTGCGGTGTTCGGCCAGGCGCCGGCCGGCCACCTGCACCCAGTCGTCCGGCCAGTCCGCGCCACGGAACACCTCGGCCAGCGGGCCGGCCTCGCGTGCCAGCGCGGCCGGTGTCAACGGCTCCAGCGCACGGAACTGGGCCAGCGTGGCGCGCGGCGGCGGTTGGCAGCCGCCGCGTGCGATGCGCAGCAGGTAGATCGCGTTCCAGGCCGAGCGGCCCTGCAGCTCGGCCTGGCCGCTGAGCCACTCGCTGAAAGCGATCCACTGGATGGCGCGCGGCCGGGTGCCGTCCACGCCGGCGTGCAACCCCACGCGCTCGAACAGCCAGACCGCCATGCCCATGTTGGCGGCCACGTGCTGGGCCGCATCGAAGGAGTGCGACTCGAAGGCCGCGGCCAGCGCACGGCCGAAATGCTGCAGCGATTCCTCGGCCTGCGCGGCCGCGGCGGCCGGCGCCAGGGCTGCGCTGCCCAAGGCCTGGGAGCGGCAGGCCAGCGCCCACAGGTTGCTCCATTCGAAGCGCACCTGCGGGTGGTGCGCCAGCAGAGCGCCCTGGGCCGGGTCGCGTGCGATGGCCTGCAGCTGCGCACGCGCGGCCGGCAGGTCGCGCGCCGTGTAGTCGCACCAGGCCGAGACGATGGCCGCCATGGCGCCCAGGTAGTCGTGGCCGGCCACGTGGCGGGCCAGGCGCTGGCGCGCAAGCGCCTGCACGCGGCGGCGAGCCTGGGCGTCGTCGCCGATGCGGCGCCACAGCAAGGCCTCGTTGAGCGTGACCAGCGCGCGCTGGAAGTCGCTGCCGGCCAACTGCGCGGCGCGGCGCATGGACTGCAGCGCGCTGGCCGGGCCGGGCGTGCCGCCGGCCGTCAGCTGCGCGGCCCAGCGGCCCTGGCGCATGGCCTGTTGCGCGGCGACCAGCTGCTGCCAGAAACCGGCATCCTGCAGGTGCACGGCGTCGGGGGCCGATGTGTCCGTGCCCGTGCCCACGCCGGCGCGGGCCAGCGGCGCCGTCAGGCCCAGGAAGGCAGCGTGCTCGGCCGGTGTGGCCGCGCGGCCCTCCACCACCAGGCGCAGCCGCCGCGCCGTGGCGTCGGGCAGCCAGAACGGCCCCTGGCTGCGGCGTTCGGCGTTCAGGAAGCGCGGGTCGCGCGAGCGGTCCTCGCCCCAACCGACCGCCAGGCCCCAGGCCTTGAAATCGCGGAAGGCGCGGCTGACCAGCATGCGCTGCGTGCGCGCGGCCGAGACCTGGCCGCGCAGGTCGTCGATGCGCACCGGCTGGCCCACGGCATGCGCATGCAGCAGGCGCACCAGCAGCCACAGCGATTGGTAGGTCGCGGGCCGGCCGTCCACGGCCTGCGGGGTGCTCAGTTCGACGGCGATCGTGGCGGCGGTCATGTGACACAGGTTACACCCGGGCGCCGCGGCCACGCCCGGCGCTTGGAGCCGGCGCCCGGCCTGCCTAGCATGCGCAGCGTCGCGACACGTTCCTGCCTTTCAACCCCCATTCGGAGACCCATCCCATGCATCCTTCCATCTCGCGCAGCCGCCGGGCGCTGCTGCTGGCCGCGGCCGCCACGCCGCTCCTGGGCGCCTGCGCCGCCGCGCCGCGCCGCGCCGGACAGGCGCAGGCCGAGCTTGCACTCGCCGCGCTCGAGCAGGGTTTTGCCGGCCGCATCGGCGTCTGCGCGCTCGACACCGCCGACGGCGCGCTGCTGGGCCAGCGCGCCGACGAGCGCTTTCCGATGTGCAGCAGCTTCAAGGCCATGCTGGCCGCCGCCATCCTGGCGCGCAGCAGCACCGAACCGGACCTGCTGGCCCAGCAGGTGCGCTATGGGCGCGGCGACCTGCTGGCGCATTCGCCGGTCACCACGCTGCACCTGGACCGCGGCATGAGCGTGGCCGCGCTGTGCGAGGCCACCGTGCAGACCAGCGACAACGCCGCCGCCAACCTGCTGCTGCAGCGCATCGGCGGCCCGGCCGGGCTGACGGCGTTCATGCGCAGCATCGGCGACGACCAGTTCCGGCTGGACCGCTGGGAGCTGGCGCTCAACAGTTCGCTGCCCGGCGATCCGCGCGACACCACCACGCCGCGCGCCATGGCGACCAGCCTGCGCCGGCTCGCCGTGGGCGACGCGCTGGCACCGGCGCAGCGCGCGCAGCTGGCGGCCTGGCTGCGCGGCACGACCACCGGCGCCGAACGCATCCGCGCCGGCATGCCGGCGGGCTGGGCCGTGGGCAACAAGACCGGCACCAGCGGCCAGGGTTCCTATGGCTCGGCCATCGACGTGGCGGTGGTGTGGCCGCCGGCGCGCGCACCGCTGGTGCTGGCGGTGTTCACGACGCGCCATGCCGCCGATGCGCCAGCGCTCGACGCGCCGATCGCGCAGGCGACGCGCATCGTGGCGCAGTGGGCCGCATAGCCCGCGCGGCGCAAAGCTTCGGCTACGCGGCCGTCGCCTGCCGGCGCTGCGCCACCAGCAGCAACAGCCCGGCCAGCGCCTGCGGCAAGGCGATGAGGCCGTACAGCAGCGACACCGCCACCGCGGCCGGCGCCGCCACGCCGAAGGGCGCCAGGCTCAGTGCTGCGGCCGCCTCGCGCGTGCCCCAGCCGCCGAAGCTGACGGGCAGCGCGGCCATCAGGAAGGTCGGCGCGGCGGCGATGGCGTAGGTCCAGAACGGGATGGCCAGGCCCAGCGCCTGGCCAGCGCAGGCCAGCGCGCCGACCGACAGCAGCTGCACCAGCGCCGACTGCAGCAGTTGCCGGCCGAACTCCTGGCGGATGCCGGGGCGCTGGGCCAGCGTGGCGAAGCGGCTGCGCCACGGGCTGCGCAGGCCCGCCCACAGCGCCAGGGCGGGCAGGGCCAGCAGCAGCACAGCCGCAGCGGCGGGCAGTGCCGCACTGCCGGCCGGCATGCCCCAGGTGGCCAGCGCCGCCTGCGCGCCGCCATGCCAGGCCCAGGCCGCCGCGCCGGCGGCCAGCACCCACAGCATCCACAGGCCGCTGAGCCGGTCGAGCAGCACCGACAGGCCGGCCGCCCAGGTGTCCATGCCCCCGCGGCGCAGCGCCACGGCGCGGAACAGGTCGCCGCCAACCACGGCACCCGGCAGCAGCGCGCCCAGCGCCATGCCCTGGAAGTACAGGCGCATGGCGCGCGCCACGCCGAGCGCATGGCCGAGCCAGCGCACCAGCGAACGCCAGCGCCAGGCCGAAGCGGCGTTGGACGCCACGGAGCTGGCCAGCGCCGCGAGCAGCCAGCCAGGGTGGGCCTGGCGCAGCTGGCGCAGCACGTCGCTCAGGTCCACGAACCACAGCACGCCCAGCAGCAGCACGGGCGCGAGCGCAATGCGCAGCCAGGCCATCGGCTCAGAAGCTGTGAATGAATCGATCGCGGCCACGACGGGGTGCGCCGGGCCACAGGCGTAGGCGCAGTCCGCCGCCCGGGCTGGTGCCCGGGCAAGGACTGCAACGCCCGCGTCTGGCCTGGCGTACCCCGGCCCGAAGGGCGAGGCCCTGGGCGCAACGCTGGCCATCAAGGCGGGCCTTCATGGGGCCTCGCGTGGTCGTGAGAGATCCGTTCACAGCTTCTCAGGTCGCTTCGGGTTCTTCGCGCAGGTGGTACTGCCGGCCGCCCCCGCCTTCGTAGTAGATGCGCATCATGACCTCGCCGATCAGCCCGGCCACGATGAGCTGCAGGCCCACCAGCACCAGCATCACGCCGGCCAGCAGCAGCGGCCGGCCGGCGATGGCTTCGCCGGCCAGCTTCTGCACGAACAGCCAGGCCAGGATCAGCACGCCCGGCGTGGCCAGCCACAGGCCCAGGCCGCCGAAGGCGTGCAGCGGACGCTGGCGGTATCGCAGGAAGAACAGCACCAGCACGAGGTCGAGCACGACGCGGAAGGTGCGGTCGATGCCGTACTTGGACTGGCCCTTGGCGCGCGCATGGTGGCGCACCGGCACTTCGGCGATGCGCGCGCCGGCGTCGTGCGCCAGCAGCGGCATGAAGCGGTGCAGCTCGCCGTACAGCCGGATGCGGTCGATGATGGGGCGGCGGTAGGCCTTCAATGCGCAGCCGTAGTCGTGCAGCTGCAGGCCGGTGGTGCGCGAGATCAGCCGGTTGGCCAGCATGGAGGGCAGGCGGCGCGACAGGGCCTTGTCCTGGCGCTGCTGGCGCCAGCCGGACAGCGCATCGAGCTCCGGCTCGGCGTCCAGCCGGTCCAGCAGCGCGGGAATGTCGAGCGGGTCGTTCTGCAGGTCTGCGTCCAGGGTCACGACATAGCGGCCACGCACGCGGTCGAAGCCGGCCTGCAGTGCGCAGGACTGGCCGTAGTTGCGTGCCAGGCAGACGGGGCGCAGCCAGGGGCGCTCCTTCGCGAGCGTGCGCAGCAGCGCGGGCGAGCCGTCGCGCGAGCCGTCGTCGACCGCGATCAGCTCGAAGCTGCGGCCGCTGGCCTGCATGGCCTCGCCCACCCGTGCCACCAGGTCCGCCAGGCTCTCGACCTCGTTGAACATGGGCACGACGACGGAGACCTCCGGCGGCTGTGGCGCGGCGGCCGGTTGCAGGAGCAGGGGGTCGGGAAGGATGGCGGTGGGCATAGGTGAGGGGGACTGCATTCTGGGGAGGGCGTGGCGGGTGCCGAAGCCGTGGCCGGCCGCACCGTGGACCTGCAGCGGCGGGCCCGGGGATCGCCGCTATGATCGCGCGCGAATCCGAACCCTCACGATGGCCGCCACACCCACTGCGCTTGCGCGCCCCCCCATTGTCCCTGCAACGGCCATGCCGGGCTGGGGCTGGCTGCTGCTTTACTTCGCGGCGCACGTGCTGGGCCGCGTGCTGGTGTCGCCGGCACTCGAGCTCGACGAGGCCGAGCAGGCGCTGTGGACGCAGCACCTGCAGTGGGGCTACGGCGCCCAGCCCCCGCTGTACACCTGGCTGCAATGGGTGGTCTTCCAGCTGCTGGGCGTGTCGGTGTTCACGCTGTCGCTGCTCAAGAACGCGCTGCTGGCGTCGGCCTACGTCTGCGTCTTCCTGGCCGGCCGCATGCTGATGCCGGCGGGCCTGGCGGCGCTGGCCGCCGCCACCATGCTGCTGCTGCCGCAGATCGGCTGGGAGGCCTCGCGCGACCTCACGCACTCGGTGCTGCTGACCACCATGTCCGCGGCCACGCTGGCGGTGGTGCTGGCGCTGCTGCGCCGACCGCGGCCGGGGCTGTACCTGCTGACGGGCCTGGTCGCGGGCCTGGGCCTGCTGTCCAAGTACAGCTATGCGGGCTTCCTGGCGGTGCTGCTGCTGGCCCTGCTGGCCGGGCGCGACACGCGTGCGGTGCTGCTCAGCCGCTGGACGCTGGTGGCCGTGGCCTTGGCGGTGCTGATGGTGCTGCCGCACGGCCTGTGGGTGCTGCAGAACTGGGGCCTGGCGGTCGAATCCACCGCCGGCAAGCTGACGGGCAAGGTGCCGGTCGGCTTCGTCCACGGGCTGTGGCTGGGCCTGTCCAGCCTGGTGCTGGCGGTGCTGGCCTTCGCCGGTCCCTGGGCCCTGGCGATGGGCCTGCTGTTCGGCCGCGATGCCGTGCGCGCCTGGTCGCGCTGGTGGCGGCCGGATGCCACGCCGGCCGATGGCGGCATCCACCTGCAGGCGCTGTGGCGGCGCTACTTCGCCGTGCTGGGCCTGCTGTTCCTGGCGATGATGGTCTTGGGCGAGGTCACGCGCTTCAAGGACCGCTGGATGATGCCCTTCCTGTTCCTGCTGCCGGTGGCCTTCTTCGGCTGCGCGCCGGAACTGGCGCGGCACGCCCGCCTGCCGCGCCTGCGCCGGGTGCTGGCCACGGTGGCGGTGCTGGTGCTGGTGCTGCTGACGGCGCGCGTGCCCTACAACGCGCTGCGCGACAAGCCTGACGAACTGAACCAGCCCGTGCGCGAGCTGGCCCAGACGCTGCGCTCGCGCGGCTACGCGGGCGGCGGGACCATCCTGTCGGCCGACCGCACGCTGGCCGGTGCGCTGCGGGTGCAGTTCCCGCGGGCGCACGTCGAGGTCGACGACGGCGTGTCCGGCCTGCCGCCGGAGCGTCCGCTGCTGTGGGTGGAGCAGCTGACGGACCTGCCGGCGCTGCCGCAGGATCTCGTGCTGCCCTACCGCTTCGCCGCGACCGAGGACGCACCCGCGCGGTACCGCTACGCGTTGTTGCCCTGAGCCGCCGGAAAGTCCAGCAGCACCCCGAGCCCGCGTCCGTCCAGCCCATCGCCGAAGTGCAGCCTGGCGCCGTGCAGCGCCGCGATGCGCGCGACGATGGACAGGCCCAGGCCGTTGCCTTGCTGGCCCGTGCCCAGCACGCGGAAGAAGCGCTCGCCCAGGCGTGCGCGGTCGGCCGGGGCCACGCCGGGGCCATCGTCCTGCACCCCCAGGCGCACGCCGCCGTCCGGCCGTGGTGCGGCGCTCAGGTGCACGCGCCCGCCAGGGCGGCCATAGCGCACGGCGTTGTCGAGCAGGCCGCGCAGTGCGCTGGCCAGCAGGGCCGGCTCGGCCTGCAGCGCGGCGGCCTCCACGGCCTGCGTGACGGTGATGCCACGGGCCTGCGCGGCGCCGCGGTCCAGCCCGTCGAACAGCGCCGCCAGGTCCACGGCCTGGCGCGCCGGCGCGGCGTTGTCGGGGTCGAGCCGGGCCAGCGCGAGCAGGCTTTCCACCAGCGCCGTGCAGCGGTCCACGTCCTCGCGCAGCGCGCGCAGCGGCTCTGCGGGGGCGGCCTGCTGGCGTTCGAGCAACTGCACCCGCATGCGCAGCGCGGCCAGCGGCGTGCGCAGTTCGTGCGCGGCGTCGGCCGTGAAGCGGCGCTCCGATTCCATGGCCGTGCCCAGCCGGCCCAGCAGCGCATTCAGTGCGTCGAGCATGGGCCGCAGTTCGCGCGGCTGGCCTGCATCGGCCACGGGCGAGAGGTCGTGCGGCGACTTGGCTGCGATGCCGGCGGCCGTGCGCTCCAGCGGCGCCAGCTGGCGCCGGATCGCCAGCCAGCAGACAGTGCCCAGCAGCAGCAGCAGCGCCAGTGCCGGCCAGGCCAGCTTCTCGGCCATTTCCTCCAGCAGGTCCAGCCGTTCCTTCCAGGGCTGGCCGACCTGGGCCGTGAGGCCGCTGCGCGCGTCGCGCTCGACGTAGACGCGCCAGTAGGCCCCGTCGATCCAGACGTTGTCGTGGAAATCGCGGCGCGCGTCGCCGCGCACGAAGGGCTGGGCGGGGGCGTCTTCGGCGCGGCTGCGCACGCGGCCGTCGGCGCCGACGAGCTGGTGGTAGAGCTTGAGCCGGCTCTCGCCCGCGAGCGCGGCACCGGCGCGCGCGGTCGTGCCCGCGCCCTGCGTGTCGGCGCCCAGCGCCAGGGCCAGGCGGGCGGTTTCCTCCATGGCTTCGTCGAACACCTCGCTGGACTCGTGCCAGGCCACGCCGACCACGATGGCCAGCCCGACCAGCCAGGCCGCGACGCTGGCGCCCAGCACCCAGGCCAGCAGCCGGCGCCGCAGCGAGTAGCCTGTGGCCACTGTTGTGTCTCCGCCTGCGCCTGCGGGCGGCCGGGCGGCGCTCACGGCGCGGCCAGCCCGTAGCCCTGGTTGCGCACGGTGGCGATGAAGCCGCTGCCCAGCTTCTTGCGCAGGTTGTAGATGTGCACCTCGATGGTGTTGCTCTCCACCTCCTCGCCCCAGCCGTACAGCGCCTCTTCGAGTTGTGCGCGCGAGAGGATCTGGCCGGGCCGGCGCATCAGCGCGCGCAGCACGGCGAACTCGCGTGCGGTCAGCGCCAGCGGCGCGCCGTCCAGCAGCACGCGCTTGGCCGCGGTGTCCAGCACCACGGCGCCGTGGCGCAGTTCCGTCGATCCCTGGCGTGCCTCGCGGCGCAGCAGCGCGCGGATGCGCGCCGAGAGTTCCTCCAGGTCGAAGGGCTTGACCAGGTAGTCGTCGGCGCCCAGGTCCAGGCCCTGCACGCGGTCCGGCAAGGTGTCGCGCGCGGTGATCACGATCACCGGCACCAGCGCGCCACGCTGGCGCAGCGCGGCCAGCACGGCGTCGCCATCCAGGCCGGGCAGGCCGCGGTCGAGCAGCACGCACTGGTAGTCGTGCGTGGCCAGCGCGGCGGCGGCCTGGTCGCCGCGCTGCAGCCAGTCCACGGCGTAGCCGTCCAGCTGCAACCAGGACTGCAGCGAACTGCCGAGCGAGGGGTCGTCTTCGAGGAGCAGGATGCGCACAGGCGCGAGGCTACACCCTGCGGATGAGGCGAAGCTGAAGCCGCGCGCTCAGCGGGCCTTGACGGCCGTGTCCGGGAAGTCGCTGAACAGGCCGTCCACGCCGGCGGCGTAGAAGCGCTTGTACTCGTTGACGGGGTCGCCCTTGTCGTCCGAGGGCAGGCCGGCCAGCTCGTTGCGGAAGGTGTAGGGCACCACCATCAGGCCGGCCGCGTGGGCGTCCTTGATGACGCTGGTGGCCGGCATCACCACGCGGTCGCGCTCGTCGATCTTGCCGTCGCCGTTGAGGTCGTCGGGCTGCCCGTCGTTGTTGGCGTCGACCTGCTTCGTGGGGATCAGGTAGGGCTTCCAGGGGCCGATGATGTCGGCGTAGGTCTTGATCTCGCGCAGGCCCTCTGGCGTCAGCAGGCTGGCGAACGTGCGCGGGTCGCCGGCCACGGCGAAGTCATAGGGCTTGTCGTAGGGCGCGACCAGCTGCATCACGCCGTCCTTGTTCACGGAGTCGCCGTCGATCAGCTGCACCAGGCGGATCTGGCTCTTGCTGCGCAGGTACTTGAGGTTGGAGACCTCGAAGGACTGCACCACCACGGGCGAACTCTTCTGCGTGTAGCCGTAGCCGGCCAGGATGTCGAGCAGGCGGTCTTCCAGCTTCAGGCCCAGGTTCACGTGGAAGGTCGGGTGCTTGGTCTCGGGGATCACGCCGATGGTGCGGCCGAGCCGCGTGCTTTCCGACTTGGCGAGGTCCAGCACCTCCTGCAGCGTCGGGATGCGGAACTGCTGGTTGTAGCTCTGGTCGCGCGCGGCGTTGGCCTGCTTGGCGAACAGGGTCTTGAGTTCTGCCAGCGTGAAGTCGGAGGCGAACCAGCCTTCCTCGGACACGCCGTCCACCACCTTGGTGGTCTTGCGGTTGGCGAACTCGGCGCGCGTGGAAACGTCGGTGGTGTTGGTGATGTTGGGCTCGTGGCGCGCGACGAGAACGCCGTCCTTGGTGGCCACGAGGTCGGGCTCGATGAAGTCCGCGCCCATGTCGATGGCCAGCTGGTAGGAGGCCAGCGTGTGTTCGGGCCGGTAGCCGCTGGCGCCGCGGTGGCCCACCACCAGCGGCCGCTCGCCGTTCAGGGTGGGGTAGTCGTCACCGTCGCCGCCGCATGCGGCGAGCAGCGCACAGGCGGCCAGCATGGCCGCCACCGGCCGCAGGATGAAAGGGGCGTTCACAGGCTGCATCGTTGTTCCTTGTTGTCGGGCGGGGGCGAGTCTCCGCAGCCATCATGACAACGCCGTGAACGGCGGGGCAGCCTATTTGCAAGCGGATGTTTCCTCCGCTGGCGGGCATCAGATGTCGACCGGCACCTTGAGCTTGGCCACCGGCACCAGGCCCTGGTCGCCGTCTTCGTAGACCAGGTAGACGGCGGTGGACACCACGCTCCAGCAGGCGGTGTAGCGCTGGCCCTGCAGCGTGGCCGAAGCGGTGCGGAACAGCGAGCGCTCGCCCGGCTCGATGCGCCGGAGCACTGCCTCGCTGTTGCAGGCGGCATCGGTGAAGCGGATCGAATCGCGGCCTTCGTTGACGACGAGATCCTGCGCCTGGACCGCGGCGCCACCCAGGCCGGCCATGGCCGCGAACAGCACGGGGAAAAAAGCGTTGGTTCGCATGGTGTCCTCCAGTGGTGCGCGGCGGGCTGTCGCGCCATGGATTCATTCTGGCGATCGCGCAGGCTCCGGCTGTAGGACGGGGCGCGCTGTGCGGCGCGACGTTGGCGGGCCCGGCTGTCCGACTGGGCGCAGGGCCGGCCATGCGGCCGCCGGCGCAGGCGCATGTGCGGCGCGGTGGCGGCTTCGCGTGCTGGCGGCCCCGCATAAGCTAACTGCGATTGGTTCGTTGGTTCGGCGAGGCCGGGCGCCCAGAATGCGCGTCCGCTTCGTCTTCGCCCACCCTTCCATGTCGTTTTCTGTCCTGACGCGCGCGCTGTGCGCCATCGCCCTGGCCACCGGCGCCGTCGCCGCCGCTGCGCAGGGATTTCCGGCCAAGCCGGTCCATCTGGTGGTGCACAACAACCCGGGCAGCGCGCTGGACGTGATCGCGCGGCAGGTGGCGCAGCGTCTGTCCGACGCGTGGAAGCAGCCCGTCGTGATCGACAACCGCCCCGGCGGCGGCGGCATCGTCGGCGCCGACCAGGTGGCGCGCGCGCCTGCGGACGGCTACACGCTGCTGGCTGCGGGCGAAGGCCCCATCTCCATCCTGCCGGCGTTGGGCGTGGCGCTGCCCTACGCGCCGCAGCGCGACCTGCTGCCGATCGCCGCGCTGGCCGAACTCGAGTTCGTGCTCGTCGCCCATCCGCGCACCGGATTCAAGACCCTGGCCGATCTGGTCGAGGCCGCCCGCAAGAGCCCTGGCAGGTACAACTACGCCTCGGCCGGCAACGGCAGCCCGCAGCATTTCGCCGCCGAGCTGCTCAAGCAGAAGGCCGGCATCCACCTCACGCACATTCCCTACGGCGGCGGGCCGGCCGGCTTGGCCGGCGTGGTGGCCGGCGATGTAGACCTGATGTTCATCGCCATCGGCGTGGCACGCCCGCAGATCCAGGCCGGGCGCCTGGTGGCGCTGGCCGTGGGCGGCCAGGCCGAGCATCCGCTGCTGCCCGGCGTGCCCACGGTGGCGAGCCGCTACAAGGACTTCGCCGCGGGCACCGGCCTGGTGCTGTTCGCGCCAGCCGGCACGCCGGCGGCGGTGGCCGAACGCCTAGCTGCCGACACCGGCCGCGTGCTGGCCGACCCCGGCCTGCACAGCGTGCTCGCGGCGCAGGGCATCACGGTGTCCGCCGTCACGGGCCCGCGCCTGCGCCGCCTGCTGGCGGCCGACGTCGAACGCTACCAGGGCGTGGTGCGCACGGCGGGCATCCGGCCCGACTGAGCTGTGACCGAGGCGGGCCGCGACCAACGGCCGCCGCATACCGATATCCGATTTCCGCACTTGGGCGCAGCCAGCGCCGGTGCCATCCTTTCCGACCCTTTTTGCCGGTCGTCCAGAACACCTTTCCAGGAACCACAACATGACCAGACCCAACCGCCGCGCGTTCCTGCGCTCCTCTTCCGCCGCCACCGTGCTGGCCGGCGTGCCCGCCTGGGCCCTGCTCGAGGCTTCCTCTGCCATGGCCCAGACCAGCACCGCCGACGGCACGCTGACCGCCGTGCTGAACCCCGAACCGCCCGTGCTGGTCTCGTTCTCCAACACCGCGGGCACCAGCGTGACGGTCAGCTCCAAGGTGCTCGAAGGCCTGCTGGAATACAGCCACGACCTCACGCCACGGCCGCAGCTGGCCACCTCTTGGACGGTCAGCCCCGACGGCCTGGAGTACCTGTTCAAGCTGCGCGAGGGCGTGAAATGGCACGACGGCAAGCCCTTCGTGGCGGCCGATGCAGCGTTCTCCATCCTGCTGTCCAAGCGCTACCACCCGCGCGGCACGGCCACCTTCGCCAACCTGGCCGCGGCCGAGGCCGTGGATGCGCGCACGCTGCGGCTCAAGCTGTCCAAGCCCGCGCCCTACCTGCTGCTGGCGCTGTCGGCCGGCGAGACGCCGATCCTGCCTTCGCACCGCTACGACGCCGAGACCGCCGTGCAGAACCCGCTCAACGCCGCGCCCATCGGCACCGGCCCGTTCCGCTTCAAGCAGTGGGAGCGCGGCAGCCACATCATCTACGAGCGCAACCCCGACTACTGGCAGCCGGGTAAGCCCAAGGTGCAGCAGCTGGTGTTCCGCATCATCCCGGACATCGCGGCGCGGCTGAACGGCTTCCAGAACAAGTCCATCGACCTGGGCGAATCCAGCCCCATCCCGCTGTCCGAGGTGCCCAAGCTCGGTGCCTACCCGCACCTGGCCACCAGCACCGTGGGCTACGAGGACAACGCCACCATCACCATGCTCGAGTTCAACCTGGAACGCCCGGTGTTCCAGAAGCCCGAGGTGCGCCAGGCCATCGCCCACGCCATCAGCCGCGAGCAGATCAGGAACATCGCCTTCTACGGCTATGCCGTGCCGACGGTGGCGCCGGTGTCCAAGTCGAGCTTTCCGCGCTTCCACCTGGACGTGGCCGACCCCTATCCCTACGACGTGGAGAAGGCCAACCGCCTGCTCGACGCCGCCGGCTACCCGCGCAAGGGCAGTGCCCACCGCTTCGAGCTGACCATCCACGCCAACCCCTTCGGCGAGGGCTTCAAGCGCACCGCCCACTACGTGCGCTCTGCGCTGGCGCGCGTGGGCATCAACGTGATCGTGCGCGAGCAGGACCCGGGCAGCTACGTGCGCAGCGTCTACACCGACCGCGAGTTCGACTTCACGGTCAGCGGCGTCTCCACCATGTTCGACCCCACGGTGGGCCTGCAGCGCATCTACTGGTCCAAGAGCTTCAACACCAAGGTGCCATGGTCCAACGCCAACAAGTACCAGAACCCCGAGGTGGACCGGCTGCTGGAGGCTGCCGCCATCGAGACCGACGCGGCGCGCCGGGCCGATCTGTTCAAGCAGTTCCAGGCCATCGTGGTCAAGGAGATCCCGAGCATCGCGCTGGTGCAGACGCAGAACGTGACGGTCTACAACAAGCGCGTGGACGGCTTCAACCTCACGGCCGCCGGGCTGCGCGGCAACATCGCCGACGTGCAGTTCAAGGATGTCTGAGCACACGGCCGCCCTGGCGCCGCCGGGCCGCTTCGGGCCCGCGCTGCGCCGCACGCTGTGGCAGGCGTTGCCGACCGTGGTCGGCATCCTGGTGCTGAACTTCGTGCTGCTGCAGATGGTGCCGGGCGACGTGGTCGACGTGATGGCCGGCGAATCGGGCGGCGCCACGCTGGAGAGCATGGCGGCGCTGCGCGAGCAGTTCGGCCTGGTCGGCTCGGTCGGCGAGCGCCTCGTGGCCCACCTGCACCACCTGCTCACGCTGAACCTCGGCGTCTCGCCGCGCTACAACGTGCCCGTGACCGAGCTGATCCTGGGCCGGCTGCCCAACACGCTGTTCCTCGTCATCTCGGGCCTGCTGCTGGCGATCACGCTGGGCGTGCTGGTCGGCGCGGCCATGGCCACCTGGGCCGGGCGGCTGCCGGACCGGCTGCTGTCGCTGGCCAACCTGCTGCTGTACTCCACGCCGGGCTTCTGGATCGGCCTCATGCTGATCCTGCTGTTCTCGGTCAAGCTGGGCTGGTTGCCGGCCAACGGCTTCGCCACCATCGGCGTCGAACTGCACGGCTGGGCCTGGCTGGCGGACCGGCTGCACTACGCGGTGCTGCCCGTGGCCACGCTGTCGACCTTCTTCATCGCCGTGTACGGCCGGCTCACGCGCGCGGCCATGCTGGAAGTGCGCCAGCAGGACTTCGTGCGCACGGCGCGGTCCAAGGGCCTGTCGCCCGCGCGCGTGGTGTTCCGCCACGTGCTGCGCAACGCGCTGATGCCCATCACCACCGTGGCCGGACTGCACTTCGCGGCGCTGTTTGGCGGCGCGGCCGTGACCGAGACCGTGTTCGGCTGGCCGGGCCTGGGCAGGCTCACGCTGGAGGCCGTGATGACGCGCGACTTCAACCTGTTGCTGGGCATCCTCCTGCTGTCCTCGCTGCTGGTGGTGCTGGTCAACGTGCTGGTGGACCTGCTGCAGCTGTGGCTGGACCCGCGCATCGAGGCGCGCTGAAACCGTAACCCTTTTCCCATCCCCGCATGTCCTCCCTTGCTTCTTCGCCGCACGCGGCCGTGCCGTCGCGCCCGCATGGCCGCTCGCCCGGCGCACGCGCGTTCGCCGCGCTGCTGCGCAACCCGCTGGCGCTGGCCGGCATCGCCATCCTCGTGCTGACGGCCGTGGTGGCGGCCCTGGCCGGCGTGATCGCGCCCGGCGACCCGCTCGACATGGCCGGCATCCCGCTCCAGTGGCCCGGCGACGACGCCGCGCACCGGCTCGGCACCGATTCGCTGGGCCGCGATGTGTTCAGCGGCCTGGTGCACGGCACGCGCGCCTCGCTCATGGTCGGCCTGTCGGCCGCCAGCATCAGCCTGGCCATCGGCGTGGTGGTGGGCGCCGTCGGCGGCTACTTCGGCGGGCGCACCGACAACGTTCTGGTGCGCGTGACCGAGCTGTTCCAGACCGTGCCGGCCTTCCTGCTCGTGATCGTGCTGGTGGCCATCCACCAGCCCACGCTGCCCGTGATCCAGGCCGCCATCGGCCTGGCCTCCTGGCCCGAGATCGCGCGGCTGGTGCGCGCCGAGTTCCGCGTGCTGCGCGACAGCGACTTCGTGCTCGCCGCGCGCGCCAGCGGCTTCGGCCCGCTGCACATCATCTGGCACGAGGTGTTGCCCAACGCGCTGCCGCCGCTGATCGTGACCACCTCCATCCTGATCGCCAGCGCGATCCTGGCCGAATCCGGCCTGTCCTTCCTGGGCATGAGCGACCCCAACGTCGTGAGCTGGGGCGGCATGATTGGCGGCAACCGCGAACACATCGGCTCGGCCTGGTTCCTGACGGCGTTGCCGGGGGCGGCGATTGCCACCGTGGTGCTGGCGTTCAACCTGCTGGGGGATGGGCTCAACGACGCGCTGAACCCCCGTCTGCGGAGGCGTTCCGCATGACCGCCATTCTTTCGGTGCAGGACCTCGTGGTGCGCTACGACGGTCAGCCGCTGCTGCACGGCGTGGGCTTCGAGGTCGCCGCCGGCGAGACCGTCGCCTTGGTCGGCGAATCGGGCTGCGGCAAATCGACCACGGCACTGGCCGTGGCCGGGCTGCTGCCCGAGAACGCACGCGCCGCGGGCCGCATCACCTTCGAGGGCCAGGACCTCGTGGCCATGGCGCCGCGCGCACGGCGCCACCTGCAGGGCAACCGCATCGGCATGGTGTTCCAGGAGCCGCTGACCAGCCTGAACCCGGTGCTGACCATCGCCGAGCAGATCACCGAGGTGCTGCGTGAACACCAGACGCTGGGCGCCCGCGCGGCCCGCGCCCGCGCACTGAAACTGCTGGACCAGGTGCGCCTGCCCGGCACGGCGCGCGTGCTCGACGACTACCCGCACCACCTGTCGGGCGGCCAGCGCCAGCGCGTGATGATCGCGATCGCGATCGCCTGCGGGCCGCGCCTGCTGATCGCCGACGAGCCGACCACGGCGCTGGACGTGACCACGCAGGCCACCATCCTGTCGCTGCTCGACGAGCTGCGGCGCGGGCTGGACATGGGCCTCTTGCTGATCACGCACGACCTGGGCGTGGTGGCCGAGCGCGCCGACCGCGTGCTGGTCATGCACGGTGGCCGCGTGCTGGAGTCGGCCACGGCCGATGCGCTGTTCGCCACGCCGCAGCACGCCTACACGCGCGGCCTGCTGGGCGCCTCCCTGCGCAAGGACCAGCCGCGCCATTACAGCCGCGAGCGGCTGGCCGAGATCCGCGTGACGCCACGCGCCGACGGCGGCAACGACTTCGCGCTGACCGGTACCGCGCGCGCACCGCAGCCCGCACCGCCGCCCGCGGCCACGGGTGCGCCGCTGCTCGAAGTGCGCGAGCTGCACAAGCGCTTCCACCGCGGCGATGCGCCCGTGGCAGCGCTGAGCGGCGTGGGCTTCGACCTGCACGCGGGCGAGACGCTGGGCCTGGTCGGCCAGTCGGGTTCGGGCAAGTCCACGCTGGGCAAGATCGTGCTGCGCCTGCTGCGCGAGGACGCCGGCACGCTGCGCTTCCGGGGCGAAGACATCACGGCATTGCCCGAGCGCCGGCTCAAGGCCTTCCGGCGCCAGGCGCAGATGGTGTTCCAGGACCCCTATGGCTCGCTGAACCCGCGCCAGACTGTGGGCGAGATGCTGGACGCCGTGCAGCGCCTGCACCTCGACCTGGACCGCGCCGCACGCCACAAGGCCGCGCTGGCCATGCTCGACGCGGTGGGCCTGCCGGCCGACAGCCTGCAGCGTTACCCGCACGAGTTCTCGGGCGGCCAGCGCCAGCGCATCGGCATCGCCCGCGCGCTGGTGCTGCGGCCTGCGCTGCTGGTCTGCGACGAGCCGGTCTCCGCGCTCGACGTGTCGGTGCAGGCCCAGGTGCTGAACCTGCTGGTGGACCTGCGCCAGGCCTTCGGGCTGTCGTACCTGTTCATCTCGCACGACCTCTCGGTGGTGCGCTACATCGCCGACCGCGTGATGGTGCTGAACGAAGGCAGCATCGTCGAGAGCGGCCGCCACGACGCGCTGTGGGACGCGCCGCAGCACCCCTACACGCGCAGCCTGATCGACGCGGTGCCGGGGCGCGCCGCGGTGCCTGCATTCGGCTGGCCTTCCGTTGGAACCTTGGGAGCTGCGGCATGAACGCGCGCAGCCTGGACGGCCTGGCCGCGCTGGAACAACGCCTGCACGAAGACCTGGAGCGGCTTTGCCTGCCGGCCCCGGACTGGCTGCACCGCGCCGAGGACGATGCCGTGCTCGACGTCGCCATCGTCGGCGGCGGCATGTCGGGCCTGGCCGCGGCGGCCGCGCTGCGCCTGCTGGGCATCCAGCGCGTGCAGGTGTTCGACCGCAACCCGGCCGGCGAGGAAGGCCCCTGGGTCGCGCATGCGCGCATGGAGACGCTCCGCTCGCCCAAGCACCTGGTCGGCCCCGCGCTGGGCCTGCCCTCGCTGACCTTCCGCGCCTGGTACGAGGCCGCGTTCGGCCAAAGCGCCTGGGAGGCACTGGGCCGCATTCCGCGCGCGCAGTGGCAGGACTACCTGAATTGGTTCCGCGCCGCGCTGGCCTTGCCCGTGGCCAACCGGGTGCAGGTGGAGGGCATCGAAGGCGCCGTGCTAGCCGACGGGACCGACGGCGTGGCGTTCGCGGCCGTGTCGGGCAGCGAGCGCCGCCCGCGGCTGGCCCGCCACCTCGTGCTGGCCACCGGCATGGACGGCCTGGGCGGCGCGGCCGTGCCGGCCCTGGCCGATGCGCTGCCGCGCGCGCGTTGGCAGCACAGTTCGGAGCGCATCGACTTCCGTGCCTGGCGCGGCCGGCGCGTGGGTATCGTGGGCGGCGGCGATTCGGCGCTCGACGCCGCGGCCACTGCGCTCGAAGCCGGCGCGGCCGCGGTGGATGTCTTCGTGCGCGGCGCGGACTTCGCCCGCATCAACTACTGGAAGGCGTTCGCGCACGCCGGCCACTACCACGGCTTCGCGGCGCTGGCGCCCGCGTCGCGCCAGCCCATGCTGGATTTCCTCAAGGCGCAGAAGGTGCCGCCGGCCCAGGGCACGGTGCGGCGCGTGGCCGGTTTCGACAACGTGCGCCTGCACTTCAACAGCCCGGTGCGCGCGCTGGCGGTGGCGGCCGACGGCAGCATCGCACTGCGCACGCCGCATGCGGCCTACGCGCTCGACCACCTCGTGTTCGCCACCGGCTACCGCACGGATCTGGCGCTGCGGCCCGAGTTGGCCGCGCTCGCGCCGCACCTGCGCTGGTGGAGCGAGCGGCAGCCCGTGCATGCCTCCAGCTTTGCGCTCGACGGTTTCCCCGAGACCGCGGCCGACTTCTCGCTCGTCGCGCGCGATCCGGCGGCCTGCCCCGTGCTCGCGCGCGTGCACCTGTTCACGGGCGCCGCGCTCATGAGCCAGGGCAAGCTCACGGGCGACATCCCGGGCATCGGCCATGGTGCGGAGCGGCTCGCGCGCGGCATCGCGGCGCGGCTCTACGCGGCCGATTTCGACCGGCAACTGCAGGCCGTGCAGGCCTATGGCGAACTGGAAGTGCAGGGCGACGAATGGGCGCGCATCCGCGTGGACCATCCGGCCCCGCCGATTTGAGGAGAAACAGCATGCCCGATCCCACCGTGCCAAGCCACGAAACCCTGGCTGCGCGCCTGGCCGGCGTGGCGGCCGGCAGCCCGCTGGCCGAGGCCCTGGCCATGCGCGCCGACGCGAACCTGCACGCCGAGGCCAGCGCGCAGGTTCTGTTCGAGCGTGTCGACACGCAGCGCCTGTCGCATGCGGAACGCTTTGGCATCGCGCTGGCCACGGCCGACCTGCATGCGGACATCCGGCTGTCTGCGCACTATGGCGAGCGCCTGGCGCAGGCCGGCGGCCCGCCGCCCGAGGACGCGCGCTGGACAGCCGCGCTGCGCCACGTGCGCCTGCTGGTCGTGGAGCCCGTGCGCGCCGCGGCCACCGACTTGCGCGCACTCGAGACGGCCGGCTGGTCGGCCGATGCCATCCTGACGCTGTCGCAGGTGGTCGCGTACGTGAGCTTCCAGAGCCGTTTCGTGGCGGGCTTGGCGCTGTTGGCCGATACGGCCGCCGCGGCCGGCGGCGAGCCGCCTGTGCCGGCCGGCGTGTGGCACACACAGCCGACCGCGCTGAGCGGCCGGCCCGCGCCCACCGCATTCACACGCGACGAACTCGGCTGGGAACCCTGGCTTGCACCGCGTGCGGCGGCCACGCTGTCGCCGGCCGAGACCGAACAGTTGCAAAAGGCCGGCCACCTGCAGTCGGACTACTTCATGCTGCTGGCGCGGGACACGCCGGTGCTGGACCACCGGACGCGCACCGACAAAGGCATCTTCTACACGCACGGCGGCCTGTCGCGCGCTGAGCGCGAGCTGGCGGCCACCGTCACGAGCAAGGTCAATGGCTGCATCTACTGCGCCTCGGTGCACGCGCGCAAGGCGGCGCAGCTGTCGGGCGAGGTGGCTGCCGCCGATGCCCTGCTGGCCGTGGCGCCGGGCGGTGACCTGGCGGCTGGTCAGTCGCCGCGCTGGCAGGCGCAGATCCGCTTCGCGGCGCAGCTGGCGGCCACGCCGTCGCGCCTGGGCGTCGCCGAACTGGCGCCCTTGCAGGCGCTCGGCCTGACCACGCTGGAGCTGCTGGACCTGGTGGGGGCTGTAGCTTTCTTCTCCTGGGCCAACCGGCTCATGCTGACGCTGGGCGAGCCGTTCCGCCAGCCTTGACGGCTCAGTGCCGCTCGATGCCGCGCCGCGCGATGGTCTTGGCCATGCTCCAGCGGTGCACCTCGCTCGGGCCGTCGTAGACGCGGAAGGCGCGCATGTCGCGGAAGATGCGGGCGACGATGGTCTCGTCGCTGACGCCGCTGGCGCCCAGGATCTGCACCGAACGGTCGACCACGCGCCACTCGGCCTCCGAGCACAGCACCTTGGCCACGCTGGATTCGTGGCGGCCTTTCTGGCCCTGGTCCAGCACCCAGGCGCAGTGCCAGATGGCCAGGCGCGCGCTGTGCAGGTCCATCTCGTTGTCGGCCAGCATGAAGCCCACGCCCTCGTGCTCCACGAGCGGCTGGCCGAAGGCCTTGCGCGTCTTGGCGTAGTCGCTGGCCACATCGTGCGCGCGGCGCGCCTGGCCCAGCCAGCGCATGCAGTGCGTGAGGCGTGCGGGCGCCAGGCGGATCTGGGCATAGCGGAAGCCCTGGCCCAGCTCGCCCAGCACGTCGGTGGCCGGCACGCGCAGGCCGTCGAAGCGCACCACGCCGTGGCCGCCCGTGAAGCAGCTGTCCAGCGCGTCGATCTGGCGCTCGATGACGATCTCTTTCTGGGCC
Source organism: Pseudorhodoferax sp. Leaf274 (assembly GCF_001422445.1). Classification (GTDB taxonomy): domain Bacteria; phylum Pseudomonadota; class Gammaproteobacteria; order Burkholderiales; family Burkholderiaceae_C; genus Pseudorhodoferax. The sequence continues at coordinate 272,769 of NZ_LMNA01000003.1, forward strand.
ATGTCGGCCAGGAACATGGTGGCGCTGCCGTCTTCCATGCGCGCCATGACGATGGCGAAGCCCGCGCCCGTGGCGCCCGTGATGAACCACTTGGTGCCGGTGATCACGTAGTCGTCGCCGTCGCGCACGGCCAGGGTCTGCATCATCGACGGGTCGGAGCCCGCGCCCGGGGGCGGCTCGGTCATGCAGAAGCACGAGCGCACGTGGCCGTCGATCAGCGGCTGCAGCCAGCGCTTCTTCTGTGCGTCGGTGGCCACCACTTCCATCAGGTGCACGTTGCCTTCGTCGGGCGCGTGGATGTTGAGCGCCACCGGGCCCAGCGGCGAGTAGCCGGCTTCCTCGAACACGATGGCCTTGTCCACGTGCGACAGGCCCAGGCCGCCGTGCTCTTTCGACGCATGCGGCGTCAGCAGGCCGGCGCGCTTGGCGCGCGCGACCAGCTCGTCGCGCAGCGCCTCGTGCGGGCCGTGGTGGTCCTGGCGCGGATCCTTCTCCAGCGGGATGACCTCTTCGGCGATGAAGCGGCGGGTGCGCTCCTGCAGGTCCTGCTGGGCGGGGGAGAGGCTGAAATCCATGGGGGCGTTCGGGGGTTGGACAGTGAGGCGCGAGCCTAGCGCAGCGCTTCTCGGCGGCCGTGTCACCTTGGCTACCCGGCGGGGCAGGCGCTGTCGCGTCGGCGGCATGCGCCCTCGTGCGCGCGCGGCCTACAGACGCACACGTGCGCGCAGGGCAGCATGTGGGCATGCCCCTGCCCCCACCCCCGACCTTCATTCCCTTGACGCGCACCCGGCACCCCTGGCTGGGACTGCTGGGCTGGCTGCTGCTGTGCTTTGCCGTGGCCGCCCTGGGTTCTTTCGCCTCGCGCGGCGCGCCATCGTTCTATGCGCAGCTCGACCAGCCGGCCTGGGCGCCGCCCGCCAGCGTGTTCGGGCCGGTCTGGACCGTGCTGTTCGTCCTGATGGCGGTGGCGGCCTGGCAGGTCTGGCGCCTGCGCGGCTGGTCTGCGCCGCTGGCCCTGTTCCTCGCGCAGCTCGCCGCCAACAGCCTGTGGAGCTGGCTCTTCTTCGGCTGGCACCTGGGCGGGCCGGCGTTTGCCGACGTGCTGCTGCTGTGGGCGCTGCTGGCCGCCACGCTGGCCGGCTTCTGGCGCATCCGCCGCAGCGCCGGCCTGCTGCTGGTGCCTTACCTGGCCTGGGTCACGTTCGCGGCCGCGTTGAACTGGGACCTGTGGCAACGCAACCCGGCGCTGTTGTGACGGGCCTTACTTCTTCACGTCGATCTTGGCCAGGATGCCCTTGAACATCTCGCGGTCGGCCAGGATCTGCTTGAGGAACACGTCGCCCTCGGCATACGAATAGCCCAGGTTGCTGCGCTCCAACGTCTCGCGGAAGGCCGGCTCGGCGGCCGCCTGCCGCGCCATGGTGCGCAGCTTGCCCACCACCTCGTCGGGCGTGCCCTTGGGCACGGCCAGGCCGCGCCAGGCGCCGACCGTGAGGTCCACGCCGCGCTCCTTGAGCGTGGGTGTGTTGGCGAACAGGCCTGGCATGCGCGCATCGGCCATCACGGCCAGCACGCGCAGCTTGCCGGCCGCCACGTGCTGCGCCACCTCGCCGGGGCTCACGGTCACCGCGTCGAGGTGGCCGCCCAGCAGGCTCAGCACGGCCGGATTGCCGCCCTGGTAGGGGATGTGCGTGAAGCGCGCGCCGGTCTTCTCCTCGAGGGCCAGCGCCGCCACGTGCCAGGCGTCGCCGGTGCCGGCATTGCCCACGCGGATTTTCTCGGGCGCCTGCTTCGCCGCGGCGAGGAACTCCTCGATGCTCTTCCAGGGCGCGTCGGCCGCGACCGTGACGGCCGAGGGATCGTTGTTGAGCCGTGCGATGAAGGTGTAGTCCTCCACAACCACCTTGGTCAGGTTCAGCGCGGGCAGGATCGCCAGGTTCACGCTGACCACGCCCATCTTGTAGCCGTCCTTCTTGGCCTGGGCCACGTCGGTGAAGCCGATGGAGCTGGCCGCGCCGGGCTTGTTGACGACGACGATGGGCTGCGCGAAGTGCGTGCGTGCGGCCTCGCCGAAGGTGCGCGCCACGGCGTCGGTGCCGCCCCCGGCGGCGGCCGAGACCACGAGTTCGACGGGCTTGTTCGGGTAGTCCTGCGCCAGGGCCGGGATGGCGAGGCAAAGGCCGGCGCTGCAGGCCAGGCCGAGCAGCAGATGGCGCCGCGCGGGCGCCCCAGGGATGTGGATCATGAAACCTCGGCAGTGCACTGGCACGGCGCCAGCGGCCTGCGAGTGTCAGCGCTGAGGTACGGTATGCAAGTAGGTGTGAACCCGCGCCGGCTGTCTAGAACGTGACGCGCACCGAGGGCGCGCTGCGCGTCGCCTCGCCGTGGAACACGGCCTCGATGTTGTTGCCGTCCGGGTCGATCACGAAGGCCCCGTAGTAGCCCGGGTGGTAGGGCCGCTCGCCCGGTGCGCCGTTGTCGCGGCCGCCATGGGCCAGCGCGGTCTGGTGGAACGCGTCCACGGTGGCGCGGTCCTTGGCCTGGAAGGCCAGGTGGTGGCGGCCCGTCAGCTGGCCCTGCGCGGCTTCGCTGCTGGCGGTCGAGATGAACAGCTCGTCGGCCCAGAAGTAGTCGTCGCCCGCGCCGCCCAGCGGGATCTCCAGCGTCGCGAACACGGCGGTGTAGAACGCGCGGCTGGCTTCGAGATCGCGCACCACCAGCTGGATGTGGTCGATCAGCCGGCCCCGGTGCAGTTCGTTGGTCTCCATCGCATGCTCCTTGGCAAAAGGAAAAGCCGGCAGCGTACGCCCGCGAGGGGGCTCCGTGCCGGCTTTCCCGCAGCGGTGGCGGGGATTCAGCCCGCCTTGCGCCGCCCCATCCACTGCACCGCGCGCGGCAGCACCAGCACGGCCAGCACGACGACCAGCAGCGCCAGCGACATGGGCCGCTGCAGGAACACCATGGCGCTGCCTTCGCCGATGGACACGGCGTTGCGCAGCTGCGCCTCGGCCAGCGGGCCCAGGATCATGCCGACCACCACCGGCGCGGTCGGGAAGGCATAGCGCCGCATCACCACGCCCAAGAGGCCGATGCCGAACAGCAGGAACAGGTCGAACGCGCTTTGCCGCATGCCGTAGGCGCCCACGGTCGAGAAGATCAGGATGCCGGCGTACAGCTGCGGCTTGGGGATCTTCAAGAGCTTGACCCACAGGCCCACCAGCGGCAGGTTCAGCACCAGCAGCATGATGTTGCCGATGTACAGCGAGGCGATCAGCGCCCAGACCAGCGCGGCCGAGGTGGTGAACAGCTGCGGGCCGGGCTGGATGCCGTAGTTCTGGAACGCGCCGAGCAGGATGGCCGTGGTGTTGCTGGTCGGGATGCCCAGCGTCAGCAACGGGATCAGCGCGGCCGTCACGGTGGCGTTGTTGGCCGCCTCGGGGCCGGCCACGCCTTCGATGGCGCCCTTGGTGCCGAACTCGGCCCGGTTCGCCGGGTCCTTGGCCAGCTTCTTCTCGGTGGCGTAGGACAGGAAGGTCGGGATCTCGGTGCCGCCCGCCGGGATGCAGCCGAACGGCGTGCCGATGGCCGTGCCGCGCAGCCAGGCCGGGATCGAGCGCTTCCAGTCGCGCGCGGTCATGTGCACGCGGCTGAGCTTGTTCTGCGACTCGGCCACCTTGCCCTCGTACAGCACGGCGTAGAGCACCTCGGCCACGGCGAACAGGCCGACGGCGACCAGCACGATCTCGATGCCGTCCAGCAGTTCTGGGATGTTGCCCACGTAGCGGCCCTGCCCCGAGATCTGGTCCAGGCCCACGCAGCCGATCGCCAGGCCGATGAACAGCGCCGTCATGCCGCGCAGCGTGCTCTGGCCCAGCACCGCGCTGACGGTGGTGAAGGCCAGCAGCATGAGCATGAAGTATTCGGGCGGGCCGAGCTTGACCGCGAACTCGGCCACGCTCGGGGCGAACAGCGTCACGATGACGGTGGCGATGGTGCCGGCCACGAACGAGCCGATCGCCGCCGTGGCCAGCGCCGCGCCGGCGCGGCCGCTCTTGGCCATCTTGTTGCCTTCCAGCGCCGTGACCATGGAGGCGGTCTCGCCCGGCGTGTTGAGCAGGATGGAGGTGGTGGAGCCGCCATACATGGCGCCGTAGTAGATGCCGGCGAAGAAGATCATCGAGGCCGTGACCTCGACCTTGCCGGTGATGGGCAGCAGCATGGCCACGGCCACGGCCGGGCCGATGCCGGGCAGCACGCCGACGGCCGTGCCGAGCGCGCAGCCGACCAGGCACCACAGCAGGTTGCTGACGGTGATGGCCTGGCTGAAGCCCTGCATCAATGCGTTGAAGATGTCCATGTCAGAACCATCCGGTGTCGGTGAGGCCCGGCAGGTTGATCGCCAGGAACTTGGTGAACATCCAGTAGACGGGCGCGGAGATCAGCAGCCCCGTGACGAGGTCGGTCGCCCAGGTGCGCGCGCTGCCCGCGATCGCCTGGCCGCCCGCGCGGCGCAGGCCCTGCACGGCCAGCACGTAGCACAGCGTGCAGCCCAGGATGAAGCCCAGGTGCTCGATCACCGCGGCGTTGAGCAGCAGGCCGGCCGAGACCCAGACGAAGCCGCTCCAGTACGGTGCCGGCAGGTCGGCGTCCTCGCCCGTGTCGCGGAAGCCGCCGCGGCCGGCCTCCAGCAGCAGCAGCACGCCGCACAGCGTGAGCACGGCCGCGCACAGCATGGGCAGGAAATTGGGGCCCACGCCGCCGTAGCCGGCGTCCGAGGAGATGCCCAGGGCGCCCCAGCCCATGGCCAGCCCGGTCAGCAGGACGCCCAGGCTGACCAGCGTCTGCGGGCCGCGTTGATCGCTTGCCGCCATGGGTCAGACCATTCCGGACTTGGCCATGATCGCGCGCAGCGAGGCGAATTCGTCGTCGACGAACTTGTCGAACTCGGGCCCGGTCAGCACGGCCGGCGTCCAGTCGTTCTTCTTGACGGCCTCTTGCCACGACGCGCTCTTGACCGCGGTCAGCACCATGTCGGTCAGCGCCTTGCGCTGCGGCGCCGTGAGGCCCGGCGCGCCATAGACGCCGCGCCAGTTGCCGATCACCACGTCGATGCCCTGTTCCTTGAGCGTGGGCACGTTGACGCCGGGCAGGCGCTGCTCGGAGGTGACGCCGATCGCGCGCATCTTGCCGTCGGCAATGTAGGGCGCGAACTCGCTCATGCCGCTGCCGCCGATGCTCACGTTGCCGCCCAGGATGGCGGCCGTGGCCTCGCCGCCGCCACGGAAGGCCACGTAGTTGATCTTGGCCGGGTCCACGCCGGCACGGCTGGCGATCATGGCCGCGGCGATGTGCTCGGTGGCACCGCGCGAGCCGCCTCCCCACTTGACGCTGCCGGGGTCCTTCTTGAGCTGGGCCACCACGTCGGCCATGGTCTTGAACGGCGAGTTGGCCGGCAGCACGAACACGTTGTATTCGCTGATCAGGCGCGCGATCGGCGTGGCCTGCGACAGGTTCACCGGCGGCTTGCCGGTGATGATGCCGCCCAGCATCACGGCGCCCATCACCATGAGCGCGTTGGCATCGTTCTTGGAGCCGTTGATGAACTGGGCCAGGCCCAGCGCGCCGGCGGCGCCGCCCTTGTTGTCGAAGCTCACGGTGTCGGCGGCCTTGGAGTCCATCAGCGCCTTGCCCAGCGCGCGGCCGGTGATGTCCCAGCCGCCGCCGGGGTTGGCCGGGATCAGCATCTTGACGTTGGGCGCGGCCAGCGCGTGCAATGGCAGGCCGCCGGTGGCGGCGAGGGCGGCTAGTGACTTGAGGAAGGTGTCGCGGCGCATGCGGAAGTCTCCTGGTGTGTGGGTGAGGAATGCAGATCGGGTGCAGGCTGACCACAGCCTGACGGCGTGGCTATGATGCGCCGCCCTCCTGTCAGTTGGCTGTCCGCCAGCCTGGGGTAAATACCGAGAACCATGAAGCTGCTGCTCGTCGAAGACGATCCCGCGATGCAGGCCACGCTGCAGCGCGCGCTGGGCCGCAAGCAGATCGACGTGCGCGTCTGCGGCGACGGTGCGGCGGCCCTGGCGCTGTGGCAGGCCCTGGCCCCCGACGTGGTGGCGCTGGACCTCAGCCTGCCCGGCCGCGACGGCCTGCAGGTGCTGGCCGATGCGCGCGCCGCCGGCCTGCGCACGCCGGTGCTGCTGCTGACCGCGCGCGGCACCGTGGGCGACCGCGTGCTGGGCCTGAACGCCGGTGCCGACGACTACCTGCCCAAGCCCTTCGACCTCGATGAGCTGGAGGCCCGGCTGCGCGCGCTGCGCCGGCGCCAGGGCGGTGCGGACGAGCCCGTGCCCGAGGTCGGCGCGCTGCGGCTGGACCCGGCCAGCGGCGCCGTCTACCTGCGCGGCGAGGTGCTGGAGCTGACCCCGCGCGAGGCCGCATTGCTGCGTGCGCTGATGGCCAAGCCCGGCCACGCCGTGGCCAAGGAGCGGCTGTTCGCGCTGGTGTTCCCGGGCGAGGGCGAGGTGCACGCCGAGGCCATCGAGGTGGTGGCCTACCGGCTGCGCAAGAAGCTGGCGGGCAGCGGCGCGAGCCTGGTCACGCTGCGTGGCCTGGGCTACCTGCTCAAGCCAGACTGAGATGTCCGCGCGGACCTCGCTGCGCTTTCGGCTGCTGCTGGGCCTGCTGGTGCCGCTGACGCTGTTCATCGTGCTCAACAGCATCAGCGTCTACCGCCAGGCGCTGGCGGCCGCCACCACCGCCTACGACCGCACGCTGCTGGCCTCGGCCAAGACCATCGGCGAGCAGCTGGACGTGCAGGGCTACGACGACCTGGCCGAACTGCGCGCCACCGTGCCGTTCTCGGCGCTGGAAGCCTTCGAGGCCGACAACCAGAGCCGCATGTACTACCGCGTGTCGCGCAGCGATGGCGAGATGATCTCCGGCTTTGCCGAGCTGCCGTTCTGGCGCGGCACGCTGCCGGCGCGGCCCCCCTATGCCGCGCTGGTGGATTTCTACGACGACCGCTTCCGCGAACGGCCGGTGCGCGTGGCCGTGCTGCTGCAGCCCGTGGCCAGCGAACGCGGGCGCGGCATGGCGGTGGTGCAGGTGGCCGAGACGCTGGAGCTGCGCGAGTCGTTGGCGCGCCGGCTGCTGCTGGACATGCTGTGGCGCCAGCTGCTGCTGCTGGCCGTGGTGGCGGCCGCCACGGTGCTGGTGGTGCAGCGGGCCACGCGGCCGGTGCGGCAGCTGGGTCAGGCGATCCAGGCGCGCGCGGTCGACGACCTGTCGCCGATCCAGGCGGCCGACACGCCGCGCGAGCTGGCGCCGCTGGTCGACGCCATGACCGCCGTCATGGCGCGCTTGCAGCACCTGCTGGACCACCAGAAGCGCTTCGTGCGCGACGCGGCCCACCAGCTGCGCACACCGCTGGCTGTGCTGAGGATCCAGGTGCAATCGGCGCGGCGTGGCGATGCGCCCGCGCCGCAGGCGCTGGCCGAGATCGGCCAGACGTTGGAGCGCGCCACCATCCTGGCCAACCAGATGCTGTCGCTGGCCAAGGTGGAGCAGTTGCGCCAGCGCCCCGAGTTCGAGCTGCTCGACCTGGCCGAGGCCGTGCGCGGGGTGGCGCTGGACGTCTCGCCCCTGGTGGCCGACAAGGGCCTGGATTTCTCGCTCGACGCGCAGCCCACGCCGGTCCAGGCGCACCGCTGGATGCTGCAGGAGCTCACCCGCAATCTGCTGCACAACGCCATCCGCCACAGCCCGCCCGGCGCCGCGCTGCACGTACAGGTGGCGTCCCAGGCGGGCCGGGCGCTGCTGCGCGTGGCCGATGGCGGGCCGGGCATCTCCGCCGAGCTGCGCCAGCGGCTGTTCACGCCTTTCGCGGCCGGCGACATGGCGCGCGGGTCGGGCCTGGGCCTGGCGATCTGCCGCGAGATCGTGCAGGCACTGGACGGCGACATCGCGCTGGACAACCGCCTCGCCGGCGATGGCGCGGTGCTCGGGCTGGACGCCGTGGTGCGCCTGCCGCAGTCCACCGGATAGGCGTTGGAGCGGGCCATGCCCGCTTCTATACTGGCCGCGACACAAAAGCTGTCCACCGGTTTTGTCGCCTGTCTTGGGCGGATCGAGGGTCAGGGAGGTAGGCAAGTGCAGGACGACAAGCGGTGATCAAGAAGATCCCCACGCGCGAGCTGCGCATCGGCATGTATGTCCAGGAGTTCTGCGGCTCGTGGATGGACCACCCTTTCTGGCGCGCGCGGTTCAAGATCCGCACGCCGGCCGAGTTGCAGCGCATCGTCTCGGGCGGCGTCAGCGAGCTGTGGATCGACACGGCCAAGGGCCTCGATGTCGAGACGCCGGCCGAGGCAACCGTGGACCGCGCTGCCGTGGACGCCGAGATCGAACGCCAGCTGGAGCATGCGGCCACGATGCCGGCGCCGCTGGGCCTGTTCGACACCCAGGACGAAGACCCGTTCGAGGCCGCCGCCGCACTGGTGCGCCGCTCGGTGCCGCAGATCGCCCGCATGTTCAACGAGGCCCGCATGGGCCAGGCCGTGGACCTGGGCGCCAGTGCGCAGATGGTCGACGAGATCTCCAGCTCGGTGGCCGACAACCCTGGTGCGCTGATCAGCGTGGTGCGGCTCAAGAACCACGACGAATACACCTACATGCACTCGATGGCCGTGGGCGCGCTCATGGTGGCCCTGGGCCGGCAGATGGGCCTGAGCCCCAACCTGCTCAAGCGCGCCGCCATGGCCGGCCTGTTGCACGACCTGGGCAAGGCCAAGGTGCCTTTGGCCATCCTCAACAAGCCCGGCAAGCTGACCGATGCCGAGTTCGCGCTCGTCAAGCAGCATCCGGTGCTGGGCCACGGCATGCTGCAAGGCATCGCGGGCGCGGGGCCGGTGGTGCTGGACGTGTGCCTGCACCACCACGAGAAGTTCGACGGCAGCGGCTACCCCCACGGCCTGGCCGGCGAGAAGATCAGCATGCTGGCGAAGATGGGCGCGGTCTGCGATGTCTACGACGCCATCACCTCGGTGCGGCCCTACAACAAGGGCTGGGATCCGGGCGAGGCGCTGCGCCGCATGGCGCAATGGCGCGGCCATTTCGATCCCGACGTGTTCCAGGCCTTCGTGCGGACCGTGGGCATCTACCCGGTCGGCTCGCTGCTGCGGCTGCATTCGGGGCTGCTGGCTGTGGTGGTGCAGCAGAACCCCGCCCAGCCGATGGCGCCCAAGGTGAAGGTGTTCTACAGCCCGCGCGCGCGCAAGCGCATCGAGCCCTACGAGCTGGACCTGGCCAGCGCGTTCGTCGAAGACAAGGTGTTGGGCTGCGAATCGCCCGAGGACTGGGGCTTCACCGACCTTGACCGGCTCTGGGGCGCCCCCGCGCCTTGAGGTGCCCCGTCAGGCCCGGGCCGTGGCGACGGCGCGCAGGCGGTCGCGGCCCTCGGCGTCCTGCGGCAGGAAGGCCATGCCGATGCGGAAGTCGCCCGGCGCGGTATAGGACGAATACACCGCCTTCACTTCGAGCTTGAGCCAGTCCTCGTCGGGCGTGGGGCGCAGCAGCAGCGTGCAGCGCGAGCCCGGCGCGATCGGACGGTCGGTGGAGAGCGACAGGCCTTCTGCGCTGAGGTCCACCGTCGTGCCCTGCCGTTCGCTGCCGCCGAGGATCTGGATGGTGGCCGGCCAGCGCAATGCATTGCGGGGCTGCAGCCGGCGGCTGGGCTGGCCCGCGAACGGGCCGGACAGGATGGACGATGGGCGTTGTTCTTGCATTGCGGCGGAAGGGCGGTTCCGTGGCTGCCGCCAGCGCCTGGCCGTCGGGGCGGTCCGTCCTGGGGCGCCATTATGCGGCGCGATGGCACCGCTGTTAAGCCGATGCCGGAGAACCGGTGGTACAAGACGCGCACAACGATTCGACCGGAGACCCTATGCCCCGCTTCGCCGCCAACCTGAGCATGATGTACAACGAGCACGACTTCCTGGACCGCTTCGCGGCAGCGGCGCAGGACGGCTTCCAGGGCGTCGAGTTCCTGTTCCCGTATGCGTTCGCGGCGGACGAGATCGCCGCGCGGCTGCAGGGCGCGGGCCTCTCGCAGGTGCTGTTCAACGCGCCGCCAGGCGACTTCGAGGCCGGCGAGCGCGGCATCGCGGCGCTGCCCGGGCGCGAGGCGGAATTCCGCAGCGGTTTCGCCCGGGCATTGGCATACGCCGAGACGCTGCAGTGCCCGCGCCTGCACGTGATGGCGGGCCTGGTGCCCGCGGATGCCGACCGGGCACGCCTGCACGACACCTACTGTGCCAACCTGTCCTGGGCCGCAGGCGAGGCGCGGGCGGCCGGCCGCACCGTGCTGATCGAACCCATCAACCGCCGCGACATGCCGGGCTACTTCCTGCAGCGGCAGGACCAGGCGCATGCCGTGATCGAGGCCGTGGGTGCACAGGGCCTGGCAGTGCAGATGGACCTGTACCACTGCCAGATCGTCGAGGGCGACCTGGAGACGAAGCTGCGCCGCTACCTGCCCACCGGGCGCGTGGGGCACATCCAGATCGCGGGCGTGCCGGCGCGCCACGAGCCCGACACGGGCGAGTTGAACTACCCGCATCTCTTCAAGGTGCTCGACGCTCTGGACTATGCGGGCTGGGTGGGCTGCGAATACCGCCCGGCCGCCGGCACGCGCGCCGGCCTGGGCTGGTTGCGCGCGCTCGGCTGAGCCGCCAGGCGCGGTAGCACTTAACGGATTGCGCCTTCGGGCGCGGCGCACCGCTTGTGCGCCCATCGCGCACTGCATACATTCCAAAAATGTAACAACATGAAATTGGAGTGGATGCAATGGAGATCCTGGCCGCTGTTCACGGGCGCGATGCCTCGCAAAAAAGTCCTTCCTGGATCGCCGAGCGCCGCCGTCCACGCGTGCTGCTGGCCTGGGAGCACGGGCGCAACTTCGGTCGCCTGTCGCGCCTGCTGGCCGTCGCGCGCATGGTCGAGCAGCAGGGCGGCGAGCCGGTCTGGGTGGTGCCGCGCAGCCAGCGCGATGCACCGGCGTTGCTGGCGCTGTCGCAGCGGCGGCATGAGGCGCCGGTGCTGGAGCAGCAGACCTTCGGCCCCGAGTTCCGGGCCGATTCGTTTGCCGATGTGCTGCTGGCCACCGGCTTCGATGACGCGGCACGGCTGCTGACGGCGGTCGACGCATGGGCCGGCCTCATCGACGCCCTGGCGCCCGAATGCATCGTGCTGGACTATGCACCCGCCGCGCAGCTGACCAGCCAATTGCTGGGCCTGCCTGCCTTCCAGCTCACCAACGGTTTCGATGCCCCGCCGCCGGACTGCCCGCCGTACGCGGGCGTGCGCGCCTGCTCGCCACTGGGCCGGCGCACCGCGGAGCGCGTGGACCGGGTCTCGGACACCATTGCGCAGGTCGGGCAGCGCTTGGGCGGGCCGCACGCCAGTTCGCTGCCGCACATCCTGCGCCACCCGCGCCGGGTGTTCGAGTGCATTCCGGAGACCGATCCCTATGGTCCCCGCCACGAAGGCCTGTGGGTGGGGCCGCTGGCGGCCCACCACGACACCGTCGACGTGCCCTGGCCCGAGAGCTGGCAACGCCGGCGCGTGTTCGCCCATCTGCGCAGCGGCGCCGGTGCCACCGAACTGCTGGACGAGTTGCAGCTGTCGGACGCGGTCACGCTGTGCGTTTGGCGCGATGCGCCCGACGAGGTGCTGGCCCGCTACCGCCACACGTCCGTGCGCGTGCTGCGCGAGCCGCTGCACCTCGGGCGCGTGCTGGCCGACGCGGATGCCGTCATCAACCAGGGCTCCACCGCTCTGGTCAGCCAAAGCCTGCTGGCGGGCAAGCCGCAGCTGATCCTGCCTGCCGATTTCGAGAAGCTCAAGGTGGCGCAGCGCGTGGCCGCCTGCGGCGCCGCCGCGCTGTGGAACCCGGCCGAGTGCGGCGCGCGCGAGGCGGTGCGGCGCCTGCTGCATGCCCCGGCACTGGGCGAGGCCGCGCGCGCCATCGCGGCGCGCTACACGCCCGACTGGTTCGAGGCGAACCGCAACCGGTTCGCGCGCGACCTGATCGGGTCTCTGGCCCTGTAGGCGCCGCGCCGCTCCTAGACCATCAACGGATCGACATCGATGGCCCAGCGCAGCACGCCCTCGATGCCCTCGGCGCGCCGCGTGGCATGCAGCACGGCCTGCCAGGCGGCCAGGAATTGCTGCAAGGCCCGGCGCGATGCACTCTCGACCAGCAGTTGCGCGCGCTCCACGTTGGCCACGCGCTGCACCGCGGTCGGCACGGCCGGGTACAGCACGACCTGGTCGGCGCCTGGCAGGTCCGCCGCCGCCGCGCTGGCTTGGGTCAGGAAGGCATGGGCCGCCTGCTGCGTACGGGCGTCGGCCCGCACCAACGCCTGGAAACTGAACGGCGGCATGGCGGCTTGCAGCCGCTCGGCCAGCTGGCCGGCCGCGAACGCCGGATAGTCGTGCCGCCGCAGCGCCGCGAACAGCGCGTGCTGCGGGTGGGCCGTCTGGACCCACATCTCGCTCGCGCCACCGTGCGCGGCATCGCGCCCGGCCCGGCCGGCCGCCTGCATGAGCAGTGAAAACAGGCGCTCGGGTGCGCGGAAGTCGCTGGAGAACAGCGCGCCGTCCGGGTTCACCGCCGCCACCAGCGTGATGCGGCGAAAGTCGTGGCCCTTGGCGATCATCTGCGTGCCCACCAGCACGTCCACCGCGCCGGCGTGGACCTGCGCCAGCTGCTCTTCGAGCGCACCCTTGTGGCGGGTGCTGTCGGCATCGATGCGCAGCACCCGCACACGCCTGTCCTCGCCCTCGGCGCCGGGGCGCTGGATGCCGTCGAAGAGCTGGGACAGGTGCTCTTCCAGCCGCTCCGTGCCGCGGCCCACGGGCGCCAGGTCCACGTCGCCGCATTCGGGGCAGGCGCGCGGCACGCGCTCGGCGAAGCCGCAGTGGTGGCAGCGCAGAGAGCGGTCGATCTTGTGGAACACGCGGTAGGCGCTGCAATGCGGGCAGGCACTCTTCCAGTCGCAACTGCCGCAGGCCAGCACCGGTGCATAGCCGCGCCGGTTCAGCAGCAGCATGGCCTGCTCGCCGCGCGCGATGCGCTCGCCGATGGCGGCCAGCAGCTGCGGCGCAAGCTGAGTGTTGCGCGGCTGCAGGCCCATGTCCACCAGGCGCACGGCCGGCAGCCGGCCCGCGCCGACCCGGCTGGGCATGGCCAGGCGCAGGTACTTGCCGCCCTCGTCGGCGGGCCGGCTGTGGTGCCAGCTTTCCAGCGAGGGCGTGGCCGAGCCGAGCAGCACACGGCAGGCCTGACCGCTGTGGCGCCCTTCCAGCCTGCCGCGGTAGACGGCCAGGTCGCGCGCCGAGTAGCGCGCGCCTTCCTGCTGCTTGTAGCTCGGGTCGTGTTCCTCGTCGACCACCACCAGCCGCAGCCCCGGCATGGAGGCGAACACCGCCATGCGCGTGCCCAGCACGATGCGGGCGCTGCCGGTGTGGGCGGCCAGCCAGGCGGCCAGGCGCTGTGCCGGCGTCATGCCGCTGTGCATGGACACCAGGGCGGCGCGGCCGAACAGCGGCGCGAAGCGGGCGACGAAGCGGTCCTCCAGCTGCGGCGTCAGGTTGATCTCGGGCACCATGACCAGCGCCTGGGCCTGCGGGTCGGCCGCCAGCGCGTCCTGCACGGCGCGCAGGTAGACCTCGGTCTTGCCGCTGCCGGTGCTGCCGAACAGCAGGAAGGGGCCGTCGGCCGAGCGCATCTGCGCCAGGGCCTGGGCCTGCTCGGTCGTCGGCGCAGGCATCGGGGCCTCGGCCGGCACGGCCGCTTCGGCCTTGCGGCTCTTGCGTGAGAGCTTGCGCTGCCACTGCGCGGCGTCCAGTTCGCGCAACTGCGGCGGCAGGGCGGCCAGCGCCACCTCGCCCAGCGCGCGCTGGTAGTAATCGGCCGCGAAGGCGACAAGCTGCCGCCAGGCCGCGTTCAGCGGGGCGATGCCTTCCAGCACGCTGGCCACGGGCCGCAGCGTGGCGTCGCCGTGCGGCGCCGGTACATCCCAGACCACCCCCAGCGTCTCTCGCCGGCCCAACGGCACGCGCACCAGCGTGCCGGGTTCCAGCGGCTGGGTGCAGCTGTAGCTGAGCGGCCCCGCCAGTGGGCTGTGCGCCGGCAGCTGCACGAGCACGGAAACGGTGAAAAGCATGCTAGGGGAGTGCTAGCCAGGGTTGTTGATGTGAACTCAAGGTTATGCACTTAAGTCGTTGATTCGTTTGCCATTTGAAAGTCATCCAGGAAATCTGTGGATAACTTTGTTGATAGACCGCATGAAGCGCCCGCAAGTCCTTGCAAATCAAGGCCCCGCGCCGCACTGCCCGCAAATCGGGCAAAACGAAGATTCTTTATGAATCAACAGCTTGCAAGGCATTCTTTTGGTGATGGGCCAGGCGCCTACCGCGGCCGCCCGTCGCGCCCCGCCTCACCTTTTTTGTGCATAAGTTGAGCGGCTGCCAAGCAATTCACACCCGCGGCCGTGTATGCAAGGCCGCGCAGGTGTGTCAGCTGCGCTGCAGGCGCGAATGGCTGTGGACGGTTTCCACGAGTGCCGAAACATGCTCCGGCGGCGTGTGCTGGCTGATGCCGTGGCCCAGGTTGAAGATCTGGGTCGGTCCCTGGCCGGCGCCCTGGTGCGGTGTGCCGAAGCTGTCCAGCACGCGCCGCACTTCGGTGGCGATGGCCGCCGGCGGCGCGAACAGCACATTGGGGTCGAGGTTGCCCTGCAAGGCCTTGCGGTCGCCGACACGCGCGCGCGCCTGGCCCAGGTTCACGGTCCAGTCCAGGCCCAGCACCTCGCAGTCCAGCCCGGCCATCTGTTCCAGCCAGATGCCGCCACCCTTGGTGAACACGATGCGCGGGATGCGCTGGCCGTCGTGCTCGGTCTTGAGCTGGCCCAGCACCTGCTGCGTGTAGGCCAGGCTGAACTCCTGGAAGGCGCCATCGGCCAGCACGCCGCCCCAGCTGTCGAACAGCATCACGGCCTGGGCACCGGCCTCGATCTGGGCGTTCAGGTAGACCGCCACGGCCGTGGCGTTGATCTGCAGCATGCGGTGCATGAGGTCGGGCCGGCCGTACAGCATGCTCTTGACCAGGCGGTAGTCGTCCGAGCCCTGGCCTTCCACCATGTAGCAGGCCAGCGTCCAGGGGCTGCCCGAGAAGCCGATCAGCGGCACGCGGCCGTTCAAGGCGCGGCGGATGGAGGTGACGGCGTCGAACACGTAGCGCAGCTTGTCCATGTCGGGCACGGCCAGCCGGGCCACGGCCGCCTCGTCGCGCACCGGCGTCGCGAAGCGCGGGCCCTCGCCCAGTGCGAACGACAGCCCCAGGCCCATGGCGTCGGGCACGGTCAGGATGTCGCTGAACAGGATCGCCGCGTCCAGCGGATAGCGCTCCAGGGGCTGGAGCGTCACCTCGGTCGCGTAGCCGGGGTTGGTCGCCAGCCCCATGAAGCTGCCGGCCCGGGCGCGCGTGGCGCGGTACTCGGGCAGGTAGCGGCCAGCCTGGCGCATGAGCCAGATCGGCGTGTGGTCGGTGGCCTGGCGCAGGCAGGCGCGCAGGAACGTGTCGTTCTGGAGCGGGGCAAACATAGGGCGGGATTGTCGCCCACCGTCCGCCAACACCTCGCGGTGCCGAGGGCCGCGGAGCAGGCCATGCCAGCGCCGCCGCGGAACTGGCTCTGCCAGGCCGCTGGCGGCGTCCCCTCGAAGGGGTATGCGCGCACACGCAGTGAGCGCAAAACGGGGGTGGGTTATCGCACCGGCAGGAACTGGAAGAACTGCCCGCCTAGCAGGCTCTGCACGTAGCCGATGGCAGCGCGGCGCAGCTTCTCGGTCAGGTAGGCGGCCAGCAGGTCGAGCCGGCCGATGATCTTGCCGAACTCGCGCTCGAAGCTCAGGTTGCGCTCCTGCGCATTGATCTCGTCGGCCAGCAGCAGCGGCTGGCCGGCGGTGTTGCGGCGCGTGGCCAGCAGCCAGGCGGCGGCCTCGACGTTGCGCGCGGCGTTGTGCAGCAGCTGCGGCTCCAGGCCGTCGAGCAGGTTGAAACTGGTCTTGCCGCCATGGGCCGTGATCAGCATGTCGGCGGTGGCGTAGACGAATGCCGCCACGCGGTCGCCCGCGAAATCGGGCTGCAGCGACAGCGCCATGGCGGCGATGTCGCGCCGGCCCATCAGCGAAGCCGGCGGCTGGGCCATGCGGATCGCTGCCGCCAGGCTGTCGAGCGCTGCCTCGCGGCCGGGTTGGCCGGCGCGGCGCCACTCGGCCGGGTTGCGCCGGTACAGCTTGTCGGCCAGCAGCATCAGGCTGGACAGGTTGTCGCGCATGGCCAGCGTGGCCATGCGGTTGGTGTCCGATTGGATCGCCTCGCCGGCCGAGGCCGGCTCGCCGCGCGCGCTGCCGCGCGTCTGCGGGGCGCTGGTGCAGCCGAGGGCGGCCAGCGGCAAGGCCAGCAGCAAGGGGCGGCGCAGCATGCCGTCAGCCGAAGTGGTCGAAGGAGCCGAAGCGCTGGTCCAGCGGCTGGCCCTGGGCATCGACGACCCGCACGCCGGGCTCGGCCGTGATGCTGCCGATCCGCGTGGCCTGCACCTGGGCCTGCGCGAGCGCGCCCTGGACCTGCCCGCGCGCCGACGGCGGTGCCGTGAACGCGAGTTCGTAGTCGTCGCCGCCGGCCAGCGCGAAGTCCAGCCGCTGGGCCGGCGAGAGCGGCGCATCGGCGCAGCCCATGAGGCCGAGCGCGGCCGTTGCCTCGATGCGCGCGCCCACGCCCGAGGCCTTGAGCATATGGCCCAGGTCGCCCAGCAGCCCGTCGCTCACGTCCACCGCCGCCGTGGCCACGCCGCGCAGCGCCAGGCCCAGCGCCACGCGCGGCGTCGGCATTTCCATGCGCGCGCGGGCCTGCGTGAACACCGGCTGCGGCATCGCCAGCTTGCCGCGGAACACCTCCAGCGCCAGCCGGGCGTCGCCGATCGTGCCGCTCACGTAGATGTCGTCGCCGGCGCGTGCGCCCGAGCGCAGCAGCGCCTGGCCGCGCGGCACCTCGCCGAACACCGTGATGCAGATGTTGAGCGGGCCGCGCGTGGTGTCGCCGCCCACGAGCTCGCAGCCGTGCGCATCGGCCAGCGCCAGCAGGCCCTCGGAGAACGGGGCCAGCCAGGCCGCGTCGGCCGCGGGCAGCGCCAGGGCCAGCGTGAAGGCCAGCGGCCTAGCGCCGCAGGCCGCCAGGTCCGACAGGTTCACGGCCAGCGCCTTGTGGCCCAGCGCGCGCGGGTCCACCGTGGACAGGAAGTGGCGCCCCTCGACCAGCATGTCGCTGGAGACGGCCAGCTGCATGCCGGCGGCGGGCTGCAGCAGCGCGCAGTCGTCGCCCACGCCCAGCGCGGCGCGCTGCACGGGGCGCTTGAAGAAGCGCTCGATCAGGTCGAACTCGCCCATCTCAAATGTTCCGGAAACGTTCGGCCGCCTGGCGCACCACCTCGGCCAGCAGGCGCTCCTCGCCCTGGCGCTCGCGCAGCCAGCGGGCATCGTTGCGGCTGGCCTGCACGTCGGCGCGCAGCAGCGCCAGGCCGTTCTCGGCGCCGAGTTCGCGCGCATGCGGCGCGATGCGGTCCATGGTGGCCAGGATGTGCTCGCGCAGCGCCATGTGCTCGCCCGTGGCCGGGTCGACATACACCGCCTCCAGCCCGAAGCGGCAGGCCTGGAAGCGGTTGTAGGTGTAGACCAGGTAGTCGTCGTCCGTCGGCATGAAGGGCTTGTCGTGCATGCACCAGGCGGCCAGGCTCTGCACGTAGGCGGCGAGTGCCGCGGCGCGCTGCACCGTCAGCGGCGTGTCGAACACGCGGATCTCGATCGTGCCGTACTCGGGCTTGGGCCGGATGTCCCAATAGAAGTCCTTCATGCTCTTGACCACGCCCGTGCGCGTCATCTTGGCGAAGTAATCCTCGAAGGCGTCCCAGGTCAGCGCGAATGGCGCGCGCCCCGACAGCGGGAACGCGAACACCGAGTTCAGCCGCGCCGAGTCGAAGGCCGTGTCCTGGCCCTGCACATAGGGCGAGGAGGCCGACAGCGCGATGCAGTGCGGGATGTAGCGCGACATCTGGTGCAGCGTGACCAGCGCGGTGTCGGCGTCCGGGCAGCCGATGTGCACGTGCTGGCCGAAGATCGTGAACTGCTTGGACAGGTAGCCGTACAGCGCCGACAGCTCGCGAAAGCGCGGCTTGTCGTAGATGCGCTGCTGGTGCCACTGCTGGAACGCATGCGTGCCGCCGCCCAGGACGGCGATGTTGAGCTTGTCGGCGCAGGACACCAGCGCATCGCGCAGCTGCGTGAGCTCGTCCAGCGCCTGGCCCGCGCTGGTGCACACGCCGGTGGAGATCTCGATCATGCTGGAGGTCATCTCCGGCACCACCGATCCGGGCAGCTTGCGCCCGGCCACCAGGCGCAGCATGTCCTGCGCGTAGGGCGCGAGATCGTAGTTGTGCGTGTTGACGAGCTGCAGCTCCAGCTCCACGCCCAGCGACAGCGCGGCCGACCGGCCGAAGGGTTCCAGGCCGATGGGCTGTTGTGGTTCGTTGCCGGCCGTGCTCATTCCAATGCTCCCCGGCCGCTGTCGCCGGCCTCGCGCGCATGGTCGCGCCCGCTCTCGCCGGACCGCCGCAGCGCCAGCGTGGCGATCACCGCGCCCACCACTTCCATCATGAGAATGCAGGGCAGGGCCACGCCCGTGATGGCATCGCCGTGCGCCTTCGATGCCAGCGCGAACTGCGAGGCCAGCAGCAGCGCCACCGACGACATCGGCGACATCGCGCAGCCCGTCCACAGCGCCTGCGAGAGCGTGAGGCCGCTGCCCGGGCTGGCCAGCACCGTGCCCAGCACCTTGGCCAGCAGGCGCACGCCCACCACGCCCAGCACCAGGGCCGCGCCGGCCGCGGTCCACACCGTGCCGGCTGCCACCGTGGAGACCAGCACGAACATCAGCATCGTCAGCATCGAGGCGGCCGTGCCCAGCTGGCGCGGCCAGATCCAGGGCCGCGGGTTGAGCTGCTTGAGCAGCAGGCCGGCCAGCAGCGCCGACAGCGCGGCCGAGCCGCCCACCAGCGTGGCCAGCGCGGTGCTGGCCGCGATCAGCGCCAGCAGCAGCATGGAGGTGTTCTCGCTGGTCGGGCTCATCACGCGCAGCGCGGCCCGGATGGCCAGGCCGAGCAGCGCGGCCACGGCCAGCGACAGGCCCAGCAGCTTGAACAGCGGCGCGATGGTCTCCAGCACGCCGGTGTTCTCGCCGGCCTCGATGAGCCCGGCCAGCGCGCTGCCGATGGTCAGCGCGTACAGGGTGGACAGCGTGGACAGCGCGATCGCCCGCTCCGTCACCGGCCCGGCCGCGTGCACGTCCATGACCACGCGCGTGAGCACGGCGGGCGAGGCCACCACCGCGACGATGGCCAGGGCCTGTGCCGCAATGGGCGCCATGTCGAACTGGCGCAGCAGCCAGTACACGGCAGCGAAGGTCAGCACCGTTTCCGCCAGCGACTGCACCAGCACCATGGGGTTGTGCTGGAACCAGCGCAGCGAGATGCGCGCGCCGGCTTCGAAGAGCACCACGGCGATCGCGATCTCCAGCAGGAACAGCGCATTGCCGGTCAGCGGCCAGGCCGCGTCGGCGAAGCCGAAGAAGCCGGCGATGGCGCCCACCACCGAATAGCCCGCCACCTTGGGCAGGCCGCTGTGGCGCTGCACCAGGTAGCCGGCCGCAGCCGCGAAGGCCAGCACCAGGGACCAGGCCAGCGTGGGCAGGCTGGCGCTGGCGCCGTCAGCGTTCCAGAAGGTCAGCAGGTCCTGCATCGGTCGGGGCTCTCCTTGGGGTGTCGTTGTCGGTCGGGGCGGCCGTGTCGGCCGCGGCGGCTGCAGCGGGCCGCCCGCTGGGCAGGAAGAACTGCAGCGGCCGGTGGCGCAGCCGTGCGCGGATGGCGGCGTAGATGCGGGCGCGGTCCACGTTGCTCACGTTGTGCGCGCGCGCCGCGACGCGGAACGCACAGTAGAAGCTGACCGCCAGGTTCAGCGCGCCGATCAGCGGGATCGCGGCCACGCACCACCAGAAGGCGTCCTCGCGCAGCACGGCGGGTCCCAGGGCGGCTGCGGCGGCGGCCAGCTGGCCGGCCGACAGCGTCACGTGGCGCACGTCCAGGCCGATGCCGAAGAACGCCAGGAACGCCGGCACCAGGCCCAGCATGAAGCCCAGCGTGATGTTGGAGGCGAAGCCCGAGATGTTCTCGCGCATGTAGGCGGCCCAGCGCGCAGCGCGGCCGGGGTTCAGCACGCGCGTGATGCGCGGGTTGTAGCGCAGCGCGGAATCGAGCCGGTGCAGCACGAACCAGTTCTCGGCCCAGCCGCCGACGATGCTGGCCACGAACAGCAGCACCCCCGTGAACGCCGCGAACAGCAGCGTGGGGCCGCGCAGGTCCAGCGACTGCAGCACGTACTGCGCGCCCTTGGCGTCGAGCAGCGGATGGCCCAGCGTGTGCAGCATCGACAGGCTGATGGCCAGCACCGTGGGCACCACCACCAGCAGGTTGCCCAGCACGGCCGCCACCTGCGAGCGCGTGAGGTGGGTGATCTCGTCGACGAAGCGCGTCACCGCATCGCCCGTCAGGTCCTTGAGCTTGGCCGCCATGGCCGGCGCCGTCATGGCCGGCTGCTTGGTGGCCAGCGTGCAGTGCAGCAGCTGGATCAGCACGAAGCTCGCGGCGTAGGACACACCGGCCCAGAAGCCGCCCCAGAACGCCGACAGGCCGATGGCCATGATGCTGAACTTGAGCAGCACCGTGAAGCCGGTCAGGAAGCCGCCGCCTGCCGCCTTGCGCAGCATCTGCAGGTAGGCGCCGCGGTCGCGCGTGATGTAGTGCTCGCCGGTCTCGGCGCTGCGCTCGGCCACCTTGGCGGCCAGCAGCGAGGAGTTGGCCGTGACCAGCGCGCGCAGGCTCTTCTTGTCCTGCTCGGCCTGGGCCAGCCGCGCGATCAGGCGTGCACCGCTGAGCAGCGGCCTGCCGCCCAGCAGCATGTCCAGCAGCTCGCGCACGCGCAGGATGCGCTCGCGCAGCTGGCGCAGCCGGAACACCACGCCGACCGAGATGCCGTTCTCCTCCAGGTGCGCATAGACATCGTTGACGGCCTGGCGGCAGGCCTCCAGCCGCTCGCGCAGCTGCTGGGCGGCGGCGTCCACCGCCTCCTGCGATGCGGTCTGCCGCACGGCGCGTGCGAGCTGGTCCACATCGCCCACCAGCGCGTGGAAGGCACGGTCGTTGCGTGCCTTGGGGCCCATGCGCAGGCGCAGTTCGGGCGCGAAGCCGTTGGCCTGGATCTGGCCGGCGCAGTAGGTGATGGCGTCCAGCACGATGCTCTGCCAGGGCGGCGTGCGCGGGTCTTCCGGGTCGGACAGCTGCCGGGCCAGGCGCTGCAGCAGCGGCTCGTCCAGCGCGGCCAGCCAGGCGCCGTCGATGCGTCGCGGGAACGCCAGCGAGAACAGCGCCGAGGCGTCCACCGTCTCGGGCGTGCCGGGCAGCAGCTTGCGCCGCAGCCGCTCGGCAAACTCGCTGGCGAAGGCCGTGCGCGGCGCGAAGCCATGGTCGCCCAGCAGCACCGAGAAGTCCACCGTCAGCACCATGGTGCGCCACCAGGCGCGCAGGCGCGGCAGCAGCTCGGGCCTGGCCTCCAGCGCCTCGACGAGGAACTGCACGCGGCTGACGGCGGCCGGCACCGACTTGCCGTCGCCGCGCACCCAGTCCAGCACCCGGATCAGCCAGATGTGGCGGTGCGCCAGCGGCGCCGACGGGTCCAGCGCATCGAGGATGCGGTTGATGTCTTGCGGCATGGCGCGCAGGTCAATGCAGCACCCGTGCGCCGCCGCCGGTGCCCGTGTCGGCGTCGAGGATGAAGGCCGGGATGTCGACCTCGAAGCGCGTGCCGTCCTCGGCCACGCAGAAGTAGCTGCCGCGCATCGAGCCCGTGGGCGTGTGCAGGCGGCAACCGCTGGTGTACTGGAAGGATTCGCCGGGCCGCAGCAGCGGCTGCTGGCCCACCACGCCCAGGCCCTGGACCTCCTCGGTGTGGCCGTGGCCGTCGGTGATGATCCAGTGGCGCGCGATGAGCTGCGCGGGCACGTCGCCGCGGTTGTGGACGGTCACCTGGTAGGCGAAGCTGTAGACCGCCTGCTCCGGCGAGGACTGCTCCGGCAGGTAGTGGGGTTGCGCCTCTGCGGTGAACTGGTACTTTGGCATGGCCGGCATCCTACCTGCCCGGCCCTGGCCCGGATGGAATACCCGGCTCGGCGAAAATGCGCGCCCATGACCGCCTCCAACAGCCTTCCTGCCTACCGCATCGCCCCCTCCCTGCTGTCCGCCGATTTCACGCGGCTCGGCGAGGAGGTCGCCAACGTCATCGCCGCTGGCGCCGACTGGATCCACTTCGACGTGATGGACAACCATTACGTGCCCAACCTGACCTTCGGCCCCATGATCTGCAAGGCGCTCAAGCCCCTGTGCAAGAAGGCCGACGGCACGCCGGTGCCCATCGACGTGCACCTGATGGTGCAGCCCGTCGATGCACTGGCAGCCGCCTTCGCCGAGGCCGGCGCCGACCTGATCAGCTTCCATCCCGACGCCAGCACCCACGTGCACCGCAGCGTGCAGGCGATCCGCGCGGCCGGCTGCAAGGCCGGTGTGGTGTTCAACCCGGCCGCCTCGCTGGACGTGCTGGACTGGGTGCTGGACGACCTGGACCTGGTGCTGATCATGAGCGTGAACCCCGGCTTCGGCGGCCAGGCCTTCATCGACAGCGCGCTGCGCAAGACCGAACGCGTGCGCAAGCGCATCGACGCCACCGGCAAGGACATCCGGCTGGAGGTGGACGGCGGCATCAAGGCCGACAACATCGCGCGCGTGGCCGCGGCCGGTGCCGACACCTTCGTGGCCGGCAGCGCCATCTTTGGCCAGAAGGACTACAAGAGCGTGATCGACAGCATGCGCGCCGCGCTGGCGGGCTGAACGGCGCGCCGGGCCGCTCAGGCCTTCTTCGCGCGCGGCGTCTTCTTCCTGGCGGCCGTCCGGGCCCTGGGCGCGGGCTTGGCGGCCGCGCTGGCCTCGGCCTGTGCATCCTCCAGCCAGGCGAGCGCATCCACCTGGGCCATGAAGTGCCGCAGGTAGTCCGGCGCGCAGCCGCGCATGAGCTGCAGCGCCTGGTGCACCAGGTGTTCCGAATTCAGCGGGCCGGGGTTCTCGGGGGCGTCGGCCAGCGCGTGGTTCAACCGCTTCTCGGCGTGGAGCCGGGCCCAGGTGCTGCGGAAGAACTGCAGCATTTCCGGCTCGGCGGCCTGGCCCGCACGCGGGCCCTTGGGCACGGCGGGCGGGCGCAGCACCTGCAGCAGGCCGGCCATCGGGCCCGGGGCGCCGGGGGTGGCCGTTCCGCCAACGCGCGGCGGCGCGGCGGGCCGGGGCTGCGCCTGCAGGACGGCCAGACGTGCCTCCAGCAGCGCGCGCTCGGCGCCCGTGCGCTGGGCCGCGCGCCGCGCCAGCGCCGCGACGAAGTGCGCGTGCAGCGGGTCGGCGGCGGTGCTGGCGAGCTGGTCAGCCACGGGGCTTGGTGTTGGTGCGGGCCGGGCGCGGCGTCGGCGCCATTTCCACGCGGCGGTTGCGGGCCCGGCCATCGGCATCGGCGTTGGAGGCCACGGCCTGCTCGGAGCCGAAGGCCGCGGCGAACACGGCCGACGCGGGGATGCCTTCCTCGATCAGCGTGCGCGTGACGGTCAGCGCGCGCTGGGCCGACAGCTCCCAGTTGTCGGCGAACTGGCGGTTGCTCGCGCGCACCTGGCGGTCGTCGGTGAAGCCGCTGACCATCAGGATCTCGTCGCGCTGCTGCAGATAGCTGGCCAGCGGGCCGGCCAGGCTTTGCAGCAGCTGGCGCCCCTCGGGCTGCAGTTCGTTGGAGTTGAAGGCGAACAGCACGCTGCCGCTGATGCCGATGCGGCCGTTGTCCAGCGTCACGCGGCCGGCCGCGAGCGGGCCGGACAGGGCCTGTTCCAGCGTCTGCAGCCGCTGCGCCTGGGCCTGGCGCTGGGCGATCTCGGCCTGCAGCCGCGTGTCCAGCTCCAGCTGCATGCCGATCACGCCGACCAGGATCAGCACGAAGGCGCCCAGCAGGCCGGCCATCAGGTCGGCGAAGGCCGTCCAGACCGGGGCGGCGGCATCGTGGCCGAGGCCGTCGTCGAGCTCGTCGGCGGTCATGCGGGCACGGCCTGTGCGCTGCGCTCGCTGGCCAGGCGCTGCAGGTCTTCCACGATCTGCTTTTGCGACAGCAGCGACAGGTCGATCACCTCGCGCGCCTGGGCCACGTAGTAGGCCAGCTGCTCGTCGCTGCGCGCGATCGATTTGCCCAGCGTCTCGTCGACCTGCTGCAGGTGCGCGCCCAGCTGGGTGTTGGATGCGCTGAACAGCTGCACGGCGGCGCCGAAGGCCTCGCCCAGGCTGGCGACCTCGGCGGCGCCCGCGCCCAGTTGCGCGGCCGACGCGGCCAGCCGGCTGCCCTGGTCCTCGACCTGCGTGGCGAAGCGCTCGCCGGCGCGCTCCAGCAGTTCGGCGGAGCCCGACACGAGCGCGTCGATGGCGGCGCGCTGCTCGCTGGAGGCGTGGTTCACGGCGTCCAGCAGCGTGCGCAGCGTGTCCAGCACGCGGGCGCGTTCGTCCAGCATGGCGTTGTCGCGCGCCATGCTGTCGGTGAGCTTGTCGCGCAGTTCGGCGATGACCTCGGCAGCCGCGCGCGGCGCCTGGGCCGCGGCGTCGACCAGCCGGCCGATCTCGGCCACGGTGGCGCTGGCCTGGGCCTCGGCGCGCTCGCCCATGGCCTGGGCCGTCTCGGCCAGCGCGGCGCAGATGCGCTGCTGCTGCTCCAGGCTGTGCGCGCTGGCCTCGCGCCACTGCGCCGCAAGCAGGCCCGACATGGCCGTGAGGGTCTCGTTCCATCCGGCCAGGCGCTCGGCGTCGCGCGCCTCGGCCTGGGCCTGCAGCTCGGCATGGGCCCGGGTGACGGTGGCCTGCAGCACGGCGGCATGGTGCGAGAAGCCGTCGGCTGCGCTGGCCAGGGCCTGGCGCGTCTCGGTGCCGTGGGCCTGGGTGCTGCGCTCGTGCTGCGCCAGTGCCTCGGTCCAGGCCGCCAGGCGCTCGGCGTCGCGCTGCGCCACCTGCTGCTGCAGCGTGGCGACCTGTTCGACGAAGCCGCTGCTGGCGCCGGCCAGCGCTTCGCGCGTGTGGCTGGCCAGGGTCTGCTGCGCGGCCTCGTGCCGGGCCAGCGCCTCGCTCCAGGCCGCGAGCTGCTCGGCGTTGCGTGCAGCGGCCTGGGCCTGCAGGTCTGCATGGGCCTGGGCCACGCCCTGCTGCAAGGCCTGCGCGTGGGCGCCGAAGCCGGCAGCCGTGGCGGCCAGGGCCTGCTGCGTGTCGCTGGCCAGCGTTTGCGTGGCCAGCTCGTGCCGTGCCAGGGCCTCGGACCAGGCCGCCAGGCGCTGCGCGTCCCGCGCGTCCACCTGGTGCTGCAGCTGCGCGTGGGCCTGCTCGACCGTCTGCAGCAGCGTGGCCGTGTGCTGGGCGAACTGCGCGGTGGTGCCGGCCAGGGCCGCGTGCGTGTCGCTGGCCAGGGACGCGTTGGCCTGCGCGTGGCGGGCCAGGCTGTCTTGCCAGTGCTGCTCCAGCGCACCGGTGCTGCGCGCGAGCTGCGCGGACACCTGCTCCACGAGCTCCACCGAGCGCTGCGCGAAGCTCTGCGTGAAGCCGTTCAGGCTGCCTTGCAGGCCGCTGCCGAGTTCGGCCTGGCTGCTGCGCTGCTCGGCCAGGGCCTCGGTCCAGGCGCGCGACACGCCCTCGGCACTGGCCGCGAAGCGCTGCGCCAGCTGCTCGAGCTGCTGCTGCACGCCCTGGGCCGCGCCCGCGTGCAGGGCCGCGGCCTCGCGCGCCACGCCGGCCATCGTGGCCTCCACGGCGGGCTGGATCGCGGCGCCGGCCAGGCGGGCGCTTTCGGCCAGGCTGTCCTTGAGCGAGCGGTCCACCGCACCGGCCAGGCCCGTGTAGGCGGCCTCGGTGCGGCTGTGGAAGCCCTGCTGGTCGGCCAACAGGCGCTCGTGCAGCTGCTGGCCCTGGCGCTCCATGCCCTGCACCAGGGCGCTGAGCTTGTCCACCAGCGCGGGCATGGCCTCGGCCTGCTGGCGCAGCAGCTGGAAGGAGTCGTCGCGCCGCTGTGCTTCGGAAAAGGGGCGCAGCACGGTGCTGGCCAGCTGGTCGAGCTGCTGGCCGGCCAGCAGGCGTTCGCGCCGCGCCAGCGCCGCGGCCAGGCCCAGCGTGGCCGAGGCTGCCACGCCGGCCAGCGAGGTGCCGAAGGCCACGCCCAGGCCGGTGACGGGTGCGGCCAGCGCGGCGCGCACGCTGGCCAGGTCGGTCGCGCCCTGCAGCGCCAGGCCGGTGCCGCGCAGCGTGACCACCATGCCCAGGAAGGTGCCCAGCATGCCCAGCAGCACCAGGAAACCGGCCAGGTAGGGCGTGAGCGTGGGGCCGGGCAGGGCCACGCGCTGCCCCTCGATGCGCAGGCGCACCGGGTGGCGCAGCGTGGCGGGCAGCCGTTCCAGCCAGGGGCCGAGCGCCGCGGGCGGCGCGCTGCTGGCGGCCAGCACGCCGGCCAGCTGGTCGGTGGCCTGGCGAAAGCGCCACAGCTCCAGCGCGCCGAACACGAAGAACGCGCCGATCAGCGCGGTGATGGCCAGCGCCAGCAGGTGGCTGCTGCCGGCATAGCCGGCGCCGACCCAGGCAATGCAGGCCAGGCCGGCGAGCAGGACGGCGTGGTGGAGGACTCGGTTCATGGGACTTGCTTGCATCTCAATCCATTGCGTTGGCGCGCCACCCAGCCGTTCGAACGGGGTGGTTCCATCAATTTGCGCGAAGGGTCTTCATGAGCCCTTCGATCGGTTGCCATCGAAGATCCAGTTCGGCCAGCAGCACGCTCTGCACTTCCTGCTGGAACAGCGCGGGCCAGTCGTCCACGGCCTCGTCGCCATGCGCATCGCGCAGCTGCCGGAAGCGCTTTTCCAGCAGCTTGGGGATGCCGGCCAGCAGCCGGTGCTCCTGGTTGCCGATCACCTGTTCCAGCACCGTGTCGACGGTGGCCAGCCGGGCCAGCGCCGGCGAGCGCGCCGACAGGGCCATGCGCAGGCGGCCGCGCAAGGGTGCGATGCCCGCGGCCATGGCCGACTGGCGCGCCAGCACGCAGCGCCGGTAGGGCGGAAAGCCCGGCGTGGCTTCCTTGACCTCGCCGGGCAGCGGCACCGGCGGCGCGCGGAATTCCACGGTGGCGGCCGCCGTTTCCTCGGCGATGGCGCGGGCCAGCGCGCTGCGCAGCCGCGCGGCCGCGCCGGCCAGGGTCTGCAGCGCCGCCGCCGCCCTGGCGGGGTCGCCGGCGGCAGGCCGCGCCTGCGGCACGTCCTTCAAGGCCGTGAAGAGGGGCGTGGCATCGGTCCACCGGAGCCACAGCCCCAGGCGGTCCGCAAAGCCCTGCGGGGATTCGCGCACGTCCGACCCGGCCAGGCGGGCCAGCAGACGGACCAGTGCCGAGTCGGGCGTGCCTGTGTGCCGTGACGCTTGCACCATGCCGACGGATTCGAAAAAACCGCGCAGTCTACATGGCCGGGCCGGGCCGAACTGTCACAGCTTGTGCCCGGGCCATCCGCCGGGATGGGCCGCGGCAATTTTTTTGGAGGGCGGTGGAATAAGCGCGTGCGCCCGCACGTCCATGCCAGTGTTCCTCAACCCCTTGCGGAGACCGCACCATGAACACCCGTCTGCTTTCCACCCTCGCCGTGGCCGTTGCTGCCGCTTTCTCGCTGCCGGCCCAGGCCGAGCCCGCCCCGAAGATGGCCGGCGGCATGCTCGTCAACGCCAGCGGCATGACGCTTTACACCTTCGACAGGGACGTGGCCGGCAGCGGTAAGAGCATGTGCAACGGCCCCTGCGCCACGCTGTGGCCGCCCGCCATGGCCGATGCCGACGCCAAGCCCGCCGGCGAGCTGACCGTGGTCACGCGCGACGATGGCGCCAGGCAGTGGGCCTTCAAGGGCAAGCCGGTCTACGCCTATGCGTCCGACAAGAAGGCCGGCGATGTGGCGGGCGACAACTTCAAGGAGGTCTGGCACATCGCCAAGTGAGCGGCCGGACCGCCGACACTTGGCGCCCATGCGCTCCCAGGACGAAGCCGAGATCGTGGCCTGCATCCCCAGCCTGCGCCGCTATGCGCGGGCGCTGCTGGCCGACCGCGACCGGGCCGACGACCTGGTGCAGGACACGCTGGAGCGCGCCTGCGCGCGCCTGGCGTTGTGGCGCCGGCAGGGCGAGGTGCGGGCCTGGCTGTTCGGGATCATGCACAACCAGTTCGTCGACCGCCTGCGCGCCCAGCGCAGCCGGCCCGAAGACAGCGCCGGCGACGCGCTGCCCGAGCAGCCGCAGCGCCCGCTGCAGACCGACGCGCTGGAGCTGCGCGACCTCGAGCGCATCCTGCAGCGCCTGCCGCCCGAGCAGCGCGAGGTGCTGCTGCTGGTGGCGGTCGAGGAGATGAGCTACCTGGAGGTGGCCGGCGCCGTCGGCGTGCCGCTGGGCACCGTGATGTCGCGGCTGTCGCGGGCCCGCGCGCGGCTGCAGGAGGAACTGCAAGGGCCGGATCCCGGGCGTGCGGGCCGCGAGCGCGCGGGCCAGGTGACCGACCGGATCCGGCGCGTGAAATGACCATGGACGATCCCCGAATCCACGCCGTCGGCGCGGGCCAGCCCCCGCCCGTGACCGAAGCCGATCTGCACGCCCATGCCGATGGCCAACTGGCACCCGCGCGGCTGGCGCAGGTCGAGCAGTTCCTGGCCGCGCATCCCGACGCGCAGGCCCACGTGCGCGGCTGGCAGCAGCAGAACGCGCTGCTGCGCGGCCTGCTGGCCCCGGTGCGCGACGAGCCGGTGCCGCCGCGGCTGGCGGTGCGCCCGGCGCGCGCAGCGTTCGCGTGGCGCGCGCTGGCCGCGGGCGTGGCCATCGCCACCGTGAGCGCGGGCGCGGCCTGGTCGTTGCGCGGCATGGTGGACGCGGGCGCGGCGCACGCATTCGCCAGCGGCTCGGCGCTGAGCGGCTTCGCGCAGCGTGCGGCCATCGCGCACGCGGTCTACAGCCCCGACAAGCGGCGCCCCGTGGAAGTGGGCGCCGATCAGGAACAGGCCCTGGTGACCTGGCTCACCCGGCGCATGGGCAGCGAGGTGCGCGCGCCTGCACTGGCGCCACTGGGCTACGCGCTGATCGGCGGGCGGCTGCTGCCCGGGGAGAAGGCCCCGGTGGCGCAGTTCATGTACGGCGCGGCCGATGGCAAGCGGCTGACCTTGTACGTCACGCGCGAGGTGGCCGGTGCCGACGCCGCATTCCGCTTCGGCCAGGACGGCGCGGTCAACGTGTTCTATTGGGTCGAGAACGGCTTCGGCTATGCCATTTCGGCTGACGCCGACCGTGCCGAACTCATGAAGGTCTCGCAGGAGGTCTACCGGCAGTTCAAGCCCGGCTGAAACCACGCGGGACACAATCGCCGGCAAATGCTCCGGCTGGAGCTCCATCGCCCAAGGACCCCGCATGCTGCCCGTTCGCGCCGAACCGTTGCCGACTTCCGTCTCCCCGCTCCGGGCGCCCCTGCAGGCGGCCATCGTCGACCTCGACGGCACCATGGTCGACACGCTCGGCGATTTCAGCGCCGCGCTGGACCGCATGCTGGCCGACCTGGCGCTTCCGGCCGTGCCGGCCGCCGCCGTGGCCGACATGGTGGGCAAGGGCTCGGAGCACCTGATCCGCAGCGTGCTGGCCCGCGTGCAGGCCGACCCCGGCCTGTACGACACGGCCTGGGCCAGCTACCAGCGCCATTACCCGGACGTGAACGGCCGCCATTCGCAGGTCTACCCCGGCGTGGTCGACGGTTTGCAGGCGCTGAAGGCCCGGGGCCTGGCGCTGGCCTGCCTGACCAACAAGCCGACCGGCTTCGCGCGCGCGCTGCTGCGCGACAAGGGGCTGGACGGCTATTTCTCGCACGTCTTCGGCGGCGACGCCTTCCCGCGCAAGAAGCCCGACCCGCTGCCCCTGCTGCGCACCTGCGAGGCCCTGGGCAGTGCGCCCGGCCGCACGCTGATGCTGGGCGATTCCAGCAACGACGCCCAGGCCGCGCGCGCGGCCGGCTGCCCCGTGGTGCTGGTGAGCTATGGCTACAACCATGGCCAGCCGGTGCGCGCGGTGGACGCCGACGGTTGGGTCGATTCGCTGGCCGAAGCCGCCGCGGTGCTGCTGTAGTTGGCTTCCTACCGGTGCTTGCAGGCTGGTCCGACAACGCGCTGCCGCTGGCAACTACCGGCACCGTCACGGTCCGCCCTTAGGCTTGTGCGCATCGTCATTCGCGCACAGGGGAGCAGGTCATGGAAATCGTCGTTTGGGCCGTCGCGGGCATCGTGGGCGTGCTGGGACTTCTGGCCGTGGGCCGTGCCATCGCCTGCTGCGTGGACGCCTGACTCCATGGCGCGCAAGGACGCCAGCGGCGCCAAGGGACAGCGGGCGGGAACCAGCCCCAAGCAACAGCAGATGCAATCCTTCGTGGCGGCCGATGCCACGGCGGCGGCCGGGCTGACCACCAACCAGGGCCTGCGGATCGCGGACAACCACAACTCGCTGAAGGCCGGCGTGCGCGGCCCCACGCTGCTCGAAGACTTCATCCTGCGCGAGAAGATCACGCACTTCGACCACGAGCGCATCCCCGAGCGGGTGGTGCACGCGCGTGGTGCGGGCGCGCATGGCTACTTCCAGCTCTACCGCTCGCTGGCCACCTACACGCGCGCCGCCTTCCTGCAGGACCCGGAGCAGCGCACGCCCGTGTTCGTGCGCTTTTCCACCGTGGCCGGCTCGCGCGGTTCGGCCGACACGGTGCGCGACGTGCGCGGCTTCGCGGTCAAGTTCTACACGTCCGAGGGCAACTACGACCTCGTGGGCAACAACATCCCGGTGTTCTTCATCCAGGACGCGATGAAGTTCCCCGACCTGATCCACGCCGTCAAGCCCGAGCCGCACCACGAGATGCCGCAGGCCGCGAGCGCACACGACACCTTTTGGGACTTCGCCTCGCTGATGCCCGAGACCACCCACATGCTGATGTGGGCCATGTCCGACCGCGCCATCCCGCGCAGCTACCGCATGATGGAAGGCTTTGGCGTGCACACCTTCCGCCTCGTCAACGCGGGCGGCGGCGCGGTGTTCGTCAAGTTCCACTGGAAGCCGCGGCTGGGCGTGCACGGCCTGGCCTGGGACGAGGCGCAGAAGCTGGCCGGCATGGACCCCGATTTCCACCGGCGCGACCTCTGGGAAGCCATCGAGCGTGGCGAGTTTCCCGAATGGGAATTGGGCCTGCAGATCATCGACGAGAGCAAGGCCGACCAGCTGGGCTTCGACATCCTGGACCCGACCAAGCTCGTGCCCGAGGAGATGGTGCCCGTGCAGCGCGTGGGCAAGCTGGTGCTGGACCGCAACCCCGACAACTTCTTCGCCGAGACCGAGCAGGTGGCGTTCCACCCGGGCCACATCGTGCCGGGCATTGACTTCACGAACGACCCGCTGCTGCAGGGCCGGCTGTTCTCCTACACCGACACGCAGCTCTCGCGGCTGGGCGGCCCGAACTTCCACGAGATCCCGATCAACCGGGGTGTCTGTCCGTTCCACAACTTCCAGCGCGACGGCATGCACCGCCAGACGGTGAACCGCGGCCGCGCGGCCTACGAGCCGAACACGCTGGGGCAGGGCGGTGCCGAGTTCCGCGTCGATGGCGGGCCGCAGGGCTTCCAGGAGTTCCAGGCGGCCACGGGCACGCCGCGCATCCGCCAGCGCAGCCCTTCGTTCGACGACCATTTCTCGCAGGCGGCGCTGTTCTGGCACAGCCAGGGCCCGGCCGAAAAAGAGCACATCGTGGCCGCCTTCCGCTTCGAGCTGGCCAAGCTGGAGCACCCCGAGGTGCGCCAGCGCATGGTGGACAACCTGGCCCACGTCGATGCCATGCTGGCGCGCAAGGTGGCGTCGGGCCTGGGCCTCACGCCCGACCCCAAGGCGGCAGCCGGCCGCGCCGGTTTCCGCGAGGCGCGCGGCAAGCTGCCCATCGAGGAATCGGCCGCCCTGCGCATGGCCAGCCAACCCCCTTCGGGCTCGCACCCGCTGGCCACGCGCAAGGTGGCCGTGCTGGTGGCCGACGGGGTGGACACCCAGGGCCTGCGGCCCGTGCTGCAGGCCCTGCAGGACGCCGGTGCGCGCTGCCTCGTGCTGGCGCCGCAGCTGGCCGCGGTGGCCACCGAGAGCGGCCGGCAGTTCGCGGTGGACCACGCGCTGGCGACCATGCCGTCGGTCGTGTTCGATGCGGTGCTGGTGGCCGGCGGCGAACGCAGCGCGCAGGCGCTGGCGGCACTCGGCGCTGCCCACCACTTCGTGCTGGAGGCCTACAAGCACGGCAAGGCGGTCTGTGCGCTGGGACATGGTGCAGCGCTGCTGCGCCTGCTGGACATCACGGCCCAGTCCGATGCCCAGGCGCTCGCCCGGCACCCGGGCGTGGTGCTGGGACGCGGCACGGCCGAGACCGCGCCCGACACGGCCAAGGCGTTCGCCGATGCCATGGGCCGGCACCGGCATTGGGACCGGCCGCTGGCCGAGGCCGTGCCGGGCTGAAGGTGGGGTGTGGGGGCGGCGACCCGCCGGTCAGGCGGCCTGCCTGGCCACCCGCAGCATCTTGCGGATGGTGTCGGCCAACTCTTCGATGACGAACTTGCCCACGTAGGCGTCGGCGCCCACGGTCTTCACGTGGCTTTCGTTCGTGGTGCCCGACAGCGACGAGTGGATCACCACCGGGATCGAGCGAAAGCGTGGGTCCTGCTTGATCTTGCGCGTGAGCGTGAAGCCGTCCATCTCGGGCATCTCCAGGTCGGTCAGCACCAGTGCCACCTTGGAGGAGACCGGCTTGCCTTCGGCCTCGGCCTTGGCGGCCAGGTCCTGCAGCTTGTCCCAGGCTTCGCGGCCCGACTTGGTCATGATGTAAGGCGTGCCCAGCGTCGACAAGCCCTTCTCGATGAGCGAGCGGGCGATCAGCGAGTCGTCGGCCGCCAGGATCACCGAACCCTGCGGCAGGCTCACGCGCGGGCCGACGGCCTCGTCCGTGATCTCCGGGCCGACAGGGGGCATCACCGTGCGCAGGATCTGCTCCACGTCCAGCACCTGGGCCAGGCGCGTGTTGTGCACGTCGCCATCGAGCCGGGCGATGCTGGTGATCAGGCCGCCGGCCGAGGTGTTGGCTTCGGCCGAGAGCACCTGGTTCCAGTCCAGGCGCACGATCTCGTCCACCTCCTCGACGGCGAAGCCCTGGGTGGTGCGCGCGTACTCGGTCACCAGCAGGATGTTCAGGCCGGTCTGCGGCACGCAGCCCACCGCCGCCGGCAGGTTGATGACCGGGATCACCTGTCCGCGGATGTTGGTCACGCCCATCATGTGGGCGGTGGAGTTGGCCACGGCCGTCACGGTGGGCATGACCATGATCTCGCGCACCTTGAAGACGTTGATGCCGAACAGCTCGCGGTGCTGGGAATTGGGCGTGGCGCCGAGGCGAAACAGCAGCAGCTCGAACTTGTTGCTCGTCGTGAGGTTGGTGCGCTCGTCGACTTCTTTTTGTACCGTGCTCATGACAAATATTCCCCTGAACCCGTTACTGGGCTGAACAATTGTGGGTGCACGGTGAGGGCCGGTCAACATCAGCCGCCAACTGGTCGCCATCGGCCGCCAAGCGGCATCCGTACGTCGTCTGCGTGTGTGTCTTTGCTACACTCGCCGCCCATGTCCGCTCACAGCACCACGACATCAGGCGCAGGCCGGGGAGCCTGGCCCTGGCGTAAGCCAACGACAAGCCGCACCTGATTGCACGGCGCATTGCCGTGCGCCCGTGCCCTTCGCCTGTGCCGCTGCACCCGCCAAGGGCTTGAATGAACGAAGGCAGCACCCCGCTGCCGCCGGGACGCACACCCCACCAGCGCCCGGCGTGACCTTCGAAAGCACGCTGTGATCACTGAACTCGAATTCAAGAGCCTGTCCAAGGACGGCTACAACCGCATTCCCATGATCGTCGAGGCCTTCGCGGACCTCGAAACCCCGCTCTCGCTGTACCTCAAGCTGGCCTATTCCAACGGACCGCAGGGCGGGGGCAAGTTCAGCTTCCTGCTCGAATCCGTCGTCGGCGGCGAGCGCTTCGGCCGCTACAGCTTCATCGGCCTGCCGGCGCGCACGCTGCTGCGCGCCAGCGGCTTCGGCGCCAACGCGCGCACCGAGGTCGTGACCGACGGCCAGGTGGTCGAGACCGCCGCAGGCAACCCGCTGGACTTCATCGAGGCCTACCAGAAGCGCTTCAAGGTCGCGCTGCGGCCCGGGCTGCCGCGCTTTTGCGGCGGCCTGGCCGGTTACTTCGGCTACGACGCGGTGCGCTACATGGAGAAAAAGCTCGAGAACAGCTGCCCGCCCGACCTGCTGGGCTGCCCCGACATCCTGCTGCTGCAGTGCGAGGAGCTGGCCGTCATCGACAACCTGTCGGGCAAGCTCTACCTGATCGTGTATGCGGACCCCAGGCAGCCCGAGGCCTATGCCAGCGCCAAGCGCCGGCTGCGCGAGCTCAAGGACAAGCTGCGCTACTCGGTCAGCGCGCCGCGGGTGTCGGCCACGCAGGCGCACCCGGCCGAGCGGCCGTTCGCCAAGGCGGCCTACTTGAAGGCTGTGGAAGAGGCCAAGGAGCTGATCGCCGCCGGCGACTTCATGCAGGTGCAGGTGGGCCAGCGCATCAGCAAGCGCTACACCGAGTCGCCGCTGTCGCTGTACCGCGCGCTGCGCTCGCTGAACCCCAGCCCCTACATGTACTACTACGACATGGGCGACCACCATGTCGTGGGCGCCTCGCCCGAGATCCTGGTGCGCCAGGAGGTCACCGAGGCCGGCGAGCAGAAGGTCACCATCCGCCCGCTGGCCGGCACGCGGCCGCGCGGCGCCTCCATCGAGCAGGACAAGGCGGCCGAGGTCGAACTGGTCAACGACCCCAAGGAGCGCGCCGAGCACGTGATGCTGATCGACCTGGCACGCAACGACATCGGCCGCATCGCCAAGACCGGTACGGTCAAGGTGACCGAGGCGTTTGCCGTGGAGCGCTACAGCCACGTGATGCACATCGTCAGCAACGTTGAGGGCATCCTCAAGGACGGCATGACCAACATGGACGTGCTGCGCGCCACCTTCCCGGCCGGCACGCTGACCGGCGCGCCCAAGGTGCATGCGATGGAGCTCATCGACAAGCTGGAGCCGACCAAGCGCGGCCTGTACGGCGGCGCTTGCGGCTACATCAGCTACGCGGGCGACATGGACGTGGCCATCGCCATCCGCACCGGCGTGATCAAGGACCAGACGCTGCACGTGCAGGCTGCGGCCGGCGTGGTGGCCGACTCGGTGCCCGAGCTGGAATGGAAGGAAACGGAAGCCAAGGCGCGCGCGCTGATGCGCGCGAGCGAACTCGTCGAAGAAGGTCTGGAGTAAATCGCCATGGCAAAACTTTTGATGGTCGACAACTACGACAGCTTCACCTTCAACCTGGTGCAGTACTTCGGCGAGCTGGGTGCCGAGGTGGAGGTGTTCCGCAACGACGAGATCGACATCGCCGGCGTGGCCGCGCGCAAGCCAGACCTGTTGGTGATCTCGCCCGGCCCGTGCTCGCCGGCCGAGGCCGGCATCTCGGTCGAGGCGATCCGGCATTTCGCGGGCAAGCTGCCCATCCTGGGCGTGTGCCTCGGGCACCAGAGCATCGGCGCGGCCTTCGGCGGCACCATCGTGCGCGCGCAGCAGCTCATGCACGGCAAGACCAGCGAGATCACGACCACGCGCGAGGGTGTGTTCGCCGACCTGCCCGAGCGCTTCACGGTCAACCGCTACCACTCGCTGGCGATCGCGCGCGACAACTGTCCATCGGCGCTGGCCGTGACGGCCCGCACCGAGGATGGCGAGATCATGGGCGTGCGGCACAAGGAGCTGCCGATCCAGGGCGTGCAGTTCCATCCGGAGTCGATCCTGACCGAGCATGGGCACGCGATGCTGCGCAACTTCCTGGAGCAGAAGTGAGGCCCGCCGCCGGGCCGGCCCAAGGCGGGCCAGCCCCCTCGGGGGGCAGCGAAGCTCGCGCAGCGGGGAGCGTGGGCGCTAGTTCGGTCGTCGACCTGCGTAGCGACACGGTCACGCGGCCTACGCAAGCCATGCGTGAGGCCATGCTGGCCGCGCCGCTCGGCGACGACGTGTTCGGCGACGACCCGACCGTGCAGGCGCTGCAGGAGCGCATCGCGGGCCTGCTGGGCTTCGAGGCTGCGCTGTTCGTGCCCAGCGGCACACAGAGCAACCTGTGCGCGATCCTGGCGCACTGCGGCCGTGGCGACGAGTACATCGTCGGCCAGATGCAGCACTGCTACCGTTGGGAGGCCGGCGGCGCCGCCGTGCTGGGCAGCGTGCAGCCGCAGCCCATCGCGCATGCGGCCGACGGCACGCTGCCGCTGGCGGACATCGAAGCGGCGATCAAGCCCGACGACGCGCACTTCGCGCGCACGCGGCTGCTGGCGCTCGAGAACACGCTGGGCGGCCAGTTGCTGCCCTTCGACTATGTGCAGGCCGCCACACGACTGGCGGCAGACAAAGGCCTGGCGCGGCACCTGGACGGCGCGCGGCTGTTCAATGCCGCCACGGCACAAGGTGCGGACGCCTACGCCGAGGCCCGGCGCATCGCGCAGTGCTTCGACAGCGTTTCGGTCTGCTTCAGCAAGGGCCTGGGCGCGCCGGTCGGTTCTGCCCTGTGCGGCTCGCGCGGGTTCATCGCGCGCGCGCACCGCATCCGCAAGATGGCCGGCGGCGGCATGCGCCAGGCCGGCCTGCTGGCGGCCGCAGCGCTGCATGCGCTGGACCACCATGTCGTGCGCCTGGCCGACGACCACGCGCTGGCGCGCCGGCTGGCCGAGGGCCTGGCGGGCATCGATGGCGTGCAGGCCCAGGCGCCGCACAGCAACATCGTGTTCGCCACGCTGAGCGGCAGGGCGCGCGAACGCGGCGCGGGGCTGCTGCCTTACCTGGCCGGACGCGGCATCCTGGCCACGGGCCTGTACCAGCTGCGCTTCGTGACCCACCTGGACGTGGATGCCGCCGGCGTGGACCGGGCCGTGGCCGCCGTGCGCGATTACTTTGCGCAGGCATGAGGCGCCGCACATGCCCGACTCCCACCAACTGCTGCTCTTCATCGCGGCCGGCTGGCTGCTGAACCTCACGCCGGGGCCCGACGTGCTGTGCATCGTGCGCCATGCGCTGCGCGGCGGCGCGCGCGCCGGCATCCTGGCCGGGCTGGGTGTCACGGCCGGCTGCTTCGTGCACATCGCCGCGGCAGCCGTCGGCGTGGGGGCGCTGCTGGCCACCTCGGCCGCGGCCTTCAACGTGCTGAAGTGGGTGGGCGCCGCCTACCTGGCGTACACCGGCCTGCGGCTGCTGTTGGCGCGGGCGCCGGCCAGTCCGCTGGCGCAGCGCGCACCCGCCGCGCCGCCCATGGCCCTGCGCCGCGTGTTCGTCGACGGCTTCTGGACCAATGTGCTGAACCCCAAGGTGGCGCTGTTCTTCCTGGCCTTCGTGCCGCAGTTCATCGCACCGGGCACCACGGACGCGGCCAGGGTGTTCGTGCTGCTGGGCGTGCTGTTCAACCTCAACGCCATTCCCGTCAACGTCGGCTGGGCGCTGGCCGCCGCCTGGATGGCGCGGCGCGCATCCGTGCAGCGTGGCCTGGCCTGGCTGGACCGCGCGGCCGGCATCCTGTTCATCGGTTTCGGGCTGCGGCTCGCCTGGGCCGACGGCCCGGCAGCGCAGCGCTGAAGCCCCAACCTCCCGGAGACTTTCCCATGATCACCCCCCAGGAAGCGCTGCAGCGCACCATCGAGCACCGCGAGATCTTCCACGACGAGATGCTGCACATCATGCGGCTCATCATGCGCGGCGAGTGCTCGCCCGTCATGATGGCGGCGCTGATCACCGGCCTGCGCGTAAAGAAGGAAACCATCGGCGAGATCACGGCCGCGGCGCAGGTGATGCGCGAGTTCGCCACCAGGGTGCATGTGCCCGACAGCCGCCACCTGGTCGACATCGTCGGCACCGGCGGCGACGGTTCGCACACCTTCAACATCTCGACCTGCTCGATGTTCGTGGCGGCCGCGGCCGGCGCCAAGGTCAGCAAGCACGGCGGGCGCAGCGTGTCTAGCAAGTCCGGCAGCGCCGACGTGCTGGAGGCGCTGGGCGTGGACATCATGCGCACGCCCGAACAGATCGCGCAGTGCATCGCCGAGGTCGGCATCGGCTTCATGTTCGCGCCCAACCACCACCCTGCCATGAAGAACGTGGGACCGGTGCGCAAGGAACTGGGCGTGCGCACCATCTTCAACATCCTCGGGCCGCTGACGAATCCGGCATCGGCGCCCAACATCCTGATGGGCGTGTTCCACCCCGACCTGGTCGGCATCCAGGTGCGTGCGCTGCAGCGCCTGGGCGCCGAGCATGCGCTGGTGGTCTACGGCAAGGACGGCATGGACGAGGTCAGCCTGGGCGCGGCCACCCTGGTCGGCGAGCTCAAGGATGGCGAAGTGCGCGAGTACGAGATCCACCCGGAGGACTTCGGCCTGGCCATGGTCAGCAACCGCGCGCTGCGCGTGGAAACGCCGCAGCAGTCGCAGGCCATGCTGCGCGCCGTGCTCGACGGCGAGCACGGCCCGGCCTACGACATCGTGGTGCTGAACGCCGGTGCCGCGCTGTACGCGGCCAATGTCTGCACGTCCATCGCCGACGGCCTGGCGGCTGCACGCCAGGCCATCGCATCGGGCGCGGCCCGGGCCAAGCTGGCCCAGTTCGCGGCCCTCACCCAATCGCTCGCAAGCGCCTGAGAAACACCATGTCCGAAGACATCCTGAAGAAGATCGTAGCCGTTAAGCACGAGGAACTGTCCCTTGCCAAGGGCCGCAAGCCGCTGGCCGAGGTGCGCGAGGACGCCGAGTCGCGCGTGCTCACGCGCGACTTCGTCGGCGCACTGCGCGCCAAGGTCGCGGCCGGCCAGGCTGCGGTGATCGCCGAGGTCAAGAAGGCCAGCCCGTCCAAGGGCGTGCTGCGCGAAGAATTCATCCCGGCCGACATCGCCCAGAGCTATGCCGAATACGGTGCGGCCTGCCTATCTGTGCTGACCGACCGCCAGTTCTTCCAGGGCAGCGTGGATTACCTGAAGCAGGCGCGCGCGTCCTGCCAGCTGCCGGTGCTGCGCAAGGACTTCATGGTCGATCCGTACCAGATCTACGAGTCGCGCGCCATGGGCGCCGACTGCGTGCTGCTGATCGCCGCCATCCTGGACGACGCGCAGATGGCCGAGTTCGAGGCCATCGCCGGGCACCTGGGCATGGCGGTGCTGGTCGAGGTGCACGACGCGGCCGAGATGGCGCGTGCGCTCAAGCTCAAGACGCCGCTGATCGGCGTCAACAACCGCAACCTGCGCACCTTCGAGGTCTCGCTGCAGACCACGCTGGACCTGCAGGCCGCCGTGCCGGCGGACCGGTTGCTCGTGACCGAAAGCGGCATCCTGCAGCCGGCCGACGTGCAGCGCATGCGCACGGCCGGCGTGCATGCCTTCCTGGTGGGCGAGGCCTTCATGCGCGCGGCCGAGCCGGGCGAGGCGCTGGCGCAGCTGTTCGGGGCATGACGGCGTTCGGCCCCGTCGCGCCCGGCTGGCAGCCCGCGGTCGACGCCTTCGCCGAAACTGCCGAAGGCCGCCGGTTGCAGGATTTCCTGGCCGCGCGCAAGGCCGCAGGCGCGGTGATCTACCCGCCCGAGCCCCTGCGCGCGCTGCGGCTCACGCCACCCGAGCGCGTGCACGCCGTGGTCCTGGGGCAGGACCCCTACCATGGCCCCGGCCAGGCCGAGGGGCTGGCGTTCTCGGTCGCGCCCGGCGTGCGGCTGCCGCCCTCGCTGCGCAACATCTTCAAGGAACTGCAGCGAGACCTGGGCCACCCCATGCCGACCAGCGGCTCGCTGGCCGAATGGGCTGCGCAAGGCGTGCTGCTGCTCAACACCAGCCTGACGGTGGAGGACGGGCAGGCCGCCAGCCATGCGAAGAAGGGCTGGGAGGTGCTGACCGATGCGCTGATCGCTCAGGTGGCCGCCACGGCCTCGCCCTGCGTCTACCTGCTCTGGGGCGCCCACGCGCAAGCCAAGGCGCCACTCATCGAGCGCACGGCCCGGGCCGCGGGCCGCGAGGCGCTGGTGCTGATGGCCAACCATCCGTCGCCGCTGTCGGCGCTGCGGCCGCCCGTGCCTTTCATCGGCTGCGGCCACTTCGGCCAGGCCGGCCGCTGGCTTGCCGAGCGCGGGCATCCGATCGATTGGTGCCTGTCCGCCACAGCGGATGTGCAACGTCAAAAAGTTCTGCTATAGTCCTGAGTTCGCTGGAGAGGTGGCCGAGTGGTTAATGGCAGCAGACTGTAAATCTGCCCTCTTACGAGTACGCTGGTTCGAATCCAGCCCTCTCCACCAGCAGTTTTGAAGTTGGGTTGTTGATCGATCAGGTGTTGCGGAGTGTTGCGAAAGCGCATCGTCTGTCGCAGATCCTTCGGGTGGCGGCAAGCGCGAGGCGGGAGTAGTTCAATGGTAGAACCCTAGCCTTCCAAGCTAATGACGCGGGTTCGATTCCCGTCTCCCGCTCCAGCAGGCACCGATCGTCATCGAAAGTTTGAGCGCCCTTTTGGCTCAGTGGTAGAGCACTCCCTTGGTAAGGGAGAGGTCGCGGGTCCGATTCCCGCAAAGGGCACCATGATTCCCGGCACTCCGAATGGAGTGCCGGGCGCTTGGCTAGTTGGAACGTATTTTTTTCGGAGTCGAAACATGGCAAAAGAGAAATTCGCGCGGACCAAGCCGCACGTGAACGTCGGCACGATCGGCCACGTGGACCACGGCAAGACCACGCTGACGGCAGCGATCAC
>NZ_LMNA01000004.1 GCF_001422445.1 Pseudorhodoferax sp. Leaf274
CGTAATAGTCCGACGTGGGCCGTCCTTGCCTGACCGCGGGATGACGGCAAGCATCTGCCTCTGATCGCAGACCCGCTTGGAGGTGTGCGCTTACGGGAGATGGTGCACACCATGAAGAGTGATCCGCAGGTTGGCAAGGCCAGTCGCAGGCAGCACGACCTGGCTTTCAAACAGGACCTTGTACGGCAATGCCTGGAGCCGGGCGCTTCGGTGTCGGCCATCGCGCTGCGAGGTGGCGTCAACGCCAACATGCTGTTCAAGTGGCGCCGAGACCATCTTCGGCACGCCGGCAGTTCGCAGCCCGCTGTCTTGCTGCCGATCCAAGTGACGCCAGTAGTTGATGTCCAGGCACAAGAGCCGTCGCCGGCAACTGCACCGCCGTCGAGGCCGCCAGCGCGCGGTGGCGTCATCGAACTGGAGATTGCCGGGGCGCAACTGCGCCTGCGCGGCCCCGTGGACGAGGACAGCCTGCGCAGCGTGCTGCGCGCGCTGCGCCACAGCGCATGATCGGCCCACGCGCGAGCACCCGCGTCTGGCTTGCCGCCGGCGTGACGGACATGCGTTGCGGCATGGACTCGCTGGCCGCGAAGGTGCAAACCGTTCTGGCCGAAGACGCCTTTAGCGGCCACGTGTTCGTGTTCCGTGGACGGCGCGGCGACCTGGTCAAGCTGCTGTGGAGCGACGGCGACGGCATGTGCCTG
Source organism: Pseudorhodoferax sp. Leaf274 (assembly GCF_001422445.1). Taxonomy (GTDB): domain Bacteria; phylum Pseudomonadota; class Gammaproteobacteria; order Burkholderiales; family Burkholderiaceae_C; genus Pseudorhodoferax. Next base: position 702 of record NZ_LMNA01000004.1, read on the forward strand.
CTGGCCAAGCGACTGGAGCGTGGTCGCTTCGTCTGGCCACAGGCGCAAGCGGGCGCGATCAGCCTGAGCGCAGCGCAGCTGTCGATGCTGCTGGAGGGCATCGACTGGCGAAGGCCCGAGCGCACCTGGCAGCCGCGGGCTGCGGCATAGGACTGCGCTGCGCGTTGACAGGACAACTCCCGTTGTAGCCGCTCATCGCGCCCGGCACAGTCGTGCCCATGACCTCGCAAGAACTGCTTGCCCTGAACGCCGTGCTCAGCGGCGAAGTGCAGCGCTCGCAGGAGGCCTTGAAGATCGCGCTGCTGACGGTCGAGAAGCTCAAGGTCGAGTTGGCCTACCTGCGCCGCATGAAGTACGGCCGCTCCAGCGAGCAGCTTGCGCACGCGCAGCTCGACCTCGTGGGTGGCCAGCTCGCGCAACCTGCCGCCACGTCCGCTGAGCCCGTGTCTGGCGGTGAATGCGCACAAAGCAACGTCACGCCCATCGAGCAAGGCCGTCGCAAGAGGCAAGCGCGCGAGCAGGCCAGCGCCCGAGATCTGCCGGAGCACTTGCCACGGCGCACCGTGCTGCACACGCCGCAGGACGGCTGCAACTGCCAGGCCTGCGGTCAAGGCCTTCGGCAGATCGGCCAGGACGTCTCGGAGGTCCTGAATTACGAGCCAGGCCGCTTCCACGTCGTGCGCCACGTTCGCCCCAGGCTGGCTTGCAAACGTTGCAGCACGATCGTGCAGGCGCCGGCGCCAAGCCGTCCCATCGACCGCTGCCTGGCCGGCACCGGCCTGCTCACGCACGTGCTGGTCAGCAAGTATTGCGACCACACGCCCTTGTACCGCCTGTGCCAGATCTACGGCCGCGAAGGCGTGCCGCTGCAGCGCTCGACCCTGGCCGACTGGGTGGCGCAGGCGGCCCGCTTGCTGAGCCCGCTGGCCCAGGCGATCGGCCGCTACGTGTTGGCGGCCGTGAAGATCCACGGCGACGACACGCCGATCCGCGTGCTCGGCGGCGCCGGCGCGAAGGCTCGCACAGGACGCCTGTGGGTGTACGTACGCGACGACCGGGCGAGCGGCGACGCGGCACCGCCAGCGGTCTGGTTCCAATACTCGGCCGACCGCAAGGGCGAGCATCCGGTGCGGCACCTGAAGGACTTCAGCGGCATCCTGCAGGCCGATGCCTTCGCCGGCTACCACCCGCTGTACGAGAGCGGCAAGGTCGTGGAAGCAGCGTGCTGGAGCCATGCACGCAGAAAGATGTGGGACATCCACGAGCGCCAGCACAAGCTGGTGGGGACGCTGGCACACCAGGCACTGCAGCGCATTGGCGTGATCTTCCAGATCGAGGCGCAGATCCGGGGCAAGACGGCACTGGAGCGATGGCGGGCTCGCCAGGAACGAACGCAACCGGTCCTTCAAGAGTTCAAAACTTGGCTGAACGCGACGCTGGCACAGGTCTCGGCGAAGTCGCCCATAGCGATGGCGATCGGCTACGCGCTGAGCAACTGGACCGCGCTCACGCGCTTCGTTGACGACGGCCGCATCGAGGCGCACAACAACGCGGCAGAGCGTGCGCTGAGAGGTGTCGCCATCGGACGCAAGAACTTCCTGCACCTTGGCTCCGATGCCGGTGGGCGTAGCGCCGCGGTGATCTACACCCTGATCGGCTCGGCCAAGCTGTGCGGCGTCGATCCGCAGGCCTACCTGCGTCACGTGCTCGATCGCATTGCCGACCACCCCAGCAACCGCCTGGACGAACTCCTGCCGTGGGCGGTGGCGACGCAACTGGGCCAAAGCGAGCACGCCGCCGAGCCAGCCTCCCAGCAGGCCGCCTGAAGGCGGTGCGCGCTTCGAGCGCTGGGCACAATGAGCCCATGCGCGTCAAGCTCATCGAAGACCTCCCCATGGCGACCAGCGCCGAGCTGTACCAGCTCAGCTGGGTCATCGAACAACTGATGGCCGATCCGCGGCGCATCGTGCAGGCGCGCCAGCAGCTGCACCTGGGCCAGATGGTTCAGTTCTGGGAATGGGGCACTGGCAAGCTGCGCCCGGCCAGGATCGTGTCCATGAAGGACAGCCAGGTCACGCTGCTGGACGAGCAGAGCCAGCACCGCATCAGCGTCTCGTACGCGGCAATCGTGCTGGGCCAGGAACAGGCAGCGGCAAGCGGCTCGCATACGCCCGGTTCAACAGCCAGCGCACCGCTGCAGCCGCCTCCCGAAGTGCACCGCAAGGAGGACTTCTGCGTCGGTCAGAAGGTCAGCTTCTCTGACCAGTGCCTGAAGCGGCACGTCGGCCAGATCACGCGCATCAACCAGCGCACCGCGACCGTTCACTGCGACGGCCGGGCATGGCGCATCTCCTTCGCGCTGCTCCAGCACGTCGTCGACGTGACTGCCTGACGTTCATCGCCGTCGCCAAGGATGGCACTGGGCGGACTATTACCGCATACGCGCCCCACAGTGCTCTTGGAGACGCCCACACGCTCGGCGATTTGCGCGTAGCCCAGGCGCTGATTGCGCCTCAGGCCCTCGNCGCGGCAGCCCGACGGGCTTGATGCGCGACACCGCGACCGTTCACTGCGACGGCCGGGCATGGCGCATCTCCTTCGCGCTGCTCCAGCACGTCGTCGACGTGACTGCCTGACGTTCATCGCCGTCGCCAAGGATGGCACTGGGCGGACTATTACATCCGATCCACGAAAAGAGAAGTGCCAGCAAGAACTCGCTCCGCGACAGGAAGTGCATCGGCCTGTTGAAAGGCGGGATCGCGCCTAACGTTTGGGTCGAGACCGGAGAAGCGTTCCACCTTCTCAGTTGAAGGAGGGCGTTGTAGAGCTCGCCGTGGCCGGTTCCGCGACCTTCCGCGATGTAACCGCGGATCAGTTGGGCTGTTACCTTGGGCGACGGCACGTAGCCCCCTTCGAATGCCGCCTTGAGCAATATGCTCGCCAAGTCCCGCGCTGCGCAGCTTCTGCGCAGTGGACGGCAGTTGAGGCGTTTCCTGCCCGTCCCATCACGCCCTCAGAGTGCATAGCAAGCCTCACTGCTAGTAGCGTCGACCCGGTAGACCCTTTGCAACCCACGTCTTGAGACTAATGTCTTCGGTGTCCCCACCTCCTGACGGGCTGTCGTCAGAAGAGATCGCTTGTCATGCGCGATGCGTCTCCCAAAAATCGCATCAGGATTGCGGCTACGAATCGTGGTGCGAGGAAGTAGCCGACCTGGGTTCGTCAGCAGCGTAAGTTCAGCCGGCAAGAGGCGGCAACCTCTCGGAGCATCCACACGTTGTTCACCGGGACGACTACTTCGGAAATGCATCAAGAATCTCATAGATTGCCTCTTCATCATCGGATGATGGTAGACAAGAGATTGCCTCGCTGCGCAGGATTTCAATGAGGTCTAGATATGTCCTACCACAGTGAAATTGAACGTTGGAGTTGTTTGATAACTATGAACTTTTTTCTTTTGAATCGTGTGCGATGTATCTTCAAACCATTGATATGTCAGTGGAAGTGGATCGTCGACAAATACATTGAACGCAGCTTGATGTTCGAAGCTCGATTGCGCTCGTACAGTTGAAAAAGTGGCGAGGGATTCGGCGAGAACTTGGACTATCTAGGGAGATAGTTCATGTTTGATATGAGGATCATCTTCATACCGCGCAACGGTAGACAGAGCTCGGCAAACGCTTCGGACTCTCAACGCAGCTTTACGGCGATCACGCGATGCAGATCCGAGGTCCGCCGCTTACGATCCGCCGGATCCATCAATGGTCATGTCCGGACTCATGCTGGAGATCTCCGGCACGATGCGGCGAACGCCGGCTGAAGCGGGGTCTTGGGTCGCAATCCATGCGGAGATCCCGCCTGCATAGTGCGCGACGAGGTTCGCTCTTAGGCGCAGTGTTCGCAGATGGTCAATCTCTCCGACATCGGGAAGATGCCTCATCACACGATCCAAATTTTTCGACAGTTCGGATGAACTCCGACTGCGCAACTCTGCGGCTACCGCATGGAGCAGCGATGAGCACTCCGACAACGAGGCGGCGACCTCTTGAGGCAGGCCTATCTCGTTGTCGTTGACCAGCCGTTCGAAATAGCGGTCTTCGGGGTATCCCGGAAGTACAGAATCTGCCCGAGAACGGAGCATCGGTGACAGGCGCCGGTCGGCCTGGATCGCCACGAGAACATCGCGAGCATTTGCAAGCGCCTTGAAACGTTCGTACGGCGTTGTCATGTCGTGCTTCACCTTTGCCAGAAGGTACCCAGGATGTCGGGCGGCCGGCTGAGAAGCCCTTCGGTGCGTCATAAATTTCTAGACGTGTAGTCCTGAAATATCTTTACGTACCAACAAGTTGCGCGCGACTCGCCACGCCTTCTGTATTGTTGTTGGCGTAGTGCTGCTGCCGGTATAGGCTCCTGGTATGAAATCGCTTAGCGATGCCCCAGCTCAAAGGCCGGCCATGGCGGAACAACCAAGCATCGGTTCTTCCGGCCGCGTTCACGGTACCGAGCGCCGAGACGACGACATGACAACGCCAGACGATCATCCTCTGTGTCCAGCGGTCGTCTTAAACCGCGTCCTTCATCAGCACCTTGTTGCGACACGCAAGGTGAAGGCGTCAACGCTTGCTTCTGCGATGCATGCGCTTGAGCAGATCCGCAGTCAGAAGCCCACCGGCTCGCATGCCAAGCAGGCGCCGTGAAGGTACGACTTAAACAGGTGCAGGACGCGTGGAGATCGACTTTTTTGATGCACTGCGGCGCGGGCTAGAGCTGATCGCCACACGGGATCCGTGCAACCTCCGAACCGATCGACTTCGAAGACCAGGCGAGCGCTGCGAGCCGACGAGAACGGAGCCGGTCTCCGAACTCAACATGTCGCTGAACGACTTCGTAGATGCGACCGCCCCGGACATTGGCGAAGCGACGAGTGGCGCACCCTCCACGGCCGGACGCTGACGCGATGCCTGGCCGTCCCAGCAAGTCAACGGAAGTCGCGTTACTCCGTTTCCAGCTCTCCAAGCAATGGCGTCAGATCTTTAAGTCGCTTAGCAATCAAACTGCACGCCTCTCCCATGCGCTGCCAATGACCAAGCACGGCAAGTTGACGGGAGCGGAGCAGTTCCTTCGGCGGTGCATCGCGCACGCTCGGCCAGACGATGACCTGCACGTTGCCGGTCTCGTCTCCAGGCTGACGAAGACCACGCCCTTCGCCGTTTCTGGCCTTTGTCGCAGCGTGACGATTCCGCAGAACGATGCCGCGACACCGTTGCGCTTCCCCATCAACTGCGCAGCCGCCGAGAAGCGCCGCCCTTACAACTTGGCCTTAGCAGCTTCATGGGGTTACTGCGCAGTGTCAGGTCCAGCGTGCGCTAGTCCCACACGACCTCTTCGCCCTCGGCTGCCGCTTTAAGAGTCAGGACAGGCTCATCCACAGCAGCCTGCCTCAGCAGGGCAGGGGGCCGGCGCAAGGCTGCCGCATCCCATACCTGCTGGCGACGATGGCCGACAGCGAGTTTCCAGCGATGACTGCAGTGCGCCCGTTGCAGCCAGTCGCTCCGTGCGATCCAACAACTGCTCCGCCTGCCATTCCGGTCACTGGCTCGGGTCTTCTACTGCACCGCTGCGGTCACGCGGCGGCCGGTGGCGTCTATTAAGAAGGAGAGCAAACAACCTAGTCAGGCCTATGTGTAGTTGCCGGCGTCATGAGATGCAGCCATTCCATACCGCCGCTCGTCACATCAGAAGGTTTAAATGACCAGCGGTAGCGCGATTGCTCCAGTGAACACCTGCAGGACACAGGAAAAGTCGTTTGCGCAATGCGCGCCGCAGGCCCTGATCTCTCGCAAAAAAGGCAGCCCTGCCGCGCTCCACCGACGGACTAGGTATGACCGTGCCCCTATGTTGATCGCCACGGAAGCGTCCAGCCGAGCTGATGTTTCGGTAACGCACGCCAGCGCGCCTTGATCCCGATCTCCGCTAGTAAAGCGGCCTGCTCAAAATCTGCACCAATAGACCGCCAGCCATAGTAAACATAACCGGAACGATGATGGGAACGCGACAAAGTCGCGTTAGCAAGAGTTATCCTACGTCAATATGTCGCTATGTCTTACAAGTAACCGGCTGCTTTTGTGGCTACACCAACCATCAGGGTTGAATGTCATGAGCATTTCGGTACCGGCATGTTCGATGCTCTTCCATGGTCCCCACACAAAGGAGACCTGCCATGACCGCTCTCGCTCACCTTTCAACCGTTGCGGCGCTCAGCCTCGTTGCGGTCTCGGCGTTCGCCGGGCCAGTTCCCGGCGGAGCATCCGGCGTTCTCGATCCGTCCAACCCCTGCAACGTTGCCAACTGGAAGATCACCGGAGCGATTCCCAGCGCTTCGTACGCGGGCACGATCCCTTCGCTGGCGACACCCATCAATGCCACCAGCTGCGCGGGCGTGTACACCGGCAACGAAGGCCCAGCGCTTAATCCGTCGCCAAACCTGGGCTATCTGAATGACGGACTGCTCAATGGGCAGTACGGGTTGCTGAGTCCCACGCAGTTCATCCAGTCGAGTCAGCTGCTACCTTTGCAGAACCCAGGCGCCCCAGTGGACCCAGGCTGGATCATGCTGGGCCAGCTCAATGGCAACGCCGGCCAGCTGAGCTACTCAATGGTGACGCCGCAGGGCGGCACAGCATTCTCCTTGGGCGATGTGCTGAAGTACACGCAGACGCAAACGTCCAACGTTGGTGGTACTTGGCAGCTTGAGGTTGACCCCGACATCAAAGCCATCTTCGCTTCCCTCAACCTGTTCTCGCGCAGCAATTTCGACCACCTTGCTTTCTCGGTCAAGTCAAGCACGAACTGGGCAGTCTATGACTTTGACTTCACCAAGATGGGAGGGCAGTTCGATTTGGGTATCCCGTACACGCTGAAGGGCAGCTGGACCATGGATACCGACTTTGAGAACGACAAGGGAAAGGACCAAGACATTTCGCACATCAGTGTTTGGGCGCGCGATCCAATAACAGTGGCGGAAGTGCCTGAACCCGCCTCCGTGCTGTTGATGGGGCTCGGCTTGATGGGCCTTGCAGCGATGCGCCGAAGGGTCTGAGCACGGATGGTGTTGGCCGACGGAGCCAATTGGTTGTTCGCCGGCAGCTTGCGTGCTGGTCGGCGCGCCGCTGCCGTGATGAGCTTGGTGCACTCGGCGCGGCTCAACGGGCACGACCCTTATGCCTATCTACGCGACGTTTTGGAGCGACTGCCCACTCAGCCTGCAAGTCGTATCGGTGAGCTCTTGCCGCACCGCTGGGTCAATGCGGATGCTGGTGATGTGCGTCGGGCACGTGTGGATGAGCATGTTTGACTGACGTATGGCGATGCCGGTGGCTGTGTGCGCCAGCAGGCATCACGTCATGCCCGTGCAGGTGATGGTTGTCGTCGTGGGTGTGCGCGTGCTCGTGCTCGAGGGTCTCGTGCGTGTGGGAGTGCTCGTGCCTCTCGGCAAGGTGCAGCACCACGCCGCAAATCATGAACACCCCACCCAGGCCCATCAACCACGACCCCGACCGGTCACCCAACGCAAAGGCGCCCAGGGCGCCGATGAAGGGCGCGAAGGCGAACACCGAACCCGTGCGCGCGGCGCCGAATTCGCGCTGCGCCAGTAGGTAAAAGCGCAGGCTCAGGCCGTAGCCGGTTGCACCCACGGCCAACAATGCCAGCATGGTTGCCAGGCCTGGGACCGGCTCGCCCCATAGCCAGGCCATCAGAACGGTTGCCACGGTGCCCAGCGTGGCCTTGACCACGACGACCTGACCCGGGTCACGGTCGGCCACACCGCGCGACAGCGTGTTGTCCACGCCCCAGGCGATGGTGGCCACCGTCACGGCGAGCAGTCCCAGCAACTGAACCTGGCCGGCCAGGCCTTGCTCCAGCACCAACACCACACCGCCCAGCAGCAACAGTGCGACGGCCGCGATGACGCGCCGGTCCAGCGTCTCGCCGTACCAGCGCCAGGCCAGGATGGCCGTGAATACGGCCTCCAGCGTCAGCATCAGCGATGCGCTGGAACCGCTGGTGCGCTGCAGACCCCAAGCCAGCGCGACCGGCCCCACGACCGCACCCATGCCGGACATCGCCAGCAGGCGCGGCAGGTCGCCACGGCGCAGCTGCGCCTCGCGCGTGGCGGGCCGGCGCAGCAAGGCCGCCACCGCAGCGGCGCCGCCATAGAGCAGCGCTGCCGTGGTGAACGGCCCGATGCCGGCCCCGAAGCCCTGCACCAGCGGTGTGCTCAGGCCGAACAGGGCGGCAGCGAGCAACGCGAGCAGTCCGCCGCGCAGCGCGGGTGAGGCCAGGTCGCGCGGCATGGCTTACTGCCCGGTGAAGTTGGCGGCGATGAAGTTGCCCGGCAGGCTGTAGTACATGTACAGCGTCTGCTTGCTGGCGTCGGTCACGGCCGGGTTCTTGAAGGTCAACTTCCACTCCTTGCCCTTCTTGCCGCCGATGGTCTCGACCTTCTCGGGCTTGATGGCGGTCCACGAAGCATCGAGCTTGCCACCTCTGACCAGCGTCTGCTTGCGCTGTTCGGCGCAGCCGGTCACGACCGACTCGGCCGCAGGCTTGGAGCCATGGAAGTGGCAAGCGCCGCCCTCGTTGGCGTAGCCGGCAGGCGCGAAAGCAGCGGAGGACAAGATGATGGTGGCGATGAAAGACTTGTGCATGGTGCGGTCCTTGAGGGAGTGGATAAGAGAAGGAGAGGAAACGGGTTCAGTTGAGCGTGTTGAGGCTGTCATCCTGGGTGTTCTCGATGTTCATGTCGTCGTGCACGTGGCGATGCTCTTCAACGGGGATGCGGAAGCTGTCCGGGGCCGTGTCGTGCTGGTAGCCATGCAGCTGCGTGAACAGCAGGTAGACGCCGGCATAGACCAGCGCCAGGTTGGCCGCGTAACTGAAGCGCTTGAATGAGGGCCGGTGCCGCCAGGCGGCCAGCAGCGCCACCATGGCGGCCAGTGCCGCAATCTGGCCCAGCTCGACACCGACGTTGAAGCTCAGGATGCGCCCGAGCATTGCCGCCGGGTCATCGCCCAGCGGCAGTTGCTGCAGTCGCGTGGACAGGCCAAACCCGTGCAGCAGGCCGAAAACGAACACGGCGCCCAGCAGGTTCGGCGACTTCATGTCGAACACGCGTTGGAAGCCGCCGTTGTTGTCGAATCCCTTGTAGATGACGCTCGCGGCGATGATGGCGTCGACCAGGTAGTAGTTCCAGGTGATTTTGAAGTAGGTCGCGAACACCAGCGTGATGCAGTGGCCGACGGTGAAGGCGGTCACGAACTTGGCCACGTCCTTGAATGTGGTTAGGAAGAACACCACGCCGAACAGGAACAACAGGTGGTCGTAGCCCGTCAGCATGTGGCTTGCGCCGAGGCCGACGTACTGCAGGTAGCCGCCATCGAGCATGCGCTGTCGGTCCTCCTCGGAGATGCCGTGGGCGAGGCCCACGAGCGGGATGAGGCCCAGCAGCAGCAATGCCACCAGGCGATGGGAAATGGTTCGGGTCATGGAGCAAGAGCCCTCTGTGTGTTGAGACAGCCCAAGCCGTCGCGGTGCGACGGCAGGGTTGGTCGCGGAAGATGTTCCGAGCGCGGCGCGCCTCCAGGGGCATGCCGAGCGGACAGATAGGAGGTGCTGGTGGACCACCAGCGCGGCCACGGCCTAGCGCGGCCGTGGCAAAGGCCTGTCAGGCCTGTTGTGTGCTGCGCTGCGGAGGCCGCAGGGGGCCTTCGAGATAGACAGGTGCATGCCCGACGCCTGCGCTTGGCACCAGGACCGATGGGACGGGGTCGCCTGCCGCAAGGCTCATCGCCGGGGCCAAACCAGGCAGCTGCGCCGCCTGGTTGGCATGCTGGTGAGGTGGTTCGCCGCTGTCGTCCTCGACGTGCAGTGTCTGGTCGGCGTGGTGGTGGTGGTCCACTTCCTGTGCGTGCACGACCATGTGCCCGATGACCTTGGCTTGGTGGTCAAGATGGGCCGGGGTGAGCCACGCCAATGCCTGCCAGACCATGGCAATCAGCAGGACGAGGGCTCGGCGTTTGGCGGTCACAAAAGAATTGTAGAGGTGGCGCAAATTGCTCCGGACGCATGACTACACGAACGCGTGCCTCGTTGTTCCGGGTCAAGACGAGTTTGCCGGACGGATACGTTGCAACGGTCGCAGAGCACGCGGTCACATTCGGTCAGCTGGTGAAATCTTGAGTGGCCGCAATTTGGCATACCAGACGGTCACTATAAGCGGCTCGACCGTCTGCTTATGGCCGGGAGCGGGTCCACGAGGTCGGCAGCTGTGCGCCCGTTGCAGCCTTTCGCTCCCCGCAGGTAAACGACAGGTTTCTAGAATTTCCGGTCGCCCATTCAGGCGTTGTGGCGTCACGGTCTCCATCTTTTGGCCGCCATGGGACAACAGCAGGACTTGCGGGCAGCTCACGCCCTGCAGGCTAAAAATCTTCGCGTGCTCTGTTCACTGGCCGAACGCGCATCAAGTGACGCATTCATCGGCGCGCCAGCTTGTCTCTGCCGCGCGCACGACATCGCCAACCCAATCCACGAACGCGCGCACCGTGGGTGACAGATGGCGGTTCTGCGGATACAGCACAGACAGCGGCGCAGCCGGCGCAGTGCAGTCGGCCAGCACCTGCCGCAGCCGCCCGCTGCGCAGATGGTGGCGCACCATGTAGCTGCCTGCGCGGATGAGGCCCAGGCCTTCGAGGCCGCAGGTCACGTACGCATCGGTGTCGTTGACGATGAGGCGCTCGCGCATCGTGATGGAACGGTCTTCGCCGTCGACCACGAAGTTCCACTCCAGCGACCGAGCGGTGCGGCTCGACAGGTAGCCCACCGCGTGGTGTTCGGCCAGGTCCTCAAGCGACTTCGGTGTGCCTTGCGCTGCCAGGTACTCTGGTGAGGCACAGGTCACCCATTCGAAGGCACCGATACGTTTGGCCACCAAGGTCGGCGAGTCCTCAGGCGTGCCCGCGCGGATGACGCAATCGATACCTTCCTGCACCAGCTCGACTGTGCGGTCCGACACCGTCAAGGTGAGCTCGACGTCCGGAAAGCGCGCCTGGAAATCCTTGATGCAGGGCAGGACCACCAAACGCGCGAGCGACAGCGTCATGTCCACGCGCAGGCGCCCGCGCGGCTTGCCGGCGCTTCCAGGGAAGCTGGATTCGACGGCTTCGATATCGGCCAGCAGGCGCCTGCAGTGGTCGAAATAGAGCGTGCCATCGGGGGTCAGGCTGATGTGGCGCGTCGTCCGCTGCAGCAGCCGCACACCGAGAAATGTCTCGAGGTCCTTCACCGCGCGCGTGACCCGTGAGGGGCGCACGGACAGGCTGTCGGCCGCCCGCGTGAAGCTGTGCATCTCGACCACGCGCGCAAAGATCTGCATCGACTGGAGGCGGTCCACGTGGGCTGTTCCTTCCAAGGAATTTATTGCCTGAATGGCAACGAGTATAGAAACAGTTGCCGCCCCATCACCGAAATTAGCTATGAATGCTACAGACGGCGCAGCTGGATTATTCCATCTGAGGCAATAAATTTGCGCAGATTGCGGTCTGGATCAACTGGCGCGGCGCGCTCAGACTGCGGGCCATCGAACTTCGTCAGGCACGTCGCATGAACCCCCTCAAGAAACATCCGCTAGCATCCGCCATGGCGGCCATCGCGGTGGCCGGCGCCGGCATCGCGCTGTGGAGCGATGGCTCCCCAGCACACGCCGAAGCCGCCGCCGCACCGCCTCCCACCGTCAAGTACCGGCCGGCCCCGCAACGGCCGGTGTCCGATGCGCAGGACTACACCGGCCGGCTTGAAGCCGTGGACCTGGTCGACATCCGGCCCAAGGTGCCGGGCACGCTGCAGGCGGTCCACTTCAAGCCCGGCCAGCATGTGCGCCAGGGCGAGTTGCTGTTCACCATCGACCCGGCTCCGCTGGAGACCCAGGTGCGGCAGGCACAGGCCCAGTTGGCGGGCGCCGAAGAACGGCAGCGACTCGCCGACCTCGAACAGGCGCGTGGCCGGCGGCTGCTGGAGTCGAGCGCCATCGCGCGTAGGGAATTCGACGTGCTCGACAACGCGGCAAGGGCCGCCGCTGCCGCCCTGAAAGGCGCGCAGGCCGGGCTGGCCCAAGCGCAGCTCCAACTGAGCTACACGCAGGTCCGGGCCCCGATCGCGGGGCGCATCTCGCGCGCGGAGATCACCGCTGGCAATGTGGTGGTCGCAGGAGGCGACGCAACTGCACTCACGCGGATCGTGTCCGACGGCAAGCTCTACGCATCCTTCAACGTGGACGAGCAAAGCTACCTGCGGATCATTGCGCCCTCGCTGCGGGCTGGCGCGCAACCCGTAGTGAAGGTCGGCCTTGCGAACGACGATGCCTTCCCGTTTGCTGCCGCTATCGAGGCCATCGACAACCAGATGGACACCCGTTCAGGCACGGTGCGGGTGCGGGCGCGCATCGACAAGGTGACGCCCGAGATGCTTCCTGGGCTGCAGGCGCGTATCCGCCTGCAGGGCGGCACGCCCTACGACGCTGTGATGGTCGACGAGGCCGTCGTTGGTACCGACCAAGACCGCAAGTACGTCCTCATCGTCAATGCAGAGAACAAGGTCGAGCGCCGCTTTGTCGAACTCGGTGTGCTCCAGGGGCGCGATCGGGTGGTGCGCAGCGGCATCGCGCCGGGTGCCCGGGTCATCGTGGATGGGGCCTTCCGTGCGTCGCCCGGCGCGTCGGTGTCGGCGATTCCTGCCGAGGCAGCGGAGCCGCCCGAGGCGTCCGCCAGGGCCACCCATGGAGACCGGTCGTGAACATCTCGAAGTTCTTCATCGACCGGCCGATCTTCGCGGGCGTGCTGTCTGCGCTGATCCTGCTGGCAGGCATCGTGGCAGCGTTCAGCATGCCGGTGTCGGAATACCCGCAGGTCATCCCGCCCTCGGTCGTCATCCACGCGCAGTACCCCGGCGCCAACGCCAAGACCATCGCCGAGACAGTCGCCGCACCGCTCGAGCAATCCGTCAATGGCGTGGAAGACATGCTCTACATGGACTCGAAGGCCAGCGGCGACGGCCACCTGTACCTGACGGTGACCTTCAAGCTGGGCGTCGACCCGGACCGTGCGCAACAGCTCGTGCAGACCCGCGTGTCGCAAGCCGTGCCGCGGCTGCCCGAGGATGTGCAGCGCTTGGGCGTCACGGCGGTCAAGAACCTGCCGATGATCACCATCGCCGTGCACATGGTGTCGCCCAAGGGAACCTACGACAACAACTACATCAGCAACTACGCCATCCTGCACGTGAAGGATCGGCTGGCGCGGATCCAGGGCGTCGGCGACGTGGCGATCTGGGGGCCTGGTGGCTACGCCATGCGCATCTGGCTGGACCCGGCCGCCCTCGCCGAGCGGGGACTGGGCGCCAGCGACGTCGCCAGCGCCATCCGGCGTCAGAACGTCCAGGCTGCAGTGGGAACCATCGGCAGTGCACCGACGAATCCCGACACAGCCTTCCAGCTCACCGTCAACGCCGACGGTCGCCTCAGGACGCCGGAGGAGTTCAAGCGCATCGTCATCAAGTCGGACGCCGGTGGCGCCATCACGCGCCTGGGTGACGTGGCGCGCGTGGAGCTCGGTGCTGAGGACTACGGCATCCGCGCCACGCTGGACAACGCACCGGCCGTCGCGGTGACGGTGCAGGAAGCGCCGGGTGCGAACTCGCTGCAAATCTCGCGCGACGTGCACAAGGCCATGCAGGAACTGGAGAAGGAATTCCCGGAGGACGTGGTCTACCGCGTGGTCTACGAGCCGAGCCGCGCGGTCCAGTCCGGCATCGATGCGGTCGTCAAGACACTGCTGGAATCCGTGGCCCTGGTCGTGCTGGTCGTGTTCCTGTTCCTGCAGACCTGGCGCGCATCCATCATTCCGCTGATCGCCGTGCCCATCTCCATCGTCGGCACCTTCACCTTCCTGCTGCTGGCGGGCTATTCCATCAACACGCTGTCGCTGTTCGGGCTGGTGGTGGCGATCGGCATCGTGGTCGACGACGCCATCGTGGTGGTCGAAAACGTGGAGCGCAACATCGCGCGCGGGATGACGCCACGCGAAGCCACCTACCAGGCCATGCGCGAGGTGAGCGGCCCCATCATCGCCATCGCGCTGACCTTGTCGGCTGTGTTCCTTCCGCTGGCTTTCCTGAGCGGCCTGACAGGCGAGTTCTACAAGCAGTTCGCGGTCACCATCGCCATCTCCACGCTCATCTCGGCGGTGAACTCGCTGACGCTGTCGCCGGCGCTGTCGGCCCTGCTCCTGAAAGGCCATGGCGACGCCCCTGACTGCTTCACGCGAGTCACGCAGAAGCTGTTCGGCGGCTTCTTTGGGCGCTTCAACCGGATGTTTGACCGCGCTTCCGAAGGCTACGGCGGCAGCGTCGGCCGGATCCTGAAGCACAGGGGCGCGATGCTTGTCGTGTACGCCGGCCTGCTCGGCGCCACCTGGTGGCTTACCGGCCACGTGCCGGGCGGCTTCGTTCCTGCGCAGGACAAGGAGTACCTCGTGAGCCTGGCCCAGATGCCGGAAGGCGCCACGCTGGACCGCACCGAAGCGACGATGACGAAGATGAACGAGATCGCGCTCAGGCACCCCGCGGTCATGGGCACATCGAGCTACAGCGGGCTCTCGATCAACGGTGTGACGAAGAGCTCCAGCACCGCGCTCACGTTCGTGCTGCTCAAGCCGTTCAAGGACCGTGCAGGCATCAGCGCCGACCAAGTCGCGGCCGACCTGGGCAAGGAGTACAGCGCCATTGGCCACGCCTTCACCGGCATCTTCCCGCCGCCGCCCGTCTATGGTCTGGGCACCCTGGGCGGCTTCAAGCTGCAGATCGAGGACCGGGCCGACCTGGGCTACGAGGCGCTCTACAAGGCGACCCAGGCCTTCATCCAGGCGGCGTCCAAAACGCCCGAGCTCGGGCCGCTCTTTTCGACCTACACGGTGAATGTTCCCCAGCTCAAGGTCGACATCGACCGCGAGAAGGCGCAACAGCTCGGCGTCGACACGCCGGCGGTGTTCAGCACGCTGCAGGCCTACCTCGGGTCGTACTACGTCAACGACTTCAACTTCCTGGGCCGCGTGTACCAGGTGCGCATGCAGGCTGACAGCCGCTTTCGCTCCAAGGCGGACGACATTGGGCAACTGCACGTGCGCAGCGCGTCGGGCCAGATGATTCCGCTGGCCTCGATCGCGAAGGTCGGCCAGACCTACGGCCCCGACCAGGTGCTGCGCTACAACGGCTACACGTCGGCCGACGTGGGCGGCAGCCCGGCACCGGGCTACTCGTCGGACCAGGCGATGGCAGCCATCCAGCGGATCGCGGCCGAGACCTTGCCGCCGGGCATGACCTACGAATGGACCGACCTGACCTACCAGCAGATCATCGCGGGCAACAGCGCGGTCTGGATCCTTCCGCTGTGCGTGCTGCTGGTGTTCTTCGTGCTGGCCGCCCAGTACGAGAGCCTCACGCTGCCGTTGGCCATCATCTTGATCATCCCGATGAGCATCTTCTCGGCGCTGCTCGGGGTGTGGCTCACGAAGGGCGACAACAACATCTTCACGCAGATCGGGCTCATCGTGCTGGTCGGCCTGGCGTCGAAGAACGCCATCCTGATCGTGGAGTTCGCCCGCGAGCTGGAGATGGCGGGCATGGCCACCCTTAAGGCCGTGATCGAGGCCTGCCGCCTGCGACTGCGGCCCATCCTGATGACGTCGCTGGCCTTCATCATGGGTGTGATCCCGCTGGTGCTGTCGACCGGTGCCGGCTCGGAGATGCGCCGTGCGATGGGCATCTCGGTGTTCTTCGGAATGATCGGCGTCACACTGTTCGGCCTGTTCCTGACGCCACTGTTCTACGTGGTCATGCGGGCACTAGGGGGCAGCAAACCACTGCGCTCTGCGGTGCGTCACGACGCTCCCGCCACTGTCCCGCACCACCTCGCACTCCAGCAGCCGGAGGTCAAAGCATGACCAAGACCCACCCAACGAGCCGGCGCACTGCTCGAACGATCCGCGGGGCGATCGTTGTGGCAGTGAGCCTGCTCCTCCTGACGGCATGCGCCGTTTCGCCGGTGGAGCGCCGGCCCGAGATGAGCGTGCCCTCGAAGTTCAGGCAAGCCGACGAGCATCCGCTGGCGCCGACGGAGGTTCCTGGCAACTGGAAGCCAGCCGAGCCCGCCGACCAGCAGCCGCCCTCGCCCTGGTGGGAGGTCTTCGGCGACCCGGTCCTCGTGCGGCTCGAACAAGAGGCGCTGCAGGCCAACCCCGACGTCGCCATCGCGATGGCCCGGCTCCAGCAATCGCGCGCGCTGGCCTCGCGCAGCGAAGCGGCGCGCCTGCCGCAGGTCGACGCAGGCTTCGGCCCGACCCGCCAGCGCAGCAGCGGTGCCGCCGCCGGGCGCGGAGACGGCGCACCGGGGTCGACGCAGACTCTGTGGCGCGCGCAGGCCTCGGTTGCGTACGAAGTCGATCTCTTCGGGCGCGTGTCGGCCGGCATCGACGCCGCGCGCGCCGATGCGGCGCAGCAGCAGGCCCTGGCGCACCAGATGCTGCTGCTGGTGCAGGCCGACGTCGCCAGGACATACTTCAGCCTTCGGCAGCTCGAGGGCGAGCAGCGCCTGTTGCGGGACACTGTGGCACTGCGTGAAGGCGCCGTGACGGTGTTGGAGCGCAGGCTCGATGCCGGCTCCGTCGCCCGTTTCGTCGTCGAGCAGGCCAGGACGGAACTGTTCTCGGCACGTGCCGAGCTGGGTGCCGTGGCGCAGCAGCAAGCCTTGGTCTCCCATGCGCTGGCCACCTTGCTCGGCAAGGCACCGGCGGAGTTCTCGCTCGAAGCGAGGCCCCTGGAGAGCATCGCCGTCCAGCTGCCGCAGGGCCTGCCTTCGGCTTTGCTGGAACGTCGCCCGGACATCGCGGCTGCCGAGCGCGCGATGGCGGCGGAAAACGCCCGCATCGGGGTGGCCCAGGCAGCGTTCTTTCCGTCGCTGTCGCTCACTGGCGCGCTGGGCTACGAGTCGTCCAGCCTCGGCAACCTGGCCAACTGGTCGCAGCGGACATTCCTGCTGGGGCCGCTGGTGGGAGCGGCCCTGAACTTGCCGCTCTTCGACGGTGGGCGGCGCAAGGCCGACGTCGAGCGCCTGCGTGCGGTCTACGAGCAGCGGGTCGGCGAGTACCGCAAGACGGTACTGCAGGCGTTTCGCGAGGTCGAGGACTCCCTGGTTTCCATGCGCATCCTCGGCGAGCGAATCGGCCACCAGCGCAGTGCCCAGGACGCATCGTCGAGCGTCGCGCGATCCGCACAGGCCCGGTTCGATGAAGGCGACATCGACTATCTCGCGGTCGTCGATGCAGAGCGCACGCATCTGCACAGCCGCCAGTCGCTGATCCAGGCCGAAGGCGAACGCGCCCGCGCGACCGTCGACCTGGTGCGCGCCCTCGGCGGAGGCTGGAACGTCTCCAGCATCGGCAAGCCACGCACCGACGACTGATCCGACCGCGCAGACCGCGCCGGCCTCAAGGCCTGCAGCCAGGCTTGTCCCGCGCCCGATCACGGGTGCTGCCGCTACTTCTTTGGAGATTTTTAATGCCCGTTTCAGAGCTGTTCAAACCGCTCACGCTCCTGCACGGCCCTGCCATGCGCAACCGCTTCATGCTGGCACCGCTCACCAACCAGCAAAGCGAAGCCGACGGTACCGCGTCCGAATTCGACCACCACTGGATGGCACAGATCGCGGAAGGCGGCTACGCCTTGGCCCAGACCTGTGCCACGACGGTGGAGGCGGGTGGCATCGCCTTTGCGCGCCAGCTTGGTATCCACAGCGATGCCCACCTGCCGGGCCTGACGAAGCTGGCCACGTCGCTGCGCATGGGCAACACCCTGTCGGCCGTGCAGTTGCACCATGCCGGACACCGGGCCAATCCGCTGCTGGGGGGCATCCCCGCGCCGGCCTCCAGCCACACGCTGCCGGGCGTCAAGGCGCTCACGACGCGGGAAGTCGAGCGCATCCGCGACAGCTTCATCGCCGCCGCATTGCGCGCGGAGAAGGCGGGCTTCAATGGCGTGGCCGCCCACGGGGCGTTCGGCTGGATCCTGTCGGAGTTCATGTCCCCATATCTCAACGACCGCACCGACCGGTACGGCGGCAGTGTCGAGAACAGGGCGCGTCTCACGCTGGAAGTCCTCGAAGGCATTCGGCGTGCCTGCGGACCCGATTTTCAGATCGGTTGGCGCCTGTCGATCGAGCGCTACGGCCTGCAGTTGGAGGAGTTGCGCGAGATCACCGCCCACATCCTGGACCGCGAAACGATCGACTACCTGGATCTCGCCCTGTGGGACTCTGCCCAGATCGTTCGGGAGGGACGGTTCCAGGGCAAGTCGATGCTCAGCGTCTTCACGGACCTCCCCCGCAAGGGCGTGCGCGTCGGAACGGCCGGCAAGGTCATGAGCGCCCAGCGCTGCGGGCAGCTGCTGGACGAAGGCTGCGACTTCGTGCTGATCGGCCGCGCCAGCATTCTTCAGCGGGACTTCCCGTTGCAGGTCCAAGCCAACCCCCATTTCGACAGCCCGCGTATGCCGGTACCTGCGGGCTACCTGCGCGAGGGCGGGTTGAGCGAGCGCTTCATCAACCACATGCGTGGATGGCAGACCTTTGTTGTACCTGGATCCCTGTAGGAGAAACCAATGACCGAACCCTCTCTCGACAACCAACCCGCAGGCTACGAGCCGCCCAAAGTCTGGCAACCCAAGACTGCCTATGGTGGTACGTTCGCCAGCATCAACCGCCCCGAATCCGGCGCCCGCTTCGAGAGCGAACTGCCAATCGGCAAACATCCGATCCAGCTCTATTCGCAGGGCACACCCAATGGCCAGAAGATCACGATCATGCTGGAGGAGTTGCTGGCGGCAGGGCACGCCGGCGCCGAGTACGACGCCTGGCTGATCGACATCTTCAAAGGCGAGCAGTTCGGCAGCGGCTTCGTCGGCCTCAACCCCAACGGCAAGATCCCGGCACTGGTGGACCGGTCGACCGACCCGGCCACTCCTGTGTTCGAGAGCGGCTCGATCCTGGTCTACTTGGCGGAGCGCTTCGGCGCGTTCCTGCCGACCGAGCGCCGGGCGAGGACCGAGACGTTCAACTGGTTGATGTGGCAGATGGGATCGGCGCCCTTCGTCGGTGGCGGCCTGGGCCACTTCTACGCCTATGCGCCCTTCAAGATCGAATATGCGATCGACCGCTACGCGATGGAGACCAAGCGCCAGCTCCACGTGCTGGACACGCACCTGGCCTCGCACGAGTTCCTTGCAGGCGACCAGTACACGATCGCCGACATGGCGGTCTGGCCTTGGTATCCCGGCAGTCTGTACGGCGTGTATGGCACGCACGAGTTCCTGGCTGTCGAGCAGTACACGCACCTGATGCGCTGGTACCGGGCGATTGCCGAGCGCCCCGCGGTGGCACGGGGCCGGGTCGTCAACCGCATCTCCGGAGCGTCTGGGGAATTCCTGCGCGAGCGCCACGACGCGAGCGACTTCGATGCACTGCGGCCGGCGGGCCCGCAATGACCTGACCGACCGCCCAATCAACCATTTAACAACGGACTGATGACGATGAAACTTTACTACTCGCCCGGCTCCTGCGGGCTCGCATCCCAGATCGCCTTGCATGAGGCCGGGCAGGCGTTCGATCTGGTGAAGGTCGACTTCAAGACCAAGACCACGGTCGAAGGCGACTACTTCCGAGTGACGCCGAAAGGCTTCGTCCCTGCGCTCAAGTTGGACGACGGCGACCTGCTCACCGAAGGGGCCGTGATCCTGCAATGGATCGCCGACAAGCATCCGGACGCCAGGCTCCTTCCTTCGTTCGGGACCCGGGAGCGCTACACCGCGCTGGAGTGGCTCAACTTCGTGGCCAGCGACCTGCACAAGAGCATGGCCGTGATGTTCTCGCCCTTCCTGGACGACGCGACGAAAAAGCGGTTCGCAGATGGCAACCTGACCAGCAAGTTTGACTACATCGACGAACACCTGTCCAGGAACGACTACGTCCTGGGCGCGCAGTTCTCGGTCGCAGATGCGTACCTCTACAACGTCCTGTCATGGCCGCATCGCGTGAACATCGACATCACCAGCTACACCAACATCAAGAGCTTCATGGCACGCATGAACCGGCGGGCCAGCGTGCGGGCGGCGTTGGCGGCTGAAGGCCTCCAGGTGAATGGCTGAACAACCAGGACCTTGCGAGAACCCCCCATGCCAACACTGTTCGATCCCATCGCGCTTGGTGCCGTCAAGGCTCCGAACCGCACATTCATGGCGCCACTGACACGGGCGCGCGCCACCCGCGACCATGTGCCGACGCCCATCATGGCCGACTACTACGCGCAGCGTGCCTCGGCCGGGTTGATCATCGGGGAGGCCACTGGCATTTCGCGCCAGGCGGTTGGCTGGCCCTATGCGCCAGGGCTGTGGTCCGCAGAACAGGTCCAGGCGTGGAAGCTTGTCACGCAGGCGGTGCACGCCAAGGGCGGTCTGATCTTCGCGCAGCTCTGGCACATGGGCCGCATGGCTCATTCGGCTGTGACGGGCCACGCGCCTGTGTCGGCCAGTGCGACAACCATGCCAGGCGATGCGCACACCTATGAAGGCAAGAAGCCGTTCGAGCTCGCCAGGCCTTTGACGGCAGAGGAGATCACCGGCCTGATCGACGACTACGTGAGAGCGGCGAACAACGCCATGGCCGCGGGCTTCGATGGCGTTCAGATCCACGCCGCCAATGGCCAGTTGATCGACCAGTTCCTGCGCGACGGAACCAACGTGCGGGCTGACGAGTTCGGCGGCAGCATCGAGAACCGCGTGCGCTTGCTGAGAATGGTCACACAGGCCGTGGCCAACGCAGTGGGCGCTGATCGCACGGCCGTGCGGCTGTCTCCCAATGGCGAGAGCTACGGCGTGGACGACAGCCATCCGGCGCCACTGTTCACGGCGGCGGCGGACATCCTGCACGCCATGGGTATCGCCTTTCTGGAACTGCGCGAGCCTGGCCCGGAGGGGACGTTCGGCGCGACCGATGTGCCGCGACTGTCACCGCTGATTCGCAGGCATTTCAAGGGAGCGCTGGTACTGAACAGCGACTACGACATGGCACGCGCCAAGGCGGACCTCGACAGCGGGCTGGCAGATGCGATCAGCTTCGGGCGCCCCTTTCTGGCGAACCCCGATCTGGTTCAACGCCTGCGCGAAGGCGCTCCCTTGAACCAGGACGTGATGGAGACGTACTACAGCCAGGGGGCAGAGGGCTACACCGACTACCCCACGCAGGCACGGTGCACACAAGCCCTGGCCTGAGTGGCTGGCCGCTGTTCACGCAAGCCAGCAGTGCGCTGATGCAGCGGATTTTTTCACTCCCGCCTGGCGCCACGTTGGCGCCGGCATCCACAACCCCTGAACAGGAACAAGCAGCATGATGAAGGATTGGAACAGCTACCGGGCGTCTCTAGTGGAGCGCGTGGGCGACTTTGCCAGGCAAAGTCCCGATGTGATGCGTGGCATGGTGACCCTGGACAACGCAGCCGTGAAAACCGGCCACCTTGAGCCCAAGATCCACGAGCTGATCTCGCTAGCCGTTGCCGTCACAACGCGCTGCGATGGCTGCATTGCCGTGCACACAAAGAAGGCCGCAGAGGCCGGCGCCTCGCTGGAGGAAGTCTCCGAGGCACTGGGCGTGGCCATTGCGATGAACGCCGGCGCTGCGCTTACCTACTCGGCCCGCGTGATAGAGACTTACCAGCAGCTGCCTGAGTAGTCAGCCGCTTGCCTGTCATGCCCCGGCATGGCGCGCGCCATCCAGGCGCTCGCGCAGTTGCACACAGAGGTGGTCCACTAACGTAGATAGGCGCGCCGAGCCATGCCGGTTGCGCGGGTACACCAGGGACAGAGGCCGGGCCTGCGGCGCGTGGCGTTGGAGCACGGGCACCAGCTCGCCACGCTCGCAGGCCTCGATCACTTGGTAGTGCAGAAAGCGGGCGAAGCCCTGGCCGGCGATGCAGGCGGCCAGGTTGGCGCCGACGGTGTTGCAAGCCAGGCGTCCGCCGACCTTGACGCGCTCGCGTCGGCCATCGGTGGAGAATTCCCACACGCCGGGGTCGCCCACGCCGCCAAACCGGATGCAGGGTTGGGCTGCGAGGTCTTTCGGCTCCAGCGGCAACCCCTGCGCCGCAAGCAGGGCGGGGCTCGCCGCAATGACCTGCCACACCTCAGTGACATGGCGTGCTACCAGGGACGAATCCGGCAGCGGCGCGATGCGAACGGCCAGGTCGATGCCCTCCTCGACGAGATTGACCACCCTGTCCAGCAGCAGCAACTGCACTTCCACCCGCGGGTGGCGCTGCAGGTAGCAGGCCACCAGCGGCGCCACGTGCATCTCGCCGAACTTGACCGAAGCCGTCACCGTGATGCTGCCCGCCGGCTCGGCCTGGGCCTGGCGCATCGCCTGTTCCGACTCGGCCACCGCGGCGCGGATGGCCAGCGCATGCTCTCGATAGGCGCGCCCCTCGTCGGTGATGGCCAGGCGCCGCGTGTTGCGGTTGAACAAGCGCACGCCCAGGTGGGTTTCCAGCGCGGCCAATGTGCGCACAACGCTGGGCAGCGAGAGCGACAGCGCGTCGGCGGCCCGGGTCAGGCTGCCGCGCTCGGCGATTTCGAGGAAGACCTCGATGGCATGCAGGCGGTCCATGTCGCTCCTTTGATCACTGCAATTTTTGCAGCAATGAAGTCAACTTGTCGGCATTTATCTCTGTTTCTTGGATGGATAAATTTGTTGTCAGGGCGGCACACCTCACGCTTCTTTCACCCAAGGCCGCCCCTCGAAAGGATTGCTCCAATGAAAACTGTCATCGTCGTCTTCTCCGATCCCAAGGCGGGCAGCGAAGAATCCCTGGGCCGCGTCTTCAACGCGCTTTTTCTCGCCTACGAGTTGAAGGACAAGCAGCAGGATTTCGACCTGGTTTTCCAGGGTGCCGGCGTGCGTTGGCCTGCCGAACTGGCGCTGCCCGAGCACCCAGCACACGCGCTGTACGAATCCGTACGGGATCGCATCGTGGCGTGCGGCGGCTGTGCCGATGTGTTCGGTGCCGGCGCCGGCTTGGCGCCGACTGGCGTTGCGCTCGTGCGTGACAAGTCGATTCCGGGAACGTCCGGAGTCCTTGACTTGTCGCGCCACCTGGACGCCGGCCACCGGCTCGTGACGTTCTGACTTTGCAGGCGGGATCCCACATGGACGATGCCCACTTCCACCGCGGCGAACGCCTGGTCCAGGAGCGGACCGGTGAACGTGCCACCGCGCTGATCAACAGCCGCAACATCAGCCCGCGCGTTCCGGCGGCGGCCCGTGCGTTCGTCGGCCAGCAGCAGTGGTGCGTCGTCGGCGCGGCCGATCACGCGGGCGACGTCCATGCCTGTCTGCTGACGGGCGAAGCGGGCTTTGTGCAAGTCAGCGAGGAGCTCAATCGACTGTGCATGGCGCTCGACGACCCGCACGGCCGCCTCGCGACCACGGCGCCACTCGACGGTCTGCAGGCCGGCCAGTCCGTGGCCGTACTGCTCATCGAACTTCAGAAGAGGCGGCGCTTGCGGGTCAATGGTCACGTGGGCCTGGCTTCAGCCAGTCAACTCGAGGTTGTCGTGGGGCAGGCGTATCCGGTCTGCCCCAGATACATCCAGAAACGACAGCCAGAGGCCGTCGCGGCCAACGCCGAGGCATCCACCGCCACGTCAGTCGCAGGCGAAATCCTCGATGCCGCCGCGACTGCCTGGATCGATGGAGCCGACACGCTGTTCATCGCCAGCCTGGGCCCTGCCGGCGAGGTCGACGTGTCGCACCGTGGAGGGCGGCCCGGCTTCGTGCAAAGGCGTGGCCAGGTGCTGCGCATCCCCGACTACAACGGCAACAGCATGTTCAACACGCTGGGCAATCTGGAGGTCGAGCCCCGCAGCGGCCTGGTGCTGCCCGATTTCGACGGTGCGCGCCAGCTGCAGTTGACGGGCCACGCTCGGGTTTGCTTCGATGTGGCCAACGACATCGAGCAGACCGGGGGCACCGGCCGTTGGATCGAGTTCACGGTCGAGCGCTGGCGCGCCACCCCCTTGAACCGGCCTTTGCGTTGGCGCTTCCTGGAAGCATCGCCGTTCAACCCATAAGGAACAACGCGCAATCGCGGGGAAAGTTCTTTGCCCACGGCGGTCGTCAACCAGCGTCTGAGCGTCAGCAACTGTCTGAAGCGGTCAGACGTTCGGTGAGACGACCGTCCGCTGATGGCCGACTGCTGAGATAACGAATGCCCAACCGGGACCATGTGCACCTACTACTGCAACCAAAGAAAAGTCTTCTGCAGACCAGCTAACGAACAGGCGACATGTTGGCGACAGGTCCCAAATGGATCCCCGAGCGCGAGAGCGACGAGCTCTCGACCATGAGCTGCCAAGCGGCTACGCGAGGATGGCTCATGAGCGTGGCGGCAAGGTTGCCTCGGCCGGGATGATCTCGTACCTCTGATTCGGCATGTCGATCACCAGGTCGAACCTATCGCCAGGCGCGACACCAGCCATGTTCGCGGCTAGCGCCAGGCTGAAGAATTGTTGGCTGTTCGCCTTGATATTGATGGGGGGGAAGTGCTCGCCTTTGTGCGCGAAGGTGCCATAGACCTTTCCGAAGAGGAATTTCGGAAGGTAGACGACCTGGCGCCGCAGCGACACCTTCGACGCCGACTGCGTGACGCTGAAGCGATAGGGGCGAGTCAGGTCGACGGCCACTTCCAAGGGAGCATTGCGGCCGACCTCGACTTCCCTTCGCCGGCGGGCATCGATCAACCCCTGTGCAGGGATTGGTCGACCTCGGATCGCATAGATGGAGTGCTCTAGCTTCTGAATCGCAGGTGAGCTACTGAGGGCCACCGAAACGGCCATGTTTGAGACGCCACTTGGAACCACCAGTCGCGCGGCAACTTCGGTGCGCGTGGCCGCGCCGCCGTGCTCCTCGATGATGCTGACAATCGTGGCTTCTGTCGGCGAAAGGGCGTCACGCGCGACGGCGGCTTTTGGGGCGTACTTGTTGTGACCGTTCGCCGTAAGCCAATCCCAGCCCGCGATCAGTGCTGTCATAACGTGCAGCGGCGGCATGGCCAGCCCACGCCCGGCGCCTTCGCGATAGAACCAGGCATCATCGGTGACCAGCGCTGAAATCACGGCGTCAATCTCGACGCTGCCGATGGCGACGCTCATGAGTTTGCGCATGCGCGCCGCGGCGGCACTGATGTCACTGTCGATGAGAGTGAACCATCCAGACTCGGCGTCCAGCATGCGGAACCCAGGTGCGCGCTCGAACAGCGAGCGAAGCGTGGCCTCGTCCTGCGCCACGCCCTCCTTGATCGCCAGGATCCCCGCAATGCGGATGAAGTTGGTGCAACCCACAAACGTGCAGTCGCGCCGTGCTTCCGAAAGGGCTACCCTCATCCATGTCGACGGTTCGACGGTGAGGTCTAGCATCACGATGCTTTTGACACCATCACTCGTGCTCGTGCGCGCGGCGACAACCTGGATCGTCGGTGCGACGCCTAGTTCCTTGGCGAAGTCGATTGCCGCGATGATCCCGACGCCCTTCCCAAGGAAGCGCTGCAGCTGCTTGTTGGCCGCGGTGGCGGACAGCGGCATGACGCGCGCGGCCGCCGCGAATAGACGATCCAGCGCCGGTAGCGCGAGCGGCCGCGCACGCAGCGAGGCCAAGAGACCTTCACAGATTTGCCGCACCCGCTCGCGGGTGAGGTCATGCACGTCGGCCATCGCCTGCAAGGTCGCACCCTCCAAGCCGCCAAATCGGCCGAGGAAGAGTTCTCGGCGGCGCCGCAGGCCCGCGTGATCTGGGCGCAGGCCGGCGTCGACCAACGCGTGGCGCAGAAGGTCCTCGAGTTCCTGGGCCCAGGTCGCCTTGTGGGCGGCGATAAGGCGAACGCAGAGTTCGTGGGCGAACCCTGAGAGCGACGGCCTTGCGATCTGCCGTGCGAGCCACGTAGCGAGCGCAGAGCCCGCAACACCCGGAAACCTGAGGTCGTCGATGTCCAGGCCTTGAACCCAGGTTGCGTTGAGGCAATCTGCGACGGCGGCGCGGAATGTGTCGTCGATGTCGACGTCAGGCGAGGCCTGGGGCGCTAGCGCGACCATCCTGGCGCGCACAGGTTGGCCAACCCAGTATGTCGCCTCGATGCGTGCGAGGAGGCCGAGCAGTTCGGCCACCGGAAACTTGAGGACGTCCTTCACCTGGCGAAGCGTCATCGATGGGAAGGCCTCGGAAAATCCCTCGCTTCGTGTGAGCGCAAGCAAATCGTCCCGCTCCGCCCCGCTGGCTGCCAGATGCCAGTTATCGGTCAGGCGCACACCGATGGGCGAACTCCAAATCACATCGAAGCTGGCTCGCCGACGGGCAACGATCACCTCCCGCATCTCGGCGGCAAACCGCTCACTGGGAAGGCCCTGGCGCTGCCAGTTGAAAAGTTCGTGCGCCTCGACGTCACCGTGCACCGAAGGCAATGCGCTCTTGACGAAGGGCCTCATGAAACTTGGCACTACCCTGGCATGGCGGGCGATGGTGCCGCCTGAAGTTGGTGCAGTCTGGCCCGAGCACGCGGCGTCGGGCTGGGGGGCGGCGTCGTGCTGTTTCAATGCATGCCCTTCGTCGAGGTCTTCATCATCGTCGTCTTCGACGTGATCGTGAGTCGCTACGGCTGGCGCGCCCGCGCGCCCCCACGCGCATGCGGGCGAGACAACCGCGACAGTTTACCGACTGGAACGCGCGCTCTTCGGGGCCGCAAAGCACCGGCCAGGGGCGTGCGGTAGGCCGCTACAGCCTGGAGCCTATGGAGGTGTACGACTTTATTAATTGGTCGCCCCCACAAGTTACGACTCTATTCGCGGGTTTACGACTTTATTCGTACCAAACAGCTCCAGTCAGCCGCCCGCGATCAGTCACTCCACCGTGACACTCTTCGCCAGGTTCCTGGGCTTGTCCACATCCGTCCCCCGGGCGCACGCCGTGTGGTACGCCAGCAGCTGCAGCGGCACCACGTGCAGCAGCGGCGACAACGCGCCGTAGTGCTCGGGCATGCGGATCACGTGGATGCCCTCCTCGCTCTCGATGCGCGTGTCGCCGTCGGCCAGCACGTACAGCACGCCGCCGCGCGCGCGCACTTCCTGCATGTTGCTCTTGAGCTTTTCCAGCAACTGGTCGTTGGGCGCCACCGTGACCACCGGCATGGTGCTGGTCACCAGCGCCAGCGGGCCGTGCTTGAGCTCGCCGGCGGCGTAGGCCTCGGCATGGATGTAGGTGATCTCCTTGAGCTTGAGCGCGCCTTCCAGCGCCACCGGGTAGTGCAGGCCACGGCCCAGGAACAGCGCGTTCTCCATCTTCGCGAAGTCTTCGGCCCAGGTGATGACCTGCGGCTCCAGAGCCAGCACGGACTGCAGCGCCACGGGCAGGTGGCGCATGGCCTTGAGGTGGCGCTGCTCCTCTTCTTCCGTCAGCCGGCCCTTGGCCTGGGCGAGCGCCAGCGTCAGCAGGAACAGGCCGGCCAGCTGCGTCGTGAAGGCCTTGGTGGAAGCCACGCCGATCTCCACGCCGGCGCGCGTGATGTAGGCCAGCTTGCACTCGCGCACCATGGCGCTGGTGGCCACGTTGCACACGGTCAGCGTGTGTTCCATGCCCAGGCTCTGCGCATGGCGCAATGCGGCCAGCGTGTCGGCGGTCTCGCCGCTCTGGCTGATGGTGACGACCAGTGTGCGCGGATCGGGCACGGACTCGCGGTAGCGGTACTCGCTGGCGATCTCGACCTGCGTGGGCACCTTGGCGATGCCTTCCAGCCAGTACTTGGCGGTGCAGCCGCTGTAGTAGCTGGTGCCGCAGGCCAGGATCAGCACGCGGTCGATCTGCTGGAACACGCGGTGCGCGCTGGCGCTTGCGCCCTGCTCGTCGGGCTGGCCGTCGAACAGCTCGGGCGCGACGCCCACCAGGCCTTCCAGCGTGTCGGCGATGGCGCGCGGTTGCTCGAAGATTTCCTTCTGCATGTAATGGCGGTAGGGGCCCAGTTCGGCCGCGCCGCTGTGTGCCTGCACGGTCTTGACGGGCCGCGCCACGCTCTTGTGCGCCTTGTCGACGATCCAGTACTTGCCCAGCTGCAGATCGACCACATCGCCTTCGGCCAGGTAGACGATCTGGTCGGTCACGCCGGCCAGGGCCATGGCGTCGCTGGCGAGGAAGTGTTCGCCGCCGTCCTTGCCCACGCCCAGGATCAACGGCGACCCGGCGCGCGCGCCGACGACGCGGTGCGGCTCGTCCTTGGCAAACACTGCGATCGCGTAGGCACCGCGCAGCTGGCGCACGGCGGCCTTGACGGCCTCGAACAGGTCACCGTCGTACACGCTGTCGACCAGGTGGGCGATGACCTCGGTGTCGGTCTGGCTGTGGAACACATAGCCCTTGGCCTTCAAGGCCGCGCGCAGTTCGTCGTGGTTCTCGATGATGCCGTTGTGCACCAGCGCGATGCGGCCTGGCCGCTCGGCCGCCTCGGCGCCCGGGCCGTGGCTGAAGTGCGGATGGGCGTTGTGCACGGCCGGCGCGCCGTGCGTGGCCCAACGCGTGTGGGCGATGCCGGTGCCGCCCTCGATGTGGTCGGCCTGCACCTGTGCCACGAGTTCGGCGACGCGCGCCGTGCTGCGTGCGCGTTGCAGCGCTGTGCCCTGGGCGGGCCCGAGGCTGGCGGCATGGATGGCGACGCCACAGCTGTCATAACCCCGGTACTCCAGGCGCTGCAGGCCCTGGACCAGGATGGGGACGATGTTGCGCTTGGACACTGCGCCGACGATGCCGCACATAGATGTTCTCCGTTGAATGAGCCGGCGGATGCTAGGCGATGCCTCATGTTCTTTTCGGTCAATTTCTCACAACATCTGGAACATTGTTTCCCAAACCAGATTCACAGATCAATAATTTCATCGATGATTGATAAATGGAATCTTTGGATATCGATGCGACCGACTTGCGGCTGCTGGACCAACTGCAGCGCGACGCATCGCTGAGCAATCTGGCACTGGCCGAGCTAGTGCATGTGTCGCCGCCGACCTGCCTGCGCCGCGTCAAGCGGCTGGTCGATGCAGGGTTGGTGGAGCGGCAGGTGGCCATCCTGTCGCCGGACCGGCTGGCGCCGGTGCTGGGCCATGGCCTGACCGCGCTGGTGGAGATCACGCTGGACCGGCAGGATGCGGAGCAGCTGGCCGCATTCGAGGAACGCGTGGTGGCCGACGACGCCGTGCAGCAGTGCTACCGCGTCTCGCCGGGTCCGGACTTCTGCCTGGTGGTGCATGCGCGCGACATGCCGGACTACCTGGCCCTGGCAGAGCGCCTGTTCACAGCCAACGCCAACGTGCGCAACGTGAAGGCTTTCTTCAGCCTCAAGCGGGCGAAGTTCCAGACCCTGCTGCCGCTGCCGCTGCCTGCGGCAAGGTGAGCCAGACCGCGCAGCCCTGGCCGGGGGCGCCTTCGGCGTGTGCGCTGCCGCCATGGCGGCGCATGACCTGCTGCACCAATGCCAGGCCGGTGCCCAGGCCTTCGAAGCGGGTGCCGTGCAGCCGGGCGAAGGGCTGGAACAGGCGCGCGGCCTGGGCGGACGGAAAGCCGGCGCCGTTGTCGCGCACGCACAGCTGAACGCCGCCGCCGGGCAGCACCGTGCCGTCGACCTGGATGCGGGGCTCGGCCACGGGCCGCGTGAACTTGAGCGCGTTGGCCAGCAGGGCCGCCAGCGCCTGGCGCAGCTGCAGCGCATCGCCGGGCACGGGCGGCAGGCCGGGTGCGATGTCCCAGCGGATGGCGCGCGCGCGGTCGGCGGCAGGCAACGCCGCCTCGGCCGCGCGGCGCGCCTCGGCGACCAGCAGCGCGCCATCGGTCAGGCCCGGCTGCAGCGGCGCACCCGACAGCCGCACCAGCGCCAGCACCGCGTCCAGCATGTCGCCCAGCTGGCGCGAGGAACGGTCCAGCTGGGCCAGGGCGGGCGCCACGTCTTCGCCGGAGGCGACCATCTCGCGCAGCACCTCGCCGTAGGCCAGCACATGGCGCAGCGGTGCGCGCAGGTCGTGCGAGACCATGCGCGCCATGTCCTCGGCGTCGGCGTGGGCCGCGCCCAGCTGCGCGCGCAGCGCCTGCAGTTCCCCGGGGGCGTCGGTGCTCACTTGGCCTTCTTCTGTGGCCGCTTCCAGTTGGCGATGCTGATCTGGCGCCCACGCGCCACGCTCAGCGCGCCGGCCGGCGCGTCCTTGGTGATGGTGGAGCCGCCGCCGACGGTGCCGCCGGCGCCGATCGTGACGGGCGCGATCAGCACGCAGTTGCTGCCCACGTGCACGTCGGCCTCGATCACGGTGCGGTGCTTGTTGGCGCCGTCGTAATTGGCAGTGATGCTGCCGGCGCCGTAGTTGACGCGCTCGCCCACCGTGGCGTCGCCCAGGTAGGCCAGGTGGTTGGCCTTGGCGCCCTTGGCCAGGGTGGAGTTCTTCACCTCGACGAAGTTGCCGATGTGCACCTCTTCGCCCAGCTTCGCGCCAGGCCGCAGGCGGGCGTAGGGGCCGACGATGGCGCCCGCGCCCACCTGCACGTGGTCGGCGGCGGACACCCCGCCTTCGATGTGGCAGAAGGCCTGGATGACCGTGCCGGCCGCGATCTGCGCGTTGGCGATCACGCAGTGCGGGCCGATGCGCACGCCGTCGCCCAGCGCCACCTGGCCTTCGAACACGCAGCCCACGTCGATCTCCACGTCGCTGCCGCATTCCAGCCGGCCGCGCACATCCAGGCGCGCCGGGTCGGCCAGGCGCACGCCCTGCTCCATCAGGCGCTGGGCGTGGCGCAGCTGGTATGCGCGCTCGAGTTCGGCCAGTTGCACCGGGCTGTTGACGCCATCGACCTGGATGCGGTCCGCCGTCTTGCTGGCGACCACCGGCACGCCGTCGCCGACGGCCATCTGCACGATGTCGGTCAGGTAGTACTCGCCCTGGACGTTGTCGTTGGTCAGCCGCGCCAGCCAGCGCTTGAGCTGCGCGCTGGGCACGGCCATCACGCCGGTGTAGATCTCGCGGATGGCGCGTTGCGCGTCCGTGGCGTCCTTGTGCTCGACGATGCGCTGCACGGCATCGCCGCTGCGCACGATGCGGCCATAGCCTGTCGGGTCAGGCATGTCCACCGTGAGCAGCGCCAGACGCTCGCCGGCGCAGCTGGCCAGCAGCGCGCGCAGCGTGTCGGCAGCGATCAGCGGCACATCGCCATTGAGGACCAGGGTGATGCCCTCGTCGGGCAGCTGCGGCACGGCCTGCTGTACGGCGTGGCCCGTCCCCAACTGCGGCTCCTGTCTGACGCAATGCAGCGCCGCGGCGGCCTCCCCCGAGGCCACCTGTTGGACGAAACTCTCCACCGTTGCAGCGCCATGCCCGGTGATGACGATGGTGCGCCGGGGGGCCAGTTGCGCCGCGGTGTCCAGGACATGCCCCAACAGGGCGCGCCCGGCCAGACGGTGCAACACTTTGGGGATGCTGCTCTTCATCCGCGTGCCTTTGCCCGCGGCCATGACCACCACATCGATGGATGCCATGCACTACCTCGCTTTGACTGGTTCGAATGCCGCGCGGATTATCGTGCTCGCCCTGGCCTGCCTGGTCGCAGGGTGCGGCTCGGTGCGCCTGGCCTACAACAACGTGCCTTCCTTCGGCACCTGGTGGCTCAACAGCTACCTGGATTTCGACGACTCGCAATCCACCCGCTTGCGCGAGGATCTCGCCAGCCTGCAGCAGTGGCACCGCAGCACGCAACTGCCCGAGATGGCGGGTGTCCTGCAGCGCGCCCAGGCGCTGGCGGCACAGGAGCACGTGGGTGCCGCCCAGGCCTGCGCGCTGGTGGACGACGTGCAGCGCCAGCTGGCAGACCTGGGCGCGCATTCCGAGCCCGGTGCCGCACAGTTGGTGCGCAGCCTCACGCCCGCGCAACTGCAGCACCTGGAAAGCAAGTACGCCAAGACCAACGAGGACTTCCGCAAGGAATGGCTGGACCTGAGCGCCGACAAGCTGCACGAGAAACGCTATGACAAGGCGCTGGACCGCGCCGAGCACTTCTACGGCCGGCTCAGTGGCGACCAGCGCGCGCTGCTGCGCCGCCAGGTCGATGCATCGAGCTACGACCCGCGCAAGCTGCAGGCCGAGCGCCTGCGCCGCCAGCAGGACACCTTGCAGACCCTGCGCGGCGTGGCTGGAGAACAGGCCACGCCCGAGCAGGCCGAACGCGCGCTGCGCGGCCTGTTCGCGCGCTACCGCCAGTCGCCGCAGGCAGACTACCGCGCCTATGCGCAGCGCCAGATCGAGGAAGGTTGCGAAGGCGTGGCGCTGCTGCACGACACCACCACGCCGGCACAGCGCGACAGCGCCGTGAAGCGGCTGCAGGCCTACGAGAAGGACTTCCGGTCGCTGGCAGGGCAGCGCTGAATCAGCGCTTGGCCAGGCGCAACGCGGGGCGAGGCCGCGGCAATTCGCCGCGCTGCTGGCTGCGTTCCAGGTAACCCTGCAGGCTGTGCGGCACGTCCGGCACGCACCAGTCGTCGCCCTGTTGCGCCCGCGGCTGGAATTCACGCGTGCCGTTGTCTTGCTGCTGCTGACGGTTGTCGGGCGGCGCGCTGCGGTGCTGCAGCCCGCTCGACACGGAATCGCGGAAATCCTGGTGCATGAAAGATCGATCCTGATGCGCCGCGCGCCCAGGAAAGGGGCGCGCCGGCTTGTGCGCACCAGCTTAGGGCGCAACCCACGCCACAACCGTCGGCCACGGCTTGTTACAGCCGTCGGTGCCGTCCTACAGCAGCGGCAGCGGCTCCAATGGCTGCGTGGCGTAGTCGGCCAGCTGCGTCAGTGCGCCGGGGTTGCGCAACACCAGCCGCCCCTCGTCCAGTGTGTGCAGGCCCAGGGCCTGCAACCGGCGCAGCGTGCGGTGCGTGTGCACCAGCGACAAGCCGAGCGCATCGGCCATGTGCTGCTGCGTGAGCGGAAAGGGGCAGCCGTTGTCGCCATCCACCAGCCCTAGCCGCTGCATGCGCTTGAACAGGTGGATCAGCAGCACCGCGACGCGCTCCACGGCGCTGCGTCGGCCTGTGGTCAGCAGGTTCTCGTCGAGCATCTGCTCCTCGCGCGCGCACAGCCAGGTCAGGTCGTAGCCCAGGCGCGGATGCGCGCGGTACAGCTCCCACAGCCGCGTGCCCTGGAACACGCACACCGAGACATCGGTCAGCGCCTCCACGCCGTAGGTGGCGCCCTCGGAGAAGCGCTGCTGCAGGCCGAACAGGTCGCCGGGCAGCAGGAAGTTGAGGATCTGGCGCCGGCCATCGCTGAGCGTCTTGTAGCGAAAGGCCCAGCCAGCGTAGAGCGTGAACAGGCGGCCGCCATCGGCCTGCTCGCGGATCAGCGCGTGGCCTGCCGGCACGCGTTCGGTGGCGCTGCGCAGGTCTTCGACAAAGCCCAGTTCGCCGGGCGCCAACTGGTGGAATGCGCCGCTGGCGCGCAGGCCGCAGTGCGCGCAGCGCGGCGGGATCGGTGGAGCATCGGGCAGCGTCACGGCCCGGGAGTGTAGGCGGCTTGGCCGCATGTGCCGCCGCGCCTAGACTCGCACCGTCCCACTCCCGGGACGAGGAGGTGCATTGAATGGGTTCCAGCCTGGATGCCGTGGCGCAAGCGTTCTGCGCCGACCCCGCCTATCCACAAAGCGTGCGGGCCTTGGCCGCCTTGGGCACGCCGCGCCGCTACAGCAGCGGCGCCAAGTTGCTGCACGAGGCCGACCGCGGCGACACGCTGTTCGTCGTGATGGAAGGCCAGGTGCGCGCCTACGGCCACGATCCGCAGGAGCGCGAGATCACCTTCGGCTATGTCGGCGCGGGCGACTACTTCGGCGAGATGGCGCTGGACGGCGGGCCGCGTTCGGCCACGGTCGAGACGCTGGAGCCCACGGTCTGCGCCCTGGTCTCGCGCGACGCGCTGCTGGCCTACATCGCACGCCAGCCCAGCTTTGCGCTGGAACTGCTGTCCAAGGTCACGCGGCGCGCCCGCATGGCCACCAACAGCGCGCGCAACCTGGCCTTCATCGACGTGTACAGCCGCCTCGCCAAGGTGCTGGGCAGCGTGGCCCAACCCCAGGGCGAGGGCCGCGCCGTGCTGCCCGACGACCTGAGCCTGCAGGAGATCGCCCAGCGCGTGGGTTGCAGCCGGGAGATGCTCAGCCGCATCCTCAAGGACCTGCAGGCGGCCGGGTACCTGGAGCGGCCAGACGGCCGCGTGGTGCTGCGCACGCCGCTGCCTTCGCGCTGGTAGTTCCCGAATTAGCACGGGTTTTTGAAAGAATTCGCTCAAAACTGTGTGCATACGTCACAAAGCGGCTGTGGGTTTCACACGGCGTCACGCTGGATCCGCCACCTAAGCTTCGCACCGGCCTCGCCCATGCCGCGGGGAACAAGGAAGCTGCCATGTTGGAAGGTTCTACGTCTGTCCACGCCGAGGCTGCCTGGGACATCGGCAGCGTCATCGCCGCCACGCCGCGGCGGCTTCTTCCCGACGCCACGACGATGCTGCGCTGCATCATCGAACACGTGGACTACGGGCTCGCACTGATTTCCATCGGCTCGCGGCGGCTGCACCTCGCGAATTCCGCCGCCCTCCTGGCCATGAGCGCCGACAGCAACCACAGCAGCGGCCTGGCGGTGGTGGCAGGAGAACTCTGCGCGCTGACGCCCGTCGGCGAGCGCGCGCTCGAACGCAGCCTCACGCTGGCGCGCACCGGCGTGCGCGACCTGCTCACCGCCAACAAGGGCGCCGGCCGCACCACGGTGGCCGTGGTACCGCTGGCCGGCCCCGAGGAAGACGGCCAGGCCTTGCTGATCTTCTCCAAGTCGCGGCTATGCGATGCCACCACGCTGGCCCTGTTCGCGCGCTCCTGCGACCTGACGGCCGCCGAGAGCAATGTGCTGGCCGCCGTGTGCGAGGGCAAGCGGCCGCACGAGGTGGCCCGCCAGCACGGCGTGCAGGTGTCCACCGTGCGCAGCCAGTTGCTGTCGATCCGGCAGAAGACGCGCAGCGGTTCGATCCGCGAACTGGTGCAGACCGTCTCGCTGCTGCCGCCGATGGCCCGCCACCTCGCTTGACGCAGGTCATCGTGGCGTGGCCCAGGTGCCTGGGCCACGGGTGCATGGCTTAGACTGGCGCGAACACGCCACCAGCGCCGCCGCCGCGCGGCACGTCGAGCCATGATGTCCGAGTTGAGTGCACAGACCGACGCGTTCAGTTCAAACGCTGCCACTTCCACGCCCTTGCACCGCCTGGCCGCGCTGGGCGACGTGCGCCATTACCGCAAGGGCACCATCCTGATCCACGAGTCGGACCATGGCGACACGCTGTTCATCGTCATGGAAGGGCGCGTCAAGGTGTTCAGCACCGATGCCAACGGCCGCGAGATCACGCTGGGCGTGATCGTCTCCGGCGACTACT
This sequence comes from Pseudorhodoferax sp. Leaf274, assembly GCF_001422445.1. GTDB lineage: Bacteria > Pseudomonadota > Gammaproteobacteria > Burkholderiales > Burkholderiaceae_C > Pseudorhodoferax. Next base: position 36,369 of record NZ_LMNA01000004.1, read on the forward strand.
TCGGCGAGATGGCATTGGACGGCGGCGTGCGCTCGGCCAGCGTCATCACGCTCGAGCCGGCGGTGTGCTCGCTCGTGTCGCGCGCGACCCTGCTGGCCTTCATCGGCCAGGAACCGGGGTTTGCACTGGATCTGCTGGGCAAGGTGATCCGCCGCGCGCGCTCGGCCACCAACGCCGTGCGCAACCTTGCCTTCACCGATGTCTACGGGCGCATCACCCAGTTGCTGACCGAACTGGCCGAGCCGCAGCCTGACGGCACCGCGCTGATGCGCGAACGCATGACGCAGCAGGACATCGCCAGCCGCGTGGGCTGCAGCCGCGAGATGGTCAGCCGCATCATGAAGGACCTGGAAGCCGGCGGCTACGTCGGCGTGCGCGACCGGCGCATCGCCCTGCTGGCGAGGCTGCCGGCGCGCTGGTAGATCAGGACTGCTGCTGCGGCACGCGGCCGCGCACCGGCGGCAGCACCAGGCCGACCACACCCAGCGCCAGCCGCGCCAGCGCCGCACCGGCCTGGCCCAGGGCCCGTCCGAGGTCGCGCACCGGTTGCACCACGGCTTGCTGCACGCGGCCCGACCGCAGCGCGCGGCCGACGGCCATGGCCTGGGTCTGCGGCAACGGGTCCCAGCTGAAGTAGGCCGCCGCACCACGGTCCGCACCCGAGGACTCGACCACCACGCGCTGCCCCGCCTGCACCACCAGCCCCCGCCCCGGCACGAGGAACAGGTCGCCGGCGGCCTGGGCGTCGCTGCGCAGCGTGTCCATGGTGACCCACACGCGCCCATGCGCAATGCGCAACACACCCGCAGCAGACGGCGTCAGGCTCAGGGCCTGGCCCGCGTCGAGCTTCCAGCAGCCCGGGAGGGCGGCGGCGGACGAGGATTGATGCGTGCTGAGCGTGGCTTGGGTGAACATGGTGGGCTCCTGCGTTCGGTGCTTGGGAGGGAATGATCGTCGCCGGCCCCTTGGCGGTCCAATGAATTCGCGCTAGGCTATTGATTCGCCAAGCGCATCAATCACGCCATGCAGCATTCCCAGACCCACCTGCGCACACGGCCGATTTCGGCCGGCTACCTGCGCGCCTTCCTGGCCGTGGCGCGCCACCTGAACTTCCGTGTCGCCGCGGAGGAGCTCGCGCTCACCCAGTCGGCCGTGAGCCGGCAGATCCAGTCGCTGGAGGAAGAAGTCGGCGTGCCGCTCTTCCTGCGCCACACCCGCGCCGTCGAACTGACGGGTGCCGGCGCCCAGCTGCTGGCGGCCAGCGCGCCGGCACTGGAGCGGCTGGACGGCGCGGTGCGCCAGATCCGCCAGAGCGCAGGGCGGCGCAGCGTGTCGCTGACGACCTTCGCCTCGTTCGCCTCGATGTGGCTGATCCCGCGGCTCGAGGCCTTCCAGCGCGACCACCCGGACATCGACATCCGCATCGACGCCACCGACGCCGTGGTCGACCTGGACATCGCCGACGTGGACATGTCGCTGCGATACGGCCACTTCACCAACATGCCGGCCGATGGGCGCCGCCTGTTCGGCGAACAGCTGACGCCCGTGGCCAGCCCCTGGCTGCTCAAGAGCGGCATGCGCCTGCAACGGCCCGAAGACCTGGGCCAGTTCACGCTGATCGAAGCCGGCGACGCCCACTACACCCACCTGCAGTGGCTGACCTGGCAGCGCTGGATCGACCTGCAGTTGCCCGCCCCCCAGGCGCGCAAGTTCCAGCCCCAGCGCTGGCTCTACTTCAACTATGCCTACCAGATGGTGCAGGCCGCTCTGGCCGGCCAGGGCCTGGTGCTGGCACGGCTGCCGCTGGTGGCCGAGAGCATGGCCAATGGTGACCTGGTCGAGGTGCTGCCCGGCCGGCGCATGGATTCGCCGATGACCTACTGGCTCAAGCTGGCCCCGCGCAGCGAGGCGCGGCCCGAGGTCCAGGCCTTCTGCGACTGGCTCATGGGCCAGGCCGCGCTGACGCGTGCGGCCGTGGGCGACGCGCCCGACCCCGACACCATCGACGACATCGACTGAAGCCGCGGCGGGCGTGCTAGCCGATCGGCCAGACCACGCCGTGGTCGTTGAGGATCGCGTCGAGCGGCACGTCGTGCGGCTCGGGCTCGAAATCGTCGAGAAAGGCGGTGCCGAAGCCCAGCCCCACCGTCATCGGCTTGGGCTGCAGCGTGGCCAGGGTACGGTCGTAGAAGCCGCCACCGTAGCCCAGCCGGTAACCGCCCGGGGCATAGCCCACGCACGGCACGAACAGCAGCGTGGGCACCACCACCTCGGTGCCCTTGGGCTTGGGAATGCCGTAGGCGTCCTCTTCCATCGGGCAGCCCGGGTACCAGGCGTGGAAGGTCAGCGTCTTGTGCACCTTGTCCACCACGGGCAGGCCGATGCGCTTGCGGGTCGCCTCGCCCTGCAGCTCGCCGTCTTCCTTCCAGCGGTGCAATGCGGGCAACGGGTCGAACTCGCCCTTGATCGGCCAGTACGCGCCGATCACCGTGTCGGGCCGGCCGACCAGCCAGATCCGCATGACCTGCTGCAGGCCGCGCGCGCGCTCCTGCCGGTCCGGCAGGTTCAGGCGCGCTTCCAACAGCGCGGCGCGCAAGGCTTTGCGCTCGCGCGCCTTGTCCTCGGCCGATTTCTCCATAATCCTCCCCATGCAAGTACGGGCCATTCTGACATCGATCGTTCTCCTGGCCGGCCTGGGCGCGGCCCTGCCCAGCCCCGCCCAGACCAGTGCAGACCAGCTCATCCTGGACATGCAGCAAGCCGCCCGGCGCGGCGACAAGGCGCGCCTGGCCAGCCTGCTGCCGCAGGTGCGCGGCCATGTGCTGGAACCCTGGGCCGCCTACTGGGAAGCCCGCAGCCGCCTGGAGGATTTCACCAGCGCCGACATGCAGGCCTTCAGCGCCCGCTATTTCGGCAGCTACCAGGAAGACCGGCTGCGCAACGACTGGCTGCTGCTCCTGGGCCAGCGCCGCGACTGGACCACCTTCGCGGCCGAGCACCCGCAGTTCCGCATGGGCGATGACCGCCAGGTGCGTTGCTACGCGCTGCTGGTCGACCAGCTGCGCAGCAACCAGCCCGCCACGCAGGCCGTGGCCGACGACGTGCGCCGCCTGTGGCTGGCCCAGCGCGACGCCGACGACGGCTGCACGCAGGCCGCCGACCGCCTCTACGCCACCAAGCGGCTGCCGGCCGAGGATGTCTGGCGCAAGGCCCGCCTGTCGGTCGAGGCCAACCGCGGACGTGCCGCGCGCGATGCCGTGCAGATCGTCGCGCCCGAGGCGCTGGACCAGGTCGGCCAGTTGCTCGACAGCCCGGTGCGCTACCTGGCCGGGCGCGCCATCGCGGCCTCCAAGCTGCGCCGCGAACTGATCACGCTGGCCCTGGTGAAGCTGGCCGCGTCCGACCCCGACCAGGCCGCCGCGGCGCTCGACGGCAAGTGGAGCGTGCAGCTCACGGCCGAAGAACGCAACTGGCTCTGGGGCACGATCGGCAAGCAGGCCGCGATCCGCCGCTCGCCCTCCACCTGGGACTATTTCGACAAAGTGCAGCGCGACACCGACCTGCACGACGAGATGCTGGCCTGGAAGGCCCGCACCGCGCTGCGTGAAGGCCAGTGGAAGGCGCTGACCACCACCATCCAGGCCATGGGCGACGACAGCCGCCTCGACCCGACCTGGATCTACTGGCGCGCCCGCGCGCTGCAGAAGATCGGCAGCGAGGCCGACCGCGCCGAGGCGCTGCAGCTGTATGACAGCATCGCCAGCGTGCGCGGCTTCTACGAACAGTTGGCGCTCGAGGAACTCGGCCGCAGGATCGAGGCGCCGCCGGCGCCACCGCCGCCCACGCCGGACGAGAAAGCCCTGGCCCGGGCCAACCCCAGCCTGCAGCGTGCGCTGTACGCCATCGGCATCGGCCTGCGCAGCGAGGGCGTGCGCGAGTGGAACTACGCCACCAACCTGCACGCGCCCGGCGGCATGGCCGAGCGCGACCTGCTGGCCGCGGCCGACCTGGCCTGCGAACGCCAGGTCTGGGACCGCTGCATCAACACCAGCGAGCGCACGCGCCAGTCCATCGACTTCAGCCAGCGCTTCCCGATGCCGCTGCAGGACTCCGTGGTGCCGCGCAGCCGCGCCATCGGTCTGGACCCGGCCTTCGTCTACGGCCTGATCCGCCAGGAGTCGCGCTTCATCATGGACGCGCGCTCGCACGTCGGCGCCTCCGGCCTCATGCAGGTGATGCCGGCCACGGCGCGCTGGACGGCACGCAAGATCGGCCTGAACGACTTCACGCCCGGCCAGATCAACGACCGCGAGACCAACATCGCCATCGGCACCGGCTACCTCAAGCTGGTGCTGGACGATTTCGCCGGCTCCATGCCCATGGCCGCCGCCGCCTACAACGCCGGCCCGGGCCGCCCGCGCGTGTGGCGCGGACAGGCTGGCGCGCCGACGCTGGAGGCCGCGATCTGGGCCGAGAACATCCCTTTCACCGAGACGCGCGACTACGTCAAGAAGGTGGTCTCCAACGCCACCAACTACGCTGCCATCCTCACGGGCCAGCCGCAGTCGCTCAAGGCCCGCATGGGCACCGTCGGCCCGCTGGCCGCAGGCGCACCCGACCCGAGCAAGGAACTTCCGTAAGGTGGTTGCATGGACAGCGTGCTGGCCCGCATCGGCGACACCGTCGCGCTGGAGTTCAGCGACCTGCGCAGCGTCGAGGACGCCACCCGCATCGTGCTGCGCCTCGCACTGGCCGCGCTGCTCGGCGGCCTGCTGGGCATCGAGCGCGAAGCCAAGGGCAAGGCGGCCGGCGTGCGCACCCACATGCTGGTCTCCATGGGTGCGGCCATGTTCGTGCTGGCCTCGCAGCAGTTCGACATCGGCGCGGCCGACATGAGCCGTGTGCTGCAGGGCGTGATCGCCGGCGTCGGCTTCCTGGGCGCCGGCACCATCCTCAAGGGCGATGCAGAGAACCAGGTCAAGGGCCTGACCACCGCGGCCGGCATCTGGATGACCGCCGCCATCGGCGTCGCCGCCGGACTCGGCAAGGAGAGCACGGCGATCCTGGCCACCTTGCTGACACTGGTCATCATGGCTTCGCTGCCGCTGTTCGCGAAGCTGTTCGAGCGCGACGACGACCGCCGGCCCTAGCGCGGCCGCCATCCGCGGCGGGCAGGGACAAGCGCACGCGCCTTGTTCCGACAGAACGGTGACAACGGCGTGACAGCATTGACATGCGGCTGTCACACCCGATTCCTAGCATCCGCCCTGCAAAGGATCCGCACCATGAACGACAAGCTCATTCCCGACCACCACGACAGCGTGATGCAACGCATCGAACGCGACCTGCTCGACAGCTACGACGAGGAGCTGGAGATGGAGATCGACGACGGCCGCCTGGACGCGGCCGGGGAAGCCGGAGCCGAGGACAGCCTGGGCCGCCAGGCCTACTTCCGCGAGCTGCTGCGCCTGCAGGGCGAACTCGTCAAGCTGCAGGACTGGGTGCAGTTCCACAAGAAGAAGGTGGTGATCCTGTTCGAGGGGCGCGACGCCGCAGGCAAGGGCGGCGTGATCAAGCGCATCACCCAGCGCCTGAACCCGCGCGTGTGCCGCGTGGCCGCGCTGCCGGCGCCCAACGACCGCGAGAAGACCCAGTGGTACTTCCAGCGCTACGTCTCGCACCTGCCGGCCGGCGGCGAGATCGTGCTGTTCGACCGCAGCTGGTACAACCGCGCCGGTGTCGAGCGCGTCATGGGCTTTTGCAACGACGCCGAGTACGAGGAGTTCTTCCGCTCGGTGCCCGAGTTCGAGAAGATGCTCATCCGCTCGGGCATCACGCTGGTCAAGTACTGGTTCTCCATCACCGACGACGAGCAGCACCTGCGCTTCCTGGGCCGCATCCACGACCCGCTCAAGCAGTGGAAGCTCAGCCCCATGGACTTCGAGAGCCGCCGCCGCTGGGAGGCCTACACCAAGGCCAAGGAGACCATGCTGGAGCGCACCCACATCCCCGAAGCCCCGTGGTGGCTCGTGCAGGCGGTGGACAAGAAGAAGGCGCGGCTGAACTGCATCAGCCACCTGCTGGCGCAGTTCCCGTACGAAGAGGTCGAGCACCCGTCCATCGTGCTGCCCGAGCGGGCCCGCAATCCGGAGTACACGCGCAACCCGGTGCCGGCCAACATGTACGTGCCGGACCGGTACTGACGCCCGATTGATTCGGAGCGCGCATCGATCGCGCGCACTTTCGGCATCCATGGCGCGGCAGCGCCACGCTAGCATGGCCAGCTCCTGAACAGCCCCGGTGCCGCCATGCTCAAGCTCTACATCGCCAACAAGAACTACTCGTCCTGGTCGCTGCGGCCCTGGCTGCTGATGGCGCAGTCCGGTATCGCCTTCGACGAGGTCATGGTGCCCTTCGACGACCTGGCCGCGGGCTCGCCTTTCAAGCAGACGCTGCAGCCGCTCGCGCCCACCGGCCAGGTGCCGCTGCTCGTCGATGGCGACCTGGTGGTCTGGGACACGCTGGCCATCGCCGAATACCTGGCCGAGAAGTTTCCCGAGAAGAAGCTGTGGCCAGCCGATGCCCGCGCACGCGCCAGGGCGCGCAGCGTCTGCGCAGAGATGCATGCCGGCTTCGGCGCGCTGCGCAACCACTGCCCCATGAACCTGGAAGCCAGCCTGCCCGAGATGGGCCGGGTGATCTGGCGCGACCAGGCCGGCGTGCGGGCCAACGTGGCGCGCATCGTGGCCATGTGGCAGGAGCTGCTCGACAGCCATGGCGGGCCCATGCTGTTCGGCGACTTCGGCATCGCCGACGCCTATTACGCGCCGGTCTGCGTGCGGCTGGCGAACTTCGCGCTGCCGGTGCCGCCGGCGATCACGGCCTATGTCGAACGCGTGCGCGCGCTGCCGGCCATGGTGCGCTGGACCGAGGCGGCCCTGGCCGAGCACCGCTTCGTGGACTTCGACGAGCCCTACCGGGCCGCGCCCTGAGCTTCAGCTGTCCAGCCGGCGCACGCGGTAGGTGGCGTCGAACACCAGCCGCCCCGGCTCGCCCTGGTTCATCACGGTGTAGCGCAGCAGCTTGATCGGCGTCTCGCCGAAGGTGGCGTAGAGCTGGCCGGCCATCATGCGCGCGGCGGCCTGGCGGATCGCAGGCTTGGCCGCGTCGATCCGCACGGTCAGGCGGTCGGGCCCGCTCTGCACCGCAGACATGCATTGCAGGCCGCCGAGTTCCTCGAAGGCGGGAATCGTCAACCGTTCGGTGCTTGTCTGGGCCTGGGCGTGCATCTGTGACCTTCCGCGTTTCGGCGTGTTCGCAAAACGCAGCATTCTGGAGACCGCCCCCGGGCCCTCGCGTAGGACAAAGCCGCCCGGCGCTGCGAGCCAAGGCAAGCAAAGACGCCCCAAAAAAAAAGGGGCGCCGAGCGCCCCTTGCCATGGCACGCCCGCGGCGTGTCAGAGCTTGAACGGCACCACTTCCTGGCGCTGCTCGCCCAGGCCTTCGATGCCCAGCGTGATGACGTCGCCCTTCTTGAGGAACACCGGCGGCTTCATGCCCATGCCCACGCCGGGCGGCGTGCCGGTGGTGATCACGTCGCCGGGGTTCAGGGTGTTGAGCTGGCTCACGTAGGCCACCAGCTTGGCCACGTTGAAGATCATGGTCTTGGTGTTGCCGGTCTGCATGCGCTGGCCGTTCACGTCCAGCCACATGCCGAGCTTCTGCACGTTGGCGATCTCGTCGCGCGTGACCAGCCAGGGGCCGATCGGGCCGAAGGTGTCGAAGCCCTTGCCCTTGTCCCAGGTCAGGCCGTGCTCGAGCTGCCAGGCGCGTTCGCTCACGTCGTTGACCACGCAAAAGCCCGCCACGTAGTTCAGCGCATCCTTCTGCGAGACATAGCGCGCACGCGTGCCGATGACCACGCCCAGCTCCACCTCCCAGTCGGTCTTGACCGAGCCCTTGGGCAGCATGACGGGATCGTTCGGGCCCTGGATGCAGCTGTTGGCCTTGGTGAAGACCACGGGCTCGGCCGGGATCGGCATGTTGGACTCTGCCGCGTGGTCGGCGTAGTTCAGGCCGATGGCGATGAACTTGCCGACGCCGGCCACCGGGCTGCCGAAGCGCGGCTTGCCGCGCACCAGCGGCAGCTTGTCGGCCTTGACCCTGCGGATCTTGGCCAGGGCCGCATCGCCGAGCTGGGCCGCGCCGATGTCGGGCACCACGGACGACAGGTCGCGCAGCTGGCCGTTGGCGTCGATGAGGCCGGGCTTTTCCTTGCCGGGGTTGCCGTAGCGGACGAGTTTCATGTCTTGTTTTCCTTCTGAAGGGTCAGTAAGTGGAGCGGCCGCCCGAGAGGTCGAACACCGCGCCTGTCGAGAACGAACAGTCTTCGGAGCACAGCCAGCCGACCATGGCCGCCACCTCCTCGACTGTACCGAAGCGCCCCATGGGGATCTTGGACAGCATGAAGGCGATGTGCTCGGGCGTCATCTGGTCGAAGATCGGCGTCTTCACGGCGGCCGGGGTGACGCAGTTCACGCGGATGCCGGTGTCGGCCAGTTCCTTGCCGAGCGACTTGGTCAGCCCGATGACGGCGGCCTTGCTCGCGCTGTAGGCGCTTGCGTTGGGGTTGCCGTCCTTGCCGGCCACCGAGGCGATGTTGACGATGCGTCCGTAGTTGCGCGCGCGCATGAGCGGCACGATCTCGCGGCAGCAGAAGAACAGCCCGTTCACGTTGACCTGCTGCACCTGCTCCCAGGCCTCGGGGGGGTAGTCCCACAGCTTGACGTTGGGGCCTGTGACGCCCGCGCTGTTGACCAATATGTCGATGGCCGCATGCGCGGCGCCGGTCTGGCGCGCGGCCTCGGCCACGCTGGCATGCGCCGCCACGTCCACCTGCACCGTGTCCACCCCGGTGCCCAGCGCGGCCTTGGCCTGGTGCAACGCCTCGGCATTGCGGTCCCACAGCGTCACCGTGGCACCGGAGGCCAGCATGCGCTGCGCGATGCCGAAGCCCAGGCCCACGGCACCGCCCGTGATGACCGCGTGGCGGCCCTTCAGGTCGAGCTGGTTCATATCGTCATGCCGCCATCGACCGAGAACACCTGCCCGGTGGCGAACTGCGATTCGTCGCCCGCCAGGTAGACGACGATGGGCACGATCTCTGCCGCCTGCGCGAGCCGGCCCATGGGCTGGCGCGCCACGAAGGCCTTGCGCGCCTGCACCGGATCGGCCTGGGCATTGATGCGCTCGCCCAGGGAAGGCGTGTCCACCGTGCCCGGGGCGATGGCATTGCAGCGGATGCCGCGCGCCACGTAGTCGGCCGCCACGCTCTTGGTCAGGCCGATCACCGCGGCCTTGCTGGTGCCGTAGACGCAGCGGCTGGGCAGCCCCTTCAGGCTGCTGCACACGCTGGCCATGTTGATGATGCTGCCCTTGCCCTGCCCGCCCTGGCCGTCGTCGTTGGCCAGCATGCGCGGCAGCGCCGCCTGGATGGCCCAGAACTGCGCACGCACATTGAGGTTGAGCGCGAACTCCAGGTCGTCGTCGGTCGCATCGAGGATGGGGCCGTTGTGCACCACGCCAGCGCAGTTGAACAGCACGTCGATGCCCGGCATGCCGGCCACCACGTCCGCGATGGCGGCCTTGTCCAGCACGTCCAGCCGCTGGATGTGCACCAGCGGCTGCCGCCCGTAGGCCTGCTCCAGCAGGCCCTGGTTGACGTCGGTGGCCCAGACCTCCGCGCCCTCGCGCGCCAGTGCCTCGACCGCCGCACGGCCGATGCCCTGGCCGGCCGCGGTCACCAGCACTCTCTTGCCCTGCAATCGCATCGCTTCTCCTCGTGTTCAGGGTTTCGCCGGATGGGTGCCATCCGCCAGCTGTGGAATTATCAATTGGTCAGACCACTTGGCCAATTCAGTACAAGCCCTAAGAGAGCCGCCGTGCCACTGCAGTCCATCGCCCCGCAACGCCTGTACCGCCAGATCGCGGACCAGCTCCGCGACCTCATCACGCGCGGCGAGTTCGGCGTGGGCGCGCGGCTGCCGGCCGAGCGCGACCTGGCGCAGCAGCTGGGCGTGAGCCGCCCCTCGGTGCGCGAGGCGCTGATCGCACTGGAGGTCGAGGGCTGGGTCGAGGTGCGCACCGGCTCGGGCGTCTACGTGCTGGAGCGCGAGCGCCGCGCCGCCACGCCCGTGGCCGAGACCGAATGGGGCCCGCTGGAGCTGATCCGCGCGCGCCGCGTGGTCGAGGGCGAGACCGCCGCCATCGCCGCGCTGCAGCGCAAGCGCACCCACCTGGACGCCATGGCCCGCGCCGTCGACACGATGCGCGAGCTGGCCGACCAGAAACGCATGCCGCTGGAGGGCGACCGTGCCTTCCACATGGCCATCGTCGAGGCCTGCGACAACCAGGTGCTCAGCGAGACCGTGCAGGGCTTCTGGGACTCGCGCCGCGGCCCGATCTTCACGCGGCTGGGCGGCTACTTCGAGACCGTGCCCTCCTGGCGCATGGCGATTGCCGAACACGAGGCCATCCGCGAGGCCATCGCCGCACGCGACGCCGAGGCCGCGCGCGCAGCCATGCACCAGCACATGGACAAGTCGCACCAGCGTTTTTCCGCCAGTTGGCGCCGTGCCAAAGAGCTTTCCTCAACCTGACCCCACCCAACCCTAGGAGACAAGCGATGCACAACGACAAGCGAATCGCCCTGAAGACCCTGGCCCTGGCCGCCACCATGGCCTGCACCCTGGGCGCATCCGGCCTGGCCCACGCGCAGACCAAGCTCAAGTGGGCCCACGTCTACGAGACCTCCGAGCCCTTCCACAAGTACTCGGTCTGGGCCGCCGAGGAGATCAAGAAGCGCAGCAACGGCAAGTACGACATTCAGGTGTTCCCGGCCTCCAGCCTGGGCAAGGAGGCCGACATCAACCAGGGCCTGACCCTGGGCACGGTGGACATCGTGCTGACCGGCGCGAGCTTTGCGGGCCGCAGCTACACGCCGCTGTCGATCAGCTACTTCCCGTTCATCTTCCGCGACGCCGAGCACCAGCTGAAGTACGCCAAGAGCGATGTGTTCAAGGAACTCGCCAAGGGCTACGACGACAAGACCGGCAACCACATCACGGCGCTCAACTACTACGGTGCGCGCCACGTGACCAGCAGCGCCGCCAAACCGGTGAACAAGCCCGAGGACATGAAGGGCCTGAAGATCCGCGTGCCCGATGCACCGGCCTACCTGGCCTTCCCGAAGGCGCTGGGCGCCAACGCCACGCCCATCGCCTTTGCCGAGGTCTACCTGGCCCTGCAGAGCGGCACCGTGGACGCGCAGGAGAACCCGCTGCCCACCATCGAGGCCAAGAAGTTCTACGAGGTGCAGAAGAACATCTCGCTGACCGGCCACATCGTCGACTCGCTGCTGACGGTGGTCTCGGGCCAGCTCTGGGGCAAGCTGTCGGCCGACGAGAAGAAGATGTTCGGCGAGGTCATGGAAGAGGCCGCCGACAAGACCGGCCGCGAAATCATCGCGTCCGAGGCACGTCTGGTCGAGGAGTTCAAGAAGAAGGGCAACAACGTGATCACGGTCGACAAGGCCGCGTTCCGCGAGGCCGTGCTGAAGAACACCAAGCCGACCGACCACGGCTACCGCCAGCAGGACTACGACCGCATCCTCGCCATCAAGTGATGCGCGCCGGGCCGGCGCCGCCGGCCCTTGAGACCGATAACAAGGGAGACCACACGATGAGCGACAAGCTGCTGGGCGACGACGGCGAATTCCATGTCGAGGACGAAGCCGTCGATCTGTCGGGAACGACCGTCGAGGCCTGGATCGCATTGGGCATCTTCTGGCTGCTGGGCCTGACGGTGCTCTACCAGTTCGTCACGCGCTATGTGCTGAACGACTCGGCCGCCTGGACCGAGGAGATCGCGCGCTACCTGCTGGTCGGCGTGGTCTTCGTCGGCGCGGCCATCGGCGTGGTCAAGAACAACCATATCCAGGTCGACTTCTTCTACCGCCACATGCCGCCGGCCCTGGGCCGCGCGCTGGGCCTGCTGGTGGACCTGCTGCGCACGCTGTTCTTCGTCGCGGCCGTGGTCATGACGGTGCAGATGATGCGCAAGATCGGCAGCAGCTCGATGACCATCGTCGACCTGCCGATGAACGTGGTCTACGGCGTGTGCCTGTTCGGCTTTGCCGCGATGCTGGTGCGCTCCATCCAGGTCAGCGTGCTGCACCTGCGACGCGGCTACTGCGTGCTCGAACGCCCCGAGACCACCATGGCCGACCGCTGATCCTCCCCACAAGAACACATCCATGCTGAAGATCGCCTTCCTGCTGTTCATGAGCGCCGGCCTGCCCGTGGCCGTGGCCATGGCCGCCGCCTCGCTGGCCTACATCTGGTGGGCCGGCAGCCCGCCGCCCTTCGTCGTGATCCACCGCATGGTCAGCGGTGTCGACAGCTTCCCGTTGCTGGCCGTGCCCTTCTTCATCCTGGCCGGCAACCTCATGAACAACGCCGGCATCACCAACCGCATCTACAACTTCGCGCTGGCGCTGGTGGGCTGGCTCAAGGGCGGGCTGGGCCATGTGAACATCCTGGGCTCGGTGATCTTCTCGGGCATGAGCGGCACGGCCATCGCCGACGCGGCGGGCTTGGGAACCATCGAGATCAAGGCCATGAAGGAGCATGGCTACAGCACCGAGTTCGCGGTCGGCGTCACGGCCGCCTCGGCCACGCTGGGGCCCATCATTCCGCCCAGCCTGCCCTTCGTGATCTACGGGATGATGGCCAACGTCTCAGTCGGCGCGCTGTTCATCGCCGGGCTGATGCCGGGCCTGATCATGACCATCCTCATGATGCTGACGGTGGCCTACTACGCGCACAAGAACGGCTGGGGCTCGGACGTCAAGTTCCAGTGGCCGCGCCTCATCAAGGCGCTGGGCGAGTTGCTGGTGGTCTGCGCATGGCCCACGCTGCTCTGGTACGCGGTCGACACGCTGGGCGCGCCCGCGCAGCCGGCCGTGATGATCGCGCTGGTCATCCTGTTCGTGGCCGACAAGATCTTCAAGTTCGAGGCCGTGCTGCCCATCATGACGCCCGTGCTGCTGATCGGCGGCATGGCCACCGGCCTGTTCACCGCGACCGAGGGTGCCATCGCGGCCTGCGTCTGGGCCATGGTGCTGGGCTTCTTCTGGTACCGCACGCTGAAGTGGAAGATGTTCGTCAAGGTCTGCCTGGAGACCGTGGAGTCCACCGCCACCGTGCTGTTCATCGTGGCCGCCGCGTCCATCTTCGGCTGGATGCTGACGGCCACGGGCGTCACGGCCGACATCGCCAACTGGGTGCTGAACTTCACCAAGGAACCCTGGGTGTTTCTGCTGCTGGCCAACCTGCTGATGCTGTTCGTGGGCTGCTTCCTGGAGACCACGGCCGCCATCACCATCCTCGTGCCCATCCTGCTGCCGATCTCCAACCAGCTCGGCATCGACCCGGTGCACTTCGGCGTGGTCATGGTGCTGAACCTCATGATCGGCGTGCTGCATCCGCCCATGGGCATGGTGCTGTTCGTGCTGGCGCGCATCGCCAACCTCAGCATCGAGCGCACCACCATGGCCATCCTGCCCTGGCTGGTGCCGCTGCTGCTGAGCCTGGGCATCATCACGTACTGGCCGGCCACCGTGCTGTGGCTGCCGAAAATCATGCAGTGACCCCCTACAACGAGACTCCACGATGACCCCCTTCATCCGCCTGCACCCCTCTGATGACGTGGTGATCGCGCGCGCCCAACTGGTCGGCGGCGCCAGCGTCGAAGACTTCACCGTGCGCGGCCTGGTCCCGGCCGGGCACAAGGTCGCTGCGCACGCCATCGCGCAGGGCGCGCCGGTGCGCCGCTACAACCAGATCATCGGCTTCGCGAGCAAGCCCATCGCCCAGGGTGAGCATGTGCACACGCACAACCTCGACATGGGCCCGGACAAGGGCGACTTTGCGCGCGACTACGCGTTTGGCGCCGACGTGAAGCCCGCGCCCGCCAGGCGCGAAGCCACCTTCATGGGCATCCAGCGTGCCGACGGCCGCGTGGCCACGCGCAACTACATCGGCGTGCTGACCAGCGTGAACTGCTCGGCCACGGCGGCGCGCGCCATCGCCGACCACTTCTCGCGCCAGACCAACCCGGCCGCGCTCGCCGCGTTCCCGAACGTGGACGGCGTGGTCGCGCTCACGCACGGCACGGGCTGCGGCATGGACACGCAAGGCATGGGCATGCAGATCCTGGAGCGCACGCTGACGGGCTATGCCACGCATGCCAACTTCGCCGGCGTGCTGGTCGTGGGCCTGGGCTGCGAGGCCAACCAGATCAACGCCTGGCTCGCCACGGGCCACCTGGCCGAAGGCGAAAACTTCCGAACGTTCAACATCCAGGACACGGGCGGCACGCGCAAGACCGTGGCCAAGGGCATCGCGCTGATCGAGGAGATGCTGCCGCGCGCCAATGCGGTCAAGCGCCAGCCCTGCAGCGCGGCCCACATCACCATCGGGCTGCAGTGCGGCGGCTCGGACGGCTACTCCGGCATCAGCGCCAACCCGGCCCTGGGCGCGGCCGTGGACATCCTGGTCGCGCATGGCGGCACGGCCATCCTGTCGGAGACGCCCGAGGTCTACGGCGCCGAGCACCTGCTCACGCGCCGCGCCGTGCGCCGCGAGGTCGGCGAGAAGCTGGTCGAGCGCATCCACTGGTGGGAGCGCTACACCGCCATCAACGAGGGCGAGATGAACAACAACCCCTCTCCCGGCAACAAGGCGGGCGGGCTGACGACCATCCTCGAGAAATCGCTCGGCGCCGTGGCCAAGGGCGGCACCAGCAACCTGGAGGCCGTCTACGAATACGCCGAGCCGGTCACGGCGCACGGCTTCGTCTACATGGACACGCCGGGCTACGACCCCGTCAGCGCGACCGGCCAGGTCGCCGGCGGCGCCAACATGATCTGCTTCACCACGGGCCGCGGCTCGGCCTATGGCTGCGCGCCCTCGCCCTCGCTGAAGCTGGCCACCAACAGCGTGCTGTGGCAGCGCCAGGAGGAGGACATGGACATCAACTGCGGCGAGATCGTCGACGGCAAGGCCAGCATCCAGGAGATGGGGCAGCGCATCTTCGAACTCGTGCTGGCCACGGCCTCCGGCCAGCAGAGCAAGAGCGAGCAGCACGGCTATGGGCAGAGCGAGTTCGTGCCCTGGCAGGTCGGCGCGGTCATGTGAACTGTGAGCCCCCCGGCTTTTCACTCCCTTCGGCCGTGCAACTCCCCCCGAGGGGGAGGCGCGGCCGCCTTGGGGCGGCCCGGCGGCGGCCGCATATCCTCGGAACCCTCATGAGCAAAACCATTTCTTCCGAACAGCTGACGGCCCAGGTCGCGCAGATCATCGCCGCAGCTGGCAGCAGCGATGCCGAGGCGCAGACGGTCGCGGCCAACCTGGTCATGGCCAACCTCTCCGGCCACGACTCGCACGGCGTGGGCATGGTGCCGCGCTATGTGGACGCCGTGCTCGAAGGCGGCTTGAAGCCGAACACCGGCGCGAAGGCCACCGTGGACATCGGCACCATGCTCGCGCTGGACGGCCAGCGCGGCTACGGCCAGGTGGTCGGCGAGCAGGCCATGCAGTTGGGCATTGCGCGTGCGCAGCAGCACGGCAGCTGCATCATGACGGTGGGCAACAGCCACCACCTGGGCCGCATCGGCCACTTCGCCGAGATGGCGGTGGCGCAGGGCCTGGTGTCGCTGCATTTCGTGAACGTGCTGTCGCGCCCCGTGGTCGCGCCCTTCGGTGGTGGCGACGGGCGCTTCGGCACCAACCCCTGCTGCATCGGCGTGCCGCTGCAGGGCCAGGAGCCCTTCATCCTCGACTTCGCCACCAGCCGCCAGGCCCAGGGCAAGATGCGCGTGGCGCACAACAAGGGCGAGCGTGTGCCGCCGGGCACCTTGATCGACGAGCACGGCCGCCCGACCACCGACCCCGGCGTGGTCGTGGTGCCGCAGAGCAACGGGCTGTTCGGCGCACTGATGACCTTCGGCGAGCACAAGGGCTACGGCATGGCGGTCGCCTGCGAGCTGCTGGGCGGCGCGCTCAGCGGCGGCGGCACCTGGCACCGGCCCGCGGATCAGGCGCGCACGGTGCTGAACGGCATGCTGACGGTGCTGATCGATCCGGCCAAGCTGGGCACACAGCAGAGCTTCGAGCAGGAGGCCCATGCCTTCGTGGACTGGCTGCGCCAAGGGCCAGCCGGCGAAGGCTACGAGAAGGTGCTGGTGGCCGGCGAGCCCGAGCGTGCCTACCGCAAGGCACGCGCGGCGGCGGGCATCGTCGTGGACGACCAGACCTGGGCGGAGATCGTCGAGGCGGGCCGCAAGGTGGGGTGCGCGGTGACAGCCGGCTGAGCGCGTCTTCCGCGTCTACCGCCCCGTCAGCCGGCCGCCCCCCGCGGCACGAGCCGCACCGGCTTCTCGGCCCGCGCACGCAGTTGGCCGCAGCCGCCATCGATGTCTTGGCCGGCCGAGTCGCGCAGCTTGGTCAGCACGCCGCGCTGGTGCAGCGTGCGGGCGATGGCCTTGGCCTTGTCCCAGTCCGGCCGCCGGAACGCGAGGCCCGGGATGGTGTTGTACGGGATCATGTTCAGCAGCGCGTACTTGCCCTTGAGCAGGCGAACGATGCCGTCGATCTCGTCCTCGCCGTCGTTCACGCCGTCCAGCAGCGTCCACTGGTACTGGATCGGGTAACCGGTGGCCCGCGCATAGCGTTCGCCCGCGGCGACGAGTTCTTCGGGCGCGAGCTTGGGCGCGCGCGGCAGCAATCGCTCGCGCAGCGCACGCTTGCTGGTGTGCAGCGACAGGGCCAGCGCCGGCTTCACCGGGCCCTGCGGCAGCCGCTCGAACACCCGCGGGTCGCCCACGGTGGAAAACACCAGGTTCTTGTGCCCGATGTTGCCGTGCAGGCCCAGCACCTCGATGGCCTCCATCACCTGGTCGAGGTTGTGCGCCGGCTCGCCCATGCCCATGAAGACCACCTTCTTCACCGGCCGCAGCGCGCGCGCCAGCGCGACCTGGGCGATGATTTCCGCGCTGCTGACCTGGCGCACCAGGCCTTCGCGCCCAGTCATGCAGAACTGGCAGCCCACCGCGCAGCCCACCTGCGAAGACACGCACAGGCCGTCGCGCGGCAGCAGCACGCTTTCGATGGACTGGCCGTCCTGCAGGCCGACCAGCAGGCGGGCCGAGCCGTCTTCGGCCGGGTGCTGCGACTGCAGCGTGGCCAGCGCGGCCAGGTCGCGCGTCAACTGTGGCAGGTCTGCGCGCACACGCTGCGGAAAGAAGTCGTCGTGCCAGCGCCGTGCGCCATCGATCAGCGGGCGGCCTTGGGCCCATTGGCGCAGCACCCTGCCCTCGTGCAGCGGCAGCGCGCCCAGCGCGCGCAGGCGTTGGCGGAGTTCGGTGAGGGTCATCTGCGCGCGGGCGGCGGTGGCGGGGCGCGGATTGTCGCCGGCTGGCGCGGGTCGACCTCAGTCCAGCCGCAAGCCCAGCTGTGCCGTGACGGTGCCGAAGCGCCGCAGGTCGCGCGCCACCAGCGCGCCGAAGGCCTGCGGCGTGCCCTGCTCGCCCTGCGTGAGCGTGTAGCCCAGCCTGCGCAGCTGGGCATGCAGCTCGGGGTCGGCCAGGCCTTGCACCAGCACCTGGTTGAGCCGCTGCACCACCGCCGCGGGTGTGCCGGCCGGCGCCAGCAGGCCATGCCACTGGTCGAGCTCGAAGCCGGCCAGGCCCTGCTCGGCCACCGTGGGCACGCCGGGCAGTTGCGCCGTGCGCTGCGGCGATGTCACGGCCAGCGCGCGCAGCTTGCCGGCCGCCAGCAGCGGCGCGGCGCTGCTGGCCGTCACGATGCCCAGGCCGACCTGGCCGGACATCACATCGGCCAGCGCCGGGCCGCAGCCCTTGTACGGCACCTGGGCCATGCGCACGGGCGCGGCCAGCTGCAGCATCTCGCCGGCCAGGTGCTGCGGCGTGCCGGCGCCGCAGGAGGCGAACAGCGCGGGCGCTGCCGGCGGCCTGGCGGACTGCAGCAGGTCGCCGAGGTTGCGCAGCGGTGAGGCCGGCGGCACCACGAGCACCGAAGGCACGAAGCCCACGTTGAACACGGCCGCGAAGTCGCGCGACGGCGAGAAGTCCAGCGGGCCGTAGACGCCCGGGTTGATCGCGAACGAGCTGTTGACCATCAGCAGCGTGTGCCCATCTGGCGCGGCCTTGGCCACATGGCTGGCGCCGATGTTGCCGCTGGCGCCGGGGCGGTTCTCCACCACCACGGGCTGGCCCAGCGCCTGCTGCAGCACGGGCGCAAGCTTGCGCGCCAGCAGGTCGGTGCCGCCGCCGGGCGCGAAGGTCACGACGATGGTGATGGGTCGGCTCGGGTAGTCGGCCGGGCCGGCGTGGGCCGCGCCCACGCCGACCACCGCCAGCGCGGCATGCAGGAACAGTCTGCGCAACATGGTCAGGCATCCAAGCCGATGTCGAGCACGGCCGCGCTGTGCGTGATCCAGCCGACCGCGATCTGGTCCACGCCGGTCTCGGCGATGCCGGGCGCCGTCTCCACCGTCACGCGGCCCGAGGCCTCCAGCACGGCGCGGCCGGCCGTCAGGCGCACGGCCTCGCGCAGCGTGGGCAGGTCCATGTTGTCCAGCAGCACGATCGGCACCTGCAGGTCCAGCGCCTCGCGCAGCTGCGCCAGCGTGTCGACCTCCAGCTCGATCTGCACCATGTGGCCGATGGCCGCGCGCGCCCGCTCCACCGCAATGCGCAGGCTGCCCGCGATGGCGATGTGGTTGTCCTTGATCAGCACGGCATCGTCGAGCCCGAAACGGTGGTTGCTGCCGCCACCCACGCGCACCGCGTACTTCTGCAGCGCGCGCAGGCCCGGCAGCGTCTTGCGTGTGCAGGTGACGCGCGCGGGCGTGTGCGCAATCGCATCGGCGATGCGCGCGGTGGCGCTGGCCACGCCCGACAGGTGGCCGAGGAAGTTGAGCGCCGTGCGTTCGGCCGTGAGGATGGCGCGCGCCGACCCCTCGATCTGCGCGATCGCGCTGCCCGGCGCCAGCCGCGCGCCGTCGGCCAGCAGCGGCTGCCAGGCGATGGCCGGATTGCACAGCGTGAAGGCCAGCCGCGCGAGGTCCAGCCCGGCCAGCACGCCGGCCTGGCGCGCCACCAGCGTCAGGCGGCTGCGCGCCTCCTGCGGCACCACGGCGTTGCTCGTGATATCGCCGGCGCGGCCCAGGTCTTCCAGCAGTGCGGCGCGCACGAGCGGCTCCAGCATCACCTGGGGCAACGGAGGCAGCGGCAGGGGCGCCGCGGCCTGGCGGGTGGTGGAAGACTTCTCCATGGTATTGCTCAGTCTGAGTATTAGTGGCGCAAAAAAAGGCGTAAGCCCTGTTTTTACACTCAACTTGAGCATAAAGCCAGCGCCAAGGTGTAACCCAGGCGTCACACAGGAGCAATCAGCGCGAGAGGGGGAGCTTGCTACCCGAGATCGCGCGCTCCAGCAGCACGTCGTCGCGGAAGCGGAACAGCATGGCCGGCCGGCCCGAGCCGCCCTGGGCCAGCGCGCCGGTCTCCTCGACCAGCGCCTGCTGCTCCACCAGGCGGCGGAAGTTCTGCTTGTGCAGCGCGTGGCCGGCCAGCACCTCCACGGCCTGCTGCAGCTGCAGCAGCGTGAACGCGTCGGGCATGAGCTCGAACACCACGGGCCGGTACTTGATCTTGGCGCGCAGCCGCGCGATGCCCGTGGCCAGGATGCGGCGGAAGTCCTGGCGCATCGGCTGGCCGGTGGGCAGCGGGGCTGCGCCGGCGCGGCCACGGCCCAGCGCCTCGGGCACGAGGCGCGCCTCGTACAGCAGCTCGTAGCGCTGCAGCACGAAGTCCTCGTTCCAGGCCGAGCCGCCCAGGCCGAAGGCCGTGTCCATGCGCACGCGGCGCTGCTGCCGCCCGGCGTCGTCGGGTGCGGCGTCGCGCCAGGCCGACAGGGCCGGCACGATCTGCCCGGCCAGCAGCGCGTCGGCCGCGTCCGAGCGCCGGTCTTCCCACGGGAAGTAGCGGTACCAGTCGCGCCAGCCGCTGGCCTCGTCCATGGCCGGCGCTTCGCGCGTGAGCCCCAGGTAGCTGACCGAGATCGCGCGGCTGGCCTGGCCGCGCGCACGGTCGCGGTCGGCGAAGGTGTAGAGCTGCTCGATGTAGCCGATGGGGTGGTGCGTCTGCCGCTCGATCCAGGCGCGCATGCCGGCCTGCAGCGAGCGGTGCGTCTGCTCGAACGGCCCGCTGGGCAGCGCCTGGCCGCCGTGCGTGGTCAGGATGCGCGCCTGCCCCTCCGTCACGGCGACGAGCACGGCCACCAGTTCGGCGGCAATCTGCTGGGACGGCGGGGCGGCTTCGGGCAAGGGTGTGGGGCGGGTCTGCAAAAGGCCCGCATTGTGCCGCCGCCACGCTCCTATCATTCCGCCTCCCCACGCCCTGAAGGCCCAGCACCGGTGCGCCTGAACCTCTATTCGCTGCAACTGTTCGTCGCCGTCGTCGAGGAGGGCAGCATCGCCGCGGCCGCCGCGCGCGAGCACATCGCCACGTCCGCGCTCAGCAAGCGCATCTCCGAACTGGAGCGCCAGGTCGGCACGCCGCTGTTGATCCGCCGCGCGCGCGGTGTCGAGCCGACCGAGGCCGGCC
Organism: Pseudorhodoferax sp. Leaf274; assembly: GCF_001422445.1. Lineage (GTDB taxonomy): Bacteria > Pseudomonadota > Gammaproteobacteria > Burkholderiales > Burkholderiaceae_C > Pseudorhodoferax. Next base: position 57,115 of record NZ_LMNA01000004.1, read on the forward strand.
GCGGCCTGGCGCGCGGTGCGCGCACCTTGCTGCACAACGCCGAAGGCCTGGCCGACGCAATCCTCGACCAGGCCAGCGGCGCGGCCGGCCATGTGCGGCTGGCGGCCAACCTGTCGTCGATCACGCAGTTCCTGCCGAACGACCTGGCCCGCTTCGCGCGCCAGCACCCGCGCGTGCAGATCGACCTGGAGGAGCGCGTGAGCTCGGTCGTCACGCGCCTGGTGCTGGACAACGCGGCCGACATCGGCATCTTCACGAGCGCGCTGGACCTGCAGGGCCTCACGGTGTTCCCCTACCGGCGCGACCGCATGGTGCTGGTGGTGCCGGCCGCGCACCCGCTGGCCGGCCACAAGACCCTGGCCTATGCCGACACGCTGGAATACGACCAGGTCGGCATGCACCGCGGCAGCGCCGGCAACGAGATGCTGATGCGCGCGGCCACGGCCGCGAACCTGCCGCTGCGCATGCGTTTCCAGGTGACCTCGTACGACGCGATGATCGCCATGGTCAAGGCCGGCTTCGGCGTGGGCGTGATGCCGGGCGATGCGCTGGCGCTGTACGCGGGCGATGGCTTGGCCACCATCGCCCTGTCCGACGACTGGGCCCGGCGCGAACTCAAGCTGTGCGTGCGTTCGGGCGACGGGCTGCACGGCGCGGGCCGGCTGCTGCTGGCCCACCTGCAGGCAGCCGCCCTAGGCTGACACCGCGGCGATCTCGGCCGCGCTGAACCCGGCCTCGCGCAGCACCTCGGCGGTGTGCGCACCCGGGTCCGGCGCCGGGAGCCGCACGGCGCATGGCGCCTCGGAGAACTTCACCGGAAAGCCGTTCATGCGCACCGGGCCGTGGCCGGGGTGCTCCACCTCCAGCACCATCTGCTGCGACAGCACCTGCGGGTCGCTGTAGACCTCGGCCAGGTTCATGACCGTGCCGCAGGGCACGCCGGCGGCGTTCAGCGTGGCGATCCAGTGCGCCTTGTCGTGGGCCAGCAGGGCCGCGTTCACGCGCGCGTTGATCTCGGCGCGGTGGCGCAGGCGCAGCGCGTTGGTGGCAAAGCGCGGGTCCTCGCGCAGGTGCGTGATGCCGAGCGCCTGCAGCAGCTTGTGGTAGACGGCATCGTTGGACGGCGCCACCGCGATCTCGCCGTCGCTGGCCGTGAACAAGCCGTAGGGCGCCACCAGCAGGTGGTCGTTGCCGGTGGGCACGGGCAGCCGGCCGCTGGCCAGGAAATCGGCGCTGGCGAAGGCGCCGAAGCTGATCAGCCCGTCCACCAGCGAGGCACCCACGCGCTCGCCCTGGCCGGTGCGCGCCCGCCGCACCAGCGCGGCGGCCGTGCCCAGCGCGGCATAGCAGCCCGCGATCAGGTCGCTGATGGGCAGCGTGCTGCGCATGGGGCCGGTGTGCGGCGTGCCGTTCATGCTCATGAAGCCGCTCATGGCCTGGGCGATGAAGTCGAAGGCCGGCCGGTCCACGTAGGGGCCGGACTGGCCGAAGCCGCTCACGCTGGTGTGCACGACGCCCGGGGCCAGCGCGCGCAGCTGGTCCCAGCCCAGGCCCATGCGTTCCATCACGCCGGGGCGGAAGTTGTCGACCACCACGTCGGCCCCCGCGATCAGCCGGCGCAGCGCCGCCATGCCGGCCTCGGATTTGAGGTCGAGCTGCACCGAGCGCTTGTTGCGGTTGAACGAGGCGAAGTACCAGCTCAGGCCGTCGACGATCTCGCCCTGGGCGCGCACCGGGTCGCCCTCGGGCGTCTCGATCTTGACGACGTCGGCGCCCATGTCGGCCAGCAGCATGGTGCAGAACGGGCCGGAGAGGATGCGCGTCAGGTCGATGACGCGGATGCCGCTCAGCTGCATGAAAACCTCCTGGATCTGAAGCAGGCGCGATGTTGCGGCATGCGCGCGGCCCACGCATCGCATTTGGCGATGCCCCCTTGCCCATCGGCCAAGCCTGTGCCCGTGCGCGCCGCTATGCTGCCCGGCACACCCTGGCAGAGGAGACCCATGCACACCCCACCGCCCTACCCCGCGCAGGTCCGTATCACCGAAGTCGGCCTGCGCGACGGCCTGCAGTCCGAGGCCGAGTTCGTCCCTACCGCCACCAAGGTCGCGCTGCTGGAGCGGCTCATGGACGCCGGCGTTCGCCACTTCGAGGCCACCTCCTTCGTCTCGCCGCGCGCCGTGCCGCAATTGCGCGATGCGGCCGAACTGCTGGCCACCGTGCGCCGCCGCCCGGGCGTGCAGCTGTCCGTGCTGGCCCCCAACCGCAAGGGCGTGGAGCGCGCGCTGGCCGCCGATGCCGACGAGGCCGTCGTCTTCCTCTCGGCCTCCGAGACCCACAACCGCAAGAACCTGAACCGCAGCATCGCCGACTCGCTGCAGGACATGCGCGAGATCGCCGACGCGGCGCGCGGCGCGCCCATGCGGCTGCACGGCGCCATCGCCTGCGCGTTCGGCTGCCCGTTCGAGGGCGATGTGGCGCTCGACCAGATCGAGGCCATCGCGCGGCAGTTCGCCGAACTCGGCTTCGCCGGCCTCACGCTGGGCGACACCACGGGCATGGCCACGCCGCCGCTGGTGCGCCGCACGGTGCAGCGCCTGGCCGAGCGCGTGCCGCAGTTGCCGGTGGCGCTGCACTTCCACAACACGCGCGGCCTGGGCCTGGCCAATGTCATGGAAGGGCTGGCGCTGGGCGTCACGCGCTACGAATCGGCGCTGGGCGGCACGGGAGGCTGCCCGTTCGCGCCCGGCGCCACCGGCAACGTCTGCACCGAGGACACGGTGCACCTGATGGAGCAGCTGGGCGTGCAGACCGGCATCGACCTGGACGCGCTGTGCGAGGCCGCGCGCGAACTCGAGCGCGTGCTCGGCCGCACCCTGCCGGGCCAGGTCATGCGCGCCGGCCCGCGGCTGCGGCGCTACGCCGCGGAAGCCCAGGCCGCCGCAGTCGGCTGACTATTCGAGCTGAATCTTCGCCGCCGCGATCACCTCGCGCCACTGCGCGATGTCGGCGGCCAGGCGCTCGCCCAACGCCTGCGGCGTGCCGGGCCGCACCTCGCCGCCCTGGGCCTCGATGGCGGTGCGCAGCTCGGGCATCTGCAGCATCTTGTGCAGCGCGGCGTTGAGCTGCGCGACCACGGGCGCGGGCACGCCGGCCGGCGCGAACACCGCGTACCAGACGTTGACATCGAAGTCCTTCACGCCGCTCTCGGCGATCGTCGGCACGTCCGGCAGGATGGGACTGCGCCGCGCCGAACTCACGGCCAGCGGCCGCAGCTTGCCGGCCTGCACCTGCGACAGCGCCGAGGGGATGGACGACGACAGCACCGTCACCTGGCCGCTGACCACGTCCACGAGCGCCGGCGCCGAGCCCTTGTACGGGATGTGCTGCATCTTCGCGCCCGCGCGCAGCTGGAACAGCTCGCCCACCAGGTGCGAGACCGTGCCGTTGCCGGCCGAGGCGAAGGTGATGCGGCCCGGCTCGCGCGCGGCGGCCACCACGTCGGCCAGCGTCCTGTAGGGCGAGGCCGTGGAGGTCAGCAGGATGATCGGGAAGTCGGCGACGTTGATGACGGGCTGCAGGTCGCGCTGCGGCTGGTACGGCAGGCTCTTGTAGAGCAGCGGCGCCACGCCCAGGTTGTCGAGCTGGCCCAGCACCAGCGTGTGGCCGCTGGCCTCGGCCTTGGCCGCCTCGGCCACGCCGATGGTGCCGCCGGCGCCAGCCTTGTTGTCGGCCACCACGGTCCAGCCCGTGGATTCGGCCAGCCGCATGGACACGGTGCGCGCGATGAAATCGGTGCCCCCGCCCGGCGGGAACGGCACGATGAGGCGGATCGGCTTGTTCGGGAAGGCCTGCGCACGTGCCGGCGCGGCGGCCGCCAGCGCCAGGGTGGCGGCCAGCAGTTGTCTGCGGTCCATGGTGTCTCCTGTTGTCGTCGCCGGGGTTGCTCCAGCCCGTGCGCTGGTCCATGATCCCGGCCTGTGCGGCGGGCTGCATCCATTTTTTTCGGCCATGCATCGCGCAGCGCGACGGCAGCGCCACCAGCCGGCTGACACAGCACTGACAACATGCCGCCCGCCCCCGTGAAAAACCTTCACATGCATGCTGGCGGCATTTCACGCCCCGGCACGGCCGCGGGCCCTACAGTCCGCCGCGCCGTGCACCGTGCGCCCTGGCAGACGGCGCCGCACATCCTCTGCACCACACTTTCTTCAAAACCAGCAGGAGACCCGCCATGACCTGGCAGCAGATCTACGACCCCTTCGGCAACATGATCATCTCGACCGCGCTGGCGGCGATTCCGGTGGTCGTGATGCTCGGCGCCCTCGGCTTCTTCCACATCAAGGCCCACGTCGCCGCCGGCATGGGCCTCGTGGCGGCCATCGTCGTGGCCGTGTTCGCCTACGGCATGCCGATCGACATGGCCGGCCGCGCCGCCATGCTGGGCGGCTTCACGGGCCTGTTGCCCATCGGCTGGATCGTGCTGAACATCATCTTCCTGCACCAGTTGACCGAGCAGAACGGCAGCTTCAAGGTACTGCAGGATTCGCTGTCGGGCATCACCGAGGACCGGCGCATCCAGCTGCTGCTGATCGCGTTCTGCTTCGGCGCGTTCTTCGAGGGCGCGGCCGGTTTCGGCACGCCGGTGGCGGTGACGGCCGCGATCCTGATCGGCCTGGGCTTCTCGCCGCTGGCGGCCTCCGGCCTGTCGCTGATCGCGAACACCGCGCCCGTGGCCTTCGGCGCGCTGGGCACGCCCGTCATCACGCTGGCCCAGGTGCACGGCTACGACCTGCACCAGGTCACGGCCATGATCGGCCGCCAGCTGCCGTTCTTCTCGCTGCTGGTGCCGTTCTGGCTGGTCTGGGCCTTCGCCGGCCGCAAGGGCATGGTGGAGATCTGGCCCGCGATCCTGGTCACCGGCCTGTCGTTCGCGATCCCGCAGTACCTGGTGTCCAACTTCATGGGCCCGGAACTGGTGGACATCATCGCCGCCATCATCTCCATGGTCTGCCTGGTGGCCTTCCTGCGCGTGTGGCAGCCGAAGAAGGTCTGGACCTCGCCCGCGCTGCGCGGCAAGGACGTCAGTGCCGCCGAGGCCAAGCCACCGCAGCCCATCGTGCGCCACTCCCGGGAGGCGCTCATCGCCGCCTGGACGCCCTGGGCCATCCTGTCGGTGTTCGTGTTCATCTGGGGCCTGCCGTCCGTGAAGGCCTGGCTCAACGGCATCTTCGCGCCCAAGTTCCCCATCGAGGGCCTGCACAACCTGATCATGAAGGTGCCGCCGGTGGTGCCCACGCCGCACCCCGAGGCCGCCGTCTACACGCTGAACCTGCTGTCGGCCACCGGCACCGGCATCCTGCTGGCGGCACTCGTCAGCGCCGCCATCATGAAGTACAACCCGGTCGCCATCGTGCGCACCTTCTTCAAGACGGTCTGGCTGGTGAAGTACTCGCTGCTGACCATCGTGCTGATGCTGGCGCTGGGCACGCTCACGCGCTTCTCGGGCACCGACACCACGCTGGGCCTGGCCTTCGCCAACACGGGCGTGCTGTACCCCTTCTTCGGCACGCTGATGGGCTGGATCGGCGTGGCGCTGACGGGTTCGGACACGGCCTCGAACGTGCTGTTCGGCGGCATGCAGAAGGTGGCGGCCGAGCAGTTGGGCCTGTCGGCCAACCTTATGGGTGCGGCCAACAGCTCGGGCGGTGTGATGGGCAAGATGATCGACGCGCAGTCCATCGTGGTGGCCTCCACCGCGACGCGCTGGTTCAACAAGGAAGGCGAGATCCTGCGCTACGTGTTCTTCCACTCGATCGCGCTGGCCTGCCTGGTGGGCCTGTACGTGACCATGCAGGCCTACGTCTGGCCGTTCACCCTGATGGTGGTGAAGTGAACACGACAATCGCACCATGACCGTCATCACCACCATCGAGGACCTGCGGGTCCTGGCCGAGAAGCGCGTGCCGCGCATGTTCTACGACTACGCCGATTCCGGTTCGTGGACCGAGGGCACCTACCGCGCCAACGAGGCCGATTTCCACAAGATCAAGCTGCGCCAGCGCGTGGCCGTGAACATGGAGAACCGCAGCACGGCCACGACCATGGTCGGCCAGGCCGCCAGGATGCCGGTGGCCATCGCGCCGGTGGGCCTGACGGGCATGCAGCATGCCGACGGCGAGATCCACGCCGCACGCGCGGCCGAGAAGTTCGGCATCCCGTTCACACTGTCGACCATGAGCATCTGCTCCATCGAGGACATCGCCGAGAACACCACCGCGCCGTTCTGGTTCCAGCTCTACATGATGCGCGACCGCGACGCCATGGCCCGCATGATCGAGCGCACCAAGGCCGCCAGGTGCAGCGCGCTGGTCCTCACGCTCGACCTGCAGGTGATCGGCCAGCGCCACAAGGACTTGAAGAACGGCCTCACGGCGCCGCCGCGGCCCACGCTGCGCAACATCGTCAACCTGGCGACCAAGCCGCGCTGGTGCCTGGGCATGCTGGGCACGCAGCGCCGCACCTTCCGCAACCTGGTGGGCCACGTGAAGGGCGTCAGCGACATGCGTTCCCTGTCGGCCTGGACCAACGAGCAGTTCGACCCGCGCCTGTCGTGGGCCGACATCGAATGGGTCAAGAAGCAGTGGGGCGGCAAGCTGATCCTGAAGGGCATCATGGTGGCCGAGGACGCGCAGCTGGCCGTGGACGCCGGTGCCGACGCCATCGTGGTCAGCAACCACGGCGGCCGCCAGCTCGACGGCGCGCCCAGCAGCATCGAGGCGCTGCCGCCCATCGTCGATGCGGTGGGCAGCAAGACCGAAGTGTGGATGGACGGCGGCATCCGCGGCGGGCAGGACGTGCTCAAGGCCTGGGCCCTGGGCGCGCGCGGCACGATGATCGGCCGCGCCATGGCCTACGGCCTGGGCGCCATGGGCGAGGCCGGCGTGACCAAGGCCTTGCAGATCCTGCACAAGGAACTGGACGTGACCATGGCCTTCTGCGGCCACACCGACATCCAGAAGGTGGACCGCAGCATCCTGCTGCCCGGCACGATCCCGGGCTGAGCGCTCGCGCTCAGGACAGGGCGCCGTACACGCTCACCTGGTCGCGCCCGGCCTGCTTGGCAGCGTACATGGCCTGGTCGGCCCGCTGCAGCACGGTGTCGAAGCCGGGGTCGTCCTGCTCGACGATGCTGACGCCGAAGCTGGCCGTGCAGCGCAACACCCGGCCGTCGAATGCGCCGCGCCAGTCGGCGACCAGCTCGCGCAGGCGCTCGGCGGTCCGCTGCGCGTCCGCCAGCTGCACCTCGGGCAGCAGCACGGCGAACTCCTCGCCACCGATGCGCGCCACGAAGTCCACCTCGCGCACCGCGCCGCGCACGATGCCCGCCACGGCGCAGATCACCATGTCGCCCGCTGCATGGCCATGGGTGTCGTTGACCTGCTTGAACAGGTCGATGTCGAACACCAGCACCGCCAGCGCATGGCTGTAGCGCCGCGCGCGCAGGAACTCGCGCTCGGCCACCTCCTGGAACGAACGCCGGTTGGCCACGCCGGTCAGCACGTCCAGCCGCGCCAGCTGCTCGGCCTCGTCGCGCGCGCGTGCCAGTTCGGCCGTGCGTTCCTGCACCTGGTGTTCGAGCCGGATGTTGGCCTTCTCCAGCAGGAACGAGGCCTGCAGGCGCTGGCGCGTGGCCTGCGCCTGCGCCGCCCGGCGCTCCTGGTGCATCAGGTTGATGCGGTCGGCCAGCGCCAGCGACAGCAGCACCACGTCGACCAGGATGCCGAACTCGGCCGCGTGGAAGCGCGCGAAGGTATAGGGCAGCAGGCCGCTCACCGTGAGCGCGGTGACGAAGGCACCCGTGAGGCTGGCCATGGTGGCCAGCACGAAGAAGCGCGCCGCCCGGTAGCCGCGCCACCAGGCGCGCAGGCCGGCCGCCAGGATCAGCGGCGTGCCGAGGAAGATGCAATACACCGGCGCCGCGTTGTAGGCCACGGGGTCGCCAGCCAGCGTCACGGCCACCCAGGCCGCCAGCGTCAACCCGAGGTACAGCTGCATCAGCCGGTGCACGCGCGGCGTGCGCGTGCGCGACTCCAGGAAGTGCATCGTGAACCACAGCGCCACCACCTGGAACGCGAAGATGAAGGGCGTGTGCGCCCAGTTGCTCCAGCGCGGCGACTGGGGCCAGAAGTACTGGTAGGCGAAGCCGTTGTAGGCGGCGTTCATGAGAAAGAACGACAGCAGGTAGGCGCAGTACGCCAGGTAGTTGCGGTCGCGCGTGGACGTCCAGATGAAGGCGTTGTAGAGCACCATCACGGCCAGGATGCCGTAGAACATGCCGTAGTAGGCCGACCACAGCCGGTCGCTGTCGTGGAAGGCCTGGGGCTCCCAGAGCTCCATGGGCGCCATGAAGGCCTGGGTGCTGGTGATGCGCAGGTAGTAGGTCTGCTGGCCCGGTGGGACCGGCAGGTCGACCAGGAACTGCGGCGTGGCGTATTCGCGCTCCTGGAACGGCAGCGTGTCGCCGAAGCGGCGGTGCACGACCTGCCCGTCTGCGCCGGGCACGTAGAGGTCCACCGTGTCCAGCCAGTTGGTGCGCAGCACCAGCAGCCGCGGCAGCGTGGCGGTGCCGGGGTTGTCGAGCGTGAAGCGGAACCAGTAGCTTGATGCCGTGAAGCCGAAGCTGGACAGCCCGCCCGCAGGCGGCGCGAACCGCTGGCCGCGCACCGCGTCCAGCGTCAGCCGGCCCGTGGGGTCTTCGAGCACCGAGGCGGCATCGTGCAGCAACAGCTGGCCCTGTCCGGGCGTGACCTGCAAGACCACGGCGGGCGCCGGGCCAGCCCAGAGCCACAGACAGACCAACCACAGCCACCCCAGAGACCTGCACATGGATCGGCACCCGGACGCCCGCATGACGACGGGCGCACCATGCGCACCGCCCCACGGCAAAGCGGCGCATTGTCGCCCCGCCGGCGCGGCACGCCCCATACGCCGAATGGCGGCGGGCGCGCTACGCGGGCCAGGAGAACCGGGGCGGGCGCTTGTGCAGGAAGTCCTGGATGGCCGTCTTGTGCTCGGGCGAGCCCATCGCCAGGGCCTGGGCATCGGCCTCCAGACTCAGCTGGCCGACCAGATCGCCGGTGGACGCGCAGGCGCGCTTGATCAGGCTCACGGCCATGGGCGAGGCGCCCTCGAAGCTCTTGGCCAGCGCCAAGGCGCGCGGCAGCAGCTGGTCGGCCTCGACCACCTCCATCGCCAGGCCCAGGCGCAAGGCCTCCTCGGCGCCGACCTCGCGCGCCGACAGCATGAGCTCGCGCGCACGCTGCGGACCGACGACGCGCGGCAGCGTGTAGAAGATGCCGCAGTCGGGCACCAGCCCGACCTTGAGGAAGGACACGCTCATGCGCGCGCGGGGCGTGGCGATCAGGAAGTCGCCCGCCAGCGCCAGGCCGAAGCCGGCGCCGTAGGCCGCGCCGTCGACGGCGCAGATGACGGGCTTGTCCAGGCTCAGCAGCTTGGCCAGCCAGCTGTGCAGCAGGTGCAGGCGGTCGCGCCAGCCGGCGTTGTCCAGGCCCGCGTTGGCGATGTTGCGCAGGTCGCCGCCCGAGCAGAAATGGCCATTGGCGCCAGCGATCACGAGGGCGCGGATGGCGGCGTCGGTGCGCACGCGCTCCACCACCTCTGCGACCTCCACGCGCATGGCGGGCGACAGCGCGTTGCGCACGGGTGCGTCGTCCAGCGTCAGGATGGCGGTGGCGCCCTGTTGTTCGAAGCGGATCTTGCTCATCGATAGGTCCTTGTCATTGCGGCGTGGCGCCCAGGTCGCGGCCACCGGGCAGCGAGCTGCCGCCGTCCACATTGAGGATGGCGCCGGTCACGTAGCTGGCCAGCGGCGAGGCCAGCACCATGGCCATGTTGGCGATCTCCTGCGTGCTGCCCATGCGGCCCAGCGGCACGGAGTCGGTCACGCGCTTCTCGGCCGCGGCATCGGGCGCCAGCCGGCGCATGCCCTCCGTGCCGGCGATCGGGCCGGGCACCAGCGAGTTGACACGGATGCCGTCGGCGCCCCACTCCATCGCCAGCACGCGCACCATCATGTCCAGCCCGGCCTTGGCCGCGCAGACGTGGGCCTGCAGCCTGGTGGGATTGGCGGCCTGCGGCGCCGAGATGTTGAGCACCGAGGCACCCGGCTTGCGCAGGTACGCATGCGCCGCGCGCACCACGTTGAAGCCGCCGATCAGGTCGATGTCGACCACGGTCTTGAAACCCTTGGACGACATGCCCAGCGCCGGCGCGACGAAGTTGCCGGCCGCGCCGGAGACCAGCACATCGATGGGGCCGAAGCGCTCATGTGCGGCGCGCAGCGCCGCCTCGATGGCTTCGGCATCGCGCACGTCGGCGCTGTAGCCCTCGGCCTCGCCACCGTGGGCGCGCAACTGCGCCACGGCACCCGCGATGCGCTCGGCCGAACGGCTGGCGATGGCCACCCTGGCGCCGGCCTGTGCGAAGGCGTCGGCAATCGCCAGGTTGATGCCGGAGGAGCCGCCAGCCACGAACACGTGGTGGCCCTTGAAGTTGAAAAATTCAGTGCTCATTGGTCGATCTTGATGTTGGCTTCGCGGATGACCTTGCCCCAGATGTCGAGGTCGCGGCGCATCTCCTTGGCGAACTCGGCCACCGGCTCGCCGCCCGGCAGCAGGCCCAGCTCCTCCAGGCGCTTGCGCACCTCGGGCTGGGCCAGGATGGCGATGAATTCGTCCGACAGCTTCCTGGTGATCGCCGGTGGCGTGCCCGCCTGCGTGAACAGCGCGAACCAGCCGTAGGGCTCGAACGACTTGTAGCCCAGCTCGGTGAAGGTCGGCGCATTCGGGGCCAGCGGCGAGCGGCGCGCGCCCGTCACGCCCAGCACCTTCACGCGCCCGCCGTTCACCTGGGCCGCGGCCGTGGTGGAGTCCAGGAAGGCCGCCTTGATCTGGCCGCCCAGCAGGTCGGCCATCAGCGGGCCGGCGCCCTTGTAGTGGGCGATGGACAGGTCCAGCGCGGCCTGGCTGTTCAGCATGGCCGCGTGGATGTGGCCCGAGGTGCCGTTGCCGTACGAGCCCAGCGCGTAGGTGCGCGGATCGGCCTTGGCCAGCCTGACGAACTCCTCCACCGTGTTGGCCGGCACGTCGCGGTGCACCAGCAGCAGGTCGGCCGAGCGCGCGGCCACGGCCAGCGGGGCGAAGTCCTTGAGCAGGTCGTAGGGCAGCTTGGGCATCATGGCCGGGTGCTGCACCATGACCGTGATGGCCATGAGGATGGTGTAGCCGTCGGCCGGTGCCTTGGCCGCCATGTCGTTGCCGATCACCCCGCCCGCGCCGGGCTTGTTCTCCACCACCACGGTGGCCTTCCAGTTCTCGCCGAGCTTGGTCGCGAGCAGGCGGCCGATGGTGTCGGTGCCGCCGCCGGGCGCGTAGGGCACCACCATGCGCAGCGGCTTGTTCGGAAAGTCCTGCTGCGCCAGCGCCGGCACCCCGGCAACGGCGAGCGCGGTGAAGGCCAGGGCCTGGCGGCGCGTGATCTCGGTCTCATGCATGTGTCTTGTCTCCTTGGTGTCGGTGTCGTCAGCCCCGGGCGAAGGCTTCCTGGATCTCGCGCCAGGCCACCTTGCCGGTGTTGGACTTGGGCAGGGCCGCGCGGAACTCCACCGCACGCGGGGCCTTGTACACCGCCATGCGCTCGCGGCACCAGGCGATCAACCCTGCCTCGGTCAGCAGCTGGCCGGGCCGCAGCACCACCACGGCGCAGACCGCCTCGCCCTGCTTGGCGTCGGGCCGCGCGACGATGCAGGCCTCGTGGATGGCGGGATGCTCATAGAGCATGCTCTCCACCTCGGCCGGCCAGACCTTGTAGCCGCTGACGTTGATCATGCGTTTCAAGCGGTCGCGCATGAAGAAGTAGCCGTCGGCGTCCATCGAAGCCAGGTCGCCGGTGCGGAAGTAGCGCTCGCCGTCGATCTCCATGAACGCCGCGCGGTTGGCCGCGTCGTCGCGCCAGTAGCCCTGCATGACCTGCGCACCGCGGCTGACCAGCTCGCCCGTCTCGCCGGGGGGCAGCACGGCCAGCGTCTCGGGGTCGACGATGCGCGAATGCACGCCGAAGGTCGGGATGCCCAGGCATTGGCGCTTGCTGGCCTGCTGCGGGTTGCAGTGCAGGAACGAGGCCGTCTCGGTCAGGCCGTAGCCCTCGATGTAGGTGATGCCGAAGCGCTCCTTGAGCATGCTGGACACCGCCTCGGGCATGGCCGCGCCGCCGCCGTTGAGCATGGCCAGGCTCGACAGGTCCCTGCGGTGCGCCTCCGGATGCGCGAAGAAGTCGATCAGCATGGCCGGCGGCGAGGCCCAGACCGAGACGCGGTAGCGCTCGATCAGCGCGGCCGCGGCCGCGGCGTCCCAGCGCGCGAGCATGACCACGGTGGCGCCCTGCCAGACCGGCATCAGCATGGCGTTCTGCATGCCCAGCAGGTGGAACATGGGCGCCACGCCCAGCACCACGGATTCGGCATGCAGCGAACGCCACAGGCAGGCACCGACGCTCGACGCGGTGAGGCTCGCGTGCGTGTGCATGCAGCCCTTGGGCCGGCCGGTGGTGCCCGAGGTGTAGGGCAGCGCCGCCAGGTCGTCGCAGCGGCTGTCCACGGGCGTGGCGGGTGAGCCGGCCAACGCGTCGGCCCAGGCCACGCAACCCGCCTGTGCCAGCGGCAGGCGCGGCGCGCGCACCACCTCGGGCACGTTCAGCGCGGTCGGCGCCGCCAGTGCATCGGCATAGCAGATGACCACCACCTCGCGCAGCGCGCCGCGGGCCAGCGCGGGCTGCATGGCGGGCAGCAACTCCTGCGCCGCGATGGCGTGGCGCGCGCCGCTGTCCTCGAGGTAGTGGTCGACCTCGCCAGCCGTGCACATGGCGTTGACGGGCACCACCACCGCGCCGCAGCGCTGCACGGCGAAGAACCCGATGGCGAACTGCGGGCAGTTCTGGCTCATGAGCAGCACGCGGTCGCCCCGGGCCACGCCGGCGCGTTGCAGGTGGCCGGCCAGGGCGTCGGCCTGCCGCAGGTACTCGGCATAGGTCAGCACGCTGTCGTAGTAGACGATGGCGGGCCGCGCGGGGTAGCGCGCGGCGCTGGTCGCCAGGTTGTCCCACAGCGTGGTCTGTGGCACGGCCAGCGCGTGCGGGAAGCCGCGCGGCCAGTGCTTCAACCAGGGCTCGGTGTGCTGCATGGGCTCAGCCGTTTTCCATCGCGCGGGCGATGATCTCTTTCATCACCTCGTTGGCACCGCCGTAGATGCGGGCCACGCGCACGTCGGTGTACATGCGGGCGATCGGGAACTCCTGCATGTAGCCGTAGCCGCCGTGCAGCTGCAGGCACTCGTCCACCACCTCGCAGGTGGCCTGGCTGATCCACCACTTGGCCATGGCGGCGGTGGGCACGTCGAGCTCGTCGCGGGCCAGTCGGGCCACGCAGTCGTCGACGAAGCTGCGCGCGAGCGACGCCTTGGTCTGGCACTCGGCCAGCTTGAAGCGCGTGTTCTGCAGGTGCAGCAGCGTGTCGCCGAAGATCTTGCGGTCGCGCGTGTAGGCCAGCGTGTCGTCCACGGCGCGCTGCATGATGGCGGCGTTGCCGATGGCCAGCAGCAGGCGCTCGCGCGGCAGCTGCATCATCAGGTGGGCAAAGCCCTTGCCCTCTTCGCCGCCGAGCAGGTTGGCCTGCGGCACGCGCATGTCGTCGAAGAACAGCTCGACCGTGTCCTGGCCCTGCTGGCCGATCTTCTCGAGCAGGCGACCACGGCGAAAGCCCTTCAGGTCCTGCGTCTCGATGACAACCAGCGAGACGCCCTTGGCGCGCGCCGTGGGGTCGGTCTTCACGGCCACGACGATGATGTCGGCGAGCAGGCCATTCGTGATGAAGGTCTTGGCGCCGTTGATCACGTAGTCCTGGCCGTCCTTGACGGCGCTGGTCGTGATGCGCTGCAGGTCGGTGCCCGCGCCGGGCTCGGTCATGGCCACGGCCGCCACGGTCTCGCCGCGCGCGATGCCGGGGATCCAGCGCTTCTTCTGTGCCTCGGTGCCGTAGGCCAGCAGGTAGTGGGCCACGATGCCGCTGTGCACGTTGATCGAGAAGCTGTTGACCAGCGCACGCATCTGCTCCTCGCAGACCACGGCCTCGTGCAGGAAGCTGCCGCCGCCGCCGCCGTACTCTTCCGGCACGCCAGCGCACAGCAGGCCCAGCTCGCCGGCGCGGCGCCAGATGCTGCGGTCCACATGGCCTTGCTCCTGCCACTTCTTCTGGTTGGGCACGCACTCGGTCTCGAAGAAGCGGCGCGCGGTGTCGCGCACCATCTGCAGCTCGTCGGTCATCCAGGGGCGTGCAACGGCGCCGAAGCTCATGGCCGGCCTCCGCCGCAGACCAGCACCTGGCCGCTCACGTAGTTCGACTCGGGGATGCAGAACATGTACACGGCGCCGGCGGCCTCTTCGGGAGTGCCCCCACGGCCCAGCGGGATCGTGGCTTCAGCCGCCTTCAGGCGGTCCGGCTGCACGCCGACCGCGATGGTGCGGCCGCCGATGTCCACGCTGGCCTCGCCGGCCGTGAGCGGCTGCGTCAGCCGCGTCTGGATCAGGCCGAAGGCCACGCTGTTGACGTTGACCTTGTAGCGGCCCCATTCCTTGGCCATGGCCTTGGTCAGGCCGTTGATGCCGGCCTTGGCCGCGGCGTAGTTGGCCTGGCCCGCGTTGCCGTACACGCCCGAGGTGGACGAGATGTTGACGACCTTGCGGAACACCGGTGCGTCGGCCTCCTTCTTGGCGGCCTCGCGGATGAAGTCGGAGGCGGCGCGCAGGATGCGGAAGGGCGCGGTCAGGTGCACGGCCAGGATGTCTTCCCACTGCTGGTCGCTCATCTTCTGGATCACGTTGTCCCAGGTGTAGCCGGCGTTGTTGACGATGATGTCCACGCCGCCGAATTCCTTGAGCGCGGTGCCGACGAAGCGCGTGCCGAAGTCGGCATCGGTCACGCTGCCCACGCAGGCCACGGCCTGGCCGCCGGCCGCGCGGATGGCCGCCACGGTCTCGTGGGCCGGACCTTCGTCCAGGTCGTTGATGACCAGGCGCGCGCCTTCGGAGGCGAGCTTGAGCGCGATGGAGTTGCCGATGCCGCGGCCGGAGCCGGAGACCAGGGCGACTTTGTCTTGGAGCTTGAGCGTCATGTCTTGTTTCTTTCTGGAAGGGATCAGGCGAGCGCGATCACGGCGTCGCCGGCCAGCTTGGCCTGGCCGTTCTGGTCGGTGGTGGACAGCTCCACGCGCACGCGGCGCTCGCCGTCCTGCTCGAACTTCTCGGTCACGCGGCCTTCGCAGCGCACCTTGGCGCCCACCTGCGTGATGGCGACGAAGCGCACGCCGTACTCGCGCAGCGCGGTCTGCGGCACCCAGTGGGTCAGCAGGCGGCCCAGGTAGGCCATGGACAGCATGCCGTGCGCGAACACGTCGGCCTGGCCGGCGGCCTTGGCGAAGTCGGTGTCCACGTGGATGGGGTTGTGGTCGCCCGAGGCGCCGCAGTACAGCGCCAGCGTGAGGCGCGAGATCGGCTCGGTCTCGAAGGCGGGCAGTGCGTCGCCCACATCGATCTGGTCGTAGGTGATGGTGGTCATGTGCGTGTCTCCTTCAGCCGTTGCGCATCACGGTGACGCCCTTGAGGTCGGCGACGTGCTCGCCGCGCTGGTTGGTCACGCGCGTCACACGCACGACGAACTCCAGCGCCCCGCCTTTCTTGTCGTAGATGTCCTCGATGCGCTGCTCGAACGTGAGCTGGTCGCCCGCGTACACCATGCGGTGGTAGACGAAGCGCTGCTCGCCGTGCAGCAGCCGGCGGTAGTCCAGGCCCAGCAGGTTGCGCAGCGCAGCCGGGTCGGGCGACTCCATCTCCAGGCAGAACAGGAACGTGGGCGGCACGGGCAGCGTGGGGTGGCCGGCATCGCGCGCGGCCGACTGGTCGCTGTAGACCGGGTCGAGTTGGCCCGTGGCCTTGGCGAAGAAGCGCAGGCGCGAGGCTTCCACCGCGACCGTGAAGGCCGGCTGGGTGTGGCCGATGTATTTCTTGTCGATCATGGTCAGACGCGTTCGTACAGGGTCACGACGCAGGCGCCGCCCAGGCCCAGGTTGTGCTGCAGCGCGAGGCGCGCGCCTTCCACCTGGCGTTGGTCTGCCGTGCCGCGCAGCTGGTGCGTGAGCTCGTAGCACTGCGCCAGGCCCGTGGCGCCCAACGGGTGGCCCTTGGACAAGAGGCCGCCCGAGGGGTTGGTGACGACCTTGCCGCCGTAGGTGTTGTCGCCGTCCAGGATGAACTTCTCGGCCGTGCCCTCGGGCGTGAGGCCCAAGCCTTCGTAGGTGATGAGTTCGTTGGCGGTGAAGCAGTCGTGCAGCTCGACCACGTCCACGTCGTTAGGGCCCACGCCGGCGGCCTCGTAGACCTGCCTGGCGGCGGCGGCCGTCATGTCGTAGCCGATCACGCGGCGCATGTCGCCGCTGTCGAAGGTGCTGGGCGTGTCCGTCGTCATCGACTGCGCGGCGATGCGCACCTTGAGCGCGATGCCGTGCTTCTTGGCGAAGTCTTCCGAGCACACGATGGTGGCGGCGGCGCCGCAGGTGGGCGGGCAGCACTGCAGGCGCGTGAGCGGGTCGAACACGGCCGGCGAGGCCATGACCTCTTCCAGCGTCACGGTGTCGCGGAACACGGCGAGCGGGTTGCGCGCGGCGTGCTGGCGCGCCTTGACCGAGATGCGGCCGAAGGTGTCGGGGCGGATGCCGTACTGCTTGATGTAGTCGCGGCCCGCGCCGCCGAAGAACTGCGCCGCGCGCGGTGCGGTGGGCTCGAAGCCCTGCAGCTCGGTCATGGTCTCGGCGAAGCGCGCCATGGGCGAGGGACGGTCCTCGTAGGCGCCCTTGAGCGCGCCCGGCACCATCTGCTCGAAGCCCAGCGCGATCGCGCATTCGGCCACGCCGCTCTCGACGGCCTGGCGCGCCAGGAACAGCGCCGACGAACCGCTGGAGCAGTTGTTGTTGAGGTTGAACACCGGGATGCCTGTCAGGCCCACGCCGTAGATGGCAGCCTGGCCGGCGGTGGAGTCGCCGTAGACGTAGCTCACGTAGGCCTGCTGCACGGCGTCGTAGGGCACGCCGGCGTCCTTGAGCGCGAGCTCGGCGGCGCGCGCGCCCATGACGGTGTAGGGCTCGCTCTTGCCGGGCTTGGTGAAGGGGATCATCCCGACGCCGGCGACGTAGACATTGCGTTGCATGTGTGCTCCTGTGCTGGAAGGTGGTTCGCCCCGCACGCGCGGCCGTGGCATGGAGCCAGGCGAATCCATGCGCAGAAGTCTAGGCAGCCGCTGCGTCGCGGCCCATGGCTGAAGCGATGGAAGGCATTGGCCCGAACGCTCAAAAAACACAGCGTTGCGGGTTAACCCGCAGGGCTCAGGACAGCCGCTCTTGGCGGTAGGCGCCGGGCGCCAGACCGGTCCAGCTCTTGAACGCGCGGTGGAAGGTGCTGGCCTCGGAGAAGCCCAGCTGCCCCGCGATCTCGGGCAGCGTGAGGCCCGGGTGCGTGAGGTAGTCGATCGCGGCGTCGCGCAGCAGGTCGTCGCGGATCGCGCGGAAGCCCGCGCCCTCCTCGCGCAGGCGGCGGCGCAGGGTCTGCGGCGTCATCGCGAGCTGCGCACCCACGTCCTCGAGCGAGGGCATGGGGCCGCCCAGGTGGCGGCGCAGCAGGCGGCGGATGCGCTCGGCCAGGCTGCTGTCGTCGCGGTACTTGAGCAGCAGGCTGGCCGGTGCCTGGGCCAGGAAGCCGGCCAGGCTCTCGGGCGTCTGCACGATGGGCAGCAGCAGCCAGCGCGCCTCGAAGCGCCAGCCCGTGCGCAGCCCGTAGTGCAGCGGCGCCTGGAACAGCTGCGGCGCATCGCCCACGCGCTCGATCTCGCTGCGCGGCTGGTCCACCACGAGCAGCGGCAGCCGCCGCGCGACCAGCCAGCAGACCAGGCCATAGGCCAGGAACGCGAACGCCCGCATGGCGTAGCCGAGCGGAGGGTCGACCGGCACGCGTGGCGCGAGCGACATGTGGGCCACGCCGGCCTCGACCTGCAGACGCGGCGTGAAGTCGGACAGCAGCAGCCGGTAGTGGCGCAGCCCCGCGCGCAGCGCCTCTTCGAGCGTGCGGCAGCCCACGGCGAGCCGGCAGGCGGCCTCGAAGCTGCCCAGCGGCAGCGGCCGGCGGCACAGGCCCCAGAGTTCGTCGCGCAGGCTGTGGCGCAGTTCGAAGATGAGCGCGGCGTACTGCGCCTGGCTCACGCGCGCGAGCGGCGAGGCCAGCAGTTCGGGAGGGATGCCGGCGCGCTGCAGCAGCGCATGGCAGTCGCGGCCGGCACGGCGCGCGCCCAGCACGATCTGCTGGACCTGGCCGATGGAGATGGTTTGCCGGGTGTTGCCGCTGGACGGAGGGGACATGGGAGCGCGGCAAATTGTAGGAGCCGCGCCCTGCGCAGGCTGTCACTTGCGCAGCCGGACCGTGCCGGCTGCACGTGCGGCGTCAGGGCAGGAAGTTCAACGCGTCCAGCACCGCCGGATCGACACCGTTCTGGTAGTACGGCCCCGTGCCGTCCGCGTCGCTGAAGTCCGTGCCGCCGCTGGACAGGAAGGCACCGATCTGCCGTTGCGCCTGCAAGGCGTAGGGCAAGGCCGCCGGGTTCGTGATGTCCAGCATGTAGCCATGCGAATTGCGGGCCACGGCGTTGTTGTTGTTGAACGCGAGGTCGTGCCGGAACCAGCTCACGCGGTCGCCCAGCGCACCACCGCGCACGACCATGCCCGAACTGGTGTTGGTCATCACCGTGTCGCCCTTGGCCAGCTGGTAGACGATGGGCTTGGCCGCGTGGCCGGCCAGCGGCCGCAGGCGGATCAGCGGCGCATAGGCCGTGGCCTCGCCGGACTGCTGCGCCCATTCGCTCTGGTCGAACGACTTGGCGATGGCCTGCGCGCCTTCCACATGCTTGGTCAGCACGGGCTGGCCGCGGAACGGCAGGTTCTCGTCGAACTGCGCGGCGCCGGTCGCCGTGGGCGGCAGGTTGATCAGCGAGGGCGTGCGGCCTGCCAGCGAGGCCACGCGCAGCGAGCGCAGCCCGCCCAGGCGCGTGGCCTCGATCAGGCTGCCGCCGCCCACGTTGGGCACGCCAGCCACGAGGTCCTTGTCGACCGCCAGCAGCATGGTGCCGTAGACGCCGCCGAAGGACTGGCCGCTGTAGCTCACGCGGCTGCCGTCGAAGTCGGCCACGCCGTCGCCGTCGATGTCGACGCCGGCCTTGAAGCGGCGCGCCAGCTCCACGAGGTCGGTGACGGTCTGGCGCAGCGCGTCGCGCGAGCCCAGCACGCCGTAGGGCGCGGGTGCCGTGGCGCCTTCGAACGCGGTGATCGTGCCGTCGCCGTTCTGGTCGACGCCACGGCCGGCCACGGCCACGCTGGCCTGGCCGCCGCCGGCCAGCGCGAGCTCCAGCGTGCTCTGCGCGCCACCGCCATGGCCGACCACGTGGATCGAGGCCGTCGCCAGGCCGTAGGAGGCCAGCACCGAGGCGATGGCCCAGGGCGAATCGTGCATGTTGTTGCCCAAGCCGTGGCCGAACAGCACGACCGGCCAGCCGCCTGCGGGCTTGGTGCCCGCAGGCACGAAGACCTGCACGGCCACCTGGGTCTCACCGAGCAGCTGCGGCATGGCGGCCGTGCCGTTGGGCGTGATGCGCACCTTGGCGTCCAGGTAGGTCGGCGAGGCGAAGCGGCCGAAACCGACCTGCGCCACGCTGCCCGGCACGGTCTGCAGCGCGGACAGGCGCAGCGCGCTGTCGGTGAACTGCGGCGCGGTGCCGGTCTGGCGGTGGTGCACGCCGGAGGCGATCTGGTCGATGCCGAACAGCGCGCGCGTGCCGGTGCCGCCCTGCGTGGCCACCATGAAGTCGATGCCCGTGCCGCTGCGCGCCTTGACGGCCCCTGCCATGGCAGCCAGCGTGGCGGTCGCGGTCTGCGTCGTGAACAGCGTGGCGGCCACAGGCTTGCCGGCGTTGGCCGGCGCCAGCGCCAGGGCCTGGCGCAGCGCCTCGCGGTAGGTTCCGCTTTCGCTGGCGCGGCCGATGGCCAGGCCGCTGCCGGCCTCGGTCCATTCACCGCCGCCCACGCGCTTGCCAGCCGTGTCGCGCACGCGGTCGGTCACGACCATGAGGTAGCGCTGGCCCTCCCGCAGCAGCTCGTCGCTCTTGAAGGACAGCAGCCGCGCGGGCGCATCCCAGGCCGCCTGGTTGATGGCGATCCTGCGGCCGCTGGACAGCTCGAGCAGGTAGACGCTGTCGCTCGTGACGCTGGCCGGATCGATGTCGCCCGTGAAGGGCACCGTGAAGCGCGGGATGAGCGAGAAGCCGTCCAGCGTGTTGAGCTCGTCGACGTCGTAGCAGTCGTTCACGCGCACCGCGCAATCGGGCTTGGGCAGTGCGACGCGCAGGGCCGTCAGCTGGCGCGCGTCGGCCACGGTGTAGCGGTCGCTTGGGAACGGCGCGGCGTCGGGGTTGCTGGCCGAGAACGCCACGGCGACGTCGCCCACGTCGTCGCTGGAGCCGCCACAGGCGGTGCCCACGGCAGCAACCAGCGCCAGCGCCGACAGGCGCAGCAGCGGGGTGGATGGTTTCTTCATGTCTTGTCTCCTCTTTCGTTGTGTACGGTTGCAGGATGCCGGGCGGCTGCCCCGGCGACCCCGGCTCCTCAGGTCACTCCGGCTTGAAGCCGATCTCGTCGAGCATCTGTTTCTCGCGGTCGTACTGGGCGACGGCGTACTTGCGGTATTCCTCGCCGCTGATGTTCCAGGGCGCCAGGTCGAAGTCGTCGACGATGCGGCGGTAGGCCGGGTCGTGGGCTGCCTTCTGGAAGGCTGCCTCCAGCCGCGCGCGCACCGCCGGGTCCATGTTCCTGGGTGCGACCAGGCCGAACGGCGACTGCACCACGAGGTCGTGGCCCAGCTCGCGCAGCGTGGGCACGTTCGGCCACTGCGCCAGGCGCTGCTCGGTGAAGGTGGCCAGCACGCGCAGCTTGCCGCTGCGCGCCATGGTGCCGAAGCCCGGGTCGCCATACACGTCGAGATGGCGGCCGACGACGGCCGTCAGTTGCTCGTTGCCGCCCTTGAACGGGATGAAGTTGAACTTCGTGCCCGTGGCGCGCGCCAGCCGTTCGCCGTAGATGCGGTTGGCGCTGATCGCGCCAACGTTGCCCCAGCTCAGTTGGCCTGGCCTGGCCTTGGCGTCGGCGAGCAGATCGGCCAGCGTCTTCCAGGGCGCATCGGCCGCCACTGCGATGCCGGTGGTCAGGTTGTTCAGGCCCATCAGGTAGGTGAAGTCGGTGCGCGGGTCCCAGTTGACCTTGTTCATGTGCGGCCAGCGGATCACCGAGTTGTGCATCACGCCGATCAGGTAGCCGTCGGCATCGCCCATGCTGGTCAGGCTGGACACGCCCGTCACGCCGCCGGCGCCGGCGCGGTGCATGAGCACGATGGGCTGGCCCAGGTCCTTGGCGGCCGCCTCGGCCAGTGCGCGCAGCACGGTGTCGAACATGCCGCCGGCAGGGAACGGCAACTGCAGCTGGATCGGCCTGGTCGGGAAGGCCGTGCTGGCCAGGGCCGGCGCGCCCAGGGCACTGGCGGCCAGTGCGCCGATGCCGGCGCGCAGCACCGAGCGGCGTGCAATGGACGTGGCAGGGGATGGGAAGGCGATGGGCATGGCAGTCTCCTTGCGGCCTCGGACGGGCCTGCGTGAATGAAAAAACTCGCCGGCAAGACTAGGGGCGGGCGGCCTGCCGGGGTATGGCCGTATCAATGAAGGACGATGGCCGTATCGATCAACATCCAGCCGCTACACGCCCGGCAGCGGCAGGTAGCGGAACGAGCCCATGCTGCGGGCCACGCAGCGGCCTTCGTCGTCGCGCACCTCGGCTCGGCACTGCACGGTGTCGCCGTCGGCCCCGATGGCCAGCGCCTCGCCGTCGGCCGTGAGGCGGCCGCGGCCGGGCTGCAGGTAGCTGATGTTCATGTCCAGCGTGACGGCCGTGCGCGCGAAGCCGATCCTGGAGACGGCCGCGCTGGCCATGACCACGTCCAGCAGCGTGGCGACCACGCCGCCGTGCATGGCGCGGATCGGGTTCTCGAGTTCGCGCCGCGCATCGACCACCAGGCGCGCGCGCCCGCCCTCGGAGAACTCGCGCCGGATGCCCAGCAGGTGCATGAAGGGCACGGCGTTGTAACGCTGCATGCTTTCGGCGGCGTCCATCAGCGCGCCTTGGCGTGCTCTGCACGCAGCTGGGTCTTGAGCACCTTGCCGGCGGCCGACAGCGGCAGCGCCTGGGCGAAGGCCAGGCTGCGCGGGCACTTGTAGCCCGCCAGCCGCGTGCGGCACTGGGCCTGGATGGCACCGGCCAGTTCGGCGCTTTCGGCCACGCCCGGGCGCAGCACCACCACGGCGTGCACGGCCTCGCCCCAGCGCGCATCGGGCACGCCGATGACGGCGGCATCGACCACGTCGCCGTGGCTGCGCAGCGCGGCCTCGACCTCGCCGGAATAGACGTTCTCGCCGCCGCTGATGATCATGTCCTTCAGGCGGTCGGCGATGAAGATGAAGCCGTTCTCGTCCATGCGGCCGCCGTCGCCGGTGTGCAGCCAGCCGTCGCGCAGCGCCTGGGCCGAGACCTCGGGCAGCTTCCAGTAGCCGCTGGTGACCATGGGGCCGCGGATGACGATCTCGCCCACCTCGCCGCGCGGGCAGTCGCGCCCTTCGGGATCCAGGATGCGGATCTCCGCGCCCAGGCCGGCGCGGCCGACCGAGCGCAACCGCTCGGCAGGCGCGCCGGGCCGGTGGTTCGCCGGCAGGTTGATGCAGGCCGCACCCGAGGTCTCGGTCAGGCCGTAGGCCTGGAAGAACTCGGCGTTCGGCCAGGTGGCCAGCGCGCGGTCGAGCAGGTCGGGCGGCATGGGTGCGGCGCCGAAGGCGATGCGGTTCAAGCTCTGCACCCGGGCGGCGTCGAAGTTGGGCGCCTCCAGCAGCGCCTGCAGCATGGTGGGCACGACGATGGTGTCGGTGATGCCATGTTCGAAGATCGCATCGAGCACGATCTCGGCGCGGAACTGCGGCATGGTGACCCAGCTGCCGCCCACGATGCTCTGGCCGATCAGCCGGCCCAGGCCCGCCACATGGAACAGCGGCGCGACCAGCAGCGAGACGCTGTCGGGCGCGTTGTTGAGTTCGGCGCCGCGCGTCATCGAGGCCGACCAGAAGTTCAGGTGCGTGAGCATCACGCCCTTGGAGCGGCCCGTGGTACCGCCCGTGTACAGGATGGCGGCCAGGGCCTCGCCGCCCACGCGCGCGTCGTCCACGGGCGCCGTGGCGGCGGCCTGCGCGGCGAAGTCGGCCATGGGCAGCACCTGGGCCAGGTCGGCCAGCTCGGCGCAGGGCGCGGCGAAGCTCGCGTCGGCCAGCAACAGCGGCGCGCCGCAGTCGGCCAGGGCGTAGCGCAGTTCGGGCACGCTCCAGCGTGTGTTGAGCGGGCAGGCGACGGCGCCCAGCCACCAGCAGGCCAGGAGGCCCATGACCATGGCGTCGTCGTTGGGCGCGAGCAGCGCCACGCGCTCGCCGGGGGCGATGCCGCGTTGGCGCAGCACGGCCGCGCGCCGCGCGACCTGGTCGAGCAGCTGGGTGAAGGTGTGGCTGCGCTCGGCGCCCGGCGCGAGGTGGCGCAACGCGGTCTTCTCGGGGTGGCGTTGCAGCGAACGGTGCAGGCCTTGGGTGAGGTACATGGTCGGGTCTCTGGTAAGCAGGTTCAGGCGGCGGCGCGGTAGCGCAAGGTGCCCATGGCGCGGGCCACCAGCTGGCCGGCGGCGTCGCGCAGCTCGGCCTCGCAGAAGCAGACCGAGCGGCCGCCGCCCGTGACCTCGCCCTGCGCGTGCAGGCCGGCGCCGCCAGGCTGCACGAAGCCCAGGTGCAGGTCGATCACGTCGACGGCCTGCGCGGCGGGGTTGCGGGCCAGCGCGGCCGCGACCAGTGCTGCGTCGAGCAGCGCGATGGCCTGGCTGCGGCTGGTGGCGGCCTGCGGTGCATCGCAGACAGCGGGAGCGAGAGCGTGCCTCCGTAGCCC
This sequence comes from Pseudorhodoferax sp. Leaf274, assembly GCF_001422445.1. GTDB lineage: Bacteria > Pseudomonadota > Gammaproteobacteria > Burkholderiales > Burkholderiaceae_C > Pseudorhodoferax. The sequence continues at coordinate 81,351 of NZ_LMNA01000004.1, forward strand.
TTCGGCTTCGCCTTCGGTGCGAGCGCCTTCGGGCGGCCGGACGGCACTCACGCTGCGACGGCTTCAGGCTGGCGCAGCGGCACGGCGATGCGCGCACGCGCGGCCGCGTACTCGCGCGCCATGCGGGCCACGACCTGTCCGGCCGGCTGCACGGCCGAGACCGCGCCGATGCCCTGGCCGCAGCCCCAGACGTCCTTCCAGGGCTTGACGCGGTTGCTGCCGAAGTTCATGGCCGAGGGGTCGCTGGTCTCAAGCCGGTCGGGGTCCAGGCCGGCGTTGCGGATGGAGGGCTTCAAGTAGTTGCCGTGCACGCCCGTGAACAGGTTGGAGTAGACGATGTCGTCGCTCGTGCTGTCCACGATCATCTGCTTGTAGGCCTCTGCCGCGCGGGCCTCCTCGGTCGCGATGAAGGCCGAGCCGATGTAGGCGAAGTCGGCGCCCAGGGCCTGCGCGGCCAGGATGGCGTCGCCACTCGCGATGGCGCCCGACAGCGCCAGCGGTCCCGTGAACCAGCGGCGGATCTCCTGGATCAGCGCGAACGGGCTGGTGGTGCCGGCATGGCCGCCGGCGCCGCTGGCCACGGCGATCAGGCCGTCGGCGCCCTTCTCCACGGCCTTGTGCGCGAAGCGGTCGTTGATCACGTCGTGCATGACGATGCCGCCCCAGGCGTGCACGGCGTCGTTGATCTCGGTGCGCGCGCCGAGCGAGGTGATGGTGAGCGGCACCTTGTACTTGGCGCAGACGGCCATGTCGTGGTCGAGCCGGTCGTTGCTCTTGTGCACGATCTGGTTGATGGCGAACGGCGCGGCCGGTGCCTCGGGGTGGGCGCGGTCGTGCGCGGCCAGCGTCTCGGTGATCTCGGCCAGCCAGTCGTCCAGCAGTTCGGCCGGGCGGGCGTTGAGGGCGGGCATGGAGCCGACGATGCCGGCCTTGCACTGCGCGATCACGAGCTGCGGCACGCTGATGATGAACAGCGGCGAGGCGATGACGGGCAGGCGCAGGTGTTGAAAGAGGGGATGGGGCATGGTGGGCGCAGTATCTGGAGCGCCCCGATGACCATCAATGGCGAAATGGCCGCGCCGATTGGCGCAAAGTGACAAAGCCGCGGAACATCGGGAAAACCCCGAGAGCCGTCACACCAGGCGCTGCAGGCTGGCTTCGAGTTGCTCGGTCGGCAGCCGGCGAAAGCCCGAGCGCGCGAAGCGCTGCAGACGACCGATGGCAAAGGCCGTGAGCACCGAGGCCTGCACGTTCGCGTCCACGGTGGGCGTGGCCGCGCCGCCTTCGGCCAACGCCGGCCGCAGGCACTGGCGCAGGCTGGACTCGATGTGGTCGAAGAACTGGTTCATGCGGTTCTGCAGCCGCTCGTGCTCCAGCACCAGCGCGTCGCCGACCATCACGCGCACCATGCCGGGGTTCTTCTCGCCGAACTGCAGCAGCACCGAGACGATGCTGCGCGCCTGCTGGGCACCGCCAGCGGCCTCATCGGCCGCGATGGCGCCGACGAGGTGGAACACACTCTGCTCGATGAATTCGATCAGGCCTTCGAACATCTGCGCCTTGCTGGCGAAATGGCGGTACAGCGCGGCCTCGCTGACCTGCAGCCGGCCGGCCAGCGCCGCGGTGGTCACGCGCTCGGCGCCGGGCTGCTCCAGCATGGCAGCCAGGGTCTGCAGGATCTGCAGCCGGCGTTCGCCCGGCTTGGGCCGCTTGCGCGGGGCGGCAGTGGCCGCGGCATCGTCGCCGCTGCCTTCGGACGTTGCGGTGGGCAGGGCGGCGTCTTCGGGCATGCGGGCGTGGTGCGCGCTCAGCGCGCGCGGATCATGGTGCCGTAGGCCTGGTCGGTCAGGATCTCGAGCAGCATCGCATGCGGCACGCGGCCGTCGACGATGTGCACGGCGTTCACGCCGCTCTTGGCCGCGTCGATCGCGCCGGCCAGCTTGGGCAGCATGCCGCCGGAGATGGTGCCATCGGCGATGAGCTCGTCGATCTCGCGCGAAGTGAGTTCGGTCAGCAGCGCGCCGGCCTTGTTGAGCACGCCCGGGATGTTGGTCAGCATCATGAGCTTCTCGGCCTGCAGCACCGTGGCCAGCTTGCTGGCCACCACATCGGCATTGATGTTGTAGCTCTCGTTGTTCTCGCCGAAGCCGATGGGGCTGATGACGGGGATGAACTGGTCGTCCTGCAGCGCCTTGACCACGCTCGGGTCGATGCCCACGATGTCGCCGACCTGGCCGACATCGTGCAGCTTGGTCGGGTCGGCCTGGTCGGCCAGCTTGAGCTGCTGCGCGCGGATGAGCCCGCCGTCGCGCCCCGTCAGGCCCACGGCCTTGCCGCCGGCCTGGTTGATGAGGCCCACGATGTCCTGCTGCACCTCGCCGGCCAGCACCCATTCGACGACTTCCATCGTTTCGGCGTCGGTCACGCGCATGCCCTGGATGAAGTGGCCCTTCTTGCCCAGGCGGTTGAGCGCCGTCTCGATCTGCGGGCCGCCGCCGTGCACCACCACCGGGTTCATGCCCACCAGCTTGAGCAGCACCACGTCTTCGGCGAAGTCGGCCTGCAGGGCCGGATCGGTCATGGCGTTGCCGCCGTACTTGATGACGATGGTCTTGCCGTGGAACTTGCGGATGTACGGCAGGGCCTGGGCCAGGATCTCGGCCTTGTCGCGCGGCGCGATGGCGGACAGGTCGGGCTCGGTGGGGGTGGACATGGCGGGCACTCCGGAGGCTGCTGAAAACTGGCGCGGATTGTAGGGGCCGCTGTGTGTCACTTCCCCAGCCAGCGCGGCACCTTGAAGCGGATGATCATGAGGTAGGCGCCGACATAGCTCACCACGAACAGCGCGCAGAACGCGGCCAGCACGGGCGTGTTGTTCCAGAACATGACGGCGGGCACCACCGTCAGCAGCGAGAAGATCCACAGGTAGGGCGAGGTGCGGTTGTTGCGCGCCAGCAGGTCGCTCGCCTCGTCGTCCTCGAACACCACCCGCACGAGGCGCCGGAAGATCAGCTGGTGCAGGTGCAGCGCATCGGCCATGCTGGGCGACTGGCCGCGCGCCAGCTTGCGGTAGACCGAGAACAGCGTCTCGCTGACGGGGTAGATCAGCAGCAGCATCGGGAACCAGGGCGACACGGTCGGATGCCGTTGCACCAGCAGCACGCAGGCCACCGCGATCACAAGCCCCCACACATAGGCCCCGCCATCGCCCGCGAAGATCTTGCCGTAGGGGTAGTTCCAGAGCAGGAAGCCGCCCGTGGCGCCGACGAGGCAGACCAGCATGGCGGCGAGTTGCCGGTCGCCGACCTGCAGCGCCACATGGACCAGCGCCAGGCTGATCAGGATGGCGACCATGCCCGCCAGGCCGTTGTAGCCATCGATGAGGTTGAAGGCGTGCGGCAGGCCGGCGATGGCGACCATGGCAAAGACGACGGCGACGAGAGGAACCGTCTGCAGCCAGTGGTCCAGCGGCGCGAAGCCGATGCGGCGCACGCTGAGGTTGAGCAGCCAGCACAGCAGGACGGCGGACAGCGCCGTCAGCCCCAGGCGCAGCCGGGCGCGCAGGCGCTGGGTCATGTCTTCGGCGATGCCGGCGAAGACGGCAGGGGCCATGCACATGGCCATGAGCCAGAGGAAGGTGGAGTTGGCGCGCCAGTCGACGTTGAGGGAGGCGGCCTGGGGGGTGCCGGCGTAGGCCCAGGCGAGGACCAGGCCGAAGAAGATGCCCACGCCGCCGATACGGGGCACATGGCCGCGGTGAAAGCGCTGCGGCATGTCGTGGGCGTACCGGCGTGCGTGGCGGCGCGCGAGCCGGATGACGACGTAGGCCGCGATGGCGGAGATGAAAAAGCTGAAGACGACGAGAACGACCATGGGGTGCGGGGAACCTAGAATTCCCGACGCGAAATTAGACCATGCCAGCTCCAACACATCGACCGATCACCGTATCCATCGTCAGCCATGGTCAGCAAGCTCTCGTTTTGCCTCTTCTGGCGCAGCTAGCCGAACATTGCGCCGCGTCGATTGAAAAGATCGTGCTCACCGTCAACGTAGCGGAGCCGGATCTGCTGACCCACGCGAACTTCGCGATCCCGATAGAGCAGATCACCAATGACGCGCCACGGGGTTTCGGAGCCAACCACAACACCGCCTTCCAGCATTGCACCAGCGAGTGGTTTTTGGTCTTGAATCCAGACATTCGCCTGCATGCGGATGTGCTGGAGCCGTTGCGCCGGGCAGCCACGGACAACGATGGTGTGTTGACACCGCGGATTGTCGAGCCCGGCCAAGACCAGCCTGAGCCACACCGAAACATCCTGACGCTTGGCGAAATCCTGGCCCGTCGGCGAAAAAACTACCAAGCCCCGAAGCGACCTGCGTGGATTCCCGGCATGTTCATGCTCTTTCGCGCTAATGCCTATCGCCAGATTGGGGGGTTCGACCAACGCTATTTCATGTACGGGGAAGACTTCGATGTCTGCGCACGCCTGTGGCTGAAAGGCTGGCGCATCTGCGCCATCGACCATCTTCAGGTCCAGCACCAGGCCCAACGCGCCAGCCAGCGCGACTACAGACATCTGTGGTGGCACATCACCAGCCTGATGAAGGTCTGGTCGTCGGCGGCGTTCTGGCGGTACAGGGCGGCTCGCGCGCGGGGCTCGTCGCGGGGCTAAGAGCCTGGCGACGCGTCACGCGAAGAGCTGCGTCGCCCACACATTGGCAGCAGCCGTCGGTCAAGCTGGCGCCAGATCTCGGCCACCGTCACATGGCGATGGCGTTCGATGGACTGCCGCTTTGCCCACATGCGCGCAAGCCCCTTCAGCGCATCCCGCTTGGCACGCCAGGCAATGCCGCCCTGACCACGGGCGGCCAGCCACAGAAAACTCGCGACGTTGAGGGCCACATGCAACGGCAGCAGGACCCAGAACAGCGCGCTGGGCATGTTCTTCACGAACACCCACACCAGGTTGCGGTGCCCGTGGTAAGTGGCGAAGTCCCCGTGCTGCCCTCCCGTCGTCGCCGACCCCACATGCCAGACCACGGCATCAGGCACGTACCACGCACGGTGGCCTTGCAGGCGCAAACGAAAACCCAGATCCACATCTTCGGCATAGCAGAAGAAGTCTTCGTCGAACCCGCCAATCGCGCGCAGCGCGTCCATGCGGTACATCGCGGCGGCGGCGCATGGGGAAAAGATCTCGCGCGGTCGCAGATCGTCCGCCGTGCACCGCACCTGGTAACCATCGCGGCGAATCTGCCCGCTGATGAAGTACCGGTCGCCCGTCCCGTCCAGTACCCCCTCGGAGCCAGCCTGCATCTGCCGTGAACCGAACGCAGCGGCATCGGGTCTGGCTTGTGCAGCGCCCAACAGGGCGGCAAGCCAACCCGGCTCCGGAAACGCATCCGGATTGAGCAGCACGACGAACTCAGCGTCACAGCGCTCGATCGCGCGGTTGTTGGCTGCGGCGAACCCGATGTTGCGGTCCATCTGCAGCACCGTCACCCGCGGCAGTTCCCGCACCCCCGCCAGCGACCCGTCCTCGCTGGCGTTGTCGACGACCACGATCTCGTCCGGCAGCACCGTCTGACGAAGGCAATGCTGGATGCAACGCAGCAGGAAGGCGCCGCTGTTGTAGTTGACGACGATGACCGAGACCCTCGCCTTCATAGCGCAACCCAGAAGCGCAAGAGGTCATCGACGTAGTCGGACGTCGAGCGCGGCGGTCGCACATTCGCAGCCAGGCGCGCCAACAACTCCCGGTCGGCTGCCAACCGGCGCAGCTGCTGCGCAAGTGCGGCGGAATCACCAGACGGGAAGAGCAACCCATCGACCTCGTGCCGCACCACGGCGGCGATGCCGGGATGGTCCGAAGCCACGACGATCGTTCCTGCGGCCTGCGCGGAGTACACCACGAGTGGGGTGTTCTCATACCAGAGAGACGGCACGACCAAGACATCCAGGTCGGCCATGACGTCAAAGATGGCGTGGTTCGGGAACGTGCCGGCGAAGACGATGTCCTCCAGGCCGGCCGCCAGCGCGGAGAGTTCCTGCACATAGTCGGGAAAGTCCGCCGGGTTGCCATGGATGCGCAGCGAACAGGCACCCCGAGGCAGGAGCGCGAAGGCACTCAGCAGAACATGCGCCCCCTTGTGCGGCCCCAAGGTTCCGATGAAGCCGACGCGCAGCGGCCCGTCAGTGGGCCTCCGGCCTTCTCGGGTCGGCGCGATCGTCGGCAGATCGACACCGAAGGCGGATTCGACCACACGCTCAGGGCGCACGCCGTACTCCAGCAGCTTCGCACGCATGAATGCATTCGGCGCGAGGATGCACTGCAGCCGATTCAGCCGCGAGACCGTCTTGGGAAGACGTTCGCCCAAGGCACGCACCTCGGCGGCAAAGGGAAGGCGAGCCGCGGCTTGCGTGCGCGCGAGCGGCGCCAGAGCATCGGCCCACGCCGTGGGCAATGCCCGCGCGACAAGGCGCACCCCAGCAGCACGAGCCGGGTTCTGCGCGAAGTGCTTGATGCAGTTCCCGGCGTGCAGGCTGGGACCATGGCAGAGCTGACCATCCGGCAGGCGCAGTTGCGCGGTGGTGCAGATGGTCCAGAAGTCCGTCGGCGTGAACGACTGGCGCACGCCCGCAGCCTCGGCCGCAAGAATCAACCCCGTGCCGAGACGATTCAGGTGGAAGTAGTGCACCCGGTCCGGCCGGAACGCGGCCAGGATGCCAGCGAAGTGGTGCGCGGCGAGCACATTGTCGGAGCCGACTTCGATCATCGACCGCTGCCCCCGCATAGGCACGTACGCATGGTGGAATCGGTCGACCTCGAAGCCGTCGAACTCGTCGCGGACCCAGCGTTCGGACTCCCTGAGCTCATCCCGGCCAGGATGGCCGGTCACGATGCGGACGGTGTGGCCACGGCTGCGCAGTTCCCGCGCCACCCCCCATGTCAGCACTTCGGTTCCGGCCGTGAAGTGCGGAAAGAACTGGTGCACCACCAGCAACACTCTCACAGCGAAGTCGCGCTCACGTTGCCGTTGGAGACCGTGCGCGCATCCAATGGACCGTCCGCTCTAGCCCGGCACGCAGCGCGACACGCGGCTCCCACACCAATTCCCGGCATGCCAGCGCGTTCGAGAGCACGTTCAGCTTGACATCGAAGGGACGGCCAGGCTTGTAGTTGACGGCGATGCGCCGGCCCAGCACATCGCCCAGCATCACGACAATCTCGTTCAAGCTGACACCTATGCCGGAGCTGACGTTAAAGCAGGTGTCGGCACCCTCGTAATGCAGCGCCAGAGCGAACGCATCCGCGACATCCTGCACATGGATGTAGTCGCGCGTGACCGAACCATCGCCCCAGATTTCGATGGGCTCGCCCGCCAGGGCCCGGTGCACGAACACGCCGATCGCGCCCTGGGCCGTCTCGATGCGCTGCCTCTCGCCGTACGGATTGGCCACGCGCAGGATCACCGGCCGAATCCCATGCGAGTGCTGGTAGATCCGCAAGTACTTCTCGATCATCAGCTTGGTGATGCCGTAGGACACCAGGGGCTCGGTCGGATGCGCCTCGTCAATGGGCAGGTATGCGGGCGTGCCATAGACCGTTCCGCCCGACGAGATGAACACGATGCGCGACACTTTTGCGCGCACCATGGCCTCCAGCATCTGCAGGCTCGCCACGACATTGGACTGCACGTCATAGACCGGGTCTTCATTCGATCCCTTGGGCAGGGTGGTCGACACCAAGTGCATGACGGCATCGACACCCGCCAGGGCATCGCCGACATCGTGGGTGCTCGACAGGTCTCCGCCGATCCACTCCACGGATTCGCCAGGCTTGAAGCTGCGGTAGGGCGGCACGCGCGGCCGCTCGAAGATGCGCAAGGCATGGCCGTCTGCGAGCAGCCGGTCCGCAATGGTCGAGCCGATGAACCCACCGCCACCGAAAATCAGAATTTTCATCGTTGAATCATCGCAAAACACGCCTACGCGGCGTCACGGCGGAACGATACCCCGGCCGCCATGCCGCCAAGCACCGCTCAAACACGGCAGAACACGACATAGTCATTGTCGGCATGAACCTGCCGGAAGCCCGGCAGAGGCGTCGTGGCCGCCACCGCAGGCCGCATGACCACGATATCAACGCCCAGGCCCAACACCGTCCGAAAGTCCGGCTCGAAGCCTGCGCCGGCTGCGGACACGAAATCCCTTGCCCTGCCGCGCTCCGCCTCGCCCAACGCCAGCCCCTCCTGCGGAGTGTTGCTGAAGTTGTGGCGCATATGGCGGGCGGCAACGCTTTGCAACGAGGGCGCCAGCATCTGGGCCGTCACCTCCCACGGCTCCGGCGCCAGCACGACGGACGGGGTCCGGAAGCGATCACAGCCTAGCACTGCCGCTGCGGCGGAGCGGTACTCGGCGTCCGACAATTTCGGCGCCAGCATGCCCTTGAGATGCCGCGGATAACCCCACTGCGTCTGCAGCGACAGCACGCTCCCGCCCGCAAGAATGCCTGCCGCGACCAACGTAGCTGGCACCATGGACCGCCTGACGTCAGACTGCCGCAAGGCCTCGAACAGCCACACTCCGATGACCGCAGCGATCGTCGGATACTGGAAAAGGTAAAAGATGCGCCAGAAGCCATCCGAGGGAACGAAGCGCTGGAACACGGGCAGCAGGACCGGATTGAGCAGCACGCACGCCAGCACCATTTGGTACAGGGCGAACCTGCGCAGAGCATCCACGCGGAGCCACGGCGCACGCAGCCACAACAGCAATGCCACCAGCACCAGGTAGAGCACCAAGCTTCTGGCCGACAGCGTGAGCCTGGCGTATTCCAGGAATGGCATGTTCTGCCATGCCCGCCAGTAGCTGTCGTCCAGCAGCGGACCGAACTTTCCAACGAACACCAGGCCGACCAGTACCGGCAACCCCATCAGCGCCGCAGCCCAGAGATGCCCGCGTACCCAGCCACGGGTTGCGCCATCCACCACGATCAAAGCCGCCATGCCAATGGGAAGAATGAACAACGCAGAGCCCGTGAGCCCCATCAGAAACACCACGAGACATGCCAGAAAAAGCCAATCGGCGGGCCGGTCGTGCGAACGCGCGCGGTCAAATGCAGGAAACAGCGCAATCAGCGCGGCCGCCAGAAAGCACTTGCCCGTCCAGCCACCGAGGAACAGCCAGGCCCCGATGCGGCGGTTCTGGTCCGCGTCGAAGAACAGGAACACCAGCACCGACAGCGTCGCCAAGATCTTGGTCGAGGCCACCGCGTGGGGCGCGAAATGCGTGATGGTGTAGTGGACGGCAAAGACATACAGCACGATGGAGATCACCGTGCCTCCGATCTGGTAGCCGATGACATCCGAGCCGGCGACATGCCCGACACGGACCAATGCATATTCCCAGGACGTGGTCAGATGCGCGGCACTGATGGGCGCAACGCGGTCGAAAGCGAGCCTGGTGTCGTAGCCGGGCTCGAACAGTTCGCCATGCAGGCCCAGATAGGCGATGCGGTGAAAAAATGTGCTGTCGTCGGGATTGAAGGCATAGAGCAGGGCTGTGCCCGCCGCGACCGACAGTGACAGCCCCAGCAAGACGCAAAACTCACGACGTTCCGCCCAGATCGACGGCGCGCCCTGGCGTCCGCAAGTCCAACCCAGCGCCATCGCCATTCCAAGCGTCAGAACCTGCCCTATCGTCTGAGGTAGATGCAACAGCACACAGACCCAGTACGCCAGAGTCATACCGGCAAACGCGCCAACCATGCGTTCAAAGAATGCGATCACGGCCATATTCGCTCTTTGGCACAGCGAGTTGTTCGCAGGAGGTCAATCAAAAGTACTGCCCCGCTATGGCTCGCCTATGCACGACGTCCAAACCTCGGGACCGCTTCATCACCTTGCACTGGGGTTGTAAGCCCCACGACAAGCGCGAAGCAAAATTTTCAGCACCGACAGATTGCCTTTGAACGCACTGATCTTCGTTGGAACCTCGCCCTTCGGATACCGCCGGACAGTTGGCAATTCCACGCATCGATACCCAAGACGCGGAACGCGCGCTGACAAATACGCCAGCAGTTCGTACGTCTGAAACACGTCGCGAAAAGGTGCGACGCGCGGGTCCAGCAGCATGCGCTGGCTGTACGCGCGAAAGCCCTGCGTCGTGTCGGTCCATTGAAATCCCGAGGCTAGACTGAGCAGAGGTGCATGCAGCAATCGGATGGCCAGATCGCGCGACAGCGGCGTGTTCTCGGCAACACCACCCGCAACGAAGCGGGACGCCTGCACGAAATCAGCGCCGCTTTGCAGGGCGTCGATGAAGGCAGGAATCGCTGCGGGATCATCCTTGTCATTGCCATCGATCGTGACAATGCCCTCGTAGCCTTGGTCCAGCGCAAATGCGTAAGCGCAGCGCAATTGCGCACTGAGTTTGCCCGGCCCCGTCTTGACGATTAGTCCGCGAACATGGAATTCCAGCAGCATGCTCCGCTCCAACGACCCATCCTTGCTGCCGCCATCGACGATCAGGATGTCGGCAACGCCGGCAATGCGGAGTTCCGCCATCCTTGACAACAAGCTCCGGATACGCGGCCCTTCGTTGATCACCGGAATGACGACGCACCAACGGTGCTGTCGTCCCTGCCACAGCACCACCTCCATCGAAGGCACCTGCCAGGTGCTCCGGTCGGCCTGGACTATCTGATCCTGCATCTCCATCCCTCAAGCGACACGCGCCGTCAGCAACACCACGCCGGCCACGACGAGAGCGATCCCTGCCCCGGTCGTCCAATGGAACGGCTCTCGAAAAAACACGAACGAAAAAAGAGCCACCATCGCGACCGCGCCGGATGTCAGGATCGGATGGGCCACGTTCAAGGGCAGGCGGGCCAATGCCGCTGCGTACAGCAAGAACGCTGCGCCATACAGCCCCAGCCCCAACCAGAACGGCCAGTTCGCCAAGGCGGCCATCGGCTCCGACAAGGAGGGAAACCGGCGAGGCGGCGACATGGCCACCTTGATCAGCACGCTGGCCGACGCATTGGCCAGAATGCCGAGCACCAGAATCAACCACTTCATCCGTGCGCCCCCGCGACGGGCCGGTACACGGCAACGGCGCGCGCAACCGCCCGTTCGACAGAGACCAGATGCGGCTCGCCCGTGGTCGCCAGCATCTCGATGCACACCACGTGGTCCGGCAGATGGCGCACCAGCGCCGCATGCACGGCGTCGTGCGGCGCCGTGCCATCGCCAAGTGGAAGAAGGTCCGGCTCGCTCGCATGGACGTGTCCCACCAAGTGCGCGAACGCCGCCACCGTGCTCGCCGCATCCTCGCCATTGATCGCCATGGCGCCGGTGTCCAACTGCATGCGGATGGCTGGATGCGCAACGGCCTGCACCACAGCCGCTGTCTCTGCACTGGTGGTCATGAAGTTGGCGCCGTAGCGTGGCGGGTTGGGCTCCAGGCACACCTGCACACCATGCCGCGCCGCCTCGTCGCCCAGCCGGCGGAAAAAGGCCACCGCCACCTGCAGCGCCTGGCCATCGTCCAGGCCCGTCCTGTCGCGGTTCTTCGGCGAACCGAACACGAGGTGCCCGGCGCCCAGTCCCGCACCGATGCGGCAGACCGCCGAGAGCCGGCGCAACATGGCCTCCTGCACAGGCGGCGGACCAAACACATTCAGTCCGGTCGACCCGAACAGCAAGGCCTGCATGCCCACGACAGCGACGCCGCGCGACTGCCAAGCCTGCCGCACGGCGTCGATGTCCTGCGCGGTCGCCGACTCGGGATCCGGGAAGTACTTGCCGGGAGCGACATCGATAGCGTCCACGCCGTGCGCCGACAGCACGCGCGCGACGGCAGCGTCCTCCGCGGCATCCCAGGCAATGTTGGAAATGGAGATTCTCATGCACCGCTCCCCGACGCCATCGATGCCCGAGGTTCGGACTGCGCGTAGGCACGGACCGCCTGGACCGTCTCGCGGGCCGAATACTGATGGCGCCCTCGCCCGCCGAACAGCTCCGCATGGCGGGTCTGCATGTCGTAGCGCGCCGGCGTGCCTGCAAGCTGCTGCGCGAATGACTTCCCGAAACCCTGCTGGGCGACATCGGCGACGCTGACCGGTTCCGCCGTCAGGTGCACCAGCTGCAAGCCGGCCTGGCGCGCACGCTCGATGTCCCACCAGAGGTTGACCATGGGGTAGAACTGGAACACGCCTCGGCTTTCAATCGCCCCGAGGTTGTTGTCGTTGTGGAAGTCGTAGATGACGTTCTTCCTGAGGCCGGGGCCAACGAGGCCCGGCAGGCGCACAACGAGGTGCCGATCAAAGTGCGAAGTAACGAACTTTTCGAGCAGCCGCCGATGCAGACCATAGGCGTGCAAGCCCTCCTCGTCGACCACACTATCCTCATCCACACCCAAAGGATTCTTGAAGACATCAACGGTGCTGATGAGTATGAACTCTTTCGCTTTGGTGGCCTTCAAACACTCGATCAGCCCATTGATCTTTCGGAGATCATCCGCCGGATCTCGATTGGCCAGCCATTTTTGAGCGGGCGCTCCAGCACAAACGACCAGATCGAAGTCGCGCTCTCGAATATCTTCAATATTTGTAGAGCGGTATCGATGGCCGAAGATTTTTTGCCTCAATAACGTCCCCCCAACGAATCCCGTATACCCAATCAGTGCACTTTTATCTTGATTCATATCTCTTCCATCCTGTGTTTTCGCATCCAAACACCCAACCCGAGCAGTGTAAGTTTGAATCCATTAAATGAAACGTGCAGCAGCGCAGCAACAAAGCCAAAGTACCAAAGCACAAAATTGAGCTGCGTATGAATGAATGAATGTCCTTTGGCAAGCACAAACCACGAAAGTGGAACGATCAAGAACACAAAGAAGAGCGCCGTATCCGCCCGCCATTGAATATTCCGACCGATCCACCTGTAGACCAGGACTGCAGTAGCCCACAGAAGCATAAAAGGAAACCAACCTCCTGGAATTGTCTTCACCAAATTCGTCGTCCAACTATTGACATACACCATCAAAACACCGACCGGCGACGATGTCAATGACGCGGCAGTCAATGGATCAAAACGCGACGGGTCTCCGTATGTGCGGCGCTTCACATCCACTTCGTAAATCGACTGCAGCCCCTGCCACACGGTGTCTCCACGTACAGTCGCATGGATGAGTAGTGCCACGATGAAAGCAACCACTCCTATCGAAAAAATCACTCCAACCCTCTTCAAATTCAGAACACGCGCTTCGCGCTGAGCCGCCACCACAGCCAAATACACGAAAGGAGCAGCAGCAAAAAGAATGACGCTCGTCAAATACTCATAACCTGCCAAAAACCTGAACACGAAAGCGCAAAACAAGAAAATACAAACCAAGATCTCCTGGCGAGGCGTTCGGGAGAAAAAGAGCGAGATAGCCAAAGCTGCCGGCAAGAACCACGCAAAAGGAATCCAGTATAAATTCCGACCAAAAGCCACTAGCCAAGGAGAGAACGCGACACTTAGCAGGAAGAAAACTGCGAACTGCAACGAGATGACCTTGGAATACAGAAAAACCAGGGCAACAACAACGACTGCAAATGCAAAAGAATTCAGAAAATTTAGCGCCACCAAGCTCTGGGAAAGAACTTTGTACATGCCAGAAAACAGTGCGCCTTGAACGCCATATTGCTGAGGATATGCAACAAACTTCATTGTTGAAGGGTCGACGGGATCCCCTGATATCTTGACAGTCACGCCGCTCCCGACAGTTCTATCGACACGCAGAAGGTCGCCGGTCAGGTCCAAGTTGGCATACTGATAGTTATATTTGACGGCCTTGATCGTCCGAACATCCCCTTGAACGTCGACTTTTCGGCCAACATAGCGGTCGAGTCCGGAGCCCAGCACGACGATGCGCGCACTGTGCCTGGAGACCCCTTCAGTCCAATTGTCGTCATTCAATGGCGCGGGCCTCAGAGTCAATGGCTCAAGAGTTTTCCTGCCAATCAATTGGTATGACTGAAGTATGTACTCTGGAATATAGATGAAATCAGAAATCCCAACAAAGCCTATTCCCGCCCCTAAAGGGAGAGCTTTGTTATTCTCATCTGCAATGATGCGACCCAGAACCAGAGTTTCCGAGTCATGCTGAAAGGCGGAGAAACTCTCCGCCGGCACCACTGAAAAAATATTTTTGTGGAACGAAAGCGTCAACAGCACAATGAGCAGCAAGGCTGTCAGTGCCGCACTAAACTTCGATTTCACCGCTAATCCTTTCCAGGACATCGTAGATATTGTCAATTTTCCCCCCCAGAATAGAATAGCACCCAGGGAGATCACGGTGTTTCTCGAACAATATTGGCCGTCCGTCATCACCCTCGCTTTTGACCAAGACAGTCTTGACTTCGAAAAGCGAATCGACACGGCGCGCTTCCATGATGGAAGGCAAGTAGCGCCCGACGCTGCGCATCATCCAATCCACACGCGTGTCCTTTCGATAATCTGCCAAGACGCTGTAAGGATTCCGCCCAGCTTCGTCCCGCCAATGGAAGTGTGGGGTATAGCGAACATGGGACAAGGTATGCAAGTTTCGCGCGGGGAAGGGCATCACTGAAAAGAAGGCGCCGTCCATCACCGTGATACCGACGTCCTTCAACACCGGAGGAACATCCATGAGCGCCATTTCCGTCACCTCGTGCTTCAGCCCCGCGCCGACGCCAGCGAAGTCCCCGCCGAACTGGTTCAGCCCGCTGTAGGTGCAGTTGAAGACATAGCGACACCGGATGCAACTGGCCTCACCGCGCCGGTCGACCCCGACGACATCCAGGCCACCGTCCGACGCACGCGTGATCTCCGTCGCCCGTGTTTCCAAACGAACGTCCACGCGGCTGGCGGTGAGTTCCCGGCGGGCCCAATCGGCCAGCCGGGTCGAGTCGAACGCATATTCCTCGACCAGGAACACGTCTTCGATCAAGCGCGCATTGAAAAGCGCGCGCAGGCCCGGCGACGCCGGGCCGATGCGGGCGCCGATCTCATGGCAGAAGCGTTTGAACTGCCGCGCCGTGACATGCGAGTTCTGGCCTGCGATGGCGTAGAGCTTGGTGAAGTCCGTCTTCACCACCTGCGGCCAGTCCCGTACAAAGCGCGGCAGGTTCACGCGGCTGCGGAAGGCGGTGGTGAAGCTGCGCGGGTAGTGGTAGCCGTTGTGCACCCGTGCCTGGTTGTTGTAGGAGGCGCGCGTCAGCAGAGCGGCTTCCTGCTCCAGCAGCACGACCTTGGCAAACCCGGCCTTCTGCGCCAGGAAGATGGCGATGGCCGCACCGTAGAAGCCACCGCCGACCACCACGGCGTCCGCACTGTCGCAGGCATGGCTCATGGTGTGGCGTGCACCGCAGCGCCATCGCTGGCCGCAGCCGGCACCACTTCCTCGATGTTCAGCTTCTCGCGCCGCGTCATGCGCGCACTCGTCATTTCCTGCGCCACGTGGTAGGGAGGCCCTTCGTTGGACAGGCTGCTCATGTGGAGGATGTACTCGCCCAGGATCAGCAAGACCAACGAGATCAGGAAGAACATGCCCGATTGCTGTAGCGACATGCTGACCCAGCCCGGCGCGACATCGGCCTTGAATAGCCCGACCGCCACCACATAGGTCGAATACGCCAGATTGGCGACCGCGCCAAAGAGCGACAGCGACGTCACGATGCGCATGGGGGCCCGCGTGGTCGACACCAGCAGACGCATGCCTCTGTCGATGCTGTCACCGAGGTTCTTGGTGCGGTGTGCGGCGGGCTCCGACATGTAGGCCAGGTTGACGCGCGAAAACCCACCGGTGGCGGGCAGGTGCCGGTAGGTGATGGCGGGCCGCGGATGCTGAAGGATGAAGTTCACGACCTTCTTGCTCATCAACCGGTACTGTGGAGCGTCCTTTTCGAGGTGGACGTTGTTGAAGAGCTTGTACAAACCGTTGAAAGCGCGGTAGGCGGCACGGTAGAGGATGGTCTGCCGCGGCTTTCTGCCGTTGCTGCCGAACACGACATCGACGCCGCCCACAGCCTTGTCGAGCATTTGCGGCAGGAAGCCGATGTCGTCCAGGAACGGGTCGATCACGGCCACGAAATCGCCCAAAGCGTTCTCCACGCCGACGCACGACGCGGTGTCGCCATCGACATCCTTGGTCAAGGCATAGACCTGCAGATTGGGCAAGCCCGAGGGGCCGGTCAGCTCCTTGAGAACCGCGATGCTGTCGTCGCGCGAAGCGTTGTCCACCACGATGAGTTCGTAGTCGCTGACCAGCGGTGCGAGCTTCGCCGTCGCACGTTCCAGGATCGTGGCGAGTTCTGCGGCCTGGTCGCGGACAACGTAGACGACGGAAAGAAAAATGGGAAAGGGTGCCATGGTTTGTGGAAGCGGCGCTTGCGAATGGAGCGAACGTCAGCGCCGGCCGGCGCTGGGCAAGGGGCGCCATTGTGGCAACGCGGAAACCGCCACTGCGACCATGAACACAAACACCGGGATCATCGGAGCCATGTAGCGCGCCTGCACGCCGTTCCAGGAACTGGCGTCGAGGATGCCGAACAGGACAGCACGGGAGACCACCATCGTGCCGGCGATGCCGCAGACAGCCAAGACCGGCACGGGCACGAAGCGTCGGACGCCCCAAGCGACCACGGCCACCAGCAACACGGCCAGCAGCGCGATGTTGATTCCCTGGTAGAGCTGGCCCAGTCGGGCGAGCCAGTCCCAGGTCACAGGCACACCGCGCAGCTGCGACAGCCAGCGTTCGATCCGGTCGCCGCGGCGCCCGGCAACGAGTTCATCCACCCCGAGGGTGACCGCAACGGCACCCTGGGTGGTCGCCATCGCCCCAGCGCGCATCTGACTGAATGGCAGCCGCCCCAAGGAACCGTCGGCAGTGCGCACCACCAGCGCATCGTCGCCGCCCGCACCCGGCGCGGCCAGACTAAACGCCAATGCACCAGGAACGTCGGGGCGACGGCCAAGGTCGGACAACATCGTCCAGCCTACGGGCTCTGCGCCGCCCTGAGACAGGCCCACCGAGGCGCCCGGAGGCAACATGATCCAGCCCCGCACGCGGGTCGAGGGCACTGGGTTGCGCCGCCCGACGATCTCGATGAACGACGCCATCTGCTGCGGTGTCGCGTTTTCTGCCGGCAGTCGAACGGACGCAGGGCTACCGTCCACCACGAGGCGCAAGGCACCCCAGCTCGATCCCGGCACACGGCCGATCCATTTGCCCAGGTCAGGGTCGAGGAACGAAGGTGTCCAGGCAGGATAGGCCGGCAAGCGGCCTGCATCGAACGCAGCCTCCAATTCATTGGCGATGGCGTGGTACTTCGTTTCGGCAGCCCGTGCGCTGCTGTGCCAGCCCACCATGGCCCCGGCATCGCGCACGGCCCAGTAGAACCAGCCGTTGCCGATCTCGCCTTCGTGGCCAGTGAACTGCGCCGTGTGCACTGCCAGCACGCGGCCTGGCTCGCCTTCGAAGAATCCCTGCAGCTCCCGGAAGGTCGGACTGTGCTCATACGCGAGCTGCCGGGCCTTGCGCGTCACCGTCACATGCAGCAGGCCGGGACCTGCGTCGATGCGGTTGAGTGCCGCGATGGCACGCTCGTAGCCTGGGGCGGCCAGCTCGTACCGGACAGCGACGCCCCAACGCAGATAGTTCATTCCGGCGAGTCCGGCGCCGAGCACCAGGGTCGCCAGCAGCGGCAAGCCGACAAACCGCATGCCCAGCGTACCGGTCCGCAGCGACGGCCACCACTGTGCACGGTGCAGCAGCGAGCACGCCCCGAGCAGGACCAGGGGCACGAAGAACAGCACACCTTCCTTGCGGACATGGAATGCCAGCGCAAACGACAGGGCGAGCACACAGGTCGCCACCGGCGCGCGGCGCCCTCCCTGCATCGCGCGCGTGTTCCACACCTCCAGTGCGGCGCCGAGAAGCCAGGGCATCAGCACCACCAGCAGGGTCTCCGACAATGCGCGGTCGAACATGGCAATGAACAGGGGGTGGAAGGCGCACAGCAGCCAGAACGCCGCGCCGATCCACCGACGCCCGGAAAACCGCACCAGCGCATAAGCGGCGTATGCGACGCCGGACAGCCACGCCAGGTCGATTCCCAGACGCGCCGGCAGGCCCAGAGCGTTCTGCAGCGCCAGCCAGATGGAATAGACCGGCAGGTTCGCAAATGCCATCTGGTTGTAGTTGCCTCCCCAAACCAGGCGTGCGGCGCTGTGAACGAACCAATACTCGTCGTAAGGCGAGTTCAGCGCCAGGATGTCGCGGTCGGATGACAGGAAGAGCCGGGCGAGCAATGCCAGGACGCCAGCCCCCCCCCATAGCACCATCCAACGCCATCGGCGTCCATGCCGTTCTCCGGGTTCGATCACGTAAGCCTCTTGCATCTCATTTGTCCAAGGTTCCGATGTTCCGCATGGCCATCTCGCCGCTCACCGCAACGGCACCAGCAGACGCTGGCCGTTCCAGTCGGTCCTGACCGGCGCCGTCGCCGAGGTGTTGCTCAGCCCACGGTGGTCGTACACCGCGATGCCTAGCATCTCGATCGCCCGCAGATCGACGCCCTCCCGCGATGCGAAATTGCTCCATTGCTGCCCGACCGGGGCATGGCGATAGCCAGTGTCCATGACGAAGTCCAACTGCCCCAGCATGTTGCCGCTGCCGTCGAGCAGATGCACGCCGACCCGCTTCGCCAATGCGGTGCTCTTCGCCGCAGTCCATGAAAACCGCAAGGTCCCCCCTTGCACCTCGATCGCATCCAGGCGGTAGGCCTCGTCGAAGACGACTGGATGTGCCAGCTTGTTGCGGTCCGGTGCGGCCGGCTCCATGGAGAACCATCGCGCCGTGGGCTGCGCCACGACCAGCACGAGAACCACGGCACAGAAGGCCGACATCAGCCGCCACCGGGAGATGCCGCCACGGGCCTCGTCCCGCCAGCCTCGAATCAGGCGTTGTGCAGGAACCTCCACGCAGAGATGCAGCAGCGCCGCACCAGCCAACCCGCAGATCCAGTACCACGCATAGATCGCGTCTGCGGGCAGGCCCATAAAGATGCCAGGAGCCTGCTGGAGATACAGCAGGAACAGGGTGTGCACCAGGTAGAGGGCAAAACTGATTTCGCCGAGGAAGACCAATGGTTTGGTCCCCAGAATGCGCGACAGACGTCCCGTCTGAAGGGCAAACACAAAAATGGCGACCGCATAGATCAAGGTGCCGAAGCCGCTGGCCTCCAACACCAGCGACCCCGTCCGGCCCACCAGGTCCAGCACCGCAGGATGGTGCGCAAGCAGCCGCGATGCCCACAGACCGAAGACGATCAGGACAACAGTGCCGAGTTCGAGCACAGTCCCCATGCGCCCGATGGCCGCACGGACACGCGCGCCATGGTCTCGGTAGGCATGGCAGACCGCGATGCCGAGCGCAAACTCGAGAATGCGCGCCAGCGGGCTGATGTAGGCGAACCCGCCCCGCATGAACTCTGCTTGCGGCCCTACCGCGAAGCGGCTGCTCAACCACCACATGACCATCGTCACGGCGGCAAGTCCAGCCATCTTGATCTTCCACGTAGTCTGCCAGTTGGAGATCAGGAGCGGGAAGGCTAGGTAGAAGAAGAATTCGGTCGAGATGCTCCACGAGACCGCGTTGTAAGCCGAGTAGTACGACCCCAGGGGCAGCCACGCATGCGTCAGTGTCACGTACGCCGCCGTGATGGCGGCACGGCTGCCCTGCGGCAGGGTGTGGGACGAGATGTTCCCGATGAAGACGATGAACAGCACGGTCGCAGCGATGTGCGCAGGCCAGATCCGCGCGACCCGTGCCAGCAGGAAGCGGCCGATGTCCTTGGCCCCGTGCAGAACCGGGTAGTTGTAGGCCAGGACGAACCCGGACAGGACGAAGAAGAAGCTCACGCCCTGCCCCAGCGCGAAATGGGACGCCCATTGCGGTCCCAGCCCGCGCTCGATCGCATGGTGCACAACGATCATCGCGGCCGCAAAGAAGCGCAATGACGTCAGGGAATCAAGTTTCTGGGTCACGGCAGCACAAGCTTGGGAAGGAGCCGCAAACGCGCGGGTGCGGCAGTCGGATGCAAGACACCAAGTTCATGCCTGGATCTCGGCATAGACGTCGAGCGTGTCCTTCGCCATGTCTGCGATGGTTCTCTCGTAGCCGGTGGTCTCGGCAAGGGCGTAGAGCCCCTCCGGCGCTGCGAGCAAGTCCCTCAAGCGGACAAACAACGCATCGGCGCTGCCTCTGTCGAATGCATATCCGTTGCGGCCCGGCTCCAGAAACTCTGTCATTCCTGCCACGTCGGAGACCAGGACCGGCGTATGGGTCGCCAAGGCGTTCAGAAGAACCAACGGACTGTTCTCGTACCAGCGAGAGGGGATCACCAGCACATCCATCTCCGCCAGCTTCGACGCCATCTGCGCCGATGGAAATGTGCCGAGGAACGACACCTTGTGTCCCTCGGCAAGAGACCGCAAGCTTGCCATGTAGGTGGGGTCCTGGTCGGCCGGCCCGTGGATCCGCAGTTCCGCAGCGTCCTTCGGAAGACGGCGAAAGGCTTCGATGAGCAGGTCTGTCCCCTTGTGCGGCGCGATCTGGCCGATGAAGCCGATCACCGGCCGGTGGCCGGGCGCGCGGCGGGGCTTGGAACTGCGGTCGATGTCCACGC
Source organism: Pseudorhodoferax sp. Leaf274 (assembly GCF_001422445.1). Lineage (GTDB taxonomy): Bacteria > Pseudomonadota > Gammaproteobacteria > Burkholderiales > Burkholderiaceae_C > Pseudorhodoferax. Next base: position 102,068 of record NZ_LMNA01000004.1, read on the forward strand.
CGAACCAGATGTCACGCATCGGGGTCGCGATGCCATTGGCCTCATAGGCTTTCTTCAGAAAACGCGTCGGCGCCACGGCGCCCTTGTACCCACCGTTGTACAAGCCCAGCAGTGTGTCGGGGCGGCGCGCAATGTCCTCCAGCAGGCCATCGACGGGCCCGTTGCGCAGACCCGGCAAGCGTCTACCAAAGTTGGCCGCGCTCGCGATCCACTGCGCCGAGCGCGGCGTGGTGGCTCGACGGACCCACCGGTCTGCATAGGGGCTGCGTGCCGCATCCTTGAGGTAGCAGGCCATGCAGTTCGTGCGCGAGGGGGAAGGTCCTGCGCACAGGTCGCCGTTGGCCGCCTCCAGCTTGTTGTTAAGGCAGAACCCAAAAAAATCAGTGAACGTGGCGTAAGTGGCAATGCCAAGCTGCTGCGTCACTTCGAGCAGCGCCGCCGTGTGGTTGATCAGATGCGTGACATGCACAACGTCTGGCTTGAGCTCGCGCAACACGCCTTCCAGCACAGGACGCATGTCGGGCTGGTAGTAGGTTTCCTTGACGCGCGTGTGCGGCACGCTGTTCTTGTCGATGCAGACAACTGGAATGCCCTGGTGCTCATAGCGGCTCACGAGTCCATCGCGTGCAGGCTCACCTTGGAACACTGCCGACACGACAACGACATCGTGGCCAGCCGCACGGTAGTACTTGGCCAGGTCCAGCGTGTACGTCTCTGTGCCGTAGAAATGCTCAGGAAAAAAGCAGTGGACGAAGAATGCAACTTTCACGCGGGATCCTTGCGCGGCTGTTCGCTGACCTCAGCGTAGATGCGCGCGTAACTGGCAATCATGGCCTGTATCGAGAAATTTTCCTGGGCACGCCGCTGCTGTGCATCGCCCAGCCGATGGATGCTCTCAGGCGCATCGAGCAGCCCGACAGCGATGCCGGCCAGTCGCTCAGCGTCGGCGGGCGGCGCCAGTAGCGCGCGGTCGCCAACGATCTCACCGATGGCACCGATGTCGTAGCCGATCACAGGCACCTTCATGCTCATCGCAAACGGGCTGACCTGGCCGAAGCTCTCTTTCCACACCGGCGCGACGAACAAGCTCATGCGTCGGTACAGCGCCGGCAGTTGGTCGTAGCTGACATAACCCGTGAACTCGAAGTTGTCTGCGACCCCCGCGGCCTGCACTGCATCCCGGTACGGCTCGTACAGACTGCCGCCGCCAACGATCAGGATGCGCGTCTGTGGTCGCAACTGCGCGATGCGGATGAAAGGCAGGATGGCGTCTTCATTGAGCTTGTCGCGCTCGAGGCGGTAGACCATGCCCACGCAATCAGCCGGTGCGTGTTCGGCAGGGCCGCGCGTGAAGAGATCGAAATCCGAACCCGGATAGACGGTCACGTGCTCCGCATCGGGTGAGCCAAAGACGTTGCGCACGTAGTCACTCACGTAGACGTAGCGGGCGACAGCCTCAGATCGGTGTGGCGCGATTGGCGTGTTGACGTTTTCGATCACCGGCAAGCCGAGGTGTTTCGCCGCCTCGATGACCGTGGCATACCAAGGCTCGTCGCAGTCGCCCCAGTAATGCACGTGCACCATGTCCGGCCGCGTGCGCTGGAAGTACGCGACGAGCGGTCCGATGTCCTGAGGAAAACGGCACTCTTCGATATCCACTCCCACGTAGGCAGGCGGGTCCGGATTAAAGCTCGTCAGCACGGTCTGCCGGTACTGGCTTCCCAAATACTCGACCAGGTCGATCACCAGGCGCGACGAGCCCCCCGTCATGAAGTTGGCGATCGCATGGACGATCTTGGGCGCATCAGCGGGGGCGGCTGGTGGCACCTTCACCTGGTAAGCGCTCGAATCGCTGTTGTTGGTAGCGGGCACTACGGGGGTGAGGCCGAACAGGCGCTGCAGTCGCGGCACGAGGCTGGAACGCCAACGGCGCGGCAGCAGCCCGCCGCCGACGGTGGCGACAAGCAACAACAGCTTGCGGAAACCAAAAGGATGGGTAAGCAGAATGTCGCGCAACCGGAACCAGCGCGTCAGCTTCAGGGCCTGCAGCGCTGCGGCAGTGGTTTGCTGTTCTGCCTTCACTTCGTTGTAGCGTGCTTGGCCGTCGGCCAGCAATTTGTCGCGCTTGGCTACCTCGGCATAGAAGTAGTGGCGCTCCTCGTCAGTGCGCTGAGCCTGCGCCGCGATCTCCTGTTCAAGCGCATGGATCCGCACAGGCAGCGCGGCCAGGCTTTCACGCAATGTCTCGGATTCCCGCAAGGCGTTCCGATGGACCATGTCCAGCTGCAGAACATGTTCGGCCTGCATGCTGTTCAACTCCAGGCCCAGTGCGTGGAGCCGTTCTTGCTTCTCGTGCACAGCAGCCTCGAGTCGTGCAATCTCCGAGGCTTGGCGGGCAAGATCCTCTTCCTTACGCGATAGCACCTCATGGGCACCCTCCAATTGCTGGCCGATCTCCTGCAACCGCTGGTCCTTCGCCTCCACCGTGGTTCCCATCAACACGTGCAGGCCGTTCAATTCCGTCCCGAGCGCTTGAAGGCGTTCGTGCTTGTCACGGATCTCGGCTTCCAGGCGCGCGACCTCATGCCCGACCTCGGAAAGTCGCAGATCCTTCGCTGCAATCACCGCAGTCAGATCGGCGACCTCAGGCGATCGGGCATCCTTAACTTGGTGGAGCGCCTGCAACTCTAGGCCAACATCTTTGAGCCGCTCATCCTTCAACAACACAACAGCCTCAAGCCGGTGAATCTCCTCACCGAGTCGCGCCAGATCTCCATCCTTGCGGGCCACTTCCGCTTCCAGGCGATAGAGGTTTTCCGGGTTCCAGCTGGCGACCCGCACGTTCAAACGCCACTGGGCGACAAGCTCGACCGTCAGCGCGGCGGCCGGCCGCATGCCGACCCGGCCTTGGATGGAATTTTCCTGGGCCACGTAGACCGCCAGGTCGTCCTCGGACACCGGAACGCCGATACCGCTCGCCAAACCGAGCAGGATGTCCTGCAAAGCAACACTGCATTCCGGCGCAGCCTGAGCCACCGATGTCACACCGAAGAAGCTCAAACCCAGACTGCGGAAGACGAGGAAGCCAAGCGAGCATGGCTCGCTCAAATGCCATTCCTGATCGAAAAACACAGCATCGTCGGGCGAGCGCACGATCAAGTTGCGCGGCACGGCATCGAAGTGGTTGCCGTCGATGGGCGTGTTCTTGTCCAGTGCGGCATCTGCAGCCAGATCCGCATGCCGGACGAATGCCCTGAACCATGTCGCGGCCCAAGGCAGCAGCTGTTCCATGGACCAGCCCGGACGATTCAGGATGCGCACCAGCTCCTTCTGCCAGTGCTGGCCAGAAACGAATTCGACCTCCTCGAATTCGACAGCCAAGCCGTCCGCCGTCTGTTCCCAGAACCCTTCAGGTCCGACCAGTGGGCGGTGCTGGACCAGGATGTTGTCCGCCGCGTCTTGCGTAAAGGCAACCTCTTTCGCGAAAGACTGGCGACGCGCACTGGCGTAGTGAAAGGCAAGTGCCTGCGGCTCTGGGAGTGGTCGATCGGAGGCCACGACCGCAAATGAATTCGCCAACGCGCCAGCCAAGCGATTGCGGAACACGGGCGCCCATGCGCTTTCGAGCGAGAAACTGGTGGCACCGCGCTGGGGATCGGCAAGCACCGAGTTCTGCAACAGCGGCGCCAGATCGACCGAGGCATGCACGCCGGACTCAGACAGGATGCTGATCGGAAACTTGTAGTCGGGAAACGGATACCACCAGCGCTGGTGGTCCCAGCCCGCAGCACCAAGAAGGCTACGCAGTTCATGCTCACCGAACGTTACGGCGTCGGAGTTGCCATAGAGGTCCTCGATGCCGTACATGGGCACACCGTTGTGGTCTTCCGGTCGGCCTGCGAAGTACTTGAGACCGAGCTGGTTCTCGATTGCCAGCAGCAAGACTCCGCCCGGCTTCAACATGGTGCGAGCGCGGGCCAGGGTCGCCGCGATGGGATCCCGTCCTGGCTCCGCTGCGAAATACTTGCGCGCGTACTCGAGCACACCGATCAACGTGACGACATCGAAGCGTTCTGCAGGCTCGAAGCTGTCGAAGCTGTCGCAGACGACCGAGACGTTGCCAAGTCCGCGGCAACGTGCGGCGGCAATCTCCGCGCGGACGATGCTGCCCTCGAGTGCCACCACATCTGCACCAAACTCACCCAATGCCCGCGTGATGGCGCCACAGCCGCAGCCGATCTCAAGCACGGAACCTGCCAGCAGGCTACGGAACGGCCGCAGCAGGTTGATGCGACCGCGCCCGAGGTGGTAATGACTCGGCCAGTCATTGATCGCCTCTGCAAGCTCTTCAGAAAATATGCTTGGGTCTGCGCACCCACGCACGATGCCCAGAATCCGCTGCTCCACAGCATCGCCGTCGCTGTAGGCGAACGCGTGGAGTTCCGGGCGGCGCCAAACGCCAGTCCGGGCATCGAACGAATAGTCTTCAGGCAGCCGCATCGGCGCCCCCCTTGGCAACCACACCGCCCGCTGCAGCGCCATGGAACTCCGACTGCATCTGCGCGCCGACATCGAAAATGCCGCTGAAAGCCTGGTGCTCTGCCGCGAGCACGGTGAGCAGGATGGAGTCATAGCGGCGGTCGTGCGGCACCACATCGCCATTGGGCTGGCGAGATGCCACGCCTATCGAGATGAAATAGTCGCCCGGCGCGAAAGATGCCAAGAAGGAGATCGCGACCCCTAGAGCATGGCCCGCGTCGCCGGAACCGCCGATACTGCCGCAACGCTGCAGCTCCGAATTGGTGTTGTACAGGGTCACGCCCTCTTTCGTCTTGATGGTGAACCCCACGATGGGCCGCACGATGTGCGAGATAAACCGGATGGACAGCCTCAGTTGGACCCCGGCCCCGGAATGCACGGCGCCGACATCGGCTCGTCCACCCTCTTGCATGCAATGGTCCAACAGCAAGGCGCCACCATCGCCCCACCTGTATTCATGGGCGTTGTACGTAGGATGCAGATGGAAGCGGTCGTCGGTGACCGACAGCCCATAGCTCTGTTCAGCAACGTCCTCAGTTGGCAGGGCGGCGGCCTCGACGTCCCCCACTCGCTCCACACCGAACATGTCGTCCAGATACAGGTTGATGACGTCACGCGGCTTGCCAATGGCCACCACGTCACCTGATTTCAGGAACACGGCCCTGTCGCAATGGGTGGCGATCTGCTCGGTCGAATGCGATACGAGCAGGATGGACGTACCTTGCGCCTTGAGCTTCTTGAGGTGGGCAAAGCACTTGGCCTGGAACTTGGCATCACCGACGGCAAGTGCCTCGTCCACGATCAGGATGTCAGGGTTGGACTGCGCCTGCACTGCAAAGGCCAGACGGACAACCATGCCGCTCGAATAGTTCTTGACGGGCTGAGAGATGAACTCACCAATGTCGGCAAATGCCACGATGTCGTCGAAACGGGCATCGATCTCGTCCTTGCGAAGACCAAGCACGGCGCCGTTGAGGTAGACGTTCTCTCGGCCAGTGAACTCTGGATTGAAACCCGACCCCAACTCCAGCAGCGCCGCGATACGACCAGATGTGCGCACTGACCCGCGCGACGGCGTCAGAGTGCCGCAGATCATCTGGAGCAAGGTTGACTTGCCCGATCCGTTGCGCCCGATGATGCCGACCGTTTCACCCTTTTGGACAGCAAACGAAGCGTTCTTCAATGCCCAGAACTCACGGTAGTAAGGCGATGCGGATGGGCGACCCAACATGCGTCGCAGCCGCGGCACGATGAACTGCTTCAGGCGATCACGCGGAAGTTCGTAGACCTGATAACACTTCCCAAGCCCGTCGACTTGGACCGAAAACTCAGAGGACATCCGCGAAACCTTTGCGCGTCTTCTGGAACCAGGCATATCCAGCCCAGGCCACGAAGACAGCGACAAGCATGTAAACACCAAGCCCCAGCCAATCTGGCGCCTTGCCCCAGATCAGGACGCTGCGCGCCTGCTCGATGATGAAAGTCAGTGGATTGAGAAAGAGCCACGCCTGCATGCTTTGCGGCAGTGCGGTCACCGGATAGAACACCGGCGCCAGAAACATCATGGCCGACGTGATGATGCCCACGGTCTGGCTGACGTCTCGTAGATAGACGCCCAGCGAGGCCAGGATCCAAGCCAACCCCGTCGTCAACACCAGCAGCGGCAGGAACACCAGGGGGGCCAGGATCGCTGACCAGTGCAGGTATCCGGTGAAGAACAGAATCGCCACCAGCAGGACTCCCAGGCTCACCATGCAATGAAACAGCGCCGCAAGCACGCTGACAAGCGGCAGGATCTCCAAAGGAAAAACCACCTTCTTGACCAGATTGGCATTGGCGAGCACAAGGGCCGGCGCCCGATTGAGCACTTCAGACAGCAATCCATGCACCATCAGGCCCACGAACAGCACGATCGCGAACTGAGCCTTGCCTTCCTCGGCGCCCACGCTCCAGCGCGCCTTGAACGCCACGGAGAAGACGAAGGTGTAGACCGCCAACATCAGCACAGGATTGAAGAAGGACCAGGCCATGCCAAGGAACGAGCCTTTGTAGCGCCCCACGACCTCGCGCTTGGCCAACTGGAACACAAGATGGCGATGCCTGCGGACTCCGCGTACCAGTGCCAAAAGAGAGGTGGGAGGCGCCGCGTGGGGATCCGCCACGACGGACGAAGTCGTCATGGGAACTGGTCCGCGTCCGCGAGGGGAAGGCCCTGCTGATCCTTGGCCGACAAGTTGGGTAGACCTTCAAGCGGCCAATCGATCCCGATGGCTGGATCGTTCCATGCAATACAGCGCTCGTATTCCGGCGCGTAGTACTCAGAGGTCTTGTACAGGAAGTCGGCTGTGTCGCTCAGGACCAGGAATCCGTGGGCGAAACCTTCTGGAATCCATAGCTGGCGCTGGTTGCCTTCGGTGAGCTCCACGCCCACCCAACGCCCGAAGGTCGGAGACGACCTCCGCAAATCGACGGCGACGTCGAACACGGCGCCGCGAACGACGCGCACCAGCTTGCCCTGCGGGCGATGGATCTGATAGTGCAGGCCGCGCAGCACGCCTTTTGCAGACCGGGAATGGTTGTCCTGCACGAAGTCGACACGCCGCCCAACGGCAGCCGCGAATTGAGCGCTATTGAAGCTTTCAAAGAAGAACCCCCGCGCATCGCCGAACACCTTGGGTTCGATGACGACCACATCGGGAATTTCTGTTGGCACGATCTTCATCGAGCGCGTCCTTCCTTGACCAATCGCAGCAGGTACTGACCGTAGCCATTCTTGCGCACGGTGTCGGCAAGTCGAGAGATCTGAACATCGTCGATCCACCCAGCCCGCCATGCAATCTCTTCGGGGCAAGCAATCTTCAGCCCCTGTCGATTTTCCAGCGTTGCGATGAACTGCCCCGCTTCCAGCAGGCTTTCGTGCGTGCCCGTGTCCAACCAAGCGTAGCCACGCTGCATCACCTGCACGTTGAGTTGGCCTCGTTCCAGGTAAATCTGGTTCACCGCAGTGATCTCAAGTTCGCCGCGTGCGCTGGGTTTCACGGCCTTGGCAATTTCCACGACCTGTTCGTCATAGAAATACAGGCCTGTCACGGCATAGCTGCTCTTGGGCTGCGCCGGCTTTTCCTCGATGCTGCTGGCCCGGCCTGCCTTGTCAAAGGCCACCACTCCATAGCGCTCCGGATCGTTGACGTGGTACGCGAACACCGTAGAGCCATGCTTCTCCGCACTGGCCGCGGCAAGCAGGTGGGCCAAGTCGTGACCATAGAAAATGTTGTCACCCAGGACCAAGGCACTGGCTGCGCCTGCAAGAAACGCCTCTCCGATCAAGAAAGCCTGCGCCAACCCATCCGGACTCGGCTGCACCGCATACTGCAGGTTCAACCCCCACTGGCTTCCATCCCCCAGCAACTGCTGGAACCGCGGCGTGTCCTGCGGCGTGCTGATCACCAGGATGTCGCGGATACCTGCCAGCATCAGAGTGCTCAGCGGGTAATAGATCATCGGCTTGTCATACACCGGCAGCAGCTGCTTGCTGATCGCCAACGTGGCCGGATGCAGTCGGGTGCCGGAGCCGCCTGCGAGGATGATGCCCTTGCGTTGTGTCGTCATGCGGAGCGCTCCATGGTTTCGGTGAGCATGCGGGCCACGCCCGTTTGCCAATGCGGCAGTACGAGGCCGAAGGTCTCGCGGAGCTTGCGCGTGTCCAGGCGACTGTTGCCGGGTCGTGGGGCTGCCACCTTGAAGGCGCTGGAGGCAACGGCCTGCACGGCCTCGCCGGTGGCCTTCAGTGCCAGCCCACGTTGCTGAGCGAAGTCGATCACAAAGCGCGCGTAGCCATGCCAGGAGGTTTCGCCTGCGGCCGCAAGGTGGTACAGGCCAGCCAGCGCGTCGCCACTCTCCGCTTGCGCACGGCGCAGCACCAGGGCCGTCACATCGGCCAGCAACTCCGCGCCGGTCGGCGCACCGAACTGGTCGTCCACCACCGTCAGGCGTTCGCGCTCTGCCGCCAACCGCAACATGGTCTTGGCAAAGTTCTGTCCGCGCGCGGCATAAACCCAGCTCGTGCGAAAGATCAGGTGGCGGGCGCAATGCTGCTGCAACAGTTGCTCGCCTTCGAGCTTGGTGCGGCCATAGACGGACAGCGGGCCAGTCGGGCTGCTCTCGGTCCAAGGCACGCTGCCGCTGCCGTCGAACACGTAGTCGGTGGAGTAATGGACCATCCATGCGCCCAACGCCTGCGCCTCACGCGCCAGCGTGCCCACGCCCAGCGCGTTCAACGCGCGCGCGAACTCGGGTTCGCTCTCCGCCTTGTCCACCGCCGTGTGGGCGGCGGCATTCACGATGACGTTGGGCGCCACGCTGCGCACGGTCGCGGCCAGTTCCTCGGGGCGGCTCAAATCACCACACAGGTCAGTGCTGTCGAAGTCCAGCGCCACCAACTCGCCCAGCGGCGCAAGGCTGCGCTGCAGTTCCCAGCCGACCTGCCCGCCCTTGCCCAACACCAGGATCTTCATGCCGTCACGCGCTCGCCGTAGTTGGTCGACACCCACTCGCGGTAGGCGCCGCTCTGCACGCGCGCGACCCAGTCGGCGTGCTCCAGATACCAATCCACGGTCTTGCGGATGCCCGTGTCGAAGGTCTCGGCCGGCTTCCAACCGAGTTCTCGCTCGAGCTTGCGGGCGTCGATGGCATAGCGGCGGTCGTGCCCAGGGCGATCGGTCACGTAAGCGATCTGCTCCGCGTAGGACGTGCCATCGGCGCGCGGCCGCTTCTCGTCCAGCAGCGCGCAGACCGTGTGCACGATCTCCAGGTTGGGCTTCTCATTCCAGCCGCCCACGTTGTAGGTCTCGCCAAGCTGGCCGGCTTCCAGCACGCGGCGGATGGCGCTGCAGTGGTCGCCGACATAGAGCCAGTCGCGGATCTGCTGGCCGTCGCCATACACCGGCAGCGGCTTGCCGGCCAGGGCGTTGACGATCATCAGCGGGATCAGCTTCTCGGGAAAGTGAAACGGGCCGTAATTATTGCTGCAATTGGTTGTAACAGCAGGCAAGCCGTAGGTGTGGTGGTAAGCGCGTACCAAGTGGTCGCTGGCCGCCTTGCTGGCCGAATAAGGGCTGTTGGGCTCGTAACGGTGCTGCTCGGTGAACGCGGGCGCCTGCGCCTCGAGAGAGCCATAGACCTCGTCGGTGGACACATGCAGGAAGCGGAAGGCCGCCTTGCGGTCGGTCGGCAGCGCACCCCAATAGGCCCGCACAGCCTCCAGCAGGCCGAAGGTACCGACCACGTTGGTCTCGATGAAAGCGGCCGGCCCATGGATGGAGCGGTCGACATGCGATTCCGCCGCGAAGTTGACGACAGCGCGCACCTGGTGCTCGGCCAACAGCCGGCCGACCAGCGCCGAGTCGCCGATGTCGCCCTGCACGAACTGGTGCCGCGCATCGCCGGCCAGGCTGGAGAGGTTGTCGAGGTTGCCGGCGTAGGTGAGCTTGTCCAGGTTGATGACTGGTTCGCCCGCCGTGGCAATCCAGTCCAGGACGAAGTTGGTGCCGATGAAGCCGGCGCCGCCGGTGACAAGGATCATGGGGAGGTATCCGCAAAACGAGCCGGCGATTATCGCAGGCAGGATTCGGGCCAGTCGGCGCTTACAGTTGGCTGCATCCATCCATTCGAGGATTCCCGCCATGGCCAAGAAACCGAATCCCTTCAATCCCTTCGGCGACGATGCGTCGGCCGCGCAGTTCGCCGAGTCGGTCCGCGCCTCAGCCCAGCAGATCTGGCTGGCAGGGCTCGGGGCCTTCGCCAAGGCGCAGGCCGAGGGCAGCAAGGTGTTCGAAGGCCTCGTCAAGGAAGGCGCGGGCATGCAGCGCAAGACCCAGGACGCCGCACAGCAGGGGCTGCACGAAACCGGCGCCCGCATGGGCAGCATGGCCAGCGAATTCGGTGCGCGCGCCGCCGGCCAGTGGGACAAGCTGGAAGGCATCTTCGAGGAACGCGTGGCCAAGGCGCTGCGCAAACTGGGCGTGCCGCGCCTGGAGGAACTGGAGCAGCTCGCCGCGCGTGTGGAAGCCTTGGAACAGGCGGCCAAACGCCCACCGGCCACGCGCAAGACCGCCGCGCAGCCACGACACGCGGCGGCCGCGGCGGCACCCCAGTCCGCACCGGCAAAGCGGGCTGCGCGCAAGCGCGCCTCGCCGCGTGGCGACTGAGCAAGGCGCCATGGCCCAAGACACCATCTGGACAGCATCGGCGCTGCGCGATCTCGCAGGGCAGGCCAATGCCCGGCCCTGCGACTCCTGCGCCACGCTGCCATCCACCGGTTGGGAAACCGTCCCCGTCTCACTGGACCGCCAGCGCCTGCAGGTGCTGGGCATGCTGTACGACCCGCTGGCCGGCAACCCGCTGGAATCCACGCTGGAGGAGTACCACCCGCAGCGCACGCGCTACTGGTCGGCAGACGCGCCCATCGCGCCGGGCTGGTTTCCCTACAACCGCTGCGGCGTCTGGCAGTGCCGGGCCTGCGCCACCGTGTTCCTGCGCTACGCAGAGCATGGCGGCTACTTCGAGGAAGAGCGCATCCGCCGCGTCGTGCCGGCGCTGGTCGACAGCGCGGCACCGCCACCGGGAAACACCTAGCGTCCGGCGGCATCGGGCTGCGGCATGCTGCGCCGCAGGGAGGAACGATGCCGAAGAAAGCCCCACGCAGGACGGCCGAACGCATTCTGGAAGTGACGCTGGCGCTGTTCAACCGCTTCGGCGCGCCCAACGTCTCCACCACGCTGATCGCCGCGGAGCTGGGCATCAGCCCCGGCAACCTCTACTACCACTACCCGGCCAAGGACGAACTGCTGGGCGCGCTGTTCGACCGCTATGCCCAGCACATGCACGAGCTGCTGGACGCCGGCGCCGAGGTGCGCGATGTGGAAGACGCCTGGTTCTTCCTGCACAGCCTGTTCGAGCGCATCTGGGAATACCGCTTCCTCTACCGCGACCTGAACGACCTGCTCAGCAACCACCGCCGGCTCGAGCAGCAGGTGCAGCAGGTGCTGCAGGGCAAGACCCGCGCGGTGCGCGACATGCTGGCCGGCTTGGCGGCCAACGGCGCGCTGCAGATCGACCCGCGCACGGCCGAGCCTACGGCCACCAGCATGGTGGTGGTGCTGAGCTGGTGGCTCAGCTACGAGTACGCACGTGCGCCGCGCGACGCCCTGGAGCCGGCCGCGGCGCAGGCCGCACTGCTGCGCGGCGCCCACCACGTGCTGATGCTGCTGGCACCCTACCTCGTACCCGCACAGCGCGAACACCTGCTCGCCCTGGTCGCGGCCTATGCGAAGGAAGCGCCTGTCACGCAAACCACCTAGACTTGGCCCCGACACCCGCCACAAAAAAGAGGAGACCACGATGGGCGACTGGAGCGCATTCCCGCATGCGGGCGCATTCCATCTCGATGCAGCCGGCGTGCTCCAGCGCTGGGCCAGGCTGCACGCCGGCGACGGCGAGCCGCCTCCAACCGATCCGGCCGTGCTGCACGCCTGGGTGCTGTTCCACAACGGCGACTTCGCGCAGGCCTGCGCGGCGGGCCTGGCGGCGGGCGGCACCGGCCTGACCGTGGCCAACAAGGCCACCGCCATCTACGCCAACTACCTGGAGCCGAGCGAGAGGGAGCGGCTGGACCTGTTCCGCATGGTCGCCACGCGCGCCGAGCAGCAGGCCCAGGCCACGCCGGACGATCCGAACGCCTGGTACTGGCACGCCTACGCGCTGGGGCGCTACAGCCAGGGCATCAGCATCGCCAAGGCGCTGGCCCAGGGCCTGGGCAACAAGGTCAAGGAATCGCTGGAGAAGGTCATCGCGCTGGCGCCGCGCCATGCCGATGCCCACATCGCGCTGGGCACCTTCCATGCCGAAGTCATCGACAAGGTGGGCGCACTGATCGGCTCCATGACCTACGGTGCCAAGAAGGAGGTCGGGCTGCGCATGTTCCGCCAGGGCCTGGAACTGCATCCGGCCTCGGTCATCGGGATGGTGGAGTACGCGCATGCCCTGCTGATGCTCGAGGGCGACGGCCAGATGGACGAGGCCAACCGTCTCTACGAACGCGCGGCGACGGCCGAGCCGGCGGACGCCACGGAACGGCTGGACGTGGACCTCGCCCAGGCCGCACTGGCCGACTGAGCCGCGAACGCGCGCCAGTCCTACAGCGCGAGCCGGCGGGCGTCGGTGGCGCGCCCGGCGCGTCTTGCCGAGCATGCAGGGGCACCCAACCGGAGGTCCCGCCCATGATGAACATCTTCGAAGCCCTGCGCATCAGCCACACGCTGCAACGTGCATTGGCCGACCAACTGGTCGCCACCAGCGGCGACAGCAGCGAGCGCCAGCGGCTGTTCCTTGATCTGCGCCGCGAGCTGGCCGCGCACGAGACCGCGGAGGAACGCTGCTTCTACGTCCCGCTGATGGAACACGATGCCGCCGTCGACACCTCGCGCCATGGCATCGCCGAGCACCACGAGATGGACGAGATGGTCGAGGAACTCATGGACATGGACATGTCCTCGCCCGCCTGGCTGACCAAGGCGCGCGCGCTGCACCACAAGCTGCACCACCACCTGGACGAGGAAGAACAGAAGTTCTTCCAGCTGGCCGGCAAGGTGCTCAGCGCAGCACAAAAGACCGCGCTCGCCAAGGAGTACGAGGCAGAATTCACCACCCAGCGCATACAGGCCTGAGCCCTCGCGGGCCGCAACGCCGTGTGCACGCCGCAGCCCCCCCAGAGGAGATCGCCATGTCCGAACTGCAGACCGCCTTCCAGGCTGCCGTCGTTGCATCCCAGCAGCGCAGCCAGCGCCCCGACAACTCCACACTGCTGCGCCTGTACGGCCTCTACAAGCAGGCCAGCACCGGCGACAACAAGGTCCCGAAGCCCGGCTTCTCCGACATGGTCGGCCGCGCCAAGTGGGACGCCTGGAACAAGCTGCAGGGCATGCCGGCCGAAGACGCCATGCAGCAGTACATCGACGCCATCGCGGCGCTCGACGACTGAGGGCTCAGCGCACCGGCGCCAGCCGGGCCAGCGCGGCGTCGCGCGCAGCCTTGGGCTGCGCGGCCAAGGCGGCCACGGCCGCATGGAAGCGCGCCCAGTCGCGGCCTTCACGCTCGAACAAAGCCTCGAACGCCGGAACCTGTCCGTCGTAGGCTGCCTGCACGCCGAACACCGCGTTGTTGGCACGGGCGATGTAGGCGTCGTAGCCCGCAAAGCCCTGCCAGTGGTCGCGCTTGAGCCTTGCATAGGCCTCGTGGAAGTCCGCCATGGCGCGGGCCTTGCGTTGCTCCACCGGCTCGGGGTTGTCCGCATCGGCGTACACCGCGGCCAGGGCCTGGCGCGTCTGCAGCATCAGCGCCCGCAGTTCGCGGCGGCGGCCGTCGAAACGCAGGTAGGCCTCGCGTGCCGCATCGCTGGCCTGGCTGGCCAGCCATTCGGCGCCGCCAAGACGTTCGACAGCCGTGGCATAGGACTCGTTGAACGTCGTGTCGTCCTTCACGTAGACCACCTGGTGGGCCAGTTCGTGGAACAGCAGGCGGGCCAGTTCGCCTTCGGTGGAGCGGATGAAGGTGTTGAGCAGCGGGTCGCCGCCCAGCCAGTTCATCCAGCCCAAGGTGGAGTAGGCCGGCACGCCGTAGACATTGCTTTCCAGGCCCTCGGCCCGCAACTGCTCGGCCAGCGCGCGTGCCTGCGCCTCGTCGAAGTAGCCGCGGTAGCCGATGCAGCCCGTGAACGGGAAGCACCAGGTCTTGAGGGTCAGCGAGTACGGCGGCGCCGCCACGGCATTCCAGACGGCCGCGGGCCGCTGCAGGTCGGCGTAACGGTGGTAGCTCGCGTTGTCGGGAAGATGCAGACGCTCCACCGCAAACCGGCGCATGCGCTGCGCCAACTCCAGCTGCTGGCGCACGTCCGCCGGTGTGGCGGGGTCGTCCAGCCAGCCCTGGATCGGCCGGGCCGCCTGCATCAGCGCCAGGTGTCCGCGGGCCGACTGCAGGTAGTAGGACGTATCGGCGCACCCCGCGAGGGCCGCCAGGGCCAGGGCGGCGCCGAGGCGCTTGAGCAATGCACGATTCAACACATCGGGCAGTTTACGGGCAGGCCATCCGCACGCTGGCACGCAGGTTGCTCGCGGCTCGGCACGCCCTCCGTGTTCCGTGCAACGGCCGTGAACCAAGACGCCCCGCCAGCGTCGAACAGCTGACATGCCACAGCCCCCTCGCCCCAAGAGCCAATACGGCCGCCTCACCGCGCTGGCCAGCGGCCACCACCTCGCCACCCTGACCGCCCAACGTGTCGTCGAGCAGGGCGGCTCGCTGGTGGACGCCATGGTGGCGGCGTCGGCGATGTTGACAGTGACCCTGCCGCACGCCGGATCGTTGGGCGGCTGCGGCGTGCTGCTGGTCTACGACGCGGCTTCGCACCAGGTGCAGGTGCTCAACGGCACCGGCCGCGCGCCGGCCGCCACGCCGGTCGACGAGATCGCCGCCAGCGGCGTGCCGCGGCGCGGTGTGCGCGCCGCCGTCACGCCCACGCTGGTGCGCCTGTGGGCGCGGGCCCACGAACGCTTCGGCCGGCTGCCGTGGGCGCAGCTGCTGGCGCCCGGCATCGCTGCGGCCTCCGCCGGCATCGGCACATCCGAAGAGCTGGCGCGCAACCTCGCGCAGGCCGATCCGGCCGTCGCCGTGCAACCGGGCTTCACCGACGCCTTCCACCGCAACGGCCAGCCGCTCGCGGCCGGCCAGCCCATGCGCCAGCCGCAGTTGGCCGAGGTGCTGCAGGCCATCGCGCGCCAGGGCGAGGCAGGCTTCTACAGCGGCTGGGCGGCACGCAGCCTGGCCGCCTTCTGCGCCGAACACGGGGGCTGGATGGGCCAGGACGACCTGGCCCAGGCGCAGGCCGACTGGTGGGAGAGCTGGAGCACGCACTACGCGGGCCGCCAGGTGCACGTGGCACCGCCCAACTCGGCCGGTGTGCTGATGCTGCGCCAGCTGAACCTGCGCGCCGCCGCCGGGCCGTCCCAGAACGATCCGGCGCACGATGTGCTGCGTGCCGTGGCGGTGCTGCAGCGCTACCGCGCCCGCCTGGGCGACCCGGCGCGCCGCCGCCTGATGCCGGCCGACTTCGAGCTGGGCGAGCGCCACATCGGCAGCGGCCCCATCGATGCGGCAGCGACGCGGCTGACGCCTGCCGATGCCACCGGCTTCGTGGCCATGGACGTGGCCGGCAACGCCGTGGCCTTGCTGCAAAGCGTGTTCCAGCCGCTGGGCAGCGGCGCGGTGGACCCCGGCACGGGCGTGCTGCTGAACAACCGCATGGCCGAGTTCCGCGCCGAACCGGGCCTGCCCAACAGCGTGCAGCCGCGCGCACGCCCTGCGCACACGCTGTCGCCCTGGATCGTGGTGCACGGCAACCGGGCCGAGCTGGCCGCCATCTCGCCCGGCGGCATCGGCCAGACCACCGGCGGCCTGCAGTTGGCCAGCGGCGCCCTGGAGACCGAGGCCACGCTGGGCGAACTGGCGGGACGGCCGCGCTGGAGCCTGGACGACGCGGGCGAGGTGCTGCTGGAGGCGGGCATGGACCAGGCCGTGGCGCCCGCACTGCGCGCGCACGGGCTCACGGTGCAGGAAGGCGCCGGCCAGCAGCTGCACTTCGGCTCGGTCAAGGCCGTGCGCGCCCATGCGCATGGCGGCCTGGAGGCCGTGGCCGACCTGCGCCGGCAGGCGCATGCGGTGGCCTGGTAGAGGCCGGGGCGCAAGCGGCACCGTCCTACAGACCACGCCTTGACTGGGGCTTTCCCGTTTGGGAAGAATTTGTTGCATGCGCAACCCCCTCATCCCCAAGATCGAGGCCCAGCTGCAGGGACTGCCGGTTCCCGTCGCGCTGCAGCTGCCGGCCGGTGAACGCGTGGGCGCCAACGGCGCCAAGGTCACGCTGTCGTTCCAGGACTGGTCCAGCCTTGCCACCATGGCCGCTGGCCAGATCGGCCGGCTGGCCGAGGACTTCGTCGAGAGCCGCGTGCAGCTGCAGGGCCGCATGCGCGACTTGATGGAGGTGGCGGCGCGGCTGCTGCCGGGCCATCCGGGCGAGCAGGCGTCTTCGGGCTGGTGGGCCGGCGTGCTGCGGCGGGCCAAGTCGCTGGCCGCCCACTCGCCGGCCAGGGACGCAGAGCAGATCCAGTTCCACTACGACGTGTCGGACGACTTCTACGCGCTGTGGCTGGACGACAAGCGCGTCTATTCCTGCGCCTACTTCCGCGACGCCGGCATGGGCCTGTCCCAGGCGCAGGAGGCCAAGCTCGACCACATCTGCAAAAAGCTCATGCTGCACGGCGGCGAGCGCTTCCTGGACATCGGCGCGGGCTGGGGCGGCCTGCTGCTGTGGGCCGCCGAAAACTACGGCGTGGACGCCACCGGCATCACGCTGTCGCGCAACCAGCATGCGCACGTGAACCGCGAGATCGAGCGGCGCGGCCTGTCGGGCCGCGTGCGCATGCTGCTGTGCGACTACCGCGACCTGCAGGCCGAACCCTTCGACAAGATCGCCTCGGTCGGCATGTTCGAGCACGTGGGCCGGGCCAACATGCCGACCTACTTCCGGCGCATCCACGAACTGCTGCGGCCCGGCGGCCTCGTGCTCAACCACGGCATCACGGGCTCCTCGGTCCACCACGACCAGCTGGGTGCCGGCATGGGCGACTTCATCGAGAAGTACATCTTCCCGGGCGGCGAGCTGCTGCATGTCTCGCATGTGCTGCGCGAGCTGGCCGGCGCCGGCCTGGAGATGGTGGACACCGAGAACCTGCGCCCGCACTACGCGCGCACGCTGTGGGCCTGGTCCGATGCGCTGGAGGCGCGGCTGGACGAAGCCCGGCAGGTGCTCGCGTCCACGGCCAGGGATGCCGGCACGGCCGAGCGCGTGCTGCGCGCCTACCGGCTGTACCTGGCCGGCAGCGCGATGAGCTTCGAGCACGACTGGATCTCGCTGCACCAGATGCTGGCCAGCCGGCCCAGCGGCAGCACCAAGACGGGCCCGATGACGGGCGCACAATCGGCCTACCCGTTCAACCGCGGCTACATGTACCGCTGACCCCGCATGCTCTTCAAGTTCAAATCCAAGGCCACCGGCGACCTCATCATGCTGGAGCCCAACGGGCGCCGCGTGTTGCAGCTGATCGGCAAGGAGCCGGGGCCCAGCGGCATCATCCTGCCCGAGCAGATGACGGCCGCCGTTGCCGCGCTCGAGAAGGCGATCGCCGAAGAAGACGCGGCGCAGAAGGCGGCCGAGGACGAGGCCCACGCCAAGGGCGAGCAGCCCAAGCTCAGGCCCGAGGCCGTCTCGCTGCGCCAGCGCGCGGTGCCCTTCATCGAGATGCTGCGGCGTGCCCAGGCTGCGGGCAAGGAAGTGGTCTGGGGCGTCTGACGCCCCCGCCCCTCCTCTTCAATCCACCTTCGCGCCCGAGGCCTTGACCACGGGCTGCCACTTCTTCAATTCCGCATCGATCAGCGCGGCGAACTGCTGCGGCGTGTTGCCGCTCGGGATCGCGCCCTGGGCCAGCAGCCGCTCGTTGACCTCCTGGGTCTTGATGGCCTTGGCCACGTCCTGCTGGATGCGGTTGACGATCTCCGGCGGCGTGCCCGCTGGCGCCAGCAGGCCGAACCAGGAGCTGGCCTCGAAGCCCTTGAGCGCCGGGCCGCCGGCCTGCTCCACCGTGGGCACGTCGGGCAGCGCGGCCGAGCGCTGCGCGCTGGTCACGGCCAGCGCGGTCAGCTTGCCGGCCTTGATCTGCTGCATGGCCGAGGGCAGGTTGTCGAACATCACGTCCATGTTGCCGCCCACCATGTCCATGAGCGCCGGGCCCGAGCCCCGGTACGGGAAGTGCACCATGTAGGCGCCCGTCATGGTCTTGAACAGTTCGCCCGCCATGTGGATCGAGGTGCCGTTGCCGCTGGAGGCCATGTTGAGCTTGCCCGGGTTGGCCTTGGCGTAGGCGATGAAGTCGCGCACGTTGTGGATCTTCAGCGCACGCGCCTTCTCGGCATTGACGACCATCACGTTGGGCACGCCGGCCACCAGGCTGATGGGCGAGAAGTCCTTCACCGGGTCGTAGGGCATCTTGTCGTAGAGCCACTTGTTGATGGCGTGCGTGCCCACCGTGCCCATCAGGATGGTGTAGCCGTCCGGCGCTGCCTTGGCCACGATGTCGGCGCCGATGTTGCCGCCGGCGCCGGCCTTGTTGTCCACCACCACGGGCTGGCCCAGCGACTTGGTCAGCTCGACCGCGACCGCGCGGGCCAGGATGTCGGTGGTGCCGCCGGGCGCGAACGGCACCACCATGCGGATGGGCTTGTTCGGCCAGCCCGGCTGGGCCAGCACCGGCAGCGCCGTCGCGCAGGCGGCCAGGGCGGCGGCACCCAGCAGCAGGCGGCGCATCGACAGGAAGGATGTCATCACGGAGTCCTCGGTTCGGCAGTTGCCGCGCACGCGCGGCGGTGTGTGGGATGTGGCTGCGCCTGCGCGCGTGGCAGCGATGCTAGGCGAGCGCCATGCTGCACTGCGCCAGTGGTAACCCGGGCGACAGCGGCTAGGGAAAGTACGGAGCACTCGTCTGAAAAGCGCGCAGATGCTTGACGCCACCAAGACAAATAAGGAGACACCGCGATGGCCGTTCGTTCCCTTGCCGCGCTGGCCCTGGCCGCGCTGGCGCTCTCGGTCGCGGCGCAGACGCCGGCCGAGCGCGCCGCCACTGCCGTGAAGAAAGTCGACGGCACCTTCATCCAGGCCAACGTGGCCAAGACGCCCGACTGGCCCAGCTACGGGCTGGACTACGCCGAGACCCGCCACAGCAAGCTCGACCAGATCAACGCCGGCAACGTCAAGCAGCTCGGCCTGGTCTGGTCCTACGACCTGGAGAGCACGCGCGGCGTGGAGGCCACGCCGCTGGTGGTCGATGGCGTGATGTACGTGACGGCCTCGTGGAGCGTGGTGCACGCCATCGACGCGCGCACCGGCCAGCGCATCTGGAGCTACGACCCGCAGGTCGACAAGTCCAAGGGCTTTCGCGGGTGCTGCGACGTGGTCAACCGCGGCGTGGCGCTGTGGCAGGGCAAGGTCTACGTGGGCGCCTACGACGGCCGGTTGATCGCGCTGGACGCCGCCAGTGGCCGCGTGCTGTGGCACAAGGACACGCTGATCGACCATGCGCGCAGCTACACGATCACCGGCGCGCCGCGCGTGTTCAAGGGCAAGGTCATCATCGGCAACGGCGGCGCCGAGTACGGCGTGCGCGGCTACGTCACGGCCTACGACGCCGAGACCGGCGAGCAGAAGTGGCGCTGGTTCACCGTGCCGGGCGACCCGTCCAAGCCCTTCGAGGACGCGGCGATGGAACGCGCCGCCAAGACCTGGGACCCCGCCGGCAAGTACTGGGAGGCCGGCGGCGGCGGCACGGTGTGGGACACCATGGCCTTCGACCCCGCGCTCAACCTGATGTACATCGGCACCGGCAACGGCTCGCCCTGGGCGCACAGCAAGCGCAGCCCCAAGGGCGGCGACAACCTGTACCTCTCGTCCATCGTCGCGCTCGACCCCGACACCGGCGCCTACAAGTGGCACTACCAGGAGACCCCTGGCGACAACTGGGACTACACCGCCACGCAGCCGATGATCCTGGCCGACCTCACGGTGGACGGCAAGCCGCGCAAGGTGATCCTGCATGCGCCCAAGAACGGCTTCTTCTTCGTCATCGACCGCAGCAACGGCCAGTTCATCTCGGCCAGGAACTTCGTCGACGTGAACTGGGCCACGGGCTACGACGCCAAGGGCCGGCCGATCGAGATCGCCGCCGCGCGCCAGAACGACAAGCCCGGCGACAGCATCCCCGGCCCCTACGGCGCGCACAACTGGCACCCGATGTCGTTCAACCCGGCCACCGGCCTGGTCTACCTGCCGGCCCAGCACGTGCCGGTGAACCTCATGGACGACAAGGACTGGCAGTTCAACAAGGACGTGCCGCTGCGCCCGCACTCCAACCAGGGCTGGAACACCGCCAAGTTCCTCAACGCCGCGCCGCCCACCAGCAAGCCCATGGGCCGGCTGGTGGCCTGGGACCCGGTGGCGCAGAAGGAAGCCTGGGGCGTGGAGCATGCCTCGCCCTGGAACGGCGGCACGCTGACCACCGCCGGCAACCTGGTGTTCCAGGGCACGGCCGACGGCCGCATGGTGGCCTACGACGCCAAGACCGGTGCCAAGCTGTGGGAGACGCCGACCGGCACTGGCGTGGTGGCCGCGCCGGCCACCTACCTCGTGGACGGCAAGCAGTACGTGTCGATCGCGGTCGGCTGGGGTGGCGTGTACGGCCAGGCCACGCGCGCCACCGAGCGCCAGGGCCCGGGCACGGTCTACACCTTCGCGGTCGGCGGCACGGCCAGGATGCCGGCCTTCGTCGAGTACCGCGCCGGCAAGCTGCTGCAGGGCGTGAAGTACGACACGTCCAAGGTCGAGGCCGGCACCGGCCTGTACGTCAGCAACTGCGTGCTGTGCCACGGCGTGCCGGGCGTGGACCGCGGCGGCAACATCCCCAACCTGGGCTACATGGACGCGGCCTACATCGAGAACCTGGACAAGTTCCTGTTCAAGGGCCCGGCCATGGCGCGCGGCATGCCGGACTTCACGGGCAAGCTGTCGATGGCCGACGTGGAGGCGATCAAGGCCTTCATCCAGGGCACGGTGGACGCGGTGCGGCCCAAGTAGCCACGCCTCCATGAAACTGAGATTGCATTCTCAGTAGAATCGCGGGTCGCATCTTCTGCGGCCCGTTTTACTTGCGCCTACCGATCCGCCTCCTGCTGCTGCGCCTGCTGCTGGTGGCCGTGTTCTTCAACACGGCCATCGGCGTGCCGGCGCACGCCATCGAGCACCTGCGCGAGGCCCAGGCCAACGCGCTCGGTGCAGACGGGCCGGCCGACGAGCGCGCCGAGGCGCACGCCGCCTGCGCCTGGTGCAGCAGCCACGCGCAGCTGGAGCATGCGCTGGAGGCAGGGCCGCCGCTGATCCGACTTCCGGCCAGGGCGGCGGGCCAGGCCATCGTCTGGCGCGGCGTTGACGCGCCCGCCAGCGCGGAGCGCTGGCCGTTCCGCTCGCGCGACCCACCGCAAGCCTGAGACCCCGCCGCCACCGCGGCGCCACCGACCCATCGGCCCCCCGATGGGCCTTCGTCTCAGCCTGCCCGGCATGCGGCCGGGCGGCGTCTTGCTGCCCTTCATCCATGACCCCTGCTTCTTTCACGCGGCGGCCGCTGCCGTTCGCCCTGTCCAGCGCCGCCCTGCTTGTGGCGATGCCCGCCCTCGCCCAGGACACCCAGCTCTCCACCGTCGAGGTGGTCGGCCGCACCGCCTCGGGCGCCTACCACGCCGAAGAAGCGGCAGGCGCCAAGACCGAGCTGCCGCTGCGCGAGCTGCCGCAGTCCGTGCGCGTCGTCACGCGCCAGGCCATCGACGACCTGGGCGCCACCAGGCTGGACGACGTGCTCGACTACGTGGGCGGCGTCTCGCGCCAGAACAACTTCGGCGGGCTGTGGGACAACATCGCCATCCGCGGCATGCCGGGCGACCAGAACGTGGGCATGGCCACGCTGTTCAACGGCTTCTCGTCGGGCCGCGGCTTCAACGCGCCGCGCGACCTGGCCGGCGTGGAGCGCATCGAGTTCTTGAAGGGCCCGGCCGCCGCGCTATACGGCAGCAGCGAGCCGGGCGGCACGCTGAACGTGGTGTCCAAGCGGCCGCTGTGGAAGCCTGCGCATGCGGTCGAGGCCTATGGCGGCAGCCATGGCCTGAAGCGTGGCGCGCTCGACAGCACCGGCCCCCTCGGCGAGAACTTCGCCTACCGGCTCAACGTGGCCGTGGAAGACCGCGACGGCTGGCGCGACCATGTGGGCTCACAGCGCCAGGTGCTGGCGCCGGCCTTCACCTGGAAGCTCACGCGGGACACGGTGCTCGACTACACGGGCGAGATCCTGCGCCACGAGACGCCGCTGGACCGCGGCGTGGTGGCCCTTGCGAACGGCCGGCTCGGCGCCATCCCGCGCACGCGCTTCCTGGGCGAGCCGGCCGACGGCGACGTGCGCGTGGACAACCGCACGCACCAGCTGATCCTCTCGCACATCTGGGCCAGCGGCTGGACCGGCCGTCTCGGCCTGTCGCAGCGCACCACGGGCATCCACGGCTACTCCACCGAGGCCACGAACCTGCAGGCCGACGGCCTGCTCACGCGCCAGCGCCGCCTGCGCGACTACGACTCCGACGACCTTGCGCTGCAGGCCGAACTGCAGGGCAAGGTGGACACCGGCGGCATCCAGCACGAACTGCTGTTCGGCGTGGAGCGCTTCCGCTTCGAGATGGACACGCGGATGCTGCGCGCAAGCCCCACCACCAGCCAGCCCTACGCCATCGACATCTACGACCCCGTCTATGGCCAGGCCCAGCCGACGCCCGTGGCGAACACCGACACCTTCGAGCGCCAGCGCAACACCGCCTTCTACATGCAGGACGCGATCACGCTCGCGCCCGCGTGGCGCCTGCTGGCCGGCGTGCGCGTGGACAACTACGACCAGTCGCTGCTGAACCGCCGCACCGGCGTCACGACACCGCAGGAGCCTTCATCGACCTCGCCGCGCCTGGGCCTGAGCTGGCTGCCCACGTCGCAGTGGACGGTCTACGCCAGCGCCGGTCGCTCGTTCCGCCCCAACACCGGCAGCAGCGCAGCCGGCAACGCCTTCTCGCCCGAGACCGGCCGCGCGCTGGAGCTCGGCACCAAGTGGGAGAGCGCAGACCAGCGCATCGGCGCCACAGCAGCGCTGTTCGAGATCCGCAAGCGCAATGTGCTGACCTCCGACCCGGCCAACGCGGGCTACTCCATTGCCGCCGGCGAGGTCCGCTCGCGCGGCCTGGAGCTGGACCTGGCCGGCCAGCTCAGCACGCACTGGCGCGTCAACGCCAGCCTGGTGTTCAACGACGTGGAGATCACGCGCGACAACAACCTCCAAGTGGGTGGCCGCCTGCTCAACGTGCCGCGCGTGAACGGCAGCCTGCTGGCCGTCTACGAGGACGCGCTGGCCAACGGCCAGCGCTACGGCATCGGCGGCGGCGTCACGCACATGGGCCAGCGCCTGGGCCAGGCCCGCACGCAGGCCGAGGCCAACGCCGGCACGGCCGCCTTCGACCTGCCGAGCTACACCACGGCCAAGCTGGTCGCCTACTGGCGCGTGACGCCCACGCTGCGCCTCACGCTGGACGTGGACAACCTGTTCGACGCCACCTACTACACGAGTTCGTTCAGCCGCCTGTGGGTCGCGCCCGGCATGGAGCGCGCCATCACGGTCGGCCTGCAGGCGAAGTTCTGATGGCCCAACCCGCATTGCACGCCCAGGCCGTCGAAGCCGGCTACGCCGGCCGCAGCATCCTGCGCGGCCTGGACCTCGCCGTCGCCCCCGGCGAGACCTACGCCCTGCTCGGCGCCAACGGCGCCGGCAAGACCACCACGCTGAGCCTGTTCCTGGGCTTCGTGCAACCCACGCGCGGCCAGGTGCGCGTGCTGGGCGCCGACCCCGTGGTCGACGCCGCCGCGGCACGGCGCCAGCTGGCCTACATCCCCGAGAACGTGGCCCTGTACGAGCACCTGAGCGCCCGCGAGAACCTGGCCTACCTGCTGGATCTCGCGGGCCAGGGCCTGGGCCGGGACGCCATCGACGCCGCGCTGGCGCGTGCCGGGCTGGACGCCGCCGCGCATGGCCGGCGCGTGGCCGGCTTCTCCAAGGGCATGCGGCAGAAGGTCGCCATCGGCCTGGCGCTCGCGCGCCGCGTGCCCGTGCTGCTGCTGGACGAGCCGACCTCGGGCCTGGATCCGCAGGCCACGGCCGAGTTCAGCCGCCTGCTGGGCTGGCTGCGCGGCGAAGGCGTGGCCATCCTCATGGTCACGCACGACCTGCTGGGCGCGGCCGACGTGGCCGACCGCATCGGCTTCCTCGACCAGGGCCGGCTGCGCGAAGAGGTGGCGGCCAGCGGCGCCGAGCGCTTCGACGTGCGCGCGCTGCACCGGCGCTATGCCACCGCAGGAGAGTCGGCATGAGCCTCGCCCAGCCCTCCGGACAGGCCCGCCCCGCAGGCGAAGCCCTGGGCCCGCCGGCCCACCCCGTGCTGCGCATCGCACGCGAGGAATGGCGCTGGCTGCGGCGCGACCGCGTGGCCGTGCTGGGCCTGGTGCTGTTGCTGCTGCTGGCGGCCGTGGCCATCGTGCACGCCGCCGCGCAGCGCGACGCGCTGGCCGCCGAGCGCGCACGCCGCCAGGGCCAGGTGGACCAGGCCTTCGAAGCCTCGCCCGACCGCCACCCGCACCGCATGGTGCACTACGGCCACTTCGTGTTCCGGCCGCTGAACCCGCTGGCCGCGTTCGACCCCGGTGTCGATGCACAGACCGGCCACACGCTGTTCCTCGAAGGCCACCGGCAGAACAGCGCCAATTTCAGCGAGGTGCGCCAGTCCTCCTTGCTGTTGCGCTTCGGCCAGCTCACGCCGGCCTTCGTGCTGCAGGTGCTGGCGCCGCTGCTGCTGGTATTCGCGGGGCACGCCACGCTCGCGCGCGAGCGCGAGGCCGGCACCTTGCGCGTGCTGCTGGCCCAGGGCGTGCGGCCACGGCAGATCGTGGCCGGCAAGCTGCTCGCACTGGCCGGCCTGGCCGCCGTGGTGCTGCTGCCGGCGCTGCTGGCCCTGGCCTGGATCGCGGGCACGACGCCGGCCCCGGCCGCACTGGCCGCCACGCTGGCCGGCGGCTACGCACTGTGGCTGGCCCTGTGGGTGCTGGGCACCGTCTGCGTCTCCGCCTGGCTGAAGCAGGCGCGCAGCGCGCTCGTGGTGCTGCTGGCCGCGTGGGCCGTCGGCGTGGTGCTGCTGCCGCGCCTGGCCGCCGAGCTGGCCAGCGCCGCGCTGCCCTTGCCCACGCGCGTGGAGACCGACATCGCGATCGCGCGCGAACTCGCGGCGCTGGGCGACAGCCACAACCCGGACGATCCGCACTTTGCCGCCTTCCGCGCCCGGCTGCTGGCGCAGCACGGCGTGGCGCGCGTGCAGGACCTGCCGCTGAACTACAAGGGCCTGGTGGCGATGGAGGGCGAACGGTTGACCTCCGGGCTGTTCGTGCGCCATGCCGATGCCGGCTTCGCACGGCAGCAGGCCCAGCTGGACTGGGTCGACCGCGCGGCGCTGCTGAGCCCGCTGCTCGCGCTGCGCCGGCTCTCGATGGCCACCGCCGGCACCGACCTCGCGGCCTACCGCAGCTTCCTGGAACAAGGCGAGCGCCACCGCTACGCGCTGGTGCAATCGCTCAACCGCCTGCAGGCCGAGAAGCTCACGCTGGCGGGCGACCGCTCCAGCCGCGACGACCGCATCGGCGCCGCGCATTGGCACGACCTGGCGGTGTTCCGCTTCGAGGCCACGCCGCCCGCGCAGGCGCTGCGCACGGCGGCACCGGCCGCAGCGGTGCTGCTGCTGTGGCTGGCAGGCCTGGGCAGCGCGCTGGCGCTGGCCACGCGCCGCATCGGCAAGGTGATGCCATGAGGGCCTGGACGCACGAATGGCGATTGCTGGCGCGCACGCCCTTCGCCCTGGCGGCGCTCGCGTTGCTGTTGCTGCTGTCCAGCCTGGCCGTGCTGTCCGGCGCGCGCGAGACCGCGCGCCAGCAGCACACGCTGCAACGCCTGGCCCCGCTGCAGCAGCAGGACCTGGCCGCGCAGACCCGCAAGCCACTGGCGCGCGGCGACGCCGGTTCGGCCGCCTACTACGGCCAGCACGCCGCCTGGAGCCCGCCCTCGCCCACGGCCTTCCTGGCGCTGGGCCTGCGCGACGCCACGCCGCTGGTGTTGCGCGTGCGTGCGCTCGCACTGCAGTCGCAGCTGCACGAGGGCGAGCACTTCAACCCCGAACTGGCCTTGGCGGGGCGCTTCGACCACGCCTTCGTGCTGGTCTACCTGGCACCGTTGTTCCTCGTCGCACTGCTGTACGACCTGGTCAGCGGCGAGCGCCGCGCCGGCCGCCTGGCCACGCTGCTCGCACTGCCGTGTGCGGGGCCGCGGCTGTGGCTGCGGCGGGCCGCGCTGCGCGCCGCGCTGGTGGCGCTGTGCTTGCTGCTGCCCGTGCTGGCCGCGGCCCTGTGGTTGCGCGTGCCGCCGTCCATGCTGGTCGCACCGGTGCTGGCCACACTCGCCTACGTGGCGTTCTGGAGCGGCCTGTCCCTGGCCATCGGCGCCCGGGGCCGCAGCCCGGCCGCGCATGCCATGGCGCTCATGGGCTGCTGGGTGCTGCTCACGCTGGTGCTGCCCACGCTGGCGCACACCGCGATGGCCCGCGCACTGCCCGCCCACCAGGGGGTGGAGGCGGCGCTGGCGCAGCGCGAACGCGTGCACGGCGCCTGGGATCTACCGCGCGAGGAAACCATGGCGCGCTTCTTCCAGGGCCACCCCGCATGGCAGGGCACGGCCCCGCTGCCCTCGGGCTTCCACTGGAAGTGGTACTTCGCCTTCCAGCAGCTGGGCGACGAGGACGTGGCCGCGGACGTGCAGGCCTGGCGCGCGGCGCTGCAGGCGCGCCAGCGCTGGACCGAGCGGCTGGGCTGGCTGCTGCCCGGCGTGGGCGTGCAGACCGTGCTGCACCGGGCGGCCGCCACCGACCTGTCGGCCCAGTTGGCCCAGCAGGACGCGGTGGTCGACTTCCACACCCGGCTGCGCGGCTTCTTCTATCCCTACCTGTTCGGCGAGCGGCCGCTCGGCGCGGACGACTTCGCCAGCGTGCCGCGTTTCACGCCACCGCCGCTGCACACGCACGGCACCGCCACGCCGCTGCTCGCGCTGGCCGTGGTCGCGGCGCTGGCGCTGCTGGCCGGCGGCCTCGCCACGCGGCGGCTGCGGGCATGAAAGCGGCCCCCACGCTCCCCCGCTGCGAGAACGGCGCTTTCATGTCGGGGCGGCCCGGCCATGAAAAAACCGCCGGGCTTGCGCGCGGCGGTTCTCGTCGGAGCCGGGCCGGCTCCAGTGGTCGGCTCAGTCCGCGTACTGCCCGGCGGCCTTGATGACCGGGCCGAAGCGGGCCACCTCGGCCTGCACGAACTTCTTGTGCTCGGCCGGCTCCACGCGCTTGTCGTTGGCCACCACGGCGCCCAGGCCTTCCTGCTTCTTGATGAACTCGGGGTCCTTCAGGGCGGCCTTCAGCGCGGTGTTGAGCTTGGTCAGCACTGCAGGCGGCGTGCCCTTGGGCGCATACAGGCCGTGCCAGATCGTGACCTGGAAGCCCTTCAGGCCGGCCTCGTCCAGCGTGGGCAGGTCCTTCAACGCCGGGGTGCTCAGGCGCTTGCCCGTGGTCACGGCGTAGGCCTTGACCTTCTTGGCCTCGATCTGTGAGGTGGTGTTGGTGGTCTGGTCGCACAGCAGGTCGATCTGCCCGCCCAGCAGGTCGGCGATTGCCGGCGCCGTGCCCTTGTACGGCACGGTGGTCATCTCGGCCTTCAGCTCGCTCTGGAAGATCAGGCCGCACAGGTGCGAGGCCGAGCCGATGCCGGCATTGCCCAAGTTGACCTTGCCGCCGTTCTGGCCGATCCAGGTGCGCAGCTCGGCGAAGTTGTTGGCCGCCAGGCCCGGCTTGCCGATCAGCGTCATGGGAACGTCGTTGACGATGCCCAGGTACTCGAAATCGGTCTCGTAGTTGTACGAGAGCTTGCGGTACAGCACGGGCGTGGTGGCCATGCCCACGTGCGTGACGAGCAGCGTGTAGCCGTCGTTCTTGGCGCGTGCCACCTTGGTCGTGCCGATGGTGCTGCCGGCGCCGCCCAGGTTCTCGATGATCACCGGGTTGTTGCCCAACTGGCGCTGCATGGCCTCTGCCAGGTCGCGCGCGACGCGGTCGGTCGGCCCGCCGGCCGCGAACGGCACGACCATGGTGATGGGCTTGCCGCCCGGGAAATCCTGGGCCTGCACACCCATCGCGGCAACCGCCAGAGCGGCGGCCGTCAGCAGCTTGTTCATCTTGACTCCTCTGCAACCGAAGTGAAATAACGGCGCGGATGGTAGCCCCGTACTCCCTGTAGGGAAATTCTGAGAACTACCAGTGCAGCCCGCCTACCGGTAGCTGCGCTGGTCGTCGATGACCTTGCCGTCGTCGGGAAGGCTGCCCGCGGCGCACCATTGCACGTCGCCGCGCAGCTTGGTCAGCTCGCGGATGGCCTCGGCCACGCGGGCGCGCAAGGCCTCGTCGGGCGCGGCGCATTCGGCGTGCAACGCCATCGCATCGCTGGCCATCTCGCCGCTGACCACCAGGCGCACGCGGCCCAGCGCGGGAAAGCGCCGCACGATCTCCTGCACCTGGCTGGGGTGCACGAACATGCCGCGCACCTTGGTGGTCTGGTCGGCGCGCCCCATCCAGCCCTTGATGCGCGTGTTGGTGCGGCCCGTGGGGCAGTGGCCCGGCAGCACGGCCGAGAGGTCGCCGGTGCCGAAGCGGATCAGCGGGTAGTCGGGATCGAAGCTCGTGACCACGACCTCGCCGACCTCGCCCTCGGCCAGCGGCACGCCGTCGGGCCCGACGATCTCCACGATGACCTGCTCGTCCAGCACCAGGCCCTCGCGGGCGGGCGTCTCGTAGGCGATCAGCCCGATGTCGGCCGTGGCGTAGCACTGGTAGGCCGCGATGCCCTGGGCCTGGAACCAGTCGCGCAGCGAGGGCGGGCAGGCCTCGCCACTGACCAGCGCCTTGGAGATCGACAGCGGCCGGCCCGCGGCCTTCTCGAGCGCGATCTTGAGGAAGCTGGGCGTGCCGCAGTAGCCGTGCGGGCGCAGGTCGGCCATCGCCTGCAGCTGCATCTCGGTGTTGCCCACGCCGCCCGGGAACACCGTGCAGCCCAGCGCCAGCGCGCCTTCTTCCATCATCGCGCCGGCCGGGGTCAGGTGGTAGCTGAAGCTGTTGTGCACGAGCTCGCCACCCCGAAACCCGGCCGCGTACATCGCGCGCGACATGCGCCAGCTGTCTTCGTCCACCCCCTGCGGCTCGTACAGCGGGCCAGGCGACTGGAATACGCGCTTGGCGCGACGCGCCAGGTGCAGGCCGCTCCAGCCGCTGGCCGCGAAACCGCCGAACGGGTCGCCGCCGGCCGCACGCGCGGCCTGCTGGCGCGCCAGCAGGTCGTGCTTGCGCAGCACGGGCAGGCCGGCCAGCGCGGCGCGGCTGTCGATGGCCGCCGGGTCCACCTGCGCCAGCCGCTCGGCCTGGGCCGCGCTGCGCGCCTTGGCGTGCGCGATCAGGCCCGGCAGGGCGGACAGCAGCGCGGCTTCGCGCTCGGCGGGGTCACGCGTCTCGCGCGCATCGAGGGTGGCTGCATTCATGCTGCTGTCGATCTCAGAAGGGGTTCATGCCAGCCAGCGCTTGCGGCGCTTGTAGCTCTTGACGTCGCGAAAGCTCTTGCGGCCCTCGCCACCGGTGCCGAGGTAGAACTCCTTGACGTCCTCGTTCTCGCGCAGCGCGCTGGCCGCGCCATCCATGACCACGCGCCCGCTCTCCAGGATGTAGCCGAAGTCGGCGTAGCGCAGCGCCATGTTGGTGTTCTGCTCGGCCAGCAGGAAGGTCACGCCCTCCTTGGTGTTGAGATCCTTCACGATCTCGAACACCTCCTCGACGATCTGCGGCGCCAGGCCCATGGAGGGCTCGTCGAGCAGCACCATCTTCGGGTTGGCCATCAGCGCACGGCCGATGGCGCACATCTGCTGCTCGCCGCCCGAGGTGTAGGCGGCCTGGCTGGTGCGCCGGGTCTTGAGCCGCGGGAAGTAGTTGTAGACCTTCTCCAGCGTCTGCTCCACCGCGGCCCTGCCGTCCTTGCGCGTGTAGGCGCCGGTCATGAGGTTGTCCTCGATGGTCAGGTGGGCGAAGCAATGCCGGCCCTCCATGACCTGGATCACGCCGCGGTCCACCAGCTCGGCCGGCGTCAGGTTCTCGATGCGCTCGCCGCGCAGCGCGATCGAGCCCTTGGTCACGGCGCCGCGCTCGGCGTGCAGCAGGTTGGACACCGCCCGCAGGGTGGTGGTCTTGCCGGCGCCGTTGGCGCCCAGCAGGGCCACGATGCTGCCCTCGTCCACGCGCAGCGAGACGCCCTTGAGCACCAGGATCACGTGGTTGTAGATGACCTCGATGCCGTTCACATCGAGGAACGCGTCGGGCGCATCGCGGCGCGCGGCCGAAGGCAGGTCGGACATGGCGTTACGAGCAGCTGCGCGGCGTGATCTTCTTGTCGCTGGCGTACTTGGCCGACAGCTCCTTGACCAGCGGGTCGATCAGGCTCTTGTCGGCCTGGTACCAGTCGGACGTGATGTTCCACTTGCCGCCGTCCCACTGCACGATGCGCGCCCAGTCGGTGCCCATGTGGTTGCTGCACGAGGTCTTGACCGGCCGCATGACCTCGCCGAAGCCCAGCGCCTTGAGCTTGTCGGCCGTGAGGTCCAGGTTCTCCATGCCCCACTTGACCTGCTCGGGCGTCATGACCTTGCCCTTGCCGAACTTCTCCTGCGCGGCGCGGATCGCCTCCACCTGCAGCATGGAGATCATCATGCCGCGCGTGTGCGCCATCACGCCGACCTCGCCCGCGTCGCTGGCCGTGCCCTGGCCCTTGTCGTAGACGAACTTGCGCAGGTCGTCGTGCACCTTGTCCTTGGCCGCGCTGTTGTGGATGGTGATGGCGTTGTAGCCCTTGGCGCCGGCGCCGATGTCCTTCACGTCGTGGTCCGAGCCGGCCCACCAGATGGCGTAGATCTTGTCGCGCGCATAGCCGGTGGCCTGGGCTTCGCGCACGGCGGCTGGCGTCATCACGCCGGCCGACCACAGCAGCACGTAGTCGGGCTTTTGCTGGCGGATCTGCAGCCAGGTGGACTTCTGCTCCACGCCGGGCGGCGTGACCGGGAACAGCGACAGCTCGAAGCCGTCCTTGGCGGCGCGCTTTTGCAGCAGCGCGATCGGCTCCTTGCCGTAGGGCGAGTCGTGGTAGACCAGCGCGATCTTCTTGCCCTTCAGGCTGCCCTTCTCCTTCTTGAGGATGTCCTGCACCATCACGTCGGCGGCGGTCCAGTAGGTGCCCAGCAGCGGGAAGTTCCACTCGAACACCGTGCCATCGACCGACTGCGACAGGCCGTAGCCCATGGTCACCACCGTCATCTTGTCGGCGAAGGCCTTGTCGGTCACCGCGAAGGTGATGCCGGTGGACTGCGTGTCGAAGCCGGCGGCACCGCCGCCCTTGCCCTTCAGGCGCTCATAGCACTCCACGCCCTTGGCCGCGTCGTAGGCGGTCTCGCATTCCTCGTACGTGAGCTTGACGCCGTTGACACCGCCATCGCGCGCGTTGACGAGCTTGAGGTAGTCCTGCTTGCCGTCGGCCCATGGGATGCCCAGCGGCGCGAACTGGCCCGTGCGGTAGACCAGCAGCGGCACGAACTGCTCGGACTGGGCGTGGGCGCCAGGCGCAGCCAGCATGGACAGGCAGGCCGCGGCAACGGCAGCGAGGGATTTCAGTTTCATGGTTGTCTCCTGGGGGTGGGTGGGAAAGCTCGGACAGAGGTCAGTGCGGGAAGGGCCACAGGCGCAGCTTCTCGCGCGCCGTGAGCCACAGGCGCGCCAGGCCATGCGGCTCGACGATCAGGAAGAACACGATCAGCGCGCCGAAGATCATGTGCTCCAGGTGCGAGGCCGTGGCCGTGGACAGCGGCAGGCCCAGCCAGTGCGGCACATAGTTGAGCAGCAGCGGCAGCAGCACCATGAAGGCCGCGCCGAAGAAGGCGCCCGAGATGGAGCCCAGGCCGCCGATGATGACCATGAACAGCAGCTGGAACGAGCGGTCGATGCTGAAGGCCGCCGGCTCCCACGAGCCCAGGTGCACGAAGGCCCACAGCGCGCCGGCCACGCCGACGATGAACGAGCTGACCGCGAACGCCGACAGCTTGGCGTAGACCGGGCGGATGCCGATGACGGCGGCGGCCACGTCCATGTCGCGGATCGCCATCCATTGGCGGCCGATGGCGCCGCGCACCAGGTTCTTGGCCAGCAGCGCGAACACGCAGACGATGGCCAGGCACAGCAGGTACTTCTGCGCCGGCGTCTCGACAGGCGCCCCGAAGAACGACAGCGCGCCCACGCTGACCGAGCCCGAGGGCGAGTCGTTGGTGACCCACTTCACGCGGTTGGTGAACCAGTCGGTGAAGAACTGCGCCGCCAGCGTGGCCACCGCCAGGTACAGCCCGCGGATGCGCAGGCTGGGGATGCCGAACAGCACGCCGAACACCGTGGCCGCGAGCCCGCCGCCGATGAGCGACAGGATCAGCGGCATGCCGTCGAAGCGCACCTGAAGGTTGTAGGCCGCGTAGGCGCCGATGGCCATGAAGGCGCCCGTGCCCAGCGAGATCTGCCCGCAGTAGCCGACCAGGATGTTCAGCCCCAGCGCGGCCAGCGACAGGATCAGGAACGGGATCAGCACGGCGCGGAAGAAGTAGTCGCTGGCCAGCATGGGCACGGCGACGAAGGCCACCAGCAGCAGCGCGCAGATGGCGATGCGGTCCTGCAGGACCGGGAAGATCTGCAGGTCGCTGCGGTAGGTCTGCTTGAACTGGCCGTTTTCTCTGTACAACATCTCAGAACTCCACCGCGTGCCGCGAACGAGGCGTCGCAAAACAGGCCATTGAACCGATGGCCGCGGAGCAGGCCATGCGAGTGCACCCGCGGAACTGGCTCTGCCAGGCCGCTGGGTGCGCCCCCTTGAGGGGGGATGCGGCTACACGAAGTGAGCAAGCGACGGGGGTGGTCATACTCTGTCGATGATCTTGTCGCCGAAGAGGCCCTGCGGGCGCACCAGCAGGAAGCCCAGCGCCAGTACGTAGGCGAACCAGTTCTCGATGCCGCCGCCCAGCATGGGGCCGATGTAGATCTCCGACAGCTTCTCGCCCGCGCCGATGATGAGCCCGCCGACGATGGCGCCCGGCACCGAGGTGAGCCCGCCCAGGATCACCACCGGCAGCGCCTTGAGCGCCACCAGCGAGATCGAGAACTGCACGCCGAGCTTGGAACCCCAGATGATCCCGGCCACCAGCGCCACGATGCCGCCGATGGTCCAGACGATGACCCAGATGCGCGACAGCGGGATGCCGATGGACTGGGCGGCCTGGTGGTCGTCGGCCACGGCGCGCAGCGCGCGGCCGGTCGGCGTCTTCTGGAAGAACAGCGTGAGGCCGATCACCAGCAGGGCCGAGATCAGCGCCGCGTAGAGGTCTTCCTTGCTCAGCAGCAGGCCGCCCTCGAAGGTGTTCTCCAGCACCATCATCGGGTCCTTGGGCATGCCCACGTCGATCTTGTAGGTGGCGCTGCCGAACAGCAGCTGGCCCGCGCCGTCGATGAAGTAGGCGATGCCCAGCGTGGCCATCAGCAGCGCGATGGGCTCCTGGCCGACCAGCTGGCGCAGCGCCAGGCGCTCGATCAGCCAGGCCAGCACGCCCATCACCGCGATCGCCACGATCAGCGCCAGCACGTTGGCCAGCAGCAGGCTTTCGAAGCCCAGCCACTTGGGGAACCACTCCGAGAACCGCGCCATGGCCAGCGCCGCGAACAGCACCATCGCGCCCTGCGCGAAGTTGAAGACGCCCGAGGCCTTGAAGATCAGCACGAAGCCCAGCGCGACCAGCGCGTAGAGCATGCCGGCCATGAGGCCGCCGAACAGTGTTTCGAGGAAGAATCCCATGGCTTTCTCTAGTGCGTGGTGCCGAGGTAGGCGCGGATCACGTCTTCGTTGGCACGCACCTCGTCGGGCGCGCCATCGCCGATCTTCTTGCCGTAGTCGAGCACGACCACGCGGTCCGAGATGTCCATCACCACGCCCATGTCGTGCTCGATCAGCACGACGGTGGTGCCGAACTCGTCGTTCACGTCGAGGATGAAGCGGCACATGTCCTGCTTCTCCTCCACGTTCATGCCGGCCATGGGCTCGTCCAGCAGCAGCACCTGCGGCTCCATCGCCAGCGCGCGGCCCAGGTCCACGCGCTTCTGCAGGCCGTAGGGCAGCCGGCCCACGGGCGTCTTGCGGAAGGGCTGGATCTCCAGGAAATCGATGATGCGTTCGACCTTCTCGCGGTGCGCGATCTCCTCGCGCTCGGCCGGGCCCCAGCGCAGTGCCTGCCAGAGCAGGTTGCTCTTCATGCGCAGGTTGCGGCCGGTCATGATGTTGTCCAGTACGCTCATGCCCTTGAACAGGGCCAGGTTCTGGAAGGTGCGCGCCACGCCCATCTCGGCCACCTGGCGCGAATTCATGTGCCTGAAGGTCTTGCCCCGGAAGGTGATGGCGCCTTCCTGCGGCGCATAGACGCCGTTGATGCAGTTGAGCATGGAACTCTTGCCCGCGCCATTGGGGCCGATGATGGCGCGCACCTCGTGCTCGCGCACGTCGAAGCTGATGTCGGTCAGCGCCTTCACGCCGCCGAAGCGCAGGCTGATGTTCTTGACCTCCAGGATCACGTCGCCGATGCGGCGGCCGGTGGAAGACGTCAGGGCGGTGGTCTCGTTCATGGTCGACGCGTTCATCATGCGGCCTTCCGCACGGGCGCGAAGGTCTTCGCATCGCCCATGCGCAGCGTGGCGCTCACGCTGCCGGTGCGGCCGTCCTCGAACTTGACCTGGGTCTCGATGAACTGCTCGGCCTTGGCACCGTACAGCGCGTCGATCAGCACCGCATACTTCTCGGCGATGAAGCCGCGCCGGACCTTGTTGGTGCGCGTGAGCTCGTTGTCGTCGGCGTCCAGCTCCTTGTGCAGCACGAGGAAGCGGCTGGCCTGGCTGCCGGCCAGCATGCCGTCCTGCGCAAGGTCGGCGTTGACCTTCTCCACGCACTCGCGCATGAGTTCGTAGACCTCGGGCTTCTGCGCCAGGTCGGTGTAGCCGGCGTAGGGCAGGTTGCGCCGCTCGGCCCAGTTGCCCACGGCCTCGAAGTCGATGTTGAGCATCACGGCGACGCTGGCGCGGCCGTCGCCATAGGCCACGACCTCCTTGATGTAGGGGAAGAACTTGAGCTTGTTCTCCACGTACTTGGGGGCGAACATGGCCCCGTCGTTGGCGCCGCCCTTGATCCGGCCGACGTCCTTCACGCGGTCGATGATCTTGAGTTGGCCGCTGGCGTCGAGGAAGCCGGCATCGCTGGTGTGGTACCAGCCGTCGGCCGTCAGCACCTCGTCGGTGGCCTTCTGGTTCTTGTAGTAGCCCTTGAGCAGGCCGGCCGAGCGCACCAGGATCTCGCCGTTGTCGGCCACCTTGATCTCCACGCCCTCGATGGGCACGCCCACGGTGTCGGCACGCACGGCGTTGTCGGGCTGCAGGCACACGAACACCGCGGTCTCGGTGGAGCCGTAGAGCTGCTTGAGGTTGATGCCGATGGCGCGGTAGAAGGTGAACAGGTCCGGGCCGATGGCCTCGCCCGCGGTGTAGGCCACCCGCACGCGCGAGAAGCCCAGCGTGTTGCGCAGCGGGCCGTAGACGCACAGGTCGCCGAGCGCATAGAGCACGCGGTCGCCCAGCGAGAGCGGCTTGCCGTCCATGCGCGCGGGGCCGACGCGGCGCGCCACGTCCATGAAGCGGTGGAACATCGCGCGCTTGATGCGGCCGGCGTCCTCCATGCGGATCATGACGCTGGTCAGCAGGCCCTCGAACACACGCGGCGGCGCGAAGTAGTAGGTCGGGCCGATCTCCTTCAGGTCGATGCCGACCGTGGCCGCCGACTCGGGGCAGTTGACCACGTAGCCGCAGGCCAGCCACTGCGCATAGCTGAAGATGTTCTGGCCGATCCAGGCGGGCGGCAGGTAGGCCAGCACGTCCTCGTCGGCGGTGAGCTTGTCGAAGTCGGCACCTGCGCGGGCGCGGTTGAGCAGGCTGCGGTGGGTGTGGACCACGCCCTTGGGGTTGCCCGTGGTGCCCGAGGTGAAGAACATGGCGCCCACGTCGTCGGGCCTGCCCTGCGCCACCTGGGCCTGGAGGAAGCCGCTGTCCTGCGCGGCGCGGGCCTTGCCGAGGTCCAGCAGTTCCGTGAGGCCCGCGAGGCCACTGTCGCCGTAGTTGCGCAGGCCGCGCGGATCGTCGTACCAGATGTGCGTCAACGCCGGGTACTGGCTGCGCACCTCCAGCATCTTGTCGACCTGCTCCTGGTCTTCCACCACGCACATGCGCACTTCGGCGTTGGACATGGGGAACACGCATTCGGCGGCCACGGCGTCCTGGTACAGCGGCACGGGGATTGCGCCCAGTGCCTGCGCGGCCAGCATGCAGGCGTACAGCCGCGGCCGGTTGGCCCCCACCACCGCGAGGTGTTCGCCGCGCTGCAGGCCGGCCTGCTGCAGCCCGCAGGCGGCGTGCTCGACCATGGTGGCCAGCGCGCGCCAGCTCAGCGTCTGCCAGATGCCGAACTCCTTCTCGCGCATGGCCGGCGCATCCGGCCGTTCGGCGGCATGCCTGAGCAGCAGTTGGGGAAAGGTGGTGTCCATGACGCTCCTAAATTCGGCTCCAGCAAGCACAGCCATGCAGAAGTGGCCGCATCGTAGGCGGGACTTTGACGCCATCATGTCGGCTCAACGACAATTTAAGGGTGACCCCTCCCCCGGAATTACCCGAAGCCCCGCCGCTGCACCAGCGCCGCCGTCCCCCCACTGTGCGCGAACTCGACGCCATCCCCTGGCTGGCCGAGCTCACGCCGCACGAGCGTGCCGGCGTGCTGCCCGAGATCACGGCCGTCAACGCACGGCCCGGCGACCATGTCTGCCGCATCGGCCGGCCCGTGACCTACTGGTTCGGCGTGATCGAAGGACTGCTCAAGATGAGTTCGGAGACCGCGCAGGGCCAGACCATGACCTTCGCCGGCCTGCCCTCTGGCGGCTGGTTCGGCGAGGGCACGGCGCTCAAGCGCGAGCCCTACCGCTACAACGTGCAGGCGCTGCGCGCCAGCGTGGTGGCCGGCATCCCGGTGGACAGCTTCCACTGGCTGCTGGACCACTCGATCGGCTTCAACCGCTTCGTCATGAACCAGCTCAACGAGCGGCTCGGCCAGTTCATCGCCGCGCGCGAGATCGACCGCCTGGCCGACCCCGACGTGCGCGTGGCGCGCAACCTGGCCGCCCTGTTCAACCCGGTGCTGTACCCCGGCGTGGGCCAGGTGCTGCGCATCACCCAGCAGGAGCTGGCCTACCTGGTGGGTCTGTCGCGCCAGCGCGTGAACGAGGCGCTGGCCACGCTGCAGAAGGGCGGGCTGATCCGCACCGAGTACGGCGGCCTGCGCGTGCTGGACCTGGAGCGGCTGCGCACCGAGGTGCCGGGCCAGGCCGCCGCCTGAAACCGGCCGGCGCCACGGTGTATCGTCCTGGCGTTCGCGAACCACCGTGCGCTTGGCACGAGACCCCCATGAAGCAGCTTTCCCTCGTCCTCGGCGCATGCCTGGCGCTGACCACCGCTGGCGCCTCGGCGCAGGTGGCCGGCTATGTGAAGACCACCGGCGGCCAGGCCAGCATCGTCTCGGCGGGCAAGGCCGTGGCCGCCCAACCCGGCACGCCCGTCTCCGTCGGCGACGTGGTGCGCACGGGCGCGGACGGCAGCCTGGGCATCACGCTCAAGGACAACACCATGCTGTCGTTCGGCCCGTCGACCACCTTCACGCTGGAGGACTTCCTGTTCGCGCCGGCGCAGGGCCGCCTGCAGCTGGGCGGCAACATCGGCACCGGCAGCCTGCAGTACGTGTCGGGCGCCATCGCCAGGCTCAAGCCCGAGGCGGTGAAGATCAAGACGCCCACCGGCATCATCGGCGTGCGCGGCACGCGCTTCGTCGCGGTGGTGCAGCCATGATGCGGCGCTGCTCCGCACTGCTGGCGGCCGCCGTGCTCGCCGGCTGCGCCACGCCGCCGGCACCGCCGCGGGCCTACGTCGCGCTGCTGGAGAACGCCGACGGCAGCACCGGCCGCGTGGTCTACCGCGGCCCCTCAGGCACGGCCGAACTGCGCCAGCCGCGCGAGGCCGTGGCGCTCGACGGGCCGGCCACGCCGTTCACCTTGAGCCCTGCGCAGCTGCAGCGCGACGCCGGCGCGGCCATGGCGGCGCAGCCGCGCCCGCCGCGGGTGTTCGTGCTGTACTTCGACGCGGGCAATGCGCAGATGACGGCGTCCTCGCAGGCGCTGCTGGCCGACATCCTGGCCGACGTGAAGAGCCGTGCGACGGCCGACATGTCCATCATCGGCCACACCGACACCGTGGGCGGCGCCGAGCAGAACGCCGCGCTGGCGCTGCGCCGGGCCGAGCAGGTCGGCCAGATGCTCAAGGAAGCCATCGCCGCCGCCCAGCAGGTGGAGATCACCTCGCACGGGGAGACCAACCTGCTGGTGCCCACGCCCGACGAGACGCCCGAGCCGCGCAACCGGCGCGTCGAAGTCACGGTCCGCTGAACTACTTTCCCGCCAGCACGATGAGGTCGCCGCGCTCGCCGCGGCGCAGGCGCTCCAGGTGCAGCCGCACCAGCGGATCGCCGGGCTGCTGCTGCGCCAGCGCCTCGAAGGCCGCGAGCGCCTGCGGCGCCTCGCCGGCGAGCTGCCGGTAGGCCGCTGCGTACGCCGCGATGGCGGCCTCGTCCACCGGCCCGGGCAGTCCGTCGTGCAACGGCTGGTACACCTGCAGCGGCTGCGTCTTGCCCTGGGGCAGCAGCCGCGCCACCGGACGCGCGCGCGCACCGGCGCAGCCCGCCAGCAGCGCCTCGGACACGCAGACCCGCGTGCCCAGGTACTTGTTGGCCCCCTCGAGCCGCGCCGCGGTGTTGACCGCGTCGCCGAGCGCGCGGTAGTCGAACATGGTGTGGCCGCCGAAGTTGCCGACGATGACCTCGCCGCTGTGCACGCCGATGCGCGTGTGCCCGAGCGGGCGGCCGCGGCCGCGGGCGTAGCCGTCGGCGAAGCGCTGCATCTCCAGCGCGCAGTCGTAGGCGCGCTGGCGGTGGTCGCGCTGGGCGAGCGGGGCAGAGAACATGATGGCCAGCGCATCGCCGATGAAGCGGTCCAGCGTGCCCTGGTGGCGGAACACGATGGCGATCATGCCGTCCAGGTAGCCGTTCACCAGGCCCACGGCATCGGCCGGGTCGATGCGTTCCATGAGGCCCGTGAAGCCGGCCAGGTCGGTGAAGATGAAGCTGCAGTGGCGCCGTTCGCCCGACAGCGCGAGCTGCTCCGGATGCCGCACGATGTGCGAGACCAGGTTGGGCGACACATAGCGCGAGAACGCCCGCGCCAGCCAGCGCCGGCGCTGCTCGCTGGCATGGTGGCGCAGCACGCTGGGCACCCCGAAGGCGGCCAGCACGCCGAGCGCGGGCGCCAGCGGGTCGACCAGCAGGCGCTGGGCCGAGAAGGCCCACCAGCTGGCCCCGGCGAAGGCACCGACGACCGCCAGCAAGGCCGCCGCCGAGGGCAGCGGCCCGCGCGTGAAGGCCAGCGTGCCGACCAGCAGCCCGCCCAGCAGCAGCGCGAGCGCCTCCAGCGCATCGAGCCCCGCCGGGCGGCGCAGCAGCGCGCCGGACAGCATCTGCTCCAGCGCCTGCGCATGCACTTCCACGCCAGGCACCACGCTGCCCAGCGGCGTGAAGCGCAGGTCCTGCAGGCCCTGGGCCGAACTGCCCACCAGCAGCAGCCGGCCGCGCAGCGACGCGGGATCGACCTGGCCCTGCAGCAGCTGCCATGCCGGGATGCGGCGCGCCGGCACGCTGGCGCCGTAGTGCAGCCAGAGCTCGCCCTCGGCCGTGACCGGCAGCGCGTAGCGGCCCACACGCAGTTCGGTCAGGCCGCCGGCCGGCCCGTCGTCTGCACGCAGCAGGTAGTTGGTCTGGCCCTGGGCCACGCGCAGCATCTCCGCCGACAGCGAGGGCAGCAGCCGCTCGCCCGTGCGCAGCACCAGCGGCACGCGGCGCAGCACGCCGTCGCCATCGGGCAGGAAGGACAGCGCGCCATGGCCGGCCGCCGCCTGCGCCAGCAGCGGCAACGGCGCCACCACGCTGCCGCCCTCGGGCACGTGCGCCAGCGCCGAGGCGCCCAGCTGCACGAAGCGCGCGCGCTCGGGCAAGGAGGCAGGGGCGCCGTTCGCAACTTCCGCGCCGTCGGGCCGCAGCGAGAAGCCGAGCACGGCCGGCACATCGGCCAGGCTGGCGGCGAAGCGCGCATCGGGATCGGGCAGGGCCAGCACCGCGGCACGCGCGGCGGCCGGCAGCGCCGCCAGCTGCGGCAGGGCGCGGGGCGCGCTGCGGTCGGGTTCGGCGAATACGGCGTCGAAGCCGATCGCCGCGGCGCCGCCGGCGCGGGCGCGCTCGACCAGCTCGGCCAGGCGCGTACGCGGCCAGGGCCACTGGCCCAGCCGCGCCAGGCTGTCCTCGTCCACATCGACGATGCGCACGCCCATGTCCGGCCCGCTGCGCGGCTGCCAGCGCTGGTACTGGTCGAACACACCGTGGCGCAGGGCGCGCAGCCAGGCCGGATCGGCCAGCAGCACGGCCAAGGCCAGCGCCAGCGTCGCGCCCAGCACGCCCGCCTGGCCCGCCATGCGCCAGCGCCTGGTCATGTCGCCCCCACGCTCCCCGCTGCGCGTGGTTCGCTGCCCCCCGAGGGGGTGCCCGCTTGCTTGGGGCGGCCTGGCGCGGCGGATGTGGCCCCCACGCTTCCCGCTGCGCGTGGTTCGCTGCCCCCCGAGGGGGTGCCCGCTTGCTTGGGGCGGCCCGGCGCGGCGCGTGTGGCCCCCACGCTCCCCGCTGCGCGTGGTTTGCTGCCCCCCGAGGGGGTGCCCGCTTGCTTGGGGCGGCCCGGCGCGGTGCGTGTGGCCCCCACGCTCCCCGCTGCGCGTGGTTCGCGGCCCCCCGAGGGGGTGCCCGCTTGCTTGGGGCGGCCCGGCACTGCGCTCATCCCACACCGCCGGCCAGGAGCCTGCGGATGCTGTCCAGCAGAACCGCCCGCTGGAAGGGTTTGGTGACGACGGCGCTGGCGCCGGCCTGCAGCGCGCGCGCATGGTCCTCGGTGTCGGCGCGGGCCGTCAGCAGCAGCACCGGCAGCTGCGCATGGCGCGGGTCGGCGCGCAGCAGGCGCAGCAGGGACTCGCCATCGAGCTCGGGCATCATCGCGTCGGTCAGCAGCAGGTCGGGCGCCTGCGCATGGAGTGCGGCCAGCGCGGCCCGGCCGTCGGCCACGGCGGTGACGCGGAAGCCCTCCAGTCGAAGCAGGCGCTGCAGGTTGGCGCGGATCTCGGGATCGTCCTCGGCCACCAGGATGTGGCGGCCACTCGGCGGCGCCAAGCTCACAGCAGCACCCGGAAGCAACTGCCCCGCCCCGCCGTGCTCAGCACCTCGATGCTGCCGCCGTGGGCCTCCACCGCCTTCTTGGCGATCGCCAGGCCCAGGCCGGTGCCCGGGATGGCGCCCACGTTGCTGGCGCGGTGGAAGGTCTCGAACAGGTGCGCCTGCTCGGCCTGCGGAATGCCGATGCCGTGGTCGCTGACCTCGAACACGCGGCGCGCGTCCTCGTCGCGCACCTGCAGGCACACCTGGCCCCCGTTCGGCGAGTACTTGACGGCGTTGGACAGCAGGTTGCCCAGCACATGGCGCAGCAGCCGCTCGTCGAACTGGCCCTCGGGGCTGGCGCTGCGGTACTCGACGACGATGTCGGCGGCGCGCTCCGGGTACTGGCTGCGCGCTTCCTCGGCGCAGTGGCGGCACAGCGCGGCCAGGTCCAGCGGCTGCGGCCGGCAGTCGAGCATCTGGGCATCGGCCCGGCCGATCAGCAGCATGCGGTCCAGCATGCCGGTCATGCGCTGCACGCCGTTGACGATGCCCTCCAGCACCTCCTGGCGCTCCTCGCCCGCCATGCGCTCGCCGTAGTGCGCGATCAGCTCGGCCGACGACATGATGGTGGCCAGCGGCGTGCGGAACTCGTGGCTGGTCATGGCGACGAAGCGCGAGCGCAGCACGTTGAGCTCCTGCTGGCGCGCGAGCGCGGCGCGGATGTCGTCCTCGGCGCGCTTGCGGTCGGTGATGTCCAGGAAGGTCCAGATGGCGCCGGCCTCGGGGTTCTTGCCGAACACGCAGCGCCCGGCCAGTTGCACCCAGATGCGCTCGCCGTTCTTGCGCACCATCTGGCGCTCGCTGGTGTAGTGGCCGTCGCGGCGCAGGTGCTCGGCCGTGAGCAGGCCCTCGCGCAGGTAGCTCTCCTCGTCGGGGTACAGCATGCGCGAAGGCTGGCCGGTCAGCTCCTCGCGGCTGTAGCCCATGATCTCGACGAACTTGTCGTTGACCCAGCGGATCCGCCGGTTCACGTTGAAGGCGATGCCGACCAGCACGCTGGCGAAGATGGCCTCGCGCTCGGACGAGGTGCGCTTGAGCGCGACCTCCAGCTCCTTGCGCTCGGTCACGTCCATCACGGTCCAGACCGTGCCGCGCGTGATGTCGCTGGAACTCACGGCCGTGCCGGTGACGGACGCCCAGAACAACGCGCCGTCACGCCGGCGCAGCTGCAGCTCGGCCTCGTAGGGCAGCTGCGCGGCCATGCGCGCGGCGATCTCGGCGCTGGCGCGGGCATGGTCCTCGGGCGTGGGGAACAGCGTGTCGAACGCCACCTCGGACCAGTTCGGCACGCTGCGCAGCGCGCGGTCGGTGCGGAAGATGCGGCCCATGGCCCGGTTGGCCCAGCGCAGGACCTGGTCCTGCGTGAGGAAGGCGATGCCGACCAGCGAGTTCTCCAGGATGGTCTCGCGCTCGGCCAGCGTGTCGCGCAGCCGCGCCTCCAGCGCCTTGCGCCGGCTCACGTCGGAGAAGAAGCCCAGCGAGGCGCTCTTGCCCTCCCAGGGCACCTGGGTCACGCCGATCTCGATCCAGGTGGTGCTGCCGTCCGCATGCAGCAGGCGCAGCTCGTAGCGGTCCGGCACGCGCTGGCCGGCCACGCGCTGGCGCTGGCGTTCGGCGACCAGGGGACGGTCGTCCGGGTGCACGGGGTCGACGAAGGTCTGGCCCAGCATGGCGCCGCGCGGGCGCCGCGCGATCTGCAGCGCGCGCTCGTTGACGAACACGAAGCGGCCGTCCTGCACCACGACCATGCCCTCGCCCACGTGCTCGACCACGGCGCGGTAGCGCTCCTCGGAGCGGTGCAGCGCCTCCAGCATCAGCTTGCGTTCGGTGATGTCGGAGAAGAAGGTCAGCGTGGCGCGCTGGCCCGACCAGGGCACGATGGTGGTGCCCATCTCGATCCAGCGCTGCGCGCCGTCGCCGCCCAGCAGCCGCACCTCGTAGCGGCTTTCCACGGGCTCGCCGGCCAGCCGGCGCTGGCGCCGGTCCACCACCATGGCGCGGTCGTCCGGGTGCAGCAGCTGCAGGTAGCCGCGGCGGTCGAGCTCCTCGCGCGTCATGCGCATGATCTCCAGCGCGCGCTGGTTCACGAACGCCGGCTTGTCGGCCTCGATCACCACCATGGTGCCCTCGCCGGCGTGCTCGACCACGGCGCGCATGCGCTGCTCGGACACGCGGATCTCCTCCGTCATGGCCTTGTGCGCGGTGACGTCGGAAAAGAAGATCAATGCCGCCGGCGCGCCGCCCCAGGGCACGACGGCCACGCCGATGGCGATCCAGCGCACCACGTCGCCCGGCAGCAGCAGGCGCAGCTCGTAGCGGTCGGGCGGGTGGCCGCCGGCCAGGCGGGTGCGCTGGCGCTCCAGCACCAGCGCCTGGTCGTCCGGGTGGACGCGCGTGAGAAAGCCGACCTGCAGCATCTGCGCCAGCGGCATGGCGGCGATCTCCGCGGCGCGCGGGTTGGCATAGACCACCTTCTCGTCCTGCACAACGACCATGCCTTCGGTCAGCCGCTCGATCACGGCGCGAAAGCGCTCCTCCGACGCATGCAGCGCCGCGCGCGTGGCCTTGGCCTCGGTGATGTCGGAGAAGAACACCATGGTCGCGGGCTCGCCGCCCCAGGGCACGACGGTGGCGTGCACGTCCAGCCAGCGCAAATCGCCGCCAGGCAGCAGGCGGCGCAGCTCGTAGCGGTGCGCGGCCTTGTCGCCGCGCTGGCGTGCCTGCTGGCGCACGGCGGCCAGGCCGCGGTCTTCCGGGTGCAGCCACTGCAGGTAGTCGGCGCCGTCCACATCGCCGGCCTGCAGCCGCATGATGGCCAGTGCGCGCGCGTTCCAGAACGCCACGCGGCCGTGCTGGATCACGGCCATGCCCTGC
Source organism: Pseudorhodoferax sp. Leaf274 (assembly GCF_001422445.1). Lineage (GTDB taxonomy): Bacteria > Pseudomonadota > Gammaproteobacteria > Burkholderiales > Burkholderiaceae_C > Pseudorhodoferax. Next base: position 146,955 of record NZ_LMNA01000004.1, read on the forward strand.
ACCAGGTGCTCCACCAGCGCGCGGTAGCGCTCCTCGGACTGGCGCAGCGCGCGCTGGGTGGACTGGCGCTCGGACACGTCGCGCAGGAACAGGCCCGCCATGCCGCCACCGGGCAGCGAGAACACCGACAGCTCCAGCGTGACGGGCTGGCCGTCGCGGCGCAGCACGTCGAGTTCGAGCAGGCCGTCCAGGCCGCGCGTGGCGCCCGAGCGCAGGTAGGTCTGCAGGCCGCTGGCGTGCAGCTCGTCGGCATGCACGGGCACCAGCAGCGCGGAAAGAGGGCGGCCCAGCGCCTCGCTGCGCGGCCAGCCGAGCAGGCGCTCGGCGGCGGGATTGCACTCGACCACGCAGCCTGCCGCATCGGTGGCGAGAACGCCATCCCGCGCATGCGCGATGAGCTGGGCGGCAAAGCCGGCTGCGGCGGATGGGTCGGCGGAATCGGCGCGCATGGGGGACACAGGAGCCGTGCTGGGGCGGCCCAGCATAGCGCATGCCGCACCTACAATCCGCGCGTCCCATCCCCGTCAAGGAAAGTGCAGATGGAGCCGTTGGACAGTGCCAACCGGCCGCGGCTGCTGGTGGTCGATGACGAAGCCGCGCTGCGCGATGTGCTGGCGCGCTACTTCGTCCACAACAATTTCGACGTGCGCGCGGCGGCCGACGCGGGCCAGGCCCGTGCACTGATCGCCACGGCCGTGCCGGACCTGGTGCTGGTGGACGTCAACATGCCCGGCGAGAGCGGCCTGTCGCTGGCGCGCTGGCTGCGCGAGACCCATCCCCGCGTGGGCCTGGTCATGCTGACCGGCGCGGCCGATGCGGTGGACCGCATCGTCGGCCTGGAGGTCGGCGCCGACGACTACGTGACCAAGCCTTTCGAGACCCGCGAGCTGCTGGCGCGGCTGCGCAATCTGCTGCGCCGGCTGTCGCCCGGCCCCGCCACGCCGCCACCGGCCAACCCCCGGCGCGCGCGCTTCGGGCTGTGCGAGCTCGACCTCGATGCGCGCCGGCTGCTGCGCTGCGACGACGGCAGCGAGGTGCCGGTGTCGGCCACCGAGTTCGACCTGCTGGCGCTGTTCGCACGCCACCCGAACCGGCCGCTGAACCGCGACCAGATCATGAGCCACGGCCACAACCGCAGCTGGGATGCACTGGACCGCTCGATCGACCTGCGCGTGATGCGGCTGCGCCGCAAGATCGAGCCGAACCCGGACAAGCCCCGGGTGCTGAAGACCGTGCGCAGCGTGGGCTACATGTACGTGCCGGACGGCGAGTGACCCGGGTCATGCGGCAGCGCCAGCAGCAAGGCCGGTGTCAGGGCCGCTCGCGCGGCACCACGCGCGTGTCGAGCGACGCCGGCTGGTAGTCCGGCTGGAAGGTGCAGCCCGCACCGAACTGCGCCTCGAAACCCGGGCACTGCTGCGCGATCTCCTGCGCCGTGGGCTTGCTGCCGGTCTCCACCCAGCGCAGCAGCGCGGCCAGCAGCGCCGGGTAGGTCGGGTCGCTGATGTAGCTGTGCGTGCCCTCGCGCGTGAAGGTCTGCACCAGCCGTGCACCGCTGCCGCCGTTCTCCATGGTCTGTCTGAAATAGGCATCGAGCTCGACGAAGGCGGTCGGGTCGCTGATCCACTTGGTGCTCAGCACCGGCACCGGGATGCGGCCCGTCGGGTCGGTGTCGGCGCCGAAGCGCTGCACGGCCCCGGGGTCGGCCCGGTAGCGCAGCACGCCGGCATTGAGCGCGGCATCGTCCGCCGAACCGCTGTAGACCGCGCCGGTGTTGCCGAACGGGCTGGCGCCGCCGGTGCGTCTGGCCACCACGTCCTGGAAGTGGAAGGTGCCCCAGTTCAGGTGCGACTGGATCGAACTGGCCGGGATGCGGATCACGCGCGCGATGGTCTCCACCTTGGCCTGCTGCTCGGGCGTGCGCTGCGCCGCCGTGCGGTTCAGGCCCAGGCATTCGGCGGTGCGCGCGTTGAGGTCGGCCGACGTCATCGTGGCCCCGGCCGGCAGGCCGATGTTGAGCGGGTACTGCGTCTCGCCCGGCCGCGGGTGGTTGTTGCACAGGTACTGGTAGACCACGCGCAGGTCGGTGCGGAAGTCGTACGAGCGGGTGCCGCCGGCCAGCACGCCGCTGGTCAGCAGCACGGCGTCGTAGGGCTGCGTGCCCACGGTCTCGGCGGTGAACATCTCGGCCGCCTTGGCCGCCACGCCCGCGCCCCACGACTGGCCGTGCAGGATGGTGCGCTGCGGCTTTGCCACATGCTCGCGGAAGATGCGGCGCAGCCGCTCGGTGTCCTCGGCCGCGGCGCGCACCTCCACCCCGCCCTGGCGGAAGGTCGAGCCGGCCCAGGCGTAGCCGGCCTTGACCATGATGGCCCAGCGCGTGAGGTCTTCGGTGGCGCGCTCCATGGTGGGCGCGTCCAGGCTCGGGCCGCCGTGCGCGTGCAGCACGAGGTGGCCGTTCCAGTCCCGCGGCATGGCGATCAGGTAGTAGGCGCCGGCCGAGTCCTGGCCCTGCAGGCAACGCGCCGTGGCCGGCACGGCCTCCGGGCAGGTGGCGGCCTGCGGGGCCGCCTCCCGGGGACTGTCGTCGCCGCCGCCGCAGGCGCCGAGCAGCAGCGCACTGGCCAGCAGGGCGGCCAGGCGGCCGAGCGGAGCGAAGGGAACGAGGGCGATGGAAGGGTGCGCAGGCAGCGGCATGGGTCGTCTCCGGTGTGTTGTCGAAAGCCGGCGCGATCGTAGGCATCGCCTGCGCAGATGGCAAAGACCGGGTTCGTCTGCGCTCGATATGATGAAGATATGGACCTGCGCCAGCTCCGCTACTTCCTGGCCGTGGCCCGGGCCGGCCACATCACGCGCGCCGCGGAAGAACTGGGCATGCAGCAGCCGCCGCTGAGCCAGCAGATCAAGGCGCTGGAGACCGAGCTCGGCATGCCGCTGTTCCAGCGCCACCCGCGCGGCGTGCGCCTCACCGACGCCGGCCAGCGCCTGCAGGACGAAGCCGGCCGCCTGCTGGCCGACTTCGACGCCATGCGCGCACGCATGCTCTCGCTCAGCGACGGGCGGCACGGCCCCTTGTCGGTCGGCTTCACGAGTTCGGCCGCCGCCCATGCCTTCACCCCGGAGACATTGCGGGCCTGCCGCAGCCGCTACCCCGGCATCGAGCTGACGGTGCGCGAGAACAACGCCGCCGAGATCACCGAGGCCGTGGCGGCCGCGCGGCTGCACTGCGGCTTCCTGCGCGTGCCGGTGTCCGCGCCGCCCGGCGTGGTGCTGCAGACGCTGCTGAGCGAACCCGCCGTGCTGGCCTTGCCGCGCGGCCACGCGCTGGCGCGCCAGGGCGCCTGCGTGCCGCTGGGCGCGCTGCAGGACCAGCCGCTGCTGCTGGTGCGGCGCCCCGGCGCGCCGGGGCTGTACGCCAACCTGCTCGCGCTGTGCGCGCAGCAGGGCGTGCGCGTGCGCGTGGCGGCCGAAGTCGACCGCATGATGACCAACCTGAACCTCGTCGCGGCCGGGGCCGGCATCTCGGTGGTGCCGGCGTCCATGCGCGGCGTGCACCCGCATGCCATCGTCTACCGCCCGCTGGAGCCGGCGGCGGCGCTGGACGCGCCGCTCACGCTGGCCTGGCGCGAAGGCGACCGCAGCGGGCCCACGGCCACCTTCGTCGCGCTGGTGCAACGCCTGGCCACCGCGCACCGGCGCCGGGCCCAGCGCGCGCTCGACCGGGAGCCGGCATGACCGCGCGGCGCACGCTGCTGCTGGGCACGGCCGCGGCCCTGTGCGCGCCGGCCATCGCCAGCACGCCCTGGCCCAGCCGCCCGCTGCGCCTGCTGGTGGCCTACGCGACCGGCGGCGTCAGCGACGACATCACGCGGCTGCTGGCCGAGCGCCTGGCCCAGCGCATCGGCGTGCCGGTGGTGGTGGAGAACCGCGCCGGCGCCGGCGGCACGCTGGCCATGGCCGCGCTGGCGCGCGCGCCGGCCGACGGCCACACGCTGTGCTTCTCGGCCATCACGCCGCTGACGGTGGCGCCGCTGCTGGGCCCGGTGCGCTACGACCCGCTGCGCGACATCGCGCCCGTGGCCGGCGTGATGTCCACCCCGGTGCTGGTGGTCGCCACGCCGGCACTGGCCGCGCGCAACCTGCCCGAAGCCCTTGCGCGCGCCGGCACCAGCGGCCTGCGCTGGGCCAGTTCGGGCCTGGGCACCACCGGCCACCTGGTCATGGAACAGGTGCGCCGCGCCAGCGGCGTGGCCATCACGCACGTGCCGTACAAGGGCGGCAGCCAGCAGATCAGCGACGCCCTGGGCGGCCAGTTCGAGCTGCTGTCCACCAACGTGGGCACGGTGCAGCTGGGCCACGTGCGCCGCGGCCGGCTGCAGGCGCTCGCGGTCGGCGCGCCGGCGCGCGTGCCCGTGCTGCCCGCCGTGCAGACATTGGCCGAGGCCGGCTTCGCCAGCGCCAACCTGTGGTCGCTGTTCGGCCTGTTCGCGCCGGGCGACACGCCGACCGACCTGCGCGAGCAGATCAACAGCGAGGTCAACGCCGTGCTGTCGGAGCCGGAGCTGCAGGAGCGGCTCATGGCCGTGAACAACCTGCCGCTGCTGGACAGCCCGCGCGGGTTCGCGCAGCGCATCGCGCAGGAGGGCGCGGTGCACCGCGACCTCCTGCAGCAGCGCTGAACCTAGATTCGGCAGTTGGATGCGCCTGACGGTGCCGTGATCGGCGTGTCAGGCAAGGCGCGACGACGCGGCGCACTCCTGTGCGCAAGGAGGAGCAACGCCGCATGGCGCGGCGAGCGCGGTGCCGGCGGGTGCATAGCGGCCTCACCCAGCAGTTGAGCGCTATCGGAGACGTCAAGTCCAGTGTTCATGCGGCTTTTCAAAGGACTGCGAGCGGTCAACCGCCGAATCTAGGTTGAACTAGGGAATGGCGTCGATGCGCTCGGCGCGGTGTTCGCCGTTCTGGTGCAGCACCAGCGCGTTCACGCGGCCATCGGCACCGCGCTCGAACTGCAGTTCGGCCGGCACCACCTCGTAGAAATAGCGGTCGCGCTGGCCCGGCCGCGCGAACACCGGGAAGGCCGGCTGCTGCGCCAGCCGCGCGACCAGCTGGCCCATCTCCTCGCGGATGCTGAACTCCGCGCCGTTGCCCAGGCGGTAGCGGCCCACGGCGTCGGCCACGTCGGCGCGCGCGGGAATCGCCATGCCCACGGAGCGCGCGGTGCGCTGGGCGCGCTGCTCGGCGCCGCCCTGTTGCACGGTGAGATGCGCCGGCTCGGCCGTGGCGTCGAACTGGAACAGCAGGCCGCGCTCGGGCCGCGCGAAGCGGCCCGGCCCCACCGGCACCAGCGGCGCGAAGCCCAGCGCGCCGCCGCGCGCATAGAGCTGGCCCTCGTGCAGCAGCACGCGGAACAGCGTGCCGTCGCCGCTGCGGTATTCGCCGCTCAAGGGCGCGAGCTGGGCCGGCGCCACGGGGATGGGCTCGGAAGGCACCGGGAACAACGCCGCCAGCACGCGGCCGCGCAGCGTGGGCAGCGCGGCACGCGCATTGCTCGCGCTGGCCGCCAGCACCTGGCGGCCTTCGGGCATCAGCATCCACAGCGTGCGGTAGCCGCCGGTCAGGCCGTCGTGCAGGTACACGCGGCGCCCGGGTGGGCCGAGGATGAAGATGCCATAGCCGATCTCGCCGCCCGCATAGGGGCCGAGCGGCGTCACCAGCCGCTCGGCCGCGGGGCCGAGCGGCCCGTCGCGCCCGGCCAGGATGGCCTGGCCGAAGCGCAGCAGGTCGGCCGTGCTCGAGCGCAGCGCGCCGGCACCGGCATAGGCGTCCATGTCCCACAGCGGCGCCACGGTCTCGCCCTCGAAGGCCGGCAGCATGCGCGCGCGGCGGTCGGCGTCCAGCGCCTGCACGGTGTCTTGCAGGGCCAGCGGCGCGGCGATGCGCTCGCGCACCAGGGTCTCCCAGGGCTGGCCATAGCGCTGGGCGAGCACATTGCCGAGCAAGGCCATGCCCAGGTTGCTGTAGCGCGGCGCGCAGGGCGGCTGGCCGGCCAGCGCCAGCTGCGGCAGCGCGTCCCAGAGCTGCGCGGGCGTCAGCGTGCGGATCTCGGCCGCGGCGTCGGCCCCGCCGGCCGCCAGCGTGCGCGGCAGGCAGGCGCTGTGCGTGACCAGCTGGCGCAGCGTCAGCGCCGCGACGGGTGTGTCCCGGGTCTGGCGCGGCAGGCGCTGGCCCAGCGTGTCGTCCAGCGACAGCTCGCCCCGCTCCACGGCCTGGGCCAGCAGCAGGCCCGTGAACACCTTGCTGACCGAGCCGATCTCGAACAGCGCGGTGTCGGCGTCGATGACGCGCTCGGGCCGGCTGGCGCTGCCGCGCAGGGTCTGCGTGCCGCGCGCGATGGCGACGACGGCGGCACCGCGCTCGCCGCCCAGCAACTGCTCGGCCAGCCGGTCCGGGTCGGGCAGGGCCGGCAGCGGCTGGGCCAGCGCCGCACCCGTGCACAGCGCGACCCACCAGGCCCCGAACCTCAAGCCGGCTCCATGCCCTGGCGCTGCTTGGCCTGTGCCGCGGCGGGCGCGGCGAGGAAGGCCAGCAGCGCGCGCGCGGCGTCCGGCTGGCTGGCCGTGCGCGCGATGCCGCCCGAGAACACGGTGGTGATCTGCACCGCCGGCGGCAGCGGGCCCAGCAGGTCGATGCCTTGCAGGTGGATCAGCTCGGCCAGCTGCTGGAAGCCCAGCGCCGCCTCGCCCTTGGCCACCAGCGAGCCCACGGGCACGCCGGGCGGCGCCTGCACGATGCGGCTCTTGAGCGCCTCGGCGATGCCCCAGCGCTCGAACAGCTTGAGCAGCTGCACGCCGCTCGGGCCGGTGGAGTAGCTCAGCGTCGGCGCGGCCAGCACCGCGGCCTTGAGCGCCTCTTCGCTGCCGATGTCGGGGCGCGGCGCGCCCGCGCGCACGGCCACCGCCACGCCCGAGCGCACGATGTCCACACGGCTGCCGGTCTCGACGGCACCGCCGGCGATGAGCTTGTCGATGGCGTCCTGCGCCAGCATCACGAGGTCGAAGGCCTCGCCGGCCTGCACGCGCTTGGCGGCATCCACGCCGCCCACGGATTCGAGCGCGATGTCCACCGCGTGGTCCTTGCGGTACAGCGCGATGAGTTCGGCCAGCACCTGCTTGGTGGCCATCGAGGAAATGATCTTGAGCGTGGAGGCCATGGGCCGTCTCCTGCGGGATGGATTGCGACGGGCCGGATTATCGGAGCGTCAATCCCGGATCTTGGCCGCGATGCGCACCGCCTCGTTGAGCGCGGCCAACTGCGCGGCATGCTGGGCCGCCAGCAGGGCCAGCTTGCGCCGGCCGGCCGGCAGCAGGTGCACCTCGACCTGGCGCCGGTCCGTCGCACTGGCCTGGCGCTGCACCAGTCCGGCCTCCTCGCAGCGCGTGACCAGCGCCACCACGCCGTGCGGCTGGGCCTGCAGGCAGTCGGCCAGCTCGCCGATGGTGGCCCACTCCCGGTCCGCAAAGCCCTGGGTGTGCAGCAGCAGCTGGTACTGCAGCGCGGTGATGCCCTCCGCGCGCGCCGCGTCTTCGCTGAAGCGCAGGAAGCAGCGCAGCTGATAGCGGAAATCGGAGAGCGCCTCGTAGCGCTGCTTGTCGGTTGCCCCCTTGCGGTCGGCCATGGCATTCCTTGTTCTGTCCGGAAATATTAGCAGTGCAAGCCGTGCGGAAATTGGTGAAATTACTCATGACATGATGCAATTAGACTCATATCATGATGTATCTGACTGGAGCCTGACCCCACCCGGTCACCCGGCTCCACGCCGTGGTGCCGCAACCCGCGCCGGTTGCGCCCATCCCTTCACCTCACCCTTCCTCCGCATGCAGATCAAGAGTCGCAAGGACTTCGTGTCCGGTTTGATGTTCATGGGCGTGGGCGCCGCCTTCTCGCTCGGCGCCTTCAACTACACCGTGGGCAATGCCGCGCGCATGGGCCCGGGCTACTTCCCGATGCTGCTGGGCGCGATGCTGGCCATCATGGGCGCCTTCGTGCTGCTGGGGTCGTTGCGCTCGCAGCGCACCGACGGCGGGGCCATCGGCAAGATCGCCTGGAAGCCCTTGCTCTACATCGTCGGCGCCAACCTGGTGTTCGGCGTGCTGTTGGGCGGCGTGCCCTCGCTGGGCGTGCCGGCCATGGGCCTGATCGCGGCCATCTTCGCGGTGGTGATCCTGTCCAGCATGGCCGGCAGCCGCTTCGTGTTCCGCGGCTCGCTGGTGCTGGCCGTGATCCTGGCCATCGGCAGCTACCTGACCTTCGTGGTGGGCCTGAGCCTGCAGTTCCAGGTCTGGCCTTCGTTCATCACCGGCTGAGGAGGCTGCCCATGGAACTGCTCGAACACCTCTCGCTCGGCTTCGGCGCGGCCTTCACGCTGCAGAACCTGATGTACGCCTTCATCGGCTGCCTGCTGGGCACGCTGATCGGCGTGCTGCCGGGCGTCGGCCCCGTGGCCACCATCGCCATGCTGCTGCCGGCCACCTACGCGCTGCCGCCCGTGGCCGCGCTGATCATGCTGGCCGGCATCTACTATGGCTCGCAGTACGGCGGCTCGACCACGGCCATTCTGGTCAACCTGCCGGGAGAATCGTCGTCGGTGGTGACCGTGATCGACGGCCACCAGATGGCCAAGAAGGGCCGCGCCGGCGCCGCGCTGGCGGCCGCCGGCCTGGGCTCGTTCTTCGCCGGCAGCGTGGCCACGCTGGTGCTCGCCGCGTTCGCGCCGCCGCTGACCGAGATCGCCTTCAAGTTCGGCCCGGCCGAGTACTTCTCGCTGATGGTGCTGGGCCTGATCGGCGCGGTGGTGCTGGCCTCGGGCTCGCTGCTCAAGGCCATCTGCATGATCGTGCTGGGCCTCTTGTTCGGCCTGGTCGGCACCGACGTGAACTCGGGCGTGGCGCGCTACAGCTTCGACATCCCCGAGCTGACCGACGGCATCAGCTTCATCGCGATCGCCATGGGCATCTTCGGCTACGGCGAGATCATCGCCAACCTGGCCAAGCCCGAGGAGGAGCGCCAGGTGTTCACCACCAAGCTCAGCGGCATCTGGCCGACGGCGCAGGACTTCAAGAACATGACGCCCGCGATCCTGCGCGGCACCGTGCTGGGCAGCTCCATGGGCATCCTGCCGGGCGGCGGCTCGCTGCTGTCGGCGTTCGCCTCGTACACGCTGGAGAAGAAGCTCAAGCTGCGCGAGGGCGAGGTGCCGTTCGGCCAGGGCAACATCCGCGGCGTGGCCGGCCCCGAATCGGCCAACAACGCCGGTGCGCAGACCTCGTTCATCCCGCTGCTGACGCTGGGCATCCCGGGCAACGCGGTGATGGCGCTGATGGTGGGCGCGATGACCATCCACAACATCCAGCCCGGCCCGCAGGTGATGACCAGCAACCCCGAACTGTTCTGGGGCCTGATCGCCTCGATGTGGATCGGCAACGCCATGCTGATCATCCTGAACCTGCCGCTGATCGGCATCTGGATCAAGCTGCTGTCGGTGCCCTACCACTGGCTGTTCCCTGCCATCGTGCTGTTCTGCGCCATCGGCGTGTACTCGACCAACAACAACACCTTCGACGTGTGGATGCTGGGCTGGTTCGGCATCATCGGCTACATCTTCCACAAGCTCGAGTGCGAGCCCGCGCCGCTGCTGCTGGGGCTGATCCTGGGGCCGATGATGGAAGAGAACCTGCGCCGCGCGCTGCTGCTCTCGCGCGGCGACTGGAGCGTGTTCGTCACCCGCCCGATCTCGGCTTGCCTGCTGATCGGCGCCGTGGTGCTGCTGGCCATCGTGCTGCTGCCCTCCGTGCGCAACAAGCGCGAGGAGGCCTTCGTCGAGGAAGGCTGACGGGCCAGGAGACGGTCAGAACTTGAGCGTCTTGAACAGGTTGTTGTACTGGTCTGTCCACAGCGGCGCGTCGGGCGTGGCAGGCAGCAGCCAGCCGGCCTCCTGCAGCCGGTCGGGGATGCTGCGGCCGACCAGCACCCAGCTCGTGAAGCTCAGGTGGTCCTCCACCGGGCTGTCGTCCACCTGCCAGGCCTGCAGGCCGTGGGCCTGGGCCAGCTGCGCCACCACGGGCGAGAGGTCCAGGTAGCGGTTGGAGATGTGGAAGGCCACCAGCCCGCCCTCCTTGAGGTGGGCCGTGTACACGCCCAGTGCCTCGCGCGTGAGCAGGTGCACCGGGATCGAGTCGCTGGAGAACGCGTCGACCGCGATCACGTCGTAATTGCCCGGCCTGCCCTCGGCCAGTTCGCGCTCCATCGACAGGCGTGCATCACCCAGGCGCATCTGCGGCGTGGCGGGCGCGTCGGCGATGTAGCGGAACCAGCGCCTGGCCGTCTCCACCACCTGGGCGTCGAGTTCGTAGACCACGTAGTCGTCGCCGCTGCGCGCATAGCTCAGCAGCGTGCCGGTGCCCAGGCCCACCGAACCCACGCGCAGCGGGCCGGACTCGCCCTTGTAGGCCAGCAGGCGGCCGATGCCGCTGGTCTCGCCGTAGTAGCTGGTGGGCAGGCGGCGGCGGTCTTCGGCCGTGTACTGCTCGCCGTGCATGATGGTGCCGTGCAGGAGGCGCCGCACCTCCTCCTCGCCGCTGCCGGCCTGGGTCACGCGCAGCAGGCCGTAGGTGTTGCGTGCGCTGGCGATGCTGCCGGCGTGCTGGGCCCGCACGTACTCCAGCCCGTACCAGCCGACGCCGCCCACGGCGGCCAGCGCGGCGGCCAGCGGCAGCGCACGCAGCGTCCAGCGGCCCAGCCCGGCGCGCCAGCCCGCCATCAGGCCGACCAGCGTCACGGCCAGCAGCAGGCCCGGCAGTTCCCAGTAGGCCGTCAGCACGCGCGGCGCCAGCAGCCCCACGCCCAGCCCGCCGATGGCGCCGCCCAGCGCCATGCACAGGTAAAAGCGCGTGAGGTGCTGCGGCGCCGGCCGCAGCGCGGCCATCTCGCCGTGGCAGACCATGCAGACCAGGAACAGTCCGCAGGCGAACAGGGGGATCGCGATGCGGATGTGCAGCACGCCGCCGCTGGCCGACAGCGCCCAGGCCATGGCCACGGTCACGGCCAGCGTGGGCAGCAGCCACAGCCGGCGCGCCACCGGCCCGAGATACCAGCCGCGCCCGCCGCGGCCCTCGAACACCAGCATGAACGACAGCAGGTACAGCGCCAGCGGCACGATCCACAGGAACGGGATGGACGCGACGTTCTGCGTCATGTGGGTGGTCACGGCCAGCAGCAGCGCCGAGGGCAGCATGGCCAGCCCCGTCCACACCGCATGCAGGCCCAGGCCGGGCACGGGCTCGGCCGCCTGCACCGCGCGGCCCAGCGTGGCCGGTGCCGCGCCGGCCGGGGCCGCCACCGCGGTGGCGCGCCAGGCCACGCCGGCGCAGCCCAGCGCGAACACCACGTAGGCCACGCTCCAGGCGCGCGACTGGACACCACTGTCGAACCACGGCTCCACGAGGAAGGGATAGGCCAGCAGGGCCGCCAGCGAGCCCGCGTTGGACCATGCGAACAGCCGGTAGACCTGGCGCTGCTGCGCCGGCGCCACGGCCTGGCTGAGCCAGCGCTGCAGCAGGGGCGAGGTGGCCGCCAGCGACATGTAGGGCAGGCCCACGGTGACCACCAGCAGCGCGAGGATGCCGCGCGCGGCATCGGCCTCGCCGGCCGGTTTGAACACCGCGTCGGGCACGATGGGCAGGGTCAGCAGCGCGGCCGCCAGCAGCCCCAGGTGCACGACGCGCTGCACGCGCGGTGGCCGCGCCTGCAGCCAGTGCGCATACAGGTAGCCGGCCAGAAGTGCGCACTGGAAGAACACCATGCTGACCGTCCACACCGCGGAACTGCCGCCGAACCAGGGCAGGATCTGCTTGGCCAGGATGGGCTGCACGAGGAACAGCAGGAAGCTGGAAAGGACGATGGTGGCGCCGCTGGCGAGAGTGATGAGCATCGGGGGTCCTGGCTGCAAGGTCGGCGCATTCTGCACAGGCTGCCGCCGAACGACCGTAGGAGAACACCCACGGCCGAAACGCTTGTCGACCGCTGGTGGGCGGTGGCGGCGCCGGGGAAACTGCCCGCACGGACACGGTGTCCCGGGAGAAGGTCAATGGCACAAAGCGCACAGATCGTCGGCAATGTCGAATACCGCGATGGCGATGGCCCGTCGCTCGTCATCCGCCAGGGGCCGGTGGAGGTGAGCACCACCCCCCAGGATGCCACGCTGAGCTGGGAGGAAGAAGGCGGCGAGGTGCACAGCAGCACCTCGATGCCGATCGCGGATTTCCAGCGCTACGTCGCCGAAGGGGCGATCCGGCTCGCCGCCTGACACCACGGCGCGCCCCGGCCACAATGGCCGGCCCATGTCCCTGCGCGCCTTCCACCCTGCCGTCGCGGCCTGGTTCCGCACAGCGTTCCAGCGCGCCACGCCGGCCCAGCGCGCGGCCTGGCCCAGCATCCGCGCGGGCCGGCACACGCTGGTGGCCGCGCCGACGGGCTCGGGCAAGACGCTGACGGCCTTCCTCGCGGCGCTGGACGACCTGGTGCGCCAGGGCCTGGGGCCCGCAGGGCTCGCCGACGGCGTGCAGGTGGTCTACGTCTCGCCGCTCAAGGCGCTGTCCAACGACATCGCGCTGAACCTGATCGCGCCGCTGGACGGCATCCGCGCCGAACTGGCGGCACGCGGCCTGCCCGAGCCGGCCATCCGCGTGGCCGTGCGCACGGGCGACACGCCGGCACGCGAGCGCGCGCTGAGCATCCGCAAACCGCCGCACATCCTGGTCACCACGCCCGAGTCGCTCTACGTGCTGCTGGGTTCGGCTTCGGGGCGGCGCATGCTGGGCGGCGTGCGCACGGTCATCGTCGACGAGATCCACGCGCTGGCCGCCAACAAACGCGGCAGCCACCTGGCGCTCTCGCTGGAGCGGCTGCTGGCGTTGACGGGCGCACCGTTCACGCGCATCGGGCTGTCGGCCACGCAAAAGCCCATCGAGGAGGTGGCGCGCTTCCTGGTCGGCGCCGGGGCCATCGATGCCCAGGGCCGGGCGGACTGCGCCATCGTCGACATCGGCTACGCCAAGCGCCGCGACCTCGCGCTGGAGCTGCCGCCCACGCCGCTGGCCGCCGTGATGTCCAACGCGCAGTGGGAGCAGGTCTACGGCCGCGTGGCCGAACTCGCGCTGGCGCACCGCACCACGCTGGTGTTCGTGAACACGCGGCGCATGGCCGAGCGCGCCGCGCGCCACCTGGCCGACCGGCTCGGCAAGGAGGCCGTGGCCGCCCACCACGGCAGCCTGGCGCGCGACCTGCGGCTGGACGCCGAACAGCGCCTCAAGCGCGGCGAACTCAAGCTGCTGGTGGCCACGGCCTCGCTGGAACTGGGCCTGGACATCGGCGAGGTCGACCTGGTCTGCCAGCTCGGCTCGCCGCGCGCCATCTCCACCTTCCTGCAGCGCGCGGGCCGCTCGGGCCACGCGGTCGGCGGCGTGCCCAAGGCGCGGCTGTTCCCGCAGTCGCAGGGCGAGCTGCTGGAGTGCGCGGCGCTGCTGGACTGCGTGCGCCGCGGCGAGCTGGACACCCTGGCCATCGTGCCGCAGCCGCTGGACGTGCTGGCGCAGCAGATCGTGGCCGAGACCGCCTGCCAGGAGTGGCACGAGGACGCGCTCTACGCGCTGGTGCGCCGGGCCTGGCCCTATGCCCGGCTTGCGCGCGCCGACTTCGACGCCGTCGTGCGCATGCTGGCCGAGGGCACGGCCACGCGCCAGGGCCAGCGCGGCAGCTACGTGCACCGCGATGCCGTGCACCAGCTGCTGCGCGAGCGCAAGGGCGCGCGCATGACCGCGCTGACCTCGGGCGGCACCATCCCCGACACCGGCGATTACGCCGTGCTGCTGGAGCCGCAGGCCCAGACGGTGGGCAGCGTGCACGAGGACTTCGCCGTCGAAAGCCTGGCCGGCGACGTGTTCCAGCTCGGCAACACGAGCTACCGCATCCTCAAGATCGAACCCGGCCGCGTGCGGGTGGAGGACGCGCAGGGCGCGGCGCCCAACATCCCGTTCTGGCTGGGCGAGGCGCCGGGGCGCAGCGATGCGCTCTCGCTGGGCGTCTCGCGCTTGCGCGCCGAACTGGCCGGACGGCTGCGGCCCGACCCGGCCGCGGCGCGCGACTGGCTCCAGCAGCAGCTGGCGCTGGACGCGGACGCCGCGCAGCAGATCGTCGACCTGCTCGGCCGCGCGCTGGGCGTGCTCGGCGCCTTGCCCACGCAGCAGTGCGTGGTGCTGGAGCGCTTCTTCGATGCCTCCGGCGGCATGCAGCTGGTGCTGCACGCGCCCTTCGGCAGCCGGCTCAACCGCGCCTGGGGGCTGGCGCTGCGCAAGCGCTTTTGCCGCAGCTTCAACTTCGAACTGCAGGCCGCGGCCACCGACGACGCCATCGTGCTCTCGCTGTCGACCAGCCACAGCTTCCCGCTGGAGGAGGTGGCGCACTACCTGCACCCGGCCACCGCGCTGGACGTGCTGGTGCAGGCCGTGCTGGACGCGCCGCTGTTCGGCGTGCGCTGGCGCTGGAACGCCACCACCGCGTTGGCGCTGCCGCGCTTCGCGGGCGGGCGCCGGGTGGCGCCGCAGCTGCAGCGCATGAAGTCCGAAGACCTGCTGGCCGCCGTGTTCCCCGACCAGGTGGCCTGCGCCGAGAACCTGCAGGGCCCGCGCGAGGTGCCCGCGCACCCGCTGGTGGCGCAGACGCTGCGCGACTGCCTGCACGAGGCCATGGACAGTGCCGGCTGGCTGCGCGTGCTGCAGGGCCTGGCCGACGGCACGGTGGCCGTGGTCGCGCGCGACCTGCCCGCCCCCTCGCCACTGGCCGCCGAGGCCCTCAACGCGCGGCCCTACGCCTTCCTGGACGACGCGCCGCTGGAGGAACGCCGCACCCAGGCCGTGCAGAACCGGCGCTACGCCGACCCCGAGAGCGGCGACGCGCTGGGCCAGCTCGACCCCGGCGCCATCGCCAGCGTGCGCGAGCAGGCCTGGCCGCAGGCCCGCACGCCCGACGAACTGCACGAGGCGCTCTGCGGCCTGGGCGCGTTGACCGAGGCCGAGGCTGCGCAGGCTGCGCACTGGCCCGGCCTGCTGGCCAGGCTGGTGGCCGCCGGACGTGCCACGCGGCTGCTGCCGGGCGACGGGGCCGCGCTGTGGGTCGCGGCCGAGCGGCTGGCGCTGCTGCAGCAGGTGCATCCGCAGGGCCGGCCCGAACCGCCGCTGGCGCTGGTGCCGGCCAGCGAAGCCGCCGACCCGGACGAGGCCGCCACCGCGCTGCTGCGCATGCGCCTGTCCGGCCTGGGGCCCGTCACGCCGGCCCGGCTGGCGGCCGAGCTGCACCTGCCGCCGGCCACGGTGCAGGCCGGCCTGGCCGCGCTGCAGCGCGAGGGCTCGGCCATGCAGGGCGTGTTCACGCCCGGCGCGCCCGGACCCCAATGGTGCGAACGCCACCTGCTCGCGCGCATCCACCGCTACACGCTGCACCAGCTGCGGCGCGAGATCGAGCCGGTGGAGCCGCGCGACTTCATGCGCTTCCTGTTCGACTGGCAGCACGTGGGCGCGGCCAGCCGCATGCGCGGCCCCGAGGCGCTGGCCGGCCTGCTGGCCCAGCTCGAAGGCTACGAAGCGCCCGCGGCCGCCTGGGAGGCCGACCTGCTGCCCGCGCGGCTGGCCGACTACGCCAGCGGCTGGCTCGACGAACTCACCACCGCCGGCCGCAGCCTGTGGGCTCGGCTGCGGCCGGCCGACGCGGGCGGCCGCAGCGGCGGCGCCGTGGCCCTGCGCGCCGCGCCCATCGTGCTGCTGCCGCGCCGCCATGCCGGCGTCTGGACCCGGCTGGCGCCCGCCCCGGCCGGCGACGCCCAGGCCAGCGGCCGCGCGCGCCGCGTGCTGGACTGGCTGGGCGCGCACGGGGCCTCGTTCTTCGACGAGATCGAGGCCGGCGCCCGCCTGCTGCCCGCCGAACTCGAGGACGCGCTGGCCGAACTGGTGGCGCACGGCCAGGTGCACTGCGACAGCACGGCCGGCCTGCGCGCGCTGATGCTGCCGGCGGCCAAGCGCCACAGTGCCCAGGCGCGCCGGCGCCGTGGCGTGGCGCTGTTCGGCGTGCAGGATGCCGGCCGCTGGACCCTGGTGCGGCGCCCCGCGGAACCGGCCGCGCCCGCCGCCCAGGCCGAGGCGCTGGAGCACGTCGCGCAGGCGCTGCTGCGCCGCTACGGCGTGGTCTGCTGGAACCTGCTGGAGCGCGAGGCGCCCTGGCTGCCGCGCTGGCGCGACCTCGTGCGCGTGTACCGGCGGCTGGAGGCGCGCGGCGAGCTGCGCGGTGGCCGCTTCATCGCCGGCGTGGCGGGCGAGCAGTTCGCGCTGCCCGAGGCCATCGCCGCGCTGCGGCAGACGCGGCGCCAAGCCCACGACGGGCAGCTGGTCTGCCTGGCGGCGGCCGACCCGGCCAACCTGCTGGGCAGCATCCTGCCCGGCAGCCGCGTGCCGCGCCAGGCCGGTGCGCGCGTGCTCTACCGCGACGGGGTGGCGATCGCCAGCTGGACCGCCGGGCGCATGGAGGCGCTGGTGGCGCTGTCGCCCGCCGAGCAGGCCGAGGCCGCGCGCGTGCTGGGCCAGCTGCCCGGCATGCCGCAGAGCCAGGTGCCTGGCGCGCCGGCCCTGGCCAGGTTGCCGCCCGCCTGAAGGGCCGGTCCGCCACGCGCGGCTTTCCGCGCGCCGGCCGAGGCACGAGAATCCGCGCGCGCGGTCGCCGACGGCGCATCCAACGGGTTCACGCATGGACACCTCCGATGGCAGCCTCTGGCTCTACCGCAAGCTCGCCGCCTTCCGGCGCCTGAACTACCGCGCCAAGATCCTGCTGCTGGCCTTCATCGGCATCCACGTGCCGCTGATCGTGCTGGCGCTGTGGTACGTGTTCCGCAGCTCGGGCGACTGGCGCCTGCTGGCCGAGACGCTGGTCGTCACGCTCGTGGCCACGCTGCTGGGCACCGCGGCGACGCTGCTGGCGCTGGGCCACCTGCTGCGCCCGCTGGCGCTGACCTCGGGCGCGCTGCGCGCCTTCCGCGAAGGGCGCCGGCACGCGGCGCTGCCGGACGGCTTCACCGACGAGGTCGGCACCCTGATGGCCGACACCCAGCAGACCCTGCAGGAACTGGGCGCGGCCCTGCACCGCCTGTCGTACATCGACGAGGCGTCCGACCTGCCCAACCGCAGGCACTTCGAGCAACAGGTGGCGCAGCGCATCGCCGGCGGGCAGCCGGTGGTGGTGGCGGCACTGCAGTTCGACAACCTGCCGCGCATCGCCCACACCCTGGACGTGCGGCATGCCGAAGAGGCCATGCGGCAGATCGGCGCGCGGCTGCGCGAGCACGCCGAGTTTGGCGACCAGCTCTCGCGCATCGGCGCGCGCGCCTTCGGCTGCCTGGTCGGCGCCGGCGAAGGCGTGGCCGTGCGCGTGCGCGCGGGCCTGGCCAGCTGCGCGCAGGAATGCCCGGTCGGCGCCATCGTGGTGCACCCGGTGCTGCACGCCGGCCTGGCCGCGCATCCCGTGGACGCCACCGGGGCGGCGGCCCTCGTCGATGCGGCCATCTCCGCCGCCAGCCAAGCCAGTGCGCTGGCGCCCGTGGCGCTGCATTCGCCGCACGCCCGCGAGAACGCGC
The DNA here is from genome assembly GCF_001422445.1 of Pseudorhodoferax sp. Leaf274. GTDB lineage: Bacteria > Pseudomonadota > Gammaproteobacteria > Burkholderiales > Burkholderiaceae_C > Pseudorhodoferax. The sequence goes on from NZ_LMNA01000004.1 coordinate 164,686, forward strand.
AGCAGCGCCTGCGGCTGGAGCACGAACTGCGCCGCGCGCTCCAGCACGACGAGTTCGAGCTGCACTTCCAACCCGTGGTGGACGTGCAGGCCGGGCGCACCGTCGGCGCCGAGGCCCTGCTGCGCTGGAACCATCCGGAGCGCGGCATGGTGCTGCCGCACGCCTTCATCGGCGCCGCCGAAGCCGCGGGCCTCATGGAGCCCTTGGGCCTGTGGGTGCTGCGCCAGGCCTGCGCGCAGCTGCAGGCGTGGAACACCGGCGGCCTGCCGGGCTTTCGACTGGCCATCAACGTGTCGGCCCGCCAGTTCCAGAATCCGGCGCTGAACCAGCTCGTGATCGACACCCTCGCCGGCTACCGCATCGCGCCGGACCAGCTGGAGATCGAGCTGACCGAGACGGCCGCCACCGCCGACCATGCGCACACCCGGCGCGTCTTCACGAAGCTGCGCGAGGCCGGCATCCGCATCGCCATCGACGACTTCGGCACCGGCTACGCCAGCATGAGCGCACTGCGCACGCTGCCCTTCGACAAGCTCAAGATCGACCGCGAATTCGTCAGCGGCGTGCAGGGCCTGCGCCAGAACCAGGCCATCTGCAGCGCCCTGATCGAGCTGGCCAAGGGCCTGGACCTGCAGGTGGTGGCCGAAGGCGCGGAGACCGAACTGGAAGTGCGCGAGCTCGCCGGCCGCGGCTGCCAGCTGTTCCAGGGCTACTACTTCGCGCGGCCGGTGCCGGCCGGCGCGCTGTTGCACGCCATGGCCATGCCGACCGGCCCGGCACCGGGGAAGTCGCCCCTGCCGCGGCCGCTGCACTGAGCGGCCGCGGGCCACCGGGCGCGTCGCATCACGGTCGCAGCCACGGTCGCAGCGTTACGCGCGCCGCAGGTAGTCGACCACGGCGTCGCTCCAGGCCTCGGGCTGCTGGTCGACGATGTCGTGCGTGCCGCCTTGCAGCGCGTGGAACGCGAAGTCCGGCCGCGCGGCCGCGGCCCGCAGCGCCATCGGGTAGATGTCGTCGCCCGTGTTGGTCAGCACCATGGTCGGGTGCTGGATGCGGGGCAGCGCCGCGGCCTGGTCGTAGACGAACGCGCTGTCGTGGCCCCAGGTGTAGGGCCCCAGGCCCTGGTACTTCTCCACCACGATGCGGGTGATGGTCTGCGGATCGGGGTCCGGCCCGTACATGCGCACGCGCATCTGGAAACTGGTCAGCAGGTGCGAGCCGTCCAGCTTGGGCTTGCCGCGCTCGTGGCTGCGGCCGATGTTGGCCAGGAACTTCTGCCGCTCCTCCTCGTTGACCGGGAACGGCCCGTTGAGGATGAGCCGCCGCACGCGCTTGGGAAACTGCAGCGCGATCTCGGTCGCGCTGAGCGAGCCGGTGTGGTGGCCCAGCACGTCGACGCGCTCGATGCCCAGGTGGTCCAGCACCGCCACGAACGAGCTGGCCCACTCTTCGACGCGCGGCATCTTCGGCGTGGGATCGGAGAAGCCGAAACCCGGCGTGTCCACCGCGATGAAGCGCACGTTGCGCTGCACCAGCGGCTGGAAGGCGCGCTCGAACTGGCGAGCCGACGCGGGCGACTGGTGCAGCAGCAGCAGCGGCAGCTCGCCCGCCGGCGGCTTGACCAGGCCGACGGAGTCGTGGAAATGCACTAGGCCATGCGGCCCGCGGGCATAGCCGCGGCCCATGATGCCGGCGAACGGCACGGGGCGCGGGGCGGCGGCCGGGCCAGAGCCTGCGAGATCTGCCGCACTGGCCGCGCCGGCCGCGACGGAAGCGACACAGGCGCTGGCGCCCAGAAAGCTCCTGCGGTTGTTCATGCCTTGGTCCTCGGGTCCGTTGGACATCGCTCGGCGGATCAGAACGTGTAGCGCATGCGGGCGCCGAAGCTGCGCTCGTCCTGCACGTTGACCAGCACGCCCTGCTGCGAGAAATTCGTCACCGGCGTCATGCTCAGGTCGACGATGCGCGATGCCGACGTCCAGCCGCGGTGGTTGAACACATTCTTGACGAACAGCTCGATGGAGAAGTTGTCCTTCTCGAAACCCTGGCGCAGGTCGAAGCTGTTGTACGAGCCGACCTGGAAGAAGTTGTAGTCGGTGTCCCAGCGCTTGCCCACGAAGGTCACGTCGCCGCGCGTGAAGGCCTTCCATTCGTCGCTGAGCGTGTAGCGGTAGGTGATGTTGGCGGCTGCGGTCACGCTGGGCGTGCGCGCCAGGCTGTTGCCGTCGAAGTTCACGGCCGGGCGCGTCAGCACGGCATTGGTGGCGTCCACGCGGCTCCACTTGGCGCGCTTCACGTCGAGGTAGGCACCCATGGCCCACTGGCGCGAGAGCTGCGCATCCACCGCCAGTTCCAGGCCGGTCACGCGCGCCTCGTTGCCGATGGTCACGCCCGAGCCGGAGGCGGTGAAGGGGCAGGCCGCCGTGCCGACGGTCACGCCGCAGCTGGTCGGGTTGAAGACCGAGGTGCTGGACATGCGGTCCTTCCACGTCTGCGTGTAGATGGCCGCGGAATACTGCCAGCTGGGGTTCACGCGCTGCTTGATGCCCAGCTCCAGCGAGTCGAGCTTGGGCTGCTCCGTGAACTCCGAGATGTTCGGGTACAACGAGCGCAGGTAGGCCTTGCCGGCCGCGCTGGCGTTGATGTAGCCGCTGTTGGCCGACAGCGGCTGAACGCCGCGCGCCGCGCTGATGTAGGTCGACATGCTCTCGATGGGCTTGAAGCGCAACGTCAGGCGCGGCAGCAGGTTCTTGGCGGTGTTGTCCGTCTTCAGGCCTGCAGGAGAGGTGAACTCCACCGTGTCCTTCTGGTAGCGTGCCTCGCCCGTCAGCGTCCAGCGCTCGTTGAAGTCGTATTCGGCCGAACCGTACACCGCCGGCACCGACGAGCTCACGTTCTGGTAGTTGCCCGTGCCGATGGCCGGCGTGGTCTGGCCCAGCGCCATGCTCATGTCGATCTGCTGGAGCTGGAAGGTGGAGCGGAAGTAGCTGGCGCCCAGCGTGCCGCGCAGCGGCGAGCGCGGGTTGGTCGACAGGCGTGCGTCCACCGTCAGGTCCTTGCTCAGCATCGACTGCTGCGCGAGGAAGTTGGAGGCCTTGCTGCGGTCCACGTCGTAGATGCTGCTGGAGTAGGACTCGTTGAAGCCGGCGTTCAGCGCCAGGTCCATCTGGTGGGGCAGCTCGACGCCGCCCTGCGCCGACACGCGCTTGATCTCGCGCAGCAGGCCGGTGTGGTCCAGCTTCGGCGCCTTGGCCAGGAACGGTTCGTTCAGCGCGTTGTCGACCATCGCGGCCACCGCGTTGGCGGGGATGGCGGTGTTGGCATCGAACACACGCGAGCCCACGGTGCCGTAAGAAGGCAGTCCGCCGCAGAAGTACGCCACGCTCGGCGTGAAGTTCACCGGGTTTCCGGCGGCGTCGTTGCCGGTGTAGGTGCGGCCCTGGCAGCTGGTGTTGCCTGCGGCAGGGATCAGGCCGGTGGCGGGGGTGGAATCCTCGTCGCGCTGGTAGTGCGCGCGCAGGCGCACCCACGACTTGTCGGTCGGCGTCAGGTACAGCGTGCCGCTGACGAAGCGGGTCTCTTCCTCGCCCAGCGCACCGCCGTCGGTGGCGCGGAACTGCGCGGCCTTGTTGCGGCTACCGAAGGACAGGCGGCCGTTCAGCACGTCGGTCTTGATCGGCCCTTCGATGGTGGCATCCAGGTCCTTGGAGCCCCGGTTGTCGACGGTGGTGTTGACCGCTCCGCCCAGTTCGGACGAGGGATTGCGGGTGATGAAGTTCACCGCGCCGCCGAAGGTGCTGCGGCCGAAGAAGGCGTTCTGCGGGCCCTTGAGCACCTCCACGCGCGCCACGTCGGTCATGCCGATGCTGGCCACGCCGCCGGAGATGAAGATGCCATCGATGAAGACACCGCCCGAGTTCTCCCAAGGGAAGTTCAGCTCGCCCTGCAGGCCGCGGAAGGTGGTCACGCCGGTGGAGCGGCCCTGCGCGCCGGAGCCCTGCGACGAGCTGAAGTTGAAGCCGGTCTGCGCGGCCAGGTCCTTCACCTCGGTGATGCCGCCGGCGCGCAGCTCCTTGTCCGACAGCGACTGCATGGAGATCGGCACCTCCAGCATCTTCTCGTTGCGCTTGCGCGCCGTCACGCTGACGGTAGGCAGCGCGTTGGACGTGGCCGTCTCGGGTGGCGTTTCGGCAGCGGCCGGGGAGGTGCTGGCTTCCACGGGGACAGGCGCTTGCACCTGTGCGATGGCCGAGCTCGCGAACATCGCGCAGGCCATGGCGACGGCGGTGGGCACCAGACGGTGCGGGCGACGCACAGCGTCTGGAAGTTGAGAGGTCTTCATGCTGAAAACTCCGGGCAGTGGTGGGTGTGGGGCCGAGGTGATCGCCGGCATCCGGGGGTGCCGTGGCGGGGTCTGGTGCGAATATCTGCGAGACATGCGCCGGCACGCGGGTCGCAGTTGGGCCGAAGTCGGCAGGTGAACACGCGGGCGGTGCGGGCGGCGTTTGTCACAGCCGCGCGCGCGGCTACTGGATGGCGGCGGCCTGCTCCAGGCTCGTGAACATGGCCTGCTTGAGCAGGTAGGCGCGGCGCGCGGCGCGGTCCTTCATGAGCCTGCCCAGCGCGTCGGCACGCTCGGCGCGGGCGCTGGCCCAGCCATCGCGCATCAGGCGTGTGCTCTCGATGGTCTGGGCCTGCACGAAGTCGCGTGTGATGGTCTGGCGCTGGCGCTCGTACAACGCGGTCTGCTGCGCGGCGTCCGCGCCGTGGCGCAGCACCTGCACCAGCTTGTCGCAGGCGTTGATGGCGTCGTGCACGCCGCTGTTCATCCCGAAGCCGCCCATCGGGCTGTTCAGGTGCACGGCATCGCCGGCCAGCAGGATGCGGCCCACCGCGAAGCGCTCGCACACGCGCTGGTGCACGCGGTAGATCGTGCGGTGCCGGGTGGCCACGTCGCAGTCGCGGCCCAGCATGCGGCCGAAGACGCCGTTCTTGTAGTCCTCCGAGACCAGCTGCGCGTCGCTGAACCCGGCCGGCGCAGGCACCAGGACGCGCCACATCCCGGGCACCCGCAGCACCACCATCCACTCCTTCGGATCGGAGATGTAATTGACGTGGCTCAGGTTGTCGAAGGCCTCCTCGATCGGGTGCTCGGTCGAGAAGCAGACGAAGCGGTCGTCGTAGGTGAAGCCGGGGAACTGCAGCCCCAGCACCTTGCGCACCACGCTGCTGGCGCCGTCGGTGGCCAGCAGATGGCGCGCGCGCCAGCGCTCGACCGCGTTGGCGCTCTCGACATAGGCCGTCACGCCCTCCTCGTCCTGCTCGACGAACAGAACGCGCTGGCCCTGCAGCACCGTGGCACTGGGCTCGCCCTGCACCTGCTCGACGATGCTGGCCGTCACCCGGTGCTGCTCGCACTGGATGCGGTAGGGAAAGCGGGTGCGGTCGGCGATCTCGGTCAGGTCGAACTCGAACACGTCGCCGCTCTGGCGGTCGCGGTACTGGTAGACCGGCGCCTTCAGCCCCTGGCCGAACAGCGTGCCGGCGGCACCCAGGTCGTCCAGGATTTCCAGCGTCGGCGCGTGGTAGGTGGATGCACGCAGGTCGGTCGCGGAGCTGGCCAGGGGTTCGATGGCCGTGACCGCAATGCCGCGGCGGGCCAATGACAGCGCGGCCGTGGCGCCAACCGGCCCCAGGCCGGCGACCAACACCTCGGTGTGGTGGGTGATCATGATGAATGGATGCCTGAGGCAGAACGAGGGAGCGCGCATCCTCACCGTGGGCCGGCGCCGCCATCGCATCAGCCCGCGCCGGCGTCCATCTGGTGGATACGCCGGCCCGCCCACTGCCGCAGGGCGAACACGGCCGCATTCCGCCGTGCACCGCGCACACCCCCCACCTAGCATCTCCCGCAGACCGTGGCGCCCGCCACATCAACGAAAGGGACCGGACATGCAGATCAATTGGGGGCGGATGCTCTGGACAGCGCCGGCGGCGTGGCTGCTCGCAGGCGCGGCCTGGTCGCAGGGCGCACCAGCGGCCGCGAGCGTGGACATGGGCAAGCGCCTGTTCATGCGCTGCGCGGCCTGCCACGAGGCCAAGGCCGGCGGCCCCGCCAAGATGGGGCCGCACCTGCAGGACCTGATCGGCCGCCCGGCAGGCGGGCTGCCCAACTACGGCTACTCCGCCGCCATGAAGTCCAAGAAGTTCGTCTGGGACGAGGCGCAGCTGCACGCCTGGCTCGCCCGGCCGACGGCCGTGGTGCCCGGCACGACGATGGCGTTCATGGGCATGCCCGACGCGGCCGAACGCCAGGCGCTCATCGACTACATGCGCACGCTCAAGTAGGGCCGCGCAGGCCCTCTGTCCGCAGGCCGATCAGCCGGCCGATCGCCGTGGCCGGCGCCGCGCCGCCGACCTATGGTGGGCAAAGGGCGCAGGCCTGCCGACCGGCAAGGCACTTTCCCCTGGAGCCACGCATGGAAACATCCGACAAGACAGCCCGCCAGATCTGGGCCGACATCAAGGCCAACCCGCAGCGCGCCCGCTTCGGCTACGGCCGCAAGGCGGTGCTGGTGAACATCGACTTTCAGTGCGCCTACACGCGCGTCGACGAGTTCAAGACAGCGTATGAGACCGACCCGCGCCAGATCGAGCATGTGAACGCACTGGCCAGGCGCTTCCGAGCGCTCGGGTGGCCGGTGGTCTGGACGCATGTGGCCTACGCCGAGTCAGGCGAGGATGCCGGCGTCTGGGGCACGCGCACCGACACGCCCGACTCGCTGCAGAACATCAAGCACGGCTCGCGCCGGGCAGCCTTCGACGCGCGTTGCGAGATCCAGACCGGCGCCCACGGGCGCGACCTGGTCTACAGCAAGCGCATGCCCTCGCCGTTCTTCGAGACGCCGCTCCAGTCGCTGCTGGTCTGGCACCAGGTCGACACGGTGGTCATCACCGGCGGATCGACCTCGGGCTGCGTGCGCGCCGCGGCGGTGGATTCGCTCTCGCGCGGATACCGCACCATCGTGCCCGAGCAGTGCGTGGCCGACAAGCACGAGTCCTACCACTTCGCCAACCTGACCGACCTGATGCTCAAGTACGCCGACGTCGTCGACGTCGCCGAGACGCTGGGCTGGCTCGACGAACGGGCGCAGGAGTCCGCATGAAAGCCGACACCGGCCACTACGACCACTGGCCCTACCACGGCCGGCCGAAGATCGGCTGGCCCGGTGGCGCGCGCGTGGCCTTCTGGGTGGCGCCCAACATCGAGTTCTACGAACTGGCGCCGCCCGCCAACCCGGCGCGCGCGGCCTGGCCGCATCCCTCGCCCGCGGTGCCCGGCTACTCGATCCGCGACTACGGCAACCGCGTGGGCCACATGCGCCAGATGCAGCTGCTCGACAAGTACGGCGTGCGCGGCTCGATCTCGCTTTCCACCGCGCTGTGCACGCACCACCCGGAGATCGTCCGCATGTGCCGCGAGCGCGACTGGGAGTTCTTCAGCCACGGCATCTACAACACGCGCTACACCTACGGCATGTCCGAGGCGCAGGAGCGCGCGATGATCCGCGAATCCATCGAGACCATCGCCGAGCACACCGGCCGCACGCCCGCGGGCTACCTCGCGCCGGCCCTGTCGCACAGCGAGCACACGCTGGACCTGTTCGCCGAGCTCGGCGGCACCTACACCTGCGACCTGTTCCACGACGACCAGCCCACGCCGCTGCGCGTGCGCGGGGGCCAGCGCTTCGTCTCGGTGCCCTACTCGCTGGAATTGAACGACACCATCGCCTACGTGGTGAACAAGGTCGAGCCGCGCCGCTACGGGCAGATGATCAAGGACAGCTTCGACCGCCTGTACGCCGAGGGCGCCGAGTCCGGCACGGTGATGTGCATCCCCACGCACAACTACCAGGTGAGCTGCCCGCACCGGCTCAAGGCCTTCGAGGATGCGCTGGCTTACATCACCGGCCACCCCGACGTGTGGGTGACCACCGGCCGCGAGATCGCCGAGCACTTCCTCGCGCACCACCACGACGCCGCGCTGGCCGACATCGCGCGCCAGAACGGAGGCGCCTGACCATGGCCCTGGACCCCATCCATCTCGACTACCCCATGCGCCGCTACGGCATGGACCACGACCGCTACGCCTGGTCCATGCTGACCGACCGGCCACCCGTGCGATGGCCCGGCGGCAAGCCGTTGGCGGTGTGGATCAACGTGAGCCTGCAGCACTTTCCGATGAACCCGCAGGCCAGGATCAGGCTGCCGGGCTCGATGACCATGCCGCACCCCGACCTGCGGCATTTCACGCTGCGCGACTACGGCAACCGCGTGGGCATCCACCGCTTCCTGCGCGCCTTCGACGCCCACGGCATGCGCCCCAGCTTTGCCATCAACGCCGAGCTGGCGCTGCGCTACCCGGCGCTGATGCGCGCGATCCGCGAACGTGGCGACGAGGTGCTGGGCCACTCCTGGTCGATGGACACGCCGCACGCCGGCGGCATCGCCATCGCGGACGAGCGCGCGCTCGTGCAGCGGTCGCTGGCCACGCTGCGCGAACTCAGCGGCCAGGCCGTGCGCGGCTGGCTCAGCCCCGGCAAGCTGCAGGGCCCGAACACGCCCGAGCTGCTGAAGGCCGAGGGCATCGACTACTGCGCGGACTGGGTCAACGACGAGTTGCCCTACCGCTTCCACACCGCGCAGGGCGACCTGTGGAACCTGCCGCTGGCCACCGAGATCGAGGACCGCTTCGTGGTCATGGACAACCTGCACGCCGAGGCCTCGTGGGCCGAGCAGGTGATCGACGCGTTCGAGCTGCTGCTGGCCGAGGCGCGGGCGCAGGGCGGGCGGCTGCTCACGCTGTCGCTGCACCCCTGGGTGATGGGCCAACCGCACCGCATCCAGCACCTGGAGACCGTGCTGCGCCACATCGCTGCGTGCGGCGAAGCCTGGCAGGCGCCGCCCGGGGCGATCGTCGACGCCTTCGCGGCGCAGCAGGTGGCGGCATGACCCACGGTGTGCGGCGCGACGTGCTCGTGAGCGAAGTCGGCCCGCGCGGCGGGCTGCAGAACGTCAAGGCCACCATGCCCACCGCGGCCAAGAAGGCCTGGATCACGGCCGCCGCGGCGGCCGGCGTGGCCGAGATCGAGGTCGGATCCTTCGTGCCGGCACACGTGCTGCCGCAGCTGGCCGACACGGCCGAGCTGGTGGCGCATGCCCGGGCCATTGCCGGCCTGAACGTCGCGGTGCTGGTGCCCAACCTCAAGGGCGCGCAGGCGGCGGTCGCGGCTGGCGCGCACAAGATCACCATCCCGCTGTCGGTCAGCGAGACGCACAGCCTGCGCAACCTGCGCCGCACCCACGTGCAGATGCTGGACGAGGTGCGCCAGATCGCCGCCTTGATCCGCAGCCTGCCGCCAACGCAGCGCCCGCACTTCGAGGGCAGCCTGGCGACGGCCTTCGGCTGCACGCTGGAAGGCGCGGTGCCGCAGGAGCGGGTGCTGCACCTGGCCGTGGCGTTGATGGAGGCGGGCTGCGACGAGGTCGGCCTTGCCGACACCAGCGGCTACGCCAATCCGGCCCAGGTGCGCCGGCTGATCCGCTCGGTCTGGGCCGCCGTCGGGCGCGACCAGCTGACCGGCATCCACCTGCACAACACGCGGGGCCAGGGCCTGGCCAACGTGGTGGCGGCGCTGGACGTGGGCCTCACCACGCTGGATGCTTCGCTGGCCGGCCTGGGCGGCTGCCCGCTCACGCCTGGCGCCAGCGGCAGCATCGTCACCGAGGACCTGGTCTTCATGCTGGAGGCCATGGGCCTGCGCACCGGCATCGACATCGAGGCCCTGTTCGCCGTGCGCGCGCTGCTGCAGCGGGCCCTGCCCGAGGAGCCGCTGTACGGCATGACGCCGCTGGCCGGCCTGCCCAAGGGTTTCCTGTCCGCGGCGCTGGCGGCTGCCTCGCCATGAACCGGCCTGCAAGTTCCGGCCGGTGCTGACCGGCCGGCACGTTGCGCGCCCGGGTCAGGCAATTCCTCGACACGCACCGAGCCCTCCCTCCTTTCTGCAGGAACGATCACCGATGCCCCGTCCTTTCCGCATGTCCGGCCTCACGCTGCTGCTGGCCGCGCTCGCCGGCGCCAGCGTGGCCCATGCCGCCGAAGACGCCGACACCAAGGCAGCGCGCACCGAGGCGCAGATGACGCATGCCGAACGCATGCGCCTGCTGCTGGGCGTGATGCCGGTGGCGGCGCTGCCCACGCAGGTCGAGATCCCGCCGGACACGCCGGCCATGGCGGGCTATGTGGCCGGCGTTCCCCGGCTCGGCGTGCCGGCGCAGTGGGCCACCGATGCGGGCCTGGGCGTGACCAACCCGAACCAGGGCCGCCCCGGCGACGTGGCCACGGCCATGCCCTCGGGCCTGGCGCTGGCCTCCGCGTTCGACCCCGACCTGGCGCAGCGGCTGGGCGCCACCGTGGCGCAGGAGGCACGGGCCAAGGGCTTCAACATCCTGCTGGGCGGCGGCGTGAACCTGACGCTGGACCCGCGCAACGGCCGCAATTTCGAGTACCTGGGCGAGGACCCCTGGCTGGCCGGCGTGCTGGCCGGCCACGCCATCCGCGGCACGCAAGGCGAGGGCGTGGCCTCGACCATCAAGCACTTCGCGCTCAACGCGCAGGAGACGCTGCGCCTGTACGCCGATGCGGTGATGGACGAGGCCGCGCTGCGCGAGGGCGAGCTGCTTGCCTTCCAGCTCGGCATCGAGATCGGCCAGCCCGCTTCGGTGATGTGCGCCTACAACCTGGTCAACGGCCACAAGGCCTGCGGCAACGACCACCTGCTCAACACCGTGCTCAAGCGCGACTGGGGCTACAAGGGATGGGTCATGTCCGACTGGGGCGCCGTGACCGACGCCGGCTTCATCAACGCCGGCCTGGACCAGCAGGCCGGCAGCCAGCTCGACCGGCAGGCCTGGTTCGGCGCGCCGCTGCAGCAGCTCATCGACGCGGGCAAGGTGGCGCCGGACCGCGTGTCCGACGCGGTGCGGCGCATCCTGCGCAGCCTGTATGCGGTGGGCATCGACACGGCGTACGCGCCGCAACCCATCGACTACGCCGCCAACGCCAGGGTGGCGCTGGAGGCGGCGCGGGCCGGCATCGTGCTGCTCAAGAACGACGGCGCGCTGCCGCTCGCCGCCTCGGCGCTGGAGGGCAAGCGCGTGCTGGTGGTGGGCGGCAGCGCCGACTTCGGCGTGCTGGCGGGCGGCGGCTCCAGCCAGGTGACGCCGAGCAACGGCGCGCCGCGCGTGGTCGGCGGCCGTGCCGACGACATCATGGGCATGTTCACGCGCCAGGTGTTCCTGCCCTCCTCGCCGCTGGCCGCGCTGCGCGCCGCCCTGCCCAAGGCCCAGATCAGCTTCCAGAGCGGCTACTCGCCCGAGGTGGGGGCAGCCCACGCGGCCAAGGCCGACCTGGTGCTGGTGTTCGCCAACAAATGGGAGGGCGAGGGCCAGGATTCCGGCTCGCTGGCGCTGCCGCAGGGGCAGGACGCGCTGATCGCCCAGCTGGCCGCGGCCAACCCGAACACCGTGGTCGTGCTGCAGACCGGCAACCCCATCACCATGCCCTGGCTCGCGGACGTGCGCGCCGTGGTGCAGGCCTGGTACCCGGGCCAGGAAGGCGGCCAGGCCGTGGCCGACGTGCTGGTCGGCCAGGTGAACCCATCGGGCCGGCTGCCGATGAGCTTTCCGCACGACCTGGCGCAGACCCCGCGCGGCGCGCTGCCGGGCCTGGGCCTGCCGCCACGCACGCCGGTCCAGGTGCCGTATCCGGAGGGCTCGGACGCCGGCTACCGCTGGTTCGCCAGGACCGGGCAGGCGCCGCTGTTCGCGTTTGGCCACGGCCTGGGCTACACCGCCTTCAGCCACAGCCAGCCGTGGGCCCGCCAGGGCGACGCCGTGGAACTGGGCGTGTCCGTGCGCAACGATGGCGCGCGGGCCGGCGCCGATGTGCCGCAGGCCTACCTGGTGGCGCGCAACGGCCAGCAACTGCAGCGGCTGGTGGGCTTTCGCAAGCTCACGCTCGAACCGGGCCAGCAGCAGCAAGTGAGCCTGCGCGTCGATCCGCGCCTGCTGGCGGACTACAGCGCAGGGGGCTGGACCGTGCCGGCCGGCCGCTACACCTTCGCCTTCGGCAAGAGCGCCTCGGCGCTCGGCCCGACGGTCGAGCTGACGCTGCCCGCCATGCGGCTCAAGCCCTGAACAACGCCGCTTCATTCAACAGGCGGACACACGCCGACCGGCGGGTGGCGAATGCCGGGCCGGTCGGCATCATGGCCTATCCCCAACCCTTGTTCCAGGACGAACGCAATGCGACCGCATGTAGAGTTGATCGACGAGAAAGACCTGATCTGGCACATCGCCGAGCTGCCGCACGGCAGCGGCGAGGCGCGCCAGCGCAACCTCAACTACTGCGAGGAAAAAGGCGAGGCCTCGCTGCTCGTGGAGTTCACGAGCGACTGGAGCCGCCCCGCCGGCCTGCACGCGGCGCAGACCGAGTGGTATGTGCTGGCGGGCGAGATCGGCGTGGGCGACGAGGTGCTGCGCAAGGACGACTACCTGATGGCCCCGCAGGGCGTGCTGATGCCCGCCGTGCGCGCCAAGGCCGGCACGCGCATCCTGCTGTTCCGCGAGTACGCCGACTGGGCCTTCACGCCCGGCGATGCGCACGGCGCGCACCGCCATGCCGCGCACGAACTCGTCATCAAGCGGGCCAGCCAGATGGACTGGTACGACGTGACCCACCCCACGCACGGCAGCCCCATGGACTTCTCGCGTGGCGGCACGCCCGTGCCCGGGCTGTTCATCAAGCTGCTGCACCACGACAAGGTGACGGGCTTCTACACGCGGCTGATCCACGCCAAGGCCAACTGGAAGGAGCACCCGCTCGCCCACCACCCCTGCTACGAGGAAGCCTTCACGCTGGAGGGCAGCTTCGAATACAACTTCGGCACCATGTACCCGGGCACCTACTTCTTCCGCCCGGCCGGCGTGCGCCATGGCGATTTCGTGGCGGGCGAGGAAGGCACGACCTGGCTGCTGCGCTGCGACGGCCGGCTGGTCGACTGGTACACCGACAACGCCAGCGTGCAGATGCACGGCACGCCCGTGAACTGGGGCCCGGACTTCCCGGGCAGCGAGCCGCCCGTGCTGCTGCAGGCCACGCGGTCGCGCTCCGTCGGTCCCATGAAAGATCCGGCCTACGTATGAGCACGGTACCCAGACCCCAAGGCCGCGACACCTGCGGCTGGCGCAAGGTGTTCGCCGTGTTCGGCCCTTCGACCAATACCGTGGTCGAGCCCGAGTTCGCGGCCATGCGCCCGGCCGGCGTGACCAACCAGTACCGCGACATCTACATCGAGAACGCCAAGGCGCTGTCCGACGAGTCCTTCATGGCCGGCATCGACATCCTGCAGGGCGCGGTCGATGCGGCCGTGCGCACCGCGATGACGGCCGAGCCCGACTACATGGTCATGGGCGTCTCGGCCGTGTCCTTCGTGGGCGGCGCCGAGGCCTGCCACCGCCAGCTCAAGCACCTGCGCGAGATCAGCGGCAAGGAGTTCAGCGTCGGCCCGATCAGCTGCGTGGAAGCGATCAAGGCCTATGGCGGCATCCGCCGCGTGGCCGTGATCTCGCCCTACTACCCGGTGGCCAACGCGCACGTGAAGCACTTCTTCAGCGACTACGGCATCGAGCAGGTGCGCGACATCCCGCTGCGCTGCAGGAGCTGGACCGACATCTCGCGCGTGGGCGAGACGCAGCTGGCCCAGGCGCTGAAGGAGCTCGACGGCGACGACATCGACGCCATCGTGCAGGTCGGCACCAACCTGTCGATGGCGCGGCTGGCGCCGTACGCCGAGGCCTTCCTGGGCAAGCCGGTGATCGCGATCAACACCGCGACCTACTGGCATGCGCTGCGCACCAACGGCATCCGGGATGCGGTGGATGGCTTCGGGCCGCTGCTGCAGCACCTGGACTTGCAGCGCGACTGAACCAGGCGCGCAGCAGCGCCGAGGCCGTGGCCGCCGGCACCCTGGGGTGCCGGCACCGGCCGCAATCAACCGGCGCTGCCCAGGCCCAGCACCCCGGGGTTCACCACCCCCTGCGGATCCACCGCCGCCTTCACCGCCTCCAGCACCGCCCACGACGCGGCATCGCGGCTCTGCCGGTACGGATAGCTGCGCCCGATCTGGAAGTGCCCGCAGCCGAAGCGCTCGAACACCGCCACCACGCGCCGGCGCGCCTCCACCACCACGGCCGTGGCGGCCGGGTCGTCGGGCAGGGCCGGCAGGCGCGCCAGGTGCTCGGGCTGCATCGCGGCCGCATGCACGGCCAGCCGTTCGCCGGGCCAGTAGAACACCGGCTCGACCAGCAGCGCATTCGTCGACACCGAGGTGAACAGGTAGCCGGTCTTCACGCCCGCCCGCGCGAAGGCGTCCGCCATGTCGGCGAACACCTGCTGCAGGGCCTCGAACACATCGCCGGCGGCCGACAGCGCGGCCACGCCGTGCACGGGCGCCCAGCGCTCGCCGCCCGGGCCCATCACGCTGTTGAGCGGCGGGAAGGGCTGCGCGCGGATCACCTTGGCGATGGTGTTGGCGATCTCCTCGCCGCGGTGCTCGGCGGCGATGCGCCGGGCCAGGGCGATGTCGGCCTGCACGCCGGCCGCGCTGCGGCCTTCCGCGACCATGTGCAGCGAGTAGTTCTCCTCGCCCACGAAGTCGCGCCCGGCCAGCGCGATCCTGCCGGCGGCCAGCAGCCCCTTGACCAGCGACTTCTGCTGGCCCACCACCGCGCCCAGCGTCTTCACGTCGCCCGACAGCGACGAACGCTGCATGCGCACGCGCGTGAGGCCGGGGTCGAACGCGCACATCTCGCAGGCGATGCCGGCGCGCGCCATCGCCGCCATGGCGGCCAGCAGGTCGCGCCCGGCCTGGAACGCGAAGGAGGCGTGGTCCTCGTGGGCCGGCAGCGGCATCAGCCGCAGCGTGATGGCAGCCTTGATGCCCAGCGCGCCGCCGTCGCCGCAGAACAGCCCGGTCAGGTCGGGGCCGTAGTGGCGGAAAAACGGCGCGTCGCCGCCCTGCCCGCGCGCGCCGGTGCGCAGCACCTGCCCGTCGCCCAGCACCACGGTGAGCGCGACCACGCTGTCGGCCGAGATGCCATGCTGCCCCGCGCCGAGCATGGCCGCATGCTGCGAGACGGCGCCGCCCACGGTGGAGCGCAGGCCGGACATCGGCCCCCAGAACGGCGTGCGCAGGCCCAGCGGCGCGAGCACGGCGCGCAAGGCGGCCCAGGTGCAGCCGGGTTCCACCGTCACGCACATGTCCTCGCTGCGCACCTCCAGGATGCGGTCCATGCGCGACAGGTCCAGCGACACGGCGCGCGCCGAATCCACCAGGTAGGCACCGGTGTAGCCCATGCCGGCGCCGCGTGGCGCCAGCACGTGGCCGGCCTGCCGCACGGCGCGCACCGTGGCGGCGATGTCGGCCACCGATCCGGGCGCCACGACCAGCGCCACGCGCGCAGGCCCCGCACCCCAGATGTCCTGGCTGTGCAGCGTGCGCGTGGCGTCGTCGTCGCGCACATGCGCCTCGCCCACGATGGCCGACAGCGTGGCCTTCAACTGGCGCAGCGCGCCCCCCACTTCTTCTGCGATCACCGACATCACGACTCCAGACAACAACGGGTTCGCAGCCTAGGCGACGCAGCCCGTGCAATGCGCTGCGCGCAGCGCCGCTGTTCGCAAGCCGGATAGCCGCCGCACCCGCCTTCGCGATCCGCGCGGCGCCGCACGAACATGCGCCATCGGCCCGGCATTCGGGCGCCGAGCTGCATGGGAAGCAACATGAACAAGACTGTGGGATATGGCGAATTCCGGCGCGGATGGCCGATCGTGCTGGCCGCCTTTCTGGGCGTCGGGCTGGGCTTGTCGCCGCTGCCGTTCTACACCATCGGCGTGCTGGCGCCCGAGCTGGCGCGCGAATTCGGCTGGGGCATCGGCCAGGTGTTCTTCGGCATCACGGTGATGACACTGAGCACGCTGGTGGCCGCGCCGCTGGCTGGCTTCCTGGCCGGGCGGCTGGGCACGCGCACGGTGGCGCTGGGTTCCACGCTGCTGTTCGCGCTGTCGTTCATGGCGTTCGCGCTGGGCAACGGTTCGCTCACGCTGTACTACCTGACCTGGGTCGGCATCGCGGTGCTGGGCGCGGGCACGCTGCCCATCACCTGGACGCGCGGCGTCAACGCCTGGTTCGAGCAGCGCAAGGGCCTGGCGCTGGGACTCACGCTCACGGGCACCGGGCTGTTCGGCGTGGTCGCCAAGCCCTACACGGCCTGGCTGATCGCCAGCTTCGGCTGGCGCGGCGCCTATGTGGGCCTGGGCCTGCTGCCGCTGCTGGTCGCCCTGCCGGTGGCCTGGTGGCTGTTCCGCAACGTCGACGGCGATCCGCAGCAGTGCGGCACGTCGGGCGTGCTGCCGGCCGGCCTGACGCTCGCGCAGACGCTGCGCGACTGGCGCTTCTGGCTGCTGGCCCTGGCCTTCGTGCCGATCTCCTTCGCCCTGGGCGGCCCGATCCCCAACATGGAGAACATCCTCAAGACCAGCGGCTTCGTGCGCTCGGACATCCTGGCGCTGACCGCCATGATCGGCCTGTCGGCGCTGACCGGGCGGCTCGTGGGTGGCTGGCTGATCGACCGCTTCTGGGCACCGGGCGTGGCGATGGTGATCATGAGCATCCCCGGCATCGCCTGCTGGATCCTCGCCTCGGGGCAGCTCAGCTACGCCGGCGCGCTGCTGTCCATCGGCCTCATCGGCTTCGCGGTGGGCGTGGAATACGACCTGCTGGCCTTCCTGGTGGCGCGCTACTTCGGCATGCGGGCCTACACCCAGGTCTATTCGCTGCTGTACTGCTGCTTCGCGCTGGGCGCCGGCCTCGGGCCGGCCGTGTTCGGCTGGAGCTTCGACCGCACCGGCTCGTACGCCCAGATGCTCACGGCCTCGGGCATCGCCCTGGTCGTGAGCGCCTGCTCCATGCTGGCGCTGGGCCGCTACCGCAGCTTCGCACCGCGCTGACGCCGAGGAACACGCCATGGTGCGCTTGCATGTCAACGGGCAGGAGAAGCAGGTCGACGCCGACCCGGCCACGCCCATCCTCTGGGTCCTGCGCGACAAGCTGGGCCTGACCGGAACCAAGTTCGGCTGTGGTGCCGGCCTGTGCGGTGCCTGCACCGTGCACCTGGACGGCCAGCCGACGCGCGGCTGCGTGACCTCGCTGGCCACCGTGGCGGGCCACGAGCTCACGACCGTGGAGGCCGTCACCGGCGGCCAGGACCCGGTGGGCTCGGCCATCCATGCCGCCTGGGTGCGGCACGACGTGGCCCAGTGCGGCTACTGCCAGGCCGGCCAGATCATGACCGCCACGGCCTTCCTCAAGGGCTTGCCGCAAGGGCACCTGCCGAGCGGCGTCGAGATCGACGCGGCGATGGCCGGCAACCTGTGCCGTTGCGGCAGCTATGGGCGCATCCGCGCTGCCGTGGCCGACGCGGCCGCCACGCTGGCCTGACCCCCCGCCCGCACCGCGGCGCCATGCCGCAGGCCCTGCGTCGCTGCGCCGTGCGCGCGGCGCGGTGCGCCCGCGCGTGCCACTCCTTTTCCAGCCCTCCATGAAAGACACGCGATGAAGACCAAAGCCGCCGTGCTGCGCGCCATGGGCGCGCAGCCCCCCTACGCCGACAGCCGCCCGCTGCGCATCGAGACGGTCGAACTCGCCGGCCCGCAGCGCGGCGAGGTGCTGGTCCGCATCGCGGCCGCCGGCCTGTGCCATTCCGACCTGTCGGTCGTCAACGGCGACCGGCCGCGGCCCCTGCCGATGGCGCTGGGCCACGAGGCCGCCGGCGTGGTGCAGCAGGTGGGCGAAGGCGTGCACGATCTGGCACCGGGCGACCACGTGGTCGTGGTGTTCGTGCCGAGCTGCGGGCACTGCGCGCCCTGCGCCGAAGGCCGGCCCGCGCTGTGCGAGCCCGGCGCGGCGGCCAACGGCGCCGGCACACTGCTCGGCGGTGGCCGCCGGCTGGCGCTGGACGGCCAGCCGCTGCACCACCACCTGGGCTGCTCGGTGTTCGCCGAGTACGCCACCGTCGACCGCAACTCCCTCGTCAAGATCGACCCGCGCGTGCCGCTGGAACATGCCGCGCTGTTCGGCTGCGCGGTGCTGACCGGCGTGGGCGCCGTCGTCAACACGGCGCAGGTGCGCGCCGGCGAGAGTGTGGCCGTGGTCGGCCTGGGCGGCGTGGGCCTGGCCGCCATCCTGGGCGCGCACGCGGCCGGCGCGCGGCAGATCATCGCGGTCGACCTGTCGGACGCCAAGCTGGAGCAGGCGCGCGCGCTGGGCGCCACGCACACCGTCAACGCGGCGCAGCCGGACGCCGAGGCCCTGGTGCGCGCGATGAGCGGCGGCGGCGTGGAGCATGCCTTCGAGTTCGCCGGCGCCATCCGTGCGCTGGAACTGGCCTACCAGGTCACGCGCCGCGGCGGCAACACCGTCACGGCCGGCCTGCCCGGCCCCGCCGCCCGGTTCGCGCTGCCGGTGGTCAACCTGGTGGCCGAGGAGCGCACGCTCAAGGGCAGCTACATCGGCACCTGCGTGCCCTCGCGCGACGTGCCGCGCTACATCGCGCTGTACCTGCAGGGCCGCCTGCCGGTGGACCGGTTGCTGAGCGGCACGCTGCCGCTGGAGCAGATCAACGAAGGCTTCGACCGGTTGCACCGTGGCGAGGCGGTGCGCCAGGTCGTCGTGTTCTGAACAGGCCGCACAACGAAAAAGGCGCAGCGAGCGCTGCGCCTGGTCGGCCGGGCCGTCGCCCCCTCAGAACGGCTTGACCGCCCCCAGGAACGCGATGCTCAGGATGATCGCCCAGTAGCAGTAGGCCGTGAAGCGGCTCAGGCGCAGCGAGCGCTCGAGCGTGGCCTCCACCTTGGGGTTCGGGCCCTTGGCCAGCTCGCGGAACATCATGGTCCACTCGCGCATCACGAAGCGCAGGTACAGGCCGATCACCAGCGTGCCCGAGTACATCAGGATCTTGGCGGAGAACCAGCGCTGGCCCGGCTCGGCCATGAACGGGCCATGGCCCAGCAGCGAGCCGACGGCGCAGACCACCAGCAGCGGGATC
The DNA here is from genome assembly GCF_001422445.1 of Pseudorhodoferax sp. Leaf274. GTDB lineage: Bacteria > Pseudomonadota > Gammaproteobacteria > Burkholderiales > Burkholderiaceae_C > Pseudorhodoferax. The sequence goes on from NZ_LMNA01000004.1 coordinate 183,913, forward strand.
AGCACGAACCGCACGCGCTCGTCGATCTTGGTCAGGCGGATGCCCAGGTCGCTCTCGCGGCAAAAGAAGGCCGACAGGCACAGGCCCAGCCACAGCGCGGCCAGCACCCACATGGCCACGAGCCAGCCGCCGCCGAAGGGCTGCGTGCCCCAGAAGTGCCCCATGTGCATGCCCAGCGGCAGCAGCAGGATGATGCCCGAGCGCGCCAGGATGTCGATGCGGTAGGCCGTCTCCATGTGGCGGCGCCGCTCTTCCATCGGCAGCCTGCGGTTCACGATGTTGACGGAGGTGTTGAAGATGCCCCACTCGCCGCCGAGCCAGTACACCATGCAGACGATGTGCACCCATCGCAGCACGGCCAGTTCGCTGATTTCCATTCGATTGCTCTCAGTTCAAGGATGAGGACGCAGGGCGCCTCGACATGCGTGGCCGGCCAGTTCACCGTGAGCGGGCCGCCGCCATCGGCCCGGATGATCCGCGCTGCGCCAGCGCCGCGCCGGCCGGGGATGGCGGCTGTTCGGCCTGTGAATCGCCGCGCCGCCGCACCCCGGGAGCCGCCCCGGATCCAGCGGCTCAGATGCCGCGGACCAACACCTTGCCCAGGTGCGCTGCGGACTGCAGGTGGGCATAGGCCGCGGGCGCCTCGTCGAACGCGAAGCTGCGGTCGATCACGGGCACGAGCCCGCCCGTGGCCGCCGCGCGCACGAGCCGCTGCAGCATCGCGCGGCTGCCCGACGCGATGCCCTTGAGCACGATGTTCTTGAGCACCAGCGTGGTGACGTTCGGCAGCTGCGTGGCGCCGTAGCCGCCCAGCGCGCCGATGAGGGCGATGCGCGCGTTCGGCGCCGCCGCGTCGAGCGAGGCGCCCAGCGTGGCCAGGCCGCCCGTCTCCAGCACGATGTCGGCGCCCTGGCCGCCGCTGGCGCGCAGCAGCGCGGCGGCCCAGTCGGGGTGGGTGGTGTAGTTCACCGTGATCTCGGCACCCAGCGCGCGGGCCTGCGCCAGCTTGGCATCGCTGGAGGAGGTGATGGCCACGCGCGCGCCGTGCAGCCTGGCCAGCTGCAGCGCGAACATGGACACGCCGCCCGTGCCCAGCGTGAGCACCAGGTCGCCGGCCCGCACGCGGCCGAACTCCACCAGCGCATGCCAGGCCGTGAGGCCGGCCGCGCACAGGGGCGCGGCCTGCGCGTCGGACAGCGCATCGGGCACGGGCACCAGCGCAGCGGCCGGCACTTCCACCTGGCCGGCCAGCCAGCCGTCCAGCGAGGTGCCCAGGTCGGCGCCGAACACGGCGGGATCGAAGTCGCCGTCCAGCCAACCCACGAAGTGCGGGCAGACGACGCGCGTGCCGACGGCCGGGCCGGTGCAGCCTTCGCCGAGCGCGAGCACCTCGCCCACGCCGTCGGACAGCGGCACCCGCCCGGCCGCGCGCAGCGGGCCGTAGCGGCCGTGCAGCACCAGCAGGTCGCGGTGGTTCAGGCAGGCGGCGCGCATGCGCACCAGGGCCTGGCCGCGGCCAGGCCGGGATTGCGGCCGCATCACGGGGCGCAGGCTGGCCAGGCCTTGCTGGCTGCCGATCTCGAAGGCGGGAATGGTCATCGTCGATAGTTCCGAAGGAAATGGGCGCGCGCCACCCCCTCCCGGAGCAGGAGGCGGTATGGCGCGGCGGGAGATCAGGCAGCCAGCCGGATCGGCAGGCTGCGCACCGGCTTGCCGGTCAGCCGCGCCACGGCGTTGGCCACGGCCGCGAGGATGGGCACGCTTCCCGGCTCGCCGATGCCGGTGGGCGCGGCGTCGCTGGCGATGCTGAGCACCTCCACCTGCGGCATCTCGGGCAGGCGCAGCACCGGCGCATCGTGGAAGTTGCCCTGCTGCACGCGGCCGGCGTCCAGCGTCACCTCGCTGTGCAGCACGGCACTGAGGCCGAACGCGATGCCGCCCTCCATCTGGGCGCGCAGCGTGCCGGGGTTGATGACCAGCCCGCAATCCACCGCGCAGACCACGCGCTCCACCACGATCCGGGTGCCCTCGATGCGCACCTGCGCGACCTGGGCCACCACCGTGCGGTAGGCCTCCTGCACCGCCAGGCCCAGGGCGCGGCCGGCGGGCAAGGGCCGGCCCCAGCCTGCATGCGCGGCGGCCAGACGCAGCGCAGCGGCCAGGCGCGGCTGCCCGTCCAGGTGCGCCAGCCGGAAGGCCAGCGCGTCCTGGCCGGCCGCGGCGGCCAGCTCGTCCATCAGCACTTCCTTGCTGAAGGTGGTGTGGTTGTAGCCCAGCGCGCGGTAGGTGTGCACGGACACGCCCACGTCGGGCCGCACCCAGCGCAGGCGCACGTGCGGCACCGTGTAGCGCTCGGCCAGGTGGCCTTCGGTGACGAAGGGATCGGGCCGCATCGGCGAGCCCGGCCGCGCCATGCTGGGCGAGAAGGACTGCGCCACGATGGTCTGCTCCACCGCCACCAGCCGGCCCTGGGCGTCGAGGCCGGCGCGCAGGCGGTGCAGGTTCATCGGGCGGTAGTAGCCGCTCTGGATTTCGTCGGTGCGCGTCCACATCAGCTTGACGGGGCGCGTGTCGCCCCGGGCCTGTTGCGCGCGCAGCAGCGCTGCCAGCTCGCCGATCCAGTCGGCCGAGAAGGTTGCGCGCCGGCCGAAGCTGCCGCCCGAGGGCAGCAGGTGCAGCACCACGCTGGCGGGCGGCAGGCCCAGGATGCGCACCAGGGCGGCGTGGTCGGCGCTGGGGTTCTGGCAGCCGGCCCAGATGTCGCAGCGGCCGTCCTGCCACTGGCCCACGGCGGCCATGGGCTCCATCGGCTGGTGCGCCAGGTAGGGCAGCTCGAAATCGGCCGACAGCACGGTGGCGGCAGCCGCCAGGGCCTGGGCGGCGTCGCCGCGCACCAGGGCGTCCACGCCGGGCGCACCGGCCGTGGCCAGGCGCCGGAACTCGGCCTGCAGTTCGGCGGTGGAGCGCTGCTCGGCCTGCGCATCGTCCCACGCCACCTGCAGCCGATCGCGCGCCTGCAGCGCCTGCCAGGTGCCGTCGGCCACCACCGCCACGCCCTGCGGCAGCCTGTGCACGGCGCGCACGCCGGGCGCGGCCAGGGCGGCGCTGGCGTCCACGCTGCGCACGCTGGCGCCGAAGCGCGGCGGGCGCAGCAGCACGGCCACCAGCTGCCCGGGGCGCTGCACGTCGATGCCGTAGGGCACGGCGCCGCGCGCCAGTTCCGCGGCACCGGTGCGCGGCCGTTCGCGGCCGACCAGCGCGTAGGCCGCGCGCGGCTTGAGCGGCACGCCGGCCGGCACCGGCAGGCGCGCAGCCGCGTCGGCCAGTTCGCCATAGCCGGCCGCCCGCCCGCTGGCGCCGTGCAGCACGCGCCCACGGTGCGCGGTCAGCGCCTGCACCGGCACGCCCCAGCGCTCGGCGGCCGCCTGCAGCAGCATGGCGCGCGCCACGGCGCCGGCCTCGCGCAGCTGCTGCCAGCTGTTGGACACCGAGGTCGAGCCGCCCGTGGTCTGCCAGCCGAACAGCGTGTGCTTGTAGCGCGGCGGGTCGAACGGCGCGGGCTCGGTGCGCACGCGGCTCCAGTCGGCGTCCAGCTCCTCGGCGAGGATCGTGGCCAGGCCGTTGGCGATGCCCTGGCCCATCTCCAGGTGCTTGACGAGGACGGTGACCTCGCCGCTGGGTGCGATGCGCACGAAGGGCTGGGCCAGGCCCTCGCCCGCATCCGCACCCACGGCGGCGGCCTCCGCCGGCGGCAGCCCCAGCACCAGCCCGGCGCCGGCCAGTGCGATGAACCCGCGGCGCGTGGTCCGCAGCACCGCGTCCGGGACGCCGGTGCCGGCGCTGCGGTCGGCCGTCATGCCGCTGCGCTCGCGCGTCCCGGCCACACGGGCTGGCGCGGTGCCGGCAGGCCGGTCTCCTCCAGGCAGCGCTCGCGCAGCACGGCGATCTCGCGGCCGCGGTCGAACACGGCCAGCGGTGCGCGGCTGGCGCGCAGGTCAGCACGCAGCGCGGCGGTGGCGGCGGCGTCCACCGTGCCTTCGGCGCCGATGCACACGCCGTAGCTGCGCGCGCCCTGGGCCGTGACCAGGCCGCGCCGCACCTCCAGCGCCACGAGTTCGGCATCGCGCTCCAGCGGGTCGCCCCAGCCGCCCGCGCCCCAGGTCACGAAGTGCAGCTGGTCGCCGGCCTGCACCGCGATGGCGTCGCACTTGGCCGGCAGCGACTGCTGGCTGCCGTCCACGCGCTCCAGCGTCTTCCACGAGCGCTGGGCCGGCTGGCCGCCGTTCACGCCCCACGGCGGGATGAACCAGCGGTCGTCGTGGATCGAGATGTGGCCGGCTTCGGTGAAGCGGTAGGTCATGAGGATGCCGTTGCCGCCGCGGAACTTGCCGGCGCCGCCCGAATCGGGCACGGTCTCGTAGCGCTCGATCACCATCGGGAAGTAGCGCTCCAGGAACTCGTTGGGCACGTTGGTGAAGCCGGGCCACAGCGAGTGGCCGTCGGCGCCGTCGCCGAACGGGCGGCCCGGGATGCCGCCGAAGCCGATCTGGAACAGCTGGAACCAGTCGCCCTGGCCCTGGCCGTCCTCGCGCGCGCGGTGGCCCGAGAACATCAAGTGCGGGCTGGACGAGAAGCCGGCCGCGCACAGGAACTCCGGCGTCTTCTGGCCCAGCAGCGCGCCCAGCACGTCGAAGATGCGGCCCAGCGCATGGGTGCGGCAGCTCAGCGCGGCCGGGAACTTGGGCTTGAGCAGCGAGCCCTCGGGGATGCGCACGTCCACGAGGTCGTAGAAGCCGTCGTTGAACAGGATCTGCGGGTCGAACACCATGATCATGTAGATGCCGAAGAACATCTTGAACATGTTCTCGTTGAGCAGGTAGTTGATCGACGAGCTGGACTGCGGGTCGGTGCCGGCGAAGTCCAGGACCACGCGCTCGCCCTCGCGCCACATCGTGCACTTGATCTTGAACGGGCCGAAGCCGCGGCCGTCGTCGCACAGGTAGTCCTCGAACGACACCGGCGTCTCGCCGATCTGCGTGCCGATCAGGTGCTTCATGGCACGGTGGTTGCGCGCCAGCAGTTCGGCCGTGGCCGCATCGAACACCTCGTCGCCGAAGCGCTCGCACATCTCGTCCACGCGACGCGCCGCCACGCGGCACGAGGCCACCAGCGCGTGCAGGTCGGCCTTGCACCATTCGGGCATGCGCGACTGGTTGACGTTGATGCGCACGATGTCTTCCTGCAGCACGCCCTTGCGGTAGAGCTTGACCGGCGGCAGGCGGAAGCCTTCCTCGAAGATGCTGGTGGCATCGGTGGGCAGCGAGCCGGGCACCTTGCCGCCCACGTCGGTCATGTGGCCGAACATCGCGGCCCAGGCCATCAACCGGCCCTTGCGAAACACCGGCAGGATCACCAGCTGGTCGTTCAGGTGGCTGATCGCGCCTTCGCACGAGTAGGGGTCGTTCAGGAAGATGACATCGCCGTCCTCGATGTCGCCGTCGTAGTTGCGCAGGAAGCCGTCGATGAACGAGCCGAACTGGCCCACGACCATGCGGCCATGGCGGTCGGCGATCAGCGGAAAGGCGTCGCCCTGCTCGCGGATGCCGGGCGACAGCGCGGTGCGGAACAGGGTGGCGTCCATCTCCACGCGCGCATTGCGCAGCGCGTTCTCCAGGATGTCGAGCGTGATGGGATCGACCGTTGCGCTGCCCAGGGGCGTGGTGGCGGTCTCGATGATGCGTGCGGGCATGGTGTGTTCTCTCCCCCGGTGTTCAGGCGGGCTGGGCCGGGTTGATCAGGATGTTGCCGAAGGTGTCCACGGTGCCGACGTGCGCGGCCAGGATGACGGTGGTCGAGTCCATCTCGCAGACCACGGCCGGGCCGGGGATCACGTCGCCGGCGCGCAGCTTGGCGCGCTCGTAGATCACGCCCGGCACGAAGCCGCCCGTGGCCCACATCTGGTGGTCGCGCAGCTTGGCCGCGATGGGGTTGCCGTCGCCGCGCGGCAGTTCCAGCGCGGGCAGGTCCAGCGACTTGCCCAGCGCCACGGCGCGCAGGTTCACGAGTTCGGTCTCGGTGTCCATGCTGAACGTGAACAGGCGCTGGTGTGCGTCGTGGAAGGTAGCGTTCAGACCGGCCAGGCCGGTGCCCGCGACGAAGTCGTCCAGCGCCACCGGCAGCGGCACCTCGAAGGCCTGGCCGGCATAGCGCATGTCGGCCTCGAAGCGCAGTTCGATGTCCGCCAGCGGAACGCCCTCGTCCAGCAGGGATTGCTGCACCTGGTCGCGCATGGTCTGCAGCACCTCGAGCACCTGCGCATCGCTGCTGCGCGAGACCAGCTGCGAGAACGAGCGCGCCGTCTCGGTGCGCATGCGCGTGGTGGCGTCGCCCAGCGCGCACAGCACGCCCGGCGACACCGGCGAGACCGCCGGCCACGCGTTCATGAGCCTGGCCACGGCGTTCACATGCAGCGGGCCGGCACCGCCGAAGCCCATCAGCGCGAAGTCGCGCGGGTCGTAGCCCTGCTGCACCGAAATCATGCGCAGCGCGCCGAACATGTTCTCGTTGACGATGTCGATGATGCCGCGCGCCGCGTCGTAGAGGTCCACGCCCAGGTCGTCGGCGATCTTCTGCACGGCCGCACGCGCGCCTTCGCGGTCGAGCTTGAACGCGCCGCCCAAAAGGTTCTCGGGCAGGTAGCCCAGCACCACGTTGGCATCGGTCACGGTGGCCACCGTGCCGCCGCGGCTGTAGGCCACGGGGCCGGGCACGGCGCCGGCCGATTCGGGGCCCACGCGCAATGCCTTGGTGAGCTCAGGGATCTTGGCGATGGAGCCGCCGCCTGCGCCCACCGTCTTCACGTCCAGTGCCGACACGCGCACCGTGAGGTGGCCCACGTCGGTGGTGCGCACCAGGCGCGGCTCGCCGTTCTCGATCAGCGCCACGTCGGTCGAGGTGCCGCCCACGTCCAGCGTGAGGATGTTCTTGAGGCCTGCGTTCTTCGCCACCCACAGCGCGCCGGTCACGCCGCCGGCAGGGCCCGACATCAGCAGCGACACGGGCTTTTCCTCCGAGGCCTCGGACGACATCAGCCCGCCGTCCGAACGCAGCAGCGAGAGGCGGCCCTGCATGCCCAGTTCGCGCAACCGCGTGCGCAGGTTGCGCACGTAGCGGCTCACGATGGGGCGCACCGAGGCATTGGCCACGGTGGTCAGCGTGCGCTCGTACTCCTGCATCTCGGGCAGCACGACGTGCGAGAGCGAGACCGGCACGTCCGGCATGAGCTCGGCCGCCAGCTCGGCCACGCGGCGCTCGTGCGCGCCGTTCACATAGGCGTTCATGAGCGAGATGGTCAGCGCCTCGATCCCGCGCGACCTCAAGGCCTGCAGCTGGGCGCGGATGTCGGCATCGTCCAGGGGGCGCAGCTCGCGGCCGCTGGCGTCCAGCCGGCCCTTGACCTCCACCGTGTCTTCCAGCCTGGCCAGCGGCTCGGGCTTGGGCCAGACGATCCAGGCGGCCAGGCCGCCGGGCACGAGCGAGCGCGCCACCTGCATCATCTGCCGGTAGCCCTCGGTCACCACCAGGCCCACGCGTGCGCCCTTGCCTTCGAGCACCGCGTTGGTGGCCACCGTGGTGCCGTGCAGGAACACGTCGATCTGGCTGGCGGCGATGTTGGCCTTCTCGCAGACGGCCTTCACGCCGGTGATGATCCCCTCGGAGGAATCGTGCGGCGTCGACGGCGTCTTGTGGCGCCAGCATTGGCCGTTTGCATCGTTGAACAACAAGAGGTCGGTGAACGTGCCACCGACGTCCACACCCAGGCGATAGGCCATTGAGAAAGCTCCAGCAAGGCGTCCGCTCGCGGACGATGGGGGGAAACGAATGTGCAGGCGGACGGGCGTACGCGCCCGCCCGGCGCGCTTACTTCTTCACGCTGCGCGCGTGGACGGTCCACAGGCGCGCCAGGTCGGCCGCGCCATCGGTGCCGCGCACGCTGCGCCAGGCCGCGTTGGCCTTGTCCAGGTCGCCGGCCGTGAACCAGGCCAGGCCCTGCAGCAGCCGCGTGTCGTCGGGCCGCTTGAACTGGCCCTTGGACATGCCCGCCTGCACCAGCTGCAGGCCGTCGGCGCTGGCGCCGCGCAGCACCTGCACCAGGCCGAGCGCCACCAGCGCATCGCCGTCCTTGGCGTCGCGTGCGGCCTGCACCGCTGCCGCCTGGCCAGCCCTGGCCTCGGCCACGCGCTGCACCATCAGGTCCAGCAGGCGCTTGTGGCGCGGGCCTTCGTTGCCCTGGCCGAGCACGTTGGCGGCCAGGCCCTTCTCGACCACCATGCGGCCCTCTTCGGGGTAGCCGGCCTGCGCGGCAAGCTGGGCCATCTCCATGTAGTCGGGCGCGCCGCGCAGGTTGCCGGTGGCCATCTTCAGGCGGTAGACGTCCAGGCCCAGGCGCGGCGAGAAGCCCTTGCGCCGCGGCAGCTCGGCCAGCACCTGGGTCCACAGCTCGGGGCGCGGGTGGTGGATCAGCAGGCGTTCGATGGCGAAGGCCTCGCTGGCCGCGTCCTTCTGCTTCTGCGCGGCGTAGAGCAGCAGGTTGAGCCTGTCCTGCGCGGGCACGCGGCCGGCCTTCTCGTCGGCCTGCACGGCGGCCAGCGCGTCCTTCAGCACCGCGGCCATGTCGCCGGACTTGAACTGCGCCTGCTGCTGCACGGTCTTCATGGCGGCGCTGGTGCCGCCGGCCGCGAAGTACTGGTTGGCCCATTCCAGCGCCTTGGCCGGCTGGTTGGCGCGCAGGTAGGTGCCGGCCACGGCCTCGGCGTACTGCAGCTGCTGTGCACCGGAAAGGGTCGGCCTGAGCACCTCGAAGGCGCGCGCCATCGCGTCGGCATCTCCGGCGCCCATCGCGGCCGAGAAGCGCGTGCCCTCGATCACGTTGTTCTCGGCTGCCGTGCGGCCAGCCACGGCGTCGGCCTCGCGCAGCTTGGCCAGCGCCTCGCGATGCTTGCCGGCCTTGATCAGGGCGGCGGCCTCCTGCAGCGGTTTGCCGACGGCGGGCCTCAGCGACACCGCCTGTGCGACGGCCGCCGACAGTCCGGGGCCGCCCTGTGGTGCATTGCCCAGGACGAGGGCCGCGGCACCGATGGCCAGCGCGGCAAGGGTCTTGCGCTTCATGTGCGTTCTCCTAGTCGATGAACTGTTCGTTGCCGACCATGCCCATCTTCTTGACGCCCAGCCGCTGGGCGGCCGCCATGACGGAGGCCACGTGGCTGTACTCGACCAGCTTGTTGGGCTTGATGTGCACCTCGTCCTGGTCGCCCTGCGCGGCCACTTCGGCCAGCTTGGCCTCGACGGCGGCGTGGTTGGGCAGTGCCACCCGGTCCCAGCTCATGACGCCGTCGAAGTCGATGAACAGCTCGTGCACCACCGGCTCCTTGGTGGGCGGTGGCGGCTTGCCGGAAGGCATGTCCAGGTTCACCGAGTGCAGCTGGATCGGGATGGTGATGATCAGCATCACCAGCAGCACCAGCATCACGTCGATCAGCGGCGTCGTGTTGACATCGAGCATCACCTCGGGCTCGCTGCTCCCGGATGCGCTGCCTACGTTCATTCCCATGTCGTGCTCCCTGGCTCAGCCACCGCGCGCCGGAGGCTCGGTGACGAAACTGATCTTGGCGATGCCGGCGCGCTGGCTGGCCACCATCACGCGGCCGACCGATTCGTAGCGCGCCTTGCTGTCGCCGCGGATGTGCACCTCGGGCTGCGGGTTCTTGACCGACTCGGTCTTGAGCCGCGCCACCAGCGCCTCGGTGTCGGGCACCAGCGTGGTGTTCCAGTACACCTCGCCGCCCTGGGTGACCGACAGCTCGATGTTCTCGGGCTTGGTCTGGCGCACGACGTTGGTCTCCTTGGGCAAGGACACCGTCATCGTCTGCGTGGCCACGGGGATGGTGATGAGGAAGATGATCAGCAGCACCAGCATCACGTCCACCAGGGGCGTGGTGTTGATGGTGGAGACCACATCGTCTTCAGCGGAGGAACCGACGTTCATGCCCATGGTGGGTGCTCCAGAACGCGGCCGCTCAGGCCTTGGGCGCGCGGATGGCCGCGCCCATCAGCACGCCGTGCAGGTCGGCTGCGAAGGTGCGCACCTCGTCCATCACGGACTTGTTGCGGTTGACCAGCCAGTTGTAGCCCAGCACCGCCGGCACCGCCACGCCCAGGCCGATGGCCGTCATGATCAGCGCCTCGCCCACCGGGCCGGCGACCTTGTCGATGGACGCCTGGCCGGCCACGCCGATGGCGGTCAGCGCCTGCAGGATGCCCCACACCGTGCCGAACAGGCCGATGAAGGGCGAGGTGGAGCCCACGGTGGCCAGGAAGCCCAGGCCGCCCTGCACGCGGCGGTTGACCTGGCCCACGGCGCGGTCGACCTGCATCGTGACCCAGCTGCTGCGGTCGATGTGCTCGGTCAGCGTGCCCTCGTGGTGCTCGGAGGCCTCGATGGCGGACTGCGCGACGAAGCGGAATGCGCTGCCGTCCTGCAGCCCCTTCACGCCATCGGCCAGCGTGGGGTTCTTGAAGAAGCTGCCGCGCACGCGGTCGGCCTCGGCGGCCAGCTTGCGCGTGTCCCACAGCTTGGTCATGAGGATGTACCAGCTGCCCATGGACATGATCAGCAGCAGCGCAAGCACGCCCTTGGAGACGGCATCGCCGTGGCTGATCATGGCCTTCAGGCCGTAGGGGTTGTCGGCAGGCGCGGCGGCGGCAGGCGCGGCTGCATCGGCGGGCGCCTCGGCGGCCTGCACCGCGGCGGCGGGCGCTGCGGTGGTGTCGGCCGCCTGGGCATGGGCCGACAACGGGGAGGCCGCGAAGGCGGCAACGAGGGCGATGGCGGCCAACAGGCCGGGGAGACGAGAGGTCATGGAATCAACTCCTGCGCAGGTGGGGATGGAGGGACCGGTGGCGGTGGGGGATCGATGGGAACGGGTGGGGCTGCGTTTATTCGATGCGGAACTTGAACTCCTGTTCGAACACGTGCTCGCCCGGGCACTCGTAGGTGCGCTGCAGCGTCTGCGTGATGGCCGCGATGAGCTCGCGCTGGGCCTTGCGGTCGCTGGCGCCACGCATCTGCGCGCTCCTGACCTCGACGGCGCTGACGCGGCCGGACTTCACCGTGGCCAGCACGCGGAAGGTGGCGTCGCCGGTCCATTCGATGTCGGGCACGGCGGGCGTGCCCATCTTCGTGCAGACCATGGCGGCGGTGATCCTGGCCGGTGCAGGTACGGGTGGCGGGGGCACCGGGGCCGGTGCCGGCGCAGGCGTCGGTGCCGGGGGCGCGGCGGCCACCACCTCGCGCACGGCGGGCGGCGTCTCGCTCACCGGTGCCTGGATGGCATTGGGCGGCGGCGGCGCGGCGACCTGCACTTCGGGCGGCGGCACGAATGGCGGCGGCGGGGCCTTCATGTCGGGTGGCGGCGGCACGATGCGCTCGGGCGGCGGCGGCGGCTTGACCTGCTCCTCCACCACCTTCACGTCGATGGGGCCGGCCACGGCCTCGACGGCCTTGCGCGCCAGGCCGCTGGCCAGGGCCCAGCCGATCAGCAGGTGGATCAGCACGACGATGCCGATCCCGGTGAAGCGCGAGGCGCCCTGCTTTTCCTGCGTGAAGTTCATGCGGCCCCCTGCTTCAGCGGTGTGGAGTTCGGTCGGTGCGGGATGGATGTCTGGTGCATGGTGGTAGCGACGCCCGTTTGCTGATCAAGGGCCTCCCGGGTCCGGTGGCGCTCGCGCTGCACACGGGTCTGGATGGCGGTTGCGGCCATTTTTCGCAGCGCGCCCGGTCTGCCGCAAAAGCATTTGCGCGCGACCTCGACTGGTGAACACGGCCACCGGCCAGGGGCGTGGCCGCTCACACGCAGCGCCTGCCCGCAATGCGGGCAGTCCCGCGGGCGCAGGGTTTTCCGCAGGCTTTCGGCATACCGCTTGCTCGACCATCCGCACGATCCGCGGCCCGCCCCAAACCGATGCCACGGCAGATTTCAGCAAGTGTTTTGTTTGTTTCTCGAGGTGCCCACCATGGAAAGAAGCGTTCCCATCCGTTCCGTCAGCCGCAGCATCGCCGTCCTGCAGGCCATCAACCGTGGCGACTGGCTCACCGTGATGGAGATCTCCAAGGCCGTGGACCTGCCCTACCCGACGACGTTCCGCATCATCCAGACGCTGATGCACGAAGGCCTGGTGGTCTGCGAGGCCAGCTGCAAGCGCTACCGCGTCACCGCGCTGGTGCAGTCGCTGGCCCAGGGCTATGCCGACCAGGGCAGCCTGGTCGACGCGTTGCGCCCGCGCATGGTGGAGCTCACGCGCAAGCATTCCTGGCCCATCTCGCTGACCACGCACGTGGGCCGCAGCATGGTGGTGCGCGATTCCACGCACTCGCTGAGCTCGCTGACCTTCTGGAACTACGCGCCGGGCTTCTGCCTGCCGCTGCTGGAGTCCGCGTCGGGCCACGCCTTCCTGGCGCATGCGCCCTCGCACAAGCGCATCGCGCTGCTGGAGGGCCTGGAGGCGTACGAGCGGCGCTCGCCGCTGCTGGACATGTTCAAGTCCGAGAAGCTGGTGCAGAACATCCGCGACAACGGCTACGCCACCTGGGAACGCAACCCGCACGCGCAGGTGCCCGGCAAGACCTCGTCGATCGCGGTGCCGCTGTTCGACCATGGCGAGGTGGTGGGCGCGCTGTCGCTGGTGTTCTTCGCCTCGGCACTGCCGATGGCCGAAGCGGTGCGCCGCTACGCCGACGACCTGAAGGACGCGGCGCAACGGCTGTCCGACGACGCGCTGGCGCCGCCGGCCTACATGGTGCAGCCCGTGCCCGCACGCACCGCCGAACTCGCGATGCATTGAGCGGTTGCGAACGCCGCGTTCGCAGCGGCCGTGGCGCGCCGCGCCGCGGGCTCAGAACGCCGCGGGCACCGGCTCCCCGGCGGCGCGCTGCTCGTAGGCGATCTGCGCCGGGTGCCGCGCGGCGATCTCGTGCGCCAGGCGCTGCAGCCGTGGCGCGTACGAAGCGCGCAGCCGGTCGGTGTTGCGCATGGTGGACTTGATGTAGCGCATCACGATGCCGCCCACGGGCCGGCCCGCCAGCAGCAGCGGCACGCCCAGGTTGCCCTCGCGGTAGTGGTCGAACTCCAGGTGGCAGAACCCGTCGTCGTGCACGCGCGCCACCAGGTCGCGCACCTGCTCGCGGTCGAAGCGCACGGGGTTGTCCGGGTTGGCCGATGCCAGGCCCTCGTTGACGATGGACTCGCGCTCCGCCGGGCCGCAATGGGCCAGGTAGCAGTAGCCGCAGGTGGACAGCAGGATGGGCAGCGAGGCGCCCACGCCGTAACGGATCAGCGCCAGCGGCGAGTCGTGGTCGGTGTTGAGCCGCACCACCATCTCGGTGCCGCGCGGGGTGCTCAGCGCGATCGACCAGCCCAGCTCGCGCTGGGCTTCGGCCAGCAGCGGCCGGGCGATCTCGATGAGCAGGTCTTCGTCGCGAAAGCCCGCCGCCAGCCCGCGCACCAGGCTGGTGAGGCGGTAGATGTCGCTGCCCGGCAGCTTGTCCACATAGCCTTCGCCGGCCAGCGTGTGCAGCAGCCGGTAGGCCGTGGCGCGCGGCACCGCGATGCCTTGCGCCACCTGCGACACGGTGCTGTCGCCGTGCTGGTTCAGGAAGGTGATGGCGCGCAGCGCCTTCTTGAGTGACTTGATCTCGTCGCGGTCTGCCATGGGTCCGTCGTTCGTTCGGCGGCACCGCGGCCCCTGCGGTGTCCGGACGCCGGAGCGTTCAGTGCGATGCCTTGAAGGCACTGGGGTAACGCCCCAGGCCCAGCAGCAGCAAGGGGCCGATCACGAGCAGCATGGCCGAGGCCAGCAGCGCATCGTGGTAGCTGCCCTTGAAATCATAGACGAGCCCGAACGCCATCGGGCCGATGCCGGAAGCCAGCGAGAAGCCGGTCCACTGCCAGGCGTAGATCTGCCCGTAGTTGCGCGTGCCGAAGTAACGCAGGCACAGGTAGGCGATGAGGTCGAACTCGGCACCGCCGGCCAGGCCGATCAGCGCCACTGCCAGGCCCGGGTACTGCCCGTAGGCCAGCAACACGCAGGCCACGGTCGGCGGCATCAGCAACGCCAGCGCCACGGCCGGGCCCCAGAAGCGGTCCAGCAGCCAGCCGGCCAGCAGGCGGCCCAGCATCACGTTCAGGCCCAGCAGGCTGGCATAGCCCACGGCCTCGGCCACGGGCATGCCGCCATCGGTCAGCAGCGGCACCAGGTTGGGAATGAGCCCGGCCACCGCCAGGCAGATGGCCCAGAAACCGAGCAGCAGCAGCCAGAAGTGGCGCGTGCGCAGGGCCTCGGCCAGCGTCAGGCCTTCGCCCTGGGGCGACGCGCCCGGCCGGGCCGCTGCACCCGGCTTTTCGCGGAACAGCAGCCAGACCGCCGGCATCGCCACCAGCAAGATGGACAGCGCCATCGCCACGTAGCCCATGCGCCAGCCGTGGGCAGCGACCACGCCGTTGAGCAGCGGCGGCGCGACCAGCGCCGTCACCCCGGTGCCACTGAGCGCCACGCCCAGCGCCAGGCCACGGCGCTGCACGAACCAGGAGGCGATGCCGCGCGACCAGGCCAGCGGCGTGGTGGCCACGCCCAGCACCGCGAAGAGGAACCAGTTGGCCTGCCACAGCGTGGTCGAGCCGGTCTGCGCGGCCAGGCCCAGGAAGCCCAGCGCCAGGCCGGCCTGGCTGGCCAGCGCGACCGGGCGCACGCCGAAGCGGTCGATCAGCCAGCCCGCCGCCCAGGCACTGCACATCACGCCCAGCATCGAGAACGTGAAGCCGCTCTGGATCACGGAGCGCGACCAGCCGAACTCGGCCGCCAGCGGCTTGGCGAAGATGCCCAGCGTGTAGAACGGCAGCGCGGTCAGCCCCAGGGCCACGCCCAGCCAGGCGGCGAGCACCACGCGCCAGGCGCCTGCCCGGCGGAATTCACCGATGCCGTCGTGCACCGCATGCACCTCGGTTGTGCGCTCGGCGGGACGGCTGGTGGCCAAAGAGGGTTGCTGCATGGGAGGTCTCGGTGTGGTGCTCGGAAGTGGTGCGCAAGCGGAAAGACAGGCCTCACGCCTGCAGGCCCAAGGCGCCCGGGTTCATGAGATGGTGCGGATCGAGCTGGGCCTTGAGCGCGCGCAGCAACACGAGGGCCTGCGGGTCCAGCCGTTCGGCGAAGGGGTAGGCGCGGCCGATCTGGAAATGGGCTGCGCCATGGGCTGCGAACAGACCGACCAGCGCCTGCTTGAGGTCGGCGGCCAGGGCCGAAGCCGGCGCGTTCGGCAGGTGCGCCGAAACCTGCCGCAGGTGCTCTGCACCGAGCACGGCCTCGTGGTACGTGGCCGGCGCTTCGGGCCAGTACAACGCGATCTCGTACAGCAACCCGGTGGAGGACACGGTTGCAAACATCGTGCCGAGCCACACGCCCAGGCGCTCCATCTCGGCGCGGCGTTGCGCCTGCAGGGCCAGCAGCGCGGCATGGAAGGCCGGCACGCTGGCGTGCGGCAGGATGCCATGCACCGGCACCCAGCGTTCGCCGTTCGGCCCGAGGATGTTGGTCAGCGGCGCGAACGGCATCGCCCGCACGAAGCCGGGCACGCTGTTGGCGATCTCCTGGCCGCGCGCCAGTGCCAGCGTGCGCAGCCGCTGCGCCTTGGCACGGGCCTCGGCCGCGCTCGCGCCCTCGACGATGAAGTGCGCCATGTAGGCACCGCTGGCCAGCACCCTGTCGCCGGCCGCCAGCATGCGCAGCAGCTGGCGCACGCCGGCCAGCGCGCTCGGCGCCGCGCCGAACACCTTGGCCGCGATGCGCAGCCTGGAGCCCAGGCCCTCCTGCTTGCCGATCTGGCCCTGCGACAGCGCCCTGTCCAGGCCGAAGCTCTCGTCCTCCAGGCCCTCCAGCGCCGCCAGGCGCAGGCAGGCGTGGAAGCTGGCGAAATCCGGGAACGCGAACGACAGCGCCTCGAACTGGCTGCGCGCCGCGACCAGCGGCAGCCGGATGGCCGCCTTCATGCCCAGCGCGCCGCAGTCGCCCGTGAACAGGCCGGTGAGGTCGGGGCCGTAGTGGCGCGTGGCCGTGCTGATGCCGGTGCGCAGCAGCTCGCCCGAGGCCAGCACCACGTCGACCGACAGCACCGACTGCGCCGAGATGCCGTGGCTGGCGCTGCCATGGCTCAGCGCGTTCTGGCTCACGCTGCCGCCGATGCTGGCCACCAGGCCGGAGAACGGGCCCCAGAACGGCGTGCGCAGGCCGTGCTCGGCCAGCCGCGTGCGCAGCGCGGCCCAGGTGACGCCGGCGCCGACGGTGACCACCGCGTTCGGGACGTCGACCTCGATGCTGTCCAGCCCGCCCAGGTCGAACAGCACATGGCCACCGGCCTGCAGCAGGTAGCCGTCGGTGTAGGACGCGCCACCGCCGCGCGGCACCATCGCCACGCCGGCGGCAGCGCAGGCGCGCACCGCCTGCTGCAGCGCGGCGACGCTGCGCGGGCGCACGGCGGCCTGCGGACGGCCGCCCTGGCGGTAGACGTCGTGCGCCAGCACCGCCAGTTGCGCGGCATCGGTGACCACGCCATCGGCGCCCACGGCAGCGCGCAGCTGCGGGACCAGGTCGCCGCCGCAGGGGACGGACGAGGCGAGCTCCAGCTCGCATTGGGCAAGTGCATTCATCGGCTCGGTGCCCGGCGGGCGGCACGGTGCGGGGTTGGGGAACGCAGGCCGGCACCGGCCTGCAACTGGACCGCACGCTAACCGCGGCCGCGATCGCGGGCCACTGCGCCGGCGCCGGTGTTCGCACCGCGAGGACCCCCGCCACCACCTGACCGCTGCGCGAACACGGCGCCAGGCCGACATGCGTGCACCGCCGCGCGGTGGTTCACTGCGGCCGGACTGGCGCTGCTCGGCGCCATGGATGGCAGCCGCCCCACGCGGGCAAGGGAGCAGTGATGGCAGAACATGGATGGACGCGGCGGGCCGCGCTGGCACTGGGCGCCGCAGCCCTTGCCGGGCGCTCCGCCGCCGCGCTGGCGACACCGGCCCCGGCCGACGTGCTGGTGCTGGGCGCCGGCATCGCCGGCCTGCACGCGGCCCGCATGCTGCAGGGCGCGGGCCTGCAGGTGACGGTGCTGGAAGCCAGCGCACGCGTGGGCGGGCGCTGCTGGACCGGCGCGGACGTGCCGGGCCGCCCCGAATTCGGCGCGGCCGAGGTGGGTTTCGGCTATGGCCGGGTGCGCGGCAACGCGGCCGAACTGGGCGTGGAGCTGTACGAACCCGGCACCGGCGGCCCCTCCCTCATGGGCGGCAGCGCCGCGGCCCTGAGCGTCTACGGCCAGCCCGCCGCCAACCGGCCCTGGGCCACCTCGCCGCTGAACCGGCTGGCGCCGAACGAGCGCGCGCTGCTGCCGCTGCAGCTGTACGGCCGCTACATCGGCGCCCGGTCGCCGCTGGTGGAGCTGACGGACTGGCTCAAGCCCGAATTCGCAGCGCTGGACAACATGTCGCTGCGCACGTACCTGCAGCAGCAGGGCGCGTCCGACGAAGCCCTGCGCCTGTTCAACGTCAACGTCACCGCGCGCAACCTGGACGAGGCCAACGCGCTGGACACGCTGCGCAAGACCAACTACTACCGCTGGGAGGCCAAGGCGGGCCGCACCAGCAAGGTCCGCGGCGGCACCAGCGCGCTGACCGACGCGATGGCCGCCTCGCTGCAGCGCCCGGTGCAGCTGCGGCGCATCGTGCACCGGATCGAGACCGGGCCGCACGGCGTGGCGGTGCATTGCCAGGACGGCAGCACGCACCGCGCGCGCGCCTGCATCAGCACCATTCCGCTGTCGGTGCTGCGCGGGGTGCGGGTGGAGGGCACGGGCGGCGTGCAGGTGCCGGCGCAGCAACGCCAGGCCTGGCGCGCCATCCGCTACGGGCAGCTGCTGCAGGTGTTCATGGAGGCGAACGCGCCGTTCTGGGAGCGCGACGGCATGGCGCCCGAACTGTGGTCCGACGGCCCGATCGAGCGCGTGCTGCCGCTGCGTGCCGAGGGCAGCGTCCACCACCAGTTCGTCGCGTTCATCAACGGCGAGGCCACCGATGCGCTGGACCGGCTGCCGCATGCCGCCGTGGGCGAGTTCGTGCTGCGCGAGCTGGCCCGGCTGCGCCCCGCCACGGCCGGCGCGGTGCGCGTCACGCACGTGCACAACTGGACCACGCAACCCTTCGCGCGCGGCCACGTGGCCAGCTTCGCGCCGGGCGACATCGGCCGCTACGAGGCGCTGCTGGCCAGGCCCGTGGGCGCGCTGTACTTCGCGGGCGAGCACTGCGCCAAGCTGCACGCGGGCCTGGAGGCCGCCTGCGAGTCGGCCGAGGCCGCCGCCATGCGCGTGCTGGAGGACGTGGGCCCCGGCTGAGGGGCGCGCTGTTCGGCAGGCGACCAGCACCGCAATCCACCACCGCCGCCGCGGGCCCGCCCCCCTAAAGTCATTTCGACCAGAACCAGGAGTACGAGTGCTCAACACCTTCCAGCAGGCATCGCATCCGATGCTGCCCGTATCCAACCACGACGAGGCCGCGCGCCAGGAGTTCGCCAAGAGCCTGAAGCAGTTCGTGCAACAGGGCCTGCTGCCGGGGCTCGCGCCGGTGTTCACCCAGCGCGCCGCCCGGGCCTTCGAGGCGGAGCACGGCCGCGCCCCCACGGACCGCCGCGAGATCCGCCAGGTGATGGAGCCCGACCCCTACTTCCAGCACTACGCCGCCTTGAACCGCATCGCGCAGGAACTGATGTGGAACGCGGTGATCGACCCGGTCGAGCGCCAGCTGCCCGCGCTGATCGAGGGCGCGCGCCACTGGTCGGCCACGACGCGCGCCGAACTGCGCATGGACCCGGACTTCGTGCCGCCGCGCTATGTGACGGCGCTGGACATCCACTGCATGCCCGGCGGCTACGCCAGCGAGGTGGCGCCCGGCGACGTGAGCGTGGCCGCGCTGTACGACCGCGGCGCCTACCTGTACGGCATGGGCTTCGCCGGGCCGCTCAACGACGACATGGGCCGCTCGGTCTGCAACTACGTGCAGCGCCAGCTGCCGGGCTTCAAGCCGCGCCGCATCCTGGACATGGGCTGCACGGTGGGCCACTCCACGCTGCCCTACAAGACGCTGTTCCCCGATGCCGAGGTCTGGGGCATCGACGTGGGCGGGCCCTGCATCCGCTACGCCCACGCGCGCGCCGCGGCGCTGGGCGTGGAGGTCAACTTCGCGCAGATGAACGCCGAACAGACCGACTTCGCGGACGGCCACTTCGACCTCATCGTCAGCCACATCCTGCTGCACGAGACCAGCGGCAAGGCCATGCCGCGCATCGTGCGCGAATGCCACCGGCTGCTGTCGCCGGGCGGCTACGCGATCCATGCCGACCTGCCCCCCTTCGACCTCATGAGCCCCTTCACACAGTTCATCCTGGACAACGAGACCTGGTACAACAACGAGCCCTTCTGGGGCGCGATGCGCGAGATCGACCAGGTGCAGCTGGCCATCGACGCGGGCTTTCCGGCCGACAGCGTGGCCTTTGCCACGGCGCCCATGGCCATCCTCGAGTCGACCGCCGCGGGTGCGGCAGGCTACACGCAGGACGCGACCAGCTCGGTCGCCGAACGCGAGTTCACGGCGGGCGAATTCGCCCCCGGCGGCGGGTGGGAAGTGCTGGTGGCACGCAAGGCGGTGCAGGCATGAGCACCCCGAAGACGCCGGCCCCCGCACGCTTCGCCCGCGGCAAGCGGCCCCGCTTCTACGCCACGGCCGGCATGGACGACGCGGTGTCCATGGTCATCGTGCTGGCGCAGGAGCTCAGCGTGCTGCGCGACCGCGTCGACGCCATCGAACGCGTGGCGGCCCGGCGCGGCATCGACCTGGCGCAGGACATCGAGCAGCTGGTGCTGGACCAGGCCGCGCTGGACGCGCGCGAACTGCGGCGCCAGCAGCTCTTCGAGCGGCTGTACCACCTGGTGCGCAAGGACGCGCACGAGCTGAAGCAGCAGGACAGCAAGCAGCGCTACGACGGCGTGATCGACGAGACGGCGCAG
The DNA here is from genome assembly GCF_001422445.1 of Pseudorhodoferax sp. Leaf274. Lineage (GTDB taxonomy): Bacteria > Pseudomonadota > Gammaproteobacteria > Burkholderiales > Burkholderiaceae_C > Pseudorhodoferax. Next base: position 204,065 of record NZ_LMNA01000004.1, read on the forward strand.
GCATGAGCAGCATCCCCAAGGAACCGGTGCTCATCGCCGGCGCCGGCATCGCCGGCCTGTGCACCGCCATCGGCCTGCTGCGCGCGGGCGTTGCGGTGCGCGTGCTGGAGCAGGCCGCAGAACTGCGCGAAGTGGGGGCGGCGGTCTCGCTCGCGCCCAACGCCACGCGCGCCCTGGACAGCCTGGGCGTGGGCGAGGCCCTGCGCGCCGCCGCCAACTGGCCGCAGCGCGCCGCCATGAAGCACTACCGCACCGGCGAGGAGCTGACCGGCTATGCGATGGGCCGCGAGATGGAGCAGCGCTGGGGCAGCCCCTACCTGCAGCTGCTGCGCGCGGACCTGCACACGGTGCTGGTCGATGCACTGCAGCGCCTGGACCCCGACGCGCTGCAGCTCGGCGCCCGCGTGCAGGGCCTGCAGCAGGACGCAGGCAGCGTGACGGTGCAAACAACTGCCGGCCACTTCACGGGTGCCTGCCTAGTCGGCGCCGACGGTGTGCGCTCGGCCGTGCGCGCCGCGCTGTACGACGACGGTGCGCCGCAGTTCACGGGCTACGTGGCCTGGCGCGGCGTGGTGCCGACCGACTCGCTGCGCAACCCCGACCTGTCGCCGGACACGGCCGTGTTCCTCGGCCCGCGCCGCACCATGCTGCGCTACCGCGTGCGGGGCCAGAGCGCCGTCAACGTCGTGGCCTTCGCGGCGGTGGACGGGTGGGCCGAGGAGGGTTGGTCGCTGCCGGCCGACGCGGACGAATTGCGCGCGCACTTTGCCGGCTGGCACGCCGAGGCCGACGACATGATCGAAGGCCTGTGCCGCGCCGGCGCGTTCAAGTGGGGCCTGTTCGGCCGTGCGGCGCTGCCGCGCTGGCAGCAGGGCCGCGTCAGCCTGGTGGGCGACGCGGCGCATCCGATGCTGCCCTTCCTGGGCCAGGGCGCGGCCATGGCCATCGAAGACGGCGTGCTGATGGCGCGCGCGCTGGTGCACGGTCCCGACGTGGTGGACGCCCTGGCGCGCTACGAGAAGCTGCGCCATGCGCGCGCCAGCAACACGGCCACGCGTGCCGACGCCCACGGCCTGCGCATCCACAACCACCTGGTGACCGCCGCCCCGGACGCACCGGTGCCACGCGACGACTTCATGGAGTTCGACTTCGATGCGGCGACGACGCCGCTGGACGAACAGGAGCCCACATGCGCCTGAGCCACTGCATCCGAACGGCCGCCCTGTGCCTGGCGCTGGCCGGCGCCAGCCTGCCGGGCCAGGCTGCCGAGACCACCCGCACGCTGAGCCGCGAATCCGTCATCGCCCGCTTCGCCGACGCGCAGTCGCGCTTCATCGACGTGGACGGCGTCAACCTGCACTACAAGGACGAGGGCAGCGGCCCGGCTGTGCTGCTGGTGCATGGCACGCTGGGCGACCTGGCCGACTGGGACGGCTGGGCGGCCGTGCTCTCCAGGCGCTACCGCGTGCTGCGGCTGGACCTGCCCTCGTTCGGGCTCACCGGCCCGCTCAAGAGCGGCAACTACTCGCCGGACCGCATGCTGTCGCTGATCGACGGCTTCATGGACCAGGTGGGCGCCGGGCGCTTCGCGCTGGCCGGCACCTCCTATGGCGGGATGCTGGCCTTCCGCTACGCGGCCACGCGCACCGAGCGCGTGACGGCGCTGATCCTGGCCAACTCGGCCGGCATCGAGTACGGCAGGCGCCCCACGCAGATCGCCACCGGATCCCTGCCGGGCCCGCAGGCGCCGGCCCCGGCCGCTCCGCCAACGCCGGCCGCGCCGTCCGCCGCCAACATCTTCTCGGACCCGGTGATCCTGGCCTCCGACATCGAGGTCAACCTGCGGCACGTGCTGGTCGACCAGGCCTTGATCACGCCGGCCATGGTGGAGCGCAAGCTGGCGTTCACGAACATGGTCGGCCGCCTGGAAGAAGCGCAGGCCGGGCGCAGGCTGTACGAGCGCGGCGACCCGGTGCGCATCCTGGCCCATGTGCGCGCCCCCACGCTGGTGCTCTGGGGCGGCGGCAACAAGGCACTGGACCCGGCCACCGCCGATGCCTTCGTGGCAGCCGTCAAGAACGCCTGCAGCGCCAGGCGCGTGGTCTACCCCGATGCCGGCCACCTGCTGATCGTCGACCAGGCCGCGAAGAGCGCGGCCGATGCGCAAGCCTTTCTCGACCAGTTGCCCACCGGCGCTGCGTGCCGCGCGCAGCCCTGAGCACCGGCGCGCCCCCACCTCCAGGAGTTCCCATGCACTATGACTACGTCCCCCTGCCCGAACGCCAGCCGCTGCGCTGGCCCGGCGGCAAGCGCGTCGCGCTGTTCCTCACGATCAACCTGGAGACCTGGGACCTGATCAAGGACACCGACCAGCCCTACTACGCCGGCGGCCCGGCCATCCTGCCCGACACGCTGCCCGGCAACGTGCCCGACTTCCCGAACTACAGCTGGCGCGAGTACGGCCAACGCGTGGGCGTGTGGCGGCTGTACGACCTGTTCGACGAGATGGGCGTGAAGCCTGCCGTGACCATGAACGCGGTGACCGGGCTGCGCCGGCGCGCCATGGTCGATGCGGCGCTTGCGCGCGGCTGCGAGGTGATCGCGCACAACTACGAGCAGGGCGAACTGCTGACCAAGTTCGCCGGCGATGCGGCGGCCGAGCGCGCCGTGATCGAGCGCACGCTGCAGGTGTACGAGGAGGTCTGCGGGCGCAAGGCGCAGGGCTGGCTGTCGTCCTCGCTGCGCGGCACGCTGAACACGGCGGACATCCTGGCCGCCAAGGGCCTGAAGTTCTATTGCGACCTCATGAACGACGACCAGCCCTACCTGGTGCAGACGCCGGCGGGCCCCATCGTCTCCACGCCCTACTCCAACGAGATCAACGACTTCACGCTGCTGACGCGGCGCGGGCACACCACGGCCGAGTACCGCGACGTGCTGATCGAAGAGCTGCGCGTGCTGCACGACGAGGGCGCCAGGACCGGCCGCATCATGAACGTGGGCCTGCACCCGCACGTGAGCGGGCGGGCCTACCGCATCAGCGCGCTGCGCGAGTTCCTGGCGTTCGCCAAGACGCTGCCCGGGGTGTGGTTCACCACGCGCGAGGAGATCGCGACCTGGTACGCCGAACACCACCACGAACACATTGCGCCCAAGGCCTGAACGCTACAGGAGTCTTTCCCGTGCCCCTCGACATTTCCGCCCTGGCGCCCAGCCAACCGGCCGCGCAGGCGTTCCTCGCCCGCGGCGACCATCCCATGCTGCTGGGCGACCGCTGGGTGCCTTCGGCCTCCGGCCAATGGATGCAGGCCGTGAACCCGGCCACCGGCGAGGTGCTGGGCCGCTTTCCCGACGGTGACGCCACCGATGCCGACCGCGCCGTGGCCGTCGCACGCGCCGCTTTCGGCAGCGGAGCCTGGGCTGGCCTCACGCCCAGCGCGCGCGCCAAGGTGCTGTGGCGCGCGGCCGAGTTGATTGAGCAGCACATCGACGAGCTGGCCGAACTGGAGACGCTGGACCAGGGCAAGCCGTACTGGGTGGGCCGCTATGCCGAGATCCCGGGCGCGGCCGAGCAGTTCCGCTTCTTCGCGGGCCAGGCCCAGCGCATCGAAGGTCAGACGCTGCCCACGTCCATCAACTACCAGCCTGCGGGCAAGCAGCTCTTTGCCTACACCATGAAGCAGCCGGTCGGCGTGGTGGCAGCCATCGTGCCTTGGAACTCCCCGCTGGTGCTCACCGCGATGAAGCTGGCGCCCGCGCTGGCGGCTGGCTGCTGCGTGGTGCTCAAGCCCGCCGAGGACACATCGCTGACCGCCCTGCGCCTGGGCGAACTGCTGTGCGAGGCCGGCCTGCCGCCAGGCGTATTGAACATCGTGACCGGCCGCGGTGACGTGGTAGGCGCCGCGCTGGCCGCGCATCCGGATGTCGACAAGATCTCGTTCACCGGCTCCACCGCCGTCGGCCGCGCCGTGCTGGCGGCCGCTGGCGGCAACCTCAAGAAGGTGACGCTGGAGCTGGGCGGCAAGTCCCCCGTGGTCGTGATGCCCGACGCCGACATCGACGCTGCCATCGAGGGCGCGGCCAACGCCATATTCTTCAACAGCGGCCAGGTCTGCGTGGCCGGCTCGCGTCTGTACGTGCACCGCGAGGTGTTCGACCGTGTGGTGCACGGCGTGGCCGAGATCGCGCGTGGCCTGAAGCTGGGCCACGGGCTGGACCCGGCCACCAAGATCGGTCCGTTGGTGAGCCCCAAGCAGGCACAGCGCGTGCACCGCTACGTGCAGCAGGCGCTGGCCGATGGCGCGGAGGCACTGGCCGGCGGCAACCCCGAGGGGCCGCTGGGCCCGCACGGCACCTTCATCGAGCCCACCGTGCTGGTGCAGGTGCGGCCCGACATGGCCTGCGTGCGCGAGGAGATCTTCGGCCCGGTGGTCGTGGCCACGCCGGTCGATTCGCTGGAGGAAGCGCTCGCGCTGGCCAACGACTCCATCTACGGCCTGGCCGCCAGCGTCTGGACCAGCGACCTGTCCACCGCGCACCGCGCGGCCGCACTGCTCAAGTCGGGCACGGTGTGGATCAACTGCCACCTGATGTTCGACGCCAGCCTGCCGATCGGCGGCGTGCAGCAGTCCGGCTGGGGGCGCGAAAGCGGCCAGGCGGCGGTGGAGAACTTCCTCGAACTCAAGACCGTCTGCGCGGTGGTCTGAACCTCTTTCCTTCCTTCTCTCGCATCCCTGGAACCCGACATGCAATCCAAAGACTTGAACCGCCGCGGCGCGCTGCGCATGGCCGCCACCGCGGCACTGGCCGGCGCCGGTGCCGGCTGCGCCAGCACGACCGCCACCACAGCCGCCACGCCGGCGCGCCGGCCATTGGCCTTCAACGACCCGGTCTGGAACCGCGAGGTCTCCGCGCGCCTGGAGGCCAACGCCGACCCGGCCAAGTTCGTCTACGGCGCCGTCTCCGGCGTGGTGGCCGGCGTGCGCGACGGCGAAAAGGTGCGCCCGCTGATGCGCTTCGAGGTGTTCAGCACCATCCGCGTGGTGCGCATGGCCGACGGCAACTACCAGCGGCTGTGCCGCGAGCTGGTGTTCTACCGCAGCCTGGAGACCGGCAAGCTCATGGACGAATGGGACAACCCCTACACCGGCGAGCGCGTGAAGGTGGTCGATGTGGCCAACGACCCCTACAACTACATCATTGCCGACCACTTCCCGCAGCCGCCGAGCTACGGCGGGCTGAACAAGGAAACCCGCGCGCCCCGGCCCTACCTGCGCAACTGGAGCATGCTGGACGCCGACACCGTGGGCCTGGAGTCGGACATCCACCTCTACTACCCCAGCGGCATGCAGCCGGCGCAGTGGCCGCGCGAGTCGCCCGGGCCGATGACGCGCGTGTCCGAGATGTTCCGCTACATCATCCGCCGCAGCGACCTGGAAGACGCGACACGCGGCAACATCCCCTACCACGGCGTGTGGAACCGGGTCACGCCCTGGCTGCCCTGGATGCTGATGGACCAGGCCCCGGGCCACATCATCTACACCGGCACCATGGCGGCGCGCGAGACCATGGACTTCCATCCGCAGGACGTGGTCGCGCGCGTGAAGGAGCGCTACCCCAAGTACCTGGTGGCGCCCGAGAAGGTGGAAGGCCCGAGCCTGTCCAGCCTGGAGCGCTACGCCCACGACCAGAAGCCCGCCGCGCCACGCACGAAGTGACGCGGCACGCGGCTGCACCTCCACCACTCCAGGACAGTTCCATGAAACCCCTGCTGCTCGCCGCCAGCCTCGCCCTGTTGCCGCCCGCGCTGCTGGCGCAGACCGCGTCCGCGCCGGTCGGGCCATCCCCGTTCGATGGCGCGCGCTTCAGCGAGGTGCAAGGCGCGGGGGGTGTGCCGCTGAACACGGTGCAGAAGGGCCAGCCGGGCCGGCCTGCCGTGCTGTTCCTGCACGGCTACAGGCAGAGCTACCTGAGCTGGTCGGCGCAGTTCAGCTCGGACCTGGCGCAGCGCTGCCACCTGGTCGCCTATGACCTGCGCGGCCACGGGAATTCAGGGCAGCCCTGGCAGGCCAGCGCCTATGACACCAGCCGCCCCTGGGCCGACGACATGGCGGCCGTGATCCAGGCCAGCGGGCTCGTCAGGCCGCTGGTGGTGGCCTGGTCCTTCGGCGGCAACGTGGCGATGGACTTCCTGCGCCACCATGCCGACGTGCCGCTGGCCGGGCTGGTCCTCGTGGGTTCGCCGGCCGGCCTGCTGCCACCGCCGCCGCTCGCCCCCGGCGCGCCACCGCGCCCGCCGGCCAGCAGCGATCTGGCACAGAACATCGCTGCGGCCGAGCGCTCGGCCGCCGCCGTGTTCGGGCCCGGCGTGGACGCGCGGCTGCAGGCACAGCTCACCGCGGCGTCGCTGCGCGTCGGCCCCTACCTGGACCGCGGCACTGCCACGCGCGGCGCAGGCCACAACGGCGACCTGCTGCCGCTGCTGGTCAAGCTGCCGCTGACCCTGGCGCTGGGCGGGCGCGACCCGATCGTGCCCGCGCCGGTGGCGCAGCAGCTGCGCGCCGTGGTGCCGCAGGCCAGGGTGGTCGAGTTCGCCGCATCCGGCCACGCGCCTTTCCTCGACGACAGCGCGCGCTTCAACGCCTTGCTGGACGAGCTGCACTGCGCCGCGCGCTGAGCCGGCGCCGGCCAGGGCCGCGCCGTTCAGCGCGGCAACAGCCGGTCCAGCGCCTGGGCCAGCGCCGACATGCCCGCCAGGTTGGGGTGGTACGGCGCACCCTTGTCGGCCGCCGGATAACCCTGCACCCAGGGCTCCGCGGCGCAGGCATCGTGGCCGACGGACAGGCTGGCGGCGCCCAGCAGCAACGCGCCGGTGCCCTGCGCCACATCGGCCGTGAGCGCCAGCAGCCGCGCGGCGACGGTGCGCGCCCGCTCGGCTTCGGCCGCCGACAGCGGCGTGGCCGCGCAGGTGTGCGCCGGCGGCAGCAGCGTCAGGTAGTCGATGAACACGAGCTGCGCCTGCGGAGCCCGCGCACGGACCGCGGCGGCGATCGCGCGCATGGCACCGTCGAGCGCGGCGAAGTCGGCGTCCGTCGACGCCTCGACGGGCCGGCACCGGCCGGCGGGCACGCGCCCCTGCGCCGCCAGTGCGCTGCATGAGGCGTGCAGCAGATGGCCGACGTAGCCCACGTCGTTGCCGCCGATGGTGACGGTGACCAGGCGCGTGGCCGGGCCGAGCGCATCGATCTGCGCCGGCAGCTCGTTCCACGGTTGGAGGACGGCCCGCGTGGTGGCCGCACTGCAACTCACGTCGGCCAGCGGCAGGCCACGCAGGGCAGCCAGCTGCTGCGCATAGTTGCGCGTCGACCGGCCGCAGCGCGCCGGCGCATCGGCCGCATGCGGCAGCAGGCCGGGGCCGGCGGCGAAGGAACTGCCCATCGCCACGTAGCGGGCCGCCGGCGCGGCTGCGGGGTCGGCCAGCGCGGGGACCGGCAGCGCAGCGAGCACCGCCCACGCGAGAGGGTTGAAACGGCTAAGGAAGGAGCGGCGGAGGAAGGGCATGGCGCGTCTGCGTTGGGGGAAAAGCGGCGCGCTTCAGCGCGAGCAATCCGCAAAGCCCCACCAGGCCGACGGCACGGCATCCAGCACGGCCGGGTCGGCCACCTGCGGCACCGCCATGGCGGCCTGGTCGGGCGGCGGCGGGGCGTCCTGCGCCGGGATCTCCGGAAACAAGGCGAGCGTGAGCGCGATGAAGTCCATGGGGCGGCCTCGGTGGGTAAGGTGTTGCTCAGCGCTGGCCGGCCAGCAGCGCCATGGCGCGGGCTTCATCGATGACCTCGGCGTACTTGGCCTGCAGGTCGAACAGGTTGGCCTCCTGCGGGCGCGGATCGCGCTCGCCGCAGGCCTCGCGCACCACGAAAGGCGCGAAGCCGTGCTGCAGTGCGTCGAGCGCTGTGGCGCGCACGCAGCCCGAGGTGGAGTAGCCGGTGACCAGCAGCGTGTCGATGCCCATGGCCACGAGCGTGGCCGCCAGCGAGGTGCCGCAGAACGACGAGGCGTACTGCTTGCTGACCACCACCTCGCCGTCGCGTGGTTCGACGCCGGCCGGGAACGCCCCGAGCGACGAGCCTTTGAGGAAGCAGCGCAGCGCCGGCACCTTGCGGTAGAACAGGCCGCCGTCGCGCCCCTCGGCGCCATAGACCACGTTGGTGAAGACCACCGGCACGCCGGCGGCGCGCGCGGCTGCGATCAGCCGCACGTTGGGCGCCAGAGCATCGACGAAGCCCTGGGCATACAGCGGACTGTCGGGCTGCACGTAAGCCTGCACCACGTCGACGACCAGCAGCGCGGGCCGCTGCCCGAACGGCAGGCGGCCGCCGAAGCCCGCGCGTTGGTAGTCGTCGTCGAGGGAGATCGTCATGGCAGGCCTGGCAGTGGTGGGGCGGTGGACAACAGCGGCGCGGCGCGCCGCAGGCATGGCCGCAATTTAGGTGGCGGCGCGTCACGCCGGCAGCGCGGCCTGCGCGCGTGCCCATCTGGCGAACAGAGCCGGCACCGCATGCGGCTGCGCCGGCGGGCGGCTTGCACACTGCGGCCCCATGCCCAGAAGCCGCCACTTCCTTTCCATGAACCAGACCCTCTACGACAAGCTCTGGACCGCGCACGTGGTCAGCGAGGAGCGCGACGAGAACGGCGACACCACCGCGCTGCTCTACATCGACCGCCAGATGCTGCACGAGGTCAGCAGCCCGCAGGGATTCGAAGGCCTGCGGGCGCGCGGCCTGCCCGTGCACCGCGCCGAGACCCAGCTGGCCGTGGCCGACCACGCCGTGCCCACGCGCCACCGCGACCGGCCCATTGCCGACCCGCTGGCGCGCGCGCAGGTGGCGCTGCTCGAGCGCAACACCACGGACACGGGCCTGCGCTACATCCCGCTCAGCGACCGGCGCCACGGCATCGTGCATGTGATCGGCCCCGAGCAGGGCTTCACGCTGCCGGGCATCACGCTGGTCTGTGGCGATTCGCACACCTCCACCCACGGCGCGTTCGGCGCGCTGGCCTTCGGCATCGGCGCCAGCGAGGTCGAATGCGTGCTGGCCACGCAGACGCTGCGCCAGCGCCGCGCGCGCAACCTGCGCGTGCGGGTGCAGGGCCTGCTGCCGCCCGGCGTCAAGGCCAAGGACGTGGTGCTGGCCGCCATCGGCCGGCTCGGCGCATCGGGCGCCGTGGGCCACACGCTGGAGTTCTGCGGCGACACCATCGCGCGCATGTCGATGGCCGAGCGCATGACGGTCTGCAACATGGCCATCGAGGCCGGCGCGCGCAGCGGCCTGGTGGCCCCCGACGACTGCACCTATGCCTGGCTGGAAGGCCGGCCCATGGCGCCGCGCGGCAACCTGTGGGAGCGCGCGCTGGACCACTGGCGCACCCTGCACAGCGACGCGGACGCGGTGTTCGACCGGACGCTCGACATCGACGCGTCCACGCTGGCGCCACAGGTGACCTGGGGCACCAGCCCTGACCAGGTGCTGCCGATCGACGGCCGCGTGCCCGACCCGGCGGCGGCGGCCAGCGCGCCGCAGGCACGCAAGATCGCGCGGGCGCTGGAGTACATGGGCCTGGCCGCAGGCACGGCGCTGCAGGACGTGCCGATCGACCATGTGTTCATCGGCTCGTGCACGAACAGCCGCATCGAGGACCTGCGTGACGCGGCCGCACAGCTGCAGGGCCGCAGCAAGGCTGCACACGTGAAGGCCCTCGTGGTGCCGGGCTCGGCCCAGGTGGCGCGCCAGGCCGAGGCCGAGGGGCTGGACCGGCTGTTCACGGCCGCCGGCTTCGAGTGGCGCGCGCCCGCCTGCTCGCTGTGCGTGGCGATGAACGACGACCGCCTGCTGCCCGGCGAGCGCTGCGCCAGCACCAGCAACCGCAACTTCGAGGGCCGCCAGGGCGTAGGCGCCCGCACCCACCTGATGAGCCCCGCCATGGCGGCGGCCAGCGCCATCGCCGGCCACCTGGCCGACCCGCGCCTGCTGCCAGCTTGCTGAGGAGCGCCTGCCGATGACCCCCTTCACCCGCCTGCAATCGGTCGCCGCGCCGATGCCCGATGCCGACATCGACACCGACATCATCTTTCCCGGCCGCTTCCTGGTGCTGACGCAGAAGGCGGGCCTGGGCCCGTACGCCTTCTACGAGAAGCGTTTCGACGAACAAGGCCGCGAGCGGCCCGACTTCGTGCTGCACCGGCCCCGCTGGCGCGGCGCCGCGATCCTGGTGGCGGGGCCGAACTTCGGCTGCGGCTCCAGCCGCGAACAGGCGCCGTGGGCACTGGCCGACCTGGGCCTGCGCTGCATCATCGCGCCCGGCTTCGGCGAGATCTTCCACGCCAACTGCCTGCACAACGGCCTGCTGCCGATCCGCCTTGCCGGTGCCGAGCATGCGCGCGTGCTGGCCGCCGCCGAGGCGGGCGAGGTGCTGACGGTGGACCTCACGGCCTGCACGGTCACGCTGCCCGATGGCGGCGCGGTCGCGTTCTCGATCCCCGAACGGTCCCGCCAATCGCTGCTGCAGGGGCTGGACGAGATCGCACGCATCCAGCAGGACGCCGGCGCGCGCATTGCCGAGTTCGAGGTGCAGCAACGCCTGCGCCAGCCCTGGCTGTATGCCGACGCCGCCGCGGACTGACCGCGTCCACTTCTCCCTCCACTTCTCCCACCACTTCTGACTGCAACAGGGCACCATGGCCAACCCCATCCTCCGTCAAATGCTGGACCGGGGCGACTTCTTCGTCGTCCCCGGCATGCAAGACATGATCGCCACCGCGGTGGCCAACAAGGTCGGCTTCCCCATCGTGTACGGCACGGGCTACTGGCTGACCGCCTCCAGCCTGGGCCTGCCGGACGCGGGCATCGCCGGCTACACCCAGATGCTGGACCGCATGGCCACGCTGGTGCAGACCAGCGACGCCGCCGTGATCGCCGATGCCGACACCGGTTACGGCGGCCTGCTGAACGTGGCGCACACGGTGAAGGGCTACGAGCGCGCGGGTGTTACCGCGATCCAGATCGAGGACCAGGAATTTCCCAAGAAGTGCGGCCACACGCCGTTCAAGCGTTGCGTGCCGGTGGAGGACATGGTGGAGAAGATCCGCGTGGCCGCCGCGACGCGCGAGGACCGGGAGAACTTCCTCATCATCGCGCGCACCGACGCGCGGGCGGCCGAGGGCGTGGACGCCGCGCTGCGCCGGCTGGAGGCCTACGACAAGGCCGGCGCCGACGTGCTGTTCTTCGAGGCCCCGCAGTCCGAGGACGAGATGCGCGAGGCCTGCGCCGCGTTCGACAAACCCATGGTGGCCAACATGGCCGACGGCGGCAAGACGCCCATCGTGCCGGCGGAGCGGCTCGAGGCGCTGGGCTACGCGTTCGCCATCTACCCGTCGATGACCAGCCTGGTGGCGGCCGCCGCGATGGAGCAGGCCCTGCGCCAGCTCAAGCAGACGGGCATCAGCCAGAGCCCCGCGCTGCCGATGTTCGACTTCACCGATTTCTGCCGGCTGATCGGGTTCCAGGAGGTCTGGGACTTCGAGAAGCGGTGGGCGCGTTGATGCACGTGCGCGCGGCGCTGTGCGCACCGACCATGGCCGGCGTGCCGGGGCGCCGGCGGCGGCCTAAGTGCGGTTCAGCAGCGGCTGAGATCGATGGCGTGCCGCTGCTGTTGCATTGAGAGCCTCAGCGGATGTCGAGCTTCGAGGACTCCGCGAGCTCCTTCCACTTGCGGTTGTCGGACGCGATGAACTGCTGCGCGTCCCTGGCGCTGCCCTTGCCGGCGACGGAGCCGCTGGCCACGAGCGCGGGCTGAAGGTCCGCGGACGCGGCGATCTCGTTGACCCACGCGTTGAGCTGCTGGACCGCCGCCGCCGGCACGCCCCTCGGCGCCGCGACGGCGTACCACTGCGCGGCCTCGTAGTTCTTCAGCCCGGCCTCCTGCATCGTGGGCACGTCGGGCAGGCTCTCGATGCGGTAGCTGGTCGTGACCGCGTAGGCCTTGAGCTTGCCGGACCTGATCTGCTGCAGCACCGGCGTCACGCCGAGCATGCCGAGCGGGATGTGCGCGGCGACCACGTCGACCACCGCCTGGCCGCCGCCCTTGTACGGGACATGCGCCATGGCGGTTCCCGCACGCACGTTGAAGAGTTCGCCGGCCAGGTGCTGCGACGTGCCGCTGCCGGAGCTCGCATAGCTCCAGGCGGCCGGGTCCTTCTTGATCGCGTGGATGAGGTCGGACATCTGCGCGGGCGCGTTCGGCAGGCCGCTCACCAGCACCATCGGCCCCTGCGCCAGCATGCCGACCGCCACCAGTTCGTTGCCGACTTCGGGCGGCTGTGTGGCGTAGAGCACGGGGCCGGGCACGGTGACGAGGGTGTAGCCGTCCGGCGCGGCCTTGGCCGCAGCCTGCAGCGCGATGGCGCCCGAGGCGCCGGGCCGGTTCTCCACCACGACCGGTTGGCCGGTCTTCTCGCCGAGCTTGCGCGCGGCGACGCGCGTGAGGACGTCGACGGTACCGCCGGGCGGAAAGCCGACGATCCAGGTGATGGGCTTCGCGTTGGGCCAGGCGCCGGGATCGCCAGCGGCGAGCACGGCGGCCGGCAGGCACAGCGCGGAGGCCGCGGCCAGCAGTGCGCGACGGTGAAGGAAGGGTGTGGGCATCGAGACTCCTGACGACGATGGATGGTTGGACGCTGGCGCTCAGTCCGGCTTGCCCGGCGGCGTGTTCGGAAACTGCTGGCAGCTCTGGTTGAAGGCCTGCACCATGCGCAGGACGGGGCCGAGCACCCAGGTGTTGAAGACCAGCACGTCGGTCTCTTCCTTGGGGTCACGCGTGAGGTTGAAGAGGTAGGGCGACTCGAGCTTGCCCTTGCCCTCGTTCACCTCCGGCTCCCAGTAGAAGTGCAGCTTCCAGTCGCGCCACTTCACCGCGCGCAAGTCGTTCTTGATGTAGAAAAGAAAGCCCTCGCGTGCCGACTTCTGCTGATGTCCGAAGAGAAAGTCGCGCTGGTCCACGCCGTCGATGGGACGGTCGGCCGGCAGCGGTGCACCGGCGAGCGCCGCCAGCGTGGTGAAGAGGTCGGTCACGTGCACCAGCTCGTTGCTCGTGCGGCCCGCTTCGATCCGGCCGGGCCAGCGCGCAATGAAGGGCACGCGCAGAGAGCCCTCCATCGCCGTGTGGTAGGTGCCGCGCCACGGGCCGGCGGTGCCACGGTACGGGGCGCGGAACTCCGGGCCGTTGTCGCTGCAGAAGATGAAGAGCGTGTCGCCGGCGATGCCGAGCCGGTCGACCTCGTCGACGACCTGGCCGACCCGGTGGTCCATCTCGACCATCGCATCGGCGAAGTCGCCCGCGCCGGTGCGCCCTGCGAAGTCGGGATGCGGCAGCGTCGGAAAGTGCAGGTGCACCAGCGGCAGGTACAGGAAGAAGGGCTTGCGCGCCGCATGGTGGCGCTGCATGAAGGCCTGCGCGTGCGCGACCAGATCGGCATCGATGCCGCGGCGGCTGTCGAGGTCGTAGACCTTCACGGTCTCCGACGGCTCGCCGCGGCGGCCGCGCATGATGTGCGGGATGTCGGCAACCGAGGGGTCGAAGCCGATGGTCGAGGTGAACTGGCTTTCGTCCGTGGTGCGCGGGATGCCGTACCACTCGTCGAAGCCACGGTCCGACGGGTAGCGCCCCTCGATATCGCCCAGGTGCCATTTGCCGAAGTGCGCCGTGGCATAGCCCTGCGCCGACAGCAGTTCGGCCAGCGTGACCTCCCACCGCGTGAGGCCCTGCGGCAGTCCAGGCGGCACGGACTGCAGGCAGCCGGTGCGGATGGGATGCCGCCCGCTCATCAGCGCGGACCGGGTCGGCACGCAGTCGCTCTCGACGTTGAAGTTCTGCAGCAGCAGGCCCTGGCGCGCCAGGGCGTCGATGCGCGGCGTGGGGGCGCCACGCAGCGCGCCGCCACCGTAGCAGCCCAGTTCACCCCAGCCGAGGTTGTCGGCGACGATGAGGACGATGTTGGGTGGATTCACGGTCGGGTCTCGCTGAAGCAGTAGGTCGCTGCAATCTAGCCAGACCGGTGCCAGGCTTCATTCCCGACGATGGAAAGTCCGATAACACTTGGGAATGGACACGCCGTGCAAGGTGTCGTGGAGCGCGGTGGTCAGCGCGGTGGTTGGCGAGCGGCCGTTGCGGAGGCCTGCACGCGGTCGCCGACGAGTTGATCGCGGAACGTGGCCATCAACGGCGACCACGCGGCCCCCGGCCGGGTCAGCAGCACCAGGGTGCGGCGGAACTCGAGCGCCGGCAAGGCCAGCGCCTCGACACGGCCGTGCCAGGTGCGCAGCACCGAAGCGGGCACCAGGCCCAGCAGATCGGTGCTGGCCATCAGCCCCAATGCGGCATCGGACATGTAGTCGACCTCCAGCGTGACGCGCGGCTCCGGCACGCGGGCCTGCTCGAAGACCTGCGTGACCAGGCGGCGCGCGGCGCTCTGGCGGCTCGGCATGACCCAGGCGCAGTCGGCCAGGTGCGCCAGCGTCAGCGCGGCATGCCGTGCGAGCGGGTGGTCGGCACGCGCCGCGACGCGCACCACCTCGTCGGTCAGGGCGCGCTGGTCGCAGCTGAAGGAGATGCCCGGATAGGACGGCACGACGGCCACGTCCAGCTCGGCCTTCGCCACCGCGTCGTTGAGCGCATCGGACTTGCCGATGACCACCGTCAGGCGCAAGCCCGGCCGGTGCCGCACCATCTCCGCGAGCACCCGCACGACGGGGCCGTCGCTGGCCGCGTTCGTCAGGCCGACGCGCAGCAGCCCTGAGTGCTGCGCCTGCAGGTCGGCAGCAGAGCGCACCAGCTCGGCGTGGCCGGTGTCGAAGCGACGGGCTGCCTCCAGGAAGAGCTGGCCGGCCGCGGTGAGGCGCGCTCCGTGCGCGCCGCGCTCCAGCAGGTGCACGCCGACGGTTGCCTCCAGGCGCCGGATCGCTTTCGAGACAGCGGGCTGCGTCACACCGACGGCCTCGGCCGCGCGCCCCACGTGCCCCTGGCGGGCCACTTCGATGAAGTACGCGATGTCGGCTGGGGAAAAGCTCATCGAGGCGAGTTTGCACGACACCGGACTGCCTGGGTGCACCGGGCGCTTGGGTGACGCTGGCGGGCCTGCGCGAGGGGCCATGCCGCATCACTGCGGTGTTTTCACCTCCACCGGACGGCGTGCGCAAGCCGGCGCAGTCGTGCCCAGGGTGGGCCGCCGTTGGCAGTGCGACACGCACCGCCACAAAGCAAAAAGCCCACCGATCAGGGTGGGCTTTTTGCTGACTTAACTGGTGGCCTGGGTCGGAATCGAACCAACGACACGCGGATTTTCAATCCGCTGCTCTACCAACTGAGCTACCGGGCCGGGAAGCCCACGAGTATATATCAAATCGCGGCGCGTTTGCCGCGAGAAAGATCGACACCCAGTTGTTTGAGCTTGCGGTACAGGTGCGTGCGCTCCAGGCCGGTCTTTTCGGCGACGCGCGTCATCGAGCCCCCCTCTTGCGCGAGGTGGAACTCGAAGTAGGCCTTCTCGAAGCCGTCGCGCGCCTCGCGCAACGGCTTGTCGAGCTCGAAACTCTGGCGTGCCTGCGGGCCGGTATCGACCACGGGCGCCACGGGGGCAGCACCCAGCGCGCCCGCCATGGGTGCTGCATCGGCGGACTCGACCTTGGCCTCGGCCACGCCGAGGACGGCGCCCGCCAGTGCCGGCTTGCGCAAGGCGTTGCGGGCCAGCGCCTGCTCCACGGCCTTGAGCAGCTTTTGCAGCGTGATCGGCTTTTCCAGGAAGGAGTGCGCGCCGATCTTGGTGGCCTCGACCGCGGTATCGATGGTGGCGTGGCCACTCATCATGATGACCGGCATCGTCAGTGTGCCGGCGCTGGACCACTCCTTGAGCAGCGAGACACCATCGGTGTCGGGCATCCAGATGTCCAGCAGCACCAGGTCGGGGCGTGCACGTGCGCGAGCGGCGCGGGCCTGGGCCGCGTTCTCGGCCAGCTCGATGTTGTGGCCTTCGTCGTTGAGGATTTCGGACAGCAGGTCCCGAATCCCCAGTTCGTCGTCGACCACCAGTATGTTTGCCATTTTTTGGGATGAAGCGCAGTTGCCGTTTGCCGTCAAGGGGCAGCTAGGCCGCGCCATCGACGGCGAATGATAACGACACTTGCGCACCGATCACGGCACCATCGACCACGCGGTTTGCAAGGTCGATGCGCGCACGGTGTTCGTCGGCGATCTTCTTGACGACCGCGAGCCCCAGTCCGGTGCCGCGCGGCTTGGTCGTGACATAGGGTTCGAACGCGCGCTTGAGCATCGCTTCGGGAAAGCCGGTGCCCTGGTCGCGCACGGACAGGCGTACGCGCTGCGCCTGCTCGAGCCACTGCGTGCGCAGGCGCACGGCGCCGCCGTCTTCCAGCGTGGCCGTGCGACCGCAGGCCTCGGTGGCGTCCTGCGCGTTCTGCAGCAGGTTGTGGATGACCTGGCGCAGTTGCTCGGCATCGCCGCGGATGGGCGGGCAGCGCGCGTCGAGGTCCAGCAGCACGGGAACGGCCGCGCCCTCCTGCGGGTACAGCTGCATGACGTTGTGCACGAGCGCGTTGAGGTCCAGCGGCTTGAGTTCGGCCGCGGGCAGCCGCGCATAGTCGCGGAACTCGTTGACCAGCCGCTTCATGGCGTCGACCTGCTCGACGATGGTGCGCACGGACTTGGCCAGCAGCGCGCGCTCGGCCTCGCCGTCCAGCTTGGGTTCGAGCTTCATCTGCAGCCGCTCGGCCGAGAGCTGGATCGGCGTCAGCGGGTTCTTGATCTCGTGCGCCAGCCGGCGCGCCACCTCGCCCCAGGCCTGGGCGCGCTGGGCCGAGACGATCTCGGAGATGTCGTCGAACACGAGCAGCCGCGTCTGGTCGGGCAGCTGCGCGCCCCGCGCCAGCAACACCACCGCATCCTGCGAGAACGCCGACTGCGCGGCATGCAGTTCGAAGGGCTGCTGCCAGTGGTCCAGCCCATGGTGGTCGCGTCCTTCGTCGAGCCGCTCGAACTGGGTCTTCACGCTGTGCGCCAGGACGTCCAGGCCGCCCACCGCGGCCAGCGGCTGGCCTTCGAAGGCGGCCAGCGGCGCGCGCAGGATGCGCGTGGCGCCGGGGTTGGACGACAGCACGCGGCCATGCGCGTCGAGCACGATGACGCCCGAGGTCAGGTTGTCCAGGATGGTCTGCAGGTTGGCCCGGGCGTGGTCGAGCTGCTCCATGCTGTGGTCGGCGGCCTGGCGTGCGTCGGACAACTGCTGCGTCATGTCGGCGAACGAGCGCGTCAGTCCGGCCAGCTCGTCGCGGCTTTGCAGCACGGCCTTGGGCGTGAGGTCGCCGGAGGCCACCTGGCGCACGCCATGGGCCAGCAGCAGCAGCGGGCGGGCCAGCTGGTTGCCCAGCAGCACCGCGAGCAGCACGGCGCCGAAGACGGCCAGGAACAGGCTCAGCGTCAGCGTGCCGATGTACATGCGCTGCAGGCCGGTGCGCGCCAGCGCGCGCTCCTGGTATTCGCGGTTGGCTTCCTGCACGGCCAGCGCGTTGTCCACCAGCACCTGGGGCAGGCGCTGGCTGGCCTGCAGGAAGCGCGGCTCGGCCAGCAGCCCGACGCTGGCACTGGGCACCAGCGCCAGGGCCTTGACGCGGCCTTGCGCGGCGATGCCGGGCACCGGGTCGTCCAGCCCTTCGACCATTGCGACCACGCGCTGGTTGCGCGCGCTGCGCAGCTGCTGGGCCGTGACGCGCTCGGGCGTCAGCAGCACACTGGATTGGCCGGCACTGGCGATCAACTGGCCAGAGGCGCTCCACAGCACCACGTCGCTGGCCGCCAGCTGGTCGCGGATGCGCTCCAGCGCCAGCCCGGCGGCGGCGTCCGGCACCTCGGCCAGCTGGCCGCTGGCGATGCGGGTCTTGTTGCCCAGGTCGTTGGCCAGCACCTCCAGCGTGGTGCGGCCCAGGTTCACGCCAGCGTCCAGCGCGCCCTCCACCTTCACGTCGAACCAGCTCTCGATGGAGCGCGACACGAACTGGTAGGACACGACATAGATCACCAGCCCCGGCACCAGGCCGACCACGGCGAAGATGGCGGCCAGCTTGACCAGCAGCCGGCTGCCGAAACGCCCGCGCCGCACGCGCACGGCCAGCCGCACCATGGCCCAGAAGATCACGGTGCCCAGCACGCTGGCGACCACCACGTTGAGCACGAACAGGCGGGCGTAGTTGCGTTCGTACAGCTCGCGGTTGTTGGTGGCCTGGGTCAGCAGGAACAGCAGCACCAGGCCCAGGCCCAGGATCACGGCGGCGCCGATGCCCACGGCCCAGCGCATGGCGCGGGCCCGGCGCGGGTCCAGGCCGCCGGAGGCCTGCGACGCCTCGGCGCTCACCGGGCGCCTTCCGCCGGCAGCTTGACGCTGGCGCTGGCCGCGATGCTCCATTCGGACTGGCCGACCGCGCCGATCTGGAATGGCCGCGGCAGTTGCGACACATCCAGCCCGAAGCGAAAGCGCAGCAGGTGCGGGGTGTCGGTGGGAATGTCGGCGGCGCGCGCGACCTGCCAGCGGCCGAAGCGCTGCACACTGGCCAGCGCCTCGGGCAGCGAGTCGAAGGTCTGTGCCAGCGTGACGCCCAGGCCCGAGGTCTCGATGGGCCGGGGCCCCACGTTCAGGCGCCAGCGCCGCGTGAGCGGCTGGTAGGCCAGGCGCATGTGGCGGGTGGCGCTGGCCACCGTCTTGTCGGTCCAGTACCAGCGCTCGCGCACGATCTCCGCCTCGGCCACGAAGAACATGGGAATGCCCTTGTGCAGCGCGTCCTCGACCTGGGAGGACAACTCGAACTGCACCTCGGCGGTCAGTTCCAGCTCGCCATCCACGCGCTGCACCATGAGCTGGGTGATCGCCGCCGAACCCGCTGCCGGCGCATCGGCCTGCACCCAGGCGCAGGTCAGCAGCAGCAGCGCCAGCCAGAAGCTAGCGCGGGCCTTTCTCCAGCAAACTGTAAAAAAAACCGTCGTTGTCACGCGGACGATTGTCCGGGACGGCCGGCATGGTCGCGGCGCTGCGGGGGATTAAATGGCCGGGCGCTGGCAGCAATCGCGCCTCACTGTGGTGCGCAAGAAACGTTTCGACGCGCTCGCGCCCTTCGGCCGGAAACACCGAACAGGTGGCGAACAGCAGCCGGCCCCCCGGGGCCACGAGCGGCCAGAGCGCCCGCAGCAACCGGTCCTGCTGGACCACGAGCTGGGCGATGTCGCTCTCGCGGCGCAGCCAGCGCACGTCGGGGTGGCGCCGCACGATGCCCGATGCGCTGCAGGGTGCGTCCAGCAGGATGGCGTCGAAGGGCCGCCCGTCCCACCAGGCGGCGACATCGGCGGCGTCCGCGGCGCGCACGTCCGCCGCCAGGCCCAGGCGCGCCAGGTTCTCGTGGATGCGGGTGCAGCGGGCCGGGTCCACGTCCAGCGCGGTGAGTTCGGCGTCGGCGCACTCCAGCAGGTGGGCGGTCTTGCCGCCGGGCGCGGCACAGGCGTCGAGCAGGCGCAGCGGGCGGCCCGCCGGCCGGGCCAGGCCGTCCAGCAGCAGCGGCGCGGCCAGTTGGGCCGCAGCGTCCTGCACCGACCAGGCGCCTTCGGCGTAGCCGGGCAGATCGGGCACCGGCCGCGCGCGCGGCAGCAGCAGGCCGTCCAGGCCGATGGGCCCGGCCGCGATGCCCTGCGCCTCGAAGCGCGCCCGCAGCGCGGCCACCGTGCTGCGGCGCCGGTTCACGCGCAGCGTCAGCGGCGCGGCGTGGTCGGCGGCCTGCAGCAGCGCCTGCCAGTCGTCGGGCCAGTCGCGCTGCAGCCGGGCGATCCACCAGCGCGGGTGGTTCCACTGCGCCACCGGGTCGCGCGCGCTGGCCGCGACCAGCGCGTCGCGCTCGCGCAGGAAACGGCGCAGGCAGGCGTTCAAAAAGCCGGACTGCGCGCGCGCGCCGCCGCGCCGCGCCGCTTCCACGGCCTGGTCGACGAGCGTGAACGGCGTGTACGGCGCGTTCGCCTCGTCCCACACCAGCGCCAGCGCCAGGCACAGCAGCGCATCCACGGCCGGAGCCGGCGGGCGCTTGGCCAGCAGGCTGCGCAGGGCCTCGGCCCGCCCGAGCTGGCGCAAGCCATGGAACAGCAACGCCTGGGCGGCCGGCCGCAAGGGCTGTGCGACCGCCGCCAGGGCCGTGGTCGCACTCTGGCCGGCGCGCACGGCCTGCAGCGCGCCGGCGGCAGCCTGCAACTGCCGCCACAGCGGCGGGGCCTGCGTCGTGTTCAAACGCTCATCCCAGCACGTCGGCCCAGATGTTCTGCGCCCAGTTCATCGCGTAGACGCCTTCGAGCTCGGTCGGGCCGCTGCTGACGCCACCGGAGCCGGCCACGGTCTTGAAGGTCTTGTCGGCCTGGTCGTAGGCATGCACGCTGGCCACGTGGACCACGTTGCGGTCGTCGACGAAGCTGTAGCAGGTGTTGGTCAGCATGGGCGCGGGGTTCACGTCCCAGCCGGACAGCTGCGCGACGATGGCCGCGGCAGCCACCTTGCCATGGCTGTTGGCCATGTGGCCGCTCTTGGGCATGGCCGGCGCGATCTGGATGGAGTCGCCGATCACGAACACGTCGCGCGCGGCGGTCGATTCGAAGCTCTGGTAGTTCACGCCGCACCAGCGGTTGTTGGCCATGTTGTTGAGGCCGGCCTGCACCGCGATGGCGCCCGCGCGCATGGACGGCAGGGCGTTGATGACCTGGGCCTTGACATCCTCGTGCACCTCGAACTTGACCAGGCCGGCCTTGCCGTCGACCGCCACGGTCTTGTGCTGGCCCCGGTACTCGACCAGCCCCGGGTATTGCTCGGCCCAGACCTTCTTGAACAGCGGGCCCTTGGAGGTGACGTCCGGGTTCGCGTCCAGGATCAGCACCTTGCTGCGCGGCTTGAAGTTCTTGAAGTACCAGGCCACCTGGCTGGCCCGCTCGTACGGCCCGGGCGGGCAGCGGTAAGGCGCCTCGGGGATGGTGATGGCGTAGACGCCGCCGTCGGGCATGGCCTCGAGCTGGCGCCGCAGCGCCACGGTCTCCGGGCCGGCCTTCCAGGCCTGCAGCACCTGGCCGGACGCATGTGCGGCCTGCAGGCCCTCGATGCTGCCGAACTGCAGCTCCACGCCGGGCGAGACCACCAGCTTGTCGTAGGCCACCGTGGCGCCACCGGCCAGCTTGACGGTGCGCGCCGTGGTGTCGATGGCGGTGGCGCTGTCGCGCACGCGGACCACGCCATGGCGCCGCGTGAGCTCGGTGTAGGGCGAGGTGACCTCGGCGATCTGGCGGCTGCCGCCGATGACGAGGTTAGAGATCGGGCAGGAGACGAAGGCCTCGCTCGGCTCGATGAGCACCACGTCGATCTTGTAGTCGGACAGCAGGCGCACGTACTTGGCCGCGGTGGCCCCGCCGTAGCCGCCGCCGATCACCACCACCTGGGCCCTGGACGGAATGGAGCCAGTGCTGGCGCAACCGGCCAGGCCCAGCAGCGCCAGGCCGGCGGACGAATGCAGGAAGGAACGTCGTTGCATGGCGGGCACTCCTTACTTGGCCTGGGCCGCGAAGTAGCGGGCGATCTGCGCGATCTGCGCGTCGCTGTAGCCCTTGGCCAGCTGGTGCATGATGGTCGCGCTGCGCGTGCCGGCCTTGAACGCGGCCATCTGCGCCGTCAGGTGCTCGGCCGGCATGCCGGCCAGGGACACCACGCTGGAACCCGGCTGCGCCCGGCCCTGCGTGCCGTGGCAGTTGGCGCAGGTGGCCGCCAGGCTGCGGACGTACAGGGCGTCCTGGTCCTGTGCGGCGGCGGGCATCGCCGTCGCAGCCAGGCTGGCCACCGCGGCCAGCATCATGTTCCATCGCATGGGCAGGTTCTCCTGGGGGTTGCCTGTTTCAGGGGGCCGCCAGTATCCACGACGGCATGCAGGCCCCACAGACATTGTCTGCATATGCTTAACCGCGCCGGCTACAGCACACGTGCGCGCTTGAAGCCGAACAGCCAGGCCAGCAGCACCGCCGGGAATTGCCGCACCGCGCGGTTGTAGACCTCCACCGCCGCCACATACGCCCGCTCGGCGCCCTGGGCCTGGGTGTTCACGGCCTCCCATTCCGAGCGCAGGGTGGCCACGGGCTGGCCACTGCGCGCGCGCGCCAGGGTCTCGTCGTCCAGGTACTGCCAGGCCATGGCCAGCACGGCGCGTGCCGCGACGAGGCCGGCCATGGCCGGCGTGTCGGACGGCTTGCCGCGCACGGCGGCCAGGGACGCCGAGAACTGCGCGCTGGCCGCGCGCAGGTTGCTCCAGGCGTCGCCGGCACGCGGCGGGCCATTGCCCGGTGGCGGCTCGGGCGCATGCTCGGCCACCCAGGCGGCGTAGCGCTCCAGCTGGGCAACCAGGCTGGCGAAGATGGACCACACCTTGGTGCGCAGCCGCACCAGGCGGTTGTAGGCGCCCACGCCCCAGAACAGCAGCACGGCGGCCACGCCGCCCCAGACCAGCCAGGTGCTCCAGGCGGCATGCATCACGTCTGCTTCTCCATCGGTCCAATACCCACCATAAAAAAACCCCGGGGCCATGATAGGGACCCCGGGGTCGGGCCGGCTGGACGCCGGCACGGAGCGCTGTACGGCCTCATCGGCCGGAGGACTCCATCGGGCCGGCTTACTCGCCGGCCGGGGCCTCGCCCGCGGCGTCGGCCGTGGCTTCCTGGCCAGCCAGTTCGGCGGCTTCGGCTTCGGCGATGGCGCGGCGCTCGGCGTCGTCCATCAGGTCCTTGGCCTTGCGTGCCTGGTGGTAAGCCATGCCGGTGCCCGCGGGAATCAGGCGGCCGACGATGACGTTTTCCTTCAGGCCACGCAGCTCGTCGCGCTTGCCCATGATGGCCGCTTCGGTCAGCACGCGCGTGGTTTCCTGGAAGGACGCCGCGGAGATGAACGAGTCGGTCGACAGCGACGCCTTGGTGATGCCCAGCAGCAGGTTGGTGTAGGTCGGCGGGATCTTGCCGTCGCGCTGCAGCGCCTCGGAGGTGTTCAGGATCTCCGAACGCTCGACCTGCTCACCCGCGATGTAGCCGGACTCGCCCACGTTGTCGACCACGACACGGCGCAGCATCTGGCGAACGATCACCTCGATGTGCTTGTCGTTGATCTTCACGCCCTGCAGGCGGTAGACGTCCTGCACCTCGTCGACGATGTAGCGCGCCAGTTCCTCGACACCCAGCAGGCGCAGGATGTCCTGCGGGTCGGCCGGACCGTCGACGATGGACTCGCCCTTGTTGACCACCTGGCCTTCGTGCACCACGATGTTCTTTTCCTTGGGCACGAGCTCTTCCCAGACCTTGCCTTCCGGGTCGGTGATCTGCAGGCGGATCTTGCCCTTGGTCTCCTTGCCGAACGACACGGTACCGGTCTGCTCTGCGAGCAAGCCCTTGTCCTTGGGCGTGCGGGCTTCGAACAGCTCGGCCACCCGCGGCAGACCGCCGGTGATGTCGCGCGTCTTCTGGCCTTCGACCGGGATGCGGGCCAGCACCTCGCCGGGGCCCACTTCCTCGCCGTCACGCACCTGGATCAGGGCGCCGATCGGGAAGCCGATCGTCACCGAGTGGTCGGTACCGGGGATCTTGACCTCGTTGCCGGTGGCATCGACGAGCTTGATCTGCGGACGCACGACCTTGACCGCGCCGCGGCGCTTGGGGTCGATGACCACCAGCGTGGACAGGCCCGTCACCTCGTCGACCTGGCGAGCGACCGTGAGGCCCTCTTCCACGTTCTCGAACTTCGAACGGCCCGCGAACTCGGTGATGATGGGGCGCGTCAGCGGATCCCAGTTGGCCAGCACGGTGCCGGCCTTGATGCTCTGGTCGGCCTTGACCGCCAGCGTCGCACCGTAGGGCACCTTGTGGCGCTCGCGCTCGCGGCCGTGCTCGGAGATGATGATCTCGCCCGAACGCGCGATCACGACCAGCTCGCCCTTGCTGTTGGTCACGTAGCGCATCGTCGCGTTGAAGCCCACGCTGCCGCTGGACTTGGCTTCCACGCTGGAGGCGATCGCCGCACGCGAGGCCGCACCGCCGATGTGGAAGGTCCGCATCGTCAGCTGCGTGCCGGGTTCGCCGATGGACTGGGCCGCGATCACGCCGACCGCCTCGCCCATGTTGATCAGGCCACCACGGCCCAGGTCGCGGCCATAGCACTTGGCGCAGATGCCGAAGCGCGTGGCGCAGGTCAGCGCGGTGCGGACCTTGACCTCGTCGACGCCGGCTGCTTCCAGCTCGTCGATGGTGTCTTCCTCCAGCATCGCGCCGGCCGGCAGCAGCACCGAGCGGTTCTCGGGGTGCAGCACTTCGTCGGCCGTGGTGCGGCCCAGCACGCGGTCGCGCAGCGACTCGATGACTTCACCGCCCTCGACGATGGCGCGCATGACGGTGCCGTCGTGCGTGCCGCAGTCGTCTTCGGTCACGACCAGGTCCTGCGTCACGTCGACCAGGCGGCGCGTCAGGTAACCCGAGTTCGCCGTCTTCAGCGCCGTGTCGGCCAAGCCCTTGCGCGCACCGTGGGTGGAGATGAAGTACTCC
Source organism: Pseudorhodoferax sp. Leaf274 (assembly GCF_001422445.1). Lineage (GTDB taxonomy): Bacteria > Pseudomonadota > Gammaproteobacteria > Burkholderiales > Burkholderiaceae_C > Pseudorhodoferax. The sequence goes on from NZ_LMNA01000004.1 coordinate 228,767, forward strand.
AGCACGTTGAGGCCTTCACGGAAGTTCGCCGTGATCGGCGTCTCGATGATGGAGCCGTCCGGCTTGGCCATCAGGCCCCGCATGCCGGCCACCTGGCGGATCTGCGCGGCGGAACCGCGGGCACCCGAGTCGGCCATCATGTAGATGGAGTTGAAGGACTCCTGGTCCACTTCCTTGCCGTTGCGGTCGATGACCTTCTGCTTGGACAGCTGGGCCATCATCACCTTGGACACTTCGTCGCCCGACTTGCCCCAGATGTCCACCACCTTGTTGTAGCGCTCGCCGGCGGTCACGAGACCGGAGACGTACTGCTGCTCGATCTCCTTCACTTCCTTCTGGGCGCGCGCGATGATGCCGGTCTTCTCCTTGGGCACCAGCATGTCGTCGATGCAGATGGAGATGCCAGCCTTGGTCGCCAGGCGGAAGCCGGACTGCAGCAGCTTGTCGGCGAAGACCACCGTCTCCTTCAGGCCGCACTTGCGGAAGCTGACGTTGATCAGCTTGGAGATTTCCTTCTTCTTGAGCGCCTTGTTCATGTTGGAGAACGGCAGCCCCTTGGGCAGGATCTCCGACAGCAGCGCGCGGCCGCCCGTGGTTTCCCACAGCTTGGTGGACGGCACGAACTCGCCCGTGGCCTTGTCCTTGGTGTACTCGGTCAGGCGCACGTTGATCTTGGCGTTCAGGTCGAGTTCGCCCGCGTCGAAGGCACGGCGCACTTCACCGGTGTCCGCGAAGATCAGGCCCTCGCCCTTGCCGTTGATGCGCTCGCGCGTCGTGTAGTACAGGCCCAGCACCACGTCCTGCGACGGCACGATGGACGGCTCGCCGGAGGCCGGGAACAGGATGTTGTTGGAGGCCAGCATCAGCGTGCGGGCTTCCATCTGCGCTTCCACGGACAGCGGCACGTGCACGGCCATCTGGTCGCCGTCGAAGTCGGCGTTGAAGGCGGCGCAGACCAGCGGGTGCAGCTGGATGGCCTTGCCTTCGATCAGGATCGGCTCGAAGGCCTGGATGCCCAGGCGGTGCAGCGTCGGAGCCCGGTTCAGCATGACCGGGTGCTCCTTGATGACCTCTTCCAGGATGTCCCAGACCACCGGCGTGCCGGATTCGACTTCCTTCTTCGCGGCCTTGATGGTGGTCGCGATGCCCATGGCTTCCAGGCGCGAGAAGATGAAGGGCTTGAACAGCTCCAGGGCCATCAGCTTGGGCAGGCCGCACTGGTGCAGCTTGAGCGTCGGGCCCACCACGATGACCGAACGGCCCGAGTAGTCGACGCGCTTGCCCAGCAGGTTCTGGCGGAAGCGGCCGCTCTTGCCCTTGATCATGTCGGCCAGGGACTTCAGCGCGCGCTTGTTGGCGCCCGTCATGGCCTTGCCACGGCGGCCGTTGTCCAGCAGGGAGTCGACGGCCTCCTGCAGCATGCGCTTTTCGTTGCGCGCGATGATTTCCGGCGCCTTCAGTTCCAGCAGACGGCGCAGACGGCTATTGCGGTTGATGACACGGCGGTACAGGTCGTTCAGGTCGGAGGTCGCGAAGCGGCCGCCGTCCAGCGGCACCAGCGGACGCAGGTCCGGCGGCAGCACGGGCAGCACGTCCAGCACCATCCACTCGGGCTTGATGCCGGACTTCTTGAACGCTTCCAGCAGCTTGAGGCGCTTGGCGTTCTTCTTGATCTTGACTTCCGAGCCGGTCAGGTCGTTGCGCAGCTTCTCGATGGCATCGTCGATGTCGATGCTCTCGAGCAGGTCCTTGATGCCTTCGGCACCCATCTTGGCCTGGAATTCGTCGCCGTATTCCTTGCGCTTCGCGTCATGGTCGTCCTCGGTCATGATCGCGTACTTCTTCAGCGGGGTCATGCCGGGGTCGGTCACGACGTACGCTTCGAAGTACAGCACGCGTTCGATGTCGCGCAGCGTCATGTCCAGCACCAGGCCCAGACGCGACGGCAGCGACTTCAGGAACCAGATGTGCGCGCAGGGCGCGGCCAGGTCGATGTGGCCCATGCGCTCGCGGCGCACCTTGGTCTGCGTGACTTCGACGCCGCACTTCTCGCAGATCACGCCGCGGTGCTTGAGGCGCTTGTACTTGCCGCACAGGCACTCGTAGTCCTTGATGGGGCCGAAGATCTTGGCGCAGAACAGGCCGTCGCGCTCGGGCTTGAACGTGCGGTAGTTGATGGTCTCGGGCTTCTTCACCTCACCGAAGGACCAGGAACGGATCTTCTCGGGCGAGGCCATGCCGATCTTGATCGCATCGAAATGCTGATCCGGCGTGAACTGCTTGAACAGGTCGAGTAGTGACTTCATAGCGTTGTTTCCTTTGCCTTGCCCTGATTAGCTGCGTTCCAGCTCGATGTCCAGGCCCAGGGAACGGATTTCCTTGACCAGCACATTGAACGATTCCGGCATGCCGGCCTCGATGGCGTGTTCGCCCTTGACGATGGACTCGTACACCTTGGTACGGCCGACGACGTCGTCGGACTTCACGGTCAGCATTTCCTGCAGGGTGTAGGAAGCACCGTAGGCTTCCAGCGCCCACACTTCCATTTCCCCGAAACGCTGACCGCCGAACTGGGCCTTGCCGCCCAGCGGTTGCTGCGTGACCAGCGAGTACGGGCCGGTCGAACGCGCATGCATCTTGTCGTCCACCAAGTGGTGCAGCTTCAAGAAGTGCATGTAGCCCACCGTGGTCGGGCGCTCGAAGCGCTCGCCGGTGCGGCCGTCGAACAGGTAGGCCTGGGTGCGCGTGTCGGTCAGGCCCTTGGCCGCGGCGACCTCGTCGGGGTAGCCCAGCTTGAGCATGGCGCGGATGTCTTCTTCGGCAGCGCCGTCGAACACAGGCGTCGCGAAGGGCACGCCCTGCGACAGGTTCTGCGCCATCTCCAGCACCTGGGTGTCGTCCAGCTCGGCCAGGTCTTCCTTGCGGCCGGCGCTGTTGTAGACCGACTCGAGGTAGCCGCGCAGCTCGGTAGCACGCGCTTCACGCTGCAGCATGTCGCCGATGCGCTGGCCGATGCCCTTGGCGGCCCAGCCCAGGTGCACTTCCAGCACCTGGCCCACGTTCATGCGCGAAGGCACGCCCAGCGGGTTCAGGCAGATGTCGCACGGCGTGCCGTCGGCCATGTAGGGCATGTCTTCGATCGGGACGATCTTGGACACCACGCCCTTGTTGCCATGGCGGCCGGCCATCTTGTCGCCGGGTTGTAGGCGGCGCTTGACGGCCAGGTAGACCTTGACCATCTTGAGCACGCCCGCGGGCAGCTCGTCGCCCTGCGTGAGCTTCTTGCGCTTCTCTTCGAACGCGAGGTCGAAGCTGTGGCGCTGCTGCTCGATCGAGTTCTTGATCGATTCGAGCTGGGCTGCCACCTCGTCTTCCGCCGGGCGGATGTCGAACCAGTGGAACTTCTCGACCGAGGCCAGGTAGGCCTTGTCGATCTTCGTGCCCTTGGCCAGGCGCTGCGGGCCGCCGTTGGCGACGCGGCCGTTCAGCAGCTTCTCGATCCGGTCGAACGCGTCGGCCTCGACGATGCGCAGCTGGTCGTTCAGGTCCAGGCGGAAGCGCTTGAGTTCGTCGTCGATGATCTGCTGGGCACGCTTGTCGCGCTGGATGCCTTCGCGGGTGAACACCTGCACGTCGATGACCGTGCCTTGCGAGCCCTGGTCCACGCGCAGCGAGGTGTCCTTCACGTCGGAAGCCTTCTCGCCGAAGATGGCGCGCAAGAGCTTTTCTTCCGGCGTCAGCGTGGTCTCGCCCTTGGGCGTGACCTTGCCGACCAGCGTGTCGCCGGGCATGACTTCGGCACCCACGTAGATGATGCCGGACTCGTCCAGGCGGTTGAGCTGCTGCTCGGCCAGGTTCGGGATGTCGCGCGTGATTTCTTCGGCACCCAGCTTGGTGTCGCGGGCCATGACCACCAGTTCCTCGATGTGGATCGAGGTGTAGCGGTCGTCGGCGACCACGCGTTCGGAGATCAGGATCGAGTCTTCGAAGTTGTAGCCGTTCCAGGGCATGAAGCCGATCAGCATGTTCTGGCCGAGGGCCAGTTCACCCAGGTCGGTGGAGGCGCCATCGGCCACCACGTCGCCCTTGGCCAGCAGGTCGCCACGTTTGACGATGGGGCGCTGGTGGATGTTGGTGTTCTGGTTGGAACGCTGGTACTTGATCAGGTTGTAGATGTCCACGCCGACTTCACCGGCGACGGCTTCGGCGTCGTTCACGCGCACCACGATGCGGGTGGCGTCCACGTAGTCGACGATGCCGCCACGGCGGGCCGTGACCACGGTGCCGGAGTCGACCGCGGAGACGCGCTCGATGCCGGTGCCGACGAACGGCTTCTCGGGGCGCAGCACGGGCACGGCCTGGCGCTGCATGTTGGCGCCCATCAGCGCGCGGTTCGCATCGTCGTGCTCCAGGAAGGGCACGAGCGAGGCCGCCACGGAGACGATCTGTGCGGGCGACACGTCCATGTACTGGATGCGCTCGGCGCTGACCAGGATGGATTCGCCCTTCTCGCGGGCGGACACCAGTTCACCGGTCAGCTGGCCTTCGGCGTTCAGCTCGGCGTTGGCCTGGGCGATGACGTACTTGCCTTCCTCGATGGCCGACAGGTAGTCGATCTGCATCGTGACCTTGCTGTCGACCACGCGGCGGTACGGCGTCTCGATGAAGCCGTATTCGTTCAGGCGGGCATACAGGGCCAGCGAGTTGATCAGGCCGATGTTCGGGCCTTCCGGCGTTTCGATCGGGCAGACGCGGCCGTAGTGGGTCACGTGCACGTCGCGCACTTCGAAGCCAGCGCGTTCGCGGGTCAGACCGCCCGGGCCCAGGGCCGAGACGCGGCGCTTGTGCGTGATCTCGGACAGCGGGTTGGTCTGGTCCATGAACTGCGACAGCTGCGAGGCACCGAAGAACTCCTTGAGCGCCGCGGAGATCGGCTTGGAGTTGATCAGGTCGTGCGGCATCAGCGGCTCTTGCTCAGCCTGGCCCAGGCGTTCCTTGACGGCCTTCTCGATGCGGGCCAGGCCAGCGCGGTACTGGTTCTCGGCCAGTTCGCCGACGCAGCGCACGCGGCGGTTGCCCAGGTGGTCGATGTCGTCGACTTCGCCGCGGCCGTTGCGCAGGTCCACCAGGATCTTGACCACGGCGAGGATGTCCTCGTTGGTCAGCACCATGGGGCCGGTCGATTCGTCGCGGCCGACCTTGGCGTTGAACTTCATGCGGCCCACGCGCGACAGGTCGTACGTGTCTGGGTTGTAGAACAGGCGCTGGAACAGGGCCTGCACGGCGTCTTCCGTCGGCGGCTCGCCTGGGCGCATCATGCGGTAGATGGCCACGCGCGCGGCGAACTCGTCGGCGGTTTCGTCCGAGCGCAGGGTCTGGCTGATGTAGGCGCCCTGGTCGAGTTCGTTGGTGTAGATCGCGGGCAGGTCCTGCACGCCGGCCGAACGCAGCTTCTTCAGCAGCGCTTCGGTCAGCTCGTCGTTGGCCTTGGCAAGGATCTCGCCGGTGTCGGCATCGACGATGTTGCGGGCGACCACGCGGCCGATCAGGAAGTCCTCGGGCACGCTGATGTGCGTGGTGCCGGACTGCTCCATGTCACGCGTGTGGCGCGCCGTGACGCGCTTGTCCTTGGCCACCACGACCTTGCCGGTCTTGTCGGTGATGTCGAAGCGCGCGACTTCGCCGCGCAGGCGTTCGGCGACGAACTCCATCTGCGCGCCGCTGTCCATCAGGCGGAAGTTGTCGTTGACGAAGAAGTTCGCCAGGATCGATTCGGGGTTCAGGCCGATGGCCTTGAGCAGGATCGTGACCGGCATCTTGCGGCGGCGGTCGACGCGGAAGTACAGGATGTCCTTCGGGTCGAACTCGAAGTCCAGCCAGGAGCCGCGGTAGGGAATGATGCGCGCGGAGAACAGCAGCTTGCCCGAACTGTGCGTCTTGCCCTTGTCGTGCTCGAAGAACACGCCCGGTGAACGGTGCAGCTGCGAGACGATCACGCGTTCGGTGCCGTTGACGATGAAGGAGCCCTTCTCGGTCATCAGGGGCACCTCGCCCATGTAGACCTCCTGCTCCTTGACTTCCTTGACCACCTTCGATTGCGGCGTCGACGACTCGCGGTCGTAGATGATCAGCTGCACCTTGGCGCGCACGGCCGAGGCGAAGGTCAGGCCGCGCGTTTGGCATTCGCGCACGTCGAAGGCCGGCTTGGCGAGGTTGTACTCGACGTACTTCATCTCGACGTAGCCGTTGTGCGAGACGATCGGGAAGGCCGCGTCGAACGCCGCCTGCAAGCCTTCGGTCGCGCGCTTCGCTGGAACGATGTCCGCCTGCAGGAACGCGGTGTACGCGTCCTTTTGCATCTGCAGCAGGTAAGGAACGTCCAACACGCTGTCGCGGCTGCCAAAGTTCTTGCGAATGCGCTTTCGTTCGGTGTAGGTATAGGCCATGAATTCTCCGGGCGAGGATACAAATCCTGCGACTGAGGCACCGGGGCATGCTCCTGCCCGGTGAACTTGGCGGCTGGCCACTACCAACCTATGGCGGACGGCGATGCATTGCACATCGCCCGTACCAAGTCGTCTTTTGCAGTCGAGTCAAAAGACACTCGAAAGCGGATGGAACCGCTTTCGGCTGCCTTCTCCAGCGGGGCGCTTTGCAACGCCCCACAAGCACCAAAGGCTGGAGGCCCGTTTCGGACACTCCAGCCTTGGCGAACCAAGCAATTACTTGAGTTCGACCTTGGCGCCAGCGTCTTCCAGCTTCTTCTTGGCGGCTTCGGCGTCGGCCTTGGCAATGCCTTCCTTGACGTTCTTCGGAGCGCCGTCGACCAGGTCCTTGGCTTCCTTGAGGCCCAGGCCCGTGATTTCGCGCACGGCCTTGATGACGGAGACCTTGTTCGCGCCGGCTTCGAGCAGCACGACGTTGAATTCGGTCTTCTCTTCGACGGCTGCAGCGGCAGCACCGCCACCACCGGCTGCGGGAGCGGCCATGGCGGCTGCGCTCACGCCGAACTTCTCTTCGATGGCCTTGACCAGGTCGTTGAGTTCGAGGACCGTCATGCTGTCGAGGGCGGTCAGGAATGCGTCTTTATCGAATGCCATTTTGATTTCCTAAATAAGTTGGTTGTGCCGCGCGATCGTTCGATCAGGCTGCGGCGGCTTCGGCTGCGGGAGCCTCGGCTGCGGGTTCTGCGCCTTCGCCCTTCTTGGCCGCCAGCGCGCCCAGCACAACGGCCGTACGCGAGATCGGGGACATCAAGAGGCCACAGATCTGGGCCAGCAGGACTTCCTTCGAAGGGATGTTCGCCAGTTGCTTGACGCCGTTGACGTCCAGGGCCTTGCCACCGAATGCACCGCCGCGGATGACCAACTTGTCGTTGGTCTTCGCGAACTCGGACACCACTTTCGCGGCGGCCACGGCATCGGCGGAGAAGCCATAGATCAGCGGACCGGTCATCTGGTCGGCCACGACTTCGAATGCGCTGCCGGCCACGGCACGGCGGGCCAGCGTGTTCTTCAACACACTGAGGCTCACGCCGTTGCTGCGGGCTGCAGAGCGCAGACGGGTCATGTCAGCGACCGTGATGCCACGGTATTCCGCCATCACGAGCGTTTGAGCTTGAGCGGCGAGCCCGGTCACTTCGGTGATGACCGCTTCTTTCTCACTGCGATTAAGACTCAAGGTCTACTCCTTTGTTTGTGTCTTCGGACCGAAGCCCTCCGACACGCCTTCTTGCAGCGACCAACTGTTCAGGAATCTATCCATCTGCAGCGGGATCGCCATCTGCGTTGGCTGCTTGCGCGATTAAGTCCCTGCGAGGGGACACCAACGGTCTTGGATGGCCCGGGCGGCTTTGCAACCATCCGGCCCACCACCTTGGGACGCCCTTGCGGAACGCCCCAAATTTCTTGCGATTACGCCGAGATGGACTGGGTGTCCACGCGGACGCCCACACCCATCGTCGACGAGACCGCCACCTTGCGCAGGTACAGGCCCTTGCTGGAAGCCGGCTTGGCCTTGGTCAGCGCATCGATCAGGGCCACCAGGTTGCCTTGCAGCTTGTCCGCGTCGAACGAGCGGCGGCCGATGGTGCCGTGGATGATGCCGGCCTTGTCGACGCGGAACTGGACCTGGCCAGCCTTGGCGTTCTTCACGGCCGTGGCCACGTCGGGCGTCACGGTGCCGACCTTGGGGTTCGGCATCAGGCCGCGCGGGCCCAGGATCTGGCCCAGCGTACCGACGACGCGCATGGCGTCCGGCGCGGCGATGACCACGTCGAAGGGCATGTCGCCGGCCTTGACCTGGGCGGCCAGGTCGTCCATGCCGACGATGTCGGCGCCAGCGGCCTTGGCTTCTTCGGCCTTGGCGCCTTGGGCGAACACGGCGACGCGCTTGGTCTTGCCGGTGCCGTTGGGCAGCACGACGGCGCCCCGCACGACCTGGTCGGACTTCTTCGCATCGATGCCCAGCTGCACGGCCACGTCGATCGATTCATCGAACTTGGCGGTGGCGGCTTCCTTGACGATGGCCAGCGCGTCGGTCAGTGCGTACAGCTTGGTGCTGTCGATCTTGCCCTGCTGCGACTTTTGCTTCTTGGTCAGCTTGCTCATTTAGACGCCCTCCACCGTGATGCCCATGGAACGGGCGGAACCGGCCAGCGTGCGGATAGCGGCATCCACGTTCGCGGCGTTCATGTCCTTCAGCTTGGTCTTGGCGATCTCTTCGAGCTGCGCGCGCGTGATCTTGCCGACCTTGACGGTGTGCGGCGTGGCCGAACCCTTGTCCAGCTTGACGGCCTTCTTGATCAGGACCGTCGCGGGCGGGGTCTTGATGACGAAGGTGAAGCTCTTGTCCGCGAACGCGGTGATCACCACGGGCAGCGGCAGACCCGGCTCGACGCCTTGGGTCTGGGCGTTGAACGCCTTGCAGAACTCCATGATGTTCAGGCCGCGCTGACCCAGCGCCGGGCCGATCGGGGGGGACGGGTTGGCCTTGCCAGCTGGCACTTGCAGCTTGATGAAGCCGACGATTTTCTTCGCCATGAATGAACTCCTTGCGGGTACTTGCGCGTCGGTCAGCCTGTGCAGGCCGCCTCGGCTCCCCGGGGGTGAAGACTCTTGCTAGCACACAGCGGCCGCGCCGAGTCGAAAAGCGCGGTGCCGTCAGGGCCGGACAGCCGTCCAGCGCCCAGAATCAAGTCTTCTCGATCTGGCTGAATTCCAGTTCGACAGGGGTCGCACGGCCGAAGATGGTGACGGACACGCGGACCTTGTTCTTGTCGTAGTTGACTTCTTCAACCGAACCGTTGAAGTCGGTGAAGGGACCTTCCTTGACGCGCACGTACTCGCCGACGAGGAATTCGACCTTGTGGCGGGGCTTCTCCACGCCTTCCTGCATCTGGCTGACGATCTTGACGACCTCTTCTTCGGAGATCGGCGCAGGCCGGTTCTTGGCGCCACCGACGAAGCCCGTCACCTTGTTGGTGTGCTTGACCAGGTGCCAGGACTCGTCGTCCATCAGCATTTCGACGAACACGTAGCCCGGGAACAAGCGGCGCTCGGTCGTGCGGCGCTGGCCGTTCTTGACCTCGACCACCTCTTCGGTCGGCACCAGGATGCGGCCGAACTTGGACTGCATGCCGGCACGGTTGATGCGCTCGGTGATGTTGCGCTCGACAGCCTTCTCCATGCCCGAGTAGGCATGGACGATGTACCACCGGAAATCCGGGTTGGCCGGGCCCGGCACGGCGTCCGTCGCGGGAGATTCCACTGCGTCAGTCATTTATCGCTTCCAGCCCAGGATGAGGTCGTACAGGACCCATTCCAAGGTCTTGTCCGTGAACCACAGGAACAAGGCCATGACCACGACGAAGGCGAACACGTACGCCGTCATCTGCATGGATTCCTTGCGCGTCGGCCAGACGACCTTCTTGACCTCGCGCCAGGCATCGCGGCCGAAGGCGATCAGCTGGCGGCCGGGTTCGCTGCTGAAGAACAGCGCCACGGCAGCCGCGACGCCGACGATCAGTGCGCCCCACTGCGCCACCTGGCCCTGCTTGCCCAGCAGGTAAAAGCCAGCCAGCGCCGCAATGACAAGCGCCGCAGACACGGCCAACTTGGCCTTGTCCGCGCCGGTACTGACAGTTTCAACTTGCGAAGTCGCCATTTCGGCCCTAATGCTGCAATCAAACACGTGCGTCGTTCAGACGCTAAAGCCCGTCAGGCAAGTGACGGGCTTTTTCGGGAAACCACCTGGGTTCAGGTGGCAGGGGCAGTAGGAATCGAACCTACAACCTTCGGTTTTGGAGACCGACGCTCTGCCAATTGAGCTATACCCCTCCGAATCACATCACTCGATGATCTTGGCGACCACGCCGGCGCCAACCGTCTTGCCGCCTTCGCGGATGGCGAAGCGCAGGCCTTCTTCCATGGCGATCGGGTTGATCAGCTTGACGGTGATCGACACGTTGTCGCCAGGCATGACC
>NZ_LMNA01000005.1 GCF_001422445.1 Pseudorhodoferax sp. Leaf274
TTATTGTAATGCAGAAAACTGAGATTGCAAGGAATTTTTTGTGATGCAGTTAAATAACATTGGCACCATGACCAACCAAACAGAACAAGGCGCGGCCGAGGCCGCCCGACCTGGCTTTGAAGCCTGGGCCTCTAGCCAGAATTGGGTCATCGACCGCGACAGCTTTGGAGACTACGTGTACGGGTCCGTCTGCGATGGCTGGGAGGCCTATCGCGCCGGGTTGGCGGATGCCAGGCGGCAGGCTTCTACCCCCGAGGGCTACGGGTCGGTCGCGACACACGCGCCCTGCAAGGGCATGGCCTGCGGCATCACCCGCACCGACCAAGAGCACTCCCTGGAGTGCCAGGCAGAGCACACCGCAGCCATCGCTGGCGGCCGATTCGTGAAGGAGCAAAGCAATGGATGAGCGCACCGTGTACGCCGTCTACACAAACACCGACCTGACCGAAGGCCGCGGCCGGCAGTACGTCACCCACTACTGCGAGACCGAAGCCACGGCGCGGCGCGTCGGTTCCAGGGGCTACGTGATGGGCTCGGACTGACCGATCCAGCCCGTCCAGCTGTTTAAGCACGGCAGCAGCTGGTACGGCCCGGTGTCCGTCGTCCCGCCGACCGACGCCGACCTCGCTCTCATCGAGAAGGGCGCCCGCAATGGCTGATCGGCCGCCACCCCAGGAGATTCCCATGCAACCCCGTGACGCCCTGTCCGCAATCGTCGCCGCATTCGACCGCGGCCTGTTCGCCGCTCGCTTGGATAGTGGCCTCAAGCTGGTCGATGACGCCCGAACAGCACTCGCATCTGCGCCAGCGGCCCCCGACGCACACGAGGTCTGGGTGGCGGCTCAGCTGGTCCCCGGCGAAGGAATCGAAGACGGCGTGGCGCGCATCGAGGCTTTGCTCGGCGCTGCAGCGGCGCCTGCGGCCGAGCCGGTGCCGCCTCCGGGCAAGGTGCTGGTGCCGATGCACATGACAGCCGAGATGCGGCGCGTGTTCCATCAGGACGATGGCTGCACCTGGGCTGACCTGCTGGCGGCAGCCGACGCCGTAACCGAGGATGAGTTCTACGAGGTCGAGCGCCTGGACCACGATCCGGTGGATTCCAATGTGCAGGCACAGGTGGTGGCACCGGACGCGGCTCGGCTGGACTGGCTTCTGCGGCACTTGCCCGGCGATGCGCTGCGCTATTGCGTAGGCGAGCTGTCCGACACGGCGGATGAAGCAGAGTTTCGAGCTGCCATCGACGCGGCCCGCAGCTCCAAGGCCCATGGAGGCGCGGCATGACCCTCTGCGAACTCCAAGGTGTTGAGCTGGACGCAGCAGTGGCCAAGGCGCTGGGCGTGGAGCCCGGTGCCGCCTACAGCTCCGACTGGAGCCACGGCGGCCCGCTCATCGAGCGCTTCCAGATCCACCTGTCCGGCCCCGAGTCCAGCGTGCACCGCAACGGCGGCCCGAAGGCCGGCTGGGGCCAGCGTGGAACCTGGGCCGCCACCAGTTGGAAGCTGCGCGGCGCGGATGGCCGGCGCGGCATGGGTTACCACGACACCGGTCCGCTTGTGGCGGCCATGCGTCTGATCGTCGCCCTCAACGGCGGCCAGGCTGAATTTCTACCCCCAGAGCAGGCGGGCCCCAAGCCATGACCAAAAAGACGATCACCATCGAAGTCGCCGAAGACGCGATCAAGGAGAACTGGCCCGAGTACCGGACGGTCTGGCCCCATGGAAAGGAAGGGGCGTGATGCTGAAGGTCGAACATGACGAATCATCACCGGGGGAGCCTCGGGAGCGCTGCTGCATGTGCCGAAGCCCAACCCCGTTCTGGCACCGCTCGGATGTTGCTTTATGCCAGTCGTGCGCCCGCACGACGAAGCTGGCGCAGCTGCCGACGAAACAGGAGTGGATCAAGAAGGAGCAGCAACTGTTCGAGCGGAGGGCCCATGCCTGACCAGACCCCCAGCATGCCGCCCCTGCCTGAGGCGTTCGGCTTTCACAGCGGCTTCGCATGGATGTCCGCCCATGGCAGCGAATGCCATATCGCGCTCAAGCGCCAGGCAGAGCCCGGCTACGAGAAGCCCCTGTACACCGCCGAGCAAGCCCAGGCCGTGGCAGATGAGCGGGTGCGGGAGGCGCTGGAGCGCGGCTTCGAAGCCGGCTGGCGGATCGTCGCCAGAGACTGGGCCATGCGCGATGACCTGATTTCGGACATCGGGTCGCCGGCCTACATCGCAGATCGGGACCGCGCTCTGGAGATTCCCATCATCTCCCTCGCCGGGCCGAAATAGCCCAGACCAACCAACACACCCGAGCCCGCCCCGTGCGGGCTTTTTTAATGGAGGAAGTGATGAACCTGCTGACCATTGACGACATCACCGAGATGACCAAGCTCAGCCGCTACCACGTGCGGGATGTAGTGGTGAAATCGCCAGGTTTTCCGCCACCGGCTCCAGGCACCGGCCCGCGGAAACCTCGGTGGCCCGAGCATGCTGTGAGGAAATTTTTCTCCGGCAAGCCCGCACAAAAGGCGAACAGCGCCTCGTAACCCGCATGGATGCTTGGTTTGCGTTCCGGCCCCGGGCACCATCGCTTCAGTTCAAAGCGATTCACCACGCTCCAAAGTCCTTTTAAATCAGGGACTTACAAGATAAATGACGGTTCAAGCGGCTCCAAGCCGCTTCACCAGATCCCATGTTTGCGTGTCCCCCAAGGTGTACCCAGAATGAAGTTTTCGACAACTTCAGCCTCCGGGGGACAGCCCTCCACCGCCGCGAAGCCGACACGCGCGTCGACTCAGAAGCTTGCACTGCGCACCAGCGAGAGCACTGCGTCGGCGAAGGCCGCCGGATCTTCTTGCGGCAGGTTGTGGCCCACCCCAGCGATCACCCTGTGATCGTGTGGGCCCGTGAAATGTGGGCCATGGTTGGCGCTGTTCGGCTGGCCCATCACACCATCTTCTGCGCCATCGAGCGTGATCGAAGCCACTGTCACGGGCGGACGTTGCGCCAGCCGCGACTGCAGTCGCGCATACGCTGGGTCGCCATCGACGAGCGCGAAACGATGGCGGTACGAGTGGATCACCACCTCGACAAAATCAGGGTTGTCGAACGCGGCCGCGCTGCGCGCGTAGGTCGCGTCATCGAACGCCCAGGTTGGCGACCACAGCCGCCACAACAGCTTGCAGAGTGCATGTCGATTCTGGGCCAGTCCGGTCCGACCCCGTTCGCCATGGAAATAGTACTGGTACCACCAGCGGTGCTCCATCTCCGGCGTGGCCGGTTGCTGCGCGATCGTGAGGTCCTGGATCTTGTAGCCGTTCATCGACAGCAACCCCGCGCAACGCTCAGGCCACAACACCGCAGCCACGCACGCCGCCGTGCCGCCCCAGTCGTAGCCTGCGAGGACGGCACGCTTGATTGCAAGGGCGTCCAGCAGCGCCAGCAAATCCGCGCCCAGGGCCGCCTGTTCGCCTGAACGCGGCGTTTGAGCGTCTACGAATCGCGTGGGCCCAAAGCCGCGCAGGTACGGAACGATGACGCGGCAACCTTTCCCGGCAAGGATCGGCGCGACCTCGGCGTAGGCCTGCACGTCGTACGGAAAGCCATGCATCAACAACACCGGGGGGCCATTGGTCGGGCCGCTTTGGTGCAATGCGATCTGGAGCACGCCAGCGCGGATGTGATGAAGGGGGCCGAGGGTGCTGGCCATGGGCAAGTCTTCCATCAGTTTGTGCGCATGAACGCATTGTGCTCGTGGCGCCAGATCGTTCGACCTTCCAGACCGAAGCCGGCAAGGGTGCTGTTGAAGATCTCGATCCGCTGGTCGATGATCCAGGACTACTTCTTCAGATCCACGCTGGCGAGCAGGCCCTTGAAGTAGTCCGACTGGCTGTTCATGAAGCCCAGAAAAGCCTCGCCGTCCAGGTAGGCCGGTTGCAGGTTGGCGCGCTGCAGCGCCTCCTTGAACGCCGGATCCTCGCCGATCTTGCGGCTGGCATCGCGCAGGTACCTCACCACCTCGGGCGGCGTCTTCAGTGGCGCACCGAGGCCGCGCCAAGTGCCGAACACCAGGTCGACGCCCTTCTCCTTGAAGGTGGCGACCTGGTCGTACGGCGCAGGAGAGCGGCGTTCGCCCATCGACACCAGCACGCGCACGTTGCCTGCCGCCACATGCGAGCCGATCTCCGCCGGGCTGACCGCGATGGCATCCACATGCCCACCAACCAGCGCCAGCACGCTGGGCGCCGCGCCCTGGAACGGAACATGGTTGAAGCGCACGTGGGTCTTCTGCTCGACGGCGGCGGCCGCCAGATGCCAGATCGTGCCGGTGCCGGCATTGCCCATGGACACGGCGCCGGGGTCCTTGCGCGCCGCGGCCAGCAGGTCGTCGATCGTCTTGTGCGGCGAGTCGGTACGCACGGCGATCAGGCCGGGGTCGCCGTTCAGCCGCGCGATCGGGATGAAGTCGGCCGTGGTCGTCTTCGTCATGTTCAGGTGCGGAATGATGGCCAGCTCGGAGATGATCACGCCGATCTTGTAGCCGTCCGGCGCGGCACGCGCGACCTCGGTCATGCCGATGCCACCGCCCGCACCAGGCTTGTTGCTGACCACGATGGGCTGCGGCACGAGCTTCTTCGCGGCCTCGGCGAAGAGCCGCGCCATGACGTCGGTACCGCCGCCCGCGGAGGACGGCACCACGATCTCGATCGGTCGGACCGGGTAGTCGGCAGCCTGCACGGCCAGGGGGGCAAGCAGGCCGGCGGCGAAGGCCGCTGCCAGCGTGCAGACAGTGTGTCGTTTGTTCATCGAAGTCTCCTGAAAGTCGTCGGTCAAAGCACGGACACCATGCCGCCATCGACATAGATGATCTGGCCGCTCACGTAGTTGGACGCAGCGGATGCGAGGTAGACCGCCGTGCCGATCAACTCGTCCGGCCGGCCCCAGCGCCCTGCCGGCGTGCGGCCCTTGACCCAGGCGTCGAAGGTCGGGTTGTCGATCAGCGCCTGGTTCATGTCGGTCAGCATGTAGCCCGGGCCGATGGCGTTGGCCTGGATGTTGTGCGCCGCCCATTCGGCCGTCATGGCGCGGGTCAGCATCTTGATGCCGCCCTTGGCCACCGTGTAGGGGGCCACGGTGGCGCGCGCCAGTTCGCTGGTCAGCGAGCCGATGTTGATGACCTTGCCGCGGCCGCGCGGGATCATGCGCCTGGCGGCTTCGCGCCCGACCACGAAAGCGCTCGTGAGGTTGGTCTCAATCACGCGTCGCCAGTCCTCGGTGGCGAGCTCCACCATCGGTTTGCGGAACTGCACGCCGGCGTTGTTGACCAGGATGTCGACCTCGATGCCAGCTGCGTCGAGCTGGGCGAACGCGGCGACCACGGCGGCCTCATCGCAGACGTCGAACGCAAGCGCCTGCACCGCGTGGCCCTTGGCGCGCAGGGCGGCCGCAGAGGCATCGAGGCGGGCGGCATCGACCCCGTTGAGCACCACGCCCGCGCCGGCATCGGCCAGGCCTTCGGCGATGGCAAAGCCCAGGCCTCGCGATGAGCCGGTGACCAACGCAGTCCTGCCGGCGAGACTGAAGAGTGGATGGGACATGGAGCAGCTTCTTTCAGGGGGTTTGCAGCGTGCCATCCACCAGGCGGGTCTGGGTCCAGGTGGTGACGGTGTTCTCGCACGGGTACTTCGCAGCCTGGACCTCATCGAGGTCGACGCCCAGGCCGGGCTTGTCGTTGGCGTAGACGTAGCCAGCGCGGAACTCCGGCAGGCCCGGGAACACGTCCAGCAGCGCGCCGCGCGGGCCCTTGAGGTTCTGGATCACGAAGTTGGGCGGCTCGATGCCCGACCATTCCTGCACGCCGAAGTTGCGTGCCGCCAGGTCGATGTGGATGTTCGCCGCGTGCGCGATCGGCGACATGTCGCCGGGGCCGTGCCAGGCCGTCCGCACGCCGAACTGCTCGGCGAAGAGCTGCAGCTTGCGGCCGGGCGTGATGCCGCCGATCTGGCTCAGGTGCACGCGGATGAAGTCGATCAGCTGTTCGGCGATCAGCGTCTTCCACTCGTAGGGGTTGTTGAACAGCTCGCCCTGCGCCAGCGGGATCCGCGTCTTGTCGCGCAGCTGGCGCAACCACCTGCCCTCTTCAAGCGGGATCGCATCCTCCAGGAAGAACAGGTCGAAGCGCTCCATGTCGCAGGCGAAGCGGATCGCGTCGACCGGGCTCAGGCGCTCGTGCACGTCGTGGCACAGGGCGACGTCGAAGCCGACCTTGCTGCGGATGCCGTCGAACAGCTTGAGCGTGCCGCGCATGTAGCTGCGGCTGTCCAGGTAGACGCCGGGCGGAGCGCCGGCCGGTGCCGTGGCCGGTGCCGGGCCGAAGCCGCCACCGCCATAGCCGCCGCTCTGGCAACGAATGTGCGTGATGCCCTGTTCCTGGTAGCGCTGGATGCTCTCGCACAGCTCGGCCAGGTCGCGTCCGTCGGCATGGCGGTAGATCGGCACGCCTTCGCGGACCTTGCCGCCGAACAGCTGGTAGACCGGCATGCCCGCCATCTTTCCCTTGATGTCCCACAGCGCCATGTCGATGCCCGAGATCGCGTTGTTCTCGACCGGGCCGTTGCGCCAGTAGGCGTTCTGGTGCATGAGCTGCCACAGCTCTTCGATGGCGTGCACATCGCGCCCGACCAACAGTGGCTTGAGGTACTGCTCGACCAGGCACTGCACGACCAGGTGCCGGTAGGCGAAGGTGGCGCATCCCAGGCCGTACAGGCCTGGCTGGTTGGTCTCGACCTTGACGACGACGAGGTTGATGCCCTCGGGCGCCGTCAGGATGACCTTCACATCGGAAATCAGGGTTGCCATGGAAGCCTTGGGTTGCAGACACGGAGGCGATGCCGTGCGTCCGAACAAAGAATACTGTGATATTTCACAATATTCTTAAGTACTTACCCTGTGCCTGAACCGGTTCACCGGCAACCCGTCCTCAGTGGTGGATGGCGATCCTTCCGAGATATATCGACGCAGAGTCCGCTATGCTTGACGGCTCCACCGAGGAAGCCATGGCGAACCGATCCACTGCACGTCCGAAACTGGTGTCCGTCGACGAAGACGCGCCTGCACGCACGGGCAAGAGCGCATCCAACCTGGCGGGCCAGGCCTATGACCGCATCGAGGAGCTGCTGGTTTCGTGCACGCTCGCGCCTGGCCGCTTTCTGGCCATGCACGAGCTGCAGGCCATGGTTGGCTATGGGCGGACGCCAGTGCACCAGGCGCTGAGCCGCCTGGCTGCCGACACGCTCGTGCAGATCACGCCGCGCCATGGTTTCCGCATCGCGCCGATCGACCTGACGCGCGAACGGCTGCTGCTGCGCCTGCGCCGCGAGATGGAGCGCTTCGTGATCCGGCTCGCCACGGAGCGCTCCGGCGCATCCGAGCGCAACCGCATGCAGCACATCAAGCGCCAGCTCGTCGAGCATGGCGCGCGCATGACCGTGGAGCAGTTCAATGTCGTCGACCGCCTGATCGACCAGCAGTTCCTGGCGGCCGCGCAAGAGCCATTCGTGGAAGGCACGCTGCGGCCGTTGCACACGATCTTTCGCCGCATCGGCTGGATCTACCACATGCACAAGCCGGACGATGTGCAGCTGCAGGGAACCGTGGACGGACACATCGCGGTCATCGAGGCCGTGGCCAGCGGCCAGGTGGAGGCCGCGATGGCAGCATCAGATCGCCTGATGGACTTTGTCGACAGCATGTTCGACGTGCTCGAGCGCGATGTGCCTCCGAGCAGGCTCGATTGCAGCCTCGACGCAGACGACCGCATGCTGGAACTCACCAAGGCCATCGCGGGCCCGCGCTGAAGGCACGCGCCGCGCGGTGGAACACCGGAGGAACTGTCCCAATTCGTCAAGACAGAGTTCGACCGCTGGGTGCCCCTTCTGCGAGCCCTGAACTTGCCGAAGCAGGCACAGTGACGCAAGGCGATGCCGGACAAGTCTTGAGCCGCGAGCATCCCGGGACTTGGAAGGTCGAGCAGACTGCACAAGCGTTCGCCTGGTGGCGGGGCGCCGCCCGCCATTCGACGCTTGGCGCTGGCCCTCACCCAGGTTTGCATCAAGACCGATCGGCATCGCCAGCGTAGCCTCGCACGACCTCCATGAAGGCGGCCAGGACCGGAGAGTGGTCCGCCTTGCGGTGGACGCAGCTGAGTTCGATGTCCTTCAGGAAGCGCGATCGCAGTGGACGGAAGACCGCGCCCGGCAAGCGCAGCATCGTGCCCGATTCCGTCGTGATGCACAGGCCGAGCCGGGCGCAGACCAGTCCCACGCAGGTCGTGACATCCTCGACCTCCTGCTCCACGGCAATCTGCACCTTCTCGCGCCGGAACGCCCCCATCACTTCCTGCGCCAGGCCCGCCAGCGGCGTGTTCGGGTACAGCACCATCGGCTGGCGTTCCAGGTCGCGGATCGAGACCTCGGCCTGTCTGGCGAGCGCATGGCTTTCGTGCATGCCGACATACATCGGCTCGCGCAACACCAGCAGAACGGCCAGATCGGGCTCGACTGGCGGCAGGCGGTGAAAGCCCACCGTGATGCGGTGCTCGCGCAAGGCCTGGATCTGCTCGCCTTTGGTCAGGTTGCGCAGCCGGATGCGCACCTCTGGCCGTTGCGCGTGGAACGCGCCGATGAGCTTCGGGATGACGTTGAGCACACCAGAGCCGAAGATGCCGACGTGCAGGTCGCCGAGCATCCCCTTGCCCGCGCGCAGTGCACGTTCGCGTGCAAGCCGCGCAAGTTCCAGGATGTTCGGTACATCGTGCAGCAGCGACTGCGCAGCCTCGGTCAGTTGGATGCCTCGCGCGGTGCGCACGAAGAGCTCGACGCCGAGTTCGTCTTCCATCTGCCGCATCTGGCGCGACAGCGGAGGCCCCTGCTGCTGTGCGACGATGGCGTGTTCACGCTCAACCCGCACCTGTTTCGCAAGCTCAGCGACAGCATGGCCGACTTCACACCCGTGGTGGACCTGGCGCAGCTGCAGATGGTGCTGTCAGGCGTCAAGGTGCTCGGTGGCATCGGCGGGCAGGTGTTGCCCAACGCCGGCAAGCCGCCGATGCCGAACTCGTCAAGACATCCGGCGTCCGACTCGACTAGGAGAACCCCATGATCATCGAAAAGCAGAGCGATGTAACCGCGGCCGTGCTGGCCGAACTGCAGCGTGCGAGCGATCCGCGCTTCAAGCAGATCATGACCGCGGCGGTCAACCATCTGCACGGCTTCGTGCGCGACGCACGCCTGTCCGAGGCCGAGTTCCACCAGGCTTGCGCGCTCATCGCCAAGCTCGGACAGCTGACCACGGCCTCGCACAACGAGGTGGTGCTGATCGCCGGCTCGCTGGGCATCTCCGCGCTCGTCTGCCTGCTCAACAACGGCGACCACGGCCAGACCGACACCACGGCCAACCTGATGGGCCCGTTCTGGCGCATGGATTCCCCGCCGACCGAGAACGGTGGATCCATCGTGCGTTCGCCGACACCCGGCGCGCCCGTGTTCGTCAACGCATGGGTGCGCGACCCGCAGGGCCGGCCCGTCGCCGACGCCGAGGTCGATGTCTGGCACGCCTCGTCCGAAGGGTTCTACGAGAACCAGGACCCGGGCCAGGCCGACATGAACCTGCGCGGCAAGTTCAGGACGGATGCCACCGGGCGCATTGGGTTCCGCACCATCAAGCCCGTGGGCTACCCCATCCCGCTCAGCGGTCCGGTCGGGGCGCTTTTGCGTGCGCAGGGGCGGCACAACATGCGGCCCGCGCACATCCACTTTATGGTGTTCAAGCCCGGCTTCAAGACGCAGTTCGCGCAGGTTTACTCCAGCGACGACCCCCACCTGGAGACCGATGTGCAATTCGGCGTGACGCGCGCGCTGGTCGGCCAGTACGTGCTGCATTCGGGCGAGACACCGCCGGCGCCGGACGTCGAGGGGCCCTGGTACACGCTGGACCACCATTTCGTCATCGAGCCAGGCGAGGCCAGGCTGCCCAAGCCCCCGATCACCGGCAAGGCCAGCGGCGACCGGCCCACGCTCGCCGTGCTCGAACGTTCCACCGATCCCACGTGAGAGAACCACCATCCATGATCAATGCCGTAGAACGCCACGATGCCGCCCAGGCGCTGCTCCAGGCCGAAGTCGACCGCAAGCCCATCCAGCAGGTCATCCGCACCTGGCCCGCCATGGAGATCGAGGATGCCTACGCCGTGCAGCAGCTTTGGGCCGAGGCCAAGGTCAGATCCGGCGCGCGCATCGTCGGCCACAAGATCGGCCTGACCTCGCGCGCGATGCAGATGGCCTCGAAGATGAACGAGCCGGACGACGGCGTGCTGCTCGACAGCATGGTGTATGCGGACGGCGCCCGGATCTCGGCCGCGCAGTTCCACCTGCCGCGCCTGGAGGTGGAGCTGGCCTTCGTGCCGGTGACACCATCCATGCGGACGACGGGCCGCTGGGTTCGATCGGCGTCTCCTTCTCCGCGTAGGGCCGTGCTTTGTGCGATGTCAGTTTGCGCCGGCTCCGACGACCTGAGCCTGGACCAGGCTCTCGATGTCCGGCATCGCATAGCCGAACTCCCGCAGGATGTCGACGCTGTGCTGCCCTGCCCCCGGCGCGGCACCCGGCAACACGCTCGGCGTGCGCTGGAAGCGAGGCGCCGGCGCGGGCTGCATGCCTCCCGGGGCTTCGACGAACGTCCTGCGGGCCAGGTTGTGCGGGTGGTTCGGCGCTTCGCGCATCTCCAGCACGGGTGCAAAGCACGCATCGCTGCCTTCCAGCAGCGCACACCATGCATCGCGGCTGCGGGTGCGGAACAAGGCCTCCAGCCGCTCCCTGAGCGCGGGCCATTCCTGCGCGTTCCACTGCGTCGGCAGCGCCTCGGTCGCGAGCCCGCAACGCGCCAGCAACTCGCGGTAGAACTGCGGCTCAATCGGTCCGATCGAGATGAACCTGCCGTCCGCACACGCATAGCACCCGTAGAACGGCGCGGCGCCGTCCAGGAAGTTGCTTTCGCGCGCGTCGTTCCAGAATCCCTTGGCCTGCATGCCGTACAGCGCGGCCATGAGCACCGCGGCGCCATCGCTCATGGCCGCATCGACCACCTGGCCCTGGCCTGAGCGTTGCGCCTCGAACAGCGCCGCCACCACGCCCAGCGCCAGCAGCATGCCGCCACCGCCGTAGTCTCCCACCAGGTTCAGGGGCGGCGTGGGCGGCTGGTCCCGCTTGCCCATGGCATGCAGCGCACCCGAGATGGCGATGTAGTTCAGATCGTGTCCGGCTGCCTGCGCTAGCGGACCGGTCTGGCCCCAGCCCGTGATGCGACCGTAGACCAGCCGTGGGTTGCGCGCCCGGCATGCCTCCGGCCCCAGGCCCAGCTTCTCGGTCACGCCGGGACGGAAGCCTTCGATCAACACGTCGGCGCGTTCCACCAGACGCAGCACGATCTCGACGGCACGCGGATCCTTCATGTCCAGTGCGATCGATCGGCGCCCGCGGTCGACCACGCCGTCGTTGCGCATCAACGCCCCCAACGCCCCGCCGTCGCCCGCGGGCGGGCGGTCGACACGGATCACGTCGGCCCCCATGTCGGCCAGCATCATGCCGGCGAAGGGGCCTGGCCCGATGCCAGCCAGTTCGATCACCGTCACACCCTTCAGTGGCCCTGCCATCGGCGACCTCAGACGGCGTAGTAGCGGGAGCCGCCCGCCGCCATCGCGCGCAAGGCATCCGGAACCGCATACCGCTCGCCATGGCGAGTCGCCAGGCGGTCGCATTCCGCCACGAAGGCCGGTGCCCCTACGGTATCGATGTAGCCGATGGCGCCACCCAGCGCTGCCGGGAAGCCCCAACCCAGCAGCGATCCCACGTCGGCATCGCGCACGCTGACGATGCCTTCCGCCACGCAGCGCGCGGCCTCCAGCGACTGTGCGTACATCAGGCGCTTGCGCACCTCTTCCACGTCGGGCTGCTGCGCGGCCACAGGGTAGTGCTCAGCCAGGCCGCGCCACAACGTCTTGCGGCCGTCTGCCGGGTAGTCGTAGAAGCCTTTTCCTGCCTTGCGGCCGATGCGCTCGAACTTGCCGACCATGTCGTCCAGCACCTGGTCCTGCGGCTGCGCGCGGTAGGCCGCGCCCTGGTCGGCGCGGGCCTGCTGGAGCGCCTTGTGCAGCAGCTCGACCGAGATCTCGTCGGTCAGCGCGAGCGCGGGCATCGGCATGCCGGCCATGCGCGCCGCGTTCTCGATCAGGATGGGGTTCACGCCCTCGCGCAGCATGGTCATGGCCTCGTAGGGGAACATGGCGAACGCACGGTTCGCATAGAACGAGGGGCAGTCGTTGACCACGATGGGCGTCTTGCGGATGCGCTTGACGAAGTCCAGTGCCTGGGCGATCGTGGCCTCGCTGGTCTGCTGGCCACGGATCACCTCGACCAGCGGCATCTTCTCCACGGGCGAGAAAAAATGCAGGCCGACGAACTGCGCCGGCCGCACCGAGACCTCGGCCAGGCTGGTGATCGGCAGCGTCGAGGTGTTGGTGGCAAACACCGCGCCCGGCGACATCGCCGCCTCCGCCTGGCGCGTCACCTCGGCCTTGACCTTGCGGTCCTCGAACACCGCCTCGATGACCAGGTCGCAATCGGCCAGCGCCGCGTAGTCGGAGGTCGGCGCGATGAGGGCCAGCGCCTGGTCGCGCTTCCCGGCCGACAGCCGGCCCTTGGCCACCTGCGCGTCCAGCAGCTTCTGCGAGTAGGCCTTGCCCTTCTCGGCCGCGGCCTGCTGCACGTCCAGCAGCACCACCCGCAGGCCGGCCTGCGCGCTCACATGGGCCAGGCCGGCACCCATCATGCCCGCGCCCAGCACCGCCACCTTGGCGAATTTGCGCACCGGCACATCCTTCGGGCGGTCTGCCAGGCGGTTCGCCTCGCCCATGGAATAGAACAGGGTGCGGATCATGTTGCGCGTCGCCGCCGAGGTCGCGAGCCGCGCGAACTGGCGCTGCTCGATCTTCAGGCCGTTGTCCAGGTCGACCTGGCAGCCGTCGTACAGGCAGGCCAGGATCGCCTCCGGCGCCGGGTACAGGCCCTGGGTCTTGCCCAAGAGGCCGCCCGACACGCCGAAGAAGAGCTGCGTCGGACCCGGCGCCTGCGGCGTACCGCCTGGGAACCGGAAGCCCTTGGCATCCCAGGGCTTGACGGCGTGGGCCGGTCCGTCGGCCAGCACCCAGGCCCTGGCACGCGCCAGCAGCTCCGCGGCCGGCACCACCTCGTCGACCAGCCCGGCTTCCAGCGCCTGCCGGGGCGCGAGCTTGCGGCCTTCCAGCAGGAAAGGCAACGCGGCCCGGATGCCGATCATGCGCGGCAGTCGTTGCGTGCCGCCCGCGGCCGGCAACAGGCCCAGCGTCACCTCGGGCAGCCCGATCTGGATCCTGGCGTCGTCGGCGGCGATGCGGCGGTGGCAGGCCAGCGCGATCTCGTAGCCCCCGCCGAGTGCCGTGCCGTTCAATGCGGCCACGAAAGGCTTGCCCGAACGCTCCAGCGTGCGCAGCACGCGGCTGATCGGCGCGGTGATCGCCATCGATTGCTCCGCCGTCTTCACGCTGCGCACCAGGTCCAGGTCGGCGCCGACCACGAACTCGGGCCGCGCCGAGGTCACGACCACGCCCTTGACCGCCGGATCGGCGATGGTCCTGGCCACGGCCTGCGCGAACGCGCCGATGGAGGCCTCGTTCAGCACGTTCATCGGCCGGTCGGCGACGTTCCAGGCCAGCGTCGCGACGCCGTCGCCATCGACTTGATAGTCCACCATGTTCTTGCTTCCTTGGATTGGTTCGGTGATCAGACGCGCTCGACCAGCATCACGGAGCCCATGCCCCCGCCCACGCACAGCGTGACCAGGCCCACGGTCTTGTCGCGGCGCTCCAGCTCGTCGAGCAGGGTGCCCAGCAGCATGCCGCCGGTCGCGCCGAGCGGATGGCCCATGGCGATGGCTCCGCCGTTGACGTTCACCTTGTCGTGCGGCACGCCCAGCGCGTCCATGAAGCGCAGCACCACGGACGCGAAGGCCTCGTTGCACTCGAACAGGTCCACGTCGCTGGCCCGCATGCCGGCGCGCTTGAGCGCCATCTCCGCCGCCGGCGCCGGACCGGTCAGCATGATGGTCGGCTCGGTGCCCACCGTGCCGAAGGACAGCACACGGGCGCGCGGTTTGAGGCCCTGGGCCTTGCCGCCCTCGGCGCTGCCGATCAGCACGGCCGAGGCGCCGTCCACGATGCCCGAGGAATTGCCGGCGTGGTGCACGTGCGCGATGGCAGCCAGTTGCGGGTAGCGCATCAGCGCCACCGCGTCGAAGCCCATCTTCTCGCCCTGCGCGATGAAGGACGGCTCCAGCGCTGCCAGCGAGTCCAGCGTGGTGTCCGCGCGCGGATGCTCGTCGCGCTCCAGCACCACCAGGCCGTTGAGGTCGCGCACCGGCACGACCGACTGCGCGAAGTAGCCGTGCTGCCAGGCCTGCGCGGCGCGCCGCTGGCTTTCCACGGCATAGCTGTCCACATCCGTGCGGCTGTAACCGTACAGCGTGGCGATCAGGTCGGCCGAAATGCCCTGTGGCACGAAGCGGTTCGGAATCGTGATCTGCGGGTCGGTGATCCAGGCGCCGCCCGAGGTGAACATGGGCACGCGCGACATGCTGTCCACGCCGCCGCCGATGGTCAGCTCGGCCTGCCCGGACTTGACCAGCGCGGCCGCGAAGTTGCAGGCCTCGAGCCCGGAGCCGCAGAAGCGGTTGAGCTGCACGCCGGGCACGGCCTGGTCGTAACCGGCCGCGAACACCACGGCCTTGGCGATGTCGCCGCCCTGCTCCATGGCCGGTTCCACGCAGCCCAGCACGACGTCGTTGATCCTGGAGGTGTCCAGCGCGTGGCGCTCGCGCAGCGCCGCCAGCAAGCCGGCGGCCAGGCGCACGGGCGCCACTTCGTGCAAGCCGCCGGAGGGGCGCCCCTTGCCGCGCGGTGTGCGGACGGCATCGAAAATGTAGGCATCAGTCATGGTCGGTCCGGGTCGTCATCGGGCTGAGAAAAAGGAAGAAGGCATGGGTGGCCGCGCGGCCTCAGCGGCCGGTGAAGACCGGTTTGCGCCGCTGCTGGAACGCCTGCAGGCCCTCGGCCGTGTCGGCCGTGGCAAACACGCTGGCTTGGTGGCGGGCCTCGCGGTCGAGCATCTCGTCGAAGCTGCCACCGCGCAGCAGGATGTCCTTGGACAGGCGGAACGCCTGCGTGGGACCGGAGCCGATGGACTCGGCCAGCTTGCGGGCTTCTGCGACCACCGTGCCCGCCGGCACGGCCCGGTTGATCAGGCGGGCCTCGGCGGCGGCCTGGCCGCTCAGCAACCGCCCCGTGTAGATCAGCTCGGCCGCGTGGTGGTAGCCCAGCCGCTCCAGCAGGAAGTGGTGCGCCCCCGTGTCTGGCACGAAGCCGATGTTGCGGAACGGGCTGCCCAGCAGGGCGTCTTCGTCCGCAATGCACAGGTCGCAGGCCAGCGCCAGCCCCAGGCCGAAGCCCAGGGCCGGCCCCGCCACGGCCGACAGCGTGGGCAGGGGAAACTCCCGCAGGCGCTTGCAAAAAGGGCTCACGACCTCGCCGATGACCGCCATGGGATCGGCGCTCGCCATGTCCAGGGACGACAAGTCCCAGCCGGCCGAGAACACGTCCGCGCCACCGCGCAGCAGCAGGCAGCGCGCATCGCCGGCCTGCACCTCGTCCAGCAACTGGCCCAGGCGCACCACATCCCCGGCGCGAAAGCTGTTCTTCTGCGACGGCAGGTGGATGACCACTTCTGCCACCGGACCCTGGCGGTGCAGGTGGATCCCGCCCAAGGGGGTGTCTTCTGCCACTGTGCGCATGCGGTTGGTCTCCATGGAACCCAGTCTGTCCGCCCCGCCCCCGCGGAATATCGTCGCATCCGACGAATCCGCGCGGTGGCGTCAGCCGCGCCGCGCGAACACCGGGCGGCGCTTGTGCAGGAACGCCTGCAGGCCCTCTTCGAAGGACGGCCCGTCGATCAGTTCGCGCTGCCGGTCGCGCTCGTAGTCCATCTGCTGTGCCAGCGTGTTGTGCTCAGACGCTGCGAACAGCGCCCGGGCCTCCTGCACCGCATGGGGCGGCAGCTCGCCCAACTGCGCAGCCAGCCGGGCCACCTCGGCCGGCAGCGCGTCATCGTCGACACAGGCCCACACCAGCCCCCATTGCTGCGCCTGTTCGGCGGACAGGCGCGTTCCCAGCAGCGACAGCCCCAAGGCCCGCGCACGCCCCGCGGCACGCGGCAGCATCCAGCTGCTGCCCATGTCCGGCACGATCCCCAGCGCAGGGATGAAGGGCAGGTAGAAGTAGCTCGACCGTGCCGCCACGACGATGTCGGCCGCCAGGGCCAGACCGACGCCCCCGCCGGCGGCCGCACCCTGCAGCGCGCAGAGGACCGGGACCGGCAGCGCGCGCAACTCGCGCACCAGGCGGTTGCCGCCATCGGTCAGCAGCGCCGCGATCTCTTCGCCCCGGCTGGCTTGGCCGGCGGGACGCGGGGCGGCCAGCGACGGCAGGTCTGCCCCCGCGCTGAACGCGCGGCCCCGACCCGCCAGCACCAGCACGCGGATGGCCGGGTCGTCGCGCACGCGTTGCAGGCCCTGCAGGCACGCACGGACCAAGGCTTCGCCGAGCGGATTCATGCGCCCGGGATCGTTCAGCGCCAACGTGGCCACGCCCTCCACCACCTCGAAATCGACCAAGGACTCCATGCCGATGCTCCTGCTGTGAACGCCGCGTCGCATCCGTGGCCATGCGGCCATTAATAACCCGACGCGTCGGGTTATATTACAGGACATCGCATGCTCCCAAACACCGACCCGACCATGAAGCCGCTGCCTCCCGTGGAATGGACCGACCTGCCGATGGACCGTTTGCTGGAACTGGAAACGCTGGCGCCGGGGCAATTCCGCAACATTCCCAACGACAGCAACCGCAACGGCCGCTCCTATGGCGGGCACAGCATCGCCATAGCCTTGCAGGCGGCCAGCCGCACCGTGCCGGCGGACCGCCCTGCCAGCATGCTGCAGTTCATGTTCCTGAAGGGCGTGCTGCCTGGCGTCCCGGTCGACTACCAGGTCACCAGCCTGCAGGACGGCAAGCGCTTCTCGTCGCGCCACATCCGCGCGCTGCAGAACGGCCAGGCCGTCCTCGACGCGCACGCCACGTTCGCGCGGCCCGCGCCGGCAGACCGGCTCGCGCACGCCGACGCGCCACCGGCCGACCTGCCAGGCCCGCAGGCTTCGGTGCGTGTGACCGACCTGCCGCCTGCCAGCGCAGCCGCACTGGAGGGCCTGGGCAGCTACTCGTTCGCGGAGAAGTCCTGCATCGAGTTCCGGCTGCCCCGGCCCGAGCAGCTGGCAGCACCCGGCGGCTGCAACCGCTTCGAGTTCTGGATGCGCGCCAGGTCCCTGCCCGCGGACGATCTGCATGGCCAGTCCGTCGGCCTGGCGTATCTCTCAGACTGGTGGATCAACTTTCCGAGCCTGTCTGCCCACATTGCCGGCCTGCAGCGCAGCGGCGACGCCATCTACGTCGCCAGCCTGAACCACAGCATCTGGTTCCACCGCCACCACGATCCGCGCGAATGGATGCTGCTGGCCTGCGACAGCCCACGCGCCGTGGGCGGGCGCGGGCTGGCACTGGCGGCGGTGTACGACGCACAGGGCGGGCGGGTCGCCACCATCAGCCAGGAATGCCTGATGGCCGCGCGGCTGGACGCCTGAGCCAGGCCCTCACAGGTCGCGTGCGATGAGTTCCTTCATGATCTCGTTCGTGCCGCCGTAGATGCGCTGTGCACGGGCGTCGACATAGGCCTTCGCGATCGGGTACTCGGCCATGAAGCCGTAGCCGCCGTGCAGCTGCACGCAGGCATCCACCACCTTGCCCTGCAGGTCGGTGGTCCAGTACTTGGCCATCGACGCCATCTGCGCGTCGAGTTCCCCGCGCATGAGCAGCTGCAGGCAACGGTCGACGAACACACGGCCGATCTGCAGCTCGGTCTTGAGTTCCGCGAGCGTGAAGCGGGTGGCCTGGAAGTCCGCCACGGCCTGGCCGAAGGCCTGGCGCTGGCGTACATATTCCAGCGTCCAGCCGTAGGCCGCCTCGGCCGCGGCAATCGCCGACACCGCGATCTGCAGCCGCTCCCAGGGCAGCTCGCGCATCAGGTAGGCAAAGCCCTGGTTCTCCTCGCCGAGCAGGTTCGCGACCGGCACGCGCACCTGGTCGAAGAACAGCTCGCCGGTGTCCTGGGACTTCAGGCCGATCTTCTTCAGCGGCGCCCCCTTGGTCAGACCTGGAGAGTCCGCATCGACCACCAGCAGGCTCACGCCCTTGGCCCCGGCACGCGGGTCGGTCTTGACGACGACCACCACCATGTCGCACACGGTGGCGTTGGAGATGAAGGTCTTGGACCCGGACACGACGTAATGCCCGCCGTCGCGCACCGCCGTCGTGCGCACCGCCTTCACGTCCGAGCCGCCGCCGGGCTCGGTCATCGCCAGGGCGCCCACGACCTCGCCCGCCACCATGCGGGGCAGATACGCCTGCTGGAGCGCCTCGCTGCCGTAGTGCATCAGGTAGTTGCTCACGATGTCCGAATGCATGGCGAACGACAGGCCGATGTTGCTGTAGCGCGCGGCCTCTTCCAGCAGCGCCGCGGTGTACAGCCGGTCGGCACCCGGCCCGCCATGGGTTTCCGGCACCGTGGGGCACAGCAGGCCGGCGGCGCCGGCGCGGTGGAACAGTTCGCGCTCGAAGCCGCCGCGCGCTTCCCAGCGCTCCACATGGGGCGCCACTTCGCGCTCCAGGAAGCGCGCCACGGTGGCGCGGAACTGCGCATGCTCGGGGCCGAAGAGATCACGGGGGGACATGGATGCTTTCACAAAGGACAAAGAGCGGCAGCGCACAGGCGCCAGGACCAGGGCAACGGCAGCTCAGCCAACGCGGCGCGCCTGACCTTCCCAATAGGGCGCGCGCAGCCTGTACTTGAGCAGCTTGCCGGCGCCGGACACCGGCATCTCGCTGCGGAATTCGACGCTGCGCGGGCACTTGTAGCCTGCAATGCGCGGCCTGCAGTGCGCGATCACCGCCGCCTCGTCGACCTGCGCCCCCGCTTGCAGCACCAGCACGGCATGCACCCGTTCGCCCCATTGCGCGTCGGGCACGCCGAACACCGCACACTGGGCCACGCCGGGCAGCGACAGCACGGCGGCCTCGACCTCCACCGAGTACACGTTCTCGCCTCCGGTCACGATCATGTCCTTGAGCCGGTCGACGATGTACAGCAGGCCATGGGCGTCCAGCCGGCCGGCATCGCCGGTGCGCATCCAGCCGTCGTGCAGCGCCTGCGCGGTCAGTTCCGGCTGCCTCCAGTAACCCTGCATCACGCCGGGGCCGCGCAGTTCGATCTCGCCGATCCGGCCGGTCGGCAGCTCGTCGCCGTCGGCATCGACGATGCGGACTTCGCAACACGGCGTGGCCAGGCCCGCTGCCAGGTGGAAGCCCTGCGCCCGTCCCTGCGCCGTGTGGCACCGGTGCGGCAGCGCCACCGCAATGCCGGAGGTCTCGGTCATGCCGTAGAACTGCGTCAGCTCCACGCCCGGCATGCGTTCGACCGTTTGCGCGAGCAAGGTGCCGTCGATCGGCGAGGCCCCGTAGAACAGGCGCTGCAGGGACGAGAGGTCGGACGCGCCGAACGCCGGCGCGTCGAGCACGCGGCGCAGCATGGTCGGCACCAGCGCGGCTTCGACCACGCGCTCGTGCGCGATCAGGTCCAGGAACGCATCGGGATGGAAGACGGGCAGCATCAGCTGCGTGTCGGCGCACGCCATCGCCTGCAGCACCACCGCCATGCCGCCGACATGGAACATCGGCAGCGCGTGCAGGCAGACCACCCCCGGCGCGCGGCCGGCCACGCAGACCGAGGCCAGGGTCGACGCGTACAGGCCCGCATGCGTCAGCACCACGCCTTTTGCACGGCCGGTGGTGCCGCCGGTGTAGAACAGCACCGCGGGCTGCTCGCCGCCAGCGCGCGCGTCGGGGAGCGCGGACGCGGCCTGCGGCAAGGCGTGGCCGTCCAGGAAGCCGGCCGGCGCGCGTTCCTCGCCCAGATAGACCGCGGTCAGCGGCTGCGGGATCCGCGCGCGCGCCGCCGCCATCAGCGGCAGGGCGGCGTCGTCGGCCAGCAGCACGCGGGTGTCGCTGTCCTCGAGCACGAAGCCCAGCTCCTCGGGGCTCAGCCGCAGGTTGATGGGATGCAGGATGGCCCCTGCCCACCAGGCCGCGTAGAACGCTTCCAGGCAACGGTCCGTGTTGCCGCACAGCACGCCGAGGCGGTCGCCCGGTTGCACCCCCAGCCTGCGCAGCGCCCCGGCCAGGCGCTGTACACGTGCGAAGAGTTCTGCATAGGTCTGGCGACGCGCACCGCAGATGGTTGCCGTACGGTCGGGATGCTCGCGCCGTGCCTTGTGCAGCGATTGCGTCAGTTGCATGGATCAGCTTTCTCGTCGGTCGTGGTCGATGGGTGACCCGGCGGATCTGCATCGGCCGGCCCTGCTTGTCTCCAGACTGCGCTGTGCGTGCAGCCGGTCGCAGTGTGGCGGCGTGCCATGGCTGGAAAATCGTCGCATGCGACGATCCGCGCGGGCCGGCCGTGCCGGCCGCTCCTCAGTCGATCAGGCGTTGGCGCCGCGCTGCCTGCACGGCCTCCATGCGGTTGCGCACGTCCAGCTTGACGTTGATGTTGCGCAGGTGCGTGCGCACCGTCGTTTCCGCCACGAACAGGCGCTCCGCCATCTGCTCGTTCGACAAGCCCTGCGCCGCCAACCGCAGCACCTGGGTCTCCTTGCCGGTCAGCACCTCGGCCGCTGTCGGCTGCGCGCCGCTGGATGCCTGCGCGCCCGCTCGGACCGCCAGCGGATCGACCTGGCGTCCGCTCTGGCGCAGCAGGGCTTCGATGAACTCGTCCGGGCCTTGCGCGCCACCGTCGATGGTTTCCTCCAGCAGCACCGTGGGCGACTGGTGCAGTTCGTGCAGCAGCGCCATCAGCCCGGGGCCCTCGTCCAGGAAGGCACGCACATAGCCTTCCGACGCGGCGAAGCGCACGGCCTTGGCCAGCACGCGCATGGCCTTCTTGTGCTGGCCGTCCTGGTGATGGGCCTGCGCCAGCAGCAAACGCAGCGTCAGCATGCGCCGCTCGCGGTACACCCGCTCGGCCTGGTCCAGCGCCGTGCGCAGGCTGGCAACGACCTCGGCGCCGTTGCCCTGCGCGATGGCACAGCGCGCCGCCGCCACGTCGGGTGTCTCGACGTCGTTGGCGCGCATCGCCATGCGCGACACACGCTCCCATAGCGCGCTGTCGCCGCAACGTGCCAGCTCGGCCCGCGCGGCCGCGATCCGGCCCTGCACGGCCAGGATGCGCACGCGCTCCAGGCGCGCACTCGCCACCGCGCGCGGCAGCTGTTCGCGGTAGCCGATGTGTTCGAGTTCGGCCAGCACCTGCAGGGCCCGCTCCCCCTCGCCACGGCTGAGCACGATACGCGCCAGCACCACATGCGCCGTGATGATCTGGTCCGGCACCCCCACGCGGCGGATCAGGGGCACATTGACACTGAGCAGGCGCTCGGCCTGCTCGCAACGTCCCGCTTCGTACAACGACTCGGCGAGCAGCGCCGCCGCCATGGTGTTGCCATTGGTGGCGCGCGCGCCGCTGGCGGCGCCGTTGCGCACGGCCAGGCGCAGCCGGCCGAGCGCCTGGCGCAAGCGCCCCTGGCCCAGGTCGACGGCTCCTTCGACGGCGTCCGACAGGATGAAGCTGAAGCGCCCCTCCTGTGGCGCCTGCCGTTTGCGCACCGCATCGACCAGGCGCAGGGCATGGTGGTAGCGCCCGCTGTACATCGAGAAGGTCGCCATGGCGATCTCCAGCACACTGCGTGCGAACGCGAAGGTGGCATTGGACGGCAACCGGTCGAGCACCGCGTTGCCCAGCGGGTCGGCTTCGTCGAACCGGTCCATCACCGCCAGCAGCAGTGGCCGCATGACCAAGCGGTGGGCCTGGATCTGCGGGTCGCAGGTCTCGGCGCGCTCCAGCCATTCCAGCAGCGGCCAGGCATGTCGGCCGCCACGACCGAAGCACACGGCCCATGCGTGGATCGCGCGCAGCATCGGCTGGCCGTCCAGTGCGCCCTGGGCCACCAGCGGGTCCATCCAGCGCAGCAGCAGCCGCACGCGCCCCTGCTCCAGCAGCTGCGGCGCGTGCGCCTGCAGCAGTGCGATGGCCTGGTCCAGCGCACCGGTCTGCAATGCGTGGCCGATGGCCGGCACCGGGCGCCCTTCCCCGAGGTACCAGGCGCATGCCGCGTGGTGCAGGGCCGGCACCTGGTCCGGGTGGTAGCGCTGCAACTGCCCGCGCAGGAAGTCGGCGAACATGCCGTGGTAACGGTAGGCGCCCCCGCTGCCCTGCACCGGCACCAGGAACAGGTGGGCGCGCTCCAGGCGCTGCAGCACGGTGTGGCTGTCGTCGCGGCTGCACAGGTGGTCGCAGATCGCCGCGTCCAGCTGCCCGAGGATGCTGGTGCGCAGCAGGAACAGGCGCACGTCCTCGGGCTGGCGCGCCAGCACGTCCTCGACCAGGTAGTCCACCACCGCCGTGTTGGAGCCCGAGAAGCCGGCGATGAAGTCGCTGGGGTTCTCGCGGTGCTGCAGCGACACCGAGGCCAGCCAGACCGCCGCGGCCCAGCCCTCGGTGCTGCGGTGCAGGCGCTCGATGTCGTCGGCCGATAGCACGTCGCCGTGCAGCGCGCGCAGCATCTGCCCGGTCTCGTCGGCCGACAGGCGCAGCTGGGTCGGGTCGATCTCGAGCAGGCGGCCGCGTGCGCGCAGCCAGCCCAGCCCCAGCTCCGGCACGCCGCGCGAACCCACGACCAGCTGCACGCCGCGCGGCAGCTGCGCGATCAGCGCGTTGACCAGTCCCAGCACCGCAGCGCTCTGCAGCGCCTCGAAATCATCCAGGAAGAGCGTGAACGGCGCGGGATGCGCGGCCACGCGGTCGATCAGGTCCAGCGCCCTGCCATCCAGGTCCGACCAGCCGCCGCCCTGCAGGGCTGTCAGCCCGGGCACCAGCGGGTCCAGCGCCGCCGCCAGCACGGACAGAAAGCGGCCGACGTCGTTGTCGGCGCTGTCCAGCGTCAGCCAGGCCGTGGGCACGCCGCTGTCCGCGAAGCGCTGGCGGACCTGCTGCATGGCCGTGGTCTTGCCGAAGCCCGCCGGGGCGCGCAACAGGATCAGCCGGGCGGCGGCGGCGTCGAAGATCTGGTCGCACACCACGGTGCGCGGCACCTCGAAGGACTGGCGCGACGGTGGCTGCAGCTTGGCCGCCAGCGCGCCGGCGCGCGCCGGCTCGCGCAGGGCCGCGGCAGGCACGGCGAACGGGGTGCCGTTGAAGGCAGGCATCGGCCTGTGGGTGTTCGCGATCGCGTGCATTCTGTTGCTCCGTGGCGTACGTGCAAGGCCGTCGGCGAGCGGTCGTGCAAGCGGCCCATGCTCGGGCAAGCCAGGCCACGCCACAAGCCTCGCCCAGGCTCCGAGGTCCGCGGCTAGTTCATCTGGTCGTAGTCGAGCACCACCTTCCAGCGCCCGTTCTGCAGCTGCGACAGCCGCACCTTGTCCGAGCCCAGGTGCTGGGTCGGCGAAAAGCGCATGGGCGGGTTGCCGAAGATGTCGCCCGGCACATCGCTCAAGCCCTCCATGGCGCGTGCGAAGCTGTCGGTGTCCAGCGCCGTGCCGGCCTTCTCCAGCGCACGGCCCATGAGGTCGATCATGGTGTAGCCATAGACCGAAAACACCGTGGGCGCTTCCTTGAACCGGGCCTGGTAACGGTTGGCCCAGACCCGGATCGGCTCGGAGGCGTCGTCCAGGTAGGGGTGCTGAGCCGTGGTGGCAGCATAGAAGCCGTCCATGGCCTTGCCGCCCAGCCTGGGGATCAGGTCGGTGTAGGCCGAAGAGGCGGCCAGGAAGGTCGGCGCGTAGTCCAGCTTGCGTGCCTCGGCGATGGCGCCCACGGTTTCGCGGATCAGCGTGCCCATGACCACGAAGTCGCAGTTGGCCGCCTTCAGCCGCGCCACCTGGGACGAGAAGTCGGTGGCGCCACGCTTGAAGCTGGTGCGTTCCGCCACCTCGGTGCCCGCGAGCTGCAGGCCGGCCTCCGCGCCTTTCACCACTTCGTGGCCGTAGTCGTCGTCCTGGAACAGCACGCAGGCCTTGCGCGCATTGCTGCTCCTGTACAGCTTGGGCACGACCGCACGCACCTGGTCGAAGTAGGAAGAGATCATCGCGTACTTGAGCTTGTGCAGTGGCTCGTACATGTCGCGCGACAAGGCCATCGGAAACAGGTTGAACACGTTCTTGGGGAACTGCACCTGCATCGCGGCCAGCGTGTGGACCGTGCCAAAGGTGCCGACCACGGCGAACACCTTGTCCTGGTTGACCAGCTTCTGCGCCGCCAGCACGCTGCGCTTGGGGTCATAGGCGTTGTCCTCCACCAGCAGGCGCAGCTTGCGGCCGTGGATGCCGCCCTTCTCGTTGATCTCGGCGACCCGCATCTGCAGGCCGTTGCGCACGTCCTTGCCGTAGCCGGCCACCGGGCCGGACAGGTCGCTGATGGAGCCGACCAGCACCTCGTTGGCCGAGACACCCTGGGTCTGTGCCAGGACGCAGGCAGCGGTCAGGGAGAACAGGGGCGCGGCCAGGCAGCGCGCAAGCAACACGGGTTTCATGCCCATCTCCTTCGTGGTTGTGATCGGCGCTGCAGCGAATCTAGGCTTCAGGCCTGGGCGGGATATCGTCCGATCCGACGATCCCCGGCCCGGATCAACCCTGGCGTCGACCTCACATGCGCTTGGCGACTTCCTCCAGCATCACCTCGGTGGCGCCGCCGCCAATGGTCAGGATGCGCGCATCGCGCGCCATGCGCTCCACCGGTGTGCCGGTGATGTAGCCCGTGCCGCCGTGCAGCTGCAGGCAGGTGTGCACCACCTCCTGCAGCGTCTCCGCGCCGAAGGCCTTGAGCATGGACACCTCGCGCACCGTGTCCTTGCCCTCGTCGATCATCTGGGCACACTGGTAGGTCAGCGCCCGCACGGCCGCTGCCTTGGCTGCGACCCAGGCGAGCTTGTGGCGCACCACGGGCTGCTCCCACAGCGACTTGCCGAAGGCCTGCCGGTTGCGCAGGTAGTCCACCGTCAGTTCGATGGCCTTGGAACAGGTGCCTGACGCCAGCCCGCCCACCACCAGCCGTTCGTTCTGGAACGTGCCCATGATGTAGTAGAAGCCCTTGCCCTCCTCGCCCAGCAGCGCATCGTGCGGCAGTTGCAGGTCGTCGAAGAACAGCTCGGCCGTGTCCGACGAACGCCAGCCGTGCTTGTCGAATTTGCGCGCCACCTTCAGGCCGGGGTTGCCCTTGTCGACGATGAACATCGAGATGCCGCGGCTGCCCTTGGCCTCGGAATCTGTGCGCGCCGCCACGATGTAGATGTCGCCCAGCACGCCGTTGGTGATGAAGGTCTTGGAGCCGTTGATCACCCAGCCGTCGGCGGTCTTGACGGCGCGCGTCCTGATCGCGGCGACATCGGAGCCGGCGTGCGGCTCGGTCACGCAGATCACGCCCACATGGCTGCCCGCGCAGGCCAGGGGCAGGTACTTCTGCTTCTGCGCGGTCGAGCCGCGGTGCGCGATGTGGGAGATCGACATGTCGCTGTGCACGGTCAGCGCGGAGGCCACGCCGCCGTACGACGAACGGGCCAGCTCTTCGGCAAGCACGACCGAGGCCATGGCGCCCATGCCGCCGCCGCCGAACTCCACCGGATGCCGCATGCCAAGGAAGCCCAGTTCGCCCAGCGCGCGGAACACCGAGCGCGGGATCTCACCGGCCGCCTCCCAGGCATCGCCCTGGGGCACGATCACCTCGTCGACGAAACGGCGCACCTGCTGGCGCACCATGCGCAGCTCCTCGCTCAGCACATCGGGCTCGTTGAATTCAAACGCGGTCATGTGGAATGTCCCAGGGGTTCTGCCATCGGCGTTGTTCTGACGGCGGCTCGCTATAAATTAACCGCCACGTCGGTCTATTTTAGAAGTCGAGGCCGTCTGCGCGCAAGCGCGTTGCTAAACTCGCCCGACTGGAGAAGCCATGCCAAGAGTGCGTTCGGACGACTACGAGACCAAGAGCCAAGCCATCATGGACTGCGCGGCCGCGCTGTTCGCCAAGGAGGGCTATCCGGCCGCCAAGATGCAGGATGTGGCCAAGGCCTGTGGCGCGACCAAGTCGATGCTGTACCACTACTTCCCGACCAAGGACGACCTGCTGTTCGCCATGCTCGAGGAGCATCTGCAGCGCATCATCCAGGGCCTGGACGAAGCGCTGGCGCAGCCCGGCACACCGCGCGAGCGCCTGCAGGCATTGGTCGAGGTCTACACCCAGAAGTCGGCACAGACGCGCAGGCGCCATGTGGTGGCGATGAACGACGTGAAGTTCCTGCCCAAGGCCCAGCAGGCGCCGCTGCTGGCCCTGCAACGGCAGTTGACGGAGCGCGTCGCACAGCTGCTGCGCGCGCTCCATCCCGGCCTGCCCGACGAGGTCTACAAGCCCTACACCATGATGCTGCTGGGCATGCTGAACTGGACCGACCTCTGGTACAAGCCCTCGGGCAAGGTCAAGCCCCAGGAACTGTGCGACCGCATCACGCGGCTGTTCCTCAAGGGCCTGCTGGCCGAGAAGGCCTGAATCAGTCCATCGACTTGTAGGTCACCGCAGCCGGGTCGGCCTTGAGCAGAAACAGCTTGGGCGCCGCCAGATGGTTGGTGGCGCTGAAGCTGATCGGCGTCATGACGCCCGTGTCCAGCTTGTCGACCTTGGCCAGTTCGGCATTGGTGCAGTCCCAGCTCAATGCCTTGCCGCAGCGCCCCATGGCGTCCAGCAGTGCGCGCGTCGACGCGTAGCCCGTGAAGGTGTAGCGGTTGACCTTGGCGATTTCTTCCGGCGACAGGTACTTGGCCAGTTTCTCGCCGAAGGCCTTGCCCTGGGGCGAGCTTTCCAGGTAGACGTAGTCCACCGTGTAGACGTTCTCGCCCGCCGTGCCCATCATCTTGGCGCTGGCCGGCACGCGCGACACATAGGTCACGCCGACCGGGATCTTGTGGCCGATGCGCTCCAGCTCCTTGGTCATCACGATGTTCTCGCCCAGCACCCCGCCTGCCATGAGCGCCTCGGCACCGGCCTGCTTGAGCTTGAGCATCTCCGAGGAGAAGTCGGACTGGCCCTTCTTGAAGATCTGCGAGGAGACCACCTGGAACTTCTTCTCCTTGGCCGCGCGCTCGAAGCCCTGGCGCACGTTGTCGCCGTAGTCGTCGTCCTGCGAGACCACGGCCCACTTCTTGTTCGGGTAGAGGTCTGCCATGCGGCCGACCAGTTCGGCCACCGCGTCCGCCATGTCGTAGCCGACCGCAAAGACGTTCTTGATGGTCGGCCGGTACAGGCCTTCGTAGGTCGTGATCGGCGCCATGGCGGGAATGCCCGACTGCTTGAGGACCGGCATGGCGGCCTGCGCCTGCGCGGTGCCAGAGATGGAGGTCAGCGCGAAGACCTTGTCGCTGTTGACCAGCTTGCGCACGCCCTGGATGGTGCGGGACGGCACATAGCCATCGTCCTCGGACAGCAGCCGCAGCTTGCGCCCGTGCAGGCCGCCCGCCGCGTTCACCTCCGCCAGCGCCAGCTTCACGCCCAGGTTGTGGGCCACGCCCAGCAGCGCGGGTGGCCCGGTCAGCGGCAGGATGTCGCCCAGCAGGATCTCGCTGTCGGTGACGCCCTGTTGGGCCATGGTTGGCAGCGCCGTGCAGGCGGCAAGCACGCCGGCGGCGAGGGAAGTCAGTCTCCTGTTCATGCGGGGGCTCCTGGTGGTGGAAACGGGGAAGGTGGCGGGAATCAGTAGCGCAGCGGCCAATGCACCCAGGTGTGGCGCAGGTCGTGCCACATGCCGCGCAGTCCGCGCGGGTCGAAGCGCAGGAAGCCGATGATGGCCAGGCCATACAGGATGGTCTTGACCTCGTGCGCACTGGTGCTCATCACATCGGCCAGCCGGCCGCCGAGCAGGCCCGTCAGCACCCCGAAGACTTCCGGCAGCGTGACGATGAAGATGGTGCCCAGGACCGCCCCCAGCACCGCACCGATGCCGCCGACGATGATGATCGCCAAGGCCTCGATGCTGAGCAGAAAGGGATAGCCTTCGACCGAGACGATGCCCATGTACATGCCCATCAGCGCGCCCGCCACACCGGTCAGGGCCGCGCTGATCAGGAAGGCCAGCAGCTTGTAGCGCACCAGGCTGATGCCCATGGTGCGGGCTGCGATGTCGTTGTCGCGCAATGCCATCAAGGCGCGGCCGATGTAGGAGCGGCGCAGGTTCAGCACCAGCAGGATCGCCAGCGCCGCCACCGCCAGGCAGAACCAGTAGAAGGCCTGGTCGCTCGCCAGGCTCATGCCGAGCAGCACGGGCCGCTCGACCATGATGCCGCGGCCTGCACCCGTGAAGGCGCCGCCGCCCAGGATGCCGGCGCTCACGATGTGGCTGAACGCCAGCGTGGTGATGGCCAGGTACAACCCGTGCAGCCGCAGCGACGGCACGCCCACCAGCAGGCCGAAGGCCGCGGGCACCACGGCCGCCAGCCCCAGTGCGGCTTCGGGCGGCAGCCCCAGCCGAGCGACGCCGATGGCATAGGCATAGCCGCCCAACATCAGGAAGCCGACATGCCCCAGCGAGATCAAGCCCGTGAAGCCGGTCAGCACCATCAGCCCCAGCGCGCCGACCGTCGTGTAGAGGATGATCGTCAGGTGCGACAGCAGGAAGTTGCCGACGAACAGCGGTGCTGCCGCCAGTCCCAGCAACAGGACCGCGCACCACGCCTTGACGGCCGGCGAGTCCGTCAGGACCAGCAGGTCCGCGTAGCCTTGTTTGAAGTAGCCGCTGCGCATCAGACCCTCTCGATCCGTTTTTCACCGAACAGGCCGAACGGCCGCACCATCAGCACCACCAGGATCAGCACGAAGCCCGCGATTTCCTTGAGCGTGCTGGGCAGGTAGCCGCCGACCAGGTTTTCGAGCACGCCGATCACCAGGCCGCTGAAGCCAGAGCCGAGCACGGCGTCGAAGCCGCCCAGCACCGTGGCCGGGAAGGCCTTCAGGCCCAGCTCGAAGATCGTCGGCGCCAGCCCGTAGATCACGGCGAAGAACGCGCCGGCCAGCGCGGCCAGACCCGACGCCGCAGCCCAGGCGACCGCCTGCACGCGGGCCGTGGAAACGCCCATCAGCCGCGCCGTCTTCTCGTCGGCGGCCACTGCGCGCATGGCCACACCGAAGCGGCTGCGGCGCAGGAAGAACCAGAAGCCGGCCAGCGCCAGCAGCAACACGGCCACCACCGCCAGCTGGCTGGCCCGCATGCCGACATCGGCGAAGCGCACGATCGTGTCCGCACCGGCCACCTCGAACTTGTGGGGCGCGGCCCCCCAGACCATGGTGACCAGCGAACGCAACACCACGGCGAGGCCGACGGTCACCAGCACCACCGACAGCACGGGCTCGCCCAGCATGGGCCGCATGACCAAGCGCTCGCACACCAGCCCGAGCAATGCGCCGATCAACACCGCCACCAGCACCGTGGCGACGGCCCCCGTGCCGAACGTGACGGCGATGGACCAGGCGGTGTAGGCGCTCAGCATCCCCATCTCGCCCTGCGCGAAGTTGACGATGCCGGTGGCCTTGTAGATGACCGCGAAGCCCATGGCGACCAGGCCGTAGATCGCGCCCACGGCCAGGCCGGAGATGACCAGTTCGATGAAGTAGCTCACTGAATCACCTCCGTGCTGCGCACTGCGGTGCGCGCTTGCTTGGGGCAGCCCGGCGCGGCGCTCATGCCGCCGCCCCGTAGATGACCTCAAGTTCGCGTGCGAACTTCTTGTTGATGGAGCCGCGGCGCACCTTCTGCGTGGCGGTGAGCTCGCCGTCGTCGTGGTCCAGCTCCTTCTCGAGCAGCACGAACCGGCGCACGTTCTCCACCCGGGCGAACTTGCCGTTGACCTCGTCGACCACGCCCTGGATGAGTTCGCGCACCTCCGCCATCTGGGTCAGCGACTTAAAGGTCGTGTACTGCAGGTCGCGCTCGCCGGCCCAGCGGCCGACGCTGTCGAAGTCGATCTGGATCAGGCCACCCAGGAACTTCCTGCCCTCGCCGACCACGATGGCCTCGCGCACATACGGACTGTCCTTGAGCGCGTTCTCGATCTCCGAGGGCGCGATGTTCTTGCCGCCGCTGGTGATGATGATGGCCTTCTTGCGGTCGACCACCACGATCTCGCCCTCGCCGCGCTGCTCGACGATGTCGCCCGTGGCCAGCCACCCCTGCGCCGACAGGATGTCGGCCGTGCCTTTGTCGTCGAACAGGTAGCCTGCGAACACGCCCGGCGAACGCACGAAGACCTCGCCATCCTCGCCCAGCTTCCATTCCACGTTTTCCATCGCCGGGCCGCAGCTGCCCTGGATGAAGGGCCGGTCCGGCACCTGCACGAAACACAGGCCGCCAGCCTCGGTCAGCCCGTAGCCCTGCCCCACGGGCAGGCCCAGGATGTCGAAGAACTTCAAGGTCTCCGGCGACACCGAGGCACCGCCGCACATGCGGGTGTGGGTGCGGTTCAGGCCCATGTGCCGCTGCATGTTGCGAAACAGCAGCAGGTACCACAGCGCGAACTCCAGCCGGTCGCCCGGTACCGTGAGCCGCCCCCGAACCGCCCGGCGGTCCGACAGCACGCGGCCGCGCTGCATGCCCTTGCGGTAGAGCCAGCGCTGCAGCCGGCCGCTGTCCTTCATGCGGAACTCGAAGCCCTGCTGCAGCTTCTCCCAGATCCGCGGCACGCCGAGGAAGAAGGTCGGCGCGATCTCGCGGATGTTGCTGGCCACCGTGTCGATGGACTCGGCGAAGTTGACGCACCCCCCGGAGATCAGGTGCTGCACGGTGGAATACGTCCGCTCGGCCACGTGGCACAGCGGCAGGTAGCAGACCGACTCGAAGGGCTTGCCTGCCATGCGCCGCGCCACCATGTACGCATAGGCGCCGTAGACGAAGTTGCGGTGTGTCAGCATCGCGCCCTTCGGTGGCCCGGTCGTGCCCGAGGTGTAGACCAGGATGTTGACGTCGTCGGGCCGGAGCGCATCGATCAGGCTGTCCAGCCAGCGCTCCGCGCCGGAGTTCGCGGCGACATGCTGGTCGCCCAGCGCCATCAGGTGCTCGAACGCATGCGGACGCCCCGGCGTGTAGCGGCGCAACCCCTTCATGTCGACGCAGAAGATGTGCTGCAGGTGTGGCAGGCCGTTGCCCTGGGCGATGGCGTCGAGCACCTTGTCCGTCTGCTCCTGGTCGCCCGTGACGGCCAGGCTGGCCTGGCAATGGCCGGCGATGTACTGCACCTCGGGCCAGGGGTTCGTGGGGTAGATGCCGACGACCTGCACGCCGACCATCTGCGCGCCCAGGTCTGCGTAGAACCATTCGGGCACGTCCTCCGCCGCGATGACGATGCGGTCGCCGCGCTGCAGGCCCAACTGCGTCAGGCCGAAGGCGACGCGGCGCGCATCGCGGTAGTAGTCGGCCCAGGTGCGGCCGCGCCAGATGCCGTGGATCTTCTCGCGCAGCGCGACCTGCCCGCCGCGCTGCTGCGCGCACAGGCGCAGCAGGCCCGGCATCGTCGCCTCGCCGCGGATGAGTCTGTCGTGGTCAAGCATGGGCGGCCTCCTCGCCCAGGTAGGCCTGCAGCACCTTGGGGTCGGCGGCCACCTCGGCCGGCGTGCCCTCGGCGATCAGCGAGCCGAAGTCCAGCACGTAGACGCGGTCGGACAAGTCCATCACCACCTGCATGTCGTGTTCGATCATGAGCACCGCGATGCCGAACTCGTCGCGGATGTCGAGCGTGAAGCGCGCGATGTCTTCCTTCTCCTCGCGGTTCATGCCCGCGACGATCTCGTCGAGCAGCAGCAGGCGCGGCTCGCAGGCCAGCGCACGCCCCAGCTCCACACGCTTCTGCTGCCCATAGGCCAGTTGGGTGATGGGCTTGTCGCGCAGCTCCTCGATCTCCAGGAACTCGATGATGCGTTCCACCTTCTCGCGCGCGGCGATCTCCGCGCGGCGCGGCCGCCCCCAGTGCAGCAGGGACTCGAGCACCGAATAGCGGAAGTGGATGTGGCGGCCGACCAGCAGGTTCTCGACCACCGTGCCATGGCGGAACAGCGCAAGGTTCTGGAAGGTGCGGCCGATGCCCAGGCCGGCGAAGTCCGAGGACTTCAGGCCGGCGACGTCCCGGCCCTCGAACAGGATCTGGCCATCGCTGGGCGGCAGCACGCCGCTGATCAGGTTGAAGGTGGTGGTCTTGCCGGCGCCGTTGGGGCCGATCAGGCTCACGATCTCGCCAGGCATCACGCGCAGGCTGACGCCGTTGACGGCCTTCACGCCGCCGAAGCGCCTGGACACCTGGCGCACGTCCAGGACGGGTTGCAGGCTGCTCATGACAGCCACCGCTTGCGACGCTTGTAGTGCTTCACGTCTTTCATGTGGGTATGCCCGGCCTGCGAGGACAGGCCCAGGTAGAACTCGCGCACATCCTGGTTGCGGCGCAGCTGCTCGCTGCTGCCGTCCAGCACCACGCGGCCGTTTTCCATGATGTAGGCGTAGTCGGCGATGGCCAGCGCCCGGCTGGCGTTCTGCTCCACCAGCAGGATCGTCAGGCCGGCGGTTTCGCGCAGGCGGCAGATGGCGCTGAAGATCTCCGTCACGATCAGCGGCGCCAGGCCCAGCGACGGTTCGTCCAGCGCCAGCACCTTGGGCTGGCTCATCAGCGCGCGGCCGATGGCCACCATCTGCTGCTCGCCGCCCGACAGGTAGCCGGCGATCTGGCGGCGCTTGTCGACCAGGCGCGGAAACAGCGCGAAGACCTCGTCGCGCGCCTGCGCCATCCTGGCAGCGCTCTGCAGATGGGCGCCCGCGACCAGGTTCTCCTCGACCGTCAGCGTCGCGAACAGGCGGCGGCCCTCGGGCACCTGCACCATGCCGCGCCGCACGATCTGCGGCGCCGGGGCGCGTTCGATGGCCTCGCCGAAGAGCTGGACCGAGCCCTTCTCGATCTTGCCGTCCTCGGCATCGAGCACACCGGAGATGGCCTTGAGCACCGTGGACTTGCCGGCGCCGTTCGACCCCAGCAGCGCCACGATCTGGCCGGGGCGAACCTCCAGCGACACATCGCGCACAGCCTCGATCGCGCCGCCGTAGACGATCTGCAGGTTGTGCGCCGCCAGGGCCAGCGGCGCGGAGTTGGAATGGACAGGTGGTGCGCTCATCACGGTGAATAATTAGTCCGACTCGTCGGTCTTTTTCTCGGGCGGATTATGAAAGCAGCGGGGCCCAAAATGTTTTAGGGGTTGCCCCTAGGTTGTGCCAAAAACCGCGGGCGGGCTCAGGTGCTGTGGCCTGGCCGCCGGTGGCCGGCCGTGCGCGGAGCGATCTCGGGCTTGAGGCGCCACGCCGGCGTGAAATCGGCCAGCGGATGCGTCGGCATCACCGCCTCGTGTTCGATGCCGCGCAGGCGTTCTGCGTACGCGTCCAGGTAGGTGTGGCGCTGCGCCTCGTCCGAATACTGGAGCGACCAGCCCACGAAGGGCTGCAGCACCTGCAGGCCGCTGTAGCCGAAGGTGCCGTGCTGCAGGTGCCACAGCACCACGTCGCGCTGGCCCAGCAACCCGTCCGGCTCCATCATGTCCGGGAAGCAGCCCGTGGTGAACGCCAGCATCGCCTTCTTGCCCTTGAACCCGCCCTGGTCGAAACGCATGCCGCCCGCACCGTAGGCCGTGCCGTTGGCGAACACCCGATCGATCCAGCCCTTCATGATCGCGGGCACCGAGAACCACCACAGCGGGAACTGCAGGATCAGCAGGTCGCAGGCCTGGAGCTTGTCGATCTCGGTCTGGATGTCGGACGTGAAGGTGCGGCGCTGCGAAGCCTGCTTCTGCTCTCGGTCGTACTGCAGCGCGTCCGGGAAGCGCCGCTC
This sequence comes from Pseudorhodoferax sp. Leaf274, assembly GCF_001422445.1. Taxonomy (GTDB): domain Bacteria; phylum Pseudomonadota; class Gammaproteobacteria; order Burkholderiales; family Burkholderiaceae_C; genus Pseudorhodoferax. The sequence goes on from NZ_LMNA01000005.1 coordinate 34,230, forward strand.
GATGAAGTCCTCGCCCGCGGCGATCGGATTGAAGCGCATGGCGTACAGGTCCGAGACCGCCACCGCGTGGCCGCAGCCGCGCAAGGTCTCGACCGAGCGGTCCAGCAGGGCGCGGCCGAACGACTTGGGTTCGGGGTGTGCAAAGACGATCAGTACTTTCATCGGGCAACTCCACGGAACATCGGTCGGGACGGATCAGGCCGGCACCGCCAGCAGGCCCTTGAGCGGCTGGCTTTCGTCGGCCAGCACCTGCGGCAAGGCCGGCGCTGAGGCCGCGACCAGCCGTTTGGCGACCATGAAGTCCTGCGGCCGGTTGACCGCTTCGGCCGCCACGACGCGCCCCGCGCGCAGGTAGAAGGCGATGAAGCTGCGCGTGCCCGGCGCACCGCGCAACACACACTGGTCTTCGCCGTGCGACAGGCCCACCATCTGCAGCTTGAGCTCGTACTGGTCCGACCAGAACCAGGGCACCGGGTCGTAGGCCTTGGGCTTGCCGCACAGCGCAGCCGCGACCGCGCGCGCCTGCTCCAGCGCGTTGGGCACGGACTCCAGGCGCAGGCGCCGGCCATAGAGCGCGCTCGGCAGATTGGTGCAATCGCCTGCGGCATGGATGTCGGGATCGGAACTGCAGCCGAAGGCATCCACCACGATGCCGTCGGCCACCGCCAGGCCGGCCGCGGCGGCCAGCTCGACATTGGGCAACATGCCGATGCCGGCCAGCACCAGGTCGGCGTGCAGCACGCTGCCATCGCTGCAGACCAGCGCCTCGATGGCGCCGCTGCCAGGCGCACACTCGGCGCGGTTTACCGTGACGCCGGTGCGCAGGTCGACGCCGGCCGCGCGGTGCACCTCCTCGTAGAAGGCCGACAGCGCCGGCCCCGTGACCCGGGCCAGCACGCGCGGCTGCCCTTCGACCACGACCACGGACGCACCCAGCTTGCGCGCCGATGCCGCCACCTCCAGGCCCACGTAGCCACCGCCCACCACCACCAGGCGCCGGCCCGGGGCCAGCTGCGCGCGCAGGCCATCGGCGTCGCCGCGGGTGCGCAGACAGTGCAGGTTGGGCGGCGTGCTGCCGGGCACCAGGCCCGGCGCCGTCAGCGGCCGTGGCCGGCCGCCCAGGCACAGGGCCAGCTTGGCGTAGGCCAGGTGGCTGCCATCGGCCAGCAGCAACTGCCGTGCTGCGCGGTCGATGCGCAACACGCGGGTGCCGGTCTTCAACGTGACACCGGCCTTGTCGAACGCCTCGGGCGAGCGGAGCTCCAGCGCCGCGCCGTCGGCGCTGCCGGACAGGTAGGCCTTGGACAGCGGCGGGCGCTGGTAAGGCAGGTGCACCTCCTCACCCACCAGCGTGATGGTGCCGGCCCAGCCCTGCTGCCGCGCGGACAGGGCCAACTCCGCACCGGCATGGCCTGCGCCCACGATGACCAGGGGACCATTGGAAGACATCTGCATTCCTTTCATTCACCGACGCGTGGGTCGGTCTATACTTTTGGCGATCCGCTGCACGCATCCCACCGCACCACATGACCAGAGAACGCGCGGGCGACTACGACGCCAAGAAGCAGCTCATCCTCGACCGCGCAGCGGACCTGTTCGCCAGCAAGGGGTTCGATGGCACGACCATGGTGGAAGTGGCCACGGCCTGCGGCGCGTCCAAATCGCACCTCTACCACTACTTCCCCAGCAAGGAAGTGCTGCTGTTCGCCATCGTCAGCGAACACATTGCGCAGCAGGCCGCCGAACTCGGCGAGATCGTCGCGCGTCCGCTGCCGGCGCTCGACCGCTTCGAGCTGTTCGTCTCCGCCTTCGTGGCGCGCTCCGCGGCGTCGCGCAGCGAGCACCTGGTCCTCATGGGCTGCCTGAATTTCCTGCCCGATGCCGAGCGCCAACAGGTGCGCACGCTCGAAGCGCAACTGATCGGCCTGATGATCGGCCTGCTCGAAGAAATCAATCCCGGGCTCATGGCCCCCGAGACGGTGAAGACGCCCTACGCCATGCTGCTGTTCGGCATGATCATCTGGACCTTCACCTGGTACCAGCAGACCGGCGCCATCAAGCCCCAGGAACTGGCGGCGCGCATCTCGCAACTGTTCATCCAGGGCTTTCGCGGCAGCCGGTTTCCGTGAGCGCCGGCTCATGGGCGTCGCCCCGCCACGCCACGGTCGTGCAGGTGGCCGTGGGCCACGGCATCGCCGCCCGGCACACGTTCCTGCACCGGCAGGACCATGCCGGACATCAGGCGGCCTGCCCCACACCCAGCACGCCGAGCGCCATGCGCGCTGCCGCCTCGCCGGTGTCCACGCACGCCTGGGTGCCGCCACCGCCGTAGTCCTTGACCGCGTCGCCCACGTTCCAGAGGTTGGCCAGCGGCGTTTCCTGCGGCATGTCGTAGCCGGCGCAGGAGCGCTGGGCGGGCCATTCGTCGCGCATCACGCGGATGGAGAGGATCCTGGCACCGGCGAAGCCAGGGAACTCGTTGCGCAGGTCCTGCAGGCCCAGTTCGGTTTCGGCCTTCTCGTCGAAGTCGCCCAACGCGGGCTTGGGCACCACGTAGGCCACGTAGAGATGCCAGCCCGGGGGCGCCATTTCAGGGCACATGGCGCTGAGCTCGCCCAGGTTGCACAGGCGTTCGGTGTTGGCAAAGGTGATGAGACCGGGTTGGTCGATCAGGCGCTGCCGGGTGGCGAAGTTGACCACGATGTTGGCCGCCGGGCGCAGCACACGCCGGGCCTTGGCCACGTAGGCCTCGCCCATGGCTTGCTCGCCGACCAGCCGGATCGTGGCGCTGGGCCCGACGTTGCTGATGACCACGCGGGCACCGACGCGCTGCGTCACGCCATCGCGCACCACGTCCACGCCGGTGGCGCGGCCATCGGCCACGTGGATCTTGCGCACCGGTGCGTCGAGCCAGATCTCGCCGCCCTTGGCGCGGATGCCGGCGCCCAGGTCGTTCCACAGCCCGATCGTGCCGCGCGGGCAAAAGCCGAAGCGCTTGAAGGCGCCCTTGAACGCGAAGTAGGTAAGGAAGGCGCGCGCCGGCAACTCATTGGCGTTGGCGGCCCAGATGGCGGCGCAGAAGTTGCGGAACAACCGGTGCACGGTCTCGTTCTTGGTGAACTTTTTGAGCCAGTCCTCGGTGGACAGCGTTTCTTCCGGCAACTCGGCGTTGCCTTTGCGCACGTCGCCGAAGCTGGCGCCGATCTTGGCGGCGGCCTTGGTCAGGCCGCCGAGGATCAGGCTCCAGCCACCGCCCTTGCTGGGGTCGATGATCTTGCCGTCGATGCGGAACACGGTGGCCGGCTGGGGTTCGCGCACATCCAGCGGCACGCCCAGCAGGTCGAACGTCTGCTCGAAGCTGCTGCCGCGCTCGATGGCGATGGCGCCACGGTTGACGATGAAGCCGTCGATCTCTTCGCTGGACGCGCGCCCGCCCAGGCGGTCCTGCGATTCCACCAGCAACACCTTGCGGCCGGCCGCCACCAAGTGGGCTGCGGCGCTCATGCCGCCTGCACCGGCGCCGATCACGATGGCGTCGTAGTGGGCTGTCTGCTGGGCTGGGGTCATGTCTTCTCCTGTGTAGGAATGTGTCGAGAGGGTCGGAGCCAAAGGAGCCCGGCCGCCACGCGCGGCGTGGGCCGTTCCAGCAGCACCACGGAATCGGCCAGGGCTCAAGCCCCTTCCTGGCCGACGATGGAGATCGAACAGATGTTCTGCGACGGTTGCCCGCCCAGGTTGTGCACCAGACCGGTCTTGGGGCTGGCCAGCTGGCGCGGCCCAGCGCGGCCCTGCAGCTGCAGGTAGATCTCGTAGAGCATGCGGATGCCGCTGGCCCCCACAGGATGGCCGAAGCACTTGAGGCCGCCATCGATCTGGCAGGGCACGCGGCCTGCCGCGTCGAAGTCGCCATCCAGCACGTCGTGGACCGCCCGGCCCTCATCCGACAGGCCCAGGTCTTCCATGGTCACGAGCTCGGTGATCGAAAAGCAGTCGTGCACCGCGGTCATGCTGATGCCCTCGCGCGGCCTGGCGATGCCGGCCTCCGCGTAGGCACGCCGGGCGGCAATGCGCGTGGTGTGGAAGTAGCTGCCGTCCCAGCCGTTGGACTGCATCTCCCAACCGTTGGAGACCGCGACCTGCAGCGCTTTGAAGGTCACCAGGTCCTTCTTGCCCAGCGCCCGCGCGATCTCGGGCGTGGTGACAATCGCGGCGGCGGCGCCATCCGACACGCCGCAGCAGTCGAACAGGCCCAGCGGTGCGGCGATCGTCGGCGCCTTCATGCACTGCTCCTCGGTGATCGCCTTCTGCAGATGGGCCTTGGGGTTCTTCGCACCGTTGGCATGGCTCTTGATCGAGACGTGCGAGATGGCGCGCTTGAGCAGGGCCGCGTCGATGCCGTGCTTGGCGCGGTAGGCGCTGGCCAGCTGCGCGAAGTTGGCGGGCGCCACGGCATTGGGGTACCACTGCGGAATGTAGGTGCCGACAGTGGCCACGGGCAGGCCGCCGTAGCCGGTGTCCTTGAGCTTCTCCACGCCCAGGGCAATGGCGATGTCGCAGGCGCCTGCGGCCACGGCGTAGACGGCGCCGCGGATGGCCTCGGAGCCGCCCGCGCAGAAGTTCTCCACGCGCGTCACGCCGATGTTGGGCAGGCGCAGCGCGATGCCCATGGGCGTGCCGCCGCGCCCGGTCCCCACGTCGTCGATGTGGGTGGAGAACCAGGCCGCGCCGAGTTGGTCGGGCGCGATGCCGGCGTCGGCCATGGCCTCGTTGTAGGCCTCCAGCATGAGGTCCTCGGGACTGGCGTCCCAGCGTTCGCCGAACTTGCTGCAACCCATCCCGAGGATGGCGACCTTGTCCTTGATGCCTTGTGCCATGTTCCGTCCTCAGCCTTGCGCGCCACGCACCGGCGTGGCTTTCCAGAAGTACCGCGTGAAGCCGCGGCGCTCGTCGACGTCCTTGATGCGGAACACCATCTCCATGGCGCTGCCCGCATCGACCTCGCCCACGTCCAGGTCGGTGAAGTCCATCAGGATGCGGCCGCCGCCCTCGAAGTCGATCTGGCCATAGTGGTGCGGCGGCGCGGGGTGCCAGGACAGGTATTCGGCCGACCAGCTCAGGATGCGCGCGGGCCGGTCGGCCAGCGGATGGGGCTTCTGCGTGTCCTGCAGCGGCTGGGCGTCGTAGCTCAGGCGCGAGGGCGGGAAGTGCACGCTGCCCGTCACCTCGCAGCGCCCTGCCACCAGGGCCTGCAGCGCCTGGTGGTGGCGCCAGGCGGTGGACAGCGCGGTCTTCTTGTCCTGCTCGCCGCGCATGCCGCGCTCCAGCGCCAGCTGGCCCTTGAACGACAGGAAGCGCGTGTACTGGCGGTCCTCGACGCCGCGCGCGATCCAGGCGCTGACACCGCGCGCAGGCTGAAACGTGCGGACGGCGTCGGTGGCGCGGAACACCAGGGCCTGGGCGCCGCTGCCGAACTGCGCCAGCACGATGCACTGGCCCGGTTGCACGCCCTCCAGGACCTGGGCCAGCAGCAGCAGGCCGTGCGGCACGCCGGTCTCGCCCACGGTGTCGGTCAGGGCATCCACCACGGCCTCAGGGCGCATGCCGCAGGCCTTGGCCAGTTGCTGGTCCATCCTGGCGAAGCTGCTCGGGAAGATGAAGTGGTCGACCTGGGCCGGCTGCACGCCGGCATTCGCCAGCGCCGCCTTGACCGCGCGCGGCACCAGCTTGGCGATGCCTTCGTCGCGCACCCACCGTTCTTCCCAGTGGTAGTCGACGTCTTCGCCGGTGGCACGGAAGCGGTCGACGAAGTCGGCGGTCACGGTGCCGGCGCCGAGGTACTCGGCCAGCACGTTCTCGCGGCCCACCACCAAGGCCGCGGCCGCGTCGCCGTAGTCCAGCTCCTGTGCGCTGCCGGCGCGCGTGCGGCGGTTGTCTGCCGCCAGCACCAGCGTGTCGCCACCGCCGGCCTGCACGCGGGCCACGGCCTGGGTCAGGGCCGACAGGCCGGCGCGCTGCGTGCCGCCCAGGTCGACGGCGTCGATGTCCTCCGCCAGTGCCAGCGCACCGGCCGCGATGCCGGCGTTCAGGCGTTCTGCGAATGGCAGGGTGTCCGAGGCGAACAGCAGGCCGCGCACGGCCCTGCGGTTGCGCGCCTCGGCAGGACCGAGGCAGTCGCGGGCGGCGGCCACGGCCATGGTGATGCTGTCCTCGTCCCAATTGGCGAAGGCCCGCGTGCCCTTGCGCCCGGCGAACTGCGGCGCGTACCAGGCGTTGGCCTGCGCAGCCGCCTGGCGCGACAGGCGCAGCCGCGGCACGTAGCCGCCGTAGGCGGTGATTCCGATCATGGTCGACTTTCTCCTGGGTGATGGCGCTGCAGCTGCGACGCGAGGAAGCGGCCGCCCTGGCCGAGCGCATCGCGCGCCTGCGGCAGCGCGTGCAGAAATTGCTGGAACACATGGACCATGCCGGGCCAGACCTGCGCGGTGGCCTGGCCACCGGCGGCGTTGACGCGCTGGGCGAAGCGCTCCGTGTCGCTCAGCACCGTCTCGCGGTCGCCGACCTGCAGCAGCAAGGGCGGCAGGGCACGCAGTTGCGCCGGGTCGGCGTACAGCGGGGAGGCCAGTGGATCGTCCGCCTGGCCGGTGCTGCCCAGGTAGTTGCGGGCCATGGCCTGGACCATCGGGCGCTGGTGGATCGGGTCGGCCGCCGACCGCGAGACATAGCTCTCCCCGGTGGCCGCCAGATCGGTCCAGGCGGACATCGTGAATGCGGCCGCGGGCAAGGGCCGTTGCTGCGCCTGCAAGGCCAGCAGCGTGCTCAGTGCCAGGCCACCACCGGCAGAGTCGCCGGCCAAGGCCAGGTCCTGCGCCGCGAAGCCCTGCGCCCGCAGCGCCTGCAGCACCGCCAGCGCATCGTCCAGCGCGGCCGGGTAACGGTGCTCAGGCGCCAGGCGGTAGTCCACGCCCAGCACGCGCACCCCCGCAGCCGCCGACAGCGCAAGCATCAGCTCACGGTGCGACTGCAGCGAGCCGACCTGGAAGCCGCCACCGTGGAAGTACACGATGGCCTGGTCGTGCGCCACGCCAGGCGCTGTGATCCAGGCGCAGGGCACGCCGCCGAGCTGCAATGGCGCGAACGTGCCCTCGCCCGCTGCGCCGAACAACTGGTCCCAATCGGCACGCATCTGCGCCACCGGGGTATCGCGCCGCCAGCGGCCGTACACCGCTTTGACGCGCGCGATGACGGCCTCGACGGCCGGCGTGTCGACCGGCTGTGTCATGCGCCGCACCCCATGCCGCCGGAGACGCCCAGCACTTCGCCCGTCACATAGGCCGCGCCGTCCGAAGCCAGGAAGGCCACGGCGGCGGCCACCTCCTCGCCCGTGCCGAGCCGGCCCGTCAGCGTGGCATCGGTCATGGCACCGAGCAGCCGCTCCCCGCCCGCATGCACGGCCTGGCGCAGCAACGGCGTGTCGATCGGGCCCGGCGCCACGACATTGGCCGTGATGCCCTTGCGGCCGTTCTCCCGCGCGATCGAGCGGGTGAAGGCCATCACCCCGCCCTTGGCCGCTGCGTACACGGAGCCGCCGCGCGAGCCGAGCCGGCCCGCCTCCGATGCCACGTTCACGATGCGCCCGTAGCCCTGCGCCTGCATGGCGGGCAGCACGGCATGCGTGGTGTTCAGCACCGCTTCGAGGTTCACCGCCAGCAGCCGGCGCCAGTCCGCCGGCCCGGTCTTGGTGAAGAAGGCATGCTGGTCCACACCGGCACAGTTCACGAGCACGTCGAACGGGCCGAGCCGCGCCACCTCGGCCTGCACACGCGCGAAGTCGCAGACGTCCAGCACCACGGCGGTGGCGCCACAGGACTCCGCCACGCGCTGCGCCGCTTCGGCCTGCAGGTCGGCACAGACCACGTCCAGTCCATCGGCCGACAGGCGTCGCACGATGGCAGCGCCGATGCCGCTGGCGCCACCGGTCACCAGTGCGCGCCGGCGCACGTTGGAAGCCGCCGCCATTCAATGCCCCTTGAAGACCGGCGCGCGTTTCTCGATGACGGCCGCCAGGCCTTCCAGCGCGTCGTCCATACCGCACAGCATGGCCTGCGCGTGGTTCTCTTCCGGCATGGCCGACTCGACCGTCTGCCCAATGCCGTTCCAGAGCAGGCGCTTGGTGTTCGCCAGGGCCTTGGGCGCGCCGGCCGCAAGCTGGCGTGCCAGCGCCCAGGCCTCGGCCTGCAGTTGCCCGTCGGCGACGACGCGCGTGATGAGGCCGATCTCCTTCGCCTCGCGGGCCGTCAACACCGGGTTGAGCATCAGGATTTCGGTCGCGCGCCGCAGGCCCACGAGTTGCGTCAGCGTGACCGACACACCGGCGTCCGGCACCATCGCCACGCGGGTCGCGCCGGCCAGGAAGCGCGCCGATTCCGCCGCCACCACGAAGTCGGACGCGCACACCAGGCCCATGCCGCCACCGCCGGCCGCATAGCCCTGCACCACGGTGACGACCGGCGGGTTCAGCCGCATCAATGCGCCGGTGGCGAGTTGCAGCAGCGCGGTCGCCACGCGGATGTAGTCCGGCAAGCCCTTGCCCTGGGCCAGGAACGTGTGCACGTCGCCACCGGCGCAGAAGTTCTTGCCCTCGCCGCTCAGCAGCAGCGCGCGCACCCGGCCGTCGCCGTGCACGCGGAGCACGGCCGCGTGCAGGGCGCGCAGCATCTCCACGTTCAGCCCGTTGGCCGAGCCGGGTTGGTTCAGATGCAGGTGGGCCACGCCATCGGCGTGCAACGCCAGCCGCACGAAACCGTCGTCCACCAGCGTGTCGGCCGGCGATGCGAGGGATGTGTCCATGTGTCGTTCTCCAGTGGGGTGTCTCAGACGAGGAAGGCCATCGAATACAGCGCGTCGGCGTTGTTGACGATGCTGACCTTCTTGCGGGCCATCAGGAAGCTGTCGCCGTTGCGGCGCAGCCGGTAGTCCAGGCGGGCGGCCCACAGCACGTCGCCGCGGGTCTGGTTCTCGAAGATCAGCACGTTGCAGCCGACGTTGAGTTCCGCGCCCTCGTCCTGCAGCACCTCGACGTTGGAGACCAGGCGGCGCAGGCGCGACTGCGGCGTCTGCGCAAAGCGCTTGCCGGTGTGGAACTGGCGGATGCGCAACGCGATGCGCGAGCGGTTGTCGTAGATGATGGACATCACCAGCTCGGGGTCGCCGTCGTTGCCGTTGGCGGGCACCCAGTAGACGCCGTCGTCGGCCCACAGGGCTTCCCAGGCGTCGTACTGGTGCTCGTCCTGCAGCCGTGCTTCGCGGTAGATGAACTGCGTCACGTCTTCCAGCGTGGCGCGTTGCTCCGGCGTCATCGGCATCACGCGGCCTCCATGGTCTGGCGGTAGTGGCGCCAGATGCCGCGCGTGGGCACCTCGTCGGTGTTGTCGCCGATCAGGAAACCGTTCTCGTCGCGCCGCTCGCGGTGCTTGCCGCGGCCCAGGAACAGCCATTCCGGGTTGCGCATCTGCACGCCCATCTGGGTGCGCTCGTACATCTCGGCGTCGTCGGCCAGCAGGAACCCGGCCGGGCCGACCGAGCCCATGGTCTGCTGGCGCATGCGGCGGTTCAGGTCCGGGGCGCCCTTGAACTGCAGGGCCGTCACATGCTGCACGCTCTCGTTCACCGACAGCGGCTGGATCACGAAGATCTGGATCTCCGCGATGAACAGGTTCGGGTAGATCATGACGTGCGGCGTCCCGTCGACCATGATCCTGCGGGCCTTCTCCTCGCCGTAGGCCGCGCGCATCTTGGCGGCGTAGTCGGGCAGCCGGTCCTCGGTGGTGCCGAACCAGGACATCGGCACATCGCGCTTGCGGAACTCGGGCCGCAGGTCGTTCTCGGTGTGGCCGTTGCCAAGGTCGCGCGACACGGCGGTGGACTCGGCGCTGTACAGCGTGCCGATGCCGCTTTGCGCCACCTCGAAGATGGAGGCGTGCACGAAGGACGGGTGGTAACCGTCGGTCTCGTTCTCGACCAGGAACTTCCAGTTGGCCTTGACCTTGTGCTTGAGGAAGCCTGCGGTGATCTCGATCTCGCCCTCGGGCGAGGTTTCGCACAGCGCGTCGATGGACTGCATCGCGGCGCCCAGGTGCTCCTGCAGGCCAGGCCCTTCGGCCGCCATGGAGCCGAACACGAAGCCGCGGTAGCTGGCCACGCGCGCAACCTTGCCCATGCCGAGCTGGCTGCGGTCGACACCGTCATAGCCCGATGGGAAGGGCCAACCCTTGAGCGCGCCATCGTTGCCGAAGGTCCAGCCGTGGTAAGGGCAGGTGAAAGAGCGCGCGTTGCCATGGTCCTTCATGCACACGCGGTTGCCGCGGTGCGGGCAGCGGTTGTGCAGCAGATGGATCTGGCCGGTGCGGTCGCGCGTCATGATCACCGGCTCGGGGCCGATGGACTTCATGACGAAGTCGTTGGCTTGGGGCACCTCGCTCTCGTGGCCCACATAAACCCAGGTCTTGAACCAGATCTTCTCCAGTTCGGCCTGGTAGATGGCGGGGTCGGTGTAGAGCGAGCCATGCACCTGCTGCTCGCGGACGAGCGCGTCCCAGCGTGGCTGTGCGACCGGTGCGCTGGCAATCGGAATCAGGGGGTGGCAGTTGTCCACGTCAGGGTTCCTCCGTACGGGATGGATGTGTTGTTCGGCGGCCGAGTTGGCGCGATAATAGTCCGACGAGACGGTCTATGTCAAACCGCCGTCGCGGAGTTTTTTCGAAGGACTTTCATCCCATGCCGACCGTTGTTTTCACCGATCCCCAGGGCACCGAACACCGCGTGGAAGCGCCATCGGGGCGCAGCCTCATGAAGATCGCCGTCGACCACGGCGTGCCCGGCATCCTGGGCGACTGCGGTGGCGCATGCAGCTGCGCGACCTGCCACGGCTATGTCGACCCGGCCTTCGCCGAGCGGCTGCCGGCGCGCACGGAGACCGAGGAATTCATGCTGGAAGGCGTGCCGGATCTGCGCGCGACCAGCCGGCTGTGCTGCCAGCTGCGCATGGCGCCGGAACTCGACGGCATACGCATCCAGCTGCCCGACGAACAGGTCTGAGCAAGCACCACAGCCCGCCATGCAGGCCGGCACAAAGGGTCAACCCCAATAAATAAGCCGTCTGGTCGGTCTATTATTTGTCGCACTGCGACGCACGCGCCGCCACACGACTTCCCATCCTGCAGAGAACCGACGATGACCGTGAGCCTCACCCAGTGCCTGCACCGCGCACTGCAGCAGTACCCCGACCGGCTCGCGACCATCCACGCATCGCGACGCCGGACGTACCGCGAGATCCACGCGCGTGTCGCGAGCCTGGCCGGTGCACTGCGTGCAATGGGGGTGTCCAAGGGAGACCGGGTCGGCATCCTGTCGCTGAACTCGGACCGCTACCTGGAGGTCTATCTGGCCGTGTTCTGGCTGGGCGCCGCCATCAACCCGGCCAACACCCGCTGGAGCGCGCACGAACTGGCCTACTCGTTCCGCGATTGCGACACCCGCGTGCTGTTCATCGACGACGCACATCTGCCGCTGGCCGATGCCGTGCACGCCGAGGCGCCCTGCGTGCAGCAATGGATCTACCTGGGCGATGCGCCCTGCCCCGCCGCGATGCAGGCCTACGAGCCGCTGATGGCGACGGCACCCGTGGACGACGTCGGCGCGGCCGACCGGGACCTGGCCGCCGTCTTCTACACGGGCGGCACGACCGGCTTCCCGAAGGGCGTGCAGCTGTCGCACGAAAGCATCATGGGCGCCGCCCTGAACCGGCTGGCGCAGGGCCATCCGGTCGGTCCGGTGTACCTGCACGCCGCCCCGCTCTTCCACCTGGCTGGGGCCATGGGCGTGTTCTGGCAGTTCGTATCGGGCGGCACCCACATGGTCATCAAGAGCTTCACGCCGCTGGACTTCATGCAGGCGGTCCAGCAGGAGCAGGTCAGCGACACGCTGCTGGTCCCGACCATGGTGCAGATGGTGCTGGACCACCCGGAGTTCTCCGCCTACGACCTCGGCAGCCTGAAGTTCCTGGTCTACGGCGCGTCGCCGATCAGCGAGACCCTGCTGGACCGCGCGACCACCGCCTTCCCCGACCTGCAGTTCATGCAGGGCTACGGCATGACCGAGCTGTCCGGCTGCGTGACCTACCTGGGCCCCGAGTTCCATACCCCGGCGGGGCGCGCGCGCGGCAAGCTGCGCTCAGCCGGCCGCGCCGCGCCGATGGCGGAGGTGAAGATCGTCGACTCCGAAGGTCAGGAGCTGCCGCGTGGCACCGTCGGCGAGATCGCGGCGCGCGGCATGTCCACCATGCTCGGTTACTGGAACAAACCCGAGGAAACCGCGCGCACGCTGCGCGACGGCTGGGTGCACTCCGGCGACGGTGCCTACATGGACGAGGACGGCTTCATCTTCATCGTCGACCGCCTGAAAGACATGATCGTGAGCGGTGGCGAGAACGTGTACTCGGCCGAGGTGGAAAACGCAGTGCTCAAGCACCCCGCCATCGCCAGCTGCGCCGTGATCGGCGTGCCGGACGACAAATGGGGCGAGCGCGTACACGCCGTCGTGGTGCTCAAGCCCGGCATGGACTGCACGCCGGACGCGCTGAGCACGCACTGCAAGAACCTGATCGCCGGCTACAAGTGCCCGCGCAGCATCGAGTTCCGGTCGGAGTTGCCGCTGTCAGGGGCTGGCAAGATCATGAAGAACAGGCTGCGCGAGGCCCATTGGAGCCAAGCCAACCGACGTGTGAACTGATCGCACCGTTTCGGGGTGGGCCTGGCCTCTCGGGCGATGCGCGCTACCGCCAGAAGAACGTGCGCTGCTGACGGCACGTGGCACGCGCGCCTTCCCGAACAACGCGCCCATGCGCTGGGCCGGCCTGTCGAGGACGAGCGCATCTACCGGCGCATCGCCTGGGGCCCGCTGTTGGACGTGTTCGTGATCGACATGCGCAGCTACCGTGGCGCGGATGGCCCCAATCGGCAGGAACAGGGCGGCCCTGACAGCGCCTTGCCCGGCCCCGCCCCACTGCGCTGGCTGCAGCAGGGGCTCGCCGCGAGCCAGGCCACGTGGAAGGTGATCGCGTCGGACATGCCGATCGGCCTGCAGGTACCCGATGGCAAAGACACCGAAGGCCGTACGCGCTGGGAGACCGTCGCGAACGGCAACGGCCCGCCGCTGGGCCGCGAACGGGAGATCGCGGCGCTGCTGCGTTTCATCCAACGCCAGCGCATCCGCCGCACGGTGTGGCTGACCGCGGACGTGCATCTAGGACTGGCTGAGCAATGCCCGCTGGACCAGCAGCCTCTGGATGTCCGACGTGCCTTCGTAGATCTGGCACACGCGCACGTCGCGGTAGATGCGCTCCAGCGGAAAGTCGTTGACGTAGCCGTAGCCGCCCAGCGTCTGGATCGCGGCGCTGCACACGCGCTCGGCCATCTCGCTGGCGAACAGCTTGGCCATCGCCGCCTCCTTCAGGCACGGCCGCCCGGCGTCGCGCAGGCTGGCGGCATGCCAGATCAACTGGCGTGCGGCCTCGAGCTGCGTGGCACAGTCGGCCAGGCGAAATCCGACGGCCTGCAGATCGAAGATCGCGCCGCCGAAGGCCTGCCGCTCCTTCGCATAGGCCAGCGCCACCTCGAATGCGCTGCGCGCCATGCCGACGCTCTGCGCCGCGATGCCGATGCGCCCACCCTCCAGCGCGCCGAGCGCGATGCGGTAGCCCTCGCCTTCCTGGCCGATCAGGTTGCCTGCCGGGATCCGGCAGCCTTCGAAGTTGATCTGCGCGGTGTCGCTGCTGTGCTGGCCGAGCTTGTCTTCGAGCCGCGCCACGTGGTAGCCCGGCGTGTCGGTCGGCACGATGAAGGCGCTCATGCCGCGCTTGCCTGCCGTCTTGTCCGTCACCGCGATGACGATCGCGACCTGGCCGTGCTTGCCGCTGGTGATGAACTGCTTGACGCCGTCGATCACATAGCCATCGCCGTCGCGCCTGGCCACGGTGCGCAGCGACGCTGCATCGCTGCCGGCCTGCGGCTCCGTCAGGCAGAAGGCGCCCAGCATGCGGCCTTGCGCCAGCGGCTGCAGCCACTGCTTCTTCTGCTGCGCGTTGCCGTCGCGCATGAGGATGGCGTTGACGGGGCAGTTGGTCACGCTGATCGCCGTGCTGGTGCCGCCGTCGCCAGCCGCGATCTCCTCCAGCACGAGCGCCAGCGTCAGGTAGTCCAGGCCGGCGCCGCCGTCTTCCTCGGGCACGCAGATGCCGTAGGCGCCGAGTGCGGCCAGGCCCGCGTGTGCGGCTTTCGGGAAGTGGTGCTCGCGGTCCCAGGTGGGGGCGTGCGGCCACAGTTCGGCTTGCGCGAAGGCGCGCACTGCGTCGCGGATGGCTTCCTGGTCGGGGTTGAGCAGCATGGCGGCTAGCGTCTCTTTGGAGGTGGAAGGAAGCGGACTGCCGCAAGCGGGTCCGGCAATGGTCGGTGCGCGGCGTGCAGGGTCCGGGTCATGCCGCTTTGGCAATGGCGATGCGGGCCGGCGCGCGGAACTCCTGCAGCAGCGCCTCCTTGTCGTGCCGGTACGCCTGCAAGGCCTGCAGCTTCACCGGGCCGAACCCGCGCACCTGCGACACCAGGTTCGCCAGCTCCACCGCGCTGGCGTGCGTGCGTGGCTTCAGCTCCTTGACCAGGCCATCGACCAGGTCGAAGTAGTCGGCGACCAGTTCACGCTCGGCGACACGCTCGTGGTTCCGGCCGAACGGATCGAACATGCCGCCACGCAAGCCCTTGAACGCGGCGAGCACCGCGAACGCCTTGAAGATCCAGGGCCCGAACTTGATCTTCCTGGGCCGGCCGGTGTTCGCGTCGATGCGTGCGATGCCGGGCGGCGCCAGCCACACGGAGACCTTGCCGACGCCATCGAACTGCTTGTGCACCGTGGCCTTGAAATCCGCCGACGCATAGAGGCGCGCCACCTCGTACTCGTCCTTGTAGGCCATCACGCGGTAGGCATTGACGGCGACGGCGCGCGCGAGTTCCTGCGTACCTGGCGCGGCGTCGCGTTCGGCATTGCGGACCCGGTTGACGAGTTGCAGGTAGCGCTTGGCATAGGCCGCGTTCTGGTAGCGCGTCAGCTCCAGGGCATGCATCTGCACCAACTGGTCGAGGGTCTGGGCCGCGCCCTGGGTTGGCACGGTGGCTTCGATCAGCTCCTGCGCTGCCTGCGGGAACTGCGCAGCGATGCGGCCCCAGCTGAACGCGCGGCGGTTCGTGGCCGGCGCCACTGCACTGTCGATCGCAATTTCCAGCGACGCGATCGACAAGGGGAGCAAGCCCTTCTGCCAGGCGTAGCCGAGCATCAGCACATGGGCAGAGGTCGAGTCGCCGAACAGTGCGGTGGTCAAGGCACTCGCGTTGATGCTGTGGCAGGCGTCCGGCGCGCACCGGCCTTCGACGCGCCGCGCGATCTGCTCGGCAGGCAGTGCGGCATCCCGGTTGCGCACGACGGCCGCGGTGGGCGTGAGGTCGGCATTGACCACGGCGGCCGAGCGCAAGGGCGACAGACGCGATGCGACGTCGTCCGAGGCCGAGTAGACGAGGTCGGCACCGATCAGCAGGTCGGCCGCACCTGGGCCGATGCGCGAGGCCTGGATTCCGGCTGCGTCCGTGCTGATGCGCACCTGGCTCAGCACCGCACCGTTCTTCTGCGCCAGGCCGGTGAAGTCGAGCACGTTGGACACCTTGCGGTCGACCAGCGCCGCCGCCCCCAGCAAGGCGCCGACGGTCAGGACGCCCGACCCGCCGATGCCGGCAAACAGCACGTTGTAGCTCCGATGCTGCATGGGCGACGGCACCACCGGCGCCAGCGACGCGACGAGTTGCTGCTCGCGCTCGGCCGACAGAATGCCCGGCTTGGCAGGCTTGCCGCCTTCGATCTCCACGAAGCTCGGGCAGAAGCCCTTGATGCACGACATGTCGGTGTTGCAGCTCGACTGGTTGATGGTCCGCTTGCGGCCGAATGGTGTCTCGAGCGGCTCGATCGCAATGCAGTTGGACTGCACCGAGCAGTCGCCGCAGCCCTCGCAGACACGCGAGTTGATCAGTGCCCGTGCCGGCGCGGCCAAGGCCTTGTCCTTCTTGCGCCGGCGGCGCTTCTCGGCCGCGCAGGTCTGCACGTAGACGATGGCGGTCACGCCTTCGATCTCGCGCAGGCGGCGCTGCACGGCATCCAGCGCGTCGCGGTGGTGCACCGTCACGCCCGGTGCCAGCTCGGTATTGCCTTCCCAGTTTTCGGGCACGTCGGACACCAGCGCGATGGTCGTGACGCCCTCGGCATGCAGCTGGCGCGTGATGCGTGCGGGGTCGTTGGTGCCTTCGGCCTGCTGGCCTCCGGTCATCGCCACGGCGTCGTTGTAGAGGATCTTGTAGGTGATGTTGGTGCCCAGCGCCAGCGCGGCGCGGATGGCGAGCACGCCCGAATGCTGGTAGGTGCCGTCGCCCAGGTTCTGGAAGATGTGCCGCGTCTCGGAGAAGGGCTGCGCACCGGCCCACTGCACGCCCTCGCCGCCCATCTGGCAGAAGGTGTCGGTCTTCAGTTCGGGCAGCATCAAGGCCATGACGTGGCAGCCGATGCCGCCGCCGCTGATCGATCCGTCGGGTGTCCGGGTCGATGTGTTGTGCGGGCAGCCCGAGCAGAAGTACGGCGTGCGCGCCGGCACGGCCATGTCGTCGACCGGCGTCTGGCGTGCCTGCATGCGCGCCAGGCGCTGCGGCAGATCGGCCACGCCACCGAGGCGTTCGACCAGCGCGCGCGCCACCATGATGGGCGTGAATTCGGACGTCTCGGGCAACAGCGCGCGGCCTGCGGGATCCTGCTTGCCGGTCACGGCCGGCCGTGAATGCGATGGCGCGTGGTACAGCGCTTCCTTGATCTGCGATTCGACGGTGGCGCGCTTTTCCTCGACGACGAACAGTTCCTGGTGGCCCTTGGCGAACTCGACGATGCCAGTGGTTTCGAGAGGCCAGCTCATCGCGACCTTGTAGACCGAGACGCCCAGGCCTTGCAGGTCGGCCGCCGTGAGGCCGAGGTCGGCACAGGCCTGCATCAGGTCCTGGTGTGCCTTGCCGACCGTCACCACGCCGAGCCTGCGCTCACGGGCGGCCACGATGGTCTTGTCGAGCTGGTTGGCACGGGCCCAGCGGCGCGCCGCCGGCAGGCGTGCGTCGATGAGCCTGCGCTCGAGCTCGAAGCGCTGGGCCGGCCACTGGATGGCCGGATCCCAGTTCAGCGGCGTCGTATCGCCGTCGTGCTGCGGCACCACGAACGGCGTGGGCGGCGCCAGTTGAACGACGCCGGCGGCTTCCACCACTTCGGCGATGGTCTTCATGCCGACCCACAGGCCCGAGAAGCGCGAGAGCGCGATGCCGGCCAGGCCCAGCTCCAGCACTTCGCCCACGCTTGCGGGCTGCAGCACCGGCATCGACACGGCCTGGAACAGGCCATCGGTCTGGTGCGGATACATCGACGACTGGGCCGCATGGTCGTCGCCCGAGACGGCGAGCACGCCGCCCAGCGGCGATGTTCCCATCACGTTGGCACTGCGGAACACGTCGCCGGTGCGGTCCACGCCGGGGCCCTTGCCATACCAGATGCCGAAGACACCGTCGACCTTGCCCGGCCCGAATGCGCGGTGCATCTGCGCGCCCCACAAGGCAGTGGCGGCCAGGTCTTCATTGAGCCCCGGCTGGAACACGATGTCGTGCGCCTTCAGCTGGGCCGCTGCTTTCCAGAGTTGCTGGTCGTAGGCGCCCAGCGGCGAGCCACGGTAGCCGGACACCAGCCCTGCGGTGGCGAGGCCGCGGCTGCGGTCCAGCCGGCGCTGCACCATCGGCAAGCGCACCAGCGCCTGGATGCCGGACATGAAGGCTGGGCCGTCGTCGGCGCCGTAGATGTCCTGCTTCTCGAAAAGTCTGTCGTCCGCGCCCATGTCTTGTGCTCCTGTTCAGGACCACAAGCTTATTGAAGAGTGCGTGGCAAGATGCTCCAATTCGGCCATCGAATCGCCTTATCCTTGGCCGTTTCATCTAGCCAATCAAGAAAATGCAAGCCGAAACAACCCAGGACCTCGACCGCATCGACCGCAAGATCCTGCAGACACTGGTGAAGGACGGCCGCATCAGCTGGCGCGAGCTGGCGGACGAGGTCGGCCTGTCGACCACGCCGGTGCTGCGGCGCGTGAAGGCGCTCGAAGAATCGGGCTGCATCCGCGGCTACACGGCCACGCTCGACGAAGCACGCCTGGCCGGCACGCTGAGCGTGTTCGTCTCCATCACGCTGGACAAGCAGGACGCCGATGCGCTCGTGCGCTTCGAGGAGCAGATCAAGCTGGCGCCGGAGGTCATGAGCTGCTTTCTGATGACCGGCGATTTCGACTACCTGCTGCGTGTGGTCACGCCCAGCGTGGAGGCGTTCCAGGTGTTCCTGACCGGCAAGCTCGCGCGCATGCCGGGCGTGGCGCACCTGAAGTCGAGCTTTGCGCTGAAGGCGATCATGGTGCGGCAGGCGCCACTGGTCTGAGAGGTCGACCGGCTCCGGCCCCGGCCGCTGCCGACCGCTAGCGGCCGAACGGCGCGTCGCTGGCGAGGTAGCGCGCGCCCGACCATTGGCCGCTCTCGCAGAGATCGCGCACCACCTTGCCGATCAGGCGGCAGATCGCCAGCTTGGCATTGGTGGTCGGCAGGTGGCGCGACACGCACAGGCCCAGCACACGCACCATGTCTGGCGAGGCGATGCGGTGGGCCACGAGGCGCCCGTCCTCCACCTCGCGCTGCGCCAGGCCGAGCGGCATGATGGTCGGCCCGATGCCGGCTTCGACCGCGCTCTTGAGCACGTAGACCGAGTTGATCTCCGCCGCGATGCCTTGCGGCGCGTGGCCGGCGCGTCGCAGGGCCTCGTCGACGATCCAGCGTGTGCAATGCCCATGTTGCGGGCTTGGCAGCACCAGCGGCCGCGCCACGGCCTGGTCGAGCGAGACGTCACCGGGCGCGGGTGCCTGCGGGTCCTGGGGCGAATGCATCAGCACGAATGCTTCTTCGACCAGCGGCGTGAACGCGATGTCGCGCGAAGGCATGGTGTCGGTGAAGATGGCCACGTCGACACGCCCGACGAGCAACTGTTCGGCCATGTTGCCGGTGAGTTCCTCGTTCAGCTGGAACAGGATGTCGGGATGGCGGCGTGCCACCGCGCGCATCAAGGGCAGCGCCAGCGTGGCGGCGACGCTCTGCGGCAAGGCCGCCAGTACAGAGCCGACCACGGTCTCGGAAGACCGCAGCACCGCAGCCCGGGCATCGCTGACCTGCTTGGTGATGCCCTGGGCGTATTCGTGGAACACCCTGCCGGCCTCGGTCGTCGCGACGCCATTGCGGCTGCGCGACAGAAGCTGCACGCCGAGTTCTGCTTCGAGTTCGGCGAGCTGCTTGCTCAGCGCCGACTGCGCCACGTGCAGATGCTCCGCTGCACGGGACAGGCTCTTGTTTTCGACGATCGCAAGAAAGTACTTGAGTTGGCGCAGTTCCATCGCCTCGATTCTGGACCTTCCCTGCTCAGCTGGTCGAACACGCGAAGCTGGCTGCGTCGTTCACGTCACCGCTGCCCTTGTAGCGCGGATAGGCCGGGTACTTGCAGAGCGGCCGGGCGACGGTGGTGGCGCCGCCCGCATCGAGCTTGCGGTGCACCAGCGCTTGCGCCGACGCCGGCGTGCCCTGCTCCACCCACGTCGCCACCGCCTTCAGCAGATCGACCTTGTCGGGCCCGGCGCCGCCGAAGCAGTGGCCCACACCCGGCGCCATGAACAGCTCGACCGTCTGGTCGGCCCGGGCCTGGCCCAGCGAGGCGACGACCTTGTCGTAGTAGCGCGCCGTGTCGCGCGCGCTGACCGATGAGTCGGTCGTGCCGTTCCACAGGATCAGCTTGGCGCCGCGCGCATTCAAGGCAGCCAGGTTCGGGTCGAAGGCCTGGAACATGCCGCCGACCACGCCCATGCGCGGCAGCCAGTCGTCGTAGTTCCAGGCGAGCGTGTCGTAGCTGGCGTCCTGCGTGATGAAGGAGCGCACGAAGCCGTCCGAGAACAGGCCCTGCACCGACGTGCCGCCCAGCGCCGCGCTGGGCCAGATGTACTCGCCCCAACCCTTGGCCGCGTTCTCGGCGCCGGGGTTGTAGCCTGGATGCGACCAGGCGCCATCGGCCGTGGCAATGGCCGAGGTCACGGTGTTGACGGTGGCGATCTGCGCGTCGGACAGGCAGGTGTCGCCGGTGTCCGCACCGGCCGCGCAGCGCAGCGGCGCCGCGTCGTAGTGGCAGGCCTCGGGCTTGGAGATGATGCCGTCGGCCACGCCGTCGAGCCCGTCGCATTGGGCCAGCACCGCATTCGCGAGCAGGGTCTGCTTGGCTTCGTTGAGCGTGTTGGCCGGCGTGCGCACCTGCTTGGAGATGCGGTTGAACTGCATGAACAAGCCCATGATGTTGCCGGCCGGCGCACGCGCAACGATGCCGTCGAAATCCTCCGGGTAGCGTTGGGCCAGCGTCAGCGCGTCGTGCCCGCCCATCGAACAACCCTCGAAGTAGCTGCGCGAAGCGGCCGTGCCGAAGAAGCTGGCGACCAGCGCCTTGCCCGGGGGCAGCGCACGGTGCTCCGAGCGGTAGGTGAAGTCCGCCAGCTGCTCGGGATTGAGCGCGAAGGTGGCCTTGAAGTAGTCGAGGCCGCGCGCCCCCGGGTAGTCGTAGCCGCCGTTGGTGCCGAGCGTCGCGTAGCGCTCGCTGAGGATCGACGGGCTGAACTGCTGGTCGGTGGCAACCGGCATCGCGCCGTCGAAGCCGCCGCCGCCGAGGAACGCGATCTTGCCGTTCCAGCCGCTGGTCGGCATGCGGGCCTCCAGGCGCAGGGTCGAGCCATCGAGCCGGGCCTGCACCACGCAGGCCTCGGGCTGCGCGCCGGTGGCGGCCACCACCTTCGCCTCCTGCACGGTGGCGCCGCCGCTCAAGGTCTTGCCTGTGAGCAGCGGGCACTGTTCGGCGAGCGTCAGCTTGGGGGCGTCGTCGTCGCTGCCGCCGCAGCCGGCGCAGGCCAGCACGGCGATCAAGGAAGCACTGAGGGCGATCTGCATGGTGGTTGTCTCCGTCATTGGATGGGTTGTGTGAGCGCGTCCGGCCCTCAGCTGAAGCTGACGACCTTGCCAGGGTTGAAGATGTTCTGCGGATCGAACGCCCGCTTGACCGAGCGCATCAGCGCCACCGCATGCGCGCCGTGCTCCTCGACGAGGTACTGCATCTTGTGCAGGCCCACGCCGTGCTCACCGGTCGATGTGCCGCCGTGCCCGAGCGAACGCTGGACCAGCCGGTGGCTGAATGCCTCCGCCGCAGCCACCTCATCGGGTGCGTCGGGATCGACCAGCACCAGGCAATGGAAGTTGCCGTCGCCGACATGGCCGAACACCGGCGCCAGCAGGCCATGGGCAGCGATGTCGTCGAGCGTCTCTTCGACGCAGCTGGCCAGCGCGGACAAGGGCACGCAGGCGTCGGTCGTCATGCTGCGGCTGCCGGCCTTGAGTTGCAGCGAAGCGAAATAGGCGTGGTGGCGCGGCGTCCACAGGCGCGAGCGCTCTTCCTGCAGGCTGGCCCACTGGAACGCGCCGCCGCCGTGGCCGCTGGCGATCTCGCGCACCACCGCGGCCTGCTCGTCGATCTGCGCCTGGCTGCCCGCGAACTCCAGAAACAGCGTCGGCTTCTCGGCCAGCGTGGTGCGGCTGTGTGCGTTCACGGCCTGGATCGTCAGCGCATCCAGCATCTCCGCGCGGGCCAGCGGCACGCCGAGCTGGATCGACTCGATGACGCAATCCACGGCGGCCCGCACGCTCGGGAAATGCACCACCGCGGCGGCCACGACTTCGGGGTGGGGGTGGATGCGCACCGTCGCCTCGGTGATGAGCCCGAGCGTGCCTTCCGAGCCGCAGAAGAGCTGCGTCAGGTTGTAGCCCGCCGAGCTCTTGCGCGCGTGCGATGCGGTACGGATGACCTCGCCCTGCGCCGTCACGACCGCCAGGCTCACGACGTTGTCGCGCATCGTGCCGTAGCGCACGGTGTTGGTCCCGGAAGCAGCGGTTGCCACCATGCCGCCGATGCTGGCGTCGGCGCCGGGGTCCACCGAGAAGAAGAAGCCGGTGCCTGCCAGCGCCGCATTCAGCTGGTTGCGCGTGGTGCCCGCCTGCACCGTGGCCGTCAGGTCGTCGGTGCGGATCGCCAGCACTTCGTTCATCTGCGAGAAGTCGATGCACACGCCGCCCTCGACAGCCAGCAGGTGGCCTTCGATCGACGAGCCGACACCGAAGGCGATGACAGGCACCCGCTCGGCCGCACAGGCCTTCACCACGAACGCTGCTTCGTCGGTGTCGTGCACGAAGACGACGGCATCGGGCGGCTGCGGGCGGTAGCTCGACTCGTCGCTGCCGTGCTGCAGCAGCACGCTGTCGGCGGTGGAGAGGCGCGCCGCGAAGCGGCCCCGCAATGCCGCGAGCAGTTCGGCAGAGGGTGCGCGGCGGCGGGTACCAGCAGCAGACGGGCGCACAGGGTCCATCACATGAGCGTTCATGACGTCGATTCCTATCAGGGGATGAAGCCGCGCGCAGGCCGCCCGCGGCAGGTCGCGCTAGCGCGTCGAGGAATTGAGGGGCTGCTTCGGCGGTTTGACCAGCAACACCAGCACGGCGCCGATCACCAGGAATGCCGCCAGCATGTGCAGGCCCGCATCGGTGCTCTTCGTCGCGTCCTTGATCAGGCCGATCATGAACGGCGCGGAGAAGCCCGAGAGGTTGCCGAACGAGTTGATGAGGGCGATGCCCGCCGCCGCAGCAGCACCGCCCAGGAACGCGGTCGGCATGCCCCAGAACACGGGCAGCGTGGACATGATGCCCATCGTCGCGATGGTCAGGCCGACCATCGACAGGGTGGCGTTGCCGTGCATCGCCACGCTCATCAGCAGGCCCGCGGCACCGACGACAGCGGCGATGGCCGAGTGCCAGCGGTGCTCGAGCCGGCGGTCCGCGCTGCGTGCTGTCAGGTACATCGCGACCACGCCGAAGGACCACGGAATCGCGCTGAGCAGGCCGATGTCGAGCGCGCCCTTCACCCCGATGGCCTTGATGATGCTGGGCAGCCAGAACGAGATGCCGTACAGGCCCGACACGAAGCAGAAGTACACCAGCGCCAGCAGCCACACCCGGCCATTGGACATCACGCTCCAGATGCTGACCTCGGCTTTGCCGGTGCCTTCCGCCGCGATGTCACGGGCGACCAAAGCGCGTTCGTCGGGGCTCAGCCAGGCGGCGTCCTTGACGCGGTCGTCGAGATAGCGCCAGACCAGCACACCCAGCGCGGCGGTGGGCAGGCCCTGCAGCAGGAACATCCATTGCCAGCCTTGCCAGCCGTTGACCCCGGCCATGCCCTGCAGGATCCAGCCCGAGATCGGCCCGCCCAGGATGCCGGCGAACGGAATGGCGGCCAGGAACAGCGAAGTCGCCTTGCCGCGGCGCGCAGCCGGGTACCAGTAGGTGAGGTACAGGATGATGCCGGGGAAGAAGCCGGCTTCGGCCGCGCCCAGGAAGAAGCGGATCACGTAGAACGTCATCGGCGAGTTCACGAACATCGTGGCGGCCGACAGCAGGCCCCAACTGATCATGATCCGAGCGATCCAGCGGCGCGCCCCCACCTTGTGCAGGATCACGTTGCTCGGCACTTCGAACAGGAAGTAGCCGATGAAGAAGATGCCGGCGCCCAGGCCGTACACCGCTTCGCTGAACTGCAGCGCGTCCTGCATCTGCAGCTTGGCGAACCCGACGTTGACACGGTCCAGGTAGGCCGCGATGTAGCAGACGAACAGCAGCGGGATCAGACGCCAACTGACCTTGCGGTAGACCGCGTCGGCGGCCGAGAGAGAAGTGCTGCCGCCATGTGGCGGTGACAGAGTCGTGGATGTCATCGTGTTGCCTCGGATGGTTCTGCTCGGCCTGCATGGTCGATCCGCGCCCCCGTAGGGCCTATCGGGTTAACTCGCGAAATGCATACCGATGGGAGAACGTGCCATCTCGGGCCGAGATGCCGGCAGTCATCCCTGCGGACGCAGCTCACGAATGGTGGCGCGTAACAATGGAGATGCGCGCACAGCCCAGGACCGCACACGTGACCGCACATATGACCGGACACTTGTTGCCAACGTGGTCACGCACCGCGCGCTTGCAGGTGTCTCGCAGCGGCTATGGCCAATGGCGCGTGCGCCTGCCAGTCCCAGCACACTGGCCAACCAAGCGCTGGACGTCAAGGTAGCGGCCATCCACGATGCCAGTCGCCGAAGCTATGGCCGTACTCGGATCGTTCGCAAGCTGCGCCAGCAGGGCGAAGTCGTCAGCGCCGAGCGAGTGCGAAGCTTGCCGGTGGCGCCGAATCTGCTGGATCGGCGCTTTGATGGTTGGCAGCGTGACCAGGCATGGGTAGCGGACATCACGTACGTGCCCACCGCAGGGGGCTGGCTGTAGTTGGCCGCCGTGATGGACTTGGCAGGTCGGCGCATCGTAGGCTGGTCGATGTCCGAGACTATCGATGCCACGCTGGTGTGCACCGCCTTGAAGTCGGCATGGTGGCTGCGCAATCCTGCCAAGGGGCTGCTGGTCCACACCGACCGGGGGTCGCAGTATGCCGGTGGGCGCTACCGGGCGCTGGCCGCCGAACTAGGCATCACGACGTCCATGAGCAGGAAGGTCAACGCCTGGGACAACGCTCCCATGGGAGCTTCTTCAAGACGCTGAAGGTCGAGCGCATCCATCCGGTACGCTATGACACGCGGGCGCAGGCCAGACTAGCCATCGTCGATTGGATAGAGGGCTGGTACGACCGCCAGCGCCTGCACTCGGCCAACGGCTTCCTGCCTTCGGTGATCTGGGAGAACACCCGTTTAGATGCATGACTTGCTGTACGTGGAAACGAGGCAAGGTCACGTGGATCAATCGAATTTACTCAGAGTCCCAGAAACCCGAAATCTGTTCACCCCTGCGTTTGCCTCTGCGTTTACCCCTTGGGGCTTTCAGCCAGGCCGAAGAACAAAAAAGCACTTAGCGTTTCCGCTAAGTGCTTCATTGATCTACCAAATTTGGTAGGCGCGATTGGACTCGAACCAACGACCCCCACCATGTCAAGGTGGTGCTCTAACCAGCTGAGCTACGCGCCTGTCGTAAGCCCACGATTATAGCCATGGTTTTTGGCTTCTGTCATCCGCGGCCCAAAAATTTATCGGCGGCGCGCCGAGCGCACGCCCTGCACCTCGGCCACCACGCCGAGCACGCGGGCCAGCCGGGCGGCATCGGCGATCTCCACCGTGAAGGTCATCCAGGCCGTGCCCTTGACGGATTGGGTCTGCACGCCGATGACGTTCATGCGCTCCTTGGTGAAGACCTCCGAGATGTCGCGCAGCAGGCCCTGGCGGTCGGCGGCCTCCACCGCCACGTCGACCGGGTACACGGCAGCCACCTCCTTGCGCTGCTGGCCCCACTCGACCTCGATCACGCGCTCGGCGTTGCGGGCGGCCATCTCGCGCAGGTTGCTGCAGTCCGCACGGTGGATGCTGACGCCCTTGCCACGCGTGACGAAGCCGACGATGCCATCCGGCGGCGCGGGCTTGCAGCACTTGGCCAGCTGCGTCATCAGCGAATCGATGCCCACCACCAGCACGCCGCCCTTGCTCGCGCCGCGCGCCTTGCGGAGCAGCGGCGCCTCGTCCTGCGGCGGCGCCGCCGGGCGCAGCAGCTGCTCGATGTTGCGCAGCGAGTACTCGTCCTTGCCGACGACCTCGAACAGTCCGTCGGCCGACTTGAAGCCCAGCTGGGTGGCGATGTCGTCGAGCTTGAGCGCGGTCTTGCCCTCGCGCTGCAGCAGCTTCTCGACGGCCTCGCGCCCGCGCGCCACGGTGGCATGCAGCGCGGCCGCGTTGAACCAGGCCCGCGCCTTGGCGCGCGCACGGTGGCTGGCCAGGTAGCCCAGGTCGGCATTGAGCCAGTCGCGCGAGGGCCCGCCTTCCTTGGCCGCCGTGATCTCCACGGTCTGCCCGTTCTGCAGCGGCGTGTTGAGCGGCACCATCACGCCGTCCACGCGCGCGCCGCGGCAGCGGTGGCCCAGGTTGGTGTGCAGCGAGTAGGCGAAGTCCACGGGCGTGGCGCCGGCCGGCAGCTCGACGATGGCCGCATTCGGCGTCAACACGTAGATGCAGTCGCTGAGCAGGTCGACGGGGCCGCTGGCCGGCAAGCCCTCGGGCCGCATGGCGCCCGACAGGTCGCGCTCCCAGGCCAGCAGCTGGCGCAGCACGGCGATCTTGGCGTCGTAGGCGCCGCTGGCCGAGACACCGGCATAGCCCTTTGCACCCGCCTCCTTGTAGGCCCAGTGGGCGGCCACGCCGTGCTCGGCGTGGTCGTGCATGGCCTGGGTGCGGATCTGGATCTCGATCGGCTGGCCCAGCGCGCCGCCGTCCAGCCGCGGCCGCACCACCGTGTGCAGCGACTGGTAGCCGTTGCCCTTGGGCTTGGCGATGTAGTCGTCGAACTCGCCCGGCACGGGCTGGAAGTGCGCGTGCACCCAGGCCAGCACGGCGTAGCAGTCGGCCACCGCCGGCACGATCACGCGCAGCGCGCGCACGTCGAACACCTGGCCGAAGTCCAGCGACTTGCCGCGCATCTTCTTGACGATGCTGTAGATGTGCTTGGGCCGGCCCTGCACGGTGGCGGCGATGTCCTGTGCACGCAGGTCGGCCTCGACCGCGCTGCGCAGCTGCGCCATGCCGGCTTCGCGCTCGACACGCTTTTCGTCGAGCAGCCGCGCCACCTCCTTGTAGGTCACGGGCTCCAGGAAGCGGAAGGCCAGGTCTTCCATCTCCCACTTGATCTGCCAGATGCCCAGGCGGTTGGCGAGCGGCGCGAACACCTGCAGCGACTCGCGCGCCATCGCCTCGGCCACGGGGGTCTTGCTGGCCGCATGCCAGCGCAGCGTCTGCAGCCGCGAGGCCAGGCGCAGCATGACCACGCGCAGGTCGCGCGAGAACGCCAGCAGCATCTTGCGCACGGTCTCGGTCTGCACGCCGGCGTCGTCGACCAGGTGCGCGGACGACAGCGCGCCGCGCGACAGGCGCTGCACGCGCATGAGCTGCGTGGTCTCCACGGCCAGCGTCGCGAAGTTCTCGCCGAAGGCCTTGGCGATGACCTCGTGGGGCCGGTTCAGGTGCACGCAGGCATGCACGAGGTAGCTGGCGGCCTGCATGGCCTCGGAGCCGCCGACGTCGCGCAGGATGGTGGCCACGGCGTCGGCGTGGGCCAGCGTGTTCTCGCCCGAATCCAGCGTCTCGTCGGCGATCAGCGGCTCGGCGAAGGCGCGCGCGCGCGCCAGCGCATGGACCTGGTCGGCCAGGGTGCGTTCGCTGGCCGCGATCAGGTCGTTGACGGGAACGGGTGTGGTCAGGGGCCCGGAGGGCTGCGCGCTGGAAGCCTTCACCTGCAACTCTTCACTTCAGGAATTCCACGACGGCCTGGCGCTGGTCGTCGGCCACCAGCGTGGGCGCATGGCCGACACCGGCGAACTCCAGCAGCCGCGCGCGCGGGCCGCGCTGCGCCATCTGCCCGGCCGTCGCGCGCGTGAGCAGGTCGGAGTCGGCACCGCGCAGCAGCAGCGTGTCCGCCGCGATGCGGTCGTACAGCTGCCACAGCATGGCCTCGCCCTGCTCGGCCGCCTGCTGCGTCAGCGCGCCGAACGGCTCGGCGATGCGCGGGTCGTAGTGCAGCACCAGCGGGCCATCCGGCTCGCCGGCCACGGCAGGGCGCACCATGTGGCGCGACAGGTCCAGCCACTGCTGCGGGCTGTGCGGGCCGAAGCCGGTGGAAACGGCCCACATCGCGGCCGCCGCCTCTTCCAGCGAGGCATAGGTTCCGCCCTTGCCGAGGTAGGTGCCGATGCGCTGCAGCGCCTCCCACTGCACCACCGGACCCACATCGTTGAGCACCAGCTTGCGCACGGGCGCCGGCAGCGGCAGGCCGGCCTGCCCTGCCACCACCAGCCCGATCAACCCGCCCATGCTGGTGCCGACCCAGTCCAGGCGCGCGATCGGCGCCTGCGCTTGCAGTTGCGCCAGCATGGCCAGCATGTCGCCCGCGTAGACCGGGATCTGGTAATGCGCCGCATCGGCCAGCCAGTCGCTGCGGCCACGGCCCACCACATCGGGGCAGACCACGCGCACGTGCGGCGCCAGCATGCGTGCCAGCGCGTCGAAGTCGCGGCCCTGGCGCGACAGCCCGTGCACGCACACCACCACGTGCGGGTTGCCCGTGTCGCCCCACTGCCAGTAGGCCATGCGGTGGCTGTCCGCCGCGCCCGCGGCAGCGGCGGAACCAGGACAGACGACATGGTGCAGAACGGGAGCAGTCATGGTGCGAAATTCGTTTGGAATGCGAGCGGCTGGCCCATCCTAAAGGATAGGCGCCACGGTTGCGGCGCGCATCGCCTAGCAGGTCCGCCGAATGGCGTACGCCATCGGCCGCAGGCGGTCAGCGCAGCTGGACGCCGCCGGACACTGTCACCGTCACCGTGCTCTTGCCGGCCTCCACGGGCACCGGCGCCGCGTCGGAGTAGGAGGCCTTGGCCTGCATGGGCATCATGCGCGGGCGCGGCATGCCGCCCTCGTCGGCCATCACGGACACCTCGCGCAGGCTGTAGTCGGCAAAGCCGAAGCTCTTGGCGATGTCGGTGGCCTTGGCCTTGAACTGCGCGATGGCCTGGGCCTGGGCCTGGCCCTCCACGCGCGCCCGCTCCTCACGGCTCAGGCTGAACGCGACCTGGCCCACGGTGAGCCCCTGCACGCGCCCGGCCGCGCTGCTGATGCGGCCGAAGTCGCGTCCCTCCAGCACGATCTCGGCCGTGCCCTGCCAGGTGCTGATGCGGCCCTCCTTGCTGTAGCGCGGGGACAGGCTGAAGGCGCCACTGCGCACGTCCAGCTGGCCGGGCTGCGCGGACTTGCGCGCCTCGGCCAGCGCCGCATCGATGGCGGCCTTGAGCTGGCTCTGCACCGCGGCGGCGTCGGGCGCCTCGCGCGTGGTGCTGAGCGTCATGGTCAGGAAATCCTGCGGCACCTCCACCACACCCGAGGCGGACAGCTGCACCACGTTCTGCGGCACCGGCTGCACGCCCTGGGTATGGGCATGGGCAGGCAGCAAGGCGGCGGCGCCCAGGCAGGCGGCCAGCCACAGCGAGGACGGCAAACGAGAAACGGACATGGACATGAACCCTTCTTTCAAGACAAGGCCGGCATGGTCGACGCAAATCGCATACATCCTGTGAAGCCCCTGCGCGCACTTGTAACAGTGTGTGCCGAACGGGGTCTTAGGCCGAAATCGCCACCAGACCGTTGCAGAATTGCCGCTGTTACACATTTCTCTGCCTGCCCATGTCCCAGACTTCTTCCCGACCCGACAAGATTTTGGTAGTGGATGACGATTCGCGCATCCGCGACTTGCTGCGTCGCTACCTCGTGCAGGAAGGCTTCGAGGTCATCCTCGCGGAAGACGGCAAGGCGCTGAGCCGGCTGATGCTGCGCGAGACCGCCGACCTGATCGTGCTCGACCTGATGATGCCGGGCGAGGACGGCCTGTCGATCTGCCGCCGCCTGCGCGCCGCCAACGACCGCACGCCCATCATCATGCTGACGGCCAAGGGCGAGGACATCGACCGCATCGTCGGCCTGGAGGTCGGTGCCGACGACTACCTGGGCAAGCCCTTCAACCCGCGCGAACTGCTGGCCCGCATCCATGCCGTGCTGCGCCGCCGGCCGGTCAAGGAGGCGCCAGGCGCGCCATCCACCGACAACGAGGTCACCAACTTCGGGCCGTTCGCCTTCGACCTGGGCGCGCGCACGCTGCGCAAGAACGGCGACGAGCTGCCGCTGACGACCGGCGAGTTCGCCATGCTCAAGGCCCTGGTGCGGCATCCGCGCCAGCCGCTGTCGCGCGAGAAGCTGGCCCTGCTGGCACGCGGCCGCGAGTTCGAGCCCTTCGACCGCAGCCTGGACGTGCAGGTCTCGCGCCTGCGCAAGCTGGTGGAGCAGGACGCCGCCGCGCCGCGCTACATCCAGACGGTCTGGGGCGTGGGCTACGTCTTCGTACCGGACGGCGCGAACTGACCACGCCCGTTCGCTGACGTGGCGTTCAGTCGCAGCACGCAGCCTCCAGATTTCCCGGACGCCACCAGTCCGGCGCCGCTGGAGCTGCTGCCCCCCAAGAAGAGCGTGGTCCGGTCGCTGCTGGCGATCAACATGTTCTGGCGCACCTTCATCCTGCTGGCGGTGCTTCTGCTGGGCAGCATGCTGGCCTGGCTCAAGACCATGCGCGAGCTCGAATTCGAGCCCCGCGCGCTGCAGACCGCCCAGCAGATCGCGGCCCTGGTCAACCTCTCGCGTGCAGCGCTGCAGTACGCCGACCCGATCGCGCGCGTGTCGCTGCTCAAGGCCATGGCCGAGCAGGAGCGCGTGCGCATCGCGCCGCACGAGCCCAAGGACGTCTTCGTGCCGCTGGACGACGATGCGCTGAGCCGGCGCATCGTCGCCGCGCTGGAGTCGCGCCTGGGCGCCGGCACCGTGGTGGCCAGTTCCGTCAACGGCGAGCCCGGCCTGTGGGTGGGCTTCACGATCAACGGCGATCCGAACTGGCTGCACACCGACCGCGAGCGCTTCAACCCAGGCGGCGGCCGCACCTGGCTGGTCTGGCTGCTGACCACCGGCGGCGTCTCGCTGGCCGGCGCGGCGCTGATCGCCGGCCTCATCAACCGCCCGCTCAAGCGCCTGCTGGTGGCCACGAGCCGCGTGCGCGAAGGCGATTTCGACGCCGGCCAGCTCGACGAAGGCGGCGTGACGGGCGAGATCCGCGAGGTCAACATCGGCTTCAACCGCATGGCGCAGCGGCTGGCCAAGATCGAGCAGGACCGCGTGGTCATGCTGGCCGGCATCTCGCACGACCTGCGCACCCCGCTCGCGCGGCTGCGGCTGGAGACCGAGATGAGCGTGGCCGATGCCGACGCGCGCGCCCACATGGTGGCCGACATCGAGCAGCTGGACCGCATCATCGACAAGTTCCTCGACTATGCGCGGCCGGACCACATCGACCTCAAGCCCGTGTCGTTGAACAAGATCATCGAGGCCTGCTGCTATGCGGTGCGCGACCACGAGGACATGCGCATCCACGTGCAGTTGCCCGAGCCGCTGGTGGTGATGTCCGACGCCACCGAGCTCGCGCGCGTGCTCTCCAACCTGCTGGAGAACGCGCGCCGCTACGGCAAGACGCCCGGAACCGACGTGGCCGAGATCGACATCGCCGCCAAGCCGCGCGACGAATGGGTGCTGATCAAGGTGCGCGACCGCGGCCCCGGCGTCAGCGAATCGCAGCTGGCCGACCTGTCCAAGCCCTTCTTCCGCGGCGACACGGCGCGCACCGCGGCCACCGGCGCGGGCCTGGGCCTGTCGATCGTGGACACCGCCATCCTGCGCATGGGCGGCGTGTTCCAGCTGGCAAACACGCGCTCGGGCGGCCTGGCCGCCCACATCAAGCTGCGCCGCGCGCTGCGCTGATCAGCCGGCGCGCTCCAGCAGCACGGCGGCGCGCGCCTCCATGCTCTGGCCCTGGCCCACGGGGCCGAGCTTCTCGGCCGTCTTGGCCTTCACGTTGACCTGGTCCACATCCAGGCCCAACGCCTGTGCAATGCCCTGGCGCATGGCCGCGATGTGCGGCAAGAGCTTGGGCGCCTGGGCGATCACGGTGCTGTCGATGTTGCCGATGCGCCAGCCCTTGGCCGCCACGCGGCGCGCGGCCTCGACCAGCAGCTTCATCGAGTCGGCACCCGAGAACTGCGGGTCGGTGTCGGAAAAGTGCGTGCCGATGTCGCCCAGCGCGGCCGCGCCCAGCAAGGCGTCGGTGATGGCGTGCAGCAGCACGTCGGCATCCGAGTGGCCCAGCAGGCCCAGGTGGTAGGGAATCGTGACCCCACCGATGATGAGCTGGCGGCCGGGCACGAGCGCGTGCACGTCCCAGCCTTCGCCGATGCGGAAGTTCATGCTTGGTCCTTGGCTCGGCCGCGCAGCACCTGCTCGGCCAGCGAGAAATCCTCGGGATAGGTGACCTTGAAATTGAGCGCGCCGCCCGGCACCAGCAGCGGCGTCAGGCCCAGGGCCTCGATGGCGCTGGCCTCGTCGGTCACGGCGTCGGGGTCGGCCGCCAGGGCCGCATCGAGCGCGCGGCTCAGCACGCCGATGCGGAACATCTGCGGCGTCTGTGCCAGCCATTTGTCGGCGCGCGGCAGCGTCCGGGCCACGCGGCCGGCGCCGTCTTCCTGCTTGAGCGTGTCGGGCAGCCTGTGCGCGAGCAGGCCGCCGACCGGGTCGTCCCGGCAGGCTGCGATCAGCGCCTCGATCTGCCCGGGCGTGACCAGGCAGCGCGCCGCATCGTGCACCAGCACCCAGTCGTCGCCGCGCGCGCCCTGCTCGAACAGGTCGTGCAGGCCGTTGCGCACGCTGCGCGCGCGTGAGTCGCCGCCGCAGTCGCGCACCACGCAGGGCGCGCTGTGGCGCTCGAAGAAGTCGTCGCCCGGCGCCACCACCACCAGCACGTCGCGGATGCAGGCCACGGCCGCGAAGGCGGCCAACGTGTGCATCACCATGGGCTGGCCAGCCACCGGCTGGTACTGCTTGGCCAGGGGTTTGCCGGTCGTGGCGCCCGGCGCCTGTGCGCGGCTGCCACTGCCCGCGCACGGGATCAGCGCGTAGCAGCGCGCCGGGGTCGGTGATTCAGTCATTGCCGCGATTCTAGAAAGCCGCGACGCGCTGCCTACAATCGCAGCAACACCCCCCGCCCTCGCCCGGCGGGGGGCTTTTTGCATTGCGCGCCCACCGCTTTTCGTCCATGGATCTCCCCAAGCTCATCCCCGGCAAGCGCTTCACCTTGCCCCGTCCGCCCGGTTCGGCCGACGCACTGCTGCTGGCCCGGCTGGCCGAACGCGAGAAGGCCGGCCGCAAGGTCGTCGCCATCGTCACCTCGGATGCCAACGACGCCCAGCGCCTGCTGGAGGAACTGCCGTTCTTCGCGCCCACGCTGCGCTGCGCGCTGTTCCCGGACTGGGAAACCCTGCCCTACGACACCTTCTCGCCGCACCAGGACCTGATCAGCGAGCGCCTCGCCACGCTGTGGCGCCTGTACGCCGGCGCCGCCCAGGGCGATCCCGAGGCCGGCGTGGACGTGGTGCTGGTGCCCGCCACCACCGCGCTGTACCGCGTGGCGCCGCCCAGCTTCCTGGCCGGCACCACCTTCCAGTTCAAGGCCAAGCAACGGCTGGACGAGGCGCGGCTCAAGTCGCAGCTCACCTTGGCCGGCTACAGCCACGTGACGCAGGTCGTGAGCCCCGGCGAATACGCGGTGCGCGGCGGCCTGATCGACCTCTTCCCCATGGGCTCGCCGGTGCCCTACCGGGTGGACCTGTTCGACGACGAGATCGACTCGATCCGCACCTTCGACCCCGACAGCCAGCGCAGCCTGTACCCCGTGCCCGAGGTGCGGCTGCTGCCCGGCCGCGAGTTCCCGATGGACGACGCCGGCCGCGCGCGCTTTCGCAGCCGCTGGCGCGAGCTGCTCGAAGGCGACCCCACGCGCAGCCGCATCTACAAGGACATGGGCAACGGCGTGGCCACGGCCGGCATCGAGTACTACCTGCCGCTGTTCTTCGAGGAGACGGCCACCGTCTTCGACTACCTGGGCGCCGGCGCCACCGTCGTGCTGCACGGCGACCTGGAGGCCGCGTTCCAGCGCTTCTGGCAGGACACGCGCGAGCGCCACCGCGTGCTGGTGGGCGACCCGGACCGGCCGGTGTTGCCGCCCGAGGCGCTGTTCCTGTCCAGCGAGCAGTTCTACGGCCAGGCCAACGCGCACAGCCAGCTGGCGCTGCGGCCGGCCCAGGCCGAGGCCGCGGACGCCGTTCCCTACGCCGAATTCGCGCCGCTGCCCTCGCTGTCCGTGGTGCGCGGCGCCGACGAGCCGCTGGCGCGCCTGTCCAGCCACCTGCGCAACACCCAGCAGCGCCTGCTGCTGCTGGCCGAATCCGACGGCCGGCGCGAAAGCCTGCTGGACTTCGTGCGCGCCAGCGAGCTGCAGCCACCCGTGTTCGACAGCCTCGCGGAGTTCGAGGCCAGCACCGAGCGCCTGGGCATGGCCACGGGCGCGCTCGGCGCCGGCTTCGCCTGGCTCGAGGGCGGCATCGATTTCGTCACCGAGACCGAGCTGTTCGCCGCCGGCCCCACCGCGCGCCGCCGGCGCAAGCAGGAGCAGGTCAGCGACGTCGAGGCGCTGATCAAGGACCTGGCCGAACTCAACGTGGGCGACCCCGTCGTGCACGCCGCGCACGGCATCGGCCGCTACCTGGGCCTCGTGAGCCTGGACCTGGGCCAGGGGAACACCGAGTTCCTGCACCTCGAATACGCCGACAAGGCCGTGCTCTACGTGCCCGTGAGCCAGCTGCACCTGATCAGCCGCTACACCGGCGTCAGCGCAGCCGAGGCGCCGCTGCACAAGCTCGGCTCCGGCCAATGGGACAAGGCGCGGCGCAAGGCCGCCGAGCAGGTGCGCGACGCCGCGGCCGAGTTGCTCAACATCTACGCCCGCCGCGCCGCGCGCGAGGGCCATGCCTTCCGCTACGCGCCGCAGGACTACGAGGCCTTCGCCAACGACTTCGGCTTCGAGGAGACGGCCGACCAGAAGGCCGCCATCCACGCCGTCATCCAGGACATGATCTCGCCGCAGCCCATGGACCGCCTGGTCTGTGGCGACGTGGGCTTCGGCAAGACCGAGGTGGCGCTGCGCGCGGCCTTCGTCGCGGTGACGGGCGGCAAACAGGTGGCCTTCCTCGCACCGACCACGCTGCTGGCCGAGCAGCACTACCAGACGCTGGTGGACCGCTTCTCCAAGTGGCCCGTGAAGATCGCCGAGATGAGCCGCTTCCGCTCCGCCAAGGAGATCACGGCTGCGGGCAAGGGCCTGGAAGACGGCAGCGTGGATATCGTGGTCGGCACGCACAAGCTCTTGAGCGCCTCCGTCAAGTTCAAGAACCTGGGCCTGCTCATCATCGACGAGGAGCACCGCTTCGGCGTGCGCCACAAGGAGGCCATGAAGGCCATGCGCGCCGAGGTCGACGTGCTCACCCTGACGGCCACACCGATCCCGCGCACGCTGGGCATGGCGCTCGAAGGCCTGCGCGACCTGTCGGTCATCGCCACCGCGCCGCAGCGCCGCCTGGCCATCAAGACCTTCGTGCGCAGCGAGAACAACGGCGTGATCCGCGAAGCCGTGCTGCGCGAACTCAAGCGCGGCGGCCAGGTCTACTTCCTGCACAACGAGGTCGAGACCATCGAGAACCGGCGCGCCAAACTCGAAGAACTGCTGCCCGAGGCGCGCATCGCCGTGGCCCACGGCCAGATGCCCGAGCGCGAGCTCGAGCGCGTGATGCGCGACTTCACCGCCCAGCGCAGCAACGTGCTGCTGTGCTCGACCATCATCGAGACCGGCATCGACGTGCCGACCGCCAACACCATCGTCATGAGCCGCGCCGACAAGTTCGGCCTGGCCCAGCTGCACCAGCTGCGTGGCCGCGTGGGCCGCAGCCACCACCAGGCCTATGCCTACCTCATGGTGCCGGACATCGAGGGCCTCACCAAGCAGGCAGCGCAACGTCTGGAAGCCATCCAGCAGATGGAGGAACTGGGCTCGGGTTTCTACCTCGCCATGCACGACCTGGAGATCCGCGGCGCCGGCGAGGTACTGGGCGAGAACCAGAGCGGCAACATGCTGGAGGTGGGCTTCCAGCTCTACAACGAGATGCTGTCCGAGGCCGTGCGCAGCCTGAAGGAAGGCAAGGAGCCCGACCTGCTGTCGCCGCTGTCGGTCACCACCGAGATCAACCTGCACGCCCCAGCCCTGCTGCCCGACGACTACTGCGGCGACGTGCACCTGCGCCTGTCCTTCTACAAGAAGCTGGCCACCGCCAAGAACAGCGACCAGGTCGACCGGCTGCTCGAGGAGATCGTCGACCGCTTCGGCAAATTGCCCGCGCAGGCCCAGACGCTGATCGACGTGCACCGCCTGCGCGTGTTGGCGCGGCCCTACGGCGTGGTCAAGGTCGATGCCGCGCCCGGCGTGATCCACATCACGTTCAAGCCCGACGCGCCGATCGAGCCCATGCGCATCATCGAGCTGATCCAGAAGAACAGGCACATCAAGCTCGTGGGCAACGAGAAGCTGCGCATCGAGCGCGAACTGCCCGAACCCAAGGACCGCGCCCAGATGGTGCGCGACGTGCTGCGCCACCTGGGCCAACCCGTCGCGCAGACGGCCTGACATCCACCGACCCCACCACCGCCATGACTGCATCCACCTTCGCGCCCGGCCTCGTCGTGCGCGGCTTCACGCCGCCGCTCGCGCTGTCCGATTTCAAGCTGATCGCGTTCGACATGGACTCCACGCTGATCAACATCGAGTGCATCGACGAGATCGCCGATGCGGTCGGCAAGAAGGCCGAGGTCGCGGCCATCACCGAGGCCACCATGCGCGGCGAGATCCGCGACTTCAAGGAAAGCCTCACGCGCCGCGTGGCACTGCTGCAGGGCGTGCCGGTGGCCGCGCTGCAGCAGGTCTACGACGAGCGCCTGCGGCTGAACCCTGGCGCCGGCGAACTCGTGGCAGCCTGCAAGGCCGCGGGCCTCAAGGTGCTGCTGGTCTCGGGCGGCTTCACCTTCTTCGCCAACCGCGTGCGCGACCGCCTGGGCATCGACTTCACCCGCTCCAACCTGCTGGCCGAGGCCGATGGCGTGCTGACGGGCCGCGTGGTGCCGCAGGCCTGGGGCGACATCTGCGATGGCGCGGAAAAGCGCCGCACGCTGCTGGAAGTGGCCTCGCTGCTGGGCGCCGCGCCGGGCCAGTGCATCGCGGTCGGCGACGGCGCCAACGACCTGCCCATGATGGGCGAAGCCGGCCTTTCGGTGGCCTACCACGCCAAGCCCAAGGTGCGCGAACAGGCCATGGTGTCGATCGAAGCCGGCGGGCTGGACCGCCTGCTGGAACTGCTGCGCGCCTGAGCGGGCAGCCTCCCGCAGACTGCGCGGGACGGCCATTGTGCGGCCCGCTGCGGGTGCCTGCACGGGCACGTTTGGATGTCCCGCAACACCTTGCACATTTGTGGCTTGTGCCTTTCGGGGAAGGACTATGATGGTTCGAACCTTCTCGCCAAACGCCACCCAAAGCGTTGACAGCTGATCCCAATTCACAGGAGAAACGATGTCGATCTTTGCCCGTTACCAGGACCGATTCGAAGCCGCCCAGGAAGAGGAAATGTCGGTCCAGGAATACCTGGAACTGTGCAAGCGCGATCCGAGCGCCTACGCGAGCGTCGCAGAGCGCATGCTGCTCGCGATCGGAGAATCCGAGCTGGTGGACACGCGCACCGATCCGCGCCTGTCGCGCATCTTCGCCAACAAGATGATCCGCGTGTACCCGGCGTTCCGCGACCTGTACGGCATGGAAGAGGTGATCGAGAGCATCGTCGCCTACTTCCGCCACGCGGCCCAGGGCCTGGAAGAGAAGAAGCAGGTGCTGTACCTGTTGGGGCCCGTCGGTGGCGGCAAGTCCTCCCTGGCCGAGCGGCTCAAGTACCTGATCGAGAAGGTGCCGTTCTACGCGATCAAGGGCTCGCCCGTGCACGAGTCGCCGCTGGGCCTGTTCGACCCCGGCGAAGACGCCAAGATCCTGCAGGACGACTACGGCATTCCCAACCGCTACCTGTCCACCATCATGAGCCCGTGGGCCGTGAAGCGGCTGCAGGAGTTCGGCGGCGACATCACCAAGTTCCGCGTGGTCAAGATCCGGCCCTCGGTGCTCAAGCAGATCGCGGTGTCCAAGACCGAGCCTGGCGACGAGAACAACCAGGACATCTCGGCGCTGGTCGGCAAGATCGACATCCGCAAGCTGGAGACCTATTCGCAGGACGACCCGGACGCCTACTCGTATTCGGGCGGCCTGTGCCTGTCCAACCGCGGCGTGCTCGAGTTCGTGGAAATGTTCAAGGCGCCGATCAAGGTGCTGCACCCGCTGCTGACGGCCACGCAGGAAGGCAACTACAAGGGCACGGAGGGCTTCGGCGCCATCCCGTTCGACGGCCTGATCCTGGCGCACTCGAACGAGGCCGAGTGGCAGGCCTTCCGCAACAACCGCAACAACGAGGCCTTCCTCGACCGTATCTACATCGTCAAGGTGCCCTACTGCCTGCGCGTGGCCGACGAGATCAAGATCTACGAGAAGCTGGTCTTCAACTCCTCGCTCGGCAATGCGCCCTGCGCACCCGACACGCTGCGCATGCTGTCGCAGTTCTCGGTGCTGTCGCGCCTGAAGGAGCCCGAGAACTCGTCCATCTTCTCCAAGATGCGCGTGTACGACGGCGAGAACCTGAAAGACACCGACCCGCGCGCCAAGAGCTTCCAGGAGTACCGCGACTTCGCCGGCGTCGACGAGGGCATGACGGGTCTCTCGACGCGCTTCGCATTCAAGATCCTGTCGCGCGTGTTCAACTTCGACCACCGCGAGGTGGCGGCCAACCCGGTGCACCTGATGTATGTGCTGGAGCAGCAGATCGAGCAGGAGCAGTTCCCGCCCGAGGTCGGCGAGAAGTACCTGCGCTACATCAAGGAATTCCTCTCGCCGCGCTATGCCGAGTTCATCGGCAAGGAGATCCAGACCTCCTATCTGGAGAGCTACTCCGAGTATGGCCAGAACATCTTCGATCGCTATGTGGTCTACGCCGACTTCTGGATCCAGGACCAGGAGTACCGCGACCCC
This sequence comes from Pseudorhodoferax sp. Leaf274, assembly GCF_001422445.1. Taxonomy (GTDB): domain Bacteria; phylum Pseudomonadota; class Gammaproteobacteria; order Burkholderiales; family Burkholderiaceae_C; genus Pseudorhodoferax. The sequence goes on from NZ_LMNA01000005.1 coordinate 73,235, forward strand.
AACACGGGCGAGATCCTGGACCGCGGCGCGCTCAACGACGAGCTCGAGAAGATCGAGAAGCCCGCCGGCATCTCCAACCCCAAGGACTTCCGCAACGAGGTCGTCAACTTCGTGCTGCGCGCGCGGGCCCGGCAGGACGGCAAGAACCCGGCCTGGACCTCGTACGAAAAGCTGCGCGCCGTGATCGAGAAGAAGATGTTCTCGAACACCGAGGAGCTGTTGCCGGTGATCTCGTTCAACGCCAAGGCCAGCGGCGAGGAGCAGAAGAAGCATGCGGACTTCGTGAACCGCATGATCACCAAGGGCTACACCGAGAAGCAGGTGCGCCTGCTGTGCGAGTGGTATCTGCGCGTACGCAAGTCCTCGTGAGAAAGGCCTTAGATGACCGTGCGCATCGTCGACCGGCGTAACGACAGCAAGAACAAGAGTTCGGTCAACCGCAGCCGCTTCATCCGGCGGTTCAAGGGCCAGATCCGCAAGGCAGTTTCCGACGCGATCAACAAGCGCGGCCTCAAGGACCTGGACGAAGGCGAGAAGATCGGCATTCCCGGCAAGGACATCGACGAGCCGCAGTTCGAGCACGGACGCGGCGGCGTGTGGGACGCCGTGCGGCCCGGCAACGACCGCTTCAACGCGGGCGACCAGGTCGACCGGCCCAAGGGCGGCACTGGCGGGGGCGGTGGCAAGGGCCAGGCCAGCAACGAGGGCGAGAGCCTGGACGAGTTCGTCTTCACGCTGACCAAGGACGAGTTCCTGGACATCTTCTTCGACGAGATGGCACTGCCCAACCTCGTCAAGCAGCAGCTGGCCCAGATCGAGCAGTTCAAGCGCACGCGCGCCGGTTTCGTGCAGACCGGCGTGCCGACCAACGTGAACCTCACGCGCACCATGCGCGGCGCGGCCGGCCGGCGCGTGGCCATCGGCGGCCCTTACCTGACGCAGCTGCGCGCGCTCGAGAAGGAACTGGCCGAGCTGCGCGAGAAGCTGCCCGAGGACGACCCCGAGGTCGAGCGCGTGCGCAAGGAGATCACCAAGCTGCGCGCCAAGATCGACCAGATCCCCTTCGTCGACACCTTCGACCTGCGCTTCAACAACCGCGTGAAGACGCCCAAGCCGTCGACGCAGGCCGTGATGTTCTGCCTGCTCGACGTCTCGGGCTCGATGGACGAGGGCCGCAAGAACGTGGCCAAGCGTTTCTTCATGCTGCTGTACCTGTTTCTCAACAGGAACTACGAACACATCGAGGTGGTCTTCATCCGCCACCACACGGTGGCCAGCGAGGTGAGCGAGGAGGACTTCTTCACCTCGCGCGAGTCCGGCGGCACCGTGGTGTCCAGCGCGCTCACGCTCATGCACGAGATCATCACGGCGCGCTACCCCAGCAGCCTGTGGAACATCTACGGCGCGCAGGCGTCCGATGGCGACAACTGGCACGACGATTCGCCGCGCTGCCGCGAGATCCTGGGCAACCAGATCCTGGAACTCACGCAGTACTTCGCCTACATCGAGATCACCGACGGGCCGCCGCAGAACCTTTGGGAGGAATACCTGAAGCTGCAGGAGGCCCAGGCCGGCCGCTTTGCGATGCAACGCATCGCCAACCTGGCCGACATCTACCCCGTGTTCCGCGAACTGTTCAAGCGCCGGGCCTGAGCCCCTGCCCGGCCGCCCCAAGGGAGACCCATGCTGACCAAGGCCCAGTTCAAACCCCTTCCCGCCGGCTCGGAATGGACCTTCGAGGCGATCGAGGAATACGACGAAGCCATCGCACGCGTGGCACGCGACTACGGCCTGGACTGCTACCCGCACCAGATCGAGGTGATCAGCGCCGAGCAGATGATGGACGCCTACGCCTCCATCGGCATGCCGGTCTACTACCACCACTGGTCGTTCGGCAAGCACTTCCTCGCCACGGAAAACCGCTACAAGCGCGGGCAGATGGGCCTGGCGTACGAGATCGTCATCAACTCGAACCCGTGCATCGCCTACCTGATGGACGAGAACACGCTGCCGATGCAGGCCCTCGTGATCGCCCACGCGGCCTACGGGCACAACTCGTTCTTCAAGGGCAACCATCTCTTTCGGCAATGGACCAGCGCCGACGCCATCGTCGACTACCTCGTGTTCGCCAAGAACTACATCGCGCAGTGCGAGGAACGCCATGGCGTGGAGGCCGTGGAGCGGCTGGTCGATGCCTGCCACGCGCTGACCAACGTGGGCGTGGACCGCTACAAGCGCTCGCCGCGCCTGTCGCTGGAGAAGGAAACTCTGCGCCAGAAAGAGCGCGAGGAATACCTGCAGGCCCAGGTCAACGACCTGTGGCGCACGCTGCCGCCGCGCCATGAGGCCGAGCAGCAGGCCAAGGAGGAACGCTTCCCGAAGGAGCCGGAAGAAAACCTGCTGTACTTCATCGAGAAGCACGCCCCGCTGCTCGAGCCCTGGCAGCGCGAAGTGGTGCGCATCGTGCGCAAGATCGGCCAGTACTTCTACCCGCAGCGCCAGACCCAGGTCATGAACGAGGGCTGGGCCACCTACTGGCACTACACCATCCTGAACACGCTGTACGACCAAGGCCAGCTGTCGGACGGCTTCATGATGGAGTTCCTGCAGTCCCACACCAACGTGGTCTACCAGCCGCCCTACAACAGCCAGCATTTCTCGGGCATCAACGTGTACGCGCTGGGCTTTGCGATGTGGCGCGACATCCGCCGCATCTGCGAGGAGCCGACCGACGAGGACCGCGCCTGGTTCCCCGATTTCGCGGGCTCGGACTGGCGCAAGACCTTCGACTTCGCGATGCAGAACTTCAAGGACGAGAGCTTCGTCGCGCAGTTCCTGTCGCCCAAGGTGATGCGCGACTTCCGGCTGTTCTCGGTGCTGGACGACGACAGCCGCAGCAAGCTGGAGATCCAGGCCATCCACGACGAGACGGGCTACCGTGCGCTGCGCCGCCAGCTGGCCGAGCAGTACGACCTGGGCAGCCGCGAACCCAACATCCAGGTCTGGAACGTGGACCTGCGTGGCGACCGTTCGCTCACGCTGCGCCATTTCGCGCACCAGCGCCGGCCGCTGGGCGATTCGGCCGGCACCATGCTCTCGCATCTCGGCACGCTGTGGGGGTTCAACGTGCGGCTCGAACGCCAGAACGCCGATGGCTCGGTGGAGCTGGTGGCCGAGCACCGGCAGGACAGGCGCCGGCGCGCCGGCGACCCGGCCTGAAGTCCACAGCCCCTGCCCGGCCGGTTCCGCGGAACTCCGGCCGGTTTGCCTCGTCTATCCGCAGTTCTCAGCCAACAGCCAGGAGCCCCCCCGATGCGACGATTGAACGTGAACGGTGTGCAACGCGAGGTCGATGTCGAGGACGACACGCCTCTCCTGTGGGTGCTGCGCGAGCAGCTCGGCCTGACCGGCACCAAGTACGGCTGCGGCATCGCGGCCTGCGGCGCGTGCACCGTGCACCTGGACGGCGTGCCCACGCGCAGCTGCGTGCGGCCCGTCTCCACGGTCGAGCCGACCGAGAAGATCGTCACCATCGAAGGGCTGTCGCCCGATGGTTCGCACCCGGTGCAAAAGGCCTGGGTGGCGCTGGATGTGCCGCAGTGCGGCTTCTGCCAGTGCGGCATGGTCATGGCCGCCAGCGCGCTGCTCAAGACCAAGCCCAATCCCAGCGACCAGGACATCGACGAGGCCATCACCAACATCTGCCGCTGCGGCACCTACAACCGGGTGCGCGCCGCGATCAAGGCCGTTGCCCAGGGCAGCACCAAGTCCGCCGGGCTGTCGATCCGCCATGTGGACGGGAGCGTGACATGAGCGCCGCCCTCGCGCCCACCCGCCGCCGCTTCATCGGCGGCACCGCAGCCACGGCCGGCGCGCTGGTCGTCGGCTTCCACATACCCCGCAAGAGCCTGGCGCAGACGCCGCTGCCCGACGAGGTCAACGCCTGGGTGGTCGTCAAACCCGACGACACGGTGGTCGTGCGCATCGCGCGCTCCGAGATGGGCCAGGGCACGCTGACCGGCCTGGCGCAGCTGGTCGCCGACGAGCTCGATTGCGACTGGGCCAAGGTCACGACCGAGTACCCCACGCCCGGCCAGAACCTGGCGCGCCAGCGTGCCTGGGGCAACTTCTCCACCGGCGGCAGCCGCGGCATCCGCGAATCGCACGACTACGTGCGCAAGGGCGGCGCCACGGCGCGCGTGATGCTGGTGCAGGCCGCGGCCGACGGCTGGAAGGTGCCGGTGGCCGAATGCCGCGCGGCCAAGAGCGTCATCACGCACCAGCCGTCGGGCCGCAGCACCACCTACGGCAAGGTGGCCGCAGCCGCCGGCAAGCTCAAGCCGCCGGCGGACGTGCCGCTCAAGGACCCCAAGGACTGGCAGCTCATCGGCAAGCGCCTGGCGCGGCTGGACACGGTCGAGAAGGTCACGGGCAAGCAGGTCTACGGCATGGACTTGCAGATGCCCGGCATGCTGAACGCCGCCATCAAGGCCTGCCCGGTGTTCGGCGGCACGCTCAAGTCCTTCGACGCGGCAGCGGTGGACAAGCGGCGCGGTGTGCTGAAGGTGCTGCGTGTGGGCGACAACGCCGTCGCCGTCGTGGCCGACACCTGGTGGCGCGCCAAGACCGCGCTGGACGCCCTGCCCGTCGAGTGGGACTTCGGCCAGCATGCCCAGGCCTCCAGCGCCGGCTTCGCCGAGGTGCTGAAGGCCGGCCTCACGGCGGAGCAGGCCGTGGTGGGCAACAGCAATGGCGACGCCAAGGCCGCGCTGGCGGGTGCTGCGCGGCGCATCGAGGCCGTCTACAGCTACCCGCACCAGAACCACGCGACCATGGAGACCATGAACGCGACGGCGCGCTGGACGCCCGAGCGCTGCGAGGTCTGGACGCCCACGCAGAACGGCGAGGCCGCGCTGGCCGCCGCGGCAGAGGCCGCCGGCCTGCCGCCGGCGCAGTGCGAGGTCTACAAGATCCACCTGGGCGGGGGATTCGGCCGCCGCGGCGCGGTGCACGACTGGGTGCGCCAGGCGGTCGCGATCGCCAGGCAGATGCCGGGCGTGCCCGTCAAGATGGTCTGGTCGCGCGAAGAGGACATGCAGCACGGCCTGTACCACCCCATCACGCAGTGCCGCCTGGTGGCCGGGCTGGACGCCCAGGGAGAGCTGCAGGCGCTGCACATGCGCATCTCGGGCCAGTCCATCGTGGCCGGCATCTTTCCGCAGAACATCAAGGACGGCCGCGACCCCGTGGTGTTCCAGGGCCTCAACGCGCCGGGGCCGGAGGCCTCCATCGGCTACAGCGTGCCGCACCTGCTGGTCGACCACGCCATGCGCAACCCGCATGTGCCGCCCGGCTTCTGGCGCGGGGTGAACCTGAACCAGAACGCGATCTACCTGGAGTCCTTCATCGACGAGATCGCGCACGCCACCAAGCAGGACCCGCTGGCCCTGCGCCGCAAGCTCATGGCGCAGCACCCCAAGCACCTGGCCGTGCTCAACGCCGTGGCCGAGCGCGTGGGTTGGGACAAGCCGGCACCGGCCGGCCGCTTTCGCGGCCTGGCGCAGACCATGGGTTTCGGCAGCTACGTGGCGGCCTGCGCCGAGGTGTCGGTCAACAACGACGGCCAGCTCAAGGTGCACCGCATCGTGGCCGCCACCGACCCGGGCTACGCCGTCAACCCGCAGCAGATCGAGGCCCAGGTCGAGGGCTCGTTCGCCTATGGCCTGTCGGCCGCGCTGTATGGCGAATGCACGGTGAAGGACGGGCGCATCGAGCAGGACAACTTCGCCACCTACCCGGTGCTGAAGATGGACGAGATGCCGGCGGTGGAGACCGTGATCGTGCCCTCGGGCGGCTTCTGGGGCGGTGTGGGCGAGCCGACCATCGCCGTGGCGGCGCCGGCCGTGCTCAACGCCATCTTCGCGGCCACGGGCAAGCGCATCCGCACGCTGCCGCTCAAGAACCACGACCTCAAGAAGGCCTGATGCGCGGTCCGGCGTGCGCCCTGCTGTGGCTGCTGCTGCAGGCCGGCCCCGCGGCCGCGCAGCCGCTGGCGCCCTACCAGGTGCAGGGCGACGCCATCGCGGCGCCGCTGGCGGGCCTGGCGGGCGATGCCGCGCGAGGCCGCGCCATCGTCGCCAGCCGGCAGCAGGGGCTGTGCCTGCTGTGCCATGGCGCGCCCATCCCCGAAGAGCGCTTCCAGGGCGACCTGGCGCCCCACCTGGCCGGCGCCGGCGCACGCTTCAGCACCGGCCAGCTGCGGCTGCGGCTGGTGGAGCCGCAGCGGCTGGCGCCCGGCACCCTGATGCCGGCCTACTACCGCACCGAAGGCCTGCAGCAGGTGGGCGCCGCATGGCGCGGCAAGCCGCTGCTGGACGCGCAGCAGATCGAGGATGTGGTGGCCTACCTCTCCGGCCTCAAGGAGCCTGCCCCGTGAACGCTTTCGACCCGCAACGCCGCCATGCCCTCGTGCTGGGCACGGGCCTGGCCGCCAGCCTGGTGGTGCGCCAGGGCAGCGCCGCCACCGGCGACCTGGCGGCCGCCATCGCTGCCTTCACGGGGGGCCGCACGCCGCAGCCCGGCCGTGTGCGGCTGGACATCTCCACGCTGGTGGAAAACGGCAACGCGGTGCCGGTCACGCTGTCGGTGGACGACGGCCTGCCACTGCCGCAGCTGCGCAGCCTGGCCCTGTTCAACGAACGCAACCCGCAGCGCGACGTGGCGCGCTTTCGCTTCGGCCCTGCGGCCGGCCGGGCCTGGGCCGCCACGCGCATCCGGCTGGCCACTTCGCAGAAGCTCGTGGCGGTGGCGCTGCTGGAGGATGGTTCGGCCTTCTCGCACACCGTGGACGTGGTGGTCACGCTGGCCGCCTGCATCGAATAGGTGCCGCAAACAGGAGCCCGCATGGCACGTACCCTGATCCACCTGCCGCCCACCGTGCGCCGCGGCGAGCCCTTCGAGGTGCGCACCACCATCGCCCATCCGATGGAAACCGGCTACCGGCCCGACGAGAACGGCCGCGTGCTGCCGCGCGACATCGTCACGCGCCTGCAGTGCACGCTGGACGGGGCGCTGGTGTTCGGCGCCGACCTGTTCCCCGCCATCGCCGCCAACCCCTATGTGGCCTTCCTGGTGCGCGCCGAGCGCAGCGGCGAGCTGCGCATCACCTGGGAAGGCGACAACGGCTTCGCGCAGGCCGAGACGGTCGCCGTGCGCGTCGAATGAAGGCACTGGCCGCGCTGCTGCTGGTGTGGGCGCCAGTGGGCGCGCAGACAGCGCGTTCGGGCCTGGACTTCATGGGCCCGGCCACCCAGGCCATGCAACGCGACGACAGCCAGAACCCGGCCATGCTGTGGCTGCACGAAGGCCAGGCGCTGTGGCAGCGGCCCGAGGGCCGTGCGCAGCAGTCGTGCCAGTCCTGCCATGGCGATGCCGCCCAGGCGATGCGCGGCGTGGCCACGCGCTATCCGGCCTTCGACACCGCCAGCCAGGGGCCGCTCAACCTGTCGCAGCGCATCCTGCAATGCCGCGTGCAGCACCAGCAGGCTGCGCCCTGGGCGCCAGAGAGCGCGCCCTTGCTGAGCCTGGAGACCTATGTCGCCCAGCAGTCGCGCGGCTTGCCCATCGCGCCGCCCGACGATGCGCGGCTGGCGCCCTTCACGGCGCGCGGCCAGGCGGCCTATGCACGCCGCATCGGCCAGATCGACATGTCCTGCGCCCAATGCCACGACCAGGCCTGGGACCGCAAGCTGGCGGGCAACCCCATCACGCAGGGCCAGGCCACCGGCTATCCGATCTACCGGCTGGAATGGCAGGGCATGGGCTCGCTGCAACGCCGGCTGCGCAACTGCATGACCGGGGTGCGCGCGCAGGCCCCGCCGTTCGGCGCCGCCGAACTCGTGGAACTGGAGCTCTACCTGGCCCAGCGCGCGCGTGGCCTGCCGCTGGAGACACCGGCCGTGCGGCCCTGAGCCGCGCGGCCAAGCCCGCAGCGCGGTGCTGCCTTTGCAGGCGCACGCCGGATGGGCCGACCACAATAGCCGTCCACCCTTCCACGTACCCGCCCGTTCCGCGCTGTTCCGCCCGCCCGACCGCCATGCTCCTGTCCCGCCGCCACTGCCTGCTTGCCATCGCCGCACTGCCCGCCATCGGCCATGCAGGCTTCAACTTCTTCACGGGCGAGTACACCGCCAGCCATGCCGAGCTGCAGGCGCTGGTGGAGCGGCAATTTCCGCTGGAACAGCGCTATGCCGAGATCTTCCGCGTGCGCCTGCAGGAACCGCGGCTGGGCCTGAACGCGAGCACCCAGCGCACGGGCCTCACGGCGGCGCTGTCGATCGCCAGCCCCTGGCTGCGCGGCGGCAAGGTGGACGGCACCGTGGCCATGAGCAGCGCGTTGCGCTGGGACGCGGCCGCCCGCGCGCTGCGGCTGGACCGGCCGAACGTCGAAAGCCTGGAGCTGCAAGGCCTCCATGGCGGCGATGCCGACCGGCTGCGCCGGATCGCCACCGTGGTCGCGCAGGAGCTGCTGCACGACCATGTGCTGCGCAGCTTCACCAAGGAGGAGATGACGGTGGGCCTGAAGACCTACGAGGTCAGCGCGATCACCGTGCTGGACCAGGGCATCAAGATCCAGCTGGAATGAGGCCATGAAGAAGGGCCGCACGCGGCGGCCCTTGCAGGTGCGGCCTGGACGGCCTTACTTCCTCGCGGGCGGCAGGTCCGTGCAGGTACCGTGCGCCACCTCTGCCGCCATGCCGATGCTCTCGCCCAGCGTGGGGTGCGGGTGGATGGTCTTGCCGATGTCGATCTCGTCGGCGCCCATCTCGATGGCCAGCGCGATCTCGCCGACCATGTCGCCGGCATGCGTGCCGACGATGCCGCCGCCCAGGATGCGGTGCGTCTCGGCGTCGAACAGCAGCTTGGTGAAGCCCTCGTCGCGCGTGTTCGCGATCGCCCGGCCCGAAGCCGTCCACGGGAAGTGGCCCTTCTTGACCTTGATGCCCTCGGCCTTGGCCTGGTCCTCGGTCAGGCCGACCCAGGCGACCTCGGGATCGGTGTAGGCCACGCTGGGGATCACGCGGGCGTTGAAGGCCGCGCTTGCCAGTTCCTTGTCGCCCTTCTGCTCGCCGGCGATCACCTCGGCCGCCACATGCGCCTCGTGCACCGCCTTGTGCGCCAGCATGGGCTGGCCCACGATGTCGCCGATGGCGAAGATGTGCGGCACGTTGGTGCGCATCTGGATGTCCACCGGCACGAAGCCGCGGTCGGTCACCGCCACGCCGGCCTTCTCGGCGCCGATCCTCTTGCCGTTGGGCGTGCGGCCCACGGCCTGCAGCACGAGGTCGTAGACCTGCGGCTCCTTGGGGGCGTTGGCGCCTTCGAACATCACCTTGATGCCATCCTTGGTCGCCTCGGCGCCCACGGTCTTGGTGCTGGTCATGATGTTGTCGAAGCGCGGCGCGTTCATCTTCTGCCAGACCTTGACGAGGTCGCGGTCGGCGCCCTGCATCAGGCCGTCCAGCATCTCCACCACGTCCAGGCGCGCGCCCAGCGTGGAGTAGACCGTGCCCATCTCCAGGCCGATGATGCCGCCGCCCAGGATCAGCATGCGCTTGGGGTCGGTCGCCAGGTCCAGCGCACCCGTGGAGTCGACCACGCGCGGATCGCCCTTGGGCATGAACGGCAGGTGCACGGCCTGCGAACCGGCCGCGATGATGCAGTGGCGGAACTTGATGACCTGCTTCTTGCCGCTGAGCTCCTGGCCGTCGCCGGACGTCTCCTGCACCTCCAGGTGGTGCGGATCGATGAAGCTGCCGACGCCGCGCACGGTGGTCACCTTGCGCATCTTGGCCATGGCCGTGAGGCCGCCGGTGAGTTTGCCGACCACCTTGTTCTTGTGCGCGAGCAGCTTGGCACGGTCGATCTTGGGCGCGCCATAGTCGATGCCCAGGTCGGCGAAGTGCTTGACCTCGTCCATCACGGCGGCCACGTGCAGCAGCGCCTTGGACGGGATGCAGCCCACGTTCAGGCAGACGCCACCCAGCGTGGCGTAGCGCTCGACCAGCACGGTCTTCATGCCGAGGTCGGCGCTGCGGAACGCAGCCGAGTAGCCGCCGGGACCGGCGCCCAGCACCAGCGTGTCGCACTCCAGGTCGACGCCGCCGCCGTAGCTGCCGGCGGGTGCCGGTGCGGGTGCGGGCGCGGGTGCGGGCGCCGATGCAGCGGCCGGTGCAGGCGCTGCAGCGGTCGGCGCGGGAGCCGGGGCGGGAGCGGACGCGGGCGCAGCGGCCTCGCCTTCGGCTTCCAGCGTCAGCACGACCGAGCCTTCCGCGACCTTGTCGCCCACGGCGACCTTGAGCGCGGTGACCTTGCCACCGTGGCTGGACGGAATCTCCATCGAAGCCTTGTCGCTCTCCACCGTGATCAGCGACTGCTCGGGCTTGATGGTGTCGCCCACCTTGACCAGCAGCTCGATGACGGAGACCTCGCTGAAGTCGCCGATGTCAGGAACCTTGATGTCGATGCTTGCCATGAATCTCTCTCCAATGCCGTGCGTTCGCGCCGCGGCTTATTTCTTCATCTTGACCGTGAAGACCTCGACCGGGCCGGCCGAGTTCTTGTCGAATTCGCAGCCGGTCTGCACGCCGATCAGCGCGAGCTCGCGCGCCGTCTTGGCATGGCTGGACGCCGCATGCATGGCCCCGAGCGCAAAGCTGCGCCCCGAACCGATGCCCCAGAACTCCTTGAACTCGAACACCTCGCGGTAGCTGTACAGCCCGTAGATGCCGCTGGCGTTGGCCAGCAGCACGCTGAACTGGCTGGACTCGTAGGGGTCGCCGTCGTCTTCCTTGGTCTGCAGGAAGAACTTCTCCTTGAGCACCGGGTGCAGCCGCGTGAAGGTCTCGAACACCTCGTCCTTGCTCGACAGGCGCAGCTCCTCGCGCGGCAGGCCCGCCAGGGCCTTGCGCAGCACGGGAAAGTGCGCCACGGTGCCGGCCATGCCCACGTAGGTGGGGCCGTCCGGCGTGTCGAGCGGGAAGATCTTGCTGTTGGCCTCGAAGCGGTGCGTGAGCCGCGTGTCGCCGAAAGTGACCAACGTGTCGGCCGCGATCGCGACCTGCCCGCCCTTCTTGACGACGACGACCGTTGTCATCCGCTCAGAGCATGACGCGGCGGAAATCCGCCAACACCTGGCCCACGTAGGCGTTGAAGCGCGCGGCGGCCGCGCCGTCGATGACGCGGTGGTCCCACGACAACGACAGCGGCAGCATCAGGCGCGGCTGGAAGGCCTTGCCGTCCCACTTGGGCTCGATGGCGCTCTTGCACACGCCCATGATGGCCACTTCGGGTGCATTGATGATGGGCGTGAAGTAACGCCCACCAATGCCGCCCAGCGAACTGATCGTGAAGCAGGCGCCGCTCATGTCGGCCGGGCCCAGCTTGCCGTCGCGCGCCTTCTTGGCCAGCTCGCCCATCTCCGTGCTGATCTGCAGCACGCCCTTCTTGTCGGCGTCCTTGATCACGGGCACGACCAGGCCGTTCGGCGTATCGGCCGCGAAGCCGATGTGGAAGTACTTCTTGAACACCAGTTCGTCGCCGTCGAGTGAGGCGTTGAACTCGGGGAACTTCTTGAGTGCCGCCACCGAAGCCTTGATCAGGAAGGCCAGCATGGTCACCTTGACGCCGGACTTCTCGTTCTCCTTGTTGGTGGAGACACGGAAGGCCTCCAGGTCGGTGATGTCCGCGTCGTCGTGGTTGGTGACGTGCGGGATCATGACCCAGTTGCGGTGCAGGTTGGCGCCCGAGATCTTCTTGATCCGGCCCATGGGCTTGCGCTCGATCTCGCCGAACTTGGTGAAATCGACCTTGGGCCAGGGGATCAGGCCCAGCGCAGCACCGTCGCCACCGCCACCGCCACCGCCGGCCGGGGCCTTGGCGGCCTGGGCCTTGGTCTGCACGGCGCCACTCATCACCGACTTGGTGAAGCCCTGCACGTCGTCCTGCGTGATGCGGCCCTTGGGGCCGGAGCCCTTGACCTCGGCCAGCGGCACGCCCAGCTCGCGCGCGAACTTGCGCACCGAGGGCGAGGCATGCGGCAACGCGCCGGTGGGCGCGACCGTGGGGTTGTGTGCGGCGGCGGGTGCCGATGCGGGCGCGGGGGCCGCGGCGGGCGCGGGCGCCGGCGCGGCCGTTTCGCTCTTGGCCGCGGCAGGCGCTGCGGCCGCCGGTGCGGGGCTGGCAGCGGCCGGAGCACCAGAGGCTTCCACCGTGCCCAGCAGATCGCCGATGTTCACGGTATCGCCGACCTTGACCTTGAGTTCCTTGAGCACGCCAGCGGCGGACGACGGGATCTCCATCGAGGCCTTGTCGCTCTCCACCGTGATCAGCGACTGCTCCAGCTTGATGCTGTCGCCGGGCTTGACCATGATCTCGATGACGGCCACGTCCTTGAAGTCGCCGATGTCGGGCACGCGGATCTCGACCGTGCCGCCACCCTGGGCAGGCGCCTGCGGTGCGGGCGCCGGTGCAGCGGCCGCGGGGGCCGGCGCCGGTGCGGCGGCAGCGGCCGGGGCTGGCGCCGGGGCGGGAGCGGCCGCCTCGCCGGCGCCTTCGAGCACCAGCACCAGCGAGCCCTGCTTGACCTTGTCGCCGACCGCGACCTTGATCTCCTTGACCACGCCGGCAGCGCTGGACGGGATCTCCATCGAGGCCTTGTCCGATTCGACCGTGATCAGCGACTGCTCGGCCTTGACCGTATCGCCCGGCTTGACCATGACCTCGATCACGCTCACTTCATCGAAATCCCCGATGTCGGGGACTTGCACTTCCACCAATGCCATGTTGTTCGTCTCGCTCGTTGTGGGTGGGTATCAGGCGTACAGGGGGTTGACCTTGTCGGTCTTGATGCCGTACTTGGCGATCGCCTCGGCGACCTTCGCGACCGGCACGGTGCCATCTTCGCTCAGCGCCTTCAGCGCAGCCACGACGATGTAGTGGCGATTGATCTCGAAGTGCTCGCGCAGCTTGCTGCGGAAGTCGCTGCGGCCGAAGCCGTCGGTGCCCAGCACTTTGTAGTTGCGGCCGGCCGGCACGTACGGGCGGATCTGCTCGGCATACGACTTCATGTAGTCGGTGGAGGCAACCACGGGGCCGGTCGAGCCCGACAGCTGCTGCGCCACGAAGCTCTGGCGCGGCGTGTCGGTCGGGTGCAGCAGGTTCCAGCGCTCGGCGTCCTGGCCGTCGCGGCCCAGCTCGTTGAAGCTCGGGCAGCTCCAGACGCCGGCCGCGACGCCCCAGTCCTTCTCCAGCAGTTCCTGGGCGAAGAACGATTCACGCAGGATGGTGCCGCTGCCGAGCAGCTGCACCGTGGGCGCGCCGGTGGCCAGCGCGGGCGCCTGCTTGGCCAGGTACATGCCCTTGATGATCTGCTCCTCGGTGCCGGGCTGCAGGCCGGGCATCGGGTAGTTCTCGTTGAGCAGCGTGATGTAGTAGTAGACGTTGTCCTGGCGCTCGACCATGCGCTTCAAGCCATGGTGCAGGATCACGCCGACCTCGTGCGCGAAGGTCGGGTCGTAGCTCACGCAGTTCGGGATCGTGCCGGCCAGGATGTGGCTGTGGCCGTCTTCGTGCTGCAGGCCTTCGCCGTTCAGCGTGGTGCGGCCCGAGGTGCCGCCCAACAGGAAGCCGCGCGCCTGCATGTCGCCGGCCGCCCAGGCCAGGTCGCCGATGCGCTGGAAGCCGAACATGGAGTAGTACACGTAGAACGGCACCATGATGCGGTTGCTGGTGCTGTAGCTCGTGGCCGCGGCGATCCAGCTGGCCATGCCGCCGGCTTCGTTGATGCCTTCCTGCAGGATCTGGCCGGCCTTGTCTTCCTTGTAGTACATGACCTGGTCCTTGTCGACCGGGGTGTACTGCTGGCCATGCGGGTTGTAGATGCCGACCTGGCGGAACAGGCCTTCCATGCCGAAGGTGCGGGCCTCGTCCACCAGGATGGGCACCACGCGCGGGCCCAGGGCCTGGTCGCGCAGCAGCTGCGTGAGGAAGCGCACGTAGGCCTGGGTGGTGCTGATCTCGCGGCCTTCGGCGGTCGGCTCGATGACCGACTTGAAGGTCTCCAGCGCGGGCACGGTGAAGCTCTCGTCTGCCTTGGTGCGGCGGTGCGGCAGGTAGCCGCCCAGGGCCTTGCGGCGCTCGTGCAGGTACTTCATCTCCGGCGTGTCGTCGGCCGGCTTGTAGAACGGCAGCTCGGCGATCTGGCTGTCGGGGATCGGGATGTTGAAGCGGTCGCGGAAGGACTTGATGTCCTCGTCGCTGAGCTTCTTGGTCTGGTGGACGGTGTTCTTGCCTTCGCCGATCTTGCCCATGCCGAAGCCCTTGACGGTCTTCACGAGCAGCACGGTGGGCTGGCCGCTGTGGTTCTGCGCGGCGTGGAAGGCGGCGTAGACCTTCTGCGAGTCGTGGCCACCGCGCTGCAGGTTCCAGATCTCGTCGTCCGTCATGTTCTCGACCATCTTGGCCGTGCGCGGGTCGCGGCCGAAGAAGTGCTTGCGCACGTAGGCACCGTCGTTGGCCTTCATGGCCTGGTAGTCGCCGTCGTTGGTCTTCATCATGAGGTCGCGCAGCGCGCCGTCATGGTCCTTGGCCAGCAGCGCGTCCCAGCCCTTGCCCCAGATCAGCTTGACGACGTTCCAGCCCGAGCCGCGGAACTCGCCTTCCAGCTCCTGGATGATCTTGCCGTTGCCGCGCACAGGACCGTCCAGGCGCTGCAGGTTGCAGTTGATGACGAAGATCAGGTTGTCCAGGTTCTCGCGTGCGGCCAGGCCGATCGCGCCCAGCGACTCGACCTCGTCCATCTCGCCGTCGCCGCAGAACACCCAGACCTTGCGGTTGGCGGTGTCGGCGATGCCACGCGCGTGCAGGTACTTGAGAAAGCGCGCCTGGTAGATCGCCATCAGCGGGCCCAGGCCCATGGAGACGGTCGGGAACTGCCAGAACTCGGGCATGAGCTTGGGGTGCGGGTAGCTCGACAGGCCCTTGCCGTCCACTTCCTGGCGGAAGTTGAGCAGCTGGTCTTCGGTCAGCCGGCCTTCCAGGTAGGCGCGCGCGTAGACGCCGGGCGAGACGTGGCCCTGGATGTAGATGCAGTC
Source organism: Pseudorhodoferax sp. Leaf274 (assembly GCF_001422445.1). Lineage (GTDB taxonomy): Bacteria > Pseudomonadota > Gammaproteobacteria > Burkholderiales > Burkholderiaceae_C > Pseudorhodoferax. The sequence goes on from NZ_LMNA01000005.1 coordinate 88,387, forward strand.
GCCGCCGTGCTTTTCGCTCTCGGCCTGCCAGAAGTGGTTGAAGCCGGCACCGAACATGCTGGCCAGCGAGGCGAAGGAACCGATGTGGCCGCCCAGGTCGCCGCCTTCGGGCGGGTGGTGGCGGTTGGCCTTGACCACCATGGCCATGGCGTTCCAGCGCATGTAGGCGCGCAGGCGCTGCTCGATCTCCAGGTTGCCGGGGCTGCGGGCTTCCTCACTGGGCTCGATGGTGTTCACGTAGCCGGTGTTGGCCGAGAACGGCATGTCCACCGTGTTCTGGCGCGCGTGTTCCAGCAGTTGCTCGAGCAGGTAATGGGCGCGTCCGGGACCGTCGCTGGCGATGACGGCGGACAGCGCGTCCATCCACTCACGGGTCTCCTGGTTGTCGGTGTCCTTGGGGTCGTTGGCGGCGCCAGAGAGGTTCTGGGGTTGGGCTGACATGCGGTCTCCTCGAAATAGATGGGCGGTATTTGGGGGCCGACTCTCGGCCGCGCGGCGAGTGTCGCACACGCACTTTAATTTTCAAATAGCAATTTACAATTTTGTATTATGAAAAGTCGAAGCCTTTAGAGGCCCGGCCATTCGACACACCAAGCCCGTCCCTGGGCAACTGCTGCAAACCCTCACATACACTGCCGCCCATGCGCGTTCCACCCCCTGACCAGCGGCCGCAAACGAGGCCTGCCGCAGCACCGCTGCGCGAGCCTTGGCGCGCCTGGTGGGGACGGCAGGCACCCCACCGGCAGGACCGTTTCGCGGCGCTTGCGCCGCTGGTCGCGGTGGTGCTGTTCCTCGCGGCCATCGCCTCGTCCTTTCTCTACCTGCGGCTGGAGGAGATCGACCGCGAGCAGGAGGCCGTCAAGCGCGATGTCGAATATGCGCAGCAACAGATCCGCCTGCGCCTGCTGGAGCGGCAGGAGCAGCTCATGCGCGTGGCACGCGACGTGGCCAACGAAGAGATCGACGTCGAGGAGTTCGTCAGCCGCGCACAGTCGCTGATCTCGCAATACCCCGAACTGCAGGCCGTCAGCTGGATCGACGAGCGGCGCCGCATCAAGACCAGCTATTCCGCGCCCAGCCTGCACACGCCGCTGATGCGCATGGTGGACGACGTGCTGCGCCCGGGCGAGACCGAGACCAACTTCAGCCTGGCGCGCGACCTGCACCAACCGGTCTACGGCCAGCCGCTGGGCACGGCCGGCGATCCGACCCCGCTGCTGCAACTGCACATCCCGCTGACCGACCGCGGCCGCTTCGCCGGCGTGGTGCTGGCCGAGTACGGCACCGACGCGCTGCTACGCCACGGCGTACCGGCCGAGGTGCTCAACAAGTACGCCGTGGCCCTGGTGGCCAGCGACGGGCGCATGCTGGCCGGCACGGTCATGCCGCAGCCCACCTCGGGCTCGCGCCTGCTGCCTTGGTCGAGCCAGGCCGAGCCCTACGAGATCCCGGTTTCGCCGGTCGGCAACGGCTTGGTGCTGCGCGCGCAGGCCTACCGCACCTCGCAGGGCGTGGTCGGCAGCGGACTGTTCTGGCTGGTCGGTGCCCTGTCGGTGCTGACCGCCTGGATGCTGATCGGCAGCTGGAGCCACACGCGCAGGCGCCAGCAGGCCCAGCAGGCGCTGATGGCCGAGACCAACTTCCGCCGCGCCATGGAGAACTCCATGCTGACCGGCATGCGGGCCATGGACCTGCAGGGCCGCATCACCTACGTCAACGCGGCCTTCTGCCAGATGACGGGCTGGAGCGAGGGCGAACTGGTCGGCCGCACCGCGCCCTTCCCCTACTGGCCCGAGGAAGACCTGGAATACCTGATCGCCCGGCTGGAGGACGAGCTGAACGGCCGCAGCACGCCCTCGGGCTTCCAGCTGCGCATCAAGCGGCGCGACGGCTCCATCTTCGATGCACGGCTGTACATCTCGCCGCTGATCGACGCGGTGGGCAAGCAGACCGGCTGGATGGCCTCGATCACCGACATCACCGAGCCCAACCGCATCCGCGAGCAGCTCTCGGCCTCGTACGAGCGCTTCACGACGGTGCTGGAAGCGCTCGATGCCGCCGTGTCCGTGGCGCCGCTGGGCAGCCCCGAACTGCTGTTCGCCAACAAGCTGTACCGCCAGTGGTTCGGCTCGCAGACGCACGGCCACGAAACCATGGTGGCACTGGCCGGCATGCCCACCACGCCGCCCAACGACGAGCATCTCGACGATGTCGACGCCTTCGCCGGGTTGCCCACCGATTCGCTGATCGACAGCAACGAGACCGAGGCCGCCGAGATCCACGTGCCCGACATGGGCAAGTGGCTGGAGGTGCGGGCGCGTTACCTGAGCTGGGTCGACGGCCGCCTCGTGCAGATGGTGATCGCCACCGACATCACCCAGCGCCGCCAGGCCGAGGAACAGGCGGCGCACCACGCCGAGCGCGCCCAGACCTCCAGCCGGCTCATCACCATGGGCGAGATGGCGTCCAGCGTCGCCCACGAACTGAACCAGCCGCTGGCGGCCATCACCAACTACTGCAACGGCATGGTGTCGCGCCTCAAGGGCAACGGCATCGCGCACGAGGACCTGCTGGCCGCGCTGGAGAAGACCTCGCGCCAGGCCCAGCGCGCGGGCCAGATCATCCACCGCATCCAATCCTTCGTGAAGCGCAGCGAGCCCCAGCGCAGCCTGACCAACGTGCAGGACATCGTGCAGGAGTCCGTCGAGCTGGCGGGAATCGAACTGCGCCGGCGCAACGTGCGCCTGAGCCACTACGTCGCGGCACGCCTGCCGCCGCTGATGGTCGATCCCATCCTGATCGAGCAGGTGCTCGTCAACCTGCTGCGCAATGCCGCCGAGGCCATCGACTCGGCCCAGCGCGCGCCGCAACGCCGCAACATCGAGCTGCGCGTGCTTCCGCGCCTGGAGGCCGACGTGCCCGGCATCGAGTTCGCGGTCACCGACACCGGCACGGGCCTGGCGCCCGAGGTCATGGAGCACCTGTTCGAGGCCTTCTTCTCGACCAAGGCACACGGCATGGGCATCGGCCTCAATTTGTGCCGTTCCATCGTCGAGTCGCACCTGGGCAGGATGCAGGCCGAGAATATCTACAATGGCGCCGAGTGCATGGGGTGCCGGTTTTCCTTCTGGATCCCGTTGGCAAAAGCCGCCAACGCCCTGCCAAATCCAGCCAACGCAGCCAAGAACCCCGGAGTACCCGCATGAGCCTGATTCCCAAGAAAGGCACGGTCTATGTTGTCGACGACGACGAAGCCGTGCGCGATTCGCTCCAGTGGCTGCTGGAGGGCAAGGACTACCGCGTCCGCTGCTTCGAATCCGCCGAGGCCTTCCTCTCGCGCTACGACGCGCGCGAAGTCGCCTGCCTGTTGGTCGACATCCGCATGGGCGGCATGACCGGCCTGGAACTGCAGGACAAGCTGCTCGAACGCAAGTCGCCCCTGCCCATCGTCTTCATCACCGGCCACGGCGACGTGCCCATGGCGGTGGACACCATGAAGAAGGGCGCCATGGACTTCATCCAGAAGCCGTTCAAGGAAGAGGAACTGGTGGCCCTGGTCGAGCGCATGCTGGACCATGCCAAGGACGCCTTCACCGACCACCAGCAGGCCGCCAGCCGTGGGGCGCTGCTGTCCAAGCTGACCTCGCGCGAATCGCAGGTGCTCGAACGCATCGTCGCCGGCCGGCTCAACAAGCAGATCGCCGACGACCTGGGCATCAGCATCAAGACGGTGGAGGCGCACCGCGCCAACATCATGGAAAAGCTGAACGCCAACACCGTGGCCGACCTGCTCAAGATCGCCCTGGGCCAGACCGCCAAAGCCTGACCACCCTACCCCGCCACGCCCGTCCAACCTCGCGGTTGGCGGGCGTTGTTCTTGGAGAATCCCCATGACTGCTCAACTGATCGACGGCAATGCCCTCGCCCGCCAGATCCGCGCCGACGTGGCCGGCCGCACGGCGGCGCTGAAGGCCCGCGGCGTCCAGCCCCACCTGGCCATCGTGCTGGTCGGCGACGACCCGGCCAGCCAGGTCTACGTCAAGCACAAGGTCAACGACAGCAGCGAGACCGGCCTGCAGGCCACGCTCGAACGCCACCCCGCGGACATGGCCGAGGCCGACCTGCTGGCACGCATCCACGCGCTCAACGCCGACGCTTCGGTGCACGGCATCCTGGTGCAGCTGCCGCTGCCCAGGCACATGGACGCCCACAAGGTCATCGAGGCGATCTCGCCGGCCAAGGACGTCGACGGCTTCCACGTGGCCAGCGCCGGCGCGCTCATGGTCGGCCAGCCGGGCTTTTGGCCCTGCACGCCGCACGGCTGCCTGCGGATGCTGGAATCCATCGGCTACGCGCTGCGCGGCAAGCATGCGGTGGTGATCGGCCGCAGCAACATCGTCGGCAAGCCCATGGCCATGATGCTGCTGGCACAGAGCGCCACGGTCACGGTCTGCCACAGCGCCACGCCGGATCTTGCCGCCTTCACGCGCCAGGCCGATGTGATCGTCGCCGCGGTCGGCAAGCAGAACCTGGTCACGGCCGACATGGTCAAGGCCGGTGCCGTGGTCATCGATGTCGGCATGAACCGCAATGCCGAGGGCAAGCTCTGCGGCGACGTGGACTTCGACGGCGTGAAGGAGGTGGCCGGCTGGATCACCCCCGTGCCGGGTGGCGTCGGCCCGATGACCCGCGCCATGCTGCTGGTCAACACGCTGCAGGCGGCCGAGCGCGCCGCCGCCTGAGCCGGCGCCGGGGACGGCACCAAGACGGCGATAGCCGCAACCGGGGCTTGTGATTGCCGGGGCTGGCGCAAAATGCCCTTCATGCAGTCCAACCCCCTTCTTTCGTTCTCCGACCTCCCGCTGTTCGACCAGATCCGGCCCGAGCACGTGGCGCCCGCCATCGACCAGTTGCTGGCGGACGCCAGCACCGCACTGGAGCAGGCCACGGCGCCGGATTTCCCGGCCGACTGGCGTGCCATCTCGCGCGTGCTGGACACGGCCACCGAACGGCTGAGCCGGGCCTGGGGCGCCGTGAGCCACCTGAACGCCGTGGCCGACACGCCCGAACTGCGCGCCGCCTACAACGAGGCGCTGCCACGTGTGACCGAGTTCTGGACGCGCCTGGGCGCCGACGAACGCCTGTACGCCAAGTACAAGGCCATCGACGCCAAGACGCTGGCACCGGCCCAGCAGCAAGCGCTGCGCAATGCCGTGCGCAACTTCGTGCTGAGCGGCGCCGAGCTGACGGGCGCGGCCAAGGAGCGCTTCGCCGCGATCCAGGAACGCCAGGCCGAGCTGTCGCAGAAGTTCAGCGAGAACGCGCTGGACGCCACCGACGCCTATGCCTACTACGCCACCGCAGAAGAGCTGGACGGCGTGCCCGAGGACGTGCGCCAGGCCGCGCGCGCCGCCGCCCAGGCCGATGACCGGGCCGGCTTCAAGCTCACGCTCAAGCTGCCCTGCTACCTGCCCGTGATGCAGTTCGCCAGGAGCAGCGCGCTGCGCGAGCGCCTGTACCGTGCCTATGCCACGCGCGCTTCCGACCAGGCAGAGGGCGACGCCACGCGCTTCGACAACACCGCGCTGATCCGCGAGATCCTGGCCCTGCGCAAGGAGGAGGCCCAGCTGCTGGGCTACGCCAACTTCGGCGAGGTCTCGGTCGTGGCCAAGATGGCCGACTCGCCGGCCCAGGTGGTCGGCTTCCTGCGCGACCTGGCCCAGCGGGCCCGCCCCTACGCCGAGAAGGACGTGGCCGACCTGCGCGCCTTCGCGGCCGAGAAGCTCGGCCTGGCCGACCCGCAGCCCTGGGACTGGAGCTACGTCGGCGAGCAGCTCAAGGAAGCCCGCTACGCCTTCAGCGAGCAGGAGGTCAAGGAGTACTTCACCGCGCCCAAGGTGCTGGCCGGCCTGTTCAAGATCATCGAGACGCTGTTCGAGGTCAGCATCCGGCGCGACGCCGCGCCCGTGTGGCATCCCACGGTGGAGTTCTACCGCATCGAGCGTGCGGCGGCGCAGGCTGGCGGCGCGCCGCAGCTGGTCGGCCAGTTCTACCTCGACCCCTCGGCCCGCAACGGCAAGCGCGGCGGTGCCTGGATGGACGACGTGCGCGCACGCTGGCTGCGCCCGGACGACGGCCGGCTGCAGACCCCGGTGGCGCAGCTGGTCTGCAACTTCGCGGCCGGCGTGGACGGCAATCCGCCGCTGCTCACCCACGACGACGTGACCACGCTGTTCCACGAGTTCGGCCACGGCCTGCACCACATGCTGACCCAGGTGGACGAGCGCGACGTGTCCGGCATCAGTGGCGTGGAATGGGACGCCGTGGAACTGCCCAGCCAGTTCATGGAGAACTTCTGCTGGGAGTGGGACGTGCTGCGCCACATGACGTCCCATGTGGAAACCGGCGCGCCGCTGCCGCGTGCGCTGTACGACAAGATGCTGGCCGCCAAGAACTACCAGAGCGGCATGCAGACGCTGCGCCAGATCGAGTTCTCGCTGTTCGACATGCTGCTGCACACCGAGCATGCGCCCGACGCCGATTTCATGGCGCTGCTGGCCAGCGTGCGCGCCGAGGTGGCCGTGCTGCCATCGCCGAAGTTCAGCCGCACGCCCAACACCTTCAGCCACATCTTCGCGGGTGGCTATGCGGCCGGCTATTACAGCTACAAGTGGGCCGAGGTGCTGAGCGCCGACGCCTACGCTGCCTTCGAGGAAACCGCCGGGCCGGACGGCCTGCCCAGCATCGAGACCGGCCGCCGCTACCGCGAGGCAATCCTGGAAGCTGGCGGCAGCCGGCCGGCGATGGAGTCGTTCAAGGCGTTCCGTGGGCGTGAACCGACGCTGGACGCCCTGCTGCGCCACCAGGGCATGGCCTGATGGGGGGGATGGCTTCCGGCAGCAAGCATGCCCTGGCCGTTTCGCTGCTTCTGGGGGCCGGGCTGTGCGCGGCGCAGGCGGTGTACCGCAGCGTGGGGCCGGACGGCCGTGTCACGTTCTCCGACCGGCCGGTGAACACGGGGCCCAACACCGCGACCACGGCCAGCCGCAGCGGCATTCCGCCGGCCGTGCCCGCGTTGCCGTACGAGCTGCGGCAGGTCGCGGGCCGCTTTCCGGTCACGCTGTACACCGGTGGCGACTGCGCGCCGTGCGACAGCGCACGCCAGTTGCTGGCGGCACGGGGCGTGCCCTTCAGCGAACGCACGGTGCAAAGCAACGAGGACATCGAGGCCCTGCGCCGCCTGGCCGGCGACAACAGCCTGCCGGTGGTCACCATCGGCGGCCAGCGCCTGAAGGGCTTCGCGCCCGGCGAATGGACGCAGTACCTGGACAGCGCGGGCTACCCGCGCACGTCGCAGCTGCCGCCCGGCTACCGCGCGCCGCCGGCGCAGCCGCTGGTGGCCGTGCGCAGTGCCGAGCCGGTGGACCCGCCCGCGCCTCGCAGCAACGCATCGCCCGCTGCGGCACCCGCCCCTGCACCCACTTCCACGCCGGCCCCGTCCAACCCGGCCGGCATCGTGTTCTAGAACGTCAGCGTCTGCACGCCTTCGGGCGTGCCGAGCAGGCAGACCTGGGCACGCTGGTGCGCGAACACGCCCACCGTGACCACGCCCGGCCACTGGCTGACCTGGGTCTCGAAGCCCAGCGGATCGGCGATGGCCAGCCCGGCCACGTCCAGGATGTGCTGGCCGTTGTCGGTCACGAGCGGGCCGCTGCCGTCCTTGGCCTGGCGCAGAGTGGCCTGGCCGCCCATGGCCGCGAAACGGCGCACGAGTTGCTGCGCCGACATCGGCACCACCTCCACCGGGATCGGGAAGCGGCCCAGCACCGGCACCTTCTTGGACGCATCGGCGATGCAGACGAAGCGGCGCGACTGGGCCGCGACGATCTTCTCGCGCGTCAGCGCCGCGCCGCCGCCCTTGACCATGTGGCCCTGGCCATCGATCTCGTCGGCGCCGTCCACATACACCGCCAGCTCGCCGACGGCATTGGCATCGAACACGGGGATGCCGAGCGCCTTGAGCCGGGCCGTGCTGGCCTCCGAGCTCGAGACCGCGCCCGGGATGCTGTCCTTGAGCCCGGCCAGCGCATCGATGAAGCAGTTGACGGTGGAGCCCGTGCCCACGCCCAGGATCTCGCCCGGCACCACATAGGCGAGGGCGGCGCGGCCCACCAGGGCCTTGAGTTGGTCTTGCGTCAGCGGAGCGTTGGAAGTCATCTGGGAGAATCCGGCGTTTGTTGAGAACTGGCCGAGAATTATCCGATGCCCTTGCTGCCGACCCGGCTCTCCTACGCCCTGGCCCGGCCCCTGCTCTTCGGCCTGGACGCCGAGACCGCCCATGACGCCACCATGTCCGCCCTGGCCCGCAGCCACGGCACGCCACTGTCGTGGGCCTGGTGCGACCGCCGCGTCGACGACCCCGTCACCGTCGCCGGCCTGCACTTTCCCAACCGCGTCGGCCTGGCCGCCGGCCTGGACAAGAACGCGCGCTGCATCGATGCGCTGGGCGCGCTGGGCTTCGGCTTCGTCGAGGTCGGCACCGTCACGCCGCTGGGGCAGCCCGGCAACCCCAAGCCGCGCATGTTCCGGCTGCCGCGCGCGCAGGCGCTGATCAACCGGCTGGGCTTCAACAACGACGGGCTCGATGCGTTCATCGCCAACGTGCAGCGCGCCAGGTTCCGCCAGCAACCCGGCCAGCCCATGCTGCTGGGCCTGAACATCGGCAAGAACGCCGCCACGCCGACCGAGCGTGCCACCGACGATTACCTGGCCGGCCTGGCCGGCGTGTACCCGCACGCCGACTACGTCACCATCAACATCTCCAGCCCGAACACGCAGAACCTGCGCACGCTGCAGGCCGACGCGGCGCTGGACGCACTGCTGGGCGCCTTGGCGGAACGCCGTGCCCTGCTCGCGCGCGAGCACGCGACCACCAGTGCCGATGGCCGCACGCTGCTGCGCCGCGTGCCGCTGTTCGTGAAGATCGCACCCGACCTGGACGAAGCCCAGGTCGCCGTGATCGCCGCCACGCTCCGGCGCTATGCGGATGCCGACAACGCGGCCGACCAGCTCGGCTGGGGCCTGATCGCCACCAACACCACGCTGGCGCGCGACAGCGTGCAGGGCCTGCCGCATGCCGAGGAGACCGGCGGCCTGTCCGGCGCGCCGCTGCTGGCCGCCAGCAACCGCGTGATCGCCCAGCTGCGCCAGGCGCTGGGCCCGGCCTTCCCCATCATCGGCGTGGGCGGCGTACTGTCGGCGCGCGATGCGCTGACCAAGATCGAGGCCGGCGCCGACCTGGTGCAGATCTACACCGGCCTCATCTACCAGGGCCCGGCGCTGGTGCGCGAGGCCGCGCAGGCGATCCGCGACCGCAAGGCCTGATGATGGCCGTCGCGCCGCCCGCGGACGGCCTGCCGACGCCGGCCCGCTACTGGTCGATGGCGGTGATCCTGCTCGGGATCGGCATCTCGGTGCTGGACGCCACCATCGTCAACCTGGCGCTGCCCGGCATCGCGCGCGACCTGAACCGCCCGGCATCCGACGCGATCTGGATCGTCAACGCCTACCAGCTCGGCGTGCTGGTGCTGCTGCTGCCCTGCGCCAAGCTGGGCGACCTGCTGGGCTACCGCCGCGTCTACCTGGCCGGCGTGGCCGTGCTGCTGCTGGGCTCGCTGGGCTGCGTGCTGGCGCGCGACCTCGGCACGCTGGTGGCGGCGCGCGCGTTGCAGGGCATGGGCGCGGCCGGCGTCATGGGCGTCAATTCGGCGCTGGTGCGGCTGACCTACCCGCGCGCGCTGCTGGGCCGCGGCATCGCCATCAATTCCATGACCGTGGCCGTGGCCTCGGTGGCCGGCCCCAGCGTGGCCGCGGCCGTGCTGTCGGTCGCCAGCTGGCCCTGGCTGTTCGCCATCAACCTGCCGATCACGGCGGCGCTGCTGCTGCTGGGCCTGCGCGCGCTGCCGGCCAATCCGCTGCCGCTGGCCAAGGGCGGGCTGTCGCTGCTCGACGTGGGGCTCAACGCCGCCATGTTCGCGCTGGTCTTCCTGGGCGTGGACCAGCTCGGCACCCGCGCGCGCGAACCTGGCGTGGCACTGCAGGCCACGCTGCTGATCGCCGTCGGCCTGGGGGTCGGCGTGGTCTATGTGCGGCGCCAGCTCGGCCAGGCCGTGCCGCTGTTCCCGGTGGACCTACTGCGCATCCGCGTGTTCGCGCTGTCCATGTGCAGCTCGGTCACGGCCTTTGCCGCGCAGATGCTGTCCAACATCGCGCTGCCCTTCCTGCTGCTGGAGGGTTACGGCCGCTCGCACGTGGACACGGGCCTGCTCATCACGGCCTGGCCGCTGGGCAGCATCGTCACCGCACCCATCGCCGGGCGGCTGATTGGCCGCGTGCAGCCCGCGCTGCTGGGCTGCGCCGGCATGTGGACCATGGCCAGCGGCCTGGCGCTGCTGGCCCTGCTGCCCGAGCAGCCGCACAACGCAGACATCGCCTGGCGCATGGCGCTGTGCGGCATCGGCTTCGCGCTGTTCCAGTCGCCCAACAACTACCTGATCGTGACCTCGGCGCCACCGCACCGCGCCGGCGGCGCCAGCGGCATGCTGGGCACGGCGCGCCTGACGGGCCAGAGCATCGGCGCGGTGCTGCTGGCCATGCTGTTCAGCCTGTCGGCGCCGCAGGCCGGCCATGCCGCGGGCGCCAAGCTGGCGCTGGGCCTGGCCGCCATGCTGGCCGCCGGGGCCGGCTTGTTCAGCCTGCTGCGGACACGCAGGGCCTGAGAGCGTTTGCGGAACCGATGGCCGACCGCTGCGGCCGTCGCCAACGGGCCGCCGCCCGTCGGTGCGGGCCCGTGGCGGGCTCCGGCGGCGGCCGGCGCGGCCTATGCTGCCGTTGCCTCCCACTCCGTCCGGCCCGCCATGCTGCCCCCTGTCCGCCCCACCGTGCTCGCGCTCAAGACCCCGGCCGTGCCGCGCTGGAAGCGCAGCGGCCACGACACGCTGGACGATTCCCTGCAGCGCCTGACCATGGCATGGATGAAGGCCCTTCCCGAGCCGCTGCGACCGCACCAGTGCGCGCGCCAGCATCCGCGCGTGCTCAACAACATTGCCGCGCTGTGGAGCCTGCCGCTGCGCTGCCTCGACTACCTGGACGAATTGCAGGCCGACCGCCGCGGCAACCGCCGGGGCTTCGGCCACGACGTGGCGCTGGAACTGCAGCGCCTGCGCGCGCGCCGCATGGCGCTGGCCGCCAACGCGCGCCCCGCGCCGCCGGCCGACTTTCCCGTGACGCGGCCGATGGCGCTGTGAGCGGCGGCCTGTTCAGGCGGGCTGCAGCATGCGCGCCACCTGCTCGCCGATGGCCAACGAACTCGTGAGGCCCGGCGACTCGATGCCGAACAGGTTGACCAGGCCGGGCACGCCGTGCACCGCGGGGCCCTGCAGCACGAAGTCGCGCGCCGCCTCGTGCGGGGCCTGGATCTTGGGGCGCATGCCGGCATAGCCCGGCTGGAGCGCGCCATCCGGCAGGCCGGGCCAGTACTTGCGCACCTCGGCGTAGAAGCCGTCGCCGCGGCGCGGATCGACCACCAGGTCGCCGGGATCGTCCACCCACTGCACGTCGGGCCCGAACTTGGCCTGGCCACCCAGGTCCAGCGTCAGGTGCACGCCCAGGCCGGCGGCCTCGGGCGCCGGGTAGATGAGCCGCGTGAACGGCGCACGGCCGGCCAGCGTGAAGTAGTTGCCCTTGGCGAAATGGCTGGGTGGCACGTGCACCGCGTCCAGGCCCTCGAAGCGCCGTGCCAACGCCTGCGCCGACAGGCCGGCCGCATTGACCACGGTGCCGGCCAGCAGTTCGGTGCCATCGGCCATGGCCAGCACCAGGCCGTCCGGCGTGCAGCGCGCCTGCGCAAGCGCCGTGTTCAGCGCCACCAGGCCGCCGGCGTTCTCGACATCGCCCTGCAGCGCCAGCATCAGTCCATGGCTGTCGACGATGCCGGTGGACGGCGAGTGGATCGCCGCCGTGCAGCGCAGCTGCGGCTCCAGGGCGCGGGCCTCGTCGGCCGACAGCAGCACCAGGTCGTCCACGCCGTTGGCAGCGGCCTTGGCGACGATGCCCTGCAGCTGCGCGACCTGGGCTTCGTCGGTGGCCACGATCAGCTTGCCGCAGCGCCGGTGGCCGATGCCGCGCTCGGCACAGTAGGCATACAGCAGCGCCTTGCCACGCACGCACAGCTGGGCCTTGAGCGAACCGGCCGCGTAGTAGATGCCTGCGTGGATCACCTCGCTGTTGCGCGAGCTGGTGCCGGTGCCGATGGCGTCCGCCGCCTCCAGCACCATGAGTTCGCGCCCGGCAAAGGCCGGCGACAGTGCCAGCGCCCGTGCCACCGCCAGGCCGACCACGCCGGCGCCGATGACCACCGCATCGACCCGGTCCATCACAGGCTCCGCGGGTCGGTGGCCAGCAGCAACGCCACCAGCGAGCGCAGGTGGGCCTTCAGGGGTTCGGCGCCCGCGTGCAGGGCCAGCGTGGCCTCGTCCATGTAGAGCCTGCGGTTGATCTCCAGCTGCACGCTGTGGCGCTGCCGGGCCGGGTCGCCATAGCGGCGCACGAGCTCGACGCCCTTGTAGGGATGGTTGTAGGCCACGTCGTAGCCCAAGCCGCGCAGGTGGTCGACGATGCGGGCGGAGAGCGCCACGGACGCCGTGCTGCCATCGCGGTCGCCGACCACGAAGTCGGCATGGGCCAGGCCCGGGAAATCGGTCGCGAAGCGCGAGGCCACGGCCGGCATCGAATGGCAGTTCAGGTGCAGGCTGTAGCCGTGCCGCGCGTGGGCCGCGTCGATGGCCGCCTTCACCGCCGCGTGGTAGGGCTGCCAGCAGCGCGCGATGCGGGCCTGCACCTCGGCCACCGTGAGCCGCCGCGCGTACAGCGGCGTGCCCTCGTCGGTGGTCCGCCAGATCAACCCCTTGCCCAGGCGCACCTTGGACAGCACGCGCGCATCGGTGGCCACCGGGCCGGGCCAGGGCGCGTCCAGCAGCGCCTGGTCGATCTCGGTCACGTCGCGGTTGGCATCCAGGTAGCTGCGCGGGAACAGCGCCTCGACCCAGGCCACGCCCAGCGCCGGCGCGAAGGCGTAGAGCTTCTCGACATGGGTGTCCTCGGCGCGGCGCAGCACCAGGGGGTCGCAGGCGTGGTCGAAATCGGCCGGATAGACCGTGCCGCTGTGCGGGGAATCAAGAACCAGCGGGGTGGTCCCCGCGGCGGTGAGAAGGGCGGCGGACATGGGGCGCGATTGTGCAGCACGCCCACGCGTAGTCGCGCAACGCCACCGCCTTGCGATGCCGTCCTACTGGCGCGGAACCAAACATGGAATACTTGTATCCGTCATGCGGGGCCCACGCCGGGATGTCCTGTCGTACACATTGGTGAAGGTTCCATGATCGAGTTGCACTACTGGCCCACGCCCAACGGATGGACTTGTTCCATCATGTTGGAGGAGTGCGGCCTGCCTTACCGCATGGTGCCGGTCAACATCGGCCGCGGGGAGCAGTTCACACCCGAGTTCGTGGCGTTGATCAATCCGCACCACAAGATGCCGGCCATCATCGACCCGGAACCGCTGGACGGTGGCGAGCCCATGCACATCAGCGAGGCCGGCGCCATCCTGGTCTACCTGGCCGGCAAGACGGGCCGCTTCCTGCCGGCCGACAGCGCCGGAAGGCTCCAGGTGCTGCAGTGGCTGATGTGGCAGGTCGGCGGCCTCGGCCCCATGACGGGCCAGAACAGCCACTTCCTGCAGTACGCCAGCGAGAAGGTGCCCTACGCCATCACCCGCTATGCCAACGAGCTGCGCCGCCTGTACGGTGTGCTGGACCACCAGCTGGGCCAGACCGGCAGCCATGTGGCCGGAGCGGAGTTCTCCATCGCCGACATCGCCATCCTGCCCTGGATCCGCATGCACAACGCCCAGCGCATCGACCTGTCGGCGTTCGCCCACATCGGTCGCTGGTACGAGACCGTGCTGGCGCGTCCGGGGGTGCAGCGCGGCCTCGCCCTGGGCCGCGAGCTGCGGGCGCCAGTGCTCAGCGAGGCTGCCCGCGAGGCCTTGTTCGGCAGCGGCTCCGGCGCGCAGGGCGTGGCCCGCCAGCGCTGGGGCGACTAGCGCGCGCCGGGCCTGGCCCCGGCCGGGCAGCCTCCTAACCGCTCAGCACCCCGCGGTTGAGCCGCAGCAGCCGGCCGCAGCGCGCGGCGAGCGATTCGTCGTGCGTGACCACGATGAAGGCCGTGCCATGGTCGCGCGCGAGCCGCAGCATCATGCCGAACACGCCCTCGGCCGTGCCGCGGTCCAGGTTGCCGGTGGGCTCGTCGGCCAGCACGCAGCGCGGCGCGCCGACCAGGGCCCGCGCGATGGCCACGCGCTGGCGCTCGCCGCCGGACAGCTCGGCCGGCCGGTGCGCCATGCGTTCGGCCAGGCCAACCTCGGCCAGCACGGCGGCGGCGGTGGCGCCGGCGGCGGCCCGGGTCTGGCGCCGGATCCACAGCGGCATGGCCACGTTGTCCTGGGCGCTGAACTCGGGCAGCAGGTGGTGGAACTGGTAGACGAAGCCGAGCTCGCGGTTGCGCAGCTCGCCCTGGGCGGCCGGGCTCAGCGCACCCAGGTCCTGGCCGGCCAGCTGCACGCGGCCCGTGGTCGGCGCGTCCAGCCCGCCCAGCAGGTGCAGCAGCGTGCTCTTGCCCGAACCCGACGCGCCGACGATGGCCACCGTCTCGCCGGCGTGCACGGTCAGGTCCACGCCCTGCAGCACGGTCACGTCGAGACGGCCCTCGTGGAAGCGCTTGGACAGGCCCCGGGCCTGCAGCACGGGCTGGCCGACAGGGGCGGATTTGATCGCATCACTCATAGCGCAGCGCCTCGGCAGGGTTCACGCGGCTGGCCCGCCAGCTCGGGTAGATCGTGGCCAGGAAGGCGAGGATCAAGGAGATGACGGCGATGGGCAGGATGTCGCCCTGCTGTGGGTCGCTGGGCATGCGGTTGATCAAATACACCTCGCGCGGCAGGAAGCTGGCATGGAAGATCTTCTCCAGCGCCGGCACGATCACGTCGATGTTGTAGGCCACGGCCAGGCCCAGGGCCAGCCCGGCGAAGGTGCCGATGATGCCGACCATGGCGCCCTGCACCATGAAGATGCCCATGATGCTGCGCGGGCTGGCGCCCAGCGTGCGCAGGATGGCGATGTCGGCGCGCTTGTCGGTCACCGTCATGACCAGCGTGCTGACCAGGTTGAACGCGGCCACCGCCACGATCAGCGTGAGGATGATGAACATCATGCGTTTTTCCAGTTGCACGGCCGCGAACCAGGTCTGGTTCTGGCGCGTCCAGTCGCGGATCAGCAGGTCGCCCGAGAGCGTGCGGGCCAGCTCGAAGGCCACCTCGCGCGCCTGGTGCAGGTCGCGCAGCTTGAGCCGCACGCCGCTCGGCCCCTCCAGCCGGAACAGCCGGGCGGCGTCCTCGATGTGCACCATGGCCAGCGCCGAGTCGTACTCGTAGTGGCCCGAACTGAACAGCCCGACCACCGTCATCTGCTTGAGCCGCGGCACCACGCCGGCCGGCGTGACCTGGCCCGAGGGCGCCACCAGCGTCACCGGGTCGCCCTCGCGCACGCCCAGGCTGCGCGCCAGGTCCGTGCCCAGCACGATGCCGAACTGGCCGGGCACCAGCCGCGCGATGGCCGCGGCGCCAGCGCCGCCGGCCACGTCGGTCACCTGGCTTTCGGTGGCCGGGTCGATGCCGCGCACCAGCGCACCCTTCATGTCCTCGCCGCGCGCGATCAGCGCCTGGCTGGCGATGAAGGGCGCCGCGCCGATCACCGCGGGGTTGCGCCTGGCCTCCTCCATGGTCTTCTTGGGATCGGGGATGGCCTGGCCCTGCGGCGCGTAGATCTCGATGTGCGAGACCACGCCCAGCATGCGGTCGCGCACTTCCTTCTGGAAGCCGTTCATGACCGAGAGCACGATGATCAGCGCCGCCACGCCGAGCGCGATGCCCAGCATGGAGACGCCGGAGATGAAGGAGATGAAGCCGTTGCGGCGCGTCGCGCGGCCGGCGCGGGTGTAGCGCCAGCCAACGGCCAGTTCGTAGGGAAGGTGCATCGCGCGCAGGCAGCGCCCGCAAAAAAGCAGGGATTGTGGCATCCCGGACAATCCCCCCGATGTCCCCGCCCATGCCTCCGAGCCCCCCGGCCCACCTGCTGATCCTCGACGCCGCCAGCGATGCGCCCGCCTGCCGCAGCGCGCTGGCGTCCTTGCAACTGCCTGCGCTGTCCGCCCTGCTGGCCGAACTGGCGCCCGCGCCGTTGGCGCGCCTGCCCGAGGAGGCACTCGACACACCGGCCGAGCGCGCGCTGGCCCAGGCCCAGGGCCTGGCCGGCGAGGACGGCCGCCTGCCCTGGGCCGCCGCCGCGGCCGTGGCGGCCGGCCTGCCGCCCGGGCAGGACTGGGCCTTCCTCACGCCTGGCCACCTCGAGGTCGGCATGAACCAGGTGCGCCTGGCCGACCCGGCCTTGCTGGCACTGCCGGCCGACCAGGCCGATGCCCTGCTCGCCAGCATGGCGCCCTACCTGGCCGAGGACGGCATCGTGGTCGAGTGCTGGCAGGACGGCCGCTGGCTGGCCCACGGCGCGCCCTTCCATGGCCTGGCCACGGCCTCGCCCGAGCGCGTGCTGGGCGAGGACAACCTGAACGCCTGGCTGCCCGCCAGCCCGCTGCTGCGCCGCCTGCAGAACGAAATGCAGATGCTGCTCTACACCCACCCCGTCAACGACGCGCGCGAGGCACAGCGCCTGATGACCGTCAACACGCTGTGGATCAGCGGCTGCGGCACCTGGCCGGCCGTGCCGCCCCGGCCAGCCGCCGCGCAGGTCGTGGACGCGCTGCGCGCCAGCGCCCGGCAGGGCGACTGGGCCGGCTGGGCCGCCGCCTGGCAGCACATCGACAGCACCTGTTGCGCACCGCTGCTGCAGCGCCTGCGCGCCGGCGAAGCCGTGGCCCTGACGCTGTGCGGCCCGAGGGGCAGCCGCCGGTTCGACGGCCAGCCGCGCGGCGCGCTGGCGCGCTGGCTGGCCGGCTGGCGCAAGCCGCCGCTGGCCCAGCTGCTGGAGGGCCTGTGAAGATCCGCACCCGCGACGTGCCCCCGCGCGCGGCCTGGGCGCTGGAGCAGGCCGGCGTGCACCCGCTGCTGGCGCGGCTGTTCGCGGCGCGCGGCGTGCAGGCCTTCGACGAACTCGACGACGGCCTGGCACGCCTGCTGCCCCCCACCGGCCCGCAGGGCCTGCTCGGCGCCGATGCCGCGGCGCGCCTGCTGGCCGACGCCATCGCGCGCGACGCGCGCATCTGCATCGTGGCCGACTACGACTGCGACGGCGCGACCGCCTGCGCCGTGGCCATGCGCGGCCTGCGCCTGCTGGGCGCCCGCCATGTCGACTACCTGGTGCCCGACCGCGTGGTGGACGGCTACGGCCTGACCGCGCCGATCGCCGACCGCGTGCACGCGCGCGGCGCCGACCTGCTCGTCACCGTGGACAACGGCATCGCCAGCATCGACGGCGTGGCCCATGCGCGCGCGCTGGGCCTGGCGGTGCTGGTGACCGACCACCACCTGCCCGCGCCTGCCCTGCCCGAGGCCGAGGTCATCGTCAACCCGAACCAGCCGGCCTGCGGTTTCGCCAGCAAGTGCATGGCCGGCGTCGGCGTGATGTTCTACGTGCTGCTGGCGCTGCGTGCCGAGTTGCGCGCGCGCGGCGCCTACGGCAACCAGCCCCAGCCCAAGCTCGACGCGCTGCTGCCGCTGGTCGCGCTCGGCACCGTGGCCGACGTCGTCAAGCTCGACGCCAACAACCGCCGCCTCGTGGCCCAGGGCCTGCGCCGCATCCGCGCCGGCCAGATGCCGGCCGGCGTGGCCGCGCTGTTCGAGGCCGCCGGCCGCAAGAGCAGCCAGGCCACGGGTTTCGACTTCGGCTTCGCGCTGGGGCCGCGCATCAACGCCGCCGGCCGGCTGGCCGACATGACGCTGGGCATCGAATGCCTGCTGACCGACGACGCCGGCCGCGCCGCCGAGCTGGCGCGCACGCTGGACGCGATCAACCGGGAACGCCGCAGCATCGAGACCGACATGCGCGAGCAGGCCGAGCTGGTGGCCGAATCGCTGTTCGGGGACGGCGAGGAGGCCCCACCGGCCATCAGCGTCTACGACCCCGCCTTCCACGAAGGCGTGGTGGGCATCGTCGCCTCGCGCCTGAAGGACCGGCTGCACCGGCCCTGCTTCGTGTTCGCGGCCTCGCGCGCGCCGGGCCACGAGGGCGAGATCAAGGGTTCGGGCCGCTCCATCGCGGGCTTCCACCTGCGCGACGCGCTCGACCTGCTGGCCAAGCGCCACCCGGGCGTGCTGCTGCGCTTCGGTGGCCACGCGATGGCGGCCGGCTGCACCGTGGCGGCCGGGCGCTGGCCCGAGTTCGACGCCGGCCTGCGCGCCATCGCGCGCGAATGGCTGGACGAGGCCGCGCTCACGCGCCGCCTGGAGACCGACGGTCCGCTGGCACCCGAGTACCGCCGTGCCGAGATGGTCGACACGCTGCACCGCGAGGTCTGGGGCCAGGGCTTTGCCGCGCCGACCTTCAGCGAGGAGGTGGAGATCGTTTCGCAGCGCCTGGTCGGCGAACGGCACCTGGCGCTCAAGCTGCGCCACCAGGGCCAGCCGGTGGATGGCATCTGGTTCGGCCGCGTGGAGCCGCTGCCCAACCGCGCCGTGCTGGCGTTCCGGCTCGATGCCGACGAGTGGCAGGGTCAGCGGCGCGTGCGCTTCCTGGTCGAGGGCATGGCCGGCTGAACGCCGCCAGCGCGGGTTAGAAGCTCTCCCACTCGCCTTCTTCGGCGGTCGCGGCCTTGGCCCGGACGGGCGGCAGCGTGCGCGCCGGCGCAGCCAGCGTCCTGGGCGCCGCGGGTTTGGCCGGCGGCGTGGGCGCGGGCTTGGCCGGTGCCTTGCCGGCCACGGGCGATGTGCCCAGGCGCTTGGCGGCGGGCGCCGCCACCGCCGGTGCCGGCCGCCTGGCCGGGGCGATGGCGGCCGGTCGGGCGGGCGCAGGCGCGGCCACGGCCGCAGCACGGGCCACCGACACCACCCCGCTGCCGACGTTGAACACGGCCACCACCTCGGCCAGCCGCTGCGCCTGGTCTTTCAGGCCCGACGCGGCCGCGGCCGACTCTTCCACCAACGCGGCGTTCTGCTGCGTCATCTGGTCGAGCTGCGTGACCGCCTGGTTCACCTGGGCGATGCCGTCGCGCTGTTCTGTGGACGAGGCGCTGATCTCGCCGATCAGGTCGCTCACGCGGCGCACGCTGGCCACGATCTCCTGCATCGAGGTGCCGGCATGCTCGACCTGGGCCGAGCCGGCCTCCACGGTCTGCACCGAGGCGCCGATGAGCGCCTTGATCTCCTTGGCCGCATCGGCCGAACGCCCGGCCAGTGCGCGCACCTCGGAGGCCACCACGGCGAAGCCGCGGCCCTGCTCGCCGGCGCGCGCAGCTTCCACCGCCGCGTTGAGCGCCAGGATGTTGGTCTGGAACGCGATGGCGTCGATGGTGCCGATGATGTCGGCAATCTTGCGCGACGCATCGCTGATGTCCTGCATCGTGCGCACCACCTGGCCCACCACCTCGCCGCCCTGGGTGGCAGCCTGGGCCGCCGTGCTGGCCAGCTGGTTGGCCTGGCGCGCGGTGTCGGCGGACTGGGTGACCGTGCTGGTCAGCTCTTCCATGCTGGCGGCCGTCTCCTCCAGGTTGGAGGCGGTCTGCTCGGTCCGCGCCGACAGGTCGTGGTTGCCGCTGGCGATCTCCACCGAGGCCGATGACACCGATTCCACGCCGCTGCGCACCTCGCTGACCAGGCCGCGCAGCCGCTCCGTCATGGACGACAGCGCGCGCAGCAGCTGGCCGAACTCGTCGCGGCGCGGATCGTCCAGCCGCTGCGTGAGGTCGCCGCTGGCAATCGCGTCGGCCGCCTTCAGCGCGCGCTGCAGCGGCTGCACGATGGAGCGCACCAGCGCCACCGTCAGCCCGATGCCGACCAGGAAGACCAGGCCGATCAACCCCAGGCCCACGAACGAGCCGGTACGGCGTGCCTCCTCGGCTGCCCCGCGGGCCCGGTCGCGCAGCCCTTCCTGCACGCCGACGAAATCGTCGAGTGCCTTCAGGTAGCTGTCGATGGCCGGGCGGTAGTCGCGCTCGACGAAGCCCTGCACATCGCCACCGGCGTTCTTGAGCTCGGTGACCCGTGCCGTCATGGCCAGCACGCGCGTGCGCCGGTCCGCGATGGTCTGCAGCGCCGCCTTGCTCTCCTCGGTGGTGGTGGCCTTGGTGACGCGCTCCTGCACGGCCGAGATCTCCGTGATCAGGGCCTTGACACGGCCGTCGTACATCTTCGCCAGCGCCGCATCGCTGGTCATGGCCGTGCCCTCGACCATGGTCGTGGCCGTTGCGGTGAGGCCGCGCCAGCGGATCGCATCGGAGATGCGCGCCTCGTAGTCCTGCACCGCGCGCAGGGCCGTGTCCATGGCGGTGGCCGAATTCAGCTGCGCCCACGAAGCGATCGCCAGCATGGCCAGCAGCAGCCCCAGCACCACCAGCCACAGCCGGCGCCCCACCCCGATGTCGTTCCACTTCATGTTGTCTTCCCTTGTTTGCGCACTCGATTGGCGCAACTGGCGCACAAATCCGCACGCAGTTTAGGGGGAAGACTTGACCGAAACCTGCCTTCTATCGCACGGGATCAGCCGGCCAGCACCTCGCGCACCGCGGCCAATTGGCGGCGCGAAACGGCCAGCGGCTCGTCCAGGCCATGCAGGCGCACGGCCCAACCCTCGCCCTCCTCGGGATCGTGGTGCTTCTCGAGCGCACGCAGCGCCTTGCGCGCCACCAGCGCATTGCGGTGCACGCGCACGAAGTGCTGCCGGTGCCGCGTCTCCAGCTCGTTCAGGGCGCCATCCAGGATGTAGCTGCGGGCCAGCGTGCGCACGGTCACGTACTTGAGTTCGGCCTTGAGGTACAGGATCTGGGCCAGCGGCACGCGTTCGGTGCGGCCGCGGTCCTGGATCAGGATGAAGGCGTCGGCGTCGGCGTCCGCCGGCTGCCCGGCCAGGCCGCGCAGGCGCTCGACCTTCTGCAGCGCGTGCTGCAGCCGTTGCAGGCGCACGGGCTTGGTCAGGTAGTCGATGGCCTCCACGTCGAAGGCCTGCAGCGCGTGCTGGGCATAGGCCGTCACGAACACCACGGCCGGCGGTGCCGGCAACGCACGCAGCGTGTTGGCCAGCACCAGGCCGTCGCTGCCGGGCATGTGGATGTCCAGCAGCGCCAGGTCGAAGCGTTCGCGCTGCAGCAGGGCCAGCGCCTCGGTGGCGTTGCCGGCCTCGCCGCAGACCAGCGCCGAGGGCGAATTGCAGTCGCCCAGCAGCGTGCGCAGCCGCGTGCGCGCCAGGGGTTCGTCGTCCACGATCAACACACGCAGGGCCATGCTTCTTCCGTTTCTCGTTCTGGCTCAGGCCGGCACTTCGATGCGCACGCGGAACACACCGTAGCGCAGGCCCGCCCGGAAGCTGCCGCGCACGTCGTGCAGCAGCCCGAGCCGGGTGCGCACATTGTCCAGCGCCACGCCGTGGCCGCTGGCGCCCTGCCCGGCCGGCACCGTGTTGACGACGGTGATGCGCACCGTCTCGCCGCGCCGCTCGCTGGCGATGCGGATGTCGGCACCCCTGTCGCTGGGCTCCACGCCGTGCTTGACGGCGTTCTCCACCAGCGGCTGCAGCAGCAGCGGCGGCAGGCGCACCTGGTCGGCCGCCGGGTCGAGCGACCACTGCACCCGCAGCCGGTTGCCGAAGCGCACCTGCTCGATGGCCAGGTAGCGTTCGGCCAGTGCGATCTCCTCGCCCAGGGTCACCGACTCGCCAGGGTTCTTGAGCACATGGCGGAACAGGTCGGACAGGTCTTCCAGCAGCGCCTCGGCCTTGGCCGGCTCGGCGCGCACCAGCGCGATTGCGCTGTTCAAGGTGTTGAACAGGAAGTGCGGCCGGATGCGCGCCTGCAGTTCGGCCAGCAACGCCGCCGTGGCGGCCGGCGTGCGGGCACGCGCGCGCAGGCCTAGCCCGGCCACCAGCAGCACCGACAGCAGCAGGCCGGTGACCGCGCTGGCCAGCCAGGGCGGACTGGCCGTGACGCCGATGCCGGCCAGCACGGCGCAGGCGACCACCCCCGCCAGCGCGCCCAGCACCACCCCCACGGGGTAATGCGCCTGGCGGCCCAGGCGGCCCAGGCGGTGCTTGAAGCTGCAGGCCAGCAGCAGCCACAACAGCGTGGCCGGCAGGGCTCCGGCGGTCAGCAGGGCGAGCCGCTCGACCCATTGCAGGGGGTTGTCGCTGCCGAACATGGCGCCCACGGCCATGACGGCTTCCACGAACAGGATGGCGCGCAGCACCACGCCCGGGTGGCAGGCGTCGAAGACCAGGACAGAACTCGTGCGGCCCCGCTGCGGCGGGGCGGCGGGCTCTTGGAAGGTCGATAAAATTTGCGGATCCTTCATGCGCAGGCTGCGGGCGGCGTTCGATTATGGTGCACCGTCCGGCGCGGCGGCACAGCCCGCCTCCAGCCTGCTCCCCTCTCCTCTTGCGACGACGGCATCCGATGTCCCACAACCAACTCGACCAGAAATCCCAGGCGTGGTCCGCGCTGTTCTCCGAGCCCATGAGCGACCTGGTCAAGCGCTACACCTCCAGCGTGTTCTTCGACAAGCGCCTGTGGCAGGCCGACATCGCAGGCAGCCTGGCGCATGCCGAGATGCTGGCCGCGCAGAAGGTGATCGGTGCCGACGACCTGGCGTCCATCCAGAAGGGCATGGCCCAGATCACGACCGAGATCGAGGCCGGCCAGTTCGAGTGGAAGCTCGACCTGGAGGACGTGCACCTGAACATCGAGGCGCGGCTCACGCAGCTCGTCGGCGACGCCGGCAAGCGCCTGCACACCGGCCGCAGCCGCAACGACCAGGTCGCCACCGACGTGCGGCTGTGGCTGCGCGGCGAGATCGACCTGATCGCCGGCCTGCTGACCGACCTGCAGAAGGCGCTGGTGGCCATCGCCGAGCAGAACGTGGACGTGATCCTGCCCGGCTTCACGCACCTGCAGGTGGCCCAGCCCGTGAGCTTCGGCCACCACATGCTGGCCTACGTGGAGATGTTCGCGCGCGACGCCGAGCGCATGGCCGACGTGCGCCGCCGCGTCAACCGCCTGCCGCTGGGCGCCGCGGCGCTGGCCGGCACCAGCTACCCGCTGGACCGCGAGCGCGTGGCCAGGACGCTGGGCATGGACGAGGTCTGCCAGAACAGCCTGGACGCCGTGAGCGACCGCGACTTCGCCATCGAGTTCACGGCCGCCGCCAGCCTGGCCATGGTGCACATCAGCCGTTTCAGCGAAGAGCTGATCCTGTGGATGAGCCAGAACTTCGGCTTCATCAGGATCGCCGACCGCTTCACCACCGGCAGTTCCATCATGCCGCAGAAGAAGAACCCGGACGTGCCCGAACTCGCGCGCGGCAAGACCGGCCGCGTGGTCGGCCACCTGATGGGCCTGATCACGCTCATGAAGGGCCAGCCGCTGGCCTACAACAAGGACAACCAGGAAGACAAGGAGCCGCTGTTCGACACGGTGGACACCCTGAAGGACACGCTGCGCATCTTCGCCGAGATGGTGGGCGGCATCACCGTGGTGCCCGAGGCCATGCAGCAGGCCGCCGCGCGCGGCTATGCCACCGCCACCGACCTGGCCGACTACCTGGTCAAGAAAGGCCTGCCCTTCCGCGATGCGCACGAGACCGTGGCACATGCGGTGAAGGCCGCGCAGTCCCATGCCTGCGACCTGTCGGAGCTGCCGCTGGCCGTGCTGCAGGGCTTCCACCCGGCCATCGAGAAGGACGTGTTCGACGTGATGAGCCTGCGCGGCTCGCTGGAGGCGCGCAGCACGCTGGGCGGCACGGCGCCGGCCCAGGTGAAGGCCCAGATCGCGCGGCACCGCGCGCGGCTGGGCTGACGTCCCGCGGCGTGCGGGTTGTTCCCCGTGCGCCGTCGATGCGGCCCCCTACACTGCACGGCGCCAATCGAGGCGCCGGCGAGCGCGCCCGACCAGTAAGAGGTGTCGCCATGTCCACACATTCCGTCCCCCGCATCCGCATCGCCAGGCGCGTCTCGCTGCTGGCCAGCGCCGCCATCGCGTCCATGCTGGTCGCCATCTGCGGCGTCCTGTCCTGGGTGCTGACCCAGCAGGCCTTCCAGCGCACGCTGGACTACATGGCCAGCGAGGCCGGCGCGGTCGCCCACATCGCCGATGCGCTGGACCGCACGGCCCGCGCATCGGCGCAGAAGCTCTACGAGGTGCTCGGCGCCGAGTACCGCGGCGACTTCACGCTCCAGGGCCCGGGCCAGCTGATGCTGGACGGCAAGCCGCTGGCCGGCGACTTCGAGCGCGTGGACCGCTTCGCGCGCACCACCGGCGGCGTGGCCACGATCTTCGCGCGCCAGGGCAACGACTTCCTGCGCGTGGCCACCTCGCTGACCAAGCAGGACGGCAACCGCGCCGTCGACACGCTGCTGGGCCTGCAGCACCCGGCCTACGCACGCATGATGGCGGGCGAGAGCTACGTGGGCCCGGCCACGCTGTTCGGCGTACCGTACATGTCGCGCTACCAGCCCGTGCGCGATGCCGCCGGGCAGGTGGTGGGCATCCTGTTCATCGGCTTCAACATGCAGGGCCTGCGCCAGGAGCTGGTTTCGCTCACCGAGGACAAGCGCTTCCTCGGCGGCGGCGGCATGTACCTGCTGGACCCGGGCCGCACGCCGGCCGATGCGGTGCTGCTGGCGCACCCGAGCGCCAAGGGCCGCAAGCTGGCCGAGCTGCTGCCCGCGCCGCAGGCCGAGCGCCTGGTGGCCGCCCTGGCCGCCGCGCCGGATGGCGTGCTGCAGGAGCCGGTGGCCGTGCAGGACCCGGCGCGCGCCGATCCGGTCAGCGTCGCCGTGCGCAGCACGGCCACAGGCTGGTGGGTCGTGGCCGAGGCCTCGCGCGCGCAGGCGCTGGCGGCCCACAACGCCACCTTGGGATGGCTCTGGGGCCTGATGCTGGCGGCCGTCGTGCTGACGGGGCTGGGCATGCGCCTGCTGCTGCAGCGCATGGTCGGCCAGCCGCTGCTGCAGCTCAACGACCAGGTGGCGGCCATCGCGCAGGGCGACCTGTCGCGGCCCGTGCCCACGGGACGCCAGGACGACCTGGGACTGCTGGCCCGCGGCATCGACAGCATGCGCATGCAGCTGGCGCGCACCATCACCGAGGTGCGGGCCGTCAGCGCGGGCGTGGACACGGCCAGCGCCGAAGTCAGCTCCGGCAGCCGCGACCTGGCGCACCGCACCGAGCAGTCGGCCAGCCAGCTCGAAGAGACCGCCGGCGCACTCGAGCAGCTGACCGCATCCATGAACCAGACCGCCGACGCCGCGGCCCAGGGCAGCCAGCTGGTGCAGGCCTCGGACCAGGCCGTGCAGCAGGGCCATGCCACGGTGCAGCAGCTGGTCGGGACGATGGCGCAGATCCGCGAGGCCAGCGGCGCCATCGGGGCCATCACCAACACCATCGACTCCATCGCGTTCCAGACCAACATCCTGGCGCTCAACGCCGCGGTCGAGGCGGCACGTGCCGGCGAGCAGGGGCGCGGGTTCGCCGTGGTGGCCAGCGAGGTGCGCCAGCTCGCGCAGCGCAGCGCCGAGGCCGCCAAGCAGATCAAGGCGCTCATCGGCACCAGCGGCGAGCAGGTGCAGGACGGCGCGGCCCGGGCCGAAGAAGCCGGCCGCGCCATGGGCGACATCCTGGGCAGCGTGGGCCGCGTCTCCGGGCTGATCGCCGAGATTGCCGCCGCCTCGCGCCAGCAGGCGCAGGGCGTACAGCAGATCAACACGGCCGTGGCCCAGCTCGACCAGAGCACGCAGCAAAATGCAGCCCTCGTGGAGCAAAGCAGTGCAGCGGCCGAAAGCCTGCGCGACCAGGCCCAGCGCCTGGTCCGGCAGGTCGCCAACTTCCGCCTTTGAGCGGCGCTCCCGCAACCGCAACCACAGGCCCGCCTCCATGAACCGTATCGACGACCCCACCCGCGACCAGGAAGCCGGCGCGCGCGACAGCACGCAGGACACCACCCGCATCGACGACGTGCGCATCTCCGCCGTGCGCCCGCTGATCTCGCCCGCGCTGCTGCTGGACGAGCTGCCCGTGCCACCGGCCGTGCAGACGCTGGTCGAGCAAAGCCGGCTGGCGATCGCCGACATCCTGCACGGCCGCGACGACCGGCTCGTCGTCGTCACCGGCCCCTGCTCCATCCACGACCACGGCCAGGCCATGGCCTATGCGCAGCACCTGAAGGCGCTGCAGCCCAAGGTCGAGAAGGAACTGCTGCTGGTCATGCGCGTGTACTTCGAGAAGCCGCGCACCACCGTCGGCTGGAAGGGCTACATCAACGACCCGCGGCTCGATGGCAGCTTCCGCATCAACGAAGGCCTGCGCAAGGCGCGTGAATTGCTGCTGGAAGTCGGCGCGCTGGGCCTGCCCACGGGCAACGAGTTCCTGGACCTGCTGAGCCCGCAGTACATCGCCGACCTGATCGCCTGGGGCGCCATCGGCGCGCGCACCACCGAGAGCCAGAGCCACCGGCAGCTGGCCTCGGGTTCGAGCTGCCCGATCGGCTTCAAGAACGGCACCGACGGCGGCGTGCAGATCGCGGCCGACGCCATGGTCGCGGCGCGCGCGCCGCACGCCTTCATGGGCATGACCAAGATGGGCCAGGCGGCGATCTTCGAGACGCGCGGCAACCCCGACTGCCACGCCATCCTGCGCGGCGGCAACAAGGGGCCGAACTACGACGCCGAGCATGTGGACGCGGCCTGCGCCGTGCTCCAGAAGGCGGGCCTGCGCGAACAGCTCATGGTGGACTGCTCGCATGCCAACTCGTCCAAGCAGCACGCGCGCCAGATCGTGGTCGCCGAGGACGTGGCGCGCCGCATCGCCGCCGGCGAGCGCCGCATCACCGGCCTCATGATCGAGAGCCACCTGGAGGAAGGCCGGCAGGACCTCAAGCCCGGCGAGCCATTGCGCTATGGCGTGTCGGTCACGGATGCGTGCATCGGCTGGGCGCAGACCGAGCCCGTGCTGCGGCAGCTGGCAGAGGCGGTGCGGCAGCGAAGGGCGGCCACGCCGGCCTCCTGAATTCCAGCGTGCGCTCCCCCGCGGCGCCGTGCGGCGACCAAGGGCCGTCGGGGCAAAGATGTAACGACCGGGAACTTTGGTCCGCACAGGTACCTCCCCCTGTGCCATGTCTTTCACATTCCCTACCGTTCTCCGCATCTTCGTCGCAGTCCTCGCGCTGCAAGCTTTCGGCGCCTGGGCGCAGCAGTACGTGAGCGTCACGGCCCGCGAGGCCAACATGCGCTCCGGGCCCGGCACGCAGCACGCCGTGCAATGGTCGCTGAGCCGCGGCTACCCCTTGCAGGTGCTGGCGCGCCGCGGCGAGTGGCTGCAGGTGCGCGACTTCGAACGCGACACCGGCTGGGTGCATCGCAGCCTCACCGGCAAGAGCACGCACAAGGTCGTGCGCGCATCCGTGGCCAACCTGCGCGCGCAGCCGCGCACGGGCGGCAGGCTGCTGGGCAGGATCGAGCGCGGCGAGATCGTGCAACGGCTCGCGCGGCGTGGCGACTGGGTGCAGGTGCAGCGCGAAGGCGGCCAGCGCGGCTGGGTCGCCAGCCGGCTGCTGTGGGGCGGCTAGCGCCCGCTTGTGTATCGTGCCGGTGATGCACCGCCGCACCCTGTTGCTGGCCGCCCTGGCGGCGGCCCAATCCGCCCAGCCGGCCCATGCCCTGCCCCCGCTGGCTCTGCAGTTCCCGCGCGACCTGGGCAGCCACCCCGGTCTGCGCACCGAGTGGTGGTACATCACGGGCCAGGCCGCGAGCGGCGGCCGTGTGTTCGGTTTCCAGCTGACCTTCTTCCGCTCGCGCGTGGACGCCGCGCAGCCGCTGCGCTCGCGCTTCGCGGCCCGGCAGCTGCTGTTCGCGCATGCGGCCATCACGGACCTGGACGGCAGGAAGCTCTGGCACGACCAGCGCATCGCGCGGGCCGGCTTCGGCATCGCCGAGGCCAGCGAGACCGACACCGGCGTGCGGCTGCAGGACTGGCAACTGGCGCGCGCGCCCGACGGCGCGCTCACCGCCGAATTGCCGGCGCAGGATTTCGGCCTGCACCTGCGCTTCGCCGAGACCCAGCCGCTGCTGCTGCAGGGGCGTGAAGGCCTGTCGCGCAAGGGGCCCGATCCGGCCCAGGCCAGCTACTACTACAGCGTGCCGCAACTGGCGGTGACGGGCGCCCTGGTGCTCCAGGGCCGGCGCTTCGCCATCGACGCGCAGCCAGCGCCCGATCCGGCTTTGCGCAGCCGGGCCTGGCTCGACCACGAATGGAGCGAGGCGCTGATGCATCCCGAGGCCGTGGGCTGGGACTGGATCGGCATGAACCTGTTCGACGGCAGCGCGCTGACGGCCTTCCACCTGCGCCGCGCCGACGGCACGGGGCTGTGGGATGGTGGCTCGTTCCGCGCGGCAGGCCAGCCGGCGCGCGTCTTCGGCCAGGGCGAGGTGGTGTTCACGCCGCGGCGCTGGTGGACCAGCCCGGACAGCCGTGCCCGCTACCCGGTGGAGTGGCAGGTCGGCACGCCCGGCGGCAACTTCACCGTGCGCGCGCTGCTGGATGCGCAGGAGCTCGACAGCCGGGGCTCCACCGGCGCGATCTATTGGGAGGGGCTGTCGGACCTGCTCGATGCGCAGGGCCAGCAGGTCGGCCGCGGCTACCTGGAGATGACGGGCTACGCGCAGCGGCTGCGGCTGTAGCCCGGCACGCCCGGGCCGTTCAGGCCTTCTTGCGCCGCTGCAGCAGCGCGATGATTTCGCCCATGATGCCGCGCCTGAAGGCCAGCACGCAGACCACGAAGATCAGCCCGGTGACCATGGTCACCGATTCGCCCAGCGTGTTGAACCACTCGATGCCGGTCAGCCCGGCCAGCCCGTGGCCCATCTCGCCGATCTTGTTCTCCAGCAGGATCACCACGGCCGCGCCCACCAGCGGACCCGACAGCGTGCCCAGGCCGCCCACGAGCGTCATCAGGATCACGCCGCCAGACGCCGTCCAGTGCACGTCGGTCAGCGTGGCGAAGCCCAGGACCAGCGTCTTGAGCGAACCGGCCAGCCCCGCCAGCGCGGCCGACAGCACGAAGGCCAGCAGCTTGAAGCGGTGCGTGTCGTAGCCCAGCGAGATCGCGCGCGGCTCGTTCTCCTTGATGCCCTTCAAGACCTGGCCGAAGGGCGAGTGGATGGTGCGCACGATAAGCACGAAGGCGAGCACCACGATGGCCAGCGTGACGAAGTACATCGTCAGGTCGTCCGCCAGCGACAACACGCCGAACAGGCTGCCGCGCGGCACGCCCTGCAGGCCGTCTTCCCCGCCCGTGAACTTGGCCTGCAGCGCCACGAAGAACACCATCTGCGCCAGCGCCAGCGTGATCATCGCGAAGTAGATGCCCTGGCGCCGGATGGCCAGCAGGCCGAACAGCCAGCCCAGCAGCGCGCCCGTGGCCGTGCCCAGCACCAGGCCGACCTCGGGCGTGAAGCCCCAGACCTTCATGGCATGGCCGGCCACATAGGCCGAGCCGCCCAGAAAGGCCGCATGGCCGAACGACAGCAGGCCGGTGTAGCCCAGCAGCAGGTTGAAGGCCGAGGCGAACAGCGCGAAGCACAGCAGCTTCATCATGAAGACCGGATAGGCCCCCACGAAGGGCGCGGCGACCAGCGCCAGCAACAACAGGAGATAGCCCCAGGAGCTCTTGCTCATTTCTCTTTCCCGAACAGGCCCGCAGGGCGGATCAGCAGCACGACGGCCATGATGATGAAGACCACGGTCGACGAGGCCTCGGGATAGAACACCTTGGTCAGCCCCTCGATCACGCCCAGGCCCAGGCCCGTGAGGATGGAGCCCATGATGGAGCCCATGCCGCCGATCACGACGACGGCGAACACCACGATGATGAGGTTCTGCCCCATCAGCGGCGAGACCTGGATCACGGGCGCGGCCAGCACGCCGGCCAATGCCGCCAGCGCCACGCCGAAGCCGTAGGTCAGCGTGATCATGAGCGGCACGTTGACGCCGAAGGCCTCGACCAGCCGCGGGTTCTCGGTGCCCGCGCGCAGGTAGGCGCCGATGCGCGTCTTCTCGATCAGGAACCAGGTGGCGAAGCACACCACCAGCGAGGCCACGACCACCCAGGCGCGGTAGTTGGGCAGCATCATGAAGCCCATGTCGGTCGCGCCCGTGAGCGCCTCCGGCGTGTCGTAGGACAGGCCGGAGACGCCGTAGGCGGAGCGGAACGCGCCCTCGATCAGCAGCGTGAGGCCCAGCGTGAGCAGCAGGCCGTACAGGTGGTCGAGCTTGTAGATCCAGCGCAGCAGCAGCCGCTCGATCAGCACGCCGAACACGCCGACGATGAGCGGCGCGGCGACCAGCATGACCCAGTAGCTGATGTCGAAGTAGTTCATCGCCATCCAGGTCACGATGGCACCCATCATGAACAGCGCGCCGTGCGCGAAGTTGATGACGTTGAGCAGGCCGAAGATCACCGCCAGGCCCAGGCTCAGGATCGCGTAGAACGAGCCGTTGACCAGGCCCAGCAGCAGCTGGCTCAGCAGGGCAGGCAGGGAGATCGTCATGAAGCGGTCAGGTCACTTCCAGAGTGCGCACTTGGACTCGGCCTTGGTCGTGAAGACCTCGTCGCCCTTGAGACGCGCCACGACCTTGTAGTAGTCCCAGGGCTGCGTGGACTCGGCCGGCGTCTTCACCTGCATGAGGTACATGTCGTGCACGAAGCGGCCGTCCGGCCGCACCACGCCCTTGGCGTAGAAGTCGTCGATCGGGGTCTTCTTGATGTACTCCATGACCTTGTCGGCATCCAGCGTCTTGGTCGCCTGCACCGCCTTGAGGTAGGTCGTCGCGGCGGAGTAGTTCGCGGCCTGGATGTCGGTCGGCATGCGCTTGGTCTTCTCGAAGAACCGCTTGCCGAAGGCGCGCGTCTTGTCGTCCAGGTTCCAGTCCCAGCTGGTGGTGAGCAGCAAGCCGGAGGTGCTCTTCAGGCCCAGGCTGTGCACGTCGGTCACGAACACCAGCAGGCCGACCATCTTCATGGTCTTGTCAATGCCGAACTCCTTGGCCGCCTTCAGCGCGTTCTGCGTGTCGCCACCGGCGTTGGCCAGCGCCAGCACCTGGGCCTTGGAGTTCTGCGCCTGCAGCAGGAAGGACGAGAAGTCCGAGGCATTCAGCGGATGCTTGACGCTGCCGAGCACGGTGCCGCCCTTCTCCTTGACGACCCTGGACGCGTCGGCTTCCAGCGCCGCGCCGAACGCATAGTCGGCGGTCAGGAAGAACCAGTTCTTGTCGCCGCGCGCGATCACCGCGCTGCCCGTGCCCTTGGCCAGCGCCACGGTGTCGTAGGCGTAGTGCACGGTGTAGGGGCTGCACTGCTCGTTGGTCAGTGCCGAGCTGCCAGCGCCGTTGACGATGTAGACGCGCTTTTTCTCCTGCGCCACCTTGGCCATGGCCAGGCCGGCCGACGAGGTGGTCCCGCCCACCAGCATCGACAGGTTCTGCGTGTCCATCCACTCGCGCGCCTTGCTGGCGGCGATGTCGGCCTTGTTCTGGTGGTCGGCCGACAGCAGTTCGATCGGCAGGCCGTTGACCTTGCCGCCGAAGTCGTCGATGGCCATCTGGATCGCGGTCGCGCCGTTCTTGCCGTCCACGTCGGCGTACAGGCTGGACATGTCGGTGATGAAGCCGATGCGGACCTTGTCCTGGGCCTGGGCCTGCACCGCGCCGGTGGCGAGCAAGGTGGCGAACATCAGGGCGGAGAGCGGGAACTTGGCGGTCATGGTCAATCTCGGGAACGGAAAAGGAAATGCGGGACGGCGCTCACTTCCAGAGCGCGCACTTGGTCTCGGCCTTGGTGGTGAACACCTGCTCACCCGGCAGCGTCTTGACGACCTTCAGGTAGTCCCAGGGCTTGGTGGATTCCTTGGGGGACTTCACCTCGACCAGGTACATGTCGTGCACGAAACGGCCGTCGGCACGGATCTGGCCCTTGCCGAAGAAGTCGTTGACGGGCGTCTTCTTGAGCTGCTCCATGACCTTGTCGGCATCCACGCTGCCGGCGGCCTGCACGGCCTTCAGGTAGGTCGTGGTGGCGGAATAGTCGGCGGCCTGCACGTCGGTGGGCATGCGCTTGGCCTTGTCGAAGAACTTCTTGGCGAAGGCGCGCGTCTGGTCGTTCAAGTCCCAGTACCAGCTGGTGGTGTGCAGCAGGCCTTCGGTGTTGCGCAGGCCCAGGCTGTGCACGTCCGACAGGAACACCAGCAGGCCCGCGGTCTTCATGGTCTTGTTGATGCCGAACTCGCGCGCCGCCTTGATCGAGTTGATGGTGTCGCCACCGGCGTTCGCCAGGCCGAGGATCTGCGCCTTGGAGTTCTGCGCCTGCAGCAGGAAGGACGAGAAGTCCGATGCGTTCAGCGGCGTGCGCACCGCGCCGACCACCGTGCCGCCCTTCTCCTTGACGACGCGCGTGGTGTCGGCCTCCAGCGCGTGGCCGAAGGCGTAGTCGGCCGTCAGGAAGAACCAGCTCTTGCCGCCGGCATCGACCACCGCGGCGCCCGTGCCCTTGGCCAGCGCCACGGTGTCGTAGGCGTAGTGCACCGTGTAGGGGCTGCACTGCTCGTTGGTCAGCGCCGAAGTGGCGGCGCCGTTGTTGAAGTAGACGCGCTTCTTCTCCTGCGCCACCTTGGCCATGGCCAGCGCGGTGCCCGAGTTGGTGCCGCCGAACACCATGGTGAGGCCGGCCGTGTCGATCCACTCGCGTGCCTTGCTGGCGGCGATGTCGGCCTTGTTCTGGTGGTCGGCCGTCATGAGTTCGATGGGCTGGCCCAGCACCTTGCCGCCGAAGTCGTCGATGGCCATCTGGATCGCCATCGCGCCGTTCTTGCCCTCCACGTCGGAGTACAGGCTGGACATGTCGGTGATCAGGCCGATCTTGACCTGGGCCGCGGCGCCGGTGGCGAAACCTGCGGCGGCGAGCGACAGGCAGAGCGTGGTCAGGGTGCGGTGCATGGCTGTCTCCTAGCGGTTGTGGTCCGGAAAGCGGGTCAAACGCCCAGCAGCTCGTTGAGCACGGGCATCTTCTGTTGCAGCTCGGCTGCGGCGAAATGCTCCACCATGCGGCCGTGCTCCATCACGTAGAAGCGGTCGGCCAGCGGCGCGGCGAAGCGGAAGTTCTGCTCCACCATGACCACCGTGTAGCCCTTGGCGCGCAGCGTGGTGATCATGCGCGCCAGCGCCTGCACGATGACGGGCGCCAGGCCCTCGGAGATCTCGTCGAGCAGCAGCAGCTTGGCGCCGGTGCGCAGGATGCGCGCCACGGCCAGCATCTGCTGCTCGCCGCCCGACAGCCGCGTGCCGGGGCTGTTGCGGCGCTCGGCGAGGTTGGGGAACATGGTGTAGATCTCGTCGATCGACATGCCCGCGCCCATGCCCTTGAGCTGCGGGGGCAGCAGCAGGTTCTCTTCGCACGACAGGCTGGCGAAGATGCCGCGCTCCTCCGGGCAGTAGCCCACGCCCAGGTGCGCGATGCGGTGCGTGGGCATGGCGATGGTCTCGGTGCCATGGATGCGCACCGAGCCCACGCGGCGGCCGATCAGGCCCAGCACGGCGCGCATGGTCGAGGTGCGGCCGGCGCCATTGCGGCCCAGCAGCGTGACGACCTCGCCGGGCTGCACGACCATGTCGACACCGTGCAGCACATGGGACTCGCCGTACCAGCCCTGCAGGCCCTTGATCTCCAGAGCGGGCGCAGACATCAGTGCGCCCCCTGCAGTTCGCCGTCCACGGTGCCCATGTAGGCCTCCATGACCTGGCGGTTGCGCGAGACCTCGGCATACGGGCCCTCGGCCAGCACCGCGCCGCGCTGCAGCACCGTGATGGTGTCGGCGATGGTGGAGACCACGCCCATGTTGTGCTCGACCATGAGGATGGTGCGGCCTTGGGAGACCTTCTTGATGAGTTGCGCGACGCGGTCCACGTCCTCGTGGCCCATGCCCTGCGTGGGCTCGTCCAGCAGCATGAGTTCGGGCTCCATGGCCAGCGTGGTGGCGATCTCGAGCGCGCGCTTGCGGCCATAGGGCAGGTTGACGGTGACCTCGTCCGCCATGTCCGCCAGGCCCACCTGGTCGAGCAGGGCCACGGCCTCGCCGTTGAGGCGGTCCAGCTGCTTCTCGCTCTTCCAGAAATGGAACGACCAGCCGAGCTTGCGTTGCAGGCCCAGGCGCACGTTCTCCATGAGCGTGAGGTGCGGGAACACGGCCGAGATCTGGAACGAGCGGATCACGCCGCGCCGGGCGATCTGGGCCGGCTGCTCGCGCGTGATGTCGTGGCCGTTGAAGGTGATGGTCCCCGTGGTGGGTTCGAGGAACTTGGTCAGCAGGTTGAAGCAGGTGGTCTTGCCGGCGCCGTTGGGTCCGATCAGCGCGTGGATGCTGCCGCGCTGCACCGCCAGGTTGACCTTGCTGACGGCGGTGAAGCCCTTGAACTCTTTCGTGAGGTCCCTGGTCTGCAGAATGATGTCCGCCAATTTCGCCTAGCCTTCCGCAATCGCCGCGTTGGTTCGTCCGCACGACCGTTCGCGGCCTTGCACTGCGGCGGACTGTACGAGGGCGCTCTGGCGCGAAGCACTAGGACAAACGCCAATGCTGCACTGCGAAATTGCTTGTTTTTTAAGCAAAACGGCCGGGCACTGTCGCCCGGCCGGCAAGCTTGACGCGAAGCTGACAAAAGACGCTCAGTGCGCGCCCGCCGCGGCCTCCGCGCCACCCGCCCCGCCACGCTGCGGACGCGTGAGCCAGACCAGCGGAATCAACAGCATGAACAGCGCGGCCGAGGCATAGAACACGTCGTTGGCCGCGAGCATGAAGGCCTGTTGGTCGACCACGCGGTTGAGCTGCGCGAGCGCCTGGTCGGCGTTCATGCCGGCGCTGCGGTAGACCTGCAGCGCCTGCTGCGTGGCCTCGCTGCCGCGCTGCACGTATTCCACGAGCTGCGCATGGTGCAGCGCCGCGCGGCTTTCCCAGACGGTGGTGGCGATCGAGGTGCCCATGGCGCCCGCCGTGATGCGCGCGAAGTTCGTCAGGCCCGATGCCGCGGGGATGCGGTCGGGCGCGATGCCCGACAGCGTGATCGTGGTCAGCGGGATGAAGAAGAACGCCATCGCGATGCCCTGGATCACGGTCGGTACCAGGATGGTGACCATGTCGGCCTGCGTGGAGAAGCGCGAGCGCAGCCACAGCACCAGGCCGAAGGTTAGGAACGCGAAGGTCACGTAGCGCCGCGGGTCGACCTTGTGCACGGTCTTGCCGACGATGGGCGACAGGATGATGGCCATGAGGCCCACGGGTGCAGTCACCAGCCCGGCATCGGTGGCGGTGTAGCCCATGTACTGCTGCAGCCACAGCGGCAGCAGCACCACGTTGCCGAAGAAGAGGCCGTAGGCCACCGAGGTCGCGAGCGTGCCGCCCCAGAAGTTGCGCCGCGCGAACAGCCGAAGGTCGACCACCGGGTGGTCGGCCGTGAGCTCCCAGACCAGGAACACAGCGAAGGCGATCACGAACACCACGCCCAAGCCGACGATGAGGTCGGAGTGGAACCAGTCGTACTCCTTGCCCAGGTCCAGCATCATTTGCAGCGAGGCGATCCAGACCACCAGCAGCGCCAGGCCCATGGCGTCGATGGGCAGCTTGCGCGTCTGGCTCTCGCGGCTGGCATAGATGCGCCAGGCCCCGAAGGCGGCCAGCAGGCCCACCGGCACGTTGATGTAGAAGATCCAGGGCCAGGACATGTTGTCCGTGATCCAGCCGCCCAGGAGCGGCCCCATCACGGGCGCGACCAGCGTGGTCATGGCCCACATGGCCATGGCAGTGCCCGCCAGCGCCGGTGGGTAGCTGGACAGCAGCAGCGCCTGCGACAGCGGGATCATGGGTCCGGCGACGAAGCCCTGCAGCGCGCGCAGCGCGATCAGCGTGGGCATGGTGGGCGCCAGCCCGCAGGCCCAGGAGGCCAGCACGAA
The DNA here is from genome assembly GCF_001422445.1 of Pseudorhodoferax sp. Leaf274. Lineage (GTDB taxonomy): Bacteria > Pseudomonadota > Gammaproteobacteria > Burkholderiales > Burkholderiaceae_C > Pseudorhodoferax. The sequence continues at coordinate 124,697 of NZ_LMNA01000005.1, forward strand.
CAGCAGCACGCTGGCCACGAACAGGCGAACCTGGCCGAAGCGCTGCGAGAGCCAGCCCGTAAGCGGCACGGCGATGGCGTTGGCGACGGCGAAGCTCGTGATGACCCAGGTGCCCTGGTTGGGACTGACGCCCAGGTCGCCGGCGATGGCCGGCAGCGAGACGTTGGCGATGGACGTGTCCAGCACGTTCATGAAGGTCGCGGCCGACAGCGCGACCGTGCCCCACATGCGGGCGCTGCCCTGCAGTGGCTGCGGGCGGACGAAGGTGGCAGTGCTCATGGAGCTGCGGACCTGCCGTCCTCAGTGCGCGGCCTGGGCCGTCTGCGTGGAGGCGGCGCGCGCGGGCGCACGGGCCACGGGGGACTGGCTGGCACGCAGGGCCGGCCCGACGTTGGCGGCGATCACGCGGCGCACCTGCTCGTCGGCGCCGCGTGCGTCGGCCGCGTAGACGGCCGTGGCCGCCAGCGGCGCGCTGCGCGGTGCCTCGGCCAGCGTGCGGCCATCCTTGTGCGTGACGTCCACCGTCACGTCCATCGACAGGCCCACGCGCAACGGGTTGGCCACCACCTGCTGCGGGTCGAGTGCGATGCGCACGGGCACGCGCTGCACCACCTTGATCCAGTTGCCGGTGGCGTTCTGCGCCGGCAGCAGCGCAAACGCCGCGCCCGTGCCCACGCCCAGGCCCGACACTTCGCCCTTGTATTCGACCTTCTTGCCGTACACGTCGGCCGTCAGCCTGACGGGCTGGCCGATGCGGATGTTGCGCAGCTGCACTTCCTTGAAGTTGGCATCCACCCAGAGCTGGTCCAGCGGCACCACCGACATCAGCGGCGTGCCCGCGGCCACGCGCTGGCCCAGCTGCACGCTGCGCTTGGCCACGTAGCCCGAGACCGGCGCGGGCAATGCCGCGCGCTGCGTGGCCAGCCAGGCCTCGCGCACCTTGGCGGCGGCGGCCAGCACGCTGGGGTGCTGCTCCACGCTCGTGCCTTCGGTCATCGACTGGTTGCTGGCCAGCTGCTCGCGCGCGGCGGCGGCCGCGGCCTGTGCCGACTGCACGCCGGCCTCGGCCGCCGCGAGCGCGCTCCTGGTGTTGGCCAGCGTGGTCTGGGCGTGGTTGAGTTCCTCGCGCGAGACGGCGCCGTTGCCCGAGAGCGACTGGCGCCGATTCAGGTCGTCGTTGGCGCGGGCCACCTCGCTCTGCGCGCGGCCGATCTCGGTGCGTGCGCGCGTGATGTCGGCATCGCGCAGCGACACCTGGGCTGCGAGCGCGCCGTTGTTGGCGTACAGCGTACGCACCTGGCGCACGGTCTGCGCGAGCTGGGCCTCGGCCTGCTCCAGCGCCACGCGGCCGTCGGCGGGGTCCAGCTGCACCAGCGGCTGGCCGGCCTGCACGCGGTCGGTGTCGTCGGCCAGGATGGCCATCACGGTGCCGCCAATCTGCGGCGTGATCTGCACGAGGTTGCCTTGCACGTAGGCGTTGTCGGTTTCCTCGTAGTGGCTGGCGACCAGCCATTCGTAGGCGGCCAGGCCCAGGCCGGCGACGACGACCACGGCCGCGATGGCTGTCAGGGCCTTCTTGCGCTTGCCGGGAGCGGGGGTGTCGGAAGCGGCGGCGGGTGTTGTAGTGGTGTTCATGGCGAAAGGGGTTCTGGAGGGAAAGACGGTTCAGCGCGCCGTGTTCTGTGCCAGCGGGGCGACGGGGGCGGGGTCGACCGTGACGCCGCCGCCCAGCGCATGGGCCAGCTGCGCCTGCACGTCGAGCGCGCGCGCGGCCAGTTCGACCTGCTGGCGGCGCTGGGCCAGCACGTTGGATTCGGCGGTCAGCACCTGCAGGTAGTTGCCCAGGCCCGCGCCGTAGCGCTGCCTGGCGATGGCATAGGCGCCTTCTGCGGCGTCCTGGGCGGAACGCTGCTCCTGCTGCTGCAGCGTGACCGAACGTGCCGAGACGAGCTGGTCGGCCACCTCGCGCACGGCACCGACGATGGCGCCGTTGTAGCTCTCCACCGCGGCATCGACATCGGCGGCCTTTCCGCGCAGGTTGGCGCGCAACCGGCCCGCGTCGAACAGCGGCAGGCGCAGCGCCGGGCCGATGCCCCATTGCAGGCTGCCGGCCTGCGCCAGGTTGTTCAGGCCGATGCTGGACAGGCCGGCAAAGCCGGTCAGGCTGATGTTGGGATAGAACTGCGCGCGCGCGGCGTCCACGTCGCGCGTGGCGGCTTCGACACGCCAGCGCGCAGCCTGCACGTCGGCGCGGCGGCCCAGCAGGTCGGCGGGCAACACGGCCGGCAGGCTGGGCGCCTGCAGCCGGGCGAGCGAGGGTGCGGCGTCCTGCAGCGCTGCGGGCGGCTGCGCCGCGAGCGCGGCCAGCGCGTGGCGCGACAGCTGGATCTGCTCGCGCAAGGCCTCGATCTGCTGGCGTGCCTCGGGCAGGCCACCCTCGGCCTGGCGCAGTTCGAGCCGCGTGTCCAGGCCCGCGTCGAGGCGGTCGCGCACAAGGGTGAGCTGCTCGCCGCGCTGGGCCAGCGTGCGTTCGGCCACGGCCAGCTGGTCCTGCGCGCGGGCGAGTTGCAGCCAGCCGCGCACGATCTGCTCGGCCAGCATGGCGCGCGCCGCCTGGGCGTCTGCCGCGGCGGCACGCGCGCCACCGAGGGCGGCGTCGAGCGCGGCGCGGTTCTTGCCGAAGAAGTCGATCTCCCAGCTGCTGGACAGCTGCAGCAGCCCGGAATTGCGCACGGAGCCGGCCAGCGGCGCGGGCACGGCGCCGTTCTCGGTGTAGCGCTGGCGCGTGACATCCGCGCCCAGGCCCAGCTGCGGCAGCAAGGCAGCGTCGGCCACTTCGACCACGGCCGTGGCGCGCGCGAGCCGCGCCTGCGCCAGGCCCAGGCTGGGACTGCCGGCCAGGGCCTGGTCGACCAGCCTGTCGAGCGCGGGGTCGCCGTAGGCGCGCCACCAGGCGGTCTCGACGGCGGGCACCGTGGCCGCCGTGGCCGACGGCACGCCGACCGCAGCGGCCTCGCGCAACTGGGCCTGCGGCGCGATGCCGGAGGGGTTGGCGCAGGCGGCCAGCGCCAGCACCAGGGCCGCGCCCAAAGTCAGGCGCAGGGTTGAAGCGGGAGTCATGCGTTCTTCTTTCCAGCGCAGCCCTGCTGCGCGTTGTCCAGGATGCGGGAGAGGAAGCTCTTGAGCAGCAGCCATTCCTCGCGCGAGAAGCCGGCGAGGTAGGCGTTCTGCACGCGGCTCAGCGCCACGGGAATCTGCTCGGCCACGGCCTTGCCCTGCTCGGTCAGCGCCAGGCGCACCACGCGCCGGTCTTCCGAGGAGCGCTCGCGCTGGCACAGGTTCTTGGCCTCCAGCCGGTCGAGCAGCCGCGTCATGGCGCCAGCGTCGAGCTCGCACAACCGCGCCAGCTCGGCCACGGTGGCGCCGCCCGGGTGCACGGCCAGCTTGAACAGCGGGATCCACTGCGCGTGCGTGAGGCCGGTGGATTCGAGTTCGCGCTCGACCGCAGAGGCCACGGAAGACAGGATGCGGCGCATCAGGTAGCCCACGCTGTCGCTCGGGTTGTAGCTGTTCGGCGTGTAGAAGTCGGCCGGCGGCGGGCGACCGGCGGCGGCCGGCATCGGGATGCGCGAGGGTCGTTCGTCCATGGGCCGCGAATTTAATTGCCTAGGCAAATATTGTCAAGGCTGTTTTTGTCATGGCAATTTCTACAGTCCAGTCTGGCTACACTCTCGCCCCATGCCTTCTTCTGCACATTCGGCGGCCGAGCCGGCCAAGGGCTCGCCGCGGTCGCTGCGTGGCCTGCTGCCGTTCCTCACGCCCTACCGCGGCCACATTGCGCTGGCCGCGCTGTTCCTGGTGTTGGCCGCCGGCGCCACGCTGGTGTTCCCGCTGGCGCTGCGCAGCCTGATCGACAACGGCCTGGTCAGTGGCGGCACCACGCCGCAGGACACCGGCGCCCGCCTGGTGGCGCTGCGCACGCACTTCTTCGAGCTGTTCGCCGTGGCCGCCGCGCTGGGGCTGTTCTCGGCCGGCCGCTACTACGTGGTCAGTTGGCTGGGCGAGCGCGTGACCTCGGACCTGCGCAACGCCGTCTACGCGCACGTGGTGCGGCAGAGCCCGGAGTTCTTCGAGACGACGCAGACCGGCGAGGTGCTGTCGCGCCTGACGGGCGACACCACGCTGGTGCAGACCGTCGTCGGCTCTTCGCTGTCGGTCGGCCTGCGCAACGCCGTGATGGGCGCGGGCGCCTTGGGCATGCTGGTCTGGACCAATCCCTATGTGATGACGCAGGTGCTGGGCATCCTGGTGCTCGTGGTGGCGCCGACCATGTGGTTCGGCCGGCGCGTGCGCAAGCTCTCGCGCGCGAGCCAGGACCGCGTGGCCGATTCCAGCGCCATCGCGGCCGAGGTGCTCAACGCGATTCCCGTGGTGCAAAGCTACACGGCAGAGGGGCGCGAGGCCGCGCGCTTCACGCAGTCCACGCAGAACGCCTTCAACACGGCCGTGCGGCGCACGCGCGCGCGCGCCGTGCTGGTGGCCTTCATCATCACGGCGACCTCGGCCGCGCTGCTGTGGGGCCTCTACCAGGGCACGCAGGCCGTCATGCGCGGCGACATCTCGGCCGGCCACCTGGGCCAGACCGTGGTCTACGTGATCATCCTGGCGGGCGCCTTCGGCGCACTGAGCGAGGTGTATGGCGACCTGCTGCGCGCAGCGGGCGCGACCGAGCGCCTCATGGAACTGCTGCACATGCGCTCGCCGATCGCCTCGCCGCAACGGCCGGCCCCGGCGCCCGCCCGCAACGGCGGCAGCCGCGTGGAGCTGGCCGACGTGGGCTTTCACTACCCCTCGCGCCCGGCCCAGGCTGCACTCAGCGATTTCAGCCTGGCCGTGGCGCCAGGCGAGACCGTGGCCCTGGTCGGTGCCAGCGGTGCCGGCAAGAGCACGGTGTTCCAGCTGCTGCTGCGCTTCTACGACCAGGAGCGCGGCCACATCCTGCTCGATGGCGTGGCGACGCGCGAGATGGCGCTGGACGAACTGCGCGGCCGCATCGGCATCGTGCCGCAGGATCCGGTGCTGTTCTCTACCAGCGCGCGCGAGAACATTCGCTATGGCCGGCCCGAGGCCAGCGACGCCGAGGTCGAGGCCGCTGCCCGCGCCGCCTTCGCGCACGATTTCATCGAGGCCCTGCCGCAAGGCTACGACAGCTTCCTGGGCGAACGCGGCGTGCGCCTGTCGGGCGGGCAGCGCCAGCGCATCGCGATCGCGCGCGCCATGCTCAAGAACGCGCCGCTGCTGCTGCTGGACGAAGCCACCAGCGCGTTGGATGCCGAGAGCGAGCGCATGGTGCAGGCGGCGCTGGAGAGCGCCATGCAGGGCCGCACCACGCTGGTCATCGCCCACCGCCTGGCCACCGTGCAGCAGGCCGACCGCATCGTGGTGCTGGAGCACGGCCGCATCGTCGAACAGGGCACGCACGCCGCGCTGGTGGCGGCCGGCGGCACCTATGCGCGCCTTGCCGCGCTGCAGTTCACGCAGTAGCCAGGCGCTCCGCCGGCGGCCTATGCATGATGTGCATAAGGCACGAACCAGCTGCTGCCGGGCTTGGACAAGCCCTGCAGCCCCCGCCTAAGCTTGGCGCTCCTCTACAACAACAGGAGCCAGTCCATGGCGACATCCTCTTCCACCCCGGCGCCCACCGCGCATCCCCTGCCCTCCTACCTGCAGGCCGAGCACCTCGGTCCGTGGGGCATCTTCTTGCAGCAGGTCGACCGCGTCGAACCCTACCTGGGCAACCTGGCGCGCTGGGTGGAAACGCTCAAGCGGCCCAAGCGCATCCTGGTGGTGGACGTGCCGATCCACCTGGACGACGGCCGCATCGCCCACTTCGAGGGCTACCGCGTGCAGCACAACACCTCGCGCGGCCCGGGCAAGGGCGGCGTGCGCTTCCACCAGGACGTGACGCTGTCCGAGGTGATGGCGCTGTCGGCCTGGATGTCGATCAAGAACGCGGCCGTGAACGTGCCCTACGGTGGCGCCAAGGGCGGAATCCGCGTCGACCCGAAGACGCTGTCGCGCGGCGAGCTGGAACGCATGACGCGCCGCTACACCAGCGAGATCGGCATCATCATCGGCCCGACCAAGGACATCCCGGCACCGGACGTCAACACCAACGAGCAGATCATGGCCTGGATGATGGACACCTACTCCATGAACCAGGGCTCCACCGCCACCGGCGTGGTGACCGGCAAGCCGGTCGACCTGGGTGGCTCGCTCGGCCGGCGCGAGGCCACGGGCCGCGGCGTGTTCACCGTGGGCGCGGAAGCGGCCAAGCGCATCGGGCTGGACGTGGCCAAGGCGGCCGTCGCGGTGCAGGGCTTCGGCAATGTGGGCGGCATCGCAGGCAAGCTGTTCGCCGAAGCCGGCGCCCGCGTGGTGGCCGTGCAGGACCATGGTGGCGCGATCTACCGCGAGGCCGGACTGGACGTGCCATCGCTGCTCAAGCACGTGGCCGAGAAGGGCACGGTGGCGGGCTTCGAACACGCCGAGGCCATGGAAGCCGACAAGTTCTGGGACGTGCCCTGCGACATCATGATTCCCGCCGCGCTGGAGCAGCAGATCACCAAGGCCAATGCGCACCGCATCCAGGCCCGCATGGTGATCGAGGGCGCCAACGGCCCGACGACGCCCGAGGCGGACGACATCCTGCACGAGCGCAACGTGCTGGTGCTGCCCGACGTGATCGCCAACGCCGGCGGCGTGACGGTCAGCTACTTCGAGTGGGTGCAGGACTTCAGCAGCTTCTTCTGGGACGAGGACGAGATCAACAAGCGCCTGGTGCGCGTGATGCAGCAGGCTTTCGCGGGCGTGTGGCAGGTGGCCGAGCAGCACAAGGTGAGCCTGCGAACCGCCACCTTCATCGTGGCCTGCGAGCGCATCCTGCACACGCGCGAACTGCGCGGCCTGTATCCCTGAGCGGGATCACTGCAGGGGCTCTTTGAGCGCCTTGGGAATCGGCAAGGGCATCACGGCGATGCCCTCCTCCAGCAGCGACTCGGTCTCCTCGCGCGAGGCCTGGCCGCGGATGCTGCGCTCCGCGCTCTCGCCGTAGTGGATGCGGCGCGCCTCCTCGGCGAACTTGGCGCCCACGTCCTCGGTGTTGGCCAGCACGTGGCGCACCATCTTCATCCAGGCTGCCTGCATTTGCGGTTCCACCACCGCCACATCGCGCCTGGCCTCGGGTTCAGCAACGCCACCCAGGTTCAGCCGCGGCGCGGACAGCTTCTTGACCACCGCCGTGTCGCCGCAGAACGGGCACTCCACCAGCTGGCGCGCCAGCTGCGACTGGAAATCGTCTTCTGAGCCGAACCAGCCTTCGAAGCTGTGGCCATGGGGGCACTGGAGGTCCAGGACTTTCATGGGCCCGATTGTCCTGCGCCGGCCGCGTCGGGGCTGGGCTGCCACTGCAAATCCCATGCACCGGCACGCCAGTTCTGCAGCCACAGCGCAGCGCTCAGCGTCTTGGCGTCGGTGACCGTGCCGTCGCGGCACCAGGCCAGCAGTTGGTCCACGCTGGCGCTGAAGACCTCGAGGAACTCGCCCGCATCGAGATGGCGTTCCTGCAGCGCCAGGCCGCGCGCGAACCAGATCTCGATGAACTCCGTGGAGTAGGAAATGACCGGGTGCAGCACGCCCGCCTTGGCCCACTCGCGCGCCGTGTAGCCGGTTTCTTCCAGCAGTTCGCGCCGCCCGCAGGCCCAGGTGTCCTCAAAGGCGTCGAGCTTGCCGGCCGGGAACTCGACCATCACGCGGCCCATGGGGTGGCGGTACTGGCGCTCCAGCACGACGCGGCCATCGTCGAGCAAGGGCACAACCATCACGGCGCCCGGGTGCACGATGTACTCGCGCGTGTCGCTGCCGCCATCGGGCAGGCGCACCGTGTCGCGCAGCACGTGCAGGAAACGGCCGCGCAGCAGCTCCTCGCGCTGCACGGTCTCCTCGGTCAGATGGGAGTCGCCGCTGACCATGTCAGTGCCTATGCTTGAGCAGGTAGCGCCAGACGAAGCCCGGGAAGGCCAGCGTCACGAACAGCGCGGCGGTGACGGCGTAGAACTCCCAGCCCTGGGGCGCGATGCGGCCCACGTTGCGTTCGAGCAGCAGCCCCAATGCACCGACCAGCAAGTAGTACACCAGCAGCTCCAGCAGCCGCAAGGCCAGGCCCTTGCCCTGGGCCAAGCGCCAGCCGATGAACAGCCTCTGCGTGAGGAATGGCAGGTTGGCGGCCACCACGGCCGCCAGGATCACGAGCCAGACCGCCGCATCAGGCGCCAACTCAGGTACCCAGCGTCAGCGTGATGGCCTGCACGCACAGCGCCATCAGGCCGCCAGGCACGATGCCCAGCAGCAGCACCAGGGCACCGTTGACCGACAGCACGGCGCGCACGTCCAGCGGCGCCGAGACCGTGCTGGCCGTGATCGGTGCGTCGAAGTACATGACCTTGACGACGCGCAGGTAGTAGAAGGCGCCGATCAGCGACATGATCACGGCGAAGATCGCCAGGCCGACCAGGAAAGCCTCGCCCGAGGCCACCAGCGTCTGCAGCACCGACAGCTTGGCGTAGAAGCCCACCATCGGCGGGATGCCGGCCAGCGAGAACATGCAGATCGCCATCACGGCAGCGTACAGCGGGCTGCGCTGGTTCAAGCCGGCCAGGTCGACCACCTCGTCGCTCTCGAAGCCCTCGCGCGCCAGCAGCAGCAGCACGCCGAAGCTGGCCAGCGTGGTCAGCACGTAGGTCACGACGTAGAACATCGACGAGCTGTAGGCGTTGGCGGCCGACAGCGTGTTGCCGTTGACCACGCCGGCCAGCAGGCCCAGCAGCACGAAGCCCATCTGCGAGATCGTCGAGTAGGCGAGCATGCGCTTCAGGTTGCTCTGCATCACCGCGGCCAGGTTGCCGATGAGCAGCGACGCGATGGACAGCACCACCAGCATCTGCTGCCAGTCGATCGCCAGCGGCAGCAGGCCCTCCACCAGCAGGCGGATCACGATGGCGAAGGCGGCAAGCTTGGGCGCGCCGGCGATCATCAGCGTCACGGCCGTGGGCGCGCCGTGGTAGACGTCGGGCACCCACATGTGGAACGGCACCACGCCGAGCTTGAAGGCCAGGCCGGAGACGATGAACACCAGGCCGAACACCAGCACCTGGTGCTGGACCTGGCCCGAGGCGACGGCCTTGAACACTTCGTTGATGTCCAGCGAACCGGTGGCGCCGTACATCATCGATAGGCCATAGAGCAGGAAGCCCGATGCCAGCGCGCCCAGCACGAAGTACTTCATCGCGGCTTCGCTGGCGACCGCGTTGTCGCGGCGCAGCGCCACCAGCGCGTAGCTCGACAGCGTGAGCAGTTCCAGGCCCATGTAGATGACCAGGAAGTTGCCGCCCGAGATCATCACCGACATGCCCAGCAGCGCGAACATCGACAGCGTGAACAGCTCGCCACCGCGCAGCATGCCGCGGTCGGCCGAATACGGGCGGCCATAGACCAGCGTGACCATCACGGCCACGGTGGCGAAGCACTTGAGCCAGTTGCCCATGGGGTCGCTGACCACCATGCCGCCGAAGCCGTACAAGGTGGTGTTGCCCGAAGCGTAGGTGCCGTGCAGCACGGCCACCACGGCCAGGCTCAGCAGCGTGAGCACATAGGTGGCGGTGCGGCGCGGGCTCTTGACTGCCAGGTCGACCAGCGCGATCACGCAGGCCATGACCAGCAGCACGATTTCCGGGTAGACGGTGATCCAGCTGATTTTGTCCATATCTTCTCGTTCTCGCCCCGCTCAGTTCAGCTTGGACACAGCCACGTGCTTGAGCAACTCGGCCACCGACACGTCCATCACGTCGGTGAAGGGCTTGGGATAGATGCCCATGGCCAGCACGGCGATGGCCAGCAGCGCCAGCATCAGGAATTCGCGGGCGTTGATGTCTTCCAGCTCCTTGACGTGGTCGTTGGCCACCGGCCCCAGGTAGACGCGCTTGAACATCCACAACGTGTAGGCCGCGCCGAAGATCAGCGCCGTGGCCGAGGCCAGGCCGATCCAGAAGTTGGCCTTCACCGCGCCCAGGATCACCATCCACTCGCCGACGAAACCGGCCGTGCCCGGCAGGCCGCAGTTGGCCATGGCGAACAGCAGCGCGAAGGCCGCGAACTTGGGCATGGTGTTGACCACGCCGCCGTAGGCTGCGATCTCACGCGAGTGCACGCGGTCGTACAGCACGCCGATGCACAGGAACATGGCGCCGGACACGAAGCCGTGCGCGATCATCTGCACCAGGCCACCCGAGACGCCCAGGTCGTTGAAGATGAAGAAGCCCAGCGTGACGAAGCCCATGTGCGCGACCGAGGAGTAGGCTACCAGCTTCTTCATGTCCTGCTGCACCATGGCAACGAGGCCGACGTAGATCACCGCGATCAGCGACAGCGCGACCATGAGCCAGGCCCATTCGTGGGCGGCATCGGGTGCGATCGGCATCGAGAAACGCAGGAAGCCGTAGGCGCCCAGCTTCAGCATGATGGCGGCCAGCACGGCGGAGCCGCCCGTGGGCGCTTCCACGTGCACGTCCGGCAGCCAGGTGTGCACCGGCCACATCGGCACCTTGACGGCGAAGGCCGCGAAGAAGCCGAAGAACAGCAGCGTCTGCGCGGTGCGCGGCAGCGGCAAGTCGTGCCAGGTCTGGATGTCGAAGCTGCCGCCCGAGTGCACGTACAGGTAGATCAGCGCGATCAGCAGCAGCAGCGAACCCAGCAGCGTGTACAGGAAGAACTTGAACGCCGCATAGATCTTGTTGGGGCCGCCCCAGATGCCGATGATCAGGTACATCGGGATCAGCGTGGCCTCGAAGAACACGTAGAACAGCAGGCCGTCCAGCGCGGAGAACACGCCGATCATGAGGCCCGACAGGATCAGGAATGCGCCCATGTACTGGTTCACGCGCGAGGTGATGGCCTCCCAGCCGGCGATCACGACGATCACCGTGATGAAGGCCGTCAGCGGCACGAACCAGAACGAGATGCCGTCCAGGCCCAGGTGGTAGTGCACATTGAAGCGCTCGATCCACGGCGCTTTCTCGACGAACTGCATGGCAGCCGTCGCGTTGTCGAAACCGCTGTACAGCGGCAAGGTGACCAGCAGGCTGACGATGGCGCCGATCAGCGCCACCCAGCGCACGGCGCGCACGTGCTCATCCCTGCCCAGGGCCAGCAGCACGGCGCCGAAGAAGATCGGCGTCCAGATCGCGAGGCTCAACAAACCCATTTTTGTTCTTCTCCCTCAGCCTTACTTGTTGAACCAGACGAAGTACGTCATCAGCACGAAGATGCCGAGGATCATGACCAGCGCATAGTGGTAGATGAAGCCGGTCTGCACGCGGCGCACGACGCCCGCGACCCAGCCCACCAGCTTCCACGAGCCGTTGACCACGGCGCCGTCGATGATGGCCTGGTCGCCGCCCTTCCACAGGCCGAAGCCCAGGGCACGGGCGCCACGCGCCAGGATGTTCTCGTTGATCCAGTCCAGGTAGTACTTGTTCTCCAGCAGCGTGTAGACCGGCATGCAGGCACGCTTGATGGCTGCCGGCAGCGCCGGGTTGACCATGTACATGTAGTAGGACAGGGCCACGCCGGCCAGCGCCAGCCAGAACGGCGCGGTCTGCAGGCCGTGCAGGGCCATGGCCACGGGGCCGTGGTATTCCTCGGCCAGCTCGGCCATGGCGTGGTGCAGCGCGCCGTTGACGAAGATCGAATCCTTGAAGAACTCGCCGAACAGCATCGGGCCGATGGTCAGGTAGCCGATGATGACCGAGGGGATGGCCAGCAGCACCAGCGGCGCCGTGACGACCCAGGGCGACTCGTGCGGATCGTGGCCGTGGCCATGGTCGTCATGCCCATGGTGGTCATCGTGCGCATCGTGGTGCGCGTCGGGGTTCTGGTCGTAGCGTTCCTTGCCGTGGAAGACCAGGAAGTACATGCGGAACGAGTAGAACGCGGTGACGAACACGCCTGCCATCACGGCGAATTGCGCGAAGCCGGCGCCCGGCAGGTGGCTGGCGTGCGTGGCGATGATGATGCTGTCCTTGGAATAGAAGCCCGAGAACAGCGGCGTGCCGATCAATGCCAGCGAGCCCAGCAGCGAGGTCATCCAGGTGATGGGCATGTACTTGCGCACGCCGCCCATCCAGCGGATGTCCTGATTGTGGTGCATGCCCATGATCACCGAGCCGGCACCGAGGAACAGCAGCGCCTTGAAGAAGGCGTGCGTCATCAGGTGGAACACGGCGACGGAGTAGGCCGACGCACCCAGCGCCACCGTCATGTAGCCCAGCTGCGACAGCGTGGAATAGGCCACCACGCGCTTGATGTCGTTCTGGATGATGCCCAGGAAGCCCATGAACAGCGCGGTGATGGAGCCGATCACGAGGATGAAGTTGAGCGCCGTGTCGGACAGCTCGAACAGCGGCGACATGCGCGCGACCATGAAGATGCCGGCCGTCACCATCGTGGCGGCGTGGATCAGCGCGGAGATCGGCGTCGGGCCTTCCATGGAGTCGGGCAGCCAAACGTGCAGCGGAAACTGCGCGCTCTTGCCCATGGCGCCGATGAACAGGCAGATGCAGATCACGGTGACCAGCATCCAGTCGGTGCCCGGGAAGCCCAGCTTGCCGATGGCGTCGGCTTGGCCGAAGATCTCGGTGTAGTTCAGCGTGCCGGCGTAGGCAGCGATGAGGCCGATGCCCAGGATGAAGCCGAAGTCGCCCACACGGTTGACCAGGAAGGCCTTCATGTTGGCGAAGATGGCCGTCGGCTTGTTGAACCAGAAGCCGATCAACAGATAGGACACCAGGCCCACGGCTTCCCAGCCGAAGAACAGCTGCAGCATGTTGTTGCTCATCACGAGCATCAGCATGGAGAAGGTGAACAGCGAGATGTAGGCGAAGAAGCGGTTGTAGCCGGCGTCCTCCTCCATGTAGCCGATGGTGTAGATGTGCACCATCAGCGACACGAAGGTCACGACCACCATCATCATGGCCGTCAGGCCGTCGACCAGGAAGCCGACTTCCATCTTGAGGTTGCCGACCACCATCCAGGTGTACAGCGTCTCGTTGAAGCGCGCGCCATCGAGCGCCACGCTCTTGAGCGTCATCGCCGAGATGATGAAGGCCACCAGCACGCCCAGGATCGTCAGTGAGTGCGACAGGCGGCGGCCGAACTTGTTGCCGCCGAAAGCGGTGCCGAAGATGCCGGCCAGCACGGAGCCGACCAGCGGCGCCATCGGGACGGCCAGGAGCGTCGAGGCCGAGAGTGTTTGGCTCATGTTGTTGTTCTCAGCCCTTGAGCGTGTTGAGTTCGTCCACGTTGATGCTGGAGCGATTGCGGAACAGCAGCACCAGGATCGCCAGGCCGATGGCGGACTCGGCGGCCGCCACGGTCAGGATGAAGAACACGAAGATCTGCCCATGCATGTCGTTCAGGTAGTACGAGAACGCCACGAAGTTCATGTTGACCGCCAGCAGCATCAGCTCGATGGCCATCAGCAGCACGATCAGGTTCTTGCGGTTCAGGAAGATGCCGATCACCGACAGCGCGAACAGCATCGCGCCCAGCGACAGGAAATGACCGAGACTGAGCGTCATGCCTTCTTCTCCTGGGCTGCCGGAGCAGGGGGTACCGGTGGGGCCGGTGGTGGCGGTGCCGGGCGCGTGGGATCGACCTTGACCAGGGCGACACGGTCGGCGGCACGCACATGGACCTGGTCTTCAGGGCGCACGTTGCGCGAGTCCTTGCGGCCACGCAGCGTGAGCGCGATGGCGGCGATCATGGCCACGAGCAGGATGCACGCGGCGACCTGGACCGGGTAGAGGTATTCGGTGTAGAGCAGGATGCCCAGCGCCTTGGTGTTGGACACCTGCGCGCCGGCCTGCGCCGCCGCGCCGGCCAGGTTGCGCGACTCGTCGGTGGCGCGGAAGCCGCCCATCAGCACGGCCGCCATCTCGAGTGCGATCAGCACGCCAATGGCACCGGCCAGCGGGAAGTGCTTCCAGAAGCCCTGCCGCAAGCCCTCGACGTCCACATCCAGCATCATCACGACGAAGAGGAACAGCACGAGCACCGCGCCGAGGTAGACCAGCACCAGCACGATGGCCAGGAACTCGGCCTGCAGCAGCAGCCAGATCGCAGAAGCCTGCGAGAACGCGAGGATCAGGTACAGCACGGCATGTACCGGATTGCGCGCTGTGATCACCCGGAATGCCGCAAACAGCAGCACGAGCGAAAACAGATAGAAGAAGCCTGTCTTGACGTCCATTTTTTTCTTCGGGGCGCCTGGCCGTTAGCGGTACGGGGCGTCGGCGGCCTTGGCTGCCGAGATTTCTTTTTCGTAGCGATCGCCCACGGCCAGCAGCATGTCCTTCGTGAAGTACAGGTCGCCGCGCTTTTCGCCGTGGTATTCGAGGATGTGGGTCTCGACGATGGAATCGACCGGGCAGCTCTCTTCGCAGAAGCCGCAGAAGATGCACTTGGTCAGGTCGATGTCGTAGCGCGTGGTGCGGCGCGAACCGTCCTCGCGCACGTCCGACTCGATCGTGATGGCCATGGCCGGGCAGACCGCCTCGCAGAGCTTGCAGGCGATGCAGCGCTCCTCGCCGTTCTCGTAGCGGCGCAGCGCGTGCAGGCCGCGAAAGCGCGGGGACAGCGGTGTCTTCTCCTCGGGGAACTGCACGGTCACCTTGCGCTTGAACGCGTAGCGGCCGGTCAGCACCATGCCCTTGAAGAGCTCGGTGAGCATGAAGCTCTTGAGGAAGTCCCTGACGGAAAAGCCAGTGGCGGTAGCGGTGGTCATCGTGGTTTCTCCGCTCATTTCCAGATGTTCCAGGAGGTCTGCATCCAGCCGCCGACCAGCACGAGCCAGACCAGCGTGACCGGGATGAAGATCTTCCAGCCCAGACGCATGATCTGGTCGTAGCGGAAGCGCGGGAACGTGCCGCGGATCCAGATGAACAGCGAGAGCACGAAGAAGGTCTTCAGGCCCAGCCAGATCCAGCCTGGAATGAAGTCCAGGAAACCGATGGGCGACAGCCAGCCGCCCAGGAACATCAGCACGGCGAGGATGGAGACCAGCCACATGCTGGCGTACTCGGCCAGGAAGAAGATGGCAAAGCCCATGCCCGAGTACTCGACCATGTGGCCGGCCACGATCTCGGCCTCGCCTTCGACCACGTCGAAGGGGTGGCGGTTGGTTTCGGCCACGCCCGAGATCAGGTAGACGAAGAACACCGGCAGCAGTGGCAGCCAGTTCCACGACAGGAAGCCCAGGCCCATGTTGGCGCCCATGCCCTTGGCCTGCGCGGCGACGATCTCGCCCAGGTGCAGGCTGCCCGACACCATGATCACGATCACCAGGCAAAAGCCCATGGCGATCTCGTAGCTCACCATCTGCGCCGAGGCGCGCAGCGCGCCCAGGAAGGCGTACTTGGAGTTCGAGGCCCAGCCCGCGATGATCACGCCGTACACCTCGATCGAGGTGATGGCCATGATCAGGAGCAGGCCGGCGTTGACGTTGGCGATCACGGCCTCGGGGCCGAAAGGCACGGCCACCCAGGCGGCCAGCGCCGGCATGATGGCCATGATGGGCCCCAGGCGGAACAGCCCGCTGCTGGCGGCAGTGGGGTTGATCAGTTCCTTGGTCAGCAGCTTCAGCGCGTCGGCGATCGGCTGCAGCAGGCCCATGGGACCGACGCGGTTGGGGCCGTGGCGGACCTGGATCCAGCCCAGGAACTTGCGCTCCCAGAGCGTCGCGTAGGCCACGGCACCCAACAGGGGCAGCAGCACGCAAAGGATCTTGATCATGGACCAGATCACGGGCCAGGCGCCGCCGGCCCACCAACTGGCGCCGACCAGGCCTTGGCCGAAACCGTAGATGCTGTCGATCATGCTGCGCTTGCTCCCTGGGCTTGCCGCGCATCCGCGGTCAACTGCAAGGACGTGGCCCGGCGCACCAGGCTGTCCAACTGGTAAATGCTGGCGACGGACGGTGCCGCCACCGCGCTGGCGGCGGCAACGCTGGCGCGCGTCGCGTTCGACAGGCGCTCGGCCGGGATGCGTGCGACGCCGTCGGCCTGTGCCAGGCCCAGGGTTGCCAGCACGTCCTGCGAGGACTCCTGTGCAAAGCCCGGCAAGCCCAGCATGTTGCCGAGCACGCGGATCACCTTCCAGGCCGGGCGCGCCTCGCCGAGCGGACGCACCACGGCATGGAAGCTCTGCACGCGGCCCTCGGCGTTGGCGAAGCTGCCCGAGGTCTCGGTGAACGGCGCGATCGGCAGCAGCACGTCGGAGAACGCCATGTTGGCCTTGAACGGGCTCAGCGTGACGACCATCTCGGCAGCGTCGAGTGCAGCGGCGGCACTGGCGCCGGCCGCAGAGTCGAACTCGGGCTCGTTGTTGAGCAGCACCACCGCCTTGAGGCCACCGGCCAGCATCTGGGCGGCGTGGCGGCCATCGGCCTGGGGCTGCGCGCCGACGAACTGCGCGCCGACCGTGTTGGCGGCTTCGGTCAGGTAGCCGAAGCTGGCGCCGGTCTGTTCGGCGATCCACTGCGCCAGCGCCAGCAGGCTGGCGGCCTGGGCGTGGTGTGCAGCGCCATTGCCCAGCAACACGGCCTTGCGGTCGCCGCCCAGCAGGGACTTGGCGATGGCCTGGGCCGCTTCATGGGCCTGGCCTGCGGCCGGCGCAGCGACGCCCTTCTCGGCACCGACGGCGGTGGCCACATCGGCCAGGGCCTGCAGCCAGTCGCCGGCCTCGGCCTTCAGCGTCGCGCCCAGGGCCATGGCCCAGGCATCGGCATCGGCCAGTTGCGCGCACGAGGCGATCGCATGCACCTTGGCGCCCTTGCGGGTGGCCTGGCGGATGCGCTGCGCGAACAGCGGATGGTCCTTGCGCAGGTTGGAGCCCACGACCAGCACGCGCTGCAGCGTGGTCAGCGCCGCCACGGGCAGGCCCAGCCAGCGCACGCCTTCGGCCGGCGCGAACTCGGCATGGCGCAGGCGGTGGTCGATGTTGTCGCTGCCGAGGCCGCGCACCAGCGCGCCGGCCAGGCTCAGCTCTTCCAGCGTGCTGTGCGGGCTGGCCAGCAGGCCGATGCTCGCGGCGCCGTGGTCGGCCTTGATCTGCTTCAGGCCGTTGGCCACGTACTCCAGCGCGGTCTGCCAATCGACGCTCTGCCACTGGCCGCCCTGCTTGAGCATGGGCTGCGTCAGGCGCTCGTCGCTGTTCAGCGCTTCGTACGAGAAGCGGTCGCGGTCTGCGATCCAGCATTCGTTGACGGCGTCGTTCTCCAGCGGCACCACGCGCATGACCTTGTGGTTCTTGACCTGCACGATCAGGTTGGCACCGGTGGAATCGTGCGGGCTCACGCTCTTGCGGCGCGACAGCTCCCAGGTGCGGGCGCTGTAGCGGAAGGGCTTGCTCGTGAGCGCGCCGACCGGGCAGATGTCGATCATGTTGCCCGACAGCTCAGAATCGACGGTCTCGCCCGTGATGGTCGTGATCTCGGAGTGCTCGCCCCGGTGGATCATGCCCAGCTCCATGATGCCGGAGACTTCCTGGCCGAAACGCACGCAGCGCGTGCAATGGATGCAGCGGCTCATCTCCTCCATGGAGATCAGCGGGCCCACGTCCTTGTGGAACACCACGCGCTTCTCCTCGACATAGCGCGAGGACGAACCGCCGTACCCGACCGCCAGGTCCTGCAGCTGGCATTCGCCACCCTGGTCGCAGATCGGGCAATCCAGCGGGTGGTTGATGAGCAGGAACTCCATGACCGACTTCTGCGCCTTCAGCGCCTTGTCGCTCTTGGTGTGGACGATCATGCCCTGCGTGACCGGGGTGGCGCAGGCCGGCATGGGCTTGGGCGCCTTCTCCACGTCCACCAGGCACATGCGGCAGTTGGCCGCGATGGACAGTTTCTTGTGGTAGCAGAAGTGCGGGATGTAGGTCCCGGCCTTGTCGGCCGCATGCATGACCATGCTGCCTTCGGCGATCTCGACCTTCTTGCCGTCGACTTGGATTTCAACCATATCGGGTGCTTCTCGTTCAGGCCTGCGCCGTCGCGGGTTTCTTGACCATGGCCTCGAACTCGTGCCGGTAGTGCTTGATCATGGCGCGCACCGGCATCGCCGCGGCGTCGCCGAGCGCGCAGATCGTGCGGCCCTGGATGTTGTCTGCGATGGAGTTCAGCAGGTCCATGTCGCTGGACTGGCCTTCGCCGCGGTGCACCTTGTCGACCAGGCGCCAGAGCCAGCCCGTGCCTTCGCGGCAGGGCGTGCACTGGCCGCAGGACTCGTGCATGTAGAAATAGGACAGGCGCTTGAGCGACTCGACCATGCAGCGCGTGTCGTCCATCACGATCAGCGCGCCCGAGCCAAGCATGGAGCCGGCCTTGGCGATGGAGTCGTAGTCCATCGTGCACTCGTTCATGATCGCGGCCGGCAGCACCGGCGAGGACGACCCGCCCGGGATCACGGCCTTGAGCGTGCGGCCCTTGCGCACGCCGCCGGCCAGCTCCAGCAGCTTGGTGAACGGCGTGCCCATCGGGATCTCGTAGTTGCCCGGCAGTTCGACGTCGCCCGAGACCGAGAAGATCTTGGTGCCGCCGTTGTTGGGCTTGCCGCACGCGAGGTAAGCCTGGCCGCCATGGCGGATGATCCAGGGCACGGCCGCGAAGGTCTCGGTGTTGTTGATCGTGGTCGGCTTGCCATACAGGCCGAAGCTGGCCGGGAACGGCGGCTTGAAGCGCGGCTGGCCCTTCTTGCCTTCCAGCGATTCGAGCAGCGCCGTCTCTTCGCCGCAGATGTAGGCGCCGAAGCCGTGCGATGCGTGCAGCTGGAACGTGTGCTTGCTGCCCAGGATCTGGTCGCCCAGGTAGCCGGCCGCGCGCGCCTCTTCGAGCGCCTCTTCGAAGCGTTCGTAGACCTGGAAGATCTCGCCGTGGATGTAGTTGTAGCCGACCGTGATGCCCATCGCGTAGGCCGCGATGATCATGCCCTCGATCACGATGTGCGGGTTGTACATCATGATGTCGCGGTCCTTGCAGGTACCGGGCTCGCCCTCGTCCGAGTTGCAGACCAGGTACTTCTGGCCCGGGAACTGGCGCGGCATGAAGCTCCACTTCAGGCCGCTCGGAAAGCCGGCGCCGCCACGGCCGCGCAGGGCCGATTCCTTCATGGTCGCGATGACCTGGTCCTGGGTGAGACCCTCGCCGCCATCGGCAGCCAGGATCTTCTTCAGGGCCTGGTAGCCGCCGCGGGACTCATAGTCCTTCAGGCGCCAGTTGCTGCCGTCGAGGTCGGCGTAGATCTGCGGGTCGATGTGCCGGCCGTGGAAGCAGGTCTGCACCCCGGTGGCCGCGAACTGCGACAGGACTTGTTCCGCGTTCATGCCTTGCCCTCCTCTGCAGCCGCCTGGCGCAAACCGTCGACCAGCTGGTCGAGCTTGTCTTCGCTCATGAAGCTGCACATGGTGCGGTCGTTGACGAGCATCACGGGCGAGTCGGCGCAGGCGCCCAGGCACTCGCTCTGCTGCAGCGTGAACAGGCCATCGGCCGTGGTCTCGCCCATGCTGATGCCGAGCTTGTGCTCGAGGTGGTGCAGCGCCTTGTAGCCGTCGCGCAGCTGACACGGCAGGTTGGTGCAGACGTTCAGCTTGAAGCGGCCGACCGGCTGCTGGTTGTACATGTTGTAGAAGGTCGTGACCTCGTGCACTGCAATCGTCGGCATGCCCAGCAGGCCGCCGATAACCGTCTCGTGCTCGGGGTACACATGGCCGTGCTGCTGCTGCGCGATCGCCAGGCAGGCCATCACGGCCGATGCGCGGCCTTCATACGGGTACTTGGCGATCTCGCGCGCGAAACGGTCCAGCGTTTCCTGCGACAGCGCGGGCGCCGGCGCGGCCGGTGCGGAATGGGGAGCAGAGCTCATCGGTCGATCTCTCCGAACACGATGTCCAAGGTGCCGATGATGGCCACGGCATCGGCCAGCATGTGGCCGCGCGACATCTCGTCGAGCGCAGCCAGGTGCACGAAGCCGGGCGGACGGATCTTCAGGCGGTAGGGCTTGTTGGCACCGTCGCTGACGAGGTAGATGCCGAACTCGCCCTTGGGATGCTCGACGGCGGCATAGGCCTCGCCTTCGGGCACGTGGAAACCTTCGGTGAAGAGCTTGAAGTGGTGGATCAGCTCTTCCATGTTGGCCTTCATGCCCTCGCGCGACGGCGCCGCCACCTTGTGGTTGTCGGTGATGACGGGGCCGGGGTTCACGCGCAGCCAGTCCACGCACTGCTTGATGATGCGGTTGGACTGGGCCAGCTCTTCCATGCGGACCAGGTAGCGGTCGTAGCTGTCGCCGGTCTTGCCGACCGGGATGTCGAAATCCATCCTGTCGTAGACGTCGTAGGGCTGCTTCTTGCGCAGGTCCCAGGCGATGCCGGAGCCGCGCAGCATCGGGCCGGTGAGGCCCAGGTTCAGCGCGCGGTCGGCGTCCATGACGCCGATGCCCACGGTGCGCTGCTTCCAGATGCGGTTGTCGGTCAGCAGCGTGTGGTACTCGCCCAGGTAGGTCGTGAAGCGCTTGGTGAAGTCGTCGATGAAGTCCAGCATGGACCCCTGACGGTTCTCGTTCATGCGCGCCAGCGCCTTGGCGTTCTTGATCTTGCTGACCGTGTACTGCGGCATGGTGTCCGGCAGGTCGCGGTAGACGCCGCCCGGACGGAAATAGGCCGCGTGCATGCGCGCGCCGGAGACCGCCTCGTACATGTCGAACAGGTCTTCGCGCTCGCGGAACGCGTAGATCAGGATGGTGGAGCTGCCGCAGTCGTTGCCGTGCGAGCCGAGCCACATCAGGTGGTTCAGCATGCGCGTGATCTCGGAGAACATCACGCGGATGTACTGCGCGCGGATCGGCACCTCGATGCCCAGCAGCTTCTCGATGGCCAGGCAGTAGGCGTGCTCGTTGCACATCATCGAGACGTAGTCCAGCCGGTCCATGTAGGGCAGCGACTGGATGAAGGTCTTGTGCTCGGCCAGCTTCTCGGTGGCGCGGTGCAGCAGGCCGATGTGCGGGTCGCAGCGTTGCACGACCTCGCCGTCGAGCTCCATCACCAGGCGCAGCACGCCGTGCGCGGCCGGGTGCTGCGGCCCGAAGTTCAGGGTGTAGTTCTTGATTTCTGCCATGGGGTGTCCGCGGGTCGGCCTCGCGCCTTCAGTGCAGGCCGCCGTAGTTGTCTTCGCGGATCACGCGGGGCGTGATCTCGCGCGGCTCGATGGTCACCGGCTGGTAGACCACGCGGCGCAACTCTTCGTCGTAGCGCATCTCGACATGGCCCGACAGCGGGAAGTCCTTGCGGAACGGGTGGCCGATGAAGCCGTAGTCGGTCAGGATGCGGCGCAGGTCGATGTGGCCGTCGAACAGGATGCCGTACAGGTCGAAGGCCTCGCGCTCGAACCAGTTGGCCGAGGCCCACAGGTGCATGACGGACGGCAGCATGGGCAGGTCGTCGTCGGCGCAGAACACCTTCACGCGCAGGCGCTGGTTCAGGCTGACCGACAGCAGGTGCGAGACCACGCAGAAGCGCAGACCTTCCCAGACGCTGTCGCGGTAGGCCGAGTAGTCCACGCCGCACAGGTCGATGAGCTGCTCGAACCTGCAGCCGGGCGCATCGCGCAGGGTCTGCATGGCATCGATGTAGTCGGCTGCCTTCACGGTCAGCGTGAGTTCGCCGCGCACGAGGGCCAGCGCATGCACCTTGTCGCCCAGCGTCGTGGCAACAGTGTCCTTCAGGACTTCAAGATCAACAGCAAAGACGGTCATGGATCAGACGCGGGCGATGGTTTGGGTGCGGCGGATCTTCTGCTGCAGCTGGATGATCCCGTAGATCAATGCTTCTGCCGTGGGCGGGCAACCCGGCACGTAGACGTCCACCGGCACGATGCGGTCGCAGCCGCGCACCACCGAATAGCTGTAGTGGTAATAGCCACCGCCATTGGCGCACGAGCCCATGGACAGCACCCAGCGCGGCTCGGCCATCTGGTCGTAGACCTTGCGCAGCGCCGGCGCCATCTTGTTGCACAGCGTGCCGGCCACGATCATCAAGTCGGACTGGCGCGGGCTGGCGCGGAACACCTCGGCGCCGAAGCGGCCGATGTCGTAGCGCGCAGCGGCCGCATGCATCATCTCGACCGCGCAGCACGCCAGACCGAAGGTCATGGGCCACAACGAGCCGGTCTTGGCCCAGTTCACGACCGCGTCATACGAGGTCGTGACGAAGCCTTCCTTGAATACGCCTTCAATGGCCATAGCTAATCTCCAGTTGCCCGAACAGGATCATTCCCAGTCCAGGGCACCCTTCTTCCACTCGTAGACGAACCCGACGACCAGGATCGCCAGGAACATGACGACGGCCCAGAAACCGACGACGCCCACGTCCTTCAGCGCCACGGCCCAGGGAAACAGGAACGCGATCTCGAGGTCGAACAGGATGAACAGGATGGCGACGAGGTAGTAGCGCACATCGAACTTCATGCGCGCGTTCTCGAAGGCCTCGAAGCCGCATTCATACGGCGAATTCTTGGCCGCGTCGGGCCGGTTGGGGCCGAGCAGATAGCCCAGAACCTGCGGTGCGATGCCTACACCAATGCCTACCAGGATGAACAAAAGGACTGGGAGGTACTGGCCGAGGTTCATCTGGAGGACTTCTTCACCGCTGCGTCGGCATGCAAGCCCGGGGAGGGTTGCATGCCGACTTATGTTGGTGCCGTCGGCGAGACTCGAACTCGCACAGCTTTCGCCACTACCCCCTCAAGATAGCGTGTCTACCAATTTCACCACGACGGCGGTTTTGTCGTGTCTGGATGGCATGAGGAACATCGCTCTTGTCGAGCTAGTTTTTGGCTTTCCAGACAGCATTCGAGTTTACCCTGAAACCACAGGGTTCCCCGGGTGACGCCGGGGAAATTTAGCGGGTGCGCCAGATGGCGTGCCCGCACTGCATCACTGCGTCGGGATCTGGCCCGCGCCCGATGCAGGAACAGCCGGCGCCGCCGGTGCGGAAGGCGCGGAGACACCCGATCCCGGAATCTGCGACGCCGGCGCCGGAGCCTCTTGCACTGCACGCTCCAGGACGCTGCCGGAGCTCGTCGGCTGGCGGTTGCCGAAGTAGGCGAGCGCCAGCGTCGCGACGAAGAACACGACAGCCAGCACCGCCGTGGTACGCGACAGGAAGTTGGCGCTGCCGCTGGCGCCGAACAGGCTGCCGGCACTGCCGCTGCCGAAGGCGGCGCCCATGTCCGCCCCCTTGCCATGCTGCACCAGGATCAAACCGATCATCCCGAGGGCGGACAGGATCTGCACCGCCAGGACCAACTTCAACAACACGTTCATCTCTGCAAAACCTCTTCAGTGCCTTCAGCGGGCAGCGGCCACGATGGCCAGGAAATCCGGAACCTTCAGCGACGCGCCGCCGATCAGGCCGCCGTCGATGTCGGGCTGGGCCAGCAGGCTGGCCGCGTTCGATGCGTTCATGCTGCCGCCATACAGCAGCGGGATGCGGTCGGCATGGCTGCTGGCCGCCGCCAGCTGCGCGCGCAGCACGGCATGCACCTGCTGGGCCTGCTCGGGCGAGGCGGTCTTGCCGGTGCCGATGGCCCAGACGGGCTCGTAGGCCACCACGATCTCGGTGATGCAATGGCCGTTCACATGGATGACGGCGGCCAGCTGGCGCCGCACCACTTCTTCGGTCTGGCCGGCTTCGCGCTCGGCCAGCGTCTCGCCGACGCAGACGATGGGCGTGATGCCCGCCGCAAGCGCACGCTGCGCCTTGGCGGCGACGACCTCGTCGGTCTCGCCGTGGTATTGGCGGCGTTCGGAATGGCCGACGATGGCGTAGCGCACGCCGAAATCGCGCAGCATGTCGGCGCTGATCTCGCCCGTGTAGGCACCGCTGGCATGCTGCGACACATCCTGCGCGCCGGCCTGCACCGCGGCCTGGCCAGCCAGCCAGCCCTGCAGCGCCGCGAAGTACGGTGCCGGCACGCACATGGCCACGTCGCACGCCGCAGGCGCGGCAACCAGGCCTTCGAGCACGCCGCGCACCAGCGCTTCGCTGCCCGCCAGGCTGGCGTTCATCTTCCAGTTGCCTGCAATCAGTTTCTTGTTGCTCATCTCGCTCACCAGGTCAGGACGATCTTGCCGATGTGCTGGTTCGACTCCATCAGCGTGTGGGCCTGCGCCGCATCCGCCGCGGCGAAGCGGCTGTGGATCACAGGCTTGATGCGGCCGGCTTCGATCAACGGCCACACATGGCGGCGCAGCGACTGCGCAATCGCCGCCTTGAAGGCCACCGGCCGCGGCCGCAGCGTGGAGCCGGTCACCGTCAGGCGGCGGCGCAGCACCAGGCCGGCATTGACCTCGGCCTTGGTGCCGCCCTGCACCGCGATGATGACCAGCCGGCCATCCTCGGCCAGGCAATCGATCTCGCGCGCCACATAGGCACCGGCCACCATGTCCAGGATCACGTCGACCCCCTTGCCGTCGGTCAGCTTGCGCGCTTGCTCGGCGAAATCGGCGGTCTTGTAGTTGATCGCATGGTCGGCGCCCAGCGCCAGGCAGGCGGCGCACTTCTCGTCGCTGCCGGCCGTCACGATCACGCGCGCACCCAGCGCCTTGCCCAGCTGGATGGCGGTGACGCCGATGCCGCTGGTGCCGCCCTGTACCAACAGGGTCTCGCCGGCCTGCAGGCGCGCACGGTCGAACACGTTGCTCCAGACCGTGAAGAAGGTCTCCGGCAGGCTGGCGCCCTCCTCGTCGCTGAGGCCCGCCGGCACCGGCAGGCACTGCGCGATCGGCGCCACGCACAGTTCGGCATAGCCGCCGCCGGCCACGAGCGCGCAGACGCGGTCGCCGATGTTCAGGCCCGCGGTGCGCAGTTCGTCGGCGTCGCCGGCCTCGATGACGCCCGCCACTTCCAGGCCGGGAATGTCGGACGCACCCGGCGGCACCGGGTAGTTGCCGGTGCGCTGCAGCACGTCGGGCCGGTTCACGCCGCTGGCACGCACGCGCAGCAACACCTCGCCGGCACCCGCCACCGGGTCCGGACGCTCGGCCAACTGCAGCACCTCGGGGGCGCCAGGGGTCGTGATCTCAATCGCTTTCATCGCGAGTCCTCGAAAGTACAAGGCACCAGCCCGGCGTCACCGCGGCCGGTGCGGTGCGCCGCGTCAAGCGGACGCGGCACGTCGCAACGCAGGCTTACTCGGGCTGGCCGGGTGCGGCATCGACCGGCGCGGACACCGGTGCGGGCGCGTGCGCCTGCGGTGCCGAGCGGTCCAGCAGCGCCTTCAGCGACAGCTTGATGCGGCCCTTCTCGTCGGTCTCGAGCACCTTGACCTTCACGATCTGGCCTTCGGTCAGGTAGTCCGTGACCTTCTCGACGCGCTCGTGCGCGATCTGGCTGATGTGCAGCAGGCCGTCCTTGCCGGGCAGCAGGTTGACCAGCGCGCCGAAGTCCAGGATCTTGGTGACCGGGCCTTCATAGACCTTGCCGATCTCGACCTCGGCCGTGATCTGCTCGATGCGGCGCTTGGCTTCCTCGGCCTTGGCCGGATCGCTGGACGCGATGGTGATGGTGCCGTCTTCGTCGATGTTGATCTGCGTGCCGGTCTCTTCGGTCAGCGCGCGGATCACCGAGCCACCCTTGCCGATCACGTCGCGGATCTTCTCGGGGTTGATCTTCATCGTGAACAGGCGCGGCGCGAAGCTGGAAATCTCGGTCTTGGCCGTGCCCATGGCTTCCTGCATCTTGCCCAGGATGTGCATGCGGGCTTCCTTGGCCTGGGCCAGCGCGACCTGCATGATTTCCTTGGTGATGCCCTGGATCTTGATGTCCATCTGCAGCGCGGTCACGCCATTGGTCGTGCCGGCCACCTTGAAGTCCATGTCGCCCAGGTGATCTTCATCGCCCAGGATGTCGGTCAGCACCGCGAAACGGTTGCCGTCCTTGATCAGGCCCATGGCGATGCCGGCCACGTGCGCCTTCAGCGGCACGCCGGCGTCCATCATCGACAGGCAGCCGCCGCAGACCGAAGCCATCGACGAGGAGCCGTTGGACTCGGTGATCTCGCTGACCACGCGCACGGTGTACGGGAAGTCTTCCTTGGTCGGCAGCACCGCCACCAGGGCGCGCTTGGCCAGGCGGCCATGGCCGATCTCGCGGCGCTTCGGGCTACCCACACGACCCGTTTCGCCGGTGGCGAACGGAGGCATGTTGTAGTGCAGCATGAAGCGGTCTTCGTAGTCGCCCGACAGTGCGTCGATGCGCTGCGCGTCGCGCTCGGTGCCCAGCGTGGTGACCACCAGTGCCTGCGTCTCGCCGCGCGTGAACAGCGCCGAGCCGTGGGTGCGCGGCAGCACGCTGTTGCGGATCTCGATGGGGCGCACGGTGCGCGTGTCGCGGCCGTCGATGCGCGGCTCGCCGGCCAGGATCTGGCCGCGCACGATGCGCGCTTCGATGTCGAACAGCAGGCCTTCGACCTTGACGCTGTCGAACTCGGTGCCGTCGGCCTTCAGCGCGGCCAGCACGTCGGCATAGGCGGCGCGGGTGGCTTCGGTGCGGGCCTGTTTGTTGCGCAGCTGGTAGGCGGCGCGCAGCTTCTCTTCGGCGGCGGCGGTGACCTTGGCGATCAGCGCTTCGTCGCGCGCGGGGGCCTGCCAGTTCCAGACCGGCTTGCCGGCGTCGCGCACGAGCTCGTGGATGGCCTCGATGGCGATGCGGGCCTGCTCATGGCCGAACACCACGCCGCCGAGCATGACTTCCTCGCTCAGTTGCTGGGCTTCGGACTCGACCATCAGCACGGCAGCTTCGGTGCCGGCGACCACCAGGTCCAGCACGGAATCCTTGCGCGCGGTCTGGCCCGGGTTCAACACGTACTGGCCGTTGACATAGCCCACGCGGGCCGCGCCGATGGGGCCGGCGAACGGGATGCCGCTGACCGACAGCGCTGCGCTGACGGCGACCATGGCGGCGATGTCGGCATCGACCTCGGGGTTCAGCGACAGCGTATGGATGACCACATGCACTTCGTTGAAGAAGCCTTCGGGAAACAGCGGGCGGATCGGGCGGTCGATCAGGCGGCTGGTCAGCGTCTCGTACTCGCTGGGGCGGCCTTCGCGCTTGAAGAAGCTGCCCGGGATCTTGCCGGCGGCGTAGCCCTTTTCCAGGTAGTCGACGGTCAGCGGGAAGAAGTCCTGGCCGGGCTTGCCGGTGGTCTTGCCAACGACCGTGGCCAGCACCACGGTGCCGTCCATGTCCAGCAGCACGGCGCCGGTGGACTGGCGTGCGACCTCGCCGGTCTCCATGCGGACGGTGTGGTTGCCCCACTGGAAGGTCTTGGTGACTTTATTGAACATCGTCATGCGGTACTCCTCTTGGTTTCAGCGCGGCGTCGTGCCGGGCCGGGATGGAGACAGCGCCTGCGAAGGGACGATGCCATTCCACAAGAAACCGCGGCGCGGGCCGCTTGTGGAATGACACAGCGCGTACCTTGCGCGCGGCATCTGTCGGTAGGTGGTCGGGTTTTGAAGTGCAAAGCGCCTGAGCCAGCGAACCAACTCAGGCGCTCGAACCTTCAGGCCCTGCGAATTACTTGCGCAGGCCGAGCTTGGCGATCAGGGCCGCGTAGCGGTCGTGGTCCTTGGCGTTCAGGTAGTCCAGCAGCTTGCGACGGCGGCTCACCATGCGCAGCAGGCCGCGGCGACCGTGGTGGTCCTTGGCGTGCGTCTTGAAGTGGGGGGTGAGTTCGTTGATGCGTGCGGTCAGCAGCGCGACTTGAACTTCGGGGCTGCCAGTGTCGTTGGCGGCGCGGGCGTTGGCCTGGACGACCTCGGCCTTGATGGATGCTGCAATCATGGAATTTCCAGGATGTGCCGAGAGACCCGAGGTCCTTGGCGCCGCTGGTCCATCGGGTGGTCCATCTGGCGCAAGGGCAGGTTCCGGCGGTTTTCACTTGCGTTGGCCGACGGAACTGACGGCCAACGTGCGCCTTGCAGGAAGCAAAGCCCGCGGATTATAGCCCGGCGCTCAAAGGGCGCTGGCCGAGAAGGTGTCGCAGGCCTTGACGCTGCCGGTCTTGAGGCCGTTGGAGAACCAGCGCTGGCGCTGCGCGCTGCTGCCGTGCGTGAAGCTTTCGGGCACCACGGCGCCCCCGCTGCCGCGCTGCAAGGCGTCGTCGCCGATCTTGGCTGCGGCGTTCATGGCCGATTCGATGTCGCCGTTCTCCAGGATCTGCCGGGCGTCCTGCGCCCGGTTGGCCCAGACGCCAGCGAAACAGTCGGCCTGCAGCTCCAGCTTGACGCTCATGGCGTTGTACTGCGCCTGGCCCATGCGCTGGCGCATCTCGTCCATCTTGCCGCTGATGCCCAGCAGGTTCTGCACGTGGTGCCCCACCTCGTGCGCGATCACATAGGCCTGGGCGAACTCGCCGGGCGCGCCCAGGCGGTTCTTCAGCGTCTCGTAGAAGCCCAGGTCGATGTAGACCTTCTGGTCGGCCGGGCAGTAGAACGGCCCCATCGCCGCCTGGCCCTGGCCGCAGGCCGTGCGCGTGGCGCCGCGGAACAACACCAGCTTGGGGTCGCTGTACTGGCCGCCGGCCTCGCTGAACAGCTTGCGCCAGACGTCCTCGGTGTCGGCCAGCACGGTGGAGACGAACTTGGCCATCTGGTCGTCCGCCGGCGGGCGCTGGGCGGGCGCCTGCTGCTGCTCGACCACCGGCCCGCCCCCGCTGAGCATGCCCAGCAGGGTCAGCGGATTGACGCCCAGCACCCAGCCGCCCACCAGCGCGATGACGATGGTGCCGATGCCGATGCTGCGGCCGCCGAACACGGGACCGCCACCGCCGCCCCCCTGCCCGCGCCGGTCTTCGACGTTCTCGGATTCCCGATTTCCTTCCCAGCGCATGGGCCTCTCCTGCCTTGTGTTGGCGCGATGGTACCGCTCGTCCGGCGGCCGGGCGCGCCCCGCCCGGCGCCAATGTTTCCGCATGTACGATGCCCCGCGAACGCCGGCCCTGGCCGGCTCCCGGCGCCGCCGCACATCGAAGGAAGCCTGCCGATGGACCTGACCCCGGCCGACAAACCCACCGTCCTCGTGGTCGACGACACGGCGGACAACCTCACGCTGATGGCGGCGCTGCTGCGCGACACCTGCCGCGTCAAGGTCGTGAACCACGGTGCCAAGGCGCTGGTCACGGCGGCCAATGCACCGCCCGACCTGATCCTGCTCGACATCATGATGCCGGAGATCGACGGCTACGAGGTCTGCCGCCGGCTGAAGGCCGATCCCGCGCTGTCGCACATCCCGGTGATCTTCCTGACCGCCATGACGGACGAGCACTCCGAGGAGAAGGGTTTCGAACTCGGCGCGGTCGACTACATCACCAAGCCACTGAGCCCGCCCATCCTGTTGGCGCGCGTGCACAACCACATCGCCCTGTCCACGCGCACACGCATGTTGCGCTCGCTGTCGGAAAAGCTGTCGCGCTACCTTTCGCCGCAGATCTACAAGTCGATCTTCGAGGGCGCGAAGGATGTGTCGATCTCGGCCGTTCGCAAGAAGCTCACGATCTTCTTCTCCGACATCAAGGACTTCACGCGCAATGCCGAGCGCATGCAGCCCGAGGACCTCACCTACTTCCTGAACAACTACTTCTCGGAGATGTCGAAGATCGCGCTCGACCACGGCGCGACCATCGACAAGTTCATCGGCGACGCCATCGTGATCTTCTTCGGCGATCCGGAGACCCGCGGCGTGGAGGAAGACGCGCGCCAGTGCGTGCGCATGGCGGTGGCCATGCAGCGCCGCATGCGCGAGCTGCAGGCGGTCTGGCGCGACAAGGGCTACCGCCAGCCGTTCCAGGTGCGCATCGGCATCAACACAGGGTTCTGCCATGTCGGCAACTTCGGCAGCGAGCAGCGCATGGACTACACGGTGATCGGCAGCGAGGTCAACATCGCCGCACGGCTGGAGCAGAACGGCACGCCCGACGGCGTGGTGATGTCGTACGAGACCTATGCGCTGGTCAAGGGCGAGTTCGAGGCAGAGGAACGCGAGCCGCTGGCCGCCAAGGGCGTCTCGCGCGATGTGCGCTGCTTCGCGCTGCAGGGCATCCATCCCGACGAGCCCGGCCAGCACGCCGGCATCCACCAGAACTACGCCGGCCTGCAGCTCACGCTCGACCCGAACCGGCTGACCGACGAGACGCGCGCCCGCGCCCGGCAAGACCTGGCCACCGCACTGGCCGCGCTGGAGGCGCTCGACGCGGCGCCGCCCGCCTGAAGCATCACGCCTTGGGCAGCGTCACGCCGACCTGGCCCTGGTACTTGCCGCCGCGGTCCTTGTAGCTGACCTCGCAGACCTCGTCGCTCTCGAAGAACAGCACCTGGGCGCAGCCCTCGCCCGCGTAGATCTTGGCCGGCAGCGGCGTGGTGTTGGAGAACTCCAGCGTCACATAGCCTTCCCATTCGGGCTCGAACGGCGTGACGTTGACGATGATGCCGCAGCGCGCATAGGTGCTCTTGCCCAGGCAGATGGTCAGCACGTTGCGCGGGATGCGGAAGTACTCCACCGTGCGCGCCAGCGCAAAGCTGTTGGGCGGGATGATGCAGCTGTCGCCGTGGAAATCCACGAAGCTCTTCTCGTCGAAGTGCTTGGGGTCGACCACGGTGCTGTGGATGTTCGTGAACACCTTGAATTCCGGCGCGCAGCGGATGTCGTAGCCGTAGCTGCTGGTGCCGTAGCTGATGATCTTGTGGCCTTCGCGCTCGCGGACCTGGCCAGGCGCGAACGGCTCGATCATGCCGTGCTGCTCGGCCATGCGGCGGATCCACTTGTCGCTCTTGATCGTCATGGGTGAAGGCTCTTTCTGAAACGGGCGGCGATTGTAGGGGCCGCCCTGGCCACCGGTTTCAGCGGGGCAGGCCGCCGGCCACGCCCTCGGCAAGCCAGTCCATCGCCAGGATCTGCGGATCGGCCAGCGTGCGGCCGGCCTCCAGCACCACCCGGCCACCGTTGTCGCGCAGCGCCTTGGCGGCGTGGAAGGGATGCAAGCGCCCGGCAGCGATGTCCTGCTGGCGCGCCTGGACCTCGTCCTGCACGGGCTTGGGCACGCGCGAGCCGAAGTCGCCCACGCGGATCATGCCCTCGCGCACGCCGCCCCAGACGCTGCCGCTCTTCCAGCTGCCATCCAGCACGGCGCGCGCGCGCCGCGTGTAGTAGTCGCCCCACTCGTGGCGCACCGACACCAGCTGCGCATCGGGGCCGAGCTTGCGCATGTCCGAGTGGTAGGCGATGGCGAACTTGCCGCGTTCCTGCGCGGCCGTCATGACAGCGCCCGAGCCGGTGTGGAAGGCCATCACGTCGGCGTCCTGGTTCATCAGCGTCATGGCCGCATCGCGCTCGCGCGGCGGATCGAACCAGGCCTGCAGCCACACCAGCTTGACGCCCGCCTGCGGCGCCACCGAGCGCAGGCCCAGCGTGAACGCGTTGATGCCCTGCAGCACTTCGGGAATCGGAAAGCCGGCCACGTAGCCGGCCGTGCCGGTCCTGGTCATGCGTCCGGCCGCCACGCCGGCCAGGTAGCGGCCTTCGTAATAGCGCGCATTGGCCGTGGCCACGTTGGGCGCCGTCTTGTAGCCCGTGATGGACTCGAAGCGCACCTCGGGAAAGTCGCGCGCCACGCGCAGCGTGGGCTCCATGTAGCCGAAGCTCGGCGTGAAGACCAGGCCGCAGCCTTGCTGCGCGAGCTCGCGGATCACGCGCTCGGCATCCGGACCTTCGGCCACGTTCTCGACGTAGCGCGTCTGCACCTGGCCGCCCAGCGCGGCCTGCACTGCCTTGCGGCCCTCCTCGTGCTGGCGCACCCAGCCGGCATCGGTGAGCGGCGCCACGTAGACGAAGCCGATCTTGAGCGGCTCGCGCGCCGCCGCGAGACCTGGCAGGCACACGGTGGCCATGGTGGCCAGCAGGTGCCGGCGCGACAGCGCGGGAGAAAGGGGTTGTGCCGTGCAGCGGTCGGCAGAAATGAAAGCGCGGCCGGAGCCGCTGCTGCGTATTTTAGAAGTGACGCTCTTCATGGGATGTCCGAAAGGGACTCGGAAAGGGGCGCTTATTGTCCACCATGCGCGGCGCCCGCCTCCCGCACGCAAGCGCCGGCGATGGGCGCGCCCGGTTCACCCCTGGTCGCCCCCTACGCGCCGTCCTGGCAGGCGCCGGCCACGGCCTGCAGCCCCCCCTCGACCACCGGGCCAGGCGACAGCCCTCGCCACACCAGGCCCACGTCCCCTGAATCGCGCACCAAGCTCAGCGGCAGCGCGATCAGCGCACCCTGCTCTTGCAGGCTCTGCCCGACCACGCCCGAGTGCAGTGCCAGGACGTCCGAGGCGTGTCCGAAGGGACCTTCGTCGGCACCCGCGCCAGCGACGGCCAACACGGGGAGGTCGATGGCTGCAACTTGTTCACCGTCCATGGCGACAAGGTCCGCGCGAAGGACTCCTGGCGCAAGCTGCGCAGCGGAGCCGGCGGACAAAAGGCACTTGCCAGACCATCCAACATCATGGAATATCCATCCACCATGACGGAAGAATCCCATGCACCGCTGAACGCGCGCATCGCCGCCCAGGTGCGCCAGCTGCGCGCTGCGCGCGGCCTGTCGCTGGACGCGCTCGCCAGCCACTGCGGCGTGAGCCGCTCCATGATCTCGCTGATCGAGCGTGGCGAGAGCAGCCCCACGGCCGTGGTGCTGGAGCGCCTGGCCTCGGGCCTGGGCGTGCCGCTGGCGGCGCTGTTCGATGCAGCGCCCAACGCACCAGCGGAACCCGTCGCACGCCGTGCAGAGCAGCCACTCTGGCGCGACCCGGCCACCGGCTATGTGCGCCGCAACGTCTCCCCGGCCGGCGCCTCATCGCCCATCCGCATCGTCGAGGTCGAATTCCCGGCCGGCGCGCAGGTGGCCTACGAGACGGGCGCGCGCAGCCCGCGCGTGCACCAGCAGATCTGGGTGCTCGAAGGCCGCATGCAGATCCGCCTGGGCGATACCGTGCACGACCTCGCCACCGGCGACTGCCTGGCCCATGCGCTGGACCGCCCCATCGTCTACAGCAACCCCACGCGCCGGCCGGCGCGCTATGCCGTGGTCCTCGTCAGCGAGGGTACGGCATCGGCCGGGAGATGAGATGACCCCCCCTGCATTCCAGATCCACCGCCTGCAGCAGATCGACGCCGACCAGCGCCACGCACTGGCCGATCTGTTGATCGACTGCGTCGAGGGCGGTGCCTCCGTCAGCTTCATGCATCCGCTGGCGCCGGAGCGCGCCCACGCGTTCTGGCGCAGCGTGGCCGAAGGCGTGGCGCGCGGCGAACGCGCGCTGCTCGTGGCCGAGGATGCGCAGGGCATCGCCGGCACCGTGCAACTGGTGCTGGCCCAGCCCGAGAACCAGCCGCACCGCGCCGACCTGGCCAAGATGCTGGTGCACCGGCGCGCACGCCGGCTCGGCATGGGCGAGGCCCTCATGCGCGCGGCCGAAGCCGTGGCTCTGGACTGCGGGAAGACGCTGCTGGTGCTCGACACGGTGGACGGCTCCGATGCCGAGCGGCTGTACCGCCGGCTCGGCTGGCAGTCCTGCGGCGTGATCCCGGGCTACGCGCTGTGGCCGCAGGGCGGCCTGTGCGCCACGCACTACTTTTATCGGACGCTGCCGTGAGGCCCACTCAACCGATCGGCCGCAGCAGCTCGGCCACATCGTCCTCGCTGAACAGCGGCGCATCCCGCTGGGCCGCGCCGTGCAGCAGGCCCTGCGCCAGCGCCGCCTTGCGCGCCTGAAGTGCCAGGATGCGCTCCTCGATGGTGCCCTCGGCCACCAGCTTGTAGACCATCACCTGGCGCTGCTGGCCGATGCGGTGCGCGCGCGCCGTGGCCTGCTCCTCGACGGCCGGGTTCCACCAGGGGTCGTAGTGGATCACGGTGTCGGCCTGGGGCAGGTTCAGGCCGGTGCCGCCGGCCTTCAGGCTGATCAGGAACAACGGGACGGCGCCGCTCGTGAAGCGCTCGATCACCGCGTCGCGCTGCTGGGTCTGGCCGGTCAGCGTGGCGAACGGGATCTTGCGCTCGCGCAGCGCGGCCTCGATCAGCGCCAGCATGCCCGTGAACTGCGAGAACAGCAGCACGCGCCGACCTTCGTCCAGCAGCTCGGGCAGCATCTCCATGAGCAGGTCGAGCTTGGCCGAGCCGGCCGCCCGGGTCACCCCCGGCGTGGCCTTGACCAGCCGCGGATCGCAGCAGACCTGGCGCAGCTTGAGCAGCGCGTCCAGCACCTGGATCTGCGAACGCGCCAGGCCCTTGTCCGCCAGCGCCGCGCGCACGGATTTCTCGGTCGCCAGCCGGATGGTCTCGTACAGGTCGGCCTGGGCACCTTCCAGCGTCACGGGCGAGATGCTCTCGCTGCGCGCGGGCAGTTCGGTGGCCACGGCGGCCTTGGTCCGGTGCAGCATGAAGGGCGTGATGCGCCGGCGCAGCAACGCCAGCTGCTGCGTGTCCGCATGCTTCTCGATGGGCTGGCGGAACACCTCGCGAAAGCGCGCCTGGCTGCCCAGGAAGCCCGGCATCAGGAAGTGGAACAGGCTCCAGAGTTCGCCCAGGTGGTTCTCCATCGGCGTGCCGGAGAGGCACAGGCGCTGGCGCGCCTGCAGCGAGGCCGCCACCTGCGCGGCCTGGGTGCTGGCGTTCTTGATGTGCTGGGCCTCGTCCAGCACCACCAGGTGCCAGCGCTGGCCCAGCCAGCGTTCGCGGTCGCGCTGCAGCAGCGAGTACGGCGCGACCACGAGGTCGCAGCCGGAAAAATCGGCCTTGTGCCGGTCGGCGCCATGCCACACGCGCGTGCGCAATGCAGGCGCGAAGCGCTCGGCCTCGCGGCGCCAGTTGCCCAGCACGCTGACGGGCGCCAGCACCAGGCTGGGCCGGTCCAGCCGGCCGTCCTCGTGCTCGCGCAGCAGATGGGCCAGGGTCTGCAGCGTCTTGCCCAGGCCCATGTCGTCGGCCAGCAGGCCGGAGAGGCCGGCCCGGCGCAGGAACTGCAGCCAGTTCAGGCCCTGCTGCTGGTAGGGCCGCAGCTGCGCGTTCAGGCCCGCGGGCGGCGCCACGGCCGGCGGCGCGCCGCTGACAAGTTCGCGCAGCAGCTGGCGCAGGCTTTCGGCGCCATCCCAGACCGCGCCCTCGCCCAGCAGCACGCCCATGCGCAGGGCCTCCAGGCGCGACAGCCGCAGCGCATCCGCCTCCAGATCGCGTTCGGGGCGCTCGCCCACGAGGTCGATCAGCGCCTGCAGCCAGGGCTGCAGCGGCGCCGAGGGCAGGCGCAGCCAGCGGCCATCGAGCTGCTCGCGCCACAGCCAGGGCGGCATCTGCGGGCCGTCTGGCGTGTGGCGCACCTGCCGCAGCAGCGCCGGCAACCAGGGCAGCACGTTGTGGCGCGCACCGTCGATGGCGATGCCCAGCGAGAGGTCGAACCAGGCCACCTCGGTGCCGGCCCGCAGGGCGTCCTCGAGCACGGCGTCGTCGTGGCCGGCCGGCCGCGACGCCACCTGCACCAGCAGCGCGTCGGCCTGCTGCACGAAGCCGGCCAGGTCCGCATCGGCCTGCACGTCGAAGCCCGCGGCGCGCAGCGGCGCCCAATCGTCCATCGCCCAGTCCAGCCAGACCATGCTGGCGGCCGGCAGGTGGAAGCGCGATACCGCGTCGCCCACCAGGCCCAGGGCCTGCAGGCGCGCCTCGGCCCCGCGCTCGGCCGCCACATCGCGGGTCAACACCACGCGGCGGCCGGCGTGCGCGACGAGCACCTGGGCCTGCGGCACGAACCAGTGGCCGCGCAGGCCGGCGTAGTCGAAGTCCAGCGTGGCGCGCAGCAGGCCGCGCTGCGCACGTTCGGCGGCCGGCACGCGCGCCAGCCGCAGGCAGGGCACGGGCGGCACCTGCGGCCAGCGCGCGGGCGGCGCCACCACGGGCGGCAGCGGCAGGCCGGCCAGGCGTTCGAGCAGGCGGCTGTGCTCTTCGCCGAAGGCCGATTGCGGCAGCGGTGGCGCGGCCAGCAGCAGGCGCAGCTGAGCCGCGTCCAGGCCGGGAGACTCCACCGGGCCGCAAGCGCGGTTCTCGAGGTCCAGGTACAGCGGCACCTGGGCGCCGTACACGGCCGTGCGCGGCGCAGGCCGGTCCCCGGGCGCCTGCGGGTCGGCACCCTGCTCCGGCACGCCCGCGCGCAGCACCCACAGGCTCTCGGCCTCGCGCGGCTGCTTCGTTTCGTGCCATTGCCACAGCAGCTGGCGCGGCGGTCCCCAGCGCAGCGGGGACTCGCCCATCTCGCCGGATTCGACCGCCGCGAACAGCCGCCCGGTGCGCGCGGCGGCCTGCACGGCCAGGCTGCCGACCGTGCCATCGACGATGCCGCTGTACGTGGGCCCGTAGCCGTAGCGCTGCGTGCCCAGCGACTGGATCAGGCGCACGCACTCGCGGTCGTCGTTGGGCTCGGCACCGGCCAGCGCGGGAACGCGTAGGAAGGCGTCATGGCCGGGCACCTTGGGCTTGGCCCAACCGCCCCGCTTGAGCGCGCGCGAAATCTGCCAGGCCAGTTGCAGGCGTGGCGGCTCGCGCCCATGCGCGGCCCGTGGCACGGCGGAGAGCAGGTACAGCGGCACATCGGGGTTGCCGGCCACCACGCGTGCGGA
The DNA here is from genome assembly GCF_001422445.1 of Pseudorhodoferax sp. Leaf274. Lineage (GTDB taxonomy): Bacteria > Pseudomonadota > Gammaproteobacteria > Burkholderiales > Burkholderiaceae_C > Pseudorhodoferax. The sequence continues at coordinate 161,558 of NZ_LMNA01000005.1, forward strand.
TGTGCCCTGGGGCTCCGCGTCGAACAGGTCCAGCCAGGCGTCCATCGTCGCCGCCGCACGCGGCACGGCGGGCGCCGGCGGGGCAGCAGGACGCGCAAACACGCTGTCGGGCGTGGCAGAGCGGCGCACGGCGCCCGCGGCATAGACGGCCTTGAGCGCCAGCGCCACCGCATGCTTGCAGTCCGTGCCGACGGGGCACGAGCAGCTGGCGTCGAAGCCCACGACGCGGCCTTGCGTGTCCAGCTCCATCGCGAGGCTGGTCTCGTAGGGCTCGCGTTCGCTGCCGCGCACCACCCCGTCCACGCGCCACAGCTGCGCGCTCTCGGCATGCAACTGGTGCTCGAGCACACCCTGGTTCAGGTAGACCTGCAGGCCACGCGCGTAGGTGGCCGCGGAGAGATGAGGCGCGATGGACTGGGGATCGATCAGCAATGCCACCGGCCGCTCAGAACGCGGCGAAATGGGCTTGCAGCCGGTCGCGCCAGGCCTGCTTCTGCGCGGCACCGGCAAAGGTCGCCACGAAGCTGTTGTCCGCCAATTGGAAGGCCTGCTGCGCCGTGAGCCCGGTGGCCGCGAAGGTCTGCAGGAAGTTCTCGTTCATGTAGCCGCCGAAGTAGGCCGGGTCGTCGGAGTTCACCGTGGCCACCAGGCCTGCATCCAGCAGCGCACCCAGGTTGTGCTGCGCCAGATCGGGGAACACGCAGAGCTTGAGGTTGGACAGAGGGCACACGGTCAGCGGGATGCGGTCGGCCGCCAGGCGACGCATCAGTGCCGGGTCCTTGGTGCTCTGCACGCCGTGGTCGATGCGTTCGACCTTGAGCAGGTCCAGCGCCGTCCAGACATAGGCCGGCGGCCCCTCCTCGCCCGCGTGGGCGACCAGGTGCAAGCCCAGTTCGCGGCAACGCGCGAACACGCGCGCGAACTTCTCGGGCGGGTGGCCGACCTCGCTGGAATCCAGACCGATGCCGATGAATTTGTCGCGGTACGGCAGCGCCTGTTCCAGCGTCTCGAAGGCGTCCTCTTCGCTCAGGTGGCGCAGGAAGCACAGGATCAGGTCCGCGCTCACGCCCAGCTGCGCCTGCGCGTCGACGCAGGCACGGTGCAGGCCGTTCACCACGGTCTCCATCACCACGCCGCGCGCCGTGTGCGTCTGCGGGTCGAAGAACATCTCGGTGCGGATCACGTTGTCGGCGGCTGCCCGCTGCAGGTAGGCCCAGGCCATGTCGTAGAAATCCTGCTCCTGGAGCAGCACCGAGGCGCCCGCGTAGTAGATGTCCAGGAAGCTCTGCAGGTTGGTGAAGGCGTAGGCCTTGCGCAGTTCATCGACGCTGGCGTAAGGGATGGCCACGCCGTTGCGCTGCGCCAGCGCGAAGATCAGCTCGGGCTCCAGCGAACCTTCGATGTGCATGTGCAGCTCGGCCTTGGGCATGCCGCGCAGCAGTTCGGGCAGGCGCTCGGCAGGGATGGCGGAGAAATTCGGGGCGTGGGATGTCATGGCGCAACTCTAAGGCGTAAAGCACGCCACTGTCCTAACATCGCGCCCTTTTCGCCTCCAGCCTCCCCCATGTCGCTCTCCCGCTTGCGCGCCGAGTGGTGCCCCAGCGTTCCACGCGAACTGCTGGCCGGCGCCGTTGCCACCTTCGCGCTGATTCCCGAGGTCATCGCGTTCTCGTTCGTGGCCGGTGTCGATCCCGCTGTGGGCCTGTTCGCCTCCTTCGTCATCAGCATCGTGATCGCGTTCACGGGTGGGCGTCCGGCGATGGTCTCGGCCGCCGCGGGCTCGGTGGCGCTGGTTGCCGCGCCGCTGGTGCAATCGCACGGCCTGCCCTACCTGCTGGCCGCGGGTGTGCTGGCCGGCACCGTGCAGATCGCCTTCGGCCTGCTGCGCCTGGGCGTGCTGATGCGCTTCGTTTCCAGCTCGGTGCGCACCGGCTTCGTCAACGCCTTGGCGGTGCTGATCTTCTCGGCGCAGCTGCCGCACCTGCAGGGCGCCAACACCGCCACCTGGGCCATGCTGGCGCTGGGCCTGGCGCTGATCTACGGGCTGCCGCGCCTGCCGTTCAGGCTGTTCACGGTGCTGCCCTCGCCGCTGATCTGCATCCTGGTGCTGACCGGCCTCTCGCTCGCGCTGGCCCTGCCGCTGGCCACTGTGGCCGACCTCGGCAAGCTGCCGGACACGCTGCCCCAGTTCGGCTGGCCCGGCGTGCCACTCACGCTGGAGACGCTGCGCCTGATCGCCCTGCCCGCACTGGCCATCGCCATGGTCGGCCTGCTCGAATCCATGATGACCGCCAGCGTCGTCGACGAGATGACCGACACACCCAGCAGCAAGAACCGCGAGTGCACGGGCTTGGGGCTCGCCAACATCGCCGCCAGCCTGTTCGGCGGCATCGCCGGCTGCGGCATGATCGGCCAGACCGTCAGCAACGTGAAGTACGGCGGCCGCGGCCGGCTGTCCACGCTGTTCGCGGGCCTGTTCCTGCTGGTCCTCATGGTGCTGCTCAAGCCCTGGGTCGCGCAGGTGCCGGTGATTGCGCTGGTGGCCATCATGGTGATGGTGTCGGCCGCCACTTTCGACTGGGGCTCGCTGCGCACGCTGGTGCGGCACCCGCGCCTGTCCAGCGCCGTGATGCTGGCCACGGTGGCCGTGACGCTGGCCACGCACAACCTGGCGGCCGGCGTGGCGGTGGGCGTGGTCATGAGCGGCGTGTTCTTTGCCTCCAAGGTGGCGCACATGCTGGACGTCCGCACCGAGGACGACGCCGCCGCCGGCCTGCGCCACTGGACCGTGACCGGCCAGGTGTTCTTCGCCTCGGCCGACGCCTTTGTCGAAGCCTTCGACGTGCTGGGCGCCGAGCGCCGCGCCGTGCGCATCGATGTCACGCGCGCCCACTTCTGGGACGTGACGGCCGTGGCCGCACTCGACAAGGTGGTGCAGCGGCTGCGCCACCATGGCTGCACGGTGGAGGTGGTCGGGCTCAACGCGGCCAGCGCCGTGCTGATCGACCGGCTCGCACCGCAGCGTTGAACAAAAACGGCCGCCCGAAGGCGGCCGTCCGATGTGCATGCCCGGCTTACTTGTCGCCCGGCACCTTGCCTTCCACGCCCTTGACGTAGAACTTCACGCCCGACAGGAACTGGTCGTCGGCCACGGCACCCGCGGCCACGACTTCCTTGCCGGCGTTGTCGACGATCGGGCCCTTCCAGATCGCGAAGCTGCCGTCCTTCAGGCCCGCCTTGATGGTGTCGATCTTGGCCTTGGTCTCGGCCGGCACGTCGGCGGCGATGGAGACCATGTCGATTGCGCCTTCCTTCACGCCCCACCAGACGGCGCCCGTGGACCAGGTGCCTTCCAGCGCGTCCTTGGTGGCCTTGATGTAGTACGGCGCCCAGTTGATGATGGCCGAGCCCAGGTGGGCCTGCGGACCGTAGGCCGTCATGTCCGAATCCCAGCCGAAGGCGCGCTTGCCCTTGTCCTGCGCGGTCTTGAGCACGGCGGCCGAGTCGGTGTTCTGCATCAGCACGTCGGCGCCGCCGTTGATCAGCGCGGTGGCGGCCTCGGTTTCCTTGGGCGGGTTGAACCACTCGTTGACCCAGACCACCTTGGTCGTGATCTTGGGGTTCACCGACTGCGCGCCCAGCGTGAAGCTGTTGATGTTGCGCACCACTTCGGGAATTGGAATGGAGGCCACCACGCCCAGCGTGTTGCTCTTGGTCATGGCTCCGGCGATCACGCCGGCCATGTAGGCGCCTTCGTAGGTGCGGCTGTCGTAGGTGCGCAGGTTGGGCGCGGTCTTGTAGCCGGTGGCGTGTTCGAACTTCACGTCGGCCGCATCCGGCGCCACCTTGAGCATGGGCTCCATGTAGCCGAAGGTGGTGCCGAAGATCAGCTTGTTGCCCTGGCCCACGAGGTCGCGGAACACGCGCTCGGCGTCGGCCGACTCGGGCACCTTCTCGACGAAGCTCGTGACGATCTTGTCGCCGTATTCCTTCTCCAGCGCCTTGCGCGCGTTGTCGTGCGCGAACGTCCAGCCGCCGTCGCCGACCGGGCCGACGTAGGCGAACGCGATCTTGAGCGGCTCGGCCTTGGCAGGCGCCGGTGCGGCGGCGGCAGGTGCCGGGGCGGGCGCCGGCTCTTCCTTCTTGCCGCAGGCGGCCAGCGCCGCGGCGGCCATCGCGCTGAGCGCAACCACGCGCAGCATCGAACGTTTGTTCTGGTCGGTCATGGATTCTCCGGAGGTGTCAACGAAAAAAAGCGGCCCGATTATGAGCCGGGGTAGAACGGTTTCCCGATGGAGTTGGGCATGTTGGCCCGGATCCACGCGGGGTTGCGCGAGATGATGGCCAGCACCACCACGGGCGCGATGTACTGCAGCATCGACAGGAACTGGCTGGGCACCTGCACGCCCTGGCTCTGCAGGAAGAAGCCGAGCTGGCCCACGCCGCCGAACAGGTAGGCGCCCAGCAGAACGCGCGCGGGCCGCCAGGTGGCGAACGTCGTCAGCGCCAGCGCGATCCAGCCGTTGCCGGCCACCATGCCCTCGACCCACAGCGGCGTGTAGACCACCGACAGGTAGCTGCCGGCCAAGCCGCACAGCGCACCGCCGGCCAGCACCGCCAGGAAGCGGATGCGCCGCACCGGGTAGCCCAGCGCGTGCGACGACTCGGGCGACTCGCCGACCGAGCGCAGCACCAGCCCCGCGCGCGTGCGCATCAGGAACCAGATCAGCGCGAACGTGAACAGCACGGCGATGTAGACCATGGGGTGGTGGCGGAACAGCGCCGGCCCGAACCACGGGATGTCGGCCAGCACCGGGATCGCGTATTGCGGCGAAGGCGGCAGCTTCTCCTGCACATAGGCCACGCCCACGAAGGCCGAGAAGCCGCTGCCGAACAGGCTCAGCGCCAGGCCGGTCGCGTACTGGTTGGTGTTGAACCAGATCACGAGCACGCCGAAGGCCGCCGCCATGGCCGCGCCGGCCGCCATGCCGGCCGCAAAGCCCACCCAGGTGCTGCCGCTGTGCACGGCGGCTGCGAAGCCGGCGATGGCGGCACACAGCATCATGCCCTCGGCGCCCAGGTTGATGATGCCGGCCTTCTCGTTGATGAGCAGGCCCAGCGCCGCGAGCGCGAGCACGGTGCCCGCATTCAGCGTGGCGGCCAGCAAGAGTGCGTAGGCATCCATCACGCAGCCCTCCGGGCAAAGCGCAAGCGGTACGCGATCAGCGTGTCGCAGGCCAGCAGCGTGAACAGCAGGAGGCCCTGGAACACGCCGGTCAGCGACTTGGGCAGGCCCAGGCGCGACTGCGCGAGTTCACCGCCGATGTAGAACATGCTCATGAGGATGGCCGAGAACACCATGCCGACCGGGTGCAGCCGGCCCACGAAGGCCACGATGATGGCCGCGAAGCCGTAGCCCGCCGGCACGTATGGCGTGAGCTGGCCGATCGGGCCCGCCACCTCCAGCGCACCGGCCAGGCCCGCCGCGCCGCCCGAGGTCAGCAGCGCGATCCACAGCGCGCGCCGCGACGAGAAGCCCGCATAGCGCGCCGCCGCCGGCGCCAGGCCGCCGACCTGCTGCGCGAACCCGGCCCGCGTGCGGAACAGGAACACCCACAGCGCGCCGGCGCCAACGAGTGCGATCAAGAGGCCGATGCTCACGCGCGAGCCCTTCATGAGCCGCGGGATCTGCGTGACGGCCTCGAAGGTCTTGCTCTGCGGGAAGTTGTAGCCCATCGGATCCTTGAGCGGCCCCTGCACGAGGTATCCCAGCAACTGGATCGCCACGTAGACCAGCATCAGGCTGACCAGGATCTCGCTGGCGTTGAAGCGGTCGCGCAGCAGCGCCACGATGCCGGCCCAGAGCATGCCGCCCAGGATGCCGGCGAGCAGGATGGGCACGAGGATCCAGCCCGACGTGCCCTTGCCGGCCATCAGCGCGACACAGCCCGCGCAGATGGCGCCGATCACGAACTGCCCCTCGGCACCGATGTTCCAGACGTTGGAGCGAAAGCACACTGCCAGGCCCAGCGCAATAATGAGCAGCGGCGTGGCCTTGACCATGAGTTCGCCGAGCGCGTAGGCATTGCGCAGCGGCTCCCAGAAGAACACGCCCAGGCCGCGCAGCGGGTCCTTGCCCAGTGCGATGAACAGCAAGGTGCCGATGCCCACCGTGATGGCCAGCGCCAGCAGCGGCGAGCCGAAGCTCCAGAACTTCGAGGGTTCGGGGCGGGCTTCAAGCTTGAGCATGCTGCGCCTCCCCCGTCCACAGGCCGGACATCCACTCGCCGATCTGCGGCACCGTCGCCTGCGCGCGCGCCACCGACGGCGACAACCGCCCCTTGGCGATCACGTAGAGCCGGTCGCTGATCTCGAACAGCTCGTCCAGCTCCTCGCTGACCACGAGCACGGCGCAACCGGCATCGCGCAGCGCGAGGATGGCGCCGCGGATCTGCGCGGCCGCGCCCACGTCCACGCCCCAGGTCGGCTGCGAGACGATCAGGAGCTTGGGATTCGCGTCGATCTCGCGCCCCACGATGAACTTCTGCAGGTTGCCGCCCGACAGCGACTTGGCGGCAGACTGCGGCCCGCCCGCCTTGACCTTGTAGCGCGCGATGGTCTCGCGCGCCTGCTCGGTGAGCCGGCGCACGCGGATCCAGCCGCTCTTGCCCACGGCGTCGTTGCGCGTCAGCAAGAGGTTGTGCGCCAGGCTCAGCGTGGGCACGGCGCCGCGGCCCAACCGCTCCTCGGGCACGAAGTGCAGGCCCAGCGCGCGCCGGCGGCCGGGCCGCAGGCGGGCCGCGTCCTGGCCGAAGATGCGCACCATGGCGGGCTGGGCGCGGCAGTCCTCGCCCGACAGCGCGTAGAGCAGTTCCTTCTGCCCGTTGCCCGACACGCCCGCAATGCCGACCACCTCGCCCGCGCGCACGTCCAGGTCGATGCCTTCCAAATCCACGCCGAACTGGTCCTCGCGCGCCAGGCTCAGGCCCTGCACCTGCAGCATGGTGGCGCCGGCCTTCACATCGCGGTGCTGCAGCGCAGGCGGCTCGGCGCCGATCATGAGCCGGCTCAGCGAGGCATTGCTCTCGTCCTGCGGGTTGCACACGCCCGTCACCTTGCCGCCGCGCAGCACCGTGCAGGCCGTGCACAGTTCGCGGATCTCGTGCAGTTTGTGGCTGATGTACAGGATGCTGCAGCCCTCGGCCGCGAGCTTCTTGAGCACCACGAACAGCTTCTCGACCGCCTGCGGCGTCAGCACCGAGGTCGGCTCGTCCAGGATCAAGAGCTTGGGATCGGTCAGCAGCGCGCGGATGATCTCCACGCGCTGCATCTCGCCGACCGACAGCGTGTGCACGGGCCGTGTGGGGTCGATGTCCAGCCCGTACTCGCCGGCCTTCGCCGTGATGCGCTGGGTGACCTCGGCCAGCTTGAGGCTCTTGTCCAGCCCAAGCCAGACGTTCTCGGCCACCGTCAGCGTGTCGAACAGGCTGAAGTGCTGGAACACCATGCTGATGCCCAGGGCGCGCGCCTCCTGCGGGTTGCGGATGTGCACCTCGCGGCCGTCGAAGGTCACGGTGCCCTGGTCGGGCTTGACCGAGCCGTAGATGATCTTCATCAGCGTGGACTTGCCGGCGCCGTTCTCGCCGAGCACGGCGTGGGTCTCGCCGGGCATCACGGTCAGCGAGACATCGCTGTTGGCCACGACGGCCGGGTAGGCCTTGGTGATGTTGGCGAGTGCCAATCTTGGAATGGTCATGGGCAGCGGAGGCACCTCTGGGCGGGTGGGGATGTGTTTCAGCCACTCCAGCAAGGTCGATGCCACCCTGCGGCGGCCTGCCCTCGCCGGCCGTGCACCAAAACCGAGCGTGGGCGCGATGTTAAGGGCGCCCTGCCCGCTTCCTGCCGCCAGGGGAAACCCCAGGCCGCCGCGGAACTCAGGCCGCCAAGAGGCGCCGGTTGGCCGCGCCCGGCAGCACGCGCAGGCTCTTGTCGGTCACGGCCCGGTAGCTGCGGCTGGTGATGGTGTCCACGTAGGTCCATTCGGCGCGGCATTCGGCGGCCGTTGCCGTCAGCAACATGTAGCCGCGGCGCGCGGTGTCGCAGTACTGCAGCGGGCCGACCAGCTGCGTCAGCGCGCCGGCCAGCACGGCCGGGTCTTCGCCCGGCAGGTAGTCCTCGAAGCCGGGTGACGTGACCGACGAGGTGGCGAACTCCACGCCGACCTGGCGGCCCTGCGCATCCAGCAGGTCGCTGGCCCAGGCGTTGTGCGTGTCGCCAGCCAGCACCACGAGGTTCTTGTCCTGGCTGCGCGCCATCTCCAGCACGGCCTCGCGCGCGACCGGGTAACCGTCCCAGGCGTCCAGGTTGTAGGGGATGGCGGGCGCCTGCAGCACGGCCAGCTCCTGTGGGGTGAGCGTCTGCGGCGCGGTGGCGGCCTTGGTGGCCAGCGCGCTGTATTCGGCCAAGGACACGCCGCCCAGGCCGAGCAGGCCGAACAGCAGCGGCGCCGGCACCTGCATGCGGCCCATCAGCACCTGCTGCCCCAGCACCTGCCAGGTGGCGGTGGAGGCGGCCAGCTGCTGTTGCAGCCATCCGGCCTGGGTGGCCCCCAGCAGCTGGCGTGCGGGATCGCCCACGGCCGCCGTGAAGCCGGCCGCGTCCAGCCCGGTCTGCGTGATGTACGGGGTGTAGGACAGCTGTTCGTCGCGGCCGACCACGCGCGTGTCCAGCATGTGCAGCGCGAGCAGGCCGCCGAAGTCGAAACTGCGGTAGATCTGCCCGGTGTCTGCGCCGCTGCGGATCGGCATCCACTCGTGGTAGGCCTGGATGGCGGCGGCCTTGCGCGCGGCGAAGTCGCCTTCTTCGGGCTGGTGGTTCTCCGCGCCGTTGCGCCAGGTGTCGTTGCTGATCTCATGGTCGTCCCAGACCGCGACCATGGGCACGGCCGCGTGCAGGGCCTGCAGGTCGACGTCGCTGCGGTATTGCGCGTAGCGGCGCCGGTAGTCGGCCAGCTGCACGGTCTCGGTGGCGGGCTCGGACAGGCGGCCCAACGCGGCCGCGTTCTCCGATGCATAGCCGCCGCGCGCGTACTCGTAGATGTAGTCGCCCAGGTGCACGGTGGCATCCAGGTCGTTGCGCTTGGCCGCCTCTGCATAGACGTTGAAGTAGCCGGCCGGGTAGTTGGAGCAGGAGAACACCGCCAACCGTACCTGGGTGGCACCTGCAGATGGCAGCGTGCGCGTGCGGCCCACGGGCGAGAGCTGGCCGTATGCGTTGAAGCGGTACCAATAGCTGCGCCCAGCCGACAGGCCCGTGGCATCGACCTTGACCGTGTGGTCGTGCGCGGCCGTGGTGCGCGCCTCGCCGCTGGCGACGATGCTGGCGAAGCCGCTGTCGCTCGCCACCTCCCAGCGCAGCACGATCTCCTGCGTCGCAGCGGTGCTCACGCGGGTCCACAGGATCACGCGGTCGGCCAGAGGGTCGCCGCTGGCCACGCCATGCGCGAACGCCACCTCGGGGTCGTCGCCACTGCCGCCGCAGCCGGCCAGCGCCAGACCACCGAATGCAGCCGCGCCCAGCGCGACCTGGCGCACGAAGCGGCGCCGGCCGGGTTGTGCGGGCACGGCCTCGGCCAGCGGGTTGACCATCGCAGCGGGTTTCTTCATCGGGGCACCTTTTGGGCAAGCAAAGCCTGGCAGCTTGCCGGCCGCCGATGACGCGCGCGTTAAGACGGCGCCGAACCTGCCCTGCGGGTGCGCGCGCCCTGGATTGCTTGCCACGGATGTCCGAAACAGCGCATGAAAGTCTGAGACGAGGTGGCGGGCCTGCGGACAGTGACGGCTGCGCGCCCGCCGCTGGTGCCAGCCATCAGCTCAGCAGCTCATGGAAGGCCTGCACCCCACAGGTGGCGGCCATCGCCTGCAACGGGAAGACGATCCAGGGCGCCTCCGCATCCATCAGGTGCAGCCGGCTCAACAGAGCGGCTCTCATCTCCGGCTTCACCTGCCCCCGCCAGTCCAGCACCTGGCCCCAGGTGGAGCTGCCGTTCAAGTGCAGCGGAAACCAAGGTTTCTTGACCGAGGCGACATACGCGCTCGGAAACAACCTCTTGTACGCGTCCAGGTTGTACAGCCATGAAACACCCAGGACGGATCTGACGCCTTTCTCGTTGCGAAGGACGTGCGAGAACATCTCTCCCAGCTCAGCCCGTCTCGCGGCCATGTTGACCGCGGCCAGCGGGCTTGAACTGGCACCGGCGGGCGGCATGAAGTGCATGCGCAAGACACCTGCGGCGTTGGGTGGCTCGTAGGCGAAGCACCCGAACGACCGCGCCGGCACAGCGGGCGGGCGGGCGTCATGGAACGCAACGCACGTCGCCAGGAGTGCGGACGGATCACTCTGCAACCTGCGCATCTCTGCGAGGAACTCGCCCCAGCGGGAGACGCATGACGGCCCCCCAAGGTTCAGCCTGCGGCGCAGGTTCGTGCAGCGCGCGACAGCCACCTCGAAGGGCACCTGCGCCTGGACTGCATGGCGCAATGCGAAAGCCAGTTGGAGGGAGAAGTAGCTGTCCGGCATCGCGGGCAATGTCGCACACCTTCGGCCGCCCGATCCTGTGCGATGGCAGGATTCGACGGCAAGAACCAGCCGCCGCGAGGACAGGCCAGCGTTGACTCAGGCCTGGACGTTGCCGAACAGGTGAACCACGAAATCCCGCAACCACGCCCGCGCCGGCTCGTTCGCATGCCGCCGGCTCCAGTGCAGCGACACCGTGAACTCGGCCAGCGGCAGCGGCGGCTCCACCAGCGCATAGCCGCCCTGCTCGGCAAAGCCCAGCGCGATGTTGCGCGGCATCACCACGGCCAGGTCGGTCGCGCGCACGATGGCCGGCAGCACCAGGAAGTGGTGCGTGGTCAGGCGCAGCCGGTCCTGCAGCTGCAGCAACTCCAGGATGCGCAGCGTGTCGGAATGGGTGCGCACGGCCACCAGTTCCAGTTCGCGCAGCCACTGCAGGTCGCCGGCCTTGCGGCGCGTGCGCAGCAGCGGATGGCCTTCGCGCACCAGCACGATGTAGCGGTCGCGCAGCAGCGCAACCTGCTCGTTGCCCTGCACCGTGGGCAGGAAGCCGAAGGCCAGGTCGATGCGCCCGTCGTCCAGTGCCGGGGCGATCTCGGCGGCTGGCAGCGGCATGGTCTCCACGCGCACGCCCGGCGCGGCGCGCAGCAGCGCAGCCATGAGTTCGGGCAGGAAGCGCGCCTCGCCGATGTCGGAAAGGTGCAGGCGGAACACCTGGCGCGCGCTGGCAGCATCGAAGCTGGCCTGCGCGTTCAGCGCCTGTTCCAGCAGGCCCAGCGCCTCGCGCACCGCGCTGCCCAGCGCCTCGGCCTTGGGCGTGGGCCGCACGCCCGCCCCGGCGCGCACGAACAGCGGGTCGTGCAGCAGCGCGCGCAGCCGCGCCAGGCCCTGGCTCGCGGCGGGCTGGGTGATGTCCAGCAACTCCGCTGCGCGGCTCACGTTGCGCGTGCGGCCTACCGCATCGAACAGGCGCAGCAGGTTGAGGTCGAGGTCGTTGATATGCATGGCGCGCATGGTTCTTATCCGGATCATTTTATTGATCGCATGAGCGCGGCAGCCGAAGATCGCCGCTTCCCCGCCACCGACACACCTGCCATGTCCCAACGACCCACCGTGCGCGAAGCCGTGCTGCAACTGCTGCGCGGCTTCGGCATCGACACCATCTTCGGCAACCCCGGCTCCACCGAGCTGCCGCTGTTCCTGGATTTCCCGCCGGACTTCCGCTACGTGCTGGGCCTGCAGGAGTCGGTGGTCGTCGGCATGGCCGACGGCTACGCCCAGGCCACCGGCAACGCCGCGTTCGTCAACCTGCACTCGGCGGCCGGCGTGGGCCACGCCATGGGCAACATCTTCACGGCGCACAAGAACCGCACGCCCATGGTCATCACGGCCGGGCAACAGGCGCGCTCCATCCTGCCGTTCGAGCCGTTCCTGTTCTCGGCCCAAGCGACCGAGCTGCCCAAGCCCTACGTGAAGTGGAGCTGCGAGCCTGCGCGGGCCGAAGACGTGCCGCTGGCCATCGCGCGGGCCTACTACGTGGCCATGCAGGAACCCAAGGGGCCGGTGCTGGTGTCGATCCCGGCCGACGACTGGGCCCGGCCGACCGACCCCGTGCCGCCGCGCACCGTGAGCCAGGTGGCGCGGCCCGACCCGGCCCTGCTGGCACGCATCGGCCAACTGCTGGACGACAGCCGCAGGCCGGCGCTCGTGGTCGGCGCCGCCACCGACCGCGCGGGCGCCTGGGACGCCGTCGTCGCGCTGGCCGAGCGCTACCAGGCGCGCGTGTGGATCGCGCCGATGTCGGGCCGTGCCGGCTTCCCCGAGGACCACGCGCTGTTCGCCGGCTTCCTGCCGGCCATGCGCGAGCAGATCGTGCACAAGCTCGCCGGCCACGACTTCGTGCTCGCGCTGGGCGCGGCGGCCTTCACCTACCACGTCGAGGGCAGCGGCCCGCATCTGCCGGCCGGCGCCAGCCTGGCGCAGATCGTCGACGACCCGCAGGTCGCGGCCTGGGCGCCGGTGGGGTTGGCGGTGGTCGCCAACATCCGGCTGGCGGTGCAGGACCTGCTGGCCCGCCCGGTGGCCGATGCCCGTCACCGCGAGCCGCCACCGGCGCGCCAGCCGGCGCTGGTGCCGCAGGCGCCGGCCCCCGGCGTGCGCCCCTCCACCGCGTGGGTGCTGCACCGCCTGGACGGGCTGCGCCCGGCCGGTGCCGTGGTCGTGGAAGAGGCGCCCAGCGCGCGCCACACCATGCAGCAGCTGCTGCCCATGCGCGCGGCCGGCAGCTTCTACACCATGTGCAGCGGCGGCCTGGGCTACAGCCTGCCGGCCGCCGTGGGCGTGGCGCTGGGCCGGCCGGGCGAGAAGGTCATCGCGCTGGTCGGCGACGGCTCGGCCATGTATGCCATCCAGGCGCTGTGGAGCGCCGCCCAGCTGCGCCTGCCGATCACGGTGCTGATCCTCAAGAACCGCAGCTACGCGGCGCTGAACATGTTCGCGCCGGCCTTCGGCTTCGCGGCCGGCGCCGAGCTGCCCGGCACCGCCCTGCCCGACCTGGACTTCGTGGCGCTGGCCCAGGGCCACGGCTGCCAGGGCCTGCGCGCGTCCGATGCCGAATCGCTGGAGCGGCTGCTGCCGCAGGCGCTGGGCGCGGCACGGCCGACCCTGCTGGAAATCGAAGTCGATTGAAGAACGCCCAAGGAGACAAGACATGCCCATCCCCCGCCGCAGCGCCCTCGCCCTGCTGACCGCCCTGGCCACCACCGGCACCGCCCGGGCCCAGGCCTGGCCGGCCAAGCCGATCCGCCTGGTCGTCAACTTTCCGCCCGGCGGCGCCGCCGACCAGATCGCGCGCGCCGTGGGCACGCCGCTGGCCGAAGCCCTGGGCCAGCCCGTGGTGGTGGAGAACCGCGGCGGCGCCAACGGCAACATCGGCGGCGAGGCCGTGGCCAAGGCCGCGCCGGACGGCTACACGCTGCTCATGAGCTCGGGCGGCATGGTCTCGGTCAACCCGCACATCTATGCGCGCATGCCGTTCGACCCCGCGCGCGACCTCGTGCCCGTGGCCTCGGCCGCGCGCGTGCTGGTCTACCTGCTGGTGCGGCCCGACCTGCCGCCGCGCAACATCGCCGAGTTCATCGCCTACCTGAAGGCCAACCCGGGCAAGCTGTCGTACGGCTCGCCCGGCAACGGCAGTTCGCCGCACCTGGCCGGCGAGATGATGAAGTCGCAGGCCGGCGTGTTCGCCGTGCACGTGCCCTACCGCGGCGCGGCGCCGGCCCTGCAGGATCTGCTGGCCGGCCAGATCGACTACTTCTTCGACCCCGGCATCGGCCTGAACCAGGTGCGCGCGGGCAAGCTGCGGCTGCTGGCCGTGGGCAGCCCGCACCGCTCGCCGGCCTTCCCGGACGTGCCCACGCTGGCCGAGGCAGGGCTCAAGGGCTTCGACGCCGACACCGTGTTCGGCTTCTACGCACCGGCCGGCACGCCGGCGGACGTGGTCGCGCGGCTGAACCGCGAGATCAACCGCATCCTGCAGACGCCGCCGCTGCGCGAACGCATGCTGGCGCTGGGGGGCGAGGCGCTGCCGCTCACGCCGGAACAGTTCCACCAGCGCGCGCTGGACGACTCCAGGCGCTTCGGCGCGGTGATCCGGGAACGCGGCATCCGCGGCGATTGAACGGCCGCGACACGTTACAACTTGTTAGCACTGCCGTATTGACATATAACCTCCTAACTTCGTTCGATTTCATACGCTTATCCAGCGCCTCGGGCGCCACGGCCAGGCGGTCGGCGGAGTCCAAGCCGTCCCATGGCCGCGGCCGGCCTGTTGCCCCCGAAGACCAGGGCTGGAGACCCATGAACGAAGTGCTCGGCACGCTGGCGGTGGTTCTGTTCGGCATCGCCGCGCTGGCGTTGTGGCGGCAGTCCACGGCCCAGCGGGCCTTGCGGCGCATGCAGGCCGACGCCGAGCAGCGCGCCTCGGCCCTGTCGGAGAGCGAGGCCTTCATGCGCACGCTGACCGAGACCGGCCAGTCCAGCCTGGTCGTGACCGACCGCCATGACCGCGTGCGCCACGTCAACAGCCAGTGGCTGCAGCTGTTCGGCTACGGGCGCGGCGACATGGACACGCTGGTGGCCGCCGACGTGCATGCCGACGGCGAGGCCGCGCGCGCGCGGCTGCACGCCCAGATGCAGCGCGACGGCGCGCTGCGCCACTGCGAGACGCGCTTTCGGCGCAAGGACGGCACGGAGTTCTGGGGCCTCATGGACTCGGCCCGCGTGCGCATCGCCGGCGAGGTGCTGCGTGTGACCTGGATCACCGACAACACCGAGGAACACGCCGCGGCCGAGCGGCTGCGTGCACTGGCGGCCGAGCAGGAACTGCTGCTGCAGAACCTGCAGGTGGGCATCGTCTACACCGGCGACGGCAAGCTGCTGCGCGCCAACCCGCGCTTTGCCGAGATGTTCGGCTTCGCCGACACCGAGAGCCTGGTGGGCCGCGCCAGCGCCTGCCTGTACCCGGACGAGGCCGAGCTCAAACGCTTCGGCGCCGAGGTGGGCAAGGCCTTCGCGGCGGGCCAGGTGTTCAGCGGCGAATGGAAGGCGGCCCGCCAGGACCGCAGCACCTTCGACGCCTACGCCCGTGCGCGCGCCATCAGCCACCCCGGCCACCAGTACGCCACGATCTGGATGATCGACGACATCACCGAGCGCAAGCGCGCGGAGGAGGCGCTGCGCGTGGCCCATGCGGCGCAGCTGGCGATCTTCGAGGCCGCCAGCGTGGGCATCGCCATCCTGCGCGACGGCGTGATCCTGCGCTGCAACCGCCGGCTGGACGACATCTTCGGCTACGCCCCCGGCGAGCTGCAGGACAAGCCCACGCGCATCTGGTATGCCAGCGACGCCGCCTACGCCGAGGGCCGCCAGGTCGCCAACGCGCGCATCGGCCACAGCAGCCGCCACGACCTGCAGCTGCGGCGCAAGGACGGCACGCTGTTCTGGTGCCGCATGCAGGCGCGCTACATCGATCCGGACTCGGTGCACGGCAGCGTCTGGGTGATGGAGGACGTGACCGAGGAGAACGCCGCCGCCGAGGCGCTGCGCGAGGCCAAGCGCCTGGCCGACGAGGCCACGCAGGCCAAGTCCATGTTCTTGGCGAACATGAGCCATGAGATCCGCACGCCGATGAACGCCATCATCGGCATGTCGCACCTGGCGCTCAAGACCGACCTCAGCCCGCGCCAGCGCGACTACATCGCCAAGGTGCACGGCGCCGGCACGGCGCTGCTGGGCATCGTCAACGACATCCTGGACTTCTCCAAGATCGAGGCCGGCAAGCTGGAGATCGAGCACGTGCCCTTCGAGCTGGCCCAGGTGCTGGCCGACGTCGGCACGCTGGTGGACGGCAAGGCGGGCGAGAAGGGCCTGGCGCTGACGGTGGAGGTGGCGCCGGACGTGCCGCCCGCGCTCGTCGGCGACCCGCTGCGGCTGGGCCAGGTGGTGACCAACCTGGTCAGCAACGCCATCAAGTTCACCGAGCACGGCCACGTGGCGGTGCAGGTGCGGCTGCTCGAACGCGAGCCGGACGGCGTGCGGCTGCAGCTGGAGGTGCGCGACAGCGGCATCGGCATGAGCGCCGCGCAGACCGCCCGGCTGTTCCAGGCGTTCTCGCAGGCCGACGGCTCGACCACGCGCAAATACGGCGGCACCGGCCTGGGCCTGACCATCAGCAAGCGGCTGGTGGAGACCATGGGCGGCAGCATCGGCGTGGACTCCACGCCCGGCCAGGGCAGCCGCTTCTGGTTCGACATGCGCCTGGGCGTGGCCACGCGCGGCAGCACGGCCGCCATGCCGGCGCCCCGGGCGCACGGACCCGTGCCGCTGCGTGGCGTGCGCCTGCTGCTGGCCGAGGACAACGAGATCAACCAGCAGATCGCCGTGGAACTGCTGCAGGGCGCCGGCGCCACGGTGGCGGTGGCCGCCAACGGCCAGGAGGCGCTCGACCTGCTGGCCGGCGGCGGCGCCTTCGACGCGGTGCTGATGGACCTGCAGATGCCGGTGATGGGCGGCCTGCAGGCCACCGCGCTGATCCGCGCCGACGCACGCTTCGCGCAGCTGCCCATCATCGCGCTGACCGCGCACGCGATGCCCGAGGAGCGCGACCGCTGCCTGGCCGCCGGCATGGTGGACCACATCACCAAGCCCATCGACCCGGCCGCCATGCTGCAGACGCTGGCACGCTGGGTGCAGCCGCGCCACGGCGCGCCGCCCGCCGAAGCGCTGGCCGCGCTCGCACCGGCCCCACCGGCCCCACCGTCCGCACCGTCCGCACCGTCCGCACCGTCCGCGACCGCCGAAGTCGCCCGGGCGCCCGCCGCCACGCCGGCCGAACTCGCACGGCACGCCACCCGGCTGGCCGAACTGCTGCAGGCCGGCGACAGCGATGCAGGCGACTACTTCCACATGCACCGCGCCGCCCTGCGCCAGCTGCTGGGCGATGGCGCCACCAACCGCGTGGCGAGCGCGCTGGACGGCTACGAATTCGACGCGGCGCTGGACCACCTGCGCGGCGCCGTGCAGGCGCACGGCATCGCGGTGTAGAAGGCTCGGCGCGTGCGCGGCCACGTAACATCCGGCCGCTTCACTTTCCGAGGAGACCCATGCCGTTCGATCCGCCCACCCGGCTGCGCCCGCCCATGCAGCCCGTCACACGCCGCTGGCTCGGCCGGCTCGCGCTGGCCGCCTGTGCCGCGCCGGCGCTGGCCCAGCCGATCCAGCCGCTGGACGGCGGCCCGCTGCGCATCGTGGTCGGCTATCCGCCCGGCGGCGCCACCGACCGCGTGGCCCGCATCGTCGGCGACAAGCTCGCCAGCAAGCTAGGCATCGCCGTCATCGTGGAGAACAAGCCCGGCGCCGGCGGCCGCCTCGCGGCGCAGCAGGCCAAGGCCACGCCCGCCGGCCAGAACGTGCTGATGCTGGCCAACCCCGCCGTCATGGTGGTGGCACCGCTGGTGTTCAAGGACAACGGCTACGACGCCGAACGCGACTTCGTGCCCGTGGCGCATGTCAACGACTACGAGTTCGGCCTGGCGGTGTCCACCGCCGTGCCGGTCAAGGAACTCTCGCACCTGCTGGCCTGGATGCGCGCCAACCCCAACCAGGCCAACGTGGGCGTGCCGGCCACCGGCAGCCTGCCGCACTTCTTCGCGCTGATGCTGGGCGACAAGGCCAAGGTGCGCACCGAGGTCATCGGCTACAAGGGCTCGGCCCCGGCCATCACCGACCTGATCGGCGGCCAGCTGCCGATGGCCGTGGACACCTTCGACGTGCTGGTGCCGCAGCACGAGGCCGGCAAGCTGCGCGTGCTGGCGGTCTCGGGGGCCAAGCGCTCGGCCTTCGCGCCCGACGTGCCGACCTTCAAGGAAGCCGGCCTGGACCTGGCCGCGCTGGGCTGGAACACCTTCTTCGCACCGGCCAGCATGCCGCCCGAGAAGGCCACGCGCCTGGCCGGCGCGATCCACGAGGTCATGCAGGACCCGGACACGCAGCGCAAGTTCACCGACACGCGCATGCAGCCCGTGGTCAGCACGCAGGCGCAGACCGCCGCAATGCTCAAGGCCTACCGCGCGCAGTGGGCACCGGTGGTGCAGAAGTCGGGGTACCAGCCGTGAGCGATGCGGTGTCCCGCAGCGTCGTCCACCGCGTGCGCGTCGAGTTCGGCGACTGCGACCCGGCCCGCATCGTCTGGTTTCCGAACTACTTCCGCTGGATCGACGCGGCAGGCCACCACTTCTTCGTGCAATGCGGCGTGCCGCCCTGGCACGAACTGGAGAAGAGCCGCGGCATCCTGGGCACGCCCATCGTCGACACCCACGCGCGCTTCGTGCAGACGGCCAGCTATGGCGACACGCTGGACATCGCGGTGTCGGTGGCGCAGTGGCGGCGCAGCAGCTTCGTGATGCGCCACCGCGTGACGCGCGGCGAGGTGCTGATCATGGAGTGCGACGAGGTGCGCATCTTCGCCGCGCACCGTGAAGACCATGCACCGGGCATCCGCGCCGTGCCGATTCCCGAGGACATCCGCGCGCTCTGCGCCTGACGGCGCCGCGTCGCCAGTGTTGCAACCGGCGCGCGGCCGTCGGTGCATGCTCCGCGTTCCAACACAAGGAGGCAACGCATGTCTTTGTTCTCGCTGGCCGGCCAGGTGGCCATCGTCACGGGGTCCTCGCGCGGCATCGGCCGCGCCATCGCCGAACGCATGGCCGAGCACGGCGCCAAGGTGGTGATCTCCTCGCGCAAGGCCGAGGCCTGCGAGGAAGTCGCCGCCGCGATCTGCCGCGCGCACGGCGCGGGCGCGGCCACCGCCATTGCGGCCAACATCTCCTCCAAGGACGAACTGCGCCATCTGGTCGAGGAGACCGGGCGCCGGCTCGGCCCGGTGGACGCGCTGGTCTGCAACGCTGCCAGCAACCCCTACTACGGGCCCATGGCCGGGATCGAGGACGCGCAGTTCCGCAAGATCCTGGAGAACAACGTCATCGCCAACCACTGGCTGATCGGCTTCGCGGTGCCGGGCATGGTGGAGCGCAAGCGCGGCAGCATCACCATCGTCTCGTCCATCGGCGGGCTGCGCGGCTCGCCCATCCTCGGTGCCTACTGCATCTCCAAGGCCGCCGACATGCAGCTGGCGCGCAACCTGGCCGTGGAATACGGGCCGCACAACGTGCGCGTGAACTGCATCGCGCCGGGCCTTGTCAAGACCGACTTCGCGCGGGCGCTGTGGGAAGACCAGGAATTGCTGGCCAAGCGCACGGCCACCACGCCGCTGCGCCGCATCGGCGAGCCCGATGAGATCGCCGGCGCGGCGGTGTTCCTGGCCTCGCAGGCCGGCGCGTTCATGACCGGTCAGAACCTCGTCATCGACGGCGGCGTGACGTGCTAAGACCACCCCTCTGGATGTCTCACTTCGTGTAGACATCCGATCCCGCTGGAGGGGCGCTGCCTGCGGCCTGGCAGAGCCAGTTCCGCGGCGTCTGCTGGCATGGCCTGCTCCGCGGCCTTCGGTGCAGCGTCGCGCAAGCCTGAGCCGCGCCTTGCGGATGCAGCACGTCGTCGCCGGCCCATCAGCCTTCGGCCATGCCGCCCAGGCCCTCCAGCACGCCGCGCACCTGCGCCAGCACCGCATCGGCCTCGGCGCGGTCGGCCTTGGCCATGCCGCGCGAGATCGCCATCGCGCCGACCAGCGCGGCCACCACGGTGCTGGCCAGCGCCTGGCGCTCGGCCGGCGAGCCGTCACCGGGCAGCGTCGCCTCGACCCCCGCACGCAGTTCGGCGAACGCATCGGCGTAGCTGCGGCTGACGGCCTCGCCCTGGCGCGCGGTCTCGCAGGCGGTGGCCACCAGCGGGCAGCCCTTGGCCATGTCGTCGCGCACGCGCAGGCTCAGGTAGCGGTCGAGGTAGCCCGTGAACGTGCGCTGGCGGCCCGCGCCGGCCAGCCCGGGTGGCGTGGCGCGCCCATGGCCGGCCTGGAAGGCGTGCTGCAAGGCCTGGGCCGCGAGGTCCTGCTTGTCGACGAAGTGCTTGTACAGCGCGCCGTGCGTGAGACCGGCCTGGCGGCACACGTCGGCCACGCCCACCCCATCGATGCCGTGCTGCTTGAACAGCTGGCCCGCAGCCTCGAGCAAGGCCAGCTTGTTCTGCTGCGCCTGTTCCTTGGTTACCTTCATCGCGCCACCTTCGTTGCACTTCCCTGCGTTGACAATTTTTGATTACGGTCATTATCATTGAAACCTTCGCCACCTCCAAAACCCACACACACCATGCTGGCCCACCGTCTTGCCGCGCTGTTGCAGCGCCGTGGCATCCACTACGCCTGGGCCATCGCGGCCATCACCTTCCTGGCCATGCTCGTGACCTCGGCTGCGCTGGGACTGCCCGGCGCGCTGATGCAGCCGCTGGGCAAGGAATTCGGCTGGACGACGACCGAGCTGTCCTCCATCTTCGCCACGCGCTTTGCGCTGTACGGGCTGCTCGGCCCGTTCGCGGCCGTGGTGCTGCTGCGCTATGGCGTCTCGCGCGTGGTGGCCTTCGCGGCGGCCGTGATCGCCAGCACGCTGGTGCTGGGCCTGTTCATGCACACGCTGGGCGAAGCCTTCGTGCTGTGGGGCCTGGTGCTGGGCGTGGGCACCGGGCTCACCGCGATGGTGCTGGGCGCCATGGTGTCCAACCGCTGGTTCGTGCAGCGCAAGGGCCTGGTCATGGGCCTTCTGGCCGGCAGCAGCGCCACCGGGCAACTGCTGTTCCTGCCGCTGGCGGCCTGGCTCATCGAGCAGCACGGCTGGCGCTGGGCACTGCTGCCGGTGGTGGCGGCCTCGGCGCTGGTGTTCGTGCTGGTGCTGCTGTTCATGCGCGACAGCCCGGCCCAGCTGGGCCTGGCGGCCTACGGCGCCGACCCTGCCGCCGCACCCGCCCAGCCCGCGCCGCGCGCCGACTGGAAGCTGCCGTTCCAGACCCTGGCCAGCGCGTCGCGCGTGCCGGCCTTCTGGGTGCTGGCCGGCACCTTCTTCATCTGCGGCCTCAGCACCAACGGCCTGGTGCAGACCCACTTCATCTCGCTGTGCGGCGACTACGGGCTGGGCGCCGTGCCGGCGGCCTCGGTGCTGGCGATGATGGGTGTCTTCGACCTGATCGGCACCACGCTGTCGGGTTACCTGTCGGACCGCTACGACAGCCGCAAGCTCCTCTTCTGGTACTACGGCCTGCGCGGGCTGTCGCTGTTCTGGCTGCCGTACTCCGAGTTCACCATCGCCGGCCTGTCGCTGTTCGCCGTGTTCTACGGATTGGACTGGATCGCCACCGTGCCGCCCACGGTCAAGATCGCCGCGGCCGAGTTCGGGCCCGAGCGCGCCAGCCTGGTGTTCGGCTGGGTCTTTGCGTCGCACCAGCTCGGCGCGGCCGTCGCCGCCTATGGCGCGGGCCTGTCGCGTTCGGTGCTGGCGTCGTACACGCCGGCCTTGTTCACGGCCGGCGCGGCCTGCCTCGTGGCCGCTGCGGCCGTGCTGCTGGTGCGCTCCCGCACGCCGGCGCCCGCGCTGGCGGCCACGCGGCCTTGATGCCATGCAACCAGCGCGTTCAGCCGCGGTGGCGGGTCTGTTCCTGGCACTCGCGGCGCAGGCGGCGCAGGCCGCACCGGCCGCGCTGCCTGCACCGGCGGATGCGCCGCGCACGCCGGCCAGCGCACCCGCTGCCGATCCCCCCGCGGCCTGCGACCGCCAGGCCCAGAGCGCCGGCTGCCTGCTGCGCCTGGCGCTGCCGCAGGATGCCGGCCGACTGGCCTACTACGTGTCGCAGCAGCCCGGCGCCGCGCCCACGCCAGAGAGCGCACTGCTCGTCATGCACGGCTACCCGCGCGATGCGGCGCACAGCTTCAACGCCGGCCTCGCCGCCGTGCAGGGCGCCGGCCTGCAGGGCCGCGTGCTCGTCGTGGCGCCGCTGTTCCAGGTCGAGGCCGCGCAGGCCCAGCGTTGCCACACACCGGGCGAGGTGACGGCGCAGGCGGGCGATGCGTTGTGGCGCTGCGGTGCCTGGCTGGCTGGCGAGGCGTCCGCCGGGCCGCATCCGATCACCGCGTTCGCGGCGCTCGATGCGCTGGTGGCTGAACTCGTGCGCCAGTGGCCCGGCCTGCGCACCGTCACGCTCGCGGGCTTTTCGGCCGGCGCCCAGCTGCTGCAGCACCACGCGGCCTTCGCGGCCGCGCCGCCGGCCGGCGTGCGGCTGCGCCACGTGGTCGCCGACCCGGGCACCTGGCTGTACTTCGATGCGGTGCGGCCCCTGCCGGTGCGCGATGGCCAGCCCGTCGCCGACCCCTCGGACTGCGGCCCCGCCCCCGGCTACCCGGGCAGCTGCCAGCTCGTGCTGCAAACGCCCGATGCCGCGGCCTGCCCGCAGTACGACCAGTGGAAGTACGGCGTGGCCGACCTGCCGGCCCACCTGGGCGACGCGGCGGCCGCACGCGCGCGCTACCGCGCGGCGGACCTGGCCTACCTGGCCGGCGCGCTCGACAGCGGCCCCGGGCCCGGCAATGCCGACAGGGTGCTCGACCACGGCTGCGCCGCCCAGCTGCAGGGCCCCTACCGGCTGCAGCGCGCCCAGGGCTATGCGGCCTACGAGCAGCAGGTGCTGCAGCCGCCGCGGCCGCGCCCGCTGCAGGTGGTGCCAGGATGCCGGCACGACGTGGCCTGCGTGCTGCCGTCGGCGGCTGCGCGCGACGTGCTGTTCGGGGAAAGGCGCTGAGGCGTCGAGCCGCAGAGGCGCGCACCGACCGCGTGGGGGGCGCTTGCCAGGCGCGGATCAGGCGTAGGTGTCGAGCAGCGCACCGGCCATGCGGTCGGCCGTGCGGAACACCGTGGCGTTGGCCACGAAGGCGTTGCGGGCCGACAGCTGGTCGACCATCTCGGACGCCAGCGACACGCCGACCGATTCGGCCCGCCGCGTCGCGGCGTCCACCCCACCGACCTCGCTGCGGGCGCGCTGCACCACCTCCAGCCCCGTGAAGCCATCGGTCTGCGTGTTGGCAACGTTGTGCGCAGAGGCCTGCAGCCGTTGCTGGGCGGCCTGCATGCCGCTGGAAGCGATGGAGGAGATGGGGGCCATGGGCTGGATTGGGCCACTTATTCGCTCGCCGATCAAGCGAATAATTGACAAGATTGGCGAGTTATCAGGACATCCAGGCCATCGCCTGACCCGCCGCCGCGGCCAGGCCCACGACCAGCACGGGCGGGCAGCGGCCCACGACGAGCAGGCCCAAGGCCGCCAGCGCCAGCGCGGCATCGGCGCGGCCCTGGATGCTGCCCGTCCACACCGGGTCGTACAGCGCCGCCAGCAGCACGCCGACCACGGCCGCATTGACGCCGGCCAGCGCGGCCCGCACGCCGGCCCGCTCGCGCAGCGCCTGCCATAACGGCAGCGCCGCCAGCAGCACGAGCGCAGCCGGCGCGAAGATCACCGCCAGCAGCAGCAGGCCGCCAGTCCAGCCCTGCCAGGGCCAATGGGCCGCCGCGCCCAGGTAGGCCGCGAAGGTGAACAGCGGGCCGGGCACGGCCTGCGCGGCGCCGTAGCCGGCCAGGAATTCGGCATTGCCGAGCGCCCCGCCCGGCACCACGCTGGCCTGCAGCAGCGGCAGCACCACATGGCCGCCGCCGAACACCAGCGCGCCGGCGCGGTAGAAGCCATCGACCAGCGCGGCCGTGGGCGTGCCGCTGGCCAGGGCCCACATCGGCAGCACGGCCAGTGGCAGCAGGAACAGCACCAGCGCCAGCGCACCGCCCCGGCGCGACAGCGGCCAGCGCTGCGCCAAGGGCGCGGCCGCGGCGGCCGGCAGCCGCAGCAGCCAGCGCCCTGCGAGCGCGGCGGCCGCGATCACGAGCACCTGCGCCAGCGCCGCAGGCCAGGCCAGCAGCACCAGCGCGGCCCCGATGGCCAGCGCGGCACGCTGCCGGTCCGGGCACAGCGTGCGCGCCATGCCCCACACGGCCTGCGCCACGATGGCCACGGCCGCCACCTTCAGGCCGTGCACCCAGCCCGCAGAGGCCAGCGCGGGTTGGCGCACGATGGCCTCGGCCAGCGCCACCAGGGCCAAGGCCGAGGGCAGCGTGAAGCCGGCCCAGGCCGCCAGCATGCCCCAGCCGCCCGCCCGGCTCAGGCCCAGCGCCATGCCCACCTGGCTGCTGGCAGGCCCCGGCAGGAACTGGCACAGCGCCACGAGGTCGGCATAGGCCCGGTCGTCGAGCCAGCGGCGCCGCTCCACGAACTCGGTGCGGAAGTAGCCCAGGTGCGCCACCGGCCCGCCGAAGGAGGTGAGCCCCAGCCCCAGGAACACCAGCAGCACGCGCCAGGGGCTGTCGGATCGGGCGGAGGGGTCGGGCATGGGCGGGGACCGGCAGGCAAAAAGAACGCATGCTATGCGGGCCCGCGCCAGGCCCCCCGGTGCCGCGCTACTTCAACGCAAAGCGCACATTCGCCGGCTTCCTGCCCGCCAGTTGCACCGTGGCCACCACCTTGGTGCCGGCCGCCGTCGGGAAGCTGCCCTTGGCCTGCAGCCGGTCGCCGGCCGGCACCAGGTTGGCCTCGGTCCTGGCGCTGCCGGCCAGCAGCGTGAGCCTGCCGGTGGCGCCCTGCAGGTCGGCCGCCTTGCCATTGTCGCGCACGTACAGCGCGATGGTGTCGGCCTGGGCCACGAGCTCGAAGTCCATGTCGCTGGCCTCCACCACCACGCCGCCGTGCAGCGGCTGGTGGTCGTGACCGGCGCCATGGCTGTGGGCTTGCTGGGCATGGGCAGCGCCGGCCAGGGTCAGTGCGGCGAGCAGAGTCAGGGGCTTGTGCATGGTGTGTCCTCGTTGCGGTTGGGTTGGGAGAAAAAGCATCACAGCGCCTCGGCCGTGTCGTCGCGTGCGAGCCGCTCGGCATCGCGCCGGCCGAACAGCCAGAACATCGCCGGTGTCAGGAACGTGTCCAGCAGCGTGGAGCTGACCAGGCCCGAGAAGATCACCACGGCCACCGGGTGCAGGATCTCGGTGCCGGGCCGCTCGGCCTCGAACAGCAGCGGCGCCAGCGCGAAGGCCGTCACCAGCGCCGTCATCAGCACCGGGCTCAACCGCTCGATGGAGCCGCGCAAGACCATGCGGTGGTCGAAGGCCTCGCCCTCGAAGCGCATCAGGTTGATGTAGTGGCTGACCTTCAGGATGCCGTTGCGCACCGAGATGCCGGCCAGCGTGATGAAGCCCACCAGCGCCGCCACCGACAGCGGCTGCCCCGAGATCCACAGCCCCAGCACCGCCCCCACCAACGCCAGCGGAATGTTGGCCATGATGAGCAGCGCCAGCCGCGTGCTCTGGTAGCGGCTGAACAGCACCACGAACATGCCGACCAGCGAGACGATGGACAAGAGGCCCACCAGGCGCGAGGCCTCCTCCTGCGCCTGGAACTGCCCACCCAGCGTCACGAACAGGCCCTCGGGCAGCGGATGCGCGGCCACGGCCGCGCGGATGTCGGCCACCACCTCGGACAGCGGCCGGCCCTGGGCGTTGGCCGAGAGCACGATGCGGCGCTTGCCGTCGTCGCGGCTGATCTGGTTGGGGCCGTCGCCGTCCTCGATGCGCGCGAGCAGCGAGAGCGGCACGCGGCCCGTGGGCGTCTCCACGAGGATCTGCGCCAGGCCCTCGATCGAGCGCGCCTCCTCGGGCAGCCGCACCACCAGCGCGAAGCGCCGGTTGCCCTCGACGATCTGCGTCACGCGCTCGCCCTCGACCAGGCTTTGCAGCGTGGCCAGTACCTGCGGCGCGGGCACGCCGTAGCGCGCCGCGGCCGCGTAGTCGATGGACACCTTGATCTGCGGCGCCAGCACCTGCTTTTCCACCTCCAGGTCGGCCAGGCCTGGAATGCCCGCCAGCCGCGCACGCAGCGCCTCGGCCTGGCCGCGCAGCTGGTCCAGATCCTCGCCGAAGATCTTGACCGCGATCTGCGAGCGCACGCCCGACAGCATGTGGTCGATGCGGTGCGAGATCGGCTGGCCGATGGCAATCGCCGCCGGCAGGTGCTGCAGCCGCGCGCGGATGTCGGCCTGCACCGCGTCCATGGAACGCGTGATCTCGCCCGCAGGCTTCAGGCCCACGTCGATCTCGCTCACGTGCACGCCCTCGGCATGCTCGTCGAGCTCGGCGCGGCCGCTGCGCCGGCCCACGTGCGCCACCTCGGGCACCTGGGCCACGAGGCGCTCGGCCTGCGCCGCCAGCGCCGAGCTCTCGGCCAGCGTCACGCCCGGATTCAGGCGCAGGCCGATCAGCAGCGTGCCCTCGTTGAAGGGCGGCAGGAAGGTCGTGGGGAACAGCGGCACCGCGGCCACCGCGGCCACCACGGCCAGCGCACCGGCCGCAACCGCCTTGCGCGGGTGGTGCAGCACGGGCGCCAGGCCATGGCGGTAACGCGCCTTGAGCCAGGCCAGCAGCCTCGTGTCGCCATGGTCCAGCGACTTCATGCCCGGCAGCAGGTACAGGTTGAGCACCGGCGTCACCGTCACCGAGACCAGCAGGCTGGCCAGCGTGGAGACGATGAAGGCCACGCCCAGCGGCACGAACAGCCGGCCCTCCATGCCCGGCAGCGCGAACAGCGGCACCAGCACCAGCACGATGATGACGGTGGCGTAGAGGATGGCCGAGCGCACCTCCATCGTGGCCGAACGCACCACCTGCAAGGCATTGAAGGTGCCCGGATGCTGGGCGCGCTGCTCCTTCAGGCGGCGCAGCACGTTCTCGATGTCGACCACCGCGTCGTCCACCAGCCCGCCGATGGCGATCGCCAGGCCACCCAGCGTCATGGTGTTGATCGACATGCCGAACCAGCGGAACACCAGCGCCGTCACCAGGAAGGACACGGGGATCGCCACCAGCGCGATGAAGGTGGTGCGCAGGTTGCCCAGGAACAGCAGCAGGACCAGCGCCACGCAGACCGAGGCGCCGATGAGCTTGCCCTGCAGCGTGGAGATGGACGCCTCGATGAAGCTGGCCTGGCGGAAGGTGACCTGCGGCGCCTGCATGCCGGTGGGCAGCGCGGTCTTCATCTCCACCAGCGCACGCTCGATGGCCTGGGTGAGCGCGATGGTGTCGGCGGTGGGCTGCTTCTGCACGCCCAGGATCACGGCCGGCTGGCCTTTGAGGCCGGCGTCGCCACGCTTGATGGCAGCGGCGAACTCCACCTTGGCGATCTGCTGCAGCACGATGGGCTGGCCGCCGGTGGAGGTCAGCGCCAGCTGGCGCAGGTCGTCCAGCCGCGAGGTGCGGCCGAGGTGGCGGATCAGGTACTCGCGGCCGTTGAGCTCCAGGAAGCCGCCCGAGGTATTGGACGAGAAGCCCTTGAGCGCAGCCTCCAACTGCTCGTGGGTGATGCCCAGCGTCGACATGCGCGCGGTGTCGGGCTGCACCTGGAACTGGCGCACCTCGCCGCCGATGGGAATGACCTGCGCCACGCCCGGGATCGCCAGCAGCCGCGGGCGCAGCACCCAGTCCGCGTACTCGCGCACCTGCATCGGCCCGATCTTGCCGTCGATGGGAATGGCGATCTGCATGATCTCGCCCATCACCGAGCTGATCGGCCCCATGCGCGGCACCACGCCCCCGGGCAGGCCCTCCTCCATGGCCGACAAGCGCTCCGACACCATCTGCCGCGCGCGGAAGATCTCGGTCGACCAGTCGAAGGTCACGTACAGGAAGGACAGGCCCGCGCTCGAGGTGGAGCGCACCGCCTCCACGCCCGGCAGGCCGTTCAGCGTGGTCTCCAGCGGGAAGGTGATGAGCTGCTCCACCTCCTCGGCGGCCATGCCGCCGGCCTCGGTCATGATGGTGACGGTGGGCTTGTTGAGGTCGGGGAACACGTCCACCGGCATGCGGGTCAGGGTGAAACCGCCGTAGGCGACCAGCACCAGGCCCGCGATGATGACCAGCAGCCGGTTGGCCAGGCTGCTGTCGAGTAGCCACTTGAACATACTGGCCTATCGGATCTGGTTGACCAGGCTCGCGCCTTGGTGGACCACGCGGTCGCCGGGTTGCAGGCCCGAGGTCGCGACCACGTTGGCGCCGTCCAGCGGCTCGGTGGTCAGCACGCGCGGCTCGAAGCGCTCGGGCGCGACCTTGACCCACACGATGCTCTGGTTCGACGCGTTGCGCGCCAGCGCGGCCGCCGGCACGGGCACGCCGGCCAGCTGGCTTTTGGTCTGCACGACGACCTGCACGGGCTGGCCCACGGCCAGGGCCTGCAGCGCCGACCCCTCGGCCGCGAACTGCAGCGGCAGCGCCTGCTCGCGCAGCGCACGCGCCGCGCCCACGAAGCGCAAGGCCACACGCGTGCTGCCCACGGCCAGCGCGCCGCCGGCGATGTCGGCCGCCAGGGCCGGGTCGTAGGCCAGCGCCTCGATGCGCAGGCGTGTCGGGTCGACGATCTCGAACACGAGCTCGCGCGCGTCGACCACGGCACCCGCGACGGCCGTGGCCGATGCGATGACGCCGGACACCGGCGCCACCAGCGCCTCGCGGCCCGACAGTGCCCCGGCCATCACGCCGGCACGTTCGCCCAGGCTGGCCAGTTCGCTCTCGGCCGCCTCGATCTCCTTGCGCGGCACGGTGTCGGCGAGTTCGCGCAGGCGTGCCAGGCGCTTGTCGGCCAGCGCGCGCGCGGCCCGCAACTCGGCCACCTGGGCGGCCTGGCCGGCACGCTCCAGCGGTGCGGCGGCGGGCGCCACATAGGCCAGCACCTCGCCCTTGCGCACGGCCTGGCCGGGTGTGGGAAAGCCACGCGGGCCGGGCTCCAGCCGGCCGGGCTGGGTGGGCTGCACGCGGCCGCCCGCGTTCGGGTCCATCACCACCTTGCCGGCCAGCGTGACGGCACGCGGCAGCTGCTGCCGTTCGGCCACCAGCGTGCGCACGCCGATCTGGCGTTGCGTGGCCTTGGGCAGGAACACGCTGCCGTCGGGCAGGCGCTGCGGCGCATTGGCGTTGGCGCTGGCGGGCGCGTCGCCGTGGTCGTGGCCCTCGCCGGCAAATGCGGGGGCCGCCAGCAATGCGCTCAACAGAATGCTTGCGAGGGCTTTCATGCGGCAGCTCCCAGGTTCGGATTGCGGCGTTTGAACAGGGTGGCCAACGCCAGCAGCAGCACCAGACCTCCGCCCACCCAGGGCGCCCAGGAACGCCAGCCAGCCGATTGCGCGGCTTCGGTGGGCATCGCCGCGGCGTGGATGTCCAGTTCGCCGGCCAGCAGGTCGGCGTCGGCACCGGCCGTGACGGTGGCTGTCACCGGGTGCGTGCCGGCGCCGGGTTCGGCAGCGAGTTCGGCCTCGAACTCGCCAGCCGCCACGGCCTTGAGCACCAGCGGCTGGCCATCCAGTTCCAGCACCAGCTGGGCGTTCTCCACGGGCGCGTTGCTGGGCGCGTGGTCCAGCCAGACGCGCAGGTGGTGACCGTCGAGCACGCCGACGAGTTCGAACAGGTCGGTGGCCGCGGAAAAGCGCGGCAGGGCCGGGCCGGCGGCTGCGGGCTGCGCGCCACCGTGGTTGTGGCCGTCGTCGGCGCGGGCGGGGCCGGCCAGCAGCAGCGCCAGGGTCAGCAGGACAAATCGCATGGGTGTTCTTTCGCGGAGGGAGTTCATTGCGGCAGCAGGCCCAGGGCCTGGCGCAGCGCGGAAACGGCCTGGTGCACGGCCACGCGGGCGCGTGCGCCCTGGCGTTCGGCCTCGTAGGCCTCCAGCTCCACGCGCAGGCGGTTGGGCAGGTCGGTCTCGCCCAGGCGGAACGAGGTCTCGAAGAAGCCGCGCGTCTGCACCGCCAGTGCCGTGCGCCGCGCGGCGGCCGTGGCCACGGCCTCGGCCGCGGCCAGGCGCGCGCGCGCCACGGCGGCGTCGGCGGCGAGGCGCTGGGCCTGCAGCGCGCGCTGCTGCTCGGCCTCGATGCGCTCGGCGCTGGCCGTGGCCACCTTGGCGCGGTGGGCCGAGGCCGCGCCCAGCGGCACGCGCACGCCGAAGCTCAGGCTGTGCGCGTTGGACTCGCCGCGCGCGCCGCGCTCGCGGGTGACCAGCAGCGCCAGTTCGGGGTTGGCGCGCTTGCGCACGGCGGCCAGGTCCTGCGCATGGGCGGCCAGGCGCGCGCGGTCGTCGAGTTCGGCCAGCGCGGGATGGGTGGCATCGGCCGGATCGGCCTGCGCCGGCGGCAGCGGCTCGGCGGCGGCACAGGTGTCGGCGTTGCCGGCCACGGGCTGCACGCCCAGCGCCGCCAGCGCCTGGCGCGCCTGCACCACGGCCAGGGCGGCCTGCGCGCTGTCGGCCTCGGCCAGGGCGAGCGCGCCGTCGGCCTGGTTGCGGTCGGCGCGCGCCAGATCGCCGGACGCCACGCGCCGCGCCACGTCGCGCGCCAGCCGCGTGGCACTGTCCTCGCGCGCCGCGGCGGCCTGCTGCTCCAGCAGCGCCAGCTGCAAGGCCCACCAGGCCTCGCGCAGCTCGCCGGCCAGCCGCCATTGCGCGGCCCGCAGCCGGCTCTCCAGCGCCAGGCCCTCGGCGTCGGCCTGGGCCTGCACCAGCCCCTGCTCGCGCGGCAGCCACAGCGGCACGGCCACGCCGGCCTCGATCTCGCGCGCGCCGTCGTTGCCGGTCAGCCGGTCCGACTTGAGCGCGGCCTCCAGCGCCGGTGGCTCGGGTGTCCAGCGGTTCGCGGCCTCGCGCTGGGCCTGGCCGGCATCGCGCCGTGCGGCGGTGCCGGCCTGTTCCGGCTGCCGTGCCCAGGCCTGGGCGAAGGCCTCGGCCAGGCTGCTGGCGGAAACGGGCGGCGTCTGGGCCAGCACCGGCAAGGCGGCCAGCGCCAGCGCAGCGATGCCCAGCCGGCGGCAGGCCCGCCGGGGCGAAAACTTCCAATGCATGCGAATCCTCGTTGCAGCGGACGGCTGTCCGCGAACCGGCCCGTGCGGGGGCCGACCAAAGCCTCAGCGGCTCAGGCGAGGCAGCGGTGGGGCGGGCGGATCAGCCGCTCGGGCACGCCGTCCGTGATGCTGCGCGCGTAGGGCGTGGCGTGCCGCAACTGCGGCAAGGCCGGCGCCAGCGCCGCAGGCCAGCCCAGCAGCGCCGCGCACAGGCCGCCGAGGCAGCCCACGCAATCGAGATGCGGCACCTGCGGGCCGTTGTCGGCCTGCGCGGGCTCGTCCGCGTCCAGGTGCAGGTGGTGGCCGAAGTGCGCCTGCGCGGTCACGGTCTCGTGCCGGCACACCTCGGCCGCCGCCGACCAGGTGGCCTGCAGCACGAGCAAGAGCATCAGCACGACGGAGAGGAAACGGCGCATGGAATGGGTGGTTGCCTGGCAGCAGCGGCGCGAGTGTAGCGGCCGGACCTGGCGCCTGCGCCGCCCGTTCGATGACAAATTTGTCATCGGAACGGCGCCCGGCCGCACCCCACAATGCCGCATGCAATTGCTGGTGATCGAAGACGAAACCAAGCTCGCGCTGTACCTGCAGAAGGGCCTGCGCGAGGAAGGCTTCGCGGTGGACGTGGCGCACGACGGCCTGAGCGGACTGGAGGCCGCCGCGCAGCACCCCTACGACCTCGTCGTGCTCGACGGCATGCTGCCCGGGCTCGACGGCCTGGCCGTGCTGGCCGCGCTGCGCCAGAGCCGCCAGACCCCCGTGCTGATGCTGACCGCGCGCGGCGAGGTCGAGGACCGTGTGCGCGGCCTGCGCAGCGGCGCCGACGACTACCTGGTCAAGCCCTTCGCCTTCTCCGAGCTGGTGGCGCGCATCCAGGTGCTGCTGCGGCGGTCGACCGCCGCGCCGGCCGAGGCCACGGTGCTGCGCCTGGCCGACCTGGAAGTCGACCTGATCCGCCGCCGCGTCGTGCGCGCCGGCCAGCGCGTGGACCTCACCAACAAGGAGTTCAACCTGCTCACGCTGCTGCTGCGCCGCCAGGGCGCGGTGCTGTCGCGCACCGAGCTGGCGGCCCAGGTCTGGGGCATGAACTTCGACAGCGAGACCAACGTGGTCGAGGTGGCCGTGCGCCGGCTGCGCGACAAGGTGGATCGCCCGTTCGAGCGGCCTTTGCTGCACACGGTGCGCGGCATGGGCTACGTGCTCGAAGCGCGCGCATGAGCGATGCACCGGGCCACCCCCAGCCGGCGCGTCCCGGCCTGGCGGCACGGGCCGCGGGCCGGCGAGTGCCTGTGATCCGCAGCCTCGGCGCGCAACTGTCGCTCTGGCTCGCGCTGCAGTCGCTGGCCGGGCTCGGCCTGGTCTGCGGCGCGCTGTACCTGGCGCTGGACTGGACGCTGGCCCAGCGCCGCCACGAGACGCTGGCGCAGAAGGAGACCGCCGTGCGCGAGCTGCTGGCCGAGGGCCGCGCCGAGCACCGCCCCGAGGAGCTGCCGCATGTGCTGGACGACATGCTGGCCGGCCATGGCGACCTGGCGTTGCAGCTGGTCGACGGCGCCGGCCGCACGGTGTTCGTGCGCGCCCTGCCCGCGGACGTGGAAGCGCCGGCGCACCGCTTCGCCGTGGCCGTCGACGGCTGGCCCGCGCCCATGCAGGCCACCTTGCAGCTGGACCCGCGCGCCGACGCCGCGCTGCTGCGGCGCATGGCCTGGCTGCTGGTGCTGGCCGCGCTGGGCGGCACGGCCGTCATCTCGCTGGGCGGCTGGCTGCTGGTGCGCCTGGGCCTGGCGCCCCTGCGCCAGCTGGCGGCGCAGACCGGCCAGCTCGATGCCGACACGTTGGCCCAGCGCCTGGACGGCCGTGCGCAGCCGGCGGAGCTGCAGCCGTTGATCGCGCAGTTCAACGCGCTGCTGGACCGCCTGGCCGCGGCCTACGCGCAGATGGAGGCCTTCAACGCCGACGTGGCGCACGAACTCAACACGCCGCTGGCCACGCTGATCAGCGGCAGCGAGCTGGCGTTGCGCAAGTCGCGCAGCCTGGCCGAGCTGCAGGAGGTGCTGGGTTCCAACCTCGAAGAGCTGGACCGGCTGGCGCACATCGTGGCCGACATGCTGTTCCTCTCGCGCGCGCAACGCGGCATCGGCGCGCGGCGCACGCAGGTGGCCAGCCTGGCGGCACTGGCGGCCGAGGTGGCCGAGTTCCACGAGGCCGCGCTGCAGCAGGCCGCGCTCGTGGTGCGCATCGAGGGCGACGCGGCCGCCGCGGTCGATGCGGGCCTGCTGCAGCGTGCGCTGTCCAACCTGCTCGGCAATGCCACGCGGCATGCCGCGCCGGGCAGCACGGTGTTGCTGCGGATCGCAGGGGATGGGGACCGCACCGAGATCACCGTCGACAACGCCGGCCCGGCCATCGCGCCCGCGCACCTGCCGCGCCTGTTCGACCGCTTCTTCCGGGCCGACCCGGCGCGCAGCCAGGCCGACCAGCACCACGGCCTGGGCCTGGCCATCGTGGCCGCGATCGCGCGCATGCACGGCGGCGGCACGCTGGCCGACTCCAGCGACGGACGCACGCGCATCGGCCTGTGGCTGAGCGCCGCGCAGATGACGCAAACGTCACCGAACGGTGCGGCTTCCTGAGGTTCGGGTTTCCAGAATCGGAGGCACCGCGCAACACCGCGCGGGCCATTCGACAAAGGAAACACCATGACTCGCCCATCCGCCCTCCTGCTCTCCGTGGCCGCTGCCTTCGCACTGGCCCAGCCCGCGTTCGCGTCCGACACCCAGGCTCTCACGCGCGAGCAGGTGCGCGCCCAGGTGCTGCAGGCGCAGGCCCGTGGCCAGCTGCCGGCCGGCGGCGAAGCCGGTGTCTGGGCGGCGCCTGCCACGGGCACGCCGCTGAGCCGCGCACAGGTGCTGCGCGAATTGGCCGCATCCGGCCCCCTGCCCTCGGGCGAGGTCGGCGACATCGGCCAGCTGGCGGCCGACCACCGCGACACGAGCCGCGCCGAAGTGCGCGCGCAGGCCGTGCATGCCGTGCGCGCGGGCGGGTTGCCGGGCGGGGAACTCTGAGCCGGCCTGCCTAACAGGGAAGCACGGCCGGCCATTGGTCCGTCGCCACCATGTCCTGCAGCGACCGGCCCTGGCGCCAGTCCTGCAGCTCCAGCATGGGCTTGGGATAGAACGCCGGCACCGGCCCCAGGCACAGCACGGCGATGGCCTGCGCGCCTGCGGGCAGTTGCAGCAGCTGCCCCAGCGCGGCGGGCTCGAACAGCGAGACCCAGCCCATGCCCAGGTTCTCGGCCCGCGCCGCCAGCCACAGGTTCTGGATCGCGCAGGCGGCCGAGCACAGCGCCATGTCGCGCGGCATCGTGCGCCGGCCGAACAGCGTGCCGTCGTCGGGCGCCAGCACCGCCACCAGCAGTTCCGCGCAGTCGCGCACGCCCTCGACCTTGAGCGCGAGGAACTCGTCGGTCCGCTGCTGCATCGCCGCAGCCGTGGCCAGCCGCTCCTGTTCGACCAGCAGCGCGATGCCTTCGCGCAGCGCGGGGTCGCGCACGCGGATCAGCCGCCAGGGCTGCATCAGGCCGACGGAGGGCGCGCAATGGGCTGCGCGCAGCATGCGCTCGAGCACCTCGTCGGGCACCGACTGCCCAGGAACGAAATGCCGCATGTCGCGGCGCGCGTGCAGCACGCCGTACACGGCGGCCCGGTCCTGCGCGCAGAAGTGGGCTGGCGGTGCGCCACCGGGCGCGGTCAAGAGGCTTTCAGGCTGGGGCATGGCGGCGATTCTCGGCGCCTGGCGGACACGGCCGTCCACGGCACCGGCGTGTCATGACAGCTTCATGGTTCGCTGCCCATACTGCGCGGTTGTTCATCTCTCGCAGCGCACGCATGCCGACTTCCGCCTGTCTCCCCGCCCATCCGAATGCATTCGCGCTGCGCGCCGTCGCCCTGGCCGCGTTGCTGGCGCTGTCTGCCTGCGGCGGCGGGGACGATGCACCCTATGCCATTCCCGCAGCCCCCGCCGGCCTGGGCACCGAGACCATCGACGTCGCCGCGCGCGCGGCGACCAGCATGCCGGCGTCGCGCACCGACGTGCCCAGGTACCGCGAGGATGCCACCGCCTACAACTCCGGCCGGCACGATGCGACAGCCAATGGCAACAACGCCTGCTACGCAGACCACACGACCAACAGCACGCTGCGCATCCTGTCGGGCTTCCTGGACATCTGGGAGCCGTCCGAACGCAAGATGAACGGCTTCAGGGCGTCGAACTACGCTGGCATCTTTGCCGATGGCGCGACCACGCCGGACACCAACGTCGCCGGCAAGGAGGCATGCGACGCGTTTGCCCTGACGGGCTGGAACGGCGTATGGCTCGTTCTCACCACGGACAACACCAACGGCACGGTCGGCCAGGCGCCCACCGCCGGCACGACGGGGACGGTCAAGAACAGCGCGCTGTTCCTGCAGAACATGGCGTACTCGTCCAAGCTCACCACGCAGACCGCCTACACCGATGCGCAGAAGGACGAGATCCGGCTGGACGACACCGGCAACAAGGTCACGCGCACGGTGAAGGGCGGCGCGCTGGGCCCGCTGGGCCAGGCCTGGGACGACCTGGCCAAGAACCCGAGCTCCGGATGGGGCGACACGAACAGCACGACCAACCCTGCGTTCGGTGCCGTGCTGCAGTTCGTCGACAACGCCACGGTGGGCAACATCGCGTCCGACAACGGCCCCAAGGGCTTCTACAAGTTCGCGCGCCCCTACCGATGGTCCGCCGCGGACAGCAGCCTGCCCGAGGTCCGCGTGCTGCCCGAGCTGCTGGCGCGCCGGGCGGCCGGCGCCACGACTGCGGCCGCACAGACCAGCGCCCAGCAGGACTCCGACTTCCCCAGCGGCCACACGGCCGAGTTCGTGCGCTACTCGATGGCCATCGCCTACGTGGCGCCGCAGCGCTTCCACGAAGCCCTGGCGCGTGGCCTGGAGGCCGGCGAGAACCGCATCCGCGCGGGCATGCACTCGGCGCTGGGCGTGATGGGGGGGCGCATGCTCGGCTCGTCGGTCTGGATGCCTTTCCTCAAGGGCGCGGGCGACCGCGCACTGGCCTACACCGAAGCCCAGCGGCTGGCCGTCTTCCAGCAGGCACAACAGCAACTGCGCAGCAAGCTGGGCGTGGCCACGGGCGTCGAACTGTGGAATGCCGCGCACGCGGCCAGCGTCGGCGAGGACCGCTTCTCCGATTTCGCCGCCGCGAAGGCAGAGTACCTGCGCCGCCTGACCTTCGGCTTCGCCAAGGACAGCGCCAAGGCCGGCAGGCCCGCGGTCGTGCCCAAGGGCATGGAGACGCTGCTGGAAACCCGTTTCCCCTACCTGAGCGCCGACCAGCGCCGCGCCGTGCTCAAGACCACAGCCATCGATTCGGGCTATCCCGTGCTGGACGACGAGGAAGGCTTCGGCCGCCTGAACCTGTTCGATGCGGCCAGCGGCTACGGCAGGCTGGAAGCCGACGTGACCGTCACCATGAACGACAGCACCGACGGCTTCTGTGTCTCGGGCTTCTGTTCCTTCGACCGTTGGCGCAACGACATCGGCGGCGCGGGCAAGCTGACCAAGCAGGGCACCGGCACGCTGGCCCTGACGGGCGCCAACACCTACAGCGGCGGCACCATCGTGGCGGCCGGCACCCTGCGTGCGGACTCGGCAACGGCGATGGGCACGGGCGCGGTCTACGTCGATGGCGGCACGCTGGCCACGCACGGCACCCAGGTGCAAGTGGCGGGCACGTACACGCAGAAGTCCGGCACGCTGCGCCTGGCACTGTCCAGCAGCACGGCCGGCACGCTGGTGGTGGGCGACCACGCCGCGCTGGCGGGCGCGCTCCAGGTCACGTTTGCCAACGGCTACGCACCCAAGGCCGGCGACACCATCGTGGTGCTCACCGCCAAGGGCGTGCACAACAGCTTCGCCACCGTGGCCGTGGACGGCTTTGCCAAGTCCACGGTGCGCTATGGCGACACCAGCGTGACGATCACGCTCGCCAGCTGACGCGGCGTCGCGCCCGCGGCCGCGCAGCCTTTGCTGCGCGGGCTGCGTCCGGCGGCTCAGTCCGCGTAGCCCGCGTGCGCGATGTCCGCCAACAGCGTGCTGCCGCGCGGCTGCCAGTCCAGCAGCGCGCGCGTTTGCACGCTCGATGCCGGCATGTCGGCCGCCGCGAAGTGGGCGAACCAGCCGAAATGCGCCGGCTCGCGCGCGGCAACGGGCAGGCCCAGCGCCGCGCCGATGGCCTCGGCGATCTGGCGGAAGGCGATGCCTTCCTCTGCCACCGCGTGGTAGGCCGGCGCGGTGGCGCCCTGCTCCAGCACCAGCCGGTACAGCGTGGCCGCATCGCTGCGGTGCACCGCGGGCCAGCGGTTGCTGCCGTCGCCGATGTAGGCCGACACACCGGTCTGGCGCGCGATGCCCACCAGGATGGGCACGAAGCCATGGTCGCCCCGCCCGTGCACCGAGGGCGCGAGCCTGACCGCCGTGGTGCGTACGCCGCGCGCGGCCAGCGCCCTGGCCGCCGTTTCCGAACGCCGCGGATAGGCCGGCCCTTCCTGCGGCACGTCGTGTTCGGTCGCCATGCGCCCGGGCGCCAGCATGGCCATGCCCGAGGTCACGACCAGGGGCCGGCCCGTGGCGCCGATGGCCTCGCCCATGGCCTCGATGGCCAGGCGGTCCTGGGCTGCGTTCTCGGCGAACTTCGAGAAGTCGTGGTTGAAGGCGGTGTGGACCACGGCCTCGGCCTGCGCGGCCTCGCTGCGCAGCAGCGCGAGGTCGTCCAGCGTGCCGTGCACCACCGCCGCGCCCATGGCCGCGAGGGCGCGGCCCTTGTCCTCGGACCGCGCGAGGCCACGCACACGGTGGCCCGCGTCCACCAACTCCTGCACCACCGCCGAACCCACCCAGCCGGTGGCCCCTGTCACGAACACTTGCATGTCTTGCTCCGTTGATTGCACGGATAGAGTGTGGTGCGCGGGCGCGTTCCGGTGAAGCCGGGACCTTATCCCGGTATAGCTTCTACCCCCTTCGATTGCGTTCCATGGCCGAGCCGACCGCCCTTGCCGATTACCTCAAGTCCTGCCGCGCGCGGCTCGATCCGCGCGCGCTCGGCTACACGCAGGAACGACGCCGCACGCCGGGCCTGCGGCGCGAGGAGGTGGCCCTGCGCGCGCACATCAGCCCCACCTGGTACACCTGGCTCGAACAGGGCCGCGGCGGCCCGCCCTCGGCCGAGGTGCTGGAACGCATCGCGCAGGCGCTGTTGCTGACCGAGGTGGAGCGCGCCCACCTGTTCCTGCTCGGCCTGGGCCATCCGCCCGAGGTGCGGCCGCGGCCACCCAGCGGCATCACGCCGCGGCTGCAGCGCGTGCTCGACGCCATGCCCGACAGCCCCGCGATGGTCCGCACCGTGACCTGGGACGTGGTGGCCTGGAACCAGGCCGCGGCCGCCGTGCTGACCGACTACGGCGCGCTGCCGCCGTCCGAGCGCAACGTGCTGCGCATGATGTTCCTGAACCCGCACACGCGCGCCGCGCAGTTCGACTGGCACAGCGTGGCGCGTTTCCTGGTCGCGGTGTTCCGGGCCGATGTGGCGCGGGCCGGCGCGGGCGCGGCGGTGCAGCCCTTCGTCGAGGAACTCGGTGCCGCCAGCCCCGAGTTCGCGGCACTGTGGCGCGGCAGCGATGTGCGCGAGTTCGGCGAAGGCTTGAAGCGCCTGAACCACCGCCAGCTCGGCGAGATCGAACTGGAGTATTCGGCCTTCGCCGTCGATGGACGGCCCGACCTGGCCATGGTGGTCTACAACCCCGGTTCGCCGGCCGACGCACAGCGTATCCGCGCGCTGGTCGCCGCCCGCGGGGCCTGACGCGGCTCAGCGCAGCAGATTCGGCAACCCCGTCGACAACCCCGGCCACAGCGCGATCAGCAGCGTGCCCGCGAAGATCGCCAGCATGGCCGGCAGCACCGAGCGCGCCACGTAGGGAATGCTCTTGCCGAACATGGCCGAGGCGAAATAGATGTTCATGCCGGCCGGCGGGCACAGGAAGCCGGCCTCCATCGCCGCCAGGAAGATGATGCCGAAGTGCACCGGGTCCAGCCCGTAGCTCAGCGCCAGCGGCAGCAGCAGCGGCACCAGCACCGCGAGCGCCGCGAAGATCTCCATGAGCGCGGCGGCCACGAACAGGAAGGCGCACAGCGCGAGCAAGAAGACGTACTTGTTCGGGATCGCGGCCTGCACCCAGTCCACCGCCAGCTCGGGGATGCCGGCGTCGACGAGGAAGTTGGTCAGCGCCAGCGCCATGCCCAGGATCAGCATCACGCCGCCGATGACCTGCGCGCATTCGGCCAGGCAGCGGCCCAGGGCGCGCCAATCTAGTTCGCGGTGCACCAGGCCCTGCGTGGCGAGCGCGTAGGCGGCCGTCAGCGCGGCGCTCTCCGTCGGCGTGGCCAGGCCGCTGACGAGCGCGCCGATGGCGACGAAGGGCGCGGCGACTTCCCACTTCGCCGCCCACAGCGCGGCGCGCACGGCGGCGAAGTCTGCACGCGGCGGCGCCTGCACCGCCGCGGCCTGCCCCGTGCGCAGGTAGCCGCCCAGCAGCAGCAGGCAGGCCACCATCACCAGCGCGGGCACCAGCCCGGCCAGGAACATGGTCTCGATGGGCACGCGCGCGATCACGGCGTACATGATCAGCGGCACCGAGGGCGCCAGCAGCACGCCCAGCGCGCTCGCACTGGTCACCATGCCGATGCCGCGCTGCTCGGGGTAGCCCGACTGGCGCAGCAGCGGCAGCAACAGGCCACCCAATGCGAGGATGGTCACGCCGCTGCCGCCCGTGAACGCGGTGAAGGCCGAGCACAGCAGCGCGGCCGCCAGCACCGTGCCGCGCGGCCCGCCGCCGAACAGCACCACGAACAATGCGCCCAGCCGCTGTGCCGCACCCGTGCGTGCGAAGGCCAGGCCCGCCAGCGTGAACAGCGGCAGCGCAGGCAGCGAGGGATTGACCGTGATCTGGTAGTGCGACAGCGCGATCGAGGCCAGCGGCAGGCCCTCGCTCCAGAACAGCGCGAGCGCCAGGCCGCCCAGCACGGCGAACACCGGCGCGCCAGCCAGCAGCAGCACCAGCAGCACGGCGAGGGCCGGCGCCAGCGGCAGGGCCGTCTGCCCGGCCAGCGCGGCGGTCCACCACCCGGCCAGGGGCAAAGCGGTGGCTGCGGCGACGCGCAGCGGCGGCTGCGTGCCGACGCGCGCGCCCAGCCGCAGGCCCAGCAGCACGAAGCCCAGCGGCAGGCAGGCCTGCACCCACCAGACCGGCATGCCATAGGCCAGCACCTGGCCGGCAGCCCGCTCGGCCGCGACGAGCTGCCAGCCCGCATGCGCCAGCATGCCGCACAGCAGCGCCGAGCCGCCGGCCGCCAGCATGCGCACGCGCGCCTGCGTGGCCGCGCTGCCCAGGCGGTCCAGGCTGCCGCCCAGGCTGGTCAGGTGCCCGAGCCGCTCGGCCGCGATGGCGCCGGACATCGCCACCACCAGCCCCAGGTGCTGCACCAGCACGGCGGCGTTGTCCACGCCGCGGCCCATGAGCGGGCGCAGCGCCATCTCCGCCAGCGGAATGGCCACCATCAGCGCCAGCGCGATGCCAGCGGGCAGCGCGTCGAGCCGCGCCAGCCTGCGCAGCACGTTCACTTGCCGCGGCTGGCGCGGAACGCCTTGAGGTGGGCGAAGACCTCGTCGAAGGTCTCGGCCGGCACCATGCTGCCGCGGATGCGCGGGTACAGCGCCTCGGCCAGCGCGTTCCACTCGCGCATCTGCTCGGCGTTGGGCGTGTGCACGACCAGGCCGCGCTTCTTCATCGCGGCGACGGCCTCGTCGACTTCGGCGCGGGCCTGGGTGCGCATCTGCTTGCCGGCCTGCTCGCCGGCCGTGCGCAGCGCCTGCTGCACGGCGGGGGCCATGCCGTCCCAGGCCTTCTTCGTGACGATGAGCGCGCCGACGATGGGCGCCCAGTTGATGTCCAGCATGTGCGGCGCCGTGTCGTAGACCTGGCTGGCCAGCGCGAAGTACGGCGTGGACGGCACCACGCTGATCATGCCGGTCTGCAGCGAAGGCAGCACGTCGGCCGTCTCCAGCGGCACAGGCGTGTAGCCCAGGCTCTTCATGATGGCCTGCTGCTCGGGCTCCGAGCCCCAGGCGAAGAACTTCATGCGCTTGTAGTCGTCGGGCCGCACCGCGGCCTCCCTGGAGAAGAAGCGCACCCAGCCGGCATCGCCCCAGCCCAGCACGACGAAGCCGCGGTCCGCGAAGCGCTGCTCCATGGCCGGGCGCATCTTTTCGCGCACGTGGTCGACCTCGTCCCAGCCGCGGAACAGGAGCGGCAGGTTCTGCAGCGCGGCGATGCCGGGCTCGATCTCGCGCAGGCCCACCACCGACATCAGCGCGCCCTGCAGCTGCCCGATGCGCATGCGCCGCGCCATCTCGGCCTCGCCGCCCTGGCTGCCGTCGGTGAACACCGTGAAGCGGCCCTGCCCGCCCTGCGCGGCGCGCCAGGCCTCGCCCAGCACCAGCAGCTGCTGGTGGTAGGGGGAGTTGCGCGGCACCAGAGAGCCGATGCGCAGCTGCTGCGGTGCCTGGGCCTGGCTCGTCCCTGCGATGGCGAAACCAGCAAGGGCCAGGCCGATCTGGCGGCGGCGCAGGGCGGTGGGCGAGGAAGGGGTCGTCATGTGGGGCGTTCAGTACCTGTCGTCGATGGTGTCCAGCAACCACTGGGCACGTTCGCCCATGGCCTGGTTGCCGAGATCGGGGTGCGCGGCGGCAACCTGCAGGGCCTGGCGCAGCAGGCGCTCGAACTGCGCGCGGTCGTCCCCGGCCAGGGCCTCGGCCCGCGCCACGAAGACGCCTGCATTGCGGCCCGCGCCGTAGCGCTCGGCCGCGTCGAACAGGCGCGCGGCCTCGGCCTGGCTGCCGCCCGGCCGTGCCGCCTCGAAGTGGGCAACCAGGCTGGCCAGCGCGCCGGCCCCGTGGCCGGGCGCAACGCCGAAGGCCAGGCGCGCAAGCCGTGCGGCCAATGGCAGGTCGGCCACCACGTCGGGCTGGTCGGTGGACAGCGCGATGCGCGCGCCCCAGGCGGCCGCGGCCCAGTAGGCCAGGCCGACATGGTCGGCATCGAGCCGCGGCGCGTCGGACGACAGCTGGCGCAGGAAGCCGGGCTGGCGCTGCTCCAGCGCGGCCAGCGCGTGGCGCTGGGCCCGCGCATACAGCTTCGCGGCGCGCTGGCGCAGGCGCTGCGCAGCGGCAGCGTCGCGGCTCTCCAGGCGGTCGGCATCGAAGGCCACGAAGGCGTACGCGTACTGCGTGAAGCCGCTGGCCACGGCCTCGGCCAGAGCCGCATGCCCGGGCACCTGCTGCAGCAACGCTTCGGAGAGCTTGAGCTGGAACGCGCTGGCCTCGCGCACGAGTTGCAGGTCGTCCTCCTGCGTGGTGGACGGCGCGGCCAGCGCATCGGCGGCGCGGTTCAGCACCAGGCGGCTGGGCGAGCAGGCTGCGAGCAGTGCCAGGCAGAGGACCGAAGCGAAGACCGATGCGAGAAGACGCCGCACGTGCAAGAGATCAGGGCATGTGATGCGGGCATGCTAGACAGGCTCGGTGAAGCTGCGGTGACACGGGCCGGGCTAGACTTCCGGCCAGCGCCGCGCCTCCCGAGAACTCCTCATGACGTCCCCGAAGCACCGTTTTTC
Organism: Pseudorhodoferax sp. Leaf274; assembly: GCF_001422445.1. Classification (GTDB taxonomy): domain Bacteria; phylum Pseudomonadota; class Gammaproteobacteria; order Burkholderiales; family Burkholderiaceae_C; genus Pseudorhodoferax. The sequence goes on from NZ_LMNA01000005.1 coordinate 204,354, forward strand.
CTTCGCACGCGGCCTGCACGACAGCGCCGCCGCCCTGCTCGGCCTCGCACTCGCATGCGCACCCGCCGGCCCCGCCTTCGCCCAGAAGCGCTACGACCCAGGCGCCAGCGACACCGAGGTGCGCATCGGCCACATCGGTCCCTACTCGGGCCCGGCCTCGGCCTACGCCACCATCGGCAAGGCCGCCAGCGCCTACATCGCCAAGGTCAATGCCGAAGGTGGCGTCCACGGCCGCAGGATCGTGCTGCTCAGCGTGGACGACGGCTACAACCCGGCCAAGACGGTCGAACAGGCCCGCAAGCTGGTCGAGCACGACGAGGTGCTCGCGCTGTTCGCCCCGCTGGGCACGGCGCAGAACCTCGCGATCCAGCGCTACATGAACGCGAAGAAGGTGCCGCAGCTGTTCGTGGGCACGGGCGCCACGCGCTTCGGCGATGCCAAGGCCTTCCCGTGGACCATGGGCTGGCAGCCCACCTACCAGGACGAGGCACGCATCTACGCCCGGCACATCCTGGCCACGCGGCCGCAGGCCAGGGTGGCCGTGCTGCTGCAGAACGACGACTTCGGCAGGGACTACTTGAAGGGCTTCGTGGACGCGCTGGGCGACAGGGCCGCGGCCATGGTCGTGGCCCAGGCCAGCTACGAGGTGAGCGACGCCACCATCGACAGCCAGCTCATCGCGCTGAAGGCCAGCGGCGCCGACGTGTTCTTCAACATCGCCACGCCCAAGTTCGCGGCGCAGGCGATCCGCAAGGCCGCGGAGACGGGCTGGCGGCCCGTGCAGTACCTGGCCAGCGTGTCGATCTTCGTGCAGGCCGTGCTGCAGCCGGCGGGCCTGGACAACGCCACCGGCGTGATCTCGGCCTCGTTCATCCGCGACCCCGACGACGCCACGCTCCAGGGCACGCGCGAGCTGGCCGACTACCGCGCCTTCATGCGCCAGTACTACCCCCAGGGCGAACCCGGCGACTTCCTCAACGTGCTGGGCTACTCCCAGGCCCAGACCCTGGTGCAGACCATCCGCCAGGCCGGCGACGAGCTCACGCGCGAGAACCTCATGCGCCAGGCCGCCAACCTGTCGATGACGCTGCCCATGCTGTACCCCGGCATCGAGGTGAAGACCGGCCCGGACGACTACCGGCCGATCCAGCAGGTGCAGCTGGTGCGCTTCAACGGCACGCGGTACGAGGCGCTGGGCCAGCCGGTGGGCAAATGAGGCCCGATGGCGCGGCCGGTCGGCCGATGAAGACCATCGTCCTGGGTGGCTACGGCAACTTCGGTGCGCGCATCTGCCGCGCGCTGGCCGCCGACACCGGCATCGCGCTGCTGGTGGCAGGCCGCGATGCGGCACGCGCGCAGGCCCTGGCCAGCGGACTGGGTCCGCGCGCCAGCGCCGTCGCGCTCGACCTGCAACGCAGCGACCTGGCGGCGCAGCTGCGCGCGCTGGGCGTGGAGCTGGTGATCCACACCGCCGGCCCATTTCAGGCGCAGGGCTATGCGGTCGCCCAGGCAGCCGCGGCGGCCGGCGCCCACTACCTGGACCTGGCCGACGGCAGGCGCTTCGTCTGCGACTTTCCCGCCGCGCTCGATACCACGTTCCGCCAGGCCGGCCGCACCGCCATCAGCGGCGCCAGCACCGTGCCGGCCCTGTCCGGCGCCGTCGTCGATGCGCTGTGCGCGGGCTGGCAGCAGATCGACCGCATCGACATCTGCATCGCGCCGGCGCAGACCGCGCCGCGCGGCGACGCCACGCTGGCCGGCGTGCTGAGCTACTGCGGCGAGCCCGTGCCGGTGTGGCTGGACGGCCGCTGGCAGGCACGCCGCGGCTGGGGCGGCCTGCAGCGCCAGCACTTTGCGCGCATGCGCCCGCGCCTGGGCGCACTGTGCGACATCCCCGATCTCGAGCTGTTCCCGGCCCGCTATGCCGTGCGCGAGACCGTGGTGTTCCGGGCCGCGGTGGAGGTCGGCCCGTCGCAGCGCATGCTGGCCATGCTGTCGGCGCTGCGCGCCGCCCGGCTCATCCCCCCGCCCGCGCGCTGGGCGCCGGCGCTGAACCGCGCGGGACGGCTGTTCGACCCCTTCGGCTCGGGCCTGGGCGGCATGGTGGTGCGGGTGGCGGGCGTGGACGGCCAGGGCCACGCCGCCGCGCGGGCCTGGCACATCGCCGCCGACCACGACCACGGCCCGGAGATTCCCTGCATGGCGGCCATCCTGCTGGCCCGCCGCCTGGCCGCGGCACCGGGCCCGGCCCTGCCGGCCGGCGCCTTCACGGCCGCCGGACATCTCGCGCTGGCCGACTTCGCGCCCGAGTTCGCCCGCTGGGGCATGGTCACGGATCTCGAGGAAGGCTCGGCCCATGCCGCCGGCTGAACGTCCGGCCGCGCTGGGCGTGCTGCGCGCAAGCCTGGTGTTCGTCTGGCTCGCCACGGCTGTCGTCAGCGTGGTGGAACGCGAGGGCCAGTCCGCCCTGCTGCTGCAACAGGCCGGATGGACCGATGCCGCGGCCATCCGCACCGTGGTGTTCGCGGGGGCAGGCGCAGACCTGTTGCTGGGCCTGGCCATGGCGCTGCGCCCCGGCCGGTGGGTCTACTGGGCCGCCCTGGGCGTGATGGCACTCATGACGCTGGCCGCCACGCTGCTGTTGCCCGCCCTGTGGCTGCACCCCCTGGGACCGCTGACCAAGAACATTCCGCTGGCGGCGGGCCTGTGGCTGCTGCTGCGCGAAGAGGCACGGCGGTGAGCGGCTACCTGCTGGTCAAGTGGTTGCATATTTTGTCCAGCGTGGTGCTGGTGGGCACGGGCTTCGGCTCGGCCTTCTACATGTTCTTCGGCAACCGCAGCGGCAGCGTCGCGGCCCAGGCCGTGATCAGCCGGCTGGTGGTGCGTGCGGACTGGTGGTTCACCACGCCGGCGGCCGTCTTCCAGCCGCTGTCGGGCCTGTGGCTCGCCCATGCCGCGGGCTGGCCGCTGTCCACCCCCTGGCTGCTGCTGGCACTGCTGCTCTATGCCTTCGCCGGGGCCTGCTGGCTGCCGGTCGTCTGGCTGCAGCTGCGCATGGCGCGCATGGCACAGGAGGCCGCGCGCGACGGCACGCCCCTGCCCGCGCCATTCGACCGCCACCGCCGCTGGTGGGAAGGCCTGGGCTATCCGGCCTTCGTCGCCATGCTGGCCATCTTCTACCTGATGGTCGCCAAGCCGGCCTGGCCTTGAGATGGCGCACAGAAAGCTGGAGTTCGCCATGCCCGCCCCGGCCGAGGTGGTGTTCGACGCGTTCCACTACCACCGCTGGCGCGTGCACTGGGATTCGCTGGTGTCGCGCACCCGGGTGCACGGCGGCGCCCCCTGCCCCAGCGTGGGGGCCGTCAGCGAGAACACCGGCGGGGGCTGGCTGCGCAGCCTGTCGATGCGCACCCGCTTCGTCAGCTACGACCCGCCGGTCCTCGCCGCGGCCAGCATGGTCGGGCAGTCTTTCCCGTTCGCGCGCTGGGCCGCCTCCATGCGCCACCAGCCGCTGCCGGACGGCCGTTCCGTGCTGGTCTACACCTACACCTTCTCGGTCGCGCCCAGGGCGCTGGCCTGGCTGCTGGAGCCCGTGGTCGACCGCATCTTCCTGCGGGCCACGCGCAAGCGCTTCGCGCGCCTGCAGAAGTTTCTCGCCACCCACGGCGATGCGGTACAGGCGTGGCGGTCGAGCCACAGGCCCGACTAGCCAGCCAGGCGCCCAGCGCGCGACACTGCGCGAAACCAAGAACAACCCAGCCCGGAGACTTGCCGCGATGTCCCCAGAGCACCCGCCCGGCCTGCACCTGCGCGCCTTCGCCGGCGACGCCGACTTTCCCGCGATGGCCGAGGTGGCCAACGCCGTGTTCGCCGCCGACCGCATGGGCTGGGTGCGCACGCCCCAGCACATACGCGAGGACTACGCCCGCCTGCCGCGCTTCGACCCGCTGCGCGACCTCGTGATGGCCGAGTGCGACGGCCGTCTGGTGGGCTACGTGCGCAGCGCGCACTGGACCGACGCGCATGGGTGCCTGGTGCAGGCCCAGATCGGCTTCGTCCACCCGGCCTGGCGCCGCCGCGGCATCGGCCGCGCGCTGCTGCACTGGGTGGAGGCCAGGCAGCGCGCGTTCGCCCAGGGCCAGAACGCCCCCTCCGTGCACCATGTCTTCGTGACCGAGGGCGAGACCGGGCGCAGCGCCGTGCTGCAGCGCGCCGGCTATGCGCCGGCGCGGCATTTCCTGCACATGCAGCGGCCCACGCTGGACGACATTCCCGCGCCGGCGCTGCCCGAAGGCTTCGACGTGCGGCCGGTGCAGCCCGAGCACCTGCGCGCCATCTTCGACGCCCACATGGAGGCCCTGCAGGGGCACTGGGATGTCGCCCCGCCCAAGCCGGGCGACTTCGAGCGCTGGACGACGTTGCCGACCTTCCAGCCCCGGCTGTGGCAGGTGGCCTGGCACACCGCGAGCGGCCGCGTGGCCGGCCAGGTCAAGCCCTTCATCAACGCCGAGCAGAACGCCACGCAGAACCTCCGACGCGGCGAGACGGAGTTCTGAGGTTGCCCCTGAAAACCGGAGTGCGTAGCCCGATCTTCAAGCGGCAGATTTGCGCTGCGCCGCCAACCAGCGTTGTTCGAACTGCATCGGGCTGAG
>NZ_LMNA01000006.1 GCF_001422445.1 Pseudorhodoferax sp. Leaf274
TCAGCCCGATGCAGTTCGAACAACGCTGGTTGGCGGCGCAGCGCAAATCTGCCGCTTGAAGATCGGGCTACGCACTCCGGTTTTCAGGGGCAACCTCAGGGCTTGTGCTTGTCGCCCGGCTTGTTGGCCGGCCGCTGGAGCTTGCCGATCTCCCGGTCCAGCGCCTCCAAGTCCTCGTCGACGGCTTCCTCCAGTAGGCTCTTTTGCTCAGGGCCGAAGCGTTCCGACGTGGCGGCGAACTTCAGCCGCTTGAGCACGGCCATCTCGTGGGCCATCTTGGCGTTCAGGGCGCTGATGTGCTTGATCTGCGCTTGCTGCCTCTGCGCCAGCGCGCATACGTCAGCGAAGCTCATGCCCGCGAAGGCTGGATCGATGACGTGGTTGTTGCTGCTGTCCATTACGGCGGTGATGCTGCCAGCACCACCTGCAGGGCGCCATCAGCACTGTCCGCAATGGACGGCTCACACCAGCGTGATCACCCCGGCCTCGCCAATGCGCTGCCAAGGCAAACCCAGCACCAGCGCGTCCATCTGCGCCCGTGTCAGGGCCAGCGTGTTGCCCTCCTTGGGCCAGACGAAGCGGCCCACGTTCAGCTGTCTGGCCGCCAGCCACATGCCAATGCCGTCGTGCACCAACGCCTTCATGCGGTTGGCCCGCCGGTTGGCAAACAGGTAGGCGTGGTGGGGCCGCGCCTGGCCAAAGACCTTGACCACACGGCCAAGGGCGGTCTGGGTACCGGCACGCATGTCCATGGGCTCACAGGCGAGCCAGATCGCGTCCACCCGGATCACCGCAGCAGCTCGCGGGTCCACACGGCGAAGTCTGCCGCTGCGCTGGCAGGCCAGGTGACGTTCATCGTGACCGCGCCGCGGCGCAGCTCGACGCGGATGTCTGCTGGTGTCACTGCGGGAACTGCCGGCATGGCAAGCGGCAACGCGATGAACTCGACTGTCGTGGCAGGTACCTGCAACTTGCCCTCACGGGCCAGTTGCCGCCAACGGTGCACGACGTTGGCATTGATGCCATGCGTCATCGCGACCTTGGCCACTGACGCACCGGCCTTGCCGCACTCGGCCACGACCTGGGCCTTCATTGCCGCGCTGTACCGCCGCCGTGTCTCTGTCTTCTCGCTTGTCATCGCGTCCACCTAAGTTACGTGGACGCGATCCGTGCCGCTGCACGCGAGCGATTCAAGATGACTTGGCCGAACGGATACGAAGGTACTACATCCCGGACGAGTCAACCGACAAGATCAACCAGACTTGGTAGTGCCGTCAACCTGGTCAAGGTGGTCCAACTAACGCTCAGGCTGGAGAACTATCCCGCCAGAACAATCGCCCGCCAAAATAAAAACGCCCAACCATGAGGTTGGGCGTTTTGGCTGTAGGAGCCTGACGATGACCTACTTTCACACGGGAACCCGCACTATCATCGGCGCAAAGGCGTTGTCCTGTTCGGGATGGGAAGGAGTGGGACCACCTTGCTATGGTCATCAGGCATAACTTGTTGCTGTGCTGATCGTTGTGATCAACACGGCGAATTCATAGAGTTTCAATCAGCTTGTATTTTGATTGCGTCACTTGGCATAACAACCTTGATGCTGTTCAAGCGATCAAAGTTATAGGGTCAAGCCGCACGAGCAATTAGTACGAGTTAGCTTAACGCATTGCTGCGCTTCCACACCTCGCCTATCAACGTCCTGGTCTAGAACGACTCTTCAGGGGGCTCAAGGCCCCGGCAGATCTCATCTTGGAACGAGTTTCCCGCTTAGATGCTTTCAGCGGTTATCTCTTCCGCACATAGCTACTCGGCAATGCCACTGGCGTGACAACCGATACACCAGAGGTGCGTCCACTCCGGTCCTCTCGTACTAGGAGCAGGCTTCCTCAAATCTGCAGCGCCCACGGAAGATAGGGACCAAACTGTCTCACGACGTTTTAAACCCAGCTCACGTACCTCTTTAAATGGCGAACAGCCATACCCTTGGGACCGGCTACAGCCCCAGGATGAGATGAGCCGACATCGAGGTGCCAAACACCGCCGTCGATATGAACTCTTGGGCGGTATCAGCCTGTTATCCCCAGAGTACCTTTTATCCGTTGAGCGATGGCCCTTCCATACAGAACCACCGGATCACTATGTCCTGCTTTCGCATCTGCTCGACTTGTCAGTCTCGCAGTTAAGCACGCTTATGCCATTGCACTATCGTCACGATGTCCGACCGTAACTAGCGTACCTTCGAACTCCTCCGTTACGCTTTGGGAGGAGACCGCCCCAGTCAAACTGCCTACCATGCACTGTCCCCGATCCAGATAATGGACCTAGGTTAGAACCTCAAACACACCAGGGTGGTATTTCAACGTTGGCTCCACAAGATCTAGCGACCCTGCTTCAAAGCCTCCCACCTATCCTACACAGATCTGTTCAAAGTCCAATACAAAGCTACAGTAAAGGTTCATGGGGTCTTTCCGTCTTTCCGCGGGGAGATTGCATCATCACAAACATTTCAACTTCGCTGAGTCTCGGGAGGAGACAGTGTGGCCATCGTTACGCCATTCGTGCAGGTCGGAACTTACCCGACAAGGAATTTCGCTACCTTAGGACCGTTATAGTTACGGCCGCCGTTTACTGGGACTTCAATCAAGAGCTTGCACCCCATCATTTAATCTTCCAGCACCGGGCAGGCGTCACACCCTATACGTCCACTTTCGTGTTTGCAGAGTGCTGTGTTTTTAATAAACAGTCGCAGCCACCGATTTTTTGCAACCCATTCATGCTCCGTTGTTCACTTCACACTACTAGGGCACACCTTCTTCCGAAGTTACGGTGTCAATTTGCCGAGTTCCTTCTCCCGAGTTCTCTCAAGCGCCTTAGAATACTCATCTCGCGCACCAGTGTCGGTTTGCGGTACGGTCGTGTGCAGCTGAAGCTTAGTGGCTTTTCCTGGAACCTCGTTCAATCACTTCGCGAGCAAGCTCGCTCGATCGGCAGCCTCGGTATATGTCAGGCGGATTTGCCTACCTGACGCCTACATCTGCCTAAACCGGGATATCCAACACCCGGATGACCTATTAAGATCCGTCCCCACATCGCACTACACATCGGTACAGGAATATTGACCTGTTTCCCATCAGCTACGCATCTCTGCCTCACCTTAGGGGCCGACTCACTCTACGCCGATGAACGTTGCGTAGAAAACCTTGCGCTTACGGCGAGGGGGCTTTTCACCCCCTTTAACGCTACTCATGTCAGCATTCGCACTTCTGATACCTCCAGCAGCCTTTACAAGCCACCTTCACAGGCTTACAGAACGCTCTCCTACCACTTGCAATAAATTGCAAATCCGCAGCTTCGGTAACTGGCTTAGCCCCGTTACATCTTCCGCGCAGGACGACTCGATCAGTGAGCTATTACGCTTTCTTTAAATGATGGCTGCTTCTAAGCCAACATCCTGACTGTTTTAGCCTTCCCACTTCGTTTCCCACTTAGCCAATTTTAGGGACCTTAGCTGGCGGTCTGGGTTGTTTCCCTCTTGAGTCCGGACGTTAGCACCCGGTGCTCTGTCTCCCAAGCTGTACTCTGCGGTATTCGGAGTTTGCATAGGTTTGGTAAGTCGCCATGACCCCCTAGCCTAAACAGTGCTCTACCCCCGCAGGTAATACTTGAGGCACTACCTAAATAGTTTTCGGAGAGAACCAGCTATTTCCAAGTTTGTTTAGCCTTTCACCCCTATCCACAGCTCATCCGCTAGTTTTGCAACACTAGTCGGTTCGGACCTCCAGTACCTGTTACGGCACCTTCATCCTGGCCATGGATAGATCACTTGGTTTCGGGTCTACACCCAGCGACTAAGACGCCCTGTTCGGACTCGGTTTCCCTACGCCTTCCCTATTCGGTTAAGCTTGCCACTGAATGTAAGTCGCTGACCCATTATACAAAAGGTACGCAGTCACCCTTTCGGGCTCCTACTTTTTGTAAGCACGCGGTTTCAGGATCTATTTCACTCCCCTCCCGGGGTTCTTTTCGCCTTTCCCTCACGGTACTAGTTCACTATCGGTCAATGATGAGTATTTAGCCTTGGAGGATGGTCCCCCCATATTCAGACAGGATTACACGTGTCCCGCCCTACTTTTCGTTAGCTCAGTACCACACGTCTCTTTTCACGTACAGGGCTATCACCTGCTATGGCCAGCCTTTCCAGACTGTTCCGTTAAGAGTCGCGCTATCACTAACAGGCTCTTCCGATTTCGCTCGCCACTACTTTCGGAATCTCGGTTGATGTCTTTTCCTCGAGCTACTGAGATGTTTCAGTTCACCCGGTTCGCCTCGCATGACTATGTATTCATCATGCGATACCTTTGCAGGTGGGTTTCCCCATTCGGAAATCTCCGGATCAAAGCTAATTTGCCAGCTCCCCGAAGCTTATCGCAGGCTATCACGTCCTTCGTCGCCTATCATTGCCAAGGCATCCACCACGTGCTCTTATTCACTTGACCCTATAACTTTGATGCCTCTCTCGAAGCACAAGCTGTCAAGGAATTGCCAGGTCTTTCACCTGGCGCGTTATGCCGTAATTGAACTTTCGTTCAGATTACTTAAATTTCAAACGTGAAGTTTGATATTCGTTTGACGCAATCAAATTTTTGTCACTGGTGGCACGGTCTGCACTAAACCTTTACGAATGTGCAGTTTCCACCAGCAACGCTGATTCGAACTCTATGAATTTTTTAAAGAACAGCCGATTGATCAAGAGATCTTGACCAACAACAAAGAGGCCTTTTTCAAAGCCACTTTGGTGTTGATATTCTTGGATAAGCGAAGTTGGTGGAGGTGACAGGACTCGAACCCGCTACCTACTGCTTGCAAAGCAGCCGCTCTCCCAGCTGAGCTACACCCCCAAACACGATTGGACATTGGAGGGATGGTGGGTCTGGTTGGTCTCGAACCAACGACCCCCGCCTTATCAAGACGGTGCTCTAACCAACTGAGCTACAGACCCAAGCCGGTCGCTTCAGCAGGCATTACTGCCCAGCAGTTGGCGACAACCTTCCAACAACCGATAAGTGTGAGCGTTTGAGCTTCGTTGCAGTTTCCAGAAAGGAGGTGATCCAGCCGCACCTTCCGATACGGCTACCTTGTTACGACTTCACCCCAGTCACGAACCCTGCCGTGGTAATCGCCCTCCTTGCGGTTAGGCTAACTACTTCTGGCAGAACCCGCTCCCATGGTGTGACGGGCGGTGTGTACAAGACCCGGGAACGTATTCACCGTGACATTCTGATCCACGATTACTAGCGATTCCGACTTCACGCAGTCGAGTTGCAGACTGCGATCCGGACTACGACTGGTTTTATGGGATTAGCTCCCCCTCGCGGGTTGGCAACCCTTTGTACCAGCCATTGTATGACGTGTGTAGCCCCACCTATAAGGGCCATGAGGACTTGACGTCATCCCCACCTTCCTCCGGTTTATCACCGGCAGTCCCATTAGAGTGCCCTTTCGTAGCAACTAATGGCAAGGGTTGCGCTCGTTGCGGGACTTAACCCAACATCTCACGACACGAGCTGACGACAGCCATGCAGCACCTGTGTTATGGCTCTCTTTCGAGCACTCCTTCATCTCTAAAGGATTCCATACATGTCAAAGGTGGGTAAGGTTTTTCGCGTTGCATCGAATTAAACCACATCATCCACCGCTTGTGCGGGTCCCCGTCAATTCCTTTGAGTTTCAACCTTGCGGCCGTACTCCCCAGGCGGTCAACTTCACGCGTTAGCTTCGTTACTGAGTCAGTTAAGACCCAACAACCAGTTGACATCGTTTAGGGCGTGGACTACCAGGGTATCTAATCCTGTTTGCTCCCCACGCTTTCGTGCATGAGCGTCAGTGCAGGCCCAGGGGATTGCCTTCGCCATCGGTGTTCCTCCGCATATCTACGCATTTCACTGCTACACGCGGAATTCCATCCCCCTCTGCCGCACTCCAGCAATGCAGTCACAAATGCAGTTCCCAGGTTAAGCCCGGGGATTTCACATCTGTCTTGCATTACCGCCTGCGCACGCTTTACGCCCAGTAATTCCGATTAACGCTCGCACCCTACGTATTACCGCGGCTGCTGGCACGTAGTTAGCCGGTGCTTATTCTTACGGTACCGTCATGAGCCCCAGGTATTAACCAGAGCCTTTTCGTTCCGTACAAAAGCAGTTTACAACCCGAAGGCCTTCATCCTGCACGCGGCATTGCTGGATCAGGCTTGCGCCCATTGTCCAAAATTCCCCACTGCTGCCTCCCGTAGGAGTCTGGACCGTGTCTCAGTTCCAGTGTGGCTGGTCGTCCTCTCAGACCAGCTACAGATCGTCGGCTTGGTGAGCCTTTACCCCACCAACTACCTAATCTGATATCGGCCGCTCCAATCGCGCGAGGTCTTGCGATCCCCCGCTTTCATCCATAGATCGTATGCGGTATTAGCACAGCTTTCGCTGCGTTATCCCCCACGACTGGGCACGTTCCGATATATTACTCACCCGTTCGCCACTCGCCACCAGGATTGCTCCCGTGCTGCCGTTCGACTTGCATGTGTAAGGCATGCCGCCAGCGTTCAATCTGAGCCAGGATCAAACTCTATAGTTCGATCTTGATTACTTCGCTCAATCTCTTGAGCAACTCATAAAAACGGAATTGAAGTGACTTCACTTCTATTCTCATGAGCGTTTGAGTGCAGTGCACTCGTTCCGAAGAACTTGGCAACTGAGCACCAAACGCCCACGCTTATCGGCTGTATATTTTTAAAGACCTAAACTCGCCAACCATCAGGCCAACTCGTCTTGCCTCAGCGAAGCCTTGCATTATGACACGTTTTTTAAAGGCCGGTCAACTTTTTCGTTTTTTCTTTCAGCCCGCCGAGCTTGAGCTCAACTGGTGAAGACCTGATCACTGCGCTTGGCGCCGTGATCAGCGAAGCCCACGACTATACAACACTCTTTTCAAGTCGGGCAAACTTTTTTCGACGATCTTGCGCTGCAACGCGCCTGCAGGCAGCGATGCCGGGATAATTTTGAGCCTATGGCTTTGATCACTCTGTTGGACGCACATCTCGCGTTCGGTCACGTTGCGTTGCTCGACGGCGCTCAGTTCTCCCTCGAAAGCGCGGAGCGTGTGGGCCTCATCGGGCGCAACGGCGCAGGCAAGTCTTCCCTGCTGAAGATTCTGGCTGGCATCGAGAAGCCGGACGACGGCACCATGCACGTGCAGCAAGGGCTGCGGCTGGCCTTCGTCGCGCAGGAACCCGTGTTGCAGGCAGACGCAACCGTGTTCGAGGCGGCCAGCGCCGGGCTTGCCACGGCGATCGCCGCGCGCGATGCCTATCTCTCCGGTGAGGATGGGATCGATCTGGACGCACTGCAGACGCAGGTGGAGGCGTTCGACGCCTGGAACTGGGAGCAGCGCGTGACAGAGACGCTGCAGCGCCTGCACCTGGACGCCAACGCCCGCGTGGGCAACCTGTCGGGCGGTACCCGCAAGCGTGTTGCGTTGGCACAGGCGCTGGTGGCGCGCCCGGACGTCCTGTTCCTCGACGAGCCGACCAACCACCTCGACCTCGACTCCATCGCCTGGCTGGAAGATCTGCTGATCGATTTCAAGGGCAGCATCGTGACGATCACGCACGACCGCAGCTTCCTGGACCGGGTCGCCACGCGCATCGTCGAACTGGACCGCGGCCAGCTGATGTCCTACCCGGGCAACTTCGCCACCTACCAGCGCGACAAGGCGGAGCAGGCCGCGCAGGAAGCTGTCATCAACGCCAAGGCCGACAAGCTGCTCGCGCAGGAAGAGATCTGGGTGCGCAAGGGCGTCGAGGCGCGGCGCACGCGCAGCCAGAGCCGCATCGGCCGGCTCGAGGCCCTGCGCGCCTCCCGCGCAGCGCGGCGCGACGCCGTGGGCCGGGTGCGCATGGACCTCGCGACGGGCCAGAGCAGCGGCAAGATCGTCGCCGAGCTGACCGAAGTCGGGCTGTCGTTCGGCGAGCGCCCCATCGTGCAGGATTTCACCGCCACCATCCTGCGCGGCGACAAGGTCGGCCTGCTGGGCGCCAACGGTGCCGGCAAGACGACGCTGCTCAAGCTGATCCTGGGCGAGCTCGAACCCGACCGCGGCAGCGTGCGCCGCGGCAGCAACCTGGAGGTGGCCTACTTCGACCAGATGCGCAACGCGATCGACCTGGACGCCACGCTGGAGGACTTCATCAGCCCGGGCAGCGAGTGGATCGAGATCGGCAACCAGCGCAAGCACGTGAAGAGCTACCTGGGTGACTTCCTGTTCTCGCCGGCCCGCGCCAATTCGCCCGTGCGCTCGCTCTCGGGCGGCGAGCGCAACCGCCTGCTGCTGGCCCGGCTGTTCGCGCGGCCGGCCAATGTGCTGGTGTTGGACGAGCCGACCAACGACCTGGACATCGATACGCTGGAACTGCTCGAGGAACTGCTGCAGGACTACCCCGGCACCGTGTTCCTGGTGAGCCACGACCGCGCCTTCGTCGACAACGTGGTCACCAGCATCATCGCCCACGAGCCGACGCCGCAGCAGCCGGCGCGCTGGCGCGAATACGAAGGCTCGGTGCAGGATTGGCTCGACCAGTCGCGCCGGGTGCGGGCCCACGAGGCCGCCAGCGCCGCAGCGCCGGCCCCCGCCGTGGCGGCCCAGCCCAGCGCACCCGCTGCAGCGGCACCGGCCGCACGCCGCAAGCTGAGCTACAAGGAGCAGCGCGAACTGGAAACGCTGCCCGCCCGCATCGCCGCACTGGAAGCCGAGCAGAAGCAGATCGATGCCGAGCTCGACGGCGGCGCCCTGTACGCCACCAACGGCGCGCGCGCCGCCGAACTGGCGCAGCGCCACAGCACGCTGGACGACGAACTGCTGCAGGCCATGGAGCGCTGGGAAGCGCTCGAACAGGCGGGCTGACGCCCACACCGGCGCAGCGGCTGCGCCTACAGACGCCGTACGCACACATGGTTACCGTCGGTGCGCCATGCTGCAGCCCAGCCTCCCCCAGCCCGCCCACCGCCGCTCGCCGGTCCTGCAGCTGCTGATCGCGCTCATTGCCTCGTGGCTGGSGGGCTGCGCCAGCCTTCCCGCCGAGGTGCAGCGCCCCGTCTCCCAGGCCCTGCAGCAGCCCGAAGACACCCGGCTCGGGCGCTGCGTGGCCGAGTACGTCGCCCGGACCGGCCAGCGCCACGCCTCGGGCTTTCGCCTGATCGGCGCGACGGAAGCGGCCTATACCAGCCGGCTCAGCCTGATCGACGCGGCCGACAAGACGCTGGACCTGCAGTACTACGCCATCCTGGCCGACCCCAGCACCGGCCTGCTGGCGCAGCGCCTGCGCGATGCCGCCGCCCGCGGCGTGCGCGTGCGCATCCTGCTGGACGACTTCAACACCACCGGCGCGAACGCGCAGGTGCTGCGGCTGGCCTTCGTGCCCAACATCGAGGTCCGGCTGTACAACCCGCTGCCCGGCTCGCGCCGCTCGCTGGTCGGCCGCGTGCTCGGCTCGCTGGGCAACATCGAGCAGGCCCAGAGGCGCATGCACAACAAGGCCTTCATCGCCGACAACACGCTGGGCATCACGGGTGGGCGCAACCTGGGCGACGCCTACTTCGGCCAGGGGCAGGAGAGCAACTTCATCGACCTCGACGTGCTGGCCGCCGGCCGCGTCGTGCGCGCGATGTCGGCCAGCTTCGACGCCTACTGGAACAACGAACTCGCCTACCCCGTGCAGTCGCTGCTGACGCCCGACGAGCTCGACGCACTCAAGAAGCCCGACGACCCGCTGGACCAGCCCGATGCCGACCCCGGCGCCTCACCGCTGGACCTGTCGCCAGCACGGCTGACCTGGGCCCCCGCGCTGCTACTGGTCGACAAGGCCGACAAGATCGCGTCCGAGCAGGAGGGCCAGGACGACACCGTGGTCGACGGCCTGCTGCGCCTGATGGCCGCCACGCGCGAAGACCTCTTCATCGTCTCGCCCTACTTCGTGCCCGGCGAACCCATGATGCAAGTCTTCGCACAGCTGCGCCGCGCTGGCGTGCGGGTGCGCGTGCTGACCAACTCGCTGGCCTCCAACGATGCGCCGCTGGCCCATGTGGGCTATGCCCGCTACCGCAAGCGGCTGCTGGAGATGGGCGTGGAGCTGTACGAAATGCGCGCCGAACTGGGCGCCACGGGCTCCGCGCTGGGCAGCGGATCGGGTGGCATGGCGCGGGTGGTGCGCCGCGGCTCGGAAAGCAGTTCGCCGCGCCAGCCGGGCGGCAGCGTCGGCGCCTCGCGCGCCAGCCTGCATGCCAAGACGCTGGTGCTCGACCACAGCCTGCTGGTGGTCGGCTCGATGAACCTGGACCTGCGCTCGCAGCTGCAGAACAGTGAGATCGCGCTGCTGATCCGCAGCGGCACGCTGGCACGCCAGGCCGAAGCAATGGCCAAGCCCGTGCTGGAGCAGGACGCCTACCGCATGGCGCTGGACGATGGCGAGCTGGTCTGGAACACGCCGGACGGCCCGCCCATCCGCACCCGCTTCGAGCCCGATGCGGGGCTGGGCATGCAGTGGCTGCTCAAGCTCATCGGCCCGCTCGCGCCCGACGAAATGCTCTGAGCCTAGATGCGGTGGTGCAACCGGTCGGTGGCGCTGCCCAGCTTGGCCAGCAGGGCCGGCGCGATCTGGTTAAGGGGCAGCACCTCGTCCACCGCGCCGTGGGCGATGGCCTCCTTGGGCATGCCGAACACGACGCAGCTGGCTTCGTCCTGCGCGTAGTTGTAGCTGCCCTTGTCGCGCATCTCGCGCATGGCGCGCGCGCCGTCGTTGCCCATTCCGGTCAGCATGATGCCGTAGGCATTGCGCCCCACCAGCGCGGCCGCGGAGAGGAACAGCACCTCCACCGATGGCTTGTGCCGGTTCACGGGTGGCGCATCGTCCACCACCGCCATGTAGTTGGCGCCACTGCGCTCGATGCGGAACTGCCGCCCGCCCGGCGCGATGTAGGCATGGCCCGGCAGGATGCGCTCGCCGTGCTGCGCTTCCTTCACGGTGATGCGGCACAGCCCGTCCAGCCTTGCCGCGAAGCTCGTCGTGAAGCCCGGCGGCATGTGCTGCGTGATGACGATGGCCGGCGCATCGGCCGGCATGGCCACCAGGATCTCGCGGATCGCCTCAGTGCCGCCCGTGGAGGCGCCGATGCAGATCAGCTTCTCGGTCGAGACGCGGCCCAGCAAGCTGCTGCGCGGTGCCGGGGTGGCGGGCGCCGCGGTGCCCGCCGGCGCCGGCACCACGGGCACCGGCTTGCGGAACTTGGCGACCGAGGCCACCCGCACCTTCTCGACGATCTCGCCCGCCAGCTCCTTCAGCCCGGTGGCCAGGCCGATGCGCGGCTTGGCCACGAAGTCGACCGCGCCCAGCTCCAGCGCGCGCAGCGTCACCTCGGCGCCTTGCGCCGTCAGCGTGGACACCATCACCACCGGCATCGGCCGCAGGCGCATCAGCCGGCCCAGGAAGTCGATGCCGTCCATGCGCGGCATCTCGATGTCCAGCGTCACCACGTCGGGGTTGAGCTCGCGGATCATCTCGCGCGCCACCAGCGGATCGTTGGCCGCGCCCACGCAGGTCATGTCGCTCTGCCGGTTGATGATCTCCGACAGCAGGCTGCGCACCAGCGCCGAATCGTCCACCACCAGCACACGGATCTTGGCCATCGGTCAGAACAGGTCCACGGACCCGCCGGCGTTGGACTTGGCCACGGTGGCGGCGTTGCCGTTCTTCTCGTGGATCTCGATCTGTTCCGGATGCGCATGGGCCAGCCGTTTCACCATGGCCTTGCCCGTCGACGGGAAGAAGCAGACCTTGCGCGGGTAGATGTCCAGCACATCCTGCGAGAGCAGCGGAATGCGCTCGGTCTGCAGGTAGTCCACCACGAACTTGGTGTTGCGCTCGCCCACGTTCATGGTCGTGAAGTTGGCCATCACCTGGGCGCCGCCGAAGATCTTGGCCTGCAGCGACTCGCGCCGCGCGCCGCTCTTGAGCAGCTCGTTGATCAGCAGCTCCATCGCGTACGAGCCGTAGCGTCCGAACCCCTCCTCGCCGCCGCCATCGGGCAGCATGAAGTGGTTCATGCCGCCGATGCGCGCGCGCGAATCCCACAGGCAGGCCGAGATGCACGAGCCCAGCACCGTCATCATCACGATGTCGTCGCTCGAGACGAAGTACTCGCCCGGCAGCACCTTCACCGCGTTGTACTGGAAGTGGTGGTCCAAATAGAAGAAGGAGGCCTCGCCCGGCTTGCGCGGCGCGCTCTTGAGCTGCTGCAGCGACACCGCCGGCGCCGCGGCGCCACGGGCCACGGGCTGCGCCGCCTGGGGTGCCACACGGCGACCACCGAGGAAGCCTGGCTCAGCGACGCTCATACGCGGTCTTTCCCTTGAGCGTGAACAGGTCACGCGACTCGCTGAAATTCTCGGCATGGCCCACGAACAGCAGGCCGCCCGGCTTCATCACGCGGTGGATGCGCTCCAGCACGGCGCGCTGCGTCGGCGCGTCGAAATAGATCATCACGTTGCGGCAGAACACCACGTCGAAAGGCTCGCGGAACGGCCAGTCGTTGCGGATCAGGTTCACGGGCAGGAACTCCACCGCCTTGCACAGCTCGGGCCGCACGCGCACCAGGCCCGCATTGCTGCCCTTGCCACGCAGGAAGAAGCGCTGCAGCCGCTCCTGGCTCACGCCCTTGAGCGATTCGAGCCGGTACACGCCGCGCTGCGCCGTGGCCAGCACCTTCGAATCGATATCGCTGGCCCACAAGCCGAAGCCGGTGGACCCGCCCAACGCCTCCATCGCCGTCATGACGATGGAATACGGCTCCTCGCCGGTGGAGGCCGCGCTGCACCAGATGCGCCAGTTGCCCCCGGCCGGCTTGTGCTGGCGCAGGTGCTGGTCCAGCAGCACGAAATGGTGCTGCTCGCGGAAGAAGGCCGTGAGGTTGGTGGTCAGCGCGTTGACGAACTCCTGCCACTCGGCGCCGTCGTCGCGCTCCAGCCAGCTCAGGTACTCGTCGAAGCTGTCGTGCCCGGTGTCGCGCAGCCGGCGCGAGAGCCGGCTGTAGACCATGGCGTGCTTGCCGTCGTGCAGGGAGATGCCGGCGCGCTGGTAGATCAGGCGCTGCACGCGCGTGAAGTCCGCCTGCGTCCAGGCGAACTCACGGCCCACCGAGGGGTCCTGGCCGGTTGCCATGACAGCTGCCATGGTTCGCGTGGCGCGGCTCAGGCCGCCACCAGCCCCATGTCCACGCCGGACATCAGGCGCTCGATGTCCAGCAGGATCAGCATGCGCTCGCTCAGTGCGCCCAGGCCGACGATGCAGTTCGCATCGACCGAGGTCTCGACCTCCGGCGCCGGCCGGATCTGGTCGGCCTGCAGCTGCAGCACGTCGCTGACCGAGTCCACCACGATGCCCACGATGCGGGCGCGCAGGTGCAGGATGATCACCACCGTGAAGCTGTTGTACTCGGCCTGCGCGCAGTTGAACTTCAGGCGCATGTCGACGATGGGCACGATGGTGCCGCGCAGGTTCACCACGCCCTTCAGGAACACCGGCGCGTGGGCGATGCGCGTGGGCTGCTCGTAGCCGCGAATCTCCTGCACCTTGAGGATGTCGATGCCGTATTCCTCCTGCCCAAGCCGGAAGGTCAGGTACTCGCCCGCCACCGATGCGTTGGCACCCTCGGTGCTGTCCAGAACTGCTGCCATGCGTATCCCCGTCAATGCCGCGTGCGGCGCACCAGCGCGCCAATGTCAAGAATGAGGGCGACCTTGCCGTCGCCCAGGATGGTGGCGCCCGACACGTTGGACACCTTGCGGTAGTTCGATTCCAGGTTCTTCACCACCACCTGGTGCTGGCCCAGCAGCTCGGAGACCAGCAGCGCCGCGCGGCTGCCTTCGGACTCCACCACCACCATGATGCCGCTGCCGCCGTTGTCGGCCGATGGCGGCACCTGGAACAGGCGCTCCAGCTCGATCACCGGCATGAACTCGTCGCGCACCTTGACCAGCTGGGCACCCTGCGCCACCGTGCTCACGGCGTCGTCCTGCACCTGGAAGGACTCGACCACCGCCGACAGCGGCAGGATGTAGACCTCGTCGCCCACGCGCACCGACATGCCGTCCATGATGGCCAGCGTCAGCGGCAGCCGCACCGAGACCTTCATGCCGCGGCCGAAGTCCGAATCGATGTCCACCGTGCCGCCCAGGGCCGCGATGTTGCGCTTGACCACGTCCATGCCCACGCCGCGGCCGGACACGTCGGTCACCACCTCGGCGGTGGAGAAGCCGGGCGCGAAGATCAGCTGCCAGACCTCGCTGTCGGGCACGCTGTCGGAGACGTTCAGGCCGCGCTCGCGGGCCTTGGCCAGGATCTTCTCGCGCGACATGCCGCGGCCGTCGTCGCGCACCTCGATCACGATGGAGCCGCCCTGGTGCGAAGCCGCCAGCGTGATCGTGCCGTGCTCGGGCTTGCCGGCGGCCACGCGGTCGGCCGGCATCTCGATGCCGTGGTCGCAGCTGTTGCGCACCAGGTGGGTCAGCGGGTCGGTGATCTTCTCCACCAGGCCCTTGTCCAGTTCGGTCGCCTCGCCCTGCGTGACGAAGTCCACCTTCTTGCCCAGCTTGTTGGCCAGGTCGCGCAGCATGCGCGGGAAGCGGTTGAACACGAAGGACATCGGGATCATGCGGATCGACATGACCGATTCCTGCAGGTCGCGCGTGTTGCGGTCCAGGTCGGCCAGGCCGGCGAACAGCTGCTGGTGCAGCGCCGGGTCGATGGCGCGGCTGTTCTGCGCCAGCATGGCCTGGGTGATCACCAGCTCGCCGACCAGGTTGATGATCTGGTCGACCTTGCTGACAGCCACGCGGATCGACGTCGCCTCGAGCGAAGACTGGCTGGCCGCCCCCGCCGCCCCCGCCGCCGCAGCGGGTGCCGCGCCCGCACCCGCCGCACGGGCCGGCGCTGCGGCCGACGGCGCCGGTGCGGGAGGCTCCTGGAAGAAGCCGAAGCTCTCGCTCTCGGCCACCGGCGCACCCGCCGGGCGCCCCTGCGCCGCCGCCTGGTCCAGCGCGGCGGCCCGGGCTTCCTCGGCCGCCAGCGGGTCTTCGGCCGGCGCCGCGCCTTCCTCGCGGATGTCCACCAGCTCCTTGGCCACGTGGAACACGAACAGGTCGAGCAGGTCGTCGTTGGACGAGCTCGTGGTCACGGCATAGACGCGCCGGTCGGGCTGCGCGCTCTCCAGCGGCGTCATCGTGCCCAGGCCGGGAATGTCACGGAACAGGTCCTGCAGCGCATCGGCCAGTTCGGGCTGCGGCAGCGGACCGATGTGGATCTTCAGGCTGCGCACGCCGGCCGGCAACGGCTGGGCCGGCGCCGCCGCGGCCACCACGGGCGCGGGCGCGGGCGCTGGGGCAGGCGCCACGACGGGTGCGGGTGCGGGTGCCGCAGCCGGTGCAGGCGCCGCCGCCGCGGGCACGTTGCCCGCCGCGAGTTCGCTGATGCGGTGCACCAGGCCCGCCGTGGGCGGCACCTCGCCCTGGCCGCCGTTCTGGTGCCGCGCCAGCAGGCTGCGCGAGGCATCGGCCGATTCCAGCAGCACGTCCACCATCTGCGGCACCGGCGTGATCTCGTGGCGGCGCAGCTTGTCCAGCAGCGATTCCATGTGGTGCGTCAGTTCCGTCACGTCGCGGAAACCGAAGGTCGCCGCGCCGCCCTTGATCGAGTGCGCGCAGCGGAAGATGCCGTTCAGCGCCTCGTCGTCGGCCTGCGACAGGTCCAGCCCGACCAGCATCTGCTCCATCTGGTCCAGGTTCTCGCCAGCCTCCTCGAAGAAGATCTCGTAGAACTGGCTCAGGTCGAAGTCGGCGCCGCCGCCGGCGGCTTCCTGTGTGTGTTCAGCCATGCAATTTCCTAGCGGCGGTCAGCGGATGACCTTCTGGATGACCTCGATCAGGCGCGCCGGATCGAAGGGCTTGACCAACCAGCCGGTGGCGCCGGCCGAGCGGCCAGCCTGCTTCATCTGGTCGCTGGACTCGGTGGTCAGGATCAGGATGGGCACGGTCTTGAATTTGGGGTCGTCGCGCAGCTTGCGCGTCAGACCGAGGCCGTCCAGCCGCGGCATGTTCTGGTCGGCCAGCACCAGGTCGATGGGATGGGCCTGCGCCTTCTCGTAGGCGTCCTGGCCGTCCACGGCCTCCACCACGTTGTAGCCGGCCCCGGTCAGGGTGAACGACACCATCTTGCGCATCGAAGGCGAGTCGTCTACGGCGAGGATCGAATGCATTGGAAGAACTCCGGGCGAGGTAGGCAGTGCGGGCAACGAGGGGTCAGAACAGCTCGATCGAGCCAGCGTCCATCTCGCTCTGGGTGACGGGGTTGGGGCGGCCGTTGGTCTGCTCGCCGAACGGCGCGGCAGGCTCTTCCTCGGGCCCGCGGCCCATGGATTCGGCGGCCAGCTTGAAGGCGCAGCCCTGCAGCACCTTGGTGGTGTGGGCGATCAGCTGCGAGGCCATGTCCTGGAACTGCAGCTCCGTCACGGCGTCGCGCAGCGTCCCGCGCACCTGGCCCAGGGCCTCGTGGTGCTGCGGTTCGGCCAGTGCGCTGTGCACCTTGTCGAAGCGCTGCATCAGGTTGTCCATGGTGTGGGCCAGCAGGCTGTCCAGCCGCTGCAGGTCGTGCATCACGACCATCAGCGAATCCTGCAGGTCGGCCACGACCATCACCGGCAGCTGCACTGCCGGTGTCTTGGGCTGGTCTGACTCTGCCGACATGTGGGTCTCCATAGCACGGGAGAAGCTGCATTACTGAGCGAATGTATGCCTGATATTAGTGCGGTTTGGGTACAGGCCCATCAAATGTGTAGGATGGGGCGACGAAGTGCAGCGCCAGGGAGACAGGCGTTGCGCGCCGTACAGCTCCCATACCCCCGCCACCCCCCCTCCATGGCCGACAACGCCACACCCGCTCCGATCCGCATCCTGCACCTGGAAGACTCCGAGATCGACCACCAGCTCGTGGCCCTGACGCTGCGCAAGCACGGCCTGGCCTTCGACATGGAGCGCGTGGAGACGCTGGAGGACTTCGCGCTGCGCCTGGACCAGGCCCCGTTCGACCTGGTCCTGGCCGACTACCACCTGGCCGGTTTCACGGCGCTGGACGCCTGGGCGCTGCTGCGCGCGCGGGCCGGGCGCCCGCCGTTCGTGCTGCTGTCCGGCGCCATCGGCGAGGCCGCGGCGGTGGAGGCGATCCGCATCGGGCTGTCCGACTACGTGCTCAAGGACCACATCGGCAAGCTGCCGCACGTGATCACGCGCGCCATCGAGGTCTGGCAGGCGCGCCAGGACCAGGCCCGCGCCGACGCCGACCTGGCCGCCTCCGAGCGCCGCCTGGCCGCACTGACCGAGCACCTGCAGACCTCCATCGAGCAGGAGCGCGCGGCGATCGCGCGCGAGGTGCACGACGACATCGGCGGCTCGCTGGCCGCCATCCGGCTCGACCTGGCCTGGATCGCCCGCCACTGCCAGGGCGACGCCGCCATGCAGGCCCACGCCGTGGCCGCCAGCGAGATGCTGCAGCATGCGCTGGAGGCCAGCCAGCGCATCATGATGAACCTGCGCCCGCCCATCCTGGACCAGGGCCTGGTGGCCGCCATCGGCTGGCTGGCCGAGGCCTTCGAACGCCGCACCGGCGTGGCCACCACGCTGGTGGCGCCGCCCGGCGGCATCGACATCGACAAGACGCTGGCGCTGGCCGCCTACCGCACGGCGCAGGAGGCGCTGACCAACGCCTCCAAGTACGCCGAGTGCAGCCGCGTGGCGATCGACCTGTCGGACGGCGAAGGCGTGCTGACGCTGGAGATCAGCGACAACGGGCGCGGCATCGCACCCGAGGCGCTGGCCAAGCCCCGGTCGTTCGGGCTGCGCGGCCTGGCCGAGCGGGCCAAGACGGTGGGCGGCTGGCTCGACATCTCCAGCCGGCCCGGCGCGGGCACCACCATCATCCTGTCCATCCCGCTGCACGCCGAGGCCGCCGCGCGGCTGGCGCAAGGAGAGTCCGCATGATCCGCGTCGTGCTCTGCGACGACCACGCCGTGGTGCGGCGCGGCATCCGCGACACGCTGGCCGAGGCCGTCGACATCCAGGTCGTGGGCGAAGCCGGCGGCTATGCCGAGGTGCGCGAGCTGCTGCGCAAGACGCCCTGCGACGTGCTGGTGCTGGACCTCAACATGCCCGGCCGCGGCGGCATGGAGGTGCTGTCCAGCCTGAACGAGGCCGGCGCCACCGTGAAGGTGCTGGTGGTCTCCATGTACCCGGAAGACCAGTACGCGCTGCGCTGCCTGCGCGCCGGTGCCAAGGGCTACCTCAGCAAGGCCGGCGACCCCGAGGAGCTGGTGCGCGGCGTGCGCACCGTGGCCCAGGGCCGCAACTACGTGACGCCCGAGGTCGCGCAGATGCTGGTCGACAGCCTGGCCAAGCCGGCGCAGGAATCGCTGCATGCCGCGCTGTCCGAGCGCGAGCTGCAGACCGTCGTCAAGATCGCCAGCGGCAAGCGCCTGTCGGACATCGCGGAAGAACTCATGCTGAGCCCCAAGACCGTGAGCGTGTACCGCACGCGCGCGCTCGAGAAGCTCAACCTCGGCAACAACGCCGAACTCACCGTCTACGCCATCCGCAACGGATTGGTCTGAAGGAGAACCTCCATGCAGCTGCGTCCCCTGGGTGCCACCGGCATCGCCATCGCCCCCGTCGTCTTCGGTGGCAACGTGTTCGGCTGGACCATCGACGAAGCCACCAGCTTCTCGGTGCTCGACGCCTTCGTGGACGCCGGCTTCAACGCCATCGACACCGCCGACGTGTACTCGCGCTGGGCCACCGGCAACCAGGGCGGCGAGTCCGAGGCCATCATCGGCAAATGGCTCAAGGCCCGCCCGAGCCGGCGCGACCAGGTGGTGCTGTTCACCAAGGTCGGCTCGGACATGGGCCTGGGCCGGCGCAGCCTGGCCGCCAGCTGGATCGAGCGGGCCGTGGAAGACTCGCTGCGCCGCCTGGGCGTGGAGCGCATCGACCTGTACTTCTCGCACTGGCCCGACCCGGACACCCCGCACGAGCAGACGCTGGGCGCCTACGCCCGGCTGCAGGCCGCCGGCAAGGTGCGCGCCATCGGCGCCTCCAACTACAGCGCCCAGCAGCTCGGCGATGCCCTGGCCGTGGCACGCAGCCAGGGCCTGCCGGCCTACCAGGTGCTGCAGCCCGAATACAACCTGGCCGACCGCCCCTCCTACGAAGGCCCGCTGCGTGACCTGTGCCTGCGCGAAGGCCTGGGCGTGGTCACCTACTACAGCCTGGCCTCGGGCTTCCTGTCGGGCAAGTACCGCAGCCAGGCCGACCTGGCCGGCAGCGCACGCGGCAAGGGCGTGGCCAAGTACCTCAACGCGCGCGGCACCGCCATCCTGGATGCGCTGGACACCGTGGCCGCCGCCCACGGCGCCACGCCGGCCGAGGTCGCGCTGGCCTGGCTGATCGCGCGCGAGGGTGTCACCGCGCCGATCGCCAGCGCCACCAGCGTGCGGCAGGTCGAGAGCTTCGCCAGGGCCGCGGGGCTGGAGCTGGGCGCCGGCCAGATCGCCGTGCTCGACGCGGCCAGCGCGCCTCAGCCGGCCTGACGCAGCGTCAGGTTGATGCGCTGCGCACCCAGCACCGGGTGCGGCAGCTCCTTGAGCGGCAGCACGCCATGGAAGCGCAAGCGGTCCACGCCGCCCCAGACCACCACGTCGCCGTGCTGCAGCGGCACGCGCGCGGGCTTGTCGGTGCGCGCCAGGCCGCCGAACAGGAACACGGCCGGCATGCCGAGGGACACCGAGACGATGGGCGCGGCATGGTCGCGCTCGTCCTTGTCCTGGTGCAGCGACAGGCGCGTGCCGGGCCGGTAGTGGTTGACCAGGCAGGCGTCGGGCGCGAAGCCCGCGAACCCCGCGGCGGCCGCAGCGCCCAGGCCCAGCTCGGCGAAGGCCGCGGGCATGGCCGGCCAGGGCGCACCGCTCACCGGGTCGGTCGCGCTGTAGCGGTAGCCGCGCCGGTCCGACACCCAGCCCAGCGCGCCGCAGTTGGTGTTGGCCACCGACATGGCCAAACCGCCCGGCGTGACCATGTGCCGCGGCGGCGCGGCCCGCTCGACCTCGGCCAGCGCGGCCAGCAGCCGGTCTACCCAGGGCAGCGCGAAGCCGCGCAGCACCCGGGCCTGCGGCCCGAGCACGACCACGCCCTGCTGCGCCGGTTCGTCGAACAGAGCGCCCTGGGCCACTAGCGCGGCCCGAACAGCGCGATGGTGCGCTCCATCAACGCCATGAGCGGCTGGTCCATCAGCGGCAGGGTGGCCGCGATGCCGATCAGGCCCATCACCAGCGTCACGGGAAAGCCCACGGCGAACACGTTCATCTGTGGGGCCACGCGCGAGACAATGCCCAGCGTGAGGTTGACGAACAGCAGCAGGCCGATCATGGGCAGCGCGATCCACAGCGCGCTGGCGAACACCTCGCGGCCCATGCCGTGCATCTGCAGCCGCGCCAGCGAGTCGAGGAAGTTGCCATCTGCCGGAAAGGCCTCGAAGCTGCGGATCACGGCCATCAGCACCATCAGGTGGCCGTTGACCACGATGAACAACAGCATCGACATGGTGCCGAGAAAGCGCGACACGGCGCTCACCTGCGCATTGCTGGCCGGGTCGAAGAAGGCCGCGAAGTTCAGCCCCATCTGCAGGCCCACGAGTTCGCCGGCCAGCTCCACGGCCGTGAACACCAGCCGCACGGCGAAGCCGATGGACAGGCCGATGCCGACCTGCTGCAACACCGCGCCCAGCGCCTGCGGGCTGTCGATGCCGATGATGGGCTGGCCCGCCAGCGTGGGCTGCGCCGCCACCGCGATCAGGAAGGCCAGGCCGACGCGCGCGCGCATGGGCACGGCGCGCATGGAGAAGATCGGCATGGCCGTGAACAGTGCCAGCACGCGCAGGAAAGGCCACAGGATCGGCGAGATCCAGGCCACCAGCTGCGCTTCGCTGAACGTGATCACTGGGGCAGCTGCGGGATGAGTTCGATCATGCGCCGCACGTAGTCCACCAGCGTGGTCAGCATCCACGGCCCGGCCAGCGCCAGCACCAGCAGCGCCGCGATGAGCTTGGGCACGAAGGACAGCGTGGCCTCGTGGATCTGCGTGATGGCCTGGAAGATGCTGATCACCAGCCCCACCACCAGCACGATGCCCAGCACCGGCGCGGCCACGATGAGCAGCAGCGTCAGCGCCTCCTGGCCCAGCGTGAGGACGAACTGCGGGCTCATCTTGCGAACGAGGAAGCGAGCGAGCCGATCAGCAGGTTCCAGCCGTCCGCCAGCACGAACACCATGAGCTTGAACGGCAGCGCCACCAGCACCGGCGACAGCATCATCATGCCCAGCGACATCAGCACGCTGGCCACCACGATGTCGATGACCAGGAACGGGATGAAGATCATGAAGCCGATCTGGAAGGCCGACTTCAACTCGCTGGTGACGAAGGCCGGCACCAGCACGCGCAGCGGCGCGGTCTCTGCCGTGACCGAGGCGTCCAGCTGGGCCAGCCGGGCGAACAGCGAGAAGTCGGACTGGCGCGTCTGCTTGAGCATGAACTCGCGCATCGGCGCCTCGCCGCGCGCCAGCGCCTGCTCGAAGTTGAGCGTGTTGCTGGTGTAGGGCACATAGGCCTCCTGGTACACCTTGTCCAGCGTCGGGCCCATGACGAACATGGTGAGGAACAGCGACAGCCCGACCACCACCTGGTTGGGCGGCGCCGACTGCGTGCCCAGCGCCTGGCGCAGCAGCGACAGCACGATCACGATGCGCGTGAAGCCCGTCATCATGAGCAGCACCGCGGGCAGGAACGAGAGCGCCGTGAAGAACAGCAGCGTCTGGATCGGCACCGAGTAGCTGCTGCCGCCAGGCCCGCTGCCGATGATGAGCGGCAGCTGCCCGTTGTTCTGGGCCAGCGCCGGCCCGGCCAGCAGGGCCAGGCCCGCCAGCACGGCCAGGCGCGGGCTCATCGCGCGACCTCGGCGGCCACTGGCGCCGGCGTGGCCTCGGCCTTGACCAGCGCGCCGGCAAAGTCCGCCGTGCCGGCCGGCATGCTGTGCAGCAGGTTGACGGACTGCGCCGTCACGCCCAGCACCAGCCAGGTGCGCGCGCCGGGCGGGCCCACCTCCACCGTCACCACGCGCTGCTGCGGCCCCACGGCCAGCGCGCCGACCAGGCGCGAGGCCGGGCCGGCCGCCGCCATGCCGCCCTGCACGCGCCGCTGCAGCCACTTGACGGCCCAGGGCAGCGTGCACAGCGCGGCCACGAACAGGGCCACGACCAGCAGGGTCTGCGAGGAAATCGACATCGGCGCTCAACCCCCGCGGCTGACGCGGCGCAGGCGCTCCGAGGGCGTCACCACATCGGTCAGGCGGATGCCGAACTTGTCGTTCACCACCACCACCTCGCCCTGCGCGATCAGGTAGCCGTTGACCAGCACGTCCATGGGCTCGCCGGCCAGCGCGTCGAGCTCGACCACCGAACCCTGCGCCAGCTGCAGGATGTACTTGATCGGCACCTTGGTGCGGCCCAGCTCCACCGACAGGGTGACCGGGATGTCCAGCACCATGTTGATGTCCTGCATGGTGCCGTCCTTGTTGAAGGCCTGGCGCGGCGGCGCCTCGGCCCCGGACAGCGGGCCGCCCTGCTCGGGATCGGGCGCGGCGGACTTCTGCTCCTCCAGCGCCTCGGCCCAGGCTGCCATCGGATCTTCTTCTGCGTTGTCTTTGGGATCTTCAGTGGCCATGGCGGTCCTCAGGATGGGTGTCGTTGCCGCGCAGGCATTCCTCGATGCGGATCGCGTACTTGGCGTTGTGCGTGCCGTACTGGCACGCGAAGATGGGCACGCCGCCGATGGTGGCGGTGATGCTCTGCTGGCGCTCCAGCTCGATGAAGTCGCCCGGCTTCATGGCCAGCAGCTGCTCGACGGTGGCGTCGGCGCGCGCCAGCTCGGCCACCAGCGTGACCTCGGCCGACTGGATCTCGCGCGAGAGCACCGAGACCCAGCGCCGGTCCACCTCGACCGAATCGCCCTGGGTGGACGAATACAGCACGTCGCGGATCGGCTCCAGCGTGGAATAAGGGATGCAGACGTGGATCACGCCGGCGATGTCGCCGATCTCCAGCTGGAACGCGGTCGACACCACGATCTCGCTGGGCGTGGCGATGTTGGCGAACTGCGGCTGCATCTCCGACCGCTGGTAGTCCAGCTCCAGCGGGTAGATGCCGTGCCAGGCCTTCTTGTACTCGCCGGAGATGACCTCCAGCAGCCGGTTGATCACGCGCTGCTCGGTGGCGGAGAACTCGCGGCCCTCGATGCGGGTGTGGTACTTGCCGGCGCCGCCGTACAGCGTGTCGATCACGCCAAACACCAGCGAGGGCTCGCACACCACCAGGCCGCTGCCGCGCAGCGGGCGCACCGCCATGATGTTGAAGTTGGTGGGCACCGCCAGCTCGCGCAGGAAGGCGCTGTAGCGCTGCACGGTCACGGTGCCGACCGAGATCTCGGGGCTGCGGCGGATCAGGTTGAACAGGCCGACGCGGAAGTTGCGTGCGAAGCGCTCGTTCACGATCTCCATGGTCGGCATGCGGCCACGGACGATGCGCTCCTGGCTGGAGATGTCGTAGTTGCGGATCTCGCCGGTCTCGACGACTTCCTCGACGGCCTTCTGGCTCTCGCCCGTCACGCCCTCCAGCAGGGCGTCGACCTCTTCCTGCGAAAGGAACGACTCACTCATGGCCTGGCCTCACTGGATGATGAAGCTGGAAAAGAGCACGCGGTAGATCGGGTTGAACGCGGCCGGGCGCGGACGCTTGCGCGGCTTGCCTTCCTGGGCCGGCGGCTCGTCATCCTCGACCTCGTAGCCCAACGGCGCCGAGGCTTCGCGCAGGATGTCCTTGGCGAGCTTTTCCTTGCCGTCGCGCGTGAGCAGTTCTTCCGAGGTGCGCTGCGACACCAGCAGCAGCACCGCGCTGCGGATGCCGGGCAGGTGGGCCTTGACCTGGTCGGAGGTCTTCTGGTCCATCACCTCCAGCGTCACGCCGACCTGCGCGAACTTCTCGCCGCCCGCGTCGGCCAGGTTCACCACCATGTTCTCCAGCGGCAGGTAGACGGGCGGGTGCGCGTCCTTGGGCTTCTTGGCATGGGCGGCGGCGGGCGCGGCGGTGGCGCCCTCCTCTTCCTCGTCGGCATGGCCGCGGCCCAGCAGCATCCAGGCGGCGCCGGCGCCACCCAGCAGCAACACGGCCAGGACGCCCAGGATCAGGACCTTCTTGCCCTTGGGCTTGGGCGCGGCGTCAGCAGCAGCGGCAGGAGCGGACACGGCGGTTTCCTTTTTCGGAGATCAGATCAGTCTTCGCCGGATTATTGACCCGTATCGACAGACCAATCTTCCGATTAGGCTGGAAAAACAGCCATATATGCCGCCACGCTCAGACGTAGAGATCGAGCGCACCGGTGCCGCGGCGCGGCGCCGCCTCGGCCACCGCGGCCACCGGCGCCGCCGGGGCCTGGCGCGGCGGCGGGTTGCGGCCGGCCGGGCCTTCGCCCGCCTGGCCGCGCCGGCCGCCGGTGTCGTGGGCCCCGACGGACACGCCGGACAGGACCAGCCCCTGGGCGCCGAGCAGGTCGCGTAGCTGCTCGACGGAACCGGCCAGCATGTCGCGTGTGGCGGCGTGCTCGGCCCGGAACTGCACCTGGGCCTCGTTGCCGTCCAGCGCGATGCGCACCTGCACCGGCTCGGTGGTGCCCACCGTCAGCTCGGCACTGCGCACGCCCTGGCTGGCCCAGTGGCGCAGCTGGTCGGCCAGCTGCCGGTCGAAGGCCGTGTCGGGCTGCAGCGCGGCCGACGCGTCCAGGCCGCCCAGCGCCGCGTCGTACTGCACGGTCGGCGTGAACTCGGCCCCGCTCCAGCCGCCCTGGGCCGAGCCGTGGTGGCCGGTGCCGCCGCCGGCCGCGTCCTGCCCGCCGCCGCGCGCCCGGTCGGCCGCCGCCACGGCCAGTTCCTGCGGCGCGGCCACCGTCATCGACTCGGTGCGCGCCGCGGCGGCCGACAGGGCGGCCACGCTGCGTTCGGCCCGGGATTCGCGCGCCTCGCGCAGATCGCCCGCCTGCAGCGCCTGCGCCATGGATGTGTTGGTGGCCGTGGCTGCGGACTTCAGGGCCGACTCGGGTGCAGCCGATTCGCGCGCGGCCAGGTGCTTTTGCAACTGCTCGAACACGCTCGCGTACTCGGGCGCGAGCCGCGGGTCGGCGCTTGCGCCGGCCGGTCCAGCCGAACCGGCTGCGGCGCCCGCGGCATCTGCTCCCACCGCACCAGCCGCACCGGCCGCTTCGCCCGGCACCGCGGCGGCCGAAGTCGCCGCCTCGGGCGCCACATGGGCCGCCTTGCGCAGCGCCGCCTCGGCCGCCGGCAGTGGAACGGGCAGCACCAGCGCGCCGGCCGCTGCAGGATCGAACGGCACCGCGTCGGCGTCGGCTTCGGCGCGGCCCCGCTTGCCGGCGGACTTGGCTTCGCCCTGCAGCGGCGCCAGCGCGTCGCCCTCCAGCGCGCCGAGCCCGTCCTCCACGGCGGCCATCAGGGCCAGGAAGTCGCCGCTGGCGGCGGCCTGGCCGGCGGTCTTGCCGCCGCCGTGGCGCTGGCTGGCGGCGTGGGTGTTGTGGCTTGCGGCCGTGCCTCGTTCAACGCTCATGGTGCTCTTCCTCTTCGGCCTGGATGCGCAGCGTCATGGCGTGGCGCACGGCGGCCGTCTCGTCGGTCTGCCGCTGCTCGCGGCGGTTCTGTACCAGGGCCATCGCCTCTTCCTTGCGGCGCACCGCCTGGCGCAGCGTGGCCACGCGCAGCTCGGCCTGCAGCAGCGCCTGGCGCGCCACGTCCTCGCGGCGCAGTTGCTCGGCCACGGCGCGGCGCTGCATGGCGATGGCCTCGTCCAGCCGCGCCATGAAGCGGTGGTGGTGCAGCATGAGTTCGGGCAGCGCACTGATGCGCGCCTGCGATTCCCAACGCTGCTCGGTCTCGTGCGCGTAGCCGCTCAGCTGCTCCAGCTGCTGCTCGGCCGCGACGCGGCGCTGCTGGGCCTGGCCCAGCGCCTGGCTGGCCGCATCGCGCCGGCGCTCGGCCAGTTCGATGGCCAGGGCCAGGGTCTTGAGCAATTGCCTGGACATGGCTCTCAGATCCCGTCCGGGTCCAGCGCCGCCGCCATCTGGCGGATGCTCTGCGACAGCGGCGAGCGGGCGAACATGTCCTGCTGCAGGAAGTCGGCCATGCCGGGCGCCAGCCGCACGGCCTCGTCGAGCTGCGGATCGGCGCCGGGCGCGTAGGCGCCGATCTGCACCAGGTCGCGGCCCTTCTGGTAGCGCGAATACACGGCGCGGAAATGCCGCGCCAGCGTGAAGTGCTCCTGGCTCACCACGTTGTGCATCACGCGCGAGGCCGACTGCTCGATGTCGATGGCAGGGTAGTGGCCGGATTCGGCGAGTTGGCGCGACAGCACGATGTGCCCGTCCAGGATGGCGCGCGCCGCATCGGCGATGGGGTCCTGCTGGTCGTCGCCCTCGGACAGCACTGTGTAAAAGGCGGTGATCGAGCCATGGCCGTCCTTGCCGTTGCCGCTGCGTTCCACCAGGCCCGGCAGCTTGGCGAAGCACGAGGGCGGGTAGCCCTTGGTGGCCGGCGGCTCGCCGATGGCCAGCGCGATCTCGCGCTGCGCCATGGCGTAGCGCGTCAGCGAATCCATGAGCAGCAGCACGTGCTTGCCCTGGTCGCGGAAGTACTCGGCCACGGCGGTGGCATAGGCGGCGCCCTGCATGCGCAGCAGCGGCGGCGCGTCCGACGGCGCGGCCACGACGACCGAGCGTGCGCGTCCGTCCTCGCCCAGGATGTCCTCGACGAACTCCTTGACTTCGCGGCCGCGTTCGCCGATCAGGCCGACGACGATCACGTCGGCCGCGGTGTAGCGCGCCATCATGCCCAGCAGCACGCTCTTGCCCACGCCGGAGCCGGCGAACAGGCCCAGGCGCTGGCCGCGGCCGACCGTGAGCATGGCGTTGATGGCGCGCACGCCGGTGTCCAGCACCGTGCGCACGGGGTCGCGGTCCATGGCGTTGATGGGCTGGCGGTCCATCGGCAGGGCCCGCACGTCCTGCACCGGCCCCTGGTGGTCCATGGGTTGGCCCTGGGCGTCGACCACGCGGCCCAGCAGCCCGTCGCCCAGCGGCAGGCGCAGCACGCCTTCGGCCGGCGGCGCGGCGCCGCCCGGCGCATCGCCCAGGCGCGGCACGGGCACGTAGGGCGGGGCCGGCGTCACGCTGGCGCCACGCGACAGGCCATGCACGTCGCCGGCCGGCATCAGGAAGGCGCGCTCGCCGGCGAAGCCGACCACCTCGGCCAGCACCGGCGCCTGGCCCGGCATCTGGATGTGCACCTGCGAGCCGACCGGCACGCGCACGCCCGTGGCCTCCAGCACCAGGCCGGCCAGCCGCGTGAGCGTGCCCCGCACTTCCAGCGTGGCGCCGGCGCGCACGCGCGCCAGCGCGGTATCGAGCAGGCCGTCCCAGGCGGCAGGCGCGTTCATCTCATGCATCGCCGGGCTCCTGCTGCCAGGGCGCGTCCAGCCCCAGCTGCGCCAGCGCCCGGCGCCAGCGCGCCGGCAGCCGCCCGTCGACGACGGTGCCGGCGGCCTCGACCAGGCAACCGCCGCGCTCCACCTGCGCATCGGCCACCCAGCGCAGCTGCAGCGCGGCGTGTTCCTCGCGCAGCACCGTCTCCACGACCGCGAGGTCCTCGGGGTTCAGCGTCACCGAGGCCGCCTTGTGCTCGGCGCCCAGCATCGCCAGCGCCTCGCGCACCACGGGCAGCACGGCATCGGGCTGCACGGCCAGCTCGCGGCGCACCACCTGGCGCGCCAGCTCGGCGGCCAGGTCCAGCACCTGGCGCGCCTGGCGCTGCTCGCAGTCCGCCAGCCGCTGCTGCAGCTGCTGCACCACGGCCGCCAGCTGCGCCGCGTTCTCGCGGCCCTGGCCGCCGACATAGGCGTCCAGCTGCTCGTGCCCCACGCGCGCCGCGTCGGCATGGCCGCTGGCATAGCCGGCCGCATGGCCGGCGTCGTAGGCCCGTTGCAGGCGCGCTTCCTCGGGCTCCGGTTCGGGCTGGGGTTGCGGCTCGGGCTCGGCGCGCGCCACGTCCAGCAGCGGTTCGGGCTCGGGCTCGCCCAGGCGGCCGAACTTCCAGGCCGAGACCGCGCCGATCTCCTCGCCTGGGATGAAGCGGCTGTACATGCGGTGGTGGGCGACGGACATCAGATCAACGCGTCGTCGCCGCCGCCGGCCAGCACGATCTGGCCCTCGTCGGCCAGGCGGCGCACGGTCTTGAGGATTTCCTTCTGCTGCGCCTCGACCTCGGACAGGCGCATCGGGCCGCGCGACTCCAGGTCCTCGCGCATCGACTCGGCGGCGCGGCTGGACATGTTGCCCAGGATCTTTTCCTTGAGCTCGGGCGCGGCGCCCTTGAGCGCGGCGATCAGCGCATCGGACTGCACTTCCTTGAGCATGACCTGCATGGACTTGTTGTCCAGGTTGATGAGGTCGTCGAACACGAACATCTTGTCCATGATCTTCTGCGCCAGGTCCGGGTCGTGGCCGCGGATGGACTCGATCACCGTGCCTTCCACATTGGTGCCCAGGAAGTTAATGATCTCCGCTGCGGCCTTGACGCCGCCCAGCGAGGACTTGCGGATCTTGTCGCCGCCGGCCAGCACCTTGAACAGCACCTCGTTCAGGTCCTTCAGCGCGGTGGGCTGGATGCCCTCCAGCGTGGCCACGCGCAGCAGCACCTCGTTGCGCTGGCGCTCGCTCAGGTGCTTGAGCACGCCGGCCGCCTGCTCGTGGTCCAGGTGCACCATGATGGCCGCCACGATCTGCGGGTGCTCGTTGCGCAGCAGTTCGGCCACCGACAGCGGATCCATCCACTTCAGGCTCTCGATGCCGGAGATGTCGCCGCCCTGCAGGATGCGGTCAATCAGCAGCGAGGCCTTGTCGTCGCCCAGCGCGCGGCGCAGCACGTTCTTCACGTAGTCGCCGGTGTCGGACACCAAGAGGCTCTGGCGGCTGGCGGTCTCGGTGAACTTGCTGACCACCGACTCCACGCGTTCGCGTGGCACCGTGCGCGTGCGGGCGATGGTCTCGCCCAGGCGCTGCACCTCCTTGGGCGAGAGGTGCTTGAACACCTCGGCCGCCTCCTCCTCGCCCAGCGACATCAGAAAGATGGCGGCGTCGGTCAGACCTTCTTCATCCATGTTCTCGTACTCCGGTCAGGAAGAGCCGCTGGCTTCGCCGTTGATCCAGTCCTTCACGATGTTGGCCACCGCGATGGGGTTTTCCAGCGCCAGCTTGCGCGCCGCTTCCAGCCGCACCTGGTGGTCGGTGGGCTGCAGGTCCACCGCGTCGCCGCCCAGGGCCGGGCCGCCCAGCGCCGGGCGCTCGGCGTCGTCGGCCACCAGCGCGTCGAGCTGGCCACCGCCATCGGGACCGGCGCCCGGCCCGGCCGTGCCGTCGGCCAGCGCCGGCTCGGGCTTGGGCGGCTGCATGGCCTTGAAGCCCGGGCGCACCAGCCCGAACAGCACGATCAGCGCCAGCAGCAGCATGCCGATGGGCCAGGCGAAGCTGCGCAGGTTCTCCGCCGTGGCGACCTGCTGCCAGATCGGCCGCGTGTCGGTCGGCTCGACCGTCTGCACGAAGGCGGCGTTCATGATGTTGACCGAATCACCGCGGTCCTGGCTGAAACCAATGGTTTCACGCACCAGCGCCGTCATCTGGCTGATCTGCTCGGCCGACAGGGCGCGCGTCGTCGGT
Source organism: Pseudorhodoferax sp. Leaf274 (assembly GCF_001422445.1). Lineage (GTDB taxonomy): Bacteria > Pseudomonadota > Gammaproteobacteria > Burkholderiales > Burkholderiaceae_C > Pseudorhodoferax. The sequence continues at coordinate 30,016 of NZ_LMNA01000006.1, forward strand.
GCGCCCTTCTCGTCGGTGGCGGTCTGGTGGTTGACCACGACGGCGGCCGACAGGCGCTTGATGTTGCCCGAGCCACCGCGCACCACGCGCACGGTCTTGTCGACCTCGTAGTTGGTGATGGACTCGCGCTTGCTGTTGCTGGGGCCGCCCTGGGTACCGCCGGACGCCTGCAGGGGCGGCACCTGGCCGTTGATCGGGGCCGCGGCCTGCTGCGGCGGCTGGTTGGACACCGCGCCCGGCACGCCCGAGGGCTGGCCCGGCTGCGGGCCGGTGGTGGTTTCCACCACCTGCTGGCTGCGCACGGCGCTGGCGTCGGCCGCCAGGTTGGGGCGGTGCTGCTCGCTGGTCTGCTCGGTCTGCGAGAAATCCACCTCGGCCGTGACCTGGGCCTTCACGTTGTTGCGGCCGACCACGGGCTCCAGGATGTCCATGATGCGGCGCGTGTACTGCTGCTCGATCAGCGAGACGTACTGCAGCTGCTGCGCATCCACGCCGCTGCCCGATTCCGGCGCGCCCGACAGCAGCTTGCCGGTGTCGTCCAGCACGCTGACGGCCGTGGGATTCATCTCCGGCACGCTGGAGGCCACCAGGTGCACGATGCCGGCCAGCTGCGCGCGGTCCAGCGTGCGGCCGGCACGCAGCGTGACCAGCACCGAGGCCGAGGGCTTTTGCTGCTCGCGGAAGAAGCCGTTCTGGTTCGGCAGCGCCAGGTGCACGCGCGCCGTCTCCACCGAGGCGATGGACTGGATCGAACGCGTGAGCTCGCCCTCCAGGCCGCGCTGGAAGGTCAGCCGCTCCTGGAACTGCGTCATGCCGAAGCGGTTGCTCTCCATGAGCTCGAAGCCCGTGACCGACCCCTTGGGCAGGCCCAGCGAGGCCAGGCGCAGCCGCACGTCGTGCACGCGGTCGCCCGGCACCAGGATGGAGCCGCCGCTCTCCGAGTACTTGTAGGGCACGTTCATCTGCGTCAGCTGGGCCACGATGGCGCCGCCGTCCTTGTCCGTCAGGCCGTTGTACAGCGTGCGGTACTCGGTGCGGTTGCCCATCATGAAGCCGATGACGATGACCAGCAGCAGCAGGCCGATGCCCAGCCCCAGCCGGATGCGCTGGGCGCGGTCGAGCCGCGCCAGCCGCTCGGCCAGGGGCGAAGTGGCAACAGCGCCCCCGGCAGCCGGCTCGGCGGGAGCGGCGACCAGTGGACCGGCAGGAACTTCGGCTACGGCGGACATCGTCTTGGGGCACGCCGCACGGGGCGGACGTACGCATTGGGGTGATGCGGCGGATTATTCTGAGATCCGGCCGGATTCTTCGCCGGATAAGCGCGCGGATTGGCCGGCATTTCAGCCCATGGCGGCCGCCGGCGGCCACTAGCATTGCCGCCATCGCCCCTGCCAGGACTGCGCCATGGACCTTCGCCTCACCCCCTCGATCGGCTCTGCCCTCGCCCGCCCTGCGCCGGCCACGGGCCCGGCCGCGCGCGGCGTCGCGGCCGAACCCAAGGAGCAGGCCGGCTTTTCCACCGCGCTCAAGAGTGCGCTGGTGTCCGTGAGCGGCGCCCAGGGCGAATCGGGCCGGCTCTCGCGCGAAGTGCAGCTGGAGAACCCGCAGGTCAGCCTGGAAGAGACCATGGTGGCCATCCAGAAGGCGCAGATCGGCTTCCAGGCCACGCTGCACGTGCGCAACCGCATGGTGCAGGCCTATACCGACATCATGAACATGCAGGTTTGAAACGGTTCAATTGCCCAAGTGCAGCGTATAGCGCGCCGCCGCCGTCGCCGAGCCCCTATCGCAGTCTCACGAAGGCCGATGCGGCCGCAAACTCTGAAGCACTCATTCACGGCGGCGCCTGGATGCGGTCGGTCGCATCCGCGGCTTCTCGGGAACGACACGATCCAGTTCCTGCTGCCGCTGCATTTTCAGTTCTGCCAAAAATGCTTCGTGAGTTTCGATCAAGGCATCCAACCCTTGCAGCTTGCTCAGCTCTGCCGCCTTGAACGCCCGCGCGACTCCTGCAATTAGTACATCGTGCTCCTCCTTGGCATCGCTGAAGTGACTGAAGAACTTCACCCAGGCCTGCACAGGAATGCCAGACGCCAACTGCTTTCGCGTGGTTGCAATGAACTCATCCATCAAACCGTAGCGAGAGACACGACCAAAGTTGTTGCCGGTATCGTGCGCGGCCTTGTCCGAACATTGGTCGACCTTCGAGGAGGGGTATGGCGCGCGGTGGCGCGCCGCCAGAATACGTGGCTCCCCACCCTCAGCCGTTCGCATCTGATGCCAGTAGAAATTGCGCAGCAACGCAGCGTACTTAGCCTCGCAAATGAATGGGGGCAGCAATTTTGGGCTTCCGGCCACCACATCGCTGAGCACCCAAGGAAAAACAACCAGGAGATCCTGCAGCGCGCACGCATCGGGCGTCACCTGGTAACGGAAGGTTGGTTCGCCTTCTTTCGCGATGGCAAACCACCCTTTCAACTCGATGCCCATCAAGGGCGACGGCAGTCCAGGATCGTCACTCACAAGGCGCACGTCAGGAAATGCCTGCGCCTGCCGCTCGAACCGGTACAGTGAATACGCTCCGACCGGATCCCAAACATCACGCAGCTTGTTGAGTCCGCGCACGACGGCATCCTCGATCGATGCACCCAGCGCGCCGTTGAGGGTGAAAATGTCTGTGGCCCGAAAGTCTTTCAGTTCGATGCTCGTCGCGAACTCCTCGGGCAACGCATAGACCGCCTTGCGTACATCGTTGCGCAGCTTATGGTGCTCCCATTGCATCAACAGCGCTTCAGCAGGCTCTGGCCGCTCGATGATGGCCGGCGCGTAGTGCAAGTCGGCCGTTGTCCCCGCAGCCTCTTGTGGCTCGGCAGCCGGCACGCCCGCCATCATGCGATTCTGAGTTGCGGAGGATCGAGCGCCTCCCGCAACCGCTCAACCGCAGCGTGATAGAACCCTGCATGAATCTCCGCTGCGAAGGCTCTCCTCCCCAGCTGACTGGCCGCCAGACTTGCACTGCATAAACCACCAAACGGCTCCCAAACAACATCGCCCTCATTCGTGCAAGACAAGATCTGTTTCTCCATGAGCGCCAATGGCTTCTGATTTGCATGCAGATAACCCACGCCATCAGCAGTCTTCACACGCTCGCGCCCATGAACAGGTTGCTCCCGCCACACGTTCGTCTGGCCGTGTGTGTGTGTCCATTTGGACCGCATCCGGATCCACGCCTCGCCGTCGAACGGGTTGACACCATCAAGTGAGAAATAGGGCCGCTCTGCCGGTGCGCCATGCTCCCGACAATAGTTCGCCATGCCCCTCATCGCCTCAACGGGAGGGAAATACCAGCGATGGCATTGCGTCAGATACTTCCGTGTCGCAGCATTCCTGACCCCACATGCGAGGTTGGCCAGGTGCATCGGCAGACCGCTTCGCTGCCACTCCGAACGCACCCAAGCCTTGAGCGGAAGCAGATTTCCACAGGCATCTACCAACAGGTTTTTGCGCGTATATCGCACCGCCACCTCGGTGACGACGGGCAACCCGCGAATCGTCCTCGAATTTACGTTGCCCGCAATATGCGCAATCCCTTTGTCCCAGACGACTGTCTCTTCGTATTGCCAGCCATGGAGGTCAAGAACGGAATGAACAGTCGCCCAACTAAGCTCGGAACCCCAAAACCACAGAGTGCAGTCGGGTGCGGCTCGTCGCGCCCAAGCCGCCACATGGGGCCCATACCACGCAGGCAGAGGATCAACCGTCGGGGGCTCACCGGGAAACTTGGCCAGTCCGTAGGGACCATCCGCAATGATGCACGTAGGCTGCGGCCAGCGCTCGTACAACTGCATCGCGTCGCTGTGATGCAGGAACGCGTTGTCGACCCGCGCCGCTGCAGCATCTTGAATGGGGACCGTTTGTTTGCTCATCGCACACCTCTTTGCGCGGCATGGTACCCGACAAAAGCTGAATTTTTATACAGTCTTTTGTCTCTTCATAAGAGCGCTCCAGGCTCAGTGCAACAGCTGCGGCCGGCTGTCCATCATGTATTCGAACTGCGTCAGCCAGGGCTCGGTGAGGCAGCGGATCTCGGCGTCGTTGCGCAGGATGCGCTGCATGATGCGCGCCTTCTCTTTGCGCTGCGCGGCCGTCAGCTGCTCGGTCTGCGACTGGTGGCGCAGCTGCTCGATCAGCACCGCGCAGGCGCCCTCGTGGCGCACCACCTCGTCCCAGTCTTCCTGCTGGGCGGCCCGCAGCATCTTGACGCTGCTGTCCTCGATGGCCTTGTAATAGTCGATCAGCATGTGCGACATGGCTGCTGGCTCAGGAAGCGGCCGCCTGGCCGGAAGGGGTGGCAATGCTTTTCCAGGCGCCGTAGACCGGCACGATCAGGTCAATCACTTCTTGGATCATCGGCGCGTCGTTGTGGATGTTGGCTCTTGTGAGTCGGCTGATGCTGTAGTTGTAGACACCGCGCAGGTTGGTCGCCAGCTCGCCGCCCGCTGCATCGTTGAGGGCGGCCTTCAGGCCTTCCTCGAGGATGCGCACGGACTTGCCGATTTCCTTGCCCTTGGTCTCGATGTCGCCACGCATTGTCGCGGCGTGGGCCTGGCGCAATGCGGCAAGCAAGCCCTCATAAAGCAGGCAAATCAGCTGATGGGGGCTGGCGCCCTCGACGCTGGTCTGGGTGCCGACACGCTTGTAGGCGGCGGCGGAGCGGGAACTGACCGAGGTGAACATCGAAGAGCCCATGAAACTGTCGTTGATGTTTTGGTTATCGGCAGGGTGGCCCCGGACTCAAGAGCTGCGTGCTTGAAAAGTGGCTAGTCGTTCTTCTTGTTCCACTGCGAGACCTGCTGGTCCATGTAGTTGGCCAGCGCCTGCAGCGTGCCCATCTTCACGTCCAGCGCGGTGTAGGTCTTGCGCAGCCGCGTCTCGGTCAGCGTGGCGCGGTTCTCCACCTTGTCCTGCTCGCTGAGGTTGCTCTTGGACTCGCGCTCCAGCGCATCGGTCTTGTTGTTGAGAAGCCCGTCGAACGACAGCAGCGTTCCCGTGTAGCTCTTCATGCTTGCGGCCACGCCCGTGCTCGTGCCGTCCTGGTTGCGCTGGATGAACAGCTTCTTGACGTTGTCCAGGTCGTCCAGCGCCTTGCTCAGCTTGGCGCCGTCGACCTTCAGGTTGGTGTCGCCCACGGCGCCGTTGCTGCCCAGGTTGATGCCAATGGAAGACAGCGTGGTGAACGCACCGCCCGAGACGCTGGCCGTCAACACCGATCGCAGGCTGTTGCGCAACCCCACCGCGGTGGAGTCGCCCTGCAGGTCGCCGGCCGTCTTGGTCTCCTTGTCGTACTTCGTCGCATCGCCCAGCAAGGTGTTGATGGCGTTGTACGCATCGACGAAATCCTGGATGTTCTTGGTCATCGCCTCCTTGTCGACGGTGCTGGTGATCAGCGCGTCGGCACCGGTGGCCGTGACCTCGTTCAGCGAGATCGTCAGGCCCGGCACGGCATTGACCAACTGGTTCTTCGCCGACGTGACGGTGATGCCGTTGATCGTGGCCACGGCATCCTGGGCCGGCTGGTAGGTGTTGGCCGCCATGCCCACGGTGGGCTGGGCCAGGTCGAACGCCAGGCGCGACACGCCCGCGTTGTCGGCGTTGCTGCCGTCGTCGTCGGTGGCGGTGATGCGAAAGCCCGACACCGCGCCGGTCTCCTTGGAGCGCAGCATCAGCCGGTCGCCCGAGGCGTCGGTCAACACCGTGGCCACCACCCCGGAGCCGGAGTCGTTGATCTTGGCGGCCACCTGGGCCAGCGTGTCGGTCGCGCCCACGGTGACGTTGACCGCTGCCGCGGTGCCGGCGGTGAACACCCCGGCGTTCCAGCTGCCCAGCTGCAGCGTGAGCTGGCCCGATCCGATGGTGCCGCCGGCCGAGATGGCGGTGGACACGGTCGACTGCGACTGCGCGAGCTTCTGCACGCCCACCGAAAAGCTGGTGGCGGCCGCGATGCCGGAGACGCTGACCGACACCGCCGATTCCTTGGACGACTTGACGGCCAGCATGTTCCAGCCGCTGTCCAGCGCCAGCTTGGAGGCCGCGTCCTGCAGGGTGGAGACCAGCGACTTGATCTCGCCGTAGGAAGAGACCTTGGTGTCGATCTTCGTGGCCTTCTCCTTCAACCCTTCCAGCGGCTTTTTCTCCAGTGCCACCAGCTTGGTGATGATGTCCTCGACCTCGAGGCCACTGCCGATACCGATGGATGTGATGGCCATGCGAATCTCCTAGCGCGGCAAGCGCACAAACGCGAAACGGCGGACAGGGTAGCACCCCTGCCCGCCATCCGAAGCGCCGAAAAGCGCCCCTTTCCGGGGCGCTCGCCGGTGCGGTTTACTGCAGCAGGGCCAGCACACCCTGCGGCAGCTGGTTGGCCTGCGCCACCATGGCGGTACCGGCCTGTTGCAGGATCTGCGTACGCGACAGGTTGGCGGTTTCCTGCGCGAAGTCGGCGTCCACGATGCGGCCACGGGAAGCCGACAGGTTCTCCACCTGGATCTCGATGGAGCCCACAGAGTTCTCGAAGCGGCTCTGCAGAGCACCCAGGTCGGCGCGGGCGTTGTTGACCTGGTCGAGGGCGCTGTCGATCTTCTTGAGGGCGACCCAGGCGTTGGCCTGCGTGTCGATGCTCAGCGTGTCGATGCCCAGCGAGTCGGTCGTCGTGTCGGTGGCGGTCAGGGAGGCCTGGGTATCGCCGATCGTGCCGATGGCGCCGCCAGCCACGCCGAAGTTGCCGGCCGTGAAGCCTGCCGACAGGGTCAGCGTCGTGGCATTGCCATCGGTGTCGGTCTTCGAAGACATCAGGTCGATGGAGTACAGGCCATCGCCGCCGCGCGTCAGGAAAGCGGTGACACCGGTGTCGGCGGACTTGCGGTTGATCGCCTCCACCATCTGGCCCAGACGCTCGGTGCCGGAGCTGGCCGCGCCAATCGCACCCAGGTTCCAGGTCGTTGCGCCGTCGTTGATGTTCAGGGTCGACGCATCGGTGATCGCGCCCGTGTCGGTGATGCTGGTGGCGTCGATGCCCGTGCTCTGGCTGTAGGCATAGACCACATCGGCCAGGCCGGTGGCGCGGCTGTCGGTCAGCGCGCCGACGGTGATGTTGTCGCCCGAGTTGGCGCCCACCTGGAACACCGCGCCCGAGAAGCTGCCGTCCAGGATCTTGGTGCCGTTGAAGCTGGTCTGCTTGGCGACGCGGTCGATCTCGTCCACCAGCTGCGAGACTTCGGCTTGCAGCGCCTTGCGGTCGTCCTTGCTGTTGGTGGCATTGGACGACTGCACCGCCAGTTCGCGCATGCGCTGCAGCATGTCGCCGACCTTGCCCAGCGCGCCTTCCGCCGTCTGCGACAGCGAGATGCCGTCGTTGGAGTTGCGGGCCGCCACCGTGTTGCCCTTGATCTGGCTGTTCATGCGCTCGGAGATCGCCAAGCCGGCCGCGTCGTCCTTGGCGCTGTTCACACGCAGGCCAGAGGACAGGCGCTGCATGGACGTGGCCAGCGAGCTCTGCGAGCCGCTCAGGTTGCGCTGGGCATTCAGCGAAATCGAATTCGTGTTGATGGTCGAGGCCATGAAAAAACTCCAGTTAAAGCGGCAAAACGCCGATCACAACGCCAGCACCGCGCTGGCCGCCCTGACCGGTGGCGGCGAGAAAGTCATTGATTTACAAGACTTTTTCTCTGCCACTTTGCCGGCCAACAGGTCCTCGGGGACCCATTGCACAGGTTTTCGGACCGCCTGGAGAAAACTTGAGGGCCTGTTACTGCTTGAGGCCAGAAATAGCGCAACTTTCGAACGCTTTTCAAGCGTATGCGCGGCCCGTGGATCTCCAGAATTCCCAGCACGCCCAGGAACGTGGGCGCCGACGGGTCGCCACCTTGGCGATACCGAAACGGTCCCACCACTTCGGACAAGCAGGAGTAACCGTCCATGGCCTCGACGATCAATACCAATTCCATCTCGCTCAACGCCCAGCGCAACCTGAGCGCCTCCCAGGGGTCGCTGGCCACGTCGATGCAGCGCCTGTCCTCGGGCCTGCGCGTGAACAGCGCCAAGGACGACGCGGCCGGCCTGGCCATCGCCGAGCGCATGAACACCCAGGTGCGCGGCCAGACCGTGGCGGCGCGCAACTCCAACGACGGCATCTCGCTGGGCCAGACGGCGGAAGGCGCGCTGGGCAAGGTCGGCGACATGCTGCAACGCATGCGCGAACTGGCGGTGCAGGCCTCCAACGCCACGAACAGCGCAGCCGACCGCGCCGCGCTGCAGGCCGAAGTGGCACAGCTGCGCGACGAAGTCGACCGCGTCGCCAAGCAGACCAGCTTCAACGGCACCAAGATCCTGGACGGCAGCTTCTCGGGCGCGGTGTTCCAGGTCGGGTCCAACTCGGGCGACAACATCACCGTGGGCGCGCTGGTCGACACACGGTCCGCGCGGCTGTCCGACATCGCCTATGCCTACGACCAGGCCACCGGCATCCAGGGCACGGACGTCAGCGACATCGCGGCCGTCACCGATCCCTCGGCCCTGAACATCAGCGACGGCAACACGACCTGGGGCCTGGGCGCCGTGGCTTCGGCCAGCTCGGGCACCGAGCGGCTGGGCCAGATGGTGGAGGCCATCAACCGCAAGACGGCCGACACCGGCGTGACCGCCTACCTGACGCGCAACCCCAACGGCAACTTCACGGTCGACCTGCTGTCGTCCAGGACCGACACCGACGGCAATGCCGTCACGTTGACCCTGGCCGGCTTCAACAACTCCAACTTCGGCTATACGCCGACCACCGTCGGCGCCGCAGGTTCCGTGGTCAACGCCACCGACACCACCACCGACGCGCTCGGCATCGACACGCTGTCGGTGGCCACGCAGGCCGGCGCCTGGGTCGCGCTCAAGAAGATCGACAGCGCCATCGACCAGGTGAACAACGCGCGCGCCGACCTGGGTGCCCTGCAAAGCCGCTTCGAGAACTCGGTGGCCAACATCGAGATCCAGATCGAGAACCTGGCGGCCGCGCGCGGGCGCATCGTGGACGCCGACTTCGCCGCAGAAACGGCCAACCTGTCGCGCACGCAGATCCTGCAGCAGGCCGGCACCGCCATGGTGGCCCAGGCCAACCAGTTGCCGCAGCAGGTTCTGCAGCTGCTGCAGCAGTGATCGCGGCGCGGCGCCCTCCGGAGAAGGGCCGCTGGCTCGCGCTTCGCAGGAGCGTCAGGCGATCCGCCGGAGAAACCCATCCGGCGCCACCGTGATCAACAGCTTGTGGTCGATCGTGTGGTCGATCTCGAAATCCGCCGTGGTCTGCAGGTACGCGTGCAGCGCCGTCTTCGGGCTGTTGCCCGGGCCCCAGGGGCGGTCGGGGAACATGGACTTGGGCATGTCTTCGATCACCGTGTCGAACACCACGCAATAGCTGCCCACGCTCACCAGCGGCGCATAGGCCTGCAGCTCGGCCAGCACGTGGTCGTGCGTGTGCATGCTGTCCAGGCAGACGAGCACGCGTTGCTTGCCTTGCGCCCGGGCGCGGACCTGCGCGACCACCTCGGGCGCGATGCTGGAGCCCTGGATCATCCGGATGCGCCGGGCCATCGGGTGCGCCTCGATGGCGGCGCGGTTGTGGGCGCGGATGTCGATGTCCAGCCCCAGCACCTCGGCATCGGCCGGGCCGCCGCAGGCCGCGTTGAGCTCCAGCATGGCCGCCGAGAAGATCAGCGAGCCGCCGTGCGCGATGCCGGTCTCCACGATCAGGTCGGGCTGCACGCGCCAGATCAGTTCCTGCATGGCCACGATGTCCTGCGGATACTGGATGATGGGCCGCCCCATCCATTCGAAGTGGTAGGAATACTTGCCCGCGTTGGCGCGGTCCATCCAGGCCCGGGTGGCCTGCGCCAGTTCGGCGTCGGCGCCCTGGGCCGCGATCTCGGCGCGGCCTTCCTGCTGGAATTGTTCGTAGGGGGTCATGGGAATGCTCCTCAGGGTTGTGGCGCGCGGCGCAGCGGCCGTGCGGGATTGCCGACGACGGTGGTGTCCGGTGGCACGTCGCGCGTGACGACCGCCCCGGCACCGACGATGCTGTTCTCTCCGATGGTCAGCCGCGGCAGCACCACCGCACCGGCACCCACCATCACGTGCGCATGCAGCGTGACCAGGCCGCACAGGGTGGCGCCCGGCGCAAGGTGAACGCCATCGCCGATCCGGCATTCGTGGTCCACCGAGGCCTTGTGGTTCAGGATGCAGGCCGCGCCGACCACCGCATCGGCAGCCACCACGGCCTGGGCCAGCACCTGCGTGCCGGCCCCGAGCGTCGCCGTCGCGCAAACCGAGGCGTCGGGGTGCTGCAACGGCGGCAGTTCAAGCCCGCGCCCGCGGAACAGTTGCTGCAGCGCGAGCCGGTCGCGCCCGCGGCTGCCACCGATGGCGACCAGTCCGCGCACCTGCGCGATGTCCTGCGCCTGGTCGGCCCAGCGGTGAAAGCCGGCTTCGCCCTGGTACACGGGCACGCCCGGCAGCACGGACGCCACGGCGTCGCGGTCGAACAGCGCCTCCACGCAGCCGCCAAGGCGCCCGATCAGCGCTGCCAGCACCTTGGCGTGGCCGGCCGAGCCCCAGATCACGTAGCGCGGTTCAGCCATGGCGCATGCCACGCAGCACCGCGGCCACGCGCTGCTGCTCCTCGTCCGTCATGTCGTGGTAGCTGGGCAGGTTGATGGCCCGCGCCGCGATGCCAGCGGCCAAGGGCTGGCCCGCATGGCCGCCCAGCACCGGCAGGCTGGACAGGGGATGGAAGAACACGCGCGCGTCGATGTTCTCGGCCGCGAAAGCGGCCTGCAGCGCCTCGCGCGTGACCCCGGTCGCTGGCGCGAACACCGCGGTCGGCATCCAGGCGCCGTTCTCGCAGCCCGCCGGCTCGGGGTTCAGCGCGATGCCGTCGCAGCCCGCCAGCAAGGCGCGGTACCGGTGGAAGATCGCGCGCTTGCGCGCCACCAGCTCGCCGATCCGCTCCATCTGGCCGCAGCCGATGGCCGCCTGCACGTTGGACATCTTGTACTTGTAGCCCACCATGTCAGGCCAGAACTGGCGCGCCTGCCCGCGCGCACGGCCATGGTTGGACAAGGTGTTCACGGTGTCGAACAGGGCGTCGTCGTTGGTCACGAACATGCCGCCCTCGCCCGTGGTCAAGGTCTTCGTGCCATGGAAGGAGAACGCACCGAAGGCACCCATGCTGCCGGCGCGCCTGCCATGCCATACCGAGCCCAGCGCCTCCGCCGCATCCTCGATCACCGGCAGGCCATGGGCGGTGCCGATGGCGCGCAGCGCATCCATCTCGCACAGGTTGCCGTACAGGTGCACGGCCAGGATGGCCTTGGTGCGGGGCGTGATCGCACGCTCGACCAGCGCCGGGTCCAGGCACCAGCTGTCGGCCAGGATGTCCACGAACACCGGCGTGGCGCCCAGGTGCACGATGGGTGCGGCCGAAGCGATCCAGTTGGTGTCGGCCAGGATCACCTCGTCGCCCGGCCCGATCCCGAGCGCGGCCATGCCCATGTGCAACGCGCCCGTGGCGCTGCTCGTGGCGATGGCATGCCTCACGCCCAGGTGCTCGCGGAACTGCGCCTCGAAGCGGTGGATGTAGTCGTAGCAACGCTCGCCCCAACCGTTGCGCGTGGCATCGGTCGCGTAGCCGACCTCCAGCTCGGTGACGGAGGGCTTGGTGTAGAGAATGCGTGCCTTCATGCGATCTCCAGGCGGGGAACGGCCGTCACGAAGCGCGCACCCCATGTGCGCGCGTAGTCCAGCTGCGCGACCAGCTCGCTCCTGAGGTTCCAGGGCAGCAGGACGATGTAGTCGGGCCGGTCCTGCGCCAACTGCGCCTCGTCGACGATGGGAATGCGGCTGCCCGGCATCCACTTGCCCTGCTTGGCCGGGTTGCGGTCGACCACGTAGGCCACCTGGTGCGGCCGCACGCCCGCGAAGTTGAACAAGGTGTTGCCCTTGGCCGCCGCGCCATAGGCGGCCACGCGCTTGCCGGCCGCGAACTGCTCGGACAGGAAGGCCTGCAGTTCGTTCGCGATGCGCGACGGCTCGCGGCCGAAGCGCGTGTAGAAGTCCGGGCCCAGCATGCCGGCCGCGGCCTCCTCCTCCAGCAGCCGCGTGACGGCCGCGCTGCGCGGCTGCAGGCCGGTGTCGGCGCGCTGGGCGAACACGCGCAGGCTGCCGCCGTGCGTGGGCAGTTGCTCCACGTCGAACACCGCCAGGCCGTTGGCCGCGAAGATGCGCTGCACCGCCGTCAGCGAGAGGTAGGAGTAGTGCTCGTGGTAGGCCGTGTCGAACTGGCACTGCTGCACCATGCGCAGCAGGTGCGGGAACTCGAAGGTGGCCACGCCCCGGGGTTGGAGCAGCAGCGCGAAGCCGGCCACGAAATCGTTGATGTCGGGCACGTGGGCCAGCACGTTGTTGGCGGCCATGAGGTCTGCCTGGCGGCCGGCCGCCGCCAGTTCGCGCGCCAATGCCACGCCGAAGAAGCGCTCGTCGATCTCGATCCCCTTGGCGCGCGCGGCGGCCGCCGTGCTGGCGGTGGGCTCGATGCCATAGCACGGGATGCCGGCACGCTGCACGTACTGCAGCAGGTAGCCGTCGTTGGCGGCCACCTCGACCACGCGACTCGCCGGACCCAGGCCGAAGCGCTCGTGCATCGCGGCCACGTAGGCCTCGGCATGGGCGAGCCAGGACGAGGAGAACGAGCTGAAGTAGGCGTAGTCCTCGGTGAAGAGCGCCTCCCGGCCGGCATGGTCCTCGGTCTGCACGAGCCAGCACGATCCGCAGGCCAGCACGCGCAGCGGGAACCAGGTCTCCGGCGCGTTGAGCGCCGCGGCATCCAGGTAGGCGTTGCTGGGCGGGGCGCTGCCCAGGTCCAGGAAAGGCAGGCGCACCTCGGCGGCGCAATGGCGGCATTTCACGGCAGGAGCCCTCGGAAGTCGTTGTCGAATGCAGGCTGCGCGGCATCGCGCGGCGACAGGCCGCGCACCGGCAGCGGCCAGGCGATGGCCAGGCGCGGGTCTTCGCAGTGCAGGCCGCCCTCGGCCTGCGGCGCGTAGGCGGCCGAGTGCAGGTAGAGCATGGCAACGTCGCGGCTCAACGCCTGGAACCCGTGCGCAAAGCCTGCGGGGATGAGCAGCGCGCGCCCGTTGGCGGCCGACAGCCGCTCGGCATGCCAGCGGCCGAAGGTGGGCGAGCCTGCGCGCAGGTCCACGGCCACGTCCCAGACCTCGCCGGCCAGGCAGCTCACGAGCTTGGCCTCGGCATGCGGGGCGCGCTGGAAGTGCAGTCCGCGCACGGTGCCGCGCTCGGCCGTGAAGGTGTGGTTGACCTGGGCGATGGGGCCGGGCCAGCCGGCCTCGGCCAGTTCCTCGGCGCAATACAGGCGTGCCAGGTAGCCACGCGCATCGCCGAGCAGGCGCCGGTCGATGCGGCGCAGGCCGGCCAGCGGCGTGGCGTGGGCTTCAAGGCGCCGCATGTTCGTAGGCGTCGATGTCGGCCAGGCACAGTGCGCGCGCATCGGCGCCTTCAGCCTGGGCCCGGTACCAGGCCATGCTGCGCTGCACGGCGGTGGCCAGCGGCCAGCGCGGGCGCACGCCCAGGCTCTGGCGCGCGCGGCTCACGTCCAGCGCAAGCAGGCCGGCCTCGTGCGGGCCTGCACGGCCATCGCCGTAGGCGACCTCGCCACGGCCGTAGGCAGCGCGCGCAAGCTCGACCACGGCCCGCACGGTGGCGGCCTCGTCGGCGGCCGGGCCGAAGTTGTAGGCGCCGGCCAGCGCCGGCTGCGCCCACAGGCGCTCGGCCAGCAGCAGGTAGGCGGCCAGTGGCTCCAGCACGTGCTGCCAGGGGCGCACGGCCGCGGGGCGGCGGATCTGCAGCGGCTCGCCGGCCGCGAATGCGCGCACCGCGTCGGGCAGCAGGCGGTCTTCGGCCCAGTCGCCGCCGCCGATCACGTTGCCGGCGCGCGCGCTGGCCACGGCCACGCCCTGGGCGGCCAAGAAGGCATCGCGCCAGCTGGCCACGGCCAGCTCGGCCGCGGCCTTGCTGGCGCTGTAGGGGTCGTGGCCGCCCAGCGCATCGTCCTCGCGGTAGGGCCAAGCCCATTCGCGGTTGCGGTAGACCTTGTCGGTGGTCACGGCCACGGCCACGCGCACGCTGTCCTGCCCGCGCAGCGCGTCCAGCACATGGGCCGTGCCCATGGTGTTGGCGGCCCAGGTGTCCAGGGGCGCGCGGTAGCCCGGCCGCACCAGGGCCTGGGCGGCCAGGTGCAGCACGATCTCGGGGCGCGCGGCCGCGACCACGGCGCGCACGGCCTGCGCATCGCGGATGTCGGCCACATGGTGCGCCAGGCCTTCGTCCGCGCGTGCCAGGCCGAACAGGTGCGGCGCGGTCGCCGGCGCCAGCGCCAGGCCCGTGACCTGGGCGCCCAGCCGCCGCAGCCACAGCGCCAGCCAGCTGCCCTTGAAGCCGGTGTGGCCCGTCAGCAGCACGCGCCGGCCGGCCCAGAACGCGGGGCTCGGATTCACCAGGTCTTCCATGGCGCCTTTCCGCTCAGCCAGAGGTCTTCGAGCAGGTTCTTCTCGCGCAGCGTGTCCATGGGCTGCCAGAAGCCCTGGTGCTCGTAGGCCTGGAGTTCGCCATCCCTGGCCAGGCCCGACAGGGGCTCGCTCTCCCAGGCCGTGCCGTCTTCGGCGATGCGCGCGATGACCCGGGGCGACAGCACGAAGAAGCCGCCGTTGATGAGGCCGCCATCGCCGCGCGGCTTCTCGGTGAAGCCCTGCACGGCGCTGCCCTGCATGCTGAGCGCGCCGTAGCGCCCGGGGGGCTGCACGGCCGTGACCGTCGCCAGCTTGCCATGCGCCCGGTGGAAGGCGATGGTGGCGGCGATGTCCACGTCGGACACGCCGTCGCCGTAGGTGAAGCAGAAGGCGTCCTCGCCGCGCACGTAGTCGGCCACGCGGCGCAGGCGCCCGCCGGTCATGGTGTCCTCGCCGGTGTCCACCAGCGTCACGCGCCAGGGCTCGGCATGCTTGTGGTGCACCTCCATGCGGTTGCTGGCCATGTCGAAGGTCACGTCGGACATGTGCAGGAAGTAGTTGGCGAAGTACTCCTTGATCACGTAGCCCTTGTAGCCGCAGCAGATCACGAACTCGTTCACGCCGTGGGCCGAGTACATCTTGAGGATGTGCCACAGGATGGGCTTGCCGCCGATCTCGATCATGGGCTTGGGCTTGAGGTGGGTTTCCTCGGAAATGCGGGTCCCGAGGCCACCGGCCAGGATCACGGCTTTCATGTCTTCTCCTGTTCCCAGCGTTGGAACATCTGGCGGTAGGCGTCCTCGACGCTGCGCGCGAAGGCCGGCTCGTCCATGAGCCTGCTCTGCTGCATCTCGGCACGCAGGCTGGCGCGCAGCGCGGCCAGGCGCGGCAGGTCGGCGGCCAGCGCCGCGGCCTTGTCGATGTATTCCTGTTCGGTGTCGGCGATCCACTCCGGGTGGCCGATGCCGGCCAGGATGGAACTGCCCAGGCGCCCGGCGCTGGGCCGGCTGGCCAGCGTGACGAAGGGCAGGCCCATGTACAGGCTCTCGAACAAGGTGGTGCCGCTGTTGTGCGGGAAGCAGTCCAGCATGATGTCGACCTCGCGCAGCAGGTCCCAGGGCGGCGTGTGGTGGCCGATCAGCAGGCGTTCGCGGGCGATGCCGTGCGCGGCGAAGCGGGCGGCCAGCGTCGCCTGCGTCTCCGCATCCTGGTAGCTGCGGCTGTCGATGACCAGCGTGGCCGTGGGCACGCGCTGCAGCAGCCGCGACCACACGCGCACCGTGTGGTCGTTGATGCGCACGGCGCGCGTCAGCGTGCAAAAGCGCACGCCGCCATGGCGCAGCGCCGGCAGCGGCCCGGGATCGCCCATGCGCGCCGCGCCGGCCGGGCGGAAGACGAAGGCCGTGGGCAGCCGCCACGGGGCCTCGGACAGCAGGTGCTCGCTGCCGGGCGGGGTGTGCTGCACGTCGGTCAGGAACCAGTCGATGGCCGACAGGCCGGTGGTCGTGCCATAGCCCATCCAGGAGACCGAGACCGGCGCGGGCTTGAGGGCGAAGACCCCCAGGCGGTTGCCGCCGGTGTGCCCGGCCAGGTCGACCAGCACATCGATGCCGTCGGCGCGGATGCGCTCGGCCAGTGCCTGGTCCGACATGCCGCGCGTGGGCACCCAATGGTCGACCAGGCGCTTGTAACGCAGCGTCGCCGGGTCCTCGTGCTGCAGTTCGGCATAGGCATGGACCTGCACCGCCCCGTGGTCGTGCTGCGCCAGCAGCGGCTCCAGGAAATTGGTGACGGAGTGCTGGCGGAAATCCGGCGAGACATAGCCGACCTTGAGCGCACGCATGCCACCGCGCCGCCGGCGCAGCGCTGCGTTGCCGTGCGCGCGCCACGCGGCCTTCTGCGGCGCGTGAAAGCGCTGGTCGTAGGCCTGGTACTCGGCGAACACCTGCTCGCCCGTCTTGTCCGGGTGGTAGTTCAGCACGAACAACAGGTTGCCGTGGGCGTTGCGGTCGTTCGGCTGCAGTTGCAGGCCGCGGCGCATGCTGTCCTCGGCCTCGGCCTGGCGGCCCTGGTTCTGCAGCACGATGCCCAGGCTGCCGTGGGCCTGCGCGAGCTGCGGGTCCAGCGCGATGGCATGGCGGTAGCCCGCTTCGGCCTCGACCAGCCGCTGCGCCGCGTTGTGGACCTCGGCCAGGTGGTTCCAGGCGACGGCGGCATCGGGCGCCAGCGCCAACACGCGCCGGCACAGCGCCTCGGCCTCGTCCAGGCGGTGCAGGCTGCGCTGCACCGCCACGCCGGCGTACAGCAGCTGCAGGTTGTCGGGCTCGATCTCGAGCCCGCGGCGCACGCAGTCCAGGGCCTCGCCGTTGCGCTGCTGCTGGCGCAGCACCTGCGCCAGGTTCAGGTAGCCGGCGACGAAGTCCGGCCGCTCGCGCAGGGCCTGTCGCCACCAGGTTTCCGACTCGATCGCGCGGCCCTGCTCCTGCAGCAGGCGGTCCAGGTTCAGCAGCGCGCTCTGGAAATCGGGCTGCAGCGCCAGGGCCTGGCGGAACGCCGCCTCGGCTTCGGCGGTCTTGTGGGCGGCTTTCAGGCAGACGCCCAGGTTGTAGTGGGCGGTGGCCTGGTCCGGCTGCAGCGCCACGGCCTCGCGGTAGCAACGCTCGGCTTCGTCCAGGGCGCCACGCTCCTGCAGCACCAGGCCCAGGTTGCTCTGGGCTTCGGCGAACTCCGGCACCCAGGCCAGCGCGCGGCGGTAGCACGATTCCGCCGCCTCGGACTGCCCATCGGCGCGCAGGCGGTTGCCCTCGTCGTAGACCTCCTGCGCGCGTCGCACCAGCGCATGCAGGGGATGCGGGTCGGTGGCGCACCAGGCCGTGAACATGGCGCGGTAGGCCTGCTCGACCTCGTGTGCGAAACCGGCCTCGTCGCGCAGGGGGCTGGCCTGCATGCGCGCACGCAGCCCGTGGCGCAAGCGCTCCAGCGCATCCATGTCCGAGGCCAGGGCCACGACCTTGTCGACGTACGCCGCCTCGTCCGTGGCGATCCATTCCGGATGGCCCACGCCGTGGAGCACGGAGCTGCCCATGCGCCCGACGCCCGGCCGGCCGGCCAGGGTGACGAACGGAACACCCATCCACAGCGATTCGAACAGGGTGGTGCCAGAGTTGCCCGGAAAGCAGTCCAGGGTGATGTCGGCACCGCGCAGCAGATCCCACGGCGGGCTGTGGTAGCCGATCTGCAGGCGCGCCGGGTCGACGCCCTGCTCGGCGAAACGCTGCGCCAGCGCGGCCTGGGCCGACGGATCGACGAAGCTGCTGCTGTCGATGACCAGCCTGGCGGTCGGCAGGCGCTGCAGGATGGCGGCCCAGGCCCGCAGCGTGCGGTGGTTGATGCGCACGCTGCGCGTCAGCGTGCACAGCGTCACATGGCCGCGCGCGCGCGCAGGCAGGGGGCCGCAGTCGCCCATTCCCTCCGCGGGGCGGAACGCCCAGGCGAGCGGCAGGCGCCACGGCGTCTCGGCGAACAGGGCTTCGCAGCCCTGCGGCAGGTTGGCCGCGTCTGCCAGGTAGTGGTCGATGGCGCTCAGGCCGGTGGTGGTGCCATAGCCCATCCAGCTCACGGAGACCGGCGCCGGCTTGTGCGCGAACACGCCCAGGCGGTTGCGCACGGTGTGTCCGGCCAGGTCGACCAGCACGTCGATGCCGTCGGCGCGGATGCGCCGCGCCAGATCGGCGTCGCCGACGCCGCGGGTCGGCACCCAGTGGTCGACCAGCGCCTGGTAGCGCTGCGTCACCTCGTCCTCGCGCGCCAGTTCGGCATAGGCGTAGACCTCGACCACGGCCTTGTCGTGCGCGGCCAGCAGCGGCTCCAGGAAGCGCTGGCAGGCATGGCGGCGGAAGTCCGGCGAGACATAGCCGACCTTGAGCCGGCGTTCGGCCGTGCGCGCATTCGCATGGGCCTGCCAGGTGCCGCGCAGCGGCAGGCCGAAGCGGCGGTCGTACTCGCGGTAGTGCGCGGCGACCTCGGCATCGCTCAGATCCGGGTGGTAGTTGAGCGTGAACAGCATGTTGCTGTAGATGTCCTCGTATCCCGGATCGATCGCCAATGCGCGCTGGAAGTGCTGGATCGATGCGTCGATGCGCCCGAGCTTCTGGTACGTCACGGCGAGGTTGTTGTGCGCCTCGCGGTAGTCGGGCCGCAGTGCCAGCGCACGCAACAGCACCGTCTCCGCCTCGACCAGCAGACCCTGGTCCTGCAGCGTCACGCCGAGGTTGCATTGCGCCTCGGCGTCCTGGGGCAGCAGCGCAGCGGCACGCCGCTTGGCCGCCAGCGCTTCCACCGGGCGCCCCAGCGGCTGCAGCATCACGCCAAGCGCCTTGAATGCGAAGCCATGGTCGGGGCAGCGCTCGGTCAGCGCCTGCGCCAGCGCCGCGCCCTCCGCGAAGCGGCGGCTGCGGAACAGCTCGGTCAGCGCCTGCATTTCCGCGTGCGTCGGGGCGGCGCCGCTGCGCACGGGCGTGGCGGCGGGCGTGGCATCGGCCCAGCGCGCGAACATGGCGCGGTAGGCCGCCTCCACGCTCGCGGCGAAGCCGGCCTCGTCCATCAGCGCGCTGGCCTGCATGCGCGGGCGCAGTTCGCGGCGCAGCCGTGCCAGCGCCCCCAGGTCCGAGGCCAGCGCGACAGCCTTGTCGACGTAGGCCGCCTCGGTCTCCGCGATCCACTCCGGGTGGCCCACGGCCTGCAGCACCGCGCTGCCCAGACGCCCCACGCTGGGCCGCCCGGCCAGCGTCACGAAAGGAACGCCGAGGTACAGGCTCTCGAACAGCGTGGTGCCGCTGTTGTGCGGAAAGCAGTCGAGCATCACGTCGATGCCGCGCAGCACGTCCCAGGGCGGGCTGTGGAAGCCCATCTGCAGCTGCTGCGGCGCCACGCCGAGCGCCACGAAGCGCGCCTGCAGCCGGGCACACGTCTCGGCATCGGCGAAGTTGCGGCTGTCCAGCACCAGGCGCGCACCGGGCAGGCGCACCAGGATGGCGGCCCAGGCCCGCAGCGTGCGCGTGTTGATGCGGATGCTGCGCGACAGGCTGCCGAAGGTCACATGGCCCTGGCGCTCGGCCGGCAGCGGCCCGGGCTCGCCCATGCCCTCGGCAGGACGGAACACCCAGGCCACGGGCAGCCGCCAGGGCGCCTCGGCGCAAACGGCCTCGCTACCGGGCGGCGAGTGCTGCGCATCGCTGAGGTGGTAGTCGATCGACGACAGGCCGGTGGTGCTGCCGTAGCCCATCCAGGTCAGCGACACCGGTGCCGGCTTGCGCGCGAACACCGCCAGCCGGTTGCCGCGCGTGTGGCCCGCCAGGTCGACCAGGATGTCGATGCCGTCGGCGCGGATGCGCTCGGCCAGCTCGGCGTCGCCCAGGCCATGCGTCGGCACCCAGTGGTCCACCAGCTGCCGGTAGCGTGCGGTGACGGCGTCTTCCTCCGTCAGTTCCGCATAGGCCGTGATCTCGAAGCCACGCCGGTCGTGGGCGGCCAGCAGCGGCTCGAGGAAGCGGGCGCTGGCATGCGCCCGCAGGTCCGGCGAGACGTAGCCGACCTTGAGCCTGCGGCCAGCGCCGCGCGCATTCGCATGCGGACGCCACTGGGCCCGCAGGGGCTGGCCGATGCGGCGGTCGTACTCCTGGTAGAGCGCAAAGATCTGCTCGGCCGACAGGTCGGGCGCGTAGTTCGCCAGGAACAGCAGGTTGTCGAACAGGTGCGGCGTGGCCAAGCCCTGGGCCAGCGCCTGCTGGAAGCTGGCCAGCGCTTCCTCCACCTCGCCGAAGTGCTGCAGCACGTCGCCCAGGTTGTGCAGGGCCAGCGCATAGCCGGGGCGCACCTGCAAGGCGGTGCGCAGGCTGGCCTCGGCCTCGCGCAGGCGGCCCTGCTCCTGCTGCAGCATGCCCAGGTTGTTGAGCGCCTCGGCATGGTCCGGCCGCAGTGCCAGGGCCTGGCGCCACTGCTCTTCGGCAGCCGCCTGGCGCCCCTGCGCATGCAGCGCATTGCCCTGGTTGTAGAGCAGTTCGGCCTGCAGGGCAGCCAGTTCGCTGCCGATCGATTCCGGCTGCGCCTGGCGCGCGCTCCAGCGCGCAAACATGGCGCGGTAGGCGTCTTCCACGGCCCGCACGAAGCGGGGCTCGTCCATCAGCGCGCTGGCGCGCATCTCCTCGCGCAGGCCGGCGCGCAGGGCGGCCAGCCGCGGCAGGTCCTGGGCCAGCGCCACGGCCTGCCCGATGTAGCCATCCTCCGTCTGGGCCACCCATTCGGGCCGCCCCAGGCCATGCAGCACGGCACTGCCGACGCGGCCCACGCTGGGCCGCGCCGCCAGCGACACGATGGGCACCCCCATGTACAGGCTCTCGAACAGCGTGGTGCCGCTGTTGTGCGGAAAGCAGTCCAGGCCGATGTCGATGCCGCGCAGCACGTCCCAGGGCGGGCTGTGGCAGCCGATCTCCAGCCGGTCGCGCGCGATGCCGTGCACCGCGAAGCGCGCGGCCAGCGCCTCGGCCAGCACCGGATCGAGGTAGGAGCGGCTGTCCACCACCAGGCGCGCGCCTGGCACGCGCTGCAGGATCGCCGCCCAGACCCGCACCGTGTGCTGGTTGATGCGCACGCCGCGCGTGAGGGTGCCGAAGGTCACATGCCCCTTGCGCAGCGCCGGCAGGGGACCGGGCTCGCCCATGCCCTCGCCGGGGCGGTAGACGGCGAACGGCGCGTCGGCCAGCCGCCAGGGGGCTTCCGAGAACAGGTGGTCGCTGCCGGGTGGCACGTGGGCGGCGTCGGTCAGGTAGTGGTCGATCGCCGTCAGCCCGGTGGTGTAGCCGAAGCCCATCCACGACAGCGACACCGGCGCCGGCTTCAGCGCGAACACGCTCAGGCGGTTGCCGCGGGTGTGGCCGGCCAGGTCGACCAGGATGTCGATGCCGTCGGCACGGATGCGCTCGGCCAGCGCCGCGTCGGACAGGCCCCGGGTGGGCACCCAATGGTCGACGACGCCCTGGTAGCGCGCGGTGACCGCATCCTCCTCGTCGCGCATCTCGGCGTAGGCGAACACTTCGATGGCGGCGCGGTCGTGGCCCTGCAGCAGCGGCTCCATGAAGAAGCTGCAGGCGTGGTGGCGGAAGTCCGGTGAGACATAGCCCACGCGCAGGCGGCGCCCAGCCAGCGCCGGGTTGGTGTGCGGTCGCCACTGCCGGCGCGCGGGAAGGCCGAAGACCCGATCGAACTCGGCATAGGCGGCGCGAATCTCCTCGGCCGTCTTGTCCGGGTGGTAGTTCAGCACGAACAACAGGTTGTCGAAGGCGATCTGGTAATCGGGCCTGGCGGCGACCGCGCGCTGCAGCACACCGACGGACTCGTCGATCAGGCCCTGGCTGGTGTAGATGCCGGACAGGTTGTTCAACGCCTCGGCAAAGTCGGGCTGCAGCGCGACCGCCTGGCGGAAGCAGTCGTGCGCCCGGGCCACCTCGCCCAGCGCGTTGAGCGCCAGGCCCAGGTTGTTGTGCGCCTCGGCATGGCGCGGCGCCAGGGCCACGGCGCGCTGCAGCACCGCCGCAGCGGCAGCGCTGTCGCCCAGCTCGAAGTGCGCACGGCCCAGGTTGCACAGGGCCTCGGCGTCCCGGGGCAGGAGTTCGGTGGCGCGGACCTTGGCGGCCAGTGCCTCCTGCTTGCGCCCCAGCTGCTGCAGCATGGCGCCCAGCGCCTTCCACAGGAATCCTTCCTGCGGATGCAGTTCCAGCAAGGCGCGCGCCTGCCGCTCGCCCTGCGCATGGTCTCCGGCCCGGAACAGCGCGACGAGCGCCTGCTTGTCGGCTTCCTGCAACACGGCGGGGGCCGCAGGCCGCGGCCCGGCGGCCGGCTTTTCCGCAGCGCGGGCCGCCCGCGCACGTTCGGCCAGGCCATTGGCCATGGCCACCGACAGGCCATTGGCCTGCGCCACCGGCAGCACCTGCTCGGCCAGCGCCGATTGGCCGGCCCGCACGAGGGCGTCGATGTAGCTGAACCAGAACTGGGGCCGCGCCGGGTCGAGGTTCAGCGCGGCCTCGAAGCACGGCAAGGCTTCCTGCGGCTGCCCCAGCCCGATGGCATGCAGCACGCCCAGGTTGTGCAAGGCGTCGGCATGGGCAGGATCGCGCGCCAGCACCTCCCGGTACGCCTGCTCTGCCGCTGCGAAATCGAAGCTGCGGTGGCGTTCGATGGCCTGCCGGAACAAGTCCTGCAGCGCCTCGGCGGCATCGGGGGTTTCGGTCATCGGCGTGCGGTCGTTCGACAAGAGACTGCCGAGAATAGCCAGCGATTCGATCCGACAGAGCGGGAAATACGCGCGAATCATGGCCCATTTGCAGACGAACCTGCGGCAGCCGCGCCCCAGCCCAGCCGATGTACGTCGCCTTTGCGCCGCTTATTGGCGCTTCAGAAGCTTCGTATCGCCGGGTTCATCCGATACATTCCTAAGCAAATAGCTTGGGCTTCGGCCTGTACACGGCCATCCCAGGCCTTCGCACCGCCACCTTCCGCACCGCACATGATCGTCATCATCGGCTACGTCGTCGCCATGGGCTGCATCTTTGGCGTGTACGTCTTCCACGGCGGGAACATCGGCGTGATTCTGACGGCGCTGCCGTTCGAGCTGATCACCATCTTCGGCGGCGCGCTGGGCGCCTTCGCGGTGAACAACCAGCCCAAGGTGCTCAAGGCCACGCTCAAGGCCCTGCCGACGGCCTTCAAGGGTTCCAAGTTCACCAAGGACCGCTACCTGGAGCTCATGGCGCTGCTTTACGACATCCTGCAGAAGGCCCGCAAGGAGGGCCTGATGGCGATCGAGAAGGACGTGGAGGAGCCCGAGGCGTCGGAGATCTTCAAGAAATACCCCGTGGTGGGCAGCGACCACCACGTGGTGGAGTTCATGACCGACTACCTGCGCATGATGGTCTCGGGCAACCTGAACGCGCACGAGATCGAATCGCTGATGGACAGCGAGATCGAGACCCACCACCAGGAGGCGCACGCCCCCGTGGCCGCCATCGCCCGGCTGGCCGGCGCGCTGCCGGCCTTCGGCATCGTGGCCGCCGTGCTGGGCGTGGTGAACACCATGGGCTCGGTCGGCCAGCCGCCCGCGGTGCTGGGCGGCATGATCGCCTCGGCCCTGGTCGGCACCTTCCTCGGGATCCTGCTGGCCTACGGCGTGGTCGAGCCGCTGGGCGGCCTGCTGGAACAAAAGAGCGAGGACGCGGCCAAGGAGCTGCAGTGCATCAAGACCACGCTGCTGGCCAGCATGCAGGGCTACAACCCGTCCACCGCCATCGAGTTCGGCCGCAAGGTGCTGTTCTCGACCGAGCGCCCCAGCTTTGCCGAGCTGGAGGCGCACGTGAAGAAGAAGTAACGGGGTTGGGCCATGGCTGGCGACGCGAAGAAGCTCCAACCGATCATCGTCAAGAAGATCAAGAAGTCCGGCCATGCGGCGCATGGCGGGGCCTGGAAGATCGCGTACGCCGACTTCGTGACGGCCATGATGGCCTTCTTCCTGCTGATGTGGCTGCTGGGCTCGACCAGCGAGGGCGACCGCAAGGGCCTGTCGGACTACTTCAACGCGCCGCTCAAGGTCGCGCTGCAGGGCGGCACCGGTGCCGGCGCCAGCAACTCCATCCTGCCCGGCGGCGGCAAGGACCTGACCGAGCGCGTGGGCCAGGCCGCGCGCGGCCAGGCCGACGATGCGGTGAAACGCAAGATGGCCGCGCAGCAGGCCGCCCAGCAGGTGAAGGCCGACGCCGCGCGCCAGGACGCGCGCCGCATCGCCGACCTGCGCGCCCGCATCGAGGCGCTGATCACCAACACCCCCAAGCTCAACGAATACCGCTCGCAGATCCGGCTGGAGACCACGCCCGACGGGCTGCAGATCCAGATCGTGGATGACCAGAACCGGCCCATGTTCGACAGCGGCAGCGCGCTGGTCAAACCCTACATGCGCGACATCCTGCGCGAGATCGGCACGGCGCTGAACGATGTGGAGAACCGCCTCAGCCTGGCCGGCCACACCGACGCCACGCCCTACGGCAACGGCGAGCGTGGCTACAGCAACTGGGAGCTGTCGGCCGACCGCGCCAACGCATCGCGCCGCGAGCTGGTGGCCGCCGGCATGCCGGATGCCAAGCTGGGCCGGGTGGTCGGCCTGGCCGCCAGCAGCCCGCTGGAGCCGGCCACCCCGAATGCGCCCGTCAACCGCCGCATCACGCTGACCGTGCTCACGCGCGAGGCCGAGGAGCGGCTGATGGGCACCCCGCCCGCCGGTGATGCCACAATAGCTTCGCCTGCGCTATCGCAGAACGCCCCGCTGTCTGAAACCGGGCTCCGCCCGATGACCAAGGGCACCCCACCATGAAGACTCCGAGAGCTCGACCCATGCGCTTTCTTCCCGTCAACACCCATCACGAGGGGCAACTGTGGCCGAACTTCGTTTCCTGATCGTCGATGACTTCTCCACCATGCGCCGCATCGTGCGCAACCTGCTCAAGGAGAGCGGCTACACCGAGGCCGAGGAGGCCGAGGACGGCGTCGCCGCGCTGAACAAGCTGCGCAATGGCCGCTTCGATTTCGTGGTGAGCGACATCAACATGCCCAACATGAACGGCTTCGAGCTGCTCTCGCAGATCAAGGCGGACGAGAAGCTCAAGCACCTGCCGGTGCTGATGGTCACGGCCGAGGCGCGCAAGGAAGACATCGTCGCCGCCGCCCAGGGTGGCGCCGCCGGCTACATCGTCAAGCCGTTCACCAAGGCCACGCTCGAGGAGAAGGTGGCCCACATCCTGAAGAAGCTCGGTCTGTAAGGGCAGCCATGCAGACCAGCGAATCGATTCCGCAGCCTGCTTCGCCCGCCCCCGCAGCGTCCGACGACACCACGACCGACGTCCACCAGAAACTCGGCCTGCTGACGCGCCAGCTGCACGACAGCCTGTCCGAGCTGGGTTACGCCGAAAAGCTGCGCGGCAGCGTCGACGAACTGCCCGATGCGCAGAACCGGCTGACCTACATCGCGCGGCTCACCGGCGAGGCGGCCGAGAAGGTGCTGAGCCGCGTGGAGCAGGCCAAGACCCAGCACGACTTCATCGCCGCCGAGACGCGGCGCGTGGGCGAACTGCTGGTCAAGGACCCGGTGGCGGCCGTGGCGCGCGGGGTGGTCTACAACTTCCTGGGCGATGTCGACAAGGCCTCGCGGGAGATCGACCAGCACCTGACCGAGATCATGATGGCGCAGGACTTCCACGACCTCACGGGCCAGGTCATCGCCCGCGTGGTGAACCTGGCCGCCACCATCGAGGAGCAACTGGTGGCGCTGCTGATCCAGACCGCGCCGGCGACCGCCAAGCCCGTCGCGGCCCATGCACCGCTGCAGGGCCCGGTGGTCGACGGCGAAGGCCGCGACGACGTGGTCACCGACCAGTCGCAGGTCGACGACCTGCTGGCCAGCCTGGGGTTCTGATCCCGGCGCTCTGCAGGTCGGCCGTACCTGGAGCGCCCCGTGACCACCCTGGCGGAACGGATCCTCCCCTTCCTGCAGCAGGCGCTGCAGCAGATCCCGCAGGACAGCGCCGACGCCGAGCGGCTGGACCGCGCGCTCCAGCGACTGACCAGCCGGCCCCGCCAGGATTTCTTCCAGGCCCTCGGCCGGCCGCCGGCGCCGACCTGCGGCATCTGGGCCGCCTACCTGTTGTCGCTGCTCGCGCAATGGGACGACGCCCGCGCCGCGGACCACGCCGTCACGCTGGGCGCGCGGCGCGAGCTGCACCCCAGCACCGGTGACGACGCCTGCAACCGCCTGCTCGACGCCGCCTGCGGCGTCCTGTCGCTGCTGGGCTGGATGGCGTGGGACGGCACGACCGCGCACGCCGCGCACGCCGCGGATGCAGCGGATGCCGCCGACCTGCCCGTGCAGCTGGCCGCCGCGGCCGACGCGCTGGCGGAGATGGAGCAGCCCGACCAGGCCTACGACTTCCTGGCGCTTGCGCTGTACGCGGCCGGTCCGGCCCTGCCTGCGCTGCGCGAACGCGTGGCCGGCCAGGGCATGGCGCTGGCGCTGGCGGCGAAGCGCCCCCACCAGGTGGCGGTCTGCGCCATGGCGCTGGCCAAGGCCGTGCAGGAGATCGCCGACGCCGACGCCGGCCAGCGCCTGCGGGCCTTCAAGCTGACCGAGATCGCCATCGAGCGGCTCCAGCAGTGCCCGCAGCCCTGGCGCTCGGAGGTGGCCCGGACCCTGGTGGACCACGTGCGCATGCGCGACTGGCTCCACGTGCTGGCGGTGCCACTGCTGCTCCTGGTCGACGCGGAACACCAGCCGCCTGGCCTGGCCCAGCACATCGGCCTGGCCGAATGGCAGCCGCGCGTGGCCACGGGGCGGCTGCAGGACCATGCGGCGCAGTTGGCGGAGCAGGTGGGCCTGCAGCGCTGGGAGCTCGAGATCGACCAGGCGCTGCACGCGCTGGAAAGCCCGCCCGTGCTGGCGGCGGCCAGCGTCGACCCCATCACCTGGACCCTGGAGCACCCCGCGCATCGGCGCGCCGTGCCGCATTCGCGTTCGTTCCTGCGCGAGCGCGACTTCGACCGGCACCTGGTCGAGCTGGCGCACGAGATCACGCACGTGCTGAGCTACCTGGGGCACCTGGGGGGCGCCCTCACCTGCCTGCGCCTGGCCAACCACGACAACGAGGGCACGCTGTGGTCGCTCGCCGTGCAGCCCGGCACGCCGCGCGAGGAGTTGCTGCGCCGCGTGGGCCAGGGGCCGGCGCCGCTGCCGGCGGGCGACGCCGGCCAGCTGATGCGGGCGGAGATCGGCGTCGAGCTGGCCGCCAAGGCGCGCGCCCTGCAGGACGTCTGGACGCCCTGGCTCGAAGGCCTGGCCGTGTTCGGCGAGACGGCGGCCGACCCGGCCGCCGACCCGAGCCGCATCCACCGCGTGGCCGAGGCCCTGCGCGGCATGGTCGACTTCATGGCCCAGGGCGACGGCACGGCCGCGCAGGTGCGTGCCCAGGTCGACGCGCATGTCCGCGAGTTCGAGCAGCGCTGCGCCCAGGCCATCGGCCGGCGCAGCCCCATGCGGCTCGACCAGGTGCTGCGGCACGACGGCAGGCCGTACTTCGCCGGCTACGTGGCCGTGCGCAGCGTGCTGGCCAGCTGGCGCCGCACGCTGGGCACGCCGCTGCATGGCGCCCAGGCATTCGACCTGCTGCTGCACGCCACGCGCTTTTCCACCTCGCCGGCCATTCCCGACCTTGCATTGCCCAGTGAAACATTCGAGCGCGCCGCACGCCACGCCATGGCCGACTGGGTGCGCGGCCTGGCCGATGTGGGCGCAGACGTGCTGGCGCTGTTCCTCGCGCCATCCTCGCCCGACGAAGGCGGCAGCACGCTGGTATGGGAAGGTTTCGCGCTGAGGGCCCCGGCCCCTGGCGACGCGCCGGTCGGCGAGAAGCAGGCAGCCTGGATCAGGGACCGCATGACGCAGGCACTGGCCAGCTGGAACACCCCCGAGGACGCGCAGACGCGCGCGGCCTGGGGCGGCAGCTGCGCCGCCCTGGCCGACAGCTATGCCATGGCCATGGCCGCATACCGCCGCAGCGCCCCCGCCGTGGCCATGCAGCAGCGGCTGGAGACCCTGGTCGACGAGCGCATCACCATGGGCGGCCTGCTGCCGATCGGCCGCACCGACGCGTCGTTCCACTTGGTCGTCGATCCCGATGCGGCCGAGGCCGCGCTGACGCTGCAGCTGCGCACCACCGACGCCCATGTGGAGACGGGCAGGCCGTCGTCGAACCTGCTGTGGCAGCCGATCCCGGTGGACGACGCGCAGGCGGTGGCGCAGCGCCATGCCGACACCGCCGAGCCGCGCATGCAGGTCACCCGCGTCATCGACCTCATGGGACTGGTGGTGCCAGGCCAGCCCACGCACCTGCTCGCGATGCGCTACGGCGACTGGTTCGCCGTGCGCGGCACCACGCCGCAGGCCGATGCCGCGTTGCAGGCCGATGCCGGGCGGGCCGCCCACCTGCGCGCCATGCTGCGCATGCGGCTGCACCCGACGCCGGCCGAACGCATGGTCGGCGAGCAGTTCTTCGCGGAAGACGGCGCGCTGCAACGCACGTTGCACTGGCTCGGCGAACCGGTGCCCTGGCACACCGAGGCCGATCCTGTCGACATGGCCCCTTGGGTTGCGCGGGTGGCCGACCGCACGCGCCGCACGCTGGACACCGGAATGCGGCGCGCCCGCGTTGCCGCGGCCTCGCACGCCATGCTGGCGGCGCTGCTGCCCGGCGCCGCGGCGCTCGCGCGGGGCCTGGTCGACGAGGGCTTCGCGCAGTTCACCGCCGGTGTGCCGCACCTGCGCAGCGACACCATCGACCTGCTGCTGGCAACCGCCCGCGCGCCGCTGGCTGGCACCGCCGCCGATGCGCTGGCGGCCGCGCTGCAGGCCCACGGCGTGCACCTTTTCCAACCCACCCCGGCCGGCTGGGACGTCTGCCCGGCCACCCCTGGACATCCGACATGACAAACCTGCTGGTCCTCGACGACACCATCTTCCAGAACGCGCTGCGCGCCGCGCGCGCCATGGGCAACGACACCCCGTTGCCGGTCGGCGTCCTGAACTCCCCGCTGGGCGACGACGCCAGCTACTGGGTGAACCGGCTCTGGGACGCGGCCGAGACCGCGCTGACGCGTGCCTACCGCGACGGGCGCGCCGCGGCACAGCCCCTGATCGACAAGCTGGCCGTCCAGCTGCAGGAGGCCGGCACCGCCGTCGCCGGCCGGTTCGCCGACATCAGCGCATCGCTCACCGAGAAGCTCAACGCCTACCTGCAGGCCGCCATCGACGGCGCGCTGGCCCGGGTGCGGCCCTTCATCACCATTGGCGGCGAGCGGCTGGCATTGCAGAAGGTCGGCGTGGAGCAGAAGATCAGCCTGTCTGGCTCGCTCAAGGCCTCGCTGGAAAGCCTGTGCGAGTTCGTGGCCGACGGCGAGTTCGCCATCTCGACGGAATACGCCTCGCACGCCGCGGGACCGCGCTGACGCGGCCGGGGATCAGGCCCGCCAATCCCCTTCTTATCGCGCCTTCGCGGCGGCCCCGGTTTTCCACAATGCGGCCCATCCCGAGCCACATCCATGGAATCCAGCAGCCAAGACCGCAACCTGCCCGCGTCCGAGCGCAAGCTCGAACAGGCGCGCAAGGATGGCCAGATCGCCCGTTCGCGCGACCTGGGCAACCTCGCGGTGCTGGGCGTGGGCGCCTTCGCGCTGCTGGCGCTGGCCCCCTGGATGTTCGGCCGCCTGCAGCTGGCGCTGCACCACCAGCTGCGCTTCGGCGCCGACACGCTGCTGCACCCGCTGCAGATGCTGGACCGCCTGCAGAGCATGACGCTGGCCGGCCTCGTGGTGGCGCTGGCGCTGGCCGCCATCGTGCTGGTGGCCGCCGTGGGCAGCACCATCGCGGCCGGCGGCTGGGTCATCACCACCAAGCCGATCACGCCCGACCTGAGCCGCCTGAACCCGCTCAGCGGCTTCGGCAAGATGTTCACCAAGGACAAGGTGGTGGAGACCGGCAAGCTGCTGGCCATCACCGTCGTGCTGGGCATCGTGTCCTGGCTGTACCTCAAGGGCAGCATCGAGACCGTGGCGATGATGGTGCTGCAGCCCTCGCCGCGCTCCATCGTGCTGCTGGGCGACTGGCTGACCAAGGGCGTGTCGCTGCTGCTGCTGGTGATCTTCGCCGTCGCCATGTTCGACGTGCCGATGCAGCTGTTCCTGCACAAGTCGCGGCTCAAGATGTCGCACCAGGAGGTCAAGCAGGAGCACAAGGAATCCGAGGGCAACCCGCAGCTCAAGGGCAAGCTGCGCCAGCGCGCGCGCGAGATCGCCAACCGCCGCAGCATCCAGGCCGTGCCCAAGGCCGATTTCGTGCTCATGAACCCGACCCACTTCGCCGTGGCGCTGCGCTACGACGAGAAGACCATGGCCGCGCCGCAGGTGATCGCCAAGGGCGCCGACCTGCTGGCCTTCCGCATCCGCGAGGTGGCGCAGCTGCACGCGGTGCCGGTGCTGCAGTCGCCCATGCTGGCGCGCGCGCTGTACGCGCATGCGGAGCTGGAGGGCGAGATCCCCTCGGCGCTGTACACGGCCGTGGCCCAGATCCTGGCCTACGTCTACCGCCTGAAGGCGGCGATGCGCGGCGAGGGCCCCATGCCCGAGGAACAGCCCGAACCCTTCGTGCCGCCCGAGCTGGACCCGCTGGGCAAGACGGTGGTGGCCGAGACCAGCGCCGGCGCCGCCGACCCGGACGCGCCGCTGGATGAACTGCGCCCCGTGGAGCCACGCTGATGCCAACCTCCCCGCAAGCCCTGCTCGCCACGCTGCAGCGCCACGGCAGCCATGTGCGCGGCATCGCCGCGCCGGTGCTGGTGGTGGCGATCCTCTCGCTCATGGTGCTGCCGATCCCGCCGTGGATGCTGGACACTTTCTTCACCATCAACATCGCGATGGCGCTGATGGTGATGATGGTGGCGGCCTACATGGTGCGGCCGCTGGATTTCTCGGCCTTCCCGGCCGTGCTGCTGCTGACCACGCTGATGCGGCTGTCGCTGAACGTGGCCTCCACGCGCGTGGTGCTCATGGAGGGCCACACCGGCGCGGGCGCGGCCGGCGCGGTGATCGAGGCTTTCGGCCACTTCCTGATCGGCGGCAACTTCGCGGTCGGCCTGATCGTGTTCCTGGTGCTGGTGGTGATCAACTTCATCGTGATCACCAAGGGCGCCGAGCGCATCGCCGAGGTCTCGGCCCGGTTCACGCTGGACGCCATGCCCGGCAAGCAGATGGCGGTGGACGCCGACCTCAACGCCGGCCTCATCGACGACAAGGAAGCCAAGCGCCGCCGCGCCGAAGTGGCCGAGGAAGCCGAGTTCTTCGGCTCCATGGACGGCGCCAGCAAGTTCGTGCGCGGCGACGCCATCGCCGCCATCCTGATCCTGGTCATCAACATCGTCGGCGGCTTCGCCATCGGCATGCTGCAGCATGGCCTGTCGGCCGGCCAGGCGGCCGACAGCTACATCCTGCTGGCCGTCGGCGACGCGCTGGTGGCGCAGATCCCCGGCCTGTTGATCTCGGTGGCGGCCGCGATGGTGGTCTCGCGCGTGGGCAAGGACAAGGACATCGGCAAGCAGATCGTGGCGCAGATGTTCGACTCGCCGCGCGCGCTGGGCATCACGGCCGGCATCCTGGCGCTGCTGGGCCTGGTGCCCAACATGCCGCACGTGGTGTTCCTGGGCGTGGCCTCGGTGCTGGGCTACCTGGCCTGGCGCATGGCCAACAAGCCCAAGGAGGGCACCTTGGTGGCCGGCCCGCCGCCCGCGCCGCACGACAACGAGGCCAGCTGGGACGACCTGCAGCCCGTGGACCTGCTGGGCCTGGAGCTGGGCTACCGGCTCATCACGCTGGTGGACAAGACCCGCCAGGGCGACCTGCTCAACCGCATCAAGGGCGTGCGCCGCAAGTTCGCGCAGGAGGTGGGCTTCCTGCCGCCGGCCGTGCACGTGCGCGACAACCTGGAGCTCAAGCCCAGCGCCTACCGCATCACGCTGCGCGGCGTGGTCGTCGGCGAGGGCGAGGCCTACCCGGGCATGTACCTGGCCATCAACCCGGGCGGCATCAGCACGCCGCTGATCGGCACCGCGACCACCGACCCCGCCTTCGGCCTGCCGGCCCACTGGATCGACGAGCGCCAGAAGGAAGCCGCCCAATTGGCCGGCTTTACGGTCGTTGATTCGGAGACCGTGATGGCCACCCATTTGTCACACTTGATGCAGGTGCAGGCGGCCCGTCTGCTCAGCCGCACCGAGACCCAGCAACTGGTGGAACACGTGACGCGCCTGGCTCCCAAACTCATCGAGGAAGTGGTACCGAAGATGGTGCCGCTCGCCACGTTCCAGAAGGTGCTGCAGCTGCTGCTGGAGGAATCGGTGCACATCCGCGACATCCGCAGCATCGTCGAATCGCTGGCCGAGCATGCCGGCAGCGTGAGCGATCCCCAGGAACTGGCGCGCCGCGTGCGCATCGCGCTGGCGCCGGCCATCGTGCAGCAGATCTACGGCCCGACCCGCGAGCTCAACGTGATCGCCATCGAACCCGCGCTGGAGCGCCTCCTGGTGCAGGCCCTGGGCAGCGCCGCCGGCCCCTCGCTGGACCCCAGCGTGGCCGAGCTGCTGACCAAGAACGCGGCCGACGTGGCCATGCGCCAGGAGGAACTCGGCGTGCCGGCCTGCCTCCTGGTGCCCGACCAGATCCGCAACGCCATCTCGCGCCTGGTGCGGCGCGTCGCCCCCCGGCTGCAGGTGCTGGGGCACAGCGAAATCCCTGAAACGCATTCCATCCGTATCGGCCCGATCCTCAGAGGTGCAAATTGAACATCCAACGCTTTACCGCCGCGACCTCGCGCGAAGCCCTGGCCAAGGCCCGGATGGCATTCGGTGAGGGCACGCTGATCCTGTCCAACCGCCAGACCGCCACCGGCGTGGAAGTCATGGCCACGGCCGAGGACACCGTCGGCACGCCGCCGGAGCAGGCCGCCGCCGCGCAGCCGCGCTCCACGCCGCGCCGCACGGCCATCGCCGCCGAGAAGACGCCCGTGGCCGAGGATGCCGAGCAGCTGGCCATGAGCACGCTGTCGTTCCAGGACTACGTGCGCGAACGCATGCTGCGCCGCCGCCACGAGGCCATGGAGGCGCCGGCTGCGCCCGCCGCCGCGCCCGCCAGGCCGGCGGCCACGCGCATGGCCGCCCCGTCCAGCGCGCCGATCGTGACCAGGGCCTCCTCGCTGGCCGAACGCGCCGAGCGCGAGGTGCAGACGCTGCGCAAGCCCGCCGCCTCGGCGCAGCTCGCCCAGCTGGCCCAGCGGCTGGAGGCCGCCAACGCGGCGCAGGCCGCCGCCGCTGCGGCCAAGCCGCCCGCCGCCAAGGCCACGCCGCACGCCCTGCCGTTCGTGAAGGAGGTGCTGCGCACGCGCCCGCAGGCCGTGCCCATCGCGCCCGTGGCGGCACCGGCCTCGCAGGGCATCGTCGACGAGCTGCACGCGATGAAGGAGATGATCGAGGAGCGCTTCAGCACGCTGGCCTGGCTGGGACAGGCCAAGCAGGACCCGATCCAGTCCAACCTCATGCTCAAGCTGATCCGCTCGGGCTACTCGCCCAGCCTGGCGCGCGCCTTGCTCGAACGCATGCCGGCCGAGGCATCGGCCGCTGAGGCCGTGCACTGGATCATCGAGGTGCTGCAGCGCAACCTGCACACCGATGCGCAGGCCGCGCCGCTGTATGCCGAAGGCGGCGTGTTCGCGCTGGTGGGCGCCACCGGCGTGGGCAAGACCACCACGGCCGCCAAGCTCGCCGCGCACTGCGTGCAGGTGCACGGCGCGGCCAGCGTCGGCCTGATCACGCTGGACACCTACCGCGTCGGCGCGCACGAGCAGTTGCGCAGCTACGGCCGCATGCTGGGCGTGGTGGCCCACCTGGCGCACGACCGTGCCGCGCTGCAGGACCTGCTGGGCCTGCTGGCCAACAAGAAGATGGTGCTGGTGGACACCACCGGCGTGGCCCCGCGCGACCCGCGCAAGCAAGGCATGCTGGACATGCTGGACCTGCCCGGCGTGCAGCGCCTGCTGGTGGTCAACGCCGGCGGCCAGGGCGACCAGCTCGACGACGTGATGGGCGCCTTCAAGACCGGCGGCGTTCAGCAGACCATCCTGTCCAAGGTGGACGAGGCGGTGAAGCTGGGCCCGGTGCTGGACGCCACCATCCGCCACCAGCTGCTGGTGCGCGGCATCTGCAACGGCCAGCGCGTGCCCGAGGACTTCGAGCGCGCCGACGCGGCCAAGCTGGTCGCAGCTTCCATGCGCAGCAACGTGCGCTCGGCCTACGACCCCAAGGCGGCCGACCTGAGCTTCATCTTCTCCACGGCCGGTGCCGCCCCGCTGCGTGCCGAGCGCGCCCATGCTTGACGCGTTCGCCGACCAGGGCGCCAGCCTGCGCCAGGCCCGCCCGCCGGCTCCGGCGCGGCTCATCACGCTGGTCAGCCAGGGCGAAGAGCGGCACGAGCAGGCCCTGCTGTGGCAGCTGTGCCAGGCGCTGCAAAGCTACGGCTATCCGCCGGTGGTGCTGGACGGCACCAGCCTGGAATCCAACGAACACCCGGGCCTGGTGGACCTGATGCAGCACACGCCCTGGGGCGCGCTGGGCGCGACCGAGGATTCGGACTGGGCCGTGATGCCCGCCGCCGCCGGCCTGCGCGCCTTGGGCCGGGCGCAGCCACGCCCGCTGGACCTGCTGGGATCGCTGTTCCAGGGCTGCGGCGTGCTGGTGGTCTACGCCCGCGCCGAACTGCTGATCCCGGTGCTGGCCGACAGCGCGGCCCAGCCGGTGCTGGCGGTGGCGCCGGGCCGGCACGCGCTGCTGCGCGGCTACCGCACGATCAAGCAGTTCCAGCAACAGGGCCGGCTGGCGCCTACGCTGGTCTCGCTGATCACCTCGTCGCTCAGGAATGCAGACCAATTGGCGCGTACAACCGGCCGAAGTCTGCAAAAATGCGCCCTGACCTTCCTGGGTTGCGAGACCGACATGATCACCGTGCGCAGCGAACCGCAAGCCGATCACCGCAGCGACGACGTGCGCCGGCTGGCGCTGCGCCTGCTGGAGAACGGTGCCGTTCCCTTCATGGCTTGACGCACGAGCCGTCACCGAGATGTACACCGCCAAAGGCCAACTCGACCGCGAGCACATGATCCGGCAGTACGTGCCGCTGGTGCGCCGCCTGGCGCACCACATGATCGCCAAGCTGCCCGCCAACGTGGAACTGGACGACCTGATCCAGGTCGGCATGATCGGCCTGTCCGAGGCGCTGACGCGCTACGAGGCGGCGCAGGGCGTGCAGTTCGAAACGTTTGCGACGCAACGCATCCGCGGCGCGATGATCGACGAGCTGCGCGAAGGCGACTGGATGTCGCGCGGCTCGCGCAAGAGCCAGAAGGACATCGAGCGCGCCGTGCAGCGCGTGGAGCAGCGCCTGGGCCGCAGCGCCAAGGAATCCGAGATCGCGGCCGAACTCGGCATGGCGCTCGGCGAATACCAGGAGCTGTTGAACAAGGTGCGCGGCACCCAGCTCGTGTACCTGGAAGACATGGGCGGCGACGAGGACGCCGAGGGTTTCCTGGACCGCCACACCGGCGACACCGAGGCCGACCCGCTGAACCTGCTGCGCAACGACCGCCTGCGCAGTGCGCTGGTCGAGGCCATCAAGTCGCTGCCCGAGCGCGAGCAGTACATCATGAGCATGTACTACGAGAAGGACCTGAATCTCAAGGAGATCGCCGCCGTGCTGGGCATCACCGAATCGCGCGTGTGCCAGCTGCACAGCCAGTCGGTGGCGCGGCTGCGCGCCAAGATGCGCGCGCACTGACAGCGAAAAACCCGCCGCGGCGGGTTTGCTGCGGGCGCGGCGGAACTCAGGATTGGCGGCGGCGCACCGCCGTCAGGCCCACCAGTGCCAGCCCGACCAGCGCCAGGGATGCGGGCTCCGGCACTTGGCTTGCCAAGGGCTGCACGCGCGCGGGCACGCTGCCCGTGATCATGTCCTGCGCGCCGCTGGCCACCAGCGTCATCACGTAGGCGCCGTCCAGCGCATCCGAGGTGTTGACCGCACCGATGAAGGTGTTGAGCCACGAGGCCGTGCTGCTGTCCGCACCGTAGGCGACGCCGAACTGGCCCGCTGCCCAGTTCCAGCCGCTGGTGTCGTACAGGCTCTCCCAGATGCCGACCTGGATGGCAGCAGCCACCGCGCCGCTGCGCGGGTTCAGCCAGGCGTAGGGGTCGCTGGTGCCGTAGCGCGTGTTGAGCACGCTGTTCACCGCCCCGAGGAAATCGAGCGTGCGGGCCGTGCCGCCGTCCAGGTTCACCGTGTAGTCGACCTTGCGGCCGCCCCAGACGGTTTCGTCCAGGTCGTAGCAGTAGGCGTAGAACTCCGACGCGCCGAGCACGAAGGTGGATGCCTGCACGCCGTTGAGGTTGGACAGCTTGCCGCTGAACATGCCGGCGGCGACGCCCAGCGTGCTCTTGCCATAGCGGATCGCCATGTTGTCGGAGCCGACGGCGAAGATGTTGTCATCGAAGCTCACGCGCACGGTGGCGGCGCCGCACGCCGCGGCGGCAGTGGCGAGGACGGCGAACGAGATCAGTTGCTTGATGGAATGCATGGTGCAAGCCATACAGCAGCATTTGTGCCAGCCGCAATCCAAATAATGGCGTGAACAAGCGCACGATATGTGCAGGCCGCGGCGCAAATCTGCGACATTTCTCACACCGGCATCTGTCGGCCGATTTGACATCTGCGTGGCCCACAAAGCAAAACGCCCCGCACTGCGGGGCGTTCTGCAGCCGAATAGCTTCAGCGCGCCGGGGCCGAGTAGATCTGCGGCGCGGCGCCGCTGAAGCCGGCGCGCCGCCCTGGCGCCTGGTAGGTCGGCTGCCTCTGCGGCAGCACCACGGCCAGGCTGCGCGCCACCACCATGGCGCGGCGCGCCAGTTGGTCGCGCTGCTGCACCAGCGCGCGCGCCAGCCGGGCCAGCCGGTCCGCCACGGCGCGGGGCACGGGCGTGGGCTGGTCGGCCGCGGCATGGGCCAGTTGCACCAGGGCCTGCCGGAACGCGAGCGCGCCGGCCTCATAGGCAGGTGCATCGCCTAGCAGCAGCAAATGGGTCAGGGAGTCGAGCTGGGCCTCGGCCTCGGCCAGCTGGTGGAGAAAGCCCTCAGCCACCATGGCGGTGGCCCCGGTTCAGGGCCGGGCGCGGGCCAGGCCTCAGTGGCCGGTGGTGCGGCCCTTGGGTTGCAGCATTTCCTGCGCATTGGCGAGCATCTTGTCGGCAATGGCCTCGGGATCGATCTGGTAGCTGCCATCGGCGATCGCCGCCTTGACCTCGTCCACCTTGGCCTGGTCGATGTCGCCGGCATCCGCGCGGCGCGTGGCTTCCAGCGTCTTGCCCAGCGTGGACATGCTCACCGAAGTGCCCGGCGCGGCCGCAGGCGTGCGGACAGCGGCCGCCTTCGCCTGGGCGGCGGCTTCCGTCTCTGGCCCGGGCCGCTTGGCCGGGGGGGTGATTCCCGGGTTCGGGTCGGGCGTCTGTCCGATCTTCATTGCACTCTCCATCGCCCCCGTGGAAGGGGCATCGTGCTGATGCTATCGGCAGTTTCCGGAGCGACTTGAGGGCCAACATGCGAATTCCTTGGCAAACCGGGTCACATGGACATTTCGACTGTACGGGCGTCCAGCACGGTGCCCGTGAGGATGCGGCCGTTGTCCATGCGCACGCGTGCCGCCTGGCCGACCACGCCGACCGTCAGGGCCTGGCCGTCCGAACTGATCGAGAAGCCGGAGCCCTGCGCCACCACACGCACCTGGGCACCGGCCTGGAAGGCCAGCGGCGCCCGCACCATCGACTGGCGGATGGCCTGCCCGGGCTGGTAGCTGCGCGTGGTGATCTGGCCCACCCACAGCGCCGGATCGGCCAGCACGGGCGAACGGTCCTCGGCCCAGTCGACCTCGCCCTGCTCGGCGTCTTCGGCCGTCAGCACGGCGCCCTGGGCCACCGGCCCGCGCAGCATCCAGGCCGGCCCGAAGGCCTTGACCGTGATCGGCAGGAACACGCTCCAGCGCGTCGTCCCGTCGACGCAGCGCAGGCCCAGCCGCGTGCGGCCCCACAGCCGTGTGTTGGGCGGCAGGTAGGGTTCGACCTGGGCGCAGGGCGCCAGCTTCAGCCGGCTGTCCAGCGCACCCACGCTGACTTCCATGCGCAGCGGGCCCTTGGCGTCGGCCGGCAACTGGGCCAGCGCCTGGTCCACCCATTGCTGGCTGATCTGTTCGTACTGCGCCCAGGCGGGGGCGCACAGCGCCGCCATCAGCGGCAGCGCGGCCTGGCGCAGCCTTCGTGCAAAGCCCATGGGGACACCTCCTGCAAGCTTGAATGGGACGACCGCAACTGTAGGCAGGCCGCCGCCGCGCGAAACCGCGAACTGCCCGCCAAACACGCCCCTCATCCCGGCTTCGCGCGGGCAGCGGACTTCCACAATTCCCGGCACCCCCTGCTCCGCCCGCACCTGTGGCGGAGCCAACCATTGCACGAGGTGATGCCCATGTTGGACAAATTGACCGGCACGCTGGACTTCCAGGCCCGCGCCCTGCTGCTGCGCTCGGAGCGCCAGCGCACCATCGCGAGCAACATCGCCAACGTGGACACCCCCGGCTTCGTCGCACGCGACTACAAGTTCGGAGACGCGCTCAAGAACGTGATGCACGGCGACAAGGGCTACGTGGTCTCCACCGGCCAGGCCCGCACGCAGGCCGGCCACCTGCCGTTCTCGCGCATCGGCGAACTGTCCGGCAGCAACGACCCCGAACTCGGCTACAGCGTGCAGGCCCAGCCCAACCTGGACCAGAACACGGTGGACCTGGACCGCGAACGCGCCAACTTCGTCGACAACACCGTGCGCTACGAGGCCGCGCTGCGCTTCATCAACGGCCAGGCCAAGACCATGCTGACGGCCATCCAGGGGCAATAAGGAGCCTTGCCATGTCGATGTTCTCGATCTTCGGCGTCTCGGGCAGCGGCATCAGCGCCCAGTCGCAGCGGCTCAACGTGGTGGCGTCCAACCTGGCCAACGTCGATGCCGTGGCCGGCCCGGACGCCCAGCCCTACAAGGCGCGCCAGGTGGTGTTCCAGACCACGCTGATGGGCGCCGACAGCGCCGCCGGCGTGTCCGTGCGCCAGGTCACCGAGAGCAACGCGCCGGCCCGCAAGGTGCTCGACCCGGACCACCCGCTGTCCGACGCCGACGGCTACGTGACGCACTCCAACGTCAACGCGGTCGAGGAGATGGTCAACATGATCTCGGCCTCGCGCTCCTACCAGAACAACGTGGAAGTCATGAACACGGCCAAGACGCTGCTGCTCAAGACGCTGCAGATGGGCCAGTGAGCCCGCGCCCACCAACCGAAAGCACACCATGGCCATCAGCACCGACGTCCTCAACGCCACCAACGGCACCACCACGTCCAGCACGGGCACCACCAGCAGCAAGAGCAAGAACGACTCGAGCGCGCAGGCGGTGCAGGACCGCTTCCTCAAGCTGCTGGTCGCGCAGCTGAACAACCAGGACCCGATGAACCCGCTGGACAACGCGCAGATGACCTCGCAGATCGCGCAGCTCAACACCGTCACGGGCATCGAGAACCTCAATTCCACCGTCGGCAACGTGCTGTCGCAGATGGCCTCGATGCAGGCGCTGCAGGGCGCGGCCATGGTCGGCCGCGAGGTGCTGAACGAGGGCTCCACGCTGCAGGTCAGCGACAAGGTGGGCCGCGGCGCGTTCGATCTCTCGGCGAGCGCCGACAAGGTCAAGGTGGAGGTGCGCACCGCCAGCGGCACCCTCGTCGACACCATCGAAATGAATGCGTTGCCGGCTGGCCGCCACACCATCGAGTGGGATGCATCGAAGTACAGCGGCAGCGAAGCGCTGAACTTCACCGTGACGCCGACCAGCAAGAACACCGTCACCGCCACCGCGCTGCAGCGCTCGCGCGTCGAGTCCGTCAGCAACGAGAACAACGTGCTGACGCTGCAACTGGCCGGCGGCAAGTCGCTGGCCTACAGCAGCGTCAAGGCCATCCTCTGAACCCCCAACGCCTCAGGAGCTTTCCATGGCATTCCAACAAGGTCTCTCCGGTCTGAACGCCGCCAGCAAGAACCTGGACGTGATCGGCCACAACATCGCCAACGCCAACACCACCGGCATGAAGGCCTCGCGCGCCGAGTTCGCCGAGCTGTACGCCAACGCGATGGGCACGGCCGGCGGCATCAACCAGGGCCTGGGCGTGGAGGTCAACACGGTCTCGCAGCAATTCACGCAGGGCAACCTGTCGGTGACCGGCAACTCGCTGGACGTGGCCATCAACGGCAACGGCTTCTTCCAGATCGACCAGCCCAACGGGGTGCGCGCCTACACCCGCGACGGCTCGTTCAAGCTGACCAAGGAAGGCCAGATCGTCACCAACGACAACGGCGCCCTGCTGGGCATCGTTGCCGAC
This sequence comes from Pseudorhodoferax sp. Leaf274, assembly GCF_001422445.1. Taxonomy (GTDB): domain Bacteria; phylum Pseudomonadota; class Gammaproteobacteria; order Burkholderiales; family Burkholderiaceae_C; genus Pseudorhodoferax. Next base: position 70,824 of record NZ_LMNA01000006.1, read on the forward strand.
GCCAACGGCCTGATCCCGACCGGTGGCGCCATCGGCCCGCTGATGATGCCGGCCGGCGGCCAGATCGACGCCGCCCGCAGCACGAAGCTGGACCTGCGCTTCAACCTGGACGCCAGCGCCACGGTGCCGACCGGCACCGCACCCGCTGCGCTGACGCCGCCGATCGAGACCTACGGCACCTCGGCCGTGGCCTACAACGCGCAGGGCACAGCCGTTCCCATCAGCATCTACTTCACCAAGACCGCCAACAACAGCTGGGACGTGTGGACCGCAGTGGACGGCGGCGCCATGACCAACAGCGGCAGCATGACCTTCGGCAACGACGGCGAGCTGACCTCGTCGCCGACGCTGACGTCGCTGAACCTCACGGAATCGGACGGCACCACGACCTTCCCGGTCGCCATCAACCTGGAGCGCGCGACGCAGTACGGCTCCTCGCGCTTCGGCGTGACGAAGGGGCTGGCCGACGGCCAGACCTCGGGCCAGCTGACCGCCGTCAACATCAACGACAGCGGCGTGGTGCAGGGCGTCTACTCCAACGGCAAGACGCTGGCCGTCGGCCAGATCCAGCTGGCCACCTTCACCAACGCCCAGGGCCTGGCGCCGGTCGGCGGCAACCTGTGGCTGGCCACGGCCGCCTCGGGCATGACGCCCACCGCCACCGGCACGCCGGGCAGCGGCAACCTGGGCGTGGTGCGTGCCGGCACGCTGGAGGACTCCAACGTCGACCTGACCAAGGAGCTCGTGAACATGATGACCGCGCAGCGCACCTACCAGGCCAACGCGCAGACCATCAAGACGCAGGACCAGGTCCTGAACACCATCCTCAACATCCGCTAAGGCTGAGCCATGGACCACATCATCTACACCGCGATGACCGGCGCCCTCGCCGCCTCCGGACGGCAGGCGGTGTTGTCCAACAACCTCGCCAACGTCTCGACGACCGGTTTCCGGGCCGAGCTGTCGAACTTCCGTTCGGTGCCGCTGAACGGCCCGGGCTCCAGCAGCCGGGTGTTCGCGCTGGAGACCACGCGCGGCCACGACGAGAAGGCCGGCCCGGTGCAGCGCACCGGCCGCAACCTGGACGCCATGGCACGCGACAACGCCTGGTTCGCGGTGCAGGGGCTGGACGGCACCGAGGCCTACACGCGCGGCGGCTCCTTCGAGATCACGGCCGCCGGCACGCTCGTCACGCCGACCGGCCTGCCCGTGCTCAGCGACGGCGGCGCGCCCATCGACGTGCCGCCCAATGCCGAGATCACGCTGGGCTCGGACGGCAGCATCACGGCCAAGGTCGGCAACCTGCCGCCCACCAACATGGGCCGGCTCAAGCTGGCCACGCCGACGGCGGAAGACAAGCTCAAGCGCAGCGACGACGGGCTGTTCCGCACCACCTCGGGCGACCCCCTGCCGAGCGATGCGAACGCACGCATGGCCGCCGGAGCGCTCGAAGGCTCGAACGTGAATGCCGTGGAAACCATGGTCGGCATGATCCAGGTGGCGCGCCAGTTCGAAGTCCAGATGCGTCTGTTGCAACTCGCCGAAGCCGGCGACAAGAGCGCCAGCCAGTTGCTGGGCACCCAAGGTTAAGAAAGGTTCGCCATGATCAATTCGCTCTGGATCTCCAAGACCGGCATGGAAGCGCAGCAGACGCAGCTGGACGTCATCTCGCACAACCTGGCCAACGTCTCGACGACCGGCTTCAAGCGCTCCAACGCGGTGTTCGAAGACCTGATCTACCAGAACCTGCGCCAGGTCGGCGCCAACAACACCGAGGCCGAGCAGCTGCCCACCGGCCTGCAGCTGGGCCTGGGCGTACGCACCGTGGCCACCAGCCGGCAGTACTCGCAGGGCTCGCTGCAGCTGACGGAGAACCGCTTCGACGTGGCCATCAACGGCAACGGCTTCTTCAACGTGCAGCTGCCCGACGGCACCGTGGGCTACACGCGCGACGGCAGCTTCGAGGTCGACTCGCAGGGCCGCCTGGTGACCTCCAACGGCCTGCCGGTGGCCAACGGCATCACGATCCCGCCCAACACCGTCAACGTCACGATCAGCGAGACGGGCGTGGTCTCGGTGGTGCTGCCGGGCAACGCGGCGCCGCAGCAGGTGGGCACGATCGCCATGTCCAACTTCGTCAACCCGCCGGGCCTGGAGCCGCGCGGCCAGAACATCTTCACCGAGACCGCCGCTTCGGGCCAGCCCCAGGGCGGCACGCCGGGCACCAACGGCCTGGGCGTGATGCGCCAGAACTACCTGGAGACGTCCAACGTCAACGTGGTGCAGGAGCTGGTGACCATGATCCAGACCCAGCGCGCCTACGAGATGAACTCCAAGGCCGTGCAGACCTCGGACCAGATGCTGCAAAAGCTCGCGCAGCTGTAGGAGCGACCATGGCACGCACCTCCCTCAGGCTCTGGCTGTTGGCGCTGGCGACCTTCGCGCTGGCCGGCTGCGAGACGCTGCAGCAGACCCCCAAGGTCGAATTCCCCGATCCCGCCACGCAACGGCCCGTGGCCATCGCGCCGCAGGCACCGGCCGTGGCGACGGGCGGCCTGTACTCGCAGGTGCGCTACCGGCCGCTGTTCGAGGACCGCCGCCCGCGCATGCTGGGCGACACGCTCACGGTGCAGATCGTCGAGAGCCTGAACGCCAGCCAGACCAGCACCGCCTCGGTCGACAAGACCGGCAGCGTCAGCAGCGGCGTCACCGGCTTCCCGTTCCTGTCGTCCTCGCTGCTGGGCAAGCTCAGCGTGGGCGCCGAGTCGGAAAACAAGTTCGCCGGCAACGGCGGCACCAGCGCGGCCAACACCTTCAGCGGCACCATCACCACCACCGTGGTCGACGTGCTGCCCAACGGCCACCTCGTGGTGCTGGGCGAGAAGCAGATCGGCGTGAACCAGAACGTGGACGTGCTGCGCTTCTCCGGGACGGTGGACCCGCGCGCCGTGCTGCCCGGCAGCATCGTGCCGTCGACCTCCGTGGCCAACGTGCGCGTGGAGTCGCGCGGGCGCGGCCAGCAGCAGGACGCGATGGCAATTGGCTGGCTGGCGCGGTTCTTTTTGAGCGTTCTGCCGTTCTGAGGCTTCGCACAATCGTGGCAGCCCTCTTATCCCGAGCACTGCCATGACCTTCCTGCCACGCCTCCTGCTCCCGCTGCTCGCCGCCCTGGCGCTGCTGGCCATGCCGGCCCAGGCCATGCGCATCAAGGAAGTGGCCTCGGTGCAGGGCGTGCGCAGCAACCAGTTGACGGGCTACGGCCTGGTGGTGGGCCTGGACGGCACCGGCGACCAGACCACGCAGATGCCCTACACCACGCAGAGCCTGTCCAACTACCTGCAGCAGCAGGGCATCGTGCTGCCGGCCAACCAGGCCTCGCAGCTGCAGCTCAAGAACGTGGCGGCGGTGCTGGTCACGGCCGAGCTGCCCGCCTTCGCGCAGCCGGGCCAGGCCATCGACGTGACGGTCTCGTCCATGGGCAATGCCAAGTCGCTCAAGGGCGGCACGCTGATCGTCACGCCGCTGCGCGGTGCCGACGGCGAGGTCTACGCGCTGGCCCAGGGCAACCTGGTGGTGGCCGGTGCCGGCGCTGCCGCCGGCGGCAGCAAGGTGCAGATCAACCACCTGTCGGCCGGCCGCATCCCGGGCGGCGGCCAGGTCGAGCGCAGCGTGCCCACGCCGCTGCAGGACGGCGACCACATCACGCTGGGCCTGGATGCCTCGGACTTCCAGACCGCGCGCCGCGTGGCCAGCGTCATCAACGAGAAGCTGGGCCAGGGCCTGGCGCAGGCGCTGGACGGCCGCACGGTGCAGGTGCGCGCGCCCACCACGCCGCATGCGCGCGTGAACTTCATCGCCGAGCTGGAGGAGCTGCGCTTCGACAAGGCCGTTCCCTCGGCCAAGGTGGTCATCAACTCGCGCACGGGCTCCATCGTGCTGAACCAGGCCGTGACGCTGGGGCCCTGCGCCATCGCGCACGGCAACCTGTCGGTCAGCATCGCCACCACGCCGGTGATCAGCCAGCCGGCGCCGTTCTCGCAGGGGCAGACGGTGGTCACGCAGCAATCGGACATCTCGGTCAAGCAGGAGCCGGGCAAACTGCTGCAGCTGCAGGGCGCGCCCCAGCTGGGCGACGTGGTGCGCGCGCTGAACGCGCTGGGCGCCACGCCGCAGGACCTGCTGGCCATCCTGCAGGCCATCAAGGCCGCGGGCGCCCTCAATGCCGAGCTGGAGGTGATTTGAGATGTCGCTCTCGCCGCTGGTCACCAACAACAACGCGCTCGCCGCCGATGCCCGCTCGCTGGATTCGCTGAAGGCGCAGGCCGGCAAGGACGGCGCCGGCGCCGTCAAGGAAGCGGCCAAGCAGCTCGAATCGCTGTTCATGCGCGAGCTGATCAAGAGCATGCGCGACGCGACCATGAAGTCCGGCCTGTTCGACAGCCCGCAGAGCGAGATCAGCAAGGACCTGCTGGACCAGCAGCTGTCGGTCTCCATGTCCGGCCTGCCGGGCGGGCTGTCCGCGGCCATCGAGCGCCAGCTCTCGCGCCACACGGTGTCCATGGACAACACGCGCGTGCTGCCGCCGTCCGAGGATGCCGGCAAGGTGTCGCGCGCCGGCGCCGGCAGCGGCGGCAGCGCCAAGCACGGCTTCGTGCAGCAGCACCAGGATGCGGCCGAGCGCATCGAGCAGCAGAGCGGCATCCCGGCCAGCTACATGATCGGCCAGGCCGCGCACGAGACGGGCTGGGGCAAGCGCGAGATCAAGCACAGCGACGGCAGCACCTCGTTCAACCTGTTCGGCATCAAGGCCGGCCCGGGCTGGACCGGCAAGGTGGCCGAGGTGACGACCACCGAATACGTGAACGGCGAGGCGCGCAAGGTCAAGGCCAAGTTCCGCGCCTACGACTCCTACGAGGACTCGTTCCGCGACTACGCGCAGATGATCACCAACAGCCCGCGCTACGAGAAGGTGCTCAGCAAGACCGCCTCGCCGCTGGCCTTCGCCACCGAACTCAAGCGCGCCGGCTACGCCACCGACCCGGACTACGCCGGCAAGCTCAGCCGCGTGATCAACAGCACGCTGCAGGTGCAGCGCGCCTTGAACGCCTAGAAGCGGCTGCGGCATGAGCAACATCCTCAACGTCGGCGTCCGCGCGCTGCAGGCCAACCAGGCCGCGCTGTCGACCACCGGCCACAACATCGCCAACAACGCCACCGTGGGCTACTCGCGCCAGGTGGTCAAGCTGGCGACGGTGGAGGGGCAGTATTCCGGCGGCGGCTACATCGGCAAGGGCGTGGAGGTGGCGGCCATCGAGCGCGTCTACGACGCCTACCTGTCGCGCCAGGCTGCGCTGACCAAGTCGGTGTCGGCGCAGGACGTGGCCCGCGCCGAGAAGCTGCTGCAGCTCGAAGGACTGTTCAGCACCGGCACCACGGGCCTGGGCGCATCCGTCAGCGAACTCATGAACGCGTTCTCGGACGTGGCCAGCGCCCCGACCGACCTGACGGCGCGCACCGTGGCGCTGACACGCGCCTCGGAAACGGCCTCCCGCTTCAACGACACGGCCGCGCAACTGGCCAACCTGCAGCGCGGGCTGACCGAGGAACTGCAGAACAGCGTGGCGACCGTGAACACGTTGGCCGCCAGCATCGCCGACGTGAACCGCCAGATCCAGGCGGTGTCCGGCCTGAACGAGTCGCCCAACGACCTGCTGGACCGGCGCGACCAGCTCATCAGCGAGATGAACAAGTACGTCCAGACCACCACGCTGGAGAACAACGACGGCACCGTCAACGTGTTCGTCGCGCAGAGCCAGCCGCTGGTGCTGGGCACGCGGCCGATGGAGCTCAAGGTGGCGAACGACCCGCTGGACGCCACGCGCACCGAACTGCGCCTGGTCAACGGCAACACCGAGCTCAAGCTGCAGGACACGATGCTGGCCGGCGGCTCGCTGTCGGGCCTGATGCGCTTTCAGAACGAAGACCTGGCCGAGGCGCAGAACCTGCTGGGCCGCATGGTGGTGTCGCTCACCACCGTCATCAACGACCAGCACAAGCTGGGCCTGGACCTGGACGGCGACGCCGGCAGCGACCTGTTCACACCGGTGACGATGGCCGACGGTGCGCCCTTCGTCAACAACGCCGGCTCGGCGACCATCGGCATCAGCGTGGCCAACGCGAGCCAGCTGCGCGCGTCCGACTACCGCGTGACCTTCACCACGCCGACCGACTACACGGTGACGCGGCTGTCCGACAACGCCACGGTGGCGGTCGACCCCGGCCCGCCGCCCACCGCGGACGGCCTGGCGCTGAACATCGGGGGCGGCGCGGCGGCCACCGGCGACAGCTTCCTGCTGCGGCCCTATGCCCAGGCCGCCGGCAACATGCACACGCTGTTCGCCTCGCCGCGCGACCTGGCCGTGGCCAGCCCGGTGCAGGCCAACATGGGCACCACCAACACCGGCGGCCTGACCGTGGGCAAGCTGGCCGCGGGCTCGGTGCCGGTGCCGGCGAACGTGACCATCACCTTCACGAGCGGCACCCAGTACACGCGCTCGGACGTGCCCGGAACCTTCGCCTACAGCCCGGGCACGCCGATCACCTACGACGGCAACACGCCGCCCGCCTGGACGCTCACGATGACCGGCGCGCCGCAGGCCGGCGACACGCTGACGGTGGGCGCCATCAACCCGGCCTATGCGCCGCTGGACTCCGGCAACGCCAAGGCCTTGATGGACCTGCGCGACATGAAGCTGTTCGACGGTGCGCCGCTGACGGACGGCTATGCCTCGCTGATCGCCAGCGTGGGCGTGCGGGCGCAGAGCGCGCAGTATTCGGCCGATGTGTCCAAGTCCATCGCCGACGGCATGGAAGCGCAGCGCGCCGGCGTCTCGGGCGTGAACCTGGACGAAGAAGCCGCCAAGCTGATCCAGTACCAGCAGGCCTACCAGGCATCGGCCAAGATGCTGCAGGTGGCGCAGAGCATCTTCGACAGCCTGATCTCGACCATCGCACGCTGAGAGCAGAGAGGCCATGGCCAATACCTTCACCCGCCTGGGCACCGCCAACACCTTCGACGCTGCGCGGCAGACGCTGCAGACGCGCCAGTCCACGCTCGCCGACCTGCAGGCCAAGCTGACCGAGGGCAAGCGCGTGGTGCGCCCCAGCGACGACCCGACCTCGGCCGCGCAGGCCGAGCGCGCGCAGACGCGCATCGCCCGCATCACGGTGGAGCAGCGCGCGCTGGAGACGCAGAAGAGCGCCATCGCGCTCGGCGAATCCACGCTCGGCGATGCGACCACGCTGCTGCAGCAGTTCCGCGACCTGCTGGTGCAGGCCGGCAACGGCGCCAACAGCCCGACCGAGCGCGAGACCATCGCCAAGCAGCTCGTGGGCCTGCGCGACGAGCTGGTCACGCTGGCCAACCGCAAGGACGCCAACGGGCTGCCGCTGTTCCATGGCCTGGGCAGCACGTCCGCGCCGTTCGAGGTCAGTGCCGACGGCACGGTGCCCGACCCCGACTACAGCTTCAACGGCCTGGCGGGCCAGGTCGGTGCCAACGACGTGGCCATCCCCGGCACGCTGGACGGGCGCGCCACCTGGATGGACGTGCCCGAGAGCAACGGCGTGTTCAAGGTCAGCCTGGGCGCGGGCAACACCGGCCGGCTGTACGCGGATGTGGGCCTGGTCAAGGACGCCTCGCTGATGGGCAGCGAGGGCACGGACTTCTCGCTGACCTTCCACGTGGACGCGGCCACCGGCGCCATGCGCTACGACGTCACCAACAACACCACCGGCGTGGTCACCACGGGCCAGCCCTACAAGGAGAACCAGACCATCACGCTGGGCGGCATCTCCATGGTGGTCAAGGGCGTCCCGGCCGAAGGCGACCAGCTGGAGGTCGATGCCACGGTGCCCAGCGAGCGGCCCAGCATCTTCGGCGTGCTCGACCGCGCCATCGCCGGCATGTACGAGCCCGGCAGTTCGATCAAGGGCGCCTCCAGCACCAACGCCAACTTCAACCACGAGCTGGCGATCTCGCTGGCCCAGGTGGACACCAGCCTGGAACGCATCGGCGCCATGCGCGGGCGCGCGGGCGACCTGCTCAACCGCGCGGACCGCATCCACGACACCCAGGAAGACCGCAACGTGCAGGCCGAGGGCGACCGTTCGCGTGCCGAGGACATGGACATGATCCAGGGCCTGTCGGACTTCCAGAACCAGCAGACGAGCTACCAGGTCGCACTGCAGACCTACGCCTCGATCCAGAAACTCTCGCTGTTCGACTTCATCCGGTGACATGAAACCACCCCGTTGGGCTGGCTCACTTCGTGCAGCCAGCCGATACCCCTCAAGGGGCGCACCCGGCGGCCTGGCGGAGCCAGTTCCGCGGCTGCGCTGACATGGCCTGCTCCGCGGCCACTGGACCAGTGGCTTGCCGGCGGGGTCTGTCTTGTGCGGATGGCGTGCCGGCACAATGCACACTTGAGATTTCAGGTCGCGAGGAGACATGACGCAATCGGTCGTCGGCAGCATCACCCTGGGCTACCGCCCGCTCTGGAACCAGGCCCGCGAGCTCCAGGCCGTGCAGCTGTTCGTCGAGGCGGCCCAGGGCGGCGCCATCGACGCCGTGCATTTCGTGGCCGCGCTGCAGGAACTCTCGTCCATGGCCACGCCGCAGCTGCTGCTGTCCATGCAGAACAAGCGCCTGCTGTCCGACATGCTGGCGCATGCGCCGGCCGGCGACTACTGGATCGAGGTGCGTGGCGAGTGGCTGGCCGAGCCTGACATCTACGAGCGCGCCCAGGCCGCCCACGCGCGTGGCCTGCAGCTGGTGTGGCGCGGCGCGCTGGAGGATTGGCCGAAGGCGCCGCTGCAGCCCTGCTTCTTCCTGCGCATGCTGAGCATGTCGCCGCTGACGGCGGCCACGGTGCTGCAGGCCACCGCCGCCGGCCGGCCGGTGGACCTGTCCGTCGCGTCCGGCCAGATCATCGAGGGTGTGCAGAGCCGCGCGCTGGCCGACCTGTGCCTGGACCGTGCCGGCGCGCTGGCGATCGCGGGCTGGCCGTCCGAAGACGTGCTGCACGCGCACCGCCACCAGCCCGTGGCGCCCGACGGCGAGGTGATCCGCCGCGCCGGCAAGGCGGTGGACCAGGACCAGTCGATGGAGCAGATCGAGGCCGTGGTGCGCGAGGAACCGGTGCTGGCCTACCGCTTCCTGTCGTTCACCAACTCGGCCGCCATGGCCGGGCGCGGCGGCATCGACTCCGTGCGCCACGGCCTGATGATGCTGGGCTACGGCGCGCTCGGCCGCTGGCTGGCCGACCAGGGCGCGCACGCCGCCACCGACATCGACCTGCGCCCGGTCAAGGCCCAGATGGTGCTGCGTGCGCGGCTGACCGAACACCTGCTGAACGCCGGCGCCGAAGACAGCCTGCGGCGCGAGGTCTACCTGTGCGGCCTGTTCGCCGAGCTCGACCTGCTGCTGCACGAGCCGCTGGGCGTGGTGCTGAACCGGCTGCCGCTGTCCGAGCGCATCTACGCCGCCGCCGTCAAGCGCAGCGGCCCCTACGCCCCGGCCCTGCAGGCGGCGCGCGCCATGGAGGGCGACGACACGCCCGCGCTGCGCGCGGTCTGCCGCGCCCACGGCATCGGGGTCGAGGAGGCCAACCGGCAGTTGCTGCGGGCGCTGGTGGGGGCGCGGCGCTAGGGGGATGTTCGTGGGGTCGGTCGCCGCCCTGCGGCAAGCGTCAGGCCACTTCCCCGGCTGCCGCGGTGACGACACCGGCACCGCATGCATCGGTTGGCCGGTGCAGCTCTTCGGCGGGGCAAGGGCCGCGTGGCAGAAAAGTACGGCCAATCGAGATTGAACCTGCCCCGTCGGCCGCAGGGTCAATCTTTGCGCACCGGCACCCGCGTCGTCATGTCAACGCGCCGCGCGCATCCACGCGCAGCAGCTCGGCCACCTCGCCCTGCACCAGCCCGCCGCGCACGCCCACCAGCGTGTCGTGCAGGTTCACGGTCGGGTCGCAATGGCCCGGGATCAGCCACACCGTCTGCCCCAGCGCCGGCAATGCCTGGCCGTCGTCGGCGTGCAGCAGGCCGTGCTCGTCGCCGCCGTTGGCATAGCGCCAGGGCGCCTCGCCACCCCCATCGCCGGGATCTGGCCGGTGCACCAGCGGCAGGCCCGAATCGATCGCGTGGCTCTTGTGGCCTGCGTCGCAGACCGCATGCCGCGCACTGCGGCTGACCACCTGGGACTTGACGAACAGCGCATGCTCGAACACCGGTTGCGCGGGGTCGGCCTGGTTGCCGGCGTACTCGGCGTCCATGAACAGGAAGGAGCCCGATTGCAGCTCGCCATAGATGCCGCTGCCGGCCTCGTGCACCATGGTGCCCGTGCCAGCGCCCGTGACCAGCGGCACGGCCAGGCCGGCCGGCGCGAAGGCGGCCAAGGTGTCGCGCACCAGCTGCAGCGCGGCGGCGATGGCGCTGCGTCGCTCGTCTGCGCCGCGCAGGTGCTGCGCCTTGCCGTGGTAGGCCTGCAGGCCCGCGAAGCGCAACGCCGGGACGGCGGCGATGCGCAGCGCCAGCTGCGCCGCCTCGGGGCCGGGCGGCAGGCCGCAGCGGCCCTGGCCCACGTCGATCTCGACGAAGACGTCGATGGCATCCTGCGCACCGGCCAGCGCGGCGGCGAGCCGGTCCACGCCTTCGTGGCTGTCGGCCGCGATCGCCAGCCGGCCGCCACGCTGCTGCAGACTGCGCGCCAGCCGCGCCACGCGCGCGAGCTTGGCCGGCGCGATCACCTCGTTGCTGATGTACAGGTCCTGCACGCCGGCGGCGGCCAGCGCCTCGGCTTCGGAGGTCTTCTGCACGCAGGCACCCACGGCACCGGCCGCCACCAGGCGCTGCGCGAGCGCGGCGCACTTGTGCATCTTGGCGTGGGGGCGCCAGCGCACGCCGTGCTGGCGCGCGAATGCGGCCATGCGCGCGATGTTGCGCTCCATCGCGTCGAGGTCGAGCACCAGTGCGGGCGTGTCGATGGCGGACACCGCGTCGCCGATCTGCGCGGCCTGGGTCATGTGCCGATCTCGTCGAGCGCGGCGTTGTCCAGGTGGGCGGTGTCGGCCCAGCCGACCAGCGTCACGGCCTCGGGCGTCCACAGCAGGCGGTTGATGGCGGCATTGCCCAGCGCCCAGGTGCGCGGCGCCTGCAGTTCCTGGCCGGTGGCGGCGCGGTACAGCACGTCCATCACGCCGCCGTGGCCGACCAGCACGATCTGCCCGCCCGGGTGGCGCGACGCGAGCCGGTTCAGCGTGCCGACGATGCGTTCGCGAAAGCGCAGCAGCGATTCGCCGCCCGCGGGTTCGAAGGCGGGGTCGCGCTTGCGCCAGAGCAGGGCCTCGTCGGGCCAGGCCGCCTCGATCTCGGCGAAGGTGCGGCCCTCGAACGTGCCGAACGCCCGCTCGCGCAGGCCCACGTCGGCCAGCACCGGCAGGCCGGCCACATCGGCCACGGCCTGCGCGGTCTGGTGGGCGCGGCCCAGGTCGCTGGCGTAGATGGCCGCCAGTTGTTCGCCGGCCAGCGCCGCGCCGACGCGGCGCGCCTGCCAGCGGCCGGTGTCGTTGAGCGGGATGTCCAGGTGGCCCTGGATGCGGGTGTCCACGTTCCAGGCGGTTTCGCCGTGGCGGATGGCGATGATGCGGGTGGCGTCCATGCGGAATTCTAGGAGGCCGGCACGCGCGGCCACCACCGGCCACCACCGGCCACCAGCGGCCGCCACCGGGCACCGGCGGCCGTCAACGGCTTCAACGGCCTTCAGCGGCTTTCAACGGGCTCGGCAGCCGCCGGCCCGGGCAACAGCCGCGCCAGCAACGCGGCCACATCGTGCTGCAGGGCCGCGATGGCCGTCGCGTCGCCGGACAGGTGCTTGAGCAAGGCCTGCTGGAACAGCCCGTCGATCGTGGCATAGGCCAGCGCCGGGCTGGGCAGGCCCTGCGTGGCGCCGGCCAGCGCGGCCAGCCGCGCGATGACGTTCCAGACCATCTTCTCCAGGCTGGCCTCGATCACGGCCACGTCGTCGCGGAACGCCGCCTCGAACATGGCCTGCGCGCGCAGGTCGTACCACAGGCGGTGCAGCGGGGCCTCGTCGCGCAGCGTGTCGCCGAGCAGGGCGAGGAACGCCTGCCGCAGCCCGGCGGCATCCTGCGCCTGGGCGACGATGCCGTCGTAGCGCGTGACGCAGCGCGCCTTGTACTGGCGCACGCTGCACAGGATCAGGTCGGTCTTGTCCTGGAAGTAGTAGTGCAGAACCCCGTGGGAGAACGCCGAGTTCTGTGCGATCTCGCGCAGGCTGGTGCGCGCGTAGCCGAGCGCGGCCAGCGTCTGCAGCGTGGCCTCGCCCAACTCGGCGCGGCGTTGCTCGAACTTCTCCAGCGGGACCTTGGGTGTGCGCATGGCGCGCAAAGATAGCACAGCGCTTCAGGTGGAAACCCCATGTTCTTGACACTTGTCCAGTTTTATTCTGACAACTGTCAAGACAACATAGGAGACACGCAATGACGGGCTACACACTGCAGGGCCGCCGCGCCCTGGTCACCGGCGGCGCCCAGGGCCTGGGCGCCGGCATGGCGCAGGCCTTGGCGCGGGCCGGCGCGGCCGTGATGGTGGGCGACCTGCGCGAGGCGCAGGGGCGCGACCTGGCAGGCAGCCTGCGCGCGGCCGGCGGCCAGGCCGGCTTCGTGCGCATGGACGTGACGCAGGAGGCCGACTGGGCCCGCGCCACCGAGGCCACCATCGCCGAACTGGGCGGCTTCGACATCCTCGTCAACAACGCCGGCATCGAGATCACCGCGCTCATCAGCGAGGTCGAGGCCGAGAGCCTGCGCCGCATGTTCGACGTCAACGTGGTCGGCACGCTGCTGGGCATGAAGCACGCGTTCCGCGCGATGCGGCCCGGCGGCGCGGCCGGCCAGGGCGGCGCCATCGTCAACATTTCCTCGGTCGCCGCGACCATCGCATTCCCGGCGATCGCCGGCTACTCGGCCACCAAGTCGGCCGTGGACCGCGCCACGCGCGTGGCGGCCATGGAGTCCGGCAAGCTCGGCTACGGCGTGCGCGTGAACTGCGTCTACCCCGGCCTGGTGCCGACCGAGATGGGCATGCAGCTGGCCGCCGACGTGGTGGCCGCGGGCCTGTTCCCCTCGGCCGAGGAGGCCGTGGGCGGCATCGTCGGACAGACACCGCTGGGCCGCCTGGGCGAGGTGGCAGACATGGCCGATGCCGTGGTGTTCCTGTGCTCCGACGCATCCCGTTTCATCACCGGCATCGGCCTGCCCGTCGACGGCGGCATGGGTATGTAAGAACAACCTCGGAGCAGACAACATGAGCCACAAGAAACCCGTCATCGTCTACGGCGCCTCCGGCTACACCGGCCGCCTCGTCTGCGAATACCTGCGCGAGTACGGCATCCCGTTCATCGCCGCCGGCCGCAGCCAGGAGAAGCTCGAAGAAGCCATGCACGCCCATGTGCCCGGCATCGAGACCGCCGACCACGAGGTGGTGCAGGTCGAGCACAGCACCGAGGCGCTGACCGCGCTGTTCAAGGGCGCATCGGTGGTGCTCAACACCGTCGGGCCGTTCGCCAAGTTCGGCCATGAGGTGGTGCAAGCCTGCCTGGCCAGCGGCTGCCACTACACCGACACCACGGGCGAGCAGGACTGGCTCATCACGCTGGACCAGGAGTACGGCGCCAAGTTCGCCAAGGCCGGCCTGCTGCTGTCGCCGGGCCTGGCGCAGATGTACACCACGGGCGAGATCGCGGCCCAGCTGTGCCTGCAAACGCCTGGCCTGGACACGCTGGACATCGCGGTGTTCTGGGGCGGCAGCCCGACCATCGCCTCGACCCAGACCATCCTGGTCAACGCCGCCACGAGCAAGGCCTTCCACCTGCAGGGCAAGCAATACGTGGAATGGCAGCCCGATGCCGGCCTGTACCAGCTGGCCATCCCGGGCCAGCACGAGATGGCGCTGGCCCTGCCCTGGGGCGGCACCTCGCACCCCGTCTGGTTCAAGCGCGACCCGCGCGTGGCCAACGTCAAGGTGCTGGGCGGCGTGTTCAACAAGCCCTTGATGCTGGGCGTGCCCAAGATCGTCGAGGCCGCGCTCAAGGCCACCGAGGGCATGAACGAGGCCGACCGCTACGCCGCCCTGTCGCAGACCGCCGCCGGGGTGATGAACACGATGCCGCCGCGCGAGAACCCGCGCATCAACAAGTCGGTCGATTCGGTGCATGCCTCCGGGCCGCTGGGCCGCGCGCACTGCGTGATCTACGGCAATTGCAACTACAAGCAGACCGGCTTGCTGCAGGCCTTCGCGGCCAACTGGCTGCTGCAGCAGCCGCCGTTGCGCGCAGGCTTCGCCTCGGGCTGCCAGGCCTTCGGCCACCACGCGCTGCTGGGCGCGCTGCGGCATTTCGGCCTGGTGCAGGCGCCGGTGCTGACGGTCCACGCCTGATCGGCAACGCCATGCGATTGGTCGACTATCTCGACAAGGGTGCGCAACTCGGCGCCGGGGCACCCTGCTTCACCATGGGCGACCAGGACTGGAGCTACGCCCAGGTGCAGGCGCTGAGCCACCGCGTGGGCCACGGCCTGGTGCGCGCCGGCGTGGCGGCCGGCGACAAGGTGGCCGTGCTGTCCGGCAACGACGCCACGGCCTTCGGATGCGTGTTCGGCGTCTCGCGCGCGGCGGCGGTGTGGTGCCCCGTCAACCCGCGCAACGAGATCGCCGAGAACCGCTTCGTGCTGCAGGCCTTCGACTGCGTGGCACTGCTGTTCCACAGCGCCTACGCGCCCATGGTCGCGGCCATGCGCGCCGAGCTGCCGGGCTTGAAGGCGTTGGTCTGCATCGACCGGCCGCTGGCTTTCGCGCCCTCGCTGGCCGACTGGCTGCAGGGCGTGCCGGACGGCCCGCTGGAGCGCACGCCGGTGGACGACCTCGTGATGCTGCCCGGCACCGGCGGCACCACGGGCCAGCCCAAGGGCGTGATGCTGTCCGGCCGCAACCTGGAGGCCATGACGGCGCTCACGCTGATGGGCTATCCGTTCCACGGCCGGCCCACCTACCTGGCGCTGGCGCCGCTCACGCACGCAGCAGGCGTGCTGTGCCTGCCCATGCTGGCGCTGGGCGGGCGCATCGTGATCATGCCCCGGCCCGACCTGGACGACTTCCTGGCACTGGTCGAGCGCCATGGTGTGACCCACACCTTCCTGCCGCCCACGCTGATCTACATGCTGTTGCTGCACCCGGGGCTGGCGCAGGCGAAGCTGGGCTCGCTGCAATGCTTCTGGTACGGCGCCGCGCCCATGGCCACGGCCCGGCTGCAGGAGGCGCTGCAGCGCATCGGCCCGGTGATGGCACAGCTGTTCGGTCAGACCGAGGCGCCGATGATGGTCTCGATGATGGCGCCGCGCGAGCACTTCCACGCCGACGGCAGCATCGCCACCGAGCGACTGGCCTCGGCCGGCCGGCCCGGTCCGCTGGTGCAGGTGGCCATCATGGACGAGGCCGGCCGGCTGCTGCCCACGGGCGGGGTCGGCGAGATCGTGGTGCGCGGCTCGCTGGTCATGCTGGGCTACTACAAGAATCCGCAGGCCACGGCCGAGGTCGGCAAGCACGGCTGGCACCACACGGGCGACATCGGCCGGTTGTCCGAAGACGGCTACCTCTACATCGTCGACCGCGCCAAGGACATGATCATCAGCGGCGGCTTCAACGTCTATTCGGCCGAGGTCGAGCAGGCGCTGCTGCAGCACCCTGCCATCCAGGACAGCGCCGTGGTCGGCCTGCCCGACGACAAGTGGGGCGAGCGCGTGGTCGCCGTGCTGCAGCTGGCGCCGGGCCAGGTGCTGGCACCCGAGGAGGCCCAGGCCTTCGTCAAGGCCCGGCTGGGCAGCGTGAAGGCGCCCAAGCAGGTGGAGGTCTGGCCCGAGCTGCCGCGCTCCAAGGTCGGCAAGGTGCTCAAGAAGGAAGTGCGCGCCGCGCTGCTGGCGCGCCAGGCCGCATAGCGCGGCGGGCTATGCTGCCCGCATGCACAGCATCCCCCTCATCGACATCGCCCCGCTGGCCGGCACCGACACCGCGGCGCGCCGGGCCGTCGCACAGGCGGTCGGCCAGGCCGCCCGCGGGATCGGCTTCTTCGCCATCACGGGCCACGGCGTGCCCGATGCGTGCACGGCGGGCGTGTTCGCGGCCGCGCAGGCGGTGTTCGCGCTGCCGGCGCAGGCCAAGCACGACCTGGCCATCGCGCGCCATGGCCACAACCGCGGCTACGTGGGCCTGGGCGTGGAAGCGTTGGACGAGGCCACGGCACCCGACCTCAAGGAGGCGTACAACCTCGTCTGGACCGACGGGGCCACGCGCCCGCACAACGTCTGGCCGCCCATCGACGGCTGGCGCGCGCAGGCGCAGGCCTATTTCGATGCCGCGCTGGCGGTCGGCCGCCGGCTCCACCGCGCGTTCGCGCTGGACCTGGGCCTGCCCGAAGACTTCTTCGACGACAAGCTCGACCGCCCGCAGGCCACGCTGCGCCTGCTGCACTACCCGGCCTGTTTCGATGCCGACGCGCCCGCGGGCCGGGCCGGCGCCGGGGCCCACACCGACTATGGCAACGTGACGCTGCTGGCCACCGACGGCGTGGCCGGGCTGCAGGTGCAACGGCGGGGCGGCGGCTGGACCGACGTGCCTGCGCTGCCCGGCGCGCTGGTCTGCAACATCGGCGACTGCCTGATGCGCTGGTCCAACGACGTGTACCTGTCCACGCCGCACCGCGTGCTGCCGCCCGCGCGCGAGCGCTACTCCGTGGCCTTCTTCCTGGACCCGAACCCCGATGCGCTGGTCAGCGCCATCCCGGCGTGCGTGCCGGCGGGCACGCTGCCACGCCACCCGCCGGTGACGGCCGGCGAACACCTGCGCCAGCGCCTGGCCGCCACGTACGGGGGCGGGCCGGGCGGCTGATCACTTCTTGATCGGAATCTCGATGTTGACCTGCCGCACGCCGGCCGGCGGCTGCGGAAAGCTGCTCAGCGCGGCATCGAACATGGGCGCCAGCAGGTCGGGGTCGTTGGGCCAGCGCGACTCGTGCACGGCGCGCGTCTCGTAGACCACCTGCTGGTTCGACAGGTCGCGGATCACCACGCTGACCTGGCGCTGGGCGTAGCTGCGGTCCCACATGTCGTAGCGGTAGTTCCAGTACGGGCCCCAGCCATAGAAGCCGGCGCCCCCGGCCCAGCGCCGGCCGTAGTACGGGCCCCAGGGGCCGAAGCGGCTGTACAGCCACGGGTCGACGATCTGGGTGCTGCCCACCACATCGCTGCCAATCAGCACGCTGTAGCGCGCCGCGCCATCGTTGCGCACCCAGCCGGCCTTGGCCAGCGCGGGCTCGGCCGCGGCCTCCAGCTGGGCCTGCGCGCCCACGGCCGACTGCTGCGACGGCAGCCGCTCGAACCGGTAGGTGGCGGGCGCCGGCACGGTGCGCAGCTCGGAAAAGGTCTGCACCTGGTTGTCGACCACGTAGCTCGTGGCGCAGCCGGACAGCAGCACGGTGGCCGCAACGGCCAACGCCATGGCCATCCGTTTGTGGACTCGCATTTCGACGCGCATGTCAAAGCCTCCTCAACGCACTGTCCCGCTCAGAGCCGGACGATCTGCAGCAGCGGTGCGACGGGTGGCGCGATGTCTTCCGCGTCGAACGCCTTGTCGCCCGCGGGATCGGGCACGCCCGTGGTCTTCAGACCCTTGAAGTCGTAGCGGGTTCCGTCCATCAGGTGGGACGGCACGACGTTTTGTAACGCCGTGAACATGTTCTCCACCCGGCCCGGGTACCTCTTCTCCCACTCCTGCAGCATGGCCGCGACCTGCTTGCGCTGCGCGTTCTCCTGGCTGCCGCACAGCGTGCACGGGATGATGGGAAAAGCGCGGTGCGCGGCCCAGCGCACCAGGTCGCGCTCGGGCACGTAGGCCAGCGGGCGGATCACGATGTGGCGGCCGTCGTCGCTGACCAGCTTGGCCGGCATGCCCTTGAGCTTGGCGCCGAAGAACATGTTGAGGAAGAGCGTCTGCAGGATGTCGTCGCGGTGGTGGCCCAGCGCGATCTTGGTCGCGCCCAGCTCGTCGGCCACGCGGTACAGGATGCCCCGGCGCAGCCGGCTGCACAGGCCGCAGGTGGTCTTGCCCTCGGGAATCACACGCTTGACGATGCTGTAGGTGTCCTGCTCCTCGATGTGGAAGGGCACGCCCTGGCTGCGCAGGTATTCGGGCAGCACGTGCTCGGGAAAGCCGGGCTGCTTCTGGTCGAGGTTGACGGCCACGATGTCGAACGAGATCGGGGCGCGCGCGCGCAGCTTGAGCAGGATGTCCAGCATGGCGTAGCTGTCCTTGCCGCCGGACATGCAGACCATGACCTTGTCGCCCTCCTCGACCATGTTGTAGTCGACGATGGCCTGCCCCATCAGGCGGCACAGGCGTTTCTCGAGCTTGTGGGTCTCGCGCTCGATCTTCAGGGAGGGCTCGGGCGAAGGCGCAACGGCAGTGTCTTCGGCGGTCCAGGCGGCAGTCATAGGGTGTCCTCAGGGCAAGGGCGGGATTTTCCGCCAAGCCGGGCCCGGCGCGCTGCGCCGGGGTTTTGCCAGCTGGCTACCACTGGCCGGCTTCGACCCGGATCGCCACTTCGCAGTCCGGGAAGATCTGCAGCTTGGCGATCTTCACGCGCACGCCCAGCACGCCGGGCAGCAGCATCAGGCGCTGGGCCAACTTGCCGATCAGGCTCTCCAGCAGGTTCACATGCTCGGCCGTGCACTCGTCGATGATGATCTGGCGCACCTTGCGGTAGTCCAGCACATGGGTGATGTCGTCGTCGCGCGGGCGCAGCGGCTGGGTGCCCAGGTTGAGCTCGGCGTCGACGAGGATGGGCTGCGGCGCGGTCTTCTCGGTGTCGAGGATGCCCAGATTGGCATCGAAGCGCAGCCCTGTCAGGTGCAGGGTCTGGTTGCCGGCGGCGTTGATGGTCATGGCTGGTCAGCGGGAAGGGACAGGGGCTTGGCGCGGAACACCTCCACGCCGACGGCCTCGCAATCGGGGTAGACGTCCGGCTTGCTGGTGGACAGGTGCACGGCCTGCACGCCCGGGTGCGCCAGCAGGCGCTGGGCCAGGTCGTCGCACAGCGTCTCCTGCAGCACGATGTGGCCCTGGGCGATGCGTTCGGCCACGACGGCGCGCACGAAATCGTAGTCCACCACCTCGTCCAGCCGGTCGTGCGCGGGCGTGGACTGCGCGTACGGCACGTACAGCGCCACGTCGATCCACAGCCGCTGCGGCGCCGACTGCTCGAACGCGTGCGCGCCGATGCGCACCTGCACCTCGTGCCGGCGCAGGAACAGCTTGCGGCAGTGCTGCAGCAGGGCCAGGCCCTCAGCCCCTGCCGTCAGCACCGTGCGCCTCCTTGAACCATTCATCGACGACGAACATCACATCCCGTTCCAGCGGTACCAGATGCTGGCCATTGTCCACACACACCGTGGCCCCGGTGATGGCCGGCGTGCGGGCCAGGAACAGGCAGGTCTGCGCCACGTCGGCCGGATCGATCGGCCGGCGCAGGAGGTTGACGCGGCTGGCCCGCGCGAAGTTGTCGGCGCTCTGCGGCCCGCTCAGGTACATGAGGCCCGGCGCCACGCCGCACACGCGCACGGCCGGGGCCAGGGCCTGGGCCTGCAGCACGACGGCGCGCTCCAGCGCCAGCTTGGACACCGTGTAGGAGAAGTAGTCCGGGTTCAGGTTGCTGACCTTCTGGTCCAGCACGTGCACCACGCAGGCGTCGGGCCGCGGGCGGTGCACCAGCTGGCGCGCCAGTTCGCGGCCCAGCAGCAGCGGCGCGAGCAGGTTCACGTCGAGCTGGCGCCTGGCCCCGGCGGGCTCGAAGTCCAGGCCGGTGTCGGGCTCGAACAGCGATGCGTTGTTGACCACGGCGCGCAGGCCGCCGCCGCGCGCCGCGATCTCCTGCATCATGGCCACCGCCTGCAGCGGGTCCGCCAGGTCGGCCCGCACCGTGTCCACCGACCGGCCGGCCGCGCGCAGCTCTGCCTGCAGGGCCAGGGCCGCCTCGTGCGAGCGCTGGAAGTGGCACCACACATGCCAGCCCGCGTGGGCGAACGCCCGCACCAGCTCCGCGCCCAGGCGCTGGCTGCCGCCAGTCACCAACACTTCATCCGCCATGTTGCGTCAAGCCTTTTGTATGCCGTGGAGGACGCGGGCACGGGCCGCATAATCGGCGCCGCGCCCGACCGGCGCACACGGCCAGCGCATCCGCGCGCCGGCGCTCTCGCACCCTTCGTCCCCATGGCGTCCACATCCGTTCCCGCTGGTTCCCCTGGCGGACTGCTCCAGATTATCCAGCGCAGCATCCTCGGTGCCGGCGGCTGGCTGCCCTTCGACCGTTTCATGGCGCTGGCCCTGTACGCCCCCGGCCTGGGCTACTACGCCAATGCGGGCCGCAAGTTCGGCGCCATGCCCGAGGGCGGCAGCGACTTCGTGACGGCGCCCGAGCTGTCGCCGCTGTTCGGCCGGGCATTGGCCGTGCAGGTGGCCGACATGCTGGAGCACACCGGCACCGACGAGGTCTTGGAATTCGGCGCCGGCACCGGCGCGCTGGCCGCGCAACTGCTGGAGCACCTGGGCAACCGCGTTCGCCGCTACACCATCGTCGACCTGTCGGCCGAGCTGCGTGCGCGCCAGCAGGCCCGCCTGGCCATGCACGCCGGCAGGCTGCACTGGGCCGATGCGCTGCCCGCGCAGATCGACGGCGTACTGGTCGGCAACGAGGTGCTGGACGCCATGCCCGTGCAGCTGCTGCACCGCCTGGGCGGCCAATGGCACGAGCGCGGCGTGGTGCTGCAGGGCGATGCGCTGGCCTGGGACGACCGGCCGACCGCGCTGCGCCCGCCCATCGACATCCCCGGCCCGCACGACTACCTCACCGAGATCCACCCGCAGGGCCAGGCCTTCGTGCGCACGCTGGCCGGCCACGTGCGGCGCGGCGCGGCGCTGCTCGTCGACTACGGATTCCCCGAAGCCGAGTACTACCACCCCCAGCGCAGCACCGGCACGCTGATGTGCCACCAGGCCCACCGTGCCGATGCCGATCCGCTGGCAGACCTGGGCGCCAAGGACATCACCGCCCATGTCGACTTCAGCGGCATCGCCGTGGCGGCGCAGGACGCCGGCTGGGACGTGCTGGGCTACGCCAGCCAGGCCCGCTTCCTGATCAACTGCGGCCTGCCCGCGCTCATGGAAGCGGCGCCGCTGGCCCAGCGCGCGATGGCGCACCGCCTCATCGCCGAGCACGAGATGGGCGAGCTGTTCAAGGTGCTGGCCCTGTCCCGGGGCGTGGAACCTTGGGACGCGCCCGGTTTCGCCCGGGGCGACCGCAGCCATACGCTGTAGACACCATGCTGCGCTGGCTGCTCGTGGTCTTTCTCGCGCTGATGCTGATCAGCTGGCTGCAGCCCTTGCTGGGCAAGCTCGGCTTCGGGAAACTTCCGGGCGACTTGCGCTTCCGACTGTTTGGGCGCGAATGGTTCGTGCCGCTGACCAGCACCCTGCTGCTGAGTGCCGTGGTCAGCCTGATTTCCAAGATTCTTTGAGACAAGTGCACATGAAAGCCTGCATCGACATCGGCGGCACCAAGGTGGCCGTGGGCCTGGCACCGGCCGGCGCCAAGCCCGAAATCATCGCGCGCCAGAGCGAACCCACCGCCAAGACCGGCACGCCGCTGGCCTTGTCGCAACAGATCGAGCGCCTGCTCGATGCGGCCTGCGCCGAAGCCGGGGTCGATCCGGCGCAGGTGCAGTCGGCCGGCGTCTCCTCGGCCGGCCCCTTCGTCAAGCGCGACGGCCGCATCGAACTGGCCACGCCCAACATCTGCGGCGGCCTGGCCGGCCCGGCGCGCGGCCTGCCGAACGACTGGACGAGCGTGCCCGTGGAGGCCCCGTTGGCCCGCCGCTTCGCACGCCTGCGCGTGGAGAACGACTGCGTCGCCGCGCTGGAGGCCGAGCGCCGCTGGGGTGCGCTGCAGGGCGTGGACGACTGCGCCTACGTCACCTGGAGCACCGGCATCGGCGTCGGCCTGTGCGTCGATGGCCGCGTGCTGCGCGGCAAGAACGGCAATGCCGGCCATGCCGGCCACAGCTTCGTGGTCGAGGACACGCACGCGCTGTGCGGCTGCGGCAATGTCGGTGACGTGGAATCTCTGGTGGCCGGCAACGCCATCGCGCGCCGCTTCGGGCACGACGCGGCCCATTGGCTGGGCCGCGCCAGCGCCGGCGATGCCGCCGCGCAGCAGACCGTGGACGGCCTGTGCAGCATATTGGGCCGCATGCTCTACAACCTCGTGGCCACGCTGGACCTGCAACGCATCAGCCTGGGCGGCAGCGTGTTCTGGCACCACCGCGCGTATTTGCTGCCCAAACTGCAGGCGGCCGTCCAGGCGCATTTTCCGGCGCTCACGCAGGGGGTAATCCTTGCGCAGGCCGGATTGCAGGACCAGGTGGGCGATTATGCGGCGCTGGCCTTGGTGCCCGACTGAGGCAAAGCGGCCCGCGCATAATCCCCAGAACGGGGGCGAGAAATTCCGTTTCTGCAGCGGATTGATTTATCCCTATAATCCGCCCGCCTGCCAACGGTTCGGCAGGATTCATGGACGGAAAAGATGACCACCTACAAGGAATTGCTGCAGCAGCGCGAAAATCTCGAGAAGCAGATCGAGGAAGCGCGCCAGCGTGAAAATCAGTCCGCAATCGACAAGGTGCGCGCCCTGGTTGCCGAGTTCGAATTGACGCCCGACGACGTGTTCGGCCGCAAGAGCGCAAAAAGCAGCACCGCCGGCCAGAAGGTCGCCCCCAAGTACCGCGACAAGGCCACCGGCGCCACCTGGACGGGCCGCGGCAAGCCGCCGAAGTGGATCGACGGCAAGAACCGCGAAGAGTTCCTGATCGGCTGATCGCCGCGCGGCCGCGGCGCATGTGCATGCGCCCGGCCGAATCCCGGTCAATCCCGGTCAATGCTGGCCGGTTTCGGCCCATAATGGCCCCGCAGGCTGCCTCAGGCCTGCGCCAGATATTCCTCCAAAGCCGCCACGCGCGCCTTTTGGATTCTTGCCCCGATTTCCGGCCCCTTGCAACCTTGCGCCAAGGCTTCGGCTGAAATCCTGTCGGTCGCCACCGCCAGAACCGATTGCATACATTGCTGCAGGCGCACGCGCTGCGGATAGGCTTGATTTTCCAGCCCCGCCCGGCCACGCGCGTCGCATTCGCAGGCCAGCAAGGCCTGCTCGAATCGGGCGGGCTTGCGGATGGCATCGCAACGTTCGAGAAGCCGCATCAGTGCCGCGGCGCCCAATTCTCCGCTGCGGTGGATATTGCCGTGCTCGCGCGCCACCACATCGGCCAGGTCCCGGCATTCGGTCGGCACGCGCAACCTTTCGGCCAGCCGGTGCAGCAGCTTGGCGCTGCGCTGCTCGTGGCCGTGGTGGCGCGGCAACAGTTCAGCCGGTGTGGTGGCCTTGCCCAGGTCGTGGCACAGGCAGGCAAAGCGCACGGGCAGCGGCGCGTCCAGGCGGGCGGCCATGTCCAGCACCAGCATCAGGTGCACGCCGGTGTCGACTTCGGGATGGTGCTCGGGCCGCTGCGGCACGCCCCACAGCGCATCGACTTCGGGCAGGAGGCGCGCCAGCGCACCGCAGCCGCGCAGCACCCCGAACATGCGCGAGGGCTGCCGCTCCATGAGGCCGCGCCCCAGTTCCTGCCAGACGCGCTCGGGCACCAGCGCGTCGACCTCGCCGTCCTCGACCATCCCGCGCATGAGCAGTTCGGTGGCCGGCGCCACCGTGAAGTCGGCAAAGCGCGCCGCGAAGCGCGCCAGCCGCAGGATGCGCACCGGGTCTTCGCGGAACGCATCGGAGACATGGCGCAGCACGCGCCCCTGCACATCGGCCGCGCCGCCGAAGGGGTCGACCAGGCAGTCCACGCCGTGCGCGTCGGCCGGCTGGGCCATGGCGTTGACGGTCAGGTCGCGGCGCGCCAGGTCCTGCTCCAGCGTCACGTCGGGCGCGGCGTGGAAGGCAAAGCCGTGGTAGCCGCGTGCGGTCTTGCGCTCGGTGCGCGCCAGCGCGTATTCCTCGCGCGTCTGGGGATGCAGGAACACCGGGAAGTCCTTGCCCACGGGCAGGTAGCCGGCGTCCAGCATCTGCTGCGGCGACGCGCCCACCACCACCCAGTCGCGGTCGTTCACGGGCAAGCCCATCAGCGCGTCGCGGACCGCGCCGCCCACCTTGTAGATCTGCATCGCCGCAGTGTAGGCCGCACATCTGGTGACACTTGTTCACCGAACAGAGGTCGTACGCTGCGCGCCCCGCGACGTTGAAACCGCATGGAAGCCACCGACACCGCCACCGCGCTGAACCGCTTCGGCCTGGGCGCTCGCCCTGGCGACAGCCTGTCGGCCGACCCGCATGAGGCGCTGCTGGCGGCCCTGGCCCGGCCCGTGCCCGACGCGCCGGCCTGGGCTGCGCAGCCCGGCCAGGCGGAGCTGCTCGCCGCCGTGCAGGCGCTGCAGGCCGCGCAGCGCCTGCCCGACCCCGAACAGCGGCGCGACGCGGCCACGGCCCAACGCCGCGTGCTGCGCGGCTTCTACGACGCGGCCGTCCACGCGCGCCTGCAGACCGCGCTGGCCAGCCCCGAGCCGTTCACCGAACGCCTCGTGCATTTCTGGTCCAACCACTTCGCGCTGTCGGTCGGCGAAGCCGCCATCACGGGCCTGGCCGGCAACTTCGAGGCCGAGGCCATCCGGCCCCACGTGCTGGGGCGCTTCGAGGACCTGCTGCTCGCCGCCGAACGCCACCCCGCCATGCTGCTCTACCTGAACCAGGCGCAGTCGGCCGGCCCGGGCAGCGCCGTGGCGCTGCGCGCCAACGCGAGGGCCGGCACCGCACGGCGCGGCCTCAACGAGAACCTGGCGCGCGAGATCCTGGAGCTGCACACGCTGGGCGTGCGCAGCGGCTACACGCAGCAGGACGTGGGCGAACTCGCGCTGGCGCTGACGGGCTGGACCGTGGCCGGGCTGCGGCCGGGCCAGGACGGTGCGCAGGCGGGCTTTCGCTTCGATGCGGCGCTGCACGAGCCCGGCGCGCGCCAGGTGCTCGGCCGCACCTACGCGGACGATGGCCTGGCCCAGGGCACGGCCATCCTGCGCGACCTGTCCGGCGCGCCGGCCACGGCGCAGCACCTGGCCACCAAGCTGGCGCGGCATTTCGCGGGCGACGCGCCGCCCGCCCCGCTCGTCGAACGGCTTGCACACGCCTTCCTGCGCAGCGGTGGCGACCTGCCCGCCGTGTACCGCGTGCTCATCGCTTCGCCCGAAGCCTGGGCCGCGCAGCCGCTCAAGTTCAAGACGCCTTGGGAATGGCTGGTCTCGGCGCTGCGGGCGCTGGACCGCCAGGACCTGTCCGGCACGCCTGCCGCCGCCCTGCTCGACAGCCTGGGCCAGCCGGTCTGGCGGCCCGGCGCGCCGGCCGGCTGGGACGACACCGCCGCCACCTGGGCGGCGCCCGATGCGCTGGTGCGCCGCGTGGAGCTGGCCCAGCGCCTGGCCGCGCGCAGCGCCGCGACGCTGGACGCCCGCGCCCTGGCGCCGCAGGTGCTGCCCGGCACGCTGGGGCCCGCCACGCGCGCCGCCCTGGCGCGCGCCGAAAGCCCGGCCTCGGCGCTCGCGCTGCTGCTGGTCTCCCCCGATTTCCTCCGCAGGTGAACCCCATGAACGCCACCCGCACGCCTGACGGCGACCGCACCGCAGGCGAAGCAACTCCGATGCACACCCGCCGCGCCTTGCTGCGCCACGGCGCCCTGGCCGCCACCGCCTGGCTGGCCGCCCCACGGCTGCTGCTGGCCCAGGCCGACACCCCACGCCGCCTGGTGTTCGTGCTGCAGCGCGGCGCCGCCGACGGCCTGCACACCGTGGTGCCCTGCGCCGACCCGGGCTACGCACGCCTGCGCGGCGCGCTGGCCATCGACCCGGCCGAGGCCATCCGGCTGGACGGCAGCTTTGCGCTGCATCCGGCGCTGCAGGACATCGGGCGGCTGTACGCAGAAGGCCAGGCGCTGTGCGCGCACGCCGTCGCATCGCCCTACCGCGCGCGTTCGCATTTCGATGGCCAGAACGTGCTGGAGACGGGCGGCAGCGCGCCATACCAGTTGCGCGACGGGTGGCTGAACCGGCTGCTGGGCCTGCTG
Source organism: Pseudorhodoferax sp. Leaf274 (assembly GCF_001422445.1). GTDB lineage: Bacteria > Pseudomonadota > Gammaproteobacteria > Burkholderiales > Burkholderiaceae_C > Pseudorhodoferax. The sequence goes on from NZ_LMNA01000006.1 coordinate 97,160, forward strand.
CCCCGGCACGGCCAGGAGGCCGTGGCCCTCGCGCCCATGGTGCCGCCGGCCTTGCGCGGCCCGCACGCCGTGGCCTCGTACGCCCCGTCCGGCCTGCCGCCGCCGAAGGACGACCTGCTCACGCGCGTGGCGCAGCTCTACGCGGACGACGCGCAGCTGCACGCGCTGTGGTCCACCGCCATGGACGCGCGCGGCATGGCGGCGGCGACGGACATGGCCGGCGGGCGCGCGCGCCGGGACGCCGCCGCGCTGGGACGGCTGGCCGCCGGCTTCCTGGCCCGCGCCGACGGGCCGCGCATCGCGATGCTGGAGACCGACGGCTGGGACACCCACCAAGGCCAGGCCGGGCGCATGGCCACGCAGCTGCGCGCGCTGGACACCCTGGTGGCCGCACTGCGCGACGGCATGGGCCCGGCCTGGCAGCACACCGTGGTGCTGGTGGCGACCGAGTTCGGCCGCACCGCCGCCGCCAACGGCACCGGCGGCACGGACCATGGCACGGCCAGCGCCGCGCTGCTGCTGGGCGGTGCCGTGCGCGGCGGCCGCGTGCTTGCTGATTGGCCGGGCCTGGCGCCCGCAGACCTGTACGAAGGCCGCGACCTGCGGCCCACGCTCGGCCTGGATGCGCTGTTCGCGGCCACGGCGGCCGAGTGCTTCGGCCTGGACACGGAACGCGTGGCGCGCACGCTGTTCCCCGGCCAGGCCGTCCGCCTGCCCGGGCTGCCGCTGCTGCACGGCTGAGGCCGTACAGTTGCGGGCTTGCCCGCGGCGCCCAAGCCGCCATCTCCTGCCCATGACCTCCCCTCTGCTGATCCTCAAGGCCGGCGCCACCTTTCCTGCACTGGCCCGGACGCTCGGCGATTTCGACGACTGGATCCGTGCCGGCCTGGGCACGCCCGGGCTCGACATCCACGTGGCCGACGCCCGGCGCGACACGCTGCCCGCGCCGCAGACGCTGGCCGGCGTGGTCATCACCGGTTCGCACGCCATGGTGACCGACCGCGAGCCCTGGAGCGAGACGGCCGCCGCCTGGCTGCGCGGAGCCGTGCAGGCCGGCCTGCCGGTGCTGGGCATCTGCTACGGGCACCAGCTGCTGGCACATTGCCTGGGCGGGGAAGTCGGCTACCACGCGGGCGGCATCGAGGTGGGCTCGGTGGCCGTGCAGCTGCAGCCGGCGGCGGGTGCGGATCCGGTGTTCGGCGACCTGCCGCCCGTGTTCGCGGCCCAGGTCGTGCACCGGCAGTCCGTGCACGCGCTGCCCGACGGGGCCGTGCAACTGGCGGGCAACGCCTTCGAGCCCAACCAGGCATTCCGCGTGGGGCCGGCGGCCTGGGGGGTGCAGTTCCACCCCGAGTTCAGCGCCCCGGCCATGCGCGCCTATGTCGAGCGGCTGGCGCCGGAGCTGCGCGACGAGGGGCACGACCCGGCCGCGCTGGCAGCCGGCGTCGTCGACACGCCCGCCGCCGCACGTGTGCTGCGCAACTTCGCGCGCCATGTGCAGGTGACAGCTAGGCCGCAGACTCCAGAAAGCCCAGGAAGCGGCATTCGGCCGCGCTGAGCCCGGCCTTGCGGCGCGGCGCGGTCTCCAGGCAGGCCGGCGGCGGCGCCTCCTGCAGCAACAGCGCCAGCACGGCGGGGTGCACATAGGCCTTGCGGCACACCGCCACGGTGTTGCCGAGCTTGGCCGCCACCTCGGCCAGCAGGGCCTTGGCGGCCATGCGCCGCGCTGCCTGCGATGCTTCGGGCGCACAGGGCCGGCTGCGCGCCAGCGCCAGTGCGTGCACGCTGGCATGCCAGGTGCGGAAATCCTTGGCCGTGAAGTCGCCGCCGCTGGCGGCGCGCAGGTAGGCGTTCACGCCATCGGAATCGATGAGGTGCCGCTCGCCCGCATCGTCCAGGTACTGGAACAGCTCCTGGCCCGGCAACTCCTGGCAGCGGCGCACCACGCGGGCCACACGCGCATCGTCCAGCGCCACCGCATGCTCCACGCCGCTCTTGCCCTTGAAGCGCAGCCGTACGGCGCTGCCGCGCACCTGGGCATGGCGGGCGCGCAGCGTGGTCAGGCCGTACGAGCCGTTCTCGCGCGCGTAGACATCGTTGCCCACGCGCGCGAGCGTGGTGTCCAGCAGCCGCACCACGGCCGCCAGCACGCAGTCGCGCTGCAGCGGGCCCGCCAAGGCGAGGTCGCGCCGCACGGCAGCGCGGATGCGCGGCAGCACCTGGGCGAACGCCTGCAGCCGCGCGTACTTGCCCGCGTCCTGCGCGAGATGCCAGTCGGCGTGGTAGCGGTACTGCTTGCGGCCGCGTGCGTCGCGGCCCGTGGCCTGCAGGTGCCCGTTGGCGCGCGTGCAGATCCAGACCTGCGTATAGGCCGGCGGGATCGCCAGCGCCCGGATGCGCTGCAGGTGCGCCGCATCGGCCAGGCGCGCGCCGTCGGGCCGCTGGTAGCTGAAGCCCTTGCCGCTGCGCCGGCGCGTGATGCCGGGCAGTCCATCGTGCACGTAGACCAGGCCCGCGGGCACGGCGGAATCTGCGGTGAGGACGGCGGTGACGACGGCGGAGGACATGGAACTGCATGCTGCAGCGCCGGGCGTGGGCCGTTTGTCGGAAAGCCCGGTCAAGGCGTGTCGGCGGCGTGCGGCACGGAATGTGCTCGCCAGCGAAATGTGCACAATTTTTATCGAAAAGTGCACAAAGCCGGTGCGCCAACGGTGGCGCGCCATGTCCCACGCCCTCGCTGGAGATCCGCATGGACCTGCTGCACCGTTCCCCCCGCCGGCATGTGCTGGCCGCCCTGGCCACCCTGTGCACCGCATTGGCGCCCCTGCCCTGTGCCTGGGCGCAGGAGGCCGCCGCCTACCCCGACCGCCCGGTCAAGATCGTCGTGCCGTTCCCGCCCGGTGGCGCGGCCGACGTGTACGCGCGCCTGGTGGGCCAGAAGCTGGCCGAGGCCTGGGGCGGCAAGCAGACCGTGGTGATCGACAACCGCGCCGGTGCCGGCGGCGTGATCGGCACCGATGTGGCGGCCAAGGCGCCGGCCGACGGCAGCACCTTCCTGATGGTGACCATCGGCCACGCCGTCAACCCTTTCATGTACAGCAAGCTGCCCTACGACACGCGCGCCGACCTGGTGCCCGTGGGCGTCGTGGCCGTGGTGCCCAGCGTGGTCGTGACCGGCCCGGCCCTCAAGGGCAAGAGCATGCAGGACCTGGTCGCCATGGCCAAGGCCAGGCCCGGCGAGCTGCAGTACGCCTCCTCGGGCGTCGGCACCACCAGCCATGTGGGCGCGGCGCTGCTCGAATCCATGTCGGGCGCCCACATGCTGCACGTGCCCTACAAGGGCGCAGCGCCGGCGCTGCAGGACGTGATGGCGGACCGCGTGGCGCTGTCGGTGGACATCATCACGTCCTCGCTGCCCCTCGTGAAGAGCGGCAAGCTCAACGGCGTGGCCATCACCAGCGCCAGGCGCTCGCCGCAGCTGCCCGACGTGCCCACCGTGGCCGAGAGCGGCCTGCCCGGCTACGACTTCGTGTCCTGGTACATGCTGCTGGCCCCGGCGAAGACGCCCGCCCCCATCCTGGAGAAGGTCAACGCCGCGCTGCGTGCCATGGCCCAGGCGCCCGACTTCCGCGCGCGCGTGGAGGGCACCGGCGGCGAGGTGGCCAGCATGACGCTCAAGGAGTCCAGCGACTACCTCAACGCCGAGTTCACGCGCTGGGCCAAGGTGGTGAAGGACCGCAACATCAAGGCCGAGCAGTGAGCCCGCGCGACTTCATCGGCTACGCCAACCGCCCCCCGGCCGTGGCTTGGCCGAACCAGGCGCGCGTGGCGGTGTCCTTCGTGCTGAACTTCGAGGAGGGCGCGGAGTTCTCGGTCGCCGATGGCGATGCGCGCAACGAGTCGGTGTACGAGGTGATCGACCCGCGCACCGGCTGGGACCCCTGCATCGACAGCCACTTCGAGTACGGCACGCGCGCGGCGTGGTGGCGCATCGCCGACACCTTCGCGCGCTTCGACGCGCCCATGACGGTCAGCGCCTGCGGCCGCGCCGTGGAGCGCAGCCCCTGGCTGGCGCAGGACGCGGTGGCGCGCGGCCACGAGCTGTCGGCCCACGGCTGGCGCTGGGAGAGCCATGCCGGCATGGCGCCCGGGCGCGAGGCGGCCGACATGGACGCCTGCATCCGCACCTTCGAAGCCGTGTGCGGCAAGCGCCCGGTGGGCTGGCACACGCGCTCGGCCTGCACCCCGGCCACGCGCGTGCTGCTGGCCGAACGCGGCTTTCTCTACGACAGCGACGCCTACAACGACGACCTGCCCTACTTCGTGCCCGCGGCCGGCCGCCGCCACCTGGTGCTGCCCTATGCCTTCGACACCAACGACATGCAGTTCCAGCACACGCAGCGCTTCGCCACGGCCGGCCAGTTCGCCGAGTACTGCTGCGACGCCTTCGACTGGCTGGCGCAGGAAGGCGTGCGCGCGCCGCGCATGCTGTCCATCGGCCTGCACCTGCGCATGATCGGCCGGCCCGCGCGCATGAAGGCGCTGGCGCAGATCCTGGCCCATCTGCGCGCGCAACCGGGCGCCTGGATCGCCACGCGCGAGCAGATCGCGCGGCACTGGATCGCGCACGCGCCGGCGGCCGAAAGCCGCTGATCGGCTGCGCTACATTCGCTGGATGCACCCCCAGGAACAGGCCATCCACGCGACCTTGGCGCAAACGCTGCTGGCCGGCCGCCTGGCGCCCGGCACGCAGTTGATCGAGACCCGGCTGGCGCAGATCTTCGGCGTCTCGCGCGAGCGCGTGCGCAAGGTGCTGCACCGGCTCGGCCACGAGCGGCTGCTCGACCTGGTCCCCAACCGGGGCTGCTTCGTCTCCAACCCCACGCTGGTGCAGGCGCGCGAGATCTACGAGGCGCGCCGCATCGTCGAGGGCGGCCTCGCCGGCCGGCTCGCGGGCCGGCTGTCGGCCGCGCAGCTGGCCGCGCTGCAGGCGCACGGCGCGCTCGAGCATGCGGCCCTGCACGCGCAGGACCGCGCGCGCTCGATCCAGCTCAGCGGCGAATTCCACCTGCTGCTGGCCAGCTTCGCCGACAGCCCCTTCGTGCTGCGCGCGCTGCAGGAACTGGTCAGCCGCACGGCCATGCTGGTGGCCTTCTTCGAGCCGGCCGCGTCGTCGTCCTGCGCCTGCGAGGAGCACGACGACATCGTGCAGGCCCTGGCCGCCGGCGACGCCGCCCGCGCCATGAAGGCCATGCACGTGCACCTGTCGCTGATCGAGACGCGGCTGCAGCCGCGCGCGCAGGCCGCCCCGGCGGCCGATGCCGACGCCGAGATCGCGCGGGCGTGGCAAACCGCGCAGCAGGTGGCAGCATGAGCGCCGCGCCGGGCCACCCCGAGCAGGTCCGCACCGCCGGCGACGCCGGAGATGCTCCCGAGCGCACGCTGCACCTGTCGATCGGCGGGCGCGTGCAAGGCGTGTACTACCGCGCCAGCATGGCGGAGCAGGCCCGCCACCTCGGCGTGCGCGGCTGGGTGCGCAACCGGCACGATGGCAGCGTCGAGGCCCTGGTGCAGGCCGCGCCCGAGGTGCTGGACGCACTGCTGGCCTGGTGCCGGCGCGGCCCGCCGGCCGCGCGCGTCGACGGTGTGCAGGCCACGCCGGCCAGCGACACCGGCGTATTGCCGCCCGGCTTCGAGACGCGCCCGACCGCCTGAGCTCAGGGCCGCGACAGGCCCAGGAAGTGCTCCAGCATCTGGAAGTGGTCGTCGTGGAACTGCTCCTCCAGTTCGGCGAGTTGCGCGATCGGCACCCACTGCGCATCGCGCGCATCGTCGCCGGCCTGCACCGCGGGCAGCGCGCGCTCGCCCAGGTCGAAGTAGTGCGCGTGCGTGACGACGCGGCCGCGCTGGCTGCGGTCGGGCCGGTCGAACACCGTGACGGCCTTCAGGCACTGGCGCAGCGCGGGCTCCAGCATCGCCAGGCCGGTTTCTTCCTCCAGCTCACGCACCGCCGATTGGTAGACCGTGTCGCGCTGCTCCAGGAAACCGCCCGGCACGGCCAGCAGGCCCAGGCCGGGCGCCTGGCCGCGCCGGATCAGCAGCACGCGGCCCTGGCAGCGGATCACCGCGTCCACCGTGACGAACACCGGCGGATACGGTGAGCCGGCCCACTCGGCGCGCCCGCGCGCCAAAGCCTGCCATTCGGCGCACAGGCCCGGCAGGTGGCCCTGGTCGAGCCAGTCGCGCAGGAACTCCTGCGTGTTGGCGTGCAGCAGCGGCGCCATGCGCAGCAGCGCGGCCTGCGCGCCCGCGGGGCCGGCGCCGAGCAGCGCATCGCGCACGGTGCGCGCGTCGTAGGCACCGAAGCCTGGCACGGCCCACAGCTTCCAGGCCGGGAAGTCGCGCACCCAGGCGCTGCTGGCGTCCTTGAAGTGCCCCGCCAGCAGCACCCGGCCGCCCTCGGGCAGCGCCGCGGCGGCCTGTGCGCGCACGCTGTCGGCCCAGCGTTGCTCGTCGTGGTGGTCGCGCAGCGGCTGCACGTCCACGCGCTCGCGCAATTCCTCGGGCAGGGCCTGGCGCAGCATCTCGGCGCGCTCCTGCCAGGTCCAGGGCTGGGCCGGCGTGCGCGCCTGGTGCGCCGAGCCCAGCAGCACCAGGCAGCGGCGCGCCTGCGCCAGGGCCTGCTGCAGCACGGCGCGGTGGCCCAGGTGGAAGGGCTGGAAGCGGCCGATGCACACGGCCAGGTCGTAAGCGGAAACGGGCATGGGCAACTCCGAAGCAGCAGGCCATTGTGCGCAAAGGCCACCGGGCAGCCCGCAAAAACCGTGGCGGGACGCCGGGCGTCCTACAAGGCGGCCGGCAGGCGCATGGCGCGCAGGCGACTCCGCGCAGGCCGCGCTGTCCTACGCCCGGGCCCGCGCAGGACCGACTCTGCAGCCCTGCCCCGCCCCTAAGCTGGACCACAGCCGGCGCCCCGTCGGCCTTCCAACCACGCAACAGGAGCAAGCCATGAAAGCATCCACCGCCCTGACCTCTCTCGTCGCCGCAGCCTCGCTGGTCGGCGCCATCGGCCTGGCCTATGCCCAGACCAGTGGCGGAACCTACCAGACGCCGCAGCAGGCCCAGATGGGCTCGGTCGACGGCACGCCCAACAACAACAGCAACATGAACAACGCGACCACGCAGATGCCGCAGGCCATGCCGGCGCCGATGCAGGCCACGCCGGACATGAACGCCCAGCCGCAATTGCCGCCGCAAGCCGACCGCAATTGAGCGGCGTGACCCCTGCGCACCGTGCCAGCCGATCGCTCCCCACAGCGCGAGGACGCGCTGGCAGGCCTGAAATACGGCCTGCTGCTGGGGTGCGCCGTGCTGGCGCTGGTGCTGCCACCGGCCGGCCACCGCCAGTCTGCTGCGGCGGCCATCTCCCCACCATTCCCGTCTTCGGCCGTACTCACGCGCGCCGCGCCTGAGGCGTTGCAGGCACCGCGCCTGGCCGACCTGCGCGGCAAGGAAGCTTCCGAGGCCGTGCGGCGCGTCGCAGATTGGGCGACCGATTCCGGCGACAACCAGGGGCTGCATTTCGTGGTCCTGGACAAGCGCAACGCCAAGGTCTTCCTGTTCCGCCCCGACGGCACCCTGCGCGCCGCCACCCCCGTGCTGCTGGGCTCCGCCCCCGGCGACCTCACCGTCGACGGTGTGGGCGGCAAGCCCATCCACGCCGTGCTGCCCGAGGAACGCACCACGCCGGCCGGCCGCTTCGTGGCCCAGCCCGGGCGCAACACCACGCCAGAGGATGTGGTGTGGGTGGACTACGCCGCCGCCGTCTCCATGCACCGCGTGCGCGCCACCGACCCGCGCGAGCGCCGACTCGAGCGCCTGGCCTCGCCCAGCGTGGAGGACAACCGCATTTCGTACGGCTGCATCAACATGCCCGTGGCCTTTTTCGAGCAGGAACTGTGGCCAGTGTTCCAGGCCGCCCGCGGCATCGTCTACGTGCTGCCCGAGGTGTTGCCGCTGCAACAGGTGTTCGCGGGGCTGTACGACCCGGTCGCGCGCCACGCCGCGAGCCTGCGCTGATCGCCGCCATGCTGCCGCCCGTCGCCGCATCGCTGTAGGACCATCGCGCACGCCCTTGTGGGCCTGCGCCTACGCCGCTAGCATGCGGCGCGATGCAAACCTTCCTGCTGCGCTGCACCATCGCCCTCGCTTCGGCCACCTTCCTGGCCCCGGCCGCGCATGCCGCGCCGGCACCGTTCTCGGCCGATGCGAAGCATGTTTCCGAGTGGGTCCTGCAGTCGGGCGACAACGCCGGCCTGCCGTTTGCGCTCGTCGACAAGAAGGCCGCGATGCTCTACCTGTTCGGCGCAGATGGGCAATTGCGCGCGGCATCGCCGGCGCTGCTGGGTGCCGCGCCCGGCGACAGCGGCGCCCCGGGCCTGAACCAGCGCGACCTGTCCACGCTGGCCTTCCACGAACGCACCACGCCGGCAGGCCGCTACGCAGCCCAGCCCGGCCGCAACCTGCAGGGCGAGCCGGTGGTGTGGATCGATTACGGCGCCGCGCTGGCGATCCACCGGCTGCGGCCCGGCCCGGCACATGAACGCCGTGCAGAACGCCTGCGCTCGGCCACGCCGGCCGACAACAAGATCTCGCTGGGCTGCGTGGTGGTGCCCGTGGCGTTCTACGAGCAGCAGGTCGCGCCGCTGCTGGGCCAGGGGCGCAGCGTCGTCTACATCCTGCCGGAGACCATGGCCGCCAGCGACGTCTTCGGCTGGCAGTAGACCGAGGCGGCCTGCTGCGCGAACACGGCAGGCGCCGTCTCGCGGATGGCATCGCCCGCAGGCGCCAGCGCGAAATTCAGGGCCGAGCAGTGCAGCACGCGCGTGGCACGGCCCGCGCCATCGACCTCTGTCACGATGCCGACGTGGCCGTACTTCGCATCGGCCGGCTTCGGATACACCACGAGGTCGCCCGCCGCAGCCTGCGCGCGCAGCAGGAAGCCGCGCTGCGCGCCCTTGGCGTCGGCCCAGATGCTGTCGGTGTTGATCCATTCGCCCGCGGCCGTGCGGCGCGGGATGCCCAGCGCCCAGCACACGAAGCCCGAGCAGTCGCAGGCGGGCAACACCAGGGTCGGGTCGTTCAGGTCCAGCCCGGCCGCCTGGGCCAGCGGAGCCAGTTCGGCCCGCTGGCTGGCCGGCAGGCCGGGCCACTGGCGGCCCACTTCCAGCGGCGTCGTGCAATCGGGTGCGCGCGGGTCCACACCGCCACTGCCGGCCCAGTACAGGGTCTTGCGCCGGAGCATGGAACGGGCGCGGGCGATCAGCTGGGCGGCATCGGTCATGGCTGCCACCTTAGCGCGCCGGGCCGCCATGCGCCATCCCGCCTCCACGCGATGGCGGCGCCGCAAGCGGCTGGCAGAATGGCCCCGCCCCCTGGAGGAATGCATGGCCATTGAGGTGCTGATCGTCGAGGACGAGCCCGAGTTCATGCGGCGCTTTGCCGATGCCGTGCTCGGCGATGCCGGGCTCGCCCTGCTCGGCGCCGTGTCCAACGGCCAGGCCGCCAAGGCCGTGCTGGACCAGCAGCGGCCCGATGTGCTGCTGGTCGACCTGGGCCTGCCCGACATCAGCGGCATCGAGGTCATCGCGCATGCGCAGCAGCGCCATCCCGACTGCGACGTGCTGGTCGTCACCATGTTCGGCGACGACGCCCACGTGGTGGCCGCCATCGAGGCCGGCGCGGCCGGCTATCTGCTCAAGGATGCCGCGCCCGAACGCATCGCGACCGCGGTGCATGAGCTGCATGGCGGCGGCGCTCCGATCAGCCCGGGCATCGCGCGGCGCATCCTGTCGCGGCTGCGTGCCGGCGCACCGGCCGGCACGGCCTCGCGCCCGCAGCCCATGGAAAGCAGCTCACCGCTCACCACGCGCGAGACCGAGCTGCTGCGCATGGTGGCCAAGGGCCTGAGCTTCGAGACCATCGGCGAGCTGCTGGAGATCTCGCCGCACACGGTGGTCGCGCACGTGAAGAAGATCTACCGCAAGCTCGCCGTGCACTCGCGCGGCGAAGCGGTGTATGAAGCTTCGCAGCTGGGTCTGCTGTAGCGCGCTGCTGCTGGCCGCCTGGCTGGTGGCCGGCGTGGCGCAGGCACAGACGCTGGAGCCCGGGCAGGCCGAGCTGCTGCGCGCCGACGATGCCGAGCCGCCAGACCCGGGCGATCCGCGCTGGCAGACCGTGGCGCTGCCCGATGCGCAGCAGACGCCGGTGGCCTGGTACCAGCTGGTCTTCACGCTTCCGGCCGACGCTGCCGAGCATCTGCAGCAGGACGCGTGGATGCTGTACCTGCCCTACTTCTACGGCGGCGGCCGCGTCTGGCTCAACGGCCAGCTGATCGGCGCCGTGCCCGAGACCACCGAGCACACCCGCGTGCGCTGGGAGCGCCCGCACCTGCTCGCGCTGCCGCCCAGCCTGCTGCACAACGGCGCCAACCGGCTGCAGCTGCGTGTGGCGGCCTCGCAGGCACCTGCCGCCGCCATGCTGCCGCGCCTGGTGCTGGGCCCGCAGAGCGCGCTGCAGGAGCAGTTCGACCTGCGGCTGTTCTTCGTGCGCACGGTGCCGGTCATCACCGTCGTGGTGTCGCTGGTGGCCGGGCTGTTCTCGCTGTACATCTGGCTGCGCCGGCCGCAGGAGCAGGTGTACGGCATCGCCGGGCTGGTGGGCGTGGTCTGGGCGCTGCGCACCACGACCTTCGTGTTCGACATGCTGCCGGTCTGGGCCTGGCCGATCTGGCGGCTGCTCTACCACGCCAGCAACGGCGGCTTCATCGTCCTGCTGGCCGTGTTCGCGCTGCACCTGGCGCGCTGGCAGCCGCGCTGGCTGGTGCGCGCGCTGCTGGGCTGGTGGGCGCTGGGCCCGCTGGTGTACGTGTTCGGCGGGGCCAGCATCGGCGCGGAGCAATGGGTGGCGCGCTGGTGGGTGGCCGGCCTGATCCCGATCGGCGTGATGGGTGCCCTGGTGGCCGTGCTGGCGGCGTGGCGCCGCCCTTCGGCCGAGCGCGCGCTGATCGCGCTGGTCTTCGTGCTGACGCTGCTGTCGGGCGTGCACGACTACCTGGTGGCCTGGCAGTCGCCCTGGTTCCGGGCGCTGCTGCCGCAATGGAGCGCGCACCGCTTCTTCCTGCTGCACTACGGCGCCAACCTGCTGCTGCTGACCATGGGCGGGCTGATCACGCTGCGCTATGTGCGCAACCTGCGCGCGCTGGAGGATTCGCACCGCACGCTGGAGGCGCGCGTGGCGCAGCGCGAAGGCGAGATTGCCGCGAGCTATGCGCGCATCGCCGCGCTGCAGCGCGAGCAGGCGGCCACCGACGAGCGCCAGCGCATCATGCAGGACCTGCACGACGGCCTGGGCGCGCAGCTGTTCACCTCGCTGCTGCGGGCCGAGCGCGGCGCCCTCGATGCGCCGCAGATGAGCGGTGTGCTGCGCGCGGCCATCGACGAGATGCGCGTGGCGCTGGATGCGCTGGGCTCGGACGACGGCGACTTCACGGCCGCCTGGACCGACTTCCGCTTCCGCTGGGACGCCCGGCTGCGCGAAGCTGGCCTGGCGACGCGCTGGCGGCAGGAGCTGCCGGAGGAGACCCTGGTCCTGCCGCCGCACAGCACCTTGCAGGTGCTGCGCATCGCCCAGGAGGCGCTGACCAACGTGCTCAAGCATGCGCAAGCGCGCGCGGTGGAGGTCACGCTGGCATGGCGCGGCGGCCTGCTGCAGCTGGAGGTGGCCGACGACGGCGTGGGCATGGCGGCACCCGGCGGCGCGGGCCACGGCCTGGTCAACATGCACGCACGCGCGGCGCGCCTGGGTGGCCGGCTGCAGCAGGTGCCGCGCCCGCGTGGCTGCTGCTGGCGGCTGGAACTGCCCCTCGCGCAAACACGCGATGGGCTGCCGCACTGACGGCATTCCCGCCGCTGCCGCGGCTTCCTAGAGTCGGTGCACACGCGCCACCGTCCGGCGCCGGAGACTCCGCCATGCACCTGTGCCCCCTGGCCGCGCGGCCAGCCCATCGCCGATGACGTCGCCCTGGTCCATGGGCATGCCGGACGGCCCGCTCGCCGTGATCGCCTGGGCTTACCTGCTGACCAATGCCGTGCGCGTGTTCACCTATGTGCCGCAGATCGTGACGGTCTGGCGCTGCCAGGACGGCGCCCGCTCGCTGTCGCTGCTGACGTGGTGGTCCTGGGTGCTCTCGCACATCACGGCCATTGCCTATGGCGTGCTGGTGGTGCGCGACCTGCCCTTCCTGCTGATCACGCTGATCAACCTGGCGGGCTGCGGCGCCGTGGCGGGCATCGCGATGCGCCGGCGCGCGCAGTGGCGGCGCCGGGCGCTGTACAGCGCCTGATCAGAGCTTGGAGAAGTCGGGCTTGCGCCGCTCCATGAAGGCGCCGAAGGCCTCGCGCGCGGCCGGCTCGGACAGCATGCGGCGGAACAGCGCGCCCTCCTCGTCCATGCGCGCGTGCACCTGGTCGGCATGGTCCTGCTTGAGCAGGCGCTTGGTCGCCACGAGCGAGGCCAGCGGCTTGGCCGCCAGCTTGGCGGCCATGGCCTGGGCCAGCCGGTTGGCCTCGGACGGCGGCACCACGCGGTTGACCAGCCCCACCTCCTGCGCGGCCTCGGCCATGAAGGGTTCGCCCAGCAGCAGCGCCTCGGCCGCGCGGTGGTAGCCCATCATGCGCGGCACCAGCAGGCTGGAGGCCGCCTCGGGCACCAGGCCCAGGTTCACGAAGGGCATGGAGAAGGCCGCGTTGTCGCCCGCCACGACCAGGTCGCAGTGGAACAGCATGGTCGTGCCCACGCCCACGGCCGGGCCGCAGACGGCGGCCAGCAGCGGCTTGGAGAACCCGGCGATGCCGTGCAGGAAGCGGAAGACGGGCGCGTTCTCGCCGGACGGCGGCGCGTTCAGGAAATCGCCGATGTCGTTGCCGGCACTGAAGATGGTCTCGTGCCCCTGCAGCACCACCGCGCGCTGCGCGGGGTCGGCATCGGCCGCGGCCAGCGCATCGGCCAGCGTGGCGTACATCGCGGCCGTCAGGGAATTCTTCTTGTCGACGCGGTTGAAGGTGATGGTGGTGACGCCGGCCTCCGCGTGGACCAGGATGTCTTCGCTCATGGCGCTCACTCCTTGTAGTAGACGATTTGATGGGAAGTGGCCAGCAGTTCTCCGGCCTCGTTCCAGAGCTGGACGGCCTGGTCGAAGAAGCCGTTGCTGAACGCCTGGGCCCGGGCCTGGCCGAACACGTAGCCCGTGCCGCTGCGCGCGAGCATGGCCGCATCGGCGTGGAAATAGGTGGTGATCGACACGGTGCCGGCCGGCACGCGCGTGGCACGGCGCAGCCAGACGCGGGGGTAGAACACGTCGGCCAGCGAAGCCACGGACAGGAAGTCCAGCGGCCGGCCGGGCTCGTCGCGCACCCACAGTTGCGTGAGGCTGTCCTCGCCGCTGCCGTCCCAGGTGCGCGGCAGCGCGCCGCGCACGGAGCGCATGTCGTAGCGCTCGAGCCATTCCACGCCGAACGACTGCAGCCGCTCGGCCTCGCCTGGCCGCGGCGCGGCCGGCATGGGCGCGTCGCTCTGGCTCCAGGTGGCGCGGCGCGCGGCCGTCACCGCCGTGGCGGTGAGCACCGTGGCCTCGGCACCGTCGGCACCGGGCTGGGTCATGGCCATGGTCCAGTGCTGGGTCGAGCGGTTGGTGCGGACTGGCACGGCAGCGAGCCGGTAGCCACCCGGCCCCAGCGCGGCAGCGTAGTTGACGGTCAGCGCGATGGGCGCGCCCAGCAGGTGGGGATGCGACAGCACGCCGTTCAGTGCGCTGGCCGCCGTGATGCCGCCGAACGGCCCGACCATGTTGGCCCAGGCCGGGTGCGCTGCACCGCTGAAGGCGTTGTCGCCGTCCGGCTGCAAGGCCACGGCCTGGTCGAAGAAGTGTTCGCTCATGTCCCTCAGATTCTCTCGAAGATGCCGGCAGCGCCCTGGCCCATGCCCACGCACATCGTGACCATGCCGTACTTCAGATTCTTGCGGCGCAGCGCATGCACGACTGTCGCAGACCGGATAGCGCCCGTGGCGCCCAGCGGGTGGCCCAGCGCGATGGCGCCGCCCATCGGGTTGACCTTGGCCGGGTCCAGGCCCAGCGTGCCGATCACGGCCAACGACTGCGCGGCAAACGCCTCGTTCAGCTCGATCCAGTCGATGTCGTCCAGCCGCAGGCCCGCGTTGCGCAGCGCGGCCGGGATGGCCTCGATCGGGCCGATGCCCATGAGGTGCGGCGGCACGCCCCGGCTCGCATAGCCGACAAAGCGCGCGAGCGGCTTGAGGTCGAACTGCTTGGCGGCGCGTTCGCTCACGAGGATCAGCGCGCCGGCGCCGTCCGAGGTCTGCGAGCTGTTGCCGGCCGTGACCGAACCGCGCGCGGCGAACACCGGGCGCAGCCTGGCCAGGCCTTCGGCGCTGGTGTCCGGGCGCGGGCCTTCGTCGAGCGACAGGGTCCTGCGCGTCTCGATGGTCTTGCCCCCTGCCAGGTCGGCCGTGCGGTCGGTGGCCTCGATGGGCGTGATCTCGGCCGCGAACTCGCCGGCCTGCTGGGCCTTCAGCGCGCGCTGGTGCGATTCCACCGCGAAGGCGTCCTGCGCGGCGCGCGAGACTTTCCACTGCTGCGCGACCTTCTCGGCCGTCAGGCCCATGCCGTAGGCAATGCCGTAGTCGTCCAGCTTGTCGGTGTCGGCGAAGATGACCGGCGAGAGCGAGGGCGAGTTCCCCATCATGGGCACCATGCTCATGCTCTCGGTGCCGGCCGCGATCATCACGTCGGCCTCGCCCACGCGGATGCGGTCGGCTGCCATCTGCACGGCCGACAGCCCGGAGGCGCAGAAGCGGTTGACCGTGATGCCGCCCACGCTGTGCGGCAGGCCGGCCAGCACGGCGCCGATGCGCGCCACGTTCAGGCCCTGCTGGGCTTCGGGGATGGCGCAGCCGCAGATCACGTCTTCCACGGCCTTGGGATCGAGCCCTGGCACCTGGGCCATGGCGGCGCGCAGCACGGCGGCCAGCATCTCGTCGGGCCGCAGGTTGCGCAGGGTGCCGCGGTGCGAGCGGCCGATGGGCGTGCGCGTGGCGGCGACGATGTAGGCGTCTTGAACCTGTTTGCTCATGTTCTTTTCCTTCAGTTGCCTCAATTGCGCAGGGGCTTGCCGGTGTTCAGCAGGCCCAGGATGCGCTCCTGCGTCTTGGGGTGCACGATCAGCGCGCAGAAGGCCTGGCGCTCCAGCGCCATCAGGTACTCCTCATCGACCAGCGTGCCGGCGTCGACATCGCCGCCCGTCACCACGCCGGCGATCAGGCCGGCAATGTGGAAGTCGTGCTGGCTGATGAAGCCGCCGTCGCGCATGTTCACGAGCTGCCCCAGGATGGTGGCCTTGCCATTGCGGCCGGCCACGGGGAACTGGCGCTTGAGCGGCGGGCGCCAGCCGGCGTTGGCCATGGCCTTGGCCTCGGCCAGCGCCACGTAGAGCAGCTCGTCCTTGTGCGGCACGACGATGTCCGCATCGAGCAGGTAGCCCAGCTTGCGGCTCTCCAGCGCGCTGGTGCCGACCTTGGCCATCGCCGCTGCCGTGAAGCCTTCGGAGACGAACTTGAGCAGGTCCTTGTCGGTCGAGGTGGCCGCGTTCTCGGCCGCGCGGCGCGCGATGTAGGTCAGGCCGCCGGCGCCCGGCACCAGGCCCACGCCGACTTCGACCAGGCCGATGTAGCTCTCCATGGCCACGACGCGGCGTGCGCTGTGGATGGCCAGCTCGCAGCCGCCGCCCAGCGCCAGGCCGCGGATGGCCGAGACCACGGGCACGCCGGCATAGCGCAGGCGCAGCATGGTCTGCTGCAGGAAGCCCTCGGCATCCTCGATGGCGGCCACGCCCACGGCCATGAAGGCCGGCAGCATCGCCTGCAGGTCGGCACCGGCCGAGAACGGCTCGTCGCCGGACCAGACCACCAGGCCCTGGTAGTCCTTCTCGGCCAGATCGACGGCCTGCATCAGGCCTTCGGCCACCTCGGGGCTGATGGCGTGCATCTTGGTCTTGATGCTGGCAATCAGCACCTCGCCGTCCAGCGTCCACAGGCGGACCGACGCATCCTCGTGCACCGTGGTGCCGGCCTTCGCGAAGCCCTGGGCTCCGTCGCCCAGCACGCCTTCGGGGAACAGCTGGCGCGCGTGCACGGGCAGCCGGCGCAGCGGCTCGAAGCGGCCCGTCGTCGGGTTGAACGATCCCGCAGGGGTGTGCACGCCGCCGGCCTCGGCCACCGGACCTTCGAACACCCACTTCGGCAGCGGCGCGGCCGACAGCGCGCGGCCGGCGTCGATGTCTTCCTGCACCCATCGGGCCACCTGCAGCCAGCCGGCCTCCTGCCAGAGCTCGAACGGGCCCTGGCGCATGCCGAAGCCCCAGCGCATGGCGAAGTCCACGTCGCGCGCGGTGTCGGCGATCGACGCGAGGTGCACGGCCGCGTAGTGGAAGCTGTTGCGCAGGATGGCCCACAGGAAGCGGCCCTCGGCGCCCTCGGCTTCGCGCAGCAGCTGCAGGCGCTGTGCGGCGGGCTTCTTCAGCATGCGCTCGTAGACGGCATCGGCCTTGCGGCCGGCCGGCACGTAGTCGCGGCTCTCGGGCTCGAAGCGCAGCACGTCGCGGCCGACCTTCTTGTAGAAGCCGGCCTTGGTCTTCTGGCCCAGGTTGCCGAGCTCCAGCAAGGCCTTGAGCGCGGGCGGCGTGGCGAAGCTGGCATAGAAGGGATCGGTCTCGGCGCTGAGCGTGTCCTGCAGCGTCTTCACCACATGGGCCATGGTGTCCAGGCCCACCACGTCGGCCGTGCGGAAGGTGCCCGAGGAGGCGCGGCCCAGCTTCTTGCCGGTGAGGTCGTCCACCACGTCGTAGGTCAGGCCGTGGTTCTCCACTTCCTTGACCGTGGCCAGCATGCCGGCCACGCCGATGCGGTTGGCGATGAAGTTGGGCGTGTCCTTGGCGCGCACCACGCCCTTGCCCAGCGTGCTCGTGACGAAGGTCTCCAGGTCGTCGAGCACCTGCGCGTCGGTGGCCGGCGTGGGGATCAGCTCGACCAGCTGCATGTAGCGCGGCGGGTTGAAGAAGTGGATGCCACAGAAGCGCGGCGCCACGGCGGCCGGCAGGGCCTCGCCCATCTTGGTGATCGACAGGCCGGAGGTGTTGGACGCCACGATGCTGTGCGCCGCCAGGTGCGGCGCGATCCTGGCGTACAGGTCCAGCTTCCAGTCCATGCGCTCGGCAATCGCCTCGATCACGAGGTCGCAGCCGGCCAGCAGGCCCAGGTGTTCCTCGTAGTTGGCCGGCTGGATCAGCGTGGCCTCGTCGGCCACGCCGAGCGGCGAGGGCTTGAGCTTCTTGAGGCCTTCGATGGCCTTGAGCGCGATGGCGCTCTTGGGGCCCGCGCCGCCGCCGGGCCGCCCCAAGGCGGCGCCGGCCCCCTCGGGGGGCAGCGAACCTCGCGAAGCGGGGAGCGTGGGGGCATCGTTTGCGGGCAGGTCGAAGAGGACGACCGGCACGCGCACGTTGACGAGGTGCGCGGCGATCTGCGCGCCCATGACGCCGGCGCCCAGCACAGCGACCTTCTTGATTCTGAATTTCGACATGTTCTTTCCTTGTTCAGGGCTGGCGCAGCCAGGTCTGGGTGCGCCAGAACGGGCCGATGGAGCCGCGCACCTCGAGCTTGGCACCGCCCTCGATGGGCGTGAGCCGCAGCGTGTAGACCTTGCCGGACTCGGGGTCGAGGATCCTGCCGCCTTCCCACACGTCCTTGCCCTCGGCCTTCTTCGCGCCGCGGATGATCTCCAGGCCGACCAGGGGCTGGTCCTTGCGGTCGTCGGTGCATTCGGTGCAGCGCGCCTGCGGATCGACCTCCTTGCGCAGCAGCTTCTCGATGCGGCCGCTGAGCTGGCCGCCCTGCTCGGCGATCTGCATCTGCGCCTTAGCCTCGCCGGTCTTGTCGTCCACGCTGTGCCAGCGGCCCACGGGCGTCATCTGCGCGTGCGCGGCCAGGCCGCACAGCAGCAATGCGAGCGGCAGCAGCCTCATGCCAGCGCCGCGTCGGTGTCCATGAGCACGCGGCTGCCGGCGCGCGCGGTGCGCATCAGCGTGGCGGTCTCGGGGAACAGCTTGGCGAAGTAGAAGCGCGCGGTCTGCAGCTTGGCGGTGTAGAACGGGTCGGCCGGCTTGCCGTCCTTCTCGGCGGCGGCGATGGCGCGCAGTGAAGCCTGCGCCATGCGCGCGAAGAAATAGCCGAACACCAGGTGGCCGGCCACGCGCAGGTAGTCCACCGCGGCGGCGCCGACCTCGTCCGGGTTCTGCAGGCCCTTGAAGCCGATCTCCATCGTGAACTTGGTGAGCTGCTCGCCCAGCACCGCGATCGGGTTGATGAACTCGGCCATCTTCTCGTTGACGCCCTCCTCCTCGACCAGCGCGCCCACCAGCTTGCCGAACTTCTTGAGCGCGGCGCCCTGGTCGCCCAGCACCTTGCGGCCCAGCAGGTCCAGCGACTGCACGGTGTTCGTGCCCTCGTAGATCATGTTGATGCGGTTGTCCCGCACGAACTGCTCCATGCCCCATTCCTTGATGAAGCCGTGGCCGCCGAAGACCTGCATGCAGGCGTTGGTGGCGGTGTGGCCGTTGTCGGTGATGAAGGCCTTGACGATGGGCGTGAGCAGTGCGACGAGCTCGTCGGCGTTCTTGCGCACCTTCTCGTCCGGATGGTGGTGGGCCTTGTCGAGCAGCACCGTGCAGTACATCTGCAGGGCGCGGCCGCCTTCGGCGTAGGCCTTGGCGGTCAGCAGCATCTTGCGCACGTCGGGGTGCACGATGATGGGATCGGCCTCCTTGTCCTTGGCCTTGGGGCCGGACAGCGAACGCATCTGGATGCGGTCCTTGGCATAGGCCAGCGCGTTCTGAAAGGCCACTTCGGTCAGGCCCAGCGACTGGTTGCCCACGCCCAGGCGGGCCGCATTCATCATCACGAACATGGCGGCCAGGCCCTTGTGGGGCGCGCCCACCAGGGTGCCAATGGCGCCGTCGATGGCGATCTGCGCCGTCGCGTTGCCGTGGATGCCCATCTTGTGCTCCAGGCCGGTGCAGAAGATGGGGTTGCGTTCACCCAGCGTGCCGTCGGCCAGCACATGGAACTTGGGCACCACGAACAGGCTGATGCCCTTGCTGCCCTTGGGCGCGTCGGGCAGGCGGGCCAGCACCAGGTGCACGATGTTCTCGGCCATGCCGTGCTCGCCGGCCGAGATGAAGATCTTGTTGCCGGTGAGCTTGTACGTGCCGTCGGGCAGCGGCTCGGCCTTGGTGCGCAGCAGGCCCAGGTCGGTGCCGCAGTGCGGCTCGGTCAGGCACATGGTGCCGGTCCATTCGCCGCTCGTGAGCTTGGGCAGGTAGGTCTTCTTCTGCTCTTCGGTGCCGTGTGCGACCAGCGCCTCGTAGGCGCCATGCGACAGGCCCGGGTACATGGTCCAGGCCTGGTTGGCGCTGTTGAGCATCTCGTACAGGCACTGGTTCAGCACGTACGGCAGGCCCTGGCCGCCGTAGGCCGGGTCGCACGACAGCGCCGGCCAGCCGCCCTGGACGAACTGGGCATAGGCCTCCTTGAAGCCCTTGGGCGTGGCGACCTCGTGCGTGGCCTGGTCCAGCGTGCAGCCCTCGGTGTCGCCGCCGATGTTGAGCGGGAAGGTCACCTCGGCGGCGAATTTTCCGGCCTCTTCGAGCACTGCGTTCATGGTGTCGGCATCCACCTCGGCGTGGCGCGGCATGGCCTTGAATTCGTCGCTGACGCGCAGCACTTCGTGCAGCAGGAACTGCATGTCGCGCAGAGGGGGTTGGTAGCTGGGCATGGTTCTTACTCCTTGGTGCGGGAAGGGCGGTTGGTGGTGGATGCGCGCTTGCGCGCGGCGGTCTTGGGTGCCGTGGCCTGGGGCGCCACGGCAGAGGGATTGCCGTAGCGCGCCAGGATGTGCTGGAAGCCGGCTTCGGCGCGGTGGATGGCGCCAGGGTTCTGCAGGAAGCGCTCTTCGTAGTGCAGGGCCAGGATCAGGCCGTGGATCTCGAAGGCGATCTGGCGCGCATCGGCATCGGCGCGCAGGTCGCCTTCGTGCTTGGCCAGGGCCACGGCCTTGTCCAGCGCGGCCAGCCATGACTTGACCGAGCCGACCAGCGCATCGCGCACCGGGCCGGGCCGGTCGTCGAACTCGGCCGCGCCGCTGATGAAGATGCAGCCCGACTGGATCTCCACGGCCACGCGCTGCATCCAGTTGGCGAACAGCGCGCGCAGCCGCGGCAGGCCGCGCTCGACCTGCAGCGCGGGATAGAAGACCTCGTCCTCGAAGCGCTGGTAGTACTCGCGGATGACGGAAATCTGCAGTTCCTCGCGCGATCCGAAGTGCGCGAACACGCCGGACTTGCTCATCTGCGTGAGCTCGGCCACAGCGCCGATGGACAGGCCTTCCAGCCCCATCTGCGAGGCCAGGCTCAGTGCGGCATCGACGATGGCGGCCTTGGTCTGGCGGCCTTTGGGCAGCAGGCGCACCTTGTCCGACGCGGGCGTGGCCTTCAGGGCAGCGGAAGATGGACGGGGCATGGCTCTGGCAATAAAACGAACGGTCGTGCGATTTTGCACGAAGAATGGCCTGGGGCAAACCCCTCTTGCCAAGGGCGTAGATCCCAAAGCCTCGCAAGGCCTTTGGAGGGATTGGCCGGCCATCACCAACAATGGGCCGCACGCTCGCCGTGCCGCCACGGCGAGAGTTCCAGAGGCACCAGGTTCGCGCGCCGAAGACTTCACGGGGCGCACGAAATTTGCTTGCTTTCGCCGCAACTCGATGGGAGCCACGATGTTCAAGCACGCCATGGGTCTTTGCGCACTCTTCCTGAGCATCGGCGCAGCGCAAGCTGCACCCGTGTTGAACGAAGGTTTCGACGACGTGAGCGCACTCGCGGCGCAAGGGTGGTCCCTGCAGAACAACAGCACGCCGGTCGGCGTCACAGGCTGGTTCCAGGGCAATCCCATCGTCTTTTCGGCCGCTGGCGGTGCACCGGACGCCTACATCGCGGCCAACTACAACAACACGGTCGAGGGCGGCCTGATCAGCAACTGGCTGCTGACGCCCGTGCTGCAGCTAGGTGCCGACGGCCTGCTGTCGTTCGCCTACCGCGGGCCCTCGGAGTTTCCGTTTTTCGACCTGCTGGAGATCTACGCGAGCACGCGGGGCGACAGCACCGATGTCGGCAATGGCGCAGGAACGACGGGCGACTTCGTGCTGCTGGCCAGCCTCACGACCGAACCACTCCCCACGAGCGCCTGGCGTACCCAGGAGGTGGATCTGTCGGTGCTGGGCAGCTTCACGGGCCGGCTGGGGTTCCGCTACACGGGCACCGACTTCCATGCAAACTACATCGGGCTGGACAACGTGGTCGTCACGGCCTCGCAGGGGACCGTGCCCGAACCGTCCAGCCTGGCACTGTGGGCCGGCGGCCTGCTCGGGCTGGCCGCCATGCGCAGGCGCGTCAGCGCGCGCGATGCCAGATTCGCACGCCCTTGATGTCCAGGTGCGCGCGCTGGAAATGCTCCGGCCGGAACGGGAAATTCAGGTTCGCGGCGAACCCCCGCTGGATGGACCCCATCGCCATGTTCATGCCGATCTGGATCGGCGCCTCGCTGGTCCAGCGGAACGCCTCGACGCGGATGAGCACGTCGTCGAGGTAGTGGTAGGTCTTCTGGGCCGTGTACACCACCGCCACCTTGTGCGCGCCAGCCATCGACGCCGGGACGAGGTTGCGGCCGTTGCCCGACAAGGAATAGCCGCCCGTGGTGCGGTTCCAGGCGGGCGTACCCCCGATATTCGCCGTGGAGAACAGCTTCATCCCGGAGTTCGGGCTCACCCATAGCTCCATGAAGTCCATTTCGGAGGTGTCGCGCAACTTGGTGCGGTCGCCATCGTCGGCGCTGTACGCCCACAGCGCCGGCCAGGCGCCGAACGGGGCATCCGGATGGCTGGCATCGGCCCGTGCGAAGCCTTCGGCGTTGCTGATGCCCATGGACTCGAACGCAGGACTCAGGCCCTCGAACAGCACGATGTCGAACTCGACCGCCAGAAACGCACTGGGCGCCGTGATGTCCCATTGCCGCTTGCTCCACACCTGGCCGGCCGTGATGCGCGGATAGAACACGAAGCGCCGCCCCGCGGCGATCGGATCCAGCGGCAACGCACGGTTCAGCTGGACGATGCCGGCCGCATGGTCGATGGCGGTCACGAACACATCGGCCGCGTTGCGCACCAAGGTGTCGGTCGTCGTCGCAGCCACGCGGTGTCCCACCCGGATCGTTGGCGACAGCGCGCCGGGCGAAAAGCGCAGCACCGTCGAACTGCGGTCGATGGGCGCAATGCTGGTGGCCGAGTCGACGGGCAGGAAGGCGATGAGGTTGTAGAGAAACTCACCCGTTGCCGGCGAGCCCTGCAAGGGCGCCAGCCGCACGCTGACGCCCGGCTGGATTTCGGCCACGTAGTAGATCCCGAAATTCTGCAACGCGACGAACTGGCCGACGCGCCATTCGGCGGCATAGGGCAGCAGCGCGGCCGGAATGCGGTTCCACGCGATCGGCGTGCCATTCAACGGCCAACCGAGCCGCGAATCGGGTTGCGATCCGACCCGGACGGTCCATGCACCACCGGGAAGATTCGCCCACAGACCCAGGCGGTCGGTGCCGAGCCGGTGGTCGGGTGCGTTGAAGGCAGCGGAGTAGACCTGCAGTTCCCCGTTGATGGTGATCGCCCCCGTGAAATCCTCCAACGGATTGAACGATGCCCGCAGATCCGCCAGGCTCCGGATCGCATACCCGTTCTCCGCCCAGGGCACGGAAGCCTGCGTGCCGAAGCTGTACGCGGTGTGCGGGATCCGCGAGCCGATGTACTGCGTGAACGTCTGGTCCATCGCCGCCGTGTAGCGCGAACGCTGGTCGATCTCGCGCGCCTGCGCCAACGCCAACTGGGCTGCGCCGGCCGTTGCCAGCAGCACGAGCGCAGTGCGCCCATGCCTGCGCACCACCCCCGCCAGAAAAGCCGATGACCGTGCCGCCGATGCGGCAATGGCCATGGCAAACGCAAATAACTGTTCCATCACGAAGCTCCCTGATTGATCCAAGAACAATGCGCGCACGGTGTTGCCGCGCGCGAGACAGACCTCCCCCGCATTGCTTCTTGTGTGGTGGCGTCGCGCGGCACCCGGGCACGTCGCGACGTCAAGCCGCAGGCTCTTTCGTCCCGCTTTCCGGCTCCGCGCGATGCCGGACATGCACCCCCCTGCCATCCATGCGCGCGCTGGAAGTTCTTGGTTTGCAGAGGAAAGCCCGGAGCGGGCGCCAGTACGTCGGCGGCGGTGGCGGTGGCCAGCAGCGCGGCGATGTCGAGGCCGGCAGGGATCGAGGCCCGGCCCCAGCCTTCGGCATCCCGACCGCCATGCAGAACCAACGCCACCGCTGCCCGATCGTCGCTTCCTGAATGTGCAGGCGAGATGCTGCATTGCCGGCGCGCAAAACGCCCGCATGCGGCGCCACTGTCCGATGAACGCGGCGCCTGGGTGGCCGAGCGGCTGCTAGGGCGGCGGCAGCGCGCGGCCGATGGCCGCCCCGACCTGCTCGAACAGCCGGCCTGCAGCGCGCTGCTCGTCCAGGCCGGCCGCACAGACCGCCAACACCACGGCATGCGCCCCCTTGTCCTGCGGCTCGACGACACCCATGTGGCAGGCCCGCTCGAACTGCGTTCCGGTCTTGTGGATGAGGCGCCGCTGCGCGGGCAGGCCGGCCTCGAGCCGGTAGTCGCCACGCTTGCCGTACTTCATGGCCTCGAACAGGCGCTCGGTGCTGGCCGGCGACAGCAGCTCGCCGCGCACCAGGCGTTCGAGCATGGCGCCATAACCGACCAGCGTGGCGCTGTTGTGGCCGTCGGCGTAGTAGCCGGCGTAGGCGGTGTCGATGTCGGCGCGCAATGCGCCGGCCGGCAAGTCCAATGCGCGGCGCACGGCCTCGGCGCGTTGCGGCATGGGGGCGGCGGCCACCTCGACCAACTGCCGGTGCGTGAGCCGGCTGGCGTCGGGGTGCAGGCGGGTGTAGACCTCACGGCGCACCTGCGTGAAGTCGGTGAGTTCGCCGACGCGGCCCGCACCGAAGGCGTCGGCCGCGCTGCGGTTGAGCACGTCCGCGCCGACCACGCGCACCAGCATGTTGGCGGCCGTGTTGTCGCTCTCGCCCAGCATGCGCGTGAGCAGCGTCTCGATGCGGTACGACGCGCCGACCTTGTTCCAGACCAGCGGCCCGGAGCCGTCGATCTTGTCGGTCTCCTGCAGGGCGACCTCGGTCTGCAGCTGGAGGCGGCCGGCGTCGACCTGCTGCAGCACGGCCACCGCGATCGGCACCTTGGCCGTGGAACCCAGGTACCAGGACTGCCCGGCGCCGTAGTCGAGCGTGCTGCCATCGCGCAGCCGCTTCACATAGACGCCCAGGCTGCCGGGGGAGTCGCGGTCCAGGCGTTCGATCTCGGCGCGCAGGCGCGCACGCCAGTCGTCGGCGCGTGCGCCGTCAAGGGGCGCCAGCGCGGCCAGCAGCAGGCAGGCGGACAGCACAGCTCGGCGCATCGGGCACTCCTTGTGTCAACACGCCGGAGCGGCACAGCGCCGCGCCGACCTCGCGCAGCGCGCGCTCGGCGCGCACCAGCGACAACTCGCCGCGCGTGCAGGCCACCACGAGCACCCGCGTGGCGCCGCCGGCCGGCTGCACGATGCCGGCGTCGCAGAAGCGGCCGCGCTGCGTGCCGGTCTTGTGGGCGAAGCGCATGCCGGCCGGCAGGCCGGCGCGGATGCGCTGCGGCCCCGTCACCACGCGCTCCATGAGTCCGAGCAGGTGCCGCGTCTGCGTGGGCGGCAACAGCCGGCCATCGGCCAGTTGCGCCAGCAGTTCGCCGTAGGCGTCGAGACGGCCGGCGTTCAGGCCGGTGGCGTAGTAGGCGTCGTAGGCCTCGCCCAGCGTGGCCAGCCGGAAATCGCTGACCGGCACCTGCACGATGCGCGCGAGGTATTGCAGCCGGGCACCGTCATCGCGCTGCTGGCGCAGGACCAGCAGTTCGCGGCCGGCCAGCCGCTGCGCCGCCGGCGCCAGCTGGCCATAGGTCGCGCGCCGCACTTCGGCCAGCCGCGTGATGGGGCCGAAGCCGGCCGGGGCCACCTCGGTCACGACGGCGTTGACCTGCTCCAGGCCGACCAGCCCAATCAGCATGTCGCTGGCCGTGTTGTCGCTGTGGATGATCATCTGCTCGAGCAGAGTGCGGATCGGCAGCGCAGTGCCCACCGCATGGCTGTTGGTGGAGCCGGCACCGTCCACGTAGTCGTCGGCGCGCAAGGTGACCGGGGTGTCCAGCGTGTAGGCGCCACGCGCGATGCCGCGCAGCACCGCGATGGCAACCGGCACCTTCACGGTCGAGGCCAGGTACCAGGATTGATCGGCCCGGAAGGACAGGCTCTCGCCGCTGGACAGCGCACGCACATACACGCCGATGCGCGGGCCGTCGGGCGCCGCGTCGATGCGCTCCAGTTCGGCGCTCAGGCGTTCGGGCCACGCCGGAGCGGCAACGGCGGCGGATACAGCTGATACGCAAAGACACAGCGCCAGCCACCACCTGCGGCCTCGGCGGACGGCGCAGGCGCGGCGCACCATCGCCTCAGTGCTGCTCAGGCTGGCGCGTCGACTGCCATTCCCGGTGCTGCTGCCACAGCAGAGCTTCGGCGGCGCGCCGCTCCCTGCGCCACCGCACGTACCAGATCAGCACCGCGGTCGCGATCCCCGACAAACCAAGCACCAACACCAGCAAAGACATCGATCCCAAATCTTTCTCGCAAAGACAGCCGGCCAGGCGCCGGCACGTTGCTCCATGATGACACCGGCTGTTGACGCATCCAAATGCCGCCGGCTTTCTCCCGTTACAAGAAAGCCTTTGTCGCAGCAAGGAAAACACCGCTGCCGCGGCGTGTCCATTCACACGGGATAGACGGCGCCGAGCACGCGCGCGCCGCGCGCGCCGGTCACGCTGGCCAGGCTGCCGGCCTGCCCGCGCACCGTGCGGCTGGCCAGCCAGGCGAACGCCGCGGCCTCGACCTGCTGCGGCGGCAGGCCCAGGGCCAGGGACGACACCACCTGCAGCTGCGGCAGGTCCGCCTGCAGGCGGCGCATGAGGTCGCCATTGAATGCACCGCCGCCACACACCGCGAGCCGCGCGGCCGTGGGCGCGCAGACGCGCACGGCATCCGCGCAGACGCCGGCCGTCAACGCTGCCAGCGTGGCCTGCACGTCGGCCGGCGCCAGGCCCGGGAACGGCGCCAGCCGCGCCGCCAGCCAGTCCGCGTGGAACAGGTCGCGCCCCGTGCTCTTGGGGGGCGGCAACGCGAAGTAGGGTTCGGCACGCAGCGCGGCGAGCAGGCCGGCGTGCACCTGGCCGCTCGCGGCCCAGGCGCCATCGGCGTCGTAGGCCTGGCCGCGGTGGCGCTGGCACCAGAGGTCGAGCAACGCATTGCCGGGCCCGCAGTCGAAGCCGAGCACCGCTGCATCGTGGCCCAGCGGCGGCAGCACGCTGAGGTTGGAAATGCCGCCCAGGTTCAGCACCGCGAGCACGGCATCCGGCTGGCCGAACTGCGCCTGGTGGAAGGCCGGCACCAGCGGCGCGCCCTGGCCGCCGGCGGCCAGGTCGCGGCTGCGCAGGTCGGCGACGACGGCGATGCCGCAGCGCTCGGCCAGCAAGGAGGGGTTGAGCAGCTGCACCGTGTAGCCCACGCCATCGAAGGCCTGGGGCTGGTGCCGCACGGTCTGTCCATGGGCGCCGATGGCGCGCACCTGGGCCGGTGCCAGGCCGGTCTGCTGCAGCAGCTGCCGGACGACGCCGGCATAGGCCAGGGCCACGCCATTGGCGGCCAAGGCCGCGCGGTGCAGTTCGTTGTCGCCAGGGGTGTTCAGGGCCAGCAGTTCGGCGCGCAGCGCGGCATCGAACGGCGCGGCCACATGGGCCAGCACGCGCAGGCCCTGGCCGGCGTCCTCGGTCAGCACGCCGTCCACGCCGTCCAGCGAGGTGCCGGACATCAGGCCGATGAAGCGCTCGGCCATGGCCATGGCGCCAGGCTTACTGCGCGCTGGCCTGCTGGACCGCGCCGGCCGTCGCCAGCTGCTGGCGCATGACGGAAGCCTGGCGTTCGAACGCAGCCTTGGCCGCGGCCGACACGGTGCCGGCTTCGGCCTGCTTGGCCATGACCATGGGGTCCTGGTGCTCGCCGTTGACGCGGAATTCGAAGTGCAGGTGCGGACCGGTGGTCCAGCCGGTCATGCCGACTGCGCCGATCTGCGCGCCCTGCTCCACCCGTTCGCCCTTCTTGACGAGGATGCGCGACAGGTGGGCGTAGACCGTCACCATGTCGTTGCGGTGCTTGACATAGATGACGTTGCCGAAGCCGTTCTGCACGCCGGCGAACTCGACCACGCCGTCGCCCACGGTGCGCACCGAGGTGCCGATCGGCGCGGCGTAGTCCACGCCCAGGTGGGCACGCCACTTCTGCAGGATGGGGTGGAAGCGGTTGGCAAAGCCACTGGTCACGCGCGAGAACTCCATCGGCGAGGCCAGGAAGGCGCGGCGCAGGCTCTGGCCGTCCAGGCCGTAGTAGCCGCCCTTCTGGCCGGGCTCCTGGAACCACATGGACTGGTAGACCTTGCCCTTGTTCTCGAACTCGGCGCTGAGCACGCGGCCGGCGCGCAGCACCTCGCCGTCGGCCTCCAGTGTCTCGTACACCACGGAGAAGCGGTCGCCCTTGCGCAGCGCGCTGCGGAAGTCGATGTCGCCGGAGAACATCTCGGCGATCTGCGAGGCCACCGATTCGGGCAGGCCGGCGTCGTCGGTCGCGGCGAACAGCGAGGAGGTGATCACGCCGCTGGCCAGCTGGCTGCCGGCCGCGAGCGGCGCACGCTCGGTGCGCGATGTGAAGCCCTGCGGCGTGCGCTCGACCACGAGGCGCTGGAACTCCGTGGCATCGGCGCTGGCGATCCAGCGCATGCTCAGGCGCTGCAGGCTGTGGTCGTCGGCCGCCTCGGCCGTGACCAGCCGGCCGGCGCGGCCCAGCAGGGTCTGGCGCACGCGCGCATCGCGGCTCAGGTAGGCCACGGCCGCCGTGTCGGCGATGCCCAGGCGGTCCAGCAGCGAGCGCGCGGTGTCGCTGGAACGCGTGGTCTCGGTGCGGTAGAGGTTGAAGCGGTGCAGGTCCAGCGCCTCGATCTGCGCATCCAGTGCCAGCGGCGTGACGCTCTGCGTGAGCTGGCGCACCGGCACGTCTGCCATGTCCGGGCCGAGCGAGGCCACGGCGAAGGCGCCGCCGCCGCCGCACAGCAGCACGGCAGCCAGCAAGGCGGTCAGGCGTTTGGGGTGGCGCTGCAGCAAAGGCACAACGGAGTCGAGAACGGTGGCCAGCCCGTTTTTCAAATGCATGTCCTCTGAACGAAGGAAGAATCGGATGCGAACCCGCCAAAGCGGATTGCAGGAAGTCGGGTTTTCGTCTTACAGCGCAACCTAGAATTGCGGCTAAAAACCGGGCGCAGTATAGCGACGTCACCCGCCCGCAACAAATGGATAACCCTAATGGACACGACTGTAGACAATTCGCGCGCGGGCTCAGAAAAGTTGAGTGATCGTGTACAACAAGCCCTGGCGGTGACCCTGCGCGGTTGCGATGAACTCATCCCCCAGGCCGACTGGGTGAAGAAACTGCAAAAGGCCGAGGCCAGCGGCCAGCCGTTGCGCATCAAGCTGGGCCTGGACCCGACCGCGCCGGACATCCACATCGGCCACACCGTGGTGCTGAACAAGATGCGCCAGCTGCAGGACCTGGGCCACACGGTGATCTTCCTGATCGGCGACTTCACCACCACCATCGGCGACCCCTCGGGCCGCAACAGCACGCGCCCGCCGCTCACGCGCGAGCAGATCGAAGCCAACGCCCAGACCTACTACCAGCAGGCCAGCCTGGTGCTGGACCCGAGCAAGACCGAGATCCGCTACAACAGCGAATGGAGCGACCCGCTGGGCACGCGCGGGCTGATCCAGCTGGCCGCCAAGTACACGGTGGCGCGCATGATGGAGCGCAACGACTTCCACGACCGCTTCCACGCCGGCACGCCGATCAGCGTGCACGAGTTCCTGTACCCGCTGATGCAGGGCTACGATTCCGTGGCGCTCAAGAGCGACCTGGAGCTCGGCGGCACCGACCAGAAGTTCAACCTGCTCATGGGCCGCCACCTGCAGCAGGAATATGGGCAGGAGCCGCAGTGCATCCTGACCATGCCGCTGCTCGAAGGGCTGGACGGCGTGGAGAAGATGTCCAAGAGCAAGAACAACTACATCGGCATCTCGGAAGCGCCCAACACCATGTTCGCCAAGGTGCTGTCGATCAGCGACGTGCTGATGTGGCGCTGGTACACGCTGCTGTCGTTCAAGAGCGAGGCCGAGATCGCCGCGCTCAAGGCCGAGGTGGAAGGCGGGCGCAACCCCAAGGACGCCAAGGTCGCGCTGGCCAAGGAGATCACGGCGCGCTTCCACAGCGCCCAGGCGGCGGATGCGGCCGAGCAGGATTTCGTCAACCGCAGCAAGGGCGGCGTGCCGGACGAGATCGCCGAGGTGCAGGTGGCCCTGGCCGAAGGCGGCGCCCCGCTGGGCATCGCCGCGCTGCTGAAGTCGGCCGGGCTGGCCGCCTCCAGCGGCGAAGGCAACCGCCTGATCGACGGCGGCGGCGTGCGGGTCGATTCCAGCGTGGTCAGCGACAAGGGCCTCAAGCTGCCTGCCGGCACCTACGTGGTGCAGGTCGGCAAGCGCAAGTTCGCGCGCGTGACCCTGGCCTGAAGCTCAACGCGCGCCGGCGCGCTCCAGCATCGACACCATCGTGGCGTAGCCGCGCGCCCGGGCCAGCGCGAGCGGGGTGAGCCCCTGGCGGTCGGCCCGCTGCAGGTCGGCCCCGGCCGCGATCAACGCGGCCAATGTGTCCTGGTGGCGCGGCCCGCCGTCGCCCAGCACCACGGCCTCGATGGCCGCCGTCCAGTGCAGGTTGTTGACGTGGTCCAGCGGCGCGCCAGCCGCGATGAGCTGGCGCACCACGCCGGCATGGCCCAGGTGCGCGGCCGCGATCAACGCCGTGCCGTCGTAGCGGCTCGTCACCTGTCTGGCACTGGCGCCCAGCGACAGCAGCAGGCGCAGCGTGTCCTCGTCATCGGCCACGGCGGCGATGGTGACCGCGTCGTAGCGGTCGTTCTCCAGCGCATCCAGGTCGGCACCCGCCGCGGCCAGGCGGCGGATCGCCGCATGCTGGCGCGCGAAGGTGGCCACGTGCAGGGCCGTGCGGCCATGGCCGTCGCGCGCCTGGAGATCGGCCGGCGCCAGCCGCTCGAGCGCGGCCAGGTCGCCGCGCTGGGCCGCGGCCAGCACACCCGTGTAGCGCGCCGCCTCGGCGGCGCTGGGCGCGGTCTGGGCCAGGGCACCGGCCGAGATGGCCAGCGCGCCAGCCGCCAGCCAGCGCCTCACTTCAACAGGTCCTGCACCTTGGCGATGGCGGCCATGGCGCATTGCTCGTCCAGATGCCCGCCCGGCGCGCCGCCGACGCCGACCGCGCCGATGGTCTCGTTGCCGACCTTGATCGGCACGCCGCCGCCCAGCAGCAGGAAGCCCGGCAGGTAGACCAGGTTGGCCGCGCCGGGGTTCTTCTGCGCGCCTTCCATCATGGCCTGGGTGGGGCTCTTGGCCGACGCCGAGGTAAAGGCCTTGCGCTCGCTGGAGGCCAGCGTGTGCGGGCCGGCGTTGTCGGCGCGCTGCACGGCGCGCACGCCGCCCGCATGGTCGACCACCGTGGCGGCCACGGCATGGCCGTTGGCGGCGCAGGCCGCCACGGCGGCCGCGGCGACCTGGTTGGCCAGCTCCAGCGAGATGTTGCGTTCGGCGCGCACGGCCTGGGCGAAGGCGCCCTGGGTGGCGAGGGCCAGCAGGCTGGCGGCGAAAAGTGTTCTGGTGGTGTGCATGCAGGAGGTCTCCAAGGAAGAGCCGCCACTGTAGGAATGCGGCCGCCGCGCCGCCATGCGCACGGCTACGCCCCCAGCCGGCCCGGACCTCCGTAGAACTACGCAGCGGCCTCGCCCTCGACCAGCGCCGCGTAGCGCCGGATCAGCAGCGCCAGCGACTCGGCCTCGAGCTTGTCGAACAGGTGGGCGCGGTGCGTCTCCACCGTGCGCGGCGACAGCGCGAGCGCGCGGCCGATCTCCTTGTTCGTGAGCCCTTCGACGATCAGGCCCAGCACCTCGCGCTCGCGCGGTGACAGCTGGGCATAGCGCTCGCGCGCCGCGCGGTCGGCCTGCAGGCGCTCGCGCGAGCGCACGTGCTGGCGCACGGCGTTCTGCAGCGCCTCGATCAGCAGGTCTTCGTCGACCGGCTTCTCCAGGAATTCGGCCGCGCCGGACTTGAACGCGCGCCGGCACAGCTCCACCGTGCCGTGGCCGGTCAGCATGATCACGGGCTGGTCCACGCCCTCGGCCACCAGGCGTTGCAGCACCGCCAGGCCGCTGGTGCCGGGCATGCGCATGTCGAGCACGATGGCGCCGATGGCCGCGCGCTCGAAGTGCGCGAGAAAGTCTTCGGGATCGGCCCAGGCCTGCACGCGCAGGCCGATGGTGCCGATCAGGAGCGACAGGGCCTCGCGCACAGCCGCGTCGTCGTCGATGAGATGGACCAGCGGCGTGCTGCGCACGGGCCGACCTTCGCCTGCGGAACGAGCGCCTTCGGGCGGCCGGGCGGCGCTCACGCCGCCGCCCCTTCGGCCAGCGGCAGGCGCAGCCGGAACACGCCGCCGCGCAAGCGCGCGTTGGCCGCGCTGAGGCTGCCGCCCATGGCCTGGGCCAGGCTCTCGCACAGACTCAGCCCCAGGCCCAGGCCACCCTGGCGCGTGCTGAAGAAAGGCTCGAACACATGCGGCAGCACCTCGGGCGCCAAGCCGGGCCCGCTGTCCTGCACGGCCAGCACGCCCTCGGCCTGCTCGCGCGCGAGCGACAGCGCCAGCCGGCGCTCCGCGAGCGGCACCTGCTCCAAGGCCTGCAGGGCGTTGAGCAGCAGGTTGTGCACGATCTGTTCCAGCGCGACCGGGTCGGCCTGCACCTGCAAGCCGCCGGCCTCACCGTCCAGCTGCAGCACCACGCCCTGCCGCTGCAGTTCGGGCTCCAGCAAATCCAGGGCCTTGCGCACGGCCGCGAGCAAGTCGACCGCCTGCACCGCCGCGCCCGGTTCGGGCCGCTCGACCGCACGCCGCAGCCGGCCCACGACCTCGGACGCGCGGCGGGCCTGTGCCACGGCCTGGTCCATGGCCGCGCGCGCCGTGTCCAGCTCGGGCGGGTCCTCGGCCACCAGGCGGCGCGCGGCCTGCGTGTTGGCCAGCAGCGCCGTGAGCGGCTGGTTCAGTTCGTGCGCCATGCCGGCCGCCAGCTCGCCCAACGCGTTGAGCCGGCCGACCTGCCCGAGCCGCAGCAGCGCCTCGGCCCGGCGCCGCGCGGCCGCCTGCCGGCGCAGCCAGCGCGCTGCGGCCAACGCGGCGCCCACGGCAGCCGACAGCGCCAGCATCCGGCCCCAGGGCAGTTCGGACCAGCCCACCGTGCGCGTGGCCACCAGCGCGAACGGCTGGCTGGGCGCGGCCAGCGGCTTGCTGAACGCATACGACCAGCCATGCGCGACCGCGCGACCGGCCTGCAAGGGCAGGCGCTGCTCGCCCAGCACCAATGCCACCGCCACCGGGCTGCTGTCGCGCGCCATCGGCCATTCGTCCCAGGGCACCATGCCGGCCACGCCGATCTGCAGCGCATAGGCGGCCGGCTCGGCCGCCAGCACCAGGCGGTAGCGGCCCTGTGCCACGTCCAGGTCGGCCAGCACGGGCTGGCGGGCCGTGCGCGAGCGCGCCTCGGCCTCGCGCAGCGCGGGCTCGGTCCAGGGCGCCTGCGCATCGCTGCGGCGAACGGCAAGGATCTGCGGGTACACGGACGGCAGTCGGGCGGGCGCCGCGTCGCCCGGCTGCAGGAGCGCCAGCATGGCCAGCACCGCGTCGTGCGCGACCACGCGCTGGCTCAGCAGCCGGTGGGCGATGCGCGCGTCGGTCTCGAACGCGGCCTGCTCGCGCTGCAGCGCCTGCTGCGCAAGCAGCAGGCCGCCGGCCAGGCTCAGCAGGGCCCAGGCCAGCCACCATCCCCAAGGGCGCAGGCGCGGCGTTCGCATGCGCCGATTGTGGAGGTTCAGCGCCGCTCGCTGACGACCTTGTCGGCCACCTCGCGCGGCGCCTGCGCGTAGTGCTTGAACTCCATGCTGTAGGTGGCACGGCCCTGGGTCAGCGAGCGCAGCGTGGTCGAGTAGCCGAACATCTCGGCCAGCGGCACCTCGGCGCGCACCAGCTTGCCGGTGCCGCCCGGGATGTCCTCCATGCCCTGCACCATGCCGCGGCGCGAGGACAGGTCGCCCATCACGTTGCCCATGAAGTCCTCGGGCGTCTCCACCTCCACGGCCATCGTGGGCTCCAGCAGCACCGGCGTGGCGCGGCGCATGCCCTCGCGGAAGGCCATGCTGCCGGCCATGCGGAACGCGTTCTCGTTCGAGTCCACGTCGTGGTAGGAGCCGAAGGTCAGCGTCACCTTGACGTCCACCACCGGGTAGCCCGCCAGCACGCCGGACTTGAGGGCTTCCTGCACGCCCTTGTTCACCGCGGGGATGAACTCGCGCGGCACCACGCCGCCCTTGATGGCGTCCACGAACTCGAAGCCCTTGCCCTCCGGCTGCGGTTCCAGCTTGAGCACCACGTGCCCGTACTGGCCCTTGCCGCCGGACTGCTTGACGAACTTGCCTTCCACGTCCTCGGCGGTCTTGCGGATCGCCTCGCGGTAGGCCACCTGCGGCTTGCCCACGTTGGCCGACACGCCGAACTCGCGCAGCATGCGGTCGACCAGGATCTCCAGGTGCAGCTCGCCCATGCCCGAGATGATGGTCTGGCCCGATTCCTCGTCGGTGCGCACGCGGAAGGACGGGTCCTCCTGCGCCAGGCGCGAGAGCGCCACGCCCATCTTCTCCTGGTCGGCCTGGGTCTTGGGCTCCACGGCCTGCGAGATCACGGGCTCGGGAAACACCATGCGTTCCAGCAGCACCACCTTGGCCGGGTCGCTCAGCGTGTCGCCCGTGGTCACGTCCTTCAGGCCCACGGCCGCGGCGATGTCGCCCGCATAGACGGACTCGATCTCCTGCCGCTCGTTGGCGTGCATCTGCACGATGCGGCCGATGCGCTCGCGCTTGCCCTTGACGGTGTTGTAGACAGAGTCGCCCGACTTCACCGTGCCCGAGTAGACGCGGAAGAACACCAACTGGCCCACGAAGGGGTCGGTCATGATCTTGAAGGCGAGCGCGGAGAACGGCTCGGCATCCGAGGGATGGCGTTCCACGGTCTTCTCATGGTCGTGCTCGTCGTGGCCCACGATCGCCGGGATGTCCAGCGGCGAAGGCAGGTAGTCGACGACCGCGTCCAGCATGGCCTGCACGCCCTTGTTCTTGAACGCGCTGCCAGCCAGCATGGGCACGATCTCGCCGGCGATGGTGCGCTGGCGCAGGGCGGCCTTGATCTCCTCCTCGGTCAGGGCCTGGCCGCCCAGGTACTTGTCGAGCAGCGTCTCGTTGGCCTCGGCCGCGGCCTCGACCATCTTCTCGCGCCAGGTGTTGGCCAGCTCGACCAGGTCGGCCGGGATGTCGGCGTAGGTGAAGCGCACGCCCTGGCTCGCATCGTCCCAGACGATGGCCTTCATCTTGACGAGGTCGACCACGCCCTGGAAGTGATCTTCCGCCCCCACGGGAATCTGGATCGGCACGGCGTTGCCCTTCAGGCGCTCGGCGATCTGCCGCTGCACGCGGAAGAAGTCCGCGCCCACGCGGTCCATCTTGTTCACGAAGGCCAGGCGCGGCACCTTGTACTTGTTGGCCTGGCGCCAGACGGTCTCGCTCTGCGGCTGCACGCCGCCCACGGCGTCGTAGACCATCACGGCGCCGTCGAGCACGCGCATGCTGCGCTCGACCTCGATCGTGAAGTCCACGTGGCCGGGCGTGTCGATGATGTTGATGCGGTGCTCGGCCTGCGTGCCGGCCATGCCCTTCCAGAAGGCGGTGGTGGCGGCCGAGGTGATGGTGATGCCGCGTTCCTGCTCCTGCTCCATCCAGTCCATGGTGGCGGCGCCGTCATGCACCTCGCCGAGCTTGTGGTTCACGCCTGTGTAGAACAGGATGCGCTCGGTGGTCGTGGTCTTGCCGGCATCGATGTGGGCACTGATGCCGATGTTGCGGACGTTCTGGATCGGTGTTTTGCGGGACATGGTGAAAGCTCACTGCTGGAGAGCCGGCCCGCATGAAAAGGAAAGCGGCCGGCCCTGAACACAAGGGCGAGCCGCGCGCGCACGGCTCAGGGGTGGGTGGATGCGAGGGTGCGGGCGATTTGGTACATCGGAATCTCCGAAAAGGAAGGCGCGACTTTAGACCAAACGAGGTGATGGCGCTTGGCGGCATTTCAAGGGCTGTGGCGTTCACGCATTCAGGCGCTGCGCGGCCTCCTGCAGCGCCTGGCGCAAGGCATCGGCGCGCGCCTGCAGGGTCTCCAGCCGCATGCCCAGCGTCACCGCCATCGGCGGCTGGCCCGGCAGCTCGGGCAGCAGCACAGCCAGCGTCGCGAAACCGGTGCGCGGATAGTCGCGCGTCTCGGCCCAGCCCTGGAGCCGGCTGCGGCGCACCTCGTCCAGCAGCGCCGGCACATCCACCCGGTGCGCGGGCTCGGCCTGCGCGTTGGCGGCGCGCGCGATGCGCTGCACGTCGCGGTCGGCCTCGCGCGTCAGCAGCATCTTGCCGACCGAGGACTGGCAGACCGGCCGCATGACGCCGACCGGAAACTTGAGCCCGTTGGCGCGCAGACTGGGCAGCGACAGGATGAAGCGCACGTGCACGCCCTGGCGCAGCCCGACCATCACGGTCTGCCCCGTGCGCAGCCGCAGCGTGTTCATGCTGGACAACAGGCTGCCCTGGCCGAACAGGTCGTCGTGCATCCAGGTGCCCAGCAGCATCACGCGCAGGGTCGGGCGGAACTCGCGCGTGGCCATGTCCTGCTGCAGGTAGCCCAGCCGCTCCAGGCTGCGCAGCAGCACCGAGGTGCTGGACAGCGGGTAGTCCAGCGCTTCCGCCACCGCGGAGACCGTTGCCGGGCCGCGGCGTTCGGCGAACAGCTCCAGCACCTCCAGCACGCGGCGGGCCGACTTGATCGTGGCAGGCGTCTTCTCGTCCATGGTGGTCAGTGTCCGTGCATGCGGGTGAACCCGGCCCCACTTTTCACATATGTGAAGCGCCGCAGCGGCTGCGAATCCTACAGTTTCCGGACCCCCACGACGGAGACGCCCGATGATTCCCCGCAACTGCTGGTACGTGGCCGCCATGGCGCACGAACTGCTGCCTGGCGCGCTGTTCCCGCGCACCCTGCTCGACACGCCGGTGCTGCTGTTCCGGCGCCAGGACGGCAGCGCCGCCGCCATCGAAGACCGCTGCAGCCACCGCCGCGTGGCGCTGCACCTGGGCCGCCTGGTCGGCGACCACGTGCAATGCGGCTACCACGGCCTGGAGTTCGACGGCAGCGGCGCCTGCGTGCGCATCCCGAACCAGGAGCGCATCCCGCCCAAGGCCTGCGTGCGTGCCTTCGCGCTGGTCGAGCGCGACGGCTTCCTGTGGATCTGGATGGGCGACCAGGCGCTGGCCGACGCGGCCCTGGTGCCCGACTACGCCGAGATCTGCAGCGACCCGGCCTACGTGGGCCGCCGCTCGGACGCCATGCACGTGGCCGCGCCCTACACCTACAACCTGGAGAACGTGCTGGACCTCTCGCACGTCTCCTACGTGCACCGCCAGACCGTGGGCACGCCGCTGGTGGCCGAGACCCGGCCCGAGACCACGGTGCGCGGCGACACCGTGGTGGTGCGGCGGGCCTGGGAGCGCATCGACGCGCCGCCGGTGTTCCGCCGCCTGTTCGGCTGGGACCAGGTCAAGCGCACCCAGACCATCCACTTCTGGCCCGGCGCCAACATCCGGCTGGACATCACCTCCGAGCCGGTCGGCAACACCGACCCGGCCCTGGTGCGCCGCATCCGCGTGGTCGGCCCCTGCACGCCGCAGACGCAAGGGTCGCACTTCAAGTTCTCCACCATGTACCGCGACTTCGCGCAGCAGGACGCGGCCATCACCGAGCAGCTGGCCGACGCCTTCGCCGTCACGCTGAACGAGGACAAGGTGCTCATGGAAGACCAGTGGCGCAACGCCTGCACCGACGGCCCGGACGCACCGATGTTCGACATCGCCGTCGACCAGGCGCCGCTGGCCACCCGCCGCATCCTCGCGCGCCTGGCCCAGGCCGAGGCGCACTGAACCACATCGCCCCACGACCACCATGACTTCCTA
The DNA here is from genome assembly GCF_001422445.1 of Pseudorhodoferax sp. Leaf274. Lineage (GTDB taxonomy): Bacteria > Pseudomonadota > Gammaproteobacteria > Burkholderiales > Burkholderiaceae_C > Pseudorhodoferax. Next base: position 134,835 of record NZ_LMNA01000006.1, read on the forward strand.
TTCCAGACGCGGCCTGCTCAGCACCGTACTTTGTGCCGCACTCTGCGCGGCCGCCTGCGCGCACGCCGCTCCGGCCGCCACCTGGCCGACCAAGCCCGTCACCATCGTCGTGCCCTACCCGGCCGGCGGTTCGGCCGACGCCATGGTCCGCCCCATCGCCGAGAAGCTCTCCCGCCTGTGGGGCCAGCCCGTCGTGGTCGACAACCGCACCGGCGCCAACGGCATCATCGCCACCCAGCTCGTGATGCGCGCCGAGCCCGACGGCCACACCGTGCTGCTGCACCTGACGGGCTTCATCCAGAACGCAAGCCTGTACCGCAAGCTGCCCTACGACCCGTTCAGCGACCTGGCACCCGTGACCCAGCTCGGCACCCAGCCCATGGGCCTGGCCGTCGGCAACGGCAGCCCCTACACCTCGGTCAATGCGCTGCTCGCGGGCCTGAAGACCGGCACCACGCCACCGAGCTACGGCTCCTTCGGCACCGGCTCCACCGGCCACATCTTCGGCGAGCTGCTCAAGGCCAGCGCCGGCGTGGACCTGCCCCATGTGCCCTACCGCGGCGAAGGCCCGATGCTGATCGACCTGATCTCGGGCCGCGTGACCACGGGCTTCGTCTCGTCGGCCACGGCCGCCGCGCGGCACAAGGACCGCTCGCTGCGCATCCTCGCCGTGACCGGCCCGCACCGGCTGGCCTCGCTGCCCGAGGTGCCGACGCTGGCCGAAGCCGGCCTGGCCGGCTACGACCTGGTCGGCTGGTACGGACTGTTCCTGCCCAAGGGCACACCGGGCGCCATCGTGCAGAAGATCGCCACCGATGCGCGCAGCGTGCTCGGCCAACCGGACATCGCTGCCAAGCTGCGCGAGCTGGAGATCGAGCCGACCGGCACCACGCCGGCCGACTTCGCACGGCTGCTGCGCAACGACCACGCGCGCTGGGACGCGCTGATCAAGAAATTCCGCATTGAACTGGAGTGAACCGCATGCCCCCGTCCCTCGTCCTGAACGACCCGCAGCTGCTGCGCCAGCAGGCCCGCATCGGTGACACCTGGTGCGGTGCCGACGACGGCCAGCACTTCGCCGTGCACGACCCCGCCACCGGCGCACTGCTGGCCCGCGTGCCGCAGATGGGCGTGGCCGAAACAGAGCGCGCCATCACCGCCGCCGAGCAGGCCCTGCCGGCCTGGAAGCGGCTGGACGCCGGCGCGCGTGGTGCGCTGCTGCACCGCTGGCACGCACTGGTGCTGCAGCACACCGAGGACCTGGCCCGGCTGCTGACGGCAGAGCAGGGCAAGCCGCTGGCCGACGCGCGCGCCGAGGTCGGCTACGCCGCCTCCTTCATCGCCTGGTACGCCGAGGAGGCGCGCCGCACCTACGGCGACGTGATCCCGGGCCCGGCCGGCGACCGGCGCATCCTCGCGCTCAAGGAGCCGGTGGGCGTCTGCGCGGCCATCACGCCCTGGAACTTTCCCTACGCCATGGTCACGCGCAAGGCCGCGGCGGCGCTGGCGGCCGGCTGCACCCTGGTGCTCAAGCCGGCCGAGCAGACGCCGCTCTGCGCGCTGGCGCTCATGGAGCTGGCGCTGCGCGCGGGCATCCCGCCCGGCGTGCTCAACGTGGTGACCGGCGACCCGGTGGCCATCGGCGGCGCGCTGACCGCGAGCCCGCGCGTGCGCAAGATCAGCTTCACGGGCTCGACCGAGGTGGGCCGGCTGCTGATGCGCCAGTCGGCCCCCACGCTCAAGAAGCTCTCGCTGGAACTCGGCGGCAACGCGCCCTTCATCGTGTTCGAGGACGCCGACCTGGACGCCGCCGTCGAGGGCCTGCTGACCGCCAAGTTCCGCAACGCCGGCCAGGCCTGCATCGCGGCCAACCGCATCTACGTGCACGAGCGTGTCTACGACGACTTCGCGGCGCGGCTGGCGCGCGCGGCCTCTGCCCTGCAGGTCGGCCCCGGCACCGCACCGGGCGCGCAGATCGGCCCGCTGATCGACGCCGATGCGCTGGCCAAGGTCGAACGCCATGTGGCCGATGCGCGCGCCCACGGCGCCCGCGTGCTGGCCGGCGGCGAGCGCCACGCGCTGGGCGGCACCTACTACAGCCCCACCGTGCTGGCGGACGCCGACGCGCGCATGCTGCTCGCCCGCGAGGAGACCTTCGGCCCAGTTGCGCCGCTGTTCCGCTTCGCCCACGAGCACGAGGCCATCGCCGCCGCCAACAGCCTGGAGTTCGGCCTGGGCGCCTACGTCTACAGCCGCGACCACGCGCGCATCTGGCGCTGCATCGAGGCGCTGGAGGTGGGCATAGTGGGCGTCAACAGCGGGCTGATCTCCACGGCCGTGGCGCCGTTCGGCGGCATCAAGCAGTCGGGCTTTGGCCGCGAGGGTGCACGCCACGGCATCGACGAGTACCTGGTCGTGAAGTACGTGTGCCTGGGCGGGCTGGGCTGATGCAGACGATCGCGGTCCGCGTGGAGGCCGTGCGCCGCGAGGCGCAGCACGTGCACGCCTACGAGCTGCGCCGGCCCGACGGCGCGGCGCTGCCGCCGTTCGAGGCCGGCGCCCACATCGACCTGCACCTGCCAGGCGGGCTGGTACGCAGCTACTCGCTGACCAATGTGCAGACCGAGCGCCAGCGCTACGTGGTGGCCGTGGCACTGGATGCCGGCGGCCGCGGCGGCTCGCGCTGCGTGCACGAGCGCCTGCACGTGGGCGCGCTGCTGCGCATCGGCCCGCCGCGCAACCACTTCCCGCTGCACGAGGCCGCTGGCCACAGCGTGCTGATCGCGGGCGGCATCGGCATCACGCCGCTGCGCGCGATGCAGGCCCGGCTGGCGCAGCTGGGCCGGCCCTGGGAGCTGCACTACGGCAGCAGGACGCGCGCGGGCGCCGCGTTCGCCGACGAACTGCAGGCGCTGGGCGCGCAGGTGCATCTGTACTTCAGCGACGCCGCCAGCGGCCGCATGGACCTTGCGCGCACCGTGCAGGCCGCGCCGGCCGGCGCGCACTTCTACTGCTGCGGACCGCAGGCGATGCTGCAAGCCTTCGAGGCCGCCACGGCCGCGCTGCCGGCCGAGCGCGTGCACCTGGAACGCTTTGCCGCGCAGCAGGCGCCGGCATTGGACGGCGGCTTCGTGGTGGAACTCGCGCGTTCGGGCCGGCGGCTGCCGGTGGCGCCCGGCGCCACCATCCTGGACACGCTGCTGGCCCACGGCGTCGACGCCCCCTATTCCTGCATGCAGGGCATCTGCGGTGCCTGCGAGACCCGCGTGCTGGACGGCCTGCCCGAACACCGCGACAGCGTGCTCAGCGAGGCCGAGCGCGCCGGCAACCAGACCATGATGGTCTGCTGTTCGGGCGCGCGCAGCCCGGTGCTGCGGCTGGATCTGTGAGCGCAGCCATGCACCAACACAGGACGTTGGCCGACCAGCAAAGCACCAAATCCAGGCACGAATGGCATGGTCAATCCGGTATTGGTGCATTCGTGCACGAGAATGGCGCCCTTTTTTTGCCACTTTCTGCGCACCATCCATGCCGTACGCCGATTGCCACGCCTTCATGGCCCATGTCGCCCAGCGCAACCCGGGCCAGCCCGAGTACATCCAGGCCGTCACCGAGGTCATGGAAAGCCTGTGGCCCTTCATCGCCGAGCATCCGCGCTATGCCGAGCAGAGCCTGCTGGAGCGGCTGGTGGAGCCCGAGCGCACCGTGGTGTTCCGCGTGTCCTGGCAGGACGACCACGGCCAGATCCAGGTCAACCGCGGCTACCGCATCCAGCACAGCCTGGCCATCGGCCCCTACAAGGGCGGCCTGCGCTTCCACCCCTCGGTGAACCTGTCGATCCTGAAGTTCCTGGCCTTCGAGCAGACGCTCAAGAACGCGCTGACCACGCTGCCCATGGGGGGCGGCAAGGGCGGCTCGGACTTCGATCCCAAGGGCAAGAGCCCGGCCGAGGTCATGCGCTTCTGCCAGGCCTTCGCGAGCGAGCTGTTCCGCCACGTGGGCGCAGACACCGACGTGCCGGCCGGTGACATCGGCGTGGGCGGTCGCGAAGTCGGCTTCATCGCCGGCATGGTCAAGAAGCTCACCAACCGCGCCGACTGCGTGTTCACGGGCAAGGGCCTGGCCTTCGGCGGCTCGCTGATCCGGCCCGAGGCCACGGGCTACGGCACCGTGTACTTCGCGCAGGAGATGCTGGCGCACCAGGGCAAGTCGCTGGACGGCCTGCGCGTGTCGGTCTCGGGCGCGGGCAACGTGGCGCAGTACGCCATCGAGAAAGCCATGGCGCTGGGCGCCAAGGTGGTGACGGTGTCGGACTCCAGCGGCACCGTGGTCGACGAGGACGGTTTCACCACCGAGAAGTTGGCCGAGCTCATGGAAGTGAAGAACCATTTGTACGGCCGCGTGGCCGACTACGCCAAACGCACCGGTGGCCGCTTCACGGCCAGCGCCACGCCCTGGGGCGTGAAGGTCGACGTGGCCCTGCCCTGCGCCACGCAGAACGAGATCAGCGGCGACGACGCGCGCCGCCTGGCCGACAACGGCGTGCTGTGCGTGGCCGAGGGCGCCAACATGCCGTCCACGCTGGAGGCGGTCAAGGTGTTCGAGGAACGCGGCGTGCTGTTCGCGCCGGGCAAGGCCAGCAACGCGGGCGGCGTGGCCACCTCGGGCCTGGAGATGAGCCAGAACGCCATGCGCATCGGCTGGCCGCGCGAAGAGGTGGACGCGCGCCTGCTGGAGATCATGCGCAGCATCCACGCCGCCTGCGTGCGCCATGGCACGCGCAAGGACGGCAGCGTGAGCTACGTGGACGGCGCCAACATCGCCGGCTTCAAGAAGGTGGCGGACGCGATGATCGCGCAGGGCGTGCTGTAGGCCACAACAGGCTTCAGGCCGGCGACTTCGCCGTCACCGGCCTGTACTTGAACGCCGCGCGGATGATGCCGTGGTCGTTCGTGCCCAGCGCCTTGTGGTCCTCGAAGTTCAGGTGGTCGTTGTTGATCACCAGGCCGTCGAACATCCACAGCCGCTTCTTGCTGTTGTCGTAGAACTCCTGGCTCACGAGGATGTGGTCCAGCGATTCGCGGATGTCCTGGTGCACATGGGTGTAGTAGACGTCGCGCGTGTCGCGGTACTCCTGCAGCGTCTGCGCCGTGTAGAGCGCCAGGTCGCCGCCGCCCTCGGAGTCGCCGACCAGGTAGCGCGGCTGCTCGGTCAGGATGTTGGCGGTGTTGCTGTGCTGGCCGTCGTTGATGTCGCCCAGCACGATGACGGGCGTGTCGTTGCCCTGCATCGATTCGCTGAGCAGGAAGCGCAGCGCCGCCGCCTCGGCCGTGCGGCGGATGGTGGACAGCGCCGCGCCCAGCGCCTTGGCGTGGCGGCCGTAGAGGGCCTTGTCGTACCAGCCCTCCTTGAAGACCTGCGTCGGCGCCTTCGACTTGAAGTGGCAGACGTAGACGTGCACGGCCGGCTGCCCCTCGCGCGGCAGCATCGTGAAGTGCAGCACCGGGCGCGAGAAGCCCTGGATGTTCACGTCGATCTGCGGCGTTTGCGGGTCGTCGCCCTTGGAGCGCAGCACGAAGTGGTCGGGGAACGCGTCGATCCAGTCCGGCGCGCCCACCAGCAGCCCCTTGCGCACGAGGGCCGCGCAGACGATGCGTGTGCCGTCGGCATCCGCGGGCACCAGCATGTCGTACTGGTCGGCCAGCCCCGAGGCCTGCAGTGCCGCGGCCAGCGCGTCGGCATGCCAGAGCTCCTGCACGCCCAGCACATCGGGCGCGAGCAGCTTGAGCTGGTGCGCGGTCCAGGCGATCTTGCTGTCGTACTGCGCCTGGGTCCAGCCCTGGCCGGTGTAGATCCTGCGGCCTGGCAGGTTCAGGTTGTAGAGGTTGAAGGTGGCGATGGTCAGGCGGGACAGCTTCATGGGGATGCTCCGGCAACGGGGGCGCGACGCCCCGATCACACACCTTGGGGCGCATGCCCGCAAGATGCCGCGGGTCACGCGGGACGGGCTGGCGTGCCCCGGCCTGCGGCACCGGCCGGTCGATGCGCTGGTCGGGTTGCGTCCGGACCATTGTTCCGCCCGCCGTGACAGCGGCATGACAGCCCCGGTGCGCGGCGCGGCTTGGGGCGCGGCGACGTCACGCCGCCTGGCACGGCAGCGTGATCTCCACACGCAGCCCGCCACCGGCGCGGTTGGCCAGCCGGATCTCGCCCGCGTGGCGCCGCGCCACCAACTGCGCGATGGCCAGGCCGAGGCCGGCGCCGTTGTGGCCGCCGCTGCGCGCCGGGTCGGACTGGAAGAACGGTGCGAACACCTGGTCCAGGTGCTCGGGTGCGATGCCAGGGCCACGGTCGCGCACCGAGAGGCCGACCGTGCCGCCCCGCAGGTCCAGTGCCACGTCGACACACTCGCCGCGCGGCGTGAAGCGCAGCGCATTGCGCAGCACGTTCTCCAGCATGCTGGCCAGTTCGGCCGCGGCACCGTGCAGCAGCACGGGCGCGCGCGGCGCCTGCCAGGCGACGGACTTGCCGGCGGCCTCGGCCTCGTAGGCCACGTCGGCCACCGTGTCGCCCACCAGCGCCGCCAGGTCCAGCAGCGCCCTGGCCTGCGCGCGCGGCTCGCGCAGGCGCGCCAGCCGCAGCACCTGGCCCGTCAGCACGTCCAGCCGGCCGCACTCGCGTTCGATGCGGTCCAGCTGCGCCGGCATGGCCTGGCCGCCTCGGCGCGCCAGTTCCAGCGCCAGGCGCAGCCGCGTGAGCGGCGAGCGCAGCTCGTGCGAGACATCGCGCAGCAGCATCTCCTGGGCCGAGACGAGCTCCTGCAGGCGCTGCGCGGTGGCGTCGAAGTCGGCCGCCAGCGCGCCGAGTTCGTCCGTGCGGCCGGCCAGGCCGGGGCCCATGCGCGCGCCGAGTTCGCCACGCGCCAGGCTGCGCAGCCCCTGCTGCACGCCCAGCACCGGGCGCATGATGTGGCGCGCCACCACCCAGCAGGCCAGGCCGCTGACGAACACGGCGCACAGGAACAGCAGCACCAGCACATGGGGCACGCCCAGCACCTCGTAGGCCGAGGAGTCGAAGGGCAGGAACAGCGCGAAGTGCACGCCGCCGCCGGGGCTCTCGATGGCGGGCACGTTCCACCAGGAATCGGGCACCGGCACGTGGGCGCGGTGCACGGCTGGGCCGGCGCCGGCCGGCGTGCCTTCCCACAGCGCCACGGTCTGCGGCAGGTTCAGCTGGACCCAGTCATGCAGCCGGACGGGCAGCGGGCGGCCCAGCAGTTCGCGCCCGCTGCGGTCCACCAGGAACACGCGCAGCGTCGGGTTGTCGGCCTCGGTGCGGCGCACCCATCGTCCGAGCGCGGCGTCGCCCGTGCGGGCCGCATGGCGCGCGGCCTGCGTGAGCTGCGCAGAGCTCACGCCGTCCAGCGCGCGCAGCCGCGCCGAGGTCACGGCCAGCGTGAGGCCGATGCCGATCAGCAGGATCAGCACCAGCGCCGCCCAGAACGACAGGAAGATACGGCGGAACAGGCGCGTGTTCAGGCCGGCACCTCCGCCGTGCCGCCCGCCGGCGCTGCCGCGTTCAGCACATAGCCGACGCCACGCGCGCTGCGCAGCACCGGAACATCGGCGCGCGCGCCGTCCAGGCGCAGCTTGCGGCGCAGGTTGCTCACGTGCGTGTCCAGGCTGCGGTCGGATGGCAGCAGCGCGCGGCCCAGGCCCCAGCGCGTGAGCTGGGCGCGCGAGACCGGCCGGTCGGGCGCGCGCATGAGCGCCTCCAGGATCCGCGCCTCGGCCGAGGTCAGCGCCACCGTCATCTCGCCGATGGCCGCCAGCGCCTTGCGCGGCAGCAGCTTCAAGGCATCCAGCCGCAGTGCCGGCTCGGCCCCCACCGCCTCGGCCGCGGGCCGCCGGCCGCGCCGCAGCATGGCGAACAGGCGGGCGCGCAGCTCGCGCGGGTTGAAGGGCTTGGGCAGGTAGTCGTCGGCCCCGGCCTCCAGGCCCATGATGCGGTCGTCCTCGGCGCCACGCGCGCTCAGCATCAGCACAGGGGTCGGCCCGTGCTGCGCACGCAGGGCGCGCAGCACGGCGTAGCCGTCCAGCGTGGGCAGCATCACGTCGAGCAGCACCACGTCGAAGCGCTCGCGCGCCAGCCGCTCGGCGGCTTCGCCACCGTCGTGCACGCAGTCCAGCTGCACCGGCTCGGCCTCCAGGAACTCCTGCAGCATGCGGCACAGCTCCACGTCGTCGTCCACGAGCAGCACGCGCGCCACGGCAGCGCCCTCGTGCCCCGGGGTGACGCCCGGCAACGGCCGCCAGGAGGTTTGCAAAGAATTCATAAGAAAGGTCAAGGAGCGGTTACCGCTTTCTATTATCCCCGTTGCGAATATTTCTCATTTGCCGCGCAGCCGCGCTGGCAGGAAAACCATCCAACGAGGTCCCGTGAACGCACGCAACAGCACCCGCAGCCTGGCCTTCGCGCCGTGTCTGCTGACCCTTCTCCTGGCCCAGGCCCACGCGCAAGGCCAGCCGGCGGCGGCCGGCACCGCCCAGGCCCTGCAGACCGTGGTGGTCACCGCATCGGGCCAGGCGGTGGACATCAAGGAGGCGCCGGCCAGCATCAGCGTGATCACGCGCGAGGACATCGAGAAGAAACCCGTCACCAGCATCGGCGAGCTGCTGTCGTCCATTCCCGGCGTGACGGGCGGCACCGCTGCCACCGGCCCGCAGTCGAAGATCAAGCTGCGCGGCCTGCCCGACAAGTACACGCTGATCCTGATCGACGGCAAGCGCCAGGGCAGCTCGGCCGGCGTGAACTACCGCGACGACCTGGGCCAGCAGGACCTGGACTGGATCACGCCCGAGATGATCGAGCGCATCGAGGTGGTGCGCGGGCCGATGTCCTCGCTCTACGGCTCGGACGCCATGGGCGGCGTGATCAACATCATCACGCGCAAGATCGGCACGCGCTGGGGCGGCTCGGTCACGGCCAACTATTCCCGGCCGGATGATTCGGAGCGCGGCGACCGCAAGCAGACCGGCTTCAACATCAGCGGCCCGCTGTCCGACCGCATCGGCCTGCGCATCGGCGGCAACTACACCCAGCGCGACGCGGACGAGGCCACCGGCGGCTTCACGGGCGGCTACCAGTCCACGGGCGGCGCCCGCAACCAGAGCCTCCAGGCGCTGCTGAACTGGCAGCTCACGCCCGACCAGGTGCTGGGCTTCGAAGCCGGCCAGGGCACGCAGCGCGCGCTCGACTCCAAGACGGTCGATGCCGACGGCGACCCGCTGGTCTCCGGCTGGGGCCTGTCCAAGCTGGAGCACACCAACCTGGGCCTGAGCCACGACGGCCGGTGGGGTGACATGCGCTCCAGGCTCAACCTGGTGCACCACCAGTACGAGGACAAGGGAGACACCATCGGCAACAGCTCGCGCGAGACCACGCTGGACGGCCGCGTCGACATGCCGCTCAAGCTGCTGGGCTTCGACCAGGCGCTGACCGTGGGCATGCAGTGGCGCCGCGAGGAGCTGGACAACCGCGACACCATCGGCTTGGCGCCCATCGACTACGCCGGCCAGCCGGTGACGGGCTCGGCGCTGCGCAACAGCACCTGGGCGCTGTTCGGCGAAGACAGCATCTTCCTGCGCGAAGACCTGTCGCTGACGCTGGGCCTGCGCATGGACCGCCACAAGAAGTACGGCACCAACTGGAGCCCGCGCGCCTATGTGGTCTACCACCCGGCGCAGGCCTGGACGGTGCGCGGCGGGGTGTCGCGCGGCTTCCGTGCGCCGGGCCTCAAGGAGAACTCCGCGAGCGCGGCCACCCAGTCCGGCGGCAACGGCTGCCGCAGCCTGGCCGGCCTGGGCTGGACCAGCACCAGCGTGAATGCCGACGGCACGCGCGGCTGCTACATGGCCGGCAACCCGAACCTGCAACCGGAGACCAGCATCAACCACGAGCTGGGCCTGGGCTATGACGAGGCGGGCTGGTCGGCCGGCGCGACCTACTTCCACACCAACTTCCGCAACAAGATCGACTACCAGCCGCTGGGCCTGTTCAACGGCTTCTGGTGGACGCGCATGGAGAACGCCCAGCGCGCCCGCACGCGCGGCCTGGAGGCCTACCTCAACGTGCCGCTGGCCAGGGGCCTGGAGTGGAAGAACAACTTCACGCGCATGTTCGAGTCCAAGAACCTGACGACCGGCGCCGCGCTGCTGGCCGTGCCCAAGCTCGTCGCCTACTCGGCGCTGAGCTGGCAGATCCAGCCGGCCTGGACCGCCGACGTGAGTGCGCGCTACACCGGCAAGGAGGTGGTGGTGACGGGCACGGCCACGACCTTCGCCAAGGCCTACACCACGGTGGACCTGGCGACCAACTACCGCGTCAACGAGACGCTGACGCTGCGCGCCGGGGTGCTCAACGTGGCCGACAAGCAGACGCGCGAGACCGGCGCCAACTACGACAACGGCGGGCGCACCTGGTTCGTCGGCGCCACGGCGCGGTTCTAGTGCCGTGCCGCGGCCTGCTCCGCACGCGCCAGCAGTAGCTCCCGCTCGGCCTTGTTGCCGGCCAGTCCGGCAGCGCGCAGCCACTCGGTGCGCGCCTCGGCATGGCGGCCCAGCCTGGCGAGCAGGTCGGCGCGCACGCTGGGCAGCCACTGGTAGTTGCGCAGCGCCTTGTCGCCCTGCAGGCGGTCGACCAGCACCAGCGCCGCGGCCGGGCCTTCGGCCATCCCGACGGCCACCGCGCGGTTGAGCTCGACCACCGGTGACGGCGCCACCTGCGCCAGCCGGCCGTACAACGCGGCGATGCCGGCCCAGTCGGTCTGCCCGGCCGTGGCCGCGCGCGCGTGGCAGGCGGCAATGGCCGCCTGCAGCGCATAGAAACCGTCGGCACCGCCGAGCGCGGCCACGCGCTCCAGCGCCACCAGGCCGCGGCGGATCAGCAGCCGGTCCCAGCGGCTGCGGTCCTGCGCGGCCAGCAGCACGGGCTGGCCGCTGTCGTCCACGCGCGCAGCCGCACGCGAGGCCTGCAGCTCCATCAGCGCGGCCAGGCCCCAGGCCTCCGGTTCGTGCGGCGCCAGCCCGGTCAGCATGCGGCCCAGGCGCAGTGCCTCCTGCACCAGCTCGGGCCGCATCCAGTCGTCGCCGGCCGTGGCCGTGTAGCCCTCGTTGAAGACCAGGTAGACGACCTCCAGCACCGAGGCCAGCCGCTCGGCCAGCGCCTCGCCCTGCGGCAGTTCGAAGGCCACGCCGGCCTCGCCCAGCTGGCGCTTGGCGCGCACGATGCGCTGCGCAATCGTCGGCTCGGGCACCAGGAAGGCGCGGGCGATCTCCTGCGTCGACAGGCCGCCCAGCAGCTTGAGCGTGAGCGCCACCCGCGCGTCGGCAGACAGCACCGGGTGGCAGGCCGTGAACATGAGCCGCAGCAGGTCGTCGCCGATCTGGTCGGCGCGCGCGGCGTCCAGCGCATCCACGAAGTCGGGCACGATCAAGGCCTCCTGCGCCTGCAGGTCATGGCCGACCTGCTCGAACTTCTCGGCCTGCAGCTTGTCGCGCCGCAGGTGGTCCAGCGCACGGCGCTTGGCCACGGTGGTCAGCCAGGCGCCCGGGTTGTCGGGCACGCCGTCCTGCGGCCAGTGCTCCAGCGCGGCGATCAGCGCATCCTGCGCGAGTTCTTCGGCCACGCCGATGTCGCGCACCATGCGCGCGACCACGGCCACGATCTTCGCGGACTCGATGCGCCACACCGCGGCGATCGCCTGGTGGGTCGCGGCGTGCGTGGCCTGGTGCGTGCCCTCGTGCATCAGGCCTGTGGCGGTTGGCCCGACATGTGCACCAGTTCCCAGACATGCCCGTCCAGGTCGGTGAAGCCGTGGGAGTACATGAAGCCGTAGTCCTGCGGTTCGTTGGGCACGGTGGCGCCGGCCGCGCGGGCCTTGCGTACCAGTTCGTCGACCTCCTCGCGGCCGGTGCACGACAGGCAGACCAGCACCTCGACGCTCTGGTGCGCATCGACGATGGTTTTCTTGGTGAAGCTCTGGAAGAAGGGCTCGACCAGCAGCATGGCGAACAGGTTCTCGCCCAGCACCAGCGCGGCGCCCTGCTCGTTGGTGAACTGCGGGTTGAACTCGTAGCCCAGGCTGCGGAAGAAAGCCTGGCTGCGCGCCATGTCCTTGATGGGCAGGTTGATGAAGATCTGGGCGTGTTGCGGCATGGGAAGTCTCCTGTTCAGAATGTGCCGATGGTCTTGAGGCGTTCGGTGGTGGCGCCCGGGGGGAAGTCGTCCATCTCGTACAGCTGGCGCACCTCGATCTCGGCCGGCTGGCCGGCGCCGACCGGGTTGGGGAAACGGCGCGCCCACTCCAGCGCCTCCTCGCGCGAGCGCACCTGGATCAGCGTGTAGCCGGCCACCAGCTCCTTGGCTTCGGCAAAGGGGCCGTCGATGACGGTGCGCTTGTCTCCGGCGCCATAGCGGATGCGCCAGCCCGCGGACGTGGGCTTCAGGCCGGCGGCGTCCAGCAGCACGCCGGCGCGGGCCAGTTCCTCGTGGTAGGCGGCCATGCCCGCGAACATGTCGGCGTGCGTGGCAAGGTCGGGGACCGGCTGTGTCTCGGCCTCGAAGGCCGGCACGGACCGGACCAGAATCATGAATCGCATGGTGTTCTCCTGTGGACCATGCCTGCACGACGAAGCGGCAGGTGCAGATTCGACAAGCGCGGCGAAAAGATTCAGGCCGCCCGGCCGTCGTCCCAGCACGGCGCCAGGCCGCGCACCTCCACCGTGCACCACTCGGCGGCCGGGCATTGGGCGGCGATGTCCAGCGCCTGCTCGCGCGTCTGGCAGTCGAGCAGGAAGAAGCCGCCGACCATCTCCTTGGCCTCGGCGAAGGGGCCATCCAGCAACTGGGTCTTGCCGGCGCGGCGCTGCACGCGCGTGGCCGCATGTTCGGACGCCAGCGACTCGGCCGCCACCAGCAGGCCGCGTGCCTTCAGGTCGGCGCCGAAGCGCAGCATGGCGTCGTAGGCGGCGCGGCCTTCGGCTTCGCTGCGCGTGGCGCGCTGGCCGACGGGTTCATGGATCAACAGCATGTAGGGCATGGGCGATGACCTCAAAAAATCAATGGTCCGCTGTGCCGTCAACGTCCGGCACGGCGCGCAGAGTGCGACCGAAAGCCGCGCGCTGGCCTTGCGCTGCTCCGTCGCGCAGGTACTGCATGTCCTGCAACGTCACCAACGGGATCGTACGTATTCTCAGCGCAGCCCCTCCCACCACAGCTTGTTCTGCCGCGGCGCGCCCACCGTCAGCACCTCGCCGATCTCGGGCGTGGCCAACACGATGCCCCTGGCCTGGGCCAGCGCCGCCAGGTCGCGCATCGGCGCCTGCCAGCGGTGGAAGGCCAGGTCGAAGGTGCTGTTGTGCACGCTGTACAAGGCCTTGGCGCGCAGGTCCTCGAACGCGCGGACGGTCTCGGCGGGCGTCATGTGCACCGAGGGCCACCAGTCGTCGTAGGCGCCGTTCTCCATCAGCGCGATGTCGAAGCCGCCGAAGCGCTCGCCGATCTGTGCAAAGCCGCCGAAGTAACCCGAATCGCCGCTGTAGTAGATGCGCTGGCCGCCGGCTTCGAGCACCCAGGAGGCCCACAGCGTGCTGTTGCGGTCCCACAGGCCGCGGCCCGAGAAATGCTGGGCCGGCGTGGCCGTGAGCTGCACGCCGGCGTGCGTGCCCGCCTGCCACCAGTCGAACTCGGTGATGCGCTCGGCCGCCACGCCCATCCCGACGAGCCGCGCGCCCACGCCCAGCGGCACGAAGTAGCGCTGCACGCGGTCCTTGAGGTACTCGATGGTCGGCACGTCCAGGTGGTCGTAGTGGTCGTGCGAGAGGATGAGGCCCGCGATCGGCGGCAGCTCGGCCAGCGCCAGCGGCGGCGCGTGGAAGCGCTTGGGCCCCAGGAAGCTGAACGGCGAGACGCGCTCGCCGAAGACCGGGTCGATCAGCCAGTAGCGGCCCTGCAGCTTGAGCAGGTGCGAGGAATGGCCCAGGCGCACGATGTGGTTGGCGTCCGCGGGCAGTGCATCGAGCCCGGCCTGCGTGAGCGCGCGCACCGGGACCGGGTCCACCGGCACCGTGCCCTCCTTCTTGCCGAAGAAAAAGCGGCTCCAGATGCGCCAGCCGTCCTGCGTGGGCCTGGCATCGGCATTGGGCGGGTTGCGGAAGCTGCAGGTCTCGGCCTGGTACTGCGGCGAGGCCGCCAGGCCGCTCTCGCAGGCCCGGGTGCTGGCGCAGCCGGCCAACAGCAGCAGCACGGCGGCCAGGCCGGCGGCGCGGGCCAGGCAGCGCCCGGCGAATGGAAAGGCAGGCATGGCAGAAGCAAGGGCAGCGCGAAGCAGCGCGGGCGCCAGCTTACCCAAAGCAGGCGGCCGGGCCCGGACCAGGCCGCGCGCCATGCCCCGGCCCGACGGCCTCCTATGATCCGCGGATGACCTGGATCCGCCGCATGGCCGCACTGGCCGCCGTCTTCTTCCCGCTTGTGCTGGCCCTCGGCAACGTCCCGGCACACGGCCAGACCCAGCCAGCGGCGGCCACGCCCGCGCCCTCGCCCACATCCTCGCGGGCGCCCGCCGCGGCACCTGCGCCCGCGCCAGCCGCGTCTGCGCCGGTCGAGACCCTGCCCGATGTGGCCCAGCTGCGCAGCGAGTTCGACCGGCTGCCCGAAACCGCCGTCGGCGCCGATGCCGTGCGCGCGCTGCAGGGCCGCTACGGCGGCCTGATCGCCAGCGCCAACAAGGTCATCGCGGCCCGCACCGGCCAGCTCAACGACCTCAACGCGCGGCTGGGCGAACTCGGCCCGGCGCCGGCGGCCGGCGCCAGCGAAGACCCCGACATCACGCGCCAGCGCCAGACCCTCACGCGCGAGCGCAACGGCGTGGACGCCGACATCCGCCTGGCACGCCTGGTGGTGGTCGATGCCCAGCAGCGCAGCGACGACCTGCGCAACCGCCAGCGCGACCTGTTCGAGGCCCAGTTGACCGGCCGTGCGCCCTCGCCGCTGGGCAGCGTGTTCTGGCAGCAGCTGGCCGATGCCTGGCCCGACGACCAGGCCCGCCTGTGGCCGCTGCTGGACGAACTCAAGGCCGCCGCGGTGCGCATGGGCGAGCCCGGCCACATCGGCCCCGTGCTGCTGGCGCTGGTGCTGGCGGTGCTGGCCATGACCGTGGGCGACCTCGCCGCCGAGCACGGCCTGGCGCGCCTGGCGCAGCGCCTGCTGCCCGGCGGGCGGCTGCGCCGCTCGCTGCTGGTGATCGCCATCGTGAGCGTGAACCTGGTGGTGGTCGCGCTGGCCATGCGCGGCCTGCTGCACACCTTGCGCGCGCACGCCGCGTTCGGCCCGCTCAGCAGCAAGCTGGTGGCGCTGGCCGACGACTCGGTGCTGTTCATCGCCTTCGTGACCAGCCTGGGCCGCGCGCTGCTGGCCAACCGGCGGCCGTCCTGGCGGCTGCCGCGCATGCCGGACACCCTGGCGCTGCGGCTCAACCCCTACCCCTGGCTGTTCGCGCTGGTCGGCGTGCTGGTGTGGCTGCCCACGCAGATCAGCGAGATCGTTGGCGCCAGCCTGGCCGCCGCCCACCTGGTGCAGACCGTGACCGCCCTGGCGCTGGCGCTGCTGGTCATGGGCGTGCTGCGGCGGCTGCACGGCCCGCAGGCTGCTGCTGCGGCGGCCACGCCCGAGGGCGATGCGGCGGCGGCCGAGCCCGAACGCCCGCTGTGGGTCGGCCTGGTGCTGGGCGCCGTGGCGCTGTCGGTGCTGGGCGTGGTGGTGCTCACGCTGTCCGGCTACATGGCCATTGGCAGCCTCTTGGCCGCGCAACTGGCGTGGACGGGCCTCGTCGCCATCACCTTCTACGTGCTGTTCAAGTTCGCCGACGACCTGTGCATGGCGGTGGTGGCGTCCAAGAGCGACTTCGGCCAGCGGCTGCAGCGCGGTTTCGGCTTCGCGCCGGCCACGCTCGACCAGGCCGCCGTGGTGCTGTCGGCGCTGGCGCGGCTGGTGCTGTTCTTCTACATGGTCATCGCGCTGCTGGCGCCGCTGGGCACGCGGCCCGACGAGGTGCTGGAGCAGACCGGCCGCATCGGCAGCGGCCTGAAGATCGGCGAATTCCAGCTGGTGCCCGCGGCCCTGTTCAGCGCGCTGGCGGTGCTGGTGGGGGGCTTCGTGGCGCTGCGCGTGGTCCAGCGCTGGCTGCGCGAGCGCTACCTGCCCACCACGACGATGGAGCCGGGCATGCAGAGCTCGCTGGCCACGCTGCTCAATTACGTGGGCGTGGTGCTGGTGGTGGCCGCGGGGCTGTCGGCGCTGGGCATCGGCGTGAACCGCATCGCCTGGATCGCCAGCGCCCTGTCGGTGGGCATCGGTTTCGGCCTGCAGGCCATCGTGCAGAACTTCATCTCCGGCCTGATCCTCTTGGCCGAGCGGCCGGTGAAGGTCGGCGACTGGGTGGTGCTGGGCACGACCGAGGGCGACATCAAGCGCATCAACGTGCGCGCCACCGAGATCCAGCTGGGCGACCGCTCCACCGTGATCGTGCCGAACTCCGAGTTCATCACCAAGACCGTGCGCAACATGACGCTCAGCAACGCCGAGGGCCGCGTGCTGATCCGCCTGCCGATGCCGCTGGCCACCGACGCGCCCAAGGTGCGCGAGATCATGCTGGCCGCCTGCGCCGCGCACCCCAAGGTGCTGCCGGTGCCTGCACCCTCGCTCTCGCTGGAGGGCGTGGAGACCGGCATGCTGGTGTTCCAGGCGATCTGCTACGTGGACGGGCCGCGCAATGCCGGCGGCGTGCGCAGCGACCTGCTGTTCGCCGTGCTCGACGCCTTCCGCCAAGCCGGCGTGGAGATGGCCGCGCCGCCCACCGTGGTGATGCCGCCACCGCCGCCCGCACCGGCCTGAGAACGTGCTCACGGTCTGAAGTCCGCAGAAACCCTGGGGGCGTCCTTCATCCGCCGCAGCAGCCCCGCACAATGCCCCCGCCCAGCCGCGCTGCATGGGGCACCGCGGCCTGCTCCACCAGAACGAAGGATCCAACAGTGACGACCCTTGCCCTGGCTTCCCTGTCCCGCCGGCTCGCCGTGCTTTCGCTGGCCTGCCTCACCACCTCCGCCGCCCTGGCCCAGAACAGCAGCTACGAGCCGCAGCGCGGCCAGGCTGGCAAGGACGTGATCTGGATCCCCACGCCGGACGAGACCGTCACGCGCATGCTGCAGATGGTGGAGGTCAAGCCGAACGACCGCGTGTTCGACCTGGGTTCGGGCGACGGCAAGATCGCCATCGCCGCCGCGCGCGAGTTCGGTGCGCGCGCCACCGGGCTCGAATACAACCCCGACATGGTGGGCCTGTCGAACCGGCGCGCGCAGGAGGCCGGCGTGGCCGACAAGGTGCAGTTCCGCCAGGCCGACATCTTCCAGGCCGACTTCTCCAGCGCCACCGTGGTCACCATGTACCTGCTGCCCGAGCTGAACCTGCGGCTGCGCCCGCTGCTGTTCAAGATGACGCCGGGCACGCGCGTGGTCTCGCACTCGTTCACGATGGGCGACTGGGCGCCCGACGAGACCGCCCGTGCCGGGTATGGCGACGTGTACATGTGGCACATCCCGGCCAACGCCTCGGGCAGCTGGAAGCTCAGCGGCGCCGGCCTGCCCGACACCTCGCTCACGCTGGCGCAGCGCTACCAGGTCGTCAGCGGCGATGCCATCTTCGGCGAGCTGCGCGCGAGCCTGGTGCGCCCGCGCATCTCCGGCGCGCAGATCAGCTTCGGGCTGCGCGACCCCAAGGGCCAGCTCTGGCAGTTCGAGGGCCAGGTGGCCGGCGCCCGCATCACCGGCACCGCCACGCGGCCCGGGCAGGCCGGCGTGCCGTTCGAGGCGCGCCGCAACGGCGAGGCCTCGCCCATCGCCGCCACCACGGCCGCGGCGGAACAGGAAGCCAGCCAGATCGCCGCGAGCCTGACCCGATGACGTCGCCGGCGGCGGCGGCGGCCGCGCCGCTGACGATGCGCCACGCCATCGCCATCACGGTGGGCGTGGTCATCGGCGCGGGCATCTTCAAGGCCCCCTCCCTGGTCGCCGGCAGCGTGCCCACCGCGGGCTGGATGTTTGCGCTGTGGGTGGCGGGTGGGCTCGTCGCGCTGGTGGGCGCGCTCTGCTATGCCGAGCTGGCCACCACCTACCCGAGCGCGGGCGGCGAATACCACTTCCTGTCGCGCGCTTTCGGCCGCGGCACGGCGCTGCTGTACGCGTGGGCGCGCTTCGCGGTCATCACCACCGGTTCCATCGCGTTGCTGGGCTTCGTGTTCGGCGACTACATGACGCAGCTGGTGCCGCTGGGGCCCTACAGCAGCGCGCTGTGGGCTGCCATCGCCACGGTGGTGCTCACCGCCATCAACCTGCGCGGCATCCGCAGCGGCGCCGAGACGCAGTCCTGGCTCACGGCCGTGGAGGTCGGCGGGCTGGTGCTGATCGTCGGCGCCGCGCTGTGGTTCGCCATGGGCGGCGGCAGCACACCACCGCCAGCAGCGACCGCGCCGGGCCCGGTCTCGCTGGCCGGCGTGGGCTTCGGCATGGTGTTCGTGCTGCTGACCTTCGGCGGCTGGAACGATGCGGCCTACATCAGCGCCGACCTGAAGGACCGCCGCGCCATCGCGCGCGCGCTGCTGGTCTCCGTGGTGTTCCTGACGGCGCTGTACCTGCTCGTGAACTGGGCCTACTGGTCGGTGCTGGGCCTCGCGGGCATGGCGAAGTCGCAGGCCGTGGCCACCGACGTGCTGACGGCCGCCTTCGGCCCCGGCGCGGGCAAGCTGATCGCGGCCATGGTGGCGGCGGCCGCGCTGACCTCGATCAACGCCACCATGATCGTGGGCGCACGCACCGCCAGCGCCCTGGGCCAGGACTGGCCGGCGCTCAAGGTGCTGGCCGCGTGGGACGAGCAGCGCCGCGTGCCGCGCAACGCGTTGCCGATCCAGTGCGTGCTGGCGCTCGTGCTGATCGTGCTGGGCGTGGCCTTCAAGGGGGGCTTCCAGGCCATGGTGGAGTACACGGCGCCGGTGTTCTGGCTGTTCTTCCTGCTCGTGGGCCTTGCGCTGTTCCGGCTGCGCGCCATCGACGGCGCGCGCGAGAGGCCCTTCCGCGTGCCCCTGTACCCGGTGCTGCCCGCGCTGTTCTGCGCCAGCAGCGCCTACATGCTGTGGTCCAGCCTGGGCTACGTGTATTCGCAGCAGCTGGGCGGCTTCAACGCGGCCTGGGTCGGCGTGGGCGTGCTGGCCAGCGGGCTGGTGGTGCTGGCCGCCATGCGCAGCACCGGGCGCTGATCAGGCCTCGGTGGCCACCGCCACGCGGTCGCGCCCCAGCCGCTTGGCCTGGTAGAGCGCGGCATCGGCGCGGGCCAGCACGGCCGCCAGACTGGTGTCGCCGTGCCGCACGCAGGCCACGCCCACGCTGACGGTACAGGCCGGCACCTTGTCCGTGGCCGGCAGGGCGGCCACGGCCTGGCGCATGCGCTCGGCCACCATGCGGGCCTCGCCCGCGCCGGTCTCGGGCAGCAGCACCAGGAACTCCTCGCCACCGTAGCGGCCCAGGCGGTCGATGTTGCGCAGCGCCTGGCCCAGCGCGTCGACCACGCGCGCCAGCACGCGGTCGCCCGCGGCATGGCCATGCCCGTCGTTGATGCGCTTGAAATGGTCCACGTCCACCATCAGCAGCGCAAAGCCATGTTCGAAGCGCTGCCAGCGGCCGAACTCGAGCGTGCTGTCCTGCAGCACCACGCGCCGCGCCAGTGCGCCGGTCAGGCTGTCGTGGTTGGCCAGGTGCTCGAACTCCGAGCGCAGCCGCTCGCTGGCCATCAGCAGCACGCCCACGCTGACCAGCAGCACCGAGAAGCTGTAGGTCGCCACGTAGACCGACTGCACGGGCGAAGGCGTGAAGCGGTACGAGGTGGGCGTGTCCAGCCAGAACGTGGACACCGCACGCACCAGCAGCACCAGCGCCTGCACCGTGAGCACGCCGGCCGTGAAGCGCGCCGCGAAGCCGCAGCCGCGGTGCTGCAGCAGCAGGCGGATGTGCACCAGCAGCACCACGGCCAAAGTGCCGGCGAATGCCGACAGGCGCAGCCGGTAGTCCGGATGCACGACAAAGAAGAACACCTGCCAGAGCAGCAGCAGCACGCCGACCGCCGCCCAGGGCCGCCAGCCGCTGCGCAGGCCGTGGAAGCGCCGGGTGCCGAAGTAGAACAGCGCGCAGCCGCTCATCAGCAGGCCATTGCCGAAGACCAGGATCACGAGCGGATGGAACACCTGCTCGAGCCCGTAGAAGATGGTCGAGGACGCCGCCACGAGCGGCGCCAGCCCCCACAGCCACATGCCGCGGATCGAGCCCGGGTAGTGCCGCCGGAGCATGAGCAGCACGAAGCCCATGGCCACGCTGGTCATGAACGCCATCAGGGTCAGGGAGCGCAGATCCAGGGCGATCATGGAGCGGCAGACACGGGCGAAGGATGAAAAAACGCGCGAGCGTACCGCATGCAACGCCGCCAGGCCGGCAGGCCGGGGTGGGCAGCGGGCGCTCAGCGCACCTTGCCGCTCAGCCAGGGATCGACGGGCTCGCCGCCGTAGTTCTCGACCAGGAACTCGATGAAGGCGCGCGTGCGCCGCGGCAGGTGGCTGCGGCTGGGCACCGCCGCGTAGACACGGTAGTTGGCCGCCGCCCAGTCGGGCAGCACGCGCTGCAGCGTGCCCGCCTGCAGGTCGTCGGCCACGTTCAGCGACAGCGAGCCGGCGATGCCGAAGTGGCCACGCGCGGCCGCGATCAGCACGGCCGCGTTGTGCGAGGTGATGGCCGAGCGCTGCGGCTGCAGCGTGGCGGTCTCGTTGCGGCCGTCCGCGCCATCGGAATGGAACAGCCAGACCTTGCGCTCGAACGCCGACTCGGGCACCAGGATGGTGTGCTGCAGCAGGTCCTCGGGCTTGTGGATGGGTGCATGCTGGCGCAGGTATTCGGGCGTGGCGCACAGCACCACCTCGGCGTGCGCGAGCAGCCGCGCGACGAAGTTGCCGTCCAGCGGGTCGGGGCCGTGGACCAGGATGGTCACGTCGGCGCTGTCGTCGGGCACCGCAGCCTCGGCGCTGGACAGCATGAGCTGGATGTTCAGCCCCGGATGCCGCTGCGCGAAGCGCGGCACCAGCCGGGCCAGGCTGGCCGTCAGCAGCTCCTGCGGCGCGGCCACGCGCAGCTGGCCGCGGATGTTGCCGGTGGTCTCGGTGGCCTGGTTGTTGGCGTCGTCGATGTCCTCGAGGATGCTGCGCACGCGCTCCAGGTACTGCGTGCCCACATCGGTCAGGGACAGGGCCCGCGTGGTGCGGTTCAGCAGCCGGCAGTTGAGCGACTGCTCCAGCTCGGCCACCGCGCGCGTGACCACCGAGTTGGCCACGTTGAGCGCGCGCGCCGCGCCGGCAAAACTGCCTTCGTCCACCACCTTGACGAAGGTGCGCATGGTCTTGAGTTCGTCCATGCGCGCATTGTCTCCGGCGTGCTACCTGGCCAGGCCCAGCTTCTCGATGATCGCCTTCTCGGTCTTCATGGTGTCCACCGCGTACTTGCGGTAGGCGGCGCTGTCCATGTAGTAGGTTTCCATGTCGAACTTGGCCAGCGACTCCTTGTAGTTGGGCATCTCCATGGCCTTCTTGAAGGCGTCGTGCAGCACCTGGGCGACCTTGGGGTCCGTGCCCTTGGGCACCACCAGGCCGAAGGGCGAGGTCTGCACGAGGTTGATGCCCACCTCCTTCAGCGTGGGCGCGTCCGGGAACTTGCTGGAGCGCTTGTCACCCCAGGTCGACAGCAGGCGCAGCCGGCCCTGCTCGACATAGGGGCCCCAGCCCGGCGTGTCGGCCACCGACATCACGTGGTTGCCGATCACCGCCTGCAGCGATTCGGAGTTGCCCTTGTACGGGATGTGGTTCAGCGTGATGCCGGACTGCATGGCGATGTTCTCCATCGTCAGGTGCAGCGTGGTCAGCGCGCCCGGCGTGCCGTAGGTGAGCTGGCCGGGGTGCGCCTTGGCGTAGGCGATGTACTCCTGCATCGTCTTGATCGGCGAATCCGCCGGCACCACCAAGCCGAAGGAATAGCCAGCCAGGCCGATCACGTACTGCAGGTCGGCCACTGGGTCCCAGTTGATCTTCTGCGTGTAGGGCAGCCGGAACACCGGCAGCGGCACCTGGGCCAGCGTGTAGCCGTCGGCCGGTGCGCTCTGCATCATCTGCGCGGGCAGCACGCCGCCGGCGCCGGGCTTGTTCTCGATGATCACGGGCTGGCCGAGGATCTTCGAGGCGTTCTCGGCCAGCACGCGGAACGGCACGTCCGTGGAGCCACCGGCCGTGAAGCCGATCAGGATCTTGATCGCCTTGCTGGGAAAACGGTCGCCCTGCGCCAGGGCGGGGCCGGCCGCCAGGCCGGCGGCCAGCAGCAGCAGGGACAGGGTGCGGCGCTTGAAGGATCGTGCGTTCATGGTCTCGATTTCCAGGGGAAGCATGGCCGGCTGGCGCCGGCCGTTTGGGGGATGGGTCAGCTGGCCGGGCAGCTGTTGGGCGTGCGCGAGGACGAGGAGAACCTGCAGCCGTAGGCGGGGTCGGCCACGGTGGCCCGGTCCAGCACCTCGTCGCCTGCGGGCTTGACGCCGTTCTGCGCCCAGTCGGCCATCGCGTCGAAGGCGGCGGCCTGCTCGTCCAGCGTGAAGTCGCAATGGCTCACGCCGCGGATGGCCCGTTGCACCAGCCACTTGTCGGTGCCCAGCGCCACGGCGCGGCGCTTGTAGATCTGCTCCATGCTGAACGGCACATACACGTCGCCCAGCGTGTGGATGGTCACCACGGGCACCTCGATGCGCGCATTGGCCTTGGGGAACCAGCGCAGGCCGTCGCGGCGCAGGCGGTTGGCCTCTGGGTCGGCGCGCAGGCGGTAGGCGGCCTGGTTGAAGGCCTGCTCGGCCGCCGTGAGCGCGGGGTCGTTGTCGAACTGGTAGCCGATGCCGGTGGTGTCGTAGCCGTCCTTGTTCAGGATGCCGTTGACGGTGCCGTCACGGCCGAAGGTGGCCCAGACGGTGGCGTTCATGCTGCCGGCAAAGCCCTCGTTGAACATGGGCCGCTCGCCGCCGGTGAGCTGCTTGACGATTTCCCTGTACTGGTCGCCCAGCGGCGTGGTGGCGCCCGGAAAGGCGGTGAACAGCGCCGAGCGGACCTGCGGCAGCAGCGCCTGCCAGTTGGCCACCGGCCAGGCCGTGACCGGCACGCCGGCCAGCTGCTGCGCCGCGATCTGCGAGGCGCCGAAGTAGTTGTAGAGCTCGGTGTCGCCCAGCACGCCGCACATGGGCACGGCACCGTCGTAGCGCACCTTGTGGTTGGCGGTCTCCAGTGCTTCCGCGTCGACGGCGGCGGCGGCGACGTGCCCGCCCATGGACCGGCCGATGATGTAGGTCTTGGTCGGCGCGGCCAGCGTGCGGCCGTTCTGCGCGCCGATCGCCCTGAACGCCAGCGCCAGGGCGTTGGTGTCCTCCACGCCGGCACGCACGTCGTAGTAGTTCTTGGAAAAGCTCGAAGCCGCCCAGGCATAGCCCTTGGCCACCAGGTGGGCGCGGATGGGCGCGTCGCTCACCGTGACCGTGGGACCGGTGCCCCCGTAGCCATGGGCATACATGACCAGCATGCCGTTCCAGTTCTTCGGCACCTCGACGCGGTAACCGGCGCCGCCCAGCACGCCCCACCAGCGGTCGGTCTCCGGCGCGCCGGCCAGCGCGGCGAACGGCAGGGTGGTCGTGTCGACGGAGAACTGACGGCTGTCCTGCTCGCGCACTTCCTCGGGCGCGGACGGCCCGCCGTCACCGCCGCCGCAGGCCGGCAAGGCCATGGCAGCGGCGAGCACGAACGTCAACGCAAGGCAGGGGCGGGAAGCGTGCAATGGCATGGCGGAGTCTCCTGGTGGGGTGTGGCGGCACACTGGAACCGCTCTAATTTCTCTTGGCGGAATTCAACGGATGCGTCGGTCTGAAGAATTTTCAGTATCGCCCTTGCACAAAAACATAGCTCTACGGGTTATCCATGACGACGCCACGCCGCCGACCGATCAAATAATTCCGCTTAGCAAAATTAAGAAGGGGTGCGATGGGACGCACGCGGCAGATCGATTTCGAGGAGGGCGCCGACAGCCGGCGCTTCGTGACCGCGCTGGCCCGCGGGCTGGACGTGCTGGCCTGCTTCAGCATGGACGAGAAGTGGCTGACCAACACCGAGATCGCAGCGCGCACCGGCCTGCCCAAGCCCACCGTGGTGCGGCTGGCCTACACGCTGTGCGTGCAGGGCTACCTGCGCCACTCGCGCGAGAGCGGCAAGTACGCGCTGGGCGACAGCGTGGCGGCGCTGGGCATCACCATGGTCTCCAACCTCAAGCTGCGGCGCATCGCCCGGCCCTACATGCAGGACCTGGCCGACCGCTACGACATCTCGGTCTCGCTGGGCATCCGCAACGGCCTGTCGGTGCTGTACGTGGAGAACTGCCGCTCGGGTGCGCCGCTCTCGCTGGGGCTGGACATCGGCTCGCGCATCCCGATCGCCGAAACGGCCATGGGCCACGCCATGCTGGCCGTGCTGGACGCACGCGAGCGCGAGCGCCTGCTGGCCGAGATCCGCCAGGCCGAGGGCGAGCGCTGGCCGCCGCTGCGCGAAGCCGTCGCAGCCGGCTGCGCGCACTGGCAGGCACGCGGCTTCACCGTGGTGGTGCGCGACTGGCAGACCGACATCAGCGCCGTGGGCGCGGCCATCCGCCAGCCCGATGGCCGCGTCATCGCGTTCAACGCGGGCGGCCAGGCCAGCAAGTTCCCGCGCGCGCTGCTGGAGCAGGAGATCGGCCCGCAGCTCGTGCGCATGGTCAAGGGGCTGGAGTCGTTCGTGCGCAGCGAGGACGTGTAGCCTGCGGCGTCAATGCGGCGTGGCCGCCATGTCCACGCCCCGCAGCATGCGCGCGACCAGCCAGGCCGCGCCCGCGACCAGCACGGCACCGGTCAGCGCGATGGCCTGCAGCGCGCCGGTGAAGCCGGCCTGGGCCGACTGCAGCAGCGCCGCCCCCTGCCCGGCCGGCAGCGACTGCGCCAGGTGCACCGCACCGCCCAGCGATGCACCGGCCGCCACCAGCGCGTCGGCGCCCAGCCCCGGCGGCCATGCGGCACCCAGCCCGTGGCGGTAGACCACCATGCCGGCACTGCCCAGCAGCGCGATGCCCAGCGCGCCGCTGAATTCCGAGGCCGTCTCCGACAGCGCGGAGGCCGCGCCGGCCCGCTCGGGCGGCGCGGTGGTGATGATGATCTCGTTGCCGATGGTGAACACCGGCGCCATCCCCAGGCTCATGACCACCGTGGCCGGCACCAGCAGCCACAGCCCGTGCCCGGCCGCCAGCATGCCGAAGCCCAGCGCCGCGGCCGACAGGCCGACGACGAGCACGCGCGCCCTGGGCCAGCGTGCCGAAAGCGTGGGCGCCAGCAACGAGCCCGCGACGAACGACAGCGCCCACGGCAACGTGGCCAGACCGGCCTGCAGCGGCGTCAGCCCCAGCACCAGCTGCAGGTACTGGGTGATGAAGATGTAGACGCCGAACATCGCCAGGCAGGTCAGCGCATAGGCCGCCAGCGCGGCACAGAACGGCGCATGGGCGAACAGCCGCACGTCCAGCAGCGGATAGGCGATCCGGCCCTGGCGGCGCAGGAACAACGCCCCCACCGCCAGGCCCAGCAGCGTGACCGCCGCGGCGGCTGCGCCCAGGCCGTGCTCGGCCAGTTGCTTGAGCCCGTAGATCGTCAGCAGCACGGCCGCCAGCGACAGCGCCACGCTGGCCAGGTCGAGCCGGCCCGCCTGCGGGTCGCGGTACTCGGGCAGTAGCCGCGGGCCGAGCACCAGCGTCAAGGCCATCACGGGCACGTTGAGCCAGAACACCGAGCCCCAGTGGAAATACTCCAGCAGCACGCCGCCCACCAGCGGCCCGATGGCGCTGCCCAGCGAGAACGCCGCGATCCATATGCCGATGGCGAACTGGCGCTGGCCCGCGTCGTGGAACATGTTGCGGATCAAGGCCATGGTGGACGGCGCAATCGTCGCGCCGGCCAGGCCCAGCAAGGCGCGTGCGGCGATCAGCAGTTCGGCCGTGTGGGCCAGCGCGGCCAGCGCCGACGCACAGGCGAAGAAGGCGGCGCCGATCAGCAGCAGCCGGCGCCGGCCGATGCGGTCGCCCAGCGTGCCCATGGTGATCAGGAAGCCCGCGACGAAGAAGCCGTAGATGTCCAGGATCCAGAGCAGCTGCGCGCTGGAGGGCTGCAGCTCGCGGCTCAGCACCGGCAGCGCCAGGTTGAGCACGGTGAGGTCCATGGCGTAGACCAGGCAGGGCAAGGCCAGCACGGCCAGGCCGGTCCATTCGCGCGCGGTGGCGCGGGCGGGCAAGACGGAAGAAGAAGCAGACATCGGCGCAATCTACCTGGGGCGGATGTCTGCACGACGAACGGGCCGCACCGCCATCGACCCGCCTGCGACGGCGCGGCCGCCGCGCCGCCAGCCTGGCCGAGGGACAGGCTTGCGGCGCGGGGCGCCCAGGCCTCAGGCGGCGGCGACCACGCGGACGGGCGCGGAGCGCCGGCCGAGGAAGCCGGCACCGGCGGAGACCGCCAGGCCCAGCAGCAGCACGAGCACGCCGGACCAGGCCGCACGGCTCACGCCCTTGGCGGTGGCGTCGGCCGCCTCGCGGGCCTTCTGCTCGGCCTGCACCTTCAGTTCCTGGTACTTCGCGACTGCCTGGTTGTAGGTCTTCTCGTAGTTCGTGGCGATCTGCTCGGCCTCGGCGCGGCTCTTGCCCGTGCGCGCCACGATCACGTTCACCAGGGCTTCCTTGTCGGCGGCGTCCAGGGCGGGTTCGGCCTTCTTGCGCAGCCGGTCGAAGAACGCGGAGATCTCGCTGCCGGCATCCTGCGGTGTTGCGGCGGCGTCTGCGGCGCTGGCCTTGCCGTCCTGCACGGCGCCTTCGGCCTGCGACTTGACCGTGTCGGGGTTGAGCTCGGGCTTGCCGGTCTGGCGCATCAGGATTTCAAGCTGGTTGCGGGCGTCGGAGAAGTCGAAGTCGATGCCGCTCTTTTGCAGCTGCTGCTTGACTTCGGAGGCCACGCCCGGCGCAGCCGCGGCAACGCCCTGGCCGGCCAGGGCCAGGCCGCTGCCGGCCACGCGCGATGCGGTGCCGATCACGCCGGTGGCCAGCGAGGACAGTGCGTAGACCGTGACCAGCGTCGTCACGGCCCAGCACAGCACGCCATGCAGCATGCCCTTGGCAGGCGCGTTGCGGCCGGCGAAGTAGGCGCCGATGGCCAGCGCGACCAGCGTGGACACGCCGACCCAGATGCCGGCGCCGGTGCCGAAGCCGGCCAGCGGATTGCCGGCCTGCATCGCATCGATCGAGCCCGATCCGATGGCGGTGCCCAGCGTGCCGAGGAAGAGGTAGGTGGCCAGCGCGAGCAGCAGGCCCGCGAAGACCGAGCCCCAGGAGATGGGGGGCGTGGCGACCAGTGGCACGCCAGGGGTGAGCACGGTGGTGTTGTTCATGGTGTTGTGCGGTGTGGGTTGCGGGCGATGCGGCGGGTGGAGCGTGTACGGCGCAGATGGCGCTCAGCGCCGGGCCAGCGCGGCGCCGATCAGGAACGCAGCACCCGCCACGACGGCGGCGGCCAGCACAGGGTTGCGGCCGGCCGAATCGCGCAGCGCGGCCATCGCCTCGCCGGCGGTCTGCTCGACGCTGCCGGCGGCCTGGCGCGCCTTGCCTTCGAGCTGCAGCGAGCGGTCGCCCGTGGCGCCGCCGACAGCGTCCTGTACGCGGCCCGCGATCTTGTGGAGTGTTCCTTCGGCTTGTTCGAACATAGTTATCTTTCGCATGGTTGTCGTGGTCCCCGTGCCGGGCCGCCAGCGTGTGGCCGGACCATCGGGCGCCCGCACGATTGCAGGCAACTGCATGCTAGGCAGGCGGGCCCGCGGGCCGCCGCGAAAAGCACGCCACTGCGCGTAGGCCGGCAGCCTGTGGCATTGCGAGCGCGCGCAACCCGTGGCCGCCGGGCGTCAGGCTCATTCACCGCCTGGCGCGTACCACCGGTCCTTGCCCAGCATCACGCGGTGGTGGCCGGCGCCCGCCGGCATCATCGGGAAGCAGTTCTCCTGCGCGGCCACCTGCACGTCGAGGAAGAACGGGCCTTCGTGCGCCAGGCATTCGGCCAGCGCGGCGTCGAGCTCTTCCGGGTCGGCCACGCGCCGCGCGCCCCAGCCGAAGGCCTTGGCCAGCGCCACGAAATCGGGCAGCGCGGCATTCCAGCTGTGCGAGAGGCGGTTGCCATGGTTGAGCTCCTGCCACTGCCGCACCATGCCCATGTAGCCGTTGTTGGACAGCACGAGCTTGACGGGCGCCCGGTGCTGCACGGCCGTCGACAGCTCCTGGATGTTCATGAGCACCGAGGCATCGCCGCTCACGCAGATGCACAGCGCTTCAGGATGGGCGATCTGCGCGCCGATGGCAGCCGGCAGGCCGTAGCCCATGGTGCCGGCGCCGCCCGAGGTCAGCCAGCGCCGCGGGCGCTCGAAGCGCAGGTATTGCGCGGCCCACATCTGGTGCTGGCCCACGTCGGTCGAGACGATGGCGTCGACCCCGGCGATGTGCGCCTGCAGCGTGGCCATGAGCTGCTGCGGCAGGATCGCCTCGCCGCCGGGCGCGAAGTCCAGGCAGCGCTCGGCGCGCCAGCGGTCGACGCGCTGCCACCACGGGCCGAGCCGCGCGGGGTCGAGGCCGCGCAGCTGGGGCAGGGCCAGCAGCGCGTCGAGCACGGCGCCGCAGTCGCCGACGATGGGCACGTCGACCTGCACGGTGCGGTGGATGGCGCTGGGGTCGATGTCGATGTGGATCTTGCGCGCATGCGGGCAGAACTCGTCGAGCTTGCCGGTCACGCGGTCGTCGAAGCGCGCGCCCACGTTGACGACGAGGTCGGCCCCGTGCATGGCGAGGTTGGCCTCCAGCGTGCCGTGCATGCCCAGCATGCCGACGAACTGCGGGTCGGACGCGGGGAACGCGCCCAGGCCCATGAGCGTGAGCGTGCAGGGGCCGCCGACCTGGCGTACCAGCTGCGTGAAGGCCGCGCAGGCCGCGGGCCCGGCGTTGACGAGGCCGCCGCCGCCGTAGAACACGGGCCGGCGCGCCGTGGAGATGAGGTCGGCCGCGCGCTGCAGGCCGCCGCGCGGCAGGGCCGCCGCCGACGCGCCGCGCAGCGGGCGCGCGGCAACGGGCCGGCCGACGGGCGCCAGCTGCACGTCCTTGGGCACGTCGAGCAGCACCGGGCCCGGCCGCCCGCCGGCGGCGATGGCCAGCGCGCGCCGCACAGCGTCGCCCACCTCGTCCGCGCGGCGCGGCTGGAAGTTCCACTTGGTCACGGGCCGCGACATGCCCAGCGCATCGCTTTCCTGGAAGGCCTGGGTGCCGATCACGGCCGTGGCCACCTGGCCGCTGATGCACAGCACAGGCACGGAGTCGCTCAGCGCGTCGAGCAGGCCCGTGATGGTGTTGCCCACGCCGGGGCCGGAGGTGACCAGCACAACCCCCACCCTGCCCGTGCTGCGCGCATAGCCTTCGGCCGCGTGCACCGCAGCCTGCTCGTGGCGCACGAGGATGTGGCGCAGCCGCGGCTCGCCATGCAGCGCGTCGTACAGCGGCAGCGCGGCGCCCCCGGGATAGCCGAACAGCGTGTCGACGCCGCCCGCGATCAAGGCGTCCAGCAGCGCCTGCGCGCCATTGCGCGGGGCGGCGGGCGGTACCGGCAGGGCGGCGGCGGGAAGGGGGGCGAGGACGTCGGAGGTGTTCATGCCTTCATTTTTTCGGCGCAGGCGCAGAATGGGCTTCTGATTTTTCGACGCGATTGCTGCTAAACCAGAATTTCAAACGGCTCAACCCATGTCCGACGGAAGAATTTTCGACAAGACCGATCTCGCCATCCTGCGCATCCTGCTGCAGGACGCGCGCCGCACGCTGCAGGAGATCGGCGCCGAGGTGGGCCTGTCGCCCACCAGCTGCTGGAGCCGCATCAAGCGCCTGCAGGACGAGGGCGTGATCCAGCGCTACACCGTGGCGGTGAACCCGGCCAGCCTGGGCTACCACGACACCGTGATCGTGCAGCTCACCCTGGAGAGCCACACCGAGGACACGCTCTACGCCTTCGGCCAGGTGCTGGCCACCATCCCCGAGATCCTGGAGGCCTACCTGGTCTCGGGCGACTACGACTACTACATCCGCATCGCCGTGCGCGACACGCGCGACTACGAGCGGCTGCTGCGCGAGAAGCTCTACAAGATCCCGGGCATCCGGCACAGCAAGTCGCACTTCGTGCTGCGCGTGCTCAAGCAGTCCACCGTGCCGGTGTAGGCCGGGGCCTACGCCGCGGCACGGCCTTGGCTGACGTGCAAAACCGCCAGTGCGCAGCGACGCTGCCACATTTGCGCTCGATCATGCGCAAATGCGCCGCCATTGGCGTTCAACCCACGAGCAGAAAGGCCTCCCCATGCGCAGCAGCCGGCAGTTTTCCACCCATGGTCTTCTGACGGCGGCGCTGGCCTGCGGTGCCAGCGGTGCCATGGCCCAGGCCCAGGGCCTGACATTCCAGCAGGACCCGCGCGTCTGGCTCCAGCTGTCGGCGTTCCGCCCCAGCGTGGACACCAACCTGCGCGTGGACGACACCGACAGCGTGCTGCGCGGCACGCCGCTCAATGGCGAGGACGACTTTGGCCTGGCCGGCCACAAGACGGTGCCGGCGGCGCTGCTCGGCGTGCGGATGGGCGAGCGCTGGCGCGCCGAGTTCGAGTATTTCTCGCTGAACCGCAGCGCCAACGCCACCACCAGCGGGCTGCGCTTCGGCGATGCCCAGTTCAGCGCCAACATCGACACGCGCATGCGCACGCGCACCTACCGGCTCAGCGCGGGCTACTCGTTCCTGAAGGACGCCGACCGCGAGGCCGGCCTGCTGGTGGGCGCGCATGTCACCGACGCGCTGATCAGCGTGCGCGGCGCGGCCATCGTCAACGGCCAGTTCGTGGGGGCGTTCACCGAGCGGCGCTCGGAAACCGTGCCGGCACCCACCATCGGCGTGTATGGCAACTACCGCATCGCCCCGCGCTGGGAGCTCAATGGCCGCATCGACCTGTTCAAGCTGAACGTGGGCGACTACGACGGCCGGCTCGTGAACCTGCAGGCCAATGCGCTCTACCGGGTCACGCCCAACGTCGGTGTCGGCCTGGGCTGGCGCTACCACGACCTGCGCGTGGACGCCGATGCGCGCAACTTCTCGGGTGAACTGAACTACCGCATGAGCGGGCCGCAGCTGTTCCTGCAGGCCGGCTTCTGAGCGCCAGCGCCGCGCGGGCGCCAGGCGCAGCGGCGCCAGGGAACGGTCAGCCGCGCACGACCGCGTTCTCGAGCTGGCCCATGGCCTGGCGCACGGCGCCCAGCCGGGCATCCTGCGTGCGCGCGGCCTGGACGATGCCGTCCATGATGTCGCTGGCGCGGCCGGCGGCCTGCTGCATCTGCTGGATGGCGCGGCCGGTGTCGTGCACGCGTGCGTTGCCGGTCAGCACGCTTTGCGCCGAGGCGCCGATCACCGTCTTGATCTCGCGGGCCGCGTCGGCGCTGCGCCGTGCCAGGTTGCGCACCTCGCCAGCGACCACGGCGAAGCCGCGGCCCTGCTCGCCCGCGCGCGCAGCCTCCACGGCAGCGTTCAGCGCCAGCAGGTTGGTCTGGAACGCGATGCCGTCGATCAGGCCCACCATCTCGCCGATGCGGCGCGAATCGGCGCTGATCTGCTCCATGCTCTGCACGGCGCTGCCAATGGCCTGGTCGCCGGCCAGCGCCGCCGCCGCCACATCGCGCGTGTGGGCGTGGGCGCCGTGCGCGCGCTCGGCGCCGTCGCGCACCAGTTGCTGCAGCTGCTCGAACGCCTGTTGCACCAGGCGCGTGGCCTCGAACCGCGCCGTGATGTCGGTGGCGTACTTGACGACCTTGAACGGCTGGCCGGACTGGTTCACCACGGGGCTGTAGTTGGCCTCGATCCACACGTCGTTGCCCTGGCGGCCGATGCGGCGGAACTGGCCGCGGTGGTGTTCGCCCGCGGCCAGCCGGTTCCAGAACGCGGCGTACTCGCGCGAGGCACGCTCCTGCGGCGCCACGAACATGCTGTGGTGGCGCCCGACCAGTTCGTCCTCCGACGCATAGCCCATGGCATCGAGGAAGTTGCGGTTGCAGCGCAGGATGTGGCCGTCCAGCGTGAACTCGATGACGGCCTGGGCCCGGCCCACGGCGGCGAGCTGGCTGGTCGCCTCGGCATCGCGCAGCACCTCGGCCGAGATGTCCATCGCGTACTTGACGACCCGCACCACGCGGCCCGACCGGTCCAGCACCGGGCTGTAGTTGGCCTGCAGCCAGACCTCCTGGCCGGCGCCGGTCAGGCGCTTGCAGCGGCCGACGAAGGCCTCGCCACGGCGCAGCCGCTCCCAGAACTGGCCGTAGGCCCGTTCGTCGTGCTCCGCCATGTCCAGGAAGATGCGGTGGTGCTGGCCGCGCAGCGCGTCCAGGCTGTAGCCCATCAAGGCCAGGAACTGGGCATTGGCCTTGCGCACCCGCCCGTCCGGATCGAACTCGACCACCGCCTGGTTGCCGTACAGCGCCTGCAGCTGCCGCCGCGCACGGGCGCCGCGGCCGGGAAGGATCGAGGACAGTGCACGCAACGGATTCATGGGGAGTTCCTTGGAACAGGCGGGCCGACGGTTCGGCGAAACGGAATCCCTGGATTGTGGCTGTCATGCACGGAAAACAAGCCAATCTTTTCTCAGATTGGCATTGCAATAGATGCGAATGGACGCAGAAGCAACACCGTTTCCGGACGCTGCCGCTCCTGCGCCGCGGTCAGGCCGCCTTCCAGAAGATGTAGTCGGCCTGGTAGGGCACGGTCACGCGCTGGCCCTTGCCGGACGCCGTGCACGCCATGGTGGTGGGCGCCACGCCGCCTTGCAGGGCCACGCGCTGGATGTAGGTCACGCCGGTCATGGCGCCGGTGCCCATCGCGGGATTGGCCTTGACCAGCTGGTACGGCAGGCTGGTGGGGCCCGAAGGTGCCACGGCCAGCTGCGTGGCCGTGAGCTTGGAGCCGTCGCTGGACTCCCAGGTGGCCGGCGGGCCGTAGTAGCGGCCGACCTGCTTGCCGGCGCGGTCCATCAGCCTGGCCTCCGGACCGACGAAGGTCCACTCGACCTGGCCCGGCATGCCGGCCTTGTCGCGGCATTCGTACAGGATCTCGCCCTTGCCGACGGTCTCCAGCGCCACCCGGTTGCCGGCCGGCACCTGGATGCTGGCCGGCAGGCCGGCCTGCGAGAACGCCATGCCTGCGGGACCGGACATGGAGCCGCAGGCCGCGAGCAGCGCGGCGGCGGAAACGGCCAGGCCGGCGGTGGCGAAACGGGTCGTGGGGTGGATGCGCATGGGGACTCTCTCCTGTGGGTTGAACGTGCAAGCCACTACTGGCGGGCGGGCGCCCTGGATGCAGCGCAATTGCAACAATTTGTCAGGGCATCGCGGGCTCCGGCGATGGGTCCGCCACTGAACTTCGCCTGCCGAACCGCATCGCACCCGGGACCATGCCGCGCTCCCCGCACCACCTCCCCGACCCGCCGCCAGGCCCACCGTCCACCGCCCGCCGCGCGCTGCTGCGCGCGGCCGCGGCCTGCCTGTCGCTGTCCCTGGTGCGGCCCGCCGGCGCCCAGGCCACGCCGGCCGCGTTGCTGACGCGGCCTGTGCCCTCCAGCGGCGATGCGCTGCCCGTGGTCGGCCTGGGCAGCTGGATCACCTTCAACGTGGGCGACGACCCGCAGGGCCGCGCGGCGGCCGCGGCCGTGGTGCAGGCGTTCTTCGCCGCGGGCGGCCGGCTGATCGATTCCTCGCCCATGTACGGTTCGGCCCAGCAGGTGATCGGCCATGCCCTGGCCGGGTTGCAGCAGCCGCCGCTGTACGCGGCCGACAAGGTATGGACCCGTGGCGCGGCGCGCGGCGCCGACCAGATCGCGGCTTCGCAGGCCCACTGGCGGCTGGCGCGGCCGTTCGACCTGCTGCAGGTGCACAACCTGCTGGACTGGGAGACGCAGCTGCCGCGCCTGTTCGAGATGAAGGCCGCCGGCCGGCTGCGGCACGTGGGCATCACCACCTCCGAGGGGCGCCGCCACCGGGAGTTCGAAGCCATCATGGACCGCCACCCGCTGGACTTCGTGCAGTTCAGCTACAACCTGCTCGACCGCGAGGCCGAGCAGCGCCTGCTGCCGCTGGCGGCCGAGCGCGGCATCGCCGTGCTGGTCAACAGGCCGTTCCGCCAGGGTGCGTTGCTGCAGCAGCTGCAGCGCCACCCGCTGCCCGGCTGGGCCGCCGAGATCGGCTGCCGCCACTGGGCCCAGGTGGCGCTCAAGTTCGTGGTGTCGCACCCGGCCGTGACCTGCGCCATTCCCGCGACCAGCCAAGTCGCGCACCTGCGCCAGAACATGGATGCCGCGCGCGGCCCGCTGCCCGACGCGGCCCTGCGCCGGCGCATGGCCGGGCACGTGGCGGCGCTGTAGGCCGCGCATGTCAGAGTGGTGGACCTACCGGCTCGAGGACTTCCTCATGTTCGCGCCGGCGACCTACGAGCGCCTGTTCGCGCTCTACAACGCGCAGGTGTGGCCGGCGCAGCTGGTGGCGTTGCCGCTGGGCATCCTGGTGCTGTGGCTGCTGGCGCGCCGGCCGGCCCGCTGGCGCCTGGCCTGCGCGATCGTCGCCGCGGGCTGGCTGTGGACGGCCTGGGCCTTCCACTGGCGGCGCTATGCCGGCATCCACAGCGCGGCGCCCTGGTTCGCCGCGGGCTTTGCGCTGCAGGCGCTGGCGCTGGCCTGGATCGCGCGGCCCGCCAGCCGCTGGCGCGTGCAGGCCGCGGCCGGCTGGCCGCGCGCCCTTGGGCTCGGCCTGCTGGCCTGCGCCGTGCTGCTGCAGCCGGTGGCCGAACTGCTGCCGCAGCGCCCCTGGCAGCAGGCGGCGCTGTTCGGCCTCACACCCGACGCCACGGCCGTCGGCACGCTGGGCCTGCTGGTGCTGCTGCAGCGCCCGGGCCCGGCGCCCTGGCAGGCCGCGGCCTGGCTGGGGCCGCTGCTGTGGTGCGCCGCCAGCGCAGCCACGCTGTGGACGCTGGCCATGCCGGCCTGGTGGTGGCTGGCCGGCGCGCCGGTGCTGGCCCTGGTGGCTGCGGCCGGCAGGAACACGGCCGGCCTGCGGTAGATTGCCCCGCCTGCGGCCTGCCGGCCGCGCCCTCTCCTGCAAGGAACCCATGCTCGGCTCCCAACTCGTCGTCCGCGCGCTCGCGCGCCAGGGCGTCACCACCGTCTTCAGCCTGTCGGGCAACCAGATCATGCCGGTCTACGATGCCTGCATCGACGCCGGCATCCGCATCGTCCACGTGCGCCACGAGGCCGCGGCCGTCTTCATGGCCGATGCCTGGGCCCAGGTCACGGGCGGTGTCGGCGTGGCCCTGCTGACGGCCGGCCCCGGCCTGGCCAATGGCGTCGCGCCGCTGATGTCGGCGCTGCACGCCGAAAGCCCGGTGCTGCTGCTGTCCGGCGACGCGCCGCTGGCCGAGGACGGCCTGGGCGCGTTCCAGGCGCTCGACCAGCCCGGCATGACGCGCCCCGTGACCAAGGCCGCGCGCCGCGTGGGCACGCTGGACGAACTGGCCGGCGCCGTCGACGGCGCCATCGCCCTGGCGCTGGCCCCGCGCCGCGGGCCGGTGCACCTGGCGCTGCCGTTCGACCTGCTGACGGCCGACAGCGGGCTGGCCGACCTGCCGCCCCTGCCCGCGGCCGCACCGCCCCCCAACGCCGACGCCGCCACCGTCGGCACGCTGGCCACGCTGCTGGCCCAGGCACGCAGCCCGCTCGTGCTGGCCGGCCCGGACGCCGCGCGCGCGCACCGGCATGCGGCCTGGCTCGCGCGTGGCGAACGCCTGGCCGCGCCGGTGCTCTGCCTGGAAAGCCCGCGCGGCCTGCGCGACCCCTCGCTGGGCGCCGCCGCCCAATGCCTGGCCGGCGCCGACCTGCTGGTGCTGGCCGGCAAGCCGCTGGACTTCACGCTGGGGTTCGGGCGCACCAGCGTGTTCGGGCCGCAGGCCCGCGTGGCCGTGCTCGACCCGGACCCGGCCCTGGTCGAGCGCGCCCGCCACCTGCTCGGCGAACGGCTGGCGCTGGCCTGCGTGTGCGAGCCCGGTGCCGCGCTCGACGCGGCGGCCGACCGTGCCGAACGCACCGCCCCCGCGCCCGAACGCAGCGCCTGGCTGCGCCAGGTGGCGGCCGCGCGGGCCACGCGCGTGCAGGCCGGGCACCCCACCGCCGCCGACGCGCGCATCGGCTCGCGCGCGCTGTGCGAAGAAGTGCAGCGCTTCCTCGCCACCGCGCACGAACCCATCGTGGTCTGCGACGGCGGCGAGTTCGGCCAGTGGGCCCAGGCCTTCTGCACGGCCGGCGTGCGCATCGTCAACGGCGTGGCAGGCGCGATCGGCGGCGGGCTGTGCCAGGCCATCGCCGCCAAGATCGCGCGGCCCGAGGCAACGGTGGTGGTGCTGATGGGCGACGGCACGGCCGGCTTTCATCTCATGGAGCTGGACACGGCCGTGCGCGCGTCCGCCCCGGTCATCGCGGTGATCGGCAACGACCTGCGCTGGAACGCCGAGCACCAGATCCAGCTGCGCAGCTACGGGCCCGGGCGCCTGGTCGGCTGCCAGCTGGCCGACAGCGCGCGCTACCACGCGGTGGCGCAGGCGCTGGGCGGCTTCGGGCTGGCGGTGCGGGAGGCCGGCGAGATCGCAGGCGCCCTGCGCCAGGCCCTGGCCAGCGGGCTTCCCGCCTGCATCGACGTGGCCATCGACGGCCAGCCGGCGCCGGTGTTCGGCGCGCTGGCCGGCCAAGCCACGGGCCATTGAGATGGGCATGCACATCCGCCCCTATCGCGAAGCCGACGAAGCCGCCGTCGTCTCGCTCTGGCAGGCCTGCGGCCTGACCCGCCCCTGGAACGACCCGCACAAGGACATCGCGCGCAAGCTCACGGTGCAGCGCGAGCTGTTCCTCGTGGGCGAACTGGAAGGTTGCATCGTCGCCAGCGTGATGGCCGGCTTCGACGGCCACCGCGGCTGGGTCAACTACCTGGCCGTGGCGCCGCAGCTGCAAGGCCAGGGGCACGGCGCGGCGCTGATGCAGCGGATCGAGGAGCGCTTCCTCGCGCTGGGCTGCCCCAAGGTGAGCCTGCTCGTGCGCTCGACCAACAGCGCCGTGCTGGCGTTCTACCGCCGGCTGGGCTATGCGGTGGACGACGCCGTGCCGCTGGGCAAGCGGCTGATCCCCGACGCGCCTGCGCCCTGAGCCCCGCCATGGCCCGGGGCACAATCCGCGCCCCATGCCCGCGCCCGCCCTGCTGCCCCGCCCCACCGCCCTGCTGCTGCTGTCGGCCATTGCCTGCTGCTTCGCCGGCAACCACGTGGCCGCGCGGCTCGCGTTCGACGACGGCGCCGGCGTGCTGACGGCCGTGTTGTGCCGCGCGGGCACCGCGCTCGTGGTGCTGGGGGCCTTGGTCGCCTGGCGGCGCGAACGCCTGGCGCTGCCGGCGGGCACGCGCGGCTGGCAGCTGCTGCTGGGCCTGCTGATCGCGGTGCAGAGCCTGTGCCTCTACTCGGCCGTGGCCCGCATCCCGGTGGCGCTGGCGCTGCTGCTGGGCAACACCTTCCCGGTGCTGCTGGCGCTGCTCACCTGGGCCTGCGGCGGCCCGGCACCGACGCGCCGCGCCAGCCTGGTCATGGGCGTGGTGCTGGCCGGCCTGCTGCTGGCCCTGAACGTGCCGGCGCGGCTGCAAGAGGCCCGTGCGGGCACCGGCGGCATCGCCTGGGGGGCCGGCGTGGCCTTCGCGCTGACGGCGGCCTCGGTGTTCGCCTGCGCGCTGTGGGTCACCGACCGCAAGCTCGCCGCGCTGCCGGGCACGGTGCGCAGCTTCTACACCATGCTCACGGTCTGCAGCAGCCTGGCCATCGCCGGCGCGGGGGGCGCCGTGCCGGGCGGCATGGCCTGGCCGCAGCACGGCCAGGGCTGGGCCGGCCTGGCCGTGCTGATGCTGCTGTACACCGCCGGTTTCACGCTGTTGTTCGTGACCGTGCCGCGGCTGGACATGGCACGCAACGCGCCCATGATGAACGTGGAGCCCATCGCCACGCTGTTCATCGGCTGGGCCGTGCTGGGCCAGTGGCTGGCGCCGATCCAGCTCGCCGGCACGGCGGTGGTGCTGGCCGGCATCGTGCTGCTCTCGCGCGGTCGGCGTTGACCGACAGCGCGCGGCGGCCGGACAGGGCAAGATCGGCGCGTCCATGCAGCAAGCACCGCCATCCGCCAGCGGCATCCACACCGAGCCCGCCAGCCGCCATGCCGCGGCCGAACGCCACCCGCCGCCGGACACGCATTCGCCGGCCGACCGCTACGAAGAACTGTTCGTGGCGGTGCAGCGCGAGGCCGTGTTCGCCGACAGCAAGACCTTTCCCGACTGCGCACCGCGGGGCGCGCCGCAGCAGATCCTCGCGGCCTACCGGCAGGCCTGCGCCGCGCCGGGCTTCGACCTGCGCGCCTTCGTCGCCGCGCATTTCACGCCGCAACGGCCGGCACTGGCTGGCCCGGACCATGCGCCGGCACGGGCCGGCGAGGCCCAGGCGCCGACGGAGGACCTGCGCGGCCACATCGACGGGCTGTGGGACGCGCTCACGCGCCACCCCGACCAGCACCCGCACCGCGGCTCGCTGCTGGCCCTGCCGCACCCTTATGTGGTGCCGGGCGGGCGCTTCGTCGAGATGTACTACTGGGATTCGTACTTCACCATGCTGGGCCTGGCGGCCAGCGGCCACACGCAGCTGCTGCATGCGATGACCGACAACTTCGCCTACCTGATCGACCGCTTCGGCCACGTGCCCAACGGCACGCGCACCTACTACCTGAGCCGCTCGCAGCCGCCGCTGTTCGCCTGCATGGCAGAACTCTGCGAGGGCTGCGGCGGCCAGGGCGCGCTGCGCTACCTGCCCCAGCTGCTGCGCGAGCATGCCTTCTGGATGGACGGCGCCGCGGCGCTGGCGCCGGGCCAGGCGCACCGGCGCGTGGTGCGCCTGTCCGATGGCGCGCTGCTCAACCGCTACTGGGACGACCGCGACCAGCCGCGCGAGGAGGCCTGGCGCGAGGACGTGGCCACCGCCGCGGCCGCGCCGCAGCGCCCGGCGGGCGAGGTGTTCCGCGACCTGCGCGCCGCCGCCGAATCGGGCTGGGACTTCAGCAGCCGCTGGCTGGGCGCGCCGCCGCCAGGCAGCGACCGGCTGCAGGCCCTGGCCACCATCCGCACCACGCGGATCCTGCCGGTGGACCTCAACGCGCTGCTGCACAAGCTGGAGAGCCGCATCGCGCAGCTGGCGGCGCAGGCCGGCGACGCCGCCACCGCGCGCCGCCACCAGGCGCTGGCCGATGCGCGCCACGCGGCCATGGACCGCTGGCTCTGGAACGAGCAGGCCGGTGCCTGGCTCGACCTGGACTGGCCCGAAGAAACACCGCGCACCGCATTGCACGCGGCCACCGCCACGCCGCTGTTCACGCACACCGCCAGCCCCGCGCAGGCACGGCGCCTGGCCGACACGCTGGCGCACAGCCTGCTCGTGGCCGGCGGCCTGGCCACCACCGAGCGGCAAAGCGCCGAGCAGTGGGACCGGCCGAACGGCTGGGCGCCGCTGCAGTGGATGGCGGTGCAGGGGCTGGCCGCCTACGGCTGCGAGCGACTGGCCGGCGAGATCCGCGCGCGCTGGCTGCGCACCGTGGAGGCGGTCTACCGGCGCGAGCACCGGCTCGTGGAGAAGTACGCACTGCACGCGCATCCGCAGGCCCGCGGCGGCAGCGGCGGCGAGTACCCGCTGCAGGACGGCTTCGGCTGGACCAACGGCGTCACGCGCCAGTGGCTCTGAGCGGTTGCCGGGCCGGCTACGATCGCCCCCCATGCCGCACGACCAAGACACGCCCCGCGTCGCCCTGTACTGGGATTTCGAGAATCTGCACGCGGGCCTGGTGGAGGCGCGCTCCGGCGAAGGCCACTATGCCAGGCCCGATGTGCGCTTCAGGCTGCAGGAGCCGCTGGTGGATGTGGCGGCGGTCACCGCGGCCGCGGCCGCGCAGGGCCCGCTGGCGATCCACCGCGCCTACTGCAACTGGCAGTTCTTCAGCCGCTACCGCGACGCGCTGATGCAGGCCGGCATCGACCTCGTGCAGATGTTCCCGCCCGGCGGCGCGGCCAAGAACGGCGCCGACATCCGGCTGAGCCTGGACGCGATGGAAGACCTCGCGCGCTTTCCCCACATCCGCACCGTGGTGGTGGTGGGCGGCGACAGCGACTTCCTGCCGCTGGCACAGAAGATCCACGCCGCCGGCCGCCGGCTGGTCGGCGTGGGCACGCGGCCCAACACCAACCGGCACTGGGCCAGCAGCTGCGACGCCTTCCTCTGGTACGAAGACCTGGCCGGCGACGGCACGCCCGCGGCGCCGGAAGCCCCGGCCTGCTGAGGGCCGCGCCCACCAGCGGCGAGAACGCCACTCCTATACTGGAATCGATGCACCAGCCTGCCCCCATGGCCCCCACCGACGTGCGCATGCGCGGCTTCACGCAGCGCACCGAGGTGCAGGCGGCCATCGCGTGGATCGACGCGCACACGCCCTGCCTGCCCGCTGAATCCGTGGCGCTCGAAGACGCCACCGGGCGGGTGCTCGTGCAGGACGTCGTCGCCCCCATCGACGTGCCCGAGTTCGACCGCGCAGCCATGGACGGCTATGCGCTGCGCGGCGGCGAGACCACGGGCGCCGGCGCGTACAACCCGCTGGAGTTCGCCGTGGTGGGCCAGGCCTCGCCCGGCCGGCCGTTCGACGGGCCGGTGCCGGTGGGCTGCGCCATCCGCATCATGACCGGCGCGCCGGTGCCCGCGGGGCTGGACGCCGTGCTGCCCGCCGAGTACGCGAGCGAGACCGCCGGGCGCGTGGCCATCGCGCAGCCGGTGGCGCCAGGGCAGCACGTGGGCCGCATGGGCGAGGACATCGCCCGCGGCAGCACGGTGCTCGCCGCGGGCCGGCGGCTGCGGCCGCAGGA
Organism: Pseudorhodoferax sp. Leaf274; assembly: GCF_001422445.1. Taxonomy (GTDB): domain Bacteria; phylum Pseudomonadota; class Gammaproteobacteria; order Burkholderiales; family Burkholderiaceae_C; genus Pseudorhodoferax. The sequence continues at coordinate 176,180 of NZ_LMNA01000006.1, forward strand.
CACGGGCCTCGCCGCCTCGCTGGGCTTGGCGCAGGTGCAGGCGGTGCGCCAGCCGCGCGTGCGGCTGCTCGTCACGGGCAACGAGGTGCGCGCGCCCGGCCAGGCCAAGGGCCCGCACGAGATCTACGACGCGAACTCCATGACGCTGCGGGGCCTGGTGGCGCGCGATGGCGGCCTGCTCGAGTCGCACCAGCGGCTGGGCGACGACGCGCAGCAGATCGCGCAGGCCATGGCCGCGCCCGGCGCCGATGTGGTGCTGGTCTCGGGCGGCTCCAGCGTCGGCGCCGAAGACCATGCGCCGCGCCTGCTCGCCAGCCTGGGCGAGCTGGCGATCCACGGCATCGCGATGCGCCCCTCCAGCCCGGCCGGCATGGGCCGCATCGGCGGGGCGCTGTCGTTCCTGCTGCCGGGCAACCCGGTGTCCTGCCTGTGCGCCTACGACTTCTTCGCCGGACGTGCGATCCGCCGCATCGGCGGCCGGCCGGGCGACTGGCCCTACCGCGCCGTGCAGGCCCTGCTCGCGCGCAAGATCGTCTCGCAGGTCGGCCGCGTCGACTACGTGCGCGTGCGCATCGGCAGCGACGGCGTGGAGCCCATCGCGCTGTCGGGCGCCTCGGTGCTGAGCTCGACGACGCGGGCCGACGGCTTCGTCGTCGTGCCCGCCGAGAGCGAAGGCCAGGCCCCTGGCACCGAAGTGACGGTGCACCTCTACGCATGACCTTGAAAGCCCAATCGCAATTCCTGCAGGTCGTCACGCGCGACGAAGCCGAGCGCCGCTTCCGCGCGCACCTGACGCTGGTGCCGCTGGGCAGCGAGTCCGTCGCGCTGCATGGCGCGCTGGGCCGGGTGCTGGCCGAGGACGTGGTGGCCGCCGTCGACGTGCCGGGCTTCGACCGCTCCAACGTGGACGGCTTCGCGCTGCGCGCCGCCGACACCTGGGGCGCGATGGAAGAGGAGCCGCGCCCGCTGTCGCCCACGGCCGAGACCCTGGCGCCGGGCATGGTGCCGCGGTTCGAAGTGGCGGCCGGCACGGCCACACCCATCGCCACGGGCGGCATGCTGCCGCGCGGCGCCGATGCGGTGGTGATGGTCGAGCACACCGACATGGAAGGCGGCAGCGTGCTGGTGCGCCGCGCGGCCACGGCCGGCGAGAACGTGAGCTACGCCGGCACCGACATCGCGCGCGGCGAGACCGTGCTGCGCGCGGGCCAGCCGCTGAGTTCGCGCGAGATCGGCGTGCTCGCGGCGCTGGGCCTGGCCCAGGTGCAGGTGTGCCGCCAGCCGCGCGTGGCGATCTTCTCCACCGGCAACGAGATCGTGGCGCCCGGCTCGCCGCTGCCCGTGGGCGCGGTGTACGACTCCAACGCCGCCATCCTCGCGGCCGCGGTCGAGGAGCTCGGCGGCGTGCCGGTGCGCCTGGGCGTGGTCCCGGACGACGAGGCGCAGCTGTCGGCCGCGCTGCGCCAGGGCCTGGCGTGCGACGCCGTGGTCTTCTCCGGCGGCACGTCCAAGGGCGAGGGCGATCTGTCCTACCGCGTCGTGGCCGCCTTGCAGGACCCCGGCGTGGTCGCGCATGGGGTGGCGCTCAAGCCCGGCAAGCCGGTGTGCCTGGCCGTGACGCAGGGCAAGCCGGTGGTGATCCTGCCGGGCTTTCCGACCTCGGCGGTGTTCACCTTCCACGAGTTCCTGGCGCCCGTGGTCCGCGCCTTCGCGGGCCGCCCGCCCGAGCAGCGCCAGCTGGTCGATGCGACGCTGCCCATGCGCGTGAACTCCGAGCGTGGCCGCACCGAATACCTGCTCGTGGGCCTGGTGCCCTCCGCGCACGGGCTGGCCGCCTACCCCATGGGCAAGGGCTCCGGCTCGGTCACCACCTTCAGCAGCGCCGACGGCTTCATCACCATCGGCCAGCACACCGAGATCGTCGACGCGGGCGCGCCCGTGCAGGTGCAGCTGCTCGGCCAGGGGCTTCAGGCCGCGGACCTGATCCTGGTGGGCAGCCACTGCGTCGGCCTGGACTGGCTGACCGGCGAACTGGTACGCCAGGGCCTGCGCGTGAAGGCCATGAGCGTGGGCAGCACGGGCGGACTGATGGCGGCCAGGCGCGGCGAGTGCGACCTGGGCGGCATCCACCTCATGGACCCGGCCACGGGCACCTACAACACCCATCTGCTCACGCCGGCGCTGGAGCTGGTCGCGGGCTACGGCCGCATGCAGGGCATCGTGTACCGCCGCGGGGATGCGCGTTTCGAGGGCCGCGACGCGGCCACGGCCATCGCCACCGCCCGCACCGATGCCGGCTGCGCGATGGTCAACCGCAACGCCGGCAGCGGCACGCGCATCCTGGTCGACCGGCTGCTCGGCGGCGCGCAGCCCGCGGGCTATGGGGTGCAGACCAAGTCGCACAACGCCGTGGCGGTGGCCGTGGCGCAACAGCGCGCCGACTGGGGCGTGGCCATCGACACGGTGGCGCGGCAGTACGGGCTGGGCTTCATCCCGGTGCAGGAGGAGCGCTACGACTTCGTGCTGCCCCGGGACCGGCTGGCGCGGGCGCCGGTGCAGGCCTTCCTCGCACTGCTGCGCTCGGACGCAGCGCGCACCGCGCTGCGCGGGCTGGGCTTTCGCGTCGATCCGGGCGGCTGACACAGTGGCGCCTATGCAGCGCCGTTCATATCGCGCAGAGGAAGGCAGGCCACCAGAATCGGCCCTCCTCTTGCTTCCCAAGGCACCGCCCCGATGCTGCTGCGCAAACGACTCCTGCTGATCGCCCTGCCCGCCACCTTGCTCGCCTGCGCCGTGCAGGCACAGGACAGGTTCATCGTGCTGGCCTCGACCACCTCGACCGAGCAGTCCGGCCTGTTCAAGCACCTGCTGCCGCAGTTCACGCAGTCCACCGGCACCGCCGTGCGCGTGGTGGCCGTCGGCACGGGCCAGGCGCTGGACATGGCGCGCCGCGGTGATGCCGACGCGCTGTTCGTGCACGACCAGCCGGCCGAGGAGAAGTTCGTGGCCGAGGGCTTCGGCCTGGAGCGCCGCCCGGTCATGTACAACGACTTCGTGCTGATCGGCCCCAAGTCCGATCCGGCCGGCGTGCGCGGCAACGACATCGCCGCCGCGCTCAAGCGGCTGGGCGAGAAGGGCGCCAGCTTCGTCTCGCGCGGCGACAAGAGCGGCACCCACTCGGCCGAGCTGCGCCAGTGGAAGCTGGCCGGCATCGACCTGGCCAGCGCCAAGCCCGCCGGCTACAAGGAGTGCGGCTGCGGCATGGGGCCGGCGCTCAACATCGCCGCCTCGACCAACGCCTACGTGCTGTCCGACCGCGGCACCTGGCTCAACTTCAAAAACCGGGCCGACCTGGGCATCGTGGTCGAAGGCGACAGGCAGCTGTTCAACCAGTACGGCGTGATCGTGGTGAACCCCGCCAGGCACCCGCATGCGAAGAAGGACCTGGCGCAGGGCTTCGCCGACTGGGTGGTCTCGGCCGCGGGCCAGGCCGCCATCGCCTCCTACACCATCGGCGGCGAGCAGCTGTTCTTCCCGAACGCGGGCCCGTGACGGCGGGCGGCCGCGGCGGCCATGGGACACTGGGTGCATCCAGCACCACCTGCCCATGCCTTCCTCCCGCCGCGGCATCCACCTGCGCTACACCTTCGAGACCGCCGATGCCGGCAGCCAGCAGCGCGCCGAGATCGAGAACCCCTTGTTCGACCTGCTCTCGGCCCTGCAGGCCCAGGGCTCCATCAGCGCCGCCGCCCGCGCGCAGAACACCTCCTACCGCCATGCCTGGGGCTCGCTCAAGCACTGGGAAGAGGTGCTGGGCGCGCCGCTGGTGCTCTGGGGCCAGGGCCGGCATGCGCGGCTGACACCGTTCGCGCAGCGCCTGCTGTGGGCCGAGCGCCAGGCACGCGTGCGCATGACCCCGCATGTGGAAGCGCTGCGTGCCGAACTCGCGCGCGTGTTCGCGCTGGCCGACGACGCCACGTTGCAGGTGCTGGAGATCTTCGCCAGCCACGACCTCGGCCTGCCGCGCCTGCAGGCCCTGGCCGAGGCGCACGACGGGCTGCACATCGGCCTGCGCTTCGCCGGCAGCCAGGAGGCACTGCGCGCGCTGAACGAGGGCCGCTGCCGCGTCGCCGGCTTCCATGTGGCGCGGGACGCGGCGCCGGACAGCGTGATGGCCCGCGCGCTGCGGCCGCTGCTGCAGCCTGGCGAGCACAAGCTGATCGGCAGCCATTGGCGGCGCCAGGGCTGGATCTGGCGCCCCGGCGAGGAGCGGCCCGCCAGCATCGCCGCGTTGCGCACGGGCCGCTGGCGCTTCGTCTCGCGCCAGCCGTCCTCGGGCACGCGGCTGCTGACGGACCACCTGCTCGCGCAGGGCGGCGTGGCGCCCGACGAAGTGCCGGGCTACACCAGCTGCATGGAAGACACCCATGTGGCGGTGGCCGCGGCCATCGGCAGCGGCGCGGCGGACGTGGGCATCGGCATCGAGGCCGCCGCGGCCGAGGCGGGCCTGTCCTTCGCGCCCCTGGTCGACGAGAACTACCACCTGCTGTGCCGCAAGGAAGACCTGGAAACGCCGCCGCTGCGCGCGCTGCGCCAGCGCCTGGCCTCGCCGGCCTGGGCCGAGGCGCTGGCCCGGCTGCCGGGCTACGGCGTGGAGCGGCCGGGCGAGGTGCTGGCGCTGACCAGGGCGCTGCCGTGGTGGCGCTACGCGCGGCCGAAGACGTGAGGCTCAGCGCTGCAGCTGCTGCAGCTCCTGCACCGTGTTGGCGTTGAAGAAGGCGGCCGCATCGTCGAACGGCACCTCGACCTTGCGGTGCCGGCTGGCCCACTTGTCGAACTTGCGCTCGCCCGCGTGCAGGAAGGCCACCAGGCTCTCGACCAGGTCGGTGCGCAGCAGGCAAAACACCGGCTGGGCCCGCAGCTGGCCCTCCTCCTGCGTGGCCACCATGGCGATCTCGGCGTCCTGCGACGCGGCGGCCGCGGCCAGGCGTTCGACGAAGTCGGTGGGGAACTGCGGCGTGTCGCAGGGCACCGTGACCAGCCACGGCGTCTCGGCATGCTCCAGGCCCGTCAGCAGGCCGGCCAGCGGGCCGGCATAGCCTTCCACCGAATCGGGCCAGACCGGCGCGCCCATGGCCTCGTAGGCCGACAGGTTGCGGTTGGCGCTGAGCATGCTCATGCCGACCTGGGGTTGCAGCCGCAGCAAGGCGTGCAGCGCCAGCGGCAGGCCGCGGTGGTTCTGCAGCCCCTTGTCGACGCCGCCCATGCGGCTGCCGCGGCCGCCGGCCAGCACCAGGCCGGTGATGTCTTCGCGTGCGATGGTGTTCATGTCTCGATGAGGTCGAAGGCCTGCGTCTCGACCTGGACGAAGGCCAGTGTCATGGCCGCGATGGCGCGCCACAGCCGGGCCGCGGACTGGGCATCCACGGCCTGGCACAGCGGTTCGATCCAGGGCTGCACGTGGGCGCGGAAGAAGCGGCGCTGCCGTGCCAGATCGCCTGCCGCGACGCCCTCGCCCGCGATCAGGTAGCGCATGACTTCCAGCACGTAGGACACATGGTCCTCGGTCTCGAACTGCGCGGCATCGCGCGTGAGGCCCAGCGCCGCGAGATCCTCGCGCAGCCGGGCCAGCGGCTTCTCGTTGACGAAGCCCGCGAGGTAGAACGAGGCATAGGCGAACACCTCGGGCTTGCCGACGCCCTGGAACAGCGCGGCGAACTCCTCCTGGCCGGACGCAGGCGTGGTGGCGCGCATCTGCGCGACCAAGTCCTGCCAGGGGCCTTCGAGGAAGCTGCCGGGCTCCGGTGCCTCGGTCACGGCGTGCTGGAACTGGGCCAGCAGACCCTCGTCCGGCGGCGCGAGCCACAGGCGGGCCAACAGGCCGTAGAGCTCGGCGCGCGCGATTTCTTCGCTGAAGGTCTCGGTGGTCACAGGTCGGTGATGCGTTGTTCGTTGGGATTGGAATACATGTCGACGACGCGGCAGTCGCTGCACATCTTGAGCCGCTCGGCCGCCGCACCCTGGAACGCCGCATGGCCGGCCAGCTTGGCAAGCATGGTCTCGATGGCGCGCAGCGTGCCGAACGGCTTGGCGCAGCGCACGCAGTGGAAGGGCTGGGCCTCGTGCAGCACCCGTGCCTGGGCACGCGCGCGGCCGCCATCGGCGGTGAGCAAGCGCGGCTCGAGGCGGATCGCATCCTCCGGGCAGGTGGTCTGGCACAGGCCGCACTGCACGCAGCTCTTCTCGGTGAACCGGATCTGCGGCTGCTCGGGGTTGTCGGACAGTGCCTGCGACGGGCAGGCCCCCACGCAGGCCAGGCACAGCGTGCACTTGGCCGCATCGATGCGCAGGCTGCCGTACAGCGCGCCGCGCGTGGGCAGCGCGATGGCCTCGGGCATGGCCGCGGCCTGCGGCCGGTGCGCCTGCAGGTGGGCCAGCGCCAGCTCGAGCGTGTTGCGCTTGTCGGGCTGGACCACGAAGCTGGCGGCCTGGGCCACGCCCTGGGCCGGGGGCGCACGCAGGGCCTCGTCCAGCGCGGCCATGTCGCCGGCCTGCACCAGGCGGAAGTGCGTGCCCGCGTAGCCCAGGCCATGCACGATGGCCTGGGCCTGCGCCATCTGGTCGGCCAGCGCCTGCAGGTACTGCGGCGCCTCGGTCGTGCCGGTCAGCACCCAGACCTGGTTGGCGCCCTGGGCGAAGGCGGCCAGCCAGACATCCAGACCCACGCTGGCGCTGTGCCACAGCGCCAGCGGCAGCACGCGCGCCGGCACGCCACGCGCCCGGCCCGTGCTGGCCGCGCGGCCCAGCGCGCCGATGCGGGCGCTGCCCTCTTCCTGGCTGTGCAGCAGCAGCGCGGCGTCGCGCCCCCCGGCCGCGGCATAGGTGCGCAGCAGCGTGCGCACGCGCTTGCCCAGGTCGGCCGGCGATGGGTAGGCAAAGCCCAGTGCGCCGCTGGGGCAGACGGTGCTGCAGGCGCCGCAGCCCACGCACAGGTGCGGCTCGACCACGATGCCCGCGGTGGGGTGGCCAACGCTGCCGCGCCCGCGCGCCGCGGTCTTGCCCTTGAGCGAGGCGTCGGAACGGATGGCCTGGGCCGAGCACACGTCGATGCAGGCCGAGCAGCCGATCTGCTGGTTGCGGGTATGGGCGCACAGCCGCTGCTCGTAGCGGAAGAACTTGGGTTTCTCGAACTCGCCGACCAGCGCGCGCAGCTGCAGCACGGCCTGCGCGAGCGGCATGGCCGGCGGCACGTGGAAGTAGCCCTGCGGCGGCTGGTGCATGGCCAGGGCCGGCGTGTCGCCGAGGTCCAGCACGAGGTCGAAGCGGCCCTCTTCGCTGCGCGCGCCGCGTTCGAAGTCGATCGCGCCGGCGGCATGGCAGGCGGCCACGCAGTCGCGGTGCGCCGTGCAGCGCGCCAGGTCGACCTGGTAGCCGAAGTCGATGGCGCCCTCGGGGCAGGCCGCGATGCAGGAATTGCAGCGCGTGCACAGGTCCAGGTCGATCGGGTTGGCGCTGTCCCAGCCCGCCTCGAAGGCGCCCAGCCAACCCGCCAGGCGCGTGAGGCGGCCCCGCAGCACGACGCGCTCGTGCGCCTGGGCCAGCTCGCCGCGGTCGACCAGCAAGGTGAGGTCCAGCGCGTCGCCGAGCAGCGCGGCCGCGGCCTCGGCGCGCTCGCCCGGCCCCACCACGAGGCAGCGCCCGGCCGAGCGGTAGCCCACCGTCGCGACCGGTTCGGGCGGCGGCAGCTGGGCCGCGGCGATCAGCGCGGCCAGCTTGGGGGTGGCCTGCGCGCCATCGCGCGACCAGCCGCCGGTCTCGCGCAGGTTGAAGAAGCGGATGGGGCGCTCGTCCACCGAGGGTGCGCCCTCGGTCTGGCCGGCCAGCTCCAGGAACAGGCGGCTTTCCTGGGTGCAGCCGACCAGCAGGTCTTCGCCGGATTTCGCGGCGCGCTGGAAGGCCGGCGCCTCGCGCCGGCACAACACCGAATGGGCTTCGTGGATGCCGTCAGCACTGGCCCCTGGCGTCGCCGCCAGCGCCCGGCTCAGCGCCGGGCGGTCCAGGGTCATGGTGCGATTGCAATCGCAGATCAGGGTCTTCATCGTGGGGTTCCGTCGCGGCCGCCGGGGTGCCGGCCTGTTCGGCTTGGGGCTCGGGCTGGACCAGGCCGAGGTAGGCGGCCTGCGCCATCTGGCGCAGCATGGCTGCGGGCAGGGGGTCGGGCTTGTTGTAGTCGTCGATGTAGGTGTCCAGCCCATCCATCACGTTGAAGTGCGGATCGCTGAACAGCTTCTTGAGCGCGGCGTTGCGCACCTCGCCGCTGACCTCGGGCGCGACGAAGCGCGAGAAGTCGGAGTCGCGCGTCAGCTGCGTCACGTCGTCCAGCGTGGGGAGCGGCGGCGCGGCGCGTTCTGCCGGCGCCTCGGCGGGCGCCGGCTGCGCACCGGCGGACACCACGGGCACGGCGGCGGGCACGGGCACCGGTGCATCGGCCGGCACCGCATCCTGCCGCGCCTGCACCTTGCGGCGCGACCAGCGCGAGAGAAAGCCGCTGTCCTGCGCCATGGCTCAGCGCCGCGCTTCGGGCGCCACGAACGAGGCCGGGCGCTTGCGCCGCTTGGGTTCGGGGCGGTAGTGGGCGTTGACGAAATCCTGCAGCGCCGCGCGCACGCTTTCATCGAGCGGGCAGTTGTCGACCCGCTCCTGCGCGTCGAGCCAGCGGCCCGCCTCGTTGTAGGAGAGCGTCACGATCTCGGGCCATGCCCGCGAAGGGTCGGCGTGGTCGGTGCGCCACATCACGAACCACACCGGCGTGCCCGAACTGAGGTTGAGGTAGTAGCCCTCGGCCTCGTCGCGGAACAGCGTCACGGGCAGGTCGGGGAACAGCCATTGGGCGCACTGGCCGTCGTCGCGCAGCAGCCGGGGGGCGTTGCCGAAGCCCCCGTCGTCGAGCACGACCTCGGCGATGCGAAAGCGCCAATCCTCCCAGCGGCTGGGCTCGCGCAGGCGGTCGATGCGCACGGCAACGCGCAGGCTGGGGGGGCTATCGCTCGAGAACACCGTGGGGCAACTCCGCGCCGCTGGGCGGCTTGTTCGGGGCAGTTTAGCCCTCGCTCCCCGGGCACCACAGATGGGGGCAATCCCGAGCATGGGGGAATAGCGGCCCCGCTTATGCTTGCTCGGTAATATGTATGCCGCGCCGGCGACCGTGCCGGAAAGAGGTTAGCCAGATGTCCAAGCCAAACCCTTCGCGCGATACGCGCCAGCATGCCCTGTCGCGCCGCACCGTGTTCGCCGGTGCCGGCGTCGCGGGCGCAGCCGCCACGGCCGCCGCAGTCCTGCCGGGCGTGGCTCGCCAGGCGAGCCCGGCACCTTCCGTCCCGTCCACCACGCCGCCGGCCACCAGCGGCTACCAGCTGACGGAGCACGTCAAGCGCTACTACCAGACCGCCAGGGTCTGAGCACGCGAGGACCCAGCCATGTTGCTCACCCGCAAGTCCCATCCCGGTCCCGCGGCCCCGGTGTCCTCCGGCCTGGTGACGCACCTGGCGCGCGGACTCGCGCATGCCGTGCCCACCATCGACCGCCGGGCCTTCCTGCGCCGCTCCGGCCTGGGTGTCGGCGCCGGCATCGCGGCATCGCAGCTGACCCTGGTCAAGAAGGTCGAGGCCGCGGCGGAAGCCCCGGCCACGGGCAAGGGCAAGGTCGAGGTCAAGCGCACCGTCTGCGGCCACTGCTCGGTGGGCTGCGCCGTCGATGCCGTGGTCGAGAACGGCGTGTGGGTGCGCCAGGAGCCGGTGTTCGACTCGCCCATCAACATGGGCGCACATTGCGCCAAGGGCGCGGCGCTGCGCGAGCACGGGCATGGCGAGTTCCGCTTGAAGTACCCGATGAAGCTCGTCAACGGCAAGTACGAGCGCATCGGCTGGGACCAGGCGCTGAGCGAGGTCAGCGCCAAGCTGCTGGAGCTCAAGAAGGCCAGCGGCCCCGATTCCATCTTCATCGTCGGCTCGTCCAAGCACAACAACGAGCAGGCCTACCTGCTGCGCAAGTGGCTGTCGTTCTGGGGCAGCAACAACACCGACCACCAGGCGCGCATCTGCCACAGCACCACGGTGGCGGGCGTCGCCAACACCTGGGGGTATGGCGCGATGACCAACTCCTACAACGACATGCAGAACGCCAAGGCGGCGCTGTACATCGGCTCCAACGCGGCCGAGGCGCACCCGGTGTCGATGCTGCACCTGCTGCACGCCAAGGAGACGGGCTGCAAGGTGATCGTGGTCGATCCGCGATTCACGCGCACGGCGGCCAAGGCCGACGAGTACGTGCGCATCCGCTCGGGCACCGACATCGCCTTCGTGTTCGGCGTGCTGTACCAGGTGTTCAAGAACGGCTGGGAAGACAAGAAGTACCTCGAGGACCGCGTCTACGGCATGCAGCAGGTGCGCGACGAGGTGCTCGCCAAGTGGACGCCGGACAAGGTGCAGGAGGTCTGCGGCGTCGACGAGGCCACCACGCTCAAGGTCGCCAGGATCATGGCCGAGAACCGGCCCAGCACGCTGGTGTGGTGCATGGGGCAGACGCAGCACACCATCGGCAACGCCATGGTGCGCGCCTCGTGCATCCTGCAACTGGCGCTGGGCAACATCGGCAAGTCGGGCGGCGGCGCCAACATCTTCCGCGGCCACGACAACGTGCAGGGCGCCACCGACGTCGGCCCCAACCCCGATTCGCTGCCCGGCTACTACGGCCTGGCCGAGGGTTCGTTCAAGCACTTCGCCGCCACCTGGGGCGTGGACTTCGAGTGGATCAAGCAGCAGTACGCGCCCGGCATGATGACCAAGCCCGGCATGACGGTGTCGCGCTGGATCGACGGCGTGCTCGAGAAGAACGAACTGATCGACCAGGACAGCAACCTGCGCGGCCTGGTGTTCTGGGGCCATGCGCCCAACTCGCAGACGCGCGGCCTGGAGATGAAGACGGCGCTGGACAAGCTCGACCTGCTGGTCGTGGTCGACCCGTTCCCGAGCGCCACGGCCGCGATGGCGGCCATGCCCGGCAAGGCCGGCGACCTGAACCCCAACCGCGCCGTCTACCTGCTGCCGGCGACCACGCAGTTCGAGACCAGCGGCTCGTGCACGGCCTCGAACCGCTCGGTGCAGTGGCGCGAGAAGGTCATCGAGCCGCTGTGGGAGAGCCGCAGCGACCACATGATCATGTACCAGCTGGCCGAGAAGCTGAGCTTCGGCAAGGAACTGGTCAAGAACTACAAGCTGCAGAAGGTCAAGGGCATGGACGAGCCCGTGCCCGAGGACATCCTGCGCGAGATCAACAAGTGCGTCTGGACCATCGGCTACACCGGCCAGAGCCCCGAGCGGCTGAAGGCGCACATGCGCAACATGAACGTCTTCGACGTGAAGACCTTGCGCGCCAAGGGCGGCATCGACAAGGAGACCGGCTACGTGCTGGACGGCGACTACTTCGGCCTGCCCTGGCCCTGCTGGGGCACGCCCGAGATGAAGCACCCCGGCACGGCCAACCTGTACGACACCAGCCAGCACGTGATGGACGGCGGGGGCAACTTCCGCGCGAACTTCGGCGTGGAGCGCGAGGGCGTCTCGCTGCTGGCCGCCGACGGTTCGCACAGCAAGGGCGCGGACCTCACCACCGGCTACCCCGAGTTCGACCACCTGCTGCTCAAGAAGCTGGGCTGGTGGGGCGAGCTCAGCGAGGCCGAGCAGAAGGCCGCCGAGGGCAAGAACTGGAAGACCGACCCCACCGGTGCCATCATCCGCGTGACCATGAAGAACCATGGCTGCCACCCGTTCGGCAACGCCAAGGCGCGCGCCGTGGTCTGGAACTTTCCCGACCCGATTCCGCAGCACCGCGAACCGCTGTACAGCACGCGCGCCGACCTCGTCGCCAAGTACCCGACCCACGACGACAAGAAGACCTTCTGGCGCCTGCCCACGCTCTACAAGACCGTGCAGGAGCAGAACAAGGACATCGGCAAGACCTTCCCGCTGGTCATGACCTCGGGCCGGCTGGTCGAGTACGAGGGCGGCGGCGAGGAGACCCGCTCCAACCCCTGGCTGGCCGAGCTGCAGCAGGAGATGTTCGTCGAGATCAACCCGCGCGCCGCCAACGACCGCGGCATCCGCAACGGCGACCACGTCTGGGTCAAGACCCCGCCGATGGCCGCGCTGCCCGACTTCAAGGGCCTGAAGGTGCGCGCCATGGTCACCGAGCGCGTGGACGCGGGCACCGTGTTCCTGCCCTTCCACTTCTCGGGCCGTTGGGGCGGCATCGACCTGGCCAAGTACTACCCCGAGGGCGCGATGCCCATCGTGCGGGGCGAGGCGATCAACACCGCCACCACCTACGGCTACGACAGCGTCACGATGATGCAGGAAACCAAGACCACCGTGTGCCAGATCGAGAAGGCCGCATAAGGAGACCCCAGCATGGCACGCATGAAATTCATCTGCGATTCGGAACGCTGCATCGAATGCAACGGCTGCGTCACCGCCTGCAAGGCCGAGAACGATGTCCCCTGGGGCGTGAACCGCCGCCGCGTGGTGACGCTGGGCGACGGCCAGCCGGGCGAGAAGAGCATCTCGGTGGCCTGCATGCACTGCAGCGACGCACCTTGCATGGCGGTGTGCCCGGTCGACTGCTTCTACCGCACCGACGAGGGCGTGGTGCTGCACGACAAGGACGTGTGCATCGGCTGCGGCTACTGCAGCTATGCCTGCCCGTTCGGTGCGCCGCAGTTCCCGAGCAACGGCGCCTTCGGCCTGCGCGGCAAGATGGACAAGTGCACCTTCTGCGCCGGCGGCCCCGAGGAGCACGGCAGCGCGGCCGAGAACGAGAAGTACGGCCGCAACCGGCTGTCCGAAGGCAAGCTGCCGGCCTGCGCCGAGATGTGCTCGACCAAGGCCCTGCTGGGCGGCGACGGCGATGTGGTGGCCGACATCTTCCGCACCCGCGTGCTGCACCGTGGCAAGGGCAGCGAGGTCTGGGGCTGGGGCACCGCCTACGGAAAGCCAGGCAAGTGATGGCACGCGCACCCATCTCCTGCGCGGCGCTGGCCGCAGCCGCCTTGCTGCTGACCGCCTGCGGCGAGAAGCCGCAGCACGCGGGCACCAGCCATGGCAACAGCACGCCGGCATGGAACGGCCCGCAGACGGGCTTCACCGCGCCTGGCTGGAAGCCGGGCGACCAGGCCAGCTGGGACGAGCAGATCAAGCAGCGCAACCGCGGCCAGAACGAGTACACGCGGCTGCCCTGACCACCCATGCGGAGGCCCCGACCATGAAACTGGTGTTCTCTCGCTGGATCGCCATCGGCCTGCTGGGCGCCGCCGGCGCCTGGGCACAGGCCCCGGCTCCGGAGCCGGCCACCGCGCCGGCCCCGAATGGCCCGCCGGCCGGCTTCGTGGCGCCGGCCGAGCCGAAGCCCGACGACAGCAATGCGGCGCGCGCCAAGTCCCAGCCGGGCAACAACGCGCCCTTCTGGCGCGGGGTGCGCAACTCGGGCGAGGTCGAGGGCGTGACCAACATCCCCGGCATCGAGAAGGGCGTGCTGATCCAGCGCTTCGAGCGCTACCCCGGCGCCGACTACGCCACGGCCGGCGAGTCCTGGCGGCAGGTGCGCAACCGCCTGATCATTCCCTATGGCGGTTCGCTGATGCTGATCGCGCTGGTGGCCATCGCGCTGTTCTATTTCGGCCGCGGCACCATCGGGCACGCCCATGCGGAAGGTGGGCTGCGGCGCATCGAGCGCTTCACGCCCTTCGAGCGCTCGGCCCACTGGCTCAACGCCATCGCGTTCGTGTTGCTGGGCATCTCCGGCGTGGTCATGGCCTTCGGCAAGTTCCTGCTGCTGCCGTGGATGGGGCACACGGTCTTCGGCCTCGTCACGTATGGGCTCAAGACGCTGCACAACTTCGTCGGCCCGCTGTTCGCCGTGTCGCTGCTGGTCATCATCTTCACCTTCCTGAAGGACAACCTGCCGCGCGCGGAGGACTGGACCTGGGTCAAGAAGGCGGGCGGCATGTTCTCTGGCCACGAGGTGCCATCGCACCGCTTCAACGCTGGCGAGAAGGGCATCTTCTGGGGCGGCGTGTTCGTGCTGGGCCTGACCGTCGTGGCGTCCGGCCTGGTGCTGGACCAGTTGGTGCCCAGCCTGGCCTACACGCGCGGCACCATGCAGGTCGCCCACATGTTCCACGCCACCGGCGCGGTGCTGATGATGTGCGCCTTCTTCGGCCACATCTACCTGGGCACCATCGGCATGCGCGGCGCCTACAAGGCCATGCGCAACGGCTACGTCAGCGAAGACTGGGCCCAGGAACACCACGCGCTGTGGTACGAGGACATCCGGGCCGGCAAGATCCCCGCGCAGCGCTCGGGCACCTCGGCGCCGCAGGAGCCCATGCGCCAGGCCCGCGAGGCGTGAACGGCGCAGCCACAGCATCCGGAGATTCCCCATGAAAGCCCACACCGCCCTGCTGGCCCTTGCCCTCGTGGCCGGCAGCGCCGCTGCCAAGCTGCCTGCGCTGTCGGACGAGGCCAAGGCCAAGGCGGCCGAAGCCGCCGCCAAGACGGCCTGGTCCGACAAGGTGGCCGCCTACCAGCTGTGCCAGTCGATGGACCGCGTGGCCGCCGGCTACCTCCAACGTGTACGCGCCGAGGGCAAGGCGGTGCAGGCGACGCCGACGCCGCCCTGCAGCGACCCGGGCCAGTTCAACTACATCCCGCCCGAGCCCAAGCCCATCGAGGCCGCTGGCGCACATTCGCCGCCGCAGACGGCGGCCACGCCACACAACACCACGCAGCCTGCGGCGCCGGGATCCAAGCCCTGAACGCCGCGGATCTCCCGCCAGGCGCGGCCGGGTTCGAAGCCAGCCCGGACCACACCCCGCTCGCGGGCGCCCCACGCATGACGCATGCGGGTGCGCCGTTGCTGCGCAGCATCGAGATCGTGGACCAGCATGGCGTGCGCCGCGGCATCGAGATCCCCGCCGAGCGCCCGCTGACCGTGTTCGTCGACAAGCGCGAACTCGTGACCCTGATGACGCTGGGCGCGAAGCCCGAGCTGCTGGTGCTGGGCTACCTGCTCAACCAGCGCCTGGTCGGCCGCCTCGACGATGTGGCGTCCATCAGCGTCGATTGGGAGGTCGACGCCGCCGCCGTCCGCACGCGCGCGGGGCTGGCCGACCTGGAAGCCCGCACGGCGCACCGCATCGTCACCACCGGCTGCGGCCAGGGCACGGTGTTCGGCGAGGCCATGGGCGCGCTCGACGGCATGCAGTTGCCCGACGCACAGGCCGCCCGCATCACGCAGCGCCAGCTGTACGCGCTGATGGACAGCCTGAAGCAGCGCGACACGGTCCACCGCCGCGCCGGCTCGGTACATGGCTGCGCGCTCTTCGACGGCGCGCGCATGCTGGTGTTTGCCGAGGATGTCGGTCGGCACAACGCCATTGACACCATCGCGGGCTGGATGCTGGTGCACGGGGTCGGCGGTGCCGACAAGGTCTTCTTCACCACCGGCAGGCTCACCAGCGAGATGGTGATCAAGGCCGCGCAGATGGGCGTGCCCATCGTGGTCTCGCGCAACGGCGTCACCGCCATGGGCCACGACCTGGCCACGCGCCTGGGCATGTGCCTGTTCGGCCGCGCGGCCAACCGCCACTTCCTGTGCTACACGGGCTTCGAGCGCTTCGACGCCGAGCCACAGGCGGCGCCGCCCACGTCCGCCTGAGCGCAGCCGGGCACTGCGCGGCTGCGCCGACAATGCGGCCCCGCGATGCACACCATGACCGACAGCTGGGCGCTGGCCTGGCAACTTGTCGCCCAGGCCGATCCCGAACTCCTGGGCATCACGGCGCTCTCGCTCCGCGTCAGCGCCACGGCGACGGCCGTCGGTGCCGTGGCCGGCCTGCTGCTGGGAACGTGGCTCGCGGTGGCGCGCGTGCCCGGCCATGCGCTGCTGGTCTGGCTGGTCAACACGCTGCTGGCGCTGCCGGCCGTGGTGGTGGGCCTGCTGGTGTACCTGCTGCTGTCGCGCTCCGGCCCGCTTGGGGAGCTGGGCATCCTCTTCACGCCCACCGCCATGGTCGTGGCCCAGAGCGTGCTGGTCACGCCGCTGATCGCGGCCCTCTCGCGCCGGCTGGTCCTCGCCGCGCTGGCCGAAGGGGGCGAGCAGTTGCGCTCGCTGGGCGCGCGGCCGTTCACCGCCGCCCTGCTGATGCTGGTGCACGACCGCGTCGGCGTGGCCACCGTGCTGCTGACGGCGTTTGCCCGGGCCATCGCCGAGGTCGGCGCGGTGATGATCGTGGGCGGCAACATCGCCGGCGTCACGCGCGTGATGACCACCACCATTGCGCTGGAGACCAGCAAGGGCGACCTGGGCCTGGCATTGGCGCTGGGCTGCGTGCTGCTGGCCGTGGTGGGGGCCGTCAACGGCGCCATCGGCTTGCTGCAGTGGCTGGGCAGCCGCGCGGCACCGGGCATTGCACCAGCACCCACGCCAACCCCGCCACCGCCTGCGGTCGACGGGCCGGCAGCGCCCGCGGCACAGGCCACGCCCGTGCTCGTGGCCGAGCACATCTCCGTCCGGTACGGCCAGGTCGTGGCGCTGCGCGAGGCCTCGCTGACGCTGCGGCGCGGTGACTGCCTGGTGCTGGTCGGCGCCAACGCCTCGGGCAAGACCACGCTGCTGCAGGCGCTGCACGGCGTGCTGCCTTGCGCTGGCCGCTGCGAGCGCCTGGCGCTGCAGCCCGAGGGCCGCCTGCCGCGCGCCGCCATGGTGTTCCAGCGCCCGTTCCTCCTGCGCCTTTCGGTCTGGCGCAATGTGTGGATCGGCCTGTGGCTGGCCGGCGTGCCTGCGGCCGAGCGCCACGCACGCTGCCATGGTGCACTGGCGCGCGTCGGGCTGCTGGCCGAGGCCCACCGGCCGGCCCGCGCCTTGTCGGGCGGCCAGCAGCAGCGCCTGGGGCTGGCAAGGGCATGGAGCCTGCAGCCGGACATCCTGTTCCTGGACGAGCCCACCGCCAGCCTCGATCCGGGCGCGCAGCGCGAGATCGAGACACTGGTGCAGGCGCTTGCCGCGGGTGGCGTCACGCTCGTCATGAGCACCCACAACCTCGGCCAGGCCAGGCGGCTGGCCACGCGCGTGGCCTATCTGCAGGGCGGGCGGCTGGTGGTGGAGCGCCCTGTGGCGCAGTTCTTCGACGGCGAGCCTCTGCCGCCCGACGCGGCCCGGTTCCTGCTGGGCGAACTGGGCTGGCGCTGAGGCGTGCCGCCGCGGACCGGCCCCGCCCGGATGCGCGAGCGCCACGGGCTGCAAGAGGTAGACGACATGCCGGACAAGCACCGCGACGGGCCGCCCCTCGCAAGCATGGACAAGCGCTGGCTCGGTGCCGCTATGCGGCGGCGCCGCCGGACACCTTGCCACCGGCACGCATCGCCCAGTTGAACGCCGGCGTGGCCAGCAGCGTCGATGCGATGGCCATCAGCACCAGGATGGCGAACAGCCCCGGCAGGATGACGCCGGCCTGCAGGCCGATGTTGATGATGATCAACTCCATGAGGCCGCGCGCGTTCATGAGCGCCCCGATCGCCAGCGCATCGCGTGGCGGCTCTCCGGCCAGCCGTGCGGCCGCCCAGCAGGCCACGCCCTTGCCGCCGAACGATGCCGCCAGGATGGCCAGGGCGGCGACGCCGATCGCGGGATCGAACAGCACGTCCAGGCGCGTGTTGAGCCCCGAGTAGGTGAAGAACATCGGCAGCAGGAACACCACGACGAAGGGCTGCAGCTGCTCGCGCAGCTTGTGCACGAACACGCCGCGCGGCATGCAGGCGCCGAGCAGGAAGCCGCCGAACACGGCATGGATGCCGATGGCGTCCATGGCGAACGCGCTGAGCGCAAACAACACCAGCACGATGGCCAGCGAGGCGCTGCCCACCGGCATGCCGGCCTGCAGCCCGCTGCCGAGCCGGCGCAGCAGCCGCGAGCCCACGAACACCATGAACAGCGCGTAGGCGGCCCCGCCGCCGATGGCCAGCCAGGCGCCACCCCAGGAACCGCCGAAGCTGGCCAGCACCACGGCCAGGATGCACCAGGCCAGCGCATCGTCCACCGCGCCCGCCGTCAAGGCCAGCGTGCCGAGCGAAGTGCCGGTCAGGCCGCGCTCGTGGATGATGCGGGCCAGCATCGGGAAGGCCGTGATCGCAATGGCCGCACCGAGGAACAGGGAGGCCTCCAGCGGCTGCACGCGCGCGGCGAACAGGCCGGGAACGTCGTGCAACGCCGGCACCAGGGCGAAGGCCAGCAGGAAGGGCACCAGCACGCCGGCCAGCGACACCGAGGCCGCGCTGCGCAGCCGCCCGCGGAAATGCCCGGCCTGGAACTCCGTGCCCACGAGGAACATGTACAGCCCCACGCCAAGCTGTGCGCCCACGTAGAGCATGCCCAGCGTCTCCTTGGGAAACAGCGCCTGCTGTGCCTGTGGCCAGAGCCAGCCGAACAGCGAAGGCCCCAGCAGCACACCGGCGACCATCTCGCCGACCACCTGGGGCTGGCCCAAACGCCTTGCAAGGCCGCCTACCAGCTGGGCGCTGGCGATGATGACGGCGATCTGGAGGAAGAAGTAGACGGAGAGTTGGCTGGTCGGCACGCGAAATCCTTGGCTGGCCATGCGGGGCTCAGCCATTGTGCCGGGGGCTGCTGCCTTGGATGTTCTGCCGGACTGCGGGCAGCACTTGCTGTTCCGTGCCATTGATGTCGGAGACGCCCCGCGCTCGTGGGCCGCGCTGCTACCACCATCCACGGACCCGGCGAAGTCTGAGACAAGTAGTGCCTCGGCCATTTCGGGCAACTGCGTTGCGCATCGAAGTTTGAGGCTGCAGCGCGCGGCGGGAGTTGTTCAGCGCAGCGGATCCGATGTCCCGCTCGACCCTACTGGCCCTGCCATGCCCGCCATTGCGGAGACAAAGGCTGCCTGCGGGTTCGATGCTTGAGTGATGGAGCGGCCAATGACAACGTGTGTTGCCCCAGCCTGGCATGCAAACTCCGGTGTGGCTACGCGCTCCTGATCGTTAGAGCGGGCTCCTTCGAGCTGAATACCGGGCGTGATGATCAACATGCCAGGCGGCAGGAGGGTCTTGAGATAGCTGGCTTCATGGGCCGAAGCCACGACGCCATGACAGCCGCAATCCGCAGCGAGTTGCGCCAAGCGCTCCACCTGCAGGCGTACCGAAGGGGCGAGGCCGATCTCGGGAAGCTCGCTGTCGGTGAGGCTGGTGATGACAGTGAGCGCCAAAACCTTGAGGTTTGGATATTCAGCCGCTGCTGCAGTCGCTGCTCGCATGACCGCCGAGCCCCCGCTTGCGTGGACGGTGACCATGCCAACGCCGAGCTTCCCGGCGGCGCGCACCGCGCCGGCGACCGAAATGGGGATCTCGTGGAGCTTGAGGTCAAGAAACACGCTTTTCCCGCGCTCAACGAGTTCGCGAACAACAGCAGGCCCGGCTTCCGTGAGCAACTGAAGACCGACCTTGTATGAAGAGCACGCGGGCCCCAGCTTGTCGCTGAGCTCCATGGCCTCGGAACTACTGGAAAAATCCAGGGCAACGATTACAGGTGAGAACACGATGCAGTGGTGGTTGTGCCGGCCGCCGAGTCTGTCTCGGACTTTATTGCCATGACTCCGACTTTAATGCGTTGTCTCAGACATTAATGGCACGGAACACTTGTGTTCACGGCCAAGAATGTTCGAGACGACTTTAGGCGGGACAACCCAAGCAAGGGGACGCTGGAAGTTCGTCAAAGCATGAGACGAGCCCCGGCCGGATACAAGAACGAAGCCGGCGAGTGGAATAAAGTCCGGGACACCAAAGCCGGGAGTTGTTTAGCGCGCAGCCCATCCACCCGATGGGGCGACAGCCGGCCATCTAGGGGACATATTGGACCGTTTGATTTTGGAACGCCTGCTCGCGCCGGCACTGTTGACCGAGAGCATTTCACGGCGCATGCAACTGCAAGGCGTGTCCCTGCTGTCAGCGGCGCCTAGAGACATCGATGCGCCCGGCTATCTTTCCGACTTGGTTGGCGTGACGCTGACATGGGACCGCCAGACCTGTGCTCCGACCCATGCTGTGTTGAAGGCATCTCATCCCGGATTCGGCCAGCCGGAGCTGCCCTTCTACGAGAGCATCGCGGGACGCCTGAGTTGCCCTGTCGTTCCAGCGTTCTATGGCGGCGGCGTGGATGCGGCCACTGGTCGAACTTGGTTGCTGATGGAGGATCTTTCCAGCTCGCATCAGCGCCCCAGCGCTGCCCCCCTGCCACCAACGTTCGCGCGGAGCGCCGGCATCGTAGAAGCCTTGGCGCAGTTTCATGCGGCCGGCTGGAACGAGGCATGGCCTGACCTTGGCCCGACTCTATGGGCGCGGCTGCGGACGTCGGAATGGCTGGATGCGGCATGCGCCCGCTTGTTTTCGCAGGCCGGCGATGCCTTGAACGAAGGCACGCGAGATGCCTATGCACGATTCCTGAACGGCTTCCCGGCGCTCGTGGAGCGGGCCGATCGGCTCCAGGGCAAGACACTCATTCATGGGGATGCGCACGTCTGGAACTGGATGCTGCCAGTGGACGGTGGCACCGGCACGCCAAAACTCATCGACTGGGACGGTTGGCATGTGGGCGTCGGCGTCTGGGACCTCGCGTACATGATGGCCGTGCAATGGGACCGCGACGTGCGTCAGCGCTTCGAGGCGCCGTTGCTGGACCGCTACCACGCAGCGCTCTGCTCCTGCGGGGTAACAGGCTACCCGCGCGAGCAGCTTCATGACGACTACAGGCTCGCGGTGCTCCTGCACATGCGAACGCCAATCGCGCGATATGCCAGGAACATGTCGGCCTACGTCTGGTGGCCGCAGCTCACGCGCGTTCAGCAGGCTGTGGAAGACCTTCGCTGCTTCGATCTGTTGGGGTAAGTCGGCGAGTTGTCTCAGACTGTTTTGCGTTGTCTCGGACTTTAATGCGTTGTCTCAGACATTAATGGCAAAGAACAACTCGCCCGCCGTGACTGGAGCAAATAAAGTTCGTCGAGGTTGAGGAGCCCAAGTCCTTGATTTTTCTATGCGTCGCGTGCAGTGCAAAGTCCGTCGGAGAGGTGCTCCCACCGGCAGTCATCTTAAGCTCAGAAATATAGATCGTCGAAGTCGGGCCACGGCCCTCGCGAACGCTGCTCAAACCTTTGACGAAGCTGTGCTGGCAAGCTGGAGCGAACTGCTTTGCGCCCGTTGCGGCTGGCCGTGATTACGAATTGGCCACCTCAAAGCAGTCAGCGGACGGCGCGTTTGCAGCGTTGTTAGACATCAATTCCTACGCATTGAACGTTCGGCATTCCATTAAGACATCAATCAGAGTTCGCACCAGTAGGCGGGAATTTTGCCGACTCACAGCTGTTCAAGGGTCGATCAGGGGAGTATTGGAGTCAATCAGACTGCGACCCTTCGTTACCGGGCTGTCACGCGGGAGAGTGCCTGCTCTGCCCGCGACCGCTGATGGGTGGGTAGAACGCCAAGATCGAGGCAACGCATCAGGTGTTCACGGGCCCACTCAGTGCGCTGTCGGTCCCTGCGACGTGCCGACAAGGCGGCCTTGGCGCAGAGGTACATCGTCATGGCCTTGGTTATCGACGGTGCCGATGACGCAGAATGTACGAGCTCGAAAAGGTCATCCATTTGGCCGGTCCGGTAGAACAGCGTCCGCGCATGGACCGGCGAGCCGATCTCAGCCCACTTCGGTGTCTTTCGAAACGGTGGAAGGACGTCGACCTCGCACACGTTCGATCGCAGCACCCTGCGGCCCGTCACGCCGAACTCAGCCCATACCTGATGAACGCCAGCAGAATTGAAGGTATAGCCACCAGCCTGTCCGAACAGGGGCAGGTCTCGCACGAATGGATTGTTGGCGGAGACCTCGATAACTGACGCCTGAGAGCAGAACCGAAGCGGGGACCGATACAGGCGTACGCTGCCATCTGGATCACGAATTAGAACCCGAAAGCGTTTGTACCCGGGGTCGATCTCCGCCGGGATCGCTGCTGCGGCCGGCCCGGTAACACTCAACTTGATGTTGAGCATGACGGGTTCCATAGGCCGGAACTCGTTGCTGCTCGTGCTAACGGTTAGAGCCAATCTGCCGCCCGCGGCAGGCCGTTTGTCGTCCAAGTCCTGAAATCCGAAGTCCCGAAAAATCGACCCCCCTGGAGTCACGTTGGCATCGGTGGCGCACCGCTTCAGCCAGCTGATTTGGTTCTGACCGAAGAGATAAGCCCCGTTGTCATAGGTGACGTCGCTCTTGCTGCTCGCCATGAACGTCAATGGATAAGTCTGGTGGATCAGGTTGAACACATGTCCGACCTCATGCACGCAGGTGAATGCGACCTGCCTGTCGTACTCGTTGCCTGATCGGGCCGCAGCGATCGCCCCAAGGAAAACGACGCACCCTTGTCGCGGCACCTTGGTGAACATCTCGACCGCCGGGTCTTCCTTTGTGCGGAAGCCCAGATCGAACATGAGCCCGAAGATGCTCGGTTCTGGCTGGTAGGTGTGCGCAAACAGCAGGCCGATGTTCGCGACCGGAACCTGCGTGGTGCTGCCGAGCACCTGGGCCAGAGCCTGATGCAGCCGAAGCGGGCTTACGGACTGCGCTTGCGCGACGGGCTGCTGCACCGTGACAAGCCCCGAAGGCTGCAACTGGATGACATCGGCTGACCCTCGCCTGATGTGCCCCGCGACATAGCCACCCAGCGCGTCCAATCCTGAAAGCCCCGCGTTGACGGCCCCCAGTCGTAGACCGAAGGAGATCATTTGACTGTGAAACTTAGCTGCGCCGACTGGGTCTTGTCATACGCGACCACCAGCGTGTAGTCGCCGGCGGGCAGAGGGGGGGAGAACGTGGCTTTGTACTGCTTGTCCGCTCCGTTCGAATACACGACCTTGGACTTGTCATAGGTTTCGATTCCCCGGTTCAAGGTCAGCACAGCATCCTTGACGATGGCGATGGTCGAAGATGACGAGAAGTCGACGACCGTTGTTGCCCCAACCTTGGCGACATTCTTCGAAGTGAGGGTGACTGCCGCAGCGCCAGTAGGAGCAGCCTGGTTGGCTCGCGCACCAGCAGTCTCAAAGAGGCCTTGAGTACCGACCTGCACCAGCGAAACGGAGTTCGCGGTCTGGACGAGTTTGAACAACGCTGGTCCCATGGCCATCTTGATGCCTGACTTAGAACCCCCGTCGTCTTTTGCGCCGCTGCTGCTGGCCAACACGTCCTGCAATCGCGTCTTCATCAGGTCGAGGGTTGCGTCCGCTTTCAGCTTGGCGAGCAGGGCAGCCTGCTTCACCTTCGCCTCCGCATCTTTGCCGGCACCGAACTCGTAGAACGCGTGCTCGGTATTGGCACTCGTTTGCGCGAGCTCAGCGTCAGCCACGGCCTTCTGTGCAGCCGCCAGTTTGGTGTTGAAGGCCGTCTCGTCAGCCGCGGCCTTAGTCTTCGCCGCTGTATCGGCGGCCTTCTGTGCGGTCGACTCGGCAGTCGTCTCTGCGGCCTTCACATCCCCGACGACGCCAGCGAGCTTGCCGGCCACCTCATTCGCCGTGCCGTCAAAGCCCGCAGATGTCAAAAAGCCATTCTCAATCTCGATCGTCATCTTGTAGGTCGCGAAGATCGACTTGGGCGACACCACGTACTCGTTGTTTCGATCAGGAAGGTAGATCCATTCGTATGTCGCGGTTCCGTCGGACTTCGGCTTGACCAGCAGATACGGCTCTGTCATGGTGTATCGAAAGCCCTGCTGCTGCGACGCCGGCACCTGGTCAGGCTTCGTGAGGTCAACCGGGTACTTGAACTTCTCCACATCGACCCAGGTCGCACACCCCTGGATGACCACCACCGCTACGGCGCAGGCGACATGCCGCGAGATCGTTGAGAGCAGTTTCATTTCTGTTCTCCTGCGCCGGGGACCGCGAGGACAGTTGCAGGGGCCGTGTTGGCTTGGTCCATCGCTGGGCCTCCTAGCAAGCTCAACTTGCCCCCTTCGATGACGATCTTGTAGATATAGGGAACCGGCACTCGGCCAGGAGCCGCCGATGCAGAACCGTCTGCGGCGGCCGCCACGAGGGCTTTGCCAAGGGCAGTCAGAGATGCACTGATGACTTCCGTCTCGTTGGCCTTGATCGTGGCTTTGGTGAGCATCCCGTTGCTGAAGTCAAGCTTCGACTCGTTGCTAGCCAGAACGGCAAAAGGCCGCGCGGACATTTTTTGCGTTGTGTCTGGCAGCCACTTGATCTCAGCAGAGAGAGCGCCCTGCCCATCTGATCGAACAAAGAGGAATGGGGCCTGATGCCAGTATCGGAAACCTCGCGCTTTGCGATCAGCGTCGTCCGACGTCCCCAGCGACTGCACTGAAATACCAGCGCACCCGGTGCATAGGAAGGCCGCGGCCACGACCATTGCTATGTTTCGCATGAAGCCATTCTCCCAAGTTGTTGTATTCATTGACTCGCTGTCAGACAGCTGTCGAGTGTTGCCAAACCCGAGTCGTCTGACCAACGATTGGCGACAGTGGACAAGGTAGCCAGCCGCCACACATCCTCACATTTGAGGAGGCCCATAAGTGATGGGCACGAAGCAACTGAATGCAAAAACTTGCAATCGACTGCACCCCTGTGGTAAAATCTAGACTGGTACACGGTGATTACCGTTTCCGCCCTACAGCCGGGGTTTTCGGCGGTGGCGTCAAGCCAAGCAGCGTATCTTGGTGACGTACTTGGCTCTCACTACGCGGGAGAATGACTATGAATAGTTCCAGTCGCTCGAGTTTGGGTTCAGACCTGCAGCGTATGTGCTCTTAAGCCCCTACATTTCTTAAGGCTCGCATTAACCAGAGGCGCTCCATGGAGCGCCTTTTTGCTGCAGAGAAGGCATGATGAGTGCAAAACCTCCGCGTCCACCACCCCGTTCGAAGCTTCCGCAGCAAGACACGGCTTCACCAGCAGCGCCATCTGATGCTACTGCGGCGCGGCCCCCCACCACAAAAGCTCGTTCTACAAAGGCGAAGGCTGCAAAGTTTTTCAGCTTGACCACCATCAGCGGCCTGGCCATCGTGGGGTGCAACGAGGTCATCAAATGGGCTGTTCCCGAGTACGGCCCGTCAGTAGTGGAGCGAGTAGGAAGGATGTTCGGCGATGCTGACTTCGGCCCCGACCTTCAGGGAAAGTGGAGCGTTCGCTACATAAGCCCAAAGTTCGAAGGCCGTGATCCGGACAAGCCTTCGGATCAAGTCCCGAATGAGCAGCGGGCGCAGACTTGGACCTTTAAGAACAAGGCTGATGCTTTCCAGGTCACCTTCGTGGAAGTTGTTGACTCAAAGGACGAACCCGTGGACTGGCAGTCGACGGGCTTTCTGAAAGACGGAACTATCGTCGGTAGTTTTCGAGGTCGAAATATCAACAAGGGTTTGTATCGACTGCAGCATGATGATGCGAAAGACTACTATGCAGGCTACTTGTTGATGTGTGACTGCGGCGCAAAAAATAAGCCCGTGATGTTGTGTCCGATGATCCTTTTCAAGCCGGGTGGAGCCGCACGGGGAAAGGAGATTGAGCGCGACCCTTTCCTCAGCGATGACAAGACCTGCGTTGTCCCAAAAGTTCTCAATTGAAAGACCGCACCTTGGGCTCCGCGAAACTGATCGTACCGCGAGGCGAGGCCACGATGTGCCGATGACGGTGTAATAGTAAAGTCGCATCCGACAAATTTCTACGGCCTCGCTACTCGTGCCTCTTGCAATTGTTGGCGTAGCTCGGCGTCATGCGCTCCTGCCGCTTGCGCCATGCCTGGCGCTCATCTACCTGGATGCTGATCGCGTCGTGTCCTTGCCACACCGTCAGTAGATCGCATCCATGGCCCGTATCAGCCGCAGCGGCCGGCATCTGGCAGTCACCTCGCGCTGTTCTCGGCCCTGCCGGCGTCAGGTCCAGCACAGCATGACACTTGCCTTGATCAGGTCGTGACCGACCATCTTCGAGCATCTGCTGCAGACCCGCCACGGCGGCGCGTACCAGTTGACACGCATGCGCGGCTCAATTGCATCTGTAGTCCGTTCGTAATAGTCCGCCCAGTGCCATCCTTGGCGACGGCGATGAACGTCAGGCAGTCACGTCGACGACGTGCTGGAGCAGCGCGAAGGAGATGCGCCATGCCC
>NZ_LMNA01000007.1 GCF_001422445.1 Pseudorhodoferax sp. Leaf274
TATGGCTGTTCATCCGAGGTTGTTCTGGGTTGATGGTTTGGCGTGAGAACCTCCATCTTCCCCGACTACTTTATGGCTGTTCATCCGAGGTTGTTCTGGGTTGATGGTTTGGCGTGAGAACCTCCATCTTCCCCGACTACTTCGGGTGAACAACCTCTTGGGAAACGACATCTAGCAGGCGCTGGCAGGCCCCTTCGAGACCTGGAACGCCCTGGCGTCAGCGCGGTGCCGCGGGCGGCACCAGCACCGCCTCGACCTGCACCAGCAGCCGCACACGGTCCTCGAAGCCGAACTGCAGGCCCCAGCTGATGCCCCACTGGCTGCGCAGGATCTCGGTCTCGAAATCGCCGCCGCAGACCTGGTGCCCGTGCAGCGGGCTCACATAGCAGTTGAAGCGCACGGCGCGCAGCTCGACCGGGTGCGTCTGGCCCAGCAGCGTGAGCCGGCCCGCCAGCGCGCGCACCCGGCCGTCCTCGATGCGCACGTCCTCGGCCTGGTAGCGGCCGGTCGGGTAGTCGGCCACGTTCAGGAAGTCGCTGCTCTGCACATGGCGGTTGAGCAGGTCCACACCGGTGTTGATGCTGGCCATGTCGATGTGCACGTCCACGCGCGCCAACTGGCCGTTGGCGTCGATCACCACCTGGCCGTCGCGGCTGCCGAAGCGGCCCCGGTTGGTGCTGGTGCCGTAGTGGCCCATTTCGTACAGCACGAAGGTGTGGGTCGGGTCCACCACGTAGCGGCCCCCGGCCTGGGGCGGCCCCGCGGGGCGGGCCGCCATCTCGGGTGCGGCGCCGGGGGCAGGCTGCTGGGCGTGGGCAGGGGCGGAACACGCCAGCGCCGCGGCCAGGCACAGGCGCAGGAACGGAAGACGGCTTGCAATGGGCATGGCCCAGTGTAGAGGCGCGCGCAGCGGTTGCCGTGCCAGCCGCCGTACGGGCCACAGCAGGGGGAGGCGCGCGCCCTGCGCCGCCACAATGCGCTCCTTCGCAGCTTCTCTTGGCCCACCGCATGTCCACTGCCGCACCGCTCCCCTCCACCCTGCAGGTCGCCGTCGTCGGCGCAGGTGCCGTCGGCTGCTACTACGGCGGCATGCTGGCGCGGGCCGGCCACGCCGTCACCTTGATCGGCCGGCCGCAGCACGTGGACGCCATCCGCGCCCATGGCTTGCGCATGCAGACGCTGGCGTTCGACGAGCAGGTGCGCGTGCAGGCCAGCACCGAGCCCGCCTCCGTGGCCGGCGCCGACCTCGTCCTGTTCAGCGTCAAGTCGCCCGACACCGAGAGCACCGGGCAGCAGCTGCTCGCGCACCTGCCCGCGCAGGCGCTGGTGCTCACGCTGCAGAACGGCGTGGACAACGCCGAGCGCCTGCGCACCGTGCTGCCGCACGAGGTGGCCGCCGCCGTGGTCTACGTGGCCACCGAAATGGCCGGCCCGGGCCACATGCGCCACCACGGCCGCGGCGAACTCGTCATCGAGCCCGGGCCGCGCAGCGAAGCGCTGGCACAGGCACTGCGCGCGGCCGGCGTGCCGACCGAGGTGTCGGCCAATGCGCGCAGTGCGCTGTGGTCCAAGCTGGTGCTCAACTGCGCCTACAACGCGCTCTCGGCCATCGCGCAGCTGCCCTACGGCCGCATGGTGCAGGGTGCCGGGGTGCCGCAGGTCATGGCCGACGTGGTGGCCGAATGCCTGGCCGTCGCCGCTGAGGAGGGCGTCGTGCTGCCGGCCGATCTCGCACAGGCGGTGGATCGGCTGGCCCAGACCATGCCCACGCAGAGCTCGTCCACCGCGCAGGACCTGGCGCGCGGCAAACCGACCGAGATCGACCACCTGAACGGCCTGGTCGTGCGACGCGGCGAAGCGCTGGGCATCCCCACGCCGGTGAACCGGGCCCTGTGGGCCCTGGTCAAGTTGATCGAGCAGGCACCCCAGCGCTGAGCGCGCGCCCGCGGAGCACTGCCACATGGCAGGCCGCAACGTGTACACACGACATGTGCTGCCCGCGGACCAATGGAACTCTACATTCGTGCGCGATACAAGCCATTGATTTTATTGTTTCTTTTCCGTAGCCAATTGCTGTCGACAGACTTTGCAGACCTGTTCTACGTCGATTGAATTCCATACAAAACATCGGTTAAAAACAACTGTGTTCCTTCTCTTGGCACGCATGCTGCTGTTTCCAACAGGTCGATCTTTGGTCGACTGATTTGTGAAACAGTTTTATTGCATTCAAAAAGGAAAACCATGCGAGTCGCACCCTTCAGCACCCTGAGCGCCATCGGCCTGGCCATCGCCGTTGCAAGCGGCAGCGCTGCCGCCGCGCCCATCAACTGGGACTACACCGTCAGCAGCGCGTTTGCCACCGGCGCTGGCGACACCACCTTCACCAGCGGGGCGGGCTGCCAGTCCGTGTCGGGTTCGGCCATCACCTGGGGCGTCTGTCCGAGCGGTCCCGCAGGCGTCGGCCGCAGCGGCATCGGCATCAGCAACAGCCCGCAGTCCGGCATGCTGACCACCAACGGCGCCGCTCAAGGCGCCAACACCTATACCCACAGCAACAACGCCGTGAACTCCGGCTACGCGACGCTGACCGGGGCCACCATCACTGCCACGCTCGGCCTGCGGGCCTCGGGCACCAGCGACGCCTACGTCTACCAGACGGCCACCTACAAGATCCGCTTTGCCGAGACGCCCAACGTGGCGGGCACCTGTGCGGCCGCCAGCCCCGTGGGCAACCCCTGCAACGACATCTGGGTGCTGGACGGCTCGCTGAACAAGTCGATCGACCTGGGTGGCGAGCAGTACTTCTTCAGCTTCTTCGCCTCGCCGGCGCTGGCGACGCTGCCCAACGCCGTCTGCGAAGCCGCCAACGCGGACGACGGCTGCATCGGCTTCACCACCATCGAAGGTCAGGAGAACGCCGTCAACTTCCTGGTGAAGGTGACCAGCACGCCGCTGGTGGTCGAGGTGCCCGAACCCGCATCGATCGCGCTGCTGGGCGCCGGCCTCGTGGGCCTGGCCGGCGTGCGCCGTCGCCGTCAGAACAAGGCCTGAGCGCCGTCCTGCACCGATCCAGCCCCGCCCCGGCGGGGCTTTTTCTTGGGCGCAACCGGCCCGCGGTGCAAATGGCGCCGCAGTTCAGAAGCTTTCCCAGTCGTCGTCGCCGCGCGCGCCGGCCAGCGCCGGCTCCTTCGCCGCGGCCTTCGTTGGAGTCTTGTGCGGGGCCGCTGCGGCCTTGGCGGCCGGCACCGCGCGGCGGGTGGCCGGCGCGATCGACGGCCTGGCCGGTCGGGCCGGCGTGGCAAGCATGGCGGGCGCCGCCAGCACGGGCCGCTGCGCCGGCGCCGCGGCGGGCGTGCCGTGCGGCAGCACGCCCCCTGTTTCGATGCGGAACACGCTCACGGCGGTGGCCAGCTGGCCGGCCTGGGCCTTCAAGGCGCCCGTGGCGGCAGCCGCTTCCTCGACCAGGGCAGCGTTCTGCTGCGTCACCGTGTCCATCTGCGAGACCGCCTGGTGCACCTGCTCGATGCCCTGGCTCTGCTCCTGGCTGGCAGCGGTGATCTCGGCCACCAGGTCGCTCACGCGCTGCACGCTCTGCACGATGGCATCCATGGTGCGGCCGGCCTCGGCCACCTGTGCGCTGCCCTCCTCGACCTTGGCCACCGAATCGCCGATGAGCTGCTTCACGTCCTTGGCCGCGGCGGCCGAACGCTGCGCCAGCGCCCGCACCTCGCCCGCAACGACCGCGAAGCCGCGGCCCTGCTCACCAGCCCGGGCGGCTTCCACGGCGGCGTTCAGCGCCAGGATGTTGGTCTGGAACGCGATGCCGTCGATGACGCCGATGATGTCGGCGATCTTGCGGCTGCTGTCGTTGATGGCGCCCATGGTGCCCACCACCCCGGCCACCACCTGGCCGCCCTGCACGGCCGTCTTGGAGGCAGACGCCGCCAGCTGGTTGGCCTGGCGCGCGTTGTCGGCGTTCTGGCGCACGGTGCTGGTCAGCTGCTCCATCGAGGCCGCGGTCTGCTGCAGCGAGCTGGCCTGCTCCTCGGTGCGCGAGGACAGATCCTGGTTGCCCGCGTCGATCTCGCTCGATGCGGTGGCGATGCCGTCGGTGCCCGAACGCACCCTGGCCACGACGCCGGACAGGCTCGCGTTCATGTCCTGCAGCGCCTGCAGCAGCTGGCCGGTCTCGTCGCGCGATTGCACGGTCACGCGGCTGGTGAGGTCGTTGGCGGCGACGGCGCGCGCCACGCGCACGGCTTCGGCCAGCGGCTGCGTGATGCCCGCAGTCAGGCGCCAGGCGAACAGGCCTCCGGCCAGCAGGCCCAGCAGGCCCAGGCCCAGCATCAGCAGGCGGCTCTCGCCGTAGATGCCGTCGATGCGGGTGGCCGTGGCGTCGATGCTGGCGCGTTGCAGGTCCAGCAGCTGCTGGATCAGCGCCGTGTACTTCTCGGTGGCCGGCAGGAAGACCTGGGTCAGCAGGCGTTCGGCCTCGTCGGCCTGGCCCTCGCCCTTGGCCTTGACCGCCGCATCGCGCGAGGACAGGTAGACCGCGCGCGCCTTCTGGATCTCTTCCCACAGCGCTTTTTCCTGCGGCTCGTCCAGCAACGGCTCGATGCGCTTTTGCAGCTCGGCCGACTCCTTGGTGCTGAAGGCGGCATCGGCCGCGAAGAACTGGCCGAGCGATGGGTCGCTGCTCTTGACGATGGCCGTGGTGCGGCGCGCGCCGCTGTAGATGTAGCGGTACCAGTCGCTGATCATGCGTTCCATGGCCAGCGGCTGCTGGGTCATGTCGCTGGTCGCGCTGGCCACCGTTTGCAGCCGCCACAGGCCGACGGCCGTGATGAGCGCCATGACGAGCAGGATGAGCGCAAAGCCGCCTCCCAGGCGGGTCCCGATGCGGAGGTTCTTCATGAACGGAGTCGCGTGAAGGTGGATGGATGGGGGGCGCTGTAGCGGAACGCCCCGATGATCCGTCCATTATTGGCGCGAATCATCCCCATAATTCGCACGGAATTTGCCACTCATAGGGCAAACCCGGACGCTTGTCCGCCCGGCCGTCCGGCCAGCGCTGACCTCGGCACACGACGGCACGCCGTCACACGCGCCGCACCGCGGAGGCACGATCTGGCAAGCTCGGCGGCTCTCCCACCACCAGCGCCCCGCCATGGACGACCTGCCTCCCCTGCCCACCATCACCCCCGGCCGCTACCGCCATTACAAGGGCGGCGAGTACGAGGTGCTCGCCGTCGCACGGCACAGCGAGACTTTGGAGCCGCTGGTGGTCTACCGGCCGCTCTACAACGGCACGGGCTGGTGGGTGCGGCCCCACGCCATGTTTGTCGGCGGCGTCGAGGTCGACGGTCGGCAGCAGCCCCGGTTCCAGCGGCTGGACTGAGCCGGGGCCGGGCCGCCCCGGCGGGCGCGCCTTGGCTACAGGTGGATCGCCCGCCCCAGCGCGCGCAACGCGGCCTCCTGCACCGCCTCGCCCAGCGTGGGATGGGCGTGGACGATGCCGCCCACATCCTCCAGCCGCGCCCCCATCTCGATGGCATAGCAAAAGGCCGCCGCGAGTTCGGACACGCCATGGCCCACGGCCTGCCAGCCCAGCACGAGGTGGTTGTCCTGGCGCGCCACCACACGCACGAAACCCTCGCCGCCCTCCATGGTCAGCGCCCGGCTATTGGCCGCGAACGGGAACTGCGCGACAAGCGTCTCGGTGCCGGCCTGCGCGGCCTGGGCCTGGGTCTGGCCGACGGCCACCACCTCCGGGTCGGTGAAGCACACGGCCGGGATCGCCAACGGCGCGAAACGGCGCCGGTGTCCGGCGATGCACTCGGCCGCCACCTCGCCCTGGGCCATGGCCCGGTGCGCGAGCATGGGCTCGCCGGTCAGGTCGCCGACCGCCCAGACCTGGCGCATGGAAGTGCGCCCCGTGGCGTCGACCTTCACGGCGCGGCCGTCCATGTCCAGCTGCAGCGTCTGCAGGCCGGCCGTGCGCGGGCGCCGGCCCGCGGCCACCAGCACCTTGTCGGCCGGCAGCACGAATTCGTCGGCATGGCGGCTGCGCACGCGCAGGCCGCTGCCGTCCGCCGTCAGGCCCTCGGCCGTGCAGCCCAGGTGCAGCACGATCCCGATGCGCTTGAGCGCGGCCAGCACCGGCTTGCCCAGGTCTTCCTCGTAGCCGGGCAGCACGCGCTCGGCCACGTCGACGACGGTGACCTCGGCCCCCAGCTTGCGCCAGGCCATGCCCAGCTCCAGCCCGATGTAGCCGGCGCCGACCACGACCAGGTGCCGCGGCACGGCGGTCAGCGCCAGCGCCTCGGTGGACGAGAGCACGGTGCCCCCGGGTTCCGAAAACGGCAGCTGCGGCAGCGCCATGGGCTCCGAACCCGTGGCCAGCAGCAGGTGCTCGCACTGCAGCCGCAGCGTTTCGCCGTCGTCCAACGCCACGTCCACCGTCTTGCCGTCGACG
The DNA here is from genome assembly GCF_001422445.1 of Pseudorhodoferax sp. Leaf274. Classification (GTDB taxonomy): domain Bacteria; phylum Pseudomonadota; class Gammaproteobacteria; order Burkholderiales; family Burkholderiaceae_C; genus Pseudorhodoferax. The sequence continues at coordinate 6,476 of NZ_LMNA01000007.1, forward strand.
ATGCGGGCCCAGCCTGCGACCACCTGCACCCCGGCCTTGCGCAGCAGCGCGGCGACGCCGCCCGTGAGCTTGCCCACGACGCCTTCCTTCCAGGCCTGCGTGACCGCCAGGTCGATGCTGGCCGCCTCGGCGCGGATGCCCAGCGGCGAACTGCGCGCGCCCGGCGTGGCACTGCGCACGCGGTCGTAGGCGTCGGCCGCATGGATCAGCGCCTTGGACGGAATGCAGCCGATGTTCAGACAGGTGCCGCCGGGCGCCATGCCTTCGACCAAGGTGGTGGCAACGCCGAGTTGCGCCGCCCGGATGGCCGCCACATACCCGCCGGGGCCTCCGCCGATGACGAGCAATGTCGTGTTTCTCGATGCCATCTTCACTCCACGAACAGCAGGGCCGGCGATTCGAGCAGCGCGCGAACGGCCTGGATGAACTGCGCCGCGTCCATGCCGTCGACCACGCGGTGGTCGAAGGACGACGACAGGTTCATGAGCTTGCGTGCCACCACCGCGCCGCCGCGCAAGGCCGGGCGCTCGACGATGCGGTTGACGCCAACGATGGCCACCTCGGGGTGGTTGATCACCGGCGTGGTCACGATGCCGCCCAGCGGGCCCAGGCTGCTGATGGTGATGGTGGAGCCCGACAACTCCTCGCGCCCGGCCTTGCCGCTGCGGCCGGCCTCGGCGAGCCTGGCGATCTCGCGCGCGCAGGCCCAGGGATCCAGCGCCTCGGCATGGCGCAGCACGGGCACCAGCAGCCCGCCATCGGTCTGCGTGGCCACGCCCAGGTGCACGGGCTGGTAGCGCGTGACCACGCCGGCGTCGTCGTCGAAGCGGGCGTTCATCTGCGGGAAGTCGCGCAGCGCGAGCACCAGCGCACGCGCCAGCAGCGGCAGCAAGGTGAGCTTGCCGCGCGCCGGCCCGTAGCGTTCGTTCAGTTGCGCGCGCAGGGCCTCGATGTCGGTGACGTCGACCTCCTCCACATAGCTGAAGTGCGGGATGCGGCGCTTGGCCTCCTGCATCTTCTGCGCGATCTTGCGGCGCAGGCCGATCAGCGGGACGGACTCCTCGCCATGGCGCTGCGCATAGCCGCTGCCGGCAACGGGCGTGCGCGGCTGGCCGCCTGCGACCAGGTAGATGTCCAGGTCCTCGTGCGTGATGCGGCCGGCCGGGCCGCTGCCATGCACGAACTGCAGTTCGATGCCAAGCTCCCAGGCGCGCTGGCGCACGGCCGGCGAGGCAACGGGTTTCTCGCCCGGCGCGCGCATGGCCACCGGGGCGGCCACGGGTGGGCGTTGTGCCGGCACCCTCGGCGCGCCCGGCACCACGGCGGCGGGCCCGGTGGTCGCGGGCGCCGCAGCGGCGGGCTCGGCCGCTGCGGGCTCGACGGCTGGCGCCGCGGCAACCGGCGCCGCGACGCTGGCCCGCTGCGCGGCTTTCGCCGCCACGTTGCCCGCGCCCTCGACCTCCAGCCGGATCAGTTCGGCGCCCACCGCCAGCAGCGCGCCCGGCTGTCCGCCGAGTTCGAGCACGGTGCCGGCCACGGGCGAGGGAATCTCCACCGTCGCCTTGTCTGTCATCACGTCGGCCAGGATCTGGTCCTCCGCCACCGGGTCGCCGGGCTTGACGCGCCACTCGACCAGTTCCACTTCGGCGATGCCCTCGCCGATGTCGGGCATCTTGATGGTGTATTGGCCCATGTCAGCTCTCCATCGCGCGTTGGAAGGCGGCACCGACGCGGTCGGGGCCCGGGAAATAGGCCCACTCCTGCGCATGCGGATACGGCGTGTCCCAGCCGGTCACGCGCTCGATGGGCGCCTCCAATTGGTAGAAGCAGTGTTCCTGCACCAGCGCCGACAGCTCGGCGCCGAAGCCGCTGGTCTTGGTGGCCTCGTGCACGATCACGCAGCGGCCGGTCTTCTTGACCGAGGCGACGATGGTGTCCAGGTCCAGTGGCCAGATCGAACGCAGGTCGATGATCTCCGCGTCGATGCCGGTCTCGCGCGCGGCACACTCGGCCACCCAGGTCATGGTGCCGTAGGTCAGCACGGTCAATTGGTTGCCGGGCCGGAACACCGCGGCCGACTCCAGCGGCACGGTGTAGTAGCCCTCGGGCACCATGCCCATGGCGTGCTTGGACCACGGCACGACAGGCCGGTCGTGGCGGCCGTCGAACGGGCCGTTGTACAGCCGCTTGGGCTCCAGGAAGATGACCGGGTCGTTGCACGCGATGGCCGAGATCAGCAGGCCCTTGGCGTCGTACGGGTTGCTGGGCAACACGGTGCGCAGGCCGCTGACATGGGTGAACAGCGCCTCGGGGCTCTGGCTGTGCGTCTGCCCGCCGTAGATGCCGCCGCCGCAGGGCATGCGCACCGTGATCGGGCAGGTGAAGTCGCCGGCCGAGCGGTAGCGCAGCCGCGCCGCCTCGGACACCAGTTGGTCCGAGGCCGGGTAGAAGTAATCGGCGAACTGGATCTCGGCCACCGGGCGCAGGCCATAGGCCCCCATGCCCACGGCCACGCCGACGATGCCGCCTTCGCTGATCGGCGTGTCGAAGCAGCGCGTCTTGCCGTACTTGGCCTGCAGGCCTTCGGTGACGCGGAACACGCCGCCGAAGTAGCCCACGTCCTGGCCGAACACGACCACGTCGGGGTCGCGCGCCATCACCACGTCCAGCGCCGAGCGCAGGGCCTGGATCATGGTCATGGGCTTGCTGGCCATCTTTGCCGCTTCTGCCGTCTCCACGGCCGGGTTCTCGGTTTCGGTCAGCATCTTCAGACTCCCAGTTCCTGCCGCTGGCGGCGCAGGTGCTCGGGCATGGTCTCGTAGACATCCTCGAAGATCGTCGCGGCGCTCGGGATGTGGCCGTCCAGCAGGCTGCCGTGGCTCTCGGCCTCCTTCTGCGCGGCGGCCACCTCGGCCTCCAGTTCCTTGTGCACCTGCTCATGCTCCTGCTCGGACCAGATGCCCAGGTGGACCAGGTGGGTCTTGAGCCGCAGGATCGGGTCGCCCAGCGGGAAGCGCTCCCAGTCGTCGGCGGGCCGGTACTTGGACGGGTCGTCCGAGGTCGAGTGCGCGCCGGCGCGGTAGGTGACCCATTCGATCAGCGTCGGGCCCTGGTTGCTGCGCGCGCGCTCGGCCGCCCACTGCGAGGCGGCATAGACCGCCAGGAAGTCGTTGCCGTCCACGCGCAGCGAGGCGATGCCGCAGCCCACGCCGCGCGCGGCGAAGGTGGTCGACTCGCCGCCCGCGAGCGCCTGGAAGCTGGAGATCGCCCACTGGTTGTTGACCACGTTGAGGATCACCGGTGCGCGGTACACGTGGGCGAAGGTCAGCGCGGTGTGGAAGTCCGACTCGGCCGTCGCGCCGTCGCCGATCCAGGCCGAGGCGATGCGCGTGTCGCCCTTGATGGCCGAGGCCATGGCCCAGCCCACCGCCTGCGGGTATTGCGTGGCCAGGTTGCCCGAGATGCTGAAGAAGTCGGCCCGCTTGAACGAATACATCACGGGCAGTTGGCGCCCCTTCATGGGGTCGGCCTCGTTGCTGAGCAGCTGGCAGATCAGCTCGACCATCGACACGTCGTCGCGGCAGAGCAGCAGGCCCTGCTGGCGGTAGGTGGGAAAGCACATGTCGCCCTTGCGCAGCGCCATGCCGTGCGCCACGGCGATGGCCTCCTCGCCCAGGCACTGCATGTAGAACGAGGTCTTGCGCTGGCGCTGGGCCACCGTCATGCGCGCGTCGAAGATGCGCGTCTTCATCATCGCGCGCAGGCCGCGGCGCAGCTGCGTGCCGTCGATCTCCGGCGCCCAGGGGCCGACGGCCTGGCCCTCGCGGTCGAGCACGCCGATCAAGGCGTAGGCCAGGTCCGCGGTTTCGAAGTGGGAGGTGTCGACCGGCGGTTTGCGGACGGTGCCCGCGCCGGAAATCTGCAGGAAGGAAAAGTCGGTGGCACAGCCAGGTCGCCCAGTGGGCTCCGGCACATGCAGCCGCAGGGCTGGGTGCTCGCGCATCGTTGTCTCCGCACGCGGTGGCGTGCCTGGGTTGGTACAGGGCACGGCCACGGGTAAGTGGCAGGCCCCTGGGCGCTGCGCGGGTAGGCGCGGCCCAACCAGTTTACGGGAAGACGGTGCGCGACAAGCTCAGGCCAGGCGGACCTTGGTGTAGCTGCCGCGGTCCATGTCGACGACCTCCACGCTGAGGTAGGCCTCGAGGCCCGACGGCAAGGCGTTCAGATGGCTACGCAGCGCATCCGCCACGCGGCGGCTCAGGTCCGTTTTCGCCTCCGGCGTGCGGCCGGCCAGGATGCGCAGCTGCACATGCAGGTAGCCGCGGCCGCTGTCCTGCAGGCCGACGCGGAAATGCTCGGCACGCAGCACGCGCGCCTTGAGGTCGGCTTCGTCTTGGACCTCGGGGCTCTCCGACAGCGCCTGCGTAGTGGCCGCCAGCATGGCGTCGAACGGCAGGTCGCCGAGGTTGGGGGTGTACTCGATGACGATGTGGGGCATGGAAAAAGCGTCTAGGCAGATGGCAGGTGTTGGGGGCCGAAAGAGGCCGGCAGCAGTTCGTCCAACGTGAAGCTGGCCAGCACGCCGGCCGCGCCCGCCGCGTGCACGCGCGTGGCCGGACTTGAGAACTCGCGGATGCGCTGGCGGCAGTTGCCGCATGGCGTGATGGGCTCGGGCCCATCGCCCACGACCAGGATCTCGGCGATGGCGCGCCCGCCGGCCACCACCATGGCCGCGATGGCCCCGGCCTCGGCACAGGTGCCGCTTGGATAGGCCGCGTTCTCGACGTTGCAGCCCGCGAACACGCGCCCGTCCGGCGTGGCCAGCGCGGCGCCGACCCGGTAGCGCGAGTACGGCGCATGCGCGTTGGCCTGCGCCGCGCGCGCAGCGGCCAGCAGGGCCTCGGTCACGTGAAGCCGACCACGGCGTGCGGCACGTAGGGCGCCTCCAGCGCCGCCAGTTCCTCGGGCGTCAACTTCAGCGACAGCGCCGCCACGGCATCGTCCAGGTGCTCCACCCGCGTCGCGCCGACGATGGGCGCCGTGACGCCCGGCTGCTGCAGAACCCAGGCCAGCGCCACCTGGGCGCGCGGCACGCCGCGGGCCGCCGCGACGCCGGCCACGGCCTCGACCACCTTGCGGTCGGCGTCGGCGGTGCTGGCATACAGCGTGCGGCCGAAGGCATCGGTCTCGGCCCGGCTGCTGGCACTGTCCCAGTCGCGCGTGAGGCGGCCACGCGCCATGGGGCTCCAGGGAATCACGGCCACGCCCTGGTCGCGGCACAAGGGCAGCATTTCGCGCTGCTCTTCGCGGTACAGCAGGTTCAGGTAGTTCTGCATGGAGACGAAGGGCGTGAAGCCATGGCGCTCGGCCACGGCCTGGGCCTTGGCGAACTGCCAGGCGTACATGGACGAGGCCCCGATGTAGCGCGCCTTGCCAGCCTTGACCACGTCGTGCAGCGCCTCCATGGTCTCCTCGATGGGCGTGCCGTAGTCCCAGCGGTGGATCTGGTAGAGGTCCACGTGGTCCATGCCCAGGCGTTTGAGGCTGTGGTCGATCTCGGCCAGGATGGCCTTGCGCGACAGGCCTGCGCCATTGGGCCCGGGCCGCATGCGGCCGTGCACCTTGGTGGCGACCACCACCTCGTCGCGCGGCGCGTACGCGGCCAGTGCACGTCCGACGATCTCCTCGCTGGTGCCGGCCGAGTAGACGTTGGCGGTGTCGAAGAAGTTGATGCCGAGGTCCAGCGCCTTCTTGAGGAAGGGCCGGCTCGCGGCCTCGGGCAGGGTCCAGGCATGGTTGCCCTGGTCGGGGGCGCCGTAGCTCATGCAGCCCAGGCACAGGCGCGAGACCTGCAGGCCGGTACGGCCGAAACGAATGTGGTCCATGGAATCAGCTCGCAGCAAGACAGGAGCGGGCCATGATAGCGGCGGCCCTGCCCGCGCAGCGGGCCGCGCTCAGCGCTTGCGCTGCGTGCCAAGCATGTACTGCTCGGCCGCGCCGTCGTTGACCGACGCCCACGTCAGCTGGTCGTCCAGAAAGCTGCGCCACTGCGTGTAGACCGCGCGGAACACCGCGTTGGTGGCGGCCTCCTCCTCGAACACCTCGCGCGTGGCCTTGTGCAACGCGTCCATCACGGGCCGCGGCCAGTAGCTGAGCTTGGCCCCGCCGCCCACGATGCGCTTGAGCGCCGCCACGTTGCCCACGTCGTACTTGGCCAGCATCTCCGCCGACGCCTGTGCGCAGGCCGCCTCGAGCACGGCGCGGTAGCCCTCGGGCAGCTCGGCCCAAGCCTTCTTGTTGACGATGAAGCACAACGAGGCTCCGAGTTCCATCACGCCCGGCCCGTAGTAGTAACGCGCGACGCGGGCCAGGCCCAGCTTCTCGTCGTCGTACGGCCCCACGAACTCCGCAGCGTCCAGGATGCCCTTTTCCAGGGCGGGGTACACGTCGGACGCCGGCAACTGCTGCGGCGTCGCGCCCAGCTTGGCATAGACGCGGCCGAGCAGCCCGGGCACGCGCATGCGCAGGCCCTGAAAATCCTCGGGCCGCTTGATCTCCTTGCGGAACCAGCCGCCCATCTGCGCGCCGGTGTTTCCGCACGGAATCTGCACGGCATCGAAGCGGTCGTAAATCTCGCGCATGAGCGCCAGGCCTCCGCCCTGGTTCATCCAGGCCGCGTGCTGGCGCGGCGTCATGCCGAAAGGCACGCCGGTGTCGAACGCGAGCGCTGGCTCCTTGCCGACGTAATAGAAACCCGCCGTGTGGCCGCATTCCACGCTGCGGCTCTGCACACCGTCCAGGACGGCCAGCGGCGGCATGATTTCGCCGGCGGCGAACGGCGTGATGGTGAAGCGCCCATCGGTCAGGTTCTTGACGATGTTGGAGATCGCCACGGCGCCACCGAAGACCGTGTCCAGCGACTTCGGAAAGCTGGACGGCATGCGCCAGCGGATGGCGGGCTGGCTCTGCGCGATGGCAGGCGCGGCCACGGCGGTGGCGGCAGCGCCGGCCAGGATGGAACGTCGTTGCATGGAGACCTTTCGAGGGCAATGGAAAGCGGGCGGACGGAGCGCTTCAGGCGCTGGCCAGGCAGTCGGGTGCGTTGCGCAGCGCCTGGCGCGCGAAGTACTGGAAGGTCAGGTCGGTGATCTCGGGCCGCAACAGGAAGTCGCGCGACTCGCGCGCCAGATGGCCCGGCACCGGGCGGATGGTTCCGGCCGCGGCAGCGCGCAGCTGCACGGCGGCGGCCTGCTCCATCCAGATCGCCAGCACGGCCGCCTCGGCCACGGTGGCGCCGGCCGTCAGCAGGCCGTGGTGTGCCAGCAGGAGCGACTTGTTGCTGCCCAGCGCGCCCGAGATGATGCGGCCCTCGTCGTTGGTGATCGGCAGGCCGGGCCAATCGGCCAGGTAGCCGCAGTTCTCGTAGAACGGGGTCGCGTCCATGCAGGCGATGGCCAGCGGCTGGCCGATCATCGACAGCGCGCTGACGGCGGCCGGATGGGTGTGCACGATGCAGTTGACCTCCGGGTGGTGGCGGTAGACCCACAGGTGAAAGCGCGTGGCCGGGTTGGGCAGCGAATGCCCGTCGAGCGGGCGCAGGTCGTCGTCGGTCAGGATGAAGCTGTCGGGCGTGGCCTCGTCCGCGCCGATGCCGAACTTCAGTGTCCGGTACGTGCCAGGCTCCTCGCCGCGCGCGGTGATCTGGCCAGCCAGACCGTTGGCCCAGTGGCCCTGCGCAGCCAGCATGCGGGAGGCCAGCACCAGCTGCTGCAGCGGGGTGTGCGACGACCGGGTGGTCTTGTGTTGAAGGTCGCGGTAGACGGCGTTCTTCAGGTCCTGTTCGGATTGCATGCGTGCTCCTTGCGTGGTCAGGTCAACTTGTTGACCGACTATGATCAACAAGTTGACCTGTGTCAATATGGCCCCATGGTTTCGCGCACAGCTTCCACTTCACCCGCCCCTGACAGCCCCCCCGACATCGCCTTCACGCGCCTGGGCCCGCGCATCAAGACCATGCGCCGGCAGCGCCAGATGACCGTGGAGGAGCTCGCGAACGCGACCGGCGTGCACAAGGCGCATGTCTCGCGGCTGGAGCGCGGGCTCAAGACCCCATCCATCGGCATGCTGGCGCGGCTGGCCACCGCGCTGGGCACCACGATCGGCCACCTGGCCGGTGAAACCCTGGACAAGACCGACATCAAGATTACGCGGGCCGAGGAAGCCGCGCCGCGCTTCGCCGTGGACGAGCCGATGGAGCACCGCTTCACGCCGCTGCTGCACGGCCATTCGGTCGGCTCGTTCGAGGCCTTCGTCGTCTACCCCGGCCAGAGCGCGGGCAGCACGCAGACCCAGCACGGCGGCCAGGAGATGCTCTACGTGCTGGCGGGCACCATCGACGTCAGCTTCGCGGACCGCACGGAACGGCTGCAGGCCGGCGACTGCATCCACTTCCCGGGCCACCTGGAACACCGCATCGCGCGGGTCGGCCGCGCACGCGCGCGGGCGCTGCTGGTGCTCTCGACGGATTCATAGGCGGTGCGCGCCGCGGCCGGGGCGCGCGCGAACGCGCCAGGCCGCAGGCGCGGCATTCGGCTTCAGTGTGTGGCAACGAGCAGGGCCACGGCGGCGATACCCGCCGCGGCCCACACGGCGCGGCCGGCAATGCGCAGCGCGCGCGCCACGTCATCCGCCTGCGGCGCCCTCGCCAGCGCGTGGAGCGCATAGACACCCGGCTTGCGCAGCCGCACGCCCAGACGCAAGGCCATGGCCGCCATCGGCCAGCCGCTGTTGGGCGAAGCCGTTCGCCCGGCTTCCCGCGCGAGGGCGGCATGGGCACGCACCGGGCACAGCAGCAACGCCGTGATGCGCGCGGGCACCCAGCCCAGCACATCGTCGGCGCGCGCGGCCCACTTGCCGGCCCACTCCCAATCGCGGCCGCCGCGCAGGCCGCGGTAGCCCCACATCGCATCGGCCGTGTTGGCGAAGCGGAACACCGCGGCGCCGGGCAGGCCCAGCAGTGCGAACCAGAAGAGCGGCGCCACCACCGAGTCGTTGAGGTTCTCGGCCAGCGATTCGATCGCGCTCTCGCGCACGGTGCCGGCGTCCAGCCCGTCGACGTCGCGGCTGACCAGCATCGCCAGCCGTGCACGGCCCGCTTCGAGCGAGTGGCCCAGGGCGGCGTCGACCGCCGCCACCTCTTCGCGCAGCATGCGCCAGGCCAGCAGGGGCTTGAGCGCCAGGCCCAGCGCCAGGAAAACGGCCCAGGCCGGTAGCCAGCGCACGAACGCCCACTGCAGCGCGGCGCCCAGCAGCCCGACCACCGCGGCACCGGCGCACCAGGCCAGCGCGCCGGCCACGAAGGCGGCGAAGGGGGCGCTCGGCAGGCGCTTGCCGGTCCAGCCCAGATAGCGGCCCATGGCCACCACCGGATGCACGGCCACCGGCGGCTCGCCCCACAGGCGGTCCACCAGCAGCGCAAACCACAGCGCAGCGGCGGCAGTCAATCCTCGATGCCGCGCTGCGCCGGAATGCCGGCCTTGAACGCATGCTTGACCAGCGCCATCTCGGTCACGGTGTCGGCGATCTCGATGATCTCGGGCGGGCAGCGCCGGCCGGTCAGCACCACGTGCACCTGCCGGGGCCGCGCGCGCAGGGTCTGCAGCACATCGTCCAGCGGCAGCCAGCCGTACACCAGCGGGTAGGTGATCTCGTCCAGCGTGACCATGAAGTACTCGCCCGACAGGATGCTGGCCTTGGCCTTCTCCCACCCTTCGCGCGCCAGCTGGCCGGAGCGTTCCAGGTCCTGGCTCTTCCAGCTGAAGCCGTCGCCCAGGCCTTCGATGGGCATGCCCAGGTGCTCGAACATGCGGTGCTCGCCGAAGCGTGCCGTGGGCACCTTCATGAACTGGTAGACCTTCACGCGCTTGCCGCGGCCGTGCGCGCGCAGCGCCAGGCCGAAAGCGGCCGTGCTCTTGCCCTTGCCATCGCCGGTGTTGACGATGACGATGCCGCGGCGCTCGCCCTCGGGCTTCTCGTAGGGCTTGGTGGTGGGTGGGGTTTCGATCTGCATGCTGGTTCTCCTGGCTGATCACGGCGCGCGCCGCACGCCGACACGCCCGCCGCGGCGGCCCGTCGCGCACGCTGCGGGCAGCGGCGGGGTGGGTTCTGCCAGGCCGCTGGATGCGCCCTCCTTCGCGCAGCAGAAGGCGGAAGCCACGCAGCGGCCTAGGGGGTTGTTCTTCATCTTGGGATGGTGATCCATTGGCCGGCGACGCAATGGACCGCGACGCGCTGGGCGAACACCGTCTCGAGCGCGCGGTGCGTGGTGGCGTCGCCGCTGGCGCCGTGGTGCACGATGCGGCCGCGCTCGACGATGACCAGCGCGTCGGCCTGCAACGCGGCCGGCAGCTCGTGCAGCACGCTGACCACGGTGCGGCCTGCACGCGCGAGCGCACGCGCCATGGCCAGCCAGTCGGCCTGGTGCGGCGGATCGAGGTTGGCCAGCGGCTCGTCCATGAGCAGCACGGGCGCCTGCACGGCCAGCGCGCGCGCCAGCAGCACGCGCTGGCGTTCGCCACCCGACAGGCGGCCCAGCGGCCGTGCCGCCCAGGCCAGCGCGTGGGTGGCGCGCAGTGCGTCCTCCACGGCGGCGTGGTCGGCCGCGCCCGGCGCGGCCAGCCAGGCGCGGTGCGGCAGCCGGCCCAGCATGACCACGTCGTAGACCGAGAGGTCGTCGGCCGCGGCCTCGTTCTGGCCCAGCCAGGCGATGCGGCGGCCACGCTCGCGGCCGCTGTATTCGGCCAGCGGCCTTTCATCCAGCAGCAGCTGGCCGGTGCTGGGCAGCAGGCCGGCCAGCGCCTTGAGCAGCGTGGACTTGCCGGCGCCGTTGGGGCCGACCACGGCGGTCCAGCAGGCGGCCGGCAGGCGCAGGTCGATGCCATGCAGCACCTGCGCCAGGCCCTGCGACGCATGCAGGTTGCGGGCTTCGAGCGAGAGGGTCACAGCACGCCACCCGCGCCCGCGCGTGTGCGCTGGCGCATCAGCCACAGCAGGTAGGTGCCGCCCAGCACGGCCGTCAGCACGCCGACGGGCAACTCCTGCGGCGCGATGAGCCAGCGCGCCAGGATGTCGGCCGCCAGCAGCAGCACGCCGCCCATGCCGGCGGCCAGCAGGATCAGCCGGCCGTGCGTGACCTTGACCAGCGAGCGCGCCAGGTGCGGCGCCGCCAGGCCGACGAAGGCCACGAGCCCGGTCTGCGCCACGGCCGCGCCCGTGGCCAGGCCCAGCGTGGCGACCAGTGCCATGCGCATCGCCGGCAGCGGCAGCCCCAGGCTGGTGGCGGTGGCCTCGCCCAGCGCCAGCGCGTCCAGCGTGGGCGACAAGGCCCAGGCCACCAGCGCGGCCAGCGCCAGCGGCGCGGCCATCAGGGCGCAGGCGGACCATCCCACCGTGCTGGTGTTGCCCAGCATGAAGGCCTGCAGCGCCTGCATGATCTCGGGCGAGAGCAGCATCAGCAGCGATGTGAACGCGCTCAGCACCACGCCCACGATCACGCCGGCCAGCAGCAGGCGCAGCGTGTGCTGCACGCCCTGCGCCAGCGTGAGCGTGAGCAGCACGCCGGCCACGGCACCGACGAAGGCCGCGCCGGCCAGGCCCATGCGCGCGATCCACGACAGCGCGAACGGCGAGCCGCCCAGCGCGGCCATGCTGGCCGCCACGCCCAGCAGCGCGCCCGAGCCGCTGCCGAGCAGGTAGGGGTCGGCCAGCGGATTGCGGAACAGGCCCTGCGCGATGGCGCCGGCCAGGCCCAGCAGAGCGCCCGCCAGCCAGGTGCCCAGCGTGCGCGGCAGCCGGATGTCCCAGACGATCTGCCAGCCCATGGGGTCGTCGCGCAAGCGCCAGGGCCAATCGAAGCCGGTGCTGCCCACGCTGGCGCCCAGCAGCACGAGGGCCGCGGTCAGCAGTGCCAGCGCGAGGGCCAGCCAGGTGGCGCGGCGCTGGTTCACGGCGCCCTCTGCTTCAGGCAATCGGCCATCACGCGCGCCGCCTGGTCCATGCGCGGACCCGGCCGCACCACGATCTCGGCATCGTCCAGCGAGAACAGGCAGATGCGCTGCTCGCGCACGGCGCGCATGGCACGCCAGCCCGGGTAGTCGATCTCGGCCTGCATGGTGCGGTTGGCCAGCATGATGAGGTCGGGGTCGGCGCGCACCACGTATTCGGGATTGAGCTTGGGAAACGGCCCCAGGCTGGCCGGCACCACGTTGGCCACGCCCAGCCGCGCCAGGGTTTCGCCGATGAAGGAGCCTTCGCTGGCCGCATACGGGCCGCGGCTGACCTCGATGTACACGCGCGCCCGCCGCGCGTTGGCCGGCAGCGTGGCCGCCACCTCGTCCAGGCCGCGCGCGATGCGCTGCCACACGCCGGCCGGCGCGCTCTCGGGCAGGTCCAGCAGGCGGCCGACGGTGCCGAGCACGCGGCGCACGTCGGCGTGGTTCTTGGGCTCCAGCACCACGACCTTCAGGCCCAGGCCGCGCAGGCGTTCGGCGACGCGGCCGCTGTGCGAGACCAGCACGAGGTCGGGCCGCGTGCGCACCACGGCCTCGATGTTGGGGTCCACACCGCCGCCCAGCTGCGGCAGCTGGCGCACCTCCGGCGGCCAGTTGGAGAAGCGGTCCACGCCGACCAGGCGCGCGCAGGCGCCCAGCGCGCAGACCGTCTCGGTCAGCGACGGCAGCAGCGAGACGATGCGCGCGGGCGCTGCGTCGAAGCGCACGCGCGTACCCGTCTCGTCGGTGATCTCGTAGGCCGCGGCCAGGGTGCTCCAGCAGCAGGCCAGCGCCAGCAGCAGGCGAAGAAAGCTCATGCCGTGCCGTCCTTCAGGACCAGTGGCAGCCCGGCCGCCATCAGCGTCACGCGCGCGCAGCAGGCGGCCATGCGCTGGTTCAGCAGGCCCAGCGCGTCCACGAAGGCGCGCACCTCGCGGCCCATGGGGACCACGCCCAGGCCGATCTCGTTGCCGACCAGCAGCAGCGGCCCGCCGGCGCGGCGCACGGCCTCTTCCAGCGCCTGCAGGTCGGCCTCCAGTGCCTGCGCCGTGCAGGACGGGCCGGCCAGCGGCATCAGCCGGTTGGTGAGCCACAGCGTGAGGCAGTCGACCACGAGCAGCGTGCGCGGCGTGCTCAACGCCACGATGGTCTCGGCCAGCCGCAGCGGCTCCTCCACCGTCGCCAGGCCGGGCACGCGCGCGGCGCGGTCGGCGCGGTGGCGCGCGATGCGCGCGCGCATCTCGTCGTCGTGGCCGGGCGCGGTGGCGATCAGCACGGCGCTGCGGGCGGCATCGCCGGCCAGCCAGTCGCGCGCCAGCAGTTCGGCGCGGCGCGACTTGCCGCTCTTCTGGCCGCCCAGGATCAGTTCGGCCATGTGAACAGGCTCGCCGCGGCCAGCGGGCTGGACGCGAACCAGGCGTGGAAGTAGCTCGCGCGGATGCTGCCCCGCTGCAGCAGCGCCTCGCCCGCGTCCGGCATGGGCGTCTGCCCGGGCCGTGCCGTGCGCGCCACGGGCCGCAGCGGCGTCTCGCAGGTGGAGTAGTGGAAGGTGTGGCCGCGCAGTGTGCCGGCCGGCAGCGCCAGCTGCTGCGGCCCCAGGGCCGCGAGCCGCGGCTGCATCTGCACGCGGCCGGGCAGCAGGCCCCACAGCGCGTGCGCCCGGCCTTGGGCGTCCAGCAGGGTGTCGAACAGCGCCATCATGCCGCCGCATTCTGCCCAGACCGGCTTGCCGGCCTGCACATGCGCGTGCAGGCTGGCCCGCAGGCCGGCGTTGGCCGACAGGCGGGCCGCATGCAGTTCGGGATAGCCGCCGGGCAGCCAGAGCGCGTCGCAGGCCGGCAGCGCGGCATCGGCCAGCGGCGAGAAGAAGCACAGTTCGGCACCGAGCGCGCGCAGGCAGTCCAGGTTGGCGGCGTAGACGAAGCAGAAGGCCGCGTCGCGCGCGATGGCGACGGTGCGGCCGGCGAGCGGGCGCCCCACTGGCGCGGCCACGGCCGGTGCGGCGAAGTCGACGGCCCAGTGCTGCAGTGCCGCCGCGTCCATGCGGCCCAGCGGCGTCGCGGCCAGGGCATCGGCCGCCGCATCGAGCCGGGCCGGCGCGTCGTCGAGTTCGGTGGCCACCGTCAGGCCCAGGTGCCGCTCGGGCAGGCGCAGGGCCGCATCGCGCGGCAGCGCGCCCCGCCAGTCCGCGGGCGCGCGCAGGCCGGCCTGCAGCATCTCGGCATGGCGCGCGCTGCCCACGCGGTTGGCCAGCACGCCGGCCCAGCGCAGGCCGCCCTGGTAGTGCTGCAGCCCGAAGGCCAGTGCGCCGAAGGTTCCGGCCATGGCGCTGGCGTCGACCACCGCCAGCACGGGCAGGTCGAAGCGGCGTGCGAGGTCGGCCGCACTGGGCTCGCCGTCGAACAGGCCCATCACGCCTTCGACGACGATGAGGTCGGCCCCGGCCGCCGCCGCGTGCAGCCGCGCGCGGCAATCGTCCTCGCCCGTCATCCAGAGATCGAGCTGGTGCACGGGCGCGCCGCTGGCCTGGGCCAGCCAGAACGGGTCGAGGAAGTCCGGCCCGCACTTGAACGCGCGCACGCGCCGGCCCTGGCGCGCGTGCAGCCGCGCCAGGGCGCAGGCCACCGTGGTCTTGCCCTGGCCCGAGGCCGGGGCGGCGACCAGGATGGCCGGGCAGCGCTGCGTCAGTTCGGCGCCCACTTGAGGCCGACCCACAGCGCGCGGCCGGCGTTGGCGTACAGCCGCGCGGTCTCGTACTGCTTGTCGGTGAGGTTGTCGACGCGCGCGGTCAGCGTGAAATCGCGCGCGATCTGGGTGCTGGTGTACAGGTTCACCAGCGTGTAGCCGCCCAGCACGTTGGTGTTGGCCGCGTTGTCGTAGCGCTGGCCCGTGGCCTGCAACTCGGCGCCCAGTGTCCATCCCGCGACCTGCGTGTCGGCGCCGAAGCTCGCGTAGCGCTTGGCCCGGCGCGCGAGCTGGCGGTCGGTGATGCGGTCCTTGGGGTCCTGGAAGTCGACCGAGCCGCGCAGCTGCACATTGCCCACGGCATGGCTGGCCGACAGCGTGACGCCCTCGTACTGCGCGCGGCCGACGTTCTCGTAGCAGCCGAAGGTCGACGCGCAAGCTCCCGCGCCGCCGAAGACGATCATGTTGCGCACGCGGTTGCGGTAGACCACCACGCCGGCACTCGTGGCGCCCTGCGTCCAGCGCAGGCCGGCTTCCAGATTGCGGCCTTCCTCGGGCTCCAGGCTGCCGACGCCGTACTCGCTGAAGCGCTGGTACAGCGTGGGCGCGCGGAACGAGGTGCCCGCCGAGACGGTGGCGCGCCAGGCCGGCGTGATGGCGTAGCCGTAGGCCGCGCTGCCGTTGGTGTGGCCGCCGAACTCGCTGTCGTCGTCGCGGCGCAGGTTCAGCTGCAGCGCGTGCGGGCCGCTGTTCAGGCCGTAGCCCAGTGCCAACGCGTTCTGGCTGCGGTCGCGGTCGATGCCGCCGTTGACCAGCGCGTCCTCGCGCCGCTCCAGCGTCGCGCTCAGCAGGTGGGCGCCGATGCGGTATTCGTTCTGCCAGAGGTAGCCGCGCAGGTCGGTCTCCGCGCGGTAGTAGGACGGCGTGGTGGCGTAGCGCGAATGCGAGTCCGTGACCTGGACGCGCGTGCTGTACGCCTCGGTCCACTGGCCGGCCCAGGTCAGGCCGGCGGTGCGCAGGCGGTTGTGGTTGCGGTCGTCCACGCGCGGGGCCGAGGCGCTTGTCATGAAGTTGTCGTACTGCGATTCCAGCTGGCTGGCCAGCAGCGTGGCATCGAGCCGGTGCGCCTTGTTGATCTGCAGGCCCACGCGCGCGTTGCCGGACAGGCGCGCGTAGCCGTCGTCGTCCGGATTGCGTACACCGTCGGTTGCGCGGCGCAGGTTCTGCGGCTGCACATTGAAGCCATCGCTGCGCTCCTTGCTCACGCCCAACGAATAGTCGATCGCGCTGTCGGTGCCGGTGCGCCCGCTGATGCCCGCCTCGAGCTGCCAGGTGCGGTGGCTGCCGGCGCCCACGCCCACATAGGGCGCGGGCTTGCCGGCCTCGCCCTTCCTCGTGAACAGCTGGATCACGCCGCCGACCGCGTCGGAGCCGTAGACGGCAGCGGCCGGGCCGCGCAGCACCTCGATGCGGTCGATCTGCGACAGCGGTATCTGTTCCCACTGCACGCCGCCCGTGGACTGCGAGTCCAGCCGCACGCCGTCCAGGTAGACGGCGGTGTAGCGCGATTCGGCGCCGCGCACGAACACGCTGGTGTTGGTGCCCTGGCCGCCGTTGCGCGCGATCTGCACGCCGGGCAGTCGCGCCAGCACGTCGGCCACGCCGGTCGCGCCGCTGCGCTCGATGGCCGTGCGGTCGAGGATGGACACATCGCCCACGAGGTCGGCAAGCGGCTGGGCGCTGCGCGTGGCAGTGACCACGGTGTCCTGCAGCGCAGGCGCGCCTTGTGCCGAGGCGGCAAGCGGCCAGCAGACGGACAGGGCCAGGGGGAGCGCGGCAAGGCGCACGTGGGACGTAGGGATCTTCATGGAACGGAGCCGATCAAAAACTACCCGCGCCAGCTTCCCCGCCGGCGATGGGCACACAGGCTGCGCAACGCGCAGCCACCTCGTTGGCCGGTATCCGGGCTGGCGGCGCACACTCCAATGCCTTCCCGCGAGCGCAGGGCTCGCAGTGGCGTCGTGATGGAGGAAAGCCCTGTTGGGGGCTTCGGCCGCTTACCGTTGCGGGGGCAGCGCAGGTTAGGTGCGCCCGTTGCGGCGCTGCACCCTCCTGCTTCCCGTTGAACTGCGGCATGTGAACCACGCCGCGAGCACCAACGGCGCGGATTCTAAGTGCACGCAACGCGTGGCGATGGCCGGGGCCGGCAGGCTCCTACAATGCGCCCCGCCATGGACCAAGCCACGCAAATCCAGCAGATCGCCGAACGCACGGAGCGGCTGCTGGTCCGCCACCGTGAACTGCAGCGCACCAACGCGCTGCTGACCGAGCAGGTGGCCCTGCTCACCCACGAGCGCGATTCGCTCAAGTCGCGCCTGGGCGCGGCCCGCGCGCGCATCGATGCCCTGCTCGAACGCCTGCCCGAGTCCACCAGCGTGGCGCCGGCACCGGCCTACCGCAAGGACATCGAAGCGCCATGAAACAACTCGAAGTCAAGATCCTGGGCCAGAGCTACCTGCTCGGCTGCCCCGATGGCGGCGAGCAGCGCATGCTCGATGCCGTGCACCGCGTGGACAGCGCCATGTGCGCGATCCGCGATGCCGGCAAGATCCGCGCGCGCGACCGCATCGCCGTGCTGGCCGCGCTGAATCTGGCGTTCGACCAGACCGAGCCGCCGGTGGCCAGTGCCGCGCCGGCCGCGTCGTTGCCCGCCGATGCGCAGCTGTCGGCCATCCTCGCCCAGCTCGACGCGGCGCTGGGCGACGACGGCAGGCTTTTGTAAAGCCTCAACACCGCAGACCGTACGCTCTTTGCGCAGCCGAGTGCGCGCATTCGTCCTAGAATGAAAGCGTCTGCGGTGCACGCCGGGCTTTTATGTCCTTGAACCAATGCTCATCTGAGCACGGGCTTGGAACATTTCCTGAGGAGCGTGAACGTCTCGCGTCAGATGATCCCAACTTCAGGCTGACCTCGCCCACCTGAACCCCCGGTTCAGGCTGCGGCCCGGTGGCACTTGCAGACACCTTTTTCCCCTCCCCTCCCGCGTCCCTTCCATGTCGCTTGTGCTGGTGATCGAGCTCGTGCTGCTGGGCGTGGGCAGTGGCTTCCTCGCCGGCCTGCTCGGCATCGGCGGCGGCATGTTGATGGTGCCGTTCCTGACCTTCCTGCTGTCCAAGCAGGGCGTGCAGGCCGACCTGGCCGTGAAGATGGCGATCGCCACGTCGATGGCCACCATCATGTTCACCGCGGTCGCCAGCGTGCGTGCCCACCACAAGCGCGGCGCCGTGCGCTGGGACATCGTCAAGACGCTGGCGCCCGGCATCGTGCTGGGCAGTTTGGTGGCCAGCCTGGGCGTGTTCGCGCTGCTCAAGGGCTCCTGGCTGGCGATCTTCTTCGGCCTCTTCGTGGGCTTCTCGGCCACGCAGATGTTCCTGGACAAGAAGCCCAAGCCCACGCGCCAGTTGCCGGGCACGCCCGGCCGTCTGGCGGCCGGTGGCGCCATCGGCTTCCTGTCGGGCCTGGTGGGCGCAGGTGGCGGCTTCATCAGCGTGCCCTTCATGACCTGGTGCAACGTGGCCATCCACAACGCGGTGGCCACCAGCGCGGCGCTGGGCTTTCCGATCGCCGTGGCCAACGTGGCGGGCTACGTGGTGGCCGGCCAGGGTGTGGCCGACCTGCCGCCCGGCGCGCTGGGCTACGTCTGGCTGCCGGCGCTGGCGGTGGTCGCGCTGGCCAGCTTCTTCACGGCGCCGTTCGGCGCCCGCGCGGCGCATGCGCTGCCCGTGGCCATGCTCAAGCGCATGTTCGCCAGCGTGCTGTACGGGCTTGCCGCCTACATGCTCTACAAAGGTCTGACCGCTTGAACGCCCTGCTCCGCTCCCGTACCGCCCTGGCCTGCGCGGCCTGGCTCGCCGCGCTGGCCACGCCGGCCCGTGCGCTCGAGGAGGTGCCCTTCGTCACCTCGCCCGACAACGTCACGCTGGAGATGCTGCGCATCGCGCAGGTCGGCCCGCAGGACCATGTGATCGACCTGGGCTCGGGCGACGGCCGCATCGTGATCGTGGCCGCGCAGCGCTTCGGTGCCAGCGGCCTGGGCGTGGAGATCGTGCCCGACCTCGTGCGCCAGAGCCAGGAGAACGCACGCATCGCCGGCGTGGCAGAGCGTGTGCAATTCCGCGTGGAGGACATCTTCAAGACCGACCTGTCGGGCGCCAGCGTCATCACCATGTACCTGCTGCCCGACGTGAACCTGGCGCTGCGCCCGCGCCTGCTGGCGCTCAAGCCCGGCACGCGCATCGTCTCGCACGACTGGGACATGGGCGACTGGAAGCCCGACCAGGCCACCGTGCTGCCCGTGCCCGACAAGAAGGTCGGCCTGGAGAAGACCAGCAAGGTGCAGATGTGGACCGTGCCGGCCCAGGTGCACGGCCTGTGGTGCGGCGCCGGCATGCTGCAGGGCATGCAGTTCGCGGTGCAGCAGAAGTACCAGGAGTTCACGGCCACGATGACGCGCGGGCAGCGCGTGCGCGAATACGACGGCCGCATCCAGGGCGACACGCTGCATTCGCTGCCCGGCGCGCGCACGCAGATGCAGCTGCGGCTGCAGGGCGACCAGCTGGTGCTGGCGCAGGCCGACGGGGCGCTGGGCCTGCTCAAGGGCGCAGCACTCACGCGCGCCAGCGGCGCGCAGTGCGAAGGCTGATCCCACCCTTCTGTTGCACCAGGGCCGCATCCCGGGTGTGACGTAGTTGCGCGAAACGCGGGCCGTTTGCACGGGCCCGTGAACTACTCGGCACTTTGCGCGCGGTTGCAAGCGCAGTCGCCAAAACGGTGCCAATTGCTGAACACAATCCTGCCCACTCGCTCAGTTTCACGCCGATTCCGGCACGGGTTTCAGGATTCAGAATGTTCAAATCGTCCCAGTTCCTGCTCTGCATCGCCGCCCTGTGCGGTGCCTCGGCGTCGTTCGCCGCGCCGGTCAGCCTGGGGCTGGCCACGCCGTACAGCCTGGTCAGCTTCGGCGGCTTCCAGAGCAGCAACAACAGCATCGGCGGCAGTGTCGCGGTGGCGGGCAACCTCTCGGCCACGGGCTATTCGCTGAACGGCAAGAGCCTGGTGGTCGGCGGCAATCTTTCCTACAGCAACGGCTCCATCGCCGGCAATGCCTACGTGGGCGGCACGCGCAGCACCAGCGGCGTGCAGATCAACGGCCAATGGCAGAGCGGCAGCGCGCCGCTGGCCTTCTCGGCCCTGGGCCAGCAGATGGGCAGCCTGTCCAGCGGGCTGGCGGGCCTGGCCGCCACGGGCAGCAGCCAGAGCCAATGGGGCGGCCTGTACCTGTCGGGCACGAACAGCGCGGTCGAGGTGTTCCAGCTCACCGCCGGCGACTTCTCCAGCAATGGCTGGAGCAACCTGGCCAGGCTGGCGTCCGGCAGCACCGTCATCTTCAACATCGGCGGCAGCAGCGTGAGCCTGTCCAACGGCATGCTGGGCGGCCTGTCCAGCTACAACGTGCTGCTGAACTTCTACGAAGCGCAAACCCTCTCCTTCAACGGCATCAGCCTGGACGCCAGCATCCTCGCCCCCCACGCCACCGTGAAGGGCGGCAACGGCACCGTGAGCGGCAACGTGGTGGTGGGCGACTGGCAGTCGCAGCTCACGCTGCTCGGCACGCGCAGCTTCCAGGGCACCGAGGTGGCCGGCTACGTGCTGCCCGAGCCGATCCAGCCCGCGCGCCCCGACCTGTTCCCGGCCAGCGCGCTGCCTGCCGCGGTGGCCGGCGAAGTGCCCGAGCCCCACCAGCTGGCGCTGTTCGCGGTCGGCCTGGCGATGCTCGGCCTGGCGGGCCGCCGGCGAAAGGCCGCACACCAGGCCTGACGCCGGGCAGGCGGCAGCCTTGCCCTAACATGGGGCCATGCGAACACCCCTGGTTTCCCGGCGCACCGCCATGGCGCTGGCAGCGGCAAGCTGCCTGCCGGTCCACGCACAGACCCGGCCCGCCTGGCCCACACGCGATGGCCACGCCCCGCTCGTCATCGCCCACCGCGGCGCCTCGGGCTACCTGCCCGAACACACCCTGGCCGGCTACGAGCTGGCCGTGCGCATGGGGGCGGACTGCATCGAGCCCGACCTGCACCTCACGCGCGATGGCCAGCTGGTGGCCATGCACGACGCCACGCTGGAACGCACCACCGACGCCGCCACGCGCTTTGCGGCGCGCAACGGCGGCTGGCGGGTGGCCGATTTCTCGCTGGAAGAGGTGCGCACGCTCGCGATGCGGCCCCAGGGCAGTGCCGCGCTGAGCTTCCACGGGTTCAAGCCCAGCGCGGCCCACCCGCTGCGCGTGCCCACGCTGGAAGAGATCATCCTGCTGGCGCGCCGGCTGGAGGCCGAAGGCGCGCGACCCATCGGCCTGTACCCCGAGGCCAAGCAGGCCGGCCCGCGCCTGGCCAGCCACCTGCTCAGCGTGCTGGCCGCGGCGGGCTATGTGGGCAGCGACAAGGTGTTCCTGCAGTCCTTCGACGTCGACACGGTGCGCAACCTGCGGCGGCGCCAGCAGGCGTTGGGCCTGGACTTCCGCCTGGTGCTGCTGAGCGGCTCGGCCAACCGGCTGCTCGGCATGGAGCTGGCGCAGGTCGCCAGCTTCGCCAGCGGCGTGGGCGTGAACATCCGAGGCGAGGGCATGTCGCGCAGCTTCATCGAGATGGCCCACGCGGCTGGCCTCACGGTGCACGGCTACACCTTCAACGAGGCCCGCCCGGCCACTGCGCTGCCCGAGTACCGCAAGTTCATGGGCTGGGGCATGGACGGGGTGTTCAGCAACTACCCCGACCTGGCGCTGCAGGCGCGTGCCGCGGAAGCCCGGCTGCGCTGAAGGGCCGCAAAGCCCCTTCCTTCGAAACTGTTGATCCATCCAGTATCATGGCGCTGCCATGGAACTGGACCGCAAGCTCGCCATCCTCGCCGATGCCGCCAAATACGACGCCTCCTGCGCGTCCAGCGGCACCACCACGCGTGATTCCATCGGTGGGCGCGGCATGGGTTCCACCGAGGGCGCCGGCATCTGCCACAGCTACGCGCCGGACGGCCGCTGCATCTCGCTGCTCAAGGTGCTGCTGACCAACTGGTGCCTGTACGACTGCCTCTACTGCGTCAACCGCGTCAGCAGCAACGTGCCGCGCGCCCGCTTCACGACGGACGAGGTGGTGCAGCTCACGCTGGACTTCTACCGGCGCAACTGCATCGAGGGCCTGTTCCTGAGTTCCGGGATCATCCAGAGCCCCGACCGCACCATGGAGCTGGTGGTCGAGGTGGCGCGCAGCCTGCGCGAAGACCACGACTTTCGCGGCTACATCCACCTGAAGACCATCCCCGAGGCAAGCCCCGAGTTGCTGGCCCGCGCCGGCCGCTACGCCGACCGGCTCAGCATCAACATCGAACTGCCGACCTCCGAAGGCCTGGTGGCCCTGGCGCCCGAGAAAGACGGCCAGGCCATCCGGCGCTCCATGGCGCGGCTGCGCGTGCACATCGACGACGCCAAGGGCGAGCGCGCGGCCCTGCGGCCCACCACACTGCCCGCGGCGCGCCCCAGGCCGGCCGAGGCGCCCCGCTTCGCCCCGGCGGGCCAGAGCACGCAGATGATCGTGGGCGCGGATGCCGCCAGCGACCGCAGCATCCTGGCCACCAGCGCCACGCTGTACGGCGCCTACCGGCTCAAGCGCGTGTACTACTCGGCCTTCAGCCCGATCCCCGACGCATCGCGCCAGCTGCCGCCCGCCGCACCGCCGCTGGTGCGCGAGCACCGGCTCTACCAGGCCGACTGGCTGATGCGCTTCTACGGCTTCGCGCACGACGAGATCACCGGCGGCGGCAACGGCATGCTGGCGCTCGACATGGACCCCAAGCTGGCCTGGGCACTGGCGCACCGCGAGCGCTTTCCGGTCGACCTGAACCGTGCCCCGCGCGAGCTGCTGCTGCGCGTGCCGGGCCTGGGCGTGAAGTCGGTCGACCGGCTGCTGATGGCGCGCCGCCAGCGCGTGCTGCGCGTGGACGACCTGGGCCGGCTCGGTGTGCCCTTGCGCAAGCTGCTGCCCTTCGTCAGCGTGCCGGGCGCTGCTGGCCGCGGGCTGGACAGTGCGCAGCTGGCGGCGCAGCTCAAGCCCCAGCCGCGCCAGGCTTCGCTGTTCGACGCCCATGCCGACGCTTGAACGCGTGCACACCGAGCGCCTGTCCGCGCCCGACGACCTGGCCGGTTTCAAGGCCGCGGTGCGCCGCCTCGTCGCGCAGCAACTGGCGCCGCAGTCCGTCCAGTGGCAGATGGCAGGCGACGGCGACCTGTTCGACGATGGATCCCTTCCAGAGATCCAGCCCGGGCGCGGCACGGCCGCCGCTGCGCCGTTCCGCCTGCCCGCCGAGATGGTTTCGCTGTTCGACAACGCCGCCCTGCACGCCGACCCCGGCCGCTTCGCCCTGCTGTACCGCCTGGTCTGGCGCCTGCTGGCCGAGCCCGGCCTGCGCGACGACCCGCTGGACGCCGACCGCCTGCTGGCCGAGCGCATGGCCCGCGCGGTGCGCCGCGACATGCACAAGATGACGGCCTTCGTGCGCTTCCGCCCCTTGCCGGGCAACCGCCACATGGCCTGGTTCGAGCCCGAGCACCACACGCTCGTTGCCACCGCACCCTTCTTCGCGCGGCGCTTCGCGCAGATGCACTGGGCCATCCTCACGCCCGGGCGCAGCGCCACATGGGATGGCCATGCGCTGGCCTTCGGCCCCGGTGCGCGCCGGGAGGACGCGCCGGGCCCCGACGCCGGCGAGCAGCTCTGGCTGACCTACTACGCCCACATCTTCAATCCCGCGCGGCTCAAGCCCGCCATGATGCAAAAGGAGATGCCGCGCCGCTACTGGAAGAACCTGCCGGAAGCCCAGCTCATCGCCCCGCTCATGCACGAGGCCATGCAACGCAGCGGCCGCATGGTGGAGGAAGCCGCCAGCGATCCGCAGCACCGCCGGCCTGCCGCATCCATCGCGCTGCGGCTGGACCAGCGCCCGGCCGAGACCGCCGCGCCCGGCACGCTCGACGCCCTGCGCCTGGCCACCGCCGCCTGCCGCGCCTGTCCCATCGGCCAGCACGCCACCCAGGCCGTGCATGGCGAAGGCCAGCCCGGCGCGGCGCTGATGCTGGTCGGTGAGCAGCCCGGCGACCAGGAAGACCTGCGCGGCCAGCCCTTCGTCGGCCCGGCCGGCCAGCTGTTGCGGCGGGCGCTCGAGCAGCTCGGCTGGTCGCGCGATGCGCTGTACCTCACCAATGCCGTCAAGCACTTCAAGTACGAGCTGCGCGGCAAGCGCCGGCTGCACAAGACCGCCGGCCAGAAGGAAGCCGCGATCTGCAGCCAATGGCTGGAACGCGAAATCGCCTTGGTGCAGCCCCGCGCGGCCATCGCGCTGGGCGCCACCGCGGCGCGGTCGCTGCTCGGCCGCCCGGTGGCCATCGGCGCATCGCGCGGCCAGTGGCTGCGCCGCGCCGACGGCCTGCCCGTGCTGGTCACGCTGCACCCGGCCGCGCTCCTGCGCATGGAGGCGCCCGATCCCGAGGCCGCCTTCGCCGACTGGCTGGCCGACCTGCGCGCAGCGGCGCCTATCATGGCCGGCGATGAAGAACCTGCTGATCGTCCACCACAGCCTGACGGGCGGCACCGCGCAACTGGCCCAGGCGGCGTTGCGCGGCGCCCAGGCTGAGAGCGGGGTTCGCACGCAGCTGCTGAACGCCGTGGACGCCGGCCCCGGCCACCTGCTGGCCGCCGACGGTTACCTGTTCGCCACGCCCGAGAACCTGGCCGCCGTCGCCGGCCTCATGAAGGACTTCTTCGACCGCTGCTACTACCCGGCGCTGGACCACATCCAGGGCCGGCCTTACGCCACGATGGTCTGTGCCGGCAGCGACGGCCACAACGCGGCGCGGCAGATCGCGCGCATCGCCACCGGCTGGCGGCTCAGGGCCGCGGCAGAGCCGCTGATCGTCTGCACGCACGCGCAGACGCCGGAGCAAATCCTCGCGCCCAAGCACATCGGCGCCAGCGACCTGCGCAGCGCGGAGGAACTGGGCGCGGCCCTCGCGGCGGGGCTGTCCCTGGGCGTGTTCTAGCGCTCGTCTCGAGCGCGTGGTCCGAATGCGCGCGCCTGGGCGCGTGTCCCGCGGGCGTGCTCAGCGCGCCGGCACCACATTGGCCCGGCCATCGCGCGAAGGCACGGCGTCGGACGAGGTGGGCGGCGTGGCCGCGCCTTCCGGCGTGATCACCGTGGCCCGCCCGTCCGGCGTGGTCTGCGGGATCTCCGGCGGCGGCCCTCCGCGTGCGGCATCGCGCCTGCGGCCGGCCTCGCGCACGCAGGCATCGCGTGCGGGGGCCGACAGCTGGCCGCTGTTGCAAATCGCCAGGTCGCTCTGGTAGACCTGCTCGGCCACGTTCGACTGCCCCCAAGCAGGCCCCAGGCTTCCCAGCAGGACCAGCAAGGCAATGGCGGACGGTGGATGGCGCATGTCGGAATGGTGCCCCTGCCCGCGGAGCAGCCGTGTGGGCCGGCGCCGCGCGGGCGTGTGGGGCCTCAGGCCGCCACCGGCGCAGGGGTGGGCGGCTGGTGTTCGTAGAAGCAGCGCACCCGCGCCACTGGCGCGAGGTAGGCGCGCGCAGCGGCCGGCAGCTGCGCCGGCTTGAGGCTGCGCCGGATGCCCTGCTCGGGCGCCGATTCGAGGTCCAGGATCAGCGCCTGTTCGGGCGGCACGGCCGGGTCGTGCACCAGCACGCGCGGCTTCAGCGGGCGCGTGGAATTGACCGACACCACCAGTGCGAACCGTTCGTTGGAGAGCTGCACGACCGAGCCCGGCGGGTACACGCCCATCATGCGGATGAAGGCGCCCAGCACCTCGCCGTCGAAACAGGCCTTGTGCCGCGCGAACATCAGCGCCAGCGCCTCGTGCGGCGTCAACGCCTGCGTCCCCAGCGGCGGATTGCACAGGCGGTCGTAGCGGTTCACCAGCGCCAACACCTTGCCGCCCGTGCCCATGTCTGGCCCCTGCAGTCCGGCCGGAAAGCCGCTGCCATCGGCCATCTCGTGGTGCTGCGCGATGGACTGCAGTGCCCAGGCCGACAGGCCCATGCGCCGCCCGGCCTTGACACTCTCGTGCACATGGCTCTGGTAGAGCGCCATCTCCTGCGCGCTGTGCCGCTCGTCGCGCATGCGCAGGTGCGTGGGCAGCTGCTGCTTGCCCAGGTCGTGCAGCAGCGCGGCCATGCCCAGGTCGGCCAGGCCATGCACGGGCAGGCCCAGCGCCCGGCCCAGCAGCAGGGCCAGCACCATGGTGTTGGCCGGATGCGCTGCCTGGCCCTCGCCCGCGCCTTCGGACAGCAGGCGGATCGTGGCCTCGCCATCGACCAGGATCTCGGCCACGCAGCCGGCCACCAGGGCCTCGCATTGTTCGCGCATCGCGACCGGGCGCACCGGTGCCTCGTCGACCACGCGCCGGTAGAGCTGCACGACCTCACCGAAGCGTTGCTCGCAGTGGCGCAGGCTGGCCTGCTGGGCGGCCAGCTGCTGGCGGCGCTGCGCCTGCAGGGCGCGGGCTTCGGCCTGCAGCCGGTCCTGCACGTCCTGCTCGGACCTGGCGGCGCCGAAGCCGGATTCGCCGCCGAAGTCCGAGTGCGGCTCTTCGGGGTCGCTGCGGTCGGG
This sequence comes from Pseudorhodoferax sp. Leaf274, assembly GCF_001422445.1. GTDB lineage: Bacteria > Pseudomonadota > Gammaproteobacteria > Burkholderiales > Burkholderiaceae_C > Pseudorhodoferax. The sequence continues at coordinate 32,932 of NZ_LMNA01000007.1, forward strand.
GAAGTAGCGCACCTGCCGCAGGCCCAGTGCGCGGATGGTGCGGATCTGGTCGCTCGAGGTGATCTTGAAACTGCCGCGCGGAAACGGGTGGTCCATCCAACCCAGGTCGAGCTGGATGAACAGGCCGCGACGCAGTTGACCGACATCGATCAGCTGCGAGGTCTTGTCATCCATGGCGGAACAGCACGCGGCCGGGCATCGGGCCATTATGTCGCCGCCATCGCGCGATGCGGCGGCACACGCTGCGCGGGCCGTCAGGTCATCCAGCGGCAGCGCGATGGCGCCTGCCGCGCAGGTGCAGCGCGGATGCCCAGCCGCTCAGCGCGGCAGGCACCAGGGCGCCTGCGCGTGCACGAGCCCGTGCCACAGCGCCCAGCACGAACTGGCCAGCAGACCCAGGCCCGCCGCGCGCGTGCCCCAGGCCGCCAGCACCCCGGCCCGCCCGGCAGGCACACCGTGCGCGCCGCCGCGCAGCGCCGGCAGGCGCAGCAACAGCCGTGGCGCGGCCCACAGCGACAGGGCCGATCCGGCCGCGAAGGCCAGCATGGCGCCGGCGCCGCGCGCCGCATCGCCTGCCAGCGCGGCCGTCAGCAGCGCCGCCTGCAGCAGGCCGCAGGGCATCGCCGACCACGCGAGGCCCACCGCGAAGCTGCCGCCGCGCCGCGGCGCCAGGGCGCGCACGCGCTGCCACACGGCCCGGCCATGGCGCTCCAGCCAGGCCGGCTGGCGTGCCTGCAACAACAGCACCATGCCCAGCGCCATAGCCGCCAGGTGCACGAAGCTCCAGACCGGCCGCAGCGCCACGCTGGCGCCGCCCAGCCAGCCCAGGCCCTGCACCGACCAGGCGGCCAGCGCGCCCATCGCCGCGTAGCCTGCGGCCCGGCCGGTGTGGAACTGCGCCAGCGCACGCCCGCCATGCGGCCCCGCCGCCCGGCCGATGCCGGCGCAGGCCGCGCCGCACATCAGCGCGCAGTGCGGGCCGCCCGCCAGGCCCATCAGCAGCGCCGCCATGCCGAGTTCGGTGGCCATTGGCGCTGCGTCAGAGGATGCGCGAGAAGCGCGCGCGCGTGCGGTCGGCCTGCACGTAGCGGTCGAACACCATGGCCACGGCGCGCACGAGGTACCAGCCGGTCGCCGTCACCTGCAGCCCCTGGCCGTCGACCTGCACCAGGCCGTCGTCCTGCAACGCGCGCAGCTGTTCCAGCTCGGCCGCGAAGGTCTGGCGGAAGTCGACCAGCCAGGCCAGCTCGATGGCCTCGAACTGCAGCGCGCCCTGGCACATCAGCGCCATGATCACGCTGCGGCGCAGCAGGTCATCGCGCGTGAGCGCCAGGCCGCGCACCACGGGCAGCCGGCCCTGGTCCAGCAGGTCGCAGTACTGCTCCATGGTCTTGGCGTTCTGCGTGTAGCTGGCGCCGATCTTGCCGATGCCGGAAACGCCCAGCGCGACCAGGTCGCAATCGGGCTGCGTGCTGTAGCCCTGGAAGTTGCGGTGCAGCCGGCCCTGGCGCTTGGCCACGGCCAGTCCGTCGCCGGGCAGCGCGAAATGGTCCATGCCCACGTAGACGTAGCCGGCCGCGTCGAAGCGCGCCAGCGCCGCACCCAGCATGGCCAGCCGCGCCGGCCCATCGGGCAGCTGCCCGGCGTGGATGCGGCGCTGCGGCTTGAAGCGTTCGGGCAGGTGCGCATAGCCGTACAGCGCGATGCGCTCGGGCCGCAGGGCGACGACCTGCTCCAGCGTCTGCGCGAAGGATGCCGGCGTCTGCAGCGGCAGGCCGTAGATCAGGTCGACGTTGATCGATCCGAAGCCCATGCCGCGCGCGCTGTGCACCAGCTGCGCCACCTGCGCATGGGGCTGCACGCGGTGCACGGCCTTCTGCACGGCGGGGTCGAAGTCCTGCACGCCGAACGAGAGCCGGTTGAAGCCCAGGCCGGCCAGGCGCTGCAGCCGCGCGGCATCCACCGTGCGCGGGTCGATCTCGATGGCGTACTCGCCGCCCGGCGCCAGCGCGAAGCGGCTGCGCAGCAGGTCCATGAGCCGGGCCAGCTCGCCGTCGTCCAGGAAGGTCGGGCTGCCGCCGCCCAGGTGCAGCTGCGACACCGGCTGCCCTTCGCCGAGCGCGGCCACGTACAGGTCGATCTCGCGCGCCAGGTAGTCCAGGTAGGGCGCGGCCTTCCCATAGCGCTTGGTGATGATCTTGTTGCAGGCGCAGTAGTAGCACAGCGACTCGCAGAAGGGGATGTGCACGTACAGCGACAGCGGCAGCGCCTTCCCTGCCCCGCCATGGCGGCGCTGCTGCAAGGCCTGCTGCAGGTCGCCCTCGCCGAAGGCCTCGACGAAGCGGTCGGCCGTGGGGTAGGAGGTGTAGCGCGGGCCGGGTCGGTCGAAGCGTTGCAGCACGTCGGCGGGGATCCGGCAGTCGGGAACAGGAACGGGAGCGGCAACAGTCATGTGAGTCCTCTGCCTGCCACTGTGCCGGGTTCGATGCGTCCAGACCTTGACCAGGATCAAGTCTTCGGGCCGTGGGCACTGCGACAATTTGTGCCACGTCATGAAAGGACGCCATGCTCCCGCACACCATCAAAGTCGCCTGTTCCAATTGCAACCTGCGTGAGCTGTGCATGCCCATGCAGCTGGACCCGCGCGAACTGGAGCGCATCGACGAAGTGGTCGCCACGCGCAAGTCCATCAAGCGCGGCGCCACGCTGTTCCGCAGCGGCGAGAAGTTCACCTCGCTCTATGCGATCCGCACCGGCTTCTTCAAGACCACGGTGGCCACCGACGATGGCCGCGAGCAGGTCACGGGCTTCCAGATGGCCGGCGAGATCATCGGCCTGGACGGCATCGTCAACGACAAGCACAGCTGCGACGCCGTGGCGCTCGAAGACGCCGAGGTCTGCGTGATGCCCTTCGACCGGCTCGAGGAACTCTCGCGCGAGGTCAACGCGCTGCAGCACCATGTGCACAAGATCATGAGCCGCGAGATCGTGCGCGAGCACGGCGTCATGCTGCTCTTGGGCAGCATGCGGGCCGAAGAGCGCGTGGCGGCCTTCCTGCTGAACCTGGTCAAGCGCCTGCATGCGCGCGGCTTCTCGCGCAGCGAACTGGTGCTGCGCATGACGCGCGAGGAGATCGGCAGCTACCTGGGGCTCAAGCTCGAGACCGTGAGCCGCACCTTCTCCAAGTTCGTCGAGGAGGGCATCGTCGAGGTCAAGCAGCGGCACCTGCGCATCCTCGATGCCGATGCCTTGCAGCGCATCGTCAATCCCCAGGTCTGCCACTGACCGGCTCCGGCGTGGCCAGCAGCAGCGTGAGCGCGCTGCAGGCCATGGCCACGGCCCAGAAGCCGAAGAAGCTGGCGGTGTAGACCGCCATCGCCGACCAGTCGAGCGCACGGCCCAGCCAGTGCAGATCGTGCGGGTCGACGAGCGCGAAGACCATGGTCTCCAGCACGCAGGCGGCCAGGAAGGCCGGCCAAACGATCCACATCAGGCGGCGGTCCGGCACCGTGCCACCCTCATCGCCGCGCCGGCACGCTGCCGATCGCCGCATGGTTGCGCCCGGCCAGCGCGGGCTGCAGTTCGAACGCCTCTTCGGCCGCGACCGGTGCCTGCGGCGCGGTGACCACCGGGTCGGCCCCGCGGAACGCGATCACTGCCGTGGCGATGCCGGCCACCACGACCGCCAGCGGGCCGCCAATCACCATCCAGACCATGCCGTAGCGCCACCAGGGGCGTGAAGCTCTGGATTGTGGGGCCTGTTGTTGCGGCTGCATGTCAGTTGCCCACGGCGCCACGCGCACCCAGTTGTTCCAAAGGCCGCGGAGCTGGCCATGCCAGCAGACGCCGCGGAACTGGCTCTGCCAGGCCGCTGGCGGCGCCCCTGGAGGGGGATGGAATGGCTACACGCAGTGCGCCATTCAAACGGGGTGGTCTCATTTCAGTCTCCTTCACCGGGGAATCAGGAACACGGACTTCTCGCGCACTTGGGCACCGCTGTCCAGCATGCGCAGTTCGAAATGGATGGGGTGCGAGCCACCGGCCGCCGCGCCCCACTGGTGCGGTAGCTGCAGGCGCACGGCGACCCAGCGCGAGGCCGTGGGTTCCACGTCGACCTCGGTCTCGGACGTGACGACGAGGCCAGGCAGACCGGTCGCGCCGATGGCGAAGCGCTGGTGCGACTCCGTGGCGTTCATGATCTGCAAGCGGTAGACGTTCTCGATCGCGCCACCCGCCACGGTGCGCGCCATGGCGCCGCGGTCGCGCACCACGTCCACCTTGAAGGGCGTGCGCAGCGTCAGGCTCACGGCCAGGCCGAGCGAGATCGCGAGCAGCACGCCGGCATAGACCAGCACGCGGGGCCGCAACACCCTGCGCCAGATTTGCGCGCGGCTCCAGCGCCGGGCCAAGCCCTGCTGCGTCGTGAACTTGACGAGGCCGCGCGCGTAGCCCATCTTGTCCATCACGCCGTCGCAGACGTCGGCGCAGGCGCCGCAGCCGATGCACTCGTACTGCAGGCCCTGGCGGATGTCGATGCCGGTCGGGCAGACCTGCACGCACAGCGTGCAATCGATGCACGAACCCAGGCCGCGCGTGGCCGGGTCGGCATGGCGCGGCCGGCTGCCGCGCGGCTCGCCGCGCGCTGCGTCGTAGCTCACGACCAGCGTGTCGCGGTCGAACATCGCGCTCTGGAAGCGGGCGTAGGGGCACATGTACTTGCAGACCTGCTCGCGCAGGAAGCCCGCGTTGCCATACGTGGCCAGCCCGTAGAACAGCACCCAGAAGACCTCCCACGGCCCCATGCGGGTGGTGACGAAGGACATGGCCAGTGCGCGGATCGGCGTGAAGTAGCCCACGAAGGTGAAGCCGGTCCACAGTGCGAAGACGATCCAGGCGATGTGCTTGAACCACTTCTTGACGAGCTTCTCCATCGACAGTGGCGCCGCGTCGAGCTTCATGCGCGCGCCGCGGTCGCCCTCGATCCGGCGCTCGATCCACAGGAAGATCTCGGTGTAGACGGTCTGCGGGCAGCTGAAGCCGCACCACAGCCGGCCGGCCACGGCGGTGAACAGGAACAGCGCCAGGGCCGAGATGACCAAGAGGCCCGCCAGGTAGATGAAGTCCTGCGGGTACAGCACCAGGCCGAAGATGTAGAAACGCCGCGCCTCCAGGTCGAACAGCAGCGCCTGGCGCTCGCCCCACTGCAGCCAGGCGGTTCCGTAGAAGGCCAGCTGCGTGAGCCAGACCAACGCCCAGCGCCAGTTCTGGAAGAGGCCGGCGACGGTGCGCGGGTAGACCGTCTTCTGGGCTTCGAACAGCGGGACCAGCTCGATGACCTTGCGTTCGGCGCTCATGTCATGGTTTCAATTGTTGCTGTGCGCGAGCGTTGCGGCCCAGACGGCAGGCGGCGCAGATGCGAAGGCGCACAACCCGCGCGCACGCACTGGCGCGCCACCTTCGCATCGGGCGGTCAAGGGCGTGCTGGCGGCATCGCCACTGCCGGTTTCGCGAGCGTGGGCCGGAGAACGCAGGCACGCTGCCGCCGCCTTGACGCCCCTCAAGCCCGACCCCACGACGATGGAACAGCTGGCCTTCACCACCGCATCACCTGTTCGACAAACCCCAGACATACGAGGCCAACACCCGGATCTGCTCCGCGCTGAACTTGGCGTCCTGCGCCGGCATCTGGTTGCTCTTGCCGTTGTTGACCATCGCCACGATGGCCTCCTCGCCCCAGCCGTGCAGCCAGATGTCGTCCGTCAGGTTGGGCGCGCCCAGCAGCGGGTTGCCCTTGCCGTTGCTGCCGTGGCAGGCGGCGCAGGCCGAGAACTTCGACTTGCCCAGCGCAGCGCGCACCGAGTCGTGCGGGCCGTTCGACAGGCTCAGCACGTAGTGCGCCACGTTGCGCACGTCGTCAGGCGTGCCCACGGCCGCGGCCATCGGCGGCATGGTGCCGGTGCGGCCCTTGGCGATGGTCTCGGCGATCCTCTCGGGCTCGCCGCCCCACAGCCAGTCGCCATCGGCCAGGTTCGGGAAGCCCTTGCTGCCGCGCGCGTCCGAGCCATGGCACTGGGCGCAGTTGTTCATGAACAAGCGCTCGCCGATGGCGCGGGCCTGGGCGTCCCTCGCGATCTCGGGCACAGGCATCGCGGCGTACTTCGCGTAGACCTGCGCCGTGGCTTCCTTGTGCCTGGCCACATCGGCCGCGTGCTCGCCCACCGAACTCCAGCGGAGCGTGCCCGGCTTGTCGCCCAGGCCCGGGTACAGCACCAGGTAGAGCACACCGAACACCACGGTCATCACGAACATCCAGACCCACCAGCGCGGCAGCGGGTTGTTCATCTCGCGCAGGTCGCCGTCCCAGACATGGCCCGTGGTGTTGTCGCCGGCAGGCGAGACGCGCGCCTTGCCGGCGCCCCACAGCAGCAGCACGCAGCCGAGGATGCCACCCAGGGTCACGGCCATGATCGCGATGGACCAGAAGCCGCTTGTGAAATCGCTCATGGTGTCCTCTTACTCTTGGTCGAAGGGCAGCTGCGCTGCCTCGTCGAATGACTGCTTGTTGGTCCGGGACCAGGCCCAGGCCAGGATGCCGATGAAGGTGATGAACGAGACCACCGTGGCCAGGGAGCGCAGTACGTTGATGTCCATGGCGCTCTCCTCACTTGACGGCCAGGCCGAGCGACTGCAGGTAGGCGATCGTGGCCTCCATCTCGGTCCGCCCTTTCACGTCCGCAGGCGCCTTGGCGATCTCCTCATCCGTGTAGGGCACGCCCAGGCGGCGCAGCGCGCGCATGTTGGCGGCCAGTTGCTCGCCATCGATGGTGGCCTTGTCCAGCCAGGCGTAGGCCGGCATGTTGGATTCGGGCACCACGTCGCGCGGGTTCATCAAGTGGATGCGGTGCCACTCGTCGTTGTACTTGCCGCCCACGCGGTGCAGGTCGGGGCCAGTGCGCTTGCTGCCCCACTGGAACGGGTGGTCATAGACGAACTCGCCGGCCAGCGAGTGGTGGCCGTAGCGCAGCGTCTCGGCCTGCAGCGGGCGGACCATCTGCGAATGGCAGTTGTAGCAGCCCTCGCGCAGGTAGACGTCGCGGCCGGCCAGCTGCAGCGCGGTGTAGGGCTTGACGCCTTCGATGGCGACCGTGGTGGTGCGCTGGAAGAACAGCGGCACGATCTCCACAAGGCCGCCGACCAGCAGCACCAGCAGGATCAGCACGATCATCAGGAAGTTGTTGGTCTCGATGCGCTCGTGCGCACCGGGCTTGTCGAGGTTGTGCGACATGGTGGTTCTCGTGGGATCAGTGGGCCGCGGCCGGTTGCGCAATCACGACCGTGGCGGGCCGCGCGTTGAGCATGGTCATCACCATGTTCCAGGCCATCACCAGCATGCCGCCCAGGTACAGCAGGCCGCCCAGCAGGCGCACCGCGTAGAACGGCCAGGTGGCCTTGACGGACTCGGCGAAGGTGTAGGTCAGCGTGCCGTCGGGGTTCACGGCGCGCCACATCAGGCCTTGCATCACGCCGGCGATCCACATCGCGGCGATGTAGAGCACGATGCCGATGGTGGCGCTCCAGAAGTGCAGCTCGATGGCGCTCACGCTGTACATCTGCTTCTGGCCGAACAGCCGCGGGATCAGGTAGTACAGGCTGCCCATGGTGATGAGCCCGACCCAGCCCAGCGCGCCGGAGTGCACGTGGCCCACGGTCCAGTCGGTGTAGTGGCTCAGCGCGTTGACGGTCTTGATCGACATCATCGGGCCCTCGAAGGTGCTCATGCCGTAGAACGACAGGGCCACGATCAGAAAGCGCAGGATGGGGTCGTCGCGCAGCTTGTGCCAGGCGCCCGACAGCGTCATCACACCGTTGATCATGCCGCCCCACGAAGGCGCCAGCAGGATCAGCGAGAACACCATGCCGACCGACTGCGTCCAGTCCGGCAGCGCCGTGTAGTGCAGGTGGTGCGGGCCGGCCCACATGTAGGTGAAGATCAGCGCCCAGAAGTGGACGATGGACAGCCGGTAGCTGTAGACCGGGCGCTCGGCCTGCTTGGGGATGAAGTAATACATCATCCCGAGGAAGCCTGCCGTGAGGAAGAAGCCCACCGCGTTGTGGCCGTACCACCACTGCACCATGGCGTCCTGCACGCCGGCGTAGGCCGAATAGCTCTTCCAGAAGCTGGCCGGCATGGCCGCGCTGTTGACGATGTGCAGCAGCGCCACGGCGATGATGAAGGCGCCGTAGAACCAGTTGGCCACGTAGATGTGGCGCACACGGCGCGTGCCGATGGTGCCGAAGAACACGATGGCGTAGGACACCCAGACCACGGCGATCAGCACGTCGATGGGCCACTCCAGCTCGGCGTATTCCTTGCCCGTGGTGTAGCCCAGCGGCAGCGTGATGGCGGCCGCCACGATCACGGCCTGCCAGCCCCAGAACGTGAACGACGCGAGCCAGCCGCCGAACAGCCGGACCTGGCAGGTGCGCTGCACCACGTAGTAGGCCGTGCCGAACAGCGCGCAGCCGCCGAACGCGAAGATCACCGCGTTGGTGTGCAGCGGCCGCAGGCGGCCGTAGCTGAGCCATGGAATGCCCAGGTTCAGTTCGGGCCAGGTCAGCTGCGCGGCGATGACCACGCCGACCAGCATGCCCACCACGCCCCACACCACGGCCATCACGGAAAACTGGCGCACGACGGCGTCGTTGTAGACCGTGGCCGGGCTCTTCGGTTGGTTCATCGCTGCCTCTGTTGAAAGCTTTATCAGCACTGGAAGGCAGTGTCGGACGGGGGTGGCAAGCGCGCTTTGATGCAGGTCAAGCGGGGTGCTGGGGCGTGCACACCGCGCGACGGGACGTCCCCCATCCACGTCAAGGGCTGTGGTCTCGGACCATCGGCTACAGTGCACCGATGGCGCCCACCATCGTCCGCGACGGTCCATTCCGGCTGTTCTTCTTTTCACGCGAAGAGTCGCGCATCCATGTGCATGTGGCCCATCCCGCGGGAGAGGCCAAGTTCTGGCTCACGCCGGAAGTGCACCTCGCTGTGAACATCGGGCTGTCACCCACCCAGGTCCGGCAAGCGCAGGCCGTCGTCAGCGCACATCTGCAGGAGATCCAAGATGCCTGGTACCGACACTTTGGCGGTTGAAGTCACCCATGTCTCGGCCCACGGCCTTTGGCTGCTGCTCGGCGACGAGGAGCTTGCTGTGCCTTACGCCGAGTTCCCCTGGTTCAAGAAGGCCACGATCGAGCAGATCGTTGCTGTGGAACGGCCGACGGAAAACCACCTGTACTGGCCGCTGCTGGACATCGACCTGTCCGTCGAATCGCTGCGCAATCCGCAGGACTTTCCCCGCGTCTCGGTACTGGACGCCTGACGCGTCCGGTCAATCCCGCAGAATGCGCTCGCCCTCGGCCTCGATGTCCTCGAACTGGCCGCGTTCGATGGCCCACCAGAGGCCGCCGAGGATGCAGAACACCAGCACCACGGACAGCGGGATCAGCAGGAACAGGATGTCCATCAGGCGGCCTCGGTGGCCAGCCGCACGCTGACCGCAGCGGTCCCGCGGGCAGGCAGCGCGGCCGACAGGCGCAGCGCGTTGAGCACCACCAGCAGCGAACTCGCCGCCATGCCCAGGCCGGCCAGCCAGGCTGGCATCCAGCCGGCCACGGCCAGCGGCACGCTGACGGCGTTGTAGAGCGCGGCCCAGGCCAGGTTCTGGCGCACCACGGCCATGGTCTTGCGGGCCAGCGCCAACGTGTCGGCCACGCGCATGAGCGCGCCACCCGGCACCACGAAGTCGGCCTGTGCCTGCGCCAGTGGCACGGACTGGCCGAAGGCGAACGACACGTCGGCGCCGGCCAGCACCGGGCCGTCGTTGAGGCCGTCGCCGACCATGGCGCTGTGGCGGCCTTGCTCCTGCAACGCGCGCAGCGCCTGCAGCTTGTGCAGGGGCGAGCAGCCGCCGCGCGCTTGCGCGATGCCCAGCTGCGCCGCCACGCGTGCGACAGCCGCGTCGGCGTCGCCCGACAGCAGCCGCACCGCCACGCCCATCTGCGCGAGCCTGCGCACGGTGGCGGCAGCATCGGCACGCAGATCCTCCTGCAGTGCGAACGAGGCCAGCATGCCCTGGCCGTCGGCCAGCCAGACCGTGGTGCCCCTGCCGTCCGGGCCAACCAGGCCGCAGTGGGCGGCCGAGCCCAGGCGCAGCTGGCCGGGCCAGGGCCGGCCGTCGCGCGACAGGCGGCCGCGCAGGCCCAGGCCGGCCTCCTCGACGAGTTCGGTCACCTGCCACTGCACTTCGTTCGCGCCGTCGCGGCCGGCAGCGGCAATGGCGCGCGCAGCGGGGTGCAGCGAGTGCGCCGCCAGTGCCGCAGCCATGGCCAGCGCCTGGGCGCGGTCGACGCCGGCGCGCGTGCGCACTTCGCCCAAGCCCAACGCATCGCGCGTCAGCGTGCCGGTCTTGTCGAAGACCACGGTGTCGACCTTGGCCAGCGCCTCCAGCGCCTGCAGCCGCCGCACCAGCACGCCGTGGCGGGCCAGCATGCCGGCCGATGCGAGCATGGCGGCCGGCGTCGCCAGCGAAAGCGCGCAAGGGCAGGTGACGATCAGCACGGCCACCGCCACCATGAGCGCATGGCCAGGGTCGTGCCGCCACCAGAACAGCGCGGCGCCCGCGGCCGCCAGCAGCACCCCCAGCAGGAAGGGCCGCGCGATGCGGTCGGCCAGTTGCGCCAGCCGCGGCCGTGCGCGTGCGGCTTCGTCCATCAGCGCGGCGATCTCGGCGAAGCGCGTGTCGGTGCCGGCCGCCGTCACGCGCACGCGCACGGCCGCCGCGAGGTTGTGGCTGCCGGCCAGCACGGTCGCGCCCGGGCCGCGCGCCACGGGCCGCGACTCGCCCGACAGCAGGGCCTCGTCGACCAGCGTCTCGCCGTCGAGCACCAGCGCGTCGGCCACGAAGGCCTCGCCAGGGCGCACATGCAGCACGTCGCCCACGGCCACGCGGTGCGCGGCCACCTGCTCGCGGCGCCCGCCGGCCGCTTCGCGCTCCACCCCGTCGGGCAGGCGCTGCAGCAGCAGGTCGAGCGCACCGCCCGTGCGGCCGCGCAGGCGCTCTTCCAGCCAGCGGCTGCCGAGCAGGAAGAACACGAACATGGTCAGCGAATCGAAGTAGACCTCGGCACCGAAGATGCCGCCCGGCTCGAAGGTGCCCCAGCTGCTGATGGCGAAGGTGATCCCGATGCCCAGCGTGACGGGCGTGTCCATGCCCACGCGGCGCAGCCGCAGGTCGCGCAGCGCAGCGCGGAAGAACGGCCCGCACGAGAACAGCATCACCGGCAGGCTCAGCACCCAGGAGGCCCAGCGCAGCAGCGCCTGCGCGTCGGCCGAGATCTCGCCCGGTGCGGCGGTGTACGCGGGCCACGCGTACATCATGACCTGCATCATGCACAGGCCCGCCACGAGCCAGCGCCACAGCACGAGGCGGGCCTGGCGGCGGCGCTCGGCACGCAACGCCAGGTCGGCCAGCGGCAGGCCGCGGTAGCCCGCCCGCCGCACCGCCGCCAGCCACTGCGAGGGCCGCACCTGGCCTGCACGCCAGACCACGCGCGCGCGCCGGCTGGCGGCGCCGACCTCGGCCGACAGCACGCCGGGCACGGCGCGCAGCGCATCCTCGACCGTCAGCGCGCAGGCGGCGCAGGTCATCCCTTCGACGGCCATGCTCGACGCCCACGCCCCGCTGCCATGTTCGGCTGACGGGCGGCTGAACGCGGCCCATTCTTCGGGGTCGTCGATCCAGTCCAGGCCGCGCGCGGCCCCGTGCGGCGCGGGCTCGGCGGAAGGAAGGCTGGCTTGCATGGCACGAGCGTATCCAGCGCCTGCCCCCACCACCTTGACGTATATCAATGCAATCCGGCGCAGCCGGCCTATGCTGAATCCACCACTTCCAAGGAGATCACCATGTACCACCGCATCCTGGTTGCCACCGACGGTTCCGAGCTGTCGCAAAAGGCCGTCAACAGCGCACTGGACCTGGCCGCCAAGCTCGGCGCGTCCGTGGTCGCCGTGAAGGTCGTTCCGCCCTACCCGCAGAGCTACTTCGATGGCGCGATGGCCATCGACCTGAAGGAGGTCGAGCGCACCGAGGCGAACTGGAGCGCCGCCGCGCTGAAGGAGCTGGAAACGGTGCAGGCCGCCGCGCTGCCGAAGAAGGTCACGGTCACCCCGGTGGTGGTGCGCGGCGACCAGGTCTCCGAGGCGCTGATCGCCACCGCGCAGAAGCACCACTGCGACCTGATCGTGATGGCCTCGCACGGCCGCCGCGGTGTCAGCCGCCTGCTGCTGGGCAGCGAGACGCAGCATGTGCTGACGCACTCGCACATCCCGGTGCTGGTGCTGCGCTGAGCCCCCGCGCGGCGCGGGCGCCGGCGCTGGCAAGCCGTCTCAGGCCGGCATGGCGGTTTCGGCGTCCTGCACCCAGCTGGCCGACCGGCCGATGCTGTCGATCAGGTGCTGCGTGAACGCCCGCGTCTTGCTGTTGGCACGCGCCGCGGCGCGCAACAGGTAGATGCCCGTGGCCTCCAGCGGCGGCGCGCCCTGCAGGTCCAGCGCCACCAGCCGGCCTGCGGCCAGGTCTTCGCCGATCGCCCAGTTCGGCATCAGCGCGATGCCCAGGCCCTGCGCGGCCGACAGGCGCCGCGCATCGCAGTCGTCGCACTCGAAGGCGAACTGCTCGGGCAGCCAGGCCTGCGCGCCGCTGATCTCGCGCCAGCCGCGCGTGCTGGTGCTGTGCTGGCGGTCGATCAGGCGGTGCTGCGCGAGTTCGTCGAAGCGCCTGGGGTGGCCGTGGCGCTGCAGGTAGGCCGGTGCCGCGCCGATGATGTAGCGCTGGTAGCCGATGCGCTGGCCCACCAGGCTGCTGTCGGGCTGCTGGCCCAGGCGGATGACGAGGTCCACGCGCTCGACCACCACATCCACGGCGCGTTCGGTCAGCTCCAGCTCCACGCGCAGGCCCGGGTGCTTTTCGGCCAGGCTGCCCAGGTGCGGCACCACATGGCGCCGGCCGAAGGCCGGCACGCAGCTCACGCGCAGCAGCCCCTGCACGGTCTGTTCGGCGGCCACCACTTCGCTGCGCACCGCACGCATGTCGTGCAGGATGCGCACTGCGCGGTCGAACAGCAGGCTGCCCGCGTCGGTCAGCACCAGCGCCCGCGTGGAGCGCGTGAACAGCGTCACCTGCAGGTCCTGCTCCAGCGCGCCGATCTGGCGCGCCACCGACGAGGCCACCAGGCCCTTGCGCCGGGCCACGGCCGAGAAGCTCCCGGCCTGGGCCACGTCCACGAACATGGCCAGGTTCTCGGCAAATTTGATCGATTCCATCTGTGCAACCTGCGCAAAGGCGTTTGGCAAACGACGGTGATTCCACCGTCGCCACGCAAACCATACCATCGGCGCAACGCCCCACCAAGGAGACGACGATGCACCCGCAGGCCACCCTCAGGCCCCCCGCCCGTCCGCTGCGCCGCCACGCCGGCGCAACGTTGCGCCGGCTGCGCACCGCCCTGGCGCTGTGCGCCTGTTGGGCGGGCGCCGCCATGGCGCAGGACTACCCCTCCAGGAACGTGACGCTGGTGGTGCCGTTCGCGGCCGGCGGCACGGTCGACAAGGTGGCCCGCCAGATCCAGGAGCCGCTGCGCGCCCGGCTGGGCCAGCCGCTGGTCATCGAGAACAAGGGCGGCGCCGGCGGCACCATCGGAATGGCCGCCGTGGCCAAGGCTGCGCCCGACGGCTACACCGTGGCGCTGGTGTTCGACTCCTACGCCACCGAGCAGCACATCTACCCCAGGCTGCCCTACGTGACGCTGCGCGACCTGACCGGCGTCTCGTACGTGGCGCGTTCGCCCATGGTGCTGGTGGTGCCGGCCGCCTCGCCCTACAGGACGCTGCAGGACTACGTGGCCGCCGCCAGGAAGCCGGGCGCCGTGTCGTATGCCTCGGTCGGCGCCGGCAGTTCCAACCACCTGGCGGCCGAGCTGTTCCACGAGACGGCCGGCACCAGCGGCACGCACGTGCCGTTCAAGGGTGGCGGCCCGGCCATCACCGACCTGCTGGGCGGCCATGTGGACTCGATGATCGCCAGCCTGCCGCTGGTGCTGCCGCAGGTGCAGGCCGGCAAGCTGCGCGCCCTGGCCATCACCTCGCCCCAACGCGCCGCCGCCCTGCCCGAGGTGCCCGCCGTGGCCGAGTCGTACAAGGGCTTCGAGGTGTACTCGTGGGTCGGAATGGTGGCCCCGGCCAGGACGCCGGCGCCCGTGCTCGACCGGCTGGCCGCCGACATGGCCGCCACGCTGCACGACCCCGACGTGGCCAGGCGCCTGACCGAAGGCGGCTTCGAGGTGGTGGCCGGCTCGCGCGCGCAGATGAACCAGCTCATCCAGTCCGAAAGCGAACGCTGGGGCCGTGTGATCAAGGCCCGCAACATCGTCGCGGAATGACCGCCGTGCAAGCCTTCACCTTCCAGAGCCACGCACAGCGCGTGCTGTTCGGCGCCGGCACGCTGCAGCGCACCGCACCGGAGCTCGACGCCATCGGCGCACACAAGGCCATCGTGCTGTGCACGCCGCACCAGCGCGCGCAGGCCGAGCAGGTGGCGGCGCTGCTGGGCGGGCGCGCGGCCGGCATCTTCGACGCGGCCGTCATGCACGTGCCGATCGAGACCGCCCGCGAGGCGCGCCGCTTCGCCGCGCAGCACGGCGCTGACTGCGCGGTCGCCATCGGCGGCGGCTCCACCGTCGGCCTGGGCAAGGCCATCGCCTTCGACTCGGGCCTGCCGATCCTGGCCATCCCCACCACCTACGCCGGCTCGGAGATGACGCCGATCTACGGACTGACCGAGGCCGGCATCAAGCGCACTGGGCGCGACCTGCGCGTGCTGCCGCGCACCGTGATCTACGACCCGCAGCTCACGCTGGCGCTGCCGGTCCGCATGTCGGTGGTCAGCGGCATCAATGCCATCGCGCATGCGGCCGAGGGCCTGTATGCGGCCGACGGCAACCCGGTGGCCAGCCTGCTGGCCGAGGAAGGCATCGCCGCCCTGGGCCGCGCGCTGCCGGCCATCCGGCGCGATGCGGGCGACGTGCAGGCGCGCGCCGATGCGTTGTACGGCACCTGGCTGTGCGGCAAGGTGCTGGGCAGCGTGGGCATGGGCCTGCACCACAAGCTGTGCCACACGCTGGGCGGCAGCTTCAACCTGCCGCACGCCGAGACGCACACCATCGTGCTGCCGCACGTGCTGGCCTACAACGCCGGCGCCGCAGCCCACGCGATGCAACGCATCGCCCGCGCGCTGGACGCCACCGACGCCGCGCAGGCCGTGTACGCGCTGGCCCGCGACAACGGGGCGCCACTGGCGCTGAAGGACATCGGCCTGCAGGCCGGCGACCTCGACCGCGCCTGCGCGATCGCGCTGGCCAACGAGTACCCCAACCCCCGGCCCGTCGAGGCCAAGGCCTTGCGCCAGCTGCTGCAGAACGCCTTCGACGGCGCACCGCCGGCGGCCTGACCTGCACGGCAGGCACTGGGCCTTCTCGCGCAGCCGCAGGAACGCAGCACCCGCCCGACCGCCAGGCGTTCCCCGGCAGCGCCCGCGCTTTCATCTGTTTGGTGGACGGATCGCCATCGGCCGGCCGTGCGGCGCCGCGGCCGCGGCGCCTGGATGCCATGCGGCTGCATTAGATTCGGGCGCGTCCGCCACCGTGGCGGTACAAGGAGTCCACGGGCATGCCGGTTCTGGGTCTGCAGCGCACACAGTTGGTGGCGAGCGTGTACGACGCCGCGCTCGAACCCTCCCGCTGGAGCGGCTTCCTGTCGGAACTGGTGTTCGCGATGGGCTCCACCGCCGGCATGATCTGGGGCCACGACTTCAGCCAGCGCACCGTCACCGTGCCGGGCCAGACCAGCGACACGCTGTTCTGCTCCGTCGGTTTCTCCGGCCAGGCCCTGGCGCAGTTCGAGGCCCACTACGGCGCGCTGAACGTCTGGCTGCAGGACCCGGCCCGGCACGTCGGCGGCACCGTGGTCCATGGCGAGATGATGTTCCCCAATAGCCGGCTCAAGAACACCGAGTACTGGACCGACTGGCTGCGGCCGCAGGACATCTTCCACACCTCGGCCGCCATCGTCGAACGCACGCCGGACCGCTCGCTCAACGCCACGGTGTGCCGGCCCGAGGCCGCCGGCCCTTACAGCGAAGGGGAACTGGGCATCCTCGCGGAACTGATGCCGCACCTGCAGGCGGGCTTCGCGCTGCACCGCAGGCTGCGCGACCTGAACGTGCTGGCCGGCGCCTCCACCGCCGTGCTGGACCGGATGCCGCTGGGCGTCGCGCTGTTCGACGAGTCCGGCACCATGGTCCACCACAACGCGCGCGCCAGACAGCTGCTGGACGGTGCGGCCGACATGGTGGCCGTGCGCGGCGGCCGGCTGGTCTGCAGCCGCCCGCGGGAGAACGACAAGCTGGCCGCGCTGCTGCGCGCTGCCCTGCGCACGGGCCTGGCCGAGCCTGGCGGCGACGGCGGTGCCGGTGGCGCCGTGCGGCTGCAGCATTCCAGCGGCGACACGCTGCACCTGTTCGTCACGCCCCTGCCCTCGTGGTCCGGGCCGTTCGGGCTGCGCGCCGCCGCGGCCGTCTTCCTGAGCCGGCCCGACGGCAACGCCGGATCGCTGGCCCAGGCCCTGCGGCAGGTCTACCAGATGACGCCGGCCGAGTGCCGCCTGACCGAGGCGCTGGTCAACGGCCTGTCGCCCAAGGAATACTGCGCGCTGGCCGATGTGTCCATCTCCACGGTGCGCACGCAGATCAGGACCGCCACGGCCAAGGTGGGCGCACGCCGGCAGGTGGACCTGGTGCGCACGGTGTTGCTGGGGCCGGCGGCGCTGTCCCGCCCGGCCGACCTGTGGCGCTGAGGCCGCGCCCGCCGCTCACTGCGCCAGGAAGCCCCCGTCCACCGCCAGCACGTGGCCCGTGACCATGGACGCTGCCGGGCTGGCCAGGAACAGCACGGCATGCGCCACTTCGTCGGGCTCGGCCAGCCGGCCCAGCGGCGTCACGGCGCGGATGCGGTCCATCAGTTCGGGCGAGGACGCCAGCGGGCCGATGAAGTTGGTGCGCGTCCAGGTCGGCGCCACCGCGTTGACGCGGATGCCCTGCCCGGCCCACTCCACCGCCAGCGCGCGCGTCATGTTCACGAGCCCGCCCTTGGTGGTCTGGTAGGAGATGTTGGGGTACAGGCCGCCGCCCGACAGGCCCATGATCGACGCCATGTTGACCACGCTGCCGCTGCCCGCCGGCATGTGGCGAGCGGCCTCTCGCGCGCAGACGAAGGCGCCCGTGAGGTTGACGGCGACGACCTGGTTCCACTCGGCGATGTCCAGTTCCTGCGTGGGCTTGCGGATCGCCGTGCCGGCGTTGTTGACGAGGATGTCGATGCGCCCGGCCTGCTGCGCGATGGCGCCGAAGACCTGTGCCGCGGCCGCAGCATCGGCCACGTCCAGCCCGAAGGCCCGTGCGCCCGCGATGCCGGCCGCCACCCTGGCGGCCGCCTCGGCATCGCGGTCGACGACCACCACGCGCGCGCCGGCCGCGGCCAGCAGTTGCACGCAGGCCAGGCCGATGCCGTTGGCACCGCCCGTCACGACGGCCACCTGGCCGTCCACACGGAATCGATCGAGGCTGGCTGGCGCTGTCATCGCAGGTCCTTGTCTCTGGAGTGGCGGCGATGATAGCGACGCCATCTGTGCGTCACGCAGCCGGGGCCAGCGACGGTGCGACGTGGCGCATGGCGCGCTCCACGTAGTCCTCCTTCTCGCCGACCGGCGCCACGTAGTGCATGGCCTCACGCGCGGCGGCCTCGCCCTGCAGCCGCGCGATCAGCCAGGCCGCCAGGTATTGCGAGGCCAGGCAACCGCCGGCCGTCGCCAGGTTGCCGCGCGCAACGAAGGCCTGTTCCAGCACGGCGATGCCGGCTTCCTGCACCCAGGGCCTGGTGGTCAGGTCGGTGCAGGCCGGCAGGCCCTGCAGCAGGCCGAGCCTGGCCAGCACCAGCGTGCCCGAGCATTGCGCGGCCAGCAGCTGGCGCGCAGGGTCCAGCCGCAGCTGCGCCATCAGCGCGGCATCGGCCACCACCTCGCGCGTGCGCACCCCGCTGCCAATGACCACGGCATCGGCCGGCGCCGGCAGCTGGTGGCCACCGCGCGCCGCCATGGCCTGCTGCTCATCGAGGACGCCGCCTACGCCTTTCTCGCACCGGACGCGCCCGCGCCGCTGGCCGCGCTGGCACCCGAGTGCACGGTCTACGTCTGCGGCCTGTCCAAGAGCGTGGCGACCGGCCTGCGCGTGGGCTTCGTCGCCACGCCCGCCGACTGGATGCCGCGCATCGAGCGCGCCATCCGCGCCACCACCTGGAACACGCCCGGCGTGATGACGGCCATCGCCTGCGGCTGGATCGCGGACGGCACCGTGCTGCGGCTCGAAGCCGGCAAGCGCGTGGATGCCGCCGCGCGCCAGGCGCTGGCCGGCCAGGCCTTCGCCGGGCTGCAGCCGGTGCGGCATCCGAACGGCTACTTCGTCTGGCTGCCGCTGGCGCCGGAACTGCGGGCCGACAAGGTGGCGCAGGCGCTGCTGCACGCAGGAGTGGCGGTGTCCACGGCCGAGCCCTTCGCGACCTCCGCGCAGGTGCCGCATGCCCTGCGCATCGCACTGGGCTCGGTGCCGCTGGACGCGCTGGGCACGGCCCTGGCCACGGTGCGCCGCGTGATCGACGCACAGCCTGGCTGACCTGCGGCTGACGCGCGGCATCGCCCTGCCGTGCGGGGCGGAATGCGGGCGTTGGCCATCGTTGCCCGCTAGAGTGCCCGCATGGACTCAGCCTCAGAGCCCTGCGATCCGGAGCCTCCCAGTCGGCCCCTGACCGCACCGGCCACACCGCCCGACGCCCGCGTCGCGGCTCCCCTCCCCCTTCCCTCCCCACGCCCCGACGGCACGGCTGAACACCGTGGCCGGAGCACGCCATGCTGGAACTGCTGACCGATCCGGCCGCCTGGATCGGGCTGGCCACCCTGGTCGTGCTGGAGATCGTGCTCGGCATCGACAACCTGATCTTCATCGCCATCCTGGCGGAGAAGCTGCCGCCGCACCAGCGCGAACGCGCGCGCGTGATCGGCCTGTCGCTGGCGCTGCTCATGCGCCTGGGCCTGCTGTCGGTGATCTCCTGGCTGGTCACGCTGACGACGCCGCTGTTCAGCGTGTTCGGCATGGGCTTCTCGGGCCGCGACCTGATCCTGTTGCTCGGCGGCCTGTTCCTGCTGTTCAAGGCCACATCCGAGCTGCACGAGCGGCTGGAGGGCGTGCAGCACCGGGCCACGGCCACGGTCGCCTACTCCAGCTTCTCGCTGGTGGTGGCGCAGATCGTGGTGCTGGACGCGGTGTTCTCGCTGGACGCCGTGATCACCGCCGTGGGCATGGTGGACCAGCTGCCCGTGATGATGGCCGCGGTGGTCATTTCCATCGGCGTGATGCTGCTGGCCGCCAGGCCGCTCACGCGCTTCGTGAACGCGCACCCGACCGTGGTGGTGCTGTGCCTGAGCTTCCTGCTCATGATCGGCCTGAGCCTGGTGGCCGAGGGCCTGGGCTTCCACCTGCCCAAGGGCTACCTGTACGCGGCCATCGGCTTTTCCATCCTGATCGAGTTCTTCAACCAGCGCGCGCGCCGCAGTGCGGACCGGCACGAGGCCCGGTTGCCGCTGCGCCAGCGCACGGCCGAGCGCGTGCTGGGCCTGCTGGGCCACCGCACGCCGGCGCAGGCCACGGCGCAGCCGGACGATGCCGCAGGTGCCGCAGCCGCCCCGGCCTTCGCGGCCGAAGAACGCCACATGGTGGGCGGCGTGCTGCGCCTGGCCGAGCGCAAGGTGCGCTCGATCATGACGCTGCGCGCCGACATCTCCTGGGTGGACGTGGAAGACGACGGCGAGACCAACCGGCGCAAGCTGCTGGCCGCGCCGCACGGCATCTACCCGGTGTGCCGCGGCGCGCTGGACCAGGTGCTGGGCGTGGCGCGGGCCAAGGACCTGCTGGGCGCCATCGCCGAGAAGGGCTGGCTGGAACCCAATGGCTGGCTGCGCCAGCCGGTCTTCGTGCCCGAGGCCATGCCAGTTCTGGACGCCATCGCCGTGCTGCGCGGCGCGCGCGGCCAGCTGTTGCTGGTCACCGACGAGCACGGCCTGCTGACCGGCATCGTGACGCCCATCGACGTTCTGGAAGCCATTGCCGGCGAATTCCCCGACGAGGACGAGACGCTGGAGATCCAGCCGCTGGACGACGGCCGCTGGAAGGTGGCCGGCACGGCCGACCTGCACCTGCTGGAGCGCCAGCTGGCGGTCGACGGCCTGGTGCGCGACGGCGCGGCCGACACGGTCGCCGGTTTCCTGCTGCAGGCCTTCGGCCGCCTGCCGCTGCACGGCGAAGCCCATGCGCACCGGGGCTACACCTTCACGGTCGAGCAGGTCGATGCGCAACGCATCCGCAGCGCGGTGGTCGCGCGCGCGCAGGCGGCGGCCTGAGCGGGCCGGCCGCGGCGCGGACCGGGGCGCGGGCGCATGGCGCCCTGCCGCCGCTCAGCCGAACAGGCCCTGGTGCAGGTCGCGCAGCAGGTTCTTCTGCACCTTGCCCATGGTGTTGCGCGGCAACGCCTCCACCACGAAGGCCCGCTTGGGGATCTTGAAGTTGGCCAGCTGCTGGCGCAGCGCGGCCAGCAGCGCATCGCCGTCCAGCGCCGCGCCGGGCTTGGCGATCAGCACGGCCACGCCGACCTCGCCGAAGTCCGGGTGCGGCACGCCGACCACGGCGCTCTCGGCGACCCCGGGCATGTCGTTCAGGAAGCCCTCGATCTCGGCCGGGTAGACGTTGTAGCCGCCGCTGATGATGAGGTCCTTGCTGCGGCCCACGATGGTCACGTAGCCGGCGGCATCCACGCGGCCCACGTCGCCGGTCTTGAAGAAGCCGTCCGCCGTGAACTCCTCGGCCGTCTTCTCGGGCATGCGCCAGTAGCCCTGGAACACGTTGGGACCGCGCACCTGGATGCCGCCGATCTCGCCGGGCGGCATGGCCTGGCCGGCATCGCCGACCACGCGCAGGTCCACGCCCGGCAGCGGGAAGCCCACCGTGCCGCCGCGGCGCTCGCCGTCTTCGGCACGGTAGGGGTTGGAGGTCAGCATGGCGGTCTCGCTCATGCCGTAGCGCTCCAGGATGGTGTGGCCCGTGCGCGCCTGCCAGTCCTTGAAGGTCTCGATCAACAGCGGCGCCGAGCCCGAGATGAACAGGCGCATGTTGCGTACCGCCTGCGCGGTCAGCGCCGGCTCGGCCAGCATGCGCACGTACAGCGTGGGCACGCCCATGAACACGGTGGCCTCGGGCAGTTTGGCGATCGCCACCTTGGGGTCGAACCTCGCCATCCACAGCATCTTGCTGCCGTTGAGCAGCGCGCCGTGCAGCGCCACGAACAGGCCGTGCACGTGGAAGATGGGCAGCGCGTGCAGCAGCACGTCGCCCTCTTTCCAGCCCCAGTAGTCCTTGAGCACGCGCGCGTTGCTGAGCAGGTTGCCATGGCTCAGCATGGCGCCCTTGCTGCGGCCCGTGGTGCCGCTGGTGTAGAGGATGGCGGCCAGGTCGTCGGCCGCGCGCTGCACGGGCACATGCTGGTCGCTGCAGTGCGAGGCCCGCTCGAGCAGCGTGCCGCCGCGGTCTTCGCCCAGCGTGAACACGTACCGCGTGCCGGCCTGGAACGCGATCTTGCTGACCCAGCCATGGTTGGCCGGGCTGCAGACCACCACGGCCGGCTCGGCGTTGCCGACGAAGTAGGCGATCTCGGCGCTCTGGTAGGCGGTGTTGAGCGGCAGGAACACGTGGCCCGCGCGCAGCGTGGCCAGGTACAGCAGCACGGCCTCGACCGATTTCTCGACCTGCACGGCGATGCGCGAGGCCGGCGGCAGGTCCAGCGATTCCAGCAGGTTGGCCAGCATGCCGCTGGCGCGCTCCAGGTCGCGCCAGCTGTAACGCAGCGGCTGGCCGCCGGGCTCGGTGGCGTCGATCGCGGTGGCGTCCAGGTCGGCGGGGAACGCCGCGCGCAGGGCGGCGTAGAGGTTGTGGTTCTCGGTGGCGGTGGTCATGGTGACGGTAAGGGTTGTCTCGTTCGAGTTCTGGGCCGCAGGCCTGGGCCGCGGCGCCGCGGCTGGCCTCAGATCAGCAGGCGCTCGACCTCGGACGACAGCGGGATGTTGCCTGCCACCGTCATCGCCCGGTGCTTGTCGAGCCGGCGCAGATCGTACAGATAGTTGACCATGAGCCCGCAGGACTGCTTGAGGCCCTTGGGCGAGGGGTCGCCGGCCCAGTTGAGCCGCTCCACGCGCGCGCCGTTGCCCAGGTGGAAGCGCGCCACCGGGTCGAGCGGGCGGCCCTGGTCGAGTTCGCGGCACAGGTACTCGGCCGCGCAGCGCAGCAGGAACTGGCGCGCAGCCGATTTCTCGTCCAGCGCCAGCACGCGCTCGGTGGCGGCCATCACGTGCTCGGCCTCGGGTGCCTTGGCGCCCAGCGCGCGGCCGAGCTCGGCACGCGCCTTGTCGGGCAGGCGCTGCAGCATGCCGTCCGCGTTCTTCGCCAGCCAGGCGCGAAAGCCCGGGATCGGCGAGAGCGTGGCGAACTGCTTGAGCTTGGGGAATTCCTCGCGCAGCGTCTCCACCACGCGCTTGATCAGCGAGTCGCCGAACGACACGCCGCGCAGCCCGGCCTGCGTGTTGCTGATGGAGTAGAAGACCGCCGTCGTGGCCTTGCCGATGTCGTGCACGGCCGCCTGCTCGTCCAGCAGCGGCCCGATGCCGCCGGCCAGGTGGTCGATCAGCGCCACCTCGACGAAGATCAGCGGCTCGTTCGGCAGCCGCGGGTGGAAGAAGCCGTAGCAGCGCCGGTCGCTGTCGAGCCGGTTCTTCACGTCGGCCCAGCTGCGGATGTCGTGCACGGCCTCGTACCGGATGAGCTTTTCGATCAGCGAGGCCGGCGAATCCCAGCTGATGCGGCGCAACTCCAGGAACGGCAGGTCGAACCAGGTCGAGAACAGCGCGGCCAGTTCGGCGTCCAGCGGCTGCAGCCGGCGCTCGGCCTTCAGGTGCGGCAGCAGTTCGGCCCGCAGGTCGACCAGGAAGCGCAGGCCCTGCGGATCGACCGCGAAGCGCTGCAGCATGCGCGTGCGCGGCGACACGAAGACGCTGCGCAGCCGGATCTCGGCGGCCGCCTGCTCGGGCGTGCCGTGCACGGCGTCGTAGTGATCGCGCGCGGCGCGCACCTCGTCGGCATCGGGCGAGAACTGCTCGACCAGCAGCAGCCACAGGTCGCGGCGCTCGGCGGGCTGGGCACCGGCATACCAGGCCGTGACCTGCTGGGCACGGCGGCCGGCCTCGGCTTCGCTGACGTGGGGATCGACCACGGCCTGCAGCTGCGCCAGCAAGCGGCGCAGCGCGCTGGGTGTCAGCGCCTCGGGGTCGCGGCGCAGCGTGGCGCGCAGGCGCTCGGCCATGGGGCGCGGTGCGTCCGGTTTGGCGTTGGGCGGTTTGGCGGCCGGCTTGAGCAGCGCCAGGCTGCGGGCAATCCAGTCGGTGGCGTTCATGGCAGGTTGTCCTCGGGGTGCATGTGCGCCTACGGTACTGCACTCCGCGCACGGGCGAGGACGGGCGGCCGGTCACCGCCGTCACAATCGCACCCCATGTCCACCCATCCCATGTCCACGCACTCCGAACCGGCCGAACTCCCTGCACTGCCCGACCTGGCGGCCCGCGTGGCCGAGCGCCTGCGCGCTCGCGGCGAGACCGTGGCCGTGGCCGAGTCCTCGGCCGGCGGCCTGGTCGCGGCCGCCCTGCTGGCCGTGCCGGGTGCGTCGCGCTACTTCCTGGGTGGCGCCGTGGTCTATTCGCGCCGTGCCGGCAAGGCGTTGCTGGGCCTGGTGCCGGCCGACATGGAAGGCCTGCGCGCCGAGACCGAGCCCTATGCCCTGCTGCTGGCCGGCAAGGTGCGCGGCAACCACCGCGCCAGCTGGGGCCTGGGCGAGACCGGCGCGGCCGGCCCGTCCGACAGCCCGGCGGGCGACCCGGCCGGCCGCGCCTGCCTGGCCGTGGCCGGCGCCGTGGAACGCAGCCGCACCGTGCTGACGGGCAGCACCGCACGCGCCGCCAACATGGAGCTGTTTGCGCGCCAGCTGCTGGCGCTGTTCGACGAAGTGCTGGCCGACGCAGCGTGACCGGCCCGCTGCCGACCGACGCAGCCTCGGCGCGCACGGCGATCGCCATGCTCGCCGCAGAGCTGGCCACGCAGGGCATCGCCGGCATGCGCGCGCCCCCGCCCGAGCCGACCACCTGCTGCGGCCGCGGCTGCAACGGCTGTGTCTGGGAAGGCTACCTGGGCGCCGTGGTGTGGTGGTGCAAGGACGCCAGGGCCCTGCTGGCCCAGGCGGGCTGAACGGGGCGCCTGCAGCGCGCCCGCAGCGGATCGACGGCGCCCGTCAGGCCCCTGCCGGCAATGCGGTTGCCCGCCGCCCGCACCAGACCCACATCGCCACGCCGGCCAGCACCATCGGCACGCACAGCCACTGGCCCATGCTCATGCCCAGCGACAGCAGGCCCAGGAAGGCATCGGGCTCGCGGAAGAACTCGGCCGTGAAGCGCAGCAGCCCGTAGCCGATCAGGAAGGCCGCGGCTACCTGGCCTTCGGCGCGGCGCTTGCGCGCATACAGCCACAGCAGCACGAACAGCAGCAGGCCTTCGAGCAGGAACTGGTAGACCTGCGAGGGATGGCGCGGCAGCATCGATCCGCTTTGCGGGAACACCATGCCCCAGGGCAGGTCCGGGCTGGAGAAGCGGCCCCACAGCTCGCCGTTGATGAAGTTGCCGACACGGCCGGCCGCCAGGCCCGTGGGCACGCAGGGCGCCACGAAGTCGGCCACCTGCATCCAGGGCCGCTGGCGCGAGCGCGCGAACCAGACCATCGCCGCGATCACGCCCAGCATGCCGCCATGGAAGGCCATGCCGCCCTGCCAGACGTAGAAGATCTCCAGCGGGTGCGTGAGGTAGTGGCCGGGCTTGTAGAACAGGCAGTAGCCCAGCCGGCCGCCCACCACCACGCCCACCACGCCCAGGAACAGGATGTCCTCCACGTCCTTGCGCGTCCAGGGAGGCACCAGCGAGGCGAAGGGTTCATGGCGCAGCCGCAGGTTGCCCAGGAACATGAACAGGCCGAAGGCGACGAGGTAGGTGATGCCATACCAGTGGATGGCGACAGGACCGATCTGCAGCGCGACCGGATCGATCTGGGGGTACATGAGCATCCGGGCATTTTGCCTGCCGTGCCCGACAGGCCGGCGTCAGCCCGAGAAGCCGCCCTCTGCCAGGAACGCGCGCTCGGCCGTGGTCGTCTCGCGCCCCAGCATCGCGTTGCGGTGCGGAAACCGCCCGAAGCGCGCCACGACGTCCCGGTGCTCCTGCGCGTGGCTGCGGGCCGGCTCGCCCAGGGCCTCGTGCAGCAGCAGCGCGCGCTCCTGGTCGGGCATGTCCTCGGAATGCGAGAGCGGCAGGTAGAAGAACAGCCGCAGCGCCTGCGCCACCTGCCGGTCCAGGCCGGCGTCCAGCGCCTGGCGGCAGAACATGCGCGCCAGCGGGTCGGTCGCGTACATGTGGGCGCTGCCGCGGAAGCTGTTGCGCGGGTACTGGTCGAGCAACAGCAGCAGGGCCAGCGCCCCTTCGGCCGTCGCGGCCCAGGCATCGCAGCGGCGCGCGGCCGCGGCGAAGTGCAGGTCGTGGAAGCCTTCGCGGAACTGGCGGTCGAAGTCCGCGTCCTTGGCGAACCAGCGCGCCGCTCCGGCGTCGCGCCAGAACGCCACCACCGCCGCGGCTTCGGCGACTGGCACGGCAGCGCCCTCAGACGGGCTGGGTTTGCGCGGCATCGCCGTTCTCCTTGTGGCGCAGGTGGCCCAGCACCAGGGCGCGGCCGGCGAAGGCGTCGCCGGCCACCTCCAGGTCGAAGCGTTCGCCGTCCAGGCGCCGCAGGTCGGCCATGACCGCATCGGCCTCCTCGGGCGTGGCGCCTGTGGCCAGCACCGCCTCGCGGCCCAGCAGCATGGCCGACTCGAAGGTCTCGCGCACGACGAAATCGGCCCCGCCGGTCTTGACCAGGGCCAAGGCGTGCTCGCGGTCGAAGGCCCGGACCAGCACGCGCGCGTGGGGGCATTCGGCCCGGGCGTTCTCGGCGATGCGCGTGGCCGCGGCCTTGTCGTCCACGCAGACCAGGATGGCGCTGGCGCTGTGCGCGCCGGCCGCGTGCAGCACGTCGGCCCGGGCGCCATCGCCGTAGTAGACCTTGAAGCCCAGGTAGGACTGCGCGTCGCGGATGACCTGGGTGTCGTTGTCGATCACGGTCAGCGAGGCGCCGCGCGCCACCACGCCCTGGCTGGCGATCTGGCCGACGCGGCCGAAGCCGATCACCAGCACGCTGGCCTGCCGGTCGTGCGCCGCCTCGGCCCCCTCCATGGACACCGTGGCGCGCGGCCCGAAGCGGCCATGCAGCAGCACCACCAGCGGCGTGAGCGCCATCGACAGCACCACGATGGCCGTCATGTTGGCGTTGACGGTGGCGTCGATCACGCGCGCGCCCAGTGCAGCGGCGAACAGCACGAAGGCGAACTCGCCGCCCTGGGCCATCAGCACGGCGCGGTCCAGCGCATCGGCGTGCGAACTCCTGGCGAAGCGCGCCACGGCATAGATGCACAAGGCCTTGGTCGCCATCAGCGCCAGCACGCCGGCCACGATGATCCGCCAGTTGGTGGCCACCACGCCCAGGTCCAGCGACATGCCCACGCCCAGGAAGAACAGGCCCAGCAGCAGGCCGCGGAAGGGCTCGATGTCGGCCTCCAGCTGGTGGCGGAACGTGGACTCGGAGAGCAGCACGCCGGCCAGGAAGGCCCCCATGGCCATGGACAGCCCGCCCAGCTGCATGAGCAGCGCCGCGCCCAGCACCACCAGCAGCGCGGCGGCCGTCATGACCTCTCTTGCCTTGGCATTGGCCAGCACGCGGAAGAAGGGGTTGAGCAGCCACGTGCCGGCCGCCACCAGCGCGGCCAGCGCACCCAGCGCCAGCCCGACCACGCCCCAGCGCGAGGGCGCGACGGCGGCGGCATCCAGCGCCGGCGGTGCGATGAAGGCGACGACGGCCAGCAGCGGCACGATCAGCAGGTCTTCGAACAGCAGGATGGAGACGATGCGCTGGCCGCGCGGCGCGGCGATGTCGCCGCGCTCGCCGAGCAGCTGCATGACGATGGCCGTGGAGGTGAGCACGAAGCCCATCGCGCTGACGAAGGACACCGCCCACGAGAAGCCGAACGCGATGCCCACCAGCGTCAGCAGCAGGCCGCACACCAGGCACTGCAGGCTGCCCAGGCCGAAGATCTGCTTGCGCAGGCTCCACAGGTGCGAGGGCTGCATCTCCAGCCCGATCACGAACAGGAACATCACCACGCCCAGCTCTGCCACGTGCAGGATGGCCTGCGGATCGTCGAACAGCCTGAGCCCGAACGGCCCGATGGCCAGGCCGGCGGCCAGGTAGCCCAGCACCGAGCCCAGGCCGATCCTCTTGAACAAGGGCACGGCCACCACCGCCGCCCCCAACAGGCTCACGACCTTGACCAGGTCGCTGCCACTCCCCTCGATTGCCATCGCATTTCCCCCATCAGAGCGGGGGCGACCTTAGCAGAAGGCCACCACTGCCGGGGCGGCCGAGGCCGGGCGGCGCCCGGTGCGCAGGATGCCGCGCTAGCCCGCCGCGGCGGCCACGCGTTCGCGCACGAAGTCCACGAAGCGCGCCAGCGCGGGCGACATGGCCTCGGCCGGCCAGACCAGGCTGGTCTCGCAGACCGGCAGCACCGGCCGCTTGCGGCCCACGGCCAGCTGCGGCGCCTCGCGGTAGACCACGCCGGCACGGCGGAACTGCATCACGCTGGCCGGCACCCAGGCCAGGCCGTTGCCGCCCCAGACCAGGTTGACGATGGTCTGCATCTGGATCGCCTCCTGCGCCACCTGCGGCACGGCGCCGTGCGCGCGGTACAGCGCGACGACCGCGTCGTGCAGCGAGGGCAGGATGCGGCGCGGAAACAGCACCAGAGGCTCGGCCAGCACCTCGGCCAGCGGCAGCGGATCGCGCCGCGCCAGCGCATGGCGCGCGCCCAGCGCCAGCACCAGCGATTCCTGGCCCACGGCCAGCCGCTCGAGCCCGGCGGGCGCCTGGCCGGGTGCGTGCAGCATGAGGCCGGCGTCGATGCTGCCGCGCGCGAACGCGTCGAGCTGCACGTCGCCCGTGGCCTCCACCAGTTCCAGCGCCACACCCGGGCTCTGCGCGTGGAAGTCGCGCACCCACAGCGGCAGCTGCGCGAAGCCGACGGTGGAGACGAAGGCCAGCCGCACGCGGCCGCGCTCGCCGGCCGCAGCAGCCCGCGCACGCGCCGGCAGCGCCTCGGCGCGCGCCAGCAGCTCGTGCACCTCGGGCAGCAGCGCAGCGCCGGCCGGTGTCAGCGCCACATGGCGGCGCGTGCGCTCGAACAGCGCGACCGACAGCCCGCGCTCCAGCTGGGCGATGGCCTGGGTCAGCGGCGGCTGCGTCATGTGCAGGCGCCTGGCGGCGCGGCCGAAGTGCAGCTCTTCGGCCAGCACGGCGAACTGGCGCCACACCCGCAGGTCCGGTGACGAAGCGTTCTTCATACACCAAGCATATCAATCGGCGCGGCAAAAGCGATTGGAAGCAATCAGGCTTCGTTGGCATACTGCGCTCCGTTCCCCACGCACAACACAGACGCCCCACCATGGAAACCAAGACCATCCAGATCAACCGCCGCTCGGCCAACATCACCGAAGGCAAATCGCGCGCGCCCAACCGCTCCATGTTCTACGCCATGGGCTACGAGGAAGGCGACTTTCGCAAGCCCATGGTCGGCGTGGCCAACGGGCACAGCACCATCACGCCGTGCAACAGCGGCCTGCAGAAGCTGGCCGACGCGGCGATCGCCGGCATCGAGGCAGCCGGCGGCAACGCCCAGGTGTTCGGCACGCCCACCATCTCCGACGGCATGGCCATGGGCACCGAGGGCATGAAGTACTCGCTCGTCAGCCGCGAGGTCATCAGCGACTGCATCGAGACCTGCGTCGGTGGCCAGTGGATGGACGGCGTGCTGGTGGTGGGCGGCTGCGACAAGAACATGCCCGGCGGCATGATGGGCATGCTGCGCGCCAACGTGCCGGCCATCTACGTCTACGGCGGCACCATCCTGCCGGGCCGCTACAAGGGCCAGGACCTGAACATCGTCAGCGTGTTCGAGGCCGTGGGCCAGAACGCTGCCGGCAACCTCAGCGACGAAGACCTGACCGAGATCGAACGCCGCGCCATCCCCGGCACGGGCTCGTGCGGCGGCATGTACACGGCCAACACCATGTCCAGCGCCTTCGAGGCCCTGGGCATGAGCCTGCCCTACTCGTCCACGATGGCGAACCCGCACGACGAGAAGGAGAACTCGGCCCGGGAATCGGCCAAGGTGCTCATCGAGGCCATCAAGAACGACCTCAAGCCGCGCGACATCGTGACCAAGAAGGCCATCGAGAACGCCGTCGCCGTGATCATGGCCACGGGCGGCTCGACCAACGCGGTGCTGCACTTCCTGGCCATCGCCCACACGGCCGGCGTGGAGTGGACCATCGACGACTTCGAGCGCATGCGCAAGAAGGTGCCGGTGATCTGCGACTTGAAGCCCAGCGGCAAGTACCTGGCCGTGGACCTGCACCAGGCCGGCGGCATCCCGCAAGTGATGAAGGTGCTGCTGGACGCAGGCCTGTTGCACGGCGACTGCATCACGATCACGGGCAAGACGATCGCCGAGACGCTGGCCGACGTGCCTGCGCTGCGCGCCGACCAGGACGTGATCCGCCCGATCGACAAGCCCATGTACGACGAAGGCCACCTGGCCATCCTCAAGGGCAACCTCTCGCCCGAAGGCGCTGTGGCCAAGATCACGGGCCTGAAGAACCCCGTCATCACCGGCCCGGCCCGCGTGTTCGACGACGAGCAATCGGCGCTCAAGGCCATCCTGGACGGCAAGATCGTCGCAGGCGACGTGATGGTGCTGCGCTACCTGGGCCCCAAGGGCGGCCCCGGCATGCCCGAGATGCTGGCGCCCACGGGCGCGCTGATCGGCGCCGGCCTGGGCGAGAGCGTGGGCCTGATCACCGACGGCCGCTTCTCCGGCGGCACCTGGGGCATGGTGGTGGGCCACGTGGCGCCCGAGGCCGCAGCCGGCGGCACCATCGCGTTCGTGCAGGAGGGCGACTCCATCACCATCGATGCACACGAGCTCAAGCTGGAACTCAACGTGCCCGAGGCCGAGATCGCCAAGCGCCGCGAAGGCTGGACACCCCCTGCCCCGCGCTACACGCGCGGCGTGCAGGCCAAGTTCGCGTTCAACGCGAGCACCGCCAGCAAGGGCGCGGTGCTGGACGACTACTGATCCAGGGCGCGCGGCGTCAGCGCCGCTTCCTGGGGTTCAGCCCCAGGGCGTCGCGCTGGCGTTCGACGCGGGCGGCCTTGCGCGCCTCGTCGCGTTCCATCGCGCGGCGCTTGGTGTAGCCCGTCGCGTCGGCCCAGGCCCACCACAGGATGGCCAGGCCGAACGGGGCCAGCACGACCCACCAGGCCCAGTTGGCGACCGGGCCGAACTCTGCCCACTTGAGCAGCAGCAGAACCAGGCCCAAACCCAGCAGATACATCTTGTCCTCCTCTGGCGCAGCCCATCCGGGCCGGGGGAACCCCGTTCCCTAGAATGGGTCGAAAGACTGTACCCCAACCCCCAAGAGGAAGAACGATGAAACAAGTGTTGCTTGGCACCGTCCTGCTTGCAGGCAGTGTGCTGGCCTTGCCGAGCTGGGCCGACGAGGCACTGGCCAAGTCCAAGAACTGCATGGCCTGCCATTCCGTCGACAAGAAGCTGGTCGGCCCCGCCTACAAGGACATCGCCGCCAAATACAAGGGCGACGGCAGCGCCGTCGACAAGCTGGCCGTCAAGATCCAGAAGGGCGGCTCGGGCGTCTGGGGCCCGGTGCCCATGCCCGCGAACCCGCAGGTCAACGAGGCCGATGCCAAGAAGCTGGCGGCCTGGGTGATGGGGCTCAGCTGAACCTGGCGCCCACGGGCTCCCACCCGACAGCAAGCCCGCCGCGCAGCGGGCTTTTTTGTGGGCGCGCGCTCCTACACTGCGGCCATGTCGAGAGCCGCCCGCCTGCTGCACCTGCTGGAACATCTGCGCGCCCAGCGCCGGCCGCTTCCCGGCCCGCAGCTGGCGGACCGAGCCGGCATCAGCCTGCGCACGCTGTACCGCGACATCGCCACCTTGCGCGAACAGGGCGCGCGGATCGAAGGCGACCCGGGCGTGGGCTATGTCTTGCGGCCGGGCTTCACGCTGCCGCCGCTGATGTTCAGCGAGGAGGAACTGGAGGCCTTGGTGCTGGGTGCGCGCTGGGTGGCCAGCCAGTCGGCCGACCCCGCGCTGGTGCAGGCGGCCCAGGGCGTGATGAACCGCATCGGCGCCACGCTGCCCGAGGCGCTGCGCATGGCGGTGCAGACCAGCGGCCTGTTCGTTCCCCCGCGGTCCGACCCGCGGCCCGCCACCCCCTGGCTGCCGGCGCTGCGCCAGGCCGTGCGGGCAGAGCACGCCGTGTGGCTGGACTACCTGGACGAGGCCGGCCAGACCACGCGGCGGCGCGTGTGGCCGTTCGCGATGGCCTTCTTCGAGCAGGCCCGGCTGATGGCCGCCTGGTGCGAGCTGCGGCAGGACTTCCGGCATTTCCGCGCCGACCGCGTGCTGGACCTGACCGACACGGGCGAGCGCTATCCCGAGCGCCGCCACCTGCTGATCCGCCGCTGGAGCGTGCGCATGGGCCACGCGCACCATGCGCAGACTGCTGACAGAAGCTGACACTGGCCCCCGCGACACTGGTGCTCCCCCCCCAACGACGAAAGGACCGCACCATGACCGCTGCTCTGACCTTCTACACCAACCCCATGTCGCGTGCCCGCGTGACGCGCTGGATGCTCGAGGAAACCGGCCTGCCCTACCAGACCGAGATCCTGGACTACGGCACCGGCATGAAGGCACCGGCCTACCGCGCCATCAACCCCATGGGCAAGGTGCCCGCGATCCGGCACGGCGACACCGTGGTGACCGAGAACGCCGCCATCTGCATGTACCTGGCCGACCTGGTGCCCGAGAAGAAGCTCGCACCGCCCGCAGGCAGCCCCGCGCGCGGCCCCTACTACCGCTGGATCAGCTTCATGGGGCCGCTGGAGCAGCTGATGGTGACCAAGTCCACCGGCGGCAAGATGCCCGATCCGGGCATGGCCGGCTTCGGCACCGAGGACGACCTGGTGCAGACGCTGGCAGGCGCCGTGCAGGACCGCGACCACCTGGCGGGCGACAGCTTCACGGCGGCCGATCTGCTGGTCTCCTCCTACATCGGCTGGTATCTGCAGTTCCAGCTGCTGCCGGCGCTGCCAGCCTTCACGCGCTTCGTCGAGCTGCACCGCGGCCGCCCGGCGGCAGCGCGCGCGTTCGAGCTGGATGGGCCGATCCCGGAACGCCGCTGATGGCTGACCGGTAGGACGGTGTGTCGGCCGCGGCCCGGCACGCCGTCATGGACATCGCCTCTGGCCGATCAGGCATGCCGGCCTACAGCCACGCCGGCCGCAGGGCGCCAGCATGGGCCGCCCAGGCGAGTCCGCCCCCAGCCAAGCCAGACGATGCAAAACAACCCGCGCAGCCTTTACACGACGATCCTCGGTTTCCTGATGTGGCTGCCTGGCGCCCTGCTGTTCGCGGGAGGTGCCTGGTTGATGGTGCTGGGCGGCAGCATCTACTACGCCGTGGCCGGCCTGTTGCTGGCGCTGACCGGGTCGCTGGTGCACCGGCGGGCGCCGTCCGCCGTGTGGGCGTTCGCGGTGCTGTTCGCCGGATCGCTGGCCTGGGCCGTGTGGGAGTCCGGCCTGGACTGGTGGCCGCTGGCCGCGCGCATGGGCGTGCTGTTCATGCTCGGCGTGCTGATGCTGCTGCCCTGGACGCTGCGCCGGCTCGACGGGGGCCGCGTGCAGCCGCCCATCGAAGCCCCCATAACCCCTCCTGGCACCCCGCCCACCGGCGGCCAGCCAGAGCCGGTGCGGCCTTCGCGCTTCGAACTCTTCACCCGCAACCACCGCGCCCACCGGGCGCCCCGCGCTGCCTCCTGGCGCCGCGGCGGCGGCATGGCGCTGAGCCTGGCCATGGCCTGCTTCGCGCTGCTGTCGGCGGTGACCTGGATCCGCGACGTGCATGCGCTGGAGGGCGCGCTGCCGCCCTCGCAGGGTGCGCTGGTCGACCAGGGCTCGGCCGTGCGCGGCGTGCCGCCAGGCGAGTGGCATGCCTATGGCCGCACCGGCTTCGGCCAGCGGTATTCGCCGCTCGCCGACATCACCCCTTCCAATGTCGCGGACCTGCAGGTTGTCTGGCACGCCCACACCGGCGACCTGCGCGGGCAGCCGGGCGACCCCGAGGAAACCACCTTCCAGGCGACGCCGCTGAAGATCGGCAACCGCCTGTACCTGTGCACGCCGCACCAGACCGTGATGGCGCTGGACGCCACCACGGGGCAGGAGATCTGGCGCCACGACGCGAAGGTCAGCCGCAACCTCGCACTGCAGCACCTGACCTGCCGCGGCCTGTCGTACCAACCGCCAGCCGCTGCACCGGCACCGGCCGGCACCGCTGAAACCGCGGAAACCGACGCAGCGGCCGCGGCCGCAGGCGTCGCAGACGCGCCCGCCAGCGCGTCGGCCGATGCACCCGCAGCTGCTGCTGCCCCTGCATCGCCGGCGACGCCCGCCAGCCCCGCCCCCGACGCCACGGCGGCGGCATGCCCCAACGGCAAGCTGTTCATGCCCACCGCCGACGGCCGGCTGCTGGCGCTCGATCCCGAACGCGGCGGCCCCTGCACCGCATTCGGCGGCGGCAAGGGCGAGATCGACCTGTGGCAGCACATGCCCAACCACCGCCCCGGGGCCTACTACTCGACCTCGCCGGTCGTCGTGACCGCGCGGCTCGTGATCGTCGGCGGCACGGTGCTCGACAACGTCTCGACCGCCGAGCAATCCGGCGTGATCCGCGCTTTCGACATCGAGACCGGCGCCCTGGTCTGGAACTGGGATTCCGGCAATCCCGACACGACCACGCCCATCGCAGAGGGCGCGCGCTACACGGTCAACTCGCCCAACAGCTGGTCGATCTCCAGCGTGGACGAGGCGCTCGGCATGGTCTATGTGCCCATGGGCAACCAGCCGCCCGACCAGTGGGGCGGCAACCGCAGCGCGGCGGTGGAGAAGTATTCGTCGTCGGTGGTGGCGCTGGACCTCGCCACCGGCCAGGTGCGGTGGGTCTTCCAGACCGTGCACCACGACCTGTGGGACTACGACGTGCCGGCCCAGCCCTCGCTCGTGGACCTGAACATCGACGGTGCCACCGTCCCGGCGCTGGTGCAGCCCACCAAGCAGGGCGAACTGTTCGTGCTCGACCGCCGCACGGGCGTGCCCATCCGCCCGCAGGCCGACACGCCCGCGCCGCAGGGCGCCGCGCAGGGCGACCGGACCGCCGCCACGCAACCCCGGGCCGCGATCTCCTTCGACCCGCCCATGCTGCGCGAACGCAGCATGTGGGGCGTGACCATGTTCGACCAGCTGGCGTGCCGCATCGCGTTCAAGCGCCTGCGCTACGAAGGCCGCTTCACCCCGCCCTCCACCCAGGGCTCGTTGATCCATCCCGGCAACTTCGGCGTCTTCAACTGGGGCGGCGTGGCGGTCGACCCGCGGCGCCAGATCGCGTTCACCACGCCGACCTACCTGCCTTTCGTGTCGACACTGGTGCCGCGGCCCGACGACACGGCCCTGATGGTGCAGAAGGACGGCCCTCCCGCGGGCGCCCTGCCGGCGCTCAACGAGAACTTCGGCGCGCCGTTCGCGGTCAAGCTCGGGCCTTTTCTGTCGCCGCTCGGCGTCCCGTGCGTCGCGCCGCCATGGGGCTACGTGGCCGGTGCCGACCTGACCTCCGGCAAGATCGTCTGGCAGCACCGCAACGGCACGGTGCGCGACCTGTCGCCCATCCCGGTGCCGATCCGCATGGGTGTGCCCAACCTCGGCGGCCCCATCGTCACCGCTGGCGGTGTCGCCTTCCTCTCGGGCTCGCTGGACAACTACGTGCGCGCCTACGACGTCACCAGCGGCAAGCAGCTCTGGGAGAGCCGGCTGCCGGCCGGCGGCCAGGCCACGCCGATGACCTACACGGCCGACGACGGCCGGCAGTTCGTGCTGGTGGTGGCCGGCGGGCATGGATCGCTGGGCACCACGCCGGGCGATTCGGTCATCGCCTACGCCCTGCCCAAGCGCTGAGCCGGCCCCAGGCCCCTGGCGCGCCACGGGGCGCGCGGCCGCCATGCCATCGGCCCTCGGCGGCCCGTTGCTGCACCGCAGCACAGCCCTACAATCCGGCGCCCCCACCAACGCCGACACACATGTCCGACCCGCTGCAACCCGCCAAAACCTCGCCGATGCGCCCATTGGCCAAGATGATCTTCGCCAGCCGCTGGCTGCAACTGCCGCTGTATTTGGGCCTGATCGTCGCGCAGGGCGTGTATGTGGTGCACTTCCTGGTGGAACTGCTGCACCTGGTCGAGGCCGCCTTCGGCAACCAGACGGCCCTGCAGGCGCTGATCAACAGCATCGGCTACAAGACCGACGCTCCGATCACGACGCTCAACGAGACCGTGATCATGCTGGTCGTGCTCGCGCTCATCGACGTGGTCATGATCTCCAACCTGCTGATCATGGTGATCGTGGGCGGCTACGAAACCTTCGTGAGCCGCATGAACCTGGAAGGCCACGAAGACCAGCCCGAGTGGCTGAGCCACGTGAACGCCTCGGTGCTCAAGGTCAAGCTGGCGATGTCCATCATCGGCATCAGCTCGATCCACCTGCTCAAGACCTTCATCAATGCCGACAACTACACCGACAAGGTGCTGATCGCGCAGACCGCGATCCACATCGCCTTCCTGCTGTCGGCCATGGCCATCGCCTACACCGACAAGCTGATGTCGTCCACGGCCAGCGGCAGGCACTGAGATCCGGCCGGCGGGCCGGTGGCGTCATGCCGGTCGCTGCCGACCCACGGCCTCGACCAGGGCATCGCGCAGGCCCAGCGCGGCGCCCTCCAGCGGCTTGTCACGCGGGAACACCAGCGCCAGCTCCGCATCGTCGAGCGCGAGCAGTGGCCGGGCCACCAGGCCCTGCCGCTGGGCATAGCGTGCGCCCAGCGTCTCCACGATCGCCACACCCAGCTGCTCGGCCGCGAACGCGCAGGCGGCGAACGACTGCGACACCTCCATCACCGGCCGCAACGCCAGCCCCGCGGCCGCCATCGCCTGCTGCGTCGCCAGGCCTGCCGGCAGGGCCGGCGACAGCACGATCAGGTCCAGCGCCGCGGCTTCGGCCAGGCTGAGCGCCGTGTCGCTGCGCACCCGCGGATGGTCGGGGTGGAACACCGCATGCAGGCTCAGCCGGGCCAGCCGCTCCCGCGCGATGCGCTCGCCGGCCGTGGCCGGGCCGGTGATGACGAGGCCCAGGTCGATCCGGTGGTCTGCCGCCATGTCCATGATCTCCAGCGCCGTGCCCGCGCGCACGGTGACCGCCACCTGCGGATGCGCGCGCCGCACCGGCACCAGCGCCTGCGGCAGCAGCATGGTGGCCGCCACCGCCACGGCGCCCACGTTCAGCCGCGCCGTGGCGCCCTGGCGGATGTCGCGGGCCAAGCGCTCCACCGCGTCCATCGCCGACAGCGCGGTCAACACCTCGGGGATCAGCGCGCGCGCCTGGCTGGTCAGCTGCAACCGGCGCTGGTTGCGGCTGAACAGCGCGAAGCCCAACCGCGTCTCCAGGCCCCGCAGCACGGCGCTGGCCGCAGGCTGGCTCATGTGCACGCTGTCGGCTGCCGCTGTCACGGTCGGATGCAGGTACATCGCGCGCAGCAGGGCGAGTTCACGACGGTTCAGCATCAGGATTTCATATGAAGTCAGCCAGTTCATCTATTTGACCATCGGTGGGCTGGCGCCCAAGAATCCCGGATGCCCGCCAACACCATCGCTTCGGTCCACTGCATTCCCATGCGGCTGCCCTTCCACCACTGGAGCCAGCCGCCACTGTTCGCCGGCCGGCCGCGCAACAAGCTCGACAGCGCCCTGGTGCGGCTGGAGACGCAGGACGGCACCGTGGCCTGGGGCGAGTCGTATTGCGTGGAGCCGCGCGCGCTGCAGGCGGTCTTCGAGACGCTGATCGCACCCCTGGCCTGCGGCCGTCAGGCCGACGACGAGAGCCTGCTGCCCGGCATGCAGCGCGCGCTGCACAACCTGGGGCGTTCCGGCCCCGTGGTGCACGCGCTGGCCGGCCTGGACATCGCGCTGTGGGACCTGCGTGCCAAGCGTGCCGGCCTGCCGCTGCATGCACTGCTGGGCGGCAAACGCCGCGACCAGGTGCGCGTCTACGCCTCGCTGCTGCAGTACTACGCCGACGAGAGCCTGCTCGCGCAGGTGACGGACCGTGCGCTGGCCGAGGGCTACACCGAGATCAAGCTGCACGAGCGCACGGCCCCGGCCCTGGCTGCCGTGCGCCGCACCACCGGCCCCGGCGTGCCCATCATGGTCGACACCAACTGCGCCTGGCTGCCGCACGAGGCGCAGGCCGCCATCGCCGCCATGCTGCCGCACGCCCCGTTCTGGATCGAGGAGCCGGTCTGGCCGCCCGAGGACGGCGAGGCGCTGGCCGCCCTGCGCCAGCGCTGCCCGGTGCCGCTGGCCGTGGGCGAGAACGCTGCCAGCGCGCTGGCGCTGCGCCGCATGGCGGAGCAGGCGACGGTGCAATACCTGCAGCCCAGCGTGATCAAGCTCGGGCTGACGGCCGCGCTGGACATCGCCAGCGCCTGCGCCGCCACGGGCGTGGTCTGCGCCCCGCAGGTCGCGTTCTTCGGCCCCGGCTTCCTGGCCAGCCTGCACCTGATCGCCGCGCAGCAGGCCGAGGTCTCGCTGGAGCGGCTGTATGTCGAACTGGCCCACGTGCCCTACGCGCGCACCGTGCCCATCGAGCACGGCTGGCTGCAAGTGCCCGATGCCCCCGGCCTGGGCGCCGACCCCGAGCCGGCGCTCGCCGAAGGCCGCTACGCGAACTGAACCACGACGACTGGAGACCTCCCCATGCCGATGCCCCTGCCCACCACACGCCGCCGACTCCTGCACCACGCCACCGCCCTGGGCCTGGGCGCCATGCTGCCGCTGCACGGCGCCCGTGCCGCCGCGTACCCCGACAAGACCGTGCGCATCGTCATCCCCTACCCGGCCGGCGGCGCCACCGACAACCTGGGCCGGCTGTCGGGGCAGACGCTGCAGGCGGCGCTGGGCTAGTCCTTCATCGCCGACAACCGCGGCGGGGGCGGCACCACCATCGGCACGCGCGCGATCGCGCAATCGGCGCCCGACGGCTACACGCTGGGCATGGTGGACAGCAGCTTCACCATCAACCCCGGGCTGCTGCGCGAGCGCCTGCCCTACGACACGCTGAAGGACTTCGCCCCGGTCTCGCTCGTGGCCACCGCGCCCTTCGTGCTGGTCACGTATCCCTCGGTGCCGGCCAGCGACCTCGCGGCGTTCATCACGCGCGCCAAGGCGGCACCGGGTACGCTGGCCTACGGTTCGGCCGGCGTGGGCAGCGGCCCGCACCTGGCGGGCGAGCTGCTGGCGCAGCAGGCCGGCATTTCCGTGCAGCACATCCCGTACAAAGGCGGCGGCACGGTCATCACCGACCTGCTGGGCGGACAGTTCCAGTTCGCCTTCGCCACCGTGCCGACGCTGGCCGAGCACATCAAGGCCGGCCGGCTGCGCGCGCTGGCCGTCACGCCACGCCAGCGCGTGCCGCAGCTGCCCGACGTGCCCACCTTCACCGAGGCCGGCCTGCCCGGCGTGGACACCATGCCGCTGTTTGGGCTCATCGCGCCGGCCGGCGTGCCGGCGGCCATCGTCGAGCAGCTCAGCGCCGCGCTGCGCCAGTCCGTGCGCCAGGGCGAGATGCACGCGCGGCTCCAGGCCATGGGATTCGAGCCGGTGGGCAGCACGCCGGCGGAGTTCGGCCAGCGCATCGGCGAGGAGGTCGCCAAATGGACCGCGGTCATCCGCAAGGGAAACATCCAGGCGGAGTGAAGCGCACGGCGTGCCGCCATCGGACGTCCGCCGTCCTGGACGGCCCACGCCGCGCCGCCTGCCGTGAGGCTATGCAGTCTTGATCCGGCCGGCCCGGATGTCGGCGCGCAGTGCGTCATTGACACGGGTCTGCCAGCCAGGACCTGTTGCCTTCAGCGCCTCCAGGATGTCCGGATCGATGCGGATGGTCGTCACCACCTTGGTCGGCGTCTTCTGCGGTCCGCGGCGGCGTACGCCGAGCGTCGCCTGCAGGGCGGGCGGCAGAACCTCCTGAGCCGGCCGGAACCCAGCCAGGTCCTCGGCCGCCAGTTCGCGGACCTCTCCGTCCGCGTCAGTCAGTGGTGCGCGCTTGCTCATAGGCTTTGATCTCCCGGCTGTTCGCCTTGCGAAAGCTGATGACTCGGATGCCTTCATCGATGGGCGTGAAGCACAGCACGTGCAGGCGCCCGCGGAGAAGGCCAACTGCAACGTACCGCACTTCCGTGTAGACCTTGCGGTCGTCCACCTGAACGACAGCGGTGCTGAAGTCGAGTTCCGCGGCAGCCTCGAACGACAGCCCGCGCTCGGCGATGTTCCTGTCGTTCTTGGCCGCGTCGAACGCAATCCGCATGACGCAAATTGTATTGACAAATATCTGTTGTGGTCACGCGGATGACCATGCACCGGCCTTGGAGAACTAGCCGGGAATCTGTCATTCCTTGACATGACTTAGACCCAAAAGTTACAATGCGCCCCGTTCTAACAGTCAACACGATATGTTGACGGTCTGAGCGCTACTCGCGGAGCACCTTGCCTCCCGTCGCGGCGCCAGACATCCCCTGCCGGGCTTGCCCGGCAACCGGCTGGTTCTCCAGCCAACCGACGCCGCGTCGCATCGCTCCGTTCAGCCCCTTCGACCAGGCCCGCTGACCGGCTCCGCTTTGCGTGACGGGCGCTGGCTGCGTCGTTGCTTCGTCGTCTTCAGTGCCTGCCGTGCGGCTGCGGACCGCGGCCGCCCACGCATGCAGGCGGCCATTGCCCAGCCCCATCCCCAGGAGGCCCGCCGCAATGGCAAAAGACATCCAGATCGAACACGTCTTCAAGGTGTTCGGAGACGATCCCGACGCCGCCCTGACGCTCGTGCGCCAAGGCAAGAGCAAGCAGGAGATCCTGGCCGAGACCGGCCAGTCCATCGGCGTGTTCGACGCCCACTTCGACATCCAGGCCGGCGAGATCTTCGTGATCATGGGCCTGTCGGGCTCGGGCAAGTCCACGCTGGTGCGGCTGCTGAACCGGCTGATCGAGCCCAGCGCCGGCCGCGTGGTGGTCGATGGCGAGGACATCTTCCAGCACGGCGGCCGCCAGCTGCGCGCGCTGCGCCGCAAGGACATCAGCATGGTGTTCCAGTCGTTCGCGCTGATGCCGCACATGACCGTACGCGACAACACTGCCTTCGGCCTGGAGCTGGCCGGCACCGACAAGGCACAGCGCCTGGCAGCGGCCGACGACGCGCTGGCCCAGGTGGGCCTGGCCGGCTGGGGCGACAGCTACCCCGACGAGCTCTCGGGCGGCATGCAGCAGCGCGTGGGCCTGGCGCGCGCGCTGGCGTCCGACCCGTCGATCCTGCTCATGGACGAGGCCTTCTCGGCCCTGGACCCGATCATCCGCACCGACATGCAGAGCGAGCTGCTGCGCCTGCAGCAGGTCAAACGCCGCACCATCGTGTTCATCTCGCACGACCTGGACGAGGCCATGCGCATCGGCGACCGCATCGCCATCATGAAGGATGGCCAGGTGGTGCAGGTCGGCACGCCCGAGGAGATCCTGCGCAACCCGGCCGACGACTACGTGCGCAGCTTCGTGCGCGGCGTGGACGCGGCCAAGGTCTTCAAGGCCGGCGACATCGCGCGGCGCAGCCAGGTCGTGGTGTCCGAACACCCCGCACGCGGCTCGCGCCCCGCGCTGAAGATGCTGGAAGACCAGGACCGCGAGTTCGCCTACGTGGTCGACCCGCAGCAGCGCTTTCTGGGCATGGTCTCGGCCGACTCGCTGCGCGCCGCGCTCAAGGACCACGAGGGCACGCTGGGCCTGCAGCGCGCCTTCCTGCCGGACGTGCA
Organism: Pseudorhodoferax sp. Leaf274; assembly: GCF_001422445.1. Taxonomy (GTDB): domain Bacteria; phylum Pseudomonadota; class Gammaproteobacteria; order Burkholderiales; family Burkholderiaceae_C; genus Pseudorhodoferax. The sequence goes on from NZ_LMNA01000007.1 coordinate 74,461, forward strand.
GACCGTGGCCGCCATCCATCCCGTGAACGAATTGTTCGGCCAGGTCGCGCAGTCGCCCTGGCCGCTGCCCGTGGTCGACGACCAGGGCCGCTACGTCGGCGCGATCAGCAAGACCACCTTGCTGCGCTTCATGGACAAGAACAGCGATTGACACCCGAGGAGGACACCAAATGAACGACAACACCAACCTCGCCCAAAGCAACGCCATGGCCGAAACCGATCCCTGGGCGACCTCGGCACCCGATGCCGCGCCCGCCGCGGAATCGGCACCGGCCGGCGACCCCTGGTCCGGCACCGAAGCCACGCCCGCACCCGCGGCCGACGCCCCTGCCACCGACGCCTGGTCCACCGCCACCGATGCGGGCGCCGGCGCCGCCGACGGCAGCGACTGGCTCGGCGCGGCCACCGACGCCGTGCCCGCCACGCCCGACGGTTTCTCGCTCACCCAACTGTGGGACGGCAGCCTGCCCGTGGAGTCCTGGATCAACCAGGGCCTGGCCTGGGCGGTCGAGCACTTCCGCCCGTTCTTCCAGACCGTGCGCGGCCCCATCGACGCCACGCTGTCCAGCGTCGAAGGCCTGCTGCAGTCCGTGCCCACCCTGGCCATGGTCGCGCTGCTGGGCCTGTTGGCCTGGCAGTTCGCCGGCCGCGCCGTCGCCATCGGCGGCGTGGTGTCGCTGCTGCTGGTGGCCATGCTGGGCATCTGGCCCGAGGCCATGGTCACGCTGTCGCTGGTGCTCACCTCGCTGGCCTTCTGCCTGGTGCTGGGCCTGCCGCTGGGCATCCTGCTGGCTTCCAGCGACCGCGCCAACCGCTTCGCGCGGCCGGTGCTGGACGCGATGCAGACCACCCCGGCCTTCGTCTACCTGGTGCCCGTGGTCATGCTGTTCGGCATCGGCAACGTGCCCGGCGTGATCGTGACCATCGTGTTCGCGCTGCCGCCGCTGGTGCGCCTAACCACGCTGGGCATCCGCCAGGTGCGGCCCGACCTGATCGAGGCCGCGCGTGCCTACGGCGCCTCGCCCTGGCAGCTGCTGACCAAGGTGCAGTTGCCGCTGGCCATGCCGTCCATCATGGCCGGCATCAACCAGGCGCTGATGCTGTCGCTGTCGATGGTCGTCATCGCTTCCATGATCGCCGTGGGCGGCCTGGGCCAGATGGTGCTGCGCGGCATCGGCCGGCTCGACATGGGTCTGGCCACCGTGGGCGGCCTGGGCATCGTGCTGCTGGCCATCACGCTGGACCGCATCACCCAGGCCATGGGCCAGCCCAGCCGCGGCGCACGCCACTGGTGGCAGACCGGCCCGGCCGGGTTGGTCGTGCGGGCGCTGCAGCGCAAGCCGCAACCGGCCGCTGCCGCCACGTCGGACCACACCCAAGCCACCGCCGCCCTGGCCGTGCGCATCCATTGAATCCACTGAAAGGAGCATCCCCATGAACTTCCAACCCCTTCGCACCGCGTTCGCGGCCGGCCTGCTGGCCGTCTGTGCAACCGCCATCGCCCAGGACCTGCCCGGCAAGGGCATCAAGGTGCAGCCGCTGCAAAGCTCCATCGCCGAGGAGACCTTCCAGACCCTGCTGGTCAGCCGCGCGCTGGAAAAGCTCGGCTACGACGTGCAGCCGATCCGCGAGATCGAGTACGCCACGGCCTATGTGGCGATCGCCAACGGCGACGCCACGCTGATCGCCGCCAACTGGAACCCGCTGCACGACGACTTCTACAAGAACGCCGGCGGCCAGGCCAAGCTCTGGCGCCAGGGCACCTACTCCACCAACGCGCTGCAGGGCTACCTGATCGACAAGAAGACGGCCGACGCCCACAAGATCCGCAGCATCGACCAGCTCAAGGACCCGGCCATCGCCAAGCTGTTCGACACCGACGGCGACGGCCAGGCCGACCTGACCGGCTGCAACCCCGGCTGGGGCTGCGAGGCCGTCATCAACCACCACCTGCAGGCCTACGGGCTGTCGGGCGCCATCAAGCACGTGCAGGGCAGCTACGCGGCGCTGATGGCCGACACCATCACGCGCCACAAGGAAGGCAAGCCCATCCTGTACTACACCTGGACGCCCTACTGGGTCAGCGGCGTGCTCAAGCCCGGCAGCGACGTGGTCTGGCTGCAGGTGCCGTTCTCCTCGCTGCCCGGCGCGCAGAAGGGCGTCGAGACCCGGCTGCCCAATGGCCAGAACTATGGCTTCATCCCCAACACGCAGCACATCGTGGCCAACAAGGCCTTCGCCGAAGCCAACCCGGCCGCGGCGAAGCTGTTCGCGGTGATGCAGCTGCCGGTGGGCGACATCAACGCCCAGAACCTGCGCATGCGCAACGGCGAGAACAAGGCCGCCGACATCGCGCGGCACACCGACGCCTGGATCAAGGCGCACCAGAAGACCTTCGACGGCTGGATCGCCCAGGCGCGCTCCGCCGCGGATTAATCCACGCGAGGGGCAACGCCGCCCCGCTGCGTTCACAGTCGTGACGCAATCGGCCCCGGGGCGCGCTCAACAATCCGCACCAGCCCGGGCCACCTGCATGCACAGCGCCCGGTGCGGGCCGGACGGCGGGGCCCCATCCATCCGCCCTTCGTCCCTGTAGGGAGTGCGTCATGGAATCCGTCTCCCGGTGGTTGGCCCGCCTGCCCGAATCGCGGCGCAACTGGCTCGTGCCGGCCATCGCCATCGGCATGCTGGCCAGCGCGCTGTTCGTCTGGCACATCCAGCAGGACCTGGCAGACGGCCGTGCGCAGGCCCGCGCCCGCGTGCAATCGGTCGCCGACCTGCGCGTGAGCCAGGCCCAGGACTGGGTGGAGCGCCAGATGGGCCTGGCCGAGTTCCTCGTCGACAGCAGCTACCTGGGCGAGCTGTTCGTGCGCTGGCAAGACCAGGCCGACGCGGCGGCCGGCGAGCGCCTGCTGGCGCGCGCCGTCAAGTTCCGCCGCTCCAACGATGCCGACAGCGTGTTCGTGGTCGATGCGCGGGGCACGGTGCTCGGCAGCGAGCACCCGGCCGATGCCGAGCGCCCCGAACTGCAGGCCGCGCTGCAGCAGGCGCTCGCGCGGCGCACCTCCGTGCACACCGCCATCTACCGCAGCGAAAGCTCGGCCATGCCGGTGCGCATGGACGTGGTGATCCCGCTGCTGGCCACCGGCACCGCGCCACGCGGCGCCATGGTGCTGCGCATCGACCCGCGGCGCGCGCTGTACCCGCTGCTGTCCAGCTGGCCCGTGCCCACGCGCACGGGCGAGGCCATGCTGTGGGCCGAAAGCGGCGACCGGCTGGTCGCCCTGAGCGACGCGCGCTGGAACCCCGACGCCGCCGGCGTGCTCTCGCGCCCCCGCCCCGCCGTCGGCCCGCTGGCCACCCGGGGGCCGCGCGCGGACACCACGGCGCCGCAGATCTTCATCGGCCCCGACTACCGCGGGGCCGAGGTCATGGCCTCCGTGCAGCCGGTGCCCGGCACCGACTGGTGGCTGGTGGCCAAGATCGACCTGGCCGAGATCGACGACGAGAACTGGGAGCACATGCTGTGGCTGCTGGTCGGCCTGGGCCTGGGCCTGGCGGGCATGGCGCTGACGGTGCGCTGGTGGTCGCAGCGCCTGCGCTCGGCGCAGGACCGGCGCGAGCTGGCCGAGCAGCGCAAGCGCCTGGAGGCGCTGAACCTGCTCGAGGCCATCACCGACAGCTGCTCCGACCTGATCTTCGCCAAGGACCCGCAGGGCCGCTTCATCTTCTACAACGCGGCCTGCGCCAGGCTGTTCGGCAAGTCCAAGGAAGAGATGGTGGGCCGCACGGTGGCCGACCTCATCGGCGCCGAGCAGGCCGCGCTGCGCGCCCCGCGCGACGCCCTGGTGCTGCGCACGCAGGAGCCCATGCAGTTCGAAGAGGTGACGGCCACGGCCGATGGCGACCGCGTGCTGCAGCACACCAAGTCGCCGCTGCGCGATGCCGACGGCCAGCTGATCGGCCTGCTCAACATCGCCCGCGACGTGACCGAGGCGCGCCAGGCCCAGCAGGCCCTCGGCGAGCGCGACGCGCACTACCGCAGCGTGGTCTCCGCGCTCAGCGAAGGCGTGGTCGTGAGCGACCCGCAAGGCAAGGTCACCAGCTGCAACGCGGCCGCCGAACGCATCCTGGGCTGCACCCAGATCGCCTGGCAGGGCGGCCCGCTGATGCCGCCCGGCTGGTTCTTGTTCGATGCCGACGGCCGGCCCCTGCTGCCCGACGCCACGCCGCCGGCGCGCGTCGCCGCCGGCGCGCCCGCGCAGCACGACGTGCTGGTCGCGTTGCTCGCGCCCACGGGCCAGCGCACCTTCTTCAACGTCAACGCCGTGCCGGTGCACGACGAGGCCACGGGCCGGCTGCTGTCGGTGGTGACATCGTTCGTGGACGTGACGCGCCGCCGCCTGCTGGAGCAGGACCTGCAGCACAGCCGCGACCAGCTCGAACGGCGCGTGGCCGAGCGCACGGACGAACTGCAGGTGGCCAACAGCGCGCTGCAGGAGGCGGCGCGCTTCAACCGCACCGTGACCAACGCCATCCCCGGCCATGTCTCGTACTGGTCCGCCGACCGCACCTGCAGTTTTGCCAACGCCGGCTACGCCGCGCGCTTCGGCTACACGCCGGACAGCATCCTGGGCCGCCACGAGGCCGAGGTGCTGGGCGTGGCCTACGCCGAGATCAAGCACCACATGGACGCCGCCATGCGCGGCGAGACGCAGCGCTACCTGCGCGAGATCGTCCGGCCCGACGGTGGGCAGGCCCTGTTCCGCGTGCTGCTGGTGCCCGACACCGACGATGCGGGCGCCATCCGCGGCGTGCTGGTCATGTCGTTCGACATCACCGACCTCAAGACCGCCGAGCAGGCCCTGCGCGACAGCAATGCCCAGCTGGCCGTGGCCTGCGACCGGGCCGAGTCCGCCAGCCGCGCCAAGAGCGCCTTCCTGGCCAACATGAGCCACGAGATCCGCACGCCCATGAACGCCGTGCTGGGCATGGCCCACCTCATGAAGCGCGGCGAGCTGGAACCCAAGCAGCGCGACCGGCTGGAGAAGATCGACGACGCGGCCCAGCACCTGCTGCGCATCCTCAACGACGTGCTGGACCTGTCCAAGATCGAGGCCGGCAAGCTGGAACTGGAAGACCGCCCGTTCGCGCTGCGCGCCTCGGTGCGTTCGGCCGTGGAGATGCTCTCCAGCTCGGCCCGCCGCAAGGGCCTGGGCTTCACGCTGGACATGGCCGACCTGCCCGACGCCGTGCACGGCGACGCCACGCGCGTCTCGCAGATGCTGCTGAACCTGGTCTCCAACGCCATCAAGTTCACGGAACAGGGCACGGTGGAGGTGCATGGCCGCACGCTGCAGCAGACGCCCCGGCGCGTGCAGGTGCAGTTCGAGGTGGTGGACACCGGCGTCGGCATCCCGCCGGCGCGCCAGGCCGGCATCTTCGAGAGCTTCGAGCAGGCCGACACCTCGACCACGCGCCGCTTCGGCGGCACCGGACTGGGCCTGGCCCTCACGCGCCAGCTGGCCCAGGCCATGGGCGGCGAGGTGGCCGTGCACAGCACGCCCGGCGTCGGCAGCCGCTTCACGGTGACGGCCTGGTTCGACCGCCAGCAGGCCGGCCGCACGCGGGCCGGCATGCCCGGGCGCGACGAGCAGGACCTGCAGCAGTGGCTGGAGGTGCTGCGCGACCTGCACGGCGGGCGCCGCGTGCTGCTGGCCGAGGACAACCCCATCAACCAGGAGGTGGCGCGCGAGCTGCTGCAGCTGGCCGGGCTGCAGGTGGACGTGGCGCACGACGGCCGCGAGGCCATCGCCATGGCCAGCCAGGGCGACTACGCGGTGGTGCTCATGGACATGCAGATGCCCGGCACCGACGGCCTGGAGGCCGCGCGCAGCCTGCGTGCGCGCGGCCATGACGTGCCCATCGTCGCCATGACCGCGCACGCGATGGCCGAGGACCGCAGCGACAGCCTGCACGCCGGCATGGTGGACCACCTGACCAAGCCCGTCAGCCCGCTGGCGCTGTACCAGACCCTGCTGCGCTGGATGCCGACGCCGGCCGCCGCCGCAGCCACAGCCTCGGCCGCTGCGGCCGACAGCGCCACGCCGGAGCTGGCGAGCACCTGAGCGCGCGCCATCCGGGCATGTCCTACAGACGCCGGCGCGCGCGCGGCGTAGCGTGCTGGCGCACCACCGTCCAGGCATCCACAGGCCATGCAACGACAACACCGAAACCACCGCCGTCCGCAGCCGGCCCGCCGTGGCTGAACCGCTCCACCTCTGGCGCACCGCCCTGTGGACGGTCGCCCTGCTCAACATCGCCGCCTGGTGCTGGACGGCCTGGCGCGTGCACCGGGCCGACCTGCCCTGCGATGCCAACTGGCACGGCCTGCGCCGGCTGCAGCTGTGGCTGTCGGCCGGCTACGTGTTCGGCTGCGCCTTCCGCTCGGTCGTGCCGGTGTATGACATCCCGCGCCTGGTGATGGTCGACGCGCCGTGGTCCAGCGTGCTGGTGGGCCGCTCGGTCGCCACCGTGGCCGAGCTGTGCTTCGCCGCGCAGTGGGCGCTGATGCTCAAGGACACCACGCGCGGCGGCGACCGGCCGCTCGCGCGGCTGGCGGCGCTGCAGATCGTGCCGCTGATCCTCGTGGCCGAGCTGTGCTCGTGGTACTCGGTGCTCACCACCTCCAACCTGGGCCACACCATCGAGGAAAGCCTGTGGGGCACCTGCGCCGCGCTCGTCGCGGCCTGCCTGCTCGCGCTGTGGCCGCGCGTGGCTGCGCACCAGCGCCCGGTGCTGGCGCTGTGGGTGGTGGCCGCGGGCGCGTATGCGCTGTACATGTTCGCGGTGGACGTGCCCATGTACTGGCACCGCTGGCTGGCCGACGAGGCCGCCGGCCGTGCCTACCTGGGCCTGGGCGCCGGCGTGGCCGACGTGGCAGGCCGTGTGCACGTCTCCACGCAGTGGGAAGACTGGAAGACCGAGGTGGTGTGGATGACGCTGTACTTCAGCGTGGGCGTCTGGGCCAGCATCGGGCTGGTGCACGCGCCGCGGCTGCAGTTGCGGGCCGTGGCGGGCCGGCCCCGGCCATCGCCGAAAATCGCCGCATGACGACCACCTACGAGATCAGCCTGATCCTGCCCGACCCGCACGACCCACGCCCGCGCAGCATCCAGGTCAGTGCCAGCTACATCGACAACGAGAAAGATCTCAGCGCCGCGCAGAAGGCGGCCATCCGCGCGCTGCCGCCCGGCGGCGTGTGGACGGGGCGCGCCATCCAGGTCAAGCGGCTGGCCGACAAGCCCGCGGCCTGAGCGGGGGCGCTCTTTCCACGTCGCGCCGGAACGCCCGCCGGCTTCAGAGCTGCGCGGGCGGGTAGTAGGGCTTGTCGCCCAGCGCGTCCACGCGCTCCCAGAACGCCGGGCTCACCGCCAGGCCGCGCGCATCGCGTTCGGCGTGCTGGCGCCAGATGGCCCATGAATCGGGATGCAGGCGCGAGGCCATGTCGAGCTGCGCCCGGCCCTGCGCCTCCTGGCCGGCGCGCAGCAAGGACTGCCCGAGCCGGAAGCGCGCATGCGCCTCGGCGATGGCCGCATCGGGCCGCTGCAGCCGCCGGCGCACTTCCTGCGGCGCCAGCGCGTGGCGGCTGGCGGCGCCGTGCTCCGCCCAGTCGCGCACGGCGTCGAGGTAGGTGGCCTTGATGGCGGCGCGCCGGGCCACCACCGCCTCGGGCATGGCGTTGGTCTGGCGGTCGCGCTCGCGCAGGCCGTCGGTCGAGCCGGCGCTCTCGGGCGGGCGCACGATGCGGCCTTCCTCGTCGATCCACACGGCCTGCGGCACGTTGACCAGGTTGTAGCGCTGCGCGACCAGGTGCTCCGCATCGATCAGGCACGGGAAGGTCGGCGCCGCGGCTTCGATCCACGGCCGCGCCGAGGCTGCATCGTCCAGCGCGATCGCCAGCACCGTGAAGCCGTGGGCGCCCGCCGATGCCTGCAGCGCCTGCCACAGCGCCAGGTCGACCCGGCAGCCGCACCACGACGCCCAGGTGGCCATGAACACGCGCTGCCCGCGCAGGTCCGACAGCCGGTGCATGCGGCCGGCCAGGTCGGGCAGTTCGAAGTCGGGCGCCTGCAGGCTTTCCCACGCCGCGGCCTGGCTGTCGGCGCCCTCGCCCAGCACCCACAGCGCACCGGCGTCGTCGTGCACGGCCGGCCAGCCCAGGTGCCGCCAGAACGCGGCGAGGTCGAGCCGCGCGCCGTCCACCAGCGCCTGGCCGCCGCCGTGCCCCGCTGGGGGAATCGGCATGCAGGCCGCGCCGCGGCACAGCCCCTGGGGCTTCCACTCCCAGCCGGTGGCGGCGTGGACCTGGCTGGCGTCCAGCCACAGGCTGGTGGTGGAGGGCGGGATGGCGACGACGCTGTCGTGCGTGTCGTGGACGATGTGGATCACTGCGGTGCTCCTGAAGATGGACCGCGCGATGCTGCCACGCCGGCCCGCGGTTACAAGCCGGCGCCGGCCGCTACTTCGTGGCCTCGGACGCCTCGCGCACGCGGCGCTCGAAGGTCTCGGCGCACTGGCGGTAGCCCTTGTGCTCCTTCTCGAACTTGCCCACGGCGTCGCGGTCGGCCGCCTCGAACACCTGGCCGATGCCCTCTTCGAGCGGCTCGAAGCCACGGTGGGCGAACAGCAGCAGCCGGCGCGCGTTGAGCGCGCCCTGCGCCTGCTCGAACCCGCAGCCGCAGACATCGCGCGTGGCACGCAGGTAGCCCAAAGACTGCTGCGCGAAGCCGTCGCGCGTGGCCAGGCGGTTGAGCAGCGTCTCGTCCAGTGGATAGATCAGCGCGGTGCAGCGCGCCATGTAGGCCTCGCGGTCGACCGTGATCTTCTGGGCCTGCGAGAGGCCCGGCAACAACAGCAGCAAGGCCGAGCAGGCCAGCGCGGGAATGGGGCGCATGGGCATCGTGGTGGCGGGTTCAGCGGCCGGCCATGGTAGTACAGGCGCGGGGGATGCCCGCGCAGCAGTTCAGGCCATCGCCACCACCAGGCGCCCGCGCGTGGCGCGCTCGCGCATGCGTGCCATGGCCTCGGGCAGCTGGTCGAAGGCCGTCATCCGGGCGATGCGCGCCAGGTGGCGTGGCCGCAGGTCGCCGGCCAGCCGGGCCCAGACGGTGCGGCGCAGCGCCATGGGGCTGTTCGCGTTGATGCCGATCAGCCGCACGCCGCGCAGGATCAGCGGCAGCACGGTGGTGTGCAACTCGGCACCGCCGGCGTTGCCCAAGCTCGTGAGCACCGCATCCGGCGCGGCGCTGCGCAGCAGCCAGGCCAGCATCTCGCCGCCCACCGAATCCACCGCGCCGGCCCACTGGCCCTTGTCCAGCGGCCGGCCCGAGGGCACGGCGACAGACGTGTCCAGCACCGTGGCGGCGCCCAGCGCACGCAGGTAGCCGTCTGCGTCGCCCTTGCCGCTCACGGCCACCACCTCGTGGCCGCGCCCGGCCAGGATGTCGATGGCCACGCTGGCCACGCCGCCGGTGGCGCCCGTCACCACCACGGGCAGGCCGCCCGGCGCCAGGCCGTTGTGCTCCATCCAGTGCACGCACAGCGCGGCGGTGTAGCCGGCCGCGCCGAGCGTGGCCGCCTCCAGCAGGGTGAGGCCTTCGGGCAGCGCCAGCGCCCAGTCGGCACGCACGCGGGCGAACTCGGCATGGCCGCCGTCGTGGTCCACCCCGACGCCGAAGCCGTGCACCACCACCGCGTCGCCGGGCGCGAAGCGCGGGTCGCTCGAATGCTCCACGCGGCCCGAGAAGTCGATGCCGCCGGTGCGTGGGTACTGCCGCACGATCTGGTTCAGGCCGGCCGCGGCCAGGGCGTCCTTGTAGTTGATGCTGGTATAGGCCACGCGCACCAGCAGCTCGCCGGGCGGCAGTTCATCGTGTGCCTGCGTCACGAAGCGGCCCGCCACCGGCGCGCCGGGCGCGTCCTGGTGCAGCCGGAAGGCACGGAACCGTTCAGGAGAGGCCATCGTCAGTCCGCCTTGATGCCGGCGGCCTTGGCCACCTTGCCCCACTTGAGCGTCTCGGCCTGGATGTGGGCCGTGAACTCGGCCGGCGAGCAGCTTTCGGGCTCGATTCCCAGCCGCGCCAGGTGTTCGTGCATCTGCGGCGTGGCCAGCGCCTCCACCATGGCCTTGTGGAGCTTGGCGATCACGGCCGGCGGGGTGCCCGCCGGTGCCAGCAGGCCCCACCACGACGAGGCCTCCACCGGCACGCCCTGCTCCGCCATGGTGGGCACGTCGGGCATCAGCGCACTGCGCCGGCCTGCCGCCACGGCCAGCGGGCGCAGCTTGCCGCCCTTGATCATGGCGTTGGTCGGCGGCAGGTTGTCGAAGCTCAGGTCCAGCTGCTTTCCCACCAGCGCGGCCACCGCCTCCGAACTGCCCTTGTAGGGCACGTGCAGCAGTTGCACGCCAGTGTCGGTGCGGAACAGTTCGCCCGCCAGGTGCGGGATGCTGCCGTTGCCTGCCGTGCCATAGCTCAGGCCGTTCCTGCTGCTGCGCGCCTGCGCCACGAGTTGCTTGAAGTCCTTGACCGGCGAATCGGCATGCACCAGCACGTAGACCGGCGCCTTGGTGATGAGCGAGATGGGCGCCAGGTCGCGCTGGGCGTCGTAGGGCAGCTTGTCGAACAGCACCGCGTTGGTCGCCAGGTTGGCTGTGCCCAGCAGCAACGTGTAGCCGTCGGGCGCGGCGCGGGCCACGGCCAGCGTGCCGGTTTGCGTGGCGGCACCGGCCTTGTTCTCGACGATGAAGCTCTGGCCGAACACCTCGGACAGGCGCTGCCCGATGGCGCGCGCCGCCGTGTCTGCGCCGCCGCCGGGCGCGTAGGGCACGATGATGCGGACTGGCTTGTCCGGGTAGTCGGCGGCCCGGGCGGCGGGCAGCAGGCCGCCGAACGTGAGCAGCGCGGCGAGCAGCGCAGGCAGGGCGCGGCGCATGCAGGCCGCGCGCGGGGCAGTGGTGGTCCAGGCGTGCATGGTGTCGTGTCTCCTCTGGGTGGTGGTCTGGCGGGTCAGCGCGGTTCGTGCCCGGCGCGCGCCAGCGTGCGCTTGGCGATGTTGAGTTGGTGGATCTGGCTCGTGCCCTCGTACAGCCGGAACAGCCGCACGTCGCGGTAGAAGCGCTCGATGGCATGGCCACGGATGAAGCCGCCGCCGCCCAGCATCTGCACGCAGCGGTCGGCCACCCGGCCGCACATCTCGGAAGCGAAGTACTTGCACATGGAGGCCTGCATGGTCACGTCCTCGCCGGCATCGCGCGCACGCGCCGTCTCCAGGATCAGCGCGCGCGCGGCGTGGATCTCGGTCTGGCAGTCGGCGATCAGCGCCTGCACCAGTTGGAAGCCCGCCACCGCCTGGCCGAACTGCCGGCGCTGCGCGGTATGGTCCACGGCCTCGTCCAGCATGCGGATGGCCGGCCCCGTGCACAGTGCGGCCAGGTGGATGCGCTGCTTGTTCAGCACCTTCATCGCGGTGCGGAAACCCTGGCCGGTGTTGCCGGCGCCGCCCACGATCTGGTCCGCGTGCACGCGGCAGTGGTCGAAGTGCACCTCCGACACCGGCGAGCCGGCCTGGCCCATCTTGTCGTAGGGCACCCCGGTGCTGAGGCCCGGCGTCCCGCGCTCGACCAGGAAGGCGGTGATGCCGCGGGCGGACCGGTCCGCAGGGTCGGTGCGCGCCATCACCGTGAACAGACCGGCGAGGGGCGCGTTGGTGATGAAGCACTTGCTGCCGTTCAGCACGTAGTGCTCGCCTTCGCGCACGGCGCTGGTGCTGAGCGCCACGGCGTCCGAGCCTGCCTCGGGCTCCGTCAGCGCGAAGCAGCCCGTCAGCTCGCCACGCGCCATGCGCGGCAGGTAGCGGTCTTTCTGCGCCGGCGTGCCGTCGGCCACCAGCGCCTCGGAGCCGATGCCGGTGTTGGTGCCCACGCGGGCGCGGAAGGCCACGCTGGCCTGCGAGAGTTCCATCGCCGCCAGCACCAGTTCCTCGGTGGTCATGCCGGCGCCGCCGTAGGCCTCGGGGATGGACCAGCCGAAGTAGCCGCCAGCGGCCAGCTGGGCGACGAGGTCGTCGGGCACTGCGTCCAGCCGCTCGACCTCCGCCTCGCGCGGGATCATCTTCTCGCGCACCTGGCGGCGCACGTTGGCCAGCAGCTCGTCGAAGGCCTGGGGATCGCGGATCATGGGTTGGCTCCTGGGTTCAGATGACGTGGGTGGCGCGCAGCGCGGCCAGATCCGCGGGCGTGAGGCCCAGCGCGCCGTAGACGGCGGCGTTGTGCTCGCCGCAGGCCGGCCCGGTGCGCGGTGGCGGCGGTGCGTGGCCGCCGAAGCGCGGCACCGCGGCCGGCGCGGGCACAGAGCCCAGCTCGGCATCGGGCAGGCGCACGAAGGCGCCGCGCGCGCGCAGGTGCGGGTCGTCCAGCGCGTCGGCGATCGAGTAGATCTTGCTGAACGGCACGCCATGCGCCTGCAACCGCCCGGCCAGCGCGTCGAAGCCGTGCGCGGCGAACCACGCGGCGATGGCGCCGTCGACCTCGTCCAGGTTCCGCACGCGCGCGGGGTTGGTGGCAAAGCGCGGATCGTCGGCCAGCGCCGGCGTGTCCATCGCCGCGCAGAGCCGGCGGAAGATGCCGTCCGACGACCCCACCAGCGTGATCCACTGGCCGTCCTGCGTACGGTAGATGTTGGATGGCGCGGTGTAGCTGGCGCGCGCACCGCTGCGCCCGCGCACCTCGCCCAGGAATTCGTGCTCGGCCGCCAGCGGTTCCAGCACGCGCAGCAGCGCCTCGGTGGCCGACAGGTCCACCTCGCGGCCCGGCGCCTGCGGGTCGCGCGCCCGCTCTGCCGCCAGGCTGGCCAGCGCGAACGCGCCGAACAGGCCCGCGATCGAATCGCCCACCGGGAAGTTGATGTGCAGCGGGTTGCCGCCGGCCTCGCCCGTCAGGTGGGCCAGCCCCCCCATGGCCTCGAAGATGCGCGCGAAGCCGGGCCGGCCGGCATAGGGCCCGGTCTGGCCGAAACCCGTGAGCCGCAGCACCGACAGGCGCGGGTTGGCCGAGCGCAGCGTGGCCCAGTCCAGGCCCCAGCGGTCCAGCGTGCCGGGGCGGAAGTTCTCCACCAGGATGTCGAAGCCGGCGATGAGCCGCAGGAACAACGCGCGGCCCTCGGGCTGGCGCACGTCCAGCGAGATGCCGGCCTTGCCGCGGTTGAGCACCTTCCAGTACAGGCCCGTGGGCGCCAGGCCGCGCAGCGGGTCGTTGCCCTCGGGCAGCTCGAGCTTGACCACCTCGGCGCCGGCGTCGGCGCACAACGTGGCGGCAAAGGGTGCGGCCACCACGGTGGCCATGTCCAGGATGCGCAGGCCGGCCAGCGGGCCGGCCGGGCCGGTGGGTGCGGTGCTCATCGCACGGTGCGGCGCATCGGGCGCCACGGGTGTGTCGGTCATCGGGTCTCCTGTCGATCCGGTGCGCAGCTTAGAAAGCGCACCCCGCGCCGGCCAGGCTTGTTTCGGTATATTGAACAGATGCCCGACCCCCGCTTTGCCACCAGCCTGGCGCACGGGCTGGCCCTGCTCGACGCCTTCGCCGATGCGCCCGCGGGCCTGACGAACGGCCAGCTGGCCGAACGCACCGGCTTGTCCAGGCCCAGCATCTCGCGCCTGTCCACCACGCTGGTGGCGCGCGGGCTGCTGCTGTTCGACACGCAGACGCGCCGCTACCGCCTGGGCAGCAGCGCGCTCACGCTGGGCTACCCGCTGCTGGCCAGCCTGGGCGTGCGGCGGCTGGCCCGCCTGCCCATGACCGAGCTGGCCGAGGCGCTGGGCGGCACCGTGTCGCTGGCCATGCGCGAGCGCGGCCGCATGGTCTACGTGGAGACCTGCCGCGGCCACCTGCGGCTGGCCTTCCGGCCCGACCTGGGCGCCGCGCTGCCCATGCTGCAGAGCGCTGCCGGCCGGGCCTGGCTGGCCAGCGCCGCGCCGGCCGAACGCCGCGCCGTGCTTGCCCACCTGCGCCACCAGGCCGCGCCCCAGCACGCGGCCTGGACACCCGCGCTGGCCCAGGCCCTGCGCGACCTGGCGCGCCACGGCTTCTGCATGTCGCCGGGCCACTGGATGGCCGACGTGCACGCCGTGGCCGTGCCGCTGGACGTCCGGCTCGGCGGCGAACGCCTGGTTCTCAATTGCGGGCTGGCCGCGCGCGACCTGGCGCCCGGCGCGCTGGTCACGCGCGTGGGCCCGCTGCTGCGCACGCTGGCGCGCCGCATCGAGCAGGAATGGCAGGCCGAGCAGCCTGCGCCGCCCTGGCCTGCGCCAGCGCCCGCCCCGGCGCGCCGCGGCCGCGCGGGCGACGAGCCCGCCAGCGCCGCCGCGCAGACGCTGGCGCGCGGCCTGGACCTGCTGCACTGCTTCGCGCCCGGCGACGACCTGCTGGGCAACCGCGAGCTGGCGCGGCGCCTGGGCCTGTCGCCGCAGACCGTGGTGCGGCTCACCTACACGCTCACGCAGCTGGGCCTGCTGCGGCGCGATGCGCAGGGCGCGGGCTACCGACTGGGCGCCGGCGCCGTTGCCATCGCCCACCCCATGCTGGCCGGGCTGCGCGTGCGCAGCCTGGCGCGGCCGGCCATGCTGGCACTGTCGCAGCAGCTGGGCGCAGCGGTCTCGCTGGGCCTGCGCCACCAACTGGGCATGGTCTACGTGGAGACCGCGTGGCGCACCGATGGCCGGCTGCTGCCGCCCGACACCGGCGCCGTGATGCCCATGCTGGCCACAGCCATCGGCCGCGCCTGGCTGGCCAGCGCCAGCGCGGCCGAGCGCAGGACGGTGCTGAACCAGATCCGCGTGCACGACCCGGCCGCGGCGCAGCGCTTCGAGGGGGCGGCCGAACAGGCGCTGGCCCAGCTCCGGCGCGACGGCCACTGCAGCTCGCGCGACTTCAGGCCGGAGATCGAGGCCGTGGCCGTGCCCTTCGCGCAGCCGGTGGATGCCGTGCGCTTCGTCATGAACTGCGGCGTGCTTGCGCCGCAGCCGCTGCCGGCCGCGCGCATACGCGCGCTGGGCGATGCGCTGGCCGGCGTGGTGCGGGCGCTGGAGACGGCGCTGCACGCCTGAGGGGCTGCGCCGCGCAGTCGCCCCGGCCCAGCACCCAGCACCCGCCGCGCGGCACACGGTGCGCGGTGCGGGTGGCCTCAGAGGTCGTACGGCATGCTCCAGCGCAAGGGCAGCAGCTCGCGCACCATCTGCAAGGCAATCGCCTCGGGCGAGGGCGGCGGTGACTCCGGCTTGGCAGCGGGCGGCCGTTGCAGCCCGGTGGCCGCCAGCGCAGCGCCGATGGCGCGCAGCACTCCGCGCATCTGCGCAAGGTCCCGCATCCAGCGCGTGAACGCAGCCAGGCCAGCGGCCAAGGCCAGCGCCGCGCCCAGCAACAGGCTGACCAGGTCGATGCCGCCCGGCCGGGAGATGTCCGGAACCGGCACGGGTACGGGCACGGACACGGGCGCCACGGGCACGGCGGGCCGGGCCGCCAGCTCCAGCGCGGCCACGCGTTCGCGCAGGCGGGCTGCCTCGGCCTTGGCCTCCACCAGCTCGACCACGGCCGCCTTGAACTGCGCAGAGTCACGCAGCTCGCGCAACTGCGCGTCGGACAGCTGCGGCCCCGGCGCGACGAGGAAACCGATGACCAGACCCGCCACCAGCGCCAGCGCGACAGCAAGCCACGACCGCGTGGTGTCCGGCGAACCCGTGTCGGCGGCCGCGCTGGCGGCGGACCTCACGAGACGGTAGAGCACCACGCCCACTGCAGCGACGCACGCGATGGCCAGCACCCAGGCCAGCACGCCGGCAGACTGGAACTTCACGCCGATGCCCTTGCCCAGGTTGATCTCCATCGACGTGGGCACCATCGAAGGATCGACCTTGCATTCCTGCGGCGGTGCGGGTGCCGGGCAAGCCGGCGGTGCCACGGTGGCCGGTGGCGCAGCGGCGCTGGCTGCAGCCATAGCCACAGGCACAGGCGCCGGGCTGCAATACACGTAGTTCTGCAGCAGCATCGGGATGCCCCTGGGCTCGGGGATCGCCACGGCCCTGGGCCCGGGCCGCACTGGCGGCCGCGGCGCCGAGGCCTGGCAGGCGGGCGGCTCGGGCACTGGCGCGGGCGCGTCGGCAGCGGCAGCCAACGCGGCCAGCGCCCATGCGCCTGCACAAAGAAGCTGCAAGAACCGCCGCGCGCAGGCGGAGCGAAGACGTTGCACCATGGTTCCTCCCGTGGCCGCCCGGATGGGCTGCGCACAGGGTACTGCTGCAACGCGCCTGCGGCGTCCTCCAGCCGATGGAAGAAAGCGGCGCGGCCCAACCTGCAGCCAGCCGCACGCGCCGCGTGGCGCCGAGCGGCGCGCCCGGCACCGCCACCGGCTGATGCGCAACACCGTGCCGTGCATGCGCGGGCCCGGGCCTGCGACCGGCACCGTACGGTGCGCATCAGGGCCCCCGGCTCCGATGGGAACAGTGCGGTGCGCTTGTGGGCCCTGCGCTGCGCCGGCGCCGCGGCACCCGGGGCGATCAGGGCGCCGCGGCGTCCAGCCAGCCCAGGCGCTGGCGCGCCGCCTGCGCGCTGGTGGGCGGCGTGGGCAGCCACAGCACATCGCAGCGGGTGGCCGCGGCCAGGCGCTGCGCGAGCGATGGGCGCCACCGTTCGGCCCAGGGCCCGCGCCGCGGCTTGCCCACCACCAGCAGCGAGGCGCCGCGCGATTGCAGCGCCTGTAGCAGCCGGGCCGGCGCCGGCCCGCGCAGCACCATGGCCTGGCCGGCCGGCAGGCCGGCGCGCACGAGCTGCTCGCCCAGCGCCAGCTCCGCGCGGCGGGTGGCCGTCTCCAGCCACGATTGCACGGCCGGCAAGGGCAGGTCGGCCGCGTGCAGGTGGCGCTGGATGGCCGGGTCGAGCACATGGCAGGCCAGCACCGCACGGGGCTGGCAGAGCCAGCCGGCCGCGCGCAGCAGCAACCCGGCGGCTTCGGCATCGAGCCCCGTGGCCACCAGCGCGCAGCGGTGCGCCGTGCCGGGCGGGCGGCGCGCGATGAGCACGGCGACACCCGCCTCGTGCAGCAGCCGGCCCGCCAGGCTGCCGCGCCACCAGGGCGCCGGCCCGCCCGGGGCCAGCGCGGCCGGGACGACCACGAGGTCGGCCACCTGCGCGTGCCGGCGCAGTACCGCACCGTCCTCGCCTTCCAGATCGACCGCCACCGCCGGCCGGATGCCGATGGCCGCCGCCATCGTGTCGGCCATGTCGGCCAGCGCGGCCCGCATGCGCACCGGCGGCGCGCTCGGCCCGTGGCGCGCGCTGGGGTGCCGCCCGGGCACGGCCATCGGCGCCACCAGGCTCAGCGCGGCGCCATGCGCCCACGCGAGGCGCGCAGCGCGCCAGGCCGCCTGCACGCTGGCAGCGGACGAATCGACAACGGCCACGATGTGCCGCAATTGCATGGGAACTCCTTCATCGCATCGGATGCGAACGCAACGACCATCCCCGGCGCACAGGGCGCAACGGGGCCTTGGAGGACATGGGCCCGGAGATCGGCAGCGAGGAAGGGGAAAGCTTCGTGTGCGGACCGCCGGGCTCAGGAATGGCCGGCGGTTCGGCGCGGAGCGGCGCACCGGGCCGGCACGCGGCGCGCGCAGCACGGCCTTTCGGCGTGCTGGCGTGCGTGCGGGCGGACGTGGTGGCAGGAAGGCATGGGCGCGCAGTCTAGATGCGCACGGCGGCCCGTGGCGGCACATGGGGCCATGGCCCCACGGCCCTTGCCAGATTGGCCGGCCTCAGCCGTTGCGCAGAAAGGCGATCAGCGCGTCGTTGAACTCGCGCGCATGCGAGACGTTGAGCCCGTGCGGCGCACCGGGCACCGTCACCAGCTTGCTGTGCGGCACGGCGCGGTGCGTGCGCAGGCCCGAGCCCTCGACAGGCACGATGCCGTCGGCGTCGCCATGCAGCACCAGCGTGGGCACCTTCACCTTCTTCAGGTCGTCGCGGAAGTCGGTGGTGCCGAACGATTCCATGCAGGCCAGCGCCGCCTTCTGGTCGGACTGGCGGCACAGCGCCACGGCGTCGGCACGCTGCTGCTCGCTGACCTTGAGCTCGCCGTTGGCCGAGAAGAAGTCGCGCGTGAACTGCTCGAAGAAGGCCTCACGGTCCTGCTCCAGGCCCTGCTTCATCTCCTGCGCCTTCTCGGGCGTGAGGGGGCCTTCGGGGTTGTCGGGGCCCTTCATCATGAAAGGCGGCACCGCCGCGGCGAACACCACGCTGCGCAGCCGCGCCTCGCCATGGCGGGCGATGTAGCGGGCCACCTCGCCGCCGCCCATGGAGAAGCCCACGAGCGTCACGTCCTGCTGCAGGCCACAGGTCTCCAGCACATGCGCCAGGTCGTCGGCCAGCTGGTCGTAGCCATAGCCGCTGGCAGGCTTGGCCGAGCGGCCGAAGCCGCGCCGGTCGTAGGCCACCACGCGGTAGCCGGCCGCCGCCAGCAGCGGCACCTGCGCCTCCCAGGCCTGCGCCGACAGCGGCCAGCCGTGGATCAGCACCACGGGCCGGCCGTTGCCGCCGGTGTCCTCGATGTGCAGGTCGACGCTGTCGCCGGCCGTGGCCTTGCCGGCCGCCGCGCCGCCAACCGCACCGGCCACGCCGCCGACGGCGCCGCCCACCACCACGCCCACCGGGCCGCCCACGGCAGCGCCGACGGCCGCGCCCGCCGCAGCGCCCGCCAGCACGCCGCCGGCCGTGAAGGCGCTGCCGGCCTCGCGCTCGGCCTCGGCGGGCGACAGCGGCTGCTGCGCGCCGGGCCGCGGGTCTTGCGAGGGGACGCCGTAGCCCGGGCGGGCCTGCGCGGCGAGGTCGCCGTCTGCGGGCGGGGTGATGGGGGTCGGGGTTTCGGGGTGTTGCATCAGTGTTCTCCTGGTTGGTTTGCGGGGGGCCGGGCCCAGGGCAGCCTGGCAGCCCGCGTGCCACTGTTGTAGGCGGCGCGCCGCGCAGCCGGCGCCGGCTGGCGCACCCTTGCGCCGTGGGACACGGGGCCAGTGCCCCACCGCCGGCAGGCCTTGCGGCTGGCGGCCTGCGCCCGGGGCCGGTGTCGGCCAGCGCCTTGCCGTGGCCGGGGCCCAGCCACCCTGCGCTATCCCCTTGCCAGATCGGTGTAAACCCTGGTGCTTGCTAGAGTCCGCCGCATTTTTGGCAAGGGAGGACTGGGCATGGCGGGAATGCTGGCAATCGTGGTGTCGCTGTTGTTGTTGATGTACTTCGCGTACCGCGGTGTCACCGTGCTGCTGCTGGCCCCGCTGATGGCCGCGCTGGCCGTGCTGCTGTCGGGCGACGCGGCGCTGCTGCTGCCCATCTACACCAGCACCTTCATGCCCGCGCTGGCCAACTACGCCATGGCCTTCCTGCCGATCTTCCTGCTCGGCGCTCTGTTCGGCCAGCTCATCGCCGATTCGGGCGCGGCGCACACGCTGTCGAACTGGATCGTGCGCGTGGTGGGCCAGCGCCATGCCGTGGTCGTCGTGGTGGCGGCTTGCGCGCTGCTGACGTATGGCGGCGTGTCGCTGTTCGTCGTGGCGTTCGCGGTGTACCCCATCGCCAAGGATTTGTTCCGCGCCGCGCAGATCCCCAAGCGGCTGGTGCCGGCCGCCATCGCGCTGGGCTCGTTCACCTTCACGATGACGGCCCTGCCCGGCACGCCGGCCATCATCAACGCCATCCCGATCAAGTATTTCGGCACCAACGGCTTTGCCGCGCCGGGCCTGGGCCTGATCGCCGCCGCCATCATGCTGAGCGGCGGCCTGTGGTGGCTGCAATCGCGCGTGGCCGCGGCGCGCCGTGCCGGCGAAGGCTATGGCGAACACGAGGACGAAGCGCCCGCCCCCGCCGAAGCCGCCCCCGTGCACACGGCCGGCGCCATGCCGGTCTGGCAGGCCCTGCTGCCGCTGCTGCTGGTGGTGGGCGTGAACGCCCTGTTCACCTACGCCGTGTTCCCCCACATGGACCTGGGCTTCATGCGCGAGGCCTTCCCCAACCTGAACACCGCCACCAGCACCGGCCTGTGGTCGCTGATCGTGGCGCTGGCCGTGGCCTGCACGGTGCTGGTGCTCATGCGCCTGGGCCATTGGGCCGACCTCAAGACCAGCGTGAACAAGGGCGTGTTCGGCTTCATGCTGCCGCTGTTCAACACCGCATCGGAGGTGGGCTACGGCGCGGTGGTGGCCAGCCTGGCGGGCTTCGCGATCATCAAGGAAGCAGTGCTGAACGTATCGCCCAACAACCCGCTGATCTCCGAAGCCATCGCCATGAACATCCTGGCCGGCATCACGGGATCGTCGTCGGGCGGCCTCAGCATCGCGCTGGAGGCCCTGGGCGCCGACTACCTGCGCATGGCGCAGGAGGCCGGTATCAGCGCCGAACTCATGCACCGCGTGGCCGTGCTGGCGGCCGGCGGCATGGACACGCTGCCGCACTGCGGCGCCATCATCACGCTGCTGGCGATCTGCAAGCTGACGCACCGGCAGTCGTACCTCAACATCGCGGCGGTAACGATGGTGTTTCCGGTGACGGCGCTGGTGGTGGTGATTGGGTTGGGGACGGTGTTCGGGAGTTTCTGACACCAGCAGCTCGAGCCCGCGGTCCTGGCACCACGCTCACTCTCAGGTGAGACCGTCCCGTGCGACGTCGTTGACGCGCTGGCAAGCAGCCCTTCCACCAATTGGTGGATGACGCGCGCGCCTAAATTTCAACGCCTGCGCGAATCCCTCATAGGATTGTTTCAGAAGGTTTCTGAATCGACATCTGTACGAGAGAGGGAGACGATGGGAAGACGGCGCAGATCCAGCACGGCGGACGATCTGATGGACCTGGTAGCGCTGCTGCCCTGGTGGGGCGGCGTGGCGCTGGCGGCTGTGTCGTATTGGTTGCTGCATGCCGTCGCCACCCGCCCTTTGCCGACCGTGCAGACAGGAAAACAGCTCAGCGAGGCGCTGCCCACCATGCTCTGGCAGGGGTTCGCCACGGGCGGCCAATACCTCATTCCCTTCATCTGCCTGCTGGGCGCATTGGCGTCGTTCCTGCGCCGACGCAAGCGCAAGGCGCTGTTCGACACCGCTTCACAGGCCTCGGGTCCCGACGCGCTGCAAGGCATGTCATGGCAGGAGTTCGAGATGTTGGTCGGCGAAGGCTTCAAGCGCCGCGGCTACACCGTGCGCGAAACGGGTGGGGGTGGCGCAGACGGTGGCGTGGACCTTGTGCTGACCAAGGGCGGCGAGAGGTTCTTCGTGCAGTGCAAGCAGTGGAAAGCGTTCAAGGTGGGCGTCTCCACGGTGCGGGAGTTGTACGGGGTGATGGCGGCGGAGGGCGTGGCCGGTGGTTTTGCTGTCACGTCCGGACAGTTCACAAAGGATGCGGCAGGGTTTGCGAGCGGGCGGAATATCCAGCTGCTCGATGGCCGGGCGTTGGCGCAGTTGCTGCGGGAGGGTCGCAGTCAGCAAACGGCAAAGGCCCGCACCGCCGAACGTAGCTCGCCGAACAACCCGGCTTCCGATGGACAGCAAACCCCGGCTGCGCAACGCGAGCAGCCCCACTCGTCTACGGAACCCACGGGCAACCCGAACTGCCCACGATGTTCAAAACCCATGGTTCGGCGCGTTGCAAAAAAAGGGGCGGCCACGGGAAAAGGTTTTTGGGGATGCTCAGCGTATTCGACCGGGTGTCGCGGAACTCGGGACATCGAATGACAGCAGAGTGCGAGGAATTAAAAGCTGGAGCGCTTTGTAATGAAATTTTCCTTCCGCTCTCGACCACGCGGACGTTGATGACCCTAGTCCACGTGGCGACACATGCTCAAACTTTGATCGAAATTCGTTAACAACCCGTATATAACTCATTAGACGTCACAGTGGAGATCTCGCGTGAGCATAGGGAATTGGTTCGTTCGTAGCTTGATAATTGCGCTATGCTTGTTCTTAGGTGTAGGAATTTTCTATCGATTCGTATACGTTGCTCCGGTCGAGGACCTCGGCGCAGGGGTTCTAGTGGTTCTTGCGTTGCTTGTTATCCTCGTTTTGAGCGAAAGCTTTAACAACTTTTCGCTTGGCTCCTTGCTTTCCATGAGCAAGGAAGTCGCCGAGAAGAAAGCACAGGTCTCTGAGCTAAAGACAGAAAATCGCGAATTGAGATCACAAGTTATCTCCATCGCAACCAACGTCTCCCAAAGACAAACAAGCACAAACATTCTCGGACTGCCTCAAGACCTCGCGAGGATGTTCACCATCACCTCCGCTGGGGAGGCAGAAGTAGAAGAGAAACAAGCAGAAGATCATCAAGCACCTGCGCAAGAACAACCAGTGCCTCGCCCTCGAAGACTCGACCGGCGAAGACTTGAGAATTTAGCGGTTGACCGTTTTCTAAAGGAAAATGATTTATCTCAATTTCCGATTGTTCACGAAGCAAAGCTAACTGCACAGATTGAAATAATTGATCAAGTTAGCACGTCTTCTCCAATATTTGATGCTTATCTCACGAGTCTGGACGCCGAAATATTTATTGAGGTTCAGAGCAGCAATCGCTTTGCTAACGCCTCGTTCATCAGGGATCGCTTATACGTGATGCTTACCAAGCTAAGTCACTACAAGGCGTTAAAGAAGACTAATGTTTTCATGTCCCTCGTACTTGTGAACCTACCCGGTGAAGAGGCGAGGCCAAGCCAACTCTCTCGTTTGTTCGCAGAATTTCAACCCGCAATATCGGGTGGGTTGCTGCGTATCGTCGAAATAGTTGTCACAGAGGAAGAAGCGGTGGACCTATACGATAGTGACGCCTAACAATTCATTCAATCCGACGCCGCTTCGCGCGGAACGTATTAATTTAAGCGTTATGTCGCTTGTGTTTAATGAAGCGCACCAAATCCGGAAACCAGCCCTTTTTCCTGGATTTTTAAAGCACCGTCTGCTCCGAGACCCAGGGCGAAGTTGCGATGGAGGACTTGACGTATATGCAAGTTAGCGCTCGTTACTGATTTTCTATTGTTCAAAACATTAAATTGAGGAGAAAAAATGCAGGCGGATTTGAAAGATATTCTTGACTCGATCGACGAATTGGCGCACCGGGGATCACTCACCAGGAGTCGCGCATTTGCAGCTTGGTTCGCGATCACCTTCTTCGATATCGAGGAGGATGATGCGCTCGAATCGGCTGCAGCGGATGGCGGGAATGATCAGGGAATCGACATCGCCTTCGCTGACGCGAGCAGCGAGGAAATTATGATTCTCCAAGCGCACTGCCCTGAAAACTTCACCAAGACCACGCCAAAGGCCAAATGGGATGCTGTTGTAGCTGCGATTCCCTACATTAGAAAGCCAAAGCTGCTTTCTGATGCTGGTCGCCCTGACTTGGCGGAGCAACTCCAGTCGCTCCAGAAGGCAAATCCAACTTATACGTATACCGTTGGCTTGATTACCCTTGGGAAGAAATCGGACCAAATTGATCGGTCTGTAACCGCTCATTCGAAGGATCCTGCCTGCGCAGGCATCAATTTTTTTCACTATGCCCAAGACGGAGTCTTAGGTAAGTATCAAAGCCTCATGGACGCGGAGGCTGGGATACCCGAGGACCATTTGCAGTTCTCCGGAAACTACTTTGAAGATTCCGGAGAGTACGGGCGCGCTTGGGTGGGATCAGTAAGTGCGGGTGAGTTGAAACGGCTCCACACGGCCCACCAAGACAAACTTTTCGCTGGCAACATTCGTCTTTTTCTTGGAGCACGCAAGGGCGGAATCAACGAGCAGATTATAAGAACTGCCCAAACGTCGCCGGGTAACTTTTGGGCTTTGAACAATGGCATCACCATCGTCGCGGACAGCGCCTCTCCAATTGGTAAGGCCAAGGGTTCTGGCCTTCAGCTCAAGCGATTCAGCATAGTTAATGGCTGCCAGACCACTTCAAGTCTCGTCCGCGCTGACGCGAAGGAGAAGGCGAAAGTACTTGCTCGGGTGATCGCGGCGAAAGTCGGCTTGAAGAATGAGATTGTCCGGTACAACAACTCACAGAACGCGGTAAAGATTTGGACGGTGCGCGCTGCCGATGAAATTCAGGAGCAACTGCGAAAAGAATTCCAGAAAGTCGGGGTCACTTACGCCCCTAAACAGGCCGGCTCTCGCCGCAGGCGAGACGCGCTCACAATTGAACTGGATAAGGTAACGCAGTATCTTGCTTCAGCGGAGCCCGCATACTTGATCCAAGCGATTGATAACAAGAGCGAGTTATTCGACGAGCCTTACCAGAAGCTTTTCAAGAAAGGCATTGGTGCGCCATCCGTCTATTTGGCTTGGCTCGTGGGCCAATTTGCCGACGAGGAGCGACAGAAGCACCTTGAAGGGTTAGGGGAAGACGAGAATGCGCCGCTGCTTGGCGTCACAAGCACTTACTGGATAACGTACTGTACGTTCAAAATTTTCGCAAAGCTTTCCGATCTATCGTCGCCCCAGATTACGGTTCAAAGAATGCGCGCAAACGAATTTGAGAATTCGCTTAGAAAGTATGTAAAGAAGGCGGTTGAAATGTTCTACGACGCGGCGGTTGACAGTTATGACCGCGAGCAATATGGGTCTTTTAAGAGTACCCTGAGATCCTCCAAGTTCCTTGCAAAGATCGATAGCAAGATCAACAGCAGAATTGTCAAGCTAACTGCAAAGTCTCTTCCTGACCTCGCCGCAACGGCGAAATCAGTCAAAGTATCTTAGCAAAAAGCGGTTGGATCTCTATTCCTTATAGTTCTAAGATTGGCAGGTGCAACCATAATTGGCGACATAACAAGTCGGTCGAGACCGACACACAACGGCAAGGCGTGCGGAGCGTGTGGGTGGTCGTACGCCTCGCGGCGCGTTGCCGTTGTGTGCGGCTGACCTCCGACGTTGGGCATCAGAGAAAGTCCTGATGTGGCTATCAAAGTCTCTCTGCGCAGTTGTTGGAGAGGTGCTCGCGAGCACCGGCTCACACGCGTCTCTCGAAGAACTGTTCATATGGTAGGGCGCAGCCGGCGAACCACCGAACCTCTATGACGTTCAACGTGGAAGAGCTGGTTATCCGTTGTGGTCAAGACCAGAATTTGGGAAGTCTTACGTTGCTCGGAAATCTTCTCGAAGAGTTCATGGATCTTCCGCCGAAGGATCCGGAGTATCTACCGGAATGGAGAAAAAAACGCGTGCGAGTAGACGCCGCGCTCGAAGAAAACGGCCTTCGATACTTTAGATTTGGTCGCGTTCTTCCCCAAGGCAACACGCCGGAAGAGAGGGAACTTCCAGCACGCATGACCACCGTTGCACCGCAGCCAGCGATGCCAGCGATGCCAGCGATGCCCAGTAATATCGAGGAACTTCTTGAAGTCGTCGTCCGAGGGCTGCGGCAAGCTATGCATCCGTTGACACACCGTCGCAAAGGATCCCAGCTGCTCTACTTTGGCAAAGAGTACGGCGTCCAAGATCTCTTGCACGCGCTGCTACGGCCCTGGATTAGCGATATCCGGCCGGAGGAACTCACTCCTAACTATGCCGGATCAAGTACACGCATGGACTCTCTCTTGCCTGCACATCAGCTGGTGATAGAGATAAAAATCGTCAGAGATCGTGCGCATTCGAAGCGAGTGGACGATGAACTTATTATCGACATCGAAAACTACAGGAAGCGTTCTGAATCCAAGACACTCTGGTGTGTCGTCTATTAATCGGACAGTCTTATAACAAATGCGCCAGGCTTGAAGGCAGACCTAGACGGGAAACAAGAAACTGCGCTCGGGGATGTTTTCGTCAAGACATTCATTCTCTGATCTCGTGACGCCTAACCCTCATTCCAGCGGACGCCTTCGGCGCCGCTGAAGTCAGACATTGGGGGGCCTCTTTCAAAATACACACGCTTTGGGCGCGAAGCAAATAAAGCGGGATTTCATCTCAAGATATTCAAAATATTCGATCTGCAGATCCAGCGCCAGAAATCATCAACAACGAGCGCGGCGAATGAAAAAATCCTTAGTCCTTTTGGTGCTCATCGGCACCTCCGCGTCGGCACAGGTTCCAACTATATTGCTGGAAGCCTGCAACCAGTTGGAGCCCGCAAGCAAGCGGCTCGATTGCCTGAAGGCCGCGGCAGGCGCCGCCTCGAAACCGCGGAAATCGCAGCCGCTTGCGGCAATCGGCAGCGGCCAATCCGCCATGCCAAGTTCAGCCCGCGCAGCACCAACCTCTTCCAGCCAAACCTGCTTCGTCGGCCCGCGCGGCGGCACCTACACCATCACCCGTAGCGGCAAGAAAAACTACGGCGGCTGCTGACTCCCTTCACCCCGCCCGCGCCCTCTCCATCCCCTCCACCAAATACCTCCCCCCCAACCCCAACGGCCTCTCGCGCGACCACACCACGTCCACGCAGAGCGCCATCCCGTTGTCCAGCGTCTTGAGCGGCAAGGCCACCAGCCGCCCGCGGTCCAGCCGCTCCTGCACCAGGCTGGTCGGCAGCCAGCCCCAGCCCAGGCCGGCTTCGAGCAGGCCCATCGCGGCCTCGGGGCTGTCGGTGTGCCACACGTGACGGCCGAACACCACGCGCGGGTCGGCCACGCCGCCGTCGCGGCCGGCGATCACCACCTGGCGGGTGTTGGCCAGTTGCAGGGCGCCCAGGCCGGTGGGTTGACCGGCCTCGTCCAGCAGCGCGTGGCCGGGCGCCACCACGGCCAGCAGCGTCTCGTTGCCGACCTGGCGGAAGGCCTCGCGCCCGTCCAGCCGGGGGCGCTCGAACACCAGCGCCAGCTGCGCGCGGCCCGTATGCAGCATGGCCAACGCGTCGGCCTGGGGCGAGACCAGCACCTCCACGTCCAGCAGCGGGTGCTCGGCCGCCAGCTGCGCCAGCGGGCCTGTCCAGCGCGACGACAGCAGCTCGGGCGTGATGGCCAGCGTGAGCCGCTCTTCCAGCCCCTGCGTGAGGGCCAGCGCATGCGCGTCCAGCGCGCGCAGCTGCTGCGCCAGCTGCCGGGCCTGCGGCTCCAGCGCGCGCGCGGCGGCGGTGGGCTGGGGCTCGCGGCCGCTGCGGTCGAACAGCGGGATGGCCAGCTCGGCCTCCAGGTTGGCGATGGCCATGCTCACGGCCGAAGGCACGCGGCCCAGCGAACGCGCGGCAGCGGAAAACGAGCCCTGGTCGAGCACGGCCAGGAACAGCAGGACGGTGTCGGAGGTGAATGCCATGCCGCCAATCTATCAGCCACGCTGACATGAGTTGACTTTTTCTTTCAGCACACCGCTCATACAGTGCGGTCCATGCAAGGCATTCAACGCAAGATCGTCTACGTCACCCTTTACGAAGGGATCGCCATCCTGTGCGCCAGCGTGGGGCTGGCCCTGCTGTCCGGCCAGGGCGCGGGCACGTCCACGGCGCTGGCCACGGTGTGCTCCGTGATCGCCGTCATCTGGAACCTGGTGTTCAACACGCTGTTCGAGGCGTGGGAAAAGCGCCAGCCCGTGCGCGGGCGCTCAGTGCAGCGGCGCATCGCGCATGCGCTGGGCTTCGAGGGCGGGCTGGCGGCCATCCTGGTGCCGCTGTTCGCGTGGTGGCTGGACATCGGCCTGTACGAGGCCCTGCTGTTCGACGCCGCACTGCTGCTGTTCTTCCTGGTCTACACCTTCGTCTTCAACTGGGGCTTCGACCGGGTGTTCGGGCTGCCGGCCTCGGCCGCCCAGCCGGCCTGACACCGCCTGCCAAGGCCCGGAGGCCGCATGGTGCGGCCGCCTCGTTCAGGGCGCAGGGGACTTCGGCACGGCGTCGTAGCGCATGTCGGCGGCCGAGTGGCGCGCGATCTCGGCCATCTGGTCGCGCTCGGCCTGCAGATGGGCCGGGCGCGCCAGCATCGTCTGCTGCCAGGCGGCCAGTGCTGGCAGATCGTCCAGCAGGCCGAGCCGCTGCGCGATCTTGAGGATGGAGGCCAGCAACAGATCGGCCACCGAGAAGGCATAGCCCACGAACCATGGGCGCCCGCCGCGCGCCTGCTCCAGCATGGCCAGCCGCGCCTTGGCCTGCGCCACGACCACGGGCCGCCGGGCGGCCTGGGCGGCCGCGTCGTCCATGAAGTACTCGACCTCGGCCACATTGAAGAGGAAGGGCTCGATGGAGTTGAGGCCGCAGACGACCCACTGGAGCGCAGCCGCGCGCTCGGGCGTTCCTTCGGCGCCGATGCAGCGGCCCGCGCGCATGGCCACGTCGAGCACGATGGCGCCGCTTTCGAACAATGGCGGCCGGCCCTCTTCCTCCAGCACGGGCAGCTGGCCAAAGGGCTGCAGGCTGCCCCGGTAGCCGGTCGACTTCATCGTGGGCGCGTCGACCAGCCGCACGTCGTACGGCCAGCCGACCTCGTTGAGGATCCAGCGCACGCGGTGGTCGCGCACCTGGCCGGCCGCGAACGGCGGCGCCCACTTCATGGCAGTGACGGTGATCATGGGATGCCCTCCAATTGCATGCCGTTGCGCGGCCTGCGCAGCCCGCGCGCCAGGCCCTGCCAGCGGCCGGATGTGCCCTGCCAACTCGTTGAGTGGATGGCGCGCCGGGGCATGGCCGGGTCGGCATGCAGCGCATCCGCATGCCGGCAGAGGCCGACAGCCGCACGCGGGCGTTGTGCCGCGCATTGGCAGACGGCTCCGGGGCGCGACGCGCCTGCATGCACGCGCCCTGCCAGTCCGCCGTGAAGGTATGCCCCCGGAGACCGCGCCGCGCCCGTCCCATCAGCCCGGCAGCTCGCCGCGGGCCAGCCGCTCGGCGATCGCGTCCAGCACGGGCGGCAGGTCGGCCACGGAGTCGACCACGTAGTGCGCGCCCGCGCCGCGCAGCCGGGCGGTGGCTTCGGCGCGGCGGGTGTCGTGCTCGGCCGGCGGCAGCGCCTGCCAATCGGCCAGCGGCAGCCCCATGGCATTGCCGCTCACGGCCACGCCCACGGCCCAGGTGCCGGCGTGCAGGCCTTCTTCGATGCCGACCTCGGTGTCGTCCACCTTGACCACGGTGGCGGGCCAGCAGATGCCCAGGTCGGCAAAGCAGCGCCACATCATCAGCGGCGTGGGCCGGCCGGTGGCCTGGTCGCCGGCGCAGACCAGGTTGTCGGGCACGTAGCCACCCTTGGCGGCGATGGCCGTCACCACCTCCATGATGGGCCGGTTGTAGCCCGTGGTGGAGCCCACCTTGAGGCCGCGCGCGCGCACGGCGGCCACGGCCTGCAGCGCGCCGGGGATGAAGGCGGCAAAGTCGGGCACCACGGCGGCGTTGAGCGGCGTGAAGACCTCGTACAGCCGGTCGACATCGGCGTCGGTGGGCAGGTGGCCGTATCTGGTCTCCCATTGCGCGGCGACATCGGGCAGCCGCGTGAGGGCCTGGATGTGGTCCCACTTGGCCAGGCCCATGGGGCCGCGCGCCTGCGCGATGCTGAGGGCGATGCCGAACTGCTCGAACAGCCGCACGAAGGCGCCCATGGGCGCGCAGGAGCCGAAGTCGAGGATGGTGCCGGCCCAGTCGAAGACGACGGCGCTCAGGCGGTCGCGGGCGGTGGACACCGGTGCGGGGATCGGTGCGGGGGATGTCTGTTGCATGGTGCTGTCTTGCGTGTGTGTGATGGCTGCAGGCTCACCAGGCGGCGAACACATCCTCGGCGATGCCGAAGGCCGTGCTGGCGCCGGTGCCGCTGGTGACCAGCACCACGCGGGTGGCGTCGTCGGGCCGGTCGATCAGGCAGTCGGCCTGGGCCGACGACGGGTAGGTGCCCACCCAGCGCTGGGTGACTTCGCAGCTGCGCAGCCGGAGCGTCTCGCGCAGGTGGCGCAGGATCAGCGTCTCCACGCGCTGGTCGGCGAAGGGCTCGGGCGCAGCGCCGTAGTGGTGCGAATCGCCCACGACAAGCGAGCCGTCGGCGCTCTGCACCACGATGAGGTGGATGCCGTGGGCCAGCGATTCGCCCTCCTCGCGCTGCATCTGCGCCTTGAGCGGCGCCGCCTCGGGCAGCTGGCTGTAGCCGTGGTAGCGCACCAGGCTCAGGTCGGCCATCACCGAGCCGGGCAGCTTGAAGCCGGGCTCGGGCTGCACGCGCAGCATCTGCAGCTGGCACAGGCGCAGCGCGTGCGGGGCCAGCCGCTCGGCGAACAGGCCGTGCAGCTCGGTGTTGGTACACACGGCCACACGCTCGGCGTGCAGCACGGTGCGCGCCGTGCGCACGTGCGGCGTGGCCACTTCGAGCACCGCCTCGCCAAAGCGGAACACCACGCCATGCACCTCGGCCAGCCAGCGCGCCATGAGGCCGATGGCGGTGCGCGACTCCACGCGCATCTCGTGCGGGCTGTAGAGCACGCCCTGCGCGCCCTCCAGCTGCAGCGCGGGGGCGCGGCGTGCTGCCTCCTGGGTGTCCAGCAGCTCGCAGCCGGCGGCCATCTCCGTGCGCAGGAAAGCCTCCAGCACGGTGCGGGCCAGCGGCCGGAAGGCCGTGAGGTAGAGCCCCTGGTGCACGGTGGCGATGCCGGCCTGCGGCGCCACCTCGCCCCAGACCTCGCGCGCGCGCCGGGCGCGGCGCCAGGTGTCGCCAGCGCCCTGGCCGGTGACGGTGATGAAGCCGAAGTTGCGGATCGAGGCGCCGACGCAGGCGGCGTCGCGCTCGACCACGCAGACCTTGAGGCCGCGGCGCGCGGCGGTGTAGGCATGGGCCAGGCCGACGATGCCGGCGCCGACCACGACCAGGTCGAAATGGGTGGAGGCGTTCAAGGTGCTCATGGTGTGGTGCGCAGCAAGCGCAGAACCGGCCAGTGGCGCTGCTGCGCGTGGGCCAGCAGCCGCGCGTCGGGGTCGACGGCGCAGGGGTGGCCCACCGCCAGCAGCAGCGGCAGGTCGTTGATGGAATCGCTGTAGAAGGCGGCGCTGGCGAGTGCGGCGTCGGCATCGTCGCCGCGCGCGGCCAGCCAGTCGCGCAGCCGCGCGAGCTTGCCCTCGCGCATGTTCAGCGTGCCGGTGGTGCGGCCGGTGAAGCGGCCGTCCGGCGCAGTCTCCAGCTCCGTGGCGATCAGGTGCGGAAAGTCCAGCGCCTGCGCGCTGGGCTCGGCCAGGATGCGGCTGGAGGCGGTGGTCAGCACCAGCCGATCGCCGGCGGCGCGGTGCTGCTGCACCAGCGCGTGCGCGGCGGCGGGCAGGCGCGGCGCCAGCACGGTGGCGAAGTAGTCGTCGCGCAGCGGCTGCCACTCCTGCGGCGTGCGGCCCGCGAACAGCGCGGCGTAGAAGCCGCAGAACTCCTCGGCCGTGGCTTCGCCGGCGTGGTAGCGGCGGTCCATCTCGGCGTTGCGCGCGGCCATGGCCGCGTCCAGCAGGCCGCGGGCGCGCAGGTGGTCGAGCCACAGCACCTCGCTGTCGCCGGTCAGCAGCGTGTTGTCCAGGTCGAACAGGGCGAGCCGTGACGTCATCGCGCAGGCGTCTTCCATGCCTGCGTGCGCCGCTCCACCAGCTTGCCCACCGCCAGGTAGAACAGCGTGACCACGGCCGAGGTGGCGGCGATCAGCACGGCCATGGCGGCGGCGGGGCCGGTCTCGCCGGCTTCGTCCAGGTTCAGGATGGCGAGCGAGGCCACCCGCGTGTCGGGCGCGTACAGGAACACCAGGGCCGAGATGGTGGTCATGGCGTTGATGAAGAAGTAGCGCGACACGTCCAGCAGCGCCGGCAGGCAGATCGGCAGCGTGACGCGCCGCAGCGTGGTGAGCAGCGGCACCTTGAGCGAGGCCGACACGGCCTCGAACTCGCCGTCGATGGACTTGAGCGCCGTGACCATGGTGATGTGGCCCGTGGTGTAGAAGTGCACCACGGTGCACAGCACCATGAGCGCCAGCGTCTGGTACAGCCCGCCCAGCGGGTTGCCTGGCGCGTTGAAGAAGAAGATGTAGCCCAGGCCCAGCACCAGCCCGGGCACGGCCATGGGCAGCGTGGCCATGAGGCGCAGCGCCGGCCGCACCGGGCCGAGGCCGCGCGTCTTCTCCAGCAGGTAGGCGCCCATGAACACCATGGCCGTGCCCACCACGGCGGTGCAGGCCGCCAGCTGCAGGCTGTTGCGCATGGCGCCGCCCAGGCCCGCATCGAGCAGGCCCGAGACGTAGTGGTTCAGGCTGGGCGTGAGGTTGTAGGGCCAGAAGCTGGCGAACGAGGCGAACACCGCCATGCCGAACATGGCCAGCACCAGCGCCACGATGAGGCCGCAGTACAGCGTCATCGCCACATCGAAGCCGCGCCGGGGCCGCGGCACCAGAGCCACGGCGCGCGCCGTGAGCGTGGCGGTCTGGCGGCGCTGCACGGCCGCGTCGATGCCGAAGCTCAGCACGGCCGGCGCCAGCAGCAGCAGCGCCACGACGGCCCCGCGCTGGAAGTCCTGCTGGCCGATGACGAGCTTGAACACATCGGTGGCCAGCACGTTGAAGTTGCCGCCCACCACCTTGGGGATGCCGAAGTCGGTGATGACCAGCGTGAAGCAGACCATCGCGGCCGAAACCAGGCCGTACTTGGCGCCCGGCAGCGTGATGGTGAAGAACTTGCGCACGGTGGAGGTGCCGAGCGCGTCGGCCGCCTCGTACAGCCGCGCGTCGGCCAGCGCCAGCGCGGTGACCAGGATCATCAGCACGTGCGGGAACGTGGCGAAGCACTGCGCCAGCACGATGCCGCTGGCGCCGTAGATGCTCTCGAACCCCAGCGCCTGCCAGAACGCCTTGGCGATGCCCTGGTTGCCGAACCAGTAGATCATCGAGATGGCCGACAGCAGCGAGGGTGCCAGCAGCGGCAGCAGCATGGCGGTGCGCAGCAGGCCCTTGCACGGCATGCAGCTGCGCGTGAGCGCGTAGGCGAAGGTGAAGGCCAGCGGCACCACGATGGCCGTGACCAGCAGCGACACCCACAGGCTGTTCCACAGGCTGCCAAGCAGCGCCGGCGAGGCCAGGTACGCGGCGAACGCGGCCAGGGCGGCATCGCCGCGCAGCGCCTGGGCCAGGATGGCGGCCAGCGGCGCCAGCAGGCCCACCACCAGCAGCAGCGCCATCGCCAGCAAGCCGAGCTGGGGCAGGCGGTCGCTCCAGCCCTGGCGCAGCCGCGGCGCCGGTGGGTTCAACGCGCCGGCCAACGTATTCATGACATACCTTCGCGCTGCGCGCTGCGGTGCTGAGCACCTTGGGGCGGCCCGGCGGTGCTCATGCGCTGGCCTCCTGCGCTTCGAACACGCGCAGGCGGTCGGTGCGCAGCGCAAAGCGCATGCGCGCGCCATGGCGCACGTGGAACTCGTCCATCTGGTTCAGCGAGTACTGCAGCTGCAGCCGCTGGCCGCCCAGGCCGTCCACCGCCACCTCGGCCAGGCAATTGCCGCCCAGGAACTCGATGCCCAGCACCGTGCCTTCGCACAGCGCGGGGTCATCCTCGCGCAGCGGGCCGACGACGCGGTCTTCCGGCCGCAGGTACAGCGCCACCGGGCGGCCGGGGCGGACAGCGGGGCCCCGCTGCGGCGCGCATTGCCAGCGCTGGTCGCCGCAGCGGACCCATTGCCCGCCGTCCGCCACGGCGTCGAGCCGGTTGACCTTGCCGATGAAGCCGGCCACGAAGGGCGTGGCCGGCTCGCGGTAGACCTCGGTGGGCGTGCCCACCTGCTCGATCACGCCGTGGTTCATCACCACGATGCGGTCGGCCACGGACAGCGCCTCTTCCTGGTCGTGCGTGACCATGATCGTGGTCACGCCGAGTTCGCGCTGCAGCGCGCGGATCTCGTTGCGCAGGTGCACGCGCACGATGGCGTCCAGCGCCGACAGCGGCTCGTCCAGCAGCAGCAGGCCGGGCGAGGTGGCCAGCGCGCGCGCCAGCGCCACGCGCTGCTGCTGGCCGCCCGACATCTGCGCCGGGTACTTGGCACCGCTGCCTGACAGGCCGACCAGCGCCAGCAGCTCCTGCACGCGGGCGGCGATCTGCGCGCGCGGCTGGCGCCGGTTGACGAGGCCGTAGGCCACGTTGTCGGCGATGGTGAGGTTGGGGAACAGCGCGTACGACTGGAACACGATGCCGTAGTCGCGCTGCGCCGGCGGCAGCACCGAGATGTCGCGCCCGGCCTGCAGGAGGCGGCCGGCGCTCTGCACCTCCAGGCCCGCGATGATGCGCAGCAGCGTGGTCTTGCCGCAGCCCGAGGGGCCGAGGAAGCAGACGAATTCGCCACGCGGGATGTCCAGGTCGATCGCCTGGAGCGCCGTGAAGCCGCCGAAGCGCTTGTGCACGCCTTCCAGGCGCAGGTAGGCGGCGCCGGTGGCCGCCGCCTTGGGGGCGGGCACGGCGGCGGGCCGGATGCCGGCCCCATCGTCGCGGGCGGCGTGCATCACTTCTTCGCTTCGCTCTTGGCGTCGTAGCGCTTCGTCCACTCGGTCAGCACGCGGTCGCGGCTGGCGGCGGACTGGTCGAAGTCCATCTTGATCAGGCGCGCCTCGTAGTCGGCCGGGATGTGGGCCAGCTTGGGCGCCACGCCGGGCTGCGCGGTGACGGCGAAGTTCTTGCCGTAGAGCAGCATCGCGTCCTTGGACGAGGCCCAATCGGCCAGCTTCCTGGCCGCGTCCAGCTTCTTCGTGCCCTTGTGGATGGCGAAGCCTTCCAGGTCCCAGCCCAGGCCTTCCTTGGGGAACACCAGCTCGATGGGCGCGCCCTTGGCCTTGTTGGTGTAGCCGCGGTACTCGAACGAGATGCCGGCCACGAACTCGCCGGCCGAGGCCATGTTGCAGGGCTTGGAACCCGAGTGCGTGTACTGGGCGATGTTCTGGTGCAGCGCGTCCATGTACTTCCAGCCGCCGCCCTTGCCGTTGTCGTCGCCCCACATCTGCAGCCAGGCGGCGACGTCGAAGTAGCCGGTGCCCGAAGAGGCGGGATTGGGCATCACCACCTGGCCCTTGAACTCGGGCTTGAGCAGGTCCTGCCAGCTCGTGGGCACGGGGATGTTCTTCTTCTTGGCCTCCACGGTGTTGAAGCACACCACGGCGCCGAACACGTCCATGCCCCACCAGGCCGGCGGCGTCTTCTTGTCGCGGTACTTGGCCATGATGGCGTCCAGGTTCAGCGGC
Organism: Pseudorhodoferax sp. Leaf274; assembly: GCF_001422445.1. Taxonomy (GTDB): domain Bacteria; phylum Pseudomonadota; class Gammaproteobacteria; order Burkholderiales; family Burkholderiaceae_C; genus Pseudorhodoferax. The sequence continues at coordinate 109,648 of NZ_LMNA01000007.1, forward strand.
GCGTAGGGCTCGAGCATGCCGTTCTTGTCGAACAGCGCGAGGCTGGAAGCGGCCACGCCCCAGATCACGTCGGCCTGCGGGTTGGCCTTCTCGGCCAGCAGCTTGGCCGTGACGACGCCGGTGGAGTCGCGCACCCACTTGATGGCGATGTCGGGGTGGACCTTGTTGAAGGCTTCCTGGTAGGCCTTGAGCTGGTCGGTCTCCAGCGCGGTGTAGACCGTGAGGTCGGTCTTCTGCGCGTGGGCTGCAACGCCGAAGGCCAGGCCCAGGGCAAGCGCTGCGATGTTCTTGGAAGTGAGGGCGAGGGACATGAAACGACTCCTGGTCTTGAGGGAACAGCCGGCAATGTGCCGAGCGGAAATGTCATCCTCATGACATGGAGCCGTTGGAAAATGCGGCCAGGGATCGCTGATTGTCAATTGCAGATCGTCAATCGTAGACAATCTTCATTCTGCAAACGCACCGAAGCCGGCCATGTCGAACACTTCTTCCACCCATCCCACGATCGCGCAGCTGCAGGGCAATTCGCTGCCCAAGCTGGTGCAGGGCGAGATCGAACGCATGATCCTGGACGGCCAGCTGCTGCCCGGCGCCAAGCTCACCGAGTCGCTGCTGGCCGACCAGCTCGGCGTCTCGCGCGGGCCGGTGCGCGAGGCCTTCCGCCATCTCGAAGAGGCCGGCCTGGTCCGCACCGAGAAGAACCGCGGCGTGTTCGTGCGCGACGTGCCGGTCGACGAGGCGCTGGAGATCTTCGAGGTGCGCGCGGTGATGGACCTGTACGTGGGCCGCAAGATCGCGCAGACCGCCACGCCGGCCGAGGTGCGCGAGCTGCGCCAGCTGGTCGACGCGATGGACCAGGCGGTGAAGGCCGGCAACGCGCAGGACTACCACCGCTTCAACCTCCGCTTCCACGACCGGCTGCTGGAGCTGGCCGGCAACGGCAAGCTGATCGCCACCTACCGCAAGCTGGTCAACGAGCTGTCGCTGTTCCGCCGCAAGAACCTCACCACCGAATCGATGGCCGTGTATTCGCGCGAGCACCGGCAGATCGTCAAGGCCATCGCCTCGGGCGACGCCGAGGCCGCCGGGCAGGCCATGTACGACCACGTGATGAACAGCCGCGAACGCACGCGGCTGAACTTCGCAACGCGCGAACCCTCGCCGGCGCCGGCACGCGCGGCGCGGCGTTCGGTCGCCGCCTGACGCGCAGCGGGGCCCGCATGGCATTGACGCTGCAAGACATCGGCACGCTGTTCGACCGCCGCGGTGCCGAGCAGTACAGCGGCGAGCCGGTCACGCAGCTGGAGCATGCGCTGCAATGCGCCGCGCTGGCCGAGCAGGCGGGCGCCGGCGACGCGCTGGTCACGGCCGCGCTGCTGCACGACCTGGGCCACCTGCTGAACGACCAGGGCGCATCGCCCACGCTGCGCGGCATCGACGACCTGCACCAGTTCTACGCCCTGCCCTTCCTGCGCGGCCTGTTCGATGGCGCGGTGCTGGAGCCGATCCGCTGGCATGTGGACGCCAAGCGCTACCTGTGCGCCACGCGCGCGCATTACCACGCTGCGCTGTCGGAGGATTCGCGGCGCAGCCTGGCGCTGCAGGGCGGCGTGTTCTCCGCCCAGCAGGCGGATGCCTTCATCGCGCGGCCGCATGCCGGCGATGCCGTGCGGCTGCGGCTGTGGGACGACCAGGCCAAGACGGCCGGCCTGGCCACGCCGCCGCTGGAGCATTTCCTCGCGCGGGCTGCGCGCTGCCGCCACGGCACGGCCGCGGCGCGCTGAGCGGCCGGCCCATCCGCCGCACACCTGCGGGAGCGCTCGGCTCCGGCCGTTCTGTCCGTGCCTCAGCGCCGGCGCAGCACCAGGTGCTGTGCCTGCTCGGTGGCCTGGTGCTCGGCCACGGCAAAGCCCAGCGCCGGCAGGTCCAGCCCCTGCAGCAGCGCCTCGCCCTGGCCCAGCAGCACGGGCGACTGCACCAGATGCATCTCGTCCACCAGGCCGGCCTGCAGGTACTGGCGCACGGTGGCCACGCCACCGCCCAGGCGCACGTCGCGGCCGGCGGCGGCGGCACGCGCGCGCTCCAGCGCCACGTGGATGCCCTCGGTGACGAAGTGGAAGGTGGTTCCGCCCATGGCCAGCGGCGCGCGGGCGTGGTGGGTGAGCACGAAGACGTCGCAGTGGTAGGGCGGCTCGTCGCCCCACCAGCCGCGCCAGCTGTCGTCCGGCCAGGGGCCGCGCACGGGGCCGAACATGTTGCGGCCCAGGATCCACGCGCCGATGTTCTCCAGGCCGCGCTGGGCGAAGGCGTCGTCGGCACCGGTGCTGCCGCCGGCCTGGCCGATCATGCGGCGGAAGGTCTGCGTGCCGCGGAACCAAGTGTGCAGGCCCTCCCCGCCCACGCCCATGGGTTTCTCGAGGCTCTGCGAAGGGCCGGCACCGAAGCCGTCGAACGACAGGCTGAAGCAGGCGACGCGAAGACGTGACATGGATGTGCTCCTGGGGTTGTGGATGCCGCCACGACGAACGGCAAGGTGCCGATTCGACACCAGCCGCAGCGGCCCGGCGGCACCGGGGCGGCCACGGCCCGTTGCTAGGCCGCCGGCCCGCGCCACTCGCGCACGTGCGGCGCGGGGTCGGCGCGCTCGGCGGGAGGCTGCTCGCGCTGGGGCGGCGTGCCCACGTAGACGAAGCCGAGCAGCCGCTCGTTGCCGGCCAGGCCCAGGCCGGCATGTACCGTGGGGTCGTAGGCGTTGGGGCCCGAGACCCAGAAGCAGCCGTAGCCCTGCAGGTGCAGCGCGTTCAACAGGTTCATGGCGGCAGCGCCCGTGGCCACGGTCTGCTCGATCTCGGGCACCTTGGGGTGGTGCTGCACATGCGCCACCACGGCCACCAGCAGCGGCGCGACCAGGGCCTTGCGGCGAAAGCGCTCGGCATCGCCTTCGGGCTCGCGCAGGCGCGCGGCCTGCACGAACAGGTCGCCAAGGCGCTCGCGCGCCGCGCCGCGGATGAGCACGAAGCGCCACGGGCGCAGCGCGCCGTGGTCGGGCGCGCACATGGCGGCGGCGAAGGCGCGCTGGAGCTCGGCCTCGCTCGGGATGGGCTCGGCCAGCGGCCAGGGGGAGCGGCGCGTGAGCAGCAGGTCCAGCGCCTGCTGGGCGATGGGTTCGGTCGGCGGTGCGGAGAGGGTCATTGCCGGCACTATAGATGCGAGGCGCTCTCAACTGCGCCGGCCTGCCTTCAGCGGGCCGGCGCGTCGGCATCGCGCATGCGCCTGCGCATGAGGTCGCGCACGATCGCCAGCGCAGGCGCCTCGGCGCGCGCGGCCAGCGTGACCAGTCCGAACTGCGCCGGCAGCGCGATGGCGGGCTGTACCGGCAGCTCCACGAGATCGGGCGCGGCGGCGCGGATGGCCACCACCACGGTGTCGCTCTCGCGCGCCACGTCGACCAGGCTGGCGATCTCCTCGCAGCGCAGCGTGACGCTCTCGCGCGGGTGCGCCTGCGGGCCGTAGCGCTCCACGAGGTGGCGCGCCACCTCGTCGCTGAGCGGGGTGGAGGCCAGCGGGTACTGGCGCAGCGCCGCGAAACGCAGCGCGCCCTTCCAGCGCGTGAGCGGATGGCCAGGCCGGCACAGAAAGGCGCCGCGCATGGTGACGACCTCGCTCACCTGCAGGTCGGGGCTGGGCGGCATGGCGCGGATGTCGAGCACCAGCGCATCCAGCGCGCGCTCGCGCAGCGACTGCACCAGCACCATCGTGTGGCCGCGCGCGATCGTCAGCCGCACGCTGGGATGGCGCGTGGCCATCTCGTGGCCCAGCGCGGTCATGAGCATCGCGCCGGGGCCGGAACTCATGCCCACGCGCAACGCGCCGGTGCGCCCGGCGCTCATGCTGCGGCCGCTGGAAGAGAGCTCGTCGGTGTCGAACACGATCTGGCGGGCGCGCTGCGCGATCTCGCGGCCGAAGGGCGTGGGTTCGGTGCGCTTGCCGACGCGGTCGAACAGGGGCTGGCCGAGTTCGTCCTCCAGTGCGCGGATGCTGCGGCTGAAGGCGGGCTGGGTGAGGCACACGGCAGCGGCCGCGCGCGTGAACGAGGCCGCGTCGGCCAGGGCGATCAGGTGGCGGAGCTGGACCAGCGTCATGGCAGGCAAGGAATGCAGTGGCCGCATCATATGCCTGCGAAGGATGCATTGGATGTTTGATCGGGCGACTCTTAGAGTCTGCGGCGTACCACCCCACGAGAGCCCACGCCATGCAACTTTCCACAGAACCCGAAGGCGCCTACCTCGCCACGGCGCGGCAGCACGCCGTCGACGAATTCATCCGCATCCGCCGCGAGATCCACGCCGAGCCCGAGCTGGGTTTCGAGGAGCACCGCACCGCCGCTCTGGTGGCCGGCAAGCTGGAGGATTGGGGCTATGCGGTGGAGCGCGGCGTGGGCGGCACCGGCGTGGTCGGCCGCCTGGTGCGTGGCGACGGCACACGCCGCCTGGGCCTGCGCGCCGACATGGACGCGCTGCCCATGGCAGAGCGAAGCGGCAGGCCCTGGGCCAGCCGCCGCCCCGGCGTGATGCACGCGTGCGGGCACGACGGCCACACCGCCATGCTGCTGGCGGCCGCGCGCCGGCTGGCCGACGACACGCGCTGGAGCGGCACGCTGGTGCTGGTCTTCCAGCCTGCCGAGGAAGGCGGGGGGGGCGCGCTGCGCATGATGGAGGACGGCCTGTTCGACCGCCATCCCTGCGACGCCATCTTCGCGATGCACAACATGCCGGGCCTGCCGCTGGGCCACCTGCAATTCCGCGAGGGACCGGCCATGGCGTCGAGCGACTACGCCACCATCACGCTCGAAGGCGTGGGCGGCCATGGCGCCATGCCGCACCGCGCCAGCGACCCCATCGTGGCGGCGGCCAGCCTGGTGATGGCGCTGCAGACCATCGTGTCGCGCAACGTCGATCCGCAGCAGACCGCGGTGGTGACGGTGGGCGCGCTGCAATCCGGCCAGGCCAACAACGTGATCCCGGCCAGCGCACGGCTGGAGATCAGCGTGCGTGCGCTCGATGCCGGCGTGCGCGCACTGCTGGAACAGCGCATCCGCGCGCTGGCCACCACACAGGCCGAGGGCCTAGGCTGCACGGCCCGCGTGGACTGGCGGCGCGGCTACACGGTGCTGGTGAACACGCCGGCCGAGACCGCGCTGGCGCGTGCCGTGGGCCTGGAACTGGTCGGCGCCGAGCGCGTGACGCTACAGGGCCCCGCACTGACGGGCAGCGAGGACTTCGCCTTCATGCTGGAACGCGTGCCGGGCAGCTACCTGCTCGTGGGCAACGGCGAGGGCGAAGACAGCTGCATGGTCCACAACCCGGGCTACGACTTCGACGACCGCAACATCGCCGTCGGCGCGGCGTACTGGACGCTGCTGGCGCAGCGGTTCCTGACGGCCTGAGCCCTCCAGCCCCGCTGCCACCCTCGCCCCCCGCCCCCTTCCCCTGCGAAAGCCCCGCATGTCCACCACCGCCCTGCCGCCGCTCGACGCGACCCCGCCCACGCGCAGCGAAACCACGCCGCGCGCCACCGACACACCGCAGGCCACCGGCGTGCCGCGCCGCATCGTGGCCGCCACCGTCGCGGGCAACGCGCTGGAGTTCTACGACTTCGTCACCTACGCGTTCTTCGCGGTCTACATCGGCCGCGCGTTCTTCCCGGCGTCCACACCGCTGGCCAGCCTGCTGCTGTCCGTGGCGGTGTTCGGCGTGGGCTTCGTCACGCGCCCGCTGGGCGGCGTGCTGATCGGCATGTTCGCCGACCGAGCGGGCCGCAAGCCGGCCATGCTGCTGACCATCGCGCTGATCACGGTCGGCACGCTGGGGCTGGCCCTCACGCCCTCGTACGCGCAGATCGGCATGGCGGCGCCGCTGATCGTGGTGTTCTGCCGCCTCGTGCAGGGCATCGCGCTGGGCGGCGAGGTGGGGCCGGCCACGGCCTTCCTGGTCGAGGCCGCGCCGCCGGGCCGGCGGGCCTTCTACTCGGGCTGGCAGCTGGCCAGCCAGGGCATCGCCACGCTGGTGGCCGGCCTGATCGGCATGGCCGTCATCGCCACCCTCACGCCCGAACAGCTGCAGCACTGGGGCTGGCGCCTGCCCTTCCTGCTGAGCCTGTTGCTGGTGCCGCTGGCCGTGTACCTGCGCCGCGAGATGCCCGAGACGCTGCATGCAACCGGCGGCATGCGCGAACACGCGGGCTTCGCCACGCTCGCGCGGCACCGGCGCACCATCGGCCTTGCGGTACTGGTGATCCTGGGCGGCACGGTGTCCAACTACGTCGGCAACTACATGACGACCTATGCCATGGCCACGCTGAAGTTCGCGCCGCTGGTGGCCATGGGCGCCACGGTGATGATGGGCGTGGCCACCTTCGGCTTCGCACTGCTGGGCGGCTGGCTGGCCGACCGCCATGGCCGCAAGCCCGTGATGCTGTGGCCGCGCCTGGCCACGGCGCTGCTGGTGGTGCCGGCCTTCCTGTGGCTGATCGACCAGCCCAGCCTGCCCGTGCTGCTGGCCGTGACGCTGGTGATCTCCGCGCTGGGCGCGATGAGCGGCGGTGCCAGCATCACCGCCATCCCCGAGCTGCTGCCGCGCGGCATCCGCGCCAGCGGGCTGTCGATCGCCTATGCCGTGGGCGTCTCGCTGTTCGGCGGCACCACGCAGTTTGTCGTGACCTGGCTGATCGAGGCGACCGGCAACAAGGCCGCGCCGGCCTGGTACGTGGCGATCACGAGCCTGGTGACGGCAGCCGCGATGCTGGCCATGCCCGAGAGCCGCGACCGCAACATCGACGGCTGAAAAACCACACCGCCCCGGCGCGCCAGGCCCAGTGCTTGGCAGGCCGGGACGGCCGCGCAACAATCGCGGCCCTGGCGGCACCGCAAGGTCCGCCACACCCGGCCGGCATCCTGGATGCCGACCGGCGTGGGATCGGGAGAGTCCGCACCGCAGCACAGGCCGCGGTCGGCGCCGAAGGAGCAACCGCCCCGGAATCTCTCAGGCAAAAGGACCGGCCCCACGCAAAGAACTCTGAAGAGCGCCCGGCGGCAACGCCAACCGGGTGCACCGAAGGAGCAAGCGCAGCTTCATAGCCGCGTGAATCTCTCAGGTCCGGAACAGAGGGGGTGTCCGCTGCACGGTCGTGCAGCGGTCCCAACCCCTGGCGTGTTCTGGAGCCTCACATGACCCCCTCCCACATCGCCGTGGTCGGCGGCGGCATCACCGGTGTGACCACCGCCTACGCTTTGGCGCGCCGCGGCTTTGCCGTGACGCTGTACGAGCGGCACCGCTACGCCGCGATGGAAACCTCGTTCGCTAACGGCGGCCAGCTGTCGGCCTCGAACGCCGAGGTCTGGAACCTGCCATCCACCATGCTCAAGGGCCTTCGATGGATGCTGCGCGCCGATGCGCCGCTGCTGGTCTCGCCCAAGCCGAGCTGGCACAAGCTGTCGTGGTTCGCCGAGTTCATTGCCGCGATGCCGCACTACGAGCGCAACACCGTGGAGACCGCGCGGCTGGCGATCGCCGCGCGCGAGCACCTGTTCGACTGGGCCGAGACCGAGGGCATCGCGTTCGACCACCAGCGCGAAGGCATCCTGCACATCTACCGCGACCAGGCCGGCTTCGCGCACGCGGGCCGCGTGTCCAGGCTGCTGGCGCAGGGCGGGCTGCAGCGCCGCGCGGTGACGCCTGGCGAGATGCGGGCCATCGAGCCCACGCTGGCCGGCGACTACTACGGCGGCTGGTACACCGAGAGCGACAGCACGGGCGACATCCACCGCTTCACCGTCGGCCTGGCGCAGGCCGCCAGCCGGCGCGGCGTGCACTGCCTGTACGAGCAGCAGGTCGAATCGGTGCAGCGCGATGCCGGCGGCGTGACCATCACCGCCACCGGCCCGGACGGCCAGCGCGGCCAGCACCGGCACGACGGCGTGGTGGTCTGCGCCGGCGTGGCCAGCCGCCAGTTCGCCGCCGCGCTGGGCGACCGCGTCAACATCTACCCGGTCAAGGGCTACTCGATCACCGTGCACCTGGACGACGAGGCCAGCCGCGCCGCCGCGCCCCAGGTGAGCCTGCTTGACGACGCGACCAAGCTGGTCACGAGCCGCCTGGGCCCGGACCGATTCCGCGTGGCCGGCACGGCCGAGTTCAACGGCGAGAACCGCGACATCCGCGCCGACCGCATCCGCCCGCTGGTGGACTGGGTGCGCGACTGCTTCCCGGGCGTGGACACGCGCCGCGTGACGCCCTGGGCGGGCCTGCGGCCGATGCTGCCTGACATGCTGCCGCGCGTGGGGCGTGGCCGCTCGGCCAACGTGTTCTACAACACGGGGCACGGCCACCTGGGCTGGACGCTGTCGGCCGTGACGGCGGACATGGTGGCCGGCACGGTGGCCACGGCCTTCGGCGGCTCGGCGTCCGTGCCCACCGCACCGCGGGCCACGGCGGCGGCCTGATGGGCAGCGGCCGGCGCCGCGCGGCGCGCCGGCCCTAGAACATCGTGTTGCCGTTCGCGGCCTTCTCGGGGATGGGCTGCACCGCGTCCCAGTGCTCGACGATCCTGCCCTTCTCGAGGCGGAAGATGTCGACGATGGCGCTGCCGCGCGTGCCGGGCTCGCGCACGGCGTGCACGTGCAGGATCACGTGGTCGCCATCGACGAACGAGGCCTTGATCTCGCTGCGCGACTGCGGGAACTTGTCGCGCAGGAAGCCGATGAACTTGCGAAAGCCCTCGGGGCCGTCCTCGGCGCCGGGGTTGTGCTGGATGTAGCGGTCGCCGACGTACTGCAGCGCCGCATCGGCGTCCTTCTGGTTCAGGCCTTTTTCGTAGAAGGCCAGTACCGTCTGCCGGTTGGCCTCTTCCTGCGCGGTGCGGGTCTGCGACCAGCCCGGCAAGGATGTGAGAACCAGGGCGGCGCCAAGCGCCAAGGTGGCTGAACGCAGTTGCATCGGATGGTCTTTCGGCAGAACGGCAGGAGGGCGCGAGGATAGCGCGGACCTCGGCGCGGCCATGCCCGCGCGCCGATGCGCTGCGCCATGCCGGTGCATCCTGCACCAGCATCGATGGCGTGTGAGCACTCCACTTTCTCCAACACCACCTTCCCGCCTGAGGCGGGACGCCATCGCGGCATGGCTCATTGCTTGCTAGCCCCATCGAGCGTATACGCTGGAAGTGGCGCGCCCTTGCCGCCCCGCTGCTGCGCGCCGTACCCCTTCACCCCTGGAGTAAGCCATGAGAAGACTGCGCAATGCCACGATGCCCGCCGGTGCCTTCCTGTTGACCCTTGCCCTGTCCGGTTGCGGGGGCGGCGATGGCGACCCCGAGCCGGTCGCAATGACGCTCGACCAGTTCCAGTCGGCGTGCGCCGCGCTCAACGGCACGGCCGTCGCGGGCGGCGCGGTGAGCGAGTCGACGTTCACGGCGGCGTCCGATGGCGCGGTCACCGCGACCGCGGTGCCGCAGCACTGCCTGCTGCGCGGCACGATGAACCAGCGCACCGGCATCGACGGCAAGCCCTATGCGCTCGGCTTCGAGATGAGCCTGCCCTTCGCCTGGAACAAGCGCTTCTACTACCAGGGCGGATCGGGCGTCGACGGCACCCTGTTCCGTGCCGTGGGTGCCTACACCGGCGGCGGCAACACGCGCAACGCGCTGCTCGACGGCTACGCGGTCGTCACCACCGACTCCGGCCACCGCGCCGAATCGGGGGTGGCCAACGGCAGCTTCCTGTTCGGCGCCGATCCGCAGGCGCGCGACGAATACGGCGACCGGCAACTGCCCCAGGTGACGGCAGCGGCCAAGCTGCTCATCCGCAAGTTCTACGGCATCGTGCCGGTGCGCTCGTACTTCGTCGGCTGCTCCAACGGCGGCCGCCAGGCCATGGTCGCGGCCCAGCGCTACCCCGACCTGTTCGACGGCATCGTGGCCGCGGCACCAGGCTTCCGGCTCACGCAGGCGTCGATCCAGGGTTCGGTCTACCAGGCGCAGATCGCGGCGGCCATCGCCCCCATGGGCGCCGATGGACGGCCGGACATCACCAAGCCGCTCACGGCCGACGACCAGGCCGTGGTGCGCCGGCGCATCCTGGACGCCTGCGATGCACTGGACGGCGCCACGGACGGCATGGTCAGCCGCATGAGCGCCTGCAAGCCCGATCCGCTGGCCTGGGCCTGCCAGCCAGGCGAGAGCGGCAACTGCCTGTCGGCCCCGAAGGCCGACTACGTGAAGAAGCTGTTCGACGGCGCCAGGACCACCGCGGGCGCGCAGATCTATGCGCCATGGCCCTTCGACCCCGGCATGGCGGCGCAGTCGGCCAATCCGTTCTACACCATCTTCGCCGGCGAGGCCTCGCACATCTACACCACGCCGCCGACGATCACGGCCGACCTGCTGGGCTATGGGCTCACCGCCAGCGTGGACGTGGAGTTCGCCAAGCTCAGCGCCACCAACGCCACCTTCACGCGCTCGGGCAACGACTTCACCAACGCCGAGTCGCCGGACATGGACCGGTTCCGGGCGCGTGGCGGCAAGCTCATCGTGTTCAATGGCGCGGCCGACCTGGCGTTCTCCATCCACGACGTCGAGAGCTACTACAAGAAGGTGCAGGCACGCTACGGCGCCGACCAGGCGGCCGGCTTCGCGCGGGCCTTCTTCGTGCCGGGCATGGGCCACTGCTCGGGCGGCGCCTACGGCACCGACCAGTTCGACGCCGTGGGCGCGCTGGTGGACTGGGTGGAAAAGGGCACGGCGCCCGACGTGATGGTGTCCACGGCGCGGGCCGCGGCCGGTGTCGCCTGGCCCGGCCGCACCCGCCCCTTGTGCGCCTATCCCAAGGAAGCCATCTACAAGGGCTCCGGCAGCATCGAGGACGCCGCCAACTTCAGCTGCCAGTAGCGCGGCGCGCACTGCGCAGGCACACCCTCCACATCCGCCGCATGCCCCGCACGCCCCCTGCTCCGCCGCGCGACCCGCGCAACGACTACGCCGTCACCGAACAGGTGGGCCACCTGCTGCGGCGGGCCTACCAGCGGCATGTCGCGCTGTTCCAGGCGGAGATCCCGGACTCGCAGCTGACGGCCGCGCAGTTCGTGACGCTGTGCGCGGTGCGGGACATGGGCGGTTGCTCGCTCAACGATGTCGTCAAGCGCACGGCCATCGACCAGGCCACGGTGCGCGGCGTGGTGGAGCGGCTGGCCGCACGCGGCCTGCTCACCGTGTCGGCGCACCGGCGCGATGGACGCAAGCGCGAGCTGGCGTTGACGGACGCGGGTGCCGACCTCGTGGCCGCCACCGTGCCCTTCGCCCAGCGCGTCACCGAACGCACCTTCGGCGACTTCAATCCTGCAGAGCGGCTGGCGCTGGCCTACCTGCTGCAGCGCATGGCCGACATGCCCTGAGCAGGCCGGCCGCGCCGTTCAGCGGCCGACCATGTTCGCCGCCACCACCCACTGGTCGAACTGCTCGCCCGTCACGTGGCCCGAGGCGATGGCCGCCTCGCGCAGGCTCAAGCCTTCCTTGTGGCCCTTCTTGGCGATGGCTGCGGCCTTGTCGTAGCCGATGTGCGGGTTCAGCGCGGTGACCAGCATCAGCGACTGCTCGACCAGGTGGGCGATGCGGTCCAGGTTGGGCTCGATGCCGACGGCGCAGTTGTTGTTGAAGCTGACCATGCCGTCGGCCAGCAGGCGCACGCTCTGCAGGAAGTTGTGCGCCACCACCGGGCGGAACACGTTGAGCTCGAAGTTGCCGGAGGCACCGCCGATGTTGATGGCCACGTCGTTGCCGAAGACCTGCGCGGCCAGCATGGTCACGGCCTCGCTCTGCGTCGGGTTGACCTTGCCCGGCATGATGGACGAGCCGGGCTCGTTCTCGGGGATGCTGAGCTCGCCGATGCCGCTGCGCGGGCCGCTGGCAAGCCAGCGCACGTCGTTGGCGATCTTGTTCAGGCTGGCGGCCAGGGTCTTGAGCGCGCCATGCGCGTGCACGAGGGCATCTTGCGAAGCGAGCGACTCGAACTTGTTGGGCGCGGTGACGAACGGCAGCCCGGTGATGCCTGCGATCTCCTGCGCCACGCCCTCGGCATAGCCCTTGGGCGCGTTCAGGCCGGTGCCCACGGCGGTGCCGCCCAGTGCCAGCTCGTACAGGTGCGGCAGCGCGGCCTGCACGTGCTTCTTGCCATGCTCCAGCTGCGCGACCCAGCCCGAGATCTCCTGGCCCAAGGTGAGCGGCGTGGCGTCTTGCAGGTGGGTGCGGCCGATCTTGACGATGTGGTCGAAGGCTTTGGCCTTGGCATCCAGCGTGGCCTTCAGCAGGTCGATGGCGGGCAGCAGCTTGCGGGTCAGCGCATCGACGGCGGCCACGTGCGATGCCGTGGGAAACACGTCGTTGGACGACTGGCTCTTGTTCACGTCGTCGTTGGGGTGCACCAGCCGGCCCTCGCCGCGCTCGCCGCCCAGCAGCTCGCTGGCGCGGTTGGCGATGACCTCGTTGAGGTTCATGTTGGTCTGCGTGCCCGAACCGGTCTGCCAGACCACCAGCGGGAATTCATCGGGATGCTTGCCCTCGATCACTTCCTGCGCGGCGGCGACGATGGCGTCCTTCTTCTTGCCGTCGAGCAGGCCCAGCGCATGGTTCACGGTGGCCGACGCCCGTTTGACCTGGGCCAGCGCGCGGATGATCTCGCGCGGCTGGCGCTCGCCCGAGATGTCGAAGTTCTGCAGCGAGCGCTGGGTCTGCGCGCCCCAGAGCTTGTCGGCAGGCACCTCGATGGGGCCAAAGGTGTCTTTTTCGGTGCGGGTGGTCATGGTGCTGGGCTCAACGGCAGTGAAAACAGCCTCACAGTATCACCCGGATGAGAAGCGCTCTCATCAACAGGGTCGGCCACCGCGCCGTGTCCTGCGCGCGGATGGCCGGCCTAGCTACTCCAGCCGGATGTCGGCCGCCTGGAGCAGCGGCCCCCAGCGGCTGTGTTCCTCGCGCAGCAGGCGGCCCGTCGCGACCGGCGTGGTCACGAAGGGCTCGTAGCCCTGCTGACGCAGCAGCTGGTTGAACTCGGGTTCGGCCACGGACTCGGCGATGGCGGCATGCAGGCGCGCCACGGTGTCGGACGCTGTCCCCGCCGGTGCCATCACCACGAAACGCAGGGCGACGTGCACGCCGGCCAGCCCGGTCTCCACGGCCGTCGGCAGCTCGGGCGCCAGTTCGCTGCGCCGCTCGGACAGCACGGCCAGCGGCCGCAGCTTGGCGCTCTCGAGGAACTGGCGCACCGCGCCGAAGGTGAAGACGCCGACCTGGGCATGGCCCGCGACCACGTCGTTCAAGGCCGGCCCGCCGCCGCGGTAGACCGCCTCGCCGATGCGGAAGTCCGCCGTGCGCGCCAGCAGCTCGAAGCCCAGCTGGTGCGGCGAACCCTGCCCCGGGTTGGCGAAGTTCAGCCGTGTGGGCTCGCGCCGGGCCAGGGCCACGAACGCGCGCAGGTCGCGTGCGGCGATCTCCGGGTGGCAGGCCAGCACGAGCGGCGAACTCGCCACGTAGGCCACGGGCGCCAGGTCCTTGAAGGTGTCGTAGCGCAGGTTGCGGTAGAGCAGCGGGTAGATGGCGATGGCGTCGGTGTTGATCAGCACGGTGTAGCCGTCGGCGGCGGACCTGGCGACCAGTTCGGTGCCGATGTTGCTGCCCGCGCCCGTCTTGTTCTCCAGCACCACCGGCTGGCCCAGGCGCTGGCGCAGCCGCTCGGCCAGCGGCCGTGCCAACGTGTCGGCGCCACCACCGGGCGGAAACGGCACGACCATGCGGATCGGCCGCGACGGCCAGGGCTGCTGGCCCCGCGCCGGCGCCATGGCGGCCAGGGCGGCGGCCATGCCCAGTGCGGCACGCCGGGTGAACGGTGCATGCATGGCGGCCCCCCTCAGACCAGCGACATGCTGCCTTCGACCGGCCGCGGCGGCAGCTCCACGCCGAAGTGCTTGCGCACCAGCTGCGCCTGCTGCTCGTACAGCCCGCCGAAGCGCAGCACCCGCCAGCTCGGCAACTCGATGATGGTGCTGCCGATCAGCCAGGCATTGGCATAGCGCGAGCGCCCATAGCCCAGCACCAGTTCGCAGCCGGCCTGCACTTCGGCCTCGACATCCTGCATCTCGAACTTGCTGCCCGACAGCGACACGTTGGCCGACGAGCCGAACAGCGGCGTGCAGGCATCGAAGGACAGCCGCGCCAGTTCCTCCTGGATCGCGCCGGCGTTCATGAGCAGGTCCATGGTGCCGGCCTTGCTGGAGCGGCGCAGCGCGCCGAACTCGGTGGTCTGCAACCAGTCGTGCTCGGCCCGGAACGGCGCCACCACCGACAGCGGCAGGTCGTGGTCCTGGGTGATGCAGCGCACCAGGTCGCGGTCGCGCTCGGTGGTCTGCAGCACCTCGCTGAAGATGTCCCAGTTGCCCAGCACTCCGTTGGGCTTGGTCGCGGGGCGTTTCTTGAGCGCATAGATGCGTTCCACGGCGCGCGCCGTGTGGCCGAAGATGGCGTAGGACACGTCCAGCGGCAGCACGGTCACGCCGCCGCCCTTCATCAGCTTGAATGCCTTGCGGGCATCGGCCCGCACCACGTCGGGCGGTGGCGGGCTCTGGCGGTCGATCACTTCCATGGGGGTCTCCTTATCTCAATCGGCTTTGATGTTGGCCTCGGCCACGACCTTGGCGCTGCGCGCCAGGTCCTCGGTGTAGAGCGTGCGCAGTGCGTCCGGGCGCCCCGGCCTCAACTCGTAGCCCTGGCTGTTGAACTTGGCCTGCACGGCCGGGTCGGCCAGCACCTGGTTGAGGGCGGCATTGAGCGCCTGCACCGCGGCTGCGGGCGTGCCCGCGGGGGCGAACAGGCCGTACCAGAGGTTGACCTCGTAGCCGGGCACGCCGGCCTCGGCGATGGTCGGCACCTCGGGCAGCAGCGGCGTGCGCTGCGCCGCGGCCACGCCGAGCGCGCGCAGGCGGCCCGCGGCGATGAACGAGCGGACCGAGGCCACGGTCTGGAAGCTGGCCTGGGTCTGCCGCCCCAGCAGGTCGTTGATGGCAGGCCCGCCGCCCTTGTACTGGATGTGGACGATGTCGCTGCCCGTCATGCGGTTGAACAGCTCGGAGGCCAGGTGGTGCGGCGTGCCGTTGCCCGGCGCGCTCCAGTTGAGCTGGCCGGGCCGCGCCTTGGCTTCGCGCACCAGGTCGCGCACGCTCTGCAGGCCCGCATCCGGATGCACCACCAGCACCAGCGGCGCGGTGGCCACGGTGCCGACCGGCGCGAAGGCATGCACCGGATCGAACGGCAGCTTCTGGTACAGCGCGGCGTTGATGGACAGGGTGTTGGAGCCGAACAGCACGCTGTAGCCGTCGGCCGCGGACTTGGCCACCGCGTCGGCGCCCAGGTTGCCGCCCGCGCCGCCCTTGTTCTCGACGACGACCGGCTGGCCGAGCGCCTCGGCCAGCCGCGGCGCGAGGTCACGGGCCAGGATGTCGGTGCCGCCGCCGACCGCGAACGGCACCACCAGGCGGATCGGCTTGTCCGGGTACTTCTGGCCCCAGGCGGGCAGCACGGCGCCGCCCGCGACCGCGCCCAGCGCGACGAACGCGCGCCTGGTGATGCGGGGCCCCTTGCGCAGCGGCCCGCTCATGCGGCCTTGGCGGCACGCGTGGCGCCGGCCAGTTCGCGCATGGCCTCCTCGGTGTCCACCACGCGGCCCCACAGCCGGCGGAAGGACTCCAGCGTCACCTCCTGCATGCGGTCCGAGCAGGTGCCGGTGGCGTCGGACACCAGCACCGCGCCATAGCCGCGGTCGGCGGCCTCGCGCGCGGTCGTGTCCACGCAGTTGTTGGTGGAGACGCCGACGTAGACACCGGTCCTCACGCCAAGCCGGTCGAACACGGCACCGAGGTCGGAGCTGGCGAAGGCGCCCATGGTGTTCTTGGCCACCACCGGGTCGCCCGGCAGCGGCCGCAGCCCTTCCACGATGCCGTTCTCGAAGGAGCCCACGTGGTTGTTGCAGGCCTGAAAGAAGCCGCGCACGTGCGGCGGCGCATCGGAATAGTCGGCCTTGTGCGCGCCCACCGTGACGTAGACCACCGGTGCACCAGCGGCGCGGAACGCGGCCAGCAGCCTGCGCGTGTTGGGGATGATGAGGTTCTCGATGCGCGAGAAGCGGTACTCCGCCTCGGCCAGCCGGCCCTGGCTGGCCAGCAGCGCGCCCAGGCCATGGTGGCGCGAGCCGCTGGCGTACTGCATGTCGATCACCACCAGCGCGGTGTCCGCGGCGGCGATGGCCACCGGGCGCGTGAAGCGGTTGATGTAGTCGGTCATCTCGGGGCTCCTTGGTTGTCGTTTCAAAGCAGGGCCAGGCTCAGGCCGGGCACGTAGGTCAGGATGAACAGGCCGATCAGCATGGCCAAGACGAAAGGCACCACGCCGCGCGCCACCTCGGCGATGCGCACGCGCGTGGTGCTGCTGATCACGAAGAGGTTGAAGCCCACCGGCGGCGTGATCGAGGCGATCTCGATGTTGGCCGTGAGGATGATGCAGAAGTGGACCAGGTTGATGTCCAGCGCCTTGATCGAGGGCAGCAGCAGCGGCGTGAGCAGCACCAGCAACGTGAAGCCGTCGAAGAAGCAGCCCAGCACCAGCAGCAGGAGGTTCACGGCCAGCAGGAACTGCCAGGCCGACAGGTTCAGGCCCTGCAGCCAGGTGGCCAGGTCCTCGGCCACGCCCAGGAACGAGGCCAGCAGCCCGATGCCCAGGGACGCCGCCAGGATGATCAGCACCACGGCCGCGCTGCGGGCGGACTCCACGAAGATGCCCGGCAGGTCCGAGAACGCCAGCGTCCGGTACAGGAAGCGCGTGGCCAGCACCGCATAGACCACGCTGATGGCGGCCGCCTCGGTCGGCGTGAACAGGCCCGAGTAGATGCCGCCCAGCACGATCACCGGCATCAGCAGCGAGGGGATGGCGGCCTTGAACGTGCGCCAGACCTCCTGCACCACGAAGGGCTGCGGCGTGCCGTAGCCGTGGCGGCGCGCCTGCACGTAGCAGCACAGCGCGAGCAGGCCCGCCAGGAACAGGCCGGGGATCACGCCGGCCAGGAACAGGTCGGCCACCGAGGTGCTGGTCAGCGCGCCATACACCACGAACACCACCGAGGGCGGGATCATGATGCCCAGCGTGCCGCCCGCGGCCATCAGGCCGCAGGCGAACGGACGCGGGTAGCCCAGCCGGGTCAGCTCCGGGATCACCACCGGCGACAGCGCCGCCGCCGCGGCCGCCGACGAGCCCGTGAGCGAGCCGAACAGCGCGCAGGCGCCGGTGGCGCCGATGGCCACGCCGCCCGTCATCCAGCGCGTCAGCGCGCTCATGAAGTCGAACAGGCTGCGCGCCATCTGGCCCTTGAGCATGATGTTGCCGGCCAGGATGAAGAACGGGATCGCCATCACCACGAAGCTGTTGATGCTGGAGAACTGCGTCTCGGCCAGCCGCGCGAACGAGGTCGCGCCGAACCATTGGTTGCCGACCATGGCCAGGCCGCCGATCGCATAGGCGATGGGCACCCCAGCCAGCAACACCGCCAGCAGGGCCAGCAGCAGGAATCCGAATGCCATGTCTCAGCCCTCCACCAGGGCGCTGCGCGGCGCGCTGCGGCCGGCCAGCAGCAGCCAGCAGCGCCAGGCCGCGTGCAGGCTGGACAGCGCGAAGGTCAGCGGGATGACCAGCTGCACCCAGCCCAGCTGCAGCGGCAGGTTGGAGTCGGCCGAGACCATGCCCATCGCGAAGCTCTCGCGCGCCACCGTCCAGCCGGCATAGGCGATGCCCACGCTGAAGGCCAGCACCCACAGCTGCGCGACGGTGTCGAGCACGCGCCGTACGCCGGCGGGCACATGGTCGATCAGCATGTCGATGCGCAGGTGGCTGCCCGTGCCCACCGCCGCGGCGGCGCCGAAGTACACCGACCAGATCATCAGGTAGCGCGCTACCTCCTCGGACCACAGGAACGAGGTGTTGAAGAAGTTGCGCAGCACGATTTCGAGGCACACCTGGCCCAGCATCAGCAGCAGGCCCAGCGCGGCCACCGCCTGCTCGAAGCGGATCAGCGCCGCCTCGGGCCCCGCCACAGGCGCCTGCACTTGCGGTTCCGAAGACATGCAGGCCTCTTACTTCGCGGCCGCCAGCGCGCGGAACTCGTCGATCAGCGCCTTGCCGATGTCGCCCTCGGCCTGCTTCCAGACCTCGGCCGTGGCCTTCTGCAGCGCGGCCTCCTGCGCGGCGCTGAGCTTGACGATGCTGACGCCCTTGGACTTGAGCTCGGTCTCGGCCTGCGCGATGGCCTTGGTGACCACTGGCGCGTTGGCGGCGATGGCCTCGTCCACCGCGGCCTGGACCAGCCGCTGGTCCTCGGGCTTCAGGGCGTTCCACCACTTGGCGTTGACGGTCCAGGGGTAGTAGATGAACTGGTAGCGCGCGTCGGTGATGAACTTGATGTAGTCGGACAGCTTGTACTGCACGTAGGCGTCCATCAGCGTCTGCGTGCCGTCGACCAGGCCCTGCTGCAGCGCGGCCGGCACCTCGGTCACGTTGATCGACACGGCATTGGCGCCCAGCGCCTTGAGCGTGGCCGAGTTGATCTTGCCCAGGCCGCGCAGCTTCATGCCGGCGAAGTCCCTGGGTTCGAGCAGCTGCTTGCTGCGCGTGCCCGGCACGATGTAGGTGTTGGGCAGCAGGCCCAGCACCTTGACGCCCTTGGACTCGACCGCGGCGTAGACCTTGGACACGAAGGCCTTGTCGGCCGTGACCCGCGCGAAGGTGGCCTGGTCCGGGAAGGCATAGGGCAGGTCGAACAGCTGCACCTGGGGCGAGATGCTGGTCCAGTAGGCCGAGACCAGCGTCGTCATCTCGGCGTCGCCGCGCGTGAGCGCCTGCACCAGCTCGTTGCCCTTGAAGGTGGCGCCGTTGGGCGAGTAGCGCACCTTGATGCGGCCCTGCGAGCTGGCCTCGATGCGCCTGGCGAAGTCCAGGTTGGCCTGGCCCTGGGTGATCTCGGCCGCGTACTCCACCGGGAAGCGGATCGTGATGTTCTGGGCCTGGGCACCCACGGCGGCACCGGCCAAGGCCAGGCTGCCCAGCAAGAGGCGCAATGTCTTCATGGCTTGTTTCCTTCTCTGGTTGTCGATGCCTGCGCTGGCGCAGGCCCGGTTGGCGGGTGCCGTCCGCCGGCTCAGTCGGCAGGCGGCAGTTCGACCTGGAAATGGCGCCGCAGCACGTCGGCGATCAGCTCGTAGCAGGAGCCCACGCGCACGACCTGCAGGGTCTGGAAGTTGATGAGCGTGGCGGAGCGCTGGTAGCGGTGGTACTTGCGCAGGCCGTAGTCGACGATGCTGCCGGCGATCGACTTGATCTCCACCGGAATGTCTTCCACGCGGAATTTGGTGCCGGTGTTGGTGAGGTTGGCCGAGGAGCCGAAGACCGGGAACGACTCGGCCAGGCTCAGGCGGCACAGCGCGGCATGGAAGGGCCCCGCGTTGACCAGCATGGCGATGGTGCCGTCGCGCGAGCTGCCCACGAGCGAGGCCGGGTCGAGCCGCTGCACCAGCGGGTGGTCTTGCACGAAGGGCGCGATCACGCCGAGCGGCAGGTCGTAGTCCTCGGTGATGGCCGCCACCATCTCCCGCGCCCGGCCGTCCAGCACGTGCAGGCTGCGGTGGATCGCCATGTCGCCCACCATGGCGTTGAGCTTGGTGGCGGCGCGGCCCTTGGTGTCGAAGATCTTCTGGAGCGCCGCCTGCGAGCCGCCGGCGACGGTGTAGCCCACGTCCACGGGGAAGATCGCGATCTCCCCGGCTTGCAGCGTGTCCATGGTGCGGCGCGCATCGGCGGCAATGTTCAGCACGGTCATCTGGCCTGTCTCTTCCATTGGTGGTGGTCCATGGACACGAGCGTAGGCGCCGCCTATCATTCAAACAAGTTTAATGTTCTCATCGATCGTTCTGGAAATCATATGCATGTGACCCTGCGCCACCTGCGCGCCGCGGTGAGCCTGGGGCGCGAGGGGAGCTTTCGCCGGGCGGCGCAGGCGCTGCACATGTCGCCGCCGGCGTTGTCGCTGGCGATCTCCGAGCTGGAGCACCAGCTGGGCGTGACGCTGTTCGACCGCACCTCGCGCTCGGTCACGCCGACGGAACTGGGCGTCGCCTTCGTGGCCGGCGCGGCGCGCGTGGTCGGCGATTTCGACAACCTCGTGCAGGAGGTTGGCGACGTGGCGCAGTCGCGCCGCGGGCGCGTGGTGGTGTCCTGCGTGTCCTCGCTGGCGGGGCGCGTCATGCCGCTGGCGATCCAGGCCTGCAGCCGCCGCCACCCGCAGGTCGAGGTGGTGGTGCGGGACGACGTGGCGCAGCAGGTGCTGGCGTCGGTGCGCGCGCGCGACGTCGACTTCGGCCTGACCATCGCGCCGCGCGAACTGGAGCCGGGCCTGGCGTTCGAGGCGCTGCGAGAAGACCCGCTGTACGTGGTGTGCCCGCGCGCGCACCCGTTCGCTGCGCTGGAGCAGGTCCGCTGGAGCGACCTGAGCGGCGAGTCGCTGGTCACGCTGTCGACCACCAGCGGCAGCGAGCGCGTGATCTCCGACGAGCTGGCACGCCAGTCGGTGCAACCGCGGCGCAACACGCCGGCCTCCCACCTCGCCACGGTCTGGGGCATGGTCGAGGCCGGCTTCGGCATCTCGGTGCTGCCGATGATCGGCCTGCCCGTCGCCGGCCATCCCAAGGTGGTGTCCAGGCCGCTGGTGCAGCCCACGCTGTCGCGCGTGGTCGGCACCTGCCGCCGCACCGACCGCACCCTGTCGCCGGCCGCCAGCGCACTGCTGGAGGCCATCCGCGAGGTGCTGCGGACCTACGCGATCGAGACCGAAGTGCAAGGCGGCGCGCGCAGTGGCGGGCGGCCGCGTCCACCGGCCCAGCGTCGCCGCGCAGCCCGCTGAAGAGGGACGCCGGCCCCGCCCGGCGTGCACACGGTTTCTCCTCGATTGGCCGGCACAGTCGCCGTGTCCAGCCACCACCACGGAGAACGCCCATGCCCACCACCGACCTGCGGCCCGCGCCGCCGCGCGCCTTCAGCCGCCGCCACACCCTGGAAACCCTGGGCGCCTTCGGCGCGCTCGGCAGCCTCGGCCTGCTGGGCTGCGGCGGTGGCGAGGACGCCACCACGGCCACGGGCACCACGACCACCACCACGACCACGGGCGGCAGCACCTCCACCGGCACCACCACCGAGACCAGTGCCAGCTGCGCGGTCGTGCCAGAGGAAACCGCAGGCCCCTACCCCGCCGACGGCAGCACGGCCAGCAGCCGCAACTACAACGTGCTGGGGCTCGCGGGCATCGTGCGCTCGGACATCCGCACCAGCATCGGCTCCACGGCCCGGGCCCTGGGCGTGCCGCTGACGGTGGAGATCACGTTGACCAGCACCACGCGGAACTGCGCGGCACTGGAGGGCTACGCCATCTACCTGTGGCATTGCACGGCCGACGGCAATTACTCGGTCTACACCACCCAGAGCGTCGACGACAACCAGCTGCGCGGCGTGCAGGCCACCGATGCCAACGGCACGGTGCGCTTCACCACCATCGTGCCGGGCTGCTATGCGGGCCGCGTGCCGCACATGCACCTGGAGGTGTACCGCAGCCTGGCCACGGCCACCGCGGCGGCCAACAAGCTGCGCACCACGCAGCTGGCGTTCCCCTCGGCCACCATGGGCACCATCTACAACAGCAGCAGCCTGTACAGCGCCAGCATCCGCAACTTCAACAGCATCAGCCTGGCCACCGACAACATCTTCAGCGACGGCTACGACCTGGAGATGACCACGATGACCGGCAACACCACCGACGGCTACACGGCCGCCATCACCATCTCCATCGCCTCGTGAAGCGGGCTGCCTGCCGCACAATGCGCGGCGCGCGGCGCGCTCGCCCAGGGGCCCGCCTGGGCTGATCGCCCCACCGCCGACCCGACCGCCCGCAGCCGCCCTGACCACTCCGCCATGCCCCGCCTGACGCTGCACGCCAAGGTCTTCGCTGCACTGACCGTGCTGCTGGCCGTGCTGCTGCTGGCCTTCGCCGCGTTCTCGCGCATCGGACTGCAGCAGGGCCTGGGGCCGTACGTCGCCGAGATCGAGCTGGCCCGCATGGACGGCCTGGCGCAGCGGCTGGCGCAGCACTACCGGCAGAACGGCGGCTGGGCTGCCCTGCAGGCCCGGCCAGAGCTGTGGCAGGAGCTGCGTTGGCCCGCGTTCGGCGGCATGCCGCGGCGCGGCGAGCCACCGCCGTGGCCGCCGGATGCCGCCCGGCCCGACTTCGGCGGCGACCGCCCGCCACCGGGCCGCCCGCCCCGCGGCCACCCCGAGGACGCGCCGCCCGACAGCCCGGACCGGCGGCTCGGCCTGCGCGACGCCCAGGGCCGCTCCGTCGCTGGCATCGACACCCGCGCGGCCGACGCCGCCCTGCGGCCGGTGCTGCTGGACGGTGCCGCGGTCGGCACGCTGGTGCTGGCACCGGCCCGCGTGCAGGACAGCGCGGCCGACCGGGCGCTTCTGCGCCGCCACCTGGGCTTCATGGCGGCCACGGGCCTGGCCGGGCTGGCGCTCGCGCTGCTGCTCTCATGGTGGCTCACGCGGCGCTGGCTGGCGCCCGTGCACGCGCTGGCCGAGGGCGCGCGCGCCGTGGCCCAGGGCGAGCTGTCGGCCCGCGTTCCGGTGGCCGGCGAGGCCGAGCTGGCGCGCCTGGCCACGACCTTCAACGACATGGTGCAGCGCCTGGAGCAGGCCGACGGCTCGCGCCGCGACTGGCTGGCCGACGTGGCGCACGAGCTGCGCACGCCGCTGGCCGCCATGCGCGCGGAGATCGAGGCGCTGCAGGACGGCATCCGCCAGTTCGACGACAAGGCCGCGCTGCGGCTGCACCGCCAGGTCATGCGGCTGATCCAGCTCGTCGACGACCTGCGCACCAGCCTGGAGACGCCCCGCGCGGGACTGCGCCTGGGCCATGTGCCAGCCCATCCACTGGCGCTGCTGGCCGAGGCGCTGGCGAGCATGCAGGAGCGCTTCGCGCAGGCCGGGCTGTCCATCGAGGCCACGGCCCTGCTGGCCGCCGCGCGCGCCGAAGCCCAGCCCACGGTGTCGGCCGACCCGCGCCAGCTGCACCAGGTGTTCCTGAACCTGCTGGAGAACAGCCTGCGCTACACCGACGCCGGCGGGCAGCTGCAGGTGCGCCACGCCGTCGTGCACGACGCGGGCCGCCGCTGGCTGGAATTGCGCTTCGACGACAGCCCGCCGGGCGTGGCGCCGGCCGAACGCGAACGCCTGTTCGAACGCCTGTACCGCGGCGAGGCCTCGCGCAACCGCGCCCATGGCGGCTCCGGCCTGGGCCTGGCGATCTGCCGCAACCTCGTGCTGGCCCATGGCGGCCGCATCGCCGCCGAAGACTCCGCCCTGGGCGGGCTGGCCATCGTGCTGCGCCTGCCCCTGCTGGACCCGCTGTGACACGCATCCTCGTCGTCGAAGACGAACTCGACATCGCCTCGGTGCTGCTGGACTACCTGCGCCATGCCGGCTGGCAGGCCGAGCACATCGCCGACGGACGCGCGGCGCTGGCGCGCCTGCTGGCCGACCCGCCCGACCTCACGCTGCTGGACATCATGCTGCCGGGGCTGGACGGGCTGTCCATCCTGCGCCAGCTGCAGCCCGGCACCACCCACCCCGTGATCCTGCTCACCGCGCGTGTGGAAGAGCTGGACCGGCTGCTGGGCCTGGAGCTTGGCGCGGACGACTAAATCTGCAAGCCCTTCTCGCCGCGCGAGGTGGTGGCGCGCGTGAAGGCGGTGCTGCGGCGTGCCCGCACCAGTGCCGGAACCGCCGGGAGCGCCGGGAGCCCGGCCGGCCAGCCGGCGCTGGCGCTGGACGCGCACGGCTGGTCGGCCAGCCTGCTCGGCCAGCCGCTGACGCTGACCCGGCGCGAGTTCCGCCTGCTGCAGGCGCTGGCGCGCCAGCCCGGCCGGCTGTTCTCGCGCGCGCAGCTGCTGGACCTGGCCTACGAGGACACGCAGGACGTGAACGAGCGCGCGGTGGACAGCCACATCAAGAACCTGCGCCGCAAGCTGGCCGCGGCCGGCCCCGGCCGGGAGTGGATCCGCTCGGTCTACGGGGTGGGTTTCGCATTCGACCCCGCGCCGGAACCGGGCTGACGGGTTGGGGATAATTCGGCCCGCCTCCTACAACGATCTCCCCACGACATGACCACCACCCCCTCTGCGACGATTCGGCAGGCGGACCTGATCGAATCGATCGCCGCTGCCCTGCAGTACATCAGCTACTACCACCCCACCGACTACATCGCCCACCTGGCGCGCGCCTACGCCCGCGAGCAGAGCCCCGCGGCCAAGGACGCCATCGCCCAGATCCTGACCAACAGCAAGATGAGCGCCACCGGCCAGCGCCCGATCTGCCAGGACACCGGCATCGTCAACGTGTTCCTCAAGGTCGGCATGGACGTGCGCTGGGAAGGCTTCACGGGCAGCCTGGACGACGCCATCAACGAAGGCGTGCGCCGCGGCTACAACCATCCCGACAACACGCTGCGCGCCAGCGTGGTGGCAGACCCGCACTTCGACCGCAAGAACACCAAGGACAACACGCCGGCCGTGGTCTTCACCGAGCTGGTGCCCGGCAACACCGTGGACATCACGGTCGCGGCCAAGGGCGGCGGCAGCGAGAACAAGAGCAAGATGGCCATGCTGAACCCGGGCGACTCCATCGTCGACTGGGTGCTCAAGACCGTGCCGACCATGGGCGCGGGCTGGTGCCCGCCCGGCATGCTGGGCATCGGCATCGGTGGCACGGCCGAGAAGTCGGTGCTGATGGCCAAGGAAAGCCTGATGGACGACCTGGACATGTACGAGCTGCAGGCCAAGAAGGCCAGCGGCGCCGAACTCAGCAAGGTCGAGGCGCTGCGCATCGAGCTGTACGAGAAGGTCAACGCGCTGGGCATCGGTGCGCAGGGCCTGGGTGGCCTCACCACGGTGCTGGACGTCAAGATCAAGATGTACCCCACGCACGCGGCCAGCAAGCCCGTGGCCATGATCCCGAACTGCGCGGCCACGCGGCATGCACACTTCGTGCTGGACGGCTCGGGCCCGGTGTACCTCGATCCGCCGTCGCTGGACCTGTGGCCGCAGGTGAACTGGTCACCCGACTACAACAAGAGCAAGAAGGTGGACCTCAACACGCTGACCAAGGCGGAAGTCGCCAGCTGGAAGCCTGGCGACACGCTGCTGCTGAACGGCAAGATGCTGACCGGCCGCGACGCGGCGCACAAGCGCATCAAGGACATGCTGGCCAAGGGCGAGAAGCTGCCGGTGGACTTCACCAACCGCGTCATCTACTACGTGGGCCCGGTAGACCCGGTGCGCGACGAAGCCGTGGGCCCTGCCGGCCCCACCACCGCCACGCGCATGGACGGCTTCACCGAGATGATGCTGGCCGAGACCGGCCTGATCTCGATGATCGGCAAGTCCGAGCGCGGCCCGGTCGCCATCGAGGCGATCAAGAAGCACCAGAGCGCCTACCTCATGGCCGTGGGCGGCGCCGCCTACCTGGTCAGCAAGGCCATCAAGACCGCCAAGGTGGTGGGCTTCGAAGACCTGGGCATGGAAGCCATCTACGAGTTCGACGTGGTCGACATGCCCGTCACCGTGGCGGTGGACGCCGGCGGCACCAGCGCGCACATCACCGGCCCGGCCGAGTGGCAAAAGCGCATCGCCAGCGGCGAGTTCAAGGGCATCGAGCTGGCCAGCGCCTGATGGAGAGCGCCGCGCCGGGCCGCCCCAAGCAAGCTCGCGCCCCCTTCGGGGGCAGCGAACCTCGCGCGGCGGGGAGCGTGGGGGCCACCGAGCCGCCGCCGGGCCGCCCCAAGGCGGCGAGCGCCCCCTCGGGGGGCAGCGAACCTCGCGCAGCGGGGAGCGTGGGGGCCATGTCCTCCACGCCGGTGGGCGACCCCCGGCCCATCGGCGTGTTCGACAGCGGCACGGGCGGCCTGTCGGTGCTGCGCGCGCTGCACGCGGCGCTGCCGCACGAGGACTTCGTCTACGCCGACGACAGCGGCTTCGCGCCGTACGGCGAGCGCGATGCCGGCTTCGTGCAGCAGCGCACGCATGCCGTCACCGCGGCGCTGCATGCGCGCGGCATCAAGGCGCTCGTGATCGCCTGCAACACGGCCACCGCCGCTGCGGCCGAGGCCGTGCGCGCCGAGTGGCCCCTGCTGCCCATCGTCGGCGTGGAGCCCGCATTGAAGCCCGCCGTGGCCGCCAGCCGCACACGCCGCATCGGCGTGATCGCCACGCGCGGCACGTTGGCCAGCGCCCGGTTTGCCGCCTTGCAGGCCGCCGTGGCCAGCGACGTGGACTGCGTGGTGCAGCCCTGCGACGGCCTGGCCGCGGCCATCGACGCATCGGTGTACCGCGACGACGAACCCGATGCGGTGCAGCCGCTGGCCGCGCGCTACCTGGCCCGGATGGGCCCCTTCGGCACCGCCGCCGGAGAGATCGACACCCTGGTGCTGGGCTGCACGCACTATGTGCTGGTCGCGCCGCTGCTGCAGTCGCTGGTCGGCCCCTGGGTGCGGCTCGTGGCCACGGGCGAGGCCGTGGCGCGGCAGACCGTGCGCCGGCTCGGCCCGGAGGGGCTGGCGCGGCGCGCGCGGCTCGGCGAGCTCAGCCTGCTCAGCAGCGGCCCGACCACGCAACTCGACCGTGCCGCTCGGCATTGGCTGGCGCGGCTGCACGTGCCCACCGCCTGTGGGACCATGGCGTGAACGACCCGCGCCCCGGAGCCTTGCCATGTCCGAAGACCCCCAACCACTGGCCGACTGCATCGCCGTCGTGACCGGTGCCAGCCGTGGCGCAGGCCGCGGCATCGCACGCGAACTCGGCGCCGCCGGCGCCACCGTGGTCGTGACCGGCCGCAGCACGCGCACGCAGGCCGCACCGGGGTACGACGGCATCCTCGCCCTGTCGGGCCAGGCGCAACTGCCAGGCGACATCGACAGCACGGCCGAGACCGTCACCGCCGCGGGTGGCCGCGGCATCGCCATCGCCTGCGACCACGGCGACGAGGCCCAGGTGCAAGCCCTGTTCGAACGTGTGCTGCGCGAGCACGGACGCATCGACCTGTTGGTCAACAACGCCTGGGGCGGGCACCAGAGCTTCGACGGCGTGTTCGACGCGCCGTTCTGGCAGCACCCCACCGCGCACTGGGACAGCATGCTGCAGCACGGCGTGCGCCACCACCTGCTGGCCAGCCGCCAGGCCGCGCCGGCCATGGTCGCGCAGGGCCGCGGGCTGATCGTCACCACCACCTTCCACGACCGCGGCCACTACCTGCGCGGCAACCTCTACTACGACCTGGCCAAGGCCGCCATGACGCGACTGGCCTTCGGCATGGCCGAGGAATTGCGGCCGCACGGCGTGGCGTCCATCGCGCTGTCGCCGGGCTGGATGCGCACCGAGTTCGTGCTGCAGGGCCACCGCACCGACGAGGACCACTGGACCGAGCGCCCGGAGCTGGCGCGGACCGAATCGCCGCGCTACCTGGGCCGCGCCGTGGCCGCGCTGGCGGCCGATCCGCAGGTGCTGGACTGGAGCGGCCAGGTGCTGCTGGTGGCCGAGCTGGCGCAGCGCTACGGCTTCACCGACACCGATGGCCGGCAGCCGCCGGCCTTCGCGCTGGACGCGCCGGCCGGGCGTTGAAGCTCAGACCGTGGCCGGTGCCGCGGCCACACCCTGTTGCTGCGCGGCCTGCTCTTGTGCGGCCAGGGCCCGCGCATGGCCGGGGCGCTCGCGCAGCCGCGCCCAGTACGCCTGCACACTGGCCGGGTATTGCGCAGACAAGCCGACGAGTTCGCCCAGCATCAGCGCATAACCGACCGAGATGTCGGCGGCCGTGAAGCGGTCGGCCGCCAGGAAGGACTGGTGCTCCAGCCGCGCCGCGATGGCACGCAGCCGCGCCAGGAACCAGCGGCCGTAGTCGTCGGCGACCTGGGGCTGGCGCCGCTCCGGCGGCTCGAAGCGGCCATAGCGCAGCACCAGGGTCTGCGGAAAGGTCAGCGTGGCCTCGCCGTGGTGCAGCCAGTTCAGGTAGTGGGCATGGTCGCGCTCGCCGCGCCCCACCCACAGGCCCAGGCGGTTGTCCGGGTCCTGCGTCTCGGCGAGGTACTGGCACATGGCGGCGGACTCGGTCATGGTCTGGTCGCCGTCTTCCAGGAAAGGCACCGTGCCCAGCACGTTGATGTCCAGGTAGCTGCGCTGCAGCGCGCGCGGCGGGAACGGCAGCATCTTGAGCGTGTAGGGCACCTGCAGTTCTTCGAGCGTCCACAAGGGCCGGAACGAACGTGCGCTCACGCAGTGGTAGAGGGTCGGCATGGCGGCGAAGGATAGCGGTGGCGTTGCAGGATTCTTGCGTCATTGCGCTGCCGACACTGTCGCGCGCAGGATATCGGCGTTGTGTGCACCGAGGGGGCCGCGCCCTCTTGCATGGCCAGGCGCGGCGCGGTGCAATGGCCTGCACGGCCGCGGTGGCGGCCCTGGAGGACGGCATGCAACGACAGCGCAGCGAACAACAACAGGAAACCCCGGCCCGGCACGGCCTGGCCGCCGGCGATGCCGGCCGGCCCGCACGCGCGGACTGGACCATCGACCAGGGCTGGTCGCAGTACACGGCCGAGGAGCATGCCGTCTGGAAGACGCTGTTCGAGCGCCAGAGCCGCCTGCTGCCCGGCCGCGCCTGCGATGCCTTCGTGCAGGGCATGCGCGATCTGCCCATCGGCCCCGAGCAGATCCCCGACTTCGAGCAGCTCTCCGAGATCCTGCTGGCCCGCACGGGCTGGCAGGTGGTGGCCGTGCCTGGCCTGGTGCCCGACGAGGTGTTCTTCGAGCACCTGGCGAACCGCCGCTTTCCGGCCGGCCACTTCATCCGCAAGCCGCACGAGCTCGACTACCTGGAAGAGCCCGACGTGTTCCACGACGTGTTCGGCCACGTGCCGATGCTCATGAACCCGGCGATTGCCGACTACATCCAGGCCTATGGCGTGGGCGGCCTGCGCGCGCAGAAGCTGGGCGTGCTGGACAAGCTTGCCCGCGTGTACTGGTACACGGTGGAATTCGGCCTGGTGCAGCAGCCGGACGGCCTGCGCATCTACGGCGCCGGCATCGCCTCGTCCTACACCGAGACCGTGTTCGCGCTCGACGACCCTTCGCCCAACCGCATCGGATTCGAGCTCGAGCGCGTGATGCGCACGCGCTACCGCATCGACGATTTCCAGGAGAGCTATTTCGTGATCGACGACCTGGAGCAACTGCTGGAGCTGGCCCGCATCGATTTCGCGCCGCTGTACGCGCGCACCCAGGGCCAGGCCGAGCATGCGCCGGGCAGCGTGCTGGCCAGCGACCGCGTGCTGGCCCGCGGCACGGGGCGCTACCACGCGCAAAAACGCGCCAATCACTTGGTATAGAATCGTGGGCTTTTGGCGCGATAGCAAAGCGGTTATGCAACGGATTGCAAATCCGTCTAGCCCGGTTCGACTCCGGGTCGCGCCTCCAGAGATCTTGCAAGAACCGGCAGCCCCTGCAGCCCAGCGCTCCAGGGGCTGTTTCGTATCGGCAGGCATGCTGCCCCGATGGTGAAACTGGCAGACACAGCGGACTTAAAATCCGCCGCTTCCCCGCGAGGGGGCGTACCGGTTCGATCCCGGTTCGGGGCACCACTCAAGAGTTTCATGCCGTCCCACGAGGCCTCAAAAACCTTTCAGATTCAATGGCTTGAGCGAAAATCGTGGTTCATTGAGCGTCTTACAGTTTCACCCAATTCCACCCTTGCGGGTCCCCCAAAAGGTCCCCAGAATGATGCTTTTTTAAGCACCCTTGTGCTTGGGGACCCCATGGGATTGCTGACCGATCTTCACATTCGCAGAGCCGTATCGAACGGCAACGACTACCTGCTTGCGGATGGTGATGGCCTGTTCTTAAGGGTTCGGCCAACCGGCAAAGCATGGGTCTACCGCTACAAGCAAAACGGAAGGGCAGTCAAGCTTAGCCTTGGTACCTACCCCTCGGTGTCACTGGCCTCTGCGCGTAAGGCCGCGCTGATTGAAATCGAGCGCCGTGCTGGTGGCCTCGATCCCAAGCTCGAACGCTTGAAGGCACAGGAGCTCTCCAGGGCGTCCAAACTTACCACCTTCGAACCACTCGCGCGGGCGTGGCATGCTCAAGCAGGAAGAGACCGGATCTGGTCGGTCCGCCACGCAGACAAGGTCCTGGTCCAGTTGGAAAAGCACCTGTTTCCTTGGCTGGGCAATCTGCCAATCTCCGAGATACCGTCAACGTTGTTGGTCAGGTGCTTGCACAGAATCAGGGATAAGGGTCACCTGGATACTGCACAACGGGTTCGCGGACACGCTGTGGACATCTTCCAGTTCGCAGTTGACCTAGGGGTACTGGAAGCGGCGAAGAACTTCGTCAACCCAAGGACCGCCGGCCTGCCTCCTCCACGTACCCGCCACTACGCAGCTATCACTGATCCGAAGCAGCTAGGTCAACTGCTTCGAGACATCCAGGCGTACAGTGGGCTGTATGTGACGAAAGCTGCACTACGCATCATGCCAATGGTCTTCCAGCGGCCGGGGCAGATCCGTTTGGCAGATTGGAAAGACATCTCTTTGAGCGAAGGGGTGTGGCGCTGCCCACCCGAGAACATGAAGATGCGCGAATGGCAGAAGCGCGATAGCAGGACCCCTGCTCATGTCGTCCCGCTGCCCACGCAAGCGGTTGCCATTCTGACGGAGCTCCATGCTCTGACCGGGCCTGAAGGTCCCGTGTTCCGAAGTATGGCGCGACGCAGTGACAAGACTCGGTTCATGAGCGAGAACACTATCAACAGCGCGCTTCGCACCTTGGGCTACGACACCAAGGAGCAGATCACAGGCCACGGATTCCGAGCGACCGCGCGCACCCTCATCCGCGAATGTCTTGGCTGGGACAAAGAGGTGATCGAACGACACCTGGCCCATGTCTCCGAAGAAGAACTCGCAGGAAGCTACGACCGCACTACCTTCCTCGCTCAGCGCCGCGAGATGGTCCAGGCTTGGGCGAATCTGCTCGACGACCTCGCTGCAGGCAAAGAGGCGCCGGTGCCAGCCCTGACAGTTAGTGCTATGCCGAGCGATGTCACCGGGCAGAAAGCACTTCGTTCGAATGCACCTCTCCGCTTCTCAATGACATCAGACGGCTGGATCGCCAAACCGCCAGTCGTTGGCACGTTTGCTGCCGGTCTTGCGCACCGGCCTATCGGCGAACCGGCCTATCCGAAAGCAGTTTGAGGCGATGGTCTTCATCGCCATTGGCAATATGTACGAGACGTGGACTCATGCGCTTCGACGGCTTCAACTTGAATTTATTGGTGGTTCTGGACGCCTTACTTGAAGAGAAAAATGTGACGCGTGCGGCCGAGCGCCTGCACATCGGTCAGTCGGCCGCCAGCGGCTCATTGGCGCAATTGCGCAGCTATTTCGGCGACGAGTTGCTGGTGACCTGCGCGCGCCCGCGCAACCTCCGCTTCTGCTACCGAGACCGCCTGGCGGCGGGTGGCAAGAACAGGATTGGCTGCTTCTGCGCGCTGCAACCAAGACTCCAGCGCAGCGGGTTCGAGCGGCGTCGGAATGAACTCACGCGGCATGCTCTGCAGCACATCGAACTCACGACCCACGATGTTCTGCAGGTCAGTCCGGGTGTGAGCGAGGCCACCAGCGCGAACACCAGCAGAAAGCGCTTGCGGGCCAGCTAGGTTTGGTGCGGTGTGGCAACGGAGGCTTCGGCCATGGTGTGCACTCGCTGGTGCTAGGGGTCGATGCGGTGCCGAAAGCCCGGCCGCTCGCCGCCGGCCGCGCGCGCCAGCGTCTCCAGCAGCCGCTGGCGCGTCTCGCCGGGCGTGATCACGTCGTCGATGAGACCCAGCGCTGCGGCTTCCGTGGCCGCCGCCTGCGCGGCCAGCGCCGCGAGGATCTCCTGCTTGCGCGCGGCCGGGTCGGGCGCGGCCGCGATCTCCTTGTCGTGCAGCAGCATCACGCCGGCCTCCGGGCCCATCACGTCGAAGAAGGCCGTGGGCCAGGCCGCGATCAGCGCCGGGTTGGCCGAACGGCCGCACATGGCCAGGTAGGCCATGCCGACCGCCTTGCGCAGCACGATGGTGAGCTTGGGCACGCTGGCCGACAGCAGGCTGTTCATCAGCCGGCCGCACAGGCTGACCATGCGCTGCTTCTCGATCTCTGGGCCGACCAGGAAGCCGGGCGTGTCGGTGAAGAACACCAGCGGGATGTGGTACGCGTCGCACAGGTCGATGAAGCGGCGCTGCTTGTTGGCCGTCTTTTCGGTCAGCGCGCCGGCGCCCTGGGCCGGGTTGTTCGCGACGAAGCCCACCACCTGGCCGCCCAGCCGACCCAGCGCCGTGACCATGCTGCGGCCATAGGCGGCCGACAGCTCGAACAGGCTGCCCTCGTCGGCGACGAGCTCCAGCAGCCGGTGCGCGCTATAAGCACGGCGCTGGTTCTCGGGCACCAGCGCGGCGAGCGCGGCCGCGCCCTCGGGCGTTTCACAGGGCGCGGGCCGGGCCGGCACGCGCGGCGGCAGCTCGTCGCTGTGCGCCGGGAAGTAGGACAGGTAGCGGCGCACGGCGCGCAGCGTCTCGGCATCGCCCTCGCCGACCACATGGGCCTGGCCCGTGGTTTCGGCCGACATCTGCACACCGCCGATCTGCTCGGCCGTGACCTCCTGGCCGATGCCGACCTTGACCACCTTGGGGCCGGACATGCCGATGAAGCCCGTGCCGCGCACCTGGAAGGTCACATCCGAGATGGAAGCCTGGAACGAGGGCCCACCGAAGCCCGCGCCCAGCATCACGGCCACCAGCGGCACGCGGCCGCTCAGGCGCACATGCTGCGCGAAGCCCCCGCCCAGGCCGGCGGCCAGCGCGCCGCGGGTTTCCTGCAGCCGCGCGGCGCCGGCCTCGCTGAGCACGATGAGCGGCGCGCGCTCGGCCAGCGCGAGTGCCCGCACACGCGCGGTCTTGGCCTCGGCCACGCGGCCACGCGTGCCGGCCAGCACCAGCGGGTCGTCGGCGATTACATAGACCGGCCGGCCGGCGATGCTGCCGCTGCCGCAGACCAGGCCGTCGGCCGGCGTGCGCTCGCGCAGTTCGGGCAGTTGGCTGCGTGCCAGCAAGCCGATCTCGCGGAAGGAGCCGGTATCCAGCAGCACCTCCAGCCGCTCGCGCACGGGCAGCTTGCCCTCGGCGCGCAGGCGCGCGATCTTGTCTTCAGGCGTCTGGGCCAGCACGGCGGCGCGGCGCGCGTGCACTGCGGCGATCAGTTCGGTGTCCATGGTCAGGCGGAAAGCAAATGGCCGAAGTGGGTGGCGCGCAGTTCGAGCTTGCGCACCTTGCCGCTCGTGGTCTTGGGGAAGGCCGGCAGCACGACCACATGCCCCGGTGTCTTGTAGCCGGCGATCTGGCCCTGGCAGAAGGCGCGCAGGCCGGCCAGGTCGATGCCCTGCCCCGGCTGGGCGACCACGAAGGCCGCGCCCACCTCGCCCTTGTCGGCATCGGGCACTCCGATCACGGCCACCTCGGCCACGGCCGGGTGCTGGCCCAGGAAGGCCTCGACCTCGGCCGAGGCCACGTTGAAGCCCGAGCTCTTGTAGACATCGCTGCGCCGACCCACCCAGGTGATGCGGCCCTCGGCATCGCGCCGGCCCACGTCGCCCGTGTGCAGCCAGCCGTCGACATCGATGGCCTGGGCCGTGGCCTCGGGCTGGTTGAAGTAGCCCAGCATGACCTGCGGACTGCGCGCGAGGATCTGGCCCTCGCTGCCGTCCGGCAGGTCCTGACCGGCGTCGTCGACGATGCGCAGCGCGGTGCCGGGCCAGGGCGTGCCTTCGGTGCGCAGGCCGGCGTCCGTCATGTCCTCGGTGAAGCTCAGCGGGCCCGCCGTCTCGGTCATGCCGTAGCCGGCGCTCACGCTCTGCACACCGAGCGCCTGGAACAGCGGCACATGCTGGGGCCGGCGCGGGAACACGTTGAGGTGCTCCAGCGAGGCCACGCGGTCCGCGCGGAAGTTCATCGCCTGCAGCAGCGCGGGCAGCACCGACACGATGGCACCGAGCGCCTTGCAGCGGTAGCGTTCGATCAGTTCGATGGCCTCCTCGGCGTCGAAGCGCTGCTGCAGCACCAGGCCCGCGCCGACCAGCAGCGCGCCCAGCACGGCGTTGTGGCAGCCCGTGATCGCGAACAGCGGAAACACCAGGAAGTTGAAGTCGCCGCGCTGCAGCCGGCGGCGCGTGCGGAAGGCGTTGTTGAGGTTGGCGTGCGAGAGCATCACACCCTTGGGCAGCGAGGTCGTGCCCGAGGTGTAGAGGATGTAGGCCAGCTGCTGCGGGTCCTGCGCGGGCCGCGGCGCGGCGGCACTGGCCTGGCCGTGCGCGAGCACATCGTCCCAGCCCAGGAAGGGCGCCGTCAGGCCAGCCGCGGGCCGCGCCACCACCACCTGCTGCAGCGCCGGCACGCGGCCGGACTCGACGAGGCCGCGCACGGTGGCCAGGTAGGAGAACTCGCCCGCGTGGTCCTGCGTGACGAGGAAACGCGCGCCGCTGTCGTGTAGCGCATGGGCCAGGTCGTCGCTGCGCAGCCGCGTGTTGAGCGGCGTCAGCACCGCGCCGCAGCGCGTGACCGCGAACTGCGCGACCACCCACTCCCAGATGTTGGACATCCACAGCGCGACCCGGTCGCCGGGTGCCAGGCCCAGCGCCGTGAGCCCGCGCGCCAGCGCATCCACGCGCGCGCCGACCTCGGCATACGTCAACTCCACGCCGTCGGCGGCGATGAAGAGTTCATCGGGCCAGTGCGCGAGCGCGTGGACCAGCATCTGGTCCACCGTGGTCTCGAAGGGCTTGAGTTCCGCGGTCGCTGTGCTCATGCCGCTTCGAAGGCGACCAGCGCCTGCCCCTCGGCCACGGTCTCGCCCTCGGCGACGAGGAAGCGCAGCACGCGGCCTGCGCCGGGCGCCTCGATCGGGACCTCCATCTTCATGGACTCGACCAGCAGCAGGCTGTCGCCACGCGCGACCTGCTGGCCCTCGGCGGCCTCGATCTTCCAGACCGTGCCGGTCACGCTGGAGGGGATGGATGTGCTCATGTGGTTCTTCCGTGCGCCGGCCGCGGCAAACCCACGAGCGTAAGGAGCCCAAGCCGCCCTGCGAACGAAGGAATCCGAGGATCGATATCCGTTCGGCGCGCTATGCGCGGACCGCGCATGCATCCTCGTTTTCGTTCTTTGTGGCGGCGCGTGGCGCCACCTAGCATGCCCGGCTCCCCTGCGCGCCGACCTCCCCATGACGACCACCCTCTCCAACACCCGCCGCTACGCCACCCTGCGCGCGGAGCCGCTCACGCGCCACATCGGCGCCGAGATCAGCGGCATCGACATCACCCAGCCGCTGGACGCGGCCCAGGTGCGCGACCTGCAGCAGGCGCTGGCCGACCACCAGGTCATCTTCTTCCGCGACCAGCCCTTCGAACTCGACGCGCAGAAGGCCTTCGGCCGCCACTTCGGCCCGCTGCACATCCACCCGGGCGCGCCCTCCCCCGAGGGCCACCCGGAGATCCTGCGCATCCACGCCGACGCGAACTCCAAGTACATCGCCGGCGAGAACTGGCACTCCGACGTATCCTGCGACGCCGAGCCGCCACTGGGCAGCATCCTGCACCTGCACACCGTGCCGCCGCAGGGCGGCGACACGCTGTTCGCCAGCATGTACGCGGCCTACGACGCGCTGTCGGACCGCCTCCAGCAGTACCTGGACGGCCTGACCGCCACGCACGACGGCGACCACGTCTACCGCGGCCGCTTCAAGAACTACGGCGCCGCCGACACCGGCAAGGTCTACCCGCGCTCCAGCCATCCGGTGGTGCGCACGCACCCGGTCACGGGCCGCAAGGCGCTGTTTGTGAACCCGGGCTTCACGACCCACATCGACGGCATCCCGCCCAAGGAGAGCGCGGCCCTGCTGGCCTTCCTGTACGAGCACAGCACGCAGCCCGAGTTCGTCGTGCGCTTCCGCTGGAAGGCCCACTCGGTGGCGTTCTGGGACAACCGCTGCACCCAGCACCTGGCGGTGTGGGACTACCGGCCCGCCGTGCGCTCGGGCTACCGCGTGACCATCCAGGGCGACACGCCGCGATGACGACGCTAGCCCTTGCAGCGCTCGACACCCTGGTGCGCGAGCGCTTCGCACCGCGCGAGCGCGATTTCCACGACCGCGCCGCGCTGCCCCTGGCCAACCTGCAGGACCTGCACGCCGCCGGCTGGCTGCGCGCCACGCTGTCGGCACCGCAGGGTGGCGCCAGCCATCTGCGCAGTGCCGACCCGGCCTCGTACCTGCAGGCCGTGCGCACGGTGGCGCGCGTCTCGCCCGGCACCGCGCATTGCCTGCAGGTGCACAACCACGCGGTCTGGACGCTGGACGAACTGGGCACGCCGCAGCAGCGCGCGCGCTTCCTGAGTCCGCTTGCCGAGCGGCTCACGCTGTTCTCCTTCCTCGGCAGCGAGCCGGGCCTGCAGCTGGGCGCCAGCGCCTTCCAGACCACGGCCACGCGCGAGGCCGGCGGCCTGCGCGTGCAGGGCCGCAAGTTCTACGCGACCAATGGCGTGGACCACGGCCTGGGCATCGCGTTCGCCTCGCTGGCCGGCGTGGACGGCATGGCACAGAACCACCAGATGGTGCTGGTGGAACCCGGCATGGCCGGCGTGCAGCAGGAGGCCGGCTGGTACCAGCCCGGCGGCATGCGCGTGGCGGCGAGCCCGCAGGTGGCGCTGGAGCAGGTGTTCGTGCCCGACAGCCACGTGCTGGGCGCGCCGGGGGCCTACATCGCCGGGCGCTGGCAGGGCCGCTTCCACCTGGGCTTCACGGCCAACTACCTGGGCGCGGCCGAAGGCGTGTTCGGCTGGACGCTGGACTGGCTGCGCACCCTGCCTGGCAAGCTGGCCGACCCCTTCGTGCAGGCACACGTGGGCGAATCGCGCGTGGCTTTGTACGCGGCCGAGGCCGCGTTCGAACGCGCCATCGACGCCTGGCGCGGCGGCGACTCGGTGCAGGCCGAACTGGCCTCCATGGCCGCCAAGTCCATCTGCGCGCAATCGGCGCTGCAGGTGGCCGCCACCATGGGCCGGCTGGCCGGCTCGACCGCGCTGTTCGACGAGTACCCGCTGGCCCGTCTGGTCCGCGACCTGCAGACCCACATCCTGCACGTGGGCCACGACCGCACGCACCAGACCATCGGCCAGGCCGCGCTGGGCCAAAGCTTCGACTCCACACGGCAGCGATGAGCGACGCGCCGGGCCGCCCCAAGCAAGCTCGCGCCCCCTCGGGGGGCAGCGAACCTCGCGCAGCGGGGAGCGTGGGGGCCGCATGCGCCGCGCCTGACATGCTCTACGACGTCATCGTCGTCGGCTACGGTGCGGCCGGTGCGGCGACGGCCATCGCCGCGCACGACGCCGGCGCGCGCGTGCTGCTGCTCGAGAAGATGCCGTATGCGGGCGGCCTGTCCGTCGTGTCGGCCGGCGGCGCGCGCATCGCCTTCGATGCCGATGCGGCCTTCGCCTACTTGACGGCCACCTGCGGCGGCCGCACGCCGCCGGCCGTTCTGAAAAGACTCGCGCGCGGCATGGTGGAGCTGCCGGCCTGGATGCAGGCCCTGGGCGATGCCGTCGGCGCGCAGGTGCGCGTGCGGCCCTCGCTGGGCAATTACCCTTTCGAGGGCTTCGACCAGCTCGGCTACGTGGAGGTCGCCGACCTGCCGCCTAACCCGGCACGTGGCATCGCCCACCAGGGCCTGGGCGCCAACTTCTTCGGCCTGCTGGTGGACCACGTGCGCCGCCGCGGCATCGATGTGCGGCTCGGCGCGCCCGTGCGCAGCCTGCTGCGCGAGGACGATGGCCGTGTCACCGGCCTGCGCTTCGAACAGCAGGGCCAA
The DNA here is from genome assembly GCF_001422445.1 of Pseudorhodoferax sp. Leaf274. GTDB lineage: Bacteria > Pseudomonadota > Gammaproteobacteria > Burkholderiales > Burkholderiaceae_C > Pseudorhodoferax. Next base: position 147,819 of record NZ_LMNA01000007.1, read on the forward strand.
CAGCACGAAACCCACGAGGCCTGGGCCACCGGCGGCGTGGTGCTGGCCTGCGGCGGCTTCGAGGCCGACGCCGAACTGCAGAGCCAGTACTTCGAGACCCAGGGCGTGCTGCCGGCCAGCTTCCTGGGCAACACGGGCGACGGCATCCGCATGGCCCAGGCCGTGGGCGCGGACCTGTGGCACATGTGGCACTTCCACGGCCCCTACGGCTTCCGGCACCCGGACCCGGCCTTCCGCTACGGCCTCTACCCCAAGAACTTCCCGATGTGGACGCCCGGCCACCAAAGTGCGCCGCTGCCCGTGATGCCCTGGATCCTCGTGGACCAGCGCGGCCGGCGCTTCGCCAACGAGTACGAGCCCTACCCCGGCGACACGGGCGTGCGCCACTTCGCGCACTTCGACGCCACGCGCGCGCAGCACACGCGGCTGCCGGCCTGCATGCTGCTGGACGCTGCCGGCTTTCGCATGTACCCGCTTGGCCGCGCGGTGGCCAACGACCCGGACCTGGGCTACACCTGGAGCGCCGACAACAGCCAGGAGCTGGCCAACGGCCTCATCCGCCGCGCCGACAGCTGGGCCGAGCTGGCCGCGCTCGCGGGCCTGGATGCGCAGGCCCTGCAGCAGACCGTGGCGCGCTGGAACGCGGCCTGCGACGCGGGCCTGGACGCCGACTTCGACCGCCGCCCCGAAACCATGGCGCCGCTGCGCGAGCCGCCGTTCTACGTGGCCGAGGTCTGGCCGCTGGTCATCAACACCCAGGGCGGCCCCGTGCACGACCAACACCAGCGCGTGCTCGACGCGCAGGGCCAGCCCATCGCCGGCCTGTACGCGGCCGGCGAACTCGGCAGCGCCTTCGGCCATGTCTACATGGCCGGCGGCAACCTGGCCGAGTGCCTGGTCGGCGGCCGCGTGGCGGCGCGCCACATCACGGCCAGCCGGCGCTGCGGGCTGAAACGCCCCAGCGCGGCCACCGCCGTCTGATCCTTTTTCCATCCACCTTCAGGAGTTTCCCCATGCAACTGCGCATGCACCCCCTCGCCGCTGCCGTGCTGGCCATCGGCCTGCTCGCCACCGGCGCCGCCCAGGCCCTGGGCGGCAAGCCCGCCGTCGACCGCAACACGCTGGTCGTAGCGCTGTCGTCCGGCCCCGGCAACCTGGACCCGCAGGTCGCGCCCAGCGTGGACTCGGCCAAGTACGCCTGGAACGTGTTCGACACGCTGTACGGCTTCGACCTCAAGGGCAACATCGAGCCGCGCCTGGCCACGGCCCACACGGTCAGCGCCGACGGCCTGACCCACACCTTCAAGCTGCGCAGCGGCGTGAAGTTCCACAACGACGCCGCTCTGACCTCGGCCGATGTGAAGTTCTCCATCGAGCGCATCATCAAGCCCGAGACCAAGAGCACGCGCCGCCCCTACTTCGTCAACACCGTGGCATCGGTGGAGACGCCGGACGCGCAGACCGTGGTGTTCAAGCTGGCGCAGAAGGACGGCGCCTTTCTGAACAAGGTCGCCGGCTACCTGTACATCGTGCCCAAGGCCTACACCGAAGGCCTGGCCACGCCCGAGGCCTTCGCGCTCGCGCCCGTGGGCACCGGCCCCTACAAGTTCGTCGAGCACAAGATCGGCCAGTCGCTGGAGCTGGCCCGCTTCGACGGCTTCTGGGGCAGCAAGCCCGGCGTGGCCAAGCTGCTGTTCCGTTTCGTGCCCGAGGCCAGCAGCCGCGTGAACGCGGTGCTGGCCAGCGAAGTCGATCTGGCGACCGACGTGGCGCCCTCGGACGCCGAGCAGCTGGCCACGCGCAAGGGCGTGTCCGTGGTCTCGGTTCCGGGTGGCAGCCCGCTGCACATCCGCATCTACTCCAACGACGCCGCGACCCCGCTGTCCAAGCGCGAGGTGCGGCTGGCGCTGAACCATGCGCTGGACCGCGACGCCATCATCAAGAGCGTGTTCCGCGGCCAGGCCGCGCCGCTGGCTTCCACCATCCCGGCCAGCTACCCCTATGGCAGCAACCCGGCGCTGAAGCCCTACGCCTACGACCCGGCCAAGTCCAAGGCGCTGCTGGCGCAGGCGGGTTTCCCGAACGGCTTCGAGACCAGCTTCTACTGCGCCGCCGCCTTCCCGCGCGCGCTGTGCGAGGCCGTGGCGGCCTACTGGGGCCAGGTCGGCGTGAAGGCCCAGGTCAAGACCATCGACTACGTGGCCTTCAACCGCATCAACAACGTGCACCAGAGCGGGCCGCTGGCCTTCTCGGAGTTCGGCAACGCGATCTACGACCCGATCCACGTGATCGGCGGCTCAGTAGCCAAGGGCGGCACCTGGTCCGACTACTTCAACCCCGAGGTGCAGAAGCTCATCGACCAGGTCGAGGGCGAGGCCGACCGCGGCAAGCGCGACACGCTGTTCAAGCAGATCCTGCAGCTCACGCACGACGACGGCCAGGCCGTGCTGCTGGCCGAGCTGAAACTGAACTACGCCAAGGACCCCGACCTGCAATGGAGCCCGCAGGTGGCCGGCTGGAGCCTGAACTTCCGCAATGTCGGCTGGAAGGCGCCGCAGCCATGAAGCGCCTTGCCCTCTGCGCACTGACGGCTGCCTTGTGCGCCGCCCTGCCCGCCCAGGCCTTCGACGGCAAGCCCGCCGTCGACCGCGACACGCTGGTCGTGGCCCTGCCCTCGGGCCCCGGCAACCTGGACCCGCTGATCCCGCCCAGCATCGACTCGGCCAAGTTCGCCTGGAACAGCTTCGACACGCTGTACGGCTTCGACCGCGAGGGCCGGCTGGAGCCGCGCCTGGCCACGGCGCACCAGGTCAGCGAAGGCGGGCTGGTGCACCGCTTCACGCTGCGCCGCGGCGTGAAGTTCCACAACGGCGACGCGTTCACGGCCGAGGACGTGAAGTTCTCGATGGAGCGCGTGCTGCTGCCCGAGACCAAGAGCACGCGCCGCCCGTTCTTCGTGAACACGGTGGAGAGCGTGGAGGCGCCCGACGCGCAGACCGTGGTGTTCCGCCTGAAGCAGAAGGACGGCGCCTTCCTGAACAAGCTGGCCGGCTACCTCTACATCGTGCCCAAGGCCTACCTGCAGTCGCTCAAGACGCCCGAGGCCTTCGCCCAGGCGCCGGTGGGCACGGGGGCCTACCGCATCGTGAACCACCAGATCGGCCGCTCGCTGGAGTTCGCGCGCTTCGACGGCTACTGGGGCACCCGACCCGCCATCGCCAAGCTGGTCTACCGCTTCGTGCCCGAGCCCAGCAGCCGCGTGAATGCGCTCTTGGCCGGCGAGGCCGACGTGGGCGTGGAGATCGCGCCGGCCGACATCGAGCGCCTGAACGACGCCAAGGGCCTGGCGACCGAGCTCGTGGCCGGCGGCAGCCCGCTGCACATCCGCATCTACTCCAACGACCCGGCCACGCCGCTGTCCAAGCCGCAGGTGCGCCTCGCGCTGAACTACGCGGTCGACAAGGACGCGATCATCAAGAGCGTGCTGCGCGGCCAGGCCGCGCCGTTGGGCGCGCTGATCCCCAACAGCTACCCCTATGGCGCCGACGCGGCGCTCAAGCCCTTCGCCTACGACCCGCCGCGTGCGAAAAAGCTGCTGGCCGAGGCCGGCCTGCCGAACGGCTTCGAGACCGCGCTGACCTGCCCGACCACGCAGCCGCGCACGATCTGCGAGGCGCTCGCGGCCTACTGGTGCCAGGTCGGCATCCGCACGCAGATCAAGGTCATCGATTCGGCCGCCTACAACCGCCTGAACGCGGCGCACCAGAGCGGCCCGCTCGTGGTGATGGGCTTCGGCAACGCGATCTACGACCCGATCCACGTGATCGGCGGCACGGTGGCCAAGAACGGCACCTGGTCGGACTACTTCAACCCCGAGGTGGAGGCGCTGATCCAGCAGGCCGAGGGCGAGTCGGACCGCGGCAAGCGCGATGCGCTGTTCAAGCAGATCCTGCGGCTGGCGCGCGACGACGGCCAGGCCGTGCTGCTGGCCGAGCCGCAGCTGGGCTACCTGCGCGACACCGCGCTGCAGTGGAAGCCGCAGGTGGCGGGCTGGAACCTGGACTTCCGCGGGGCGAGCTGGAAGTAGGCCGGGGCGCGCCAAGGCTGCGGCGCTGCAGTACATCGCCAGGCGGCACCGGTCTACAATACAGATATCTGTACCGAAGAAGGTGCGCCATGAAGACCACGCTGAACCTCAACGATGCACTCGTGACCCAGGCCAAAACCCTGGCGGCGCAGCAGCGCACGAGCCTGACGCGGTTGATCGAGGAAGGGCTGCAGCTGCGTTTGAAGGCGGCACCGCGCAGCCGCTCGACGCGCAGCATGCCCGTCTACCACGGCAAGGGCGGCCTGGCGGCTGGACTCAACGGCCTGCGCAACAAGGATCTGCTGGACGCCGCCGACGAATGACGCCGGACGTCAACGTCCTCGTCGCGGCCTCTCGCAGCGACCACCCTCACCATGCCAGCGCGCGCAACTGGCTCAAAGCCGCGCTCGCACGGGCGGAGGAAACGGCACCCCTGGCATTACAGCCCATGGTCACCGCCAGTTTTCTGCGGCTGGTCACGCATCCGAAGATCTTCTCCCAGCCCACGCCCATCGCAGACGCCATGCGCTTCGTCGATGCCTTGGTCGACGCGCCGGGTGTGCATGTGCCCACGTTGGGCGACGAGTGGCCGATCCTGCGCGCGCTGTGCATCGACAAGGACCTCGCAGCGAACGACCTGCCGGACGCCTGGCTGGCCGCGGCCGTCATCCAGCAGGGCGAGCACCTGGTCACCTTCGACCGCGACTTCAGGCGCCTGCTGTCGCGCAGCCAATTCACACGGCTCGATCCGGGCTGACGCCGGCGCGCTGAGTAGCCAGCCCGCTCAGTCCACTTCCACCGCCAGCTTGCGCCGCGCCTGGTCCGCCGGGTGCGTCTCCGGCAGCCGCGGCCCCGCGCCGAACAACTTCTCGCGCAGCGTGCCACTGCGGTACTCGCGCTTGTACGCGCCGCGGCGCTGCAGTTCGGGCACCACGAGCTCGACGAAGTCGGCAAAGCTCTCGTGGGCCAGAACATAGCCCAGGTTGAATCCGGTCACGCCGGTCTCCTCGACGATGGCCTGCAGCTCGTCGGCCACCTCGGCCGCCGATCCCACGGCCAGCTGGCCGCTGCCGCCGATGGCCACGCGGTCGAGCACCTCGCCCACGGTCCAGACGCGCCCGGGCTCGGCCGTGGTGTAGCGCTCCACGGCAGACTGCTGGCCCTGCGTGGGGATGTAGCTGATCGGGTCGTCGCGCTTGTATCTGGAGAGGTCGATGCCGGTCCAGCCCGAGAACAGCGCGGCCGTGGCCTCTTGGTTGGCGTAGCGCAGGTAGTCGGCATGCTTGTCCAGCGCCTCCTGGCGCGTGCGGCCCGGGATGGCGGTGAGCGACATGAAGAACTGGATGTCCTGCGGATCGCGGCCGTTGTCGGCCGCGCGCCGGCGCGTGTCGGCCACGATGTCCTTGACGATCTTGCGGCTGGGCGCGCTGACGAACACGCACTCGGCATGCTTGGCGGCGAATGCGCGCCCGCGCGTGGAAGCACCGGCCTGGTAGAGCACCGGCGTGCGCTGCGGCGAAGGCTCGCTGATGAACACGCCCTCGCTCTGGAAATGTGCGCTGTCGTGCCGAATCACATGGATCTTGCTCGGGTCGGTGAAGGCGCCGCTCTCGCGGTCGCGCAGCGCTGCGCCGTCCTCCCAGCTGCCCTCCCAGTACTTGTAGACCAGTTCCAGGTAATCGTCGGCCAGCGCATAGCGGTCGTCGTGCTGGCGCGCGCCCTGGCCGTTGAAGGCCTTGGCGCCGCTGTCGCCGTAGCTGGTCACGATGTTCCAGCCCGCGCGGCCATTGGTGATGTGGTCCAGCGTGGCCACGCGCCGCGCGAACATGTAGGGCGGCTCGTAGCTCACGCTGCTGGTGATGCCGAAGCCCAGGTGCTGCGTGACATGGGCCATGGCCGAGACCATCAGCAGCGGGTCGATGCGCGGGAACTGCACACCCAGGCGCAGCGCTGCCTCGCTCGATCCCTTGTAGACGTCGTAGACGCTGATGCCGTCGGCCAGAAACAGGCCGTCGAACCTGCCGCGCTCGATGAGCTGCGCGAGATCGGTCCAGTAGGCCAGCTTGTTGTAGTCCACCGAGCGGTCGCGCGGGTGGCGCCACAGGCCGGCGGAGAGGTGCGATGCCGCGGCCATCGCGAAGGCATTGAGGCGGATTTCCTGGGGCATGGTGCTGTGGCTCACTGGATGATGCTGGGCGCCGGCGGCTCGCCGGTCAGGAACCAGGTGCCCACGTTGCGGGTCTTGTATTCCTCGGGGTTGTGCAGCGTGTGCGTGCGCACGTTGCGCCAAAAGCGGTCGAAGCCGAAACGGTTGGCGGTGGAACGCGCGCCCGTGACCTCGAAGATCTTGCTCGTCACCTCCAGCGCGGTGTTGCCCGCGAAGGCGTTGGCCGCGGCAATCGGAATGGCGTACTGCCCGCGCTGTTCCGCCGTCAGCGCGAAGCCCAACTGCCAGACCTGGTCGAGCGCCTGCAGGGCCTGGTCGGCCAAGGCGGTGGCGGCCAGCGTGCGCGTGTAGAGGTCGCCGTAGACGCGCTTGACCCAGGGGTCGTCCACATGGCGCTCCACGCCCGAATGCACCCAGGGCCGGCTTTCTTCCCGCGTGTAGCCGCGCGCCGTGAGCAGCGCGCCCTGGGCGCTGCCCAGGAACACGTTGAGCAGCACGCTCTGCTGCAAAAAGGGAGTGACGGTGCGGAACGGCGCACCCGCGGTGGCGCCAGGTTGGTGTACCTCGTGCGGCTCCACGCGCACGTTCTCGTAGGTGGCGGTGCCGCTGCCAGTCTGGCGCTGGCCGATGGCGTCCCAGTCGTTCAGCGCCTTCCAGCCCGTGCGGTTGGCCGGGATGGTGGCGCCCACGGTCTCGCCGTTCTCGTCCAGCCAGGTGATGTTGAGGTAGTCGGCGATGTGGCTGCCTGAGGTGAAGGGCTTGTGCCCATTCAGCACCCAGCCCTCCCCTTCGCGCTTGCCGAACAACGAGCGCGAACGCGAGTTGCCGTTGTTGGCCCAGAACCAGTTGTTGCGCGCTGAACGCTGGTAGAGCGTGGCCGCCTGCTCCGAGCTGCCGTAGAGCCAGGCCGCCGCCTGCGAGCCCGTGTGGTAGCCGAACAGATGGCCCAGCGCGCCATCGACCTTGGCGAACTCGCGCACCACGCGCAGCACCGTGGACCAGGGCTGGCCCTCGCCGCCGTAGGTGCGCGGGATCGCCAGGCGCAGCAGGCCGCTGGCCTTGAGCAGGCGCAGCTGCTCGATGGGCTGGCCGCCGGCCTTGTCGCGCTCCACCGCGTCGACGGCGAAGGCCTCGCGCAGTTCGGCGGCCTGGCGCAGGTAGGGGTTGGAGAGGTCGGTGTCGAAGACCATGCGAACTCCTGGAGATTGAGAGGCTCAGGCCACCACGGCCTGCTGCGCACCGTGCCGCGCCTGGGCACCCGGATGCCGCGCGTTGAGTCGCGCCTGCCCGGCGCCGAACAGCTTCTCGCGCAGCGTGCCCTGCCGGTAGTCGCGCTTGAAGGCGCCGCGGCGCTGCAGCTCGGGCACCACCAGCTCGACGAAGTCGGCGAAGCTCTCGTGCGCCAGCGCATAGCCTAGGTTGAAGCCGTCGATGCCGGTCTCCTCCACCCAGGCCTGCATGCCGTCGGCGATATCGGCCGGCGAGCCCACGAGCAGGTCGCCGCCGCCGCCGATGGCCACGCGGTCCAGCACCTCGCGCACCGTCCAGACGCGGCCCGGGTCGGCCGTGGTGTAGACCTCGAGCGCCGACTGCTGAGCGTTGGTCTTCACGTAGGTGATGGGATCGTCGAGCGCGAACTTCGACAGGTCCACGCCGGTCCAGCGCGAGAACAGCGCGGCCGTGCCCTCCACGCTGGCGTAGCGCAGGTAGTCGGCGTGCTTGTCCTGCGCCTCCTGGCGCGTGCGGCCGGGGATGGCCGTCAGCGACTGGAAGAAGCGGAGGTCGCGCGGGTCGCGGCCGATCTCGGCAGCACGCCGGCGCGTGTCAGCCACCAGGTCGCGCGCCACCTTGCGGCTGGGCGCACTGATGAACACGCACTCGGCATGCTTCGCGGCGAACTCGCGCCCGCGCGTGGAGGCGCCGGCCTGGTACAGCACCGGCGTGCGCTGCGGCGAGGGCTCGGTGATGAACACGCCTTCGCTCTGGAAGTAGTCGCTGTCGTGGCGCACCACGTGGATCTTGCTGGGGTCGCAGAAGGCGCCGGTGGCGCGGTCGCGCAGGGCCGCGCCGTCTTCCCAGCTGCCCTCCCAGTACTTGTAGACCAGCTCCAGGTAGTCGTCGGCCACGGCGTAGCGGTCGTCGTGCTGGCGCGCGGCCTTGCCGTTGAAGGCCTTGGTGCCGCTGTCGCCGAAGCTGGTCACGATGTTCCAGCCGGCGCGGCCATTGGTGATGTGGTCCAGCGTGGCCATGCGCCGCGCGAACATGTAGGGCGGCTCGTAGGTCACGCTGCTGGTGATGCCGAAGCCGATGTGCTGCGTCACGTGCGCCATGGCCGAGACCAGCAGCAGCGGATCGAGCCGCGGGAACTGCAGGCCCAGGCGCAGCGCCACGTCGCTGGAGCCCTGGTAGACGTCGTACAGGCTGATGCCGTCGGCCAGGAACAGGCCGTCGAACTTTCCGCGCTCGATCAGCTGCGCGAGGTCGGTCCAGTACGAGAGCTTGTTGTAGTCGACCGAGCGGTCGCGCGGGTGGCGCCACAGGCCGGCCGACAGGTGCGAGGGCGCGGCCAGCGCGAAGGCGTTCAAACGGATTTCTTGGGTCATCGGAGGTGCTGCGCGGCGGTGCCGCGGGTCATGGAGGTCGGGCGACTCACTTCCAGCGCACGTTGCGGAAGTTGTAGAACTTGCCGCCGCGCTGGGGCTCCCATTGCAGGCCGTTGTCGCGCGCGATGTTGAAGAACTGCTCGGACAGCAGCACGTCGAAGCCGTCCTCGTTGAGGATGCCCGCGATCTTCTGGAACAGCGCGTCGCGCTTGCCGCGGTCGGCCTCGGCCTCCAGCGTGGTCAGCAGCGCCTCGACCTCGGGGTTGAAGTAGTCCGACCAGGTGCCGGCCTTGCTCGCGCCGCCGGCCACCGGGTGCACCGGGTCGTAGATCGCGTTGGCGAACTGCGTGAAGTTCATCGGCCCGCTCTGGTGCGTGTTGTCCAGCCGGCCGAAGGCCACGGGGTCGATCACCTTGAGCTTGGCGCGGATGCCGACCTGCGACCAGTAGGCCGTGACGGCCTCGCAGATCGCGCGCTCGTAGACCGAGTAGCACAGCACCTCGGGGTCGAAGCCGTTCGGGTAGCCGGCCTCGGCCAGCAGCTTCCTGGCGCGCGCCGGGTCGTAGCCATAGGGGTTGCCCTTGCCTTGCAGCGCGCCATAGGGGTAGGCCTTGGAGATGAAGGACGACAGCGGCGCACCGGCGCCGTGCATCACGTTGCGGATGATGGCCTCAGTGTCGATGGCGTAGTTCAGCGCCAGGCGCACCTCGCGCTTGGCCAGCGGCGTGTTCGGCACATTGGAGTACAGGCGCACATGCAGCGGGCTGCCGGCCGGGCCGCTCTGCACCTCCACGCCGGGCGTCTTGCGCAGCCGCGCGAGGTCGCTGGCGCGCACATCGTCGGCGATGTCCACCTCGCCGGCCAGCAGCGCGTTGACGCGGCTGTTGGCGTCAGGCAGCACGCGGAACACCAGCTTCTCGATCTCGGGCTTGGGGCCGTAGTAGGCGTCGAAGCGCTCGAACACGAGCTGCTGGCCGATGGCGCGCGAGACCAGCCGGTACGGCCCCGAGCCGATCGGCGCCTGCGCGAAGGCCTCGGGCGTCTTGAGGGATTCGGTGTAGGCCTTGGGCAGGATGTACAGGTAGCCCGCCACCTTGTTGATGAAGGCCCCGTCGCGCCGCGTGAGGCGGATCGTCACGGTCTGCGCGTCGGGCGTGTCGATGCCCTCGATGAGGCCGGCGAAGTACGGCCGGCGCGTGCTCTTGGTCTCGGGTTCGAGGATGCGTTCGAGCGAGTACTTCACGTCGGCCGAGGTCAGCGCCGCGCCGTCGTGGAACTTCACGCCGCGGCGCAGCGTGAAGCTGTAGCGCAGCCCGTCGGCGCTGGTCTGGTGGGCCGTGGCCAGGCGCGGCTCGATGTTGCCGGCGATGTCGAAGCCGTACAGCGTGTCGAACAGCTGCCAGCCCGAGCGCGCCGAGTCCACCGTGGTGGAGACCTGCGGATCGAGGTTGCCGATGTCCGAGAAGATGCCGACCACTACGGTCTTGCGGTCCACGGCGGGCTTGCCGCCCAGCGCGTGGGCAGTGGTCGTGGCGGTCAGCGCGAGGGCGGCCGAAAGGAGCAGCGGGCGAAGCGACAAAGGCATGGCGTGCAAGGGGAGACGGGCAAGCAAAGGGGGCATGCAGTCTGCTGGCGCAGCGCCCGCGCGATCAAGACGCTTTTTCGGCTATGCATATCGGAAAAGCTTCGTTGGCCGGCGGCGTGCGCCTGCCTACATTGCCCACTTGTCCGGCCGTGCCCCGCACCGGCCGCTCGCGCCATTCCCCACGCATTTCCATGGCCCAGTACATCCTGCGACGCCTCGTGCAGGCCTTCTTCACGGTGTTCCTGGTCGTCGCGCTGATCTTCACGGTCGTGCGCGCGATCGGCGACCCGACGCACCTCATGCTGCCGCCCGAGGCGACCGAATCCGACCGCCAGGTGCTGCGCGAGCAGATGGGGCTGGACCGGCCGCTGCCGCAGCAGTTCGCCAGCTTCGTCGGCGAACTCGCGCGCGGCGACTTCGGCAACTCCTACCGCTTCTCCAAGCCTGCGCTGGAGGTCGTCACCGGCGCGCTCGGGCCCACGCTGCAGCTAACGCTGGCGGCGCTGCTGGTGGCGCTGGCCATCGGGCTGCCGCTGGGCGTGGCCTCGGCCGTCTGGCCGGGCGGCCTGCTCGACCAGTTCGGCAAGATCTTCTCGGTGTTCGGCCAGGCCGCTCCGCCCTTCTTCTTCAGCCTGATCTTCGTGAAGATGTTCTCGCTGCAGTTCGGCTGGTTTCCCACGGGCGGCTACGGCGGGCTGAGCCACATGGCGCTGCCCATGTTCGCGCTGGGCTGGTATGCGGCGGCCGGCATCGCGCGGCTCACGCGCTCGTCGATGGCGGCCGTGTTGCACAGCGAGTATGTGAAGTTCGCGCGCATCAAGGGCGTGCCCGAGCATGTGATCGTGCTGCGCCATGCGCTCAAGAACGCGCTGCTGCCCGTCATCACCTTCGTCTCGCTGCAGTTCGGCGTGCTGATGGGCGGCGCCGTGTCGGTGGAGGTGGTGTTCGCCTGGCCCGGCGTGGGTCAGCTGATCCTGGACTCGATCAACAACCTGGACTACACGGTGGTGCAGGCCGCCGTGACGGTCTCGGCCGTCGTGTTCGCGCTGGTCAACCTCGCGGTGGACCTGCTCTACGCCGTCATCGATCCCCGCATCCACTATGGCTGAACGCTCCCTGCAACTCACCCCCATCGTGCTGACCGAGACGCCGGCCGAGCCGACGTTCGCCGGCAGCGCGCCCGCGCGCAGGCGGCGCCGGCTGGCCCGCTTCCAGCTGGGGCTGGCCTTCGCGGTGTTCGGCGCCGTGCTCATCGCTGCGCTGTTCGCGCCCTGGGTCGCGCCGTTCGACCCTGTGGCGATCTCGCTGTCCGACACCTTCCAGCCGCCCTCGGCCACGCACTGGTTCGGCACCGACCAGCTGGGCCGCGACATCCTCTCGCGCGCCATCGCGGGCGCGCGCGTCTCGCTCTTCATCGCGGCCTGCGCGGTCCTGCTGGCCGGCGTGCTCGGCACCGCGCTGGGCCTGGCCGGCGGCTACCTGGGTGGCGCGGTGGACGCGCTGGTCATGCGCCTGGCCGACATGCAGTTGGCCTTCCCGGCCGTGATCCTGGCGCTGGTGCTGTCGGGCGCCATCGGCGTGAACCTGTTCAACCTGATCCTGGTGCTGACGCTGGCCAACTGGGCCCGCTTCGCGCGCGTGGTGCGCGGCGAGGTGCTCTCGCTCAAGTCGCGCGACTTCGTGCTGCTGGCGCGGCTGGCTGGCGCCTCGCCGCTGTGGATCATGCTGCGCCACATCGCGCCCAACATCGTCGGCACCTTCGTCGTGCTGGCCACGCTGGACGTGGGCAGCGTGATCATCCTGGAGGCCACGCTGAGCTTCCTGGGCCTGGGCATCCAGCCGCCCACGCCGTCGTGGGGTTCCATGATCGCCGAGGGCCGCGGCTTCCTGTCCACCGCCTGGTGGGTCTGCGTGGCGCCGGGCTGCGTGCTCATCGTGACCGTGCTGGCCGCCAACCTGCTCGGCGATGCGCTGCGCGACCGGCTCAATACCTCGATTCCGGAAACCTGGTGAACCGATGAGCGACATTCTTCTGGAAGCCCGCGACCTGACCACGCAGCTGGTCACCAAGAGCGGCACCATCACCGCCATCGACCATGTCAACCTGCGCGTGGCCGCCGGCCGCACGCTGGCCCTGGTCGGCGAATCGGGTTCGGGCAAGAGCATGACCTGCAGCTCCATGCTGGGCCTGCTGCCGGCCAACGGCCGGGTGGTCAAGGGCCAGGTGCTGTTCAAGGGCGAGGACCTGCTGAAGAAGACACCGAAGCAGATGCGCCTGATCCGCGGCCGCCAGATCGGCATGGTGCTGCAGGACGCGATGACCTCGCTGAACCCACTGCTGACCATCGGCGAGCAGGTCGGCGAGATCTTCCGCTACCACCACGGCATCACCAACAAGGCCGAGCTGCGGCGCCTGTCCATCGCGGCGCTGGAGGCGGTGCGCATCCCGGCCGCGGCCGAGCGGCTGGACAGCTACCCCTTCCAGTTCAGCGGCGGCATGCGCCAGCGCGTGTCCATCGCCATCAACGTGGCGGCCGCGCCCGAGCTGCTGATCTGCGACGAGCCGACCACGGCCCTGGACGTGACCGTGCAGCTGCAGATCCTGAACCTGCTGCGCGAGCTGCAGAAGAGCCGCAACATGACCATCGTGTTCATCACGCACGACCTCAAGCTGGCGGCCCAGTTCTGCGACGACGTGGCCATCATGTACGCCGGCCGCGTGGTCGAGCGCGGGCCCATCGGCGAGGTGTTCCACCGCCCCGTGCACCCCTACACCGAGGGCCTGCTGCGCGCAGCGCCCTCGCTGGCCGACCTGCAGGAGCGGCTCAAGACCATCCCCGGCACGCCGCCCTCGCCGCGCGCCTGGCCGCAGGGTTGCCGCTTCGCGCCGCGCTGCGCGCTGGCGGATGCGCGCTGCAACGCGCAGTACCCCAACTGGTTCGGCTGGGACGAGGGCCAGCGGGCCGTGGCCTGCTGGCGCACGCCCGAGCGCCTCGGCCTGCAGGACGCCCCCGGCGAGCCGGTGCAGGCTGAGGCCGAACTGGAGGCCGTGCGATGAGCAAGCCCTTCATCTCCGTCGAGGGCGCCCAGCGCCAGTACCAGGTCAAGCGCGGCCTGTTCGGACGCGGCAAGACCCTGCACGCCGTGGCCGGCGTGAGCTTCGATGTGCCGGAGGGCAGCACCTTCGGCCTGGTCGGCGAATCGGGTTCGGGCAAGAGCACGCTGGCGCGGCTGGTGCTGGCGGCCGAGCCCGTCAGCGGCGGCAGCATCCGCGTGGGCGAGCATCAATTGGCCGGCCTGCAGGGCGCACGCCGCAAGGCCTTCCACCGTACGGTGCAGCCCGTGCTGCAGGACCCCTACTCGTCGCTGAGCCCGCAGATGCGCATCGCCGACATCATCGGCGAGCCGCTGCGCGTGCACGGCCTGGCCCAGCGTAGCGAGGTGCTGGCCAAGGCCGAGGAGCTGCTCACGCTCGTGGGCCTGGCGCCCGAGATGGCGCGCCGCCATCCGCACGAACTGAGCGGCGGCCAGCGCCAGCGCGTGGCCATCGCGCGCGCGCTGGGCCTGCAGCCGCAGGCGCTGGTGCTGGACGAACCGGTGTCGGCGCTCGACGTGTCGATCCAGGCGCAGATCCTGAACCTGCTGAAAGACCTGCAGCGCGCCCGCGGCCTGACCTATCTGCTGATCTCGCACGACCTGGCCGTGGTGGCCTACATGAGCGACCAGGTCGGCGTGCTGTACCTGGGCGAGTTCATGGAACTGGGCACGCGCGAGGACGTGGTCGGCCGCGCGCGCCACCCCTACACGCGCGCGCTGATCGCATCCAGCGAGAGCCGTGTGGAATCCGCGCCCACGGCCATGGCCGACATCCCCTCGCCCATCGACCTGCCGGGCGGCTGCCGCTTCCAGTCGCGCTGCCCGCACGCCACGGCGCGCTGCGCGGCCGAGCGGCCCCTGCTGCGGCCCGTGGGCGAGGCGCACTGGATCGCCTGCCACTACGACATCGGCGGCACCGCCGGCACCGCGGCCGATGCACCCGCCGGCCTGGCGCAAGGCCGGCCCAGCGCGGCCGCCCCGCGGCAGCGCGCACCGGCCACTGCGGAAGCCACGTTGCGCTGACTGCTGCGAGACACGGCAGCACGTTGCGCTGCGGACATTCCGCGCCGGCATTCTGATGAAAAAGTCATGCCCATCGCTGCCCGCGAGATCAAGCTCCGCGCCGAGCACGGATGCTGGACGAGATCGCGCGGACAAGGTCTCTCGATCATTTTCAAGGGACCACTGATCCTTGGGCCTCACTGCTTTGTGGCTCCAGGCGCCTACCTTCGTGGCGGCAACTGGATCGCAGAGTTGCCTTACTCGAAAAGCTGCCCGCAGTCGCGTCACGTTTCGTGCGCCAGTTGCACTGTGGAGTCACCGATGATGGAACTGCCATCAGCCACGACAAGCTTGAATCCGTCCGGTACGCATAGGAAGTCGGGCAGCTGAACTTGTTTGCCTGAGGGCGTCCGGCGATGATCGGCGCGTCTCGCAGGATATGCATGGTGGCCCGCTGGAGGATCGGCAGGTCCGGAAGCCCACGAACGCGCTTGGTGCCTGTCACGGCGAGGAAGCGGAGCTTGTCTGCATGAGGCCGAGCACTGGCGCTATCGATGAAGGCAGCACCTAACTGGTTGCCGAGCAGGCTCATGACCACAGGCGTGCTGCCTTGTAGGGTACGTCCCTTGGCTTAGTCAAGCGACAAGCCTAAGCCGTCGCAGGTGGCCGGCTTCACGATCCGCTCGACCGTTGCGATGCGCTGTCGCGCGGGCTGGCCTTCGATTACAACCTCGACGTGTATCCGCACCTCGACGCTCCTTTTCGGCTATTTGGGCCGAATGTTGCCAGCTGACGAGCGAAGCGAGCTCCCGAATTTGGCCGCTCTCCGAGCACTGTTACTACACTCCACGTCCGGATGGGGGCGAAGACACGGCTTACGCGCAAGCCTCCCTCAACAAGAAGAAGACGGCCTGACCGTCGTCGCACCGTTGCTCGCGTCTCGCCAACTTCCAGCGACGTCGTCGCCAAGAACGGTCGACTTTTCCTGCTGCATCAACGATTGGCAACCGGTTGTGGCCAATGCTGTGCGATAGCTGTTCGCCCGCGACGTCGGGTCGTCCGAGAGTCTTGGCTTCGCAACTCCGATGCGCACCCTATGATTTGGCCCGCTGCTCGGCCGCCGGCCCGGTGCTGGTCAGTCCACCTGTTGCATCGCTCTTGTCCTGTACAGCATCCACAACGCAAGCGGCGCGCCGACCAGGCCGATGACGGCGTTCAGGTGGAACACGTGGCGGCTCCAGGGCAGATGCATGACCAGATCGGCGGCCAGTCCGAGTGAAGACCCGACCAGGGCCGCGGCCGGAATCAGCACCCGATGGTCTGCGCTGCGCATCATCGCGCGGGCCACCTGGGCTGCGACCAGTCCCAGGAAGGCGACCGGGCCGCAGAAGGCGGACACCAAGCCGCTGAGCCACGCGGTTGTCAGCAGCGCCATGCGCTTGACCAGACCGACACGCATGCCCATGGAGGCCGCATAGCGCTCCCCGAGCAGCAGCCCGTTCAGCGGCTTGACCAGTGCGGCGCAGGCGGCCAAGCCAGCCCCCACCCCGGGGACCAGAATCTGAAGCTGCTGGCGCGTTGCGCCCGCGAAGCTGGCATCGTCCCAGGCCTTGAAGGCGCGGGCCTGGGTCTCGTCGATGAAGTGCATCAGCACGCTGATTAATCCTACCGCTAGATAACCGAGCATCAGCCCGACGATCAGCAGTGTCACGGTGCCAATCCGCTGTGACAGCGCCGCGAGCAGCGCGAGCACCGCGACCGAGCCAGCGACCGACGCGAGGGCCAGACCTACATCGCCGACCAGACCGAAGCGGACCAGGAAGGCATGCCCGACCACACCCGCCAGTGTCACGAGCATGGCGCTGCCCAGCCGCGCGCCGTGCACGATGCCCAGCACGAACGGGTCTGCCAGGGGATTGCGGAACAGGGTCTGCAACAGCAGGCCAGCCACGCCCAGCGCGGCCCCGGAGAACACGGCGTTCAGTGCGCGCGGCAGCCGGAAGGCCAGGACGATGTCGCGCCACACCTGACTGCCTCCCGGGTCACAGACCAGTGCCTGCAGCACAGCGCCCAGCGGGATCGGCACCGCACCCAGCATCAGCTCGGCGGTGAACAGGGCCAGCACGAGCAGGCCGAGCGCGGTGAAGCAGACCACGGCGCGTGAAGCAGTGTTCTGCCGCCCAAGTGGCGTCAGGACGGAAGGATGTGCAATCGTCATGGAAGCTTGCGCAAGAACTGAGGAGCGGGAGGTACGGGTGCTCCGGCAAGGTGCAGGAGCTCGGGATGGAGAGCAACCACAGCTTCGGCCAACTGCACATGCGGTCGCGTCATGCCCTGGTCCTGGTACGGGTAGGCCCACGCGCCGGTGTAGCCGCGGTCCCAGGCATAGACGCGGCCCGCCTGCGCTGCCGCGAACCAGCCATGCAGCGTGTTGGCCTCCAGCAGGGACTGCACGCTGGCACGGCCGCCCAGCGTGCCCAGCCAGACCGGCGCCTGCGCCCCGCGCACGTAGACCATCTCGAACGGCAGGTAGACCAGGCTGCTGGGACTTTCCACATCGTCCAGCACGTAGCGCCCTCCCGCGTCGTGGATCAGCTGCGCGCGCTGGTTGTGGCCGCCGAAGGTCTCCATGGTGGCGCGGCCCGACGCAAAGCCGGCCAGGACATCCGGCCGTGTGCCGGCCTGGCTGGCGATCTCTCGCCAGCGCGCGTACTCCGATGCGATGTGCGCGAACTGCGTGTTGGCAAGCGCCTCGCGGTTGCCGAGCAGGGCCAGCAGCTTGAGCCATTCCGCGCGGCCAAGGGGATGGGTTTCGTGGTGGTCAGCCTGGGCGATGGCCCGCACGCCCAGTTCCCACAGCCGCGGATGCATGTTGCCCTGCGGGTAGGCGGAATAGAAACTGAGGTAAACGTCGGGCTGCGCCGCGATCACCGGTTCGATGGAGGCGTGGCCATGGCCCCACATGTCCTGCACCAGGCCGCGGGCGACGCGCTCGCGCACGGACGGGACCGTGGCGCTGCGCGTGCTCTCCGACCCGAACAGCCGGTCGACCAGGCCGAGTTCGTCCAGTGCGCCCAGCATGGCCGAGTTGCCGGTGACCAGCCGCTGGACCGGGACGTGCACGACCTGCACATGGGGACCGTGCGGCGGTGCCGGCGTGCCGCATTGCACCAACAGGTACTCCTGCACCTCGCCCGCGACCACGCTCGGGCGGAACCACACGCGCTTGAAGTGCGGCCCGTAGGCCACCGTGAGCTGGGTGGAATACGAGAACGCGAGCTTGTCGGGAAAGTAGTCGACGCCGGGCCGGTAGTCCGCGACGCAGGCTGCATCGAGGTTCATGGACGGCGGTGCATCGCCGACTGGCTGGACAGGCCAGGGCGTGCGCGGCGGCGGCGCGACCTGGGTGCAGCCGGCCAACATTGCAAGTGCAGCGCCCAGCACAGTGCACAGGATGTTCATGGACATGGTGCGCCCCGAGCCGGCAATGCCTCCAGGCCCTCCACGAGCGCACCGATCGAAGTGAAGTGTTGCGCCGGCGCCTGCGCGGGGGTCAATGCGTACCCCAGGGCATCCGCGCGGACGTGGTCGGCCGCATCGGGCTGGACCACGAAGCCAGCGCGCGCCAGGGCTCGGCGGGCCCAGACCAGCGGGATGCCGGTGCCCTCCAGTGCGATGCCGCGTCCGCCCTCGCGGCCCACGCGCAGCTCACCGCTTTCCAGGTCGAAGGCCAGGCCATCGGCCTTGAACGAGGCCGCCAGCGCATCTCCGATCGCCAAGTCTTCCGGCGCTCCAGCGTGCAGCTGACGTTGACCGTCGATGAGCCACAGCGTGTCGGCGTAGCGCAGGGCCAGCTCCAGGTCGTGCGTGGACAGCAGCACGGCCAGGCGCTCGCGCCGCGCCAAGTCCAGCAGCAGCTGCATGGTCTCGATGCGCCGGGGCAGGTCAAGGAAGGCCGTGGCCTCGTCCAGGACCAGCAGGCTTGGTTGCTGCGCCAAGGCGCGCGCGATCAGCACCTTCTGGCGCTCGCCGTCCGACATCTCCGAGACCGGCCGGTGCGCCAGAGCTGAGGCGCCCGCGCGCTCCAGCGCACTGCCGACGGCCACGTGGTCCGCAGCACCCAGGCGGCCGGACCAGCCGATGTGCGGATAGCGTCCCAGGCTGGCCAGTTCGTAGCCGCTCATCAGGGTGGCGGACACGCGCTCGGTCAGCACCACAGCCAGACGCCGGGCCCGCTCGGCGCCTGGCAACGCTGAGAGCGCAGTGCCGCCGAGGAGAACCTCGCCCGCGATGGCGGGCTGCATCCCGCACAAGGTGCGGATCAAGGTGGACTTGCCGGCCCCGTTGGCGCCGATCAGGCACACCAGCCGGCCGGCCGCCAAGGCCAGGTCCAGCGGTCCCAGCAAGGGATTGCCGCCATGCCCTGCGACCAGGCCCCGGGCGAGCAGCGCCATCAGAAGGTGATGCCGGCCGTCACCAGCAGGCTGCGCGGCGCGCCCGGATAGGTGGGCACGAAGGCTCCGCCCGAATCGTAGTAGCGGCGGTTGCCAAGGTTCTGGAGCGTGGCCTGCAGCTTGTAGCGCTGCGCGGTGCCGAACCGGTAGGCCAGGTTGGCATCCCAGCGCACGTAGGACGGCAGCACGAAGGAATTGGCCGTGTTGGCCTGGCGCTCGCCGACGTAGATCGCACCCAGCCCTGCGCTAAGACCCCGCAGGTCCGCGGCGAAGTCGTAGGTGCTCCACAGGCTCGCGCTGCGGCGCGGCGCATTGGCCAGCAGCTTGCCGACCAGCGTGCCGTCGCTGTCTTCGCTGATCTCCGCCTTGAGCTGGGTGTAGCTGGCTAGCAGCCGCCACTGCGGCGTCACGCTGAACGGAAGATCCAGCTCCCAGCCCCGGCTGCGCTGCTCGCCGACCTGGATGACGTAGTCGAAGTCCTCGGGATCGGACACCACGCCATTGCGGCGGCGGATGTCGAACACTGCCAGCGTGGGCTCCAGGCGGCCGTCGAGCAGGCTGAGCTTCGCCCCCACCTCCGTTTGCATGCCGCGCGACGGCGCGGGCAGTGAGCCGTTGCGCAGCATGCCGCTGAAAGGCTCGGTCAGGAACGACTTGGCCCAGCTCGCGTACAGCGACACGGTCTCGGACGGCGTCCAGGTCACGCCCACGCGCGGCGACACGGCATCGTCCGTGCGCTGCAGCGTATCGTCGGTCGGCAGGTAAGCGGCGCGGCCTTCGCTTCGCGTGCGGTCGTAGCGCAAACCCAGCAGCACGCGCCACTGCGTGCCCAGCTGGATCTCGTCCTGCACGTACAGGCCCAGGCTGCGGCTCTTGTAGTTGGAGCTGTCGTAGGGCAGCAGGGCCCCGGCGTCGGTGCCGTGCACCGGGTTGTACAGGCTGATCGGCAGATTCACCGGAAAACCCAGCGGACCCACATTGGCATCGGCCGTGAAGTCCCAGACGTCGCGGTTGGCATCGGCGCCGACCAGGATGCGGTGCTTGGTGGCGCCCAGGTCGAAGCGGCGTGAGGCTTCCGCCATCACAGTGGTGTCGGTCTGGTCATCGATGCTGCGCTGCTTGCGGCGGTTGACCTGCGGATCGCTGGTGTGCGCGCCGCTAGTCGGGCTGAAGCCGAACGGATACCAGGTCGCATCGGTCTTGGCCGAGGAGGCCTGCAGGCCGGCGTGCAACTGCCAGCCGCTGTCCAAGCGGTGGTCCAGCACCAGCGTGCCCAGTGCGCTGTCGTTGCTGTAGCGGCTGTCGCGTTCGGCGTAGTTGGTGCGGATCGGCACGCCGAGAAACAAGGGGCTGTTGCCGAAGCCGCGGTCGAAGCTGCCGCGCTTGCGGCCCAGTTCGGCCTCCGCGGTCAGGGTCGTGCCGGGCGCGAGCTGCCACTGGAACACGGGAGAGACGAACTGCGTGCGGCTGTCGACGAAGTCGCGGAAGCTGCCGTTGTCCTGCACGGACGCCGTCAAGCGGTAGCTGAGCATGTCGCTGACGGCGCCGGTGCTGTCCAGCGTCGTGCGGAAGAAATCGTGCGAGCCTGCCGTGAACTCAATGCTGCTCCAGGCCTCGCCTGCCGGCTTCTTGGTCACCAGGTTGACCACGCCGCCGGGCTCGAACCGCCCGTACAGCGCGGAAGCCGGACCCTTGAGGACTTCGATCTGCTCGATGTTGACCAGTTCGTCCACCGGCGCGAAGACGCTGCGCCGAAAGCCGTTCTTGAGGTTGGCCGAAGTGGCGAAGCCGCGCAGCCGGAAGCGGTCGTTGCTGCCGCCCCATCCGACCTGCGGTGTGAGGCCGGGCACGGTGCGCACGGCTTCGCCGAAGGTGGTGACGCCGCGGTCCTCGATCAGCTCGCGTGTCACTGTCTGGATGGAGAAGGGCGTCTCCTTGACCGTGGTGTCGCTCTTGTTCGCGGTCGGTGCGACCACGGCCCGGTAAGCGCGTTCGCGCGTGCCGGTGATGGTGACGGGGGCCAGCTCGGCGGTGTCGTCCGCAGCTGCTACTGCGGCAGAGCCGAAGAACAGGGTCAGCGCGACGGCATGGCAGGCCCGCGACGCGGGGCGATGAGGTGCCGGAGAAGGGTGTGGCGTCATGGATGTATCGAAAGCTTTCGATAATGATATAGCACTATCGTTAAACTCTGGCGCTTTGCAAGGCTGCCGATGGATCACCACCCCATGACCATACCCGAACGACTGCCCGTCACCGTCCTGTCCGGATTCCTCGGCGCCGGCAAGACGACCCTGCTCAACCACATCCTGCACAACCGCGAGGGCCGGCGCGTGGCGGTCATAGTCAACGACATGTCGGAGGTGAACATCGATGCCGCGCTGGTGCGCGACGGTGGCGCCGCGCTGTCGCGCACCGACGAGAAGCTGGTGGAGATGAGCAATGGCTGCATCTGCTGCACGCTGCGCGAGGATCTGCTGCTGGAGGTCGAGCGCCTGGCGCGCGCTGGGCGGTTCGACCAGCTGGTGATCGAGTCCACCGGCGTGTCCGAGCCCTTGCCCGTGGCAGAGACCTTCACCTTCACCGGCGAGGATGGCCGCAGCCTGGCCGACGTCGCGAGGTTGGACACCATGGTCACCGTCGTCGACGCCCTCAACTTCCTGCGCGACTATGGCTCGCGCGACAGCCTGCAGTCGCGTGGCCAGTCCATGGGCGAGGAAGACGAACGCACCGTGGTGGACCTGCTGGTCGAGCAGGTCGAGTTCTGCGACGTGCTGGTCTTGAACAAGACCGATCTGGTGTCCACCGCCGAGCGCAGGCGGTTGCTGGGCATCCTGCATGGCCTGAACCCGCGCGCGAAGATCGTGGTCGCAGAGTTTGGCCAGGTGCCGCTGGACCAGGTGCTTGGCACCGGATTGTTCGACTTCGATGCCGCTGCCGAGGCCCCGGGCTGGCTGCAGGAAGCGCGCGGGGAGCACATCTCTGAGACGCAGACCTATGGCATCAGCAACTTCGTCTACCGGTCACGCAGGCCGTTTCACCCGGAGCGATTCTTCGATCTGGTGGAAAGCGAGTGGGCAGGTGTCGTGCGTTCCAAGGGCTTTTTCTGGCTGGCCAGCCGGCCGGGCTTCGCAGGCAACTGGTCGCAGGCCGGTGCAGTAGCTCGGCACGGCGCGGCGGGTTACTGGTGGGCGGCCGTGCCGGCGAACGAGTGGCCGCAGGACGAAGAGACGCGTGCCGTGATCCGAGCGAACTGGCAGGACGACGTCGGCGATGCGCGTCAGGAGCTGGTGCTGATCGGCATTGGCATGGACGAGCCGGCGCTACGCCAGCGGCTGGACGACTGTCTGTTGACCGACGCCGAGATGGCAGTCGGAGTCGAAGCCTGGGCGAGCTTCGCGGACCCATTTCCCGTATGGGAGTAATACGTTCAGGGTTCAAAGTCGAGAAGCGGTCGCGCTCGTGGTGCTGCAATGGGTATCAGGCGATCCACGTTAACGGATTTGGCGGGAAGGTCGGGCGCTCATTACCCGGCTGGAACGCACCAGCTTGGTGGCAGAAGCTCATGCTGGGGGCAAACGAGCGCGAAGCGCGCTCGTCAGGCCGCTGCGTCGTCGAGGATCGATTCGATGGGCTTACTGCCCCTCGATGGTCATCTTGCATGGCGGCGCCCCTTCCGGAATCGCCGTCAGATGTTTCAGATGTCGTCGTCCGGCCGATCATCGGTCAGTTGCCTCGATGACGGGGCTGCTACTGGGATGCCCACGAGAGGGTGTACGGGCGTCCAAGCGTAAAACTTGCGGGCCCGTAATCGGGCCAGCTAGATGTAGTTTCTCAGGACGTTGTTCCCGTCAAAGCCGAGTCTGGAGGCGGGAGGTTGGTGCGAGACGGCGGAGTGCGGCCGATGGAAGTTGTAGTGCTGCATCC
>NZ_LMNA01000008.1 GCF_001422445.1 Pseudorhodoferax sp. Leaf274
GTGGTTGGCCACCTTGACCTTGTACAGGTCCTTGAGCAGCGCGCTCATCAGCGACAGGTTGTCCGGCGTGTCGTCCACGACCAGCACGGTGGGCTTGGCCAGCCCCGGGGAAGCAGTTTCCATGGATCGTCCAGACGCGCCTACAGGATCAGCAGGGCGCGAAAATCGTTGACATTGGTGTGCGTGGGCCCGGTCACCACCAGGTCGCCCAGCGCGTCGAAATAGCCGTAGGCATCGTTGCGGTCCAGGTGGGCCGCCACCTTGAGGCCGGCCGCCTCGGCACGCGCCAGCGTATCCGGTTGCACGCACGCGCCCGCGTTGTCTTCCACGCCGTCGATGCCGTCGGTGTCGGCCGCCAGCGCAAACACGTCCGGCTGTCCTTGCAAAGCCTGGGCCAGGCCCAGGCAGAACTCGCCGGCCCGGCCGCCCCGCCCGCGCGGCGTGCCCTCGGGCTGGCGCCGCACGGTGACCGTGGTCTCGCCGCCCGACAGGATGACGCAGGGCCGCGCGAACGGCTGGCCGCGCTGGGCCACGGCGCGCGCCAGCGCCGCATGCACCTTGCCGACCTCGCGCGACTCGCCCTCGATCTCGTCCGACAGGATGTGCGGCGTGACACCGGCCGCGCGCGCCGCGGCGGCCGCGGCCTCCAGCGATTGCTGCGGCGTGGCGATCATGCGCACGGCATGGCCCTCGAAGCGGGCGTCGCCGGGCTTGGGTGTCTCAAGCAGGCCGGCGCGCAATGCGGCGGCAATGGAATCCGGCACGGCGATGCCATAGCGCGCCAGGATCGCCAGCGCGTCTGCGCAGGTCGTCGCGTCAGGCACGGTCGGCCCGCTGCCGATGACGGAGGGGTCGTCGCCCGGCACGTCGCTGATGGTCAGCGTCAGCACCTGGGCCGGCGCGCAGGCCGCGGCCAGCCGCCCACCCTTGATGCGCGAGAGGTGCTTGCGCACGCAGTTCATCTCGTGGATGCCGGCGCCCGAGGCCAGCAGCTCGCGGTTGATGCGCTGCTTGTCCTCCAGCGCCAGGCCCTCGGCCGGCAAGGTCAGCAGAGCCGACGCGCCGCCGGACATCAGGCACAGCACGAGGTCGTCGGCCGTCAGGCCTTCGGTCAGCGCCAGCATGCGCTGCGCGGCCGCCAGGCCAGCCGCATCGGGCACGGGATGCGCGGCCTCCACCACCTCGATGCGCTGGGCAAGGCCTGCGGGCCGCGGCGGAATGTGGTGGTAGCGCGTGACCACCAGGCCCTCCAGCGGCGCGTCGGCCGGCCACAGTGCTTCCAGCGCCTGCGCCATGGCGCCGCCGGCCTTGCCTGCGCCCAGCACCAGCGTGCGGCCACGCGGCGGCGCGGGCAGGTGCGCGGCCATGTTGTGCAGCGGCAAGGCGCGCTCCACCGCGGCACGGTACAGGTGCAGCAGGAAGTCGCGCGGTGCCCGCGCGGGATCGGGTGCGGCGGTGGCGGTCATGTGCAAGGGTCTCCGGCGCGCATTGTGCCGCCCCTGCGCAGACATTCCGCGCCACAACGCGTGCCGCAACGCGCGTCCTTCGCCGCGCCCGGCACCAGTGGCACTCAGGTCTGGCCCAGGAAGTCCCGCTTGCCGATCGCCACGCCCTGGTGGCGCAGGATGTCGTAGGCCGTCGTCACGTGGAAGAAGAAGTTGGGCAGCACGAAGCCCAGCAGGTAGGGCTGGCCTTCGAACGGCATCTCGCGGCCGCCCACCTTGAGCACGATGGCCCTGCTTTCGCTGCCGTCGATCTGCTCGGGCCGCACCGTGGCCAGGAACTCCAGCGTTTTGGCGATGCGCGCCTGCAGCTCGTCGAACGTGGCCTCGTTGTCCTCGAAGCGCGGCGGCACGATGCCGCCAAGCCGGGCGGCGCCGAACTTGGCCGCGTCGCTGGCGCTCTGCACCTGGCCGGTCAAGGGAAACATGTCTGGCGCCAGCCGCGCCTGCAGCAACACGGCCGGATCCTGGCCCTGAGCCTGCGCATGGGCCAGGCCCTTGTGCAGCAGTTGGGACAGCACGCCAAGCTGGCGCTGGAACACCGGCACCGAGGCCTGGTACATGGATAAAGGCATGGGACGTCTCGCTCCTGGTGAACCCGCAAAGGGGAGCGCGACGATACGCCAAAGCCCGCTGGCCTGCTGGCCAGCTGGTGCCTTCAGTTCGTCTTGGCGCCGTCCTGGAACCAGCGGCCGATCAGTGCGCGGTCGGCCTCGGTCATGCCGGTGGCGTTGCCCATGGGCATGATCTTGGTCACAGAGACCTGCTGGTAGATCGCCTGGGCATGCTTGGCGATCAGTTCGGGCGAATCGAGCCGCACGTTCTTCATCTGCACCTGCGCACCGTGGCAGGCCAGGCAGTGCTGCTGCACCAGCGGCTGCACCTGCGCGAAGCTCACGGCCGGCGCAGCCGCCACCGGGGCTGCGGGCTGCGGCTTCAGCATCACGATGACACCGACCAGGATCGCCACGCCGACCAGCGCGTACGGCAGCGGATGCGAGGCGCGGCCCAGCTTCCAGTGGTGGCGCACCACGAAGAACTGCCGGATCAGCGCGCCGCCCAGCATGATGGCCACGAGCACCATCCAGTTCTGCGGATGCGTGTAGGTGAAGCTGTAGTGCCCGCTCAGCATGGCGAACAGCACCGGCAGCGTGAAGTAGGTGTTGTGCACGCTGCGCTGCTTGCCGCGGATGCCATGGACCGGATCGACCGGCTGGCCCGCACGCAGCGCCGCCACGTTCTTGCGCTGGCCGGGGATGATCCAGAAGAACACGTTGGCGCTCATCGTGGTGGCCAGCATGGCGCCGACCAGCAGGAAGGCTGCGCGCCCGGCGAACCAGTGGCAGGCCAGCCACGACGCGAAGCAGATGAACACGAACAGCAGGAAGCCGACGATGGCGTCGCCGTTCTTGCGCCGGCCGAACAGCTGGCAGATGGCGTCGTAGACCATCCAGAACACGACGAAGAAGGCCAGCGCCACGCCGATGGCGGCACCGGGTGACCAATCCATCTTGGACTTGTCGATCAGGTAGGTGCTGGCGTTCCAGAGATAGGACACCGAGAACAGCGCGAAGCCGCTGAGCCAGGTGGAGTAGCTCTCCCAGTACGACCAATGCAGGTGGTCGGGCAGCTTCTTGGGGGAGACGGTGTACTTCTGCGCGTTGTAGAAGCCGCCGCCGTGCACGGCCCATTGTTCGCCGCCCACGCCCTTGTCCAGCGATTCCTGGTCCTTGGGTTTTTCGAGGCTGCTGTCCAGCATCACGAAGTAGAACGATGCGCCGATCCAGGCGATCGCGGTGATGACATGCAGCCAACGCAGCAGCAGGTTGGCCCAATCCAGGTAGTAGCTTTCCATCTCAAACCTCGGGGTGCGCGATGGCACCGTGGGGAAAGCTGCTCACCACTGCGGGCGCTCTGAGCAAGCGGGGGGCCGCGCTGAGGTGTCCGTGAACCGGGCACCGCGCCGCTGCGACCGGGCGGGATTTTAGGCAGAAAGAATCGAACATGTCATGTGGCTTTCTCGTGCTTGTGGTCGCGTCGCCACGCGCCCGGACAGTGCTGGGATTTCGCAAGGAATATGCCGCCGCGGCTGCGCATGGCGCCCTTCGGTAGACTCCGCCGCTCTTTCCAGCTTCGTGAGCAGACATGCCCTTGTCCACCCTGCAGCGCCGTTTGTGGACGAGCGCCCTTGTGGGCGCTTCGGCCGCCTTGTTGATCGGCTGTGCGCCGCTGGCCACACCACCGGCCGCATCGGCCTCGCCGGCCGCGCAACCCGGTGCGCCCGACGGCGGCAGCCGTCCCGGCCCGTCGGGCAGCGCGCCCGGCCCGGCCAGCCGCCCCGCCGCGCCGCGCGTGTCCAGCGCAGGCACGCCACGCGACTACCGCCAGGACGCCGCCACCCACCTGTACGCCGCCAATGCCGAGCGCATCTACGCTGGCCGGCTGCCACCCAACCTGTACGCCATCGGCGTGCTGGAGGTCGAACTGGACCGCCAGGGCCAGGTACAGCGTCTGCACTGGATGCGCGCGCCCAGCCACGCGCCCGAAGTGGTGCGCGAGATCGAGCGCACCGTGCGCGCTGCGGCGCCGTTCCCGCAGCCGGCCAGGCTCGGCCGCGTGCGCTACGTGGACACCTGGCTGTGGGACCGCAGCGGGCGCTTCCAGCTGGACACGTTGTCGGAGGGACAGGACTGACGCATTCTTCGTTCACAAATGAAACACTTGTGTATACGAATACGAATGCAGCTATGATGGTGCAATGGACAATACCGGCACCAACACCACAACCATCGTCGACGCGCTCACAAAAGCCATCGTGGAGCATCGACTGCATCCCGGCACAAAGCTGGCGGAGCAGAAACTGGCCGACCACTTCGGTGTCTCGCGCACCCTGGTGCGCCAGGCGCTGTTCCAGCTCTCGCAGAACCGCCTGATCCGGCTCGAGCCGGCGCGTGGCGCCTTCGTGGCCGCACCTTCGGTGAACGAGGCGCGCCAGGTGTTCGCGGTGCGCCGCATGCTGGAGGCCGAGATGACGCGCGCCTTCGTGCGCGAGGCCACGCCGTCGCGCATCAAGTCGCTGCGCGAGCACCTGGCGCGGCAGAAGGCCGTGATCAAGGACAGCAAGGATGCGGCCCAGCGCATCGAACTGGCTGGTGACTTCCACCTGCAGATGGCGCGCTTGCTCGACAACGAGGTGCTGGCGCAGATGATGGTCGAGCTGCTGTCGCGCTGCTCGCTGATCACGCTGATGTACCAAAAGGACACCGGCCCCGAGTTCGCCGAGGACGAGCACGAGGCCCTGCTCGACGCGATCTCCGCACGCGAGGAAGACCGCGCCGTTCAGCTGATGGACCAGCACCTGCAGCGCCTGGAGTCTTCGCTGACCTTCGACCGCAAGATCCCGAGCAACGACATCTCGATGGCCCTGGCCTGACGACCGGCTACTTTGGCGCCTGCTCCACCGCCTCTCAGGCGGTGAAGACATGCTCCACCAGCCGGTCGTCGCCCAGCACGATCAGCGCGAACAGCAGTTCTTCCAGGCTGTCGGCCAGCGCGGTCTTGCGCGCCAGCAGCGGCGTGGCCGCGGGGTTCAGCACCACGAAGTCCGCCTCCGTGCCGGCCTGCAGCGTGCCCACCACGCCTTCCAGGCCCAGGGCCTGGGCCGCACCGCCCGTGTGGTTCCACCACAGGCGCGACGGCGCCAGGCTCAGCCCGGGCTTGGTCTGGCCCTCGCGCCCCACGTAGTAGGCCGCCAGCATGGTCTGGAAGGGGCTGAAGCTCGTGCCGCCGCCCACGTCGCTGGCCAGGCCGTGGCGCATGCCGATGCGCTCAGCCCCTTCGTAGTCGAAGAAGCCGCTGCCCAGGAACAGGTTGCTGGTCGGGCTCACCGCGGCCGCCGTCTTGGTCTCCCGCATCAACGCGCGGTCGGCATCGTCGAAGTGGATGCAGTGCGCATAGACGGCACGCTCGCGCATCAGGCCGAAGCCCGTGTAGACATCCAGGTAGGAGCGCGCCTTGGGAAACAGTTCGCGCGCCCACTTCACCTCGTCCTTGTTCTCGGCCACATGCGAGTGGATCCAGGTGTCGGGATACCTGGCCGCCAGTTCGCCGGCGCCGCGCAGCTGCGCATCGGTGCTGGTGGGCGCGAAGCGCGGCGTGATGGCATAGCCCAGGCGGCCGCTGTTGTGCCACTTGCGGATCAACGCCTCGGAGTCGATGAGGCTCTGCTCCGTCTCGTCGCGCACGCCGTCGGGCGAATGCCGGTCCTGCAGCACCTTGCCGCCCATCATGCGCAGGCCACGGTGCTGCGCCTCGCCGAAGAACGCGTCGACCGAGGCCGGGTGCGAGGTGCAGAAGGTCAGCGCCGTGGTCACGCCGTTGCGCTGCAGCTCGTCGAAGAAG
The DNA here is from genome assembly GCF_001422445.1 of Pseudorhodoferax sp. Leaf274. Lineage (GTDB taxonomy): Bacteria > Pseudomonadota > Gammaproteobacteria > Burkholderiales > Burkholderiaceae_C > Pseudorhodoferax. The sequence continues at coordinate 5,904 of NZ_LMNA01000008.1, forward strand.
AAGGCCGCGACCTCGGCGGCATGCGCGGCGTCGGCAAAGCGCGTCTCGGCCGGGAAGGTGTAGTTCTCCAGCCAGGGCAGGAGGCCTTCGGCTGGCGCACCGATGATGTCGGTCTGCGGGAAATGCACATGCATGTCCAGGAAGCCCGGCGCGATGATGCGGTCGGGCCAGCACGTGACCGGCACCTGCGCATGGCGCGCGGCCAGGTCGCGGTACGGGCCGGCATCGTGCACGCGCTGCACGCCATCGGCGTCGGTGCCGACCACCAGCAGGCCGTCCTCCTCGAACAGGGCCTCGCCCTCGGGCGAGAAACGCAGCAGGCGCGCGCGGTAGGCTTTCGTGGACGCAGTCATGTGGCTCAATGGCCTCCGATGTAGATGAACTTGAACAGGAACACACCGCCGATCACCCACACCATCCAGTGCACGTCGCGCGCGCGGCCGGTGAACAGCTTGAGCGCAGCGTAGGTGATGAAGCCGAAGGCCAGGCCGTTGGCGATGGAATAGGTGAAGGGCATGGTCAGCGCAGTGACCGCGGCCGGGATCACCTCGGTGGTGTCGTCCCAGTCCAGCTCGGTCAGCTCGCGCAGCATCAGGCAGGCGACGAAGAACAGCGCCGGCGCCGTGGCGTAGGCCGGCACCACGCCGGCCAGCGGCGCGATGAACAGGCAGGCCAGGAACAGCACGGCCACGGTCACCGCCGTGAGGCCCGTGCGGCCGCCGGCCTGCACGCCAGCCGCGCTCTCCACGTAGGCGGTGGTGCTGGAGGTGCCCAGCAGCGAGCCCGCGAAGATGGCGCCGCTGTCGGCCAGCAGCGACTTGTTGAGGCGGTCCATCTTGCCCGGCACCAGCAGGCCGGCGCGCTTGGCCACGCCCATCAGCGTGCCGGTGGCGTCGAACAGCTCGACCAGGAAGAACACCATCACCACGTTCAGCAGCCCGCCCGTCAGCGCGCCCTTGATGTCCAGCTGCAGGAAGGTCGGGGCGATCGAGGGCGGCGCCGAGAAGACACCGCGGAACTGGTTGCCGCCGAAGAAGAACGAGGCCACCGTCACCGCCACGATGCCGATCAGGATGGCCCCCGGCACCCTGAGCTTGTCCAGCACCACGATCAGCACGAAGCCGATCACGGCCAGCACCACCGGCGCCGTGTGCAGGTCGCCCAGCGTCACGAAGGTGGCCGGCGAGGCCGCCACGATGCCCGCGCTCTTGAGCGCGATGAGTGCCAGGAACAGCCCGATGCCCACGGTGATGGCATAGCGCAGCGACAGCGGGATGCCGCGGATGATCAGCCCACGCAGTCCGAACAGCGTGACCAGCAGGAACAGGCAGCCCGAGACGAACACCGCGCCCAGCGCGGCCTGCCAGGTGAAGCCCATCTTGAGCACCACCACGTAGGCGAAATAGGCGTTCAGCCCCATGCCCGGCGCCAGCGCGATCGGGTAGTTGGCGTACAGGCCCATGATGGTGGTGCCCAGTGCCGCGATCAGGCAGGTGGCGACGAACACCGCGTCCTTGGGCATGCCGGCATCGCCCAGGATCGAGGGGTTCACGAAGATGATGTAGGCCATCGTCAGGAAGGTGGTGAGCCCGGCCATCAGCTCGGTGCGCACCGTGGTCTCGTGTTCCTTCAGCTTGAACACGCGTTCTGTCCAGTTCATGGGGTCTCCGCTCTCTCGGTTGGATGTTGTGTTGGGAATTCAGCGGTCGGCGGACATGCGCAGCGCGGCAGCGACGTCCTTGGTGCGCGCACGCAGCCAGCGTGCGGCGATGGAACTGTGGCTGCGCGCATGCCAGAGCTGGTAGTACAGCAGGCGCGGCAACGCGGCGGGGCATTCGAGGATCGCCAGCGGCAGCCGCATGGCCGCGCGCTCGCAGTACTGGCGGCCGGTGGTCAGCACCAGCAGGCTGTTGGCCACCATGTCGGGGATCAGGCCGAAGTAGGCGCAGCGGGCCACCACGTTGCGCCGGTGGCCCTGGTGGTCCAGCATCTGGTCGATGATGCCGCGCGCGCCCGGGTGCGTGGGCATGGGCGCGATGTGCTCGGCCGCCAGCCAGGTGTCCAGGTCCCAGCCGCGCCGCGCCGCCGGATGGTCGCGGCTGACCATGGACACCACCTCGTCGCCGAACAGCCGGGCCATGTGCAGGTCCTCGGGCGGCTCCATCCAGTTGCCGATCACGAGGTCCACATGGCCCTGGGCCAGGTGGGCCTGGTAGTCGGAATCGGCCGACAGCGTGTGGATCTCGATCTGCACGCCAGGCGCCTGGCGCTTGATGTCGGCCACCAGCGTGGGCAGGAACAGCGGGTCCAGGTAGTCGCTCGCGGCGACGCGGAAGGTGTCGGTGGCGGTCTGCGGGTCGAAGCTGCGCGCGTCGGCGAACAGCATCTCGGCGGCCCGCAGGATGCTGGCCGCCGGCTCCACCATGCGCAGCGCGGCATCAGTGGGCACCATGCGCCCGCCAGTGCGCACCAGCAGCGGGTCGCCGGACAGCACGCGCAGCCGCTTGAGCGACGCCGACACCGCCGGCTGGTGCATGCCCAGCCGGATCGCCGCGCGCGACACGCTGCGCTCGGTCAGCACCACGTGCAGCACGCGGATCAGGTGCAGGTCGATGCGGTCGAACAGCGCCTGGCCGGGCGCTGCAGCGCCCTTGGCCGTGCCACCGGGCGCGGCAGCCCTCTGGATCGGAACGACGTCGGCCATGGCCTGCCTCCGGTGGGTCGGGCCTCAGGCGGCCTGCACGGCGCCCAGCGCGCGCAGGATGGACTCGCCCGTGGCGGGCGCGGTCAGCGGCGGATCGGTGCGGTGGCCGCCCGCGGCCGAGACCGCATCGCGGATCGCGAAGAACACCGAGAACGGCAGCAGCAGCGGCGGCTCGCCCACCGCCTTGCTGCGGTGGATGGAGTCCTCCACGTTCTCGCGGTCGAACAGCCGCACGTTGAACACCGGCGGGCAATCGTTGGCCGTGGGGATCTTGTAGGTGCTGGGCGCGTGCGTGGTCAGCTTGCCGCTCTCGGGGTGCCAGACCAGCTCCTCGGTCGTGAGCCAGCCCATGCCCTGGATGAAGGCGCCCTCGACCTGGCCGATGTCCACGGCCGGGTTCAGCGACTTGCCGGCGTCGTGCAGGATGTCGGCCTGCAGCAGCTTCCATTCGCCCGTCAAGGTGTCGATGACGACCTCGGCAACTGCCGCGCCGTAGGCGAAGTAGTAGAAGGGCCGACCGGTCATGGTCTCGCGGTCCCAGGACAGGCCCGGCGTGGCGTAGAACCCGTCGGACCACAACTGCACGCGGTCCAGGTAGGCCTCGCCGACCACCACGTCGAAGCCGAGCTCGCGTCCGTTGACGAACACCTTGTCGTTGGCAAAGCGCACCTGCTCGGCCGTGCCGCCGTGGCGTGCGGCGGCGCAGGCGGCCAGCCGCTCGCGGATCTGGCGCGCCGCGTCCTGCGCGGCCTTGCCGTTCAGGTCGGCGCCCGTGGACGCCGCCGTGGCCGAGGTGTTGGCCACCTTGGTGGTGTCGGTGGCCGTGGCGCGCACGCGCTCGAAGGCCACGCCCAGCTCGTGCGCCACGACCTGGCAGACCTTGGTGTTCAGGCCCTGGCCCATCTCGGTGCCGCCGTGGTTCACGAGGATGGAACCGTCGGTGTAGACATGGACCAGCGCACCGGCCTGGTTGAAGTGCTTGACGTTGAAGCTGATGCCGAACTTGAGCGGTGTCAGCGCCAGGCCGCGCTTGAGCACCGGGCTCGCGGCGTTGTAGGCCGCCACGGCGGCGCGCCGCGCGGCGTAGTCGCTGCTGGCCTCCAGTTCGCCGACCAATGCCTCCAGGATGTTGTCCTGCACGGTCTGCTGGTAAGGCGTGACGTTGCGCTCTTCGACGCCGTAGAAGTTGGCGCGGCGCACGGCCAGTGGATCGCGGCCGAGCCGGCGCGCGATGCTGTCCAGGATGTTCTCGATGGCGATGGCACCCTGCGGGCCGCCGAAGCCGCGGAACGCGGTGTTGCTTTGCGTGTTGGTGCGGCCGGAGTAGCCGTGCATGGCCACTTCGGGCAGCCAGTAGGCGTTGTCGAAGTGGCACAGCGCGCGTGTCATCACGGGCGCCGACAGGTCGGCCGAATGGCCGGCCCGCGAGACCATGCTGATCTCCGCGCCCAGAATGCGGCCTTCGTCGTCGTAGCCGATGTCGTACTCGTACCAGAAGCAGTGGCGCCGGCCCGTGACCATGAAGTCGTCGTCGCGGTCCAGCCGCAGCTTGACGGGCTTGCGCAGCGCGCGCGCCGCCACCGCCGCGACGCAGGCGAACAGGCCCGACTGCGACTCCTTGCCGCCGAAGCCGCCGCCCATGCGCCGGCACTCCACGTGCACCGCATGGGCCGGCAGGTGCAGCGCATGCGCCACCAGGTGCTGCATCTCGCTGGGGTGCTGCGTGGAGCAGTGCACGTGCACAGCCCCGCCCTCCTTCGGGATCGCGTAGCTGATCTGGCCTTCGAGGTAGAACTGCTCCTGGCCGCCCACGTCCAGGCTGTCGGTCAGGCGGTGCGGCGCGGCCGCGATGGCGGCGCGGATGCCCTCGGCATCGCGCCCGCTGGCGCTGCGCACCAGGTGCATGGGCGGCACCACGTAGTGCCCGCCCGCATGGGCGTCGCGCGGCGTCAGCACGGGCTTGGCCGGCTCGACCTGCAGCACCTTCTTGGCCAATGCCGCGGCACGGCGTGCGGCGTCACGCGTGCTGGCCACCACGGCGAACACGGGCTGGCCGAGGTAGCGGATCTCGCCGTCGCACAGGATCGGGTCGTCGTGCACGATGGAGCCGCAATCGTTGCTGCCCGGGATGTCGGCGGCCACCAGCACGCGCACCACGCCCGGCATGGCTTGCACCGCCGCGAGGTCGATGCCCAGCAGCCGGCCGGCCGCCACCGGCGACAGCCCGAGCGCGCAGTGCAGCGTGCCGGCCAGCTCGGGGATGTCGTCGATGTAGGTGGCGCCACCTGCCACGTGCAGCGCGGCCGATTCGTGCGGGCGGCTGATGCCCACGCGCGCGCCGGCATCGTGCGCACGCGCCTCGGCCGCGGGATCGATGCGCGCGGCGGTGTTGTCCTGGTAGCTGGCGAAGGCCGTGGCCGCCTCCAGCAGATGCTCGGGGATGGGCTTGTTCATCGTGGGCTCCTGTCCTGGTGTGCCGGTGTCGGTCAGGCGGCAGCGTGCGGCAGCACGCTGAACACGCTGGTGGCGCTGGCCGGCAGCGGATCGCCTGGCCGGGTTTCCAGCCACAGGCGCTGCAGCAGGTTCTGCGCGACCTGCAGGCGGAAGGCCGCGCTCGCACGCATGTCCGACAGCGGCTTGAAGTCCAGCGCCAGCGCGGCCTGCGCGGCGCGCACCGTGGCCTGCGTCCAGGGCTTGCCCAGCAGCGCGGCCTCGGCCTGGGCCGCCCGCCTGACGGTGGCGGCCATGCCGCCGTAGGCCAGGCGCACGCTGGCCACCGTGTCGCCGTCCAATGCGATGGCCATGCCGGCGCACAGGGCCGAGATGTCGCAGTCGAAGCGCTTGCTGATCTTGTAGCCGCGCACCTGGCGCGCGAACGCGGCCAGCGGCACCGCCAGGCCCTGCACGAACTCGCCGGGCTCCAGCGCGTTCTTCATGTAGTCGAGGTAGAACTCGGTGAGCGGCATGCGCCGCACGCGGGCGCCGCGGCGCAGCTCGATCTCGGCGTCCAGCGCCATCAGGATCGGCGGCGCATCTCCGATCGGCGAGCCGTTGGCCACGTTGCCGCCCATGGTGCCGGCATGGCGGATCGGCGGCGAGGCGAAGCGCAGCCAGACATCAGCCAAGGCCGGCGCGCGCTGCACGAGCGCGCGCCAGGCGTCTTCCAGCAAGGCGCCGGCGCCGATGTAGAGCTGGTCGCCGCGCTGCTCGACGCGGCGCAATTCCGCCACGCCGCCCAGGTAGATCAGCTCGCCGACATCGCGGAACTGCTTGTTGACCCACAGCCCGATGTCGGTGGAGCCGGCCAGCAGGCGCGCCTGCGGTCTCGCCTCGCGCAGCGCCGCCAGCGCCTCCAGCGTGGCGGGGGCGTGGAAATGGTCCAGCCGCGGGCCTTCCGGCAGCGCCACGGGCGCGGCGTACGCCAAGCCCTGCGCGCGGCGCAGGCCCTGCAGCGCCTGCACTACGGCCGCGCGGTCCAGCCGCACGGCCGGCAGGTCGAACATGCGCTGGCCGGCGTCCAGGATGGGCCGGTAGCCCGTGCAGCGGCACAGGTTGCCCGACAGGTCGTCGGCCAGCTGCTGGCGCGAGGGCCGCGTGCCGGCCTGCTGGTGCAGCTCGTAGCTGGACCACAGCGACATCACGAAGCCCGGCGTGCAGAAGCCGCATTGCGAGCCGTGGCACTCCACCATGGCCTGCTGCACCGGGTGCAGCGCCGCATCGCCGTGCTTGGTGCAGGCCGTGGCGCACTGCGGCTGCAGGTCTTCCACGGTGAACAGCGCCTTGCCGTCCAGCGTCGGCAGGAACTGGATGCAGGCATTGACGCTGGCCAGCTGCAGCGCGCCCTGGCCGTCGAGTTCGCCGATGACCACCGTGCAGGCGCCGCAGTCGCCCTCGTTGCAGCCTTCCTTGGTGCCGGTACAGTGCGCGTCCTCGCGCAGCCAGTCCAGCACCGATCGCGTGGTGCGCACGCCGTCGACCGAGACGACCTCGCCGCGGTGGTAAAAGCGGATCGGCTCGCTGGGGGCCTGCTGCGCGCTGTGGGGGCTGTTCATGTGCATGCTCGTGGGATGGTTTCGGCGGCAATCGTCGCTGGCATTGGCCGGTACAGGATGGTCACGGTTCATACGCGTTGCGGCATACCAACATCACCATAGTGCATATGCGCAGCGCGTTATGAACGCCCCGGGTAAACCCTGGAAGCCCGCTGCAACACTTGTGCCAATGCCAGAACGGGCCCCCGCGCCCAACTTGTGAGAACCATGCAAGCACTCCTCGACGCCATCGCACGGATGGCGCCCTGCACCGATGTCCAGCGCATCTTCCACGGCCGCGGAGCACGCCAGCCGGGCTGCGAGCACCTGGTGCTCGACGCCTACCCGCCCGTGCTGCTGCTGACCAGCTTCGCGCCGCTGCCGCAGTTCGACGTGGACACCATCGGCGACGCGCTGGCGCAGCGCTGGCGCGCCATCGCACCCGACCAGCCCCTCAACTGGGTGCTGCAGATCCGCCCGTCCAGCGGCCCGGCCGAGACCCAGCGCATGGCCGGCGCGGTGCCGCAGCCCCATGTCGTCACCGAAGACGGCGCGCGCTACCTCGTGCACCTGCTGCGCGGGCAGAACCATGGCCTGTTTCCCGACATGGCCGCCGGCCGCGCCTGGGTGCGCCGCACCGTGGCCGCGCACGCGCAGCCGCAGCGCATGCGCGTGCTGAACCTGTTCGCCTACACCTGCGCGTTCTCGGTGGTGGCGCGGCTGGCGGGCGCCGGGCAGGTGCTCAACATGGACATGAGCCGCGCTGCGCTGGCCATCGGCCAGCAGAACCACCAGCTCAACGGCGTGGCGGCCGGCGCCAGCTTTGCGGCGCACGACGTCTTCAGCAGCTGGGGCAAGATCAACCGGGGCGGCGCCTACGAGCTCATCATCGTCGACCCGCCGAGCTACCAGAAGGGCAGCTTCGTGGCGACCAAGGACTACGCGCGCGTGATGCGCCGGCTGCCCGAGTTGCTGATGCCGGGCGGCCATGCGCTGCTGTGCCTGAACGCACCGGAACTGGGCGTGGACTTCCTGACCGGCCACATGGCCGAGCAGGCGCCTGCACTGCAGCTGGTGGAACGCGTGGCCAATCCGCCGGCCTTCGCCGATGCCGACGAACAGCGCAGCCTCAAGGTGCTGGCCTACCGCGCGCCGGCCACCTGAACCGGCCCACCGGCCGGCGGCACGGCCAGCGGCGGCGCCACCTGCAGCAGTTGCGCCGCCACGGCCACCGCGATCACCTCGGGCTCCTTGCCCGTGATGCCGGGCACGCCGATGGGGCAGGTGATGCGTGCCAGCTCGTCGGCCGTGAAGCCGCGTGCCTCCAGGCGGCGCCGGAACGTGGCCCACTTGGTCTTGCTGCCGATCAGGCCCACGAACGGCAGGTCGCCGCGGGCGCGCAGGCGCTGCAGGCAGGCGACCACGATGTCCAGGTCCTCGGCATGGCTGAAGCTCATGACGAGCACGCGCGCGCCCGTGGGCAGCGTGGCAACGGCATCCTGCACGGGCTCGCTGTGCTCGGTCTCCACCTGGGCCGGCAGTGCCGGCGGGAAGACACCGTCGCGGCTGTCGATCCAGCGCACCGCATAGGGCAGGCCGGACAGCAGGCGCACGATGGCGCCGCCCACGTGCCCGCCGCCGAACAGCGCCACGGGCGCCAGTGCCGCGGTCAGCTCGGCGCGCAAGGCGGGCGCGTCGGCGGCCGCGATGCGCCGGTAGCGCAGGAAGACCACGCCGCCGCAGCACTGCCCCAGCGTCGGCCCCAGCGGATAGCGCACCACTGCGCCATGCGCGGGCGAGCCGGCCTCGCCAGCCAGCAGCGCACGTGCGGCGGCGACGGCCTGGTACTCCAGCTGGCCGCCGCCGATGGTGCCGGTCAACGCACCGCGCCACACCGCCATCCAGGTGCCGGCCTCGCGCGGCGCCGAACCCTGGGTGCCGGTCACCTGCACCAGCACGCCGCCCTCGCCCGCCAGGCGGGCCAGGGCATCGTCGAGTGCGGGCATCGTGTGCATGCGGTGCATTCTGCACGGCGCCACGCCGCGCGCCATCACGCTGCGCATATAGGGTCAACTGGTAATTCCCTATAACGCGGCGCCTGCAGCGGCGCGCGCTAGGGGTAGGCTAGCCCCCCGCGTACCGGCAGGACACCGCGCCCCGGCACCGGCCAGTGTGATCCATCGAGGAGTTGTCCGTGAGCAAAGAACTGTCCCCTGCCGAGCAGGCCCTGCGCGACGCCGCGCGTGAATACCACCGCGCCCCGACCAAGGGCAAGATCTCGGTCACGCCCACCAAGCCGTTGCTGAACCAGCGCGACCTGTCGCTGGCCTACTCGCCCGGCGTGGCCTATCCCTGCCTGGACATCGAGGCCGACCCCAGCCTGGCGGCCGAGTACACCTCGCGCGGCAACCTGGTCGGCGTGATCACCAACGGCACGGCCGTGCTGGGCCTGGGCGACATCGGTCCGCTGGCCTCCAAGCCGGTCATGGAAGGCAAGGGCTGCCTGTTCAAGAAGTTCGCCGGCGTCGATGTGTTCGACATCGAGCTGGCCGAGCGCGACCCCGACAAGATCGTCGAGATCGTCGCCGCGCTGGAGCCCACGCTGGGCGGCGTGAACCTGGAGGACATCAAGGCGCCCGAGTGCTTCTACATCGAGAAGAAGCTGCGCGAGCGCATGAACATCCCGGTGTTCCACGACGACCAGCACGGCACGGCCATCATCTCGGCCGCGGCCCTGCTCAACGGCCTGGAACTGGTGGGCAAGGACATCGGCAAGGTCAAGATCGCGGTGTCGGGCGCCGGCGCCGCCGCCATCGCCTGCCTGGACGTGATGGTGGGCTTGGGCGTCAAGCGCGAGAACGTCTACGCGGTCGACTCCAAGGGCGTGATCTACCAGGGCCGCCCGGGCGGCTTCGACGCCTCCAAGGCCACCTACGCGCAGGACACCTCCGCCCGCACGCTGGCCGACGTGGTCGATGGTGCCGACGTGTTCCTGGGCTGCTCGGCCGCCGGCGTGCTCACGCAGGACATGGTCAAGACCATGGCCGACAAGCCCATCATCCTGGCGCTGGCCAACCCCGAGCCCGAGATCCGACCCGAGCTGGCCAAGGCCGTGCGGCCCGACGTGATCATCGCCACCGGCCGTTCGGACTACCCGAACCAGGTCAACAACGTCCTCTGTTTCCCCTACATCTTCCGCGGCGCGCTCGACTGTGGCGCGACCAAGATCACCGAGGAGATGAAGCTGGCCTGCGTGCGCGAGATCGCCGAACTCGCCAAGGCCGACATCAGCGAGGAAGTGGCCACGGCCTATGCCGGCAAGGAACTCTCGTTCGGCCCCGACTACATCATCCCCACCCCGTTCGACTCGCGCCTGATCCTGCGCATCGCGCCGGCCGTGGCCAAGGCCGCCGCCGCGTCCGGCGTGGCCACGCGCCCCATCGAGGACCTGGAGGCCTACGCCCAGCACCTGCAGCGCTTCGTCTACCACACGGGCATGTTCATGCGCCCGGTGTTCACGGCCGCCAAGCTGGCCACGAAGAAGCGCGTGGCCTATGCCGAGGGCGAAGACGACCGCGTGCTGCGCGCCGCCCAGCTGGCGGTGGACGAAGGCCTGGCCAAGCCCATCCTGATCGGCCGCCCGGACATCATCGCCAGCCGCGTGAAGAAGGCCGGCCTGCACCTGGACCTGGCGCGCGACGCCGAGATCGTCGACCCCGAGAACGACCCGCGCTTCCGCCAGTACTGGGAGGCCTACCACGCGCTGATGGGCCGGCGCGGCATCACGCCCGAGGCCGCGAAGGCCATGGTGCGCCGCTCCAACACCACCATCGCCGCGCTCATGGTGCACCTGGGCGACGCCGACGCCATGCTGTGCGGCCTGGTCGGCCGTTTCGACAGCCACTTGAAGATCCTCGAGCAGCTGCTGGGCACACAGAAGGGCGGCCCGGGCTTCGCCACCGTCAACGCGCTCACGCTGGACAAGTACACCCTCTTCGTGGCGGACACCAGCGTGCACGACGACCCCACGGCCGAGCAGCTGGCCCACATCGCGCTGATGGCCGCCGAAGAGGTGCGCCGCTTCGGCCTGCCGCCCAAGGTGGCCTTCCTGTCGCACTCGAACTTCGGCACCTCCGAGCGCGCCTCGGCGCGCAAGATGCGCGAGGCGCGCGAGCTGTTCGCCAAGCTGGCACCGGACATCGAGTCCGAAGGCGAGATGCATGGCGACTCGGCCCTGTCCGAAGAGGTGCGCCGCAACGTGCTGCCCGACAGCAAGCTGACCGGCGAAGCCAATCTGCTGATCTGCCCGAACCTGGATGCGGCCAACATCCTGTTCAACGTGCTCAAGATGACCGGCGCCAATGGCGTGACGGTGGGCCCGATCCTGCTGGGCGCCGCCAAGCCCGCGCACGTGCTGACGCCCTCGGCCACGGTGCGCCGCGTGGTCAACATGACGGCGCTGGCCGTCGCTGACGCCAACATCGACAAGTAACGCACCACCACGGCGCACGACGCCCCACCATGGGACCCCATGGTGGGGCGTTTGCATTGGCGAGCTCCGGAATGGCACCAATGGCGTGCAGGCACCCAACTTGCTTAAATCCCGGACTTTTCACTCCGAGACACCGATGAACAAGCGCCACCTGCTCCAGTCCTTCCTCGCCGCCTCCGCCCTCGCGTTCGGCCTTCCGGCCGCACAGGCGCAGACCACGCCGATCAAGTTCCAGCTCGACTGGCGCTTCGAGGGACCGGCCGCGCTGTTCCTGCAGCCCGCTGCCAAGGGTTACTTCAAGGCCGCCGGCCTGGACGTGAGCATCGACGCCGGCAACGGCTCGGGCGGCACCGTCACGCGCGTGGCCTCGGGCGCGTACGACATGGGCTTCGCCGACCTGGCCGCGCTCATGGAATTCCACGCCAACAACCCCGACGCGCCGAACAAGCCGGTCGCGGTGATGATGGTCTACAACGACACGCCGGCCTCGGTCATGGCGCTCAAGAAGAGCGGCATCAAGACCCCGGCCGACCTGACCGGCAAGAAGCTGGGCGCGCCCGTGTTCGACGCCGGCCGCCGCGCCTTCCCGATCTTCGCCAAGGCCAACAACGTGGGCAACGTGCAGTGGACCGCGATGGACCCGCCGCTGCGCGAGACCATGCTGGTGCGCGGCGACATCGACGCCATCACGGGCTTCACCTTCACGTCGCTGTTGAACCTGGAGGCGCGCGGCGCCAAGGTCGAGGACGTGGTGGTGCTGCCCTACCCGCAGTACGGCGTGAAGCTGTACGGCAACGTCGTCATCGCCTCGCCCAAGATGGTCAAGGAGAACCCGGCCGCCATCAAGGCGTTCCTCGTGGCCTTCGCCAAGGGCGCCAAGGAGGTCATGGCCAACCCGCCCGCCGCCATCGAGTACGTGAAGGCGCGCGACGGCATCGTCAACGTGGCGCTGGAAACGCGCCGCCTGCAGCTGGCCATCGACACCGTGGTCGCCAGCCCCAACGCGCGGGCCGAAGGCTTCGGCCAGGTCAACCCGGGCCGGCTGTCGCTGATGGCCTCGCAGGTGTCGGACGCCTTCGGCACCAAGACCCGCGTGAACCCCGAGGCGGTGTGGAACGGCAGCTTCCTGCCCAGCGCCGCCGAACTCAACGTGCTGCCTCCCGCGAAGAAGTGATGGCAGAAGAGACCCCCTTCGTCGACTTCCGCGACGTCTGGCTCGCCTACAACGAGCAGCTGCTGCGCGAGAACCACTTTGCCGTCGAGGCCATCGACCTGAAGGTGCGCAAGGGCGAGTTCATCGCCATCGTCGGGCCCTCGGGCTGCGGCAAGTCGACCTTCATGAAGCTGACCACGGGCCTGAAGATGCCCTCCATGGGCAAGATCTTCATCGATGGCCAGCCCGTCACGGGGCCGCTCAAGATCTCGGGCATGGCCTTCCAGGCTTCGTCGCTGCTGCCCTGGCGCACCACGGTGGACAACGTGCTGCTGCCGCTGGAGATCGTCGAGCCCTACCGCTCCACCTTCAAGCAAAAGCGCAAGGAGTACGAGGAACGCGCGCGCCGGCTGCTGCAGAAGGTCGGCCTGGCGGGCTACGAGGACAAGTACCCCTGGCAGCTGTCGGGCGGCATGCAGCAGCGCGCGAGCATCTGCCGTGCGCTGATCCACGAGCCCAAGATGCTGCTGCTCGACGAGCCCTTCGGCGCGCTCGACGCGTTCACGCGCGAGGAGCTGTGGTGCATCCTGCGCGACCTGTGGACCGAGCAGCAGTTCAACGTGATCCTGGTCACGCACGACCTGCGCGAGTCGGTGTTCCTGGCCGACACGGTCTACGTGATGAGCAAGAGCCCGGGCCGCTTCGTGATCAAGCGCGAGATCGAATTGCCGCGCCCGCGCGAGCTCGAGGTGACCTACACCAAGGAATTCACCGACATCGTGCTGGAACTGCGCAGCCACATCGGCGCCATCCGCAATCCCAACGCGGGGAGCGCCGCCAAACCATCCGAGAACGCCCTGCCGCAATGAACAAGAAATACGTCGAAGCCTGGTCGCCCTGGCTGCTGCTGTTCGTCGTCATCGCGCTGTGGCAGATCCTCTGCGCGGCCTTCAACGTGTCCGAGTTCATCTTCCCGAGCCCGATGCGGATCTGGGAGCAGTTCTGGGAGTTCAAGGCCATCATCGCCGGCCACGCCTGGCGCACCTTCTGGGTCACGATGGCGGGCTTTGGCATCGCCATCGTGGTCGGCGTGCTGCTGGGCTTCGTGATCGGCTCCTCGCGCCTGGCGTATGCGGCGGTCTACCCGCTCATGACGGCCTTCAACGCGCTGCCCAAGGCCGCCTTCGTGCCCATCCTCGTGGTGTGGTTCGGCATCGGCATCGGGCCGGCGATCCTCACGGCCTTCCTGATCAGCTTCTTCCCCATCATGGTCAACATCGCCACCGGCCTGGCGACGCTGGAGCCCGAGCTGGAGGATGTGCTGCGCGTGCTGGGCGCCAAGCGCTGGGACGTGCTGGTCAAGGTCGGCCTGCCGCGCTCGCTGCCGTACTTCTACGGCTCGCTCAAGGTCGCGATCACGCTGGCCTTCGTCGGCACCACGGTGTCGGAGATGACGGCCGCCAACGAGGGCATCGGCTACCTGCTGATCTCGGCCGGCTCGTCCATGCAGATGGGCCTGGCCTTCGCCGGGCTGCTGGTGGTGGGCGCGATGGCCATGGTCATGTACGAGTTGTTCAGCTTCATCGAGAAGCACACGACGGGCTGGGCGCACCGCGGCAGCCAGAACGCGTGAACACCGACCAGGCGATCCGCCAACTGCGCCGCGCCGACCAGGTCGCGCGGCGCGCCATGGCCATGGGCCGGCACCCCTTCGGCGCGCTGCTGGTGGCGCCCGACGGCGAGACCGTGCTGGCCGAGCAGGGCAACATCGACACCGTGAACCACGCCGAGTCCACGCTCGCGCGGCACGCGGCGGCGAACTACCCCGGCGCCTACCTCGCGCAGTGCACGCTGGTCACCACCTTCGAGCCCTGCGCCATGTGCGCGGGCACGGTCTACTGGGCCGGCATCGGCCAGGTGGTCTACGGCGCAGAGGAAACCGACCTGCTCGCACTGACCGGCGACCATCCCGAGAATCCCACGCTGGCCCTGCCCTGCCGCGAGGTCTTCGCGCGCGGGCAGCGCCCGGTCGTGGTGACCGGTCCGGTCCCCGAGGTCGCGGCAGAGATGGTGGCCACGCACCAGGGTTTCTGGCAGCAGCGCTGAGCCGGACGTTGCCGCATTTGCACCATGGTTTAGCCAAGTGTCCGGCAGGGTCGTTACACAAAATAATCCCGGGGCGGGGACTGCCTCGCCACAATGAGCTGACGTCGTGCTTACGGAGTAACCCATGCCGCTGGACTATCTCGCCCGGCTCGAGCGGGCCCGCTTCCCTTTGCTGGTGCGCAAGGCCAGCGATGTCGACAAGGTGCGCGTGCTCAAGGCGGCCGAATACATCACCGCCTCGGTGCCGCTCGGGCCTTTGAACACGGCCTTCGGCGACGACGGCGAGGCTGTCATCTTCGGCCTGACCGAGCGCGGCGAGTCGGCCCTGCGCAGTGCCGCGCCACCGCCCGAGGCCCCGCTGCAGCGCGGCCGCCGCGACACTCTCGAAGACTGACCGGCCGCTGTGCCATAGTCGGTCGCCGGCCGTGTGGCCGGTCCAACGCGGGAGGCATGCATGGCAATGGAAGGATGGTTCGTGGTGGCATTGGCCGTGGTCGCGGCCCTGTGGGCCGGCCGGGTCTACAACCGGCTCGTGCAGAACCGCAACCGCATCGCCAACGCCTTCGGCCAGATCGATGTGCAGCTCAAGCGCCGCCACGATCTGGTGCCCAACCTCGTCGAGGTGGCCAGGCGCTACCTGGCCCATGAAGCGGCCACGCTGCAGGCCGTCACGCAGGCCCGCGGCGCTGCACTGGGCGCCGCAGACGCGGCACGCGCCGCGCCCACCAGCGCCGCCGCCATCGGCGCGCTGACGGCCGCCGAGCAGGCCCTGGGCGGCAGCCTGGGCCGGTTGTTCGTGGTGGCCGAGGACTACCCCGACCTCAAGGCCGACGCCAGCATGCGCGCGCTCAGCGAGGAACTGACCAGCACCGAGAACCGCATCGGCTTCGCGCGCCAGGCCTACAACGACCAGGTGCTGGCCTTCAACGACGCGGCCACGCGCTTTCCAGACCTGCTGGTGGCACGGCTGACGGGCTTTGCGCCGGCCGAGATGCTGCTGTCCACCCAATCGGCGGCCGAGCGCGCCGCACCCAAGGTCGCGTTCTAGACCGGCGCGCGCGTGCGCTTCTTCGAGCACCAGGACGAGGCCAGGCGCGCCACGCGCAAGCTGGTCGCCGGCTTCGTGCTCGCGGTGCTGGCCACCGTGGCCGGCGTGCACACCGCGCTGGCCCTGGGCTGGCTCGCGCTGCGCCTGCTGCTGGGCGGCGACCTGCCCTTCCCGGCCTACTTCTTCAGCGTCAACGTAGGCGTCACGCTGCTGCTGGTGCTGGGCGGCTGGTGGATCGAGACCTCCAGCCTGCACGCAGCCGGCGCGGCCCAGCGCCTGGCGCGCCGCGCCGGTGCGCGCGAGGCCCGGCCCGGCCTCTCGCATGCCGAGCAACGCCTGTGCAACGTGGTCGACGAGATGGCGATCGCCGCCAGCATGCCGCGCCCGCAGGCCATGGTGCTCACGCGTGCGCAAGGCATCAACGCCTTCGCCACGGGCTGGCACGAGGACGACGCCGTCGTCGCCGTGACGCAGGGCGCGCTGGACAAGCTCACGCGCGAGGAACTGCAGGGCATGGTGGCGCACGAGTGCAGCCACATCCACGAGGGCGACACGCACCTGAACATGCAGCTGGCCGGCATGGTCGGCGGGCTGGAACTTGTGCACCACTTCGGCATGACCCTGTGCGAGCACGGCGGGCTCGGGCAGTTGGTCGGCTGGCCCGTGCGGCTGATGGGCTCCTCCGGCTGGCTGGCCGGCCGCATGCTGCAGGCCGCCGTGTCGCGCCAGCGCGAATTCCTGGCCGACGCACGCACGGTGCAGTGGACACGCAGCCGCGACGGCCTGGGCGGCGTGCTGCGCAAGGCCATGACCGAGCAGCGCCTGGCCCGCGAACAGCGCGAGCGCCAGCGCCCGCTGCATCCGGCGCTGCACCACCTGCTGCTGGTCAGCGATGGCGGCCGCGGGTCGATGTGGTTGGACGCGCACCCGCCGCTGGCCGAACGCGTGCGGCGCATCTACGGCCGTCCGATGCCGGCGATGCCGCTGGCCTGCATCGACGAGGGGCCCGAGCCTGCCGCCGCGCACTGTCCCGCGCCACACGTCGAAGGACCGTTCACGTTGGTGTAGGCGCAGGCCGGCACTGTCCGTCTCCCAATGGCCCATGTGGGGCAGGCCCTTGGGACAGGCCTTGCGGCTCCGGTACATTCGGCCCGATGTTGCACCGCAGAACCCTTCTGACCGCCGGCGGCACCACCGCCGCGCTGGCCGCACTGGGGCTGTCGCCCCAAGCCATGGCGCAAGCCGGCCTGAAGCTTGGCCCGGCCACGCCGTTCTCCTTCGAAGACCTGGTCACGCGTGCCCGGGCACTGGCCGCCAAGCCTCATGCGCCGCCGCCGCCCCTGCCCAGCGATGTGCTCGAGCGCATCGACTACGACGCGCACGGCAAGCTCAAGTACAAGACCGATTTCGCGCTGTTCAAGGACGGGCCCGGGCCGTTCCCGGTGACCTTCTTCCACATGGGCCGCTATTTCCAGACGCCCGTGCACATGCATGTGCTGAACAAGGCCGGCAATGGCGCGCAGGGCCGCGAGATCCTCTACGACCCGGCCTACTTCGAGATGCCGGCCGACAGCCCGGCCAAGGCACTGCCGCAGGGCGCCGGCTTCGCGGGCTTCCGCTTCCAGGAGAGCCGGCTCGGCGACCAGGCCAAGCTGCCCTGGCAGGGCAACGACTGGGTGGCCTTCCTGGGCGCCTCGTACTTCCGCGCCATCGGCGGCCTGTACCAGTACGGGCTGTCGGCGCGCGGCGTGGCGCTGGACGTGGCCGTGAACGGCAAGAACGAAGAGTTCCCCGCGTTCACGCAGGTCTGGTTCGAACCGCCGGCCGACGGCGGCGACACCGTGGTGGTCTACGCGCTGCTCGAAGGCCCCAGCATCGCCGGCGCCTACCGCTTCGCGATGCGGCGCGACCAGGCCGTGACGATGGACATCGACTGCAAGCTCTTCCTGCGCCAGGACGTGGCACGCCTGGGGCTGGTGCCACTGACCTCGATGTACTGGTACTCGGACAAGCTCAAGCCGACCGGCATCGACTGGCGGCCCGAGGTGCACGACTCCGACGGCCTGGCGCTGTGGACGGGCGGCGGCGAACGCATCTGGCGTCCGCTCAACAACCCCGCGTTCACGGGCATCTCGGCCTTCGGCGACAAGTCGCCCAAGGGCTTCGGCCTGATGCAGCGCGACCGCAACTTCGACCACTACCTGGACGGCGTGAACTACGACAAGCGGCCCAGCCTGTGGGTGGAGCCGCTCACCGATTTCGGCGAGGGCGCGGTCGAGCTCGTCGAGATCCCGACCGACGACGAGATCCACGACAACATCGGCGCCTTCTGGGTGCCCAAGGCCCCCGCCAAGGCCGGCGCCAGCTACGACCTGCGCTACCGGCTGCACTGGGTGGCCGACGAACCTTTCCCCTCGCCGCTGGCGCGCTGCGTGGCCACGCGCATCGGCCGCGGCGGCGTGCCGGGCCAGCCGCGGCCGCAGGGCGTGCGCAAGTTCATGGTCGAGTTCCTGGGCGGGCCGCTGGCCAACCTGCCCTTCGGCGTGAAGCCCGAGGCGGTGCTGAGCGCGTCGCGCGGCAGCTTCTCGTACGTGTTCACCGAGGCCGTGCCCAACAACGTGGCGGGCCACTGGCGCGCCCAGTTCGACTACACGCCCGAGGGCAACGGCCCGGTCGATCTGCGGCTGTTCCTGAAGAACGGCAACGAGACCCTGTCCGAGACCTGGCTCTACCAACTGCTGCTGTAGCGCCATGGCCTGGCATGCCAGCCTGGCGCTGGACTACCGCCTCGAAGCGGGCCGCAGCGTGGCGCGCCACCGCCACCAGGGTCCGCTGCGGGTGCTGCAGAGCCTGTACCCCGAGAGCGAGGGCATCTGCCACAACGTGCTCGTGCACCCGCCCGGCGGGCTGGTGGGCGGCGACGTGCTGGACATCCGCGTCGACGTGGGCGAAGGCGCGCACGGCCTCGTGACCACGCCCGGCGCCGCGCGCTTTTACCGCAGCGCGGGCGAGACCGCCGCACAGCACACGCAGCTGGCGCTAGCCCCGGGCGCGCGCTTCGAATGGCTGCCGGCCGAGACGCTGTGCTATGACCAATGCCTGGCCGAGAACCGGCTGAGCCTGCAGCTGGCGCCCGGTGCCGAACTCATCGGCTGGGACATCACGGCACTGGGCCTGCCGCACGCCGGCAAGCCCTTCACGCAAGGCACGCTGCGCCAGCACCTGGAGTTGCCCGGCGTGTGGCTGGAGCGCGCGCGCATCGCGGCCGACGACGCACTGCTGCTGGACGGTCCGCTCGGCATGGCCGGCCAGCGCTGCATCGCCACGCTGTTCTTCGCCTGCGGCGACCGGCTCCCCCGGGGCCGGCGCGAGCAGGTGCTGGACGCCGCGCGCGCTGTGGTCGACAGCCATGCGCTGCGCGCCACGGCCGGCGCCACCAGCCCCCACGCGCAGGTCGTCGTGGTGCGCGCACTGGCGCCCGTGGTGGAGCCGGCCATGGCCCTCATGAAGCAGGTCTGGGCCGCCTGGCGCGGCGCCTGCTGGCAGCTGCCGGCCACGCCGCCACGCATCTGGGCCATGTAGCGCGGGCCGGCTGAAAACCCGGAGGGCATGCGCGGGGCGACCGTCTCAAAATGGTCCATCGCAACACTGGAGACATGCATGCCCTTCACCCGCGCCATCCCTGCCCTGGCCACCACCGCCCTGGCCGTCGCAGCCATCGCGGCGACCGCCGGCGCCGCCCAGGCCCAGGGCGTCGTCAACGCGCTGTGCAGCACCGACGCCCCCTGGTGCGAGGCCGCGGCGGCCGAGTTCACGCGCCAGACCGGCATCAAGGTGAACCAGGCGCACAAGGGCACGGGCGAGATCGGGGCCCAGTTGCGCGCCGAGGCGCAGAACCCCAAGACCGACATCTGGTGGGGCGGCACGGGCGACCCCTTCCTGCAGGCCGCCGAGGCCGGCCTGCTGGACGCCTACCGGCCGGCCTACATCAACGACCTGCACGAATGGGCCGTGCGCCAGTACGCCATGAGCGGCAACCAGGTCGGCGGCTTCTACACCAGCACCATCGGCTTCGGCTACAACACCGAACTGCTCAAGAAGAAGGGCCTGCCAGAGCCCAGGTGCTGGGCCGACCTCGTCAAGCCCGCATACAAGGGCGAGATCGAGATCTCGCACCCGGCCTCCAGCGGCACGGCCTACACCGTGATCGCCGGCCTGGTGCAGCAGATGGGCGAGGACGCCGCCTTCGACTACCTCAAGAAGCTGCACCGCAACGTGACCCAGTACACGCGCAGCGGCCAGGCGCAGGCGCCCAACGTGGCCAAGGGCGAGGTGGCCATCGGCGTGACCTTCGCCTTCAACTTCGAGAAATGGAAGCTCGACAAATACCCCGTGAAGACCGCCGCGCCCTGCGAAGGCACGAGCTACGAGATCGGCGGCATCGCGCTCGTGAAGGGTGCGCGCAACAAGGCCAATGCGCAGAAGTACTACGACTGGCTCATGGGCCCGGCCGGCCAGGCCGTGGGCGCCCAGGTCGGCAGCTACCAGACGCCGGCCAACCGCACCTTCAAGCCCGACCCGCGCATCCCGGCCATCGACAGCGTCAAGCTGATCAAGTACGACTTCGAGAAGTACGGCAAGTCGGCCGAGCGCAGGCGGCTGATCGACCGCTGGACGAAGGAGGTGGAAGCCCTGCCGAAGTGAGGGGCGGGACCGGAACGACGCACCGGGCGGTGATGGCGGGTCGCGATCTTGGGAGCAGCAGGCCTGGGTTGGTCGGCGAAGGGCCGACGCTCTCGGCCGGCAGCGGACCTTCGCAAGTGACCGCTTGGTGCACGTCCATGGACGGCGCGCGTCAGTAGCTCAGCTCCAGCACCGACACGTGGTTGTCGGCCAGCGGCCAGCTGCGTCCGACGACACGTTCGCCGTTGAATTCGGCCACCAGGGTACGCGGCAGCCCGACGGGCTTGATGCGCGACACCGCGACCCCCGCGCCCAGCACCGCGCCCGGCGGTGGCGACTGGCCGTCGAAGGCCATCTTGTCGCGCCCTGGATCCAGGTAGCCGCGTGGCCGCGTCATCAGGGCAAGCGTTGGCGCGTTCCTGTCGGCCTCGGGCACGCGCTCGGGCCGCAGATGGAGCACCGTGGTCGAGCGCGGGAACGGGCTGCGGTAGAAGTGCGTGGTGGCATAGCCAGGCGCGCTGACCACGAACTCGTGGCGCGCCTGCGGGTCGGTCGCCAGGGGGCCCCAGTCCCCTCCAGCGGACACCACCGCGGTGTAGAGGGCCGGGCCAAGACGCTCGCCCGTGAGGGGGTCGATGGTGAAGACCTCGATGCGTGCGCCTGCCAAGCCGATGTTGGTGCCAGCGCCACTCACCTTGCCGGCCAACGACACACGCGGCTCGGGGGCGATGTCGCTGCGCGCGGGTGCGCGCCCGGTGATGAAGCGGTAAGCCGCCTCGAAGGCTGCAGCGGAGAACGAGGTCTCCCGGTGGTCGATGCGCGGGATGACGAGGTTGGTGGCGCCTTTCAGTTCGGGTCCAGCCGCCGTGACGCCGGTGGCCACTCCGCGCTTGCCGATCCACAGGCCATCCGGTTGGGCGAACTTGTCGTTGCCGTCGGAGCGGACCGTCATCCAGCGCACCGGGCCGGTGACCTCGTCGCCATCGGCGTTCTTGGGCGCGTTCAGCGCGCGGAGAAAGGGGCCGTGGCCCGCGAACTCGCTGCGGTCCGACAGGCCCTCGATCGGAACGGCCCAGACACCGTGGTTGGGGGTGCCACCCAGGATGGCGTGCGAGACCGTTCTCTCGCCACCGCCATTGGCGATGTAGTTGCGGATGGCGTTGCCGCCGCGCGAGTTGCCCATCAACACGACCTGACGCGCGCCGGTGCGGGCCAGCACCTTGTCGACCTCTGCGCGCAGGTAGTCCCGGTGCTCGGCGGTGGACGAGCGACCGGGCTGTTCGCGCGCGTCGTCGTCGCGCGCGGTGGGCAGCGGCATGTCGATGGCGTGCAGCCGCTCGCGCGGCCAGCCGTTGGACTCGAAGCGCCACATCGTCGTCAACCACACCCCGGCGTTGTCGCCGTTGCCGTGCACGAAGACGATGGGGGGGCGTGTGTCGGCGTCGTTGGGGGCAGGGGCGGTGGCGCAGGAGGACAGCAGCACCGCCGCTGCGGCCAGCACGAGGCGCCGGGTCAGATGGGACATCGAATCTCCAGGAACGCTTGAGGTGAGGGACGGGACTTCAGCGGGCTGAGGAGGATACGCTGCCGAGGCAGTGTCCGTACCAGGGACGTGTCCCATGCGGCACGCGATGGATCGAGGTGGGGGCTGGCCGCGCGCGTGGATGGCGATCGCAATCGGCGGCCAGGCAGCCGCACCGCTGCCCGCAGACTCAAATCCGCTCCGGCACCGGCAGCGCCACCCCCACCCCCGAGCACTTGCCGTCGAAAGCCTGCAGGAACACGCGCCCATGCAGGCGCCGCGCGATCTGCGCGACGATGGCCAGGCCCAGCCCGCAGTGGCCGATGCCCACGCGCCCGGCCTGCAGCCGCACGAAGGGCTGCTGTGCCTCCTCGAAGCGCTCGGCGCTGATGCCCTGCCCGCAGTCCAGCACCAGCAGCTGGCATTCGCGCGCCACGCTGCGGATGCGCAGCACCACCGGCGCCACGCCGTGGGCGGCGGCGTTGTCGATGAGGTTGGTCAGCACACGGTGCAGCGCGATGTCGGGCACCTGCAGTTCGCCGGCCGCGGTGTCCTCGATCTCGACCTGCACCCTGCCCTCGCCATGGCTGCGCGCGATGCGCTGCGCCAGCACGCCCAGCGGCTCGGGCGAGCCGGGCGCCACGTCGGCCTCGCCCTGGGCATAGGCCAGGAACTGGTCGACGATGTGGGCCAGCGCCTGGAAGTCGTGCTCCATGCTTTCCAGCTGGTCGTCGGGGCACATGCATTCCATGCGCAGGCGCAGCCGCGCCAGCGGCGTGCGCAGGTCGTGCGACAGGCCGGCCAGCAGCTGCTGGCGCGTGGCGTCGGCCGTGGTCACGGCGCCGACCAGGCCGTTGAAGGCCTCCACCAGCGGGCGCAGTTCGGCCGCCACGGGCTGGGCATGGTCGATGGGCCGCAGCTCGCGCTGGCGCGCCGCCACCTCGTCGGCCAGCCGCGCCATGGGCCGCGTGATCCAGCGCACGCCCGCCACGGTCGCCACGGCGGCGGCCAGCCCCACGCCCACCATCAGCAGCAACGCCAGCAGCAGCGGCGCGATGGGCGGACGGCCGCCACCCACCAGGTCGATGACCCAGCCATCCTGGTCGACGACGAAGCCCACCCGCAACAGGGCCGGCCCCGGCTCGGCCGGGTGCAGCCAGGTCATGGTGATGTGGAAGTCGAGCTTGCTGCGCAGTTGCTCGGGCCAGGTGAGCCGTGCCGGCGGCGGGCCTTCGCGCAACGGCCCGGGGCCCGGGCCGTGCCAGCCGTCCGGCCGGGGCCGGCCACCGTCGACCCAGGGCCCGGGTGCCCGCGGCGGGCCGAACATGGGGGGGCCGTCGCGCATCGACGGCTGGCTCAGGAAGGGCAGCGGGTCGAACGGCGGCTGCGCCTGCGTCAGCGGCGGCGCGTTCGCGGCGCGGTGCACCATGAAGCCGCCGAACCGCAAGGCCTTGGCCATGGCGTCGCGCTGGCCCGCGGGCGCCTGCTGCAAGGCCGTGCGCACCAGCAGGATGCTGCGCGCCAGCGTGCTGGCCAGCTGCGCGTTCAGCGGCTGGGTGGCCCGCACGAACAGGTAGGCGTTCAGGCACAGGATCAGCAGGCTGACCATCACCACCAGGATGGTCAGCCGCCGGACGATGGAGAACGGGCGGCGCACGGAGGGGTCAGGCGAGCAGCGCGTCCATCGGCACGAACATGTAGCCGTGGCTGCGCACGGTCTGGATGAAGCGCGGCGAGGCCGGCTCGGGCTCGATCAGCTTGCGCAGCCGCATGATGGCGGCGTCCACCGCGCGCAGCATGACCTCGTCGCCGCGGCTGTGCGAGACGGCCAGCAGGCGCTCGCGCGAGACCGGCACCGAGGGGTTGGCCGTGAGCTCGGCCAGCAGCGCGTACTCCACCGTGTTGAGCACGCGCACCTCGTCGCCGCGGTGCAGGCTGCGCGAGTCCAGCGCGAAGAGGAAGGGGCCCACGCGCACGGTGCGGCGCGCCTCGATCGGCGCACCGGGGATGAACGAGGCCCGCCGCATCACGGCATTGATGCGGGCCAGCAGCTCGCGCGCGGAGAACGGCTTGCCCAGGTAGTCGTCGGCGCCCATCTCCAGGCCGATGATGCGGTCGACCTCTTCGCTGAAGGCGGTCAGCAGGATGATGGGCACGCGGTCGCCCTCGGCGCGCATGCGCTGGCAGGCCTGCAGGCCCGACATGCCGGGCAGGCCCACGTCCAGCACGATGAGGTCGGGGCGCTGGCGGTGCATGCGCTGCAGCAGTTCTTCGGCACTGCGCATGGCGGTGACTTCCAGGCCGTGGCGGCCGAGGTAGCCGCACAGCATGTCGCGCAGCGCATCGTCGTCCTCCACGATGTAGGCATGGAAGGGCTTGGCGGACTCCACGGATGGCATGGGTTGGATCTGGGTGTGTTGTTCGGAATGGCGCCGGCCTGGCCCGCGAGGGCGGATTTTCGCGGAGCGCAGTCAGGCCATGCGGATCTTCGCCGCGGCGCTTGTCCCGTTGATGAAGCAGGCCACCCGTTGTGTGACGCCGCATGCGATTGGCGCCCCAAGCTCACACGGTGTCACGATTCTCCTGCCCGCGCGCAGCACCGAGAAAAGCGCCGCCCATTCTCCTGGACCGAATGGCCACAAAAATCCGCCGCGTCATTTCGGATCACGCCTGCATCACGTTGAACCATTGAAAATCAAATACATAGAAAATAAATATTCAAGACGGAATATGACAAAATATCGCGTCAAACGATAATCCCCAACTGGCGCCAATTCACACTCTTTATTCAAAAAAGAAAATCCAAGCACACGCCTAGCATTCATCCACTTCAAACCACTCGACCCAAGGAGTCACGGATGAATCCCATCACATCGGCCAAGGCGGCGGGCCTGGCGGCCCCGGCCCAGGCGGTACAGCGCGTCGGCAGCCAGCTTGCCAACGCCCGGCCCGTCGCGGCTGCCAGCACGGTCGTCTCGCTGAGCGCCCAGGGGCTCGACCGCCTGGGCAAGGAAGTCCAGGGCGCCGCCGGTGCGGCCCGCCAGCTTGCCGACAGCGCCGGCACCGCCGCCACGGCCGCGGTGCGCGGCGTGTCGGGCACGGTCGGCAGCGTGGTCGACAACGGCGTCTCCGTGGTGCACGCGGTGCAGGACGGGCTGCAAGCCGCCTGGGACGCCGGCGAGGACGCCGTCGAAGCCGTGGTCGACACCGTGGCCGATGCCGGCGCGGCCGTCTACGACGCGGCCGCCTCCGTGGTCAACGGTGTGGGCTCGGCCATCGGCAGCGCGGCCGACGCGGTGGGCGATGCCGCATCGGACGTGGCCAGCGGCATTTCCTCCACGGTCGGGCGGGTCGGCCTGTACGCCGCCCAGGGCATCAACGCCGTGCGCCGGGGCATCGATGAGATCGTCTGAGCCCCGCCGGCCCCGCGCGGCGTTGGCCTGCGCCTGCGCCGCGGCGCTGCTGGGTGGCTGCAGCATCATCAGCCCCTGGCCGGCCTGGGAGGTCGTCAAGGGCGCGGGGGCGGTGGCCAGCCTGGCCCTCGAGCAGGCCGACAGCCAGGCCAGCAACACCGTCTACCACCTGCATGCGCCCACGCCGCAGCTGTGCATCGCGTTCAACCCGCAGGCCGAGGTCGCCGACCTGGTGCCGGCACTGCAGCTCTCGCTGCGCCGCCACCGCGTGGACAGCCGCGTCTACACCGACCTGCAGCAGGTGCCCGGCTGCAAGGTCTGGCTGCACTACGCGGCCTGGATCGATTGGGACACCCCGCCGCTGACGCCGGCGCCGCGGCCCTTCATCAGTGCCGCCGCGCTCACGCTGCGCACCAGCGAAGGCCAGGTGCTCTCGTCCAGCCACTACGTGATGGCCGACGGCATGCGCACCGACAAATGGGCCACGACGCGCGAGAAGATCGCGCCCGTCGTGACCGCCCTGGTCACCGGTGCAGAGAACGTCGGCTTCCTCAAATGCCTGAACGTCGCGCAGCGCGCGCAAGAGGAGTTCCCCCATGCACCGACCAACTGCTGAACGGCCGCGCGGGCCGGCCTGGGCCGCCCTGCTCTGCACCGCGCTGGCCCTGCCCGGCTGCGCGCTGTTCCAGGCGCTGCCGGCCACGCCGGTGCAGCCCAGCTACGCCGCGCCCATCCCCAAGCCGCCGAACGTGGAGCGCGTGAACAACGGTGCCATCTACCAGCTCGGCCAGCCCATGGTGTTCTCCTATGCCGGGCGGGCCAAGCCACGGCGCATCGGCGACACGCTCAAGGTCGACATCGCCGAGAACCTGGCCAGCACCAACAAGATCGCCAACAGCACCAGCCGCGAGAACGCGGTCGCCAGCAAGGGGCCGGGCACCAGCGACGACAGCTGGAGCATCCTCAAGGGCATCCTGAACCTGGACGTCACGGCCTCGGGCAGCGATTCGTACAAGGGCAGCGGCAGCGCCGAGAACAGCAGCAGCTTTACGGGCCAGCTGGCCGCCTCGGTCATCAACGTGCTGCCCAACGGCAACCTGCTGGTGGCCGGCGAGCGCAGCGTGCTGGTGCGCGGCGACTACACCATGCTGCGCTTCTCCGGCATCGTCGACCCCAAGGACCTGCGCGACGGCAACGTCGTGGCCTCGGTCGACGTGGCGCAGGCGCGCGTGGAGGTTGGCGGCAAGGGCGACATCTCCGAGGCGGCCTCGCGCAGCTGGCTGCAGCGCGTGCTCACGAGCACGCTGTCGGTCTGGTAGCCGCGCCGGGAGCACGACATGGCACTGCCCCGCTTTCGCAGGTTCCTGGCCACGGCCTGCGCCACGGCCGGCGCCATCGCCTGCCTGCCCGCGCTGCCGGCGGTCGACCTCGGCGACGTGACGCTGGAGGAATCGACCCAGGTCGGCGGCCACGACCTGAAGCTCAATGGCGCGGGCATCGGCAAACGGCTGGTGTTCAAGCTCTACGCCATGGGCCTGTACCTGCCCGCCCGCCAGCACCACGCCAACGAGGTGCTGGCCAGCGAGGGAGCGCGCCGCATGACCATCGTGCCGCTGCGCGACATCAGCGGCGACGATTTCTCCGATGCCGTGATGCGCGACCTGTCGCCCGAACGCTTCGCCAGCCCCGAGGTGCTGCAGCAATTGGTCGGCCTGGCCGACGCCATCGGCCAGCGGCCCGGCGGCCTGCGCCGTGGCGACGTGCTGACGCTGGACTGGGTGCCCGGCACCGGCGCCGTGGTGGCGCTCAACCGCAAGCCGCTGGCGCCGCCGATGCGCAACGTGGCCGTCTACAACGCGCTGCTCATGGTCTGGCTGGGCGAGAAGCCGACCGACCCGGCGCTCAAGGCCAAGCTGCTCGGCGGCGCGTCGGCTGACGTGCGCGAGGCGCGGCTGTAGGTCAGCCCGCTCCCACCAGCAGCTGCACGAACATCTGGATCTTGGCGTTGGTCTCCACGCCGATGTGCGTGAACTCCAGGCCGGCCAGCAGGCGGCCCTCCTCGTGCTTGACCTTGGTCACGCGGGCGCGCACGTCGCCCACGTGGTAGTCCACCAGCGTCAGGTCGAAGGCCAGGGCCACCTCGTCCTGGGGGGCCAGCGGGCGCTCCAACTCGAGCAGCAGGCCGTGGTAGCCGACGTCGCGGATCAGCGCGCGCTGCGCGTCGCCCAGGGGCTGCTCGCCGTCGAGCCGGCGCAGGGTGCAGGGCACACGCACTTCCACGCGGTGGCTGCGGCGGAATTCCTGGCGCGGCACCTTCAGCCGCCGCGCCGCGATGGCGATCAGTTCGCGCACCTTGACCGGCAGGCTCTTGCCGGCCACGAACACCTCCTTGGGCTCGGTGGCCGAGGCCACGCCGTTGCAGCGCGCGTAGGTGTTCTCGCTGATCAGCACCTGGCCGCGCAGGCTGAACGATTCGATGCGCGAGGCCAGGCTGACCTCGTTGCCGATGACGGCGTACTCCGAATAGGCCTGGCTGCCGAAGCGCCCGGCCATCACCATGCCGGTGTTCACGCCGATGCCCAGGTGCAGCTCGGGCATCTGGCGGCGCAGGTAGTGGTTGTTGAGGTCGCGCATGGCCAGCTGCATCTCCACCGCGCAGCACAGCGCGCGCAGCACGTCGTCCTCGCGCGCGGTGGGGGCGCCGAACAGCACGGTCAGCGAATCGCCGTTGAACTTGTCGATCACGCCCTCGTAGCGGAACACCACCTCCGAGAGCCTGGACAGGCACAGGTTCAGCATGGTCACGATGGTGCCGGCCGGCTGCGTGGCCGTCAGCGCCGTGAAGCCGCGCAGGTCGGCCACCAGGATGGTCACCTCGCGCTGTTCCACCGCCAGTTCGGTCGGCACGCCGCTGCGTTCGGCGCCGAGGATGGCGGCCAGTTCCGCCTGCACGGCCGGGGTCACCGGCGCCCGCGTCTCGCGCGCCAGCAGGGCCAGCACGCGGGCCAGTGCGGGGGGTTGTTCCGATGGGGTCATGCCGGGCCGTCCTTGCAGAGCTGCGTTGGGTGGCTCGCGGCAGGGCTGCCGGGCCGCGGCGCAGTATAGAGGCGCGACCGGCCGTTCCGCGCCCCCGCTTCACCCGGCCGCTGCGGGCGCGCGCCGCCGCTCTCCGACACCCGGCATAGGACGGGTCCTACACGAAGGCGGCGTGTCGATTTCTAGAATCACGGGCTTCATGCCTTCGATATCCCTCCTCCAACCGCGCCGCTCTTCCTCGCGTGCCCTCGCCGGCAGCGCAAGGCAACGGCCGTGACCGACATCCAGGCCCTCGGCGCGGCGCGCGCCCGGTCCCGCTGGCCCTTGCCGGTGCCCAGCATGGTGGGCTTCGGCGTTGCCATCGTCGCGGTGGCCCTGATCGCGTGGTTCTCGTTCCAGGCCATGGAGACGCGGGCCACCACCGCCGGCCGCGTGACCCAGGCCACGCAGGCCATCGAGCAGATCAACGCCCTGCTCTCGCACATGAAGGACGCCGAGACCGGCCAGCGCGGCTACCTCATCGTGGGCCAGGAGCCCTACCTGCGCCCCTACACCGATGCGCGCGTGAACCTGGCCGCCACCTTCGCGCAGCTGGAGAAACTCTTCGCCGACGCACCCCAGCAGCTCGAGCGCGTGCACCGGCTGCAGCGCTACGCCGACCTCAAGCTGGAAGAGCTGGCGCAGACGATCGCGCTGCGCCGCGCCGGCGACGGCCCCGGCGCGCTGGCCATCGTGGTCAGCGACCGCGGCAAGGACGCCATGGACGGCCTGCGCACGCTGGCCGAGGAAACCCTGCGCGAGGAACAGGCGCGCCGCGCCGCACGCCAGGCCGACTGGCAGGAGGCGGTGGACTACTCCTCTCACGTGCAGGGCGCGGGCGCCGCCACGCTGCTGGTGCTGATCCTGGTCTCGGCCGGCATCGCCGTGCGCGAGCACCGCTCGCGCGAGGACGAGATCTGGCTGCGTGCCGGCCAGGCCGGCATGGCCGAACGCGTGCAGGGCGAGCACCGCCTCGAAGCCCTGGGCGAGACCGTGCTGGGCTACCTGGCCCAGTACCTGGACGCCCAGGTCGGGGCGCTGTACCTGGCCGAGCGCGATGGCAGCTTCCGGCGCCTGGCAGCGTTCGCCGTGCCCGCCGGCAGCCCCCAGGTGCGGCCGGGCGAAGGCCTGCTGGGCCAGGCCGCCAAGGCGCGGCGCGCGCTGCGCGTGACCGAGGTGCCGGCCGGCTACCTGCCGATCAGTTCCACGCTGGGCAGTGCCGACCCGCGCGAGCTGGTGGTGGCACCGGCGCAGGTCGACGGGCGCGTGCACGCCCTGGTCGAACTTGGCTTTGCGCGCAAGCTGCAGCCGGTGGACGAGCTGCTGCTCTCGCGCATGTCCGAGACGCTGGCCATCGCCGTGCGCACCTCGCACGACCGCACCCGTCTGGAGGAACTGCTGGAGGAGACCCAGCGCCAGGCCGAGGAGCTGCAGGCCCAGCAGGAAGAGCTGCGCGTGTCCAACGAGGAGCTCGAGGAGCAAGGGCGCGCGCTGCGCGAATCGCAGGCGCAGCTGGAGGTGCAGCAGGCCGAGCTCGAGCAGAGCAACGCCCAGCTGGAGGAGCAGGCCCAGCAGATGGAAGTGCAGAAGGACGAGCTGGTGCGCTCCCAGGAAGTGCTCAGCACCAAGGCCGGCGAGCTGGAGCGCTCCAACCAGTACAAGAGCGAGTTCCTGGCCAACATGAGCCACGAGCTGCGCACGCCGCTGAACTCCACGCTGATCCTGGCCAAGCTGCTGGCCGACAACAAGGGTGGCAACCTCACGGACGAGCAGATCAAGTACGCGCAGACCATCTCGTCCGCCGGCAACGACCTGCTGACGCTGATCAACGACATCCTGGACCTGTCCAAGATCGAGGCCGGCAAGGTCGAGGTGCATGCCGAGACCGTGCGCCTGGCCGGCCTGCTCGAAGGCCTGGCCAAGAGCCTGCAGCCTGCGGCCGAGCAGAAGGGCCTGCGCCTGTCGGTGCACGTGGCACCGGACGCGCCACGCCAGATCCTGACCGACGCGCAGCGCCTGGGCCAGATCGTCAAGAACCTGCTGTCCAACGCCATCAAGTTCACCAACACCGGCGAGGTGCAGCTGCTGCTGGGCGCCGGTGCCGACGGCGGCGTGCAGCTGGCGGTGCGCGACACCGGCATCGGCATCGCGCCCGAGCAGCAGGAACTCATCTTCGAGGCCTTCCGCCAGGCCGACGGCAGCACCCACCGCCGCTACGGCGGCACGGGCCTGGGGCTGTCGATCTCGCGCGACCTGGCCCACCTGCTGGGCGGCACGCTCACCGTGCAGAGCCAGAGCGGCGAAGGCAGCACCTTCGTGCTGTCCCTGCCGGCCCGTCACATGCCGCGCAACACTGCACAGGCCGCACCCACGCCGGAGCCAGCACCCGTGCCCGCGTTGGCGCCGCAGCGCGTGCAGCGCAGCGTGGCACCGGCCCCCGCGCCGGTGGCCGTCAAGGCACACCAGCCGCTCGAAGACGACCGCGACGTGCTGCGCCCCGGCGCGCGGCTGATCCTCGTGGTCGAGGACGACCACCGCTTCGCCGCCATCCTGCGCGACCTCGCGCACGAGATGCAGTTCCAGTGCGTGCTGACCCACACCGCATCGGACGGCCTGGCCGCCGCGCTGCAGTACCGGCCCAGCGCCATCCTGCTCGACATGAACCTGCCCGACCACTCGGGCCTGGGCGTGCTGGACCAGCTCAAGCACGATGGGCGCACGCGCCACATCCCGGTGCACGTGGTCTCGGTGGCCGACTACACGCAAGAAGCCATGGAGCGCGGTGCCGTGGGCTACGACCTGAAGCCCGTCAAGCGCACCCAGCTGGTCGATGCGCTGCAGCGGCTGGAGGCCAAGTTCTCGCAGGGCATCCGCCGCGTGCTGGTGGTCGAGGACGATGCGCGCCAGCGCGAAAGCATCGGCCAGCTGCTGGCCGGGCCCGACGTGGAGATCCGCGGCGCCGCCAACGCGGCCGACGCACTGCAGGCGCTGGCCGGCCAGACCTTCGACTGCATGATCATGGACCTGAACCTGCCCGACCTGTCCGGCTACGAGCTGCTCGAACAGATGTCCGCGCAGGAGGGCACGGCCTTCCCGCCCGTGATCGTCTACACCGGCCGCTCGCTCACGCATGCCGAGGAGCAGCAGCTGCGGCGCTTCTCCAAGTCCATCATCATCAAGGACGCCCGCTCGCCCGAGCGGCTGCTCGACGAGGTCACGCTGTTCCTGCACCAGGTGGAGTCGCAGCTGCCAGCCGAAGCCCAGCGCCTGCTGCGTTTGGCGCGCGACCGCGACGCCACGCTGGAAGGCCGCCGCATCCTGGTGGTGGAAGACGACGTGCGCAACATCTTCGCGCTGACCAGCGTGCTGGAGCCCAAGGGGGCGCAGATCGTGCTGGCGCGCAACGGCCTGGAGGCGCTGGCCGCGCTGGACCGCGCCCGCGCCAGCGACGATGCGCGCGTCGACCTGGTGCTGATGGACATCATGATGCCGGAGATGGACGGCCTGACCGCCATGCGCGAGATCCGCAAGCAGCCCGACTGGAAGAAGCTGCCCATCATCGCGCTCACCGCCAAGGCCATGCGCGACGACCAGGAGAAGTGCCTGGCCGCCGGCGCCAACGACTACATCGCCAAGCCGCTGGACGTGGAGCGCCTCTTGTCGCTCCTGCGCGTCTGGATGCCGAAGTGACCCATGTCCGACAGCACCTTCGACATCGAGATGGGCCTGCTCGTGGACGCCATCTACCTGCGTTGGCACTTCGACTTCCGCGGCTACGCGCAGGCCTCGCTCCGGCGCCGGCTCAAGGCGGCGATGGGGCGCTTCTCGTGCACCACGCTGTCGCAGCTGCAGGACAAGGTGCTGCACGAGCCGGAATTCTTCCCCGCGCTGATGGACTACCTCACGGTGCAGGTCAGCGAGATGTTCCGCGACCCGGACTACTTCCTCGCGCTGCGGCGCGAGGTGGTGCCGCTGCTGCGCACCTACCCTTCGCTCAAGGTCTGGGTGGCCGGCTGCAGCACGGGCGAGGAGGTGTACTCGCTGGCCATCCTGCTGCGCGAGGAAGGACTGCTCGAACGCACGCTGATCTACGCCACCGACATCAACCCGCAGGCGCTGCAGCAGGCCGAGGCCGGCGTGTACGAGCAGGACCGCATCGCGGGCTTCACGCTCAACCACCAGCGCGCCGGCGGCAAGACATCGCTGTCGGACTACTACACGGCCGCCTACGGCCGCGCGGTGTTCGACAAGAGCCTGCGCCGCAACGTGGTGTTCTCCGACCACAGCCTGGCGACGGACTCGGTGTTCGCCGAGATGCAGCTGGTCTCGTGCCGCAACGTGCTGATCTACTTCGACCGCGCGCTGCAGGACCGTGCGCTCGGCCTGTTCCGCGACGCGCTGTGCCGCAAGGGCTTCCTCGGCCTGGGCAGCAAGGAGTCGCTGCGCTTCTCGGCCTGCGCCAGCGCGTTCACGGACTTCGTGCGCGAGCAGCGCATCTTCCAGAAGATCGGCGGATGATGGACTCCCTGGCCCAACGTGTGGACGCCGTCGTCATCGGCGCCTCTGCCGGCGGCATCGAGGCGCTGTCGATCCTGTTGCCTGCGCTGCCGCCCGGCCTGCGCGCCGCGGTGTTCGTGGTGCAGCACCTGCCGCGCGACCGCGCCAGCCTGCTGGTCGACATCTTCGCGCCACGCTGCGCGGTGACGTTGCAGGAGGCGCAGGACAAGCTGCCCATCGAGCCCGGCAACGTCTACTTCGCGCCGCCCGACTACCACCTGCTGCTGGACGCCGGCCCGCAGCTCGCGCTGTCCGTGGACGCGCCGGTGCACTACTCGCGCCCGGCCATCGACGTGCTGTTCCAGTCGGCCGCGGAACTGTATGGCCCGCGCCTGCTGGGCATCGTGCTGACGGGCGGCAACCAGGATGGCGCCGAGGGCCTGGCCGCCGTGCGCGCGGCCGGCGGCCTCACGGCCGTGCAGGACCCGGCCGATGCCCAGATGCCGCTGATGCCCGAATGCGCGCTGGCCAAGGGCCCGGCCGACTTCGTGCTGCCGCTGCGCGCGCTGGCCCACCTGCTGGGTACGCTGGACGCCGCCTCGCGCCAGGCCACCTCCGCGCGGAGCGCCGCATGAACCCGCCCCGCCCCTTCGCCGCCCGCGACGCGCACCCGGCCGAGCGCGCGGAGCCGATCAAGTGCCTGATCGTCGACGACCTCGACGAGAACCTGCTCGCGCTGGCCGCGCTGCTGCAGAGCGAGGACGTCGAGGTGCTGCAGGCCCGCTCGGGCACCGAGGCACTGGAGCTGCTGCTGCAGCACGAGGTGGCGCTGGCGCTGGTCGACGTGCAGATGCCCGAGATGGATGGCTTCGAGCTGGCCGAGATGATGCGCGGCATCGAGCGCACGCGGCACGTGCCCATCATCTTCGTGACCGCCGGCACGCGCGATGCGCAGCGCATGTTCCGCGGCTACGAGGCCGGCGCGGTGGACTTCCTCTACAAGCCGGTGGAGCCGCACGTGCTGTGCGGCAAGGCCGGCGTGTTCTTCCAGCTCTACCGGCAAAAGCAGCAGCTGGCCCGCCACCTGCAGGAACGCACCGAGACGCTGCGCCTGCAGGAGCTGTTCACCGCCGTGCTGGGGCATGACCTGCGCGGCCCGCTGTCGGCCATCACCACCGCGGCCGAGCTGCTCATGCGCCGGCCCGATGAGGCCACGCGCACGGTGGCCCAGCGCCTGTTCCGCAGCGGCCAGTGGATGGGCCGCATGATCGAAGACATGCTGGACCTCACGCGCACGCGCCAGGGCGGCGGCATGCCCATGGACAGCGAGCGCTTCGACCTCGGCGCGCTGGCCGAACGCGTGGTGCAGGAGCGCCAGAGCACCTGGCCCGACAAGCAGGTGCTGCTGGAGCGCCAGGGCGACCTGCAAGGCGACTGGGACGAGGACCGGCTCACGCAGGTGCTGTCCAACCTGGTCGGCAACGCGCTGCGCCATGGCAACGATGCGCCCGTGCAGGTGGAGCTCGACGGCCGCCAAGCCACCAGCGTGCGCCTGTCGGTGCGCAACGGCGGCGAGATCCCGGCCGACGTGCTGCCGCACATCTTCGACCCCTTCCGCAGCGGCCGTGCGCGTGCCGAGGAAGCCCCCTCGCGGCGCGCCGGCACGCGCAACGAAGGCCTGGGGCTGGGCCTGTACATCGTGCGCGAGATCGTGCGCGCGCATGGCGGGCAGCTGCAGGTGGAATCGTCCGCGGGCCGCACCAGCTTCAACGTGGCCCTGCCGCGCGCACCGCAGGCCGTGGCCAGCGCACCCGGGCTGGGCACGCTGCCCTAGCAGGCCGGCGGCCTGCCGTGCGCAGGCCGGCCCCACGCCGGCAGGACGCGGCGCGCCTGTCCTACAGCGCGCAGCGCGTGCGGCCCCAAGCTTGGAGGCTTCACCCAATCGGAGACACCATGACCCTGTTCCGCCACCGCCACGGCCTGCATGCCGCAGGCGCCATCGCCCTCGTCGCCCTGCTGGCCGCCTGCCAGCGCAACGAAGCGCCCACTCCGGGCGTGTCGGGCAACACCGCCAATCCACCCGCCACCAGCGCGAGCGCGCCGCCGGCCATGCCCAGCGCACCCGACAGCACCAGCGGCACGGGCAAGAGCCCGGGCATGGACACGCCATCGGGCAGCAGCGGCGCGGGCGGCACCATGCCCGCACCCACGCCGGACGCCGCGCAGAGCCCGGCTTCGGCCATGCCGGCCATCCCGCCGGCCAGCGCGCCGGGCACCTCGGCACCCATGCCGTCCGCCTCGACGCCAGGGGGCTGAAGCCGGTCGGAAGCGTCCTACCGGTGCTTGGCGCCGATGCCGGCCCGCAGCGCGCGGCCGGCGCCGCAACCTGATGTCCACGGCCCCGGCAGTTGAAAAGCGCGCAGCACGCACTGCCGGTTTCCTCCACCGCAATGCACAGGAGCACAGCAAGATGGCAAACCGCGACCAACGCCACCGCCAGCAGGATGCGTGGCATGACGACAACCGCAGCGACAACCGCAGCCAGATGGGACAGTACGCCGACCCGCAGCGCCAGTTCGGCAGCGAGCGCGACCAGGACAGCCGGCACGATGCCCGCCACTGGGGCGCCCGCCATGAGGGGAGCGACCTGCACCGCCACGACCCGGCGCAGGCCAGCTACGGCCGGGCCGGCGCGCCCGATGTGCACGGCGGCCCGAGCGGCGGCTACCAGCGCGACTGGCGCGCCGACCCGGGCTACAACCAGCCCGGCTACATGCGCAACCCGAGCCACCAGGGCTATGGCAGCCGCGACGAACGCGGCGCCGGCGAATACGGCGGTTACCGGGGCGATGGCGGCTACGGCAGCCACGGCCAGCGCGACGACGGCTACCGCAACCAGAGCTACCGCGACGGGGGCTACGACCCGGGCCGCGATTGGAACCGCGGCTACCGCGGCGACGACGAGCGCCAGGGCCATGCGCCTTCGCACGAGCGTTTCCAGGGCGGCGCGGGCGGCTACCGCTCCAACACCGGGCCCTACGCGGGCAGCCAGACCTACGGCGGCTATGGCGACCAGCTCGGCTACGGCTCCTACCAGGGCGGCCGCGAGCAGCACCACGACCCCGACTACCAACAGTGGCGCGAGCAGCAGCTGCGCAGCCTGGACGACGACTACCACTCGTGGCGTGGCGAGCGCTACAAGAAGTTCTCCGAAGAGTTCGACAGCTGGCGCAAGAACCGCCAGGGCGCCGAGCAGAAGAACGACCTTCCTGGCAGCGCAGGCAACGCGGGCAACACCGGCAAGGCCAGCGGCACGAAGTGATGCCGCCGGATGGAACAAGGGCGCCGCAAGGCGCCCTTTGTCCGTCTACAGCGCCAGCGTGGCAGACAGGCCCACGAGCCAGTTGCGGCCCGGCGCAGGCTCGAAGAAACGGCTGTTGCCCTCGTTGACGATGACCGAGCCGGCGTAGCGCTTGTCCAGCAGGTTGTCGACACGCACGAAGCCTTCGAGCTGCCAGCCGCCCAGGCGCGCGGCGTAGCCCGTGTACAGCCCCAGCACACCGTAGCCCGCAGCGGCGTCGCTGTTGGCGTCGTTGACATACACGCGGCTCAGCACGCGCCAGTCGGCGCCCGCGCGCCAGCCCTGCGGCGGCACCCAGCCGGCGCTGGCATAGACACTGGTCTTCGCCAGGCCCGGCATGCGCGCCCCGGCGCTGGCGCCGTCGCGGTAGCGTGCGTCGAGCACGGTGGCCGCCACCTGCGTGCGCAGGTGCTGCAGGTGCCGCTGCTCCCAGGACAGTTCCAGGCCATTGCGGCGGGTGCGTCCGGCGTTGCTGGCGGTGGAGCGGCCGTTGATGGTGCTGGTGACGATCTCGTCCTCCGTGCCGGTGCGGAACACCGCAGCCGTCCATTCGCCCCAGCCCGCGCTGCGGTGCTTCAGGCCCGCCTCCACGCTCTTGCTGCGCGCGGGGTTGAGGCCGAAGTTCAGGCCCGGCAGCTGGTCCGGGCGGTACGACAGCTCGTTGAGCGTGGGCGTCTCGAAGCCCTTGCCCGCCGAGGCGTACACGCGCAGGCTCTCGGTGATGGCGAAGCTGGCGCCGACCACCGGCAAGGTGGCACCGTAGCGCGCCTGGCCGCTATCGTCTGGGTTCACGCCCACGATATAGCGGTCCTGCGAATCGAAGCGCACCTGGCTGTGGCGCAAGCCGGCGTTCAGCGTCCAGCGTTGGGTGACGCGCCAGTCGGCCTGCAGGTACTGGTCGAAGCTGTTCACGCGGTTGCGCTCGTCGCGGCGCAGCGCGCCCTGCACGCCCAGCGTGCGGCTGGCGGCAGGCCCCACGAAGTTCTCGTAGCCGCGCCGGTCCTCGCGCAGGCCGTCGTAGGCCAAACCGGCGACCACGGTCAACGGGGCGCCGGCCAGCGCGGTGCGCCAGGTCCAGCGCAGGTCGGCGCCAGCGTAGTCGCGGTCCAGGTCGATCACGCCGCCGGGATGGCGCGGATTGTTTTGCACCGCGACCGGGATCGACTGGAACTGCGTGGTGCCGCGCTGGCCGCCGTACAGCGTGGCCTGCAGGGCATGGGCCTCGCTCAGGAAGTGCTCGTAGACCAGGCCCGCCTGGGTCTGGTCCATGTTCTTGCGCGTGTCGAAGCCCAAAGCGGCGGGGTCGACGCCGCGCGGGTTGGCCTGCCACTGCGCACGCGAGAGCCCCAGCGGATCGTCGGCCTTGGGCAGCACCACCCGGTTCGCCACCAGCGTGAGCTTGCCGTCCTCGTGCGGCCGCAGCGTGAGCTTGGCATTGGCCAGCGTGCGCCGCGCCGCGCTGTGCTCGCGGTAGCCGTCGGTGGCGAAGCGGCTGGCCGAGACCACGTAGCCCACGCCGCTGTCGTTGGCGCCCGTGTTGCCGCTGGCCTTGGCGCCGAAGCGCAGCAGGTCGTCGCTGCCGGCGGCCGTGTCCAGCCGCAGCTGCGGCGCGCCGCGCCCCTCCTCGGTGAACACCTGCAGCACGCCTCCGGAGGAGTTGCCGTACAGGGCGGAGAACGGGCCGCGCATCACCTCGATGCGTTCGGCCGAGGCCAAATCCACGTGCGACAGCTGGCCCTGGCCGTCGGGCTGCGTGGCGGGGATGCCGTCCACGTACAGGCGCAGGCCGCGGATGCCGAAGGTGGCGCGCGTGCCAAAGCCGCGCATGGAGATCTGCACGTCCTGCGCGTAGTTCTGGCGCTCGCGGGCCTGCAGGCCCGGGACGCTGCCCAGGGCCTCGGAGATGTTCACCTGGGCACGGCCCTGGCGCAGCTGGTCGCCGGCCACGCTGCTGATCGAAGCCGGCACGTCCTGCGGATCGGCCTCGGTGCGCGTGGCGGTGACCACCACGGCGCCCAGCGCTGCCGGTGCGGTGGTCTGGGCGATCGACGGCAGGCCACTGGCACACCAGGCCAGCAGGGGCAGCAAACGCAAGGAGGGATTCATGCAGCACGCCTTGGGCAAAAAGAGCCGGCCATTGTCACCATTTGCAGTCTGCGCTGTAGGACGACTGCGCGAACGGTGTCGCGCCGCCGCGTCGCCCTGCCCGCCACGCCGCCGGGCACGGCGATGGCGGGTATAACCCCCGCCATCGCCCCGACCACGCAACGCCGGAGAAAACCGTGCCAGATCTGTCCCCGCCCGCCCCCGACGCGACCGACCCCGTACTGCAGATCGGCGTGCCCGGCCTGGACGACGTTCTGGGCGGCGGCCTCACCGCCAACCGGCTGTACCTGCTCGAAGGCACGCCCGGCGCGGGCAAGACCACGATTGCGATGCAGTTCCTGACCGAGGGCGCGCGGCGCGGCGAATCGGTGATGTACGTGACGCTGTCGGAAACCGCGAACGAACTGGCCGGCGTGGCGCGCTCGCATGGTTGGGACCTGAGCGGCGTGCACGTGCGCGAGATGCTGCCCAACAACGATGCGCTCGAGCCCGAGGAGCAATACACCATGTTCCACCCCTCCGAGGTGGAACTCAGCGAGACCACGCTGAAGATCCTGGCCGACGTGGAGCAGCTGCGCCCGAACCGCGTGGTGTTCGACTCGCTGTCGGAGCTACGGCTGCTGGCCGGCAACTCGCTGCGCTACCGGCGCCAGATCCTCGCGCTCAAGCAGTTCTTCGCGGGGCGCAACTGCACCGTGCTGCTGCTGGACGACATGACGGCCATGGAACACGACCTGCAGGTGCAGAGCATCTCGCACGCGGTGATCCGGCTCGACCAGCTCAACTCCGATTTCGGCTCCACGCGCCGGCGCCTGATCGTCACCAAGTACCGCGGCAAGCACTTCCGCACCGGCTACCACGACTACACGATCGCCCACGGCGGCCTGCAGGTGTTCCCGCGCCTGGTGGCGTCGGAGCATGTCATGCCGCTGGAGCAGGTGCGCATGCCCAGCGGCCTGCCGGCACTGGACGCGCTGCTGGGCGGCGGCATCGAGCGCGGCACCAGCACCCTGTTCGTGGGCGCGCCCGGCACCGGCAAGTCCACGCTGGGCGTGCAGTTCGCGCTGGCGGCGGCGCAGCGCGGCGAGCGGTCGGCGCTGTTCGTGTTCGACGAGAGCATCAACACGCTGCGCACGCGCTGCGCCGGCATGGGCATGGAGCTGGGGCCCTTCATCGACCAGGGGCTGATCCGCCTGCGCCAGGTCGACCCGGCCGAACTCTCGCCGGGCGAGTTCGTGCACCTGGTGCGCGAGGCGGTCACCGTGCACGAGGCCAAGGTGCTGCTCATCGACAGCCTGAACGGCTACCTGAACGCCATGCCGGACGAGCGCTTCCTGATCGTGCAGCTGCACGAGCTGCTGACCTACCTGGGCCAGCACGGCGTGGCCACGCTGATGGTGGGCGCGCACCATGGCCTGATCGGCGGCAACATGACCTCGGCCGTGGACGCCAGCTACCTGGCCGATGCGGTGGTGCTGCTGCGCTACTTCGAGCTGGCCGGCGAGGTGCGCCAGGCCATCTCGGTCGTCAAGAAGCGCGGCGGCCAGCACGAGCGCACCATCCGCGACTTCTCGCTGACCGAGGACGGCATCCAGATCGGCGAGCCGCTGCGCCACTTCCGCGGCATCCTCACCGGCGTGCCGGTGCCCATCGAAGTCGGACAAGGCACGGCGTGAGCGACAGCACCGCCGCCCTGCAGCGGCGCATCCTCCTGCGCGCCGCCACGGCGAAGGACGCGCTGATGGCCAGCGCCGTGCTCGACCGCGCCGGCGTGCCGGTGCACACCTGCACGACGCTGGACGCGCTGGTGCAGGAGATGGCCCGGGGCGCCGGCGCCATCGTGCTGGCCGAGGAGGCGCTCGTCGGTCCGGCCGCCTCGCTGCTGACGCAGGCGCTGCAGGCGCAGCCGAGCTGGTCCGATCTGCCGGTGCTGGTGCTGGCGCGCCAGGGCGCCGATTCGCGCACCGTGGGCGAGGCCGTGGACAGCGTGGCCAACATGACCGTGATCGAGCGGCCCGTGCGCGTGGCCGCCTTCGTGAGTTCCGTGCGTTCGGCGCTGCGTGCGCGCGCACGCCAGTACGACCTGCGGGCCACGCTCGAGGGCCTGCGCCTGGCCGACCAGCGCAAGACCGAGTTCCTGGCCACGCTGGCGCACGAGCTGCGCAACCCGCTGGCGCCGCTGCAGACCGCGCTGACGCTGCTCAAGCGCAAGCGCCCGGGCCCCGACGAGGCCGCGCGCCACTACGACATGATGCGGCGCCAGATCGACCACATGGTGCGCCTGGTGAACGACCTCATGGAGATCTCGCGCATCACGCGCGGCAAGATCGAGCTGAACACCGCCGCCATCGACCTGCAGCAGGTGCTGCGCGATGCGCTGGAACTCAGCCGCCCGCTCGTCGACGCCTCCGAGCACCGGCTCGAGCTGCAGCTGCCCGAAGGCCCGCTGCCGGTGCAGGGCGACAGCGTGCGGCTGGCACAGGTGTTTTCCAACCTGCTGAACAACGCCGCCAAGTACACGCCGGGGCCGGGGCACATCGTGCTGTCCGCGCAGGTCGCCGGCGGCGATGTGGTGGTGACGGTGCGCGACAACGGCATCGGCATCGCGCCGGAGATGCTGGACACGGTGTTCGACATGTTCGTGCAGGCCAGCGGCGCGTCCAAGGCCGCGCAGGGCGGGCTGGGCATCGGTCTCACGCTGGCGCGCACCCTGGTCGAGCTGCAGGGCGGCAGCATCGCGGCGCACAGCGCGGGGCTGGGCCAGGGCAGCACCTTCACCGTCCGGCTGCCGTTGCAGGCACCGGCCGCCCCTGCGGCCCACAGCGACGTGCAGCTGCCCGAGGCCAGCGCGCTGAAGGCCCTGGTGGTGGACGACAACCGCGACGCCGCCGACAGCCTGGCCGAGTTCCTGCAGGAGCTGGGCATGGCCACGGGCGTGGCCTACAGCGGCGCGCAGGCGCTGGCGCTGCTGCCCACGCTCCAGCCCGACCTGGCGGTGCTGGACATCGGCATGCCGGGCATGGACGGCTACGAGCTCGCGCGCCGCCTGCGCGCGCACCCGGTGGCGCGCAACACCCTGCTGGTGGCGCTGACCGGCTGGGGCCAGCAGCGCGACCGCGAGGCCACGGCGGCGGCCGGCTTCGACCACCACCTCGTCAAGCCGCTGGACCCGGACCAGCTCATCGCCATCCTCGACGGCCTCAATCGCTGAGCAGTTCGCCGACGGGCTGCAGGTCTTCCACGTGGTCGCAGATGGCCTTGATGACCATCATGATCGGGATGCCCAGCAGCAGGCCGGGCACGCCCCACAGCCAGCCCCAGAAGATCACGCCCACGAACACGGCCACCGGGTTCATGCGGCTGGTGCGGCTGGTGAGCCAGGGCACCAGCAGCTGGCCCACCAGGGTATGGATGGCGAGCGAGCTGCCGGCGATCAGCAGGGCCATCTCGTAGCTGTCGAACTGCAGCAGCGCCAGCAGGCCGGCGCCCACCATCACCAGCAGCGAGCCGATGTAGGGGATCAGATTGGTGACGCCGGCCACGATGCCCCAGACCGCCGCGTTCTCCAGCCCGAAGGCCCAGAACGCCAGGCCCGTGGCCACGCCGACGACGACGCTGGTGAGGATCTGCACCAGCAGGTAGCGCTCGACATGGCCGACGATGTCGTCCAGCACCTGCACGGTGATCTTCTTCCTGCTGAACTTGGCGCCGCTGATGCGCACCAGCTTGCGCCGAAACATGGTGCCCGAGGCCAGCGCGAAGTAGGCCAGGAAGGTCACGAGCGTGAGCTGCAGCGCCATGCTGACCAGGCCCATGGTGCCGCTCCAGAGGTAGTCGCGCACGTTGAAGCGCGGCCGCTCGATGGTCACGCGCGTCACGCCGCGGCGCGGCGGCTCGGCCTCGCCCTCGGCCACCTGCTCCAGGTGCGCCGCCGCCTTCTGCACGGTGGTCAGCGCGCTCACGTCGCCGGCCCGGCGGCTGGCCTGCATGTGCAGCCGCAGTTTCTGCGCCGCCACCGGCAGCGCGTCGAGCAGCGCGCCGGCGTTGCCGGCCAGCCGGTAGCCCGTGAAGCCGATCGCGCCCAGCAGCGCCAGCAGCACGAGCGCCGCGCCGATCCAGCGCGACACGTGCCAGCGCGCCAGCCGCTCCACAGCCGGCGACAGCGCGTAGGTGAGCAGCAGGCTCATCATGAGCGGGATGAACACCGGTGCGGCCCAGCGCAGCGCGAACACGCTTGCCAGCACGGCGATGACGCCCAGCGCAGCGCTGCGCATGTCCACCGCACCGTCGGGCAGCGCATGGCCGCCCTCTGGCGCCGGTGCGGCGACAGCCGTGGCCGTGCTCCCCTCGGCCTCCTCGTGTGCATCCATGGACGCGTCCTTTTCTTGGTCTGTTCTCGGTCGGGGCCGCGCGGCTGGCCGCCTCGCGGGCGGACCGATGCTCCGGGCGAAGCGCAGCCGCGCCAGAAAGGCGGCGCGCCCCATCGGTGCAGGACAACGCCGCGTCTTGGGGTGCCCCCGCCGTATGCCCCTACGCCACCCCTAGAATTTGTGTGTCAACATCACTGGCGAGCCCCCCAGTGCGCCGCCGGCACTACAACAACTACCGAGGACCTCCATGGCTTCCCATGCCCAGACACTGCTTGCCCTGTTGCAGGACGAGCGCACCGCCCTGCTCAAGGCCTGGACGGCCGCCACCCACGGCGGGCGCGCCAGCACCGCCACGCGGCAGGAGGCCGAGGAACTGTTCGACGCGCTGCAGGAAGCCCTGCAGAGCGGCACGCCCGACGACATGCAGGCCGATGGCTGGGCCGGCGCGCGCCAGCTGCTCGAGGCGCTGTCGGCCTCGCGCGCCGCGCAGGGCCAGTCCGCCGGCGACACCAGCGCCTTCGTGCTGGCGCTCAAGCTGCCGATCTTCACCGCGCTGCAGCAGCGCCTGGGCAAGGACACCCAGACGCTGCTGGAAGCGGTGCTGAGCGTGACCACCAAGCTCGACACCATGGCGCAGTGGACGGCCACGGCCTTCCAGCGCACGCGCGAGGAGCTGATCAACCGCCAGCAGGAGGAGCTGCTGGAGCTGTCCACGCCGGTCATCAAGCTGTGGGAAGGCGTGCTGGCCGTGCCGATGATCGGCACGCTGGACTCCAGCCGCACGCAGATGGTGATGGAAGCGCTGCTGCAAAAGATCGTCGACACCGAATCGGAGCTGGCCATCATCGACATCACCGGCGTGCCGACCGTGGACACGCTGGTTGCGCAGCACCTGCTCAAGACCGTGACGGCAATCCGCCTGATGGGCGCGGACTGCATCATCAGCGGCGTGCGCCCGCAGATCGCGCAGACCATCGTGCACCTGGGCGTAGACCTGCAGGGCGTGACCACCAAGTCCAGCCTCGCGGCGGCGCTGGCGCTGGCGCTCAAGCGCGGCGGCTGGAACGTGGCGCGCACCGCCTAGGCCGCGCCATGTACCGCATCCCGATCCTGCAGATGGGCAGCGCGCTGCTGGTCACCATCCAGGTCGACCTGGAGGACCAGACCGCGCTGCAGCTGCAGGATGACCTGGCGTCCCGGATCGAGACGACCGGCGCCGACGGCGTGCTGATCGACATCTCGGCGCTGGAGATCGTCGACTCCTTCGTCGGCCGCATGCTGGCCTCGATCTCGGGCATCGCGCGCGTGCTCGACGCCAACACCGTCGTGGTGGGCATGCAGCCGGCCGTGGCCATCACGCTGGTGGAGCTGGGCCTGTCCCTGGACGGCGTGAAGACGGCGCTGAACGTGCGGCGCGGCATGCAGCTGCTGGCGCACGCCGTCGACGGAGACCAGCGTGACCCCGGTTGATCCGAGCGGCCTGCTGGCCCTGCGCAGCGAGCCTGACATCGTGGCCAGCCGCCAGCTGGTGCGCAAGCTCACGCAGCAGCTGGGCTTCTCGCTGGTCGACCAGACCAAGATGATCACGGCGGCCAGCGAGCTGTCGCGCAACACCGTGACCTACGGCGGCGGCGGCGAGATGGCCTGGGACATCGTGGAACAGGGCATCAAGCGCGGCCTGCGCCTGCGCTTCGTCGACCAGGGCCCGGGCATCGCCGACATCGCGCAGGCGCTGACCGACGGCTGGACATCGGGCAAGGGCATGGGCCTGGGCCTGTCGGGCAGCCGGCGGCTGGTGCACGAGTTCGACATCCAGTCCAGCGTGGGGGCGGGCACCTGCGTGAGCGTGACACGATGGAAGTGATCCAGGCCGGCACGCCGCATACCCTGTTCCCGATGGGCGACGCCAGCCGAGTCGGCGAGGCGCGCCGCCATGCGGCGCTGCTGGCGCAGCGCCTGGGCCTGGACGACACCGCGGCCGGCCGCCTCGCGCTGGTGGTCACCGAGATGGGCAACAACCTCGTGCGCCATGCCAAGGCCGGCCGGCTGCTGATCGCCCAGCGCCAGCAGGGCCAGCCCGAGGTCGAGGTGCTGGCACTGGACGACGGCCCCGGCATCGCCGACACGGCGCGCGCGCTGGC
Organism: Pseudorhodoferax sp. Leaf274; assembly: GCF_001422445.1. GTDB lineage: Bacteria > Pseudomonadota > Gammaproteobacteria > Burkholderiales > Burkholderiaceae_C > Pseudorhodoferax. Next base: position 50,606 of record NZ_LMNA01000008.1, read on the forward strand.
CGACGGCTTTTCCACCGGCGGCACGCCGGGCACGGGCCTGGGCGCCGTGCGGCGGCTGGCCAGCGACTTCGACCTGCACTCCGAGCCCGGCGTGGGCACCGTGGTGCTGGCGCGTGTGCGGCCCGAGGGGCTGCGGCGGCCGCCCGCGGCCTTCCGCTGGGGGGCGCTGACGCTGTGCGCGCCCGGCGAGCTGGTGTGCGGCGATGCCTGGGCGCTGGCGCTGGACGGCGCGCGCGCGGCCGTGCTGCTGGCCGATGGACTGGGCCACGGCCCCCATGCGGCCGAGGCGGCGCAGGCCGCGGTGGCGCAGTTCGCCAACGCGCCGTTCGCGGCGCTGGCGGGCCAGCTCGAACGAATGCACGCGGCACTGCGCATCACGCGCGGCGCCGCCGCCTCGCTGGCCTTGCTGGAGGCCGGCAGCCTGCAGCTGGCCGGCGCCGGCAACATCGCATCGAGGCTGGTCTCGGGCACGCACAGCAAGACCCTGGCGCCGCAGAACGGCACGCTGGGCGTGCAGGTGCGCCGCTTCGAGCCGGTGCGCGCCGACTGGCCACCGCACGCGGTGGCCGTGCTGCACAGCGACGGCCTGCAAACCCGCTGGCAGGCCGAGCCGCTGGCGCCGCTGGTGGCGCGCGACCCTTCGCTGATGGCCGGCTGGCTGCTGCGCGGCAACCTGCGCGGCCGCGACGATGCCACCGTGGTCGTGCTGCAAAGGAATACCCATGGCCGATGACGCCGACCTGGCCGGGCAGCTGGCCGCCGCGCAGGCGCAGGTGGCCCAGCTGTCCGAAGAGCTGGAAGAGACCAACCGCGGCGTGCTGGCGCTGTACGCCGAGCTGGACACCCAGGCCGAAGAACTGCGCCACGCCAACGAGCTCAAGAGCCGCTTCCTGGCCTACATGAGCCACGAGTTCCGCACGCCGCTGGGCGCGATCCAGAGCATGACGCGGCTGCTGCTGGACCGGCTGGACGGGCCGCTGACGACCGAGCAGGAACGCCAGGTGCAGTTCATCCACCAGAACGCGCAGGAGTTCTCCGAGATCGTCAACGACCTGCTGGACCTGGCCAAGGTGGAGGCCGGCCGGATCGACGTGTCGCCGGGCTGGTTCGACATGGTCGACCTGTTCGCGGCGCTGCGCGGCATGTTCAAGCCGGTGCTGACCAACCCCGCCGTCTCGCTGATCTTCGAGGACCCGGTGGACGTGCCGCAGATCTTCAGCGACGACCGCAAGCTGGCGCAGATCCTGCGCAACTACATCAGCAACGCGCTCAAGTTCACGCAGCGCGGCGAGGTGCGCGTGTCGGCGCAGCGCCTGGCGCACGACGGCCAGGACTGGGTGCAGTTCGCCGTGGCGGACACCGGCATCGGCATCGCCGCCGAGTACCACGGCGCCATCTTCCAGGACTTCTCGCAGATCGATTCGCCGATCCAGAAGAGCCTGCGCGGCACCGGCCTGGGCCTGTCGCTCTCCAAGCGGCTGGCCGAGCTGCTGGGCGGCAGCGTGGGCATGGAGAGCGCACCGGACCAGGGCTCGACCTTCCACGTGCGCATTCCGCTGGGGGCCGCGCCCCCGGCCGGCGACGCCTCTTCCTGAAGGAACGCTGCATGCACAAGCTCAGCAGCACCATCGACCGCGCCGAACACCTGGTGCTGGTGGTGGACGACACGCCCGCCACGCGCTATTCCACCTGCCGCATCCTGCACGCGGCGGGCTTCAAGACGGTGGAGGCGATGACCGGCGCAGAGGGCCTGGACCGGGCCCGCGCCGGCGGCATCTCGGCCGTGGTGCTGGACGTGCACCTGCCCGACATCGACGGCTTCACCGTCTGCCGCATGCTGCGCGAGTTGCCCGAGACGGTGGTGCTGCCGGTGCTGCACCTGTCGGCCACCTACGTCGAGAGTTCGGACAAGGTGGCGGGCCTGAACTCGGGCGCCGACGCCTACCTGGAGCACCCGGTGGAGCCGGCCATCCTGGTGGCCACGCTGCAGGCGCTGATCCGCGCGCGCATCGCCGAGGAGCAGCTGCGCGAGACCGAGCAGCGCTACAAGCAGCTGCTGCTGGAGCGCGAGCAGGTGGCGCGCGCCAACGCCGAGCGCCACAGCCGCACCAAGGACGACTTCGTCGCCGTGCTCTCGCACGAGCTGCGCAACCCGCTCAACGCGATCCTCATGAACGTGCACGTGCTGCTGCGCAAGGCGCAGGCGCCGGACATCGCCAAGGGGCTGGACGCGATCCGCCGCAACGCGCAGACGCAGGCGCGCATCATCTCGGACATCCTGGACGTCTCGCGCATCAACTCGGGCAAGCTGGCGCTGCAGCGCGAGGCGACCGACCCGGCCGCGCTGGTGCAGTCGTCCATCGACGCGATGCGCCAGCAGCTCGACAGCCGCCAGCTGCGGCTGGTGCTGGACGCGCAGGCCACCGGCCCGGTGCTGCTGGACCCGGCGCGCTTCCAACAGATCTTCTGGAACATCTTCAACAACGCGATCAAGTTCTCGCACCCGGGCGGCAGCGTGCGTGTGGCCCTGCAGCGCAACGCGGAGCTGCTGGAACTGACGGTGGAGGACACGGGCAGGGGCATCGCCCCGGCCTTCATCGACCGCGTGTTCGAGAAGTTCACGCAGAGCGAGGCCCCGGGCAAGCGTGCCAACGGCGGGCTGGGGCTGGGACTGTCCATCGTCAAGCACCTGGCCGAGCTGCATGGCGGCGGTGTCGCGCTGACCAGCCCGGGCCTGGACGCCGGGACCACGGTGCGCGTGTGGCTGCCGGTGGAAGTGCCGGCGGCCGAAGGCGAAGCCGCGCCCGATTCGATGCTCGGCGCGCTGGACGACGCCGCACTGGCCGGCCTGAGCGGCCGGCAGGTGCTGGTGGTGGAGGACGACCGCGACGCGGCCGAGATGCTGGGCCACATCCTGGAGGACCGCGGCGCCCAGGTGGCCATCGCCGGCGACTACGACAGCGGCCTGGCGGCACTGCAGGCGCACCGCCCCGACCTGCTGCTGAGCGACATCGGGCTGCCCGGCAAGGACGGCTACGCGCTGATCGGCCAGTGGCGCGCGCTGGAGGCCCGGCAGGACCTGCCACGGCTGCCCGCCATCGCGCTGACGGCCTTCGGCCGCCCGGACGACCGCGCCATGGCGCTGCAGGCCGGCTTCGACGTGCACGTGGCCAAGCCGTTCGAGCCGCAGGTGCTGCTCAACGCGATCCGCCGGCTGCTGGGCTGACCTGCGCGCGGCGGACTACAGCGCGCCTGCCTGCACACCGGCAGACCGCGGCGGGCGCAGCGGTGAACCTCGCGCCATGCCATCGTCTCACCACAACACCTTCACCCTGCCGGCGCCGCACCGGCGCGCCACCCTTCCTGCACTCTGCGCGATCGGCGCTCTGGCCCTGCTGACCGGCTGCGGCGAGACCTCGCGTCTGCCCGAGACCGGCGTGGCCGGCACCGCGCCGCAGTTGCCCACGCCCAGCACCAGCCTGATCCCCACCGTCAAGGTGGCACCGGTGCAGGGCTGGCCTGCAGACGCCACGCCCAAGCCGGCACCGGGCATGGTGGTCACCGCCTTCGCGCGGGGCCTGGACCACCCGCGCTGGATCACCACCCTGCCCAACGGCGACGTGCTGGTGGCCGAGAGCAACAAGCCCGCCAACGCAGGCGAAGGCAAGACGCCCTCCATCCGCGACTGGGTGCAGGGCCTGTTCATGAAACGCGCCGGCGCCGCCGTGCCCAGCGCCGACCGCATCACGCTGCTGCGCGATGCCGATGGCGACGGCGTGGCCGAGGTGCGCAGCGTGCTGCTGCAGGGCCTGACCTCGCCCTTCGGCATGGCGCTGGTGGGCGAGACGCTGTTCATCGCCAACGCCGATGCCGTGGTCAAGGTGCCCTACCAGCTGGGCCAGATGCAGATCACCGCCACGCCGACCCGGCTCGTCGAACTGCCCTCGAAGATCAACCACCACTGGACGAAGAACCTGATCGCCAGCGCCGACGGCAGCAAGCTCTACGTGACGGTGGGCTCGAACAGCAACATCGGCGAGAACGGCCTGGAGAACGAGGAAGGCCGCGCCGCCATCTGGGAGGTGGATGCCAGGACGGGCCAGCACCGCGTCTTCGCCTCCGGCCTGCGCAACCCGAACGGCCTGGCCTGGGAGCCCGGCAGCGGCAAGCTGTGGACCGTGGTGAACGAGCGCGACGAGCTGGGCAACGACCTGGTGCCCGACTACCTGACGTCGGTGGAAGATGGCGCCTTCTACGGCTGGCCCTGGAGCTACTTCGGCCAGCATGTGGACGAGCGCGTGCAACCGCCGCGGCCCGACATGGTGGCCAAGGCCAAGGCGCCCGACTACGCGATCGGCGCGCACGTGGCGCCGCTGGGGCTGGCCATGGCCGACAAGACCGCGCTGGCCGGCAACTTCGGCACCGGCGCCTTCATCGGCAACCACGGCTCGTGGAACCGCAAGCCGCCGAGCGGCTACAAGGTGGTCTTCGTGTCCTTCGTCGACGGCCGGCCGCAAGGGCTGCCACGCGACGTGCTGACGGGTTTCCTGAGCGCCGACGGCAAGGCGCTGGGGCGCCCGGTGGGGGTGGCGCTGGACCAGCGCGGCGGGCTGCTGGTGGCCGACGACGTGGGCAATGCGGTGTGGCGGGTGGGGGCGACGGGGCCCTGAACGCGCAGCCTGGGCCTGCCGGCGCGCGGCCGGCAGGTGAAGGGGCTCAGAAGTCGACCTGGGCCGACAGCATCAGCGTGCGAGGGGCGCCGACGGTGGCGTAACCCGTGGTGGTGACCCAGTAGGCCTTGTCCGCAACGTTTTCCAGGTTGGCGCGGAACACCACTGGCTTGTTGGCCAGCTTGGTCGCGTAGCGGGCGCCGATGTCCACGCGCGTCCAACCAGGCATGCGCAGCAGGTTGGCAGCGTCGTAGTACAGCGAAGACGTGTTGATCACCCGACCGTTCAGGCTCAGGCCCGGTACCCAGGGGGTGTCCCAGTCGAGTCCGAAGTTGAAGGTACGGTCCGGCACGCCGTTGGCGTCGTTGCCCTGGTTCAATCCACCCTGCGTCTTGGTGAGCTTGGCATCGTTGAACGATGCGCTGGCCATCGCACGCAGGCCCTTCAACACCTCGCCGTAGGCGGTGAGCTCCAGGCCACGGTTGCGTTGCTCGCCGCCAAAGCTGTAGACGTTGGTGACCGGATCGGTCACGGAGTTTGGCCGAGTGATCTGGTAGACCGCGACCTGCGTGAACAAACGGCCCCAGTCCGCCTTGGCGCCGACTTCGTACTGCTTGGACTTCTGTGGCGCGAAGACCTGGCCGGCATTGGCCGTGGATGCACCCGCAACGCCGCCGGGCTGCAGGCCGGCCGTGTAGTTGGCGTACACCGACACGTTCTGCTGAACCTTGAACACCAGGCCGACCAGCGGTGTGATGGCGCTCTCGTCATAGGTGGAGACGCCGGTGGCGCTCTTCTGGTTCACGTTCTGGTTGCGAACGCCCAGCGTGGCCAGGACGCGGTCGCCGAAGAACGCCATGGTGTCGGCGACCGCGAGGCTCGATTGCTCCAGTTCACCAGTTTTGCTCGGCGCGTTGCGCGGGAACGTGATCGTCGGCAGGGGCGACGGGTTGTAGATGTTGGAAGGAGCCGCGGTGGCGACGGGAGTCAGCTGGTAGAAGTAGCCGCTCTCGCGCTCCATGCGGTTGGCGGCCAGCACCAGCGTGTGGCCGACGGCGCCGGTCTTGAACCGCGTGCGCAGGCCGATGTCACCGGAGGTCGTCTTGTTGTATTCGTCGTAGTAGCCGTTGCGAACGGTGAAGTCACCCTGCGCGTTGATGCGCGATGCTGCGGTCGGGAAGTTTTGATCGCTGGACACATCGCTGTAGCCGATACCGGCATAGAACGTGGTGGTGTCGTTGATGTCGTAGTCGAGCCGCGAAATGACGGTCTTGGCCTTGTCTGTCAACTGCGCGCCCGGGTAGAAGCTCTGGCGCGCATCCGGGACGGACGGTACCTGCGTGATGCCTGCAAGGAACGCACTCTGCGGGCGGAACTCGTTGGTCCGGCCGCTGGTGGCCAGCGCGTCAAACGACCAACGCAGGCGCGAACCGGCGTAGTCGATCCCCAACGAGCCCAGGCCCAGGCGCTGGCGGCCGTCATCGATGTTGCCTTCGCCGTTGCGCCAGACGGCGTTGGCCCGTACGCCCCATTGGTTTTCTTCGCCAAAGCGTCGGCCCACGTCCAGGTGCGTACCGAACTGCGCCTTGCCCATGTAGGTGGCGGTCAGGCGTGTGAGCGGCACGTCGCCCGCGCGCTTGGTCACCACGTTGATTCCCCCGCCGATGCTGCCACTGGGGCCCGTGCCGTTCGTGAAGGCGCCAGGGCCCTTGAGCACCTCGACACGTTCGATCATTTCCAGCGGCATGCGGGTCGATGGCGACAGGCCGTAGAGGCCGTTCATGGCGACGTCGCGAACGGAGACGGAAAAACCGCGGATCTGGAAGTCATCGCCGTAACCGCCACGCGCCTGCAGCGTCCGCACCGAGGCGTCGTTCATGACGACGTCCGAGATGGTCAACGCCTGCTGGTTCTCGATCAGTTCCGACGTGTAATTCGTCGTGCTGAACGGCACGTTCATGAGGTCGGTGCGGCCCAGGATGCCCAGGTCGCCGCCGCGGGCCAGCTGCCCGCCGGAATAGGTCTTCTGCAGGTTGCCGATGGCCTGCGCCTGGTCGGTCACGGTCACCTGCTCCAGCGTCGAACCCGGTGTGGCCTGTGCAGCAGCGCCCACTGCGGCAATGGCAAAGCCAGCACCCACGCATTGACGGATCAGGCGGGCGAGAGGAGTGGGCGCGAAGCAATGCTCGGCGCGGGAGGAGCGACCAATGGAGGAGTACATGTTCACCGGAGAAGAAAAGACTGACCGCGAGAAGCGGTCGCGCTGCAAGAATCCTGGATCGCAAAAACAATGCGAACCATTCACATTTGCAATTTTGGCATGCCATCTGCGCATGCCCTGCGCATCGTGCCGAAAAAACAACGCTCTATTCGTTCTACCGGATGCAACGCGTTGCGCCCACCCGCTCAGTCCGCCCGCCGTGGCGGCCAGCGCCACCAGGCCCCGACCACCGCGAGCGCGAACACCGTGTAGGCCAGCGTGAACACCCAGGCGGGCGCGTCCCAGTACAGCAGCCGGTGCAGCCAATGCTGCAGGAAGCCGCCGGCATAGGCGTCCTGCCCGGCCGCCACGCGCAGTGCGATCTCCCAGGTCGTCAGCGGGCAGGTGATGCCCAGCCAGGCCTCGGCAACCACGAAAGCGATGGCGCCCAGGTGCAGCAGCCGCAGCCACCAGTGGTTGACCCAGCGCCAGCCCGCCAGGTTGCCGGCGACCACGAGCAGCAGCCCGCCGACCACGAACAGCACGATGGCCACGTGCAGCACCAGCACCGCATCTGCGAGCAGACCATAGCTCATAGGATCGCCCCGCTCATGGATGCATCTCGTCCACAGGCGCAGGCGCCCGGTGCGCCGAGATGCACGAGAGCACGGCGGCCGTCACCAGCACCATGGCGGCCCACTCCCAGGCCGTGGGCCAGCGCTTCTCCCACAGGAAGCCGTAGAGCAGCGCGAACAGCGTCTCGAACACCACCATCTGGCCGACCAGCGTGAGCGGCAGCAGCCGGCTGGCCTGGTTCCACAGCGCGTTGCCCAGCACCGAGGCCAGCAGCGCCACGCCGGCCGACACGCCGACGAAGCGCCACCACGCCGCGCCCGGCTGCAGCGCGAGGTCGGCCAGCACGAAGGCCGGCACCGCCAGCACCAGCGCCTGCGCGCCCGTGACCACGCCCGTCAACAGGCTCCAGTCGTGCGCCGACACGCCCTGCAGCCGCGCCAGCTGCCGGCTGTTGCCCACGGCGTAGCTGGACCACGACACCAGCGCGCCGACCGCGCAGGCGAAGCCCAGCCAGCGCTGCGCCTGCGGCACGTCCGACGCGCGCGCGAGCGATTCCCAGGCGATGCAGGCCACGCCCGCCAGGCCCAGCAACAAGGCCGGCGCCAGCCGCCGCAGCGCCACGGCATCGGGCCCGCGGCTGCCGACCCAGGTCACGGCCACGGGCAGGAAGCCGATCACCAGCGAGGTCATGGCCATGCCACCCAGCTGCACGGCGCTTGCCAGCAGCACGTAGTACAGGCTGTTGCCCAGCAGGCTCAGCCAGAACAGCGCACGCCAGTCGCGCCGGCCCACATGCGGGCGCAGCGCCGGCCAGCGCGGCAGCAGCAGCACGCCCGCGATCAGCCCGTAGGCCAGGTAGCGCGCAGCAGACAGCTGCAGCGGGTTGAATTCGGGCGCCAGCTCGGGCGCCAGGAACACCAGGCCCCAGGCGGCGCCAGCGGCCATGCCGCAGGCCACGCCGAGCCAGGTGCCCGTCAGGGACGGCATGCCAATGTCTCCATGGTTGCAGCTTGCAAAAGGATGCAGAGCTTAGCGGCTTGCCCCAGCGGCCATTGTTGTCGGCGCCGTCTGACAGCAGCTCCCGCCCTGCACTGCCGCGATGGCGCCGCCGGGGCCGCCGCCCGTGCAGGCGTGCGGGCCGTAGGCTAGTCCCCATGCGTGGTTTCTCTCCCGGTCGCGGCACGAAGATCCTGTTGGCCCTGCTGGGCGCGATCGTGGTGTTCGTGCTGCTGTTCGACTGGGACTGGCTGCGCGGGCCGATGAACCGCGCCATCACCGAGAAGACGCAGCGCCGCTTCGACAGTTCGCACCTGGACGTGAAGCTGGGCTGGAACCCGGTGATCCAGCTGGACGACGTGTACTTCGCCAACGCCGGATGGGCCGATGCCACGGGCGACAAGCCCATGGCGCGCATCGGCAGGCTGGAGTTTTCCGTGTCGCTGCGCGACCTGTGGGACGGCAAGGTGTTCGTTCCCCGCGTGGCGCTCGACCGGGCCGAATTGAACTTCGAGAAGGCCAAGGACGAGCGGCGCAACTGGGTGCTCACCGAGCCGTCGCAGGCCAGCGAGCCGAGCCGCCTGCGCATCTCCAGCCTGTCGGTCACCCAGGGCCAGCTGAAGTACGTGGACCGCGCCATCCCGCTGGAGCTGGGCATCGACGTGGACACCTTCGACCCCGCCGCCGCGGCCAAGGCCGACGACGCCAAGGCCCAGCCGCTCAGTTCCGGAACCGCCGGCAACGCGCGCTACACCACCCGCTACCGCTTTGCCGGCACCTACCACGACGCCAAGTTCAGCGGCCAGGCCCAGACCGGCGATGTGCTGAGCTTCCAGGAGTCCAACATCCCGTTCCCGATCCAGGGCCGGCTCGTGGCCGGCACCACGCGGCTGGATGTCGAGGGCACGGTCGCCGACGCCGCCAGCATCAGCGGCATCGACGTGCGGCTGAACATCGCCGGCAGCACGCTGGCCAACCTCTACCCCTTTCTGCTGCTGCCGTTGCCGGCCTCGCCGCCCTACCGGCTGTCGGGCCACCTGAAGCTCGAGGGCAACCGCTACGCCATGCAGGACATCCAGGGCCGCATCGGCAAGACCGACGTCGCCGGCGAAGCCGCCTACGTGCAGCGCGAACCCCGTCCGCTGTTGACGACCAAGCTGCACAGCAAGCTGCTGTACCTGCCCGACCTGGGCCCGCTGGTGGGCCTGACGACCAAGGAGACCAAGGACGCGCGCCCGCTCACGCAGGCCGAGACGCAGACGCGCGCCCAGGCCCAGGCCAAGGAGAAGCAGACCAGCGGCGGCCGCGCGCTGCCCACGGGCACGGTGCAGGGCGAGCGGCTGCTGCCCTCGGGCAAGTTCGAGGGCGGGCGCTTCAAGGCCATCGACGCCGAGGCCGAGTTGCGCGTGGACCACATCGACGCGCCCGACTTCATCGCGCTGCAGAACCTGCGCGTGGGCCTGAACCTGACGGACGCCGTGCTCAAGCTGCAGCCCTTCGACGTGGACCTGGCCGATGGCGAAGTGCGCTCGACCATGCTGCTCAACGCGCAGCAGCCCACGCTGCGTGCCGAGGTGGACATCACGGCGCGCCGGCTCAAGCTGGCGCGGCTGGTGCCGCCCTCGCCGCGGCTGGCGCCGTCCAGCGGCGCCATGGGCGCACGCGCCAAGCTCAGCGCCAGCGGCAACTCCATCGCCGACCTGGCCGCCAAGGCCGACGGCCAGGTGCAGGCAGCGCTGTCGCAGGGCCAGGTGTCCAACCTGCTCGACGCCGTCTCGGGCTTGAACGGCGGCAAGATCCTCACGCTGCTGATGGGCGGCGACAAGCCCATCCCGATCAACTGCGGCGCCGTCTCGTTCAACGTCAAGGACGGCCAGGGCAAGTCGGACGTGTTCGTGATCGACACGGCCGACACGCGCATCGAGGGCGACGGCACCTTCGACCTGGACCGCGAGCGCTTCGACCTGACCATCGCACCGAAGCCCAAGAAAGCCGGCATCCTGTCGCTGCGCACGCCGGTGCGCGTGTACGGCAGCCTGCGCTCGCCCGACTACGCGCTCGACAAGGCCGGCCTGGCCCTGCGCGGCGGCGGCGCCGTGGCGCTGGCGCTGGTCAACCCGCTGGCCGCCCTGCTACCCTTGATCGAGACCGGCCCGGGCCAGGACACCGACTGCCAGCAGCTGCTGGCCGCCGCCGGCCCGGCCGCCAAGGCTGCCGCACCGTCCACCCGCGCCAAGCCCTGAACACCTCCACGCGAGCACCCCCATGAGCACCGTTCCCAACGCCTCCCCTGCCACGCACCGCCCGGTGCCCGACCGTCCCATCCTGCCCACCTTCAAGCAATGGCTGGCGCTGTGCAAGCAGGCGGTGCAGTCCTGGTCCGACGACTATGCGCCCAGCATGGGGGCCGCCCTGTCGTACTACAGCGTGTTCTCGATGGCGCCGCTGCTGCTGATCGTGATCTCTGTAGCCGGACTCGTGTTCGGCGAGGAAGCCGCGCGCGGCGAGCTGTTCGGCCAGCTGGCCGGCCTCATGGGCGCGGACGCCGCCAAGACGCTGGAGACGCTGCTGGCCAGCGTCAACAAGCCCGCGCAGGGCATCGTCTCCACGCTGATCGGCCTGGGCGTGCTGCTGATCGGCGCCACCACCGTGTTCGGCGAGCTGCAGAACGCGCTCGACCGCATCTGGCGCGCGCCCGCGCGCAACGACTCGGGCGGCCTGTGGAACCTGCTGCACACGCGGCTGCTGTCCTTCGGCATGGTGCTGGGCATCGCTTTCCTGCTGATGGTCTCGCTGGTGCTGGGCGCCGTGGTCTCGGCGCTGGGCAAGTGGTGGGGCGATGCCTTCATGGGCTGGGAGGTGCTGGCCCAGCTCATCAACATCGTGCTGGGCTTCGCGCTCACCACGGGCGTGTTCGCGATGATCTACAAGATCATGCCGCGCGTGCACGTGCGCTGGTACGACGTGTGGATCGGCGCGGCCGCCACGGCGCTGCTGTTCACGGTCGGCCGCTTCCTGATCGGGCTGTACATCGGCAAGAGCGGCGTGGCGTCCAGCTTCGGCGCGGCCGGCTCGCTGATCGTGATCTTCGTCTGGGTCTACTACTCGGCCCAGGTGTTCCTGATGGGGGCCGAGTTCACCTGGCTGTACGCCAAGCAGTACGGCTCGATGCGCAACCTGCCGGGCTCGCCCACGGAGCCGGCCCCCACCTCGGTCAAGGGCTAGCCGGCGCCACCGCGGCACCCTGGATGCCGTGGCGCCGCAGCGCCTCGGCCACGAAGCCGCCGGCCTTCATCTCTTCCACGAAAGCCGCCAGCGTGGCCTGCGCCGCGGCGCCGCGGTCCGCCGGCACGCCCATGGCCTGCTGGATCACCATGAAGCAGCCGGGCAGCAGGCGCAGGCCGCCCAGCCGTGCGGCGTCGGCCTCGAGCTGCTGCTTCACGCCGGCCGCCACCTCGGCGTCCTCGTCCAGGAAGCTCTGCACCACGGCCGGCGAACTCGGTGCGCGCAGGATGGTCGCGGCCTTCAGCTCGCGCGTGAGGAACAGGTCGTAGGCGCTGCCCTTGCCCACCATGACGGTGCGGCCCGCTGCGTCCACCTCTTCGTTGCGCTGCAGTTCCGAGCCGGCGCGCACCAGGTAGCAGCCCTCGATCAGCACATAGGGCGCCGTGAAACGGATGCCCTCGCCGCGCAACGGGTCGATGGCGAAGAAGCCGATGTCGGCCTCGCCGGCCTTGACCGCATCGACCGACTTGCCGGCCGTGTCGAACACCATGAGGTCCAGCGCCACGCCCAGCCGCTGCGCGAACGCGCGTGCCAGGTCGACCGACACGCCCTTGGCCTGGCCTTCGGCGTCGCGGCCGGCCAGGATGGGATTGCCCAGGTTGATGGACGCGCGCAGGCGGCCGGTGGGGGTGAAGGCGCGGACGATGTCGGCGCCGGGGGCGGGATGGTTCATGGGCAGGGTCCTTCCAGAAGAATCACGGGGCCGGGCTGACGCAGGGGCCATGCCCGCGGTCCAAGGGCGCAAGCATGCCAGCACCGGCGGGGCGCCGGTCCAGCGGCACTGGCCTCGTGCCGGTGCCTGGGCGATACTGGCCCGGCCCCGCGCCGGACTCGGCGCCCCTGGGCGGGACAGCACATCGCACCCCATGGCCGTGTTGGTGCACCCCGCAACGCGCGTCCAGGCGTGCCGCGCAGCACAGACAGGAGGTGTTCCATTTCAGTCCTGGAGCCAGCGCTGTACCTGGTGACCGGCTTCTGCGCGTTCGGCGCGCTGAGCCACTTTGCCGAGAACAACCTGCCGCGCCTGCGGCTCGCGCAGTTCCTGCTGGCCTTGCTGTGCCTGTTCATCGTCGCCGGCAACTTGGGCTACGTCCGCATGGCGGCCTCGCGCGACGTGCAGTCCTTCCTGGCCGTGTCGCGCTTCAACCTGGCCATGGTCGGCGCGGTGTACCTGTGCCTGCTGTGGTTCATCGCCATCTACACCGGCGTGCGGCCGCGCTGGGTGCTGTGGCCCACCAGCGCCGTGTTCATCGCGTCCTGGTGCATGAACTGGGTGCAGCCCTACACCATCGTGCACTCGGCCCTGCCGGAGCTGCAGGACATGGTGCTGCCCTGGGGCGAGCGCTGGACACGGGCCGTCGGCCCGCCCAGCCTGTGGGCGCTGCCCGGCACGCTGGCGATCTTCGTCGTCGTCGGCTATGGCGCGTTCGCCCTGCGCAAGATGGAGCCGCGGCCCGGCGCGCCCTGGATCCGCCTGGGACTGGCGCTGTTCGCCTGCAGCACCGCGGTGGCCGTGCTCGCACGCTTCGGCACGCTGGACATCCCGCCACCGGGCGTGTTCGTGCTCCCGCTGATGCTCATGGTGTTCAGCCTGGGCGTGCAGACCGAGGCGCGGGCCTTGCTCAAGCTCAACCAGATGCTGATCGACCAGCTGCCCGCCACCGTCTACGCGCGCGACCTGGCCGGCCGCTTCATGTTCGTCAACCGCGCGTACGCGCGTGCGGTCGGCATGGCGCCCGGGCAGCTGCAGGGCAAGACACCCGCGCAGGTGTGGCCCGGCGCGGCGCCCGACCTGCTGCAGCAGGACCGCGATGTCATGGAGTCGCTGCAGCTGCGCGAGTCCGAGGAATCGCGCGATGCCGACGGGCGCACGCAGGTGCTGCTCACGCGGCGCTTCCCGATCCGCCGGCCCGATGGCAGCGTCGCGGGCGTGGCCAGCATCGCCAGCGACATCACCGAGCGCAAGGCCATGGAACAGGCGCTGCGCGAGCTGTCGGCGGACCTGGAGCGCCAGGTGGGCGAGCGCACCCGCGCACTGCACGAACAGGCGCACGCGCTGCGCCAGGCCAAGGAACGCGCGGAGGATGCCGCGGCCAGCAAGGGCCAGTTCCTGGCCAACATGAGCCACGAGATCCGCACGCCCATCAACGCCATCATGGGCATGGGCTACCTGGCCATGAAATCGGCGACCGACGCGCGCCAGCGCGAGCAACTGCACAAGGTCCAGGACGCGGCGCGGCACCTGCTCGGCATCCTCAACGACATCCTGGACTTCTCCAAGGTGGAGGCCGGCCAGCTGCGCATCGAGCACACCGATGTCGACCTCGACCAGGTCCTGCAGGACCTGTCCACCGTGGTGGGCGGCAAGGCGGCCGGCAAGGGCCTGGAGCTGGTCGTGGCGGTGGACCCGGACGTTCCGCTGCAGCTGCGCGGCGACCCGCTGCGCCTGGGCCAGGTGCTCATCAACTACACGACCAACGCCATCAAGTTCACCGAGCGCGGCGAGGTGCGCGTGCGCGTGCGGGTGGCCGAGCGGGGAGAAGGCCAGGTGTTGCTGCACTTCGACGTGCACGACACCGGCATCGGCCTCGCGCCGGCGCAGATCGCCCAGCTGTTCCAGAGTTTCTCGCAGGGGGACCAGTCGACCACGCGCCGCTTCGGCGGCACGGGGCTGGGCCTGGCCATCAGCAAGAGCCTGGCCGAACTCATGGGCGGTGCGGTCGGCGTCGAGAGCCTGCCGGGCGCCGGCTCGCGGTTCTGGTTCACGGCGCGGCTGGACGTGGGCACGCCACTTGCACCAGCCATCCCGCAGGCGCTGGCGCAGCGCTGCCGCGTGCTGCTGGTCGACGACAACGCGCACGCGCGCAGCGCGTTGCGCGACCGGCTGCACCGGCTGGGCTTCGTGGCCGACCCGGCCGGCAGCGGCCAGGCGGCGCTGGCGGCACTGCGCACGGCAGCCGCCGCGGGCGTTCCGTACGCCGTCGTGCTGGCGGACTGGCAGATGCCGCAGATGGACGGCCTGGCGCTGCTGCGCGCCATCGCGGGCCTGGACCTGCGGCCGCCACCGCACTGCGCGGTGCTGACCGACCATGACGACGACGGGGTGCAGGCCGCCGTGGCAGCCCTCGGTGTACACGAGATCCTGCACAAGCCCGTCGCCGGCTCCGCGTTGCAGGACACGATGCTGCGCCTGGTCGGCGGCCCCGCGCGAACCGCCGGCCGCCTCGATGCAGCCGATGCAGACGACGCGGCAGCCTTCGCGGCCCTGCGCAGCTTCCACGCGCTGCTGGCCGAGGACAACCCGCTGAACCAGGAGATCGCCTGCGCGCTGCTGCACGAGGTCGGCATGACGGTCGAGGTGGCACCGGACGGCCGGGCCGCCGTGGCGCTGGCCGCCACCGGGCGCTTCGACCTCGTGCTGATGGACATGCAGATGCCGGTGATGGACGGCATCGACGCCACGCGCGCGATCCGGTCGCTGCCCGCGCACGGCCGGCTGCCCATCGTCGCCATGACGGCCAACGCCATGGCCGCGGACCGCGCCAGCTGCATGGAAGCCGGCATGGACGATTTCCTGTCCAAGCCGATCCGCCCCGTCGACCTGTGGCGGTGCCTGCTGCGCTGGCTGGTCGGCCCGGGGGCGCGCGTGGCCGCCGCAGGCCAGGTGCTGCCGACGGCCGCCGCGGGCGAGGACGCCGCGCAGCCCAGCTTCGAGCAACTGGCCGCGCTGCTGGACAGGCGCGACAGCGCGGCCGTGGGTTATTTCGAGGCGCACCGCGCGGCACTGGAAGCCATGCTGGGGCAGGACCTCGGTGCACTGGGCCGCGACATCGCCGCGCACCGCTTCGACGCGGCGATCCGGACGCTGCGCCCGTGGCGGCAAGAGCGGCAATGGCAGGTCGCCGATCCGCGCACCGTGTGGTGACGGGCCGTCCGCACGGCCCGCGCAAGGCGGCGCACGGAGGCCGCGCGCCACAATGCGGCATGCCCGCCGCACACCGCCCCAGCGTCCTCTTCATCTGCACCGGCAACATCTGCCGCTCGCCCACGGCACAGGCGCTGCTGGTCCACAAGGCCGGCGCTGCCGGCCTGCAATTGGAGGTGGACAGCGCTGCCATTTCCGACGAGGAGCGCGGCAACCCGTTCGACCGCCGCGCCGCGGCGGAATTGAAGCGGCGCGGCGTGCCCGCCCATGCGCATTGCGCACGCCAGGTGCGGCGCGACGACTTCGCGCACTTCGACTGGATCGTCGGCATGACGCAGGCGCATTGCGCCGCGCTGCGCCGCCAGGCACCCGCCGGCGCGCATGCGCAGATCGCGCTGATGCTGGACTTCGCCGCGGGCCATGCGGGCGAGGACGTGCCCGACCCCTGGTATGGCGGCGCGCAGGACTTCGTCCACGCCTTCGACCTCATCGACCGCGGCGTGGACGGCCTGCTGGCGCGGATCAGCCGACCGAGCCCGTGATGGGCAGCACGATGCCGCTGATGTAGCTGGAGCAGCACGGCGCGGCCAGGAACACGAAGGCCGGCGAGATCTCCTCGGGCTGCGCCGGGCGGCCCATGTCGGTGCCGGCGCCGAACTGTTCGATCTCGTCGGCCGGCTTGTCGGCCGGGTTCAGCGGCGTCCACACCGGGCCCGGCGCCACCGCGTTCACGCGGATGCCCTTGTCCATGAGGTTGGCCGCCAGCGACATCGTGAACGCGTGGATCGCGCCCTTGGTCGCCGAATAGTCCAGCAGGTGCTTGCTGCCCTTGAGCCCCGTCACCGAGCCGCAGTTGACGATGCTGGCACCGCGCCGCAGGTGCGGCACGGCCGCCTTGGCCATGTGGAAGTAGCCATACACGTTGGTGCGCAGCGTCTCGTCGAAGCGCTCCTCGCTCAGGTCCTCGATGGCCAGCGCATGCTCCTGGAAGGCCGCGTTGTTGACCAGCACGTCGAGCTTGCCGAAGGCGTGCACGGTCTTGGCGACCGCGTCGCGGCAGAACTGCGGGTCCTTCACGTCGCCGGGGATCAGCAGGCAGCGCCCGCCCTCGGCCTCGACCAGTTGGCGCGTGCGCACGGCGTCATCGTGCTCGTTGAGGTAGACGATGGCCACGTCCGCGCCTTCGCGCGCGTACAGCACCGCCACGGCGCGGCCGATGCCCGAGTCGCCGCCCGTCACCAGCGTGGCGAAGCCAGACAGCTTGCCGCTGCCCTGGTAGTGCGGCGCATCGAAGCGCGGCTTTTGCGCCATCTCGGCCTCATGGCCGGGCTTGGCCAGGTGCTGGCGCGGCATGGGCGGCGCCGGTTCCTCGCGGTGCGGTCCGGGCGCCACGGCCTTGCGCTGCTTCGCCGCGCCGCTGGAGGGCTGGCCCTTGGCTTGCGCGCGCGCCTCGGCGTCGGCATGGTCCTGCTCGCGCTGGATGCGCTGCTGCTTGCGCGCGGTGTCGTCGGCTGGGCGGGCGTCGGTCTTGCGGGGCATGCGGTTCTCCTGTGGATGGGGTGGCTTGCTCCGATGCTGGCGTGGGCGGCGCGACGGCGGCTTCGGACGGCGCCGCGCGCGCCCGTCGGCCCAGGTGCCACCCCACAACGCCGTGCCCACAAGCCGCGCCCTTCCTACGTCCGCTCACGCCACCACCTACAGCGAGGCGCACCGGGCGGCACTAGGCTGTGGGCACGCAAACTAGGAGCAATACCATGGCACGCAGCAGCATCATGGGCGGAGAGACGCCCGCCACCCGACCCAGCGGCGCCGACGTCGACATGCTGGGCCCGAGCGACACGTCCGACAGCGGCAGCGATGTGCAGGGCGAACGCCCGATGGCCACGGGTGCCGACAACCCCGCCGAATGGGGCGCGGTGGTGACCGACCACGATTCCGACAGCGACTCGACCGGCACTGGCGAGCGCGCATCGGCCACCGGCGATGACGGCCGCGCCAACGCCGACATCCTGCCCGACCGCATCGTCACGCCCGGCCTGGGCGGCAGCCAGGATGCGCTGGACGAGGTGCCCACCCTGGCCGACGAGGACGGCGAGAGCGACGACGACCCCATCGAAGGCACCGGCGACGACGACGCCATCTGAAGAAGCGCCCTGCGCGCGCGGGCTCAGCCCTGCGGCGCCTCGCGCTGTGCATCCAGCTCGCGCAGCGCGCGCTTGAGCACCTTGCCGTAGCTGTTCTTGGGCAGCGCGTCGACGAAGACATAGCGCTTGGGCCGCTTGAACCGCGCGATGTGCGCCAGGCAGTGGGCGTCGAGCGCCGCCGCGTCCTGCGGCAGGCCAGGCGCCACGACGACATAGGCCACCACCACCTCGCCCCACTGCGCATCCGGCGCGCCGACCACGCAGGCCTCGGCCACGCCCGGGTGCGTGAGCAGCACCTCTTCCACCTCGCGCGGGTAGATGTTGGAGCCGCCGCTGATCACCACGTCCTTGGAACGGTCGCGCAGGCTGAGCCGGCCGCCGTGGTCCAGCACGCCGATGTCGCCCGTCCACAGCCAGCCGCCAGCGCCCTGCGGCAGCGCCTGTGCGGTGGCTTCGGGGTTGCGCCAGTAGCCGGCCATGACCGTGGCGCCACGCACGGCGATCTCGCCGGGCTCGCCGGCCGGCAGCGGCGCCCCCTGCGCACCGAGGATGGCCACCTCCGTGCCGCTGCGCGGCCAGCCGACCGAAGCCAGCTGCTGCGCGTCGGCGCTGCCGTGGTCTGCGCGCGTGAGGCCGGTGATGGTCATCGGCGTCTCGCCCTGGCCATAGATCTGCGCGAACACGGGGCCGAACGCGTCCATCGCGCGGCGCAACTCCTGCAGGTACATGGGCCCGCCGCCGTAGACGATGCAGCGCAGCTGCCGCGGCCGCCGGCCACCGCGCGCGGCCAGCGCCTCGCGCAGGCGCTGCACCATGGTCGGCGCCAGGAACGCGCCGCTGCCGGGGTGCGTGTCGCACAGGGCCAGGAACTCGTCGGGCTCGAAGCCATGGGACGCCGGCACCACCTGGCGCGCGCCGCGCGCCAGCGAGGGCAGCAGGTACAGGCCCGAGCCGTGCGACATCGGCGCGCCATGCAACTGGCTGCACTGCGGGCCGAGTTCGGGCTCGATGTCGGCCAGGTGCGCCACCGCCATGGCCAGGAGGTTGCCATGCGTGAGCATCGCGCCCTTGGACCGGCCGGTGGTGCCGCTGGTGTAGAACAGCCAGGCCAGCGCATCGGCCGCCACCGGCGCGATCTGCAGCGGGGCCGGCGCCAGCAGCGCGCGGTAGGCCGCGCCGTCCAGCGCGATCACCGGGCACGGCAGGGCCTGCTGCAGGTCCGGTGCCAGCCCGGGCGAGGCGAACGCCAGCGCGGCCCCGGCGTCCTCGACGATCTGCCGCACCTCGCGCGCATGCAGCTTGTAGTTGACGGGCACCGCCACCAGGCCTGCGGCCCAGATGCCGAACAGCAGCTCCACATACTCAGGCCGGTTCTCCGAACACAGCGCGATGCGCGCACCGGGCGCATGGTCGGCGCGCAGCGCCGCGGCGATCGCGCCCACGCGCGCATGCAACTGCGCGAAGGTCCACAGCGTCTCGGTGCCCAGGCACACGGCGGGCAGGCCGGCGTGGCGGGTGGCGGCTTGGTCGAGCAGGACGGCAAGGTTCATGGGCGGTCGGTCTCCGCCCGCGAGCATAGGGTCAATCCAGCCGGATGTTGGCCTCCTTGACCACCTGGCCCCAGCGCGCGAGGTCGGCCTTGACCTGCGCTGCGAACTCGGCGGGCGTGTTGCCCACGGGCTCGAAGCCGCCCTTGGCGTATTTCTCGCGGATCTCGGGCAGGGCCAGCACGGCGGCGACCTCGCGCTGCAGTTTCTCCACGATGGCCCGCGGCGTCTTCGCCGGTGCGAACAGGCCGTACCAGGACGCCACCGCGTAGCCCGGCGCGCCGGACTCGGCCGCGGTGGGCACGTCGGGCAGCACGCGCGACCGCGTGGCGCCGGCCACCACCACTGCCTCGAGCTTGCCGGTGCTGACGAAGGGCGCGATGGTCGGCAGCACCGTGAAGATCAGCGGAATCTGCCCGCCGACGACGTCGGTCACCGCCTGCCCGCCGCCCTTGTAGGGCACGTGGGTGAGCCGCATGCCGGTGCGCAGCGCCAGCAGCTCGCCGGCCAGGTGCGTGGTGGTGCCGGCGCCGGACGAGCCGAACTGCAAGCCGCCCGGCCGCGCCTTCGACAGGGCCACCAGCTCGGGCAGCGTCTTCGCGCCCACGGAGGGGTGGGCAGCCAGCACCAGCGTCGCATCGTTCAGCTTGGTGATGGGCGCGAAGTCGGCGAGCGTGTCGAACGGCGCCTTCAGCAGGTGCGGCGCCACCACCATCGCACCGTCGAAACCCATGAGGATGGTGTAGCCGTCCGGCGGCGCGGCGGCGACGAGCTGGGCGCCGATGAAGCCAGAAGCGCCGGGCCGGTTGTCGACGACGACCTGCTGGCCCAGCCGCTCGCCCAGCTTGTCGACGATGTTGCGCACCACGGCGTCGCCGCCGCCACCGGGCGAGAACGGCACGACGATGCGGATGGGCCGGGTGGGAAAGTCGGCCGCGTTGTCGGCCAGGGCCGTGCCCGCGAGCATGGCGGTGGCGCCGGCCAGGGCCGGCAGCAGGTAGCGCAACTGCATCTCGTGTCTCCTTGTTCTGGGTGTCCGGCCTGTCCTGCATCCGGCCGTGCATGGGACCGGATGCGCCTGCCCGCACCGACCACGCGGACCGCAGGGCCCGCACGGGTCGCGCAAGGCGCGGCTCAGCCCCAGACTTCGTCGGGCACCGGCAGGCCGGCCAGGTCGTCGTCGGTCAGCGGGCCGTCGGGCGCGATGCCGTAGCTCTCCAGCATCAGCATCAGCTGGCGCGCGTGCTGGGCACCGTGCCAGGCCGTGCGTTCGATCACGTCGTGGCAGCTGCGCCGGCCGTAGTAGGTGGGCACGGTGTAGGCCAGCGTGCGGTCGGTCTCGGCGGCCCACCAGGCGCGCACGCGCTCGCGCACCGACAGGCCCCAGTCGGCGATCTGCGCAGCCGTCCAGTCCGGCGGCGGCAGGTCGTTGAAGCCCTCGAACTCCAGCGGCACCTGCTGGGCGGCCTGCAGTCCCATCTCGGTCAGGCGGAACACGTGGAAGGCCGTGCCGGCCGGCGTGCGCTTGCGGTTGCGGAACTCCTCGTGCATGGCCTGCGGCGGGAACTGGCGCATGTAGCGCGCCGCGGCCGCCAGCACGCGGTCGATGCGCTCGACCAGTTGCGCCGGCGGCAGCGGGTCCATCAGCTTGGTCTTGAGGTCCAGGAACTTGACGACATCGCCGAACGACTGGCACAGCGTGTAGCGCTCGCCCAGCGAGACCACCGGCACGCTGCGCACGCCCAGCGCCTGCAGCTCGGCCATGCCCTCGGGATTGCCGTGCACGTTGATGGATTCGAACTCGATGCCCTGCTTGGTCAGGAACTCCTTGGTGCGCAGGCAGGACGTGCATCCCGGCTGCCAGAACACCTTGATGCGCGCGGGCGCCGTGGTCTGCATGCTCGATCTCTCCGTGGGGGTCGCGTTGTGGAACCCGCCGATTGTTGGAGGCCGTGCGCCCGCGGCATAGCAGTGCTTCGTGAGGCCGCCCTCGCGCCAGACGATGGCAGACTCGCCGCATGCAAAGGCTCGATCCGCAATCCCTTCGCCTGTTCGTGCGCGTCGTCGAGGAAGGCCGCATCGCGCTGGCCGCCGAGCGCGAGCACATCGCCGCTGCTGCCATCAGCAAGCGCATCAGCGACATGGAGGAGCTGGTCGGCACCGCGCTCCTGCTGCGCACCAACAAGGGCGTGGAGCCGACGGCCGCGGGGCTGGAGCTGCTCGCGCTGTCGCGCCGCGCGCTCCACGAGCTCGACCAGATCCTGGAGCAGATGCGCAGCTACTCCAGCGCCGTGCGCGGCCTCGTGCGGCTGTGCGCCAGCACCTCGGCCATCGCCGAGTTCCTCTCGCCGGAGATCAAGAGCTTCCTCGCGCTGTACCCGCAGGTGCGCGTGCAGGTGGAAGAGCGCATCAGCACGCGCGTGGTGCAGGCGGTGCTGGAGAACGTGGCCGACATCGGCATCTTCGCGCCGGTGCCGATGCCGCACCCCTTGCAGACGCATGCCTACCACGCCGACCGGCTGGTGCTGGTCGTGCCGCGCGGCCATGCGCTGGCGCGGCGGCGCCAGGTCGCTTTCGGCGACACGCTGGACCAGGACTTCGTGGGCCTGCACGCGGGCAGCGCCATCAACCTGCTGCTGCAGCAGGCGGCCAACGACGCCGGCCGCGCGTTGACGCTGCGCGTGCAGGTGACCAGCTTCGACGCGCTGTGCACGATGGTGGCCTCGGGCATGGGCATCGGGGTGCTGCCGCAGCTGCTGGCCGAGCGCTTCGCACCGGCCGCCGGGCTGCGCGTGGTGCCGCTCGTCGATGCCTGGGCGCACCGCGACTTCCTGCTGGGCGTGCGCTCGGCCGAGGCGCTGCCGACGGCGGCGCGCTCGCTGCTGGCACACCTGCGCGCGCAGGTGCGCCCGCCGCCGCAGGCCGGACTGTCACGCGGCTGACACATCGGGGGCGCAGCATGCCCGGTTGCCCGACGCCATGGACAGCGACCAACAGACCGAACCCACACGCTATGGCGCCGATGCGCACGGGCTGGTCTGCGGCTACCGCTTCGATGCCGACACCGCGGCCCAGCCGCTGGGCTCCGACGAGGCCGCGCAGTGGCTGGCCGATGCCGCGCAGGGCAGCGGTTTCGCATGGCTGCACTTCAACCTGGCCCATGCCGGCGCCGAGCGCTGGCTGCGCCGCCATGCCGGCCTGTCGGACGCCTTCTTCGAGGCGCTGCAGGGCGGGCTGCACTCCACGCGCATCGAGCGCGACGAGGACGCGCTGGTGGCCGTCATCAACGACGTGCAGTTCGACTTCGCCTTCGAATCCTCGGACATCGCCACGCTGTGGATCGCCGTGGACAAGCGCCTGGTGGTCACGGCGCGGCAGTCGGCGCTGCGGTCGGTCGACCAGCTGCGCCTGGCGATCCGGCGCGGCGACCCGATGCGCTCATCCGTCGAGCTGCTGGAGCGGCTGCTGCGCGCCCAGGCCGACGTGCTGGTGGACGTGGTGCGCGGCGTCACGCGGCGCATCGACGAAATCGAGGACGCCCTGCTCGCGGACCGGCTGCAGCACAAGCGCACGCGCCTGGGCGTGCTGCGACGGCTGCTGGTGCGGCTGCAGCGGCTGCTGGCGCCCGAGCCGGCCGCGCTGTTCCGGCTGCTGCAGCACCCGCCGGCCTGGATGGTGGAGCGCGACGTGGACGAGCTGCGCCAGGCCACCGAGGAGTTCTCGGTGGCGCTGCGCGACATGACGGCGCTGCAGGAGCGCACCAAGCTGCTGCAGGAAGAGATCGCCGCGGCCGTCAACGAGCGCACCAGCCGCAGCCTGTTCGTGCTGACCGTGGTCACGGTGCTGGCGCTGCCCATCAACATCCTGGCCGGCCTGTTCGGCATGAACGTGGGCGGCGTGCCGCTGGCCGAGAACCCGCACGGCTTCTGGATCCTGGTGGCGGTGGTGATCGCCTTCACGGCCGTGGCCGGCTGGCTGGCCTTCCGCGGCCGCAACGACCGCTAGCATCGGCGCCATGCCCTCCTCTTCGATGACCGAGATCGAACTCAAGTTCGACATCCCACGCGCCGCCCTGCCCGCCCTGGAGGCCGCGCTGCGCGGCCCGGGCAGCCGCCGCACGCACCTGCAGGCCCGCTACTTCGACACGCTGCAGGGCGACCTGGCCGCGCACGGCGTGGCCCTGCGCCTGCGCAAGGAGGGCCCGCGCTGGGTGCAGACGGCCAAGGCCCTGGGCGATGGCCCGGTGCAGCGGCTGGAGCACAACGTGGACCTGGGTCCGGCGCGCAAGTCGCAGGTGGCGCAGGCCGACCCTGCGCGCCACGCCGGCACGCCCGTGGGCCGGCGCCTGCAGCACGTGCTGCGCCAGGCCGGCACGCCGCTGGTGGAGGTCTACGGCACCGACATCTGGCGCGCCACGCAGGAGCTGCAGGTGGGCACCAGCCGCATCGAGCTCGCGCTGGACCAGGGCCGCGTGCTGGCCCCCTCGCCCGACGGCGGCCTGCCGCGCAGTGCCGTGGTCTGCGAGCTGGAACTCGAGCTGCTCGAGGGCGATGTGGGCGACCTGGCCGGCGTGGCCGCCGAATGGGCCGCGC
Source organism: Pseudorhodoferax sp. Leaf274 (assembly GCF_001422445.1). Lineage (GTDB taxonomy): Bacteria > Pseudomonadota > Gammaproteobacteria > Burkholderiales > Burkholderiaceae_C > Pseudorhodoferax. The sequence continues at coordinate 74,541 of NZ_LMNA01000008.1, forward strand.
GCCACGGGCTCACGCTGAGCACCGTGACCAAGTCCGAGCGCGGGCTGCGTCTGGCGCATGGCCAGTCCACGCGCGCAGCCGTCAAGGCCAGCGCGCCGCAGTGGACGGCGGGCAGCGGCTTTCCGGACGGCGCCACGGTGCAGCGCGCCGTGGTGGGCGCCTGTCTCGCGCAGATCCTGCCCAACGCGAGCGAGATCGCAGCCGGCAGCGAGGATGCCGAACAGATCCACCAGCTGCGCGTGGGCCTGCGCCGGCTGCGCACGGCGCTGCGCGAACTGGCGCCGCTGGGGCCGGGGCTGGATGCGGACTGGGAGACGGCGCTTGCGCAGGCCTTCCGCGCGCTGGGCGCCCGGCGCGACCGCCAGCAGCTGCAGGAGCGCATGCAGCCGCGCCTGTTGGCCGCGGGCGCGCCGCCCATCGTGCTGCCGCCGGCGCAGGACAGCGCGCCCTCGCCCGCCGAGGCCGTGCGCGACAGCGCCTTCCAAGCCACGCTGGTGGCACTGGTCGGTTTTGCCGCCGCACAGGCGGGCACCGGCTTGGCCCCGCGCGACACGCAGCGCCACCTGCGCAAGCGGCTGGACCGGCTGCAGCAGCGCGTGCGCGACGAGGGCGCCCGTTTCGAGGAGTTGGCGCCCGAGGCCCGTCACAGCCTGCGCAAGCGCCTCAAGCGGCTGCGCTACCTGGCCGAGTTCGTGGGGGCCTGCTTCGCGCCGCGGCGCGCTGCGCAGTTCACGCGCGCGCTGGAGCCGGCCCAGGACGCGCTGGGCGCCTACTACGACGAGGTGGTGGCGCTGGAAAGCTACCGCGCAGCGGCAGCGCAGGAGCCGCGCGCATGGTTCGCGGTGGGCTGGCTGCAGGCCCGGGCGCCGCACAGTGCGCACCAGGCCGGTCTTGCGCTCGAGGAACTGGCCGGGGTGGCCCGGCCGTTCTGGCGCAAGAAGAAGGACAAAAAGACAGGCTGACTCAGGAGGGGCTCTGCGCCGGCGTGTCGGCCGCGACGGTGGCCGATGGCTGCTGGGGTGCGGCAACCGCCTGGCCGGGCGCGTTCAAGGCGCTGGCCTGCACGGCGAAGTCGTACAGCTTGGCCTTGCCGGCGTAGTAACGGTCCAGGCGCCATTCCTTGATGATCTGCACGGCCAGGTCGAAGTCGCTCAAGTGCAGCGAATACAGGCGTTCCAGTTGGAAGGGCTCATGGGATTCGAGGGACAGGACCAAGTCCGCGAGGGTCTTGGCGGAAGGCTTGAAGGGGTCCTTGGCGATGAGTTTCTTGGCTTCTTTGATGGCGTTCAACTGGTTCTTCCTGGCGCGCGAGGGATTAGCGCAAACCCTGATTGGACACCGCCGACCCCAGAAAAATTGTGTCAGCTGAATGACCAATTCGTGACGGCATTGTCACGCAGCCAATTGCAGATGTCCCGGCATTGGTGCATTTTGAACCAATTTCGCCATCAAATCGGGCAATTCGAAGACAGATCGGTTCTGTAACAGGGCCACGCGTGCACGGTATTCGGGCATCTGCGCGCAAAGCGTACGGACGGCCGGGGCCACCCCCGCGAAGCCCGGCAGCACCAGGCCCAGGCGCTGCTCCTGCAGCCATTGGGTGTTGTAGCGCTCCTGGGGCATGGTGAACGCGTTGCGCGTGGTCAGCACGGGCAGGCCCATCAGCAGCGCCTCGCTCAGGCTGCCCGGGCCGGGCTTGCCGATGAAGAAGTCGGCCAGCGCCAGGTAGCGCCGCACCTCGCGCGTGAAGCCCAGCACCACGCGCGGCGCCGTGGCGGGCAGTGCGCGCAGGCGCTGCGCCAGCCGGCGGTGGTGGCCGCACAGCAGCACCAGCGGGGTGTCGGGCAGCAGCCGCGCGATGCGCTCCATCACCATGGAGCCGGCGCCGCCGAACATGACCACGCCGACCGGCGCGGCGCCGTCCGGGCCGGGCAGGCCCAGGGCACGGCGTTCGGCCGCGCGGTCCAGCGCCAGCGGCGCATAGAAATCCGGATGCACGGGCATGCCCGAGACCAGGTGCAGCCGGCGCATGTCGTGCCCGGCCGCGCGGGCCTGGGCCAGCGCATGCGGCGTGCCGCAGACCAGGTGCTGGTCCACCCCGTCTGCGCGCCAGAAATGCGGCGGGTGGTCGGCCATGTCGGTCATCACCGTCATGAAGGGCACGCCGGGCCGGGCCTGGGCCACGCTCTCGCCCAGCGCGCGGTTGAAGTTGGGGATCAGCGAGACCACCAGATCGGGCCGGCTCGTGCGCCAATGCGCGGCCAGCCGCTGGCACAGCTGGCCATGGGCCATGCGGATCAGGCCCTGCAGCAGCTTGAGCTCCTGCGCCAGCCCCAGGGTCCAGCCGCGCGCGAGCCGGGCGTTGTAGAGGTCTTCCGGCGCCATGCCGGTGCAGCGCTGGAACAGGCCCTGCGGGTCGACCACGTCGACGAGGTTCACGGCCTGCACGTCCCAGGGCCGCTGCTGCTGCGCGCAGGCGGCCTGCAGCGCCTGCGCCGCCGCGCGGTGGCCACCACCGGCGTTGAAGTAGACCAGCTGGACCTTCACGGCAGGCCGGCCACGGCGCGCGTGGCCGTGGCCGCGCGGATGCCGGCCGCGCCCTGGCGCGACAAGGTGTCGAAGGCCGATTCGAGCTCGCCCACGATCTGCGGCCAGGCCCGCGCCACGGCGGCGGCGCGGGCCTGCAGCCGCAACCGCTGCACCAGCGCGCCGTCGCGTGCCAGCCGCTCGGCCTGGGCGATGAACTGCGCCGGCTGCTCCAGCGGGGCCAGCAGGCCGTTCTCGCCCTCGTCGATGAGCTGTGCCGCTGCCGCATAGCCATAGGCCAGCACCGCCAGGCCGCTGGCCATGGCCTCGGGCGTGACGTTGCCGAAGGTCTCCGTCACGCTGGGGAACAGGAAGATGTCGCCGCTGGCGTAGTGCCGGGCCAGGTCCTCGCCCTGGCGCGCGCCGGCGAACACCACGTCCTGGCCGGCGCAATCGCGTTCCAGCTCGGCACGCAGCGGCCCGTCGCCGACCATCACCAGGCGCACGCGCGGGTCGATGCGGCGCATGGCCTGCACCGCCTGCAGCAGCAGGCCGAGGTTCTTCTCAGGCGCGAGGCGGCCGACATGCAGCACCACCGGCGTGTCGGGGCCGGCGCCCCATTGCGCGCGCAGGGCCTCGCTGCGGCGCGCCGGGTCGAAGCGCTGCGCGTCCACCCCGCGCGCCACCACGCGCAGGCGTTCCAGGCCCTGGCCTGCCAGCTGCTGGCGCAGCGCTTCGGTGGGCACCATGGTCAGGTCGCAGCGGTTGTGGAACTTGCGCAGGTAGGCCATCAGGGGCTTGTGCAGCCAGCCCAGGCCGTAGTGCTGGCCGTAGGCCTGGAAGTTGGTGCGGAAGTCCGAACTCACGGGCAGGCGCAGCTTGCGCGCGGCCTGCAGCGCCGACCAGCCCAGCGGGCCCTCGGTGACGATGTGCACCACATCGGGCCGCGCCAATGTCCACAGCCGCAGCAGCGCGCGCGTGGCCGGCAGGCCCATCTTGAGGTGCGGGTAGCGCGGGATCGGCAGGCCGCGCATCAGCACCTCGGCCGTGGGCGCCTCGGGCGCGTCGGCTGCATCCTGGCGCGGGCGCACCAGTTGCACCTGGTGGCCGCGCGCGCGCAGGCCCTGCACCACGCAGGCGATGGTGGCCGCCACGCCGTTGACCTCGGGAGGGTAGGTTTCGGTGACGAAGGCCAGACGCAGCACGCGCCGGGCCGGCGCGAACTCGTCCACGATGATGGGGGTGGGTTCGGCTTGCGGCATGCCGCCATGCTGCGAGCCGCGCAAGTCAGCGGCGTGACGCTGCCGTGGCAGTTCGGTGTCGCAGGGCTAGGAGCGCGGGCGGCAGAAATCCGGCCCCGCGTGCGGCCTGCAAGGGGGCGCAGGCTAGGCGCCGGACGAAGCGCAGGCTGGCCGCCTGCGCGAGGACGGCAACGACGCATGCGCCCCCTTGCAGGCCGCACCCTTCGGGCCGGGGCGATTGGCAGCGCCATCCTTCGTTGCCGGCTCGTTGTGTGGCAGGCCACACGGCCTCGCCGGCGCCTCGGCTGGCACCGCCACTCGCCCCGGCGCGGGGCCGGATTTCTGCCGCTCGCGCTCCTAGGCCCGCGCGGCCACCAGCCCGCGCGTGCCGAACGCCGCCACGAGCGCCAGCGCCAGCAGCACGGCGCCGTAGCCCAGCGCGGTGGCATGCAGGCCGAACCAGCCGGCCGCCAGCCCGGCCAGGATGGCCGGCACGCTGAACGCCAGATAGCTGCACACGAAGAAGCTGGCCATCAGGCCGGCGCGCTGCTGCGGCGAGGCCAGCGGCGCCAGCGTGCGCAGCGTGCCGCCGAAGCTGCAGCCCATGCTGAAGCCTGCCACCAGCGCGCCGCCGAAGAAGGCCACCGGCGCATGCCAATGGATGCCGGCCAGCGCCAGCACCATGCCCAGTGCCAGCCCGTTCGCGCCGAGCACCAGCGCCAGCGCCGATGGCCGGTGCTGCATGGCCACGCTGGCCAGCGCACCCGGCAACACCATGGCCGCGATCAGCGCGCCGCCGGTCAGCGGCGCGGCGTTGCCCGTCACCTGCCGCGCCAGCGTGGGCCCGAGGGAGAGGAAGAAACCCATCAGCGCCCAGCCCACGGTGTTGGCCGGCAACAGGCGCCGCAACGCGCCGCGTGCGGCGTGCGGCACGGCCATCTGCGGACGCAGCGAAGCCCAGGCCCCGGGCCGGTGCGGCACGGTGTCGGGCAGGCGCAGCGCCATCGCCAGCTGCACGGCCAGCATGACCAGCAGCACTTCGTAGACGAGCCGCGTGGGCATTGGTGCGAACTGCACCAGCGCCGCCGTGCCCAGCGCGCCCAGCGCCATGCCGATCATCGGCGCGACGCCGTTCATCATCGAGGCGCGCAAGGGGCTCAGGTCGAGCAGCATGGAACTCAGCGCGCTCGTGGCGATGCCGGTGGCCACGCCCTGCAGGATGCGCGCGGCCAGCAGCCAGGCGACCGATTCGGACTGCCAGAACAGCACGACGGAGACGAATTCCAGCACCAGCGCGCCGACGATCACGCGCCGCCGGCCCAGGTGGTCCGACAGCCGGCCGCACATCAGCAGGGCCGCCAGCAGCGCGAACGCGTAGCTGCCGAACACCCAGGTCAGCGTGAGCGCCGAGAAGCCCCAGGCCTCGCGGTACAGCGCGTACAGCGGCGATGGCGCGCTGGACGCGGCCAGGAAGGTGACCATCATCGCGGCCGTCCACCACAGCGCCGGCGTGGGCGCCAGCGGTTGGCGCGGCGAAGGTGTGGTGGCGGGGCTCGGGGTGGACATGCACTGGCTTCTCAAACGCAAAGAAATAGCGTTTGCGCCATTGTGCACCGGGCCGGCGCATAAAGCAAACGCTTTGCGTTAACATCGTTCCATGCCTCCACGCCCCACTCCACGGCCCGGCGGGCGCAGCGCGCGCGTGCAGGCCGCCGTGCACCAGGCCACGCGCGAACTCACCGAGCAGCATGGGCGCGATGCGCTGACGGTGCCGCTGATCGCGGCACGCGCCGGGGTCACGCCGTCCACCATCTACCGGCGCTGGGGCGATCTGGCGGAGCTGCTGGCCGATGTCTCGGTCGAGCGCATGCGGCCCGAGGGCGAACCGGCGGACACGGGCAGCTTCCGCGGCGACCTGATGCTGTGGGCCGACCAGTTCCACGAGGAAATGTCGTCCGAGGTCGGCCAGGCCATGCTGCGCGACGTGGTCGCCGCCGCCGGCCGCGGCGAGGCGGCAGGCACCTGCCAGTGCGCGCAGTTCACGGCCGGCGTGGTGTCGGTGCTGGTGCAGCGCGGCGCGGCGCGCGGCGACGCCGTGCCGACGGTGGAGGACGTCATGGACCGCCTGGTCGCGCCCATCATCTACCGCCTGCTGTTCGGCATGGTGCCGGCCAGCGCAGAGCAGGTCGCCGGCTGGGCCGAGGCCTGCGCGCCGGCGGCCGCAGACAAGCGTTCGCGCAGCCACTGAACCCTGTCATCAGTGCTTCATGCGCGCTCGTCACGATCGCGCCACATGACAACGGGGGTACCCATGCAAGACTTCTTCCAGACGGTCCAGGTCCAGCGCGACGACGACCACCGCTACTACCACCACAGCCGCATCAACCAGTCGTTGCACCTGCTCAGCGCCTGCACCTTCGTGGTGGCCTATGTGCTGCTGTTCATCGACCCGGCCGTGGCCGCACTGCTGGCCTGGACCGTGGCCATGGTCAGCCGCCAGGCCGGCCATTTCTTCTTCGAGCCCAAGGGCTACGACCATGTGAACCAGGCCACGCACGAGCACAAGGAAGAGATCAAGGTCGGCTACAACCTGCGCCGCAAGGTGGTGCTGATGCTGCTGTGGGTGGCCCTGCCGCTGCTGTTCTGGATGGAGCCCGGTCTGTTCGGCCTGATCGAGCCCGCCGCCACGCTGGAAGGCTGGGCGCGCCACGTGGGCCTGGCCTGGCTCGCGCTGGGCGTGGCCGCCGTGCTGACGCGCACCGTGCACCTGTTCTTCCTGCAGGGCGTGGTGGCCGGCCTGGCCTGGGCCACGAAGATCGTGACCGACCCCTTCCACGACATCAAGCTGTACTGGAAGAGCCCGCTGGCCCTGATGCGCGGCGAGCTGATCGACCCGATGCACGACGTGCAGGGCGCGGCCCGCTGAGCCACCGATCCGCGGCGCGACGCATCCGCACCGCATGCCCTGGACAGGCCTTCGGCCGCCGTGCACCTGGTTCGACCAGGCCGCCGGCGGCCTTTGCACTGGCGCTGCCGCACAGACGCCGGGCGGCCAGGCCGCCCGGCCCACCCGCTCAGGCCCTGCCGAACATCTCGCGCAGGATGCGGCGCTGGATGGTCTTCTTGCTCAGGCCCGCGTCCTGCCACCACCAGCCATCGGCCTGCATGGCCTGGCAGCCCGCGACGAAACGGCGTGCCACCTCGGCGAACTCGGCATCGCCGTAGTTCAGGCTGAAGATCAGCCGGCCCGTGCCGACCCAGCTCAGCGCCAGGCCCTGCGCGCGTAGGTAGTAGGGCAGCATCCAGTGGTAGCGCGAGGCCTGCGTGAAGCCCACCGCCCAGACCGTGGACATGCCGCCCACGCGCACCGGCAGGCCGGCGCCTTCGAGCAGGCCGTTGAGCTGCGCGGCGCGGCCTTCCCAGGTCACGTCCAGGTCCTGGTACATGGCCTGCACGGCGGGCGTGGCCAGGCGCTCCAGGAACACCTGCATCGCGCCCATCACGTAGGGGTGGGCATTGAAGGTGCCGCGCGCGAAGCAGATGTCCGCCGGCCGGTCTTCGCGCCAGCGCTGCATGAGCCGGTGCGGGCCGCAGACCACGCCCACCGGCAGGCCGCCACCCAGCGTCTTGCCGTAGGTGACCATGTCGGCCTGCACGCCGAAGTATTCCTGCGCGCCGCCGGGCGCCAGGCGAAAGCCCAGGAACACCTCGTCGAAGACCAGCACGATGCCGCGCGCGGTGCAGACGGCGCGCAGCTTGTGCAGCCAGGCGGTGTAGGCCGCGCGGTCGAAGGCCGGCGCGGCGCGGCCGGCGACCAGCGCCGAGTCCGATGGCGCGTTCGCGTTCGGGTGCAGCGCCTGCAGCGGGTTGACCAGCACGCAGGCGATGTCGCGCCGGCTTGCGAGCACGCGCAGCGTGCGCTCGTCCATGTCGCGCAGCGTGTAGGTGCGCTCGGCCGAGACCGGGTTGCCGATGCCGGGCTGCACGTCGTCCCACCAGCCGTGGTAGGCGCCGCAAAAGCGCACGATGTGCGTGCGCCGCGTGTGGTAGCGCGCCAGCCGCACGGCCTGCATCACGGCCTCGGTGCCGGACATGTGGAAGGACACCTCGTCCTTGCCCGAGATGGCGCGCAGCGCGCGCACGTTGTCGAGCACGGCCGGGTGGTAGCTGCCCAGCACCGGGCCCAGGTCCTGCACGCGCGCGCTGCCTTCGGCGATGCAGGACTTGTAGAAGTCCTGGCCGAACAGGTTCACGCCGTAGGAGCCGGCCAGGTCGTAGAAGGCATTGCCGTCCAGGTCCGTCACCTGCACGCCCCTGCTTTCCTGCACGAAGGCGCCCATCTTGAGGCTCTCGCGCAGCACCCGGCTGTACTGGAAGGGCACGCGGTAGCGGCTCGTGAACTGCAGGTCGGCGATGCCCTCGCGCGCGGCCTCGGTCATGGCCAGCGTCTTCGGGAAGCGCTGCGCGAACACCGCCGCCAGGCGCGCCATGCCCGCCTCGCGCTGAGCCGCCACGGCGGCGGGTGCGCCATCCGAGTCGAAGAAGCGATCGCGCCCGAAATCGTAGAACGGCAGCTTGCGCGCCACGCGGCGCGACAGCTTGGAATGCCCGGCCAGCGAACGGTGCTTGGCGCGCGACAGCGCCAGGCGTTGGCTGGCCGCCGGCAACAGGGCCAGCACGGCCGCGGCACCGAAGCCGCCAAGGAATGTGAGTTCGTTCATGGGATCCGAGGAAATGGCGATCCCCCATTGGTAACCCTTTCATTTGTCAACACGATGACGCAGACCACCGCCCCGACCCATCCGTCCGCCCTCGCCCGCCTGCGCGACCGCCTGCTGCTGCAGGAAGACCTCAACTTCCTGCTGACCAACCGCGTGCCGCGCCTGGCGCTGACGCGCTTCATGGGCTGGTTCAGCAAGATCGAGAACCCACTCGTGCGCGAAGCCTCCATCGCCATCTGGCGCGCCTGCACCGACATCGACCTGTCGGACGCGCAGGAGCAGCGCTTCAAGAGCCTGCACGCCATGTTCACGCGGGCCTTGAAGCCCGGCGCGCGGCCCGTGGTGATGGACCCAGATGTGCTGGCCAGCCCCTGCGAAGGCATCGTCGGTGCTTGCGGCGCGGTGGACGGCACGCGGCTGTTCCAGGCCAAGGGCTTTCCGTACGAGATCGGCGAGCTGTTCGGCGACGAGGAGGCCGCCCGCCCCTGGCACGGCGGCCAGTACGTGACGCTGCGGCTGACCTCGGCCATGTACCACCGCTTCCACGCGCCGCACGACGGCACGGTGGAGCAGCTGCGCTACCTCTCGGGCGACACCTGGAACGTGAACCCGATCGCGCTCAAGCGCGTCGAGCGGCTGTTCTGCCGCAACGAACGCGCCGTGCTGCGCATGCGGCTGGCTGGCGGCCAGCCGATTGCACTGGTGCCGGTGGCGGCGATCCTGGTGGCCAGCATCCGGCTGCACTTCATGGACACTCTGCTGCACCTGCGCACGCTGGGCGCGCAACCGGTGGACTGCGCGGCGCCTTTCGCCAAGGGGCAGGAGATGGGCTGGTTCGAGCACGGCTCGACCATCATCGTGCTCGCGCCCAAGGGCTTCGCGCTGGCCGAGGGCATCGCCGAGGGCGCGCGCATCCGGATGGGGCAGGCGCTGATGCAGGTGGGCTCCACGGCACCCTGCGCTTGATCGGCAGGTGATGCCCGGGCGACGCGTTCGCCCGCACCGACCCCGCGTTCTCGTCCTGCTGCGTCAGGGCGCGAGCGCGCACGCCCTGTAGCGCCCCCCGTCCGCAGGCCGCGCCCCACACGGCGCCGTGTGCTCGCCACCCTGCGGGCCCAAACGCACACGCACACGCACACGTACAGGGCAGACCGCACCAAACCGCTGCGCCATGCGCGTCACAACCGGGCGCGGCGCCGCTCGACGCCCCTTTTTTTGCGCCCTGGCTGCTGGCATCAAACCTGCTTTGTCTCATTGGCAAACCAGTGATTCACCAGTAAAACATATAAACCTGGGGTTTCTACTGATTTCAAGCGCACGCATCGATCGATAATTCGACCTAAGCGTTCCATTAGTAAATCCATGTTTCACCAACGAAACAAACAACAACCATGACGAGCCTGATCCGCAAGTTGTTCCTGGCCGGCGCCGTCGGTGCGCTGGCATTGTCGGCAGCCGCCGAAGGCTATCCGGCCAAGCCCATCACCATCGTCGTCGCCTACCCGGCCGGCGGCGACACCGACGCGCTGGCGCGCGTGTTCGCCGAGAAGCTCTCCGCCCGTGTGAAGCAGCCCGTGGTGGTCGACAACCGGGCGGGCGCCAGCGGCGTGATCGGCAGCAGCTACGTGTCCAAGGCGCCGGCCGACGGCTACACACTGCTGATGGCGCCCAGCACGTTCTCCATCGCCCAGCTGGTGCTCAAGACCGGTTCCGGCAGCGGCTACGACGTGGTGAACGGCTTCACGCCGATCTTCCAGCTCGGCACGCAGCCGCTGTTCCTGGCCGCCGGCCCGGCCGGCAAGGCCGCCACGCTCAAGGACGTGCTGGCCGCCTCCAAGGCAGCGCCCATGGCCTACGCCAGCCCCGGCAGCGGCTCGCCCATGCACATCCTGGGCGAGATGTTCAACAAGGCCTCGGGTGCGGGCCTGCGCCATGTGCCCTACAAGGGCATCGCCCCCGGCATCACCGACGTGGTCGGCGGACACGTGCCGTTGACCTGGGTGACCTACGGGCCGGCCGCTCCATACCTGGCCGACGGCAAGATGCGGCTGCTGGCCGTGGCGCAGGGCGCGCGCTCGCCGCTGGCGCCCGAGGTGCCCACGCTGGCCGAGCTGGGCTACAAGGATGTCGAGGTCGTGGCCTGGAACGGGCTGTTCGGTCCCAAGGGCCTGCCGGCCGACATCGTGCAGCAGCTCAACGGCCACTTCAACGAGATCCTCAAGATGCCCGACGTGCTGGACCGCATGAAGACGCTGGGCACGCTGCCCGTGGGCGGTGCACCGGCCCAGCTGGCCAAGACCAATGCGGCGGACCTGGAGCGCTTCACCCGCATCGTCAAGGAACTGAACATCCTGCCCGACTGACGTCCGGACCCCTCCACCTGTGATCCGCCCCACCATGACACAAGCACACGGCATTGCCGACCCCCGCAGCCTCGACGGCCTGCTCGCCGAACTGCCGCGCGACCTGCTGCGGGGCCGCCGCGTGCTGGTCACCGGCGCCGCGCGCGGCCTGGGGCTGGCGTTCGCCAAGAGCATCGCCCAGGCCGGCGGCCGCGTGGTCCTGGCCGACGTGCTGGCCGAACTGGCGCAGGCCGAAGCCACCGCCATGCGCGGCGCCGGCCTCGATGCGCAGGCGCTGGCCGTCGACCTGCTCGACCCCGAATCCATCCAGCGATGCGCCGAGCAGACGCTGCAGCGGCTGGGCGGCCTGGACGGGCTCGTGAACAACGCCGCCATCACCAACTCCGGCGGCCGCGACGCCCACGCGCTCGACGTGGCCACCTGGGACCGCGTGATGGACGTGAACGTGCGCGGCACCTGGCTCACGAGCCGCGCCTGCCAGCCGGCGCTGGCGGCCAGCGGCCACGGCGCCATCGTGAACCTGGCGTCCGACACCGCGCTGTGGGGCGCGCCCAACCTGCTGGCCTATGCGTCGAGCAAGGGTGCCGTCATTGCGATGACGCGCTCGCTGGCCCGCGAATGGGGCGGCGACGGCATCACCGTCAACGCGATTGCGCCCGGCCTCACGCTGGTCGAGGCCACCGAATACGTGCCCCAGGCGCGCCACGACAAGTACCTGGAAGGCCGCGCCCTGCCGCGCGAGCAGCAGGCCGTGGACGTCTGCGGCGCCGTGCTGTTCGCCCTGTCGCCGCTGGCGCGCTTCGTCAGCGGCCAGCTGCTTGCCGTCAACGGCGGCTTCGTGATGCATTGACCGAACCGGATCGCCACCCCACCCCAAGGAGTTCCCCATGACCGACCTCTCCGAACAACAGAAGATCGACGACGCCGCCCCGAGCTGGGCCCGCCCCGAAGGCGCCAGCCTGGAGGACTGGATGGGCGCGCGCATCGCGCGGTATTCGACGCGCAAGTACGACTGGAACGCGCTGAAGTTCCAGGCCGACGTCGACCCCAAGTTCCGCCGCGCGCAGATGCGCTACGTGGGCACCGGCGGCACCGGCGTGATGGCCGACGTCAACACCGTGCCGGCCGAGCACTTCACGTTTTCCACCATGGTGATCCCGGCCGGCCACGAAGGCCCGCCGCACCTGCACATCGACGTGGAAGAAGTGTTCTTCCTGATCCGCGGCAAGCTCAAGGTGGTGCTGACCACGCCGGAGGGCGAGCGCTTCGAGACCATCCTGACCGACCGCGACCTGATCTCGGTGCCGCCAGGCGTGTACCGCGAGGAGATCAACGTCGGCGACGAGGACGCGCTGATGTGCGTCATGCTGGGCGCCAAGAAGCCCATCACGCCGACCTATCCGGCCGACCACCCGCTGGCCAGGATCAAGCGCTGAGCGCCCTGCCGCTGCCCTGCCTCGCCGCCATGACACCCTCCACGCTGCCCCCGTTGCCTGCCGCGGAACTGGAATTGCTGGACCAGCATTTCCCCGAACGCACGCTGGCCCTGGCCCATGGCCGGCAGGCCGTGCGCGAGGCCGGCGCGGCGGACGCGCCCGCGCTGGTCTGCCTGCACGGCATCGGCTCGGGCGCGGCGTCCTGGCTGGGCGTGGCGCGCACGCTGGCGCCGCAGGCACGGCTGATCGCCTGGGACGCACCCGGCTATGGCGTCTCCAGCCCGCTGCTGGCCAGCGCGCCGCGCGCCGCGGACTATGCGGCGCGGCTGGCCGAGCTGCTGCAGGCCCTGGACATCCGGCGCTGCGTGCTCGTGGGCCACTCGCTGGGCGCGCTGGTCGCCGGCGCGGCGGCGCGACCGGACAGCGCGCTGCGCGAGCGCATCGCGCGGCTCGTGCTGGTCAGCCCGGCCCGCGGCTACGGCGGCGCCGGCCGCGAGCCGCAAGCCCGGCAAGTGCGCACCCAGCGCCTGGCCGCGCTGGCCGAGGGCGGCATCGCCGGCATGGCCGGCCAGCGCGCGGACCGGCTGCTGTCCGCCGATGCGGACGCCACCGCGCGCCAATGGGTGCGCTGGAACATGGGCCGGCTCAACGAAGGCGGCTACCGCCAGGCCATCGAGCTGCTGTGCGGCGACGACCTGCTCGCGGCGTTGCCGCCCGCCATGCCGGTGCGCGTGCTGTGCGGGGCCGAGGACGTCGTGACCCCGCCCGCCGCCTGCCGCGACGTGGCCGCGGCCTGCGGCGTGGGCCTGGAAGAATTGCCCGGCGCCGGCCACGCCTGCTATGTCGAACAGCCCGGGACCGTGGCCCGCGCGCTCCTGCAAGAACTTCACAAGGCCACCGCATGACCAATGACGACACCCTGCCGACCACGGACGAGGGCGGCGACCGCTACAACGTGCCCGCGCTCGAGCGCGGCCTGCGCATCCTGTCCGAATTCGGCCACGACGCGCGCACGCTGTCGGCGCCCGAACTGGCGCGCCGCTTCGACCTGCCGCGCTCCACCGTGTTCCGCCTGCTCACCACGCTGGAGAACATGGGCTTTCTCGAACGCACCGAGGGCGGCCGCGAATACCGCCTGGGCCTGGCCGTGCTGCGCCTGGGCTTCGAGTACCTCGCGTCGCTGGAACTGACCGAGCTCGGCATGCCGGTGCTCAACCGCCTGAGCGAAGACGTGGGCCACATCTGCCACCTCGTGGTGCGCGACGGCCGCTCCATCGTCTACGTGGCCAAGACCGCCTTCTACTCGCCGTTCCGCAGCACCGTCAGCGTCGGCACGCGGCTGCCGGCCCACGCCACGGTGCTGGGCCACGCCATGCTGGAAGACATGACGCTGCCCGAGCTGCGCGCGCTGTACCCCGAAGACAAGCTGGAGCGCTTCACGAGCCAGACACCCGCCACCGTCCACGCGCTGTTCGACATGGTGCAGGCCGGCCGCGAACGGGGCTACACGGTCAGCGAGAGCTTCTACGAGCCCAACATCTCCACCGTGGCCACCTCCGTGCGCGACCGCGCCGGCCATGTCGTGGCGGCGCTGGGTGTCACGGTCAACGCCGGGACCCTCGAGCCGGCCGAGGTCGAACTGCTGTCGGCCCGCGTCTGCAGCGCGTCCGCCGAGATCTCCGAGCTGCTGTACGGCGTGCGCCCCGCCCTGGCCCGCAAGGTCGTGCCGCTGCGCGGCGGCGCCTGATCCCTTTCGCCCACCACACCACCATGACCACCCCCTCCAGCCCCTCCTTCCTGGCCGCCGACGCGCTGGCCGGCCGCACCGCCGTCGTGACCGGTGGCTCCTCCGGCATCGGCCTGGCCACCGTGCAGGTGCTGCTGGCCTGCGGCGCGGCCGTGGCCCTGTGCGGCCGCGACGGCGCACGGCTGGACCGGGCGGTCACGCAGCTGCGCCAGGAGTTCCCGCGCGCCCGGCTGTTCGCCCAGCGCTGCGACGTGCTGGACGCGGCCTCGGTGCAGGCCTTCGCCAGCGCCAGCCAGGCCGCGCTCGGCCCGGCGTCCATGCTGGTCAACAACGCCGGCCAGGGCCGCGTCTCCACCTTCGCCGACACCGCGGACCAGGCCTGGGTCGACGAGCTGCAACTCAAGTTCTTCTCGGTCATCCACCCCACGCGCGCCTTCCTGCCGCAGCTGGCGGCCGAGCGCCAGCGCCTGGGCGACGCGGCCATCACGTGTGCCAACTCGCTGCTGGCACGCCAGCCCGAGCCGCACATGGTCGCCACCTCGGCCGCGCGGGCCGGCGTGCTGAACCTCGTGCGCTCCATGGCCGCCGAGTTCGCGCCGCAGGGCGTGCGCGTGAACGGCATCCTGATCGGGCTCGTGGAATCGGGCCAATGGCGCCGCCGCTTCGACGCACGCGACGACACCTCGCAGGACTGGGCCGCCTGGAGCGGCCAGCTCGCCAGCGACAAGCACATCCCGCTGGGCCGCCTGGGGCTTCCACTGGAAGCCGCACGCGCGCTCGTTTTCCTGTCCTCGCCGTTCGCCTCGTACACGACCGGCAGCCACATCGACATCTCCGGAGGCCTGTCCCGCCATGCTTAAGCCCGTCACTTCCACCGCCTCCACCACCCAGGCGCAGCAGGCCACCGTCGGCGCCGTGGTCGCCGCCTTCCTCGAACAGTGCGGCGTGCAGGCCGCGTTCGGGGTGATCTCCATCCACAACATGCCGATCCTGGACGCCTTCGCGCAGCGCGGCAGGACGCGCTTCGTGATGGCGCGCGGCGAGGCCGGCGCCGGCAACATGGCCGACGCCTACGCGCGCTCCACCTCCAGCCTGGGCGTGTGCATCACCAGCACCGGGCCCGCGGCCGGCAACATCGCCGGCAGCCTGGTGGAGGCCCGCACCGCCGGCACGCCGCTGCTGCACATCACGGGCCAGATCGAGACCCGGTACCTGGACCAGAACCTCTCGTACATCCACGAGGCGCCGGACCAGCTGACCATGCTGGGCGCCGTCTCCAAGGCCGCGTTCCGCGTGCGCAGCGTGGAGACCGTGCTGTCCACCCTGAAGAAGGCCGTGCAGCTCGCGCTGACCGCGCCCACCGGCCCGGTCAGCGTGGAGATCCCGATCGACATCCAGCAGGCCGTGGTCGCCATGCCGGCCGATCTGTCGCCGCTGCCGGTCGTCCAGGCCGCCCCCGGCGCGGACGCGCTGGACGCGCTGGCCGACGCACTGGCCCGGGCCCGCCGCCCGCTGCTGTGGCTGGGCGGCGGCGCCCGCCACGCCGGCCGCGCCGTGCAGCGCCTGAAGGCCCTGGGCTTCGGCATCGTCACCACCGTGCAGGGCCGCGGCATCGTGGCCGAAGACGACCCGGCCTCGCTGGGCGCCTACAACATCCACAAGCCGGTCGAAGCCTTCTACCAGCGCTGCGACGCCATGCTGGCCGTGGGCACGCGCCTGCGCAGCAACGAGACGCTGAAGTACGAGCTGAAGCTGCCGCGCCCGCTGTACCGCGTGGACGTGGACGCCGCGCAGTCCGGCCGCTGCTACGCCGACGACGGCTTCGTCTGCGGCGACGCGGCCCTGGTGCTGGCCGGCCTGGCCGACCGCCTGGAGGCGCGCGGCTACCGGGCCGACCCGGAGCTGCTGGCCGACCTGCGCCACACGCACCAGGAAGTGGTCGCCTCGCTGCACGACGGCCTGGGCGTCTACAGCCAGCTGGTGCAGCAGCTGCAGAAGGTGGCCGGCCGCAACTTCAACTGGGTGCGCGACGTGACGGTGTCCAACAGCACCTGGGGCAACCGCGAACTGCGCTTCTTCCAGGCCGACGCGGGCGTGCACGCCACCGGCGGCGGCATCGGCATGGGCATGCCCATGGCGATCGGCGCGGCGGTCGGCGCGGCGGCCACGGGCTCTGGCCGCAAGACGCTGGGCCTGGCCGGCGACGGCGGCTTCATCCTGAACCTGGGCGAGCTGGCCACGCTGGTGCAGGAACAATGCGACGCCCTGATCGTGCTGATGAACGACCAGCGCTACGGCGTGATCCAGAACATCCAGGATGCGTCGTACGGCGGACGCCGCTGCTACGTGGAGCTGCACACGCCGGACTACGCGCAGCTGTGCGCCTCGATCCAGCTGCCGCACGCCCGCGTCCAGAGCCTGGACGCCCTGTCGGCACAGCTGGAGGCGGCCTGGCGCCAGCCGGGCCCCTTCCTGCTCGAGATCGACATGCGCGCCATCGGCAGCTTCAAGACCAGCTTCTCCGGCCCGCCGGTGAACAAGCTGGACCAGATCCCGGCGCTGCAGCCCGCCGCCTGAGGACATGCGCACCATGCCTACCATGCCCACCTTGCCCACATTGCAAGTGGCCCTGATCGGCTGCGGCGCCATCGGCACCGCGCTGCTGGAACTCGTGCAGCACGACACCGGCCTCGCAGTGGCCGCCATCGTGGTGCCGCAGGCCGGCGTCGAAGCCGCGCAGGCCGTGGCCCGGCGGCTGGCCCCTGCGGCCCGCGTCTGCGACAGCGTGCCGCACGACGGCATCGCGCTGGTGGTGGAAGCCGCCGGCCATGCCGCCATCGCACAGCACGTGCTGCCCGCCTTGCGTCGCGGCGTGCCCTGCATCGTGGCCTCGGTCGGCGCGCTGTCGGCCGCCGACCTGGCCGAACAGCTGGAAATGGCCGCCCACGCCGGCGGCACGCAGGCCCAGCTGATCGCCGGGGCCATCGGTGCCATCGATGCGCTGGCCGCCGCGCGCATCGGCGGGCTGGACAGCGTGCGCTACACCGGCCGCAAGCCGCCGCAGGCCTGGAAGGACACGCCGGCCGAGGCCGGCCGCGACCTCGCCAGCCTGGCCACGGCCACCGTCATCTTCGAAGGCTCGGCCCGCGAGGCCGCCCGGCTCTACCCCAAGAACGCCAACGTGGCGGCCACCGTGTCGCTGGCCGGCCTGGGCCTGGACCACACCATGGTGCGCCTGGTGGCCGACCCCGGCGTGACCGAGAACGTGCACCAGGTCGAGGCCGCGGGCGCGTTCGGCAGCTTCGAGCTGACCATGCGCAACCAGCCCCTGGCCGCCAACCCCAAGACCTCGGCGCTCACGGTCTACAGCGCCGCGCGCGCACTGCGCAACCGCACGGCCGCCGTGTCGATCTGAACTCCCTCGCCCCTGCAAGGCCCCAAGATGCCCTCCCTGGAAATTCTCCCGATCAACGTTGCCGGCGTCTGGCGCCTGGGCGGCGGCGATGTCTACGACAGCCTGTACCCCGCCACGGGCGAGCCCATCGCCCGCCTGCGCGCGGCCAGCCTGGCCGATGTCGAGGAAGCCATTGCGCGTGCCGACCACGCCTTCCGCACCAGCGGCTGGGCGCAGATGCTGCCGCACCTGCGCGCCGCCGTGCTGCACCGCGTGGCGGCCCTCATCCGCGAGCGCGCCGAGCCGCTGGCCCAGCAGCAGCGGCTGGACAACGGCAAGCCCATCAACGAGACGCGCGCGCTGGTGGCCAGCGCCGCGGCCACCTTCCAGTTCTTCGCCGCCGCGCTGGAGACGCTGGAGGACACCATCACGCCGTCGCGCGGCGACTTCGTGACCATGAGCGTGCACGAGCCGATGGGCGTGGTGGCGACCATCACGCCGTGGAACTCGCCGATCGCGAGCGAGGCGCAGAAGCTTGCGCCGGCCCTGGCCGCGGGCAATGCCGTGGTCGTGAAACCGGCCGAGGTCACGCCGCTGATGGCGCTGGAGCTGGCCAGGATCTGCGAAGAGGCCGGCGTGCCGAAGGGCATCGTCAGCGTGCTGCCGGGCAAGGGCTCGGTCATCGGCGATGCGATCACCAAGCACCCGCTGGTCAAGCGCGTGTCGTTCACGGGCGGCACCACCACAGGCAAGCACATCGCCCACATCGCGGCCGACAAGATGATGCCGGTCTCGCTGGAACTGGGCGGCAAGTCGCCCACCATGGTGCTGGAAGACGCGGACCTGGACCATGCCGTGGCCGGCGTGCTCTACGGCATCTTCAGCAGCTCGGGCGAGTCGTGCATCGCCGGCTCGCGCCTGTTCGTGGCGCGCCCGATCTACGACGAGTTCGTGACGCGCGTGGCCGCGGCCGCCAAGGCGCTGCGCGTGGGCGACCCCGCGAGCGAACGCACGCAGATGGGCCCGCTGATCACGGCCAGGCACCGCGAAGGCATCGAGCGCTACGTGGACCTGGGCATCAGCGAAGGCGGCCGCATCCGCACGGGCGGCGTGCGCCCGCACGGCGCCGGCTTCGACAACGGCTACTTCTACATGCCCACCATCCTCGAAGGCCTGAGCAACCGCGCGCGCATCGTGCAGGAAGAGATCTTCGGCCCGGTGCTGGTGGCCATGCCGTTCGACAACGAGGAAGAACTCATCGCGCAGGCCAACGACAGCATCTACGCCCTGGCCGCCGGCGTCTGGAGCCGCGACTTCAAGCGCGCCTGGCGCCTGGGCCGCGCGGTGCAGGCCGGCACGGTCTGGGTCAACACCTACAAGCAGTTCTCGGTCTCCACGCCGTTCGGCGGCTGGCGCGACTCGGGCCTGGGCCGCGAGAAGGGCCGCGAAGGCATCTTCCAGTACATGGAGCAAAAGAGCATGTACTGGGGCACCAATGCACAGCCCCTGCCCTGGGCGAACTGAACCACTGGAGCACCCGACATGAGCGTTCTCGGCATCGACCAGATCACCTACGGCACGGACGACCTTGCGTTGTCGCGCCGCTTCTTCCAGGACTGGGGCCTGACCCTGGCGCACGAGAGCGCCGACACGCTGGTGTTCACCTGCCTCAATGGCTGCCGCGTGGTCGTGGCCGCCATGGACCACCCCGGCCTGCCGCCGGCCATCGAACCAGGCCCGACGCTGCGCGAAGTGGTGTGGGGCGTGGAGCGCGCGGAAGACCTCGCGCGCTATGCCGATGCGATCCGCCACGACCCGGGCTTCGTCGACACCGAGGTCGACGGCGCGCGCCGCATCGGCTGCACCGACCCCAACGGCCTGGCCGTGCGGCTGCAGGTCACGAGGAAGCGCGACATCGCGCTGCAGAGCGCCGCCATGAACACCTGGAGCGACAAGCCGCGCATCAACCAGCCCAGCCCGGTCTACGAGCGCGCCACGCCGATCGAGGTCGGCCATGTGGTGTTCTTCGCGGCCGACGTGCCGGCCTGCGAGGCCTTCTACGCCAGCCGCTTCGGCTTCGTCTCGTCCGACCGCTACCCGGGCCGCGGCGCCTTCATGCGCTGCGCGCCGAGCGGCGGCCACCACGACCTGTTCCTGTTGCAGCTGCCTTCGGGCAAGCGCGGCATCAACCACGTGGCGTTCACCGTGCGCGACATCCACGAGGTGTTCGGCGGCGGCCTGCACTTCTCGCGCTGCGGCTGGGAGACGCAGCTCGGCCCGGGCCGGCACCCGGTGTCGTCGGCCTATTTCTGGTACTTCAAGAACCCGGCCGGCGGCCTGATCGAGTACTACGCCGACGAGGACCAGCTGACCGCCGACTGGCAGCCGCGCGAGTTCGAACCCGGCCCCACGGTGTTCGCCGAGTGGGCCGTGGACGGCGGGCTGGACGGCCACACGCGCCGGCAAAAGGGCGTGGACGCCGGTGGCAAGTTCCTGACCGAGAAGAAGTGAGCACCATGCAACGCAAGACCTTCCTCGCGGCCCTGCTCGGCGTGGTGGCGGCCACGGGCGCCATCGCCCAACCGGCCGACGCGGCCAGGTCGCTGGCCGCCGAGCGCTTCACCATCGTCTCGCCGTTCCCGGCGGGCGGCCCGGTCGACACGCTGGCACGCATCCTGGCCGACGGGCTGGCCAAGCGCTATGGCCAGGCGGCCGTGGTCGAGAACACCGCGGGCGCGGCCGGCAACATCGGCATCGACAAGGTCAAGCGCGCCAAGGGCGACGGCCACACGCTGCTCGTGGTGCCGGCCGGCAACCTCACGATCAACCCGACGCTGATGCCGAACTTCCCGTTCGACATCGCGAAGGACTTCGTCGCCGTCACCATGCTGGCCAAGGCGCCGAACGTGATCGTGGCCACGCCGGCCTCGGGGCTCAAGACCGCGCGCGACCTGGTGGCGCAGGCCAAGGCCAGTCCGGGCACGCTGTCGTACGCCTCGCCGGGCGTGGGCAGCGGGCTGCACCTGGCCGGCGAGCTGTTCAAGCAACAGGCGGGCGTGGACATGCTGCACGTGGCCTACAAGGGCACGCCGCCGGCGCTGAACGACGTGCTGGGCGGCGTCGTGCCGCTGATGTTCACCAACCTGCCGACGGCGCTGCCCTACCTGAAGAGCGGCAAGCTCGTGGCGCTGGGCGTGACCGAGGCCAGCCGCACGCCGGTCGCGCCCGAGATCCCCACGCTGGCCGAGCAGGGGATCGCCGGTGTCAACGTGACCTCGTGGTACGGCCTGCTGGCGCCGGCCGGCACGCCGCCCGCGGTGGCCGAGCAACTGGCCCGCGACGCGGCCGATTTCCTGTCGCAGCCCGAGGTCCGCACGCGGCTTGCCGCGCAGGGGATGGCCCAGGCCACGATGGCGCCGGCCGCGTTCGCCCAGGCCATGCGCGAGGAAACGGCGACCTGGGCGCAGGTCATCAAGGCCCGCAACATCCGCGCCGAGTGATCCGCACCGGCGCCCACCGATCCATTCCAACGCAACCCCACGGAGGTTCACGATGCCACAAGACCGCTACCTGCAACCGCACCAGGCGCGCCAGCGCCCCGCGACCACCTACGAAGACCTGCTGGGCGACGCGATCGAGCGCGCGTTCGGTGCGGGTGCGCACGACCTGGCCAGCCTGGTCCAGGCCCTGAACGCCAGCGGACTGGCCAGCCCCAGCGGCAAGGCCTGGACCGAAGCGGTCTACCGCACCGAGATCGCCGCGCTGGCCGCCTGAGGAGAACCACGATGACGATTGCCATCCACCCGGTCGCCGCCGACCCGGTCGACCACCTGCTCGAGATCGGCCTGAAGGACCTCTGGTACCCGATCTGCCCCTCGCACTTCATCCAGGAGAACCCGGTCTCGCTGCGCCGCCTGGGCCGCAAGCTCGCGCTGTGGCGCGACGGCGACGGCGTGCTGCACGCGCTGGAAGACCGCTGCCCGCACCGCGGTGCGCCGCTGTCGCAGGGCGTGATCCTGGGTGACCGGCTGTCCTGCCCCTACCACGGCGTGGAAGTGCGCCACGACGGCACGGTCACGCGCGTGCCCGGCAGCCCGGGCTGCAAGCTGGAAGGCTCGCGCGCCACGCGCCACTTCCACGTGCAGGAGCGCGCGGGCGCCGTGTTCCTCTACAACAGCAAGGAGCCGGTCGACACGCCGCCGCCGCTGGTGCTGCCCGAGCAGCTGACCGACGACGCCGAGTACGCGAGCTTCCTGTGCTACACCGAGTGGAAGGGCGACTACCGCTACGTGCTGGACAACGTGATGGACCCGATGCACGGCACCTTCCTGCACAAGCAGTCGCACTCGATGGCCGAGGGCGATTCGACGGCCAAGTTCGGCATCCGCCCGACCGACACCGGCTTCGTGTTCGAGAAGGAAGGCCAGCGCAACGTCAACTTCGACTGGACCGAGTGGGCCGATACGGGCATCCACTGGACGCGGCTGGAGATCCCCTATCCGAAGACCGGCGGCCCCGGCGGCAACTTCATCATCGTGGGCGCGTTCGCCCCCATCGTGAAGGGCATGACGGCCACCTTCTTCTGGCGCGTGCGCAAGCTGGCCCCGGGCTGGGAGCGCGACACCTGGCGCTTCCTGTACAGGAACCGCCTGGAGGCGCGCCACTGGCATGTGCTCGAGCAGGACCGCGTGATGCTCGAGGACATGGAGGCCGACGCCAACCAGCACGAGAACCTGTACCAGCACGACCTGGGCATCGTGCGGCTGCGCCGGCACATGCGCAACCTGGCGCAGCAACAGCTGCAGGGCGAAACCGCCGCCGCCTGAACGCGCCGCACGCCGACCGACCACCGCCGAATCCCCGAGGCCCCGCCATGTCCGCTCCCACGTTGAACGCCCTGGTGCACACGATGCGCCACGAGGCCGACGGCATCGTCAGCGTCGAATTCCGTCCTGCCACCGCGGACGTGGAATTCCCCGCGTTCGAGGCCGGCTCGCACATCGACCTGCACCTGCCCAACAGCCTGGTGCGCAGCTACTCGCTGTGCAACCCCAGCAGCGACCGGGGGCGCTACGTGGTCGGCGTGCTGCACGACCGCGCCAGCCGCGGCGGTTCGCGCTACGTGCACCAGCAGCTGCGCGTGGGCAGCACGGTCCAGATCTCCGCCCCGCGCAACAACTTCGCGCTGCACGAGGACGCGCCGCGCAGCGTGCTGGTGTCCGGCGGCATTGGCGTAACGCCCATCTGGTGCATGTTGCAGCGCCTGGTGGCGCTGGGCCGGCCGGTGGAGCTGTTCTATTGCGCCCGCACGCGCAAGGAGGCCGCGTTCATCGCCGCCATCGAGGCGCTGGCCGAACAGGCGCCGGCGAAGGTGCAGGTGCACTGGCACTTCAACGACGAGCGCGGCGGACCGCCCGACCTGGCCGCGCTGCTGGCCGGCCGCGGCGCCGACAGCCACTACTACTGCTGCGGCCCCACGCCGATGCTGGATGCGTTCGAGAAGACCTGCGAGCAGCTGGGCTACGCGAACGCCCACATCGAGCGCTTTGCGGCCGTGGCCGTGCCGCAGACGCTGGCCGACAGCGGCTTCGAGGTGGTCTGCCGCAAGAGCGACAAGACCGTGGAAGTGCCGGCCGGCAAGTCCATCCTGGACGCGCTGATCGACGCCGGCCTGAACCCGGACCACAGCTGCAAGGAAGGCGTCTGCGGCGCCTGCGAGACCGCCGTGCTCGGTGGCGAGGTCGACCACCACGACGGCATCCTGTCCAAGGCCGAACGCGCGGCCAACAAGACCATGATGATCTGCGTCTCGCGCTGCAAGCGCGGGCCGCTGGTCCTCGACATCTAGCCCCCCTTTTTCAACCGCCTGTGCCGCAGGCCCCGTGTGCGGGGCCGTGGCCGGCCGTTGCCCGGATTTCCCCTCAGCACCACCCCCAACCCATGAAAACCATTCGCACCACCCTTGCCGTCGCGGCCGCCGCCTGCTGCGGCACCGCCGCCCTGGCCCAGTCCTCGGTCACGGTCTTCGGCACCGTCGATCTGGGCCTCACGCACCTGCGCGCCTCCGAGGGCTCGCAGACCGGCATGTCGCACAGCAACGCCAACATCAGCCGCATCGGCTTTCGCGGCGTGGAAGATCTGGGCGGCGGCCTGTCCGCGCACTTCTGGCTGGAGGGCGGCTTCTCGCCCGACACCGGCGCCGGCCCGGGCCCGACGGGGCTGACCAGCCTGTCCTTCAACCGGCGCGCCACCGTCGCGCTGCAGAGCGGCCTGGGCGAGCTGCGCCTGGGCCGCGACGACTCGGCGACCTTCCTCAACACGCTGGTGTTCGACCCGTTCCTGACCAACGGCGTCGGCGGCACCAACGCGTTCGTCATGAACGGCGCGCCGATCCAGATCAGCAACGCCATCAGCTACCTGACGCCGGCCGGCCTGGGCGGCTTCTACGGCCAGTTGCAATACGCACCCGACGAGACGGTGGCCTCGGCCGCCGGCAAATACACCGGCGCGCGCGTGGGCTGGCGCCAGGGCCCGGCCCATGTGGCAGCCTCGGCCGGCACCTTCAAGGGCGCGACCGAGGCGCAGGACGTGCGCATCCGCAATGCCGCGGCCAGCTACGACTTCGGCATGGTCCAGCCCATGCTGCTGTGGGCCACCGAGAAGCGCAACGGCGTGGAACTGCGCGCGCTGCAGCTGGGCGTGAAGGTGCCGATCGGCGTGGCCGAGATCCGCGCGCAGGTGAGCCGCTACGACACCTCCAACAGCAATGCCGACTGGCGCAAGTTCGCGATCGGCTACGGCTACAACCTGTCCAAGCGCACGCAGGTCTACGCCACCTACGCGCACATCGCCAACTCGGACCGCTCGCAGCGCAGCGTGGGTGCCCAGGGCGTGGTGGCACCCGCCAACAGCCTGGGCGCGGGCTCGTCGGGCTACGAAGTCGGCCTGCGCCACTTCTTCTGAACATCGCGGCCCGCGCCCACAGCACCCGAGGACAGCCCATGCAGAACGGTCGCTCCCTACGCTGGGCAGGTGTGTTCACCCTGCTCGTCATCGTCGCCATCTCGTACGTGGACCGGATCAACATCTCGATCCTGATCACGGACCCGGGCTTCCTCGCGCACGTGGGCCTGTCGCCGCAGGACCGCACGCGCCAGGGCCTGCTGGCCACCGCGTTCATGGTGGGCTATGGCGTCTCGGCCTTCGTGTTCACGCCCTTCTGCGCGGCGCTGTTCGGCGTGCGCCGCAGCCTCATGTACGGGCTGGCGCTGTGGGGCGTGGTGACCTTCCTGTCGCCGCTGCTGCACAGCTATGGGCTGCTGCTGGCCTCGCGCATCCTGCTCGGCGTTTCCGAAGGCCCGCTGTTCGCGCTGGCGGCCGGCTACATCAAGGCGCATTTCGACAGCCGCGAGAACGGCAAGCCCAATTCGCTCGTCAACATGGGCACCGGGCTGGGCCTGGCGCTGGGCTACCCGTTCGTCGGCTTCCTGGTCGGCAGCTACGACTGGGAGACCTCGTTCCATGTGCTGGGCCTGTTGAACCTGGCGCTGGGCATTCCGCTGGTGCTGGCCTTCGTGCACATGCCGCAGCCCGAAAGCGGCCTGCCGCGCCCGCGCTCGCTGGCCGAGGCCGTGGAGCAGGTCGGCAAGATCGTGCGCGGCGCGCTGCACACGCGCTACCTGCTGCTGGTCACGGTGTTGACCGCGGCGTTCCTGGCCTACCTGTGGGGCAGCAGCAACTGGCTGCCGGCCTACCTGAAGGAAGCGCGCGGTTTCTCGCTGCGCGAGATGGGCTGGCTGGCCGCGCTGCCGCAGTACGCGACCATGCTGGCCGTGCTGCTGGGCGGCGTGCTGATCGACCGCGTCGCGCGCCGCCACGTGCCGCTGGTGTTCGTCGCGGGCAGCCTGGGCGTGGCGGCGGCGGTGTGGCTGGCCGTGCACGTGGAAGACCGCTACGCCGCGGCGTATTGCCTCATCGCGGCGAACTTCTTCTGGGGTCTCATGAGCCCTGCGATTCCGAGCACGGTGCAGCACTTCGCGCGGCCGGAACACACAGCCAGCGCCTACGGCGTGGTGAACGGCGCGGGCAGCCTGGTGGCGGGCTTCATGCCGGCGCTGATGGGCGCGGTGATCGGCTGGACCTCGGGCAGCCAGGGTGGCGGCTTCCTGGCCGGGTTCAGCCTGCTGGTGGGATCGCAGCTCGTGGTGCTGGCCTGCGGCGGGCTGCTCTGGTGGCACGAGCGCCGCCCGGCCGCCCCCAGGCAGTCGGCACCGCAGCACGCGGTGCGCAGGTAGCCGGGCGCCGCGGCCGTCCCGGCCAGGCACGGCCTGCGCCGAGGCTACGGCGCGACAGGCTCGGCCGCGCCCACCCGGCGCGGCTGGTGCTGGTGCGCGCCGTGCCACTGCACGAGCTCGAGCCGGCCATCGTGGTGTTCGACCAGCGCGGTCAGGCTCTCGACCCAGTCGCCGTCGTTGCAGTACAGCGTGCCTTCGATCTCGCGCATCTCGGCGCGGTGGATGTGGCCGCAGACCACGCCCTGGTAGCCGCGCTTGCGCGCCTCGGCGGCGACCGCCTGCTCGAACGCCGTGACGTAGTTGAGCGCCTTTTTCACCTTGTGCTTGAGGTAGGCCGAGAGCGACCAGTACGGCAGGCCCATGCGCGCGCGCAGGCTGTTGAGGTGGCGGTTGAGCCGCAGCGTGAGCTCGTAGGCGTTGTCGCCCAGGTAGGCGAGCCACTTGGCGCACTGGATCACGGCATCGAAATCGTCGCCGTGCACGACCCACAGGCGCCGGCCGTCGGCCGTGGTGTGCACTGCCTCCTCGCGCACCTCGATGCCGCCGAAGTGGTGGCCGGCGAAGCCGCGCGCGAACTCGTCGTGGTTGCCGGGCACGAAGACCACCTTGCAGCCCTTGCGGGCACGGCGCAGCAGCTTCTGCACCACGTCGTTGTGGGCCTGCGGCCAGAACCAGCGCCGGCGCAGCTGCCAGCCATCGACGATGTCGCCGACCAAATACAGGGTCTGGCTCGGGTGGGCCTTGAGGAATTCCAGCAGCGGCTCGGCCTGGCAGCCGGGCGTGCCCAGGTGCAGGTCGGAAATGAAGACGGCGCGGTAACGCGGCGGGCCGTTGTCCTCGGCGTCCAGGTGGGCATGGTGGTCCGCCGCCTCGTGCGTGCCCTGCCAGAAGCCGGTGGCGTCGAAGGCCGCGCGCATCATCGGCTCCCGCCGAAATGGCGACGGTAGCGCGCGGGCATGTCGTGCAGGCGCATGAGCAGCGGCAGGTCGGCGGTGTTGAAGTCGGGGTCCCAGGCCGGCGGCCCCAGCAGCCTGGCGCCCAGGCGCAGGTAGCCCTTGACCAGCGGCGGCGCCTCGACCTGCAGGCTGTCGTCGAAGCGCTCGACAGGCAGGGGCAGGCGCGGCAGCACATGCTCGGTGATGGGGGCCAGGTGGTCCGTGCGCAGCCGGCGCCACAGGCTGGCGGCCACGGCCGGATTGAACACGCCCTGCTGCTGCAGCGGCACGCTGGCGCTGCCGATCACGAGGTCCAGCCCGTTGCGCTGCATGAAGGCGATCAGCGCGGTCCACAGGCTCATGATCACCCCACCCTGGCGGTGGTCCGGGTGCACGCAGCTGCGGCCCAGTTCCATCATGCGCGGGCGCAGCTGGCGCAGCCGGGTCAGGTCGAATTCGGTGTCGGCGTAGAAGCTGCCGATGCGGCATGCCTGCACCGGCGTCAGCACGCGGTAGGTGCCGACGACGGTGCCGCTGGTGGCTTCGCGCACGAGCAGGTGCTCGCAGTAGTCGTCGAACAGGTCGATGTCGTGGCCGGGCAGCGGCGTGGCCAGGCGCGCGCCCATCTCGCCGGCGAACACCGCATGGCGCAGGCGCTGCGCGGCGCGCACCTCGTCCTGGTGCTGCGCCCACTGCACCAGCAGGCCGCCGGCCACGGGCAGTGCCTGTGGCGCGGGACGCGGCCCCAGCGACAGCGGATAGGCCGGGGACGGCAACTCTCTCATGGTCTGGCTCCTGCGACACGGGCGCTCCACCAGGGAGCGCACGGGAGCCAGTGTGCGAAGCGGCCATGACCGGCGCGTGTCGCGCCGATGGCAAGTTCGTGACGGCCTGCGTCAGCGCAAGGTTGCCGCGATGCGTTCGGCGCAGCGGCGGGCCTGGGCGGCGTCGCGTGCCTCGACCATCACGCGCAGCACGGGCTCGGTGCCGCTCGCGCGGATCAGCACGCGGCCGTCGTCGCCGAGTTCGCGCTCGACCTCGGCCTGGGCCTGGGCCATGGCCTGGTTCGACTTCCAGTCCTGGCCCACGGCGAGCCGCACGTTGACCATGGTCTGCGGGAACAGCACGAGCTCGCCCAGCGCCTGGGCCAGGCTCTGGCCGTTGCGCACGCAGATCTGCAGCACCTGCAGTGCGCTGATGAGGCCATCGCCCGTGGTGTGCTTGTCCAGCGCCAGCAGGTGGCCCGAGCCCTCGCCACCCAACAGCCAGCCGCGCTTCTCGAGCTCCTCGAGCACGTAGCGGTCACCGACCTTGGCGCGCACCAGCGCCACGCCCTTGGCGCGCAGCGCCACCTCCACGGCCTTGTTGGTCATGAGCGTGCCGACCACGCCGTCGACGGCCTCGCCGGCGCGCTTGCTGCGTTGCGCGCCGCCGCGCGACAGGCGCTCGTTGACCATGATGTAGAGCAGTTCGTCGCCGTTGAACATGCGGCCGTCTCGGTCGACCATCTGCACGCGGTCGGCGTCGCCGTCCAGCGCCACGCCGAAGTCGGCCCGGTGCTTGTGCACGGCCTCCACCATGGCCTCGGGGTGGGTGGCGCCGACCTTCTCGTTGATGTTCAGGCCATCGGGCGCGCAGCCGATGCGGATGACTTCCGCACCGAGTTCATGGAACACCATGGGCGCAATCTGGTAGGCCGCGCCGTGCGCGCCATCGACCACGATGCGCAGCCCCTTGAGCGTGAGCGCGGTCGGGAAGGTGCTCTTGCAGAACTCGATGTAACGGCCGGCCGCGTCTTCCAGGCGCGTGGTCTTGCCCAGGCTGGCGGAATCGACCCATTGCGGCGGCAGTTCGAGTGCCGCCTCGACCGCGATCTCCCAGTCGTCGGGCAGCTTGGTGCCCTGGGCGCTGAAGAACTTGATGCCGTTGTCGGCAAAGGGGTTGTGGCTGGCGCTGATCACCACGCCCAGGCTGGCGCGCTGCGCCCGCGTGAGGTAGGCCACGCCGGGCGTGGGCAGCGGGCCCAGCAGCACGACATCCACGCCGGCCGAGTTGAAGCCCGATTCGAGCGCGCTTTCCAGCATGTAGCCAGAGATGCGCGTGTCCTTGCCGATCAACACCGTCGGCCGGGCATCGGCCTTGCGCAGCACGCGGCCCACCGCATGGGCCAGGCGCAGCACGAAGTCCGGCGTGATGGGGGCTTGGCCCACGGTGCCGCGGATGCCATCGGTGCCGAAGTAGCGACGGGTCATGGAACGATCCTTCTTATGGTGTCAGGGAAAAAGACGAGGGCGTGGCTGCGCGCCATACCCGCAGGGCGGCCACAGTGTCGCGCACGTCGTGCACGCGCACGATGCGCGCGCCGCGCTCCACGGCCAGCAGGGCGGCCGCCACGCTGGGCACGAGCCGCTCGCCGGCCGGGCGGTCGACGCCACCGGCCACCGCGGCAAGGGACGACTTGCGCGACCAGCCCGCCAGCAGCGCATGGCCCAGGTCGAGCAGGCCGGCCTGGTGCGCCAGCAAGTCGAAGTTCTGCGCCACGGTCTTGCCGAAGCCGATGCCGGGGTCGAGCACGATGCGCTCGGCCGCCACGCCGCGCGTGCGCAATTGCAGCGCCGCTTCGGCCAGGAAGGCGCGCACCTGGGCCGGCGCGTTACCCGCCATGGGCTGGCGTTGCATGGTGGCCGGCTCGCCATGCATGTGCATGAGGCAGACGCCGCAGGCCGGGTGGCCAGCCACCACGGCCTGGGCCGCATCCGGCGACTCGCCGGCCGCGGCATCGTGCCAGCGCAGGGCCCAGATGTCGTTCACGATGTCGGCACCCAGGTCGAGGGCGGCCTGCATCACGCGCGGCTTGTAGGTGTCGATGGACAGCGGCACGCCCAGCCGCACGGCCTCGCGCAGCACCGGCAGCAGGCGCGCCAGTTCCTCGTCGGCCGGCAGCACGGCGGCCCCCGGGCGCGAGGATTCCGCGCCCAGGTCGAGGATGTCGGCCCCCTCGGCCAGCAACTGCTCGCAGTGCCGCAGCGCCGCGGCCGGGCCGGCATGGCGGCCCCCATCGGAAAAGGAGTCGGGCGTCAGGTTCACGATGCCCATGACGCGGGCCTGGCGCAGGTCGATGCGGTGGCGGGAGGTCTGCCAGAACATGCTGGGGAATCGTTGGGACCGGAAAACAAAACGGGGCCGCGAGGCCCCGTATTGTGGTTCAGGCGTGGTGTCACGCCGCGGAAGGCGATGGCTCCGGATTGACCGCCGGCGCACCACCGCTGCCACCGCCGTTGCCGCCGGTCGGCGTGCGCGGCGTGAAGTCCTTCGGCGGACGCGGGTCGCGGCCCGCCATGATGTCGTCGATCTGCTCGGTGTCGATGGTTTCCCATTCGAGCAAGGCCTTGGCCATGGCGTGCATCTTGTCGCTGTTCTCTTCGATCAGGCGACGCGCCAGGTTGTACTGGTCGTCGATGATGCGGCGCACCTCGCCGTCGACCTTCTGCATGGTCTGCTCGCTCATATTGGTGGTCTTGGTGACCGAGCGGCCCAGGAACACCTCGCCTTCGTTCTCGGCATAGACCATCGGGCCCAGCGCATCGGTCATGCCGTAGCGCGTGACCATGTCGCGGGCGATGGAGGTCGCACGTTCGAAGTCGTTGCTGGCGCCGGTGGTCATCTGGTTCATGAACACTTCTTCGGCGATGCGGCCACCGAACAGCATGCTGATCTGGCTCAGCATGTATTCCTTGTCGTAGCTGTAGCGGTCCTGCGAGGGCAGGCTCATCGTCACGCCCAAGGCACGGCCGCGCGGGATCACGGTGACCTTATGCACGGGGTCGCACTTGGGCAACAGCTTGCCGATGAGCGCGTGGCCGGCCTCATGGTAAGCGGTGTTGCGCCGCTCTTCCTCGGGCATGACCATGCTCTTGCGCTCGGGGCCCATGATGATCTTGTCCTTGGCCTTCTCGAAGTCCTGCATCTCGACCACGCGCGCGTTGCGGCGCGCGGCCATCAGCGCGGCCTCGTTGCACAGGTTGGCCAGGTCGGCACCGGACATGCCGGGCGTGCCGCGCGCGATGATGCTGGGGCTCACGTCCTGGCCGATCGGCACCTTGCGCATGTGCACGTTGAGGATCTGTTCGCGGCCGCGGATGTCGGGCAGCGTGACGTAGACCTGGCGGTCGAAACGGCCCGGGCGCAGCAGCGCGGCGTCCAGGATGTCGGGGCGGTTGGTGGCGGCGACCACGATCACGCCCAGGTTGGTCTCGAAGCCGTCCATCTCGACCAGCATCTGGTTCAGCGTCTGCTCGCGCTCGTCGTTGCCGCCGCCCAGGCCAGCGCCACGCTGGCGGCCCACCGCGTCGATCTCGTCGATGAAGATGATGCAGGGCGCGTTCTTCTTGGCGTTCTCGAACATGTCGCGCACGCGGGCCGCGCCCACGCCGACGAACATCTCGACGAAGTCGGAGCCCGAGATGCTGAAGAACGGCACCTTGGCCTCGCCGGCGATCGACTTGGCCAGCAGCGTCTTGCCGGTGCCCGGAGGGCCGACCAGCAGCAGGCCGCGCGGGATGCGCCCGCCCAGCTTCTGGAACTTCTGCGGATCCTTCAGGAAGTCAACGACCTCCTTGACCTCTTCCTTGGCCTCGTCGCAACCGGCGACATCGGCGAAGGTGACGGTGTTGTTGTTCTCGTCCAGCATGCGCGCCTTGCTCTTGCCGAAGCTGAAGGCGCCGCCCTTGCCACCGCCCTGCATCTGGCGCATGAAGTAGACCCAGACGCCGATCAGCAGCAGCATCGGGCCCCAGCTGACCAGCAGCGTCATCAGCAGCGAGCCCTCTTCGCGCGGCTTGACGTCGAACTTGACGTTGTTGGCGATCAGGTCGCCGACCAACCCGCGGTCGAGGTAGGTGGCGGTGGTGCGCACGCGGCGGTCATCGGTCGTGATGGCCACGATCTCGGTACCGCCCTGCCCTTCCTGGATGGTGGCGGTCTTGATGCGTTTGTTGCGGACCTCCTCCAGGAAGTCAGAGTAGCCCACAAAGCCCGCGCCTGCCGTGGCACGGGTGTCGAACTGTTTGAACACCGTGAACAGCACCATGGCGATCACGAGCCAGACAGCAACTTTGGAAAACCAGGGATTCTTCAAGCGGGGACTCCGGTAAGCCGTACGACAGGCAACGGCGCTGGGGCGTACTTGCGTGCCATTTTAGGCATTTCAAGGGTGCTGCACGGGCGCCAAACCCGCGTCAGCCATAGCTGCAGCAAGGGTTTAAGCCGGTTTTTCGCCGGTTTGCCCCGCTTTGAGCCCGATGCCGACCAGGAAGGTCTCGGACGACTTGTCGCGCGAGGCCTTGGGCTTGATCGGTTTGACGACACGGAACTCGCTCCTGAAGAGCTTGACCAGCTCGGCGTAGCCGCTGCCATGGAAGAGCTTGACGACCAGCGCCCCTTCGGGCTTCAGGTAGGTCTGGCAGAACTCCACCGCCAGCTCCACCAGGTGGGAAATGCGGGCGGCGTCGGCAGATTCGATGCCCGAGAGGTTGGGCGCCATGTCGGAGACGACCACATCGGCCTGGCGGCCCCCCATGGCGGTGTGCAGTTGCTCCAGTACCTCGGGCTCGCGGAAGTCGCCCTGCAGGAACTGCACCCCTTCGATCGGCTCCATCGGCAGGATGTCCAGCGCGATGATGGTGCCATTGAGTTCACCCACGGCAGCGCCCTGGGGCGACAGGCGCCGCCGCGCGTACTGGCTCCAGGCCCCGGGCGTGGAACCCAGGTCCACCACCAAGTGGCCAGGCTGCAGCAGCTTGAGGCCCTCGTCGATCTCCTTGAGCTTGTAGGCCGCGCGCGCGCGGTAACCCTCCTTGGCGGCGAGCTTGACGTAAGGATCGTTGACATGGTCGTTCAACCATGCTTTGTTGACCTTCTTCGATTTGGTCTTGACTTTCATGCAACCGGGATAATACGGGGATGCCCCAAATTCAACTCACCCCCGCGCAACGCAAGGTCCACCGCGCCGAGGCCCACCATCTGGACCCCGTGGTCATGGTCGGCGGCGATGGCCTGACGCCCGCGGTGGTGCGCGAGACCGATCTCGCGCTCAACGCACACGGCCTGATCAAGGTGCGCGTGTTCTCCGACGACCGGGTCGCGCGCGAAGCCATGTACCAGCAACTCGCTGATGAGCTCAACGCCGCGCCCATCCAGCACATCGGCAAGCTGCTCGTGCTGTGGCGGCCCAAGCCCGAGGTCGCGCGCGAGCGCACCGAGGACGAAGACCGGATGCCCGGCCCGCGCGACGTGAAGATCCTCAAGTTCAGCAAGCGCGGCGGCCAGCGGCCCGAGGTCAAGACCCTGCGCGTGCTGGGCAACCAGCGCCTGACGGCGGGCGGCAAGGTCAAGCGGGCCAAGCCCGTCGTCAAGACCTCCGTCAAGAAGCGCAACCAGACCTGAACCTGGCGCGTCCTTTTCTCAGAGCACCTGGTCCAGCGCGCGGGCCAGGTGGCCCACCGTGCGGTCGACGTTGTGCCACTTCTCCAGGCCGAACAAGCCGATGCGGAAGGTGCGGAAATCCGCCGGTTCGTCGCACTGCAGCGGCACGCCCGAGGCGGTCTGCAGACCGGCCGCCAGGAACTTCTTGCCGTTCTGGATGTCCGGGTCGGTCGTGTAGCTCACCACCACGCCAGGCGCCTTGTAGCCCTCGGCTGCCACGCTGGGCAGGCCACGCGACTCCAGCAGCGCACGCACCTTGGTGCCCAGCTCCAGCTGCGCTGCGCGGACCTTGTCGAAACCCCATTCACGCGTTTCCAGCATCACGTCGCGCAGGCGCACCAGCGCGTCGGTCGGCATGGTCGTGTGGTAGGCGTGCTGGCCCTTCTCGTAACCCTCGGCGATCTGCATCCACTTCTTGAGGTCGCAGGAGAAGCTGCTGCTGGTGGTGCCGTCGATGGTTTCGCGCGCCCGCGCGCTCAGCATCACCATGGCGCAGCACGGCGAGCTGCTCCAGCCCTTCTGCGGCGCGGAGATCAGCACGTCGACACCGGTGGCCTGCATGTCCACCCACATCGCGCCGGAGGCCACGCAGTCGAGCACGAACAGCGCGCCGACCTCGTGCGCGGCGGCACTGACGGTGCGCAGGTAGTCGTCTGGAAGCAGGATGCCGCTGGCCGTCTCCACATGCGGGGCGAACACGACCTTGGGCTTTTCAGCACGGATCGCGGCGGCGACCTCCTCCGCCGGCGCCGGCTGCCAGGGCGCCTGCGGGCCATCGCCCACGCGGCGTGCCTTGCAGACCACCGCACCGCCCCCCAGGCCACCCGCGTCGAAGATCTGGCTCCAGCGGTAGCTGAACCAGCCGTTGCGCACGATCAGCACCTTCTCGCGGTTGGCGAACTGGCGTGCCACGGCCTCCATGCCGAAGGTGCCGCTGCCGGGCACCAGCACAGCGGTGTGCGCGCGGTACACCTGCTTGAGCGTGGCCAGGATGTCCTGCACCGCGCCCGTGAAGCGCTTGGACATGTGGTTCAGCGCGCGGTCGGTGTAGACCACCGAAAATTCCAGCAGGCCGTCCGGGTCGACATCGGGCAAGAGTCCGGGCATGGTCAGTCTCCTTCTTGGAATGGGGGCGCAGGGCGCGCCAGTTGCCACAGCGTGATGCTGGCACAGACCCATTGCAGCAGCAGCATGCCGCTGCCCAAGTTGTGCCACAGCTTGAGATTCTCACGCGCCACGATGCGCGGCGCGACCGCGAACTCCACCACCAGCGCCAGCAGCAGCCCGCCCAGCACCCAGGGCAGCACGGGCCGGGCCCAGGCTGCCGTACGGTCCGCATCGCGTGGGCGCGAGGCCATCAGGATCAGGAGGCAGCAGGCCAGCGTGGCCCAGGTCTGGGCACCGAACAACCGGGCCGCGGCGCCACCGGCCAGCGCCGGGCTCGGCAGCTGCATGAACAGCAGGGGCACGGTCCAGAACAGGGCGGTGAGACTGCCCCACCACAGGGCAGCGGCCAGCAGCGGCACGCGTGCGCGCATCGCCGGCGCCTCAGATGTAGCGAACGCTGACGACTTCGTAGTGCTTGAGGCCGCCGGGCGTCTGCACCTCGGCGCTGTCGCCCTCGCCCTTGCCGATCAGCGCACGCGCGATGGGGCTGGAGATGTTGATGCGGCCCAGCTTCAGGTCGGCCTCGTCCTCGCCGACGATCTGGTAGGTCACGGCCTGGCCGCTGTCCTCGTCTTCCAGGTCGACCGTGGCGCCGAACACCACCTTGCCGCCCGCGTTCAAGGCCGCCGGATCGATGACCGATGCCACCGACAGCTTGCCCTCGATCTCCTGGATGCGGCCTTCGATGAAGCCCTGGCGGTCCTTGGCGGCGTCGTAGTCGGCGTTCTCGGACAGGTCACCCTGCGCGCGCGCCTCGGCGATCGCGTTGATGATGAAGGGGCGGTCCACGGTCTTCAGGCGATGCAGTTCGGCCTTCAAGGCCTCGGCTCCGCGCCGGGTCACCGGAAAGGTGGTCGTCATGTTTCAGGTCTCCAAAAGCAAACCGCCGAACGTCGCCGTTCGGCGGTGTGAGGTGAGCGGGGTCAGACGAGGGTTCGTCCTGTCAGCCGGCTCAGAATCGCCAGCGGACTTGCGGCGGGATTGTATTGGCTCGCTGCTGGCAGATGCAGCGTCTGCTCGGCCATGAACTGGCCCGACATCACGGCGTGCGAGGTCTGGTCGGAGAAGCAGACCCAGACCGAGCCCGGTGGAAAAGGCACGGTCTCCTGCGCAGCGCCTTGCTGGTAGTCCAGGTCGGACTTCATGGCATCGTGCAGCTGCAGCATCAGGTGGTCGTATTCGCTGCGCAGCGACTTGGTCACGCGCAGGGTCCGCAAGGCCTTGGCCTGCCAGCGGGAATAGGGCTTGAGCCGCGGCAGGAAGCGCTGGGCCACGGCCTCGAACGGCTCGCCCACGCGCCATACGCGCGGTGCGCCATCCGGGTTCAGGTTGGTGAAGACGCGCAGGATGCGCTCGCCGTAGTTGGGCCGCGAAGGGAAGGCATCGACATGCAGGCGCTTGTCGTCCGCGCGCCAGGACTGCGTGCGGGTTTCGACCTGGGCCGGCCGGAAGCTGGTGGGCGCCATGCGCAGCGCCGTGCCGTAGCCCGGAAGCAGCCCGTCCACGAGCTGGCGGGCCTGGCTGCGAAAGCGCGCGACCATGGCGGCCACGGCCTGCTGCGTCCCGGCATCGCCGGCCGCACCTTTGAGCTTGCCCTGCCCATCCAGGCTGATGTTGCGAGAGCCCTCGGCCAGCAGCGCCGGATCGAGCAGGCGCCGCTCCTGCGGCAGCAGGTCGAAGCGCAGGCGCGGGAAATACAGCACCTTGCCCGCTTCCAGCGCGGCGATCCAGTCGTCGTCGGACCGGGCCCCGGCCCAATCGGCCAGATCCAGTTCCAGCAGTTGCGACGTCATCGGGCGGCCCTCACAGGCTCAGGCCAGTTGCGCGTGCATCTCCTGCACCGAGATCACGTCGAGCTGGTCCAGGTAGCGCATGCCCTCGACCGCGGCCTCGGCACCGGCAATCGTCGTGAACGTGGTCACACGGGCCAGCAGCGACGAGGTGCGGATGGCGCGGCTGTCGGTGATCGCGTTGCGGCGCTCTTCCACCGTGTTCACCACGAGCACGATCTCGTTGTTCTTGATCATGTCGACCACGTGCGGCCGGCCTTCGGTGACCTTGTTGACGGTCTTGACGGCGATGCCGGCGGCGGTGATGGCGGCCGCCGTGCCCTTGGTCGCGACCACGTCGAAGCCCAGCGCCACCAGCGCACGCGCCACTTCCACGGCGCGCGGCTTGTCGCTGTTCTTGACCGTCAGGAAGGCGGTGCCCGAACGCGGCAGCTTGGTGCCGGCGCCCAGCTGGCTCTTCACGAAGGCCTCGCCGAAGGTCTTGCCCACGCCCATGACCTCGCCCGTGGACTTCATTTCGGGGCCGAGGATGGTGTCCACGCCCGGGAACTTCACGAACGGGAAGACGGCTTCCTTGACGCTGAAGTAAGGCGGCGTGACTTCCGCGCCGATGCCCTGGGCGTCCAGCGACTGGCCGGCCATGCAGCGCGCGGCGACCTTGGCCAGCTGGATGCCGGTGGCCTTGGACACGAAGGGCACGGTGCGGCTGGCGCGCGGGTTGACTTCCAGCACGTAGATCACGTCCTGGCCCTCTTTTTCCTGGATCGCGAACTGCACGTTCATGAGGCCGACCACGTTCAGCCCCTCGGCCATGGCGGCGGTCTGGCGCTTGAGCTCGTCCACCGTGTCCTTGCGCAGGTAGTACGGCGGCAAGGAACAGGCCGAGTCGCCGCTGTGCACGCCGGCCTGCTCGATGTGCTCCATCACGCCACCGATGAACACGCGGCCCGTGGCATCGCGGATGGCGTCGACATCGCACTCGATGGCGTCGTTCAGGAAGCGGTCCAGCAGCACCGGGGAATCGTTGCTGACCTTGACGGCCTCGCGCATGTAGCGCTCCAGGTCGCGCTGCTCGTGCACGATCTCCATGGCGCGGCCGCCCAGCACGTAGCTCGGGCGCACCACCAGCGGGTAGCCCAGCGCGGCCGCCTTCTCCAGCGCCTCGGGCTCGGCGCGGGCGGTGGCGTTCGGCGGCTGGCGCAGGCCCAGGTCGTGCAGCAGCTTCTGGAAGCGCTCACGGTCTTCGGCCGCGTCGATCATGTCGGGCGAGGTGCCGATGATGGGCACGCCCGCAGCCTCCAGGCCCAGCGCGAGCTTGAGCGGCGTCTGGCCGCCGTACTGCACGATCACGCCCAGCGGCTTTTCCTTGTCGACGATCTCCAGCACGTCTTCCAGCGTCAGCGGCTCGAAGTACAAGCGGTCCGAGGTGTCGTAGTCGGTCGACACGGTCTCGGGGTTGCAGTTGACCATGATGGTCTCGTAGCCGTCCTCGCGCATGGCAAGTGCCGCGTGCACGCAGCAGTAGTCGAACTCGATGCCCTGGCCGATGCGGTTCGGGCCCCCGCCCAGCACCATGATCTTCTTCTTGCCGGTGGGCTCGGCCTCGCACTCGTCTTCATAGGTCGAGTACATGTAGGCGGTATCGGTCGAGAACTCGGCCGCGCAGGTGTCCACGCGCTTGTAGACGGGGCGCACGTTCTGTGCATGCCGCGCGGCGCGCACGGCGCTCTCGTCGGTCTTGAGCAGCTTGGCCAGGCGGCGGTCGGAGAAGCCCTTCTTCTTGAGCAGGCGCAGCTCGTCGGCCGTGACCTTGGACAGCGCCGCGGCGCCGTGCTCGTCGGTGTGCTTGTCCAGGTCGAGCTCGATGCGGATGATCTCCTCGATCTGCACCAGGAACCACTTGTCGATCTTGGTCAGCGCGTGCACCTCGTCCAGCGTCCAGCCGGAGGCGAAGGCATCGCCCACGTACCAGATGCGCTCGGGGCCAGGTTCGCCGAGTTCCTCTTCGAGCACCTCGCGGTCCTGGGTCTTCTGGTTCATGCCGTCCACGCCGACTTCCAGACCGCGCAGCGCCTTCTGGAAGCTCTCCTGGAAGGTGCGGCCCATGGCCATGACCTCGCCCACGCTCTTCATCTGCGTGGTCAGGTGGCTGTCGGCGGCCGGGAACTTCTCGAACGCGAAACGCGGGATCTTGGTCACCACGTAGTCGATGCTGGGCTCGAAGCTGGCGGGCGTGGCGCCGCCGGTGATCTCGTTGCGCAGCTCGTCCAGCGTGTAGCCGATGGCCAGCTTGGCCGCCACCTTGGCGATCGGGAAGCCCGTGGCCTTGGAGGCCAGTGCCGAGGAACGCGACACGCGCGGGTTCATCTCGATCACGATCATGCGGCCGTCGGCCGGGTTGACCGAGAACTGCACGTTGGAGCCGCCCGTGTCCACGCCGATCTCGCGCAGCACCGCCAGCGAGGCGTTGCGCATGATCTGGTATTCCTTGTCGGTCAGCGTCTGCGCCGGGGCCACCGTGATGGAGTCGCCCGTGTGCACGCCCATCGGGTCCAGGTTCTCGATCGAGCAGACGATGATGCAGTTGTCGGCCTTGTCGCGCACGACCTCCATCTCATACTCTTTCCAGCCCAGCAGCGATTCCTCGATCAGCAGCTCGTTGGTCGGCGAGGCCTCCAGGCCGCGCTTGCAGATGGTCTCGAATTCCTCGGCGTTGTAGGCGATGCCGCCGCCGGTGCCGCCCAGCGTGAAGCTGGGGCGGATCACAGTGGGGAAGCCGACGGTCTTCTGTACGCCCCAGGCCTCGTCCATGGTGTGCGCGATGCCCGACCGGGCCGAGCCCAGGCCGATCTTGGTCATCGCGTCCTTGAACTTCAGGCGGTCCTCGGCCTTGTCGATGGCCTCGGGCGTGGCGCCGATCAGCTCGACCTTGTACTTGTCGAGCACGCCGTTGCGCCACAGGTCCAGCGCGCAGTTCAGCGCGGTCTGGCCGCCCATGGTGGGCAGGATGGCGTCGGGCCGTTCCTTGGCGATGATCTTCTCGACCGTCTGCCAGGTGATGGGCTCGATGTAGGTGACGTCGGCCGTGGCCGGGTCGGTCATGATCGTCGCGGGGTTGCTGTTGATCAGGATGACCTTGTAGCCCTCCTCGCGCAGCGCCTTGCAGGCCTGCACGCCGGAGTAGTCGAATTCGCAGGCCTGCCCGATGACGATGGGGCCGGCGCCGATGATGAGGATGCTCTTGAGGTCTGTGCGCTTAGGCATTCGCAGCCTCCGCCTTGTGTTTTTCGATGAGTGCCGTGAAACGGTCGAAGAGGTAGCCGATGTCGTGCGGGCCGGGCGAGGCTTCCGGGTGGCCCTGGAAGCAGAAAGCCGGCTTGTCGGTGCGGGCCAGGCCCTGCAGCGTGCCGTCGAACAGGCTCACGTGCGTGGGGCGCAGGTTGGCGGGCAGCGTCTTCTCGTCGACGGCGAAGCCGTGGTTCTGGCTGGTGATCGACACGCGGCCGTTGTCCAGGTCCTTCACCGGGTGGTTGGCGCCGTGGTGGCCGAACTTCATCTTGAAGGTCTTGGCGCCCGAGGCCAGCGCCAGGATCTGGTGGCCCAGGCAGATGCCGAAGGTCGGGATGCCGGTCTCGATCAGCTGGCGCGTGGCCTCGATGGCGTAGTCGCAGGGCTCCGGGTCGCCAGGGCCGTTGGACAGGAAGATGCCGTCGGGCTTGAGCTTCAGCACGTCGGCAGCGGGCGTCTGCGCCGGCACCACGGTGATGCGCGCACCGCGCTGCGCCAGCATGCGCAGGATGTTCTTCTTGACGCCGTAGTCGAACGCGACGACGTGGAACTTGGGCGTGATCTGCACGCCGTAGCCTGGCTTGCCATTGAGGCCCACGAGTTGCCACTCGGTCTCGGTCCAGGGGTAGGTCTCGCGCACCGAGACCACCTTGGCCAGGTCCAGCCCCGACATCGCCGGCGCGCCCTTGGCCTGGGCGATGGCGTTGTCGATGTCCTGTTGCGTCACGGCGCTGCCGGCGGTCAGCGCCACGATCGCGCCGTTCTGCGCGCCCTGGCTGCGCAGGTGGCGTGTGAGCTTGCGCGTGTCGATGTTGGCAATGGCGACGGTCTTGCCGGCCACCAGGTACTGGCTCAGGCTGGCGTTGCTGCGGAAGTTCGATTCCAGCAGCGGCAGATCCTTGATGATCAGGCCGGCGGCGTGGATCTTGTCGGCCTCGATGTCTTCGGCATTGGTGCCGTAGTTGCCGATGTGCGGATAGGTGAGCGTGACGATCTGCTGGCAGTAGCTCGGATCGGTCAGGATTTCCTGGTAGCCGGTGATGGACGTGTTGAACACGACTTCGCCGACGGTCGCGCCAGTGGCGCCGATCGAGTTGCCGAGAAAGACCGTGCCGTCAGCTAGCGCCAGGATCGCGGGCGGGAAGGATCCCTGGAGGGATGAAAGCACTGGGTTCTCCGGATGGTGACGGTCGCCCGGCGCCCTCGACAAGCACCTGGAGTGCTTCCCTGGACTGCTGCTCGAAGGGGGTGTGGCGGTGGATGCGGCCGGCGACGCGATTGCGAAAAAGCCCACGATTGTAGCGCGGGCCTCTGCTCCGCCTGCCGGCGGAGGCGCCGTCACGGGCCATGAACCTGGGATTTACCCTCGGTTTCAGGCTGCCACCAGACAAGCGCTCAGGGCCGCGGTGCGCTCGCGTGCAGGCAGATGGCCGCTGCGGCAGCCACGTTCAGCGACTCCTCGCCGCCCGGCTGGGCGATGCGGATGTGCAGATTGGCGCGCGCCTGCAGCGCGGGCGACACGCCCTGCCCTTCGTGGCCCATGAGCCAGGCGCAGGGATAGGGCGGCGGCGCCGCGTGCAACCACTGGCCCTGGTGCGAACTCGTGGCCACGAGAGGC
This sequence comes from Pseudorhodoferax sp. Leaf274, assembly GCF_001422445.1. GTDB lineage: Bacteria > Pseudomonadota > Gammaproteobacteria > Burkholderiales > Burkholderiaceae_C > Pseudorhodoferax. The sequence continues at coordinate 115,544 of NZ_LMNA01000008.1, forward strand.
ACGCGCAGCGCGGCCACGTCCTCCTCCGTGGCGGCCTCGATCAGGCGCAGGCCGAAGTGCGCTCCCATGGCGGCGCGCAGCACCTTGGGCGACCACAGCGCGGCCGTGCCCGCCACGGCCAGCACCTGGCCGAAACCGAAGGCGCCGGCGCTGCGCAGGATGGAGCCGACATTGCCGGCATCCTGCAGGCGGTCCAGCACCACGGTGGCGGCCTGCGTGTCCAACGCCGGCGTGGCGGGCAGCGCCAGCACACAGGCAAAGCCTGCCGGCGAGCCCAGCGCGCTGAGCTGGCCCCACAGCGCATCGGCCAGCAGCAGGCGCGGCACGGCGGCGTCCAGGCCCAGCGCGGCCGCTGGTGCCTCGCCCTGCTCCGACATCACCAGCTGCGCGGGCTGCCAGCCGCGTGCCAGGGCGGCACGGCACAGATGTTCGCCCTCGATCCAGATGCGCCCCTGCCGGCGGTAGGCGCCGTTCTCCTGCGCCAACCGCCGCAGCTCCTTGAACTGCGGGTTCTCGCGCGAGCGGATTTCCAGCAGGCTCATGGGCCGACCACCAACTCCGCGCGGATCCCCGCCTCGCGCACCGGCGCGAAGGACTGGCGGTGCAGCGCGCAGGCGCCGTGCTGGCGCAGTGCCTGCAGGTGCGCTGCCGTGCCATACCCCTTGTGGGCATCGAAGCCGTACTGCGGGAACCGCACATGGATCTCGCTGCACCAGCGGTCGCGGTGCACCTTGGCGAGGATGGAGGCGGCCGAGATGGCGGGCACCAGTGCATCGCCCTTGACCACGGCCTCGGCCAGCACGTCGAGTACGGGCAGCTGGTTGCCGTCCACCAGCACACGCACGGGTTTGAGCCGCAGGCCCAGAACGGCGCGCTGCATGGCGAGCAGCGTGGCCTGCAGGATGTTGAGGCGGTCGATCTCCTCGACCGAGGCCTCGCCGATGGCGCAGCACAGCGCCTTGGCGCGGATCTCGTCGTACAGGCGCTCGCGCCGTGCCGCCGTCAGCGTCTTGGAATCGGCCAGGCCCTGGATCGGCCGCAGCTCGTCCAGGATCACGGCGGCCGCCACCACGGGGCCGGCCAACGGGCCGCGGCCTGCCTCGTCCACGCCCGCCATCAATCCGGGCGCCACCCAGCCGAGCACCTGCTGCTCAGCGCGCAAGAAGTTTTTCGATCGCATCACTTGCCAACTGTGCCGTGTCGCGCCGCAGCTCCAGGTGCAGCGCCATGAACCGTTGTTCCAGGGCGGCGATTGTCTCCGGGGATTCGTCCCGTGCGCGCAACCAGCGCTCCAGCGCCGCTGCCAGCGCCGCTGGCGTGGCTGCATCCTGGATCAATTCGGGCACGACGGTGTCGCGGCACAGGATGTTGGGCAGGCCGATCCAGGGCTGCAGGTTGCGCCCGCGCATGAGCCAGTAGGACAGCCGGTTCATGTGGTACGCGATGACCATGGGCCGCTTGTACAGCGCCGTCTCCAGCGTGGCCGTGCCGCTGGCCACCAACGCCACGTCGCAGGCCGCCAGCACGGTGTGCGACGCGCCACGCACGACCTGAAGGCGCGCGCCCAGCCCGGCTGCATCGGCCAGGCGCCGGATCTCGGCCTCCAGCGACGGCACGGCCGGCACCACGAACTGCAACGTCGGCCGGCTGCGCAGCAAGACGCCCGCCGCTGCGAAGAAGCGCGCCCCCATCTGTTGGATTTCCGAGCGGCGGCTGCCCGGCAGCACGGCGACCACGCCCGCACCGGCTGCAAGCCCGAGCTGGCGACGCGCGGCCAGGCGGTCGGGCTCCAGCGGGATCACGCTGGCCAGGGGATGGCCGACATAGGTGGCCGGCACGCCATGCACGGCCAGCAGTTCGGGTTCGAACGGGAAAATGCACAGCACATGGTCGGCGCTGCGCTTGAGCGTCTCGACCTTCCTGGCCCGCCAGGCCCAGAACGAGGGGCTGACGAAGTGCACCGTGGGAATGCCGGCGGTCCGCAGCCGCGCTTCCAGGCCGAAGTTGAAATCGGGTGCGTCGATGCCGATGAAGATCTCGGGCCTCTCGCGCAGCAGGCGGTCGCCCAGGTCGCGCCGGATGGCCAACAGGCGGCGCAGGTGCGGCACCACCTCCAGGTAGCCGCGCACGGCCAGCGTCTCGCTCGGCCACCAGGCCTCGAAGCCACGCGCCTGCATCTGGTGGCCGCCGATGCCCACGGACTGCAGTGCAGGCCAGCGGGCCCGCAGCCCGTCGAGCAGAAGGCCCGCCAGCAGGTCGCCGGAGGCCTCGCCGGCCACCATCGCGCAGCGCCGCGCCGAAGCCGCAGCCATCGCTAGCGCGCGATGCCGACGGTGGAGCTGCGCAGAAAGCCCAGCATGCCCGCCACCTCGCCAGCGGCCTCGGGGTGGGCAACGGTCAGGGCCTCGATGCCGGCGATGGCTTCGTCCAGCGTCTTGCCCTGGCGGTAGAGCAGCTTGTGCATCTCGCGCACAGCCGTCTGGCGTTCAGCGGAAAAATCGCGCCGGCGCAGGCCGACCAGGTTCACGCCGCGCACCTGCAGCGGATTGCCATCGACCACCAGGAACGGCGGCACATCCTTGTTGACATGGCTGGCGAAGCCGATCATGGCGTGGTCGCCGATGCGCATGCGCTGCAGCACGCCCGTCAGCCCGCCGACTGTGACGTGATCGCCCACCTGCACGTGGCCCGCCAGCGTGGCGTTGTTGGCCATGGTGGCGTGGTTGCCGACCTGGCAATCGTGCGCGATGTGCACGTAGGCCATGATCCAGTTGTCGCTGCCGATGCGCGTGACACCGCCGTCCTGCACGGTGCCGAGGTTGAAGGTGCAGAACTCGCGGACGACGTTGCGGTCGCCGATCACCAGTTCGGTCGGCTCGCCCGCGTACTTCTTGTCCTGCGGCACGGCGCCGAGCGATGCGAACTGGAAGATCCGGTTGTCGCGCCCGATGGTGGTGTGCCCCTCGATCACGCAGTGCGGGCCGACTTCCGTCCCCGCACCGATGCGCACGTGCGGGCCGACCACGCTGAACGCGCCGACCCGGACCGAGTCGTCGAGCTCGGCCGCCGGATCGACGATGGCGCTGCGATGGACATGGGCCATGGACCGCTCCCCGCGCTCAGGCCACCTTGCGCATGGTGCACATGAGTTCGGCTTCGCAGGCGATGGTTTCCCCCACGCTGGCCGTGCCCTTGAACTTGTAGATGCCGGCCTTCTGGCGCAGCAGCTCCACATCCAGGATCAACTGGTCGCCCGGCTCCACAGGACGCTTGAAGCGCGCGGCATCGATGCCGGCGAAGTAGTAGACCGTGTTGTCGTCCAGGTCCTTGCCGCTGCTGGCGAACGACAGCAACGCGGCAGCCTGCGCCATGGCCTCGAGCATCAGCACGCCCGGCATGACCGGACGGTTCGGGAAATGGCCGACGAAATACGGTTCGTTGATCGAGACGTTCTTGAGCGCCTTGATGCTCTTGTCCTTCTCGATGGCCAGCACGCGGTCCACCAGCAGGATGGGGTAGCGGTGCGGCAGCTTCTTGAGGATTTGGTGGATGTCCATCATGTCGTCGTCTCTTCTATTCATCGCGGGCGGGGAGCCGGCGCTCCAGCGCACGCAGGCGCTCGCGCAGGCTGGGCAGCTGGCGCAGCGTCGCTGCGGACTTCTCCCATTTGCCGAATTCGTCCAGGGGGTACACGCCGCCATACGCACCCGCCTTGCGGATGCTGCCCGTGACCGATGCGCCGCCGCCGATGTGCACGTGGTCGACGATGGTGGCGTGGCCGGTGATCTTGGCCGCGCCGCCGATGGTGCAGTGCTCGCCGACCGTGGTGCTACCGGCAATTGCGGCGCTGCCAGCGATGGCCGAATGCTTGCCGATGCGCACGTTGTGCGCAATCTGGATCAGGTTGTCGAGCTTGACGCCGTCTTCGATCACGGTGTCACCCAGCGCGCCGCGGTCGATGCAGGTGTTGGCGCCGATGTCCACATCGTTGCCGATACGCACCGCGCCCAGCTGCTCGATCTTCTCCCAGCGGCCCGCGTTCGGCGCGAAGCCGAAGCCGTCGGCACCGATCACGGCACCCGGCTGGACGGTGCAACGCTCGCCGATGCTGCAGCGCTCGCCCACGGTCACGCGCGAGGTCAGCACCGTGCCCGCACCGATGTGCGCACCGCGCTCGATCACGCAGAGCGGGCCGATCCAGGCCGTCGGATCGACCTCAGCCTCGGGATCGACGCAAGCGCTGGGATGCACACCGGCCGGCCGCGCCGGCATCTGGGTGTGCTTCCAGAGCTGCGTCAGCCGCGCGTAGTAGAGGTAGGGATCTTCGGTGACGATGCAGGCGCCGCGCGCCTGGGCCTGCTCGCGCAGTGCCGGGGCAACGATCACGCAAGCGGCCTGGCTCGGCGCCAACTGCGCCACGAGTTTGGCGTTGCTCAGGAACGTGATCTGCCCGGGACCGGCCGACGCCAGCGGCGCCAGTCCTTCGACCTGCGCTGCACGGTCGCCCTGCAGCTCTCCGCCCAATGCATCGACGATGCCACCCAGTGCGAGCGCCACGTCAGGTCAGCGCCCCGCTCACTTCGCGGGATTCGCCGCGTTCAAAGCCTTGATGACTTTGTCGGTGATGTCGTGCTTGGGATTGATGTACGCGGCCTCCTGCAGGATGGCGTCGTACTTCTCGGTCTCTGCGACCTGCTTGATGATGCGGTTGGCCTTGTCGATGACCTGCTGCAGCTCTTCGTTCTTGCGCAGGTTCAGGTCTTCCTGGAACTCACGGCGCTTGCGCTGGAAATCGCGGTCCTGGTCCACCAATTGCCGCTGGCGTGCGGTGCGCTGGCTTTCGGCCAGCGTCGGTGCCTCGCGCTCGAACTTCTCGGACGCGGCCTTGAGCACGTTGCCGGCATCCATCAGGTCCTTCTCGCGCTTGGAGAACTCGGCCTCGAGCTTGCCCTGGCCGACCTTCGCAGGATTGGCCTCGCGCAGCAAGCGGTCGATGTTGACGAACCCGATCCGGAACTCTTCAGCCTGCGCATGGGCCACCAGGGCAGCCAGCCCCAGCACCAGGGCGGCTCCGAACGGACGCAAAAAAGTCTTCATCAAAACGACGTACCTATCTGGAATTGCAGTTTCTGAATTCTATCGCCCGCAAACTTGCGCACCGGATTGGCGATGGCCAAGCGCAGCGGACCGACAGGGGAAATCCAGCTCACACCCACGCCTACGGAAGCGCGCATGTCGCTGAGTTCGAATTTTTCGTCCTCGCCGTACACGTTGCCGACGTCGACGAAGCCATACATGCGCAGCGTGCGGTCGTTGCCGGCACCGGGGAACGGCGTCAGGATCTCGGCGTTCAGCGTGACCTTCTTGCTGCCGCCGATGACGGAACCGGTCACGTCGCGCGGGCCCAGCGTGCCCTGCTCGAAGCCACGCACCGATCCCAGGCCGCCGGAATAGAAGTTCTTGAACACCGGGAACGCCCGCCCCGACAAGCCCTTGCCGTAGCCGAGCTCGCCGTTGAATGCCAGCGTGTACTGCTTGTTCAAGGCGATGAACTGCTGGTATTGGTAGCTGCTGCGCACGTAGCGCGTGTCACCGAACAGGCCGATCTCGGCATTGACCTTGTTCAAGGTGCCGGTGGTCGGCACCAGCGTGCTGTCACGGCTGTCACGCGCCCAGCCCACGGACAGCGGGAACGAGTAACTGGTGTAGCCGAACTTGTCGGCGTAGGCCAGGTAGGCGGCCGGGATATTGGTGCCCGGCTTGATGGTCGTGCGCTCCACCGTGCCGCCGAAGTACACCGTGTCGACCTCGCTGAACGGCACGCCGAAACGCAGGCCCGCGCCCGTGGTTTCGAGCTGGTAGTTGCCGCCCTGGTCGTTGTAGGGCCGCGAGTTGCGGTGGAACAGGTCCATGGACAGCGACACCCCATCGGTCGTGAAGTACGGGTCGACCGTGTTCAGCACGATGGCGCGGTTGTACTTGCTGGTGTTGATGTCCAGGCCCAGGTAGTTGCCGGAACCGAATGCGTTCTCCTGCTTGATGCCGAACGAGAGCGCCAGCTTTTCCGCGCTGGAGAAGCCCGCCCCCAGCTGCAGGCTGCCGGTGGGCTTCTCGGCCACGGTGACCTGCAGGTCGACCTGGTCGGGCACGCCGGGCACTTCCAGCGTCTCCATGTTGACTTCGGTGAAATAGCCGAGCCGGTCCACACGGTCGCGCGACAGGCGGATCTTGTTGCCGTCGTACCAGGACGATTCGAACTGGCGGAACTCGCGGCGGATGACTTCGTCGCGCGTGCGCGTGTTGCCGACCACGTTGACGCGGCGCACGTATGCGCGCCGCGATGGCTCGGCCGTCAGCAGCAGCGCCACGCTGTTGTTGGTGCGATCGATGTCGGGCCGCGCCTCCACATTGGCGAACGCGAAGCCGTAGTTGCCGAAGTTGTCGCGGAACGCCTTGGTGGTCTCGGCCACGCGGTCGGCGTTGTAGGCTTCGCCGGGGCGGATCGTGATCAAGGACTTGAACTCGTCGTCGCGGCCCAGGTAGTTGCCCTCGAGCTTCACGCTGGACACCACGTAGCGCTCGCCCTCGGTGATGTTCAGCACGATGGCGATGTCTTCCTTGTCGGGCGAGATCGCCACCTGGGTCGACTCGACCTGGAATTCCAGGTAGCCGCGCGACAGGTAGTACGAGCGCAGCGTCTCGATGTCGGCATTGAGCTTGGCGCGCGAGTAACGGTCGGACTTGGTGTACCAGCTGAGCCAGCCGCCGGTGTCCAATTCGAACAGGCCGCGCAGCGTGGACTCGCTGAAGGCCTTGTTGCCAACGATACGGATTTCCTTGATCTTGGCCGGCTCACCCTCGGTCACGGTGAAGGTCAGGTTCACGCGGTTGCGTTCGATCGGCGTGACCGTGGTGACGACCTGCGCGCCATACAGGCTGCGGTTGATGTATTGCCGCTTGAGTTCCTGCTCGGCACGGTCGGCCAGCGCCTTGTCGAACGGGCGGCCTTCGGTCAGGCCGATGTCGCGCAGCGCCTTCTTCAAGGCGTCCTGCTCGAATTCCTTGGTGCCGGCGAAGGTGACGTCGGCCACCGTGGGGCGCTCCTCGACCACCACCACGAGCACGTCGCCGCTGACCTCGATCCGGATGTCGGTGAACAGGCCCAGCCCGAACAGGGCGCGGATCGCCGAAGCCCCCATCTCGTCCGAATAGGTGTCGCCCACCCGCAGCGGCAACGAAGCGAACACGGTGCCGGGCTCCACGCGTTGCAAGCCTTCGATACGGATGTCACGCACCTTGAACGGGTCGACCGCCCAGGCCTGGTTGGCCACCAACAACAGGCCCAAGGCCGTGGTCAGTGCGCGCGTGCGAAAGCGATGCATGGAATGTTTCATGGATAAGAAAGAGAGCCGACGGCGCTGGCCGGGCCGTGCGGCCGACCGCGATGCCGGGTCAGCCGAAGATTCGTGTCACGTCGTTGAACAAGGCGATGGACATCATCACGAGGAGCAAGGCGACCCCGGTGCGCTGCATGCGTTCCATCCAAGCGTCCGACACGCCTTTGCCGGTCACGGCCTCCCAAAGATAATACATCAGGTGCCCCCCATCGAGGACCGGTAGAGGCAGCAGGTTGAGCACGCCCAGGCTCACACTGATCAGGGCCAGGAACACGAGGTATTGGGTGAGTCCGAGGCTGGCCGACTTGCCTGCGTAGTCGGCAATCGTCAGCGGCCCGCTCAGGTTCTTGAGCGAGGCTTCGCCGATCACCATGCGGCCCATCATGCGCAGCGTGAGCGCGGAAACCTCCCAGGTCCGCACGGCACCTTTCCACAGCCCATCCAGCGGGCCATGGCGCACCGTGACCATGGCCGGCGGTGCACCGACCATGGCGCCGACGCGGCCGATCCAGGCATCGCCCTCGCGCAGCGCCTGCGGCGTCACCTCGATGTCCTGGCGCTGGCCTGCGCGTTCGATCCGCCAGCGCTGCGTGAGCGGCTCTTCGCCACGCACAGATGCGCGGATGGTCTCGCGCAACTGGGGGCCGTCGACGATGGGCGTGCTGCCGATGGCCAACACCACGTCGCCGCTCTGCAGGCCGGCATGCGCGGCGGCGCCGTTCGGAACGACCTCGCCGATGACGGGCTGGGTCCACGGCGAGGCGATGCCGATGCGCCGGAACAGCTGCGCGTCCGCCTCGCGCACGCCCATCTGCGCCAGCGGCAGCACCAGCTCGCGCGTTGCCCCCTGCGCATCCAGCTCGAGCCGGACGTCGTGCCCGTCCAGCGCTCCGCGCGTCAGCAGCCAACGCAGTTCCTCGAACGAACGCAGCGGCTGCAGCTTTTCGCCATCCCAGGCACCACGCACCACACGTTCACCGCCGCGCACGCCCGCCTGCTCGGCGATGGAGGCCGGCACCGGGCTGGCAAGCACGGCCTGGGGCTCCTGCACGCCGCTCCAGTTCACCAGCGCATACAGCAGCACGGCCAGCAACAGGTTGGCTGCCGGCCCTGCGGCAACGATGGCGGCCCGCTTGCCCACGGTCTGGGTGTTGAACGCGCGGTGGCGCTCGGCGGGATCGACCGCCCCCTCGCGCTCGTCCAGCATCTTGACGTAGCCACCCAGCGGGAACGCGCCGATGACGAACTCGGTCGGCGATCCCTTCGGCTGCCAGCGCAACAGCACCTTGCCGAAGCCGATCGCAAAGCGCTCGACCTTGACGCCGCAGGCCACCGCCACGCGGTAGTGGCCGTACTCGTGGACCGCGATCAACAGGCCCAGGGCGACGACGAACGCCACGACGGTCAGCATGGGGATCCTTTCAAAGCCGGGCAATGTGCCGGTGCGCGTGTTCGCGCGCCAGCGCATCGAGCGCCAGCAGGTCTGCCAGCGACCCGGGGTTGGAGGGGGTCACGCCCTCCAAAGTTGCATGGTTCAGCTGGTGGATCTGGTCGAAGCTGATGCGGCGGTCCAGGAACGCCGCCACCGCCACTTCGTTGGCCGCATTCAGGACCGCACAGGTGCCTGACGGCGCGCGCAGCGCCGCCCAGGCCAGCGCCAGGCACGGAAACCGCGCGAGGTCGGGCACCTCGAAGGTCATGGCCGCGATGCGCGCGAAGTCCAGCCGCGGGGTGCCGCTCTCAATGCGCTCTGGCCAGGACAGGCCGTACGCGATCGGCACGCGCATGTCGGGCGTGCCCAGCTGGGCCATGACCGAGGCGTCGTGGAACTGCACCATCGAGTGGATGATCTGCTGCGGGTGGATCACGACCTCGATCTGTTCCGGCGTCACGCCGAAAAGGTACTTGGCCTCGATGACCTCCAGCCCCTTGTTCATCATGGTGGCCGAATCGACCGAGATCTTGCGGCCCATGGCGAAGTTCGGGTGCGCGCAGGCCTGCTCGGGCGTCACGTCGCGCAGCGTGGCCGGATCGCGCGTGCGGAACGGCCCGCCCGACGAGGTCAGCATGATCTTCTCGATGCGCCGGCTCCAGGTGGCGGGATCTTCGGGCAGCGACTGGAACACGGCCGAGTGCTCGCTGTCGATCGGCAGCAGCAGCGCACCGCCGGCCTGCACAGCGTCCAGGAACACCTGGCCGCCCACGACCAGCGCTTCCTTGTTGGCCAGCAGCAGGCGCTTGCCGGCACGCGCCGCCGCGAGGCAAGGCGCCAGGCCGGCGGCGCCGACGATGGCGGCCATCACGGCGTGCACGTCGGGATGTGCGGCAACCTGGGCAATGGCATCGGCACCGGCCATCACCTCGACCGGCAGGCCCTCGGCATGGATGCGCTCGCGCAGCCTGCGCGCCGCATCGGCATCGGCCATCACGGCAAAGCGCGGCCGGAACTGCGCGCACTGCTGCAGCATCGCGTCGACCTGGGTCGCTGCGGTCAGCGCCAGCACCTCGAAACGGTCCGGATGGCGGGCCACCACGTCCAGCGTGTTGGCGCCCACGGAACCCGTGGAGCCCAGAATGCTCAACCGCTGCTTCATGCCACGACGCAATACAACATCATCGCCAGGGGCAGGGTCGGCAGCAGTGCATCGACGCGGTCGAGCACACCGCCATGGCCCGGCAGCAGCTTGCTGCTGTCCTTGACGCCGGCGCTGCGCTTGATCAACGACTCGACCAGGTCACCGACCACGCTCATGGCGCACAGGAACAGAACGGCCAGGGGTGTCAACCAGGGCATGCCGACCCAGAGCCGGCTGAACAGGTTGTTGCCCGATGGCCCATCCACGAGGACCCAGCCCGCCGCCAGCAGCAGCACGCCGACGGCTCCGCCGTAGACGCCCTCCCAGCTCTTGCCAGGACTGATGGCCGGCGCCAGCTTGCGGCGCCCGAAACTGCGGCCTGCGGCATAGGCGCCGATGTCGGCCATCCAGACCAGCGTGAGCACCGACAGCAGGAAACCGATGCCGATCACACGCGCCTGCACCACCGCCAGCCAGGCCAGACACAGCGCCAGCAGGCCGCCGACGATGCGCAACCAGCGTGGAATCGGCGCCCAGCCGGGCACGCCGCCACGGATCAGCAGCACCGCCACCAGAACCCAGGCACCGCCAGCCAAGGCCCACAGCGTGAGCGAAGGCCTGACCAGCCAGCCCGCCTGCCACATCGCAGCGCACAGGCTGGCTGCCGCCAGCGCCAGCACGCAGGCGCCCGCCTGGCCCACCTGGTTGAGTCGGCCCCACTCCCAAGCCGCCGCAGCGATCAGCACGAGGGCGACGATCCCGAACGGCGTGGGGTTGGCGTAGAACAGCGCCGGCAGCAGAACGGCCAGCAGGACCAGGGCGGTGATGATGCGCGTGCGCAGCATGGCGCAGGCTCAGGCGGCCTGGTTGGCGACGACTTGCTCGGAAGTCTTCCCGAAGCGGCGCTCGCGCCGGCCATAGGCCCCAATGGCTTCGTCCAGTGCCGCGGGATCGAACTCGGGCCACAGCTTGTCGCTGAACACGAACTCCGAATAGGCCGACTGCCACAGCAGGAAATTGCTGATGCGGAACTCGCCGCCCGTGCGGATGACGAGATCCGGGTCGGGCACATGGGCCAATGCCATGGCACCGCTCAGGCTGGCCTCGGTGATCGGCTGCCCGGCGGCGGCCAGCCGCTGCGCCGCTTGCGCGATGTCCCAGCGGCCACCGTAGTTGAAGCAGATGTTCAGCACCAGGCGCTGGTTGCCCACGGTCTCGCGTTCGGCCTGCTCCAGGCCGGCTCGCACCTTGTCCGACAGCGCGTGCAGCGCGCCGACGAAACGCAGCTGCACCCCATTGGCCTTGAGCGGTTTCACTTCCTTGGACAGCACGCTGACCATCAGCGACATCAGGCCGGACACTTCGTCCTGCGGCCGGTCCCAGTTCTCGGACGAGAACGCGAACACGGTCAGCACGCGCACGCCGCGGTCGAGGCAGGCCTGCACGCAACGGCGCAGGGATTCGACGCCCTGGCGGTGACCGGCCACGCGCGGCAGGAAACGGCGGGTCGCCCAACGGCCGTTGCCGTCCATGACGATGGCGATGTGGTGCGGCACGACGCTCACTGGTGCACCCTTCGGCCTGCGGCCCGTTCCACCCAGCGCGAGCGCGCTGGCTCGGCGTGGCGCTGCGCTGCGCTCACGCGCGCATTCCCTGTTGACGGCGACGCAGCATGCGCATCAGACCGCCAGGAGATCCTGTTCCTTGGCCGCAACGATGTGCTCGACCTCGGCGATGTGCTTGTCGGTGACCTTCTGGATGTCGGCCTCGGCGCGCTTTTGTTCGTCCTCGGAGGCCAGCTTGTCCTTGACCAGCTTCTTGACCGCTTCGTTGGCATCGCGGCGCAGGTTGCGGATCGCGACCTTGGCGTTCTCGCCTTCGCCGCGCACGACCTTGGTCAGCTCCTTGCGGCGCTCCTCGGTCATCATGGGCATCGGCACGCGGATCAGCTCGCCCATGGACGCGGGGTTCAGACCCAGGTCGCTCTCACGGATGGCCTTCTCGATCTTGGCGCCCATGCCCTTTTCCCAGGGCTGCACGCTGATGGTGCGCGCGTCCAGCAGCGACACGTTGGCCACCTGGCTGATCGGCACCATGGAGCCGTAGTAGTCGACCTGCACCACGTCCAGCAGCGCCGGGTTGGCGCGGCCCGTGCGCACGCGCGCCAGCGCGTTCTTCAGCGAGGCCAGGGACTGGTCCATGCGGCTGTCGGCCGCGCTCTTGATGTCTGCAATCGTCATGCTCTCTCCGGCTTCTTGCGGGTCTGGCCGGCGGCGCACCGCGCCGCCCTGCCAACCTCAGGCGTAGACCAGGGTGCCCTCGTCCTCGCCCAGCACCACACGCTTGAGCGCGCCATGCTTGAAGATCGAGAACACCTTGATCGGCAGTTTCTGGTCGCGGCACAGCGCGAACGCGGTGGCGTCCATGATTCCCAGATTCTGCGAGATCGCCTCGTCGAACGAAATCCTGCTGTAGCGCGTGGCCGTCGGGTCCTTCTTCGGATCCGCGGTGTACACGCCGTCCACCTTGGTCGCCTTGAGTACCAGCTCGGCACCGATCTCGGCGCCGCGCAGCGCTGCCGCCGTATCGGTGGTGAAGAACGGGTTTCCGGTGCCTGCAGCGAAGATCACGACCTTGCCCTCTTCGAGGTACTGCAAGGCCTTGGGGCGCACATAGGGCTCGACCACCTGCTCGATGGCGATGGCCGACATCACGCGAGCGATGAGGCCGGCCTTGTCCATGGTGTCGGCCAGGGCCAGCGAATTCATGACCGTGGCCAGCATGCCCATGTAGTCGGCCGTGGCGCGGTCCATGCCGACCGAACCGCCCGCCACGCCGCGGAAGATGTTCCCCCCGCCGATCACCACGGCCACCTGGACGCCCAGGCGCGTGATCTCGGCGATCTCCTCGACCATGCGCACGATGGTGGCACGGTTGATGCCGAAGGCATCGTCACCCATGAGGGCCTCTCCCGACAGCTTCAACAAGATGCGCTTGTGGGCTGGCGCGAGATCGGGCATGGGCAATTCCTTCAGGTGGTGCAAATGGGGGGCAATGGTAGCGCGGGCCGACGACAGTTCAGCCGCCGCCGGACCCGCATGGCGCCATCAGGCGCCGGTCTTGGCCGCAGCGACCTGCGCCGCCACTTCGGCTGCGAAGTCGTCGACCTTCTTCTCGATGCCTTCGCCGACCACGTACAGCGTGAACGACTTGACCTGCGTCTCGCCGGCCTTGAGCATTTGCTCGACGGTCTGCTTGTCGTTCTTCACGAAGGGCTGGTTGTACAGCGAGACTTCCTTCAGGAATTTCTGCACGCCGCCTTCGATGCGCTTGGCCACGATGTCGGCGGACTGCACGGGCTTGCCGGCAGCTTCGGCGGCCTTCTTGTCTTCCTCGGCCTTGGCCGCGGCGACGGAACGCTCCTTCTCGACCAGTTCGGCCGGCACTTCGGCCGACGACAACGACACTGGCTTCATGGCGGCCACGTGCATGGCGACATCCTTGGCGGCTGCCTCGTTGCCTTCGTACTCGACCAGCACGCCAATGCGCGTGCCGTGCAGGTAGCCGGCGATCTTGCCGCCATCGGCGTAGCGCTTGAAGCGGCGGAAGCTCATGTTCTCGCCGATCTTGCCGATCAGGCCCTTGCGCACGTCTTCCAGCGTGGGGCCGAAGCCGTCCTGCTCGTAGGCCAGCGCACCCAGGGCCGCGATGTCCGCGGGGTTATGCTGGGCGATCAGGTTGGCAGCGGCCTGCGTCAGCGCCAGGAAGCTGTCGTTCTTGGTCACGAAGTCGGTTTCGCAGTTCACTTCGATCAGCGCGCCGACATTGCCCTGGATCGCGCTGGCGACCACGCCTTCGGCGGTCACGCGCGAAGCGGCCTTGCCGGCCTTGCTGCCCAGCTTGACGCGCAACAGCTCTTCGGCCTTGGCCATGTCGCCGCCGGCTTCGGTCAGCGCCTTCTTGCATTCCATCATCGGTGCGTCGGTCTTGCCGCGCAGTTCAGCAACCATGCTTGCGGTGATAGCAGCCATGTTCAGATCTCCATCTCGAATTCAAGAAACTAAAAAAAAGGGGGCCATGCAGCCCCACTTTGATCGCGCGGGATGCCGCGCGCGGGTCGGGCTCAGGCGGCCTCGTTGACCTCGACGAATTCGTCGTCGCTCTCACCGGCCACGGCCTTGACCACTTCGGCGCCAGCGCTGTTGCGGCCTTCGATGATCGCATCGGCGATGCCACGGGCATACAGCGCCACGGCCTTGGCCGAGTCATCGTTGCCGGGGATCACGTAGTCGATGCCCTGGGGCGAGTGGTTGGTGTCGACCACGCCGATCAGCGGAATGCCCAGCTTCTTGGCCTCGGCCACGGCGATCTTGTGGAAGCCCACGTCGATCACGAAGATCGCGTCGGGCAGCGCACCCATTTCCTGGATGCCGCCGATGTCCTTCTCCAGCTTGGCCATCTCGCGGGCGAACATGAGCTGTTCCTTCTTGCTCATGCTGTCGAGGCCGCCTTCTTGCTGGGCCTTCATGTCCTTCAGGCGCTTGAGCGAGGTCTTGACGGTCTTGAAGTTCGTCAGCATGCCGCCCAGCCAACGCTGGTCGACGAAGGGCACGCCGGCGCGGCGGGCTTCTTCGGCCACGATCTCGCGGGCCTGGCGCTTGGTGGCAACCATCAGGATGGTGCCGCGGTTGGCCGTCAGCTGCTTGGCGAACTTGGCCGCGTCCTGGAACATCGGCAGCGATTTTTCCAGGTTGATGATGTGGATCTTGTTGCGATGGCCGAAGATGAACGGGGCCATCTTGGGGTTCCAGAAGCGGGTTTGGTGGCCGAAATGGACACCGGCTTCCAGCATTTCGCGCATGGTGACGGACATACAGTAACTCCGAAGGTTGGGTCTAAAATCCCGCCCGTTTTGCGCCTTGCCTGCCCCGTGCTGAACGGGCTATAGAGGAAGGCGCAACACCTTGTAGTGGGCAGGTTTGCGATTTGTCTTGCGATTTCAAAGTCTCGAAGCTTGTCGGCTTCAACTTCTCGCGCGGCGCCGGCAGGCCGGACCACTTCGCAAAACCCAAAGAGTCTAGCACATCACGGGCGCCACCCGACCGGCGCCCCTCCCCCATGCACATTGCCATCATCGGTGCCGGCGTCGTCGGCATCACCACGGCCTACGAGCTGGCCGCGGACGGCCACCAGGTCACGGTCTTCGAACGCCACGCCGCGGCCGCGGCCGAAACCAGCTTCGCCAACGCCGGCGTGGTGGCGCCCGGGTACGTGACACCCTGGGCGGCGCCCGGCATGCCCGGCAAGGTGGCGCGCTACCTGCTCAAGCGCCATGCGCCGATCAAACTGGGATGGCCAATGGCCATGCGCGACCTTGCCTGGATGGCGCGCTGGCTCCGCGCCTGCAAGCTCGAAACCTACCTGGCGAACCGCGCCCGCCTGCAACGGCTGGCGTTCTACAGCCGCGACCGGCTGCACGCCCTGACGCAGGACCTGCACCTGGCCTACGACCGCAGCGACGGCTACATGGTGCTGCTGCGCTCCGAACAGGACGCCCGCCTGGTCGAACCTGGCCTGCAGGTGCTGCAGGACGCCGGTGTGCGCTTCGCGCGGCTGGATGCGGCGGCGGCGCGCCAGGTCGAGCCCGCACTGAATCCGGACGTCGACTTCCACGGCGCGATCCAGCTGCCCGATGACGAAGTCGGCAACTGCCGGCAGTTCTGCATGCTGCTGAAGGCCGAGGCGCAGCGTTTGGGCGTCGATTTCCAGTTCGGCACCGCCATTGCCCGCGTCGAGGCCGGGCCACCCGTGACGCTGCGTCTGGCGGACGGTTCGGCGCGCAGCTTCGATGCGCTGGTCTGCTGCGCCGGCCTCGGCTCCGCGCAGTTGCTGCGGCCGCTGGGCCTGCGCCTGCCACTGGCCGCGGTGTATGGCTACTCGATCACGGCCGCCATCCGCGAGCCACTCAACGCACCGCGCAGCGCGGTGATGGACGAGCGTTACAAAGTGGCCATCTCGCGGCTCGGCCAGCGCGTGCGTGTGGCCGGCAGCGCCGAGATCGGCGGCGCGCCGGACCGGCACCGGGAAGCCTCGGTCCAGACCCTCTACAAGGTGCTGCACGACTGGTTCCCGGGAGCCGCCAGGATGCAGGCTGGCGTACAGGTCTGGAAAGGCGCCCGGCCGATGTTGCCGGACGGCCCGCCGGTGCTGGGCGCCAGCGGCATTCCAGGCGTGTGGCTGAACCTGGGCCACGGCTCCAGCGGCTGGGCGCTGAGCTGCGGCAGTGCGCGCGTTCTGGCCGACCAGATCGCGGGCCGCACACCCGCCGTCGACACCGAAGGCCTGGGCATCGGGCGCCTGCGCCGCTGACGACGCAGCTGACCGCGCGGCGCGCCGCACAATGCGCGGCATGCGCCCCATCACGTTCGACCGCGCCTGGCCCCTGCATGGCAGCAGTGCCACCCGGCAACTCGAGGCCCGCGCGACCGCGGCAGCCGGACCACACGTGCTGATGCAGCGCGCCGGCTTGGCGGTGGCCAGGCTGGCGCAGGCAGTGGCGCCCCATGCACGCCAGGTCTGGATCGCCTGCGGCCCCGGCAACAACGGTGGCGACGGGCTGGAGGCCGCCATGCACCTGCAGCGCTGGGGCAAGCAGCCATGCGTGCAATGGTTTGGCGACGAACGCCGGCTCGCGCCCGATGCCGCGGCATCCCTGCAACGCGCACGCGCTGCCGGTGTGCCGTTCACCCACGCCACGCCAGAGCTGCAACCGGACGACCTCGCCATCGACGCACTGCTGGGCCTGGGCAGCACGCGGCCGGCCACGGGCGATATGGCCGCCTGCGTCGCCGCGCTCAATGCCAGCGCCGCGCCAGTGCTGGCCATCGACCTGCCGACCGGCCTGGCCGCAGACACCGGCCAGGCGACCGGGCCCGCGGTGCGGGCACGGTACACCTTGAGCCTGCTGACGCTCAAGCCCGGGCTGTTCACCGGCACGGGCCGTGACCTGGCGGGCCAGGTCTGGTTCGATGCATTGCAGGACGGCGACACCGCTCCAGCCGATGCGGTGCTGGCCGGACCACCGCCCATGCGGTTGCGCGCGCACGCCAGCCACAAGGGCAGCTACGGCGATGTGGCCGTGCTCGGCGGTGCGCCCGGCATGCGCGGCGCCGCCGTGCTGGCCGGCTCGGCCGCACTGCATGCGGGCGCGGGACGCGTCTACATCGCGGCGCTGGACGCCTCCGCGTCCGACCTGGCCACCGATGCCCCGGAACTCATGTGGCGCGCCCCTGCGGACCTGCCGCTGGCCCGGCTGGCCATTGCCTGCGGCTGTGGCGGCGGGCCGCAGGTGGCGGCCTGGCTGCCGCAGGTGCTGGCCGAGGCGGCGCAGCTGGTGCTCGACGCGGACGCCCTCAACGCGGTGGCCGCGGACATCCATCTGCAGGACCTGCTGCGCCAGCGCCGGCAGCCCACGGTGCTGACGCCGCACCCGCTCGAAGCCGCACGGCTTTTGGAAAGCAACACCGCCGCTGTGCAGGCCGACCGACTGGCGGCCGCACAGGCGCTGGCCGAGCGCTTCGGCGTCGTGGCGGTGCTCAAGGGTTCTGGCACGGTGGTCACCGCGCCGGGCCGCACGCCGGCCATCAATCCGACGGGCAACGCACGGCTTGCCACCGCAGGGACGGGCGACGTGCTCGCAGGCTTCGTGGCCGCGCGGCTGGCTGCAGGCGCCCCCGCGTGGGAGGCCGCCTGCCACGCCGTGTTCCAGCATGGCGCGCTGGCCGATGCCTGGCCCGCTGACCAGGCCCTCACGGCATCGGCGCTGGCCCGCGCTGCGGCCTGAGTTTCAGCCGCGGCCGGCGAACGGCATCTTGGTCGCCATGACGGTGTGGAACATCACGTTGGCCTCCAGCGGCAGGTTGGCCATGTAGAGCACCGACTGGCCGACGATGTTGACGTCCATCAGTGGCTCCACCGCGATCTCGCCATTGGCCTGCGGTACGCCCTTGGCCATGCGCATGGCCATCTCGGTCCCGGCATTGCCCACGTCCACCTGGCCGACCGCGATGTCGTACTTGCGCCCGTCCAGCGAAGCCGCCTTGGTCATGCCTTTGACGGCATGCTTGGTGGAGGTGTAGGCAATCGAGTTCGGCCGCGGCGTGGTGGCCGAGATCGAGCCGTTGTTGATGATGCGGCCGCCCCGCGGCGTCTGCGACTTCATGACGCGGAACGCCTGCTGGATGCACAGGAACATGCCGGTGAGGTTGATGTCGACCACGTTCTGCCACTGCTCCAGCGTCAGGTCTTCCAATGGAACGCCCGGCGCGTTGACGCCTGCGTTGTTGAACAGCAGGTCCACCCGGCCATGGGCTTTCACCGCGGCGTCGAACAGCGCACCCACCGAAGCCGCGTCGGCCACATTGGTCGGAACGACCAGGGCACCGGTGCCCACGGCCGCCTTGACCTCTTCCAGTGGCTCAGGCCGGCGCCCGGCCAGCACCACGCGCCAGCCGCCACCGGCCAACGCCAGCGCCGCCGCCTTGCCGATGCCCGTGCCCGCACCGGTCACGATTGCCACTTTTTCATTCGATTGCATTGCCATCTCCTAGTTTTGCGTTCGTCGTACAGGACACGCCGGGTTCAGCGCCGGCTGCGTCCCTTGTTCTTTGCTGCGGCCTTCTTGCCAGCGGCCTTGAGTGTCTGGGCCAACCCCGAGCTCCTGTCCTCGCGCCGTTGCTGGCCTTCCTTGCGGCCCGCTTCGCGGCCTTCGCGCGGTGCACCCTTGTCTCGCGGGCCGCGTACGGCGAGATCCTCGCCTTCGCGGATCAGCCGGAAGTCGATCTTGCGGCCGTCCAGGTCCACCCGGCTGACCTGCACCTGGACCCGCGTGCCCACGGCATAGCGGATGCCGGTGCGCTCGCCGCGCAGCTCCTGGCGGGCCTCGTCGAACTTGAAGTACTCGCCGCCCAGCTCGGTGATGTGGACCAGTCCCTCCACATACATTGCATCCAGCGTGACGAAGATGCCGAAGCTCGTGGCCGCCGTGACCACGCCGCTGTACTCCTCGCCGAGGTGCTCGCGCATGTACTTGCATTTGAGCCAGGCCTCGACATCGCGGCTGGCCTCGTCGGCACGCCGCTCGTTGGCGCTGCAGTGCAGGCCCGCCGCCTCCCAGGCCTGCACTTCGGCGCTGACCTTGCGCGGACGCACGTCGGGCTCGGCCACCTTGTCGCCCAGGCGCGCGGCCTGGTTCTTCTGCAGGCGCTTGGCCAGCTTGGCATGGGCCTCGCCGGGCGTCGGCAGGGCCGGCAGCTGGTAGCGGCTGCGCGTGAGGATGGACTTGATCACGCGGTGGACCAGCAAGTCCGGATAGCGCCGGATCGGGCTCGTGAAGTGCGTGTAGGCCTCGTAGGCCAGCCCGAAGTGGCCGCTGTTGGTGGGCGTGTAGATGGCCTGCTGCATGGAGCGCAGCAGCATGGTGTGGATCTGCTGCGCGTCCGGCCGGTCCTTGGTGGCCTCGGCGATGGCCTGGAACTCCGATGGCTTGGGATCGTCGCTGACCGTCTGCGCGACGCCGACGGCCTTGAGGTAGTTGCGCAGCGTTTCCTTCTTCTCGGGCGTGGGGCCTTCGTGCACGCGGTACAGGCCCGGGCGCTTGTTCTGCGCGATGAAGTCGGCGCTGCAGACGTTGGCGGCCAGCATGGCCTCCTCGATCAGGCGGTGCGCGTCGTTGCGCGTGCGCGGCACGATGCGCTCGATGCGGCCGTTCTCGTCGCAGACGATCTGCGTCTCCACGGTATCGAAGTCGACGGCACCGCGTTTGCCGCGCGCGCCCAGCAAGGCACGGTAGACATCGTGCAGGTGCTCCAGCTGCGGCACCAGCGCGCGCCGGCGCACTGCCTCGGGGCCGCGCGTGTTGGCCAGGATGGCGGCCACCTCGGTGTAGGTGAAACGGGCGTGGCTGAACATCACGGCCGGGTAGAACTGGTACGCGTGCACCTCGCCCTTGGAGTTGACGAGCATGTCGCAGACCATGCACAGCCGCTCGACCTCGGGGTTCAGCGAACACAGGCCGTTGGACAACTTCTCGGGCAGCATGGGGATCACGCGGCGCGGGAAGTACACGCTGGTGGCGCGCTCGTAGGCATCGACGTCGATGGCCGAGCCGGTTTCCACGTAATGGCTCACATCGGCAATCGCGACCAGCAGGCGCCAGCCCTTGCTGCGGCCCACCTTGGTGGGCTCGCAGTAGACAGCGTCGTCGAAGTCGCGCGCATCCTCACCATCGATGGTCACCAGCGGCACATCGGTCAGGTCGACGCGCTGGCGCTTGTCCTGCGGCCGCACCTTGTCGGGCAGCGTGCGCGCCAGCGCGATGCAGGCGTCCGAGAACACGTGCGGCACGTCGTACTTGCGCACCGCGATCTCGATCTCCATGCCGGGGTCGTCGACCTCGCCCAGCACCTCCTTGACGCGGCCGACCGGCTGGCCGTACAGCGCCGGCGGCTCGGTCAGCTCGACCACGACGACCTGGCCCGGCTTGGCCGTGCCGGTCGCGCCCTTGGGGATCAGGATGTCCTGGCCGTAGCGTTTGTCTTCAGGCGCCACGAGCCAGACGCCGCTCTCCTGCAGCAGGCGGCCGATGATGGGCTGCGGCGGCCGCTCCACGATCTCGACGACGCGCCCCTCGGGCCGCCCCTTGCGGTCGTAGCGCACAACGCGTGCCTTGACACGGTCCTTGTGCAGCACCGCGCGCATTTCGTTCGAAGGCAGGTAGATGTCCGATTGGCCATCGTCGCGCTGCACGAAACCGTGGCCGTCGCGGTGTCCCTGGACCGTGCCCTCCACTTCTTCGAGAAGGCTGGTTGTGTAGTTTGAATTTTTGATGATATGATCGCTTTCTTTCCTGAAATGCCCAGGTGGCGGAATTGGTAGACGCACTAGTTTCAGGTACTAGCGAGTAACATCGTGGGGGTTCGAGTCCCTTCCTGGGCACCAATCATCGATTGGAACACATCAGAAAGAACACAACGAAGCCGCTGAGTCATCAGCGGCTTTTTTGTTGCCTGCGCGACAGCAGTCGCGCATGCAGAACGGCACAAGACCATACCCTTGCGGGCTACGACCGTGCGATTTTGGCCAGCGCAGCAGCAAGGCATCGGAAATCGACGCAAAAATCTTGCTATAATCGAAGACTTCCTGAAATGCCCAGGTGGCGGAATTGGTAGACGCACTAGTTTCAGGTACTAGCGAGTAACATCGTGGGGGTTCGAGTCCCTTCCTGGGCACCAGCCATCGATTGGCAAATCGATCGGTTCAGGTCAGAAAAAACGCAACAAAGCCGCTGAACCATCAGCGGCTTTTTTGTTGCTGCCATCAAACCGGCACCGCCACGAGGTCGTGGCCCTGCGTGCCGACAACACGGGCACGCGTGAACTCACCCACCTTGAGCGTCTTGCTGATCTTCTCGGGCGGCAACAGGTGCACCACACCATCGATCTCGGGCGCATCCGCATAGCTACGGCCCTTGCCGCCCTTGCGCCCCAGACCCAGCGCCGAATCCACCAGCACCTGCATGTTGGCGCCGATGCGCCGACGCAGTCGCGCGGCCGAGACCTCTTCGGCAACCGCCATGAAACGCGCACGGCGCTCCTCACGCAGCTCCAATGGCAGCATCGGCGCGATGGTGTTGGCCGTCGCGCCCTCGACCGGGCTGTAGGCGAAGCAGCCGGCGCGGTCGATCTGCGCTTCGCGCATGAAGTCGAGCAGGTGCGCGAACTCCTCTTCGGTCTCGCCCGGGAAGCCGGCGATGAAGGTGCTGCGGATCACCAACTCGGGGCAGATCTCGCGCCAGCGCTGGATCCGCTCCAGGTTTTTCTCGCCGCTGGCCGGGCGCTTCATGCGGCGCAGCACATCGGGGTGGCTGTGTTGCAGTGGCACATCCAGGTACGGCAGAACACGGCCGGAGGCCATCAACGGCAGGATGTCGTCGACGCTGGGATAGGGGTACACGTAGTGCAGCCGCACCCAGGCGCCATGCGGCTCGGCCAGCTCGCCCAGCGCCTGCACGAGCTCGAGCATGCGCGTCTTGACCGGCTTGCCGTCCCAGAAGCCGGTGCGGTACTTGAGGTCCACGCCGTAGGCCGAGGTGTCCTGGCTGATGACCAACAGTTCCTTGACGCCGCCCTCGAACAGCGCCCGCGCCTCCTTGAGCACGTCACCCACCGGCCGCGACACCAGGTCGCCGCGCATCGACGGGATGATGCAGAAGGTGCAGCGGTGGTTGCAGCCCTCGCTGATCTTGAGGTAGGCGTAGTGCTTGGGCGTGAGCTTGACACCTTGGGCCGGCACCAGGTCCACGAAGGGATCGTGCGGCTTGGGCAGGTTGGCGTGGACCGCGTCCATGACCTCCTGCGTGGCATGCGGCCCGGTCACCGCGAGCACGCTCGGATGCATCTCCCGCACCATGTTGCCGCCGCCCTGCCCGGTCTTGGCGCCCAAGCAGCCAGTGACGATCACGCGCCCGTTGTCGGCCAATGCCTCGCCGATGGTGTCCAGGCTTTCCTTGACCGCATCGTCGATGAAGCCGCAGGTGTTGACGATCACCAGATCGGCACCTTCGAAGGTCTTGCTGGTCTGGTAGCCCTCGGCGCTCAGCTGCGTGAGGATGAGTTCGGAGTCCGTCAACGCCTTGGGGCATCCAAGGCTGACGAAGCCGATCTTCGGGGCTTTCGTGGGGGCTTCTGCAACTGTCATCGCGCTATTGTCGCCGCGATGGCGGCAACGGGCGTCAGCGCTTGACGACCAGCGATCCGAGCAACTGCTCGGTCTGCTTCTGCATCTGCTCCTGCAACTGCACGAAGACGTTCTTGGACTGCTCGACGTAGTTGCCCATCATGCCCTGCATCATGGGCGACTGCATGCTCAGGAACTGCGACCACAGCTCGGGCGACATGCCCTTGGATTGCTCGGTCATCTTGGCCTGCATGTCGACAAAGGCCTGCATGTTCTTCTCGAGGTAGGGCCCGATGAAGCTCTGCATGGTGTTGCCGTAGAAACGGATGATGTTGGCCAGCGCCTGTTCGGTGAACAAGGGAGCGCCGCCAGCCTCTTCCTCCAGGATGATCTGCAGCAGGATGGAACGCGTCAGATCCTCGCCGGTCTTGGCATCGCGCACGACCAGGGGCTCGCTGCCCATGACCAGCTTCTTGACTTCCGACAGCGTGATGTAGGTTGACGTATTCGTGTCGTACAGGCGACGGTTCGGATACTTCTTGATCACACGCTGGGCCGGCTTCTCGGCGCTGGGCTTCTTGGTCTGCACTGCGTTCCTCGGGTTGGTGCTCGTTGCACTGCAACAGATTCTAGAGAGGCACCCACAGCCAGCGCCCAAGGATAACCCTGACGGTACGCCAGGCTCGGCATGCATGCCGACAGCGGCTTGTCCGCCCACTCCTACAGAGCGCGCCAATGGATGTGCTTACGCTGCAAGGCGATGACTTCCTCCATCCCGCAGCACCCGCCCCCCAAGCAGTCCACGCCCACTTCATGCATGGAACAGCTTGGCACGCGCGGCGCGTGTGATGGCGGCCACACTGGGATGGCTGATGCGCCGCTCCACAGAGATCGCGAAAAACTCCTCGACCAGCTCTTCGGTCCTTCCCAACACGCCCACGCGGTATTGCGCCGCGATCTGCGCCTCCAGCACGGTCGGCCCCATGAACACGCCGCGACCCTCGCGGCCGAAAGCGTTGGTGAGCGCGGTGTCGTCGAACTCACCGACGATGCGTGGCCGCAACCGATGCCGCACCAGCCAGGGATCGAGCTGGCGGCGCACCGATGCCGTGGGGCCTTGCACCAGCATCGGCGCGTCGTCCAGGCACTGCGGAAAGCCCTCTGCCAGCCGCCCGCGCAGGCTGTCGGCGCAGAAAAAGCTCATCGGGCTGCGGCCCAGCAAATGGTTGAAGGCGCGCACACTGACCTTGGGCGACACGCGCTCGTCCGCGATCAACAGGTCCAGCCGGTGCAGCGCCAGTTGGGCCAACAGGTCTTCGTACTTGCCCTCGTGGCAAATGAGGCGCACCGGCTCGTCGCCGTCCAGCGCCGGCTCCAGCAGCTGGTAGACGACCGACTTGGCCACCGCGTCGGCAACGCCGACGCGAAAGTCCAGCGTCCGCCGCTCGCCGCGCTTGTGCCGCACCGAGGTCTCCAGTTCGGCGCCCAGCGCGAAGATTTCTTCGGCGTAGTCCAGCGCAATGCGGCCCTGCTCGGTCAGCTCCAACCGGCGGCCGACCTTGCGGAACAGCTTGTGCCCGATCCATTCCTCGAACAGCTTGATCTGGCCAGACAAGGTCTGCGGCGTGGTGTGCAGTTGCTCGCCGGCGCGCATGACGCCGCCTGCCTTGGCCACCACCCAGAAATAGCGCAAATGCTTGAAGTTCATGGAACCTCCAGCCGAAAGCTGGGTCAACCGCTCAGAAGGTTCCATCGCTTTTCTCGAAGAGTTTTTGTCTCAAATACGAATATACGCGAAGTGTCCCAACCTTTAGAGTTTCATCTTTCCGCCCATAGCCCGCTACAACAAGGAGCCCAGCCATGCGATTGACCACCAAGAGCCGTTTCGCCGTGAACGCGATGATCGACGTCGCCCTGCGAGAACACCTCGGTCCCGTGACGCTGTCGGCCATCGGTGCCCGGCAGAAGATCTCGCTGTCGTACCTGGAGCAGATGTTCAGCCGCCTGCGCCGCTCCGGCCTCGTCGAAAGTGCCCGCGGCCCGGGCGGCGGCTACACGCTGGCACGCAAGGCCAGCGCCGTGAGCGTGGCCGACATCATCCTGGCCGTGGACGACCAGGCCGCGCAGGATGCGCAAGGCGCCGTGGCGCTCAGCGATCCGGACGCCAAGATGGCCGGCGACCTCTGGGACAGCCTGTCCGCCTGCATGCTCGACTACATGCAAGGCATCTCGCTGCGCCAGCTGGCCGACGAGCAGCGCGCCAAGGGCGTGGAGATCGAGGCCGCACCCAGCCGCCGCCGTGCCGCCGTGCAGCCTCGGCCGCGCCAGGCCACCGTGCGCGCGCCGAATTCGGTGTTCGCCTATGGCCAGTACCTGCAACTCAAGGGCTGAGCCCCACGCGCTGCAAGGCCTGGACACAGGCCTTGCAGCAGTTGACTTCCAGGTGCATCCTGTGCGCATCGTCCCCCATTCCGGGAGCCTGCCATGCGCACCATCCGATCCGCCTGCCTCGTCCTGGCACTGGCTCTCGCACCGGCGTTCGGCCCGTTGCGCAGCATCGCAGCCACCCCTTCTCCCATACAGCAGACCATCGATGCGATGAGCCGCGCGCACGCGGCGGTGGTCGGCGTGCAGGTGCTGGCCAGCGAAGATGCGCCTTCGGCCGAAACCCTGGGACGCCAGCGCCGCGGCTCCGGCGTGGTGATCGGGGCAGACGGCCTCATCCTCACCATCGGCTACCTGATGCTGGAGGCCGAACACATCCAGATCCTGACGCAGGACGGCCGGCAGCTGCCGGCACAGGCGGTCGCCTACGACCTGGCGACCGGTTTCGGCCTGCTGCGCCCGCTGCTGCCCTTGCGCGGCGTGGCGGCGGTGCCGCTCGGCAGCCATCCCGAACTGGAACCCGGCACAGTGCTTATGACTGCCATCGGCGGCGAGGGCGGCGACGTGGCCATGACCCAGCTCGTGGCCAAGCGTGCGTTCTCGGGCTACTGGGAGTACTTCATCGACACGGCGCTGTTCACGAGCCCGCCGATTGCCAACCACTCCGGCGCGCCGCTGTTCAACCAGAAGGGCGAACTGGTGGGCATCGGTAGCCTGCTCGTAATGGACGCGCTGGGCACGGGCCGGCAATGGCCCGGCAACATGTTTGTGCCGGTGGACCTGCTCAAGCCCATCCTCGCG
This sequence comes from Pseudorhodoferax sp. Leaf274, assembly GCF_001422445.1. Taxonomy (GTDB): domain Bacteria; phylum Pseudomonadota; class Gammaproteobacteria; order Burkholderiales; family Burkholderiaceae_C; genus Pseudorhodoferax. The sequence goes on from NZ_LMNA01000008.1 coordinate 141,438, forward strand.
GAAATGCGCAGTACGGGCAGCACGCGGCTCAGCAAGCGGCCCTGGCTCGGCGTCAACTCGGTGGAGCAATCGGGCCGGGTCCAGGTTGCGCGCGTCAGCAAGGCCAGCCCGGCATCGGTGGCCGGCCTGCAGCCTGGCGACGTGGTGCTGGCCGTCGACGGCACCAAGGTGACCACACTGGAGGGCTTCTACAAGAAGCTCTGGGACCGCGCCGATGCGCAGGCCGAGGTGCAGCTGACGGTGCTGCAGGGCGCCGACGTGAAGACGCTGACGGTCAAGCCCGTGGACCGCATGAGCACGCTGCGCAAGCCCAAGGGAATCTGAACAGCTTGCTCAGCGCAGCCCGGCCGCCACCGTCGGGTAGTGCAGCACCAGCCGCAGTTCGCGCCGCATGCGCGTGTTCAGCAGCCGGCGCGACTCGGACATGAAGCTCAGCACCATCAGCGAGAGCTGCCCCCGCGCCTCCTCGGCCGCCACGCGCGGCGGGCGCGCCATGCCGTACAGGTCGGCCGCCTGGTCGAAGTAGTCGCCCATCTTCAGCACCGTGTCGTCGTTGACGTTGACCACGCGCTGCGCCCGCCCGCGCCACAGCGCGGCGATGCACGCGCGCGCGAGGTCGTCGGCGTGGATGTGGTTGGTGTAGACGTCGTCCTCGGCCCGCAGCACCGGCGTGCCCCGGGCCAGACGTTCGCGCGGCGTGCCGCCGGCGCGGTCGGGCGCGTAGATGCCCGGAATGCGCAGCACGCTGGCGCGCACGCCGCCGGCACGGCCCAGGAAGCGCACCGCAGCCTCGGCATCCAGCCGGCGCAGGGCGCGTTCCGTGCCGGGCGCCGGCCGGCGCGTCTCGGCCACCCAGTCGCCCCCGCAGTCGCCGTAGACGCCGCTCGTCGAGCCGTAGACCAGCGCCCGTGGCGGCGTGCGCCGCAGCAGCGCCTGGCCCAGCGCGCGCGTGCGCGGATCACGGGGACCTTCGCGCGGCGGCGGCGCCAGGTGCAGCACGCGGTCGGCCAGCCCGGCCAGCCGGCGCAGCGAGGCCGCATCGTCCAGATCGCCGCGCAAGGGCACCAGGCCCTGCGCGCGCAGCGCGGCCACGCGGTCGGCCGACGAGGTCAGCGCCAGCACGCGCACGCCCGCCGGCAGGCGCGCGGCAACGCGCTGGCCCACGTCGCCGCAGCCGACGATCAGCACGCGGGTGCGGCGAAAGCGCGCGGGCAGCGCGCCGAGCGGTGATTGGTTTGAAGGCAAAATCCTGCGGTTCAGTGAAGCGGCGAAAAGCCCACGAGGATACCCAAAGATGACCCCCACGACGGCCGCCGCGCCCCCGTTCAAGATCACCGTGCAGCCCAGCGGCCGCGCTTTCGAAGCCACCGAGGGCGAAGCGATCCTGGCTGCCGGCATCCGCCAGGGTGTCGGCCTGCCGTATGGCTGCAAGGACGGCGCCTGCGGCTCGTGCAAGTGCAAGATGCTCGAAGGCCGTGTCGAACATGGCCCGCACCAGAGCAAGGCGCTGTCGGCCGAGGAGGAGGCCGCCGGCCTGATCCTGACCTGCTGCGGCGTGCCGCTGTCCGACGTGGTGCTCGAGTCGCGCCAGGTCACCGACGAGAGCGCCTTCCCCATCAAGCGCATGCCCGCGCGCGTGAGCAGCCTGTCCAAGGTCTCGCACGACGTGATGGTCGTCAGGCTGCAGCTGCCGGCCAACGACACCATGCGCTTTCACGCCGGCCAGTACGTCGAATTCCTGCTGCGCGATGGCGCGCGCCGCAGCTATTCCATGGCCAACGCGCCGCACACCGCGGGCGGCCAGCCCGGCGCCGTGCCACCGGTCGGCCCCAGCGTGGAGCTGCACATCCGCCACATGCCCGGCGGCAAGTTCACCGACCACGTGTTCGGCGCGATGAAGGAGAAGGAGATCCTGCGCATCGAAGGCCCCTACGGCAGCTTCTTCCTGCGTGAGGACTCCGACAAGCCCATCGTGCTGCTGGCCTCGGGCACCGGCTTCGCGCCGATCAAGGCCGTCATCGAGCACCTGCAGTTCAAGGCCATCGCGCGCCCGGCCACGGTCTACTGGGGCGGCCGCCGCCCGGCCGACCTGTACATGGACGCATGGCTGCGCGAGAAGCTAGCCGAGATGCCGCAGCTGCGCTACGTGCCGGTGGTCTCCAACGCCCTGCCCGAAGACAACTGGACCGGCCGCACCGGCTTCGTGCACCGCGCCGTGCTGGAAGACCTGCCGGACCTGTCGGGCCACCAGGTCTATGCCTGCGGCGCGCCCATCGTGGTCGACTCGGCCCGCGCCGACTACACCGCCCAGGCAGGCCTGCCGCCCGAGGAGTTCTTCGCCGACGCCTTCACCACCGAAGCCGACAAGGCCCAAGCATGACCGCGCTCTCCCACGCCCTGCGCCGCACCGCGCTGCTGTGCACGCTGGCGGCCTTGTCCGCCGCCGCCCTGCCCGCGCTGGCCCAGACCAAGCCGATCCGGCTCATCGTGCCGTACGCGGCTGGCGGCCCGATCGACGTCACGGCCCGCGTGCTGGCCGAGCGCGTCAAGGACCAGCTGGGCACCGTGATCATCGAGAACAAGCCCGGTGCCGGCGGCAACATCGGCGCCGATGCCGTGGCCAAGGCGCCGCACGACGGGTTGACCATCGGCATCGCGGCAACCGCCACGCACGCCGTCAACCCCTGGCTGTACCGCAGGATGCCGTTCGATGCCGCGCGCGACTTCGCACCCATCACGCAGATGGTGCGCGTGCCCAACGTGCTGGTCATGAACGCCGACGCGGCCCGCCGCCTCAAGATCGAAACGCTGGCCGACCTGGTCGCGTATGCCAAGGCCAACCCGGCCAAGCTCAACTACGGCTCGGGCGGCAACGGCAGCGCCGGCCACCTGGCCGGCGAGATGTTCAAGGCCCAGGCGGGCATCTTCGCGCTGCACATTCCCTACAACGGCGGCAACCCGGCCCAGCTGGCCCTGCTGTCGGGCCAGGTCGACTTCAACTTCGACAACCTGGCCACGGCCGCGCCCGGCATCCGCTCGGGCAAGCTCAAGGCGCTGGCCGTCACCACGCTGCAGCGCTCGCCGGCCCTGCCCGAGGTACCGCCCGTGGCCGAGTTGCTGCCGGGCTTCGCCATCGACACCTGGTGGGGCCTCGTGGCGCCGGCCGGAACGCCCGACGATGTGCTGGCGCGCTTGAACCAGGCCTTTGTCGCGGCGCTGCAGTCCGAAGAAACGCGCCAGCGCTTTGCCAACCTGCTGGCCGAACCCGTGCCCAGCACGCCGGCGCAGTTCGGCGCCTTCCTGCAGGCCGAGCTGGCCAAGTACCAGAAGCTTGTGAAGGCCTCGGGCGCACAGGTCGACTGATCGCCGTCGGGCTTCGTGGCCCGGTACCGTCCGACAGCGAAAACCCAGTCCATGCACCACTCTGGATGCAGGGGCCGCGCATCCCGCGCGGCCGATCACCAGGGAGCACACCATGGGCACACTGTTGGCCATTGCCATCGTCGCCGGCGTTTGCTACTTCTGCCACCAGGTGCCGTGAGCATCTGGACAGCTGCAGAAAAAGGGCTGCCCGAGGGCAGCCCAATCGATGCATCCGCTTCCCAGAAAGCACCTTGTCTGGATGCATCGAAGACCCATCATGGCCTTCTCGCCACTGCGCGCCTGTAGGAAAGCGGCGTCTGGGCGGGCAAGTCAAGCGCCCGGGGGCATCGGCTCGACGACCAGCTGGCGCGCTTGCGGCAACCTGGCAGCGCCGCGCGCGCTGCAGTGTTCAGACAGATGGCAAGGCCAGCCTGGAGACGCCATGTCCGTCGAGCTGGAAGACACCCACGATCTGCGCCTGCTTGTGCGCCTCGGCGCGCAGCGAAGAAGCAGCGGCCGCCGCCTCCTCCACCAGTGCGGCGTTCTGCTGCGTGGTGCTGTCCATCTCGGTGATGGCGGTGTTGATCTGCTCCAGACCGCTGATCTGCTCGGCGCTTGCCGCGCTGATCTCGGCCATGATGCCGGTGATGCGCTCCACGCTCTGGACCACCTCGTCCATGGTGCTGCCGGCGCGGGCCACGAGCAGGCTGCCGGCCTCCACCTGCTGCACCGAATCGTGGATGAGGCCCTTGATCTCCTTGGCCGCTGCGGCCGAGCGCTGCGCCAGGCTGCGGACCTCCGAGGCCACCACCGCGAAGCCGCGTCCCTGCTCGCCGGCGCGTGCCGCCTCCACCGCCGCATTCAGCGCCAGGATGTTGGTCTGGAACGCGATGCCGTCGATCACCGCGATGATGTCCACCACCTTCCTGGACGAGGCGTTGATCGACTGCATGGTCTGCACCACCTCGCCGACCGCCTGGCCGCCGCGTTGGGCCACCTGCGCGGCCGCCTGCACCAGTTGGTTGGCCTGGCGCGCGCTGTCGCTGTTCTGGCGCACCGTGCCGGTCAGCTGCTCCATCGCCGCAGCCGTCTGCTGCAGCGCGCTGGCCTGGCGCTCGGTGCGCACCGACAGGTCGTCGTTGCCACGCGCGATCTCGTTGGTGGCGGTGGCGATGTTGTCGGCACCGGAACGCACCTCGCCCACGATGCGCTGCAGGCTGCCGTTCATCTCCTGCAGCGCGCGCAACAGCTGGTCCGGTTCGTCGGGGTAGCGCACGCGGATGCGGCTGTTCAGCACGCCCGAGGCCACCACCCGGGCCACCTCCACGGCATGGCGCAGCGGCGCCGTGATGCTGCGCGCGACCAGCAGCGCCACCACGACGGCCGCCACCATCGCCAGCACCATGATGCCCAGAAGCAGCGCCGAGTCGCGCCAGATCAGCGTGCGCGCCTCGCCTTCGTCGGTCGCCACGCGCTGGCTGGCCAGCACGACCACCTTGTCGATGGCGGCGCGGTGTGCCTCGTACGCCGCGTCCAGCCGCTGCAGTGCGGCAGCCACCTGGCCGGCGTCGCCCGCGCGTGCGGCGGGCACCAGCGCGTCGAAGGCCAGGCGGTAGAACTCCTGGGCCGGGCGGTAGGCATCGTCCAGCAGCAGCCGGCCCGTCTCGGGGTCCAATCCCTGCTTCTGCCAGAACGCATGGCGTGCGTCGAATTGCCCCTGGAGGCTGCGGATGCGCCCGGCCAGCGCCTGCTGCCGGGCCGCGTCCGGCGTGCGCGACAGCTGCAGCGCCAGCAGGTAGGACTCGATGATGTATTCGGGGGGCGGCAGGATGTCGGCGATCAGGTCCTTGCCCTGCACGATCCGGTCGTAGATCGGCCCGTTCACCTTGAGGGTGTCCAGCGTCTTGAAGGCCCAGGCGCCGGATAGCACGAAGCCCATGGCGAAGATGGCGATCAGCACGCCCAGCCGGGCGGACAGCTTCAGCTTTCTCAACACATGCATGCGCAGCACCTCTGATGCAGCAATTTGTAAGCGCATGATTCACCATTCCACATGGAATGTCCACAAAGACAAGCAGCACGGCGGGTGAGTGCTGCCCCATTCGATACACGGTGCTGTGACACGGACCGAAGGCAAACCAGGCCGTGCACACAAAGCAACGCCCCGGTATAAGTCGGATCAGCTGTTGCACAAAGCTGGACTTTCCCGCCATGAACCGCCCATCGCGCCCCTTCGGTCTCTCCGCCGCCGTGGCCGCGCACGGCGGGATCTGCATGGGCTGAGTGTGGCCATGGACCCGCGGATGCCCGACGCCCAGATCCTGGCGCTCGCCCTGCAGGCGACGGTCTTGGCGCATGGGCGGCTGCGCGAGGCGGCCACCGCCTTCGCCAGCGAGCTGGCCAACGGCAGGGGCTGTGCGCGGGTCGGTGTCGGCTTCGTGCGCGGCCACCAGGTCGAGCTGGTCGCCGTGTCGCACGGCAGCGGCGAGAACCTGCACCGCCAGGCCTTCAATGCGCTGACCGCCGCGATGGACGAAGCCGTGCAGCAGGGCGCCAGCGTGCACTGGCCGGCCGAGGGCGCGCCGGCCATCCGCCACGCCCACCGGTTGCTGCTGGGCGAGCGCGGCGGTGCCGTGGCCACCGTGCCCATCGTGCACCTGGGCCGCGCAGTCGGCGCCGTGACCTGCGAGTGGACCGGTGCGCCGCCCGGGCTGCCGGCCCTGGTGTCCGAGCTGGAGAACAACGTCAGCCTGGCCGGCCCGGTGCTGCACCTGATGGCCCAGCGCGAGCAACCCTGGCACCGGCGGCTGCGCCAGGGCGCGGGCCACGTGCCCGGGGCCGATGGCGGGCGGCGCCGCACGGCCTGGCTGCTGGCCGGCGCCGCCGTGGCGCTGGCCGGGCTGCTGGCCCTGCCGGTCGAGTACCGCGTGGGCGGCCACGCGCGGGTCGAAGGCCAGCAGATGCGCGCCATCGTCACCCCGGCCGACGGCTACCTGCAGGCCGTGCACGTGCGCCCGGGCGACCGCGTGCAGGCCGGCCAGCTGCTGCTGGAAATGTCCGACCAGGACCTGCAGCTGCAAAAGCGCAAGTGGAGCAGCGAGCTGGGCCAGCACGAGAGCGCCTACGCCAGCGCCCTGGCGCGCGCGGACCGCGCCGCCATGGTCATCGCGCTGGCGCGCATGGAGGAGGCCCGCGCCCACCTGGGGCTGGTCGAATCCGAGCTCGTGCGCGCACGCATCACGGCGCCGTTCGCGGGCATCGTCGTCGACGGCGACCTGAGCCAGTCGCTCGGCGCGCCGCTGGAGCGCGGCAAGCCGCTGCTGCAGCTGGCGCCGCTGGACCGCTACCGCGTCATGCTGCAGGTGGACGAACGCGACATCGGCCGCGTCCGCGTCGGCCAGCGCGGCCAGCTGTCCCTGTCGGCGCTGCCCTGGGATGCGCTGCCGATCCGCGCCGTGCGCATCACGCCCCTGGCCCGGCCCGCAGAGGGCCGCAACGTGTTCGAGGTCGAGACCGACATCACGGCCGACGCCGAACGCATCCGCCCCGGCCTGGAAGGCGTGGGCAAGCTGGACACCGGCCGCGCCGCGCTGGGCTGGGTCTGGTTCCACGGCGTGGCCGACTGGCTGCGCCTGGCCCTGTGGTCCTGGGCGGTGTAGCCATGCAGCGGCCCGGCTCCCGCGAGGCTGGCGCGCCCAGCGCAGGCGCCGCGCAGGAATCGTTGTTCAACCCGCGCTGGCACCGCGTGGCCGGGCTGCGGCCGCAGCTGCGGCCCCACGCCGAGCTGCGGCTGCAGGTGCAACGCGGCACGCCCTTTCATGTGCTGCGCGACCTCACCAACGACAACGCGCTGCGCCTGAACGGCGCTGCCTACGCCTTCGTCGGCCGCTGCGACGGCCAGTCCAGCGTGCAGCAGATCTGGGACGCCATGCTGGCCGCGCACCCCGAGCAGGCCGTCACGCAGACCGAGGTCATCGAAATGCTGGTCGGCCTGCACGGGCGCAACCTGATGCAGTTCGACGTCACGCCCGACGTGGAGAACCTGTTCCACGCGCAGGACCGGCGCCGCCGCAGGCGCCGCGTCGGCGGCGTCAACCCGCTGGCCTTCCGCCTGCCGCTGGGCAACCCCGCGCGGCTGCTGGCGCCGCTGCGCCCGCTCGGGCCGTGGCTGTTCTCGCGCACCGGCCTCGCGCTGTGGCTGGCCGCCGTGCTGCCGGCGCTGCTGGCCGCCGCCATGCATGCGGACGAACTCGCGCGCGAGGCCGGCAAGGTGCTGGGCTCGCCCGGCTACGTGCTGCTGGCCTGGCTGTGCTACCCCATCGTCAAGGGCCTGCACGAGGCCGCCCACGCGCTGGCGCTGCAGCGCTACGGCGGCGAGGTGCACCAAGCCGGCGTGACGCTGATCGCGCTGAGCCCGGTGCCCTTCGTCGATGCCTCCGCCGCCGAAGGCCTGCGCCAGCGCGGCCAGCGCGCGCTGGTCAGCGCCGCCGGCATCCTGGCCGAGCTGGCCATCGCCGCGCTGGCCATGGGCGTGTGGCTGGCGGTGCAGCCCGGCCTGCTGCGCGACCTGGCCTTCATCGCCATGCTGACCGGCGCGCTGTCGACCGTGCTGACCAACGGCAACCCGCTGCTGCGCTACGACGGCTACTTCGTGCTGTGCGACCTGCTGGACCTGCGCAACCTGGCCACGCGCAGCGGGCGCTGGTGGTCCGAGGCGCTGGGCCAGCGGCTATTCGGCGTGCGCCTGCGCGCACCGGTGGAGCCGCTGCCCGGCGAACGCGTCTGGCTGCAGCTGTACGCCCCGCTCTCCTGGACGTACCGCGTGGTGCTGTCCGTCGTCGTCGGTCTGTGGCTGGGCGGCTTCTCGGCCGCGCTGGGCGCGGCCGCCCTGGCCCTGCTGCTGGGTGCCAACATCCTGGTGCCGCTGCGGGGCATGCTGCAGATGCTGGGGCTGTCCACGCGCGAGGACGCCGAGCGCCGGCGCGCCTGGCTGCGCGCCAGCCTGGTTGGCGCGGCGCTCGCGGCGTTCGCCACGCTGGTGCCGCTGCCACAGTCCAGCGTGGCCGAGGGCGTGGTCTGGCTGCCCGAGAACGCCCAGCTGCGCGCCGGCACCGACGGCTTCATCGCCGCGCTGGACGCCGGCAACGGCCAGCAGGTGCGGGCCGGCGCGCGCATCGCGCTGCTGGACGACCCGGTGCTGCCGGCCCGGCGCGCCACGCTGGCCGGCGACGTGGCCGAAGCCGACGTGCGCCTGTTCCAGGCCATCGACCGCGCGCCGCAGGACGCGCCCGACCTGCGCCAGCGCCTGGCCTACCACGAGGCCGAGCTGGCGCGGCTGGACCAGCGCCTGGCCGTGCGCGCGGTGACGGCGCAGGCAGACGGCCAGCTCGTGCTGCAGGCGCAGGACCAGCTCGTCGGCCAGTTCCGCCACCGCGGCGAGACCATCGGTCATGTGCTGACGGCCGCGCCGACCACGGTGCGCCTGGCCCTGCCCCAGCAGCAGGCCGAGCTGGTGCGCGGCCGCTCCCGGGGCATCGCCGTGCGGCTGCTCGACAACCCGGGCCAGGCCTACACCGGCCGCATCGCGCTGCGCGTGCCCGGCACGCTGAACCAGCTGCCCAGCGCCGCGCTCGGCGAAGCCTTCGGCGGGCGCATCGCCACCGACCCGGGCGACCCGGACGGCCTGCGCACGCGCCAGCCGGTGGTGGTGATGGACATCGACCTGGACACCCGCGCCAGCCCGCGCTTCGGCACGCGGGCGCTGGTGCGCTTCGACCATGGCACGGCGCCGCTCGCGCAGCAGGCGCTGCGCGGCCTGCAGCAGCTGCTGCTGGGCCACTTCAATCCGAGAACATGAACGCCGCCATGCACGCTGCGATGCATCCCGCGCTGGCCCTGCCCGCCCCCGGCATGCGCTGGGGCAGCTACCCCGAACGGCCCGAGCCGCCCGGCGGGCGCAGCTGGCGCCGCGGCCTGCCGCTGCCGTTCACGCTGCACTGGCCCGGTGCCTGGCGCCGGCGTGCGCAGGCGGTGTGGCAGCAGGCCGCGCAGTGGCAGGCACTCGCCGACCCCGCCTTCGCCGCGCTGCGCGAGGGCATCCAGCAGCAGCTGCTGCAAGGCGGCCTGGACGGCGTGGCCGCCAGCCAGGCGCTGGCCTACGTGGCCGAGGCCGCACGCCGCAGCCTGGGCCGCCAAGCCTACGTCACCCAACTCATGGCCGCGCTCGCGCTGCTGCGCGGCCACCTGGCCGAGATGGCCACCGGCGAAGGCAAGTCGCTGGCCGCCGCGCTGGCGGCCGGCGTCGCCGCGCTCGCCGGCATCCCGGTGCACGTGCTGACCGCCAACGACTACCTGGTGCAGCGCGATGCCGAGACCTTCACGCCGCTGTACCGGCGCCTGCACCTGCGCTGCGCCTGGGTCGGCGCGCGCCACGGCGAGGCCGAGCGCCGCCACGCCTACGCCGCCGACGTGGCCTACGCCACCGCGCGCGAGGCCGCCTTCGACTACCTGCGCGACCGCATGCGCCACGGCACCGGCAGCGCGCCGCTGCAGCAGCGCGCGCGCGCCCTGGCCGGCCAGCAGGGCGACGGGCCGGTGCTGCGCGGCCTGTGCATGGCCGTCATCGACGAGGCCGACAGCATCCTGATCGACGAGGCGCAGATGCCGCTGGTGCTCGCGCGCGAGGTGGCCGACCCGGCCGCCCGCGCCTTCCTGTGGCAGGCCTGGGCGCTGTCGGGCCGGCTCGTGGCGGGGCAGGACTTCACGCTCGAGGGCGCGCCCGCGCGCGCCGTGCTGCACCCGGCCGGCCTGGAGCGGCTGGCGCGGCTGGCCGCGGGCCTGGGGCCGCTGTGGGTCAACGCCCAGCACCGCGCCGAGACCGTGACCACCGCGCTCACCGCGCGCCACCTGCTGCAGCGCGACCGCGACTACCTGGTGGTGCCGGGCGATGCCGCGCAGCGCAGCCCGCCCGCGATCGCCATCGTCGACGGGCTGTCCGGCCGCCTCGCCGAAGGCCGGCGCTGGTCGCGCGGGCTGCATGGCCTGGTGGCGCTCAAGGAGGGCATCGCCATGCCGCCCGAGTCCGAGACGCTGCTGCAGATGACCTACCAGCGCTTCTTCCGCCGCTACCACCGCCTGTGCGGCATGAGCGGCACGCTGGCCGAGGGCCGCACCGAGCTGCGCCAGCTGTATGGCTGCAGCCTGCTGCGCGTGCCGCTGCGACTGCCCGACCGCAGCACCGCCTGGCCGCTGCGCTGCTATGCCGACGAGGCCGCACGGCAGCAGGCCGCCGTGGCGCGCATCCAGGCCCTGTCCGCGGCCGGGCGGCCCGTGCTGGTCGGTTGCGACTCGGTGGCCGCCAGCGAGGCCATGGGCGCCGCCCTGGCCGCCGCCGGCGTCGCGCACCAGGTGCTGCATGCGCGGCTGGACGCGGCCGAGGCCGCCATCGTGGCCCGGGCAGGCAGGCACGGCCAGGTCACGGTGGCCACCAACATGGCCGGCCGCGGCACCGACATCCACCTGGACGCGCTGGCCCTGGCGGCCGGCGGCCTGCACGTGCTGAGCTGCCAGCACAACGCGTCGCGCCGGCACGACCGCCAGCTCTGCGGCCGCGCCGCGCGCCAGGGCCAGCCCGGCAGTCACGAGACCTGGCTGGTGCCCCGGCCGCCGCCGGCCGCGGCAGATGGACAAGCCGGTGGCAGCGGCGCCCGGCTGTCCGGCCTCCACCGACTGCTGCGCCTGCTGCGCCGCGTGCCCGGCAGCATGCGCGCCGACGGCAGCACCGCCCTGCCGCAGCCGCTGCTGGCCTGGGCCCTGCGGCACGAGCAGGGCCGCACCGAACGGCTGCAGGCCCGGCGGCGGCGCCAGCTGTTCCAGCACGACATCCGTTTCGACGCCAGCCTGTGCTTCACAGGCCAGCGCCGCTGAACCCGCTTCCGCGAGCCCTTCCATGCCGATGCCCCTCCCCCCGACGATGCATGCGCGGCCACGCCGCGGCGCCCTGCCCGGGCTGGCCCTGCTGGCCGCCCTGCTGGCCCCGGCCAGCCAGGCCCAGCCAGTGCAGCAGGCGCCGCAGGCGCTCGCCTGCCTGATCCAGCCAGCCCAGGTGGCCGAGGTCGGCAGTGCGGTGATCGGCGTGGTGCAGACCCTGCAAGCCGACCGCGGCGACCGCGTGCGCCGGGGCCAGGTGCTGGCCACGCTGCGCTCGGACGTCGAGCGCGCCAGCGCCGAGGCCGCCCAGTCGCGCGCCGGCAGCCTGGGCGAATTGCGCGGCGCCGTGGCCGCGCTCGAACTGGCCGAACTGCGGCGCGACCGCGCGCGTTCGCTCAAGGACGAGAACTTCGTCTCGGCCCAGGCGCTGGAGCAGGCCGAGGCCGAATTCCGCGTCGCGCGCGAACGCGTGGCCCAGGTGCGCGAGGCGCTGCGCACCGCCACGCACGAGGTCGGCACCTCCGAGGCCCAGCTGGCCCAGCGCACGCTGCGCGCACCGTTCGACGGCGTGGTGGTCGAGCGCTACGCCAACCTGGGCGAGCGCTTCGAGGAAAAGGCCCTGTTCCGCATCGCCGCCGTCGCCACCCTGCGCGTGGAGGTGGTCGCCCCGCTGCCGCTGTTCGGCCAGCTCCAGCCCGGGCAGAAGATCCAGGTGACGCCCGAGCTGCCGGGCGCAGCCGTGCGCACCGCCAGCATCGTGCAGATCGACCAGGTGCTGGACCCGGCCAGCAACACCTTCCGGCTGCGGCTGGACCTGCCCAACGCCGACGGCAAGCTGCCCGCCGGCCTGCGCTGCCGCGCCGACCTGGGCGGGGCTGCCCAGGCGGCCCCGCCGGCCGCCCCGGTGATCGGCGCCGCCTCCACGCGCTGAACGCCATGCCATCGCCGCCGCGCCAGCGTCCGCTGCTCGAAGACATCGAGCGGCGCATCCTGTACTCGGCCGACACGCCGGCCGGGGCGCTGGCCGCCGCGCTGCCCCATGCCGAGCCCCGGGCCGAGCAGGCCGAGGCCCACCCCACGGCGCCCGCGCAGCCGGCGGTGGAGCTGGTGGTGCTGGACGAGCGCGTACCCGACGCCGACGCGCTGCTGCAAGGCCTGGCCACCCAGGCCGCCGAAGGCCGGCACCTCGCGGTGGTGCGCGTCGGCGCGGAAGAAGACGGCGTGGCCGCCATCGCCGCCGCCCTGGCCGGCCGCAGCGATGTGGCGGCGCTGCACATCGTGAGCCACGGCGGCGCCGGCGAGGTGCAGCTGGGCCGGGGCGCGCTGGACAACGAGGCCCTGCTCGCGCGCGCGCCCGACATCGCCGGCTGGGGCAGCCACCTGGCCCGGGGCGCCGACATCCTGCTGTACGGCTGCGACGTGGCCAGCGACGCCAACGGCCGCGCCCTCGTACAGGGCCTGGCCGCGCTCACCGGCGCCGACGTGGCCGCATCCACCGACGCCACCGGTGCCGCCACGCTGGGCGGCAACTGGCAGCTGGAGATGCAGACCGGCCACATCGAGGCCCAATTGGCCTTCGGCCTGCAGGCACAGGCCCGGTGGCAGGGCCTGCTGGCCACCTACACCGTGACCAGCACGGCCGACAGCGGCGCCGGCTCGCTGCGCCAGGCCATCCTTGACGCCAACAACACCCCTGGCGCCGACACCATCGGCTTCGCCATCGCCGGCACGGGGGTGCACACCATCGCGCTGGCCTCGGCGCTGCCGGCGATCACCAGGCCCGTGGTCATCGACGGCACCACCGACACCGCAAGCTTCGCGGCCAACGGCGGCCGGCCGGCCATCGTGCTGGACGGCGGCGACGGCAACTACACCGGCCTGGTGCTGGCCGCAGGCTCCGGCGGCAGCACGATCCGGGGGCTGGTGATCACCAACTTCCAGCAAGGCGGCATCGGCATCGCCACGGGCTCCGACGGCAACACCATCGCCGGCAACTACATCGGCGCGCTGGACGCCAGCGGCACGGAAGCCGCCACCACGGTCGGCAGCAACTCGGCCAGCGCGGTCGAGGTCGGCAGCGCGGGCAACACCATCGGCGGGCTCACGGCGGCGGACCGCAACGTGATCGCCGGAGCGCGCTCGCGCGCCATCCGCATCGGCGGTGCCGTGGCCGTAGGCAACACCGTCATCGGCAACTACATCGGCACCGACGCGAGCGGCACCACCGCACTGGGCAACGGTTTCTGGGGCGTGGACATCAATGTCTCGGCCAGCGGCACGACGGTGGGCGGCACCAGCGCGGCGCAGCGCAACGTCATCGCGGACAACGGCGACGGTGTCGCGATCAACGACGCGACCGGCACCACGGTGCAGGGCAACTACATCGGCGTAGGCGCGGATGGCACCACGGCACTGGGCAACGGCAGCGGCATCCAGGTGTTCGGCACGACGGCCGGCACGCTGATCGGCGGAACCGCGGCCGGCGCCGGCAACGTGGTCGCCCACAACGGCGACGCCGGCATCGTGCTCGCCGACGCCGACAGCCTGGCCACGGTGCTGGGCAACCGGGTCTTCGCGAACGCCGGCCTGGGCATCGACCTGGCCTGGGACGGCGTGACCGCCAACGACACGGGCGACGCCGACAGCGGCCCCAACCAGCTGCAGAACTTCCCGGTGCTGGCATCGGCGAGCCTGGCGGGCGACCAGTTCACGGTGGCGGGCAGCCTCGACAGCGAGGCGGGCAAGACCTACCGCATCGAGTTCTTCGGCATTCCCTATGGCAGCGCGGACGGCAGCGGCCACGGCGGGGGCAATGTGTTCCTGGGTTTCGTGGACGTCACGACCGACGGCAGCGGCCATGCCGGCATCCAGGCCACGCTCGCGGCGTCCGGGTTGGCGGGCGGTGCCTACGTCACGGCCACGGCCACCGAGCAGACCGGGGCCGGCATCTATGGCGCCACCTCGGAGTTCTCGGCCAACGTGCAGGCCAACACGGCGCCGGTGCTCACGGTGGCGGCCAACGCGGCCTACACCGAGAAAGGCACTGCGGTGGCGCTGGCGCCCGCGGCCACCGTGGTGGACACCGAATTGGCCGCCGCCGGGAACTATGCCGGCGCCACGCTCACGCTGGCGCGCAGCGGCGGCGCCAACGCCGAGGACACGTTCGCGGCCACGGGCGGCACGCTGGCGGCGCTGGCGCAGGGCGCCAGCCTGGTCTACGGCGGCACGACGGTCGGCACGGTGGCCATCAACAGCGGCGGCACGCTGGTGCTGGACTTCAACGGCAACGCCACGCAGGCGCTGGTCGACGACGTGCTGCGCGCCATCGGCTATGCCAACAGCAGCGCAGCACCGCCGGCATCGGTGCAGCTGGCCTGGTCGTTCAGCGACGGCAACACCGGCGCGCAGGGCGCAGGCGGCGCGCTGGCCGGCTCGGGCAGCACCACCGTCGGCATCACGGCGGTCAACGACGCGCCGGCCGGCGCCGACGCGCGCGTGGCCACGCCGCAGGACACCGCGTACACCTTCACCGCGGCCGACTTCGGCTTCAGCGACGTGGACGGCAACGCCCTGCAGGCCGTGCGCATCGCCACCGTCCCGGGCGCCGGCAGCCTGACGCTCGGCGGGGTGGCCGTGGCAGCCGGCCAGGCCATCGGCGTGGCCGACATCGACGCCGGCAACCTGCGCTTCACGCCGGCGGCCCGTGCCAGCGGCGCGGGCTATGCAAGCTTCACCTTCCAGGTGCAGGACGATGGCGGCACGGCGCTTGGCGGCGTCGACACCGACCCCGTGCCGCGCACCTTGGCCATCGACGTGACGCGCGTGAACGCCCCACCCGTGATCACCAGCAACGGCGGCGGTGCGAGCGCGGCCATCGCCGTCGCCGAGAACACCACCGCGGTGACGACCGTCACCGCCACCGATGTCGACGGCCCCGGCCTGGGCTACACGATCAGCGGCGGGGCCGACGCCGCGCTGTTCACCATCGACGCGGGCACGGGCGTGCTGCGCTTCCTCGCGCCGCCGGACCACGAGCGCCCGGCCGACGCGGGCGGCGGCAACGTCTACCACGTGGTGGTGCGGGCCAGCGACGGCAGCGCCTTCGCCACGCAGGCCATCGCGGTGACGGTGACCGACGTGGACGAGGCACCCGTGGGTGCGGTGGTCGACGCCGACCCTGCTGCGAACCAGGTGGCCGGCCATGCGGCCCACGGCACGCCGGTCGGCATCACCGCGCATGCCGTCGACCCCGATGGCACGGCCACGGTGGGCTACAGCCTTGCGGACGACGCAGGCGGCCGCTTCGCGATCGACGCCGTGACCGGCGTGGTGACGGTGGCCGACGGCACGCTGCTGCAGGGCGCCGACGGCTTCACCATCCAGGTGCTCGCCACATCGACGGACGGCAGCACCAGCACGGTGGCGTTCGACGTGGCCGTGGTCTCCACCGACACGCAGGCACCGGTGATCACCAGCCCCGCCAGCGTGGCCGTGCCCGAGAACACCGCCAGCGTGCTGCAGGTCACCGCCCGCGACGCCGATTCGCCGGCCGGCGCACTGGTGTTCAGCATCGCCGGCGGGGCCGATGCGGCGCGCTTCGCCATCGACGCGCGGACGGGTGCGCTGCGCTTCATCGCCGCGCCGGACTTCGAGATGCCGGCCGACGCCGATGGCGACAACCTGTACGTGCTGCGCGTGCGCGTGAGCGATGGGCGCCAGTCCAGCGAGCAGGCGCTGGCGGTGCAGGTGACGCCCGTCAACGACAACGTGCCGCGCTTCACCACGCCGGGCGGCGTGGTCGAGGTGCTGCCAGGCCATGTGGAGGTCATCCGCGTGCAGGCCACGGACGACGACCTCCCGGCCCAGGCGCTGCGCTACGCCATCGTGGGCGGCGCCGACGCGGCGCGCTTCGCGGTCGATGCGCAGACGGGCGCGCTGCGCTGGGCCGCGGCGCCGGATGGCGAGGCTCCTGGCGGCGCTGCTGGCCCGCGCGACTACGCCGTGGTGGTCGGCGTCAGCGACGGCCTGTACGGTGCGCAGCTGGCCTTGACGGTGCACGTGCGCGATGTGGCCGGTACGGCGCTGCCCGGGGGCACCGTGCAGGTCAGCGTGCCCGAGCAGCAGACCGCCGTGACGACCGTCACGGCTACCGGCACGGACGGCCAGCCGCTGCAGTACGCGCTGGCCGGCGGTGCCGATGCGGCGCTGTTCGACATCGACGCGGCCACCGGCCGGCTGTGGTTCCGCGAACCGCCCTGGTTCACGCTGCCGCGCGACGCCGACCGCGACAACCTCTACGAGGTGCTGGTGCGCGTCAGCGACGGCGACCGCACGGGCGACTACCGGATCCTGGTGACCGTGACGGGCCATCCCGTCGAACCGCAAGCCCCATTGCCGGCCGCGCCCGTTGCCGGCACCACGCCACCTGCCGTGCTGCAGGTGCTGCCGGCGTTGCCTGCGGCAGGCACCGGCCAGGGCGTCGGCAGCGCATCCACGCCGGCGGGCAGGACAGGCCAGGGCGGCCTGGCGCTCGCGGGCGGCCCCGCGGCGGTGGAGGCCAACCAGGTGCCCGGCACCCGGCCTGCCCCCGGCGTGCTGCTGGCGCCGGCCACGCAGCAGCCGCTGCCGGCCGACCTGTTGCCGCGGGTGCCATGGCGCCAGTTCACGTTCCACGCCACCTGGGCCGAGGCCGGCACCGCCGACCTGCTGCTGCCCGCCCTGCTGGGCAGCCAGCCCGCCACGGGCGCGGCGCTGGCCGGCCGCGGCGCGCCGCCCGGTGGCGTGCCGGTGGTCGCCGGCGCGGCCGAAGACACGCGGGGCAGTGCGCTGCAGGCCAGCGCCGTGCTCGACCAGGCCCTGGCCGGCGGCATCGCCATCGGCCTGGGGGCCGCCTTCTGGGCCAGCCGCGGCAGCGCGCTGCTGGCCAGCCTGCTGGCGATGTCGCCGGCCTGGGCCGGCATGGACCCGCTGCCCGTGCTGGACCGGCGCCAGCGCGGTGCGCGCGACCCGCGCGCGCAGCCACCGCTGGCCGGCGACGCACAGGACGACCAGGCCCGCAGCGCCGCACCCGAGGCTGCCCGGAGCAAGGACGGTGCGGCCGTGCCGGAGGACGGCACGTGAAGCCGATGGGACGGTGGCGCCAGCCGTTCACACCTGCCGTGCGCATCGCACTCGGGATGGTGTCGCTCATGGTCACGCTGGTGCTGGTCGCCGAAATGTTCACGGGCTACCCGAGCGACCGTGGCGAGCTGGTGCGCCACCACCATGCCCAGGTGGCCCATGCCCTGGGCCTGGACGTGGCCAGCGCGCTGAGCACCGGCGGCCAGGGCGCCCCGCAGCTGCAGCGCGTGCTGGCCGATGCCCGTGCGCGCGAACCGCGGCTGCTGTCGGCCAGCGTGCTCGACACCCAGGGCCGGGTGCTGGGCCAGGTCGGCAACCACCAGCAGGGCTGGCACCTGGAACCCGGCGCCAGCTCCACGCTGGACAACATCCGCATCCCGCTGCTGGTGGGTGGCCAGCGCTGGGGCGAGGTGCAGGTCGTCATGCAGCCGCTGTACCCCACCACGCTGGCCGGCTGGCTGCGCGAGCCGCTGGTGCACTGGCTGGCCTTCATCTCCGTGGTCGGCCTGGTGGTCTATTCGCTCTACCTGCGCCGCGTGCTGCGCCACCTGGACCCCAACGCCGCGGTGCCCGAGCGCGTGCGCACGGCCTTCGACACGCTGACCGAGGGCGTGCTGGTGCTGGACACCGTGGGCCGCGTGATGCTGGCCAACCGGGCCTTCACGCACGTCGATGGCCAAGACGCCAAGGCCCTGACCGGCCGGGACGCCGCGGATCTGCGCTGGCTGCTGGACAGCCTGCCGGCCGGGCGCCGCAACCCGACGCCCTGGCGCCAGGCCGTGCACGACAAGGCGCCCGTGCTGGGCGTACCGCTGCATGTGGTGCGCGCGCAGCAGCCCACGCTGCGGCTGGTGCTGAACTGCTCGCCCATCGCCGACAACGGCCGCGTGCGCGGCTGCCTGGCGAGCTTTGCCGACGTCACCGAACTGCAGGAACGCACCGAACGCCTGCGCGTGGCGCTGGAGGACCTGGGCGCCTCGCAGAAGGAGATCGAACGCAAGAACGAGGAGCTGACGCTGCTGGCCACGCGCGACGCGCTGACCGGCATCTTCAACCGCCGTTCGCTGATGCAGCAGGCCGAACAGTGCTTCGCCGATGCGCGGGCCGGCGGCACCCCGCTGGCCTGCATCATGTGCGACATCGACCACTTCAAGTCCGTCAACGACAGGTATGGCCATGGCGGCGGCGACCAGGTGATCCAGGGCGCCGCCAAGGCGCTGAGCCGGGGGCTGCGGCTGCACGACTTCGTCGGCCGCTACGGCGGCGAGGAGTTCTGCGTGGTGCTGCCCGGCAGCACGCTGGCGCAGGCGCGCGAGGTCGCCGAGCGGCTGCGCGAGGACACGGCGGCCAACCTCGGCGCGTCGCTGCGCGAGCACCCCGGCGTGCGGGTGACGATGAGCTTCGGCGTGGCCGAGCTGGAGCCGGCCATGGCCGACCCGGCCAGCCTCATCGACCTGGCCGACCAGGCGCTCTACCACTCCAAGAAGAACGGCCGCAACCGCGTGACCGCGTGGCGCACCGATGACACCGACACGGCAGGAGCCTGTGCATGACCGACACCCCCATCCCCCATGCCAAGCCCACCGTGCTGGTCGTGGACGACACGCCGGACAACCTGTCGCTGATGAGCGCGCTGCTCAAGGACCTGTACAAGGTCAAGGTGGCCAACCACGGCGAGCGCGGCCTGCGCATCGCCAACGCCGAGCCGCCSCCGGACCTGATCCTGCTGGACATCATGATGCCGGACATCGACGGCTACGAGGTCTGCGCGCGGCTCAAGGCCGAGCCGCGCACGCGCGACATCCCGGTG
>NZ_LMNA01000009.1 GCF_001422445.1 Pseudorhodoferax sp. Leaf274
GCCCGAGGAACACTGGCTGCAGGCGCGGTTCTCCAAGCCAGGCGGCCGGCCGCCGGCCGAAAGCGCCGGCCCGGCTTCCGATGTGCAGGCACAGGTGGTGGCACAGCCTGACGGACGCCTGCACGCAGATGGCTACTTCACCTGGAACAAGGGTAAGCGGCCGGCCTACATCGCCGACCAGGGTCTGCCCTGCGACTTCTATCTGGCGCGCTGGAGCCAACATGGCTGAAGCGATCACCCTGCAACAGCGCATCGCCGAGCTGGCGGAGGATCACGGATCGCTGCGGTCCGCTGCCAGCGCGCTGGGCTGCGATGTCGGCTACCTGTCGCGCCTGGCCAGTGGGCAGAAGACCGAGCCCAGCGACATGACGCTGCACGCCCTGGGCCTTCGCCGCGTCGTCAGCTACGAGCGCGCCGAGCCAAGCCCCACGGCCGGCATGACCCTGGCCCAGCGCATCCTGCACGTCGGTGGCCGCAACAACGCCGCCGGCTACGTGGAGTTCGGCAGCACCCAGGCCGTCGCGGCACTGATCCGCCAGGTGCTGCGCGACCGAGAATTTCTACCCCCAGAGCAGCCACAGCAGAAAGGCGGTGCGTGATGCCCATCAAGCCCGAGAACCGCGGCCGCTACCCGGCCAACTGGCCCGAGGTCCGCGCGCGCATCCTGGCCAGGGCCGAGAACTGCTGCGAGCGCTGCCGCGTGCCGAACCGCACGCGCATCGCGCGCGGGACCGGCAGCGATGCCGACACCTACATGCGGGACGACGCCACCGTGTACTGCGCCGACAGCGGCACCTACCTGGGCCAGACCCACATGTCCAACTACCAAGTGCTGCGCATGGTGGACATCGTGCTGACCATCGCGCACCTGGACCACACGCCCGAGAACTGCGCCGACGACAACCTGGAGGCGCTGTGCCAGCGCTGCCACCTGCGCCTGGATGCCGGCCACCACGCCGAGACCGCCAGGGCCACGCGACACGCCCGCAAGGCCGTAGGTGACCTGTTCGCAGCTGCAACCAATGGAGACGCCCATGCCTGACCAGACCCCCAGCATGAAGACCGCGCGCCACCTCGTCCCGCATGACGATGGCCCAGGCCCTTGGAAGGCAGGGAACGAGTTCCTACCCTATCACCCCAGCGCCAGCCATGTGCGACCGGACTACCGGGATGGCTGGAACCACTGCTACGCGGCGGCCCAGGCCGTGGCAGATGAGCGGGTGCGGGCAGAGCGCCTAGCTGCCAAAGCCGACGCGCGCCGCTACCGGCAGTTCTTCGATTCGGGCCTGCCCATCACCTTCGAGGGCGTCGAGTACCGCAGCAAGGCGGATCTTGATGCCGCGATTCGACCACTTCGGCCTGCGGCTCACCATCGACCAACTGGCCGAGGTGCTTCACCTGTCGTCGCGGACGATCTACAACCAGGTGTCGGCCGGCACCTTCGCCGTGCCGACCTACGTCGACGGCGCAAAGCGCTTCGCGGACTATCGCGATGTCGCTACGTACTTGGACGCGTGCCGCGAGCGTGCACGATCTCCGGCTTGAGCTGCGTGTACCGGCGCAGGTGGCGCCAGTCACGGTGACCAGTGACCAGCGCCACCTCCTGGATGGGGAAGCCGTCTTCGAATAGCCGGCTCGTGCCCTCGTGCCGCAGGTCGTGCATGTGCAGGTCCGGGATGCCCAGCGCCACGCACGCCTGCCGGAAGTACTTGCTGAAGGTTTGAGGGTCGCGCGGGAAAATCCGCGGCTCGCCCTCCTCCCGCGGCTGGAGCTGCAGCAACTCCCAGGCTGCCGGCAGCAGCGGCACCCACTGGTCGTTGCCGACCTTTTTGCGAGGGTCCTTGCGGTCGCGCACCAGCACCATGCGCTTCTGCGGGTCTACGTCCGACCAGACGATGCGCGCAATCTCGCCACGGCGCATCGCCGTGAACACAGCGAACATCATCACATCGGCGAAGACTTGGCCGCGCTGCTCGGCAAGCCACGCGACCAGCCGCGCCAGCTCATCTTCGGTGGGCCTGCGCTCGCGCTTGCCGCCACCGCCGATCAGGCCGAGGTAGCTCAGCTTAGGGCGGGCGGCCCCGATCACATCTGGCAGCCCGCGGCCAGCGTAGCGCAGCACGGTCCCGAGCTTCGACAGATCGCAGTTGACGGTGTAGGGGCCAGCCCCCTCGTCCTTGCGCTGCTGCGCCCAGCCCAACAGATCATCGACCGACATGGCGGCGGCCACCAACCCACCGAGGTCAGCGTCCAGTTGCCGCAACGTGTAGTGCTCGCTGGACGTGTCGAGGATCGGCCTTGCCAACGAACGCAGCCGCCGATACTCGCGGATCAGGTCCGCCACGGTGTCCCGACCAGCAACCGCCGGCACCTGGCCAGCATCTATCTGCGACTCGATGCCGCGAGCCCACTCCAAGGCCTTCGCCTTGGTGTCAAATCGCTTGCTGATAGGCTTGTGACCCTTGCGCCGGATCAGCGCACGCCACTTTCCCTCTACCTTGGAGACACTGGCCATTTCCTGCGACTCACTTCCGTATCACTGCCCGACTCACTGCCGGGGGAAATCGAATGATACAGAGGGCCGCCGATGTGAATGGCGCCCAGCGAAACAGGGCTAGAATCCGCCGCCGCTCCTCGTAGTTCAATGGATAGAACGAGTGCCTCCTAAGCGCTAGATACAGGTTCGATTCCTGTCGAGGGGACCAGTAAGTCCCTGATTACAAAGGCATCAAGCCGAAACCGGGACGAGGCCGGGACATGGCGCGCGGTCAGGCGCTCTGCGGGCTGATCCAGTGCACCCACAGGCCCCGCAACCATGCGAGGCCGTAGACCGCCGACAGCGTAAAGATGCCCCACTGCTCGGCCTTCCAGCTTGCCCAGAACCAGAACGGCGTGCCGACTAGGCCGAACACCGACGCCCAGCGGGTGATGGCGCTGCTGCGCTCCTGCGAGCACCACGCCGCCAGGGCGCCGAGGATGGGGATCGCGATCTGGTCGATTGGCATGTACGGATTCTCAGTGGTGAGGCCCGTTCGTCATCTGGGATGTGAACGGCGACACAACATGAGCTTGTAACGGTCGGTTACCATTTCTGCATGGAAATGATGATTCCCTGGCAGGTGCTGGCCTTCCTGGCGCTGCTCACGACGATAAGCGCCTGGGCTTGGGCGCCTTGCCGATGGCATGCGGTCACACGGTCCACGCGCGCCGGCCGCGCGCTGCCTGCCGTCTTCATCATGCTAACTGTGGCGGTCTATGCCAGCATGCTCGCATGACCACCCCACCCCGCCTTCAGTACACCAATGTTCGAACGCGCCTAGTCAACGGCAAGGTAGTGATCGGGCTCCAACACACCATCAAAGATCCTCTGGGCGACCAGCATGAGCTTCCATGGATCGAAATGCCGCCCGAAGACCTAGTGCGGCTGATCAAGACGCTGCAGCAGGTGCTGGATGGACTAAGCGGAGCCCCGATCCCTCGCCCAGGCGATCAGCCAGCCTAGTCTGCTCCCGCTTTGGGTGCGCTGCTACGCTTCTTGCCGGTCCCGAGCCGCTTTCCGCCTTTACTCCCTGGCGTCCGCTCTGCGAGCTTCTCAGCATCCGGGTCAAGAACTACTGGGAAGCGCGGGACTCGCGTTGTAGCGGGGTAGCCCATGCTCCAAGCCATCGCGTGGCAGCGCTCCATCGCTGTCGTGGCGAGAGGGATATAAAGCTGGATCATCGCGTCCGGAGTGAGCCGACTCTCGGCATCCGGCATCGTTACTTCGCAGCCTACGGTGCATTCGCACGTGAAGGCGACTTCTTTTCCTGTCGATGCGTGGCCAGTCAACGTCATCTTGACCGCGACCTCATAAACCGTGTCCGATCCAGCCTTGCGCCTGTGAACGGGCTCTGAATCCTGAGCCAGTCGCCCCGACCGAGCGGCCTCCACAGACAAAAAGCGCTCACACCGAGCCTGCCAAGTTGCGGGGGCGCTGGTCTTGAAACTCAGTGACATACCTTGCTCTGCTGGACAACCACGCTTTCCCAGCCTGCTGCAGCAGATTGGTATGTATCGTCAATTAGGACGCTCTCTCCACGAGCAAAGACCTTCATCACAACTTCCGAGGGGGATGGCTCCTTCGCTTCCACCTTCGCGGTGCTCTGAAGCCCTCTCTCGCAAGCCTGACGGATCCAGTCGTTAAGCGACGTACCCAGCCTCATTGCCTCCAAGGCCATCTGCTGGTGAAGCTCGGGACCAACCCGCACATTGAGCGAGCCTTTGCAGGGCTGCTCAGGAGCTTCGCCAAGCTCCTCGCAAGTCGCCAAGTAGTCGTCCACAGCCTCTTCGAAAGCAGCCTTCAACGTAGGCGCATCGGTCCCGTGATAAGCCACCACGTCTCGAATAAAAAGTATCCGGCCATGGAAGATGTTGTCGTCGAAGTCAGCCTCGACTGAGCCGTGATAGCCCTTGTAGCTGAGGTGCTGTTTCAATCGATCTCTCCAGAGTTTTTCAAGCCATCCAACAGAGCTTGGACCACGTATCCCTTCAGGATGTTCCCGGGATGCGGCTTATGCAAAATCACCTTCACGCGAGTGACTGTGTGAACAAATTTCTTGCCGGAGCCGCGCGTTGCGTTCAGCTCAGAAAAGTTGTGCATGCCCATGAGGCTCACCGCTTCCTCCCACGTGAAATCCTTGGGCGCAGCTCGCAGGCGGG
The DNA here is from genome assembly GCF_001422445.1 of Pseudorhodoferax sp. Leaf274. GTDB lineage: Bacteria > Pseudomonadota > Gammaproteobacteria > Burkholderiales > Burkholderiaceae_C > Pseudorhodoferax. Next base: position 4,699 of record NZ_LMNA01000009.1, read on the forward strand.
CTAGTAGCTTGTCTTTCCGGCTCACAGCGAGTTTGCGTCATTATGCAACCGTTTTTGGTTGCAAGTTCTCGTTGGTGTCATCAGGTGTGATTACGTACGGTTACGTCCAACGATTGAACCACACGGCATGCGCGCATGCGCAGGACCCGGCTCCAAGCGTAGGCCATTCTGGGGAAGGCGCCAAGCCGCCTCCGGGCGGCTTCGTTCATTCTGGCTACCAGGGGCTGTAGCTGAACACCGTACGCAGTTGCGTGCGGGCCGGGAGGCCATCAGGGAACACCTCAGCCATGGCCGCAGCGCGCGCGGCCGTCCAACGGCGCGACCAGTAGGTTTCCGGTCCCGCCCTGCGAGACGCCTTGTGTGCCTCATCGACCGCCTCGGGCGTCACAAGCTCGCGCAGCAGCACGCGCCCGAAGGCAACCTCCAACAGCTTGCGCTCGGCGCTTTCCAGCGCGCCCTGCCCGTTCATCCGGATATGCAACACCGTCCCGCTGCCGTGCACCCCGTCGTGACACCAGCCGGTCCAGAGGAACGCGTCGCGGATGGCATCGCCCGGTGCAGCCGGATGCGCAGCGGCGATCTCGGCGCACAGCTTGGCCAGGAAGCCTGCGAAGCGCTGCTGCACAGGCGTGCCCCAGCCCTCACACCGGAGGCCCGGCCCGCTTGGCCGTTTTCGGAATCGGTGCAGCCACTGCCACCAGCAGCTCAGCCGGGTACTGCTGCATGAATTCCATCGACCGCTCGGGCGGTGCATCGAGCCAGGCGTTGTACTGGTGCTCATGCAAGATCACGACCATGCGTTTCTCGTCGTCCGGCTTGTGGAAGTGCTTCAGTAGTGCGTGATCGTCAGCGTTCACCGTCAGCATCGTGAAGCTGCGCAGCACGACACCATCCGGGCCGCGCCATCCAGTCCACAGGCCGGCAATGCCCATGGGCTTGCCGTCGGCGCGGCTGATGCGCGTGGGCACGGCCCGGCCGCTTCGCCAATCCGGCTCGTAGATCGCTTCGGCTGGAATGATGCAGTGCTGCCCGCGGCGCCAGGCATCGCGGAAGCTGGGTTTCTCCCGCACCGTCTCGGACCTGGCGTTGTACGTGCGCCTTGCGGCCACCAGCGCCGCCTTCGCGTCACCCGCCTTGGTCCAGTGCGGCACCATGCCGAAGGCCCCGCCAGCTGCCTCTCGCTCCGGCACTGCATCGTCGCCCGATCCCCATTCCTTGGGCCTGCGGATGAAGATTGACTCATAGCCAGGCCAGACATCGAACTTGACCCCGGCCGGCATGATGACGCCGAAGTGTTCAGCCAGCCGCTTCGGATCGGAGACGCCTTCATAGTGGGAACACATGGCCGGATCGTACGACTGCAGCCTATACTGGATGGGTGAACAGTGTTGATCTTCCCTGCTACCCCGTCCCGCTGGTCGGCGCCCCTGTGGTGCTGCCGTTGGCAGGCTGTGGTGTGCAGGCCGGGTTTCCGTCGCCAGCCGACGATTTCCTGGTGCAGCGGATCGACCTCACGCGCGAGCTGATCACCCACCCGCAAGCCACGTTCCTGCTGCGCGTCTCCGGCGAGAGCATGCGCGATGCTGGGATCTTCGACGGCGACATGCTGGTGGTGAACAAGGCTGTTAAGCCCAGGCATGGGCATGTCGTGGTCGCGGTCGTGGACGGCGAATTCACGGTGAAGTTTCTGTACCAGCGTGCCGGCCGCATCAAGCTCAGGCCGGCGAACCCCACCTTTCCCGACATCACGCCGCGGGAAGGCCAGACGCTGGAAGTCTGGGGCGTGGTGACCGCCAGCATCAAGCGTTTCGCGTGAGGCTGCCATGTATGCGCTGGTGGACGGGAACAACTTCTATGTGAGTTGCGAGCGGGTGTTCCGGCCCAGCCTGCAGGGGCGGCCCGTGGTCGTGCTGTCCAACAACGACGGTTGTGCCATCGCCAGGTCTAATGAGGCCAAGGCCCTCGGCATCAAGATGGGCGCGCCCTGGTTTCAGATCCGGCACATGGAGGATTCCGAGGGGCTGGTGGCGCTGTCGGCGAACTTCACCCTATACGGTGACATGAGCGACCGCGTGATGAGCCTGGCTGCCGGCCTGGGGCCAACGCAGGAGATCTACAGCATTGACGAGAGCTTCATCGGATTGGCCGGCGTGCGCGGCGATCTGGTAGACCGAGGGCGGCGCATCCGCGCCCGCATCCTTGCTTGGACCGGTGTCCCGTGTGGCGTCGGCATCGGAAGCACCAAGACGTTGGCCAAGCTGGCCAACCACATCGCGAAAATGGCCGAGCGCAAGCCCGGCGCCTATCCGCCCGAGTTGGCCCAGGTGTGCAACCTCTCGGCCCTGCCTGCGGCCGATCTGGATAGCGTGCTGTCCGCGACGGAGGTGGGCGAGGTCTGGGGCGTGGGCCGCAGGATTGGCGCAGCCTTGCAGGAGGCCGGCGTGCGCACTGTGCTGGATCTGGTGCACAGCGATCCGGCCACCATCAGGCGGCGTTGGGGGGTTGTGCTCGAGCGCACCGTGCGCGAGCTGCAGGGCATGCCTTGCGTCGGCCTGGATGACGCCCCAGCGCCGAAGAAAGAGATTGCCTGCACGCGGTCGTTCGGTCGGCCCATCACCGACCTGCCGCCGTTGATCGAGGCCGTGAGCGAGTTTGCTGGCCGGGCCGCCGAGAAGCTGCGCAAGCAGGACGGCCATGCCGGCCAGGTGCTGGTGTTTGCCCACACCTCGCCGCATCGCCCCGGGCCGCGATTCCACCGCAGCGTGATCGTGCCGCTGCGCCGGCCGACAGCGGACACGCCGGCCCTGGTACGCGCCGCAGTTGCCGGCCTGCACCAGATCTACCAGCCTGGCTACGACCTGATCAAAGCCGGCGTCATGTTGCTGGACCTTACTCCGGCCAGTCGCGTGCAGCAGGAGCTGGCACTGGAGGACGATTCAGCAGATCCAACGCGGGCGCGTCTCATGGTTGCCATGGATGCGCTGAACGGGCGCTATGGGAAAGGCACCGTGCACGCCGCCAGTACCGGCATGCACGACAACCGCCGAGAGTGGGGAATGCGACAAGAGCGAAGGACGCCCAACTACACGACGGCATGGGACGAAGTGCCGGTGGCGCGCGCATGATGGACAGCGCGATCCCGCCCCATGCCTTCATGGCCGCCATGCTGATCGTGACGCCGGAACTGCAGCGATGGGCCAGCGAAGCAGTCGCGTCACTGGGTGCCGCGGGACATCAAGTGCCGGCCGACTTGGTGCTGCTGCGCGATGGATGCGCCGTGTCGCAGTTCCGCTGGCTGTGGCTGGTGGACGAGGTGCGTGCGCCGCGGCGGGCCTGCCCGTTTTAACCCGTACGCCTCTGCGCGGATTTCAACAGCAGGGGCGTGCGATCAGGTCGGGTTGCCTTTGGACGCATACCGTTTGTGATCATCCGACCCTGGCCTCGTCGGCGCTGTGTTGCTCGGCACATAGGTCTGTCTCATCGCGCTGTTCACATAGGTTCTTGCCACGACCGCCGTGGCTGGCGAGGGCGCCACTTCGGGGATGCTTGCGATGCGCTCATTCATGCGGGAAGCCTTGTCGATGTCTGTGCCTCAGAGTACACCAGCGCGGCGACACGTTGACGTGGGATTGGGCCTGGCGGTCTAGCGAACAAGCTGCTTTGGCCTGCTGTCCTACGAACTGGCATGTGCTCCCGCGGCGCCCTCAACGCGGCGAGCGTGCCCGTTGTCAGAGAAAAAGGCCCTGAAGCGTTTCCTCCCCAGGGTCTAGAGCTTTCAGCCGAGATCGGTCAGGAGACAACCACGGTCGATGGGGAGGGGAGCCACTGGTTGGAAACGCGCCATAAATAGCAAATGCGGAACCTGTGGCTTCCTAGTCGCTTACCTGGCCTCGGCGCTCCCCGAGTGGTGTTCGTTGAGCGCCGTGCGCTTCGCTTTTCGAAGCGCTTCCAAACTTGCCCCAAGGTCGGCTTCAGCCTGGGCCAATCGTTTTACGAGGTCAGTAGGCAAATCAACTCCTTCGTCGACCATCGCACCAATCTGCTTGCGTAGTTCGTCTGCAAGCCTCGTCGCTTCGGCCCAGTCATCGGTCGGGGTGCCCACTTCTCTTCTCCAGAAAAAAGAGGCCCGGTGCCTCCGTCGCGAACGAGTCTCAAGCGCAGAAATTGGCAGCTTTGTAAGTGCGCATCGCGTTGCCGTGTGCGCCACGATGGTCACGTCGATCAAACCTTGAGCAGAAATGGCGACGGCCCGCGGTGCTGCACACACCGCGGGCCGTCTGACCGCAGCATGCCCGTTTCTTAGGAGATGCACGCCGCAGCTGAGCCGATTGTCTGGATGGGATAAGCGATGCATATCCCATGATCACGGCATGCGCGTGATTCACGGCTGATTGGTTCACATTGCGCGGTGGCAATCGTTGCTCGCGATCGGCACGTACCTGAAGCCTGAAGTCAGAGAACGCCAGGGAGCAGCTGGCGCAACAGCTGCGCGCCGGCCTCGGGCGGGATGAGCATGGCCTTGCGGCCGCACACGTAGGCCGTGACGCCCCAGGCGGCCGCGGTCAGCAGTACCAGCAGGATCATGGGCACGACGCGGCCCAGCGCCACGCGCAGGCGGCGGACGAAGCGGCGGCGCGTCACAGGCCACCGAACCCGGTTTCGGGCGGCCGCTCGACCAGGTCGGCCACCAGCATGACGAAGTGGCCGCCGCACTCGGAAGGCTTGGCGCGCGGCAGGCGCCGGCCCTCTGCCCGGCGGGCGCGGATCTCGCGCACGCCGCGCTCGGCCAGCGCCTCCACGAACTCTCGCCACAGCTTGCGGCTGCCGGCGCCGCGCAGCGCGTGCACCCAGACGATGGTCGGCGTCTCCCATTCCAGCGTGCAGCTGATGGCGAAGTCCGCCATCGGCTGCGGGTCGTCCTCGGCGTAGCCGCGCAGGGCCGATGCTGGCCCGGTCAGGTCCTGGATGCGGATCATGGCGTCAGGGCGTCGCTGATGCGCTCGCAGGTTTCGCCGGCAACCCGGAGTTGGTCAGCGTACGCTCCGACTCGGACAAGCTCGTCGCTATGCCGCTGGAGCACCCCGACGAGCAGATCGAGGGGATCGGCAGCAGCGACACCCGGGCTTGCGGAGGCAGCGGCGGACGCTGCGCGGGTTTGACGGGCTCGGCGGGCGGCATCAGCTGCGGCGATGCGCAGCCGGTCAGCAGCGCCGCGAGAAGCGGCCAGGTCACCCTGTAGGGCGTTGATCCGGGTCTGTGCATCGACTGCCTCCTTTGCGGCCACCGCGGCCCATTGCTGTTCTCTGGTCCGCTCGCGCTGCTCGGCGGCGAGTGCCCGGCCGGCCAGCGCCACTTCAGCGTTGGCCTGCTTCACGCGGATGTCTCCTACCTCGGCGGCATGCCGCGCGTCGAAGTAGCCGTAGACCAGCGCGCCGGCCACGACTGCGACGATGCCGTGCGTGATCAGGGTCATGGCACCAGCAGGCCGGCCGAGAAATGGCCGTCCTTGCCCCACTCCGCGCACAGCTCGCGCGTCGCGTCGCGCCGCGCTTCCAGGCCGGGCAGTCTCGTGCGCTGTCCCGACACAGTGCCGTAGACCCAGCGCGGCATCTGCGCGCAGGCGCCGGCCAAGTCGCCGGCGTTGGCCAGCCGCTGGATCGTGGTGCCGTCCAGGGCTCCAGGCCCGAGGTTGAACACCATGTCGATGAACGACGCGCGCACCCACGCGTTGTAGGTGTCCCAGTACCGCAGTCGGTTCTTGGCTTGCTTCTCGGCCTCACGGTAGCGCGGCAGCTCCATGCGGTGGCAGTCCTCGCGCGTGTAGTAGCGGCCGGCCTCCACGCCGGGCCCGGTGATGCCGTTGCAGACCGTCAGCGGCTGGCCCTTCCCGAGGTGGTCAACGTACGGCGTGCCGATGTGCCGGCCGCTGCTCTCGAAGTGGCTGCCGAGTTCCATCGCGAGCACCACCTCGGCGCTGGGCTGCTGGCTGGCAACGTAGGCCGTGCCGCTGGCCAGCACGGCACTGGCAGCAATGGCCAGCAGCCGATTGCGCAGCGCGGCGTTCAATCGTCCGCCCCCAGCGGCGCCAGGTCAGTGTCGGTGCGATGCCCACCCAGGATGCGCTGCATGCGAGCGGCATGCTCTCGCTTGGCCCGCTGCCTGGCGTCCCACTTGAACCACGCATTGAGCGCGAAGCCGGCCACTGCCACCGCAAAGCCGGCCCAGCCCAAAAAGTCGCTCGACAACGCCGTACCGCCCACAAGGGACACGCCGGCGCCGGTGTACATGCCCTTCGATGCGGCGGCTGCGGCGGCGACCTCTGCCTCCGCGCTGCGCGGGGCAAGGAACGCCAGGACCGCAGCAACGGCGGCAGACAACTTCTTCTTCATGGGAGCCTTTCGGGCAAAAGAAAAGCCGCCTCGGTGGGCGGCTTGAGAGGGAGCGGGGTTGCTCAGGCGCTGAAGACTTCGTCCCAGGCTCGGCGCATTTGCGCGGCGCACACGTCGCCCGGCATGCGACCCGTGGCGGTGGCCAGGCCAGGCATCAAGATGGACTTCAGCCCGATGCGGGTTGCCAGCTGGAGGATGGCTTTCATCGCAAGATAGGCATTCTGGGTCTGCGACACGTCCCCTGGTGGCCAGTCCATCGTCGGCGCCATGATCATCAATGGCAGCCGCGAATTGCAGGTGTCGATGGCTGCGGCATCGCCGATTTCCACGCGGCCACTAGACCCGTTCAACCGCCCTAAATCGTCACGTCCGCCGTGGCTCTCGACCAGATGGTGAGCCAAGCGCGCCTGCAGCTGCCAGCCGAAGGCACGCACATAGAGACCATCGATCCCACCGTCCATCCGACCGATGCAGTTGGCTGGGCTCACGATGGCATCTGCCGGCGCGCCGTCAAAGATGTTCCCCACTTCCGCATCCCACTTAGGAAAGGCGTTTTTGACGGCCTGCACCACTCCTGGGTGCAGGTCGCGGAATTTCACATGCGGCCTCATGGGGCTCCCTCCTCGGCCGATTCTTGCACCGGCGGGGGCGGCGTGAACACAGGCAGCATGGCGATGGCCTCCTCCAAGGATGGAATCTCGGCTCCACCCGCTTGCACAAGCGCCAGGTGTTCGTAGCAGGCCGCCCACACCAGCGAGCGCCAAGCGCGAAGGGCTTGGCCCTCGGCCTGGAAGCGCGGCACGGCCGGCTCGTCGGCGTAAGTCACGGCCGTCTTGATGTCGTCGTAGCCGAGCATCTGGGCCATGTCGTCCATGTATTCCTGGATGGCATCCACCAGCGCTTGCCGGACTTGCTCGGGCGTAGGCGGCACTGGTTCTGGCTCCGGAGCAGGCGCAGGTGGTGCGGGCGGCTGCGGGATGTCGCGCAGCGCCCATGCCACTTTCTCCACGTCGGGATCACCCTCAGAGGGCTGAATCTCCGCGACGACATACTGACCAGGGCCGGCTACGGGCGGGGCGTCCACCAAACAGTTTCCTGGGATGAGCCAGCGGCCCGGCTCCAGCGGGTCCATGTCGCCGCGCTCGAAGGCAAGTTCGAAAGGCCCCACGTAGCGGCGGGTGAAGGGGTGGAAAGCAAAAACGATCTTGGGATCGATGACGGGCATGTCTTCCATGAGGGACCTCAGTACTTGATGCAGACCAGGACGGCCCGGTTCCAGGGGCGCGACTCGCCCGCGCCCTCTGCCGCAATGACGTGCGCGTGGTCGGACACACCGTTGATGCTCAGCGCGTGCTGGTGGGCGGCCGCCGCGGCGATGGACAGTGCGTGGCCGTGGTCGCCGCCGACGCCCGTGGAGATGTCCACGCCTGCGGTGTCCTCGCTCTTGAGCGCGCTGGCGGGCCCGCCGCCGCCCGCGACGCGGTTCTGCGGCACGCCGTGCGTGTGCGCTCCGGCGTTGAGCGCGGTCCCAGTGTGCGCGTGGCTGCCGGCCAGGTCCGCAGTGCCGGAGTGCGTGTGGCCCCCTGCAACCCCGGTGCTGCCACCATGGCTGTGCGACATGTTGGCAGGAGCCTGCAGCGACCCGAAGGCTCGGGCCGGGTCGTAGGTGCCGAACTCATCCCAGCCACGCGCAAACAGGCCGTTGTCGTTCGGAAGGTTGAACGTGGTGGAACCGTCGCCCGCACCGTAGAACGTGCCGATCCGCGCGAACAGACGCGCGTGTGTCGTGCGGGACACCGGGGCGCCATTGGCCTTGAGCCAGCCCGGCGGCGGCGCATTCATGTAGAACTCGCCGCGCTTACCGGGCGGCGCCGCCTCCTGCACTTCCCAGTCGCCGGCCAGTCCGCCCCAGTGCCCGCCATCCACAGACACCAGCGGGCGCACGATTCCTTCGGCTCCGGCCCCCCATCCGATGGACAGCAACTGCGTTCCCTGACCAGGCCCTGCACCGAGCAGCACCACGCCGTCGTGCGAGCCGGTCACGGAGATGTTCCAGCCGGCGTTGGTGCCGCTGCCCCGGAAGCCCCCAGGCGGCACGACGACCCCGAGCAGGCCGGTGCTGCCGTTGTAGTCGTTCACGATGCCGTACAAGCGCTTTCCGACCGGATCGGTCTGGGACGCGACGACGACCGCCTCACCGCCGATCCAGCTCTTGCCGGGCTGGGTCGCGAACCACTTCTGGCCAGCGCTGATGGCCTCGTTCGTCGCAGATGTGGCCCGCGTGGCCGGCGCGTTGATGGCCGACTGTGCTGCAGCGGCAGCCTGATCACGCGCAGCGAGTGCTACGTCACGCGCTGTCACGGCTGCCGCTGCGCTGCCCTGGGCCCCGGTCGCCCGCTCCTCTGCAGCGACAGCGTTCTGTCGCGTCGCGGCGGCAGACTGATTGGTTTGCGTGATGAACGCCGGGAAAGCGCCGACCGTTGCGAAAGCTTTGCTGTTGAAGTCCGCCTGCGTGTCCGTCAGCTGCGGCGCCGGCGGCATCGCCGCAATGGTGGGTGGAGTCACGATGTCGGTCACGTCAAGCCTTCCAGTTCGAGGTCACAGGTGGAGATGTCGTCGTAGGCGATCAGCACGTCGAACGCCTTGTAAATGCCGTAGACCGTCATGGCCTCGTACCGGTCGGAGCCGATCCATAGGCACGGCTGCGCGCGGATCTCGGCCATGAAGTCCACGAAGGCATCCACTTCGCTTGCCTTGAGAACCGGCGACCAGTTCGCGCGCCGAGCGAACGGGCGCTCGACCAGCACGGTGTCGCCGAACTCCGTGCGCTCCTTGCGCGAGTAGTCCGTGATGCCGATGCGCGCGCCCTTCCGGATACCCTCGGAGAAGGCGCGCGTCTGACCCATCAGGATCACGCCGACCGCCAGGCCCTGCGTGCCTGCGATGTCCACGGTGATCGTGGCCGCTGGCGCGCTGGGGATGTCTCCATAGATGCACTGCTTGGGCTCTGTGCGTGGCCCAAGGAACCAGTCCCACCAGGTCGAGTTCAGCAGTTGCCCCGACAGATTGACCGTCTTGTCATAGATGAGGCCCAGGCCGGGGTCGGTCACCCGCACGCGCATGGCCGTCGCCTCGGTCAAGTTCAAGGCGGCGACGCTGTGGATGGCTTGCCCAGGACGGATGGTGTACGTCAGGAAGTTCTGCGCGCGGGTCTGCGTGCTGTTGCTCTGGTCGAACGCCTTCCAGCGATTCGTGGGCCCCACTTCGGCCCATGCCAGCGGCGACGTCAGCGGCGACTGCCCGACGTTGCCCGCGACACTGCTCTGGTAAACCTTGTGCGCCGAGGTCACGATTACGCGCTGGCCCAGCGGGTAGGAAGCGCCGCCGTTCCACTCGACGTACTCGTTCTCGGGCACGTTGGTGCTCACCAGCATGGCCGGCGTGATCACCTGCGGCCGGACGATGCGCAGCGTGTTCAGCTTCATGCTCCCACTCCTTGCCGCACCGCCGGCATGCCGTCGACATCCCACTGATCCACCACGCCCGCGGTCTTCTCCGCAGCGCGCGCGCCGCGCAGTTGAAAGCCGGCGATTGCCTCGTTCGCCTGGCGCAGCTCCTGACGCAGCTGACGCAGCTCTTCGCGGATCCCCTGCGCATCGCTCAGCGCTCCGGCTGCCTGGCCGGCCGAATAGATCTGCGCCGGCGGCAGCGCGACCAGGCCAGCGCCGCCGGACGACGCCCCGCCTGCCAAGGCGCTTGCAGCGAACGACTCGACGTTGATGCCCTGCGACGCCGCGATCCCCTGGGCGGTCTCCGCCAAGCTGGCGGCGATCTGCGCTTGGAAGATCCGCAGGTCTGTCGAGCTGCTGGCCTGCGTGCGGTACAAGTCCTCCAGCGAGCGGCTGAGTTCGGGCAGAGACGATGCGGCGTCTTGGTCACCCGCACGTGCCTGCGCCGTCGCGATGGCGAACTGGCTCTGCGCGCTGGCCAGGCCTGCGGCGCTGTCGCCGGTCACCACACCCAGCAAGCGCTTGATCTCCTCTGCCAGGGTGTCGCCGACCGACTGCCATGCCGCCTTCACCTGCTCCGCGGCGTTGGCGGCGGCCTGCGCTGCTGCCTCGGCCGTCTGCTTGTCCTGCAGGTCGTAGATGGCCTGCTGGATGGCGCGGCTCTCGTCGCTCAGCAGCGCATTCAGCGAGCGCTTGCGCAGCTCGGCCGTGTTGCCCTGCAGCTGCAGCAGCTGGCTCTCCAGCGTCAGCCGCTCCTGCAGCTCGGATGCGGCAGCCTGGGCCGCCTGGGCCGTCGTGTCGATGATCGGGGTCAGATTCGCGAACGCGCCTTGCAGGCCCAGAAGGCCAGCGTACTGTTGCGCTCCCTTCTCGGAATTGATGTCGATGCTCTCGACCAGCGCACGGAACTGCGCGCGCGCAGCATCGGCCGACTGGGTGACATCCGGCATGGCCAGGCCCAGCGCCTTGAACGCCGCCGAGGTCTGGTCGATGGCAACCTTGCGTTGCTCCTCTTCGCTGAAGTAGTTCGACAGGTAGCCAGCCATGCTGGTGTTCAGCGCTTCCAGACCACCGGCCGCAGCCAGCAGGCCGTCTGCCGCGTCGAACGACAGATCGCGCAGATTTGGGAACGGCAGCAGGTCGATGGCCTTGCGCAGTTCCTTCACGAACTCGATCTGCTGGCTGATGGTGGTCAGCAACTCGGTGGCGGCCTCATCGGTCAGCTTCTCGGCGTCCACGCCCTTCAGCTGGGCGGCGATGGACTTCGGCAGGTCGGTCGCCGCCTGCAGGGCCTGGATGGTCACCTGCAGCATGTCGGTGGCAAAGTTCTTGACCGCCTCTTCCGCGTTCGGGCTGCGGCTGCTCGTGGACTCCCACGGCCGACCGCCTCCTTGACCCGATTCACCGAAAGTGATGCCACCGGTCAGCGTGCCACCCGAGAAGACACCACCGCGGCCCTTGCCCGAAGTCTCCAGGCCCGCCTGAAAGCCGGTGAGCGAGAGGCCGGACCCCAGGTCGCTCAGCAGCGTGTTGATGCCCTTGGTCGTCCCGGTCATCAGCTCAGTGACGTACTCCTTGGCGAACTCACCGCCCGACGGGCCGACCACATAGGTCACCTCACCGGCCTTGCTGTCGATGTAGCCGCCTCGGCGGTAGTCCAACACCCCGTCGCCTTCGAAGTTGATCCCGTAGTGGCCGCCGTAGCGCTTCTCTCCCTTGCCGGCAAAGGCTGCGATCGCCAGGATGACGGCGGCTGCAATCCAGCCGTAGGGGCCCATACCAGCTGCTGCGCCCGCAGCGCTGCTGCCACCGGCCGCTCCGCCTGCGGCGGCCGCCGATCCAGCCGCCGCGCCGGCAGATGCACCAGCAGCAGCACCCGCAGCGGCTTCGGCGGCGACCGCGCCCACCGAGACACCGGCCCAGCTGCCGTTCGCTGCAATCAGCGCACCCAGCGCGTCGCCGCCGAGCATGCCGACAGCGTTGGCACCGACAAGCGAGGCGGTCGATGCGCCAACCGCGTACCCGCCGTAGGCTTGCACCGCCGCACCCAGCAGGCCGGAGTTGTTCGCAAGGGTGTTGAGGGTGCCTGCGCCATTGGCAGCCGTCCGCACGCCGGTCAGCGCGCCAATGGCTTCGGACACCGGGCTGAGCGTCGCCGAGATGACCGGGCGCAGCACCAGCGTGTTGAACATGTTCTTGAGCGTGTCGCGGAAGTTCTCCGCGATGCCTTTGCCGCTCTCGAAGCCGCGCAGCAGCGCATCGGTCAGCGACTTGTTGATGTCCTCGGTGTAGCGCCGCCACTCCTCCGAAGCCTTCTTCGCGGCATCGCCAGCGGCCTTCGCGGTCTCGGCCGCCTCCTGCTTGCCGGAAGTGACGCGCTTGGCGGCGGCCAGGTCGCGCAGCGCCTTGGCCTCGTCGCGGTAGGTCTTGGCCAGCGCGCCCGACAGGTCGAGTTCGTCGGCCAGCACGGCAAGCCGGTCTTTGGAGGTGGCGGACTCCTCCAGCTTGGCGACCTCCAGCAGCGTGACCTCGCTGCGCGCCAGGCCGACAGCCGCTGCGACATCCTGCTCGCGCTGGATCTGCGTCTGGATCGTGGCGACCGAGTTCTGCCGAGCGGTGATCAGATCGGCGTAGGCCTTGGTGGCCTCGCCAGCCTCCTTCGCCTCGGCCTGCGCGGTCTTGCGGCTCTTCTCCACCGTCGACAGTTGGTCCACCAACTGCAGAGCGTTGGCGCGGCGCGCACCGGAAAGGTCCTGCTCGATCTTGACCCGCAGGCGCTGGCTCTCCGTCAGCTTCTCGCCGCTTTCGAGCTCCAGCTTCTCAAGGGCGATCTTCTCCTTGATGGAGTCGATCAAGTTCTTGTAGGCGGTCTCGGCTTTCTTGTCCACGTCCGCGGCGGGCTTGCCGCCCACCAGCGCCGCAGCGGGCAGTGTCAGGCCGAAATCGGACGCACCCAGCTGCTTGCCGTTGTCGTTCTGGTTCGCGAAGCGCTTGAGCGCATCCGCGGCTCCTTCGGCCTGGCGTCGTGCCTCGGTTAGAAGGTCGCGCGTCTTCTCCAGACGCGCAGTGTTGAACTCGACGTTGCTGCCGCGGCCGATGGCCTCCTGAAACCGCTCGGCCTGCTCGGCCAGACGCTGCACGCGCGCGGAGGCTGTCTCCGCGTTCTTGGTCATCAGGCCGAACTCGTCAACGCCGGCCAGCATGGCCTCGCGGTTTGTGGCGGTCCGAAAGGCGGCAAAGTTGCCGGCCACCTTGGCGAAGACCGTGACTGCATCGGTCGCCAGGCTGATGAAGCTCTGGAACGCGGTCCGTGTCTCTTCCGACCCGAGGACGGTGATCAGGCCCTCGACGCTCTGGCGCATGCCCTTCATGCCGCTGCTTTCGCCAGTCAGAAGGTCATCGATCGTGTTCTGCAGCGCCGTCAGTGCACCACCGAACGTGTCGCGCGCAGCGGCAGCGGCCCCGGCATAGGAAGACTCGACGGACTGCAGGATGATGGCCTGCGCCTCACCGACCTTGCCGGTCTTCTCCAACTGCTCGACCAGCTTTTTCTGCTCCTCGGTGAACCGGAAGCCTTGGCGCTGCAAAGCGGTCAGGCCTTCGCTCGGCACGTCCAGTGCGCGGCCGATCGTCTCGGCCGACTGCGTGACGCTCATCCCCATGCGCGCGGACATGTCGATGACCGTCTGCATGGCGCGCGGGAACTGGTTGCCCACGATGTTGGTGTAGCTGAGCAGCCGGGTCTGGGCCTGCGTGATCTCACCAGCCGAGAAGGTGCTGCGGCTGGCGAGCCGGTCCGCCATCTTGTTCAACTGGTCAGCGGACCAGCCGGCTGCCTCGCCGGTCGATCGCAGCGCCGCCGCGAGCTGGGCCTGCTCTTGCTCGGCCTGGATCGTTTCGGTGATGACCTTGCGGAAGGAGAACGCGCCGGCAATGACGGCGGCGGCGGCGCCAGCCGCGCGGCCCACGCCCTCCCACACCGTCGCCATGCCCTGCGCCGACGACTTGGCGTCCTCGGTCTTGGCGCGCACCGCATCCAGTTGGTCCAGCAGCGGGCGCAGGGTCTGCGAGTTCACACCGCGCTGGTTCGCGATGGCCTCCCAGTACTCGCGGCTCTCGCGCGAGCCAGCCTGCATCGAGACGATCTGGCGCTGGATCTGCTGCTCCAGGCTCCGCGTCGCGCGCTCGACCGTGCGGGCGGCGTTGTCGCCGCCACGGCCGATGCCGGACAGGCCTTCTTCGGCGCGGCGGCCGGTGCGCTCGACGGTGCTGCCGACATCCTCGACAGCCCGCTTGGCGCGCGCCATCCCGGATTCGACGCCCGCGACATCGGCGCCCATGACGATGTTGGACTGCAGGTCGTTGTTGGCCATTCGACGCCCAATGAAAAGGCCCACGGGGAAAGACGTGGGCCTGAAAGTGCTGTGCGCGCCGCAGCGTTCTTCAGCGTTTGGCTTGTGAGATCTTGCGCAGCGCAGCGCGCTCCATCTCGCGGATGCGGCGGTACAGGTCGTCCGCCTCTGCCTTCGGCAGCTCCAACCGTGCCAGGTCGGCCAGCACGACGCCCCGGTCCAGGCCGGTGGGCCCCGAAGGCCCCATGCGCCACTGCGTGAAGCAGTAGTCCGTGAAGAACGCCACCGCGCGCTGGTTGCAGGGCCACACCGCGACAGCGTCGTCCTCGTAGTCCTCGCGGCTCAGGCCGTGGGCTTCGAGGTGCGCGTCGCTGGGGATCTCGTCGTACAGCGCCGCAGTGGCCTCTCTCAGTTTCCCAGTTCGGCGCCGGAGTTCACCAGGGCGTACTTGTCGATGATGGCCTTGGCCGAGCCGAGGTAGCGTTTGACCAGCTTCTCGACGTTCTCGCGCTCCCACGGCTGCTCCAAGTCCCAGCCGCACGCGATATCCATCACGGCGTCCGTGTCGTTCTTGTAGCTCTTGAGCTTCTTGCCGAATTCCTTGAAAGCGTCCTCGTCGCGGTGCTTGAAGGTGAACTCGATAGGGTGCGCGGACTTGCCGGGCACGGGAATCTTGACGGTGGCCGTGAAGGTCGGTTCGATGTCCAGGGAAAAAGGCTTGAGCATGATGTTGTAGTGGTTGCTTGGAAAAAGACCCCGGCCGCATACGGTCGGCGGGGCATGGAAAGACCCCGAAGGGCCAGGAGACACCAGGCGGTGTTAGGCGATGACCGTGCCCGTGAACCGGGTCGGCCGGGCGCGGCCGTTGAACGCGACGCGCAGGCGGTTGATCTGGCCTTCCTGCAGGACGGGCATGGGGTTCATCGCCACGTTGCAGGCCAGGTAAGTCGGGTTCTTTCCGCCCTTCATCAGGATGCGGACCGCGGTGTCGGTCTGCTCCTCGGTGGCCTTCATCAGCGCCGCGTAGCCGGGCGTGGTGATGTCGTCATCAATCTCGATCGTGTAGCCCACGGCGGTGAAACCGTTGTTGATCTGGTACTCGTTCTCGTCTTCCAGGAACTCGTACGTCACGTTCTTGGGCTCGCCGCCGCTGGTCTGCGGGTTCATCACGCGCGGGATCTGCGTCCAGGCCGTGACCTTGCGGAACGAGCCTGCGCCCTGGCCGGTGCCGTTCGGGTACAGCGCCACGTTCTGCGTGTCGATGGTGTCCAGCGAGAAGGTGCTGGCCGACAGCTGCGTAACGCGGAAGAACCGGCGGTTCAGGCGCGTGAAGCTGGTGGACAGCTCGATGATGTCGCCTGTCGTCAGGCCGTGCGCGGGCGCGGTGACAACGGCTTCGGCCGCGTTGGTGATGGAGTTGACGACCACCGCAGCTGCGAAGGTCGTGGCGATTGCGAAGGTCGAGCCTTTGGGGAGTTGTGCCATGGTGGGCCTCGGTGAAATGAGCCCCTGGCGGGGCGGATTTCTGCGAGGCGCATGGCGTCGAGGCCCGAAGGCGAGGACTGCCGGCGAGGCAGGGTTGGGAAAGGGTCAGCGTCAGCGTTGGGTTTGGTGCTCCAGCCACTTTTCCCAGGCGCTGATGCAGCCTTTGATCAGGCGGATCAGCGTCTGGTGCAGCTCACGGGTAGCGGGATTCATCGGTCGCTCCAGATGGAAAAGTCTTGGTACGAGCCATACAGGCCCGTGTCTTCTTCGAAATGGCTGATCGACGCCCCTGCGGGCTCGACCTGCAGCGCACCGGCCTGGATCAGCGCAGCTTCGGCCTGCTTGATCAACGTCTTGGCCTCCGCGCGTGTGCGGGCCCAGGCGGCGATCTGCATGCGCGCGTTCTCCAGGTCCGGCAGCTCGTTGCCGACGAACGACAACGCCCGGCCGCCAACCTGCTGGTAGACCAGGCGCGGCAGCGGCGAGGCCTCGGGCGCCACGTCCGGAAACACGCGGCCTTCCACGAGGGGCTTCAGCACGGTGACCATCAGGACTTCGAGCGTCATTTCATCTCCCGGGCAATGCCTTGTTGCAGCGTGCGCAGCGCCGTGGCTTCAGCCACGTCTTTGACCGCGTCATAGGTCGGGCGGATGGTGGGCTTCGCCGCCATCTTGCTGGTGCCACGCTCCAGGAACCCGCCGTAGAAGGCCTTCTTCTTGTTCCAGCCAACACGGTATTTGTCCACGCCCTCGCCCGACTCCTCCTTCATGTGCGCCTGGTAGATCGCGTTGCGGAAGTTGCCCGGCTGGAACGTCTGCTTCTTGCCCTTGGTGCTGTGCGGCTTCGCCGACACCGGCGCGCGGGTCTGCGCTTCGTCCTGATAGACCTGGGCGCCGGCCTGGGCGGCCGGCCGGGTGTGCTTCTTCGCGGCGGCCGTGATGCGGTCCATCTTGCCCAGCAGCTTCAGAAAGTCGGTGGACATCTTGATCACGGCAACACCTCGCAGACCAGGTCGACATGCTCCCGCTTGACCTCGTCGGGCACTGCGGCCTTGATGTCGTAGACCTTGCCCTTGAACACCACTCGCATGTCAGCGTCGATGTCGGTGCGGTAGCGAATGCGAATCGAGGCGCGCAGCACGCTGGTCGGGGCATCTGCCTTGATCGTCTGAACGCCGTTCAGGTGCTGGATGTTGGCCCACAGCTTGATGTGCGGCACCCAGGATTCAGGCGCGGGCTGGCCCCAGTCGTCCACGGCCGGGCCGCGCTTCTCGATCTGGATGCGCTTGTTCAGGCTACCGGAGTCCATCACGCCGCCGTCGGTGTGCGCAGGTCGTACAGGATGGCCGTGACGCCGGCCGGCAGGTAGTTGGCGTCGCCGTTCTTGTTGCTGCCGTCACGCTCGTTGTAGAGGTACGCCACCATGAGCAGCGTGCCCATCTGCAGCTCGGTCCGTACGATCTTCTTGCCGTCGTCGCCGGTGGCCGGCGTCTCATGGCCGTCGGCGTCCAGCACCGGCACGCCGTCCTCATCGCGCACGGGCTCCCACCGGGACACGGTGACGTAGCGCAGCACCGCCGCGCTAGCGGCCGAGATCTTGAGCTCGAGGTCGGCGTTGTCGTCGGTGTCGTCGCTGCGCAGATGCTCGCGGGCCTGCTCAACGGTGACCAGCTTCACAGCGCCACCCCGGCTGTCCTGTCGATGCCGTTACGGCCGTCCTTGCCGTCGCGGCCCTTCTTTACCGCCAGGCGCCAGCCGCTGTCGGGGCTGTCGGGCTTGGCGCTGGTGTCCTTTTGCGCGACCCAGAACGACCCGCCCCAGGTCACGGCATCGCCGGGCGTGTAGCCCTTGCCCTCGACGTAGATGCCGCGGTCCACGACCACCGGCAGCACCAGCGAGAACTCCTTGGAGACCTCGCCGCGCTCCAGCTTGAAGGTGACCGTCTTCTCGCCGTCGAACTCGACGGCCAGGTCATCGAAGCCCACGCCGTCCCGGCCATCCTTGCCATCGGCACCGTCTCGGCCATCCTTGGGTCTGGGCATGCGCTCAATCGCCTTCTGGAGCGTGTCCTGCGCGCGGCGCTCGAACTCCAAGGCCCATTTCGCAACGAAGCCGTCGAGCATCGGGGCCAGGTCCTCGAGCGTCACGCTCTTGCCGTCAAGGCCATCGCGCCCGTCACGGCCGGGCGATCCGTCAGCTCCGCGCTCGCCCTTCTCGCCACGCATTCCAGCTTCCCCCTTCTCCCCTGGAACGCCGGGAATGCCTGGATCGCCCTGCCGGCCTGGCTCGCCGTCCGCACCCGGCAGGCCCCGCTCGCCATCGCGGCCGGGCGCACCGTCCTGACCACGCGCACCGGGAGCACCGTCTGAACCCGGCTTGCCATCTACACCGTCGCGCGGTGCGGGCGCGCTCTTCAGCTGCGCCTCGAGGGCTTCGAGCCGGTCGGCCAGCGTGCGGAAGGCGCGCGAGACGTGCTCCTTGACCACTTCGCTCAGCGCCTTGGCGATGGGCTCCAGGCCCTTAATACTCAGCATCGTGGAGTTCCTTGGTCATGAACGCGGCGAGGACTTTCGCGGCGTCCTCGATGTCGTCGGCGTCGTCGCTGGGCTCAGGGGGCGCCGCGGGCGGGGGCGCGGGCGGCGGCGCGTCTGTCGGGATCTTGTTGTGCCGGACCTGGTCCAGCGGGTAGTCCTGCTGCTGCATGTAGACCGTGTCGCCACCCTTGAGCGGCGGCAGGTTCAGCTGGCGGCGGCCCTCGTTAATGGCCAGCAGACCCTTGTCGGTGCCGACGCCCAGCGCCTCGTACTGGGTCTTCGTGTCCATGCGCATCAAGCCGTTCAGGTCCAGCTCGACGCCGATGCTCACGCCGTCATGTCCCAGGCCATCGTCCCAGCACGCTTCCATTTCCTCGATGAGGGACTGCAGGCAGCCGCTGTAGTAGCCCCGGTCGAGCGCTTCGATGTTGTTGAAGCTGGGCGCGGCGCCCACGCCGACCTTGTACGCCGGCATGTGGAAGACCGAGCACACGCGTTCGTCGGTCCAGCGCAGGGTCTCGACCAGCTGCGAGTCCGAAGCCGTCTGGTGCATGGGCTCGAACTTGAGGCCGTCGCCGAGCACGGCCACCTTGCCGGCATTGGCGCCCGTGTAGCCGGTGTCCCAGGCCTCCTTGAGAGCCTGCGCGTTGTCCTTGCTGATCGGGCCCGGCGCCACCAGGATGCCGCCAGGCGTAGAGCGGTTGCCGAAGAACTGCGCGGTGTTGCCCTGGATCTTCACGCCCACGCCGGCCGCCAACGCAGCTGCGTACAGCGGCGAGATGCCCACCAGCGGGTGGTACAGGCAGTTCATGCGGTCGTGGATGATCTCGCTGGCCGGCACGGTCACCGAGGTGGCCTGCAGGCCCGCCAGGTTGTCCTGCGCCAGCTGGTAGAACACCGAACCGTCATCGGCCACCAGCGGCGTGACGCGGCTCGGGTCCAGCACGTAGATCCTGATGACGATTCCTCGCGAGTCACGCTCTTTCAGCCCGTAGGTGTTGCCCGAGCGCAGCTTGGACATCACCCACCACTGCTTGAACTGCACATGGTTCTGGTAGCGGTTGGGCTTGCGCAGGACCTGCCAATGCGGCGACTTGCGTTCGACCTCGTTCCAGATTCCCAGGGCATCGATCTCGACCAGGCGCGCGCGCAGCTTGCCGATGTCGTTGGAGATGCGCGTCATGCATGCGTAGACCATCGGCGAGCCGACGAGCTCGTCCTGCGACAGTTCCTGGTTGCGCTGCCATGCGCCAGCGTACGGCTCACGGACCAGCGGAAACCAGCCGCCGCGGCCGCTGGCGACAGGCGCAAGCACGCCCGCCGCCTTGCGCACAGCGGACGCGACGCGGGCGAAGACGTTCATTGCTGCTCGGTCTTCTTTGGGCGGCCGGGCTTCTTCTTGGCTTCCGCGGCGCCGGCGACCGGCAGCGGCGCGGCAGCGGGCGCGTGCACGGGCGCGAGGGGCGCCGCTGGCGGCTGCAGGCTCGCGCCGTCGGCGGCCGCCTGCATGTCGCGCGTCAGGTAGCGCCCGCGCGGCAGGAGCCGGGTGAAGACAGCGGCTTCCCGACGGGACACGCTGCGCTCCTTGCTCGTCTTGGTGTCGGTGAGAAGTACTTTGGTCATTTGAGCCTTTCGGACAGATGACGGGCCGCTCTGTGGGCGGCCCGTCGGTGTCGCGGTGTCACGCCGCCTGTTGCGTCAGGTTGTAGGTGGACGGGTTGTTCACCTGCCTCTGGTTCGGCGTCACGCCGGTCGAGTACGTGCTGTGGAACCGGATGTAGTACTGACCCGGCAGCGCCGCGCCAATGGCTGCGATGTCGGTCCATCCCGTCTCGCCGTCCGCCGAGCGCTGCACGTACCAGATGTTGTCCGACTTGCGCCACAGGCGAGCCCAGTGCCCGGCCGTCATCGTGTAGCCCGTCGACACGTCGCCGCCCGCGTCCGTCACGGTCGAGATCCCACCGGTGGCGGTGATCTTGAACGCGCGCGCGGACGCATAGAACGCCGGATCCGTCTTCGAGGCGCCGGCCGACACCGCTGCCGATTCCGTTCCGTCGCCGAGGTACTGGACCCGCCCGCCGCCGACTTGCCCGTTGTCGAGCGTCTGGAGCGTCTGGATCGCGCCGGCCCACGACCCTGCAGAGGACGTGGACTGGAACTTGCCGGCGCTCAGCTTCGTCATGTTGACGAGCGCGATTTCCGACGCAGCGACCCAGGTGGTTCCGGTCGCTGCCGCCGGCGTGACCGCGTTCGACGCAGCGGACTCCGCGCCCCAACCGACGCTGTTGAAGGCCTGCAGCTTGAAGGTGTAGGCCGTGCCATTGGTCAGGCCCGTCACAGCCACGGGCAGCGTCGCGCTTTCCACCGGCGTGCCGGCCGTGCTGCCCACGTAGGGGATCGCACGGTACTTGGTGATGGCGGCGCCGCCGTTGCTGGCTGGCGCGGTGCCGGCGACGCTCGCAGACCCGTCGCCCGCTGTGGCCGTACCGATGGTCGGAGCACCGGGCGCCGTCACGGCAGCTGTCGGCGTCACGCTGTTCGACGGGTCGGAGTACGGACCCCAGCCGCTGATGTTGCGTGCCCGCACGCGGCTCGTGACCGCCGAACCGTTGGCGCTGGCCACGGCGATGGGGCTTGCCGTGGGCGTGCCCGTGTTCGCGTTGTTGTTGCTGAGCTGGACGCCGTACTCCAGGATCGGTGCGCCGCCGGTGCTCGGTGCGGTGAAGGCCGTGCTGACCGTGCCGTCTCCCGCCGTCGCCGTCGGCGCATCGGGCTTGCCCGGCACAGTGCTGGCCGCGACGCTCGGCTCCTTGGTCCACTGGAGCGCCGGGTAAGGGACGCTGCTGATGAAGCCCTGGAAGTTGTCGAAGTACGGGTAGGAGGTGAACTCGGTCCAGTAGATGCGGCCCTCGTGGCAGTTGATCCGCATGATGATGTTGGCCGTCGTGCGAATCGTCTCGATGACCTGGTAGCTGGCGCCGTTGTCGTCGGTCCGCAGGATGCGCAACGCCCAGCTGCCGACGCCCACGTTGGGCCCCAGGTTGACACTGATGGCTGCGTGGGTCGCATCCAGCTTGAGACAGCTGCCGTAGTAGCCCGTCACGCTGGACAGCGAAGGCAGGCCGGTGGCGCCCAGGTCGACGGACACGTATTCGCCGGTCGTGCCGATCCGCTTGCCCAGCCGGTAGGTGCCCGAGCTTTGGATGTCCGGCATGACCTGGTAGGACACGGTCTCGCCGTCGAACTCATACATGCGGCTCGTGCCCGAAACGACAGAGATCGCTTTGCGCATGTTCGCGCTCGGGATCGTGGCGCCTGCGCTGTAGGCATTGCCCAGCGACGCGCCGCCGGCCGTGATGTCGCCTGTGTCCAGGTTGATCACGAATTCGAAGATGTTGTGTTGCGAGCCGTTCAGCGGATGCAGGTACGCGAGCGAGCGCAGCTCGTTGCCGACCTTCGCGGAGGTCTGGTAGGTGAGGCCGTGCAGTTGGCGCTCGGCGCTCCAGGTGCGGCCACCGTTGTCGGAGTAGCGCAGGACGTTCCAGCCGCCCGACGAGGTGCCAATGCGGTACGTGACGATGAGCCGCTGGCCGTGCATGAACACCTGGTTGTAGGTGCTCTGGTAGTCGGCCGTCGTGCCGCCGCCCGCGACGTACTGGACCGCGCCGAAGTCCATGCCATGCGGTGTCGCAGTGACCGCGTAGCGGAATCCGTACTGACCGGTGATGCCGTGCCTGTTCCAGATCGCCATCCAGGCGCCATTCCAGAGCTGGACAAAGGACGGTTCGTTGTGGTCATCGATCTCGTTGGTGTCGAGCACGACCGTCGATTGCGGGACGCCGTTGACGAGCTTCGTGACGTAGAACTGCCCGCCTTGGCCCGCCGAACCCATCATCGTGTAGTCGCCCGCCGTGCTGCGGTCGATGGTGTTGGTGCGGTACAGGGGCTTGGCCCATTGGCCCTGCGCGGCGCCGGCGCGCGCGACCAGTGGCGTGGGCTCGACGTAGGACGCCGAAGGCGTGACGCTGTTCGATGCGGCCGACGCGACGCTCTCGCCGGCAGAGTTGATGGCGTAGGCGACGGCGGTGCCGGCCTGGCCGTTCGTCACGCCCGTGATGCGGCCCGAAAGAACGTTGCCGACGGTGGCCTGCTGACCCCCGGACCAGACGAGGCGGTAGCCGGTGATCGCAGACCCGCCATTGCTGGAAGGCGCCAGCCAGGCGAGATCGACATACCCGTCGCCCGCCGTGGCGGTCACGCCAGTCGGGGCGCCAGGCGCGACAACGCCAGCCGACACCGCCAAGTTGAAGCTGGCCAGCGTGGCCGTGGCACCCACGTTGTCCGTGACGCGGATCGATAGACCAGAGGCCGTGCCGGCGCTCGTGGGCGTGCCCGTGATGGCGCCGGTGCCCGTGTTGAACGACAGACCGGCGGGCAGCGTGCCGGCCACCAGCGAGAAGGTGCGCGGCGTGACGCCGCCGGATGCCACCGGCGTGAAGCTGTAGGCGGTGCCCACGGTCGCGCTCGTGGCTGGCGTGCCGCTGATGGTCAGGGTGGCCGGCGCGGCCGCGACGACGATGGTGAAAGGCGCCAGGCTGACGGTCTCGTTCGCCGCGTCGGTCACGCGCAGGACGATGTTCGCGGACGTGCCCGTGGAGGTCGGCGAGCCGCTGACGAGGCCCGTGTTGGCGTTGATCGACACGCCGGCCGGCAGGCTGCCAGACGCCACTGCGAAGGTGTACGGTTGCACGCCGCCGGATGCGCCCAGCTGCAGCGAGTACGGCACGCCGACGGCTGCGTTCAGCACAGGGTCCCCGTAGATCGCCAGCACCGAGCCGGTGGCGGCCACGCGCACGGTGAAGGGGCCGATGGTGGCTGCCTCGCCATTGGCGTCCACCGCGCGGACCGAGAACGTGCTCGACCCCGCGGTGGTCAGGATGCCGCTGATCACACCGGTGCTGGCGTTGATCGCCAGGCCGGCCGGCAGCGAGCCGGACACAACGGAGAACGTCTTGGCACCGGTGCCGCTCACGACGACCGGGTAGAACACGTACGGCTCGCCGACGTTGGCAGCCGGCTTGGGCCACCCCTCCAGCACCATCGGCGGTGGGACGATGGTGCCGCTGCCGCCGACGAGCCGCGCGTTGCCGTCCTTGTCCACCACGTACGGGCCCGAGCGGTCGCCCAGACGCCAGTAGTACCCGGCCTTGAGCCGGAAGCCTTGTGGGAATGCCATGCTTTCTCCTTCGCCGTCACCGGCCTAGCTGAAAGGGCCTCCCGCAGGAGGCCCCTTGGACTAAGCGGCGAGGCTTAGACGGAACCCCACTTCACAGCGGACAGGTGGGCGGCGGCCGACGCGCGGCGCTTGGCCCAGTTGATGGCGCGCTCGGCGCGGAAGCCGACCAGGTTGCGCTGCCACAGGCTGACCAGCACCGTGGTGGCGGTGGTCGGGTTGTCCGGAGCGCTGTCCATCTGCAGGGAGGCCTCGCGGCTCAGATCGACGGCGAAGCCGCCCTCGTCGCCCAGGTAGATGTCCGAGGCGTTCACCAGCGCAACGGTCGAACCGGCGCTCACCGTGGGCACGTACTGCGAGACGATGACGGGCAGGCCCGCGAAGGTGCCGCCGCGCATCGTGATGCCGGGGTGCACGGTCTGGCCCAGCGCGTTCTTCATCAGCGACAGCGCCAGGGCGACGGTGGCAGGCATGATCCAAACGCCGGCGGTCGGGGCGTTGTTGGCTGCGATGAAGGCGCCGAAGATGGCCTTCACGTCCGCATTGACCGCGTCCTCGTCCACGCCGCTGGACACGATCGGCGTCACGCCGTTGAGTACCGATGCGGGCGAGACGCCGGCGGCGGCTGCCTTGGCCGGGTCGATGAAGTCGAGGTCCAGGCGTTCGCGCAGTGCGTCCACCAACGCGTCGCGGATGACCGCATCGGCCGACGGGGAGCTGTCGCGCAGGATCTCCTCGGTGACCACCGCGATGTTGGCGACCTTCAGCGGCTCCAGCGTCTTGCGCTCGAAGTCGAACTTGGTCAGCGGCTTGGCCTGGCCTTCGCCGACCCAGTAGCCCGCGCCGCCCGACGTCTGGCCGACCATGGGCACGCGGAACGGCGTGGAGCGCAGCGCCGGCACTCCGTTCTGGCCGAACTTGCCGATGATGGTTTCGGGGCGCAGGTACTCCACGAAGTCGGCGTACACGGTCGTTTCGTCCCCGACCAGCGCGCCGGCCCAGGCGTCGCTCGACGTGGAACCGGCGGCGACGGCCGCCTTCAGCACGTTCTGCACGCGCGGGTCGAGCCGCTGGTCGGCCTGGGCCAGGTTCAGCGCGCCCAGGTGGTTGCCCTGGGCCTTCGCGATGAGGCGCGCCATCTGCGCCAGCGCCAGGCCCTTGCCCACGATGCGGTTGTCACGCACCTGGATCGAGGGCTGACGCGACTCGCTGCCTTCCTTGCCGTTCTGGCCGGCGGCAGGCTTGGCCGTCTTGACCAGGTCGCTTTCCATCACGCGCAGGTCCTCGAGCTCTTGGTCGATGCCCTTGATCTCGGCGGTGATCTCGGCGAAGCGTTCCTGCTCCGCAGCGTCCTTCGTGCGGCCGGCGTCAACGGCCTTGGTCTGGATGGAGGTGCGCTCGTCGGTCAGCGCCTTGCGCTTCGCTTCGAGGGCTTGGATTTGTTCTTGGACGTTCATGGTGGCCCCTTTCCGGGCATAAAAAAACCCGCCAGAGGCGGGCTGTTGCTGGGTTCCCGAAGCGCCGGGAGGGGGTGCGGCCGGCTGGCCGCGCTGTTCGCCGCCCTGCGCGGCGCCAGACGAGGCACGCAGGGCGGTGTCGAGGGACTTAATGGCGGTGATGGACGCCTCGGCGTTGGCGGGCACCGTCACTGCGCTCAACTCATGCCAGTTCCAGCGCAGGAAGCGGATGCCGTCGTCCATGAACGCGTACTCCAGCGGCGAGAAGCCGATGGACAGCCCGCGCACCAGGCCGGTCTTGATGGACTGCCATGCTTCCTCCAGACGTGCAATCAGCTGGCTCGGCATGTCAGGCGTCGGCTTGACCAACGCAGCGCGGATCTCGATGCCTTTCGCCGTGACGCGCGCAGCGGTCACGTTGCCGATGGGTTGCGAGTGGTCGTGCTGCCACAGCAGCGGCACGGGCAACAGGAACTCCGCGCCGCCGGGCTCCACGATGTCGCCCATGCGATCGGTGCCTGGGGTGCTGGCGATGCCGTTGATTTCGCGCTTGTCTTCATCGACGGCCTTGAGGACCATCGTGGAATAGACGCGGTTGATGCTCTTGGGGTCCATGAGCCCTCCTAAACGGAAACGGTGTGGAAAGGGCCGCGGACGCCCGCAGAGTGCGACTCCGCAGCCGCCAGCGCCATGTCGATGCGGTCCGCTGGTGTGTGCTTTGCCGTGGCAAACAGTGCCCCCTTTGCATAGCCCTCGCCGCATCCGACCGCGTCGTAGCCGCAGGTCGCCTCTGCCACCTGGTAGTCGCCGTGGATGGCAAACAAGCGTCCTGCATGGCCCACCAGGAAGCTGCCGCCTTGCTCGACTTCGCTGTCCTTTCGAGCGAAGCCACCTGCCTTCAGGCAGCTGCGCAGCGCATCCACGAAGTCGGTGACCATGTAGGCCATCAGGTCCTTCTCGGGATGGCGCTTCGGCGGCTCGAACGCGTACTGGATGAGCTGTCCCATCCGGAACGAGGTGGTGAAGCCGAAGGCGAAGCCGCTCTTCACGCTGACCTTTTGATCTCGCCGCACGTTGAGGTCGAGCCCCGACACGCCGGCGCTGTCACCGCCGATATAGACGCGACCTTCATGGACCAGCCCGACAATGCAAGTCATTCATGCTCCAGAAATGCGAAAGCCCGCGCGCGGCGGGCTCGGGGGATGTCCGACGGGGGTCAGACAAAGGTGATGCTGTACTCGGGCTGCTTTTCGGGCGGGACCAGCAACTGGCCGACGCCCATGATCAGCGTCACGGCACCGTCGATCTTGTTGTCCTTGCCCTGCTTGATCGGGCGCACCACGTCGTCATTCCCAGCTACGTGCTTGCCGATGACGTTCGCGATGCACCAGGTCATGATCGGGTGACCGTCGTGATGGAACCGGCCTGACGCGATCGCGGCCTCCAGCTCCTTCATGGGGTCGGACATGTTGGTGTAGTTCTGCGTGATGGTGATGGGGCTGAGCCCTTCATCATCGAGTTGGTGCGACAGGTTCGTGGCCCCGAACGGGTCCATCGGGCTTGCCTGCACCGGGTTCAGTTTGTTGGCGTCCTTGGCCTCGCCCAAGATCTCGCGGTAGTCCACCTCGGCGCCATCGGTCTGCAGCAGCAGACCAGCATTTACCCACTTCTGATACCGCTCGGCCATTCGCCGGTTGTCCATGTTGTTCACGGTGTCCTCGGGCACCCAGAACCGCGGCGCCACGCTGTAGTAGTGCCGCTTACCGTCAATGTCCCGCCAGAACAGGCGGCCCATGCTGTTCATGTCCAGCTTGCGCGCCAGGTCGAATGCGAGCACGCAGGGCTGGCCCTCGAACTGCTCGAGCGTCAGCGTCGTGTCCTTCAGAGCCTCCCACTGCGCGACGTTGAAGTAGCCTTCCTTGGCCGTGACCCACAGGCCCAGGTGCTTGGTCTTGAAGACATTAGTGAACCGCGCGCGCTGTATTGCGCGGCGCTGCTGGCTCTCCAGGTACTGCTGGTTGACCGAGACACCGATGTTCGGGTTGGCCTTGGCCAGGACCTTCGGGTCCTTCCAGTCGTCGCCCTCGTCAATGGTCCAGATCCAGCCGAACAGCTCGTCGTTCGGCACGATGCCTTCCAGCATCTCGATGACCTCGCGCCGCTTGTCGTAGCAAGGCCCCTCAATGTTCGCGCCGGCCGTGGTGATGATGAACATCAGCGGCTGCTTGCGCGCGCCCATGCCGGTCAACATGGTGGTGTAGAGCGCGTCGCTGTCGTGCTCGTGGTACTCGTCCACTATGGAGCACGACGGGCTGGAACCGTCACCAGGGTTGCCGATCAGCGGTTCGAACCGGCTGCCGTCTGCGGGTTTGCTCAGGTTGCTGGCGTTGACCTCGATGCCGGCCGCGTCCTTGAGCAGCGGCGTGCGGGCGACCATCAGCCGGGCCGGCCGGAACACCTCCCAGGCCTGCTTCTCCGTCGTAGCGCCCGAGTACACCTCGGCGCCGAACTCGTTGTCCTGCGTGAACATCGACAGGCCCACGCCTGCCGCGATCACGCTCTTGCCGTTCTTGCGGTTGACTTCCCAATAGGACTCGCGGAACCGGCGCGTGTCATCGCTCTTGCGCCTCCAGCCGAAGGTGCAGACGATCCCGAACTTCTGCCAGCGCTCCAGCGTGACCAACTGCCGCTTGAAGGCCCACTCGCCTTTGGTGTGCGGCAGCATTTCGATGAAGTCCACCCGACGCTGGGCTTCCTTCTCATCGAAGTAGTACGGGTAGGCCGGGTCCTTCGCCGCCTCCAGGTCATCGAGGTGGCGCTGGCAAGCCAGCTTGACGTAGCGGCACGCCGGGATCTTGCCGGCGATGATGGCCTTGGCGAACTCGACCGCCTCGCGGCCTGCACCGGCCTTAGCCATTCAGTAGCGCCCCGAACGGGTTGGCCTGGCCCGGGTCTTTGGTCTTGCCGGTGAGGCGCTGGCGGCTGGATGGGTCCAGCCCGAGCATGCCGCCATAGGTCGCCATGACCGCGACCGACTCCTTGACCACCGTCGCGGCCGGGTTCTTGACCACGCCACCCTGAGCGCCCAGTACCGTCACGCCCTTGGTGCGCACCTCCTCGCGCGCCAAGCGGAATCGGTCGTACGCATCGCAGTACACCTCAATGTTCTGCACGTCCGCTGCCGACAGGACTTTCTGGCCACAGAGCATCGGCACAACGTGCTCCCACAAAGCCCGTCCGAACTCGCCCATCCAATCCGGGCAATCGATGTTGGTGACCTGGCCGAAGTCCGGGGCTGAAGTATTCAGCGCGCGCTTGCCCGGGTTGCCGGCCAGCTGCTTCTGCGCCACCGGCTTCGGACGGCGCCCGGATCGTCCTGCGGCACCCGCCATGGCGTTCTCCTGCCCTAGGGGCTAAATTCCATATTTCGCGGTCGTGGAAATGGACCGGACAGGGCGGTTTCCAGCTCGAAAGTCCGGTTGGCCGGACCCCTCCCCCCTGGCCTACCCTGGTGCGTTACGCCTGCTCGACGTCAGCCGCGGCGCTGCTCCCTAGACGTTTTCTCCGCATGGCATCCGACCTTCACGCCGGCCTCGTCGCGCGACACGCACAGCACCTGGCAGTTCTGGTCTGTGTCTTCGCCACCATCAGCGAGCCGCACCTTGTGATCGAGCTCGAAACGCAAGCGGGCGCTCGGAGCGATGTCGGTTAGCCGGCCGCACCCAGCGCAAAGCGGGCTCTTGGACCAGATGCGCATGCGGCGTGCCTGCAGTGCCCGGCCTGTCAGCCGAGTGGCCGCGCTGTCCGGGGTGCGCGCCCAGGCCTTGGCATCGTCCTGGTGGGCGTCACAGAAGCCGTTCGCGTTGCGGTGTAGCTCTCGGCAGCCCTTGTGCCTGCACGGGCGCTGTGGGCGCTGTGGCATTCAGCCCTGGACCTGCAAAGGGCGGATCACCTCCCACACACCGTCCTGCAGGATCCTGACCTCTGTCCCGACGGGCAGGCGCACGCCCTTCACGCCGTCGGGCTTGGTGCGGTCCTGGATGTGCTCCTGGTAGATCGGCTCGCCACCGGGCTTAGCGTCCCAGATCTGCAGGGCGCCTTGACCGCTCACAGCCAGCTGCACGCCGTGCTCCACGCACAGGGCCTTCAGCGCCTGCTCGAACGCCTCGGCCCTCTTGCTCATGCCTTCACCGTCATGCCGCCCAGCTCGACGGTCACCGCTCCCACACGGGTCTCGGAACAGTCGGCCTCCACGCGGGTAAAGGTCACCCACTCGATGGATACGCCGGCCTGCATTCCGGTCTGGGCAGTGAACGCGCGAGCGGCTTCACGCACCGCATCGGCCAGCTTGCGGGCCTCGCCTTCCAGGTCGTGCTTGATCGTCACGCGGCAACCTGCCGTTCGGCGTGCTCCTTGGCCCACACGGCATGGGTGGCCATCCCGAGTACCGCGGTGACGAAGAAGGTCGCAGCCAGCCAGCCATGGCCGAACCACACCATAGCGCCGACGAAAGCCAGGCTCAACGACCGCGTGATCTGCTTCGGCAGGCCCTTGGGCTTGGTGTACGGCTTCGACGTGTCCAACGTGAAGATGGTCACGAGCGTGAGGACGAACAACACGACGATCCAGGCCGTGAGCAGGTTGCCGGCGCCCTCAATGCCCAGGAACTCCCAGGCGTACAGCGCGGCGATCTGGAGGGCCCACAGTGCGAGGCCGACAAGTGCGTGGTTCATAGAGTTCCTTTTCTGGTTGAGGGATGCAGCCATCGGACCTACCGGGCTTGGTCGGCCCCGGCTGGATTCTTCCGTTATCCGATCGCACGGGTCCGCCAAGCTTGCGAGGCAAACTCTCGCCGCCCGCAGTTGGCGGCTTACAGTAAAGACCGATCACCCCAGCCGCGTTGAAGTCAACTGACGGCATCCGCAGTTTTGACTAGGCGGAGTTTTTTACACGCAAGAGCCCGTGGCATATGCAACCCGTTGACATGAAGCAAAAGTTCTTCAGTGGCACACGAGTTGCTGTCGGTCGATGCTCCGCGCTAGAACAAGCGATGGCCCATCATTTCTGGCGCGGTTGCAATCGCCTTCTTTGAACGGATCTGTCTTCACCATAAGGAACCGAAGTCCATGACTTTCATCCGGCCTACCTTGGGCGCCCTTGCCTTAATCGCCGCAACTCTTGCCTCTGGAGTCGCCAATGCCGCTCCTACCACGTTTTATTCGACAGCGAATGTTCTCGCTGGAAATAGCGATGGATCGGGAGACTGGGTGGTTGGTGCGGCGAACACAAGCATCAAGGACAGCTTGTCGAACACCTCCGGCTCTGTCACCTACTCTGGAACGAATGTTGGCGGCTCTGCCGCCGCAATGACCTTCTCCTATGCGGCTCGCTCTATCTCGGGTTCTGGCGGACTGAAAGCGCAAGCATCGGCCAACGTTTCGACCCCTTTCGACGACCGGTCCCCAGTTGTTGGGCTTGATCTAACCCCAAACTACTTCTTCACGGTCGCCACTGCTGAGATGAATGACACTTTGACCGTCCAGTCCGACATTCCTCTCAGCTATGTGACTGTTTCGATCCGCTTTCACGGAGATGCCCTTAAATCCACCAGTGATGAACGAGTCCTGTCTTATGGAACGCTTAGCGGCTGGAATGGTGCGCTCGCGAATTCAACAGAAGGAGCAAACGACTTTACTGTTAACTCGGGTCGTTTGGCGGTAACAAATGGAACCTTTGATCTGTACCTTCATTTGCGAGCAGCGCTGTACATCGATATCACGCAGAAGGAGGGCGATGTCCTCAACGATTTCTACATAGGTAACGCCGACTTCTTCAACACCGCGACAATTGAAAGAATTTCTGGCTTTGATGCCGCAGGAAAACCGCTTGACGTTGCGACCGTAACTGGAACCGACGGATTCAGCTACCAAACTGTGCGCGTGGTCGATCCAACTAATCCGGGAAACGAGGTTCCCGAGCCTGGTTCGCTGGCACTGATCGGGATTGGTGTCGCGAGCATCGCCGCAATTCGGCGCCGGACACGCCGCTGATCTCAGATCTAGTAACTCCCAACCGAGCCCACCAGCCGCCAGGTTGCATGATCCATCCCTTAAGCTTTGACATGCAATGAGTGCGCAACGGTCAACTCGGGCGGTCCGTCCTGTCGCATCGGGGAAGTTTGGACTTGAAGCCTGATGCCGAGGCAGAGCTGGGACGGGCAGGCCAATCGGCTCCGGCGCACGAAAGTCGCGAAGCCGACGCCATCGGTCCCAGGTCCGCAGCCTTGCATGGACAGCCTCCAGAAAAGGAGACGCCCGTCCTGCTTTGAAGGGGCGAGCCTGAATTGGGGTGGCGACCGGAATCGAACCAGCGGCCTCAACGCGCTGTGATGCAGCTGCGGAGCGCTCTACCTGCTGAGCTACACCACCGAATGGAATGACGCCTTTGGATCAAGCCAAGCGGAATTCTTCGACCAATTCTAAGACCTAAACTTGAAGCCTCAACGCGAGGCGTTGCGGGCACTTGACATTAGTGACTTGCGCTACTTCAATAAAGCGATGTAACGCATACCCTCACCCGCTTGAATTGACTGCCTTGCAAGAACTTCTTCGAAATAGCCCTCGTGAAGGTTGTAGGTCAGTCGGGCACCCTCCGCAAAAAAGGTCTTTGCGGTTCCTTTATCGCAAACCCCCTCTTTGACGCAAACTGCGAGATCGTCGTAGAACTCTGAGACAAGCAACAGCGCCGATCGACTTTGGGCCTCCTGCAATACGTCAGCGACGTAAGTAGCGAAAACCGCCCTCGTGGTGTTCTTGTCACGCAGTTTGGAAGCCAATGCCAGTTGACGGGTGGTCCAAGTTTCGGCAACTTTGGCCGATGCCTCAGCAACGTTCCCTGTGCGGAACTCATCCCGAAACTTCATGGTTCGCTCTACACGATCGCCATGCAGCTTCCCGGCGTACTGCCAAAGACCGAATACACCACCCACAATCAGGGCGACGACCCCCACCCACGGCACTAGCACCTCCGTCAACACCTTACGCCGAGCCCACATCACATCTGAAGCCATCCGAATGGCTCCTCTATTTCTTGATCTTGCAGAAGTCCGTCCGATCCTGGCAAATGTCGGGGACTTTCAACTGGCTGCGATGCCCTTCCGGAGGAGGGGCCGACGCAAGAGCTGTGACTACAACGCCAGAGAACAAAACAACAGCAGATAACCAACGCATCTAAATTCTCCAAAAGGAGTAGTTGGTCAATCTTGCTCTCTTGTAGTCCTAAGGTCAACACGGCCTAGCAAAAATGCAAGGGAAGGACGAAACCGACGCCGGGCCAGCGTTGGGGCGCCGCGTACTCCTGGTCATGCTGCCGCTGACATGGGATGCCGTTAGCCCACGTCTTCGAGCAGCGAGTTGATGCTGACTAGTCCAGATCGTGATTCCGGCGCAGGTGCTCACCCAGCTGAGACGCCATCTTCGAACGGCGCCCTTCGCTGTCACCTGCACCTTCGTCCACGTAACGGTTGTGCTCAACGATCTGCAGATCGAGATACCGATCGCCGATTACCTCGAACGATTCGCCGCCAGGAAAGCGCAGAAAGAGCATTCCGCTCTCATCGTCGTCACCACCAACGACTGCGGTGACGCTGACCCCCGTAATGACGTTGATCGCCATTTCTTCGCTTGAACTGCGGGCAGCGGTGAACTGCTCCAACTCGTTCAACGCGTTGATCACTCTTCGGCCTCGGCCCAATTTGCTCATGTCGTCCCCTTGAAAGGCTCCAACATACTCGCCGGCAAGGTCCCAGAACGCAAAAGCCCTCCACATGGGAGGGCTCGTTCACCGAGCTTACCGACACCGCCGCCTCCAACATGGATGGGCGACCCTGGTTATGCGTTTTCGCTCAGTCGTTGGGGCGCACGATATCAGAAGTTGGGATTTGAAACAAGGGTCTTTCATCCAGACCACAGGATCGGCCAATGACGCCGATAAATCTTTTGATGTGGTGCAAGCGGGTCATCCAAAACATACTTTCGCTGCGATTCAAGTTCAAGAGATTTCCGCTAGTCCTGCAGCGGGACGATAAGGAGGTCGACTTGGCCAGTGTTGAAGATTTGGGGGACCAGTGGGAGGATGCGGCACGCCGGGCTGACCAGCTGGCCGGCCAGGTGCAGGCACTTGTCAAAGCAGGCGAGACTCCTCCAGGGGAACTACTTGCCTTGGTGGCCGCCGCGGAAGAAGACGTACAGAGAAAGCTCCTCGACATCGAAGCGGCTCGCCGCGCGCAGAGAACCTGAACTGCAGCGGCGGGCAGCCGTTGAAGACCCATCACTCCGCTTCCCGGTTGATCAACATCTGCCGGCCGTCGCGCACCAGCTTGGCAAGGCCCTCCATGGTGGTGCCGAGCGCCTGGCACGCGCGTTTCGGGCTGACGGGCTTGACGTAGTGCCAGTTGATCGCCGTCCGGTTTGACTGCGGCAGCGCGGCCACGGCTTTGGCCATCTTCGTGGCGTCTGCCGTGTCCAGCACATCCGAGATCTGGTAGGCCATGTCGGCCCGCACACGAGGGGGCGGCGGCGTCATGCGGAACATGGGCGAGGTCATCGGCGCCGATGTGCCGTTGCACCAGCGCGCCCAGTTGGCCAAGCGGCGATCCATGAGACGCTGATGCGGCTCCACCGCGTGGAAATCGATGGGCGCCCGGCCGCGGCGCTCGGTGTTCTGGGTTCGTTCTGCGATTGCGTTCATGGCTTCCTTCTGGTCTAACAAGGTGGTCAAGGACGGGGAAGAACAAGGGTCAGTTCTCTAAGGCAAGGCTGAAGACCCGGTGGGCTGCGCATACCACCCCTTACCCAGGGGAGACCTGGGAGGCGTGGCATGCGCATGAGGCAGTGGCAGTGAGCCCAGCGTTCAGCGCCCTGGTGGTGGCCGATGCGCCCCAACAGGTAGCCCAGACTTACAGCCCCGCATCGGGACCCTGCGCACGCTCTAGGCGATCCACCCACGTTTCGGCTTTGCACAGACCGGGTAGCCGAGGTCTTGGCCCTTGCCCCCGCGTATCGAGCCGCTGGCAAGGGTTGCGAGGCTGCCCTAGGGCATGGCCACCTCCTGCGTACGAACGCGCATCAGGAGCCCGCAGACGGCCAGCAAGCCAGCGCGCACGTGCATATCGTTGGCATCCTCACCGAGTACGGGGCTCATGCAGTACGGCAGGCCTGTGGCCTGCGCTGCGCGCTCCCCTGCCCCGCTCTTGTCGTTGTCGGCGAACACGTAGCGCTTGCCCTGCTTCGTCTGCCCAGCGACCAGCGCCATGTTCAAGTCGCTGAAGCACACCAGCACCGCAGCGTTGAGCCGCATCTGGCGCGCGGCCGCCTCGACCGACAGGCCCGTGGCGTACCCCTCGCAGTAAATCGTCTCCATGGCGCGCGGCGAGCCCAGGCGCAGCACTGCGCCCTGAGCCCGCATGCCATAGGTCATCTTCTTGACCCAGCGCATCACGCCGGGCTCCTCCTCGGTGTCCGCCCACCGGATGACCTGGGCGCCGCGCAGTTCGTTGGTCTTCCAATCGCGCATGGGCACCAGCAGGCCGCCGTCTGGCAGCACCAGGCCCTCAGCGTTCGGGAAGCCCTTGCGGTACAGGTAGTCGTGATGGTGCGGCTGCGTCTCGCGCAGCAGCTCGGCGGCGCGGTGCGCAGCCCGTTGCTGCAGGCGCAGCTGGTCCTCGCGCGCCGCCTGGCGCTTGGCCTGCCATGCGCGCTTCTCTTCCTCGGTCCAAGGCTTGGCGTTCGGATCGTTGAACCAGTGCGTGCGCTTCTCGCCATCCCAGGCGAAGACCCAGCCGCGCTGCCCGTCCCAGAAGTACGCGCCGTTCGTGCTCTTCGGGTGCTCGACCGTGGGGCACCGCTTGACCTTTTCGCTCGGGTTGAACTTGGAGAGGTTGATCTCCAGCCCGTGCACCCGCGCGAAGTTGATGAAGTCCATCATGCGGCGGCGGCCTCCGCACGCCGGCGATGCGCGTTCGCAATCTGTCTGGCCTTCTGCTTGCCGTTAAGACCTGCCGTCAGCGCGGCCGGCACGTCCACCGGTCGCGCGTCATCGAAGCGCGGGAAGCGCGGCGGCTCGCGGCCCGTCAGCTCCTTGAACTGCATGTAGGCATAGCCGGCCTTCTTTTGCACCCAGCTGGTCTGACGCGCAAAGCTGCACAGCTGCAGCCACAGGTCGGAATCGCTGCTCTTCAGCTTGTGCTTGCCGATGCTGATTTCCTGCATCACGCCGGCCTCGTGCGAGATCAGCGAGCGGTCTTGGATCTCGTGCCCGCAGGACATGCACCGTTGACGGAACGGCTTGTAGCCGCACTTCGGGCAACCCTTGCGCTCGCGTTCGTCCTGGTCGTCGTAGCGGACCTTTTTGTCCAGGGCCTCGCCCATGTCCAAGGTCTTCAGACCGTTGAAAAAGATCTCGGTGTAGTCCTCGGCGAAGCGCGTGATGTTGCCGCTGTGGTCCAGCAGGATGCAGTCGGCTTTCCCGGTGTCGAGCGAAGAGCGCAGGCCGCGCCCCCACATCTGAATGGCGGTCGACAGCGACCTGCGCAGCGGACGGCAGTCCACCACGCAGCCCACGTCCTGCACGTCGAAGCCCTTGGCCAGGGCCTCCACGCTGATCAGGATGCGGATCATCGAGTCGGGCTTGGCGAACTCCCTCACCAGCTCATCGCGCACCGGCTTCGGCGTGTCCTGCGTGAATGTCGCCGCGTAGACGCCCACCTCGCTGAAGCGACGGCACAGCTCTTCGCAGTGCGCGATGGTGGCGCCGAACACGATGGTCTTGCGGCCTTCTGCATGGCGCAGCCATTCGGCCACCACGTCGCCGATGATCTCCATGCCCCGTTCCTCGGCCGCTGCATGAGTCCATTCCCCGTCGCTGCCGATCTTGGCGCCGGCCATGTCCGGGCGGCGCGCGGACAGCACGCGCATGGGCACCAGGATGCCCTCCTGCGTCAGCTGGTGCATCGTGGTGTTGCTGATCAGGTTCGTGAAGATCTTCCCGAGCCCGCGCGAGAACGGCGTCGCGGACAGGCCGAACACGCGCGCCTCGCTCTCCATGGCGAACTTCACCCAGGCCTCGCGCTGGGTGTGCGCCTCATCCACGATGACGACATCGAGGTTCTTCGGCCAGCCGCGGCTCTCGATGCTCTGGATGCTCGCGATCTGGAAAGGCCGGCTCCAGTCCTGGCGCGGGTGGTCGCCCTGGATCACGCCGTGGTCACGCAGGCCGTATTCGTCGGCCCGCGCGCTGGTCTGGTCGATCAGCGTGATGCGGTCGCAGATGAACGCGACGCGCTTGCCGGCCTTCAGGGCCTTGTGGCACAGGCGCAGACCCAGGTAGGTTTTGCCGGCACCGGTGGGAGCCATCACCATCTGATTCTTGTGCCCGTCCACCAGGCCCTGCGCCACCAGCTTCATAGCCTCGGACTGGAATGGGCGTGGCGGCTTGAAGCCGGCGGGCGCGGTGTCGAACAGCTCCATCACGCGCCGCCCTTCTCCGCCTTGTTCTTCCAGAACTTCAACGACTTGGTCAGCTCAGAGATCTCGGTGAGCATGCTGTCGAGACGAGCCTGCAGGCCCTGCGCCAGCTTGCGGTACTTCGAAGCCTCAGCCACCGCGGCGGCGAGCCTGTCCTCGGCGCCCACCACGGCGGCCAGGGTGTTTGCGTCCTCCTGGGCACTGGTCAGCTGCTCGCGCAGCGCCGCGTTCTCCTGCTCGAGCATGTGCTGGCGGTCTTCCGCTTCGGTCTTCGCCTGCGTGGCTTGAGCAGCCTTGATCTCGGCGTTGACCAGCTTCACGGCGGGCACCTTCTTGGGCTTGCCGCGATGCTTGGCCGCATTGCCAATGTTGGACGTCTGCATGACGGCGGTGGTGCCATGCTTGGTCGTGTAGATGCGCGGCACACCTCCCGACTGCTGAATTTCCTCAAACCGCTCTCTGACGTGCGCGGGCGTCTCCGGCGGCGGAACGAGGGTCACATGTTTTTCCGCATGTGAGCGCTCTTCTTTCACGGCGCGCACGAGATCGCGTGACACAGAACATTGGCGGGCCAACTCGGCGTCTGGCCAAGCGGCCCATTCGGCGTCGTCCAAGAGCGTGTTGAGCGCTTTGCGCTTGTCAGCGCTTGTGCGCTTCAGGCCGTGGGTGGCGTTGGCCTTGACCGAATGCAGGATGGCATCACGGCGTGTGCCGGGGACGACGTTCTCGTAGATCTGCGTCAGCCCGGCCTTCTTCGCGCCGAAGAACCGGTGGAAGCCATCAGCCAGCCAGCGGTCAGTGCCGTCGAAGTACACGATCACGGGCGGAAACTGCGCGCCGGCCAGAAAACCATCTGCGTACTCGTCCACGACGGACTGGTTGAGCTCGACGCGCGCCTGCGTGCCGCCGTCGATGCGGATCAGGTCGAGGTCAAGCATGCATCGCCTTCCGAACCGCCAGTTGCGCAACCTCCGCCCGATACTGCGGGGACTGCGTGCTCCGCCTGCGGACGTACTGGTTGCTGCCACGCGCAAGCCAGTGGCACCAGGTCGCGGCATATGCAACCCGCTGCGACGTCTTCATAGCCTTGAACCACTCGGTCTCGACGAGAACATCGAAGATTCGTGCCGGCATCGGGATCACGGCATCGCGATAGGCCTCGAACTCTTCGACCGTCATTGCAGGAAATGCCGCGCTCAACGGGTGTTGCTGGTACGTCATGCAGCCTCCCGGACCGCAAGATCAACGACCGCACGGCGGCGCTGGCCCTCGGGCTTGCCGGCGTCGTGCGCTGCCTGCAGGTGCGCGAACAGCGCAGCCTGGGCAGCCATCGATTCGGCGAACTCCTTGGTGATGCGCACCATGTCGGCGTCCTTGATGCCTTTGGCGCCAGCGTTGGCCGCTGCCTGCGAAAGGAACTCGCCGAACTCCTTGGCCGACTCAGCGATGCGGCATGCATCGGCGGCGCTCATGGTGCTGGTCGACTCGATGGGCACCAGCACATAGCCAAGCTGGAAAGCCATGGCCTGCAAGGGCGAGTGGTCGCCCGTCAACCGGCAGATGTCCACCACCTCCTCGGGGCTGCAATGGGCACTGGGGTGATTGGGTGCGACCTTGTGGCTCAGGCTGGTCGGCGAGACGCTCATGTACGCGGCCAAGCCGGTCGCGCCGTTCGAATCGTCGGGGCCTGCGCCGCGGAAGCCGCGCACAGCAGCGTGAAGAAGACCTCGGACGTTCATGCGCGAGCTCCTGGCAGATTGGGCGACTTGTTGGCAGTGACTTCGCTGGGTTCGCTCGGCACACTGGCGCCAATGAACTCACCAGAAAGACCAGACAGGTTCGACCCCGTTGCAGCCATGCCGCATGCAGACGGCACGCTCGTGATCAACGGGTCGGTGACGCTGCGTGTGCGTGCGCAGCCAGGCATCCCTGAGCAAAGGCTGCTGTCCGTGATGACGGGCCGCGTCGTCGGCGGGAAGTTGCTGATGAAGTTCAGGTCGGTGCCGCTGCCCGATATTCGCCAGCAGTTCGAGGCGCGGATGCGGCGCCAGCGTACGCAGCGATGAGCGATGTCACGCATGGGCCGGCACCTTCGCGGTCGTCAGCTCGATGTACAGCGCCTGCAGCGCGCAGTAGGTGCGTGCCCGCACGTTGACGACTTCGCCGCGCTCAATCTTGCTGATCGTGGATTGCGGGATCTTGGTGCGGATGGCGATCTGCACCTGAGTCAACTTCATCG
The DNA here is from genome assembly GCF_001422445.1 of Pseudorhodoferax sp. Leaf274. GTDB lineage: Bacteria > Pseudomonadota > Gammaproteobacteria > Burkholderiales > Burkholderiaceae_C > Pseudorhodoferax. Next base: position 43,418 of record NZ_LMNA01000009.1, read on the forward strand.
CCCGCAGCGCGGCCAGGTAGTCTTTGGCGTCCATGAATAGTCCTTTGCGCTCATTGTTTCATGGCGCCAAAGAATATGCAAGTCAGATTAAATGATGGGATGCCAGACTCACCCCGCCTTGACACCCTCGGCCAGCGGATACGTCACGCGCGCGGAGTTGCGGGCTTGACCCAGATGCAGCTCGCTGAAGCGTCTGGGGTGAAGCAGTCGGATATCTCCAAGCTGGAGCGCGGCGACAGTCGTTCGACTACGGGCTTGGTCGCACTGGCTCGCGCGCTTAAGGTCGATCCCAACTGGCTGGACGATGGCGACACCGGTCCCGTGCTTTCTCTTGAGCTCAAGCGCCGCATCGCGGAGATCGACATCAAAGAACGTCAAGCCCGGCTCGGCCTGTCTCCTGTGGAGGCCATTAAGGCGCTGCCGGATGCAGCCTTAAGAGGTATTGATGTGGTGATCCCCCAGTTCGAGACTGGAGGCTCAATGGGAAGGGGCGTTGTTTTGGCAGATCAGCCAGGCGTGATCAAGGAGTGGCGCGTTTCCGAGCAGTGGGCGCAACAGAACATCCACCGGATCACGTCCATCAAGAACCTGGCCATCGTCACCGGCTTCGGGCCGTCGATGCAGCCACTGTTCAATCCGGGCGATCCGCTGCTCGTAGACCGCGGCGTGACGCGCGCGGACGTGGACGGTATCTACTTCTTCCGCGTGGGCGACGAGGGCTTCGTGAAGCAGCTGCAGCGCATCCCCACAGTAGCCGGTCTGGTGCTGCGGGCCAAGAGCTACAACACGCTGTACGACCCGTTCGACATCACGACGGGCATGGATTTCGAGGTCTTCGCGAGAGTCGTGAAGGTCTGGAAGGGCGAAGAGTTCTAACCCCAGGAGCACCCATGAGCAACAACAGCGAGACTTCCCCACCGCCGCCTCCACCGCCGCCGCCCAGTCCCCCTCCTGGGCCTCAGCCGCTAAAGAACGAGTACTTCAAAAAGAGCTTCGGGCAATGAAGACGAGGTGCTTCACGGTCGCATACGTCACAGGAGCGAGCGATATGGCAGCCGACGCCATCAACGCCCACCAAGGCGCCTTGACGGCAACTAACTTGTACGCTTCGTCGATCACCACGGACCGTTGGCTGCACGCGTCGGCATAGACCTGCACGCGCTCTTCTTCGAGCCTGATCTCCTCGCGTCTCGTCCGCTCTAGAGCATCGTCTGCGGTCGTGCCGGCTTTCAGCCATCCGTCGTAGTAACTAAGCAGCTTGGCGGGCCCAACCCCATAGGGAACGTCCTTCGATGTCGCACCGCCCCGCACTAGGGACGCCGCGCCGTAGAACCAGACTACAGCAAGGACGGCAATGCCTGCCCATTGTGCCAAGGGGTCCTTCGCACCGGCCTTTCCGAGTGCAAAGGCTGCCATCGCACCGCCACCAGCAATCAAAAGCGTAGCAAGCTTCACGGCACGATCGTGCAGATCGTCATAGCTCTTCCGAACAACCTCAAAGGTGCGCCCGCCGCGCTCTTCGACGAACTTCAAAGCGTCCATGTGACCTCCTTCGCCAATTGTCGCCCATCCTCAGACGCGACGACACAAGCAATTAATTATTCTATTACGCTTGACTTAATCATAATCTCAGATGAATAATGGCTCCAGGCCGGCACGGTGCCGGCAGGAGCAGAGATGGTTTCCAACCCCACCGAATACGCAGAGATCGCGGCCGCAGCTGAAAGCTGTGCCACGCTGACCATCGACCGCGGCCCGGTCAGCCTGCGGTGCCTGTACCTGCCGAACGTGGCCGAGGCCCAGGATGCCTACGACTTCGCATCAGCCGTGGCTCGCAGGAGCCGCGGCCGCAACTTCGGCGCCGCGGTGCACCTCTGCACGTTGGCGCGCATGGACGTCAACGAATGCGTCGAGCGGGTCGTGATCCGCGGGGGCCTGCTGCACATCGGTGTCCGGGGGCTGAGGGCATGAACACGCTCGCTGACGTCGCAACCGCCACCCTCTTGGGCATCGGCCTGGCATGTGCACTCGTGGCTTGGTGGGCCCAATGAGCCTGTTCCTGCACGCCCAGTTCGTCCGCCTGGACGACGCCGTTCGCATCCGCCATCTGGAAGAGGTGCGGGAAGCCTACGAACGCCGTCGGTACGCCGAACTCGAGGCAGCTGGCGTGTCGCTCAAGGAAGCCATCTTCACCGTTGACGACGAGATCCGCGCCGGCGCTGCGCTGCAGGCCAAGCCGGTGCGCGTCGTGCGGACAGCGGGAGGCGATGATGAAGTTTGAGCTCGCGGCATCGAAACGGCCGACCAATCGATCAAGCAGCTGGTGGGCCTGCAACCCCAACGTGTTCAAAATGAACCGTCATCATGATGCGACGCCTGTCGCCCTGATTCACGACAGAGAAGTGCCGCATTCGAATGGGGACCGTCTGCAGCTGCGCGTCGATGGGGCCATGCATCATCGCCGTGCCAGCAGCGTGGAGGAATCGCTCTTCACCGATCAACTGCACACTGAGAAGGCCCGGTTCGAGCAGGATGGCCACGATCTCCCCGAAGCCATCAAGCTCTTCGAACCTCGGGACGGTCAATTTCACAGACAAAGCGTTGCACTTCCACCACGAGCAAGCGGTGGAGCGATCTTGGCCTGGGGATCGCCTGCGGTCTGTCAGCCAGAGGGCCGAAAGCTCTCTCCATCAGGTGAACATGAAAACTCGCAGCCGGGCAGCATCGCGGAACAAGCACTGGCGCGGCCTGCGGGCCGACATGGGGCCGATTTGCCAGCAGGTAAGTCATTTCTGACTTATTCGTTTGCGCACAGTTTTAGGCGTCGCTACCTTTGCACGATCATCATCCCGCAAGTATTCGTGCAGGAGAGTTCGCTTAGCTTCGGAGTGAAGACGAACCCTGGCGACCTTGTCCAAGGCTGCTGGCTGTTTTGGCTCAAGCATCCTCTTAGCAGCAGCCAAATTCTTCTCTGCTTCTTCTGTCTTCACGACCAAGCCCATGTAGACATCTGGGCTGATGGCAGTGATAGCCGCAATAGCCTGAGAAGCAATTTCGTCGAACTCCTCGCGCTCTCCCCGCGTCATCAGTTCCTGGCCAAGAAGTTCGTTGGCATCCAATGCCTCCTGCAGATGCTGGGAGACAAGGGCCAAGTCCAACTGATGGGCATGGCTGCTCAAGGCGAACTGCGCCGCCCGGTGTTCCGCCTCGGCAAGCCTGTACGCGAGATGCTTGACAACGTCACCCGACTGCCCCGCCGGCTCGAAGGAGGAAGTCAGTCGAGCCACGATCTCCGCGTTCATGCTGCGGCCCGCCTCGTCCGAGGCAGCCTCTATCCGGTCCTTCAGTTCTGCAGGCAGTCGGATTTTGAGTTGCGGATCTTCACGGGACATACCCCCTAATTTAAACCACCGTGGTGCTTGCGCAATGGACCACGGTGGTCTATCATCAGATCAATGGACCACGGTGGTTTATTAAGGTAAAAAATGGATGCTGAGAAATCTGATGCCCAAGTGAAGATCCGGCTACCCGCCTCGATTCGAGACCGCCTGAAGGCAAGCGCCGCACTCAATCGTCGCTCGCTCATGCGCGAGATCGAGTTCCGAGTCATCCAAAGCATGAGCCGGGACGAAGTGCACCGGTGCACCCCAGGAGACACACAAGGAGTGGCGGCATGAGCAACATCGTTCCTTTCAACTTCGACGGCCATCGCGTGACCGTCATCTCTGATGAAAGCGGCGAGCCGCTCTTCGTGGCCAAGGAGGTTGCCTCCATCCTCGGCTACAGCGACGCAGAAGCGATGACCCGTCGCCTGGATGAAGACGAAAAGCAAAACCGACAGATCGTAGGTTTTGGCCCGCGAGGCGTCACCGTCATCAACGAGTCTGGCCTGTACTCCGCAATCCTTGCCAGCCAAAAGACCGAAGCAGGCCCGTTCAAGAAGTGGGTGACGAAGGAGGTGCTGCCCTCGATCCGCAAGACCGGCAGCTACACCGCGAAGAACGCCGTCGGCCCGCTCAAGGCCACGGCCGAAGCTGCGAAGGCCTTCCCCGCCCTGGCCCGCGTTGCTCGCATGTTGGGCTGCGACAAGAACGCGGCCGCCATCGCGGCAAACCAGGCGATCTTTGGGCTGACCAACATCAACCTGATGAAGCAGCTGGGCACGACGCACCTGGAGGCCGAGAAGCAGGACACGCTGTGGTTCACGCCGACCGAGTTGGGCCAGCGCTTCCACAACACCAGCGCCCGCGGCATGAACCTGCTGCTGGCCGAGGCCGGCCTGCAGGCCAAGATCAACGACAAGTGGGAACCGACCCAGGTCGGCCGCGAGTTCTGCCGCCTGTTCGACACCAGCAAGAAGCACGGCAGCGGCGTTCCGGTCATGCAGGTGAAGTGGTCGATCAACGTGCTGCCGATGCTCGGCGAGAGCAAGGAAGCAGCATGAATGCCGCTGAGCACATCAACGGCCCGCCGCGAAGACGACGGGCCAACGTAGGTGAGGCCATGTTCGCGCCAACGAACACGGCCTCGATGAAGCACCCACCCGATTCAAGAGAGGACGTTCACATGCCGGACGATAGCACCGTTACGCCTACGCGCGCCACAACTGAGGAAATGACCAGCAGCCGCCAAGTGGTTGCTGATCTGGACATCGACCACGTAGCGCGCAATGCTCTGCTCAAGATCGCAGGCCACGCCTGCGACATCCAGAACCTGATCGACATCACTTCGTCCCGCAAAGCCGAAGACTACCAGCGCGACGCCGCAACAAGCGCAGTGCGCGGCTTAGCCACCCTGATCGGTGCTACCTGCGTCGCGGCCACCAGCGATTCGGCCTCGTCCAGCATTAGCCTGTGGCTTCTGGGAGGTCAAGCATGATCGCCGACGTTATCAAGCACTCGACGCCGGTGGCCACGCACGAGACCGTCATCACCTGGGACACGCCGCAAGACGACGCCAGGGAAAAGGCGTCGCGGTTGGCGCTGGTCTGCACCGACGACATCGATGAAGCCTGCAGCTTGATGCTGCACCACGCAGCGCGCCTTCGTTTTGGCAGCTGCGACGAAGCGGAGTGTGCCAGCGCCCTGCGCCTGTATGCCGTGCGCATCAAGCAGCTGAACCGGGTGGTCGCCGACCACTTGGGCGTCGGCGAGATGCTGCTGCGCGACGCCTACATTGAGGTGCACGGCACGTTCCCCGCCGAAGGAGAGCTGCCATGACCACCTCCACCATCACCCTGGAGCGTCCCGTGTCGCCGTCTGCTGAAATCGAAGCTCCGGCGGCGCCGAATGCCTATGTGACGACACAAGAAGAGGTGCTGTTGGATCACCTCCAGCGCGCGGAAACTGTCGCCTGCTTGCTGTTCATGAACTACGGCGGCGAAGGCGCCTTCGAGAAAGCTGACGACGCACCCGGCGCTAAGGGCATGTGCGCACTGGTGGACTCCGAGCTGCAGGCCGCTGTGAAGATCGCGGCCCAGCTGAAGATCATGCACGGCGCCATCACCCAAGCTGCCGCAGTTGCGCAACACATGGCGGCCCTGTCGGTGGAACAGCTCTGCAGCGGCGCGCGCGGCTTCCGCCTCGGCGACCAGTTGATCGGCATGGCGTACTGGACGGTCGAAACCCTGGCCAAGCAGGCCTTCAACGACTTGACTTCGGGGGAATCGGCATGACCGCAGCCACCATCAAAAAGCCGGCCAAGGCTCCGGCAACCGTCGTGGCCGCCGAGCCGATGACGCTGGCCCAGGCCACGGGCGTAGCAATGACCGAGCTGTCCCAGGCGCTGGCCTTGATCGCGTCGGCACGGTCCACCGCTCAGCCTGGCCACTATTTGGAACGCACGCTGCGCATGGCAGAAGAGATCGGGCTCGATGTGATGGGCTGGATGGACCACGACCAGGAAGACCGCAACACGTGGACGGACCGCCTATATGACAGCCAATCCCTACTCATGTGCGCCGTGGCGTACAACGAGGGGCCGGCTAGCACCCTCTTGGCCCAACAGGCGGCCAAGCTGCTGGACAAGATCACCGACGACCTGGGGCAACCGTGCCAGGACCACCCGTCGGCCGTCATGGCAGCAAAGCCCGTCCGGGTGGAACTGGCGGAGGAGCAGGATCCCGAGCACATGGCCAACATGGCGCTGAGCATCGTGGAGGCGCTTTCGACCGCAACCGCCGACCACCTGATGTATGGCCTGGAGCGGATGACAACGCAGCTGACGGAGGAGGTCCACGACGCAGTGCGGGACCGCACCGAGAAAAGCGGCACCAGCGCCGCAGTACAGCTGGACGAGGTCATGGCGCTGGTGTCCTTCATGCATACCAAGCAAAGCGACCGCAACTGGAATGCACTCGGCGCAGTGACGCACTGCCTCAAGCAGACGCAGCGCCTGTTGGACGAGATGCGGGGAGATTGGAAATGAGCGCCGTCATCACGAAGAAGCGTGCGAGGGTCAAGACCTCCACCGCGGCCGAGGCGGCCGATCTGGCCCGTTACCTTGCGGGCCACCTGGGCGCGACCATCTCCATTTCTGAGAGCGCGTTCCACAACTGGCCTTTGCGGGAGCAGCTCGACCGTGCAGTGTGCATCCTGGGTCGCGTGTCGGATCCCCTCACGTTCGAGGCCATGCACGGGACACCCGACGGGGACTTGTCCGCGATGCTGCAGGAAGCCAAGGAGACGCTGGACCTGGAGATCGTGGCCATCGAACGCGATGCCGGCAGGAGCCTGAGCGGCGCGCTGCACGATGGCAGTTTGGCCCGCCACGTTCGGGACTGCTTGGTCGAACTGATCGACGCCTACGAAAGCGGTGCCGAGGGAATCGATAGTCTGCGCCGGCTGGCGACGTACGACGGCGCCATGGCGTCGATGTTCTCGCCCCGCAGCGCCGAGCCGCGCATCAGGGCGGAGGAGCCCGTCCATATTGCACCGCTTGCGCGTGCAGAGGTGGACGAGAACCCGCACTTCCTCATGGGCCAGGCCTTGGCTGTGCTCCAGTCGGCAGCCGAAAGCGATGGCACGTCGGACTCGCTCTGGGGACTGCGCAATCTGGCGATCTTCTGCGGCCAATGCGTTGACCAAGCGTTGGAGGATCGGCAGCCGCGCTCTTACAGCGAAGCCAGCGCAGCCATCGCGTCTCTGATCGACCTCATGGGTCTTCTGGGCGCCGTCGCGCCAGCCGACACGCTCGTCCACGCTGCTCAGTCTCTGCTGCAGCTGGCGAAGACCGAGTTCGATGGGCAGTGGCACGCGCTGGAGCAAGCCGAGAAGGACGCCGCACATGCATAGCACCGACGGACTGCGATCCACCGTGGCGCCGCGCCACGGCCTCGAAACTCAAGGCGCCGCAAGTAGCAGTGTTCAGCTCGTTATCCGCGGCGTGGGTGCTTTGCGCGCATGCTCGGACCAGGCGGCGTTGGCGAGCTCCACCTGCGACCGGGCAAACCGCCAAACGGTCCAGTCGTCGGCGCCGGGCCAATCGTCCGTGGCCATCTTCTCCTCGACGCGCTGCGTCGCGACCGCGGCCTCCTGCACGGCTTCATCGAAACGAGTCTGCAGCTCAAGAAACCGGCTGCGCCAAGATTGGCTGTCCATCGGCAATCCCCCTGGTGTACGTTGTTCGTCCCACGTCCTCTTTGATCGACGCGACTCTACCCTGACAGAACTACCAGGGCGTACGCATCGCTTTTCGACGGACGTCAGAGCGGTACTTGGCTCCGCGCAGGAGAACGGCCATGCATGACCGCATCGAAGTTGCGCCCGGCGTGTTCCGCCGCGTCCAGCAGAGCCGCGCCGTCTATTGCGGTGACGCAGACGATCTCCAGGCGGCGGGCCTGATCACTCAGGACATGCTGCCCGGCCAGCACGGCAATCCGCGCGGCATGTGCAGCTACCTGCGCAATGGGACGCGGGTCAAGCGCGGGGCCATCAGCCAGACCGCGCCCGGCCACACCAGGATCGTGCAGATTAAGGGCAAGGGCGGCACGTTCTTCGAGGTCTGGGTGCTGCTCAGTGCCCAGCGTCTCGAGGCCATCGACGCAGAGCGTGCGGCCACGCGCAACCTGCCTGCCATCGAGATCGGTGCCATGGTGTTCGCTGGCCTGCAATCGTCGCTTGAAGGAGTCGCAGCATGACCTACCGCCCCAACCCCGAGAGCCTGGCCGCCAAGGTCTGCTGCTGGTTCGCCCTGCATCCGGAATCGACCCTGACGCTTGCCGACATCGTTGACCGGTTCGTCATGCCTGGCGACAGTCGCAACGTGCACGCCCAGCTGGTCATGGCCATGGACCACGACCTGATCACCTTCAACGGCGAGGACAAGATGTTCCGCAAGGGCCCGGCCGACTTGCCAGGTCGCGCCCTGCCCGATGACGACAACGAGGATCCCGATGACGAAGCGCCTATGGACCGCGGAGGAAGACGCACGGCTGCGAGCCATGTACACGACGGCCACGGTGAAGCAGATCGCGGAGCTGTTGAACCGCACGGAAATGTCGATCCGCATTCGGGCCTGGGAACAGGGTCTTCGGAAGCACCACAAACCGGCTTGCAACTGGAAGCCGATCGGCTCGGAGCGGATGGACCGCGGGATCCTGATCAGGAAGGTGACGGACACCGGCCGCGACAAGAAGGACTGGAAGCGGGTGGACGTGATCGAGTGGGAGGCCAAGAACGGCCCGATTCCCCCGGGGTACAGCCTGATGCTCAAGGACGGGAACGGCCCGAGGACGCAAGACAACCTGGCGCTGTTCACGAAGAGCGAGCACTTCAAGCGGGCGAGCGTGCACGCCATGCCCCCGGAGATCGCAGCGCTGTATCAGCTCAAGGGGCAGATCACGCAAGCCATCAACAGGCGGACGCGGACGGAGCAGCAAGCCCCATCGGAGCCATCCGACGACACCTGATGGCGACTCTGGCAGACCTGCGTGACCGCGAGAACCCGATGCCCATCGACCGCGCCAAGGCTGTGGCCGAGGTGGCCACGGTGCTGATCAACAGCGCCAAGGTCGAAGTCGAGTACCTGAAAGTGACCAAGCGCAAGACCGGCGAGTTCTTCCGGCCGGGAAAGGTGGTCGAGAACGGAGGCCCCAATGGATGAAGAACGCAGCGCTACGGCCACGGTTCGGGCCGCGGGGAGCTACGAGCCCTATGCCCTAGCGTGGCTCAACATCGCGCGACAGCAGAAAAACTGCCCCGTCAGGAAACTCTCGCTGCGAACGCGCAAGCCGATGTATCACCTCCCAGTGCAAGCGATAGGCCATGACAGGGGCCTCCCCACCGGTGAGGCTTCGTCCCGCCAGCATTTCCAAGGCCGGAACGCTGATCAGACAGGGACGATCTCTACCTCCGACAAAAAACTCAACCCGGCGCGGATTGATCCTGTACTGGGCGTGCTGGTCGGCGTTCACTGCGTTTTCTGCGGCGGCTCATTAGTTCAGCCAAAAATTCTGACCGAAGAATCAAACGCCCGGTACATCAAAAGACATGTGCCAGGGCCAGCCGGAGCGAACGCTAAACAGAGTCGGCGAGAGGCATCTGTGCTTTTTCAACGAGCTGGTGCCGCCGCCTCGAGCGCATCAACTCACATATTGGAGTTGCGTGCTTTCAGCGCGGTGTTTTGGTGGAGGAGCCACCCCTGCGCCCAGGCAAGCTCGGTTCGCTTCGCCGGAGCATCCTGCCAGTCGGAAACGGCATGTGGATTGAAGTGGAAGCAAACGCCTCGCCTAAACGCCTGCCATCCCTCAAGTTTTGCATTGGTCACGCTAAGAGTCATAGGGCATCCGAAGGGACTGGCGCGCCTGGGGAGCCCCGCGCGTAATCGACGGATGTTCTACCTCATCCGTGGCCACGTCAACGACGCCGACCCGACGCGGTTGGTCGAGGCCGCTGCCAGGACCTCTCCAACGCATGACGAAGCGCGCGATCGGCCAGTTCTCCGGCACGCGGAGGTGTTTGCGTGACTGCCGCCGTTCGTTGGGTCACTGTCGGGCTGGCGTCGGAACTGACAGGCTTCACCGAGGAGTTCTTCCAAGAGCACTCCCGGGGTGGCCTTTGGATTGAGGGCAAGGTCTGGAAGTGGGTGCAGGGCCGCAAGCTGTTTGACCTGCAGGCGCTGTACGACTGGATCGACCATCAGCCCAGCATTCCCTCGCGGCGAGGCCGTAAACCGAAGGACGAGGCCTGCCAGGTGATCGACGCATGAGCGGCGTGATCGTTCGCGACCGGCACCTGCAGATCGATCTGCGCGCGCAGGGCTTCGGCCGTGAGCGCCTGGAGATCGAGCCGACACCGGTCAACATCAAGTATGCCGAACGACTTCGCCTGGAGATCCTGGGCAAGATCGAGCGTGGCACCTTCGCGCTGGGGGACTACTTCCCGAACTCTCCGCGGGTGGCGAAGGATGCGCCGAGCATGACCTGGGCTGAGGTGGCGGCCGAGTGGAAGAAGGTGAAGCGCGGCGAGATCGAGCACAGCACCGCGCACAGCTACGCCCAGACGCTTTCGTCCAAGCACTTCACCGACTGGCAGGGCCTGCGCATGAACGCGCTGGACTACCGTGCGCTGATGGCCAAACTGGCCGCGCTGCCGCAACACCCGAAGACCTGGAACAACATCGCCAGCGTGCTCAGCATGGTGCTGGAGTACGCGAGCAAGGCGAAGCTGCTGCGCGAGCCGCTGCACCAGCACGTTGAGATGCGCCGTGCCAAGAAGCCGCTTCCGGACCCGTTCACCCTGGAAGAGGTCGAGCTGATGCTGTCCAAGATGCGCAACGACCGCGGCCGGCTGTACTACGAGTTCGCCTTCTTCAGCGGCCTTCGGCCAAGCGAGCAGATCGCATTGCGTTGGTCGAAGGTGGACTTCAAGCGGGGGACGGTGACGATCGACACTGCATTCACGCGCAGTGCGGAGAAGGGCACCAAGACGGGAGTGTCGCGCGAAGTCGAGCTGACAGGGCGAGCCCTGGCCGTCCTCGAAGAGCAGCGCGCCGTGAGCCATCTTGCCGGCGACCATGTGTTTCTTGGCATGGACAACCTGTTCTACACGACGACGAAGGGGCCGCTGGATGGCTGGTGGAAGCCAGCGATGAAGCTTTCCGGCCTACGCCACCGCGACGCGCGTCAGACGCGACACACCTTCGCGACGGTTTGTCTGCACGCCGGCAGCACGCCGGCCTGGGTGGCGCGTCAGCTCGGGCACTCGGTGGAGATGTTCTACCGTGTCTACTCCAAGTGGATCGAGGCGGCCGACGCGGGGTCCGAAGTCAGGCGGCTGAACAGCTTTCTGTCGGGTCAGAAAACCGGGACACAGACCGGGACATGACCCGCTTTTTCGGTGGTGTTCGCCGACCGCTTCCAGAGGGAGAATGGGGGGGTCAAGAAATTCGGCTGTTTTCCCTCTGCCTATAGGACCGGGTTCGATTCCTGTCGAGGGGACCAGCCTGAACCAACCAGGACTCCACCATGGCCCGCCTTCGCCTGCGCACCTCCACACTCGCCCTCGTGCTGCTGACCGCCCTGTCGGCGCAGGGCGCCAGCCCGCTCGACCAGCTCAAGAGCGCCGCCGGCGAACAACTGGGTGGTGGCAGTGGCGGCGCGGCCGGCATGCTCGGCGGCTTGGGCCTGCCCAGCATCGGCAGCGGCACGGCCAGCAATGCGGCCGGCGTGCTGCAGTACTGCATCGAGCGCAAGTACCTGGCCGGCGGTGCGGCCGGCATCAAGGACAAGCTGCTGGGCAAGGTCGGCCTGGGCGGCGGCAAGGAGACGCAGGACAAGGGCTACCAGAGCGGCCTGTCCGGCATCCTGAACGGCAGCGACGGCAAGTCCTTCGACATGGGCAAGATCCAGGACCAGCTCAAGGACAAGGCCTGCGGCTACGTGCTGGACAACGCCAAGTCGCTGGTCTGAGGCACCCCGGCTTGGGCGGCCGGCCTGCCACTCAGTGCCAGGCCCCTGGGAACGCCCACACCAGCGATCCCGTCATCGCCAGGTAGCGCAGGAACTTGCCGATGGCCATGTAGAACAGGCAAGGCCAGAACGGCAACTTCAGCCAACCCGCCACGGCGCACAGCGGATCGCCCACCGCCGGCAGCCAGGCCAGCAGGCAGGCCTTGGGCCCCAGCCGCTTCAGCCAGCCCAGCACGCGCACGTGGTGCGATGAATGGCTGTAGCGGTCAGCCACCTTGTGTGCGCCGTAGCCCATCCACCAGTCCACCGCACCGCCCAGCGTGTTTCCCACGGTGGCGACCAGGATGGCTGGCCAGAACATCTCGGGATTGAGCTTGACCAGGCCGAACACGACCGGCTCGGAGCCCAGCGGCAGCAGCGTCGCCGAGATGAACGACACGACGAACACCGTGCTCAGGCCGAACTCGGGCAGCGCCAGCGCGCTCAACAATTGGTTCAGCCAGGCTTCCATGAGCGGGCCAGTATAGGGATCCGGCGCATGGCGTCTGTAGGCGGGCGGATTGTTTCAATTGCTGAAATATGAGGCAGCTAGAATCGCTCCCCCGCCTCCGCCCCCACCCCTTCGCCCCACCATGCAGATCGGCCAGTTCCCATTGGCGAACAACGTGTTTGCCGCCCCCATGGCCGGGGTGACGGACCGCCCGTTCCGCCAGCTGTGCAAGCAGCTCGGGGCCGGCTATGCGGTGAGCGAGATGGTGACCTCGCGGCGCGACCTGTGGAATTCGTTGAAGACCTCGCGCCGCGCCGACCACACCGGCGAGGCCGCCCCGATCGCCGTGCAGATCGCCGGCACTGATCCGGACATGATGGCCGAGGCCGCCGCCTACAACGTGGACCGCGGCGCCCAGATCATCGACATCAACATGGGCTGCCCGGCCAAGAAGGTCTGCAACAAGTGGGCCGGCTCGGCCCTGATGCAGAACGAGGCACTGGCGGTGTCCATCGCCGAGGCCGTGGTGGCCGTCTGCGCGCCGCGCAACGTGCCGGTCACGCTGAAGATGCGCACCGGCTGGTGCGCACAGCACCGCAATGCCGTGGTGCTGGCGCGCGCCTTCGAAGGCGTGGGCGTGCAGATGCTGACCGTGCACGGCCGCACGCGCGAGCAGGGCTACAGCGGCCATGCCGAGTACGACACCATCGCCGCGGTGAAGGCCGCCGTGCGCGTGCCGGTGGTGGCCAACGGCGACATCGCCACGCCGGAGCAGGCGCGCGCGGTGCTGGCCGCCACGGGCGCGGACGCCGTCATGATCGGCCGCGCGGCCCAGGGCCGGCCCTGGATCTTCCGCGAGGTGGCGCACTTCCTGGCCACCGGCGAACACCTGGCGCCGCCGCTGGTGGCCGAGGTCCGCCGCCTGCTGCTGGACCACCTGGCCGAGCACTATGCGCTTTACGGCGAGTACACCGGCGTGCGCTCGGCGCGCAAGCACATCGGCTGGTATGTGCGCCAGCTGCCGGGTGGGGAAGATTTCCGCCAGCGCATGAACCGGCTGGAGCAGCCGGACGAACAACTGGCCGCCGTGGCCGCATTCATGGACGAGATGGGCAGCCGCCACGAGCGCATGCCCACGCCCGAACCGGGCAGCGCAGAACTTCTGGAGGAGACCGCAGCGTGAGCAAGAAAAGTATCGAAGAGTGCGTGCGCAGCAGCCTGGAAACCTACCTGAAGGACCTGCACGGGATAGAGCCGGGCGGGGTCTACGAGATGATGATCCGCGCCGTCGAGAAGCCCATGCTCGAGGTCGTCATGCAGCACGCCGAGCACAACCAGTCGCGCGCGGCCGAATGGCTGGGCCTGAACCGCAACACGCTGCGCAAGAAGCTGGTCGACCACAAGCTCATCAAGTGAGCCCCTTCCCTTTCTCTCGCCTTTTCCCCTCCATCCGATGAATGCACTGATCTCCGTTTCCGACAAGACCGGCGTGCTGGCGCTGGCCCAGGGCCTGCACGCGCTGGGCGTCAAGCTGCTGTCCACCGGCGGCACCGCCAAGCTGCTGGCCGATGCCGGCCTGCCGGTGACCGAGGTGGCCGACCACACCGGTTTCCCTGAGATGCTGGACGGCCGCGTCAAGACGCTGCACCCCAAGATCCACGGCGGCCTGCTGGCGCGCCGCGCGCTGCCGGCCCACGTGGCTGCGCTGGCCGAGCATGGCATCGACACCATCGACCTGCTGGTGGTGAACCTCTACCCGTTCGAGGCCACCGTGGCCAAGCCCGGCTGCACGCTGGAAGACGCCATCGAGAACATCGACATCGGCGGCCCGGCCATGGTGCGCAGCGCCGCCAAGAACTGGCAGGACGTGGCCGTGCTGACCGATGCCTCCCAGTACGAAGCGGTGCTGGCCGAACTGCAGGCCGGCAACGGCAAGCTCTCGGACAAGACACGCTTCGCGCTGTCGGTGGCCGCGTTCAACCGCATCGCCGACTACGACGGCGCCATCAGCGATTTCCTGTCGGCCGTCGACTTCGAAGCCAGCGCCGGCCAGCCCGCCCCCGTGCGCGCGCCGTTCCCTGCGCAGAGCAACGGCCGCTTCGTCAAGCTGCAGGACCTGCGCTACGGCGAGAACCCGCACCAGCAGGCCGCGTTCTACCGCGACCTGCACCCGGCGCCCGGTTCGCTGGTCAGCGCCAGGCAGCTGCAGGGCAAGGAGCTTTCGTACAACAACATCGCCGATGCCGACGCGGCCTGGGAATGCGTCAAGAGCTTCGACGAGCCGGCCTGCGTGATCGTCAAGCATGCCAACCCCTGCGGCGTGGCCGTCGGTGCCGATGCGCTGCAGGCCTACGGCAAGGCCTTCCAGACCGACCCGACCTCGGCCTTCGGCGGCATCATCGCCTTCAACCGGCCGGTCGACCTGGCGACAGCGCAGCAGGTGCACAAGCAGTTCGTCGAGGTGCTGATGGCGCCGGGCTACAGCGACGAGGCGCTGGCGCTGTTCCAGTCCACCAAGGCCAAGCAGAACGTGCGCGTGCTCGAGATCGCCCTGCCGAACGCCTATGGCGCCGCTGACGCGGCGCGTGGCGGCTCCAGCGATTGGGACAACGGCCGCAACGCCATGGACGTTAAGCGCATCGGCTCGGGCCTGTTGATCCAGACCGCCGACAACCACGCGCTGCAGTTGGCCGACCTCAAGGTCGTGACCAAGAAACAGCCCACGCCGCAACAGCTGCAAGACCTGCTGTTCGCCTGGAAGGTCGCCAAGTACGTCAAGAGCAATGCCATCGTGTTCTGCAAGGACGGCATGACCATGGGCGTGGGCGCCGGCCAGATGAGCCGACTGGACTCGGCCCGCATCGCCAGCATCAAGGCCGAGCACGCCAAGCTCTCGCTGGCCGGCACGGTGGTGGCGAGCGACGCCTTCTTCCCGTTCCGCGACGGGCTGGACGTGGTGGTGGACGCGGGCGCGACCTGCGTGATCCAGCCCGGCGGCTCCATGCGCGACCAGGAGGTCATCGACGCAGCGGACGAGCGCGGCGTGGCCATGGTGTTTTCGGGCGTGCGGCACTTCCGCCACTGAGCCCAGGCCTGCGCCAACGAAAAAAGCCCGCTCTTGGCAAGCGGGCTTTTTTGTGGGGCGGTGGCTCTCAGCGCCAGTACGGCCGCGGGCCGTAGTAGCGTGGCGGCGGCCCGTAGTAGCGCGGCGCCGGCGCATAGTGGCGGTGGGACAGGTTGGCACCGATCACGCCCAGGCCGATGCCGATGGCCAGCGGGGCCACATAGGACGAGGACGGCGTGCTGTAGACAGGCGCCGACTCATAGACCGTGGTCACCGGCTCGGTCTGGTAGACCGCCGTGGCCGGCTGCACGTAGGTGGTGCTGGAGATGATGCGGGCCGGCGCGCGCACCGGCGCCTGCTGCGGCGGCACGCTGCCGATGGGCGTGACCTGCAGCGGCACGCTCGGGCCCGGGTCGTTGGCCATCTGCACCTGGTAGCGGCGGCCGGCGTACTCGTAGACCACGTCGTAATAGGCGGCCTGGTTCTGGTAGAAGGTCTGCGTGCTGCAGTTCTGCACGGTCTGGACCTGGTCGGGCTGCTGGCCCTCGACCTGGTTGCCGACCACGGCACCGCCCAGGGCGCCGATCGCGGTCGCCGCGGCGTGGCCGCTGCCACCGCCGAAGGCACTGCCGATCACGCCACCGGCAATCGCTCCGATCACGGCGCCGGCCCCCGAGGGCCGCGAGGCCGTGACCACCTGCTGGTTGTTGCAGACCAGGCGCGGCACGGCCACCTGCTGCATCACGGGCGTGGCCGAGATCACCGTGCCGTACTCCTGGGCAAGCACCGTGGCGCTCAGCAGGCTGGCGCCGGTGAGAAGCAAAAGCTTTTTCATGGTGATCCTTACGATCTGCGGGCCTGCGAAAAGTTTAGGCCTTTACACAGGCTTTTCAACGTCCGGGACGCGCCCGGCGTTGACGGGCTGGATCAGCCCCCAGCCAACGTGCGGAACACGGCGCGCGCGGCGTCCACCGTCTGCGCGATGTCGTCTTCGCTGTGGGCGGCGCTGACGAAACCGGCTTCGTACAGGGCGGGCGCGATGTACACACCACGCTCCAGCAAGCCATGAAACAGTTTGTTAAAGCGCGGGCCGTCGGTGGTCATGACGGTGCGGTATTTCTGCGGCAGCGCATCGAGCAGGAAGAAACCGAACATGCCGCCTTCGCTGTCGCCGCTGAACGGCACGCCTTCGTCGGCCGCGGCCTGGCGCAGCCCGGCCACCAGGGCCTGCGTGTGCCGTGCCAGCGCCTCGTAGAAGCCCGGCTTGCCGATCTCGTGCAGCGTGGCGAGGCCGCAGGCCGTGGCCACCGGGTTGCCCGACAGCGTGCCGGCCTGGTAGACGGGCCCCAGCGGCGCCAGCTGCTCCATGACGGCACGGCGCCCGCCGAAGGCCGCCAGCGGCATGCCGCCGCCGATGACCTTGCCCAGCACCGTGATGTCGGGCACGAAGCCGGGGATGTCCTTGGCGTAGACGCTCTGGGCCCCGCCCAGCGCCACGCGGAAACCCGTCATGACCTCGTCGAACACCAGCAGCGCGCCGTGCTGCGTGCACAGCTCGCGGCAGCGCCGCATGAAGGGCACGCTGGCGCGCACGAAGTTCATGTTGCCCGCGATCGGCTCGATCATGAGGCAGGCCAGCGCAGCGCCGTGCTCGGCAAAGGCCTGCTCCAGGCCCGCGAGGTCGTTGTACTCGAGCACCAGCGTGTCCTGCACCACCTCGGGCGGCACGCCGGCGCTGGTCGGGTTGCCGAAGGTCGCCAGGCCCGAGCCGGCCTTGACCAGCAGCGCATCCGCATGGCCGTGGTAGCAGCCCTCGAACTTGATGATCTTCTTGCGCCCGGTGGCGCCGCGCGCCAGCCGGATCGCGCTCATCGCGGCCTCGGTGCCGGAGCTGACCAGGCGCACCATGTCCATGGACGGCAGGTGCGCCAGGATGGCTTCGGCCAGCTCGATCTCGCGCTCGGTCGGCGCGCCGAACGAGAAGCCCTGCACGGCCGCTTCCTGCACGGCCGCGAGCACCGCCGGGTGGCCGTGGCCGAGGATCATCGGGCCCCAGGAGCCGATGTAGTCGGTGTAGCGCCTGCCTTCGGCATCCCAGAAGTAGGCGCCCTGGGCGCGTTGCACGAAGCGTGGCACGCCGCCCACCGCGCGGAAGGCGCGCACGGGCGAGTTGACGCCGCCGGGAATCACGCGCTGCGCGCGTGCGAACAGTTCTTCGTTGGTGCTCATGGTGGTCAGTGGCGCACGGCGCCGTCGTCGTTGTCGGCCTCGGTTCCAGCCTCTTCCTCGCCGCCCTCACCCTCTTCGCCATCCTCGGGCTGGGCCCAGAACATGCGGTCCGGCAGCACATGGCCCATGCCGGGGCGGAAACCGCCGTCCAGGCTCTGGTCCAGGTAGGTCAGCGCCTCGCCCACGGCCTCGCCGAGTTCCGCGCCGCTGGCCAGCAGCGCGGCCAGGGCGGCCGACAGCGTGTCGCCCGCGCCCGTGAACTGGGCCTCGAACAGCTCGAAGCGCGCACTGGCCAGCACGGTCTGCGGCGTGGCCAGCACGTTGTCCACGTGCTGCTCGGGCAGCAGGATGCCGGTGACCAGCGTGTACGGCGCGCCCTTGTCGGCCGCGGCCTTGGCGATGTCGCGCGGCGAGGGGCTGCGCTGGGCGCTCCAGTCCGGCAGCAGCCAGCGCCACAGCGTGCTGTGGTTGCCCACGAGCACGGTGGTCTGCGGCAGCAGCAGCTCCTGGAAGGCATCGAGGTAGGCGTCGATCTGGTCCTCTTCCCACCACGACAGGTTGGGCATGTAGGCCACGACGGGCACGTCGGCGTAGTCGGCCGTCAGCTCGGCGATGGCCGACAGGTTCTCGGGGCTGCCGACGAAGCCGACCTTGATGACCTGCACCGCCATGTCCTCGAGCACGGCGCGCGCCTGCTCGGTCACGGCCTCCTCGTCGAAGCTGAAGTGGTCGAAGATCTCGGCGCTGTCGCGCGCATAGCTGCCCGTCACCACCGGCAGGGCATGCGCGCCCACCGATGCGATGGCCACCGCGTCGGCCGACAAACCGCCCGCGCCGCTGGGGTCGTTGGCGTTGAAGACCAGCACGCAGGCCGGACCGGCGTCCTCGTCCGTGGCAGACGCGTCGGGCTCGGAACCAGGGGATGCGTCAGGGTCGTTCATGCGGATGGCGGCGGGGCCTTGGGAGGGGGGTGGAGGGGCGTGCGCTGGAGCCTTGCCACCGGGCATTGCGCCCGGGACGCCTCTATACAATCGCCGGCATTCTATTGGAACGCCCCCGAACACTGTGACCGACCCTAAAACCTGGATGTGCCTGATCTGCGGCTGGATTTACGACGAAGCGGCAGGCGCGCCGGACGACGGCATCGCGCCGGGCACGCTGTGGGCCGATGTCCCGATGAACTGGACCTGCCCCGAGTGCGGCGCCCGCAAGGAAGACTTCGAGATGGTCCAGATCTGAGCGCCGGAACAGGACTCGCGGAACCATGACGACCACCACCCCCAGCCTGCGCGTGATGGTGGTCGACGACAGCAACACCATCCGCCGCAGCGCCGAGATCTTCCTCAAGCAGGCCGGCCACGAGGTGCTGCTGGCCGAAGACGGTTTCGACGCGCTGGCCAAGGTCAACGACCACGCGCCGCAGCTGATCTTCTGCGACATCCTGATGCCCAGGCTCGATGGCTACCAGACCTGCGCCATCATCAAGCGCAACGCGCGCTTCGCCGACATCCCGGTGGTCATGCTGTCGTCCAAGGACAGCGTGTTCGACAAGGCCCGCGGCCGCATGGTCGGCTCGCTCGACCACCTGACCAAGCCGTTCACCAAGGACCAGCTGCTGCAGGCCGTGCTGCAGTACGGGCGCCCTGGCGCGTGACCCCGGTCGCCACCGGCTGCGCCATGGCTCCGCACGACACCGCCCCCACCCTGCCGCCCGCGCACTGGCTGGCCGTGCAGGCCGGCGGCCAGCGCTGCCTGGTGCCGCTGGCCCAGGCCGGCGAGATCTTCCCGTGGACCGCCGTGCAGCCCACCCCGTACACGCGCGCGTGGTTCCTGGGCGTGGCCAACCTGCGCGGCGACCTGTGCGGCGTGGTCGACCTGGGGCGCTTCCTGCAGCGCGATGCGCCACGCAGCGAGGACACCGCGACGCCCGATGCCAAGCTGCTGGGCTTTCACCCCGCCATCGGCCTGAACTGCGCGCTGCGCATCGACCGGCTGCTGGGCCTGCGCAGCGCGGACGCCTTCGGGCCGGCAGCGCCCGGCACGCCGGACGTGCCGGCCTGGCTCGGCCCGCAGCACACCGACGCCGAAGGCCTCGTTTGGCAGACCCTGGACCTGCAGGCGCTGGCGCATTCGCCCGCCTTCCTGGCCATCGATGCCTGAGCGCCTGCACAGCGCCACTGGCGCCATGGACACGGTGCGCGTGCAGATCCAGGACGCCGCCAAACGCATCAAGCGCCTGGGCGAATCGTCCCAGCAGATGGGCGAGATCACCGCCCTGGCCGCCGACCTGGCCGAGCAGGCCCAGGTGCTGGCGTTGAACGCCGCCATCCAGGCCGCCTCGGCCCCGGCATGCGGACAGGGCTTCGCGACGGTGGCCAGCGAGGCGCAACGCCTGGCGGCGTGCTCGGCCGACGCCGCCAGCCTGATCGCCGGGCTCGTGCAGGCGCTGCAGTCCGACACGCACGACGCCATGGCCGCGATGGATCGCGCCACCCAGGGCGTGGTGGCCGGTGCGCGGCTGCTCGAAGGCCCCGCCACCCCCTTCCCCGTGCCCAGCCCCACCGAACCGACGTGAACGACACCACCGCCCAGCCGGCCACGCCTGCGCACGCCCCCGACCATCCCCACGACCTGGGGCCCGTGGCCTGGGTGCTCGAAGAGCTGCGCCGCACGCTGGATGCCGCCGCGAAATGCCTGCAGCGCTACCGCCGCGAGGCCGACGCCGCCGGCGGTGGGTTCCACGTGCCGGGCCTGCAGCACCTGCTCCAGGCCGGTCAGCTGCTGCACCAGTGCGCCGGCGCGCTGCACCTGGTGGAACAACCTGCCTGCGCGGCGCTGGCGGGCGCCATGGAAGCCGCCATCCAGCGCTTCGCCGAACAGCGCCAGCCCTGCACCGACGAGGCCGTCGCGCAGATCGAACAGGCGGGCCTGGCCATCACCGAATACCTGCAGGCCCTGCTGGCGGGCAAGCCCGTGGCGCCGGTCGAACTGTTCCCGCAATACCGCGAGGTGCAGGCGCTGGCCGGCGCCGGGCGCAGCCGCCCGGTCGACCTGTGGACGGCACCGCCATTGGCGCAGGCCGTGCCGCTGCCGGCCGATGCCCAGGCGCTGCACCACGACCCCTCCCTGCGCGGCCGCTTCGACCAGGCCGTGCTCAAGGTCGTGAAGACCGCCGACCCGGCCGCCGCGCAGGCGCTGCACGACCTCGCCCTGGGCCTGGCCGCCGGCAGCGCCGTGCCAGCGCAGCGCAGCTTCTGGCAGCTGGCGGGGGGCTACTTCCAGGCCCTGGCGCTGGGCCTGGTGCCGGCCGACCTGTACACCAAGCGCATCGCCTCGGGCGTGCTCACGCAATACGCCGCGCTGGCGCGCGGCGAGGCCGAGCCGGCCGCCGGGCTGGTGCACGAGCTGCTGTTCTACTGCGCCAGCGCGGTGCCGCCCGCGGATGCGGCCGGTGCCGCAACGCTGGCCGCCGTGCGTGCCGCCCATGGGCTGGACGCCAGCGGCGCGGCCGACTATGCGCAGCGCCGCTTCGGCCGCTTCCATCCGGTCCAGCTGGCGCAGGCGCGCAAGCGCATCGCCACCGCCAGCGAGACCTGGGCGGCCGTGGCCGGCGGCGATGCCCACCAGCTGCGCGCCGCGCACGAGCAGCTGCTGCCGCTGGCCGACGCGCTGGCCCGGCTGCACGACGACAGCGCCGTGCTCGCCCAGGCGCTGCTGCAGGCTGTCGAGGCCGCCTGGCGCGTGGGCGGCACGCCGCCCGTGCCGCCCTCGGCCGCGCTGTCGCTCGAGGTGGCCACGGCCCTGCTCTACCTGGACACGGCCTACGCCGACCTGGACCGCAGCGGCGCCGACCTGCGCGCGCGCTCGGCCCTGCTGGCCGAGCGGCTCGTGCGCGTGCAGCAGGGGCAGGCGCCCGAGCCCATGGAAGGCTGGATGGAGGCGCTCTACCACGGTGTCAGCGAGCGCCAGACCATGGGCAGCGTGGTGGCCGAACTGGGCCGCACGCTGGCGGAGATCGAGCAGGCGCTGGACCAGTTCTTCCGCGCGCCGCGCGAAAAGGGCGTGCTCGGCAAGGTCGTCGCCCAGCTCACGCAGATGCGCGGCGTGCTCTCCGTGCTGGACCTGCAGCAGGCCGCCCATGCCGTGCTGCGCATGCGCGAGACCGTGGACGGCTACATGGCCGACCAGGTGGACGACACCGCCGCGCTCAACACGAGCTTCGAGCGCCTGGGCAGCAGCCTGGGCGCGCTCGGCTTCCTGGTCGGCATGCTGGGCTACCAGCGCCACCTGGCGCAGCAGCTGTTCGTCTACGACGAGGCCCAGGGCCTGTTTCGCCTGCGCGCGGGCCATGCCGCGGACGGCGCCGGGCCCGGACATGGGCCTGAACCAGCACCCGCACCGGAGCGCGCGGCCGCCCCCGAACCCGAACCCGAACCCGAGCCCGTCCCGGAGCCCGGGCCGCCGGCCGCCGCCGCCGCCGCCGCCGAGGCCGAGGCCGAGGTCGAGGAAGATGCGCAGGCCGACCTGCTGCAGATCTTCCTCGACGAGGCACAGGCCGTCGTCCAGGACGGCCAGGCCGCCGTGCAGGCGCTGCGCGAGGCGCCCGAAGCGCATGCGCCGCTGGCGCAGCTGCGGCGCGCCTTCCACACGCTCAAGGGCAGTGCCCACATGGTGCAGCAGCACGACTTCGGCGAGGCCGCCTGGGCCTTCGAGGCGCCGCTGAACGCCTGGCTGGACACGCACCGCCCCGCCGACGCCGGCTTGCTGCAAGCCACGCAGCAGGCGCTGCAGGCCATGGCCGGCTGGATCGCCGACATCGCGGCCGGCCGCGACGCCGCGGACCGGCTGCCGGCGCTGCAGTTGGCGGCCCAGGCACTGCATGCGCCACCGCCGAACGGCAGCCCGCTGCCCGCGCAAGGCGAAGACGCACCGCCCGGTCACGACGACGACCACTTCCGCGAGATCGGCCCGCTGCGCATCGCGCTGCCGCTCTACAACGCCTTCCTCAACGACGCCGACGAGTGGTCGCGCCAGCTGCAGGCCGAGCTCGGCGAATGGGCCTTGCAGCAACCCATGCCGCCCGCGGCCGGCAGCCAGGCGCTGGCGCAGTCGCTGGCCGACAGCGCGGCCGGCGTGGGCTTCGACGCACTGGCCCGGTTGGCCGACCTGCTCGTCCAGGTGCTGGCAGGCGAGCCGCCGCGGTCCACGCAGCCCGTGCTCGACGCCGCCGAGGAAATCCGGCGCCTGCTGCACCAGTTCGCGGCCGGCTTCCTCAAGCCCGCGCGCGACAGCGTCGTGCAGGCGCTCAAGGCCCTGCTGCAGACCGCGCCGGACGGCGCCGCCTTCGAGGACGAGATCGACAGCCAGGACGCCATCGACGCCGACCTGTTCCCCGTGTTCGAGGACGAGGCCGCCGAACTGCTGCCGCAGCTCTCGGCGGCGTTGCGCCAGTGGCAGATCACGCAAGCCACGCAGGCCGCGCCCGCCGACGCTGCCGCGCGCCAGGCCGTGCTGCGCGTGCTGCACACCCTCAAGGGCAGCGCGCGGCTGGCCGGCGCGCTGCGGCTGGGCGCGCTCGCGCACCGGCTCGAAAGCGCGGCCGAGCAGATGCCCGACAACGCCGCGCCGCCGCAGATCGAGACGCTGCTGGCCCATGCCGACCGGCTGCAGCACGCCTTCGACCAGCTGCGTGCGCAGGTGCACGGTCTGGCCGCGCTGCCCGAGGAGGCCGTGGTGCTGCAGGCGCCCCGCCCCGTGTCCGGCCAGTCGGTGCGTGTGCGCGCGCAGCTGCTGGACCAGCTCGTCAGCGGCGCCGGCGAGGTGCTGATCACACGTGCGCGCATGGAGGCCCGGCTGGGCGAACTGGGCGGCGCGCTCGACGCGTTCGACGGCCGGGTCGAGCAGTTGCGCCAGCAGCTGCGCGAGCTGGAGACGCAGACCGAATCGCAGATCCAGGCCAGGCTGGCGCAGCCCGGCGCCAGCCTGGACACCTTCGACCCGCTGGAGTTCGACCGCTTCACGCGCACGCAGGAACTGGCGCGCGGCATGGCCGAGTCATTGGCCGGGCTGGCCGCCGCGCAGCGCCAGCTGCAGCGCGGCCTGCAGGGCACGCAGGACGACCTGGCCACCCAGGCCCGGCAGGCGCGTGCGCTGCAGCGCGAACTGCTGCGCACGCGGATGGTGCCGTTCGAGGCCATCGCCGAACGGCTGTACGGCACCGTGCGCCAGAGCGCCAAGGAGGCGGGCCGCACCGTGCGGCTGGACCTCGCAGGCGGCGGCATCGAACTGGACCGTGGCGTGCTCGACCGGCTGGCACCGGTGTTCGAGCACCTGCTGCGCAACGCCGTCACGCACGGCATCGAGGACCCCGCACAGCGCAGCGCGGCGGGCAAGCCGGCCGCGGGCGCCATCACCGTCACCGTGGCGCACGAGGCCAACGACATCGCGTTCGCCATCGCCGACGACGGCCGGGGCCTGGACCTGCCGCGCATCCAGGCCCGTGCCGCCGCGCTCGGCCTGCTGACGGCCGAGGCGGCGCTCACGCCCGACGAAGCCGCGGCGCTGGTGTTCCTGCCGGGCTTCACGACGGCCACCGCGGTCACGCCCATGGCCGGGCGCGGCATCGGCATGGACGTGGTGCGCACCGAGGTCCACGCGCTGGGTGGCCGCATCGAGACCGTGAGCCAGCCCGGCGCAGGCACGCAGTTCAGGCTGGTGCTGCCGCTGACCACGGCGGCCACCCAGGTGGTGCTGGTGCGCGTGGGCCAGCAGACCTTCGGCATTCCGACGCACCTGGTCGAGTCCGTGCGCCGCCTGGCGCCCGCCGAACTCGCACAGTGCTATGCGAGCGAACAGCTCGTCGAGGGTGGCGAGCCGCTGGCCTTCTACTGGGCCGGCGCGCTGCTGCAGTGCGCCATCGCGCAACCGGCCGCGCGCGAACGGCCGGCCAGCGTGCTGCTGCTGCACAGCGCACAGCAGCGCCTGGCCCTGCATGTGGACGAGGTGCTCGGCCACCAGGAGGTGGTGGTCAAGAACCTGGGGCCGCAGCTGGCGCGCCTGCCCGGCCTGTCCGGCATGTCGGTGCTGGCCTCGGGCGCCGTGCTGCTGCTCTACAACCCGGTGGCGCTGGCCGCCGTCTATGGCGTGATGGCGCGCCAGGCCCAGCACGAGCACGCGCTG
Source organism: Pseudorhodoferax sp. Leaf274 (assembly GCF_001422445.1). Taxonomy (GTDB): domain Bacteria; phylum Pseudomonadota; class Gammaproteobacteria; order Burkholderiales; family Burkholderiaceae_C; genus Pseudorhodoferax. The sequence goes on from NZ_LMNA01000009.1 coordinate 68,288, forward strand.
CGCAACGGCGACGGCAGCCCCGCAGCAGACCCGACGGTCGCGCCCGCGCCGCTGGTGCTGGTGGTGGACGACTCCGTCACCGTGCGCCTGGCGACGCAGCGCCTGCTGCAGCGCGCGGGCTACCGCGTGGCGCTGGCCGCCGATGGCCTGCAGGCGCTGGCGCAACTGCAGGCCGAGCGGCCGGTGCTGGTGGTGACCGACATCGAGATGCCGCAGATGGACGGCCATGCGCTGACCCAGGCCATCCGCGCCGATGCCGCCCTGGCCGGCCTGCCCGTGGTCGTGATCAGCTCGCGCACGGCCGGCAGGCACCGCGACCATGCGCTGGCACTCGGCGTGGACCACTACCTGGGCAAGCCCTATGCCGAAGAGGAACTGCTGAGCCTCGTGCGGCGCCACGCCGCTGCCGCGACACCCTGAGTACGGGTGCGCGGCGGCGTCAGCCGTACGCCACGCATCGCGCCGCCTGCCTCTGCAGCAGTTCGCATCCTGGACCGCGCACGCGGGCGCTTGACGCAGCCGTTGCACCGCGGCCAGCACGGTCTTGCGCATGCCGCGCGCCATGTCGCTGAAGGCCCATGGGCCTGCCTTCGTCCAGGCGGCATGGACCAGCGCCGGCACCCACAGGCGACGCACGGATTGCACGCAAACAACAGCAAAGACCATCGCATGAGCCAATGGATGCAATGACTGCATGCATTCATGCCCATACCTGATAACACAGCGGTTACCAGGGAAAACGATTGCATTCCATCGTTTTGCTTTGAACACAATTTAACGATCCGCCGGAGAGACCGACGAACGCACACAAAACCACACGAGGGGAACCATCCGTGAAAGCCATCAGAACGACCTGCCTTGCCGCCGCCACCCTGGGCCTCGCCTGGTCGGCAGCCCAGGCCGGCGTGACCGTCACCGTGTCCTGCGGCACGGTCGGGCAGGACTTAGAGTTCTGCAAGAAAGCCACCGACGAGTGGAGCAAGAAGACCGGCAACACGGTCAAGCACCTGACCATTCCGCAGTCCACCTCGGACATCCTGGGCCTGTTTCGCCAGATGTTCGCGGCCAAGTCCAGCGACGTGGACGTGGTCTCCGTCGACGTGGTCTGGCCCAGCTCCATCAAGGCGCACCTGCTCGATCTCGGCCCCTACGCCAAGGGCGCCGAGAAGAACCACTTCCCGGCCATCGTGGCGAACAACACCGTCGATGGGCAGTTGCTTGCCATGCCCTGGTTCACCGACGCAGGCGTCCTGTACTACCGCAAGGATCTGCTCGAGAAATACGGCGAGAAGCCGCCCACCACCTGGGACGAACTCACCGCGACGGCCAGGAAGGTCATGGACGGCGAGCGCAAGTCAGGCAACGCCGACATGCAGGGTTACGTGTTCCAGGGCAAGGCCTACGAAGGCCTGACCTGCAATGCGCTGGAATGGGTGGCCAGCTACGGCGGCGGCTCCATCGTCGATGCCAAGGGCGACATCACCATCAACAACCCGCAGGCTGCCAAGGCGCTCACCACGGCCGCCGGCTGGATCGGCACCATCGCGCCCACCGGCGTGCTGAACTACGGCGAGGAAGACGCGCGCGGCGTGTTCCAGAAAGGCAACTCGGTCTTCATGCGCAACTGGCCCTACGCCTGGTCGCTGAGCCAGGGCGCCGACAGCCCGGTCAAGGGCAAGGTCGGCGTGGTCAACCTGCCCAAGGGCGGCGATGGCAAGCCGGCGGCCACGCTGGGCGGCTGGCAGCTGTCGGTCGTCAAGTACTCCAAGAACCCGGCCGTGGCGGCCGATCTGGTCATGTACCTGACCAGCCCCGAAGTGCAGAAGGACCGCGCGATCAAGGGCTCGTACAACCCCACCATCCCCGCGCTCTACAAGGACGCCGACGTGATCGCGGCCAACCCCTTCTTCGGCACGCTGTACGAGACCTTCGTCACCGCCGTGCCGCGCCCGGCCACCGCCACGGGGGCGAAGTACAACGAGGTTTCAGCCGCGTTCTGGAACGCATCGCACAGCGTGCTTTCCGGCAACGCCAAGGCCGACGACGCGCTGGCCAAGCTCGACGGCCGCATCAAGACCATCCGCCGCGGCCCCAAGTGGTGAGCCCGGCCTGAGCGCGGCGGCGGTCGCCCGCCGCCGCAACCCACCACCCCAAGCGTTCCCTGCAAGCCGGCCATGGCCGGCGGGCGGAGCGCGCGCACCCGTCTTCTTTTCCAGCAGGACATCCCATGAGCAGCCCGACTTCCGCGCTGACACGCGAGCGCACACGCAGCGCCTGGATCTTTCTCGCACCCACGGTCACCGTGCTGCTGCTGGTGGCGGGCTGGCCCCTGGGCCGCACGATCTGGTTCAGCTTCACCGACGCCAGCCTGGACACCATCGGCAGCGCCAGTTACCAGTGGGTCGGCTTCGCCAACTACTTCGGCGAGTACGGCGTCTTCAACTTCGGCGCGGCCGAGGGCTTCTGGCGCACCGACTGGGGCAAGGCGATCCTCAACACCTTCAAGTTCGCCACCGTCTCGGTGGTGCTGGAGACGGTGCTGGGCGTGGTCTTCGCGCTGGTGCTCAACGCCAACTTCAAGGGCCGCGCTTTCGTGCGTGCGGCGGTGCTGGTGCCCTGGGCGATCCCCACCATCGTCTCGGCCAAGATGTGGGCCTGGATCATGCACGACCAGTTCGGCGTGCTGAACGCCATGCTCAAGACCTGGGGCGTGATCGACAGCAACATCGCATGGACGGCCGACCCGGCCTACGCGCTGTGGTCCGTGGTGCTGGTGGACGTGTGGAAGACCACGCCCTTCATGACGCTGCTGACGCTGGCCGCGCTGCAGATGCTGCCGCGCGACTGCTACGAGGCCGCCCATGTGGATGGCATCCACCCGGTCAAGGTCTTCTTCAAGGTCACGCTGCCGCTGATCTGGCCGGCGCTGATGGTGGCCGTCATCTTCCGCCTGCTCGATGCACTGCGCGTGTTCGACATCATCTACGTGATGACGTCCAACAGCGTGGACACGATCAGCATGTCTGGCTTCGTGCGCCGCGAGATCGTGGACAACAACTACGTGGGCTACGGGTCGGCCGCCTCCACCGTGCTGTTCCTGATCATCGGCGCCTGCACGCTGCTGTACCTCAAGCTCTCGCGCGTCGACCTCGGCGGCAAGAAGTGAGGAGCGCGCGATGAACCTCTCCACCCAACGCCTGCTGGGCAGCATCGGCCTGTACGCGCTGGTCGCCGTGATCTGCCTGTTCTGCCTGTTCCCGTTCTACTTTGCGATCGTCACCTCGCTCAAGCAGGGCACCGAGCTGTTCAGCACCTCGCTGTGGCCCGACGCGCCCACGCTGAAGAACTACATCAGCCTGTTCACCGTGCCCGAGCAGCCGTTCGGCCGGCACCTGTTCAATTCGGTCGCCGTGTCCTGCCTGGTGGTGGTGGCCTCGCTGCTGCTCGGCGTCACGGCGGCCTACGCGCTGGGCCGCATCCAGTTCAAGGGCCGCGGCCTGCTGCTGCTGACGGTGCTGGCGGTGTCCATGTTCCCGCAGGTGGCCGTGCTGTCCGGCATGTTCGAGCTGATGCAGGCCATCGGTTTCTACAACCACTGGTGGGGCCTGACGCTGCCCTACATGATCTTCACGCTGCCGTTCACGGTCTGGGTGCTGACCACCTTCGTGCGCGACCTGCCCAAGGAACTCGAGGAGGCCGCCATCATGGACGGCTGCACCCCCTGGGGCGTCATCACCAAGGTGTTCCTGCCGGTCATGTGGCCGGCGCTGGTGACCACCGGGCTGCTGGCCTTCATCGCGGCCTGGAACGAGTTCATGTTCGCGCTGACCTTCGTGCTGTCCAACGCCGACCGCACGGTGCCGGTGTCGATCTCGCTGATCAGCGGCGCCGACAAGTACGAGATCCCCTGGGGCAAGATCATGGCCGCCTCGGTGCTGGTCACGCTGCCGCTGATTGCGCTCGTGCTCGTCTTCCAGCGCAAGATCGTCGGCGGGCTGACCTCTGGCGCGGTGAAGGGCTGACGCGCCATGACCGCAACTTCCAACCACGACTGGTGGCGCGGCGGCGTGATCTACCAGGTCTACCCGCGCAGCTTTGCCGACAGCAACGGCGACGGCATCGGCGATCTTCCCGGCATCACGGCCCGGCTCGAGCACATCGCCCGCCTGGGCGCCGATGCGGTCTGGCTGTCGCCCTTCTTCACGAGCCCGCAGAAGGACTTCGGCTACGACGTGAGCGACTACCGCGGCGTCGACCCGATGTTCGGCCAGCTTGCCGACTTCGACGCCCTGGTGGCGCGCGCGCATGCGCTGGGCCTGAAGGTCATGATCGACCAGGTGCTCTCGCACACCTCGGACCAGCACGCCTGGTTCGGCGAGAGCCGCGCCAGCCGCGACAACCCCAAGGCCGACTGGTACGTGTGGGCCGATGCGAAGCACGACGGCACGCCACCCAACAACTGGCTCAGCGTGTTCGGCGGCAGCGCCTGGCAGTGGGACACGCGGCGCTGCCAGTACTACCTGCACAACTTTCTGGCCAGCCAGCCCGACCTGAACGTGCTGAACCCGGCGGTGCAGGACGCGCTGCTCGGCGAGATGCGCTTCTGGCTCGACCGCGGCGTGGACGGCTACCGGCTGGACGCCATCAACTTCTGCTGCCACGACGCACAGCTGCGCGACAACCCCGGCCGCGGCGCGCCCGCGCACGTGGACCCCACGGCACCGGCCGCCAACCCGTATTCGTGGCAGGTCCATGAATTCGACAAGAGCCGGCCCGAGGCCCTGGCCTTCCTGCGCCGCCTGCGCGCGCTGGTGGACGCATACCCCGGCACCGCCATGGTCGGCGAGATCGGCGACGAGCGCGGCCTGGCGCTGATGGCCGCCTACACCGGCGGTGGCGACAAGCTGCACATGGCCTACTGCTTCGACCTGCTGGGCCCGCAGTACGACGCCGGCTACCTGCATGCGTTGCTGGCCCAGTCGCTGGACACACTGGGCGACGGCTGGCCCTGCTGGGCCATCTCCAACCACGACAGCGTGCGCGTGGCCACGCGCTGGGGCGGTGCACGGCCCGATCCGGCGCTGCTGCGCCAGGCCGCCGCGCTGCTGCTGACGCTGCGCGGCAGCGCCTGCCTCTACCAGGGCGAGGAACTCGGCCTGCCCGAGGCCGACATCGCCTTCGACGACCTGCAGGACCCCTACGGCATCGCCATGTGGCCCGAGTTCAAGGGCCGCGACGGCTGCCGCACGCCCATGGCCTGGCAGGCCGATGCGCCCGACCTGGGCTTCGGCAGCGGCGCCGCACGGCCCTGGCTGCCGCTGGCCGCCGGACACCGTGCGCTGGCCGCCGACCGCCAGTGGGCCGACGACGGCGCGCTGCTGCACCACTACCGCCGCCTGCTGCAGTGGCGCCGTGCGCAACCGGCGCTGCGCCAGGGTTCGATGGCCTTGCTGCCGCGCCAGGGCCAGGTGCTGGCCTTCGAACGCGCGCACGCCGGCCAGCGCCTGCTGTGCGTGTTCAACCTCGGTGCGCAGAGTGCCCGCTTCGCCTTGCCCGGCGAAGGCTGGACGCCGGACGCCGGTGCGCCTGCGCAGCCGCCCGGCCTGCGCAGCGGGCAGGGCGCGCTGCTGCTGCCGCCGCACGGCACCGCCTTCCTCACCTTGCCCTCCCAGACCTGACAGGAGAAGAACCATGTCCGCCATCAGCTTCCGCGGCGTCCACAAACGCTACGACGGCGCCAGCGCCGACACCATCCGCAACGTCGACCTGGAGATCAAGGACGGCGAGTTCGTGGTCTTCGTCGGCCCCTCGGGCTGCGGCAAGTCCACCCTGCTGCGCATGGTGGCCGGGCTGGAAGACATCTCCAGCGGCGAGCTGGCCATCAAGGGCCGGCGCGTGAACGAGACACCGCCCTCGCGCCGCGGCGTGGCCATGGTGTTCCAGAGCTATGCGCTCTACCCGCACATGACGGTCTACGAGAACATGGCCTTCGGCCTCCGGCAGCTGCGCACCGACAGCACCACCGTGGACCAGCGCGTGCGCAAGGCCTCCCGGATCCTGCAGCTCGACCCGCTGCTGCAGCGCCTGCCCAAGGAGCTCTCGGGCGGCCAGCGCCAGCGCGTGGCCATCGGCCGGGCCATCGTGCGCGAGCCCGACGTGTTCCTGTTCGACGAACCGCTGTCCAACCTGGACGCCTCGCTGCGCGTGCAGACCCGGCTGGAGATCGCCAAGCTGCACAAGGACATCGGCACGGCCAGCATGATCTACGTGACGCACGACCAGGTCGAGGCCATGACGCTGGCCGACAAGATCGTGCTGCTCAATGCCGGCGAGGCGGTGCAGCGCGATGGCAGCGTGGCCCAGTTCGGCGCGCCGCTGGCGCTCTACCACCACCCGGTCAACAAGTTCGTGGCCGGCTTCATCGGCAGCCCGAAGATGAACTTCGTGGCCGCGAAACTGCGCAGCGCCGGCCCTGGCCACGCCGTGGCCACGGTCGGCCCGGTCGCCTGCCAGGTCGATGTCGATGCCACACGGCTGAAGGCCGACAGCGATGTCACGCTGGGCGTGCGGCCCGAGCATGTGCAGGTTGCCGAGAAGGAAGGCGGCGCCAACGTGGTGACCGGCCTGGTCGCCTTCCTCGAGCAACTGGGCGAGGCCAGCTACGTCTATGTGCGCCTGGCTGGCGGCGAACTCGTCACGGTGCGCCAGAACGGCCATTGCGCGCGCGACATCGGCAGCCCCATCGCACTGCATTTCCCGGCGCGGCACTGCCACCTGTTCGATGGCGACGACGTGGCGCTGCACCGCACCGTCGATCCGCTGATGCTGAAAGACCGGCCCGTCGTCGCCGGCGTATCGATCTCGCGCACCGCCGCGCACTGAGCCTCCACACACCGCCGTCCGTCCTGCCGCGGCGCCGCGCGCCGCTTTTCGATTCCGCTCCATGACCCGCATTTCTTCCGCTGCGCTCGGCGTGGCACCCTGGTGCCTGCACGAAACCCGGTTCGACCCCGATCGCGCCGGCCTGCACGAAACCCTGTTCTGCCTGGGCAACGGCCGCATCGGCCTGCGCGGCGCGCACGAGGAGGGCAGCGCCTGGCCGGGCACCGACCAGGACGCGACCTACCTCAACGGCTTCCACGACGTGGCCGACATCGCCTACGCCGAGAACGCCTACGGTCTGGCCCGGCTGCACCAGTTCATCGTCGCCGTGCCCAACGGCAAGGCCGTGGCATGGCAGATCGACGGCGAACCGTTCGACCCCGCCAGCGGCCAGATCGAGGACTACGCCCGCGAACTCGACCTGCGCAACGGACTGCTGACGCGCCGCTTCGTCTGGGTCTCTCCACGCGGACGGCGCGTGGCCGTGCACAGCACCCGGCTCGTCAGCCTGGAGCGCGACGCGGTCTGCGCGCTGCGCTATGAACTCCAGGTGCTCGACGGCCCGGCCCACATCGCCATCGAGTCCTTCATCGATGCCCGGGCCCACGACATGGAGGCCAGCGACGATCCGCGCGCCGGGTCCGCCCACGCCGCCAAGTCGCTGGTCGAGGTCTCGGCCGAGCGGCACGGTCCGCAGGTGCTGCTGGTGCACCGCACCAAGCGCAGCGCGATGCAGGTGGCCAGCGCGCTGCACAGCCTGGCCTGGCATGCCGGCCAGGGGCCCATCGCCGCGCAGGACGCCGGCACCGCCGCCTGCCTGGGCCACCGCTTCGAGGCCGAGCTGCGGCAGCACGAAACCTTGCGGCTGGACAAGGTCTTCGGCCTCATGGGCTCGCACCACGCGCCGGCCGAAGACCTGCCGGCCTTGCTGGGCCGCGCCGTCGAGCAGGCGGTGGAGGCCGGCTTCGAGCAGCTGTGCGCGGAGCAGGCGGCCTACCTCGCACGCTACTGGCAGGACGCCGATGTCGTGATCGAGGGCGACGATGCGCTGCAGCAGGGCATGCGCTTCAACCAGCTGCACCTGCTGCAGTCGGTCGGCCGCGACGGCCGCACCAACATCGCCGCCAAGGGCGTCACCGGGAGCGGCTACGACGGCCACTACTTCTGGGACACCGAGATCTACGTGCTGCCCATGCTGCTGCACACGCAGCCGCAGATCGCGCGCCGGCTGCTCGAGTTCCGCTACCACACGCTGGACGCGGCGCGCGCGCGGGCACGCGAGATGGCCCACGCGCAAGGGGCGCTGTTCCCCTGGCGCACCATCGACGGGCCCGAGTGCTCCTCGTACTTCCCGGCCGGCACGGCGCAGTACCACATCAATGCCGACATCGCGTTCGCGGTCAAGCGCTACTGGGACGTGACCGGCGACGACGCCTTCATGCTGGACCACGGCGCCGAACTGGTGTTCGAGACCGCGCGCATCTGGATGGGCCTGGGCCACTACCAGCAAGGCCGCTTCGAGGACGGCAGCACGCGCCGCTACTGCATCCACACCGTGACCGGCCCGGACGAATACACGGCGCTGGTGGACAACAACTTCTACACCAACGCGATGGCCCAGATGCACCTGGGCTTCGCCGCCGAACTGGTGCAGTGGCTCGCGCAGCAGCATGCCGGCCAGTTGCTGAAGCTGCAGCTGCGCATCGGCCTGGACCTGCGCGAGGCCGAGACCTGGCAGGAGGCCGCGCGCCACATGTACCTGCCCTACGACGAGCGGCTCGGCGTGCACCCGCAGGACGACGGCTTCCTGGCCAAGCCGCGTTGGCCCTTCGACGGCGGCAACGACGCCCCCAAGCGCCCGCTGCTGCTGCACTACCACCCGCTGGTGATCTACCGCCACCAGATCTGCAAGCAGGCCGACGTGCTGCTGGCCCTGCTGCTGCTGGGCGAGCAGTTCCGCCAGGACGACAAGCGGCGCGACTTCGACTACTACGAGGCCATCACCACGCACGACTCCTCGCTGTCGCGCTGCATCTTCGGAATCATCGCCTCGGAGGTCGGCTACGCCGGGAAGGCCTACGCCTACTTTGCCGAGGGCGTGCGCACCGACCTGGACGACCACCACCGCAACACCCGCCACGGCGTGCACACCGCGGCCATGGCCGGCGCCTGGCTGGGCGTGGTGGCGGGCTTCGCCGGCCTGCGCATGCGCCGGCGCATGCCCACCTTCTGGCCCACGCTGCCGGCCGGCTGGCGCCGCTACAGCTTCAAGTTGCGGGTGGCCGGCGCACAGCTGGAGCTCGACATCGACGCCGAGCGCTGCACCTACCGGCTGCTCGCCGGCGACTGGCTGGCATTCCGGCATGGCGGGCAGACCGTGGTGCTGGGCGGGGAGCAGCGCGAGACCACGCTGGCGCTGCCGACTCCGGCCGCAGCGTCCGCCGAACCGCCCGCCGCCGCGACCGCCCCATCCGCACTGGCCGCCCCGTCCGCCGCTGCGCACGCCGCCTTCCCGTGACCCAACCGCCCGCCCCCACCGTGACCCGCTCCCGCCATTTCTCGCACGCCTTCATCTTCGACCTGGACGGTGTGCTCACCGACACCGCCCGCCAGCACCTGGCCGCCTGGGGCGCGCTCGCGCGGATGCTGCAGCTGCCATTCGACGCGGCCATGGAGGAGCAACTGCGCGGCCTGTCGCGCATGGACTCGCTGGAACACGTGCTGGGCCCGGCCGCCGGCCGCTTCAGCGCGGAACGCAAGCAGGCGCTGGCCGAGCACAAGAACGCCGCCTATGTCGACGCCATCGCCGGGCTGACGCCCGCCGACCTGCTGCCGGGCGCCCTGGCCGCGCTGCAGGCCGTGCGTGCGGGTGGCTGGGGCCTGGCGCTCGCGTCGGCCAGCCGCAATGCGCCCACGGTGCTCGCCCGGCTGGGCGTCGCTCCTCTGTTCGACCACGTCGTCGACCCGGCCAGCGTCGCGCACGGCAAGCCGGCGCCGGACATCTTCCTGGCGGCGGCGCAGGCATTGAACGTCGCGCCCGCGCACTGCGTGGGCATTGAGGACGCCGCTGCCGGCATCCAGGCCATCCGTGGCGCCGGGATGTTCGCCGTGGGCATCGGCAGCCCGCAGGTGCTGCGCGGCGCCGACCTGGTGCTGCCCGACCTGCTCGGCCTGCAGCCCGGCCTGTACCTGCGCTGAAGCCCCCCGCGGGCCACAGCCCATCGATTTCCAGGCCTGCCGGCCCTGGCGCGCAAGCCGGCACTTTCCACCACGAAGACCCCAGAGGAGAACCACATGACAACCCACCACCCGACCCGGCTCGCCGCCGCCATCGCCGCGCTGCTGCTGGGCAGCCAGCCGGTGCTGGCGCAGGACCAGGCCGCCGACCCCACCCGCGATTTCGTCAAGAAGGTCAGCGATGCCACCGGCCTGGAGTTCTGGGGCTACGCCCGCAGCGGCTTCTACAGCGGCAACAAGGACCAGGGCCGCCTGCGCGGCAATTACTCGCTGGGCGGCGATCTTCAGAAGTACCGCCTGGGCAACGAGGGCGACCACTACATCGAGTTCGGCATCGGCAAGCGCTTCGACCTGGGCGACGGCGGGAAGTGGGGCGTGTTCTACCAGCCCAAGATCTACAACGGCGACACCGGCACGGCCCAGGCCTACGCCACGATGACCGGCATCTTCGGCAACAGCGCCACGCTGTGGGCCGGCCAGCGCTTCCACCGCATCCAGGACGTGCACATCGTCGACAACTGGGTGATGGAAGACGGCGACAACTACGGCGCCGGCGTGGACGACATCCCGCTCTTCGGCGTGGGCACGCTGAACGTGGCGCTGTACAACTCCGACTCTTTCGACAACAAGGCCGGCAACCCGAACAACGCGCACCGCCTGAACCTGCAATGGCGCAAGATCCCGACCAACCCCGGGGGCTCGATCACCGTGACCGGCGCGCTGGTCAACGGCGACTTCGCGCGGGGCAGCGACGGCGGCGCGCTGGGCATCGTGCACAACCAGAAGGACTTCCTGGTCAAGGGCCTGAACAATTCGCTGATGCTGCAGGCCTCCAACGGCCATGCGGACATCCGCGGCAAGTTCTACGGCCTGGACGATGCGGCCGGCACCCCCAGCGCCGGCGCCCGGCAGCGCCGCATCCTGGACACGGTCGACTTCCAGATCGGCAAGCTCGGCGGCCAGGCCCTGATCGGCTACCAGACCCTCAAACCCGACCAGGGCCTGGAGCAGAAGGACTTCAGCCTCGGCGGCCGCCTGACCTACGGCATCGCCCCGCGCACCAAGCTGATCGGCGAAGTGGCCACCACCAGCCGCAAGATGGACGGCGGCGAGACCCAACGCCTGAACAAGGGCACCATGGCCGTGGCGTTCTCGCCCAACACCGACTTCTGGACCCGTCCGGAATTCCGCGTGTACTACACCCACGCCAACTGGAACTCGGCCGCAGCCGCTGCCCACTCGGATCCCGCCAACGGCCCCGCCTACGGCATCAACGACAAGCGCAGCAACAACACCTTCGGCGTGCAGATGGAAGTCTGGTGGGAGTGAGCCACGGGCACAGGCGTGCCGCCGCGGGCATGGGCGGCGGTGCCCGTGCCGCCTGCGCCGCCCAGCCTACGGGCGGCGGGCGCACGCGCTGACAGCGCGGCCGGGGCAGGCATGCGACAAAGCGGGCATGGGGCCGCCGGCCCCGCAACCGACAAGGAGATCGCGATGTCCAGTCCCACCATCACTTCCGACAAGGTCGAAGGCACGACCGTCTACGACGCCAAGGGCGGCAAGCTCGGCAGCATCGACAACCTCGTCATCGACAAGCGCTCGGGCCTGGTGCGCTACGCCGCGCTGGAGTTCGGCGGCTTCCTGGGCATCGGCACCGACCGCTACCCCATCCCCTGGCCCATGCTGCACTACGACACGGCGCTGGACGGCTACGTGGTGCCGCTGGATGCCGAACGCCTGGACAACGCGCCGCGCTACGAACGCGAGACGCAACCCGATTACAGCGACGACTACGGCCGCCGCGTGTACGAGCACTACGGCGTGACGTGGTGATCCGCGGGTGATCAGCGCCGCTTGGCCGTCGTCTTCTTGCCGGCCAGCGGCTTCTTGACCACCGCATAGCGCGCCAGCGTGCGTTCGCGCGCCTCGGCGTGGTCGACCACGGGGTGCGGGTAGTCGCGCCCCAGCTCGATGCCGGCTGCCGCCAGTTCGATGGCGCTGGCCTTCCACGGCGCATGCAGCAAGGGCGGCGGCAGGTTGGCCAACTGCGGCAGGTAGCGGCGGATGAACTTCCCTTCCGCATCGAACCGTTCGCTCTGCGTCACCGGATTGAAGATGCGGAAGTACGGCTGCGCATCGCAGCCCGTGGACGCCGCCCATTGCCAGCCACCGTTGTTGGCCGACATGTCGAAGTCGTTGAGCTTCTCGGCGAAATAGGCCTCGCCCCAGCGCCAGTCCAGGCCCAGGTGCTTGGTCAGAAAGCTGGCCGTGACCATGCGCAGCCGGTTGTGCATGTAGCCGCTCTGGTTGATCTGCGCCATGGCCGCGTCCACCAGCGGGTAGCCCGTGCGGCCCTCGCACCAGGCGGCGAACAGCGCGTCGGCATGCTTGCCGCGCTCCCACTTCACCGCGTCGTACTCCGGCTTGAAGGCCGACTCCGCGGCATGCGGGAAATGCGCCAGGATCTGCATGTAGAAATCGCGCCAGATCAGCTCGGACAGCCACACCGCCGGCCCCTGCATGCCCTGCGCGGTCAGCTGCTGCGCACTCGACGCGAGCTGGCGGATCGACACCGTGCCGAAGCGCAGGTGCACGCCCAGGTAGCTCGGCCCCTTGACGGCCGGGTAGTCGCGCGCCAGGTGGTACTGGTCCATGCGGTCGAAGAACTCCTCGAACAGCTGCTGGCCGCCGCTGGCGCCCAGCGGGATCTTGAGTTCGGCCAGGTTGGTCGGCTCGAAGCCGATGTCGGCCAGGCTGGGCACCGGCCGGCGGTCGCCTTCGGGCCGGGGCGCCAACGCCTCGGCATGGCGCGCCACCGGGTAGGACGACAGGTAGAACGCGTCCACCTTCTTGAGCCAGGCCGCCTTGTAGGGCGTGAACACGCTGTAGGGCGTGCCGGCCTGCGTCAACACCTCGCCGCGCTCGAAGATCGCCTGGTCCTTGCTGGTCAGCAGCGCCGCCCCCATGCCGGCCAGGGCGCCGCGCACCTGGGCGTCGCGCGCCATGGCCGGGGGCTCGTCGTCGTGGTTGGCGAACACGGCCTGGGCATGCAGCGCGTGCGCGAGTTCCGGAATCTCCTGGCGGGCCGAGCCCAGGCGCCAGATCAGCCCGCCGTGGCCGCCGTGGGGCGCCAGCCGGCACAGCGCGGCGTCGAGCTCGTCCAGCGCCGCCAGGATGAATTCCACGCGCCGGTCGGCACGGGGTAGCGCGTCCAGGATGTCCGTGTCGAGGATGAACACACAGTGCAGCTGGCGGCAGGCGCGCAGCGCGTGGTAGAGGGCGGCGTTGTCGAAAGCGCGCAAGTCGCGCCGAAACCACATCAAGCCGGTGTCGTACTTCTTTTCCATGCGGGAGATCCGGAACGGGGCCGTCGCTAAAATCGCGGCTTATGAGCTCAGATTCTGCGCCGATGAACCTCACGCATCATTTCCTGATTGCGATGCCGGGTTTGGAGGACGAAAACTTCGCGCGCAGTGTGGTCTATCTGTGCGAGCACAGTGCCCGTGGCGCGCTGGGCCTGGTCATCAACAAGCCCAGCGACATCAACCTCAAGAACCTGTTCGACAAGGTCGACCTGCCGCTGCGGCGCGACGACCTGTCCGACAGCCCCGTGTTCCAGGGCGGCCCGGTGCAGACCGAGCGTGGCTTCGTGCTGCACGAGGCCGTCATGGCGGCGCCGCCGCACGACAGCGAGAGCATCTACGCCTCGACCATGACCATCCCGGGCGGGCTGGAGATGACCACGTCCAAGGATGTGCTGGAAGCCCTGTCCACCGGCGCCGGCCCCAAGAAGGTGCTGGTTTCGCTGGGCTACTCGGCCTGGGGCGAGGGCCAGCTCGAATCCGAACTGGCCGAGAACAGCTGGCTGACCGTGGAAGCCGACGCGGCGGTGATCTTCGACACGCCGATCGAGCAGCGCTACGACCGCGCCCTGCTGCTGCTGGGCCTGCAGTCGTGGATGCTGTCGCCGGATGCGGGGCACGCGTGAGCCCATCCCAGGCCGCCGACGCCGTTCCCGCGCACTTCCAATCCTTTCTGGCCTTCGACTACGGCACCAAGCGCACCGGCGTGGCCGTGGGCAACCGCCTGACACGCACTGCCACGCCGCAGAGCACGATCCGCGCCGAGGGCGATGCCCGCTTCGCCCAGGTCGACGCCCGCGTGCGCGAATGGCAACCCGACGCGCTGGTTGTCGGCGTGCCCTTCCACCCCGACGGCGCCGCGCACGAGAACACCGCCCGCGCCCAGCGCTTCGCGCGCCAGCTGCGCGGGCGCTGCAAGCTGCCCGTCTACGAGGTGGACGAGCGCTACTCCACCACCGAGGCGCACAGCCTGGGCGCGCGCGACGCCGATGCGGCCGCCGCCTGCATCATCCTGGAACAGTTCCTGAGAAACCTGCCATGACACGACCCCCACGCTCATCGCTTCGCGTATCGCTGCCCCCCGAGGGGGCGCGTCAGTGCCTTCGGGCGGCCGGGCGCCACTGACATGAGTACCCTGACCCTCGACGCCGAGGCCCTGTACGCCGAGCTGCTGCGCGGCGTGCGGCCGCTGTGCACCCAAGGCACCCAGCTGGTGGGCATCGCCTCCGGCGGCGCCTGGCTGGCCGAACGCCTGCAGGCCGACCTGCAGCGCGCCGGCAAGCCCGGCGTGATCTCCTCGTCCATGCACCGCGACGACTACGGCCAGCGCGGCATGGTGGCCGGCGCCAGCGCCACGGCGCTGGCCTTCGACGTGACCGGCGCGCACATCGTGCTGCTGGACGACGTGCTCTACACCGGCCGCACCATCCGCGCCGCGCTCAACGAACTGTTCGACTACGGCCGCCCGGCCAGCGTGCGCCTGGCGGTGCTGGTGGACCGTGGCGCGCGCGAGCTGCCGGTCCAGGCCGACTTCGCCGCCGCGCGCGTGGCGCTGCCGGCCGGCCAGTCGCTGGCGCTGGCCCGCAGCGACGCCGGCGCCTTCAGCTTCGAAATCGAGGGGTGAGCATGCTGGCCAGAGGCAACCCCCAACTCAACAAGCACGGCGAGCTGATCCACCTGCTCTCCATCGAAGGCCTGCCCAGGGACATCCTGACGCAGATCCTGGACACCGCCGCCAACTTCGTCAGCGTGGGCGACCGCGAGGTCAAGAAGGTGCCGCTCTTGCGCGGCAAGAGCGTGTTCAACCTGTTCTTCGAGAACAGCACGCGCACGCGCACCACCTTCGAGATCGCGGCCACGCGGCTGTCGGCCGACGTGATCAACCTGGACATCGCGCGCTCCTCTGCCGCCAAGGGCGAGTCGCTGCTGGACACCATCGCCAACCTGTCGGCCATGGCGGCCGACCTGTTCGTGGTGCGGCACAGCGAATCGGGCGCGCCCTACCTGATCGCCCAGCATGTGGCGCCGCACGTGCATGTCATCAACGCCGGCGACGGCCGGCACGCGCACCCCACGCAGGGGCTGCTCGACATGTACACCATCCGCCACTACAAGAAGGACTTCAGCAACCTCACGGTGGCCATCGTCGGCGACGTGCTGCACTCGCGCGTGGCGCGCTCGGACATCCACGGTCTGACCACGCTGGGCTGCGCCGAGGTGCGCGTGGTCGGCCCCAAGACCCTGGTGCCCGGCGACATGGCGCAGATGGGCGTGCGCGTGTGCCACACGCTGGAAGAAGGCATCAAGGACTGCGACGTGGTCATCATGCTGCGGCTGCAGAACGAGCGCATGAGCGGCGCGCTGCTGCCTTCCAGCCAGGAGTACTTCAAGAGCTTCGGCCTCACGCCCGAGAAGCTGGCGCTGGCCAAGCCCGACGCCATCGTCATGCACCCAGGGCCGATCAACCGCGGTGTGGAGATCGACTCGGCCGTGGTCGACGGCAAGCAGGCCGTGATCCTTCCGCAGGTCACCTTCGGCATCGCCGTGCGCATGGCGGTGATGGGCATCGTCGCGGGCAACGAGGCATGAGCATGAAGACGCTGATCCAAAACGGCCGCGTGATCGACCCGGCCTCGGGCCGCGACACCACGGCCGACATCGCCATCGCCTCGGGCCGCATCGTGTCCATCGGCCAGGTCTCGGCCGAATTCAAGCCCAACCGCACCATCGACGCCAGCGGCCTGGTGGTCATGCCCGGCCTGGTGGACCTGTCGATGCGCCTGCGCGAGCCCGGCCACGAGCACGAAGGCATGCTGGAGAGCGAGATGGCCGCGGCCGTCGCCGGCGGCGTGACCAGCCTGGTCTGCCCGCCCGACACCGACCCCGTGCTGGACGAGCCCGGCCTCGTGGAGATGCTCAAGTTCCGCGCCGAGAAGCTGCACCAGGCCCGCGTGTTCCCGCAAGGCGCGCTCACGCGCAACCTGGCCGGCGAGGTGCTGACCGAGATGGTCGAGCTGACCGAGGCTGGCTGCATCGGCTTCGGCCAGGCCGAGGTGCCGCTGGCCAACACCCAGGTGCTGCAGCGCGCGCTGCAGTACGCGGCCACCTTCGGCTTCACCGTGTTCCTGCGCCCGCAGGACCGCGACCTTGGCAAGGGCGTGGCCGCCAGCGGCCCGCTGGCCACGCGGATGGGCCTGTCGGGCGTGCCCGTGATCGCCGAGACCATCGCGCTGCTGACGATCTTCGAACTCATGAAGGTGACCGGCGCGCGCGTGCACCTGTCGCGCATCTCCAGCGCGGCCGGTGTCGAACTCGTGCGCCAGGCGCGCGGCGCGGGCCTGGCCGTCAGCTGCGACGTGAGCATCAACTCGCTGCACCTGACCGACCAGGACATCGGCTACTTCGACAGCCGCGCCCGCGTGAGCCCGCCGCTGCGCCAGCAGCGCGACCGCGATGCGCTGCGCGCCGCGCTGGCCGACGGCGTGGTGCAGGCGCTGGTGTCCGACCACACCCCGGTCGATGCCGACGCCAAGACCCTGCCCTTCGCCGAGGCCGAGCCTGGCGCCACGGGCGTCGAGCTGCTGCTGAGCCTGGCCCTGAAGTGGGCCGACGAGCAGGGCGTGCCGCTGCCGCAAGCCCTGGCCACGGTGACGAGCCAGCCGGCCGCGCTGCTGGGCAGTGCGCTGGGCACGCTGCAGGCCAGCCTGGGCCAGCTGGTCGAGGGCGGCGTCGCCGACGTCTGCGTGTTCGACCCCGCCGCGCGCTGGACCGTGACCGACGCCGCGCTCAAGAGCCAGGGCAAGCACACGGCCTTCACGGGCTACGAACTGCCGGGCCGCGTGCGCTGGACGCTGGTCGGCGGCCACCTCGCCTACGACGCAAGCTGAAGCCATGCGCCACGCGCGTGCGCTGTGGCGCCTGCTGCGCCTGATCGGCCATGGCACGGCGGGCCTGTGGACCATCCGCACCCGCTTCGCCGGCTGGGAGCCGCGCCAGCGCGAACAGGCCGTGCAGGCCTGGGCCGCGCGCGTGCTGGCGCTGTCCGGCATCCGGCTGGACGTCGGCGGCCAGGCCATGGCCGCGGGGCCGGTGCTGCTCGTGGCCAACCACATCTCCTGGCTGGACATCGTGGTCATGCACGCGGCCGGCTACTGCCGCTTCGTCTCCAAGGCCGACGTGGCGCACTGGCCGCTGATCGGCAGCCTGGCCACGGGCGCGGGCACGCTCTACATCGAGCGCGCCTCTCGCCGCGACGCCATGCGCGTGGTGCACCACATGCGCGACCGGCTCGTCGCCGGCGACGTGGTGGCGATCTTTCCCGAAGGCACGACCGGCGACGGCCGCACGCTGCTGCCCTTCCATGCCAACCTGGTGCAGGCCGCGATCAGCGCCGACGTGCCGATCCAGCCGCTGGCGCTGCGCTTTGCGGACAGCGACGGCGCGACCAGCTTCGCGCCCAGCTTCGTCGGCGACGAGACGCTGGTCGGCTCGGTCTGGCGCACGCTGGCGGCAGATGGCCTGGTGGCCCAGGTGCGCTATGGCGCGCCGCAGGAGCACGGTGGGCGCGACCGGCGCGCCTGGGCACAAGCGCTGCACGACAGTGTGGCCCGCCTGCGCCAGGAACTCGGCCACCGCTGACACCAAGGAATGCCATGCCGCGCATCGCGCTGATCCACGCCCTCGCCCACTCGGTCGCCCCCATCAACCACGCCTTCGAGCGCGATTGGCCGCAGGCCAGCGGCATGAACCTGCTGGACGACAGCCTGTCGGCCGACCTGGCCATGAACGGCCGGGGGCTGGATGCGGCCATGCATGCGCGCTTCCAGGCGCTCGCACAGTACGCGGTGGACACCGGCGCGCAAGGCATCCTGTTCACCTGCTCGGCCTTCGGCCCCTGCATCGAGGCCGTGGCGCGGCGCCATGCCGCCATCCCGGTGCTCAAGCCCAACGAGGCCATGGTCGAGGAGGCGCGCAAGGCCGGGGCACGCTCGGCCTGATCGCCAGCTTCGCCGGCACGCTGCAATCCATGCCGCCCGAATTCCCGGACGCGGTGCCGCTCGAACTGGCGCTGGCCGACGGTGCGCTGGATGCGCTGAACGCCGGCGACACGGCCCGCCACGACGCGCTGGTGGCCGAACAGGCCCGCGCGCTGGCCGCGCGTGGCTGCACACGCATTGCGCTGGCGCAGTTCAGCATGGCGCGGGCGCGGGCGGCCTGCGCGCAGGCGACCGGCCTGCCCGTGTTGACGACGGTGGACAGCGCCGTGCGCGCGCTGCGGGCGCGGCTGCCGGCCGGGTGACGCCGCGGCCTGCGGCACCGGCAGGCCGCCGGATGTGCACGACGGGAACGGCCCGCCATCGCGGGCCGCGCGTCTAACCGCCCCGCGGAAACATCACCACATGGTCAAGATCCGCCCGCACCCCGATCCACTCCCCGATCCGGTGGTCATGGTGGCTCGGCACATGCGCCAGCACGGTCTCGCCCGAGGCCAGCCTCAGTGTGTAGAGGAACTCCGAGCCGCGGAACGCCTTGCGGATCACCTCGGCCTTGACCGGCGCGGCGTCGTCGTGCACCACGTCGTCGGCACGCAGCAGCAGGTCCTGCGGGCCGCCTTGCGCGAGGCTGGCAGCGGCCTGCGCTGCGGCCGCGCCATTGACCGGGCCCAGCGGCGTTTCCAACAGCAGGCGCCCATCCACAGTCGAGACAGTGGCCGGCGCGAACACCCCATGGCCGATGAAGTCGGCCACGAAACGCGTGGCCGGCCGGTGGTACAGCGTGTACGCATCGGCCCACTGGTGCAGCTGCCCCTCGTGCATGACACCGATCGCGTCGCCGATGGCAAAGGCCTCGAGCTGGTCGTGCGTGACGAACAGAGCCGTGGTCTTGGCCGCCTTCAAGATGGCCCGCACCTCGTGCGCGAGCCGCTCGCGCAGCTCCACGTCGAGGTTGGAGAAGGGCTCGTCGAGCAGCATGAGCTGCGGCCGCGGCGCCAGTGCGCGCGCCAGCGCCACGCGCTGCTGCTGGCCGCCGGACAGCTCGTGCGGCGCACGCCGCTCGGCGCCGCCCAGGCCCACGAGTTCCAGCACCTCGGCCACGCGCGCAGCCCGTTCGGCCTTGGGCAGGGCCGACAGGCCGAAGCCCACGTTGCGGCCCACGTCCAGGTGCGGGAACAGCGCGTAGTCCTGGAACACCATGCCGATGCGGCGCTGCTCGGCCGGCAGCTGCAGGCCCGGCGCGCTGACCGGCGTGCCGGACAGGCGGATCTCGCCGCCCTGCGCCGGCTCCAGCCCGGCCACGGTGCGCAGCAAGGTGGTCTTGCCGCAGCCCGAGGGGCCGATCAGCACGCCGATCTCGCCGGCCGCGAGGCCGAAGCCGACATCGGCAACCGCCGGCCGCGCGCGGCCGGCGTACTGCACGACCAGGTGGGAGACATCCAGGAACATGGCAAGGATTGTAGGCAGCGCGATGCGTACAATTCTCATCTCCCCAGGGCGCCTGCCGCCCGTCCCACTTCCCCCTCCGTCCTGCACCCTCATGCCCCGCCGCTGGCTGTCCCTGCCCTGCATGCTGCTGGTCGCGGCACTGCTCACGCTGCCGGTGCTGTCGGTGCTGGCGTCCTGGGCGCAGTGGAGCACCGAGACCGGCCAGATCCTGCGCGAGTTGCGCCAGACAGTGCTGCCCGGCTACATCGCCACCACGCTGGGCCTGGCGGCCATGGTCGGGGCCGGCGTGGTGCTGGTGGGCACGGGCGCCGCGGCCTGCGTGACGCTGTTCGACTTCCGCGGCCGGCGCACGCTGGAATGGGCGCTGCTGCTGCCGCTGGCCATGCCGGCCTATGTGGTGGCCTACGCCTACACCGACTTCCTGCAGTTCAGCGGTCCGGCCCAGACCTGGCTGCGCGAGAGCTTCGGGCTGCGCGGGCGCGTGCTGCCCGAGGTGCGCAGCCTGGGCGGCGCGGCCGTCGTGTTCACCTTCTCGCTGTACCCCTACGTCTACCTGCTGGCCCGCACCGCGCTGGCCGAGCGCGCCGCGCACCTCATGGAGGCCGCGCGGCTGCTCGGCGCGCCGCTGGCCCGGCGCATCCGCCAGGTCGCGCTGCCGATGGCGCGGCCGGCCATCGCGGCCGGCACGGCGCTGGCGCTCATGGAGACGCTGGCCGACTTCGGCGTGTCCAGCTACTTCGGCATCCAGACCTTCACGGCCGGCATCTACAAGGCCTGGCTGGCGATGGACAACCGCATCGCCGCGGCCCAGCTGGCCACCATGCTGCTGGTCTTCGTGGTGCTGCTGCTGGGCCTGGAGCAGCGTGCCCAGGCGCGCATGCGCTTTGCCAGCACACGCGGGCGCGCTGGCAGCCACGACGGCCGGCCCCAGGTGCTGACCGGTGGGCGCCAGCTGCTGGCGCAGGCGCTGTGCGTGTTCCCGGTGCTGATGGGTTTCGTGCTGCCCGTGGCCTTCATGCTGCGGCCCCTGGCGGCCGACTGGTCGGTGCTGCCCTGGGACCGCTTCGTGCAATGGGCAGGCAACAGCATCTGGCTGGGCGCGCTGACCTCGGCGATCGCCGTGGCGCTGGCGCTGTTCCTGGCGTTCTGCGTGCGCCGCACGCCGCAGCGGCTGCAGCGCGCCACCGTGCAACTCGTGGGGCTGGGCTATGCCGTGCCGGGTGCGGTCATCGTGGTCGGGCTGCTGCTGCCGGTGGGCTGGCTGCAGCAGGCGATGCCGCAGCTGGGCGCTGCCTACTGGGTCACGGCCACGGCGCTGGGCATCGTCTGGGCCTACCTGGTGCGCTTCTGCGCGGTGGCGCTGCAGTCCATGCAGAGCGGCTACGCGCGCATTCCGCAGAGCTTCGACGATTCGGCGCGCATGCTGGGCACCGGCGGCTTCGGGCTCATGGCGCGCGTGCACTGGCCGCTGCTGCACCGCTCGGCCGCCGCCGCCGGACTGCTGGTGTTCGTGGACGTGATGAAGGAGCTGCCCGCCACCATGGTGCTGCGGCCCTTCAACACCGACACGCTGGCCGTGGTGGCCTACCAGTTGGCCCGCGACGAGCGGCTGGGCGAAGCCGCCCTGCCCTCGCTGGCGCTGGTGCTGGTGGGCCTGCTGCCGGTGGTGCTGCTGAGCCGCACCCTGCGCAGCAAACCCGCCTGAGACTCAGCGCGGGCCGGGCCCGCGCGAATCGAGGTGGCGGAACTTGATGCGGCCCTTGGTCAGGTCGTAGGGCGAGAGTTCCAGCGTCACGCGGTCGCCCGCGAGGATGCGGATGTGGTGCTTGCGCATCTTGCCGGCGCTGTAGGCCACGAGGCTGTGGCCGTTCTCCAGCGTCACGCGGTACCGCGAGTCGGGCAGCACTTCCTCGACCATGCCGGTCATTTCGATGAGGTCTTCCTTGGCCATCGTCAGCTTTCGGTCTGTTTTGCCTTCCAGCCCGCCGCGCCAAGCCCGGCAGAGCCATCCATCGGTTGAATATCTTGTTGCCCGCTGCACACCGCACCGGCGGCGAGGCCGCCTTGTGCAGGCCACAGCGTACAAATGCGGGCGAAAGTTTAAACAGATGGCCGGCGGAAAACGTTGCGGGGCCGACACAGCCGTCCTTCAAGTTGCTCAGGCGGGTTGCAATGCAGCGCGCAGCCGTGCCGCGTAGTCCTGCAAGACGGCGCCGCCCGGCTCCTTGCGCGGCCAGGCCAGCGCCATGCCATCGTCTTCGTGGCGTGGCAGCACGTGCAGATGGAAATGGAACACCGTCTGCCCGCCGACCGGGCCGTTGGCCTGGAACAGCGTCATGCCGGGCGGGGCGAACACCGCCTGCGCGGCGTGGGCCACGCGCTGCGCGGCCTGCATCACGGCGGCAGCTTCCTCGGGCGTGATGTCCAGCAGCGTCACGGCGTGGCGCTTGGTCGCCACCAGCACATGGCCCGGGTTGACCTGGCCGATATCCATGAAGGCGACGGTCAGCTCGTCCTCGCAGACCTTGGCGGACGGGATCTCGCCCGCCACCAGGCGGCAGAACAGGCATTGGCCGGGCGGCGAGTGGTCGACGAACATGGGCATGCGGGTGGTCTCCTTCGCGGCGCATGGTAGCGGCGCCCGCAGCCCAGGCTCAGACCAGCGCCTTGCTCAACGTCGCCAGCAGGCGCGTCCAGGCACGCTCGGACTGGGCGGCGTCGTAGACCCGCGTGTCGGGCGGGCACCAGCCATGGGCCGCGGGGTACACCTCCACCTCGGCCGGCAGCTTCGCGCTCTCCAGCGCCGCGCGCAGGGTGGCCTTGGCTTCTGGGTCCTTGGTGTCGTCGTTCTCGGCCACCGCGATCAGGTAGTGCGCCTGCGTCTGGCCCACCAGGCGGTGCGGGCTGTCGGGCGCGGGCGTCACCATGGCGGCGCCATGGAAGCTGCCCACCGCGCCGACGCGGCCCGGCGCCACGGTGGCCGTGCGCACCGCGATCGGCCCGCCCATGCAATAGCCGGTGGTGCCCATCTTGCGCGTCTTGTCCACCTCGGCCTGGGCGTCGAGCCAGGCCACGAAGGTTTTGCCGTCGGACAGGTGCATGGCCGGCGTCAGGGCCTGCATGAGCGGCATCACCTCGGCGATCGGCGTCTGGCCGCCCTGCGCCGCGGTGGGCGCCTTCTTCTGGCGGTAGAAGGGGTTGACCACCAGCACGCTGTAGCCCGACTCCGCCAGGCGCCGCCCCATCTGCCGGAAGGCGGGGCGCAGGCCGAACACGTCGGGCCACACCAGCACGGCGGGCGCAGCGCCCGAGGTGGGGGCGACGAAGTAGGCGTCGCAGCTGCCGTCCGGCGTGGTGATGACCACGTCGCGTTCGGCCACGGCCACGGCGTTGGCCACGCCGGGCAGCACGGCCAGCAGGCCGGCGGACGCGGCCCACGCACCGAAGTCGCGGCGGGTGTACTTGTTGAGCTCTTCCTGGTCGTTCAGATCGCACATGCCTGGCTACCTCCATTGAAGAAAAAGGCACGGCAGCTTATGCGATGCAGCCGGCCAGCGCACACCACGGGGCTGTTTCTGCGGCCCACCATCGAGCCGGCTAAGCCGCTTCCCGCGCCCGCTGCAGGACGTACTCGATGAACGTCGCCATCGCCCGCGTGTGGTGCCGGTTCGGCATGTACAGCAGGTGCATGCGCGTGCCGAAGATCGACAGCCGCCAGGCGTCCAGCGCCGTCACCACGCGTCCTTGCGCCAGCAGGTCGCGCACCGTGTAGTCGGGCACCAGGCCCACGCCCAGGCCGGCGAGCACGGCCTCGCGCAGGAACATGAAGTTCTCCGAGATCAGCGTGGGCTCGATCAGCACCTCGTGCCGCTCGTCCTCCTGGTAGGCCGCCAGGCGCAGCTGCTTGCCGATCACGGCGGCCGTCAGCAGCGGCGTGTGCTGCAGGTCTTCCAGCCGCTGCGGCAGGCCGGCGCGTTCGGCATAGGCACGCGAGGCGCAGGCGATGAAGCGCACCGGCCCCAGGTCGCGCGCCACCAGGTTCTGCGGCGGCTCGGACAGCACGCGCACGGCCACGTCGACCTCGTCGCGCATGAGGTCTTCCACGCGGTTCTCGAACAGCACGTCGAGCACGATGGCCGGGTACTGGCGCTTGAACTCCAGCAGCCAGGGCGACATGGCCAGCTGCCCGTAGCCGCTGGGCACCGACAGGCGCACGCGGCCACCCAACTCCTGCCCGAGCGTGGCGATGGATTCGCGCGCGGCCAGCAGTTCGTTCTGGATCACGCGGCCGTGTTCGTAGAGCTTCAGGCCGATCTCGGTGGCCTCGAGCCGGCGCGTGGTGCGGCGGATCAGCTGCTGGCCAATCGCGCGCTCGACCTGGTTCAGGTGGTAGCTCACGTTGGCCCGGCTCATCTTCATGCGGCGCGCGGCCTCGGCCAGGTTGCCGGCGTCCAGGATCTGGACCAGCAGCGTCAGGGACTGGACATCCAGGCTCATTGTTCGAATCGGCTTGACGGTGTGTTTGAAGTCTATGCCATTGTCAAATCGAAATCGCGAACGAACAATGCCCGCTCCCCAACCCGAGGAGACAAGGCATGGCGAACTCGCCCGAAGAACAGGTGGTGCGCACGCAGCTGCACGGCAAGATCCTCCTGGTCACCGTGGACAACCCACCCGTCAACGCCCTGGGCGCGGCCGTGCGCCGCGGCCTGCTTGAGGCCATGGAACGCGCCGAGACGGACGCCGCCGTGGCCGCCGTGCTGATCGTGGGTGCCGGCAAGAGCTTCATCGCCGGCGCCGACATCCGCGAGTTCGGCCTGCCGCCGCAACCGCCGCTGCTGACCGATGTCTGCAAGCGCATCGAATCCTCGAAGAAGCCCGTCATCGCCGCCATCCACGGCGCCGCCCTGGGCGGCGGGCTGGAGGTGGCCATCGCCGCGCACTACCGCATCGCCGTGGCCAACGCCAAGCTCGGCCTGCCAGAGGTGCTGCTGGGCCTGCTGCCCGGCGCCGGCGGCACGCAGCGCGCCCCGCGCCTGGTGGGCGCCGCCGCCGCGCTGGACATCATGCTGAGCGGCCGCCACGTGGGCGCGGCCGAGGCCTTGAAACTGGGCCTCATCGACCGGCTGGCGCAGAGCGACGACACGCTGGCCGAGGGCCTGGCCTACGCCCAGGAACTGCTGGCCGCGCACGCCGGCCCGCGCCGTTCGCGCGATGCCGCGGGCCTGGCCGACGTGCAAGCCAGCCGTGCCGCCATCGCCGCCGCGCGCGCCGAGCAGGGCAAGAGGGCGAAGAACCTGTTCTCGCCGCACCGCATCGTCGACGCCGTCGAAGCCGCGCTGGACAAGCCTTTCGACGAAGCGCTCAAGTACGAGCGCGAGCTGTTCATGCAATGCCTGGCCAGCCCGCAGCGCGCCGGCCTGATCCACGCCTTCTTCGCCGAGCGCGACGTGGCCAAGGTGCCCGAGGCCGCGGCGGCCGAGCCGCGCCCCCTGACCCGCATCGGCGTGGTCGGCGGCGGCACCATGGGCGCCGGCATCGCCGTGGCCGCGCTGGACGCCGGCCTGCCCGTCGTGATGGTCGAGCGCGACGACGCCTCCATCGCCCGTGGCCGCGCCAACGTCGAGAAGGTCTACGACGGCCTCGTCGCCAAGGGCCGCATGACGGCGGAAGCCAAGGCCAAGGTCATGGCGCGCTTCAGCGGCTCGACCGATTACGCCGCCTTTGCCGACGTGGACCTCGTCATCGAGGCCGTGTTCGAAGACATCGAGGTCAAGAAAGCGGTGTTCCGCGAGCTCGACCGCGTCTGCAAACCCGGCGCCGTGCTGGCCACCAACACCTCGTACCTCGACATCGACGCGATCGCCGCCAGCATCGCCCGGCCGCAGGACGTGATCGGACTGCACTTCTTCTCGCCGGCCAACATCATGAAGCTGCTGGAGATCGTGGTGCCCGCCCAGGTCGCGCCCGACGTGGTGGCCACGGCCTTCGCGCTGGCCAAGAAGCTCAAGAAGGTGCCCGTGCGCGCCGGTGTCTGCGACGGCTTCATCGGCAACCGCATCCTCGCGGTGTACCGCCAGGCCGCCGACCACCTCATGGAAGATGGCGCGAGCCCCTACGCCATCGACGCGGCGGTGCGCAACTTCGGCTACCCCATGGGGCCGTTCCAGGTGTCGGACCTGGCCGGCGGCGACATCGGCTGGGCCACGCGCAAGCGCAAGGCGGCCAAGCGCGATCCGAAGGCCCGCTACGTGCAGGTGGCCGACCGCATCTGCGAACGCGGCTGGTTCGGCCAGAAGACCGGCCGCGGCTGGTACCAGTACCCGCAGGGTGCGCGCACGGGCGTGGAAGACCCCGAGGTGCTGGCCATCGTCGATGCCGAACGCCAGCGCGCGGGCATCACCCCGCGCGCCTTCAGCGAGGACGAGATCATGCGCCGCTACATGGCGGCCATGGTCAACGAAGGCGCCAAGGTCGTGGCCGAGGGCATCGCGCTGCGCCCGCTCGACGTGGACGTGACCTTCCTCTACGGCTACGGCTTCCCGCGCTTTCGCGGTGGCCCGATGCAATACGCCGACCAGGTGGGCCTGCCGAAGATCCTGGACGACATCCAGACCTTCGCCAAGGAAGACCCGCTGTTCTGGCAGCCCGCACCGCTGCTGCAGCAGCTGGTGGCCGAAGGCCGCAATTTCGCCAGCCTCAACAAGTCCTGATCCCCTTCCCGTCACAGACCACCACCGGAGACTCTCCCATGCGCGAAGCCGTCATCGTTTCTACCGCCCGCACGCCACTGACCAAGTCGCACCGCGGCGAATTCAACATCACGCCCGGCCCCACGCTCGCGGCCTTCGCCGTCAAGGCTGCGGTCGAGCGCTCGGGCCTGGACCCGGCGCTGATCGAAGACCTGATCATGGGCACCGGTTACCCCGAGGGCACGACGGGCCGCAACGTCGGCCGCCAGGTCGCGCTGCGCGCCGGCCTGCCGCTGGAAGTGGCGGGCCTGACGGTCAGCCGCTTCTGCGCCTCGGGCCTGCAGGCGATTGCCAGCGCGGCCGGTGCCATCGTGGCCGGCGCGCCGGCCATGGTGGCGGGCGGCGTGGAAAGCATCTCGCAGATCCGCACGCGCAGCGCCACCGACGCCGGCGACTCGGGCATGGACCCCTGGCTCGTCGAGCACAAGCCCGCGCTGTACATGGCCATGATCGAGACGGCCGACATCGTGGCCGCGCGCTACCACATCAGCCGCGAGGCGCAGGACCGCTTCTCGGCCGAGAGCCAGCGCCGCACCGAGGTGGCGCAGAAGTCCGGCATCTACGCCGACGAGATCGTGCCCTGCACCACCACCATGGCCGTGACGGACAAGGAAACCAAGGCCGTCACGCACCGTGAAGTCACCGCCACGGTGGACAACTGCAACCGCCCCGGCACCACCTACGAAGCGCTGGCCAAGCTGCAGCCCGTGCGCGCGCCCGACCAGTTCATCACGGCCGGCAACGCCTCGCAGCTGTCCGACGGCGCATCGGCCTGCGTGATGGTCGAGGCCAAGGAAGCCGAACGCCTGGGCTTGAAACCCCTGGGCGCCTTCCGCGGCTTCGCCGTGGCCGGCTGCGAGCCCGACGAGATGGGCATCGGCCCGGTCTACGCCATCCCCAAGCTGCTCAAACGCCACGGCCTCACCGTGGACGACATCGACCTGTGGGAACTCAACGAGGCCTTCGCCTCGCAGGCGCTGTACTGCCAGCAGCAGTTGGGCATCCCGCACGAGAAGCTCAACGTGAACGGCGGCGCGATCTCCATCGGCCATCCCTTCGGCATGACGGGCGCACGCCTGGCGGGCCACATTCTGCTGGAAGGCCGCCGCCGCAAGGCCAAGTACGCCGTCGTGTCGATGTGCATCGCCGGCGGCATGGGCGCCGCCGGCCTGTTCGAAATCTACTGAGCCACACCATGGACTTGAACTTCACGCCCGAGGAACACGCGTTCCGCGACGATGTGCGCAGCTTTCTCAAGGACAAGCTGCCGAAGCGCATCGCCGACAAGGTCAAAGCCGGCCAGCGCCTGACCAAGCAGGACCAGGAGGAGTGGCACGCCATCCTGCAATCGCGCGGCTGGCTGGCCTACCACTGGCCCAAGCAGTACGGCGGCCCCGGCTTCACGGCGGTCGAGAAGTTCATCTTCGACACCGAATGCTGCCTGGCTGGCGGCCCACGCATCGTGCCCTTCGGCGTGAGCATGCTGGGCCCGGTGCTGATCAAGTACGGCAGCCAGGCGCACAAGGACTACTACCTGCCGCGCATCCTCTCGGGTGCGGACTGGTGGTGCCAGGGCTATTCAGAACCCGGCGCGGGCTCGGACCTGGCCTCGGTCAAGACCACGGCCGTGCGCCAGGGTGACCACTACATCGTCAACGGCCAGAAGACCTGGACCACCCAAGGCCAGCATGCCGACATGATCTTCAGCCTGGTGCGCACCGACCGCGAGGCCAAGGCCCAGTCGGGCATCAGCTTCCTGCTCATGGACATGAAGGCGCCCGGCGTGGAGCTGCGCCCGATCCGCACGCTGGACGGCGACCGCGAGGTCAACGAGGTGTTCTTCACCGACGTGAAAGTGCCCGTGGAGAACCTGGTCGGCGAGGAGAACAAGGGCTGGACCTACGCCAAGTACCTGCTGACCTACGAGCGCACCGGCATCGCCGGCGTGGGCTATTGCGTCGCCACGATGGAAAAGCTCAAGGTGATCGCCGCCAAGGTCCTCAAGAACGGCAAGCCGCTGGACCAGGACCCGCTGTTCGCCGCGCGCATGGCCAAGGTCGAGATCGACCTGGAGAACATGAAGACCACCAACCTGCGCGTGCTGTCGGCCACGGCCCACGGCGCCGTGCCGGGTGCGGAAAGCTCCATGCTCAAGATCCGCGGCACCGAGGTGCGCCAGGAGATCCTCTCGCTGATCCGCCGCGCCATGGGCCCGTATGCCGCGCCCTACATCGAGGCCGCGCAGTACGAGGGCTACACGGGCGAGCCGCTCGGCCCGGACGCGGCCGCCACGGCCGCGGCCAGCTACTTCAACTACCGCAAGCTGTCGATCTTCGGCGGCTCCAACGAGATCCAGAAGAACATCATCTCCAAGATGATCCTGGGCCTGTGAGCAGGGAAGCGACACCATGAACTTCACACACACCGAAGACCGCCGCATGCTGGCGGACTCGCTGGACCGCTACCTGGCCGAGCAGTACGGCTTCGTCGAACGCGACCACATCGCCTGGAGCGCGCAAGGCACGAGCGACAAGCACTGGAACCAGCTGGCCGAGATCGGCGCGTTGGGCGCGCTGTTCCCCGAGTCCGTGGGTGGCTTCGGCGGCAGCGGCTTCGACGTGGCCGTGGTCTTCGAGAGCCTGGGCAAGGGCCTCGTGGTCGAGCCCTTCCTGGGCGCGCTCGTGGTCGGCCGCGCCATCGCGCAGGCGGGCACCGCAGTGCAACAGGAACGCATCGCCGGCCTCGTGAACGGCAGCACCGTGGCCGCGCTCGCGCACGACGAACCCGGCTCGCACTACGAGCCCACGCTGGTCGCCACGCGCGCCGAAAAGAACGCCAATGGCTGGGTGCTGAACGGCGCCAAGGCCGTGGTGCAGCAAGGCCAGCGCGCCGCTCTGTTGCTGGTCTCCGCGCGCACGTCCGGCAACACGGGCGATGCGCAGGGCATCTCGCTTTTCCTGGTGCCTGGCGATGCCGAGGGCATCGCCCGTCGCGATTACCCGAAGATCGACGGTGGCCGCGCGGCCGAACTCACGCTGCAGAACGTGCAGGTCGGCGCCGATGCGCTGCTGGGCACCGAAGGCGCCGGCGCGGACGTGCTGGAACACGCCACGGGCTGGGGCCTCCTGGCCCTGGCGGCCGAGTCGCTGGGCGCAATGGAAGTGGCCAAGCGCGACACGCTGGAATACCTGCGCACGCGCAAGCAGTTCGGCGTGCCGATCGGCAGCTTCCAGGCGCTGCAGCACCGCATGGCCGACCTGCTGATCGAAGTGGAGCAGGCGCGCTCGGCCGTCATCAACGCGGCCGCCGCGATCGACGGCGACAACCGCATCGCGCGCGAGCGTGCGCTGTCGGCCGCCAAGTTCAGCGTGGGCCAGATCGGCACGCGCGTGGCCGAGGAGGCCATCCAGCTGCACGGCGGCATCGGCATGACCTGGGAACTGCCGCTGGCGCACTACGCCAAACGCCTCGTGATGATCGACCACCAGTTGGGGGACGAGGACTTCCATCTGCAGCGCTACATCGATCTGGGACGCGCTACGTGAATGGCTTGTGGGTTGTAGGGAGCGCCCAGGCGGCGGCAGCGTGCCTGCGTTCTCCAGCCCACGCTCGCGGAAGCCGGCAGTGGCTTGCAACCCGCACGCCCTCGAACGCCGGATGTGCGTCAGCTGGGCATCTCGCCGTCGCGAATGGGGCCTGCGCCCGCAGGCCCACTACCACCGCCCGACACGACGGTGTCGCGCCAGCGCGGACGCGCCGGTCGTGCGCCCTCGCACCCACGCGACGTGAGGCGGGTGGTGCTGACATGCGGGCGCAGGGGCCATTCGCGGCCCAGAGATGCCCAGCACGCCACGCCATCGGCGAGAGTGCACAGCGTGCTGGAGCCACCAACGGCGCCCGCGAGCGTGCCCCGGAGAACGCGTGTCGGCGCCGCCTGCCGTTTTGGGCCGCAGCACCCGCGCGACTGAACTAACGAACAAACACCGGAGCAAAGATGACCAACGAAGCCCTGCTCACGCGCCGCGAAGGCGCCGTGCTCATCCTCGTCAACAACAACCCCGCCGCCCGCAACGCGCTGTCGGCCGAGTTCTACACGGCCGCCACGCAAGCCCTGGCCGATGCCGAAGCCGACCCCACCATCGGCGCCGTGGTGCTGACCGGCGCCGGCAACTTCTTCTGCGCAGGCGGCAACCTCAACCAGCTGGTCACGCGCCGCGAGATGGCGCCTGCCGAGCGCCGCGAGCGCCTGGAGCTGCTGCACGGCTTCGTGCGCCGGCTGCGTGACAGCGGCAAGCCCGTCATCGCGGCCGTCGAGGGCGGCGCGGCCGGTGCCGGCCTGTCGGTGGCGCTGGCCTGCGACCTGCTGGTGTCCTCGCGCGAGGCCTTCTTCAGCGCCACCTACATCAAGGTGGGCCTCACGCCCGATGGCGGGCTGACCTCGTTCCTGGCCGAGTTCGTCTCGCGCCAGCTGCTGACCGAGCTGTGCCTGACCGGCGAGCGCGTCACGGCCGAACGCCTGCACGCGCTGGGCGCCGTCAACCGCCTGGTCGACGCCGGCCAGGCCGAGGCACAGGCCATTGCGCTCGGCGCGCAACTGGCCCAGGGCCCGGCCCGCGCCAGCGCGCGCATCAAGGCGCTGTGCCGCGGCGCGCACGCGCGCACGCTGGACGAACAGCTGGAGCGCGAA
Source organism: Pseudorhodoferax sp. Leaf274 (assembly GCF_001422445.1). GTDB lineage: Bacteria > Pseudomonadota > Gammaproteobacteria > Burkholderiales > Burkholderiaceae_C > Pseudorhodoferax. The sequence continues at coordinate 99,651 of NZ_LMNA01000009.1, forward strand.
GCCGTGTCCATGGTCGAAAGCCAGGGCGACGACGAAGCGCAGGAGGGCATCAAAGCCTTCCTTGGCAAGCGCCAAGCGGACTTCGCCGCGCTGCGCCGACGCTGACAATCGCGCATCCACAACGAACGGAGACTGTTCCCATGACCGCTACTTCCCCTGGACTGCCGCTGGCCGGCGTGCGCGTGCTCGATTTTTCGCGCGTGCTGGCCGGGCCGCTGTGCGCCCAGGTGCTCGGCGACTTCGGTGCCGACGTCGTCAAGATCGAGCACCCCCAGCGCGGCGACGACACGCGCGACTGGGGCGTGCGCGTCGGCAAGACCGAGACCACCTACTTCAACAGCATGAACCGCAACAAGCGGTCCATCACGCTGGACCTGGCCACGCCCGAAGGCCAGGACCTGGCTCGCCAGCTGGTCGCCAAGGCCGACGTGCTGGTGCAGAACTTCAAGACCGGCGGCATGGAGAAGATGGGCCTGGGCTACGAGCAGCTGCGCGCCATCAACCCGCGCCTGGTCTACGTCTCGGTGACCGGCTACAACCGCGGCGGCCCCGAGGCCAAGCGCCCGGGCTACGACCTCGTGATCCAGGGCCAGGCCGGCATCATGGCCATGAACGGCGAGGAGGGCCAGGGCCCGCTCAAGTTCGGCATCGCCGCGGTCGACCTCATGACCGGCATGGCCAGCGCCCAGGCCGTGCTGGCCGCGCTCTACCAGCGCGAGAAGATCGGCACCGGCCGCCACGTGGAGATGGCGCTGTACGACTGCGGCCTCATGATCACCGCCTACAGCGGCCTGGAGGCCTTGTTCCTGGGCGAAGACCCGCCCAAGTACGGCAACGCCCACCCGTCCATCGTGCCCTACGGCGTGTTCGACGCGGCCGATGGGCCGGTCATCATCAGCGTGGGCAACAACGCGCAGTTCGAACGCCTGTGCCTGGACGCGCTGGAGCGCCCGGACCTGGCCGCCGACGAGCGCTTCAAGACCAACCTGGGCCGCGGCCAGAACCGCGCCGTGCTGCTGCCCGAGCTCTACAAGGAGATCGGCGCCCGCAAGCGCGACCATCTCATCGCCGCGATGAGCAAGGCCGGCATCCCGTGTGGCGAGGTGCTGGGCCTGCACGAGGCGCTGACCTCGCAGCGCACCGCCGAAGGCGGCCTGGTCACGCAGCAGCCCCACCCCGTGGCCGGCACCACCCATGTGCTGGCGCCGCCCTACCGCCTGGATGGCGAGCGCCTGCCCGTGCGCCGCCCGCCGCCGCAGCTCGGCGCCGACCGCGACGCCGTGCTGCGCGAGTGGCTGGGCTGAGCACCTCTTCCTCACCGACCCGTTTTTTCGCATGACCCATCTGCAGAACCGTTCCGCTTCCTCCCGCATCACCCGCCGCGGGCTCACGGCCCTGGCCCTGGGCGCCGCACTGGCGCCACTGGCCGGCCGGGCCCAGGCCTTCCCGGGCAAGCTCATCACGCTCTACGTGCCGTTTCCGCCCGGCGGGCCGACCGACACGGCCTCGCGCATCGTGGGCCAGAAGCTGGGCGAGATCCTCAAACAGACCGTCATCGTCGAGAACCGGCCCGGCGCCTCGGGCTCCATCGCCGCTGCGGCCCTGGCCCGCATGCCGGCCGATGGCCACAGCCTCATGATGCTGGCCACGCCCACGCTGCTGGCGCCGCACCTGTACCCGGCCGTCAAGTTCGACATCAACAAGGACTTCACGGCCATCGGCACCACCTACGACCTGCCCATCGTGGTGGTGGTGAACCCCACGCAGCTGCCCGACGTGCGCACGCTGTCCGAGCTCATCGCCAAGGCCAAGGCCAGCAAGGCGCCGCTGAACTACACCAGCTCGGGCCAGGGCAGCTTCGGCCACCTGACCATGGAGCTGCTCAAGATCCAGGGCGGCTTCGACATGACGCACGTGCCCTACAAGGGCGGCGTGCCGGCCATCACCGACCTGCTGGGCGGCCAGGTGCCTGTGATGTACGCCGACATGGTCGCGGCGCTGCCGCACATCCAGGCCGGCAAGCTGCGCGCCATCGCGGTGGGTTCGCCGCAACGCGTGCCCTTCCTGCCCGACGTGAAGACGGTGGCCGAGCAGGGCTTCCCGGGCTTCTCGGCCGTCTCCTGGGGTGGCCTGCTGGCACCGGCCGGCACGCCGGCCGCGGTGGTCGCGGCGCTCAACGATGCGCTCAAGCAGGCGCTGGCCGATGCCACCGTGCAGGACAAGCTCAAGGGCGCGGGCACCTTCGCCGCCTGGCAGTCGCCGGCCGACACGGCCGCCCGCATCCGCGCAGACGACCAGAAGTGGGGCCAGCTCATCAAGGACAAGGGCATCGCGGGCAGCTGAGCGCCCCGCCGCTCAGTACGTCAGCACCGAGGCCCGCGTGCGGCTCGCGCCCTGCAGCAGGTTGCCGCGCAGTTCCACGCTGCGCTGGCCGGGCGCCACGCGCAGGTAGACGCCGCCGCTGGGCCGGTCGTCGATGAGCGTGTTGTTGTGCAGCACGAGTTCGTTGCGGGCCCAGCGGTAGCCTTCGGCGCCGTACGAGACCATGGTCGAGTTCTGCGTGCCGGGCGCCTGGCGCACCACGTTTTCGGTGACGCTGGCCACGCCTCCGTTGGGCAGCTCCAGCTCGTAGCTCGCGCTGCCGGGGTTGCCATCGACGAGCTGGTTGCGGTGGATCTCGTTGACCGCCGCGCGGCTCTTGAGCAGGTGGCCCACGCGCGCGTCGCGCGACTGGCTGTCGGTCATGCTGAACCTGCCGATGGCGCCCACGTACAGGTTGTGGCTCTGCCCGTCGCCGGCGCCGTTGGCCTGGAACAGGCTCTGCGCGATGCGCAGTTCGGCCTGCGGGTCGCTGGCCGTGAGGATGCCGTTCTCGTTGTCCACGAAGCTGCAGTCGACCACCTGCAGCCGCCCCGCCTCGAAGCGGATGCCGGCGCCATTGCGGTCCGGCACGCGTGCGCCGCGGAAGTCGAAGCCCTGCACGAGGATGTCGCCGCGCACGACCCAGATCCCCTTGCCCTCGGCGTTGGCGCCATCGGCCCACAGCCGCACGCGGCCACCCACCGCGCGCACCACCAGCTGGCGCTGCGTCCAGACCGCCACGTCGCGCCGGTAGTCGCCGGCCTGCACCTCCACCACGTCGCCGTCGCGCGCGGCACGCGCCGCCTGCGCGATGCTGGTGTAGGTGTGGCCGGGGCCGACCTGCAGCGTCGCCGCGTGCGCTGCGCCGAACGGCAGGGCGCAGGCCGCTAAGGCCAACCCCAGTGCCAGCCTGCGCCGGCGACGTGTCATCGCTTGTTTCATCTCCAACTCCCCTGCGCGTGTGCGCAACATGCGGTTACGGCGCGTGCCGGGGCCTGCGCGCAGGAAGAAGGCGGTGCAAAGACCGCTGTGCCCGCAGGACTGCACTGGCGCCCCCATCGAAGGACGGCTGGAAATTATTCAGTTCCCGGCGCACGAACGGCCTGGGCCGCGCCTGCGCAGTCGTTACGCTTTGTGCAGTGCTGCAGCGCAGTGGGGCTCACGTGCCAGCTCAGCGCCCGCCCGCGAGACGCTCGATCTCGGCACGGCCCAGCGCGGTGATGCCGATGACGATGGCGCGGTCCCCATCGCCACCGGGTGCATCGTCGTACGTCACTGCTGCCTCCAGCAGGCGTTGCTTGCGCAGCGCATCGACGAGGCCGACCGCAGGGCCCGACACGGGGAGTGGAAATGCCGCCTTGGCCAGGCCGACAAGGTAGGCGCTGGCAGCATCCTCGCGCGCCGCCCCCGGGCTGCCGGCGGCCGCGGCGAGCTGGCTGCGCAGCCAAGAACTGCCGCCGAGCGCGTGCAGCTGCGCGGCTTCGGCCTGCGACAACTCCAGCCGCACCGAGACCACCCCGCCCGGCGGCGGATCGGCCGGTGCCTGGGTGCTTGCATCCGCATTCGACATGGTGGCGTTCTCCTTCGCGACGTGGCCGACACAGCGCCGGCCCAACGCCGACGCGACCGGCCCGCGTGCGGCGTGCACGGGCGCCAGTCTGGCCCAGTGTGGAACACGCGCCGCCTCGCGCGTTGCCAGCGCGGCCCGTTGGGCGCCGTCAGCCGCCACGCCACGCGTGCGTCGCGCCGCGCGGACTGCGTGGCCTCAGCTCTTGTCCGGGCGGCCCAGGCGGATCGGGCCGCCGCGGCTGGTCGCGTCCACCGGCACGCCCTTGCGCGTCACGCGCAGGCGCTTGTCCTGCGCCAGCCGCTGCGCCACCTGGCGGACCTGTGGCATCAGCGCGCGCCAGCGGTCCGCGTCCGCCACCAGGGCGCGGGCCACGTCGGATGGGCAGACCGTCGCGCCCTCGCACCGCTGCGCGAGCAGGCCGAACAGGCACTCTTCGATGGTGCTGTCCGCCACGGGCTGTGCCCCAGGCTTGCGCCCGGGCGTCATGCGGCGATGCCCTGCATGGTGACGCTCCTTCCGATGGCCCTATTCGGCCTTGATGTTGTTGTCCTTGACCACCTTGCCCCAGCGCACCGTCTCGGTCTGCATCCACTCGGCCATCTGCTGGCGGCTCATGTCCGAAGGCTCGGAGCCGAGCTCCGCCAGGCGCTTGGCCACGTCGGGCCGCGCCACGATCTGCTTGACCGTGGCCTGCAGCTTGTCGAGCACCGCGGGCGGCGTGCCGGCCGGTGCCAGCAGGCCCTGCCAGGAGCCGGTCACGAAGCCCGGGATTTGCGACGCCACCGTGGGAACGCCGGGCGTGGCCGCGAAGGGCTTGGCGCTCGTGACCGCGATGGCCTTGATCTTGCCGCCCTGCACCAGCGGGTTGGTCGCCAGCACGCTGGCCATGGCGCTGTCGATCTGTGCGCCGGCCAGGTCCGCCAGCGCCTGGGCGCCGCCCTTGTAGCCGATCACGTTGAACTCGAAGCCCTTGTCCTGCGCCAGCATGATGCCGGCGAGCTGGCTGATGGACGCCAGCGGCGTGCCGAAGCTGACGGGCTTGCCCGACTTCTTGGCATAGGCGGCCAGCTCGTCGATGTTCTTGACCGGCAGGTCTTGGCGCACCACCAGCAGGTGCGGCGAGTAGGCCGGCATGGTGACGGGCGTCAGCTCCTTGAGCGGGCTGTAGTTGAGCTGGGCGACGCTGGGGCCGATGGTGGCGTTGCTCATGTCCATCAGCAGCAGCGTGTAGCCGTCGGGTGCGGACTTGGCCACGAAAGAAGCGCCGATGTGGCCGTTGCCGCCCGCCTTGTTCTCCACGATCACGGGCTGCTTGAGCGTCTCGCCGAGTTCCTTGGCCAGCAGGCGGCCCAGCACGTCCGAGGTGCCGCCCGCGGGGTTGGGCACGATGATGCGGATCATCTTGTTCGGGTAGTCCTGCGCGTGGCCGGGCAGCGCGGCGCCGGCCAGCAGCGCCGTGGCGGCGATGCCGAGCGCGCGGCGGGAAAGGGTGAGGGTCTTCTTCGATGCCATGCTTGTCTCCGGTGGTGAATGGGGGGTGTCAGCCTGCAGGATGGATCACGTTGCGCAGCGGCTGCCCGTGCTGCAGCCGCGCGATGTTGTCGGCCATGAAGCCGTAGCGCCGCGCCAGCAGCGCTGGCGTGATGGCCGAGATGTGCGGCGTGGCGCGCACGTTGGGCAGTTCGTGGATCGGCAAGCGCGAGGGCGCGACGGGCGGCTGGCCCTTCTTGGGGTATTGGTACCAGACGTCGAGCGCAGCGCGGCCCAGGCGCCGCGATTGCAGGGCCTCGTACAGCGCCTGTTCATCGACCACCTCGGCGCGCGCCACGTTGACGAGCAGCGCGCCGGCCGGCAGCAGCGCCAGTTGCTGCGCGCCGATGAGGCCGCGCGTGCCCTCGTCCAGCGGGCAAGCCAGCACCAGCACGTCGGCGCGCGGCAGCACGCTGTCGAGCGCGGAGACGGCCACGGCCTCGTCGGCCAGTTCGGGGGCGGCCGGCTTGCCGCTGCGCGTGACCGCGACCACGTGCATGCCGAACGCCCGCGCGCGCCGCGCGATCTCCTGGCCGATGTGGCCGAAGCCGACGATGGCCACGGTGCGTCCTTCGGCCTCGCCGTGCTGGGGCCGCGCGGCGTAGACCTCGGCGAAGGCCTCGGCATCCAGGCGGGCCGGGTACTGCCACAGCTGCAGGCAGTGCTCGAGGATGGCGTGCAGCGTGAACTCGGCGATCGGCACCTCGTGGCCGTGCACGTTGCAGACCGTGGTGCCGGCCGACAGGTCGGCCAGCGCGATTTGCTCGGCACCGGCGCCCGGCACGTGCACGAGGCGGCAGCGCAGGCGCGCGGCCGCGTCGGCGTCGATGGCGTTGGCGATGACCACATCAGCGTGGATCTCGCCCGTGGCGGGGAAGGCGTCGAGCGCCTGCACCTCGTGTGCGGCGCCCAGCAGCGCGCGCAAGCGCGGCGCGTTGGGGGCGTGGAGTCCGACGATCTTGATCAGCATGGAATGTCTCTTGTGAAAAGGTCAGCGGCTTTCGCGCACCACCAGGCCAGGTTGCTGCTTGAAGCTGTCCTGCAGCCGCGTGCCCAGGCCGGCCGCCACCGGTGGCTGGGCCATGCCGTCCTCGATGACGGGCAGGCCGGTCACGATGTCGCGGTACCAGGTCGCCAGCGTGGCGCGCACCACCTCCTGGTAGATGGCGGTGGGCGCGTGCAGCGCCATGTGCAGGCCAGCCATCAGCGTCACGGGGCCGGTGCAGTCGTGCGGCGCCAGCGGCCGGTTGTAGGCCTGGGCCAGCGCGGCGATCTTGCGGCCTTCGGTGATGCCGCCGCACCAGGAGAGGTCGAGCATCACCACGTCGAGCGCATCGCCGGCCAACAGGTCGCGGAACGGGCGCAGGCCGCCCAGCGTCTCGCTGCCGCAGATGGGCACGCGCGTGCGCCGGCGCAGGTCCGACAGGCCGGCCACGTCGTCCATCTTGTTGAGCGGGTCCTCGACCCAGAACACGTTGTACTCCTCCAGCGCCTGGCAGATGCGCAGCGCCGAATGGCCGCCGAACAGGCTGTGCAGCTCGCACATCACCTCGATCTGGTTGCCCACGGCCTCGCGGATCTGGCGGAAGGGCTGCAGGCCCTTCTCCAGGTCGGCCAGCGTGATGAGGTTGCCGCCGCTGGCGGGCACGTAGATGTCGAAGGGCCAGATCTTCATGGCCTTGTAGCCCTCGGACAGCAGGCCCTTGGCGAGAGTGCCGGCATCGCGCATGAAGGCGACCTGGTCGTCGTAGGGGCCGGCAGCCTCGTCGCCCGCGCCGATGTCGCGGCGCTTGCCCGTGGTGTTGTAGGCGTAGCCCGCGCAGGTGTTGTAGACCGGCACGCTGGCCCGCGCGCCACCGCCGAGCGCCTGGTACACGGGCACGCCCTGGCGCTGGCCGGCCAGGTCCCACAGCGCGATGTCGACGGCGCTGGCCGAACGCACCTCGGTGCCCGAACTGTTGTAGCCCACGTAGGGCGTGAGCAGCTGGCGCGAGATGCCTTCGATGTGGCGCGCATCGCGGCCCAGCAGCACGGGTGCGAGTTCGGCGTGCAGGCAGGTCTCGACGGCGGCGGCGCCGCGGAAGGTCTCGCCCAGGCCGACGAGGCCGTCGCTGGTCTCCAGTTCCAGCCAGATCAGGCTGGGGCGCTCGGGCAGGCGGTAGGTGCGCAGGGCGCGGATGGTGGTCATAGGGGTCAATCAGCGGTGATCTTGCGGGTGTCGATGAGGGTCTTCCAGCGTGCGAATTCCTTGGCTTGGAAGGCAGCGAACTCGGCCGGCGTGTTGGCCACGATCTCCAGGCCCTGCTCGGTCAGGCGCGCGGCCACCTTGGGGTCGCGCATGGCGGCGGCCGCAGCCGCGGCAGCCTTGTCGCGCACGGCCGGCGGCAGGCCGCGCGGCGCGGCCAGGCCCTGCCAGGAATAGACCTCGGCGCCCTGCACGCCGGCCTCGGCCAGCGTCGGCGTGTCGGGCAGCACGGGCGAGCGCTTGGCGCCCGTCACGGCGATGGCGTGCAGCTTGCCCGCGCGGATCTGCCCCAGCACGGCGTTGACGTTCTGGAACGAGTAGTCGACCTGGTTGCCCAGCAGGTCGTTGAGGGCCGGCGCGCCGCCCTTGTAGGGCACGTGCAGGCCCTCTGTCTTGGTCTGCTGCCAGAACAGCTCGGCCGACAGATGGTCCGAGGCGCCATTGCCCGAACTCGCGAAGCTCACCTTGCCGGGGTTGGCGCGGAGTTCGGCCAGCACATCGGCCACGCTACGCGCCTTCTTGGCCGGCGCCGCGACGAGCACATTGGGCGCCTGCACCAGCACGCTGAGGTAGTCGAAGTCCTTCAGTGCGTCGTAGGGCACGGACTTCATGAGGTGCGGCGCGATCACGTAGGGCGCGAGCGAGGCCACCATCAAGGTGTAGCCATCGGCCGCGGCGCGCTTGACCAGGCCCGCGCCCAGCGTGCCCGTGGCGCCGGGCCGGTTGTCGACCACGAAGGACTGGCCCAGCGCAGTCTGCAGCTGCGTGGCCATGGCACGCGCGGCCGCGTCGGTGGCGCCGCCCGCGGGAAAGGGCACGATGACCGTGACGGGCTTGTCGGGCCAGGCGGTCTGCGCGGTGGCGGCGAGCGGGGCCAGGCAGCAGGCCAGCATCCAGGGCAGCAGGGTTTTCATCTTGTCTCGCGGTGTGTGGTTCGAAGCGGGTGCGCATCGTCGGCGCGGCTGGCACGACATGTCAATTCATGGAAAGACATGTCAGACAACTTGCCATAATGCGCTGACAACTCCACAAAGAGCCCGCCATGCCCGCCACCTCGCTGACCGACACCGTCTACGACCAGGTGCTGGCCATGATCGGCCAGGACAGGCTGGCCGCCGGCGACCGCCTGCCCGGCGAGCACGCGCTGGCCGAACGCTTCGGCGTCTCGCGCCCCGTGGTGCGCCAGGCGCTGGCCCGCCTGCGCGCCGAAGGCCGCGTGACGGCCGCGCACGGGGCCGGCCACTTCGTCGGCCAGGAGCCGGCGCTCAAGAGCATCGACTACGGGCCGATCCAGGGCATCCCGGACGTGCGCAGCTTTCTCGAGTTCCGCTGCATCCTCGAAGGCGAGAGCGCAGCGCTCGCGGCGCAGAGCCGCGACGCGCGGCTGCGTGCGGCCGTCACGGCGCGCCGCCGCGCCATGGAGGCGGCGACGCAGCGCGGCGAGCCCGGCATCGAGGAAGACATCGCCTTCCACGGCGCCATCGCGCGCGCCAGCGAGAACCGCTACCTGCTGCTCACGATCACCGCGCTCATGGAGCACACGCGCGTGGCGATCCGGCTCGTGCGCGAGCTCTCACCCCAGCCCATGATGCACCGCTGGCGCGACGTGCGCACCGAGCACCTGCGCATCGACGAGGCCATCGCGGCGCGCGACGCGGCGGCCGCGCGCGAGGCCATGACGCAGCACCTGCGCAGCGGCATCGCGCGGCTGTTTCCACGCGAGGGCTGAGCGGCACAATCGCCGCCATGGACACCTCCGACGACGCCACCTACCTGCGCCGCGCCTTCGCCGCGGCGCAGCCGGCCCTGGCGGTCGAGGGGCCGCTGCCGCTGGACGAAGCGCTGGCGGCCTTGGCCTGATTCAGGCGCCCTGCACCACCGCGTCGCGGAAGTCCGCGCAGACCGGCGACAGGTAACCCGCCGCGCGCCAGAACACCCCCAGCTCGCGCCGCCACAGCAGCGCATCGCCAGGCAGCGCCACCAGCCCATGGCCCTCGGGCTGGCCCAGCAGCTGCGCGGGCATCACGCCCAGCAGGTCGGACTGGCGCAGCAGCTCGGCGAAGGCCGAGGGCGAGGCCGTGCTCTCCACGGCCACGCGCGGCGGCGGCAGGCCGGCCTCGGTGAAGCGCTCGTCCAGCCAGTGGCGCAGGTAGAGCGAGCTGGCCGGCAGCGCCCAGCGCTCGGCCGTCAGGTCGGCCAGCTGGCGCAGTTGCGCGCGGCGCGGGTGCTTGGCGCGCAAGGCCACGCGCAGGTCCAGCGGTCCGAGCGGATGCCAGGCCAGGTCGCGCGGCACGCGGTCGGGCCGCGCGGCCAGCACGAGGTCGACCTCGGCGCGCTGCAGCAGCGCCAACAGGCGCGCGCTCAGCTGCGTCTCGATGCTGAACTGCGCCAGCGGCCGCTGCGCGACGAAGCGCGCCAGCAGCGGCGACAGCAGCGTGGACATCAGGTGCGGCAGCACGCCCACGCGCACGGCACCGGCGCGGGCCTGGCGCTGCTCGGCCAGGTCGCCGTGCAGGTCGCCCACGGCCAGCAGCACGCGCTGCGCGTGCGCCTGCAGCGACACGCCCGCGGGCGTCAGGGCCACGCCGTGGCCGCTGCGCTCGACCAGCCGCAGGCCGGACCCGGCCTCCAGCCGCGCCAGCGTCTTGGACAGGGCCGACTGCGTGACGCCGGACGCGTCCGCCGCACGGTGCAGGTTGCCGTGCTCGGCCAGCTTCAGGAACGCCTGCAGGTCTTCCAGCCGCATGTCTCCTCCGCGCGCGGGTGCTGCCATGGATTCCCGGCAGGCATCGGAATCGGCCCGCGGGGAATCCCGCCAGACCGGCGCGCGATCCTAAACTGGCCCGCAAGCAGGCGGCACGGGCACCGGCCGCCACGCAGACACCAAGGAGACAACCATGCCCATCGTTCACCGGCGCCGCTTTGGCGCTGCCCTGCTGGCGCTGCCCATGCTGGGCACTCTGGCCGCCCTGCCCGCCCAGGCCACCGACAACGCGCCCTACCCGAGCAAGCCGCTGACCATCGTCGTGCCCTCGGTGGCCGGCAACGTCAACGACGCCGTGGCCCGCCTGCTGGGCCAGGAACTGACCAAGGCCTGGGGCCAGCCCGTCATCGTCGACAACAAGCCCGGCGCGGGCACCACCACGGGCACCAAGTTCGTGGCCCAGGCGCCCAAGGACGGCTACACCGCCCTCTTGACCTTCACGGCCCACGTGCAGAACCCGCCGCTGTTCCCCAACATCGGCTACGACCCGGTGAAGGACTTCACGGCCGTCAGCGAAGTGGCGGCCTCGTCCACCATCCTCGCGGTGTCGCCCGACTTCCCGGCGCGCACGCTGCCCGAACTCGTCAAGCTCGTGAAGGCCAACCCGGGCAAGTATCCGTACGGCTCCTACGGCATGGGCACGACCGGCCACATCCTGGGCGAGCTGTTCAAGCGCGAGGCGGGACTGGAGATGGAGCACGTGCCCTACAAGGGCGGCGCGCCGCTGGCCACCGACCTGGCCGCTGGCCACGTGAAGATCGGCCTGATCGCCGTGGGCACGGCCAAGCCGCTGCTGCAGAGCGGCAAGCTGATCCCGGTGGCCATGGCCGGTGCGCAGCGCTCGGCCCTGCTGCCCGAGGTGCCCACTTTTCTCGAGAGCGGCTACAAGGGCTTCGAGCCCGACGCCTGGATGGGCCTGTTGATGCCGGCCGGCGTGCCGCCGGAACGCGCCGCGGCGCTGTCCAAGGAGGTGGCGCGCATCGTGCGGCTGCCCGAGATCGACAAGCGCATGCGCGAGCTGAACCTGGTGCCCATCGGCAACACGCCGCAGGAGTTCGACGCCGTGCTGCGCGGCGACCTCGACAAATGGTCGCGCTTCGTGCGCGAGCTCAACATCAAGATCGAATGACCTCTTCGACCTACACCGGACTGCTCTGCACCCGCTTCGGCCACTGGAGCGAACTCGCACTCACGCAACTGCCGCGCCAGCCGCTCGCCCCAGGCCAGGTGCGCCTGCGCGTGCGCCATGCCGGCGTGGGCTTCGCCGTGAGCCTGTTCGTGGCCGGCAAGTACCAGCGCAAGCCGCCGCTTCCCTTCACGCCCGGCACCGAGGCCGCGGGCGAGGTGCTGGAGGTGGCGCCCGACGTGACGCAGCTGCAGCCCGGCCAGCGCGTGATGGCCGCATTGGACTGGGGCGCCTTCGCCGAAGAGGTGGTGATCGCCGCCGACACCGTCTACCCGCTGCCCGACGCCGTGCCGCTGGACAAGGCCGCCGCGCTGCCCATCACCTACGGCACGACCTGGGCCGCGCTGCATTGGCGCGCAGCGCTCCAGCCCGGCGAAACGCTGCTCGTGCACGGCGCGGCCGGCGCACTGGGCATGGCGGCCATCCAGATCGGCCGCCTGATGGGCGCGCAGGTCATCGCCACCGCCAGCACGCCCGCCAAGCGCGCGGCCGCGCTGGCGCTGGGCGCGCACCACGCGCTGGCGGGCGATGCCGAGACCCTGGCGGCTGCCGTCAAGGCGGTCTGCCCGCGCGGCGCCGACGTGGTGTTCGACCCCGTGGGCGGCGCGCTCTTCGACGCCTCGCTGCGCTGCACCGCGCCCGAGGCGCGCATCCTGAGCATCGGCTACGCGAGTGGCACCATCCCGAGCGCGCCGGCCAACCTGCTCTTGGTCAAGAACCTCAGCGTGATCGGCTTCAACTACGGCTACTACATCGGCTGGGGCCTGACCGACGAGCGGCGCCGCTACGCGTCCAAGGTGCAGGCGCTGGTCGCCGAACTGCTCGCCAACGTGGCCGAAGGCCGGATGGCCTTGCCGCAGACCCAGCATTTCCCGCTGGCCGACTGGCATGCGGCGCTGGACACCACGCTGTCGCGCCGCGCCATCGGCAAAGTCATCATCGACATGCCATGACGCCAGAAGACCTCCCGCTGCACGGCCTGACCGTGCTCGACCTCTCCCAGGGCATCGCCGGCCCGCACTGCGGCCTGCTGCTGCGCCAGCAGGGCGCGCGCGTGATCAAGGTCGAGCCGCCGCACGGCGACTGGAGCCGCCAGATGGGCCGCGCGCGCGCCGGCCACACCGCGATCTCGATCGCCTACAACCTGGGCAAGGAAAGCGTGGTGCTGGACACGCGCACCGAAGCCGGCCGCGCTGCCCTGCGCCAGCTCGCCGCACAGGCCGATGTGGTCGTGCAGAACTACCGCCCCGGCGTGGTCGAGCGCATGGGCGTGGGCTATGCCGAACTCGCGGCGCAGCGGCCGGACCTGGTCTACGTGTCGATCTCGGGCCACGGCGCGACCGGCCCCGACGCCCAGCTGCCCGCGCTGGACACCACCATGCAGGCCGCCACCGGCCTCATGCACCTGAACCGCGACGCCACGGGCGCGCCGCGCCGCATCGGCCTGTTCCTGGTCGACATCGCCACTGGCCTGCAGGCCGCGCAGAACGCCATGGCCGCGCTGGTGCGTGCCGCGCGCACGGGCCAGGGCCGGCATGTGCAGGTCTCGATGCTGGAGACCGCCGCCGCGCTGCAAAGCTACCTGGTGCTGGACGCCGCGATGTTTCCAGAAGCCGAGGCCGTGGCCTTCAACGTGCCGACCGGCCTGTTCCGCGCCAGCGACGGCCACCTGTACGTGAGCATGCTGGACGACGCCATGTTCCGCCGCCTGGCCGAGGCGCTGGACCGCGCCGACTGGCTGGCCGATCCCGACCTGGCCACGAGCGCAGGCCGCATCCCGCGCGCGTTGGAACTCAACGGCGCGCTGGCCACCCAGCTCGCCACGCAGACCGTGGCCGACTGGGAGGCCCTGCTGCGCCGCCACGACGTGCTGCACGCGCGCGCCGCGCGGCCGCAGGACCTGCCGCAGAGCGCGCAGGCAAGGCATGCAGGCGTGTTCGCGGCGCTGGAGGTGCCGGGCCTGGGCACGCTGGACTGGCCCAACATGCCGGGCCAGGCGGGCCGCGCTGCGCCAGGAGAAGCGCCGCTGCTGGGCCAGCACACGCAGGCCGTGCTGGCGGAGTTCGGCGCAGCCTAGGGGTGCAGGATGGTCCGGCCGCGGATGCGGCCGGCGCGCAGGTCGTCCAGCGCCTGCGAGGCCTGGGCCAGCGGCTGGGCCGTGACCGGCATGGCCGGCAGGCGCCCGGCACGCGCGATGGCCAGCAGCTCCTGCATCTCGGCCAGGCTGCCCACGTAGGAGCCGACCACGCTGACGGCCTTCATCGAGACCATGGCCGGCACGATGGTCGTGGCGCCGCCGAACAGGCCCACGCAGACCAGCTTGCCGCCCTTGCGCAGCGCGCCGAAGCCGAAGTTGAACGAGGCCGGCGCACCCACGAAATCCACCGCGGCGGCGACGCCACCGCCCGTGGCCTTGACCAGCGCCTTCAGCGCGCCGTCTTCGCTCGGGTCGATCAGCTCGCCGGCGCCCGCTTCGCGCGCCACGTCCCACTTGCTGCGGTCGAGCTCGACCACGATGGGCGAACGCTGGAACAGCTCTCGCGCGAGCCGGATGCCGGACAAGCCGACGCCGCCCGCGCCGATGACCATCACGGCATCGTTGGGGCCCAATGCATCGATCTTCTTCAGGGCGCCGAAGGCCGTGAGGCCGGAGCAGGCCAGCGTGGCGGCCTGGTCCTCGGGCAGCGGGTCGTAGTCGAGCAGCACGCGCGGGTGCGGCACCAAGACATGGTCGGCAAAGCCGCCGTCGCGGTGCACGCCCAGGGCCTGCGGCGCATTGCACAGCTGCTCGTCGCCCGTGGTGCACAGCGTGCAACGGCCGCAGCCGATCCAGGGGTAGACCACGCGGCGGTCGCCCACGGCCACGCCGCGCGCCTCGGGACCCACGGCCACCACGGTGCCGGCGATCTCGTGGCCCAGCGTGCGCGGCGGCTGCATGGCGCGCGCCATGTCCATGCGGTTGCCGCCGCCGAGGTCGAAGTAGCCGTCCTGCAGGTGCACGTCGCTGTGGCACACGCCGCAGCTGCCGACCTGGAGCAGCACCTCGCTGCCCTGGGGCTGCGGCGTCTCGCGGATGACCTGGGCCAGCGGCTTGCCGAAGGTGTCGATCTGGTAGCTCAGCATCGCGTTCTCCCCGGCCTCAGGCCGCCGCCTTCGGTGCGAAACCCAGCATGGCCTTGACCTCCAGGAACTCGCCGAAGGCATGGTCGCCCCACTCGCGCCCATTGCCGGACTGCTTGAAGCCGCCGAACGGCGCCGTCAGGTCGATCGCGGCGCTGTTGATGTTGACCTGGCCCGCACGCAGGCGCGAGGCCACATCGCGCGTGGCCTCGGGGTCGGTGCCCGACACGTAGGCCGCCAGGCCGTAGGGCGTGTCGTTGCCGATCTGCACGGCCTCGTCCACCGTGTCGTAGCCCAGGATGGTCAGCACGGGGCCGAAGATCTCCTCGCGCGCCACCGTCATCCGGTTGTGCACGCCGCCCAGCACCGTGGGCTTGACGTAGTAGCCGACCTCCAGGCCCGCGGGCTTGCCCGGGCCGCCGGCAACCACGGTCGCGCCTTCGGCGATGCCCTTGTGGATCAGCGTCTGGATCTTGTCCCACTGCGTGGCGGAGATCACCGGGCCCAGCTGCGCGCCGCTGTCGGGCGCGCCCACCGTGGTGGCCTCGGCCACCTGCTTGGCGATGGCCAGCGCCTCGTCCATGCGCGCGTTGGGCACCAGCATGCGCGTGGGTGCGTTGCAGGACTGGCCCGAGTTGTTCATGACGCCGCGCACGCCGGCCTTGATGGCCTGCTTGAAGTCGGCATCGGGCAGGATCACGTTGGGCGACTTGCCGCCCAGCTCCTGGTGCACGCGCTTGACGGTGGGTGCCGCGTTGCGGGCCACCTCGACGCCGGCCCGCGTGGAGCCCGTGAACGAGACCATGTCGACCTCGGGGTGCGCGGAGAGCGCCGCGCCCACCGTGGGGCCGTCGCCGTTGACGAGGTTGTAGACGCCGGCCGGCACGCCGGCCGCGTCCAGGATCTCGGTCCAGATATAGCCCGAGAACGGCGCGATCTCCGACGGCTTGAGCACCATGGTGCAACCCACGGCCAGCGCGGGCGCCACCTTGCAGGCGATCTGGTTGACGGGCCAGTTCCAGGGCGTGATGAAGCCGCACACGCCGATCGGCTCCTTCACCACCAGCGTGCTGCCGCGCTGCTCCTGGAACGCGTAGCCCTTGAGCACCTCCAGCGCGGTCTTCAGGTGCGCCAGGCCCATGGCGGCCTGGGCGTCGCGCGCCAGCGCCACGGGCGCGCCCATCTCCTCGGTGATGGCGGCCGCGACGTCGGCATAGCGCTTCTTGTATTCGGCGACCACGCGCTCCAGCAGCGCGACGCGCTCATCGACACTGGTGCGCGAGTAGCTGGCAAACGCCTTGCGCGCGGCCTGCACGGCCCGGTCGACGTCGGCGGCGCTGCCCATCGAGATGCGCCCGGCCGGCCGCTCGGTGGCCGGGTCGATCACGTCGATGCTCTTGGGCGTGGCGGGGTCGACCCACTGGCCCCCAATGTAGAACTTCAGATAGTCGCGCATGTCTCCTGCTCCTGGTGTGGACGTCGGCGTTGAGAATCCCTTGCGTTCAAGAGCGTACAACGGCCGTCCGCCATCCAGGCGGGTGCGCAGTCCCGGTGGCGACTGCCCCGGGGCCGCGGTGCTCCCAGAGGCAGGGCGCCTGGTGGCGGCCGGGCCGGCCGCCTGCGTTCAGCTGCTGAAGAGGAAGTTCATCACGTCGCCATCCTTGACGACGTATTCCTTGCCTTCGGCCCGCATCTTGCCCGCGTCTTTGGCGCCTTGCTCGCCCTTGAAGGCGATGTAGTCGTCGAAGGCGATGGTCTGGGCGCGGATGTAGCCCTTCTCGAAGTCGCCGTGGATCACGCCGGCGGCCTGCGGGCCGGTGTCGCCGATGTGGATGGTCCAGGCGCGCACTTCCTTCACGCCGGCGGTGAAGTAGGTCTGCAGCCCCAGCAGCTTGTAGGCGGCGCGGATCAACCGGTTCAGGCCCGGCTCGTCCTGGCCGATCTCGGCCAGGAACATTTTCTTGTCCTCGTCGTCCATCTCGGACAGCTCGGCCTCGATCTTGGCGCAGATGGCAACCACGGGCGCGCCCTGCTTGGTGGCGTACTCGGTCAAGCGGTCGAGGAAGGGATTGTTCTCGAAGCCGTCCTCGGCCACGTTGGCCACGAACATCGCGGGCTTGGCCGTGATCAGGCTGAAGGTCTTGACCAGCGGGCGCTCTTCCTTGGTGAACTCGAGCGCGCGCACGGGCGTGTTCTCGTTCAGCGCGGCCTGGCAGCGCTCCAGCAGCGCCACCAGTTTCTGCGCGTCCTTGTCGCCCGAGCGGGCCACCTTGGTGTGGCGGTGCAGCGCCTTCTCGACCGTGGCCAGGTCCGCCAGGCACAGCTCGGTCTGGATCACCTCGATGTCGGAGATCGGGTCGACCTTGCCGGCCACGTGGATCACGTTCGGGTCTTCGAAGCAGCGCACCACGTTGACGGTGGCGTCGGTCTCGCGGATGTGGGCCAGGAACTTGTTGCCCAGGCCCTCGCCGGTGCTGGCGCCGGCCACCAGGCCTGCGATGTCCACGAACTCGACGATGGCCGGCACGATGCGCTCGGGGCCGACGATGGCCGACAGCTGCGCCAGACGCGGATCGGGCACCTCGACCACGCCGGTGTTGGGCTCGATCGTGCAGAACGGGTAGTTCTCAGCCGCGATGCCGGCCTTGGTCAGCGCGTTGAAGAGGGTGGACTTGCCCACGTTGGGCAGGCCCACGATGCCGCATTGGAGGCTCATGGCAGGGCTTTCAGCTGGATTCGGGAGAACCCGCGATTTTAGGCGGTCGCTGAACAGGCCCTGGCCGTCAACAGCAACGGCCCTTGCCCGCGCCGTAGCGCGCCTCCAGGCGCTCCTTGAAGAACTCCTCGTAGCTCATGGGCGCGCGGTCCGGGTGGGTCGCGGCCATGTGCGTGAGGTAGGTGTCGTAGTCCGGCAGCCCGACCATGAGCCGCAGCGACTGGCCGACCGCGCGCGCCGAGCGCGCGAGGTAGCGCCCGGCCTGCGGCAGCGTCTCCTGCAAGTTCATTGGTGCCCCCTTCGGCCTGCGGCCTGTCCCCCCGTGGGGGAGCGAGCTTGCTTGGGGCGGCCCGGCGCGGCGCTCATCGCACCGCCAGCGCTTCGTACGGCGTCTCGTGCGTCGTCGGACGGTTGCTCGCGCGCGCCGCCAGGCAGGCCTTGACGCTGTAGACCAGCACGCTCAGCACCACGAAGATGAACAGCGCGCAGAGCGCGGCGTCCAGTCGGTCGTTGAAGACGATGCGGGCCATGGCCTCGGGCGTCTTGGCGGGCGCCACCAGCACGCCGTTGGCCAGACCTTCGGAGTAGCGGGCCGCGTGCGCCAGGAAGCCGATCTTGGGGTCGGCCGAGAAGATCTTCTGCCAGCCGGCCGTCAGCGTGCAGGCCAGCAGCCAGGCGGCCGGCGCGATGGCCACCCAGGCGTAGCGCTCGCGCTTCATGCGGAACAGCACGACCACGCCCAGCATCAGCGCCACGGCGGCCAGCATCTGGTTGGAGATGCCGAACAGCGGCCACAGCGTGTTGATGCCGCCCAGCGGATCGACCACGCCCTGGTACAGGAAGTAGCCCCAGGCCGCCACGCACAGCGCCGTGGCCAGGAGGTTGGCCGGCAGCGAATCGGTGCGCTTGAGCGCGGGCACGAAGCTGCCCAAGAGGTCCTGCAGCATGAAGCGGCCGGCGCGCGTGCCGGCGTCCACCGCCGTCAGGATGAACAGCGCCTCGAAGAGGATCGCGAAGTGGTACCAGAAGGCCATCATGGCCTGGCCGCCGATGACCTGGTGCAGGATGTGCGCCATGCCCACGGCCAGCGTGGGCGCGCCGCCGGCGCGGCCCAGGATGGTCGTCTCGCCCACGTCCTTGGCAGTCTGCACCAGCATCTCGGGCGTGACGGCGAAGCCCCAGCCGGAGATGACCTGGGCCACGGCTTCGGGCGTGCTGCCGACCAGCGCGGCCGGGCTGTTCATCGCGAAGTAGACGCCGGGCTCGATGCAGGCCGCGGCCACCAGCGCCATGATGGCGACGAAGGATTCGGCCAGCATGCCGCCGTAGCCGATGAAGCGCGCGTGGCGTTCGTTGTCGAGCATCTTGGGCGTGGTGCCCGAGGAGATCAGCGCGTGGAAGCCCGACACCGCGCCGCAGGCGATCGTGATGAACAGGAACGGGAACAGGTTGCCCGACCAGACCGGCCCATTGCCCTGCGCGAACTGCGTGATGGCGGGCATCTGCAGCTGCGGGCTGACCCAGACGATGCCGATGGCCAGCGCGATGATGGTGCCGATCTTGAGAAACGTGGACAGGTAGTCGCGCGGCGCCAGCAGCAGCCACACCGGCAGGCTGGCGGCCACGAAGCCGTAGCCGATCAGCATCCAGGTCAGCGCCTTGCCGTCGAAGGTGAACATCGGGCCCCAGACCGGGTCGGCGCTGACGGCCTGGCCGCCGAAGATGGCGGCCATCAGCAGCACGAAGCCGATGACGGAGACCTCGCCGATGCGGCCGGGGCGGATGTAGCGCAGGTACACGCCCATGAACAGCGCCACGGGAATGGTGGCCGCCACCGTGAAGGTGCCCCAAGGCGATTCGGCCAGGGCCTTGACCACGATCAGCGCCAGCACCGCGAGGATGATGACCATGATCATGAAGGTGCCGAACAGCGCGATCATGCCGGGCACGGCGCCCATCTCCTGCTTGACCAGGTCGCCCAGCGAGCGGCCGTCACGGCGCGTGGAGATGAAGAGGACGATGAAGTCCTGCACGGCTCCAGCGAACACCACGCCGGCCAGGATCCACAGCATGCCGGGCAGGTAGCCCATCTGCGCGGCCAGCACGGGGCCGACCAGCGGGCCGGCACCCGCGATGGCGGCGAAGTGGTGGCCGAACAGCACGTTCTTGTCGGTCGGCACATAGTCCAGGCCGTCGTTGTGGCGGTGCGCGGGCGTCTTGCGGTTGCCGTCCAGGCCCAGCACCTTGTCGGCGATGAACAGGCTGTAGTAGCGGTAGGCGATCAGGTAGGTGCAGATCGCCGCGGTGACGATCCACAGTGCGTTGATGCTCTCGCCGCGCGAAAGGGCCACGGTGCCGAGCGCGAAAGCGCCGACGACGGCCACGGCCAGCCACACCAGGTGGCGACGGATGGTGTCCATGCGGATGTCTCCTCGAAGATGAAGGCGTGCAGTGTTCCGCAGGGGCACGTACACCGCATCCGTCGCAGCGCGTGGGTGGCCTACGCGCGGCCACCTAAGAACAAACCCTTACTTCGGGCCGGTGTGTTCCACGGCGTAGCGGATCAGCTCGGCCAGGCTGTCGATGGCCAGGCGCCGCTTGATGCTCTGGCGGTGCGCCTCGACCGTGCGCACGCTCAAGGACAGCGCACGCGCGATCTGCTTGCTCGACTCGCCGCGGCCCAGCGCGGCCAGGATCTCGGACTCGCGCGGCGTGAGCAGCGGGCGCGGTTCGGCCTTGCGGAAGAGCCGGCGCGAGACGGCGGGCGACAGGAAGGTGCCGCCAGCGGCGGCGGCCTCGATGGCGGCCACGATCTCGGCGGCCGGCGCGTCCTTGAGCACATAGCCGCGCGCGCCGAGTTGCAGGGCCTGTTGCACGTACTCGGGGTTGTCGTACATGCTCAGCATGACGACGTGGGGCGGCTGGGGGCGCTGCAGCACCAGGGCCGCCAGCTCCAGGCCGTTCATGTCCTTCATGCCCACGTCCATGAGCAGCAGGTCGGGCGCCGCGGCGTCGAGCAGGGCCAGCGCCTCGGCCGCGCTGCCGGCCTCGCCGACCACGGTGATCCAGGGCACGGACGCGAGCCGCGCGCGCAGGCCGTCGCGCACGAGCGGGTGGTCGTCGACGAGGAACAGGCGGACCGGATGGGTCATGGCGCCCTCCTTCGGCCCGCGGCCTGTGCAGCCGGGCGGGCGCGTGCCGTCATGGGGCGACACGGCGCTGCGCTCATGGAGGCACCGGCAGTTCGGCTTCGATGCTGGTCGCGCCGGGTTCGGAATGCAGGTGCAGCTGGCCGCCCACGGCCGCCATGCGCTCGCGCATGTTGCGCAGGCCGATGCCGCGGCGTGCGTCCACCTGCACGGCCTGCACGTCGAAGCCCTGGCCGTCGTCGTGCACCGAGAGATGCACGCTGGCCGCGTCGAAGCGCAGCGCCAGCGTCACGCGGTGCGCGCCGGCCGCGTGCTTGTGCACGTTGGTCAGCGCCTCCTGCGCAACGCGGAACAGCGCGGTCTTGGCCTCGGCCGGCAGATCGCGCGGCACGCCTTCGACCACCGCCTCGGCCTGGATGCCGCCCTGGTCGTCGAACTCCTGCGCCAGCCGTTCGAGCGCGGCCGGCAGGCCCAGCTGGTCCAGCAGCGCGGGCCGCAGCCGGTGCGACAGGCCGCGCACCTCGGCCAGCGCGGCATGGAGCCGCTGCAGGGCCTTGGCCAGCGCGGGCGGCGGCGCGGGCGCGCCCAGCGCATCGACATACGACTCGATCTGCAGCTTGACGCCCACCAGCGCCTGGCTGGTGCCGTCGTGCAGCTCGCGCGCGAGGTGCCCGCGCTCGTCCTCCTGCGACTGCACGACGCGGCGCGCCAGCAGGCGCAGCTTGGCCTCGGCCGTGCGGTGCTCGCTGAGGTTGAGCAGCAGGCCGGCGGCGCTGACGGCCGCCAGGCACAGCGCGGCGATGCCGGCGATCCACAAGAGCGTGGCGGCCACGTTGGCGTTCATCTGCCGGTCCATGACCGACAGCGTGGCCTGGATGTCGTCCAGGTACAGGCCGGTGCCGACCATCCAGCCCCAGCGCGGCAGCAGCGTCACGTAGCCCAGCTTGGGCGCCAGTTGCGCGCTGGAAGGCTTGCGCCATTCGTACTCGACGAAACCGCCGCCGGGCTGCTGTGCGCCGCGCAGCAGGTCCTGGATGGTGTAGCGGCCCTGCGCATCGCGCAGTTCCCAGAGCGAGCGGCCGACCAGGTCGGGCTGGCGCGAATGCATGAGCGAGCGGCCCTGCAGGTCGTAGACGAAGAAGTAGCCGTCGTTGCCATAGTCCAGCGCGGCCAGGCGGCGCAGCGCCTCGGCGCGCGTGGCCTCGTCGTGGCGGCCGCTGTCGTAGAGCGGCTGCACGGTGCTGAGGGCCAGCGCCACGTAGCTGCGCAGCTCGC
Source organism: Pseudorhodoferax sp. Leaf274 (assembly GCF_001422445.1). Lineage (GTDB taxonomy): Bacteria > Pseudomonadota > Gammaproteobacteria > Burkholderiales > Burkholderiaceae_C > Pseudorhodoferax. The sequence continues at coordinate 121,567 of NZ_LMNA01000009.1, forward strand.
TGCGGCGCTGCGCCATGTGGCTCTGCTCGATCAGCGTGCGCTCGCGCAGCGCGAGGTCGCGCTCCTGGTAGCGCACCGCGAGCGTGACCAGCACCAGCGCCAGCAGCAGCGGCACGACGGCCAGCGCGACGATCTTGGTGCGCAGCTGCATGGGGCGCCGCCCGCCAGCGGTCAGTCGAAGCGGTAGTCGGCCGCGGCGGGCTGGCCCGGGCGCAGCGCGACATCGATGCCGTCCAGCACGATGGCGTTCATGCCGAAGGCGATTGCGCCGTCCACGGCCGGGTGGGCGCGGTAGGCCTGCATGGTGTCGCCGACTTCGGGGCTGGACAGGGCCGTGGCCGGGTCGATGTTGGGGATGGGGCAGCGCGGGCAGGGCTTGACCAGGCCGAGCCGGGCCGGGCCCTGGTCGGTCGCGATCAGGAGTTCACCGAAGTTGTCTTCGTCGTGCGCGTCCACGCCGTCCAGCACGATGTTGGGACGGAAGCGCTCGATGCCCACGGCCGCATGGCCGGCCGCCACCAGGCGTTCGTTGAGGCCATCCACCGCGGCCTGGCTCAGCACCAGCAGCGCGAAGCCGTCGGCAAACTGGGTCTGCGCATCGACCTCGCCGGTCCAGCGCTTGTTGGACAGGCGCTGCTGCTCGGGGTCGAAGCGCACCAGGCGCAGCTTGCGTGCGGGCGTGCCGTCCGGGCGCCCGGTGTTGAGGAAGTCGCTGAACCACTGGGCCGCCACGTCACCCATGTCGTAGGCCTTCACGCGGTCTTTCCAGACCGTGACCTCGCAGGGCTCCTCCACCGCATCCAGCGCGATGTGCAGGGCCAGCATGCCGGGCGCGCGCAGCACCATCTCGGAATGCTTGAGCCGGGGCTGGATGAGCGCCATGCGCGGCAGCTCGCGCTGGGTGACGAAGCGGCCCTGCTCGTCGACGACCATCCAGGCGCGGTCGAACTCCAGGCCGGTCTCGGTCAGCAGCACCTCGTCGACCTCGACGCCGGCGCAGGATTTGACCGGGTAGACGAACAGCCGCGCTATGCGGGCTTGCACGTCGCGGGCGGACAGGTCGGCAGCGGGATCGGATGGCATGGCAGGCAAAGGGCTGAGCGGTGGAGGGCGCATTGTGCCCAAGGGCGACTCCTACAATCCCGCGATGCCCACCCCTTCCACTTTCGACATCTGCGTGCGCGGTGGCGGCATCGTCGGCCGCACGCTGGCCCTGCTGCTGGCACGCGAGCGGCTGCATGTGGCGCTGGTGCAGCCGGGCACGCTGCGGCAGGGCGAGTCTTCGGACGTGCGCGCCTATGCCTTGAACGCGGCCTCGCGCCAGCTGCTCGAGAGCCTGCGCTGCTGGCCCGATCCCGCCGAGGCCACGGCCGTGCAGGCCATGCAGGTGTTCGGCGACGACGGCGGCGAAGTGAACTTCGATGCCGCACGCCAGGGCCGCGGCATGCCGCTGGCCTGGATCGTCGATGTCGCCGCATTGGAAAAGCGCCTGGCCGAGGCGGTGCGCTACCAGCCGCAGATCGAGGTGCTGGAGCGGCCTCCTGCCAGCGCCGCGCTCACCGTCGTCTGCGAAGGCCGCGCCAGCAGCACGCGCGCCGAGCTGGGCGTGGCCTACGACACCCATGCCTACGGCCAGACCGCGATTGCCACGCGGCTGCAGTGCGAGCGACCGCATGGCGAGGTGGCACGCCAGTGGCTGCTGCAGGACGAGGTGATGGCCCTGCTGCCCATGGGCGGCGCCGACGGGCACCAGGTGGCCGTGGTCTGGTCGGTGCCGCAGGAGCGCGCCACCGCCACGCAGGGGCTGGACGACGCCGCCTTCACGCAGGCGCTGGAACAGATCAGCCAAGGCGCGCTGGGCACCTTGCAGGTGGCCGGCGAACGCGCAGCCTGGCCGCTGCAGCTGGCGCAGGCCCGCCATTTCGTGGGCGCGCAAGGGCCGGCCGACGGCCTGGCCGGCGCCTGGGCCCTGGCCGGCGATGCCGCGCACACGGTGCACCCACTGGCCGGCCAGGGCCTGAACCTCGGGCTGGGCGACGTGGCCGAACTCGTGGACCAGCTGCGCGCACGCGATGGCTGGCGCAACGTGGGCGACCTGCGTGTGCTGCGCCGCTACGAGCGCGCGCGCAAGACGGCGCTGGCCGGCATGCGCCTGGCCACCGACGGCCTGCAGCAGCTGTTCGCGCACAATGCACCGGCCTGGCAAGGGCTGCGCAACTGGGGAATGAACGGCTTCGAACGCAGCGGCCCGCTCAAGCGCTGGGTGGCGCGGCAGGCCATGGGTGTGAACGGCTGAACACGCCGACATTGCAGAAGGATTCCACGTGAACATTCGATTCCCCCGGCCGCAGGCCGCCCTCGCCGCACTGGCCATGGCCGTGCTGCTCCCCGCCTGCGGCAAGGGCGAGCCCCCGGCGGCCGCCCCGGCGCCCGTCTCCACGCCCGCCCCCACGGCAGCCTCCGCAGCTCCCGCCACGGGCAGCGCACCGGCCAACGCCGAAGCCACCATCCGCAAGGTGCTGGCCGAGCGGCTGCCGCAGCTTCCAACCATCGAAGAGGTGACGGCCAGCCCGCTGCCGGGCCTCTACGAAGTCCGTCTGGCGGGTGCCGAGATCGTCTATGCCGACGCGCAGGGCAACTTCCTGCTGCAGGGCCAGATCTTCGACACCCAGCAGCGCCGCAACCTGACGGAGGACCGCATCAACAAGCTCACGGCGCTGGACTTCAAGGAATTGCCGCTCAAGGATGCGTTCAAGCTCGTGCGCGGCGACGGCAAGCGCCAGATGGCGGTCTTCGTGGACCCGAACTGCGGCTACTGCAAGCGCTTCGAGCGCGACATGGAGAAGATCGACAACGTGACGATCTACCTCTACCTCTACCCCATCCTGGGCTCGGACTCGGTGGCCAAGTCGCAGCACATCTGGTGCGCCAAGGACCGGGCCAAGACCTGGTCGGACTGGATGGTGCGCAACCAGCCGATCCCGTCCGCCGAGTGCGATGCCGCGCCCGTGGCGCGCAACGTGGCGCTGGGCCGCAAGCACAAGATCACGGGCACGCCCACCTTGCTGTTCACCGATGGCACACGCGTGCCGGGTGCGATGCCGCTGGACGAGGTCGAGAAGCTGCTGGCCACGGCGTCCGCGCGCAAGTCCTGAGCCCACAGGACGCCGCGTGGCGTCCTGTATTCTCGGCACATGCCGACGACCTCCCCCTCTCCCGCGCCGGCGCGCAAAGCCACCGCCGCGTCCGCCGACCACCACCACGACACGCCGGCCATCGCCTACCGGGTCGAACTGGCCGATCTGCATGCCCACCTGTACCGCGTCACGCTGACGGTCCAGGCACCGCAGGCGCTGCAACGGGTGTCGTTGCCGGTCTGGATCCCGGGCAGCTACATGGTGCGCGAGTTCTCCAAGCATTTGCAGCAGCTCGAGGCCCACCAGGGGCGGCGCCTGGTGGACTGCCGGCAGCTCGACAAGAACAGCTGGGACCTCACGGCCGAGCCCGGCAAGCCGCTGGTGCTGCGCTACCTCGTGCATGCGCACGACACCTCGGTGCGCACGGCTTTCCTGGATGCCGCGCGCGGCTTCTTCAACGCCACCAGCCTGTGCCTGCGTGTGCACGGCCAGGAGGCCCAGCCGCACGGCCTGGAGCTCGTGGCATCGCGCCAGACCGCGGGCTGGTCGGTGGCGACAGGCCTTTCGCCGGCACAGGTCGACACCGCGGGCTTCGGCCACTACCTGGCGGCCGACTACGACGAGCTGGCCGACTGCCCGTTCGAGCTCGGCGCGTTCTGGCACGGCGACTTCAAGGCCGGTGGCATCGCCCACCGCTTCGTCGTCTCCGGCGCACCGCCTTCGTTCGACGGCAACCGCCTGCTGCAGGACACGCAGAAGATCTGCGAGGAGCAGATCCGCTTCTGGCACACCCAGGGCGGCAAACCGCCGCACAAGCGCTACGTGTTCCTGCTCAACGCCATGGACGACAGTTATGGCGGGCTGGAGCACCGCAACTCCACCGCCCTCGTCTGCAGCCGCCGCGACCTGCCGCGCCGCGACGAGGCCGGTGGCGAGTCTGCCCGCCAGGCCGAGGGCTACACCACGCTGCTGGGGCTGGTCAGCCACGAGTACTTCCACACCTGGAACGTCAAGCGCCTGCGCCCGGCCGAGTTCGCGCAGTACCACTACGACGCCGAACAGTACACGCGGCTGCTGTGGTTCTTCGAGGGCTTCACCAGCTACTACGACGACCTGCTGCTGCGCCGCTGCGGCCTGCTGGACAACGCCGGCTACCTCAAGCTGCTGAACAAGACCATCAACCAGGTCATGCAGACGCCGGGCCGGCTGGTGCAGTCCGTGGCCGAGGCCAGCATGGACGCCTGGGTCAAGTACTACCGCACCGATGCCAACACGCCCAACGCCACGGTGAGCTACTACGCCAAGGGTGCGCTGGTGGCGTTGTGCTTCGACCTCACCCTGCGCGCCGAAGGCCGCGGCACGCTGGACGCTGTGATGCAGCGCCTGTGGACGCAGTGCGCAGGCGGCCCGATGTCGGAAGCCGACTTTGCCGCCGCCTTGGCCGACGTGGGCGGCCGGCCATTCGATGCCGAAATCGCCGCTTGGGTGCATGGCCAGGGCGAACTGCCACTGCGCGAACTGCTGGAACGCCACGGCGTGGCCGTGCACGATGACCCGGCGCAACTGGCCCAGCGCCTGGGCCTGCGCGTGAGCGAGCAGAACGGCGTGCACGTCAAGGTGGTGCTGCGTGGCGGAGCGGCCGAGCAAGCGGGCCTGGCGGCAGAAGACGAGTGGCTGGGCGTGGAAACCGAGAACGAGGGCTGGCGCCTGAGCCGCTTGGACGACCTGGCCCTGTACACCGGTCGCACACGCAACGTCACGGCGCTGGTGGCGCGCGACAAGCGCCTGCTGCGCCTGAGGCTGGAATTGCCGGCGGCACAGGAAGGAAGGACCTGGCGGCTGGCGATGCAGAACGCTCAGCCGGTGGACGCCTGGCTCGCGGCGGGCTGAGCTGGTGCGAGGCTGGTCCGCGTTCATTGCGGATCTTTGGGGGCAGCGTTGAGGCGGGTTCCAGCGAAATCACTGTGAACACGCATGCGGGTATGCACTTCGCCGCCTAAGCTTTTTGGCACACGCTAGGGCGCTGGACCGCGCTGACGCGGCAGCCGGACAACGGCGCGGTCGCCATCGACAACAACGACCTGGTCCGCCCTGAACAATTCCGTCCTCAGCCGCAGGCCGGTCGGTGCTTGACCGGAGCGGCGATCAGCGCTGCGATGACTGCCGGCATGGCCAGCCCGAAGCGGGCGCAATAAAGCCGCAGCGCGGCCAGGATCAGGCGCAGGTTGTGACCGGCGCCGCACATCACCGCGTGCAGCGCATCGCCCGGCGCGCCCTTGAGCGGATTGCGGCCCAACCGCCCGTCCATCTTCATGTGCCCGATGGCCAGCTCGATGGCGCTGCGCCGCTTGATCATGACCTTCAGTGTCTTGGTGACGCCGCGCCGCTGCCCCGAGCGCAGGATGCGCACGCCTTCGATCGCCACGCCCCGGTAGCACTTGTCCACGATGGCCGTGGCGGGTGGTTTGTCAGTGCCGGTGAGGATGCCCACTTGTCCAGCGTCTCAAGGTGTGGCCGTCGGAGGGGTTGCCCGGCATGGAGCGCATGCCCACCACCAGACCTTCCTTCACCGGGTGGCGATGCTGACCTTCACGCCGAATTCGTACCGTGTTCTGGCACAAGCCTCAAGCTGATGCATGAGGTTGCCCCCGAACCCTGGAGTGCATAGCCCCAGCCCGGAGAATGCCGGGACGGGAGCATGAATTGAACGAGAAGCAAACGAGAGCGAAGTACAC
>NZ_LMNA01000010.1 GCF_001422445.1 Pseudorhodoferax sp. Leaf274
CCCGATGTCCTGTCGCTGTCCATCACCGTCAGCGGCGGCAACAACGCCGGCCAGGGCGGCTCGGTCGGCGTCGGCTCGCGCGCCATGAAGCTGGGCACCACGCACTACCTGCCCTACGAGGTCTACAGCGACGCCGGCATGACCAGCGCCTACCCCACCAGCGCCAGCGCCGTCGGCGTCACGCTGCCGGGCACGGGCGTGGCCCTGCCGCTGCCGATCTTCGGCCGCATCAACAAGACCAGCACCGCCGCGCTCACGTCTGGTACGTATACCGATGTGCTGCAGGTCACATTGAGCTGGTGACTTATCCACATATTCGGGCGATCCCCAGCACAAAAGTAAGCGAAACTGTTTCAAAATCTGCTCACTGCTGCAGAAGGAGATCCATGCGCTTCGCGGGTTTGCTGGCGACGCTGGTGTCCGGCACGGTCCTGGCACTGATGGGAAGCGGCGTGTCGCGCGCGGCTACCCAGGTGCCGACCACCGCCAATTTCCTGGTCAGCGCGACGGTGTCGTCGGGCTGCTGGGTGGTGGGCAACGTGTCGCAGACCAGCGGCATCGGCTTCGGCAAGCTCGACTTCGGCAGCCACCCGGCCGTCCAGGCCGGCAACTACGACGCGTCCATCGGCATGGCGGCCAGCCCTGCGCAGGTGCAATGCACGCCGGGCGCCACCGTGACCATGACCATCGACGGCGGCCAGAATGCCCAGGGCAGCCAGCGCCGCATGCGCTTCGGCAGCTACTACCTCCCCTACACGCTGACCACGCAGCCCGCTGGCGGCACCGTGGTCGCACCCGGCGTGGGCGTCTCGGTGGACGCCAGTGCCGGCCCCACGCTGGTGCCGGTCTACGGCCGCGCCACCGCGCCCGGCGCCGGGCTGCCGGCCGGGCAATACACCGACACCCTGCAGGTCGTCTTCAGCTGGTAGGAGAGCCGATGTTCCGTTCCATCCCCTTGCACAAGACGCTGGCACCGGCGCTGTTTTTGGCCGCCTGCCTGGCCGGCGGCGCCGTGCAGGCCCAGTCCTCGCTCATGATCTGGCCGCTCGACCCGGTGATCGAGGACGACCAGCGTGCCGCCGCACTGTGGCTGGAGAACCGCGGCACGCAGCCGATGTCGCTGCAGATCCGCGTGCTGGCCTGGAGCCAGAGCGACCGGACCGACGGCTACGCCAGCCAGGAAACCGTGGTGGCCAGCCCGCCCATGGCCGTGGTGCCGGCCGGCCAGCGCCAGCTGGTGCGCCTCATGAACACCCGGCCCGCACCCGAGGGCACCGAACTGGCCTACCGCGTGCTGGTGGACGAGCTGCCCAGCGCCGACGGCGCCGAGGACAGCCAGCGCCAGGGCAGCGCCATGGGCATCAAGCTGCAGATCCGCTACTCGGTGCCGCTGTTCGTCTCGGGCAAGGACCACTGGACCAAGCCGCGCGCCGACAAGCAGCGCGACAGCGCCAGCGCCGCCAGGCCCGAACTGCGCTGGCGCACCGAGCGCGGCATGGACGGCCACTACCTGTTCGTGCGCAACGACGGCCGCGCCCACGCGCGGCTCACGGCGGTGCAATGGGCGCGCGACAGCAACACGGTCACCATCAACCCCGGCCTGCTCGGCTACGTGCTGCCGGGTGCCGAGATGCGCTGGAAGCTCGAACAGCCGCCGCCGCCGGGCCATGTGCCGCAGGCGCGCGTCAACAACGCCGAGGCTGTGACCGTGTTCACGGCGCAGTAGCGGCGGAGCCGATGCATGTACTTTCGCCCTCCACCGTCCTGGCGGCCGTGGTGATGGCCTGCACCAGCGCATGGCCGCAGGGGCTGCCGCCCCCGCCGCTGCCCGGTGCGGCCGCCGCGCTGGGCGGTGCCACGCTGTACCTGGAACTGGTGGTCAACCAGCAGGCCACCGGCCAGGTGGTGCCCGTGCTGGTGAGGGACGGCAGCTACTACGTGGCCGCCGACACGCTGCGCGCGCTGCACGTGCGCACGCCGGCCACGGGCAGCCAGATGGTGGCGGTGGACCGCATCGAGGGCCTGGGCGTGCGCTACGACAGCGTGGCCCAGCGGCTCGAACTGATGCTGCCGCCGGCCTGGTTGCCCGACCAGCAGCTGGGCACGGGCGGCCCGGTCGGCCGGCTGCGCCCGCTGGTGGGCAGCGGCTTCCTGCTGAACTACGAGATCTACGCCAGCAACCCCGGCCGCGCGGAGGCCAGCACATCGCTGTGGACCGAGCAGCGCTGGTTCGGCGACTGGGGCCTGCTGTCCAACACCGGCGTGGCGCGCCACACGCGGTCCGGCGGCGGCGGTGCCGGCAGCGATGGCGCGGGCTTCGCCGGCAGCCAGGGCTACCTGCGCTACGACACCAGCTGGCGCTACTCCGACACCGACAACGTGCGCACCCTGACGGCCGGCGACCTGATCACGGCCACGCTGCCCTGGGGCAGCGCCGTGCGCATCGGCGGCATCCAGCTCGCGCGCAACTTCGCGATCCGGCCCGACCTCGTGCCCTACCCGCTACCCACCTTCTCGGGCCAGGCGGCCGTGCCCTCGGCCGTGGACCTGTTCATCAACGGCCAGCGCGCCGGCCGCGAGAACGTGCAGCCGGGGCCGTTCACGCTCAACACCATGCCCTTCATCACGGGCGCGGGCGAGGCCGCCGTGGTGACCACCGACGCGCTGGGCCGCCAGGTGCTGACCACGGTGCCGTTCTACGTGGCCAGCACGCTGCTCAAGACAGGCACCGACGACTACGCCGTGTCGGCCGGCGCGCTGCGGCGCGGCTACGGCGAGGACAACTTCGGCTACGGCCGCGCCGTGGCCAGCGGCAGCTGGCGCTACGGCTGGAGCGACGCGGTGACGCTGGAGGCGCGCGGCGAACTGGCGCGCGGCCTGGCCGTCGCCGGTGCCGGCGCGGTGGCCACCATGGGCCGCTACGGCGTGGTCAACGGCGCGCTCGCGCACGGCGGCGACGGCGTGCAGTGGACCGCCGGCTACCAGTACAACGCCCAGCGCTTCGGCCTGGCGCTGCAGCACACGCAGCGCACCGCCGGCTGGCGCGACCTCGCGCGGCTGGACCGCGGCGACAGCGCCGGCGGGTCCCGCAGCAACACCCAGGTGACCACCAGCCTGTCGCTGGGTGCGATCGGCGCCGTCGCCGTCGGCTACTTCGACGCGCAGACGCTGGACGGCACGCGCACCCGCGTGGCCACGGCCACCTACTCGCGCGCGCTCGGCAGCGACAGCTTCCTCTCTCTGAACCTGAACAAGGCCGTGGGCGGCGACGACTACCTGGTGCAGCTGCAGTGGACGCTGCTGCTCGGCGACCGCGGCGCCGTGAGCGTGGTGGGCACGCGCGACCGCAGCGGCTTCGGCCGCCAGCTGCAGTACAGCCGCACGCCGCCACCGGCCGGCGGCCTGGGCTGGAACCTCTCATACGCCAACAGCGCCGGCCCGGACGACTACCGCCAGGGCAGCATGACCTGGCGTGGCGACTACCTGCAGCTGCAGGGCGGCGCCTACGCGCAGGGCGGGCGCAGCTCCACCTGGGCCGGCGCCAGCGGCTCCATCGTGGCCATGGACGGGGGCTGGTTCGCGGCCAACCGCATCAACGACGCCTTCGCGCTGGTGTCCACCGGCGTGGGCGACGTGCCGGTGCGCTTCGAGAACCAGGTGATCGGCCGCACCAACGCGCGCGGCCACCTGCTGGTGCCCGGCGTGAACGCCTACTACCCGGCGCGCTTCGAGGTCGACATCCTGGACCTGCCCGAGGACATGCAGGTCGCGCAGTCCGAGCAGCGCGTGCTGCTGGGCGCCGGCAGCGGCGCGCTGTTGCGCTTTTCCATCCAGAAGGTGCGCGCGGCCAGCATCACGCTGGTGGACCAGGCCGGCCGGCCGCTGCCGGTGGGCCTGTCGGTGCAGCACCTGGGCTCGGGCCGCAGCGCCACGCTGGGCTGGGACGGGCAGGTCTACCTGGAAGGCCTGGCGCAGGACAACGAACTGCTGGTGCGCGGCCTGGGCTTCGAGAGCTGCCGCGCCCGCTTCACGCTGGCCGACACCGCATCGGGCGTTTCCCGCGTCGGCCCGCTGGTGTGCCAGCCCCTGCCCTCCACGGCGCTCGTCGGCCGCTGGCCCTAACCCTGTGCGCCCCACCATGCAACGCATCCTCCTTCCCACCCTGCTGGCGCTGGCCGGCCTCGCCCCGCTGGGCGCGCAGGCCTGCACCATGACCGAGACCGGCGGCCTGCTGACCAGCGTGGCCACCCAGCGCGTGGCGGGCGGCCCCACGGTCACGACCTCGGCCAACTTCAACTTCAGCTGCTCGGGCGTGGTGCTGGCGCTGGCGAACGGCACCCCCACGCTCAAGGGCCAGCTGCAGGCCAACACCACCGGCCTCACGCTCAAGAACACCACCAACAGCAGCCTGCAGATCCCCTACCAGATCTACAGCAACAGCGGCTACAGCACGGGCTACGCGAGCGGCGCGCTCGTGGTGGACCTGAACGGCGCCAACCTGGTCGGTCTGTTGACCACGGGCAGCAGCACCAACGTGCCGCTGTACATCGCCACCACGCCGGGGCCCAACATCCCGGCGGGCGTCTACACCGACACCGTGCAGGTCACGTGGACCTACGCCAACATCTGCGAGGGGTTGATCGGCGCGCTCGGCGCGTGCGTGGGCTTCCCCAACAACGGCACCACCACCAAGTCGGTGACGATCTCGCTGACCGTCAGCAACGACTGCACCATCACCGCGCCGCCGGTGAGCTTCGGCAGCGCGCCGCTGCTGGCCGGCTTTCCCACGGTGTCGCAGAACATCAGCCTGCAGTGCAGCCGCAACATGGTCTATACCGTGGGCCTGTCGGCGGGCAGCTATTCCAGCGGCGCGCGGCGCCGCATGGCCTCGGGCACCTCGCGCCTGGCCTACGACATCTTCAAGGCCGACAACACCGTCTGGGGCAGCGCCGGCACCGACCGCGCGCCCGGCCCGGCGCCGGCCACGGGCACCAGCGTGCAGACCATTCCCTACACCGCGCGCATCTACCAGGACCAGGCCAACCCGGCGCCGGGCACCTACACCGACAACGTGGTCGTGGATGTGAGCTTCTAGATGTCAACGCACGAAGAACAGCGCCACGCTGGCGCCCAGGCCCAGCACCCAGACCAGGCTGCGCAGCGTGCTGCGGTCGCGGATGTAGAGCGACACGTAGACCACGCGCAGCAGCACGTAGGCCAGGGCCAGCGCGTCGACGCGCGCCTGCGCGGCACCGAACTGGTGGGCGGCAAGCACGCCGGCCATGAACAGCGGCAGGCCCTCGAAGCCGTTGGCCTGCGCCGCCAGCGCGCGCGCACGCCAGCCGCCCTGGCGGGCCGCCCAGTCGCGCGGCGCGCTGTTGTCGCCGGGGCCGAAGGCACCGGCCTTGGCCACCCAGGCCGTGAAATAGGGCAGCGCGGCGGCGGCCAGCAGGCACCAGTAGGCCAGGGTCAGGTGGCTGGTATGCATCGTGCAGGTTCTCCGTGGGTTTCTGACGGCCCGCGATTGTGATCGCCCGGACCGGACGCACCGCCGCCATGACCGCCGACATCCGAATTTTTTGAGAGGGGGGACACATGCACATCGCCATCCTGGAAGACGATCCCGTGCAGCGCGAGCTGCTCACGCTGCTCGTGCAGCAGGGCCGCCACACCTGCAAGGGCTTCGAGACGGCCGCCGGCTTCCAGGCCGGCGTGCAGGCCGAGACCTTCGACATGGCGCTGATCGACTGGATGCTGCCCGACGGCAACGGCGGCGAGGTGCTGCAGTGGGTGCGCAAGACGGTGGGCTGGCAGCTGCCCTGCATCGTGATCACCGCGCGCGAGGAGGAACCCGTGACGGTGGCGGCACTGGAGGCCGGCGCCGACGACTACATCGTCAAGCCGGCCAAGCCGCTGGAGCTGCTGGCGCGCATCACCGCGGCATCGCGCCGCGCCCGCCCGGGCACGCTGCCGGTGCTGCGCGCGGGCGAGTACGAGATCGACATCACCCGCCAGCGACTGTCCATGGCCGGCCAGACGATGGAGCTGACGCAGAAGGAGTTCGACCTGGCGGTGTGCCTGTTCCAGAACATGGGCAAGCTGCTGTCGCGCGACTTCCTGCTCGACAAGGTCTGGGGCGTCTCGACCGAGGTCGACGCGCGCACCGTGGACACCCATGTCAGCCGGTTGCGGCGCAAGCTGCAACTGGACGGCACGCACGGCTGGAAGATGGTCTCGGTGTACGGCTTCGGCTACCGCTTCGAGCGCGTGGACGGCTGATCAACCCAGCCGCTGCGCGACGCCGGCGACCAGGGCGTCGAGCTCGGTCCGCAGCGCGGCCAGCGGGGCCTGCAGCTCGTCTTGCGGTGCGCCCTTGGCCAGTGCCGCCTCCATCGCCGCGCTCATCTCGCGCAGCCGGCCCGCGCCGATCATGCCGACGACGCCGCGCAGCCCGTGCAGCGCACGCGCCAGCCCGGCGCGGTCGCCCTCCTCCAGCAGCCGCGACAGCGTGGCGCCGGTGGCCGCATAGTGGGTCACGAACTGCTGCAGCACGCGCAGCAGGATGTCGCTCTGGCCGGCGGCGTACTCCAGCGCCTGCGGCAGGTCGATCAGCGCGGCCATGCGCGCCACGGTCTCGGCCGAACTCGCCGTCGCCGTTGCTCCCGCAGGTGCGGGCGCAGGCGTCGAGGTGGGTGCGGGTGCGGGGGCCAGGGCCGGCCGCGGCGCCGGCTCCGGCACCGCCGGCACCGCGGCCTGCGGCTGCCCCAGCGGGGCGGGCGGCCGGCTCTCGCCGAGGCGGGCGGGCAGCCAGCGCAGCAGCGCGGCATGCAGCTCGCGCGGGTCGACGGGCTTGGCCAGGTGCTCGTTCATGCCGGCATCCAGGCAGGCCTGGCGGTCCTCGGGAAAGGCGTTCGCGGTCATCGCGACGATGGGCAGCTGCGCCAGCGCGGGCTCGCGGCGGATGCGCCGCGTCGCCTCCAGGCCGTCCAGGTGCGGCATCTGCACGTCCATGAGCACCAGGTCGTAGGGCCGGCTGCGCACCATCTCCAACGCCTGCGCGCCATCGCCGGCCACCTCCACATGCACGCCCGCGGCGTGCAGCAGCTGCGTGGCCACCTCCTGGTTGACGAGGTTGTCCTCTGCCAGCAGCACGCGCGCGCCGGCCGTGCTGGCCAGCAGCGTCTGGGGCCGGGCCTGGGTGTCGACGGCGCCGGCGTCGGCCACCAGCCGCAGCAAGGTGTCGCGCAGCAGCCCGGCCGTGACGGGCTTGGCCAGCACCGCGCCGAAGCCGGCGTCGCGCGCCAGCTGGTGCAGCGAGGCGCGGTCGTGCGTGGCCAGCAGCACCATGGCGCGCGGCGGCGCGATGGCGGCCAGGCGGGTGCCGGCCTGCAGGCCGTCCATGCCGGGCATGGCGCTGTCCAGCAGCAGCAGGTCGTAGGGCCGGCCGGCCTGCAGCGCCTGCTGCGCCTGCGCCAGCGCCTGCGTGCCGTCGGGCGCGGTGTCGGCCGCCAGGCCCAGGCCGCGCAGCATCTCGGCCACCGTGTCGCGCGCCTCGGGCAGGTCGTCCACCACCAGCGCGCGCAGGCCCAACAGCGGCGTGGGCTGCGGCACCGGCACCGCCTGGGCGATGGGCAGGCGTGCCGTGAACCAGAAGCGGCTGCCACGGCCCGGCTCGCTCTCGGCCCCTGCCTCGCCGCCCATCTGCCCGGCGATGCTGCGCGTCAGCGCCAGGCCCAGGCCGCTGCCGCCGTGGCGCCGGGTGCTGGTGCCGTCGGCCTGGGCGAACGGCGTGAACAGCCGGCAGAGGTCTTCGGCGGCGATGCCGATGCCGGTGTCCTGCACGGCAAAGCGCAGCAGCAGCGCGCCGCCTTCCTGCGCCAGCAGCTCCACGCGCAGCATGACCACGCCGCGCTCGGTGAACTTCACGGCGTTGAACAGCAGGTTGAGCAGGGCCTGCAGCAGCCGTGCGGCGTCGCCGCGCAGCAGGTCGGGCACGGGCTCGGCGTGCAGCACGAGTTCGATGTCCTTCTCGCGCGCGGCGTCCACCACCGCGGCGCAGCTGCGCGCGAGCAGGCCGTCGAGCGAGAAGTCGGCCTGGTCCAGCCGCAGCTGGCCGGACTCGATGCGCGACAGGTCCAGGATGTCGTTGAGCTGCTGCAGCAGCTGGCTGGCCGCGCCGACGATGCGCACCAGCTGCTGCTGCTGCGCCGGGTCTTCGATCCCGCGGCGCAGCAGGTGGGCGAAGCCGAGGATGGCGTTGAGCGGCGTGCGGATCTCGTGGCTCATGTTGGCCAGGAAGATGGTCTTGGCCTGGTTGGCGGCGTTGGCGCGGTCGCGCGCCTGCTCCAGCTGCTCGTGGCGTTCGCGCAGCAGCTGCTCGGCCTGCTTGTCGCGCGTGATGTTGGTGGCCAGCACGACGAAGCCCTTGACCTCGCCCTCGCGCCGGTCGGGGATGTACTGCACGCGCGTGTCGGCGCGTTCGCCGCGCACGCTGTACTCGGTCTGCTCGAACTCCTGCGGCTCGCCGGCCAGCGCGGCCGCGACGCGCGGCAACACGCGCTCGGCGAAGGCCGCGCCGCGCACCTCGACCAGCGTGCGGCCGATCACGCCCTCGGCGGTCTCGCCGAACCATTCCCGCTGCGTGCGGTTGACGAAGCGGCAGCGCAGGCCGCTGTCCCAGTAGACCAGCCGGCCCGGCACGTTGTCGGCCACCAGGTGGGCGAAGCGCTCGGCCTCCTGGAGCTGCACGTTCAGGTCCTGCATGCGCTGTTCGGCCTCGGTGCGGGCCTGCAGCATGCCGCTCAGCTCGCGCGTGCGGGCCTGCACCTCGTGCTCGAGCTGCTCCAGCGCCTGGCGCTGGGTCTGCCGCTGCACGGTGACGTCGGTGAACGAGCAGACCACGGCGCTGACCGCACCGTCCGGGCCGCCGTGCACGGGCTCGGCGTTGACGCACAGCCACTGGCACCGGCCATGGCGGTCCGTGCGGGCCACCAGCACATCGCGGCGGGCCTGGCCGTCGGCCAGCACGCGCCTGGAGGGCGCTTGTTCGAGATCCAGCGGCTGGCCCTGCGTGTCGTGCAGCACCAGGTTCCACTGCTCCGGATGCGTGCCCAGCATGGAATCGGCCCGCAGGTCCAGCAGGCGCTCGGCTGCCGGGTTGACCGCGGTGACGAGGTGCTCGGCATCGAAGGCGATGACGCCCTCGTTGAGCGCTGCCAGCAGCGAGCGGTGGAACTGCTCGCTGCGCGCCACCGCCAGGCTGGCCTCGCGCGCATCGTGCACGTCGCTGCTGGTGCCGAACCAGCGCGTCGGCCGGCCCGCCGGGCTGCCCACCGCGCCGAAGCGCACGCTGCACCAGCGGTAGCTGCCGTCGGCGTGGCGCAGCCGGAAGTCGGACAGACGGTCGGTGCCGCTGGCCTGCAGCTCCCGCCATTCGCGCAGGACGGTCGGGTTGTCGTCCGGATGGATGAGCCCGAGCCAGCCCGAGCCGAGCAGTTCGCTCACGGGCTTGCCGCTGAACCGGGCCCAGCGTTCGTTGAGGTATTCGGATTGCGCGTCGGCATCGCAGATCCAGACCATCTGCGGCAGCAGGTCCAGCATGTGGCGGTGCTCGTCGGCGTCCGCGCGCAAGGCCGATTCGAGCTGGCGCCAGCGCCGGTCCCAGCGCCAGGCGGCGCCCAGGCCCAGCAGCAGCAGCCCGGCCAGCGCGAACCAGGCCAGCACATAGCTGCGCCGCTGGTACGCGCGCAGCTGCGCCAGCCGGGTTTCGCCCTGTGCATCCACGCGATCGGCCTCCGCCAGCAGCGCCGCCAGGGCCGCGCGGCCGGGGCCGGCGTCCTCGCCGCTCCAGGGGGAGCGGGCCAGGTCGGCGCCCGCCCACTGCGCATGGAGCGCCTGGGCCTGCTCAGCCAGCGCATTGGGCAGGTCCAACGGCGCGCCGGCCAGGCGCTGGCCCAGCACGTCCACGCGTTCCAGCGCGTGCAGCCATGCGGAGCGCTCGGCCGGGTCCTGCGGCGCACTGCGCTCGGCACTGCCCGCCTGCAGCCAGGGCGCCAGCTCGGCCCGCACCACGGCCAGCTGCCGCAGCGGGCGCATCTGCTGCTCGAAGCGGTCGGCCTGGAAGCGGTCGATCGCCGCCACGGCCAGGGAAGCCAGCGCTGCCACCAGCCACAGCGCCGCAGCCGCCCGCAACAGGCGCCGCGGTGTCGCGGGCGGCCGCACGCGGGCCAGCTCGGGAAACGGGCCGTGGGTACGAACGGACTGTGGCATGCGTGCAGAACCTCCAATGAGGGGATGCCGGATTGGGCCCGAGACCGGCGGCGCAAATGTGGCACAACTGTGTTGTGCCGGGCGCGGGTCCGGCCGGGGTGGCAGCGTGGGTGCGCCAGCCCGCGCCACCGGCTCGCCAGGCCGCCGTCCTGCGCAACCGCGATGGACCGGCGCCCTGGCGGCGGCGGCCGCGCCGCGTGCTACAAACCCACCCTTTTCCCACCACCCCAGACACGCCCGAGGCGCCCCCGCATGAAACTGAAGATGGCCGAAAACTCGCTGTTCGCGATCCTGCTGCGTTCGCGCTGGTGGATCAGCCTGGCGATCGCCTGCGGCTTCGTGCTGGTCAGCGCCGCACTGCTGCCGCGCGAATACGCGCTGGCCGGCGCGCTGGGCGGGGTGCCGTTCGCCATCATCGGCGCCATCGCGCTCAAGCGGCAGTGGGGCGCGCCGAGCGCCACGATGGTCGAGGCGCAGCTGGCGCGGGCCGCGGGCATGCCGTGGAACGAATTCGCCGCCGCGCTCGAATCGGCCTACCGCAAGGCCGGCTACACGGTGCAGCGCACCACGGGCGGTGCCGACTTCGTGCTGGAAAAAGGCGGGCGCACCACGCTGGTCAGCGCCAAGCGCTGGAAGGCCGCGCGCCAAGGCGTGGAGCCGCTGCGCGAACTGGACGCCGCGCGCCGCGCCAAGGACGCCGACGCCGCGGTGTTCCTCGCGCTCGGCGCACTCAGCGAGAACGCGGATGCGTTCGCCAGGCAGGCGCCGGTCCGCGTGGTCCAGGGCGCAGACCTGGCCGTGCTGCTGCAGGCCGCCTGAGCGCCGCGTCTAACCGCCCGCCGCGTCCGGAGCGTCGGCCGCGCCGCGCTGCGGCTGCTTCTTCTGCTTGCGCGCGGCCTGCTTGGCGGCCCGCTCCGCATCTGCCGCCTCGGCTTGCGCGCGCCAGGCGGCGAATTCCTCCAGCGTCTCCAGCGTCACGCGGCCCCAGGCGCCGCTGCGGAAGTCGTGGATGGCGATCTCGGCGGCCTTCTGCAGGTTGGGCCGACCGCCCGCCAGCAACGGCGCGCGCTTGCGGCCGATCTCGCCCAGCACGGCTTCGTCGTTGAAGCCGGAGATGTCGGCCAGCTTGTAGCGCTCGCGCAGCCGGTCCGGGTGGTGGGCCAGCATCTGCGTGAGCAGGGCCAGCGCCACCTCCTCGTCGTCGTAGGCGTTGCGGCCCACCGCGCCGCTGGCGGCCAGCAGCTCGCCGCTCTGCGCGATGGCGATGCGCGGCCACAGCATGCCGGGGGTGTCGTAGAGATAGAAGTCGTCCTCCAGCACGATGCGCTGCTCGGTCTTGGTGATGCCGGCCTCGTCGCCGGTCTTGGCGGCGCGCTTGCCGCGCAGGCTGTTGATCAGCGTGGACTTGCCCACGTTGGGAATGCCGCAGACCAGCACGCGCATCGGCTTGGCCATGCCGCCGCGGTTGGGCGCCAGTGCCCGGCAGGCCGGGGCCAGCGCGCGCACCGGCGCGGCCATGCCCGAATCCAGCGCGATGGCGTTGGTGCCGACCTGGGCCTGGTAATGGGCGAGCCAGCGCGCGGTCTGCTCCGGGTCGGCCAGGTCCTGCTTGGTCAGGAGTTTGAGCGCGGGCTTGCCCTGGGTCAGCTCGGCGATCAGCGGGTTGGCGCTGGAGCCCGGCAGGCGCGCGTCCAGCAACTCGATCACCACGTCGATCTCGGGCAGGCGCTCGAGGATGGCCTTGCGCGTCGAATGCATGTGACCGGGAAACCATTGGATGGACATGCGGGCGGACTCTCTCGGTGCGGATGGCGGGGCCGGATTGTCGGCCATTCGGATCGGCCGCTGCCCTGCCCGCCCAGCGTGCGCGCCATGCACGCCACGCACGCCCTTGGTGCGCAAACGCACCCGACCTGCGCCATGCGCCCCCGGAATCGCGGGTATTTGCCGATATTTCTGCTGGCACGGGATCTGCATGATGTCAGCTGTCGACAGATGACAGCCAACACTTCCGGAGAACCCGTGGAAACAGCAGAACGCATCGCCCCGGCCACCCCTGCCGCCGGCCGGCCCGCCAGCGCACCCGCCATGTCGGCGGCCGAACGCCAGGTCCGCAACGACCTCGCCGCCGCCTACCGGCTCGTCGCCCTGTACGGCATGGACGACAGCATCTACACCCACATCTCCGCGCGCGTGCCCGGCACCGAAGACCAGTTCCTGATCAACCCCTTCGGCATGCTGTTCCGCGACATCACGGCGTCCTCGCTCGTGAAGATCGACCTCGACGGCAACATCGTCGAGCCGGGCGATCACGACGTGAACCCGGCCGGCTTCACCATCCACAGCGCCGTGCACGCGGCCCGCCACGACGCCGTCTGCGTGCTGCACACCCACACCGTGGCGGGCGTGGCCGTGTCGTCGCTGGCCGGCGGCCTGCAGCCCTGCAACCAGTGGGCGCTGCAGTTCCACAACCGCGTCACCTACCACGCGTTCGAGGGCATCGCGCTGAACCTGCAAGAGCGCGAGCGCCTGGTCGCCGACCTGGGCCCCACCTCGCGCGCGATGGTCCTGCGCAACCACGGCCTGATCACGCTGGGCCGCACCATCTCCGAGGCCTTCATCCTCATGCACAACCTGGAGCGCGCCTGCCGCGTGCAGGTCGCCATCCAGAGCACGGGCCAGGCCATCCACCCGGTGCCCGAAGAGGTCTGCGAGCTGACCGCGCGCCAGTACGAAAGCGGCGACACCAACCGCCTGGCCGCCCAGCCCACCGACCCCTACGCCCGCGAGTGGCGCGCGCTGCTGCAGCGGCTGGAGCCGGCCAGCACGGCGTCCTTCCGCGACTGAGATCGCTCCCCTCCTCCCTGCTTCCCCGCCCTTCCCCACACATCGAAAGGTCTGCACCGATGAAACGCCGCCACCTGATCCAAGCCGTCCCCGCTGCCCTCGGCCTGTCCATCGCCGGGGTGCCCCTGCACAGCCTGGCCCAGGCCAAGAAAGGCGTCGTCAACGTGCTGGTCCAGCCCGAGCCGCCGGGCCTGATGATGGGCATCGTGCAGAACGGCCCCACGCAGCTGATCGCCGGCAACATCTACGAAGGCCTGCTGCGCTACGACGAGAAGCTGGCGCCCCAGCCGCAGCTGGCGACCTCCTGGACGGTGAGCCCGGACAGCAAGACCTACGTCTTCAAGCTCAAGCCGAACGTGAAGTGGCACGACGGCAAGCCCTTCACGGCCGACGACGTGGTGTTCTCGTGCGACGTGTTCCTGCGCAAGACGCATGCGCGCTTTCGCGCCAGCCTGGCGCATGTGGAATCGATCAAGGCGCTCGACCCGCTCACGGTGGAGTTCAAGCTCAAGCAGCCGTTCGGCCCCTTCCTGGGCATCTTCGAGAACGGCACCATGCCCATGGTGCCCAAGCACGTCTACGAAGGCACCGACTTCCTGACCAACCCAGCCAACGCCACGCCCATCGGCACCGGCCCGCTCAAGTTCAAGGAATGGGCCAAGGGCTCGTACATCCATCTCGTGGCCAACGAGAACTACCACCAGGCCGGCGCCGTCAGCGTGGAGAGCGTGTACTTCCATGTGATCCCGGACGCCGCGGCGCGCGCCGCCGCCTTCGAGTCCGGCAAGGTCGACATCGCCCCGGGCGGCACGGTGGAGTACTTCGACGTGGGCCGGCTGTCCAAGCTGCCGGGCACCGCCGTCACCACCAAGGGCTGGGAGTTCTTCGCGCCGCACAGCTGGCTGTGGATCAACAACCGCACCAAGCCGATGGACAACGTGAAGTTCCGCCAGGCCATCTGGTCCGCCATCGACCGCGAGGCCATGGCCAAGATCGCCTGGTACGGCTTCGCCAAACCGGCCACCGGCCCGTTCAACAGCCACATCGCGTTCGCCAGCGACGACGTGGCCAAGTACCCGCGCGACCTGGCCAAGGCCAAGAAGCTGCTGGCCGAATCGGGCTACAAGGGCGAGACGCTGCGCCTGCTGCCCCTGCCCTACGGCGAGTCCTGGCAGCGCCAGGCCGAGATCGTGCGCCAGAACCTCACGCAGGCCGGCGTCAAGATCGAGATGGTCGCCACCGACGTGGCCGGCTGGAACCAGCGCTGCAACGAGTGGGACTTCGACCTCGCCTTCACCTACGTCTACCAGTACGGCGACCCGGCACTCGGCGTGGGCCGCAACTACACCAGCGACAACATCGCCAAGGGTTCGCCGTTCAACAACGTGTCCGGCTACACCAACGCCAAGATCGACGAGCTGTTCGCCGCCGGCGCCAAGGAGGGCGATCCGGCCAAGCGCAAGGCCATCTACCTGGAAGCCCAGAAGATCCTGGTCGACGAGGTGCCCGTGGCCTGGCTGCACGAGATCAACTTCCCGACGCTGTACCGCAACAAGATCCAGAACGTCGTCAGCTCGGGCATCGGCCTGAACGACAGCCTGGGACGCGTGAAGCTGGCCTGACTTTCCCATCCCCGCATGCGGTGGCCTGGCCGGGCCGGGCCGCCGCATGCCCGAACCCGAGCTTGCGATGAAACGACTCCAGTTCATGTCCGTGCGCATCCTGCAAGGCCTGTTGGCCCTGCTGGTGATCGCGACCGCCAACTTCATGCTGGTGCGCGCCGCGCCGGGCGACCCGGTCTCCATCATGGCCGGCGAGGCCGGTGCGTCCGACCCGCAGTTCGTGGCCCAGCTGCGCGCGCAGTTCGGGCTCGACCAGCCGCTGCCCACGCAGCTGGCCAACTACCTGGGCCATGTGCTGCAGCTGGACCTGGGCTATTCCTACCGCCAGCAGCAGCCCGTGGTCGACCTGATCCTGGAGCGCCTGCCCGCCACGCTGCTGCTCACGGGCACCGCCTTCGGCCTGTCGCTGCTGTTCGGCATCGTGCTCGGTGCGCTGGCCAGCCGCAACGCCGGCAAGTGGCAGGACAGCCTGATCACCGTGGTGGCGCTGGTGTTCTACGCCACGCCGCTGTACTGGCTCGCGATGATGGCCGTGCTGCTGTTCACCGTGCAGCTGGACCTGCTGCCGGCCTTCGGCTTCTTCACCGTGGGCGCCGACCTCACCGGCATGGCCAAGGTGCTCGACATCGCCCAGCACCTGGTGCTGCCCGCCCTCACGCTGGCACTGTTCTACATGGCGGTCTATGCCCGCATGACGCGCGCCTCCATGCTGGAGGTCGCACAGATGGACTTCGTCAAGACCGCGCGCGCCAAGGGCGTGCACCCGGGCCGCATCCAGCGCAAGCACATCCTGCGCAACGCGCTGCTGCCCGTGGTCACGCTGGCCGGCATCCAGGCCGGCGGCATGATCGGCGGCGCCGTGCTGACCGAGACCGTGTTTGCCTGGCCCGGCATCGGCCGGCTGATGTTCGACGCGCTGCTGCAGCGCGACTACAACCTGCTGCTGGGCTGCTTCCTGTTCACCGCGGCCATGGCCGTGCTGTTCAACCTGATCACCGACTTCGTCTACACGCTGGTCGATCCCCGCATCGAGCTCGGCTGAGGAGCAACACACCATGAAAAGCAGTTTCTGGCGGCGCTACTGCCGCAACAAGGGCGCGGTCTTCGGCCTCGTCGTGCTGATGCTGGTGGCCCTGGTCACGGCGCTGGGCCCCTTCATCGCCCAGAACAACCCCTGGGACATGGTCGGCATGCCGTTCGCGGTGCCGATGGCCGAGCAAGGCCTGCCGCTGGGCACCGACACCATGGGGCGCGACATCTTCTCGGGCATCGTCGCCGGCGCGCGCGTGTCGCTGTTGATCGGCGTGGTCTCCACCGTGGTCTCGCTGCTGATCGGCGTGTCCATCGGCGCCATCGCGGGCTACTTCGGCGGCTGGGTCGACGCCACGCTGATGCGCTTCACCGAGCTGTTCCAGGCCGTGCCGAGCTTCGCGCTGGCCATTGTGCTGGTGGCGATCTTCGAGCCCTCGGTCGGCTCCATCGTGGCGGCCATCGCGGTGGTCTCCTGGCCGCCCGTGGCGCGCCTGGTGCGCAGCGAGTTCCTGACGCTGCGCCAGCGCGATTTCGTGGCGGCCGCCCAGCTCGCAGGCCAGTCCACGCCGCGCATCATCCTGACCCAGATCCTGCCCAACGCGGCCTCGCCCATCGTGGTCATGGCCTCGCTGATGGTGGCCACGGCCATCCTGCTCGAATCGTCCCTGAGCTTCCTCGGCCTGGGCGACCCGAACCAGATGAGCTGGGGCTACATGGTCGGCTCGGCCCGCACGGTGCTGCGCCAGGCCTGGTGGATGGCGGTGTTCCCGGGCCTGGCCATCCTGCTCACGGTGCTGGCGCTGAACCTGGTCGGCGAAGGCCTGAACGACGGACTCAACGCACGCGCCGATGGGAGGGGCAAATGAAAATGGAAAAGATGGAACTCCCCGTGCTGGACATCCAGGGCCTGGACATCCGCCTGCCCCGGGGCGCCGACCGTGAACTGGCCGTGCAGGGCGCCTCGCTGCAGCTGCTGCCGGGCCAGACGCTGTGCGTGGTGGGCGAGTCGGGCTCGGGCAAATCCATGATCGCCAACGCCATCATGGGCCTGCTGCCCCGCCCGCATGTGGAGCCCGTGGCCGGCAGGATCCTGTTCGACGGCCAGGACCTGCTGCAGCTCAGCGAAGCCCAGCTGCGCGAACTGCGCGGCCGGCGCATGGGCATGGTGTTCCAGGAACCCATGACGGCGCTGAACCCGGTCATGCGCATCGGCGAGCAGATCGCCGAGGTGTTCGATGCGCACGTCAGCCTGTCGGCCCACCAGAAGCGCCAGCGCATCCTCGCGGCGCTGGCCGACGTGGGCCTGCCCGAGCCCGAGCTGCTGATCGACAGCTACCCCTTCCGCCTGTCGGGCGGCCAGCGCCAGCGCGTGATGATCGCCTGCGCGCTGGTGCTGGAACCAGCCCTGCTGATCTGCGACGAACCCACGACCGCGCTCGACGTGACCACGCAGGCGCAGATCCTGAAGCTCATCCGCGAACTGCAGCAGCGCAAGGGCACGGCCGTGCTGTTCATCACGCACGACTTCGGCGTGGTCTCCGAGATCGCCGACCAGGTGGTGGTGATGCAGACCGGCCAGGTGGTCGAGGCCGGCCCGGCCGCCGCCGTGCTGGCCCGCCCGCAGCACGCCTACACGCGCAAGCTGATCGCCGCCATCCCGAACGGCCAGGTGCGCACCACCGCCGATGAACGCGAGGTGGAGCACGTGCTGCAGGTGCAGGACCTGCGCAAGACCTACGTCACGGGCGGCAGCCTGTTCAAGAAGGGCCGCCGCGTCGAGGCCGCCCGCGGCCTGTCGTTCGACGTGCGGCGCGGCGAGACGTTGGGCCTGGTGGGCGAGTCGGGTTCGGGCAAGTCCACCGTGGGCCGTTGCATCGTGGGCCTGGCGCCGTTCGACAGCGGGCGCATCCTGTTCAAGGGCCGCGCGCTGCAGGCGGGCGCGCAGTTCCGCCAGCAGACGCAGGGCAAGATCCAGATGGTGTTCCAGGACCCCTACGCCTCGCTGAACCCGCGCCACCGCATCGGCGCGGCGATTGCGCAGGGGCCCATCGCGCAGGGCTTGTCCAAGGAGAAAGCGCTGGCCCGTGCGGCCGAGCTGCTGCAGCTGGTGGGCCTGGGCCCCGAGGCGCTGGACCGCTTTCCGCACGAGTTCTCGGGCGGCCAGCGCCAGCGCATCGGCATCGCCCGCGCGCTGGCCATGGAGCCGCAGCTGCTGGTGGCCGACGAGCCCGTCTCCGCGCTCGACGTGTCGGTGCAGGCCCAGGTCTTGAAGCTGTTCGCCGAGGTGCGCGAGCGCTTCCAGCTGGCCATGGTCTTCATCACGCACGACCTGCGCGTGGCCGGAGAGATGTGCGACCACATCGCGGTGATGCAGCGCGGCCAGATCGTCGAATACGGCGAGACCGCCAAGGTGCTGGCGGATCCGCAGCACGCCTACACGCGCACGCTGATCGAGGCGCAGCCGCGCTTGTCGGCGGCTGCTGGCGAGGCGGTGGCGTGCAGCTGATGTTGCTCTCGCGCGCCTTCGCACAAGCACGCCGTGAGGCAGGTGGTGCTGACATGCGGGCGCAGGGGCCATTCGCGGCCCAGAGATGGCCCGCGCGCCACGCCATCGGCGAGCGTGCACCACGCGCTCCAGCAGCCGACGCCGCCCGCGAGCGTGCCCCGGAGAACGCGTGTCTGCGCCGCCTGCCGTCTGGGCCGCAACACCCATGCGGGAAGATCCAACCATGCCACTGAACATCGCCCTCGTCTCCGACCAGATCGCCATGGACTACCTGCGCCCCGCGTTCAGCGCGCGCTTCCCGCAGGCCAGGCTCCACCGCATCGACACCGAGGTGCAGGAGCTCGACGCCCTCGCCGACATCGACGCCGTGGTCTGCTGGTCCCCGCCCATCGGCCTGCTGGCCCGCATGCCCAGGCTGCGCCTGATCCAGTCGGTGGGCGCCGGCACCGACCACATCACGCGTGACACTTCTCTGCCCGACGTGCCCATCCGCCGCATCGTCGACGCCGAGATGGCCGCCGGCATGAACGCCTACGTGGCCTGGGCCGTGGTGCACGGCCAGCGCCACATGGGTGGCTTCATCGAGAGCCAGCGCCGTGCCGCGTGGGAAGAATCGCCGGTCGTGCCGCCGGGCCGGCACCGCGTGGGCATCGCCGGCCTGGGCGTGCTGGGCCAGTCGGCAGCGCGCGCGCTGCTGGCCATCGGCTACCCGGTGCGCGGCTGGAGCCGCAGCCCCAAGAGCGGGCTGCCCGAAGGCGTCGAGGCCTTCCATGGCGACGCCGCGCGGGCCGAATTCCTGGCCGGCTGCGACACGCTGGTCTGCCTGCTGCCGCTGACCGAGGACACGCAGAACATCCTGAACGCCGGGCTGTTCGCCCAGTTGCCACGCGGCGCGCGGCTCGTCAACGCCGGCCGCGGCGCCCAGCTCGTGCAGGATGACCTGCTCGCCGCACTGGAGAGCGGGCAGATCGCCTCGGCCGTGCTGGACGCCTTCGTCGAGGAACCGCTGCCGCCGGCGCACCCGTTCTGGCACCACCCGCGCATCACCGTCACGCCCCACATCGCCACGCGCACCGGCCCCGAGGCCATCGCGCGGCAGACCGAAGACAACCTGGCGCAACTGCGCTGACAACCACAAGAGGAGCCCCATGGCCAAAGACCTGAGCACCGGCGACAAGGATGTCGCCACCCACCTGCACTCCTACACCAACCTGGCCACGCTGCCGCAGACGCCGCCGCTCGTGATCGTCGGTGGCGACGGCATCCACGTCGTCGACGACCAGGGCAAGCGCTACGTCGAGGGCATGTCGGGCCTGTGGTGCGCCTCGCTGGGCTTCTCCAACAAGCGCCTGGCCGCTGCCGGCGCCAAGGCGCTGGACACGCTGCCCTACTACCACACGTTCAACCAGCGCACCAACGTGGCCGTGGCCGACCTGGCCGAGAAGCTGCTGGCGCTGGCGCCCGTGCCCATGGCCCGCGTGTTCTTCGCCAACTCGGGCTCGGAGGCCAACGACAGCGCGGTGAAGATGGTCTGGTACTACCACAACGCCATCGGAAAGCCTGAGAAGAAGAAGATCATCGCGCGGCGCAACGCCTACCACGGCGTGACCGTGGCCGCGGCCAGCCTGGGCGGGCTGGACGGCAACCACCGCGACTTCGACCTGCCGATCGCCACCGCGCCCGCCGCGCGCTTCCTGCACGTGGACTGCCCGCACCACTACCGCTACGCACAGGACGGCGAGACCGAGCAGGACTTCTCCACCCGCCTGGCCGCGCAGCTGGAAGAACGCATCCTGGCCGAGGGCCCGGAGACCGTGGCCGCCTTCATCGCCGAGCCCGTGATGGGCGCGGGCGGCGTGCTGGTGCCGCCGGCCGGCTACTTCGAGAAGGTGCAGGCAGTGCTGCGCAAGTACGACGTGCTCATGATCGCCGACGAGGTGATCTGCGGCTTCGGCCGCACCGGCAACATGTTCGGCTCGACAACGCTCGGCATCCAGCCCGACATCCTGTGCTGCGCCAAGGCGCTGTCGTCGGGCTACGTGCCGATCTCGGCCGTCATGGTCAACGACAAGGTGCACAGCGCCATCGCCGCCCACAGCGGCAAGCTGGGCAGCTTCGGCCACGGCTACACCTACTCGGGCCACCCGGTGGCCTGCGCCGTGGCGCTGGAGACGCTGCAGGTCTACGAGGACGAGAAGATCATCGACCACGTGCGCGCGCTGGCGCCCGCGTTCCAGGCCGGCCTGCGCGCCTTCGCCGAGCGCCGCTGGGTCGGCAACGTGCGCGGCGTGGGCTTGATCGGCGCCATCGAGCTCATGGCCGACAAGGCTTTGCGCCAGCCCTTCCCGGCCGACCGCAAGGCAGGCTACCGCTTCGCCGCGCTGGCACTGGAGCAGGGCCTGATCGTGCGGGCCATGGGCGACAGCATCGGCCTGTGCCCGCCGCTCATCATCACGGCGGCCGAGCTCGACGACCTGTTCGCACGCTTCACGCGCGCCATGGACCGCTTCGACGCCGAAATGGAGGCATGACCATGCAAGCCTTCTTCTCCGACGACCAGCTGCTGCACGACCCGCAGCAATACATGCGCGTGGGCCGCATCTGCAAGCCTGCCGACCTGCCCACGCGCGCCGAGGCGCTGATGGGCACCTTGGCCACGCGCGGCATCACCGTCACCGCGCCACCCGAGGCCGGCCGCCAGGCGCTGGAGCTCGTCCACGCCACCGACTACCTGGACTACCTGGAGACGGCGTTCGAGCGCTGGCAGAAGATCGCGTCGTTCGGCCTGGAGCCCGGCATCGAGGTGCTGCCCAACATGTCGCCGCACGGTCCGCGCGAGGGCGCGTGCCCCTCGCCTGCCATGCTCGCGCAGACCGGCTGGTACGTGGGCGACCTGTCCTGCCCCATCGGCCCGAACACCTGGCGTTCGGTGCTGCGCTCGGCCCATGCCGCACTGGCCGCGGCCCAGACGGTGCAGGGCGCGGGCGGCGTGGCCTATGCCCTGTGCCGGCCCTCCGGCCACCACGCCCAGCGCGCCCGCGCGGCCGGCTTCTGCTATGTGAACAACAGCGCCATCGCAGCCGCTACGCTGCGCCAGACGCATGCCCGCGTGGCCGTGCTCGACATCGACGCCCACCACGGCGACGGCACGCAGCAGATCTTCTACGGCCGCGGCGACGTGCTGACCATCTCCACGCACGCCGATCCCTCCAACTACTACCCCTGGTACACGGGCTACGCGCACGAGCGCGGCACCGGCGAAGGCGAGGGCTGCAACCTCAACCTGCCGCTGCCCCACGGCAGCGGCAACGCCGCGTTCGCCCAGGCGCTGGACCAGGCCGTGGCCGCCATCGAGCGCTTCCAGCCCCAGGCGCTGGTGCTGCCGCTGGGCTTCGACACCTACAAGGACGATCCCATCAGCGTGCTGCAGTTCGACATGGAGGCCTTCCGCCTGGCTGGTGCGCGCGTGCGTGCGCTGGGCCTGCCCACCGTGGTGGTGCAGGAAGGCGGCTACATGGTGGACGCCATCGGCGCGGCGCTGGACGCCTTCCTCGAAGGCCTGCAGGCATGACGGCATCGGCGGCATGCGCCTCGCCCGGCCGCCCAAAGAGCCGCGCGCCGCAGGCGCAGCCGAAGGCGCCCCGGTGAGCACGGCCCAGGCCACGGCCCCGCTGCCGCGCAGCGACAGCGCCGCCACCGGCATCGCGCTGTTCCTGGGCGCGCTGGTGCTGTTCGCGGCCTACGACGCGTTTGCCAAGCAGATGGTGGCGCACTACGCGCCGGCCGTCGTCAACCTGGGGCGCTACACCGCCATCGGCACGCTGGCCCTCGTGCTGCTGCTGCGCCATGGCGACCTCCGCCTGTGGCGCCAGCCGCACCAGAAGTTGCTGACGGCGCGCAGCGTGTCGCTGGCCATCGTGGCCACCTGCTTCATGACGGCGCTGGTCACCATGCCGCTGGCCGAGGCCACGGCCATCTACTTCACGGCGCCGCTGATCATGGTGGCGCTGTCGCCCTGGCTGCTGGGCGAACGCGTGGGCCGCGCGCAGTGGACGGCCGTGCTGCTGGGCTTCGCGGGCATGCTGTGCATCGTGCGACCGGGCGGCAGCCTGCCGCTGGTGGGCACCCTGCTGATGGCCGTGTCGGCCGTCTGCTATGCGGTGTTCCAGGTGCTCACGCGCCGGCTCTCGGGCCTGGTGCCCGGGCCCGTGCAGTTCGCGCACATGGCGCTGGCCTGCCTGGTCGTGACCAACATCCCGGTGCTGTTCATGCCGCATGTCACGCTGCCGCCCTGGCCCGAGATGGCGCTGCTGGTCGCGGGCGGCGCCGTGAGCGGCAGCGCCCAGCTGCTGCTGCTGGCCGCGTTCCGCCGCGTCGGCGCGGCCACGCTGGCACCGCTCAACTACGTCCAGCTGCTGCTGGCCGTGCTGATCAGCACGCTGTGGTTCCAGCGCCCGCCCGACGCCCTGGCGCTGGTGGGCATGGCGCTGATCGCCATTGCCGGGGTGTACCTCGCCAGGGCACGCCGGCCCGCATGATCCAGACAGACACAGCAAGAGACAAAGGGAGCACACCATGACATCCAGCCGGCTCGAGGCCGCCGCACCGCCCGCCTTCTCGTCGATCCAGGTGCCCGACCTGGTCGGCGTGGTCGAGGCGCAGCTGCAGGAGGCCATCCTGTCGGGCCGCATCGCGCCCGGCGACCGCATCGTCGAGGCCGAACTCGCGCGCCAGATGGGCGTGAGCCGCGCACCCGTGCGCGAAGCCGCGCGCCGCCTCGAAAGCCTGGGCCTGCTGGTCTCGCGCCCGCGCCACGGCTTCGCGGTGCGCACGGTCTCGTCCAAGCAGGTGAACGATCTCTACGAGGTGCGCATCCAGCTCGAACTGCTGGGCGCCGCGCTGGCCTGCCAGCACGCCAGCGATGCCGAACTGGCGCAGATGGAGGCACGCGTGGACGACATGGTGGCCCGTGCCGAGATCCTGGCCTCCAACGAACGCGTGGCGCTGGACCTGGACTTCCACTTCGCCATCAGCGCGCTGTCGGGCAACCACTACCTGCACCGCCTGTTCGACAACATGCAGACCGAGGTGCGCATGTTCCTCGCGCTGAGCGAGGACAGCTATGGCGACCTCAAGGCGCTGGCGGAGACGCACCGGCCGATTGCCCATGCGCTGGCCAAACGGGATGTGGACGCCGTGCAGCACGCGCTGCGCTTCCACCTCGAGGATGCGAAGGCGCATGCCAGCGGCCTGTTCAAGAACTGAGATGCGCGGTCCCACCACAAACATTGGCCGAGCGCACGAACACGCCCCCATCGCCATGGTCAGCGGTGGCACCCGCGGCATCGGCCTGGCCATCGCCCGCGAACTGCTGGCCCACGGCTGGCGCGTGAGCGTGGGCGCGCGCAGCGCCACCGACGCCTATGCCGGCTACAGCGCCAACCAGCTGCGCGTCTACCGCTTCGACGCCGAAGACAAGCAGAGCGAGACCGACTGGGTGGCCGCCACCGTGCGCGACTTCGGCGGCATCGACGCGCTCGTGCACAACGCAGGGATCCTCAGCACCCGCTCTGTCGTCGCGGCGGACGACGACGAGGTCGACCGGCTGCTGGAGGTCAACGTCAAGTCGCCGCTGCGCCTGACGCGCAAGGCCTGGCCACATCTGCTGGCGGCACGCGAAGGCAAGGTGCTGGTGATGGCCTCGCTGGCAGGCAAGCGCGTGCGCAATGCCGACGCCTCGCTCTACGCGTTGAGCAAGGCGGCCGTGCTCTCGCTGGCCCATGGCATCCGCCATTGCGGCGCCGAAGCGCGCGTACGCTGCACGGCGCTGTGCCCTGGCTTCGTCGCCACCGACATGGTGGCCGGCCTGCCGCTCGAACAGCAGCAGCAGGCCACGCGGCCCGAAGACATCGCGCGCATCGCGCGCATGGCGCTCGAACTGCCCGCCTCGGCCAGCGTGGCCGAGATCCCCATCAGCTGGACCGTCGAACCCCAATACTGAAAGACCTCCATGAAAGTCATCTACAGCGACCAGCACACCGGCCACGACCCGCAGCAGTTCATCGTGCGCGGCCGCATGAAGCGCAGCAACGAGCAACCCGAACGCGGCACGCTGCTGCTGAACGCCGCGCGCGCCCAGGGCCACGAAGTCATCTCGCCCGAGGACCACGGCCCCGGCCCGCGCGCCGCCATCCACACGCCGCAGTACCTGCGCTTCCTGGAGACTGCGTGGGAGCGCTGGCAGCAGCTCGAAGGCGCCTCCGAAGAGGTGATGCCCAACGTGCACCCGTTCCCGGGCCAGCCCTTCACCTACCCCGACAGCCTGGTCGGCCAGGCCGGCTACCACATGGGCGACATGGCCTGCTCCATCGGCCGCCACACCTGGCATGCCGCGACCTGGTCGGCCCACGTGGCCACGCACGCGGCCCAGCTGGTGCTGGACGGCGAACGCGCCGCCTACGCGCTGTGCCGCCCGCCTGGCCACCACGCCTACGCCGACCGCGCCAACGGCTTCACCTACCTCAACAACGCGGCCATCGCGGCCCAGCACCTGCGCCGCAAGCACGACCGCGTGGCGATCCTGGACATCGACGTGCACCACGGCAACGGCACGCAGGGCATCTTCTGGCGCCGCAAGGACGTGCTGACGGTCTCGCTGCACGGCGACCCCCACTTCTGCACGCCCTTCTTCACGGGCCATGCCCACGAGACCGGCGAAGGCGAAGGCCTGGGCTACAACCTCAACCTGCCACTGGCGCGCGGCACGCAGGACGAGGGCTTCCTGGCCGCCCTGGACACGGCCCTGTCCACCATCCGCGCCTACGCGCCGGGCGCGCTGGTCGTGGCCCTGGGCCTGGACGCCCACGAGCACGACCCCTACCAGATGCTGGCCGTCAGCACGGCGGGCTTCGGGCGCATCCTGGGCGAGGTCGCGCGCCTGGGCCTGCCCACCGTGCTGGTGCAGGAAGGCGGCTACCTGTCGGAAGACCTGGGGCCCAACCTGGCAAGCGCGCTGGGTGGGTTCGAGGGGGCGGCATGAGCGCACCTGGCGAGGGGCCCCGCGCAGCGGGGATCGACAGCAGCGCGCGTGCCGCCAGCCACCGGCAGCGCGACCTCGTTGCCACGCACGGCGGCACGGAGGTGGCGGCATGAGCGCACCTGGCGAGGGGCCCTGCGCAGCGGGGATCGACAGCAGCGCCCAGGCAGCGGCAGCGTGCATGCGTTCTCCGGCCCACGCTCGCGGAAACCGGCAATGGCTTGCGGGAAGCACGCCCTCGAACACCGCTGGCGCGCCAGATCGGTATCTCGCCATCGCGAATGGGACCTGCGCCCGCACGCCCACTGCCACCGCCCTCGGCCACAGCTGCTCACCAGGCGCGCACCGCTCGCGCGCCTTCGCATGCGCACGACGTGAGGCAGGTGGTGCTGACATGCGGGCGCAGGGGCCATTCGCGGCCCAGAGATGGCTGGCGAGGCACGCCGTTGGCGAGCGAGCACAACCCCCTTCAACAGCCACCGGTCGGCGCGAGCGTGCCCCGGAGAACGCGTGTCTGCGCCGCCTGCCGTTTGGGCCACAACGCTCGCGCACCGAAAACAAGGCAACGACATGAGCACCGAAGACCTCGACGCCGCCATCCGCGCAGCCCTGCCGGAAGCCGCAGTGCTGACCGCCCCGCCGGCCCCGGTCGCCACCGCTTGGGCAGCCGACCAACTACAGCGCCTCTACGGCATGCAAGGCCGGCTCAAGCCCCTCACCGGCGAGCGCGACGCCAACTTCCTGCTGGAACCGGCCGGCGGTGGCGCGCGCTGCATGCTCAAGCTTTCGCACCCCGACGAAGACCCACTCGTGGCGGACTTCCAGACCCAGGCGCTATTGCACGTCGCGCGCACCGATTCCGCCCTGCCCGTGCAGCGCCTGCTGCCCGACCTGCAAGGCGCGCCCTCGGTGCAGATCGAAGATGCCGAAGGCCGCACGCGCGTGGCCCGGGTCTTCATCTACCTCGAAGGCCTGCCCATGCCGCAGGCGCCGCGCTCGGCCGCGCAGCGCAGCAGCGTGGCGCGCATGCTGGCCCGGCTCGACAGCGCGCTGGCCAGCCTGGAGCACCCTGCCTCTGCGCGCGAACTGCCCTGGGACATCCAGCGCGCCGACCGCGTGCGCCCGCTGCTCGTGCACGTGGCCGACCCGGCCCGCCGCGCGCTGGCCGAGGCCGCACTCGACGGCTTCGCGCAGCGCACCAAGCCAAGGCTGGCCGATCTGCGCCGCCAGCCCATCCACAACGACTTCAACCTCTACAACCTGCTGGTCGACCCGGCCGATCCTGCCCGTGTCTCCGGCATCCTGGACTTCGGCGACATGGTGCACGCGCCGCTCGTGGACGACCTGGCCGTCGCGGCCTCGTACCACATCGACGAGCAAGGCGACGCGCTGGCCACCATCGCGCGGTTCGCGGCCGACTACCACGCGGTGTCGCCGCTGGCCGATGCCGAGACCCTGGCGCTGCTCGACCTCGTGCGCGCACGCCTGTCCATGGTGGTGGCGATCAGCGGCTGGCGCGCTGCCCGCCAACCGGACAACGCAGCCTATCTGATGCGCAACAACGCGGTGTCGTGGGCCAGGCTGCAGGCCTGCGCCGACCTGACGCCCGAACAGGTGCAGGACGCCATCCACGCCGCCTGCCGCATCCAGGAGACCACCCATGCCTGAGACCTCCACCGCCGACATGCTCGCGCGCCGCGCGCGCCTGCTGGGCCCGGCCTACCGGCTGTTCTACGAGGAACCCTTCCATCCCGTACGCGGCGAAGGCGTGTGGCTCTACGACCAGGCCGGCACGCCCTGGCTGGACGCCTACAACAACGTGGTGCCGCTGGGCCATGCGCGGCCCGAGGTGGTGGAGGCCATCGCGCGCCAGGCCTCCGTGCTCAACACCCATACGCGCTACCTGCACGAGGGCATCCTCGACTACGCCGAGCGCCTGCTGGCCACCATGCCCCCCGAACTCGGCCACGCCACCTTCACCTGCACGGGCAGCGAGGCCAACGACCTGGCCATGCGCATCGCCACGGCGCACACGGGCGGCACCGGCCTCATCGTGACGCGCTTCGCCTACCACGGCGTGACGGCGGCCATCGCCTGCGCCTCGCCCTCGCTGGGGCAGTACGTGCGCATCGGCGACAACGTGCGGCTGGTGGATGCACCCACGGGCGGCGATGCCGAGACCGGCAAGCGTTTCGCCGATGGCGTGCGCGCGGCCATCGCCGACCTGCAGGCGCATGGCCTGAAGCCCGCCGCGC
Organism: Pseudorhodoferax sp. Leaf274; assembly: GCF_001422445.1. Lineage (GTDB taxonomy): Bacteria > Pseudomonadota > Gammaproteobacteria > Burkholderiales > Burkholderiaceae_C > Pseudorhodoferax. The sequence continues at coordinate 27,568 of NZ_LMNA01000010.1, forward strand.
TGCTCGTGGACACCGTGTTCTCGAGCGACGGCGTGTTCACGGCGCCGGCGGGCTTTCTGCGCGAGGCCGTGGAGGCCATCCACGCGGCCGGCGGCGTCTTCATCGCCGACGAGGTGCAGCCGGGCTTCGGCCGCACGGGCGAGGCCTTCTGGGGCTTTGAGCGCCACGGCGTGGTGCCCGACATGGTGACCATGGGCAAGCCCATGGGCAACGGCCACCCGGTGGCCGGCCTCACCGTGCGGCCCGAGGTCATGAAGGCTTTCGGCCAGGCCAGCCGCTACTTCAACACCTTCGGCGGCAACCCGGTCTCGATGGCCGCGGCCTCGGCCGTGCTCGACGTGATCCAGCAGAACGGCCTGCAGGCCAACGCGCTCCACGTGGGCAACTACCTGCGCGAGAAACTGGCAGCGCTGGGCCAGCGCCATGCCATCGTCGGCGAGGCACGCGGCGCCGGCCTGTTCGTGGGCCTGGAACTCGTGGCCGACCGCACCACGCGCGCGCCGGCCACGGCCCAGGCGGCCAAGGTCGTCAACGGCCTGCGCCAGCGCCAGGTGTTGCTGAGCGCGACCGGGCCGGACGCCAACGTGCTCAAGATCCGCCCGCCGCTGGTGTTCCAGCGCGAGCATGCGGACCTGCTGGTCGAGCGGCTGGACGAGGTGCTGGGCACGCTCTGAGCGCCGGCGGGCCAGGCGCTGGGCTATCCTTCGGCCCGCACCACCATGGGCCAAGCCTTCCAATCCCTGTCGATGCCGGCCGTCATGGCCTGGGGCCTGCTGTTCTTCGGCGGCATCTACCTCGTGTTCGGCGCGCTGAACTGGCTGCTCACGCGGCATCTGCTGCCCGCGCTGGGCATCGGCCGCGTGCTCGACCCGCGGCCGGTCACGTCCGAGCAACTGCGGCGCGAACTGCTGCAGTCGGGCGCCTCGGTGCTGATCTTCGGGCTGGGCATGGTCTTCCCCTGGGGCCTATTGCAGCTGGGCTGGGCCCGCTTCGCGGTCGACCCCAGCGGCTGGCGCATCGCGCTGGAGATCCTGGTGCTCGTGGTCTGGAACGACGTCCACTTCTGGATCAACCACCGGCTGCTGCACACGCGCTGGCTCAAGCGCTTCCATGGCCCGCACCACCGCTCCATGGTCAGCACGCCGTGGTCCACCTACAGCTTCCACCCGGTGGAGGCGGCCATGCTGGGCAACGTGATCCTGCTGCCCATGGTGCTGCACGACTTCAGCTTCTGGGCGCTGGCCTCGGTGCCGGTGTTCAGCCTGGTGCTCAACAACATCGGCCACGCCAACTACGACTTCTTCACGGGCGTGTCGTACGGCCACTGGTTCGCGGCCAGCCGGCGCCACCACCTGCACCATGCGGCGCATGCGGGCAACTACGGTTTTCAGTTCACATTCATGGATCGGTTGTTCCGTACGCGGCTGCCGGCCGATGCGGCCGATCCGCAGATCGCTGCCTGGCGGCGCAGGCAGGAGCGGCGTGCGCAGCAGGGCTGAGTTGCTGCCGCGGCTGCGCCACCGCAGCGACTGGCAGAGCCTGCTCTACCTGGCCGCACTGCCGGCCCTGGCCGCCTGGCAGTGGGTGCACGGCTTCAACGCCCTGCTCTACGCGCTGATGCTGTTCCTCACGCTGGGCATCGGCGTGATCCACCACAACCACACGCACCTGCGCATGTGGCGCGGGCGCCGCACCAACCGCGCCACCGACCTCTGGATCACGCTGCTGCAAGGCCACCCGAGCTTCGTGTTCTGGCCTGCCCATGTGGCCAACCACCACCGCCACCGGCATGGCCCCGAAGACGTGGCGCGCACCTACCGCTTCGGCGGCGACACCAACCACCTGCTGGGCTACCTGCTGCACCCGCTGCAGGCGGCCTGGGTGCTGTACCCGCTGTTCCTGCGCTGGCTGGCCAGGCTCCACCGCCACCAGCCAGGCGCCTTCCGCTACTGCATGGCGCAGTACGCCGTGTGGCTGGGGTCCTGGGCGCTGCTGCTGGCGCTGGACTGGAAAAAGGCGCTGCTGTTCGTGATCCTGCCGCAGCTGCACGGCCTGCACTGGCTGCTGGCCACCAACTACCTGCAGCACGCCCATGCCGACGGCAGCGCGGCCGGGCGCCAGCCTCAGGGCCAGCTCAACTACGCGCGCAACTTCGAGGGCTGGCTCAACCCGCTGCTGTTCAACATCGGCCTGCACACGGCCCACCACGAACACCCGCATGCGCACTGGTCGGCCCTGCGCGGCCTGCACCATGCGCACTACCGCGCGCGCGTGCACCCGGCCCTGAACGAAGGCGGGCTCGTGCCCTATATGCTGCGCGTCTTCGTGCTCGGCAGCCTGCTGCCGCGCTACCGCAGCCGCTCGCTGATGCCGGCCCACAACAACTGACCCATAACATGCCCGTCACCTTCGACCGCGTCTTCGTCCAGAGCGCCGGCTACTTCATGCCCGGCGAGCCCGTGGCCAATGCGCAGATGGACGCCTACATCGCGCCGCTCAACCGCATGTCCTCGCGCATCCAGCGCCGCATCCTGGCGGAGAACGGCATCCAGCAGCGCTACTACGCGATCGACACCGAGGGCCGCACCGTCTTCAGCAACGCCCAGATGGCGGCCCACGCCGTGCGCGACTGCCTGCAGCGCGCAGGCAGCACGCTTTCCGACGTCTCGCTGCTGGCCACCGGCAGTTCGGGCGGCGACACGCTGATGCCGGGCTTCGCCAACATGGTGCAGGGCGAGCTTGCCGCGCCGCCCATGGAGACGCTGTCGGTGCACGGCATCTGCGCGGCCGGTGTGTCGGCCATCCAGGCCGCCGCGCAGGGCGTGCAACTGGGCGCGCACCGCGCCGCGCTCGCGGTGGCGGCCGAGATGCCCTCGCGGCTGTTCAAGCGTTCGCGCTTCGCGGCGCGCGGCTACGAGACCGACTTCGACGCGCACTTCCTGCGCTGGATGCTGTCCGACGGCGCCGGCGCGCTGCTGCTCTCCGACAGCCAGGCCGCCCTGCCCCAGGCGCCCGGCCTGCGGCTGCAGCTCAAGTGGGTCCACCAGCGCGCGTTCTCGGGCGACTACCCGGTCTGCATGCAGCTGGGCCTGACCGAAGACCGCGCGCGCGGCCACCTGGATTTCGACTCCTGGACCGATGCCGAGGCGGCCGGCGCGCTCTCGCTGCGCCAGGACATCCGGCTGCTGCCGCACCTGTTCGACATCGGCATCCACGAGTACGCGCAGCTCGTGCACGGCGGCTGGCTCGACCCATCCAAGGTCGACCACTTCCTGTGCCACTACTCGTCGGAGAAGTTCATCCCCGTCGTCGAAGACCTCATGGACAAGGCGGGCCTGGCGATCCCGCGCGAGCGCTGGTACAGCAACCTGGCCTGGCGCGGCAACACGGGCGCGGCCTCCATCCTCGTGATGCTGGCCGAGTTCCTGCAGACGCGCGAACTCAAGGCCGGCCAGCAGCTGTTCTGCTACGTGCCCGAGTCGGGCCGCTTCATGGCGGCCTACATGCTGCTGGAGGTGCAGCAAGCCGATGCCCCGGTGCCAGCGCGCCCGCCTGCGCGCGTGGCGGCGCCGGACGAGGCCAGCATCGCCCAGCCGCACGACCCGGCGACCGCCCCGGCGCCGCTGCGCGACCTGCTGACCGAGCTGGCGTCCATCTGGCACGGCTACCGCTCCGACGTGTGGCGCACGCCGCTCGTGCGGCAGATCCGCGACAGGCGTTTCGGCGTTGCCGACTACCTCCACTGGATGGAGCACTGGGTTCCCCAGGTGCGCGAAGGCAGCCTGTGGATGCGCGAGGGCGCGGCCTCGCTGAGCGCGCCCTACCAGGGCCTGGCATCGTTGATCGGCCTGCATGCGGGCGAGGAGCAGAACGACTTCCGCATCCTGTTCGACAACTACCGCCGGGCGGGCGGCACCATCGCCGACATCGATGCGCTGCGCCGCAACCCGGGCGGCGAGGCGCTCAACGCCTACCTGCACCGGCTGGCCGCCACGCCCGACCCGTTCGGCCTGCTGGGCGCGATCTACATCATCGAGGGCACGGGCCAGCGCATCGTGCCGGCCTTGCTGCCGCTGCTGAGGGCCGGCCTGCCCCTGCCGCCCGATGCCTTCCGCTTCCTCGAATACCACGGCCACAACGACGAGAACCACCTCGCACGCTGGCTCATGGCGGTCGAGATGGTCATGGCGCTGGACGAGGATGGCCGCGCCGCGCAGCAGATCGTCTCAACGGCGCGCCACACGGCGGCGCTGTACCTGATGCAGTTCCAGCACGTGACCGAAGGTCGGACTGCACCATGAGCAAGAAGCCCCTGCCGGACTTCCTCGCGCGCGCCCACGACGACCGCGACCCCAGCCCTTGGCTGGCGCTGTGGCTGGACCAGAGCACACCGCTGCCCGACGACGTGAAGACGGCCTGGCTGGCGGACTCCAGCTCGGCCTCGCGCCAGTACCTGCTGCCCTTCCTGCGCCCGCTGGCACGCACCTGCATCGTGCTGCTGCAGGTGCTCAAGGTGTTCTTCCCGCGCAACTGGTCGCATTCGGGCGCGCTGCACGGGCTGCTGGTCTGGGGGCTCAAGCGCTTCGTGTCGCCCGAGGCGAACTGGCTGATCCTGCGGCACTTCCACCTGGGCTCGCAGGTGCTCAGCTTCATCGGCCGCAACTCGCCCGCGCCCGTGGCCACCAGCCCCCTGGAGCCGGCCGACATCGACGCGCTGCGCAACCACCTGTTCTTGAAGCACGACCTGAACCTGTTCAACTTCGTGATCCGGTTGAACCAGGCGTTGCGCGACCAGGGGCTGGAGCTGCGCAAGCCCGAACACCTGGACCTCGGCATGCTGCGCGACCCGGGCCTCAGGCTCGAGGACATGCCGCGCGGCCGGCTGAACTTCCTGGACCTGCAGAGCGCGATCGAGCTGTTCACCCCGCTCTACCAGTTGCTGCTGACCGACAACGACTTCTGGCGCGCCGCCAACTCGCTGCAGCTGGACGAGACCGTCGGCATCTACTGCGCCACGCTGCTGGCCGCGCCCGAGCACCTGGTGCTGGTCAACAACAAGCACCCGCTGGTGCCGCTCTCTACGCTGCGCGCCGGGCACCGGCTGGTGGTCCACGGCCTGTCGACCGAGATGCTGCACGCGCTGCTCATGCGCTTCCAGGCGGCGCAGGCCGCTGGCGAGGCCGTCAACACGACCAGCGGACCGGCGACGGCTCCTTAAGAGTGTGGCCGTGAACGACGTGATCGAGCCGCACGGCCTGCCGCTCGAGCGGCTGGACGAGGTGCCGGGAGCCATCGGCCAGGCCGGGCCAGGTCAGGCCGGCAACTGCGCCAGGTGCCGTGCGTTGCCCGCGGCGATGGCCCGGAAGCCTTCGGACACGCGCTCGTCCACCGCCGCCGCCTGCCAGAACGCCAAGGCCAGGGCCCTGGCCTCGCCCCAGCGCGGCAGCGTGGCAGCGGTGGGCTGCATGGGCCGCGCCGTGAAATCGCGCGCGACCAGCTCGTTGCCCACCGGCGCGTACAGCATGGGCAGCATGTCGTAGGCCGGGGCCAGCGCCCAGTCGCCGCGCGCGTCGATCAGCAGCGAGATGTTGCCGTAGTGCCGGTCGGTGTTGGCGATCAGCACGCCGTAGGCCTCCAGCAGACACAGCGTGTCGGCATCGGCGGCACGCAGCAGGTGGCGCGCCGCCATGCGCCGCGCGGTGGCGGCCCAGTTGTCCATCTCGCCCACGTATTCTGCGTCGTAGACCTGCAGCGACACCATGCCGATGCGACCGACCCGCCCGCCAGCGCCCGCAGGCACCGCGCGGTCGAAGCGCTCGGACTCCATGAATACGCGGCCGCCCGCGCGAAAGACCTGCGTGCGCGCCGCGGCGATGCCGGCGCCGGCCAGGGTGTGCAGCGCCAGGTGCTCGCAGACCAGAAGGTCGCGCAGGCGCTGGGCCACGGGCGTGTCGTCCGCCGGCGAGAACTTCACGAGCACCGGCCGGCCCGCGTTCAAGGTACAGAACTTGGGCTGCTCGCCGCCAGCCGACGAGCCCGGGTGCGTGCCCTGGATGGCCTGGTCCGCCAGGCGCGGGTACTCCGCGGCCGAATCCACGCGCGAGGCGCGCCCGGCCAGCATATGGAAGCGCTGGAACGCGGCCTCGCCCACGACCAGGTTGCCCGGCAGGTCGTCGCCGAACAGCGCCAGCGCACGCAGCACGTCGTCGTCGTTCCAATGGCGCGGGTCGTTGCCCAACTGCAGCTCGGGGTGCGCATGGGCGAAGGTACGGCCCATGAAGCCCTGCGGCCGCATGTCGTCCAGGAACCAGGGCAGGCCGTCATGCCGTGCGTGCACGCCATCGGCCTCGTCGATCCAGAACGCGCCGCCCTCCAGCGGCAGCATGCGCGCGAACGGCGACGGCCGCCCCTGGGCATCGATGCGCATGATGGGCACCTCGCGGCCCACGCCGGCCACCTCGCGCGGCAGCACGTAGCGCTGCGAGCGCGCGGCGCCGACCTTGCGCACTGTGCCGGCCTGCACCAACGGCGCCAGCGCGCGCGACATGGTGGGCTGGCTCACGCCCAGCGCGCGCTGCAACTCGGCACTGGTGGCCACGCTGCCGTGGCCGCGCAGCCAGGCGACGATCTGGTCGGACAGCGCGTCGCCGGATGCCATTGAATTTCAGATTGAATAGATAAATTCCAATCAATCTAACATGAAATCAATGGATTTTATCTCGCTGTGAATAGATACTTTGACGCTAGGCGTAACGACTCAGGCTCAGGCCTCCGGTGTCGATGGGCGGTTGGCGCCCCGCGATCCAGTCGGCCATGAGCCGGCCCGTGCCGGCCGCCATGGTCCAGCCCAGCGTGCCGTGGCCCGTCGACAGCCACAGCTTCGGGTAGCGCGTCGGCCCCAGGATGGGCGTGCCGTCCGGCGTCATGGGCCGCAGGCCGCACCAGAACTTGGCCTGCGACAGGTCGCCGCCGCGCGGGAACAGGTCGCTGACCACATGGTCCAGCGTGCGCCGGCGCACAGGCTTCAGGCTCAGGTCGAAGCCGCCCAGTTCGGCCGTGCCGCCCACGCGGATGCGGTCGCCCAGCCGTGTGACGGCGACCTTGTGCGTCTCGTCCATGACCGTGGATTCGGGCGCGCCGCTGGCGTCCGTGACGGGCAGCGTCAGCGAGTAGCCCTTGACCGGGTAGACCGGCAGCCGCAGGCCCAGTGGATGCAGCAGCAGCGGCGAGTAGCTGCCCAGCGCGACGAGGTAGCGGTCGGCCTGCAGCAGGCCGGCATCGGTGCGCACGCCCGCGATGTCGCCACCGGCCTGGTCGATGCCCTGGACGTGGACGCCCTGGCGGAACCGCACGCCCAGCCCCTCGGCGAGCCTGGCCAGGCGCTGCGTGAAGAGGAAGCAGTCGCCGGTCTCGTCGCCCGGCAGCCGCATGCCACCGACGAACTTCTGGCGCACGCCCTGCAGCGCGGGTTCGTGGCGCACGCAGCCGTCCATGTCCAGCACCTCGTAGGGCACGCCGTACTGCTTGAGCACCTCGATGTCGCCGGCCGTGCCGTCGAGCTGCTTCTGCTCGCGGAACAGCTGCAGGGTGCCCTGGCTGCGCTCGTCGTAGGCGATGCCGGTCTCGGCCCGCAGCGCCTGCAGGCAGTCGCGGCTGTACTCGGCCACGCGCACCATGCGCGCCTTGTTCACGCGGTAGCGCTCGGCCGTGCAGTTGCGCAGCATGGCGGCGCCCCAGCGCCACATGTCCGGGCTCAGCAGCGGCTGGATGACCAGCGGGCTGTGGTGCATCAGGAGCCACTTGACGGCCTTGGCCGGCACGCCCGGCCCGGCCCAGGGAGCCGAGTAGCCGGGCGAGACCTCGCCGGCGTTGGCGAAGCTGGTCTCCATGGCCGGGGCCGGCTGGCGGTCGACGACGGTGACCTCGTGCCCCTCGCGGGCCAGATAGAAGGCGGCCGTCGTGCCGATCACGCCGCTGCCCAACACCAGAACTTTCATGCCCGCCCTCCCGCGATTTCGTGTGGCGGGATTGTGGGATCGATTGCTGCGCCGCGGCAGGCCGCGGCAGCGATCCCATCGGCCATTAGCGGGGCTGATCGGCCGCGCGATCAGACCCCGCCGTGGGGGTGGGTCGGGTCCACCCACAGCACCGTGTCCGGCTTCTCCACCGGCGCGATGTCCAGGTTCACCGCCACCGCCTCGCCGTCGCTGCGGCACAGCACGCACTCCAGCGGCTCGGTTTCGCTGGCGTTGATCTCCTGGTGCGGCACGTAGGGCGGCACGTAGATGAAGTCGCCGGGCCCGGCCTCGGCCGTGAACTCCAGCCGCTCGCCCCAGCGCATGCGCGCACGGCCGCGCACCACGTAGATCACGCTCTCCAGGTGGCCATGGTGGTGCGCGCCGGTCTTGGCGTCGGGGTGGATGGTGACCGTGCCGGCCCACAGTTTGCTGGCGCCCACGCGCGCGAAGTTGATGGCGGCCTTGCGGTCCATGCCGGGCGTCTGTGCGGTGTTGCCGTCCAGCTGGTTGCCGGGCACCACGCGCACGCCGTCATGCTTCCAGCGGTCCTGCGGTTCCTGGCCGTGGTGGCGGTCGTGGTGGTCGTGGTCGTGCGCCATGGCGTTCTTTCTGTTCATTCGAAGGCAAAGGTCTTGAGCGCGCGGCGCTGGCGCTTGACGCTGTACATCGCGGCGTCGGCGTCCATCAGCACCTGCTCGGGGCTCTCCTGGCTGCCCACCAGCAGGCGGATGCCGATGCTGGCCGAGCAGCGGTGCGTGTCGCCGCGCAGGTGGTAGTCGCGCTCGATCGCGTCGAGGATCTTGTCGGCCACGGTGTTCACGTGGTCGGCCGCGGTCTTCTCGTCCACGCCGAGTTCTTCCAGCAGCACCACGAACTCGTCGCCGCCGAGCCGCGAGACGGTGTCGTGCTGGCGCACCGCGGCCTGCAGGCGCCGGCCGATCTCGATCAGCAGCTGGTCGCCCACCTCGTGGCCGAAGCCGTCGTTGACGCGCTTGAAGCCGTCCAGGTCGATGAACAGCACGCCGAAGTAGCTGCGCTGGCGGCTGCTGGACAGCTGGGCCTGGCGCAGCCGGTCCATGAGCAGGCGCCGGTTGGGCAGCCGCGTGAGCGGGTCGTTGAAGGCCATGGCGCGGATCTCGGCCTCCATCGCCTTGTGCTGGCTGATGTCGCGCGCGATCACCGAGATGCCGGCGATGCGCCCGCGCGCGTCCAGCACCGGCGAGACCGCCATCGACACATCGATCACCGTGCCGTCCTTGCGCAGGCGCTGGGTCTCGTAGGCCTGCAGGCTCTCGCCGCGCTGCACGCGCGCGGTCAGCACCGCGTCTTCGGCGCGCCGGTCCGGCGGGGCCAGCCGCACGGCCGACTGGCCCAGCATCTCGGCCTCGGTGTAGCCGAACATCTGCTGCGCGCCGCGGTTCCAGGTGGTGATGCGGCCCTGCAGCGTCTTGCTGACGATGCTGTCCGACGAGGTCTGCACGATGGCCTCGAAGCGGTTGTGCAGCGCCCGCAGCTGGCGGCGCGACCAGCGCACCTGCATGAGCCAGGCCCACAGCGTGAGCACGATGGTCAGTCCCGCCAAGGCGGCCACCATGCGCGTGTTGGCGCGCCAGCCGGCCATGGCGTCCAGCGTGGACCGGCCCACGATCACGTAGAACGGGTGGTCGCGCAGGCGCCGGTAGGCGTTGATGCGCTGGTGTCCGTCCATCGTGCCTGCGGCGTCGTACGCGCCTTCCATCGGCGCCCGCCGCACGGCCTCGCGCAGCTGCACCGAGACGCTGGCAGGCAGGCCCGTGGCCGACGGGTGGTAGTGCACGGCCCGCAGGTCTTCGGTCAGCAGCGCCGCCGCGCCGTGGCGGCCCAGGTCCACGCCCTCGAACAGCTGGTCGAACTGTGCGCCGGACATGTCTGCGAACACCACGCCTTGCAGGCTGCCCTGCGGATCGCGCACGGCGCGCGCGAACACCATGCGCGGCGCGCTGTCCGGTGCGTTCCTGACCGGCCCGACCACCACCAGCGCCGCGCGCGGCGCTGCCACGGCGCGCCGGAAGAACTCCTGCCCGCCGACATGCTCGGCGGGCCCGGGCGCCGATGCGCTGCGCAGCCGCACGGTGCCGCCGGCATCGGCGATGGCAACGCTGTCCAGCGCGATCCGGGCCAGCTGCGGCTGCTCGGCCGGCAGCGGGGCCGCAGTCCCGCCGGCGCCGCCCTGCAGCAGCGCGCCATGGCGCAGCGCGGTCAGCTGCAGGTAGACATCGATCTTGTCGAAGTTGTCGGACAGCTGCGCCTCGATCAGGCGCGCCAGGTTCTGCGTGCCCACCAGGGCACGCTCGCGGCTGCGTGCGCGGTCCGTGGCGACGGCCAGCGCCGCCAGTGCCAGCACCAGCACGATGATCAGCAGCGGACCCACGGCCGAAACCAGCCAGGGCGGCAGCGTGGGCAGGCGGGCGCGGGCACCTTCGTCAACGTTCATGCGAGTCGGTATGTGCGGGACGGAGCGGGCCATTCTAGGAGCCACTTCGGCGGGCTGGTCTTTGTCCGCCGACGCCGTGCTGCGTTAGTATTTGATTGCGCTCAACTACAAATTCTCCGAGAGATTAGAACAAAATATGCGCACATACGGAATGCGCCGGCGGCCTATATGACTGCGATCTGCACGCCTTGCGCCTTGCTGCGCCGCGTTCGTTCGCTGGCGCTGGCGGGCCTGCTGGCGCTGGCCGCGGCCGGCCCCGTGGTCGCCGGCCCCACGCTGGACGCGGTGCGCGCACGCGGGCAACTGGTGTGCGGCGTCAACACCACGCTGGTGGGTTTCTCCGCACCGGATGCGCAGGGCCGTTGGCAGGGTTTCGACGTGGACATCTGCCGCGCCGTGGCCGCCGCCGTGCTGGGCAGCGCCGAGAAGGTGCGCTTCGTGCCGCTGACGGCGCCGCAGCGCTTCGGCGTGCTGCAGTCCGGCGAGATCGACCTGCTGTCGCGCAACACCACGATCACGCTGGCGCGCGATGCGTCCATGGGCCTGCAGATGACGGCGATCGCCTTCTACGACGGCCAGGGCTTCATGGTGCCGGCCACGAGCAAGGTGCGCTCGGCGCTGGAGCTCAAGAACAAGTCCGTCTGCGTGCAGCAGGGCTCCACCACCATCCGCAGCCTCACCGAGTACGCCCGCGTGCACAAGCTCAACATCCGCCAGGTGGTGTTCGACCGCTTCGAGGATGCCAACGCCACCTACTTCGCGGGCAAGTGCGACGCCTACACCAGCGATGCCTCGCAGCTCGCGTCGCTGCGCGTGAAGTTCGCCGCCAACCCGGCCGACCACGTGATCCTGCCCGAGGTGATCGCCAAGGAGCCGCTGGGCCCGCTGGTGCGCCGCGGCGACGACGAGTGGGTCAGCATCGTGCGCTGGGTGCTCTACGGCCTGATCGAGGCCGAGGAACTGGGCGTGACGGCCGCCAACGTCGAGGCGCTCCAGCGCAGCGCGGACCCCACCGTGCTGCGTGTCGTCGGCGCGGGCGAAGACACCGGCAAGCTGCTCGGGCTGGACCGTGAATGGCTGGCGCGTGCGGTGCGCGCCACCGGCAACTACGGCGAGATCTTCGAGCGCAACCTGGGCCCCCGCACGCCCGTCGGGCTGCCGCGCGGCCTCAACAACCTGTGGAACAAGGGCGGGCTGCAGTACGCGCTGCCCGTGCGCTGAGCCACCCGTCACCGGAGGACCGACCATGCCCGAGCTGCCGTGCGTGCGCGCCGTGCCCCTGCGTCCTCTGATGCGAAGTCTGCTGCAACGCCTCCCGCGTCTTCCCCGCCTGCTCCGCCGGGCCGGCACCGCCGGCTGCCTGCTCGCCGCCGCCTGCTGGGCCGCCAGCGCGCAGGCCGGCGCCACGCTGGACGCGGTGCGCGCCCGCGGCCAGGTGGTGTGCGGCGTCGGCGACGATGCGCTGCTCGGCCTGTCGGCGCAGGCCGGCGACGGCCGCTGGGAGGGCCTGGACGTGGACATCTGCCGCGCCATCGCGGCCGCCGTGCTGGGCGATGGCGAGAAGGTGCGCTATGTGCCGCTGTCGCATACGGCGCGTTTCACCGCGCTGCAGGCCGGCGAGGTGGACGTGCTGTCGCGCAGCACCACCATCACGCTGGCGCGCGACGCGTCCATGGGCCTGCACATGACGGCCGTGGCCTTCTACGACACCCAGGGCTTCATGGTGCCGGCCAGGAGCCGCATCCGCTCGGCCCGCCAGCTCAAGGACAAGACCGTCTGCGTGCTGCAGGCCACCACCACCGTGCGCAACCTGGCCGAGTACTCGCGCAACAACCGGCTGGAACTCAAGACGCTGGCGTTCGACAGCCTGGCCGACGTCAACGCCGCCTACTTCGCCGGCCGCTGCGATGCCTACAGCGGCGACATGTCGCAACTGGCCTCGCTGCGCGCGCGCCTGGTGGCCTCTCCAGACATGCACGTGCTGCTGCCTGAGATCATCGCCAAGGAGCCGCTGGGCCCGATGGTCCGGCGTGGCGACACCGAGTGGACCACCATCGTGCGCTGGGTCGTCTACGGCCTCATCGAGGCCGAGGAGCTCGGCGTGACCCGGGCCAACCTGGAGCAGCTGCGCGCCAGCAGCCAGGAGCCGGCCGTGCAGCGCATCGTCGGCACCGGCGAGGACCTGGGCAGGCTGCTGGGCCTGGAGCGCGACTGGCTGGCGCGCGCCATCCGCGCCACGGGCAACTACGGCGAGATCTTCGAGCGCAACCTGGGCCGCGGCACGCCGCTGGCCCTGCCCCGCGGGCTCAACAGCCTGTGGAACAAGGGCGGGCTGCACTTCGCACCGCCGCTGCGCTGACCAGCGCCGCGCGCCACTCTGGTGCATCCATCTTGCATACCAGCAGGCACGCTTCCTGCTGAAGCAGGTGCATGGCCACCAGCGCATCCGAGATCAGCGAACGCATCATCCAGGCCGTCATGGCGCAGAAACTCGCCCCGGGCGCGCGCCTGGGCGAGCAGCCGCTGGCCATGCTCTTCGACTGCAGCCGCACCGTGGTGCGCGAGGCGCTCACACGGCTGGCCGCGCGCGGCATCGTCACCGTCAGCGCGCGGCGCGGCTGGTATGTGATCGAGCCCTCGGAGGACGACGCGCGCGAGGCCTTCGAGGCCCGCCGCGTGATCGAGACCGGCCTGATCCGCAGCCTCAAGACGGTGCGTCCGCCCGCACTGAAAAAGCTCAAGACGCACCTGGCGCGCGAGAAGGCGGCCGTGGCGGGCACGGACGTGGGCGCGCGCAGCTTCCTGCTCGGCGACTTCCATGTGTGCCTGGCCGAATGCCTGGGCAACACGCTGCTGGCCGACACGCTGCGCGACTACACGGCCCGCACCACGCTCATCGCCATGCTCTACCAGTCGCCCAATAACGCCGAGGCCTCATGCGAGGACCACGTGCAGATCGTCGCGGCGCTGGAGCGCGGCGACTTCGCCGGGGCCGAGGCCCTGATGCACCAGCACATCGGCGCCGTGCACGAGGCGCTGCGCCTGCCGGTGGACAACGACCCGCTAGCCCAGCTGCGCGATGCGCTCGCGCCGGTCGATGCGCCTGCGGCACAAGTCTTGCGTACAAGAACCCCGCCACGCCGCACCGCCCGGGCCGATGCACCAGCTTCGGGCGATGCGCCGGACGAACCATCCACCTACCTCGGAGCCTTGCTATGAACCGCCTCAGCCGCCGCCTCGCCCTCACTGCACTCACCGCCCTGCTCGGCGGCGCCGCCGTCGGCGCCCATGCCCAGAACGCGCTGGACAAGGTGATGGCGTCCAAAAAGATCACCATCGCCATCCCGACCGACTTCCCGCCCTACGGCTTCGTCGGCACCGACATGGCGCCCCAGGGCCTGGACATCGACACGGCGCGCTACATCGCCGACAAGCTGGGCGTGAAGGTCGAGCTGACGCCCGTCACCAGCGCCAACCGCATCCCCTACCTGCAAAGCGGCAAGGCCGAGCTGGTGATCTCCACGCTGGGCAAGAACCCCGAGCGCGAGAAGGTGATCGACTTCACCGTCGCCTACTCGCCCTTCTTCCAGGCCGTGTTCGCGCCCAAGGCCATGGCCATCAAGAGCTTCGCCGACCTGGGCGGCAAGAGCGTGGGCGTGACCCGCGGCGCCATCGAGGACCAGGAGCTGACCAAGCTCGCGCCGGCCGGCACCGACATCAAGCGCTTCGAGGACAACAACGCCACGGTCTCGTCCTTCGTCGCGGGGCAGGTGCAGCTGATCGCCACGGGTGCCTCGGTGGCCGGCAACATGATGGCCAAGAACCCGCAGCTGGGCACCGAGTACAAGCTGCTGCTCAAGGACTCGCCCAACTTCATCGGCGTGGCCAAGGGCGAGGACAAGCTGCGCCTGAAAATCAACGAGATCCTGGTCGCGGCCAAGGCCTCGGGCGACCTGGACAAGCTGGCGCAGAAGTGGCTCGGCCGCCCGGCCGGCGACCTGCCCCAGTAAGCCGACGCGAGGACCAGCGCCATGCGGATCGAACTCGACTTCGCGGCCGTGCTGTCCCAGTGGCCGCTGCTGGCCACCGGGATGCTCTGGACCATCGGGCTGACGGCAATCTCCGCGCTGCTGGGCGTGGCGCTGGGCGTGGTGTTCGCCTGGGTGCGCTCGCACGGCGCCGGATGGCTGCGCTGGGTGGTCGGCACCTATGTGGAGCTGATCCGCAACACGCCCTTCATCGTGCAGCTGTTCTTCATCTACTTCGGCCTGCCGGCCGCGGGCGTGAAGCTCAGCGCCGAGACCGCCTCGGTCATCGCCATGGTGGTCAACCTGTCGGCCTACGCCACCGAGATCGTCCGCGCCGGCATCGACGCCACGCCCAAGGGGCAGATCGAGGCCGCCGCCAGCCTGGCGCTCTCCCGCATGCAGACCTTCACGCGCGTGGTGCTGCCGCCGGCGCTCAAGAAGGTCTGGCCGGCGCTGGTCAGCCAGACCATCATCGTGATGCTGGGCTCGGCCGTGTGCGGGCAGATCTCCACGCCCGAACTGAGCTACGCCGCCAACCTGATCCAGAGCCGCAACTTCCGCGCGTTCGAGGCCTTCATCGTCGCCACGCTGCTGTACCTGGTGCTGGCCATGGCGCTGCGCCGGCTGCTGAACTGGGCCGGCCCCAAGTTCATCTACGGGAGGTGACATGAACCCACCCCGTTTGGATGTCTCACTTCGTGTAGACATCCCATACCCCTCCAGGGGCGCCGCCAGCGGCCTGGCAGGGCCAGTTCCGCGGCGTCTGCTGGCATGGCCTGCTCCGCGGCCGTCGGCCCCCCTACGTATCAGCCGGTGCCGTGGACTACGTGTCTCGCGCAGCGCCAAGGAGAACTGCGATGGTTGATTTCTCCCTCTGGGACATCCTGCGCAACCTGCTGCTCGCGCTGCGCTGGACGGTCGTGCTCTCGCTGATCGCCTTCGTCGGCGGCGGCCTCGTGGGCCTCGGCCTGCTGGTCGCGCGGCTGTCGGGCAAGCGCGGTGTCGAACCGCTCGTGGGCGGCTACGTGCAGCTGTTCCAAGGCACGCCGCTGCTCATGCAGCTGTTCCTGGCCTACTTCGGCATCGCGCTGTTCGGCATCCAGACCTCGGCCTGGGTCGCGGCCTCGGTGGCACTCACGCTGTACACCAGCGCCTTCCTCACGGAAATCTGGCGCGGCTGCGTGGCCGCCATCCCCAAGGGCCAGTGGGAGGCCGCCGACAGCCTGGCACTGTCCTTCGGCGAGAAGCTGCGCCACGTGGTGCTGCCGCAGGCCGTCAAGATCGCCGTGCCGCCCACCGTGGGCTTCCTGGTGCAGGTGGTCAAGGGCACGGCGCTCGCCTCGGTCATCGGCTTCATCGAGCTGACCAAGGCCGGCACCATGATCACCAACGCCACCTTCAAGCCCTTCGTGGTCTACAGCTGCGTGGCGCTGCTCTATTTCGTGCTGTGCTTCCCGATCAGCCTGTACGCCAAGACCCTCGAGAGGAAACTCCATGTCCGCACTGCCTGACGCCACCCTGGCCCCCATCGTCGAGATCCAGGGCCTGCGCAAGTCCTACGGCGCCAACGAGGTGCTCAAGGGCATCGACCTGCAGGTCCAGCCCGGCGAGGTCATCGCCATCATCGGCAAGAGCGGCTCGGGCAAGAGCACCCTCCTGCGCTGCATCAACGGGCTGGAGGTGTTCCAGAGCGGCAGCCTCACCGTCGACGGCAAGCCGCTGCTGCACGACGATGCCAACGCCATGCGCACGTTGCGCCAGCGCGTGGGCATGATCTTCCAGAGCTTCAACCTGTTCCCGCACCTGACCGTCGGCAAGAACGTGATGCTGGCGCCCAGCCTGGTCAAGAAGAAGGACGCCGCCGCCGGTGCCGAGCAGGCCAAAAAGTTGCTGGCCCGCGTGGGCCTGGCCGAGAAGTTCGACGCCTGGCCCGACCAGCTCTCGGGCGGCCAGCAGCAGCGCGTGGCCATCGCGCGCGCGCTGGCCATGGAGCCGGCTGTGCTGCTGTGCGACGAGATCACGAGCGCGCTGGACCCCGAACTCGTGGGCGAGGTGCTGCGCGTGGTTGAGAGCCTGGCCGAGGAAGGCATGACGCTGCTGATGGTCACGCACGAGATGAACTTCGCGCGCAAGGTCAGCGACCGGCTGATCTTCATGCACCAGGGCCGCGTGCACGAGATGGGGCCGCCGAACGAGCTGTTCGCGAATCCGCAGACGCCCGAGCTCAAGCAGTTCCTGTCCTCGCTGCACGGTTGACGGCAATGGCACTGGCATCCTGTCCGCCATTGGCGTATAAAATAGCCCATGGAGTTCATCGAGACCCCGACCTTCACGCGCCTGGTCACGGAGTTGCTGAGCGACGATGAATACCGCGCACTGCAGAACGTGCTGGTCGAAGACCCCGAGCGCGGTAACCTGGTCCGAGGCGGTGGCGGCATCCGCAAGTTGCGCCACGCGGTGCAAGGGCGGGGCAAGAGCGGTGGGGTGCGCGCGATCTACTACTGGATGAAGGACGAGCACCAGATCTACATGCTGGTGGTCTATCCAAAGTCCAGGAAGGACTCCCTGTCGGACAAGGAAGTGGCCATCCTGCGCGAACTGGTCAAGGAGCTGTGAGCATGGACAAGACACTGTTTGAAGACCTCGTCGGCAGCCTGCAGGAGGCCAAAGCCATCGCCCGTGGAACGGCAGCAGCGTCGCGGCGCTTTCACGTCACGGCGCCGGATGCCAGGGCCGTGCGCGACCGCATCGGCCTGTCGCAGAGCGAGTTCGCCAAGCTCATGCGGGTCAGCGTCAAGACCTTGCAGAACTGGGAACAACACCGCCGTCAGCCCACAGGTCCTGCTGCGGCACTGCTCACGATCGTGGCCGCAGCGCCGGACGTGGCTCTGAAGTCCTTGCATTCCTGAGCGGCAGGCCCCACCGCATGCAGGACGACCTGCACAGCCTGAGCCTGGCCGACCTGCGCCTGCTGGCGCTGCTGCTGGCCGAGCGCAGCATTACGCGCGTGGCCGAGGCCAGCGGCCAGGCCCAGCCCGCCGTGAGCCGCAAGCTGCAGCGCCTGCGCGAGCTGCTGGCCGACCCGCTGCTGGTGCGCAGCGGCGCGCGCATGGTGCTGACCGAGCGCGCCCAGACGCTGCGCGAACCCCTGCGCGAGATCATGGCCCAGGCCGCGCGGCTGGAGGCCGGCGGCAGCTTCGATCCGGCCAGGGCCGAGCGCGCCTTCCACATCGTCTGCTCCGACTGCCTGCCGCCCGACTTTTTGCCCGGCATCGTGGCGCGGCTGGCCGGCGCCGGCCCGCGCATCGCCGCCCACGTGCGGCCGGCCGACGCGGCCTTCGACCTGGCCCAGGCGCTGGACGAGGGCAGCGTGGACCTGGTCATCAACAACGACCCGCGCCCGCGCGAGGACCTGCGCATGGCCGTGCTGTTCTCCGACGAGATCGTCTGCCTCATGCGGCGCGGCCATCCGCTCGCGCAGGAGCGCCGCATCGCGCTGGCGCGCTACCTGCGCATGCGTCACCTGGCGCCGCACACCGGCGCGCAGCCGCGCACCGGCCCCATCGACGGCGAACTGGCCAAGACCGGCTACCAGCGCCAGATCGTCGCCACCGTGCCCGAATTCAACCTGGCGCCCTATGCGCTGCTGCAGAGCGACCTGGTGTTCACCACCGCCCGCCGCTTCGCCGCGCACTATGCGGCGCGGCTGCCACTGGTGATGGCGCCGGCACCTGCCGAGCTGCCGCCCATGCGCTTCTACCAGCTGTGGCACGAGCGCAGCCATGCCAGCGCGGCCAGCCGCTGGCTGCGCGCCCAGGTGCAGGCACAGGCCCAGGCCGAGGCCGCGCCGGCTGGCTGACGCTCCTGCCGACCTACAGCGGCGTCCGGCCCAGGCCGATCCCGGCGCGTGCGCGCGGCCGGTATGAATGGAACCTGGCACCTTGCCGCGGCCCTTGCCCGCGGGGCCAGACCCGGAGAGGGAGAGCATGCAGACAGCGCCAGCCAGCACCCAGGAACCGGAAGAACCGTCAGCGCCGCCCCAGGACGCCGAAGGCCTGGAGGCCATCCTGCGCATCGTGCGCCGCTACCTGGGCATGGACGTCGCGTTCGTGTCGCGCTTTCGCGAGCAGGACCGCCTGCTCGAACTGCTGGACGACGAGTCCGCCGGCCCGCTGCACCAGGGCCAGAGCATTCCGCTGACCGAGGGCTACTGCCTCAAGGTGGTGCGCGGCGAACTGCCGCAGTTCATCCCCGACACCTCGCGCGACGCCGTGGCCCGCCAGCTGCCGGCCACGGTGGAGATCCCGATCGGTTCGCACCTGAGCGTGCCCATCGTGCTGTCCGACGCGCATGTGTACGGCACGCTGTGCTGCTTCAGCTACGAGCCCAACCAGACCCTGGACGAGCGCGACGTGCAGCTGCTGCGCGCCTGCGCCGAGTTCATCGCGCTGCACTTCGAGGCCTCGGCCCGGCGCGAGCGCGACAAGGCCTACACCGCCGCCACCATGCGTGCCGTCATGGCGCAGGGCGCGCCGCGCATCGTGTTCCAGCCGGTCTACCACCTGCCCGACCTGCGGCTGCACGGCTTCGAATGCCTGTCGCGCTTCGACGCCGAGCCGCGGCGCCCGCCCGACCGCTGGTTCGCCGCCGCACACGACGCGGGCGTGGGCCTGGACCTGGAGTTCCAGGCCATCCGCAACGCGCTGGCCTACCTGGACCGCATTCCGGTCGGCCCATGCATGAACATCAACAGCTCGCCCGAGATGATCCTGTCGGGCCGCCTGCTGGCGCTGCGCGAGAGCGGCCACGACCTCTCGCGCGTGGTGCTGGAGATCACCGAGCACGCCGTGGTGCGCGACTATGCGGCGCTGTCGCAGGCACTCAAGCCTCTGCGCGCCGAAGGTGTCACGCTGGCCGTGGACGATGCCGGCGCCGGCTACTCCAGCATGCGCCACATCCTGAGCCTGGAGCCCGACATCATCAAGCTGGACATGGAGCTAACGCACGGGATCGACGCCGACCCCAAGCGCAAGGCGCTGGCCAAGGGCCTGACCAGCTTCGCGCACGAGATCGGCTCGCTGGTCGTGGCCGAGGGCGTGGAGACCCAGGCCGAGCTGCTCGCGCTGGCCCGGCTGGGCGTGGACTGCGCCCAGGGCTACCACCTGGACAAGCCGCTGGACCTCGCGCAGGCACTGGAGCGCTGCCGCGGGCCGATCGAGCACGGCCGCTGCGGCTGAACGTGCCCAGGCTCAGTGCTTGTGTTGCCCGGCCGGCGCGGCGCTGGCGTTGACGGCGCGCACGGGCGCCTGCACCTGCACCGTCTCGCGCTGGCCGTCCTTGCCTTCGAACACCAGCGTCAGCGGCACGGTCTCGCCGGCCTTCACCTGCGCGGGCAGGTCCATCAGCATCACGTGGTAGCCGCCGGGCTTGAGGTCCACGGTCTTGCCGGCCGGCAGTTCCAGGCCGGGCACCGGCCGCATGCGCATCACGTTGTCCTGCAGCGCCATCTCGTGCACCTCGACGATGGGCGCGGCCGGCGAGCTGGCGGACACCAGCCGCACGTCCTTGGCCGAACGCAGCTGCATGAAGGCGCCGGTGCCCTTTTGCTGCGGCACGGTGGCGCGCACCCAGGCGTCCTGTACGGTGACCTGGGCGTGGGCGATGCCGGCGACCAGGGTGCCGGCGGCGAGGAGGATGCGGAGCGTGGATTGCATGGAAGCCTTCTTTGCAATGGGAGTGGAGGGGGCCAGGCCGGCAGGCGGCGCTGGCCCGGGTCGCGTACGGCGAACCATACACGCTGGACGGGGCCGGGGCGCAGGCCCGGCGCGCGCACCGGTGCGCACCGGTGCATACCGGTGCATGGGCCTTGCGTCAGTCGGTGCGTGACCCGGTGCGCGCCGGGCGCAGCTTGAACCCCAGGCGGCGCCAGCCGACCACGACGCCCGTCACGCTCAGCAGCGTGCCGCCCAGGCTCAGCGCGATGAGCACGGCGTCCCACAGCGGGCGGCGTTCCAGCAGCGGCAGCCAGTCCCAGCTGTGCAGCATGGCGAACAGCCAGCGGCTGGTGCGCCGGCCGCTGTCGGTGCGGCCCAGCACGGCGCCGGTGTGCGGGTCCAGGTGCACCCAGGTGGCATGGGCGTCGTCGAACACCAGGCGCCAGACGGGCAGCGGCTTGTCGCCACCGCCGGTCATGGTGTGCGGCGCGCGGTCGTAGTAGTGCAGGTCGTAGGCCGTCAGCCGTTCCACGCGCGCCAGCGGCGCGTCCACCAGGCCGGCGGCCGCCGCGCGCAGCGCGTCGGGGTCCAGCCGCCGGGGCTGGGCGCTGCGGCTGCCGAGCAGCACCGGGCGGCCGGTGGCGCCCTGCGCGAGCACGGTGGCCTGGCCCAGCGTCCGCGCCCAGCGCAGCTCGCGCACGTCGCCCACCGCGGCATGGGCGGCGGCCAGCAGCGCGGCGGGTGCGGCGTCCTCGCTGCCGATGGCCAGCGGGCCACCCTGCAGCGCGGCGGTGCGCAGCGGCGGCGCGCCGGTGTCGAAGATGCGCCAGGGGTTCATGGACATCAGGCCGCTGAAGATCCAGGCGATGGTGACCAGCGCGAACAGCAGGCCGCTGACGTGGTGCCAGCGCATCATGCGGCCCGGGTAAGGCGAGCGCGAGCCGCTGCGGTACGGCCGGCCGAAGCGCCAGCGCAGCACCCCCACCACCGTGCCGGCCAGCGCCATGGCGATGCCCAGGATCGACAGCCCGTTCACGATGTCGGCCCAGTACGCGTCGAACACATTGCCGCGCAGCGGGTACAGCCAGTGGATCCAGGCGCCAGCGTAGTTCCACAGCCGCTCGGTGCGCGTCGCGTCGCGCACCACCTCGCCGGTGCGGCCCGAGATGTAGAGCAGCGTGCGGTCGGCGTCGGCCAGCTGCACCTTGTGCAGGGGGCGGTGCGCGTCCAGCGCGCGCGAATGCGTGAAGGCATCCTCGTCCACCGAGCCCGCGTACTGCAGGCCCGCCGCGCCGGCCGCGTAGGCGGCGGCGCTGGCCAGGGCCAGGGCCGGGTCCACGCCCTGCAGGCGCTGCCCGGTGGCCGCGTCCACGACCACCACGCCGGTGCCGCGCGGCGGCGGGCGCTGGCCGGCCGGCGCCGCTGCGCCGGTGTCGGGCACCGCCAGGTAGACCGCCTGGCCGCCGCGTGCGGCAGCCAGCCGCAGTTCCCGCAGCGGGCCGGCGATGCCGGCGGCATCCAGCGCCTGCCGCGGGGTCAGCAGCGCTGCGCCGGCCGGCAGCGGCGGCAGGTGGGCCAGCCGCTCGGCATCGGTCAGCCTGGGGTAGCCCACGTACATCATCACCATGCCGGAGACGAACCACATGGCGAAGAAGGTGCAGGCCACGATGCCCAGCCACCGGTGGGTGAGGAACAGCCAGCGCCGCAAGCGGGTCTTCATGGCGTCAGAAGCTGAGCTGCAGCGCCATGTCGGCCGTGCGCGGCGCGCCCAGGTAGGCCATGGTGCCCACGTTGGCCGCGTACACGCGGTCGGTGGCGTTGCGGATGCGGCCCACCAGCGCGGTGCGGCGGTCGATCTGCCAGGCCAGCGCCAGGTCGACCAGCGTGTAGCCGGGCCAGGCCTGGGTGTTGGCCGCGTCCGCATGGACCTTGCCGACGCGGCGCACGCCCGCGCTGCCCTTCAGGGCCGGCGTGAAGGCATGGGACACCCACAGGTTGGCCACCGTCCCCGGCGTGTTGGTCGGCGTCCTGCCCGCGAGCGAGACACCGCCCTGGCGGTAGGTCTCGTACTGCGCATCGACGACGGTGACGTTGCCCTGCACCGCCCACCGCGGCGTGGGCTGCAGCCCCAGCGCCAGCTCCACGCCCTGGGACGACTGCTCGCCCACCAGCACGGTCAGCGTGCTGTCGTTGGGGTCCTGGGTGGCGATGTTGCGGCGCGTGATCCGGTAGGCCGCCACGGTGGCCGTGCCCCTGCCCTGCCAGAAGTCCAGCTTGGTACCGACCTCGACCTGCCGGCCCGTGGTCAGCGCGCTGTTGTTGCGCACGTCGGCGAACGATGCGGTGGACAGCACGCCCGAGGGCGGGTCGGCCGCCGTGGCGTACTGCACATAGGCCATGGCGCCGGGCGCGAAGTCCCAGGCCAGGCCGACGCGGCCCGTGGTGGGCCGGTACCTGCGCGTGAAGCTGGCCGGGTTGGCGGCCGTGACCTCGCGCCGGTTCGTGAGGTCCAGCGCGATGCGCTCGTGGCGCAGCGCGGTCAGCAGGTTCAGCCCGGGCACCAGCGCCGTGCGGTTCTCCAGGTAGAGCGCGGCCGTCGTGACCTCGTTGTCGCGGTCGGGCCGCAGGCCCGGCGCCATGCCCGGGATGTCGAAGAAGTTCTCGGTGCCGAAGCGGTAGGGGTCCACCGTGCTCACCGTGGCCGGCAGGCTGTTCGGAAAGCGCGTCTGCCGGTTCACGCTCACGTCCAGGCCGCCGGCCCAGTCGCTGCGGCGGCCGGCGATGGCGCCCGCGTAGCCGGCCTCGATGCGGTCGCCGACGAGGCGCTGGTCGTGCCGCTGCAGCAGCGCGGCCGAGCGCACCACGGCGGTGTTGCCGGCATTGAAGCGGTAGGTCTCCACGTTGCGGTAGTCGCGCAGCGCGTCGTAGACGTAGAAGGTGTTCTTGAGCTTCAGCGCCTCGTTCACGCGCCAGTCGGCGATGGAGCGCAGCCACTGCACGCGCTGGCCGTAGAAGCCGTCGGCGCTGTTGTAGTTCCTGCCGACGGTGCCCTCGTCCACGCGCAACGTGCCGCCCAGGGGAGTCAGCAGCGGTGTGCCCCAGTAGGGCCGGTCGACCTGCTCGCGCTGGTACTCGTAGGCCAGCGTGTGCGTGAAGCCGCCGCCCAGGTCGGACCGCAGCGAGGTCGCCAGCTGGGTGGCGCGCCGGTCCGTGCCGTCGGTCCAGGCGCCGCCGCGGCTGTGGTTCAGGTCGATGCGCGCGTAGTGGCTGCCGGCGCCCATGCCGTCGCCGGCGATGCGCCGGTTCAGGCCGAACGACGCCTCCTGGAGACTGTCGCTGCCCAGGCGCAGCCGCGCCTCGGAGATGTCGCGGCGCTCGGCCAGCTTGGTGATGACGTTGATCGTGCCGCCCACGCCGCCGGCGCCATAGAGGAAGCTGGACGCGCCGCCGATGGCCTCGACGCGGTCGACGATCCAGCTGTCCACCGGTCGGGCGGCGATGGCGTATTGCACGTGGATGCCGTTGAACAGCTGCGACAGCGAGCCCGCGCCAAAGCCGCGGTAGCTCACGCCGATGCTGCCGGGTGCGTCGTGGGCGGTCACGCCGGGGATGGCGCGCAGGATCTCCTGCGTGTTCTGCGCGCCGCGGGCGTCGATGGCCGTGCGGTCCACCACGGTCACGCTGGCCGGCGTCTCGCGCGGCGTCAGGCCCAGGCGGCTGGCGGTGTCCGAGGGCGTGTCGAGGTTGAGCGTGCCATTGGCATCGGGCACGGTGGCGCTCACGCGCACGGCGGGCAAGCTGGCGGCCGCGGTCTGCGCTTGGGCGGGCGCCGCCAGCGCGGCCAAGGCGCTGGACAGGCCCAGGGCCAGCGCACGGCGGCGCGACGGTGGGGAGGTGTGGAACATGGAAATCGTCTCTCTCTGGATGCCGGCGCGCGGCGCGGTGTCTGCCTGGCGTGGCCGTTCGCAGCGGTGGCGGGCGGCGGCCATGCGGACCGGCGCCCTGCGGCCACCGCGCGACTGGCCCCGCACGAAGTCGCCGCGGCGTGGGCCTGCGGCGACGGACGGGCGCGCGCGCCCGTGCGGGCGTCACGCGTGTCGAGCGGAATCAGGCCAGGGAGGGAGGGCCGCGCGGCGGCAGCGGCGCGCCGGCCAGCGCCGCGATGTGGGCCGCCACCGCGGGCCGCAGCGCATGGGCCAGCGGCTGCGGGGGCGCGCAGTCGGCCCGGTGCGGCGCCGGCGGCAGCGTGGCCGCCAGGCACATCGGGCAGTCGAGGGTGTGGTGCACGGCGGCGGCATCCTGCTCGCCCGCGCTGCCCAGCGGGATCAGCTTCACGCCACCACTGGCCGAGCAGACCAGCTCCATGGCCTGGGGCTGCACCATCGGCGACGCGACGGCCACGCCCACGGCCAGCACGAACCACGCCAGGACGAGGCGGGCCAGCAGCGTGGAGCGGCGCAGCAGATGCATGGGCGGCGATGATACGTGCGGCCTGCGGGCGGCGCCCCTGGGCAATTTGCCCCAGGCCCCGCGTTGCGCCGCAGCGCGCTGGCTATACTCGCCGCGCCCTGCGGAACTCCTTCCCGGGGCATCCGTGCGACAGGTGTCCGCATGCCCTGCATGCGGAGTAAACGGGAACGGGGTGAAGGCCGCAGCCACAGCGAGGCGCGCGCCCATGCCCCGGCTGCCCCCGCAACGGTAAGCAAGCGACAACGCCGTTCGTCCGCCAGGCTGATCCCTCAGCCGGGCGGGCCGTCACTGGGCTCCCACGTGGTCTGCGACAGCAGATGCGCGGCGGGCCTGGGAAGACGCGGCGCCGGCAGGGCCCAGCGCCCTGCCCCTTGCGAGCCCGGAGACCGGCCTGGCGCGTTCGTGCATGCCCAGCATGCGAAAGCCAGCCGTCTGCGGGGTGCAGACAGCGGCGCGACGCCGCACGCGCGCATGGCCGCGGCGGCCCGCGTTGCTGTCGCTGCGGGCGGCCCACCGGGAGTCCCGCATGCACATCGAACCCGGCGTCGTCGACGGCGCCAAGATCGTCCTGAGCTACGCCACGGCCGCGGCCGCCCTCGGCCTCGCGGCCTGGATGGCGCGCCAGGATGCGCGCGCCGACGCCCGGCGCGGCGGCTGGCCCGCGCTGCTGGCGCGCAGCGTGCTGACCAGCCTGGCGGTGTTCTGCTTCTTCGAGGTGTTGCCGCACGAGCCGGTGGGCGTGTCCGAGGTGCACCTGATCCTGGGCTCCACGCTGTTGCTGCTGTTCGGCGCGGGTGCCACCGCCATCGGGCTGGCGGCGGGCCTGCTGGCCCAGGGCCTGTTCTTCGCGCCGGCCGACCTGCCGCAGTACGGCATGAACGTCACCACGCTGCTGGTGCCGCTGTACGCCATCGCGCAGCTGGCCCGGCGCATCGTCCCGGCGCGCACGGCCTACGTGGACATCCGCTACCGCCAGGCGTTGGCGCTGTCGCTGGCCTACCAGGGCGGCATCGTGCTGTGGGTGGCGTTCTGGGCGCTGTACGGGCACGGCGTGGGCGCGGCCACGCTGGCCGAGGTCGGCCGCTTCGGCCTCGCCTACATGGGCGTGGTGCTGCTGGAGCCGCTGATCGACCTGGGCGCGCTGTGGGTGGCCAAGACGCTTTGCGGCCTCACGCGCGGCCGCCTGTTCACGGCGCGGCTGCACGCGGCCGCCACGCCGGCCTGACCGTGCTCGCGCGCCCGCCGGCCGCCCTGCTGATCGCGCTGCTGTTCCAGGGCGGCCCGGGCGCCGTTCCGGCCTTCGCGGCGCCCGCTGCCGACCTGCCACCGCGCCCCGCCAGGGCCGCACCGGCCACGGCCTGGCGCATCGTCTCGCTGCAGCCCTCGCTGACCGAGACGGTCTGCGCGCTCGACGCCTGCGACCGCCTGGTCGCCATCGACCGCTACTCCGACTGGCCGCCGAGCGTGCAGCCGCTGCCGCGCGTGGGCGGTCTGGCCGATGCCGACATCGAGCGCATCCTCGCGGCCCGGCCCGACCTCGTGCTGCTGCGCCCGCGCAACCGCGTGGCCGAGCGGCTGCGCGAGCTGGGCCTGAACGTGCTGACGCTGGACGGCAAGTCCCACGCCGACATGCGCCGCAACATGGAGACCGTGGCCCAGGCCATCGGCCAGCCCGGCGCGGGCGAGGCGCTGTGGGCGCGCACCGACGCCCGCCTGGACGCGCTGCGCCAGCGGCTGCCGCCGCACTGGCAGGGCAAGCGGGTGTACTTCGAGCTGCACGGCGGCGTGGTCGCGGCCGGCGAGGCCTCGTTCATCGGCGAGACCTTGGCCCGCCTGGGCCTGCGCAACGTGGTGCCGGCCAGCCTGGGCGCGTTCCCCAAGCTGGGGCCGGAGTACGTGCTGCGCGCCGACCCCGACCTGCTGATCGTGCACGACATGCCCGGCGCGCCGCCGCTGGAGGCCCGGCCGGGCTGGCATGCGATGCGGGCCGTGCGCGAGGGCCGGTATTGCCGGATCGCCGAGCCGCGCTTCGACGTGCTGGTGCGGCCGGGGCCGCGCATCGACGAGGCCGCGCAGGAGGTGCTGGCCTGCCTGGCGGCGGTGGACCGGCGCGTGGCGACCCCGTCACCGAACTCGTGCAGCGCGGCCGCGCACTCGACCCACAGGACCGCGAACGCCTGGTGGACCAGTTGCTGGAGTCGCTCAACGAACCTGCGGCCGCGCAACTGGACGCGGCGTGGGAGGCCGAGATCGGGCGGCGCCTTGCCGAGTACGACCGCGGCGAAGTGACGGCCGTCGACGCCGAAGAGGTGTTCGCCAAGGCCCGGCGTCTGGCGCAGTGACCAGAGTCCGGTTCCTGCCGGCGGCAGAGATCGAACTCCTGCGCGAAGTCGCCTACTACTCGAAAGCCCGCTCCGGAACGGGCGTGCGCTTCAACGCAGCTGTCCTGGCTGCCGTGTCACGCATTGCCCACCACCCACGTGGCGGCGCGCCCTCCTACCTGGGCACACGAAGCACCTTGGTCAAGGGTTTCCCGTTCTCGATCGTATACCGGGTAGCGGACGGCGACGTGCTGGTCGTCGCTATCGCACCCCACCGCATGCGCCCGGACTATTGGGCTTCGCGGGTGACGTAGCACCAGCGCGCGGCTTCCTGGTGCTTCAGGCGGATGCGGACCGTCTTTAAGGCAGCGTTCAGCACGTCGCTCGGAACAGCCGAACCGCTGTGAGCTTGCGCTCATCCGCGAGCCCATCCACGGTCTATGCAGCCCCATTGCCCCCGGGCCCTTGAGCCTGACGTCGACCTGCAAATCGTGCACGACATGCCCGGCGCGCCACCGGTGAAGGCACGGCCCGGCTGGCATTCGCCTTTACCATCCCGCGCCTGCTGCAACCCACTGTGGAGATGTCACTTGTCACTGTACGAACTCAACGGCGGAGCGCTGACGCCCATCGCGAGCACGACTTTCACGACCCTGGGCTTGCGTGAGCGTTCCCAGCTCCAGGCCGCCCTTCGACACCACATATCCGCAATCACACCGGGCATCCGCACGATGGTGATCTGTGAGGAGTTCGGCGACTGGATTGATGCAAGCCGTCGCATTGACCTCCTCTGCCTGGATGAGGACGGCTGCCTTGTCGTTGTTGAACTGAAGAGAGACAACAGCGGCCACATGGAGCTTCAGGCTCTTCGCTATGCCGCCATGGTCTCAGCAATGACATTCGATCAAGCTGTGGAGGCACATCGGAGCTACCTGCGAAAGATTCAATCCGATGCAGATCCGGAGAGCGCCATCAGAGAGTTTCTGGAGGTGGAGGAAGGCCCCGTCGCGTTCTCCGACACAGTCCGGATCGTTCTGGCGGCATTGGACTATTCGACCGAGCTCACCACTGCCGTCTTGTGGCTGAACAAGCAAGGACGACTCGACATCCGCTGCGTTCAGATGCGGCCGCACAGTTTTGGCGGACGGACCGTTCTGGACATCCAACAAGTGATTCCTTTGCCGGCAGCTCGGGAATATCAAGTTGCACTTCGTCAGAAGACGATCCAGCAAGAGGCCGTCGCCCGTAGCCAAACCCGCGACATGACGCGATATGACCTGAGCGTTGGAGACACCGATTTCACGCACCTTCCGAAGCGCCGATTGATGTACCAGGTCGTCAAGGAAGCAATGAGCCGGGGAATTGCGCCGGCGCTGCTGGCGCAGGCTGCCCAACTCAGCGCAGATGCCATGTTCGTTTCCGCAGATGGCATTCTCGATGCTGACAGCCTGAGAAGCGCCGCGAGCAAGTCTCTGGATAGGTTCTACGCCAAGTCAGCAGATCTCCTGCGATTCAGTGGCAGGACGTACGCGCTTTCGCGGCAGTGGGGCAACGGCACCATCGACGCCGTGAATAGGATCATCGACCTGCTGCCTGGCGGCCCAGTCGTGGGCTTCGCCCCGACTTCAGGCATTACAGAAGAAGTCGCGTACGAGGGCTACACCATCACGCGGCGCGCCAGCGGCACCATCGAGGTGGAAAAGGACGGCGAGATCGTCCTGCCCGCCAAGCCAGCGCTGCGCCTTCTCGCAGAAAAGTTGGACATCAGCCCACTCAATGGGAATGGAAACGACCTGAACACGCGACAACTCGGAGCGGAAGTCATCAAAGCAATTGCAGCACTTTAGCTTCGAGTCGACAGCTTCAAGCGCTTTGCAGTGCTTGAGTTAGTTTTGGGCAGTCAATTGGTCTAAGCCGTGCAGATGTCCTGCTCCATCACCTCCACAACTCGGCCCTTAGGTATCGCGCGCCCCCAGCCTGCGCCAGGGTTCGCGCACTCGCCGGCCGCAGTCTTCCCTGTCGAGGTCGATCACGCTCGCCTGCACAGCATCAGGCGGGCGGTCCTGCCAATCTGGCGCACGCCTATCGGTCAACAGCCATAGCCAGCCTCGCCGCTCGGTCCGGCGGCCGAAGGTAGCAACAGCTGCGCCTGCGCGATGGCCGGCCCCCGCGGCGTGCCGCCGCCCGCGCCGATCGGGCGATCCATTCG
This sequence comes from Pseudorhodoferax sp. Leaf274, assembly GCF_001422445.1. Lineage (GTDB taxonomy): Bacteria > Pseudomonadota > Gammaproteobacteria > Burkholderiales > Burkholderiaceae_C > Pseudorhodoferax. The sequence goes on from NZ_LMNA01000010.1 coordinate 56,801, forward strand.
TCGTTCCACGCGCCGCCTTGCGCGGCGGCCGGCGCAGATTCACGCGCGTGCGGGCGAAGCAAAGTAGCGCCATACGCTCCATGTCTGGTGCCCCGCCGCTGGAGGCCCGGCCGGGCTGGCACGCGATGCGGGCCGTGCGCGAGGGCCGGTATTGCCGGATCGCTGAGCCGCGCTTCGACGTGCTGGTGCGGCCGGGGCCGCGCATCGACGAGGCCGCGCAGGAGGTGCTGGCCTGCCTGGCGGCGGTGGACCGGCGCGTGGCCAGCACGCCCAGGCCCAGCAGCAGCAGGGACGCCATGCCCGGCTCGGGCACCTCGCCCACCGCCGGCGCTTCGAGCACGAAGGCCAGGTTGTCGGCATAGCCGTCGTTGTCGCCGCCGCCGATGCGCTCCATCGACAGCCAGAAGGCCAGCTGGCTGGTGCCGGCCGGCAGCAGGCCCTCGGCCTCGCGGTAGAACAGGCCGGTCTGGTTGTTGCGGTCCGCGGGCAGCACCGGGCCGATGGCGGCGCCGCCGATCTCGGTGCCGAAGCCGTCGAGGAACTGCACGTAGAACAGCGCGTTGTCGCCCTGGCTGCTCCAGCCGCCGAGCCAGCCGCTCAGCGAGAAGGCGATGGACCCGGTCGTCGCCATGCCGAAGTCCAGCGTCTGGTAGCCGACGGCGTAGGCGCCCGTGCCCGTGAACATCCTGGCGCCGCGGTCGGTCGGGCCCGGCTGCGTGGGCAGCACCCAGTTGCTGCCGTAGTTGACCGACTGGATCGGGCTGTAGCTGGAGTAGCCGGTCCAGCCGGTGACGCCGGCCTCGGCGTTGCCGTTGACGACCAGGTTGCTGCCGTACACGACGGCGGCCTGGCTGCTGCAGGCCACGGCGAGCAGCGCCGTGGCGATGAGGTGTCGAAATTGCATGGTGGTGATCGTGAAGTTCAGTTGATGCGGTATTGGTCGAGCTGTGCGGCGCCCTGCATCGCGGGGTCGCTGATCGACGGCAGGCCGTTCTCCAGGTGGCCGGCGAAGCGGCGCAGCCAGGCCGGCGCGCTGTTCACGCGCAGGCTGTAGTCGTACCAGTTCGAGCTGACGGCCAGCGGCAGGCGCACGCTGCTGCGCGAGCGCGCCACCACGCGCACCTCGGGCAGCTGGTGGGTGTAGTACTTGTTGGCGCTCAGCTGGAAGGTGCAGGGCTGACCGCCGTTGTTGACCAGCTCGACCACCAGTTCGCCGGTGGCGCGTTCGGCCCGCAGCACCATCTCGGGCAGCGCGGAGCCGCTGGCACGGCGCACGTCGCCCGCGATGTGGCGGTGAAAGCCGTTCGGCCCCAGCACCCAGAGGTCGTAGGCCGCGGTGGTGTTCCAGCGCCCTTTCAGCTGCTTGCCCGGCTCGACCGTGTAGCGGCGCGGCACCTGGTCCAGCGCCAGGCGGTCGTACACGTGGAACACGGCGCCAGCTTCGCCGGCGTTCTCGAAGGTCAGCACCACCTGGCCGCCCGCGTCGGGCACCTCGGCCTGCACCTGCAGCTCGTACGGCAGGGCGCGCGCCGGCCGCACGCCGGCGGCCTGCACCGGCGCGGCCAGCGCGGCCGGCGTGGCCGGCACCTTGGTGTCCACCAGCGCCAGCGACCGCGCGCGCCGCGCGGCCGTGGCCGGCAGCAGCTGCATGAAGCCGTTGTCTTCCGGATTCAAGAAGTCGAAGCACGACAGCAGGTTGCCGGACACCGCCCGGCGCCACGGGCTGATCAGCGGCTCCTGCACGCCGAAGCGGGCCTCGATGAAGCGCAGCACCGAGCTGTGGTCGGCCACCTGCGAGTTGACCCAGCCGCCCTTGGTCCACGGCGAGACCACGTACATCGGCACGCGCGGCCCCAGGCCGTAGGGCCGGTTGATGGTGCGCGCATCGGCGCCGTTGAGCACGTGGTGGTATTCGCCGGTGGTGTCGACGGTCGATGCGCCGGCCAGCTGGGCCTGCGCCGGGTTGGCGTTGTAGGCCGTGTACGAGGGCACGGCCGGCGGCGGCATGTGGTCGAAGAAGCCGTCGTTCTCGTCGAAGTTGACCAGCAGGACGGTCTTGCTCCAGACCTCGGGGTTGGAGGTCAGCGCGTCCAGCACGCGCGCGGTGTAGTCGGCACCCGATGCCGGGCTCGAGGGCCCTGGATGCTCGGAGCCCTCGGCCGTGGCGACGATCCAGCTGACCTGCGGCAGCCGGTCGGCCAGCACGTCGGCCTTGAGCAGGTCCAGGTCGCGCGTGCTGACGCCGCGGTCGCGCAGGGCCTGCGAATAGCCGGGACGCAGGTACCACGCGTTGCGGAACGGGCGGAAGCCGGCCAGCGGGTTGTCGGTGAAGTTGTCCGCCATGTTCTGGTAGACCTGCCAGCTGATGCCGGCGGCCTGCAGGCGCTCCGCATAGGTCACCCAGCGGTAGTCGGTGTTCTGGTCGGGGTTGAAGCTGTCGCGGCTGTTGTCGGTCGACGGGCCGCCGGCCTGGGCCAGCGGGTCGTTGTGCCCGGTCCACAGGAACAGGCGGTTGGTGTTGGTGCCGGTCTGCGTCGCGCAGTGGTAGTGGTCGCACAGCGTGAAGGCCTTGGCCAGCGCGAACTGGAACGGCAGGTCGGCCTCGGCGTAGTAGCCCATCGAATGGTTCTGCTTGGCCGTGCACCAGTCGTTCATGCGGCCGTGGTCCCAGGCGAGCTGCGCGTCGAGCCAGGAGTGCGGCGTGCCGGCCACGCGCATGACCGGAAAGTCCTGCTCGGTGTTCAGGCGGAACGGCGCGATCGGCTTGCTCGTGGGCCAGTTGGGCCGGCCGGGCACGGGCGCGCCGCCCACGGTCTGCTGCACGAACACGGACTTGCCGCTGAACAGGTTCTGCCGGTCCTTCACGGGCACCGGGAACGGATCGCCGAAGCCGCGCACGCCGGCGAGCGTGCCGAAGTAGTGGTCGAAGCTGCGGTTCTCCTGCGTCAGCACGACGATGTGCTCGACGTCCTGCAGCGTGCGCGTGCGCTGGTTGGCCGGCAGCGCCAGCGCGCGCTGGATGGCCGGAGGGAAGGTGGCGAGCACGGCGCTGGCGCCGCCGGCCTGGGCCAGGGTGCGCAGGAAATCGCGGCGGCTCATGGCTGCGCCTTTGTGCGCGGGAACGCGTTGGAGGAATGCATTTTGAGGTTCCGGGTCGATGGGGGGCGCTGACGCGGGTCAGCGAGGGCAATGTAGGCAGCGACGGTGACCGCGCGATGACGCGCTGTCGCACATGCGCGCATGCGGGCGCACAGGCCGGTCGCACACCCCGGCCGCTCGCCCCGGTCGCACACCCCGGCGCGCGTGCCGGTGCCGACGACCGACTCAGGCCCAGTCCCCGGGCCGCAGGCAGTCCACGCCCCAGGCCAGCGCCAGCGCCTGCGCGCGCCCCAGCCGCACGCGGCCCTGCTCGAAGTCGATCACACGCGCCTGCGCGGCCTCGCGCGGGCGGTCGGGCCGGTCGCGCGCACGTCCATCGGTCAGCAGCCACAGCCAGCCCTCGCCGCCCGGCCCGGCGGCCGAGGCCAGCAGCTGCGCCGCCTGCGCGATGGCCGGGCCCAGCGGCGTGCCGCCGCCCGCGCCGATGGGGGCGATCCAGTCGTCGTTCCATGCCGCCGCCTTGCGTGGTGGCAGGCGCAGCTCCACGCGGGTGCCGGCAAAGCACAGCAGCGCCACGCGCTCGCGCCGGCGGTAGGCCTGCTCCATGAGCGCGAGCAGCACACCCTTGGCCCGCGCGAGCGCGCCGCCCGTGGCCATGGAGCCCGAGCAGTCGAGCACGAAGCAGTGCAGCCGCTGGCCGGACGGCGGCTGCGGGCGGCGCCGCAGGTGTTGCGCCGCGAGCGTTGCGGCGCCGCGCGCGGCCAGCGTGCCGGGCCAGTCCCACCCGCCCGTGGCGGGGCTGCGCTGCGGCTGGCTGGCCAGCCGTGCCTCCGCACCGGTGGCGCGCCCGGCCGCATGGCCTGGCGCGGGATCGGCGCGGAGGCTCAGGCTTTTTTTGCGGCGGCCTTCGCGCTGGCGGACAGCAGTTCCGGCACGGCCAGGCGCACGGTGCCGGTGGGCTCGGGCGGCATGGCGCCCCAGTCCGATGCGCCAGCGGCTTCGGGCGGGGTGGCCCCGTCGGCAGGCGGTGGCCGGTCCGCCGTGGACGGGCCGGCGGGCGATGCGGCGGGCGGCACGGCCGGTTCCGGCGCGGGCGCCGGCGGCGGCACGCCGGGCTTGCGCCGGTGCACGAGCGCCAGCTCGGCCACGGCCTGCACGTGCGCGGGCGTGACCGCGTCGTCGCCTTGCCAGGCGGCCCAGGCGCGGGCCGCGCGCAGCAGCACGAGATCGGCCCGCAGCCCATCGACCTGCGCCTGCACGCACAGCGCGCCCGCGGCCTGCAGCACGGCGTCGGACCAGGGCAACGCGTCGGGCGCCTGCACGCGCGTGCGGGCCGCGCCCAGGCGCTGCGCCAGCGCGGCCTGCGGCGAGGCATGCTGCGCGCGGAAGGCGGCCGGGTCGGCCTCGAACTGCAGCCGCGCGCGCACCGCGGCCTGGCGTTCGGCCGGCTCGCGCAGGTTGCCGAGCCGCACGCACAGCCCCAGCCGGTCGAGCAGCTGCGGGCGCAGCGCACCCTCCTCCGGGTTCATGGTGCCCACGAGCACGAAGCGTGCGGCGTGGCGGTGCGAGATGCCGTCGCGCTCGACCACGTTGACGCCGCTGGCCGCGGCATCGAGCAGCACGTCGACCAGCGCGTCGGGCAGCAGGTTGATCTCGTCCACATAGAGCACGCCGCCGTGCGCGCGCGCCAGCAGGCCGGGCGCGAACCGCACTGTGTGCCCGGCCAGGGCCTGTTGCAGGTCCAGTGTGCCGGCCACATGCTCGAGCGAGGCGCCCAGCGGCAGCGTGACGAAGGGCGCGCCCGCCAGCAGTTCGGCCAGCGCACGCGCCGCGGTGGACTTGGCCGTGCCGCGCGGCCCTTCGACCAGCACGCCGCCGATGCGCGGGTCGATCGCGGCCAGCAGCAGCGCCTGGCACAGCGCGGGCTGCCCGGCGATGGCGGCAAAGGGAAACAACGGCGGCAGTTCGGTCTCGGACAGGTTCATCGCCCTCCCTCCATCAGGTTCTCGTGGTCCAACAGCAGATCTTCGAGCTGCTGGCGGTAGTCGCCGGGCTGCTCCCACAGGCCGCGCTGCATCGCCTCCAGCAGGCGCTCCAGCATGCCGCGCAGGGCCGCGGGGTTGTGTTCGGCCACGAATTCGCGCACCGCAGCGTCGCGCACGTAGGCGTCGGCCACCAGCGCGTAGTGGTGGTCGGCCACCTGGCCCGTGGTGGCGTCGAAGCCGAACAGATAGTCCACCGTGGCCGCCATCTCGAACGCGCCCTTGTAGCCGTGGCGCATGGCGCCCGCGATCCACTTGGGGTTGGTGACGCGCGCGCGCACCACGCGGCCGATCTCCTGGTGCAGCGTGCGCACGCGCGGCTGCTGCGGGTTGGCGTGGTCGCCGTGGTAGAGCGCGGGCGTCCTGCCCGAGACCTCGCGCACGGCCGCGGCCATGCCGCCCTGGAATTGCAGGTAGTCGGACGAGTCGAGGATGTCGTGCTCGCGGCTGTCCTGGTTCTGCGCCACGATGTCGAGCGCGCCCAGGCGGCGGCGCAGCGCGCCTGCGGCCGGCTCGCCCTCGCTGTCCTGCCCGTAGGCGTGGGCGCTCCAGCCGATCCAGGCGCGGGCCAGGTCGCCGGCGTCCTGCCAGTCGCCGCTATGCAAGAGCGGGTCCATGCCCGTGCCGTAGTGGCCGGGCGGCGCGCCGAACACGCGCCAGCCGGCCTGGCGGCGGGCCTGCTCGGCCGTGGCGCCAGCGTCCTGCAAGGCCTGGGCTTCGGCCAGGATGCGCGCGCGGATCGGGTTGTCTTCGGCGTCTTCCTCCAGCGCGGCCACGGCCTGCACGGCGGCGTCGAACATCTGCACCGCGAGCGGAAACGCGTCGCGGAAGAAGCCGGAGATGCGCAGCGTCACGTCCACGCGCGGGCGGTGCAGGCCGGCGCGCGGCACCACCTCGAAATCCTGCACGCGCTGGCTGCCGGGCGCCCAGCGCGGGCGCACGCCGATGAGGGCGAAGGCCTGGGCGATGTCGTCGCCGCCCGTGCGCATGGTGGCCGTGCCCCAGACCGACAGGCCCAGCGTGCGCGGGTACTCGCCATGCTCCTGCAGGTAGCGCTCCAGCAACTGGCGCGTGGCGAGCTGGCCCAGTTCCCAGGCGGCCTGGGTCGGGATGGCGCGCGTGTCCAGCGTGTAGAAGTTGCGGCCCGTGGGCAGCACGTCGGGCCGGCCACGCGAGGGCGAGCCGCTGGGGCCGGCCGGCACGAACAGGCCGCGCAGGCCGCGCATGAGCTGGCGCAGTTCCTCGCCACCGCAGGCGTCCAGCGCCGGGGCCAGTTGGTCGCGCACGCGCTGCAGCACGGCCTGGGTCTGCGGCCAGTCGGCGGCCTGCGCCGCGCCGTCCAGCAGTTGCTGGGCGATCAGCTCCAGGCGTTCGCGCGTGTCGCCTTCGTGGCGCCAGGGCTCGGTGCCCAGGGCCTGCAGCACGGCGGGGCGCGGGCCGGTCCAGGGCCGGGCCGCCTCCAGGCGCAGCGGGTCGAAGCCCGTGCCCGGCAGCAGGTCGGCCGCCAGCGCGGCCAGCAGGCCGGCGTCGGCGCCCTGCCCGCTGCCGTAGGGGAAGCGCGCGAGCGCCAGCAGCGTGTCCCTGCGCTGGCGGCCTGCGGGCGAGCGGCCGAAGACATGCAGCCCGTCGCGGATCTGCGTCTCCTTGAGCTCGCAGAGGTAGGCGTCGATGCGTTCGAGCAGCGCGTCCTCGTCCTGCGCTGCGCCGGGCGGCAGATCCAGCTCGCCGGCCAGGTGCTGGCGGCGCACGGCCTCCACGATCTGGCGGCGCAGCAGCGCGGCGCGGCGCGCGTCGACGAGCAGTGCGTCGTAGTACTCGTCGACCAGGCGTTCCAGGTCCTGCAGCGGGCCGTGGTTCTCGGCGCGCGTGAGCGGCGGCATCAGGTGGTCGACGATCACGGCCTGGCTGCGGCGCTTGGCCTGCGCGCCCTCGCCGGGGTCGTTGACGATGAAGGGGTACAGGTGCGGCAGCGGGCCGAGGATGGCGTCGGGCCAGCACGCGGCGGACAGCGCCAGGCTCTTGCCTGGCAGCCATTCGAGGTTGCCGTGCTTGCCCACGTGGACGATGGCGTCGATGGCGAACACGTCGCGCAGCCAGAAGTAGAAGGCCAGGTAGTGGTGCGGCGGCACGAGTTCGGCATCGTGGTAGCTGGCGTAGTCCTGCGCGCCCGCGGTGCCGAGCGCACGCGCCGGCTGGATGCCAATGAAGACCTGGCCCAGCCGCAGGCCGGCCACCATGAAGCGGCCCTGGCGCAGCGCGGGGTCGGCCTCGGGCGGGCCCCAGCGCGCGTCGATGGCGGCCGCCATGCCCTCGGGCAACGCAGCCAGGCGCGCCAGGTAGTCGGCCAGCGCGTAGCTCTGCCAGGCCGGGCGCAACGGCCACTGCGCGGGGTCGTTGGCGATGCCCTGCTGCAGCTGGCGCATCAGCGCGTCGCCGTCGTGCGGCAAGGGGCCATCGCCGAGCGCGTGGCCCTCGGCGGCCAGCGCCTGCAGGATGGCCATGACCGAGGCCGGCGTGTCCAGCCCCACGCCGCTGCCGATGCGGCCTTCGCTGCCGGGGTAGTTGGCCAGCACGAGCGCCAGCCGCTTCTCGGCCGCCGGCAGCGTGCGCAGCCGGCACCAGCGCTGCGCGAGTTCGGCCACGAAGTCCACGCGGTCGGGCTCGGCGTGGTAGGCCGCGATGTCGGCCTGCGTGACGGGGCAGCGGTGCGCCAGCCCCTTGAAGCTGATGGCGCGCGTGACGATACGGCCATCCATCTCGGGCAGCACCACCTGCATGGCGATGTCGCGCGGGCGCAGGCCCTGGGCATCGGCCCGCCAGTCGTCGCGGTTGCCGCCGCTGGTGATGACCTGCAGCACGGGCGCATCGCCCGCCAGGGCCTGGCCCGGCTCCAGCGCCGAGAAGGCCGTGGTGTTGAGCACCAATTGCACCGCGTGCGCGGCGCACAGCGTGCGCAGCGTGGACAGGCACAGCGCGTCCTTCAGCGAATCCAGCGCCAGCGGCAACGGGTTCAGGCCGCGCGCATGCAGCGCCAGGGCCAGCGCGTCGAAGGCGGCCGTGTTGCCGGCCAGGAGGTGCGAGCGGTAGAACACCAGCGCAACCACGGGCGCGCCGGGCCGCCAGGCGGCGCGCAGGTCGTCGATGCCCGGCACCGCATGGGGCTGCGCGCACAGCGCGGGCGGCACGTACAGCGCGGCCTGCGGCAGGCTGCGCGGCGGGGGCGGCGCCTCGCCCTGCCCCAGGCCCAGGTGCGCCACGGCCTGCAGGAAGGCGCGCGCATTGGCCGGCCCGCCGGCGCGCAGGTATTGCCAGAGCTGGCGGCTGTCGGCCTGCGGCAGCGTGCCGCGCGCGAGCAGGTGCGGGTCTTCCTGCAGGTCGCCCGAGAACATGGCCAGGCGCTGCCCCTTGGCGCGCGCCAGCGCGGCGATCTGCTGCACGCCGTAGGGCCAGGCCGATTCGGAGCCCAGGTGGTCCACCACCACCACGCGCGCGTGCTGCAGCACCTCTTCCACATACAGGTCGAGCGAGGCCGGCTGGCGCAGGTACAGCAGGTTGGCCAGGCGCAGGCTGGGAAAGCCGTTGAGCTGCTGCGCGGCGGCCGACAGCAGGGCCAGCGTGGTGTCGGCGGAGCTCAGCACGACGATGTCGGCGGGTTGCTGGTCCAGGCGCATGACGACGCTGGGGTCTTCGACGAAGCCGCCGGGGCGGGTGGAGAGAAGGTGCATGTCAGTCGCCTGCCGCCAATAGCGCGGCCGAGCGCAGCGATGGCCCGTGCATGACCCCGCGCCCGGGGCCCCTGTGCCCACGCCGAGGAGCGCAGTGGCCTGGGCGGCGCGGGGAACCTCGCGCTTTGTGAACTGACTCATTGCACTTGTTCGAGCTGAACGAACGCAGTGAGTGGTGCGAGTTGTGCAATGCGCCCAGGCCGCGAGCACCGCAGGTTGCCCGGAGCGCCAGCGGAGGGNGCACTTGTTCGAGCTGAACGAACGCAGTGAGTGGTGCGAGTTGTGCAATGCGCCCAGGCCGCGAGCACCGCAGGTTGCCCGGAGCGCCAGCGGAGGGACGGGGGCACCGGGGTCGCCTTCTCTTTGGTTACTTTCTCTTGGCGAAGCAAGAGAAAGTGACTGCACTGCCGGGGGCATATCCCGGCCTCTGGTGCCAGCAAGAAAAACTACGGTTGATCCACGTGAGGAGGCGGGGATTTCGCCCCCGCACGACGACTGACTTTTCTTGTCTCGCCAAGAAAAGTCAGCAAAAGAAGGCGACCCCGGTGCCCCTGTCCTTCCGCTTCGCTCCAGGCAACCTGCGGTGCTCGCGCCATGGGCTGCATTGCGCAACTCGCACCGTTCACTGCGTTCACTCAGCTCGGACAAGCGCAATGAGTCAGTGATTGAAGCGCAAGGTGCCCTTGCGCAGCCCATGGCGCTGCGCTCCTCGGCAGGGGCACAGGGGGAAGTCCCACTCGGGCAGTCGCTGCGCTCGGCCGCGAACGGCCGGCGCTGCGCGCGGCGAACGCTGGGAGCGGGCTGTGCCATCAGGCTTCGACGCCCGCCAGCCCGGCGCGCAGCGCGGCCTCGTCCAGATCCTGGCCGATGAACACCAGCCGCGTGCCGCGCCCCTCGCCGTCGCGCCAAGCGCGGTCGAAATGGTGGTCCAGCCTTCTGCCCACGCCCTGCAGCAGCCAGCGCATCGGCTTGCCCGGAATCTCGGCGAAGCCCTTCACGCGCAGGATGGTCTGCTGCTCCACCAGCCGCGCCAGGGCCGCCAGCAGGCGGTCGCGGTCCACGGCCGGCAGCTCGATGACATGCGCATCGAACGCGTCGTGGTCGTGGTCTTCTTCGTGGTCGTGGTGGCTCACGCGCTGGTCGATGGTGGTCTCGGCCGCCTTGGCCAGGCCCAGCAGCACGTCCAGCGGCAACTGGCCCTGGGTCGACTGCACCACCTTGACGGCGGGCGGCAGCTCCTCGCGCACGAGGGCCGTCACGCGCGCGACGGCGGCGGCGTCCACGAGGTCGGTCTTGTTCAGCACCACGAGGTCGGCGGCCGAGAGCTGGTCTTCGAACAACTCGTGCAGCGGCGACGCGTGGTCGAGGTTCGGGTCGGCGCGGCGCTGTTCGTCCACGGCCACGGGGTTGGCGGCGAACTGGCCGGCGTCGGCGGCCGGCGTGTCGACCACGGTGACCACGGCGTCCACCGTGAACACGTTGGCGATCTCGGGCCACTGGAAGGCCTGCACGAGCGGCTTGGGCAGGGCCAGGCCGCTGGTCTCGATCAGCACGGCGTCGATCTGGTCGCGGCGCTCGGCCAGCAGCTGCATGACCGGAAAGAACTCCTCCTGCACGGTGCAGCACATGCAGCCGTTGGCCAGCTCGTAGAGCGCGCCTTCCTGTTCCTTGCCGTCCTCGTCGCAGCCGATGCCGCAGGCCTTCAGGATCTCGCCGTCGATGCCCAGTTCGCCGAACTCGTTGACGATCACGGCGATGCGCCGGCCCTGGGCGTTGTCCAGGATGTGGCGCAGCAGCGTGGTCTTGCCGCTGCCCAGGAAGCCGGTGACGATGGTGGCGGGGATCTTTTGCATGGGTCGGTTCTCCAGAGTGTTGGGGTCAGAAGGAGCGCAGCGCGGGCAGCACCTCGCGCGCGAACAGGCGCATGGCCTGCAGCGCCTGGGCGTCGCTCCACAGGCCGTTGGCGTTGAACACGCAGCGCAGGTGGCCGATGCCGGTGCGCGCGCGCAGCGTGGCGATCTGGTCCAGGCACTGCGCCGGGCTGCCGCAGACGAACTGCTCGCGCAGCACGCGTTCGGCGTCGATGGGGGGCACCTGCTCGGGCGGCACGCCGCGCCGGCCCGCGAAGTACACGCGGCGCTGGTAGAGCTGCGGCCACAGCGTGGCCAGTTGCCGGGCCACCGCCGCCTCGTCGGGTGCGATGCAGACGTAGCGCGCCAGCGACGAGCGTGCCTGCAGCGCGGCCGCGTCGCCGCCCTGTGCCGCGGCCTGCGCGTGCAGCTGCGCGAGCTGGGCGCCTTCGGGCGGCTCCAGGCTCAGCAGCAGCGGCAGCTCCTGCGCGAGCGCGAAGCCCAGCGTCTCGGCCGTCGTGCCGGCCACGTACATGGGCGGATGCGGCCGCTGCACGGCCGGCGCCAGGGCCGCGCGCGGCGGAAACTGCCACGGGCCCTCGCCGGCCGCGAGCGGCTCGCCGCGCAAGGCCTGGCGCAGCAGCCGGCAGGATTGCTCGAAGCGCGCGCGGGTGTCCTGCGGCGCGATCTGCAGGGCCTGCAGCGCCGCGGGCTCGGTGCCGCGGCCCAGCCCCAGGTCGAGCCGGCCGCCGCTCTGGAAGTCCAGCTGGGCCACCTCTTCGGCCAGCATCAGCGGGTGGTGCACGGGCAGCACCAGCACCGAGGTGCCCACGCGCAGCCGCTCGGTGCGCGCCAGCAGCGCGGCGGCCAGCAGCAGCGGCGAGGGATACGGCCAGGGCTGCTCGGGCACGCGGAATTCGTTGAACCACACGCCGTCGAAGCCCAGCCGCTCGGCCTCCTCGAACAGCGCGAGAAAGCCGCGGTGGTCGCCGCGCGTGGCCTCGCGCGTCCAGCCCGCCAGGTCAATCCGCATGGCCATCCTCCTGCAGGCGGTGGGCGCGCAGCAGCGTGTGCGGCGGCACCGGCACGCGCTCGAAGCGCACGCCGAACACGGCGTCGAGCGCCGGCGCGTGCAGCAGCGCGGCGCCGCCGTCGAGTGCCACGCGGCCCTGGTCCAGCACCACCACGCGCTCGAAATGCTGGAAGGCCAGGTCGAGGTCGTGCATGGCGACGACCACCAGCCGCTCGCGCCCGCGTGCGGCCAGCGACTGCACCAGCGCGAGCCGGTGGCGCACGTCCAGCGCCGCGCCGGGCTCGTCGGCCAGCAGCACGGGCGGATCGGTGGCCAGCACGGTGGCCAGCAGCGCGCGGGCCTGCTCGCCGCCCGACAGCGTGGACCAGCGCCGTGCGGCAAAGGCGGCCAGGCCGGCCTGGTGCAGCACGGCGGCGGCGTCCAGCGCAGCCGCCTGCCCGTCCAGCCGCATGGCGACGAGCTCGTCCACACGCACATCCCAGTGCGGCTCAAAGTGCTGCGGCATGTAGCCCACGGCCTGCGCGCGGCGCGCCACCGGCAGGCCGGCCAGGTCCACGCCGTCGAGCAGCACCCGGCCCGCGTGCGGCGCCAGCAGCCCGGCCAGCAGTGACAGCAGCGTGGACTTGCCGGCACCGTTGGGGCCGACCAGGGCCACGGCGCTGCGCGCGGGCAGGTCGAGGCTGACCGCGTCGACCACGGTCCGGCCACGCCGGCGCAGCATGAGGCCGTGCGCCTGCAGGCGCGACACGGTAGTAGACGGCTCGCTCATGCCGACCGCAGCCGCCGCGCCAGCAGCACGATGAAGAACGGCCCGCCGGCCACGGCGGTGATGAGGCCCAGCGGCACTTCGGCCGGCGGCAGCGCCGCGCGCGCGATGGCGTCGGCCACGGTCACGACGATGGCGCCGACCAACGCCGAGGCCGGCAGCACCTTGCGGTGCAGCGGGCCGACCATCCAGCGCGCGATGTGCGGCGCGGCCAGCCCGACGAAGGCCACCAGGCCGCCATAAGCCACGGCGGCCGCCACCACGAGCGAACCCACGAGCACGGCACGCGGCACGAAGCGCGCCACGTCCAGCCCGAAGCCCTGGGCCGCCTGGTTGCCCAGGCCCAGCAGGTCCAGCCCACGCGCGATGGCGCGCGTGGCCGCCACGCAGGCCGCCGTGATCAGCGCCAGCACGGCGAGGCCTGCCCAGCTGGGCGTCTGGATGCCGCCCAGCACCCAGCTCATGACGACCTGCAGGCTCACGGTTTCGTCGGACAGGGCCAGCATCAGGAACGAGCGCACGGCGCCAAGCACCGCCGCCAGGGCTACGCCGGCCAGCAGCAGCCCGGCGGCATCGAGCGCGCCGGCCACGCGCGCCACGCCCAGCACCAGCATGGTGGCGCCCCAGGCGCCGAAGAAGGCCAGCGAGGACAGCGTGAGCGCCTGCGGCAGCCCCAGCGGCACGAGCAGCGCGATGGTGGCGCCCAGCGCCGCGCCGCCGGAGGCGCCGAGCAGGTAGGGCTCGGCGAGCGGGTTGCGGAACACGCCCTGGAACACCGTGCCCGACAGGCCCAGCAGCGCGCCGACCAGGGCGGAAGCCAGCACGCGCGGCAGCCGCCACTCGAACAGCAGGCGGCTGCGCAGCGTCTCGTCGCCGAGCACGGCCCGCCAGACGTCGGCCGGGCTGGCCCATTGGTGGCCCGCGCAGGCGCCCAGCAGCAGGCACCCGGCCAGCAGGGCCCAGGCGGCGCTCCAGGCGCGCCACGGGATCACGCGGGATGCAGCCATCGAGCGAGCTTCTCCACGCCATCGAGCGTGCGCGGCCCGGGGATCAGGAATTCGGAGCGCGAGACGGTGACCGCGCGGCCGCTGCGCACGGCCCGCATGCCGCGCCAGCCGGGCTGGCCGACGAGGTCGCGCAGGTCCGTGTCGGCGCCGGCGAACAGCAGCACGTCGGGGTCGGCCGCCAGCACGGCCTCGGGCGAGACCTGGGGCACGGCGCCAGCGCCGGCCAGCGCGAAGCGGCCGCCCGCGCGCAGCATGGCCTCGCCGGTGTAGGTGTTGGCGCGCGCCACCAGCAGCATGCCGTTGCCCAGGCGTCCGGTCAGCATCAGCATGCGCGGCGCGGGGCGGCCGGCCACGTGCGCATCGACCTGCGCCAGCCTGGCCTGCAGGTTGCCGGCCAGTGCCTCGCCGCGTTCGGCCACGCCCCCGGCCTGCGCGATGAGGCGCACGTTGCCGATGACCTCGGCCAGCGAGCGGCTCAGCAGCACCAGGATGGGCACGCCGATGCGCTCCATCGGCGCCACGAGTTGGTGCGCGGCCTGGCGCGCGGGCGTCACGACCACGAGGTCGGGCCGCTGCGCCACCACCGCATCGGCCGAGAAGCCGAGGCGCCCGCCGACCTTGGCGATGCGCTGCACCTCGGGCGGAAAGCGCGTGAAGTCCTCCACGCCGACGATGCGGTCCAGCATGCCGAGCGCGACCACCAGCTCGGTGTTGGACGAGAAGATGGTCACGATGCGCTGCGGCGGCGCGGGCAGGACCACGCGGCGGCCGAGGGCGTCGTGCAGCACGGTGGGCGCGGCGCGCGCGGGCAGGCCGGCCAGCGCCAGGCCGCCGGCGGCGCAGTGGCGCAGCAGGGCCCGGCGCGCAGTAGATGACGAGGCCATCTCAGTCATCCATGGCGCTGCGCGCCCAACGACGGGGCCGAGCGCAGCGATGGCCCGAATGGGACCCCGCGCCCGGGGCCCCTGTGCCCACGCCGAGGAGCGCAGCGGCCTGGGCGGCGCGGGGAACCTCGCGCTTCAACATCTGACCCATTGCACTTGTCCGAGCTGAACGAAGGCAGTGAGTGGTGCGAGTTGTGCAATGCGCCCAGGCCGCGAGCACCGCAGGTTGCCCGGAGCGCCAGCGGAGGGTCGTGGGGACCGGGGTCGCCTTCTCTTTGGTTACTTTCTCTTGGCGAAACAAGAGAAAGTGACTGCGCCGCCGGGCGCACATCCCGGCCTCTGGTGCCTGTGCGAACGCAGTGTGTTCTATGCACACCCCCTGCCGATCGGCGTTCGGAGGTGGGGCTATCCACCCCACACCCGGACTTACTTTTCTTGTCTCGCCAAGAAACGTAAGCAAAAGAAGGCGACCCCGGTGCCCCTGTCCTTCCGCTGCGCTCCAGGCAACCTGCGGTGCTCGCGCCATGGGCTGCATTGCGCAACTCGCACCGTTCACTGCGTTCACTCATCTCGGACAAGCGCAATGAGTCAGTCATTGAAGCGCAAGGTGCCCTTGCGCAGCCCATGGCACTGCGCTCCTCGGCAGGGGCACAGGGGGCAGTCCCACACGGGCCATCGCTGCGCTCGGCCTCGCGTTCGGGCCGTCGCTGCGCTCGGCCCATGGCCGCACTGCGGGCGCCTAGGTATCGTGGCATCTCAAAAGTCGACGTGCAGCCCGACCAGCAACTCGCGCCCCGGCATCGACGTGCCACACCCGCCGTTCTGGAACGCCGCGTTCGCCGTGCAGGGCGAACGGTCCAGCGCGATGAAGATGGGGTGGCGGTTCAGGTCGAACAGGTTGTTCACGCCGGCGAACAGCTTCACGCCCTGCGACACGCGGTAGTCGGCACGCAGGTTCCACACCGTGAACGCGCCCTTGCGGTGGATGAACGTGCTGCTGGGTTCGCCCTGCGGCACGAGCAGGTTCTCCTCGGTGTCGTACCACATCGGTCCGCGCAGCAGCGCCGAGAGCTGCACCGTCCAGGCGCCTGCGTCGCGCTGCGCGCCCTGGCCGTAGCGCAGGCCGGCCGAGGCCTCGTAGCGGTACATGCGCTGCACCTTGTCGGTGTTGGCCGTGGCGGCCACGCCCTTGTCGCGCATGTCGAAGTGGTAGTAGCCGCTGGCGAAGGCGTCGAGCACGCGGCCGGGCATCTGCAGCGCGCGCGCCAGGTCCACATTGCCGTTGAACTCGATGCCGCGTGCCACGATGTCGGCCGCGTTGTTGGCGTAGTCCGAGGTGTTGGTCGCGGGCCCGCGCGAGACGGTGACGATGCGGTCGGAGATGGTGTTCTGGAACAGCGCGGTGTCCAGCCGCCAGCCCGGTGCCTGCAGCGTGCCGCCGACCTCGATCTGCCGGCTCGTCTCCGGCTGGAGGTTGGCGTTGCCGAAGATGCGGCCGCCGCCCACGGCCGTGAAGTCCGAGGCCAGTTCGGTGGCGGTCGGGGCACGGAAGCCGGTGGATGCGCCGGCGCGCAGGTTCAGCAGTTCGCTGGCCTTCCAGGTCGCGCCCGCGGACCAGGTGTGGGTGTCGTACCTGCGCGTGGTGCTCACCGCCAGCGGCAGGTTGGGCGTGGTGTCGAAGCGCGTCCGGCCCCAGGTCTTGCGCAGGCCGGCGCGGAGCAGGAGCCTGTCGTCCAGCAGCGCCTGTGCGTCCTCGAAGTACAGCGCATGCACCTCCTCGGTCTGGTTGTTGTCGTAGGGCGCGACCTGGCCACTGGGGCCGCCCGGCAGGGCCACCCGCTCGCGGACGGAGCGCAGGCGGCTCTTCTCCCAGTCCAGGCCCAGCAGCAGGTCGTTGCCCTGCCCGAGCTTGAAGCGCGGCTGCAGGCGCAGGCCGCTCACGTCCAGCGCACGGTTGTTGTAGTCGCGCGAGGTACCGGGCACGGCGCTGGTGCCGGAGCGGACCACGGGCGAGGCCCAGTGGAATTCGTCGACGTCGGCCAGGTCGTAGGCCTGCGCCAGCCAGCTCACGCGCTGGTCGGCGGTGGCGCCCTCGTAGCGCAGGTCGAGCGAGCGGTTGCTGCGGTCGTCGCGGCTATAGATGTTGGCGCCCGATCCGCGGAAGCCCGCGTTGTAGATGCCGTCGGTGCGCAGCTGCAGCTCCACGCGGTGGTGCTCGGCCAGTTGCCAGCCCAGCGCGCCGCTGGCGCCGCGGCGCTCCCAGCCGGTGTTGGCCATGGTCGTGCCGCCCTCGCCGCCACCCTTGCCGGTTTGGTAGTCCCCGCGCTCGCCGCCACCGAAGCCAAGGTACCAGTCGAACCTGTCGCTCGCGCCCGCGGTCTGCGCATGGGCGCGCCACAGGCCCCAGGAGCCGGCCGTGAGGTCCACGCTGGAGCCGGGCGTCGTCGCGCCGGTCTTCATGATGATGTTGACCACGCCGCCCATGTTCTGGCTGCCGTAGACCACCGAGCCGGGGCCGCGCACGATCTCGATGCGCTCCACGTCGGACGGGCTCAGCTTGGACAGGTTGGCCGTGCCGGCGCGGCGGCCGTTGACCAGCACCAGCACCTGGCTGCGGAAGTCGCGGCCCTGCCCGTCGGTGGCGGCGCCGCGGATGTTCATCGAGGTCTGGGCGGCCGTCCACTCGCTCAGGAAGCCGACGGCGTTCTCGGCCAGGAGGTCGGTGACCGAGCGCGCGCTGGAACGCGCGATGGCCTCGCGGTCGATGGTCTGCGTGGTGGCGGCGATGCGGCTGCGGTCTTCGGGCCGGGCCGTGGCGGTGACGAAGACCTCGTCCAGCGCGCCGGAGGAAGGCGCCTGTGTCTGGCCCTGTGTTTGGCCCTGTGTCTGCGCCTGGGCCGGGCCGGCACCGCACAGCGCCAGCGCGGCGGCCAGCAGGGAAGACGGGGGAAGGAATCCGCCCGGGGCGGCCGTGCGCCGACGGCCACGGGATGGGGTATTGCGCATGCGTCGTTTCGTTCTTGCCCCGCTCTCCCGCAGGGCAGATCCACTGAACACACCACGGCGCACGCATTGCGACCCGGTCCGCGCACCGAGGGCGCAGTCCCGCGTCGGACCAGCGCACGCCCGCGGTGTCCGAAGTCGATCGCAAGGCCGGTATCCGGGCTCGCGGAGCGGCGCCTCGTGGAGGCGCCAGGCCCCTCGCCTTCCCACGCCCGGAGGACGCAGTGACTGCCGGCGCGGGGCGCCGGCGTGAGGGGTTGTGATCCGCTGACCGTTGCGGGGGCAGCGCAGGCTTCTCACCTGCTTCCCGTTTGACCACCTGGCCTTGCGGCCGGCGGCACCTTGCAACCGGGGCGTGGCGCCGTCTCTGTCGAGGGTCGCCACGGCCCGCGCGGATTATGGACGAGCCGGGTGCGGCCCGTGCCGCCATAACAAAGCTGCCATGCCGTCCATGGCCGCCGCGTGGCTGTTGCCATGGCGGCGGCGTTCCTAGACTGCCGTGGACCGCAATCCAGGAGTCCCACCATGCAACGCCGCCACTTCCTCGCCCTGGGCACCGCCGCCGCGCTGCCCACCTTCGCCCTCGCACAGGCCGACAAGCCGGTGCCGCTCAAGTTCACGCTGGACTTCCGCATCTCGGGCCAGACCGCGCCCTTCTTCGTGGCGCTGCAAAAGGGCTACTACGCGCAGGAAGGCCTGGCGCCCAGCTTCGACGTGGGCAGCGGCTCGGTGGCCGCCATCACCCGCGTGGCCAGTGGCGCCTACGACCTGGGCTTCGGCGACCTGTCGGCGCTGATGGAGTTCCAGGCCTCCCAAGGCCCGCTGGTGCAGGCCGTGTACCAGTACTACAACCGCGCACCCTTCGTGATCATCGCGCGCAAGGACCGCGGCGTGACCGACTTCAAGAGCCTGGCGGGCAAGCGCATCGCCGCGGCGGCCGTCGAATCCACGCGGCGCGCCTGGCCCATCGCGGCGCGGCATGCGGGCCTGAAGGCCGATGCGCTGCAGTGGGTGACGACCGACTTCTCGCAGCGCGACAACGTGATCGTGCGCGGCGACGTGGACGGCGCCACCTACTTCCACGACTCGGCCCTGTCGCTGTTCCAGCGCATCGACCCGACGCAGCTGGCCGTGCTGTCGTATGCCGACGTGGGTGCCAGCCTGTACGGCAACGCGATCCTGGCGTCGAGCAAGCTGGCGACGGAGCGGCCCGAGGTGGTGCGCGCCTTCCTGCGCGCCACGAACCGCGGCATCCAGGACACGCTGGCCGACCCGCTGGCCGCGATGGCGGCGGTCAAGGCCCGCGAGCCCATGGTCGACGAAAAGCTCGAGGCCCAGCGCTTCGCCATCACGGCCAGGTACATGGTCACGGCCGACACGCGCCAGCATGGCCTGGGCGCCGTGCGGGCCGAGCTGCTGGCCAGCCAGATCGACGAAATCGTGCAGGCCTACGAACTCAAGAACAAGCCGGTGGCCTCGGCGGTGTTCAACCCGGCGTTCCTGCCCGGCGCGGCCGAGCGCGCCTTCAAGGGATGACGATGGAAACATTGAACGAGGCCGACGGCCGCTACCTGCGCCAGGCCATCGCGCTGTCGGCCATCGGCAGCGCGCGCGGCAACCGGCCGTTCGGCGCGGTGGTGGTCTCGCCCACCGGCGAGGTGTTGGCCGAGGCCCACAACGACAACGCCGCCACGGGCGACTGCACCGCCCATGCCGAGGTCAACGCGCTGCGCCAGCTGAAGCGCGAAGCCATGGCCGGCGCCACGGTGTATGCCTCCGGCGAGCCCTGCGTGATGTGCGCGGGCGCGATCTTCTGGAGCGGCATCCGCCGCGTGGTGTTCGGCATCGACGCGGTGAGCCTGCGGCGCTTCCGCACCCAGGACGCCACGGCGGCCGACCTGCAGATGTCCTGCCGCGAGGTGTTTGCCCACAGCGCGGAACCTTTCACCGTGATCGGCCCTGCGCTTCTCGCCGAAGCCACGGCGCCGCACCAAGCCTATTGGGGAATTGAATGATGAACTACGCACTGCATGAACTGACCAAGGAATCGCGTATGGGCGCGGTCGGCACCGAGGCCGCGCGCGAGGTGCGCGTGATCGACCTGGCCGACTTCGAGAACCGCCACGCCGAGATCGCCGACCAGCTGTGGGACGCCGCGGTCGACGTGGGCTTCTTCCAGCTGTCCAACCACGGCATCCCGCTGGCCAAGGTGCGCGAGGCCTTCGCGATGACCGAGCGCTTCTTCGCGCTGCCGGACGAGGTCAAGGCGCGCCATCCGCTCAAGAAGGGCCTGAACGCCGGCTGGGAAAGCCGCGCCCAGGTGCGCCCGTCGACCGGCACGCCGGACCAGAAGGAGAGCTACCAGATCACGCGCCCGCACATGGACGGCCTGTGGCCTGGCGAGGAGGCATTGCCCGCGTTCCAGGAAACGATGCTGGCCTTCGAGGCGCAGGCCTGGACCGTGGCGATGCGCGTGCTGTCGTGCTTTGCGGTGAAGCTGGGCTTTGCGCGCGGGTTCTTCACGGCCGCCCATGATCCGAGCCAGCCCGACTACCAGAGCACGCTGCGCATGCTGCACTACTACGCGGTCGATCCCGCGCTGCGCGACCAGCTGGGCCTGTGGCGCGCCGGCGCGCACACCGACTTCGACTGCCTCACGCTGCTGTTCCAGCGCAGCGGCCAGGGCGGCCTGCAGCTGCTGCCGGGCAAGGACATGGCATCGCAGGCCTGGACCTCGATCACGCCGTCCGACGAGCTCATCACCTGCAACATCGGCGACATGCTGATGCGCTGGAGCGACGACCAGCTGCCCAGCAACTTCCACCGCGTGAAGAACCCCGCCGAACACGAGTACCAGGGGCCGCGCTACAGCCTGGCCTTCTTCGCGCAGGCCAACCGCGGCGTCATGATCGACAGCCCTTCGGGCAAGTACCCGAGCATCACGGCGGGCGACTACCTGCAGCAGCGCGTGGCGGCGAACTTCAAGAAGTACTGACGCCGCGGCGGCGCCCGCGCGCGGGGCTATGATCCCGCGACCCAGAGCACGCGGAGGAGCACCATGGCCTTGATGGACTTCATCAGGAAGCAATTCATCGACGTCATCCAGTGGACGGAGGACGGAGACGGCACGCTGGCATGGCGCTATCCCATGCAGGACATGGAGATCCAGTACGGCGCCTCGCTGACGGTGCGCGAGTCGCAGATGGCGGTCTTCGTCAACGAAGGCCAGGTGGCCGACGTGTTCGGCCCCGGGATGTACAAGCTCACCACGCAGACCATCCCGCTGCTGACCAACCTCAAGAACTGGGACAAGCTGTTCGAGTCGCCGTTCAAGAGCGATGTCTACTTCTTCAGCACGCGCCAGCAGGTCGACCGCAAGTGGGGCACGTCCCAGCCGGTCACGATCCGCGACAAGGACTTCGGCGCCGTGCGGCTGCGTGCCTTCGGCAACTACAGCTTCCGCATCCAAGACCCACGGCTGTTCCACACCGAGATCTCGGGCACGCGCGCGTCCTACGGCACGGCCGACCTCGAAGGCCAGCTGCGCGGGCTGGTGCTGCAGCACCTGTCCGACGGCATCGCGCAAAGCGGCATCCCGTTCCTGGACCTGGCGGCCAACCAGATCGAGTTCGCCCGCGCCATCGCCGCCGAACTGGCGCCGGCCTTCGGCGCCATCGGGCTCAAGCTCGAAGGCATGACGGTGCAGAACCTGTCGCTGCCCGAAGACCTGCAGAAGGTGCTCGACCAGAAGATCGGCATGGGCATGGTCGGCAACGACATGGGCAAGTTCATGCAGTACCAGACCGCGCAGGCCATCCCGAAGATGGCCGAAGGCGGCGGTGGCGGCAGCGGCATCGCGGGCGACGCCATGGGCCTGGGCGCCGGCGTGGCGCTGGGCCAGGTGCTGGCGCAGAACCTGCAGCAGGGCCTGCAGCAGCCGGCACCGGCTGCACCTGCGGCACCTGCTGCGCCCACCGTTGCGGCGCTCAAGCCCGAGGACGTGCTGGCCACGCTGGAGCGCCTGGGCGAACTCAAGGCCAAGGGCATCCTGACGGACGAGGAGTTCGCCAGCAAGAAGGCCGAACTGCTCAAGAAACTGGTCTGACATCCGCAGTGCGCCAGCGGCGCGGCCTCCTGGGCCGGGCCCGCCGCGCGCCTGCTGCACGCCCGCTGCACGCCTGAAATGGCCAACGACATTCCCCAGCGCAGTTACCGCGCGCCCTGCCCCGGCTGCGGCGCGCCGGTCGAATTCCGCCACGCCCAGTCCACGCACGCGGTCTGCGCCTATTGCCAGAGCACCGTGGTGCGCCAAGGCGAGGTGCTGCGCCGCCTGGGCCGCATGGCGGAGCTGTTCGACGACCACAGCCCGCTGCAGCTGCTGGCGCGCGGGCAATGGCAGGGGCAGGACTTCACGCTGGTCGGCCGGCTGCAGTACCGCGCATCGGCCGGCACCTGGACCGAATGGGAGGCCCTGTTCGCCGACGGCAGCCTGGCCACCCTGGGCGAGGACAACGGCAGCTATGTGTTCAGCCGCGCCGTGGCGCAGCCGGCCGCGTTGCCCGATGCGAGCCAGTTCCGCGTGGGTGCCAGCGCCACCGTGGCCGGCACGGCCTGCACCGTGGCCAGCAACGACAAGACGGCGCTGGTCTCGGCCCAGGGCGAGCTGCCGCACCTGCCGCCGCTGGACCAGGCGTTCGACATGGTCGAGCTGCGCAGCGACCAGGGCGAGGTGCTCAGCATCGACTACAGCCGCCGGCCGCCGCAGCTGATGCGCGGCCGGGCCGTGCAGCTGGAAGACCTGCAGCTCACCGGCCTGCGCGAAGACCTGGCGCGCCAGGCGCAGGGCCGCCAGTTCGCCTGCCCGCATTGCGGCGCCCCCGTACAGGTGGCGCTGGCCAGGAGCAAGGCCATCACCTGCCCGCAGTGCAGCGCGGTGATCGACCTCACGGCCGGCATCGGCGGCGAACTGCGCCACGCGCTGCAGGACGAGCCGCTGCAACCGCTGATCCCGCTCGGCGCGGTGGGCCGGCTGGAGGGCGTGGACTGGCAGGTGGTGGGCTTCCAGCACCGGCTGGGCCGCGACCCGGCAGACCGCGACGAAACGTTCGGCTGGAGCGAATACCTGCTCTACCACGGCCAGCGCGGCTTTGCCTTCCTGGTCGATGCGCAGGACGGGTGGAGTATGGTCAAGCCCACCACCGGCGCGCCCAAGCTGGCGGGCAACGGGCGCAGCGCGGGCTACCTGGGCAGCCGCTACGCGCTGCGCGAGGAATATGAGGCCGAGACCGACTACGTGGCCGGCGAGTTCTACTGGCCGGTGCGGCGCGGCGACCGCACGCGCAACCGCGACTTCGCCAACGGCCGCGCGCTGCTGTCGATGGAGCAGGCCGCCACCGAGGTGACCTGGTCCAGCGGCAGCCAGCTCGACAGCACGGTCGTGGCGCTGGCCTTCAAGTTGCAGCAGCGCAAGGAATTGTTCAAGCGCAGCGATGCCGCGCCGCTCAGCACGGGCACCGGCCTGAGCCGGACGGCCATCGTCCTGCTGGTGCTGCTGGTGCTGGTCGTCGTGCTGGTGAGCCGCTGCGACGACTGCGACCCGCGGCGCGAGAACTGCAGCAGCTACGGCAGCCGCTCCAGCGGCGGTTCGTTCGGTGGCTACAGCACCGGCGGCGGCCACAAATGAACCACTTTTCTGACGGAGGTTCCCCATGGGACTGGAATGGTTGAAACCCGGCGCCTTCTTCGGCTCCATCCTGTACGCGCTGATCGGCGTGGTGGTCTTCTGGCTGGCGTTCATCGTGATCGACAAGATCACGCCCTACGACCTGTGGGCGGAACTGGTCGAGAAGCAGAACGTGGCGCTGGCCATCGTGGTCGGCGCCATGTGCCTGGGCATTTCCATCATCGTGGCCGCCGCGGTGCAAGGTTGAAGCGGTGACGACTGCCGCGTCGCGGCCGGTGGCGGTCGCGCTGCTGGCCAGCGTCTTCGTGGTGGCGGCCTGCGGGCTGGTCTACGAGCTGGCCGCGGGCGCACTGGCCTCCTACGTGCTGGGCGACTCGATCCTGCAGTTCTCCACCATCATCGGCACCTACCTGTTCGCGATGGGGCTGGGCTCGTGGCTGTCGCGTTACTTCGAGCGCCAGCTGCCCGCGCACTTCCTGCGCATCGAGCTGCTGGTGGCGCTGGTGGGCGGCGCGCTGCCGGCCGTGCTGTTCGTGGCCAACGCCTGGACGCCGGACGCCTTCCGGCTGCTGCTGTACGGCCTGGTGCTGCTCGTGGGCACGCTGGTGGGCTTGGAGATCCCGTTGGTGATGCGCATCCTCAAGCGCGACGTGGCGCTCAAGGACCTGGTCTCGCAGGTGCTGACCTTCGACTATCTGGGCGCGCTGGCGGTGTCCATCGCGTTCCCGCTGGTGCTGGTGCCGCACCTGGGGCTGGTGCGCACGGGGCTGCTGTTCGGCTTCATGAACGCGGCGGTGGCGCTGTGGGCGCTGTGGCTGTTCCGCCATGAGCTGCGCCGCCTCAAGGCGCATGCGCTGGCCTGCGGGCTCACGCTGGCGGTGCTGGCCACCGGCTTCGTCGGCGCCGACCGGATCACTTCGCTGGCCGAGGACCGCTTCTACCAGGACCGCGCCGTCTTCAGCGCGCAGACGCCCTACCAGCGCATCGTCGTCACGCACGGGCGCAGCGGCCACCGGCTGTACCTGAACGGCAACCTGCAGTTCGCCGAGCACGACGAGTACCGTTACCACGAGGCCCTGGTGCACCCGGCCATGGCCGCCCACGGTGCGCCGTGCAAGGTGGCGGTGCTGGGCGGCGGCGACGGCATGGCGGTGCGCGAGATCCTCAAGTACCCCAGCGTCGAGCAGGTCACGCTGGTCGAGCTCGACCCGGCCATGACGGGGCTGTTCCGCGACAACGCCGCGCTGGCCGCGCTCAACGGCCATGCGCTGCGCTCGCCCAAGGTGACGGTGGTCAACACCGACGCCTTCCGCTGGCTGGAGGAGACGCGCGAGATCTTCGACGTGGTCGTGGTGGACTTTCCCGACCCGACCAACTTCTCCATCGGCAAGCTCTACACCAACTCGTTCTACGCCCTGCTGGACCGGCACCTGGCGGCCAGCGGCTATGCGGTGGTGCAGTCGACCTCGCCGCTGCTGGCGCGCCAGAGCTTCTGGACGGTGGTGCAGACCATCGAATCGGTCGGCCTGCAGACCGCGCCCTACCACGCCCATGTGCCCAGCTTCGGCGAATGGGGCTTCGTGCTGGCCGGGCGCCGGCCCTGGCGGCTGCCCCGGCAGCTGCCGGAGGGGCTGCGCTTTCTCGACGTGGCGGGCGTGGCGGCGCTGTTCGACTTTCCACGCGACATGGCGCGCGTGCCCGCCGAGGTGAACCGCCTGTCGAACCAGGTGCTCGTGAACCTCTACGAGGACGAATGGGGCAAGGCCAAGCCATGATCTCGCGCCGCGCCTGGCTGGCCGGCGCCGCGCTGCCGCTGCTGGCGGCCCAGGGCTGCGACGCGCCGGCCACGCCGCTGGCCGGCGGCTTCGTGGGCACCAGCCCCGAGCGCGGCCACCTGCTGCGCGCGGCCATGGCGCAGACGCCGGCCCGTACGCAACGCACGCGCGTGGTCATCGCCGGCGGCGGCGTGGCCGGCCTGGCCGCGGCGCGCGCGCTGCGCCAACGCGGCATCGAGGATTTCGTGCTGCTGGAACTGGAAGACCAGGCCGGCGGCAACAGCCGCGCCACGCAGCTCGGTGGCCTGCCCTGCCCGCTCGGCGCCCACTACCTGCCCCTGCCCACGGACGCCGCGCACGAGGTGCAGGACCTGCTGGAAGAACTGGGCCTGCGCCGCCGCGTGGCCGGCCGCTGGGAATACGACGAGCGCCACCTGTGCCACAGCCCGCAGGAGCGGCTCTACCGCGACGGCCACTGGCAGGACGGCCTGCTGCCCCTGCAGGACATCACCGCCGGCACGCTGGCGCAGTACCGGCGCTTTGCCGCGCGCGTGGCGCAGTTGCAGCGCAGCGCCCCGTTCGCCATGCCGGCGCAACGCGCGGCCTTCGCGCCCGAGCACGCGGCGCTGGACGCGCAGACCATGGCGCAATGGCTGGGCCGCGAAGGCCTGGACGATGCGCAGCTGCGGTGGTACCTGGACTACTGCTGCCGGGACGACTTCGGCGCCGGCCTGGCCACGGTGTCGGCCTGGGCCGGCATCCACTACTTCGCCAGCCGGCACGGCTTCCATGCGCCCGGCGACGCCGCGGCCGAACGCGAGGCGGTGCTGACCTGGCCCGAGGGCAACGCCTGGCTCACGCAGCGGCTGGCACGGCCGCTGGGCGAGCGGCTGCGCAGCGCGCGCGTGGTGCGCCGCATCGCCACGCAGCGGCAGGGCGTGGTGGTGCAGGCGCTGGACCCTGCCAGCGGCCAGCTGGAGCAATGGGAGTGCGCGCAGTGCATCGTTGCGCTGCCGGTGTTCGTGGCTGCGCGCGTGCTGGCCGATCCGCCGGCCTTCGTGCGCGCGGCGGCGGCCGCGCTGCGTTACGCGCCCTGGCTGGTGGCCAACGTGCACCTGCGCGCCGCACTGGCCGACCATGGCGGCGCGGCGCCGAGCTGGGACAACGTGGTCTACGGCAGCCGCGCGCTGGGCTATGTCGATGCGGGCCACCAGAGCCTGGAACAGCGCCGTCCGGACACGCCACGCGTGCTGAGCTGGTACCAGGCGCTGGGCGATGTGCCGGGCGCGCGCGCCGCACTGGCCCAGCAGCCCTGGCAGCACTGGGCGCAGCAGATGTTCGAGGAGCTGGAGCAGGCCCACCCCGACCTGCGCGCCAAGGCCACGCATGTGGCGGTTGCGCGCTACGGCCACGCCATGGCCATGCCGGTGCCGGGGCTCGTGCAGGGCCTGCGGGCCAACGCCGCGACGCCGCGTGCCGGCGCGCTGCTGTTCGCGCACGCGGACTGGTCGGGCTACTCGGTGTTCGAGGAGGCCTTCACGCGCGGGCACCTGGCGGGACTGGCGGCGGGATGAGGCCGCGCTCCAGCGACTGGCGCACCGCGTCGCGGGCGTCGAAGCGCGCGACCAGCGCATCCAGCAGCGCATGGGCCTGCGCGCGGTGGTCGGCGCCGAAGTTGCAGACGTAGACGTCCAGCGTCACGGCGGCCTGCTCGGGCCAGGTGTGCACGCACAGGTGCGATTCGGCCAGCAGCACCGTGGCCGTCACGCCGCCCGGGCCCTGGTCCGTGTCGGGAAAGCGGTGCAACAGCTGGCCCACGGGCTGCAGGCCGGCATCGCGCACGGCCTGAACGCACCAGGCGACAAGCGCCGGAGCATCGATGAGCCAACGCGGCGCGCAGCGGCAGCCGTGCAGGTCGGCGGTCAGGTGCAGGCCGCGCATGCTGCCCCCGCTGGCATCACTTGCCGTTGATGCCCAGCAGCTCCACCTCGAACTGCAGCGTGGCGTTCGGCGGGATCACGCCGCCGGCGCCCCGGCTGCCGTAGGCGATGGCGGCCGGGCAGGTCAGCTTGGCCTTGCCGCCGACCTTCATCTTCTGCACGCCTTCGGTCCAGCACGGGATCACGCCGTTGAGCGGGAACTCGATGGGTGCATTGCGCTTGTAGGAGCTGTCGAACTCCTTGCCGTCCAGGAAGGTGCCCCGGTAGTGCACCTTGACCTTGTCGCTGGCGCCCGGCGCGGCGCCCGTGCCGTCCTGCAGCGAGCGGTAGACGAGGCCGGAGGGCGTGACCTGTGCACCGGGCTCCTTGGCGGCGGCCTCGGCCGTGGTGGCGCCCTGGGCCCAGGCGGTGCTGGCGAGCAGCGCGGCGAGCAGGACGGCGGGGGTACGGATGGTCATGCGGTCTCCTTCGAAAGCCATGCGGCAAAGCCGGCCATTATGGCCAGCCGCCGAGGATTGCCGGGGACCGCGGCGGGCCATGCAGCGGTCGATAAGGCAGCCTGTACGGCGGCCTATACTGCATCGCAGCAATCGGACCCCAAGTTCCGCCATCCCCAGAAGGCTTCCCCCGTGGCTACATCTCCTTCCCCCGCGCGCAGCAGCGTCGCGCCCGCGGAACATTGCGTGCTGGTGCTGCAGGGCGGCGGCGCCCTCGGCGCCTACCAGGCCGGCGTGTACGAGGCCTTGGCCGAACGCGGCGTGGCGCCCGACTGGGTGGCGGGCGTCTCCATCGGCGCGATCAACGCGGCGCTCATCGCCGGCAATGCGCCCGAGCGCCGCGTGGACCAGCTGCAGGCGTTCTGGGCCCAGGTCTCGTCCGGCCTGCCGCTGCCTGCGCTGCCCGCCAGCTATGGCGACGAGGCGCGCAGCCTGTTCAACACCACCAGCGCCGCACTGACGGCCAGCTTCGGCGTGCCGGGCTTCTTCATGCCGCGCATCCCGCCGGCGCCGCTGCAGCCGGCCGGCAGCGTGGCCGCGCTGAGCTGGTACGACACCGCGCCGCTGCGCAGCACGCTGGAGCGGCTGGTGGATTTCGACCGCATCAACGACGCCCATTGCCGCGGCAAGGTGCGGCTGTCGGTCGGCGCGGTGGACCTGGAAAGCGGCAACTCGGTGTACTTCGATTCGGTCGACCCGACCTGCACCCACCCCATCGGGCCGGAGCATGTGATGGCCAGCGGCGCGCTGCCGCCGGGCTTCGCGCCGGTGGCCGTGGATGGCAGGTGGTACTGGGACGGCGGCGTGGTCTCCAACACGCCGCTGCAGTACGTGATCGACCAGCCCAGCGTGCAGGACATGCTGGTGTTCCAGGTCGACCTGTTCAGCGCGCGCGGCGCGTTGCCGCACAACCTGGACGAGGTGGCCGAGCGCGCCAAGGACATCCAGTACGCCAGCCGCACGCGCATGAACACCGACCTGGTGGCCGTCCAGCAGCGCCTGGCCGAGGCCGCGCAACGCCTGGCCGACAAGCTGCCGGCGAACCTGCAGGGCGACCCCGACCTGCAGGCCCTGCTCAACGCGGGCAATTGCAATGCCGTGACCGTCATGCACCTGATCCACCGCAGCAAGAGCCACGCCGGCCAGTCCAAGGACTACGAGTTCTCGCGCCAGACCGTGGCCGACCACTGGGCCGCGGGCCGCGCCGATGTCCAGGCCAGCTTCGCCGACCCGCGCTGGCGCGACCGTCCGCGCAAGAAGGCCGGCATCACGGTGCTCGACCTGGCGCCCCGGCCGGCCGGCCGCTGAACCCTTCAACACCCCGCTCCCCGAAAGGACACGCCATGAAACTCAAGGACAAAGTCACGCTCGTCACCGGCGCCGCCAGCGGCATCGGCAAGGAGATCGCCTGCACCTATGCGCGCGAGGGCGCACGCGTGGCCATCGCCGACATGAACAAGACGGCCGCCGACGCCACTGCAGCCGAACTGCGCGCCGCCGGCCACCAGGCCATGGGCGTGGCCATGGACGTGACCAGCGAGGAGCAGGTCAACGCCGGCGTGGCCGAGGTGGTGGCCGCCTGGGGCACGGTGGACGTGCTGGTCAGCAACGCCGGCATCCAGATCGTGCACCCCATCGAGGACTTCCCGTTCGCCGAGTGGAAGAAGATGCTGGCCATCCACCTGGACGGCGCCTTCCTCACCACCAAGGCGGTGCTGCCGCACATGTACAAGCAGAACAGCGGCTCCATCATCATGATGGGCTCGGTGCACTCCAAGCTGGCCTCGGTGCTGAAGGCGCCCTATGTGACGGCCAAGCACGGCCTGCTGGGCCTGGCCCGCGTGCTGGCCAAGGAAGGCGGCCCGCACAACGTGCGCGCCAACGTGATCTGCCCGGGCTTCGTGCGCACGCCGCTGGTGGACAAGCAGATCCCCGAGCAGGCCGCCACGCTCAAGATCAGCGAGGACGACGTGATCAAGAAGGTCATGCTCAAGGACACGGTGGACGGCGAGTTCACCACCGTGGCCGACGTGGCCGAGGTGGCGCTGCTGTTCGCGGCCTTCCCGAGCAATGCGCTGACGGGCCAGTCGCTGATCGTGAGCCACGGCTGGGCCATGGAGTGAGCCGCGGGCGGGGGCATCCCCGCCCCTGGTCTGCCGCCTGGAGGGCGCCCGAACGGCGCCTTGGCTGACCGGCGCCGCTCGCCGCAGCTTGCAGCCAGCGCGCACCATGCCCGGGAGACTGCGGGCATGCACCACACGAACTTCACCCAGCCGATCCACACCCAGACGATCGGCCGCCCTGGCCGTTTCGGCCGCTGGAGCCGCGGCTCCATCATGGCCGCCCTGGCCACCTCCGCATTGCTGCTGGGCGCATGCGCCAGCAAGGGCCCGCCGCCGCTGGAAGCCATGACCGCCGCCCGTGCCGCCCTGGCACAGGCCGAGGCCGCAGGCGCCGGCCAGCTTGCGCCTGTCGAGCTGCTGTCCACCCGCGACAACCTCGCCAAGGCCGATGCGGCACTCGGCGCCGAGCAGTTCGACCAGGCCCGCCGCCTGGCCGACCAGGCCACCGCCGACGGCGCATTGGCCGAACGCAAGGCGCGCGCCGAACGCGCGCGCATGGCCGCGTTGGAACTGCAGCGCGCCAACGCCACGCTGCAGCAGGAAATCGGTCCGCGCACCACGCGCCAGTGACCGCTGCAGGCGTGGCACGCACGCCAACGCCACCGCCCATGTCATCGGCCGCGCGCAATGGCGCAGCCGGTGCCGAACCATTTTTTCGAGATTTCGCCATGAAGACGTTCCACCACACCTCCCAGCATGTTCGACGCGGCCTTGCGCTGCTGGTACCGGCCAGCGCGCTGCTGCTGGCCGCCTGTGCCTCCACACCCGCCAACAACCCCGCACTGGACGAGGCCCGCGCCATCTACAGCCGCGCTGCCAGCGATGCCGACACCGTGCGCAGCGCGCCCGTGGACCTGCGCCAGGCCGAGCAGGCACTGCAACAGGCCGAAGCCGCGTTCAGGGACGGCAAGGATCCGCAGGATGTCGCGCACTACGCCCAGCTGGCGCGCCAGCGCGCCGCCACGGCACTGCAGTCGGGCGACATTGCCCGCGCCGAGCAATCGGTGGCCGCGGCCGGCGCCGAGCGCAACCGCATCCTGATGGCCGCCCGCTCGCAGGAGGCCGAACAGGCCCGCATGCAGGCCCAGAGCGCACGCACACAGGCAGAACTGGCGCGCGAGCAGGCGGCCCGGCAAGGCGCGTCCGCCCAGGCGGCCCAGGACCGGGTGGCCAGGCTGCAGCAGGAAATGGCCGAACTGCAGGCCAAGCAGACCGATCGCGGCATGGTGCTGACGCTGGGCGACGTGCTGTTCGACACCGGCCGTGCCGAGCTCAAGCCCGGCGCCTTCGCCACGCTGGACCGCCTGGCGGCCTTCATGCGCGACAACCCCGAACGCCGGCTGGACGTCGAGGGCCACACCGACTCGGTGGGTTCGGACACGTTGAACGTGGCGCTGTCGCAGCAGCGCGCGGAATCGGTCCGCGCCGCGCTGGTGCAGCGCGGCGTGGACGGCGCGCGCATCGAGACCAAGGGCCTGGGCAAGGCCGTGCCCGTGGCCAGCAACGCCTCGGCCGAAGGCCGCCAGCGCAACCGCCGTGTGGAGATCGTGATCGGCAGCGCCGGCTGATCAGCCGGCCACGGGCTCCAGCACATGGATGGCCCGGTTGGCCACCCACTCCTTGGTCTTGGCGCCATAGGCCGCCATGTGCGGTGCCTTGGCATGGGCCTTGAGCGCATCGAAGCTCGCCCATTTCTCGACCACGACGAAGGTGTCGGCACCGAAGGTCGCCCAGCCTGGCGGCAGGTTGGCGGCGTCGACCACCGCGCCGTACTCGATGCAGCCGTCCTCGGCCAGCACCGCGGCGCGGTTGTCGTTGAAAGCAGCCAGCACGTCGCCGCGCTTGCCGGGGTGGGTGGTGATGATGGCCAGCACCTGGATCATGGAATCGGTCTCCTCGAAGATGGCGGCCCCCTGGCCGCCGGCGGCGCCGATTCTGCCCGCGCCCCGCGCTAGCCCGCTGTCGCGGACGGAGCAGTGGCCTGCCAGCCGCCGCCCAGCACCTTGTACAGCGTGACACGGTTGGCCTGCTCGGTCAGCAGCAGGCTGATCAGCGTCTGCTGCGCGGTGTACAGCGCGCGCTGCGCATCCAGCACCTCCAGGTAGCTGCCGCCACCGCCCTTGAACAGCGCCTGGGCCAGGTCGAAGCTGCGCGTGCTGGCCGCGACGAGTGCGCGCTGCGCATCCAGGCGCTCGGCCAGCGTGCGGCGCTCGGCCAGCGCATCCGCCACCTCCCGGAAGGCCACCTGCAGCGTCCTCTCGTAGCTGGACAGCACGATGTCGCGCTGCACCTCGGTGGCGCGCACCTGGTTGCGCCGTGCCCCGTTGTCGAACAGCGGCAGGCTGATCGAGGGGCCGAAGCTCCAGGCCCGGCTGCCGGCCTCGAACAGGCTGGACAAGCCCGGGCTGGCCACGCCGGCCGAACCCGTCAGCGCGATGCGCGGATACAGCGCCGCGCGTGCAACCCCGATGTCGTGGTGCGCAGCGCGCAGCGCGTGCTCGGCCGCCAACACGTCGGGCCGCTGCTGCAACACGCTGGACGGCAGGTCGGCCGGCGGCGCAGGCAGGGAAGCGACCGTGACGGACTGGTCGCCCGGCAGCAGATCGGCCGGCAATGGCACGCCCGCCAGCAGCGCCAGCGCATTTCGGCCCTGCTCGACCAGGCTGTCGAAGGCCGCGACCTGGCCGCGTGCCGACTCCACCGTGGTCTGCGCCTGCGCCAGCGCCACGCCGGACTGCGCGCCCAGCGCATGCGCCTGGCGGATCAGGTCGTAGGAGCGCTGCTGGCTCTGCAGCGTCTCGCGCGCCAGGCGCAGCCGTTGCTGGTCGGTGGCCAACTGCAGCCAGGCCTGCGCCACGGACGCCACCAGGCTGATCTGCACGCTGCGGCGTGCGTCCTCGGTGCGCAGGAATTCCTCGAGCGCGGAGTCGGACAGGTTGCGCACGCGGCCGAAGAAGTCGAGCTCGTACGCCGTCAGGCCGAAGTTGGTGCTGAAGCGGTCGGCGATGCTGGCATTGCCGCTGGTGGTCAAGGCCGCCGGCGTGCGCGCGCGGCTGGCAGCACCGCCGAGTTCCACCGAAGGCAGCGTGGCGGCGCTGGTCACGCCGTAGAGCGCGCGGGCACGCTCGATGCTGAGCGCGGCGGAGCGCAGGTCGCGGTTGTTGTCCAGCGCCAGCGCCAGCACGCCACGCAGGCGCTCGTCGACGAAGAACTCCTGCCAGCCGGCCAGCGGCTGCGTGGCCGCCGGCGCGCCAGGCCAGGCCTGGGGAATGGGGGCGGCGGGCTGCTGGTAGCGCGGCGCCAGGTTGGCGCAGCCGCACAGCACGGCCACCACGGCCAGGGGGATCAGGGCGCGGCGCATCAGTGGCCTCCCTGCTCGGCCAGGGGCGCCTGCACGGCCGTGACGGCCCGGCGCTTGCCGCGCCGCTCCAGCCAGCCGCGGATCAGCACGAAGAACAGCGGCACGAAGAAGATGCCCAGCGCCGTGCCGATGGCCATGCCGCCCAGCACCGAGGTGCCGATGGCGACGCGGCCGCCGGCGCCCGCGCCCGTGCCGATGGCCAGCGGCAGCACGCCGAAGCCGAAGGCCAGCGAGGTCATCAGGATCGGGCGCAGCCGCAGGCGCACGGCTTCCATGGTGGCGTCGAACACGCTCTTGCCCTGCTCCTGCAGCTGCTTGGCGAACTCCACGATCAGGATGGCGTTCTTGGACGACAGGCCCACCGTGGTCAGCAGCCCCACCTGGAAGTACACGTCGTTGGTCAGCCCGCGCGTGCTCGTGAAC
The DNA here is from genome assembly GCF_001422445.1 of Pseudorhodoferax sp. Leaf274. Classification (GTDB taxonomy): domain Bacteria; phylum Pseudomonadota; class Gammaproteobacteria; order Burkholderiales; family Burkholderiaceae_C; genus Pseudorhodoferax. Next base: position 90,012 of record NZ_LMNA01000010.1, read on the forward strand.
AGCAGCGCGCCGATGATGCCCAGCGGCACCACCAGGATCACCGAGAAGGGCACGGACCAGCTTTCGTACAGGGCCGCCAGGCACAGGAACACGAACAGGATGGAGATGGCGTAGAGCATGGGCGCCTGCGCGCCCGACAGCCGCTCCTGGTAGGAGGCGCCGGTCCATTCGTAGTCGATGCCCAGCGGCATCTCCTTCATGACCTGCTCGACCGCCGCCATGGCGGCACCGGAACTCACGCCCGGCGCGGCGTCGCCCGTGAACTCGTAGGCAGGCGCACCGTTGTAGCGCGCCAGCTGCGGCGAGCCGTAGCTCCAGCGCGAACTCGAGAAGGCGTGGAACGGCACCATCTGGCCCAGGCTGTTGCGCACGCTCCAGCGCTCGATGTCGGCCGGCAGCATGCGGAAGGCCGCATCGCCCTGCATGTAGACGCGCTTGACGCGGCCGTTGTTCAGGAAGTCGTTGACGTAGGTGCCGCCCATGGCGGTGGACAGCGTGCTGTCGATGGCGCTGGTGGTCAGGCTCAGCGCGCCGGCGCGCGCGTCGTCGATGTCGATGCGGAACTCGGGCGTGTCGTCCAGGCCGTTCATGCGCACGTTGCGCAGCTCGGGCCGGGCCTGCAGCATCTCCAGCGTCTTGCGCTGCGCGGCGACGAGCGCGTCGTGGCCCAGGCCGTTGATGTCCTTGAGGAAGAAGTTGAAGCCCGAGGCCGCGCCCAGCCCGCGCACCGCCGGCGGCAGCTGCACGATGATGCGCGCGTCGCGGATCTTGCCGAGGTCGCGGCCGGCGCGCGCGGCGATGGCGGCGGCCGAGCTCGATGCCGCGGTGCGCTCGTCCCAGTCCTTGAGCTTGACGAAGGCGCGCGCCGAACTCTGGTCGCCGTTCTGGCCCGTCAGCACGTTGACGCTGACCACCTCGGGCATCTTGCCGAAGTACTCCTGCACCTCGGTCACGACGGGCTGCAGCCGCGCGTTGGACGCCCCCGGCGGCAGGTTCATCTGCACCGTGACGAAGCCCTGGTCCTCGTCGGGCAGGAAGGCCGTGGGCAGGCGCGAGAACAGCACCACCACGCCGGCGATGATCAGCGCGTAGACGATCAGCGTGCGCTTGCCGCGCTTCAGGATGCCGCCCACCGTGCCCTGGTAGGCGTTGGCGCTGCGGTCGAAACCCTTGTTGAAGCCGGCGAAGAAGCGGTCGACCCAGCCCAGCGGCCCGCGCCGCGGCGCCGCGCCATGCGGGCCGTGCGCGCCCTTGGGGATGGGCTTGAGCAAGGTGGCGCACAGCGCCGGCGTGAGCGACAGCGCCACCAGCACCGACAGCACCATGGACGAGACGATGGTGATCGAGAACTGCCGGTAGATCACGCCCGTGGAGCCACCGAAGAAGGCCATCGGGATGAACACCGCCGACAGCACCAAGGCGATGCCCACCAGGGCCGGCGTGATCTCGGCCATGGACTTCCTGGTGGCCTCCTTGGGCGAGAGGCCCTCCTCGCTCATCACGCGCTCGACGTTCTCGACCACCACGATGGCGTCGTCCACCAGGAGGCCGATGGCCAGCACCATGGCGAACATGGTCAGCGTGTTGATCGAGTAGCCGGCGGCCGACAGCACGCCGAAGGTGCCCAGCAGCACCACCGGCACCGTGATCGCGGGGATCAGCGTGGCTCGGAAGTTCTGCAGGAACACATACATCACGATCACGACCAGCAGCACGGCCTCGAACAAGGCCTTGACGACCTCCTCGATCGACGCGCTGACGAAGGGCGTGGTGTCGTAGGTCACGAAGGTCTGCAGCTGGTTCGGGAAGAACGGCTGCAGCTCGGCGATCTTGGCGTTGATGGCTTCGGCCACCTTGACGGCGTTGGCCCCGTCGGCCAGCACGATGCCCAGGCCCGCGCCCGGGTTGCCGCGCAGGATGGAGCGCACGGTGAGGTTCTCGGCACCGAGCTCCAGGCGCGCCACGTCCTTCAGGCGCACGACCGCGCCATCGGGCGTCACGCGCAGCACCACGTTGCCGAACTGCTCCACCGTCTCGAGCTTGCTGCGCGCGGTGATGGTGGCGGTGAGCTGCTGCTCGGCCACGGCCGGCAGGGCGCCCAGCTGGCCGGCGGAGACCTGGGCGTTCTGGGCCTGCAGCGCCGTGTTGACGTCCGACGGCATCAGCGCGTACTTGCGCAGCTTGTCCGGGTCCAGCCAGATGCGCATGGCGTAGCCGGTGCCCAGCACCTGCACGTCGCCCACGCCGTCGACGCGGCTGATCACGTCGACGAGGTTGCTGTTGATGTAGTCGCCCACGTCCACGGCCGAGGCGCTGCCATCGCCCGAGTAGAAGGCGATGACCATCAGGAAGTCGTTGCCGCCCTTGGTGACGAACACGCCGCGGCTCTGCACCTGCTGCGGCAGGCGCGACATGGCCGGCTGCATCTTGTTCTGCACCTGCATCTGGGCCACGTCGATGTCGGTGCCCGGGGCGAAGGTCAGCGTGATGCGCGACTGGCCCGAGGAGTTGCTGGTGCTCTGCATGTACAGCAGGTTGTCCAGCCCCTTCATCTGCTGCTCGATGATCTGGGTGACCGAATCCTCGACCGTCTTGGCCGAGGCGCCGGTGTAGGTGGACCCCACCGACACGCGCGGCGGCGCGATGTTGGGGTACTGCTCGAGCGGCAGCGTGCGGATCGACATGATCCCGGCGAGCATGACGATGATGGACAGCACCCACGCGAAGATGGGGCGCTCGATGAAGAAATGCGCCATGGAATGGACTCCTGGCGCTCAGCGCACGATCTTGGCGTTGGCCAGCGGGCCGGCACTGGCCACCGAACCGGGGCCGGGGCCGCCCTTGCCGTTGACCGGCGCCGGCGTACCGGGACCGGGCTTGGGCTGGACCTCGCTGGCGCGCACGAGATCGCCGGCGCGGGCGCGCTGCGAGCCTTCGACCAGCACGCGGTCGCCCGCCTGCAGGCCTTCCAGCACCTGCCAGCGGTTGGCGACGGCGCGGCCGACCGTCACGGCGCGCCTGACCAGCTTGTCGTCAGGCCCCACGACCAGCGAGGAGGCGCTGCCGTCGGGCGCGCGCGTCACGGCCTGCTGCGGCACCAGCACGGCATCCTCGGCCACGCCCTCCTCGAGCACGGCGCGCACGTACATGCCGGGCATGAGCAGGCGGTCGGGGTTGGGCACCACGGCACGCAGCGTCACGCTGCCCGTGCCGGCGTCCACGGTCACGCCGGCGAAGGTCAGCTTGCCGGCATGGGGGTAGACGGTGCCGTCCTCCAGCAGCACGCGGATCGGCGCCTCGTCGGCCCGGCCGCGCGACAGGCGGCCGCTGGCCAGCTCGCGCTTGAGGCGCAGCAGCTCGGCGCTGGACTGGGTCACGTGCACGTTGATCGGGTCGAGTTGCTGCACCGTGGTCAGCGGCGTGGCCTGGTCGGCCGTGACCAGCGCGCCGGCCGTCACGCTGGACAGCTCGATCCAGCCGCTGATGGGCGCCACGATGCGCGTGCGCGACAGGTTGATGCGGGCCGTCTGCTCGGCCGCGCGGGCCACGGCCACATCGGCCTCGGCCTGGTCGGCCGCGGCCTGGGTCTGCTCGTTGACCTGCTGGCTGATGGCGTCGATCTTGACGAGCTCTGCGTTGCGTCTGGCCACGCTGCGGGCGGTGGCCAGCGTGGTCTCGGCCCGGCGCACGTTGGCCCGGGCGCTGGCCGCCGTGGCCTCGAAGCTGGCCGGATCCAGCTGGTACAGCACCTGTCCGGCCCGGACCTGCGTGCCTTCGGTGAACAAACGCTGCTGCACGATGCCACCCACCTGCGGCCGGATCTGCGCGATCACGGGCGCCACGGTGCGGCCCGCCAGTTCGGTCGTCACCGGCATGCGCTCGGTCTTGAGCGTCACCACGCCCACGTCCTTGGCCTGGGGTGCGGCAGCGGGCGCGGCGGCCTTGCCGTCGCCGGCGCCGGCGCCGTTGCGCGAGCAGCCGGTGGCGGCCAGCAACGCGATCAGCAGGGGCACGCACAGGTCGCGTGGGCGCAGGGACGGTTTCAGAATCGGCATGGATGAACCTGTGGGATCTCTCGAAATACCGGACAGCCGGATCCGGACGTGGCCAGTGGAGGCGCCACGGTGGACAGGGCCGGCTCCGGCGAGTTCCCGTCCACGGCCCGCCGGTATGCAGCTTTGCAAAGCAGACACAATGGCAGGCGCTCCGAGCCGCAAGCAAGTGCGACGCCGCCACCGGCACCACCCCCTCGCGGCGAACGCCGAACGATACACCGGCTGGATACATTTGGTCATGAATGGCGCGCAAATTGCGCCCGCACAGGAGACACGCATGCCACCGCCACCCACCGTGCTGGCCTTCGACACTTTCGGCACCGTCGTCGATTGGCACGCCAGCATCGCGCGCGAGATGCGCGCCCTGCACCCCGAGGTCGATGCCGACGCCTTCGCCAGCGCCTGGCGCGAGGGCTACCAGCCCGCCATGCAGCGCGTGCGCTCGGGCGAGCTGGGCTGGACGCTGATCGACGACCTGCACCGCCTGATCCTGGACCACATCCTGCCGCGCTTCGGCCTGCAGGCCATGCCGGAGGATGCGCGCCGCGACCTGAACAAGGCCTGGCACCGGCTGGACCCATGGCCGGACGTGCTGGCCGGGCTGCAGCGCCTCAAGCGCCGGTACACCCTGTGCACGCTGTCCAACGGCAACATCGGCCTGCTGGCCAACATGGCCAAGCGCGCCGGCCTGCCCTGGGACTGCATCCTGTCGGCCGAGGTGTTCCGTGCCTACAAGCCCGATCCGGCCACCTACCTGGGCGTGGCGCGCGTCTTCGACCTGCCGCCGCAGCAGGTCATGCTGGTGGCCGCGCACCACAGCGACCTGGCCGGCGCGCGCGCCTGCGGCCTGCAGACCGCCTACATCGAGCGGCCACTGGAGTTCGGCACGGGCGCGCCCAAGGACGTGTCACCGCGGCCCGGGAACGACCTGCACTGCCGCGACTTCCTGGACCTGGCAGACCAGCTCGGCGCCTGAGACGGTGTAGCACCACGCCAGCACGGCTTTGCCGGTATGGCTAGCATCGCCGGCCATGACCGCACTCTCCGTACTCGACCTCTGCCCCATCGTGGAGGGCGGCGACGCCGCCCAGGCCTTCCACAACAGCCGCGACCTGGCCCAGCACGCCGAACGCCTGGGCTACCAGCGCTTCTGGCTGGCCGAGCACCACGGCATGCCCGGCATCGCCAGCGCCGCCACCTCGGTCGTCATCGCCCACGTGGCGGGCGGCACCAAAACGATCCGTGTGGGCGCGGGCGGCATCATGCTGCCCAACCATTCGCCGCTGGTGATCGCCGAGCAGTTCGGCACGCTGGCCTCGCTGTTCCCGGGCCGCATCGATCTGGGCCTGGGCCGTGCGCCGGGTTCGGACCAGGCGACTGCGCGCGCACTGCGCCGCGACGCGTTCGAGTCGCCCGACCATTTCCCGCAGGACGTGGTCGAGCTGATGCACTACCTCTCGCCGGCCGCGGCCAACGCGCGCATCCAGGCGATTCCGGGCACTGGCCTGCAGGTGCCGGTCTGGATCCTGGGCTCCAGCCTGTTCGGCGCACAGCTGGCGGCCGAGCTGGGCCTGCCGTTTGCATTCGCCTCGCACTTCGCGCCGGCCGCGATGATGGATGCCATTGCGATCTACCGGTCGCGCTTCAAGCCGTCGGCGCAGCTGGCGAAACCGCATGTGATGCTGGGCATGGGGGTGTTCGCCGCGGACACCGACGAAGAGGCCCAGTTGCTGGCCAGCTCGATGCAGCAGGCCTTCGTCAACCTGCGCAGCGGCAGGCCGTCCCGGCTGCAGCCGCCCAAGCCGGGCTATCTGGAGCAGCTGACGGCGCCGGAGCAGGCCATCCTGGCCCAGACCATGAGCGCCGCGGCGATCGGCTCACCGGACACGGTGCGTCGCCAGCTGAAGGAGTTCATTGCCCGCACCGGGGCCGATGAGTTGATGGTCGCCACGCAGATCTACGACCACGCCGCCCGCGTGCGGTCTTACGAGATCCTGGCGCAGGTGCACCAGGGTTGATTCACCACTCGCCGACGGCGCGCACGCGCTGGTCCAGGTCGGGCCAGTCGCCATGGCCTTCCGCAGCTTCCGGCGCCTGGGGCGAGGCGTCCGACCAGACGGCTCCGCGACCCGCAAGGCGCTGCATGAATTGCTGCCCCTCGTGCAGTGCAGACGTGACGAAAGACGAGGCGGAAGGCGGTGCGTCGTGGGGGGATGGCATGGCGCGGCTCCTGTTGCGTTTGGGCAACGAAAGTGTAGGCAGGGCTCGATGAACAGTCCGTGACATCGGCACGCAGACAACGTGACGGATGCACGTTTTGACCCAGAAATTTGCAAGCGGCTGTGACAGCGGCCGACTTTCTACAATCGCCGCGCAATGACTGACGCTTCCACCAACTCTCCGGCTCCGGCCGATGCCCCATCGCAGCCGCAACGCAAGCGTCGCAGCCAACCCGGCCGCAAGGGTCCGCAACAGCGCCCGCAGGGCCGCCCCGTCCATCCCCTGCTGGAGAAACTGGCCGAGCTGCATCCCGCCCTGTTCGGCGCGCGGTTCCGCCCGCTCAAGCTGGGCACCTTCCAGGATTTGATGGAACGCCACCCGGGCGTCTTCGAACCCGCCGCGCTCAAGGAGGCACTGGGGCAGCATGCCCGGTCGTCGCGCTACCTCGAAAGCCTGGCCCGCGGCGATGCGCGCCATGATCTCGATGGGCAGCCCGTGGGCCCGCTGGCGCTGGACCACCACCACCATGCGATGACCGAACTGTTCAAGCGCCGCCAGGCGCGCAGCAAGGAGGACCTGCAGCCCGCCCTGCGCGCACGTGTGCGGGCCCTGTTCGTGCAAAGCGGCCTCGACCGCGCAGGCTATGCGGCTGCCGCCAAAGTCAATCCGGAAGCCTTGGCAGCGCTGCTCGACGAGGCCGACCATGACCAGGCCGCCGACATCGCACGGCGTGAAGCCCTGCTGCGCGCGTTCGAGCTGGGTGGACTGAGCGAAGCGGTGTTTGCCGATCAATACGGGCTGGCGCCGGATGCGGTTGCACCCCTGCTGGCCCAGGCCCGCGACGACCGGCGCGTGCGCGCGACGCGCTGAAGACAGCGAGCGCAACGCTTCAGCGCGGCACGATCAGGACCGGGTTGTCGGTCTTGGGCTCGATGGTCACCTCGGTCTGCCCGGGGGGCACCACCACCGTCTCGACTTCGCGGATCACGCCGCCGCCGCCCACGCTGCCACTCTGGTTGCCGTAGCCCAGCACGCGCGCGGTGCAGGCCGCATGGTCTTCACCGCCCAGTGCATCGCAGCGGCGCATGGCATTGGCGACCAGTTGGTCCTGGCCCTGCGTCTGCAGCTCACCCTTGCGCTTGTCGGCCTGGGCGTTGGCGGCTTCGCGCAGGCAGGTGTCCTGCGCCTGCGGCGTGGCACCGTTGAGGCAGGCCGCGCGCTCGCGCTCGTAGCTGCCCGAGCTGTCGATGCCGGTGGCGGGTGCGGCGATCTGGGCGCTGGCAGCGCCGACTGCGAAGGCGCAGACCAGGCCGAAATACGCGAAGGGCCGGCTGCGCTGGCCTTGCGGGGTACGTTGTTGCACAGACATGGTGGACCTCTTGTGTTCCTGCTGACGATGCGCCAAGTCTAGGAACGGCCGCTCGCACGGCAAGCCGGACGGAGCCGGTGCCGGCCCCGCCCGGAATGCCCACGCGGCTGTAGGACAAATGGGCTGGCCGGCCCCTACACTCGCGCCGATCCACCACAGAGAGACACCCATGCTGACGCTCTACTACGCACCGAAGACCTGCGCGCAAGCCTCCCACATCGCCCTGGCGGAGAGCGGCCTGCCCTACCGCACCACGCGGCTGAACTTCCTCGAGGGCGAACAGCGCCAGCCGGCCTATCTCGCCATCAACCCCAAGGGCCGGGTGCCGGCCCTCGTGACGGAACACGGCACCCTGACCGAGACCCCCGCCATCCTGGCCTACATCGCCCAGAGCGCACCGCAGGCGCGCCTGGCACCGCTGGACGACCCCTTCGCGTTCGCGCAGCTGCAGGCCGTCAACAACTACCTGTGCTCGACCGTGCACGTGGCCCATGCCCACCGCTTCCGCGGCGCACGCTGGGCCGACGACAAGTCCGCACACGAGTCCATGCAGCGCAAGGTGGCGTCCAACATGCGCGAGTGTTTCGAGCTAATCGAGGCCCAGATGCTGCGCGGCCCGTGGGTGATGGGCGAGCAGTATTCCGTGGCCGACGCCTACCTCTACACGCTGGCCGGCTGGCTCGAAGGCGACGGCGTCGACCTGGCCGGCCTGCCCGCCACGCGCGCGCACCGCGAACGCATGGAACAGCGACCGGCGGTGCAGAAGGCGCTGGCCGAGGAAGCGGCGGGCGCCTGAGCGCCCGAGCGCCTAACCGCCTGCGCGCTTGACGTTGTAGCCCTGCTTGCGCAGGGTCTCCATGACCATGGTGACGTGGTCGCCCTGCACCTCGATCTGCCCGTCCTTGACGGTGCCACCGCTGCCGCAGGCAGCCTTCAGCTGCTTGCCCAGCTTCTGCAGCCCGGCCTCGTCGACCGGCACGCCCCAGACCACGGTCACGCCCTTGCCCTTGCGGCCCTTGGTCTCCAGCCGCACACGCACCGTGCCGTCGCCCTGCGGCGCCGTGGCGGCCTGCTTGCAGACGCACTGCGCGACGGGCTGGCGGCAGTCCGGGCACATGCGGCCGGCCTCGGTCGAATAGACCAGGCCACCCAGGCCGCCGAACCCCTTCATCACAAGGCCTGGCCCAGGCGGGCGATGCCTTCCTCGATCTTGGCCACGTCGGCCGTCGCGAAGCTCAGCCGCAGCGTGGACAGGTCGGGATCGTGCGCGAAGAACGGCGCGCCCGGCACGAAAGCCACCAGCTTCTCGATGGCGCGCTGCGCGAACGCGCCCGCATCGCGCCCACCGGTGAGGCGCGCCCAGAAAAACATGCCACCCTTGGGTGCATCGAACACGATGGCATCGCCCAGTTCGGCGCGCAGGCGATCGGCCATCACGCGCGCGCGCTCGGCGTAGACCTGGCGCACCTGGTCCAGTGCGCCGTCCAGGCGGTTCAGCGTCAGGTAGTGCGCGGCCGTGGCCTGCGTCAGGTTGGAGGTGTGGGCGTCGCTGAACTGCTTGCACATGGTGGCGTTGGCCAGCAGCGCGGGCGGCGCGATGAGCCAGCCCACGCGCAGGCCGGGCGACAGGATCTTGCTCATCGAGCCGCAGTGCGCCAGCCACTCGCGGCTGCCCGGCACCTCGGCGGACAGCGCCAGCAGCGAGGGCGGCGCGGGCTGGTCGAAGTACAGCTCGCCATAGGGATCGTCCTCCACCACCAGCGTACCGGTGCGCGCGGCGATCTCCAGGATGCGGCGGCGCCGCTCCAGGCTCAGCATGGCGCCATGCGGGTTGCCGAAGTTCGGGATCAGGTAGACCAGCTTGGGGCGGTGCTCCTCGATCAGGCGCTCGAGCGGCTCCACCAGCAAGCCATCGGCATCGATGGGCGCGCCGACCACGTTCGCGCCGTACAGGCGGAAGCACTGGATCGTGGCCAGGAAGGTCGGCGCCTCGACGATGACCTTGTCGCCCGGCGAGATCATGGTCTTGCCGATCAGGTCCAGCGCCTGCTGGCTGCCGGTCGTCACGATCAGGCCTTCGGGCTGGACCTGGGCGCCCTTGTTGGCCATGAACAGCGCCAACTGCTCGCGCAGGGGGCCGTAGCCCTCGGTGGCGCCGTACTGCAGCACCGGGCCGGGCGTGTCGCGCAGCACCGCGGCGGTGGACATGGCGATGCCCTCGGCGTCGAACAGCGTGGGGTCGGGAAAGCCGCCGGCGAAGCTGATGATGCCGGGCTTGCCGAGGAGCTTGAACAGCTCGCGGATGGCGGAGGTCTCGACGTTCTTGAGGCGGTCGGCGAATTGCATGGAAGTCTCTCTTGCGTGTGTTCTAGAAGCCCGCGGCCAGGCCGTCGCGGCGCGCATCGCTGGCGGCCACGTAGCCTTCGACCTGGGGGTCGCCCGCGCGCCAGATGAACTGGCCCGCGCCGAAGTCCTGGTAGGAGTCCTGGATCACCTCCATGCGGTGGCCGCGGGCGGCCAGGCCTTCGATGGTGGCGCGCCGCATGGTCGACTCGACGTTGAGCTCCAGGCCGGCGTTGTAGCGCCAGCGCGGCGCGTCGCAGGCGGCCTGCGGGTTCTGGCCGTAGTCCAGCATGCGCACCAGCGTCTGCACGTGCCCCTGCGGCTGCATGTTGGCGCCCATCACGCCGAAGCTCATGACGGGCTGGCCGTCCTTGGTCAGGAAGGCCGGGATGATGGTGTGGAACGGCCGCTTGCCCGGCGCCACCTGGTTGTGGCCTGGCTGCAGCGAGAAGGCGTGGCCGCGGTTCTGCAGGCTGATGCCGAAATCGGGCTCCACCGCGCCCGAGCCGAAGCCCATGTAGTTGCTCTGGATGAAGCTGACCATCATGCCGTCCTCGTCGGCCGCGGTCAGGTAGATGGTGCCGCCCTTGACGGGGTTGCCGGCGCCGAAGTCCTGCGCGCGGCGCATGTCGATGCGCTTGGCGCGCGAGGCCAGGTAGGCGTCGTCCAGCAACTGCTCGGCCGTCACCTCCATGCTGGCGGGCTCGCCCACGTAGCGGTAGGTGTCGGCGAAGGCCAGCTTCATGGCCTCTATCTGCACGTGCTGCGAATCCACGCCGTCCACCTCCATGCCCGCGATGTCGAACTGCTCGAGGATGCCCAGCGCGATCAGCGCCGCGATGCCCTGTCCGTTCGGCGGGATCTCGTGCAGCGTGTGGCCGCGGTAGTCGCGAGCGATGGGCGCCACCCATTCGGGCTGGTAGCCGGCGAAGTCCTGCGCCGTGAGGCTGCCGCCGTGCGCGGCCGAGAACCTGGCGATGGCCGCGGCGATCTCGCCGCCATAGAAGGCTGCGCCGCGCGTCTCGGCAATCGCGCGCAGCCCGCGCGCGGCGGCCTTGAACTGGAACAGCTCGCCCACGCGCGGTGCCCGGCCCCAGGGCAGGAAGGCGTCGGCAAAGCCCGGCAGGCCGCGCAGTTCCTCGGTGGCGGCCTCCCACTTCTGCTGCACGACCACGGGCAGCAGGTAGCCGCGCTCGGCGATCTCGATGGCCGGCTGCATGAGGTCGGCGAACGGCAGCTTGCCGAAGCGCTCGGACAGCGCCGCCCACGCGCTCACGGCGCCCGGCACGGTGACGGCGTCCAGGCCGCGCTTGGGCGGGTTGGCGGCGCCCGCACCGTACTTGCCCTGGAAGTAGCCCGGCGTCCAGCTGGCCGGCGCGCGGCCCGACGCGTTCAGCCCGTGCAGCTGGCGGCCGTCCCACAGGATGCAGAAGGCGTCCGAGCCCAGGCCGTTGCTGACCGGCTCGACGATCGTCATCGCGGCAGCCGCTGCGACGGCGGCATCGACCGCGTTGCCGCCCTGCTGCAGCATGCGCAGGCCGGCCTGGGCCGCCAGCGGGTGCGAGGTGCTGCAGACGTTGCGCGCGAACACCGGCGTGCGCACCGAGGTGTAGGGATTGGCGAAGTCGAAATGCATGGGCGGTCCATCTCCTGGGGCAAGCCCACGATTGTAGAAGTGCGCCCTCCACCGAACTCCTACACTGCCGCGCCATGACGCCCCACGACATCGAGAGCTTCTTCGCCACGCTGCAGGCGGCCAACCCCCACCCCGTCACCGAGCTCCAATACACCAGCGTGTTCGAGCTGCTGGCCGCCGTGCTGCTGTCGGCCCAGGCCACCGACGTGGGCGTGAACAAGGCCACGCGCCGGCTGTACCCGGTGGCCAACACGCCACACAAGATCCTGGCGCTGGGGCTGGAGGGACTGGAGAGCTACATCCGCACCATCGGCCTGTACCGCACCAAGGCCAGGAACCTGATGGCCACCTGCCAGATCCTCGTCGACCGGCACGGCGGCGAGGTGCCGCGCACGCGCGAGGCGCTGCAGGCCCTGCCCGGCGTCGGCCGCAAGACCGCCAACGTGGTGCTCAACGTGGCCTTCGGCGAGCCCACCATGGCGGTGGACACGCACATCTTCCGCGTGGCCAACCGCACCGGCCTGGCACCGGGCAAGACGCCCGACAAGGTCGAGCAAGGGCTGCTCGCGCGCGTGCCGCCGCGCTACCTGGTCGATGCCCACCACTGGCTGATCCTGCACGGGCGCTATGTCTGCCAGGCGCGCAGGCCGCAGTGCTGGCGCTGCGGCGTGGCGCGCTGGTGCGACTACGAACCCAAGAGCGACCACCCCGCCTGAATGGCGCACGGCGCGGAGCCATCCATGCCCTCCGGGGGTGCCTGTGCGTGGGCCGGCGCGATGAAATGGTGCGCCCGCGCAGCACGCCGGCAGCGCGCGCGGTCTACTGCTGCTGGCTGGCGCCCACGAGCCAGCCCGCCAGCGCCTCGGCCGGCATCGGCCGGCCGTACAGGTAGCCCTGCACGATGGTGCTGCCGCGCTCGGCCAGCAACTGCGCCTGCTGGGCGTTCTCGACGCCCTCGGCCACCACGGTGAGCTTCAGGCTGTCGCCGATGCGCAGGATGGTGTTGGTCAGCGCGCGGGCGGTGGCGTTGTCGGCCAGGTCGCGCACGAAGCTCTGGTCGAGCTTGAGCTCGTCGATGGGCAGGCGGTGCAGGTAGCTCAGGCTGGAGTAGCCCGTGCCGAAGTCGTCCAGCGACAGATGCACGCCCATGGCGCGCAGGGCATGCAGCGCGGCCAGCACGCTGGGTGTGGCGTCCAGCAGCATGCTCTCGGTCATTTCCAGGGTCAGGTCGCTGGCCAAGAGGCCATGGGCGTGCAGCAGCCCGCGGACCAGGGCGACCAGGCCTTCCTCCTCGAAGTTGCGCGTGGACAGGTTCACCGCCATGCGCGGCACCGGCACGCCCTGGCGCCGCCACTGCGCCATCTGGCGGCAGGCTTCGCCGAGTGCCCAGCGGCCCAGCTCGGCCACCATGCCGGCCTCCTCGGCCAGCGGGATGAAGCGCGCCGGGGGGATGTCGCCCAGCTGCGGGTGCGACCAGCGCGCCAGCGCTTCCACGCCGTACAGCCGGCCGGAACGGCGGTCGATCTGCGGCTGGTAATACAGGCGCAGGCCGCCGTCGCGCAGGCCCAGGCGCAGCGCCGCCTCCAGCGCCACGCGCTCGCGCGTGCGCTGCTGCATCTCCTCGTTGAAGAAGCGCGCGCCGCCGCGCCCGCCCATCTTGGCCTGCGTGCGCGCCATGTCGGCGTGGTGCAGCAGCGTGTCCATGTCGGTGCCGTCGTCGGGGAACATGGCCACGCCGATGCTGGCGGTGGGCTGCAGCGTCACGCCCGGCAGCTCCAGCGGCGCGGCCACCGCCGCCAGCAGCCGCTCGGCCGCCGTGGCCGCCTGCCGCACCGGGCAGGACGGCAGGATCACGGCGAACTCGTCGCCGCCCAGCCGGCCGGTCAGGTCGATGCTGCGCACGCAGCCCATCAGCCGGCGCGCGGTCTCGCGCAGCAGCTGGTCGCCGCTGCCGGGGCCCTGCGTCTCGTTGACCAGCCGGAAGCGGTCCAGGTCGATGCACAGCACGGCCATGGGCGCGCCCTTGCCGGCCAGTTCCTCCAGCAGCTGCGTGGCGCGCGACTTCAGGGCGATGCGGTTGGCCAGGCCCGTCAGCATGTCCACGCTGGCCAGACGCTCCATGCGCAGCCGCGCGCGTTCGCGCTCCAGCGCCAGCGCGCACAGGCGCACGCAGATCTCGGCCAGGCTGCGGTGGAACGCGCTCGGGCCGCGGCAGCTGGCGAAGTACAGCGCGAACACGCCGACCACGTTGCCGTCGCTGGCCCGCACCGGGCAGGACCAGCAGGCCCGCAGGCCCTGCGGCAGCACCAGGTCCAACAGGCTCTGCCAGGCCGGGTCGGCGGCGATGTCGACGGCCTCCACGGCGTCGCCGGTCCAGGCCGCGGCACCGCCGCCGCCGGCCTGCGGCCCGACCGGCAGCCCGTCCAGGGCCTCGCCCAGCGCCACCGGCAGGCTGGGGCCGGCCAGGGGGTGCAGGATGCCGAGCTCGTCCACGTCCAGCACCGTGCAGAACAGCTCGGGCGCGATGCGCTCGACCTCCTCGCAGACCAGGCCCATCAGCGCGGCCACCGGCAGCTCGTGCACCATGGCGTCGAGCACGCGGTGCTGCAGCACCTCGTGCACCTTGGTCAGCGTGATGTCCGAGAACATCGAGCAGATGTACCGCGCGCTGCCATCGGCATCGCGCACCACGTTGCTCGTGATCGAGACCCACAGCGGCTGGCCGCTGCTGGTGTAGACCAGCAGCTCCATGCGGAAGTTGGCGGGCTGCTCGGGGTCGCGCGCGGCCGCCAGGGCCTGCAGGTCGGTCGAGGGACCGGCCAGCACGTCGGCGGGCCGCCGGCCGCGCAGGTCGTCCAGCTGGTAGCCCATCAGGCGCGAGAAGCCGGGGTTGACGTACAGCGTGCGCAGGTCGGGTCCGCAGACCACGATGGCGTCGTCGCTCGCCTCGACCACGAGCGGCGCCAGCGTCTGCAGGGAAGCGTCGTGGTCCATCGGGAAAGTCTAGCCGGGCAGTTCGCCGCGATTGGACACGCCGGCGCCCGCGAAGCTGGCCATTTCGCGCAACAACAGGCTGGCCGACTGCAGCAGCGGCCAGGCCAGCGCGGCGCCCGAGCCCTCGCCCAGGCGCAGGCCCAGCTCCAGCAGCGGCCGCACGCCCAGGTGGGCCAGCGCCACCGCGTGGCCACGTTCGCCCGACAGGTGCGAGAACACGCAGTAGCTGCGCACCGCCGGTGCCAGCGCCTGCGCCACCAGCACCGCGGCGGTGGTGATGAAACCGTCGACGACCAGCACGCGGCGCTCGCGCGCGCCCTGCAGCACGACGCCGACCAGCGTGGCAATCTCCAGTCCGCCCAAAGCCGCCAGCGCGGCCAGCGGCGTGCGTGCCTGGGCGTGCCGCAGGTACACCGACTGCAGCACGCGCAGCTTGTGCGCCAGCGCCGGGCCGGCCATGCCGGTGCCCGAGCCGGTGCAGGCGGCGATGTCCTGGCCGGTCAGGCGCGCCGTGAGCAGCGCCGCGGCCGAGCTGTTGCCGATGCCCATCTCGCCCAGCAGCAGCGTGTTGCCGGGCAACTCGCGCACCAGCGCCATGCCGCAGGCGATGGCCTCGGCGCACTGCGCGGGCGACATCGCCGGCCCGCACGCGCTGTCGGCCGCGCCGTGCGCCACCTTGCGCACCAGCAGGCCGGGCCGCGCCGCGAAGTCGTGCGCCACCCCGCAATCGACCACCGTCAGCGCGATGGCGTGCTGGCGCGCCAGCACGCTCACGGCGGCGCCGCCGGCCAGGAAGTTCTCGACCATCTGGCGCGTGACCTCCTGCGGGAAGGCCGACACGCCCTGCGCCACCAGCCCGTGGTCGGCCGCGCAGACCACCATCTGCGGCGCCTGCAGCACGGGCGCCTCGCTGGCCAGGATCAGGCCCAGCTGCCGGGCGAGTTGCTCGATGCGGCCCAACGAACCGGGCGGCTTGGTCTTGTGGTCCAGGAGGTGCTGCAGGCGCTGGGCAAGCGCGGTGTCGTCGGCGTCGGCGATGGCCGGCAGGCGCAGCCGGGAAAGGGTGTCGGATTCTGTCACCCGGCGATTGTCGCGCGCGCCGGTGTAGGCCAACGCCCACAGGCGATGCCGCGATCGGCGGATGGCGGCCGGCGCGTCGCCTTGGCGATAGTGCAGGCATCCATTTCCAAACGAGGTGCCCGATGACGCTGCCACCGTCCCCCTCCGATGTGATGAGCGCGTTGCCGGGCCACGACCTGGTCCGGCCGCTGTCCGCCGTCCCTGCATCCGCCGCGGCCCCGCGCGAGGCCGGCACGGCCATGGCCTACACCCAGGGCCTGCGCGGCTACGCCAGCGCCCACGAACAGATGACCCGCATGGAAGTCGTGCGCCGGCTGGCCCGGCTCAAGGGCTACGCGGTGTCCGAGGAATTCGCGCAGCCACCATTGGGGCGGGTCTACCTCGTGCCCAGCGACACCATCGTCGGCGTCGAACGTGCGCAGGACCTGGGCATCCATGGCCGCGACGACTTCTTCGGCGGCGTCGTGCCGCGCCCCTTCGTCTCGACCAAGGCCATCACCCACCCTCTGGTGTCGGGCGACGCGCACGCGCCGGAGGGCTGGAACCCGGCCTTCAGCCGCATGGTGGGCGACGCCGTACTGCCGGGCTTCACGGCCTTCACGCGCGCCGACGCGGCGCTGGCCGCCGACCGGCTGCTGCAGCACGGCCCGGTGCGCATCAAGGTGGTGCGCGAGACCGGCGGCAATGGCCAGACCGTGGCCAAGGACCGCGCCGCGTTCGACGCCTGCCTGGCCGGCATCGCCGACGACCTGCTGGACAGGGACGGCGTGGTCGTCGAGCAGAACCTGCGCGAGGTGGACACGCTGAGCGTGGGCCAGGTGCATGTGGCCGGCATGGTGGCGACCTACTTCGGCCGCCAGCGCCTGACGCCCAACCACCATGGCGCCGAGGTCTACGGCGGCTCCGACCTGACGGTGGTGCGCGGCGATTTCCAGGCGCTGCTGGCCTTGCCGCTGCTGCCCGAGGAGCGCATCGCGGTCGAGCAGGCGCTGCTCTACGACAGTGCCGCGCAGTCCTGCTTCCCGGGCTTCTTCGCCTCGCGCATCAACTACGACGTGGCCCAGGGCCTGATGCCCGGCGGCGAATGGCGCTCCGGCGTGCTGGAGCAGTCCTGGCGCGCCGGCGGCGCCACCGGTGCGGAGATCGCCGCGCTGGAGGCCTTCCGGGACGATCCGCAGCGCCGGGTGGTGCGCGCCAGCGGCTACGAGGTCTTCGGACCCTGCGACGCACTGCCGCCGGGTGCCGTCGTCTATTTCCGCGGGGTGGACGACCAGGTCGGCCAGCTCACCAAGTACACCACCGTCGAGACAGACCGCCCCAGCGATGACGACCACCCGGCATAACAGCATCCACATTCCCGTCGGCGACCGCAGCATCGCCGGAACCCTGGTGGGCCCGAACAGCCTGATGCCGGGCGTCATGCTGGTGCACGGCTGGGACGGCAGCCAGGAGCAGTACATCGCCCGGGCGCACGAAATCGCGGCGCTGGGCTGCATCTGCCTGACCTTCGACCTGCGCGGCCACGCCAAGGACCGCGCCGCGCGCGACGCCGTCACGCGCGAGGACAACCTGGCCGACATGCTGGCCGCCTACGACGTGCTGGTCGGCCACCCCTCGGTGGACGGCGCGGCCGTGGCCGTGGTGGGCAGCAGCTACGGTGGCTACCTGGCGGCCATCCTGTCCACGCTGCGGCCGGTGCGCTGGCTCGGCATGCGCGTGCCGGCGCTGTACAAGGATGCCGACTGGCTGGTGCCCAAGCACGCGCTGAGCCGCGAGGAACTGGTGGCCTACCGCAACAGCGTGGTCGCGCCGGCCAGCAACCGCGCGCTGTCCGCGGCCGCGCAGTTCGAGGGCGACGTGCTGATGGTGGAGTCCGAGTTCGACACGCTGGTGCCGCACCCCGTCATCAAGAACTACCTGGACGCGTTCCAGCGCGCCCACTCCATGACCTACCGCGTCATCAAGGGCGCGGACCACGCCCTGTCGCAGAAGGTCTGGAGCCAGTCCTACACCAACGTGCTGGTCAACTGGGTGGGCGAGATGGTCAAGGGCGCCAAGGAAGAGGCCGAGGCCGCGCGCGTGCACAAGGCTTCCGCCGCCCGCGAGAAGACCGGCGCCAAGGTGCTGCACTCGGCCAGTGGCAAGGTGCTGGCATCGGGCTCGGACTCGCCGGCGATCGCCTGAGCGCGCCGCGGGCGCGTGGCCGCGCCGGTCAGGCGCGCGCGCTCCAGCGGTCCAGCACTTCCAGCGCTTCGTCGAAGCGGTAGTCGCCCACCGCCTCCAGCACCTGCTCCATCACCGGCTGCGCGGCGCTGCCGACGGCCGCCGCGCGCAGCGATTCACCCAGGTTCAGCGCGTCGGGGTCGGACTCGACGAGCAGTTCGCGCAGTTCGCCGGCCAGCCTGAGCAAGGTGGCCTGGGCCTGGGCAGGCGCCGCCTGCACCGCGGGCGCGATCGGTTCGTCGGCGGGCGCCAGCAGGGTCGACAGGCCTGCCAGCACGGGCGAGAGCTCGCGCCCCACGCGTGCCAGCGCGGCCAGTTGCTGCTGCCGCCCGCGCCCCTGGTTGCAGGCCAGCTCCAGCTCGGTCGCGGCCTCCCAGACCCCGTTGGCGCCGATGGTGCCGGCCGTGCCGCGCAGCGTATGGGCCAGCCGCGCCGCCAGTGTCAGGTCGCCGCCGTCCAGCGCGGCCGTGAAGGCCTGCGCGAACCGCGCGTTGCCCGAGGCGAACTTGTCCAGCATGCGGCGGTACAGCTGCGCGTTGTTCTGGGTGCGGCGCAGGCCGCCGGTCACGTCGATGCCGGGCAGCGCGCCCGGCGCGGCGCTCGCCGGCACCGGCGCCGCCGCCTTGGCCACCACGGCCGGCCGCCGCATCCTGGGCCGGATCCAGCGCGCCATGGTCACGAACATCTCTTCCACGTCGATGGGCTTGGAGATGTGGTCGTTCATGCCCGCCGCCAGCACCCGTTCGCGGTCGCCGGCCATCGCGTTGGCCGTCATCGCCAGCACCGGCAGCCTGGCCCAGCGCGGATCGGCGCGGATCGCCCGCGTGGCCTCGAAGCCGTCCATCACGGGCATCTGGCAGTCCATGAGCACGCCGTCGAAGTCGGCATCGCCCGCCAGCATGTCCAGCGCCTGGCGCCCATGCTCGGCCACGACGACGTGCAGCCCGGCCTGGCCGAGCAGATCCAGCGCCAGTTCCTGGTTCAGCGCGTTGTCTTCCACCAGCAGCACGCGCGCGCCCGCCAGCGCGGCAGCGGCGGCGCCCGGCAGCAGCGTGGGCGTGGCCGGCGCGGCCGCGGACTTGGGCGCCAGCACCTCGCCGATGGTCTCCAGCAGCGTGGACGGCGTGACGGGCTTGGTCAGCACGGCCTGCAGCGAGACGCCGGCCGAGCGGGCGGATTCCATGACCTCCTCGCGCGCATAGGCGGTGACCATGATGCTGGCCCGCGCATGGTCGACGTGCTGCTCCTGCAGCTGGCGCAGCGCCTCCACGCCGCTCATGCCGGGCATCTTCCAGTCCACCAGCAGCAGCTCGTAGGGCTTGCCGTCGCGCGCGGCTTCGGACGCGGCCTTCACGCCCGCCTCGCCGCTGGCGGCGGTGTCCACCCGGAGCCCCATTTCCGTGGCCAGCGCGGCCGTGATGTCGCGGGCCATGGCGTTGTCGTCCACCACCAGCGCGCGCAGGCCCTCGATCTGCTGCGCCAGCGGCATGCGCGGCGCGGCCTGGCCTTCGGCGGCTTCGGCCTGGCGCACGAACGGCAGCACGAACTGGAAGCACGAGCCCTTGCCGGGCTGGCTGTCGGCCCAGATGCGCCCGTCCATGAGGCCCACCAGGTGCCGCGAGATCGCCAGACCCAGCCCGGTGCCGCCGTAGCGGCGCGAGGTCGAGGTGTCGGCCTGGGTGAAGGATTCGAACACCGTCTCGACCTGGGCCGGCGTCATGCCGATGCCGGTGTCGCGCACGTGGAACTGCAACTCGGCATGGCCGACGTCGGTGCGCAACGCGCGCACGCCGACCGTGACCTCGCCCCGGTCGGTGAACTTGACCGCGTTGTTGGCCAGGTTGAGCAGCACCTGGCCCAGGCGCAGCGGATCGCCGACGAGCAGCGTCGGCACCTCGCTGGGCAGGTCGAACACCAGCTCCAGGTCCTTCTCGTCGGCCTTGAAGCCGACCTGGTTGGCCAGGTCGTCCAGCACCTGGTCGAGCCGGAACGGCACCTGCTCGATGGTCAGCTTGCCGGCCTCGATCTTCGAGAAGTCCAGGATGTCGTTGATGATGCCCAGCAGCCCCTTGGCCGCGCGGTGCGCCTTCTCCACGTAGTTGCGCTGGCGCGGCGTGAGGTCGGTCTGCAGCGCCAGGCGCGACATGCCGATGATGGCGTTCATGGGCGTGCGGATCTCGTGGCTCATGTTGGCCAGGAAGTCGCTCTTGGCGCGCGCGGCCTGCTCGGCCTGCTCCTTGGCCGCCAGGAGGTCGTGCATGAGCTCGGAGTTGCGCTCGCTCATGCGCGCATCCATCAGCGTCAGCAGGATGGTGAAGCCCAGCACCACGAAGGCCAGCACGCTGACGGCCGCCGCCAGGCCGGTGCCCGGCACGCCCCAGGCGCTGGGCACGCTCACGCAGTTGTCGGCGAAGCGCGCCGCCGCCATGCCGGTGTAGTGCATGGCCGCCACGGTGCAGCCCATGACCAGCGCGCCGACCACGCGCGTCCAGGCCGGGCCGGACTGGCGCGCATGGCGGAAGGCCAGCCAGACCCCGGCGATCGACAGCCCCACGGCCACGCCCACGGACACCAGCACCATGCCCCAGTCGAAACGGATCGGCGGCGCCAGCTCGATGGCCATCATGCCGCTGTAGTGCATGGCGCCGATGCCCGAACCCAGGATCACCGAGCCCAGCAGCACATGGCCGGCGTTCGGCTTGGCGACCTTGCGGATCAACAGCAGCAGACCGGCCGAAGCCAGCGTGGCCGGCAGCATCGACAGGCCGGTCCACCACGCCTGGTAGCTGAACTCGATCGGCACGCGCAAGGCCAGCATGCCGACGAAATGCATGGCCCAGATGCCGAAGCCCATGGCCAGCGCGCCACCGGCCAGCCAACCCCTCCAGGACCGGTCACGGCTGTAGGCCAGACGCCCCGCCAGTCCGAGGGTGGCATAGGCAGCCACGACGGCAATGGCCACCGACAACGCAACGAGCCAGAAGTTGTAGCTTGTGGTCAATTTCGGTCGCTCGGTTTATGAGCGAGAAAGTGTACCGAATTGTTGCATTATCAGTGCACCAGATTGTGTAGGAACGCCGCGCCCACATGCGCATCCACGAAGTCCGCCAGGCCGTCGAAAACCTGGTCCAGCGTCTGGCTGGCGCTGCCGAACAGGGCCTGCAGCACGCCCGGGTCCTCGAACAGCCCGTGCAGGTACACGCCGAGCACTTGGGCGTGGCCCCCCTTGCCGCCCTGCCAGCCCAGGCCGTCGGGCAGCACGGCCGTGGCCAGGTCGCCGGCCCGCGCCATGGCGCTGTGCGCCTCGGTCTGCCCGTGGTGGATCTCGTAGCCCTGCACCGCCAGGCCGGACAGTGCCTGCCAGGACCCCTGCACGGTGCCGAAACGCGTGCGTGTGGCGCGCACGGTCTTGTCCTGCGCGAACTGGGTCACCAGCGGCAGAAGGCCCAGGCCCGGCGCGTTGCCGTCGATGCCGTGCGGGTCGACCAGCGCCTCGCCCAGCATCTGCAGCCCGCCGCAGATGCCCAGCACGGCGCCGCCGGCCTGCGCATGCCCGGCGATGGCCGCGTCCAGGCCCTGGGCACGCAGCCACGCCAGGTCGCCGCTGGTGTGCTTGGAGCCGGGCAGCACGATCCAGTCGGTCGCCGGCGACAGGCCGGCCAGCTCGGCGGGCGAACGCACCCAGGCCAGGCGCAGCCCGGCCACGTTCTTGAGCGGCTGGAACTCGTCCAGGTTGCTGATGCGCGGGTAGGCGACGACGGCCACCGTGCGCTGCACGGCGCCGGCCTGCCGCGTGCGGTCGTCGAACACGCCGTCCTCCTCGGGCAGCCCGTGTTGCCACCACATCGGCAGCGTGGCCACGGTGGGCACGCCGGTCAGTTGCTCCAGCATCTGCGGGGCGGGCGCCAGCAGCGCCGCGTCGCCACGGAACTTGTTGAGCACGAAGCCGTGGACCAGCGCGCGCTGGGCCGGCGGCAGCAGCGCCCAGGTGCCGTACAGGTGGGCGAAGGCGCCGCCGCGGTCGATGTCGGTCACGAGCAGGCAGCGCGCGCCGGCATGCGCGGCCACGCGCATGTTGACGATGTCGCTGTCGGCCAGGTTGATCTCGGCCGGCGAGCCCGCGCCTTCGATGACGACCACGTCGTTCTCCGCGCGCAGCGCGTCCAGCGCCTGCGCCACCTGCGGCCAGACCCTGGCGCTGCGCGCGCGCCAGGGCATGCCGGTCAGTTCGGCGTCGACGCGGCCCAGCAGCACCACCTGGCTGTGGGTGTCGCGCTCGGGCTTGAGCAGCAGCGGGTTCATGCGCACCTCGGGCACGGCGCGCGCGGCCAGCGCCTGGAAGTACTGGGCGCTGCCGATCTCGCCGCCCTCCACCACGCGGGCGTTGTTGCTCATGTTCTGGGCCTTGAAGGGCGCCACCCTCAAGCCCTGGCGCGCATACCAGCGGCACAGCGCCGTGGTGACCCAGCTCTTGCCCGCGCCGCTGGTGGTGCCCAGCACCATGACGCAGCGCGCCGGGCCCTCGTTTCGCTTGCTTTGCATCCGGCGATTCTCGCGGCTGCCACCTGGGCGGCTGCCGCGCCCCTCACAATCGATCCACCATGGACAAGCACTACCTGACCCCGCTCTTCGCACCGCAGGCCGTCGTCGTGCTGGCCGGCGACCCCGGCACGCCGGAGCAGCTCACGCCGCAGGCGCGCCAGCTGCACCGGGCGCTGCGCGCGCAGCGCTTCCAGGGCCAGCTGTCCTTCCTGGACGTGCACACCAGCGGCACGCTGGCCGACCTGGCCCAGGCCCGCGCCGACCTGGCCATCGTCGCGCTGCCGCCCGACCGGATCGCCCAGGCGCTGGAATTGGTGGGCCGCATCGCCTGCCGCGCCGCGCTGGTGCTGGGCAGCGGCATCGACGCCCCACTGGCGGCCGGACTGCACCGCATCGCCGCGCGCGAGGGCTTCCACCTGATGGGCCCCAACGGCCTGGGCCTGCAGCGCCCGGCGCTGGGCCTGAACGCCTCGGCGCTGGGCGCGCTGGCGGCACCCGGGCCGCTGGGCCTGGTGGCGCAGTCTGGCGCGCTCTCGGCGGCCATGCTGGACTGGGCGCACGCCAATGCCGTGGGCTTCTCCTCGGTGGTGGCGCTGGGGCCGAACCCGGGCGTGGACATCGCCCAGGCGCTGGACTTCATGGCCAACGACCCGGCCACGCACAGCATCATCCTGTACCTGGAAGGCATCCTGTGCGCGCGGCGCTTCATGAGCGCGCTGCGCTCGGCCGCCAACGCCAAGCCGGTGCTGGTGCTCAAGGCCGGCCGCCGGCCGGCCGGCAACGCGGCGGCGCAGACCCACAGCGGCGCCATCGTCGGCGCCGACGACGTGTTCGATGCCGCGCTGCGCCGCGCCGGCGCCGTGCGCGTGCGCTCCTTCGTCGAGCTGTTCTCTGCTGCCAAGTGCCTGGCCTCGCGCTACCGGCCGGTGGGCCGGCGCCTGGCCGTGGTCACCAACGGCGGCGGCCCCGGCGTGCTGGCGGCCGACTGGGCCAACGAGATCGGGCTGGAGCTGGGCCGACTTTCCGAGGCCACGGCCGCCGCATTGCAGCCGCAGCTGCCGGCCCATGCCTCGCTGGCCGAGCTGATCGACCTGTCCGAGGACGCCGATGCCGCGCAATACCGCGCGGCGGTGGAAGCCGCGGCGCGCGACCGCCAGGTCGATGGCGTGCTGGCCATCTACTCGGCCAAGCCCGGCGGCCCGGCCGACGACGTGGCCCAGGCCCTGGCCGCGGCCAAGGCCGGCATCGCCAAGCCGCTGCTGGCCTGCTGGATGGGCGAGGCCTCGGTGGGTGCGGCGCGCCGGGTGCTCAACGCGGCGGCGATCCCGAACTTCCGCACGCCCGAGGCCGCGGTCGGCGCCTTCGGCAACATCGCCTCGTTCTACCAGAACCAGCAGCTGCTGCAGCAGACGCCGGCACCGCTGTCCACGCTGGCCAAGCCCGACATCGAGGCGGCCCGCCTGCTCATCGAGAGCGTGCTGGCCGAGCGCCGCAAGGTGCTGACCGAGATGGAGAGCAAGACCCTGCTGTCGGCCTTCCACATCCCGGTCACGCAGACCACGCTGGCGCGCAACGCCACCGAGGCCATGATGATCGCCACGCAGCTGGGTTTTCCGGTGGCGCTGAAGATCGACTCGCCCGACATCACGCACAAGAGCGACGTGCAGGGCGTGGCGCTGAACATCATGAGCGGCGCGGCCGTGCGCGATGCCTGGCAGGACATGGTCGAGCGCGTGGCGCGCCTGCAGCCCGGCGCGCGCATCCACGGCGTGACGGTGCAGAAGATGGCGCGCGCCCAGCGCGGCCGGGAGATCTGCATCGGCATGGTGACGGACGACCCGTTCGGCCCGGTCATCGTGTTCGGGGCCGGCGGCACCATGATCGAGCTGATCCGCGACCGCGCCATGGAGCTGCCGCCGCTGAACCGCTTCCTCGCGCGCCGGCTCATCGAGCGCGCCCGCGTGGCCGGGACGCTGGCCGAGTGGCGCGGCGCCGCGCCCGTGGACATGGAGGCGCTGGAGCGCGTGCTGCTGCGCGTGTCCGAGATGGTCTGCGAACTGCCGCAGCTGCGCGAGATGGACATCAACCCGCTCATCGTGGACGAGAACGGCGTGGTGGCCGTCGATGCGCGCATCGTCGTCGACCATGCGCCTCAGAGCCTGGGCACGGCCGGCGGCATCTACAACCACCTGGCCATCCTGCCCTACCCGGCCCGCTACGAGCAGGAACTGCCGCTGCGCGGCGGCGGCGAATACACCATCCGGCCGATCCATCCGGGCGACGCCCACATGCTGCAGACCTTCGTGCAGGCGCTGTCGCCCGAGAGCCGCTACTTCCGCTACGTGTCGTCGATGACGCAGCTGCCGCCCGGCATGCTGGCGCGCTTCGCGCTGATCGACTACGACCGCGAGATGGCGCTGGTGGCCGTGCTCCGGCAGCGCAGCGCGGCCACCGACGGCTCCATCGTCGAGACCGAACGCGTGATCGGCGTCTCGCGCTACGTGACCAACCCGGACCAGACCACCTGCGAGTTCTCGCTCGTCGTGGCCGACGACATGGCCGGCAAGGGCATCGGCTCGCGGCTCATGGACGCCATCATGCAGGTGGCGCGCGACAAGGGCCTGTCGGAGATCCAGGGGCTGGTGCTGTCGGTCAACCCCAACATGCTCAAGCTCATGCGCTCGCTGGGTTTCGCGATCAAGCCGTTCCCCGAGGATCCGGACTTCCGGCTGGTGACGCATGCCCTGTAGCGCGACCGGCGCACCGGCCTCAAGCCGCCTGCTGGCCTGCCTGGCGCTGCTGTGCGCGCTGGCCGGCTGCGCCAGCCTGCCGCCCGACCTGGCCGGCCCGCCTTCGCAGGCCCTGCCCGCCGTGGCGGACGCACCGCTCACGCGAACCGCCCGCGCCACCCAGCCCGACGCCGAGCTCAGCGGCTTTCGGCTGATGCCCAGCGGCGACTTCGCGCTGGACGCGCGGCTCGCGCTGATCGCCCGGGCCCGCCATACGCTGGACGTGCAGTACTACCACCTGGAGACCGACGCCACCGGCCTGCACTTCCTGCGCGCGCTGCGCGATGCGGCGCAGCGCGGCGTGCGCGTGCGCCTGCTGCTGGACGACCTGTACACCGGCGGCGACGGTGCACTGCTCGACGCGCTGGCGGCCACGCCCAACGTCGAGCTGCGGCTGTACAACCCGATTCCCGTGCGCAGCCGCAAGGTGGCGCTGCGCTTCGCGGCAGGGCTGTGGGAGTTCGACCGGCTGCAGCGCCGCATGCACAACAAGCTGCTGCTGGCCGATGGCGCGCTGGCGGTGGCGGGCGGGCGCAACATCGGCGCGCGCTACTTCTTCCAGACCGCGGGCGAGAACTTCCTGGACCTGGACGTGCTGGTGGCCGGCGCGCTGTTGCCGCGGCTGGGGCAACTGTTCGACCGCTACTGGAACAGCCCCCACGTGGTGCCGCTGGCACGGCTGGTGCCGGCCGACGGCGACGCCGCCGTCCGGCAGGCGCGCTTCGAAGCCCTGACGGCGGGCGCCCTCGCACCCGCCCCGCGCCCGCCACCGCCCAACGACATGCTGGGCTATGCGCCGGTCTCGCAGGAGCTGAAGGCAGGCCGGCTCAGCCTGGTCTGGGCCACCGCCGAGGCCTACGCCGACACGCCCGAGCGCGCCATCGGCTACCAGGCGCAGTACGGCGGCGTGCCGCTGCAGGACGTGGACAGCGTGCGCTACAACCTGGTCGAGGCGATCCGCCGGGCCCGCCGCAGCGTGCTGCTGTGCTCGCCCTACCTGGTTCCCGGTCCCCAGGGCCTGCAGGTGCTGCGCGAGGCGCGCGGGCGCGGCGCCTCGGTGCAGCTGATCACCAACTCGCTGGCAGCCAGCGACGAGCCCTTCGTGCACACCGCCTACCGGCGCTACCGGGCCGAACTGGTGGCGCTGGGCGTGGAGATCGACGAGGTCAGCAGCCGGCGCGTGGCCGGCAGCCCCCTGCTGCCGCTGTTCGGCGCGGCCGTGGGGCGGCTGCACACCAAGACCGCCGTGATCGATGGCGAGTTGCTGTTCGTCGGCTCGCTGAACTTCGACCCGCGCTCGGCGGTGCACAACACCGAGATGGGCCTGTTCATCCGCAGCCGCACGCTGGCCGGCCAGATGCTGCGGCTGGCGCAGGTGCTGCGCGAGCAAGGCGTGTGGCGGGTGAAGGCCGGCGCGGGCGGCGCAATCGAGTGGCACGGCGAGGACGACGACGTGCCCACCGTGCTGCACAGCGAACCCGACGCCAGCTGGTGGGATCGGCTGCTGCTGGAACTGGTGGCGCCGTTCACGCCGGAGCAGTTGCTCTAGCTGTAGTTTCTCAGGACGTTGTTCCCGTCAAAGCCGAGTCTGGAGGCGGGAGGTTGGTGCGAGACGGCGGAGTGCGGCCGATGGAAGTTGTAGTGC
>NZ_LMNA01000011.1 GCF_001422445.1 Pseudorhodoferax sp. Leaf274
CTCAGCCCGATGCAGTTCGAACAACGCTGGTTGGCGGCGCAGCGCAAATCTGCCGCTTGAAGATCGGGCTACGCACTCCGGTTTTCAGGGGCAACCTCACAGCGGCGTCACGTGAGATTTGGTAGCTGAACACTTGAGGATTGGCGCCATGGTAAGGAAGCCCCTGGTAGTGTTCGTCGGTACGGCGCACCAGCTCTTCAAGCTTTAGATTTCCTTCGGCCGCCTTCTGCCCTTGACCGTGGGCCCACGGTTCATCTTCACTCAGCCTCATGAACTCGACAATGACCCCAACATCCCGCGCGAAAGTCACGCCGGTGTGGTGGTGGTAGAGGCCTCTTCCGATTAGCTCGAAAGATTTGTGAGACCGCGCTTTGTCGTCCTCCACCAAGCTCAAGACGCGCGTTGGGAAGCCGTTGTAGCGCGAGAAAAACATCATCGGCCTTGAGCGACCGTCCAATTCACGCTGAAGCGCGGGCCTGCGAAGAATAGCCCTCGCCACTCGCCCTGCGGCCACATTCTTAGCATGTCGTCCTGAAGTAAATGTTTGGACGAGCACAAGGCGCAAGTACTCGTCGTCGCCGCTTTTCTCGCTGTTGTGCAAGTCGCAGGAGGGGACGGTAATTAACTCTTTCCTAAGATTCTCACCCCTAGCTTCTTCGATAGTGGGAAACAGGCCCCTTGGCGGAACATGCTCGCGCGAAGTTGCCGCCTGATCGCATGCATAGCATCGGCCCTGGTTAGCTGTTGTCATAGGAACATTGTGCGTTTGAACGTGCGCATGCACCGCCCGCGCAAGACCTCTCGATCTGGGCGCCGCGGTAGGTCCGCGCCGGCCGATCCCGGCGAACCCCCGAGCCCTGCGCCGGCATCGGCCGCCCGCGCGCCGCCCTCCACTCCTCCCATTACCGGTCGCGCAGCTGCATCGCCGCTGCACTGCCGCGCGCAAGATCTCTCGGTCTGGGCGACGCGGTAGCCGGCTATCCTCGCGGCCTCAATCTGGAGGGCTCATGTCGGACGGGATCATTTCTGCATTCATCGCGGCTTCGGCTGCGGTTTTCGGCGTCATCCTCACCCAGGTGCTTGGAGAGAAGTACCGGCGTTTCAAAGAGGGGTCATCTGTTGCCGCCGGCATCCTGGGCGAACTGAGCTCCTATGAGCAGGCGTGGCCCTTAGTACAAGCCATGTTGCGGGGCCTGGACGATGCCGTGAGCGCCGGCGCACGCGAGCGCTTCTCCATGCGTTTTGGCGAGCGAGCAAAGGATCTTTACTTCGATGAGGTAGTGTCCAAGATTGGTCTTTTGGGGCCTGACATCGTGGAGCCAGTGGTCTACGTGTACTCCAACATCAGGGCCTTCCGTGTTGCCCTGGAACTCATCTCTGTGCACCACAAGGACATGACCGATGGTGAGCTCTTCCAGCGTTCGCAAACCTGCCAGCAGTGCCTGCAAAGGGCCCTTGCCCGTCGAGAAGAGCTGTTCAGTAAGTTGAAAGCGCGAAGCTCCAGACGAATGCGGCTGAGCGACTGACGTGTCTTGCAGTGCTGCAAGCGGTCGAGCCTGGGTAGCAGCGCTCGCGAGCCCTTGATCTGCAAACAGATGCGAAACCGCGCGCTGCCCTTGCGGGCCAGGGCGAAGGTGCTCCCTTAGGAACCGCGCTTGTGGGTTATCCGTTCGGAGATCTCTCCCCTCCTGGGCCCGATCGCCACACGGCTGATGAACCTGCACCTTCCGCTTGCCGTCCGTGAGGACAGGCCATCCAGCGCGCTATCGCTTTCAGGCAGAGTCCGCGGTCACCTCGTTCCAGGTGCGCCAGTTGCTCTCGCTCGCGTTTGCCCTAGTTGTGCTTCCCGATCAGCTCATCTCTCGCCGGATAGCGCCAGCGCCCAGGGAAGGGAAGCGGAGAAACGCTTCAACATGAAGCTCCTTTCGCCTCCCAAGAGGGGGAAGTGCGTCGGATGATACCGGCAGTGGGCCGGCCCAGGTTGGCCCAGCAGCAGGCCACCTCATTGGGTAGCGCAACCCCTTGATTTGCAAGCAGAGCGCAGATTCGCGCTCAGCGAAAAGCTGCTACAGGTGGCCACCTTGGACAACGCCTCACCGGCTGAAATTTCAGCCGGTCAATGACGGCTCACTTTTGAGCCGTGGTTGGCTAACCGTCCGACGCTGCCGTGCCAGGGTGGCTCATGTCCGTGACCATCGCAACGAACAGGTCGAAGGCCTGGCACCGCAGCTTGGCCACGTTCTCAAGTTCGGCGGCGGTCGGAGGCCGCTGCTGGCGCACCGCATCGGCAAGTGCCGCCTGTGCTTGTTCCGCCGCGCGCTCGG
Organism: Pseudorhodoferax sp. Leaf274; assembly: GCF_001422445.1. Taxonomy (GTDB): domain Bacteria; phylum Pseudomonadota; class Gammaproteobacteria; order Burkholderiales; family Burkholderiaceae_C; genus Pseudorhodoferax. The sequence goes on from NZ_LMNA01000011.1 coordinate 2,325, forward strand.
CGGCAACCCACTCCCGGAAAACTGGACTTGGCAAGAAGGACCCTCGACCGTGCGCCAGGTGACAAAGGCGATCAAGGCACGAGGAAGACCGCATCGCCAGTATTCAGCCGGCCCTGCAGCCGCAAGGACCGCTGAACCTGGCCATGGGCTTGTCCTACAAGCAACTCCACCAGGGATGCAGCGATTTCAGGTGGCCGCCTTGGGCCCGGGCCTTGCGTAAGGTCTGGCAGTGCATGCCCAGGTCAATGGTGAAAAAGCAAGGCAGCCAGACACGTTCAATTGAAAAAGATCACCAAATCTATTGATTTAGAGTACCATTCCTTCATGAGCACACAGAAACCAATGGGCGGCGCAAGGCCAGGGGCCGGCAGGAAGCCAAGAGTTGCAGGCGCACCGGCTACGCAGTCCGTGTCAATCAAGCTGTCCGAGGAGCAGAAGGCGAAGCTGCATCAGCTTGGCGGTGCGCCCTGGGTGCGCGACAAGATCGACAAGGCCAAGGTGCCGACACCGAAGGAATAACCGCCGCGCCTCTGGGCGGCACCGGGCTCAAAAGTGAGCCCGTTGATTTCAGAGGCAAAAAAGGCGACGGCCACGGAGGTACGAACTCCGCAGCCGTCTAACCACAACGTGCAACCGGTGAAGGAAACGCACATCATGGCTACCCGCATTGTCGCCCCGGGAGGGGCACCCACGCATCCGCAAGGCGCAGGAAACGCGCTCAGCACCACCAGCAATCAGCCACAGGCCCTGCACGGCACACACATCGTGCCGGCCCACATCGGCTGCTTCTACCCTCCAGCCATCGACGCATCCGACCTGCTCGAGGTCAACTTCGACCGGCGGCAGATCGGCCCCGATGGGCTCTACCTAGTGGAGCTCGTGAGGGACGGGCAAGTGGCATGGCGCGGCGCGCGGCGCTTCCATCATGACCTGTCCGGCCTGTACATCGACCAGACTGGCGAAGGGGACCACAAGCTCATCCAGTCGCCCGCGGCGGTGGGCCTGCGGGTGGTCGGCTACGTGATCGAGGTCTACAAGCCCGCCCGGCGCATCGCCGAACTGGCACAGGCCCTGCGGAGGGCAGCATGAGTACCGCCGACAACGCCATCCAGTTCCGGCCCACGGGCTGGCAGGGCTACGTTCACTCGTCCGACGGCACCTTACCAGCCAGTGGGTGCTTGCTGGCCATCCACGCATCGGCCCGACTGGGCGAGATCGACATGACCGCGCTGATCAGCGGTATCAGCTGCGCCATCCGGTTGAGCGCTGCAGACGCCCGGGCCGTGGCGGCCGAACTGCTGGCCGCGGCTGCTGCTGTAGAAGCGAAGCGAGGTGCAGCATGAGCGGGCTGCAGGGAGTCATCCTGCGCGTCCAAGGGCGAGGCTTCATCGTGGCGGCGCAGGGCCAAGAGCACCACTATGCGCCGCGCCACGCACGCCGGCAGGCCTGGTTCCGCCAGTTGCCGGCCGACGACCGGGCATGCGTCGACGCTTGGCTGCGCACCTGGGCTGTCCAAGAGCGCCAGCGCAGGGAGGTCCGCCGCCACGAGATGGGGAAGGCCGGTCAGATCGAGCGCTGCCGGCCGCCAGAGGCGACTTGATGAGCAACGGCCGCAACCCGAAGAGGCGCGGCCACGACAGCAGCAGAGACGCCGGCGGATTCGTGGCCCTGCCCTGGGCCGTGCTGGACTCGCCGGCCTACCTGGGGCTGTCGCACCCCGCCAAGGCGCTGCTGCTCGAGGTGGCCCGGCAGTTCGTCCGCGACAACAATGGGCAGCTGCTCTGCTCGCGCGCCTACATGGCCGGCCGCGGCTGGTACTCGCACGACGTGCTGCAGCGGGCCAAGCGCGAGCTGATCGCCGCCGGCCTGCTGTTCGAGACCGTCATGGGCCAGCGGCCCAACAAGGCCGCGTGGTACGCGCTGACCTGGCGCGCGCTCGACCGACACCCTGGCTACGACGTGGGCGCGGTGGCCAACTTCAAGCGCGGCGCCTACCGTGCCAGCGAAAACGCACCCCTTAGCCCGTCTGGCGGGACAGGAGCGCGCGATATAGGTCCGGGAGACGGGACAGGGGCATCGGCTACTGTCCCGCGAGGCGGACCTATCCGGGGTCTTTTTGGCCCTCTGCCTGTCCCGGGAGACGGGCACCATCTAGATAACCATCTTCTGCATCGTTCAAGGGTGGCATGAGCAGCAAGGCGGCGTCAAAGGCTAGGACGCGAGCACCTTGCTGAACGCCTCGACTGCGCGCGTGATGATCAGCGTGTCGGTGATCTTCCAATAGATCCGATCTTGGTCTTCGCCGTCCTTAGCCCGCCCCGCGATCTCGGCCATGAGAGGCCCGAACAAGCCCTTCACCGCAGCACCCGAAAGGGCCACGTGGAAGGCGTCTTGCTGCGGCGTAACCCACAAACTGCCAGGCCTCAGATCGTGCCGCACGATGCGGTGGCGGCGGCCCTTGTTCACCTGCATAGCAAGCGACGAATGCCTCTCCACTTCGTGCTTCAGGAAGTCGGTCGATCCAGTGCTCATGTTGCGTTCGCAATGTGGCTACATCGTGGCTACATACGGGCCTTGGAAAGGCGGCTTGCTATGCATTTCGAAGCTGGAAACCCGCATGGATATTGGTAGGGCCCCCGAGAGTCGAACTCGGCACCAACGGATTATGAGTCCGCTGCTCTAACCAACATGAGCTAGGGCCCCGCGCCGCACCGGGCAGAACCGGTGGCGGGCGGCGGCGATTGTAGGGGGCCTGCTGTGAACCTAGCGTGGCCGGCTCAGCGCGTTGCTGACCAGCTTGGAGGTGATGTCCACGATCTGGATCATGCGGTCGTAGGGCATGCGCGTGGGGCCGATCACGCCCAGCGTGCCGACGATCTGGCCATCGACCTCGTACGGCGCGCTGACCACCGAGAGTTCCTCGAACGGCACGACCTGGCTCTCGCCGCCGATGTAGATGCGCACGCCCTCGGCACGGCTGGACACGTCGAGCAGGCGCAGCAGCTGCGTCTTCTGCTCGAACAGGTCGAAGGCGCGGCGCAGGTGCCGCATGTCACTGGAGAAGTCGCTGACGGCCAGCAGGTTGCGTTCGCCCGAGATCACGACCTCGTCCTGCGAGCCCGAGGTCTCGGTGCTCACGCTCACGGCGGCCTGCATCAGCGTGGCGATCTCGCCGCGCAGCGTCTCGACCTCGCCGGCCAGTTTGTCGCGCACCTGCTCGAACGCCATGCCGACGTAGTTGGCGTTGAGGTAGTTGGCGGCCTCGACCAGCTGCGACTGGGTGTAGTCGGCCTCGGTGAACAGCACGCGGTTCTGCACGTCGCCATCGGGCGAGACGATGATGACCAGCACGCGCCGTTCGGACAGGCGCAGGAACTCGATGTGGTGGAACACCGAGGCCCGCCGCGGCGCCAGCACCACGCCGACGAACTGCGACAGGCTGGACAGCAGGTTGGCCGCATTGGCGATGACCTTCTGCGGCTGCTCTGCCGCCAGGCGCGGCGTGTGCAGCTGGTCGCGCTGGGCCGTCAGCATGGTGTCGACGAACAGCCGGTAGCCGCGCGCCGTGGGAATGCGCCCGGCCGAGGTGTGGGGACTGGCGATCAGCCCCAGTTCCTCGAGGTCGGACATCACGTTGCGGATGGTGGCGGGCGACAGGTCCAGGCCCGAGGCCTTGGACAATGTCCGCGAGCCCACGGGCTGGCCATCGGCGATGTAGCGCTCGACCAGCGCTTTCATCAACAACTTGGCTCTGTCATCCAGCATCGGCGCATTTTAGTGATGTAATTTGCCGATGAAATCCACGTTCCGCCGGGTCGCGCTGTTCGGCAAGTACCAGCCCTCGGCCTTCGGCGGTTCGTCTTCCACCCCGGCCCCGGCCATGCGCGAGATCGCCCAGTTCCTGGTCAGCCAGGGCTGCGATCTGGTGCTGGACCGGCAGACCCAGGCCAATGCCGGCCTGCACGAGTTCGAGGCCCAGGACATCGAGGCCATCGGCGAGCAGTGCGATTTGGCCCTGGTGGTCGGCGGCGACGGCACCATGCTGGGCATCGGGCGCCAGCTCGCGCCGTATGGCGTGCCGCTGATCGGCATCAACCAGGGCCGCCTGGGTTTCATCACCGACATCCCGCTGGAGGGCTACCAGACCACGCTGGCGCCGATGCTGGCCGGCGCGTACGAGGAAGACCACCGCAGCCTCATGCATGCGCGCGTGATGCGCGGGGGCCAGTGCGTGTTCGACGCCCGCGCGATGAACGACGTGGTGATCAACCGCGGCCCGACCTCGGGCATGGTGGAGCTGCGCATCGAGATCGACGGGCATTTCGTGTCCAACCAGCGCTGCGACGGGATGATCGTCGCCACACCCACGGGGTCGACCGCCTATGCGCTGTCGGCCGGCGGGCCGCTCATGCATCCGTCGATCCCGGGCTGGGTGCTGGTGCCGATCGCGCCGCATTCGCTGTCGAACCGGCCGCTGGTGCTGGCCGACCCGGCCGAGGTGGCGATCGAGTTGGTGTCCGAACGAGACGCCAGCGCCAATTTCGACATGCAATCGCTGGCCTCGCTGCAGCAGGGCGACCGCATCACGGTGCGGCGTTCGCAGCACTGCGTGCGCTTCCTGCACCCCAAGGGCTGGCACTATTTCGACACACTGCGGGCCAAACTGCACTGGAACGGAGGCGGCTGAAGATGCTCAGGCGCATGCAACTGCGCGATTTCGTGATCGTGCGCGAACTCGAACTCGACCTCTCCGGCGGCTTCACGGTGCTGACCGGCGAGACCGGCGCGGGCAAGTCCATCCTGATCGACGCACTGCAGCTGGCGCTGGGCAGCCGGGCCGATGCAGGCGTGGTGCGCGAAGGCGCCACGCGCAGCGAGGTGAGCGCCGAGTTCGACGCCACGCCGGCCGTGCTGGCTTGGCTACAGCAGGCCGGCTTCGATGCGCCGGACGCGCTGCTGCTGCGACGCAGCGTGGACATGCAAGGCAAAAGCCGCGCCTGGATCAATGGCAGCGCCGCCACGGCCACCCAACTGCGCGAATTGGGCGAACTGCTGCTGGACATCCATGGCCAGCATGCCTGGCAGAGCCTGACGCGCCCCGCCAGCGTGCGAGGCCTGCTGGACGGCTATGCCGGGCTGGACCTGGCCCCGCTGGACCGCCTGTGGAGCGGCTGGCGCACCGCAGCCCGTGCGCTGGCCGAGGCGCGCACCGCACAGGACTCGCTGCAGCGCGAACGCGAGCGGCTGGCCTGGCAGATCGCAGAGGTCGACAAGCTGGCTCCCGGCGAGGACGAATGGGAAGAGCTCAACGCCGACCACGGCCGCCTGTCGCATGCCCAGGCGCTGATCGACGCGCTCCAGGCCGCCATCGCGGCGCTCGACGACGACGACCAGGGCGCGCTGCGCGGCCTCACGCGGGCCCATGCCGCGCTGGCCGAGCAGCAGCACGTCGCCCCGGAATACGCCGAGATGGCCGAGGTGCTGGCCGCAAGCCTGGCCCAGGCCGAAGACGCGCTGCATTCGCTGCACGCCAGCCAGCGCCGCACCGAGCTGGACCCCGAGCGCCTCGCGCTGCTGGACGAGCGCCTGGCTCTGTGGATGGGCCTGGCGCGCCGCTACAAGCGCCAGCCGGCCGAGTTGCCGGCGCTGTGGGCAGGCTGGAAGGAAGAGCTCGCCAGGCTCGACGCCGCGGCCGACCTGGCTGCGCTGGAGCGTGGCGAACGCACGGCCTTCGCGGCCTTCGAGGCGCAGGCCAAGCACATCGCCAAGGCGCGCGCGCAGGCCGCGCCCAAGCTGGCCAAGGCCATCACGGCCGCCATGCAGAGCCTGGGCATGCAGGGCGGCCGCTTCGCCGTGGCGCTGGAGCCGCTGGCCGAACCGGCCGCCTTCGGCCTGGACGAGGTGCAGTTCCTGGTGGCGGGCCACGCGGGCAGCACGCCGCGCCCGGTGGGCAAGGTCGCGTCGGGCGGCGAACTCTCGCGCATCGCGCTGGCCATCGCCGTGACCACGAGCGCGCTGGGCGGTGCGCCCACGCTGATCTTCGACGAGGTCGATTCGGGCGTCGGCGGCGCGGTGGCCGAAACCGTGGGCCGGCTCATGAAGCAGCTGGGCACCGACCGCCAGGTGCTGGCGGTGACGCACCTGCCGCAGGTGGCGGCCTGCGCCGACCACCACCTGGTGGTGGCCAAGCAGCGCGAGGGCGCGGCCACGGTCAGCCATGTCGGCGAGGTGCAGGCCGAGCAACGCGTGGCCGAGGTCGCTCGCATGCTGGGCGGCGAGCGGCTGTCCGGCACCACGCTGGCGCACGCACGCGAGATGCTGGGGGTCGGGCAATGACCGACGGAGCGACGAACCTGGACATCGTGCTCATCACCGGCATGTCCGGATCGGGCAAGTCGGTGGCCTTGCATGCGCTGGAAGACGCGGGCTATTACTGCGTCGACAACCTTCCGCCCGAACTGCTGCTGAACCTGGCAGAGCTGGAGCAAAAGCACGGCAGCCGCCGCGTGGCCATCGCGATGGACGTGCGCAGTGCCACCTCGCTGCCGCTGGTGCCCGCGCAGCTGGCGGCGCTGCGCAGCCAGGGCGTGACGGTCAAGTCGCTGTTCCTGGACGCGGGGACGGACACGCTGGTGCGGCGCTATTCCGAGACGCGCCGCCGCCACCCGCTCTCGCGGCGCGACCTGCTGGACCAGCAGCATGCGCTGTTCGAGGCGATCGAGCTGGAGCGCGAGCTGCTCGCCGACCTGCGCGAGCAGGCCCATGTGATCGACACCAGCATCATCCGGGCGTCGCAGCTGCAGGGCTATGTCAAGTCGCTGATCGCAGCGCCCAACAGCCAGCTGACCCTGGTGTTCGAGTCCTTCGCCTTCAAGCGCGGCATTCCGCTCGATGCGGACTACGTGTTCGACGTGCGCATGCTGCCCAACCCGCACTACGACCCGGACCTGCGGCCCTTGACGGGCATGGACCCGCCGGTGGCCGAGTTCCTGCGCCAAAGCGCCGAGGTCGGCCAGATGTTCGCGCACATCGAACGCTTCCTCGCGCACTGGCTGGAGCCGCTTGCGCGCGACCACCGCAGCTACGTGACCGTGGGCATTGGCTGCACCGGCGGCCAGCACCGCTCGGTCTACCTGGTGGAGCAGCTGGCCAAGGCCTTCAGCCGGAACTGGGTGACGCTCAAGCGCCACCGCGAGATGGACGCGCACGCCAGCAGCGTCATGGGGCCGGCACCCAACCCGAAGTGGGGTTCAACAGTTTTTTGACCGGGGCCGGCAGCCCGATGCCGGCCAGCTCCTCGGGCAGCAGCCACTGGCCTTCGCGCGGCAGATCCCCTTGCGCCAGTTGCACATGGACGGGGTGCAGCAGCAGATCCTTGTGCGTCAGCACATGCGTGAAGGGCGGCAGCGGCCGCGCCAGCGCGCGCGCGCCCATCGGCAAGGCGGCCAGCAGGGCATCCTCGTCCTCGAACACGGGCAGGCAGTGCAGGCCCGACCAGATGCCCGTGGCCGGGCGGCGCGCGATGAAGATGCGGCCCGCGGCATCCTCGGCCCACAGCAGCCACCAGCTGGCACGGCTGCGCTTGAGCTTGCGCGTCTTGACCGGATAGTCCTGCATGCGGCCCTGCTGCCGGGCCACGCAGCGCGCCTGCAGCGGGCACAGCAGGCAGGCGGGGCTGCGCGCGGTGCAGACCGTCGCGCCCAGGTCCATGAGGCCCTGGGTGTAGCGCGGCATGGCGTTGTCCAGGTCGTCCTGCGGCAGCAGTTCGGTCGCCAGCGCCCACAGCGCGCGCTCGTTGCGGCCCTCGGCGAGGTCCTCGCCAAAGCCCAGCAGGCGCGTCAGCACGCGCTTGACGTTGCCGTCCAGGATGGCCACGCGCTCGGCGAAGCAGAAGGACGCGACCGCCGAGGCCGTGGAACGGCCGATGCCTGGCAGCGTCTGCAGGGCCTCGGCCGTGCGCGGGAACTGCCCGCCGTGCAGCGCCACCACCTGGCGCGCGCAGGCATGCAGGTTGCGCGCGCGGCTGTAGTAGCCCAGGCCGGCCCAGTGCGCAAAGACGTCGTCCTCGCTGGCATCGGCCAGGGCCTGCACGTCGGGGAACCGCTCCAGGAAGCGGGCGTAGTAGCCGATCACGGCGGCGACCTGGGTCTGCTGCAGCATGATCTCGGACAACCAGACCCGGTAGGGATCGCGCGTGTTCTGCCAGGGCAGCGCATGGCGGCCGTGGGTGGCCTGCCACTGCACCACCTGCTGCGCGGCCCAAACGGGCGCGCGGGGATCGGCCGCGCCCATTGGCGTACCTTCGGCTTCGCCTGCGGAGCGAGCTTGCTCGGCGCGGCCCGGCGCGGCGCTCATGCCTTTTGGCACTGCGGGCAGAAGAAGGTGGAGCGCTGGCCCTGGCGCAGCGCGCAGATCGGCGTGCCGCAGACGCGGCAAGGCAGGCCTTCGCGGTCGTAGACCATGGTTTCCAACTGGAAGTGCCCCTGTTCGCCATAGGCGTTGGAGAAGTCGCGCAGGCTGCTGCCGCCGCGCTGCACCGCGCGCGCCAGCACCTCGCGCACGGCCGCATGCAGCTTGCGTGCGCGCAACGGCCCCAGCCGCCGCGCCCGTGTCGTGGGCCGGATGCCCGCCAGGAACAGCGCCTCCGACGCATAGATGTTGCCCACCCCGACCACGAGTTCGCCCGCCAGCAGCACCTGCTTGATGGGCGCCGCGCGCAGCTGCAGCCCGGCATGGAAGGCCGCGGCGTCGAAGGCCTCGTCCAGCGGCTCCACGCCCAGGCGGCCCAGCAACTTCACGGCCTCGGGCGCATCCTGGCTCTCGGCATGCACGACGGCGCCGAAGCGCCGCGGATCGTGCAGGCGCAGCAGACCCAGCGAGGTCTGCAGGTCGAAGTGGTCGTGCGGCCCGGCCGGCTGCATCTGCAGGTCGAAGCGCAGGCTGCCCGACATGCCCAGGTGCAGCAGCAGCAGGCCGCGGTCCAGGTCGAGCAACAGGTATTTGCCGCGCCGGCGCACGGCCTCGACGCGCCGGCCGACCAGGGCCTCGGGCGCGCAGCCCAGCGCCCAGCGCAACGGCTTGCCCAGGCGCACGCCGGTCACGGTCGCGCCGGCGATGCGCTCGGCAAAACTGCGGCGCGTGACTTCAACTTCTGGCAGTTCCGGCATGGTCCATAGGGCTTGGCGGGCTGGATTATGATGGGTCGATGAAGCGTCTCCTGCGACCGGCCGCCCGTGGTCTTGTCTCGCTGACATTGCTGCTGGGCTTGCTGCCGGCGCATGCGCAAGCCCCCGCCCCCTCCACCGAATCAACGCCCGCACCGGCCGATCCGCCGGTGCCTTCGGCGTTGACCGCTGAACTGTTCTACGAACTGCTGCTGGGCGAGATGAATGTCTCCGGCGGCGAACGTGCGACCGGCTACGCGCTCATCCTCGACGCCGCCATCAAGGCCAAGGACCCGCAGCTGTTCCAGCGCGCGGTCGAACTGGCCCTGCAGTCGCGCTCGCCCGATGCGGCCCTGCGCGCCGCGCGTGCCTGGCGCGACACGCTGCCGCAATCGCGCGAAGCCAACCGCTTCCTGCTGCAGATCATGGTCGCGGCAAACCGGGTCCTGGAAGCCGTCGAGCCACTGCGCACCGAGATCTCCAGCAGCCCGCCGATGGAGCGCAATGCCGCCATTCTGGCGGTGCCGCGCGTGTTCGGCCGCGTGCCCGACAAGAAGCTGGCGCTGCAGGCTGTCGAGCAGTCGCTGCAAGGCTATCTGCAGGACCAGACCACCGGCGCATCGGCCTGGACCAGCCTCGGTCGCATGCGCCTGTTGGCAGGCGACACGGCCGGCGCCTTGGACGCGGCCCGCCGCGGGCAGGAGATCGAGCCCGGCGCGCAGGCGCCGGCCATCCTGGCGCTGGAAATGTTCGGCCGCAACCAGCCGCAGGCCGAAGACATCATCAAGCGGCAGCTGCAGGCCAGCCCCTCGCCCGAGATGCAGCTGGCCTATGCGCGCGGGCTGCTCGACGAGATGCGCTACGCCGAAGCGCTGGTGCAGCTCGAGCAGCTGACGACGCGCCATCCGGACTTTCCGGACGGCTGGCTCGTGCTCGGCTCGGTGCAGGCGCAGGACAGCCGCCCCGAACAGGCCGAGACATCGCTCAAGCGCTTTCTCGAACTGGCCCAGCCGCTGCCCGACAGCGAGCAGCGCAAGCGTGCCATGAACCAGGCCTACCTGGCCTTGGCGCAGACCGCCGAGAAGCGCAAGGACTTCGCCGCCGCGGAAGGCTGGCTCGGCCGCATCGACAACGCCGAGGAAATGCTGGCGGCGCAGAGCCGCCGTGCCTCGCTGCTCGCGCGCCAGGGCAAGCTGGACGAGGCCCGCGCCTTGATCCGCGGGCTGCCGGAACGCAACGAGACAGAAGCGCGCGCCAAGCTCAATGCCGAAGTGCAGCTGCTGCGCGACGCCAAGCGCTACCAGGAAGCCTACGACCGCCTGCAACAGGCGCTGGAGCGCGAGCCGAACGACGTCGACCTGCTGTATGAGCAGGCCATGATGGCCGAGAAGCTCTCGCGCCTGGACGAGATGGAGCGCCTGCTGCGCCGGCTGATCGAGCTGCGTCCGGACTACCACCACGCCTACAACGCGCTCGGCTACTCGCTGGCCGATCGCAACGTGCGGCTGGACGAAGCCAGGCGCCTGATCCAGAAGGCACTGGAGATCGTGCCCAACGACCCCTTCATCGCCGACAGCCTGGGCTGGGTGGAGTTTCGCCTGGGCAACCGCGCCGAGGCCGAGAAGATCCTGCTGCAGGCTTTCCAATCCAAGCCCGATGCCGAGATCGCCGCCCACCTGGGCGAGGTGTTGTGGGCTGGCGGCCAGCGCGAACGCGCGGTGGCGATCTGGCGCGAGGGCCTGAGCCTGAACGCCGACAACGAGACCCTGCGCAGCACGCTCAAGCGCCTGCGCGTGCCCGGCCTGCAATGATGCGCCAGCACGCTCGGCGCGCGCTGCTGCTGGCGGCCGTGCTCAGCCTGGCGGCCTGCGCCCTGCCGCCGCGCGCGCCCGACACGGCCGGCCAGCCCTACTGGAACGGCCGGCTGGCCTTGCAGGTCGATGGCGACCGGCCCCAGTCCTTCTCGGCCGGCTTCGAGTTGCGCGGCGCGCCGCAGGCCGGCGAACTGTCGCTGTACTCCCCGCTCGGCGCCACGCTCGCGCAGCTGCGCTGGGCGCCCGGCATGGCCGAACTCCAGGCGGACGGCCGACGCCGCCAGTACGCATCGATCGAGGCCCTGACGCAGGAAGCCACCGGCACGGCCTTGCCGCTGCCCGCGCTGTTCGCCTGGCTCGACGGTCGGGCTGCGGAGGTTCCCGGATGGCAGGCCGACCTGTCGCGCATCGCCGATGGCCGCCTCATCGCGCGGCGCAGCCAGCCGCTGCCCACGGCCGAACTGCGCATCGTGCTGCAGCAGCCGTGAAGGCGCTGTACGAGGTCGCGGCGCCGGCCAAACTCAACCTGTTCCTGCACATCACGGGCCGGCGCGCGGACGGCTACCACCTGCTGCAATCGGTGTTCATGCTGATCGACTGGCACGACACGCTGCACTTCGAGTTGCGCACCGACGGCCAGCTGAGCCGCGAGGACCTCGGCCCCGCACTGCCGGCGGACGACCTCACGCTGCGTGCCGCGCGCGCGCTGCAAGAGGCCAGCGGCACGTCGCTGGGCGCGCACATCGGCGTGCTCAAGCGCGTACCCGCACAGGCCGGCATGGGCGGCGGCTCTTCGGATGCCGCCAGCTGCCTGCTGGCGCTCAACCGCCTGTGGGGCCTGAACCTCAGCCTGCGCACGCTGTCCACCATCGGCCTCACGCTGGGTGCGGACGTGCCGTTCTTCCTGTTCGGCCGCAATGCCTGGGTCGAAGGCATCGGCGAATCCTTGCAGCCCGTGGACATTCCGCCGGCCCGCTTCCTGGTGGTCAAGCCGCCCCAGGGACTGGAGACCGCGAAAATTTTTGGGTCGCCGCTTTTGAAGCGCGATTCAGATAGTGCTATACTCACAGGCTTTGCTGCACACCCCTTCTACTTCGGTAGAAACGACTTGCAGGACGTCGCTCAAAGCCTGAGCACCGATGTCGCAGACGCCCTTTCATGGCTCTCGGCACACGGCACAAATGGCAGAATGACGGGCTCTGGAAGTGCGGTGTTTGCACCCTGGCAACGGGATGACCTACCGGTCGTTCCGCAGGGTTGGCAAGCACGGATCTGCAGCAACATGGAGGTCCATCCTTTGGCGGGGTGGGCTTCCGGAGACGATTGAACGGTGGACGGCTTTGCCGGACACCTGTGTAGGGGAGTCGCCAAGTTGGTTAAGGCACTGGATTTTGATTCCAGCATGCGAAGGTTCGAATCCTTCTTCCCCTGCCACCTGACAAGCCGGGCCTGATACAGGCCCGCTGTTTTTTCTGGCGAATTTTCTGCCGAGGCACATGATGCAGGCCCTCCATCCCGATTTCATGATCTTCACCGGCAACGCCAATCCCGGTATGGCCGCGGAGATCGCGCACCACCTCGGCATCACGCTCGGCGCGGCCAGCGTGGGGCGTTTCTCCGACGGCGAGGTCACGGTCGAGATCAACCAGAACGTGCGCGCCCGCGACGTGTTCGTGGTGCAGAGCACCTGCGCGCCGACCAACGACACCCTGATGGAGCTGCTGATCATGGTCGACGCGCTCAAGCGCGCCTCGGCCGAGCGCATCAGTGCCGTCATCCCCTACTTCGGCTACGCCCGCCAGGACCGCCGCCCGCGCTCGGCCCGCGTGCCGATCACGGCCAAGGTCGTGGCCAACATGCTGCAGTCCGCCGGCGTCGACCGCGTGCTGACCATGGACCTGCATGCCGACCAGATCCAGGGCTTCTTCGACATCCCGGTCGACAACATCTACGCCTCGCCCGTGCTGCTGGGCGACCTGCGCCAGAAGAACTACGAAGACCTGATCGTGGTCTCGCCCGACGTCGGCGGCGTGGTGCGCGCCCGTGCGCTGGCCAAGCAGCTGAACTGCGACATGGCCATCATCGACAAGCGCCGCCCCAAGGCCAATGTCAGCGAAGTCATGCACGTGATCGGCGAGATCGACGGCCGCAACTGCGTGATCATGGACGACATGATCGACACCGCCGGCACGCTCGTGAAGGCGGCCGAGGTGCTCAAGGAGCGCGGCGCCAAGAAGGTCTATGCCTACTGCACGCACCCGATCTTCTCGGGCCCGGCCATCGAACGCATCACGCAGGGCTCGGCCCTGGACGAAGTCGTCGTCACCAACACCATCCCGCTCAGCGAATCCGCTGCGGGCTGCAAGAAGATCCGCCAACTCACCGTGGCACCGCTGATCGCTGAGACGATCCAGCGCATTGCCAAGGGCGAGTCGGTCATGAGTCTGTTCTCGGACCAGGACAACCTGTTCTGAACCGGGAACATCAAGCGGACGCCGCACTCGCCTTGCGCGAGGCGGCGTTTTTTCAACAGGAGCGCAGGCTGGTCGCGGCCCGTTCCCACAGGAGTTCACCATGAAATTTGTCGCTTTCGAGCGCGCCAAGCAGGGCACGGGTGCGAGCCGCCGTCTCCGCATCACCGGCCGGACCCCCGGCATCGTCTATGGAGGCTCCGGCGAGCCCCAGCTGATCGAGCTGGACCACAACGCACTGTGGCACGCCATCAAGAAGGAAGCCTTCCATTCCTCCGTGCTGGAGATGGAAGTGGCCGGCCAGGTCAGCAAGGTCCTGCTGCGCGACGTGCAGATGCACCCGTTCCGCCAGCTGGTGCTGCACATCGACTTCCAGCGCGTGGACGCGCGTACCCGCATGAACCTGAAGGTGCCCGTGCACTTCAAGGGCGAGGAGGAGTCCGATGCCGTCAAGATCGACCAGAACCTGGTCAACCACGTGACGACCGAACTGGAAGTGAACTGCCTGCCGGCCGATCTGCCCGAGTTCATCGAAGTCGACCTGTCGGGCCTGAAGAACAACGGCACCGTCACGCTGAACGACATCAAGCTGCCCAAGGGCGTCAAGTGGGTCAGCCATGGCCGCAAGACCCCGGTGCTGGCTTCGGCCACGGCACCCGTGGCAGAAGAAGAAGTGGCACCGGTGGCTGCTGCTGCCCCGGCCGCTCCCGCCAAGGGCAAGGGCAAGAAGTAAGCTCTGCGCCTCGCCACGACGGCCCGCCTCGGCGGGCCGTTTTCGTTTCTGCACACTCCTGCATCCACCCGACGCCGCCCCCATGAACCATCCCGTGTCCCGCCGCAGCGTGCTGGGCGCCCTGGCAGCCTTGCCGCTGGCAGGCATGGCCCAGTCCATCCCGTCCACCGTGCGCATCGTCGTCGCCTACCCGGCCGGCGGCGTGTCCGACGTGGTCGCGCGTGCGCTGGCCGACAAGCTGGCGCTGCAGCTGGGCACCAGCGTCATCATCGAGAACAGGGCCGGCGCCAGCGGCTCCATCGGCATGGACATGGTGGCCAAGGCCGCGCCCGATGGCGCGACGCTGGGCTTCGCGGCCGTCAGCCCGCTGGTGCTGAACCCGCACCTGGGCAAGTCGCCGTTCGATCCGCTCAAGGACATCGCGCCCGTGGCCAGCGTGATGGTCTCGCCCGTGGTGCTGGCGGCCACGCCGGCCTGCGCCGCGGCCGATTTCACGGCATTGCTCGCACAGGCGCGCAGCCAGCCCGGCGCCGTGCGCTGGGCCACCTCGGGCCAGGCCTCGCTGGGCCACATCATGCTGGCGCAACTGCGCGCGGCCACCGGCGTGGACATCACGCACATCCCCTACAAGGGCGGCGGCCAGCAGCTCAACGACGCGTTGGGCGGCCAGTTCGAGATCCTGTCCACCAACGCCGGCCCGGCACTGGCCAACCACATCCGCGCCGGCAAGCTGCGCCCGCTGGCCGTGGGCTCGCCAGCGCGGCTGGACAGCCTGCCGCAGGTGCCCACGCTGGCCGAACTCGGCGTGCCGGCCGCGAACCTGTCCTCCCAATTCGGCATCTTCGCGCCCGCCGGGCTGCCGGCCGCGCTGCTCGCGCGCTACAACGCGGAGATCAACAAGGCCCTGGCCACGCCCGACCTGCGCACCAAGCTGCAGGCCACGGACAACCTGCCCACCGGCGGCACGGCGGCCGACTTCGCACGTGCGATCGCCGCCGAGCACGAGGCCAACGGCCGCATCATCCGCAGCGCCAGGATCTCGGCGGAATAATCGCGGCCATGGGGATCAAGCTTTTCGTCGGCCTGGGCAACCCGGGCTCTGAATACGACCAGACCCGGCACAACGCCGGCTTCTGGTTCGTCGACGCGCTGGCGCGCGAACTCAAGGTCACGCTGGTGCCCGAGAAGAGTTACTTCGGGCTCGCGGCGCGCGCGCAGTTCCAGGGCCAGACGCTGTGGCTGCTGGAGCCGCAGACCTTCATGAACCTCTCGGGCAAGTCGGTCGCGGCGCTCGCGCGCTTCTTCAAGATCGCGCCCGAAGAGGTGCTGGTCGCGCACGACGAACTCGATATCGTGCCGGGCCAGGTCAAGCTCAAGCAGGGCGGCAGCCACGCCGGCCACAACGGCCTGCGCGACATCCACGCGCAATTGGGCTCGCCCGACTACTGGCGGCTGCGCCTGGGCATCGGCCATCCGGGCGCCAAGGACCAGGTGCTGGGCTGGGTGCTCAAGAAGCCGATGGCAGAGCACCGCGACGCCATCGACGAGTGCATCCAGCGCTCGGTGCGTGCGCTGCCGCTGCTGGTGGCGGGCGACTTCACCCAGGCCATGATGCAGATCCACACCAGCAAGCCGCCACGGCCCAAGCCGCCGCCGCCGTCCGTGCCTCAGGCCTGAGACGCGCTGCCGGTGGCCGGCTTGCCAGCCTCGGCCTGCAGCCTGCGGTACTTGGCCCACAGGCTTTCCTTGCTCTCCACGAAGTCCGGGTGCAGCGGGATGCAGGCCACCGGGCAGATCTGCACGCACTGCGGTTCGTCGAAGTGGCCCACGCACTCGGTGCAGCGCTCGGGCGCGATCTCGTAGAACGCCTCGCCCATGGAAATGGCGTCGTTCGGGCACTCGGGCTCGCACACGTCGCAGTTGATGCACTCATCGGTGATGGTCAGGGCCATGGCGTGATTATCCCGCCCGCGCCGCGATGGCTATCATGGCGGCCCACGATGACCCGACCCACAACAGGCCCAAGGCCGCTCCCCCTGCTCGGCGCCGCATGAGCCTGTTCCTGGCCAAGCGCTTCGCCACGCTGATCGCCACGCTGGTCGGGGCCTCCGTCATCGTCTTCCTCGTGCTGGACATCCTGCCCGGCAATGCCGCGCAGATCCTGCTCGGCCCCGACGCATCGCCCGAAGCCGTGGCCGAACTCGCCACCAAGCTGGGCCTGGACCTGCCGGCCTGGACGCGCTACTGGCACTGGATCGGCGGCCTGGTCACCGGCAACCTCGGCGACAGCCATGCCTACGGCTCGCCCGTGCTGGACCTGATCCTCGAACGCCTGGCGCTGACCATGCCGCTGGCCATCATCGCCATGCTGCTGACCACGGTGCTGGCGCTGATCGTGGGCGTGACGGCCGCTTCCCGGCACAACCAGATGGGCGACGTCGGCCTCATGGGGCTCACCCAGGTCGGCATCGCGATCCCGAATTTCTGGTTCGCCATCCTCCTCATCCTGCTGTTCTCGGTGAAGCTGCAGTGGTTCTCGGCCGGCGGCTTCGACGGCTGGGGCGAAGGCCTGGAAGGCCTGTGGCAAGGCCTCAAGGCCCTGGTGCTGCCCGCCCTGTCGCTGGCCGTGGTGCAGGCGGCCATCCTCGCGCGCATCACGCGCTCGGCCGTGCTCGAGGTCATGCGCGAGGACTTCGTGCGGACCGCGCGCGCCAAGGGCCTCAAGCAGCGCGCCGTGCTGTGGGGCCATGTGCTGCGCAATGCGCTGATCCCCGTCATCACCGTCATGGGCATGCAGTTCGCCGAACTCATGGCCGGCACCATCGTGGTCGAGAACGTGTTCTACCTGCCGGGCCTGGGCAGGCTGATCTTCCAGTCCATCGCCAACCGCGACCTGATCGTGGTGCGCAACTGCGTGATGCTGCTGGCGGCCATGGTGGTCATCGTGAACTTCGTGGTCGATCTGCTTTATGCCGTGATCGACCCGCGCCTGAAGGCCTCCGACATATGAAGCCCCCCGGCTTTTCACTTCGCTTCGCTCCGTGTAACTCCACCCCCCAGGGGGGCGGCTCGGCCCGCCTTGGGGCGGCCCGGCGGCGGCCGACATGAGCGCCGTCCTCCCTGTTGCGCAAGTCCCCGGCTTCTGGTCGCGCGCGCTGCGCCACCGCAGCTTCGTGCTCGGCGCCGTGCTCACCGCGCTGCTGCTCGCCGCCGCCCTGCTCTCCTACCTGTGGACGCCCTGGGCGCCGCTGGAGATGGACATGGCCAACAAGCTCCAGGGGCCCTCGGCCAGCCACTGGCTGGGCACCGATGCCTTCGGCCGCGACGTGGCCTCGCTGCTGCTGGTGGGTGCCCGCGCGTCTATCCTCGTGGGCGTGATCGCGGTCGGCATCGGCCTCGTCGCCGGCACGGCGCTGGGCCTGCTGGCCGCGGCGCGGCGCGGCTGGGTCGAGGAGGCCATCATGCGGCTGGCCGACTTCTCGCTGGCCTTCCCGGCCATCCTGTCGGCCATCATGCTGACGGCGGTGTTCGGGCCCGGCATCGTCAACGCCATCGTCGCCATCGGCATCTACAACATCCCGATGTTCGCGCGCATCGCGCGCGGCTCGGCCAAGGCGGTCTGGGCACGCGAGTACGTGACGGCCGCGCGCGCCTGCGGCAAGGGCGCCTGGGCCATCACCATCCAGCACGTGCTGCCCAACATCTCGGCCGCACTGATCGTGCAAAGCACCATCCGCTTCGCCATCGCGATCCTGGCCGAGGCCGCGCTGTCCTACCTGGGCCTGGGCACGCAGCCGCCGCAGCCCTCCTGGGGCCGCATGCTCAGCGAGGCGCAGACGCTCATGTTCCAGCAGCCGCTGCTGGCCGTGTTCCCGGGCCTGGCCATCGCGCTGGCCGTGCTGGGGCTCAACATGCTGGGCGATGGTCTGCGCGACCTGCTCGACCCGCGACTCGCACGCGCCCGGTGAACGAGATGACCGAACCCCTGCTCCAGGTGCGCGATCTGCGCATCGGCCTCACCACGCAGCGCGGCCCGGCCGACGCCGTGCGCGGCATCTCCTTCGGCCTGGCCCGCGGCGAGACGCTGGGCATCGTCGGCGAATCGGGCTGCGGCAAGTCCATCACCGTGATGTCGCTGATGGGCCTGTTGCCAGCCAACGCGCGCGTGGGCGGCAGCATCCGCTTTGGCGGCCAGGAACTGGTGGGCCTGCCCGAGTCCGCGATGTGCCAGATCCGCGGCAACCGCATCGGCATGATCTTCCAGGAGCCCATGACGGCGCTGAACCCGGTGCACACCATCGCGCGCCAGGTGGCCGAGCCGCTGCGGTTGCACCGCGGCCTGTCCAAGCTGGAGGCGCGGCGCGAGGCGCTGGCCCTGCTCGACCGCGTGGGCATCCCCGACGCGGCGCAGCGCCTGGACGCCTACCCGCACCAGTTCTCGGGCGGCCAACGCCAGCGCATCATGATCGCGATGGCGCTGGCCTGCGGGCCCGACCTGCTGATCGCCGACGAGCCCACGACGGCCCTGGACGTGACCATCCAGAAGCAGATCCTCGACCTGCTGGCCGAGCTCGTGGCCGAGCGCGGCATGGCGCTGATCCTGATCTCGCACGACCTCGGCGTGATCGCGCAGACCGTCTCGCGCATGTTGGTCATGTACGGCGGCAGCGTGGTCGAGAGCGGGCCCACGGCGGCGGTGTTCGCCGAGCGCGCACACCCCTATACGCAGGGCCTGTTCGCGGCGCGTCCGGCACTCGGCGCAGCCAAGGGCCAGCGCCTGGCGACCATCGCCGGCAGCGTGCCCGAGCTGGTCGACCTGCCGCCGGGCTGCCCGTTCGCAGGCCGCTGCGCCTACACGGTGCCCGCTTGCGAGGCCACGCCCCCGCCGCCGACGCTGCTGCCGCACGACCATGCCGTGCGCTGCATCCGCCTGCGCGAGATCGCGGGAGCGCCGGCATGACGGCCTTGCTGCAGGTGCAGGACCTCGTGCGCCACTACGCCATGCCGCGCGAAAGCCTGTTCGGCCCGCCGCCGATGGTGTGCGCGCTCAACGGCGTGAGCTTCACGCTCGAAGCCGGCCGCAGCCTGGGCATCGTGGGCGAATCGGGATCGGGCAAGTCCACCATCGCGCGGCTGGTCATGGCGCTGGACCGGCCGACCAGCGGCAGCGTGCGCCTGCTGGGCCAGGACCTGCACCAGCTGGGCACCGGTGCGCTGAAGACCGCGCGGCGCGACTTCCAGATGGTGTTCCAGGACCCCTACGGCTCGCTCGACCCGCGCCAGACCGTGGCCCGCATCGTGGCCGAGCCGCTGGCCGCGCTGGCCGGCTCCAGCCGCAGCGAACAGCGCCAGCGCGCCGCCGAGATGCTGGACGCCGTCGGCCTGCGCAGCACCGACCTCGACAAATACCCGCACGAGTTCTCGGGTGGCCAGCGCCAGCGCATCGCGATCGCGCGCGCCTTGATCACCCGGCCCCAGCTGATCGTGGCCGACGAACCCGTCAGCGCGCTCGACGTGTCGGTCCAGGCCCAGGTGCTGAACCTCATGCAGGACCTGCGCGAGCGCTACGGCGTGAGCTACCTGCTGATCAGCCACGACCTCGCCGTGGTGCACCACCTGTGCGACGAGGTCTGCGTGCTGCACCGCGGCCTCGTCGTCGAACGCGGCGAGACCAGCCGGCTGTTCCGGCACGCCGAGCACCCCTACACCCAGGCGCTGCTGGCGGCCGTGCCGCGCGCCGAACCACCGGACCGGCGACCGATTTGAGGTATGGTCCGGCCGTTTTTCCTGCAAGCCTTCTTTCCTGGAGAGCGATGACATGCTGAACCGCCGCACCGTCCTGACCACCAGCGCCGCCGGCGCCCTCACCGCCGCGCTGCCGGCCCTTGCCCAGAACCGCAAGGATGCCATGGTGCTGGGCATGACACTGGAACCCACGGGCCTGGACCCGACCGTCAGCGCCGCCGCCTCGATCGCCGAGGTCACGCTCTACAGCATCTACGAGACGCTGACCAAGATCCAGCCCGACGGCCGCGTCGTGCCGCTGCTGGCCGAGAGCTGGGATGTCTCGCCCGACCTCAAGACCTACACCTTCCGGCTGCGCAGGGACGTCAAGTTCCACAACGGCGAGCCCTTCAATGCCCAGACCGTCAAGTTCGCGTACGAGCGCGCCGGCGGCGAGAAGAGCACCAACAAGGACAAGCGCACCTTCGCCAACCTGTCGGTGCAGGCGGTGGACGACTACACCGTCGTGCTGCTGAACAAGGAGATCGACCCCGACCTGCCGTTCGCGCTGGGCCAGGCCACGGCCGTCATCGTCGAGCCCAAGAGCGTGGACACCAATGCCGCCAAGCCGGTGGGCACCGGCCCGTACCAGCTCGAGAGCTACAACAAGGGCTCGGCCCTGTGGCTGCGCAAGTGGCCGGCCTACCGCAACCCGGCCGCGGCCAAGCTCTCGCGCATCGGCTTTCGCTTCATCTCCGACCCGGCCGCCCAGGCCGCGTCGCTGCTGGCTGGCGACGTGGACGCCTTCCCGCGCATCGCCACGCGCGTGGTGGCGCAGTTCAAGAACAACCCGCAGTTCCAGACCATCCTGGCCGGCTCGCGCGCCAAGACCATCCTGGCCTTCAACCACCGGCGCGGCCCGCTCAAGGATGTGCGCGTGCGCCGCGCCATCCTGGCCGCGATCGACCGCCAGGCCGTGATCGAAGGCGCGGCCGACGGCTTCGGCACGCCCATCGGCAGCCACTACGTGCCCGGCGCGCCCGGCTATGTGGACACCACGGGCATCAACCCCTTCGACCTGGACAAGGCGAAGAAGCTGATGGCCGAATCCGGCATCAAGACGCCGCTGGAATTGACCATGACGCTGCCGCCGCCGCCCTACGCGCGCCAGGGCGGCGAGGTCATCACGGCGCAGCTGGCCAAGATCGGCATCAGCGTGAAGACGCAGAACGTCGAGTGGGCGCAGTGGCTGTCGGGCACCTACGGCGGCGGCTTCAACTTCGACCTGTCCATCGTCTCGCACGTGGAGCCGTTCGACCTCAACAACTACGCCAAGCCCGACTACTACTGGGGCTACGACTCCAAGGAGTTCCGCGCGGTGTACGACAAGCTCATGGCCACGGGCAACCTGGCCGAGCGCAACAAGCTGCTCGGCGAGGCCCAGCGCCTCTTGGCCACGGACGCGGCCAACGGCTTCCTGTACCAGCCGCAGTTCCCCACGATCGCGAAGAAGAACGTCAAGGGCCTGTGGGCCAGCCTGCCGATCTTCGCCAACGACCTCGGCGCGCTGTCCTGGGGTTGAGCGAGGCTTGACGGGCATGCCGGTCGACAGCCTGGGCAACACCGTCACGCTGGCCGACGCGGCCAGCCTCGACCATGTCGACGACTTCGTCCAGGGCCTGCTGCGCTACGAACCGCGCGCGGTGCGGCTGCTGGACATCGCCGACCAGGAGTCCGGCGCAATCGTGCAGGCCTACGCCGCCGCGCTGCAGATGTTCGCGGAAACGCCCGGTGCGCCGGCCGCGGCCAGGCCGCATGTGGCGCGCGCACAGGCTGCGGCAGCGCAGGCCACGCCGCGCGAACAGCGCTTCGTGGCAGCCACCGCCGCCTGGGTGGCCGGCGACATCGACCGCGCCATCGCGCTGCACGTCGAGCAGGCCGCCGAGTTCCCGCGCGACCTGGTGTCGCTCAAGCTCGGCCAGTACCACCTGTTCAACCGCGGCGATGCGCCCGGCATGCTGCGTCTCGCGCGCGCAGTGCTGCCCGCCGCCGGCGATGTGCCGCAGCTGCACGGCATGCTGGCCTTCGGCTGGGAGCAGTGCCACTACCTGCGCGAGGCCGAGGCCGCCGCGCAGCAGGCGCTGGCCGGCGAGCCCGGCGAACCCTGGGCCCACCACGCGCTCGCGCACGTGATGCTGACCGAAGGCCGGCTTGCCGAGGGCCAGCAGTTCATGGCGGAGATGGCGCCGCACTGGGCCGGCCTCAACTCCTTCATGCGCACGCACAACTGGTGGCACGCCGCGCTGTTCGCGATCGAGCTGGAACGGTTCGACGACGCGCTGCGGCTCTACGACGAACAGGTCTGGGGCGTGCTGCCGGCGTACTCGCAGGACCAGATCAACGCCGTCTCGCTGCTGGCGCGGCTGGAGCTGGCGGGCACCGACGTGGGCCCGCGCTGGCAGGCGCTGGCGACCTGGCTGGCGCCGCGCGTGGCCGACCAGGTGCTGGCTTTCCTCGACCTGCAGTACCTGTACGGCCTGGCCCGCGCCGGCCGCCCCGAGGCCGATGCCTTGCTGGCCAACCTGCAGCGGCACGCCGCCGCCGACACCACCTGGCGCGAAGTCGCCCTGCCGGCCGCACACGGCCTGGTGGCCCACGCGCGCGGCCAGCATGCCGACGCGGCCCGTGCGCTGGCGCTGGCCTTGCCCCGGCTGCGCGAGATCGGCGGCAGCCATGCGCAGCGCGACCTGTTCCAGCAGATCTACATCGACGCGCTCGCGCGGGGCGGCCAGTTGGCCGAAGCGCAGAACCTCGTGCAGCAGCAGGCACGCCTGTCGCCGGCCTCGCGCCGGCTGGAGCGCCAGGGCCACGCGCTGGCGGCGGCGCTCGGCATCGACTGACGGCGGCGCCTACCGGCCCAGCCGCCGGCACAGCTCCAGCGTCGCGACCGACTGGTTCATCGTGTAGAAGTGCAGCCCCGGCGCGCCGCCGCGCAGCAGCTGCTCGCACAGCGTCGTGACCACATCCAGGCCAAAGGACTTGATCGATGCCGTGTCGTCGCCGAAGGCCTGCAGGCGCAAGCGGATCCAGCGCGGGATCTCGGCACCGCAGGCGTCCGAGAAGCGCATGAGCTGCGTGGAGCTGCCGATGGGCATGATGCCCGGCACCACGGGCACTGCGAGCCCCAGCCGCTGGCTGTCCTCCACGAAGCGGAAGTAGGCGTCGGCGTTGTAGAAGTACTGCGTGATGGCCGAGTCCGCACCGGCACGCACCTTGGCCGCATAGGCCTGCATGTCGGCTTCGGGCGAGCGCGCCTGCGGATGCACTTCCGGGTAGGCCGCCACCTCGATGTGAAAGGCGTCGCCCGTCTCGGCGCGGATGAAGGCCACGAGGTCGCTGGCGTAGTGGAACTCGCCGCCCGCGCCGTAGCCGCTGGGCAGGTCGCCGCGCAGCGCCACCAGACGCTTGACGCCCATCGCGCGCAGCTCGGCCAGCTGCGTGCGCACGGTCTCTTTGGTGGCGCCGATGCACGAGAAGTGCGAGGCCGCGTCCACGCCCTCGGCCAGGATCTCGCCCACGGTGCCGAAGGTGCCCTGCTGCGTCGAGCCGCCGGCGCCGTAGGTCACCGAGCAGAACTGCGGCTTGCGCGCGTACAGCGCCTGGCGCACGCCGCGCAGCTTGACCGCGCCTTCGGGCGTCTTCGGCGGAAAGAACTCGTAGCTGACCGGCGTGGCCGGCTGGGTGCCCGTGTTCATGTCTTCTTTCTCCCCAGGATCCAAAACTCGCGGTTGCCGTCGCCCCCGCTGATCGCGCTGTCCCACCAGCCGGCCACGGCCAGGCCGAGCCCGGTGCAGCAATCCTCGACGCGTTCGCGCACGATGGGGTACATGGCCTCGTCGCGCACGATGCCGCCCTTGCCCACCTGCCCGGGCTGCAGCTCGAACTGCGGCTTGACCAGCATGAGCAGCGCGCCGTCGTCGGCCAGGAACGGCACGATGGCCGGCAGCACCAGCGTCTGCGAGATGAAGGACAGGTCGCCCACGATGAGGCCGAAGCCCTCTGCAGGCAGCGCATCGCCGAGGTCTTCGGCCTGCAGCGCGCGGGCGTTGACGCCCTCGATGCAGTCCACGCGCTCGTCCGCGCGCACGCGTGCATGGACCTGGCCGTGGCCCACGTCCACGCCCACGACATGCGCCGCACCGTGCTGTAGCAGGCAGTCGGTGAAGCCGCCGGTGGACTGGCCCACGTCCAGGCACACCAGGCCGGTCGGGTCGATGCCGCTCGATTGCAACGCGCCTTCGAGCTTGAGCCCGCCGCGCGAAACGTAGCGCGATTCGGCCGCGTCGGCCAGCTGCAGCTCGGCCGCTTCCGGCAGCTCGTCGCGGTTCTTGGCCACCGCCTTCCAGGGACCGTTGCCGACGCGCCAGGACAGGCCCGCGGCGATGAGCCGCTGGGCCTGCGAGCGGGATGCGGCCAGGCCGCGGTCCACCAGCAGTTGGTCGGCACGCATGCCCAGGCCCGCCGCCATCAGTAGCGGTAGGTGTCGGGCTTGTAAGGGCCCTGCACCGGCACGCCGATGTAGGCGGCCTGCTCCTTGGTCAGCACGCTCAGTTGCGCGCCGAGCTTGGACAGCTGCAGGCGGGCGACCTTCTCGTCCAGGTGCTTGGGCAGCACGTAGACCTGGCCGACCTTGTATTCCTTGGGCTTGGTGAACAGCTCGATCTGGGCGATGGTCTGGTTGGCGAACGAGGACGACATCACATAGCTCGGGTGGCCCGTGCCGCAGCCCAGGTTCACCAGGCGGCCCTTGGCCAGGAGGATGATGCGCTTGCCCGGCTTGCGGCCGACCTTGGGGAAGATCACGTGGTCGACCTGCGGCTTGATCTCTTCCCACTGGCAGTTCTTCTCCAGCGCGGCGACATCGATCTCGTTGTCGAAGTGGCCGATGTTGCAGACGATGGCCTGGTCTTTCATGGCCACCATGTGCTCGTAGCGGATCACGTCCTTGTTGCCGGTGGTCGTGACGAAGATGTCGGCCTTGTCGGCGGCGTACTCCATGGTCACGACGCGGTAGCCTTCCATGGCGGCCTGCAGCGCGTTGATCGGGTCGATCTCGGTCACCCAGACCTGGGCCGACAGCGCGCGCAGCGCCTGGGCCGAGCCCTTGCCCACGTCGCCGTAGCCGGCCACCACGGCCACCTTGCCGGCGATCATCACGTCGGTGGCGCGCTTGATGCCGTCCACCAGCGACTCGCGGCAGCCGTACAGGTTGTCGAACTTGCTCTTGGTCACCGAGTCGTTGACGTTGATGGCGCGCATCTGCAGCGTGCCCTTGGCCGACATCTCGTTGAGGCGGTGCACGCCCGTGGTGGTCTCTTCGGTCACGCCGATGATGTTCTTCAGGCGGCGGCTGTACCAGGTCGGGTCTTCCTTGAGCTTGGCCTTGATGGCGGCGTGCAGGATCTTTTCTTCCTCGCTCTTGGCACGGCCCAGCGACTTGATGTCGGTCTCGGCCTTGGCACCCAGGTGCATCAGCAGCGTGGCATCGCCGCCGTCGTCCAGGATCATGTTCGGGCCGTCGTTCTTGCCGTCGAACTCGAAGATGCGGTGGGTGTAGTCCCAGTAGTCGACCAGCGATTCGCCCTTGATGGCGAACACCGGCGTGCCGGCCGCGGCGATGGCGGCGGCCGCGTGGTCCTGCGTCGAGAAAATGTTGCACGAAGCCCAGCGCACTTGCGCGCCCAGTGCCTGCAGCGTCTCGATCAGAACGGCGGTCTGGATCGTCATGTGCAGCGATCCCGTGATGCGCGCGCCCTTGAGCGGCTGGGCCCTGGCGAATTCCTCGCGGATGGCCATGAGGCCGGGCATTTCGGTCTCGGCGATGGCGATTTCCTTGCGGCCCCAGGCGGCGAGGCCCAGGTCGGCGATGGCGCAATCGGCGTTCAACAGTTGCTTGGAAGAGGCTGGGGCGTTCATGACGGCTCCGTGGTCCCGGGCAGGGACAGGTTGAAGACGACCACGCTTGGGGGAAGAGGACTCACCGCACGGAGCGTGGGCGAGCGTCGTTGCAAATGGAATCCGAGCCTCGCGCCACCTCGTGTCGGGCGGCGCTGCAACGCTCCTCGGAAGCGGCGGATTATAGGAGCGTCGGCCGTGGCGGCAACCGCGCGCGCAGCGCCCCGCGCCGCGCCGTCTGCCATGCCAGCCACCGGCGCAAGTGGAAGTGGCACGCGCGGGTCGTACGCCCTGCCCCAGGCACAAGACAGGCCCCAGCCCATACCGTGCGAAAGTGCACGATTGCGTGGACCCACCTGCAGGATTGGTCGGAACAATACGCCGCCCATGAAACCCGACGCCCCACCGAGCACACCGGTGCCCGCCGCCACGCCGGCGCAGGCCGCCGACTTCTCGACCCTCTTCGACTTCCTGCCCATCGGGGCCTACCGCTCCTCGCCCGATGGCCGCCAGATCCGTGCCAACCCGGCCCAGGTTCGCCTGAACGGCTACGCGCACGAGGCCGAGTTGCTGGCAGTGATGCAGGACATCGGCCGCGACTGGTATGTGGACCCGACGCGGCGCGCCACGTTCCGGGCACTGCTGGACGGACAGGGCTATGTGCGCGGCTTCGTCTCCGAGGTCTACCGCCACAAGACGGGCGAACGCATCTGGGTCAGCGAGAACGCCCACGTGGTGCGCGATGCCGAGGGCAGCATCCAGTTCTACGAGGGCACCGTAGAGGACATCACCGAGCGGGTGCGTGCCGAGGCCGAACTACGCCAGCGCGACGAGATCTGGAAGCTCGCGCTGGAAAGCACGGGCGATGGCGTCTGGGACTGGAACCTGGCCGAGGGCCTGGCCCAGCTGTCGCGCCGCTGCCTGGAGATGTACGGCTTCGCGGAGGACGACCCGCGCCTGTCGCCGCGCGGCATGGACCAGCGCACCCATCCGGACGACAAGGCGCAGATGCTGCGCGACCGCCAGGCCCATCTCGATGGCAGCGCCCCCAGCTACGTGAACGAGCACCGCGTGCTGTGCGCGGACGGCTCGTGGAAATGGATCCTCACGCGCGGCATGGTGATCGGCCGCGACGCACAGGGCCGGCCGCTGCGCATGGTGGGCACGCACACCGACATCACGCAGCGCAAGAAGGCCGAGGCACTGATCTGGCACCAGGCCAACTTCGACGCGCTGACCGGCCTGCCCAACCGCCGCATGCTGCGCGACCGCCTGGGCCAGCACATGCTGCGCTGCGACCGCGAGCGGCGGCAGCTCGCCCTGCTGTTCATCGACCTGGACCACTTCAAGGCCGTCAACGACACCCTGGGCCACGAGGGCGGCGATCGGTTGCTGATCGAGGCCGCGCAGCGGCTAGGCAGCTGCGTGCGTGCTTCCGACACCGTCGCGCGCATGGGCGGCGACGAGTTCACCGTGGTGCTGCCCGAACTGCACGACGCACGCGAGGTCGAGCGCATCGTGCAGGCCATCCTGCGCGAGATGGCGCGGGCCTTCCACATCGGCGACGAGGCCGCGTTCGTCACCGCCAGCATCGGCATCACCTTCTATCCCGGCGACGGCCAGAGCGTGGACGACCTGCTGCGCCAGGCCGACCAGGCGCTTTACGTGGCCAAGGACGGCGGCCGCAACCGCTTTGGCTACTTCACGCCGGCGCTGCAGGAAGGCGCCCAGCTGCGGGCCCGCGTCGCCAACGACCTGCACGGCGCGCTGCCGGCGCGGCAGTTCAGCGTCGAGTACCAGCCCATCGTGGCGCTGGCCAGCGGCGCCGTGCACATGGCCGAGGCGTTGCTGCGCTGGAGCCACCCGCAACGCGGCCGCATGGCGCCGGTGGACTTCGTGCCCATCGCCGAGGCCAACGGCATGATCGTCCAGATCGGCGAATGGGTGTTCCGCGAGGCGGCGCGCCAGACGCAGCTGTGGCGTGCGCGGCTCGATGCGCGCTTCCAGATCAGCGTCAACAAGTCGCCTGTGCAGTTCCACCGTGCCGACGAGGACCGCACGCAGTGGCTGCGCGAACTCTCGGCATGGCAGCTGCCGCGCCATGCGCTGGCGGTGGAGATCACCGAAAGCCTGCTGCTGGACCCCAGCGCCAACGTGGCCGACCACTTGATGGCGCTGCGCGAAGCGGGCATCAGCGTATCGCTGGACGATTTCGGCACGGGCTACTGCTCGCTGGCCTACCTGCAGCGCTACGACATCGACTTCATCAAGATCGACAAGTCCTTCGTGGGCGGACTCGCGCCGCGGTCCAACGACCTGGCGCTGTGCAAGGCGATGATCGTGATGGCCCACCAGCTCGGCATCGCCGTCATCGCCGAAGGCGTGGAGACCCCGGCGCAGCGCGACCTGCTGCTGGAGGCCGGCTGCGACTACGCGCAGGGCTACCTGTTCGCGCAGGCCATGCCGGCCGAGCAGTTCGAGGCCTGGTTCAGCCAGCCGCGCGCCTGAGTTCGGCGACGCGCTGGCGTGCCTGTACGCCGGCCATGGCCACCTGGGCCGGCGCGAACCATGCGCGCACGGTCTCGCCCGGCAGTTCGGCGCACACGCTGTCGATGTTGGCCTGCATGCGCGCCGTGTCGACGCGCAGGCCCGGCAAGGCCGTGGCCAGGGCGCGCAGGCCGCCGTGCGCAGCCATCCACAGCGACGACCATTCGGCCTGCTCCGCCTGCCAGGCGCCCAGTGCGCGCTCGTGCTGCTGCACCATGCCGGCCAGCAGCGCCGCGACACGCTGCGGCACGCGCTGGGCCGCCGCCAGCGCCACCATGGACGCGACCGGGTTGCGCTTGTGCGGCATCACGGTGGAGATGCCGCGGCCGGTCTCGGCCGGCTCCATGAGTTCGCCGACCTCGTGCTGGCCCAGCAGCGCCAGGTCGGCCGCCAGCTTGCCCAGGCTGCCGGCCAGAAGGCCCAGTGCGCAGCCCAGCGCGACCCAGTCGTCGCGCTGGGTGTGCCAGGCGCCACCGCCGTCGCGCAGGCCTAGGGCCGCGGCCACCCGCGCGCGCACGGCCGCCGCGCGCTGCGCGTCCACCTGCATCTGCGCCAGCGTACCGACGCCGCCGCCCAGCTGCAGCTGCAGCGCCTGTGCCGCGGCCTGCTGCAGGCGCTGCCCGCCACGCACCAGCGGCGCGGCCCAGTCGGCGCACTTGAAGCCCAGGCTGGTGACCGATGCGGGCTGCATCAGCGTGCGTGCCAGCATGGGGGTGTCGGCGTGTCGCTCGGCCAGCGCCAGCAAGGTCTCGGTGCAGCGCTGCAGGTCGGCATCGACCAGGGCCAGCGCATCGCGCGTGACCAGCACCAGTGCGGTGTCGATCACGTCCTGGCTGGTGCTGCCGAAGTGCGTCCACTCCACCGCCTCGGCGTTGAACAGGCCCACGGCCTCGCGCAGCGCCTTGATGAGCGGGATCGCGACGCTGCCGGCCCGGCCGCTGTCGCGCACGATCTTCTCGACGTCGAACAGCTCGACCCGGCAGGTGCCGACGATGGAGCGCGCGATGGCCTGCGGCATCAGCCCCTCGTCGGCCTGGGCCTGGGCCAGGGCCGCCTCGAAGCGCAGCATCGCCGCCACCACGCCGGGACCGCTGAACGCGGCCACCGCCTCGGAAGTGGAGAGGTAGCCCTCGAAGATGCTCACGAACGGAGGTTCAGTACTGCAGCTTGGCCACGGCGCGCAACGCCTCGGCGGTGGTGGTGCCGAAGCCGAAGAACTCCAGGTAGGCCGGGATCTGCTCGAACAGCATGTCGGTGCCCACCTGCACGGCGCAGCCCTTGTCCATGGCGGCGCGCAGCAGCGGCGTGTATTCGCTCTTCATGACCACCTCGCCGACGAAAGCGGACGGTGCGATGCGGTCGATGTCGAACGGCAGCGGATCGCCCTCCTGCATGCCCAGCGGCGTGGCGTTGACGACGATGTCGAAGCCAGCCGGGTCCTTGCTGCCGGTGCGCACCACCAGGCTGGGATAGTGCTGGCGCAGCCGTGCGGCCAGCGCGTCGGCCGATTCGGCACGCGCGTCGAACAGCGCCAGCTCGGCCGCGCCGGCCTGGGCGATGGATGCCGCGATGGCCGAGCCCACGCCGCCCGCACCCGACACCAGGACGCGCGCGCCGGCAAAGCTGCGGCCCTTGCGCTGCACGCCGCGCACGAAGCCGGCGCCGTCGAACATGTCGCCCAGCAGGCTGCCGTCGGGCCGCTTGAGCACGGCATTGCAGGCACCGGCGATGCGCGCCGTGGGCGTGGCCTCGTCGACCAGGTCCAGCGTCACGACCTTGTGCGGCATCGTGATCAACGCACCGCGCAGGTTGGAGAAACGCATGATCTGGCGCAGCGAGACCGCGTAGTCCTCGGGCAGCACGCCCATCGGCACGACCACGGCATCGATGCCCTGTTGGTCGAACCAGGGGTTGTAGATCATCGGCGCCTTGAAGGTGGCCGTGGGGTAGCCCAGGTGGGCGATCAGCGTGGTCTTGCCGGAGATCATGGGATGTGTGCGGTGCGTTCGTGATCGGATGGGCGATTGTCAGGCGCTGGCGCGGCCCTGGGCCACGGCCGCATCGCGCTGGCGGTGGTATTCGTCCAGCGGCACGGGCTGCGCGTCGGGCCGGCCCAGATCCAGCATCGGGATGCGGAAGGTCTCCCGGGCGCTCGCGGCCGCCAGCGCGGCGATGACCGTGATGCCGAAGGCGATGGCGCCCACGGTCAGCCAGATGTGTTGCGCGCCGGGCGGGGCGACGACGGTGAACAGCGCCGGCAGCATGGCGGTGATGGCCGTGCCCACGTTCTGCGAGATGGCCATGGCCGACACCCGGGTGCGCGTGGGGAACAGCTCGGGGTAGAAGCTCGGGAACACCGCGTTGTAGCCCTGGTAGACCACGCCCCACATCAGCAGCGACATGAAGATGGCCAGCGTCACGTTGTGGATGCTGATGGCGTACAGGTAGCCGAAGGCGAGCAGGCCGGCCAGCAGCGAACCCACGATCAGCGGCGGCTTGCGGCCGATGCGGTCGGACAGGTTGCCCACGAAAGGGATCACCACCACGGCCAGGATGTTGCCCATCACGGGAATCCACAGGTACACGTCCTTGGCGAAGTTGACGCCGTAGGCCGGCTGCACCGCATAGGCGGCGCCGAAGATCGTGGCCACGACCGGGATCACGTTCATGAGCGCCATCAGCACCACGCGCAGCATGTCGCGCCAGCTGTACTTGAACGCGTCGACGATGGGCGAGCGGGCGCGCTGCTGCTGCACGCTCTTGTCGGTGAAGGCGGGCGTCTCGTCCACCTCGCGCCGGATGATGTAGCCAGCCACGATCACGATGAAGGACAGCAGGAACGGAATGCGCCAGCCCCAGGTGTTGAACGACTCCTCGGGCATGTAGTGCGCCAGCGGCAGGAACACGGCGGCGGCCAGGATCTGGCCGGCCTGCACGCCCTGCAGCGTGAAGCTGGCGAAGAAGCCACGGCGCCCGAACGGCGCGTGCTCCAGGATCATGGAACTGGCGCCCGAGATCTCGCCGGCGACGGCGAAGCCCTGGATCAGGCGGCACACCACCAGCAGGAACGGCGCCCACAGGCCGATCTGCTCGTAGGTCGGCAGCAGGCCGACGGCGATGGTCGAGAAGCCCATCAGGAACATGCACCAGACCAGTACCTTCTTGCGGCCGTGCGTGTCGCCGATGTGGCCCAGCACGAAGGCGCCGATGGGGCGGGCCACGTAGCCCACGCCGTAGGTGGCCAGCGAGGCAATGATGGCGATGCCGGGGTCGCCCTTGGGGAAGAAGATCTGCGGAAAGATCAGCGCCGCTGCCGTGGCGTAGATGAAGAAGTCGTAATACTCCAGCGCGGACCCGATCCAGCCGCTGGCTGCGGCCTTCTTGGATTGGTGCCGGCCCTGCGGCTCGTGCGCAGCGGTTGCGGTGCTCATGGTCTGTCTCCTGATGAAAACGGTAAGTCGTTCGACAATCGCACTACCGGTGCGACGGACCGAACTCTAAAGAGGACACCCCCGCATCGAACAGCTTGGAAGAGGCGCAAACGTTCGATAATCGAACAATATCGCGCGATTATCGATCAAAGCAAGGGTTTTCACCGATGATTGACCCCTCTGACGCGGTGCCCGCCGGCCTGCAGCGGCGCGACTGGATCGCCGGGCTGGACCGCGGCCTGGGCCTGATCGAAGCCTTCGACGATGCCCACCCGCGCATGACCGCCAGCGAGATCGGCCAGCGCACCGGCATGACGCGCACCGCGGCGCGGCGCTACCTGCTCACGCTGCAGCACCTGGGCTACGTGGCCGGCGACGGCAAGCTGTTCTGGCTCACGCCGCGCGTGCTGCGCCTGGGGCAGTCGTACCTGGAGTCGGCGCGGCTGCCGCGCGTGGTGCAGCCGTTCCTGCAGCGCGTGGCGGCCGGGACGCACGAGACCGCCTACCTGGCGGTCCTGGACGGCGACGACGTGGTCTACATCGCGCGCAACGGCCCCAACCGGAGCATGAACACCGGCTACGTGCTGGGCGCCCGCGTGCCGGCGCAGCTGACGGCCTCAGGCACGCTGATGCTGGCGCTGCGGCCCGAGGGCGAGACGGAGCACTGGCTGCAGACGCACGAACTGCGCGTGTTCACGCCCCACACCATCGCCAGCAAGGACCGGCTGCGCCTGGAGTTCGCGCGCATCCGGGCGCAGGGCTGGTCGCTGTCGGAGCAGCAGCTGGACCTGAACTCGCGCGGCATCGCCGTGCCGCTGCGCGACCGCAACGGCGACGTCGTGGGCGCGCTCAACATCACCATGCCCATGGGCCACGAAAGCAGCGAAGACGCCGTCACCCGTGTGCTGCCGGTGCTGCGCGAGACCGCGCAGGCCATGCGCAACCTGATCTGATCAAGGGCCGACCACGAGGCAGGACAGCGGCGCGGCCTCGCCCACGGTCCACTGGGCGGCCTTGCCCTTGCCGCGCAGATGGTAGCCGGCGCCCGCGTACAGGAAGCCGGAAGCGCTGGCCTGTTGCGCCAGCCGCGCCCCGTCGCCACCCGGCAGCGCCACCAGCGCGTGGTCGCGTTCGAAGCGCACCGCGCCTTCGCAGGCGTAGGCCACGGCCGGCGCGCGCACCGGCGTGCAGGCTGCCAGCGCGGCCAGCGCGGCCAGCAACACCACCACGGCCCCCCGCGGCAACATCCATCCATGCGGCATCCGGCCCTCCTTTTTCGTCCGCGGCATTCTTGCAGTGAGACACTCGTGCCCATGACATCCTGGCCGATCCCCCTGCTGTGCCTGCTGGCCGCCGGTGCCCATGCCGCCGACAACTGCGAAGACCTGCGCGCCGGCATCGAGGCGCGCATCCGCGCCGGCGGCATCGCCAACCCCGTGGTCAGCGTGGTGGAGGCAGAACAGCCCGCAGCCGGCAAGGTGGTGGGCAGCTGCGCCATGGGGCGCCGGAAGATCGTCTACACGCAGCCCGATGTGCCGCCCCGCAGCGACACGGCGATCCTCACCGAATGCCGCGACGGCTCGACGCCGGTGGATGGCCGCTGCGGCCGCTGAAAGCCAGGGCCACGGGTTTGCCCGAAAATAGCGGTTTTCCCGGCCGCGCCCCCGCCGCGCCGCCCGCCCCCTCACCTGGAACCGCGCTTTGTCCTTCGCCTCCGAAACCCGGCGTCGCCGCACCTTCGCCATCATTTCCCACCCCGACGCGGGGAAAACGACGCTGACCGAAAAGCTGTTGCTGTTCTCCGGCGCCATCCAGATCGCCGGCTCGGTCAAGGCACGCAAGGCGAGCCGCCACGCCACCTCCGACTGGATGGAGATCGAGAAGCAGCGCGGCATCTCGGTGGCAAGCTCGGTCATGCAGATGGCCTACCGCGACCATGTGATCAACCTGCTCGACACGCCCGGTCACAAGGACTTCTCGGAAGACACCTACCGCGTGCTCACGGCTGTGGATTCGGCGCTGATGGTGATCGACGCGGCCAACGGCGTGGAGGCACAGACGCGCCGGCTGATCGAGGTCTGCCGCCAGCGCGACACGCCCATCATCACCTTCGTCAACAAGATGGACCGCGAGGTGCGCGAGCCGCTCGACATCCTCGACGAAGTGGAGCGCGAGCTCGGCATGCCCTGCGTGCCCATGACCTGGCCCGTGGGCCAGGGCAAGGCCTTCGGCGGCATCATCAACCTGCGCACCCAGGCCATGACGGTGTTCGAGTCCGGCAGCGAGCGCCGGCCTCAGGACTTCGAGGCCATGCCACTGTCCGATCGCGCGGCCCTGCAGGCCCGCTTCGGCCACGAGTTCGACACCGCCATGGACAGCATGGAGCTGGCCACCGGCGCCTCGCCCGCCTGGGACCACGACGCCTTCCTGGCCGGCAAGCAGACGCCCGTGTTCTTCGGCTCGGGTGTCAACAATTTCGGCGTGATGGAGGTGCTGGACGCGCTCGTGGACCTGGCGCCTTCGCCGCAGCCGCGCGTGAGCACGGTGCTGGTCAACCGCCAGCCCGTCACCAAGGAGATCCAGCCCGAGGACAAGGACTTCGCCGGCGTGGTGTTCAAGGTGCAGGCCAACATGGACGCCAACCACCGCGACCGCATCGCCTTCGTGCGCATGGCCTCGGGCAAGTACGTGCCGGGCATGAAGCTGAAGGTGCAGCGCACCTCCAAGGAGCTGCGGCCCACCTCGGTCGTCACCTTCATGAGCCAGCGCCGCGAAGCGGTGGACGAGGCCTACGCGGGCGACATCATCGGCTTCACCACGCACGGCGGCGTGCAGCTGGGCGACACCATCACCGACGGCGCGAACCTGCAGTTCACCGGGCTGCCCTTCTTCGCGCCCGAGATGTTCATGACGGTGATCCTGCGCAACCCGCTGCGCACCAAGCAGCTGCAGCAGGGCCTGGCCCAGCTCGGCGAGGAAGGCGCGATCCAGGTGTTCAAGCCCGAGGCCGGCGGCGCCATGCTGCTGGGCGCCGTGGGGCAGCTGCAGTTCGAGGTGGTGCAGCACCGCCTGAAGGCCGAGTACGACGCCGACATCCGGCTCGAAGGCTGCCAGTACACCGGCGCGCGCTGGATCACGGCCGACACCCCGGCCGAGCTGCGCCAGTTCGTCGACGCCTACCCCGCCCGCATGGCGCGCGACGCGGCCGACACGCTGGCCTACCTGTGCACCTCGCCGTACGACGTGCGGCTGGCGCAGGAGCGCTTTCCCAAGATCCACTTCCACCCGCTGCGCGAGCACGCGGGGCTGGCGCTGCAGAACGCGGGCTGATCGTCTCCGTCACTGTCGACGCCATGCAGACACTGCTCTTTGGACTCGGGCACTATGCCCTGTTGGGCACCATCCTGCTGGCGTGCTGGGGCGCTGGCCACCTGCTGCTCATGCGCATGGGCAGGTCTGCGCCGCTGGCACCGGGCCTGGCGACACCATTCGCTGTCGCCGCCGGACTGGGCATCGCCATCTGTGTCCTGCAGGCCATCGCCATCTTCGGATGGCTGGCTGCGCCCACGGTCGTTGCGCTGTGGGTGTCGGGCTTGCTGGTCGCGTGCCACCAGCTGGTGCAGGTGCGGCGACGCACCGCTCCGCCGTCGCCCGCACTGCCCGCGCCAGGGTTTGGCGACCGGGTCGCATGGGCCTGCCTCGTGCTGGTGCTGGTCTCGTTGCTGCCGCGGCCCCTGGCCCCGCCGCAGGCATGGGACGAGCTCATGTACCACCTTCCGCACGCGCAGCAATGGGCCGAAGCCGGCCGGCTGCAGGTCAACCCCTGGCTGCGCTACCCCTGGTTCCCGTACAACTTCGACCTGCTCTACGCCGCAGCACTGCTGTTCGGCAATGACATCCTGCCGCACTTGTTCCATGCGACAGCGGGGTGGCTCACCGCCTGGCTGATCCTCGGACTGGGTACCCGCCACGCCAGCCGCATGGTGGGCTGCGTGGCCGCCATCGTCTGGCTGGTCCTGACCAAGGGGGAGTACGACAGCGCGTACATCGACATGGGCGTGGCCCTGTTCGTGCTGACCGCCGCCGTGGCGTTCGAGCAATGGCGCAGCAGCGGCCGCGACCGGCGCTGGCTGGCCTTGGCTGCCTTCCTGATGGGCGTCGCGGTCGGGTCGAAGTACCAGCCGCTCGCCTTGTTGCCCTTCTTCGCGCTGGTCTTGCTGCGGCACGACCGGCGGGCCTCGACCCTGCTGGTTGCCGCGGCCAGCCTGGCCCTGCCATGTGCGTACTGGTACGTGCGCAATGCGATCGCGACGGGCGATCCGTTCAACCCGATCGGCGGCCCCGTCTTCGGCTTCACAGATTGGGACGCCGCTGACCATCAGGGCCAGTTCGCCGACCTGCGGCGCAACGCCGGACTGCCCTCCTGGCTGCTGTGGCCCGCACTGCTCGCACCGTGGCTGCCTGCACTGCGGCAATCCGCCACAGCGCGCGGCGCCATGTGGCTGAGCGGGTGGATGCTGCTCGTCTGGCTGGTCAGCTCACGCTATCCGCGCTATCTGATGATGGCCTATCCCTTGCTGGCATTGCTGTCCGCGGCGGCGACCATGCAGTTGCTCGGCCGCGTGCCGGCGCCATCGGCACGTTGGAAGCGGCTGGGTCGTGGAGCGGCCTGGCTGCTGCTGGCGGCAGCCGCGACCGGGGCTGTCGCCACCGTCGGCAAGCAAGGCAAGGGCATCGCGGCAACGCCCGAGGCCAGAGCGTCCCTGCTGCACGCCAAGGTGCGCGGCTACGGCGTCTGGGAACATCTGCGGGCACATCCCGCTGGCCGCATCTACCAGCTTGGCGTCGAAGACTCTCTCTACTACGCGCCGCAGCCTGTGTGGGGCGAGGTGTTCGGCCCCTGGCGCTACCGGGATGTGCAGAGCCTGCCCGCGCCGGAGATGCACCGCAAGCTGTCCAGCCAGCACTTCGATGCACTCGTGATCGACACGGAGCGCGTCCCCGGCGTCGTGACGCAGCTTGCCTTCCGTGACTGGTTCGAACTGCTGCACGGCGAAGGCAGCGTTCAGGTGTACCGGTTGAAGGCCCCGGCCCAGCCATGAGCATCGAACCCGCTGGCCACGTGCCATCGAGGGGTGCAGGCGCCCATGCCGGGCAGCCGATGACACCCCTGCAGCCCGACAGCTGGCCCCCATCCATCTCGCGGGCCTTGCGCGGCGTCTTCACCGACATCGACGACACGCTCACGACCGAAGGCGCGATCACGCCTGACGCGCTGCAGGCCCTGGCTGGGTTGCAGGCGGCGGGCCTGGCGGTGGTCGCCGTCACGGGCCGCTCGGTCGGCTGGAGCCTGCCGTTCGCGGCGCAGTGGCCGGTCGATGCCATCGTGGCCGAGAACGGCGCCGTGGCGCTGCTGCGGCAGGCCGATGGCCGCGTGGACAAGCGCTATGTGCAGGACGCCGCCACGCGCGCCGCGAACTTCGCACGCATGCAGGAGGTGCTGGCGCTGGTCGAGCACGGCATTCCCGGCGCGCGGCGCGCCACCGACTCCGGTGGGCGCGAGACCGACATCGCCATCGACCACAGCGAGTTCGCGCGGCTGGACGCGGCGCAGATCGACGCTGTCGTGCAGGCCATGCGCCAGGCCGGCCTGCACGCCACGGTAAGCTCCATCCATGTGAACGGCTGGTTCGGCACGCACGACAAGCTGGAAGGCGCGCGCTGGATCGTGCGCGAACTCTGGCAGCGCGACCTGGACGCCGAGATGGGCCGCTGGGCCTATGTGGGCGATTCCACCAACGACGCGCGCATGTTCGAGGCCTTCGAGAACAGCGTGGGCGTGGCCAACATCGCGCGCTTCGTGCCGCAGCTGGCGCACCTGCCGCGTTTCGTGGCGCAGGGCGAGCGCGGCGCCGGCTTCGCCGAGTTCGCGCGCCTGGTGCTGGCGCAGCGGCATTGAACCCCGGTCAGAGGCTGCGCTGCAGCACCTCGCGCACGGTGTCGGCCACGACATGCCGGCTCTGCGCGCGCCAGGCCAGGTGCAATTCGGCATGTAGGCCGGCAGGCTCGCGCAACGGGCGGAACGCGACGTTCGCGTAGCCCAGGCGCTGCGCGGAGGCCGGCACCAGCGCCACGCCCCAGCCCGCATCGACCATGGCCAGGATGGAATGGGTGTGGCTCAGCGTCAGCACGGTCTCCGGCGCCACGTCCTCGGCGCGCAGCCGGCCCGCGATGAGCTCGTAGATGTAGCGGGTCTCCGAGGGGCAGTAGCCGATGAAGGACTGGCCCTGCAGCTCGGCCAGCGCGGCGGCATCGCCGTGCGCCATGGCGTGGCCCGTGGGCGCGGCCAGCAACAGCGGCTCGCGCAACAGCACGCACGACGCCGCGAAGCTGCGCGGCGCGAACGGCCGCACGATGCCGAGGTCGATGCGGCCTGCGGCCAGCGCGTCGAGCTGGTCCACCGTCTGCAACTCGCGCGGCACCACTTCCACATCGGGCAGCGCATCACGGACCGCGCCCAGCACCTGCGGCAGCAGCGCGAAGCTGGCCGCGGCGATGAAGCCCAGCGTGACCGTGCCGGCATCGGCCCGCATGGCGCGGCGCGCGGCCAGCATGGCGGCCTGGCTGCGGCGCAGGATGTCCTCGGCCTCGCGCAGGAAGCTGGTGCCGGCCGGCGTGAGGCGCACCGTGCCGCCGGCACGTTCGAGCAGCTGCACGCCCAGTTCGTGCTCCAGCAGCTGGATCTGGCGCGTCAGCGGCGGCTGCGTCATGTGCAGCAGCACGGCGGCGCGGCCGAAATGCAGTTCGGTGGCGACGGCGACGAAGCAGCGCAGTTGCGAGAGCTGGAACACGATTCAGAACTTGGATGGCGGGATCGACGGATTGGATTGGACGGCGCGGCGGCCGCTTTCTAGAGTAGCACCCCGTTTCACCGCTTCCTGGAGTCCTCCCCATGCCTTCGTTCCAAGGTCCCGCACTGCGCCAGGCGCTGGACG
Organism: Pseudorhodoferax sp. Leaf274; assembly: GCF_001422445.1. Taxonomy (GTDB): domain Bacteria; phylum Pseudomonadota; class Gammaproteobacteria; order Burkholderiales; family Burkholderiaceae_C; genus Pseudorhodoferax. Next base: position 41,159 of record NZ_LMNA01000011.1, read on the forward strand.
GCATTTCCGGCATCCTGGTCACGCCGTTCGACGCGCAGGACAGGGTGGTGGCCGCGCCGCTCAAGCCCGTGGTCGACCGCGCCGTGCAAGCCGGCGTGCAGGTGCTCGTGGCCAATGGCAACACCAGCGAGTTCTACGGCCTGCAGGCGGCCGAGGCCGAGCGCGCCGTGGCCATCGCGGCCGACTGCGTGGCTGGCCGCGTGCCCTTGCTGGCCGGCGTGGGCCGCAGCGTGGGCGAGGCCTGCGCGCTGGCACGCGTCTCGCGCGACGCCGGCGCCGACGCGCTCATGGTGCACCAGCCGCCCGACCCCTTCGTCTCGCCGCGCGGCGTGCTGGCCTATGTGCAGCGCATCGCCGAGGCCGGCGCCGGGCTGCCGCTGGTGCTGTACCTGCGCAACGAGAACATCGGCCTGGACGCCATCGAGGCGCTGTGCCGCATCCCGGAGGTGGTCGGCATCAAGTGGGCCTCGCCCACGCCGCTGGTGCTGGCCGCCGCCATGCGCCGCACGGCCGACCGGCAGCTGGCCTGGGTCGGCGGGCTGGCCGAGGTGTGGGCGCCGCCGTTCTACGCGGTGGGTGCGCGCGGCTTCACCTCGGGCCTCATCAACGTGCTGCCCGAGCGCTCGGTGGCGATCTACAACGCGCTCGAGGCCGCCGACCAGTCGCTGGCCATGCGGCTGATCGAGCAGATGCTGCCGTTCGAGGAACTGCGCGCGCAGGAGAACAACGGCACCAACGTCACCGTGGTCAAGAGCGCCCTGCAGCTGATGGGCAACGACTGCGGCGCCACGCGGGCGCCCTCGGCCTGGCCGCTGACCGACACCCAGCAGCAACAGCTGCGCGCATTGCTGGCCGGCTGGAACCTGCTGCGCTGACCCGGCCGCCTTCCCGTTCCCCTTCAACTTCACCGGAGACACCACCATGCGCACACGTCGCGCGCTGATCGCGCTCGCCTGCACGGCCTGCATCGCCCCCCTGGCCTCGGCCCAGACGCCGGCCTTTCCGGCCAAGCCCATCACCATCGTCATCGGCTCCACGCCCGGCAGCGCCACCGACGGCCTGACGCGCGCGGTGGGCGCCGAGATCACCCGGCTGAGCGGCCAGCCCGTCATCGTCGAAAGCCGCGCGGGCGCCTTCGGCAGCATTGCGGCGCAGTACGTGGCCAAGGCGCAGCCGGACGGCTACACGCTGTTCATGACGACCAACACCACGCAGTCGGCCAATCCGCACCTGCTGCGCAAGATCGCCTACGACCCGATCAAGGACTTCGCGCCCGTGTCGCTGCTGGCGCGCGGCTACCTGGCGCTGGTGGTGAACCCGCAGATCAAGGCGAACAACGTGTCGGAACTCGTCGCGCTGGCCAAGGCCCAGCCGGGCAAGCTGAACTACGGCTCGGGCAGTTCCTCGGCGCAGATCGCGACCGAGCTGTTCCAGCAGGCCACGGGCACGAAGTTCAACTACGTGCCCTACAAGGCCAACCCGCCGGCCGTGCTCGACCTGGTGGGCGGGCAGATCGACCTCATGATCGTGGACCTCACGACCAGCCTGCCGCAGGTCAAGGCCGGCAAGCTGCGCGCGCTCGGCATGAGCAGCCCCAAACGCTCGCCGCTGGCGCCCGAGGTGCCGGCCATCAACGAGTCGCTGCCGGGCTACGAGTTCGGCTACTGGAACGCGCTGTACGCGCCGGCCGGCACGCCCGCGCCCGTGGTGCAGAAGATGGCGGCCCTGGTGCGCGAGGCCCTGGCCGCACCGAACGTGCAGCAGGTGATCGAGAAGACCGGGCAGGAAGCGGCCTTCATGGGGCCGGAGGAACTGGCGAAGTTCCAGCTCGGCGAGCTGGAGCGCTGGGGCAAGATCATCCGGGCGGCGGGGATCGAGCCGGAGTGACCTCCTGGGCATCGGGCGCGATGCTGAAGCGCGCATCGCAGCCGATGCCGGCGGCGATCCAGCGCCGCGCCAGCGGTGCCAGCCAGCGGGCGCCGAGCACCTCGGCCGGCGCGCTCAAGGCGCCGCACAGGTAGCGGCCCTGGCCTTCATCCCAACGCACCGCGCTGCAGGCGCCGCGCCTGCGCCGCGACAGCAGCATGCCCAACGGGCAGGGCTCCAGCAGGCAGCACATGCCGCAGCCATTGCACGGCGCGCCATGCGCAGGCTTGGCCGGCGCGTGCGGATGCACGTGCACGACCTGCCATTCGGAAAGCTCGGGTGGATGGGCGCCGGACATGACGCGATGATGCCGCGCCCGCGCCGGCCTGTGGCTTACTGCGGCTTGGCCAGGCCCAGCTTTTCGATGACGACCTTCTCGCGCGCGACCGTCTCCTGCGCGAACCTGGTGTAGTCGGCCGTGCTCTTGTAGTCGGGCAGCATGTCGTACTTGGCCAGCGTGGCCACGTAGCTGGGCTCTTCCATGGCCTTCTTGAAGGCGTCGTGCAGGCGCTTGACGACTTCCGGCGGCGTGCCCTTGGGCGCACCGATGCCGAAGGGCGAGTTCTGCACGATGTCGTAGCCCAGCTCCTTGAGCGTGGGCGCATCGGGGAACTTGGGCAGGCGCTTCTCGCCCCAGGTGTTGAGCACGCGCAGCTTGCCGGCCTCGACCTGCGGCGCGAAGCCGGTGGAATCGACGGCGGCCATCAGCTGGCCGCTGACCACGGCCAGCATGAGGTCGGCGCTGCCCTTGTAGGGCACGTGCTGCAGTTCGATGCCGGCCTGCTGGGCGATGATCTCGGTCGTCAGGTGCGGGCTGGTCAGCGTGCCGGTGGAGCCGTAGGTCAGCTTGCCGGGGTTGGCCTTGGCATAGGCCACGAAGTCGGCCCAGGTCTTGAAGGGGCTGTTGGCCGGCACCACGACACCGAAGGCGTAGCCGGTGACGTTGATCACGTAGCTGATGTCCTTGATCGGGTCCCAGTTGATCTTGGTGGTGTAGCCCAGTCGGAACACGCCCAGCGGGATCTGCGCGATGGTGTAGCCGTCCGCCTGCGCCGTCTGCAGCGCCTGCGCGGGCAGCGTGCCGCCGGCGCCGGGCTTGTTCTCGATGATGACGGGGTGCCCCAGCACCTTGGCCGCGTTGTCGGCCAGCGAGCGCATGGTGATGTCGGTCGGGCCACCGGCGGGGAAGGCGATGACCAGCTTGATCGGCTTGTCGGGGAAATTCTTCCAGGCCTGGGCCTGGGCGGTGACGGGGGCCACGAGCGTGGTCAGCGAGGCGAGCGCGGCGGCGCCCAGCAAGGAACGGCGGAACATGGAGCGGTCTCTCATCGTGGCGGTGCAAAGCGGGCCATTGAACACGAGCTGCCGAGCGCGCGCATCGGTGATGTCCCGGGGCGCGCGCCGCCGATGGCGCTGCGGCCCGCAGCGGCATCCGACCGCGCTGCCGCGCTCACGCGGGGCAGCGCCGACCGGCGCACGCCGTTCCCGTGCGTGGCGCCGGACGCGCGCGGGGCTGCCATCCGGGCCACGGCTCAGGCGCGGCGTGGACCTGCAGCCTGCGCAGCGTCCGCCAGGCCCGCCGGCGGCGCGGCGAGCCGCCCGCTGTGCGCCGCCGCGGTGGCGAGCCAGCCGGCCTCGCCCGCCAGGGCCAGCGCGGCCTGCTGCGTGCGCGTGGGCTGGCCGCCTGGCGACAGCATGAAGCCGATGGGCGTGCGCAGCTCCGGGCCGACCAGCGGCAAGGCCTCCAGCGTTCCCTCCCCGCGCAGCGTCCCCACCAGGGCCCCCGGCATCACGCTGCCGACTTCGCCGGCCAGCACGGCCGGGGCCAGCGCGCTGATGGAGTTGGTCTCGACGACAGGCTGCACCACCACGCCCGCGGCGGCGAAGGCTTGGTCGATCACGTGGCGGTTGTGCATCTCCGGCGTCAGCAGGCACAGCGGCAGCCGCGCCGCCTCGGCCCAGGTCAGCGGCGTGCCGATCTGCAGGCCGGCGGCCGCCGGGCCGGCGCGCCGGCGCAGCAGGAAGTAGTGCTCGGTGTACTGGGGCAGCGCCGCCAGGCGCGGCACGCCCGCGGTCTGCAGCCGGTCGGTGTAGCCCAGGCCCAGGTCCAGGGAGAGCCCGTCCAGCCCGGCTTCGATCTCGGGCGAGCTCAGCGAACGCACCGACGGCACGATGCCCGGGTGCCGCGCCTGCAACAGCGCTGCGAAGCGCGCCAGGATCGGCACGGCCGTGGGCACGGCGGCCAGGTGCAGCCGGCCGACGGGAGCCCCGGCCGTGCTGTCGATCTCCTGCTGCAGCCGCTCGCGCTCGTGCAGCATGCGCTGCGCGCTGGCCAGCACGTGTTCGCCCTCGGGCGTGAGGCCCGCATAGGTGCGGCCGCGCTTGACGATGGGGACGCCCAGTTCCTGTTCCAGCGCGCGCAATGCGTTGGACAGCGCCGGCTGCGTGATGTGGCATGCCAGGGCCGCACGCCCGAAATGCTGGTGCTCGTGCAGCGCAACCAGGTAGCGCAGCGAGGCCAGGTTCATCGGCCGCCGCCGGGCCGCCCCAAGGCGACCGAGTGCCCCCCGGGGGGGCAGCGACGACACGCAGTGCGGAGCGTGGGGGCCATGGCCCTTCAGGTGTCCTTGGACACCTTGATTGTCGGGAACCTGGACGAGAAGTCCTTGTTCTTCTGCGCAATCGCCACCGCCACCTGGCGCGCCACCGCCTTGTAGATGCCGGCCAACTCGCCGTCCGGCTCGGCCACCACCGTGGGCGTGCCGCTGTCGGCCTGCTCGCGGATGGCCATGGCCAGCGGCAGCGCGCCCAGGTAGTCAAGCTGGTACTCGGCGGCCATCTTCTGCCCGCCGTGCGCACCGAAGATGTGCTCCTGGTGGCCGCACTGGCTGCACACGTGCACGGCCATGTTCTCCACCAGGCCCAG
>NZ_LMNA01000012.1 GCF_001422445.1 Pseudorhodoferax sp. Leaf274
CACCGCCCAGGTGGTGGCCATGGAGACCGGTGACCTGGCAGCGCTGGGCACCAACCAGGTCGCGGCACTGACCACGGCCGGCGTGGCCGCGCTGACGACCGACCAGGTCGTGGCGCTGACCAGCGTGCAGGTGTCGGCCCTGACCACCAGCGCCATCGTGGCGTTGACGACGGCCCAGGTCGCGGCACTGGAAACCCGCGACGTGGCCGCGCTGACCACCACCCAGGTGCGCGCCTTCGAGACCACCGACCTGGCGGCGCTGACCACCGTGCAGGTGGGCGCACTGAGCACGGCCGGCATCGCCGCGCTGACGACGGCCGGCGTGGCCGCGCTGACCACGGCGCAGGTCGAGGCCCTGACGACGACGCAGGTCGGCGCGCTGACGACGGCTGGCATCGCTGCGCTGACCACCGCCCAGGTGGCGGCGCTGGAAACGCGCGACGTGGCCGTGCTGCGCACCAACCAGGTCGCGGCGCTGACCACGGCCGGCGTGGCCGCGCTGACGACCACGCAGGTCGCCGCGCTGAGCACGGCCGGTGTGGCTGCGCTGACGACGGCCGGTGTGGCTGCACTGACCACCGCCCAGGTGGCGGCGCTGACCTCCACGCAGGCCACCGCGCTGACCACGGCCGGCATCGCCGCGCTGACCACCGCCCAGGTGGCGGCGCTGGAGACCGGCGACCTCGCCGCGCTGCGCACCAGCCAGATCGCTGCGCTGACCACGACCGGCATCGCCGCGCTGACGACGGCCCAGATCGTGGCGCTGACCACCGCGCAGGTGGCTTCGCTGAGCACGCAAAGCATCGCCGCGCTGACGACCGCCCAGGCCGCCGCGCTGGAGACCCGCGACATCGCCGCGCTGACCACCACCCAGGTGCGTGCGCTGGAGACGTCCGACCTGGTGGCCCTGAGCACGACCCAGGTGGCGGCACTGACGACCACGCAGGTCCATGCGCTGACCACCACGCAGATCAGCGCGTTCACGACCACGCAGACCCAGCACCTGGCGCTGGGCTCGCCCGTGATCCTGGACCTGGACGGCAACGGCGTGCAGACGCAGAGCATCACGGCCGGCGTCAAGTTCGACCTGTTCGCCGACGGCAACGCGGTGCAGACCGGCTGGGTCTCCAGCGGCGACGGCCTGCTGGTGCTGGACCGCAACGGCGACGGCAGCATCAACGACGGCTCCGAGCTGTTCGGCACCTCTACGCGACTGGCCAGCGGCCAGAACGCGGCGGACGGCTATGCCGCGCTGCGCGAGCTGGACAGCAACGGCGACGGCGTGCTGAACGCCGACGACGCGGCCTTCGCCGACCTGCGCCTGTGGGTGGATGCGGACTCCGATGGCGTGAGCCAGTCCGGCGAACTGCGCACCCTGGCCGACTACAACATCAAGAGCATCAACCTGAACGCCCGCGCCGAGCTCAGCAAGGACAACGGCAACCTGGTGGGCTTGGTGTCCAGCTACGAGACCACCGACGGCGCCACGCATGCGGCGGCCGACGTCTGGTTCGTGGCGCAGAAGGCGGTGGCCGACACTGCGCCGGCCAACGACCTGCGCACGCAGGTCGGCAGCTTGGCCGAGGCCATCGGCAGCTTCGACGGCGACGCGGCCTGGAACGGCGCGCCGCAGGCGGCCGCCGATCCGGCCACCGCTGCGGCGGCGCGCTCGGCAACGCAGGGCGTGGTGGTCGGCATGGCGGACGCGATGCGCCAGTTCGACGCCAACGGCAACGCGGTGGCGGGCACGCCGTCCACGGCGGTGGTCACGGCGCTGGGCAAGTCGATGACCACGCTGGCCGGCCTGCAGGACCCGGCGCAGCACGGCATCCTGGCCGGCGGAACGTCCAAGGCCTGATGCACGGCGGGGCCGGCCGGCCCCGCTGCCGCTTCAGCCGGGCGGCACGGTCAGACCGTGTCGAGCACGGGCGAGGGCGGCAGCAAGGCTTTCCAGAACGCGGGCTCGTACTTCCACCAGGCATGGCCCGCCATCGGGACCTGGCCGCCGTTGACGGCCAGGTAGTACGAGGGCCGCAACTCCAGCGCGAAGCGCGAGGCGACGATCTCGTTGGGCAGCACGAAGTCGCCCGACAGCGCGCCCATGAAGGCGAAGAACAGGTCTTCGCTGGAGCCCGTCTGGCAGAACACCTGGATGGCCTGCGGAAACTCGCGCAGCAGCGCGGCGCACTTGTCGATGCGGCGCAGGCTGAGCCCGCCATTGCCCACATGCACCTTCAGGCGCTTGCCCAGCGCGCCCTGGAAGCGGTCGAGGTTGACGAACAGCTCGTTGCCATCGGGCCAGGGCGCACCCACGTAGTCGTAGGGCGAGGCGCACCAGGCGTCGAGCTCGTCGCGCAGCACCACGGCATCGGTCTGCAGGATCAGCAGGTGGCCTTGATCGGCGAAGCGCTCGTAGAAGGCCGGGTCCAGCAGCAGGCGGTTGTAGTCGGCGATGCTGGCGAAGCACCGGGGCGCCAGGCCGATGAAGCCCAGCTGCGGGTAGCGCTGCCGGTAGTAGTCCAGCGCCAGCCCGTCCGGGCCGACGAAATCGATGCGCCGGCCGGCCAGGGCCTGCACCGACACGTCCAGCGAAAACTCTTCGATCGGCGACAGGCGTGGCTGGTAGATGGGGACCAGAATCGCGGGGTGGTGGGAAGGCATGCCCGCATTTCACTACAGCGGCCCGCGCCTTCGGGCGCCGGCCTGCACATTCGCATCCAGCCATGAGCCCACGCACCGTCTACATCGAACTGTCCAGGACGCCCATCTACCGGCGCATCGCCCAGGCGCTGGGCGCCGCGCTGGCCCACAGCGGCCTGCAGGTGCTGGCCGTCAAGCCCGAGGGCTTCGACAGCGAGAGCTTCCAGCGCTTCGTGGAGGAGCCCGGCCATGCCGACGCGGTCTACATCTCCACAGCCTCCAGCAATGCGGTGCAGTCGGTGCGGCCCGCCACCGGGCGCCACTACTTCGAGAGCTTCGCGGGCCGGCTGGTGTTCCTGCACCAGGACACCATCCTGGGCGGGCTGGACCTGCTGGGCGCCATCGCCAAGCTGCAGGCCTGGCAGCGCGTGGCGGGGCGCGCGGCCCATCTGTGCATCGAGGCCGGCAACATCGCCGACCTGGCGTCCGTGGGCATCGGCCATGCCGGCCTGGTGCCGCACGCCAGCGAGTTCGCGCCGGTCGAGCCGCTGCTGGATGGCTTCGTGCACGACACCGCCTTCGTCGGCCATGCGGTGCCCAGCCAGGCCAGCCCGCGCCATGCATCCCCGCGGCTGCAGCAGCTGCTGGATGCGGCGCTGCAGGCAAGGCGCGCGGACTTCGCCAGCGCGCTGGAGCCGCAGGTGAAGGCCTTCGCCGACCAGGCGCTCGATGGCCTGGGCACGGACGCCGACCGGGCCTTGCTGCGCGTGGCGCAGGCCCAGTGGCTGCGCAACGAGGTCACCGGCCTCACGCTCCCGCTGCGCGGATGGGTGTTCGAGCAGGCCGGCCTGGATGCGCTCGACGTGTATGGCGGCGACCCGGCTTACCTGCACGGCATCACGCGCCAGCTGCAGGTCGACCGGCCCGGCCTGCGCTACCACCCGGCGGTGTACGAGCCGGCGGCGGTGCAGCGCGTGTTCGGCGGCAGCCGCGTCAACATCAACATTTCTTCGCTGCAGTTCGACCATGCGGTGGTGAACCGCTTCCACGACGTGGTGCTGTCCGGCGGCCTGTGCCTGACCGATGCGCGCGACGGGCTCGCGGCGCTGACGCCGGCGCATGCAGAGGTGTCGTTCCGCACGCTGGACGAACTGCGTGACAAGGTCCGCCACTTCAGCCTGCCCGCCCACGCGCGCGAGCGGGCGCTGCTCGTCAAGGCGCTGCAGCAGGACGTGCTGCGCCACTCGGGCTATCCGCTGGTGGTGCAGGCCATCCAGGGCGCGCTGGACGCGCTCTGAAGCAGCGCGGGCGCGCTCAGCCCGGCAGGCGCTTTTGCATCTGCGTGACGAGGTTCGCGCCCATCCACTCCTGCCGCAGCATGCGGAAGTGGCCGTTGAAGCCGTAGATCTTGGCCCAGCGGTTGGTGTCGTCGAAGTAGCAGGGGAAGGTCTCCTCCGTGATGATGTTCACGTGGGTCGGGTCCTGGAACGCCGCGTTGTGCGGGTAGGCCGGCGTGACCGAGAGGAAGATGCCGTCCACCTTGAGCACCCGGTAGATCTCGTTCATGAGCTGCACGAACGGGTTGCGGTGCTTGGGCGCGTAGATCACGCGCGGCACGTGCTCGATGAACTGGAAGGCGGTCACGAACTCGAACATGCCGTCCGCATACGGGATCGGCTCGATCGCCAGGTCGGCGGCTGCGATGTTGTTGCCGATGTCCTCGCGGATGTCGACGCCGAACACCTCGTCGGCCTTGAACGGGTTGTTGGGGTTGGGGCCGCAGCCCAGGTCCAGGGTCTTGGTCATGCTTGTGGTTGGCTAGGGTTGCAGGCCAGCGCATCGCTGGCACCGCCGAGCTGGGTGCGCCGCCACATCGCGGTGTAGGCGGCTTCGAGGTGGCGGCGGAAACCGTCGGTGTCGCACAGGGCCTGGCCATTCGCGCCGTCGCCACGCTGCAGCAGCCGTTGGCGCAGCGAGGCCCGGCGCTCGGGGTTCTGCGCGAGCTTGAGCGCCAGGGCCTCGTAGGCGGCCAGCGAATCGGTGGCCAGCTTGGGCAGCCCGGCCGCCTGCACGAGGCTGCCGGCCACGCGCGAGGGGAAGGAATCTCCTACGCAGGTCACCACGGGCAGGCCGGCCATCAGCGCGTCGGCGGCCGTGGTGTGGGCGTTGTAGGGATGGGTGTCCAGGAAGATGTCGGCCTGGCGGTAGCGGGCCAGGTGGTCTTCCACGCGCGGCACGCGGCCGGCGAACACCAGGCGTTCCGGCGCGATGCCGCGCAGCGCGGCTTCCTTGCGCAGGTTGCGCTGGGTGGCTTCGCCGCGCGAGACCAGCCACAGCACGCTGCCCGGCACCTGGGCCAGCAGGCGCATCCAGACATCGAACACCGGCGGCGTGATCTTGTAGTCGTGGCTGAACGAGCAGAACACCACGCCCTCGTCGGGCAGGCCGCATTCGGCGCGCGTGGGCGTGCGCTCGGCGATCTGCACGCTGTCGTCCACGGTCAGGTAGGCGTCTGGCAGGTAGACCACCTGCTCGTCGTAGAAGGGCTTGTGGGCGTCCGGGATGATGTGGCGGTCGGCCAGGATGTAGTCGTAGTAGTCCACACCCATGGTGCCGGGATAGCCCAGGTAGTTGACCTGCACCGGCGCCGGCCGCCACGCGAAGATGGCGGTGCGCGTGTCCGAGGTGTAGCCGCCCAGGTCGATGGCGATGTCGACCTCGCGCTCGCGCATCCAGCGCGCGATGCGCTCGGCCGTCCAGTCGCGCGCGTCGACGAACTCGTCGAAGGCCGCGAGGATGCGCCCGCGCAGCCGGCTGCCGTCGTCCACGCCCAGCGAGATGGCGATGGTCTCGAAGCGGCTCTTGTCGTGCCGCTCGAAGATGCCGCACATCAGGTGGCTGACGGGGTGTTCGCGCAGGTCGGGCGAGACGTAGGCGATGCGGATGCGCTTGTGCTGGTAGCGCTCGCCGTTCCACAGCGCCTGCGGCTGGCGCGGGTTCTGGTGGGCCGCGAAGATGCGCGCGGCGCGCTGGTGGTCCTGCGCGTTGCTGGATGCCGACATGAAGGCCAGCGACTTGCACACGCGTTGGCCGGCGCGCACGCCGTCGACGATGCGCGCGCGCAGCGCGTCGAAATCGGTCCAGTCGCAGACGTGCAGGCGCTCGAAGAACAGCAGGCCCAGCGCGTAGTCGGCATCGGGCTTGACCCGCACCAGCCGCTCGAACATCGCGATCGCCTGGGCGCTCTGCTTGAACTCGGTCAGGAGAATGCCGCAGTTGCCCAGCGCGGACGGGTGGTCGGGCGCGAAGCGCAGGATCTGGTTGAAGCGCTCCAGTGCCTCGTGGTGGCGGTACATGGCGCGCAGCAGCGCGCCGCTGTTGAGCAGCACGTCGACGAAGTCGGGTTGGATCGCGAGCGCGCGGTCGTAGGCCGCGAGGGCCTGGTCGTTGCGGCCCAGGCCCTGCAGCACGGTGCCGTGCAGGTGGTGCAGCGGCGCGAAGCCGGGCGCGGCGGCCACGCCGGCCTCGCAGCGCGCCAGCGCCGTGGCCCCGTCGCCGGCCTGCCAGGCGATCAGGCCGAGCGAGTAGTGGGCCGGGCCGTTGTCGGGCTGGGCGGCCAGCACGGCATGGAAGTGCGTGGCGGCCTCGGCGGTGTGGCCGCTGCCTTGCAGCTGGATGGCGCGCACCAGGGTGTCGGAGATGGACATGCGTTGGTTCTTGATGTTCAGGTGCCGGCGCGGGCGCCGCCGCCCAGCGCCTTGTAGAGCTGGGCCGAGGCGTCCAGTTGCGCGCGGCGCAGTTCGATGGCGGTCTGCTGCACACCGACCAGGTCGCGCTGGGCGTCCAGCACCTCGAGGTAGCCGACCATGCCGCCGGCGTAGCGGGCCTGGGCGATCTCCAGCCGGCGCTGCTGCGCGCGCTGGTTGGCGGCGATGGCCTGCAGCTGCTGTGCCAGCGTGCGCTGGGCCGAGAGCTGGTCGGCAACCTCGCGGAAGGCGAGCTGGATGGTTTTCTCGTACTCGGCCACGGCGACGCGCTTGCGCGCTTCGGCGATGTCGGCCTGGGCGTCCAGGCGGCCGCCGTCGAACAGCGGAAACGTCAGCGCGGGCTGGAAGTTCCAGGCGCCGCCGCTGAACAGCGTGGCCAGCGCGGGGCTGGCGAAACCCAGGCCGGCCGTCAGCACGATGCGCGGGAAGAAGGCGGCGCGTGCGGCGCCCACATTGGCGTGCGAGGCGGCCAGCCGCTGCTCGGCGGCCAGCACGTCGGGTCGCAGCAGCAGCACCTCGCCGGGCAGGCCGGCGGACAGCGGCTGGCCCAGGGCCTGGTTGGCGAGCGTGTTGCCGGGTGGCAAGGCGGCGGGCGGCTGGCCCACGAGGAACTGCAGGCGGCTGGTGGCCAGCGCCTGCTGGTGCGTGGCGGCGAACAGGGTGCCGCGCGCGGTTTCCAGCGCGCCGGTGGCCTGCTGCACGTCGTAGTCGTGCACGGCGCCGATCTGCTGGCCGCGCGTGAGCAGATCCAGCGATTCCTCGCGCAGCGCCAGGCTGGCGCGCGCCAGGGCCAGGGCCTCGTCCTGCTGCAGCAGCGCAAAGTAGGCGCTGGCCACGTCGGACACCAGCGACAGCTGCAGCGCGCGCTGCGCCTCTTCGGTGGCCAGGTAGCTGGCGCGCGCGGACTCGGACAGCCGCGCCAGCCGGCCCCAGAAATCGAGCTCGAACGAGACCGTGGAGATGGCCAGGTCGTAGCGGTCGGCGTTGGACTGGGCGTCCAGGCCGCTCAGCGCCGGCGGCGAGCGCTGGATGGCGGCCTGTGCGCCGAGGTTCACGCCGGGCAGGCGGTCGGCGCGCGTGACGCCGTACTGCGCGCGCGCCTCCTGCACGCGCGCGGCCGCGATGTGCAGGTCGCGGTTGTGCTCCAGCGCGGCGGCGATCAGGGCCTGCAGCCGCGCGTCGGCGAAGTAGCTGCGCCAGTGGATGCGGGTGGCGTCCTGCCCGCCTTCGGTCAGCTGGCCTGGCCAGGCGGTGGGCACGGGTGCGTCCGGACGCTGCAGCGGTGCCTGGCTGGCGCAGCCGGCCAGCGCGAGTGCGGCGCACAGTACGGCGCACGGTGCGGCCAGGGCGCGTGGCGGGGCGGGAAAGGGCAGGCGGCGGAACATGGCGCGGGCAGTCTAGTGCCGCGTGGTGCCGCCGGGCGCATCCGCGGGCGCCTTCTGTCGCTCAGGACTGGGGTTTGAGCAGGACCACGAGCGCGCCGGCGCCGCCTTCGTCGGCCCGGGCCTGCACGAAGGCCAGCACCTCCTGCTTCTGGATGAGCCAGGCCTGCACCTTGGACTTGAGCACGGGCACCCGGCCGGGCGAGCCCAGGCCCTTGCCGTGCACCACGCGCAGGCAGCGCAGGCCCTGGCGGTGCGATTCGCGGATGAAGGCCGACAAGGCCTCGCGCGCGTCTTCGCGGCGCAGGCCGTGCAGGTCGAGCTCGCGCTGCAGGCTCCACTCGCCCTTGCGCAGCCGGCGGGTGACGTCCATGCCGATGCCGGGGCGGCGAAAGCTCATGGCGTCGTCCACGTCCAGCAGCGTGGTGGCGTCGAACTCGTCGCTGAGGCTTTCCAGCAGCACGCGCTGCTCGTCGAGCTGCTGCTGCACCGGGATCGGCGCGGGTTGCTCGGGTGCCAGCCGCACGCGCGGGGGCTGGCGCAGCGGCGCCACCGGCCCCGCGGCGTTGGCGAACAGGTTGCGTTCGGCCTCGGCGCGGCGCAGGGCCTCGCGGCGCACGGCCTCGCGTTCGGCCGCCAGGCGCTGCTGCTCCGCCAGGTGGCCGCGCATGGCGCCCAGGTCCTGCAGCGAGCGGGCCCTCACAGCAGCCCCCGTTCGGCCAGCGAGACGGCCTGGCCCGGCGCGACGACCACGTGGTCGAGCACGCGCACGTCGACCAGCGCCAGCGCGGCCTTGAGTTGCTGCGTCAGCAGCTCGTCGGCGCGCGAGGGCTCGGCGCTGCCGCTGGGGTGGTTGTGGGCCAGTACGACGGCGCCGGCGTGGTGGGCCAGCGCGCGCACCACCACTTCGCGCGGGTAGACGCTGGCCTGCGAGAGGGAGCCGCGGAACAACTCTTCCAGCGCGATGAGGCGGTGCTGGCTGTCCAGGAACACCACGGCGAAGACCTCGTGCGGGCGGCCCGCAAGCTGCAGCTGCAGGTAGTCCTTGACCTGCTGCGGCGCGCTGAACAGGGGCCGTTCGCGCAGCTGCTCGGCCAGCGCGCGGCGTGCGAGTTCCAGCACGGCGACCAGCTCGGCGCGCTTGGCCGGGCCGAGGCCCTTGATGCGCTGCAGGTCGGTCGCACTGGCGTGCAACAGGCCGGACAGGCCGCCGAAGCCCAGGGGCGGCGGGGCGAGCAGTTCGTCGGCCATGCGCAGCACGCTCTTGCCCTGGATGCCGGTGCGCAGCAGCAGGGCGAGCAGCTCGGCATCGGCCAGCGCCTGCGGCCCGCGCGCCAGCAGCTTTTCGCGCGGCTGGGCGTCGGTGGGAAGGTCTTTCAACGCCATGGCGGGGACCCGGTGGCCCGGGTTTTTACAATGGCGTCCAGTTTATCGAGGCTCCCCATGACCCCAGACTCCGCCGCCGTGCCCGTGGTGCATCCCGGCTCCTTCCTGACCCTGCATTACCGGCTGGCCGGTCCGGGCGGCGACATCATCAACACCTTCGGCGGCAAGCCGGCCACGCTGTCGCTGGGCGCGGGCGAGCTGTCGCCGGCCGTCGAGGAGCGCTTGCTCGGCCTGGCCGAGGGCACGCACACGCAGTTCGAGCTGCCCGCCGGCGCCGCGTTCGGCGAGCGCAACCCCGAGATGCAGCAATGGGTGGCGCGCGGCCTGCTGGCCAAGCTGGGCGACCCGGACGAGCAGTACAGCGTGGGCGACGTGGTGCAGTTCCCCACGCCCGATGGCTCGGGCAACTACGCCGGCGCGGTCATCGCGCTGAAGGACACGGCCGTGCAATTCGATTTCAACCACCCGCTGGCGGGCCAGCCCGTGACCTTCGAGGTCCAGCTGATCGGAGTGCTTTGATGACCGGCGTGGTGAGCGACATCGTCCTGGCCGAGCCGCGCGGCTTCTGCGCCGGCGTGGACCGCGCGATCGAGATCGTCGAGCGCGCGCTTGCCAAGTTCGGCGCGCCGATCTACGTGCGCCACGAGATCGTGCACAACACCTATGTGGTGAACGACCTGAAGGCGCGCGGCGCGATCTTCATCGAAGAGCTGGACGAGGTGCCGCCCGATGCCACGCTGGTGTTCTCGGCCCACGGCGTCAGCCAGGCAGTGCAGCGCGAGGCCGAACGGCGCGGCTTCCGCATCTTCGACGCGACCTGCCCGCTCGTGACCAAGGTCCACGTGGAGGTGGCCAAGCTGCACAAGGAAGGCTTCGAGTTCATCATGATCGGCCACAAGGGGCATCCCGAGGTCGAGGGCACGATGGGCCAGCTCGACAGCGGCATCCACCTGGTCGAGGACGTGGCCGACGTGGCGCGCGTGCAGCCCGGCCAGACCGAGCGGCTGGCCGTGGTCACACAGACCACGCTGTCGGTGGACGATGCAGCGGAGATCGCGGCTGCCGTCAAGGCGCGCTTTCCGAACGTGCGCGAGCCCAAGCAGCAGGACATCTGTTACGCCACGCAGAACCGGCAGGACGCCGTCAAGGTGCTCAGCCCGCAGGTCGACATCCTGATCGTGGTGGGCAGCCCCACGAGTTCCAACAGCAACCGGCTGCGTGAGCTGGCCAAGAAGCTCGGCACCGAGAGCTACATGGTCGACAGCGCGGACGAACTGCGCGCCGAGTGGTTCGAAGGCAAGCCGCGCGTGGGCCTGACGGCGGGCGCGTCTGCACCTGACGTGCTGGTCCAGCAGGTGATCGAACGCCTGCGCGCGCTCGGCGCACAGGCGGTCCGCAAGATGGACGGCGTGCAGGAAACGTTGAAGTTCCCGCTGCCCAAGGGCCTCAAGCTGGACGCCTGACGGAATAGCGCCCACGCTCCGCCGCTGCGCGGGTCGCTGCCCCCCGAGGGGGGGGGCGTTTTGCCTTGGGGCGGCCCGGCGGCAAAACCTTCGGGCTACAGCACTTCGCTCGCGAAGTCGGCCAGGCGAGAACGCTCGCCGCGCGCCAGCGTGATGTGGCCGCTGTGCGGCCAGCCCTTGAACTTGTCGACCGCGAAGGTCAGGCCCGAGGAGCCTTCGGTCAGGTAGGGCGTGTCGATCTGCTGCAGGTTGCCCATGCAGACGATCTTGGTGCCCGGGCCGGCGCGCGTGATCAGCGTCTTCATCTGCTTGGGCGTCAGGTTCTGCGCCTCGTCGATGATCACGTACTTGTTCAGGAAGGTGCGGCCGCGCATGAAGTTCATGCTCTTGATCTTGATGCGCGAACGGATCAGCTCGTTGGTGGCCGCGCGGCCCCACTCGCCCGCGCTGGTCTCGGTCTTGGCCAGCACCTCGAGGTTGTCGTCGAGCGCGCCCATCCAGGGGCCCATCTTTTCTTCCTCGGTGCCGGGCAGGAAGCCGATGTCCTCGCCCACGCTGACGGTGGCGCGGGTCATGATGATCTCGGTGTAGCGGCGGTCGTCCAGCACCTGCGTGAGGCCGGAGGCCAGCGCCATCAGCGTCTTGCCGGTGCCGGCGTTGCCGGTCAGCGTGACGAAGTCGACCTCGGGATCGAGCAGCAGGTTCATCGCGAAGTTCTGTTCGCGGTTGCGCGTGGTCACGCCCCAGACAGCGTTCTTCAGGTGGTTGAAGTCGCGCAGCGTCTTGAGCACGGCGGTCTTGGCGCGGATCTCGGTCACCCGCGCGTACAGGCTGGGCTCGCCGGGCGCCTCGAAGTAGACGAACTGGTTGATGTGCAGGCTCGGCACCACGGGGCCGGCGATGCGGTAGAAGGTGTGCTGGCCCTGCTGCCAGCTCTCCACCGTCTTGCCGTGCTTGGCCCAGAAATCAGGCGGCAGCGCCAGCGCGCCGGAGTACAGGAACTCGCCGTCCTCCAGCGTCTTGTCGTTCTGGTAGTCGTCGGCGGCCAGGCCCAGGGCCTTGGCCTTGACGCGCATGTTGATGTCCTTGGACACCAGCACCACCTCGCGCGGCGCATGCTCGCGCCGCAGCGCATCGACCACGCCGAGGATCTGGTTGTCGGCCTTGCCCTGCGGCAGGGCGGCGGGCAGCTTGTCGTCCAGCGGGCGGGTCTGGAAGAACAGCTTGCCGCCGGCCTCACGGTGGCCGGTGGCGTCCAGTGGCAGGCCGACGGCGATGTCGGCGTTCGGCGCGCCGGCCAGGGCATCGAGGGTACGGCTCGACTGGCGCGCGTTGCGCGCCACTTCGCTCATGCCCTTCTTGTGGCCGTCGAGCTCTTCCAGCACGATCATCGGCAGGTAGATGTCGTGTTCCTCGAAGCGGAACAGGCACATCGGGTCGTGCATCAGCACGTTGGTGTCGAGCACGAACAGCTTGGACGGGCCGCTCGACCTGGCCGGCTTGCGCTTGCGTGCCGGCGCGGCAGCCGCGGTATCGGCCGATGGCGTGCGGCGCCCGCGGGCCGGGGGCGCCTCCGCCTCGGCCGGTTCGCGCATCACGGGTGCTTCGACGACAGCGCCGGCATCGCGCAACACGGCGACGGGTGCTTCATCCTGGGCTTCGCGCGGTGCGTTGGCCGGCGCTTCCAACGCTGCCTCGGTGAACCGTGCGCGTGCGACCCGCGCGGGTTTCGATGTGGCGCGCGCAGGGGCGTCGAAGGCGTCAGGCGACAGGGTGGCAGCGCGCTTTGCGGGGGGCGGGGGCAGAGGCATGGGGCGTCGTGTTTCCTGGGAAGGAGCAAAAACGAAAAAGCCGCCCGGTCGCCAGGGCGGCTTTTTGGTGGGATGCGCGAGGAGCGTCTCCTAGGGGCATGGAACCATTATGCATGACCCCCGTGACAGCCTTTCGCGCGGATGACCGCAGCGGTCAGGCGGTCGTCTTGAGATCCTTGACGGCCGCCAGGACTTCGTCCACGTGGCCGGGGACCTTGAGGCCGCGCCACTCCTGCTGCAGCGTGCCATCGGCACCGATGAGGAAGGTGCTGCGCTCGATGCCCTTGACCTTCTTGCCGTACATGATCTTGTTCTTGACCACGCCAAACATGTGGCACATTTTTTCTTCGGTGTCGGCAATGAGTTCGAAGGGCAGCTCGAGCTTGGCCTTGAACTCGTCGTGCGACTTCATGTTGTCGCGCGACACGCCGAACACCGTGGCCCCGGCCTTCACGAAGTCCTTGTACTTGTCCCGGAACTGCATGGCTTCGGTGGTACAACCGGGCGTGTTGTCCTTGGGATAGAAATACAGCACCAGGACATGGCCCAGGTGCGAGGTGTTGGAGACTTTCACGCCGCCCGTGGCGTTGGCTTCGAATTCAGGGATGAGTTTGTTGACAACGATCGCCATATGTTTGAATCTCGGGAGTCGGAAAGTGGTCGTCGGGCGCGTGTATTCAGGCCCAAGAGGCCATCGCGGCAACCCTAGATTTTACCCTGAAAATGCTTTTCGCGCTTCCCTGTTACAGGAAGCGCAGCACGGGTGTGCATGCGTCACTGTGCAGGCTCCAGCAGCAGCGCGACCACGACGTCGCGGCCCTCCTGCGCCAGGATGTTGTAGGTGCGGCAGGCGGCGGCCGTGTCCATGGTCTCCACGCCGATGCGCTTGGCGATCAGCGGGCGCAGCCAGGCGGCCTGCGGAAAACGCAGCTTGGGGCCGCTGCCGAAGATCACGACCTCGCAATCGAGTTCGGCCAGTTGTGCGAAGTGCTCCGCGCCCAGGTCCTCGAAACGCTGGCAAGGCCAGGCGATGCGCTGTCCGCGCGAGCCGATGACCACGCTGTGGCTGATGCGGTCGGCCTGCACGGCGATCCAGTCGGCCCCCAGTGCGGTGATGGTCTGGACGTCGGATCGGTCGGGCTGCAGCTTCATGGAGGAGGGTGAGTGTGCGGGCCTGGAATTGCCGCGAACTGTGGTCAAATTATAGGTTTTCGCTTCAACAAGGGCGCCGGCAGGGGTATGGCTTTGCCGCGGCGCGGCTCTTTGGCCAAGACCCAGACGGGGCCATTGAGGGACTGCAGGGGACTCCATGAAAACCGTCCGTAAATCCGCCAAGCTCTCCAACGTCTGCTACGACATCCGCGGCCCCATCATGGATGCGGCGCGCCAGATGGAGGAAGAGGGCCAGAAGATCATCAAGCTCAACATCGGCAACCTCGCGGTGTTCGGCTTCGATTCGCCCGAAGAGATCCAGCAGGACATGATCCGCAACCTGCCGAACTCGGCCGGCTACTCGGACAGCAAGGGCATCTTCGCGGCGCGCAAGGCGGTCATGCACGAGACGCAGAAGCAGGGCGTCAAGGGCGTCACGCTGGACGACATCTACCTGGGCAACGGCGCCAGCGAGTTGATCGTGATGGCCACCAACGCGTTGCTCAACGACGGCGACGAACTGCTCCTGCCCGCACCCGACTATCCGCTGTGGACGGCCGCCGTGAGCCTGTCGGGCGGCACGCCCGTGCACTACCGCTGCGACGAGGCCAATGGCTGGATGCCCGACCTGGACGACATCCGGGCCAAGATCACGCCGCAGACCAAGGGCATCGTGGTCATCAACCCGAACAACCCGACCGGCGCGCTGTACTCCGACGAACTGCTCCAGGCCCTGGTGGACATCGCCCGCGAGCACGGCCTGGTGCTATTCGCCGACGAGGTCTACGACAAGGTGCTCTACGACGGCGTGCGCCACACGGCCATCGCCAGCCTGTCCGACGACGTGCTCACGCTGACCTTCAACTCGCTGTCCAAGAGCTACCGCAGCTGCGGCTACCGTGCCGGCTGGCTCGTGGTCTCGGGCGACAGGAAGCCCGCGCGCGACTACATCGAGGGCCTGAACATGCTCTCGAACATGCGGCTGTGCGCCAATGTGCCGGGCCAGTGGGCGATCCAGACGGCGCTGGGCGGCTACCAGAGCATCAAGGACCTCGTGTGCGAGGGCGGCCGGCTGCGCCGCCAGCGCGACCTGGCCTACGAACTCATCACCGCGATCCCGGGCGTGAGCTGCGTCAAGCCCAGCGCGGCGCTGTACATGTTCCCGCGGCTCGACCCCAAGGTCTACCCGGTCGAGGACGACCAGCAGTTCATCCTCGAGATGCTGCAGGAAACCAAGGTCATGCTGGTGCAGGGCACGGGCTTCAACTGGCCCACGCCCGACCACTTCCGCATCGTGTTCCTGCCGCACGAGGACGACCTGCGCCTGGCCATCGGCCGCATCGCTGCCTTCCTCGAGCAGTACCGCAAACGCCATTCCGTTTCCTCTTCCTCCTCCGCACAAGCGGCTCTCGCATGAAACCCATCCAGGTCGGCCTTCTGGGCATCGGCACCGTCGGCAGCGGTGTCTTCAACGTTCTCGCGCGCAACCAGCAGGAGATCCGGCGCCGCGCCGGCCGGGGCATCGAGATCGCAACCGTGGCCGACCTGAACGTCGAACGTGCACGCGCCGTCGTCGGCAGCGACGTGAAGGTCGTTGCCGATGCGCGCGCCGTCATCGCCGACCCGAACATCGACATCGTCGTCGAGCTGATCGGCGGCTATGGCATCGCCAAGCAACTGGTGCTCGAAGCCATCGCGGCCGGCAAGCACGTGGTCACGGCCAACAAGGCGCTGCTGGCCGTGCACGGCACCGAGATCTTCGCGGCAGCGCAGGCCAAGGGCGTGATCGTGGCCTTCGAGGCGGCGGTGGCCGGCGGCATCCCCATCATCAAGGCGCTGCGCGAGGGCCTGACCGCCAACCGCATCCAGTGGATCGCCGGCATCATCAACGGCACCACCAACTTCATCCTGTCGGAGATGCGCAGCAAGGGCCTGGACTTCGACGTGGTGCTCCAGGAAGCCCAGCGCCTGGGCTATGCCGAGGCCGACCCAACCTTCGACATCGAAGGCGTGGACGCCGCGCACAAGGCCACCATCATGTCGGCCATCGCCTTCGGCATCCCGGTGCAGTTCGACAAGGCCTATGTGGAAGGCATCACCAAGCTGTCGGCGCAGGACATCCGCTACGCCGAGCAGCTGGGCTACCGCATCAAGCTGCTGGGCATCACCAAGCGCACCGACAAGGGCGTGGAGCTGCGCGTGCACCCGAGCCTGGTGCCGGCCAAGCGCCTGATCGCCAACGTCGAGGGCGCGATGAACGCCGTCGTCGTGCAGGCCGATGCCGTGGGCACCACGCTGTACTACGGCAAGGGCGCGGGCAGCGAGCCGACCGCCAGCGCCGTGATCGCCGACCTGGTCGACATCACGCGCCTGCACACGGCCGATCCCGAGCACCGCGTGCCGCACCTGGCCTTCCAGCACGATGCGCTGAGCGACCTGAAGGTGCTGCCCATGGGCGAGGTGGTGACCAGCTACTACCTGCGCCTGCGCGTGGCCGACCAGGCCGGCGTGCTGGCCAAGGTCACGGGCCTGCTGGCCGAGTCCGGCATCAGCATCGACGCCGTGCTGCAGCGCGAGGCCGACGAGGTCGGTGGCGAGGGTTCGACGCAGACCGACCTCATCATCCTCACGCACGACTGCCAGGAAGCGCTGATGGACGCCGCCATCGCCAAGATGCAGGCGCTGCCGACCGTGCTGGCGCCGATCACGCGCATCCGCAAGGAAGAGCTGAACTGATGCGTTACCTGTCCACGCGCGGCCACGCCGACCGCAAGCAGTTCTGCGAGATCCTGCTCGAAGGCCTGGCGCCCGACGGCGGCCTGTACCTGCCCGAGCAGTACCCGCAGGTCGATGCCGCCACCCTCGCACGCTGGCGCGCGCTGCCGTACGCCGAGCTGGCCTTCGAAATCCTGTCGCTCTACATCGACGACATTCCCGCGGCCGACCTCAAGGCCCTGTGCGCCAAGACCTATACACGCGACGTGTTCGGCACCGAAGCCATCGTGCCCTTGCGCCCGCTGGAAGACGGCGTGTACCTCGAAGCCCTGTCCAACGGCCCCACGCTGGCCTTCAAGGACATGGCCATGCAGCTGCTCGGCAACCTGTTCGAGTACGAGCTGGGCCGCCGCGGCGAGGAACTCAACATCCTGGGCGCCACCAGCGGCGACACCGGCAGCGCGGCCGAGTACGCCATGCGTGGCAAGAAGGGCGTGCGCGTCTTCATGACCTCGCCGCACGGCCGCATGAGCCCGTTCCAGCAGGCCCAGATGTTCAGCCTGCAAGACGCCAACATCCACAACCTGGCCGCGGACGGCGTGTTCGACGATTGCCAGGACATCGTCAAGGCCGTCTCCAACGACCTCGCGTTCAAGCGGAAGTACCGCATCGGCACGGTCAACTCGATCAATTGGGCGCGCTTGCTGGCCCAGGTCGTCTACTACTTCGCGGGCTACTTCCAGGCCACGAAGATGGACGGCGAGCAGGTCAGCTTCACCGTGCCCTCGGGCAACTTCGGCAACGTCTGCGCCGGCCATGTGGCACGCATGATGGGCCTGCCGGTCCACAGGCTGGTCGTGGCCACGAACGAGAACGACGTGCTCGACGAGTTCTTCCGCACCGGCACCTACCGCGTGCGCGGCAGCGCGGACACGCACGAGACCTCCAGCCCGTCGATGGACATCTCCAAGGCGTCCAACTTCGAGCGCTTCGTGTTCGACCTGCTGGGCCGCGACGCCGCACGCACGGCCGAGCTGTTCGGCGCGGGCCTTGCCCGTACGGGCCGCTTCGACCTGGCCGCCGATCCGCTGTTCGCGCAGGGCGCCACGCGTTTCGGCTTCGCCAGCGGCAAGAGCACGCATGCCGACCGCCTCGCGACCATCCGCGACACCTGGGAGCGCTTTGGCCAGATGATCGACACGCACACGGCCGACGGCCTCAAGGTGGCGCGCGCGCACCGCACTGCGGGCGTCCCCATGGTGGTGCTGGAAACCGCGCTGCCGATCAAGTTCGCCGAGACCATCGTGGAAGCGCTGGGCCGCGCGCCCGAGCGGCCCGCACGGTTCGAAGGCATCGAGGATCTGCCGCGCCGCGTGCAGCGCGTGCCGGCAGACGCCGAGGTCATCAAGCGCTACATCGCCGAACACTGCCATTGAGCCCGCCAGCGCATCGCCTCGCGCATCGCGGCCGCCCGGGGGCGCGCGCCGACGCCTTCGGGTGGCCGGGCGGCGCTGGCCTGTGAAGGTCGTGGGTGTCGCCGGCTACTCGGGCGCCGGCAAGACCACGCTGATCGAGCGGCTGATCCCGCTGCTCAAGGCGCGCGGCGAATCGGTCTCGGTCGTCAAGCACGCGCACCACGGCTTCGACATCGACACCCCTGGCAAGGACAGCTGGCGCCACCGCGAGGCCGGCGCGCACGAGGTGGTGATCGCCTCCGATCGCCGCCTGGCGCTGCTGCGCGAATACCCGGCCGAGCACGCGCCGACCGCGCGTGGCCTGATCGCCGAACTGCGCCAGGACGTCGACTGGGTGCTGGTCGAGGGCTTCAAGCACGAAGACCTGCCGCGCCTGGAAGTGCGCCGCGCAGGCGAGCAGCGGCCTGCGCGTTATCCCGAGGACCTGCAGGTCCGCGCCGTTCTGACCGACGCGCCTGCCGCGCTCCAGCCCGCCCCCCTGTGCCCGGTGCTGGATCTGAACGACGTGCCGGCGCTGGCCCGCTGGCTGGCCGACAATGCCGCGCTGTTCGCCTACCGTTGAATCCCCCGCATGACCGATCCTGCCGCCAAGCTCAAGACCCTGGACGAGGCCCTGGCCCAGCTGATGGGCTATGCCGTGCCGCTGGCCGCCAGCGAGAGCGTGTCCACCTTCGATGCCGACCGCCGTGTGCTGGCGCGCGACGTGGTGTCCGGCCTGCAGGTGCCGCCGCTGGACAACAGCGCCATGGATGGCTATGCGCTGCGCTGCGCCGATGTGCCTTCCGCGGGCACGGTGCTGCCGGTTTCGCAGCGCATCCCGGCCGGCAGCACGGGCACTGCGCTTGCCGCGGGCACGGCCGCGCGCATCTTCACGGGCGCGCCCGTGCCCGAAGGCGCGGACGCGGTGGTGATGCAGGAAGACTGCGAGCCGCTGGACGATGGCCGCATCCGTGTGCGCGCGGTGCCCACGCCCGGCCAGTCCATTCGCCGCGCCGGCGAGGATGTGGCGCTGGGCACCACGGTGCTCGCGCGCGGCACGCGGCTCACGCCGGCCGCGCTGGGCATGGCCGCCAGCATCGGCCTGGCGCAACTCACGGTCACGCGCCGCCCGCGCGTGGCGCTGTTCTCCACCGGCGACGAACTCGTGATGCCCGGCGAGGTGCCGCCCGCGCAGATGCGGCCCGGCGCCATCTACAACTCCAACCGGTTCTTCCTGCGCGCGCTGTTGCAGCGCCTGGGCTGCGAGGTCAGCGACCTGGGCATCGTGCCGGACCGGCAGGACGCCACCGTGCAAGCCTTGCGCACCGCGGCGCAGCACCACGACCTGGTGCTGACCAGCGGCGGCGTCTCCGTCGGCGAGGAAGACCATGTGAAGCCGGCCGTGCAGGCGTTGGGACGGCTGGAGCTCTGGCAGATCGCGATCAAGCCCGGCAAGCCTTTCGCCTACGGTGCGATCGCCCGGGATGCGGATGCAGGTGCGGATGCGGATGGCACGGCCTGCCACTTCATCGGCCTGCCTGGCAATCCGGTTTCCAGCCTGGTCACCTTCGTCTTGCTGGTGCGGCCCTTCCTGCTCCAGCTGCAGGGCGCCACGCGCATTGCGCCGGCCGTGGTGCACCTGCCCGCCGCCTTCGAGTGGAAGCGCGCCGACCGGCGCCGCGAGTTCCTGCGCGCGCGCCGCAATGCCGACGGTGCGCTGGAACTGTTTCCCAACCAGAGCTCGGGCGTGCTGACCTCCGTGGCCGCCTGCGATGGCCTGGTCGACACGCCCGCCGGCCAGCCCATCGCGCACGGCGACACCGTGCGCTTCCTGCCATTCGAGGACCTGTGGGGATGAAGCTGCAACTGCGTTATTTCGCCTCGATCCGCGAGGGCCTGGGGCTGGGCCAGGAAGCGGTGCAGACCGAGGCCGCCACCGTCGGCGCGCTGCGCGACGAACTGCTCGCGCGCGGCGGTGCCTATGCCGAACTGCTGGCCCGGGGCCGCGCCGTGCGCGTGGCCGTGGACCAGCAGATGCAGGACGAGTCCGCTGCGCTGCACGACGGTGCCGAGGTCGCGTTCTTCCCGCCCGTCACGGGCGGTTGAGCAGGCCGTCCCCCAGCGCACGCAGGCGCTGGCGCAGGGCGGGCGAGGCAGAGGTCATCGGGGCGCGCAGGCGCTCGTCCATCAGCCCGGCCTCGGCCAGCAAGGCCTTGATCGGGCCGGGATTGGGCTCGTCGAACACCGCCAGCACCCAGGGCAGCAGCGGTTGCCAGAGCGCCCGTGCCTCGGCCAAGGTGCCCGCATGCAACAGCGCGATCAGCCGCACGAAACGCTCCGTGTGCCGGTGCGCGCTGGCCGTGATGGCGCCGCTTGCCCCCAGCGCCATGCTGCTGAAGACCTGCGCGTCCTCGCCGGCCAGCACCGAGAGCCGGCCGTCGGCGATCAGCGCGGCCGTCTTGACCGCGTCGCCGCCGCAGTCCTTGACGGCCTGGATGCGCGGGTGGTCCGCCAGCGCCAGCAGCGTCTCCAGCCGCAGTTCCACGCCCGTGCGGTAGGGGATGTCGTAGAGCACCAGCGGCACGGGGCTGGCGTCGGCCAGGGTGCGGAACCAGGTCAGCAGCCCTTCCTGCGAAGGCCGGATGTAGAACGGCGCCGCCACCAGCACGCCGGCCACAGGCCGCGTGCAGACGGCTTCCAATTGCGCCAGCACGCCTTGCAACCGGTAACCGCCCACGCCCATCAACACGGGCAGGCCCTGGGCCGCAGCCAGCGTGGTGTCCAGCACGGCCAGCTGTTCCTCGGCCGTCAGCGCGGCGGCTTCGCCGGTGCTGCCGCAGGGCACGAAGCCGGCCACACCGCGGCCGGCCAGGTCGCGCACCAGGGCGGCCAGCGCGGCGTGGTCGACGCGGTCGTCGGCGGTGAAGGGCGTGACCAATGGAATCCACAGGCCGGAGAACAGGGGAGAAGCAGAAGACACAGACATTCCTTTCGATGGGTACGGGAAGACCGGTGGGGTCGACCATCGAAGGTGTGCGCGCGCGAAGCTGATGCAGGAGGGCTGCCAAGGGTTCCGTCGCACATCCGACGACGGAACCGCAGCCCCGGTCAGACGAGCGGCGGTTTGTTCGCTTTTTTCGCGCAGCAGCGGGCCACGGGTGTGGTGCTGGGGGCGATGCAAGCGGACATGGGGCGCGACTATAGCCTGCGCGAGAATCGCCGCATGTCTCTTTCCCGCGTCAGCATCCAGACCGCCGACTTCGACCTCGGCGCGGAGATCGCAGCCCTGCGCGCGCAGGACGCCCGCGTGGGCGCCGTCTGCAGCTTTGTCGGCACCGTGCGCGACCACCACCCGGACGCCCCGGGGCAGGTCACGGCACTGGAGCTGGAGCACTACCCTGGCATGACCGAGCGCGCCATCGAGGCCATGGTCGACGCCGCCTTTGCCCGCTTTCCGCTCTACGGCGTGCGCGTGGTGCACCGCGTGGGTCCCTTGGCGCCCACCGACCAGATCGTGCTCGTGGCCGTGACCTCGGCGCACCGCGGTGCCTCCTTCCAGGCCTGCGAGTTCCTGATGGACTACCTCAAGACCCAGGCCCCGTTCTGGAAGAAGGAGCAGACCCCTGAGGGTGGTCGCTGGGTCGACGCCCGCGTCAGCGACGATGCGGCGCTGGCCCGCTGGGGCATCCAGGCCCGCAACGTTTGATCCAGGCCAGCTGTCGGCCCGCTCCGACAGCGGCGCCCTTGAAACGGGCGCATCCTCTCCCCATGTTCGTTGCAATTCGGAGAACTCGAACATGCGAATCGACAAACTCACCACCAAATTCCAGGAAGCCCTGGGCGATGCCCAGTCGCTCGCGTTGGCCAGCGACAACGCCTACATCACGCCCCAGCACGTGCTGGCCGCCATGCTCAAGCAGCAGGACGGCCCGCGCCCGCTGCTCGAACGCGCAGGCGCCAACGTGCAGGGCCTGCTGGCCGCGGCCGAAGGCGCGGTCAAGCGCCTGCCGCAGGTGCAGGGCCAGGAGCAGGTCCAGCCCGACCGCGACCTCGTCACGCTGCTGCAGGCCTCCGAGAAGGAAGCGCTCAAGCGCGGCGACCAGTTCATCGCGGGCGAATTGTTCCTGCTGGCCTACGTGGACAGCAAGATCGACTCGGCCAAGCTGCTGCGCGAGAACGGCGTCACGCGCAAGTCGCTGGAGTCGGCCATCGACGCCGTGCGCGGCGGCCAGAAGGTCGACAGCGCCGAGGCCGAAGGCCAGCGCGAAGCCCTCAAGAAGTACACGCTGGACCTGACCGAGCGCGCCCGCATGGGCAAGCTCGACCCCGTGATCGGCCGCGACGACGAGATCCGCCGCGCCATCCAGGTGCTGCAGCGGCGCACCAAGAACAACCCCGTGCTGATCGGCGAACCCGGCGTGGGCAAGACCGCCATCGTCGAGGGCCTGGCCCAGCGCATCGTGGCCGGCGAGGTGCCCGATTCGCTCAAGGGCAAACGCGTGCTGTCGCTCGACATGGCGGCGCTGCTGGCTGGCGCCAAGTACCGCGGCGAGTTCGAGGAGCGCCTGAAGTCGGTCCTGAACGAGCTGGCCAAGGACGAAGGCCAGACCATCGTCTTCATCGACGAGCTGCACACCATGGTGGGCGCCGGCAAGGCCGAAGGCGCGATGGACGCCGGCAACATGCTCAAGCCCGCCCTTGCGCGCGGCGAGCTGCATTGCGTGGGCGCCACCACGCTGGACGAATACCGCAAGTACATCGAGAAGGACGCCGCGCTGGAGCGCCGCTTCCAGAAGATCCTCGTGGGCGAGCCGAGCGTGGAGGCCACCATCGCCATCCTGCGCGGCCTGCAGAACAAGTACGAGGCCCACCACGGCGTGCAGATCACCGACCCCGCCATCGTGGCCGCGGCCGAGCTGTCCAACCGCTACATCACCGACCGCTTCCTGCCCGACAAGGCCATCGACCTGATCGACGAGGCCGCGGCCAAGATCAAGATCGAGATGGACTCCAAGCCCGAGGTCATGGACCGGCTGGACCGCCGCCTGATCCAGCTGCAGATCGAGCGCGAGGCCGTGCGCCGCGAGAAGGACGAGTCCTCGCAGAAGCGCTTCGGCCTGATCGAGGACGAGATCGCCAAGCTGCAGAAGGAGATCGCCGACCTGGACGAAGTCTGGCAGGCCGAGAAGGCCGAGGCGCTGGGCTCCAAGGAGGTGATGGAAGAGATCGAGAAGTTCCGCTTCCAGGTCGAGGAGTTCAAGCGCAAGGGCGACTTCAACAAGGTCGCCGAAATCCAGTACGGCAAGCTGCCGGAGCTGGAGAAGAAGCTCAAGGAAGCCCAGGACAAGGAAGCCGGCAAGGGCGGCATGGCCAGCGGCCAGCGCCTGCTGCGCACCCAGGTCGGCACCGAGGAGATCGCCGAGGTCGTGGCGCGCGCCACCGGCATCCCCGTGTCCAAGCTCATGCAGGGCGAACGCGAGAAGCTGCTGCAGATGGAAGACAAGCTGCACCAGCGCGTGGTCGGCCAGGACGAGGCCATCGTGGCCGTGGCCAACGCCATCCGCCGTTCGCGCGCGGGCCTGTCCGATCCGAACCGGCCGACCGGCTCCTTCCTGTTCCTGGGCCCCACGGGCGTGGGCAAGACCGAGCTGTGCAAGGCGCTGGCGGGCTTCCTGTTCGACAGCGAGGACCACCTGATCCGCATCGACATGAGCGAGTTCATGGAGAAGCATTCGGTGGCCCGCCTGATCGGCGCGCCGCCGGGCTACGTGGGCTACGACGAGGGCGGCTACCTGACCGAGGCCGTGCGCCGCAAGCCCTACAGCGTGCTGCTGCTCGACGAGGTGGAGAAGGCGCACCCGGACGTGTTCAACGTGCTGCTGCAGGTGCTGGACGATGGCCGCCTGACGGATGGCCAGGGCCGCACCGTGGACTTCAAGAACACCGTGATCGTGATGACCAGCAACATCGGCTCGCACCTGATCCAGGCCATGGTGGGCCAGGACGCGGAGGACATCAAGGAGGCGGTGCAGGGCGAGCTCAAGAACCACTTCCGGCCCGAGTTCCTGAACCGCATCGACGAGACCGTGGTGTTCCACGCGCTGGATGCGCAGCACATCGAGGCGATTGCCGAGATCCAGATCCGCGCGCTGCGCCACCGGCTGGCGCACCTCGATCTGACGCTGGACGTTTCCCCTGCCGCGCTTGCGGAGTTGGCCAAGGTCGGATTCGATCCGGTGTATGGTGCCCGTCCGTTGAAGCGGGCGATCCAGCAGCGCATCGAGAACCCGCTGTCCAGGCTGCTGCTCGAAGGGCGCTTCGCGCCCAAGGCGGTGATCCCGGTGGATGTGGACCCGATCCAGTCGCCGGGCGAGTTCCGCTTCGACCGGGTGGTGCATTGATGATCGCGGGCACGCAACAAAGGAGTGATGGGGCCGTGGGTGATTTCGTAGCGGGCCTGGTGCGCCTGATGTTGCAGGTGGCACTGCTGGTCGCGGGCCTGGCGGTGGCGGCCGCCTTGCTGCTGGCTGCCGCCGTGCTGGCCGTGGTGTTCGGCCTGCGGCTGCTGTGGGCGCGCCTCACGGGCCGCCCCTTCATCCTCAAGTTCGGCGGCATGGGCGTGGACCCGGCCGCCACCTGGCGCCGCTACCGCGACTGGCAGCAGCAGGCCACGCGCCCGCGCGGCCGTGCCCAGGAGCAGGCCCCCGGCGAACCGCCGGCCTTCAGCCCGCCGGGCGCGATCACCCAGGACGTGCAGGACGTCGAGGCCAAGCCGCCGCGGCACTGACGCGACACGCGCTGGATGCAGGTCAACACGGCCTGCGGGGCGCCATGGCCGGTGTTCCTGGGTTGAGCGGCCGGTCTTCCGGGGGAGGGCGGAGCCCGCGTCGGTTGATAATGCGAGATATTCTCATTGTCTGTGGGCTGGACGCCCTCCGTCGCCCCGCCCGTGCTGCAATCGCGCCCTTCCTCCCCGCTGCTGGCGGCGCTGGTCCGCCACTACGAAGACCTGGTCGAGCGGCTGCGCTGGCGCTTCGGCGACCGGGCGCTGGCGCGCGAGGTGGTGCACGACGTCTGTGTCGACCTGCTCGAGCGGCCGCGCCGCGACCCTGTGGAGCACCCGCTGGCGCTGCTGCGGCGCATGTCGCACGACCGCGCGGTGGACCGCGTGCGCACGCAGGACCGTGAGCGCCGCTGGGTCGATGCGGCCGAGGTGCTGCCCGACGTGGCGTCGGAGCAACCCGGCGCGGCGTCGACGCTCCAGGCCCGCCAGGAACTGGAATTGCTCTGCCGCACGGTCGAGGCCATGCCCGAGCGCTGCCGGCTGGTGTTCGTGATGCACAAGATCCACGAACTGCCGCAGGCCGAGGTGGCCGCGCAGCTCGGCATCTCGCTCAAGACGGTGGAAAAGCACCTGCGCCTGGGCATGGCGGCCTGCCGGGCGGCGCTGCAGCGCGGGGCAGCGGCATGACGACGAGGCCGCAATCCCCGCCCCCGCCCCCGCCGGCCGACGACGCGCTCGCGCGCCACCGCGACGCCTTGCGCGCGCGCTTTCCGCTGCCGCAGCCGCCCGTGCGCCAGCGTGCGCGGCGCAAGGCGGCCACCGCCGCCACGCTGGCGGCCGTGTGCGCGCTCGGCCTGCTGGGCTGGACCGACCCGGCCTGGCGCACCGAGCGGTTCGCCACGCACGCCGGCCAGCGCCAGGTGCTGAGCCTGTCGGACGGCAGCACGCTGACGCTGGATGCGTCCACCCGGCTGCGCGTGGAGCGCCACCTGCGTTCGCGCCGCGTGGTGCTGGAGAGCGGCCGCGCCCTGTTCGAGGTGGCGCCTTCGGCCTGGCGTGTGTTCACGGTGGACGCGGGCAGCGCGCAGGTCCGGGTGCTGGGCACGGCTTTCGACGTGCGGCGTTGGGACGAGGATGTCGCCGTGACCGTGCTGCGCGGCCGCGTGGCCGTGCGCGGCACCGGGCCGGACAGCGCCACGCTGGCGCCCGGGCAGCGTGCCGACGTGGCTGGCGGCCGGCTCGGCCCCGTGCGCAGCGTGGACGCGCAGGCCGCCACGGCCTGGCGTGAGGGGCGCTTCGTCTTCCAGCGCACGCCGCTGGCCGAGGTGCTGCGCGAGATCGAACGCTACCGCGGCCGGCCCGTGCGGCTGCTGCAGCCGGAACTGGCCGGCCTCGAAGTCTCGGGCGTCTACCGCATCGCCAATGCCGACGCGCTGCTCGAACTGCTGCCCACGCTGCTGCCGGTGCGTGTGCAGCATGCCGCCGACGGCAGCGCCACGGTGGCCGCCCGCTGAATTTGTCGCGGCGGGGTAGGGTTGGCGGCGTCGCCGAACGGCTTCTCTTCGGATGTCCACAACGAAGGAGAGAGAGCCCGTGTCACCGTTCCAAGTCACCTTACTTCCCGCGGCACGCCGGCTGCCGCTGTGGCTGGCCCTGCGGCGCCGCGCAACCGTGGCGGCGGCCGCGGCGCTGCTGGCCGTGGGCGTGCAGGCCCAGAGCGTCGTGCTGGACCTGCCCGCCGCCGCGCTGGAGCAGTCGCTCCACGCGCTGGCGCAGCGCACGGGCGTGCAGATCATGTTCGCGAGCCAGCTGGCCCAGGGCCGCAGCGCGCCCGCGCTGCGCGGCAGCTACACGCCGCGCGAGGCGCTGGACCGCCTGCTGGCCGGCAGCGGCCTGTCCGTGCGCGCAGCCGATGGCGGCAAGACCTTCGTACTGGAACGTGGCGCGCCAGCGCCGTCCGCAGCTGCGCCGGTTGCCGGCAGCGGTGGCGCTCTGCCGGCCGTGCAGGTGGTGGCCGGCGCGGAACGCAGCGCCACGACCGAGGGCAGCCGCGGCTACGGCGCGCGTGCCGTGACCATCGGCCTGGGCGAGCATTCGCCGCGCGAGACGCCGAATTCCATCAGCGTGGTCACGCGCCAGCGCCTGGACGACCAGAACTTCTTCAGCGTCGAAGAGGCCATGCAGTACACGACGGCGCTCAAGGTGACCACCTACGGCACCAACAACTTCAACATCGAATCGCGCGGCTACAACATCGACCGCTACCAGATCGACGGCGTCTCGTCGTCCGTGCGCGTCTACGAGAACAACTTCAGCCTGGCCATGTTCGACCGCGTGGAGGTCTGGCGCGGCCCGGCCGGCCTGCTGCAGGGCGCGGGCGACCCGGGCGGCACCATCAACATGGTGCGCAAGCGCGCGCAGGACCAGTTCGGCTTCAACGCCAGGACCAGCGTGGGCTCGTGGGACCACTACTACGCCGATGCCGACGTGACCGGCCCGCTCAACGCGGACGGCAGCCTGCGCGGGCGCCTGGTCGTGGCCTACCAGGACCGGCACTACTTCACCGACTACGCCAGCACGCGCCAGCCCATGGCCTACGGCACGCTGGAGTACGACTTCGACGCCGACACCACGCTGTCGGTCGGCCACAGCCAGCAGCGCACCACCAACCGGCCGTTCTTCGGGCTGGCGGCCTATGCCACCGGCGGCTACCCGGACATCGCGCGCTCCACCTTCATCGGCGCGCTGTGGAACCGGCAGGTGCAGCAGTCCGAACGCAGCTTCGCCGAGCTGGAGCACCGGCTGGACGGTGGCGGCAAGCTCACGCTCAGCGCCAACCGCATCGGGCGCGACAACGCGGGCGAGATCGCCTGGGGCGACAGCATGGTCGACCCGGCCACGGGCGACATGCAGGTGATCCCCTATTTCTCGACCGCCAGGGAGCGCGAGGTCAACCTGCAGGGCCAGCTGAACCTGCCATTCCGGTGGCAGGGGCTCCAGCAGGAAGTCGTGCTGGGCGCCAGCCGCCAGGTCTTTCGCAGCACCCAGGCCTACAACTCCAGCACCTGGGGCCAGAACGGCTTCACGCAGAACGTGTTCGCGCCGGATCCAAGCGTGGCCAAGCCCGACATCGCCATCGACGCGCCGTTCAGCCGGCTGCGGCAAAGCCAGAGCGGCGTGTTCGGCCAGGCGCGCATCAAGCCCATCGCGCCGCTGACGCTGGTGGCGGGCGCGCGTCTGGCCTGGTTCGAGCACCAGAACCTGCTGAACCGCGCGGCAGACCGCAGCGAGAACGGCAAGCTCGTGCCCTATGCCGGCGCGGTCTTCGACCTGGGGCCCGAGTGGTCCGTCTACGGCAGCTACAGCAGCATCTTCAACCCGCAGTCCGAAACCAACCGCGATGGCGATTTCCTCAAGCCGCGCCAAGGCCACCAGTTCGAGGTCGGCTTGAAGGGCGAGCACTTCGACAAGCGCCTGGCCAGCAGCCTGGCCCTCTACCGCATCGAGGACAGCAACCGCGCCATGACCGATCCGGACGCCAACGACGCGTCCATCGCCGCGGGCAAGGTCCGCAGCCAGGGCCTGGAGGCCGAGGTCACGGGCCGCATCACGCCGCAGTGGAACCTCACGGCCGGCTATGGCTACAACACCACGCGCCAGCTCAGCGCGGCGCCCGAGCAGCTGGGCAAGCCGTTCACCACCGTGTTCCCGCGCCACATCTTCTCGCTGTGGAGCGAGCACCGCTTCGCCAGCGGCCTGAGCCTGGCGGGCGGCGTGCGCGTGCGCAGCGGCATCTACACGGACGACGGCGGCGTGCGCTGGGGCGCGGGCGGCGTGGCCGTGTTCTCGGCGCAGGCGGGCTACCAGATCACGCCGCAGCTGCGCGCCACGCTCACGCTGAACAACCTGTTCGACCGCAAGTACATCGACCGCCCCGACGGCTGGACGCGCCAGAGCTACTACGGCGAGCCGCGCAGCCTGATGGCCACGCTGAGCTACAAGTACTGAGCCGCGGATCAGAGCGCCGTCAGGTGCTCGAACAGGATCACCGTGCCGATGCCGATCAGCAGCAGCCCGCCAATGGCCTCGGCCCAGCGCCCGGCGACCTTGCCCAGAACGCGGCCGACCATCACGCCGGTGGTCACCATGGCAAAGGTCGCCAGGCCGATGGCGGCCGCCACGGGCAGGATGTCCACGTCCAGGAAGGCCAGCCCCACGCCCACGGCCATGGCGTCGATGCTGGTGGCAAAGCCCGTGATGGCCAGCAGCCAGAAGCCATGGCGCGTGGGCTTGTCCTCGGCTTTCGTGTCCGGTGTGCGCAGCGCGCCGACCAGCATGCGCAGGCCGAGGATGCAGAGCAGCACGAACGCGATCCAGTGGTCCCAGGCCTTGACGTAGCCCGAGGCGGCGTAGCCCAGCGCCCAGCCGACGAGCGGGGTGATGGCTTCGATCACGCCGAAGATGGCGCCGGTGCGCACGGCTTCGGACCAGCGGGGTTTCTGCAGGGCCGTGCCCTTGCCGACGGCCGCGGCAAAGGCATCGGTCGACATGGCCATGGCCAGCAGGGCGGTGGAGGCGAGATTCATGGGGGACTCGTGGTGCGGCCGGGCAAGAGCACAAGGGCACGGCCCCGCTGCCCGACCTGCGTCGCGGGGCCATGCCCATGGTCTCGCCAACCGTGCAACGGTTGCCAGCGCCACGGCATGCGAGATGCCGAGTGTGTTGACGCAGGCGCTTCCGAACGGGGCGGAAGCCGGCTACTCCCCAAGGGAGCCGCGAGTATAGGCAGCCGCGAATGTCCCGGCGATGGGAGAAAGTTGCATTCGCGGCCGGCCGCTCAGCGTGCGGGGGGGCCGTACAGCCAGGGCATGTCCAGCAGCCGCTCGCCGAGCAGGCGCAGCGACAGGTTGCGGCCCCAGCGCAGCGGCCCCGTGGCGTGGAAGATGCGGCCATTGCGCAGCGCGCGGGCCTGCACGCGCGCATTGCGCTGCCAGCGCTCCAGCGCATAGCGGGCCAGCAGGGCGGGTACCGCGGTGCCGGCTGCATCGGCCTGGCGCAATGCGCGGCCCAGCGCCTCGGCATCCTCGATGGCCATGCCGGCGCCCTGCGCCAGGTAGGGGCGCATCGGATGGGCGGCGTCGCCCAGCAGTGCCACGCGGCCGCGCGCCTGCTGCGTGGGGGCGCGCAGCGGCGGCCGGTCGGCCAGCACCCACAACCGCCATGCGGGCACTGCGCGCACGAGGTCCTGCAGCGGTGCGCAGCAGCCGGCCATGCCGGCCTGCAGGTCGGCCGCGTTGGTGGCGTGGTCCCAGTCGGCCAGCGCATCGGGCGTGGCGCCGCTGGCACCACCCGGCGGGCGGCCGTGCACGAAGGCCACGACGTTGAGCGCCTCGCCACCGCGCACCGGGTAGCCGACCAGGTGCAGGCGCGGCCCCAGCCAGGCCGTCACCTCCGTGCTGCGCAGCGCGGCCGGCAGCGCGGCCTGCGGCAGCAGCGCGCGGTAGGCCAGGTGGCCGGTCAGGCGCGGCGGGCCGTCGTCCAGCAGTTGCGCGCGCACGCCGCTCCACAGGCCGTCGGCGCCGACCAGCGCATCGCCGGCAACGGGCTCGGCCATCCGCCCATCGCCGTGCACGGTGTGCAGCCGCACCTGCCGGCCGTCATCGGCGAAGCGCTGCACGCGCCGGTCCAGCGCCAGCGCGACATCGGCCAGCGGCGCCACCGCCGCCTGCAGCAGCGCCAGCAGGTCGGCGCGGTGGATGGTGGCGTAGGGCGCGCCATAGCGTGCCGGCATCGCGGCCAGGTCCAGCGTCGCCAGCGGCTGGCCGCTGGCGGCGTCGCGCACGCGCAGGCGCGCCGGGAACGCGGCCGCGGCCTGCAGCGCCGCGCCCAGGCCCCAGGCCTGCAGCAGCCGCACGACGTTGGGGCCGAGCTGCACGCCCGCGCCGGCCTCGCCGAAGGCCGGCGCACGCTCGAACACCTGCACCTGCCAGCCCTGGCGGGCGCCGGCCAGTGCGGCGGCCAGGCCGCCGATGCCGCCGCCGGCCACGAGAAGCTGCTTGGGACTTGCCATGGGGCCGCGATTGTGCCGCCCCGCTCCGGCGCGGTCCTTGCGCTACATCGCCTTGAAGAGATGCGTGTAGAGCCGGCTCACGGCGAGCCGGTCGCCCGGGCGGCCGCGCAGGCGCAGGTGCAGCCGGCCGGCCTCGTCGCGCTGGACCTGCTCGATGGCGTCGGCCCGCACCACGAGCGCGCGGTGCACCTGCCAGAACCGCTGCGCGTCCAGCTGCGGCAGCAGCTGCTTGAGGGGGGTGCGGATCAAGTGCTCCTCGGTGGCGGTCAGCACGCGCACGTACTTGTCGGCGGCCTCGAAGTACAGCACCTCGTCGACCGGCACCATGCGCACGTTGCCCGCCGCGTCGCCGGCGGCGATCACGCGCAAGGGGGGCGCGGCGCCAGTGCTGCCCACGCCATGGGCCGCGGCCAGCAGCTGGCGCCACGGGGCCAGCTGCTGCTCCAGCGCATCCGGCCCGGGCTGCGGCTGCGGCGCGGCCAGCGCCTGCTGCAGGCGCGCCACGGTGCGGCGCAGGCGCTCGGGCTGCACGGGCTTGAGCACGTAGTCGAGCGCCTGGGCGTCGAAGGCGCGCGCCGCGTACTCGTCGTAGGCGGTCACGAACACGAGTTGCGGCATGGGCACCGTGTCCAGCGGCCAGAGCTCGGCCAGCTCGGCCGCGGCGGCCAGGCCGTCCTGGCCCGGCATGCGGATGTCCAGGAACAGCACCTGCGGCAGCGCGCGCAGCGCGGCCTCCACGGCGCTGTGGCCGTCGCCCACGGTGGCCACCACCTGCAGCGCGGGCCAGGCCTGGGCCAGTTCGGCGGCCAGCGCACGGGCCAGCAGCGGTTCGTCTTCGGCGATGAGGGCGGTGGGGTTCTGCATGGCCGTGAACAGTGCCTAGAGTGGAACGACGATGGTGGCGCGCGTGCCGCCGCCGGGTTCGGCGGCGAGTGCCAGGCTGGCGCGTGCACCATGCAGCGTCTGCAGCCGCTCGCGCACCTGGGTCACGCCGAAGCCGCCGGCCGTGGCGCCGCTGCCGGACAGGCCGACGCCGGTGTCCAGCACCAGCAGGACCAGCCGGTCGCCGTCCGCCCCGCCTTCGCGCCGCGCCTGCACGGTGATGGATCCGCCCTCGACCTGGGGCTCCAGCCCGTGCCGGATCGCGTTCTCCACGAGCGGCTGCAGCAGCAGCGGGGGCACCGGCACGGCGCGCAGCGCGTCGGGCAGCTCCAGCCGGTAGTGCAGGCGTGGGCCCATGCGCACGGCCATCAGCTCCAGGTAGTCGGCCAGGCGCTCGAACTCCTGCGCCAGCGGATGCAGTGTGGCGCGCGAGCCGCCCAGCGTGGCGCGCAGGTAGCCGTTGAGCCGGTCCAGCATGGCCACGGCGCGCGGCGGGTCCAGCGTGATCAGCACGCGCAGGTTGGCCAGGGTGTTGAACAGCATGTGCGGCTCCAGCTGGGCTTCGAGCAGCTTGAGCTTGGCCTCGCTGGCGTCGCGCTCGGCCGCGGCGATGGCGGCCGCCAGCGCCGCCGCCTTGCCGCGCGCATGGAAGTAGAACGAGCCGATGGCGCCGGCCGCCACGGTGATGTACAGGCCGACCATGCCGTCGCGCGCACCGGCCGCGCGGCTGGGATCGGCCGGGCCGATGAGCCGGTAGGCCAGCCAGTCGCCCGCGTAGAAGCCGACCAGGATGCCGGCCACCGTGAGCACCAGGCCGCGCCAGCCCCGGGGCCAGCCGTGGCCGCCCTCGGCGTCGCCGTGGCAGTGCCGGCGCGGCACCGCATAGCGGCCGAACTCCATCACGCTCCAGCAGATGGTGCCGATGCACAGCGAGTAGGCCAGCTGCGACAGGTAGCTGCGGTTCGGCCATATCAGCGTGGTCAGCACCGCCACCACGCAGCACAGCGCCAGCACGTGCAGGTAATGGCGCAGGGCGTTGCGCAGGATGGCGTTCATGGGGTGCGGGGTCGGGGCGTGGGCAGGTCCCTGCGTGTCAGTCCAGCAACTGGTAGGGGCCGCCGCGCTGCAGCGCGCGACCGAACGCCGGACGGGCATGGATGCGCTCCAGCCAGTCCATCAGCCGAGGGCGGCCGGCGTCCAGGCCGGCGCGCGCCCGGGCCGCCTCGACCGGGAAACTCATCTGGATGTCCGCCGCGCTGAAGCTGTCGCCGGCGAACCAGTCGCGCCCGGCCAGTTCGGCCTCCAGGAAGTCCAGGTGCTGCTTCAGGTTGGGCAGCACGATGGCCGCCTTGGCCTTGGCGGCGATGCCGCGCGCGATCGGCTTGGCGAAGAAGGGCATCTTGGCGCGCTCGATGCGGTCGAAGATGAGCTTGAGCAGCAGCGGCGGCATGGCCGAGCCTTCGGCGTAGTGCATGAAGTAGCGCCAGCGCACGGCGTCCTGCGTGCCCGGTGCGGGCGCCAGGCGGCCCTGGCCGTGGCGTTCGAGCAGGGTCTCCAGGATGGCGCCGGATTCGGCCAGCACCAGCCCGTCGCCGGTGCTGACCACGGGGGACTTGCCCAGCGGGTGCACGCGGCGCAGTTCGGGCGGTGCCAGCAGGGTGGCGGGGTCGCGCTTGTAGTGCACGATCTCGTAGGGCAATTCCAGTTCCTCCAGCAGCCACAGCACGCGCTGCGAACGGGAGTTTTCGAGGTGGTGGACGGTGATCATGGGCTGCATGGTGCCTGATCAACGCGAGGACGGCCGCTCCAGGCGCGCACGCTCGCGCGCCACCATGTGGTCCATCAGCGCGTTGCCCGGCGCCAGCAGCCACACCGCCAGGCCGTGGAACAGCAGCCCCAGCCCCCAGCCCAGCAGCGGGAAGACGGCCCAGTGGCGGCCGCCCGCCAGCGACAGCGCGACCAGCACCGCATTGACGACCAGGTAGACCGTGGCATGGGCGAACCAGCCCAGCTTGGCCTTGGCGCGGCGGCGGGCGGTCCAGTCGAGATGGGTTTCGCCGGGGATGGGATGGCGTGACATGGCGTGCTCCTTGGTGAAGGGTGGACGGTGGAAGATGAATGGGGCGTGGATCAGGCGGTGGCGCCAGCCGTGCGGTGCTGCAGGGCCAGCCTGCACAGCCGCAGCGCGCGGCCGGCGAACATGCCGCTGAACAGGCCATACAGCGTGCTGATGCCGGTGGCGAAGCCGCCCTGGTGGGCCAGCCCGGGATGCATGGCCAGCAGGACGCCCACGGCGTACTTGGTGGCGAAGATGCCCATCATGAGCGCCAGCGGCACCCAGCTGCCGGGCTGGAAGAAGCGGCGGCTGACGGGGTCGTAGCGCACGGCCGGGTTCAGCGGCAGCCGGGCCACGGCGGCCAGGGCGGCCGCGGCGGCCAGGCCCCAGCCGGCCAGCGCCAGCCAGCCGGCGTCCGAGCGGCCGAACGCACCGGCCACGCCGTACACCGCCAGGGCCACCATCGCCACCGGCATGGCCGCCACGCGGGCCAGGTGGGTGCTGCCATCCTGGAGCTGCTTGGCGCCCAGCCAGGCGAGCAGCGCGAACAGCGCGAACACCCAGGCGGGCGTGTGGGTCAGGATCTGGATCAGCATGGCGGGGCTCCTTGGTGTGTCGGTCGGGTGTCGGTGGCGTGACTGTGCGCGGCGCCGGCGCGCGTTCCCAGCGCGGTGCGACGGACTGCACGGCGGCGGCGCGAGATGCCGTGCGCGGCGACGAACGGTGGCTGGCTCCGCGCTTTCCCCCTCGCTTCCCTTGCGCTTCCCACGCGCTTTACCTGCCGTTGACAGATGCAAGCACATGCCGGCTACGATCGCCGGCTCCAATCGCACCCAGTTTGTGCCTGCCCCCCCGATTCGCGCCATGGACCACCCACCAACCGGCCACGTTCCGCCTTCCAGTTCCCTGCCACCGCCGCCGCTGCAGCCGCCCTCGCGCAGGCGGCGCTGGGTCGGGGCGCTGGTCACGGTGGCCGTGCTGGCGGCGCTGGTCGGCGGCAGCTACTACCTCGTCAAGCGGCCGGCCGAGACAGCCGGTGGTTTGGGGATGGGGCCGCGCGGCCCGGGTGGCGCCGGTGGCCCTGGCGGCCCGCCGGGTGGCGCCGGCGCCTTCGGCATGGTCACCGTGGGCCATGCCGCCGTGGCGCGCGCCCAGATCCCGGTCACGCTCGATGCGCTGGGCACCGTCACGCCCACCGCCACGGTCACGCTCAAGCCCCAGGTGGGCGGCGTGCTGACCGAGGTGCTGTTCACCGAAGGCCAGACCGTGCGCAAGGGCCAGCTGCTGGCCCGCATCGACCCGCGGCCCTACGAGCAGGCGCTCATGCAGGCGCGCGGCACCCGCATGCGCGACGAGGCGCAGCTGCAGGCCGCGCGCGTCACACTGGCCCGCTACCGCACGCTGCTGGGCCAGGACTCCATCGCCCGGCAGGACGTGGACACCCAGGCCGCGCTGGTGCAGCAGCTCGAGGGCACGGTCACCAGCGACAAGGCGGCCGAAGGTGCGGCCGCGGTGAACCTGGAGTTCACGCGCATCACGGCGCCGCTCTCGGGCCGCATCGGCCTGCGCACGGTGGACCCCGGCAACATGGTGGCGGCCGGCTCGGCCACCGGCATCGCCGTCATCACGCAGATGAACCCCATCGACGTGCAGTTCGCCGTGCCGCAGGACCGCATCCCCGAGGTGCAGGAGCAGGTGCGCGGCGCGCGCCCCCTGGCGGTGGCCGCGATGGACCGCACGCGCAGCGCCGTGCTGGACCAGGGCAGCTTCTCCACGCTGGACAACGTGGTCGACACCACCACCGGCACGGTCAAGGCCAAGGCGCGCTTCGCCAACGGCGACGGCAAGCTGTTTCCCAACCAGTTCGTCAACGTGCGCATGACGCTGCGCACGCTGGACGCGCTGGTGGTGCCCGTGACGGCCGTGCGCACCGGCCCCCAGGGCCCCTATGTCTATGTGATCGGTGCAGACCGCACGGTGGCCATGCGGCGCGTCAAGCGCGGCGAGGCCACGGTCGACGTGGTCGCCGTGACCGAGGGCCTGCAGGCCGGCGAGCTGGTCGTGACCGAGGGCGGCGACCGGCTGAGCGAAGGCTCGCGCGTGCGCCTGCAGGGCGAGGTGCCGGCCGCTGGCCCGCGTGGGCCCGGCGGCGGGCGCCGCCACGGCCAGGGTGCGGCGGCACCGGGCACCGGCGCCTCCGCGCCTGCCAATCCGTCGGCCGCCGCGCCGGCACCGCTGCCGGCGCGGCCGGGCGCCTCCGGCCCGCAGCCGCCAGCCGCCACGGCGCCGCCGCCCAGCGGCCAGCCGCCTTCCGCCCAGCCCGAGTCCGCGGGCCTGCCCACGGCCGAGCAGCGCAGCCGCATGCTCGAATCGGTGAAGGACGACCCCGAGAAGCTGGCCCAGCGCAAGCAGTTCCTCGAAGCGCTGGACCGGGGCGACCCGGAGGCGCTGGCGCGCTGGCAGAACCTGCAGCAGCGGCGCCGTCCCGGCTCCTGAGGCCATGAGCCCATCCAAGCCCTTCATCGAGCGGCCCGTCGCCACGGGCCTGCTGATGCTGGCCATCGTGCTGGCCGGCCTGGTCGGCCTGCGCTTCCTGCCGCTGGCCGCGCTGCCGCAGGTGGACTACCCGACCATCCAGGTCCAGACCCTGTACCCCGGCGCCAGCCCCGAGGTGATGAGCCGCACCGTCAGCGCGCCGCTGGAGCGCCAGTTCGGCCAGATGCCGGGGCTCAACCGCATGGCCTCGACCAGCGCGGCCGGCGTCTCCATCGTCACGCTGCAGTTCGACCTCGACCAGACGCTGGACGTGGCCGAGCAGCAGGTGCAGGCCGCCATCAACGCCGGCAATTCGCTGCTGCCGGCCGACCTGCCGGCGCCGCCGGTCTACGCCAAGGTCAACCCGGCCGATGCGCCCATCCTCACGCTGGCCGTGGGCAGCGACAGCATGCCGCTGACCGAGGTGCAGAACCTGGTCAACACGCGGATGGCGCAGAAGATCAGCCAGGTGGCCGGCGTGGGCCTGGTCACGCTGTCGGGCGGGCAGCGGCCGGCCGTGCGCATCCAGGCCGACACCAACGCGCTGGCGTCCGTGGGCCTGGGCATCGACACGCTGCGCAGCGTGATCGCCGCGGCCAATGCCAACAGCGCCAAGGGCAGCTTCGACGGGCCGGCCCGCTCCTACAGCATCAACAGCAACGACCAGCTGCTGACCGCGGCCGACTACCAGAACCTGATCGTGGCCTGGAAGAACGGCGCGCCCGTGCGCATGCGCGACGTGGCGCGCGTGGTGGACGGGGCGGAGAACGCGCAGCTGGGGGCCTGGGCGGCGTTGAAGGAAGGCAGCGGTGGTGCCGAGCCGCCGCCGGGCCGCCCCAAGGCGGCGAGCGCCCCCTCGGGGGGCAGCGAACCTCGCGAAGCGGGGAGCGTGGGGGTCACCGAGCCGCCGCCGGGCCGCCCCAAGGCGGCGAGCGCCCCCTCGGGGGGCAGCGAACCTCGCGAAGCGGGGAGCGTGGGGGACACCGAGCCGCCGCCGGGCCGCCCCAAGGCGGCGAGCGCCCCCTCGGGGGGCAGCGAACCTCGCGAAGCGGGGAGCGTGGGGGCCACATTACACCCCGCCGTGATCCTGAACGTGCAGCGCCAGCCCGGTGCCAACGTGATCGCCACGGTGGACGCCATCAAGCGGCAGCTTCCCGAACTGCAGGCCGCGCTGCCGGCCTCGCTGCGCGTGGAGGTGCTGTCCGACCGCACCACCGGCATCCGCGCCTCGGTCGAGCACGTGCAGCTCGAACTGCTGCTGGCCGTGGTGCTGGTGGTGCTCGTGATCTTCGCCTTCCTGCACAACCTGCGCGCCACGGTGATCGCCAGCATCGCGGTGCCGATCTCGCTGGTCGGCACCTGCGGGCTGATGTACCTGCTGGGCTACTCGCTGAACAACCTCTCGCTGATGGCGCTGACGATCGCCACCGGCTTCGTGGTGGACGACGCCATCGTCATGATCGAGAACATTGCGCGCTACCTGGAGAAGGGCGAGAAGCCCTTCGCCGCCGCGCTCCAGGGCGCGACGCAGATCGGCTTCACCATCATCTCGCTGACGGTCTCGCTGATCGCGGTGCTGATCCCGCTGCTGTTCATGGAAGACGTGGTGGGCCGCCTGTTCCGCGAGTTCGCGGTCACGCTGGCCATCACCATCCTGATCTCGGCGGTGGTCTCGCTCACGCTGGTGCCGATGATGTCCGCGCGCTGGCTGCGCCCCGAGTCGGAGCAGCACGGCCGGTTCGCGCAGCACGTGCAGCGCTTCTTCGACCGCGTGATCGCACGCTACGACGTGGGGCTGGTCTGGGTGCTGCGCCACCAGCCGCTGACCCTGCTGGTGGCCCTGGCCACGCTGGCGCTCACGGTGCTGCTGTACGTGGTCATCCCCAAGGGCCTGTTCCCGACGCAGGACACGGGCCAGCTCAAGGTGCGCGTGGAGGCCGCGCAGGACGTCTCGTACACCCGCATGGCCGAACTCCAGCAGGCGGCCGCCATGGCCATCCTGGCCGACCCCGAGGTGCGCAGCCTGTCGGCCGTGGTGGGCGTGGACGCGGCCAGCAACACCATGCTCAACACCGGCGCCATGCTGGTCAACCTGCGCGCCGACCGCGGCAACCAGCAGGAGACCATGGACCGCCTGCGCCAGCGCGTGCGCCAGGCCGTGGCCGGCGTCACGCTGTACCTGCAGCCCACGCAGGACCTGACCATCGACGCCGAGGCCGGCCCCACCGAGTTCCGCCTGTCGCTGGAGGGCGTGGACACGGCCCTGGTGAACGAGTGGGCGCGCAAGCTGGTCGAGCGCCTGCACGGAGCCGACCTGGCCGACCGCGTGCGCAACGCCACCACCGATGCCGGCGCCCAGGGCCTGTCGGCCTACGTGGACATCGACCGCGGCACCGCGGCGCGCCTGTCGGTCACGGCCAGCGCGGTGGACGACGCGCTGTACAGCGCGTTCGGCCAGCGCATCGTCTCCACCATCTTCACCGAGACCAACCAGTACCGCGTGATCCTGGAGGCGCAGCGCGAGGGCCTGGATTCGGTGCAGGGCCTCGGCAACTTGCAGCTGAAGACCGGCAGCGGCGGCACCACGCCGCTGTCGTCCTTCGCCACGGTGCGCGAGCAGCTGTCGCCGCTGCAGGTCACGCGCGTGGCGCAGTACCCGGCCGCCACCGTCGGCTTCGACACCGCGCCCGGCGCGGCGCTGGGCAAGTCGGTGCAGGCCATCCGCGCGGCGGCCGCCGAGATCGGCATGCCGGCCAGCATCTCCATGAAGTTCCTGGGCGCGGCCGGGGCGTACGAGAAGTCGCTGACCAGCCAGCTCTGGCTGATCCTGGCGGCGGTCGTCTGCGTCTACATCGTGCTGGGCGTGCTGTACGAGAGCTACGTGCATCCGCTGACCATCCTGTCGACGCTGCCGTCCGCCGGCGTGGGCGCGCTGCTGGCGCTGATGCTGAGCGGGCAGGACCTGGGCGTGATCGGCATCATCGGCATCATCCTCTTGATCGGCATCGTCAAGAAGAACGCGATCATGATGATCGACTTCGCCATCGACGCCGAACGCCAGCAGGGCAAGTCGCCGCAGGAAGCCATCCACCAAGCCGCGCTGCTGCGCTTTCGGCCCATCCTCATGACCACGCTGGCCGCGCTGTTCGCGGCGCTGCCGCTGATGTTCGGCTGGGGCGAGGGCGCCGAGCTGCGCCGCCCTCTGGGCCTGGCGATC
Organism: Pseudorhodoferax sp. Leaf274; assembly: GCF_001422445.1. GTDB lineage: Bacteria > Pseudomonadota > Gammaproteobacteria > Burkholderiales > Burkholderiaceae_C > Pseudorhodoferax. The sequence continues at coordinate 39,315 of NZ_LMNA01000012.1, forward strand.
TTCGGCGGGCTGGTGCTGTCGCAGATCCTCACGCTGTTCACCACGCCGGTGATCTACCTGGCGTTCGACCGCGTGGGCCAGCGTCTGGCGCGGCGGCGCGCGCGGGCCGAGGCCGCGGGGTCCTAGCCATGAACCTTTCGCGCCCCTTCGTCGAGCGCCCCATCGCCACCGTGCTGCTGACCATCGGCATCGCGCTGGCCGGCATCCTGGCCTTCTTCGCGCTGCCGGTGTCGCCGCTGCCGCGCGTGGACTACCCGGTGATCTCGGTCTCGGCCAGCCTGGCGGGGGCCAGCCCCTCGACCATGGCCTCCAGCGTGGCCACGCCGCTGGAACGCCGGCTGGGCGTGATCCCTGGCGTCAACGAGCTGACCTCGGACAGCTCCACCGGCTCCACGCGCGTGACGCTGCAGTTCGACCTCACGCGCAACATCGACGCCGCCGCGCGCGAGGTGCAGGCCGCCATCAACGCCGCGCGCGCCGACCTGCCCAGCACGCTGCGCAGCAACCCGACCTACCGCAAGGCCAACCCCACGGCCTCGCCCGTCATCATCCTGGCGCTGACCTCGGCCACGCGCACGCCGGGGCAGATCTACGACGCCGTGTCCAACATCGTGAGCCAGCGCCTGTCGCAGGTCGAGGGCGTGGGCGACGTGGAGATCGGCGGCGGCTCGCTGCCCGCGGTGCGCGTGGAGCTGGCGCCCTATGCGCTGAACCGCCTGGGCATCAGCAGCGAGGACGTGCGCGCCGCCATCCAGGCCAACAACGCCAACCGGCCCAAGGGCGCCATCGAGGGCGAGGGCCGGCGCCTGCAGGTCTACACCCCCGCGCCAGGCCTGCGCGCGGCCGACTACCGCGATCTCGTGGTCGCCTGGCGCAACAACGCGCCGGTGCGCCTGTCCGACGTGGCCCAGGTGACCGACAGCGTGGAGAACACCCGCACCGTGGGCCTGTTCAACGGCCGGCCCGCCGTGATCGTGCTGGTCACCCAGGAGCCGGGCGCCAACATCATCAACACCGTGGACAGCGTGCGCGAGTTGCTGCCCGAGCTGCGCGCCCAGCTGCCGCAGGACATCGAGGTGCAGGTGGCGTCCGACCGCACCAACTCCATCCGCGGTTCGCTGCGCGAGGTGGAGTTCACGCTGATGCTGTCGGTGGTGCTCGTGGTCGGCGTGGTCGGCGTGTTCCTGCGCCGCGCGCGCGCCACCATCATCCCGGCCGTGGCCACGGTGGTCTCGCTGCTGGGCACCTTCGGCGTGATGTACCTGCTGGGCTTCTCGCTCAACAACCTGAGCCTGATGGCGCTGACCGTGGCCACCGGCTTCGTGGTGGACGACGCCATCGTGGTGCTGGAGAACACCCAGCGCCACATCGAGCAGGGCATGGACCGCATGGCGGCCGCGCTGCAGGGCGCGCGCGAGGTCGGCTTCACGGTGCTGTCGATCAGCCTGTCGCTGGTGGCGGTGTTCATCCCGCTGCTGTTCATGGGCGGGCAGGTGGGGCGGCTGTTCCAGGAGTTCGCGGTCACGCTGTCGGCCGCGGTGCTGATCTCGCTCGTGATCTCGCTGACCACCACGCCCATGCTGTGCGCCATGCTGCTGCGCAGCGAGGCCTGGTACCGGCGGCGCCCGCCCGGGCGCATCAGCGGCCCCCTGCTGCGCGGCACCGAGCGCCTTTGGGGCTGGAGCCTGCGCGTCTATGCGCACAGCCTGGACTGGGCGCTGGCCAGCAAGGCCCTGGTCATGCTCTCGCTGGCCGTGGTGGTGGGCCTGAACGTCTGGCTGTTCATGCACATCCCCAAGGGCTTCTACCCGCAGCAGGACAACGGCCAGCTCAACGCCGGCATCCGTGCCGACCAGAGCATCTCGTCCGTCGCGCTGACGGCCAAGCTGCAGCAGGCGGTGGACATCATCCGCGCCGACGCGGCGGTGGACACCGTGATCGCCTTCAGCGGCGGCTCGCGCGCGGGCGGCGGCTTCATGTTCGTGAACCTGAAACCGCTGGGCAACGGCCGCAGCGAGAAGACGCAGGCCGTGATCGACCGGCTGCGCCCGCAGCTGAACCAGCTGACCGGGCTGCGGGTGTTCCTGTTCCCCGTGCAGGACCTGCGCATGGGCGGTCGCCAGAGCAACTCGACCTACCAGTACACGCTCAAGAGCGACTCACTGGGCGACCTGCGCACCTGGTCGAAGAAGCTGTCGGACCGCATGGCCGAGCTGCCGCAGCTGACCGACGTGGACGGCGAATCCTCCGACAACGGCGTGGAGACCTTCGTCTCGGTCGACCGCGACGCCGCGGCGCGTTTGGGCGTGAGCACCGCGGCCGTCAACGCGGCGCTGTACAACGCGTTCGGCCAGCGCTCGGTGGCGACCATCTACAACGACCTGAACCAGTACTCGGTGATCATGGAATGGGCGCCGCGCTTCCAGCAGGCGCCGCTCGTGCTCAAGGACCTGTACGTGCCGTCCACCGTCACGAGCACGGTCGACAGCACGACGGGCCAGACCGTCACGAGCACGGTGCAGGCCAATGCCGACAGCAGCACCGGCACGTCGACTGTGACCTCGGCCAACCCCGGTTCGCGCAACTCCTCGGCCGGGCAGGCGCTGGCCACCAGCACCACGACCATGGTGCCGCTGTCGGCCTTCGTGCGCGTGGGCGAGCGCGCCGTGCCCAGCCGCATCAGCCACGAGGACACCGAGCTGGCCAGCACCATCTCGTTCTCGCTGGCCGATGGCGTGACGCTGGGCCAGGCGCAGCAGCTCGTCAAGCAGGCCGAGAACGACATCGCCATGCCCGTCAACGTGCGCGGCAGCTTTGCCGGCACCGCGCGCGCGGCGCAGGACACGGGCGGCCAGCAGACGCTGCTGATCGTCGCCGCCATCGTGGTCATCTACATCGTGCTGGGCGTGCTGTACGAAAGCCTGATCCACCCCATCACGGTGCTCAGCACGCTGCCCTCGGCGGGCGTGGGCGCGGTGCTGGGCCTGCTGCTGTTCCGCATGGAGATGACCATCATCGCGCTGATCGGGCTGTTCCTGTTGATCGGCATCGTCAAGAAGAACGCCATCATGATCATCGACTTCGCGCTGGAGGCGCAGCGCGCACGCGGCCTGTCGGCCGTCGACGCGGTGCGCGAGGCCTGCCTGCTGCGCTTCCGCCCCATCCTCATGACCACGCTGGCCGCGGCGCTGGGCGCGCTGCCGCTGGCCATCGGCTTCGGCCAGGGCGCGGAGCTGCGCCAGCCGCTGGGCGTGACCATCGTCGGCGGCCTCATCGCCAGCCAGCTGCTGACGCTGTTGACCGTGCCCGTGGTCTACGTGCTGCTGGACAAGCTGCGCCGCCCGGCCGCCAACGACCGCCTGCTCGCCCGAACCCCATGACGCCGATGATTCCCCGCCGCCTCGTTCTCCTCGCACTGCCCGCCGTGCTGGCCGGTTGCGCGGTCGGCCCGCGCTACGCAAGGCCGGACACGGCCATGGCCACTGCCTTCAAGGAGGCGCCGGCCGCCGATGGCTGGGTGCCGGCCCAGCCCGGCGACGCGCTGGACCGCGGCGACTGGTGGACGCGCTTCGGCGATCCGCAGCTGGATGCGCTGGCCGCGCGCGTGCAGGTGTCCAACCAGAACATCGCCGCGGCCGTGGCCAACTACGCCCAGGCCCAGGCCCTGGTGCGCGAGCAGCAGGCCGCCCTGCTGCCCACGCTGTCGCTGGGGGGCAGCGCCCGGCGCAGCGGCCCCGTGCGCGGCGGTGGCGCCAGCGGATCGAGCCGCTCCTACGCGGCCAGCGTGGCTGCCGACTGGTCGCCCGACCTCTGGGGCCGGCTCGGCGAGGCCGTCAACAGCGCCCAGGCCAATGCCCAGGCCAGTGCGGCCGATTTGGCCTCGGCGCGGCTGTCGTCCATCGGTTCGGTGGCGGCCAACTACCTGGCGCTGCGCGAGGCCGATGCCGAGATCGGGCTGCTGGACGAGACCATCGCGGGCTACGAGCGCGCGCTGGCGATCACGCGCAACCGCTACGACGCCGGCATCGCCGCGCAGACCGACGTGCTGCAGGCCCAGACCCAGCTGCTCGGCGCCCAGGCCGAGCGCGTGGCGCTGCGGCGTTCGCGCGCGACCTACGAGCACGCCATCGCGGTGCTGGTCGGCGTGACGCCGGCGGAGTTCGCCATCGCGCCCGCGGCCTGGCGCCCGGTGGTGCCGGCCGTGCCAACGGGCGTGCCCTCGCTGCTGCTGCAGCGCCGTCCCGACATCGCGGGCGCCGAGCGCGTGGTGGCGCGGGCCAACGCGCAGATCGGCATCGCGCGCGCGGCCTACTACCCCAGCATCGCCTTGTCGGGCAGCGTCGGCGGCAGTGCCAGCCGCGTGGGCGATCTGTTCAGCGCCTCCAGCCTGCTCTGGGCGCTGGGCGTGTCGGTGGCGCAGACCGTCTTCGACGGTGGCGCGCGCGACGCCGCCACCGACGCGGCGCTGGCGGCCCATGCATCCAGCGTGGCGAGCTACCGCCAGACCGTGCTGTCGGCCTTCCAGGACGTGGAGGACCAACTGAGCGCCACGGCCGCGCTGGCCGAGCAGGAGGGCCTGCGCCGCGACGCCTCGCAGGCGGCAGACCGCACCGAGCAGCAGATGCTGAACCGCTACCGCGCGGGCCAGGTCGGCTACAGCGAGGTGGTCAACGCCCAGGCCTCGGCGCTCAACGCGCGGCGCACGCTGGCGCAGGTGCAGCTGGCGCGGCAGACGGCGGCGGTGTCGCTGATCCAGGCCTTGGGCGGGGGGTGGGAGGCGGACTGGCTGCGCGCGCAGGAGCCGGCCCGCCCCTGAGCCGGGTGCCTACGGCGCGGCGCAGGCGTAGCTCTGCGCCAGGTTCACGTCGCCCGTGCCCTTGTAGCGCGGCCAGGTGGGGTAGTCGCACAGCGGGCGCGTGCGGCCGGGCACGCCGGCCGTGTCGGCCACGGTCTGGGCGGGTGGCGCGGTGCCGCGCTCGACCCAGTTCTCCAGCGTGGTCAGCGAGTCCCAGGCGGCGTTGAACACGCTGCTGACGGCGTGGCCGTAGCCGGGGATCTCGTAGTAGCGCATGAAGCTGTCCACCGTGGTCGCGCCCATCGTGGTGCGCACGCGTGCCCAGTACTGCTGCGTGGCGCGTGTGCTGACCAGCGCGTCGTGCGAGCCATGCGCCATCAGGATCTTGCCGCCCCTGGCGCGGAAGGCCGACAGGTCGGTCTTGTTCGCATCCTGCACGCCGGTCAGCGCGACGATCCGGCTTTGCCATGCGCCGGGGGCCTGCGGGTCCAGCGTCAGCGAATTGAAGCCGGCGTTGCGCGTGACGAAGTACTTCACCCACTGGTCCCAGAACGTGCTGCCGTAGGGCGGGCTGGTGGTGGCCGTCACGGCCGGCATGGGGTTGGCCGGCTGCTCGGTGCCCAGCGACAGCGTCAGCACCGTGGGCTGCAGCGGGCTGCTGCCGGGGTTGCCGAAGTCCGTGCCCCAGGTGTTGAAGCCGGGGTAGGTGGTCTCTCCACTGGCCATCGCATAGGGCAGCACCAGCGGTGTGTTGAAGGTGTCGAACGAGGCGATCTGCGCGTCCGACAGGCAGCTGTCACCCAGGCTGGCACCGCCCGCGCACCGCAAGGGCGTGCCGTTCAACGTGGCATTGGCCAGCACGAAGCCGGCATTGCAGGCGGGCACGTTGCTGATGAGCCCGTCGCTGACGCCGTCCAGCCTGTCGCAGGCGGCCAGCGCGGCGTCGTAGACCAGCTTGCGCTGGGCCCGGCTCGGGTAGGCGCCCGGCTGGGCCAGCTGGCGCGTGATGCGGCCGAACTGCAGGTCGAGCGCGGCGGCGTTCCAGGCCGGGTACAGCACGATGGCGCCGTCGAAGTCCTGCGGCCAGTTGCTGACCGCCAGCAGCGCCTCGCGCCCGCCCGTGGAGCCGCCCGCGAAGTAGGTGCGCGCGGGCGCCGCCGCGTAGCGCGCGCGGATGATGGCCTTGGCCACGTCCAGCGTCTTCTTGAGCGCGTCGCCGGCGAAGTTGTTGAGCGCCTCGTCGTTCGCGCCGAAGCGGCCATCGCGGCTGCCATCGGCGTTGGCCTGGTGGCCCGAGTCGCTGCCGAAGGTGGCATAGCCGCGGCCGAGCGGGACGGGCTGGTCGGCCGGGCCTGCCGGCACGTTGCCCAGGCCGGTGGCAATGGTGCCGTTGTAGCCGCCGCCGCCGAACATCATGGCCTTGCGGTTCCAGGTGGTGGGCAGGTTGAGCTGGAACAGGATCCTGGGGGCCGTGCTGTCCACCGGCTGGATGCTGCCCAGCACCTTGCAGTATTCGCCCACGGCGGCGGTGCCGCTGCCGGCTGCCGGCACGACCGTCGTGCTGGTGACGGTGGCGCCCGTCGTCGGCAGGCCGATGGCGCTGGCGGCCACGGCCATGCCGTTCAGATCGGCGCAGGCCTTGGGTTGGGGGTCGTCGTCCGAGTTGCAGGCGGCCAGGCTGGCCAGAACCACCAATGAAGCCAGCAGCGAAGCCGGTGCCCGGCCCCGCTGGGGCCATGTCGTGCGTGTCATTGTTTGTCTCCGATGGATGTTGGAACCACCTCTCCTGCGCGGTGCGGGAGGCTGCGCCGCCCGACTCGCACAAGCCGTCCGCAGCACGGGCCCGGACCAGGCGGATGCTAGCGCCTGGCAGCCCTGCGCGCCCGCCTTCAGGAAGGCGTGTCGCGCCGCCACACCGCGGCGAACGCCAGGCACTTCTGCCACACCGTGGCCCGCTCGTCCGACAGCACGTCCAGGAAGTCCGACAGCTTCTTGGACTTGGCCATGGTGTAGACCGTCAGCACGGTGGTCAGCACGAAGGTGATGGCGAAGATGGCCAGCCGCCGCTCCAGCGGCGCATCGGCCTCGGCCAGCAGGTTCATGCCGAGGAAGCCCGTGGTCACGGTGCCGATCAGGCCGAAGATGGTCACCACCGTGAGCCGCACCACGGTGTTGGCCTGGCGGCGCAGGCTGTCGCTCTCCAGGTACTGGGCCATGTCGGCGATGCGTTCCTTGACCTCGCAGTAGGTGGCGTCCAGCTTGAGGTGGCTGGCGCACATGCCCCACAGCGCGCGCACCAGCGCCTGCTCGGAGATCTCGTGGAACCAGTAGCGGTGCGTGAAGCGCAGGAAGCCCTCGAAGCTCGCGCGGATCGCGCGCTTGAAGCGCCGCACGCTGTCGGCGCTGCCCACGTCCAGGTCGCGCAGCGCCTCGACCAGCTTGTCCGAGTACATCAGCAGCGCGGCCTTCTGGAAGTGCGCGATCAGGAACAGCAGGAAGTGCTGGTGCCGGAACTGCGCCAGCACGCCGCGGTCGCGGCAGCCGTAGAGCACCGAGTCGGCCCGGCCCACGACCACCAGCGAATGGCCGTTGCACAGGTAGCGCGTGTCGGGCGCGGCGCCGCCCGCACCCCAGAAGCGGTCGTAGCAGAAGCGCTGCTCGAAGTCGGCGAGGTGGTCGTCGGCGAAGGGCAGGGCGCGCTTGTCGCCCGAACCGGTGACAAGGCCCAGGCGCACGAAGTCGGCGCGCGAGAGCGCGCGCGGGTCGTTCAGCGCGAGGTAGGCCATGAGCGGCATGCGGTAGTACTCGATCTGGCGGTAGCGCAGCGCGCCGCTCTGGTCGGAGTAGTCGGGCACCAGCGGCTCCAGCATGGCGGCCCAATGGGTGGCGATGCGCGGCGCGCGGTGCTCGGCCACGTGTTCGAGGAAGGCGTCGCGCTGGTGGGCGTCGGAGCGGACCAGCACCTGGCCCTGGGCGTCGAGCCATTCGGCATCGGCCAGGCAGTGCAGCGGGTGGCCGTGGGCGTCCCAGCCCGGCGGATAGCCGCGGCCGAAGCGGTACAGCAGTTCCTGGGCCTGCTCGAGCGACAGGTCGTCCCCACTGACCTCCAAATTGAACAGGACCAGGTCCACGTCCAGGAAGAAGTACAGGTCGGCATGGACGATGGACAGCACGATGGGCGCGTCGCCCGGCCGCGGCGTGAGGCGCACGGCCGCGATGTCGTGGCGCCGGAACACGCGCATCGGCGAGCCGTGCCGGGTGGCGCCGCCCGTGCGGCCGTGGCGGCCTTCGCCATACAGGAAGCGCTGCACGTAGGGCAGGAAGGTGACGAACTCGTTGTAGTGCCGTTCGTGGAAGCGGCAGGTGTCGCCCGTGTACTCGTCCACCTCCTCGTGCCAGGGCGAGCCGGCCAGCAGCTCCCATGGCTTGGCGCCGGCCGATGCAGGCAGCGGCATGAGCCGCAGCGGCCACAGCAACACCTGGTGGAAGCGGCGGACCCGGGTGGGATCGGCGGCGCTGGAGACGGATTCCGAGGGCGTCATGGGGCGGGCGGCAGGCGGCGGATGCGGCCAGTGTAGGTGGGGTGCGCTGCAATAATCCGCCCGTCCGTCCTTTCCCACCGACCAGGAGTCCGCCATGCGAGCGCCCGCACTTCCTGTCACCGAAGCCCAGCGCATCGCCACGTTGCGCGGGCTGCTGATCCTCGACACCGAGCCCGAGGCGCGCTTCGACCTGATCACGGCCTATGCCGCGTCGGAATTCAAGGTGCCGATCGCGCTGGTGAGCCTGGTGGACAGCAACCGCCAGTGGTTCAAGTCCTGTGTGGGCATGGCGCCCGGCGAGAGCCCGCGCGAAGAGAGCTTCTGCGGGCACGCCATCCTGGAGCCGGGCATCTTCGAGATCCAAGACGCGCGTGCCGATGCACGCTTTGCCGACAACCCGTCGGTGCTGGGCGATCCCTGGGTGCGCTTTTATGCCGGCTGCCCGCTCGTGATGGACAACGGCGAGTCGGTCGGCACGCTGTGCCTGGTGGACCGCAGGCCGCGCCGGCTCAGTGCCTGGGAGCGCAGCCAGCTGGAGATGCTGGGCAAGATGGTGGCGGCCGAGCTGCAGGGCGTGTCGGCCAGCACGGTGGAGGGCCGGCCCCACATCCCGGCCTTCTACGCCTGAACGGGCGGCGCAGCTTCCCTTCTCGGCCATCCGCCTGCAGGGCGGCCGCAACGGCGCAGCGCCGCTGGGCACTTGGCGCTGCGGGTCGTCGCAGGGCGAGCGCGTGCCGCGCGAACAGGCCCGCAGGTCATGTGGGCTTCACGCCGTTGTCATCTGCGCTTTCGACCATCGCGGCCGCAAGCCAGTCCACGCCAGCGAAATACACCATGCACAAAGCATGGCGGGAAGCGTCTTGTTCCTCATTCCATCCACAGGACACCGCACCCCGATGAGCGCTATCGACCAAGAAGACATCCCCACCAACACGAGTGCCAACGCGCACTTCAACGAACTCGTCGAGCAGGTGCGCTCGCGCCGTGGCTTCCTGAAGACCGGCCTGGCCATGGGGGCCGTGGGCTTCTTCGGCGCCGGCCTGACCGCATGCGGTGGCGGCGACGACAACGGCGACGACGAGGTGATGCTGGGCTTCGCCGCCGTGGCCGCTTCCACCGGCGATGAGATCGTCGTGCCGGCCGGCTACAAGCACGCGGTGTTCTGCCGCTGGGGCGATCCGCTGTTCGCCAACTCGCCGGCCTGGAAGCCGGACGCCACGAACACGGCCGCCGACCAGGCGCTGCAGTTCGGCGACAACCACGACGGCATGCACTTCTTCCCGCTGGGCAACGACAGCAGCACCGAAGGCCTGCTCGTGATGAACCACGAGTACATCAACCCCGAGTTCTTCTACACCGCGGCCGAGCAGTCCGGCGCGACGCCGTGGTCGCTGGAGCAGGTGCGCAAGGCGCAGAACGCGCACGGCGTGTCCGTCGCCCATGTGCGCCTGGTGGGCGGCAACTGGCAGGTGGTGATCCCATCGCAGTACAACCGCCGCATCCACATGAACACGCCGATGCAGCTGACCGGCCCCGTGCGTGGCCATGCGCTGGTGCGCACCAGTGCCGACCCGGCCGGCGAGATGTCGCTGGGCACGGTCAACAACTGCGGCAACGGCTACACCATGTGGGGCACCTACCTCACCTGCGAGGAGAACTTCAACGGCTACTTCGGCACCGTGGGCGCCACCGACACGCGCAATGCCAACATGCGCCGCTACGGCCTGTCGGCAAGTGGTTCGGGTTACCGCTGGCACGAGGAGGACGACCGCTTCGACTACGCGAAGGAGCCGAACGAGGCCAACCGCCTGGGCTGGATCGTCGAGATCGACCCGTTCGACGCATCGTCCACGCCCAAGAAGCGCACGGCGCTGGGCCGCATCAAGCACGAGAACGCCGCCCAGACGCTGGCCGCCGACAAGCGCGTGGTGGTCTACATGGGCGACGACCAGGCCAACGACTACGTCTACAAGTTCGTCTCCGACGGCAAGTACGACGCCGCCAACGCGCGCGGCAATGCGAACCTGCTGGAGTGGGGCACGCTGTACGTGGCCAAGTTCGGCGCGGGCGCCACCATCGGCGACATGATGGGCACGGGCGAGTGGATCGCGCTGGTGCCTTCCACGCCCATCGCCGGCGGCAGCACGCTGGGCGCCAAGTACGGTGACCTGGGCGGCATCCTGGTCAACACCCGCCTGGCCGCCGACGACGTGGGCGCGACCAAGATGGACCGCCCGGAATGGGTCACCGTGCACCCGGACACGGGCGAGGCCTACCTCACGCTGACCAACAACAGCAGCCGCGGCACGGTGGACGAGGCCAACCCGCGCACCAGCAACATCTACGGCCAGATCATCCGCTGGCGCGAGACCGGCAAGGACGCCGCCGCGCTGAGCTTCGAGTGGGACCTGTTCGTGCTGGCCGGCAACCCGGCGCACACGGCCGGCGGGCTGCAGGCCGGCTCCAGCAACATCAACGCGAACAACCTGTTCAACAGCCCCGACGGCCTGGCCTTCGACGCCGACGGCCGGCTGTGGATCCAGACCGACGGCAACTTCTCCAACGTGGGCAACTACGCCGGCATGGGCAACAACCAGATGCTGGTGGCCGATCCCGTGACCAAGGAGATCCGCCGCTTTCTGGTCGGCCCCTCCGGCTGCGAGATCACGGGCATCACCTGGACGCCGGACCAGAAGTACGTGTTCATCAATGTGCAGCACCCGGGCGAGTACGGCAGCCATCCGCGCAAGCCGTCGGTCGACCCCACGGTCGATCCGCTGGCCTTCTCGCGCTGGCCCGACAACGGCGCCGGCGGCCGCCCGCGGCCGGCCACGGTCGTGGTCTGGAAGGACGACGGCGGCAAGGTCGGCACCTGAGTCGTTGACCTGGATCAGGAAGGCCCCGGTGCTGCAAGGCGCCGGGGCCTTTCTCGCATGGGCCGGATGCAGAATGCGCAAAACCTGAGCAAAGGGACAGGCGCATGACGCACGAGGTGAAGCGGTTCCTGGCGGGCCGCGCATGGATCCAGGGGACCTGGGCGCGCGATGTGGTGTTGACGGTGGCGGCCGATGGTTGCTGGCTCAACGTGCTGCCCCATGCCAGTGCGGAGCAGCAGCGCGGCGCGGTGCGGCTGGGCGGCCCCGTCCTGCCCGGCATGGTCAACGCGCACAGCCACGCGTTCCAGCGGGCCATGGCCGGGCTGACGGAGCGTCGGCGCCAGGGCACGGCCGCCGGGGTGGACGACTTCTGGACCTGGCGCGAGCGCATGTACAGCGTGGCGCGGCGCATCACGCCCGAGCAGCTCGAGGCCGTGGCCAGCCTGCTGTATGCCGAGCTGCTGCAAGGCGGCTACACGCAGGTCTGCGAGTTCCACTACCTGCACGGCGCGCCCGATGGCGAGCCGCCAGGCGCGCCGCTGGAGATGGCCATGGCGCTCGTGCGCGCGGCGCAGCGCGTGGGCATCGGCCTCACGCTGCTGCCCACGCTGTACATGCGTGCCGGCTTCGGCGCAGACGCGCTGGGCGAGGCGCAGCGCCGCTTCGCCTCCACGCCGGACAGCGTGCTGCGCACGGTGGAAGCCGTGGCGCGCCTGGCCGTGGATCCGGAGACCCACAAGACGAGCCCCGGCGCCTTGCTGGGCGCGGGCGTGGCCGTGCATTCGCTGCGCGCCGTCGACGGCGTGGCCCTGCAGGAGGTGGCTGCGCATGCGCGCAAGGTGTCGCTGCCCGTGCACATCCACGCGGCCGAGCAGACGCAGGAGGTGGAGGACTGCATCGCCCACACCGGCCTGCGTCCGGTGGAATGGCTGTTGCAGCACGCCGCCATGGATGCGCGCTGGAACCTGGTGCATGCGACGCACGCCACCCAGGCGGAGCTGCAAGGCGTGCGCAAGGCCGGTGCGTCGGTCGTGCTGTGCCCCAGCACCGAGGCCGATCTGGGCGATGGCGTGTTCGACCTGCCGGGCTACATGGCGCTGGGCGGTCGCTGGGCGGTCGGTTCGGACAGCCAAGTCTCGCGCCAGTGGACGACCGAGCTGCGCCTGCTGGAATACACGCAGCGCGCCCTGCTGCGACAGCGCAACGTGGCGGCGAGCGCTGCAGGTCGCGACAGCACGGCCGCGGCCTTGTTCGAGGCGGCGATCGCCGGCGGCCGCGCCGCGACCGGCCAACGCATCGGCGCCATCCAGTCCGGCCACCGGGCCGACTTCGTGGTGCTGGACGGCCAGTCGCCGGCCCTGTTGGGCATCCCGCCCGACCATGTGCTGGACGCCATGGTGTTCTCGTCGCCCTCGCCGCGCCTGTGTGACGTGTTTGTCGCGGGGCAGGCGGTCGTGTCGCAGGGCAGGGTGGTGGGCAACGCGTCGACCGCGCCGCTGGGGCCGCAGCTGGGTTCGGCGTTCAGCGCAGCCATGGCTGAACTGTGGCGTTGAGCGGCGCCAGAAACCGAGCAGCGCCAGAAACAACAAAGGCCGCTTGCGCGGCCTCTACTGTTCATGACAATGACTTGGCTGGTCGGGGTGAGAGGATTCGAACCTCCGGCCTCTACGTCCCGAACGTAGCGCTCTACCAGGCTAAGCTACACCCCGATTTGCAACCCGCGTCTTACGACCGGCGCTGCAACAGCTGAGCCGCTAATTGTAGCAAAGCTTCTGTGTTGGTATTTTGCGACAGCTGGGAGATGGCCTTGATCGCGCGCTGCGCCTCTGCCGCCGCGGCTTCTCGGGTGACTTCCAATGCGCCCGTTTCGCGCACGATGGCAATGATTTCGTCGATGTTGTCGACAGCACCGTTCTCGATGGCGACACGGATGGTGTCGCGCTGGGCCGGCGTGCCGCGCCGCATGGCGGCGATCAAGGGCAGCGTGCACTTGCCTTCTCGCAGGTCATCGCCGAGGTTCTTGCCCATTTCGGCCGGTGTGCCGTCATAGTCCAGCACGTCGTCGATGACCTGGAAGGCCGTGCCGAGCGCCTGCCCGTAATCGGCGCAGGCGCGCTCGATCTCCGGCGTGCTGCCAGCCAGGATGGCGGCGATGCGGGCGCTGGCCTCGAACAGCTTGGCGGTCTTGGAGCGGATCACCCGCAGGTAGCCATCTTCGTCCAGCGAGGCGTCGTGCATGTTCACGAGTTGCATCACCTCGCCTTCGGCGATCACGTTGGTCGCCTCGGCCAGGGTCTGCATGATGCGCATGTCCTCGACCTCTACCATCATCTGGAAGGCGCGCGAGTACAGGAAATCGCCCACCAGAACGCTGGCCGGGTTGCCGAATGCCTCGTTGGCCGTGGCGCGGCCGCGCCGCAGCGTCGAGTCGTCGACCACGTCGTCGTGCAGCAAGGTGGCGGTGTGGATGAACTCCACCACCGCCGCCAGCGTGAAGCGCTGAGGCGAGCGCTGGCCGAGGGCGCCGCACATCAGCAGCAGCAGGGCAGGGCGCAACCGCTTGCCGCCTGCGGAGATGATGTACTGCGCAACCTGGCCGACAAGGGGCACATCGGAAGAGAGGCGCTTGGCGATCAGTCGATCGACTTCGCGCATGTCATCGGCGATCAGCGCGACCGCCTCTGCGGTGCTGGAGGTGTGGACGGACAAAGGTGTGACCCAGGGTAATTGCGGCGGATTATAGGAACCCGGTCCCGGCTCGGCCCCGGCCGGCGCCCTGCAGGGCTTGTCTGCTGTCCCGAACTGCTATACTCGCGGGCTTCGCGGAAATTCGTCCGCCGAAGGCTCACCCTCTAGAGCTTAGGTAGAGGGCTCAACAGAGGTTTCACATGTACGCGGTCATAAAAACCGGTGGCAAGCAGTATCGCGTTGCTTCCGGCGAAAAAATTAAAGTAGAACAGATTGCTGCGGATGTAGGCCAAGAGATCGTGATCGACCAGGTTCTCGCCGTTGGCAACGGCAGCGAGATCAAGGTGGGCACGCCCTTGGTATCCGGCGCAACCGTCACGGCAACCGTCGTGGCGCATGGCAAGCACGACAAGGTCCACATCTTCAAGATGCGCCGTCGCAAGCACTATCAGAAACGTCAAGGCCATCGCCAGCAGTTCACCGAACTGCAAATCGGCGCGATCGCCGGTTAAGGGAATAGGTCATGGCACAGAAAAAAGGCGGCGGCTCTACACGCAACGGGCGCGATTCCAAGCCCAAGATGCTGGGCGTGAAGGCCTTCGGTGGTGAGCTGGTCAGCGCCGGTTCCATCATCGTGCGCCAGCGCGGCACGCGTTTCCATGCTGGCGGCAACGTCGGCGTCGGCAAGGACCACACCTTGTTCGCCCTGGTCGACGGCCACGTGTCGTTCGCCGTCAAGGGTTCGATGAACAAGCACACGGTCTTCATCACGCCGGCAGCCTGAGGACTTCGGTCCTCCGGAACCAAGCCCCGCTTGTCGGGGCTTTGTCGTTTTGGTCTCTTTAACTTGCGAGGTGGAGCATGAAATTTGTCGATGAAGCCACGATCGATGTCGCATCGGGCGACGGTGGCAACGGCTGTGTTTCGTTCCGCCACGAGAAGTACAAGGAGTTCGGCGGCCCCAACGGTGGCGACGGTGGCCGCGGCGGCCACGTCTATGCGGTGGCCGATCCGAACCTCAACACCCTGGTGGACTACCGCTACACGCGGCGCCACGAAGCCAAGCGTGGCGAGCACGGCATGGGCTCGGACATGTTCGGCGCTGCCGGCGCCGACATCACGCTGCGCATGCCGGTGGGCACCATCATCAGCGACGCCGAGACCGGCGAGCAGTTGTTCGAGCTGCTGGTGCCGGGCGAGGTCATCACCATCGCCAAGGGCGGCGACGGCGGGTTCGGCAACATGCGCTTCAAGAGCGCGATCAACCGCGCGCCGCGCCAGAAGACGCCCGGTTGGCCTGGCGAGAAGAAGGCCCTGAAGCTGGAGCTCAAGGTCCTCGCCGATGTCGGCCTGCTGGGCATGCCGAACGCAGGCAAGTCCACGTTGATCACGGCGGTGTCGAACGCACGGCCGCGCATCGCCGACTACCCCTTCACGACGCTGCATCCCAACCTGGGTGTGGTGCGCGTCGGCCCAGAGCAAAGCTTCGTGGTCGCCGACCTGCCCGGGCTGATCGAAGGCGCTTCGGATGGTGCCGGGCTGGGCCACCTGTTCCTGCGCCACCTGCAGCGCACGCGGCTGCTGCTGCACGTCATCGACATGGCCCCTTTCGACGAGAGCGTGGACCCGGTCGTGCAGGCGCGTGCCATCGTCAACGAGCTCAAGAAGTACGACGCCACGCTGCACGGCAAGCCACGCTGGCTGGTGCTCAACAAGCTGGACATGGTGCCGGCCGAGGAGCGCGGCGCCAAGGTGAAGGACTTCGTGCGCCGGCTGCGCTTCAAGGGCCCGGTGTTCGAGATCTCTGCGCTCACGCGCGAGGGCTGCGAAACGCTGGTGCAGTCCGTGTTCCAGCACATCCATGCAGAGAAGTCGGCCGAGAACCAGCCTGTCGAGGTCGATCCGCGCTTTTCCGAGTCTTCCGATTCCTGATCTTGCTGCCATGACGACACCTGCCAACTCGACCCTTTTGCGCGACGCGCGGCGCATCGTCGTCAAGGTCGGCTCCAGCCTGGTGACCAACGAGGGGCGGGGCCTGGACGAGACGGCCATCGGCGAGTGGTCGCGCCAGCTGGCAGCCCTGGTGCGCGGCGATGGGATGCGCGGGCGCGAACTGGTCATGGTGTCCAGTGGTGCGATTGCCGAGGGCATGAAGCGCCTGGGCTGGACCACGCGCCCACGCGAAGTGCACGAACTGCAGGCTGCGGCCGCCGTCGGGCAGATGGGCCTGGCGCAGATGTACGAAAGCAAGCTGCGCGAGAACGGGCTGGGCAGCGCCCAGGTTCTGCTCACGCATGCCGACCTGGCCGACCGCGAGCGCTACCTGAATGCGCGCTCGACGCTGCTCACGCTTCTGCAGCACGGCGTGGTGCCGGTGATCAACGAGAACGACACCGTGGTCAACGACGAGATCAAGTTCGGCGACAACGACACCCTGGGTGCCCTGGTCGCGAACCTCGTCGAGGCCGACGTGCTCGTGATCCTGACCGACCAGCGTGGCCTGTATTCGGCCGATCCGCGCAAGGACCCGGCCGCGCGCTTCATCGACGAGGCGCAGGCTGGCGATACGGAGCTCGAGGCCATGGCTGGCGGCGCCGGCTCCAGCATCGGCCGCGGCGGCATGATCACGAAGATCCTCGCCGCCAAACGCGCGGCGGGCTCCGGCGCGTCGACCGTGATCGCCTGGGGCCGCGAGCCCGATGTGCTGCTGCGTCTGGCGCGGGGCGAAGCGATCGGCACCTTGCTGGTGGCGCAGACGCAGAAGATGCAGGCGCGCAAGCAGTGGATGGCCGACCACCTGCAGCTGCGCGGCGCCGTGGTGGTCGATGACGGTGCGGCGCGCAAGCTGCGCGGCGAGGGAAAGAGCCTGCTGCCCATCGGCATGACCGCGGTGGAGGGCGAGTTCTCGCGTGGCGACGTGATCGCCATCCGCGACAGCCAGGGCCAGACCATCGCCCGCGGGCTGGCGAACTACGCCAGCGCCGAGGCCAGACTGCTATGCCGCAAGCCGTCCAGCGAGTTCGAGGCCTTGCTCGGCTACACGGCCGAGCACGAGATGGTCCACCGCGACAACCTGGTGCTGAGCCGCTGAATCACGAAGGGTAGACGGTCTCGCCCGGAGACTTCAGTCGCCGAACGATCTCGCGGGTGGAGCTGGGTGCGGCGCGGCTGTCGCAGCCCCCCTGGCGTGCGAAGGCCAGCGGATGCTTGATGCGCGTGGACTCCCAGAGCGACTTCCATTCCGGCGTGCCGACTGCTGTCCATTTGTCGACGTTGTAGCGCGCATAGAGCTTGTACTCGCCGGTGCTGCAGCGCACGCCCTCGTACATGGCCGTCATGGCGCCGCTGCTGCTGCGCGCCACCATCACATAGCGCACCACGCCATCCTTGCCGATCTGCAGCGTCGACGGGTCGATTCCGTAGCGCAGCCCGCCCTGTGCATCGACGGTCACGTCCACGAGCTTGCCCAGATCGAACGCCGGCGGCGCAGGCACATCGTTCTCGACCCATGCGGGTTCGTCCGGAACGTTGTTGTTCTGCTGAGCCAGTGCCGATGCCGCGCCCAGGATGCCGACCGCGAGCCAGGCCGACAGGCGGCCACTACGAAGAAACATGGTTGTTGTGTGGAGCGGCACCAAGCCGCTCGTTGGTTTGGGGGTCGGGTTCGAAACTGCCGCCCGGCGGCAGCTCGAACTGCTGCGCCGGCGTGTCGCGGCGCATGTCCTGCATCTCGCCTTCGCGCGCGCGCATGCTGGAGCGCAGGTAGCGGTTGCGGTGGTCGTGGCGGGGCAGGTAGCGCGCCAATTCTGTCAGCGCCATTTCATAGACGCCGCGTTTGAACTCCACCACCACATCCAGCGGAACCCAGTAGTCGTTCCAGCGCCAGGCGTCGAACTCCGGGTGGTTGGTCGCACGCAGGTTCAAGTCCCAGTCGTGGCCCACCAGCTGCAGCAGATACCAGATCTGCTTTTGTCCCTTGTAATGGCCGCGCGCATCGCGGCGGATGAAGCGGTCCGGCACCTCGTAGCGCAACCAGTCGCGCGTGCGCGCAACGACCCGCACATGCTCCGGACGCAAACCCACTTCTTCGTGAAGTTCACGGAACATGGCCTGCTCTGGCGACTCGCCCCGGTCAATGCCCCCTTGAGGGAACTGCCATGAGTGGGTGCGAATGCGCTTGCCCCAGAACACCTGGTTCTTCTGGTTGAGCAGGACGATGCCGACGTTGGGCCTGAAGCCTTCCCGGTCAAGCATAATCAAACCCCAATTTTTTAACTGAAACCATTATGCACAGCGTGCCCTGTGTATCAAGCGGCGACCTGCCCGCGACGGTTTCGGGTCTTCCCTGTACACCCCCGCCGACATGAAAGCGTCCCAGTTCCTGATCTCCACACTCAAGGAAGCGCCTGCCGATGCCGAGGTCGTCAGCCACCAGCTGATGACCCGCGCCGGCATGGTCAAGAAGCTCGGCGCGGGCATCTACACCTACATGCCCATGGGCCTGCGTGTGATCCGCAAGGTCGAGGCCATCGTGCGCGAGGAGATGAACCGCGCCGGCGCCGTCGAGATGACCATGCCCGTGGTCCAGCCCGCCGAGCTGTGGCAGGAAACCGGCCGCTTCGAGAAGATGGGGCCGGAGCTGCTGCGCATCCAGGACCGGCATGAACGCAACTTCGTGGTGCAGCCGACCAGTGAAGAGGTGGTGACCGACATCGCGCGCCAGGAGCTGCGCAGCTACAAGCAGTTGCCCAAGAACTTCTACCAGATCCAGACCAAGTTCCGCGACGAGCGCCGTCCGCGCTTCGGCCTCATGCGCGGACGCGAGTTCACGATGAAGGACGCCTACAGCTTCGACCGCGACCAGCCGTCCGCCAAGCTGAGCTACCAGGTCATGGCGCAGGCCTACCGCCGCATCTTCGACCGTTTTGGCCTGCGCTACCGCGCGGTGGCGGCAGACAGCGGCGCCATCGGCGGCGATATGTCCGAAGAATTCCAGGTGATCGCCGCGACCGGCGAGGACGCCATCGTCTACTGCCCGGACAGCGAGTACGCCGCCAACATGGAGAAGGCCGAGGCGCTGGCACCGACGCAGGCCCGCGTTGCCGCGACCCAGGCCATGGCCAAGACGCCCACGCCCGGCAAGGCGACCTGCGCGGACGTGGCGGAGTTCCTGGGCGTGCCGCTGGCCACGACCGTCAAGTCGCTGGTGCTGGCCACCGAGACCGCCGGCGCCGATGGCGCCACCGTGGTGCGCGTCTGGCTGTTGCTGCTGCGCGGCGACCACGGCATGAACGAGGTCAAGGTCGGAAAGCTGGCGGGCATGGAGCAGGGTTTCCGCT
Organism: Pseudorhodoferax sp. Leaf274; assembly: GCF_001422445.1. Lineage (GTDB taxonomy): Bacteria > Pseudomonadota > Gammaproteobacteria > Burkholderiales > Burkholderiaceae_C > Pseudorhodoferax. The sequence goes on from NZ_LMNA01000012.1 coordinate 58,555, forward strand.
TTGCCACGCTGGCCGAGATCGACGCGCATTTCGGCTGCCAGCCGGGCTACCTGGGCCCGGTCGGCATGCGCAAGCCGGTGACCGTGGTGGCCGACCGCGAGGTGGCCGTGCTGCACGACTGGATCTGCGGCGCCAACGCGCCCGACTTCCACATGACCGGCGTGAACTGGGGCCGCGACCTGCCCGAGCCCGACCTCGTGGCCGACCTGCGCAACGTGGTGGCCGGCGATCCGTCGCCGGACGGCAAGGGCGCGCTGGCCATCGAGCGCGGCATCGAGGTGGGCCACGTGTTCTACCTGGGCACCAAGTACAGCCGCGCCATGAACGCGACGTTCCTGGCCGAAGACGGCAAGCCGCAGTTCCTGGAGATGGGCTGCTACGGCATCGGCATCACGCGCCTGCCGGCGGCGGCCATCGAGCAGAACCACGATGCGCGCGGCATCATCTGGCCCGACGCGATCGCGCCGTTCACGGTGGCGGTCTGCCCGATCAGCCCGGACCGCAGCCCCGCCGTCAAGGAAGCCGCCGAAGCCCTGTACCAGGAACTGCTGGCCGCGGGCATCGACGTGATCCTGGACGACCGTGGCGAGCGCCCCGGCGCGATGTTCGCCGACTGGGAGCTGATCGGCGTGCCGCACCGCGTGGTGATCGGCGACAAGGCACTCAAGGATGGCCAGGTCGAGTACCAGCACCGGCGTGACGCGTCCGCAACGCGCGTGGCTTCCGCAGAGATTGGCGCGTTCGTAAAATCGCGCCTTTCTCCTGCAGCCGCCTGAGTTGAAGCCTGTTGCATCTCATCAATCGCTGGGTCTTTCGCGCCGCGGGCTGCTGGGCGGCCTTGCCGGCGTTGGCTTGCTGGGAAGCAGCACCCTGGCGCATGCCGGCGGCCAGGTCGAGGAACCGCTGGTCGATTCGGTCCGCAGCGCGCTGAGCGCCGCGGTGGCGCAGGCCGCGCCGCCGGTTCCCGAGTTCCACAGCACCGATGCACGCATGGCCTACCTGCGCTGGCTTGGTGCGGCCAGCCCGCTGCTGCTGCGGCGCAAGCCCGAGTGGGGCGAGCGGCGCGAGTTCCTCGACACGGTCTGGTACGAGAGCCGGCGCGCCGGCCTCGACACGGCCCTGGTGCTGGGGCTGATCGAGGTCGAGAGCAATTTCCGCCGCTTTGCCATCAGCGTGGCCGGCGCGCGAGGCTACACGCAGGTCATGCCGTTCTGGACGCGGGTGTTGGCCGATGGCGACGCGAGCCGGCTGTTCCATATGCAGACCAACCTGCGCTTCGGCTGCGTGATCCTGCGCCACTACCTGGACCGCGAGCGCGGCGACCTCTTCCTGGGCCTGGGCCGCTACAACGGCTCGCGCGGGCAGGCACCTTATCCGAACGCGGTGCTGGCGGCGCGCCGGCGCTGGGAGTTCAGCGCGGCGTAGCCGCAGCCGGCACGACCGGCCCGGCCGCGGGCGTGATGCGCGAGACCATCACCTGGTCGATGCGGAAGCTGTCCACGTCCAGCACCTCGAAGCGAAAGCCACCCCAGCTCACCGTGTCGGTGCGCCGCGGCACCCGGCGCAGCATCACCATCATGAAGCCGGCCAGCGTCTCGTATTCCTCGGCATGCGGCATCTCCTCCAGCAGCAGCGCGCGCTGCACGTCCTGCACAGGCGTGGCGCCGTCGATGAGCCAGGAGTTCTCGTCGCGCTTGACGATCTGCTCCTCGTCCAGCGGGTAGGACACCAGCTCGCCCATCACCGTGCTCATGACGTCGTTCAGCGTGACGACGCCGACGACGAGGCTGTACTCGTTGACGATGACCGCGAAGTCCTCGTGCACCAGGCGGAACTGGTCCAGCACCTCGGTCAAGGTCAGCCGGTCCGGCACCACGAGCACCTTGCGCACGAGTGCGTCGTCCATCAGCGAGATCGACTGGTTGTTCAGCACGCGTTGGAAAAGGTCTTTGGCGTCCACGTAGCCGACCACGCGGTCGATCTCGCCGTCGCAGACCGGGTAGGTCGAGAACGGCTCTGCCGCGATGCGCAGCCGGATCACGGCATCGGGCTCGTCGCGGCGGAAGAAGGCGATGCGGTCGCGTTGCGTCATGGCCGAGGACACCGTGCGCGTGTCCAGCTCGAACACGTTGGCGATCACCTGCTGCTCGCGCGCGGCCAGTGCGCCGGAGCGGGCTCCGGCCTCTGCCATCGCCAGGATGTCCTCCGACGTGATGCGGTCGTCGCGCTGCGTCGGCAGGTCGAACAGCTTGAACAGGGCGTCGGCCGTTCGGCTGTAGACCCAGACCAGGGGCTTGAACAGCGACATGCAGGTCTGCATGGGCCGCACCACGCGCATGGCCAGGGCTTCGGGTTGGGTCATGCCCAGGCGCTTGGGGAACAGGTCGGCAAACAGGATGAACAGCGAGGTCGTGACCAGGAACGACAGCAGGAAGCCCGCGGTGCGCGCCTGCGCGTCGTCCAGGTCCAGCCAGCGCCACAGGTCGGTGAACAAGGGGCTCAGCGCACCCTCGCCGACGATGCCGCCCAGGATGGCGACCGCGTTCTGGCCGATCTGCACCACGGTGAAGTAGTGACCGGGCTGCTCCTGCACCTTCATGACCAGCGCGGCCCGCGCATCGCCCTCGTCGGCCAGCTGGCGCAGGCGCAGCCGACGCGATGCCGCGAGCGAAATCTCGGCCACGGAAAAGAACGCGCTGGTCACGATCAGCGCGAACACAAGCAGGAGGCTGGTGGACAGGCTCAGTGGACGAACCCTATGCGGCTCTTGGCGGCGGCCGGGCGCGGCAGGTCGTCCACGCGCACGTGGTCGCGGCCGTCGAGCCTGGCGTTGCCAAAGCCGGTCATGAGGGCGCGGCGCATCTCGCGCGGCGCCATCTCGGCCAGCGCATCCAGCACATCGGCCTGGGCGTCGGGCTGGAATTGCGGCCCCCAGCCATGCTCGCCACGGATGGCCCCATAGAGCTGGCCGGCGATCTGGCGCGCCTGCTCGGGCGTGGGCGCCGGAATGCTGAACACGTTCATGCGGTTCAGGATGGGCTCGGGGATGGCGCGCTCGTCGTTGGCCGTCGTGATCCAGATCACCTGGCTGGCGTCGATCGCCACCTCGGCGAACTCGTCGACGAAGTTCTGCGCCGTGTCGTGCTCCAGCAGGCTATACAGCGCGCCGAGGGGGTCGTACTGGGCATCGGTGCCGGCCTTGTCGATCTCGTCCACGACCAGCACCGGGTTGGCGTACTGGCCATCGACAAGCGCCTCGAACACCTTGCCGGGCTTGGCGCCCTTCCATTGCGAGGAGGCGCCCGACAGCAACCAGCCGGCGGTCATGGAGCTCATGGGCAGGAGGCTCATGCCCGTGCCCAGCAACTCGGCCAGCTTGCGCGCGAAGTGGGTCTTGCCGATGCCGGGCGGGCCCAGCAACAGCATGGGCGTGACTTCCAGGCCGTCGGGGCTGTTGTGGCTCAGGGCCACGTGGCGGCGCACGTCGTCCAGCGCTTCGGTGAAGTTGGGCAGCGTCTGGTAGAGCGTGGCCATCTCGGGGATGCCGGACGGCTTGACCTGGAAGCGCTCGGGGCCTCGCTCGAGCATGCGCTCGTACGTGCTGCGCAGGTGGTCCTGGTCCTTGGACTGCAGCTTGGCCAACCTGCGCTCCACATCCTGCGTCTGGTAGACGCTGCGCATGCTGGCCACAGGCAGGTGGATCGGGGTGGCCGTCAAGGCGGTGCTGCGCGATTCCATCGAAGCTCCTCGTGAAAGTGACGAGAGTGACGAAACCATTTCAGCATAAGCCGTGCCAGCCCACCAGCGGCGCGCCGCCCGCTGTCGGGCGGCCGCAACCGTCAGGCCGGCGTGGCGCCCAGCAGCTGGCGCAGTTCGCCGGATTCGTACATCTCCATCATGATGTCCGAGCCGCCGACGAACTCGCCCTTCACGTACAGCTGGGGGATGGTGGGCCAGTTGCTGAATTCCTTGATGCCCTGGCGGATGGCATCGTCGTCCAGCACGTTGACAGTCTTGACGTTCTTGGGGTCGACGCCGCAGGCCTTCAGGACCTGGATGGCGCGGCCCGAGAAGCCGCACATGGGAAAGCTCGCGCTGCCCTTCATGAACAGCAGGATGTCGTTGGACTTGACCAGGTCGGCAATGCGTTGTTGGGTGTCGCTCATGGGGGGAACCTCCAGACGGAAATGGCCGCAATTATCCCGTGATCGGCCACTGCCCGCCGGAGCAGCGCGCGATGCCCGCCAGATCCATGCGGCTGCCCACCTGGACGAAGCCCTGGGCGCGCAGCAAGGCGCAGACGGCGTCGGCCTGGTCGTGTCCGTGTTCCAGCAGCAGCCAGCCGCCAGGGCTCAGGTGCGCTCCCGCGTCGGCGGTGATCGTGCGCAGGTCGTCCAGCCCGTCGGCACCGGCGGCCAGGGCAGCAAGCGGCTCGTGCACAAGCGCCGCCAGGTGCGGGTCTTCTTCGGCGATGTAGGGCGGGTTGGAGACGATCAGGTCGTAGGGCCCGTCCACGCCGTGCAACCAGTCGCCCTGCATGAACTGCACGCGCAGGTTCAGTTGCCGGGCATTGGCGCTGGCCACGGCCAGCGCGTCGGCACTGCGGTCCACGGCCGCCACCAGGGCGTCGGGCCGGGCATGGGCCAGGGCCAGCGCGATGGCGCCGCTGCCCGTGCCCAGGTCGACGACGCTGCCACCCGCGGGCAGGTGCTCGAGCGCCCATTCCACCAGCGTCTCGGTGTCGGGCCGCGGCACCAGCACGCGGGCATCGACCTGCAGTGGCAGGCCGAAAAACTCCTTGTGGCCGAGCAGGTAGGCCACGGGCTCGCCGGCAAGCCGGCGCGCGGTGTGGGCGTCGAAGCGCTGCAACACATCGGGCGCCAACGGGTCCTGGTCGTGCGCCAGCAGCCAGGCCCGGTCGTTGGCGTCGTGGCCCAGCGCGTGCAGCAGCAGCAGCTGGGCATCCAGCCGGTCCAGGCCGCGCGTGGCAGCCGCCGCCAGAAGCTCAGCGATGCGCATGGCCATTCCTTCTGCTTTCTTCGGAGTTCGCTTGCCTGGGGTGGCCCGGCACGGCGCTCACGCGGCGCCGACTTCCAGCTCGGCCAGTTGCTCGGCCTCGCGCGCGGCGCGCAGTGCCTGCACGACTTCTTCCAGGTCGCCTTCCATGATGAAGGACAGCTTGTAGAGCGTGAGGTTGATGCGGTGGTCGGTCAAGCGGCCCTGCGGGAAGTTGTAGGTTCGGATGCGGTCGCTGCGGTCGCCGCTGCCGATCAGGCCCTTGCGCTCGGCCGCGTCCTTGGCGGCGCGCTCGCTGCGCTCCTTCTCCTGGATGCGCGCGAGCAGCACCTGCAGGGCCTTCGCCTTGTTGCGGTGCTGCGAGCGGTCATCCTGGCATTCGGCCACGATGCCCGTGGGCAAGTGGGTGATGCGCACCGCCGAGTCGGTCTTGTTGATGTGCTGGCCGCCGGCGCCGCTGGCGCGGTAGGTGTCGATGCGCAGCTCGGCCGGGTTGATCTGCACGGCCTGGGCCTCGTCCGGCTCGGCCAGCACGGCGATGGTGCAGGCGCTGGTGTGGATGCGGCCCTGCGTCTCGGTGGCGGGCACGCGCTGCACACGGTGGCCGCCGGATTCGAAACGCAGGTGGCCGTAGACGTCGTCGCCGTCCACGCGCATCACCACTTCCTTGTAGCCACCCAGCTCGCTGGCGGATTCGCTGATGAGTTCGGTCTTCCAGCCGCGGCGCTCGGCGTAGCGGGTGTACATGCGCAGCAGGTCGCCCGCGAACAGGGCCGATTCGTCGCCGCCGGTGCCGGCGCGGATTTCGAGGAAGGCCGCGCGCGCGTCGTCCGGGTCCCTGGGCAGCAGCATGCGCTGCAGCTCGTTCTCCAGCTCCGTCAGTTCGGCCTGGGCGCCGTCGATCTCCTCGCGCGCCATGTCGGCCATGTCCGGGTCGGCCAGCATCTCCTGGGCGGTGGCCAGGTCGGACGAGCGCTGCTGGTGGCGCACGTAGCGGCCCGCCACCTGTGCCACGTCGGCATGCTCGCGCGACAGGGCCATGAATTGCTTCATGTCCGCCATGATGTCCTGGCGCGACAGAAGGAAGTCGAGCTCGGACAGGCGCAGCGCATAGCGCTCGAGTTGCTGGCGGAGAAAGGGTTTCAAGGCGGCGATCCGGTGTTCAGGCGCAAAAGGGGAGGGAGGCCCGGTGTGGCGGGCCGTCGCAGGCAGGACGCCGCTAACGTTCTTTGCGCAGGAACAGGCGCGAAATGGTCTCGGCCGCGTGCTCGCGCGCCGGGCCGTCGCCGGCATGCAGCTCGGCCATGGCGCCGTGCAGCATCTTCTGCGTGAGGCCCCTGGCCAGCGCCTCGAGCACGGCATGCACGTCATCGCCGCGCGCCAGTTGCTTGCGCGCACGGGTCAGCTCGGCCTGGCGCCACGCGTCGGCCTGGCTGTTGAGCTGGCGGATCAGCGGCACCACGCCGTGCTGGGGATCGCGCTGGCCCATCCAGTGCAGGAAGCTCTGCACGCCGGCGTCGATGATGACCTCGGCCTGCGCCACCGCGGCCTGGCGCTGCGCCTGGCCGGTCTGCACCACGCTGGCCAGGTCGTCCACGGTGTAGAGGAACACGTCCTCCAGGCCCTTGACCTCGGGCTCGATGTCGCGCGGCACGGCCAGGTCGACCATGAACATGGGGCGGTGCTTGCGCTGCTTGAGCGCGCGCTCCACGGCACCCAGGCCGATGATGGGCAGAGTGCTCGCGGTGCAGCTCACGATGGCGTCGAACTCGTGCAGCCGGGCCGGCAGGTCGGCCAGGCGCATGACCTCGCCGCCGAAGCGGCCGGCCAGTTTCTCGCCGCGTTCCAGCGTGCGGTTGGCAATCGCGATGGACTTGGGGCTCTTGGCCGCGAAGTGCGTGGCGGCCAGCTCGATCATCTCGCCGGCGCCCACGAACAGCACGCGCACCTGGCCCAGGTCCTCGAACAGCTGCGAGGCCAGGCGCACGGCGGCGGCCGCCATGCTGATGGAATGCGCGCCGATCTCGGTGGCCGTGCGCACTTCCTTGGCCACGGCGAAGGAGCGCTGGAACAGCTGGTTCAGCGTGGATCCCAGCGCACCAGCCTGGTCGGCCACGCGCACGGCGTCCTTCATCTGGCCCAGGATCTGGGCCTCGCCCAGCACCATCGAATCCAGGCCGCTGGCCACGCGGAACACATGGCGCGCGGCCAGGCCGTCGTGCAGCGTGTAGGCGTGCGAGCGCAACAGCGCCGGCGCGACGCCACCGGCCTGGGCCATCCAGTCCACCGTGCGGTCGATGGCCTGGGCGTCGGCCGCGCCATGCGCGCAGTAGATCTCGGTGCGGTTGCAGGTGGAGATGATGGCGGCCTCGGGCCCCGACAGCGCCGAGCGCAGGCCGGCCAGCGTCGGGGCGATCTGGTCCAAGGCGAACGCAAACCGCCCGCGCAGATCGAGCGGGGCGGTGTGGTGATTGATGCCGAGTGCCCAGACAGCCATAACCGGCGATTATAAAATCCGGCGCTTCTTCCTGCCGCTTGACCTGCGTCAAGCCTTGCGCTCTCTGTCCCATGGGTGTTGTCGATCTGCTGCTGCATGGGCTGGCTTTCGTGCTGCCGGCCTTGTGCGTCGCCCTGTGCACCACGCTGGCTGGCCGCATGGGCCGTGGCGGTGGCATGCGCTGGTGGGGCGAATGGCTGCTGACCAGCGCGGCCGGCAGCCTGGCGCTGCTGGGCGCGCTGTGGGCCATGGGCCGCGATGGCAGCATCGCCGGCTATGCGGCGCTGGTGGCCTGCTGCGCAACCTCGTCCTGGCTGTTGTCGCTGCGCCGCGGCTGAGCCGCGTTCACGACAGCAGGTCGTGGTGCGTATGCCCCGACTGCAGCGCGTGCACGCATTCGCGCCAGGGTTGGTCGGCCTGCGTGATCAGGAAACCGTAGGCGCCGTAGTCGTCGTAGCGCCGCCCGCGCATCACCGTGACCTGCAGCACCGATTGCTCGTCCGTGCCCAGGTGCACCACCACGCGCCCCGAGGCCTTGAGCGGCAGTTCTTCGCGCGCATGGGCCTGGAAGCCCTCGTTCGAGACGTCGACCACCTGCAGTTTCACGAGCCGGCGCTGGCCGCCGATCTCGATTTCGAGCCGGCCCTTGCACTTGAGCGAGAAGCGCGGGTGCCGGCGCAGCGTGTCCATCTGGTCCGGCGGCTTGTCCAGCGGCGGCAGCACGGCCTGGTAGGCCGGCAGGTCGTAGATCTCGTGCAGCATGGCCTTCTTGCGCGCGTCGAGTTCCGCGAAGCCCTGTGTGCGCTGGTTGAAGAAGTGGTCCAGCAGCGCCGGTGTCATGACCGGATCGTTGGTCGTGTAGTAGCGCCGCACCGGCAGCTTGATGTTGGGCAGCTCCATCTGGAAGAAGTAGTGGTGCAGGCTCTTGCGCGGCGGCTTGCCGGCGTAGGCGCGCGCGAACAGGGTCTCGGCCTGGCTCAGGTCCAGCGTGGCGCCCACGGCCGGCGCGCCGTTGGCGAAATCGTAGGCTGCCACGGTCTTCTGCGGCAACCGGCGGAACGACAGCAGCGATTCGTAGAGCTCGATGTGGTACGGGTTGACGGCGATCACCAGGTGCCGCGTGTCGAAGAAGCGCGTGCAGTAGGCGTGCATGAACTTCATCAGCGGGAACAGGATGGCGCCGCCCGTCTTGCGGTGCTTGGGGTGCACGGCCAGTGCCGAGACCTCGGCGATCTGGCCGCGCTCTGCCTCCACGCTGGACAGGTCGAACACCGCCTGCAGCGGAAAGCCGAACGGGCTCTGGCGGATCAGCGAGATGGTGCCGACGACCTCGTCGTCGTACTTGGCGCACAGCGTGGTGGTGGTCGGCAGCGCGTGGTAGAGCGTCGCGCGCAGGCCCGACGGTGACGGTTGCATGAAGCCCACGGCCACGTAGGCGTCGTGCAGCAGCCGGAAGCACGCCTCCAGTTCTTCCTGCGTGTCGGCGATCTTCAGCGTCAGGCGCGGGCCGGGCTCCGGGTCGCAATCGACGAAGGAGCGGGCCACCGCGAAACGCGCCGACTGCGGCAGGAAGCCGATGGCCTGGCGCATGCCCTTGTGCAACGCGCGCCGCGTGCGCGAAAGCAGGGTCTGTGACTTCGATCGGGCCATGGCGTGCTCCTCGCGCCGCAGTATCCCTTCAGCGGCCGGGCAGGTGGGCCTCGATCAGGTGTCCGGCGATGGACAGCCCGCGTGGGGGGATGGCCGGCATCGCGTCGCCGGGGCCGACCCACACCGCCTCCTCGATCTCGTTGTCGTCCAGCCGGATGTCGCCGCCGGCGTACTCGGCCGTGAAGGCGATCATGAGCGAGTGCGGGAACGGCCAGGACTGGCTTGCGAAGTAGCGCAGGTCGCGCACCTGCAGGCCGACCTCTTCCTGCACCTCGCGGTGGATGGCTTCCTCCACCGACTCGCCGGCCTCCAGGAAACCCGCCAGCGCCGTGTAGAACCGCGTGGGCGAGTTGCGGTGGCGCGCCAGCAGGATCTCGGGTCCGCGCCGCACCAGCACCATCATGGCCGGCGAGATGCGCGGATAGGCCATGTGGCCGCAGGCCGGGCAGCGCATGCAGCGTTCGCCGGCCACGTGGGTGGTGGCGCCGCCGCAGGCGCCGCAGAAGCGGTGCGTGCGCGCCCATTCGGCGATCTGCCAGGCGCGGCCGGCCACGGCCAGCAGGCCTTCGTCCATGCTGCCGAACAGGGACCGCAGCCGGCGCGTGCGCAGGCCATCGGGCAGCGGCGTGCCCTTGGGCAGCCAGGCCACGCGGCCATAGGCCTGGTCGAGCAGGCCCACGGGCAGGAAGTCCCGCGTGCCGATCCCCAGGGCGGCACACGCGGGTGTGCCAGGCAGGGCCAGGTCGGCCTCGCCGACCACGAGTTCATCACCACAGAACACGAAGTTCTGCACCAGGTCCTGCTCGCGTGCTGCCAGCAGCGGCGTGAACGAGGGAGGGGTCTGCAGCATGGCGGGCATCCGGGCCGTTGGGGCCCGCATGCTAACCGCCGCCGGCGGCGTGCGTCAGAGGGCCAGCACCAGGGCGGGGCGGGCGTGCAGGCCGTCTGCGGCCGGGGTGTAGGGCAGCGTCACGGCGGCGCGGTCGGCGGCATCGAGCCGGCGCCACAGGAAGTCGCGCGCATTGCCCGGGTCGCCTTGCACATAGAGCTGCGTGGTCAGCAGCGTGCGCGCGCCCAGCCGCACCTTGACGTGGATGTGCGGCGTGCGGCCGCTGTAGGGCACGGGCTGGATGGTGCGGAAACGCCAGCGCCCGTCGGCATCGACCGTGGTGCGGCCGAAGCCCTGGAAGGCCGGGTCCTGGCGGCTGCCATCGCCCGGGTGGTCGTAGTGGCCGTCTTCGTCGCATTGCCAGATCTCCACCTGGGCGCCGCGCACCGGCCGGCCGTCGACATCGCGCAGCGTGCCGTCCAGCCAGGCCGCACGGCCACGCGTGTAGCGCAGCGCGCCGTTGCGCAGCAGGTCGTTGTCGGCGTCGGCCGGGAAGGCGACGGGGTAGAACGGGCCCTCGGTCTGCGCGGGCGTGGGCCGCGGCCGCTGTGCGGTGGGCTGGGCCCGCGCGGTCAGCAGGGCGGGGCAGGCGATCAGGGCGGCGGCAAGCGTGCGTCGGGTCGGCATGGCGGTCAGATGCCGTCGGCCGCGTTGTGGTTCCGCGCTACAGGAACAGCGCGTCGAAGCCGTCCACCGGCTCGAAGCGCTTGTTGTTCCAGCGCAGGCGCAGCGGCCCGGCCATGGCGCGCTCGCGCACCGGGTGGCAGGCGTCGCCCGGGTAGCAGACCACGCGCGTGCCGCCATCCTCCAGGCTCTCGGGCTGGATCAGCGGGGGGCGGCGCGTGCGTGCCGCGGCCACGGCTTGCCCGGCGTTGTCGTGGCGCGCCAGCTGGGCCAGCGTCATGATCTGCGGCGGCGCCATCTCGATCTCGCGGTCCCAGTAGCGCTGCAGCGCGGCGCGCGGCGACAGCCAAGTGCTCTCGGTGGTCTCGTAGTCGTCGTGCGTGGCCACCTGTTCGGGCGGCACCACGGCGGCGAAGAAGCGCGTGTCGAAGCGCTTGTTCATGACCGAGGGCACGCGCGGCGTGATCCAGCGCGACCAGGGCGCCAGCCGGCGCGTCTGCAGGCGCAGGCCCAGCTCGGCCAGCATGGCGTTGAACGGCGTGCCGGCCTTGAGCAGCGCGGACGCGCGGGCCAGGTCGGGCTCGCCGCCCTCGAAGGTCTCGGCCAGCAGCACGCCGGCCTCCTCGAACGCCTCGCGCACGGCCGCCACGTACAGGCCGGCGGCATGCGCGTCGTCCAGCTCGGCGTCGTGCAGGCTGGCGTGCAATTGCGGCGCGGCCTGGTCGAGGTGGCGCGCCGCGTCGAGCTCGGCGTCGGCCGCATCGAGCTTGCCGCCCGGGAACACGTAGGCGCCGCCCAGCACGTCGGACAGGCCATGGCGCTTCATGAGCAGCACCTCCAGGCCGGCCGCCCCGTCGCGCAACATGACCACGGTGGAGGCCGCGCGGGGCGGGGTGTCGATGGCGTGCAGGTTCAGTTCCATGGGGTCTCGTCTCCAGTACAGTTGCGCGGCTTTTTCGCTGCGCCGCAGGCTAACAGAGGCCGCCGGCCCGTGCTGTCGCGCAGCTTGCACTTGCCAAGGAGACGAACGAATGGGTCTGGATTTCAAGGGCCGTGTGGCCATCGTGACGGGCGCCGGCGGCGGCCTGGGCCGTGAACATGCCTTGGCGCTTGCCCGGCGCGGCGCCAAGGTGCTGGTCAACGACCTGGGCGGCGCGCGCGATGGCAGCGGCGGCTCCACCAGCGCGGCGCAGGCCGTGGCCGACGAGATCGTCGCGGCCGGTGGCCAGGCGCTGGCCAGCGGTGCCTCGGTCACCGACTACGAGGCCGTGGCGGGCATGGTGCAGCAGGCGGTGGACGCCTGGGGCCGGGTCGACATCCTGGTCAACAACGCCGGCATCCTGCGCGACAAGAGCTTCGCCAAGATGGATCTGGCCGATTTCCGCCTCGTGATGGACGTGCACCTGATGGGCGCCGTGCACTGCTGCAAGGCCGTCTGGCCGTTCATGACCGAGCAGAAGTACGGCCGCATCGTGATGACGAGCTCGTCCTCGGGCCTGTACGGCAATTTCGGCCAGGCCAACTACGGCGCGGCCAAGATGGCGCTGGTCGGCCTCATGCAGACGCTGGCCATCGAGGGCGCCAAGAGCAACATCCGCGTCAACAGCCTGGCACCGACGGCGGCCACGCGCATGACCGAGGACCTCATGACGCCCGAGGTGCTGCGCGCGCTGGAGCCGTCTGCGGTGGTGCCCGCCATGCTGGTGCTGGCCAGCGAGGACGCGCCCACGCGCGCCGTGCTGTGCGCCGGTGCCGGCTCGTTCGAGGCCGCGCACGTGACGCTGACGCAGGGCCAGTGGATCGGCACCGGCGAGCAGGCCCCCGAGCGCCTGGCCGCCGCGCTGGACGCCGTGCGCGCGCGCGAGGGCGAAACCGTGCCGCAAAGCGGCTCGGAGCAGGGCCGGCTGGAAGTCGGCCGCGCCATGCAGCAAGCGGCGCGCTGAGCCCGCGCCAGCCTTCCAGGCCCTGCCCTGCAGGGCTTGTCGGCCTGTGATACCTTCCGGCCCCACACAGATTCCGGGGCTCGAAACAACATGGCCACAACGACCTTGCACGCCAGCACGCCCCTCACGGAGCGCGCCGGCGCCCTCGCGGCCGAACGCCTGCGCGGCATCCGCCGCGGGCTCGAAAAAGAAAGCCTGCGCGCCACGCCGGACGCGGGCCTCGCACTGACGCCGCATCCGGCCGCGCTGGGCTCGGCCCTCACGCACGAGCACATCACCACCGACTTCAGCGAGTCGCAGCTGGAACTCATCACCGGCGTGCACGCCGATGTCGACAGCTGCCTGGCCGAACTGCGCGAGGTGCACCAGTACGTGTACCAGGTGCTGCGCGAGCAGGGCGACGAGATGCTGTGGGTCTCCAGCATGCCCTGCGGCCTGCCGACCGACGAGACCATCCCGATCGGCCGCTACGGCTCGTCCAACGTGGGGCGCGCCAAGAGCGTCTACCGCATGGGCCTGGGCCACCGCTATGGCCGGCGCATGCAGACCATCTCGGGCATCCACTACAACTGGTCGATGCCGGGCGTGGGCAGCGAAGACTACTTCGGCCTCATCCGCAACTTCCGCCGCCACGCCTTCCTGCCGCTGGTGCTGTTCGGCGCCTCGCCGGCCGTGTGTGCCAGCTTCGTGCAGGGGCGCGAGCACGCGCTGCAGCCGCTCGGCGAGCACAGCATGGCCCTGCCGCACGCCACCTCGCTGCGCATGGGCCGCCTGGGCTACCAGAGCGACGCACAGTCCTCGCTGGCCGTGAGCTACAACAGCCTGGAGGGCTACGGCGCCTCGCTGCAGGAAGCGCTCACGCGGCCCTACCCGGCCTACGAGCAGGTGGGCATCCGCAATCCGGGCGGCGACTACAACCAGCTCGCCACCAGCCTGCTGCAGATCGAGAACGAGTTCTACGGCACGATCCGGCCCAAGCGCGTGATCCGGCCAGGCGAGCGGCCGCTGCACGCCCTGCGCGAGCGCGGCGTCGAATACATCGAGGTCCGCCTCATGGACCTGGACCCGTTCGAGCCGCTGGGCATCGCGGCATCGACCATGCGCTTCCTCGACGTATTCCTGCTGCACTGCCTGCTCAGCGACAGTCCGCCCGACACGCCCGAGGAGATCGCTGCGCTCGCGCGCAACCAGCACCGCGTGGCCGCGCGCGGCCGTGAAGGCGGCCTGGTGCTGGAGCAGGACGGCCGTGAGCGCCTGCTGACCGAATGGGCGCTGCAGCTCGTCGACGAATGCCAGCCCATCGCGCAGGCCATGGACGCAGCGCTGGGCGGCGATGCGCACGCGGGAGCCCTGCAAGCGGCCCGTGCCGCGCTGCTGGCGCCCGAGACGCTGCCCTCGGCCCGCGTGCTGGAGCACACCACGCGCGCGCACGGCGGCAGCTTCACGCGCTTCACGCTGCAGCACTCGCTGCAGGCGCGCGAGCAGCTGCTGGCGTTGCCGTTCCCGGCCGCGCTGCGCGAGCGCTTCGTCGCGGCATCGGCCGCGTCCATCGAGGCGCAAAAGCGCATCGAGGCCGGCGACACCATGCCCTTCGATGTCTACCGCGAGGAATATCTGCGGCCCGAGCGGCTGGGGCTGGGCCTCAAGCGCCGCGGCGCCGGTGCCGCGCCGCAGGTGCTGCAGCAGGCTGCTGCGCTTTGAGCCTCTAGCGCCGGTCGGCGCGCCGGCGCCACAGGAAGTGGCCGATGAAGGCCAGCCCCAGCACCAGCGCGAACCAGCCGACGATGGCCGATTGCGCCACCGTGTCGCGCAAGCCCGAGGGCGGCATGAACTGCGGCCCCAGCAGCACGGCCAGGCCGATCAGGCTGCACAGCCCGCCCTTCCAGGCCAGGTCGGCTTCCTTCTTGGCGTCGCGGCTCACAGGGCGGCCGCGTCGGCGTCCGGCACGCCGTCCTTGCGGATCGACTCGCGCTCGCGGTGGCGGCTGTCGCGGCCGCGGTCCACCGTGTGTTCGACCAGGCGCTTGAGCTTGTCGGCCGCGCCACGCACCGCGAGGTCCTGGCTGTCGCCATCATGGTGCACGGCCAGCGGCTGGTGGTGTGCCAGCCGGGCCTCGAGCGTGCAGCGCTTGTCGCCGCTGCCGGCCTTGCCGCCGTTCTCGTCGGACAGGTGCACCTCGATGCGCGTGATGTCGTGGCGAAAGCGCGCCAGTTCGTCCTGCAGGTAATGCTCGGCCCAGCGGTCCAGCGATTCCTTGTTGGGCAGTCCGGTCGTGTTCACTTGCACTTGCATGGGGTCGGGTCTCCGGTAAACCTGTGGACAGCCGAGTGTGCCTGAGCCCGGGCCGCTCCCGTGTAGGAACGGGACGAATCACCCGCCGGTGCTCTGGTATCGTTCTTGCGTTTTTTTCGTGCCCTCCGTCCTACAGGAACCGACCCCATGTCCCGTACTTCATTGCCCCGCACGGCGCGCCGCCGGTTGACCCAGGCGCTGGCCGTGGCCGCGCTGCTGGGCGCTGGCTTCGCGGCCCAGGCCCAGACCACGGTGCGCCTGCTGGTCGGTTTTCCGGCCGGCGGCGGCACCGACGTGATCGCGCGCACGCTGGCTGAAAAGCTGCAGGGCGAGCTGGGCCAGAGCGTGATCGTCGACAACCGCGCCGGCGCCGGCGGCCAGATCGCGGCCAACGCGCTGAAGACCGCCGCGCCCGACGGCAACACCTTGTTCCTCACGCACGACCACACCGTCTCCATCCTGCCGCTGGTCGTGAAGAACCCCGGCTTCGACCCGGCCAAGGACTTCGTGGCCGTGGCCGGGTTCGCCACCTTCGTGAACGCGCTGGCCGTGTCCGGCGGCACGCCGGCCAAGTCCATGCCCGAGTACCTGAACTGGATCAAGAGCCAGGGCGGGCGCGGCACCATCGGCATCCCGGCGCCGGCCTCGACGCCTGAGTTCCTGGTCAAGGTGCTGGCCGACAAGTACAAGCTCGACCTGCAGGCCGCGCCCTACCGCGGCAGCGCGCCCATGATCGGCGACATGCTGGGCAACCAGATCGGCGCGGGCATCGGCTCCGTGCCCGACTTCATCGAGAACCACAAGGCCGGCAAGATCCGCGTGGTCGGCGTGCTGGGCAACGCGCGCCAGGCCGCCATGCCCGACGTGCCGACCTTCGCCGAGCTGGGCGTCGCCGGCTTCGAGGACCTGCCCTACTACGGCATCTTCGCGCCGGCCGGCACGCCGCAGGCCGCGATCGACCGCTTCTCGGCCGCCCTGGCCAAGGTCATCGCCATGCCCGATGTGCAGGGCAAGCTCACGGCGATGGGGCTCACCGTGGGCTACATGCCGCAGCAGCAGCTGCACGCCCGCGAGCAGGCCTACACCAGGACCTGGGCCAGGATCATCAAGGACAGCGGCTTCCAGCCGCAGTAGACCTTCGTCAGGACGGCAGCCGGCGCAGCACTTCGCGGGCCTCCGGGCGCGCCGGCTGCAGCCGCACCAGTTCATCGAGCAGGGCCCGCGCTGCGGGCACGTCCAGGCGCGCCAGCGCGGCCGCCATCTGCAGCAGCGGATCGTAGGCCGGGCGGAAATCGGGGCTGGTGCGCAGCACCTCCAGCAGCGGTTGCTGCACCTGGGCCAGCATGCGCCGCACGTCGGCGCTGGGTTGCACGTCGCGGCCCGCAGCCAGGAAGCGCGTGCGCGCATCCCAGTAGGCGGCCAGCCGCGTGGCCGCGGCCGGATCGGCCTCGACGAGTTCCCGTGGTTGCAGCGACAGTTCGTCCAGCAGCGCAGCCAGCCGCGCGCGCGGCGGCGCGGCCGGCGCATAGGTGGCGCGCGGCGCGAGGTAGGCCACGATGGGGTGGTCGTCCGTGTTCGCGGGCGCGCCGGCCGCCAGCCGCTGCAGCGCCTGCGGCCCGGCCACCAGCGTGCCGAGCACGGCGTAGGCGTCGTCCAGGCCCAGGCTGGCCGGGCTGCGCGGCCACTGGCGGGCCGCGGCCACGCGTGCCTGCAGCTGAGCGAGGTCGAAGCGTCTGCCATCGGCATGGCCGACCAGGCCCAGCACCGGCGTCTCCAGGCTCAGCGTGGCCAGCACCGCGCCGCCGGCCGGGAAGGCCGTGGTGAAGGCGCGCACGATGCTGCGCAGCGTCGGCAGGTCCAGCTGGTGCAGCGGCAGCCACTGGCAGAACAGCCCGCCCGCGGCCAGGCGTTCGCGCACCGCGTGGAAGTGCTCGACCGTGTACAGCGCGGCCGAGCCGCTGCGCGCCGGGTGGAAGTTGTCGGAGACGATGAGGTCGTACTGCGCCGTGGACGCGCGCACGAAGCGCCGCGCATCGGCCGCAACGGTGCGCAGGCGCCCAGCCGGCACCGGCCCGGGCGGGGCGAACCAATGCGCAGCGGCGATCACTTCGGGCAGCAGTTCCACGGCCTCGACCTGCAAGGCCGGGTCCAGCGTGGCCGCGCGGGCGGTGGTGCCGGTGCCCAGCCCCAGGAACAGGGCCTTGTGCGGGGCCGGGTGCAGCAGCAGCGGCAGCAGCGCCTGGCGTGCGTCGGCCGACCAGGCCGCGTTGCTGCCTTCCTGCTGCCGGTTGTTGATGCGCAGCCGGCGCGTGCCATCGGCTTCCTCGACCACGCTGACCGCGGCCATGGCGCCCTCGCTGTAGCTCAGCACACGGCTGCCCTCGGGCAGGTGGACGAAGGCCAGCGGCGGCGCCGCGAGCGCAAGCACCAGGGCCGCCGCGCCGATGGCGGCCGGCAGCACGATGCCGCGCGGCCGCCCCAGCGGCCAGGCCAGCAGCAGGTAGCCTGCCGCCACGCCCAGCAGCGCGGTCTTGGCGCCCAGCGCCGGCAACAGCAGCAGGCCGAACACCAGCGGCGCCGCCGCTGCGCCCAGCGTGTTGACGCCCAGCGCCACGCCGAAGCCGAGGCCGGCCGCACGCGCCTGGGTTGCCAGGTGGCTGAACAGCGCGCCCATCAGCAGCGTGGGCGGCCCGAAGGCGACCGCGGCCAGCACCGCCTCGGCCGCCAGCGCGGCCGGCATGCCGGCGCCCAGCCAGTCCAGCGCCTGCGCCTTGAGTGCCTCGGCACCCCACAGGCTGGCCGTGCCGGCCAGGCAGGCCAGCGCCAGCAGTGCGGGCAGCCGTTCGCCGAGCCGCGCCACGCCGGCGCGGCGGGCCAGCCGGCGGTCGTAGTACGCCGCGCCGGCCGCGCTGCCGACCAGGTAGACGGCCAGCAGCAGCGCGAAGGTGTAGACCGTGTTCTCTGCCACCTGGCTCAGCACGCGCACCACCAGCACCTCGTAGCCGATCCCGAGGAAGCCGGTGGCGGCCAGCAGCGGCAGCCACCCGCGCGCGGCCTGCGGCACGGCTTCGGGTTCGGGTTCGGGTTCGGCCGGCGCGCTGCCGCGCAACAAGCGCAGCGCGGTCACCGCGCACAGCAGGTTCAGCGTGGCGCAGGCCAGCGCCGTGCGCGCCAGGCCGTACGCCGGCACCAGCCAGAACGCGCTGGCCAGCACGCCGGCCACGGCGCCGAAGGTGTTGCCGGCGTACAGCGCGGCAATGGTGCCGGGCCTCCCGCCGCGCCCGTGCTGCGCCAAGGCACGCTCCATCGCCGGCAGCGTGGCGCCCATGGCGGCTGTGGCCGGCAACAGCAGCACGAAGCTGCCGCCGAAGGCCACGCCCCATTGCCAGGCGGGCGAGGGCTGGGCGCCGATGAGGTGCAGCAGGGCCTGGCCGATGGGCGCCATCGCAGTCGCCAGCACCAGGCTCCACAGGCCGATCAGCAGTTCGCAGCCGGCATACCAGCGGCCCGGCCGGCGGCTGGCCGCGATGCGCCGGCCCAGCAGCAGCGCGCCCACCGCCAGGCCGCCGAAGAAGGCGGCTACCACGGCCAGCACGCCGGCGGTCTCGTGGCCCAGCCACAGCGCGCTCTGCTGCGTCCAGACGATCTGGTAGCCCAGCCCGGCGAAGCCCGATGCCAGCATCAGCGCCATCACCGCGGGGCGGTGCGGCCGGTTCTGGGCGCTCATCCGCCGAACGTGATCTTGTAGCCCCAGGAATCCAGCTGGGTCGGGATGGCGTTGAGCGCCATGGTGATGCGGCGCGGTCCCGGGTTGGCCGGCACGGCATGCATGAGGTAGCTCGGGAACAGCACCAGGTCGCCCGGCTCGGGCTGCGGGCTGATCCATTTGTCGGCGCTGTAGGGCGTGGTGTCCACGCCGGCGTGGTCGTTCTTGAACGCGAAGTCATGGCCGCCCGGCGACTTCATGAACACGGTGCGCGCATCGGGGTGGGTGGGCGTCAGGTAGACCACGCCCGAGATGAAGCTGTTCGCGTGGTTGTGCATGGCCTGGCGGCCGCCGGTGTCCAGCAGGTTGACCCACATCTCCTTGAGCGACCAGCCGAGCCGCTCACCGAACATCTGCGCGCCGAACTCGGCGAGGTGCGGCGTGATGGTGCGCGCGGCCTCCACCAGCAGAGGACTGTCGCCAGGCTTGAGCATGGCCGTGTGCGACAGCTGGCCCGACGCGTTGTTGGCGATGCCGGCGGCATGGCTGAAGTGGCCGACCAGGCCGGCGACCAGGGCGGCGTCCAGCGCCGCGGGCACGCGCATGAAGGGCGTGGGAAACAGTCCGAAGAGCTCGTGCATCGTGCTCGGTGGGCGCCGGTGGGCGCCGCTGGAGGAGGAAGTTCAAACGCAGACAGGCAGCATCCGGCGGGATGCTGCCTGTCTGCGCGGATGTGGGCGCGGACGCGTGCTGCGCGGCTTACTTGCGGCGGCGGCGCGAAGCGGCCAGGCCGGCCAGGCCCAGCCCCATCAGCAGCGCGCTGGCCGGCTCGGGCACGGCGTTGAAGGTGACGTCGTCGTAGCCGATGGCCTCGGCGAACGTCACCGAGTAGGCGACGCCGCTGAAGCTGGTGGAGAGCAGGTCGAAGTTGCAGTAGGTCGCGCCGTCGCAACCGTCCTGGGCGTTGCCGGCCAGGTCGAACGAGGCCAGCAGCGTGCCGTTGCCGTCCAGGCCGCTCCAGATGCTGACGCCGCCGAGCACGGCGTCCAGCGACGAATACCAGAAGCTGAACGCGCCGCTGAAGCCGCCGTCCACGTTCATCGTCGCGGCAGCAGCGTTGCCCACCAGGATGCCGACCGGGGACGGGTTGTTGGAGAAGTACACGAAGTCCGGATCCTGGTTGCGCAGGCCTTCGGCACCACCGCCGAAGCGCACGCCGCTGGCGGCGTAGTGCTCCGCGATCGGCGCCCATTCCGGTGCGGTCTCGAAATCGATGGTGACCGGTGCGGCCATGACGGGCGCAGCGGCCAGCAGGGCCAGGGCGGCCAAGGCTTGAAACTTCATTGGGAACCTCCAGGAATCGTGTTGTGGACGAGGGGGCGGCGCGCCAGGGCGCAGCTGTCGGCAAGGTGCAGACGCGGCCGGACTGTAGGCAGCGTTCAAGACAGGCCTGTGACGGCGCGCCGCGGTGCCGGCGTCCGTCATCGGGCTTTCACGGGCGGCCACTACGCTGCCGGCCCACTGCATTGCACAGGAGCCGTCATGCCCCCATCCATCCACCGGCGTGCCGCGCTGCGCGCCGGCCTGGCGTTCGGCGCCGCGCTCGCGCTGCCGCAGGCCCGCGCCTGCGAATACTTCGCCGACAACCTGCGCATCACGCACCCGTGGTGCACCGCCACGCGGCCGGGCGCGCGCTCGGTCATCGTGTCGATGATGTTCGACCAGGTGACCCGCCCCGACCGGCTGGTCGGCGCCACGACCATGGTGGCGGAAGGCGCCGAGATCGGCGGACAGCTCGCGCGGCCCGAGGTCGACTTCGCCATCCCCGAGGGCGCCGAGACGCACCTGAGCGAGCACGGCAGCTTCCTCAGGCTGGTCGGCCTGAAGTTCCCGCTCGAGGTGGCGCGCACCTATCCCATGGTGCTGACCTTCGAACATGGCGGCGTGGTGCAGGCCACGCTCAATGTGGACCTGCAGCGCTTCCTCTGACACATACCCGTCACGGCAGGGTCACGCCCCGTTCCTAGCATCGCCCGCGGTCCTGCCACCGACCCGAACGAGGGACTGCGCCACACCGGCGCAGCCAGGCAATTCCAGAAAGCCCATAGGAGTCTCATGAAGAACGTGTTCAAGAAGAACCCGGTCGCGCTTGCCGCGGTCACGGTTCTGGCCACACTGGCCATCGCACCGGCTGCCCACGCAGCCAAGCCGGCCGGCACCTACGTGACCGGCGACTTCCACAACCACACCACCTGCTCGGACGGTTCGATCTCGATGCAGAAGCTGGTCAAGAAGGTCACCGACAAGACCGACACGCCCTGGGGCCTGGACTGGTTCGTCCAGGCCGGCCACGGCGGCAACGGCAACCGCAACTGCACGCTGGCCGAGGACGCCTCGCTCGCCACGCCGGCCTACCCGCTGGTCTACGCTGCCGATGGCACCACCGTCGTCGGCCCCAACACCACGTGGCAGAACAGCGTGCCGCCGGTCGAGCCACAGGGCACGCCCAACGGCAGCCGCCCGAACCAGAACATGTGGCGCTGGCAGGCGATCCAGCAATACCAGTACCCCCTCACGGAGTACCTGAACGCGCTCAAGAACGTGCCGATCTTCACCGGCATGGAGTCGGTCGTGGCCGGCCATGAGCACACCTCGATGACCGTCATCACCGGCCAGGTGCCGGCCGCCATCGACACGCGCGCGCTGCCCACCACCAAGGGCTACACGCCGCTGGGCAACGCCAACGCGCTGTCGCAATGGGCCTACTGCTTCGACCGCGGCAACGACGGCGACCTCACGCGCGGCGGCACGAACGGCTGGTCCTGCGGCGTGCCGGGCAGCGCCAACGAGAACGGCGTGGGCTGGAACGCGGGCGCCGCCAAGCTGCTGCAGGGCAGCGGCACCGGCTCCGGCGAGCGCGGCCATGCCAAGACCGTCGAAGGCATCAAGTGGATGGCCGCCTACCACCCGGACGGCAGCTACTACGTGCCGGCCCACCTGGAGCGCGCCGGCCCGTTCAACCCGGCCGGCAACAACGGCTTCAACATCGAGCACCTGCGCAACTTCAACAACGCCGGCCCGCGCATCGCGGTCGGCTTCGAGTCGCAGCCCGGCCACCATGCGTCGGACAACCGCGGCGAGTACTCGCCCAACCGCAACAGCATCGGCGGCGTGCGCGTGGACTCGGTCGGCGGCACCACCTATGGCGGCACCGGCGTGTACGCCGCGCAGATCGGCGGCGTGTGGGACGCGCTGCTGGGCGAAGGCCGCAACTGGTGGTTCTTCGGCAGCTCGGACTGGCACAACCGCGGCCAGTTCGGTCCGGACGACCGCCGCTCCACGCAGGACTTCTACCCCGGCGAATACCAGCGCGACTTCGTGATGGTGCGCAAGGGCAACGACACCAAGCTGCGCCCGCAGGTCATCGTCGACGGCATCCGCAGCGGCAACAGCTTCGTGGCCACCGGCCAGCTGATCGACCGCCTGGCCTTCGTGGCCTGCGCGTCGTACGCCGGCCCGGCCACGCGCACCAACGCGGCGGTCCAGGCGATCGCGGTCAAGGCCGCCCTGGCCAACACCGACACCGACGTGGCCGGCTGCGCCACGATGGGCGAGAAGCTGCAGGTGCGTGCGGGCGCCGAGGTGGTGGTGTCCATCGTCGTGCGCGACCCGTCGGGCACGAACTACTCGCCCTACACCTTCAACAACCCCTCGCTGGCCCAGGTCGGCATCAGCCAGCCGCTGAACGCGCCGGTGCTCGCGCAGGTCGACGTGATCCGCGGCCTGGTGTCCGGCTACCGCCAGCCCGGCGCCGCCGACTACGCCGGCCAGTGGCCCAACGACTGGTTGCTCAACCCCAGCATGGCCAACGTGCCGGCTGCGGCCAAGAACACCTCGGCCGCCGTGCTGCGCACCTTCAACGACGCGACCTGGACGCCCGTGGCCGGCAACGCCGAGTACAAGGCCATGACCTTCCGCATCCCGGCCGTGGCCGCCTCGCAGTACCTGCGCCTGCGCGGCTCCAACCTGCCGCCGAGCGTGCCCTACGAGACCGACGCCAGCGGCAACCCGCTGGCCGACGTCTACACCAACGCCGGCGACACGAGCAAGCTGACCATCCCGTGCCAGGTGGCGGGCGTCAACGTGCCGGCCAACGGCGCCAACTACACCGGCACCACCATCGACGGCTGCCCGAACCACCTGCCCACGGTGGCCGGCCAGAAGTACCTGGCCTACGACGTGGCGGCCTGGGCCGACCTGTGGTTCTACAGCAACCCGATCTTCATCGAGGTGGCCGGTTCCACCACGGTGGCAGGTGTCAAGTAAGCAGGGCCTGAACCCCGCCCCGTAGTCCTCGAAGCGCCGCGCGGCCGTGTCCGCGCGGCGCTTTGCCATGCCGGGCGACCCAGGCCGCCCGCATCCGAATTCCGAGTGATCGCCATGTCTTCCTCCAAACCGAACCGCGCTCCCAGGACCCTCCCGGCGGGCGCGGCCGCACCCCGCCCGCGCTGGTGGCGCGAGCCGCTGCTGCACTTCATCGTCCTGGGCGGCCTGCTGTTCGCGGTCGACCACGTGATCGTCGGCCGCGCCGAGGACCCGCGCACCATCGTGCTGACGCAGGACGTCGATGCCGAGGCGCAGGAACTGTTCAAGGCCTCGCGCGGCCGCCTGCCGACCGCCGAGGAACTGGCCGCATTGCGCCGCACCTGGCTGGACAACGAGGTGCTGTACCGCGAAGGCCTGGCCATGCAGGTGGACCGCGGCGACGACGCGATCCGCGAGCGCGTGATCTTCAAGGCGCTCAGCGTGCTGGAGTCCGACAACAAGCTGCCGCCCTACGACGACGCGCTGCTGCGCGCCTGGTTCGAGAAGCACCGCGCCAAGTACGACGAACCCGCGCGCTTCGACTTCCGCGAGGCCGTGCTCTCGGGCGACATGACCGAGGCCGCGGCCGGTGAACTGGCCACGCGGCTGAACTCCGGCGTGCCGGGCGAGGTCGGCGCCGGCCTGCGCGTGTTCAAGGGCCGGCCGCACGCCAACCTGGTGCAGAGCTATGGCGAGTCCTTCGCCAAGGCGGTCGAAGGCGCCAAGCCTGGCGCCTGGCACGCGCTGTCCGGCAAGGACGGCTGGCGCGTGATCCAGCTCGATGCCGTGTCTGCCGCCAGGCCCGCCGACTTCGAGGTGCTGCGCGGCATCGTGCGGCAGGACTGGACCGACCAGGTGATGGCCGAGCAGCGCACCGCGGCCGTGCGCGTGCTGGCCGAGAAATACACCATCCGCATCGAGGCCGAGGCCGCGAAATGAAGCTGGGCCTGTTGTTGCGGCGGCTCATCGCCGCCATGCTGCTGGTGCTCGGGATGGGCCAGGTGTCGGCCCACGAACTGACGATTGCCGAGATGGAGATGCGCGAGACCTCGCGCGGCGAGTTCACCTGGCAGTGGACCGCGCGCGAGCGCGCTACCCAGCGCGACCTGAACCCGGTCTGGCCCGCGGGCTGCACGGCCGAGCCGCCGCTGCTGCACTGCGGCCCGAACGGCCTGACCGGGGTGCTGCAGGTCGAGGGCGTGGGCAAGGGCTACTCCGTCGCCATCGTCAAGATCCGCTGGCTCGACGGGCAGACGCGCGTCTACACGCTGACCACGGCCCAGCCCGCGGTGCACCTGTTCGGCACCGCCGACGACCAGCGTGGCATGGGCGAGATCGCCTCGGCCTACACCGTGCTGGGCATCGAGCACATCCTGACCGGCACGGACCACCTGCTGTTCGTGGTCAGCCTGCTGTTCCTGGTGGGCTTCAACCGCCGGCTGGTGTGGACCATCACCGCGTTCACGGCGGCGCACAGCATCACGCTGGCCCTGAGCGCGTTCGGCCTGCTGGCGCTGCGGCCGCCGCCGGTGGAGGCGACCATCGCGCTGTCCATCATGCTGGTGGCCGGCGAGGCGCTGGGCAAGCAGGCCACGCTGTCGCGCCGCTGGCCGGCGCTGGTGGCCTTCCTGTTCGGCCTGGTGCATGGGCTGGGCTTCGCGGGCGCGCTCAAGCAGATCGGCATGCCCGAGAACCACCTGCCGGTCGCGCTCCTGACCTTCAACGTCGGCGTGGAGATCGGCCAGCTCGGCGTGGTGCTGCTGGCCTGGGTGCTCTGCAAGACGCTGGCGCCGTGGCCCAGCTTCGCGAAGGCACGCACGCCTGCGCTGTATGGCATCGGCAGCGTGGCGATGTACTGGGCGAGCGGGCGGATCTGGGCGATCCTGACGTGATCCGCCCCGCTGGGTCGTGATGTCGACCCACCTGGCTTCAGTGCGTCTGGAACGCGAACAGGTATTCGTAGCTCAGCTGCGTGGTCCTGGGGTCGCCCTGGACCGGGATGCGGATGATCGCCAGCAGCTGGTTGCGGCCTTCCACCGGCGTGACCGTGGCTGTGCCGTCGGCCGCGCTCGTGACGGGCGGGCCGTCCTCGCCGATGGACAGGCGCGCGCCGGCCAGCGGCTTGCCGTCCTTGAGCACCTTCACCTGCAGGGGCTTGCCGGCCTGAGGATCCTTGGACTGCGTGCCGACGATCTCGAAGGCCTGGCCGAGCTCCTTGCGCGCGATCAGGCCCCACTGCAGCACGGTCTTGTGGAACTTCATCGCGTGCACGCCGCTCGTGGCGCCGGGGTTCTGGTCCATGGGCTTGTTGACCATGGGGCTGCCTTCGCTCTTGCTGAAGAAGCCGTTGTCGAACTCGGCCGCCAGCATGGCCGGCTCGCGCTCGGGCGTGACGCGCACACCGTCGCCAGCCGCCTGCGTGCGCACGTCGATCTTGCGGCCACGGCGGTCGTAGGCGGTGACGGACTTGAGCTTGTCGGCCTGCACTTCTTCCAGCTTGCCCTCGTGGCCGCCGAACTGCACCAGGTAGGCGCCCTGTGCGTCGGGCACCAGCCAGACGTTGTGGGCCTGTGCGGCGCCCATGCCCAGGGCCAGTGCGGCCAGGGCGGTGGCGAGGCGGGATCGGATCGGTGTCATGTCGTTGTTTCCTGGTGTGGTCAGAACTGCGCCTGCACGCCGACCTTGAGCGTGCGCGGCGCACCGGGCGCAAAGAGCTGCGTGCCACCGATGACGGAGGCGGAGGTGGCGTAGACCTTGTCCGTGACGTTGGCCACGCTGGCGTAGACCTGGTAGGACTGGGCGCGGTAGGTCAGGCCCACGTCCAGCGTGTTGTAGCCGCCGTAGACGACGCTGTTGTCGGCGTTGACGGCGTAGCTGCCCACGCGGCGCCAGGTCACGGTGCCGGTCCAGTTCGGCACGGGCGACCAGGCCGCGGAGGCGGTGGCCGTGTGGCGCGGCACGGCGGCCACGCGCTTGCCCAGCAGGGCGGGGTTGGCGTTGGCCGTCACTTCCGAGTTGGCGCTGCCGTAGGCCAGCGACAGGTCGAGGTCGCGGCGCGCCGCCCACAGCGCGCTGATCTCCACGCCGGTGCGCCGGGTCTCGCCGTAGTTCTCGTACACGCCCGGCGCCACCGTGCGGATCTCGTCCGACGAGCGCACGCGGTAGGCCGCCACGTCGAGCGAGACGCCGGGGCGCGGCTTCCACTGCGCGCCGACCTCGGTCTGGCGGAACACGTTGGGGTCGAGGTTGGCCGCGCCCAGCGCGTACTTGGCGAAGGTGTTGGGCAGCGCGAAGCCTTCGGACCAGCTGGCGCGCAGCTCGAGTTCGGGCAGCACGTCCGAACGCACGCCCAGCTTGGGGCTGGTGTGCGTGACCTCGTTGAGCGGGCCGCAGGGGTCGGTGCCGGTCTCCGCGCCGTTCTTCGCGCACGAACCGCTGAAGCGGTCCCAGCGCAGCCCGAGCGAGGGCTTGAACAGCCGGTGCACCGGCGCCTCGATCTCGGTGAAGGCCGACAGGCTGTTGAGCTTGGAGCGGCGGTCGTTGATGGCACCGGCCGTGCGCGCGCGCTGGACCAGGTCGTCGAAGTACTGGTAGTCGGTGCTCTCGCGGAAGGTCTCCACACCGGCCACCCAGTTCAACGGGCTCCAGGCCGTCTGGGTGCGGCCGTTCAGGCTGGTGCCTGCGCCGAACACCCTGCGGTCGTAGTTCTCCTCGCGCTGGCGCCAGGCGGTGGCATTGGCGGGCCGGCTGAACCAGCGCGTGAAGTCCTGCCGCGTGGCATACGCGAAGCTCAGCAGCTTGAGCTCGGGCGCGAGGCGATAGTTCACGTCGGCGCGCACGGTGCCGAAGTGCTTCTCGGCGCCGTCGTTCATGGCGCGCGCATCCTTGCCGTAGGGGTTGGTGGCGAACTGCGCGGCCGTCACGTAGCCGGGGTTGTCGCCATCGGCCTGGTGCAGCCGTGCCGACAGGGCGATGTCCAGGTCGGGCGTGACGGCCTTGGTCCAGCGGCCGGCGATGGTGGTGCGCTCGGACTGCGACTGCGCGCGAAAGCCGTCGCTGCGGTAGTGCTGGGCGGCCAGGTTGAGGTATTCGCCTTCGCGCACGCGCAGGCCCAGTGCGGCCTGCGCATCCACCGTGCCGTGCGAGCCGATGCTCACGTCCAGGTCCTTGTATTCGCCGCGCTTGCGCGTCTCCACCGCCACCAGGCCGGCGCGGTTGAAGTTGCCGTACAGGGCCGACACCGGGCCACGGAACACGCGCAGCCGGTTGATCTCCAGCGGCACGATGACGTTGAAGTCCACATACCCGTCGGCATGCGACATGGCCTCGTTCAAAGGGATGCCGTCCAGCACCACGCCCAGGTCACCGCCGTGGCCGCCGCCGCCGAAGCCGCGCAGCACGATGGTGTCGGCCACGCCGGCGAGCTGATAGTTCTGCACGTTCATGCCGGGCACCAGGCGGAACAGGTCCTGCGCCTGGCTCACGTGCTGCTGCTGGATCTCCTCGGCCTCCAGCGTGGTGGTGGAGTAGGAGGCAGCGGCGGCGCGAAGGGTCTCGCCCTTGACGTCCACGGAGCGCAGCTGGGGCGCGGTGTCCGTGGCGGGCGACTGGGCGGCAGCGTGCTGCGACAGCGCGGCGAGGATGGTGCAGGCCGTGGCACGGACGGTGGCGCGGATGGCGGGGGGCCTGCGGTGGCGGGTGGAAAGGGATCGCATGCGGCGTGTGAGATGAATTTGAGAATTTTCCTACACGTATTTGTAACGCACGCGTTCGACGGTGTTGTGACAGCCGCCGACGGGCGGCGTCAGGCGGGCCGGGCGACGGCGAGCGTGAGCACCAGCAGGGCGCTGGCGCTGAGCCAGGAGGCCAGCACGCGCACGCCGACCCGCGCCCAGGGTTGTTGCAGCGGGTTCACGATGCCGGCCAGGCAGGCCGTGCACAGCGTGGCCCCCACCAACGTGCCGACCAGCGCGGCATGGCGTTGCATCGGGGCCATGCCGTCGGGCGCCGAGCCCAGACCCACGGCCAGGCCGACCAGGGCCGCCAGCGGCACCAGCGCCCAGGTGGGCCAGGCCCGCGCCAGCACCACGCTCAGGCCGATCAACGTTCCCAGTGCCAGCAGCAGCGCATCGGGCTCGGGCAGGCCCAGCGGCCGCAGGCCGAGCCACAGCCCCAGCACCAGCGCGGCCACCAGGGCCAGCATGGCCTGCCGGCTGGCCAGCACACCACGCTGGCCGAACAGCAGGCCCAGCGCGACCAGCGCGATCAGGTGCGCAGGGCTGATGTAGGGGTGCAGCACGCCGCTGTAGAACGCGCCCACGCCCTTGATCTCGCCATGCGCCCAGGCGGCGCCGCCAGGCAGCGCCACGGCTGCCGCGCAGGCGAGCCGCGCGAAGCCGCGCCAGCTCACATGGCGCCTTGCAGGAAGAACAGGCCGACCACCGAGATCGCCCCGCCGGCGGCCCGCACCGCGACGCGGCCGGCCGGCGACCGCACGAGCGCGCCGAAGCCGATGCCGGCCAGATGCAGCATGCCGGTGGCGATGACGAAGCCCAGGCTGTAGACCAGCGGGTGGCTTTCGTGCGGCAACTCGGTGCCGTGGGCATGGCCGTGGAACACCGCGAACACGGCGACCATGAGGCCCGCCACCCACAGCGGCGGGCGCACCGCGAACGCGACCATGCCGCCCAGCAGCACGGCCGACAGCGCGATGCCCACCTCCACACCGGGCAGCGGGATGCCCAGCACGCCGAGCACGCCGCCCAAGGCCATCACCAGCGGGAACACCACCGGCAGCACCCACAGCGCCGGCGCGCCCAGGAACGCGCCCCACAGGCCCACGGCCACCATGGCGACCACGTGGTCCGGCCCCAGCAGCGGATGCATGAAGCCGGCGACGAAGCCGCCGCCCATGTGTTCGGTGGAATGGGCGAAGGCTGGCAGCGCGGCAAGCGCGATCAGCAGGCAGAGCAGGGAGCGGGCAATCGAAGGCATGGTCGTCGGCAGAAAAAGAACCGGCGGACTCTAGGGCGCATCCGTGACAGGCTGTTGACGTTCGGGCGGCGGCATGGCGTGGTAGCCCCGGCTCGGCAGCCGCCAGGCCTGCAGCCGCTGCGCAGTCTCGCGCCGTGCACCGGCCAGTTGCCCGGCGATCTGCGCCGCGCAGGCCCAGGCCGGCGGGTCCAGCGTCTCGCGCCAGGCCTGCAGCGCGGGCATCAGGCCGGGCTGCAGCCACACATCCCAGCACTCGGCATCGGCCGGCAGGCGCTTGAGCCCCTCGTGCACGGCGTCGGCCAGCGTGCGCAGCCGCAGCATGGCGCGCTCGGTGCGGCAGGCCGGCCGCAGGTCGCGCACGAGCCGGTTCTTGCCCGCGGGCCGCTGTGCCTGCAGTGTGAGCAGCCGCTGGATCTGCTGCAGCGCCAGCCGGGTGGAGCGGCAGGGCAGCGGCGCGCACAGCGGCAGCGCCGGCGCCGCCAGGTGGCGGGTGGCGAAGGCCGGCCCCAGCATCAGCGTGGCCAGGCGCAGCCACTCGCGCGGCGCGAGCCCGGCCGTGGCGTGCGGCAGGCCGGCCAGCAGCAGCACCTCCTCGAAGCTGCGCGCGCCCTTGGCGCGGTTGGCGCGCACGCTCATCACGGCGAGGTTGCTGGCGGCGTAGGCGGCGTCGTTGTTGAGCCGGTCGATCGACCAGTCGGTATCGAGGTGCTCGCCGTGGGTCAGCGCCTCGCGCGTGACGGGGCAATGCGTCACGTCCAGCGTGCGCAGCAGCGCGGGCGTGACCTCGTCGTCGACGATGCGGCCGCGGCGCCAGGCGCCTAGGCGCAGCTGCAGCCACTTGCGCGCGAAGCGGTCGGGCGTGGCGCGCGGCAGGCGTGCATGGGCGGCGGCGTCGAAGCCTTCGCGCACGGCGCCGGGCCAGCCCTCCAGGCGGGGCCAGCGCGTGCTGGTGTGGATGTCGTGGCCGAGCCGGCGCCCGGCCTCGGCGAGGTCGTGATCGGTCGATGCCGTCATGGGTGTCCTCCTTGCCCGGCCAGCGGACGCGCACGTCCACCGGACGGTGCTGGCTTGTGGGAGACCCGGCGTGCCGCAGCGGTCTGCGGCGGCGCGGGGCCACTGGCAAGGCGATGGCGCACGGCACGGCCTGGCCGGGTCGGCCGGTACGGCGTGCGCCATCGGGGCCCGCGCGCGGCGGGCCGCAGGCATCAGGCGCGCGGTGGGCGTTCGGGCAGGGCAGGCACGTGGCTGTGCCAGGGCGTTTCGCCGCGGTCCGGCCAGCGCAGCAGCCGGGCCGGTGCCGTCGGAATGGCCAGCGCCGCGGGCAATGCCAGCGGCATCAGCGTGCCGCCAGCCGTGGCCGCATCGGTGCCGCCGCCGTGGCCGTCGGTGGCGACGACCGAGGCGTCGTGCGGCGCGTGGTGGTGGCGCGCCAGCGTGTCGTGGTGATGGTGGTGCGCGCCCGACCCATGGGCATGGCCCGAGGCGGCGGGCCGCAGCCGGGCCTGCAGGCGCAGGTTCTCGACCAGCCGGGCGGTCTGCGGTCCCACCACGGACTGCACGAGCGATTGCACCGCCGACTGCAGGGTGCCGCCGACCAAGCCCGGCCAGGACGGCGCCTCGGCCGCCGCTTCATGCCGGTGCTCGGGCCCCAGCATGCGCAGCAGCGCCCCGCCCAGGCCGTGCAGGGGCAGGGCCACCAGCAGCAGGCCGACCACGAACCGGCGAAGGCACGCGGGCAGCTGCAGGAGAAGGCGTGGTGGCGTCACGGCAAGGATTCCGGCGCCAAAGCGCGCGGAACCTGCCATTGTCCAAAGCCATGTGAAACGCCGATGACAGCGGCGCAGCCCGCAAGGCCCTGGCGGCTGGGCCCCGTTGGAGGCTTACTTGCCCCAGCTGTCCCGCAGGCCCGTGGTGCGGTTGAACACCGGCTTGTCGGGATGGTGGTCGCGCCGGTCGGCCACGAAGTAGCCATGGCGCTCGAACTGGTAGCGGTCGTCCACGCCAGCGCTGGCCAGCGAGGGTTCCAGGTAGGCCTGCACGGTGCGCAGGCTGTCCGGGTTCAGGCTGTCCAGGAAGTTCTTGCCGCCGGCATCGGGGTGCGCATCGTTGAACAGGCGCTCGTACAGCCGCACCTCGGCCGGCACGGCGTCGTGCACGCCGACCCAGGTGATCACGCCCTTGACCTTGATGGCGTCCGCGCCCGGCGTGCCGCTCTTGGTGTCGGGCACGAGTTCGGCGTGCACCTCGGTGATGCGGCCCTGGTCATCGCGCAGGGCGCCCGTGCACTGCACCACGTGGCCGTACTTCAGGCGCACGCGGTTGCCGGGCTTGGACGTGCCATCGGCCGCGGTCTGCGGCGGGTACAGGCGGTGAAAGCCCTTGGGCGGCGTTTCCTCGTAGTCGCTGCGCTCGATCCACAGTTCCTTGCCGAACTGGAAGCTGCGCCGGCCCTGCTCGGGTGCGTGCGGGTTGATGGGCGCGCTGCAGTCGTCCAGCAGGCCGGCGCCGTGCAGCGCATCCCAGTTGGTGATGACGAGCTTGACCGGGTCCAGCACGGCCATGGCGCGCGAGGCGGTGGCGTCCAGCGTGTCGCGCAGCGCGCCTTCCAGTGTGCTGTAGTCGATCCAGCTGTCGCTCTTGGTCACGCCGATGCGCTCGGCGAAGAGCTGGATGGCTTCGGCCGTGTAGCCGCGCCGGCGCAGGCCCACGATGGTGGGCATGCGCGGGTCGTCCCAGCCGCTCACGCGCGCCTCGTTGACGAGCTGGGCGAGCTTGCGCTTGCTGGTGATCACGTAGGTCAGGTTCAGCCGCGCGAACTCGTACTGCCGCGGCGGCGGGGCCGACAGCAGGCCGCCTTCGGCCAGGCGCTCGAGCAGCCAGTCGTAGAACGGGCGCTGGTCTTCGAACTCCAGCGTGCAGATGCTGTGCGTGATCTGCTCCAGCGCGTCCTCGATCGGGTGCGCATAGGTGTACATCGGGTAGATGCACCAGCGGTCGCCCGTGTTGTGGTGCGTGGCGCGGCGGATGCGGTAGATCGCCGGGTCGCGCATGTTGATGTTGGGGCTGGCCATGTCGATCCTGGCGCGCAGCACGGCGGCGCCATCGGCGAGTTGGCCGTCGCGCATCTCGCGAAAGCGGGCCAGGTTCTCCGCGGGCGTGCGGCTGCGGAAGGGGCTGTCCACGCCGGGCTTGCCGAAGTCGCCGCGGTTGGCGCGCATCTCCTCGGGGCTCTGCTCGTCCACGTAGGCGTGGCCGGCCTCGATCAGGTACTCGGCCGCGCGGTACATGAAGTCGAAGTAGTCGCTGGCCTGGTAGAGGTGGTTGGTGCCGGCGGACTCCCAGTTGAAGCCCAGCCAGCGCACGCTGTCGACGATGCTGGCGACGTACTCCTGGTCTTCCTTCTCGGGGTTGGTGTCGTCGAAACGCAGGTGGCAGACGCCGCCGTAGTCACGCGCCAGGCCGAAGTTCAGGCAGATGCTCTTGGCATGGCCCACGTGCAGGTAGCCGTTGGGCTCGGGCGGAAAGCGCAGGCGAACCCGCGCCGGGTCGCTGGGGCCCTGGGCATGGTGGGCGGCATCGCCGGGGCTGCCGCCCCAGTGGCGGCTGGCATAGGTGCCCTGGGCCAGGTCGTTCTCGATGATCTGGCGCAGGAAATTGCTTTGCTTGTGGTCGGTCGGCTCGGACGCGGGGGAATTCATGCAACCGATTCTAGGAGGCCCGCGGCAGATGCCCGCTGGTGACGCGCTTGTGCGGCGCCCGCGCAGCAGTCGTTACCCGCCGTAACCGGTTTAACCCGCGCTGCGTCATCCATTTGCATCTTGGTGCGTCAATAGGGCATGGCCGCAGTCCGCGGCGACGCACAAGGAGTACGCACATGGCATTGAAGCAAGCTGGCCGCTGGGCCGCCGCTGCGGCCATCGGCATCGCCGGCCTGGCACTGGTGTCGGGCGCCCAGGCGCGCGACGTGGTCTGGTCGGTGGGCGTGGGCGCGCCGGGCGCCCAGGTCATCGTGGGCAACGCGCCGGTCTATGTGGGGCCGCCCGTCATCGTGCAGGCGCCGCCGCGTTATTACGCGCCGCCGCGCTATTACCAGCCGCCGCGCTACTACGAACCGCCACCGGTCTACTACGCGCCGCCGCCGCGCGTGTACTACCAGCCGCAGCCCATCTACTACGGCCCGCCGCCGCATTTCCATGGGCCGCGCCATGGCCACCGGTACGACCGCCGGGACCGGGACGGCTGGCGGCGTTGAGCGCGGCGTTCAGCGCCCGAGCACCAGCGCCACGGTCTTGAGGCCCGCGAACGTCAGCACCAGCGAGCCCAGCAGGTGCGTGGCGGCCGTGGCCAGGGCCAGGCCATAGCGCTGGGCCTGCAGCATCAGCACCACCTCGGCCGAAAAGCTCGAGAACGTGGTGAGCCCGCCCAGCAGCCCGGTGACCAGCGCGAGCCGCCAGACCGGGTCGATCTGCGGCATGGCCTGGAACACGGCCACGCACACCCCCACGAAGTAGCCGCCGATCAGGTTGGCGGCCAGCGTGCCCAGCGGCATGGGCCCACCGGTGTTGAGCCACACCGACAGCCGCCAGCGCAACAGCGCGCCGACGGCCGCGCCCACGCCCACGGCCACGGGCGCCAGCATCAGCGCGCCGCCCCCATCAGCAGGTCGGGCAGGCCCGTCACGATCTGGGGGAACACGGTGATCAGCACGATGCAGACGATCATGCAGACGAAGAAGGGCACGGCGGCCAGCGCGATGGTGTTGCTGTCCTTGCCCGTCATGTTCTGCAGCACGAAGAGGTTGAAGCCCACCGGCGGCGTGACCTCGGCGATCTCCACCAGCAGTACCACGAAGATGCCGAACCAGACCAGGTCGAAGCCGGCCTTCTGGATCATGGGCAGCACCACGGCGCTGGTCAGCACGATCATGGAGATGCCGTCCAGCGCCGTGCCCAGCACCAGGTAGACGAAGGTCAACACGAAGATCAGCGTGTAGGGCGACAGGTCCATGCTGTCCACCCATTCGGCCAGTTCGCGCGGGATGCCTGTGAAGGCCATGGTCTTGGTCAGGAAGGCCGCGCCGGCCAGGATGAACATGATCATGCAGCTCGTGCGCGTGGTGCCCATCAGGCCTTCCCAGAAGTTCTTCCATGTCAGCGAGCGGCTGGCCGCGGCGATGGCCAGCGAGCCCAGCACGCCCCAGGCCGCGCATTCCGTGGCCGTGGCCCAGCCGGCCACCAGAACCCAGACGATCAGCACGATCAACAGGCCACACGGGATCAGGCTGCCGGAGCGGCGCATCTTCTCGCCGAAGGACATCGGCGGCTCGCCGGGCGGCACCTTGTCGGGGTTGCGCAGGCTCCACCAGCCGATGTACAGCGAGAACAGCAGCATCAGCAGGAAGCCCGGCAAGAAGCCCGCCAGGAAGATGCGGATGATGGACGCATCGGCCGCGACCGCGTAGACCACCATGGTGATGGACGGCGGGATCAGGATGCCCAGCGTGCCGCCGCAGGCCAGCGCGCCCAGCGTGAGCTTCTCGTCGTAGCCGCGGCGCTGCAGCTCGGGCAGGGCCACCTTGCTGATGGTGGCGCAGGTGGCGGCCGACGAGCCCGAGACCGAGCCGAAGATGCCGCAGCCCAGGATGGTGGTGTGCATGAGCCGCCCCGGGATGCGGTTGAGCCACGGTGCCAGCCCCGAGAACATCTGCTCGGACAGCCGCGTGCGGAACAGGATCTCGCCCATCCAGATGAACAGCGGCAGCGCCGCCAGTTCCCAGGAAACGTTGGACTCCCAGAAGGCCGAGAACAGGTTCTTGCCTGGCAGCGTGGTGGTGAAGAACGCCTGGCCGACCCAGCCGGCGATCGCCAGCGCCATGGCGATCCAGACGCCGCCCGCGAGCAGCAACAGCATGACGAGGAGGAGCAGGCCTCCGACGGCGATCAGGCTCATGGTCTCAGATGTCTTCGGAGTAGTCGCCGCGCGCGTGCCGTTCCTCGACCAGGCGCACGTAGGTGGGTTTCTCGCCGCGCAGCACCAGCACGAGTTCGTCGAGCACGGCCAGCAGCAGCACGATGGCGCCGACGACGAAGGTCATCTGCGGCACCCAGATCGGGATCACGACCATGCCGCCGGCCATGTCGTGGAACTCCCAGCTTTCATAGGTGAAGCGCGCGGCCCACCAGGCGAGGTAGGAGACGGACACGGCGGCGATCGCCAGCGAGACGACCTCCAGCACGCGCCGCACGCCGGTGTGGACCTTGTCCAGCACCAACGTCACGCGCACGAAGTCGCCGTGCTTGAAGGCATGGCCCATGGCCAGGAAGGCCGCGGCCGCGCAGGCCCAGGCCACGACGTCGTTGACCCAGCCCACGCGCAGGTCGGCCATGCGGCCGATGGAGGCGTAGATCATGAGCGCGAAGATGGCCAGCACGCACAGGGCGGCGAGCCGGCCCGTCCAATCGAACAGGCCGTCGAGCAGGCGGCGCAGCACCGGACCGTGCCCTTACTTGCGGTAGGCGTCGACCACGGCCTGGCCGTCCGGCCCGGCCTTCTTGAGCCAGTCGGCCAGCATCACGTCGCCGACCTTCTTCATGTCGGCCATGAGCTGCGGCGTGGGCTTGACGATGTTCATGCCCTTGCCGGCGAGCTGCTGCAAATACCAGGCGGTCTTCTCCTCGCTGCTCTTCCACCCGCGCGCCTCGGCCTCGG
Organism: Pseudorhodoferax sp. Leaf274; assembly: GCF_001422445.1. GTDB lineage: Bacteria > Pseudomonadota > Gammaproteobacteria > Burkholderiales > Burkholderiaceae_C > Pseudorhodoferax. The sequence continues at coordinate 94,239 of NZ_LMNA01000012.1, forward strand.
CCGCGGCCTTCATGAGCGCCTCCTGCGTGGGCTTGTCGAGCGCGTCGAAGGCCTTGGCGTTGACGATCACCGCGTTCTTGGGCAGCCAGGCCTGGGTGTCGTAGAAGTTCTTGATGTGCTCGTAGGTCTTGGAGTCGTAGCCCGTGGAGCCCGAGGACATGTAGGAGTCGATCACGCCGGTGGCCATGGCCTGGGCCAGCTCGGCCTGCTGCACGGTGACGGGCTGGGCGCCCACGAGGTCGGCGATCTTGGCCGTGGCCGGGCTGTAGGCGCGCCACTTGAGGCCCTTCATGTCGGCGCCCGAGTTGATCTGCTTGTTGGCGAAGATGCCCTGCGGCGGCCAGGCCACGGCGTAGAGCAGCTTGAGGTTCTGGCTGGCCAGCAGCTTGTCGAGCGCGGGCTTTTGCGCCTTGTAGAGCTTCATGGCGTCGCCGTAGCCCGTGGCCAGGAAGGGCACGCCGTCCAGGCCGAACAGCGGGTTGTCGTTCTCGAAGTTGACCATCAGGATCTCGCCGGCCTGGGCCTGGCCGCCCTGCACGGCGCGCTTGATCTCGGGCGCCTTGAACAGCGATGCGTTGGCGTGCACCACGATCTTGAGCTTGCCGGCCGTGGCCTTGTCCACGTCGGCCGCGAACTGCGTCAGGTTCTCGGTGTGCAGGTTGGTCGCCGGGTAGGCGCTGGGCAGGTCCCACTTGGTCTGGGCGAAGGCCTGCGCGCCCAGGGTCAGGGCGGCCACGAGCATTCCGATGCGGTACTTCATACGGGAATCCCTCCGGGGAGATGGGGCTGAGATGGGGTGGGTGGAAATGGCGGGGTGCAGGATAAATGCAATTCCCGGGCCACCTTCACCGTGTTTGCCCCGGGGCCGCGGCACGTAGCATGCATGCAGGAGAGCCCATGCGCACTGAAGCTTCGACACCGGCCCGCTGGCAGTTCTGGATCGACCGCGGCGGCACCTTCACCGACATCGTGGGCCGCGGCCCCGATGGGCAGCTCTGTACGCACAAGCTGCTGTCCGAGAACCCGGAGCGCTACGACGACGCGGCCGTCGCCGGCATCCGCGCCGTGCTGGGCCTGGCGCCCGGCCAGCCCATCACGGCCGGGCAGGTGGAGTGCGTGAAGATGGGCACCACGGTGGCCACCAACGCGCTGCTGGAGCGCAAGGGCGCGCCCACGCTGCTGGTGACGACGCGGGGCTTTCGCGATGCGCTGCGCATCGCCTACCAGAACCGGCCGCGGCTGTTCGACCGGCGCATCGTGCTGCCCGAGCAGCTGTACAGCGCCGTGGTCGAGGCCGAAGAGCGCGTCGCGGCCGACGGCGCCGTGCTGCAGCCGCTGGACGAGGCCGCGCTGCGGGCCCGGCTGCAGGCTGCGTTCGACAGCGGGCTGCGCAGCGTGGCCATCGTTTTCCTGCACGGCTGGCGCTTCACGGCGCACGAGCAGGCGGCCGCGCGCATCGCGGGCGAGATCGGCTTCACACAGGTCAGCGCCTCGTACCGCACCAGCCCGATGATGAAGCTGGTGAGCCGCGGCGACACCACCGTGGTCGACGCCTACCTCTCGCCCATCCTGCGCCGCTACGTGGACCAGGTGGCGCGGCAGATGCCGGGCGTGCGCCTGCTGTTCATGCAGTCCTCCGGCGGGCTGGCCGACGCCCACGCCTTCCAGGGCAAGGACGCGATCCTGTCGGGGCCGGCCGGCGGCATCGTGGGCATGGCGCGGACCGCACGGATCGGTGGGCACGAGCGCGTGATCGGCTTCGACATGGGCGGCACCTCGACCGATGTGTCGCACTACGCCGGGGTGTTCGAGCGCGAGTTCGAGACCCAGGTGGCCGGCGTGCGCATGCGCGCGCCGATGATGGCCATCCACACCGTGGCGGCCGGCGGCGGCTCCATCCTGCAGTTCGACGGCCAGCGCTTTCGCGTGGGGCCGCAGAGCGCCGGCGCCAACCCGGGGCCGGCCAGCTATCGGCGTGGCGGGCCGCTGGCGGTGACCGATGCCAATGTGCTGCTCGGCAAGATCCAGCCGGCCTGGTTCCCGCAGGTGTTCGGGCCGGGCGGCGACGAGGCGCTGGGCCTGGAGGTGGTGCGCCAGCGCTTCGCCGAACTGGCGGCGCAGGCCGGGCGCAGCGCAGAGCAGGTGGCCGAGGGCTGCATCGCCATCGCGGTGCAGCAGATGGCCAACGCGGTCAAGAAGATCTCGGTGGCGCGCGGCTACGACGTCACGCGCTACACGCTGCAGTGCTTCGGCGGTGCGGGTGGCCAGCACGCCTGTCTGGTGGCCGATGCGCTGGGCATGGCCCGCGTGTTCGTGCACCCGCTGGCCGGCGTGCTGAGCGCCTACGGCATGGGGCTGGCCGACCAGTCCGTGCTGCGCGAGCAGGCGCTGGAACTGCCGCTGCAGCCCGACCAGCTGGCGGCCGTGGCCGCCGCGCTGGAGCAGCTGGCCGAGGCGGCCGGCACCGAACTCGCGCGCCAGGCCATGGGGCAGGGCGCCAAGCTGGTGCACCGGCGCGTGCACCTGCGCTACCAGGGCAGCGATGCGGCGCTGGTCGTGTCGTTCGGCGAGCTGCCCCGGATGCGGGAGGCGTTCGAGGCGGCCTACCGCCAGCGCTTCTCCTTTCTGATGGCTGGCCGGGCGCTGGTGGTCGAGGCCGTGTCGGTCGAGGCCGTGCTGGCCGGCGACGCGCCGGCCGAGCCGCTGCTGCCCTTGGGCGCGCCTCGGCCTGCGCCGGTGCGCGAAACCGTGCCCATGTACTGCGAGGGCGCCTGGCGCGAGGCCGCGCTGGTGGTACGCGATGACCTGCGGCCCGGCGACCGCATCGCCGGCCCGGCCATCATCGCCGAGCGCAATGCCACCACCGTGCTGGAGCCCGGCTGGGAGGCCCGCCTGACCGAGCGCGGCCACCTGGTACTGGAGCGCCGCCAGCCCCGTGCGTCGGCCCATGCGGCCGGCACCACGGTGGACCCGGTGCTGCTGGAGGTCTTCAACAACCTCTTCATGAACATCGCCGAGCAGATGGGCCTGCAGCTGCAGAACACCGCGCACTCGGTGAACATCAAGGAGCGGCTGGACTTCAGCTGCGCGCTGTTCGACGGCGAGGGCCAGCTCGTGGCCAACGCGCCGCACATGCCGGTGCACCTGGGTTCCATGGGCGAGAGCATCCGGGCCGTGATCCGCGACAACCGGCACCGCATGCAGCCGGGCGACGTGTTCGCGCTGAACGACCCCTACCACGGCGGCACCCACCTGCCGGACGTGACGGTGATCACGCCCGTGTACCTGCGCGAAGCCGATGCGCAGCCGCTGTTCTACGTGGGTTCGCGCGGCCACCATGCCGACATCGGCGGCAGCACGCCGGGCTCGATGCCGCCGTTCTCCACGCGCATCGAGGAGGAGGGTGTGCAGATCGTCAACTTCCTGCTGGTCGAGCGCGGCCAGCTGCGCGAGGCCGAGGTCCTGGCGCTGCTGGCGACAGGAGAGTTTCCAGCGAGGAACCCGCAGCAGAACCTGGCGGACCTCAAGGCCCAGGTCGCTGCCAACGAAAAAGGCGTGCAGGAGCTGCGCAGCATGGTGGCGCAGTACGGCCTGGACGTGGTGCGGGCCTACATGGGCCATGTGCAGGACAACGCCGAGGAGTCGGTGCGCCGCGTCATCACGCGGCTCAAAGACGGCGCCTTCACGCTGCCGCTGGACAACGGCGCGCAGATCCAGGTGGCCATCCGCTTGGACGCCGCGGCGCGCAGCGCGGTCATCGACTTCACGGGCACCTCGCCGCAGCAGGCCAACAACTTCAACGCGCCGACCGCTGTCTGCATGGCGGCCGTGCTCTACGTGTTCCGCACGCTGGTGGACGACGACATCCCGCTCAACGCGGGTTGCCTCAAGCCGCTGCGCGTCGTCATCCCGCCGGGTTCCATGCTGAACCCGAACCCACCTGCCTCGGTGGTGGCCGGCAACGTGGAGACATCGACCTGCATCACCAACGCGCTGTTCGGCGCGCTGGGCGTGATGGCGGCCGGCCAGTGCACGATGAACAACTTCACCTTCGGCAACGCGCAGCACCAGTACTACGAGACGATCGCCGGCGGCTCGGGCGCGGGCGAGGGCTTCGACGGCACCGGCGTCGTGCAGACGCACATGACCAACTCGCGCCTGACCGACCCCGAGGTGCTGGAGCACCGTTTCCCGGTGCGGCTGGAGAGCTACGAGATCCGCGCCGGCTCGGGCGGGGCCGGCCGCTGGCGCGGTGGCGACGGCGGCGTGCGGCGCGTGCGCTTCCTCGAACCGATGACGGCCAGCATCCTGTCGAACGGGCGCGTGCACCCGGCCTTCGGCATGGCCGGTGGCCAAGCCGGCGCGCTGGGGCGCAACCGTGTGGTGCGCGCCGACGGGCGGGTGGAGGAACTGGGCCACATCGGCCAGGTGGCGGTGCAGCCCGGCGATGTGTTCGAGGTGCACACGCCCGGCGGCGGCGGTTTCGGTCAGCGTGGCGCGGAGGAGGGGGCGGCCGGCCGCTCGTAGGCCTGGCCGTTCACGCGCAGGCCCTGGGCCGAGAAGCGCGCGGCGTTGCCCGGGCCGACGCCCTTGATGCGGGCCATCAGGTCGGCCCAGTCGCGGAACGGCGCCTTGGCGCGCTCTTGCAGCATGGGCGTGGACAGGCCGGGGCCGATGCCGCGCAGCCCGTCGAGCTCGGCCGCGCTGGCCTCGTTCACCTCGAGCGCCCAGGCCGGAGCGACCAGCACCAGCAACAGCGCGGCGAGGGCGGCGCGCATCGGATCTCAGGCGCCGGCCAGCGCCAGCGCCTGCATGTAGGCCGTGACACCTGTGCGCACGTCGGCAAAGGCGTGTTCGCAGCCGGCCGCGCGCAGCGCCGTGAGGTCGGCCTGCGTGTGGCACTGGTACTTGCCGCGCAGCGCGTCGGGGAAGGCGGTGTAGACGATGGCTTCCTGCTGCACGGCCTCTTCGAGCGTCAGCGCGGTGCCGCGGCGCGCGTTGACCACGGCCAGCGCCACGTCGTTGAAGGGCTGGGCGCGGCCCGTGCCCAGGTTGAACAGGCCGGAGCGCTCGGGATGGTCGAGGAACCACAGGTTCACGGCGACCACGTCGTCGATGTAGACGAAATCGCGCTCTTGCTGCCCGGGCGCGTAGCCGCCGTACTCGCCGAACAGCCGCACCTGGTTCTCGGCCTGGAACTGGTGGTATTGGTGGAAGGCCACGCTGGCCATGCGGCCCTTGTGCTGCTCGCGCGGGCCGTAGACGTTGAAGTAGCGAAAACCGACGGCCTGGTGGCGCGCATGCTCGAACTGGCTGCCAAGCTCGCGGCGCAGCCGCTGGTCCACCAGCAGCTTGGAGTAGCCGTAGACGTTCAGCGGCGCTTCGTTGGCGGGCTCTTCGCGGAACACGGCGGAGCCGCCGTAGGTGGCGGCGGACGAGGCGTACAGCAGCCGCGTGCGCTGGCGCTGGCAGGCCTGCCACAGGGCGATGGTCAGCTGGTAGTTGTTGGCCATCATGTACTGGCCGTTGCTTTCCATGGTGTCGCTGCAGGCGCCTTCGTGGAACACGGCCTCGACCCGGCCATAGTGGCCCTGGTCGAAGCGCTGGTAGAAGTCGGCGGCGTCCACGTAGTCGGCGATCGAGAGGTCGACGAGGTTGCGGAACTTGTCGCCCTGCGTGAGGTCGTCGACCGCGACGATGTCGGTCTCTCCGCGCGCGTTGAGCCCCTTGACGAGGTTGCTGCCGATGAACCCGGCGGCGCCGGTCACTACATAGCGTGTCATCTCAATGGCCCTCGAACAGTTCTTCGTAGCTGGCCGTCGCCGTGCCGAACTTGCCGACCACGATGGCGCCGGCCTTGTTGGCCATGGGCATGGCATCGCGCAGGCTGCAGCCGGCGGCCACCAGCGCCGCCATGGTGGCGATCACGGTGTCGCCGGCGCCGGTCACGTCGAACACCTCGCGCGCCTGCGCCGCCACATGGGCTTCGCCGTGCTCGTCGTACAGCGTCATGCCTTCCTCGCTGCGCGTGACGAGCAGGCCGTCGAGCGCGAGTTCGCCGCGCAGGCGCTGGGCCTTGGCGCGCAGTTCTTCCTCGTTGCGCCAGCTGCCCACCACCTGCTGGAGTTCGGCCCGGTTGGGCGTGATCAGCGTGGCGCCGCGGTAGCGCGAGTAGTCGCTGCCCTTGGGGTCGATCAGCACGTCCTTGCCGGCCGCGCGGGCCGCCGCGATCATCTGCTCCACATGGGCCAGGCCGCCCTTGCCGTAGTCGGAGAACAGCACGGCAGCGTGCCGAGGCATCAATTCGTCGAACAGTGCGGACTGCGAGGCCAGCGTCTCGTTCTCGGGCGAGGTCTCGAAGTCCAGCCGCAGCAGCTGCTGCTGGCGGCCGATCACGCGCAGCTTGACCGTGGTGCGCATCTGCGGATCGCGGCCGAAGTGCGGCACGATGCCGGTGGCGGCCACCAGCTTTTCCAGCTTGTGGCTGGCCTCGTCCTCGCCGACCACCGACAGCAGCGAGGCCTGGGCGCCCAGCGTGACGATGTTGTAGGCCACGTTGGCGGCCGCGCCGATGCGCTCTTCCTCGCGCGTCACACGCACCACGGGCACGGGCGCCTCGGGCGAGATGCGGTCGACGGCGCCGTACCAGTAGCGGTCGAGCATGACGTCGCCGACGACCAGCACACGGGCCTGCGCCAGCGCTTCGCGGGTGGGCAGGGGGTTGCGCAGCAGCGCAGGTGTTGTCATGGGTACTCCCTTCGGCCTGCGGCCTGTCGCTCCGAGAGAAAGCGAGCTTGCTTGGGGCGGCCGGGCGCGGCGCTCACTGGAGTTGCTTCGCGCTGCGCGCTGCGGTGCCGAGCACCTTGGGGCGGCCCGGCGGTGCTCATAGTTCCTCCACGCGGCGCGGCGGATAGCTGTCCCAGGCCTGGCAGCCCGGGCATTGCCAGAAGTGCTGCTTGGCCTCGAAGCCGCAGGCGGCGCAGCGGTAGCGGGTGAGCGGCCGCGTGGCGTGCTCGATGGCGCGCTGCACCTGCGGGTGGAACTCTTCATGTTCCAGCTTCTCGCCGGCCAGCCAGCGGGCCGTGGCCACCAGCGACTGCTCGCGTTCCAGGTGCTGCAGGTAGCGCTGGCGCGCCTGCTCGCGCTGCATGCCCTGGGCGCCTTCGAGCGCCACGATGGCGTCCAGCACATCCAGCGAGGCGAAGCCGTCGTAGCTGGCCTGCAGCGCGGCCAGCGCCTGCTGCGGCTGGCCAGCGGCGCTGCCGGTCTGGGCCAGCGCACTGGCGACCAGCGGCACCGACTGCGGGGCCACGGCGGCCAGCTCCAGCAGCGTGTGCAAGGCCTCGGTGTGGCGGTCGGCCTTGATCTGCATGAGGGCCTGGTCGATGCGCGGGCGGGGCGCCTGCGGCGCGGTGATGACGGCGCGGGCCAGCAGCTGGGCGGCGCCATCGAGGTCGCCCGTGGCATTGCGCGCGGCGGCCTGCTCGCACAGGTAATGGGCCAGGCGGCCGCTGAAGCTGCCTTCGCCGTGGTCCTGCAGCTTCTGGCCGATCTCGGCAGCCTGCGGCCAGTCGCGCGAGCGTTCGTAGATGGCCAGCAGCGCGAGCAGGGCCTGTGCTTCGTAGCGCGTGCCTTCGAGCTTGCGCAGCGCATCTTCTGCGCGGTCGAGCAGGCCGGCCTTCAGGAAGTCCAGCGCCAGGTCGTGCTGCGCACGGTGGCGGTCGGCGGCGCTGAGGTCGGCGCGCGAGAGCAGGTGCTCGTGCACGCGCACGGCACGCTGGTACTCGCCGCGGCGGCGGAACAGGTTGCCCAGCGCGAAGTGCAGTTCCGTGGTGTCCGGGTCCTTCTGCACCGCCTCGATGAAGGCGTCGATGGCCTGGTCCTGCTGTTCGTTGAGCAGGTAGTTCAGGCCCTTGAAGTAGGCCTTGGGTGCCCGCCGGTTCTCGATGCGCAGCTGGCGCAGGTCGAGACGGGAGGCCAGCCAGCCCAGCACGAAGGCCACCGGCAGGCCCAGCAGAATCCAGCCGAGATCAAAGTCCATGGCGCGGTACGTTGCCCAGGCTGGTGTCGGTGGCGGCCTCGGCCGCAGGTGGGGGCGTGACAGGCACGGGGGCCGGCGGCTCGACCACCGGGGCACGCGCCGTCTGGCGCTGGCGCCACCAGCGCGGTGCCATGGCGACCACGCCGAGCGCCAGGCCCAGCGCGAACGCGGCCAGCACCACGAGCACCATGGGCGCCCGCCATTCGGTGCCGAAGAAGAAGCGCACCGCGCCTTCGTGCTGGTTGTTCAGCGCGAATGCGAACAGGGTAAAAAAAATGGCTGCCTTCAGTATCCACTTGAGCAGCCACACCAGATTTTTCATGAAGCGAATGTCCTCATCCGGGGCATTCTACGGTCGGGCCGCAGGCCCGAAACAACACGCCGCGTCAGCGGTCGTAATGCCTTTCGTCGGCATCCAGCGGGCCCTTGTCCACGGCCTCGCGCAGCGCCTTGCCGGGCTTGAAGTGCGGCACGCGCTTCTCGGGAATGGCCACGCTTTCGCCGCTGCGTGGGTTGCGCCCCATGCGCGGCGGACGCCGGTTGATGGAGAAGCTGCCGAAGCCGCGGATCTCCACGCGGTGGCCCCTGACCAGCGCGTCGCCCACGGCGTCCAGGATGGTCTTGACCGCATGCTCGGCATCGCGGTGGGTCAGCTGGCTGAAGCGGGCAGCCAGTTCTTCAACGAGGTCGGATCGGGTCATGGTGTTCGGTGCTGCATCAACGGAATCGGGCCAGTCCTGCCGCCCCCGAAAGGTGGCGGTGGTGCTGGCCCGGCGACTGTCGCATGGAAACCGAAGTTTCCATGCGGTCCCAGCAACGCTCAGTTGTTGCTGTTGTTGTCCAGCTTGGCGCGCAGCAGGGCGCCCAGGCTGGTGGTGCCGGCGTTTTCACGCGCGGACTGCTGGGCCAGGGAAGCCATGGCTTCGTTCTGGTCGGCGGCATCCTTGGCCTTGATGGACAGCTGGATGTTGCGCGTCTTGCGGTCGACGTTGACGACCACGGCCGTGATCTCGTCGCCTTCCTTCAGCACGTTGCGCGCATCTTCCACGCGGTCGCGGCTGATTTCGGAGGCACGCAGGTAGCCGATGACGTCGCCGCCCAGGTCGATCTCGGCGCCACGCGGGTCCACCGTCTTGACCTTGCCGGACACGGTCTGGCCCTTGTCGTTGACCGTCACGAAGGTCGTGAACGGGTCGCCGTCGAGCTGCTTGATGCCCAGCGAGATGCGCTCGCGGTCCACGTCCACGGCCAGCACGATGGCGTCGACTTCCTGGCCCTTCTTGTAGTTGCGCACCGCGGCTTCGCCGGTTTCGTTCCACGACAGGTCGGACAGGTGCACCAGGCCGTCGATGCCGGCAGCCAGGCCGACGAACACGCCGAAGTCGGTGATCGACTTGATCGGGCCCTTGACGCGGTCGCCGCGCTTGGTGTTTTGCGCGAACTCTTGCCACGGGTTGGCCTTGCACTGCTTCATGCCCAGGCTGATGCGGCGCTTGTCTTCGTCGATCTCCAGGACCATGACTTCGACTTCGTCGCCCAGCGAGACCAGCTTGGAGGGTGCGATGTTCTTGTTGGTCCAGTCCATTTCGGAGACGTGCACCAGGCCTTCGATGCCGGGTTCCAGTTCGACGAATGCGCCGTAGTCGGCGATGTTCGTGACCTTGCCGAACAGGCGCGTGCTTTGCGGGTAGCGGCGCGAAACGCCCATCCACGGGTCGTCGCCCATCTGCTTCAGGCCCAGCGAGACACGGTTCTTCTCGGTGTCGAACTTGAGGATCTTGGCGGTGATTTCCTGGCCAGCCTGAACCACTTCGCTCGGGTGGCGCACGCGACGCCATGCCATGTCGGTGATGTGCAGCAGGCCGTCGATGCCGCCCAGGTCGACGAACGCACCGTATTCGGTGATGTTCTTGACCACGCCCTGCACGATGGCGCCTTCCTTCAGCGTTTCCATCAGCTTGGCGCGCTCTTCACCCATGGAGGCTTCCACCACGGCACGGCGCGACAGCACCACGTTGTTGCGCTTGCGGTCGAGCTTGATGACCTTGAATTCGAGGGTCTTGTTCTCGTACGGCGTCAGGTCCTTGACGGGGCGCGTGTCGATCAGCGAACCGGGCAGGAAGGCGCGGATGCCGTTGACCAGGACGGTCAGGCCGCCCTTGACCTTGCCGCTGGTCGTGCCGGTCACGAACTCGCCGGACTCCAGGGCCTTTTCCAGGGCCATCCACGAGGCCAGGCGCTTGGCGGTGTCGCGGCTGACGATGGTGTCGCCGTAGCCGTTCTCGATGGCGACGATGGCCACCGGCACGAACTGGCCGATCTGCACTTCGACTTCGCCCTGGTCGTTCTTGAACTCGTCGACCGGGACGTAGGACTCGGACTTGAGGCCGGCGTTGACGACGACGAAGTTGTGCTCGATGCGAACGACTTCAGCGGTGACGACCTCGCCAACGCGCGTCTCCGTTTTCTGGAGCGACTCGGCGAACAGATCGGCAAAAGATTCAGACATGTGTTTCCTTGGCCACGGAGCAGGTTTCGCCTGCGCGGGATTGCGCCGGCTTCTAAGGCTGTCGTGGCGGTAGTGTGCGGGAACGTCCCGCGACGGTTGGGTTTCGAACCACCCGGCCGATGCGCTGCTGCGCGGGCTGGCCGGATGGACCTGTCTTCGTGCGGCCCTGAGCCGTTGCTTCAGAAGCCCTGCCGTTGATCCCACCAGGCCAGCACCCGATCGACACAGGCTTGCACTGTCAGATCGGAGTTGTCCAGGGTGAGGGCATCGGCTGCGGCGCGAAGCGGGGCGACGGCCCGGGACGAGTCCCGCGCGTCGCGCGCCTCAAGGTCTGCGCGAAGGTCGGCGATTGTAGTTGAAATCCCCTTGGAAATCAATTGCTTATGCCGGCGCTCGGCGCGCCTCTCCGCGCTGGCCGTCAGATACACCTTGAGCGGGGCGGCCGGGAAGATCACCGTGCCCATGTCGCGCCCGTCGGCGACCAAGCCCGGCAGGCGCCGGAAGCTCAGCTGCAGGTCCACCAGCGCCGCGCGAACGGCCGGCAGGGCCGAGACCTTGGAGGCGTTCATGCCGGCCTCTTCGGTGCGGATGGCGTCGGTCACGTCCTCGGCGTCCAGCCAGATGCGGCCGTCGTCGAAGCGCACCGGCAGCGCAGCGGCCATGCGGGCGATGGCCGCTTCGCCGTCCGGGCCGATCGCGTGGCCGGCGCGCATTGCCGCGAAGGCCGTGATGCGGTACATCGCGCCCGAGTCGAGGAAGTGGTAGCCCAGCGCGCGTGCCACGGCCGCGGCCACCGTGCCCTTGCCCGAGGCCGTGGGGCCATCGATGCACAGCACCGGCACCTGGGCGGTCGGCGTGCGGCAGACCGACAGCAGCGTCTCGAAATAATCAGGGAAGGTCTTGGCCACGCAGCGGGGGTCGAGGATGCGCACCGGCGACCGCGACACGGCTGCGCCCGGACGCAGCCGGTGGAACGCGGCCAGCGAGAAGCACATGGCGACGCGGTGGTCGTCGTAGGTGTGGATGGCGGCGCTGGGCCAGGGCGCTGCGAGCGGCGGCGGCACGATGCGCAGGTAGTCCTGGCCTTCCTCCACCTCGGCGCCGAACTTGCGCAGCTCGGCCGCCATGGCGGCGATGCGGTCGGTCTCCTTGACGCGCCAGCTCGCGATGTTGTGCAGCCGGCTCGGGCCGTCGGCGTACAGCGCCATGACGGCCAGCGTCATGGCCGCGTCGGGGATGTGGTTGCAGTCCAGGTCGATGGCCTTGAGCGGCCAGGCGCCCCGCGCCACCGACAGCCAGTTGGGGCCGGCCTCGACCGCCGCGCCCATGGCCTGGGCGGCCTCGACGAAGCGGATGTCGCCCTGGATCGAGGCCGCGCCCACGCCTTCGATGCGCAGCGGCTCGCCGGCCGCGGCCGCGATCGCGCCCAGCGCCACGAAGTAGCTGGCCGAGGAGGCGTCGGCCTCGACATGGATCTCGCCGGGCGACTGGTAGCGGCTGCCGGCCGGGATCGTGAAGCGCTGCCAACCCTCGCGCGCCACCGCGATGCCGAAGCGCGCCAGCAGGTTCAGCGTGATCTCCACATAGGGCTTGGAGATCAGCTCGCCGACCACTTCGACGGTGATGTCGCGCCGGGCGACCAGCGGCAGCGCCAGCAGCAGCGCCGTGAGGAACTGGCTGGAGACATCGCCGCGCACGCGGATCGGCTGGTCCAGCTGCAGCGCGCCGGGCATGCCGATCTGCAGCGGCGGATAGCCCGGGTTGGCGCCATAGCCGATGGCACAGCCCAGTTGCACCAGCGCATCGACGAGGTCGCCGATGGGCCGCTCGTACATGCGCGGCACGCCGGTCAGCGTGAAGTTGCCGCCCAGCAGGGCCAGCACGGCCGTCAGCGGACGGATGGCGGTGCCGGCATTGCCCATGAACAACTCGGCTTCGGCCGTGCCGAGCTTTCCGTCCAGGCCGGTGATGGTGACGCTGTTGCCTTCGCGTGCGATGGCGCAGCCCAGCTGGGCCAGCGCCGCGAGCATCACGCGCGTGTCGTCGGAGTCCAGCAGGTCGCGCACGGTGGTCTGGCCGGCCGACAGCGCGGCCAGCAGCAGCACGCGGTTGGAGATGCTCTTGGAGCCCGGCAGCGCCACCGTTCCGGCGGCTCCCTGCAGCGGGGGGAGATCCAGAAAGGCGGTGTCGAACATTCTCAGGTCCCGGGTTTGAATGAATCCATGTGCCAGGCGGCACGGGTGTCGCTGGCCTGCGCGATGCGCTGCTCCAGCGCGGCGCCGTCGCCGGCCTCGATCAGCTGCTCGAACTGCGCCAGCGCCTGCCGGTGGTGGCGCAGCTGGTCCAGCAGCTCCTGGCGGTTGGCCAGCAGCACGTCGCGCCACATGCGCGGGTCGGCGGCGGCAATGCGCGTGAAGTCGCGAAAGCCCGGCCCGCCCAGCGCCAGGATGGCGGCGCCGCCGGGCTGCCGGGCGATGCCGTCGATGAAGGCGAAGGCCAGCAGGTGCGGCAGGTGGCTGACCGCGGCGAAGGTGGTGTCGTGGGCGGCAGGCGTCATCTCGACCAGGCGCGCGCCGATCGCGGCCCAGACCTCCTGGGCCAGCGCCAGCTGGCGCGCACCCGAAGTGGCCATGGGCGTGAGGATCACATGTCGACCCTGGTACAGCGCAGCATCGGCATGGTCCACGCCGGACCGCTCCTTGCCGGCGATGGGGTGGGCCGGCACGAAGCAGGGCAGGGCTGGGCCCAATGCGCGTTCGGCGGCGGCTACCACGTCGCTCTTGGTCGATCCCACATCCATGAGCAAGGTGTCGGCACCCAGCGCGGAGCGGATCGCTGCGAACGTGGCTTCGGTGGCGGCCACGGGCACGGCGACCAGCACCAGGTCGGCACCGGCGGCCGCCTCGGCGGCCGAGTCGGCCTGCACATCGATCACGCCGAGCTCGAGCGCGCGCTGCGTCGTCGTCGGCGAGGCGCTGAAGCCCGCGATCTGGCGGACCAGCCCGGCCTGGCGCAGCGCCAGCGCGAACGAGCCGCCCATCAGGCCGCAGCCGATCAGGCCCAGGCGTTCGAACATGGCCGGGCCGCCCTCAGGCGCTGACCGGGTAGGTGCCCAGCAGCTTGTAGAAGGCGCAGATCTCGCGCAGTTCTTCCAGTGCCTTGGCCACGTGCGGCTGCGAGGGGTGGCCGTCCAGGTCGATGTAGAAGTAGTACTCCCACTGGCCGGTGCGGGCCGGGCGCGACTCGAAGCGCGTCATCGACACGCCGTGGGTCTTGAGCGGCATGAGCAGGTCGTGCAGTGCGCCAGGGCGGTTGGGCACCGACACCACGAGGCTGGTGCAGTCCTTGCCCGAGGCCGGCGGCGCATCCAGCGTCTCGGGCAGGCAGATGATGGCGAAGCGCGTGCGGTTGTGCGCGTTGTCCTGGATGGAACGGGCCACCAGGTGCAGGCCGAACTGCGTGGCCGCGCGTTCGCCCGCCAGGCCGGCCCAGGCCGGGTTGGTGGATGCCAGCCGCGCGCCTTCCGCGTTGCTGGAAACCGCCCGGCGCTCGGCGTGGGGCAGGTGCGTGGACAGCCAGTCCTGGCACTGCGCGAGGGCCTGGGGATGGGCCAGCACGGCCTCGATGCCGTCCAGCGAGTCGGACAGGCGAAGCAGGTTGAACTGGACGGCCAGGCTCACGGAGCCGACCATGTGCGTGGGCGTGTTCAGCAGCAGGTCCAGCGAACGCGTGACACCGCCTTCGGCCGAGCTCTCGATGCCGACCACGCCGAAGTGTGCGGCGCCCGAGGCCGTGGCGTGGAACACCTCGTCGAAGTTGGCGCAATACTGCAGTTCGGCGGCACTGCCGAAGTACTGCAGCGCAGCCTCCTCGCTGAAGGTGCCGGCCGGTCCCAGCACGGCCACGCGCTGCGGTGCTTCCAGCGCCAGGCAGGCCGACATGATCTCGTTCCAGATCGACGCGACATGCTCGTCGCGCAGCGGGCCTGTGTTGCGCGACTGGATCTTGGCGATGACCTGGGCCACGCGGTCCGGGCGGTAGAAGGGCGAGCCTTCGCTGCGCTTGACCGCACCCACCTGTTCGGCGACGTGGGCCCGCTTGTTCAAGAGCGCCAGCAGTTCCTGGTCGAGTGCGTCGATCTGCACGCGCAGCGCCGCGAGATCGGGAGAGGAAACGGTGCTGGGCTCTGCGCGCATGGCGGGCTTGTCTCTTTCAGGCGTGTGTCAGGCGTGGGTCTGCGCAAATTCTCGCATGTAGGCCACGAGCGCCTGGACGCCTGCCAGCGGCATGGCGTTGTAGATGCTGGCGCGCATGCCGCCCACGGACTTGTGGCCCTTGAGCTGCAGCAGGCCACGCGCCTTGGCGCCCGCGAGGAAGGCGTCGTTGCGGCTTTCGTCGCGCAGGAAGAACGGCACGTTCATGCGCGAGCGGCAGGTCGGCGCGACCTTGTTGACGTAGAAGTCCGAGCCGTCGATGAACCCATACAGCAACTCGGCCTTGGCGCGGTTGCGCTGCTCCATCGCGGCGATGCCGGTCAGGGCGCCTTCCTGCTGGCGCTTGAGCCACTGGAAGGTCAGGCCGGCGATGTAGATGCCGTAGGTCGGCGGCGTGTTGAACATCGAATCGTGCTCCGCCACGGTCTTGTAGTCGAAGGCGCTCGGGCAGGCCTTGAGCGCATGGCCGAGCAGGTCCTCGCGCACGATCACCAGCGTGAGCCCGGCCGGCCCCAGGTTCTTCTGCGCGCCGGCGAAGGCCAGGCCCACGCGCGACCAGTCGATGGGGCGGCTCGCGACATGCGAGGAGCAATCGATGACGAGCGGCGTGTCCGAGCCCAGGGCCTTCAGGTCGGGCAGGGTCTGGAACTCCACGCCGTGGATGGTCTCGTTGCTGCAGATGTGCAGGTAGCTCGCGCCGGGGCTGAGTTTCCAGGTGGCCGGTTCGGGCAGCGTGGTGTGGTGGTCGCCGGCATTGCTGGCGGCCAGGTGCGGTGTGCAATAGCGCGCGGCTTCCTTGATCGACTTCTGGCTCCAGCTGCCGGTGACGACGAAATCCACCGTGCCTGCGCGCGATAGGTTCAGCGGCACGATGGCGTTCTCGCCCAGTCCGCCGCCCTGCATGAACAGGATCTTGTAGTCGCTCGGGACGGCCAGCAATTCGCGCAGGTCGGCCTCGGCGTTCTCGTAGATCGAGATGAATTCCTTGCCGCGGTGGCTCATCTCCATGACGCCCATGCCGCTGCCATGCCAGTCCAGCATCTCGGAGGCGGCCTCGGTCAGCACCTCTTCTGGGATGGCGGCCGGGCCGGCGGAAAAGTTGTAGGGGCGCTGTTGCATGGGCACTCCGTTGGCAAGAGAAGAAGAAAAAGGCCCCGGCCGCTCGCGCAGGCCGGGGCCGGTACGGGGCAGGGTCAGTTGGCGGGCTTGTCGTCGTCGCTGCCTTCGCCGCCTTCGCCGTCGGACAGTGCGGCATTGGCGTCGTTCTCCACGATGCGCTGCAGTCCGCTCAGCTTGGAGCCTTCGTCCAGCCCGATCAGCGTCACGCCCTGGGTGGCGCGGCCCAGTTCGCGAATCTCGGCGACGCGCGTGCGCACCAGCACGCCCTTGTCGGTGATCAGCATGATCTCGTCGTCCACATGCACCAGCGTGGCCGCCACGACCATGCCGTTGCGCTCGCTCTGCTGGATCGCGATCATGCCCTTGGTGCCGCGGCCGTGGCGGGTGTACTCGGTGATGCTGGTGCGCTTGCCGTAGCCGTTCTCGGTGGCGGTCAGCACGCTTTGCTGTTCATCTTCGGCCACCAGCATGGCGATCACGCTCTGGCCGGCTTCCAGCGTCATGCCGCGCACGCCGCGCGCCGCACGGCCCAGCGGGCGCACGTCGTCCTCGTCGAAACGCACGGCCTTGCCGCCGTCGGAGAACAGCATCACGTCGTGCTTGCCGTCCGTGAGGGCCGCGCCGATCAGGTAGTCCCCTTCGTCCAGATTGACGGCGATGATCCCGCCCTTGCGCGGATTGCTGAACTCGTCGAGCGAGGTCTTCTTCACCGTGCCCATGGAGGTGGCCATGAACACGTAGTGCGTGGCCGGGAAGCTGCGGTTCTCGCCCGTGAGCGCCAGCACCACGTTGATCTTCTCGCCCTCGGCCAGCGGGAACATGTTGACGATGGGGCGCCCGCGCGAGCCGCGCGATCCCTGCGGCACTTCCCAGACCTTGAGCCAGTACAGCCGGCCGCGGTTCGAGAAGCACAGGATGTAGTCGTGCGTGTTGGCGATGAAGAGCTGGTCGATCCAGTCGTCTTCCTTGGTCGCCGTGGCCTGCTTGCCGCGCCCGCCACGCTTTTGCGCCCGGTACTCGGACAGAGGCTGGCTCTTGATGTAGCCCGAGTGCGACAGCGTCACGACCATGTCGGTCGGCGTGATCAGGTCTTCGGTGCTCAGGTCGTACGAGCTGTGCTCCACGTGGCTGCGGCGCGCGCCCACCTTGGTCTGGCCGAACTCCTGCTTGATGGCGGTGAGTTCGTCGGTGATGATGACCGATACGCGCTCGGGCTTGGCCAGGATGTCGAGCAGGTCCTCGATCTCGGCCATGACTTCCTTGTACTCGGCGGTGATCTTGTCCTGCTCCAGGCCGGTCAGGCGCTGCAGGCGCATCTGCAGGATTTCCTGGGCCTGGGTGTCCGAAAGGCGGTACAGGCCGTCTGCGCCCATGCCGTAGGCGGGGTCCAGGCCTTCGGGGCGGTAGTCGTCGGCGTTGACCACGCCGCCGTCGGCACGCGTGCGCGTGAGCATCTCGCGCACCAGTTGGCTGTCCCAGCTGCGCGCCATCAGTTCGGCCTTGGCCACCGGCGGCGTGGGCGATTCGCGGATGATGCGGATGAACTCGTCGATGTTGGCCAGCGCGACCGCCAGGCCTTCCAGCACGTGGCCACGCTCGCGCGCCTTGCGCAGGTTGAACACGGTGCGCCGCGTGACGACTTCACGCCGGTGGTCGAGGAAGACCTCGATCAGGTCCTTCAGGTTGCACAGCTTGGGCTGGCCGTTGACCAGCGCCACCATGTTCATGCCGAAGGTGTCCTGCAGCTGCGTTTGCTTGTACAGGTTGTTCAGCACGACCTCGGGCACTTCGCCGCGCTTGAGCTCGATCACCAGGCGCATGCCCGACTTGTCGGACTCGTCCTGGATGTGGCTGATGCCTTCGAGCTTTTTCTCGTGCACGAGCTCGGCCATGCGCTCCTGCAGCGTCTTCTTGTTGACCTGGTAGGGCAGCTCGTCGACGATGATCGCCTGGCGCTGGCCGCGGTCGATGTCCTCGAAATGGCACCTGGCGCGCATCACCACCTTGCCGCGGCCCGTGCGGTAGCCTTCCTTGACGCCGCTGATGCCGTAGATGATGCCGGCGGTGGGGAAATCCGGGGCCGGCACGATCTCCATCAGCGCATCGATGCTGGCGTCCGGGTTGCGCAGCAGGTGCAGGCAGGCGTCGACGACCTCGTTGAGGTTGTGCGGCGGGATGTTGGTGGCCATGCCGACCGCGATGCCGCCCGATCCATTGATCAGCAGGTTGGGCAGCTTGGTGGGCAGGACCAGGGGTTCCTTCTCGCTGCCGTCGTAGTTGGGGCCGAAGTCGACGGTTTCCTTGTCCAGGTCGGCCAGCAATTCGTGCGCGATCTTGGTCAGGCGGATTTCGGTGTACCGCATCGCGGCGGCGTTGTCGCCGTCGACCGAGCCGAAGTTGCCCTGGCCGTCCACCAGCATGTGGCGCATGGAGAAGTCCTGCGCCATCCGCACGATGGTGTCGTAGACCGACTGGTCTCCGTGCGGGTGGTATTTACCGATGACGTCGCCGACGATACGCGCCGACTTGCGGTATTGCCGGTTCCAGTCGTTGTTCATCTCGTGCATTGCGAACAACACACGGCGGTGCACAGGCTTCAATCCGTCCCGTGCATCGGGCAACGCCCGCCCGACGATGACGCTCATCGCATAGTCGAGATAGCTCCGCCGCATCTCCTCTTCGAGACTGATTGGCAGGGTTTCTTTGGCGAATTGGGTCATGGTGTGAGCGACAAGGAAGGCCAAGCATTTTAGGTCCCTGCATCTGTAGCGTAGTTGCAACAAACGGCTTGGTTTTGGATTTTGTCCTACGGTCCGCCGCCTGGTCGCCAGGGGGGGCTATGGCACAATCAATGCGTACGTGCTCAGTGGTGGTCACTGAAGGCGTTCCGGTTTCGCAGCGCTGCTGCGCCTTTTTCCCCCAGAGGAGAACCATGAAGAAATTGAATAAAGTGGCGATGTTGTTGGCCTCCGCAGCGATCGCTACCGCGGCAGGTGCACAAACGGTCGACAACTGGCGTACCGCCGACGGCGCACTGGTTTGGAAGACTGCCGACCAAGCCCTGTGCTGGCGCAACGCCAACTGGACCCCGGCCACGGCAGCCAAGGGCTGCGATGGCGCCATCGTCGCCCAAGCTGCCGCTGCACCCGCTCCGGCGCCCGCAGCCACGCCGGCTCCGGCACCCGCTCCGGCACCTGCCGTTGTGCCCCAGCCGCCCGCAGCCACCAAGGTGACCTACGCTGCAGACGCCTTCTTCGACTTCGACAAGTCCGTGCTGAAGCCGGAAGGCCGCGCCAAGCTGGACGATCTGGTCGGCAAGATCAAGGGCATCAACCTGGAAGTCATCATCGCCGTGGGTCACACCGACTCCGTCGGCACCGATGCCTACAACCAGCGTCTGTCCGTGCGCCGTTCGGAAGCCGTGAAGGCTTACCTGGTGTCCAAGGGCATCGAGCGCAACCGTGTCTACACCGAAGGCAAGGGCGAGAAGCAACCCGTGGCCGACAACAAAACCGCCGAAGGCCGCGCCAAGAACCGCCGCGTGGAAATCGAAGTGGTTGGCACCCGCGCCAACTGATTCTCGTCAGAGAACAACTGCAGGCGCTTGCCTGCAGGCATCAAAGCCCGCGAGTTGCATCTTGCGGGCTTTTTTCTTTGTGCAGAGGAAACCATGAATGCTGCCTTGAATGCCGACCCGGCCGAACTGGCGAAGTTCTCCGAGCTGGCACACCGCTGGTGGGACCCGCAGAGCGAGTTCCGGCCCTTGCACCAGATCAATCCCTTGCGGCTGAACTGGATCATGGAGTCCGCTGCGTTGGCGGGCCGCCAGGTCGTCGACATCGGCTGTGGTGGCGGAATCCTGGCCGACAGCATGGCGCGTCGAGATGCCGATGTTCTCGGCATCGACCTGTCCACCAAGGCCTTGAAGGTGGCCCAGTTGCACGCTCTGGAAGCGGGCACGCCCAACATCCGCTACCGCGAGGTCAGCGCCGAGGAACTGGCTGCCGAGCAGCCGGCCAGCTTCGACGTGGTCACCTGCATGGAGATGCTCGAGCATGTGCCGGATCCGGCGTCTGTCGTGCGCGCCTGCGCCCAACTGGTCAAGCCAGGCGGCTGGGTGTTCTTCTCCACGCTGAACCGCAACCCCAAGTCCTTCCTGTTCGCCATCCTGGGTGCCGAATACCTGTTGAACCTGCTGCCGCGCGGAACGCACCACTACGACAAGATGATCCGGCCCAGTGAACTCGGCCGCCATTGCCGCGATGCAGGCCTGAGGCTGGAGCACAGCCGCGGGCTGGAATACAACCCGATCACACGGCGCTACTGGCTCAGCGACGACACGAGTGTCAACTACATGCTGGCCACGCGCCGACCAATGGAGGCAGCGCATGGCGCGTGAGCTCAAGGCCGTGCTGTTCGATCTGGACGGCACGTTGGTCGACAGCGCAGGCGATCTTGGCGCGGCCGCCGATCAACTGCGCACCGACCGCGGCCTGCCCGCCCTGGGTCTCGCCGCCTACCGTGCGATGGCAGGGGCCGGTGCGCGGGGCATGCTGGGCGTCGCATTCGGCATGGCGCCCGACCATCCGGACTTTCCGCTCTTGCGCGAAGAGTTCTTCCAGAACTATGAGCGCCGGCTCACCGAATTGACACGCGCGTTCGATGGCGTTGCAGCCCTCGTCGAAGCACTGCAGGCGTGCGGCCTGCGCTGGGGCGTCGTCACGAACAAGCCCTCGCGCTTCTCCCATCCGCTGACCGCGGGCATGCCGCTGTTCGCCAGCAGCGGCGTGCTGGTGAGCGGGGACACCACGCCCCATGCCAAGCCGCATCCTGCGCCCCTGCTGGAGGCCGCCCGCGTGCTGGGTTTGGATCCTGGCGCCTGCGTCTACGTGGGTGACGATGCGCGTGACATCGTGGCGGGCCGGGCAGCCGGCATGATGACCGTCGCCGCATGCTATGGCTACCTGGGCGCCGGTGCCGATACGCAGGATTGGGGTGCCGACGCTTCCATTGCTGCACCTTTGGACCTGTTGCCGGCACTGGATCTTGCGATCGATCTTGCAATTGCGCCAAGTAGCCTAAAATAGCGTGCTCTGGGGCTGCATTGGTTTCGACGTGGGTTCGGAATCGTGGCGGTGCATGTCGAGCTGAATGCGCTCGTTAAACAGATTCAAACAAACTAACTGCAAACGACGAACGTTTCGCACTCGCTGCTTAAACACCAGTGAGCCTTACAACAGCATGCCGACGGGCTGGGCAAGGGGTGACGGATGCAAATCCTGAGCTCCCGGCTGTAAGGTTATTTACGTTGGCTGGCTCCCTGCCGGGTACCTTGGCATGGGGCGAGATCCAAGGGTACTGGCGTCTCGTAGAGCGTGCGGCTGCGCGCTACGGGAAGTGAGATCCAAAACAGACCGCTAAACATGTAGATCTGCGCGAAGATGGCTTGCGGACGGGGGTTCAAATCCCCCCAGCTCCACCAAACCTCCCAAAGGCGTTCACCGCAATCCGGTGAACGCCTTTTTCTTTGGCGCATCAGCCATCCCCGATCGGCGTGGGCAGATCGTCTTCTCGGTCCTCGCGCAGCACACCGTTGACCTCCGCGCCGAAGATCAACGTGGAGCCGCTGATGTACAGGAACACGAGCATCGCCACCACGCCCGCGAAGCTGCCATACACCAGCGCCAGCTTGCCCGCGCTGCGCAGCGTGTACGACAGCGTGGCAGCCGCCACGACCCACAATGCAGCGCCCACGATGGCCCCTGGCAGCACCGTGCCGATCCGTTGCCGCGCGTCCGGAAGCCAGGCGTAGGCGACGGCATACAGGGCGCTCAGCACTACGAAGGCCGAGCCATAGCGCACGCTGTTGCGCAGCCAGGGCGTTTCCTGCCCCGCGCCGACCTGTTGCTGGAGCAAGTGCCAAAGGTAGGGCATCACGATCACCGAGCTGAAGGCGAACAGGATGCCGCCGCCGACGACCACTGTGAACAGCGTGACCTTGATGCGCGCCTTCCAGAACGCCGTGCCGCGCTCGATGCCGTAGGCGCGGTTCAGGGCCGAGCGCACGGCCTGCATGCCGGACGAGCCCGTCCACAGTGTCACCACCACGCCCATGGCCAGCAGCGCCTGGTTGCGTTGGGCCAGCACCTCGTCGATGACGGGCTGCACGGCATCGCGCACCAGCTGCGGGGCATAGCCCATGACGCGGCCGGCCAGCGCCGCGGCGTCGCCGGGCTGTCCCACATAGGCCGCGGCTGCGGACAACAGCAGCAGCAGCGGGAACATGGCCAGCACCGACGAGAACGCCAGGCTGCCCGCCTGGTTCGCGCTCTGGTGCAGGATGTAGTTGTGCATCGCACGCAGCAGCACGCCCAGCCCCGGGGCGGTCAGCGCGGCGTGTTGCAGGCGGCGCCAGGCGTTTTTCATGCGGATCTTCGGGGTGCGGTCGGGGACACCACGATGGGCCATGCGCGTGGATGGCGCTGCCGGACAAGATCGACGACGAGCGTGGGACGCGCCAGCCAATCGCGGGTGCATCGCGTGCGGCCGCAGCGTATGTAGGGACGCACCGCGCCGCCCCATGGCGCATTGCGGTCGCCGGTATCATCGGCGGCCATTTTTGCCAGGCGCCTGTGTCCTGGCCGCTCCGAACCCACCGTCATCCATGCAGCTGCAGGACATTCTGTTTTCACAAGGCTTCGGCACGCGGCGCGTTTGCGCAGGGCTCGTCCAGCAGGGGCATGTCGCCGTGGCGGGTGCGGACGGCGTCTTTGCGCCGTGCACCGAGTCCGCCGCAGACTTCGCTCCCGAAGGCCTGCGCTTTCGCGTCCAAGGCCAGGACTGGGAGTACTTCGAGAAGGCCTATGTGCTGCTCCACAAGCCGGCTGGCACCGAGTGTTCGCACAAGCCTTCGTCCTATCCCAGCGTCTACACGCTGCTGCCTGCGCCGCTGCGCCAGCGCCCGCAGAAGAGCGCGCTGCAGGGCGTGCAGGCGGTGGGCCGGCTCGACCAGGACACCACTGGCATGCTGCTGCTCAGCGACGACGGCCAATTCCTGCACCGCATGACCTCGCCCAAGAAGCTCACGCCCAAGGTCTACGAGGTGCAGGCCAAGCATGCGCTGGACAGCGGCCAGGTCGAAGCGCTGCTGCGCGGCGTGGTGCTCGACGACGACCCGCGCCCGGTGCAGGCCGCGGCCGCCGAGATCGTCGATGCGGGCGGGGCCGCGCGCCACCTGCGCCTGACGCTGACCAACGGCAAGTACCATCAGGTCAAGCGCATGCTGGCCGCGGTGGGCAACCGGGTCGAAGGCTTGCACCGTTCGCGCATCGGTGCCATGGAACTGCCGGCCGACCTGGCACCGGGCCAATGGCGCTGGCTGCGTGCTGCCGACCTCGCCGCGCTGGTGGCGGGCTGACGTCTTGGCGGCGATACACTGCGCGCTCTGTGCAAAGGGTGTCGTGAAATCCTTGTTGTTGTTCCGGATCGGCGCCATGCTGTTCGCGCTGGCCGTGTTGTCTCCTCTGGCTGCGCATGCGCAGCGCGCCCCGGTCTTCGTGCTGAACTCCCTGGACGCTTCCGTCAGCGTGATCGATCCGGTCACTTGGCAGGAAACGCGCCGCATCGCCACCGGCAAGGAGCCGCACCACCTGTACATGACGCCGGACGAGAAGTCGGTGATCGTGGCCAATGCGCTGAGCGACACGCTGACCTTCATCGACCCGCGCACGGCCGAGGTGCAAAAGGTGGTGCGCGACATCGTCGACCCCTACCACCTGCGCTTCTCGCCCGACATGAAGTGGCTGGTGATCGCTGCCAACCGGCTCAACCACGTCGACCTGTACCGCTGGAACGGCCACGACCTGCAGATGGTGCGCCGCCTGCAGACCGGCAAGACGCCCAGCCACATCTGGATCGACGCGCGCAGCACGACGGCCTACGTGTCGGTGCAGGACAGCGACGAGCTGATCGCCGTGGACCTGGCCACGCAGCAGATCCGCTGGCAGGTGGCCACCGGCAAGATGCCGGCCGACGTGTTCGGCACGCCGGACGGCAAGAGCCTGCTGGTCGGCCTCACCGGCGCCGACGGCGTACAGGTGTTCGACATCTCGGGCAAGGAACCCCGCGCCACCAAACTGATCAAGACAGGCAACGGGGCCCATGCCTTCCGCAGTGCCGGCGACGGGCGCCATGTCTTCGTGAGCAACCGCGTGGCCAACACCATCAGCAAGATCGATCTGCACACCCTGGAGGCCGTCGCCAGCTACGTGGCGCCCGGCGGGCCGGACTGCATGGAAGTCTCGGCCGACGGCCGGCTGCTGTACTTCACCTCGCGCTGGGCGCGCAAGCTCAGCGTGCTCGACCTGCAGAGCGGCAAGCTGGTGCAGCAGGTCAAGGTCGGCCGTTCGCCGCATGGCGTGTGGACCCTGGACCATGCCACGCGCTGAGCGTGGCCTGCCCTTGCGCAAGGCCATCGCGGCCGCTGTCGCGCTGGTGCTGACGGGCCAGGCCGCCGCCAATTGCACGCGGCCGCTCTACCTCACGCTGGACACCGGCCACATGGGCGTGGCCCCGCTCGTCGCCGAGGTGCTGCGGCGCCAGGATGTGCGCGTGACCTTCTTTGCCGCCAACGAGGCCACGCAGCAGGGCGATGGCAGCCTGGGCGACGACTGGGCCGCCTGGTGGCGCGAGCGCGCGCGCGAGGGCCACGCCTTCGCCTCGCACACCTATGACCACGTCTACTGGAGCGCCGACGTGCCGCCCGGTCGCGACGGCACGGCGCGCTTTCGCATGCGTGCATCGGCCGGCCCCCACATCGGCCAGACCCGGCTATTCACGGCCGCGCAGTACTGCGAGGAGATCGGCCGCGCCGCGCGCCGGCTCGAGCACATCACGGGCCAGCCGCCGCTGCCGCTGTTCCGGGCCCCGGGCGGGCGGACCTCGCCGGCGCTGCTGTCGGTGGCGCGCGGCTGCGGCTATGCCCACGTGGGCTGGGCGCCCGCCGGCTTCCTGGGCGACGAATTGCCCAGCGAGCGCTATTCCAACGCCGACCTGCTGGCCAAGGCCTTGCGCGACATCCGTCCCGGCCAGATCCTCGTGGCCCACCTGGGCATCTGGTCGCGCAAGGACCCGTGGGCGCCGGCCGTGCTCGAGCCCTTGATCGAGGGCCTGAAGGCCAAGGGCTTCTGCTTTGCGACCTTGCGCGAGCACCCGGACTATGTGCGCTGGATCGCGGCGAACAAGGACGACCCACCGTGGAGTCGCTGACCGACCTGTTCGCCAGCGCGCAGCAGTGGCTGTTCGAGTCGCTGGTGCAGCCGCTGGTGTTCGCGCTGGGGCTGGGTGGCTGGCTGGAGGATGCCTTCACCGCCACCGGCTGGCTGCTGGTCGGTCTGCTGCAGATCGCGGCCATGCTGCTCGTGATCGGCCCGCTGCAGCGCTGGCGGCCGGTCGAGTCCGTGACCGACCGGGCAGCCATCCGCACCGACATCCTCTACACCCTGGTGCACCGCCTGGGCCTGTTCCGGCTCGCGCTGTTCTTCACGCTGGAGCCGTGGATGGACGACGTGTTCGGCTGGCTGCGCGTGGAGGGCTGGTCCACCTGGCACCTGGACGGCCTGTGGCCTGGCGTGACGGACGTGGCCTGGGTCAGCTTCGTGCTGTACCTGCTGGTGTTCGACCTGGCCGACTACGCCATCCACCGTGGCCAGCACCGCTTCCAGTGGTGGTGGAACCTGCATGCGCTGCACCACTCGCAGCGCCAGATGACGATGTGGAGCGACAACCGCAACCACCTGCTGGACGACCTGCTGCGCGACGCCATCCTGGTCGTCGTGGCGCAGCTGATCGGCGTGGGCCCCGGCCAGTTCGTGGCCATCGTGGCGCTGACGCAGCTGTCCGAGAACTTCCACCATGCCAACCTGCGGCTGTGGTTCGGCCGGGTCGGCGAGCGGCTGTGGATCAGCCCGCGCTTCCACCGGCGGCACCACAGCATCGGCATCGGCCATGAATCCGAAGGGCGCAACAGCCTCGGGGGCGTCAACTTCGGCGTGCTGCTGCCCTGGTGGGACATGCTGTTCCGCACCGCCGACTTCGCCGTGCGCTACGACCCGACCGGCATCCGCGACCAGGTCGAACCCGGCCCGCACGGCGTGCGCGACTACGGCCGCGGCTTCTGGCGCCAGCAATGGCTGGGCGTCATGCGCCTGTTCGGGCGCGCCTGAGCGCCGGGGTATCCTCAAGCCATGCGTCTGTTGATGGATTCCTTCTGGCGTGCGGCAGCCTACTGCCTGCACCCGCGTGTCGTCGCCCTGTCGATCCTGCCACTGGTGCTGATGGCCGCGCTGGCGTTGGGCCTGGGCTACTTCTTCTGGGAGCCGGCCGTGGCGTGGATGCGCGCCTGGCTGCACGGCTGGCCGTTGTTCGGCACCGTCATGGGCTGGCTGCAGGGCCTGGGTTTCGGCGCCGTGCAGGCGGCGGTGGCGCCGCTGCTGCTGATCGCGCTGGTCACGCCCGTGGTGGTGGTGCTCTCGCTGCTGCTGGTGGCGGGCCTGGTCACGCCGTCGGTCGTCGCGCTGGTCGGCGAGCGGCGCTTTCCGCGGCTGGACAAGCGCCATGGCGGGTCCTTCCTCGGCAGCCTGTTCGGCGCGCTGTGGGCCACCATCGCCGCGCTGGTGGTGCTGGTGCTGTCGATTCCGCTGTGGCTGGTGCCGCCGCTGGTGCTGGTGCTGCCGCCGCTGATCTGGGGCTGGCTGACCTACCGCGTGATGTCCTACGACGTGCTGGCCGAGCATGCCAGCAAGGCCGAGCGCACCGCCCTCATGCGCGAGCACCGCGCCACGCTGCTGATCCTCGGTGTGCTGACGGGCTACCTGGGCGCCGCGCCGGCGCTGGTCTGGGCCTGGGGCGCGCTGACCGTGGTGCTGGCCCCGGTGCTCGTGCCCGTCTCCGTCTGGCTGTACACGCTGGTGTTTGCCTTCTCTGCCCTGTGGTTCACGCACTTCGCGCTGGCCGCCCTCGAGGCCATGCGCGCGCAGGCCGCCAGCGTGCAGGTGGCGCCGGCAGATGCCGCATGGCCCGCACCCAGCGCGGTGCTGGTGGAGCAGGGCGACGACGCTTCTCACCCGACTTCCCGTCCCTATGCCCCCACGCCACTCCCCCCTCCCTGAGACCCTGCCTGCGGCCGTGGGCCTGGTCATCGTCGGCGACGAGATACTCTCGGGCAAGCGTGCCGACAAGCACATGGCCAAGGTCATCGAGTTGCTGTCGGCCCGCGGCATGCAGCTGGCCTATGCCGACTACGTGGGCGACGCGCCCGAACGCATCACGGCCACGCTCGCGCGGGCGTTCGCCTCGGGCGACCTGGTGTTCTCGTGCGGCGGCATCGGAGCCACGCCGGACGACCACACCCGCCAGTGCGCCGGCGCAGCGCTGGGCCGCCCGCTCGTGCTGCATCCCGAGGCCGCGGCCCTGATCCGCGAGCGCATGCAGGACATGGCGCGCGAGCAGGGCCTGTCCTACGAACCCGACCGCCCGGACAACCAGCACCGGCTCAACATGGGCGTGTTTCCGCAGGGCGCAGCCATCATCCCCAACCCGTATAACAAGATCGCCGGCTTCAGCCTGGGCCACGTGCATTTCGTGCCGGGCTTTCCCGTCATGGCCTGGCCGATGGTCGAGTGGGTGCTGGACACGCACTATGCGGCGCTGCAGCGCCGCGCCGCTTGGGTGGAGCGCTCCGTCGTCGTCTATGGGGCCATGGAGTCGGCTTTGGTGCCGCTCATGGAGCGCATCGAGCGCAGCCATGCCGGCGTGAAGGTGTTCAGCCTGCCCAGCGTCGACCACCCCGAGCACGGCCGCCACATCGAACTGGGCGTGAAGGGCGTGCCGGCGGCTGCCGAGCCGGCCTACGCCGACCTGCTGCAGGACCTGCGCGCGCAGGCCCTGCCGCTTGGCCCCGAATTGGTGCGCTCGTAAGCGCCATTTTGGTGATCTCGCAAGATTGCACCAAGAACGTGCAAACACAGGAGTTTGCGCGCATGCGTTGTAGGATGCACGCCCGTCGTGGCGGGCTTTTCGCGCACGGATCCGCGCGTATCGGCCGGTTTTGGTGCGCACCCGTTTGGCACGGAACCTGCATCCAAGTCCCCGTCTTATCTGTAGACCCCAACCAACCCTCAGGAGCTTTTTGATGGCCAAGACCGTCGCAGACGTGATGAAAATGGTGAAGGAGAACGAAGTCAAGTTCGTCGACTTCCGCTTCACCGACACCCGTGGCAAGGAGCAGCACGTCACCGTGCCGGTGTCCCACTTCGACGAAGACAAGTTCACGTCGGGCCACGCATTCGACGGCTCCTCGGTCGCGGGTTGGAAGGGCATCGAAGCCTCGGACATGCAGCTCATGCCCGACCCAAACACCGCCAACATCGACCCCTTCTTCGAAGAAACCACGCTGTTCCTGCAGTGCGACGTGATCGAGCCGGGCGACGGCAAGGCCTATGACCGCGACCCGCGTTCCATCGCCAAGCGCGCCGAAGCCTACCTGAAGGCCTCCGGCCTGGGCGACACCGCCTTCTTCGGACCGGAACCCGAATTCTTCATCTTCGACGGCGTGCGCTGGAGCAACGAGCCCGGCCGCGTGTTCAGCGAGATCGAAGAGTACGAAGCCCCCTGGAACAGCGGTTCCAAGCTCGAAGGCGGCAACCGCGGCCACCGTCCCACCGTTAAGGGCGGCTACTTCCCGGTGCCCCCGGTCGACAGCACGCAGGACATGCGCGCCGAGATGTCGCTGATCCTCGAATCGCTGGGCATCCCGGTCGAAGTGTTCCACCACGAAGTGGCAGGCGCCGGCCAGAACGAGATCGGCACGCGCTTCTCCACGCTGGTCGAGCGCGCCGACTGGACGCAGGTGCTGAAGTACGTGGTCTGGAACGTGGCCAACACCTACGGCAAGACCGCCACCTTCATGCCCAAGCCCTACGCCGGCGACAACGGCTCGGGCATGCACGTGCACCAGTCCATCTGGAAGGACGGCAAGAACCTGTTCGCCGGCGACGGCTATGCCGGCCTGTCGGACTTCGCGCTGTACTACATCGGCGGCATCATCAAGCACGCCCGCGCGCTGAATGCCATCACCAACCCCGGCACCAACAGCTACAAGCGCCTGGTGCCCGGCTTCGAAGCGCCGGTCAAGCTGGCCTATTCGGCCCGCAACCGCTCGGCCTCGATCCGCATCCCGTACGTGGCGAACCCCAAGGGCCGCCGCATCGAGGCGCGTTTCCCCGACCCATCCGCCAACCCCTACCTGGCCTTCTCGGCCCTGATGATGGCCGGCCTGGACGGCGTGGAAAACAAGATCCACCCCGGCGAAGCCGCCACCAAGGACCTGTACCACCTGCCGCCGGAAGAGGACAAGCTGGTCCCCACCGTCTGCCACAGCCTGGACCAGGCCCTGGAGTACCTGGACAAGGACCGCAGCTTCCTGACCAAGGGCGGCGTGTTCACCGACTCCATGCTGGACGCCTACATCGAACTCAAGATGTCCGAAGTGACGCGCTTCCGCATGGCGCCGCACCCGGTCGAGTTCGACATGTACTACTCGCTGTAAGGCGCATGCCGGCCCGCCGCAACTTGTGGCGGCCGGCGCAGTCACAGCAAAGGACGGCCGCGGCCGTCCTTTTTTCATGGAGCGCGCGCCCAGGGGCATCGGGGTGGCGCGCTACCATGCGCTGCGACCCAACCGAAGGCCTCCTCCCATCCGACGCATGAAGACTGCCATCGTTCTTGCCCTGATTTCCGCCATGCTCGCACCCGCCGCCTGGGGCCAGGTGTACCGCTGCGGCAACGAGTACACCAACAACATCCGCGATGCGCGCGAGGCGCAGCAGCGCGGCTGCAAGCTGGTGGAAGGCGGCAATGTGACGGTCATCGAAGGCCCCAAGCCGCGCGCAGGCACCACGCCCGGACCGGTGCGCGCACCGGCCGCCGCCGCGCCGCGCAGCGACGACAGTGCCCAGCGCACGCGCGATGCAGAGGCGCGCCGCATCCTCGAGAACGAACTGCGCAAGGCCGAGGCGCGGCAGGCCGAGCTGCTCAAGGACTACAACAATGGCGAGCCCGAGAAGGTGGGCGGCGAAGCGCGCAACCACCAGCGCTACCTGGACCGCGTGGCCGAGATGAAGGCCGCCATCGCGCGCAACGACAGCGACATCGCCGGCATCAAGCGCGAGATCGCGCGCCTGCCGGCCGCCCAATGAGCCCCACGAGCCCGACCAACAAGACCCGGCCCGTGCGACCTGTGTCGCCCGCGACGAGTTCGCGCTTCCACACCTTCGACCTGCTGGCCACGCTGGTGACGGTGCTGCGTGCCGACGGCACGGTGCTGTTCGCCAATGCCGCGCTGGAGGACGCGCTGGGCTTCTCGCGCCGGACGATCGAGGGTTCGTCCTTCTCCGATTTCTTCACCGAACCGCACCTGGTGCAGAACGCGCTCGAAGGCGCGCAGAGCAACGAGTTCGCCGCGCTGCGCTACGACGCCTTCCTCAAGCGCGCGACCTACGAGCCCCTGCCCGTCCACGTGATCGTGGCGCCGGCCGAGGAGCCGGGCGAGATCATCATCGAGCTGCTGCCGCTGGAGCAGCAGGCGCGCCAGGACCGCGAGGAACGCCTGATCGACCAGGCCCAGGCCAACAAGGAGCTGATCCGCAACCTCGCGCACGAGATCAAGAACCCGCTGGGCGGCATCCGCGGTGCGGCGCAGCTGCTGGAGATGGAGATCGACTCGCGCGACCTGATCGAGTACACGCAGGTCATCATCCACGAGGCGGACCGGCTGCAGGCCCTGGTCGACCGGCTGCTGGCACCGCACCGCCGCCCGCACGTGGTGGGCGACGTGAACATCCACGAGGTCTGCGAGCGTGTGCGCTCGTTGATCGTGGCCGAGTTCCCGCGCGGGCTGAAGGTCGTGCGCGACTACGACACCTCCATCCCCGAGTTCCGCGGCGACCGCGAGCAGCTGATCCAGGCCCTGCTCAACATCACGCACAACGCGGCCCAGGCCCTGGCCGAACGCGTGGCCGCGGGCGATGCCGAGATCACCTTGCGCACGCGCGTGGCCCGGCAGGTTACCTTTGGTAAACAGCGCTATCGACTGGCACTGGAATTGCATGTCATCGACAACGGACCAGGGGTCCCGGAGTCGATCAAGAGCCGCATCTTCTACCCGCTGGTGTCGGGTCGCGATGGGGGATCGGGACTGGGGCTCACGCTCGCGCAGACCTTCGTGCAACAGCACCATGGCCTGATCGAATGCGAGAGCATCCCTGGCCGAACCGATTTCAAGCTATTGATCCCGCTGCCTTGAGCCAGTCGCTCGCGGCACCCCCGGCGGGACGACCCGAGGTGACGATAACCATGAAGCCGATCTGGATAGTAGACGACGACCAATCCATCCGCTTCGTGCTGGAAAAAGCGCTGCTGCGCGAGAACCTGCCCACGCGCAGTTTCACGAATCCACGCGAAGTGCTGGCCGCCCTGGAGGGCGCCAGCGACGAGGACGGGCCGCAGATCCTGGTCAGCGACATCCGCATGCCGGGTGGCTCGGGCCTGGATCTGCTGGGCAAGGTCAAGGAGCTGCATCCCGGCCTGCCGGTCATCATCATGACCGCCTTCTCCGACCTGGACAGCGCCGTCTCGGCCTTCCAGGGCGGCGCCTTCGAATACCTGCCCAAGCCCTTCGACCTGCCCAAGGCGGTGGAGCTGATCCGCCGCGCGGTGGAGGAAAGCCAGCGCGAGGAAGTGTCCGAGGAGCGCATGGCTGCCGCGCCCGAGATGCTGGGCCAGGCACCGGCGATGCAGGACGTGTTCCGTGCCATCGGCCGGCTCAGCCAGAGCAACGTCACGGTGATGATCACGGGCGAATCCGGCTCGGGCAAGGAGCTCGTGGCACGCGCGCTGCACAAGCATTCGCCGCGCGCCAACGGCCCCTTCGTCGCGATCAACACGGCGGCGATTCCCAAGGACCTGCTGGAGTCCGAACTGTTCGGCCACGAGCGCGGCGCCTTCACGGGCGCGCAGACCATGCGGCGCGGGCGCTTCGAGCAGGCCGAGGGCGGCACGCTGTTCCTCGACGAGATCGGCGACATGCCGTTCGACCTGCAGACGCGCCTGCTGCGCGTGCTGTCCGACGGGCACTTCTACCGCGTGGGCGGGCACAACGCCGTCAAGGCCCATGTGCGCGTGATCGCCGCGACGCACCAGGACCTGGAGCAGCGCGTGCGCGAAGGCGTGTTCCGCGAGGACTTGTTCCACCGCCTCAACGTGATCCGCCTGCGCCTGCCGGCGCTGCGCGAGCGCAAGGAAGACGTGGCCATGCTCACGCGCCACTTCCTGCAGCAAAGCGCCGCGCAGCTGGGCGTGGAGCCCAAGCGCATCTCGGATGCCGCGCTGGCGCAACTGGGCCTGTTCAACTTCCCCGGCAACGTGCGCCAGCTCGAGAACGTGTGCCACTGGCTCACGGTGATGGCGCCGGCCCAGGTCATCGAGGCCAAGGACCTGCCGCCCGAGGTGCTGACGGCTGCCGCCGCCAGCGCCGCTGCGCCGGTGGCGCCGCCACGGCCCGTGGCCAGCCACGACGTGCCGGAGCCCGTGGCGAGCAGCCCCCTGGCCGAGGCCCTGCCGGGCGAGCCGGTGCCCGTGTCCGACCCCCTGCCGCCGCTGGGCGGCGGGACGGTCGCCGCATGGGAGCGTGGCCTGGAAGCCGAGGCGCTCGAGCTGCTGGCCGCCGACCGCCACGACGTCTGGGACGTGCTCACGCGCCGCTTCGAGTCCAAGCTGATCCTGACCGCGCTCAACAACACGCGCGGGCGCCGCATCGAGGCCGCGCAGAAGCTCGGCATCGGGCGCAACACCATCACGCGCAAGATCCAGGAACTCGGCCTGGAATAAGCGCGCGCTTCAGTCCAGCAGGCCCAGCGCCTGCTCGACGATGGCCTGGGCCGTGATGCCGAAGTGCCGGTACAGCGTCTCCGCAGGGCCGGAGGCGCCGAAGCCGGCCATGCCCACGAAGCCGCCGCGCGCGCCCAGCCAGCGCTCCCAGCCGAAGCGCACCGCGGCCTCGCAACCCACGCGCACGCCGCCCTCCACCCCCAGCACCTCGGCGCGGTAGCCGGCGTCCTGGGCCTCGAACAGCTCCCAGCAGGGCATGGACACCACCGCGGTGGCGATGCCGCGGGCCTGCAGCTGCGTGCGGGCCTGCAGCGCCAGCGCCACCTCCGAGCCGGTCGCCAGCAGCGTCGCGCGGCGTGCGCCGCCCTCGGCTTCGGCCAGCACATAGGCGCCGCGGCGGCAGAGGTTGGCCTCGCTGTGCTGGCTGCGCACCAGCGGCAGGGCCTGGCGCGCGAACACCAGCGTGCTGGGGCCGTCCCGGTGTGCGTAGGCGATCTCCCAGCACTCGGCCGCCTCCACCGCGTCGGCCGGCCGCAGCACCCGCATGTTGGGCATGGCGCGCAGCGAGGCCAGGATCTCCACGGGTTGGTGGGTCGGCCCGTTGCGGCCGATGCCGATGGAGTCGTGGCTGAACACGAACTTGACCGGCAGCCGCATCAACGCGGCCATGCGCATGGCCGGCCGCTCGTAGTCGGCGAAGGCCAGGTAGGTCAGCGCCAGCGGCACCACGCCGCCGTGCGCGGCCATGCCGTTGGCCATGGACCCCATCACATGCTCGCGCACGCCGCAGTGCACATAGCGGCCACTGCGGTCCTCGGCCGTGAAGGCGGTGAGGCTGCGCTTGTGGGCGATGGGTGCTTCCAGGTCGGCGCAGGCGACCAGCCGCTCGGGCATGGCCTGGGCCAGCAACTCGTTGAGTTCGGCCGAGATGAAGATGCCGCTGGGCAGCGGCTCGCGCGCGAGGGCCTCGCGCTTGTAGCGCCCCAGCAATGCGCGGAGGTTTTCGGGAGGCGTGCCGGCCAGCGTGCGCTCGAACTCCATGCGCTGGGCCGAGGGCAGGGCGGCCACGGTTTGTTTCCAGGCGGCGCGCTGCGGGCCATGGCGGCGGCCCATCGCGCGCCAGGTGGTGAGCAGATCGTCCGGTACCTCGAAGGCCGGGTGCGGCCAGCCGAGCAGCGCGCGGGCCGCCTGCGCATCCTCGGCGAACAGCCTGCCGCTGTGGCCGCCACGCTGGCCCTGCAGCCGCGCGATGCCGCGCGCGATCACGGTGCGGCAGGCGATGAAGGAGGGCCGCGGGTCGGCCTTGGCCGCGCCGATGGCGGCGGACACCGCCTCCACGTCGTGTCCGTCCACCTCCTGCACATGCCAGCCGGCCACGCGCACGCGCGCGGCCACGTCCTCGCTGATGGACAGTTCGGTCGCGCCGTCGTCGGTGATGCGGTTGTCGTCCCACAGCAGCACGAGCTTGCCAAGGCGCAGGTGGCCGGCCAGCGCCAGCATCTCCTGGCCCACGCCCTCCTGCAGGCAGCCGTCGCCGACGAAGGCGTAGGTGTGGTGGTCGACCAGCGCGCTGCCGAAGCGCGCGTTCAGCGCGGCCTCGGCCACGGCCATGCCCAGCGCGTTGGCGATGCCCTGGCCCAGCGGCCCGGTCGTGACCTCGATGCCCGAGGCGGCATCGATCTCGGGGTGGCCCTCGCAGCGCGAGCCGAATTCGCGGAAGCTGCGCAGCTGCTCCAGCCCCATGCGCTCATAGCCCGTCAGGTGCAGCAGCGCATAGAGCAGCATGGAGCCGTGGCCGTTGGACAGCACGACGCGGTCGCGGTCCGGCCAGGTCGGGTCGCAGGCAGCGAACTTCAGGTGGTCGCGGTACAGCGCGGTGGCGATCTCGGCCATGCCCAGCGGCACGCCCTGGTGGCCTTCGCCGGCGCGCACGATGGCGTCGATGGCCAGGAAGCGGATGGCGTTGGCGAGTGGATCCAGCGGCTCCAGCGGGGCGGTCACGGGTGCGTCCATCAGCCCAACCACCCTTTGATGCGCGCCGCCAGTGCGCTGCGGCTGATGCCGTAGCGTTCGTGCAGCGTGGGCAGCGCGCCGGCGTCGAGGAAGGCGTCCGGCAGCCCCGCCAGCTGAAAGCCCGCGGGCTGCACGCGGTGCCGCAGCAGCGTGCTGGCCACGGCCTCGCCCAGGCCGCCGATGACCGAATGGTTCTCGGCCACGACCACGAGCCGGTGCCTGTAGCGCACGGCCTCGACGATGGCCGCCTCGTCCAGCGGCTTGATGGTGGGGCAGTGCAGCACGGCCACGCCGACCTTGTCGGCCGCCAGGTCCTGCGCCACCTCGAGCGCGCGCATGGTCAGGATGCCGCTGGAGATGACCAGCACATCCGCCCCTTCGCGCAGCAGCTTGGCCTTGCCCAGCTCGAAGCGGTAGCCCTGGACCTCGTCCAGCACCAGCGGCACCTGGCCGCGCAGCAGCCGCATGTAGACCGGGCCCGGGTGCGCCGCGATCTGCGGCACGGCCTGCGCGGTGTCCAGCGCATCGCAGGGGTCGACGATGGTCAGGCCCGGGATGCCGCGCATCATCGCCAGGTCCTCGGTGGCCTGATGGCTGGGGCCGTAGCCTGTGGTCAGTCCGGGCAGGGCGCAGCAGATCTTCACGTTCAGGTGCTCTTCGGCGATGACCTGGTGGATGAAGTCGTAGCCGCGCCGCGTGCCGAACACGGCGTAGGTCGTGGCGAAGGGCACCAGGCCCTCCTTGGCCATGCCGCCGGCGGCCGCCATCAGCAGCTGCTCGGCCATGCCCATCTGGAAGAAGCGCTCGGGGTAGGCCTGGCCGAACAG
The DNA here is from genome assembly GCF_001422445.1 of Pseudorhodoferax sp. Leaf274. GTDB lineage: Bacteria > Pseudomonadota > Gammaproteobacteria > Burkholderiales > Burkholderiaceae_C > Pseudorhodoferax. Next base: position 129,906 of record NZ_LMNA01000012.1, read on the forward strand.
GTGCAGGTCGGTGTACTTGGCCAGGTCGGCCGTCAGGCCCACGACCTCGGGATGGCTGGCGGCATAGTCCACCAGGGCCTTGCCGAAGGGCGCGGCCTGCGTGCGCTGCCCTTCGTTGGCGATGGAGGCGATCATGGCCGAGGTGGTCAGCCGCGGCTTCTTGTCGAGGACGCTGCTCATGCGTGGACTCCCTGGGCTTCGTGAGGACGGTGCTCGTCGAGGATGGCCAGCGCCTGCTGCCATTCGGGCGGGTCGACGCGGATGAAGTGGTTCTTCTCGCGCTGCTCGAGGAAGGGCACGCCCTTGCCCATCAGCGTGTCGCACAGGATCACGCGCGGCCGCGGCGCGCTGTCGGCGCGGGCCTGGTCGAAGGCCTGGCGCACGGCGGGCAGGTCGTTGCCGTCCACGCGCTGCACCTGCCAGCCGAACGCGGCCCACTTGTCTGCCAGGGGCTCGAAGCCCAGCACCTGGCGCGAGGAGCCGTCGGCCTGCTGGTTGTTGATGTCGACCAGGCAGACCAGGTTGGCCAGGCCGTGGTGGGCGGCGGCCATGGCCGCCTCCCAGGTCGCGCCCTCGTCGAGTTCGCCGTCGCTCATGGAGTTGTAAACGAAGGCCGGGTTGCGCTTGTGGCGCAGCGCCAGCGCCATGCCCACCGCGATGGCCAGGCCCTGGCCCAGCGAGCCGCCGGAGATCTCCATGCCAGGCGTGTAGCTGGCCATGCCGGACATGGGCAGCCGGCTGTCGTCGCTGCCGTAGGTCTCCAGCTCGCTCTCGGGGATCACGCCGGCCTCGATCAGCGCGGCGTAGTGCGCAATCGCGTAGTGCCCGTGCGAGAGCAGGAAGCGGTCGCGGCCTTCCCAGCTCGGGTCGGCGGGCTTCAGGTTCAGCGCGTGGCCGTAGGCTACCGCCAGCACGTCGGCCCAGCCCAGGGCCTGGCCGATGTAGCCCTGGCCCTGCACCTCGCCCATGCGCAGCGCGTGGCGGCGGATGCGCCAGGCGGCCTGCGCCAGCGCGGCATTGCTCGTGGTCATGGCAATCCTTGTTGAAGACTATCGGAGGATGCTGGCGGGCACGTACGAGACGAGCGCCAGCACGAGGAAGGCCACCAGGTAGAACGGCCCCAGTTCGCGCACCGTGTCGCCCACCTTCACGCGGGCCAGCGCGCTCGTGATGAACAGCGTGGTGCCCACCGGCGGCGTGTACAGGCCGATGGCCAGGTTCACCACCATCATGATCCCGAGCTGCGTCATGTCCATGCCGATGGCGTTGGCCAGCGGCACGAACACGGGCGTGAGCAGCAGCACGGCGGCCGGCAGGTCGATGAACATGCCCAGGAACAGCATCAGGAGGTTCATGAGCAGGACCACGAGCCAGGCCGCGTGCACGTTGGCCTGCACCCAGGCGGCGATGCCCTGCGGCATCTGGTCGAAGGTCAGCAGCCAGCCGATCGCGGCCGAGGCCATGATCACCAGCAGCACCACTCCTGTGGCCAGCCCGGCGTGCACCACGGCCTGGCCCAGGCGCTGCCAGCCCAGGTCGCGGTAGATCACGGCCGACACCAGGCCGGCGTACAGCGTGGACAGCACGGCCACCTCCGTCGGCGTGGCGATGCCGAAGCGCAGGAACACGATGATGAGCACCGGCAGCAGCACGGCCGGCGAGGCGTAGGCCAGGTGGCGCTTGAAGGCCGGCATGTCGAAGGGCGTGGTGTCGCGCGGGAAGTTGCGGCGCTTGCCCACCCACCAGCAGGCCAGCATGAAGCCGCCGCACATCAACAAGCCCGGCAGGATGCCCGCGACGAACAGCGCCGCGATCGAGGCGTTCGCGCTCAGCGCGAACAGGATCATCGGGATGGACGGCGGGATCAGGATGTCGATGGTGGCCGCCGCCGCCAGCGTGGCCGCCGAGAACGCCGACGGATAGCCCAGCCGCTGGTGCCAGGGGATCAGGAGCGAGCCGATGGCCGAGGCGTCGGCCACGGCCGAGCCCGAGACGCCGCCGAACAGCGTGGACGACAGCACGCCCACCTGCGCCGGGCCGCCGTGGAAGCGGCCGATCAGCGTGGACAGCACGCCGATCAGCGCCTCGCCCAGCCGCCCGCCCATCATCAGCGAGCCGGTCAGCATGAAGAACGGGATCGCGATCAGCGGGAAGCTCTGGACCTGGGCCACCATCTGCTGCACCAGCAGGTCCAGCGGCACGCGCTCGGAACTGGCGGCTGCGGCCATCGCGGCCATCAGCAGCGCATGGGCGATGGGCATGGCCGTGACGGCCGCGCCCATGAACACGAAGAGGATCAGTGCACTCATGGCCGTGCGCTCACCAGTGGGCCGCGGGCACGCGGGGTTCGCTCGGCGTGTTCGCGCGCGCCGGTTCCGCCTGCGGCGCCTGCCAGGTGCGCCAGGCCGATTGCAGGGCGAGCACGGCCAAGAGCGCCATGCCGCCCATCACGCAGCCGTAGGTCAGCGACCCCGGGATCTGCAGGATCGGCGAGCGCTCGTCGTGCACGATGTCCAGCATGCGCAGCGTGGCCCAGGCCAGCGTGGCGTAGAGGCCGCCCACGGCCAGCCAGCTGCCCGTGGCGACCCAGCGCACCACGTGGGGCGGCACGGCCTCCATGAGGAAGGTGGTCGCGATGTGCGCGCCCTTCAGCGCGGCCAGCACCACGCCGGCCATGACCAGCCAGGGGAACAGCAGCTCGGGCACTTCGCTGGCCCATTGCAGGCTGGCGCCGGTGGCATAGCGCAGCACGGTGTTGATGACCAGGATCACGAAGATCGCGGCCGTGCTCACCCACAGCACCAGCGTGCAGACGGCGGCCACGCCGCGTTCGACGAGGTTCGGAGTCGGTGCCATGGCGCTGCTTAGTTGGCGCGCGCGGCGGCGATGACCTGCTTGACGTAGGCGCCGATGGGGCTGGCCGACCACTTGGCGTCCACCGCCGTCGTGCCCTTCTCGAAGGCGGCCTTGTCCACCGTGTCGATGCGCACGCCCTTGGCCTTCATCTCGGCGATGAGCTTGTCGTCCGATTCCTGCGAGAGCTTGCGCTGCAGCGCCGTCGCCTCGGCGGCGGCCTCCATCACGGCCTTGCGGTCGGCCTCGGGCAGCCGGTCCCAGCTGCGCTTGCTCATGAGGAAGGGCGTCATCTCGTACTTGTGGCCCGTCAGCGAGATGTACTTCTGCACCTCGTAGAGCTTGCTGGCGTGGATGTTCATGAGCGGGTTCTCCTGCCCGTCGACCACGCCCTGCTGCAGCGCCACGTAGAGTTCGGCGAACTTGATCTGCTGCGCCTCCGCGCCCAGCGCCTGCATGATGTCCACGGTGACAGCGTCGGGCGGCGTGCGCATCTTCAGGCCCTTCAGGTCCTCGGGCTTGAGCAGCGGGTGCTTGCTGTTGCTCATGTGGCGGATGCCGTTGTCCCAGTAGCCCAGCACCACCATGCCCTTGGCCGCGGTCTTGTCGGCCAGCTCCTTGCCGAGCGGGCCGTCCATGAGCTTCCAGGCCTGCGGCAGGCTCGCGAACAGGAAGGGCATGCCGAAGGCCGCGTACTCGGGCACGGCATTGGCCAGCGCGCCCTGCGAGTTGGCCGAGAGGTCCAGCGCGCCGGTGCGCAGCGCCGTGACCATGGCCGCGTCGTCGCCCAATTGGGCCGAGGGCGCGACCTGCACCTCGATGCGCCCGCCCGTCCTGGCCTTGAGCACCTCGGCGAACTTGACGGACGCCTCGTGGCGCGGGTTGCCGGGGGCGGCGCCGTGGCCCAGCGTGAGCTTGGTCGTCTGCGCCAGGGCCGCACAGGGCAGGGCGGCGGCGGCCAGCAGGGTCAGCAGGAAGGCGGTGCGTTGCATGGTGTTGTCTCCGTTGTCGATGTGGTTGCAAGGTGCCGGTGGAAAGAGGCGTCCGGGGGCTCAGTGGATCAACATGCCTCCGTTCACGTCCAGCGTCACGCCGGTCAGGTACTTGGCCAGGTCGCTGGCCAGGAAGACCACGCAGCCCGCCACGTCGGCCGGCTCGCCGATGCGGTTGAGCGGGATGCCGTCCAGGATGCCCTGCAGCTTCTCGGGCGGGATCAGGCCCTTGTTGATGTCGGTGGCGATCAGGCCCGGCGTCACGCAGTTCACGCGCACGTTGTCGCCGCCGTACTCGCGCGCCATGGCGCGGGCCAGGCCCAGCACGCCGGCCTTGGCAGCCGAGTAGTGCGGCCCGCCCAGGATGCCGCCGCCGCGCTGCGCGCTGACCGAGGAGATGCAGACGATGGCGCCCGATTTCTGCGCGCGCATCGCGGGCAGCACGGCCTGCGACATGTACAGCGTGCCGCGCAGGCTCACGTCGAGCACGGCGTCGTAGTCGGCGCCCGTGATGTCCAGCGTCTTGCGCGGCTGCGTGATGCCGGCGTTGTTGACCAGGATGTCGATGCGGCCCAGGGCCTGCACCACCTGCGCGGCGGCCGCCTCGCACGAGGCCTTGTCCGTCACATCGGCCACCAGGCCCAGGTGCTGCGGCCCCAGCCGCGCGGCGGCGCCAACCGGCTCGGCGCGTTCGAGGTCTAGCACGACGACGCGCGCGCCCTGTTCGGCCATCATGCGCGCGGTGGCGAATCCCAGTCCGTTGAGTCCGGCGCCGCCGGTGATGACGGCGACTTTGTCCTTGAGCAGCATCTGCGAGGTCTCCTGTGGGTGGTCCGTGCCCGCAGGCTGCGGGCGCGGCCGGATGTTCGCGGCGGCCCTAGATGTACGGCAAGCGATGGTTCATCAACCTAAGATGACCGACCTTCACGATAAGACCGGGTTTCTCCCATGCGTGCCTTGCCCCCCATCACCACGCTGCAGGCCTTCGAGGCGGTGGCGCGCCGGCGCAGCTTCACGCTGGCCGCGGCCGAGCTGCACCTGACGGCCTCGGCCGTGAGCCACCAGGTCGCACGGCTGGAGGGGCAGCTGGGCCTGCGGCTGCTCGAGCGCAACGCGCACGGCGTGCGCCTGAGTGCGGCGGGCGAGCGCTACCTGGAGCGCGTGGGCCAGGCCCTGAACGTGATCGCCACGGCCACCGACGACCTGCGCGAGGGCGTGGCCAACAGCCTGTACGTGCATTCCTCGCCCAGCATCGCCACGCTGTGGCTGATGCCGCGGCTGCCGGCCTTCGCCCAGGCCAACCCGGAGATCGCGATGAACCTGTCGGCCGCGCACATCCACAGCGACTTCGGCCTGGGCACGGTGGACCTGGACATCCGCTACGGCAAGCCGCAGTGGCCGGATCTCGTCATCGAGCCGCTGTTCGAGGAGCCCATCCTGCCGCTGGCCAGCCCGGCCTTCGTGCGCGCGCACTGGCTCAAGCGCATCGCCCAGCTGGCCGATGTGCCGCTGATCCAGAGCAATGTGAACGTGGTGCAGTGGAACGACTGGTTCGCCGCGCATTCGGACCTGCGCGCGCCCGAGCGCTTCAGCCTGCGCTTCGACCGCGCGCAGATGGCCATGGACGCGGCCGTGCTGGGCCTGGGCGTGGCGCTGGAGAGCGCGGTCATCGCGGCCGGCCACCTGGCAGAGCGCCGGCTGGTGCCGCTGTTCGGCCTGGAGAAGGCCGTACGCGTGAAGGCGCACTTCGTGGTCTATCCCGCGCGGCATGCGCGCCGGCCCGCGGTCGAGGCCTTCCTGGCCTGGGTGCACGCCGAGGCGGCGCGCACGGTGGCGCAGGGCTGACTCAGATCTCCAGGGTCACCGGCGCGTGGTCGCTGGGCTTTTCCCATTTGCGCGGCACGCGGTCGATCGTGCAGGCCTTCACCTGCGGCTTTACCGCCGCGCTGACGAGGATGTGGTCGATGCGCAGGCCGCGGTTCTTCTGGTAGCCCAGCATGCGGTAGTCCCACCAGCTGAAGCTCTTGGGTGGTTGCTCGAACATGCGGAAGCTGTCCGTCAGGCCCAGGTCCAGCAGCGCCTGGAAATGGGCGCGCTCCTGTTCGGAGTGGTGGATGGTGCCGGCCAGGCCCACCGGGTCGTAGGTGTCGCGGTCGTCGGGCGTGATGTTGAAGTCGCCCAGCAGCACCAGCTGCGGGTGCGCCGCCAGCTCGGCGCGCAGGTAGGCCTGCAGGCCGTTGAGCCAGTTCATCTTGTAGACGAACTTGTCGGAGTCCAGCGCCTGGCCGTTGACGAAGTAGCCGTTGACCACGCGGATCGGGCCGCTCGGGCCGTCCACCGTGGCCGCGATCACGCGGGCATGCTCGTCGTCGAAGCCGACGATGTTCTTGACCACCTCGCGCACCGGCGTGCGCGAGAGGATGGCCACGCCGTTGTAGGTCTTCTGGCCGAAGATGGCGGATTCGTAGCCCGCCTCGCGCAGAGCGTCCAGCGGAAACTTGTCGTCGGTCATCTTCAGTTCCTGCAGGCACAGCACGTCGACCGGGTTGGCGGCCAGCCAGGTCAGGACATGGTTCAGGCGGGCGGTCAGGGAGTTGACGTTCCAGGTGGCGATGCGCATGGTGTTCACAGGCGATGGAGGGTGAAGAGGAGGATTTCTGGGGGCATGGCTAGCCCGGATGCAGTCGTTGGCTGGATCAGTGCCCGATGGCTACGGCAGCTGGTGCGGTCGTCATTGCCTGGGCCTGCACGTTCTGCGCCGTTTCGAGGCGTGCCAACTGGGTCGCCATGGCCTGGCGCCATGCCGTGGATTGCACGTCTTCAGGATACGCGCGCAGGGCCCGCACCGCGTGCGGTGGCATGCCAAAGCGCTTCTTGAACGCACGGCTGAACGAGGTCGGATGGGCGAAGCCCACCGCATGCGCCAGCTGCTTGAGCCGCGGGTGCGCGGGATGGGGCGCGGTGATGGCCTGGAGCGCCCGGTTCAGCCGGCGATCCAGGATGTAGGCGGCCACGCCCCCCAGCGGCTCGAAGAGCCGGTACAGGGTAGCCCGTGACAGGCCGAAGGCGCGCGCCAGATCGTCCGGACCCAGATCGACGCGGGCCAGCTGGTCTTCGATGAAGTTCGTCATGTCGGTCAGCGAGGCCAGGCCCGCATGCGCGGTCGGGCTGCCGCAGGGGCGCTTGGCATGCTGCAACCCGCCGGCGACCAGCTGGACCATGGCGTCGCTGAAGGAAGGCGATTCGGCGGTCGTGATCCGGGGCGCCAGTGCGTGGCAGGTGCGCATCTGCGCCAGCAGCATGTCGCGCAGGGCACCTTGGCGCAGCACGGTGCCATGGATGTCGGCCACCGAGGGCAGCAGTTCGGCAAGCCGGCGCCGTGCGACGTGCAGCGAGATGTTGTCGACCCGGTCGGTCTGGATGTTGAACGGCCGCGTCAGGTCGAAGAAGGCGATCTCCTCGGCTGCGACCATGCGCACGCTGCCGTCGACCTCGCAGCGGAACGACCCGCTGAGGTAGGTCAGCACCAGGATGTCGTCGATGCCGGATCTGGCGATCGTTCGGTGGTCGCGCTCGAACCGCGCCCCGGCGCCGACCGCGCGCGACAGCAGCACGTCGGGCAGGCAGGTGATGGACGCATGGGCGAAGAACGGCTCCTCGGCCCGCACACGCACCAGATCGAACATCGGATGCACCAGGATCCGGAAGTTCTCGAAGCTGTCCGGCGCCTCTGCGGACAACGCGATCTCCTGGCGCTGGACTCTGGTCGGTGCGGCGGGGTGGGTCATGCGCAGCGATTCTGCCAACACGCCCGGGGCGGCGCATACCCCATGTCTTGATTTCTTGACACAGGGTCTCATCGCGTAGCGGACGGTGCACTGCTGCGGCATGCTGCCGACCTCCCGGCGCGGAGGGCCTCCTGCGCCGTACCGCCCGGGGGCACCGACATCCCTGCCCTGGCCCCACAACAGCCCAATATCTGCCATGCCTGAAGAAACATCCCCCATCGCCCAATGGTGCCGCGAGGCGCGAGAAATCCTGGGCCACAGGAAGACGGCGCGCGCGAGCCTGGTCTCCAGCGAGGATTCGGGAGAACCGCCGGACGACGACACGCCCGAACTGCTCCGCAAGCTTGGAGGCTTCTCCAGCTTCGCCACGCAGGTCGCGTCTTTCCAGGAGCGCCACGCCGACCTGGTGCGCCAGTTCCGTCTGGCGCAGCCCGGTTCGCAGAAGAGCCGCTTGGGCGCCGCGCTGCAAGAGCTGAACCAGGCGGTCAGGGCCGCACTGGACGAAGCGCCGAAGCGCAATGCCGCCGCGCGCTGGCCGGGTGAGGTCGAAGGCGCCCGCACCAGGAAGCCGCGCGACGGACTGCACCACGTCGATCGCATCCTGCGCGAGATCAAGAGCTTTCGCGGCGGCGACGACCAGGCCTGGGAATCACAGCTCGACGTGTTCGCGCAACAGGCGGATGCGATGCGCCTGGCCGTGATCGAGGGCGCCAAGGCGTTCAAGCGCCAGGCGTTGGCGCAATGCGTGGCCGTCCGGACCGAGGCGTCCGGCGGCAAGCTGGCCGGCGGCAAACTGGCGACGACGATCCGCGGACTGCGCGAACGCATGGCTGCGCTGAAGGACGAGTGCCAGGCCTGCGGGCTCGACGTGTCGGACATCGAAGCCACGGTCGATGTCGACGTGCTGGAGCGACTCTACGAGGCAGGCTTTCCGCAGCGCACCGAGGGGGCCACGCCGCGCGAGGTCAAGGCCACCGAGGGCAAGGCGCCGGAGCTGGTCGACGGGCAAGGCACGCTGGACTTCCTCAATTCCGAGCGCGTCGGCAAGAACTGGTTCACGCTCAAGAAGCTGTTCAAGGCGGGCGAAGTCGACGAGGCGCAGATGAAGCAGGCCTGGGCGCTGCGGCAGAAGATCGTGGACGACTACATGGCCAATCCCGTGACCGAGACCTACAAGCTGGTCAAGGGCAAGACCTGGATGGCGCCGGGCTCGACCAACCTGGAGTCGGACATCGACGTCACCATCCTGGACCACCACTGGTCTGGCGGCAAGGACGACGAGCAGCGCAAGATCCTGAAGACCGACGCCGCGATCGTGAAGGAGTTCAACGACTGGTTCCTGGCCAAGTACGGCGCCCAGCCCGGCATCATGTTCGACGTGAACCTCTATGCCAGCGCCAAGCCGCGCAGGCCGCTGCCGCCGGTGGACAAGCAGTCGCCGGTCGAGAAGGCCATGACCAGCATGACCAACGCCGGCCAGGATGTCGGCGCGCTGATGAAGATGCGGCGGTTCATGGATTGGGAGGAGTTCATGGACTACCAGGAGACGGTGCTCGAGCAGATGCGCGAGGCCGGTGCCAGCGACACGGACATCGACACGACGCGTGCCCAGTTCGAGGAGGCCGATGGCAAGTTCCAGCTGTCGATCCGGTCGGGCCTCGACAAGCTGGTCGCGCTGCTCGAACCCAAGAGCGACCGCACGGACGAGCAGACCAAGGCGTTGAAGATCGTCCACACGGCGCTGGAACAGTGCAAGACGCTGTCGGAAGTCGAAGGCCAGCAGCTGATCCTGCAGACGTCGCGCGAGATCGAGCACATGCAGGACGTCGCCATGTGGGTCAACAACGAGCTGTACACCCAGGGCATCGCCGAAGTCCGCCAGCTGGAGCTGGAGGTCGACGCCTTGAAGAAGAAGATCGAGGAGGGCGGTCTCGGCCCCGGCTCGCCCGAGGCCACCGAGATGGCGGGCAAGGTGACGCGCCTGAAGACCCTGTCGACCGACACCGTCTTCTATGCCAACGAGGCCTACCACAGCGAAGGGCCGTTCGCCCACATCGTCGATGCCACGCAGGCGGTCAAGGGATCGCTGGAGGCACAGCTCGGCTCCCCGCCGAGCCCCCAGCAGATCGCCGAGGAAACCAATAGGCGCCTGGAAGCCCTGTCGGTCCACCTGTGCCTGCAGTCGTTCAACGAGCAGGCCGGCGACATGCTCAAGGACCTCGGCCACTACCTGGACGAGCCCAATCCCGGCATCGGCTTCTACCGGGCGTCCAAGTACCTGGTCCGCTTGATGGACGCGCTGGCGCTGCTGATACGCAAGGGTGTGAAGGTCGAGGGCCTCGATCCGGACCACATCGCGCAGCAGGTCAAGAGCACGCTGCTGGCGGCCCGCAAGGGCGAGATCAAGTTCGAGGGCATCACCGACACGACCGCGGAGGAACGCGAGATCCAGGCCTACGCGATCGAGCAGATGCAACGCATCCTGGGCGTGCGCACGCTCGGCGCGCTGGGCGCGTGGGTCAAGAAGACCAGCGCCCAGGTCAATGCCCTGGCCCGCAAGGAAATCGCCAAGGAAATGCGCGCGGCCAAGGAACTCGAGACGGCTTACTTCACGGCATGACGCACCCGAGCCCGCAACTGAACGCATCACCAGAAACTGGAAACCGACCATGAGCGACAAGAACCTCACAGAGCTGGAGTGGAAGAAGTTCTCCAAAGGCAAGGGCTACAAGGACGCTGCCTTCGTCAAGGCCTTGGCGGCGCTGGAGAGCGGCAAGACGCCGCAGGCCAAGCTGGACGCGCTGGCCGAGATCGACAAGCAGGCCGCCGTGCTGCGCAAGGCCGCCAGGAACGACGAGGCGCTGGGCCGCTACCTGGACGGCGCCGAGCAGGCGAGCGACAAGGAGCGCAAGCTGCAGGAAATGCAGGCCCGCAAGGCTGCGCAGGCCGCACCGGCTGCGGCGGCGGATGACGAAGAGGAAACGCCCGCGCTGCTGACGACGAAGATGATCCCGCTGCTGCGCCAGGTGAAGAAGGGCGAACCGATGCAGGTGCTGGTGGCGAACACCGGCAAGGAGGCGGCGGTGTTGCTGAGCAGGCGCGCGATCTCGCCCTCCAAGCGCAAGCTGCTGACGAACTACCTGGGTGTGGGCGGCACGGTGAAGTTCGCGTCCGGCGAGGCGATCTGGGAAGAGAACGCCGTGACCTTCGTGCTGCAGACGCAGGCGGCGGGCATGGCCAAGAAGCTGAAGGCTGCGCTGCTCAAGCAGACCGAGCAGCGGACCAAGGTCCGGGTGCGCGGCGAGGACCCGAGCGACATCGACGACGACGGCGAGCCGCCCGAACAGGAATCCGGCGAGAGCGAACGCCAGGAAGATTCCGGCGCCACGCTGGCAGGCGACGAGGCGGCGGCTTTCAACGCGCGGCTGGCGGCGCTGATGCCCAGCGTCAAGGAGATGCTCACGGCCGGCGGGCCCGGCGCCGACGCCGTCAAGCACAAGGTCAACGAGGCCGGTGTGTCGGCGCGCCAGAAGGAATATGGCGCTGCCAACATGCTGCTGGACGAGGCGCAGGCGCTGATGTCGGCCGGCCGCGCCGGCAGCGATGGCCTGTCCGCCCCTGCGGCTGGCAATCCCTCCGCCGCGTTCAACGCACGCCTGGCTGCACTGGTTCCGCGGGTCAAGGAGGTGGTCGCTGCCGCCGGTGCGAATGCCGCATCGGTCAAGCTGAAGGTGAGCGAGGCCGGCGTCGCCGCCCGCAAGCAGGCATTCGCTGCGGCCAACGCGTTGCTCGACGAGGTGCAGGTGCTGCTCGACCAGGCTGCCGCCACAGGCGCTGCCCATGTGCAGCGTGGCGCCACCGAAGCCGCCGACGGCGGCGGGCCGCCGCAGGAGCCGGCCCAGGCCCAGTACCAGCAGCGCCTGAGCGCCATCGAGCCCCGCTACCAGGCCGCGCTGGGCGATCGCCCGGCCGAGGCAGCGCGCCTGCGCGCGGTGTTCGGCTATGCCGGCGAGCAGGCCGCCGGCGGCGCGTACGCCAAGGCGCTGGAAGCCCTGCGCCGGCTCGAAGGCATGCTGGACACCGCCACGCCCGCGCAGGACAGCGGCAGCCTGGCCGGCTACCGCAGCACCCTCCTGGCATGCCGCGCTGCGGTTGCCGAGGTGAACGCCAGGATCGCCCGGCTGAAGGCGGCGATCTCTGGCCAGGCGCCCCACGACACCGAGCTCGCCGACGAACTGGCCGGCACGCTCGGCCAGTTCAACGAGGAACTTCTAGCCTTCGTCGAGGCGGCGATCGCGGGTTCAGAGGGCGAGGCCCCGCCCGCCGCGCAGGCGCTGAAGGCGCAGGTCGTCGGCTTCATCGCCCAGGTGGCGGCCGACCCGCTGATCCAGCACGTGGACCGCAATCCGTACGGTGTGGCGATGGAGATCGGCAAGACGCTCGGGCAAAGGCTCGAAAGCATCCGTGACGCCGTGCCGGAGCCCGCGTGAACTGCGGATGGCCGGCCGCACGGTGCCCGCGGCTGCGCCGGCAGATGGAGTGCCGGCCACCAGCAGCACCCTGCCTGCGCGCCCTGGGCGGGCGCATCGAGCAGCCGCCTTCCAGCGCGCGTTCGATGTCCTCCGTCTGGCCCCTGATGCAGCGTCCGCAGGCGAGCAGTTGGTCCTTCTGGCGGCGTGGGTGTGACATGGACGCGCGCGGGTCAATATAGTGGACGGGCCATACGAGCCAGGCCGGCTCCAGCCGACCAGGAATGCACCATGCTCATCGCCCAGATCTCGGACACCCATGTCAGGCCGCGGGGCCAGCTGTACCACGGCGTTGCCGATTCCAACCGCATGCTGGCCCAGGCCATCGCGCACCTGCACGGACTGGACCGGCGGCCCGACCTGGTGCTGCTGACCGGCGATGTGGTCGACAAGGGCCACCCCGACGAATACGCCATGGCCCGTGCGCTGCTCGCCGAGCTGGCGATGCCCTGCCTCGTCATCCCCGGCAACCACGACCACCGCGAAGCCTTCCGGACCGCTTTTGCCGACCACCCCTGGCTGCCCGCTTCGGGCCCGCTGCACTACTGCGTGGACACGCACCCGGTGCGCATCGTGGCGCTGGACTCGACCGTGCCGGGCGCGCACCACGGCGCGATCGACGAGGCCGGCCTGGACTGGCTGCGCGCCACGCTCGCGGCCGACGCGGCCAAGCCCACCATCGTGCTGCTGCACCACCCGCCGTTCGCCAGCGGCATCCCCTACATGGATGCCTACCGGCTGCTGGCGCCCGAGCGGCTCGCGCAGGTGATCGGCGGCTTCCGCAACATCGAGGCCGTTCTCTGCGGCCATGTGCACCGCCCGATGCTGCGGCGCTGGGCCGGCACGGTGGCCTGCGCGTGCCCGAGCACCACCACCGAGATCGCGCTGCGGCTGGCGCCCGGCGCCAGGCCCGCCTCCTTCATGGCGCCGCCGGCCTGCATGCTGCACCTGTGGGACGGGGTGCATGGCATGGTGAGCCACACCAGCACCATCGGCAGCTTCGAGGGGCCGTTCGATTTCGCGTGATCAGCCGAAGCCGAACAGGCGCAGCGGCGTCTCCCACAGCACCTGCTGGCGCGCCTGGGCATCGGGCAGCTGGCGTTCCAGCAGCGTCAGCAGCGGCGCATAGTCGATGCGCGCGGGTGCGCGCAGGAAGGGCCAGTCCGAAGCCCAGACCAGCTGGCTCGGCGTGAAGGCCTCGACGAGGGCCTGCACGTAGGGCGCGCAGTCCGCATGCGGCCAGGCCTGGGCCGAGACCTTGGCCAGGCCCGACAGCTTGACGGCTGCGCGGCCCGTGCCTGCCAGCGCCAGCAAAGCCGCGAAGCCGGCCTGGCCCGTGCCTGCAGCCGGCACGAAGCGGCCGACGTGGTCGAACACGAGGCGCGCGCCGCTGTCCTGGAGCAGCGGGCCCAGCGCAACCAGCTGGTCGCCCTCGACCTGCACGTCGGCCCACAGGCCGAGCTCGCGCAGGCGTTCGAGCAGCGGCCCCGTGTCGCGGTAGAAGTCCACGCCCAGCAGCGCGGCGTTCAAGGCCACGCCCACCACGCCCTGGGCCTGCAGGTCCTGCAGCTCGCCGCGGCTGGTGTCGTTGCGCAGCACGGCGATGCCCTTGTAGCGGCCGCCGCCGCGCGCCAGCGTGTCCAGCAGCAGCCGGTTGTCCAGGCCGTAGCCCGAGTTCGGGCCGACCAGCAGCGCATGGCGCACGCCGTGCGCGTCCAGCACCTGGGCCAGCTGTGCGGGCGTGCCGGTCTCGGCCGGCGCCGGCCGGTACCAGGTGTCTGCCGCGTAAGGAAAGCGTTCGGGGTCGAAGACGTGGACATGGCAGTCCACGATGGGCGGGGTGGCGGGCAGCGGCATGCGGCGATGCTACGCCGCGCGCCGGCTCAGAACGGCCTGCTCAGAACGGCCGGCTGCCCGACAGGCTGATGCGCTTGAGCAGCCGCTGCTCGTCCGGCGCAAAGCCCGTGCGCGCATGCAGCGTGGCCTGGTTGTCCCAGTAGACGATGTCGCCCACCTGCCAGCGGTGCGTGTAGGCAAAGCGCGGCTGCGCCAGGTGGGCGCGCAGGCGCTCGATCAGCGCGCGGCCTTCGGCGGCGCCCAGGCCCACGATCTCGACCTCGGTCGCCGCATCCAGGTACAACAGGCGCTGCCCGGTGTCGGGGTGCGTACGCACCAGCGGGTGCACCTCGAACGGCGCCAGCGGCGCGATGTCGGGCGTGCGGTACAGCGGCCGCTCGCCCGAGGGCAACGGGTGCAGGCGGCGCAGGAACGGGTTGTAGGTGATCAGCTGCAGCCCGTCGATCGTGGCGCGCGTGGCACCGTCCAGTGCCTCGTAGGCGGCCACCTCGTCGACCCACGTGGTCTCACCACCCACCGAGGGCACCTGCAGGGCATAGAGGAACGAGCCCGACGAGGGTTGCGGCGTCCAGTGGTGGTCCGAATGCGCGGCCAGCTCGTGGTGGCCCAGCACGCCATCCTCGACGTTGCCGACCTTGACGATGGCAGGCAGATTGCCGCCGCCATACGGGTCGGAGGCCAGCACCGGCACGTCGGCCGGTGGCTGGAACACGCTGCCGAAGTAGCTGGCCAGGCGCAGGTACTGCGCATCGTCGAGCTGCTGGCCGCGCAACAGCACGATGCGGTGGCGCTGCAGCGCATGGCGGATCGCGCGCACCTGGGCCGCGTGCAGCGGCTGGCGTGCGTCGATGCCCTGCGCCACCGCGCCGAGCGCGGCACCCGCGATGGGCGCGACCTGCCAGGGCGGGACGGCGGCGCGCAGCAGGGGCGCGAGGTCGAGGACGGCGGACATGCGGAACTCCTTGTGCGGTGCAGGTCGTGCCCATGCTAGGCAGCGCGGGCGCTTGCGTGAACGCAGCTTTGCGCATGTCGATATGCGCAAAGCGGCGCAGGCTAAGCTCGGCCAGGTGCCCGACCCCCAACACCTGCTCGAAACCCGCCAGCCGGCGATCTACTTCGGCGCCGTGGCCCTCGGTGCTGCGCTGGCGTTCGCCGTGCCCGGCACCGAAGCGCTGCAGCCGGCCATCGAACCGGCCCTGGCGCTCATGCTGTTCCTCACCTTCCTGCAGCTGCCGCTCGCGGCACTGGGCCAGGCGCTGCGCGCACGGCGCTTCCTGGCCGTGCTGCTGGGCGTGAACTTCATCGCCGTGCCGCTGCTGGTGGCGCTGCTGCTGCCGCTGCTGCCGGCAGACCCCTTGCTGCGCCTGGGCGTGCTGCTCGTGCTGCTGTGCCCCTGCATCGACTACGTGGTCACCTTCGCGCAGCTGGGCCGGGCCGATGCCCGGCTGCTGCTGGCCGCCACGCCCTGGCTGTTGCTGCTGCAGATGGCGCTGCTGCCGCTGTACCTGGCCGTGTTGCTGGGCGATGCGGCCGCCGGCCTGGTGCGGCCCGGGCCCTTCGTGCAGGCCTTCGTCTGGCTGATCGCCGTGCCGCTGCTGCTGGCGCTGGCCTGCCAGCGATGGGCCGGCGCGCGCGTGAACGCGGCCCTGGCGCTGCTGCCGGTGCCGGCCACGGCGCTGGTGCTGCTGGTGGTCGTGGCCGCGGTGCTGCCGCAGCTGGGCCGGGCCGGGCCGGCCGCGCTGCGGGCCGTGCCGGTCTACATCGTGTTCGCGCTGCTGGCGCCGGCCCTGGGGTGGCAGCTCGCGCGGCGGGCGCGGCTGCCGGCGCCGGCGGCGCGCGCCGTGGCCTTCAGCGCGGCCACGCGCAACGCGCTCGTGGTGCTGCCGCTGGCCCTGGCCGTGCCGGGCGCGGTGCCGCTGCTGCCGGCCGTGGTGGTGGCGCAGACGCTGGTGGAACTCGTGGCGGAACTGGTCTACATCCGCTGGTTGGCGCGGCTGGGCGCGCAGGACAGCATTTGCGCGCTGCGTCGATGAGAACGGCGCTTGCTTCGCCCCAACTGCTCGTTAGTGCGTGAGAAGAGAAGAGTGGCTGACCTCGGACCGATAGGATGGCCGGGCATCCTCTTCGAGGACCAAGGGGCCTCTCCTGGCAACGCAAGCCGAGGTGTTAGCATCCCCGAATGCAAGCGCAATCCATGTCCACATCGAAGGAGTGTCGCGGCCGGCCCTAGAAGCCTGCCGATCGTGTGATTGCACGTCCATTGTTTTCTAGAGGCCGCATGAGCAAAGCTCCTGCGGCCTTTTTGTTTTTTGGAGCGACCGATGTCCACGGACCTGATGCTGTTCGACACCTTGCAACACGGGTTGCGCCCTTTCGTGCCTTTGCGCGAAGGTCATGTGGGGCTGTACGCCTGCGGGCCAACGGTCTACGACCATGCCCACATCGGCAATCTGCGCAGCTACCTGTTCGGCGACACCCTGCGGCGCGTGCTGGCGCTCAACGGCCTTTCCGTGCGTCACGTCGTCAACATCACCGACGTGGGCCACCTCACCTCCGATGCCGATAGCGGTGAAGACAAGATGGAAACTGGCAGCCGGCGGTTGGGGCGCAGCGCGTGGGAGATCGCTGCCTACTTCACCGATGTCTTCCAGCGCGACGTCGCGGCGTTGCGCATCCTGCCGCCAACGCTCTGGGCCCGCGCCACGGACCACATAGCGGAGCAGATTGCCTTCATCGCCGACATCGAGCGACGCGGCTTCGCCTACCGGACCAGTGATGGCATCTACTTCGACACAGAGAGGCTGGACGACTACGGCGCGCTGGCGAGGCTGGACAAGAAGGGCCTGCGCGCAGGCCATCGCGTGGACGTCGGCGACAAGCGCAGCCCGACCGACTTCGCGCTCTGGAAGTTCAGCGGCAGCGCGCGGCGACAGATGGAGTGGGACAGCCCCTGGGGCCGCGGCTTTCCGGGCTGGCACATCGAGTGCTCGGCGATGTCGGAGAAACATCTGGGCGCGCTGTTCGACATCCACATCGGCGGCGAGGACCACATACCCGTGCACCACACCAACGAAATCGCGCAGCACCAGGCCAGGCACGGGCACGGGCCGGCGAACTACTGGCTGCATGGCGCCTTCCTGCAGTTGGAGGGCAGCGCCAAGATGTCGAAGTCCGCAGGGGGCTTCCTGCGGCTGCAGACACTCGTGGACGCGGGCTACGACCCGCTCGCCTACCGCTACCTTGTGCTCACCGCCCATTACCGCTCGCCCCTTGTCTTCACCTGGGAAGCGCTGAAGGCCGCGCAGACGGGGCTTGGCCGCTTGCGCCAGGCTTTCGCGGCGCTGCCAGAATCGGGCGCGGTGGATGCGGATTGGCAGCATCGCATGCGCAGCGCTCTTCACAATGACCTGAACACGGCCGGCGCCCTGTCCCTGGCATGGGAGCTGCTCAGAAGCCCGGTGTCAGCGGCAGCGAAGCGTGCGACGCTGGCTTGGCTGGACAACGCCCTGGGGTTGGGGCTCGCGGTGTCAGCGGCACCAGTGGTCGACGTGCCGCCGACCGTACTGCGAATGGCCGTCGAACGCGATCTGGCTCGCAAGGAAAAGCGCTGGGCCGATGCCGACGCTCTGCGCCTGCTGATCGAAGCTGCCGGTTACCGCGTGCGCGATGGTGCCGGGCGCAGCGTGGTGGACTGCGTGCCGACTCCGAAATGATGTGGGTGGCGTGTTGCACCACGTGGGTCAATGGCCTGTGACACAAGCACGACCAGGAAGCCTCAATGCACTTTCGGGTGGCAGTTCGTGGTCGCAGGCCCGTCGCTAGCGCCGCGCGAACAGCGGCTGCTCGTAGTGCGCCACGCGCGTGGCACGGCCGGCCAGGCAGACCTCGCGGAACTGGAACAGCAGGGCGGCCGTCGGCGCCGCCACCCAGCCGTTGCCCACCGGCATGCGCAGCACGGGGTGCGGGCTGTCGTCGATGGCTTCGAGCAGCGGCGCATCGGCGCGCTGCAACTCGGTCAGCGGCACGCGGTGGATGCTGGCCACCTCGTCGGGGTTGGGCACGAGCGCATCGCGCACCGGGCCGGCCCAGACCACCACCGGCGTGATCGCGAAGCCCGAGCGCGTGGGGAAGTCGTCGAGCAGGCCCAGCACGGCTTCGCGCGGCAGGGCCAGGCCCACTTCCTCGTGCAGTTCGCGCAGCGCCGCCTCGGCGGCCGATTCGCCCGGCTCGACACGGCCGCCGGGCAGGGCCCATTGGCCCGGGTGGTTCTTCAGGTGCATGGCGCGCCGCGTCAGCAGCATGGCCGCGGCCGGGCTCCAGTCCGTGGGCCGGGGCAGCCCGGGAAATTCGGCGCCGCGGCCTTCCTCCACGAGGGCCAGCGCGACGGCGGCGCGGTGGCCGGCCGCCGGCACGCCGTGCAGTTCGAAGCTGGCGAGGTGGCGGCGTATGTGGTCGCGAAGCGCTGCGTCCAGCTGCATGGTCGGGCGGGGTTCCGGATCGTGGGGCCGGGCCAGTATGCCCGCCCGTCGGCCGGCCGTCAGTGCGCCGGTGTCGCGTCCCGGACCGGGCGCGCCGGCGGTGCGAACCAGCGCAGCGCCAGCGCCACGGCGGCCAGCAGGTAGCCCAGCGCACCGACCACCCACATGAGCAGCCCGGCCAGTTGCTGGTCCTGCAGCGGCTCCAGGCCCCAGGCACGCGCGCCCGCCGCCTGCAAGGTGTACAGCGGCTGCCCGGCGAAGGTCAGCAGCGCGCCCAGCAGTCCGGTGTGGGCCATGGTGGCCAGCAGCGCGAGCAGCGCCGCGCCGCGCTGGGGCAAGGGAGCCAGCAGCACGGCGCGCCAGAACCACCAGGCCGAGGCCAGCAGCAGCGCGAGGGCGGCCACGTGCAGGCCTGGCTGCTCCAGCACGGCCGCGTACAGCGGCGGCCAGTGCCACAGCCAGAGCAGGGCGCCATGCACGGCCGCCGCCGGGCCAGGCCGGGGCATGTGCGCGCGCGGCGACGAGCCCAGCGCCAGCAGCGCCATGCCCGCCAGCAGCAGCATCAGCTGCGCCATGTGGGCCGAGGCCAGCGTGGCGGCCAGCCGGCACAGCGGCGACACCAGGGCCAGCGCGAGCAAGGTCCAGCCGGCCAGCGGCAGCGGTTTGCGCCGGTGCACGAGCAGCCAGGCCAGCAGGCCCAGCAGCGGCAACAGCGTGGCAGGGGCCAGGCTCCAGGCCTGCCACCAGTCCTGCGGCAGGGCCGGCAGGCTGCCGGCCAGGCACAGCGACATCAGGTCCTCGAACATGCGTCGTCCTCCATGGTCGATGCCAGCGTCTGGCCGGCGCAGGGCGGCAAGGCCAGCAGTGGCCAGCCGGTGAAGACCGTGGCGGCCAGCGCCACCGCGGTCAGCACGCGCGCCAGGCGGCGCAGCGGTTCCGTCCAGCCGCCGAACCACCGCCACAGCGCCGCGAGCGCAACCAGGTGGGCGAGCCAGGCCATGGCGAGTGCCACCGTCAGCAGGTTGGCGCCGGCCAGGCGGCGTGCGTGCCAGCCGGCTTCGCATCCGAGCGTCAGGCCGGCGTACAGCACGACGAAGCTGCTGGCCCACACGAGCAGGCCGGCGGTGGTGCCGAGCAGCCAGCGGACCGGGGAGGGGGCGGGTGCGGTGGGGCGGTGGTCCATGTCAGTGATCCATGGCACTGGCGCGCCACCCTTGGGGCACGGCACCCGCTCGTGCGGCGCGGCGCGGAGGGCTGCGGAGCACGCCATGCCAGCAGACGCCGCGGACCTGGCTTGCCAGGCCGCTGGCGGCGGCCCTGGAGGGGCAGGGGATGTCTACTCGGAGCGAGGCATCCAAACGGGGTGGTGTCATCTCAGCGTCCCCAGGCCGGCACATGCATGGCCAGCAGCAGCACCGCGCCCGTGGCGGCCGTGTAGTCCCACCACAGGCGCGCGGTCTGCAGCTCCACGCAGCGTCGGGCCGACAGGAAACCGGCGCGCCCGCGCGCCAGGGCATAGGCCGCGAACACCGCGCCGAGCGCGCTGTGCAGCACGGCGTAGGCCAGGCTGAAGGCCAGCATGGCGCCGTATGCGTGCTCGCGTGGCGAGGGCATGCCCGGCAGCACGCCGGCCGGCAGCAGCAGCGTGGCGGCCAGCGCCGCGGCCAGTGCGGCCAGCAGCGCCAGCTGCCGGCCGCGGGCGTCGCCGCGCGCGTTGGCCCGCACCGCGTGGCGCATCGCAGCGCAGGCCAGCGCCAGGGCCAGCGCGGCGGCCAGCGGCAGCGCCAGCTGCGGCGCCAGCCAGTGCGGCGGCGGCCAGCCCGGCGCCACCGTGGCCAGGTAGGCGTGGCCGAACAACAGCGAGACGAAGAAGCTGCCGTTGGCCACCAGCGTCCACAGCAGGCCTGCGCGGCCGGGTGCGCGCTCCACCACGTCGTGCACGGGCAGGCGCAGGCCCGCGCCCGCATCCACCGGCACGGGGTCGTGCCGCAGCCCGATGGACCAGGCCCAGCGCCAGAACAGCGCCAGCGCCAGCACCGCGGCCGGTGGGGCCAGCCAGTAGGTCTTGGTCAGCAGGCCCATGAACACGCTGCCCACCGCCAGCGCCGCCATGAGCGGCAACCAGCTCGGGCGTGGCAGGCGCACCACGTGCGTGGGCTCGCCACTGACCGGGTCGCAGCCCAGGCTCTGTTGCTCGTCGGCGCTGGCATGTGCCAGCAGGCCTTCGCCTGCGGCGGCGCGCGCGCCCAGGTCGGGCGTGGTCCACAGCGGCTCCTGCCCGGGGGCGCGCGGCTGGCTGGCGAAGTTGTAGAAGGCCGGCGGCGTGGGCATGGCCCATTCCAGCGTGGACGCGCGCCAGGGGTTCTGCGGCGCGATGCGGCCCAGGTAGGCGCTGACGATGAGGTCGATCAGCAGCAGGAAGAAGCCGATGGCCATCACGAAGCTGCCCAGCGAGGACACGAGGTTGGGCAGGTCCCAGCCCATGCCCGTCACATAGCTGCCCACGCGCCGCGGCATGCCCAGGAGCCCGGTCAGGTGCATCACGAAGAAGGTGGTGTTGAAGCCCGTGAAGATGAGCCAGAACGCCCAGGCCCCCAGGCGCGGCAGCGTCTGGCGGCCGAACAGGTGCGGAAACCAGTAGTACACGCCGGCGAGGAACGGGAACAGGAAGCCGCCGACCAGCACGTAGTGCAGGTGCGCCACCACGAAGTGCGTGTCGTGCGCCTGCCAGTTGAACGGCACCAGCGCCAGCATCACGCCCGTGAGCCCGCCGCAGACGAAGACCACGAGAAAGCCCAGCAGCCACAGCATGGGCAGCGCGAGCTTGGGCCGGCCATGCCAGAGCGTGGCGATCCAGGCGAACATCTGCACGGCGGTGGGGATCGCCACCAGCATGCTGGCCGCCGAGAAGAACACCAGCGCCAGGTGTGGGATGCCCACCGTGAACATGTGGTGCACCCACAGCCCGAAGCTGATGAAGCCCATCGCCACCACGCTGGCCAGCACCCAGGACCGGCCGACCAGCGGCCGCTGCGCGAACGTGGGGATCAGCGTGGAGACGATGCCCGCCGCGGGCAGGAAGATGATGTAGACCTCGGGGTGGCCGAACAGCCAGAACAGGTGCTGCCAGAGCAGCGGGTCGCCGCCGCGCGCGGCGTCGAAGAAGGGCCAGCCGGCGGCGCGTTCGAGCTCCAGGATCAGGCTGCCCAGGATCAGCGGCGGAAAGCCCACCAGCATCATGCCGGCCGTGACCAGCATGTACCAGGCGAACAGCGGCATGTCCACGAGCCGCATGCCCGGCGCGCGCATGGTCAGGATGGTGACGATGATCTCCACCGCCGCCGCCACGGCCGAGATCTCCACGAAGGTGATGCCCAGCAGCCAGACGTCGGCGTTCACGCCCGGCGTGTGCGTGGCGTTGGACAGCGGCGTGTAGAGGAACCAGCCGCCGTCGGGCGCCAGCCCCGCCGCCAGCGCGCCAAGCAGGATCAGCCCGCCCAGCAGATAGCACCAGTAGCCGAACGCACCGAGGCGCGGGTAGGCCAGGTCGCGCGCGCCCAGCATCTTGGGCAGCAGGTAGATCGCGAAACCCTCGATCAGCGGGATCGCGAACAGGAACATCATGATGGTCCCGTGCATCGTGAAGACCTGGGCGTACAGCGCGTCGTCCAGGAAGGCCGACTGCGGCGTCGCCAGCTGCGCGCGGATCAGCATCGCCAGCATGCCGCCGACGAAGAAGAACACCAGGGCCGTGGCGATGAAGCGCCGGCCCACGACGTTGTGGTTGACGGCCGAGAGCGATCGCCAGCCCGAGGGGTTGTGCCAGATGCGCTGCAGCCGCTGGTGCAGGGCCACGGGATGGGAATGCGGTTGCGCTTGCATGTCGTGGTGCGTCATGGCGTGCCCCCCGCCAGGCGTGCGGCCAGCGCATCGGGCGCGTGCGCGTGCACCTCCATCGGCATGCGCGCATGGCCGGTGCCGCAGTACTCGGCGCACACGCCCCGGTACACGCCAGGCGCGTCGGCCTGCAGCCGGATCACGTTGGTGCGGCCCGGGATCGCGTCGATCTTGCCGCCGAGCCGGGGAACCCAGAAACCGTGGATCACGTCGGCCGTGCGCACGTGTACATCCACCGGCTGGCCGGCCGGGATGTCGATGCGGTTGGTGGCGGACGGCGCCGTGGGGTGCTGCGGATAGCGCGCATCCCACTGCCATTGCCGTGCCGTCACTTCCACAGTGAACACGGGCGCGGCCCCCGGCAGCGGCAGCAGCGCATGGCCGGCGCGCATGCCCCACAGCAGCAGCGCCGCGATCACCGCGCCGGGCAGCAGCAGGCCGCCGCCCACCAGCAGCGCGTTGGCCGACACGCGCGGCGTGCCGGCGCGCCGGCGCAGCGCGGCGTACAGGGCCAGCCCGGTCATCGCCACCGTCAGCGCCATGCCGCCCCAGAACATGGCCCACCACACGCGCGCGATCGGCGCCGCCCCCGGGCCGGCCGGGTCGAGCGCCGACAGCGGGCCGGCCGTGCTGCAGCCGGCCAGCAGCGCGATCGCGGACAGGCCGCACGCCCAGGCGGCGCCTCTTCCGGCAGTGCGGGTATGGGGTGTGCCGCTAGAGTGGGCCGCACCATGAAGCAATTTGCCGATCCCGTTCCCCACGGCACGACGACGCGCGTGGCCTTCTTCGGCCATCCCGCGCACGCCATGCTGGTGCCCTTTCCGATTGCCTTCCTGGTCGCGGTGTTCGCCAGCGATCTGGCCTGGTGGCATTGGAGCGATCCTTTCTGGGCGCGCATGTCCTTGTGGCTGGCCGGCGGCGGCGCGCTGTGCGGCATCCTGGCCGGCATCGCCGGCACCGCGGAGCTGCTGGCCGTGCGCGACATCCGCCGGCGCGCAGCCGCGTGGAGCCACTTCGTCGTGGCGGTGATGCTGCTGTCCGTGGGCATGGCCAACTGGGGCCTGCGCCTGGGCGACGCCGAAGCCGCCATCGTGCCGCTGGGCCTGTACCTGTCGGGCCTGGGCGTGGTGCTGGTGGGCGTGGCGGGCTGGCTCGGCGGAACGCTGGTGTTCGAGCACCAGGTCGGCGTGCTCAGCGAGGACGAGGAAGACTGAGAAGCTGTGAACGACCCCGACACGCCCGCTCGTCCCGCCCCGGCACGCACCCTCGGCGTTGCACATGCTCGCCATAGCCCGAGCTAAGGCTGCGCTTTGCGCCTTGATGGGACGCACCGGGACGGTCCGCTCGCACGCGCCAGGTTCATCCACAGCTTCTGAGGCGCGCATTCAGAACCCCAGCCGGGGTTGCGCCAGCACCAGCCACAGCACCCCCAGGATCAGCACCAGCGGCACGGCGGCCAGGCCCACGAAAAACCCGGCCGACCAGCGCCGGGGCTGCTCGCGCAGCACCAGCAGCATCTTTCCGCAGGTGGCGTGGAAGAACACCATGCCGGTGACCAGCGTGAGCTTGGCCGCCAGCCACGGCGCGTAGGCACCCATCACGTGGATGAGCGCCGTGCCCGACACCACCGCCAGCACCGCGGCCGGCGAAGCCAGCGCGATGTAGACGAAGCGCGTCCCGGCCTTGAGCCGGTGCCGCGACACGCGCCCGCGCGTGACGGGGTACAGCGCGAGCAGGGGAGGCAGCGCGATCAGGCAGGCGCACCAGGCCGCCAGCGTGCTCAGGTGCACGAACTTGATCCAGGGTGCCCATATGGCCAGCAGGTCCATGCAGGTCTCAAGCCGCCGGCACGGCCCGGGCGATCATGCGGTCGCCGGGCCGCGGGTCCATGCGTGCGTGCCCGCGGTCCGCGGCCATGGCGTACTGGCAGCCGTCGAGGGTGGGGTCGGTCTGGCGGTCAATCACTCGGCGGCGTCCTGGGGTGGGGCGCGGGTGCTGGGCACCCTGGCTTGGCATGGCGGAACCAAGGCACTGACTTCGAGTTGTATTGACCTATGGCATCGGGGCGGTTGGTGCCGGCCAGTGTGTGGGCCGCGCCGCGGCCCGTCGAGCGGCCGGTGCGCCGCACAGGGGTGGGAGCAGGACTACAGCGCCATGGCGCCCACTGTCTCTTGCCGTCCGCGCATGGACGCGTTGGTCAGGGTGTGCGTGCGGTGTTGTGGTACTGCACGAAGCTGAACGCCAGCCCGTTGGCCGAGACGTGGCGTTCGCGCGCCACCTCCTTCCAGGCCTCGCCGAAGGTGGGCGCGTGCGCATCGCCCTCGAACGCGGCCTCGATCTCGGTGACCATGGCCGTGCTGGCCAGGGCCATGGCCTGCGCATAGACCTCGGCCCCGCCCGTCACCCAGACCCTGGCATCGGCCGGGCACAGGCCCAGGGCTTCCTCGAGCGAGGCGGCGCGCAGCGCGCCGTCGGCCTGCCAGCCGGCGTGGCGCGTCAGCACGATGTTGATACGGCCCGGCAGCGGGCGGAATTTTGGCGGCAGCGAATCCCAGGTCTTGCGGCCCATCACCACCGGGCAGCCCATGGTCGTGGCCTTGAAGTGCGCCATGTCCTCGGGCAGCCGCCAGGGCAGGGTGTTGTTGTGGCCGATGACGCCATTGGCCGCCTGGGCCCAGATCAGGTGCAGCGTGGCCATGGCGTGCCTCTCAGACCGCCACCGGCGCCTTGATGGCGGGATGCGGGTCGTAGCCCTCGATGGCGAAGTCTTCGTACCGGTAGTCGAAGATCGAATCGGGCCTGCGCAGGATCCGGAGCGTGGGATAGGGCCGCGGATCGCGCGAGAGCTGCAGCGCGACCTGCTCCACATGGTTGCTGTAGATGTGGCAGTCGCCACCGGTCCAGATGAAGTCGCCGACCTCCAGGTCGCACTGCTGCGCGAGCATGTGCGTGAGCAGCGCGTAGCTGGCGATGTTGAAGGGCACGCCCAGGAAGATGTCTGCGCTGCGCTGGTAGAGCTGGCAGCTGAGCTTGCCCTCGGCCACGTAGAACTGGAAGAACGCATGGCAGGGCATCAGCGCCATCTTCGACAGATCGGCCACGTTCCACGCGCTCACGATGATGCGGCGCGAATCGGGGTTGCCCTTGAGCTGCTTCACCACCTCGGCGATCTGGTCGATGTGCCCGCCATCGGGCGTGGGCCACGAGCGCCACTGCACGCCGTAGACCGGGCCCAGGTCGCCGTCTTCCCGGGCCCATTCGTCCCAGATCGATACGCCGCGCTCCTTGAGCCAGTTGTTGTTGGACGACCCGGTCAGGAACCACAGCAGTTCCACGATGATGGACTTCAGGTGCACCTTCTTGGTCGTCACCAGCGGGAAGCCCTCGGACAGGTCGAAGCGCATCTGGTGGCCGAACACGCTCTTCGTGCCCGTGCCGGTGCGGTCGCCCTTGGCCACGCCGTGCTGCTGCACGTGGCGCATGAAGTCTTCGTATTGGGAGCGGATGGGGCGGGAAGGCATATGGTGACGGGTGTCAGTAGGCGCCGAACAACGTGTCCAGTGCATCCTGGATATGAGACTGCTGGTCGGCCAGATTGGCGACCGGGCGGCGCAAGTCACCGATGGGGATCGCGCCGATCGAGGCAGTGTCCATGACGACAGTCTTGTCGATCACGATCAGCTCCGGATTCAATCTGCGCACTGGGCCCATGAAGCGCTCGCCGAGATGCAAGGGCACAACGACACGTGTTTCCAGCGCTTCCAGATGGTCGCTCTGGATGTCCAGGAAGAAGGGAATGGTGCGTCGTTCCGCTGGATCCGGGTTGGCATAGACATCGAAGCGGGCCATTCGTCAAGACTTCTTGCCGTCGCCAAGGCTGCGCGCAAAGGTGCGGTACCTGGCCAGCGGCAATCCTTCCCTCGCAATGCGGGCGTTGTAGGCCGCAATGGCTTCCTTGTTGTCTTCGTTCCACTTGTCCCAGTAGCGGCGCTTGACTTCTTCGAGGAGCAACGCGTCGACAGTCTGCGACAGATTCATGCCGAGCTCGCGAGCAACCTCGAGCACCTTGCTGTTGAGCGAGAGGTTGGTGGCCTTCTTGGGGGCGTTATCGAAACGAAGCATGGATGGACCCTGCGCATCTGAGCATGCGCACATCTTACGCGCATGCCGCGTGGCTTCACGCCTCCAGCACGCGCCCCGGGTTCATGCGGTTCTCGGGGTCCAGCGCGCCCTTGATCGCGCGCATCAGCTTGAGTGCCACCGGCGACTTGTAGTGCGGCAGCTTGTGCTGCTTCAAGCTGCCCACGCCATGCTCGGCC
This sequence comes from Pseudorhodoferax sp. Leaf274, assembly GCF_001422445.1. Lineage (GTDB taxonomy): Bacteria > Pseudomonadota > Gammaproteobacteria > Burkholderiales > Burkholderiaceae_C > Pseudorhodoferax. Next base: position 156,619 of record NZ_LMNA01000012.1, read on the forward strand.
GAGATCGAGCCGTCGAAGGCCTTCACCGAGTCGAACACGATGGTGTTGACGTTCTCTTCCTGCTCCGCCAGGAAGGCCCTGGCATCGCCGCCGGCCGGGGCCTGCACGTTGTAGTGCAGGTTGCCGTCGCCCAGGTGGCCGAAGTCGACCATGCGCACGCCGGGGATCTGCTCGGCCAGCAGCGCGTCGGTCACGCGCACGAACTCAGGAATGCGCGAGACCGGGATGGAGATGTCGTGCTTGATGTTCAGGCCTTCCTCGACCTGGGCCAGCGGGATGCTCTCGCGGATGTGCCAGAGCTGGTGCGCCTGCGTGAGGTTTTCGGCCACCACGGCGTCGGTCACGCAGCCGGCCTCGAAGGCCTGCTCCAGCAGCTGCTCGAAGCGCGCGCGGGCGTGTTCTTCCGATTCGTCGTCGGAGTTCTCCAGCAGCACGCACCAGGGCGTCTCGTCCGCCGCCTCGGCCGCGCCCGTCACGAAGGGCACGCGCTGCTGCGGGAAGTGCTTGGCCACCAGGCTCACGGCGAAGCGGCCCATCACCTCGAAGCCCGTGAGGCCGGCGCCCAGCGTGCGGTGCGCCATGCCCAGCAGCTCCACGGCCTGGTCCATCGAGGGCACGGCGGCCCAGGCGGTCAGCCGCGCGGCCGGCATGGGGTAGAGCTTCATGGTCGCCGCGGTGATGATGCCCAGCGTGCCTTCGCTGCCGACGAACAGGTCGCGCAGGTCGTAGCCGGTGTTGTCCTTGCGCAGGCCGGTGAGGCCGTTCCAGACCTCGCCCTCGGCCGTGACCACTTCCAGGCCCAGGCACAGGTCGCGCGTGTTGCCGTAGCGCACCACCTGCGTGCCGCCGGCGTTGGTGGCCAGGTTGCCGCCGATGGTGCAGCTGCCCTCGGCCGCCAGGCTCAGCGGGAACAGGAAGCCGTCCTTCTCGGCCAGCTCCTGCAGCGTCTGCAGGATGCAGCCGGCCTCCACCGTCATGGTGAGGTTGGCCGGGTCGATGGCGCGCACGGCGTTCATGCGCGTGAGCGACAGCACCACCTGGCGCCCGCTTTCGTCGGGCGTGGAGCCACAGACCAGGCCGGTGTTGCCGCCCTGCGGCACCAGGCTCGTGCCGGCGGCGGCGCAGGCCTTGACCACGCCGGCCACCTGCTCGGTGGTGGCGGGGCGCACCACGGCCAGGGCCTTGCCCCGGGCGCGCTTGCGCCAGTCCTGTTCCCACGCGGACAGGTCGCCTTCGGTCAGCACGTGCGGGGCGCCGACGATGGCGCGCAGGGAATCGAGCAGGGCAGCGGTCATGGATGCAGGTCCTCGTTCATTCGCCCGTGGCTGCGGCCAGCCGGGCATTGCGAAAGCGCAGCCGCACGTGCATGGCGCACGCCGCGAAGAGCAGCAGGCACAGCAGCAGCTCGGCCAGCGCGCACCAGCGGCCGGCGGGCAGCGGGTCGCTCCAGGCGCGCACCACGCCCTCGGTGAAGTACAGCCAGATGAGCAGGCTCAGCCAGCGGTAGGTGTACATGCGGTTCTTGAGCAGGCCCGCCAGCGGGATGCACAGCGGCAGCACCTTGAGCGCCAGCCAGCTGCCGCCCGGGCGCAGCGGCGCCAGCCAGAGCTCCCAGGCCAGGCCCAGCGCGATCATCGCGAGCAGGCTTGCGACGGCGATCCGGCGGGTCCAGGCGACGGTGGGGTCCAGGGGGGCGGAGGGCATGGGGCTGGCATGATAACGAGCATGTCCGTTGCCTCCCGCCGCTTGCCAGAGCGCCTGCACGCGCTGCTGGGTGATCTGGCGCATTTCCCCTGGCGCACCACCGCGCTCACGCTGCGCCAGCGTTTCCGCGAAGACCAGCTGGCGCTGACCGCCAGCAGCCTGACCTTCACCACCATGCTGGCGCTGGTGCCGCTGTTCACGGTGGGGCTGGCCATCTTCACGGTGTTCCCGATGTTCGACACCATGCAGCAGGTGCTGCAGCGCTGGCTGGTGCAGAGCCTGGTGCCGGAGACGATCGCGCGCCAGGTGCTGGGCTACCTCACCCAGTTCGCCAGCCAGGCCAGCCGGCTCGGCAGCCTGGGCCTGGCGGTGGTGCTGGCCACGGCACTGGCGCTGGTGCTGACCATCGACCGCACGCTCAACCGCATCTGGCGTGTGCCGCGCCCGCGCCCGCTGGGCCAGCGCGTGCTGATCTACTGGGCCTTGCTCACGCTCGGGCCGCTGCTGCTGGGCGCCAGCCTGGCGATGACGTCCTATGCGGTGTCGTCCTCGCGCGGCCTGGTCGACAGCCTGCCGGGCGGCGTGCGCGTGCTGCTGGACACCATCGAATTCGGCCTGCTGGCGCTGGGCATGGCCGCGGTCTACCGCTACGTGCCCAACACCGATGTGAAGTGGTCCCACGCGCTGGCCGGCGGCATCTTCGTGTCGGTCGGCATCGAACTGGCCAAGCGGCTTCTGAGCCTGTACATCGCCTCGGTGCCGACGTATTCGGCCATGTACGGCACCTTCGCCACGGCGCCCATCCTGCTGCTGTGGATCTACCTGGCCTGGACCATCGTGCTGCTGGGCGCCGTGACCGTGGCCTACCTGCCCAGCCTGCTGGCCGGCGTCGCGCGGCCGGTCGCTGCGTACGGCTGGCACTTCCACCTGGCGATCGAGGTGCTGCAGCACCTGTACGGCGCGCGCAGCGGCGAGGCGCATGGCCTGGCGGCCGGCGCGCTCGGCCGCGCGCTGGGCACCACCAAGCTGCAGCTCGAGCCGGTGCTGCAGGTGCTCGTGGGCCTGGACTGGGTGGGGCGGCTGGACGAGTCCGAGCACGGCATGGGCGCGGACACCGAGGCCCGCTACGTGCTGCTGGCAGACCCCGAGTGCACGCCGCTCGCACCGCTGTTCGAGCGCCTGCTGCTGGACCGCAGCGCGCCGATGTCCGGCCTGTGGGAACGCGGGCGCTGGGACGCGCTGCGCCTGCGCGACGCGTTGTGACGCCTGCATCGGCGCGCGCGCGGCCAAGCCCGCAGCGTGGCGTCGATCCAGCCGGTGCCGGGGGTCGACTCCAGGTTCAGAGCTTGATGCGCCCCAGCCAGATGTCGCGGTACATCGCCCAGTCGCCCAGGAAACTGTAGAGCGGGCGCTTGAAGCTGGCGGGCTTGTTGTTCTCGAAGCCGAAGTGGCCGATCCAGGCGAAGGCATAGCCACAGGCCAGGCCGATCGGCAGCCAGCGCCACTGGCCCGTGGCCAGCAGCAGGGCCAGGCAGACCAGGCCCAGCGTGCTGCCGACGAAGTGCAGGCGACGGCAGGTGCGGTCGCGGTGCTCGGAGAGGTAGAACGGATAGAACTCGGCGAAGCTGCCGAACCGGCGCGGATCGACAGCGTCGGAAGACGCCGTGGGAAGGATGCTCATGCGCTGTCTCCTGGCCCTGTCAACGCAGGGCTCCGAGTCATCGTAACGCCTGCAGCTTGGCGTCCGCCAGTCCCACGAGCAATGCGCGGCCGTCCGGTGCGACGCGGAATTCTCCATAGCGCGCCTGCGCGAAGCGATCGGCTTCGCCCTCGCGGAAGAACCAGGCGTCGGTGACCAGCGTCCAGTGGCCGTTTTTGGGGGCCAGCGTGATCGTGAACTCGCCGTCGGCCAATGGCTCGCCCGGTGCGGCCACGCGCAGCAGCTCGGCCACGCCGCGCGCATCGCGCCGCGCGACCGCTTGGGGCCGCGTGCCGGACTGCGGCTGCGCCAGCCGGTCTTGCGTGTCGGTTGGTAGCTGGAACCGCAGCTGCATGTAGTCGCCCTGCATCAGCGAGCGCGGATCGACCGGCGCCAGTGCCACGAAGACCGGCTGGCCCTGCGCGATCAGCCGCTCGTTGCGCCAGATGCCCGTGTTGGCCACCACCAGCGTGGCCAGGCCGCCCACCAGCACCAGCAGCGCGGCGGCGCGGGGCGCGCTGGCCGGCGCCGCCGCGCCGGTGGGCATGCGCGCGGCACGCCAGGCCAGCGCGGCCAGCGCCGCGCCGCAGGCCACCATCAGCACCGCCTTGTGGGCCAGCGGCCAGGCAAGCAGGTAGTAGAAGCTGCCCACCGTCCAGGCCGCGGCCAGTGCGCCGCACAGCGCCAGCTGGCGGCGGCGGGCGGCCGCTGCCAGCACGGTGGTCAGCAGGATGGCGCCCAGCATCGGCAGGAAAGCGCACAACGCCGCGGCGACCAGCGCCACCGCGGCACAGCCCGGCCGGCGCAGCGCGGGCCAGCGCCGCGCGGCCAGGCCCCCGGTGGCCAGCGCCAGCAGCGCCGAGGCCGCCGCCGTCCAGGGGCCGGGCGCCACGAGGCCGCCGCTGCCGGCGAAAGGTTGCGTGGGACCCGGGACGGCACCGACCAGGAAGGCCATGCCCGATGCGCTGGCGAGGCCGGCCAGCGCCAGCGCGAGCCATCCCGAGGCCGTGGCGGCCAGTGGCGGCCGCCGCAAGCCGGCCAGGCCCGGCAACACGGTGCCGTGCAAGGCCAGCCACAGCAGGCTGCCGTCCTGCCAGTCGTTCTCGCCGTGCAGAGCCAGCACCGTGGCGCCGGCCGCCGCAGCACCCAGCAGGCCATGCAGCCAGCGCTGGCGCGTGTCGGCCAGCCAGGCCAGCGCGAGCAGCAGCAGGGCCATCAGGCCTGCCGCCAGCTGCAGCGGCAGATCGCGCGCGAGGCCGTAGCCCAGCGTTCCCAGGCCGGCCAGCAGCAGCGGCAAGGCCAACTGCTCGACGAACACGGACACCTGCGGCCGGCGCAGCAGCGTGCCGGCCAGCGTCAGCAGCAGCACGCCGACGGCGTAGGGGCCGGAGCCGGCATGGACCCAGTCGCCCAGCAACAGCGCCACGGCGCCGAGCAGCGGCAGCGCGGCCAGCCAGGCGCCCAGCCCGGTCAGCAGCACCACGGGCCAGGGGCGATCGCCGGGCGCGGCGGTTGCCGTGCCCGCGGCCCAGGCGCCGCAGGCCTGCGCACGCCGCTGCACCCAGCGCACCGACAACGCCAGCAGCGCCGCGGCGGCCAGGCCCAGCAGCAAGAGGTTGCCGATGGCGTCGATGCCGCCATCGAGCAGCCAGCGCGCCGCGCCGGCGACGAGCAGCGTGTCCAGCGCCAGCGTGGCCACGCTGAGCGCGAACAGGTCGAAGCCGCGGCGGCTGGCGAATCCGGCCGCGGCCAGCGCGAGCAGCAGCAGGCTGCCCGTGGACTGCGGTGCCGGGTCTTCGCGGAACAGGCCGCCCAGCGCGGTCAGCGTCAGCAGCACGGCGAACAGCGCCGCCGCCAGCCGGAAGGCCCAGGGGCCGGCGCCCGTCAAGCGGCGCGCCCAGGGCGACAGCAGCGCCACCACCAGCGCGGCCATGGCGGCGGCAGCGGCGTGCGTGTGCAGGTCCTGCGGGCGCACGCGCCACGCGTGTCCTGTGTGCGCCTGGGCCCACAGCGAGACTGCCGCCATGGCCACCAGGCACCAGGGCAGCCACAGCGCATCGCTGCGCGCGGCCAGCGCCAGCGGCAAGGCCAGCAGCGCCCACAGCGCGAACAGCTGCCAGGGATCGGCGCCGGTCTGGTAGGTCTGACCGAAGTAGGCGAACAGCGCACCCGTGGCAAGCAGCGCCGCCAATGCGCCGGGCACGCGCAGGGCAGGCCGTGCGGCGGCGGCGAGTGCAGCGATGGCCAGCGCGCCTTGCAGCACCGCGAAGCGGCCCATGCGGCCGAAGTCGTCCCAGTTCGCGGCCAGCCAGAGGATGAGGCCGAAGCCGACCAGCGCCGCTGCCAGCAGCGCAACGGCTTGCCAAAAGCGCTGCAGTGCCGGCATCAGCGGGACAGGAAGCCGTGGATCGCCAACAGCGTGTCGTCCGGTGCCTCGGTCATCTGGTGGTGGCCCACGGGCGGCTGCACCACCTGCACGGTCTTGCCAGCGGCCCTGGCCTCGGCGATGAGGCCCTGCGCGGCCTTGGGCGGCGTCATCTGGTCCTGCGCGCCGAGCACGAACAGCACGGGGCAGGCGATCTGCGCGATGGCGTCTTCGCCATGGGTGTAGCGGTCGCAGGCCAGGAAGCCGCGGTGGAACACGTTGGCATCGCGGTTGCTGCGCAGCACGCGCCGGCCCAGCGCCAGGCTCGCGCCATACACCCAGGTGCCCGGGCCCAGGGCCGAGGGCGGTGCGGCCAGCGTGGAGCGCGAGAACACGTTGACCATCTTCAGTGCGGCTTCCGGCTCGTTCAGCGAGGCGTCGAGCAGCGCCTGCGAGACCTTCATCGGAAAGGCCGTGCCGACCAGCACCAGCTGCGTGATCCGCTCGCCGAGCTGGGCCGCGGCTTCCAGCGCGATCAGCGAGCCCCAGCTGTGCCCGACCAGCGCGGCGCGCTGCACGCCGGCCGCGTCCAGCAGCGCGGCGATGAAGCCGGCCGCCTCCTCGACGGTGGACGGGGCCTCGCCCGCGCTGCGGCAGTGGCCGGGCAAGTCGACCGCCAGCACGTTGAAGCCGTGGTGCGCGAGGTAGCGGCTCTGCAGGATCCAGACGCTGTGGTCGTTGAGCACGCCGTGGATGAAGACGACCGTGGGCCTGGCCGCGTCGAAGGGCTTGCCGCCGGTGTAGCAGTAGGTGGGGGCGCCGTGGACGGTGAGGATCATGCTGCCGTCCCTGTCGATTTTTCCGCGGCCTTGAGTGCCCGCTTGAGGTCGTCGATGAGGTCGTCCGCATCCTCCAGCCCGATCGAGAGCCTGATGGTGCCCTGCCCGATGCCGCCGGCCGCCAGCGCCTCGTCGCTCATGCGGAAGTGCGTGGTGCTGGCCGGATGGATCACGAGCGATCGGCAATCGCCCACGTTGGCCAGGTGGCTGAAGATCTTGAGCGTCTCGATGAACTTCTTGCCCTGCTCGCGGTTGCCCTTGAGGTCGAAGCTGAACACCGAGCCCGCGCCGCGCGGCAGCAGCTTGCTGGCCAGTGCATGGCTCGGGTGGCTTGGCAGCAGCGGGTGGCCCACGCGCGAGACGAAGGGCTGGGCGGCCAGGAACTCGACCACCTTGCGCGTGTTGGCCATGTGGCGCTCCATGCGCAGCGGCAGCGTCTCGATGCCCTGCAGGATCAGCCAGGCGGTGTGAGGGCTCATGCAGGCGCCGAAGTCGCGCAGGCCTTCGCGGCGCGCGCGCAGCAGGAAAGCGCCGACCGTGCTCTCCTCGGTGAACACCATGTCGTGGAAGCCGTCGTAGGCCTGCGCCAGTTCGGCGAAGCGGCCGCTCTGCGCATGGGACGCGGCCCAGTCGAAGCTGCCGCCATCGACCAGCACGCCACCGATCACCGTGCCATGGCCCGACAGGAACTTGGTGGCCGAGTGGTAGATGAGGTCGGCACCGAGTTCGAAGGGCTTGATGAGCCAGGGCGAGGTGAGCGTGGAGTCGACCAGCAGCGGCACGCCGGCCTCGTGCGCGATGGCCGAGACGGTGGGGATGTCCAGCACGTCCAGGCCCGGGTTGCCCACGGTCTCGCCGAACAGCAGGCGCGTCTGCGGCCGGATCGCAGCGCGCCAGCCATCGATGTCGCCGGGCTTCACGAACGTGGTGTCGATGCCGAAGCGCCGCATCGTGTAGTGCAGCAGGTTCTGCGAGCCGCCGTACAGCGCCGTGCTGGCGACGATGTGGCCGCCCGCGCCCATCAGCGTGGCCACGGCCAGGTGCAGCGCGGCCTGGCCGCTGGCGGTGGCGATGGCGCCGATGCCGCCTTCGAGTGCCGCCACGCGCTGCTCCAGCACGGCGTTGGTCGGGTTGCTGATGCGCGAGTACACGTGGCCCGCGCGTTCGAGGTTGAACAGCGCGGCTGCGTGGTCGCTGGACTCGAACACGAAGGACGTGGACAGGTGGATGGGCACGGCGCGCGCGCCCGTAGCCGGGTCGGGCGATGCGCCTGCGTGCAGTGCCAACGTGTCGAATCCGGGGTCCGCGTAACCGGGCATGCGAGGGTCTCCTCCAGGGGGGGAACGGGTCAGTTTCGGGATGATTGTGGGCTATATTCCCTTGACAGTTCCGCGTCGCGGACGATCAACAGGAGGCCCCATGAAAGTCAGCGACATTCTGCGCGTCAAAGGCAACACGCTCTACACCGTCACGCCCGACGAGGAACTGGCCGAGGCCGTGGCCATCATGTCCGAGAAGGACATCGGCTCGCTGGTCGTCATGCACCATGGCGACCTGGTCGGCATGCTGACCTTCCGCGAGGTGATCCAGACCGTCGTGAAGAACGGCGGCGCGCTCGGTTCGACGCTGGTGCGCTCGGCCATGGACGATGCGCCGCTGACCTGCACGGCCGAGACCGAACTGGACGAGGTGCGCCGCATGATGCTGGAGCGCCACGCGCGCTACATGCCCGTGATGGACAAGCGCATGCTGATGGGCGTGATCAGCTTCTACGATGTCGCCAAGGCCGTCGTGGACAGCCAGAACTTCGAGAACAAGATGCTCAAGGCCTACATCCGCGACTGGCCGGGCGGCGAGGAAGAAGACGGCAAGGGCTGAGCGCCTTCCACGCGGCCCCGCCGGCCGCGTGCCTCACTGCATTGCGTAGACCATGTCCCGCACGCGCGGGTAGATCTCCTGGTTCCAGCGCCGGCCGCTGAACACGCCGTAGTGGCCCACGCCGGTCTGCACGTGGTGGGTCTTGCGGTAGGGCCGCACATTGGCGCACATGTCCTGCGCGGCGAGGGTCTGGCCGACCGAGCAGATGTCGTCGCGCTCGCCTTCCACCGTCATCAGCGCGGTGCGGCGGATGGCCTTGGGGTCGACGGTGCGGCCGCGGAAGGTCAGCTTGCCCAGCGGCAGGTCGTAGGTCTGGAACACCTTCTCCACCGTCTCCAGGTAGAACTCGGCCGGCAGGTCGTTGACGGCCAGGTATTCGTCGTAGAACACGCGGATGGTCTCGGCCTTCTCGGTCTCGCCCTCGAGCAGGTACTTGTACATGTCCTTGTACTGCTGCTTGTGCCGCTCCAGGTTCATGCTCATGAAGGCCGTGAGCTGCACGAAGCCGGGGTAGACGCGGCGCATGAAGCCGGCATGCGGCAGCGGCACGTGGCTGATGAGGTTCTGCTCGAACCATTCGATGGGCTTGCTCGTGGCCAGCTCGTTCACGCCGCTGGGGTTCACGCGGCAGTCCACCGGGCCGGCCATCAGCGTCAGGCTGGCGGGCTGGGCCGGGTGGTCGTCCTCGGCCATGATGGCCGTGGCCGCCAGCGCGGCCACGCAGGGCTGGCACACCGCCATCACGTGCGTGCCCGGGCCCAGCGCGGCGATGAAGTCGATCATGTAGGCGATGTAGTCGTCCAGCCCGAAGCCCCCGTGCTGGAGGCCGACGTCGCGCGCGTTGTGCCAGTCGGTGATGTAGACGTCGTGGTCGCGCAGCAGCGTGCGCGCGGTGTCGCGCAGCAGCGTGGAGAAATGGCCCGACAGCGGCGCCACGAGCAGCATGCGCGGCTGGGACGGCGTGTGCGGCAGCAGTTCGCGCTTGAAGTGCAGCAGGCTGCCGAACGGCTTCTTGAGCGTGACTTCCTCGGTGACGGGCACGGCCACGCCCTCGACGATGGCCTGGTCGATGCCGTAAGCGGGCCGGCTGTGCGTGAGCCGCATGCGCGAGAACACCGTGCTCGCGGCCGACCACGCGCGCAGCGGGCTGCGGTCGGTGTCGTTGAACCACAGCGAACTCCCCAGCGATTGGGCCAGCATCCGCATCGGCGACATGAGGTCTGACTGGAGCTGGTAGGCCTGGTACAGCATGCAATGTCTCGTGGGAGTGGGGTGTGCGGCCTGACAGGCAATTTGCGGGCCATGCGCGGGCGCCGCGCGGATCGTCCACAAGGCGCAGGGCGCGTTGGCACAGCGCTTGCTGGATACCGCCACACTGGAGGCGATCCCATGGCGACCAAGGCGGTATTGACGATCAGCAGCAAGAACTACGGAGCCTGGGCCTTGCGCGGCTGGCTGATGGCCAGGCTGGCGGGCCTGGAGTTCAACGAGAACGTGGTCTCGCCCGACGACCCGGCCATGAAGGCCGAGATGCTGCTGCTGTCGTCCTCCATGCGCGTGCCTTCGCTGCAGAACGGCAAGGTCCATGTGTGGGACACGCTGGCCATCGGCGAATACCTCAACGAGCTCAAGCCCAAGGCCGGCCTGCTGCCGGCCGACCAGGCGGCGCGCGCGCACTGCCGCGCGATCTGCGGCGAGATGCATTCGGGCTTCTCGGCGATGCGCTCTTCGCTGCCGATGAACATCAAGGCGCACTTCCCGGGCTTCAAGATCTGGTCGCGCGCGCAGGCCGACGTGGACCGCATCCTGGAGATCTGGACCGAATGCCTGCAGGCCTATGGCGGCCCCTACCTGTTCGGCGACAAGCCCTGCATCGCCGACGCGATGTACGCGCCGGTCGTCACGCGCTTCCTGACCTACGACGTGCCGCTGCCGCCGGCCTGCGTGGACTACTGCAAGCAGATCATGGCTCTGCCTGCGATGAAGGAGTGGGTCGCCGAGGCCGGCAAGGAGCCCGAGGAGATCGACGAACTCGACGCGGAGTTTTGACGGCGGCGGCCGGCGCCGCCGCTGCGCTCACTTCCAGGGCGTGGGCGCGGGCACTTCGCAGACCGGCTCCACGTCCACCGACTTGAAGTCGGCCGGCGAGACGATCTCCAGGTATTCCATGTCGGGCGAGTAGTCGAACAGGTAGTGGCGGATGCCGGGGCGCTGGTGCACCACGTCGCCGGCCTCGACCAGGGTTTCCTTGTCTTCGTACATGAACCGGGCCCAGCCCTTGACCATGATGACGATCTGGAAGTCCGCTTCATGGCGGTGCCAGCCGGTGCCCGTTTCTGGTGCCATGTTGGCCTTCACCAGGTGCGCGATCACTTTTCCGTGCGTGGCCTCGGCGATGCCCAGGTCGCGGTACAGGAAGAAGTCGCGCAATCCGCCGCTGACATATTGCGTGTCGCCTTCCTTGACGTGGGAGAACTTGGTGCTCGTGCGGTCCAACATGGCTTGCCTTTCGCTGTGAGGGGGTTCCGCACCATCGGTGGGTGCACTGCATGCGAAGCATGAACCGTTCCCAGGCTGTGGACCGGCCGGGCGCATGGGCTCGTCGATAATCGGGCCATGAGCGGCAACACCTTCGGCACACTTTTCGCAGTCACCAACTTCGGGGAATCTCACGGCCCGGCCATCGGCTGCGTGATCGATGGCTGCCCGCCCGGCATGGAGCTGGCAGAGGCCGACATCCAGGTCGAGCTGGACCGCCGCCGCCCCGGCACCAGCCGCCACGTGACGCAGCGCGCCGAGGCCGACCAGGTCGAGATCCTGTCCGGTGTCTACGAAGGCCGCACCACGGGCACGCCCATCGCGCTGTTGATCCGCAATACCGACCAGCGCAGCAAGGACTACAGCGCCATCGCGCAGAGCTTCCGGCCCGGCCATGCCGACTACACCTACTGGCACAAGTTCGGCATCCGCGACCCGCGGGGCGGCGGCCGCTCCTCGGCCCGGCTGACGGCGCCCACGGTGGCGGCCGGCGCGGTGGCCAGGAAGTGGCTGCGCGAGCGCTATGGCGTGCAGTTCCGCGGCTGCATGACGCAGGTGGGCGAGATCGCGATCCCGTTCGAGGGCTGGGAGCATGTGCCGAACAACCCGTTCTTCGCGCCGGTGGCCGACGTCTCGCAGCTGGAGGCCTACATGGACCAGCTGCGCAAGGCCGGCGACTCGTGCGGCGCGCGCGTGCGCGTGACAGCCTCGGGCATGCCGGTGGGCTTGGGCGAGCCGCTGTTCGACAAGCTCGACGCCGACATCGCCTTCGCGATGATGGGCCTCAACGCGGTCAAGGGCGTGGAGATCGGCGCGGGCTTCGCCAGCGTGGCGCAGCGCGGCAGCACGCACGGCGATTCGCTGTCGCCGCAGGGCTTCTTGTCCAACAATGCCGGCGGCGTGCTGGGCGGCATCAGCACCGGGCAGGACCTGGACGTGGCCATCGCGATCAAGCCGACCAGCTCCATCATCACGCCGCGCGAGTCCATCGACACGGCTGGCCAGAGCGTGGAAGTGGTGACCAAGGGCCGGCACGACCCCTGCGTGGGCATCCGTGCCACGCCCATCGTCGAGGCGCTGCTGGCGCTGGTGGTGATGGAGCATGCGCTGCGCCAGCGCGCCCAGTGCGGCGACGTGCGCCAGGCCGTCGGGCCGATTCCCGCGAGCGCCTGAACACGGCCTGAAACTGCACCTGTCACAGGGTTTTGACCCCCTTGCGCGATAATTGCGGTCCGGCCCCACCCTGGCGGGCCGGCCTGCTATCTGTTTGGTAGCGCTTCAACCCTGGACTTGATGACCGACTCCGCAACCGCTCCCGAAGCAGGCTCCACCCCCGCCGAAACCGCAGCACCGACCGCTTCCTTCTCTCAGCTGAACCTCGCCGAGCCGCTTTCGCGTGCCGTGGCCGAGATGGGCTACAGCAGCATGACGCCGATCCAGGCGCAGGCCATTCCGGTGGTGCTGACGGGCCGCGACGTGATGGGCGCCGCCCAGACCGGCACCGGCAAGACCGCCGCCTTCTCGCTGCCGCTGCTGCAGCGCATGCTGCGCCACGAGAACGCCTCCACATCGCCTGCGCGCCACCCCGTGCGCGCCCTCGTGCTGCTGCCCACGCGTGAACTGGCCGACCAGGTGGCGCAGCAGATCAAGCTGTACGCCAAGTACACCCAGCTGCGCAGCACGGTGGTGTTCGGCGGCATCGACATGAAGCCGCAGACGGCCGAACTCAAGAAGGGCGTGGAGGTCCTGGTGGCCACGCCGGGCCGCCTGCTCGACCACATCGAGGCCAAGAACGCGGTGCTGAACCAGGTCGAGTACGTGGTGCTCGACGAGGCCGACCGCATGCTGGACATCGGCTTCCTGCCCGACCTGCAGCGCATCCTGTCGTACCTGCCCAAGCAGCGCACCACGCTGCTGTTCTCGGCCACGTTCTCGCCCGAGATCAAGCGCCTGGCCGGCAGCTACCTGCAGGACCCCACCACCATCGAGGTGGCGCGTTCGAACGCCACGGCCTCGACCGTGGAGCAGCATTTCTACAGCGTGGGCGACGACAACAAGCGCCGTGCGCTGCACCAGATCCTGCGCAAGCGCCAGTTGCGCCAGGCCTTCGTGTTCGTCAACAGCAAGCTGGGCTGCGCCCGGCTGGCCCGCGCGCTGGAGCGCGAGGGACTCAAGACCAACGCATTGCACGGCGACCGCAGCCAGGACGAGCGCCTGAAGGCACTGGACGCATTCAAGAAGGGCGAGGTCGACCTGCTGGTCTGCACCGACGTGGCCGCCCGCGGGCTGGACATCAAGGACGTGCCGGCGGTGTTCAACTTCGACATCCCCTTCAACGCCGAAGACTACGTGCACCGCATCGGCCGCACCGGCCGGGCCGGCGCCTCGGGCCTGGCGGTCAGCTTCGCCGGCGGCGGCAACGATGCGCGGCTGGTGGCCGAGATCGAGAAGCTGATCAAGACCAAGATCGAGATCGAGGCCTTCGAGTACGACGAGGACATGCCGCGCATCCGCGAGCAAGGCCGCTTCAACGAAGGCCGCCGTGCCTGGGGTGGCGACGACCCGCGCGACGTGATGGACGGCCCGCGCGGCCGGCCCGAGCCCCGCGAACCCCGTGAGCCGCGCGAACGCGCACCGCGCCGTTCGGCCTCCGTGGCGCAGGATCCGTTCTTCAACCAGCCCTACGAGGCGAATGCACCCGCTTCCGGCGCGCCGGGGTGGGAGAGCAAGCGCGAGACCGTGCGCAGCGGCGTCTCGGCCAACATCAAGCCCAAGCGCAAGCTGGCCGCGCTGTTCAAGGCGCCGGCACCCGCGCCGGCCGCCGCACCCCAGCCGGAAACCTCGGCCGGCTGATCGGGCTCAGCCCGGTTCCTGCGCCTGCGGGCAGTCGACCTGCACCAGCGCCTGCCGCGCAGCACGAGCGTCCACGCGCAGCGCACTGAGCGGGCCGCCCCACACGCAGCCCGTGTCCAGGCAATAGAGGTCGTCGCGGTCCAGCCAGCCCAGCGTGGACCAGTGGCCGAAGGCCACCGCCACCTCGGCCGTGCGCCGGCCCGGCACCTCGAACCAGGGCATGAAGCCGGCGGGCGCTGCGCCCACCCCCTCCTTGGTCTCGAACTCCATCTGGCCGTCGGCGCTGCAAAAGCGCAGCCGCGTCAGCGCGTTGATGACCACGCGCAGGCGCTCGTTGCCGGCCAGGCCGTCGTCCCAGCGGTCGGGCTGGTTGCCGTACATCTCGTGCAGGAAGTCGCCGATGTGCGGGCCGCGCAGCACCGACTGCAGTTCGGCCGCGAGTTCGGCCGTGCGTGCGGCGGTCCATTGCGGCAGCACGCCGGCATGCACCATCAACAGTTCGCGGCCGGCCACGGTCTCGTGGATCGCCAGAGGCTGGCAGCGCAGCCAGTCCAGCAGCGCGGCGCGGTCGGGCGCGGCCAGCACCGCGTCCAGCGTGTCGCGCTTGTGCGGCCGGCGCACGCCCCAGGCGCAGGCCAGGAGGTGCATGTCGTGGTTGCCCAGCAGGCAGCGCGCGCTGCCGTCCAGGGCCATCAGGCGGCGCAGCACCTGTGCCGACGCCGGGCCACGGTTGACCAGGTCGCCCAGCAGGTAGACGGTGTCGCGGCTGGGTGAGAAATCGATGGCCTGCAGCAGCCGGCCCAACGGCTCGTCGCAGCCCTGCACATCCCCGATCAGATAAGACGCCATGTGTACTCCGTCAACGACGCGCGACTCTACACGGCGCCGGATGCTGTAGATTGCACGGCAATCAGGGAGGAAGCCATGGATTCGAATTTCGGTGACGGAGAACTGAGTGGCATCGACCGCTCGGAGTTGCAGATGGCCTATGGCGCCTGCGTCGCCGACATCGAACTCTTCACGCGCCAGCAGTGGTGGGCCGGGGCCTATGCGCTGGTGATCTATGCCTTGCTGCTGGCGGGCGTGCACCAGCTGGTCGAGCCCGGCGTCGAGGGCGGCCTGCGGCACTGGGTGCTGGTGGCGATCACCTGGACGATCTGCCTGTACGGCTTGCTCGCGATCAAGCGCATGCAGATCTCCATCGTGGTGGGTCGGCGCCGGCTGGACCGCGTGCGCGCGCACTTCGGTCGCCCGTTCCAGGAGATCTGGACGATCGCCCGGCCGCGCGAGGACATCCACCGCATGCTGTACGGCGTGATGGTGCTGGGCGCCGTGCTGGTGACCTGGATGGCGCTGGACAAGGCCTTCAGCATGGGCCTGCCGCCGCTGCACGCGCCCACGCCGCTGCCCTGATGGACTTCCTGCTGATCGCGCTGTTGACCGCGCTCAACGGCGTGTTCGCCATGTCGGAGATGGCGCTGGCCACCAGCCGCAAGGCGCGCCTGGTGGCCATGGCCGAAAGCGGCGACAAGGGCGCGGCTGCCGCGCTGGCACTGCTGGCCAATCCCACGCGCTTCCTGTCGTCGGTGCAGGTCGGCATCACGCTGATCGGCATGCTCAACGGCATCCTGGGCGAGGCTGCGTTCAGCAGCGCCGTCGCCCAGTGGCTGGAGGCGCTGGGCCTGGGCCCCGGCGTGGCCGATGTCGTGGCCACGGCACTGGTGGTCACGGCCATCACCTTCGTGACCATCGTGTTCGGTGAACTGGTGCCCAAGCGCATCGCCCAGCTGCATCCCGAGAAGGTGGCGCACCTGGTCAGCCGGCCGATGACCTGGGTGGCCATGGTGGCCAAGCCCTTCGTGCGGCTGCTGTCGCTGAGCACGCAGGGTGTGCTGGCCGCGCTGCGCGTGGACACCGCCGGCAACCGCGCCGTGACCGAGGAAGAGATCGACGCGAGCCTGGAGGAGGGCGTGGACGCCGGCGTGATCGAGGCGCACGAGCACCGCATGGTGCGCAACCTGTTCCATCTGGACGAGCGGCCGCTGACCTCCATCATGGTGCCGCGCGACGACATCGGCTGGCTCGATGCCGGCCTGCCGGTGCTCGATGCGCTGCGCCAGGCGGGAGGCGAATCCGAGCATGCCGGCCATTCCTGGTATCCGGTGTGCCGCGGGTCTCTGGAAGACGTGGTCGGCATCGTCAGCGTGGCGCGCCTGCTGGCGCTGGCCGGACAGGACCGCGGGGCGCTGATCGGCGCGCATGCGCTGCCCGCCACCTTCGTGCCAGAGACGCTGTCGGGCCTGGAGCTGCTGGAGCAGTTCCGCGCACGCGCCGGGCGCATGGTGTTCGTGGTCGACGAATACGGCGTGGTGCAGGGCGTGCTGACGCCGCGCGACCTGCTGGAGGCCATCACCGGCGAGTTGCAGCCCGAGACCCAGACCGATGCCTGGGCCACCGCGCGCGGCGATGGTTCCTGGCTGCTAGACGGGCTGATGCCGGTCGGCGAGCTCAAGTCGCGCCTGGACATCGAGGCGCTGCCCGAGGAAGACCGCGGCCGCTACAACACCGTGGCCGGCCTGCTCATGGCCGTCTCGGGCCGCCTGCCGGCCACCGGCGAACGCATCGAGTGCGCGGGTTGGGTGTTCGAGGTGCTGGACCTGGACGGCCGGCGCATCGACAAGGTGCTGGCGCAGCCGCTGCGTGCGGACGAGGGCAGCGCGGGCGGCTGAGGCGGCCGCGGCCAGGCCGGGCCTGGCTGCAGATCAGGCCACGCGGACGGCCGCGCCGTCACCGCGCGCGGCGATGGCGCCGATGGTGTAGACCGTCTCGCCCGCTGCGCGCAGCGTGGCCGCCGTGGCCTCGGCCTCGGCGGCCGCCACCACGACCACCATGCCGATGCCGTTGTTGAAGGTGCGGTTCATCTCGATGTCGTCGATGCCGGCGGTGGCCTGCAGCCATGCGAACAGCTCGGTCTGCGGCCAGCTGCCGGCCTTGAGTTCCGCGGCCAGACCTTCGGGCAGCACGCGCGGAATGTTCTCGAGCAGGCCGCCGCCGGTGATGTGGGCCAGGGCCTTGATCGGGTGCTGGGCCAGCGCGGCCAGCACGTTCTTGACGTAAAGGCGGGTGGGCTCCATCACGGCCTGCCGGAAGGGCTTGCCGTCCAGCGTGGCCGGCACGCTGCCTGCGGCTTCGGCGCGTTCGATGCACTTGCGCACCAGGCTGAAACCGTTGGAGTGCACGCCGGCCGAGGCCAGGCCCAGCACCACGTCGCCGGCGACCACGTCCTGGCCCGTCAGGATCTTGCTTTTTTCCACCGCGCCGACGGCGAAGCCGGCCAGGTCGTACTCACCGGGCGGGTACATGCCGGGCATCTCGGCGGTCTCGCCGCCGATCAGCGCGCAACCCGACAGCTCGCAGCCCCGCGCGATGCCGCCGACCACGGCCGCTGCGGTGTCGACATCCAGCTTGCCGCAGGCGAAGTAGTCCAGGAAGAACAGCGGCTCGGCGCCCTGGACCAGCACGTCGTTGACGCTCATGGCCACCAGGTCGATGCCCACGGTGTCGTGCATGTTCCATTCGAACGCCAGGCGCAGCTTGGTGCCCACGCCGTCCGTGCCCGAGACCAGCACGGGCTCCTTGTAGCGCTTGGGCACCTCGAACAGCGCACCGAAACCGCCGATGCCGGCCAGCACGCCCTCGCGCATGGTCTTCCTGGCCAGCGGTTTGATGCGCTCGACCAGGGCGTCGCCGGCGTCGATGTCGACACCGGCATCCTTGTAGGACAGCGGGGTGGGGGAGGCGGGGGTGTTGCTCATGGGGGCAGGGTGCCTGCGACGGCACAGAGGGTAAGCAGGGAGACTAAAATCCGCGCGAATTCTACGGGGGCTCCCCCCGCTACCCGCTCCATCCCCCTGATGCAACAGTTGGCCCTCGACATCGGTCTGGCTTCCGGCCCCACGCTGGCGAACTTCTTCGCCGGACCGAACGAGGCTGCGCTGCAGCACCTGCAGCTGTGGGCCGGCAGCCCCACGCGCTCGCCCGTCCCCACCTACCTGTGGGGACCCGCGGGTGGCGGCAAGACCCACCTGCTGGAGGCCGTGCGGGCCTCCCTGCGCGAGCAGGGCGGCAAGGTCGGCTGGCTCGACCCCAGCGTGGCCGAGCCGCCCGAGTTCGACGAGGACTGGGCCGCCGTGCTGCTTGACGACGTGCAGCACTACTCGGCCGT
This sequence comes from Pseudorhodoferax sp. Leaf274, assembly GCF_001422445.1. Taxonomy (GTDB): domain Bacteria; phylum Pseudomonadota; class Gammaproteobacteria; order Burkholderiales; family Burkholderiaceae_C; genus Pseudorhodoferax. The sequence goes on from NZ_LMNA01000012.1 coordinate 174,720, forward strand.
GCAGCAGCACGCGGCCTTCAACTGGTTCGTCAACGCCCAGGGCCTGCAGCGCTGGGTGCTGGGCGCCGGCACGCTGCCGCCGGCCGACCTGCCGCTGCGCGACGACCTGCGCTCGCGCCTGGGCTGGGGCCACGTGTTCCAGCTGCAACTGCTGTCCGAGGCCGAACGCCGCGCCGTGCTGCGCCAGCAGGCCGACGCGCGCGGCATCTTCCTGTCCGACGAGGTGATGGACTTCATGCTGCGGCGTTTCAGCCGCGACCTGGCCAGCCTGGTCCAGCTGCTGGACCACCTGGACGGCTACGCGCTGCAGACCCAGCGCGCCATCACCATTCCGCTGATCAAGTCCATGCTGGAGCACACTTGAACCTGGCCCTCTTCGATCTGGACCACACGCTGCTGCAGATCGATTCCGACCACGCCTGGGGCGTCCACACCACCCGCATCGGCTGGACCGACCCCGAGGCCTTCGCCCGCCGCAACGACGCGTTCTACGCGCACTACAAGGCCGGCACGCTGGACATCCACGACTACGTGCGCTTTGCCACCGACGCCGTGCGCGAACGCGGCCCCGTGGCGGCTGCCGCCGCGCATGCCGATTTCATGCGCGAGATGGTGCTGCCAGCGCTGCTGCCGGCGGCGCGCGAGCTGGTCGCGCAGCACCGTGCGCGTGGCGACACGCTGCTGCTGGTCACGGCGACCAACGAATTCGTCACCGCGCCCATCGCCCAGGCCCTGGGCATCGAGCACCTGATCGCCGTGCAGCTGGAGCGCGCTCCGTTGCCCGACGGCAGCGGCGACTGGATCACCGGCGCCATCCGCGGCGTGCCCTCGGCGCGCGAAGGCAAGGTCACGCGCATGCAGGCCTGGCTCGCCGAGCGCGGGCTGGACTGGGACCGCGTGCACTGCACTTTCTACTCCGACTCCATCAACGATCTGCCGCTCCTGGAGAAGGTGCAGGTTCCGGTGGCCACCAATCCCGACGACCGCTTGCGGGCGGTCGCGCAGGCGCGCGGCTGGCGCATCCTGGACCTGTTCGAAAAACTCACATGATCAAGAAATTCATCGACAAGCTGCTGGGCAAGAGCGCTCCCACCACCCGCGCCCGCCCCAAGTTCGGCAAGCGCCAGGAGATCGCGGCCGAGGTCCACAAGATCGACGTCAACCTGGTGGACGAACGTGCCGCCAACGTCGTCAACACGCTGCAGCAGGCCGGTTACGAGGCCTACATCGTCGGCGGCGCCGTGCGCGACCTGCTGGTGGGCCTCAAGCCCAAGGACTTCGACGTGGCCACCAACGCCACGCCCGAGCAGGTCAAGGCGCTGTTCCGCCGCGCCTTCATCATCGGCCGGCGCTTTCGCATCGTGCACGTGGTCTACGGCCGCGGCCGCGAGCACGAGGTCATCGAGGTCTCCACTTTCCGCGCCTACCTGGACAACGCCGCCGCCGAGCAGGTGGCGGGCAACGAGCGCACCAGCAAGAGCGAGCTGGCGGGCATGCAGCATGCCGTGGATGCCACGGGCCGCGTGCTGCGCGACAACGTCTGGGGCCCGCAGGAGGAGGACGCTGCACGGCGCGACTTCAGCATCAACGCGATGTACTACGACCCCAGGCGCCAGATCGTTGTGGACTACCACGATGGCCTCAAGGACGTGCAGAACCGCAGCATCCGCATGATCGGCGACGCCGCCACGCGCTACCGCGAAGACCCGGTGCGCATCATCCGCGCGGTGCGCTTCGCGGCCAAGCTGGGTGCCCTGGGCTTCACGATCGACCCCAAGACCGCCGCACCGCTGGTCAAGTCGCAGCAACTGCTGGCCGACGTGCCGCAGAGCCGCCTGTTCGACGAAATGCTCAAGCTGCTGCAGACGGGGCATTCCATCGCCACCATCGGCAAGCTCAAGGAACTGGGCCTGGCGACCGGCATCTACCCGCTGCTCGACCTTGTGGTCGAACGCGCGGACCAGCCCTTCGTGCGTGCCGCGCTGCAGGACACCGACCGCCGCGTCGGCGAGGGCAAGCCAGTGGCGCCCAGCTTCCTGCTGGCCTGCGTGCTGTGGGCCGACGTGCGCGACGGCTGGAAGAACCGCATCGAGCACAAGCGCCAGCCGCCCTTTCCGGCGCTGCAGGACGCCATCGAGGACGTGTTCAGCGCGCGCATCGGCGACGTCTCCGGCCGCGGCAAGCTGGCCGGCGACATGCGCGAGACCTGGACCATGCAGCCGCGCTTCGACAAGCGCACCGGCAGCGCGCCCTGGAGCCTGATCGAACAGCCCCGATTCCGCGCCGCGTTCGACTTCATGCGCCTGCGCGCCGACGTCGGCGAGATCGACGAGGCGCTGGCCGAGTGGTGGCAGGAGTTCAGCCAGGCGAGCGACGAGCGCCGGGAAGACCTGCTGGAGCAGGCGCGGGAAGAGTCGGGCAAGGCGCGCGTGCGTGTGGTGAAGGGCACCCGGCGCGATGCCGCCGAGCCCGTGGCAGAGGGCGAACCCGCCGAGGCCGTGGCGTCGGCCGACGGCATGGCCGCTGCGCCCAAGAAGCGCCGTCGCCGCCGCAAGCCCTCCGGCGAGCGGACAGTGCCCGCCGGCCCCGTCGGCCAGGACGACGGCGCTTGATCCAGGTGGCGCCGGTCGCCGCCTTCATCGGCCTGGGCGGCAACCTGGGCGACGCGCGTGCCACGCTCGCCGCGGCGCTGCTGGCCTTAGATGGGCTGCCGGAGACACGACTGGTGCGCCACTCATCCCTCTACCGCACAAAGCCTGTGGATGCCGGTGGGCCCGACTACCTCAATGCCGTCGCCGAACTGGCCACCGAACTGCCCCCCCATCAACTGCTGGCCCATCTGCAGGCGCTGGAGTTGCAGGCAGGCCGTGAACGCCCTTACCGGAACGCACCGCGTACGCTGGATCTGGATGTGCTGCTCTATGGCGCGGTGGTCATGGACACACCCAGCCTCCAGGTGCCGCATCCGCGCCTGTGGGAACGCGCTTTTGCGCTCTTGCCGCTGTCGGAAATTGCGCCGATGCGTGTGCCGGCGGCGGCATTGGCCGCGGTGGCAGGGCAGGGCGTGGAGCGGCTTGTTGGTGCGCCGTGGAGCACCTGCGGAGAAGCTCAATGCGGTGCGGAATGCCAAAGATGATTTCAAGATGGGCTGACTTCAGCCAAATCGAGGCCGGGAACCGCTTCGGATATCAGGTGCTGAGGTCGGCGCACGTGGCCTCCTTCCTCATGTACGCACTGATCGGCGCTTTGGTCCTGGCGCCAAGCGCAGGTTTTGGCGAGACACTGGCAAACCACGTACCGGATTTCGTTACCGTTCCAGCGCTGCGTGCAGACCAGGTCGCCGGGGCGCCCGACGCCTGTCCGCTTCCGACGGCAGCTGTCCAGATCGGAAAGTACGAGGTCACCAATATCGAGTACGCCGCATTCTTGAACGCTGTCGCTCGCACGGGAGATCCCCGTGCGCTGTTCAGCCAGCTTCAAGAGGATCACTTCTGGGGCGGGATCGTTCGAGAGGCGGGTGGGGGCGGTTACACCTACAAGGTCAAACCGGGCTATGGAAATCTGCCAGTGACATTCGTATCGGCCCACGATGCGATGAGGTTCGCCAACTGGCTGCACTACGGCCGGCCCTCCACGGGTACCTCGGAATTGGGCACGACCGAGGGAACATCAAGCTCGGGCGCTTACGACACGCGTGCCCTGAGCGACGCCTCCAGCGGTCCGGCGCGCAACGCGGCTGCCCGGTACTTTCTGCCGACATGCGGAGAGTGGATGACGGCCGGATTCTTCGATCCTCGGACCCGCGCATTCACGGAGTATTCCGGTGGAAACGATGCACCGGCCAGTGGCAGCGCGGACATGAGCGGCCACTCGGCCAACTATTACGCGGGGCAATGGGCCATCCCATTCCCTCACCTTGCCCGCGTGAACGCCTACGAGAACAACCAAAGCGCGCTCGGAACGCGCAACCAGGCCGGTAACGTGATGGAGTGGGTCGAGGGTCCACTGGGACATCATCAGATGGCACTTGGGGGGTCGCTCTTTCTGCCTAGGGACACCCTTTCCAAGGGTTATCGGGATTCCGAGCTGAGCAGCAAAAAGCTCAGTTCGTTCGGCTTTCGCATTGCCAGGGCTTCCGGCACCCAGGAGTCCCTCCCGTTTTCAGCACCGGTAACTGTGACAGCGGCTGTGGCAGGCTCCAGTTCTTCGCCTTCCACAGGGCGCGGCGCGAATGTCGATTGGACGCTGATCGACAAGCCGGGCAACACGTCGGATCTGAGGACCGGCTACGGGTGTGTTGCCAAGCGCTACGAGATGGCCCGAACTGAGGTGACGAATGTCCAGTACGTCGCTTTCCTGAACGCTGTTGCTGCGGGCGGTGACCCGTATCGCTTATATCTGGAGGACATGGCCACTGGAGCCGTGGGCGGCATCGTGCGCCGCGTCGATGGCGAACGGGCCTCCTACCAGGTCAAGCCAGGGTATGAAGACAGGCCCGCCGCCTATCTGTCTTGGTTTGCCTTGGCACGGATGGCCAATTGGTACCACTTTGGGCAGCCCAATGGAATGCAGGTGGCCGGTGTCACGGAGGGAGACTACACCCTCGGCGCCTACGACACCAGAGGCTTCGCGTCGTTCGAGCAAGCCGGCCGCAAGCACACGGTTGCAGCGACGTTGTTCGAGCGCAATCCGGATGCCAAGTACTTCTTGCCGAGCAACGATGAGTGGTACAAGGCCGCGTACTACGACCCGGAGCGCCCTGGACTGCGCAAGTACTGGAGTTATCCGAATCGAAACGACACGCCGCCTGGCAGTGCACCCGATTCCAACGGCGCGAACTACCAAGTGAAAAGTCTGGGTGAGGGTGGTCCTTATTACGTCAGCACGGCTGGCCGCTTTGCAAGCCGGGGCTACTACGACCTGCTGGACATGGGAGGCAATCTCTGGGAATGGCTTGAAACATGGAGAGGTCTCGGCGGACAGCAAGGTTGGCGCCGCGACATCCCCACCAAGGGCCTGCGCGGCGGCTCTTTTAACTACATCGATATTGGTCTCTCGTTCAACAACATCGACCCTGGTTATCCATCCGACCATTATTTTGTGTATGGCGGACGTCTCGCGCGCGCGGCGCAGTCCGAATCAACTGACGTCGGCTGGTGTTTGCCCCCTGCGGCACGGGAGCGTTTGGCCGGGACGCTTCAATTCGCCCGAAAGCCCCGCATCGCGGCAGCGCTTGCAATTTTGCTTGTGGCTGTAACCATCTGCATCGTCTTTTGGGGTCGACGTCGCTCGAAACTGCCAAGGTGATAGTCGACAAAGCAAGAGCTGCAATAGAACCGGGGCGGGTGAAGGTGGCTGTCGCCTCGGTCAAGCTAAGGGGTGGCGCAAGCTCACCAAGCCGATGCCTTGATGGTGGTGATCCACGTTGCATCAATGCACGAGGCTTGTCGCTCAGTCCTGTGTCCAGTCTTCCGGTGCGGGTACGGGTGAGCGTTTCCTGCCACGTTCCTGTAGAAGAATGGCAATAGACCGCCAGCGGTAGTCAACAGTGTCGAGCGATCAAGGCAACTGCTGCAATCCTTCGTCCCGAAGTTGCCCATGCAACAATCCCGCACGCTGGTCGCCGTGCCGCAAAGCACTCACACTGCCAATCTTCCATTTTTCCACCCATGCAGTTCAGAAGTGATCTCAATGCCTTGAGGGCGTTGGCAGTGACGCTCGTCGTGCTGTTCCACTACCAAATCCCTGGATTTCAGAGCGGCTTCATCGGGGTGGATGTGTTCTTCGTGATTTCCGGTTATCTGATGACGAAGATCGTCTGGACCGCATTGAACAAGAAATCCTTCAGTTACCTGCAGTTCGTTGCGGCACGGGCTGCACGCATCTGGCCTGCCTTGGCATTCTTGATCCTCGCTCTATTCGCCATATTGGCGTTCTTGCTACCGCCGGTCGACTACCTCGACTATGCGGAACAGGCTCGGGCGGCGAGCTTGTTCTACAGTAACCATTACTTTGGCAACGCCGGGGGATACTTCACATCTACCGTAGACGAGCGCTGGCTATTGCACACTTGGTCGCTGTCCGTCGAATGGCAGTTCTACTTGATTTACCCGGTCTACTTGTGGTTCTTGCATGGGCTGAGCTGCCACGTCAGGCTACTGCAGCGCTGGGCACCGCAGCAGCTGCTTGTAGCAGGCATCCTCGCCCTGGTGCTGGTTTCGCTTGCCCTATCGGTCTATGTCACACCGCTCAGGCCAACCAGCGCTTTCTACAAGCTACCTTCCCGCGCGTGGGAGATGGCCGCTGGCGGATTGCTGCTGGCATTTGAGCCCCAACTACAGCAACGCTTGCATGGCAAACGACCACTTCTTTACATCGTTGCGGCGTGCATTCTGGTCTTCTCCATCGTGGCAGGAGCCTACGGGCATTGGGAGTCGAGATGGCCTGGAGCGCTGGCCCTCTGGCCAGTAGTGGCCGCGCTGCTGTTTCTTGCAGCCCACAACGATACGTCGGCAGCGGAACCTAGATGGCTGAAGATGCCGGGCATTCAATCTGTCGGGCTCTGGTCCTATTCCATCTATCTTTGGCATTGGCCATTCGTTGTTGGGTTGAACTTTCTCGATGTCCCGGAGGCATACAAATGGCCAGCCAAAATCGCGGCGATGGCGCTCTCTTTAGCGCTTGGAATGGCGTCGTTTCACTGCATCGAGAAACGTTTTGCCCTGCGCTCGAAAACATGGAAGGCTCTTCTCCAGCCTTCGACTGTCTTTGCAATTGCGGCACTGGCGGCTGCGGTCGGAGTCTCAGCCCTGATGGTGCGCTCCAGTGGCTGGGATAGCCGCGTTCGAACGGACAGGAATTTCTTCGAGGCGCATGCTGCCGCCCTCAAAGCAAGCTACTTCCCCAGCGAGTGCCATAACTTCAAGACGCCCATCGAACGGTTGAATATCTGCTCCGTCAATCCCGACGCACAAGGACCAAGAACTCTTGTATTCGGGGATTCGCATGCACAGCATTTGTACCCTTGGTTCAAACAGCACGCAACGACACGGGTCGACTTCGTGACGGCATCGGGCTGCCAACTGTTCAAGGGCTACAACAAGAAGGAGCCAGGCCACTACTGCGACAAAGTCGCAGACATGGTTCAAGAGAAGGCTTTGGATCCGGCGTATGCCACCGTGATTGTCGCAGGCAACTACGGGTACAACCCCAGCGCAATGGCGGCCGTGTTCTGCCTTGTCAAGAATGGTGTCTGTGATGAGGATTTGCCGACGGAACCTTCCGCGCTGATCTCTGTCAACGTGGATGCTTTCCAACATATTCTCGATGCAGGCAAGCAATTGGTGTTGCTGGAGCAGATGCCCATTGCGCCGTTTAACGTGCCCAAGAACGCCATGCGCCACAAGTTTATTGGCGCTGACGTGCCAGCAACTTATGAGCAAGCACGTCTGCCATTCCCAGGCGCAACAAGCTACATTGCACAGGTTTATGCCCGACTCGAGGGGCACGGCCATCTCGCCATGGTAGATCTACGCGACGGCTTCTGCGAAGGCACGACCTGCGCCATCTACGATCAGGCCATAGCAGGTCCAACCTTGATCGACCACAGCCATCTGAATCCGGACTGGCTGGTTCGCAAGGGGGAGGCGTTTCGGGCGTTTGTGCGGTGACGGCGTCGGGCAACCTGTCAATCGGAAACCGTTGCCATTTCCGCGACTGACGTTTTTGCCTTCTTGTTGGCCGTGGTAGGGATCCTTGCGCAACGCAGCAGTGTCTTGCTGAGGAAAAATTATCCAGGATTATCAGAAATGATATCTGGAAAATTGACCAAGTCTGCAGAAGCTGATTTAGCTCTTTCAAAAATATCCGAGTAATTCGGCGTTTTTATTCCAGTTCGGGTCTTCATCCAGCGTTCGATCAGTTGGGCCATCTCACTCGGGTCATCCGTTGCCGTGATCGAATCGCCTACGTGGTTGCTAAACTTCGTTGAAATAATTGGAATTCCAAGCTGCATCGCTTCGATCAGCTTGATTTGAAATCCAGATCCATGCCTTGTGGGGTTCAAGAAGAGCGACGCGTTCCGCATGAGGCTCTCATATTCAGTGCGTGCCAGCAGACCCGCATACTCGAGATTGCTGAAGCGTGAAGCGAGGTTCTTCAGGTAGCCATCTTGATCCCGCCCCGTCAGGACGAAGGAAATTTGCGGATCCACTTTGGGCATGACTTCTGCGAAAAACCAGTCCAGCGACAGTACATTCGGCTGCCACGTGGCGTTGGTTGGCATGATCACATATCGCTTGCCAACCACAGCAGAGTGAATGTCGCTGGAGGGCTTCCGAAAGGCCGGAGGAATTACAGAAATACGGAGATTTGGCGCAAGGGATCGCAGGGCATCTGCATCCTTTTCTGTAAAGCAAGCCACGGCATCGGCTTCTTTCAAAATCCGTTGTTCGTGCCGCTCCATTCGGCGCGCTTCGCCCCGCAACCGCCCCATCAGGGTCTGCGGCTTGGCATAGTCAACGATCAGCGATTCGACATTGTGGGCGAGATAAATGCGCTTGAAGTCTCGGCATTCCGCCCACACGAGCGTGCTCGGAATGTTGTCAAAGAGAACGACATCGGCTTGCGCGCGCTCAAGGTATTCTTCAATCTGACGGGCGACTTGGCGTCGTTCAAACTTCCTGTAGAACCATGGTCCGCGCTGAAAATTTCGTTCGAGAAAAAAGCGTAAACGCTCCATTGGACGCTTCTTGGCAGCGGGACGGCTGAGTGGCCAGCACGGCGTCTCTATCGAGCCTGCGAGAGACATCGGTCCCAGGTTATCCCAATCGATAAATGCAACGCTCAAGTCGCATAAGTCCTGAAGAAGCTTGGCTCTATCCACGCCGATCACGCCTCCCCCCGAACTGACGCTGCTTGGTGGCTCACTCAGGATCAGAAGTGCCCTTTTTTTTTGCTGCAATACCATGGTTTGTAGTCAGGCGTCAGGTTTTTAAGCGGCAGGAATGTGGTAGATGATCATTTTTTCTTTGACGGTGCGCTTGATGATCACCTGGTTTCTCATCGGAAAAAACGAGGTGATCGATCCGATGAAAATAGAAGAAAATTTATTGAGGCGCGCCCGTCAGCTGCTGCATGTTCAGCTCAGACGCCTTCTTCACCGAAGGAAGCTGTGCATTCACTTGGCCGGTCAGCGCGGGTAGGCGGTCGATGAAATCGTTGATCAAGGAGGCAAGTTTTTGCGGATCGACAGCATCTGCAGGTGGCAGCAAAAAGCGTTCTGGATAATTGAAATGTGCAAACAGGCCCTGAAACTTGTCTTGATAAGTCATTGCTGCCACTGGCTTCCCGGTGCCAAGCGTTGCAATTGCAAGGTGCATGCGGCCTGTGACCACCCCATCGGCCGCTCCTGCCATGGCCTTGAGTTCTGAAGCAGAGTACTGCCTGGTCGAATACATCTGACGCTCACCCAACTCCTCTTGCAGGGCTTTGGCGATCGGTCCAAGACAAGCATCGTCGCCTTCTTCACCGCGGTAGTCGTGCGAGAGAAGGAGTAGTGCAACCCGCTTTGCGCGGATGACCTGCCTCAGCGCCTCTATCGCGCTGGCGACGAGGCCCTCCACCTGCGCAGGTGTGGCTTTGGTGATCAACATGGGGTGCAAATTGAACCCGAGCACGATCATGCCGGCCGCACGTTGGCGGTCCGCCCACGCCATCACGTGCCGTACTGCATCAGATGAATCATCTGGCTCGAGCATGAAAGCGGCATCCGCAACCAGGTGCGATTCAATTCGGCTGAAGCGTTGAAACCTTCCTCGTGAAATGCGGTCCCGAACATTGACGGCTACCGACGGGCTAAGATTGTTGAATACCGGGCGCAGCAGTGAACTCGGGGACGAGTTGAAACTGAAACCCGAAAATGCTACTTTGGTGCCTCGGCGCGCAGCACACTCTGCGAACGCAAGCAATCTGGCAGTGGTGACTGGGTTGTAATATCCATCCATCACGTCAGCGCCAATGACCACCATCAAGTGCGGATCAAAAGAATCTACGAGTTTGATATCCCCTTCCATCCATCCCGACCAAGCAGGTATGGATTGAAATCCAAGCCTGAGGGCCGCATCGCGGGCAAGTTCCGTGGCAGTGATGGCTGCAACCTCGAGGTCGCGATGGCATTCACGCAAGCGCGCGACGATGGCGGTGATCATGGCTTCATCGCCTTTTGACCCGATCAACGTCCATGCATCGCAAGGCACGATCAGCAGGCGCGTGGGCGGTGGCGCTTTATTCTCCGTCGGCCGATACGTTGATAGAAATCTTCGGATGCGCCGGATTTGCTTCCATGCTCTATATTGGCTAATAAGGCGATTAATTCTGGGATAGGCCATGCTATTTATGGATTGACGTGATTGAAGCCAGGATATTATTGCGCTAGCTTTTTCGCGACCTTAGTAGCCGGAAAACTTCAACAAGTTGCTGACGTGCAAAGAGGAACAAGAATGCGATGTACCCAACTCCGCCTGCTGCCGAGCAGATGATGAGCTTGAATATCTCTGGGAACTGTTGGCCTTGCAGGAAATGGTACGCGCTCATGGCGATCGCCATCATGGCAATACAGCCGAAGATCATGGCTTGAATTCTTCTCCAAAGTTCAATCAACGAAATTCCCACCAAGACCTGAAGAACATAGAAGCTGGCCGGTGTAATTGCCAGTTGGCTCAGAATATATGCGTATAGCAACTGCGTCATTTCGCCATCGCGAAAATAAGTCAAGGTGCTGAATGTCAGAATGATTTTTACAACCATGAACTTCAGCCCAATGGAGGGCTTGCCAATGGCGTTGTAAACTGTCCCGTTATAAAACTGCATGACTTGTATCGCTCCAAGGAGCGCGGTCCAGCGCATTACTTCAGCGCTGGCGATCCATTTCTCTCCAAAAAGAACGATCGTGATGGAAGGCGCCAACGCTGCCACCATGCAAAAAATTGGCACCGCCACCGTGGCGGTGATTGCGACACTTTTGTAATATGCCGAGATCAGGGCAGGCCTATCCTGGGAGAGTCGTGAGAAACTGCTATGCGCCACGTCCAGAATGGTGGAGCTGAACATTTGCATCAGCGCTTGGTAGAACTTCAATCCCACGGTGTAAACCGCGAGGGCTGCAGGGCCCAATGTGGCGGCAAGAAAAACTTCAATATATCTGTTGTTGGCGAAATCCAGTACATAAGTACTCAACCTGCTGGAGCTGTAACCGATCAATGGGCGCAGACCGCGTATGTCGGTGGCCCTCGTGAGCCTCCAGGCGGGCCTGAACCACAGGCAGAGCGTGAACGTGACAGCTCCAATGATTGCCTGGAATACTAGGCTCCAGACGCCGAAACCAGCCAGAACCATGGCGATGACGGCGGCACTGCCGACGAAAGTGGAGGCAAGAGTCGCGGTCGCGATTCGTTTGTAATCGAGCGCTCGCCGCCGCATGGCCAGCTGGCCGAACGATGCAGCCGATATAGGAAGAACAAGCGCAGAGACCTGCAGAATGCGCGTCAATTCAGGTTGTTTCATGAACGACGCAATGAATGGCGCAAGAAGGCAAACAGAGATCGTCAGAAAAATCGCGACAGAAATATTGAGCCAGAACACCGTATTCATTTGCTGCGGTGTGATGGTTTCGCGTTGGACGACCGCCTCGCTCAAACCCTGTTCTGCCAGCATGCTGAGAAAGGTGAGAATCACGGTGGTCATGGCATACAAGCCGATCTCGGCGGGCGAAAGCACGCGCGCCAAAACCATGAATACGCCAAGCGAACTCAGTCGAAATGTCCAGCTCTGGATAGCCGACCAGATCAATCCCAACCGCACCTTGTCGCGCAATGATTCCGCCACTTTGACTCCTGCTGTAGGTATGGAGGGGGTTTCAGTTGTCATGGATTGTCGTCATCGACTGTGGGGTGCGCCGGGGGGAGCGGGGTACGAGGGCGTTCGCCGAAGCATATCCAACCGCCAAATACATGATGATTTTCTCGTGGTCGGCAATATTGCCTTGCTGGTGCGCGCGCTGGTCCAGGTCTGGCGCAACGCACCAATTCAGGCAGCAGCTTGCAATGCCGCGCGCCTGTAAGGCGAGGATGAGGCTCATGGAAAAGAGACCCGAGTCGATGTAGGGTTGGTTGCGTTCCGAGGCGTCGAAAAAATAGCGACTGTCGGCGCAGATAACGATCAAGGTGCTGAGCTGATGGCCGAATCCGGTGTTTCCATTTTGCAGTTCGAGCAAACGCGCAATTTGCTTGGGATCTCTGTAGATGTGAACGAGCCATGGCTGCCGGTTGCAAGCGCTGGGACTGAGTTGCGCTGCTGCGATTGCATCTTGCACAAGATCAAGTGGCACCACGACGTCAGAATAAGAGCGAACACTGCGCCTGTCTTTGCAAAGCTGATCAAATATCTCGGTCGTACCGTCGGTCGGACGATAAGGCACCGGCGTCGAAGAATCAGGTGCCGAAGGCATAGAGGTGTCTATGCAAGCGTCCAATGCGGTGAAGATGCTGGCTGCCTCGTGGGAGGGAGGTGGTGTTTCGTCCAGACGGTTTCGATAAGCGCGCAATGTTTCAATGGCGCCGATATACACTGGATCGTTGGTCGAAAAGCCGGCGCGGTGCCAGCGCGCTACCAACTTACAAGTGGCAAGAACGGGATCGCGGCCGAAGAATCGTTTAGGGCCGGAAATGCACAGGCCTTTTTCCAACTTGTGGTATTGAAAAATGAGTTCCGCGCTGAGCTTGGCGTAGGAAGCGTCGTGTTCGGCCCAGAACATGAACCGCTTGGCTTGGGTGATGTCGCCAATGAAATAGCGCAGCTTGTGCCAGCGTCTGATGTTGACCTTGAATTCGTCCAGTCGGCGTTTTGCCCTTGGGAAAGGCTTGACCAGAAGATTCACAGGGGCCACTAGGAGCTTCTTGAGCATGGCTGCAGCCTTTCTCGATGTCCAGGCAAAGGCTGGTTGGCGCGAACTTGCCGAATGGTTTTAGTTGATCGAGGCGGCGCCCTGGTCCTGGGGCTTGCCGAAAGGGTGGCGACTGCAGAACAGGTCGGACGACGCGCGTGCCGCACGTTCTCGGATCTTCCACGATAGCCTTGCAGCCCGTTGCCTGGCGGTGGGCAGGAATTCCTCCTGCGCCGAATGCCCGATGGTGGAAGGTCCGTGACGCTCCAGCACAGGAAATGGGAAAAGGCAGTAATTGCGCACGCCATAGTCCCAATACCTGGACATCGCCCAATCGACGGGCATGCACAGCACGTTGCACGAGCGGTGCAAGGCTGTCGCTCCTGTGCGGGTCAGCAGATAGGCCTGCGTGCCCAGCGTGAGGCCCCGAACGCTCAACAGATGGCTGTGGTCCGACAGCAGCTTGTATTTGGCCACGCGTGCGTTGAGGGGGTGCGTGCTGAAGAGCTTGAGGATGTCGATCCCGTGTGACGACAGATCGTGCCTGCACAACGGCGCAATCGCCGGCCAGTCCACCACGGTGTCGTCCTCCAGAACGACCAACTGATCGTAATCGGACGCCAGGAACCAGCCCCACAGGGCGTAGTGGCTGGCATAGCAACCGATCTCCCCGGGCTTGAGGGGGCGACCGAAGCGTGACACCGCCAGCTGCATGTCGTACCGCAATGGCGCCTCGGCCTGCCGCAGGGCGGGGAAGAAGGCCCAGTCCAGGCCGCAGCCGTTCGCCGCTTCGCCGAACTCCGTTCGGCGCTTGGTGGCGCTCTCCATGCTGATCACGCGGATGGCGGTCTTGGTCATGGCATGGCCTCGCGCGCAAGCGCCGCCTGTGCGGCCGGCTGCGGCAATGCGTGACGCCGACGGGCCGCGAGCGCGTTGATTTCTGTCATGAGCTGCAAGGTCTTGCTTTGGAAAGAGAAGTTCTGTGCCACGTGGGCACGACCGCTTTCACCCAGGTTGCGCGCCGTGGCCGGGTCGCGCAGGAGCGAGACGATGGCGTCGGCGAAGGCGCGCGTGCCGTTGGCCACGGCAAGGTGCTGCCCATCGACCGCGCCCAGGCCCTCCGCTCCGACGCTGGTCGCCACGACAGGGCAGGCGCGCGCGAGCGCTTCGATGACCTTGATCTTGATGCCACCGCCGAAGCGGTAGGGGCAGACGGAGACAGCCGCACCGTCGAAGAAGGCATCGATGTTGTCGACGAAGCCGGTCATGTGCACGCCCTGTGCCAGCAGTTCCGGCGTTTGCGGCGGGCATTGGGGCCCCGCAACGCGGAGTTGCGCGTCCGGCATCTGCGCACGGACCTGCGGCCAGACCTCCGAGAGCAACCAGTGCAGGCCGTCCACGTTGGGCGGGTGGAAGTAGTTGCCGACCATGGCCACGTAGCTGCCCGGGCCGCGTGCAACTTGAGGGGGGACCTCGGTTGCGACGGGGCTGAGGACGCACGGCACATCGGCCCAGAAGGCGCGCAGCACACCGGCGTCGGTCTCGCTCAGCGCCAGCAGCAGGTCGGCCGTGGCGTAATGGCGCATTTCGTAGCGTGCCCAGGACAGCCAGTTCAAGCCGTCGATGATGCGGCGCTTGGTGCTGCCGGCCTTGCGCCATTGGCGGTAGATCGACACGGTGCTCACGTCCTGGGTGTCCATGATGGTGGGCACGGCTGATCCAGCGCGGATGTATTGCGCCACCTGCGGGAACTGAAACAGCGCGGCGATGGCGCTGGACCGCGCGATGACGGTCTTGATGGTGTCTTCCATCTCGCGCGATTCCATCACCTGTGCCGGAACCGGCGGCCCGCCCAGCAGCTGGCGTGCGCGCAAGCGCCAGCGTGGCTGTGGTGCGGGGAGTGGCACGGTGGTGACGCTTGCGCAGAACTCGCGCAGCGCCGTCTTCCCAGCTTCCACGTCGTTCGTCGTGGTGTCGAACGAGACCCAGTGGATGCTGTAGTGGGCGGCCAGGCTCTTCAACAAACGGAAGCACAGCACGCCTCCACCGATGCCGCACCGCAGGTGGAATACCCAGGGGGCGACAACCACGATGGATGGCAGGGGCGTTCTTGTCGGTTCGTTCAGCTGCATTTCAAGAGATGGTCGGTGTGGTGTGTGGCAGCGGTGCGGCCATGCCGGATGGAATGGCCGTGGCGTCCTGGCTCCCATCCGTTGGCTGAGGTCAGATCGAAGGCATGAGGATCTTCTTTTCGCCCTTGGCTGCCTGCGGCACATGCGAGGCCAGGGCGGTCGCCAGCGCGGCGACTTGCTCCGAATTCCACTCCTGGGCAGCAGCTCTGGCGGCCTCGGCGAACTGGCGCCGCAACGCGGCGTCGTCCAGCAGGCGCAGGATGGAGTCGGCAAACGACTGGGCGTCATCGTCGTCTGCCACGCAGAAGGCACGCTCGAAGTACGCGTCCAGCCCACGCGCACCCGAACGCGTGGTGACGATGGGCATGCCTGCGGCCATGGCGTCCAGCAGTTTGATGTTGATGCCGGTACCGGCCCGCACGGGGTTGATCGCAATCATGGCGGCGTCGAACGCATCGGCGAGTTGGGGCACGAAACCCAGCCGCACGATGCCCGGTTGCGCTTCGATTTCGTTGGAAACCGCGCCGGCAAGCAGCAGTTCGAAGCCGGGCTTGGCTCGACGCACGATCGGAAGCACGTTGTCGATGAAGTGACGCGCGCCTGTCGTGTTGATGGGGTTGCCGGAGCCGACGAAGACCGCAGCTTGCCGTGCGGACGGGTTCGAGGAGACGGGCATGTCGATGAGGTGGCCGACTTGCAGGACACGCGTGCTGCTGCCGGCAACGCGCGTCGCAAAGTCGCGCGCTTCGCTGGCCTGGATGGCCAGGACGATGTCGGCGCGCCGAAAGCCCCTTTCTTCTTCTTCCAGGCTGGTGGAGAACCACTGGGGGCGCATGCCGGCCTTGAGGTAGGCGCGGTGCCGCAGGCCGAAACAATCGTGGGTGTCCAGCACGCGCAGGCAGTCCGGTGGCAGCGCTTCGAGGGCCTTGGATGCAAATACGTATTCGGCGAACACGACGTCGTACCGGTGCTGTGCGTGGAGCGCGGCGAGCTCTGCGTTGGCGGCGGCGCTGTACCAGTCGTCCAGGCGCCACATGAAGGCACGCTCGATGTTCAGGAACCGGCCGAGCTTGCGGGCCATGCGCGCGAGAGGGCCGGGACGCGGCGGAACGGCATTCAGCACATGCACCCTTGTGCTGCCGTAACGTGACTGCATCGCCACCAGGTCGTAGGGCTCCAGCGGGATGTAGGCGAAGTGAACCTCGTGGCCGGCCTGGATCAGGCCTTGGGCCAGCGTCATGATGCGGACGCGGTTGCCCGCGTCCGGCGGATCGGTAGGCACAGGCGACACCATCAGGATCCGCAGGCTGCCCGCGCTCATCGGATCACTCCCAGCCTGGAAAGCGCCGTGCGCAATGCCTGGGGACGCGCGGCTGGCACGAACCGCCAGAGGATCAAGCGGTTGCCGGCTTTGCGCGGCAGGAGCGCAACGAGCGTTGTCCATACGCCAATGGCGGTCTTGCCTTTGGCGGACATTCCTTGCGGCTTGAACAGGGCCTGTACGACGTCCAGCCATACAGCGCCCGCACTGTCGCCAGGAATCGGGTGGGTCTGGGGTTCAAGGCGCAACGAGGCCAGCCTGTAGGGAAGGTACGACAGGCTGCCGTTGATCGCGTCAGGCTTGATGTCGATGCCCACCCGCTGTGCGATGCGCCTGGCATAGGCATGCCGTTGCTGGGCACGCACGACGTGCAGTTGGAATTGCTTGACGTCCAGCCGCGAGGCTGCGCCATCGTTGCGGCCATGGATGCGGTAGCAGCCCAGCACGTGGGGAATCGTCAGCACGTCTCCAAGGAACGGTGCCGCCGCGAGGCAACTCGCGTCGCCAGGTCTGCCGCACGAGTCGTCCAATGGAAAGATTTGCGCCAGGTACGCACGGGCGTAGGCGTTGCCTGAGCCCGGGGGGGTGGGGTAGGCGGTCGTGGTCGCTGCCCAGTGGCGGATGTCCTCGGGCGTCGGCACACCATGGAATTGTGGAATCACATTGCCCAAAGGTTGGCCGCCGGCATCGATGGTGCGCATGCGGTACTGCACCTTGCTGACGCCGGGGCGCCACAAGGAGGCAACTTCGCGCATCACCTGCGGTTCGAGCAGATCGTCGGAGTCCAGGAAGATCACCACCTCCTCGGTAGCGAGGCGAAAGCCGACGTTGTACGCCTCCAGCTGCCCGGCATTCGCCTGATGCACGATCTGCACCCGGCCCCGGTAGCCTTCGATGACTTCGCGCGACCGGTCGGTCGACCCATCGTCCACGACGATCACCTGGACGCGGGGCCAGTCGACGGCCAAGGCGCTGTCGATGGCCAGGCCTATGAATTCCTGGTAGTTGTAGTTCGGGATGATGATGCTCAGCCCGAACGAAGGTTCACCGTTGGCGAGCATCGGTCTTCTCATGATTGTTGCTGCGATTGCCCAGATCGAGGGCGCATGGGCATGTGGGCCTGCAGCGTGCGGGGAGCGGCATCCTACCAGTCGACTGCCGAACCGGCCCAGTCGGAGATTCGCGGCACGGCCGTTGCGCCATGCTGGGAAATCGCCCTGTGGCCGGCAGTGCTGGCTGTGGAGCGGCCATCACCAAGGGCTGGCCGGCAGCTGGTCGGCAGCAGATCGTCGGACCCCAGCTACCGCACGGCGACCAGCTGGATTGTCGGATTGGGCCAACCGAGCGGCGCAGACGAACGGTGCTATGGTGCGAAGGTGCCGAGATGAATCAGCATGTAACGCAGAGATGGGTTTTTGCGTGCGCGTCAACGGTGGGGTGTCGTGGCCCGCAAGCGCTGTGGGTTGAAGATCCGCGCGGTCACGGCCTGGCAGCATGCGCATCGGCCGTATAACGCGTGTTCAGCCATTGCGCGAGCGTCGCCGCGCGATGATCGCCATGATGCACAGGCCGGCAAGTGCGGCATAGCTGCTCGTGCCCAGATCCTCCGACGGACCAGAGGACGCGGCGGCTTGGCGACGGAACGATTTGTCTGTCCCGGTGTCAGCGATCCTGCTGGGCAGCGCCATCTGGGACATGGCTGTCTGATAGTCCTGCGGTTGTAGGGTGTATTTGGCATGTCTCGCATTGGCCTGGGGCTGGGAGACGGCGTCGGTCACTGGTGATGCGCTGGCCGCGCAACTGGCGGCGATCGCAGTGGCAACCAGGACAATGCGCGGCGAGAAATTTCGCATGGTGAAGTACTCGGGTGGATTTAGCCACATGGATGGGGGGCATGGTGAGCGATTTTGTGCAGTGCAGCAATAGTCCAAATGTACTAAGTTGATGCCCTGTCGACCCGTCACAATCGCCCGCGGAACACGCCGCGCTGCTTGTTCGGAGCTTTTATGAATTTGATGGATGTTTATGTGTCGCTGCTGGCGCGATGGCGCACTGCGCTGATCGTGCTGATCGCAGTCGTCGGCGCCACCGCAGCCTTCACGCTGACGCGTGTTCCCCAATACACGGCGCAGGCTTCCGTGGTGCTGGACGTGAGGACCCCGGATCCGATCGCTGCGGCGGGAACGCAAAGCATGGCCGGCACTGCCTACATGGTCACGCAGGTCAACGTGCTTCGCAGCGAGCGCGTGGCTGTGCGGGCGCTGGATGCGTTGGGCCTGAGCCAGGATCCCGACCGCCAGGCGCAATGGCGCGCAGCGACGAACGGTGTGGGCAGCTTCGAGTCCTGGCTGGCGGACGGTCTGCTGTTGAAATTGGACGCAGCACCGCCGCGCGACTCCAATGTGATCGACGTGTTCTACACGTCGCCAGATCCCGTGTTTGCTGCAAAGGTCGTCAACGCCTGGGTCAAGGCCTATGTCGACACGACGCTGGAGTTGCGGGTCGAGCCCGCCAAGCGCTACAACAGCTTTTTCGACAACCGCAGCAAGGAATTGCGCGAACAACTGGAGGCTGCACAGTCGCGGCTTTCGGCCTTCCAGCAAAAGATGGGGATCGTCGCCACGGAAGAGAGGCTGGATGTCGAGAATTCGCGTCTCTCTGAGCTGTCGTCCCAGGTCGTGCAACTGCAGGGACTGGCAAACGAGTCGAGCGGGCGTCAGCGGCAGTCGGCACAGAACGCGTCCGACATGAACCAGGTGTTCAGTTCCCCGGTGCTGGTGTCGATGACGACGGACCTGGCGCGTGCGAAGACCCAGTTGAACGAGCTGGGCGAACGGCTGGGCGCCAACCATCCCGCCATGGCGGAACTGCGGGCCAAGATCGCGCAGCTGGAGTCCGGCATCGCCGCCGAAACCAGGCGTGTGGCGAGCAGCCTGTCCATCGACGACCGGATCAACCAGACGCGGCTCGCACAAGCGCAGGCCGCAGTTGCGGAGCAGCGTGCGAAGTTGCTGCAATTGCGGACGCACCGCGATGAAATGGCGGTGCTCGAGCGCGATGTGGAGAGCGCGCGGCGCAGCTACGACACGACGCTGGCGCGCCTGGCGCAAACCTCCGTGGAAAGCCAGACCAACCAGACCAACGTGTCGCTTCTCAAAGAGGCCACCCCGCCGGCCTACCCGGCATCGCCGCGTGTGCGGCTGAACATCACGATCGGCTTCTTGGTGGGCTGCCTGCTGGCTGTGGCCGGCGCGGTGGTGCGCGAATTGCTCGACCGCAGGTTGCGGACGGACCATGACGTCCTGAGCGGCCTCGACGTGCCCTTGCTGGGCGTGCTGCCCGCGAAAGCGGGTGCGAAGAGGATCGGTGCATCGCGTCGTCGGCTGCGGCTGACCTTGTCCTCGGCCCCCCCGAAGCTTTCGTGATGCCAATGTCAATGCGCTCAGGACTTCATGCAATCCAAATCAAATTTGCGCGCCATGCCACCGGTCGGTGATTCTGGCCAGTCGGGATCTTCGCCAGCGGCGGATGGTGGCGTGGTGATGGGGCGCTCGATCGGCGACCTGATCCGCGAGGCGCGCGGGCTCACTGCGGCGCAGATCGAACAGGTGCTGCAATACCAGCGCGAGCACCGCGTGCATTTCGGCGAGGCTGCAGTCGCCCTGAAGTTGGCATCGCGCGATGACGTGCTTTGGGCGCTGTCGCAACAGTTCCAATATCCCTATGCGCCCGCGGGCGATGTGTCGGCGCTGAGCCCTGAACTGATCACGGCGATCGACCCGTTCAGCGACGAGTCAGAGATGTTCCGCGACGTGCGTAGCCAGTTGCTGATGGGGGCGCTGGCGCCAGACCAGCCGCGGCGCGCTCTGGCCGTCATGAGCCCCAACGTGGGGGACGGCAAGTCCTTCTTTGCGGCAAACCTGGCCATCGCGTTCAGCCAGTTGGGCGGCAGGACGCTGCTGGTCGATGCCGACATGCGCACACCGCGCCAGCAGGATCTGTTCAACGTGGCAAGGCGTGCAGGCCTGAGCAACATCCTGGCCGGCCGTGCCGATGCGGAAGTCATCCACGAGGTGGCGGCATTGCCCGGGTTGTTCCTGCTGCCGGTGGGTGCCACGCCGCCCAATCCGCTGGAGCTTTTCCTGCGACCGACCTTTCGCCTGCTGCTGCAGGAGGTCTGCGCCAAGTTCGACCACGTGATCGTGGACACGCCGGCGGCAAGCCACGGGGCGGACGCGCGCGTCCTGGCTGCCACTTGCGGAGCTGCCCTGGTGATCGGCCGCCGCAACACCAGCCGCATGCACGCCATCAAGGAACTGGTCCAACAGATCGCCAAGACGCGGGCCACATTTGCCGGGGTGATCATCAATGAGCATTGAGGCACAAGCGCTGCGCGTGCTTGTTGTCATCCCCACGCTCAACGAGGCACATGGCATCGACGCGGTGATCGATGCCCTGGCTGTCGACCTGCCCGTCGACGCACAGGTGACGATGGTGGTGGCGGACGGCGGCAGCGACGATGGCACGGTCGAGCGCGTGCAGCGGCTGCAAGCAACGCGCCCCTGGTTGAAGCTGATGGCCAATCCGAAGCGCATCCAGAGCGCAGCCGTGAATCTTGCCGTTCGCACGCATGGTGGCGGTGCCGATGTGCTGGTGCGTTGCGATGCGCATGCGCGTTATCCGAGCGGCTTCATCGGCAGCCTGCTGCAAACGTTGGAACGTACGGGTGCCGATGAAGTGGTCGTGCCCATGGATTCGTCTGGCAGCGGCTGCTTCCAGCGTGCCGTGGCCTGGGTGTCCGATACGCGTGTGGGCTCTGGCGGGTCTGCGCACCGTGGTGGGCGGCGCAGCGGCTACGTGGACCATGGGCACCACGCGGCGTTTCGCATGGCCTCGTTCGTGCGTGCCGGAGGCTACGACGAGAGCTTCACCCACAACGAGGACGCCGAGTTCGATTGCCGCCAGCGCCGGCTGGGTGGCCGGGTGTATCTGGATGCCGACATCCGGCTCGAGTACGCACCACGCGCCACGCCTGCCCGGCTGGCCAAGCAGTACTTTGCCTACGGACGGGGGAGATCCCGCACGGTCCGCCGCCATCCGGGTTCGATGCGCTTGCGGCAGCTCGCGCTGCCGGTGCACCTGTTGGTGCTGCTGATGTCGCTGGCGCTGGCCGCATGGTCCGCCTGGGCCTTGGCCTGGCCGCTGGTGTACGCGGGTGTGCTGGCCCTTACCTCGTGCCAGACCGCCTGGGGCCGGCGTTCCCTGTGCGGACTGTGGGCCGGGCCCGCTGCGGGCATCATGCACACGAGCTGGGCTGCGGGTTTTCTGTGCGGATTGGCCTTCATCCGTGAAGCACCGTGGCGGGCCGATGGGTCGCTGCCGCTGGGCGCAAGGCGCGAGGTCTAGGCGGCATGACGCAGCTTTCCCCGCTTCATGCGCTGTTGATCGATCCTTCACTTTTCACGGCCCCTTACGACGCCGCGCTGACAACCGGGTTGGTGGCCGCCGGGGTGGAGGTGGTGTGGGCCACACGGCCGACGCGCAAGGGCGACCGGCAGGAGCTGCCGATCGAGCGGACCGATACCTTCTTCTACCGTCGGACCGATGAGGCGCAATGGGTGCCGAACCGGCTCAAGCCGGTGCTCAAGGGCATTGCCCACTTTGCCGGGTTGGCGACATTGTTGGCGCGTGTACGCAAGCAAAAGCCCGATGTCGTGCACGTCCAGTGGATCGTGGTGCCGCCGTTGGATGTGCTGGCATTCATGTTGATCCGCAGGTGGTGCCCGTTGGTGCTGACCGTTCACGACACGGTGCCCTTCAACGGCCAGAAGATGAGCCTGCTGCAGCGCATTGGATTCGATGTGCCGATGCGTTGGGCCCATCGGCTGATCGTGCACACCAAGTCCGGGCGTCAGGCGTTGATCGACCGTGGGGTGCCGGCCGGCAAGATCGAGGTGATCCCGCATGGACCTCTGCAGCTGGCCGTGCAGCCGATGCCGTCTGCGACACCACGCGATCCGCGTTGGACCTTCGTGCTGTTTGGCGAGATCAAGCCCTACAAGGGGCTCGACCTGCTGATCGAGGCTTTTGCGCGCATGCCTGCCGCCATGCGTGCCCAGGCGCGTGTCGTCGTTGCCGGCCGTCCGCGCATGGATCTGGCGCCGCTGCTGGCCCGGATCGAGGCGCTTGGCTTGTCGGAGCAATTTGACATGCGGCCGCAGCGCCAGTCCGAGGAGGAAATGGCCACGTTGTTCGCAGAGACCGATTGCTTCGTGTTCCCCTACCGCCAGATCGATGCCAGCGGCGTGTATTTCCTCGTGAAGTCCCTCAGTTGCTGGCAGATTGCCAGCCGGGTGGGCATCTTTGCCGAGGACATGGTTCCCGATGTCGACGGCACGCTCGTGCCATGCGAGGACGTGGATGCACTTGCACAGGCGATGCAGTCGTCCATCGCACGGCGTCCGAGGCGCAGCGCACCAGCCGCGTCGGATTCCTGGGCAGAGATCGGTCGGACGACCCGCGCCCTGTACCTGGATGCGATGGCGGCCTTCCACGGCGTATCGCACCCGAACAGCCCGAGCACTGTGGAGTAACGATGCGCAACCTGCCGGATTCGCCAGAACCTCTTCGTTCGCTGACGCTGTTACGCCGGCGGCTGATCCAGGGCTTGATTGGCCTTGCGGGGGGAGGCGCATGGCTGACGCGGGCAGCACATGGGCAAACCGCGGTGCCGTTGCCGGCACCGATCGCTGGCACCGGCTACCAGTTGGTCAAGAACTGGGACTTCACTTCGAACGTGACGGACATCGCCACGTTGCGCAAGGAGTTCTTCACGCGCTACATCTACAACAACGGGCAGCAGGACGCGCTGAACGATGAATGGCAGCGCTACCGCGACAACGGCAACCATGCGTTCGAGGACGATGCGCTGGCACTGGTCGCGCGCGCGCCTGCAGGCGTGGCGCGCGGGAAGATCGAAAGCGGCATGCTTCGATCCAAGTGGTTCGGCAAATATGGCTACTTCGAGTGCAGCATGAAGGTGCCTGCGGGGCGGGGGATGTGGCCGGCGTTCTGGCTCAACCCACAGGACGGGCGGTGGCCTCCTGAGATCGACATCGTCGAGATCGTCAACAACGGCCGCGACACCACACGCAACAGCTTTCACATCCTGCACACCCGCAGCAAGGAGAAGAGGGTCGTCACCTCGTCGCGCCTGGACAAGCACCAATCCTATTGGCCGGGATTTGATTACAAGGATGATTACCACCGCTTTGCCGTCTTGTGGGAGGCGGACCGGGTCCGCCACTACGTGGACGACAAGCTTGTGGCGGACCAGAGTTTCAAGTGGGAGCACGAAGACGGGGTGGATGGCGGGCCGGCGCATATTTTGGTCAACCTCGCCGTGGGTGGCAGCTGGCCCGGTGCTCCGGACGGTGCCGACGCTTTTCCTGCCAGGCTGATGCTCCGGCATATCCGCGTGTGGCAAGCATGAGGCAGGCCGGGGTTGCGGCGCTGACAGTCACACCTGACTATTCAGACTTGACACCATGAGTTTTTCGCACCCAGGCCATGCATGGTCGGGCAAGGTGCCGCGCAGCAGTACCCCAGGCACGCAGACGGTCCATGCTGCCCCAGATGCGGCACAACCACCGTTCGGCCTGAAGGTTGCGTTTGTCTTTGTATTGCTGGCGCTGACGGTGCTGGACCGCTTTGGCCTGCGTCTGACGAGCAGCTATTCGGTCAATCCCGCCACGATGGCGATGTATGGGCTGGTCGCCGCGCTGCTCGTGACTCGCCATGCGCAGATCAACGTCGTGAGTGCTCTGCTCTATGTCGGTGCCGTGACGCTGGCGTGTACAAGCTTCGTCGTGAACATGACGTTCGGTACCCGGCAACTCACGTCGCTGGGTTCTCTCATGCTGTTGTGCGTGCTGTATGCGCCGTTCGTGTTCGCGCTGCGCAACGGCCCGCATGCCGGGTCCATGTGGCGATGGATGATGCGCTGGTATGTGATCTTCATGGCAGTGCTTGCCGTGTTCGGCGTCACGCAATACTTTGCGCAGTTCGTGGTGCGACTGCCATGGCTGATCGACTTCACAGACTACATTCCCACAGCTATTCGCGGGTCGGGCGTCTACAACACATCCAATGTGATTGGGTCGGCGTTCAAGTCCAACGGCTTTTTTCTGCGCGAAGCTTCTGGCTTTTCCATGTACATGGCGATTGCGCTTGTCTGCGAGTGGGAGCTTGCGCGACGCAAATCGCTGCTGGCCTTGTTCGGCCTTGCCGTGGTCGTGACGTATTCGGGTTCGGGCATGCTGATCCTTATCGTCGCGCTGGCGCTGCCACTTGGTTGGCAGACGTTTTCGCGTGCCGTCATCGCAGGGCTGGCCATCGGATTGGTCGTGTTGCTGTTCGGCGATGCATTGAACCTTTCTTACACCCTGGGCCGTGTGGGTGAGTTCAACGCAGAGGGCAGCAGCGCCTATTGCCGGTTTGTGGCGCCTGCAAAACTGGTGGTCGAGCAGATCGAGTCTGATCCCTGGGTGGCTCTTCTCGGCCATGGGCCCGGCACGACGCAGAAAATGTCTGCTGTTTGTGAGACCACCTATGGCAAGGTGTTGTTCGAGTACGGAATGGTGGGCGCCTTGCTGTTTTCGGCGCTGATCCTGTTCGCGCTCGCGAGGCCATGGATTCCGCTGCGCTTGCGCTCGGCACTGGCCGTGAACTGGTATCTGCTCGGCGGCAATCTTCTGGGACCGGAATCGCTGTTGATGATTTTCTTTTTGAGTGCGATGTGGCCTTCGAGATTGCCGGAGAAGTTCGTTTTGAGTACGGCAAGACCGGATGATGCAGTGCGTGGCCGGGGCGCCGTGCAAAAGAACGAAAGGCCACGCGATGGCGGATAACGCAGTGCCGACGGTGAGCATCGTGATCACCTGTTTCAACTACGAGCGCTACATCGCGCTGTCGGTGGGCAGTGCTCTGGCGCAGTCGATTGCGCCGACGGAGATCATCGTTGTCAACGATGGATCGACTGACGGGTCTGCGGGGGTGCTCGCCAGTTTCGGCGCGCAGATCACCGTGATCGACCAAGCAAATGCTGGCCAGATCGCGGCAACCAACCGCGGATATGCCGCGAGCAGCGGCGACATCGTCATGTTCCTGGACGCCGACGACATTCTCGAAACCGGTGCCGTGCAGGCTGTGATCGAGGCGTGGACGCCCGACTGCGTCAAAGTGCAATTCGAGCTCGAGGTCATCAACGGGGCCGGCGAACTGCTGGGCAGGCGCTTTTGCAACTATGTGGAGCCCTACGGGCCGGAACAGGTGCGCAGTGAGTTCAAGCGGTTCGGCACCTATGTCTGGCCCGTCATGACAGGCAATGCTTTCGCGCGCCGATTCTTGCAAGGCGTGATGCCGCTGACGGTGAAGATGGCGCCGGACGGCATTCTCAACACGGTTGCGCCGCTGTACGGCAGCATCCAGGTCGTGCCCCAGGCACTGGCCCGCTACCGCTTGCATCAAGCCAATCAGAACTACCATGGCACGACATCCAATGCCATCGGTGTGCGGTTCGCCAAACAGGTGAATTTGCGGGTCAGCGAAGTGAACGTGTTGCGGCAGCATGCGGCCGCCCTGGGCGTGCAACTACCCGAAGGCAACTTGCTGGACCACGATATGACGTTCATCAACTACCGGTTGATGGCGCTGAAGCTGGGCGAGCCCTACGAGGAAAGCGCGGGTGATTCACCAGGGCGCCTGTGGCGCGCCGGCATCGTGGCATTGCGCAAGCGTCCCCTGCCATCGCACTTGAAACTGTTCCACATGCTGTGGCTGACGGCTCTGCGATGGAGTCCGCGCAGCGCGGCGCGCGCACTGATCCAGTTGCGGTTCCAGCGTGCCGAGTTGTTGCAGCCTTGGCGACGCCGTTGGGCAACCTTGACCGGTTTGGGGCGAGCGGCAGAGACCGGACCTGGAAGAAATTCGTAGTCTTCACCCGTCCGGATGCGTTGCTTCCTTTGCAGTTGAAGCGCCTTCAGATGGCGGCAGAGCCACCTGGAAGGAGGGTCACCGCGTCAGATGAGGACTCGCGGCCGGCGCCGTGGCATAGGCACCATCGGTGGCTGGGACTTCGCGCCAGCGCTTCGTGAGCCACTTGGCCAATCCCTGCTCGAGCCAACGCCACGACCAGTACGCTACCAGCCAACTCAGCAAGCCAGAGACGATGGCAAAAACCAGCGTCAGCTCCCAGCTGCCGCGACCGTCCGGAAAGAGCTTCAACAGCAAGAGCTTGGTCATGGACATGACCACCGGATGCACCAGATAGAAGCTGTAGCTGATGCTGCCGAGGTGCTGAGCCGCGCGCGTTCTGAGTGCGCCCAGGCCAGCCGGTGTTCCCGCCATGGCGACGCAGGCGATGACGTGCGTGCCAGCCAGAGCCGCGAGCAGGACGGACAGGGTGTGCCCATTGGCCAGCACGGACCACAATGGCACGCTGAACTCCGCGGCGAATATGCCGGTGTCGAACCAGGCGAACAAGAACACCAGGAGTGTCAATGGCACAAGCATCGGTGTGCGCTGCAGCCAGCGCACGGCACCTGGTGCCAACGCGACCAGCACGCCTGGCAGGAAGAACAGGGCACGCGGATAACACGCGATGAGCAAGCCGGCCAGGGCAGCCCACACCAGTTTGGCGGGCAGGGGGGCGCCCCGCCGCCACAACAGTGCAGCCAGCGCGGCAACGCCATAAAACACCCACTCGTAGGTCAATGACCAAGACGCCGGGTGCAGCAGAAAAATCGGCAACAGCGGCGGCAGCAAGAATAGATTGGCCAGCGAGTGCAGGACCCATTCCACAGGCGTGCTCGTGCCGCCGTGGCCAGCTGCATAACGCACGACGGCCAGAAAGATCGCGATGGGAATCCATACTGGAAAGATGCGGATCACGCGATCCAGCAGGAACCGCGACAGCGTGGCATGTCGGCGCAGGCTGTTCACGATGACGTAGCCACTGATCATGAAGAACAGTTCGACGCCATAGCCGAAGGCCATGAACAGGCGATGCAGCATCACTTGGGCCGTCGATGTCGCGTCGGCAGTCGGCGGCAAACCGGAGTTTGCAACGTGGTGCAAGAACACCAGCAGCACGCAGACACCGCGGAACCCGTTGATGTTCAGCGAGTAGTTGTCCGGTCGCGGCCGGACGGCTGCGGGCTGCGGGCTCATGGCCTTACCCTCGGTGTCAGAACAGGCTTTCGCGCACGTAGATCACATCATCGGGCTGCAGGGCATCCGAGAACTGTGGCGTGGTCTGTTGAACGACACCTGCAGCGTCCCTGCGGTGCAGCCGCAACCGGGTCTCGCTGCCGCGTGTGGTGGGGCCACCGCCAGTCGCTAGCGCTTGCATGACGGTCATGCCGCGTTCGATCCTGTAGGCGCCAGGCCGCTGCGCTTCGCCGTAGATGTAGAACATCGGCGCGCGTGGAACGTAGAGGACGTCGCCCCCGGCAATGGCGACGTCGTTTTCGCTGGACTCGACCATGAACAGTGCCGTGATGTCGATGGTCTTGCGGTAGGGCCGTCCATCGCGTGTGCCGGTCAGAATCACATAGTCTGCTCCGGTAGCGGTCGCTCCGCCGGCCATGGCCAGCACCTCCGTGACGCGGATGTTCGCGGTGTCCAGGGGAAAGCGGCCCGGGCGACTGGCATGGCCCAACACGGCAACTTGGTTGCCGCGCACCTGCAGCAGCACGATGTTGACCTGCGGCCGTACCAGGAAGTTGCCGGTGCGCAAGGCTTGGGCGATCTTTCGCTCCGCGTCCGCAATGGAAAGGCCGGCCAGTTCGACAGTGCCGATCAGCGGATAACTGATGGCGCCGTTGTCTGAGATGCGCGTTTCGACGGTCAGGTCCGGACTTTGGAAGACCTGCACTCGGATCGAGTCACCGACGCTGAGTCGGTAGTCGATGCTTTGTTGCTGTGCAGCTGCCATGCGTGGCAGCAGTGCACTGAACATTGTCACGATGAAGAAAGCCAACCAGACGGCCGTGCGGCGGGGGAGGGGCAGGATCAGGTTCATATGCGCTTTGCCAAATGATCGTCAGTAGGAGATCTGGGCTGAGAAATTGGCCGAATTGTTCTTGAAATCGAAGCCGGAGTAATTGGACACGCGTTTTTCCGTCTTCAACCAAAAACCCAAGGTGATGCTGTCGCGAGGCCGCCAATCCAAGCCGAGGGACGCCGACCGCGTGGTGTCGGCGCGGTCGAACGGAAAGTTGGCGCGATCGATTGCCCCGCCATAGTCTTCGTCGTACTGCTCCAGATGCATGCGCAGGCTGGTGTGCGCCGTCGCCTGCCACGAGGGGGTCAACGTGAATCTATTGCCGGACGCATAGCTGCTGTACTGGGTCTGGTAAGAACGCCAGTCACGGTCTGCCGTTGCATCCAGCCGGAGTTTGGCCGTCGGTTGCCAACTCAGGCGCAGCCCACCCACCGGACCACTGAAATCACTCCCCGCAAAACCGGGGTATTGGCGGCTGACATGCGCCACGCGCGCATACAGGGTGGTTTTTCCGGTGGCCACCCACCTTGCAGTGAGTTCGTGCTCTGTGTTGTTGAACGTGGTCGGCAGCGGCGTCGTGGTCACGGTTGCCTCCTCGCTGTACTCACCATGGCCCTTGCGCAGCCTGTAACTGAGTTGGCTGCCGGAAGGCAACACATACCGCACGCCGCCGGCCACACTCTGCACCTTGAATCCGCGGTCCTGGGCCAGCAGTTCCTCGTTGCGCAGGCGAAACTGGTCCACGGAACCGAAAAGCTTGACGGCTGCACCCATGTCGTACTCGCCCTGCGCACGCAGAACGCTGTCGGTCCGCACATTGCGCTGGGTCACGTCCTGCGTGTCGGAAAAGCTGTTGGAATTCTGGCGCTGGGTGGCCTGCAACGTTCCGCGCAGACGGGGTGTGATCGACCAATGCCACGCCGCCGCATAGTTCAGCGCTGTGAAATTCAGGTAATCGTAGTTCTGGTACTTGTAATTGACGAGCGAAGCATTCAGTTCGATGCGCTGCAGAGAGTAGCTTTTATCCAGCAACAGGCCGGCAGAGCCGATCCGGATCGTATCGGACCAAGGACGGCCTCCCAGCGTCGATGCAGGAAGCGTCGAAGACAGCCGGAACAGGTTGCTGTCATGCAACTGTTCATACCGGGCCACGAGTTGCAGCGTTTTGTCGGTGTCCGCCGAAACGCCGCCCGCGCCCGTCAACATGCACGCCAGAACGCTGCCCTTGACGAGCGGATGGTGCAGGACGATGCAGGGATGAAAGGAGCGCCGCTCAATGGTCAAGTGTGAATGTTCAAATCTGAAACGAGGGTTCACCACGACAACCTGCAGTAAAGCGGCGATTCGTCGACCCAACCGATGGGCTGCACGAGAGACGCACGTTCATTGGATCCGAGAGACGGCGGGGCATCAAAACGCCTTGCTGTCCTTGAACACGACGCCCACCGTCCTCGCGATGATGTAAAGATCCAGCCGCAGCGACCAATTGCGCAGGTAGTCCAGGTCGAACTCGATGCGGCGTTGCATGGACTCCAGATCGTCGCCGCCACGGAAACCGTTCACCTGCGCCCAGCCGGTGATGCCGGGGCGCACCTTGTGGCGAATCATGTAGCCGGAGATCTGCTTGCGGTATTGCTCGTTCACCGCGATGGCGTGAGGCCGCGGGCCGACGACGCTCATGCGTCCTTGCAGAACGTTGATGAACTGCGGCAGCTCGTCCAGCGAGGTCTTGCGGATGAACGCGCCGATCTTGGTCACGCGCGCGTCGCCACGCTTAACCTGCGTGTAGCTCTTCTCGCCGTCTTCGGTCACGGTCATCGAGCGGAACTTGTAGACCATGATCTCCTTGCCGTCGAGGCCGTAGCGGCGCTGCTTGAAGACGATCGGGCCGGGCGAGGTCAGCTTGATGCCGATGGCCACGGCCAACATGACCGGGGCGATCAGCACCAGGATCACGGATGCCAGCAGGATGTCCCAGGCGCGCTTGACCAGGCCGGTGGTGCCGCGGAACGGAGTCTCGCAGACGGAGATGACGGGCGTGCCGCAGACCGATGCGCTGCGGCCCTGGATCAGGTCGGTCACGAACATGTCGGGCACGAAGTAGATCGATGCGGTGGTGTCTTTCAGGCCGTCGAGCACCTGCAGGATGCGCGGCTGCGACGCCATCGGCAGCGACAGGTAGATCATCTGCACGTCGTTGGCCTGGACGTAGGCCGGCAGGGCGGCAAGGCGGTCGATCAGGCCGAAGCCCATGGGCGCGTTCAGGCGGTGCAACTCGCGGTCGTCGAAGAAGCCGGAGACCTCGATCTGGGAGTAGGGCGTCTCGCGGATGCGGCGCGCCAACGCCACGCCTTGCGTGTTCATGCCGACGATCACGGCCTTGCGCGGCGGCCCGCGCATCGCCAGGATGCCAGGCGCCGCCAGGCGCAGGGCGCGGTGTGCCGCGATCTGGGACAGCGGGGCCAGCCACAGCCACATGAGCACTGCACCGGTAGGGAATTGGCGGCTGTAGCCCGTGGCCACGCCCATGACCAGCAGCAGCGCCGCGATGGCGACCCAGTTGATCAGGGTTTGCGTGACCAGCTTGCGCAGCGACGAGCGGATCTGCGTCGTGCCAGGAAATGTCATCGCAAACACGATGACGGACAGGATGAGGTACTCCGGCTTGAGGCTGCCGCTGTGGTAGAGGCCGACGCCCCACAGCGACAGGACCAGCATGCCGGGGTCAATCAGCGATTCAATGAAGCTGAGCGGGTGGTCCTTGCCGAGAGTGCCGCCGCCTGCTGCGTCGGAGGCGGCCTTGATGTCGGTCAGTGGGATCGGGGAGCTATCCATGGGCGTAGGGGCTGTTCTTCAAGCGGGACACGGCCTGGGCGCGGTTGTAGACGTCCAGCTTCTTGAAGATGCGCTGAAGGTGGTTCTTGACGGTGAAGGCACTGATGTCCAGGATGGTGCCGATCTCCTGGTTGGTCTTTCCCATCTCGACCCATTGCATGATCTGCAGCTCGCGGCTGGTCATGCCGTTGTCTGGTACGGGCGCGGCCATGCCTTGTTGGCGTGAAATGGTGATCTGCGCGGCCGCCCCGGCCGGATGGCCCTGCGTGAGCGCGTCGGAAGGCAAGGCGACCTGGCGCATGGCCATGTCGATGTAAGGCAGCAGCGCAGCAATGGCAGCTGCGCCAGCTTCCTCGGAAACGGGGTCGCGGCTCAACACCACGTACAGGCAATCCTCGCCGCTGCGCAGGTCGCGCAGGCCATGCACCAGGGCAGAGCGCATCGGTGGGGAGATCGAACGCAGCGGGTCTTGCAGCGGGTGCAGCGAGAAGACGCCGCTCATGCGTTCGGCAGGCGTCACATAGGGCTGCTTGTTTCCGGCCGACCAGTTGGCGAACAGCTCCTGCAGGCGGGGAACCAGCGCGGACGCATCGGCCCGCGCCGTGCGCACACCGCGCAGTGGCGAGACGATGTCGTAGCCGATGGCGTTGCGCTGGAAGTCGCCCCAGGCTGCCACGAGGATGTCGTGCGGCATGAAGTACTGGATGCCGCCACGCAACCAATTGAACAAGTCCAGGTGGGTGCGGATGCGTGCGACTTCGGCCAGTACATCGAAGCAGCGTTCGCGGTCAGCGTCGGGGAGTTTGCTCAAAAATGACATTCACGTCCTTGAGGATGACCTGTCAATGGAATACATGGACGCCGCGGCCCCCTGCGCGCGTCGAAATGGTGCATCTTCATGGATGCTCCCGGCCTCATTCTTGGCTCTCGGTCTCGACTGTCGCCAGTTTGATGCCCGTCCATGTCTGCCTGATGGCATCCCCGTCTGGACCAAATTGTCATTGTTCGGCCTCTTTTCGTCAGGATGCGCCCAGCCGTCAGCTGGTCGGGGGGCCGTCAACGACAGGAAAGCCTGCCTTGACAGATTGTCGATGCCGGTGGTTGGTAGCGGGCGATCTTAGCGGCACAGTGCCGTGCAGCAACTTTCAAGCCATCAGGAAATGTAACAGTGTCCTGATTGACGCCCGTTCCTGGTGCAGCTCAGCGGCTCCCGCGCAGCCTACCGTTACTTACGGATCCTGTCGCGCCACGACAACACAGCCTGTTCGATCAGGCCATGCGTTTCCTGGTAGACCGACTCGTGCCGGAGGTAGGGGTCGGCGATCGTTCTCCCAAGCCAGTGGCCCAGCATGTGGGTCTTTCCACGCGCTTGCGGATCGATCTTCTCGATCTGACGGACATGGGGCCGTTCCATCACAAGAATCAGATCGGCCCACCAGAGCAACGTGCCGTTGACCTGTTGCGCGCAATGCCGCTCCAGCTCTTGCAGCAGCCGCGGCTGTTGGCGGGCGACATGGAGCACCGTTTCGTCCGCAGGCTTGCCGACCAACGCACGCGTGCCGGCGGATTGCACCTGCGTCATCTGCCCGCGGCCATCGGCCTCCAATTGCAGTCGCAACATGGCTTCCGCCAGTGGGCTGCGGCAGATGTTGCCGGTGCAGACGACCAGGATGCGTTCGTACATCGCGAACCCTCGGTCTAGGCTGCAGCCCGTGCCAGAAAGTCCTGGTACGCACGCGAGATGCCTTCCTCCAGGCCGATGCGCGGCTGCCACCCCATGGCGTTGAGCTGGCTCGAGTCCATCAGCTTGCGCGGCGTGCCGTCCGGCTTGCTGCGGTCGTAGACGATGCGACCTGTGAAACCCACTGCCCGCATGACCAGTCCGGCCAGCGTGGCGATGCTGACATCGGCACCGGCGCCCACGTTGATCAAGGGTCCATCGAAGCCGCGTTCCATCAAGAACACGCAGGCATCGGCCAGGTCGTCCACGTAGAGGAACTCGCGCAGCGGCGCGCCCGTGCCCCAGACCACGTACTCCGCATCGCCGCGCAGCTTGGCCTCGTGGGCCTTGCGGATCAGCGCCGGCAGCACATGGCTGTTGGCCAGGTCGTAGTTGTCGTTGGGGCCATACAGGTTGGTCGGCATGGCGCTGGTGTACTGGCGCCCGTACTGGGCGTTGTAGGCCTCGCACATCTTGATGCCGGCAATCTTGGCGATGGCATAGGGTTCGTTGGTCGGCTCCAGCAAGCCCGTCAGCAGGTGGTCTTCCCGGATCGGCTGCGGTGCCAGCTTGGGATAGATGCAGCTGGAGCCCAGGAACATCAGCCGCTGCACCCCGGCCAGGTGGGCCCCGTGGATCAGGTTGTTCTGGATGCAGAGGTTCTGGTAGAGGAACTCGGCGCGGTAGGTGTTGTTGGCCTGGATGCCGCCCACCTTCGCGGCAGCGATGAACAGATAGTCGGGCCGGTGTTCCGCGAGGTAGGCGTGCACGGCGGACTGGTCCTGCAGATCCAGCTCGGCACGCGCCGGCGCCAGTACCCGGCTGTAGCCGCCGGTCTGCAGGCGGCGCACGATGGCCGAGCCCACCATGCCCCTGGCGCCGGCCACCAGGATGGTGGCGTCGCGGGCCATCGGAGCAGTGCGCGCGCTCATTCGTGGTGGTCGTAAGCCGTGAAGCCGGCGAGGCGCACCAGCGCATCGCGCTTGGCAGAGGTGTAGTCCGCCTGGACCATCTCTGCCACGAGTTCCTTCAGCGTGGTCCTGGGGGTCCACCCAAGTTTCTGCCGGGCCTTGGTCGGATCGCCGAGCAGCGTGTCGACCTCGGTCGGCCGGAAGTAGCGCGGATCGACCTTCACGACCACATCGCCCGCCTTGCACTTGGCCTGCTTGCCCTGCACGGCAGCCACGATGCCGCGTTCGTCCACGCCCGAACCCTCCCAGCGCAGGGAGATGCCGAGTTCGCCAGCTGCGAATTCCACAAACTGGCGCACGCTGTACTGCACGCCGGTGGCGATGACGAAGTCTTCCGGCTGCTCCTGCTGCAGCATGAGCCACTGCATCTCGACATAGTCGCGCGCGTGGCCCCAGTCGCGCAGCGAATCCAGGTTGCCCAGGTACAGGCAGTCCTGCAGCCCCAGCGCGATGCGCGCCGTGGCGCGCGTGATCTTGCGCGTGACGAAGGTCTCCCCGCGCAGCGGGCTCTCGTGGTTGAACAGGATGCCGTTGCAGGCGTACATGCCGTAGGCCTCGCGGTAGTTCACCGTGATCCAGAAGGCGTACATCTTGGCCACGGCGTAGGGGCTGCGCGGGTAGAAGGGGGTGGTCTCCTTCTGCGGCGTCTCCTGCACCAGGCCGTACAGCTCGCTCGTGGAGGCCTGGTAGAAGCGCGTCTTCTTCTCCAGCCCCAGGATGCGGATGGCTTCGAGCAGCCGCAACGTGCCGATGCCGTCGGCGTTGGCGGTGTATTCAGGCATCTCGAAGCTCACGGCCACGTGGCTCATGGCGGCCAGGTTGTAGATCTCGTCGGGCTGCACCTGCTGGATGATGCGGATCAGGTTGGTGCTGTCCGTGAGGTCGCCGTAGTGCAGCACCATGTCGCGGTGCTCCACGTGCGGGTCCTGGTACAGGTGGTCGATCCGGTCGGTGTTGAACAGCGAGGCGCGCCGCTTGATGCCGTGCACTTCGTAGCCCTTGTGCAACAGGAATTCGGCGAGGTAGGCGCCGTCCTGGCCAGTGATGCCGGTGATCAGGGCGACTTTTTTCATGGGTGTCGTCAAGGAAGTCCGCGGGATTGGAGCAAAGCAGCGGGCGGGCCGCCGCGCGTGGACGGAAGTATCGCAGTGCAGGCCGACGCGCTGGAACGCGCAGTTACACTGCGCCCTGTTTCACCGATCCGTCATATTTTTGACACATCCCCCAGGACCTGCGCATGCTGTTCGGCAAGCTGATGCCACGCGATGGCAACTTTTTCGAGATGTTCAACCAGCATGCCGACCGCATCGTGGAGGCTGCGCGCGCCTTTTCGCAGCTGGTGGCCAACTACCACGATGCGCATCTGCGTGAGCAATACAACCGCGACGTGGACAACGCCGAACGCGCCGCCGACCGCGTCACGCAGGAGGTCAACCGCACGCTGCACAAGACCTTCATCACGCCGATCGACCGCGAGCAGATCCACTCGTTGATCAATTGCATGGACGACGTGGCCGACCTGCTGCAGGACGCCGCCGAGACCATGGCGCTGTACGACGTGCGCAGCATGACGGACGAGATCCGCCGCCTGACCGAGCTGTGCGTGAAGTGCTGCGAGCGCGTGCACGATGCCGTCAAGCTGCTGTCCAACATCGCCGAGCCGGCCACGGCCGAAGCGGCGCTGAAGACCTGCGAAGAGATCGACAAGCTCGAATCCGACGCCGACCGCGTCATGCGCGCCGCGCTCAGCAAGCTGTTCCGCGAGGAGCCCGACGTGCGCGAGCTGATCAAGCTCAAGGCCATCTACGAGCTGCTGGAGACGGTCACCGACAAGTGCGAGGACGTGGCCAACCTCATCGAGGGCATCGTCCTCGAGAACTCCTGATCCGGGCGGCGCGCGATGGCTTCTGTGCAGGTGGCCCTGTGGGTGGTGGTGCTGCTGGTCACCCTGGCCCTGGTGTTCGACTTCATGAACGGCTTCCACGACGCGGCGAACTCCATCGCCACCGTGGTGTCCACCGGCGTGCTCAAGCCGGGCCAGGCCGTGGTGTTCGCGGCCTTCTTCAACTTCGTCGCCATCTTCGTGTTCCACCTGAGCGTGGCGGCCACGGTGGGCAAGGGCATCGCCGAGCCGGGCGTGGTGGACGTGCACGTGGTGTTCGGCGCGCTGATCGGCGCCATCTCGTGGAACCTCATCACCTGGTACTACGGCATTCCGAGCAGCTCCTCGCATGCCTTGATCGGCGGCATCGTGGGCGCCGTGATGGCCAAGACCGGAACCTCCGGGCTGGTGGGCAGCGGCATCGCCAAGACGGTGGCATTCATCTTCGTGTCGCCTGTGCTGGGCTATGTGCTGGGCTCGCTCATGCTGGTGATCGTGGCCTGGATCTTCCGGCGCGCCACGCCCTCGCGCGTGGACCGCTGGTTTCGCCGGCTGCAGCTGGTGTCTGCCGGCGCCTACAGCCTGGGACACGGCGGCAACGATGCGCAGAAGACCATCGGCATCATCTGGCTGCTCCTGATCGCCACGGGCTACGCCTCGGCCAATGACGCCGCGCCGCCGACCTGGACCATCATCAGCTGCTACGTGGCCATTGCCGCCGGCACCATGTTTGGCGGCTGGCGCATCGTCAAGACCATGGGCCAGAAGATCACCAAGCTCAAGCCCGTGGGCGGCTTCTGCGCGGAGACGGGCGGGGCGCTGACGCTGTTCATGGCCACGGTGATGGGCATTCCGGTGTCGACCACGCACACCATCACGGGCGCCATCGTCGGCGTGGGCTCCACACGGCGCGCCAGCGCAGTGCGCTGGGGCGTGGCGGGCAACATCGTCTGGGCCTGGATCTTCACGATCCCGGCCAGCGCCTTCGTGGCGGCGATCGGCTACTGGGTCAGCTTCCGGGTGTTCTGACCCCTTGCGGCCTCCATCCGGTCCTCATTGCGAGATCTTGCGGGCCTCTTCGATCTGGTACTCGAAGTAGCGCTGGAAGCTGAAGGCTAGGCTGGCCATCAGGACGGCCGTGCCCAGCAGCAACGCGGCGGCGATGCCGATCACGGTGAACCAGTTGGTGCTGCCGGCCGGCGCTTCAGGCGCCGATGCTGCATTGAAGGCGGCGTTCCACTTTCCGGGGGAACGCAGGCCGTAGACGATGGCAGTCAGCGCACTGGCCGCGATCGACACGCCCAGCAGCGGAATCAGCACCCAGCTCAGGTGGTCGTCCTGGCCGAGTTGCTGCACGCGCTCGATGCCGTACAGGCCCAGCGCCGTGGGCAGCGGGTAGAGCCAGCCCCACAGGTCGCCCAGGCCGCGCAAGTAGAAACGGT
This sequence comes from Pseudorhodoferax sp. Leaf274, assembly GCF_001422445.1. Classification (GTDB taxonomy): domain Bacteria; phylum Pseudomonadota; class Gammaproteobacteria; order Burkholderiales; family Burkholderiaceae_C; genus Pseudorhodoferax. The sequence goes on from NZ_LMNA01000012.1 coordinate 212,027, forward strand.
GCAGGCCGAGCGGGCCGCCCAGCAAGGCCAGCCAGGTGGCAAGGGTCTTGTTCTTCTGCATCGTCTTCAGGCCGGTGGCTGGCTGTCGCCAGGGCCCAGGGCCTTTTCCATGAGCACGATGTCGAGCCAGCGCTCGAACTTCCAGCCGCACGAGCGGATCACGCCGACGTGCGCGAAGCCGAGCGCGCGGTGCACGCCGACGGAGCCGGCGTTGGCAGAGTCGCCGATCACGGCAATCAGCTTGCGCACGCCGCGCGCCTGCGCCTCTTCGGCCAGGGCGGTCAGCAATTGGCGGCCCACGCCGCGGCCTGCCGCTTCGGGTGCCAGGTAGATCGAGTCCTCTGCCGAGAAGCGGTAGGCCGGGCGCGGCTTGAACCAGTTGCAATAGGCAAAGCCCAGCACGCGGCCGTCTTCCTCGGCCACGAGATAGGGCAGTCCCTTGGCCAGCACGTCGGCACGGCGCGCTGCCATGTCCTCTGCCGATGGCGGATCGATCTCGAAAGTGCCGGTGCCATGCAGCACGTGGTGGGTGTAGATCGCGGCGATGGCCGCGACGTCGGTGTCGGTGCTGGGGCGGATGCTTGGCATGTGAAAAGGAAAAGCAGCAGGTGCAGGCTATAATCGCGGGCTTTTCAGCGTGTCGCTGGCCGGGTGGCCTCAAGCGCGTGTCTCAGCGCTGAAACAGAGAAACGAATCTGGCCTTACCGGTGCTATCTAGCTGGCAGGCCGACCCCTTGAGGATAAATCATGGTTGTCATCCGGCTTTCCCGCGGCGGTGCTAAGGCCCGTCCCTTTTTCAACATCGTCGTTGCCGACAAGCGCGTTCGCCGTGACGGCCGCTTCATCGAGCGCATCGGTTTCTACAACCCGACCGCCAAGGCCAACGAAGAGAGCATCCGCATCGCCCAGGACCGCCTGAGCTACTGGCGCAGCGTCGGCGCCCAGGCTTCGCCCACGGTCGAGCGCCTGGTGGCCCAGGCCGCCGCCGCACCGGCTGCTGCGCCCGCAGCGGCTGCCTGAGTTGGCAGGCCTGCCGATGCTGCAGGCACTCGATCCGGCGCCCCTGCCGGACGATGCGGTCGAAGTGGCCCGCATCGCCGGTGCCTGGGGTGTCAAGGGTTGGCTCAAGCTCCAACCCCATAGCGCCCAGCCCGAGGCGCTTTTTTCTTCCAAACGCTGGTATCTGCAGGCGTCCGACCGCGGCCCCAAGGCCTTCGATGGAACGCTGCTGCTGCGTGTGCGCGAGGCACGCGAGCATTCCGGCGGTGTCGTCGCGCAGGTGCAGGACATCGAGGACAAGGATGCGGCCGATGCGCTCAAGGGCGCACGCATCTTCGTGTCGCGTTCCAGCTTCCCAAGTGCCGCGACGGACGAGTACTACTGGGTCGACCTGATCGGCCTCGACGTGGTCAACCGCGAGGGCGTGGCCCTGGGTCAGGTGCGCGAGTTGCTGTCCACCGGGCCGCAGACCGTGCTGGTCATGGAGCAGCCGGGCGCCGAGGGCGGCAAGTCCGTCGAGCGCATGGTTCCCTTTGTCTCGGCCTACGTCGACAAGGTCGATCTGCCCGGCCGCTGCATCACGGTGGACTGGCAGCCAGACTACTGAACGAAGGGCTGGTCAGGCCGTGCGCTTCGACGTCGTCACGCTGTTTCCCGAACTGTTCGCACCGTTCCTGGCCAGCGGCGTCACGCGGCGCGCGTTCGCCTCGGGCCAGGTCGACGTGCGCTTGTGGAATCCGCGCGACCAGGCCGAGGGCAACTACAAGCGTGTGGACGACAAGGCCTTCGGCGGCGGTCCGGGCATGGTCATGCTGGCCGAGCCGCTCGCACGCTGTCTTGATGCGATCCTGGCCGAGCGCGGTGCCGGCACGCCCGTCGTGCTGTTCGCGCCGGTGGGCGCGCCGCTCAACCATGCGGCCGTGGCCAACTGGGCCGAAGGCGAGGGCGCCGTGCTGCTCTGCGGCCGCTACGAAGGCATCGACCAGCGCCTGGTCGACCGCTATGTGACGCACAGCATCAGCCTGGGCGACTTCGTGCTGTCGGGTGGCGAGATCGCCGCGCTGGCGCTCCTGGACGCGGTGGCGCGGCTGCAGCCCGGCGTGCTCAACGATGCCGAGAGCCACCAGTTCGACAGCTTCCATCCGGCCCTGGACGGGTTGCTGGACTGCCCGCACTACACCCGGCCCGAGCAATGGCGCGGCGCGCCGGTGCCCGAGGTGCTGTTGTCGGGCCACCATGGCCGTATCGCGCGTTGGCGCCGTGACGTGCAGCTGCGCCTGACTGCAGAGCGCCGGCCCGATCTGCTGGCCGCCGCGCGTGCGGCCGGGCGCTTGACTGCCGCGGACGAGGCAGCGCTGGCGCAAAAGGCAACTGGCGGGCTATAATCGCCGGCTTTTCGGATCCTCTGTCCGCTGCCTTTCGCAATGTCGCGTCTGGCCCCGTCCCGGCAACCGGCCTTTTTGCCCTGCTGCGCGACACCCGAGCGTGAGCACGATCCAGTGGAAGAACCATGAACCTCATCCAGATCCTCGAGCAGGAAGAAATCGCCCGCCTGGGCAAGACCATCCCCGAATTTGCACCTGGCGACACCGTGATCGTCAGCGTGAACGTGGTCGAAGGCACGCGCAAGCGCGTGCAGGCCTACGAAGGCGTGGTCATCGCCAAGCGCAACCGCGGCCTGAACAGCGGCTTCACCGTGCGCAAGATCTCCAGCGGCGAAGGCGTGGAACGCACGTTCCAGACCTACAGCCCGCTGATCGCCGGCATCGAAGTCAAGCGCCGTGGCGACGTGCGCCGTGCCAAGCTGTACTACCTGCGCGAGCGCAGCGGCAAGTCGGCCCGCATCAAGGAAAAGCTGGTTGCCAAGGCCCCCAAGGTCGCTGCTGCAGCCCAGTAATCCGGCCGGCCTTCCGGTCCGTCGAGCCGCCACCTGCTTTTGCGCGTGGCGGCTTTTTGCTTTCCGGTTCCCGTTTTCTTCCCCTACGAGTGCCTGTGTCCGATCTGCCGCTGACGCCGCTGTCCAAGATCCCGAATTTCGATCCGCGCCATGCGCCTTCGCTGGGAACCGATGCACACCTGCCCGCAGTGCCCCTGGCGCGCCTGACGGCCGAGGCCCTGCGCCAGCGATTCCGCGAGCCGCCGGTGTGGGAGCCCGAGGTGCGGGCCGAGCCGCGCTTCACCGACCGCGCGCCGGCCCGCGCTGCGGTGCTGGTGCCGGTGGTGCAGCGCGAAGCCGGGCCGACGCTGCTGCTGACCGAGCGCTCGCTGCAGCTGGCCAACCATTCAGGGCAGATCGCCTTTCCGGGGGGGCGCATCGATGCCGCCGATGCCGATGCCAACGCCGCTGCGCTGCGTGAGGCCGATGAAGAGGTGGGGCTGGACCCGTCCCATGTCGAGATCATCGGCGCGCTTTCCAACTATGTGACGGGCACGGCCTTCGTCGTGACGCCTGTTGTGGCCCTGGTGCGGCCTGGCTTTGCGTTGACGCTGAACGCCGGCGAGGTGGCCGATGCCTTCGAGGTGCCGCTGGCGTTCCTGATGGACCCGGCCAACCACCACCGCCACATGCTGGAATGGCAAGGGGTGCGGCGCGAGTGGTTCTCGATGCCGTTCCAGGACGGTGCTGCCGAGCGTTTCGTCTGGGGTGCGACGGCTGGCATGCTGCGCAACCTGTACCGCTTCCTGTCGGCCTGAAAGCGCCGTTCCCGTCGCCTATGATGGCCGCCCCATGAGCTTCTTCGCCATCTTCTGTGCGCTGCTGCTCGAGCAGGTGCGGCCGCTGGCCCGTGACAACGCCATCCACGGCTGGTTGCGTGCCTGGGTGCGCTGGAGCAGCGACAACTTCGACGCGGGGAAATCCCTGCACGGCTGGACCAGCTGGGCCCTTGCGGTCCTGCTGCCCACGCTGGTGGCGCTGGCCCTGTACTGGATGCTGGCCCACTGGATCGGCTGGCCCGCGGCTGTGCTGTGGAACGTGGTGGTCCTGTACGGCACGCTGGGCTTTCGACAGTTCAGCCACCACTTCACCGAGATCCGCAACGCGCTCGATGCCGGCGACGAACTGCAGGCGCGTGAGCACCTGGCCGCCTGGCAGCGCGTGGATGCGAGCGAGCTGCCGCGCCGCGAGATCGTCCGCCATGTGATCGAGTATTCGGTGTTGGCCGCGCACCGCCACGTGTTCGGCGTGCTGACCTGGTTCGCGGTGCTGGCGGCGCTCGGCCTGGGGCCGGCCGGCGCCGTGTTCTACCGGCTCGCGGAGTTCGTTTCGCGCTATTGGCGCTACCGCAGCAACCCCCAGGGCCAGCCGGCCAGCGCCGCTTTGCAGCAGGTGGCCGGTGGCGCCTGGACCGTGGTCGACTGGCTGCCGGCGCGCGCCACGGCGCTGGGCTTTGCCATCGTCGGCAGTTTCGAGGATGCCATCGACAGCTGGCGCCACCATGCCCAGCAGTTCCCCAATGACAACGACGGCGTGATCCTGGCGGCCACCTCGGGCGCCGTGAACGTCCGCCTGGGCGGCGAGGCGCTCAAGGCCAAGCCCGCGGCCGGCGCCCTGCAGCCCTTCGAGGCGGGCCTGCAGCCGCCGCAGGACTCGGCGTCCACGCCGGGCCGCGAGCCCGAGCTTGCGCACCTGCGCAGCGTGGTCGGACTGGTCTGGCGCACCGTTGTCCTGGTGCTGGGCCTGCTGGCCCTGCTGACCCTGGCGCGCCTCCTGGGATGAGCTTCACGAGTCCGCACCTGGCCGCGCTGGCGCCCTACACGCCCGGAGAGCAGCCCGCCATCGAAGGCTTGGTCAAGCTCAACACCAACGAGAACCCCTACCCGCCATCGCCACGCGTGCTGGCCGCGATCGAGGGTGCGGCACGTGCAGGCCTGCAGCTCTACCCGGACCCGGAATCCCGCGTGCTGCGTGGCGCGATCGGCCGCCACCATGGCGTGGCAGCCGATCACGTGTTCGTGGGCAATGGCTCGGACGAGGTGCTGGCCTTGGCCTTCGACGCCTTCTTCCTCCATGGCGATCTGCCGCTGCTGTTGCCCGACGTGAGCTACAGCTTCTACCAGTCCGTCTGCCGTTGGCTCGACGTGGCGGTGCGCCGGGTGCCGCTGGACGACGGGCTGCGTGTGGACCTCGCCGCCTTCGAGGCCACGCGCGGCGAGGCCGTCGCTGGCATGGTCATCGCCAATCCGAATGCGCCCACCGGCATCGCGCTGCCGCTCGATGCACTGGAGCGGCTGGCGCAGGTCCATCCGCAGCGCGTGCTGCTGGTCGACGAGGCCTACGTGGATTTCGGTGCCGATTCGGCCACGGCGCTGGTGGCGCGGCACCCGAACGTGCTGGTGGTGCAGACGCTGTCCAAGTCGCGTGCGCTGGCCGGGCTGCGCGTGGGCTGGGCCATCGGTCAGCCGCCGCTCGTGGAAGCGCTCACGCGGGTGAAGAACAGTTTCAACGCCTATCCGCTGGACCGTCTGGCGCAGGCCGGCGCCACCGCGGCCTTCGAAGACCAGGCGTACTTCGCGCGCCAGCGCGATGCTGTGGTGCACTGCCGCGAGGGCTTGTTGCTGCAGATGGAAGACCTCGGCTTTGCGGTGCTGCCCTCGCAGGCCAATTTCGTTTTCGCGCGGCATCCCGCGCACGACGCCGCGCAGCTGGCCGCGGCCCTGCGGGCGCGCAAGGTGCTGGTGCGCCATTTCGCGCAGCCGCGCATCGACCAATACCTGCGCATCAGCGTCGGCACGCCCGCACAGTGCGAGCAGCTGCTGCAGGCCATGGCGGCCTGCCTGCAAGGCTGAGCTTCAGCCTCGCAACGCCTGCGCATGGTGGGCGAAGTGATCGCCCAGGAAACTCGCGATGAAGTAGTAGCTGTGGTCGTAGCCCGGCTGCAGGCGCAGCGTCAGTGGGTGGCCGGCGGCGGTGCAGGCGGCCTGCAGCAGCTCGGGTTGCAACTGGGCTGCCAGGAATTCGTCTGCATCGCCTTGGTCGACCAGCAGCGGCAGCCGTTCGGCCGCACCCTTGACCAGCTCGACTGCGTCCCAGGCTGCCCAGCTGCCGCGGTCCTCGCCGAGGTAGGCCGTGAGCGCCTTCTGGCCCCAGGGCACCTGGGTCGGTGCGACGATGGGCGAGAACGCCGACACGCTCTTGTAGCGGCCAGGATGGCGCAGGGCCGTGACCAGCGCGCCATGGCCGCCCATGGAGTGGCCGGAGATGCCACGTGCGGCGGTCGCCGGGAAGTGCTGTTCGACCAGCGCCGGCAATTCTTCCGCCACGTAGTCCTGCATGCGGTAGTGCGCGGACCAGGGCGCCTGCATGGCGTTGACATAGAAGCCCGCGCCCTGGCCCAGGTCGTAGCCGGGGTCGTTGGCCACCGCGTCGCCGCGCGGGCTGGTGTCCGGCGCGATGACGATCAGGTTGTGGCGCGCGGCATGCTCCTGTGCGCCGGCCTTGTTGATGAAGTTCTGCTCGGTGCAGGTCAGGCCCGAGAGCCAGTACAGCACGGGGCACTTCTCGCCGCCCGGATCGTGCAGGGCGGCCGGCGGAAGGTAGACGCCGAACTTCATCTCGCAGCCGAGCGCGCTGGAGGCGTGTTTCCAGACCTCCTGGCGGCCGCCGAAGCTGGTGTGGCTCTCGACGCGTTCCATCAGTAGTGCACCACCGAGCGGATCGACTTGCCCTCGTGCATGAGGTCGAAGGCTTCGTTGATGTCCGTGAGCGGCATGGTGTGCGTGACGAACGGGGCGAGCTGGATGTCGCCCTTCATCGCGTCCTCGACTATGCCCGGCAGCTGGCTGCGGCCCTTGACGCCGCCGAAGGCCGTGCCCAGCCACTTGCGGCCCGTGACCAGCTGGAACGGCCGCGTGGAGATCTCCTGGCCCGCGCCGGCCACGCCGATGATGACGGACTGGCCCCAGCCGCGGTGCGCGCATTCCAGTGCCGCTCGCATCACATTGGTGTTGCCGATGCACTCGAAGGAATGGTCCACGCCCCAGCCCGTCATCTCGACGATGACCTGCTGGACGGGCTTGTCGAAGTCCTTGGGATTCACGCAGTCGGTGGCGCCGAAGGTCCTGGCCAGGTCGAACTTGGAGGGGTTGGTGTCGATCGCGATGATGCGGCCGGCCTTGGCCTTCTTCGCGCCTTGCACCACCGCCAGGCCGATGCCTCCCAGGCCGAACACGGCCACCGTGTCGCCCTCCTGCACCTTGGCCGTGTTCCAGACGGCGCCCAGGCCGGTGGTCACGCCGCAGCCCAGCAGGCAGACCTGCTCGGGGTTCGCGTCGGGGTTGATCCTGGCCAGCGACACCTCGGCGACCACCGTGTACTCGCTGAAGGTGGAGCAGCCCATGTAGTGGTAGATGGGCTGGCCGTCGTAGGAGAAGCGCGTGGTGCCGTCGGGCATCACGCCCTTGCCCTGCGTGGCGCGCACCGACACGCACAGGTTGGTCTTGCCGCTCTTGCAGAACAGGCATTCGCCGCATTCGGCCGTGTACAGCGGAATGACGTGGTCACCTGGCTTGACGCTGGTGACGCCTTCGCCGACGTCGACCACGATGCCGGCACCCTCGTGGCCCAGCACGGCCGGGAACAGGCCCTCGGGGTCGTCGCCCGACAGCGTGAAGGCGTCGGTGTGGCAGACGCCGGTGTGGGTGATCTTGACCAGGACCTCGCCCTTTTGGGGCGGGGCGACATCGATCTCGACGATCTGCAGCGGTTCTCCGGCCTTGAAGGCGACGGCGGCGCGGGATTTCATGGGTGGTGCTCCTGAAAGGGTTAGCGGAGGTAGGTGCGCACCAGCGCGGTCATGTCCTGAACGCGCTGTGCGTGGCGGTCTGCGTCTTCACCGGGCGCACCGAACTCTTCCCGGATGTGCGATTCCAGCACTTCCGCCATGAGCCCGTTGACGGCGCCGCGGATGGCGGCCAGTTGCTGTAGCACGGGGCCGCAGTCGGCGCCGGCTTCAAGCGCGCGCTCGAGCGCATCGGCCTGGCCGCGGATGCGGCGCACGCGCAGCAAGGCCTTCTTCTTCTCGGCGGGGGAGTGCGGCATGGCGTTACACTATACCCCAGGGGAGTATTGGCGCTAGTAGCGCGGCGGCTGGCTCAGTTCGGCGAACAGGTCGCTGTAGATCGCGTGGCGGCGCGGAGCGATGTCGCCTTCCTCGCCCACGGCGGCCAGCACGGCGCATCCAGGCTCGTGCAGGTGCGTGCAGTTGTAGAAGCGGCACTGGTCCGCATGCGCGGCGATGTCGGGCATCAGCGCGGCGAGCTGGCGCGGCGCGATCTGGTGCAGGCCGAACTCCTGGAAGCCGGGCGAGTCGATCACGGCCGTGCTGCGCGTGGCGTCGGTCCAATACCAGGTGGTGCTGGTGGTGGTGTGCTTGCCCGACTTGAGCGCGTACGAGATCTCCTGTGTCAGCACGGCGGCACCTGGCACCAGCTGGTTGATCAGCGTGCTCTTGCCGGCGCCCGAGGGCCCCAGCACCAGCGTGGCCTTGCCGTGCAGAAGCGGCGCCAGCTCGCCCGCCCCCTCGGTGCGCAGGCTGGCGGTGTGCACCCCGTAGCCCATGGCGCGGTAGGGTGCCAGGCGCTGCCAGGCGCGCGCGAAGGGTTCGGGAAGATCGCGCTTGTTGAGCACGACCAGCGGGGCGATGTGCGCGGCCTCGGCTGCGATCAGCACGCGCGCCAGCTGCTGCTCCGAGGGCTCAGGTTCGGCCGCGATCAGCACCAGAACCTGGTCGATGTTGGCTGCAAAGGACTTGGTGCGGATCTCGTCCTGCCGGTACAGCAGGTTGCGGCGCGGTTCCACGGCCTCGATGCTGCCTTCCTCGCCCTGGCCGGTTGGCGGCGACGACCAGCGCACCCGGTCGCCCACGACGGCCTGGCTTCTCTTGCCGCGCGGATGGCAGATGCGCCTGCTGCCGTCGTCGGCCTCGACCAGGCAGTGGCGGCCATGCGCGGCGACCACGAGGCCGCTGGAGACTGTGTTCAAGCGCCGCCTTGCAGCAGTGCGTCGAAGCGGGCGGCGCAGTCCAGATCGGTCTCGGAGATGCCGTGCACGTCGTGCGTGTTGAGGGCCACCACGCAATGGTCGTAGCGCACCACGAGTTCGGGATGGTGGTCCTGCACATGGGCGATGAAGGCGACCGCGTTCACGAAGGCCATGGTCTCGTGGTAGTTCGCGAAGCGGTAGGTCTTCTCGATCGCGACGTCGGCCCCGTCGCCGCGCAGGGTCCAGCCCTGCAGCTGGGCCAGCCGCGTCACGATGTCGGTGGGTTTGAGCGCGCGGCGCGGTGTGGTGGCCCAGTCCTTTTGGGTCAGCGTGTTCATGCGGTGCTCCTCAGATGGCGGGCTGTAGGCGGGCCAGCCGTTCCGAGGCTGGCGGGTGGGAGTAATAGAACTTCACGAACACCGGGTCCGGTGTCAGCGTGCTGGCGTTGTCTTCGTACAGTTTGAGCAAGGCGCCGGACAGGTCGGCACCGCTGGTCTGGGCCACGGCGAACGCGTCGGCCTGGAATTCGTGGCGGCGTGAAAGCTGGGCCGACAGCGGGGCCACGAAGAAGCTGAACACCGGCATGGCGAGCATGAACAGCAGCAGCGCCAGCGCATCGTTGGGGGCCGGGCGGCCATCGGGCAGCAGGGCCATGAGAGGCTGCACGCCCAGGCCTGTGTAGAACCAGGTCTGGCCCGACAGCCAACCCAGCAGCGCGAAGCCGGCCAGGCTCAGCGCGAACATCGCGACGATGCGCTGCACGATGTGCTTGTGCTTGAAGTGGCCGAGCTCGTGGGCCAGCACGGCGTCGACCTGGCGCGGCGACAGGCGGGCCAGCAGGGTGTCATAGAAAACCACGCACTTGGCGGCGCCGAAACCCGTGAAATAAGCGTTGCCGTGTGCGCTGCGGCGGCTGCCGTCCATCACGTACAAACCCTTGGCGGCGAAGCCGCAGCGTTGCATGAGGGCCGTGACGCTGGCCTTCAGGGTCTCGTCCTCCAGTGGCTTGAACTGGTTGAACAGCGGCGCGATGAAGCTCGGGTAGACCATCAGCAGCACGAGGTTGAAGCCCATCCAGGCGGCCCAGGCCCACAGCCACCACAGTTGGCCGGTCGCACCCATGAGCCACAGGATCAGGGCCGCAATCGGCAAGCCGATCAGCGCGCCGATCGACACCGACTTGAGCAGGTCGGCCAGCCACAGGCCGCCTGTCATCTTGTTGAAGCCGAAGCGTTGCTCGATGCCGAAGGTCTGGTGCAGCGAAAACGGCAACTCGAGCAGGCCGCCGATCAACGCGAACACGGCCAGCAAGGCAAGCTGCTGCGGCATGCCCGGGCCCAGGGCGCGCAGCAGGAGTTCGTTCAGGAGGTTCAGTCCGCCCAGCAAGGTCCAGCCCAGCAGCACGGCCACGCCGAAGGCCATCTCCAGCAGGCCGAAGCGCGACTTCGCGATGGTGTAGTCGGCGGCCTTGCGGTGTGCTGCCGGCGTGATGGTGCCGGCGAATGCAGGGGGTACCGCATCGCGGTGTCGCGCCACATGGCGGATCTGGCGGCTGGCCAGCCAGAACTTGACCAGCAGGCCGAGCACGAGGGCCACGGCGAATGCCGCGGTGAAAAGGTCCGCAGCGGACAGGTCGGGGGGCATAGCCGGGCAGTGTAGGCCATCGGCGAGAATGGCCGAATGGACCCGACGAACACCACTCCTGCACCCGTACTGCTGGGCAAATCCGACAAGAATCTGGTCTGGCTGGACTGCGAGATGACCGGCCTGGATCCGGAAGTGGAGCGCCTGATCGAGATCGCCGTGGTGGTGACAGGCCCGGATTTGCAGCCCCGTGTGGAAGGGCCGGTTCTCGTGATCCACCAGTCCGATGAACAACTCGACAAGATGGACGCCTGGAACAAGGGCACGCACGGCCGCAGCGGCCTGATCGACAAGGTGCGCGCCTCGACCGTCGACGAAGCCCAGGCCGAGGCCGAGTTGTTGGCGTTCCTTGCGCGCTACGTGCCCAAGAACGTGGTTCCGATGTGCGGCAATAGCATCGGGCAGGACCGGCGCTTCCTGGTCAAGTACATGCCCAAGCTGGAGGCGTTCTTCCATTACCGCAACCTGGACGTGAGCACGCTGAAGGAACTGGCCAAGCGTTGGAAGCCTGCGGTCTACAGCAGCTTCAAAAAGGCGCAGAAGCACACGGCGTTGGCAGACGTGCATGAGTCCATCGACGAATTGGCCCACTACCGCACACACTTCCTGCGCATGGATTGACTACGCATGCCATAATCGCGGGCTTCGGCGAAGTCTTGAAAGTTCAAGGCGACACCGTTTTTGTGCATCTCCCCTCACACTCCCGGCTCTGAAGTAGCCGCCAGCGCCCAGCGTCATGCTCGGCGTTGTTTCGTTTGAAGGTGGATGTTTGTTCCACCGATGACGAGCCTTGCACCGCCGAGCAGCGCGGCGCATCGCACGTGTGAGAAATCCATGACCGACTCTTTTGAAGACCGGGCAGCTTTGCCCATGCCCGCCCACGACACCGCTTTCGTCGAGGGCGATTCGTCCCCTTCCGTCGATGCCACGCCGGCGGATGTTTCGGCTTTCGCCGCCTTGGGCCTGGCCGAGCCGCTGCTGCGTGCAGTCGCCGACCTGGGCTTCACCCAGCCCACGGCCGTGCAGCAGCAAGCCGTGCCCATGGCCATGGGCAGCACCGGCGCGTTCAACGATCTGCTGGTCTCCAGCCAGACCGGCAGCGGCAAGACGGCGGCCTTCCTGCTGCCCGTGCTGCACACATTGATCCGCCAGCAGGAGGCCGACGAGGCGGCGGAGCGTGCAGAACGCGAGCGCTTGGCCGCCGACGCCGTTGCGCGCGGCGAAACCGCGCCGAAGAAGCCGCGCCGCAAGGATCCGACCAACCCGCGCCACTTCAAGGCGGCCGAGCCAGGTGCGTTGGTGCTGTGCCCCACGCGCGAGCTGGCGCAACAGGTGGCGCACGACGCCATCGAACTGGTCAAGCATTGCCGCGGCCTGCGTATTGCCAACGTGGTGGGCGGCATGCCCTATGCGCTGCAGATCGCCAAGCTGCAGAACGCCAATCTGGTCGTTGCGACGCCGGGCCGTCTGCTGGACCTGCAGCGCTCGATGCAACTCAAGCTCGACAAGGTGCGCTTCCTCGTGGTCGACGAGGCCGACCGCATGCTCGACCTGGGCTTTGCAGATGATCTGGCCGCGATCAATGACCTGACCGCCCAGCGCCAGCAGACGATGATGTTCAGCGCCACTTTTGCGCCGCGCATCCAGCAACTGGCGATGCGCGTGATGCGCGAACCCAAGCGCGTGCAGATCGATTCGCCGCAGGAAAAGCACCAGAACATCCGTCAAGTGTTGTTCTGGGCCGACAACGCGCAGCACAAGCGCGCGCTGCTGGACCACTGGCTGCGCGATGCCAGCATCGAGCAGGCCATTGTTTTTGCCAGCACCCAGATTGAGTGCGACGGTTTGGCCAACGACCTGCAACAGGCAGGCTTCTCGGCTGTGGCATTGCACGGTGCCCTGAGCCAGGGACTGCGCAACCGGCGTCTCATGGCGCTGCGCCAGGGACAAGTGCAGATCCTGGTGGCCACCGACGTCGCGGCCCGCGGCATCGATGTGCCGGCCATCACGCACGTGTTCAATTTCGGCCTGCCGATGAAGGCCGAGGACTACACCCACCGGATCGGCCGCACCGGCCGCGCCGGCCGTGACGGCTTGGCCGTGACCTTCGCCGAGTTCCGTGATCGCCGCCGTATCCAGGACATCGAGCACTTCACGCGACAGCCGTTCAAGGCCGAGGTGATTCCCGGCATGGAGCCGCGTGAGCGCCCGCCCGAGCCCCGCAAGCCCGCTTTCGGCCGCGGCGGCCCCCGCAGCGGTGCCGAGCCTCGTGGCCGTGGCTTTGGCGCACCGCGTGGCGGTCAGCATGAGCGCGATCGTGGTGGCTTCGGCGCCTGGCAGGGCGGCGATCGCGGCGGATTCGGCAGCCAGGCGCGGCCCTCTCCTGCGCCTGGTGGCCGTGCGCAGCCTGCAGGACGTGGCGACGGCGCTCGTACAGCCGGCGCGCGCCCAGCTGGCGGCGGCAAGGTGTTCGTGCCTTTCGATGCCAAGAGGCGCCCGCACAAAGCTTCGCGCTAGTTGTTGCGAAGGAGGTCGGCCGCGCTTGATGTCATGGCCGCCTCCTACAATCGTTCGGAGGTTTGTGGGTTTTTGCGCAGATTCCGCCCAAATAGGGCGCGATCATGGCGCCCGCGGCTGGATCTGAGCCGCCTTGCATCTGTTGGCACGTACAGTTGCGGTTGGCGGGCTCTGTCTTTCACCGGAAACGGCATCGGATGATTCGACTTCGACGTAGCGACATCAAAGGGGCGCGTTCCCTGGTTACATCAGACGCTTGGGCAGAGGGCTGCGGCGCATGATCAAGTTGTTCAATCACTACCTGCACCGGCGCACGGTGTTGCAGGTGGTTCTCGATTTCCTGTTGATCCTAGCGGCGGTGTTCGCAGAACTGGTCTGGCGCCGTGCCGAATGGCCGACGATGGTGCCGGTGCTGGGATACACAGCCCTGCTGGCCACCGGCATGCTGGTCATCAACGGCAGCATGGGTTTCTACCAGCGTGTGCACGGCCGTTCCTTGAACCAGTCGCGCGCGCGGGCGGCGCTGGCGCTGCTGCTGGCTGTGCCCGTGACGTACGCGGTCTTCGGGGCGGTCCCGTTGGGCATCGAGGGGCGGCAGTCGCTGGCCTTGGCAGCGATGGTCGGCTTGTTGGTGGTGCTGGCGCACCGCGTCGATGCGGCGCATTCCGGTGCGCAGTCTGCGCTACGTCACCGCGTCCTGGTGTTCGGCACCGGTCCCCGGGCGGCTTTGGTGGGCCGCGCGCTCAAGAAGGACGACCCGCACGTGGACGTGGTGGGTTACTACGCCAGTCCGAACGAGTCCGAGGCCGAAGTGTCGGCCTGGGGCATCCTCTCCAAGAACAAGTCGTTGACCGATACGGCCCTGGAGCTGGAAGTCGACGAAATCGTCGTGGCGCTGGTCGAGCGCCGCGGCGGCAGCATGCCCTTGCGCGAACTGCTGGACTGCAAGCTGCATGGTGTGCGGGTGGTCGACATGGCGACGCACTTCGAGAAGACCAAGGGTCAGATCCGTCTCGATTCGGTGTCGGCGGGCTGGCTGGTTTTCGGCGACGGATTCAGCCAAGGCGGGCTGCGCACGATCGTCAAGCGCATATTCGACATCGCCTGTGCGCTGGTGTTGATTGCGGCCACCGCGCCGATGATGCTGATCACGGCGCTCGTCATCAAGCTGGAGAGCCGTGGCCCCGTGTTCTACCGCCAGGAGCGCGTGGGTTTCAATGGCCGATTGTTCAACGTCGTCAAGTTCCGCAGCATGCGTACCGACGCCGAGAAGGACGGGCCGCAGTTCGCCGCTGCGAAGGACAACCGAGTGACCCGGGTCGGGGGCTTCATCCGCAAGGTGCGCATCGATGAATTGCCGCAACTGTTCTCCGTGTTGAATGGCGACATGAGTCTGGTGGGGCCCCGTCCAGAGCGGCCATTCTTCGTGGACCAGCTGACCCGCGAGATTCCTTACTACGCGGTGCGCCAGAGCGTCAAGCCGGGCGTGACCGGCTGGGCGCAGGTGCGTTACCACTACGGCGCTTCGGTAGAAGACTCGGCGGAAAAGCTGCAGTACGACCTGTACTATGTCAAGAACCACTCGCTCTTCCTGGATCTCGTGATTCTGTTCGAGACCATCGGGGTGGTATTGATGGCCAAGGGCGCGCGCTGAGCATGCCGGCGCCGTGCGTGGCGCAGGGCTGCACGCGCTCTGAGTAGAAAGTCGCGTGGACAGTCCCAACATCCTGCTGAGCATCTGGGGGTATGCCTTTACCGGGCTGACCTTCGCCGCGTTCGCCGTGGCGCTGGTGCGTCAGCACACGCTCTGGGCCACACACAAAGTCTCGCCAGGCCTGCTCTTGGGTGCTGTCGTGGCGTCGGCGATTTGGGCCTTTGTGGTGCTTGCCACATTGCTGGGGGCACCGCCCTGGCTGTTCGAATTCAGCTTGCTGGCAGATTGCCTGCGCTACGCCTGCTGGATTGGATTCCTGCTGTTGCTGTGGAGGCCTGAGCGCCGGGGATCTTTGGCGCGTCGCTTCGGTTGGGCGGGTGTGGTCGCTGCACTGCTGGTCGGGGGCACCTTGGCGGTGCGCTTGAACAGCTTGCTCCAGGGCGGTGATGCGCTCGCTGTGTCGGGCCAGTGGCAACTGCTGGGCGCCATGGCGCTGCCCGTCTTCGCGCTGTTCTTGCTGGAACAGGTCTACCGCAGCGTGGCCGACGACGTGCGCTGGAGTCTCAAGCCGCTGTGCCTGGGTCTGGCCGGCATCTTCCTTTTCGATCTGTACGTGTTCTCGCAGGCGGTGCTGTTCAGCCGACCTGACCTCGACGCCGTGAGCGTGCGCGGCTTGCTGCATGCGGTGATGGTCCCGCTGATGTGGTTGTCGATGACCGGCCGCAGCGACTGGGTCGGCAAGGTGCGCGTCTCACGCACGGCGATCTTCCATTCGGCCACGCTGGTGCTCGCAGGCGTCTACCTGATCTTCATTTCCGCGGTTGGTTACTACGTGCGCTATTTCGGTGGCGACTGGGGACGGGCGCTGCAACTGGCGTTGGTGTCTGTTGCCTCGGTGGGCATGATGGTGCTGCTGATGTCCGGCACGGTGCGTTCGCGCCTGCGGGTGACGCTGGGCAAGCACTTCTTCCGCTACCGCTACGACTACCGGGAGGAATGGCTGCGCTTCACCCAGACCCTGTCGAACGACCGGTCGCCGCTGGCGATGGGCCAGAGGGTGATTCGGGGCCTGGCCGACATGCTGGAAAGTCCGGCGGGTTGCCTGTGGCTGCGCGGCCCGGGCGAGAGCACGTTGCGGTGTTCGGCGACCTGGAACATGCCGGCGCCCAAGGACAAGGAAGAGGCAGACTCTGCGTTTTGTCGTTTCTTGCTGAACAGTGGTTGGGTGATCAACCTGCAGGAGTACCGCTCGTTTCCCCAGCGCTACGGAGACCTCGCGTTGCCGGCCTGGTTGCAAGAGGTGCTGCAGGCCTGGCTCATCGTGCCCTTGACTGTTGGTGACGAGCTGATCGGCTTCGTCGTGCTGGCTAGCGCGCGCGCCGATGTGGACGTCAACTGGGAGGTCAACGACCTGCTGAAGACGGCTGGCCGGCAGGCCGCCAGCTTCCTGGCGCAGATGCAGGCGACCGAGGCCTTGCTGGAGGTGCGCAAGTTCGACGCCTTCAACAAGATGTCCGCGTTCGTGGTCCACGACCTCAAGAACATCGTGACCCAGCTGTCCCTGATGATGAAGAACGCCAAGCGGCTGCAAGGCAACCCTGAGTTCCAGCAGGACATGCTCATGACTGTCGAGAATTCCTTGGACAAGATGCGGCAGCTGATGCTTCAATTGCGCGAGGGAGCCAAGCCAACCGGAACCGTGCATGGCGTGGGTCTGGCGGTCATTGCCCAGCGCATCGCCCGGGTGGCCGAAGGCCGCGGTCGCGAACTGGAACTCGACCTCGACGACCAGGTCGTCGCGCGCGGCCAGGATGAGCGGCTCGAACGCATCATTGGCCACATGGTGCAGAACGCCTTCGATGCCACCGAGCCTCCAGGCCGTGTCTGGCTGAAGCTGCGGCGCGAAGCCGGCATGGCAGTGGTCGAAGTCGGCGACACCGGGCGCGGCATGTCCGAACAATTCGTCCGGGAACGCCTGTTCAAGCCATTTCAGACCACGAAGCAGGCGGGTATGGGCATCGGTGCCTACGAGAGTTATCAGTACGTGCAGGAACTGGGTGGAAAAATCCAGGTGGACAGCGAACTTGGACGCGGAACAGTGATCATGATGCTGTTGCCGTTGTTCGACGCCCACTCGACATCCGTCCTGCAGCCATTGGAGAACGCATGAGCTCGGAAAAAATGCGCGCGCTGTTGATCGTCGAAGACGATCCGGCGCTGCAAAAGCAGATCAAGTGGTCGCTGGACCGTTTCGAGTCGGTGACCGCGTTGGATCGCGAGTCCGCGCTGGTGCAGTTGCGTCGGCATTGTCCGCCGGTCGTGACGATGGACCTGGGGTTGCCGCCGGACGCGGACTCGGTCACCGAGGGATTCAAGCTGCTGGAGCAGATCCTGGCGGTGGAGCCCGACACCAAGGTCATCGTCCTGACGGGCCAGAACGACCAGGCCAACGCTTTGCGCGCAGTGGCCATGGGCGCCTACGACTTCATGCCCAAGCCGTTCGACCCGGACGTGCTCAACCTGACGGTGGACCGGGCGTTTCGCCTGTTCGAACTGCAGAAGGAGAACCGCCGTCTGCGGTCCATGCAGCAGCCCGATGCGCTTGGCGGCTTGATCACGCGCGACCCGGAGATGCTGCGCCTGTGCCGCACCATCGAAAAGGTGGCCAACAGCACGGCGACCGTCATGCTGCTTGGTGAAAGCGGTACGGGCAAAGAGGTGCTGGCCAAGGGGCTGCACCAGGCGTCGCCACGGCGCAACGGCAAATTCGTGGCCATCAACTGCGCCGCGATTCCGGAGAACTTGCTCGAAAGCGAACTCTTCGGCTATGAGAAGGGCGCCTTCACCGGCGCCGCCAAGACCACGATCGGCAAGATCGAGACCGCCAACGGCGGCACCTTGATGCTCGACGAGATCGGCGACCTGCCGTTCACCCTGCAGGCCAAGCTGCTGCGCTTCCTGCAGGAGCGCACCATCGAGCGCGTGGGCGGTCGGCAAGAGATTGCGGTCGATGTGCGGATCGTCTGCGCCACGCACCAGGACCTCAAGGCCCTCAGCAAGGAGAGCCGCTTCCGTGAGGACTTGTATTACCGGTTGGCCGAGATCGTGGTGAACATTCCGCCCCTGCGCGCGCGGGTGGGCGATCCAGCGCTTCTGGCCCATGCTTTCGTGCGTCGCTTTGCACAAGAGCAGAACCGGGGATCTGTCAGCCTGAGCGAAGACGCCGTTCGCGCGATCGAAGCGCATGGCTGGCCGGGCAATATCCGCGAACTCGAAAATTGCATCAAGCGCGCGGTCATCATGGCCGATGGCAACCAGATCGTGCGCGACGACATCGGGCTGGACGCGCCCGAGCCTGCCGAAGGCCTGGACCCTGCGCTAGACCTGCGGGCCGTGCGTGATGCGGCCGAACGTACCGCCATCATCGCCGCGCTGGGCCGCGTCAACGGCAACATCGTCAAGGCCGCGGAACTGCTCGGCGTCAGCCGGCCCACGCTGTACGACCTCATGCACCGACTGGGCTTGAAATGAGCCCTGCCTTCGTCGAGACCAACTCAGGGAGTTTTTCCATGCCACGCCAGAAGATTACGTTCGCTACCGTCGCAGTCGCTGCTGCCGTCGCCTTGCTGCTCGCCGGCTGCGGCGGCGACAGTCCGGAATCGCTGTTGTCCTCTGCCAAGGACTACATCGCCAAGAACGACTACAAGGCCGCCACCATCCAGATCAAGAATCTGCTGCAGAAGCAGCCCGATTCGGCAGAGGCGAGGCTGTTGCTGGGGCAGTCCCTGCTCGCCACAAACGATCCGGCCGCGGCAGAGATCGAACTGCGCAAAGCCAGTGAACTCAAGCAGCCGGACGACCGGGTGGTTCCCAAGCTTGCACAAGCGCTGCTGCTGCAGGGCAAGAGCAAGAAATTGATCGAGGAGTTTTCGGCGACGCAATTGACGGCTCCCGCGGCGATCGCGGAACTGCAAACCGCGCTGGCAAGTGCCTATGCGGCCGAGCGCGATCAGGCTGCATCCGCGAAGGCGCTGGAAAAGGCTCTGGCCGCTGAACCGCAGAATCCGGGCGCGCTGCTGTTGCAGGCGCGCCAGAAACTGGCAACCCGGGACACGGACGGCGCGTTGGCGTTGCTCGACGGGCTGATTCAGCGGGATGGCAAGAATGGTGATGCGTGGCGGCTCAAGGGTGACATCCTTCAGTACGCGTTGAACCGGCCGGATGACGCGCTGGCGTCGTACCGCAAAGCGATCGAGGCGCAGCCCAACGATGCGCGGGGGTACTTTGGTGCTGTCGGGATCCTGACGCGGCAAGGCAAGCTGGACGATGCCGAGAAGGACATGGCCACGCTCAGGAAGGTCATGGGGAAGCATCCGGAAACCATCTACCTGGACACCCAACTCGCTTACGCCAAGAAGGATTTCCCGAAGGCCCGGCAACTCGCGCAGGATCTGCTGCGTGCCGCTCCCACCAATGCGCGCGCGCTGGAGATTGCCGGGGGCATCGAACTGCAACGCAATGCGCTGGTGACCGCCGAAGAGTATCTGGCAAAGGCGGTCCAGGGTGACGGCAGCCTGTCGATGGCTCGCCGCTGGTTGGCGATGACGTATCTGCGCGCTGGCCAGGCCGCCAAGGCGCAAGCCACGTTGGCACCGGTCATCAACGATGCCACTGCCGATCCCACGCTGCTCTCTCTGGCCGGCGAAGTGAGTTTGATGGGAGGCGATGCCAAGAAGGCGGAAGAGTACTTTGCGCGTGCCAGCAAGCTCGATCCCACCGATGGTCGCAAGCGTACCGCGCTGGCCATGTCGCAGATGGCGAGCGGCAAGCTGGAAGCTGGCCTGGAACAACTCCAGGACATTGCTGCAAGCGACACAGGAACCTCCGCCGACATGGCGCTCATCAGCACGCAGATGCGGCGGCGCGAATTCGACAAGGCGCTCAAGGCCATCGATGGCCTGGAAAAGAAAGCGCAAAACTCGCCCGCGATCGGGCAGTTGCGTGGCAGCGCGTTGCTGGCCAAGAACGATCTCGGCGGTGCACGCAAGAGCTTCGAGTCGTCCCTGGCGCATGACCCGAATTTCTTCCCCTCCATCGCGGCGCTGGCCACGCTGGACATGGCTGAGCGAAAGCCCGAGCAGGCGCGCAAGCGCTTCGAGGACTTGCTCGCGCGTGAGCCGAAGAATGCGCGAGCCATGGTCGCCCTGGCGGAAATGCAGGCCCGCGAGCCTGGCGATCACAAGAAGCGCATCGTCGATCTGCTGACGCAGGCCATCGACGCAGATGCGACGGAAGCGGGTCCGCGGGTGATGCTGGTGGACTACCTCCTGCGGGAGCAGGACGTCAAGCAAGCCGTGTCCGTGGCCCAGGCGGGGCTGGCAGCGCTGCCAGACAATCCAGCCTTGCTGGATGCGGTTGGCAGGGCGCAGATCGCGGCCGGCGACATGAACCAGGGCACCACCATGCTGGCGCGTGTGGCGGCGCTGCAGCCGCAGTCTGCTGCGCCTTTGGTGCGGCTGGCGGATGCACAGATGCTGGACAAGAACACGGCTGCGGCCGATCAGTCGTTGCGCCGCGCGCTTGAGTTGCAGCCCAATCTGGTCGATGCCCAGCGCCGGCTGATCGCAGTGCGCCTCGAACAGGGACGTGCTGCAGATGCCATCGCGATCGCACGCACGGTCCAGAAACAGCGTCCGACAGAATCCGTCGGCTTCGTGCTGGAGGGCGATGCGCGCATGGCCAACAAGGACGCCGCCGGGGCGTTGGTCGCCTACCAATCCGGTCTCAAGGCTGCCCCGTCGTCTGAAGCAATGGTGCGCCTGCTGACGACATTGCGCTCCACCGGCAAGGGCGCCGAGGCGGAGCGCCAGGCCGACGCCTGGCGCAAGGCCCAGCCCACGGATATCGTGGTGCCGATGTTCCAGGCGGAAATGGCCATGGGCGAGAAGCGCATGGCCGACGCCGAGAAGATCTACCTCGAGGTGGTCAAGAAGCAGCCGAACAATGCCGTTGCCTACAACAACTTGGCCTGGGTTTCGTCCGAACTCAAGCGCGACAACGCGCTGTCCTATGCCGAGAAGGCGAACGAGCTCGTGCCCAACGAAGCCGCTTTCATCGACACCTGGGCCGCCTTGCTGGCCGACAAGCAGGACTATAAGAAGGCCATCGAACTGCAGACCAAGGCGCTTGGTTTGCAGGGGAACAACCCCTTGTTCAAGTTGAACATGGCCCGGATCTATGCCAAGGCCGGCCAGAAGACCGAGGCGCGGCAACTGCTGGACGATCTGGCCAAGCAGGGCGACAAGTTCGCTGGCCAGGCGGAAGTCGAGAAACTGCGCGCGACCCTCTGATGGCTGCCACGCGCCGTCGATGGATCGCGCTTTGCGGGGTTGGCTGGCTGCTGTGCGTCCAGTCCGCGCAGGCGCAGTTCGTCGAACTCATCGAAAAGACCAAACCTTCGATCCTGATCGTCGGCACGTACAAGGCCACGAGCAGCCCGCGCTTCAACCTGCGCGGAACCGGCTTCGTGGCGGGCGACGGCAACCTGGCCATCACCAATGCGCACGTGCTGCCCAAGCCGGATGAGCCCTCGGACGGCTCCGATCTCGTGGTGCAGGTGCGGATGGGCCGCGAACTGCAGATGCGCACGGTCACCGTGCTGGAGATCGATCGGTTGCGCGACCTGGCCTTGCTGCGCTTCTCGGGCGACCCGGCACCGGTGCTGGCGCTGGGCGATTCCGATGCGGTGAAGGAAGGCCAGACCATCGCCTACACCGGCTTTCCGATCGGTGGGGCGCTTGGCTTTTCGCCGGTGACGCACCGGGGCATGGTGTCGTCGATCACGCCCATCGTGCTGCCGGCCGCCAACGGCCAGGCGCTCTCGGCGCGCGCCATCCGCAACGCGCGCGATGGCAGCTTCGACATTTTCCAGCTGGATGGAACGGCCTATCCGGGCAACAGCGGCGGCCCGGTGTTCGACGTCGCCACCGGCCAGGTGATCGCGGTGATCAACATGGTCTACGTCCGCGGAACGCGCGAAACCGCGTTGTCCCAGCCGTCGGGCATCACCTACGCGATCCCCGCCAACTTCATCGTGCCGCTGCTGCAACGGCACCAGGGCCAGCCGCGCTGACCGACCCTGGGTGCACGCCGCGTGTCAGGCGGCTGCGGTGGGGTTGCGCAGCCGGATGTGGAGTTCGCGCAGCTGCTTCTCGTCCACGGGCGCCGGTGCCTGCGTCAGCAGGTCCTGGGCGCGCTGCGTCTTGGGGAAGGCGATCACGTCGCGGATCGATTCGGCACCCGTCATCAGCGTGACGATGCGGTCCAGGCCGAAGGCCAGGCCGCCATGCGGTGGGGCGCCGTACTGCAGCGCGTCCAGCAGGAAGCCGAACTTCTGCTGGGCTTCCTCCGCGCTGATCTTGAGCGCGTCGAACACCTTCTGCTGCACGTCGGCGCGGTGGATACGGACCGAGCCGCCACCCATCTCCCAGCCGTTGAGCACCATGTCGTAGCCCTTGGAAATGCACTTCTCGGGCGCGGTGACCATCCAGTCCTCGTGACCGTCCTTGGGCGCGGTGAACGGGTGGTGCACGGCGGTATAGCGTTGCGATTCCTCGTCGAACTCGAACATCGGAAAGTCCACCACCCACAGCGGTGCCCAGCGGTTCTCGAACAGGCCATTCTTCTTGCCGAATTCGCTGTGGCCGATCTTGATGCGCAGGGCGCCGATCGCGTCGTTGACGATCTTCTCCTTGTCGGCGCCGAAGAACAGCAGGTCACCGTCCTGCGCGCCGGTGCGGGCCAGCACTTCCTGCAGGGCCTTGTCGTGGAGGTTCTTCACGATGGGCGATTGCAGGCCGTCGCGGCCCTTGGCCAGCTCGTTGACCTTGATGTAAGCCAGCCCCTTGGCACCGTAGATCTTGACGAACTCTGTGTAGGCGTCGATCTCGCCTCGCGACAGGCCCGTGCCTTCCTTCGCCGCACCGGGAACGCGCAACGCAACCACGCGGCCGCCCTTGCCGTTGGCGGCAGCCGAGAACACCTTGAAGTCCACATCACCCATGATGTCCGTGAGTTCGGTGAACTCCAGCTTCACGCGCAGGTCGGGCTTGTCCGAGCCGAAGCGGTGGGCTGCCTCCTGGTAGGTCATGACCGGGAACTCGCCCAGGTCCACGCCCAGGGTGTTCTTGAAGACCGTCTCGATCATTCCCTGGAACAGCGCGCGGATCTCTTCTTCGCCCAGGAACGAGGTCTCGATGTCGATCTGGGTGAACTCGGGCTGGCGGTCGGCGCGCAGGTCCTCATCGCGGAAGCACTTGGTGATCTGGTAGTAGCGGTCGTAGCCGGCCACCATCAGCAGCTGCTTGAACAACTGGGGCGACTGCGGCAGCGCGAAGAAGTGGCCGTCGTGCACGCGGCTGGGCACCAGGTAGTCGCGTGCGCCTTCGGGCGTGGACTTGCCCAGCATCGGCGTCTCGATGTCGATGAAGCCGTTGGCGTCCAGGAACTTGCGCACCTCCATGGCCACGCGGTAGCGCAGCATGAGGTTCTTCTGCATGTAGGGGCGGCGCAGGTCCAGCACGCGGTGCGTCAGGCGCGTGGTTTCGCTGAGGTTCTCGTCGTCGATCTGGAACGGCGGCGTGACGGACGGATTGAGCACCGTCAGCTCCTGGCACAACACTTCGATCTTGCCGCTCTGGATCGTGTCGTTGGTCGTGCCGGCCGGGCGCGCACGCACCAGGCCCTTGACCTGGACACAGAACTCGTTGCGCAGGCCTTCGGCGGTGGCGAACATCTCCGGACGGTCGGGGTCACAGACCACCTGCACGTAGCCTTCGCGGTCGCGCAGGTCCACGAAGATCACGCCGCCGTGGTCGCGCCGACGGTTGACCCAGCCGCACAAGGTCACGGTCTGGCCCATCAGCGCTTCGCTGACGAGGCCGCAGTAGGTGGTACGCATTTGAGATTCCATATCCAGCTCGGAGGTCTTGGCGCCTGTGCCGGCGCCGTTGGAGGAGAAAGCGCCGGCCCCGCAGGCTCAGCGCAATGTCGGGTTCGGGTCGGGCGGCATCACCGGCGCCACCACACCCATCGAAACGATGTACTTGAGCGCCTCATCGACGCTCATGCGCAGTTCGACGCAATCGCTGGCCTTCACCAGCACGAAATAGCCGCCGGTCGGGTTCGGCGTGGTCGGCACGTAGACGCTCAGGTAGTCCTGCGGCGGCAGATGGTTGGCCGTGTCGCCGCGCGGCGTGCCGGTCACGAAGGCAATGGTCCACATGCCGGCATGCGGCCATTGCACCAGCACCGCGGTGCGGAAGGCGTTGCCGTTTTCCGAGAACACCGTGTCCGACACCTGCTTCACGCCGGAATAGATCGAACGCACGATGGGAATGCGGTGCAGCAGGTGGTTCCACCAGTCGACCAGCTTGCGCCCGAGGAAGTTGCTGGCCACGGCGCCGACCGACAGCAGGATGGCCAGCGCCAGCAAGACGCCGAAGCCGGGCACGTGGAAGCCGAGCAGGCGGTCCGGATGCCATGCGGAGGGCAGGATCAGCAGTGTCTGGTCGAGCGCGCTGATGACCCACTCGAGCACCCAGGCGGTGATCACCGCAGGCACCACGACGAGCAGGCCCGTGGCCAGCCATTTGCGCAAGGCGTTCATCGGCGGGCGCTCAGGTGCTGCCGGACGACGGGGTGGACGGCGTAGGGCTGGCGGCGGGCGCGACGGCCGCAGTGGCAGCCGCCGGTGCGGGTGCCGGCGCAGGGCTGGCCGCTGCATCGCCGGCCGGCGCGGGTGCGCTCTCGCCGGGCTTCGCCGCGGGCGCGCCGCCAGCGGCGTTGCCGTTGTTGCGGAAATCCGTCACGTACCAGCCCGAGCCCTTGAGCTGAAAGCCGGCGGCAGTCAACTGCTTGCGAAATGCCTCGGCCCCGCATTGCGGGCACACGGTCAGCGGCGCGTCGGAGATCTTTTGCAGAACATCCTTGGCATGGCCGCAGGACTCGCATCGGTAGGCATAGATTGGCATGGCGTGGCGGGCGCAGGTGGGCTCAAAAAAACCCTCGATTATAGGCCGCGGCCCGCCCGCGAAGCGCTTCAGGTGCTGCGCACGAGCGGGCGGTGGCTGGCGTGCCGATCGGCGATCCACTGCGGCGCCAGCGAACCGGCCAGCATGCCCGCCACCGAGGCCAGCACGCCGGCCAGTTGCGCCGGGAATACTTCGCCCCAGGGCGAGTACATGACGGCCAGCCAGGTGCCGATGCCGGCGATGACGGCCAGGATGGCCCCCTGGGTGCTCGCGCGCTTCCAGTACAGGCCGAACACCAGTGGCACGAAGGCGCCGACCAGTGGCACCTGGTAGGCACCCGACACGAGCTCGTAGATCGACGTGCCCTGCATGGCGATGGAGTACGCCAGCACACAGGCGCTGAACACCAGCACCGTGATGCGCATGGTCAGCAGTTCCTGCCTGTCGCTGGTGCGCGGCACGAACTGGCGCCAGATGTTCTCGGTGAAGGTGACCGAAGGCGCCAGCAGCGTGGCCGATGCGGTCGACTTGATGGCCGACAGCAGCGCACCGAAGAACAGCACCTGCATCACGAACGGCATCTTCTCCATGACCAGCGTGGGCAGGATCTTCTGCGGATCGTCGGCCAGCAGCGCCTGGGTCTGCTCGGGCATGATGATCAGCGCGCTGGCCACCAGGAACATCGGCACGAAAGCGAACAGGATGTACATGGTGCCGCCGATCACGGGGCCCTTGGTGGCGGCCGAGACGCTGTTGGCCGACATCACGCGCTGGAACACGTCCTGCTGCGGGATCGAGCCCAGCATCATCGTCATGGCGGCGGCGAAGAAGAACAGCATGTCGTGCAGGCTGGGCTCGGGCCAGAACTTGAACAGGTCGCGGCTGACCGCCAGGTCGATCACCTTGTCGGCACCGCCGGCCATCTGTCCGGCGAACACCGCCAGCACGGCCAGGCCGGCCACCAGGATGATCATCTGGATGAAGTCCGTCACGGCGACCGACCACATGCCGCCGAACAGCGTGTAGGCCAGGATGGACACCACGCCGATCACCATGCCGGTCGCGATGCCGATGGCGCCGCCCGACAGCAGGTGGAAGACCAGGCCCAGCGCAGTGACCTGGGCCGAGACCCAGCCCAGGTAGCTCAGCATGATGATCAGCGAGCACCCCACCTCGACCACGCGGCCATAGCGTTCGCGGTAGTAATCGCTGATGGTCAGCAAGTCCATCTTGTAGAGCTTGGCGGCGAAGAACAGGCCCACCAGGATCAGGCAGAAGCCGGCGCCGAAGGGGTCCTCGACCACGCCGCCCAGCCCGCCCTGGACGAACTTTGCGGGGATGCCCATCACGGTTTCCGAGCCGAACCAGGTCGCGAACGTGGTCGTCACGATCATGATGAGCGGCAGGTTCTTGCCCGCGACCGCGAAGTCCGCGGTGGTCTTCACCCTGCGCGCGGCCCACAGGCCCACGGCAATGGTGGCGAGGAGGTAGACGAACACCAGTGTCAGCAACACGATCCCAGTTCTCCGGTCAAGAGTGGTTGTTCAGAACAGCTGCACGCGCACCCACAGCTGCATGGCCAGCAAGCCCAAAGCAAAACCGATGCCGCCATAGATGATGCCCTGCAGCAACCGGTTGGTCCGGCGCTGCTCGGCCACCAGCTGCAGCAGCTGCCGGTCGTGCTGCCCGGACGTGCCCCCGCGGCGCAGGTAGTCGACCAGCAGGCGCGGCAGCTCGGGCAGAAGCTTGGCATAGCGCGGTGCCTCGTCGCGCAGCTGGCGCAGCAGGGCCTGCGGGCCGATCTGCTGCATCATCCATTTCTCCAGGAAGGGCTTGGCCGTGGCCCACAGGTCGAGGTCGGGGTCGAGCTCGCGGCCCAGGCCCTCGATGTTCAGCAGCGTCTTTTGCAGCAGCACCAGCTGGGGCTGGATCTCCACGTGGAAGCGGCGCGAGGTCTGGAACAGCCGCATCAGCACCATGCCCAGCGAAATCTCCTTGAGCGGGCGGTCGAAGTAGGGCTCGCAGACCGCGCGGATGGCCGCCTCCAGCTCGTCCACCCGCGTGTTCGCCGGCACCCAGCCCGACTCGATGTGCAGCTCGGCCACACGCTTGTAGTCGCGGCGGAAGAAGGCCGTGAAGTTCTGCGCCAGGTATTCCTTGTCGAACTCGGTCAGCGTGCCGACGATGCCGAAGTCCAGGGAGATGTAGCGTCCGAACGTGGCGGGATCCAGGCTCACCTGGATGTTGCCGGGGTGCATGTCGGCGTGGAAGAAGCCATCGCGGAACACCTGCGTGAAGAAGATCGTCACGCCATCGCGCGCCAGCCGGTGCATGTCGACACCGGCCTCGCGCAGCCGTGCGGTCTGGCCGATGGGCACGCCCTTCATGCGCTCCATGACGATCACATCGGGCGCGCAGTAGTCCCAGAACATCTCGGGGATGAGCACCAGGTCCAGGTCGGCCATGTTGCGGCGCAACTGGGCCGCGCTGGAGGCTTCGCGCAGCAGGTCGAGCTCGTCGTGCAGGTACTTGTCGAACTCGCCCACCACCTCCAGCGGCTTGAGCCGCTTGGCCTCGTTGGACGCACGCTGCACCCAGCCGGCCAGCATGCGCATCAGCGCCAGGTCGTTCTCGATGGTGGCCAGCATGCCGGGGCGCAGCACCTTCACGGCCACCTCGCGCTGCTCGCCCTTGCGCGTGCGCAGCACGGCGAAATGCACCTGCGCGATGGAGGCACTGGCGATCGGCGTGCGGTCGAACTGCACGAAGATCTCGTCGAGCGGTTTGCGGAACGCGCGCTCGACCGTGGCGACCGCGATGTCGGACGGGAAGGGCGGCACGCGATCCTGAAGCCGCGCCAGTTCGTCGGCGATGTCGGGCGGCAGCAGGTCGCGCCGCGTCGACAGCACCTGGCCGAACTTCACGAACAGCGGCCCCAGGCGCTCCATCGCCTCGCGCAGGCGCTGGCCGCGCGGTGCGCTGAGGTCGCGGCCCACCGACAGCACGCGCGTGAGCCCGCGCAGCCAGGGCTGGCGAAAGCTGGAGAGCACCAGCTCGTCCAGTCCATAGCGCAGCGCGATCCAGGAAATGTAGGCGCCGCGGGCGAATTGCCTCACGGCGCGGCTTTCATGCCGGCGGCCATGTCGACCGTCATAGCGGGCGCTTGCCGCGCGCGCCGCTGGCGAGCGCCACGAACTTCTTCAGCGCCGCGGAAGCAGCCCGGCCAACCTGGCCGAGCGCATGGGCCGGCGCATCGCCGACCAGGCGCGACAGGTCTTCCTCGATGTCCCAGCGCACGTGCTCGATGAGCCAGTTCACATCGGCCGCCAGCTGCACATCACCTTCGATGCGGATGCCGGGCTTGTCGCCGCGCAGCAGCGTCTGCGCCAGCGCGGCCGCGGACTCCTCGGTCACGGTCAGCGTCAGGTCGGCCGGCGTCAGCGCGTCGGCCAGGTCCAGCAGCCCGGCGGGCGTGGCCAACAGGTGCAGGGTGAACTGGCGCCACTGAAAGCGCACGGCGCGGCCCTGGTGGCGCAGCAGCCTTTCCATGGCTTGCGGCTCCTGCATCAGCACATGGTTCAGCAGCAGCACCAGACGCCGGTGGAATTCATCCACGGCCCAGGCGGGCGGCTGCAGCGAACTGCCAACGCGGTCTAGCAGACCGCCCAGAAAAGAAAAAGGGGACGATGTGGCCATGTCCCCGATTATTTCCGCGTTTGCGCCGCATACCGCGGCGCGGGCGCTTTATTGCAGTGCCTGGACACCAGCCACCAGCCAGCCGACGTGGCCCGCCTTGGGCTTGGTCATGTTCCAGACTTCGCGGAACGGGCTCGGGCCGGCCGAGGGCTCCTCGCGGATCATGCCGGAGAACTCCACGCTGGCCATGTAGTCGTCGCCCAGGTCCTCGATGCCCAGCAGCTTGGCGTCCAGCATGACCACGTCGGTCTTGTTCGACAGGCCGCCGGTGTGGGCCTCGCGTTCCTTGAGCTGGGCCTGGATCTCGCCCAGCATGGTGTCGGTCATCATGGCGCGCAGCGAGGAGATGTCGGCGCGGTCCCAGGCCGATTGCAGCGTCACGAAGTTGCGCTTGGCGGCGACCAGGAAGCCGTCGGTGTCGAAGTCGGCCGGGATGCCCCAGGTTTGCGAACCCGACAGGCCCGAGCCGATCACCACGCCGGTGGTGCCGACGCCCGCGGTGCCTGCGTCGAACGCGGTGGCGTTGCGCTCCCAGGGGCGGGCCGAGGCGTCGTTGCCGACGTTCTCGGGCCGGTAGCTGCGCGGCACCTCGGGTGCCTGCGGCGAGGCCGGGCCCGCGCCCTGGAAGGCGAACGGACTGCGGTTGGCCTGCTGTGGCTGCGCGCCGCGGCGCGCACGCATCACCGCACCGATGACCACCATGGCCATCAGCACCAGCAAGGCGATCAGCATGAACTGGCCGAAGGCTTCGCCCAGGCCCAGCGACGATGCCAGCCAGGCCAGCCCTAGGCCCGCTGCCAGGCCGCCCAGCATTGCGCCCCAGGGGCGCTTGGGTTGTGCGGCAGCCGCATTGGGCGCTGCGGCCGCCTTGTTCGGCACGGCGTTGTTGGTCGACTGCGCGGGTGCGGCCGGTGCCTGCGGCGCGGCTTCACGCTGCGTCACGTTGTTCGATTGCTTGCCGAAGGACTTGCCCCCGCCCATGCGGCGCTGTGCGTCAGCGTCGGTACCCAGCGTCAACATCAGTGCGCCGGCCAGAATCACGGTCCAGAACTTCATCGAGGTCTCCTCGTCGTCTTCAAATCAAAAAAGGGCGGTTCAGCACTTGATGCCCACGTGCAGCGCCACCATGCCGCCGGTCATGTTGTGATAGTCCACGTGGCCGAATCCCTGTGCCTGCATGAGGCCTTTGAGCGCCTGCTGGTCAGGGTGCATGCGGATCGATTCGGCCAGGTAGCGGTAGCTGGCGTCGTCGCCGGCGACCATCTTGCCGATCCGTGGCAGCACCTTGAAGGAGTACCAGTCGTACGCCTTCTCCAGCGGCTTGGCCACCTTGGAGAACTCCAGCACGAGCAGCTTGCCGCGCGGCTTGAGCACGCGGCACATCTCGGCGATGGCCTTGTCCTTGTGCGTCATGTTGCGCAGGCCGAAGGCCACGCTCACGAGGTCGAAGCTCTCGTCGGCGAAGGGCAGGGCTTCGGCGTCGCAGACCATGCTGGGCACCACCACGCCGTCGTCGAGCAGGCGGTCGCGGCCGGTGCGGAGCATGGCTTCGTTGATGTCGGTGTGCACCACCAGGCCGCTGCGGCCCGCGCTCTTCGCGAAGCTGCGCGTGAGGTCGCCGGTGCCGGCCGCGATGTCCAGCACGTGCTGGCCTTCGCGCACGTTGGCCACCAGCGTGGTGTAGCGCTTCCAGGCCCGGTGCAGCCCGGCGGACATGAGGTCGTTCATGAGGTCGTACTTGGGCGCGACCGAATCGAACACCTCCCGCACGCGGCTGGCCTTCTCCGTCTCGTCGACGGACTGGAAACCGAAATGGGTGGATGACATGTTGCGAATCCTAGGACACAAGGGGTGTGCAGGGACTCACATCCCTGCACCAGATCGGGGATTGTGGTGCGCTTTGCGCCACAGTGGGCGCGGCGCCGTCAGTGGCTGGCGCAGCCGTGCCCGGCCGCAGGCGCCATGGGCGCGTCGCGGTCCACGCCGGCTTCGGCCAGGCGGCGCGTGTAGTCGGCCCACAGCTGCTGCTCTTCCTTGCCCAGGAAGTACAGGTATTCCCAGGTGAAGATACCCGAGTTGTGGCCATCGGAGAAACCGGGTTGCACGGCGTAGTTGCCGACCGGGTCCAGGCCCAGCAGCGTGACCTCGCGCTTGCCGGTCTGCAGCACCTCCTGGCCCGGCCCGTGGCCCTTCACCTCGGCCGAGGGCGAGTACACGCGCATGAGCTCGAACGGGATGCGAAAGCGCGCGCCGTCGGAGAACGCGATCTCCAGCACGCGCGACTGGCCGTGCACGGTGATGTCCTCGGGCGTGGGGGTGGTGGGGGTCAGGCCGGCCATGGCATCCTTTTACACGAGCACGCGTTCGATGCCGCCGCTGTTGGCGGCACCCACATAGTTCTGCATCCAGTCCTCGCCCAGGATCTTGCGCGCCATCTCGACCACGATGTAGTCGGCCTCCAGCAGGCCGCTCTGCAGGTCGTTCTGGTAGCGCGACAGGCCCTGCAGGCAGCTCGGGCAGCTGGTCAGGATCTTCAGGTCGCCCTGCACGCCCTGCGCGCGCAGCGCCGCTTCGCTGTTGCGCAGTTCCTCTTCCTTGCGGAACCGGATCTGCGTAGAGATGTCGGGCCGCGTCACGCCCAGCGTGCCGGATTCGCCGCAGCAGCGTTCGCTCTTGGCCACGCCATCGCCCAGCAATGCCTTGACGGTCTTCATCGGCTCCTGCTGCTTCATCGGCGTGTGGCAGGGGTCGTGGTACAGGTAGGCCCCGGCCTGGCCCAGCGTCACGCCCTTCTCGAGCAGGAACTCGTGGATGTCGATGATGCGGCAGCCCGGGAAGATCTTGTCGAACTGGTAGCCCTGCAGCTGGTCATAGCAGGTGCCGCAGCTCACCACCACGGTCTTGATGTCCAGATAGTTCAGCGTGTTGGCCACGCGGTGGAACAGCACGCGGTTGTCGGTGATGATCTTCTCGGCCTTGTCGAACTGGCCCGAGCCGCGCTGCGGGTAGCCACAGCACAGGTAGCCCGGCGGCAGCACCGTCTGCACACCGGTGTGCCAGAGCATGGCCTGCGTGGCCAGGCCGACCTGGCTGAACAGCCGCTCCGAGCCGCAGCCCGGGAAATAGAACACCGCCTCCGAATCCGTGCTCGTGGCCTGCGGATTGCGGATGATGGGCACGTAGTCCTTGTCCTCGATGTCCAGCAGCGCGCGCGCGCTGCGCTTGGGCAGCCCGGCCGGCATCTTCTTGTTCACGAAGTGGACCACCTGCTCCTTGATCGGTGCCGGCCCCACGGTGGCCGGCGGCGCGGCGGTCTGCTTCTTCGACAGCCCCCGCAGCACGTCGCTGGCCAGCCGCTGGGCCTTGAACCCGACGTCGACCATGGCCGTGCGCATGAACTTGATGGTCTGCGGATTGGTCGCGTTGAGCATCAGCATCGCCGCGGCATTGCCGGGCCGGAAGCTCTTCTTGCCCATCTTGCGCAGCAGGTTGCGCATGTTCATGGTCACGTCGCCGAAGTCGATCTTGACCGGGCAGGGCGTCAGGCACTTGTGGCAGACGGTGCAGTGGTCAGCCACGTCCTCGAACTCCGCCCAGTGCTTGATCGACACGCCGCGGCGCGTCTGCTCCTCGTAGAGGAAGGCCTCGATCAGCAGCGAGGTGGCCAGGATCTTGTTGCGCGGGCTGTAGAGCAGGTTGGCACGCGGCACGTGGGTGGCGCAGACCGGCTTGCACTTGCCGCAGCGCAGGCAATCCTTGACGCTGTCGGCGATCGCGCCGATGTCCGACTGCTGCAGGATCAATGACTCGTGGCCCATGAGGCCGAAGCTCGGCGTGTAGGCGTTGGTGAGGTCGGCCGGCAGGGCTGCATCGCGCAGCAGCTTGCCCTTGTTGAAGCGGCCCTCGGGGTCGACACGGCGCTTGTAGTCGGCGAACGGCGCAACCTCTTCCTCGGTCAGGAACTCCAGCTTGGTGATGCCGATGCCGTGTTCGCCCGAGATCACGCCGTTGAGCGAACGCGCCAGCGCCATGATGCGCGCCACCGCCTCGTGGGCGGTCTGCAGCATCTCGTAGTTGTCGCTGTTGACCGGGATGTTGGTGTGCACGTTGCCGTCGCCCGCGTGCATGTGCAGCGCCACCCAGACCCGGCCCTTGAGCACGCGCTGGTGGATGGCCTCGCATTCCTGCAGCAGCGGCCGGAAGGCCGCGCCCGGGAACAGGCTCTGCAGCGGCGTGCGGATCTGCGTCTTCCAGCTGGCGCGCAGGCTGTGGTCCTGCAGCTGCGGGAACAGCGCGTCCACGTCGTGCAGCCAGCCCTGCCACTGCATGCGCACCTCGCGCAGCAGCGCCAGCGCCTGGGCCACGCGGTCTTCCAGCAGCTCGGCCGAGGCGATCTCCGAGGCATCGTCCTCCTTGCCCAGCGGCAGCTTGCCGGCGCCGAAGAAGTCGATCAGCGCGTCGGCCAGCGCCAGCTTGTTGCGCAGCGACAGCTCGATGTTGATGCGCTCGATGCCGTCGGTGTACTCGGCCATGCGCGGCAGCGGGATCACCACGTCTTCGTTGATCTTGAAGGCGTTGGTGTGGCGGCTGATGGCGGCGGTGCGCTTGCGGTCCAGCCAGAACTTCTTGCGCGCCTCGGGGCTGATGGCGATGAAGCCCTCGCCGCTGCGCGAGTTGGCGATGCGCACCACCTCGGACGTGGCGCGCGCCACGGCATCGGCGTCGTCGCCCGCGATGTCGCCGAACAGCACCATCTTGGGCAGGCCCGCGCCATGGCTCTTGGACTTGGTGGCGTAGCCCACGGCCTTGAGGTAGCGGTCGTCCAGGTGCTCCAGGCCGGCCAGCAGCACGCCCGAGCGCTTCTGCTCGGCGAACATGAAGTCCTTGATCTCCACGATCGAGGGCACGGCGTCCTTGGCGTTGCCGAAGAACTCCAGGCACACCGTGCGCGTGTGCGCCGGCATGCGGTGCACGATCCAGCGCGCGCTCGTGATCAGGCCGTCGCAGCCTTCCTTCTGAATGCCGGGCAGGCCCGACAGGAACTTGTCCGTCACGTCCTTGCCCAGGCCTTCCTTGCGGAACACGCGGCCCGGGATGTCCAGGCGCTCGCTGCGCACGGGGGTCTTGCCGTCGGCCTCGAAATACTCCAGCTGGAAGCTGGCCAGTTCCACGTCGTGGATCTTGCCCAGGTTGTGGTTCAGGCGCGTGACCTCCAGCCACTGCGCCTGCGGCGTGACCATGCGCCAGGACGCCAGGTTGTCCAGCGCCGTGCCCCACAGCACGGCCTTCTTGCCGCCCGCGTTCATGGCCACGTTGCCGCCGATGCAGGAGGCTTCGGCCGAGGTCGGGTCGACGGCGAACACATAGCCGCCGCGCTCGGCCGCGTCGGCCACGCGCTGGGTGACCACGCCGGCGCCGGTCCAGATCGTCGCCACCGGCTGTTCCACGCCAGGCAGCGCGACGAGCTCGACCTCGGTCATGGCCTCGAGCTTCTCGGTGTTGATGACCGCGCTCTTCCAGGTCAGCGGGATCGCGCCGCCGGTGTAGCCGGTGCCGCCGCCGCGCGGGATGATGGTCAGGCCCAGCTCGATGCAGGCCGCGACCATGCCGGCCATCTCGGCCTCGGTGTCCGGGGTCAGCACGACGAACGGGTATTCCACGCGCCAGTCGGTCGCATCCGTCACATGCGCCACGCGGGCCATGCCGTCGAACTTGATGTTGTCCTTGGCCGTCAGCCGCTGCAGCGTGCGGCGGGCGCGCCGGCGCAGGGTGGCGATCTCGGCAAAATCGGCGTCGAACCGGGCCACGGCCTGGCGCGCGGCCTCCAGCAGCTCGCCGACCAGCGCATCGCGGCCGGGGTCGGACTGCGGCGTTCGGCGTTCTTCGGCCGCAGCCAGCCGGTGCTGCAGGGCCTGCACCAGCAGCGCGCGGCGCTTGGGGTTGTCCAGCAGGTCGTCCTGCAGGTAGGGGTTGCGCTGCACCACCCAGATGTCGCCCAGCACCTCGTAGAGCATGCGGGCGGAGCGGCCCGTGCGGCGCTCGCCGCGCAGCGTCTGCACCAGGTCCCATGCGCGCGCGCCCAGCAGCCGCACCACGATCTCGCGGTCGGAGAAAGAGGTGTAGTTGTAGGGGATCTCGCGCAGGCGCTGCGTGTCTTCTGCCGGCGCCAGCAGCTGGTTCAATGTATTCGGGGCATTCATCGGGGGTCGTGCTCAAGCCC
The DNA here is from genome assembly GCF_001422445.1 of Pseudorhodoferax sp. Leaf274. Lineage (GTDB taxonomy): Bacteria > Pseudomonadota > Gammaproteobacteria > Burkholderiales > Burkholderiaceae_C > Pseudorhodoferax. Next base: position 246,769 of record NZ_LMNA01000012.1, read on the forward strand.
GCCGGCCCGGCGCAGGCGGGGGTGGATGTTACCGCAGCGCAACAATCAGCGTCCCGATCTGCGCGGACCATGGAAAGCCCGCATGGGCGCATGACAGTCACTGCGCTTAAATCGTTTTGTCACATGGCGCAGCTAGCCTGCCGCCTTTCCTGTTTACCGGAGCTTTCATGAAGAAGACCTTTGCCCTGGCGGCACTGGCCGCCGCCGCGTTCACGCTGCCGGCCCACGCGCAGACCGAGATCCAGTGGTGGCATGCCATGAGCGGCCCCCTGGGCGAGTGGGTCAACGACCTGGCCAAGCAGTTCAACGCCAGCCAGACCGAATACAAGGTCGTGCCGACCTACAAGGGCCAGTACGACGAGACACTGACGGCCGGCGTCGCCGCCTTCCGCGCCGGCAACGCGCCGCACATCCTGCAAGTGTTCGAGGTCGGCACCGCGACCATGATGGCGTCCAAGGGCGTGATCAAGCCGGTCGGCGAGATCATGAAGGAGGCGGGCGTCAAGTTCGACCAGAACGCCTACATCTCCGCCGTCGCCGGCTACTACACGGCGCCCAACGGCCAGATGCTGAGCTTCCCGCTGAACAGCTCCACGACCATCTTCTATTACAACAAGGACGCCTTCAAGGCCGCCGGCCTGGACCCGAACAAGGCGCCGACGACCTGGCCCGAGGTGGTGGCCGCCGCGGCCAAGCTCAAGGCCAGCGGCCACAAGTGCCCGTTCACCACCAGCTGGGTCAGCTGGACGCAGCTGGAGAGCTTCTCGGCCTGGCACAACACGCTCTACGCCACGCTCAACAACGGCTTCGGCGGCACGGCCACGCGCCTGGCCTTCAACTCGCCGCTGCATGTGCGCCACTTCGAGAACCTGGCCAACATGTCGCAGCAGGGCCTGTTCGTCTACAAGGGCCGCAACAACACCCCCGACGCCTCGTTCCCCTCGGGCGAGTGCGCGATGATGACCGGCTCCTCCGGCCTGTATGCGCGCGTGGCCAAGGACGCCAAGTTCGCCTACGGCATCGGCGCGCTGCCGTACTACCCGGACGTGGCCGGCGCACCGCAGAACACCGTGATCGGCGGCGCCAGCCTGTGGGCCATCGGCGGCAAGAAGCCGGCCGAATACAAGGGCGTGGCCGCGTTCTTCAGCTTCCTGTCCAATGCCGAAGTGCAGTCCGCCAGCCACAAGCGCACGGGCTACCTGCCGGTCACCATGGCCGCCTACGAGCTGACCGAGAAGTCGGGCTTCTACAAGCAGAACCCCGGTACCGACGTGGCCGTGACGCAGATGATCCGCAAGACCACCGACAAGTCGCGCGGCATCCGCCTGGGCAACTTCCTGCAGATCCGCACCATCGTCGACGAGGAAGCCGAGCAGATCTGGAGCGGCAAGCAAAGCGCCAAGCAGGCGCTGGACAACGCCGTCAAGCGCGGCAACGAGCAGCTCGAGCGCTTCCAGAAAGCCAACAAGGGCTGACACGCCGGCAGGCACTGGCGGGCGGCTACACTCGCCCGCCGCGGCGCAGGGGGCGCCGCGGCAACCCGGATCCAGGACGATCACCACAATGGAAAAACGCGTGCTGTTCCGCTCGGCGTGGCTGCCCTGGCTGCTGGTCGCGCCGCAGATGGCGGTCGTGCTGGTGTTCTTCTTCTGGCCGGCCAGCCAGGCCATCGTGCAGTCGCTGCAGACCGAGGACGCCTTCGGCACCTCCACGGTGTGGGTCGGCCTGGACAACTTCGTCGCGCTGTTCCAGGACGAGGCCTACCTCGAATCCTTCAAGGTCACGGCGCTGTTCTCGGCGCTGGTGGCGGGCCTGGGCATCGCGGTATCGCTCGTGCTGGCCGTGTTCGCCGACCGCATCCTGCGCGGCTCCCTGGTCTACAAGACCTTCCTGATCATTCCCTACGCCGTGGCGCCTGCCGTCGCCGGCGTGCTGTGGGTGTTCATGTTCTCGCCCAGCATCGGCATCGTGGCCTATGGGCTGCGCGGGCTGGGCTATGACTGGAACCACCTGCTCAACTCCGGCCATGCGCTCACGCTGATCGTGGTGGCCGCGGTCTGGAAGCAGATCTCCTACAACTTCCTGTTCTTCCTGGCGGGCCTGCAGTCCATTCCCAAGGCGCTGATCGAGGCCGCCGCCATCGACGGGGCAGGGCCGGTGCGCCGCTTCCTGAGCATCCAGCTGCCGCTGCTGTCGCCCACCACGTTCTTCCTGCTGGTCATCAACGTGGTCTATGCCTTCTTCGACACCTTCGCGATCGTGCACGCCACGACCGAGGGCGGCCCCGGGCGCGACACCTCCATCCTGGTCTACAAGGTCTGGCACGACGGCTTCAAGGCGCTGGACCTGGGCGGCTCCGCTGCGCAGTCGGTGGTGCTGATGGGCATCGTCGTGGTCCTCACGGTGATCCAGTTCCGCTATGTCGAGAAGAAAGTGAACTACTAGCATGTGGCCCCCACGCTCATCGCTTCGCGTATCGCTGCCCCCCAAGGGGGCGCGTCAGCGCCTTCGGGCGGCCGGGCGGCACTGACATGGTCGAACGCCGCCCCCTGCTGACGCTGCTCTCGCACCTGGTCCTGGTGCTGGGCATCCTCATCGTCGCCTTCCCGATCTACCTGGCGTTCGTCGCCTCCACGCACACGCGCGACGAGATCGTGCAGGTGCCGATGCCGATCACGCCCGGCGCGCACATGGTGGAGAACTACACCGCGGCGCTGACCGGCACCGGATCCACCCAGGGCTCGGCCGCGCCGGTGGGCCGCATGATGTGGGTCAGCCTCGTCACGGCGCTGGTCATCAGCCTCGGCAAGATCTCGATCTCGCTGCTGTCGGCGTTTGCCATCGTCTACTTCCGCTTCCCGTTCAAGAAGCTGGTCTTCTGGATGATCTTCATCACGCTGATGCTGCCGGTGGAGGTGCGTATCCTGCCCACCTACAAGGTGCTGTCGGACCTGGGCATGCTCAACACCTATGCCGGGCTCACGGTGCCGCTGATCGCCTCGGCCACGGCCACCTTCCTGTTCCGCCAGTTCTTCCTGACCGTGCCCGACGAACTCGTGGAGGCGGCGCGCATCGATGGCGCGGGGCCCATGCGCTTCTTCAAGGACGTGCTGGTGCCGCTCTCGCAGACCTCCATCGCGGCACTGTTCGTGATCCAGTTCATCTACGGCTGGAACCAGTACCTGTGGCCGCTCCTGGCCACGACCACCGAGGACATGTACCCCATCGTCATCGGCATCAAGCGCATGATCGCCAGCGGCGACTCCGCCACCGACTGGAACATCATCATGGCCACGGCCATCCTGGCGATGCTGCCGCCGGCCCTGGTCGTGGTGCTGATGCAGAAGTGGTTCGTCAAGGGCCTGGTCGATACCGAGAAGTAAGCAAGCACACATGGCCTCCATTTCCATCCGCAAGCTCATCAAGCGCTACGGCCACGGCGCCAAGGCGCTGCAGGTCATCCATGGCGTCGATGCCGAGATCAAGGATGGCGAGTTCGTCGTCATCGTCGGTCCCTCGGGCTGCGGCAAGTCCACACTGCTGCGCATGGTGGCCGGGCTGGAGGAGGTCAGCGAGGGCGAGATCGCCATCGGCCCGCGCGTGGTGAACGATGTGGAACCGGCCGAGCGCGACATCGCCATGGTGTTCCAGAACTACGCGCTGTACCCGCACATGACGAACTTCGAGAACATGGCCTATGGCCTGAAGATCGCCAAGGTGCCCAAGGAAGAGATCCGCCAGCGCGTGGACAAGGCCGCCAAGATCCTGGAGCTCACGCACCTGCTCGACCGCAAGCCGCGCCAGCTCTCGGGCGGCCAGCGCCAGCGCGTGGCCATGGGCCGCGCCATCGTGCGCCAGCCCCAGGTCTTCCTGTTCGACGAGCCGCTGTCCAACCTGGACGCCAAGCTGCGCGCGCAGACCCGGCTGGAGATCCAGAAGCTGCACAACGAGCTCGGCATCACCTCGCTGTTCGTCACGCACGACCAGGTCGAGGCCATGACATTGGCCCAGCGCATGATGGTCATGAACGCCGGCCGCATGGAGCAGTTCGGCACGCCCGAAGAGGTCTACCACCGGCCGGCCACCACCTTCGTGGCCAGCTTCATCGGCTCGCCCCCGATGAACCTCATCGAAGGCCGGGCCGAGGGCACGCGTTTCGTCGTCGGCGAGCAGCGCCTGGCGCTGCCGCTGGCCGCGCCGCGCGACGGTGCGCTGGTGCTGGGCCTGCGTCCCGAACATGCCGAGTTGCGCACCGACGGTGCCTGGCACCTCGTGGTCGAGGCGGTCGAGATGCTGGGCGCCGAGCGCCTGGTCTACGGCCGCGTCGGCCAGAGCCTGTTCACCGTGCGCCAGGACGCCATGCTGGAGGCGCCGCGCATCGGCGACACCGTGGCCGTGGGCGTGCCGGCCGCGCAACTGCACTGGTTCGACGCCGAAACCCGGCAGCGGCTGTGACGGCCGGCCGCTGGCCTTACCCCGCCTGGGTGGCCCACCGCGGTGCCGGCAAGCTGGCACCCGAGAACACCCTGGCGGCTTTCCGCCTGGGCGCCGCCCACGGCTACCGCATGTTCGAGTGCGATGTGAAGCTCAGCGCCGACGGCGTGCCCTTCCTGCTGCACGACGCCACGCTGGAGCGCACGACCAACGGCCAGGGCACGGCGGGCGACAAACCCTGGGACGAACTCTCGCGGCTGGATGCCGGCAGCTGGCACTCGCGCGCCTACGCCGGCGAGCCGTTGGCCACGCTGGCCGGCGTGGCCCGCTTCTGCCAGGCCAGCGGCCTGCTGCTCAACATCGAGATCAAGCCCACGCCGGGCTCGGAAGCCGCCACCGGTGCGGCCGTGGCCGATGCCGCGGCGGTGCTGTGGGCCGGCCAGCCCGTGCCGCCGCTGCTGACCTCGTTTCAGCCGGCTGCGCTGGAGGCTGCCCAGGCCGCCCAGCCGGCACTGCCGCGCGGCTTGCTGCTGGACGAACTGTCGCCCGGCTGGGACCAGGCGGCCGGGCGCCTGGGCTGCCAGGTGCTGGTCTGCCGTCACAGCCTGTGGACCGCCCACCTGGTGCAGCAGGCGCGGGGCCTGGGGCTGCGGGCGGCCAGCTACACCGTCAACGACGTGGCCGAGGCGCAGCGCTTGCGCGCACTTGGCGATCACACCGTCATCACCGATCGCGTCGATCTGTTCTCTTCTGCGTGCTAAAGCATTGACGTACGTGTAACGGTGGAGAAGTGCGTGATAAACCGCGCACTTTTCAAGCCAAAGAGCGGATGAATTTGTTATCGTTGTGCGCGGGTGCAGGAGTGTGTACTGGCGCATCGACCGATCGGTACCCGTTCCGTTCGCATGCGCTTCGCAGGAAGGGGTTCCTTCGCATGGTCGCAGCAGAGAGGTTCCAGGCGCGTGCCTTGCAGGTGCTGCGGGGCAGCCGCATCTTCGGCCAGCTCGACGAGGAGGTGCTGCACGACCTGGCGCGCTTCCTGGTGCGGCAGGATGTTCCCGGCGGCCACCAGGTGCTGCGCGAGGGCGCGCCGTCGGACAGCATGCTGATCCTGCTGAGCGGCCGCCTGCGGGTTTCGCGCACCAACCCCGACGGCAGCCTGCTGCTCTACAACGAGATCAGCGTGGGCGAAGGTGTCGGCGAGACCGGCATGATCCTGCAGCAGCCGCGCACGGCCGACGTGACGGCGGTGCGCGATTCCACACTGGCCGTGCTGCACAGCAGCGACTTCGAGGCGCTGCTCCAGCTGCGGCCCCTGGCCGTGAACCGCGTCTTCTCCCAGGCGATCTACAACCACCTGCGCCATGGCGCGCAGGTCGCGCAGCGGGGCTTCGCCCAATCCTTCGTGGTGGTGCCGCTGCATCCGGATGTGCCGGCCGGCGCGGTGGCTCGCGCGCTGACCGCAGCCTTCGCCAAGAGCGGGCGGGCGCGCCATCTGGCGCCGGAGCAGGGCACCGGGGACGAAGGCCGCAGCGATGCGCTCGACGAGCAGTTCGACCACCTGGTCTACGAAGCCGAGGCGCAGGCCACGGACTGGACGCGGCGCGCCTTCCGCCAGGCCGACCAGGTGATCTACGTGGCCCGGTCGGACGGGCCGCTGGCGGTCGGCGACCTGGAGCAGCAACTGGCGCGCGAGCCGGGCTACGCGCTCAAGCGCAAGCACCTGGTCGTCATGCACGCTGCCGATGCGCAGGCGCCGCACGCGGTGCGGCGCTGGCTCGCGGGCCGGGCCTGCGAACGCGTCTACCCGCTGCGCGCCGAGCATGTCGAGGACTTCGCCCGCCTCGCGCGCTTCCTGACCGGAACCGCCGTCGGCGTGGTGCTGGGCGGCGGCGGTGCGCGTGGCTACGCCCACCTGGGCATCCTGCGTGCGCTGCACGAGGCCGGCATCCCGATCGACATGGTGGGCGGCAACAGCATGGGCGCGCTGGTTGGCGCGCAGTACGCCTGCGACGTGCCGCTGGACGACATCATGCGCAACACCCAGGCTTTCGCGGCCGGTGGCGAGCGCCTGACCCTGCCGCTGATCTCGCTGGTGTCCGGGTTCCGGGTCGAGCGCGACCTGCGCAGGATGTTCGGCGAGCGCAGCGTCGACAGCCTGTGGCGGCCGTTCTTCGCGGCCGCCTGCAACCTGTCCAAGGGCCACACCACGGTGCAGGACACCGGTCCGCTGTGGAAGGCGGTGCTGGCCAGCAATTCGCCGGCCGGGCTGTTCCCACCGGTGCTGCACAAGGGCGACCTGCTGGTGGACGGCGCCATCCTGGAGAACGTGCCCGTCGACGCCATGCGCATGCGCCTGGGCACGCCGCTGGAACGCCGGCGCGGCAACGGCACCATCATCGCCATCGACGTGGACGTGCAGGAAGACCTGGCCGTGGCGCACGACCTGGCGCGGCTGTCGCGCCGCAGCGCGCTCAAGGGCATGCTGGCGCGCAAGGCCACCCAGCCCGGCATCATGGAGATCCTGTACCGGGCCGGCCACATCGGCGGCCTGCACAAGCGCGCCGCGACCGTGGCGCAGGCCGACCACTACCTGGAGCCGCCCGTGGCCGAGTACTCCATGATGGACCACAAGCGCGCGCCGGAGATCGTCGAGGCAGGTTACCGGTATGCGGTGGAGAGGATTGCGCAATGGACACGACCGTAATCGATGCCGACCCGTCGGCCGAAGCCGAACGCCGCGAAGGGCTGGCGCTCTCGCTGAGCCAGCGCGAAGTCTGGCTGGACCAGCGGGCCTGGCCCGGCAGCGCCCACCTGAACATCGGCGGCGGCGCCTTCCTGGTCGGCCTGCTCGACCTGACGGTGTTCCGCCGCGCCCTGGCGCGCCTGGTCGCCGAGAACGAGGCCCTGCGCCTGGCGCCGCTGCCCGACGGCCGCCAGCACCTGCTGCCGCCGACCGAGGAGCCGGCGCTGGAGGTGGTGGACCTGGGCGACGCCGAGGACCCGAAGGAGGCCATGCGCCGCTGGTGGCAGCAGCGCATGACCGAGCCCTTCGTGCTGGACGGCCGCTCGCCCTGGCGCTTTGCCCTGCTGCGCGCGTCCGACCAGCTGCATGGGCTGACGATCCAGTTCCACCACCTGGTCATGGACGGCTGGGGCACTTCGCAGGTCATGCGCCGCTGGGCCGAGATCCACAACGCGCTGCTGGCCGGCGAGCCCCCGCCGGCTTCGTCCGTGCCGCACTACAGCGCCTTCATCGCCGAATCCAATGCCTACCGCGGCTCCGAGGGTTTCGAGCGCGACAAGCGCTACTGGCGCGAGCGCATCCCGGAGCTGCCCACGCCGCTGATCGAGAGGCGCTTCAGCCAGGCGCGGCCCGACACGCTGCCGCCGGCCAGCCTGGCCTTCCACCGGGTGCCGCGGGCCGACTACGAACGCCTGCGGCGCCACGCGACAGAGCAGGGCCAGACCGTGTTCAACCTGGTGCTGGCCGCGCTGGTGCTGTACTTCGCGCGGATCTGCGAGCGCAGCGACGTGATCGTCGGCGTGCCCAGCCTGAACCGCGGCGGGCGCCGCTACACCGACACGCTGGGCATGTTCGTCGGCGTGGTGCCGATCCGCATCCAGATCACGCCGCAGATGCAGGTGGGCGAGCTGATCGCCAGCGTGGGCGCCTCCATGCGCGCGGCGCTGCGCCACCCGCGCTACCCGATCAGCGAACTGGGGCGCGAGCTGCAGATGATCCGCGCCAACCGCGACGGGCTGTTCGACGTGCTGCTCTCGTTCGAGCGGCAGGACTATGCCGTGTCCTTCGGCGCGGCCCAACTGGTCGAGTCGCGCCAGCTGTTCTCGGGCGTGGCCCGGTTTCCGCTGGGCGTGACGGTCTGCGAGTTCCACCCGACCCAGGACGTCGAACTGGCACTGGAAGCCAGCGCTGCCTGCTTCTCGTCCGGCGAGACCGAGCTGCTGGGCCGGCGGCTGTGGCACCTGGTCGAGGCCATCATGGACACCCCGCCCGACGGCACCGTCGACAGCATCGAGCTGCTGCCGCCGGAGGAGCGCTGGCACGTGGTCTCCGGCCAGCACAAGGACGTGGCCTGGCACCAGGTGGTGCTGCCCTTCGTCAACCTGTTCGAGTACCAGGCCGCGCTGCGGCCCGAGGCGGTGGCGCTGGTGTGGGACGGTGGCGCCATGGACTACCTGGCGCTGGACCGGCACGCCAACCGGCTCGCCCGCAAGCTGCTGGAGCTGGGCGCCGGGCGCGATGTCGTCGTCGCCATGGCGCTGGAGCGTTCGCCGGAACTGGTGGTCACGCTGCTGGCCATCGCCAAGGCCGGTGCCGCCTTCCTGCCGCTGGACGTGGACGCACCGCTGGCCCGCCTGGGCGCCATCCTGCAGGAGAGCGGGGCGGCGCTGCTGGTGGTCCAGCCGCGCCATGCCGAGCGCCTGGGCGGCCTGCACGGCAACACCCTGGTGCTGGACCCGCTGGGCGACGAGGTGTTCGACGCCAACGCCACCGACCTGCCGCCGCGCCGGCCAGCCGCCTCGGACATGGCCTATGTGCTGTTCACCTCCGGCTCCACCGGGCGGCCCAAGGGCGTCACCATCGAGCACGGCATGCTGTCGCGCCGGCTCATGTGGCTGTCGCGCGCCTGGGCGGTGGATGCGCGCGACCGGTCGGGCCAGGGCACGCAGGCCACCTTCGATCCCTCGCTGATCGAGCTGCTGCTGCCGCTGATCCACGGCGCCAGCGTGGCGCTGCCGCCGCCGGGGCGGCTGCTGCCCGAGATGCTGGCCGAATTCGCACTGCGCCACGGCGTGACCTTCATGGCCTTCGTGCCGTCCACGCTGGTGCGCTTCCTCGACGCCGCGGCCGGCCGCAGCGGCCTGAAGCTGCGCGTGGCCTGCTGCGGCGGCGAGGTGCTGCCGCCCGAACTGGCCAGCCGCTTCATCAGCGTCACCGGCGGGCGCCTGTTCAACGTCTACGGGCCGACCGAGGCCACCATCTTCGCCACCGCCTGGGAGTGCGAGGCCCAGCGCAGCCATGCGGCGCTGCCGATCGGCCGGCCCATCGACGACACCCGCATCTACGTGCTGGACGCCGGCCTGCGCCCGCTGCCGCTGGGCGTGGCCGGCGAGATCTTCATCGGCGGCGCGGCCGTGGCGCGCGGCTACCTGCACCGGCCGGAGCTGGACCTGCTGGCGTTCGTGGCCGACCCCTTCCATCCCGGCGAGCGCATGTACCGCACCGGCGACCGGGGCTGGCTGGGCAGCGACGGCCATCTGCACTTCGTCGGCCGGCTGGACCGCCAGGTCAAGCTGCGCGGCTACCGCATCGAGCTGGGCGAGATCGAATCCGCGCTGCTGGCCATCGACGGCGTGGTGCAGGCCGCCGCCGCGCTGCGCGAACTGCGCGACAAGCCCGCCATCCATGCCTGGGTGCAGGCGCCGGGCCAGAGCGCCGAGCGCCTGCACGCGCTGCTGCGCGCGCGCCTGCCCGACTACATGCTGCCGGCCAGCATCACCCTGATGCCCGAGTTGCCGTCCAGCAGCACCGGCAAGATCGACTACAAGCAGCTGCCGGACCCGGTGGCACAGCCCGGCGGCGCCTCGCGCGCGCCCCTGAACGACACCGAGAGGGCGCTGCTGGCGCTCTGGAAGGACGTGCTCAAGGTGCCCACGCTGGGCGTTCAGGACAACTTCTTCGACCTGGGCGGCGATTCGCTCGCGGCTGTCAACATGATGAGCGGGCTGGAGAAGCTGCTGGGCCGGCAGGTGCCGCTGTACCTGATCACCGAGCACCCGACCGTCGAAAGCCTGTCGGCAGCGCTGCAGCAGCACAGCGCCACGCCGGGGCTGCTGCTGCCGCTGGGCGGCACGGGCCGCGTGCCGCTGTACCTGGCGGCGTCCGGCCACGGCGATCTGCTGCGGCTGCAGAACCTGGGGCCGGCACTGGGCGAGGCCTGCAGCTTGTACATGCTGCAGCCCCCGCCCGGCGAGCCGGTCAAGACCATCGCCGAACTCGCCGCGATGTACGCGGACCGCATCCAGGCGCAGTCGCTGGCCGAGGGGTTCGACGGCGGCTGGGTGGCCGGCTTCTCGGTGGCCGGCATGGCGGCGCTGGAGACCGCACGGCTGCTGCGCGAACGCGGCTGGCCGGTGCGCGGCCTGGTGCTGCTGGACACCACCTACCCGAGCTCGGTGCTGGGGGGCACCCGGGCCTGGCGCGCCGCAGGCTGGATGGTGCGGCACTTCCATATCCAGGACCTGACCATGAACGGCCGCCGGCTCGACGCCATGTTCAACGACCCCGGCCTCGTCAGCCAGGTCATGGCGCTGCGTGGCTACAAACCGGTGGCCTACGACGGGCCGACGCTGCTGGTGCGCACCTCCGGCCTGCGCACCTGGGACCGCTGGCTGTTCAAGCCCTGGCGCCGGCTCATGGGCCACCACCTGCAGGAGGTGGAGATCGCCGGCATGCACGGCACCATGTTCGACGAGCGGCATGTGGCCGAACTTGCCGCCGCGCTGCGCGCACGCATGGAGCCGCGCGCATGAGCGCGGCGCCGGGCCGCCCCAAGCAAGCTCGCTCCCGCTCGGCGGGACAGGCCGCAGGCCGAAGGGTGCTCCAGTGAGCGCGGCGCCGGGCCGCCCCAAGCAAGCTCGCTCCCGCTTGGCGGGACAGGCCGCAGGCCGAAGGGTGCCGCAGTGACCGCGGCTTCCGGACTGCGCGGCCGGCTGTGGGGCCTGGTGCTGGCGCTGGCCGTGCTGCTCGGGCTGGCCGCGGCATGGACCTGGTCGCCGATGCGCGAATGGCTCGACGTGGACCGCATCGTGCACGGCCTGCAGGCGCTGGGGCAGGCCTTCGGCCCCGTCGCCGCCGTCGCCGGCCTGAGCCTGGCACTGGTGCTGGCCGTGCCACTGACCTTCCTGACGCTGGTGACGCTGGTGGCTTTCGGGCCCTGGACCGGTTTCCTGACCTGCATGGCCGGCGCGCTGCTCGGAGCCGCCGCCAGCCACGGCCTGGGTGCGCTGCTGGGCCGCGAGGCGGTGCAGCGCCTGGGCGGCCCGCGCGTGAACGCGGTCAGCCAGCGCCTGGCCGACCATGGCCTGCTGGCCGTGGTCGCCATCCGCATGGTGCCGGTGGCGCCGTTCGCCATCATCAACATGGTGGCCGGCGCCTCGCACATCAGCCTGCGCCACATGCTGCTGGGCACCCTGATCGGCATGGCGCCGGGCACGCTGGTGATGGCGTTCTTCGTGGACCAGATCGTGGCCGCGTTGCGCAACCCGGGTCCGCTGACCTATGCCTTGATCGCGGGAACGCTGCTGTTCATCGTCTGCGCAGGCGTCGCCGCCAGGCGCTGGGTGCGCCGCGTGGAGGCGCAGCGCGGCGTCAAAGAACCCGGTTGAACCAGGCCAGCGAGAGGCCGGCCGACACCAGCGCCAGCAAGGCGCCGGCCAGCGCCAGCAGGGCCGAGATCTCGGTTTCCTTCTTCTCCACCGTCAAGCGCGAGCTCAGCGTCTGGTAGACCTTGCGCAGGTTCTCGGCCGAGCCGGCGTAGAAGTATTCGGCCTGGGTGCGCGTGGCCACGGCCTTGAGCGTCTCCTCGTCCAGCCGCACGCGCATGGACCAGCCCTCGAAGCCGATGGTCTCGCCGTCCACCGTGCCGATGCCCACGGTGTAGACGCGCACACCGCGGTCGGCGGCCATCTTGGCGGCCTCCAGCGTGTCCACGCCCGTGGTGCGCTGGCCGTCGGTGAGCAGGATGATGGCGGCCGAATCGTAGGAGCCGGGCGCCACCGGCGTGAACTCCTTGACCTCGCCCTTGGCTGCGATGTCCTTGTCCAGGGGCACGCCGCGCGGGCGCTCGCGGCCGTAGGTCATGGCGCCCACGTCGATGCCGGCGTCGGGAAACAGTTCGGCCAGCGACACCACGATGGCGCTGCCGATGGCCGTGGCGCGCTGCAGCTGGAACTTGTCGATGGCCACCACCAGGTCCTCGCGCGACAGCGTGGCCGGCTGCACCACCTGTGCGGTGCCGGCAAAGGCGACGATGCCCACGCGCACATGGCGCGGCAGGTCGGCGATGAAGGCCTTGGCCGCGTTCTGTGCCGCCACCAGCCGGTTCGGCTGCACGTCGGTGGCGCGCATGCTGCCCGACACGTCCATGGCCAGGATGATGGTTTCCTGCTGCGAGGGCAGGCTGATCACGGCCATGGGCCGCGAGGCTGCCACGATCAGCGCGCACAGGGCCAGCAGGAACAGCACGGGCGGCAGGTGGCGCTTGAAGCCCTGGCGCACGCCCATGGCCTCGCGCACGATGGACAGGCTGGCATAGCGCAGCGCTGTCTTCTTGCGCCGGCGCAGCAGCCAGATGTACAGCAGCACCAGCAGCGGTGCCAGCAGCAGCAGCCAGAGGAACTGGGGCCAGAGGAAGTTCATGGGCGTTCTCCTCGGTGCTGGAACGGGATCACGCGGCCAGGACGGGCCGCAGATGGGTGGGAAGGCCGCCGCCGGCGCCGGACAGGCGGCTGCGCCGGCGGCGCAGTTCGGCAAAGCGCAGGATGGCGGCGGCCAGGTCGTCGTCTGTGGACAGTTCCAGCGTGTCCACGCCGGCCTCGCCCAGCGCCTGGCGCAGTTCGGCCTCGCGCTGCGCGGCGATGCGCGCGAAGCGCTTGCGAAAGCCGGCATCGGAGGTGTCGACCAGCAACTGCTCGCCGGTCTCGGCGTCGCGGATCGGGATCAGGCCCAGGTCGGGCAGCTCCAGCTCCAGCGGGTCGAGCAGGCGCACGGCCAGCACCTCATGGCGCTGGGCGAGCTGGGCCAGAGGCTTCTCCCAGCCCGGCGCGCTGATGAAGTCCGAGACCACGAACACGGTGGAACGCCGGCGCATGAGCCCGCCGGCCGCCTGCAGCAGCTCGTGCAGGTGCGTCACGCGGCCGGGCTCGGTCGGCTGGCCACCGTCCGAGCCCGCCGGCAACATGCGGTGCAACAGGTCCAGCACATGCAGGCGGCTGGCGCGCGGCTGCAGCACCTGGTCGAGCCCGGCGCCGTACAGCATCGCCCCGACCCGGTTGCCGTGGCGCGTGAGCAGCCGCGCGAGCACGGCCACGAAGGCTGCCGACACCTCGCGCTTCTTCTGCTCGCCCGAACCGAAGTCGACCGAGGGCGACAGGTCGAGCAGGAACCAGGCGGCCATCTCGCGGTCTTCGGTGAACACGCGCACATGGGGCTGCTGCAGCCGGGCCGTGACGTTCCAGTCGATGTGGCGCACGTCGTCGTGGTGCTGGTACTCGCGCAGGTCCGCCAGATCCATGCCGGTGCCGCGCATCAGCGTGCGGTAGTCGCCCTGCAGCAGGCCGTCGAGCCGGCGCAGCACCGTCCACTCGAGCCGGCGCAGCAGGTGCTCGGCCTGCGCGGCCGGCGCGACCTTGGCTTCAGGCGGCGAGCTTTTCATGTTCCAGGGGCTTGGGCGGCGCCGGAACGCGGGCCATGATCTTGCCGACCAGCGCGTCGGCGGTGATGCCCTCGGACAGCGCCTCGTACGACAGCGCCACGCGGTGGCGCAGCACGTCGGGCACGAGGTCGCTCATGTCCTCGGGCAGCGCGTAGCTGCGCCCGCGCAGCATGGCCAGGGCGCGCGCGCCTTCGGTCAGGTTGATGGTGGCGCGCGGGCTGGCGCCGAAGGTGATGAAGCGCGACAGCTCCTTGAGCCCGTGCGCCTCGGGCTTGCGCGTGGCCGAGACCAGCTTGACGGCGTACTGGATCAGCGAGGGATCGACATAGATGCGCCGGCATTCCTTCTGCAGCGCCGCCAGCTGCTCGACCGTGGCCACGGGCGCGACCTGCACGGCCGGGCCGGTCACGCGCGTGACGATCACGAACTCTTCCTCGTCGGTCGGGTAGTCGACCAGCACCTTCATCATGAAGCGGTCGACCTGGGCCTCGGGCAGGGGGTAGGTGCCTTCGGTCTCGATCGGGTTCTGCGTCGCCATGACGAGGAAGGGCTTGGGCACGCGGTGCGTCTCGCCGGCGATGGTGACCTGGCGCTCCTGCATGACCTCCAGCAATGCGCTCTGCACCTTGGCCGGCGCGCGGTTGATCTCGTCGGCCAGCAGCAGGTTGGTGAACACCGGGCCCAGCGCGGTGGCGAAGTCGCCGGTCTTCTGGTTGTAGATGCGGGTGCCGACCAGGTCGGCCGGCACCAGGTCGGGCGTGAACTGGATGCGCTTGAACTGGCCCTGGATCGTCTCGGCCAGCGTCTTGACCGTCAGCGTCTTGGCCAGCCCCGGCACGCCCTCCACGAGCAGGTGGCCCTGCGCCAGCATCGCCACCATCACGCGCTCGAGGAAGCGGTCCTGCCCGACGACGACGCGCTTGACCTCGTAGAGGATCTGCTCCATCAGCTGGGCGGTATCAAGGCTCTGGGTGCTGGCGTCGCTCATGAAGGATCCTCGGGATGGTCAGAAGGGGTGCAGGCCCACGGCCGAAGCGGCGTTCTCGATCGGCACGGCGAAACCGATGCCGACGAAGGTGCGCTGCTGCGAAGGGTTCAGGATGGCGGTGACGATGCCGACGACCTGCCCGTCCATGGTCACCAGCGGGCCGCCGGAGTTCCCGGGATTGGCCGCGGCGTCGAACTGGATCAGGTTGGTCAGCACGTGCTTGCCCTCGGGCGAGCGGAACGAGCGGCCCAGGCCGGAGACCACGCCGGCCGAGGTGGAAGGGCCGATGCCGAAAGGAAAGCCGACGGCCACCACCTGGTCGCCGGGCGTCAGGTCGGCGGTGGAGCGCATGGTCGCGGCGATCATGTCGTCGGGGATCTTGTGGGCCTGCAGCACGGCCAGGTCGTTCTCGGGCTGGGTGCCGGTCACGCTGGCGGTGCTCTCCATGCCGTCGGAGAAGGTGACCTTGATGGTCTGCGCGCCGGAGACCACGTGCAGGTTGGTCAGGATGATGCCCTTGTCGACGATGACCACGCCGGTGCCCACGCCTTGCTCCACCTCCTCCTTGCCGTCCTTGCTCTTGACGAAGCCCATCACGCGCACGACCGAGGGAATGATGGCCGCGTAGGCCTTAGCGGCCGGCGAGGGCAGCACATTGGTCTCCAGCGTGCGCAGCACGGCGGCGTCGATGTCCTTCTGGGTCAGCGCGCGGGCACCGGGACGCAGCGCGATCGTGCCCGCGCCCAGCGCGGCCGCGGCCAGCAGCACGATGGTGGCCCACAGCAGGCGCGGATCGCTCCACCAGCGCCTGCGCGCAGGGGGCGGCGCCGCGGATGCCGCGGGCGCTGCGTCAGTGGGCTGGGGGGAAGAGGGGGCAGCGTCGGCATCCGGCGGCTCGGGTCGGGCACGGGATGCACTGCTGTAAAGAGCCGGCCTACGCATCGGTGTTCACCTGTGATGGGACGTTGCGGATCTACGCAAATACAGTACCACGGTTCATTCCTGGGCGCATCCCCGGCCGGACGGCATCCCCCAATCGACGTACGGCGATGCGGCCGGGGCCGCGCGCTACAGTGGCCCCATGCCCTGGATCGACACCCACTGCCATCTCGATGCGCCGGAGTTCGGCCCGGACCACGCGCTGGCGCTGGCCGCGCGCGCGCAGGCGGCCGGGCGCGGCGTGGCCCTGTGCGTGCTGCCGGCGGTCGGTGTGTTCGATTTCGACACCGTGCGTGCATTCGCCCACCGCACCGGCGACGCCTACGCCCTGGGCATCCACCCGCTGTTCGTGCCGCGGGCCGACGATGGCGACCTGGACCGGCTGGACGCGGCCCTGGCCGCACATGCCGGCGACCCGCGGCTCGTGGCGGTGGGCGAGATCGGGCTGGACTTCTTCGTGCCCGGGCTGGCCGAGCCCGCCATGCGTGCGCGCCAGCTGCATTTCTTTCGCCGGCAGCTGCAGCTGGCGCGGCGCCACGGCCTGCCCGTCATCGTGCACACGCGGCGCAGCGTCGACCAGGTGCTGCGCCAGCTGCGCGAGATCGGTGCAGGCACGCACTGGAACGGCATCGCCCATGCCTTCAACGGCAGCGGGCAACAGGCCCAGGCCGTGTTGGCCCAGGGCCTCAAGCTGGGCTTCGGCGGTGCGATGACCTTCGACACCGCACGCCAGCTGCGCCAGCTGGCCACCGGGCTGCCGCTGGAGGCCATCGTCCTGGAGACCGACGCGCCCGACATTGCGCCGCAATGGCTCTACGTGCGCCAGTCCGAGCGGGCGGCCGGCCGGCCCCAGGGACTGAACACGCCGGCCGAGCTGCCGCGCATCGCCGAGACGCTGGTGGCGCTGCGCGGCCTGCCGCTGGCCGACATCGAGGCGGCGACCACTGCCAATGCGCTCGCGGCCCTGCCGCGCCTGCGTGCGCTGTTGCAGGCAGGGCCGCCGGCGCAGGCCACAATCGTGGCCGATGAAAAAAGCCGCTAAATCCACCACGGCCCGCAGCGCCAAGCCGGCGCTGCCCGAGGTGCAGTTCGCCGACGACGGCGTGGTGCGCACGCTGCACCTTGGCACCGAATGGGTGCAGGGCTCGATGCTGATCGACAAGCCCTACGACATCGAGCTGGAGTACGTGCAGCGCATGATGGCCTGGCTGCTGTTCGTGCCCGCCGAGGGCATCACCAAGCGCCACGCCATGCAGCTGGGCCTGGGGGCCGGCGCGTTGACCAAGTTCTGCCACAAGAAGCTGCGCATGCGCACCACCGTGATCGAGCTGAACCCGCAGGTGATCGCCGCCTGCCGCGGCTGGTTCAAGCTGCCGCCCGACGATGCGCGGCTGCAGGTGCGCCTGGCCGACGCGGGCCTGGCCGTGCTGGACGCCACGCTGCACGGCACCGTCGACGCGCTGCAGGTCGACCTGTACGACCAGGAGGCGGCCTCGCCCGTGCTGGACAGTGCCGATTTTTATGCCGACTGCCGCCGTCTGCTGACCGAGGAGGGCGCCATGACGGTCAACCTGTTCGGCCGCTCCTCGAGCTACGAGGCCAGCCTGGCGCGCATCGCCGAGGCCTTCGGCGAGCGTGCGGTCTGGGCCTTCCGGCCCACGCGCGAGGGCAACACCGTGGTGCTGGCCCAGCGCGAGGCCAGTCGGCCCGAGCGCGCCGACCTGCTGGCCCGCGCGGCCGACATCGAATCGCGCTGGGGCCTGCCGGCGCGCAAGTGGCTGCGCGTGTTCGGCGCTACCGCGCCATGACGGTGCCCTACGTCGGCCCGCTGACCTGGCGCCTGCTGGTCGACTGGCTGGTCACCGACGGGGTGATCTCCGCCGACGAACACCGCCGCACCGTGGCGCGCTGCGCCCAGGCCGAAAGCGCGCAGCCGGCGCTGGTGCGGCTGGCCAGCGTGGCCATGGCGCGCGCGCGCGACGGCAAGCCGCTGGACATCGAGATGCTGGCCGAGTGGCTTGCCGGCCGTGCCGGCCTGCCCTATCAGCGCATCGACCCGCTCAAGGTGGACGTGGGCAAGGTGGCCGACACCATGAGTGCCGTCTACGCCGAGCGCCACAAGGTGCTGCCGCTGCAGGTCGGCGCGAGCGTGGTGGTGGTGGCGACGGCCGAACCCTTCGTCAGCGACTGGGTGCCCGAGGTCGAGCGCCAGTCGCGCCGCAGCGTGCGCCGCGTGGTGGCCAACCCGCTGGACATCCAGCGCTACACGGCCGAGTTCTTCGCGCTGGCCAGGTCGGTACGCGCGGCGCAGAAGGCCGGCGGCAGCGCGGGCCTGGCCAGCTTCGAGCAGCTCGTCGAGCTCGGCAAATCCAGCAAGACGCTGGACGCCAACGACCAGGGCGTGGTGCAGCTGGTGGACTGGCTGTGGCAGTACGCCTTCAACCAGCGCGCCAGCGACATCCACCTGGAGCCGCGGCGCGAGCAGGGCGTCATCCGCTTCCGCATCGATGGCGTGCTGCACCCGGTCTACCAGATGCCCATGGGCGTCATGAA
The DNA here is from genome assembly GCF_001422445.1 of Pseudorhodoferax sp. Leaf274. GTDB lineage: Bacteria > Pseudomonadota > Gammaproteobacteria > Burkholderiales > Burkholderiaceae_C > Pseudorhodoferax. Next base: position 265,144 of record NZ_LMNA01000012.1, read on the forward strand.
CGCCGTGGTCGCGCGCGTGAAGCTGCTGGGCCGCATGGACGTGGTGGAAAAGCGCCGCCCGCAGGACGGCCGCATCAAGACGCGCAACCCGAGGGGCGACGAGGTCGAGATGCGCCTGTCGACGCTGCCCACGGCCTTCGGCGAGAAGATGGTGATGCGCATCTTCGATCCCGACACCGCCGTCAAGGACCTGGACGCGCTGGGCTTCTCGCCGCACGACGCCACGCGCTGGGAGGCACTGGTGCGCCAGCCGCACGGCGTGGTCCTGGTCACCGGGCCGACCGGCTCGGGCAAGACCACCACGCTGTACTCCACGCTCAAGCGCGTGGCCACCGAGGCGCTCAACGTCAGCACCATCGAAGACCCGATCGAGATGATCGAGCCGGCCTTCAACCAGACCCAGGTGCAGCCGCAGCTCGACTTCGACTTCGCCGAGGGCCTGCGCGCGCTGATGCGCCAGGACCCCGACGTGATCATGGTCGGCGAGATCCGCGACCTGCAGACCGCCGAGATGGCGGTGCAGGCCGCACTCACGGGCCACCTGGTGTTCTCCACGCTGCACACTAACGACGCGCCGGCGGCGCTGACGCGGCTCATGGAGCTGGGCGTGCCTTCCTACCTGCTCAACGCCACCGTGCTCGGGGTGCTCGCGCAGCGGCTCGTGCGCGTGCTGTGCCGGCACTGCCGCGCGCCTGACGAGGGCACCACGGCCGAGACGCTGAACCGCGTGATCCACCCCTGGCGCATCAACGGCGCATGCACGCCCTACAAGCCCGTGGGTTGCCTGGAATGCCGCATGACGGGCTTCATGGGCCGCATGGGCCTGTATGAATTGCTGACCGTCAGCGAAGCCTTCAAGGACAAGCTGGCGCAGGCCGGCGGCCAGCCCTCGGCACTGCGGCGCCAGGCGCTCGTCGACGGCATGCGGCCGCTGCGGCTGGCCGGCGCGCTGCGCGTGGCCGAGGGGCTGACCACCATGGCCGAGGTGCTCAGCGCCACCCCGCCGCTGGAGACGCCGCCCACGGCCTGACAGCCGCCGCGCAAGGGCCGTTGCGGCGCTGCAATCCGTCAGGCGCGCGTCAGCCAGCATGTAGGTGGAATCCACATCTTTCGGCGGTTTGAATGCCTCCACAATCGCGCCACCTTTTGCTAGAGGAGGCATTTTTGTGAACATCAAAAGTCAAAAAGACTTTTTCTCCGGACTCATGTTCACCGTGGTGGGCGTTGCGTTCGCATGGGGCGCGACAACCTACACGGTGGGCAATGGGGCCCGCATGGGACCGGGCTACTTCCCGCTGATGCTGGGCATCGTCATGGCCATCATCGGCATGATCATCACCTTCACCTCCCTGGTGACGGAGACGGCGGACGGCGACAAGATCGGCAAGTGGGCCTGGAAGCAGGTGGTCTTCATCCTGGGGGCCAACCTCGCGTTCGGCATCCTGCTGGGCGGCCTGCCGAGCATCGGCATCCCGGCCATGGGCATGATCGCGGCCATCTATGCGCTGACCATCATCTCCAGCCTGGCCGGCCATGAGTTCCACCTCAAGTCGGTGCTGATCCTGGCCACCGTGCTGGCCATCGGCAGCTACTTCGCTTTCATCTGGGCGCTGAAGCTCCAGATCCAGGTCTGGCCGACCTTCATCACGGGCTGAGCAAGACACCATGGATCTGATTCACAACCTCTCGCTGGGTTTCGGCGTTGCGTTCACGCTGACCAACCTGCTGTACTGCCTGATCGGCTGTATCTTGGGCACGCTGATCGGCGTGCTGCCGGGCATCGGCCCGGTGGCCACCATCGCCATGCTGCTGCCCGCCACCTACGCGCTGCCGCCGGTGTCCGCACTCATCATGCTGGCCGGCATCTACTACGGCGCGCAGTACGGCGGCTCCACCACCGCCATCCTGGTCAACCTGCCGGGCGAATCGTCGTCGGTGGTGACCGTGATCGACGGCTACCAGATGGCGCGACGCGGTCGGGCCGGTCCTGCACTCGCGGCGGCTGGCCTGGGCTCGTTCTTCGCGGGCTCGGTCGGTACGCTGATCCTGGCCGCGTTCGCGCCGCCGCTGACCGAAGTGGCGTTCAAGTTCGGCCCGGCCGAATACTTCTCGCTGATGATCCTGGGCCTGATCGGTGCCGTGGTGCTGGCTTCGGGCTCGCTGCTCAAGGCCATCGGCATGATCGTGCTGGGCCTGCTGATGGGCCTGGTGGGTACCGACGTGAACTCGGGCGTCGCCCGCTACAGCTTCGACATCCCCGAACTGACCGACGGCATCGGCTTCGTGGCCATCGCCATGGGCGTGTTCGGCTATGGCGAGATCATCACCAACCTGTCCAAGCCCGAAGACGAGCGCGAAGTGTTCACCGGCAAGGTCACGGGCCTGATGCCGACCAAGGAAGACTTCAAGCGCATGCTGCCGGCTGTGCTGCGCGGCACCGCGCTGGGCGCGGCCCTGGGCATCCTGCCCGGCGGTGGTGCGCTGCTGGCAGCCTTCGCGGCCTACACCATCGAGAAGAAGACCAAGCTGCACCCGGGCGAAGTGCCCTTCGGCAAGGGCAACATCCGCGGTGTGGCGGCGCCTGAGTCGGCCAACAACGCCGGTGCGCAGACCTCCTTCATCCCGCTGCTGACGCTGGGCATCCCGCCCAACGCCGTGATGGCGCTGATGGTGGGTGCCATGACGATCCACAACATCCAGCCGGGCCCGCAGGTGATGACCAGCAACCCCGAGCTGTTCTGGGGCCTGATCGCCTCGATGTGGATCGGCAATGCGATGCTGGTGATCCTGAACCTGCCGCTGATCGGCATGTGGATCAAGTTGCTGACGGTGCCCTACAAGTTCCTGTTCCCGTCCATCGTGCTGTTCTGCGCGATCGGCGTGTACTCGACCAACAACAACACCTTCGACATCTGGATGGTGGGTGCCTTCGGCTTCATCGGCTACATGTTCAACAAGCTCGGCTGCGAACCCGCACCGCTGCTGCTGGGCTTCATCCTGGGGCCGATGATGGAAGAGAACCTGCGCCGTGCGCTGCTGCTGTCGCGCGGCGACTGGAGCGTGTTCGTCACGCGCCCGATCTCGGCCGGCCTGCTGATCGCCGCCGCCATCCTCGTGATCATCGTGCTGCTGCCGGCGGTCAAGAACAAGCGCGAAGAGGCCTTCGTCGAAGACTGACGTCCTGCGCGGCATTTCCCTTCGGACGGCGCCCTCGGGCGCCGTTTTTCATGGGTGGACCGCCCCATGAGGAAAATGCCCCCACGGGGCGCGGCGGACCTCGCGCAGCGGGGCAGCGCGGGGCCATTTTTCCTATGATCGGCGCCCGATTCAGGCAACAACGGAGAACGCAATGGACTTGGGTATTGCAGGCAAGTGGGCACTGGTGTGCGGCGCGAGCAAGGGGCTGGGCTTCGGCTGCGCGCAGGCGCTCGTGCGCGAGGGCGTGAACGTGCTGATCGTGGCGCGCGGTGCCGAGGCGCTGCAGGCGGCAGAGCGCACGCTGCTGGACGATCCGCAGCGCCCGGCGGCGGCCGAGGTCCTCCATGTGGCGGCCGACATCACGACGCCGGCCGGCCGGGCAGCCGTGTTCGCCGTGCGGCCCGAGTTCGACATCATCGTGACCAATGCCGGCGGCCCACCGCCGGGCGACTTCCGTGACTGGGACCGCGAGGACTGGGTCAAGGCGCTGGACGCCAACATGCTGACGCCCATCGAGTTGATCAAGGGCGCGGTGGACGGCATGGCTGCACGCGGCTTCGGCCGCATCGTCAACATCACCTCGAGTTCGGTGAAGGCGCCGATCGACGTGCTGGGCCTGTCCAACGGCGCGCGCAGCGGGTTGACCGGCTTCGTCGCCGGCGTGGCGCGCACCACCAAGCTGGCTTCGGCCAACGTGACCATCAACAACCTGCTGCCCGGCGTGTTCGACACCGACCGCATCCGTGCCACCGTGGCCGGCCAGGCCGCCAAGACCGGCAAGCCGGTCGAGGACATCGTGGCCGCGCGCAAGAACAACATCCCGGCCCGCCGCCTGGGCACGCCGGCCGAGTTCGGTGCGATCTGCGCCTTCCTGTGCAGCCAGCACGCCAGCTACATCACGGGGCAGAACATCCTGCCGGACGGCGGCGCCTACCCCGGCACGCACTGAGCCCGCAGCAGGCCTATGGGCCTGCCTCGCGCCGCCGGGACGACACGACGATGCCGCCCACGATCAGCGCGAACGCGAACGCGTGGTACTGCCGCGGCGGCTCGCGCAGCACGAGGCCGGACAGCAGCACCGCGAACAGCGGTGTGAGGTTGGCGAAGAACCCTGCCGTGCTGGGGCCCACGCGGCGCACCCCCGCACCCCAGCACAGGTAGGCGGTCAGCGAGGGGCCGAGCGCGATGTAGAGCAGCGCGCCCGCCAGCGGCCAGCCCCAGGCCGTGGACACCGGGGACAGCCACAGCGCCTCGCCCAGCGCGAAAGCGCCGGCCCAGGGCAGGCCGAACACCACCTGCGCCATCAGGAAGCCGGCCCAGTGCGCACGCAGCGAGGCGGGGTAGCCCGGCCGCGTGAGCAGCCAGCTGTAGGCCGCCCAGGCCAGCGTGGCCAGCAGCATGTACAGGTCGCCGGGCACCAGGCGCAGCTGCAGCAGCTGCTGCGGCTCGCCACGGGCCAGCACCACCAGCACGCCGGCGACGGACAAGGCGGCGCCCAGCAGCTGCCTGCGCGAGACCGATGCCCCGAACAGCAGGCCGATGGCCAGCATCCAGACCGGCAGGCTGGAGCCCACCAGCGTCACGTTGATCGGCGTGGACGTCTGCAGTGCCAGGTACTGCAGCGCGTTGTAGCAGCCCACGCTGAGCAGGCCCAGCAGCAGCAGGCCGCGGCGGTGTTCCCACAGGCCGGAGCCGCGCCGCAACACGGCTGAGGCCAGCGGCAGCAGCAGCACGAACACCAGCACCCAGCGCAGGAAGTTCAGCAGGACGGGCGGGATCATGCCGGCCACCAGCCGGCCGACGATGGCATTGCTGGCCCACATCAGCGGGGGGAGTGTGAGCAGGGCGATCGTGGAGGGCGTCAGGCGTTGCGCAGGCATTGAAGCGACTGTAACGACGCGCCATCGCTGCTAGCATCCGCCGCTTCGATTGCACGCGCACGAGAGGACGACATGACGACGACGAGCAAGGCCATCCGCATCGACCGCAACGGCGGCCCCGAGGAAATGCAACTGGTGCAGGTCCAGGTGGGCGAACCCGGCCCGGGCGAGATCCGCATCCGCCACAAGGCCATCGGCCTGAACTTCATCGACGTCTACCAGCGCAGCGGGCTCTACCAGCTGCCCATGCCGCTGCAGCTGGGCATGGAGGCCTCGGGCGTCGTCGAGGCGGTGGGCGCCGGCGTCACGCACCTGGCGGCCGGCGACCGCGCCGCCTATGCCAGCCAGCCGCCGGGCAGCTACTGCGAACTGCGCGTGATGCCGGCACGCAACGTCTGCAAGCTGCCGGACGGCATCGACTTCGAGACCGGTGCGGCCATGATGCTCAAGGGCCTGACGGCGCAGTACCTGCTCAAGAAGACGCTGCCGCAGGGCGGCCTGCAACGCGGCGACCATGTGCTGTTTCATGCCGCGGCCGGCGGCGTGGGCCTGATCGCCTGCCAATGGGCGCGCGCGCTGGGCCTGGAGCTGATCGGCACCGCCGGCTCGCCCGAGAAATGCCAGCTGGCCCTGGCGCATGGCGCGGCCCACGCCATCGACTACAAGCGCGAGGACTTCCTGGCCCGCGTCAAGGAGATCACCGGCGGCAAGGGCGTGAAGGTGGTGTACGACTCCATCGGCAAGGACACCTTCGAGAAGTCGCTGGAATGCTTGCAGCCCTTCGGCCTCATGGCCAGCTTCGGCAACGCGTCCGGCCCGGTGGCGCCCTTCGCGCCGGGTGTGCTGGGCAACAAGGGCTCGCTGTACCTCACGCGGGCCACGCTGTTCACGCATATCGCCACGCGCGAGAGCAACCAGGCCATGGCCGACGACCTCTTCGACGTGGTGCTGCGCGGCGACGTGAAGATCCGCATCGACCAGCGCTACCCGCTGGAGCAGGTGCAGCAGGCGCACCGCGACCTGGAGGCTCGCAAGACCACCGGCTGCACCATCCTGACCTTGTGAGCGCAGCGCCGGGCCGCCCCAAGCAAGCCCGCTTCCCCTTGGGGGAACAGGCCGCAGGCCGAAGGGGGCACCAATGAACGCGCTGTCGCTCGACCCGAACTGGTGCGCAGCGCTGCTGGCGCGCGCCGAGCAGCCGCCGCAGGCGCCGCGCGTGCCGCTGCTGTGGCAAGAGCGCGAGATCGGCAGCATCGAACCGGCGCTGCCGCTTGCACTGGGCCGCCTGGCTGCCGTCGACGGCACGGCGCTGCTGTGCCGCGAAGGCCAGGCCTACTGCGTGCGCGGCCCGCTCGGCGACAGCCTGCAGCGGCTGGCGCTGGCGTTGCGCGCGGCCGGCCTGGCCCATGCCTGGCGCGACGAGCAGTTGGCGGTCTGCGACGTGCATGGCGTGCCGCTGGCCAGCGTGGAGCGCGCCGTGGTGCGCGTGCTGGGCATCGCGACGCGCGCCGTGCACCTGGTCGGCTTCGACACGCGCGGCCACGTCTGGCTGCAGCAGCGTGCCTTCGACAAGCCCAACGACCCCGGCCTGTGGGACACGCTGATGGGCGGCATGGTGGCCGCCGGCGACACGCTGGACACGGCCCTGGAGCGCGAGACCTGGGAGGAGGCCGGCCTGCGCCTGGAGGCGCTGCAGGACCTGCACCAGGCCGGCTGGGTGCACCAGCGCCGGCCGGCCGGCGATGGCACGCGCCACGGCTACCTGGTCGAGGACATCGCCTGGAGTCGGTGCGTGCTGCCCGATGGCCTGGTGCCCAGCAACCAGGATGGCGAGGTCGAGCGCTTCGAATGCGTGCCGCCGGACGAGGTGGCGGCGCGGCTGCAGCAAGGCCTGTTCACCGACGAGGCAGCCTTGATCCTGATGCAGGCACTGGACGCATAGCCGACCCTGCCCGCACCGCGTGGCGTTCGAGGCGCGGTGCGGGGGGCGTCGCCGAAATGCCACGGTTTTCCGTGTATGCATTGCAGGCGTTTCGAATGCGGGTGGGCAAGGGGCTTCCGCAGATACGATGGCGGCCAGCATCGATTCCCTCACCTGCGGCAAAGGTGACTGGGGAGCCGGCGCAGGGAGGGCCCCTATGGATTCGAACGTGCGGCAGACGGTGCTCGTCGTGGACGACTCGGCACTGAACCGCCACATGCTGACCGACCTGCTGAGGTCTGACTACACCGTGCTGGACGCGCGCGACGGCGAGCAGGGCCTGGCGCTGGCGCGCGAACACCAGCCCGACCTGATCCTGCTGGACGTGGTGATGCCCGGGCTGGACGGCCACGAGGTGCTGCACCGGCTCAAGGCCGATCGGCGCACCGCGGTGATCGGCGTCATCTTCATCACCGGACTGAACTCCGCGGCGGAGGAGGAGCGCGGCCTGCGCGGCGGCGCCTCCGACTATGTCGTCAAGCCTTTCCATGCGGCGGTGGTGCGTGCGCGTGTGGCCTTGCACCTGCAGCTGGCGCGCCAGCGCCGCATGCTCGAGCAACTGGCCCGTGTCGACGGGCTGACCGAGATCGCGAACCGCCGGTGCTTCGACGACACGCTGGCCACCGAGACGGCCCGCGCCTGCCGGTCCGGCCGCGGGCTGTCCGTGGCCCTGGTCGATGTCGATTTTTTCAAGCAGTACAACGACCACTACGGCCATGCCAGGGGCGACGGGGTGCTGCGCCAGGTGGCGCGCACGCTGAGCAGCGGCATGCGGCGTCCGGCCGACATGGCAGCGCGTTACGGTGGCGAGGAGTTCGTGCTGCTGATGCCCGAGACCGACCTGGCTGGCGCGCTGCTGTGCGCAGACCGGATGCGGCACGGGATCGAGCTGCTGGCGATTGCGCATGCGTGGTCCGATGTGGCGCCCTGCGTCACCGTCAGCGTCGGCGTGATGCACGGCAGCAGCGTGGACGAGCTGTGCGGCGAAAGCCTGCTGCTGCAGGCCGACCGCCGCCTCTATGCCGCCAAGCGCGCGGGCCGCAACCGCGTGGTCGGGCACGACTGAAGCTTCGGCAAACGCCCTCAGCCCAATTCGTCGAACTTGGACTCGCGGATGCGGCTGGGCGCCAGCGCGCCGGCCGAGTCCAGGATCGGGTAGGCGATCGAGCAGATGTGCGAGTTGATGCGCTTGAGCTCGGACAGCAGGTCGATGTGCAGCGAACTGGTCTCGATGCTGGGCACGGTCTTGTCGGTCAGCCGGGCCAGATGGGTGCGCGAGTAGGCGCGTTCGAGGTCGCGAAAGCGCGCCTTCTCTTCCAGCAGCTTCCTGGCGTCGTGCACGGTGCCGTTCAGGAACACGCTCATGCCCAGCCGCAGGTTGGAGATCAGGCGGTCGTGCAGTTCGCGGATCTCGGCCATGCCGGCCTCGGAGAAGCTGCGGCCCGGGCGGATCTTCTTGTCCTCGATGTCGATCAGCACGCGCTCGATGGTGTCGCCGATGTGCTCCATGTTGATCGTGAAGCTGATGATGTCGGTCCAGCGCTGGCTCTCCTCCTCGTCCAGGGCCTCGCGCGAGATCTTCGTCAGGTAGTACTTGATGGACGAGTAGAGCTGGTCGACCGTGTCGTCGAGCTTGCGCAGTTCCTCGGCCAGGCGCAGGTCGTTGTGCACGATCACGTCGAGCACGCCGCGCAGCATGGTCTCCACCACGTCGGCCTGGTGCAGCGCCTCGCGCGCGGCGCACGAGATCGCCAGCGAGGGGGTGGCCAGGGCCGACGGGTCCAGGTGCTGCGGCCGCGCGAGCGGTCCGCCCTGGCCGCGTTGCGTGCGCGGCAGCCAGCGTTCGACGCAGCCGGCGATCCACTGCGTGAGGCCGATGAAGACGGTGGCCACCACGATGTTGAAGGCCAGGTGGAACAGCACCACCAGCGTGGCCGTGTCGGCGATGTACGGCCGCACGGCCTGCAGCCACAGGCCGACCCATGGCGCGGCCAGCACCACGCCCAGCAGCTTGAACACGAGGTTGCCCAGCGGCACCTGGCGCACTTCCACGGCCGAGCGCAGCGTGGTCAGCACGGCCAGCGCGCCGCTGCCCAGGTTGGCGCCGAGCACCAGGCCCAGCGCCACCTCGGCCGGGACCACGCCGGACGCGGCCAGCGTGGCCGTGAGCAGCACGATGGCCAGGCTGGAGTAGGAAATGACGGCCAGCAACGCGCCCACCGTGATCTCCAGCATCAGATCGCTGGAGAGCGAGCCCAGCAGCGACTTGATGGCCGGTGCCTGCGTGAGCACGGCCGTGGAGGCGGTGACCAGGCGCAGCGCCAGCAGCATCAGGCCCAGGCCGATCAGCACACGGCCGAAGCGTCCGACGTCGGTGGACTGGCGCGCGATGAAGAGCACCACGCCGACGAAGATCAACAGCGGCGACAGCCAGGACAGGTCGAACGAGAACACCACCGCCATCAGGCTGGTGCCCACGTCGGCCCCCAGCATCACCGCCAGCGCGGCCGGCAAGGCCACGAGGCCCTGGCCGACGAAGGAGGAGACGATGAGCGCGGTGGCGGTGCTGGACTGCACCAGGGCGGTCACGCCCAGGCCCGAAGCGAAGGCCGAGAAGCGGTTGCCCAGGCTGTGCGACAGCGTGCCGCGCAGGTTGGCGCCAAACACGCGCAGGATGCCGGTGCGCACCATGTGCGTACCCCAGACCAGCAGCGCGATGGCCGCCAACAGATTCAGCAAATGCTTCATGGAATGTGGCGCCCACTATACGCGCGCGGACCCGGCCCGCACGGTGGCCACAACCAGCGGAATGCGGCGGATCAGCGGCCGCGCCGCATGCGCCGCAGCTCGTCCAGGATCAGCAGCACGGCGCCGACCGTGATGCCGCTGTCGGCGATGTTGAAGGCCGGGAAATGCCAGCCGGCCCAGTGGAAGTCCAGGAAGTCGACCACGTAGCCGTGCTGCAGGCGATCCACCACGTTGCCGATGGCGCCGCCCAGGATCAGCGTCAGCGCGAACGAGAACAGCCGCTGGCCCGCATGCGCGCGCAGCAGCCAGACGATGAACACCGCCGCGCCCACGCCGATGGCGGTGAAGAACCAGCGCTGCCAGCCCGATGCCCCGGCCAGGAACGAGAAGGCCGCGCCGGGGTTGTGTGCGCGCACGATGTTGAAGAAGCTGGTGACGACGGTCGCGTCACCGAGCTGGTAGTGGTCCAGGATCCACTGCTTGGTCCACTGGTCGGCCACGAAGATCGCGGCCGCCAGCAGCAGCCAGGGCCACCAGCGTGGGCGTGCAATGCCGCCGGCCATCAGGCGAAGGTCCGGGTTTCGCCGGCACCGAACAGGTTGCTGTTGCAGCGGCCGCACAGCGTGGGGTGGGCCGGGTCGCTGCCGACGTCGGCGCGGTAGTGCCAGCAGCGTTCGCACTTGGTGTCCTGCGAGGGCGTGACCTGCACGGCGAGTTCGGCGCCTTCGTGGAGTTCGGCCTTGGAGGCGATCAGCACGAAGCGCAGGTCTTCGCCCAGCGCCGCCAGCACGGCGTGGTCGTCGGCAGCCGCCGACAGCACCACGTTGGCCTGCAGCGAGGAGCCGACGGCGCCGGTGGTGCGCACGGCCTCGATCTCCTTGTTGACCACGTCGCGCACCGCGCGGATGCGCGACCACCTGGCCAGCAGTGCCTCGTCGGCCGCGGGCAGTTGGGTGTAGGTCTCCATGAAGATGGAGTCGGAGTTGCCGACCAGCTTCCAGGCCTCTTCGGCCGTGAAGGAGAGGAACGGCGCCATCCAGCGCAGCATGGCCTGGGTGATCTGCCACAGCGCGGTCTGCGCGCTGCGGCGCGCCAGCGAGCCGGCGGCCGTCGTGTACAGGCGGTCCTTCAGGATGTCCAGGTAGAACGCGCCCAGGTCTTCCGAGCAATAGACCTGCAGCTTGGCCACCACCGGGTGGAACTCGTACACCTTGTAGTGCGCCAGGATCTCGGCCTGGAACTGCGCGGCACGCGCCAGCGCGTAGCGGTCGATCTCCAGGAGCTGGTCGGCCGGCACGGCGTCCTTGGCCGGGTCGAAGTCGCTGGTGTTGGCCAAGAGGAAGCGCAGCGTGTTGCGGATGCGGCGGTAGGCATCGACCACGCGCGCGAGGATCTTCTCGTCGCCGGCGATGTCGCCCGAGTAGTCGCTGGCCGCCACCCACAGGCGGATGATCTCGGCGCCCAGCTTCTTGTTGACCTCCTGCGGGTCGATGCCGTTGCCGAGCGACTTGCTCATCTTGCGGCCCTGGCTGTCCACCGTGAAGCCGTGCGTGAGCAGGCCGCGGTAGGGCGCGCGGCCCTCCAGCGCGCTGGCCAGCAGCAGCGAGCTGTGGAACCAGCCGCGGTGCTGGTCGTGGCCTTCCAGGTACAGGTCGGCCTCGGGGCCTTCGGTGTGGAAGCCCGGCGCATGCGTGCCGCGCAGCACATGCCAGAAGGTCGAGCCGGAGTCGAACCAGACCTCCAGGATGTCGGTGCTCTTGGTGTACTGCGCGGAGTCGGCACCCAGGATCTCCTCGGTGGTCACGCGGCTCCAGGCCTCGATGCCGCCTTGCTCGACGATGTCGGCGGCCTGGTCCAGGATCTCCATGGTGCGCGGGTGCAGCTCGCCCGAATCCTTGTGCAGGAAGAACGGGATCGGCACGCCCCAGCTGCGCTGGCGCGAGATGCACCAGTCGGGCCGGTTGGCGATCATGTCGTGCAGCCGCGCCTTGCCGTTCTCGGGGTAGAAGCTGGTCTGCTCGATCGCGGCCAGCGCGGTCTGGCGCAGCGTCTGCGGGGCCTTGTCCTTGGTGAACACGCCTTCGCCCTCGTCCATGCGGATGAACCACTGCGCCGCGGCGCGGTAGATCACGGGCGTCTTGTGGCGCCAGCAGTGCGGGTAGCTGTGCGTGATGGTCTCGGTCGCCAGCAGGCGTCCGGCCGTCTTCAGCGCATCGAGGATGACGGGCACGGCCTTCCAGATGTGCTGGCCGCCGAACAGCGGGAAGTCGTCGGCGTAGGCGCCGTTGCCCTGCACCGGATTGAGGATGTCCTCGTTGCGGATGCCGTGGGACGTGCAAGAGTTGTAGTCCTCCAGGCCGTAGGCCGGCGCCGAGTGCACGATGCCGGTGCCGTCGTCGGCCGTGGCGTAGTCGGCCAGGAACACGGGCGCGAGGCGGCGGTAGCCCGCATCGGCGTCGTAAAGCGGGTGTTCGAAGTCCAGGCCGCCCAGCTTCTCGCCCTTGGCCGTCGCCAGCACCTGGCCCTGCAGGCCGTAGCGCGCGAGGCACTTCTCGACCAGCGAGGCGGCCAGCACGAGCAGGCCGCGCTCGGTGTCGACCAGCGCGTAGTCGAGCTCGGGGTTCAGATTCAGCGCCTGGTTGGCGGGGATGGTCCAGGCCGTGGTGGTCCAGATCACCACGAAGGCGTCCTTGCTGAGCGAAGTCAGGCCGAAGGCGGCGGCCAGCTTGGCCGGGTCGTGCGCCTTGAAGGCGACGTCCAGTGTCTGGCTCTTCTTGTCGGCGTATTCGATCTCGAACTCGGCCAGCGAGGAGCCGCAGTCGAAGCACCAGTACACGGGCTTCAAGCCCCGGTAGACGAAGCCGCGCTCGATCACGCGCTTGAACGCGCGCAGCTCGCCGGCCTCGTTGGCGAAGTCCATGGTCTTGTAGGGATGGTCCCACTCGCCCAGCACGCCCAGGCGCTGGAAGTCGGCCATCTGCTGGGCGATCTGCTCGGTGGCGAAGGCGCGGCTCTTGGCCTGCATGTCGTCGCGGCTGAGCTTGCGGCCGAACTTCTTCTCGATGGCGTTCTCGATCGGCAGGCCGTGGCAATCCCAACCCGGCACGTACAGCGCGTCGAAGCCTTCCAGCTGGCGCGCCTTGACGATCATGTCCTTCAGGATCTTGTTGACCGCGTGGCCCATGTGGATCTGGCCGTTGGCGTAGGGCGGGCCGTCGTGCAGGATGAACTTCGGCTTGCCCGCACGCGCGGCGCGCAGCCGCTTGTACAGGCCTTGCTCGTTCCAGTCCTTCACCCAGCCCGGCTCGCGCTTGGGCAGGTCGCCGCGCATGGGGAACGGGGTGTCGGGCAGGTTCAGGGTGCTGCGGTAATCGGTGGTGTCGGTCATGGTGCGGGCAGGGGCGTCGTCGGCGACGGCGCCGTGGAACTGGGAAGGGGGAACGCGGCCCGGCTGGTCGCCGGAAACACGCGCGAGCGCGGGGAAAGCCGGGCGGCTAAATTCGGTCGCGCGTGGTCTGCCGGCGCGTCTGCGCATGGCCGGCCGCCAGCCAGGCGCGGGCCTCGTCGCAGTCCCTGTTGATGCCGGTCTTGAGGGCATCCAGGCTGTCGTACTTCAGCTCGTCGTGCAGTTTGTGCAGCAGTTCCACGCGCACGATCTTACCGTAGCCCCCCTCGGGGCCGAGGTCGGCGGGCCAGTCCAGGCAGTGCGTCTCGAGCAGCACGCGGCCGCCGTTGATGTCGTTCGGGTCCAGCGACGGGCGCACGCCCAGGTTGGCGACGCCGGCCAGCGGCTGGTCTGCCAGGCCATGGACTTCGACCACGAAGATGCCCGAGGCGGCCGGCTTCCAATGCGAAAAACGCATGTTGATGGTGCGGAACCCCAGTTCGCGGCCGAGCTGGCGGCCGCGCACCACGTGGCCGCTGATGCTGTAGGGGCGGCCCAGCAGGCGGGCTGCGTCGTCCATGCGGCCCTGGCCGAGCGCCTCGCGCACGGCCGAGCTGGACACGCGCACGCTGCGGCGGCCACCCTCGGCCGCCGCGTCGGGCAGCGAAACCTCGTAGCTGTTCATGCGCGCCACCTCGAAGCCCATGGCGTTGCCGGCGGCGGCGAGCATGGCGTAGTCGCCCGCGCGCTTGGCGCCGAAGCGGAAGTCGTCGCCCACCAGCACGTAGCGCACGTTCAGGCCGGCGACCAGCACGTCCTGGATGAAGGCCTGGGGGCTCTTGCCGGCCAGCTCTGCACGGAAGGGCAGCACGATGGTCTGGTCCACGCCGCAGCGGGCCAGTTCGGTCAGCTTGTCGCGCAGCGTGCCGATGCGCGCGGGCGCGATCTCGGGCCGGCCCGTGGCCTGCGCGAAGTAGTCGCGCGGGTGCGGCTCGAAGCTCATCACGCAGCTCTCCACGCCGCGGTGCTGGGCCTCGTTGCGCAGCAACGCCAGCATGGCTTGGTGGCCACGGTGCACGCCGTCGAAGTTGCCGATGGTCAGCGCGCACGCCGGCGCGATGCCCCGGTAGTGGAAGCCGCGGAAGATCTTCATGGTGTCGTTATCTTTTCCATAGCGCCGAAGGCGTACCCCCGGCCGCGCCCGTCATATCCCGGCCAGGCGAACCCTGTATATTGTGACGCGGCGCACCATGGTCAAGTCGGGCCGGTGGTGCGCACAGCCTGGATGTTTGCGATTCCGTGTCCGTGCGCATGCGCGCTAGCTGGAGGCGTCATTTGAAGGTCTTGAAGCTCTCGGGGCAGGGCCTGCCCCAATCCTGGATCACGCTGGAACAGGCGGTGCTGCACTACGCCGCCGACGAGGTGCGCTGGGAGTCCGGCGCCGAGGTCGCGGTGTTCCGCGGTGGCCACAACGCGGTCACGGGCCTGCAATCGAAGATCGCCGTCAGCAGCATCATCGGCACCAAGGGCGTGCCGGGCGTCAACCCGTTCCGCGCGCGGCCCGCCCTGACCAACAGCAAGCTGTTCGCGCGCGACCGCAACGTCTGCGCCTACTGCGGCCAGCATGTGCCGGAGGACGCCCTCACGCGCGAGCACATCGTGCCGCTGGCCCAGAAGGGCCAGGACCACTGGATGAACGTGGTCACGGCCTGCCGCGGCTGCAACCACCGCAAGAGCAACCGCACGCCCGAGCAAGCCCGCATGCCGTTGCTGTACGCGCCCTACGTGCCCAGCCTGTGGGAGGACTTCATCCTGCGCAACCGCCGCATCCTGGCGGACCAGATGGAGTTCCTGATGGCGCACGTGCCGCGGTCGTCCCGGCTGTTGGTCTGACAAACAAAATGCCCCGCGACCGCGGGGAATTTTTCCTGGAGGGATGGGCTTCAGGCGAACACGCCGGCCTTGTCCTGCATGCGCGCCGAGACCTCGCCCAGGTGGTGCAAGGTATCGCCGAACTGCATCTCCATCTGCGTGAGGCGCTTGAAGTAGTGGCTGCCGACATACTCGTCGGTCACGCCGATGCCGCCGTGCAGCTGCACCGAGTTCTGGCCGACGAAGCGCAGCGACTGGCCCAGCTGCACCTTCGCGCGCGCCATCGCGCGGCGGCGCTCTTCGGCCGGCGCGTTGAGCTTGAGCGAGGCGTAATAGCTCATGGAGCGGATCAGTTCCAGCTGCATCTTCATGTCGGCCATGCGGTGGCGCAGGGCCTGGAAGCTGCCGATGACCACGCCGAACTGCTTGCGCGTGTTGAGGTACTCGGCCGTGATCTCCATGGTCTTGTCCAGCGCGCCGACGGCCTCGGCACACAGCGCGGCGATGCCGATGTCCACGGCGTGCTCCAGCGCGGTCAGGCCATCGGCCGTGACCAGCGTGGCAGCAGCATCCTGGAACACGACTTCGGCGGCGCGCGAGCCATCCTGCGTGGCATAGCCGCGTGCCGCGACGCCGGAGGCGGCACGCTCCACCAGGAACAGCGCGATCTTGCCGTCGACCGTGGCCGGCACCAGGAACGCATCGGCCTGGTCGCCCGCCGGCACGATGCTCTTGTGCCCGCTGACCGACCAGGCGGTGCCGCTCTGCCTGGCCTGCGCGGCGCATGCATCGAGCCGGTAGCGCGCGGCGCGCTCCTGGTGTGCCAGCACCACCAGCGCGTCGCCCGACGCAATGCGGGGCAGCCAGCTGGCCTGCACCTCTGCCGGGGCGTAGGCCGACAGCGTGCCGCTGGCGATCAGCGTCTGCGCCACAGGTTCGAGCACGATGCCGCGGCCCAGTTCTTCCATCGCCACCATGGCCTCGACGGGGCCCATGCCCATGCCGCCGTGGTCTTCGCTGACGTACAGGCCCGTCAGGCCCAGGCCGGCGAGTTCGGCATAGGCCTCGGCAGAGAAGCCACCTGCCTTGACCAACGCGCGGCGGTTGTCGAAGCCGTAGCCCTTGTCGACCCACTTGCGCACGGCGTCGCGCAGTTGTTCCTGGTCGTCGCTGAAGTTGAAATCCATGTCTGTCTCCTCAACCCAGCACGGTCTGGGCCACGATGTTGCGCTGCACTTCGTTCGATCCGCCGTAGATCGTGGTCTTGCGCATGTTGAAGTAGGTGGCGGCCAGCGGCGCGCAGTGGGCCGCGCCCACGTGGTCGCCCTGCCAGCCGGCTTCCATGGCTTCCTTGATGAACGGCAGGCTGTAGGGGCCGGCGGCCAGCATCATGAGTTCGCTGTAGCGCTGCTGCACCTCGCTGCCCTTGATCTTGAGCAGGCCAGCTACGTCCAGCGAGTTCTTGCCCGACTTCTCGGCCGACAGCACGCGCAGCACCATCATCTCCAGCGCCACCACGTCCACCTCGAGCTTGGCGATCTCGTCGCGAAAGCGCACGTCGTCGTACACACCCTCGGCCTTGGCGATGCGCTTGAGCCGCTCGAGCTCGCGCTTGGCGCGGTTCACGTCGGCGATGTTGGTGCGTTCGTGGCTCAACAGGTGCTTGGCATAGGTCCAGCCCTTGTTCTCCTCGCCGATCAGGTTCTCGACCGGCACCTCGACGTCGTCGAAGAACACCTCGTTCACCTCGTGCCCGCCGTCCAGCATGATGATGGGCCGCACGCTGACGCCCTTGCTCTTCATGTCGATCAACAGGAAGCTGATGCCGGTCTGCGGCTTGCCTTCGTTGCTGGTGCGCACCAGGCAGAAGATCCACTCGCCGTACTGGCCCAGCGTGGTCCAGGTTTTCTGGCCGTTGACGATGTACTTGTCGCCTTTGCGCTCAGCACGCGTCTTGACCGAAGCCAGGTCGGAGCCCGAACCGGGTTCGCTGTAGCCCTGGCTCCACCAGACCTCGCCGCTGGCGATGCCGGGCAGGAAGCGCTTGTGCTGCTCGGCGTTGCCGAAGGTCATGATGACCGGCGCCACCATCACGGGCCCGAACGGCACGATGCGCGGCGCACCGGCCAACGCGCATTCCTCTTCGAACAAGTGCTTCTGCACCGCGTTCCAGCCGGGGCCGCCAAACTCCTTGGGCCAGGCGTAGCCGAGCCAGCCCTTGCTGCCCAGGATCTTGGCCCAGCGCTGCATATCGTCGCGCGTGAGGTGCAGCGCGTTGTGCACCTTGTGGGAGATTTCGGCCGGCAGATTGGCATGCACCCAGCTGCGCACTTCTTCCCTGAACTGTTGCTCTTCGGCCGTGAAAGCCAAATCCATGGTGGTCTCCTGTTCGTCACAAGCCGTCCAGCGACGGCCGCGCAGTTGTAGCACGACCGTGCGCTTCGGGCTGTCACCTGCGTCTGGGGATAATCCCGCGCGCTGATGAAGAACCTCGTGATCCTGATTTCCGGCGGCGGCTCCAACATGGAAGCCATCGTGCGCACCGCGCAGCAGCGCGACTGGCCCGGCCGCCTGCACGCCCGCGTGGCGGCCGTGCTGAGCAACCGTCCCGATTGCGCCGGACTGGCGCGCGCCCGGGCGTTGGGCGTGCCGACCGCTGCCGTCGACCACCGCGCCTTTGCCCAGGCGGCCGACCCGCGCGCGGCCTTCGATGCCGCGCTGGCCGAGGCCATCGACCTGCATGCGCCCGACCTGGTCGTGCTGGCCGGTTTCATGCGCATCCTGACGCCCGGTTTCGTGCGCCGCTACGCGGGCCGCCTCGTCAACATCCATCCTTCGCTGCTGCCGGCCTTTCCGGGCCTGCACACCCACCGGCGCGCCATCGAGGCCGGTTGCCGCGTGGCCGGCGCCACCGTGCACCGCGTGACCGAAGAGCTGGACCACGGCCCCATCCTCGACCAGGTGGTGGTGCCGGTGCTGCCCGGCGACGACGAGGCCGCGCTGTCTGCGCGCGTGCTGACGCAGGAGCACCGCATGTACCCGCGCGCGATCGAGCGGCTGCTGGCCACGGGCTGAGCAGGCCTGCGCCGACGATCCCGGGACGACAATCGCCCCATGCATCCCAAAGCCGTTCTGGACGCCTGCGCCGACCTCGTGCGCGAGGCGCTGGTCTTCGACCATCCCGCCGACGCCGTGGCGGCGCGCTTCTTCCGCACCCACCGTGGCCTCGGTCCGCGCGAGCGCGCCACGCTCTCCGACACCTTGTTCGCCGTGCTGCGCCGCAAGCTGCAGTACGAGCATTTCGCCCCTTCGGGCTCCGGCCCCCGCGAGCGTCGCCTGGCGATCCTGGGCTTCGGCGGACCGCGCGACTTCCTGTTCTCGGCGCTGTCGCCGCAGGAGAAGGAGTGGCTGCAGCAGTGCGAGGCCGTGGCCACCGCCGACCTGCTGGACCGCCACCGCCACAACCTGCCCGAGTGGCTGGCGCAGCCGCTGCGCGCGCAACTGGGAACGGACAAGGGCCAGGATTTCTGGCCGCTGGCCGACAGCCTGCTAGGCCCGGCGCCGCTCGATCTGCGCGTCAACCAGCTCGGCGCCAAGCGTGCCGACGTGCAGCAGGAACTCCAGGCCGCCGGCATCGAAGCCCAGCCCACGCCGCATTCGCCCTGGGGCCTGCGGGTGCAGGGCAAGCCGGCGCTGAACCGCGTGGATGCGTTCACGCGCGGCGCGGTCGAAGTGCAGGACGAGGGCTCGCAACTGCTGGCCCTGCTGCTGGACGCGCGACGCGGCGAGATGGTGACCGACTTCTGCGCCGGCGCGGGCGGCAAGACGCTGGCCATCGGCGCCACGATGCGCAATACCGGCCGGCTGTATGCCTTCGACACGTCGGCGCACCGGCTGGAGGCGCTCAAGCCGCGGCTCGGCCGCAGCGGCCTGTCGAACGTGCACCCAGTGGTCATCGCGCACGAGCGTGACGACCGCATCAAGCGCCTGGCCGGCAAGATGGACCGCGTGCTCGTCGACGCGCCTTGCAGCGGCACCGGAACGTTGCGCCGGCACCCGGACCTCAAGTGGCGCCAGGACCAGAGGGCCGTGGACGCGTTGTCCGCGCTCCAGCTGGCCGTGCTGCAAAGCGCTGCACGCCTGCTCAAGCCCGGTGGGCGGCTGGTCTATGCCACGTGCAGCCTGCTGGCGCAGGAAAACGAAGACGTTGCCGCGGCGTTCACGGCCGCGCAGAAGGCGTTCGTGCCGCTGCCCGTGGCGGCAGAGCTGGCCCGCCTCAAGGTCGATGGTGCGCAGGGCCTGTGCACCGGCCCGGACGGGCAGTTCCTGCGCCTGTGGCCGCACCGGCACGCCACCGATGGTTTCTTCGCCGCGATCTGGCAAAGACAAGCCTGAGCAAAGGTTGTTTCCGCACCATAGGCCAAAACGAGACAGCATCCTACAATGGTCTGTTTTTTCGGCGACGCCATCTGTGCTATGCGCGCGCCTGAAGAAACCGGAGAAGGGCTGATCTAGATATGTTGCTACCCGATTGGGCTGTGTTGAACGCTGCCGTGGACTGGCTTGCCAATGGTCTGTGGAATCTGTCCTGGTGGCAGATCGTGTTGTATGCACTGTTCACAACGCATATCACGATCGCCAGCGTGACGATTTATCTGCACCGCCACCAGGCGCACCGTGCGATGGATCTGCACTGGCTGCCTTCGCATTTCTTCCGCTTCTGGCTCTGGCTGGCCACTGGCCAAGTCACCAGGGAATGGGTGGCCGTGCACCGCAAGCACCACGCCAAGTGCGAAACCGCCGACGACCCGCACAGCCCCCACGCCCACGGCATCGAGACCGTGTTCTGGAAGGGCGCCGAGCTGTACCGCGCGGAAACCAACAACCAGGAAACCATCAACAAGTTCAGCCTGGGCTGCCCCAACGACTGGATCGAGCGCAACCTGTATTCGCGCTTCAGCTGGCAGGGCGTGGGCCTGATGCTGATCCTGAACCTGGCGTTGTTCGGCGCGGCCGGTCTGGTCGTGTGGGCGGTGCAGATGGTCTGGATCCCGTTCTGGGCTGCAGGCGTCGTCAACGGCATCGGCCACTACTGGGGCTACCGCAACTTCGAGGCGCCGGACGCCAGCACCAACATCTCGCCCTGGGGCATCATCATCGGCGGCGAGGAGTTGCACAACAACCACCACACCTACCCGACATCGGCCAAGTTCTCGGTCAAGCCCTATGAGTTCGACGTGGGCTGGATGTACATCAGCATGATGCAGCGCGTGGGCCTGGCCAAGGTCAAGAAGACGCCGCCGCGCCTGCAACTGGGCCAGATCAAGCCGGTTGCCGACGAGAAGACGCTGGAAGCTCTCATCGCGCACCGCTACGAGGTCATGGCCGGCTATGCACGCGAACTCAAGCGCACCTGCCAGGACGAGATCGCCGTGCTCAAGGCCAAGCAGGCCGACGCTTCGGTGCTGGTGGCCGCGCGCCGCTGGCTGCACCGCGACGACGAGCGCGTGCCGGCATCGGCCCAGCCGAAGATCGCCGAAGCGCGTGCCGCCCATCCCGTGCTCGACAAGATGGTCACCATGCGCGAGGAACTGCGCCAGATGTGGCTGTCCACCTCGCTGTCGCGCGAGCAACTGACGGCCAACCTCCAGGCCTGGTGCCACCGCGCCGAAAGCAGCGGCATCCAGGCGCTGCAGGATTTCTCGGTCCGCCTGCGCTCCGCCCACGTCTGAGCCTTCACGACGTTCTCCAAGAGACACCCCGCCGCCCGCGGGGTGTTTTGTTTTGGGCGGGCCGCTTTGTCAGCCGCACGGCAGGGGCGGCTGTCGGCGCCGTTCCATTTGTGCCGGTGCGCGGCCGCGGGTGGAGATGCGGGCTCCATACTGCAGGTCCCCAAAAGAAGCAGGAGCCGACGATGCGCGCACGGAATGTTCAATCACGCAGTGTTCGATGGGCCGGGTGCCTTGCGCTTTGGATCGCGGTCTCGTTGCCGGCCGGTGCCCAGCCGACGGCGGGCCAGGCGGCTGCCGCGGCCGGCGGTGGCAGCACCACCTCGGCCAATGGCGGCACCGGCGGCGTCGGGCTGGGCGGCACAGGCCCTGGTGTGGCCGCACGTCCCGGCACAGCGGGTGGCGCGGGCAGTCCGGATACGGCGCAGCCGCCAGGCAATGGCGCACTGGTCGGGCCGCGCGCACAACGCCAGAGCCGCGAGCTGATGGCAGAGCACCCGGAGCGGGCCGCCAGCACGCCGCGCAACACGGGCCAGCGCGCGTTGATGCTGGACCAATCGCGCCGGCCGGCCGCGGCAGCGTCGGCGGTGCAGCGCTGAGCCGCATGGACGAATCCCTGCGCCTGCACTCCTTTTTGTCGCCGCGGCCTGGTGCGCGGCTGGTCGTGCTTGGCGGCGTGCACGGTGACGAGACATGCGGCACGGTGGCCATCGAGCGCGTGCGCGCCGAACTGGAATCCGGCCAACGGGCGCTTCGGCGTGGCGAGTTGACCCTGGTGCCTGTGGCCAACCCATTGGCCAGGCAGCGCCAGCACCGTGAGGGCGAGCGCAACCTGAACCGCTCCTTCCGGCCCGATCCGCAGCCGGAAGACTACGAGGCGCGCATCACCAACCTGCTGTGCCCCGTGCTCGCGCGCCATGACGTGCTGCTGGACCTGCACTCCTTCCACACCGCCGGTGCGCCGTTCTCGATGATCGGCCCGCGCGACAACGACGGGCCGCTGGAACCGTTCGCCCGCGCGCGGGAGGAGGGCCGGCTGGCGCTGCATCTCGGCACGCCGTGCGTGGTGGAAGCCTGGCTGGACGTCTACGCTGCCCGGCTGGCGCGGCTCGGCCAGTCGACGGACGAACGCGCCATGGCATTCGGCTGGGGCACCAACGAGTACATGCGCAGCCAGGGCGGCTATGCGGTGACGCTGGAGTGCGGGCAGCACCGCGATCCCCAGGCGCCCGAGGTGGCGTACCGCGCCATCCTCGCCTGCCTGGCGCTGTTGGACATGGCCGGCGCGGCGCCGCCGGCACCCAGGCCGCCGCGCTTGCTGCGCCTGGTCGATGTGGTCGACCGCCATGCGGACGGCGACCGCCTGCTGCGCGACTGGGCCAGCTTCGACCCGGTGCAGCGCGGCCAGCACATCGGCGTGCGCGCCGA
Organism: Pseudorhodoferax sp. Leaf274; assembly: GCF_001422445.1. Classification (GTDB taxonomy): domain Bacteria; phylum Pseudomonadota; class Gammaproteobacteria; order Burkholderiales; family Burkholderiaceae_C; genus Pseudorhodoferax. The sequence goes on from NZ_LMNA01000012.1 coordinate 287,365, forward strand.
TGGCACGGTGGTCGAGGCGCCTTGCGAAGGCGTCATCGTGTTTCCGAATCCTGAGGCCACCCCTGGCAGCGAGTGGTTCTACCTGGCCGTCGACAGCGAGCGATGTCTCGACGAACCCGGCCTCACGCCAGTTCCGTGACCACCTCGAAGCGCGCCAGCTGGTGCTGGCCGAAGACCATGGTGATGGGTACATCGGCCGCATCGCGGCCGCGCGCCAGCAGCACGCGTCCGATGCGGGGCGTGTTGTGGCGGGCGTCGAAGGTGTGCCACTGGCCGCCCAGGTAGACCTCGAACCACGCGCTGAAATCCATGGGGTAGGGCACCGGCGGGATGCCGATGTCGCCCAGGTAGCCGGTGGCATAGCGCGCCGGAATGTTCATGCAGCGGCACAGGGAGACGGCCAGGTGGGCGAAGTCGCGGCACACGCCCACACGCTCCTGCCAGGCCTGCAGCGCGGTCCGCGTGGGTCGCGCGAAGCCGTAGTCGAAGCGCAGGTGCTGGTGCACGTAGTCGCAGATGGCCTGCACGCGGCCCCAGCCGGGTTGAAGGCCGGAGAAGCGGCCCCAGGCAAAGGATAGGAGTTCGCCATCGAAGTCGCAATAGCGGCTGGGCAGCAGGAACTGCAGGCACTCGACGGGCAGATCACCCACCGCGTGCTCCCAGGCGCCCCAGTTCACGGCGTCGGGCAGGCCGCTGTCGCGCACCACCGCCTGGTTGCGCAGCCGCACTTCACTGGTGCCAGCGTCCACACGCACGCGCGCGCACTGGTTGCCGAACGCATCCTGGTAGAAGTCCGTCGGCAACGGCGGGCTGATCGTGATGTCCTCTGGTGCCACCAGATCACCCGCGCGCGAGGGATGCAGTTGGAGCAGGTAGATCAATGCGGTGGGGGCGCTGACTTGCAGCGCGATGTCGTATCCGATGCGGATCAACATGGCGTTTTGCGGCAAAGCCGCGCAGAGTGGTAGGGCATCCTACGCATCGTATGCCCCGAAGTGGGCACCCGGCGTTTGTATTCTTCCCGTTCGCGCGTAGGCGCAGGGCTCGCTGCTTCAGCCTTGCTGCAACCGGTCGAGCAGTTCCTGCGTGGGGAAGCCGTCTGCTGGAAGGCCGACGCTGCGTTGCCAGCCCCGGAGGGCGCCGCGCGTGGCAGGCCCCAGCACGCCATCGATGGTGCCAGGATCGAAACCCCTGGACTGCAGCGCCTGTTGCAGAGCCTGCATCGCGTTGCGCGACAGCGGCTTCAGGTCGCGCGGCCAGTCTGCCTGGACGGCCGGCCCACCTGCGATGCGCTGGGCCAGCAGGGCCACGCCCAGTGCGTAGCTGGTCGCGTTGTTGTAGCGCAGGATGGCGCGGAAGTTCGGCCCCACGAGGAACACCGGCCCACGCGCACCTGCGGGCAGCAGCAGGTTGGCATCACGCAGGGTCGGCAGGTCGGGCAGTGCCGCTCCGTCCGCCGCGCGCACGCCCTCGGCAGCCCACTGCGCGCTGGACTGGCGCAGCGCGTCGTCGGCCCGGCTGAGGTCGAAACCGGGCGGCAGCCGCACCTCCAGCCCCCAGGGCTGGCCGCGCTGCCAGCCTTCGCGCGCAAGGAAGTGCGCGGTCGAGGCCGTCACGTCGGCCATGCTGCCCCAGATGTCGCGCCGGCCGTCGCCATCCGCGTCCACCGCGTAGGCCAGGAAATTGGAGGGCAGGAACTGGGTCTGCCCCATCGCCCCGGCCCAGGAGCCCAGCATGCGCTCGCGCGCGATGTCGCCGTTCTGCAGGATGCGCAGGGCGGCCATCAGCTGGCCGCGGGCCCAGGCCGCGCGCCGGCCCTCGAACGCCAGCGTGGCCAGCGCATCGATGGTGGGCGTGTCGCCATAGTTGCTGCCGTAGTTGCTCTCCATGCCCCAGATCGCGACCACGATCTCGGCCGGCACACCGTAGCGCGCCGCTGCCGCATCGGCGAACGTCCGCACCTCGAGCAGCTTGTCCTGGCCGCGTGCCACGCGGGTGGGCGAGACGGCGGTGTCCAGGTAGTCCCAGACACTGCGTGTGAACTCGGGTTGCGAACGGTCCAGCGCCACCACCTGGTCCAGGTGCCGCACGCCGTCGAAGGCGGTGTGCAGCGTGGCATCCGTGATGCCGGCGGCGCGCGCCTCGGCACGGAATCGCGCGATCCACTGGGCAAAGTCCTGGGTCTGGGTCGACACCGGCGGTTGAACCGCAACGGACGGGGGCGGCGCTTGCGGTGCCGTGGGCGGCGCGGCGGGCGAAGCAGGCGCCGCGGGCACGGATGACGGCGGTGTCGCGCATCCCGCCATGGCCAGGGCCGCCAACAGCGGTGCGAGGGTGCGGCGGCGGTACGTCAGGAGCATGGGGGCGGTAGGGGTCTGGCGGAAGCTGTGAGATTCGAACTCACGGATGGTTTCCCATCGCCGGTTTTCAAGACCGGTGCAATCGACCACTCTGCCAAGCTTCCGAGGCGGCGGATTCTACTCAGGCGGTCTGCAGCATCCCGCGCTGCTCGATGAACCGCACCACCTCCTGCAGCCCGGCCAGGGTCTTCAGGTTGGTCATGACGAAGGGCTTGAGCTCGCCGCGCGCGTTGGTGCGCATGCGCCGCGTGTCCGCCTCCATCACGGCAAGGTCGGCACCCACGTGCGGCGCCAGGTCGGTCTTGTTGATCACGAAGAGATCGCTCTTGGTGATGCCGGGGCCGCCCTTGCGCGGGATCTTCTCGCCCGCCGCCACGTCGATCACATAGATCGTGAGGTCCGACAGCTCGGGGCTGAAGGTGGCCGCCAGGTTGTCGCCGCCGCTCTCCACGAACACCACGTCCGCGTCGGGAAAGTCCTCCAGCATGCGGTCGATGGCTTCGAGGTTGATGGACGCGTCCTCGCGGATCGCCGTGTGCGGGCAGCCGCCCGTCTCCACGCCCATGATGCGCTCGGCCGGCAGTGCGCCGCTGACGGTCAGCAGGCGCTGGTCTTCCTTGGTGTAGATGTCGTTGGTGATGGCCACCAGGTCGTACTGCGTGCGCATCTGCTTGCAGAGCATCTCCAGCAGCGTGGTCTTGCCCGAGCCGACCGGGCCGCCGATGCCCACGCGCAGTGGCGGCAGTGTCTTGGTGCGGTGGGCGATGTGGTGCAGGGCGGTCATGGTCAGGGGCTCTTCAGGAACGGAACAGTCGGGAATATTGGGTTTCGTGCTGTGCGGACAGGATGGCCAGCATCGGCGAGAAGGCCTGTCGCGCCGGCTCGGGCGTGGCCAGCGCCTGCTCGACGGCTGCGGGAATGGCCTGCGCCAGCCGCTGCAGCATGCGTTGGCCGGCGCTCTGCCCCAGGGGCACGGCCTTGACGGCGGCGGCCACCATGTTCTCGGCCCAGCCGAAGGCGAAGGCCAGGCAGGCCTCGCGCGGCGCGGCACCGGCACGGGCCGCTGCGAAGGCGAAGGCGATGGGATAGCAGGGCGTCAGCCCGTCAAAGGCGTCTGCAGCGTCGCCATGCTGCAGCTTGAGCCACTCCAGCATGGAGCGGCCCATCTGCTCCGTCTGCAGCACGAACTCGGCCGACTCGCGCGTGCAGCGCAGCCACGTGTCGAGCGCCTGCACGCGGGCATGGTCGCGCGCATGCCAGGCGGCGACGGCTTCTCCCACCACGGCCAGGTCGCTGCGCGCCTGGCTCAGCTGCAGTTGTGCCAGCAGCCAGTCGCCGGCCGGCTGCTCGCCGTTGGCCAGTTGGGCCTCCACCGCCGCTTCCAGTGCCTCCGAGTAGCTGAAGCCACCCACCGGCAGGGCCGGCGATGCCAGCCAGATCAGCCCCAGCAGCGTGGGGGAGGAGATGCTCAGCGTGTTCAGAGCCGGCCCAGCAGTTCGGTCTTCTTGGCCTGGAACTCGGCGTCGTCCAGCACCCCCTTGGCGCGCAACTCCGCCAACCGTTCGATGGTGGCGAAGATGTCCTGCGCGTTGCCGCCCACCGGCCCGGCCGCGGCCGGCACCTGGTAAGGCGCCGGTGCCGGCTGGTACGGCGGCGGGGCCATGGGCTCCACGCCGTTGACGGAGATGACCGGCAGGCTGGCCACGTCGATCAGGCCGTACTGGCTGTTGAAGCTCAGTGCGCCGCCATAGGACTGCTGCTGCGAGAAGCCGCCGATCTGGTGGTCCAGCGTGTCGTAGATGGTGACGATGCCGTTGGCCTCGATGGCCAGGCGCCGCGCCTGCGCGAAGTTGGCGTAGCGCACGCCGTTCTGCGACCCCGTGCTGTCGGGCCAACGCAGCGTGGGGCCCCACCAGTCGGGCGGTGGCGGCACGAACAGGCTGGCGCTGTGGCCGTCGCCGCCGGCATGGCCGTAGCCGCTGCCGCTGAACTGCTCCTGGCCGTTCTGGCTCTGCGACTGGAAACTGCCGCTGCGCAGCAGGTCGGGCTGGCTTGCTACCAGGTTGGCAAGTTCGAAGCACAGGGCGTCGACGCGCGACTTCAGGTGGTGGTTGAACATGTCCGACACCATCGTCATGCCGCCACGCATCCATTGCCCTGAGCCGCCGAACTCCGGATGGCTGAACTGGGCCATGCCGCCGTTGCCGCGCACCACGGCGTCCAGCATGCTCAATGCGGCGTCTGTGCTGATGCCGTGCCGCCGTGCGATGTCGTCGATGGCCTGCTGGCCGGCCGGAGAGAGTTGGCGCATGGAAACCTCGCTCTGCAGTGGATGGGGCGGATGCTGGCGGTGGGTGATGTCAGAGTCGTGCAGGTTACTACCGCTGCTGCTGGTCTTGGCCGTCGTGGTGGTGGGGATGCCCGTGCCCGTGCCCATGCTGGTGGGCGTGGCCATGACCGTGTGGGTGGTCATGCTCCTGTTCGTGGTGCGCATGGTGTTCGTGGCCGGCATGGCCATGGTGCGCGTGGCCGTGCGCGTGGCCTTGCGCACTGTAGGCGCCGCCTTCGGGTTCGAAGGCCTCGGCCACGGGCGTCACGATCAGGTGCATGGCACGCAGCATGTTGGCCAGCACATGGTCGGGCTCGATCTTGAGGTGGTCGGGCCTGAGTTCGATGGGCACATGGCGGTTGCCCAGGTGGTAGGCCGCGCGGATCAGATCGAACGGTGTGCCATGTGCCGTGCAATGCGTGATCTTGAGCACGTCCTGCGGTGCCGCCAGCACGCGGACCAGCGAGCCGTCCTCGGCCACGAGCACGTCGCCGCCGCGCACGGCCGTGCCGCGCGGCAGGAACACGCCGAGCTGGCGGCCCTGCGAATCGGTGGCGTCGAAGCGGCTCTTCTGGCGCACGTCCCAGTCGAGCTCGACGGTGGCGGCGCGCTTGAGCAGCACGGGCGCGAGACCGGCGCCCTGGGGCATGAGTTTGCTGGTGGTGAGCATGGCGTTTGTCAAAGGCAGGGAAGGCTCGTTATATAACGATCGTTATAACTTTGGTCGAGGTGGCCCATGACGAGAGCCTCGCGGAGCACGGCGGCGCGGCGGGACTTCGGGACGAGGGCCTGCTGGAGTCTGCACTGGCGCGACCTCTGCATCTCGTGGCCTACGGCGCGCCGGATGTGGCCGAACTCGCGGCGGCCTGCGGCCTGGGGCTTGCCAAGAACCATCCCTTCGTCGACGGCAACGAACGCGCAGCCTTCCTGGCGGTCGGCTTGTTTCTGATGGTCAATGGATACCGTCTGCGTGCCAGCCAGGTGGAAGCCACTCTGGCCATGCTCGAGCTCGCGGCAGGCCATGTGAGCGAAGCCGATTTCGCGCAATGGATCCGCGGTCACATCGAAGCGCGTTAGCTTCCGGTCAAAACAGAAAATACCGCTGCGCCATCGGCAGCACCTTGGCCGGCTCGCAGGTCAGCAGTTGCCCGTCGGCCCGCACCGCATAGGTCTGCGGGTCGATCTCCATCTTCGGCAGGTAGCCGTTGTGGATCAGGTGCTGCTTGCGCACGTTGCGGATGTTCTTCACGGCGCTCAGGTTCTTGGCCAGGCCGAAACGCTCCTTGATCCCCGCCGACAAGCCAGCCTGCGACACGAAGGTCAGCGAGCCCCTGGCGATGGCACCGCCGTACGCGCCGAACATCGGCCGGTAGTGCACGGGCTGCGGCGTGGGAATGGACGCGTTCGGGTCGCCCATGGCCGCCATCGCGATGCTGCCCCCCTTCAGGATCAGCGCGGGCTTGACGCCGAAGAACGCCGGCTTCCAGACCACCAGGTCGGCCCACTTGCCCACCTCGATGCTGCCCACCTCGTGGCTGATGCCGTGCGCAATCGCCGGGTTGATCGTGTACTTGGCGATGTAGCGCTTGGCGCGGAAGTTGTCGTTGCGCGCACTGTCCTCGGGCAACGCGCCGCGCTGCACCTTCATCTTGTGCGCGGTCTGCCAGGTGCGCAGGATGACCTCGCCGACGCGGCCCATGGCCTGGCTGTCCGAGCTCATCATGCTGATCGCGCCCAGGTCGTGCAGCACGTCCTCGGCCGCGATGGTCTCCTTGCGGATGCGCGATTCGGCGAAGGCCAGGTCTTCGGCGATGCCGGCGTCCAGGTGGTGGCACACCATCAACATGTCCACATGCTCATCCAGCGTGTTCACGGTGTACGGCATCGTGGGGTTGGTGGAGGAGGGCAGGAAGTTGTCCTCGCCCACCACGCGCAGGATGTCGGGCGCGTGGCCGCCGCCGGCTCCTTCGGTGTGGAAGGCGCACAGGCCCCGGCCCTTGGTCGCGGCGATCGTGTTCTCGACGAAGCCCGATTCGTTCAGCGTGTCCGAGTGGATCGCCACCTGCGTGTCGGTCGCGTCCGCCACGTCCAGGCAGTTGCTGATCGCGGCCGGCGTCGTGCCCCAGTCCTCGTGCAGCTTGAGGCCGATCACGCCCGCGTCGATCTGCTCGTGCAGGGCAGCCGGCAGGCTGGCATTGCCCTTGCCCAGGAAGCCCAGGTTCATCGGGAATGCATCGGCCGCCTGCAGCATGCGCTCGATGTTCCAGGGGCCGGGCGTGCAGGTGGTGGCGAAGGTGCCCGTGGCCGGGCCCGTGCCGCCGCCCAGCATGGTGGTGACGCCAGAGGCCAGCGCCTCCTCGATCTGCTGCGGGCAGATGAAGTGGATGTGGCTGTCGATGCCGCCGGCGGTGACGATGTTGCCCTCGGCCGCGATGATCTCGGTGCCAGGGCCGATGACGATGTCCACGCCGCCCTGCACATCGGGGTTGCCGGCCTTGCCAATGGCCACGATGCGCCCGCCCTTCAGGCCGATGTCGGCCTTCACGATGCCCCAGTGGTCCAGGATCAGCGCGTTGGTGAGCACGCAGTCGACGGCGCCTTCGGCGCGTGTGCGCTGGCCCTGGGCCATGCCGTCGCGGATGGTCTTGCCGCCGCCGAACTTGACCTCTTCGCCATAGCCGCCGGCGGCCAGGGTGTAGTCGCGTTCGACCTCGATCAGGATGTCGGTGTCGGCCAGGCGCACGCGGTCGCCGGTCGTGGGGCCGAAGATCTCCGCGTAGGCGCGGCGCGAGATGTTCGCCATTTACAGCTTTCCTTGTACTAGGCCGCGAAAGCCGTAGACCGTGCGGTCGCCGGCGAAGTCCACCAGCTCGACGGTGCGTTGCTGGCCGGGCTCGAAGCGCACGGCCGTGCCGGACGCGATGTTGAGCCGCATGCCGCGCGCGGCGTCGCGGTCGAAGTCCAGCGCGCCGTTGGTCTCGGCGAAGTGGTAGTGCGATCCGACCTGGATCGGCCGGTCGGCCGTGTTCTTGACCAGCACGGTCAGCGTGCGGCGCCCGGGGTTGAGTTCGTGGTCGCCCGTGTCGACCAGCAGTTCGCCCGGAATCATCACGGGATCGGCTGGTGCACGGTGACCAGCTTGGTGCCGTCGGGGAACGAGGCCTCGACCTGGATGTCCGGGATCATCTCGGCAATGCCCTCCATGACGTCGGCGCGTGTGAGCACGTTGCGGCCTTCGCTCATGAGTTCGGCCACGGTCTTGCCGTCGCGGGCGCCCTCCATGACGGCCGCCGAGATCAGGGCCACGGCTTCGGGGTAGTTGAGCTTCAGCCCACGGGCCTTGCGGCGCTCGGCCAGCAGGCCGGCGGTGAAGATCAACAGCTTGTCTTTCTCGCGGGGAGTCAATTCCATGTCGCTTCGCTCAAAAGTCAGATCGTGCTGCGTTCATCGAAGGATTATTCAGCAAGCATCGTGCCGTGGTGTGACCACGTGGCATGAAAGCTGCGCTGTCGACGCCCCGTGCAAGAGATTCCCGCCCCCGTCGAACAGAACGCGCCGCAGCGCATCGTCAAGGTCCGGCGCGACTACAACAGCTGGGTCGCGCGCGAGACCATGGAGGACTACGCGCTGCGCTTCACGCCCACGCGCTTTCGCAAGTGGTCGTCCTGGCGCGTGGCCAACACCGCCTTCGGCGCGGCCTCGTTCCTGATCCTGGAGGCCGTGGGCGCCACGCTGCTCGTGCAGTACGGCTTCGTCAACGCGTTCTGGGCGATCCTCGCCACCGGCCTCATCATCTTCCTGGCCGGCCTGCCGATCAGCATCTACGCGGCCCGCTATGGGCTGGACATGGACCTGCTCACGCGCGGCGCGGGTTTCGGCTACATCGGCTCCACGCTGACCTCGCTGATCTACGCCAGCTTCACCTTCATCTTCTTCGCGCTCGAGGCCGCCGTGATGGCCTATGCGCTGGAGCTTGCGCTGGGGATTCCGCCGACCTGGGGCTACCTCGTCTGCGCGCTGGTCGTGATCCCGCTGGTCACGCACGGCGTCTCGGCCATCAGCCGCCTGCAGATGTGGACGCAGCCGCTGTGGCTGGTCATGCTGGTCGTGCCCTTCGTCTATGTGCTGATGCGCGATCCTGGTGCGTTCGCGGGCGTGACGCACTACATCGGTGACAAGTCGTCGAAGGATGGGTTCGAATTGCACCTGTTTGGTGCCGCATTGACCGTGGGCATCGCGCTGATCACCCAGATGGGGGAGCAGGCCGACTACCTGCGGTTCATGCCGGTGCAGTCGCGCGACAACCGCGGGCGCTGGTGGCTGGGCGTGCTGGTCGGCGGCCCGGGCTGGGTGGTGCTGGGCGTGGTCAAGATGCTGGGTGGCGCGCTGCTGGCCTACCTGGCCATCACCCACATGGTGCCCAAGGACCGCGCCGTCGATCCGAACCAGATGTACCTGGCCGCCTACGAGTACGTGTTCCCGCACTACGGCTGGGCGGTGGCGGCCACGGCGCTGTTCGTGGTGGTCTCGCAGCTCAAGATCAACGTGACCAACGCCTACGCAGGCTCGTTGGCCTGGTCCAACTTCTTCTCGCGCGTGACGCACAGCCACCCCGGGCGCGTGGTCTGGGTGGTGTTCAACACGCTGATCGCGTTCATGCTCATGGAGATGAACGTGTTCCAGGCCCTGGGCGAGGTGCTGGGCCTGTACTCCAACCTGGCCATCGCCTGGATCATGGCGGTGGTGGCCGACCTGGTCGTCAACAAGCCGCTGGGCCTGTCGCCCAAGGGCATCGAGTTCAAGCGCGCCCACCTATACGACATCAACCCGGTAGGCGTGGGGGCGATGGCGCTGGCCTCGGTGCTGTCGATCAGCGCCTACATCGGGCTGTTCGGCCCGCTGGCGCAGGCCTTCTCGGCGCTGATCGCGCTGGGCACGGCCTTCGTCGCCTCGCCGCTGCTGGCCTGGCTGACCAAGGGGCGCTACTACATCGCGCGGACTTCCAGTCCCCACGCCCACCGCTGCGTGATCTGCGAGCGCGAATACGAAGGCCCGGACATGGCGCACTGCCCGGCCTACCAGGGGCCGATCTGCTCGCTGTGCTGCACGCTGGACGCGCGCTGCGGCGACCTGTGCAAGCCGCGCGCCTCGCTGTCCTGGCAGTGGTCGGCGGCGCTGCGCTGGCTGCTGCCGCGCCGCATCTGGCCCTACCTGGAGACCGGGCTCGCGCACTACCTGCTGCTCATGCTGATCCTCGTGCCGCTGCTGGCCGCCGTGTTCGGCCTGCTCTACAGCCAGGAGACGGCGGTCACCGAAGGCGTCGCCGGCGCGCGGCTGGCCGAGGAAGCTTTGCGCTCGGGCTTCACCAAGGCCTACATGGCGCTGCTGCTGGCCGCCGGCATCGTGGCCTGGTGGCTGGTGCTGGCGCACAAGAGCCGGCAGGTGGCGCAGGAGGAATCCAACCGCCAGACGCACCTGCTCGTGCGCGAGATCGCGCTGCACCGCCAGACCGACGCCGAGCTGCAGCGCGCGCGCCAGGTCGCCGAGGAAGCGCGCCGCCAGGCCGACCAGGCCAACCAGGCCAAGAGCCGCTACATCAGCGCCATCAGCCACGAGCTGCGCACGCCGCTCAACAGCATCCTGGGCTACGCGCAGCTGATGGGCGAGGACACCGCCGTGCCGCCGCACCGGCGCCATGCGGTGCAGGTGATCAAGCGCGGCGGCGAGCACCTGCTGCAACTGGTCGACGGCACGCTGGACATCGCGCGCATCGAATCGGGCAAGCTCACGCTGAACATCCGGCCCGTGGCCTTCGCCGACACCGTGCACGAGGTCGCGTCCATGTTCGAACTGCAGGCGGCCGGCAAGGGCCTGGCGTTCCACTTCGAGCCCGAGGGCGCGCTGCCCGAGCTCGTGCGTGCCGACGAGCAGCGCCTGCGCCAGATCCTCATCAACCTGCTGGGCAACGCCATCAAGTTCACGGCCGTGGGCCATGTGCGCTTTCGGGTGCGCTACCAGCGCGAGATGGCCACCCTGGAAATTGCCGACAGCGGCCCCGGCATCGCGGCCGACGCGCTGGCCCAGATCTTCGAGCCCTTCGCGCGCGCCGCTGCGCCGGGGCAGCCCGCGCCGGGCGGTGCGGGCCTGGGCCTGACCATCGCCAAGATGCTGACCGACCTCATGGGCGGCGAGCTCACCGCCACGAGCGAGCCCGGCGTGGGTTCGCTGTTCAAGGTGCGGCTGTTCCTGCCGGCGCTGCACGGCAGCGCGCGTCCCGCGGCCGCGCGGCCCACCGTGGCGCGCCATGGCTATGCCGGCCCGCGCCGCAGCATCCTCGTGGTCGACAACGAAGAGGTCGACCGCCAGCTCCTGGTGCACCTGCTGGAGCCGCTGGGCTTTGCGCTGCGCACCGCGGCCAGCGGCCACGACTGCCTGGACTTGCTGGTGACGGGTTACCGGCCCGACGCCATCCTGATGGACCTGGCCATGCCCGGCATCGACGGTTGGGAGACCATCCGCCGCGTGCGCGCGCTGCTGCCGCGGCCGCCGCGCATCGCCATCGTCTCGGCCAACGCCTTCGACAAGGGGCTGGAGAACGATGTCGAGATCCGGCCCGAGGATTTCCTGGTCAAGCCCGTGCGCTTCGCCGAACTGCTGGACTGGCTGGGGCGCCAGCTGGCGCTGCAGTGGCTGGACACGGCGCCGGCCGTTGCCGCGCCGCCCGTCGCGCCGGCCGCGCCGCTGGCCTATCCGGACGCGGCCAGCCGCGAGGCCCTGCAGCAGGCCGTGGACCTGGGTTTCCACCGCGGCATCATGAACGCGCTGGACGCCATCGAGCGCGGCCAGCCGGCCTGCGCCGCCTTCGTGCAGCAGATGCGCGCGCTGGCGCGACAATTCCAGTTCGAAGCCATGAGCCGATTGCTGCAACAAGCCGATGCCGCCCGAACCCCTTGACCAGACGCTGGACCGCGCCAACAGCGACGTGGTGCTGATCGTCGACGACGTGCCCGACAACCTCGCGGTGCTGCACGACGCGCTCGACGAATCGGGCTTCACGGTACTGGTGGCCACAGGCGGCGAGATGGCGCTGCAGCGCGCCGCCCAGGCCCTGCCCGACGTGGTGCTGCTGGACGCCATGATGCCGGGCATGGACGGCTTCGAGGTGGCCCGCCGCCTGAAGGCCTCGCCCGTGACGGCGCACATCCCCATCATCTTCATGACCGGGCTGACCGAGACCGAGCACCTGGTCGCGGCGCTGGAGTGCGGCGGCGTGGACTACGTCACCAAGCCCATCAAGCCCAAGGAGGTGCTGGCGCGCATGCAGGTGCACCTGGCCAGCGCGCGCGAGCGGCGCCAGGCGCGCAACGCGCTGGACGCCTTCGGCTACGCCAGCATCACCGTGCGCGTGAGCGACGGCCGGCTGATGTGGCAGACCGTGCTCGCGCGCGAGCTGCTGCAGCGCTACTGCGGCGGGCCGAACGCCGGCAGCGTGGCGCCCCAGGTCCTGCTGGACTGGCTGCGCCAGCACGCGGCCGATGCCGAGCAGCGCCAGATCGAGCCGCCGCCGCTGCGCGTGGAGCAGGGCGCGCGCGCGCTGAGCTTTCGCCTGCACCAGCAGACCGGCGACGGCGAGGGCGGCGGCGACTGGCTGATCGTCATGCGCGAGGAGTCCGATGCGGCCGTGATCGAGGCGCTGAGCCTGTCGCTGGCACTGACCGCGCGCGAGGCCGAGGTGCTGTACTGGCTCGTCAAGGGCAAGACCAACCGCGACATCGGCGAGATCCTGGGCGCCAGCCCCGCCACCATCAAGAAGCACCTGGAGCGCGTCTACGTCAAGCTGGGCGTGGAGACGCGCACGGCCGCGGCCACGGTGGCGCTGCAGCGCGTGCGGCAACTGCAGCCGCAGTTCCAGCCGCAGTTCCAGGCCTAGTGCCGGCCGCAATGGCAGCCGTCGTGCGAGGTCGCGTTCAGCAGGGCGTGGGCGCGTCCGCGAAGCGCGCCCGGATGGCCAGCACCTGCGGCAGGATGCCGACGAAGGCCGGCACCAGCGCCGGGTCAAAGTGCTTGCCGGCCTCGCGCTCGAGCAGCGCCACCGCTTCCTCCACGCTCCAGGCCGCCTTGTAGGGCCGCACGCTGGTCAGCGCGTCGAACACGTCGGCGATGGCCACGATGCGCGCCTCCAGCGGAATGGCTTCTCCCGCCAGGCCGTTCGGGTAGCCGCTGCCGTCCCATTTCTCGTGGTGGCTCAGCGCGATCTTGGCGGCGATGTGCAGCACGCCGCTGTCGTGCTGGCCGATGATGTCGGCGCCGATGTTGGCGTGCGAGCGCATCACCGACCATTCCTCGGCCGTCAGCTGGCCCGGCTTGCGCAGGATGTGGTCGGGGATGCCGATCTTGCCCACGTCGTGCATGGGCGCGGCATGCAGCAGGTCTTCGGCGTCGTGGGCATGGAAGCCCAGCGCCAGCGCCAGCGCCTGGGCATAGTGGCTCATGCGCAGCACGTGCTGGCCGGTCTCGTTGTCCTTGTACTCGGCGGCCCGGCCCAGGCGCTGCACGATCTCCAGCCGCGAGGCCTTGAGCTCGTCCATGCGCACCAGCGACAGGTGGTTGCGCACGCGCGCGCGCACCACGGGCGGACTCACCGGCTTGATGATGTAGTCGACCCCGCCGGCCTCGAAGCCCTGGGCTTCGTCGCCGGCATCGGACAGCGCGGTCACGAAGACCACCGGGATGCCGAGCGTGGCCGCGTCGGCCTTCAGCATGCGGCAGACCTCGTGCCCGCTCATGCCCGGCATCATCACGTCCAGCAGCAGCAGGTCCGGCCTCTCCTCGCGCGCCAGCTTGATGGCCGTGGCGCCGTCGCGCGCGTACAGCAGCCGGTAGTCGGCTTGCAGGATGCCGCGCAGCACCTGCAGGTTGGTGGGTTCGTCGTCCACCAGCAGCAGGCGTGGTCGGCGGTCGGTCTCGGTCGTCATGGCAGGGTTTCGGTATCGGTCTGTAGGTTGGCGCGCAGGCGGTCCACGCAGCGGACCGCGGCTTCGAAGTCGAAGTTGTCGATCGCGGCCATCAGCTGGCGCAGTTCCACCGGCGGCAGCAGTTCGGCCAGCTGGTTCAGCGCATCTTCGTCGAGCTCGTTGCGCTTCAAGGCGCGCTGCAGGCCGTCCAGGTCGTTCAGCACGCTGTGCTGTTCCAGCGGTGCCAGCACGCTCGGCGGGCGCTCTGGCGGCGCGGCCGCGGGCGGGGGCAGCGTGGCGACCACGGCCTGCAGCTGCGCCAGCAGCGCCGGCACCGCGGCCTGCGCGGGCTCCAGCTGGCCGGCGCGTGCCGCGCGCTCCAGCACCTGCGCGGCCAGACGCAGCGCCGGCAGCGCCATGTTGCCGGCGGCGCCGCCGATGCGGTGGGCCAGCGCCGCCAGCGCCGCCATGTCCTGCCGCGCCAGCGCATCGGCCAGGTCCAGCGGCGCGTCGGCCAGCCCCTGCACGAAGTGGCCGATGGCCGCCTGCAGCCGCTCGCGGCTTTGCCACAGCGCCAGGCCCTGCTTCCAGTCGACCACGGCGTTGCTCTCGTCCGGTTCCAGCGCACGCGTGGCCTGCGGTGCCGGCTGCAGGCCCAGCACGCGCGCGACCTCGGCGAACAGCTGGGCCGTCACCACCGGCTTGGTGGCGAAGCCGTCCATGCCGGCCTGCTGCGCGGCCAGCCGGTCGGCGGCCTGCACGCTGGCCGTGAGCGCGATGACCGGCGTGGGCACCAGGCCCTGCGCGCGTTCGCGCGCGCGCAGCGTGCGGGTGGCGCCGAGCCCGTCGATCTCGGGCATGTGCATGTCCATCAGCACCAGGTCGAACTTGTGCTCGGCCAGCAGCTCCAGTGCCTCGCGCCCGTTGCGTGCGCTGCGCACGCCGTGGCCGTCGGCCTGCAGCAGCAGTTCCAGCAGCTCCACGTTCTGCGGCACGTCGTCCGCCACCAGCACCGACAGCGGCGGCAGCCGGCTCGCGGATGCTGCAGCGCCGGCCCGTGGCGCGTGCCCGGCCTGCAGCGGCAGGTGCACCTCGAAGCAGCTGCCCACGCCCAGTTCGCTGCGCACCACGATGCTGCCGCCCATCAGCTCGGTGAGCTGGCGCGCGATGGTGGTGCCCAGGCCGGTGCCGCCGAACTGCCGCGTGATGGTGGCGTCGGCCTGCGCGAAGGCGTCGAAGATGCGTTCCAGCCGGTCCGGCGCGATGCCGATGCCGGTGTCCACGATGGAGACCACCGTCATGTCGGCGCGCTGGTCGACGCGCACGTCGATGCGGCCCTGGTGCGTGAACTTGATGGCGTTGCCGACCAGGTTGACCAGCACCTGCTGGATGCGCAGCGCATCGCCCTGGCGGAAGTCGGAGAGCAGGGCCGGGTAGTCCAGCCCCAGCGCCAGGCCCTTCTTCTCGGCCGTCAGCCGCATCGAGGCCACCACCTGCTCGCACAGCTGGCGCAGCGAGAAGTCGGTCAGTTCCAGCTCGACCGCGCCCTTCTCCAGCTTGGCCGTGTCCAGGATGTCGTTGAGCAGGCCCAGCAGCGACTGCCCGGCCTGGCGCACGGTCTCCAGGTGGCGGCGCTGCGTGGGCGCCAGCGCGGTGTTGAGCAGCACGTCGGTGAAGCCCAGGATGGCGTTCATGGGCGTGCGGATCTCGTGGCTCATGTTGGCCAGGAAACTGCTGCGTGCCTGGGCGGCCTGCTCGGCGACGGCCTTGGCCTGGCGCAGTTCGCGCTCCATGGTCTTGCGCAGCGTGATGTCGGTCTTGAAGGCCATCATCTTCACCAGGCGGCCGGCGCCGTCGAACACCGGGTTGTAGGTGGCCTGCACCCACAGCTCGCGGCCGTTCTTGCCCACGCGCTCGAATTCGCCGGCCAGCACCTCGCCGCTCCTGATCGCTTCCAGCGTGCGCAGCTGTTCGGGCGATGCGCGCTGGCGCTGCGGCATCATGTCCCGGTAGGGACGGCCGACCAGCTCGTCGGCGCGGTCGTAGCCCAGCATGGCCACGTAGTTGCCGTTGCAGTTCAGGATGCGGCCGTCGGGGTCGATCTCCAGCACCGCCATGGCGCGGTCCAGCACCGAGCCGGTGGTCTCGAAGGCCTTGGCGCGGGCGCGTTCCTCGGTCACGTCCAGCATCACGCCGTCGATCCACTGCAGCACGCCATCGGCATCGCGCACGCCGCCGGCCGATTCGGCGACCCAGCGCTCGGCACCGTCGGCGCGGCGCAGGCGGTACTCGACCGCGTAGGGCTGGTCCTGCTCCAGCGCATGGGCGATGGCGTTGCTGCGTGCCTGCCGGTCGGCCGGCGGGATCAGCGCCTCCAGGCTGCGCAGGTTGCCGGTGAACTCATCGGCGCGCCAGCCCGTCAGCGTCTCGATGCGGTCGGAGACGAACAGCATCTGCGCATGCAGCCTGGCCTCGCTGCGGAATGCCACGCCGGGCATGTTGGCGATCAGCGTGCGGTACTGGGCCTCGCGGTTGCGCAGCGTGCCCTCGATGGCCTTGCGTTCGGAGATGTCGGTCACGATGCCCAGGTACATCGGCTCGCCTGCGTCGTCGGTGCGGCTGATCGCCAGCCGCAGCGGCACGGGCCGGCCGTCGCGGTGCCGGCCGACGACCTCGCGGCTGGCGCCCACCAGCGGACGCAGCCGGTCCTTCAGCTGCGCGGCGTGGTCGGCGGCACCGTCGTCGTCGGGCATGTCGTTCATCAGCAGGCCGATGTTGCGGCCCACGATCTCCGCCGCCGGCCAGCCGAAGATGCGTTCGGCCGAGGCATTGAAGGACAGGATGCGGCCGTTGCGGTCGGCCGAGACGATGCCGTCCACCGCGGTGTCCAGCACCGCACGCAGCCGGCCTTCGCTGTCGCGCAGGCGCTGGTTCAGGTGTTGCGAGCGCAGCAGCGCCTGCACCGTCACGGCCAGCGCGCCGATGGTCACGGCCACGAACGCGATGCCCAGCGCCAGCACGGCATGGGCGTCCTTGGTGGGGTCGAACGCAGGATCGGTGGGGCCGATGAAGCGCGCCGCCGCCATCGCCTGGTAGTGCATGCCGGTGATGGCCAGCCCCATCACGGTGCCGGACAGCAGGTTCAGTGCCTGGCCGCCCAGGCGCACGCGGTGCGCCAGGCCGAAGCGGATCCACAGCGCCACCATGGCCAGCACCACCGCCAGCACGATGGAGGCCGCGAAGCCGAGCGGGTCGAACGCCAGCCGTGCGTCCATGCGCATGGCCAGCATGCCGCCGTAGTGCATGGTGCCGATGCCGGCGCCCACCAGCAGCCCGCCCAGCAGCAGCTGGCCGGCGCTGACGCGCGGGCGCGCCAGCAGGTGCAGGGCGGCCGCGGCGGCCAGCAGGCTGGGCAGCATGGACAGCAGCGTGATGCCCGGGCTGTAGTCCACGTCGGTGCACAGCTGGAACGCGAGCATGCCGATGAAATGCATGGCCCAGACGCCCGCGCCCAGCGCCAGCGAGCCGGCCGCCAGGGCCGACCAGCGCGCCGCCGGCCCCGTGGTGTGGCGGGCGCCCACGGCCAGCTGCATCGCCGCGCACGAGGCAGCCACCGCCACCACCACCGACAGCGCCACCAGCCAGGGGTTGTAGCCACCGGCGATCTGCTGCGCCGGTGGCACGGCCTCCAGCAGGAACCACTGGGTCCAATCGAACAGGGGGGGCGGTTGCATGTGAACCTGTTACAAATAATGACGAAATTGTGCGGGCCTTATGTTCGTCAAAAGCGCAGATCCAGGCGTGCAAACATTCCACGCGCACACAACTTTCGGGCGCCAGTGTGGTAAACGCGCCGCAGTTTTGTGTCAGCCGGCCGCCTTGCCGCGGCGGCCACCCGCGTGGACGGGCTGTGTCTCCAGTCCGGTGGAATCGGCCGGACGGTGTTCAGGCCGGGCTGGAGCGCAGCCCGTAGGTCTTGCCGGCCACGAAAAGGTATTCCACGCGCATCACCGCCTCGCCTTTTTCGCCCTGGAAGGTGAAGCCCACGGCGGCGACCTGCGCGCCATGGCGGATCTCCTCCACCTGCCAGGCGCGCATGCGCGTGAGCGGGGCCAGTTCCAGCTCCCAACGCCGGTCCGTGCGCGTGGGCAGCGCGGCCTTGGCCAGGAGCGCTGCGCCGTCGATGCCGGCACTTTGCGCCGGCAGCGTGCGCTGGCGCAGGTCGGCCGGCAGGGCCGGCGTGGCCGGCGTCTCGACCACGAGTTCGGCATGCGGGTTGCGCCAGCGGCTTTCGACCACCCGGCCTTCCAGGTAGATCGGCCGGTCCTGGTCGAAGCTGCTCCAGCCGTGGTGGGCATGGGCGCGCTGCAGCGCGAGCGGGGCGCCGAGGCTGGCCAGCGCGATCAGCCGGCGGCGCGTGAGGTGCAGGGTCATGGCATCGTTCCTTGGTGGTGGGTCATTCGTACGCGATCCAGCGGCCGCAGGCGATGGCGGCGAGCCACAGCCCGGTGGACGCCAGCATCTGCAGCCGGGCCAGCCGGTCGAGCCGGGCCAGCGCGTCGCGGCCATGGAACCAGGCCGCATTGCAGCCGGCCAGCGCCAGCAGGCCCATCTTGAGCACGAAGCTGCGGTTGGCCAGCAGCTCGCCCGGATGGGAGGCGAACATCAGCAGGCCGCTGCCCGCGGCCAGCGCGAAGCCGGCCAGCGCCAGCGTCAGCGACAGCCGCGCCAGCGCCGGCACGGGCAGCGCGGCGGCGCCGCCGAACACGCGCACCTCCAGCGCCACGAGGTTGCCCAGCAGCAGCGCGATGCCGACGATGTGCACGACCTCCAGGGCCGGGTAGGCCCAGGGATGGGACTGCAGGGCGGCGAGGGCTTGCATGCGGCCATCTTCGCACCGGCCCGCGCCGCGCCGCGAATGCCCCCAATCGGTTCCGCGTCAGTCGCCGGGCACGGCGCCTTCGCGCGTC
The DNA here is from genome assembly GCF_001422445.1 of Pseudorhodoferax sp. Leaf274. GTDB lineage: Bacteria > Pseudomonadota > Gammaproteobacteria > Burkholderiales > Burkholderiaceae_C > Pseudorhodoferax. The sequence continues at coordinate 305,978 of NZ_LMNA01000012.1, forward strand.
ATGAGCGCGGCGGCCGATGCACGCGTCTCCACGCCGAGCTTGGCGTAGGCATGCTCCAGGTGCTTGTTCACGGTGCGCGGCGACAGGCCCAGGATGTCGCCGATGTCGCGGTTGGTCTTGCCCTTGGCCAGCCAGGACAGCACCTCGACCTCGCGCGGCGTGAGGTCGGCCTCGCGCAGCCGCGAAGCCGCCTGCGGCCGCACCTGCAGCAGCGCCATGGCCTCGCCCATGCCGCTGGCGCCGATCCACTGCAGCCGCAGTTCCTCGCCGCCCTGGGCCGCGAGCAGGGCCACGCCGCCGCCGGCCGCGCGCAACGGCGCGAGGAAGGGCGCCAGCCAGGCCGGCCACTGCTCGGCCGGCCGGTCGGCGAAGCGGCGCAGCCACTCGGCCGCGCGCGGCGAGCGCCAGGCCAGCCGGTCCTGGTGGTCCAGCAGCAGCACGCCCAGGCCGCCCAGGTCGACGGCTTCCCGTGCGAGCCGCGAGACGCGCGCGTTGCGCACGTGCGTGGCCAGCCGCACGAGCACCTCGTCGATCTTGAGCGGCTTGACCACGTAGTCCACGCCGCCCGCCTCGAACCCGGCCACGATGTGCGCGGTCTCCGACAGTGCGGTCATGAAGATCACGGGCACGTGGGCACGCTCAGGCAGGGCCTTGATGCGCCGGCAGGTCTCGAAGCCGTCCAGCCCCGGCATCAGCGCGTCCAGCAGGATGGCGTCGGGGATCACCCATTCCAGGCTCTGCAGCGCGGCCTCGCCACTGCGCGCCACCAGCACGCCGTAGCCGGCCGTCTCGAGTGCGTCCACGAGGAAGCCCAACGCGTCCGGCGCGTCGTCGACCACCTGCACCACGAGCTTTTGCGGCGCCGTCATTCCCGTTGCAACCATCTCAGAAGACTCTCCAGGTCGACCCGGTCGACCAGCTGGCGCAGATAGTCGCATTCGCGCTGCGTGGCGGTGTCGGCCGCGGCCATGCGGGCAATGCCGCGCTTGAGCGATCCCACGTCGCCGATGCGTGCCAGCCAGATCAGCTCGGCCGTGGCTTCGTTGGACAGGGTGTGGGTCAGCGGTGCCTGCGCCTCCTGCGCCACCGGCGCGGGCGGCGCCTCGTGGATCCATTCGAGCTGCAGCAGGCGCTCCAGCTGGCCCAGCAGTTCGGACTCGGCCACCGGCTTGGTCACGAAGCCGTTGCAGCCGCTGCCGTCCAGTTGCTCGGGCGCGTGGAACACGTTGGCCGAGACCATCACCACGGGCAGCGCCGCGTGGCCGGCCTGGCGCAGCGCGCGGCAGGTGGCCCAGCCGTCCATGGCGCCCATGTTCACGTCCAGCAGCACCATGTCGGGCGGATGGCCGGCCACGGCCTCCAGGCACTCCGGGCCGCTGGCGGCCTCCTGCGTGGCAAAGCCCAGCGGGATCAGGATCGCGGCCATCAGCTGGCGCTGCTCGGGCTGGTCGTCCACCAGCAGCAGCCGGCGCCGCTCGCCGCGGTAGCCGATCACGCGGCGGTGGTTCTCCACCTGGTGCTGGTCGATGGCCGTCAGCTCGCGCATGTACAGCCGCAGCTTGAAGCAGCTGCCGCGGCCCACCGCGCTGTCCACCGACAGCTCGCCGCCCATGAGGTCGGCCAGCAGCTGCGTGATGGCCAGGCCCAGGCCGGTGCCGGGCTCGTGCGCGATGCGGCCCGAGCTGCTGCGCTCGAACGGCAGGAAGATGCGCTCGATGTCGTGCGGCGCGATGCCCAGGCCCGTGTCCTCGACGTCGAAGCGCGCCACCTCCATGCGGTGCGACACGCGCAGCACCACGCTGCCCTCGGCCGTGAACTTGATGGCGTTGCTGAGCAGGTTCAGCAGGATCTGCCGCAGCCGCTTGGCGTCGGCCTGCACATAGGCCGGCAGGGCACGGGCCGGCAGCTCCAGCCGGAAGTCCAGCCCCTTGGCATGGGCCTGCGGCTCCACCATGCGCACCAGGTCGTCCAGGAAATCGCGCAGCGAGATCGCGGCGGTCTCGATGCGCATGCGCCCGGCCTCGATGCGGGCCAGGTCCAGCATGCCGTCGATCAGGCTGGACAGGTGCTGCCCGCTGCGCTGGATGGTGGCCACCGGCCCGCGCACGGCCTCGCTGTCGGCACTGCGCAGCAGCACCTGCGAGTAGCCCAGGATGCTGTTGAGCGGCGTGCGGAACTCGTGGCTCATGCCGGTGACGAAGCGCGTCTTGGCCAGGTTGGCGGCCTCGGCCACCTCCTTGGCCTTCTGCAGCGCGGCGTCGGTGCGCTTGTGCGCGTCGATCTCGCGCAGCAGCAGCTGGTTCTGGTGGTTGGATTCGTCCTGCGCCACCTGGCGGCTCTCCACGCCCAGCACGATCCACCAGGCGCCCACGGCCAGCAGCAGCAGCGCCAGCGTGTAGACCTTCTGGAAGCCCGTGCGCATGCTGGCGCGCGCATGGTCGTCGAGCCCGGCGGCCACCACGTCCTGGTAATACACCAGGCCCATCACGGTGGACAGCAGCAGCGCCAGCGACACCAGCACCACCATGTAGTGCGTGAGCCGGAAGTTCACGCGCTGCGCCACCGCGCCGGGCAGCAGCTTGCGCAGCAGGTCGTGCGTCTGCTCGGACGCGCTGGAGCGGCTCTTGCAGCGGTCGTGGCAGCGCGACTCCAGCGTGCAGCACAGCGAGCAGATGGCCGCGCCGTAGGCCGGGCAGAACGACATGTCCTCGGATTCGAAGCAGTTCTCGCAGACCGAGCAGGCCACGCTCTCGCCGGGCTGCCACAGCGGCGTGCGCGGCCGCGCGATGTACCAGCGCCCGCGCGTGCCCCAGGCGATCAGCGGCGCCGCCGCCAGCGCCGTGCCCAGCGCCAGCAGCGGCGAGAACGCACGCGCGGCCGGCCCCAGCACGCCGGCATAGCTGGCCACGCCCACGGCGCCTGCCAGCAGCGTGGCGCCCACGCCCACCGGGTTGATGTCGTACAGGTGGCCGCGCTGGAACTCGATGCCCTTGGGCGACAGGCCCAGCGGCTTGTTGATGACCAGGTCGGCCACCAGCGCGCCGACCCAGGCGATGGCGATGTTGGCGTACAGCCCCAGCACCTCCTCCAGCGCGCGGAACACCCCGAGCGTGAGCAGCAGGATGGCGATCAGCACGTTGAACACCAGCCACACCACGCGCCCGGGGTGGCTGTGCGTGAGCCGCGCGAAGAAGTTCGACCAGGCCAGCGAGCCCGCGTAGGCGTTGGTCACGTTGATCTTGATCTGCGAGATGACCACGAACACCACCGTGACGGCGACGGCCCAGGCCGGGTCGGCGAACAGCAGGCCGAAGGCGGCCAGGTACATCTGCGTGGGGTCGAGCGCCTTGTCCAGCGGCAGCTGGATCTGCAGCACCAGGTAGGCCAGCAGCATGCCGCCCAGCATCTTGAGCATGCCCGGCACGATCCAGCCCGGCCCCGCGGCCAGCACCGCGCCCCACCAGCGCCAGCGGTTGCGCGCCGTCTTCTCGGGCAGGAAGCGCAGGAAGTCCACCTGCTCGCCGACCTGCACCACGAGCGCGAAGGCCATGGTGGCGGCCGCGCCGAACATCAGCCAGGAGAAGCCGCTCTCGCCCGAGGTGTAGCCCGACAGCCCGGGCAGCTGCGCGAAGACGCCCGGGTTCTTGACCAGGATGGCGATGAAGGGCAGCACCAGCAGCGCCAGCCACAGCGGCTGCGTCCACGACTGCAGGCGGCTGATGAAGGTGATGCCGTAGGTCACCAGCGGGATCACCACGAGCGAGGAGAGCAGGTAGCAGGCCGTGATCGACCAGCCGGTGAAGTACAGCTGCAGCGCCGAGGCCATGATGGCCGCCTCCAGCGCGAAGAAGATGAAGGTGAAGCTCGCGTAGATCAGCGAGGTGATGGTCGAGCCCAGGTAGCCGAAGCCCGCACCGCGCGTGAGCAGGTCCATGTCGACCGCGTAGCGCGCCGCGTAGTAGCTGATCGGCAGCGCGGTGAGGAAGGTGATGGCGCCGACCAGCAGGACCGCCCACAGCGCATTGGCGAAGCCGTAGTTGAGCGCCATGGCCGCGCCGATGGCCTCCAGCGCCAGGAAGGACACCGCCCCCAGCGCCGTGTTGGCCACGCGGAACTCCGACCAGTGGCGGCGCGCCCGCGGCGTGAAGCGCAGCGAGAAGTCCTCCATCGTCTCGTTCGCGACCCAGGCGTTGTACTCCCGGCGGATGCGGAAGATCTTCTGGGCGGGGGCGGTGGCCTGGGAGGTGTTGTCCATGGAACCCCGGACCCATGCAATTAGCGTACCCTGCAGCACGCAGGCGACCGGCTCGCGCGCCGCCCTTGCACGGCTGCGCACTCCAGGCGACGCATCCACCGGCGAGGGGATGAACGCAGTGCGGCCTGGCACGCTGAGGTGTAAGTTCACGCAGGCGCCCGGGCCACCTGCTGGTTCCTGCCCGCGCCTGGACCGGTTCTTTCCTGAAACCTGGGAGAAGGCAGCATGGCCAGAGAATGGTTGTTTGCCAGCGCGGCCATCCGGTGGGGCGGCCTTGCCCTCGGGATGTCGGCCTTGCTCGCCGCGGGCGAAGCCATGGCCGCCGACTTCCGTTGCGCGGATCTCCGACCCAGCCAGTCGCAGACGCCGCCGTACCAGCGCATCGCCGGCCAGGCGCGGTGCGAGGGCTTCTTCGACCAGCACGTCTCGCAGCCGTTCATCGAGCTGGTCTCGCTGACCGCATCGGCGCCACCGAAGCAGGAGCAGGGGGTGCTGGAGCTCCGTGCGTCGCGCCGCGCTGCCGTGCAGCTCGTCGTCCAGCCGCTGCGGCCGGCGCCGTTCTACCGCGTCGATGCGCTGGTCGAGGCAGCGCAGGCGATGCGCTGGGACGATGCGCAGATGCTGGGCGCCACCGGCCTGCGGCGCCGCGACATCGGCTTCCTGGCCCTGGCGCCGGGGCCGGACGGCATGCCGACCTACGTGCCGGTCACGTTCGCCGACGCCGGCGAGGCGCCCGAGGTGGCCTCCGGCGTGCTGCGCGCGTCCGTGCCGGTCGCCAGGCTGGCGTGGCGCAGCCTGCGCGGGGACGGCAGCGACGACGGCTCGGGCGGCTGGCACGACCTGCCGGGGCCTGCCCGGTTCGCATGGGAGCGCGTGCCCATCGAGCTGCAGCTGCCGCGCGGAGGGCGCGGCGTCCAGATCAACGTGCAGGCCACCGATGCGGCCGGCAAGATCCTGCCGCTGCTGCGGTTCAACCTCGCAGGGCCTGCCGATGCCATCCCCTGACGATGTGGCGGCGCTCGAACGCGCGCGCGCCGAGGCGGCACGCCGCCTGGCCGAGCGCGCCGGCGATCCGGCCGCGCTGCTGCCGGAGCTGCGGGACCTGCGCGAGCGCCTGCAGCTGATCGACGCGGGGCTGGCCGCGCGTGCCGTGCCATCGCGGGGCCGGCGCTGGCCGCCTGCGCTGTGGCCGGCATTGGCGGTGGCGGTGCTGGTCTCCATCGCCGCCGCGGTGCCCGTGGGGTCCGTGCCCTTCACGCTGGAGGCCAAGGCATCCTCGGTGGGGCTGCAGCTCGACGCGGCGGGCGACCTGGGTCCCCAGGCCGTCGACGGCGAACTGCGGCTGGAAGGCCAGACCCGGCTGGAGTCGCCGGCGGCCTCTCTCGCCGAGGATGCGGCAGCGGCCGGCGGCGACGCGCTGTCGCTGCGCGCGCAGCAACTCGTGCTGCGCCGGGTCGGCCACCCGGCCGGCAGCCTGCTGGTCGTGCAGGCCGGCCCCCAGGTGCACCTGACCCTGGACGCGCCCCGCGCCGTGGTGCGCGTGGATGTCGAGTTCTCCGGCCCGACCCAGTGGCGTCTGGCCGGCGCCGGCGCGGCGAAGTCGGCTGACTTCGCGCACGCCGAATGGCTGCGGGCCAGTGCGGGCGATGCGGCCCAGGCAGAGCGCAGGCCGCCGCCGTTGGAGCTGTGGCTCGGCCTGGCGCCCGGCAAGGCCTATGCGTGGTCCCATCTGCGGCCATCGGCCTTGCAGTTCGTCGAACGCCGCGCGGACGATGCACGGCAGGCGGCCGTCGCATCCAGCCTGGAGCAAGCCCGGATCGCGCTGCCGGCCACCGGCGCCGAGGTCAGGCTCGGCGCTGGAGACCGCCTGGACGTCGCGGGCCTGGAGCTCGAGCGTTTCGAGCTGGCCGCCAGCGACAGCGTCACGGTCAGGCTGTCCGGCACCGCGCGGGTGCTGGCCACGCGGACCGGGGACTTCGAACGTTCGCTCAAGCCGAGCCTGCTCGAGTACATCGCGCGCCACCACACGGTCGGCATGGCGTGGAGCGCGGCGCTGTTCCTGTGGGGGGCCGTCACATGGATCCGCAAGCAGTTCGACGGGGTGGCGCCGTGACGCCCACCAGCAGCGCCGCCGGCCGCCCGCGTCCGCGGCCGGGATGCGTGCTGGCGGCCGCGCTGCTGCTGCTCGGTGCGCCGGCGGTGGCCGGAACGACCTACGACGATGGCCCGGCGCTGGCCCAGCGCCTGCTCGAGGGCGTCGTCCGGGTCAGCGCCGACGAGCACGGCTTCGGCCTCGTCGTCGGTGCCGACGGGGAGTTCGTTTACGTCGCGACCGCGCGCCATGTCGTGGGTGCCGTCGAGCAGGTCGCGGTCCGCAGCTGCAGCGAGGCGCTGCCTGCGGACCTGGCGGCCGAGCGTGTCGCCGGCTTCGATGCCCAGGCGCACGACCTCGCCCTGCTGCGGTTCCGCCGGCCTGCCGGCTACGTCGTGAACGTCCACGTGCTGGCGCCGGCAGGGGAGGTTGCCGTCGGCGATGCGGCGTGGCTGCTGGGCCGGGACGACACGTGCGCCGTGCTGCCGCGCCCGGGCGCCGTGGCGGCGCTCCCCAACGAGCGCGCGCTGTGGCGTGCCGACATGCCGGGTGTGCTCGGCGGCAGCTCCGGCGCGCCCGTGGCCACGGGTCGCGGCATCCTCGGCCTGACCACCGACTCCGACAACGCCAACATCACGGTGATCGACATCGCGCTGGTCGCGCAGCGCGTGCAGGCCGCTGCGCTTGCGTTCCAGCTGGTCGGAGCCGACAACATCCCGCCCGGCGATCCGCAGGCCGCCGAGCGGGACCTGGCCGAGATGCTCGACCGCTTCCTGTTCGCGCTGCGCGACGCGCAGACCGTGCTGCGCGGCCCCACGGTGCGCCGCGACTACTTCACCACGACGGTGACGGAATACAACGTGGCCGCCAAGCGCTTCCGCGATGCGAAGGACAAGTACGACGGCACCCTGCAGCGGCATTGGGAGGCCGGCGTCGCGCAGGAATGGAGCGCGCTGCGCGACCGGCTCTGGGCGGCGCACCAGAACTTCCTGTTCGTCAACGCGCATGCGCAGGCCATCGTCGAAACCGAGCGGGTGCCCGACGCGGTGCGCGAGCGCATGGCCGCGCTCGAGCCCGAACTCGCTGCCGTTCAGCGCGACATCGCGCATTTCCTGCTTTCGGTCAACCAAAGGAGAGTCGTCCATGCCAACACCAGCAACTGACAACGCCACCCGCGCGCGGCGCGCCGGCACGCTCTGGCTCGCCGCCGCGCTGCTCGCCGCCGGCTGCGGCGCCGGCAGCGAGGCCGTTCTACTGGTCCCCTTCTTCACCTTCGGGTTCTCGTCCGACGGGCCCGTGGCAGGGGCCAGCCAACAGGTCTTCCTCAACCTCAGTCCGGGTGCGCCGGCTACCGCGACCGGCGACTTCGACGCGTCCAGCACCTTGAGCTTCGACAATCATTTCTACGACATCACCGGGAGCTACGCAGGCTGCACGCTGCGCGTGAACCTGCCGGCGTCGGCGCCTGCCCCGCTGGCCACCAGCTACGACGGGCGCTTCACCGGTCCGGACACCATCGAGCTGACGCCCCGCACGAGCGGCTTGCCGGTGCTGACGGTGGTGCGGGGGCAAGGCCAGACGGACGGGCGGCCCAAGACCTGCTGACGCCGGCAGCGGCGCTGGCGGGCCCGGCCGGCAGGCACCGCCAAACTTGCCAAATCTGGATAACGCCGCCGCAGGCCGGGTGCTCCAATGGAATTCCCAACGATGACGAACGGAACACCACGTGAGCACTCAACCATCGGCTGGCGGTGAGACCACCGTCCTCGGGGCCTGTCCCCACGATTGCCCGGACACCTGCTCCATGCTGGTCAAGGTCAAGGACGGCAAGGTCACGGGCGTGCAGGGCAACCCGGGCCATCCGTTCACCCAGGGGCGCCTGTGCGCCAAGACCAACCACTACCAGGAGCGCGTCTACCATCCCGAGCGCGTGCTTTACCCGATGCGCCGCACGGGCCCCAAGGGCGCGGGCCGGTTCGAGCGCATCGGCTGGGACGAGGCGCTGCAGACGATCAGCGCGCGCTGGCGCGCCACCATCGCCCGCTCGGGCCCTCAGGCGATCCTGCCGTACAGCTACCTGGGCACCCAGGGCCTGGTCAACGGCCTGACCGTCGGCGACCCGTTCTTCAACAAGCTGGGCGCCACGGTGTCCGAGCGCACCTTCTGCGATTCGGGCGCCTGCACCGGCTACATCATGACGGTGGGGCCCACGCCGGGCATGGACCCCGAGAGCTTCCAGCATTCCAGGCTGATCATCCTGTGGGCCTGCAACATGCTCAGCACCAACGCGCACATGTGGCCGTTCGTGGAGAAGGCACAGCGCAACGGCGCCAAGCTGATCGTGATCGACCCCGTGCGCACGCGCGGCGCGCAGCAGGCCGACCAGCACATCCGCATCAAGCCGGGCACCGACGCGGCGCTGGCCCTGGCGATGATGCACGTCATCGTCAACGAGGGGCTGACCGACGACGACTACATCCAGAAGTACACCACCGGCTTCGACGAGCTGAAGGCGCACGTGCAGCAGTACACCCCGGCGTTCGCCGCCGAGATGACGGGGGTGGACGCCGAGGTCATCCGCGGCCTGGCGCGCGCGTACGCGGCGACGCAGCCGGCCGCCATCCGCATCGGCGTGGGCATCGAGCGCTCGGCCGGTGGCGGCCAGCTGGTGCGCGCGGTGACCAGCCTGCCGGCCCTGGTCGGCGCCTGGCGCAAGCCGGGCGGCGGCATCCTGCAGCTGCCGCTGTGGGCCTTCCCGATCAACTGGGACGGCCTGCACCGCGCCGACTTCATCGCCGAGGGCACGCCGGTCGTCAACCAGTGGCACCTGGGCCGCGCGCTCACGCACGACCTGCCACTGCAGGCGCCGGTCGAGTCGCTGTTCGTCTACAACAGCAATCCCCTGGTGGTGGCGCCCGACCAGGCGCGGCTCATCGAGGGGCTGTCGCGCGAGGACCTGTTCACGGTGGTGAGCGAGCATTTCGTCACCGACACCGCCCGCTATGCCGACATCCTGCTGCCGGCCACCACGCAGGTCGAGCAGGCCGACCTGATGTTCTCGTGGGGCCACTTCTACCTGACGCTGAACCAGCCATCGGTGCAGCCCATCGGCGAGGCCGTGAGCAATTCGGAGCTGTTCCGCCGGCTGGCCCGCGCGATGGGCTTCGACGACCCGTTCTTCTACCGCGACGACGAGCAGCTGATGCGCGACGCGATGCTGTGGGACCACCCGGCCATGCAGGGCATCACCATGGAGGGCCTGCGCGCCACCGGCTATGCGCGGCTGAACCTGCCCGCGCCCGAGCACTACGCGCCGCATGCCGAGGGCGGCTTTCCCACACCCTCGGGCAAGGTCGAGCTGAAGGCCTCGATGGCGGCCGGCGGCAACTTCGTGCTGCCGGTGTTCCGCCAGGGCTACAACGGCTTCCAGGATGGCGGCCCGGTCGATGCGCTGCCCACGTTCCGGCCGCGCCGCGAGACCGGGGCGACGGACGCGGCGCTGGCCGCGCGCTTCCCGCTCTCGATGATGTCGCCCAAGGGCCACGCGTTCCTCAACTCCAACTACGGCAACATGCGCCGCCAGCTGGCCCACCAGGGCGAGCAGTACGTGCTGATCAACCCCGCGGACGCGGCGGCACGCGGCATCGCGCCAGACGCCGTCGTCACCGTGCAGAACGGGCGCGGCGCCTTCAAGGCGGTGGCGCGGGTCTCGGACGAGGCGATGGCGGGCGTGGTCGTCGCGCCGCTCGGCTACTGGATCGACCGCAGCATCGCCGGCGCCACGCCGGCGGCGCTCAACCCCACGGCGTTCGCCGACCTCGGCCGCGCGCCCACCTTCTCCGACAACCTGGTCGAAGTCACGCCCGGCTGAAACTCCCCACCCCACGACCCACAAGCCCCGCCATGACCCACGTCGTCACCGACAACTGCGCGCAATGCCGCTACACCGAGTGCGTGACCGTCTGCCCCGTCGCCTGCTTCCGCGGCGACGGCACGCGCCTTTTCATCGACCCCGACCTGTGCGTGGACTGCGGCGCCTGCGTGCCCATGTGCCCGGTGCACGCCATCGCGCACAGCTTCGACCTCGAGGACGACCAGCAGATCTGGATCGGCGTGAACGCCGAACGTGCCAAGGCCCTGCCCACGGTGCGCGAGCGCGCCGCGCCGCTGCCCGGCGCCGCCGAACGCCGTGCCGCACTCGGGCATTGAGCGCGTGGAGCACGCCGTGAGGCCCGCCCCGGTCATCTCCATCGTCGGGGCCGGCCCGGCGGGTTTCTACGTCGCCGAGGCCCTGCTGCAGGCGCTGCCGGACTGCCAGCTGCACCTGTTCGAGCGCGCCGCCGCGCCGCACGGGCTGGTGCGCTACGGCGTGGCGCCCGACCACCAGAAGCTCAAGCAGGTCGCCGCCGTCTTCGAGGGCATCGCCGGCCACGCGCGGCTGCGCCTGCATGCCGGCGTCGAGGTCGGCCGTGACCTGGGCCTGGACGAACTGCGCGCCGGCAGCCACGCGGTGGTGCTGACCCACGGCGCGGCCCTGGGCCGCAGCCTGGGCATCGCCGGCGAGGCGCTGCCGCAGGTGTTCAGCTCGGCCGCGTTCGTGGGCTGGTACAACGGCCATGCCGACCACGCCCGCCTGGCGCCGGACCTGGCCGTGGACAGCGCGGCCATCGTGGGCAACGGCAACGTGGCGCTGGACGTGTGCCGGCTGCTCGTGCGCGCGTACGACGACCTGGCCGTCTCCGACATCCCGCAGCCCATGCTGCAGGCCTTCCGCCAGCGCCGCATCCGCGCGGTGCACCTGCTGGGCCGCGGCGCGCCGGGCGGCGTGAAGTTCACCTTCAAGGAGTTCCGGCAACTGGCCGACCTGCCCAACGTGCGCGTCCGGCTGCCGCAGGCCGCCGCGTTCACCGATGCCATGTGGGAGCAGGCGGACGGCCCGGACGCACGGCGCACGCTGCAATGGCTGCGCGCCCAGCACGACAAGCCGCAGGCGCCTGGAGACGCTGCGGACACCAGGCTGACCGTGAACCTGTGGTTCCACGCCACGCCGGCCGCCTTCGTCGGAACCGACCGGCTGCAGGCCGTGCGCGTGCGCATGGGGATGGGCACGGGCGTGGGCGCGGAGCGGGAGATCCCGTGCGGGCTCGCGGTCACCTGCGTGGGCTTCGCCAGCCGCGCGATCGCGGGCGCGCCCGGTGGCGATGCGGCCGGCCGCATGCGGCACCGCGCGGGGCAGGTGCTGGACGAGGCGGGCGGCGCCGTGCCGGACCTGTTCGTGGCGGGCTGGGCCAAGCGCGGGCCATCCGGGATCATCGGCACCAACCGGGCCTGCGGCGACGAGACCACCGCGACGCTGGTGGCGGCCCTGCCGGCGCTGCTGGCGCAAGCCGCGCCGCGCACGACCGACTTCGGCGCGCTGCTGCAGTCGCGCGGCATCGCGGTGTTCGGCCATGCCGGCTGGCGCCTGCTCGATGCGCACGAGCAGGGCCGGGGCGCCGCGCTGGGCAAGCCGCGCGAGAAGCTGCTCTCGCTGGACGACGCGCTGCGCACCCTGGCCACGCTGGCCCCGGCATGAGCACCGCCGGGCCGCCCCAAGGTGCTCACCGCAGCGCGCAGCGCGAAGGTTGTCCAATGAGCACCGCCGGGCCGCCCCAAGGTGCTCACCGCAGCGCGCAGCGCGAAGGTTGCTCAGTGAGCACCGCCGGGCCGCCCCAAGGTGCTCACCGCAGCGCGCAGCGCGAAGGCATCGCAGTGGGCACGCGGCCCCGCGCGCCGCCCGGTCCAGACGCCACCCGGGCCATCCTGTCCCCATGGCTCACCCGAACGTCCACCGGCCCGCGCCGGCTGGTCGCGCCCGGCCCGGACGCGGCCGAATGCGCGCTCTTGCTGCAGGCCGCGCAGAACGTGTCCGACCACGGGCGGCTGCGCCCCTGCCGCATCGTGCTGGCCGACACCGACCAGCGCGAACGCTATGCCGCCGCCTTCCTCGCCCATGCCGCCGCGGCGCGCGGCCTGGCCTCGCCCGCGCTGCTCGATGCGCAGGTGCGCGACGACGAGCGCGCCAAGGCGTTCAACGCGCCGTGCCTGTTGAGCGTGGTGGCCCGCATCGCCAGCGACGTGCCGCAGGTGCCGCCGCACGAGCAGTGGATGAGCGTGGGCGCGTCGCTGGGCGCGCTGCTGGGCGCTGCGACCGCGCTGGGCTATGCCGGCAAGGCGCTCAGCGGCGCGCGGGCGGCACACCCCGCGGTGCGCGCGGTGGCGTGCGGCGAGGGCGAGGTGCTGGCCTGCTTCGTCTATCTCGGCAGCCGGCCGCCAACTTGCTGAAACTGGATAACGCCTGCAGGGGCAGGCCCAACAGAATTTCCCCGCGCTCGCTGTCGAGCGTTGGGAGAAACCAATTGACAAGCCAACCACGCCGTTCCGTTTCCACATCCTGCCTCGGTGCCTGCGCGCTCGCCGCGGGCCTCCTGCTCGGCCCTGGCGCGGCCTTCGCCATCGACGTCGAGGCCGGCGACTACACCGCCTTGCCCGACGGGGCCAACGCCTTCGTCGTCTACGGCCAATACGCCCGGCGCGACGCGGCCTACGCCGCCGGCGAGCGCCAGCCGGGTGCACCGCGGCTGGCCAGCACGGTGGGCATCGCGCGCTACCTGCACGTGCTGCGCATCGACGACCGCTGGACGGTCGATCCGCAGTTCCTGCTGCCGTTCGGCCAGCTGCGTCCGTCCGGCGACCTGGCGCCGCTGGGCGACCGATCGGGTGTCGGCGACCTGATCCTGGCCACGGCCTTCAAGTACAAGATCGACGCGAAGGCCGGCGAGGTGTTCGGCTTCACGCCCTACCTGTACGTGCCCACCGGCAGCTACGACGCGGACAAGGCCCTGAACCTGGGCGAGAACCGCTGGAAGCTGGCATTGCAGACCGCCTACAGCCGCCCGCTCGCGCCGCAGTGGCGCGCCGATGCCGTGGGCGACGTGACCTTCTTCGGCCGCAACGACGCCTGCCGCGCGGCCTGCGGATCGGCGGTGGATGCAACGCTGCGGCAAAAGCCGCTGTACGCAGGCCAGCTGTACCTGCGCTACGAGCCCGCCGCCGGCGTCTCCACGGCGCTGGGCGTCACGCACACCGTGGGAGGCGAGAGCCGCGTCGACGGCACGTCGCTGAACGACACCGTGGGCACCACGGCCGTCAAGCTCATGGCCAGCACCTTCGTGGCGCCCAACCTGCAGCTGATGGCCACGCTGGCGCGTGACGTGCACGTGCGCAACGGCCTGCGCGAGCAGGCGCGCCTCAACCTGCGGGCCTTCTACCTGTTCTAGGCGCGTGGGCCGCGAGCGACTCCGAAGGCCGCTCGCCGTACATCTGCGCATAGGCCTGCGCAAAGCGCGGCAGGTGGTTGAAGCCCACCGTACCTGCCACGTCCTGCACCGTCACGTCCGGGTTGCCGCTGGTCAGCAGCCGGCGCGCGGCGGCCAGCCGCAGGGTGCGCAGGTAGGCCACCGGGTTCTGGCCATAGATGCTCTCGAAGGCGTACTGCAGCGAGCGGCGCGAGCAACCCAGCTGCAGGCACAGGTCGGTCACCGACAGCGGCTCGTGCAGGCGCTCGAGCATGGCCGCGCGGGCGCGCTTGGCGATGCGCGGATAGCTGTCGACCCGCAGCTTGTGCGCGCCGTTGTCGCCGCGCTCGATCACGCTGCCCAGGTAGTCGATGGTCAGCTCGCGCAGGCCGAGCAGCTCGTCCGCCCAGTCGGCGGCGGTGCCGGCGTCGGCCTGCAGCAGCTGCGCGATGCGGCGCTGCAGCGCGCCCTTCAGCCGGTCGGCCTGCGACCAGCAGTCGTGGTCGGCGAAGATCTTCTGCCAGTGTTCGGGCGAGCGCTCGGGCGCCAGGGACTGCAGCGCGGAGGGCGCCAGCGAGATGCCCACGCAGACGGCGTGCGTGGGCGTGCGCAACTCGAACTCGCGCCCGGGCGTGAACGCCACGACCGTGTCCTGGTCGATGTGGCGGCCGTTCCAGTAGGCCTGCTCGGACAGCTCGCAGGCCGTGGCGATCGTGAAGTGCCCCGGATCGGACACGCCGGTCTGGAACACGCTCTGGTCCAGCGTCTCCTGGAACACGGTGATGTCGTTGGCGCTCACGGCGAAGAAGCTGCCCGAGAACCTGCCCGGCGAGAGCTGCTCGTAGGACTGCTCCAGCAAGCCGAAGCTGGACGCCTGCTCCTGCGGGTCGCGCGCATGGACCAGGAACCTGGCGGTGTCTTGGAGGGGCGTCATCGGCTGTCGTGGAAGGTTGGTCTGCGCCGCCGCCATGCATGCATGCGGCGGTCGAACTGTGCATGAACCGTGCCAGTTCGACCAGTTCGACCAGTTCGACCAGTTCGACCAGTCGCACCAGCGCCCAGGTCCATGCGCCGCGCGCTTCAGCCCGCGTCGGCGGGCCGGCGCTCCAGTTCCTGCACCCGCAGCGCCAGCGCGTGCTCGGCGGTGATGTCGGTGATCAGCCCATACCAGCGCGTGACTTCGCCATGCGCATCCAGCTGCGGCCGCGCCCGGCTGCGGACCCATTTCCAGGTGCCGTCCGGCCACAGGATGCGAAAGACGGTCTCGAACGGCTGCCGGCTCGGCAGGTGGGCCAGCCACTCGGCCCGCACGCGCAGCTGGTCTGCCTCGTCCATGCGCTCGCGCCAGCGGGCGTGGCGTTCGGCGCTCGTGCTCATGGGCGACCACTCCCAGGTCTGGCCCATGTAGTCGATGCTGCCGTCGGGGCCGGCGGCCCAGGCCACGTTGGGCGCCAGCGCGATCACCTGGCGGTAGTGTTCGATGGTCTCGTGCAGCGTGCGCTCGGCCGCCACCCGCCCGGAGATGTCGATGGCGAACACGGAGACGCCCAGGGGCTGATCGGACACGCTGCGCACCTGCTGCAGGGCGACCAGGCTGGTCGTTCCGGTGTCGGTGCGGCGGTACTCGATCGCCTCCAGCGGCTCGCCCTGCAGCACGCGCTGCAGCAGCTGGGCGAAGTCCGCCAGGTGCCGGTCGTCCAGCAGCTGGTCGACCGCGCGGCCCATCGCCTGCGCCACATCCAGCCCCAGCATCTCGCCGATGCGCGCATTGGCGCTGACCAGGCGCAGCTGCGCGTCGATGAAGCCCAGGCCCACGGGCGCGGCCTGGTACAGCGATTCGAGCTGGTGGAAGCGCTGGAACGGCGAGGTGTCCAGCGGGCGGTCCCGCCTGGAGAAGGCGCCCTGCCGCGCCAGCGCCTGCTGCGCCTGCGGTGCGGCCTGCGGCGCGCCCCACAGGTAGCCCTGGCCGAGCTCGCAGCCCATGCGGGCCAGGATGGCGGCCTGCCGCTCGTTCTCGATGCCCTCGGCCACCACGTGCACGCCCAGGCTGTGGCCCAGGCCCAGCACAGCGGTCACGATCTTCAGGCTGTTGGGGTCGGTCTCCAGCGCGTGCACGAAGCTGGCATCGATCTTCATCTCATCGAAGGGCAGGGCCTGCAGCCGTGTCAGGCTGGAATGGCCGGTGCCGAAGTCGTCCAGCGCCAGGCGCATGCCGGCCTGCTTGAACAGCGCAATGGCGCGCTGCGCCGTGGTGTTGCTGTGGAACAGCGAGCTCTCGGTGATCTCGATGCACAGGCGCTGCAGCGCGAGGCCGCCGGCGTGGGCCGCGGCGCTGACACGGTCGACGATGTCCAGGTCCAGGAACTGCGTCGGCGCCAGGTTGAAGGCCAGGTGGAAATCGCCTGGCCAGGCGCTGACCTGCGCGCAGGCCTGGCGGATCAGGTGCAGGACCAGCTCGTCGAGCAGGCCGGCCTGCTCGGCGACCGGGATGAAGCGCACCGGGGGCACCGGCCCCAGCACGGGCGAAGTCCAGCGCGCCAGCACCTCGAAGCCAGTGATCCGGCGCGTGCGCAGGTCGACTTGCGGCTGCAGGGCAGGCCAGATTTCCCCCGCAGCGACTGCCTTGCGCAGGTGCTCCAGCAGCAGCTGTTCGTCCATGCTTGCCTCCTTGGTCTCGCGTCTCGATCCCGTGTGTTCTGCGGTTGCGCGCCGGATGGCGGCTCGCGCATGCCGTGAAGCGGGTGGGGTCCTGGTCAGTGTGGGGTGGGGGATGGCGGGTGCGCCATTCTCTGCGGTCCCGTGGCCGGCGCAACGCGTGCGGGCGTGCGGCCCGTGTGCTGGCCATGGGCCGGGACATGAGGGGGTGGTCCCCCGCCTGGTCTGCGTGTCTGCGGCGGCGCGCGGCGCGGCCGCACCTACTTCACCGTCCGAGGATGGCCCGGCAGGCTTGCGCCAGGCACCCGGCCGCTGGGGCGCCGGCGCCGAGCAGGTACACGCCGCCGGTTCCGAAGACCGGCTGCAGCTGCGCCTGGGCGACTGCATCGGGGGCGATGCAGCAGGCCCGCACCGCGGCGCCGCGCAGTGCGTCCACGGCCCGCCGCGCGTCGTGCAGCAGGTGCCCCGCGTCGAACACGTCGACGTCCCAGGGCTGCCCATCGCTGAGCAGCACCAGGCTGCGGCGCGGGTTGGCTTCCTCGGCCAGCAGCGCCTGGGCGTGGCGCAGCGCCGCGCCCAGGCGCGTGGAGTGGCGCACCGGCAGCGCGGCGATGGCCGCGGCGTCGCAGGCCATGCCGAAGTCCACCGCGCGCCAGTAAGCCACCTCGGCCCGGCCGTTCGAGGCGAAGCCATGGACGGCGACGCGCGCGCCCTCGGCCATGAGCCGCTGCGCCAGCCACAGCGCGGCCTGCTGCAGTGCGGCCTGCACGTTCGTCGGCCCGCCGCGCCAGGGCGCCAGCGTGGACTGCGACAGGTCGAGCAGCAGCATGGCGCTGGCGCGCGCGGGCAGGGCGCGGCGGCGGAACTGGCGCGTGTCCCAGGCCTGGCCGCTGCGCTGCGCGGCCCGGGCGGCCACGGCGGCGGGCAGGTCCAGCGTGTCGCCTTCGGCCGCCAGCGGCAGGCGGCGCGGGCGGGGCGCGGGGTCCGGGTTGCGGCGCGGCAGCACGCGCTCCTGCACGCGGCACCAGTCGGGGCGCCACAGGCCCAGCTTCTCGTGCCATTCGCCGTAGTGGCGCTCGCGCAGGGCCGGGACGGCCGGCCCGGCCGGGCTGCCGCCCGTCGCCTGCGGCGCGTCGCCGGCGGCCGGAAGGGGTTCGGCCTGCGCCGTGCGGCCGTGGTCCCACAGGTAGCTGTGGTCGTCGCGGTAGGCCGCCTGCGGACGGTATTGCGTGTCGAACGGCACGCGCATCTGGCCCAGCATGTTGGCCAGGACCCAGGCCAGCCGCGCGAAGTCGGCCGGCGGCGCGTCGGCGGGCAGGGCCCAGAAGCCTTGCTGCGCGCGCTGCACCCAGTGGTGCCCATCGTGCGCGTGCGGCTCGGCCAGGGCGCGGTCGAGCCGGGTCATCAGGTCGGTGAAGCCCAGGCCCGGCGGCGCCGTGGCCGGCAGCTGGCCGGTGAACCAGCGGCGCACGCCGGGCAGCTCGGCGACCAGCAGCCGCTCCACACGCGCGTCTTCCACGGCCGACAGCACGGCCAGTGCCAGGGGCTTGCAACCGCTGGCGTCCTGGCCGGCACGCGAGAACAGCAGGTGCGCCCCGGCATGGGCGATGGCGGCCTGGCGCAGCGCCGGCGCCGCGGTGGGCGGCAGCAGCAGCTGCGTGGGCGCCAGCACCGGCAAGGGCAGGCCGTCCTGTTCGGCCACGCGCGCCGGGCGCCGCGACAGGCCCTGCAGCAGCAGCTGCAGCGCTGCCGTGCCGCCGGGACATGGGCCGGCCCGGGCTGCGGCTGGCGCCGCGCTCACGGGTACAGCGCGTCCACCAGCGCGCGCAGCGCCTGCACGCGTTCGGGCGCGTCGGACCAGGCCTGGACCAGCGCCAGTTCGCAGGCGGCACGGGGCGGCATGCCGCCGGCCATCAGATGGCCCGCGCGAACCAGCATGCGCATGGAGATGGATTCGGCCGCGTGCTCGTCCAGCGCGCGTGTGCGTTCGGCCAGGCCCACGAGGCGCATGGCCTGCTCCATCGCCAGGCCCGATTCGTGCACCACGATGGCCACCTGGGCCGCAACGGGCGGAGGATCGAAGGCCATGGCCACGAAGCGCTGCCGCGTGGCCGGCCGCAGATCGCGCCCCGGCTGCGGGTTGTACGAGACCACCAGCTGAAAGCGCGGGTGCGCCTGCAGCAGTTCGCCGTTGCGTTCCAGCGGCAGCACGCGGCGCGTGTCGGCCAGCGGGTGCAGCACGGTGAGCGCATCGGGCCGGGCCTCGATCAGTTCGTCCAGGTAGCACAGCGCGCCGTGGCGTGCGGCCAGCGTGAGCGGGCCGTCCTGCCAGCGCGTGCCATCGGCGTCGATGAGCCAGCGGCCCAGCAGGTCGCCGGCCGCCATGTCCTCGTGGCAGGCGACGGTCACGAGCGGCAGGCCCAGCGTCCAGGCCATGTGCTCGACGAAGCGCGTCTTGCCGCAACCCGGCGGTCCCTTGAGCAGCAGCGGAAGCCGCAGTGCGTAGGCGTCCTGGAACTGCGCGACCTCGTCGCCGAGGGGGCGGTAGTACGGCTCCTGCGCGACCCGCCATGGCGCCAGCGGATCCGCCGGTGCCTGCAGGACGGCACTCACTGAGGCCCCCTTCGGCCTGCGGCCTGTCCCCCCAAGGGCGAGGGAGCTTGCTGGGGGCGGCCCGGCGCGGTGCATGTGGCCCCCACGCTCCCCGCTGCGCGAGGTTCGCGGCCCCCCGAGGGGGAGCGAGCTTGCTTGGGGCGGCCCGGCGCGGCGCTCATCGATGTTCGGGCAGCTGGTTGGGGATGCCGTCGATCGGGCATTCGGGCGTGCCCGGCGTGCTGCGCGTGAAGGCCTCGACCTTCTTGCGCGTGCCCTCCGGGTCCTTGATCCAGTCGGCGTAGAAACCGTACGGACAGGCCGCCACGCCGTGCATGTCCTCGCCCGAGTTGATCTTGCCGGTGTAGCCGCGGTGCAGCAGCTTGTAGAGGTGGTTCTGCGACTGGCCGTTCTTGCGCGCGTCGCGGATCAGGTGCATGGAGAGTTCGGCGTAGTTGATGCCCATCTCCTCCTCGCCGCACTCGCCCAGCGTGCGGCCGTCGAAGCCGATCAACGCCGAGTGGCCGAAGTACGAGTACACGCCGTCGAAGCCGGTGGCGTTGGCCACCGCCACGTAGCAGTTGTTCATGAAGGCCATGGCCTTGGCCACCAGCACCTGCTGCTCCTTGGCCGGGTACATGTAGCCCTGGCAGCGCACGATGAGCTCGGCGCCCTTCATCGCGCAGTCGCGCCAGATCTCGGGGTAGTTGCCGTCGTCGCAGATGATGAGGCTGATCTTCAGGCCCTTGGGGCCGTCGCTCACGTAGGTGCAGTCGCCCGGATACCAGCCTTCCACGGGCACCCACGGCATGATCTTGCGGTACTTCTGCACGATCTCGCCCTCATCGTTCATGAGGATCAGGGTGTTGTAGGGCGCCTTGTTCGGATGGTCCTCGTGGCGCTCGCCGGTCAGCGAGAACACGCCCCAGACCTTGGCCCGGCGGCAGGCGTCCGCGAAGATGGCGGTCTCCTCGCCGGGCACCGTGGCGGCGGTCTCGTACATCTCCTTGGCGTCGTACATGATGCCGTGCGTCGAGTACTCGGGGAACACCACCAGGTCCATGCCCGGCAGGCCGCGTTTCATGCCGACCACCATCTCGGCGATCTTGCGGGCGTTGGCCAGCACCTCCGCCTTGGTGTGCAGCCGCGGCATCTTGTAGTTGACGACGGCCACGCCGACGCCGTCCTTGCTGCTCGAAATGTCGCCGTGGCGCATCGCATTGCTCCTGCTGTGTGGGATCGGGCAGCCAGTGTTGGACCCGGTTGCGCAAAGCGCACTACGTTGAATGACGTATTCGTCCTGCGCAGGGTCGCGGATACCTTCTGTTGCACCGCAGCACACCACCTTCCCGTGCTGCGACCGTCCAACCAAAGGAGTGTCCATGTCCGCTGATTCCCGTCCCGAATCCGTCCTGCGCCGCCGCATGCTGCAGATGGCTGCCATGTCGCCCTTCGCCGGCCTGTCGGCCGCCGCGCTGGCCCAGCAGTTTCCGACCGCCAAGGTCAACACCACCGGGCTGGCTGTGACCGACACCGAGGTGACGGTGGGCCAGCTGCACTCGGCCACCGGCACCATGGCCATCAGCGAGACCGGCTCGATCCAGGCCGAGCAGCTCGCCATCGACCAGATCAACGCCATGGGCGGCATCCTGGGCCGCAAGATCAAGGTCATCAAGGAAGACGGCGCCTCCGACTGGCCCACCTTCGCCGAGAAGAGCCGCAAGCTGCTCGTCAACGACAAGACGGCCTGCGTGTTCGGCTGCTGGACCAGCGCCTCGCGCAAGGCCGTGCTGCCGGTGTTCGAGAAGGAAAACGGCCTGCTGTACTACCCCACCTTCTACGAAGGCCTGGAGCAGAGCAAGAACGTGATCTACACCGGCCAGGAGGCCACGCAGCAGATCATCTGGGGCCTGGACTGGGGCGCCAAGGAGAAGAAGGCCAAGACCTTCTTCCTGGTCGGCTCCGATTACATCTGGCCGCGCACCTCGATGAAGATCGCGCGCAAGCACATCGAGACGGTGGGCAAGCTCGGCACCGTGAAGGGCGAGGAGTACTACCCGCTGGGCCACACCAACTTCAACTCGCTGATCAACAAGATCAAGGTGGCCAAGCCCGACTGCATCTTCGCGGCCGTGGTGGGCGGTTCCAACGTGGCCTTCTACAAGCAGCTCAAGGCGGCCGGCATCACGGGCGACAAGCAGTTCCTGCTGACGCTGTCGGTGACGGAAGACGAGATGACCGGCGTGGGCGGCGACAACTTCGCCGGCTTCTACTCGTCGATGAAGTACTTCCAGTCGCTGGACAACGAGAACAACAAGAAGTTCGTCGACGCCTTCAAGGCCAAGTACGGCAAGGACGCCGTGATCGGCGACGTGACGCAGGCCGGTTACCTGGGCCCCTGGCTCTGGAAGGCCGCCGTCGAGAAGGCCGGCAGCTTCGACGTGACCAAGGTGGCGGCGGCATCGCCCGGCATCGAGCTCAAGACCGCGCCGGAAGGCTACGTCAAGGTCGACGCCAACCACCACCTGTGGAGCAAGGCGCGCATCGGCCAGGGCCAGAAGGACGGCACGTTCAAGGTCGTCGCCGAGTCTTCGGCCCTGATCGCGCCGGACCCGTTCCCCAAGGGTTACCAGTAAGCCAACCCCCGCCCTCTCCCGGCGGTCGGGGGAGGGCAGCGTCGAGAACCTGAGAGAGCGAGCGCGCCATGACCATTTCCGAGATGCTCAACATCGGCCTCATGCAGGGCTTCGCGGGCCTGTCCCTGTTCGCGGTGCTGCTGCTGATGGGCCTGGGCTTGGCCATCATCTTCGGCCAGATGGGTGTCATCAACATGGCGCACGGCGAGTTCATGGCGATCGGCGCCTACACCGTCTACATGGCCAACGTGCTGACCGAGCACCTCGCGCCGGGCGCGATGTCGGTGTACTTTCCCATCGCCATCGCGCTGGCGTTCTGCATGGCCTTCGTCTTCGGCTGGATCATGGAATGGGCGCTGATCCGCCACCTCTACAGCCGGCCGCTGGACACGCTGCTCGCCACCTGGGGCGTGAGCCTGGCGCTGCAGCAGTGCTTTCGCACCTTCATCGGCCCCAAGGAGGTCAGCCCCAACCTGCCCGAATGGCTGATGGGCTCGTGGGCGCCGCTGGAGGGCCTGGACATCCCGATCAACGGCATGTTCGTGCTGGGGCTGACGCTGGTCGTCACGGCCGGCGTGCTGGTCGCACTCAACAAGAGCCGCTGGGGCCTGCGCGTGCGCGCCACGGTGGCCAACCGCACCATGGCCAATGCCACCGGCATCGACACCAGGAAGACCGACCGCCTGACCTTCGCCATCGGCTGCGGCATCGCCGGCGTGGCGGGCGCGGCCTTCACCACCATCGGCTCCACGGGGCCGACCTCGGGGCAGCTGTACATCGTCGATGCGTTCCTGGTCGTCACCTTCGGCGGGGCCGCCAGCCTGCTGGGCACCGTGGTCTCGGCCTTCGGCATCGCGCAGACGCAGTCGATCACCGAGTTCTTCATGAGCGGCTCCATGGCCAAGGTGCTCACGCTCTCCTTGATCGTGCTGATCCTGATGGTGCGGCCGCAGGGCCTGTTCGCTTCCAAAGTCCGTCGCTAGAGGATCGCCATGCAATTCCTGAAAGACATGATCCACCGCTACCAGCTGGCCAGCGTGCTGCTGCTGACCATCCTGCTGGTCGTGGTGCTGCCCCTGTCGCTCGACATCTTTCGCCTGAACCTGGTCGGCAAGTACCTGACCTATGCCTTCGTCGCCGTCGGCCTGGTCATGGTCTGGGGCTACGGCGGCGTGCTGAGCCTGGGGCAGGGCGTGTTCTTCGGCCTGGGCGGCTACGCGATGGCCATGTTCTTGAAGCTCGAAGCCTCGGACCCGGAGACCACCAAGATCCAGTCCACGCCCGGCATCCCCGACTTCATGGACTGGAACCAGCTGACCGAGCTGCCGCTGATGTGGCTGCCGTTCAAGAGCCTGCCGCTCACGCTGGTCCTGGTGGTGGCCGTGCCGATGGCGCTGGCCTGGCTGATCAGCTTCGCGATGTTCAAGCGCCGCGTGGGCGGCGTGTACTTCGCCATCATCACGCAGGCCGTGGCGCTGATCCTCACGGTGCTGATCATCGGCCAGCAGGGCTACACGGGCGGCGTGAACGGCATGACCGACCTCAAGACGCTGATGGGCTGGGACATCCGCACCGACAGCGCCAAGACCATCCTGTATTTCGTGTGCGTGGCGCTGCTGATCGGCAGCATCCTCTTGTGCCGCTGGATCCAGACCAGCAAGCTGGGCACGCTGCTGCTGGCCATGCGCGACAAGGAAGACCGCGTGCGCTTCTCGGGCTACGACGTGTCCAACTTCAAGGTGTTCACGTTCTGCCTGGCGGCCGGGCTGTCGGGCATCGGCGGGGCGCTGTTCACGCTGCAGGTGGGCTTCATGTCGCCCACGCTGGTGGGCATCGTGCCCTCCATCGAGATGGTGATCTACGCAGCGGTGGGCGGGCGCATGAGCCTGGTCGGCGCGGTGTACGGCGCGCTGCTGGTCAACGCCGGCAAGACGCTGTTCTCCGAGAGCTTGCCGGACCTGTGGCTGTTCCTGATGGCCGCCCTGTTCATCGGCGTGACCATGGCCTTCCCGATGGGCCTGGCCGGGCTGTGGGAAGACAAGATCAAGCCCTGGTGGCAGGCCCGTGGCGCCGCCCGCAAGGCCTACGACGACAAGCTGGTGGCCGCCAAGACGGCCCCGCATGCCGCCGCGGTGGCCAGCAGCACCGAACCTGCCACGCCCGACGCGAGCCTGCACGGCCAGCGCGCCTGATCCGCGAGGAACACCCCATGAGCAACACCGACTTCGCCCTGGCCGTGGAAGACCTCACGGTCGCGTTCGACGGCTTCAAGGCCATCGACACGCTGACGCTGTACGTGGACAAGAACGAACTGCGCGTGATCATCGGCCCGAACGGCGCGGGCAAGACCACGCTCTTGGACCTGATTTGCGGCAAGACCAAGGCCAGCGCCGGCTCCATCAAGTTCAAGAACACCGAGCTGACCGGCATGGCCGAGCACAAGCGCGTGCGGCTGGGCATCGGCCGCAAGTTCCAGACGCCGTCGATCTACGAGAACCTCTCCGTCTTCCAGAACCTGGAGGTGTCCTACCCGTCCGGCCGCTCGGTGTTCGGCGCGCTGGCCTTCCAGTGCACCGACAGGATCAAGGCCGCGGTGCAGGCCGTGGCCGAGGACATCTTCCTGGCCGACAAGCTGCACACCGAGGCCGGCCTGCTCTCGCATGGCCAGAAGCAGTGGCTCGAGATCGGCATGCTCTTGATGCAGGAACCCGAACTGCTGATGCTGGACGAGCCCATCGCCGGCATGAGTTCGCGCGAGCGCGAGCTGACGGCCGAACTGCTCAAGCGCATCAGCAACAACCGCGCCGTGATCGTGATCGAGCACGACATGGATTTCGTCGCGCAGATCGCGCACAAGGTCACCGTCATGCACCAGGGAAAGATCCTGGCCGAAGGTCCGATGGACAAGGTGCAGGCCGACCCCAAAGTGATCGACGTCTACCTGGGGCATTGAGATGAGCTGTTGCAGTTTGGTCGTGCAACGGCGGTTGCACGTGATGCGCAAGGTGGCGGGGCGCCCCATCGCTCCGTGTCCCCCGGCCTGGCGGCCTCCTCCTTTTACCTGCGCGATGGGGCACCCCACCACCTTGCTCGGCGGTGGCTCATCGCCGTCACGTGCAACGGCCGGTGCCCTGCTCGGGGTGTGGGTGGGGGTGTCCACGAAGGTAAAGGAGGAGGCCGCCAGGCCGGGGGACACGCAGTGGACGCCCCCACCCACACGCCGAGCTCCCGCCCGTCTTATCCCCTGGATCCCATCCGTGCGAATGGCGTGCAACGCCGTGGAGACCTGACATGAGCAACATCCTCCTGAACGTCGACGACATCCACACCGCCTACGGCCAGAGCGAGGCGCTGCACGGCATTTCGTTCCAGGCCCATGCCAACGAGACCGTGGCCATCATGGGCCGCAACGGCATGGGCAAGACCACGCTGTTCAAGAGCCTCATGGGCATCCTGCCGCTCAAGAGCGGCCACATCCAGGTGGCGGGGCAGGATGTGTCCAAGGACGAGAGCTTTCGGCGCGTGGCCAAGGGCATCGCCTACGTGCCGCAGGGCCGCATGATCTTCCCCACGCTGACGGTGGAAGAGAACATCCAGACCGGCCTGCAGAGCGCCCCCAGCCTGCGCGTGCCGGACGAGATCTACGCGCTGTTCCCGGTGCTGTTCGAGATGAAGAAGCGCAAGGGCGGCAACCTGTCGGGTGGCCAGCAGCAGCAGCTGGCGATTGCGCGCGCGCTGGTCACGAACCCCAAGGTGCTGCTGCTCGACGAGCCGACCGAGGGCATCCAGCCTTCCATCATCAAGGACATCGCCAAGGCGCTCAACGAGATCCGCCGCATGAAGGGCATCGCCATCGTGGTGTCCGAGCAGGTGCTGTCGTTCGCCATGGACGTGGCCGACCGGCTGTTCGTGATCGAAGGCGGCCGCCTCGTGCACGAGACCGCGCGCGACAAGACCGACATCGCGCACATCAAGCGCTACCTCTCCGTCTGATTTTTCACAACCAGGAGCAACCAGATGCCCGAAACCCTGATCAAGGTCGACCTCTCCCAGCCGGCCCCCAGCAACGAGAACGTGCACAACCGCTGGCACCCCGACATCCCCATGGCCTGCTGGGTCAACCCGGGCGACGACTTCGTGCTGGAGACCTACGACTGGACCGGTGGCTTCATCAAGAACAACGACAGTGCCGACGACGTGCGCGACATCGACCTGACGACCGTGCACTACCTGAGCGGTCCCGTCGGCGTGAAGGGCGCCAAGCCCGGCGACCTGCTGGTGGTGGAGCTGCTGGACATCGGCGCCAAGCAGGACAGCCTGTGGGGCTTCAACGGCTTCTTCAGCAAGAAGAACGGGGGAGGATTCCTGACCGAGCACTTTCCGCAGGCGCAGAAGTCGATCTGGGACTTCCACGGCATGTTCACGACCTCGCGCCACGTGCCGGGCGTGAAGTACGCCGGCCTGATCCACCCGGGCCTGATCGGCTGCCTGCCCGACCCCAAGATGCTGGAGACCTGGAACACGCGCGAACAGGCGCTGATCGATTCCGACCCCGCCACCAGCGGCCTGGCCAACCCGCCGTTCGCGGGCACCGCCCACATGGGCAAGCTGACGGGCGAGGCCGCCGCCAAGGCCGCGGCCACCGGCGCGCGCACCGTGCCGCCGCGCGAGCACGGCGGCAACTGCGACATCAAGGACCTGTCGCGCGGCTCCAAGATCTTCTTCCCGGTCTACGTGGACGGCGCGGGCCTGTCGGTCGGCGACCTGCACTTCAGCCAGGGCGATGGCGAGATCACCTTCTGCGGCGCCATCGAGATGGCCGGCTGGGTGCACATGAAGGTCAGCGTGATCAAGGGCGGGATGGCCATGTACGGCATCAAGAACCCGATCTTCAAGCCCAGCCCCATCGTGCCGACCTACAACGACTACGTGATCTTCGAGGGTATCAGCGTCGACGAGAGCGGCAAGCAGTACTACCTCGATGTGAACGTGGCCTACCGCCAGGCCTGCCTGAACGCCATCGAGTACCTGAAGAAGTTCGGCTACTCGGGCGCGCAGGCCTACTCCATCCTGGGCACTGCCCCCGTGCAGGGCCACATCAGCGGCGTGGTCGACGTGCCCAACGCCTGCGCCACGCTGTGGCTGCCGACGCAGATCTTCGACTTCGACATCAACCCGAGCGCGGCCGGGCCGACCAAGTTCCTGGACGGCTCGGTGCAGATGCCGCTGTCGCCCGACCTGACCTGACCTGACTTAACCCTGCGGAGCCGCGGCATGATCGCGCCATGCCGCGGCCGCACCACCATGTCTACGTCGTCCAGCTCGCCGACCAGGTGTGGAACAGCGCGCGCTTTCGCGGTGCCAATCCGGACTACCAGCTCGGCAAGCCCTTCGTCTACGTCGGCATGACGGGCCTGGACCCGGACATCCGCTTCGACAAGCACAAGGCCGGCATCCAGGCCAACCGCTTCGTGATGCTGTATGGCGAACGCCTGCTGCCGGCGCTGTACGACCGCTACAACCCCATGCCCTACCAGGCCGCGCGCGAGATGGAGGTGGAGCTGGGCATCCGCCTGCGCGCGCAGGGCTTCGGTGTCTGGCAGGGCTGAGGTTGCTACGTCATTCGACGTAGTGCGGCGTGCCGCCGCCGTGCGCAGAATGCCTTGGACTTTCCAACCGACCGGACCCTGGCCATGCCCACCTACGACTACGACTGCCCCGGCTGCGGCGGCTTCGACGCCTTCCGCACGCTGGCCCAGCGCAACGAGCCCGCCGCCTGCCCGGACTGCGGCACAGCCTCGCCGCGCGTGTTCGTGAGCGCGCCGCGCCTGGCGCTGATGGACGGTGGCACGCGTGCGGCCATCGGCGTCAACGAACGCGCACGGCACGAGCCCAAGAGTTCGCGCGACTACCAGCGCATGCGGCACCCGGCGGGGTGCGGCTGCTGCAGCACGGGCGGCAAGCGCTCGGCCACCGTGACGGCGCCGAGCGGCGCCAAGGCCTTCCCGTCCAAGCGGCCCTGGATGATCAGCCACTGAGCCGCGCCGAGCGCAGCGTCTGCACCAGCATGCGGTGCAGGCTGTCCACGGCCTGCGAGCCCTGCGATGCCTTGCTGCGGTACACGGCCACCTGCATGGGTTCCATGGGCCCCAGGCCGTGCTCCAGCCCGAGCACCTGCAGGTGCGGCGGCGCGCTGCATTGCGTCAGCGCCGCCACGGCCAGGCCGCTTTCCACGGCGGCGATCTGGCCCGCGAGGCTGGAGCTGTTGTAGACCACCTTGTGCGGCCGGCCCTGCTGCGCCAGTGCGTGCAGCGCGCTGCGCCGGCCCAGGCTGGCGGCCTCGTACACCGCGATGGGCAAGGGCGTGCGCCGCCAGGCCTCGAACTGCGGCGAGCCGACCCAGACCATGGGCTCGTGGAACAGCAGCATGCCGCGCCGCGCGTGGTCGCGCGAGACCAGCGCCAGGTCCAGGTCGCCGCTGGCCACCCGCGGGATCAACACCGTGGACTGTTCGCAGTCGAGCTGGATCTCCACGCCGCCGTGGCGCGGGCCGAAGCGCTTGAGCACGGGCGTGAGGTACTTGCTGGCGTAGTCCTCGGGCACGCCCAGCCGCACCTGGCCGGAGACGGCCTCGTCCTGCAGCGCGGCCTGGGCCTCGGCCTGCAGGTCCAGCATGCGCCGCGCGTAGCCCAGCAGCTGCTGGCCGTCGGGCGTGAGCTGCAGGTGGCGCGGCCCGCGTGCCAGCAGCGGCTTGCCGACGGCGGCCTCGAGTTTCTTGAGCTGCATGCTCACGGCCGACTGGGAGCGGTGCACCTCCAGCGCGGCGCTGGACAGCGAACCCGCGTCGACGCAGGCGACGAAGCTCCTCAACCAGTCGATCTGCAGGTCGCGCATGGATTCGATTTCCGCATGGCAGGGCGGCGAATTATCCGCTTTCCACCGGGCTGGCCGGCCGGCACAGTGCGGCCATGCGTTCTTCCCATGCCGTTTCGCCAGTGCCGCAGCACGGCGCACTCGATGCCCGAGCCACCGGCGTGATGACGCTGCTGTGCCTGCTCTGGAGCCTGCAGCAGATCTCGCTCAAGGCCGTGGCCGATGCGGCCAGCCCCATGCTGATGGTGGCGCTGCGCTCGGGCGTCGCGCTGGCGCTGCTGGCCGCGCTGATGGCCAGGCGCGGCGAGGTGCCGCAGCGCGCACGCTACCCGGCCGGCGTGCTGGTGGGCGCGCTGTTCGGCATCGAGTACCTGCTGGTGACTGCGGCGCTGGGCCTGACGCAGGCCTCGCACGTGATCGTGTTCCTCTACACCTCGCCCATCTTCGCGGCGCTCGGCCTGCAGCGGCGGCTGCCGGCCGAGCGGCTGGGCAGCATCCAGTGGCTGGGCATCGCGCTGGCGTTCTGCGGCATCGCGCTGGCCTTCCTGGGCGGGCAGGGCGGTTCGCCCGACGGCCAGCCGCAGGCCTGGCTCGGCGATCTGCTGGCACTGGCTGCCGGCGCCGCCTGGGGCGCCACCACGGTGGCGATCCGCTGTTCGTCCCTGGCCGGTGCGCCGGCCACCGAGACGCTGCTCTACCAGCTGATGGGCGCCTTCGTGCTGCTGTTGCCGGCCGCGTGGCTGCTGGGCGCGGGGTCGTTCGTGCCTTCGCCGGCGGTGTGGGCGCACCTGGCCTTCCAGGGCGTGGTGGTGTCGTTTGCGAGCTTTCTCACCTGGTGCTGGCTGCTGCGGCGGTACCTGGCCTCGCAGCTGGGCGTGTTCTCCTTCCTCACGCCGCTGTTCGGCGTGCTGCTGGGCGTCTGGCTGCTCGGCGAGACGCTGGCGCCGCGCTTCGTGGCCGGCGGCGGCCTGGTGCTGGCGGGCATCGGACTGGTCGGGGCGCAGGCGCCGCTGCGCCGGCTGGTGGCCGCGCGCCGGCCCGCGACGCGCTGAGTTCCGCCCCGTACGCCACCCGGCGTATATGCCCCCTGGGGGGTTCTCCCTAGGATCGCGTCCAAGGTCAGACAGCGCCGACAGGCCTGCAGGACCGGACAGATCCATCCAACCACCGGGAGCACTCCGAATGCAACGTCGATTCACCCTGAAGGCCGTCACTGCGGCCGTCGCACTGGCCGGCCTGGCCGCCGTTCCCGCCTACGCGCAGGACACCATCAAGGTCGGCGTGCTGCACAGCCTGTCCGGCACCATGGCGATCTCGGAAACCGTGCTCAAGGACACGGTGCTGATGGCCATCGACGAGATCAACGCCAAGGGCGGCGTGCTGGGCAAGAAGCTCGAGCCCGTGATCGTCGACCCGGCCTCCAACTGGCCGCTGTTCGCCGAGAAGACCAAGCAGCTGCTGGGCCAGGACAAGGTGTCGGTGATCTTCGGCTGCTGGACCTCGGTCTCGCGCAAGTCGGTGCTGCCGGTCGTGGAAGAGATGAACGGCCTGTTGTTCTACCCCGTGCAGTACGAGGGCGAAGAGCTGTCCAAGAACGTGTTCTACACGGGCGCCGCACCCAACCAGCAGGCCATCCCCGCGGTGGACTACCTGATGAGCAAGGCCGGCGGCTCGGCCAAGCGTTGGGTGCTGCTGGGCACCGACTACGTGTACCCCCGCACCACCAACAAGATCCTGCGCGCCTACTTGAAGAGCAAGGGCGTGAAAGACACCGACATCGACGAGAAGTACACCCCGTTCGGCCACAGCGATTACCAGACCATCGTGGCCGACATCAAGAAGTTCTCGGCCGGCGGCAAGACGGCGGTGGTCTCCACCATCAACGGCGACTCCAACGTGCCGTTCTACAAGGAACTGGGCAACGCGGGCCTGAAGGCCAAGGACGTGCCGGTCGTCGCCTTCTCGGTGGGCGAGGAAGAACTGCGCGGCGTGGACACCAAGCCGCTGGTGGGCCACCTGGCCGCATGGAACTACTTCATGTCGATCAAGAACCCCGAGAACACCGCCTTCATCAAGAAGTGGAGCGACTACGCCAAGGCCAAGAACATCGCCGGCCACAAGGACAAGCCGCTGACCAACGACCCGATGGAAGCCACCTACATCGGCATCAACATGTGGAAGCAGGCCGTCGAGAAGGCCAAGTCCACCGACGTGGACAAGGTCATCGCCGCCATGGCCGGCCAGACCTTCAAGGCGCCGTCGGGCATCGTCTCCAAGATGGACGAGAAGAACCACCACCTGCACAAGTCGGTGTTCATCGGCGAGATCAAGGCCGACGGCCAGTTCAACGTGGTCTGGAAGACGCCCGGCCCGGTGCAGGCCAAGCCCTGGAGCCCCTACATCGAAGGCAACGACAAGAAGAAGGACGAGCCCGAGAAGAAGTAAGCCCACCCTGCACAGGGAAGGCATGAGAAGGGGCCGAGCGCCCCTTCTTTCACATCAAGACTCAGGGAGTTCCAATTGCGACGCTGGATACGAACGCTGGGCGCTGCGCTGCTGCTGTGGAGCGCGGCCACGCTGCCCGCCCATGCACTGACGGACGCCGACGCCCATGCGATGGCGGCCGGCGACGCCGAAACCCGCATCGAGGCCATCACGCGCGCCGTGACGGCCGCCGTGGAGAAGGCCGACGACAGGACCGCCGCCTTCCTGCAGGCCATGGCGGACGACGCGGTGAAGACGACGGCGGACAGGGCCATCGTCATGAAGGACGACAAGGGCACGGACCCGGTGACGGGCCTGGAGGTGAAGGTGCCCGACGACGCCGAGGACGTCGTCAACAACAACCTGATGCGCAGCGAGCTGGAGGTGGCGCTGGCCGCGCTGCAGCTGGGCAGCGCCGACAACAAGGTGCGCGGCGATGCGGTGAACGCGCTGCTCAAGGCGCCCAGCGAGGCACGGCTGCCGCTGATCGAGAAGGCGCTGGCCGCCGAGAAGGACGCTGCCATCCGCGCCAGGCTGGCGCTGGCCCGCTCGGCCTCGCTGCTGGGCAGCGAGGACGCCGCCAAGCGGCTGGCCGCCGCCAAGGCGCTGGCCGAGAGCAAGACGCCGGACACCAAGCTGCTGCTCAACGAGCGCCTGTCGGAAGAGCAGGACGCGGCGGTCAAGAAGCAGCTGGAGGCATCGATCAAGAGCATCGACGAGGGCCTGGTCTGGGGCGAGCGCCTGGGCCAGGCGTTCACCGGCATCAGCCTGGGCTCCATCCTGCTGCTGGTGGCGCTGGGCCTGGCCATCACCTACGGGCTGATGGGCGTGATCAACATGGCCCATGGCGAGCTCATGATGATCGGCGCCTACGCCACCTATGTGATGCAGACGGTGTTCCAGCGCTACCTGCCGGAGTCGGCCTTCGGCTGGTACCTGGTGGCGGCGATCCCGGTCTCGTTCCTCGCGTCGGCGCTGGTCGGCGCGGCGCTGGAGCGCAGCGTGATCCGCTTCCTCTACGGCCGGCCGCTGGAAACGCTGCTGGCCACCTGGGGCATCAGCCTGGTGCTGATGCAGGCCGTGCGCACGCTGTTCGGCGCGCAGAACGTGGGCGTGGAGAACCCGGCCTGGATGAGCGGCGGCATCGAGCTGCTGCCCAACCTGATGCTGCCCTGGAACCGCGTGCTGATCATCGTGTTCGCCGCGCTGGTGCTGGCCGGCATGGCCTTCCTGATCGGCAAGACGCGGCTGGGCCTGTTCGTGCGCGGCGTGACGCAGAACCGCCCCATCGCCTCGTGCATGGGCGTGAACACCGCGCGCATCGACACCTACGCCTTCGCGCTGGGCTCGGGCATCGCCGGGCTGGCCGGCTGCGCGCTGAGCCAGATCGGCAACGTGGGGCCGGACCTGGGGCAGAGCTACATCGTCGACTCGTTCATGGTGGTGGTGGTCGGCGGCGTCGGCCAGCTGGCCGGCACCGTGTACGCGGCGCTGGGCCTCGGAATCCTGAACAAGCTGTTCGAAGGCTGGGCCGGCGCCGTGCTGGCCAAGATCGCGGTGCTGGTGTTGATCATCGTCTTCATCCAGAAGCGGCCGCAGGGCATCTTCGCGATGAAGGGCCGGAGCGCAGAAGCATGAACACGACGACGACATCCACGATCGAACGCTCGATGGCGGCCGAGGCCGGCACCGAGGTCTCCCCTGCGGCAACGCTGCCCGTGGAGCGGGCCCGGTTGCCGGGCCGCGCACCGCTGCTGAGCGGCAAGGGCTGGGCCGGCTTCCTGGTCGCGCTGATCGCCATCTGCGCGCTGGCGCCGCTCATGAACCTGGTGGCCGCGCCCGGCAGCCTGTTCCACATGAGCGACTACGCGGTGGCGCTGGTCGGCAAGATCATGTGCTATGCGATCGCCGCGCTGGCGATGGACCTGATCTGGGGCTACACCGGCATCCTGTCGCTGGGGCACGGGCTGTTCTTCGCGCTGGGCGGCTACATGATGGGCATGTACCTCATGCGCCAGATCGGCCTGGAGGGCAACTACAAGAGCGAGCTGCCCGACTTCATGGTCTTCCTGGACTGGAAGGAACTGCCCTGGCACTGGACCTTCAGCGGCTCCTTCATCGCACAGATGATCCTGGTGGTGGCGGTGCCGGGGCTGCTGGCCTTCGTGTTCGGCTACTTCGCGTTCCGTTCGCGCATCAAGGGCGTGTACTTCTCGATCATCACGCAGGCCATGACCTTCGCGGCGATGCTGCTGTTCTTCCGCAACGAGACGGGCTTCGGCGGCAACAACGGCTTCACCGACTTCAAGCGCATCCTGGACATCCCGATCGCCACGCAGCAGATGCGCATGACGCTGTTCGTGGTCACGGGGCTCGTGCTGCTGGGCTTCTTCCTGTTCGCGCGCTGGCTGGTGCAGAGCAAGTTCGGCCGCGTGCTGCAGGCGATCCGCGACGCGGAAAGCCGGGTCATGTTCTCGGGCTACAACCCGGTGACCTACAAGCTCACGATCTGGACCATCTCGGCCATGATGTGCGGCGTGGCGGGCGCGCTCTACGTGCCGCAGGTGGGCATCATCAACCCGGGCGAGATGTCGCCGCCGTACTCCATCGAGATCGCCATCTGGGCGGCGGTGGGCGGGCGTGCCACCTTGATCGGCCCCATCGTCGGCGCGTTCCTCGTGAACGGCGCCAAGAGCTGGTTCACGGTGGCCTTTCCCGAGTACTGGCTGTACTTCCTGGGGGCCATCTTCATCTGCGTGACGCTGTGGCTGCCGCAGGGCGTGGTGGGGCTGGTGCGCAAGCTGGCGGGCAAGAACAAGGGGGAGCGGGCATGACGCCGGACCTGATGGAAGAGGGCGCCAGGCGGCTGGCGCGCACCGCAGCGCCCGAGCAGGGCAAGACCGAATCGGGCGGCCGCGAGGCGGGCTTCTCGCGCATCGCCACGCCGGGCGAGGTGGACGTCACGCACGGCCGCATCCTGTACCTGGAGGACGTGCACCGCTCCTTCGACGGCTTCAAGGCCATCAACGGTCTGTCGCTGGACATCGCGCCGGGCGAGCTGCGCTGCATCATCGGCCCCAACGGCGCCGGCAAGACCACGATGATGGACATCATCACGGGCAAGACGCGGCCGGACAAGGGCACGGTGTTCTTCGGCAGCACCATCGACCTGTTGCGCCACACCGAGCCCGAGATCGCGCAGCTGGGCATCGGCCGCAAGTTCCAGAAACCCACGGTGTTCGAGCACCTGACGGTGTTCGAGAACCTGGAGCTGGCACTGGCGACCGACAAGGGCGTGAAGTCGTCCATGCTGTTCAAGCTCGATTCGCGCCAGAGCGACCGGCTGGCCGAGATCCTGCACACCATCCACCTGGCCGACAGCGTGAACCGGCTCTCGGGCAACCTCAGCCACGGCCAGAAGCAGTGGCTGGAGATCGGCATGCTGCTGATGCAGGACCCCAAGCTGCTGCTGCTCGACGAGCCCGTCGCCGGCATGACCGACGAAGAGACGGCGCGCACGGCCGAGCTGTTCCTCACGCTCAAGGGCAAGCATTCGCTGATGGTGGTGGAACACGACATGAGCTTCATCCGCACGATCTCGGAGATCGTCACGGTGCTGTGCGATGGCGCGGTGCTGGCA
This sequence comes from Pseudorhodoferax sp. Leaf274, assembly GCF_001422445.1. GTDB lineage: Bacteria > Pseudomonadota > Gammaproteobacteria > Burkholderiales > Burkholderiaceae_C > Pseudorhodoferax. Next base: position 340,542 of record NZ_LMNA01000012.1, read on the forward strand.
CAGGGCACGCTGGACCAGGTGCAGGCCGACGAGCGTGTGATCGAGGTCTACCTGGGACGCTGAAGGACCAATGACATGAGCATCCTGAACGTCAAGAACGTCAACCAGTACTACGGCGGCTCGCACATCCTGCGCGACGTGAGCTTCGACGCGCAGCTGGGCAAGGTCACCGTGCTGCTGGGCCGCAACGGCGTGGGCAAGACCACGCTGCTGAAATCGCTGATGGGCCTGGTGCCGATCAAGACCGGCGCCATCGAGTTCGACGGCAAGCCGATCCAGGGCCGCACACCCTACGACCGTGCGCGGGCCGGCATGGGCTACGTTCCCCAGGGCCGCGAGATCTTCGCGCGCCTGACGGTGGAGGAGAACCTGCGCATGGGCCTGGCCTACAAGAGCGGCAGCACGCCGATCCCGGCCGAGCTGTTCGAGCTGTTCCCGGTCCTGAAGCAGATGATCAACCGCCGCGGCGGCGACCTGTCGGGCGGGCAGCAGCAGCAGCTGGCCATTGCGCGCGCACTGGCGCCCAAGCCCAAGCTGTTGATCCTGGACGAGCCGACCGAAGGCATCCAGCCCAGCATCATCAAGGACATCGGCCGCGTGATCCGCATGCTGGCCGACCGGGGCGACATGGCCATCCTGCTGGTGGAGCAGTACTACGACTTCGCCGAGGAGCTGGCCGATGAATACCTGGTGATGGAGCGCGGCGTGTTCATCGCGCGCGGGCCGGGGAGCGAGATGCAGGAGAAGGGGATACGCCAGCTGGTGGCGATCTGAGCGGGGCCGGGGCGGCGCCGGCCCGGCTGCGCAAAAACGGTGCCGCCGTGGAGGGCGGCACCTGGACGCGCTTTACAGCGCTGCGTCCTTGAGCTTCTTCAGCGAACGCACCTTCACGCGCACGGTGGCGGGCTTGGCGGCGAACTCGCGCTCGACCTTGGTGAAGGGGTCGATGCCGCGGCGCTTTTTCTTCGCGGGGATCGCGACGGACGTGACCTTGAGCAGGCCGGGCAGCGTGAACTCGCCCAGGCCCTTCTTGTTCAGCGAGGCCACCATCGTGGCTTCGAGTGCGGTCAGCACGGCCTTGACCGCCTTCGGCTCGGCGCCCGACAGTTCGGCCAGGTGCGCTTGCAGGCTGGTCTTGTTGAACGCGGTCTTGATGGGCTTGAGGGGCGCTGCCGCGGCCTTGGCGGGAGCAGCGGCCTTCTTGGCCGGCGCGGCGGCCTTCTTGGCGGGCGCAGCCTTCTTGGCGGGAGCGGCCGCCTTGGCGGTGGCGGTCTTCTTCACGGGAGCGGTTTTCTTAGCAGTTGCCATGTTCGGGATACGTCTTTGGAGTTGGAAATACGCAATGTCGCGCGGCGCGATTCTAGGAAAGTCGCCATGGCGTCCTGAAACCAGTGCCCACGAGGGGCTGCTGCGTTAGCATCGCCGCCGGCCGGCCTTTGCACGCAGCGGGGTTGGCCACGTCGCTCGGACGGTTCCGGGCGCTTACGTGAAAGTCTTTCTATGTCCGCATCTTCTGCAGGCAAGCGCCGTTTCGCGCGCATCGACCGTCTGCCCCCCTACGTGTTCAACATCACGGCCGAGCGCAAGCTGGCAGCACGCCGCGCCGGTGTGGACGTGATCGACATGAGCATGGGCAACCCCGACGGGGCCACGCCGCCGCACATCGTGGCCAAGCTGGTGGAGGCCGCGCAGCGGCCCGACACGCACGGCTACTCGGCCAGCAAGGGCATCCCGCGGCTGCGCCGTGCGATCTGCCACTGGTACCAGGACCGCTACGGCGTGGCGTTCGACGCCGACACCGAGGCCATCGTGACCATCGGCTCCAAGGAGGGCCTGGCGCACCTGATGCTGGCCACGCTGGACCGCGGCGACACCGTGCTGGTGCCCGACCCGAGCTACCCCATCCACATCTACGGCGCGGTGATCGCGGGCGCCGACATCCGCTCGGTGCCGATGGCGCCCGACATCGACTTCTTCGGCGAGCTGGAGAAGGCGATCCGCGGCAGCTACCCCAAGCCCAAGATGATCGTGCTGGGGTTCCCGTCGAACCCCACGGCGCAGTGCGTGGAGCTGGACTTCTTCGAGCGCGTGGTGGCGCTGGCCAAGAAGCACGACATCTTCGTCGTGCACGACCTCGCCTATGCCGACATCGTGTTCGACGGGTGGAAGGCGCCTTCCATCATGCAGGTCAAGGGTGCGCGCGACATCGCGGTGGAGTTCTTCACGCTGTCCAAGAGCTACAACATGGCGGGCTGGCGCATCGGCTTCATGGTGGGCAATGCCGACCTGGTGGCGGCGCTCGCGCGCATCAAGAGCTACCACGACTACGGCACCTTCACGCCGCTGCAGGTGGCCGCCATCGCCGCGCTGGAAGGCGAGCAGCAATGCGTGAAGGACATCGCGCTGCAGTACCAGCGCCGGCGCGACGTGCTCTACAAGGGCCTGACCGAGGCCGGCTGGGCAGTGGAATGCCCCAAGGCCTCGATGTACATCTGGGCGCGCATTCCCGAGGCCTACCGCGCGATGGGTTCGCTGGAGTTCAGCAAGCAGTTGCTGGACAAGGCCCGCGTCAGCGTGTCGCCCGGCATCGGCTTCGGCGACCATGGCGACGAGCACGTGCGCTTCGCGTTGATCGAGAACGAGGCGCGCATCCGCCAGGCCGTGCGCGGCATCAAGACCATGTTCAAGGCCGACGGGCTGATGTGACCGGCCGGTGCCGATAGTGATCATGCGTTATCATTAAAGCCTTGCGAGGGCACCCGCCCTCGCTTTGCTTTTCGAACACTCGCGCATTGCCATGGATCTGCTCGGCATCCTGATCGCCACCCTGGTCGCCGGCGTCGGCAGCGTCTGGCTCGCGGCGCTGCTGCTGCGGCTGGCCGCACGCCAGCGCCGGCTCATCGCCGACCGCCGCTACCTGCTGAGCTTCGCGGCTGGCGCCTTGCTGGCCACGGCCTTCGTGCACCTGCTGCCCGAGGCCTTCGAGAGCGGCATGAACCCGGCCCTGCTGTTCGGCGTGCTGCTGGCCGGGCTGGTGGTGTTCTTCCTGCTCGACAAGGTGGAGCTGTGGCACCACGGGCACGAGCACGCGGACCATGGCCACGGCCATGCGCATGGGCACGAAGGGCATGCGCACCACCATGGCCACCACCACGGCGGCAAGGGCGGCGGCTGGGCCGTGCTGGCCGGCGACAGCGTGCACTGCTTCGGCGATGGCATCGTGATCGCCTCGGCCTTCACGGTCAGTCCGGCTCTGGGCGCGGTGGCGGCGCTGGCGGTGCTGGCGCACGAGGTGCCGCACCACATCGGCGACCTGGTGGTGCTCGATGGCGGCGCCGGTGCGCCGCGTGCGGCGGTGTTCAAGCTCACGCTGGCCGGCATGGTCACGGCCCTGGGCGGCCTCGTCGGCTGGTGGCTGCTGGAGCGGCTGCAGCCCTGGCTGCCGTACTTTCTCGTGGTGGCCGGCAGCAGCTTCGTCTATGTGGCCCTGGCCGACCTGATCCCGCAACTGCAGACACGGCTGACCAAGCGCCAGACGGCGGCCCAGGTCAGCTGGCTGGTGGCCGGCATCCTGCTGGTCGGTGTGGTGGGGACCTTGGCCCACCGCGGGCACGACCATGGCCACGAACTCGGCCACGAACGCGGCCATGACGGTGTCACGCAGTCCCACGACCATGAGGGCGAGCACGCCCACGGGCATGCGCCTGCGGCGCCGGCCGCCTTCAAGTAGGGAACTTCCAGGCCGCTGCGGCGGTCCGCTTGGCTACAACACGACAAGGCAGCATGTCCATTTCCTCTCCCACCCTGATCTGCCGCCTGCTCGCGGCGGCCGGCCTGGCGCTGGCCCTCGGCGCGCCGGCCCTGGCACAACATGACCACAAGGCCCATGCGCACGGCCGCATCGAACTCGACGTGGCCGTGGACGCCCAGCGCATCAGCCTGCGCATGGAGTCGCCGCTGCACGACCTGCTGGGCTTCGAGCGCGCGCCGCGTTCGGTGGCCGAGCGGGGCCGCGTGACGGCGCTGGCCGAACGGCTGCGCGCGGCCGACAAGCTGTTCGTCGTCGATGCCGCGGGCGAATGCCAGCTGGCCGACGCCACGGTCGAGGCGCCCGTGCTCGGCCTGGGCGCGGCTGCGCCGGCCGCTTCCGCCGCGTCCACGCCCGCTGCGGCACCCGAGGCCGAGGCGCATGCCGATCTCGTGCTGACGGCCAACTTCGACTGCCGCAAGGCCGCGGCCGCGCAGCACATCGATGTGCGCCTGTTCGACGCCTTCCCGGGTGTGCGCACCGTGGCCGCGCAGGTGGCCGGCCCCAAGGGCCAAAGCCTGACGCTGCTGCGCAAGGCCGCGGCGCGCCTGCCGCTCGCGGGCAAGTGACCACCCCCGTGCTGCAGGTCGACGGCCTGCGCTTCGCCTGGCCCGGCAGCCAGGCCGACTGCCTGGACATCCCGGCGTTCACGGTCGCTGCCGGCGACACCGTCTTCGTGCATGGTCCCAGCGGCTGCGGCAAGAGCAGCCTGCTGGCGCTGGCGGCCGGCGTGCTGCTGCCCCAGCATGGCCGCGTGGCGCTGTGTGGGCGCGATTGGCAGGGCCAGGGCCGCGCCGCGCGCGACCGCTGGCGCGTGGACCACGTGGGCATCGTGTTCCAGCAGTTCAACCTGCTGCCCTACCTGAGCGTGCTCGACAACGTGCTGCTGCCGTGCCGCTTCTCGGCGCAGCGCCAGCGCGCGGCCGCGCAGCAGGGCGGCTCGGCGCGCGCGCAGGCCGGCCATTGGCTCGCGGCCATGGGCCTGGACGAGGCGCTGTGGACGCGCCAGCCCGGCCAGCTGTCGGTCGGGCAGCAGCAGCGCGTGGCGGCGGCGCGCGCGCTGGTCGGCATGCCGGCCCTGGTGATCGCCGACGAGCCGACCTCGGCGCTGGACGAAGACCGGCGCGATGCCTTCGTCGACCTGCTGCTGGCGGCCTGCGCGGGCGCCGGCAGCGCGCTGCTGTTCGTGAGCCACGACCGGCGGCTCGCGCCGCGCTTCGGCCGCCAGGTGGCCTTGCCCGAACTCAACCGCGCTGCGGACGGGAAGGTGGCGGCATGAAGCCCTTCCTGGCCGTGCTGGCGCTGCGCAGCGCCTGGAACCGCCGCTTCACGCTGGCGCTGACGATGGCGTCGATCGCGCTGTCCACCTTCATGCTGCTGGGCGTGGAACGCATCCGCAGCGATCTGCGCGACAGCTTCGCCTCGGCCGTGTCGGGCACCGACCTCATCGTCGGCCCGCGCACGGGCTCGGTGCAGCTGCTGCTGTATTCGGTGTTCCACGTCGGCGGCGCGCGCAACAACATCGGCTGGAACACGGTGCAGGCGCTCAAGGCGCAGCCGGCCGTGGCCTGGGTGGTGCCGCTGTCGCTGGGCGATGCGCACCGCGGCTTCCCTGTCGTGGGCGCCAGCGGCGAGATCTTCGAGCGCTTTCGCCATGGCGAGGGCCAGCCGCTGCGCCTGGCGCAGGGCCGGGCCTTCACGCAGCTGTTCGACGCCGTGATCGGCGCCGAGGTGGCCGAGCGCCTGGGCTACGGCCTGGGCCAGCGCATCACCTTGGCGCACGGCGGCGGCGAGCTGGAGCAGGACAGCCATGCCGACAAGCCCTTCGGCGTGGTCGGCGTGCTGGCGCGCACGGGCACCCCGATGGACCGCAGCGTGCTGGTGAGCCTGGAGGCGATGGAGGCACTGCACGCCGACTGGATCGGCGGCATGCGGCTGCCCGGCCGTGCGGGCGCGGCGCTGCCGGCCGACCTCACGCCCAAGTCCGTGACGGCCGCGCTGGTGGGCCTCAAGAGCCGGGCGCAGGTGTTCTCGGTGCAGCGCTGGGTCAACAACTATGGCGGCGAGCCCGTCATGGCGATCCTGCCGGGCGTGGCCATGGACGAGCTGTGGGACGTGATCGGCCCGGGCGAGCAGGCCCTGCTGGCCATGTCGGGCCTGGTCGCGCTGGTGAGCATGGCCGGCCTGGTGGCCGTGGTGCTGGCCGGCCTGAACGAGCGCCGGCGCGAGCTGGCCGTGCTGCGCGCCGTGGGGGCCGGCCCCGTGCAGGTGATGGGCCTGCTGGCGCTGGAAGGCCTGTGGGTCACGCTGGCCGGGCTGCTGCTGGGCCTGGTGGCGCAGTGGGCCGTGATCGCCGCGGCCGGGCCCTGGCTGCAGGCGCAGTTCGGCCTCGGCCTGCAGCTGGCGTTGCCCAGCGCAGCACAATGGACCCTGCTGGCCGCCTTGCTCGCGGCCGGATTGCTGGCCAGCCTGGTGCCGGGCTGGCGCGCCTACCGTTTGTCCCTGGCCGACGGCCTGACCCCGAGGATTTGAGATGTTCCAAGACCATGACCGCATGCCGACGCGCCGGTTTGCCCTGGCCGCCTGTGTTGCCACCGCACTGGCGCCGCTCGCCGCGCAGGCCGCCCAGTTCCGCGAGATCACCTGGACCGAGCTCGTGCCGGCCGGTTGGGATCCGGCCAAGGACCTGCAGGGCCTGAGCGGTGGCGCAGGCGGCCTGCAGGACACCGACCCGCGCGCCAAGGAGCTCATGGACAAGCTGCGCGAGATCTGGGACAACGCGCCCACGGTGCCCGCCATGAGCGGCATCGACGTCAAGCTGCCCGGCTACCTGGTGCCGCTGGAGGAGGGCAAGCAGGGCATCCGCGAATTCCTGCTGGTGCCGTACTTCGGCGCCTGCATCCACACGCCGCCGCCGCCGTCCAACCAGATCCTGCTGGGCCGCGCGGAAAAGCCGTTCACCGGCCTGCGCACCATGGATGCGATCTGGGTCTATGGCCGCCTGGAGATCGAGCGCGCGCCCTCGGCGATGGGCGTGGCCGGCTACACCATGCGCGTGGCCAAGGTCGAGAAGTACAGAGAGAAGTAGGCGTGGAGCGCACGTCACGCCAGCGCGACGCGATCCGCCAGGCCCTGGTGCAGGCCGGCCGTCCGCTGCTGCCCACCGAGATCCTGGCCGCGGCGCAGGCCGAGGTTCCTGCGCTGGGCATCGCCACCGTCTACCGCAACCTCAAGCAGCTGGCCGAGGCCGGGGAGGTGCAAAGCGTGGAGCTTCCGGGCGAAGCGCCGCGCTTCGAGCCGGGCGGCCACCACCATCACCACCACTTCAGCTGCACGGTCTGCCACCGGGTGTTCGACGTGCACGCCTGCCCCGGCGACATGCAGAAGCTGGCGCCGCCCGGCTTCTCTGTGGAGCGCCACGAACTCACGTTGTACGGCCGCTGCGACGAGTGCGCGGCGCCCAAGGCAGGCCGGCGCGGCACAGCCGCACGGCGTGGCTGAGAAAAGCGCCTGCCGACGGGCTTTTGTCCCACAATGGTCCGGCGGGCCGATGGCGAGAATGCGCTCGTTGGGCGCGCTGGCCCGACCACAGGAGGACGTATGGACAGCTTGCGAACGCGTGCGGTGTTTGCCGTCGGTCTGCTGGCGTGCGCCGGGGCTCTGGCGCAGGGCAGCGCCAACCCTGCACCTGCCGGCTCCCCTGGTTCCACCGGCTCCAGCTACGAATTGCGCCCGAGCGGCTGGCTGCCGGGTGGTGGCTACGCCGGGCTGAACCTGGGCCGTCCGAGTTACCGCCTCGACTGCGGCATCGGCGGCTGCGACCAGCCCAGCCTGTCGGGCAACGCCTATGTCGGTGCCATGTTCCACCCCAACTTCGGTGCCGAGGTGGGCGTGCTGGGCATGGGCGAGGTCGAGCGCGCAGGCGGTGATGCCCGGGCCGAGGGCGTGAACTTCAGCCTGGTCGGCCGTGCGAATGTCGGTGCCGGCTTCGGCGTGTTCGGCCGCATCGGCACGACCTGGGGCCGCACGCGCATCGATGCTGCGCCGGGCGCCGGCATTGCCACCGGCCGCGCCAGCGGCTGGGGGCCGGCCTATGGCGTGGGCGTGGACTGGGCCTTCAGCAACAACTGGTCTGCCGTACTGGATTGGCAGCGCCACCGGTTCGACTTCGCTGGCGACGACAATGCCTGGGTCCGGTCGACGAGCATCGGGCTCAAATACCGCTTCTAGAAACTGCCCCATGCCCCAGACCCGCATCCTGTACGTCGAAGACAACGAAGACCTGCGCGATTCCATCGCGATGGTGCTGGAAGAAGAGCCCGATTACGCCGTGACGGTCTGCACCACGGGCGAGCAGGGCCTGGCGCTGCTGGAGCAGGGCGACTGCGACATCCTGATCACCGATGTGGGCTTGCCCGGACTGTCGGGCGTGGAACTGGCGCAGCGCGTGCTTGCGCGCAAGCCGGCGCAGCAGGTGCTGCTGTGCTCGGGCTACGACATGGGCGGCGAACTCGCCGCGCTGGGCCCGCATGTGCATGCACTGACCAAGCCGTTCGAACTCGACGAGCTGGAGGCCTTGCTGAAGAAGATGGCGGCCTCGCTGCGCGGAGCAGCCTGAATCCATTGCCGAGTCACCTTTGGCGCCGCCGCAATGGCGCGCGCCGGGCACGCGGTGTCAATTCAGTCGCGGCGCTCCATCCATCCGACGGCCTGGTCGCGCAATTGCACGATGCGCGACCAGCTCATGCACATGCGCGCGTAGGCGCGCAGCACATCGGTGCTCACGGGCGCGTCCATGCCGTCCAGTGCAGCAGGTTCCAGGCGGCTGCGCGCCACGGTCTCGAACTCGCTGCTCGCCTGCATCCACTGGTCGGCCAGGTCGCCGTAACCGGAGTTGCGCAGCGTCAAGCGTGCGTCGTCCGGCCTGTGTTCCTCGATCAATGCCAAGGCCTGTGCCTGTTGCAATTCCATGTCGCGCTCCCCGTCTGCTGCGCTACTGCGCCGCTGCTTCCTTTGGTACGCGGCGATCTTCAGCGGCGGCTGCCGTGCCGTTTGTAGGCGGTTGGCGCATCCGCATGTGCGCCGTCTCCGTGCCGCACCCGAGGGGCCGGGGCACGGATGGCAGGCTGCCGATCGGCCCACGCGAGTTCTCAGGACCACGGATGGCGCGGCCGGGGAGAACGGCGCACGCGGTTCGGTGGCTCCGGCCTACAGCGCATGCAGCAAGGGTGGCTGAGCATCGCGCTGCACGATGGGCGTGCGCTCAGGATGGAGGATCCAATGAAGAAGTTTGTGTTTGCAATCGCTGCTGCCTTGACCGTTGCCACCGCCTCTGCGCAGATCGGCAAGGCCGCGTCCGAGGCCACCGATGCGGCCAAGCACAAGATCGACCAGAAGCGGGCCGAGAGCGAGGCCGAGAAGAGCGGCCCGGTCGGCAAGGCGGTCAACAACGTGAAGTCGGGCTACCACAAGAAGCAGTCCGAACGCTCCGCCGACAAGGCCAAGAAGGCGATCAAGAACGCCGGCTGAACGGCGCTGGCGCAGGCCTTCAGGCTTCGGCCCAGGCCAGCGCCTGCAGGTGCGCCATGTTGACCTGCCGGCTCGACAGGGCCAGCGCATTGGCGACGCGCGCGAACACCACGTCGTCGCCACTCTCGCAGGCTTCCGTCAATTCGAGGAAGGGTGCATACAGGCCGCGGCGGTGCAACAGCGCATCGACCACCGGCTCGGGCAGCGCCACCGATTCCAGCGCCTTGGCCATGGGCACACCCAGCATGTTGTCGAGCAGCGAGAACACACCGACGGTGAAGGCGTTGTCGCAGTCTTCCGGCGACAGCAGCTCGGCCGTCAACAGTTCCATGAGGCGGCCGCGCACCACGGCCGTCTGGCCCACCGCGGGCGGCGGCCCACCGCTGCGCGAGGTGCTCATCAGCAGCGCGGCCCAGCGGAACAGCTTGTGCAGCCCCAGGATCATGACCGCATGCCGGAACGAGGTGATCTCGCAGTTCAGGCCGAAGCCCGAGGCGTTGATGAAGCGCAGCAGGTTGAACGACAGCGTGGGGTCGCGCTTGAGCAGTTCCTCCAGCTCGGGCGCACCGGCCTGGCTGCGCACCAGGTTGATGAGCCGCAGGATGGTGGCCTGCGACGGGCGGATCGTCAGCGCCTTGACCATGGCCGGCTTGGCGAACCAGTAGCCCTGGAACAGCTTGACGCCGTAGCCCGCCAGTTGTTTGTGCTGCTCGCCCGTCTCCACCTTCTCGGCGATCAGCTGCGCACTGGTGTTGCTGCGCGCGAACTGCACGAAGGCTTCGATCTTGTCGCTGGACAGGGCCATCAGGTCCAGCTTGACGTAGGTCGCCAGCGGGCGCCATGGCGCATAGCCGCGCGTCAGCACAGTGTGGTTGAAGGCGAAGTGGAAGCCTTCCTTGTGCAGCTTCTGCATCACCTCGGCCATCTTCGCGATGACGGCGGGGTCGTGGCCCGGGATCGGCGGCACTTCCAGCACCACCTTGTCGGGATGGATCAGCTCCAGGTGGCCGCCGGCCAGGCTCTCGTGCGTGCAGTTGATGAACACGAGCTTGTTGCCGACCAGGGTCTCGGTGTCGGCGAACGACAGCGCGTTGAACAGCAGCGCGGCGTCGCTGTCGGCGGTGTGCTGGCTCGGCGAGGTCGAACGGTCGAACAGCTCGTAGCCCAGCACCGTGCGGGTGTCGTCCACGATGGCCTGCCGCGCGATCACGACCTGGTTGTCGGCGTCGCCCCCGGTGGGGGGCTTCATGGGTGTCAGCTCGTCGGAGATGGTGGACATGGTGCGGGCTCCGTGCGGCAGGGCGGGTGGCGTCGGGCGGCCAGGGTCAGTCGACCAGCGCGTCGGCCCAGGCCAGCGCATCGAGGTGCGCCAGGCTGATCTGGCGTTCGGTCAGGTGCAGCGCCGCGGTGGCTTGGCGGAACACCTCGGCGTCGCCGGTTTCGCAGGCCCGGGCTAGCGCCAGCAGGTCGGCATAGGGGCCGTTGCCATGCAGCAGCGCATCGACCAGCGGGGGCTGCAGCGTCAGCAGGCCGACGGCCTGCTCCAGGGGCATGCCCAGCATGGTGTCCAGCAGCGAGAACACGCCCACCACGAAGGCGGCGTCGCACTCCTCGGGCGACATGGACTCGGCCGCCAGCAACTCCATGAGCCTGCCGCGCACCACCGCGGTGCTGCCCACCACCGGAGGCGCCCCGCCGCCGGCGGCCGTGGTCAGCAGCAGCGCGGCCCAGCGGAACAGCTTCTTCAGGCCCAGCAGCATCACCGCCTGGCGGAACGAGGTGATCTCGCGCGTGAGCCCGAAGCCCGAGGAGTTGATCAGGCGCATCAGGTTGAAGCCCAGCATCGCGTCCTTCTTGAGCACCTGTTCGATTTCGTCGGTGCTGGCCTGGTTGCGCACCAGGTTGATGAGCTGGATCACGTTGGCCTGCGAGGGCGCCAGCAGACGCGTCTTGATCAGGTCGGGCTTGGCGAACCAGTAGCCCTGGAACAGGTCCACGCCGTAGCCGGCCAGCTGCTCGTACTGCGCGGCGGTCTCGGTCTTCTCGGCGATGAGCCGTGCGCCGGTGCGCGTCTGCGCCATCTGGATCAGCTTGGGCAGCTGCATGGGGTCGATGGCACCCAGGTCCAGCTTGATGAAATCGGCCAGTGCCTGCCAGCTGGCGTAGGCCGGATCGAGCACGCGCTGGCCGAACGCCAGCCGGAAGCCGCGCTTGCGCAGTCCCAGCAGCGCATGCGAGCGTCCCTCGATCTCGGCGGGGTCGTCGCTCTCGACGTTTTCGATCTCCAGCACCAGCCGTTCGGGCTGCACCAGGTCCAGGTGGCCGCCGGCCAGACTGTTGTGCGTGCTGTTGACGAAGATCGCGAACTGGCCGACCAGTGCCTCGCTGCCGGTGTGCGCCAGCGCGCTGAACACCAGCGCCACGTCGTGCGCCGGCGCGTGCGCATCCGTGGGGTTGGAGCGGTCGAACAGCTCGTAGCCGAACACCGCCCGGCGGCCGTCCACGATGGGCTGGCGGGCGATCAGCATGGACGCGGTGTCGGCAACGGTCATGGGGGGGTGGGCTTGGCAGTTCAACCAGAATGGAGTCTCGGCGAATTCTAGGGCGCCGGCTTCCATTCGCGCGCCATGTCACTCCAATAGACTCGCTCACTTGAACCGATCTTCGAACGTTGAAGCGGGCCTGCGCCCCGCTGCGCTGGCCGCCCTGTGCGAAAGCGTGCCCACGCGCAAGGCCACGCTGGCCCGCGCCCTGGCCGACACCCTGCCGCTGGACCCGCAGCAGCGCCTGCGGCCGCCGGCCGCGGTGCCGGGCCGGCCGGTGCAGCCCATGCTGGTGCCGCACCAGCAGCTCAAGCCGCGCCCGGTGCACACGCCGGCGGGCCGCGCCGTGCTGCTGCATGCGTTGGCGCACATCGAGTTCAATGCCATCGACCTGGCCTGCGACATCCTGTGGCGCTTCGACGGCCTGCCCGAGGCCTTCTACCGCGACTGGGCCCGTGTGGCGCGCGAGGAGGCCCTGCACTTCCAGCTGCTGGCCGCGCACCTGGCCGATGGGGGCCATGCCTATGGCGACTTCCCGGCCCACAACGGCCTGTGGGACATGGCCGAGAAGACCCGGGACGACCTGCTCGCGCGCCTGGCGCTGGTGCCGCGCACGCTGGAGGCGCGCGGCCTGGACGCCGCGCCGCCGATCCGCGCCAAGCTGGTGGCCGCGGGCGACCTGCGCGCCGGCGAGATCCTGGACGTGATCCTGGCCGACGAGGTGGGCCACGTGGCCATCGGCAACCGCTGGTACGGCTGGCTGTGCCGCGGCCGCGGGCTGGAGCCCGTGGCCACCTACGCGGAACTGGCCCGGCGCTACGGTGCCCCGCGGCTCAAGGGGCCGTTCAACCTGGACGCCCGGCGCGCGGCCGGCTTCAGCGAGGCCGAACTCGTGGCCCTGCAGCAGCCGGATGCCTCCCTACAATGACCGAAGACACCACCACGAGGACGCAACATGGCCCTGTACGCATTGGATGAACGCACGCCCCAGGTGGCCGAGACGGCCTGGGTGGCCGACAGCGCCCAGGTCATCGGCGGCGTGGCGCTGGCGCCGGACGCCAGCGTCTGGCCCGGCGTGGTGATCCGCGGCGACAGCGGGCCGATTTCCGTGGGGGAGGGCAGCAACATCCAGGACAACAGCGTGCTGCACGCCGACGAAGGCGTTCCGCTGACCATCGGCAAGCACGTCACGGTGGGCCACCAGGTCATGCTGCACGGCTGCACGGTGGGCGACGAGTCGCTGATCGGCATCGGCGCCATCGTGCTCAACCACGCGAAGATCGGCCGCAACTGCCTGGTCGGTGCGGGTGCGCTCGTGACCGAGGGCAAGGAGTTTCCGGACGGCTCGATGATCGTCGGCAGCCCCGCCAAGGTGGTGCGCCAGCTGACGCCCGAGCAGATCGAGGGCCTGCGCCGCAGCGCACGGCACTACGTGGACAACGCGCGGCGCTACCGCGCGGGCCTGAAGAAGATCGGCTGATGCGCGCCGCGCCGGGCCGCCCCAAGCAAGCTGGTTTCCCCTTGGGGAACAGGCCGCAGGCCGAAGGGGGCACCAATGAGTGAACTTCGCAAATTCCTGTTCGACGGCCTGCCCGTGCGCGGCGCCGTCGTGCGCCTCACCGACGCCTGGCAGGAGGTGCTGCGCCGGCGTGCCTCCAACACCACGGCCGGTGCCTATCCCGTGCCCGTGCAGTCGCTGCTGGGCGAGATGACGGCCGCGGCCGTGCTGATGCAGTCCGGCATCCAGTTCGATGGCGCGCTGGTGCTGCAGATCTTCGGCGATGGCCCGCTCAAGCTGGCGGTGGTCGAGGTGCAGTCCGACCTGCGCGTTCGCGCCACGGCCTCGCTGACCGGCCCCGTCGAGAGCGGTGCCCTGCTTGCCGAGCTCATCGACCAGAATGGCCAGGGCCGCTGCGCGATCACGCTGGATCCGGCGCGCAAGCAGCCCGGCCAGCAACCCTACCAGGGCGTGGTGGCACTGAGCGATGGCGAGGGCCAGAGCTTCGGCCGCATGGCCGAGGTGCTGCAGCACTACATGCGGCACAGCGAGCAGCTGGACACCGTGCTGGTGCTGGCGGCCGACGCGCAGGTGGCGGCCGGCCTGCTGATCCAGCGCCTGCCGGTCAAGGGCGAGGCCAACCTGGCAGGCCAGGGCAGCGAAGGCGAGGACACCGAGCAGGCCGACACCCAGGGCCATAACGAGGACTTCAACCGCATCGCGCACCTGGCCAGCACGCTCAAGCGCGAAGAGCTGCTGACCCTGGACATCGACACCGTGCTGCGCCGCCTGTTCTGGGAGGAGGGCGTGCTGACCTTCGCGCCGCTGACCGGCGAGAGCGGCCCGCGCTTCGCCTGCACCTGCAGCCGCGAGCGCGTGGCGCAGATGATCCGCGGCCTGGGCGTGGCCGAGGCCGAGTCCATCCTGTCCGAGCGCGAGAACATCGAGGTCGGCTGCGAGTTCTGCGGCCAGCAGTACCGCTTCGATGCGGTGGATGCGGCGCAGATCTTCGCGCCGCCGGGCTCGCTGCCGCCGGGCAGCCAGTCGGTCCAGTAGGGGCTTGTGCAAGCCGGGCCGCTCAGCGCGCGGCCAGGCGCTGGAACAGCCGGTGCTCGCAGGCGGCGTCGCTGTCGCAGGCGCAGGTCCAACGCACCGGGCCCGGCGGTTCCGCCAGCGGCGCCAAGCGTGCGGCGAGCGCCGGCAACTGGTGCAGCGCCCGTTCTGCGCGGGCCAGCCGTGCCGGGCCGTTGCCGTAGACCACCTGGTAGGGCAGGCCCGCACCCTGGAGCGCGGCGCGCACCAACGCGTCCACGGGCGCCTGCACGTGCGGGCCATCACGCTGCAGGCCGTCGGCCACCCAGGGCAGGTCCAGGCCCATCAGCAGGGTCAGCGCATAGCCGCCCTGGTGGGCGAGCGCGAAGGGGTAGAGCGAGCGGTCGCCGAACAGCAGGTCGCTGTAGACGGCGACCATCAGCGGCGTGGTGTCGGCGATGAGCAGGTCGGGCGCCCTGGCGCCGGCCGCGTCGATGGCGCTGGCGTGCGCGCGCGCGATGCCGTCCTGCTCGTCCTGGCGCGGCGTGCGGCCGGCGTCCATGCACCATTGGCGCAGCAGCTCGGGCACCAGTTCCACCGCCAGGCCGCGCCCGGCCAGCGACTGCGCCAACGCCTGCGACAACGCGGTCTTGCCGCTGCTCTCCGCGCCCAGCAGCGCAACGCGCGGCGCCGTCACGGCATCGCGGGCGCGCCCGCCACGAGCCGGCGCTTCCAGGCCTGCCAGCCCAGCCAGCTCAGGCCGATGAATGCGGTGTAGAGCAGTGTGGTGAGCCACAGGCCCTTGTAGGCGAACAGGCCGACGCTGACGGTGTTGACCACCAGCCAGACCAGCCAGTTCTCGATGTACTTGCGGCCCAGCAGGTACTGCCCGACCAGGCTCACGGCCGTGGGGAAGGCGTCCCACCAGGGCACGTCGGTGTCGGTGAAGCGGATGAGGAACAGCGCCACCAAAGGCCACAGCACGGCGCAGGCCGCGACCACCGCCCAGCAGCCCCGCGCCGACAGGCGCGCCACGCGCAGCGCCGAGCCGTCGGGCCGGTGGCCGCGCAGCCAGTTGAACCAGCCCCAGAAGGCCACGCCGGCGAAGAAGATCTGCAGCGCCGCGTCGCCATACAGCTTGCTGCGCGAGAACAGGCCGAAATACAGCAGGGAGCTCACGATGGCCAGCGGCCAGCCCCAGTGCCGTTCGCGGATGTTGAAGCCGACCATGGCGAGCGCCAGCAGCACGGCCACGATCTCCAGCCAGCTGCTGGCCACGCCCCACAGCGTGAAGGCGGGCTGCAGCAGCCACTGCCAGGCGGCAACCAGCGGATCGGGCATTCAGCGCGTGAGCTGCACGAACAATTCGTTGGGCTTGACCATGCCCAGCTCGCCGCGCGCCTTCTCCTCGACCATCTCCAGGCCTTCCTTGAGGTCGCTGACCTCGGCCGTCAGGCGGTCGTTGACGGCTTGCGCCTTGGCGTTGGCGGCCTGCTGGTCGAACAGCCGCTCCTGCAGCTCGGCCACGTTGGAGATGCTGCCGCGGCCGAACCACAGCTGCGCATGGACGACGGCCAGCAGCACCAGCAGCACGGCCGGAACGAAGCGCGAACCCATGGCGTGGACGGCTGCGGCAGCGGTTTAGAGCGGGACGCTCAACGCAGCACGTTGAACGCGCGGCGGCCGGGGTAACGCGCGACTTCGCCGAGGTCTTCCTCGATGCGCAGCAGCTGGTTGTACTTGGCCATGCGGTCCGAGCGCGACAGCGAACCGGTCTTGATCTGGCCGGCGTTGGTGCCCACTGCGATGTCGGCGATGGTGGAGTCTTCGGTTTCGCCCGAGCGGTGGCTGATCACCGAGGTGTAGCCCGAGGTCTTGGCCAGCTCGATGGCGGCGAAGGTCTCGGTCAGCGTGCCGATCTGGTTGATCTTGATCAGGATGGAGTTGGCCACGCCACGCTCGATGCCCTGCTGCAGGATCTTGGTGTTGGTCACGAAGAGGTCGTCGCCGACCAGCTGCACGCGCTTGCCCAGCACGTCGGTCTGGTGCTTCCAGCCATCCCAGTCGCCTTCGGCCATGCCGTCCTCGATGCTGATGATGGGGTACTTGTCGCACCAGCTGGCCAGCATGCCCGTCCACTCCTCGCTGGAGAGCGACAGGCCTTCGCCTTCGAGCACGTACTTGCCGTCCTTGTAGAACTCCGAGGCGGCGCAGTCCAGGCCCAGGGCGATCTGCTCGCCGGGCTTGTAGCCGGCCTGCTCGATAGCCTGCAGGATCATCTGGATGGCGGCCTCATGGCTGGCCACGCTGGGGGCGAAACCGCCCTCATCGCCGACGGCCGTGCTGATGCCCTGGTCGTTCAGGATCTTCTTGAGCGCATGGAAGGTCTCGGTGCCGTAGCGCAGCGCTTCGCGGAAGCTGGGTGCGCCGACCGGGATGATCATGAACTCCTGCAGGTCCAGCGAGTTGTTGGCGTGGGCGCCGCCGTTGATGACGTTCATCATTGGCACCGGCAGCGAGATGCCGCCCATGCCGCCGAAGTAGCGGTACAGCGGCAGGCCCGATTCCTCGGCCGCCGCGCGGGCCACGGCCATGGACACGGCCAGCATGGCGTTGGCGCCCAGGCGCGACTTGTTGTCGGTGCCGTCCAGGTCGATCAGGGTCTTGTCCAGGAAGGCCTGCTCGGAGGCGTCCAGGCCCAGCACGGCTTCGCTGATCTCGGTGTTGACATGCTCGACGGCCTTCAGCACGCCCTTGCCCAGGTAACGGCTCTTGTCGCCGTCGCGCAGCTCGATGGCCTCGCGCGAACCGGTGGAGGCGCCCGAGGGCACGGCCGCGCGGCCCATGGTGCCGGATTCCAGCAACACGTCGCACTCGACGGTGGGGTTGCCGCGGCTGTCCAGGATCTCGCGACCCACGATGTCTACGATGGCACTCATTGATGCTTCTTTCTAAGAGCTAGGGAATCAATCGAACGGGCGGGTGGCGGCTCAGACGCCTTCCACGACCACCATGCGCATGATGGCCGCGCCCTGGCGTGCTGCGCGGGCCTTGCCGTATTCGGGCGAAGCGTCGAAGGCCCGGGCGGCCTCGACGCTGGGGAACTTCAGCAGCACCAGCCGCGACGGGCTCCAGTCGCCTTCGAGCACCTCGACCTTGCCGCCGCGCACGCAGACCTCGGCGCCATGGGCCTGCATCGCGGCAGACGACCACTTCTTGTAGTCCTCGTACTGCTGCGGGTTGGTGACGGTCACGTCGGCAATGATGAAGGCGCTGGGCATGGTCTCGGGTTTCCTGGTGCGTGGGGCGTCAGGCCACTTCGGCGGCCTTGGCGGGCTGCGGCAGGCCTGCGCTCTGCTGGTCGAGCGCGGCCTTCACGAAGGCGTTGAACAGCGGGTGCCCGTCCCAGGGCGTGGACTTGAACTCGGGGTGGAACTGCACGCCCATGAACCAGGGGTGTTGGCTCTGCGGCAGCTCGACGATCTCGGTCAGTTGCTCGCGCTGGGTGAGCGCGGAGATCACCAGCCCGGACGCGCGCAGCTTGTCCAGGTACTTGACGTTGGCCTCGTAGCGGTGGCGGTGGCGCTCGGTCACCACGTCGCCATAGATCTGGTGCGCCAGCGTGCCCTTGGCGACGTCGGAACTCTGCGCGCCCAGGCGCATGGTGCCGCCCAGGTCGGAGTTCTCGTTGCGCGTCTTGATGCTGCCGTCGGCATCCTTCCACTCGGTGATCAGCGCGATCACCGGGTGCGGCGCGGTCGGTTCGAACTCGGTACTGTTGGCATGCGCGAGGCCGGCCACATGGCGTGCGAACTCGATGGTGGCGACCTGCATTCCGAGGCAGATGCCCAGGTAGGGCACGCGCTGCTCGCGGGCGTAGCGGGCCGCGCAGATCTTGCCCTCGATGCCGCGCTTGCCGAAGCCGCCGGGCACCAGGATGGCGTCGTACTGCGCCAGCTGCGCGACGTTGCCCGGCGTGATGGTTTCCGAGTCGAGGTAGCTGATCTTCACGCGCGCATGGTTGCGCATGCCGGCATGCCGCAGGGCCTCGTTGAGCGACTTGTAGCTGTCCGACAGGTCGACGTACTTGCCGACCATGGCGATGTTGACCTCGTGCTGCGGGTGCTCGGTCTCGTAGACCAGGTCGTCCCAGCGCTTGAGCTTGGCCGGCGGCGTGTTCAGGCGCAGCTTGTCGCAGATCAGGCCGTCCAGGCCCTGCTCGTGCAGCATGCGCGGCACCTTGTAGATGGTGTCCACGTCCCACATGGAGATCACGCCCCAGCGCGCCACGTTGGTGAACAGGGAGATCTTCTCGGCTTCCTCGTCGGGAATCCGGCGGTCGGCGCGGCACAGCAGCGCATCGGCCTGGATGCCGATCTCGCGCAGCTTCTGCACCGTGTGCTGCGTGGGCTTGGTCTTGAGCTCGCCGGCCGCGGCGATCCAGGGCACGTAGGTCAGGTGCACGAAGGCGGCCTGGTTCGGGCCCATGCGCAGGCTCATCTGGCGCACGGCTTCCAGGAAGGGCAGCGATTCGATGTCGCCCACCGTGCCGCCGATCTCGACGATGGCCACGTCCACCGCGTCCGGCGTGCCGACGCCGGCGCCGCGCTTGATGTACTCCTGGATCTCGTTGGTCACGTGCGGGATCACCTGGACCGTCTTGCCCAGGTAGTCGCCGCGGCGTTCCTTCTCCAGCACGGACTGGTAGATGCGGCCCGTGGTGAAGTTGTTGGTGCGACGCATGCGCGTCGTGATGAAGCGTTCGTAGTGGCCCAGGTCCAGGTCGGTCTCGGCGCCATCGTCGGTGACGAACACTTCGCCGTGCTGGAATGGCGACATCGTGCCGGGATCGACGTTGATGTACGGATCGAGCTTGATGAGGGTGACCTTCAGGCCACGCGATTCCAGGATCGCAGCAAGGGAGGCTGAGGCGATTCCCTTGCCGAGGGAGGACACCACACCGCCGGTGACGAAGACGAATTTGGTCATGTCAGGGTCGGGAAAACGTTCCCGGGGAGGTGGTAAAGCGAGATTATAGAAGGGCGCCCGGCCCCGTTCGGCCGCGGCCGTGGGCGCGCCTGCCTAGTCTGCTAAATTGCGCCCCCACGCTCAACCAGGGACACCCATGAACAACTCCGCCCAGCCTGGGCCGGGCGCGGCAGGCGACCTGGCCGGCCGCCACATCGTGCTGGGCCTGACCGGCGGCATCGCCTGCTTCAAGTCGGCCGAGCTGTGCCGGCTGCTCGTCAAGCAGGGGGCGACCGTGCAGGTGGTGATGACCGAGGCGGCCGAGCAGTTCATCACGGCCGTGACCATGCAGGCGCTGTCCAACCGGCCGGTCTATGGCTCGCAATGGGATGCGCGCGAGCCCAACAACATGCCGCACATCAACCTCTCGCGCGAGGCCGATGCGATCGTGCTGGCGCCGTGCAGCGCCGACTTCATCGCGCGCCTGGTGCAGGGCCGCTCCGACGAACTGCTGAGCCTGATGTGCCTGGCGCGCCCCCTGCAGCGCGTGCCGTTGCTGGTGGCGCCCGCGATGAACCGAGAGATGTGGCTGCACCCGGCGACCCAGCGCAACATGGCGCAACTGGCCTCCGATGGCGCCGTGCTGCTCGGCGTAGGCAACGGCCCGCAGGCCTGCGGCGAGACGGGCGACGGCCGAATGCTGGAGCCTGCCGAGATCGTCGAGGACCTGATCGCCCACCTGGCGCCCAAGCCGCTCGCGGGCCAGCATGTGCTGGTCACGGCCGGGCCGACCTTCGAGGCCATCGATCCGGTGCGCGGCATCACCAACCTGTCCAGCGGCAAGATGGGCTTTGCCATCGCGCGTGCCGCGCGCGAGGCTGGCGCCTGCGTCACGCTGGTGGCCGGGCCCGTGCACCTGGCCACGCCGCGCGGCGTGGCGCGCGTGGACGTGCGCTCGGCGCAGGACCTGCTGCTGGCCGTCGAACAGCATGTGGACGCCGCCTCGGTGTTCGTCGCCACGGCTGCGGTGGCCGACTGGAGGCCGGCGGTCGCGGCCGAGCAGAAGATCAAGAAGGACGGCTCGGGCCAGGTGCCGGCGCTGAGCTTCGTCGAGAACACCGACGTGCTGGCGCGTGTGGCGCAGTCTGCCCGCGCGCAAAGCGGCAAGCTGTATTGCGTGGGCTTTGCGGCCGAGAGCGAGGCCCTGCTGCAGAACGCCCAGGCCAAGCGCGTGCGCAAGGGCGTGCCGCTGCTGGTGGGCAACATCGGCCCGGCCACCTTCGGGCAGGACCACAACGCCCTGCTGCTGGTCGACGAAGCCGGTGTGCGCGAGCTGCCGCAGGCGCCCAAGCTGGCGCTGGCGCGCCAGCTCGTGGCCGAGATCGCCGCACGGCTGCGCTGATGGCCTCGCCCTACGACACACCGCCCGATGGCGACTTCGCGCGCTACATCGAGCAACTGAGCCGGTTGCCGCCGCCGCAGGCCGGTGCGCCGGCGCCTGCGCCGCGGCGGCCGCCGCGCAGGCCGTTGCCGCAGTCCGGCCCGGCGGCGGCCCGGGCGTTCGCGCCGCTGCGGCAGCTCGTGCAGGGTGCGTTGTTCCTGTATGTCGCGTGGCTGCTGCTGTCCGCGGCCGTGCCGCTACTGGCGCTCTGGGGCGGCCTGGTCGCGCTGGCCTACCTCGCTTTCGCCTTCCTGCGCCTGCGCCATCTGCCGTGGCGCGATCTGCTCAAGCCAAAACAATGAACATCGACGTCAAGATCCTCGACTCCCGCATGGCCGAGCAGTTGCCGGCCTATGCAACGCCGGGCAGTGCCGGCCTGGACCTGCGCGCCTGCCTGGACGCGCCGCTGCTGCTGGCGCCGGGCGCCTGGGAACTGGTGCCCACCGGCATCGCCATCCACCTGGCCGACCCCGGCCATTGCGCGTTGATCCTGCCGCGCTCGGGCCTGGGCCACAAGCACGGCATCGTGCTGGGCAACCTGGTCGGGTTGATCGACAGCGACTACCAGGGCCAGCTCATGGTCAGCGCCTGGAACCGCAGCAGCACGGCCTACACCGTGCAGCCCATGGAACGCATCGCGCAACTCGTGGTGGTGCCCGTGGTGCAGGCGAAGTTCAACATCGTGCAGGACTTCGAAGCGTCTGCCCGCGGCGCGGGCGGCTACGGCTCGACCGGGACGGCCTGAGCCGCTGTCCGGCGGCTCAGTGCAGGGTGTCGTTGCCGGCCACCGGCACCTGCACCTTGAAGAAGCCGGTGCCGGCGGTGCCGCGGCCGATCTCGTCCTCGGAGGCCTCGCGCACGGCGTTCACCGTGAGCGACAGGCGCAGCGCGATGCCGGCCAACGGGTGGTTGCCGTCGAGCACCACGTGCTCGGGATAGATCTCCGTCACGGTGTACATGCGGTTGCGCGGGATCTCTGCCGACAGCCCCTGGGGCAGGGCCGTGCCCTCGAAGCTCATGCCTTCCTCGAGCACATGGGGGAACAGCGCGCGCGGCTCGAGGAAGATCAGCTCTTCGTCGAAGTCGCCGAAGGCGTCCTCGGGCTCCAGGTGCAGGTGCAGCGTGTCGCCGGCCACATGGCCTTGCAGGGCTTCTTCGACCTTGGCCAGCAGGTCGTCGCCACCGACCAGGAACTCCACGGGGTCGCTGAGCACGTCCAGGTCTTCGCCCAGCGTGTCCTTGAGGGTCCAGGTCAGCGCCACGACGCATTGGGGGATGATTTCCATGGAAGAATTGTCGCAGCTTCGCCCCGCCGACTTCCGTGCGGGGCGATGGCGTTTTTGCACAGGACCCGATGGACACCACCCAACCCCTGCCGCTGCTGGGCGGACTCACGCCCGAGCGCTTCATGCAGAAGTACTGGCAGAAAAAGCCGCTGCTGGTGCGCGGCGCCATCCCCGGCTTCGGTCCGGTGCTCGAGCGCAACGCGCTGTTCGCGTTGGCCGAACAGGAAGGCGTGGAGTCGCGCCTGGTGCAGCAGGGCGCCAAGGGCTGGACGCTCAGGAACGGCCCGTTCGCGCGGCGCGCCCTGCCGCCCTTGAGCCGGCGGCAGTGGTCGTTGCTGGTGCAGGGCGTGGACCTGCACAGCGACGCCGCCCATGCGCTGCTGCAGGCCTTCCGCTTCGTGCCGGATGCGCGGCTGGACGACCTCATGGTCAGCTACGCCAGCGATGGCGGCGGCGTCGGCCCGCACTTCGACAGCTACGACGTGTTCCTGCTGCAGGCGCATGGCCAGCGCCGCTGGCGCATCGGCCGCCAGCGCGATTTCCAGCTGCAGGAAGGCGTTCCGCTCAAGATCCTGGCCGCGTTCGAGCCCGAGGAGGAGTACGTGCTGGAGCCCGGCGACATGCTCTACCTGCCGCCGCGCTACGCGCACGACGGCGTGGCCATCGGCGAGTGCATGACTTATTCCATCGGCTTTCGCGCGCCCGGCCGCGGCGGCATCGCGCGCGAACTGCTGCAGCGCCTGGCCGACACCGCCGAGGACGCACTGGGCCCGGCGCTGTACCGCGACCCCCGGCAGCCGGCCACGGCGCAGCCGGCCGCGGTGCCGGCCGACGTGCGGGCCTTCGCGGCCGAGGCCTTGCGCGCATTGCTGGACGACCCGGCCGCACTCGACTGCGCGCTCGGCGAGATCCTGAGCGAGCCCAAGGCCCAGGTCTGGTTCGGCGAAGGCCACGACCTGCCCGCCGGCCACGGCGTGGCGCTGGACCGGCGCAGCCGCATGCTCTATGACGCAGGCCATGTCTACCTGAACGGCGAGAGCTGGCGCGCCGGTGGCCGCGATGCCCGCCTGATGCAGCGCCTGGCGGACCTGCGCCGCCTGTCGGCGCGCGAGGTCGCCAGTGCCAGTGCCGGCGCGCGCGAACTGCTGGCGCAGTGGTGCGAGGACGGCTGGCTGCAGGCCGACCCGCATGGCTGACGGTGCGCCGGCACTGCCGCAAGGCCGCTTCGAGGGCCGCGAGCAGTTCCAGCAATGGCTGCTCGAAGGCCTTGGTGCTGCGGCGCGGCAGGGCTGGGTCGAACTGACGCTGGCCGACGCGGACTTCGCCGACTGGCCGCTGGGCGAGCGCGCCGTGGTTGCGGCGTTGCAGGCCTGGGCGCGGCCCGGCCGCCGCTTCGTGATGCTGGCGGCCGGCTACGACGAGGTGCGGCGAAGGCATGCCCGCTTCGTGCAGTGGCGCATGCAATGGGACCACTTGGTCACCTGCCGCGCCTGCAAGGGCGTGGACCGGCAGGACTTCCCGAGCGCGCTGTCGAGCCCGCACTGGAGCCTGCGCCGGCTCGACACCCTGCGTTGCAGCGGGTGGGCCGGTCCGGAGGCCGCACGCCGGGTGCAGACGCAGGAGCTGCTGGCCGAACCCCTTCGGCGCAGCACGCCGGCGTTCGCGGCGTCAGTGCTGGGCTTGTAACGCTCTAGGGTTTACACCTTATTTACAAAGGCCGCTGCCTATAATCGCGGGCTGGGCTGAAGGCGACCTTGCGCTTTCAACTCGGCTGCTGCAGGCCCTCATTCTTCTCGCGGGACTGCATCTCTTCAGGACTGTTTTCCAGAGAACACAAAGGATCCAAGCAATGAACAAGAAGCTCGTACTCGCCGCCTTGATGGTCGCTGCTGCCCTGGCTGCCTGTGGCAAGAAGGAAGAGCCGGCGCCCGCACCCGCTCCGGCCGTCGAAGCCCCGGCTCCCGCACCCGCCGCCGCGCCTGCCGAAGCTGCTGCTTCCGCCGCAGCCGACGCCGCCAGCGCCGCTGCTTCGGCCGCCGACTCCGCCGCCTCGGCCGTCGGTTCCGCCACCGAAGCCGCCAAGGACTCCGCCGCTGCTGCCGTGAGCAACGCCACCGAAGCCGCCAAGGACGCAGCCGCTGCTGCATCGGACGCCGCCAAGGCAGCCGCCGAAGCCGCCAAGGGCGCTGCCAAGCAATAAGCTGGCGCACACCCCTTGAAAGAGCCACCGCAAGGTGGCTCTTTGCGTTTCAGACGTCGATCCAGTCCGTGCCCGTGACTGGATCGGCCACGCCCAGCGCCAGGCCGCCGCAACCTTCTGCGCCGGACAGCGCGGCGAGCGCCAGCTCGGGCCGGTTGTTCTGCCGGCTCAGGTGGGCCGCCACGATCTGCTGCAGGCCTTGCGCGGCCAGCGCCGTGGCGATGCCGGCCGCCAATGGGTTGGCCAGGTGGCCGAGCGCACCGCCGACCCGCCGTTTCAGGAAGTAGGGATAGGGCGAGGCGGCCAGCAGATCCGGGTCGTGGTTGCACTCCAGCAGCATGGCGCGGCAACCGGCCAACTGCTGCAGCACATGCGGCGTGGCGTGCCCCAGGTCGGTCAGCACGCCCAGGCAGGCAGCGCCGTCGGACAGGCGCAGCTGCAGCGGTTCGCGTGCATCGTGCGGGACCGTGAAGGGCCTGAACTGCAGCGCGCCCAGGTCGACGGGCTGGCCGTCGCGCGCGATGTGGAGCAGGTCGCCCAGGTCGGGTGCGCCGATGGCCTGGTGCGTGCCATGGCTCATCCACAGCGGGATGCGGTGGCGCAGCGCGATCTTGCAGGCGCTGCCGATGTGGTCGCTGTGCTCGTGGGTGACGAAGATGGCGTCGATGTCGGCCATGTCCAGCCCGGCAAGGCCGAGCCGGGTGGCCAGGGTGCGCGGGCCCAGACCGCAGTCGATCAGCAGGCGGCTGGGCCGGCCGCCGTCACGCGCTTCCACCACCGTGGCATTGCCCGTGCTGCCGCTGCCCAGGTTCTTGAAGCGCAGCACCTGCGCCTGTCTCCCAGCGCCCTCAGCGCAGGTCGTCGGCGATGACCTTGACGATGTTCTGCGCGTCGGCCTGCTTGGCCGGGCCGCCGTCTGCACCCATCACCGCCACCGTGCTCGACTCGCCCTGGCTGCGCACCGTGATGCGGTACTTGAGCGGCGCCTCGGCCTTGGCGCCACCGCCGAACAGCTTGCCGAAGAAGCCGGGCTCGGCCTTGTTCGGGTTGGGTGCCACGTAGCGCACGAAGTAGGTGCCCTGGCTGCGGTCGCGGTCTTCCACGGTAAAGCCGGTGCGGTCCAGCGCCAGGCCGACACGGCGCCAGGCGCGGTCGAAGCCATCGTCCATCTGCACGACGGGCTGGTTGTCGACGGTGGCGATGCGCGTGGTCGCGCGCACCGTGGTCTCGGACGCGGCGGCGGCCTTGACCTGCTCGTCACGCGTGCCCAGCTTGACCATCAGGCGGCGCAGGAACTCGGCCTCCAGCTCGGGGTCGACGGCGCGCGGCTGCCAGACCGTGCGGTCGCGCGTCTGGTTGTCGGGGTAGACCTCGATCATGCCGCGGTGGCTGATGAAGATTTCCGAGCCGTTCGCGGTGCGCTCGATGCGGGTGCGGAAGCGGTCGCGCTCGCCGGTGGAGTAAAGCGAATCCAGCACCTTGCCCAGCGTGTTGCGGATGAAGTCCTGCGGCAACTTGGCGCGGTTCTCGGCCCAGTCGGTCTCCATGATGCCCAGGTTGCGCTGGTCGATCGTCAGCAGGAAGCCGTTCTCCTGCCAGAAGTCGCGCACCTGTTCCCACATCTTCTCGTCCGGCGCGCGGTTCAGCACCAGCCAGCGCGTGTTGCCGTCGCGCTCGATGCGCACGTCGCCGATCTGGCTGGCCGCCACGGGCACGCCGGCCTGCTGCTGCGGCATCGTGGTCTGGTAGGCGTTGGCCGAGACGCTGGTGCCCGGCACCACGTAGCGGCTGTCGCGGCTCAGTTGCGTGAGGTCGGGTGGGACCTCCAGCGTGGGCGCCTTGCCGGCGCTCTTGTAATCGATCTTGCTGCCTTCGAGCACCGAGCAGGCGCCGAGCGCCAGGGACAGCGCGAGCAGCGCCAGTCGAGCGGGAAATTTCACGGACGGGATTCCTGTAGAGAGACCGGGGCGCTGGCGGCTCAGAGCAGGCCGCTGGCGCGCAATGCCGCTTCGACGACGGCTTCGTTGTTCTGTGCCAGCGGCGTCATGGGCAGGCGCATGGTGCCGCCGCACAAGCCCATGCGGGCCATGGCCCACTTGAGCGGGATGGGATTGGCTTCGACGAAGAGATGCTTGTGCACGGGCAGCAGCTTGCGCTGGATCTCCATGGCGCCGCGGGCGTCGCCAGCGATGGCGGCCACGCACAGCGCGTGCATGAGGCGCGGCGCGATGTTGGCCGTGACGCTCACGTTGCCCTGGCCGCCGCACAGCATCAGCGCCACGGCGGTCGGGTCGTCGCCCGAGTACACGGCGAAGCCCTTGGGCACGTCGCGGATCAGCCATTGCGCGCGTTCGATGTTGCCGGTGGCTTCCTTGATGCCGACGATGCCGCTCACCTGGGCCAGGCGCAGCACGGTGTCGTGCGCCATGTCCGCCACGGTGCGGCCGGGCACGTTGTACAGCACGGTCGGCAGGTCGCCGACGGCTTCGGCGATGGCCTTGAAGTGCTGGTACTGGCCTTCCTGGGTGGGCTTGTTGTAGTAGGGCACCACTTGCAGCTGGCAGTCGGCGCCCACCTTCTTGGCGAAGCGCGCCAGTTCGATGGCCTCGGAGGTGGAATTGGCGCCGCAGCCGGCCATGATGGGCACCCGCCCCTTGGCCTGCTCGACCGACACGCGGATGATCTCGCAGTGTTCCTCGACGTTCACGGTGGGCGACTCGCCCGTCGTGCCGACCACGCCGATGCAGTCTGTGCCCTCGGCGATGTGCCAGTCGATCAGCTTGCGCAGCGCCGCATAGTCCACGCTGCCATCCTCGTGCATGGGGGTGACGAGGGCGACAATGCTTCCAGTGATGGTGCCGGTGGCGCTGGCGGTGTTGAGGGTCATGTCCGCGGTGTGGAACGCAAAAGCGCGCATTCTACCCAGCCGGTCGGGCTGGAAAGGGCTCAGAGCCGGTGCCGCGCCGGGAGTTCCGTGGCCACCGAGCGCACCGCCGCGATGCGCTGCACGAAGCGCTCGGGGTTTTCCAGGAAGCCGTCTTCATAGGCCACCACGCGCAGCCCGGCGGCGGCCTGCAGCAGCTCGCCGGGGCGCAGCAGGAACTCGGGCCGCGCCGGCCGGCCCACCGTCTCGTTGCCCTGGGCGAAGGTCTCGTACAGCAGCACGCCGCCGGGCGCCAGCGCGGCGACCGTGTCGGCCAGGCGTGGCCGCCAGAGGTAGTTGGTGACCACGACGGCATCGAACGCGCGACCGGCCAGTGGCCACGGCCCGTCTTCGAGTTCGGCCTGCAGCACCTCGGCGCCGGCGGCGGCCAGCGGCGCCAGGCTGGCCAGCGCCGCGGCCGAGCGGTCGACCGCCGTGACGGCATGGCCCCGCGCGTGCAGCCAGTAGGCGTGGCGCCCCGGCCCGCAGGCCAGGTCCAGCACGCGGCCGCCGGCACGGAACAGGTGCGCCCAGCGCTGCACCCAGGCCGAAGGCGGATGCAATGGGGCGGGTGGCTGCACGGCGCTCAAAAGCAGGCCCAGACCTGGTTGGCGAGCCCCACCACGAATTCGGGCTGCAGGTACAGCATGAACACGCCGCCCAGCACTGCCAGTGCGGCGGTCCAGCCCAGGAGCCGGAGCTTGCCCATGTTCATGTGGCTTTCAGTGCCGAGCCGCGCTGGATCGCGGCTTCCTTGACGGGCAGGTTCACGAGGCCCGCGAACACACCCAGCGCGATGGTGATCATCCAGACCACGTCGTAGCTGCCGGTGCGGTCGTACAGGTAGCCGCCCAGCCAGACGCCCAGGAACGAGCCGATCTGGTGCGAGAAGAACACGAAGCCGCCCAGCATCGACAAATGCTGGATGCCGAAGATCGAGGCCACGGCCGCCGTGGTCGGCGGCACCGTGGACAGCCACAGCAGGCCCATGGTGGCGGCGAACAGGTACACGCTCGTCGGCGTGAGCGGCGCCACCACGAAGGCCGTGATGACCACCGCGCGCGCGAAGTAGATGAACGACAGGATGTTCTTCTTGGGCATGCGCTGGCCCAGCGTGCCCGCGATGTAGGTGCCGAACACGTTGAACAGGCCGACCAGCGCCAGCGCGTAACTGGCCACCTGCGGCGACAGGCCGTGGTCCTTGAGGTAGCTGGGCAGGTGCACGCCGATGAAGACGACCTGGAAGCCGCAGACGAAATAGCCGGCCATCAGCAACTGGAAGCTCGGGTACTTGAAGGCTTCCGCCAATGCCTGGCCGATGCTCTGCTCGCGCTTGGCCGGCGCAGTGCCCGAGAAGCCCGGCTCGCGCAGCGCGAAGGCCAGCGGCACGATCAGCAGCGCGGCGGCGCCCAGGATCACCAATGCCTCCTGCCAGCCGAAGCGCGCGATCAGGAAGCCCTCGACCGGCACCATCAGGAACTGGCCGAACGAACCCGCGGCCGCGGCGATGCCCATGGCCCAGGAGCGGCGCTCGGCCGACACATTGCGCCCGATCACCCCGAAGATCACCGCGTAGGTGGTGCCGGCCTGGGCCATGCCCAGCAGCACGCCGGTGGACAGCGAGAACATCAGCGGCGTGGTGGCATGCGCCATGCCGAAGAGGCCCAGCGCATAGAGGGCCGCGCAGACCAGCAGCACGCGGAACGCGCCGAAGCGGTCGGCCGCCATGCCCGCGAAGATGCCGGCGATCCCCCAGGAGATGTTCTGCACCGCGATGGCCAGCGCGAACGCCTCGCGCGTCCAGCCGTTGGCCTGCGTGATCGGCTGCAGCCACAGGCCGAAGCCGTGGCGGATGCCCATCGACAGCGTCACGATCAGGCCGCCGCACATCAGGATGCGCGCCAACGGCAGGGTGGTCTTCGTTGTACTTGTCATGGGCGCGCACTGTAGTGAATTTGCGAGACCCTTGCCGTCGCCCAGGCGCTCGGTCTGTATTTGCATCCAGTGGCGGCGGTGGACGACCCTACAATCCCGCGCCATGGCAACCCAACCCTCCCCGAAGGCACAGCCGCAGTACGGCGAAGCCTCCATCCGAGTTCTGAAAGGCCTGGAGCCCGTCAAGCAGCGGCCCGGCATGTACACGCGTACCGACAACCCGCTGCACGTGGTCCAGGAAGTGCTGGACAACGCGGCCGACGAGGCACTGGCCGGCCACGGCAAGCGGATCCGCGTGACGCTGTTCGCCGACGGCTCCGTCGGCATCGACGACGACGGCCGCGGCATCCCGTTCGGCATGCACCCCGAAGAGAAAGCGCCCGTCATCGAGCTGGTGTTCACCCGGCTGCACGCCGGCGGCAAGTTCGACAAGGGCAAGGGCGGCGCCTACAGCTTCTCCGGCGGCCTGCACGGCGTGGGCGTGTCCGTCACCAACGCGCTGGCCAGGCGGCTGGAGGTCACGAGCCACCGCGAAGGCCAGGTGGCGCGGCTCGTGTTCGCCGATGGCGACGTGGCCGAGCCGCTCGTCGTGCGCAAGGCCGGCGAGGGCGACCGCCGCACCGGCACCTCGGTGCGCGTGTGGCCCGACGCCAAGTACTTCGACAGCGAAACCCTGCCCATGCAGGAGCTGGCCCACCTGCTGCGCAGCAAGGCGGTGCTGATGCCCGGCGTCACCGTCTCGCTGACCGTGGAGAAGACCCGCGACAGCCAGACCTGGCAGTACAAGGGCGGCCTCACCGACTACCTCTCGCAGACGCTCACGGCCGACCCCGTGATCCCGCTGTTCGAGGGCGAGGGCTATGCCGACAGCAACGAGACCTTCGCCGAGGGCGAGGGCGCGCAGTGGTCGGTGGCCTTCACCGAGGACGGCCACGTCGTGCGCGAGAGCTACGTCAACCTGATCCCCACCAGCGCCGGCGGCACGCACGAGGCCGGCCTGCGCGAAGGCCTGTTCACGGCCGTCAAGAGCTTCATCGAGCTGCACTCGCTGCTGCCCAAGGGCGTCAAGCTGCTGCCCGAGGACGTGTTCGCGCGCGCCAGCTACGTGCTGTCGGCCAAGGTGCTGGACCCGCAGTTCCAGGGCCAGATCAAGGAGCGGCTGAACTCGCGCGACGCCGTGCGCCTGGTGGCCAGCTTCGTGCGCCCGGCGCTCGAGCTGTGGCTCAACCAGCATGTGGACTACGGCAAGAAGCTGGCCGAACTGGCCATCCGCGCCGCGCAGACGCGCCAGCGCGCCGGCCAGAAGGTCGAGAAGCGCAAGGGCTCGGGCGTGGCCGTGCTGCCCGGCAAGCTGACCGACTGCGAGAGCCGCGACACCTCGCACAACGAGGTGTTCCTGGTCGAGGGCGACTCGGCCGGCGGCAGCGCCAAGATGGGCCGCGACAAGGAATGCCAGGCCGTGCTGCCGCTGCGCGGCAAGGTGCTCAACACCTGGGAGGTCGAGCGCGACCGGCTGTTCGCCAACACCGAGATCCACGACATCTCGGTCGCGGTGGGCGTCGATCCGCATGGCCCCAACGACAGCCCCGACCTGTCGGGCCTGCGCTACGGCAAGATCTGCATCCTGGCCGATGCCGACGTCGACGGCTCGCACATCCAGGTGCTGCTGCTCACGCT
Organism: Pseudorhodoferax sp. Leaf274; assembly: GCF_001422445.1. Lineage (GTDB taxonomy): Bacteria > Pseudomonadota > Gammaproteobacteria > Burkholderiales > Burkholderiaceae_C > Pseudorhodoferax. The sequence continues at coordinate 371,382 of NZ_LMNA01000012.1, forward strand.
GTTCTTCCGCCACTTTCCCAAGCTCATCGAGACCGGCCACGTGTTCGTGGCGCGCCCGCCGCTGTTCCGCGTCGATGCGCCGGCGCGCGGCAAGAAGCCGGCCTCCAAGGCCTATGCGCTGGACGCTGGCGAACTGACGGCCACTCTCGATAAACTCCGCAAGGAAGGCGTTCGCGAGGGCAGCTGGACCATCAGCCGGTTCAAGGGCCTGGGCGAGATGAGCGCGGAGCAGCTGTGGGACACCACGCTCAACCCCGACACGCGGCGCCTGCTGCCGGTGCAGCTCGGTGCGGTGGATTTCGCCGGCACCGAGCAACTGATCACCAAGCTCATGGGCAAGGGCGAAGCCGCATCCCGTCGCGAACTGATGGAATTGCACGGCGACGCAGTCGAGGTGGACATCTGATGGCACGCGCACGACGGAACACGACGGCTCTGCTGGCGACACTGACCCTGGCGGCTGCGCTGTGGCCGGCCACGTCGCGCGCCGATGTCTGGGGTTTCATCGATGCGCGCGGGGTGGCCCATTTCGCCAGCAACCAGGTGGACGAGCGCTACACCCTGTTCTACAAGGGCGACGACAGCTTCGACACCAGGAGCGGCATCGGCGCCTTCAACCCGCCGGCCGAGGAACGGCCCGCCCTGCCGCTCAAGCTGCAGAACTTCTTCGAGGTCTCGCCCACCTACAAGCAGGTCTTGCCGCATCTGCGCGAGGCCGCGGCCCGCCACGGCATCGAGATCGCGCTGCTGCAGGCGCTGATCGTGGCCGAGTCTGGCTTCGACCGCGCGGCCGTCTCGCCCAAGGGCGCGGTCGGCCTCATGCAGATCATGCCGGCCACGGCCGAGCGTTACGGCCTGGTGGGCGACGCCAAGGTGCCCATCGAGGCCAAGCTCACCGACCCCAAGACCAACATCGGCATCGGCACGCGCTACCTGCGCTTCCTGCTCGACCTGTTCCCGGGCCAGCTCGAGCTGGCGCTGGCCTCCTACAACGCCGGCGAAGGTGCGGTGCAAAAGGCTGGCAACCGGATCCCGAACTACAAGGAAACGCAGGACTACGTGCGCACCGTCACGCGGCTGTACCAGGGCCTGAAGCCCCCACCCGAAAGCCGCCGGCTGCAAGTGCCGGCGCAGCGTGTGCGCATGGAACTGCGTGGCCGCCTGCCCGTGGGCGACGCCACCACGCAGCTCGCGCAGCAGCCTTGATGTCCTGATGCCGGCACGCGCCGGCGCCTCCTGCGGCAGCTGGCCTGCCGCATGCCCCATTCGTTTCGCAACATGACAGATTCTTCGATCCTGGACGATTCCAACCTGCCGCCGCAGGGCCCCGGTGCCGGCGGCCCTGGCGACGGCGAGAGCGACGACGCGCTCGACCTGGGCCGCTATGCCCAGCGCGCCTACCTCGAATACGCGATGAGCGTGGTCAAGGGCCGCGCGCTGCCCGACGTCTGCGACGGCCAGAAGCCCGTGCAGCGGCGCATCCTGTACTCCATGGCGCGCATGGGCCTGGGCTTCGGCGGTGCCAATGGCACGGTCGGCGCCAAGCCCGTCAAGAGCGCGCGCGTGGTCGGCGACGTGCTGGGCCGCTTCCACCCGCACGGCGACCAGGCCGCCTACGACGCGCTGGTGCGCATGGCGCAGGACTTCAGCCAGCGCTACCCGCTGATCGACGGCCAGGGCAACTTCGGCAGCCGCGATGGCGACGGCGCCGCGGCCATGCGCTACACCGAAGCACGGTTGGCGCGCATCACGCGGCTGCTGCTCGACGAGATCGACGAGGGAACCGTCGACTTCATCCCCAACTACGACGGCTCGACCGAGGAGCCGCGCCAGCTGCCGGCGCGGCTGCCGTTCACGCTGCTCAACGGGGCCAGCGGCATCGCGGTGGGCCTGGCCACCGAGATCCCCAGCCACAACCTGCGCGAGGTGGCCGACGCCTGCGTGGCGCTGATCAAGACCCCCAAGCTCAGCGACGAGGAACTGCTGCAGATCCTGCCCGGCCCCGACTACGCGGGCGGCGGCCAGATCATCAGCACGGCCGCCGACATCGCGGACGCCTACCGCACGGGCCGCGGCTCGCTCAAGGTGCGTGCGCGCTGGAAGATCGAGGAACTCGCGCGCGGCCAGTGGCAGATGGTGGTGACCGAGCTGCCGCCCGGCGTCAGCAGCCAGCGCGTGCTGGAGGAGATCGAAGCGCTGACCAACCCGCAGGTCAAGGCCGGCAAGAAGACGCTGAGCCAGGAGCAGCAGCAGCTCAAGGCCAGCATGCTGGCGGTGCTGGACGTGGTGCGCGACGAGTCGAGCAAGGACGCCGCCGTGCGCCTGGTGTTCGAGCCCAAGACCAGCCGCATCGCCCAGCCCGAGCTCATCGGCGCGCTGCTGGCCCACACGAGCCTGGAGACCAGCGCCCCGATCAACCTGACCGGCGTGGGCCTGGACGGCCGGCCCGTGCAGAAGTCGCTGCGCCAGATGCTGGAGGAGTGGATCGCCTTTCGCCAGACCACGGTGCAGCGCCGCTCGCGCTTCCGGCTGGACAAGGTGCTGGACCGCATCCACATCCTCGAAGGCCGGCAGCTCGTGCTGCTCAACATCGACGAGGTCATCGCCATCATCCGCCAGTCGGACGAGCCCAAGGCCGCGCTGATCGCGCGCTTCAACCTCTCCGACCGGCAGGCCGAGGACATCCTGGAGATCCGGCTGCGCCAGCTGGCGCGGCTGGAAGCCATCAAGATCGAGCAGGAGTTGAAGGAACTGCGCGAGGAGCAGGGCCGGCTGGAGGACATCCTGGCCAACCCGGCCTCGCTGCGCCGCCTGATGGTCCGGGAGATCGAGGCCGACGCCAAGACCTTCGCCGATGCGCGCCGCACGCTGATCCAGGCCGAGAAGCGTGCCGTGGTCGAGGTGCGCGTGGTCGACGAGCCCGTCACGGTGGTCGTCTCGCAAAAGGGCTGGGTGCGGGCGCAGAAGGGCTGGGCCAAGGACCGGGCCACGCCCGCCGAGTACAGCTTCAAGTCCGGCGACACGCTGTACGCGGCGTTCGAGTGCCGCAGCGTGGACCATCTGCTGGTGTTCGGCAGCAATGGCCGCGTCTACACCGTGGCGGTGTCGGCGCTGCCGGGTGCGCGCGGCGACGGCCAGCCGGTCAGCTCGCTGATCGAACTGGAGAGCGGCACGCAGGTGGCGCACTTCTTCGCGGGGCCGGCCAGCGCCCAGTTGCTGCTGTCGGGTTCGGGCGGCTACGGCTTCCTGGCGACGGTGGAGAACATGCTGTCGCGCCAGCGCGCCGGCAAGGCGTTCGTCAGCGTGGGCGAGGGCGAGGTGCTGTGCCGGCCCTCGCATGCCGCGGGCGTGGCCCAGGGCCTGGTGCTGGCGCCTGCCACGCACGTGGCCTGCGCATCGACCGGCGGCCGCATCCTGACCTTCGAGATCGCCGAACTCAAGGCCATGGAGAAGGGCGGCCGCGGCCTCATGCTGATGGACCTGGAGCCCAAGGACGCGCTGGCCGGCGCGGCTGCCTACACGCGCAGCGTGCGCATCGAGGGCGTGGGCCGCGGCGGCAAGGCGCGCGAGGAGCAGCTGGAGATCCGCTCGCTCAACAACGCGCGCGCACTGCGCGGCCGCAAGGGCAAGAGCACGGACCTGGGCTTCAAGCCCACCAGCATCGCGCGCGTCGAGTAAGTAAGGCCGCGCGGGGGCCTTGCTCAGGCCCCGATCACCCCGCCGTCCACGCGCCGGATCACCACCGTGGCCGAGCGTGGGCGGTTGCTGCCCTTGTCCGGCCAGTTCGACAGGCGCGTGGGCGCGGCCGGGTCGCTGCGCTCGCTCGGGCTCTCGCCCGGGTGCTGGATGTTGATGAACATGGTGCGCCCGTCCGGCGTGCCGGTGGCGCCCGTGATCTCGCAGCCGGCGGGGCCGGTCAGGAAGCGGCGGATCTCGCCCGTGGCCGGGTCGGCGGCCAGCATGGCGTTGTGCGCGAGGCCTGCGAGTTCGCCCTTGCCCATGGCAGAGGTCGACATGTCGGTCTGGATCCACAGCACGCCGCGCGCGTCCACCCACAGACCGTCGGGGCAGGCGAACGCATCGCCCTTGACGTTGCCCTTGGCCTCGGCGCGCTCGTTGAGCGGGTCGCCGGCCAGCACGAAGTGGTTCCACTGGAACGCCAGGCCGTCGTGGTCGCTGTCTTCCTTCCAGCGGATGATGTGGCCCATGCCGTTGTTGGCGCGCGGGTTGGCCGCGTCCACGCCCAGCTGGTCCTTTGCGCCGCGGTTGCTGTTGTTGGTCAGCGTGCAGTAGACCCAGCCCTGCTTGTCCACGGCGATCCACTCGGGCCGGTCCATCCTGGTCGCGCCCAGGCGGTCGCTGGCCTGGCGGCTCTTGATGACCACCTCGCCCTGGTCGGCAAAGCCGTTCGCTGCGGTCAGCGGGCCTTCGCCGTGCGCCAGCGCGATCCAGCGGCCGCGGCCGTCGGCGTCGAAGCGGGCCACGTACAGCGTGCCGCTGTCCAGCAGCGTGGCGTTGGCGGCTGCGCCACCGCTCTGGATGCGGCCGGCGCTCACGAACTTGTAGATGTACTCGAAGCGCGCGTCCTCGCCCATGTAGACCACCGCGCGGCCGTCGCGCGTCACGGCCACGGTCGCGCCCTCGTGCGCGGCGCGGCCCAGCGCCGTGCGCTTGACCGGTGTGCTGCTCGGGTTGTTGGGGTCGATCTCCACCACCCAGCCGTGGCGGTTCAGCTCGTTGGGGTGCTTGCCGGCGTCGAAGCGCTCGTCGTGCTCGTGCCAGCGGTAGCCGGCCGGGTCGCCCTTGCGCAGGCCCCAGCGTGCCTGGTGCGCGTCGGGCTGGTCCGGGCCCTTGAAGTAGTTGACGAAGTTCTCTTCGCAGGTGAGGTAGGTGCCCCAGGGCGTGACGCCGCTGCCGCAGTTGTTGAAGGTCCCCAGCACGCGCCGGCCGCTGGCGTCGGCCGCGGTCTTCATCAGGGCGTGGCCGGCGGCGGGGCCGGAGACGGCCATCGGGGTGCGCGCCGTGATGCGGCGGGCCCAGGGCGAGGGCCGCACCACGTCCCAGCGGCCGTCCTTGAACGCCACCTCGCAGACGCTGACGCCGTGCGCGGCCTGGGCCTTGCGCACCTTCTCGGCCGTCCAGCCCGCCATGCCGCCCGCGTGCAGCAGGCCGTCGTCGCTGTACTCGTGGTTCATGACCAGGAGGCCCGAGGTGGCGCCCTGCGCGTAGAAGTGGATGCCGTCGTGGTGCATGCCGAACTGCGCCTCCTGCTCGGCCGCGCTGTTGGTGGCGTCGGCCCGGTAGGCAGGCAACTCGCCCGACAGGCCGACCGGGTCGCCCCAGGGTGCGATGACCTGGGCCGTGTAGCCCTCGGGCACGGTCACGGTGTCGGCGTTGGAGATCGGCACGGCCTTGAAGCCCAGTGCCGTGCCCTTGGTCCCGGTGCCTGCCCCGGTCGTGGCGCAGCCCGCCAGGCCCAGGCCGGCCAGCGGCGCGAGGAAGGCCGAGGCGGCCGCGCCGCGCAGCAGCGTGCGGCGCGAGGGCTGGCTGAGTTCGTGGATGCTGGGGGTGGGACAGCGGTTGCTGTCCTCCATCGTCGAGAAGTCCTTGGGCATGGTGTTCTGGGTTTCGTGGGAACCCCGGAACACTGCCCGGTCACCGTGACACGGGCGTGACGGTCACACGGCGTGCGCGAAGCGCCTGCTCCGCGCGGCGCTCATTCGAGCTCGGCGATCAGTTCGATCTCGACGCAGGCACCCATCGGGATCTGTGCCACGCCGAAGGCGCTGCGCGCGTGCGCGCCCGCCGGGCCGAACAGTTCGCCCAGCAACTCGCTGCAGCCGTTGGTGACCAGGTGCTGCTCGGTGAAGTCGGGCGTGGAGTTCACGAGGCTCATGAGCTTGACGATGCGCTTGACCTTGGACAGGTCGCCGCTGGCCGCCTGCAGCGTTCCCAGCAGGTCGATGGCGACGGCGCGCGCGGCCTCCTTGCCTTGCGCGGTCGTGACGTCCTTGCCGAGCTGGCCGACCCAGACCTTGCCGTCCTTCTTGGCGAGGTGGCCGGACAGGAACACCAGCTTGCCGGTCTGCACGAAGGGCACGTAGGCGGCAGCCGGCGTGGCCACGGGGGGCAGTTCGATGCCCAGTTGTTTCAGCTTGTCGTGGATGCGCATGGATTCACTCCTGATGTTGGCTTTGGCTTTGGCTTTGGCTCTGGCTCTGGCTCTGGCTCTGGCTCTGGCTGTGGCCGCCGCGTTCTTCCGGGTCGAGGTCCGGCAGGGGCGCCACCGTCACGCCGACGTGCAGGATGTGGCGGGCGCCCCCGTGGATGACGCCGCGCATGGGCGAGACGTCGGAGAAGTCGCGGCCCACGGCCAGCGTCACATAGTCCTCGCCGGGCGCGCGGTCGTTGGTCGGGTCGAAGTCGTACCAGCCGTCGTGCCCGGGCACATCGGGCACGTAGACCGACACCCAGGCGTGCGAGGCGTCGGCACCCACCAGGCGTGGCTGGCCCGGTGGCGGCTGCGTGAGCAGGTAGCCCGACACGTAGCGTGCCGGCAGGCCCAGCATGCGCAGGCCGGCCACCATGATGTGGGCGAAGTCCTGGCACACGCCCTTGCGCTGCGCCAGGGCTTCAACGGCAGGGGTGTTGATCTCGGTGCTGTCGGAGGCGTAGTCGAAGTCGCGGTAGATGCGCCGCATCAGGTCCTCGGTGGCCGCCAGCAGGGGCGTGCCCGGTCCGAAGCTGGGCCGCACGTAATCCAGGAAGTCGGCATGGCGCGGCACGTAGGGCGAGGGGAACAGGTATTCGGACGCGGCGTCGTAGCCACCACCTGCGCGGTAGCGGAAGCGGTCGCGCACCTGCTCCCAGCCCAGCGGGCTGGGCGGTCGCCTGGGCACCTGCGTTTCGACCACGCTGTCGGCCACCACGCACAGTTCCTCGTGGCCGCTCTGCAGCGCGAAGAAGCTGCGGGTGTTGCCGAACACGTCGCGGCCCGTGCGCAGCTCGTCGGGCTCGGGCGTGACCACCAGCCGGTGCCGCAGCAGCCGCTGGCTGGGCGTGTCGCGCGGGCGCAGGTGCGCCACATGCTGGGCCGTTTCCACGGCGGGCGTGTAGTCGTAGCGCGTCTCGTGGGTGACTTGCAGTCGCATGCGGTCCGCCTCGGCCGGTCAGGCCCCGACGCTGGTCTTGGCGTCGCGTGAATGCGTGAAGTAGATGGCGCCGACCGCGTCCGAGATGTCGTAGGCCGACTGCACGCAGCTTTCCAGCCGCTTGAGCAGCTCGGCGTGGTCGCCGTCCGCGTCCAGCGCGCAGATCTCGTCGAGCGACCAGCGCGCCGGTTGCAGCACCTCGCGCGCCAGCGGCGTGTCCTGCACCTTGGCCTCGCCTGCCAGCTTGGCCAGCCGGCCGGCCAGGGTGTGGGCCACCCAGCCCAGCGACCGCGGGTTGTCGCGGTCCAGCACCAGCAGGTCGAGCAGGGCGGGCAGCTCGCGGCCCTGCTGGTACTGCGAGTGGAAGGTGATGCTGCTGTCGAACAGCGACAGCACGGCCTCGAACCCGCCCGTGGTGGCCACCGCGCCGCTGGACAGCGCGCGCGCCAGCGCCGAGGACAGGAAGCTCAGGCGCTCCACATGCCGGCCGATGGACAGCAGCCGCCAGCCGTCGTCGCGCGTCATGCGGTCGGTCTGCGCGCCGGTCATGGCTGCCGTGGCGGTGCTGGTGGTCTCCAGCAGGCGCATCGCCTCCAGCGCCGAGAAGTCGCCGCTGCGGGTGGCTTCGGCGCAGCGCGCCAGCAGGTCTTCCTCGGCCTGCACGATCACGTTCCAGTGTTCCTGCGACAGCCGCTCGCGCACGGCCGACGCCGCAAAGCGCGTGGAGCGCAGGTTGTAGCCCACGCTCTGCACCTTCTCGGTGTCGCCCAGGCCGGCGATCAGCGAACGCTCGAACACGCGCCGCGCCTGTGTGGGCGAGGGCACGGCCGGCAGCACCAGGGCGAAGCTCTTGCACATGTCGTAGAGCCACGCCAGCAGCGGCGCCAGCGACTGGTCTTCGCCGTTGAGCGCGGCCAGCGTCACGCGCGCCAGCCGCAGCGTGTTCTCCGAGCGTTCGGCGTAGCGGCCCAGCCAGAACAGGTTCTCCGCGGCCCGGCTGGTGACCAGGCGGCGCCGGCGCACCACGGCCGCGGTGGATTGCGCCTGGGGCAGCAGCGTGGTGCGGTCGACCTCGCCATCGGTGCGCACCCACACGTCGGCGCTGCTGCCGCCACGCTGCATCGAGGCGATGCTGTGGTGTGCGCTGACCATGCGGGCCAGGCCGCCCGGCAGCACGCGCCACGAACGCGGGCCGTCGGACACCGCGAACACGCGCAGCATCACCGAGCGCGGCGAGATGCGCGGCGGGTAGCCATTGCCGCTGGTCCAAGTCGGCATCTGCGACAGCGGCATGTAGGTCTGCACGGTGTGCTCGTCGCCCTGGCGCACGATGCGGCCGGCCCATTCGTCGAGCTGGCGGCGCGACAGCGCGTTGCCGAGCACGGCGTCGAACGGGGCGAGGCCGCCGCTGTCGCCGTAGGTGGGCTTGATCACGCAGCGCGACAGTTCGGGCAGGGCCGCCTCCAGGGCGGCGCGCTCGCCGCACCACCAGGTCGGCACGGCGGGCAGCTGCAGTTCCTCGCCGAGCAGGTGGCGCGCCAGCGCCGGCAGGAAACCCAGCAGCGCGGGCGATTCCAGGAAGGCCGAGCCGGGCGCATTGGCCACCAGCACGTTGCCGGCGCGGATCGCCTGCAGCAGGCCCGGCACGCCCAGGCGCGAATCGGGGCGCAGCTCGAGCGGGTCGAGGTACTGGTCGTCGAGCCGCTTGATCAGGCCATGCACGGGCTCCAGGCCCTTGAGCGTCTTGAGGTACAGGCGCTGGTCGCGCACCGTGAGGTCGCTGCCCTCGACCAGCGTGATGCCCAGGTAGCGCGCCAGGTAGGCCTGCTCGAAGTAGGTCTCGTTGTAGGGGCCGGGCGTCAGCAGCGCGATGTGGGCATCGGCACCGGCCGGGCTCATGCGCTTGATGCCTTCGACCATGGCGCTGTAGGTGGCGGCCAGGCGCTGCACGTGCAGCGCGTCGAAGGCCTGCGGGAACAGCCGCGAGATGGCCAGCCGGTTCTCCAGCAGGTAGCCCAGGCCGGATGGGGCCTGCGTGCGCTGCGAGACCACCCACCAGTTGCCGTCGGCGCCGTGGGCCAGGTCGTAGGCGGTGATGTGCAGGTGCGTGCCGGCCAGCGGCTCGCAACCGTGCATGGCGCGCAGGTAGCCCGGGTGGCCTTGCACCAGCCCGGGCGGCAGCAGGCCCTTGGCCAGCAGGCGCTGGGGGCCGTAGACGTCGGCCATCACGCTGTCGAGCACGCGCACGCGCTGCAGCACGCCGGCCTCGATCTGGCGCCAGCTGTCGGGCGAGACGATCAGCGGGAACAGGTCGAGCGACCAGGGCCGCTGCGGGTTGCTGGCGTCGGCATAGACGTTGTAGGTGACGCCGTTGTCGCGCAGCTGGCGGCGCATCAGCGCGGTGCGGCGCTCCAGGTCGCCGAAGCCGTCGCGGCCCAGCAGTTCGAAGAAGGCGGCCCAGTCCGCGGTCAGCGGCGCCCGCGCGGCATTGCTGCGTGCAGGGGCATCCCCGGCAGGCCGGGCCATGCCGCGCAGCTCGTCGTAGTGGCCGGGCATGGCCGGCCGGGCCAGCGCCGAGGCCAGCCCTGCCGGGCTTTCCTGGCCTTGCCCGTCGAAGAGATTGTTGTTTGCTTGATCCACGTCGAGGGCATTGTCACATCCCGGTCAACGCCGGGATGCTGCACACACGCCACAGCCGTCGATTCTCCGGCGCTCAGCGGCGCAGATCGAGCGTGAACGGGAACTCGCGGCTGCCCGGCACGTTGATGGTGGCGGGGGGCACCACCATCGTGCCCGGCGTGTGGCCGATGCGGAAGAAGCGCGCCAGGCGCCGGCTCTCGGCCTCGTACGAGTTGACGGGGAAGGTGTCGTAGTTGCGGCCACCGGGGTGGGCCACGTGGTACTGGCAACCACCCAGCGAGCGCTTCATCCAGGTGTCGACGATGTCGAACACCAGCGGCGTGTGCACGCCGATCGTGGGATGCAGCGCCGACGGCGGGTTCCAGGCCCGGTAGCGCACGCCGGAGACGTACTCGCCCTTCACGCCAGTAGGCTGCATGGCCAGCGCGCGCCCGTTGCAGGTGACGACGTAGCGGCTCTCGTTGAGGCCGGTCACGCGCACCTCGATGCGTTCCAGCGAGGAATCGACATAGCGTGCGGTGCCGCCGGGTGCGCCTTCCTCGCCCATCACGTGCCAGGGCTCCAGCGCATTGCGCAGCGTCAGCTCGATGCTGTTGGTCTGCACCTGGCCGACGATGGGGAAGCGGAACTCCAGGTGCGGCGCGAACCAGGCGCTGTCGAAGGCGTAGCCGGCCTCGCGCATCTCGCGGATCACGTCGTCGAAGTCCATCCGGACGAAGGTCGGCAGCAGGAAGCGGTCGTGCAGTTCGGTGCCCCAGCGCGTGGCCGGCGCGTGGTAGGGCGCGTTCCAGAAACGGGCCACCAGCGCGCGCAGCAGCAGCTGCTGGGCGATGCTCATGCGCGCATGCGGCGGCATCTCGAAGGCGCGCAGCTCCAGCAGGCCGAGCCGGCCGGTGCTGCTGTCGGGCGAGTACATCTTGTCGATGCAGAACTCGCTGCGGTGGGTGTTGCCGGTCACGTCGATCAGCACGTTGCGCAGCGTGCGGTCCACGAGCCAGGGCGGCATGTCCTGGCCGTAGACCTCGCGGTTGCGCGTGATCTCGCGCAGCGCGATCTCCAGCTCGTACAGCTGGTCGTTGCGGGCCTCGTCCACGCGCGGCGCCTGGCTGGTCGGGCCGATGAACATGCCCGAGAACAGGTAGGACAGCGAGGGATGGTTGTGCCAGTACAGGATCAGGCTGGCCAGCAGCTCGGGCTTGCGCAGGAACGGGCTGTCCGCCGGCGTGGCGCCGCCCAGCACGAAGTGGTTGCCGCCGCCGGTGCCGGTGTGGCGGCCGTCGGTCATGAACTTCTCGGCCGACAGGCGCGTCTCGAACGCGGCCTGGTACAGGAACTCGGTGTGCTGCACCAGGTCGCCCCAGTTGTGCGCCGGGTGGATGTTGACCTCGATCACGCCGGGATCGGGCGTGACCTGCAGCACCTTCAGGCGGGGGTCGCGCGGCGGCGGATAGCCTTCCAGCACGATCTTCACGCCCAGTTCCTCGGCCGTGGCCTCGACCGCGGCCAGCAGGTCCAGGTAGTCCTCCAGCCGCGCCAGCGGCGGCATGAACACGTAGAGGTGGCCAGACTTGGTGCCCACGCGCTCGGCCTTCGGGCCGTTGGCGCGGCGCGGGTCGCGCGCTTCCACGCACAGGGCGGTGCGGGTGATCCAGTGCGCCGATTCGAAGCGGCCCGGGCTGCGCAGGAAGTTGCCGGGCTCGGACTGCAGCGCGTCTGCAGAGGCGGCCTCGCCCAGGCGGCGGTCCTGCAGCCTGCGGGCCGCTTCGCCGGGGCGGTCGGCCGTGCTGACGAAGCGGGCCGGGTCGCTGCTGGCGGCGGCGGTGCCGGCCGTGTGGGCCGTGCCGGCGCCGCCGTGGCCCTGCGCACCCAGGGCCGCGGCATAGCTGGCGCGCAGCGCGTCGCCGGCCGGCAGCGGGCCGCGCGGGTCCATCGGGTCGCGCTCGTGGAAATAGGGGTACTCGCCCTTGCTGACCCAGGGCAGCGAATCCAGCGGGAGGCGGTAGCCCATGGGCGAGTCGCCCGGCATCAGGTACATGCGCTCGTCGCGGAAGAACCAGGGGCCGGTGGTCCAGCGGTTGCCGGCCACGCTGGGGCCTTCGCCCACCTGCAGCGGCAGCACGTAGCCGATGACGGCGTCGAGCTTCTGCTCGAACACGCGGCGCAGCCGGGCGCGCTCGAGTTCGTCGTCCAGCCGCGTGTCGAACGGGTCGACGTTGACGGGCAGCCGGCGCTCGCGCCACAGGTAGTAGAAGACGTCCTCGTAGCCGGGCTCGATGAAGCTGTCGGACAGGTTCAGCTTGGAGGCCAGCAGCGACGTGAAGCGGCGCGCATCCTCGCTGCTGTAGCTGGCGGCGTCGCGCTCGTCGGCGAACAGCGCCGGGTTGGACCAGCTCGGCTGCCCGTCGGCACGCCAGAAGATCGACAGCGCCCAGCGCGGCAGCTGCTCGCCCGGGTACCACTTGCCCTGGCCGAAGTGCAGGAAACCGCCCCGGCCGTATTCGTCGCGCAGCTTGTGCACGAGTTCGGTGGCGTAGCCGCGCTTGGTCGGGCCCAGTGCGTCGGTGTTCCACTCGGCGGCGTCGCGGTCGCTGGTGGCCACGAAGGTCGGTTCGCCGCCCATGGTCAGGCGCACGTCGCCGGCCACCAGGTCGGCATCGACCTGCTCGCCCAGGGCCAGCACCTGCGCCCATTGCTCCTCGGTGTAGGGCTTGGTCACGCGCGGCGATTCGTAGATGCGCGAGATGCCCATGTGGTGCTCGAAGGTCACCTCGGCCTCGTCGACCAGACCCTCGATGGGCGCGGCGCCCGAGGGCTGCGGCGTGCAGGCCAGCGGGATGTGGCCTTCGCCGGCCAAGAGGCCCGAGGTCGCGTCCAGGCCGATCCAGCCGGCGCCGGGCAGGTACACCTCGCACCAGGCGTGCAGGTCGGTGAAGTCGTGGTCGGTGCCGCTCGGGCCGTCGAGCGCCTTCACGTCGGGCGTGAGCTGGATCAGGTAGCCCGAGACGAAGCGCGCGGCCAGGCCGCAGCGGCGCAGCAGCTGCACCAGCAGCCAGCCCGAGTCGCGGCAGGAGCCGCTGGCGGCGGTCAGCGTCTCTTCGGGCGTCTGCACGCCGGGCTCCATGCGGATCAGGTAGCGGATGTCGCTGGCGACCTGCTGGTTGATCCTGACCAGGAAGTCGATGGTGCGCTGCTCGCTGCGGTCGATCTTGGTCAGGTACTGCGCGACCAGCGGCGTGACCGGCTCGACCGCGAGATAGGGCGCGAGTTCTTCCTTCACTTCAGGGCTGTAGGCGAACGGGAAGTTCTCGGCCGCAGGTTCCAGGAAGAAGTCGAACGGGTTGTAGACGGCCATCTCGACGACGAGGTCGACCGTGATCTTGAATTCCTGCGTCTTCTCGGGAAACACCAGGCGCGCCTGGTAGTTGGCGAAAGGGTCCTGCTGCCAGTTGACGAAGTGCTGGGCGGGTTCGACCTTGAGCGAATACGAAATGATGTTGCTGCGGCAATGCGGCGCGGGCCGCAGACGGATCACCTGGGGCCCCAGTTGCACGGGGCGGTCATAGCGGTAGTGGGAAACGTGGTTCAGCGCTGCGTGTGTGGACATCTGTGTCTCTTGGTCTGGATGTAACAACCATGGCACTTGCCACCGGTGCCGGATACTAGCAAGAGGCGAGCCAAAGGCTGGCGCTGTGCAGTGTAGTGGGGGCATATGACCCAGCAAGCATGACCGAGGAGGCGGTGTCGTCGTCGCGTGCCGGGCCCTGGCTGGCCTGCTGCATCGGCTTCGTGCTGGGCACGGCCGTGCAACTGCAGCAGGCCGCCCTGTGGCCGGCCTGGCCCTATGCCTTGCTGTGCGCGGCTGGCGCTGCCTTGGCATGGCACGGCTGGCGCCGCAGGCGGGCCGCAGGGCGTGCCGCATGGCACGCCCTTGCCGCGCTGGGCGTGGCGGCCCTGGCCTTCGGCTCGGTCGGCCTGCGGGCGCTGGTGTTCGATGCGCAGGCGCTGGCGCCGGCCCTGGAGGGGCGCGACCTCTTGCTCACGGGCCGTGTGGCGGCCATGCCGCAGCCGGGCGACCTGGCCGTGCGCCTGCTGCTGGACGTGGATGCGGCGCAGATGGATGGCGCGGCGGTGCGGGTGCCGCCACGCGTCGAGCTGTCCTGGTACCGCGGCAGCCTGGATGGCGTGCCGCAACGGCCCGCCGACGTGCTGGCCGGCGACCGCTGGGCCGTGCAGGTGCGGCTGCGCGCGCCGCATGGGCAGCGCAATCCGCACGGCTTCGACTACGAGCTCTGGCAATGGGAGCGTGGCGTGCAGGCCACCGGCTATGTGCGCGCCGGTCCGAGGGATGCACCGCCGCGCCTGCTCGAGCGCGGCTGGCGGCATCCGGTGGAGCGGGCGCGGCAGGCCGTGCGCGAAGCGATCTTCGCGCGCATCGCCGAGCCGGCGCGCGCTGGTGTGGTGGCCGCGCTGGCCATGGGCGACCAGGGCGCGGTGGAGCGGGCCGACTGGGACCTGTTCCGCGCCACCGGCGTCAGCCACCTGCTCAGCGTGTCGGGCCTGCACGTGACGATGTTCGCCTGGCTCGCCACCGCGCTGGTCGGTTGGGGCTGGAGGCGGCTGGACCGGCTCGGCTGGCGTGCCAGCCTGTGGTGCCCCGCACCGCATGCGGGCCTGGTCGGCGGCGTGGTGCTGGCGGCGGCCTATGCCTTGTTCAGCGGCTGGGGCGTGCCGGCGCAACGCACGCTCGTGATGCTGGCCGTGGTCGCGCTGCTGCGCCTGGCCGGGCGGCAATGGCCGTGGCCGCTGGTGTGGGCGCTGGCCGGCCTCGCGGTGCTGGCGCTCGATCCATGGGCGCTGCTGCAGGCGGGCTTCTGGCTCAGCTTCGTCGCCGTGGGCGTGCTGTTCGCCAGCGATGCGGGGCGCGTGGCGCAGGGTGCCGTGGCGCGCGTGCAGCGCCTGTTGCGTGAACAGGCCATCGTCACGGTGGCGCTGGCGCCGCTGTCGCTGATGCTGTTCCAGCAGGTCTCGCTCGTGGGGCTGGTGGCCAACCTGCTCGCCATCCCGTGGGTGACGCTGGTGTTGACGCCGCTGGCCCTGCTGGGCGTGGTGTTCGCGCCGCTGTGGGACCTGGCGGCGGCGGCCACCAGCGCGATGCTGGCCGTGCTGGCCTGGCTCGCGCAATGGCCGCTGGCCAGCCTGTCGCATGCGGCCGTGCCCCTGCCCCTGGGGACCGCGGCCTTGCTGGGTGCGGTGCTGCTGGTGCTGCGGCTGCCGCTGGGCGTGCGCCTGCTGGGCCTGCCGCTGCTGCTGCCCGCTCTGCTGTGGCAGCCGGCGCGCCCGGCGCCCGGGCAGTTCGACCTGCTGGCGGCCGACATCGGCCAGGGCAACGCGGTGCTGGTGCGCACGGCAGGCCACAGCCTGCTGTACGACACCGGCCCGCGCCACGGGCAGGACAGCGATGCCGGACACCGCGTGCTGGTGCCGCTCTTGCGTGCGCTGGGCGAGCGGCTGGACCGCGTGGTCGTGAGCCATGCCGACAGCGACCACAGCGGCGGCGCCGGCACGGTGCTCGCGGCGCAGCCGCAGGCCGCGCTGCTGGCGTCCTTGCCCGATGGCCATGTGCTGGCCGTGCGCTACCCCGTGACGCGGTGCGCGGCCGGGCAGCGCTGGGAGTGGGATGGCGTGCGCTTCGAGGTGCTGCACCCGCCCGACGACGCCGCGCGCGATGCCAAGCCCAACACGCTCAGCTGCGTGCTGCGCGTGGTGGCGCAAGGCCGCGCCGTGCTGCTGGCCGGCGACATCGAGCAGGCGCAGGAGCAACAGCTGGCGGCCAGCGGCGCCGACCTGCACGCGGACCTGCTGCTGGTGCCGCACCACGGCAGCAAGACCTCGTCGAGCACCGCGTTGCTGCGCGCGGTGGCGCCGCGCTTCGCTTTGGTGCAGGCCGGTTACCGCAACCGCTTCGGCCATCCCGCACCCGAGGTCGTGCAGCGGCTGCAGGCGCACGGCGCCACCGTCGTGGGTTCGCCCGCGTGCGGGGCAGCGCAATGGCGCAGCGATGCGCCCGACCGTGTGGACTGTGCGCGCGTGCAGCAGCCGCGTTACTGGTGGCACCGCCTTCCGTGAGCGTCTTTTTTTCGCACGCCGCGTGCACGGCCATCCGTCTCTGGCTTGCAACTTGCTATTCTCGGTACAGGAGATGGGTCCATGCTGAAATTTGATGAGATGTATACCAAGCTTCCCTACGAGTTCTTCTCGAAGGGCGAGCAGATCCGGGATCACTACAAGATCTACGATGCCTGGCTGGCGCGCCAACCCGGCGACATGATGGCCAAGCGCCGGGCCGAGGCCGAGATGATCTTCCGCCGTGTCGGCATCACCTTCGCGGTGTATGGCGCCAAGGACGAGGACGGCTCGGGCACCGAGCGCCTGATCCCGTTCGACCTGATCCCGCGCATCATCCCCGCGGCCGAATGGGCGGCGATGGAAAAGGGCCTGGTGCAGCGCGTGACCGCGCTGAACCGCTTCATCCACGACGTCTACCACGACCAGGAGATCATCAAGGCCGGCTTGATCCCCAAGGAGCAGGTCGTCAACAACGCGCAGTTCCGCCCCGAGATGGTGGGTGTCGACGTGCCCAACAACGTCTACTCGCACATCGCCGGCGTCGACATCGTGCGTGCGCCCGATGCCCAGGGCAAGGGCGAGTACTACGTGCTCGAGGACAACCTGCGCGTGCCCAGCGGTGTCAGCTACATGCTGGAGAACCGCAAGATGATGATGCGGCTCTTCCCCGACCTGTTCAGCCACCACCACGTGGCGCCGGTCGCGCACTATCCCGACCTGCTGCTCGAGACCCTGCGTGCCTCGGCGCCACCGGCCACGGCGGAGCCCACGGTCGTGGTGCTCACGCCCGGCATGTACAACAGCGCCTACTTCGAGCATGCCTTCCTGGCGCAGCAGATGGGCATCGAACTCGTCGAGGGCCAGGACCTGCTGGTCAAGGACAACTTCGTCTACATGCGCACCACGCGCGGCCCCAAGCGCGTGGACGTGATCTACCGCCGCGTGGACGACGACTTCCTCGACCCCAACGTGTTCCGTCCCACCTCCACGCTGGGCTGCGCCGGCCTGATGGAGGCCTACAAGGCGGGCAACGTGGTGATCTGCAATGCCGTGGGCACGGGCGTGGCCGACGACAAGTCGATCTACCCCTACGTGCCCAAGATGATCGAGTTCTACCTGGGCGAAAAGCCCATCCTGAACAACGTGCCCACTTACATGTGCCGTCAGGCCGACGACCTCAAGTACGTGCTCGACAACCTCAAGGACCTCGTCGTCAAGGAGGTGCACGGTGCCGGCGGCTACGGCATGCTGGTCGGCCCGGCCGCCACCAAGGCCGAGATCGAGGACTTCCGCAAGGCGGTGGTCGCCAACCCCAGCGGCTACATCGCCCAGCCCACGCTCTCGCTGTCGAGTTGCCCGACCTTCGTGGAGAGCGGCATCGCGCCGCGCCACATCGACCTGCGGCCCTTCGTGCTGTCGGGCAAGGAGGTGCAGATGGTGCCGGGCGGGCTGACCCGCGTGGCGCTCAAGGACGGCTCGCTCGTCGTCAATTCCTCGCAGGGCGGCGGCACCAAGGACACCTGGATCCTGGAAGACGCGGACATCCCGTTTGCCGCCTCGACGGCACCCAGCCAACAACAAGCACAGACCTCGGGGGAATGATCCAATGCTGAGCCGCACCGCCGACCACCTGTTCTGGATGTCGCGCTACACCGAGCGCGCAGAGAACACCGCCCGCATGCTGGACGTGAACTACCAGTCCTCGTTGCTGCCGCAGTCCGCCGCCGTGGCCCAGTTGGGCTGGCAGGGCCTGCTGTCGATCAGCGAGCTCGGCGGGCTGTACAGCAGCAAGCACGACAAGGTCAGTTCGCGCAACGTCATGGAGTTCATGGTCAAGGACGAGAGCAACCCGTCGTCCATCGTGTCCTGCCTGCGCGCTGCGCGCGAGAACGCGCGGGCCGTGCGCGGCAGCCTGACCACCGAGGTCTGGGAGACCGCCAACACCACCTGGCTCGACCTGAACCGCATGCTCAAGTCCGGTGAGTTCGAGGCCGATCCGGCGCAGTTCTTCGAGTGGGTCAAGTTCCGCTCGCACCTGTCGCGCGGCGTCACGCTCGGCACCATGCTGCAGGACGACGCGTTCTACTTCCTGCGCCTTGGAACCTTCCTCGAGCGGGCCGACAACACGGCGCGGCTGGTCGACGTCAAGTTCCATGCGGTCGAGAGCGATTTCTACGGTGCCGCCAGCGAGAAGGACCAGGAGTACGACTTCTACCACTGGAGCGCGATCCTGCGTTCGGTCTCCGCCTTCGAGGTCTACCGCAAGGTCTACCGCGACGTGATCACACCCGAGCGCGTGGCCGAGCTGCTGATCCTGCGGGCCGACATGCCGCGCTCGCTGCACGCCAGCCTGAACGAGGTGCTGGCCAACCTGGAGATGGTGGCTGGCAACCCGGCCAGCGAGACGCTGCGCCGCGCCGGCAAGCTGCGCGCCGATCTCAAGTTCGGCCGCATCGACGAGATCCTGGCCACCGGCCTGCACGCCTTCCTCACGCAGTTCCTGGACCGCGTGAACGAACTGGGTGGCCACGTCAGCCGCGAGTTCCTCGTCCCCGTCCATGCTTGAGGGGCTGGAGCCCCTGCGCCGCCTGCTGCCCCCCGGGGCGCGCAGACCCTTGCACCGATGAACCCGCTGCGCGGGTTCACGCGCTGGCTGGGCCGCCTGAGCGTCGGGCGCAAGCTCACGCTGATCTACCTGCTGGACCTGTCGGCGGTCATCTACGTCTCCAGCATCCTGATCCACGAGAAGTTCCAGTCGATCGACTTCACGCGCAAGGAGATTGTCGGCCTCGAGTACAGCGTCACGGTGCGCGACATGCTGCTCGCCCCGTTCGAATCGGCGCCGCCCGCAGCGCCGCAACGCGCGCAGCTGCAGGAGACGCTTGCGCGCCAGCGTACTGCGCACGACGAGGCGCTCAGGACCGGCCCGGCCGCCGATGCCTTCGTGGAGGCGCTCGCGCGCGTGGACGCGGCACCGGAAAGCCCCGAGGCGACCCGGCGCCTGCTGCGCAATGCGCGCGAGCTGCTGACCACCGTCGGCAACCAGTCCAACCTGATCCTGGATCCGGACCTGGACAGCTACTACGCCATGTCGCTCGTGGTGCTGCGCTTTCCCGAGCTGCTGGAGGTGTTGCACGACACAGTGCGCACCCTGCCCAGCGAGCGCGCCGTGGCGGCCGGCTCGGTCGACCGGCGCACCGAGCTGCTGATCCTGGCCGGTCGGCTCGACGCGGTTGCGCTGGGCATCCGCTCGGACTACACCCAGGCCTTCGCCGCCGGCACCCCGGTGCAGCGCGCGGCGCTGGGCCAGAGCCGCCAGGCGCTGCTGGGCACGCTGCAGTCGCTGCTGTCCTCGGTGCAGCGCCTGGCCGACAGCCACATCGTGCAATCCGACCTGGTGCTGCTGCGCGCCGAGCATGCGGCCGTGCTGTCGGCACTGGGGGCGGCCTGGTCGGTCACGGCCCATGACCTGGAGCGGCTGCTGCGCGAACGGGTGGACCTGTTGTTCAGCCGCATGTGGCTGCACCTGGGCACGGCGCTGCTGCTGCTGGCGTGCATCCTGAGCCTGGTGTATGCGGTGGCGCAGCAGATCGCCCAGCCGCTGCGCCGGCTCGCCGACGTCGCCGATGCGGTGCGCCGCACGGGCGACCATGCGCTGCGGGCCAACTGGCACAGCCGCGACGAGATCGGCCAACTCGTCACGGCCTTCAACCAGATGCTCACCGACCTCGACGCGCAGCGCATCGTGCAGCAGGACGCGGCCGCCAGCGCCCGTGCGGCGCAGGCCCAGCAGCAGCTCGTGGAGGCGATCCCGATCGCGCTCGTGGTGACTTCGGTGCCGCACCACGAGGTGCTGCACGCCAACGCGGCGGCGCAGCCCTGGCTGGGCGGCCGCAGCACCGACCCCTGGCGCAGTGGCCTGGAGCCGGGCGTGCGCCAGCGCTTCTTCCAGCGCCTGGCCGACCGCGGCGTGGTCGACGAGTTCGAGGTGCGCTGGCTCGGCGGCGACGAGCCCTCCTGGGCCGTGCTGTCGGCGCGCCGCTTGCAGTTCCACGGCCGCGACGCGGTGGTGACGGCCTTCACGCCGATCAACGTGATCAAGCTCATGGAAAGCCGGCTGGAGCTGTGGGCCAAGGTGTTCGAGGCCTCCTCGGAAGGCATCGTCATCATGGACACGCAGCAGCGCATCCTGTCGGCCAACCGGGCCTTTTGCCGCAGCACCTCGTACGATTTCTACGAGGTCATCGGCGAGCAGCTGTCCATGCTGCTGGACGCGCACGGCGGCGAGCCGTTCGGCGAGCGCATCGCGCGGGCCGCCCAGGAGCGCGATGCCTGGCAGGGCGAGGTGCAGTTCCGCAAGCGCTCGGGCGAGACCTATCCGGCCTGGCTCATGATCTCGGCCGTGCGCGACGTGACACGCGGCGGCGCGGTCACGCAGTACATCGCCATTGCGGTGGACATCAGCGACCGCAAGCGCACCGAGGCGCGCGTGCAGTTCCTGGCCCACCACGACGTGCTGACCGAGCTGCCCAACCGCTCGCTGTGCGTCGAACGCCTGGGCGAAGCCATCGCGCATGCGGACGCGGCCGGCGAGCAGGTCGCCGTGCTGTTCATCGACCTGGACCGCTTCAAGACCGTCAACGACACGCTGGGCCACCACATCGGCGACGGCGTGCTGCGTTCGGTCGCGCAGCGGCTCACGCAGGCGGTGCGCGCCGGCGACACCGTGAGCCGCCTGGGCGGCGACGAGTACGTGGTCATCATGCGCAGCGTCAGCTCGGCCGACGAGGTGCGCCAGGCCGTGGAGCGCCGCGTGATCCCGCTGATACGCCAGCCCCACCATGTCGAGGGGCATGCGCTGCATGTCTCGTGCAGCGTGGGCGTGGCGCTGTACCCGCAGGACGGCCGCGAACTCGACGAGCTCATGCGCCGGGCCGATGCCGCCATGTACGAGGCCAAGGGTGCAGGCCGCGATGCCGCGCGCTTCTACGAGCCCGCCATCGAGCAGCTCGTGCAGCAGCGGCTGGTGCTCGAGCAGCAGCTGCGCCATGCGCTCCAGCGTGGCGAGCTGAGCCTGCACTACCAGCCGCGCGTGCGCGCCGACGGCCATGCCGTGGTGGGCGTGGAGGCCTTGCTGCGCTGGCACAACGCGGTGCTCGGCGAGGTGCCGCCAGGCGCTTTCATCCCGGTTGCCGAGGAGACCGGCCTGATCCGCCCGATCGGCGCCTGGGTCATCGAGCAGGCCTGCGCCCAGCTCGCGGCCTGGGCACGGCAGGGCCTGGCGGGTTTCGGCGTGTCGGTGAATCTGTCGTCGGTGCAGCTGTCCGAGCCCGGTCTCGTCGAGCACGTGCGCAGCTGCATCGATGCCAACGGCATCTCGGCACAGGCGCTGGAGATCGAGATCACCGAATCGCTGCTGATGGACAGCGCGCCGCTGGCCGACCAGCAGCTTGCTGCGCTCAAGGGCCTGGGCGTCGTGCTTGCCATCGACGACTTCGGCACCGGTTATTCCAGCCTGGCCTACCTCAAGCGCTTTTCGATCGACAAGCTCAAGATCGACCAGAGCTTCGTGCGCGACATGCTGACCGATCCGACCGACCTCGCCATCGTGCGCGCCATCGTCGCGCTGGCGCACACGCTGGGCCTGCAGGTGGTGGCCGAGGGGGTGGAGGGAAGCCAGCAGGGCTCGATGCTGGCCAGCATGGCGTGCGACGAACTGCAGGGCTACTGGTTCGCGCGCCCCATGCCAGCTGCGCAGCTGGAGCGCTGGCTGCGCAACAGGGGCGCGCAGCCGCAGCGCCGGTATGCCGAGGCCGAGGCTACTCGTCCATGACGGCGCCGGCCGCGTCGCCGTACTTCTCGACGAACCAGGCGTGGCTGGCCTGCGTGCCGGGCTCGTAGGGGCAGGCGTCCTGCAGGATCTGGCGCACCTCCTGTGCAGCGCGCCAGCGCGCCAGTGCCTGCGCGTTGGCGGACTCGGGGCCTACGGGGCGGCTCGACTGGATGAACTGCGCCAGGCGACGATCGACTTCCAGGATGACGGTGGGCTCGGCTCGCATACAGGCGCAAAAGCAATTCCCGGGCCGCACCGCGTGTATCAGGACCCTGGGTGATCCCTGAGGTCGTCCTCGGGCGGATGCTGCAAAAACGCCTGGATGACCTGCTTGGCCTCGTCCAGCCGTGCCGGCTGCGGCTCGGTCAGTGTCTGGTGCAGCAGATTGGTGAAGGCCTCCAGCACCATCTGCGTGCGCTCGCTCATGCCGTGCTGTTGCGTTGCCTCGCGGATGCCGGGTGCTGCACGCGCCAGCGCCTCGTGCAGCACTGTGCGCTGCGAGTGGGTTGCCGCCAGCGCGGTGGTCACGGCGGTCAATGCGGTGATCACGCCCAGCAACTCCTCGTTGCTGCGTTCGAGTTGCTCCAGCCGTTCTTCGATGTAGCGGGGCCCAGGTCGACCGGTGTCAGGCATGCAATGTGGAGTTCAGGGCGCGGCGCGCTCGATCAACGCCGTGATGGTGGTGAGGACACCGACCATCGCCAGCGCGTGGAGCACGAAAGACACGCGGGCGCTGCGCCAGGGCAGCAACAGCGTTGGCAGGAATGCAGGAACTAGGGTGGCTTTCACCAACGGCTTCTCGTGAGGGGCAGGGGAGGCGCTACGCATGGCTCGCGTTCTGATGGATGCCGGCAAGCATCAAGGATGCCAGAACAGTTTGTCATCCACCGAACACATGACGTAACAGCGGGCAAGAGTGTAGCTGTGGCTGGCGAGGCCCCCGGGATGGGTTCCGGCGGTGCCTTAGCATGCGGCGCATGGACACCAAAAAAATGCAATGGACCAGTGGCGTGGCTGTGCTGGCGCTGGCCGGTTGTGCGGGCCTGGGCGGGCCTGCCGGAGCACCCGGAACGTCGGCCACGCCCGCCACCTGCGATGCCGCGGCCGCGCAGTTCGCCATCGGCCAGTCGTTCGGCCCGGCACTGGAGCGCGACGTGCGCGCGCGTTCGGGCGCCAGCATCGTGCGCTGGCTCAGCCCCGGGCAGGCGGTGACGATGGAATTCAACCCCGCGCGGCTCAACCTGACGCTGGACGGCCGCAGCCGCATCACCAAGGTCGCCTGCGGCTGAGGGCTTATCCAAGGTCGCCTTGCGCCTTGGGCGTGGGCAGCTTGGTCGGGTCCTGCGGCACCTTGGTGTCGGGGCAGGCGGTCAGCAGGGCGAGGGCGGCGCAGGCGGCGAGGAGGGTGCGGTACATGGGTGCTTCCTTGGTTCAGCCGTCGACCGAGGCGCTCCAGCGCTCGCCCCAGCCATCGGTGGCCTGGTCGAGCACGCGGCGTTCGCGCTTGGTCGGCCGGCCATGTTCGAGCGCCATGGCGGGCTCGGGCGCCAGCCGATGCTGCTCGGCCTGCTGCGCGCGCGCCTGCTGGCTCTCGGCGGTTTCCGCATAGAGCGCCTGCGCCACCGGCGCCGGGCCCCGCATGCCGCTGACGCCAAGCACCACAACGGTGCGCAGCACCGGCCCCTGGCGCACGGAAACGGTGTCGCCGGGCTTGACCTCGCGCGAGGGCTTGACGTCGTGCCCGTTGACCTGCACGCGGCCGCGGTCGACCTCGTCCGCCGAGAGCGTGCGCGTCTTGTAAAAGCGTGCCGCCCACAGCCATTTGTCGATGCGAATTCTGTCCATCGCGGCGCATTTTGCTCCTGACGCGGCGCCGCCCTTGTAGGCCGACGGCGCACCGTCGCGGCGCGCCGGGCGGGTGGCTGCGCACCGTTACCATGCCCCGATGCCGCCCACCGAATCCGTGTTGCCGCCCGATGCCAGCAGCATGCTGGCGCTGGCCGCGCGCTCCATGTTCCACCTGTTCTCCAGCATGAGCCAGGGCATGTTCCTGGTCGACCGGGCCGGCACCATCGTCTGGGTCAACGAGGGCTACCGGCGCTTCCTGCCGGCGCTGGGCTTTTCCAGCATCGACGAGTTCCAGGGCCATCCGGTGGAAGAGGTCATCCCCAACACCCAGATGCGCCGCGTGCTGGAGACCGGCGAGCCGATCCTGGTGGACCTGCTGACCAACAAGGCCGGCACCTTCGTGGTCAGCCGGATCCCGCTGCGCCAGGAGGACGGCCAGACCATCGGCGCCATCGGCATCGTGCTGTTCGACCAGCCGGAGACCACGCTCAAACCGCTGATCGAGAAATTCGCGCTGCTGCAGCGCGACCTGGACGACGCCCGCCGCGAACTGGCCAGCCAGCGCAGCCGCGCGCTGCTGCACGGCGATGGCGGGGTGGGCGGCGGAGGCCAGCGCCGCGCCAAGTACACTTTCGCCAGCTTCATCGGCACCAGCGCGGCGGCGCTGGAGGTCAAGCGCCACGCGCGGCGCGCCGCGCAATCCTCCAGCCCGGTGCTGCTGCTGGGCGAGACCGGCACGGGCAAGGAGTTGCTGGCCCACGCCATCCATCTGGCCTCGGCCCGCGCGCGCGGGCCCTTCGTGAGCCTGAACATCGCGGCCGTGCCCGACACCTTGCTGGAGGCCGAGTTCTTCGGCGTCTCGCCCGGCGCCTACACCGGTGCCGACCGGCGCGGGCGCGACGGCAAGTTCAAGCTGGCCGATGGCGGCACGTTGTTCCTGGACGAGATCGGCGACATGCCGGCCGCGCTGCAGGCCAAGCTGCTGCGCGCGCTGCAGGAGGGCGAGATCGAGCCGCTGGGCTCGAACCGGCTGGTGCCGTTCGACGCGCGCGTGATCGCCGCCACCTCGCGCGACCTGCCGGCCCTGGTGCGCCAGGGGCGCTTCCGCGAAGACCTGTACTACCGGCTCAACGTGCTGCCACTGAAGCTGCCGCCGCTGCGCGAACGCCGTGGCGACATCCCCGCCCTGGTCGAGGCGCTCAGCGAAGACCTGGCCCAGCGCAGCGGCGAAGCCCCGCCAGAACTGACGCCCGACGCACTGGCGCTGCTGGCCGGCCAGCACTGGCGCGGCAACATCCGCGAACTGCGCAACGTGCTCGAACAGCTGGCCATGCGCAGCGACAGCCAGCGCGTGGACGCGGCCGAGGTGCGCCGCGTGCTGGCCGAGACCGGCGTGGCCGCCATCGCCGCCGCCGCGCCCGAGCCGCTGCCCGAGCGCGAGGGCCATGCCGCCCTGCTGCGCCCGATGGCCGAACAGGTGGCCGAACTGGAGGCGCGCGCCATCGCCGCCGCCATGGCCGAGACCGGCGGCAACAAGCTGGCCGCAGCGCGGCTGCTCGGCATCTCGCGCGCGACGCTGTACGGCCGACTGCAGCACAACACGTAACTTCCCCTTTCATCACAACTGCGTACCGCCGCCACGGCGGCACGCCCAGTCCCTGCTAAGTTCGCCGCTCGGGCCGCCGGGCGGTCCCCCTCACAAGGAACGACACCATGCGCAACCACGTGCGCGGAAGCGGCCTCGCAGGCATCACCAATCTGGCCTTGCTGGCCCCTGTCCGCGCGGGCCTGGCCCCGGGCTTCGAACCCATCAGCTATCTCGAGCGGCTGCGCCGCCTGCTGGATGCGATGCACGCCTCGCGCCGCAATGCGCGCGAGTCCGAACTGCGCGACTCCGCCTTCCCCGACCCCATCGGCCGCTTCCTGATGATCAGCGGCTTCCGCTATGCGCTGGTGCCGCCCTCGCTGGTCGGCTCTGACACCTGGCACCTGTCGCTGAACGTGAGCTTCGACGGCGGCTGGGAACCCTACATGCGGGTCATCTACCGCGACATCGGCCCGCTGCTGGACGCGCTGCTGTGCCACTGCGACGGCTACCCCGGTTCGCGCACGAGCGACTTCGACACCTACTGCCGCTGGGTGCGCAGCGCCGAGCAGGACGCCGGCATCTTCTACACCGACGGCCCCGCCACGCTGGCCGACCAGCGCTACCTGGCCAGCGTGGAGCGCCTGCAGCGCGAGAGCGGCTGCCCGGTGCAGGCCGACCGCGCCATCGCCGCCCACGCCGAGCCCGACGACCTGAGCGCCACGCGCCAGGGCCTGGAGCGCATGCTGGGCGACCTGGAAGGCCTGTTGCCGCTGCACCTGCGCACGCTCAAGGGCCTGTACCGGCTGACCGGCTGGTGGGCCGGCGCCGACGGCGACATCCTGCTGCGCTTTGCGCAGCTGGCGCTCAAGGGCCTGCAGTCCACGCTGGCCACCGATGCCTTCAACCAGCATCCGCAGGTGCCGTTGCTCAAGAAGCTGTTCGCCGACGAGCTGGCCTGGCTGGCCCGCCCGCTGCCCGAGCCGGTGCCGACCGACCGGCTCGCGTGGAGCCCCGACGCGTTGCAGGCCGCCGTGCTGGGCGAGGGCCCGCGCGCCACGCACGGCGCGCTGGTGCTGCTGCGCGTGACCGATCCGCAGCGGGCCGCCGAGCACCTGGCCACGCTGGCTCCGCGCTGCGCCGCGCCGGCTGCCGCCGAGGGCGAAGTCCGCCTGCACATCGGCTTCACGATGGCGGGCCTGCGCGCGCTGCGGATCGACCCCGAACGGCTGGACCGCCTGCCGCCCGAGTTCGCCGAAGGCATGGAGCCGCGCGCCGGCCTGCTGGGCGACCTGCGCGGCAACCATCCCGACCACTGGCACCGCCCGCTGCGCCACGGCGTGGACCCGGCACGCGAAGACCGCATCGAACTCGACGTGGTGCATGTGGCGGTCATGATGCGCACCATCGACACCAGTGACGAGGGCCATGGCCTGCACCCCCTGATCCAGGGCGCGGTGCGCGTGCTGGGCCAGGGCACGGGCCTCACGGTGCTGGCGGTGGAGCCCACGCGCAGCCGCACCACCGCACCCAACGGCCGCGAGCATTTCGGCTTCGTCGACGGCATCAGCCAGCCCATGGTCACGCCCGACCTGGTGCCCGATCCGGCGCCCGACAGCTCGGCCTACCCACGGCAGCACCAGGTGCGCCCCGGCGAGCTGGTGCTGGGCTTCGCCAACGACCGCGGCGACGGCCCGTACCCGGCCGAGGCCGATGGCCTGCTGGACCGCGGCAGCTTCCTCGTGGTGCGCAAGCTGCGCCAGCGGCTGGACCACCTCTACGACGCGCTGGAGCAGCACGCCCAGGGCGACCCCGTGCGCCGCACCGACCTGCTCGAACGCATGATGGGCCGCCGCCAGGACGGCACGCCCCTGGTGGCCAGCGGCCCCGGCGGCGACAACGATTTCCGCTACCGCGCCGCCGACCAGGCGCAATGCCCGTTCTCCTCGCACGTGCGGCGCGCCAACCCGCGCGACGGCCGGCCCGGCCTGCCGCGCATCCTGCGCCGCGGCATGGGCTACGGCCCGGCCTCGCTGGAGGCGGCGCCCGACGCCGACCGCGGCATCCTCTTCATGGCCTACTGCGCCAGCATCGCCGAGCAGTTCGAGACCGTGCAGCGCTGGATGGCCGGCGGCAACAGCAGCGGCGTGGGCTCGACCCAGTCCGACCCCTTCCTGGGCGTTCCGCGCGCGGGCCAGCCGCGCGTGTTCCGCTGGGTCGATGCCAGCGGCGCGCCGCAACGCGCCGACCTGGGCGAGCAGGCCTTCGTCGAGCTGCAGTGGGGCCTGTACCTCTTCGTGCCCGCGCTGGCGGCTCTGGCCCGGCTGTCGGACTTCCGCAGCGCGCCCGAGCCGGTGCTGGCGCCTGCGCCCGTGCCGCCCAGCGCGCTCGACGAATGGCGCGCCCGGCTCGAGGACCGCGACAGCGGCCGCGCCACCTGGCGCACCGTGCGCGAGCAGCATGGCGGCGACCAGCAGGCCGAGCCCTATGGACGCCTGCTCGGTTCGGCCGACAAGGTGTTCCCCGCGCTGGCCGATGCGCCGTGCAAGCACTTCTCGGTGAAGGGCTTCGGCGACCGCATGCAGGCCTCGCTGGGCGTAAACCACCTGGGCATGGACCCGGCCGACGGCCACACGGCGGTGGGCCCCGTGGTCAACGCGGCCGTGGCCAGCATCGGCGAGGCCCAGGCCTTCGCCGCGGCCAGCGCCGTGGCGCAGGCCGTGCTGGCCGAGACCGTGCGCGCCTCCAGCGGCGCTTTCGCGCTGCGCCATCCCGACGGCCGCGTGCGCGTGGCGGTCGATCTCATGGGCTACTCGGAGCAGGTGGTCGGCGCGCTGTCCAGGCTCTGGTTCGGCCTGCCCGATGGCCAGAACATGGTGGTGGGCGGGCGCAGCCCCACGCCCGATCCG
Organism: Pseudorhodoferax sp. Leaf274; assembly: GCF_001422445.1. Taxonomy (GTDB): domain Bacteria; phylum Pseudomonadota; class Gammaproteobacteria; order Burkholderiales; family Burkholderiaceae_C; genus Pseudorhodoferax. The sequence continues at coordinate 399,474 of NZ_LMNA01000012.1, forward strand.
CAGGGCAAGCCGCGCTGCCCCGGCCACATCATCGGCCCCTCGCGCATGGTGTTCGGTGCCCACCCGCAGGTGCGCGTGACGGCCGAGGGCGAGCTGCACGGCCCCATGGTGCTGCAGGCCGTCAAGGACACGCTGGCCGGCGGCGCCTCGCCCGGCCTGGTGGCAGCGCTGCGTCCCGGGCTGGCCGCGCTGGGCACGGCGCACGGTCCGGACCTGCTGGAGCGCGAGATCGCCGGGCTGCTGCTGGGCTTCGCGCCCACGGTGCACGGCAACTTCCTGACCGTCATGAAGAACTGGATCGAGGACGGCCGGCTGTGGGCCCTGCAGCAAGAGCTGGCCGACCGCGTGCTCGCCGGGGATGCGCCACTGGACACCGCGCGCGCCGCGCTGTGGCGGCCCATGCTGGACACCATGCAGGCCGAGCCCGTGCCGCCCATGGTCTGGCGCCGCCCGGTGGTGGACGGCCAGCCCGATGCGGACGCCACCGTGGTGCTGGGCCTGGCCTCGGCCATCGAGAGCCTGCCGCCCGAGGAGCAGGCCCGGCGCGACGCGCTGCTGTTCGGCGGCGACTACTTCGCGCCCGGCACCGACCGCTGGGGCCTGCACGCCTGCCCGGGTTCGCGCATGGGCGTGGGCGTCATGCTGGCGATGGCTTGCGCGCTGCTGCAGGCCGGCACGCTGCGGCCGACCGGCTCGCCGGTGCTGCTGATCCTGACGCCCAAGGCAGCGGTGCCGTCACCGGCACCGGCACCGGCGCCGGCCTGAGCCGGGTCACAGGCGCTCGCGCAGCTGCCGCGCCTGGCCCAGGTGCCAGGCCATGTCCATGGCGGCGAACGCCGCCTCGGCCTGCGCCAGCAGGGCGCGCGCATGCGCACCTGCCCCGTCGGCGGCGGCCAGCTCGGCCTCGGTGAGCTGCGTGGCCGCCTGCTCGTGCGCCGATCCGCGCGCCTGCGCCACGCGGTAGGCGAAGGCCAGCTGGCGCTGCGCAGCGCCGCGCTGGCCGTTCGCATGGGCCGCGCGCGCCATCGCGCGCGCCGCCATGGCCAGGCCGATGCGGTCTTCGCGGCGGCCGCGCTGCAGGGCCAGCAGCGCATGCCGGCGCGCTTCCTCCGGCCGGCCCAGCGCCAGCAGGCTGTCGGCCAGCCAGCCGTGGTTGAGCGAGCGGAACAGGCCGCTGTCGCGTGGCAGCACCCAGTCGGTCACGGCCACGAGGCGGTCGACCGCGGCCGGGTCGCGCTGCAGCATCCAGTCGGCGTAGCCGCCGATCGCGCGGGCCACCGACAGCTGCCACAGGCAGCGCGTGGCTTCGGCGATGCGGGCCGAGGCCGCGGCGGCCTCGCGCGCGGCATCCCAGCGGCCCTGCCACAGCAGCACGGCGGCGCGCCAACCTTCGATGCTGGTGCCGATCTGGTGCGTGAGCCCGACGATGCAGTCCTGCGCCTGGTCGAAGCATTCGGCGGCCGCGGCAAAGCGCCCCTGGTCGCCCAGCACCACGCCGCGGCAGACCAGCGAATAGGCCAGCCCGACGTTGGTGCGGCGGCCGCTGCGGTGGCTGCGCTTGACCGCGATGGCGCGGTCCAGCAGGCTGGCCGCGGGCAGGTAGTGCCCGGCCGCGGCGTGCGCCTCGCCCAGCGAGGCCAATGCCTGCGTGGCGAGCGGCTCGTCGCCGGCCGCCTCGGCTTCGCGCAGGGCCTGCTCGCCATGGCGGATGGCCTGGCGCGCCTCGCCCAGGGCGTAGTGCACGCAGCCCAGCCAGTGGCGCGCGCGCGCCACGCGCCCGAGGTCCCCGTGGCGCTGGGCCAGCAGCACGGCGCGCTCGGCCAGCGCGATCTGGCCGCGCTCGGGGTCGAACATGCAGACCATCGCGAGCCGCTCGACGATGTCGACCCAGCGCAGCGCGCGCTCGCCCGACAGCTCGCCGCGCTCCAGTGCCGCCAGCGCGGCGTGGAAGTGCGCCCGGGCGCGATCCAGCGCCGAGACCGCCAGCGCGCGGTCGCCGGCCAGCTCGGCATAGTGCGCCTGCAACGCCGGATCGCCGCCGGCGCCGAAGTGCAGGGCCAGCGCCTCGGCATCCTCCTGCACGCCGGCCTGGGCCTGCTGCATCAGCGCCACGGCGATGCGCAGATGCAGCCACTGGCGCTGCAGCAGGCCGACCGAGGCGTACACGACGTCGCGCGTGACGCCGTGCTTGAAGCGCAGCGTGCCCGCGTGCTCGCCGGGGAACAGGAAGTCCTGCTCGGCCAGCTCGCGCAGCAGCGGGCCGTCGGTGGCATGGCCGGTGATGCGCGCCAGCAGCCAGGCCGGCACCGTGTTGCCGATCACGGCGGCGGTGCGCAGCATGTCCACCAGCGGCGCGGCCAGGCTGTGCACGCGCGATTCGATGAGCTGGTTGATCCAGCCGGCCGGGCTGGGCGGCGGCGCCAGCCGGCCGCTGTCGCCGTGGGCGGCGGAGTGGCACAGCTCTTCGATGAACAAGGGGTTGCCGCCCGCGCGTGCGCAGATCTGGGCCACCACGAAGGGGTCGGCGCCGGGCAGGTAGGCGGCCACGGCTTCGGCGGCGGTGGCCTGCGCCAGCGGCGCCAGCGTGATCGCGTCGAAGCCCGGCGTGGCCGGCGCCGCTGCGCTGCCGACGACGCGCCGCGTCAACACCACCAGCAGGCGCAGCCCGTCCAGCTGCAGGATGCTGGCCAGCACCTGGTGCGATGCGTCGTCCGCCCATTGCCAGTCGTCGATGAACAGCACCAGCGGCTGCTCGGTCGCCAGCCGTTCGAAAGCCTCCGTGAAGGCGCGGGGCCGCGCCGGCAGCTCGGCCGTGCCGAGCGACTGCATCATCTGGCGAAAGGGCTGCAGCGGCGCTGCGCCCAGGCCGCTGTCGCAGCTGCCGCGCAGCACCCGGCAGTCGCGCTGGTGGGCGTGGTGCAGGAACTCCTCCACCAGCCGCGTCTTGCCGATGCCGGGCGGCCCGGCCACCTCGACACCTGCCGGCGCGCCACCGCAGGCGGCGTCCAGCGCGCGCGCCAGCCGGTCGGACTCGGCCTGGCGGCCCACCAGCGGCGCCTGCTTGCGGCTGCGTGCCTGCACGCCGGCCAGCGTCTCGGCCTGGGCCCCGATGCGGTAGACGAGGATCGGCGCGTCGCGGCCCTTGACCGTGAGCATGCTGGGCGCACCGGCGCCGAAGAAGCGGCGCGCCGGTCCCAGCGTCTCGTCGCTGACGACGATCTCGTGCGGGCCGGCGGCGTCCGACAGGCGGGCCGCGATGTTGGGCACCGTGCCCATCAGTTCGAAGCGGCCGCGCTCGATGTCGCCATCGCCGATCAGCACCAGCCCGGCGTGGATACCGGTGTGCAGCTGCAGTGCGAAGCCTGCCGGCAGGCGGGGCGCCAGCCGTCCGACCGCCCGGTGCAGCGCCAGCGCGGCCTCGACCGCGCGGCGCCCGGCCTCCTCGTGCGGCACCGGGTGGCCGAACATGGCCAGCAGCCCGTCGCCCTGCACGCGCACGATGGTGCCGCCCCAGCGCGGCACGGTCTCCTGGTAGGCGATGCGCAGCATGGAGAGCAGGGCGGCGTACTGCTCGGCCTCCATCGCGCCGGCCAGTTCGGTGGAGCGCGACAGGTCGGAGAACAGCAGCGTGACGTAGTGGCGACGCTGCACCACGGCCAGGTCCGTGCGGGGGGTGGGGGCGGGGGCGGGCGGCAGCGTTTCGATCATGGGGCGGCAGCGCGTCGTCGCGGTGCATCAGGCATGTCGGCAAAGTGTTGTCGTTGGGCCACATGGCATGGTACAGGGCAGCGCGGCCGCGTGCCGCCCCCATGTGGGCCACGCGCGTGGCTGCAACAGCTCACACCTCGCCACGCCGTATGGCGTCGGCCCGCAGCGCGATCGCGCCGCGTTCGGCATCGGACAGCCGCGCCAGGTTCTGCACCTGCGCCCGCATGCGCGGGTGCGCGGCGAAACGCTGCGCGTGGCGCGCCAGGAAGTCCCAGTACAGGGTGGTGAACGGGCAGGCGCTGTCGCCCGTGCGCTCCGCGGGCTGGAAGCGGCAGTGCCGGCAGTGGTCGCTCATGCGTGCGATGTACTGGCCGCTGGCCACGTAGGGCTTGCTGCCCAGCAGGCCGCCATCGGCGAACTGGCCCATGCCCAGCGTGTTGGGCAGCTCCACCCATTCCACCGCGTCCACGTAGACGGCCAGGTACCAGGCGTGCACCTGCACCGGCTCCACGCCCAGCAGCAGCGCATACAGGCCGGTGACCATCAGCCGCTGGATGTGGTGGGCATAGCCCAGGTCCAGCGTCTGGGTGATGGTGTCGCGCAGGCATTCGCGGTCGGTCCGGCCGGTCCAGTACCAGTCGGGCAGCGGGGCGTGGGCGTCGAGCGCGTTGCGCTCCAGGTAGCCCGGCATCTCGCGCCAGTAGATGCCGCGCACGTATTCGCGCCAGCCCAGGATCTGGCGGATGAAGCCCTCGGCGCAGGCGATCGGCACCTGGCCGCTGCGGTACGCCGCCTCGGCCCGCGCGATCACCTCGCGCGGCTCCAGCAGCTTCAGGTTCAGCGCCGCGCTGAGCTGCGCGTGGTAGAGCCAGGGCTCGCCGCCCCACATCGCGTCCTGCCAGTGGCCGAAGAACGCAAGCCGCTCGCCGATGAAGGCGTCGAGCGCCTGCAGCGCCTGGGCGCGTGTGACCGGCCAGGCAAATGCGTCGAGCCGGCCCGGGTGGCCGGCGAAGCGCGCACGCACGAGCGCGATCACCTCTTGCGTGGTGGCGTCGGGCGGGAAGGCCGCGGGCGGCGGCAGGAAGCCGGGGCCGTCGCGGCCGAAGGCGGCGCGGTTGTCGGTGTCGAAGTTCCAGGCACCGCCGGCGGGGGCGTCGCCGTCCATGAGCACGCGGTGGCGCCGGCGCATGGCGCGGTAGAAGTGCTCCATCACCAAGGCGCTGCGGCCTTCGGCGTAGCGCTGGAAAGCGGCCGGCGTGCACAGGAAATGCCGGTCCTCGCGCGCGTCCAGCGGCACGCCGCTGCTGGCAGCCACGGCGTGCAGGGCTTCGCGCACGCGCCACTCGCCAGGCTGCACCAGCACCACCGCGGCGGGCCGCAGCCGGGCCAGCGCCGCGCCCAGCTCGGCGGCCAGCGTGCCGCGGTTGCCCGCGTCGTCCAGCCGGCGGTAGTCCACGTGCAGGCCTTCGCCGCGCAACGCATCGGCGAAGTGCCGCATGGCCGCCAGGAAGATGGCGATGCGCGGCTGCGTGCTCCAGACCTGGGTGGACTCCTCCAGCACCTCGGCCATCCAGACCCGGTCCTGCGCGGGATCGAAGCCGTCGAAGGCGGCGGACTGCCGGTCGAGCTGGTCGCCCAGCACCACGACCAGGTGGCGCACGCCGCAGGGGGGAGCGTCCAGCGCGGGGGGAGGGGTCATGGTCGGCGATTCTGCAATGGCGGTGCGACCCCGGGCACGACCCCGGGCACAATGCGGCGCCTGCGCACGCCCCCACCACCATGCACATCCTGCTCGTTGAAGACGACGAAGCCCTGGCCACCTCGGTCGCCAGCGCGCTGCAGGCGCAAGGCTGGCGCGTGGACGTGAGCGACCGCGGCGAGCCCGTGCCGCGCTCGCTGGCCCAGGACGCCTACGACCTGCTGGTGCTGGACCTGGGCCTGCCCGGCATCGACGGGCTGGAAACCCTGCGCCGCGTGCGCGCGAGCGGCTGGCTGCTGCCGGTGCTGGTGCTGACCGCGCGCGACAGCGTGGAGGACCGCGTCTCCGGCCTGGAGTCCGGCGCCGACGACTACATGTGCAAGCCCTTTGCCCCGGCCGAGTTGGTGGCCCGGTTGCGCGCGCTGGTGCGCCGGCACGAGAACCGGCGCGAAGGCAGGCTGGCGCTGGCGGCCCTGCGCTTCGACCCGCAGGGCATGCGCGCCTGCATCGGCGAGCAGGCGCTGCCGCTCAGCGCGCGCGAATCCACGGTGCTGCAGTACCTGATGACCCGGGCCGGCCAGGTCGTCTCGCGCGAGCAGCTCATGGCGCTGGTGCCGGGCTGGGCCGCGGGCACCTCCGACAACGCACTGGAACTGCTGGTCTCGCGCCTGCGCGCCAAGATCGAGCCGGGCGGCGTGCGCCTGCGTACCGTGCGCGGCCTGGGCTACCTGCTGGAGGCTGCGGAGCCCGATGGCGCCTGAGGCGCCCGTGCCGGGGGCGCCGCCGGCCGCGGTGCCCAGCCTGCGGCACGCGCTGCTGCTCTGGCTGCTGGCACCGCTCGTGGTGCTCGTGCCGCTGGCCACGGCCCTGCTGTACCTGCTGGCCGTGCAGCCGGCCATGGACAGCCTGGACCGCGCGCTGACCGACACCACGGTGGCGCTCGCGCAGATCCTCGAGGAGCACGAGGGCCAGGCCCGCCTGCCGCTCAGTGCGCAGACCGCGCGTGCGCTGCGGGCCGACCTGGTCGACGAGGTGGTGTTCGCGGTGGGCGACGCGCAGGGCCGCCTGCTGGCCGGCGAGCGCGCGCTGCTGGCGCAGGACCCGCACCTGCCGCGCGGCGACTGGCGCTTCTTCGACGGCGCACTGCGCGGCCAGGCCATGCGCGTCGTCGCCCACGGCGCGGCCTGTGGCGGGCAGACCTGCCCGATCCTCGTGGCCGAGTCGCTGGGCAAGCGCGATGCCGCGGCGCGCGCCGTCGTGCTGGCCGCGGGGGGCGTGAGCCTGCTGCTGGCCCTGTGCCTGGCGGTGCTGGCCCGCGTGGCGGTGGGGCGCGGGCTGCGGCCGCTGCAGCAGGCATCGCAGGAGCTGGAACGGCGCTCGCTGCAGCAGCTCGATCCGCTGCCGTTGCAGCAGTTGCCGCGCGAGGTGGCCTTCTTCGGCGGCGCCATCAACGCGCTGTTCGGGCGGCTGCGCCAGGCGGTCGGTGTGCAGCGCAGCTTCCTGGACGACGCCTCGCACCAGCTGCGCACGCCGCTGGCGGTGCTGCTGTCCGAATCGGCCCAGGCACTGGCGCAGCCGCACCCGCCTGAACTGCATGCGCGGCTGCAGCGCCTGCATGCCGCGGCCGAGCGCAGCGCCCATCTGTCGCACCAGTTGCTGACGCTGGCACGTGCCGAGGGCGCGGCGCTGGAGCGGCGCGACGCTGCGCGCATCGACCTCGCGCAACTCGTGACCGGGGCCGCCGCCGACTGGGTGCGGCCAGCCCTGGCCGCCGGGCAGGACCTGGGCTTCGACCTGCAGCCCGCGGCGGTGCTGGGCGAGTCCTGGCTGCTGCGCGAGCTGCTGGCCAACCTGCTGCACAACGCCCAGCAGCACGCCGGGCGCGGCGCGCAGGTGACGGTGCGCACCCGCACCGAGGGCGGCCACGCGGTGCTGGACGTGGAGGACGACGGCCCCGGCATGGACGCCGCCGACCTGGCCCGCGCCTGGGACCGCTTCCACCGTGGCCGCTCGGCCAGCGGGCCCGGCACCGGCCTGGGCCTGCCCATCGTGCAGCACATTGCCCAGCTGCACGCGGGCAGCGCCGAACTGCTGGCCGGGCCGTCCGGGCGTGGCCTGTGCGTGCGTGTGCGCCTGCCGAACGCCGGCGCCTGAAGCCCCCGTCGCGCGAAGCTGTCGCCAAGCTGTCGTACGTGGTACCCGATAGGGCGGGGCAGCGGTCCGCCGCCAAGAATTCCGGCACGGCCCGCGGCTTGCCGCCTGCGTGGCCCATAGGCGCCTGCGAAGCCATGTTCCGGCGACGCAGGCGTGGAGACCAACCCATCGGAAGTTCATGATGATCGACCGCAATCTCGCGAGGGGCCTGTTCCTGGCACTCATCGCATTGGTATTCGGCGGCTTCTCGCTGCAATACCAGACCGGCTCCCTCGGCCGGGCCGGCCCCGGCCTGTTTCCGCTGATCGTCAGCGGCATCCTGCTGACGATCGCATTGATGATCATCGTGCGTTCGCGCTTCACGGCGCGCGAGCCGCTGGACCTGAACATCAAGAACATCGGCCTGCTGCTGGTCTCGCTGTGCGTGTTCGCGTTTCTTTCGCTGTACGTGAACATGCTCGTGGCGATCGTGGCCATGGTGTTCATCTCGGGCAAGGCAGCGACCACCTACTCGGTGTCGCGCAACATCAAGATCAGCATCGGCCTGATCCTGGTGGCCTTCGCGTTCCAGAAGCTGCTCGGCCTCTCCCTGCCGCTGATCTGAAGGAGCTGCGATGGACGTCCTCCACAACCTCATGTTCGGTTTCGGCCACGCGCTGACGCTGGACAACCTCATGTACTGCGCCCTCGGTTGCACCGTGGGCACCATGGTCGGCCTGCTGCCAGGCCTGGGCCCGCTGGCCACCATCAGCCTGCTGCTGCCGCTGACCTACTCGATGCCGCTGGACGGCTCGCTGATCATGCTTGCCGGCATCTACTACGGGGCGCAGTACGGCGACAGCGTGAGCGCGATCACGATGAAGATCCCGCATGCCAGCTCCATCGTGGCCTGCATCGACGGCTACGCGATGACGCTCAAGGGCAAGACCGGATTGGCGCTGTTCACGGCGGGCTTCTCCAGCTTCATCGGCGGCACGATCTCCATCGTGGTGCTGGCGTTCCTGGCGCCCACGCTGAGCCAGGTGGCCTTCCTGTTCGGCCCGGCCGACTACTGCGCGCTGATGATGGTGGGCTTCGTCTGCGTGAGCTTCGTCACCACGGGCAGCCTGCTCAACGGCCTGGCCATGTGCATGGTCGGCGTGCTGCTGGGCCAGATCGGCACCGACGTGAACAGCGGCGTGGCCCGGTTCACGATGGACATGCCTTTCCTGGCCGACGGCATCGGCCTGGTCAGCATCGCGCTGGGCTGCTTCGGCATCGCCGAGATCACCAAGAACCTGGACGCCAAGGAAGAGCGCACGCCCTTCAACGGCGCCATCAAGCTGATCCCGACCTGGCCCGAGTTCAAGCGCATCATCCCGAGCGCACTGCGCGGCAGCGTGCTGGGCTCCTTCCTGGGCATCCTGCCCGGCGGCGGCCCGGTGATCGCCCAGTTCGCGGCCTATGCCGTGGACAAGAAGGTCAGCAAGTACAAGCACGAGATCGGCGAGGGCGCCATCGAGGGCGTGGCCGGCCAGGCCGCAGCCGACGAATCGGCCGCGCGCACCAGCTTCATCCCGCTCATGAGCATCGGCATCCCCGAGAACGCCGTCATGGCACTCATGATGGGCGCCTTCATGATCAAGGGCGTCACGCCCGGCCCGAACCTGATCCCCGAGCATCCGGACCTGTTCTGGGGCCTGGTGGCCAGCATGTGGGTGGGCAACTGCTTCCTGCTGATCCTGAACGTGCCGCTGGTGCGCTGGTGGCTCACGCTGTTCAAGATCCCGTACAGCGTGCTGTTCCCGGCGATCCTGTTCTTCTGCTGCATCGGCTCGTTCAGCGTGAACAACAACGTCGACGACATCTTCGTCACCGCCGCCTTCGGGGCCATGGGCTACATGTTCATGCGGCTGGGGCTGGACGCCGCGCCGCTGATGCTGGGCTTCATCCTCGGCCCGATGCTGGAGGAGAACTTCCGCCGCGCCATGCTGCTGACGCGCGGCAGCTTCCTGGAGATGGCGCACCGGCCGATCGCCGGCACGCTGTTCACGCTGGTGGGCTCGTTCATCGTGTGGCAGATGGGGCTGGCGATCTGGAAGCTGCGCAAGGGGGGCGGGCAGGTGGCGCCTGCGGTGGCGACCCACTGAGCGTCGACTGATGGATGCAAGGCCCGCATGCTCGCGCATGCGGGCCTTGTTGCATTTGGGGGCGACGGCCCAGGGTCGTCGGTCACCCCGTCCGCAGCACAATAGCGGGTTGCCGACCGCCTCCCTTTCGCCCTGATGTCCCGCACCCGTCTGACCCTTGCCCGCCTTGAATCACTGCTGCTGACCGCCTGCGATGACCTGCGCGGCAACATGGACGCCAGCGAGTACAAGGAATACGTCTTCGGCATGCTGTTCTTGAAGCGCGCCAGCGACCTGTTCGACCAGCGCCGTGAGCAGATCGAGAAGCAGGGCGAGCGCGACGGCCTGTCGCCGGCCGACATCGTCGCCAACCTGGCCGACCCCGACCAGTACTCCGGCCAGTACTTCTATGTGCCGGCGCGTGCGCGCTGGAGCACGCCGTGGACCGACGCCGAGACCGGCGTGCAATACCCCGCGCTCAAGCACACCAAGGAGAACGTGGGCTCCATGCTCAACAAGGCTCTGGAGGCCCTGGAAGACGCCAACGCCGACGCGTTGCAGGACGTGCTCAAGGGCACGATCAACTTCAACCGCAAGATCGGCCAGACCACGCTGGACGACGACACCCTCGTCAACTTCATCCAGAACTTCGACCAGATTCCGCTGCGGGACGAAGACTTCGAGTTCCCCGACCTGCTGGGCGCGGCCTACGAATACCTGCTGAAGGACTTTGCCGACCAGGCCGGCAAGAAGGCCGGCGAGTTCTATACGCCGGCCGAGGTGGTACGCGTGTGCGTGGAGTTGTGTGACCCGCAGGAGAACATGCGCGTGTACGACCCCACCTGCGGCTCGGGCGGCATGCTGATCCAGGTACGTGACTACTTGCGCGAGCATGGCCGCCAGGCCGGCAACGTGGCGCTGTATGGGCAGGAGAAGATGGGCACCACCTGGTCCATCTGCAAGATGAACATGCTGCTGCACGGCATCCCCGATGCCAGCATCGAGCAGCAGGACACGCTGCGCGAACCCCAGCACCACGACGAGGACGGTCAGCTCAAGCGCTTCGACCGCGTGCTTGCCAACCCGCCCTTCAGCCAGAACTACATCAAGAAGGACATCAAGCACCCGGGCCGTTTCCCGGTGTGGCTGCCCGAGAAGGGCAAGAAGGCCGACCTGATGTTCGTGCAGCACATGCTGGCCGTGCTCAAGATCGACGGCAAGCTGGCCACCGTGATGCCACACGGCGTGCTGTTCCGCGGCGGCGAAGAACGCGAGGTGCGCAAGCTGCTCATCGAGCGCGGCGTGCTGGAGGCCGTGATCGGCCTGCCCGCCAACCTGTTCTACGGCACCGGCATCCCGGCCTGCATCCTGGTGCTGAACAAGGCCGGCGCTGCCGAGCGCCGGCACGCGCTGTTCATCAACGCCGACCGCGAGTACCGCGAGGGCAAGGCGCAGAACCACCTGCGGCCCGAGGACATCGACAAGATCGTGCACGTCTACCGCGACGGGCATGACGTGCCGGCCTACGCCCGTCGTGTGCCCTACGAGGAGATCGCGGCCGAAGACTTCAATTGCAACATTCGCCGCTACGTGGACAACGCGCCGCCGCCCGAGCCGCAGGACGTGCGCGCGCACCTGCACGGTGGCGTGCCTGTCGCCGAGGTGGATGCGCTGGAACATTTCTGGGCGCAGTACGCGGGCCTGCGCGAGAGCTGCTTCGTGCCCCGCCCTGCGTCGCCTGACGGCCGCTATATGGACTTCAGCCCCGCGTTGGCGGACCGGCGCGCCATCGCGACCCACGTGGCCGAGCATGCCGGCGTGCGGCAACGGCATGCCGCGTTCATGCAGCAACTGCAGGCGTGGTGGCAGGCCCATCTGCCGGTGGTCGACGCGCTGGCGCCCGACGCCGACAACCAGCACGCCACGGCGCGCAACGTCTACCAGTTGCGCATCGATTTGCTGAAGGGCATCGAGCGCCAGTTCGCGGCCACCGCGACGGGCGCGGCGCTGCTCACGCGCTACCAGGTGCGCGGCGCCTTCGCCAACTACTACAAGCTGCTGCAGTCCGATTTCAAGTCCATCGCCGCCAGCGGTTGGGGGCCGGAACTGATCCCTGACGACGACATCCTGCAGAGCCAGTTCCCGCTGGTGCTGGCTGAGCTGGAGCAGCAGCAGGCGCGGCTGGCGGAACTGCAGGCACTGTTCGCTGCCGCCGGCGAAGAGGATTTTGAGGATGTGGACGGCACCGGCGTACTGCCGCCCGAGCAGGTCAAGGAACTGAAGGCCCAGCTCAAGGAGGCCAAGGGCTCGATGAAGCTGGCCAAGCGCGACAGGAGCTTTGGCGACTGGACGGCATACCAGGCCGAGGCGCAGCGGCTGGAGGCGCTGCTGGCCGCGCACAAGAAGCTTGAAGATGAGGCCAAGGGGCTCAAGGCGCTGATCAAGGGCACGGAGAAGAGCCGCGACGAACTGGTGGAGCAGGCGCGCAAGAAGATCAGTCCGGCGCAGGCGCGGCAGGCGATCCTGCAGCGGCTGGAAGCGGTGTTGATGGAGAGTTACCGGCAGTACTTGCGGGCGGATCAGCGGGCGTGTGTGGCCGCCGTTGAGAACCTGTGGGAGAAATACGCCGTGACAGCCATGGCACTGGAAGTCAAGCGCGAACAGGCTGCTGTCGAACTGGCCGAGCATCTCGCGGAGCTGGGGTATGACTGAGCAGCCGATCAGCGAGCTTGCGGACATCAATCCGCCACTGACGAAACTCCCATCCGATGCAACCATGGTGAGTTTTGTCGCCATGGCGGATGTCAGCGAATCCGGCCGACTGATCTCTCATCAAACGAGACCGTTTGAGCGCGTCAAAACCGGTTTCACGCGCTTTCAAGACGGTGACATCCTGTTCGCCAAGATCACCCCGTGCATGGAGAACGGCAAGGGGGCGCTTGTTCACGGGTTGGAGGGAGGCGTGGGTTGCGGCAGCACTGAGTTTCATGTGTTGCGGGCCAAGAATGGCCACGATGCGCGCTACCTGCATCAGTGGCTGCAGTGGGGCGCCACCCGTGATAAAGCCAAGTTGTTCATGTCGGGCTCGGCGGGGCAGCAGCGCGTGCCATCCGATTTCTTTCGACGTTTTCGCATTCCTGCGCCGGATGGCACCGCGCAACGGCGCATTGCCGCCATCCTCACCAGCCTCGACAACGCCATCGAAGCCACCGAAGCGCTGATCGAGAAGAACCGGCAGATCAAGGCTGGGCTGATGCAGGATCTGTTCACGCGCGGGGTGCTGTCTAATGGGCAACTACGGCCGCCGCCCGCCGCGGCCGCCGTACTGTATCGAGATTGGGAGCTTGGCTTCTTGCCAAAGTCTTGGAACTTGGTTAAGGCAGGTGCGCTTTGCTCCTTGATTACTAAAGGCACAACGCCGTTAGCTTCTGAAATGTGGCAGGGCGCTGATGGGGTGCGATTTCTGCGAGTCGACAACCTGACTTTCGACGGGCGGCTTTCTTTCGCGGCTAGTGATTTCCGAATTTCTGGAAAAACGCATACGACGACCTTGTCACGGTCTCGTTGCTTTGTCGGCGACGTGTTGATGAATATCGTGGGACCACCGCTTGGCAAAGTTGGGTTGGTGGAGGACCAGAGTCTCAATATCAACCAGGCAATCGCCGTGTTCAGACCTAGCAGCCAAGTGCTTTCGCGGTTTCTGTTGATCTGGCTCACCACAGATTTAGCTAAGCAATGGATTCTTCAGCGCGCGAAGCAGACTTCTGGGCAGGTCAATGTCACGCTGGCGATGTGTCAAGCGATACCCGTCCCGCTACCTGATTTGGCCGAACAAGAGCGGATCATCGAGCGCTTTGCTTCGGTGGAACTTCGGTTGCGAGCTGAAGCGGATCAGCTCGACAAACTCCGCTTCAAGAAACTCGGCCTCATGCAAGACCTCTTAACCGGCGAAGTCCTGGTCACGGTCCCCGCACCCGCCAACGCCGCCTGATCCCATGCCGCTCCCCCTCAACCTGCCCCACCTGCTGCGCCAGCGCACGGTGGAGGGCGAGCGCATCGAATACAAGGCCGGCTGGAATCCCGACTCCATCCTGCGTACCTTGTGCGCCTTCGCCAACGACTTCGCCAACCTGGGTGGCGGCTACATCGTGATCGGTCAGGACTGCGATGCCAACGGCCAGCCGGTGTTCCCCCCCATCGGCCTGGCCGAAGACCAGATCGACAAGATCCAGCAGGAACTGCTGGCCGCCTGCCAGTTGATCCAGCCGCCGTACTTCCCCGCGCTGAGCGTGGAACGTGTGGAGGGCCGCCTGCTGATCGTGCTGCAAGCACCCGGCGGCATGCACCGGCCCTACAAGGCGCCGGCCTCGGTGAAGGCCAAGCATAAGACCTGGCACTACTACATTCGCCGTTACAGCAGCACGGTGGAGGCCAAGGGCGCGGACGAGCAGGAACTCCTGAGCCTCACCGCCAACGTGCCCTGGGATGACCGGCTGGCGCAGCAGGCGCGCGTGGAAGACCTGTCGCGCCCGTTGATGTTGGACTACCTGCGCGAAGTGGGCAGCGCGCTCGCAGACGATGCAGTCATCATGCCGCTGGAAGTGCTGGGGCGTCAGATGAATGTGGTGGGTGGCTCGACCGAGACGCCCTGGCCCAAGAACGTGGGCCTGCTGTTCTTCACCGAGGCACCGGACCGCTTCTTTCCGTACACGCAGATCGATGTGGTGTGGTTCCCCGAGGGTGCGGGTGGTGACCGCTTCGACGAGAAGATCTTCAAGGGCCCGCTGGCGCGCATGACGCGCGAGGCGCTGGGCTACATCCAGCGCAACTACCTGACAGAGACGGTGCTGAAACACCCCGACCGCGCGGAGGCCACACGGGTCTGGAACTTCCCCTACGTGGCCATCGAGGAAGCGCTGGTCAATGCCGTGTACCACCGCGCCTACGACGAGCGCGAACCGATCGAGGTGCGCATCAGCCGCGAGGAGCTGGTCATCCTGAGCTTTCCGGGGCCGGACCGCTCCATCCGCCTGGAGGACTTCGAGGCCGGCCGCGCCGTGAGCCGCCGCTACCGCAACCGCCGCATCGGTGAGTTCCTGAAGGAGCTGGACCTGACCGAAGGCCGCAGTACTGGGGTGCCCAAGATCCTGAAGGCCATGGCGGCCAACGGCTCACCCGCGCCATTGTTCGAAACGGACGATGACCGGGCAGCGTATGTGATCCGGTTGCCGGTGCATGCGCTGGCAGCGCCAGTGGAGGGGACTACTCCGGAAGTCACCACGGAAGTCACCACGGAAGTCACCACGGAAGTCCGCCGTGTCGTTCAGGCGCTGCAGGGTGAATGGTCGCGCCAGACCCTGCAGCAGGCGCTGGGCTTGGCAAACGCCGAACACTTTCGCAAGGCGTATCTGTTGCCGGCGCTTGCCAGCGGCCTCGTCGAGATGTCGCTGCCCGAGACACCCCGTAGCAGCAAACAGCGTTATCGGCTCACTGCAGCAGGTCGACAGGTCAGGGGTGCGGCGTGAGCGAATACACCGAGGTCGAACAGCCCTTCCTGGCGCAACTGGCCGCCCAGGGCTGGACCGTCATCGACCAGGGACCGCAGTTGCCGCAAGCGGCGGACGCCAGCCTGCGCACCAGCTTCCGCCCGTGGTGGCTGCCCGGCGTATTCCGCGAGGCGGTGCGCGCGCTGAACACCTTGCCCGATGGCATGCCCTGGTTGGCTGACCGCCAACTCGACGAACTGGAGTCCGCACTGTTCCGCCAGCCTCAACGCACGTTGCTGGAGGCCAACCTCGTGGTGCACGAGTTGCTGATCAAGACCCAGGTGGATGTGAACGAGGCCACGGGCGAGGTGGACCCGGTGGTGCGGCTGATCGACTTCCAGCACCCGGAGCGCAACCGCTTCCACGCCGTCAACCAGTTCCGCATCGACACGCCGGGTTGCGTGCGGGGATTCATCGTTCCCGACATCGTGCTTTTCGTGAACGGCATCCCGCTGGTGGTGGTGGAGTGCAAGAAGGGATCGGCCACCTGCGCCAACCCGATGCAGGAGGCCTTCGTGCAACTGCAGCGCTACATGCGCCGCCGGCCCGAGACCGAGGCCGCTGGCCTGAAGGAGGGCGAGCCCCGGTTGTTCCGCAGCAACCTGCTGCTGGTGCGCAGCAGCGGCGCCGAGGCGGACTACGGCAGCATCAGCTCGGAGGCCGAACACTTCTATGCGTGGAAAACGCTGTATCCGGCCGACGATGTCGGCGCCGAAGCGCTGAGCCCTCAACAGCGGCTGGTGGCCGGCATGCTGGTGCCTGCCAACCTGCTGCAGATCGCACGCACCTGCACCGTGTTCATGGACACGGACGCCGGAACGCGTGTGAAGGTGGTGTGCCGCTACCAGCAGTTCCGCGCTGCCGGCAAGATCGTGCAGCGCCTGCGCAGCGGGCAGACGGCCGCCGAGCGCAGCGGCGTGGTGTGGCACACGCAGGGTTCGGGCAAGTCGCTGACCATGGTGTTCGTCGCGCGCATGCTGCGCGCCAGCACCGATCTGAACGACCACAAGATCGTGCTGGTGAACGACCGGCAGGACCTGGAAGAGCAGCTGGGCGAGACGGCCACGCTGATCGGCGGCCGCGTCAACGTGATCGGCAGCACGCAGGCGCTGCGCCAGCACCTGGCCAGCGACAGCTCGGACATCAACATGGTGATGGTCCACAAGTTCCAGGAGCGCGAGCAGGCGCTGAGCCCCATGGTGGCCGAGGCCTTGGGCACCTACCTGGCCATGCCGGCGGGCAAGACCTTCGGCGTGGTGAACCGGTCGGAGCGCATCGTGCTGATGATCGACGAGGCTCACCGTACCCAGGGGTCGGACCTGGGCGAGAACCTGTTCGAGGCCTTTCCCAATGCGGTGCGGCTGGCCTTCACCGGCACTCCGCTGCTGACCGAGCGCCATGGCGAACGCAAGACGGTCAAGCGTTTCGGCGAGTACATCGACACCTACAAGCTGATGGACGCGGTGCACGATGGCGCCACGCTGCAGATCTTGTACGAAGGCCGCACGGCCGACAGCGCGCTGAACGAGAAACACGCCTTCGACCAGAAGTTCGAAGATCTGTTCAGGGACCGCAGCGAGGAAGAGTTGGCGGCCATCCGCAAGAAATACGGCGCCACGGGCGACATCCTGGAGGCAGAGGCGCGCATCAATGCCATTGCGCGCGACCTGGTGGCGCACTATGTGGACAACATCCTGCCCAACGGCTTCAAGGCGCAGGTGGTCTGCCACTCCAAGCTGGCCTGCGTGCGCTACCGCAACGGCATCCGCGCCGCCATTGCCGAGCGGCTGGCGCTGGAGCAGGCCCGGCCGGCACCGGATGCGGCGCTGGTGCGCAAGCTCGGTCTCCTGCAGGCGGTGGTGGTGGTTTCGTCCGACGGCACCAACGAAGCGGCCTACATCACCCATGCGCGCAGGGAAGCCGCGCGGTTGAACGCAGTGCAAAACTTCTGCAAGGGCTTCGACCTGGATGACCCGGATCAGGCGAATACCGGCATCGCGTTCCTGATCGTGTGCGACATGCTGCTGACCGGCTTCGATGCGCCCATCGAGCAGGTGATGTACATCGACAAGCGCCTGCGCGAGCACACGCTGCTGCAGGCCATTGCCCGCACCAACCGCGTGAAGCGCGGCAAGCGGCGCGGCTATGTGGTGGACTACATCGGCCTGGCCAACCACCTGGCCGAGGCCTTGAGCCTGTACACCGCCAGCGACGAGCTGGAAGAATTGCGTGAAGGGTTGAAGAACATCGGGACCGAGCTGCCAGTGCTGGAAGAGCGCCACCAGCGGTTGCTGCAGCACTTCGAGGCCAAGGGCGTGGCGGGCATTCAGGCCTTCGTCAGCGGCGCGCTGCTCAGCCAGGCGCAGGAAGCTGCCGTGGTGCATGCTGCCGTCAAGTCGCTGGTCGACGAGCGTTACCGGGCCGACTTCGAGGTCTACCTGAAGAAGTTCCTGATGAGCCTGGACATCGTGCTGCCGCATGTCTCGGCGCAGCCATTTCGCGTGCCGGCCAAGCGCTTCGGCTACATCCTGCAGGTGGCCAAGGAACGTTACAAGGACGACAGCCTCGACCTGGGCGATGCTGGCGAGAAGGTCAAGGCGTTGATCAACGAACACCTGGTCAGCCTGGGCATCAATCCCAAACTGCCGCCGGTGGAGTTGCTGGCGCAAGACTTTTTGCAGCGCCTGCAGCAGCACGCCGGCGACAACGACGAGGCCAGGGCCAGCGAGATGGAGCACGCCATCCGCAAGCACTGCACGGTGCACCACGACGAAGACCCGGCGTTCTACCAACGGTTGTCGGAGAAGGTGGATGCGCTGATCGAGCGCCACCAGGGCGCCTGGGACGCGCTGGTGGACCAACTCGACGCGCTGCGCAGCGAGGCTGTGGCAGGGCGCCAGGACGGCGTGCACGGCCTGGGGCGCGAAGCCAGCAGCTTCTTTGAGCATCTGGTGCAGGTGGCCTATGGTGCGGAGCCGGTGCCTGCCACTGATCTGCCTGCGTTCAAGCGCTTGGTCGAGCAACTGGTGGAGCTTCTGCAGCAGACCATCGGCAGCATCGACTTCTGGCAGAACGCCGACAAGCAGAAGCGCCTGCGGGGCGAGATCAAGCAGGCGATCAGCCGCACTGGGCCACAAGCGGCGGTGGCGCAGCGGGAGCGGCTGGCGGTGGAGGTGATGAAGCTGGCGCGGAACCGGCACGACGGCTTGTTGCAGGCAGGGCGCCATGAACGCTGATGCTGCCGCCAACCTGCGTCGGGTCCACGACATCGAGTACCTGCTGCTGCCGGGAACGGTGCGGCGAACCACGGACATCGTGATCGAGCGCGATGGCGCCGTCACCGTGCGCCCGCCTGCGCGCATGACGCCGGAGCAGGTCGACCACACGGTGTTGAGCCGGCGCCTGTGGATTTACCGCAACCTGGCGGAGTGGCGCGACCTGAACGCCACGCGCGTGGTGCGCGAGTGGGTCAACGGCGAGAGCTTTCTCTACCTGGGCAGTGCTTATCGCCTGCTGCTGGTGGCCGAGCAGAACGTGCCGCTGAAGCTCAAGGATGGGCGCTTTTGCCTGCTGCGCGGCCTGGTGGAGAAGGGCGGCACGGCGGCGGCGCAAGAGGCTTTCAGAGACTTCTATTGCAAGGCAGGGCAGGCGCGTATCGCGCAGCGCGTGTCGTATTTCGCACCGCGGGTGGGTGTGGCGCCTGGGCCGCTGAAGGTGCGCGAGCTAGGCTACCGCTGGGCGGCCAGCCTGCCCGGTGGTGGGCTGCTGTTCCACTGGAAATGCCTCATGGCTCCACTGAGGATCATCGACTACATCGTGGCGCACGAGCTGTGCCACCTGCGCCACCGTGACCACGGCGAGGCATTCTGGAACGAGGTGGACAAGGTGCTGCCGGACTACCGGCAGCGCAAGGAATGGCTGCGCGCGCGCGGGGCGGAGATGGACCTGTGAGTGGCCACCGTCCGAAACACCACCCTCGACAGGGCCGCTAACACCGGCTGCCGGAACGTGTAGGCATCAGAGTCCGGTCAGCAGATCGTCCAGCTTCTCAGGCGTCAGCCCGGCTTGCTGCGCTCGGCCCGCTGTCCTGTCCATGGTGCGGGCCAAACGATCGGCGTAAAAGGCGCGCACGGCCTCGTAGTCCTCGGGCGACACCATGACGCCGACGAGGCCGTCATGCCCCATCACGCGCACAGGCCCCTTCTGCGCCATGTCGATGAAAGCGTCGAACTGGGTCTGGGCCTGGTTGGCCGTCATGGTTTGCACGGCTGACTCCGTTGGGTCGTCGGCTGGACATTCTCGTCAAGTCACTCGATTTGGCCGATGAAGTGGTTCATGGCCCCAGCGCGCGCAGGCCTGCGAGCACCACCGTCGCCAGGCCGAGCGCCACGGTGCAGACCTTCCAGAACAGCACCGGGTCGCGTTCGGCCAGCGGCAGGGCGCGCGTGCGCAGCAGCGCGGCCCCGGGCCGGTGCAGGTCGTGCACGAACTCCGACACGGCCTCCTGCCGCCGCGCGGGATCGGGCTGCAGCGCCTTGTGCAGCACCGCGTCCAGCCAGGCCGGCAGTTCGGGGCGGTGGTGGCGCAGCGGCACGTAGCGCAGCCGCTTCAGGTCCGTGCCCTGGCGCAGCTGCGTGACCTGCAGGCCATACGGCAGCTGTCCGCAGAGCATCTGGTAGGTCAGCACGGCCAGCGCGAACAAGTCGGCGGCGGCGGTGGCCGTGCCGCCCACGAAGTACTCGGGCGCGGTGTATTGCAGCGAACCCACGATGCGCGTGGCCTGCAGCGCGGGCACGGCCTCGGCCAGGCCGGCCACGTGGGCGGCGGCGAAGTCGATGATCTTCACGGTGCCGCTGCGGTCGATCATCACGTTCTCGGGCCGCAGGTCCTGGTGCAGCATCTCCTTGCCGTGCAGGGCCTGCAGGCCTTTGGCGAGTTGCGCGACGAGGCCGCGCACGCTGTCCAGGTCGGGGCGAGGGTGGTCGGTCATCCACTGCGCAAGCGTCTGGCCCTCGACGTATTCCATGGCCACATACAGGTGCTCGCGCGCCTGCTCGCCTGCCCAGGCCTGCAGCACGTGGGGGCTGCGCACGCGGCGTGCCACCCATTCCTCGAGCAGGAAGCGGTCCAGCGCCTCGGCGTCCTCGCGCAGCTCGACGGACGGCACCTTGATCACGAGCTGGTGGCCGGCCTGCGCGTCGAGCGCCAGGAACACCTGGCTGCGCGCACTCGCGTAGAGCTCGCGCACCAGCGTGTAGCCCTCGAAGACCATGCGCGGCGCCAGCGGCGGTGGCAGGCGCAACTGCGCGCGCTGCGCCTGCCAGGGCTGGGCGTCGAGCGGGGGCAGTGCGTCGATGCGCAGCAGCTGCACGGTGGCATCGTCGTCGCTGCCGCGCTGGCGCGCCGTGTCGACCAGGAACCGGGCCGCGGCGTCGAAGTCGTCGGGCCGGTGGGCCAGCGCCTGGTGCACGGCGGCGGCGTCCAGCCGCTCGTAGGCGCCGTCGCTGGCCAGCAGGTAGAGCGCGCCGGCCTCGGCCTCCAGGCACAGGTGGTCGATCTCCACATGCGGCGTGGCACCCAGCGCGCGGCCCAGGTAGGACTGGCCCGCGCCCATGTGCACGCGGTGGTCCTCGGTCAGCTGCTCCAGCGCCTGCGCGTGCACGCGGTAGATGCGCGTGTCGCCCACGTGCAGCAGGTGCAGCTCGCGGCCCTTGAGCACGAGCGCGCTGAAGGTGCAGCAGTAGCCGCGGTCCTTGTCGAAGCGCGCGTCGCCGCGCTGGTTCTGCGCATGCAGCCAGGCGTTGGTGGCACCCAGCACGCGCTGCGCGGCACGGCGCACGGACCAGGCCTCCGAGCAGGCGTAGTAGTCGTCGAGGAAGCCGCGCACGGCCGCGGCACTCGCCACATGGCTCACGGGGCTGGAGCCGATGCCGTCGGCCAGCGCGACGGCGATGCCCTTGAAGCGCAGTGCCGAGCCTGTGGGCACGATGGCACCGTGGAAGTCCTGGTTGGCCCCGCCGGCGCCGGCCTGCGAGTGCTGGCCCAGCGTGATGCGCAGGGTCTGCCCCACGGCGCCGCTCAGGCGATCTTGCGCTTCGCGCCGGTCTTGTAGTGCGTGGAGTACAGCGTGAGGCCCACGAAGGTCAGGCCGCCCACCAGGTTGCCCAGCACGGTGGGGATCTCGTTCCAGATCAGGTAGTCCATGAACGTGAACTTGCCGCCCAGCATCAGGCCGATGGGGAACAGAAACATGTTGACGATGCTGTGCTCGAAACCCATGTAGAAGAACACCATCACGGGCATCCACATGCCGATGGCCTTGCCCGACACGGAGGTGGACATGAAGGCCGCCACCACGCCCGTGGACACCATCCAGTTGCACAACACGCCGCGGATGAAGAGCGTCAGCATGCCGGCGGCGCCGTGCGCCGCATACCCCACCGTGCGGCCTTCGCCGATGTGGCCGATCTTCTCGCCGACGGCATTGGGCGCCTCGGAGAAACCGAAGGTGAAGATGATGGCCATGAACACGGCCACGGTGAAGGCGCCGGCGAAGTTGCCGCAGAACACCAGGCCCCAGTTGCGCAGCACGCCCTTCCAGGTGGCGCCGGGGCGCTTGTCCAGCACCGCCAGCGGGGCCAGCGTGAACACACCCGTCAGCAGGTCGAAGCCCATCAGGTACAGCAGGATGAAGCCGACCGGGAACAGCATGGCACCGACGAGCGCGTTGCCGGTGTTGACCGTGACCGTGACGGCGAAGGCCGCCGCCAGCGCCAGGATGGCGCCCGCCATGTACGAGCGGATCAGCGTGTCGCGCGTGGACATGAGGAGCTTGGATTCACCGGAATCGACCATCTTGGTCACGAATTCGGCAGGAGCGAGGTAAGCCATTTTTTTTTGGAGGTGAAGGAGGTAAAGGGTGTTTCAGTTCAGGGCGACGAGCACGCGGCCGTCTTCCACGCGCACGGCGTGCACGGCCACCGAGTGCTCGGGCGCCTCCAGGCATTCGCCCGTCGCCAGGTCGAAGTGGTTCTTGTAGAGCGGCGAGGCGACGACGGTGCGCTCGCCCAGGCTGCCGATCAGCCCGCGCGACAGCACGCTGGCGCCGGACTTGGGGTCGATGTTGTCGATGGCATGGAGGCGGTCATCGCCGAGGCGGAACACGGCGACATGGCGGTCCTCGACCAGCGCGCAGACGCCGGTGTGGGGCACGATGTCTTCCAGCGTGCAGACGGTGGTCCAGGTGTGGGTCTTGGCAAGCATGGGGCTCTCCTGATCAGGCGGCGGCGGTGTCGCGTTCTTCGGCCCGTTCACCAGGGCGCGCGGGGCGGATCTGGCCGCGTTCCTTCACGAACACGATGCGCTGGTCGGGCTGCTCGCTGTTGACGAAGCTCTTGAAGCGCTGGCGCACGGCCGGGTCGTTCACGGCGCTCTTCCACTCGCACTGGTAGGTGTCCACCACGTGCTGCATCTGCGCCTCGAGTTCGGCGCCGATGCCGAGCGAGTCCTCGATGAGCACCTGCTTGAGGTAGTCCAGCCCGCCCTCCAGGCCCTCGCGCCAGGTGCTGGTGCGCTGCAGCCGGTCGGCCGTGCGCACGTAGAACATCAGGAAGCGGTCGATCATGGCGAGCAAGGCTTCCTTGCTCAGGTCGCTGGCGATCAGCTCGGCGTGGCGCGGCTTCATGCCGCCGTTGCCGCAGACGTAGAGGTTCCAGCCCTTCTCGGTGGCGATGATGCCCACGTCCTTGCCCTGCGCCTCGGCGCATTCGCGCGTGCAGCCCGAGACGCCGAACTTGATCTTGTGCGGCGCGCGCAGGCCCTTGTAGCGGTTCTCCAGCAGCACCGCGAGGCCGACGGAATCGTCCACGCCGTAGCGGCACCAGGTGCTGCCGACGCAGCTCTTCACGGTGCGCAGCGACTTGCCGTACGCGTGGCCGCTCTCGAAGCCCGCGGCGATCAGCTCTTCCCAGATCAGCGGCAGCTGCTCCAGCCGCGCGCCGAACATGTCGACCCGCGCGCCGCCCGTGACCTTGGTGTACAGGCCGTACTTCTTGGCCACCTGGCCCACGGCGATCAGGCCGTCGGGCGTGACCTCGCCGCCCGGCATGCGCGGCACCACGGAATAGGTGCCGTCCTTCTGGATGTTGCCCAGGAAGTAGTCGTTGCTGTCCTGCAGCTTGGCCAGCTGCGGCTTGAGCACGAACTCGTTCCAGATCGAGGCCAGCACGCTGGCGGCCACGGGCTTGCACACGTCGCAGCCCAGGCCCTTGCCGTGCCTGGCCAGCAGCTCGTCGAAGGTCTTGATTTGGCCCACGCGCACCAGGTGGTAGATCTCCTGGCGCGAGTAGGCGAAGTGCTCGCAGACATGGTTGTTCACGGCCATGCCGCGGCGCGCCATCTCGAACTTCATGACCTGCGTGACCAGCGGCACGCAGCCGCCGCAGGTGGCGCCGGCCTTGGTGCAGGCTTTCAGGTCGCCGATGGTGCAGGCGCCTTCGCCCACCGCCGCACAGATCTGTCCCTTGCTGACGCTGTTGCACGAGCAGATCTGGGCGCTGTCGGGCAAGGCTTCGACGCCCAGGCCGGGCTTGGCCTTGCCGTCGCTGGACGGCAGGATCATGAACTCGGGATCGTCCGGCAGCGCCAGGCCGTTGAGTGCGGTCTGCAGCAGCGTGCCGTACTCGTCGGCATTGCCGACCAGCACCGCGCCCAGCAGCTTCTTGCCGTCTTCGCTGACCACGATCTTCTTGTAGATCTGCTTGCGCTCGTCCACGTACTGGTAGTTGCGGCAGCCGGGCGTCTTGCCCTGCGCGTCGCCGATGCTGGCCACGTCCACGCCCATCAGCTTGAGCTTGGTGCTCATGTCGGCGCCGGTGAAGGCGGCGTCGGCATCGCCGGCGATGTGGCGCGCTGCAGTGCGCGCCATGTCGTAGCCCGGCGCCACCAGGCCGAACACCTGCTCATTCCACGACGCGCATTCGCCGATGGCGTAGACGTCGTGGTCGCTGGTGCGGCAATGGTTGTCGATGACCACGCCGCCGCGCGGGCCGATGGCCAGCACACACTGGCGTGCCAGGTCGTCGCGCGGGCGGATGCCGGCGGAGAACACGATCATGTCGGTCTCCAGGTGCGTGCCGTCGGCGAACACCATGCGGTGGCGCGCGGTGGCGCCGTCGACGATCTCGGTGGTGTTGCGGCCGGTGTGCACCTGCACGCCCAGCGCCTCGATCTTGGTGCGCAGCGTGCGGCCGCCGCCTTCGTCCACCTGCACGGTCATCAACCGCGGGGCGAACTCCACCACATGCGTCTGCAGGCCCATGTCGCGCAGCGCCTTCGCGCACTCCAGGCCCAGCAGGCCGCCGCCGATGACGACGCCGCTCGTGGACTTGGTGCCGGATGCCTGCATGGCCTCCAGGTCCTCGATGGTGCGGTAGACGTGGCAGTGCGCGCGGTCGCGGCCCGGCACGCCGGGCACGAAGGGGTTGGAGCCGGTGGCCAGCACCAGCTTGTCGTAGCCGATGACCTCGCCGTCGGCGGTGGTCACGGTCTTGGCGCGGCGCTCCACCGCGGCGGCACGCGCGGCCAGGCGCAGCGTGAAGCCGCTCTTCTCGAAGAAGCCGGGCGCCACCAGCGAGAGTTCGTCGGCGGTCTTGCCGCTGAAGAACTCCGACAGGTGCACGCGGTCGTAGGCCGCGCGCGGCTCCTCGCAGAGCACGGTCACGTCCAGGTCGCTCAGGCCTGACTCGGCCAGGCTTTCGAGGAATTTGTGGCCCACCATTCCGTGGCCGACGACGACGATCTTCATGTGGCTTGCGCTCCTGCTGGCTGCGGGCTGGCCGCGGCGCAGGAACTGCGCGCTTTGGCCGACCCTGGCGGGTGGCGCTTGCGCGCTCCGCCGGTTGGTTGGAACACCGCCTGCGCACAGCCCGGTCGGGCCGCAAACAGACAGAGGTTCCGCCACCGTTGGCGGAGAGTCGGGCGGATGTGAAACCGCCCCGTCACCCGGCTACGGCGCCGGAGGACAGGGCAGGTGTTGCAATAGGCGTGCCAGTTGCGATCGCAATGGAATCAACGGCTTGCAGCCGATGGCGAGCGGTAGGCCATCGGTCGTGGTGCACGCCGAGCCCCAATGTGGGGCATTCCCAGGCCGGCGTGGGCCAGCCTGGGGCAATCCCTCACGGCGTGACAGGACTGATCTTGGCGCCTTGCAGTGCCACGCCGGCTTCCAGGCCGGCATTGGTCAACACGTAGCCGACCACGGGTTGGCGGATGGTGTTGCTGTCGACCTGCCCGTTGGCGCCCACGGTGGCCAGGGCCACGGTGGCGTCGGCACCCACGGTCCAGCCGCTGCTGGCGCGGAACTTCTCCAGCGCTTCACGGGTGCTGAACACATAGATCACTGCGCGGGACTGGGCGCCGGCCTGCCAGCCGACCGAGCCGGCCGTGGTGCTGTAGTAACCCACCGTGCGGCTGCCTTCGCGCAGCGCGCCGCGGCCGTATTCGGCGCCCAGGCCCAGGCTGGCGCTGATCACGGACGGGAACACGAGCGTGCCGGCCGAGCGGGCCACGAGCTCGCGCGAGCCCGGCACCGTGTTGTAGAGCTTGGACAGCGCCGCATCGACATCGGCGTCGATGGCTTGGCGCGCCGATGCGGGTGCGCTGGCCGTGCCAGGCTTGGTCGTCGTGCAGCCGACGAAGGCAAGGCTGCAGGCGGTCAGCAGGGCGGTGGCGGCGAGGGTGCGAAAGCGGTTGTTGTGCATGTTGTGCATGGCGGTTCTTCCTTGGGTAGCTCCATCAGGCCCGAAAGGGCGACGGGAATGCTAGGCCCGCTCCCGCGCACTCGGCGCCGGCTTGCGGCCCCGGCCTACAGGAGGCGGGCAGCGCCGGCCTCAGGAAAACCCTGTCGAAATGCCGTGCAGTTGTCTGCAATTCAGGCAACTGCGCTGTCTGAACTGCGTGCGGTTTTCAGGAAGATTTGGGGTAAGTTGTTTGAAAACAAAGGCTTGCGCTGTTGGCATGGACTGTGCAATTTCCAGGCATCACACATTTGGAGACTACGCCATGAACCGTCGCCGTCTGGCACGCCTGTCAGCCATTGCCGCACTCGCGCTGTGCGCCAGCGCGAGCTTCGCCCAGTCCAAGGAAATCCGCATCGCCCATGTCTACGGCAAGACGGGTGCGCTGGAGGCCTACGGCAAGCAGACGCAGACCGGCTTCATGATGGGCCTCTCGTACGCGACCGAAGGCACCATGGCCGTGAACGGCAAGAAGCTCGTCGTGCTCGAGAAGGACGACCAGGGCAAGCCCGACCTGGGCAAGTCGCTGCTGGCCACGGCCTATGCCGACGACAAGGCCGACCTGGCCGTGGGCACCACGGGCTCGGGCGTGGCGCTGGCCATGCTGCCGGTGGCTGAGGAGTACAAGAAGATCCTCGTCGTCGAGCCGGCCGTGGCCGACTCGATCACGGGCGACAAGTGGAACAAATACATCTTCCGCACCGGCCGCAACTCCAGCCAGGACGCCATCAGCAATGCCGTGGCGCTGGACAAGGACGGCACGACCATCGTCACGCTGGCGCAGGACTGGGCCTTCGGCCGCGACGGCGTGAAGGCCTTCAAGGACGCGGTGAAGAAGGCCAGGATCGGCCACGAGGAATACCTGCCGCCCACCACCACCGACTTCACGGCCGGCATCCAGCGCATCGTCGACCAGCTCAAGGACAAGCCGGGCCGCAAGGTGGTCTGGGTGGTCTGGGCCGGCGCCACCACGCCGTTCAACGCGCTGGCCGATGCCGACCTGCAAAAGCGCTTCGGCATCGAGGTGGCCACGGGCGGCAACATCCTGCCGGCCATGACGGCCTACAAGCGCTTCCCGGGCATGGAGGGCGCCACCTACTACTACTTCGGCCTGCCGAAGAACCCGGTCAACGAGGCGCTGGTGGCTGCCCACTACAAGGAGTTCAAGACGCCGCCGGACTTCTTCACGGCCGGCGGCTTCTCGGCCGCGATGGCGGTGGTCACGGCGCTCAAGAAGACGGGTGGCGACACCAACACCAACAAGCTCATCGCCGCCATGGAGGGCATGAGCTTCGAGACGCCCAAGGGCACCATGACCTTCCGCAAGGAAGACCACCAGGCGATGCAGAGCATGTACCACTTCCGCATCAAGCAGGACCCGGCCTTCGCCTGGGGCGTGCCCGAGCTGGTGCGCGAGATCAAGCCTGAGGAAATGCAGGTTCCGGTCCGCAACAAGCGTTGATCGCGGCGTGCTGGAGACCCGAGACCTGACGATCCGCTTCGGCGGACACGTGGCCGTCAACGCCGTGAGCTGCGCCTTCGCGCCGGGCACCTTGACGGCCATCGTGGGGCCGAACGGCGCGGGCAAGACCACCTACTTCAACCTGATCTCGGGCCAGCTCAAGGCCAGCGCGGGCACGGTGGCGCTGGACGGGCGTGAACTCTCCGGCCTGCCGCCCTCGGCGCGCACGCGCGCCGGCCTGGGCCGGGCCTTCCAGCTGACGAACCTGTTCCCCAACCTCACGGTGCTGGAGAACGTGCGCCTGGCGGTGCAGGCCACGCGCGAGGGCCCGCACCGGCGCGGCCTGAACCTGTGGAGCATCTGGAGCGACCACCGCGACCTGCTGGCACGTGCCGATGCGATCCTGGCCGATGTCTCGCTGCAGGCCCGCGCGCACGACACCGTGGCCAGCCTGCCGCACGGCGACCAGCGCAAGCTGGAGGTGGCCTTGCTGATGGCGCTGGAGCCGCAGGTCTTCATGTTCGACGAGCCCACGGCCGGCATGAACGCGGCCGAGGCGCCCGTGATCCTGGACCTGATCCGCAAGCTCAAGCGCGACCGCAGCAAGACCATCCTGCTGGTCGAACACAAGATGGACGTGGTGCGCGAGCTGGCCGACCGCATCATCGTGCTGCACAACGGGCAGCTCGTGGCCGATGGCGACCCGGCAGAAGTCATCGCCTCGCCGATCGTGCAAGAGGCTTACCTCGGAGTGGCCAAGGCATGAACCTGCTCGAACTGAACGACGTGCACACGCACATCGGCGCGTACCACATCCTGCATGGCGTGGACCTTGTGGTGCCCCAGGGCCGGGTCACCATGCTGCTGGGCCGCAACGGTGCCGGCAAGTCGACCACGTTGCGCACGGTCATGGGCCTGTGGCATGCGTCGCAGGGCAGGGTCGTGCTGGCGGGGCAAGACATCACCGCAGCCGCCACGCCGCAGATCGCCGCGCTGGGCGTGGCCTATGTGCCCGAGAACATGGGCATCTTCGCCGACCTCACGGTCAAGGAGAACATGCTGCTGGCCGCGCGCACCGCCAAGCGCGCCGAGCAGATGGACAGCGGCCGCCTGCAGTGGATCTTCAAGATGTTCCCGGCCGTCGAGAAGTTTTGGAACCACCCGGCCGGCAAGCTGTCGGGCGGGCAGAAGCAGATGCTGGCCGTGGCGCGCGCCATCGTCGAGCCGCGCCAGCTGCTGATCGTGGACGAGCCCAGCAAGGGCCTGGCGCCGGCCATCATCGACAACATGATCGACGCCTTCGCCGAACTCAAGGCGCAGGGCGTGACCATCCTGCTCGTCGAGCAGAACCTGAACTTTGCGCGGCGCCTGGGCGACACCGTGGCCGTGATGGACAACGGCCGCGTCGTGCATGCCGGCGGCATGGCGGCGTTCTCGGCGGACGCCGCGTTGCAGCAGTCGCTGTTGGGATTGGCCATATGACGTTCGACTGGAAACCATTGGCCCTGGTGCCGGTGCTGGCGCTGCTGGCCTTGCCGCTCGTGGGCTCGCCCTCCACCTGGCTCACGCTCACGGTGGCGGGACTGGCCATGGGCATGATCGTCTTCATCATCGCCTCCGGCCTCACGCTGGTGTTCGGCCTCATGGACGTGCTGAACTTTGGCCACGGCCTGTTCATCGCGCTGGGCGCCTTCGTCGCGAGCAGCGTGCTGGGCCTGATGGCCGACTGGACCGGCTCGCAAGAGCTGTGGCGCAACCTCGTGGCGGTGTTCCCGGCCATGCTGGTGGCCATGGCGGTGGCGGCCGCCGTGGGCCTGGCCTTCGAGCGCTTCATCGTGCGGCCGGTCTACGGCCAGCACCTGAAGCAGATCCTGATCACCATGGGCGGCATGATCATCGGCGAGGAGTTCATCAAGATGGTCTGGGGCCCCGCGCAGATCCCGCTGCCGCTGCCCGAGGCGCTGCGCGGCTCGCTCTTCATCGGCGAGGCGGCCATCAGCAAGTACCGGCTGCTGGCCGTGGTGGTGGGCCTGGTGGTGTTCGCCACGCTGGCCTTCACCCTGAGCCGCACCAAGATCGGCCTGCTGATCCGCGCCGGCGTGCAGGACCGCGAGATGGTCGAGTCGCTGGGCTACCGCATCGGCCGGCTGTTCGTCGGCGTGTTCGTGGCCGGCAGTGCGCTGGCGGGCCTGGGCGGCGTGATGTGGGGCCTGTTCCAGCAGAACCTGGTGCCGCAGATGGGCGCGCAGGTCAACGTACTGATCTTCATCGTCATCATCATCGGCGGGCTGGGCTCGACGCTGGGCGCGCTGATCGGCGCGTTGCTGGTGGGGCTGATGGTCAACTACGTGGGCTTCGTGCTGCCGGTGGCCACGCAGTTCGCGAGCATCGCGCTGATGGTGGCGGTGCTGATGTGGCGGCCGCAGGGCGTGTACCCGGTGGTGAAGGTATGAGGGTTTGCTGCTCTACGCCTGGCATGGCGGGCGCCCAGGCGGCGCCAGCGGGCCTGCGTTCTCCAGCCCACGCTCGCGCAAACCGGCAGTGGCCCGCGCGAGGCGCGCCCTTGAACGCCGGCGGCGCGCCAGCTGTGTATCTCGCCATCGCGAATGGGGCCTGCGCTAGCAGGCCCACTGCCGCCGCCCGAAACCGAGGTGGCACATGGGTGCGGACGCACCGGTCGTGCGCCTCGGCACAAGCGCAACGTGAGGCAGGTGGTGCTGACATGCGGGCGCAGGCCCCATTCGCGGCCCAGAGATGGCTTGCAAGCCGCGCTATGGGCGGGCGAGCGCAAGGCCCGCAAGCAACCACCATCGCCCGCGAGCGTGGGCCGGAGAACGCGTTTCTGCGCCGCCTGCCGTCTGGGCAGCAACGCGCGCGCGTCTCCCCCAGACAAAAGGCCCAAGCATGAGCCGCATCCTCTCCCACGACCTGCCGCGCAGCCGCTGGCTGGCCCTCATCCTCGTCGCCCTCGTGCTGGGCCTGGCCTTCGCGCCCTTCCTCTTCCCGGGCGTCAAGGCGCTCAACGTCGCGGCCAAGGTGCTGGTGTTCGTGGTGCTGGTCGCCAGCTTCGACCTGCTGCTGGGCTACACCGGCATCGTGAGCTTCGCGCACACGATGTTCTTCGGCATCGGGGCCTATGGCGTGGCGATCGCGTCCTCGCGCATGGGGGCGGGCTGGGATGCGCTCGCGGTGGGCATCGTCGCGGCGCTCGCGCTGTCCTTCGTACTCTCGCTGGCCATCGGCCTGTTCTCGCTGCGCGTGCGCGCCATCTTCTTCGCCATGATCACGCTGGCCGTGGCCTCGGCGTTCCAGACGCTGGCCTCGCAGCTCTCGTCCTTCACGGGCGGCGAGGACGGGCTGACCTTCAAGATGCCCGAACTCATCTCGCCGAGCTTCGAGTTCGCCGAAGAGCCTTTCCTGGGTGCATCGCTGGACGGGCGGCTGCTCTGCTACTACGGGCTGTTCGTGCTGGCCGTGGGCCTGGTGCTGGCGCTGCTGCGCATCGTCAACTCGCCCTTCGGCCGCGTGCTGCAGGCCATCCGCGAGAACGAGTTCCGCGCCGAGGCCATCGGCTACCGCGTGGTGGTCTACCGCACCACGGCGGCGGTGCTGTCGGCCCTGTTCGCCACGCTGGCCGGCGCCATGCTGGCCATCTGGCTGCGCTACAACGGGCCGGACACCTCGCTGTCGTTCGAGATCATGGTCGACATCCTGCTCATCGTGGTGATCGGCGGCATGGGCACCGTCTACGGCGCGGCCATCGGCGCCACGCTGTTCGTGGTGGCGCAGAGCTACCTGCAGGACCTTCTGCGCCTGGCGAACGAGGCCGTGGCCGGCGTGCCCTGGCTGGCGGCCGTGTTCACGCCGGACCGCTGGCTGCTCTGGCTGGGCCTGCTGTTCGTGCTCTCGGTCTACCACTTTCCGACCGGCATCGTCGGGCGCCTGCGGGCGCGCGCGTTGGCACGGCGCTGATTTCTTTCAACGACGAGGAGACAGACCATGCGATGCGAGAACCCGCGGCCAACGCCGCTCTGTGCCCTTGCGCTGGCGGCGGCGGCCATGCTGGCGGGCTGCGGCGACGATGGCCCCAAGGCCAACGCCAAGCCCGATTTCGTCGGCACGGTGACGATGCTGGAATACGACGGCAGCCGGGACGACCTGCTCACGGCGGGCCTGGGCAAGACGGGCCTGGCCGGTGCCGCGCCGGGCTATGCCAACGCTGCCGCGCCCACCGCGGCCGAGTTGCGCCGCAATGCCATCTACAACAACTACCGCGCGCTGCTGGACATGACCGCTGCCGGCGGCTACGGCGTGCTCTACGGCCCCAACGTGGCGCTGGACGGCACGGCCTCGCTGGGCGAGGGCAAGGTGGCCGGCGGCGAGTACATCGCCTTCAGCGACGACGGCAGCGGCCGGCGCAACGTGACCCTGATGGTGCAGGTGCCCAACAGCTTCGATGCCAAGCAAGCCTGCATCGTGACGGCCACCTCGTCGGGCTCGCGCGGCGTCTACGGTGCGATCTCGGCCGGCGAATGGGCGCTCAAGCGCGGCTGCGCCGTGGCCTACACCGACAAGGGCACGGGCGCAGCGCCGCACGACCTGCAGAACGACACCGTGCCGCTGATCGACGGCACGCGCGCTGCCGCGTCCGCGGCGGGTACGGCGGCGGCCTTCCGCGCCGCGCTGACGGACAGCCAGCGCGCCGCCTACAACGCGGCCACGCCCAACCGTTTCGCGTTCAAGCATGCGCACTCGCAGCAGAACCCCGAGAAGGACTGGGGCCGCTCCACGCTGCAGGCCGTGCAGTTCGCGTTCTACGTGCTCAACGAGCGCCTGGGCGAGCGCGCGGCCGACGGCACGCGGCTGCAGACCTTCGTGCGCGGCAACACGCTGGTGATCGCGTCCAGCATCTCCAACGGCGGCGGCGCGGCTTTGGCCGCGGCCGAGCTCGACGACGAGGGCTGGATCGACGCGGTGGCCGTGTCCGAGCCGGCCGTGGAACTGCCGGCCGACCCGGGCGTGAGCATCCGGCGCGGCGCCACGGCCGTGCCCGTCAGCGCAAGGACGCTGATCGATTTCACGACCTATGCGCACGTGTTCCAGACCTGCGCCGCGCTGGCGCCCAGTCTGGCCGGGGCGCCCTACCAGGCGGCCTACGCCGCGGCGTTCGCCACGGTGGCGCCGCCGCGCTGCGCTTCACTCAAGGCCAAGGGCCTGCTGACGGGCACTGGAACCACGGCCCAGGCCGAGGAGGCGCTGGCCAAGCTGCGCGCTTACGGCTGGGAGGCGGAGGCCCAGGTGCTGCATCCCTCGCTGGCGGCCTTCGAGGTGGCGCCGGCTGTGGCCGTGACCTTTGCGAACGGCCTGGCGCGTGCAGGTGTGCAGGAGCGGCTGTGTGGCTACGGCTACGGGGCCACGAGCGCGCTGGGCGTGCCCCAGGCGCTGGACGCCACGTCGCTGGCCGGCATGTTTGCCACCGGCAATGGCGTGCCGCCGGCCAGCAACGTGCAGTTGCTCAACGAGAACAATCCGGGCGGCGCGGCACGCGACCTGCTGTCGCGCTCGCCGTCCACGGGCGCCTTCGACATGAACCTGGACGGCGCGCTGTGCCTGCGCGACCTGGTCGAGGGCAACGGCGCCTGGGCGCAGCGCCTGAAGACCGGCGTGGACGAAACCCGCCGCAACGGCAACCTGCGCGGCAAGCCCGCCGTGATCGTGCACGGCCGCGACGACGCGCTGCTGCCGGTCTCGCACACCTCGCGTCCCTATGCCGCGCTGAACAAGCGTGTCGAGGGTGCGAGCAGCAGGCTCAGCTACATCGAGGTGACCAACGCGCAGCACTTCGACAGCTTCATCGGCCTGCCGACCATCCTGCCCGGCTACGACAGCCGCTACATCCCGCTGCACGTGTACCTGAACCACGCGCTGGACGCGGTGTGGGCGAACCTCAAGAGCGGCACGGCGCTGCCGCCGAGCCAGGTCGTGCGGACGGTGCCGCGCGGCGGCACGCCGGGCGCCGCGCCGGCCATCACGGCGGCCAACGTGCCCGCCATCGCCGCCGCACCCGCCGCAGCCAACCGCATCGACTACGCCGCCGGCGTGCTGACCATCCCCGACTGAGTTTGTCCATGACCCCCAGCTCGCACTACGTGGTCTGCGCCGGCCGCGAGATCCACTACACCGCCTGGGGCGCGCCCGACGCGCCGGCGGTGATCGCCTGGCACGGCCTGGCGCGCACCGGCCGCGACATGGACGAGCTGGCCGCGCACCTGGCCGACCGCTACCGCGTGGTCTGCCCCGACACCATCGGGCGCGGACTGAGCCAGTGGAGCCCGGTGCCGCGCGAGGAGTACTGCATCGCCTTCTACGCGCGGCTGGCCGAGGCGCTGCTCGACGCGCTGGGCATCGCGCGCGCGCACTGGGTCGGCACCTCGATGGGCGGCGCCATCGGCATGGCCTGCGCGGGCGGGCTCGTCGTGCCGGGCATGCGCGCGCGCGTGCAGAGCCTGGTGCTCAACGACAACGCGCCGCAACTGGCCGATGCGGCCATCGCGCGCATCCGCGCCTATGCCGGCCAGCCGCCCGCGTTCGCGACGGTGACCGAACTCGAAGCCTTCTTCCGCCAGGCCTACGCGCCCTACGGCTGGCTCGGCGATGCGCAGTGGCGCCGGCTGACCGAGACGTCCACGCGGCGCCTGCCCGACGGCCGCGTGACGCCGCACTACGACCCGGCCATGGTCGGCCAGTTCGTCGACCACCCCGACGACTACCTGCTGTGGGACGCCTACGACGCCATCCAGGCGCCAGTGCTGTGCCTGCGCGGGGCGCAGTCCGACCTGGTGCTGCCGGAGACGGTGGCGGCCATGCGCGGCCGCGGCCCCGGTGCAGCGGGACGCTTGCAGGTGATCGAGGTGCCCGGCTGCGGGCATGCGCCGGCGCTCAACGTGCCGTCGCAGCTGGCGCCGGTGCGCGCTTTCATCGACGCGGCGCAGGCTGCAGGCTGAGCCGCGGCGCACGCTTCGGGGCGTGGCAGGGCGGGGCGGGGCGTGCCCCTGCGGCGGCGCTGGCGGCGTGGCAGATCGCCATGCCGTGTCAGCCAATGCCGCAGCTTTGTTGCGACCGGGGAAACGGTCCGTTCTCCCGCGCCCGGTTTTTCTTTTCGACTGCGACTTCCACAATCGAGCCATCGATGAGACGCACACAGAACGACTCATCGAGACGGGGCAGACATGGTGTCCACCCCGCCGAATGAGAAGTTGCTTCCCCATCGCCTCGAAAGGAATCCATCATGAACAAGTTCTTCGCTTCCGCACTGATCGCCGCCGCCGGCTTCGCCGCAGCTCCCAGCTTTGCAGCCGACTTCGTTGGCGGTGAAGTCGGCTACGTGCCGCAGGTCTCCACCACCGTGAGCGGCCTGAGCCGTGAAGCCGTGCGCGCCGAAGTGCTGCAGGCCGAGCGCAACGGCACGATGCCTGAACTGGGCGAGGGTGCCGACGTTGGCGCCGTGTCCACCGCCAAAAGCACGCTGAGCCGCGACGCTGTGCGCGCCCAGGCCGTCTACGCCGTGCAGCATGGCCAGCAAGTGGGCGGCGAAGTCTGATCGGTCAGCACGCCCTTTGACGAGCCGCCTGCGGGCGGCTTTGTCGTTTCTGGAGGGTTGTGCTTGCCGTTGGCTTCCACGGCCAGCAGCGCTTTTCCTACGCTGCGGCGCGCCCTTCGATCACCCACCGGGCTGGGCGTCGGCGTAGCTTGGAGGTCGAGCATGTTGCTCGGCAATCCAAGGAGACGTAGATGGCGAATCAACCCAACCAGACCACCGGCGGCACCAACCAGGACAAGTCTGCACAGCAGACACAGGCCCAACCGAACCAGGGCGGTCAACAAGGCCAGGGCGGCAAGCCCCAGGACCAGCAGCAACAGGCTGGCGGGAACAAGGCAGGCCAGCAGGATCAGCAGGGTCAGAAGGGGCACCCACCCGGCGCCACCCAGGGCGACAACCCGAACAAGCAGACGGGCGGCAAGTCGCAATAACGCGTTCCAGTGACCGGGCCATCGCCTACGGGCGGTGCGCCGGTCGAGCGGCGATGTTCTCGAGCGCCGCAGCCCGGCCGTTGCGGCGGGGGCATGGACCGAGCCTACGGACGCTGGAAACGCCCCAGGGCGTTTGACCAGCTCGGCGGATCAGATCACTTGGCGGGCGCGGACGGCTTCATTTCGCCCACGCCACCCTTCTTGTCGGCCTTCTCGCCATTGGCTTCCGCAGACGGCGTAGGAGCAGCCTTGCGCTCTGCCGCCGTGCCGCGTCCTGCGGCATCGGTAGAACCGGTTGAAGGTTTGCGCTCAGCCGGCATGCGCGCCTTCTCGCCCATCGACTCGGTCGTCGGCGCGGGTGCCTTGCCGCTCGGGGCTGGGCCGCTCTTGGGGGCCATGCCGGGCGCATCGGTGCCGGCCATGCCGGCCTTGGGGCCTGCCGGTGCCGTGCCCTTTTCTCCGTTGGCCTGCGCCGAAGGGGTCGGCGCGCTCTTGGAGCCTCCCGTGTCGCTCTGTGCGAACGCCTGCATGCTTGCCGCCTGGGCCAGAACCAAGCCCGTTGCCAAAATCAGCTTCTTCATTTCGCTTCCTTTTTGATGTGATCCGCTGCACCGAACGTGGCGCCGTTGGGAACCCCACCAGCCTAAGAAGCCGTGCGGTGCGGGGCAGTAGGACGGGAGGCAGTCGGTACGCAAGCCACACGTGCGCTTGGACCTTGCTCGGCAACGTCGATGTCGGCAACTGCGGCCCATCCGCCCGACGCGGGCGGCCATGAAACGCCGTCCTTGAGCTGCCTGGCCGTTGGTGTCTTCCGACTTGTGCCTGTCACACGTGGGCAACCCTGTGGACAACCGATAGGGCAACTGCGGGGATCGTTGACTGGCGCGGCCTGCACCGCGGTGCCCGAAAAACAGGCGATTCGGACTGCCGGTGGGCGCAGGTGGCCGATGTGGCCCCGAGCAAGTGGCTACACCTGCCATCGGTGGCGCAGAAAGCACAAAGGGCTAGGTCCTTGTGAGACCTAACCCTTTGATTTTCTGGTGCCGGAGAAAGGAATCGAACCCTCGACCTTCTCATTACGAATGAGCTGCTCTACCGACTGAGCTACACCGGCGTAGCCCGCGATTATAGCGTCATTTTTCGGCGTGGTAGCCGGTCACGCGCTCGACTTCGTTCTTCGAACCCAGGATCACGCTCACGCGCTGGTGCAGCTTGGTCGGCTCGATGTCGAGGATGCGCTCCTTGCCGTTGGTCGCGGCGCCGCCGGCCTGCTCGACCAGCCAGCTCATGGGGTTGGCCTCGTACATCAGGCGCAGCTTGCCCGGCTTCTCGGGCTCGCGCTTGTCCCAGGGGTACATGAAGACGCCGCCGCGCATCAGGATGCGGTGCACGTCGGCCACCATGCTGGCGATCCAGCGCATGTTGAAGTCCTTGCCGCGCGGGCCATCCTTGCCGGCCAGGCATTCGTCGATGTAGCGCTTCACGGGAGCGTCCCAGTGGCGCATGTTGCTCATGTTGATCGCGAACTCCTTGGTGTCCTCCGGGACGCGCAGGTTCTCCTGCGTCAGCACGAAGGATCCTTGCTCGCGGTCCAGCGTGAACATGGCCACGCCATCGCCCACCGTCAGCACCAGCGTGGTCTGTGGGCCATAGATGCAGTAGCCGGCCGCGACCTGCTTGGCGCCGGCTTGCAGGAAGTCGGCTTCCTGCACGCCGGGATGGTCGTCGGGCTTCTTGAGCACGCTGAAGATGGTGCCGATGCTGACGTTCACGTCGATGTTGGACGAGCCGTCCAGGGGATCGAACAGCAGCAGGTATTCGCCCTGCGGGTAGCGGTTGGGCACCACGTAGATGCCTTCCATCTCCTCGGAGGCCATGGCGGCCAGGTGGCCGCCCCATTCGTTGGCCTCGATCAGCACCTCGTTGGCGATGATGTCGAGCTTCTTCTGCACCTCGCCCTGCACGTTCTGCGTCTCGGCAGCGCCCATCACGTCGCCGAGCTCGCCCTTGTTGACGGCGAAGCTGATGCGCTTGCAGGCGCGGGCGACCACTTCCAGCAGCAGGCGCAGCTGGGCCGGGATCAGGCCGTCGACGCGCTGCTGCTCGACCAGGTAGCGGGTCAGTGAGACTTTCTGGGTCATGGGATTCCTTTGAAGTGGGTGATGAGATGCGGCCGGGCGCCGGGCCGCCCCAAGCCGGCCGCGCCTCCACCTCGGGGGTGGAGTTGCACGACCGAAGGGAGTGAAAAGCCGGAGGCCATCTAGTCCAGTGCGCGGGTCACGACCTCGCGCACGTCGTTGGACAGGTCGGCCTTGGCGGCCACGCGGGCCAGCGCTTCGCGGGCGGCCGTGCGGTAGGGCTCGGCGAGCTTCTTCCAGCGGTCCAGCGCGCGCGCCAGGCGGGCGGCGACCTGCGGATTGATGCCGTCGAGCTCGATCACGCGGTCGGCCCAGAACACGTAGCCGGCCGCGTCCGTGCGGTGGAAGCCGCCCGGGTTGGCATTGCAGTAGCTGAAGATCACGCTGCGCGCGCGGTTGGGGTTGCGCAGGTTGAAGTCGGCATGCTTCATGAGCTGCTTGACGGCCGGCAGCACGTTGCCGTTGCGGTCGGGGCTCCCGGCCTGCAGCGCGAACCATTTGTCCAGCACCAGGGCCTCGTCCTTGAACAGCGCGTGGAAGCGCTCCAGGGCCGGCGTGGCGAGCGCGTGGGCGCTGGCCACCAGGGCCGACAGCGCGTTGAAGCGGTCGGTCATGTTGCCGGCGTCCTTGAAGCGCTGGTAGGCCTTGCCTGGCCAGACCGTGTCGCCACTGGACCGCGCGGCCAGGCACAGCTGGGCCAGCGCCAGGCCGGCCAGCGCGCGCCGGCCCGATGAGCGCGGGTCGGGCTGGTAGGCGCCGTTGTCGCGGTGTTCCTCGTAGGCCCACTGCCAGTCGTCGAACAAGGCCGTGGCCAGCTGCGCGCGCATGGCTTCGCGCACGGCGTGGATGCGTTGCGGGTCGACCACGTCCAGCTGTTCGGCCAGGTAGGTCTCGGACGGCAGCGTCAGCACCAGCTCCTTGAAGGCCGCGTCCAGCGTGGGGTGGCGCAGCACCTCGCGCATGGCGTCGAGGAAGGCGGCGTCCAGCACCGGCTGGGCGGCGGCGGAGCCGTCGTCCGCGATGGCCTTCAGCGCACGGCGCAAGGCCAGACGCTGGCCGGCTTCCCAGCGGTTGAACGGATCGCTGTCGTGCGCGAGCAGGGCCAGCAGTTGGGCGTCGGTGTAGTCGATGTCCAGGATCACGGGGGCCGAGAAGCCGCGCAGCAGCGAAGGCACGGGCTCGGCGGACAAGCCGTCGAACACGATCTCGTGCTGCGCCTCGGTCATCACGAACAGTGCGGGCTGCTGCGTGGACAGCTCCTGGCCGTCGGCACCCAGCAGGCCCAGCGCGACCGGGACCACGAAGGGCTCCTTGAGTGCCTGGCCCGGCGTGGGCGCGCAGCTCTGCGCGAGCGTGAGCGTGTAGCGGCCCGCGGCGGCGTCGTACCGGCCCTTGGCCTGCACGCGTGGCGTGCCGGCCTGGCTGTACCAGCGCTTGAACTGCGGCAGCAGGCGTGCGAGTTCGGAGCCGGGATTGGCATCGGCAATGGCCTGGGCGAAGTCGTCGCAGGTCACGGCCTGGCCGTCGTGGCGTTCGAAGTACAGCTTCATGCCGGCGGCAAAACCGTCGCGTCCCACCAGGGTCTGCATCATGCGCACGACCTCGGCGCCCTTTTCGTAGACCGTGACGGTGTAGAAGTTGTTGATCTCCACGTAGCTGTCCGGCCGCACCGGATGCGCCATCGGGCCGGCATCCTCGGGGAACTGGGCGGTGCGCAGCACGCGCACGTCCTCGATGCGCTTGACGGCGCGGGCCGAGGGCTCGGCGCACAGGTCCTGGCTGAACTCCTGGTCGCGGAACACCGTCAGGCCTTCCTTGAGCGACAGCTGGAACCAGTCGCGGCAGGTCACGCGGTTGCCGGTCCAGTTGTGGAAGTACTCGTGGCCCACCACCGATTCGATGTTGGCGAAGTCCACGTCGGTCGCCGTGGCCTGGCTGGCCAGCACGTACTTGGTGTTGAAGATGTTGAGGCCCTTGTTCTCCATGGCCCCCATGTTGAAGTCGCTGGTCGCCACGATCATGAAGCGTTCCAGGTCCAGCGGCAGGCTGAAGCGGGCCTCGTCCCAGGCCACCGAGGCCATCAGCGACTGCATGGCGTGCTCGGTCTTGTCCAGGTCGCCGGGGCGCACGTAGACCTGCAGCAAATGGTCGCCGCCCAGGCGCGAGCGGATGCGCTGCTCGCGCGCCACGAGCTTGCCGGCCACCAGCGCGAACAGGTAGCTGGGCTTCTTGTGCGGATCGACCCACTTGGCGAAGTGGCGGTTCTCGTTGCCGGTGCCTTCGAGCGGGCCGTGCTCGACCAGGTTGCCGTTGGACAGCAGCACCGGGTAGAGCGTCTTGTCGGCACGCAGGGTCACCGTGTAGCTGGCCATCACGTCGGGACGGTCCAGGAAGTAGGTGATGCGGCGAAAGCCCTCGGCCTCGCACTGCGTGAAGAACGAGCCGTTGCTGACGTACAGGCCCATCAGCTTGGTGTTCTTGGCCGGCGCGCAGGTGGTGAAGATCTCCAGCGCGAAGGCGCCTTCCTCGGCCGCCGGCAGGTTCTCCAGCACCAGCTGGCCGCCCTCGATGCGGAACGAGGTCCCCTGGCCGTTGACCAGCACGCGGGCAAGGTTCAGCTCTTCCCCGTCCAGCCGCAGCGCCTGGGCCGGCACCTCGGGGTTGCGGCGCAGCACCATCTTGTTGAGCACCCGGGTCTTGGCCGGGTCCAGGTCGAAGCAGAGGTCGACCGTGTCGATCCAGAACGCCGGTGCCTGGTAGTCCCCGCGGCGGATCGCCACGGGCTGGCTCTGCGCATCACGCAATTGCAACATCGAGCATCTCCAGAAATTTCGAATGGGCGAGTTCGTCGTAGGTGCGCACGGCCGCGATCACATGCGGGCCGGCGAGTTCTTCGGCGCTGTGGGTGCTGCACACGGCCACGGCGCGCATGCCGCCACGGCGGGCGGCCTCGATGCCGAAGGGTGCGTCCTCGAACACGATGCAGCGCTCGGGCGCCACGCCGATGCGGCGCGCCGCTTCCAGGAAGATGGCAGGGGTGGGTTTGCCGGACAGGCCCTCGTCGCCGCCGACGATGGCCAGCGGCGGGGGATCCATGCCCAGGCGCGACATCACGAAGGCGATGTTGTGCCTGTCGCCGGCCGTGCCCACGGCCAGCTTGAGTCCGCGCGCCGCGGCCTGCCGCGCGAACGCGGCAAAGCCGGCGATCTCGCGGAACTCCGCCCTGAACAGGTCGCGGTAGATCTGCTCCTTCTCGTGCACGAAGGCCAGCGCCTCGGCCTCGCCCAGCGGGCGGCCGAAGACCTCGGCCATGCACTCCACGCCGGTGCGGCCGGTGGTGCGCGCGAGGATCTCGGCAGCTTCCATCTGGATGCCGTGCCGGCGGCAGAACGCCACCCAGGATTTGGCATGCCAGGGCATGGAATCGACCATGGTGCCGTCCATGTCGAAGATCAGGGCTTCGGTCTTCATCCTCAGATGCCCTGCTTGAGCGACGCTTCGATGAAGGCGTCCAGGTCGCCGTCCAGCACCTTCTGCGTGGCCGAGATCTCGACGTTGGTGCGCAGGTCCTTGATGCGGCTGTTGTCCAGCACGTAGCTGCGGATCTGGTGGCCCCAGCCCACGTCGGTCTTGCTGTCCTCGAGCTTTTGCTGCTCTTCCTGGCGCTTGCGCATCTCGTGGTCGTACAGGCGCGAGCGCAGGCGCTTCCAGGCCACGTCGCGGTTGCTGTGCTGGCTGCGGCCATCCTGGCACTGCACCACGATGCCGGTCGGGATGTGCGTGAGCCGCACGGCCGAGTCGGTCTTGTTGATGTGCTGGCCGCCGGCGCCGGAAGCGCGGAAGGTGTCGGTGCGCACGTCGGCCGGGTTGATCTCGATCTCGATGGAGTCGTCGATCTCCGGGTAGACGAAGATGCTGGCGAAGCTGGTGTGGCGCCCGCCCGAGCTGTCGAACGGCGACTTGCGCACCAGGCGGTGCACGCCGGTCTCGGTGCGCAGCAGGCCGAACGCGTACTCCCCCTCGATCTTGATCGTGGCGCCCTTGATGCCGGCCGTGTCGCCAGGCGACTCGTCTTCCACCGTGGTCTTGAAGCCCTTGCGCTCGGCGTACTTGAGGTACTGGCGCAGCAGCATGCTGGCCCAGTCGCAGGCCTCGGTGCCGCCGGCGCCGGCCTGGATGTCGACGAAGCAGTTCAGCGGGTCGGCCGGGTTGCTGAACATGCGGCGGAACTCCAGGGCCTCGACCTCGGCCGCCAGCTTGGCGCCTTCGGCCTCGATGGTGGCCAGGCCCGCCTCGTCGCCGTCGTCCTTGCTCATCTCGTAGAGCTCGGTGTTGTCGGACAGCTCGCGCGCCAGGCGCTCCAGCGTCATGACGACGTCTTCCAGCGCCTTTTTCTCCTTGGAGAGCTCCTGCGCTTTCTTGGGCTCGTTCCAGACCGCGGGGTCTTCCAGCGCGGCGTTGACGGTCCTCAGGCGTTCGGCTTTGGCATCGGCGTCAAAGATACCCCCGTAGTTCCTGGGTCCTTGCGGCCAGGTCCGTCAGTTGGGTGCCGATCTGGTTGATGTGTTCTGCGTCCATGGTGTTCTCGCTTATCGGGTGGTGCCTTGCGGCAAAACGTGCGATTTTCTCATGCGCATCCGCCGGCCCGCCGTGGCCCTGCGGCGGCCGGGGAGGGCAGGGGCTCAGGCCACTGCGGGCAGCGCGTGCACAAGGCGCGGCTGGCCGCTGCCGAGCCGGAACACGGCCACGGCCTGGACCAGGTCGTGGGCCTG
This sequence comes from Pseudorhodoferax sp. Leaf274, assembly GCF_001422445.1. Taxonomy (GTDB): domain Bacteria; phylum Pseudomonadota; class Gammaproteobacteria; order Burkholderiales; family Burkholderiaceae_C; genus Pseudorhodoferax. Next base: position 441,888 of record NZ_LMNA01000012.1, read on the forward strand.
CGACTTGAGGCTGCTGGCCGCGGCGGCGCTCTGCTCGACGAGGGCGGCGTTCTGCTGGGTGGCATGGTCCATCTGCGTCACCGCCTCGCCGATCTGGGTCACCCCGGAACTCTGCTCCTGGCTGGCGTCGCTGATCTCGCCCATGAGGTCGGTCACACGCTGGATGGCGGCCACCACCTGCTGCATGGTGGCGCCGGCCGCGTCCACCTGGGCCGAGCCTTCCGCCACGCGGGCGGCGCTGGCGCCGATCAACGCCTTGATCTCGCGCGCCGCCTCGGCGCTGCGCTGGGCCAGGTGGCGCACTTCGCTGGCCACCACCGCGAAGCCGCGGCCCTGCTCGCCGGCCCTGGCCGCTTCCACGGCGGCGTTCAGCGCGAGGATGTTGGTCTGGAAGGCGATGCCGTCGATGGTGCCGGTGATGTCGGCGATGCGGCGCGAGGCGTCGGCGATGCCCTGCATGGTCTGCACCACACGGCCCACCGCGGCGCCACCCTCGGCGGCGATGCGCGAGGCCTCCTGCGACAGGCCGTTCGCGCTGCGCGCGTTGTCGGCGTTCTGGCGCACGGTGGCGCCGAGTTCTTCCATGGAGGCCGCCGTCTGCTCCAGGGCCGAGGCCTGCTGCTCGGTGCGCGACGACAGGTCGTTGTTGCCCAGCGCGATCTCGGCGCTGGCCGTGGCCACGCCCTCGGCGTTCTCGCGCACATTGGCCACCACGGTGGAGAGCGCGCCCTGCATGGCGTGCAGCGCGTTCAGCAGTTGGGCCACCTCGTCCTTGCCCAGCACCTGGGCGGCGGCGGTCAGGTCGCCGGCCGCGACGGCGCGCGACACGGCCACGGCCCGGTCCAGCGGGCGCACGACGGAGCGGCTGAACAGGATGGCCCCCACGGTGGCCAGCACACAGACCACCAGCATCGTGGCCAGGCTGATGCCCAGTGCGCGGCGCGACTGCTCGGCCGCCGCCGTGGCGATGGCCTGGCTCGCGGCGGCGATTTTCTCGCCGGCCTGGTCGAGCAGTTGCGCGGGCTCGCGGTCCATGCCCTGCACAGCCTTGTCGCCTGCGCTGGCGTCGAATCCGGCCGCCTCGAACGCGGCATAGCCCTTGCGATAGCCCTCGCCCATGGCCGCATGGGCCGCCCGAAACCGCGCGACCAGCGCACCCGCTTCGCTGGTGCCCAGGGCGGCGGCGAGCAGGCCCGCATCGCGCGCGATGACGGCTTCCTTCTGCTGGAATGCGGCCCAGTAGCGCGCGCGCTGCTGCGGGTCCTTGCCGCGCAGCAGCACGTTCTTCCACTCCTGCACCTGGGTCTTGAAGTCGTTCAGCAGGCCGCTGACATCGCGCTCCTGCGCCGTGTGCGCGCGCACCGTGGTCTCGTAGGTGCCCAAGCCCTGGTTGAGCTGGTACATGCCGAACAGTGCGGCACACAGCAAGGCGGCCAGGGCGGCGAGGAAGGCAAGCGGAAGCTTGAGGCTGAGTTTCATGCGGGTCTCCGGGATTTCCCGGATGGCATTGGACGGCAATTGCGCGCTGGCTGCAACAGCCCTGCGCAATATTCGCTCAAGCGATGAACTTCTCGATGGCCCGTGCCACCGCCAGCGGCTGGTCGTGCTGCAGCATGTGGCCGGCGTCGTCGATGCGCAGCACGGTGCAGTCGGCGATCTCGCGCAGCCGCTCGTGGTAGTCGGCCAGCGTGTAGCGGCCCTTCCACCATTGCGACAGGCTGTCGTCGGACGCCTCCACCGCCAACACCGGCGCCGTGATCGCGCGGTACAGCGCCAGCACCTCGTCCACGCGCATGGCCTGGGCGAAGATGGTCTTGTGCGCGGCGTCGCCACGGATGCGCCACTCCAGGCTGCCATCGGCGCGCGGCGTTGCGTGCGCCCATTCGCGCGCCAGCCAGTCGGCCTTGTCCTGCGGCAGCCGGCGGTTGGTCCGCATGAGGCGGCGGGCCACGCCGTCGGCACTGTCGTACGGCGCGAGCGCCATGTCGCCACGGTGGAACTGCTTGAGCTCGTCCATCCAGCGCGCGTAGCGGCTGGGCGCCTCGTCCGCGCGGTGCTCGGGCGAGCCGAAGCCTTCCAGGTTCACGAGCCGGCGGATGCGGGCCGGCCGCACGCCCGTGTACATCATGGCCACGTTGCCGCCCATGCTGTGGCCGACCAGGTTCACGGGCTGGTCGCCGGCGTAGTGGTCGAGCAGGAAGTCCAGGTCGCCCAGGTAGTCGGCGAAGCAGTAGCTGTCGACCGGCGCGGCTTCGGTCAGGCCGTAGCCGCGCCAGTCGGGTGCGATCACGAAGTGCTCGCGCGCCAGCGCGTCGACCACGAACTGCCAGGACGCCGAGACGTCCATCCAGCCGTGGACCAGCACCAGCGGCACGCGGCCAGGGGCGGGTTCGCCCCACAGGCGGACATGGGCGCGCAGCGTGCGCAGGGCAATGTGTTCGCTGCGCGAGGGGCGGAGGGGCTGGTACATGGGCGGCGATGGTAGGGCAGCCGTCGGCCCGGGAGCGGTCAGCCGCGCGACACGAAAGCTGCGACACTCCCGCGCTTCTTTTTGCCGTACCGACAAGCTCTTCCATGCACACTGTTCCCCTGGGCCGCAGTGGCCTGCACGTGACGCCGCTCTGCCTGGGCACCATGACCTTCGGCGAGCAGGTCGACAGCGCCACCGCGCACGCCATCCTGGACCGATCGCTCGCACTGGGCATCAACTTCATCGACACGGCCGAGATGTACGCCGTGCCGGCGCGCGCCGAGACCTACGGCGCCACCGAGACCATCATCGGCGACTGGTTCGCGGCCCGTCCGGGCGCGCGCCAGCGTGTGCTGCTGGCGACCAAGGCGGCCGGCCCGCCGCGCGGCATGCCATGGATCCGCCAGGGCCGGGCCGAGTTCAAGGCCAGCGACATCGTGGAATCGTGCGAGGCGAGCTTGCAGCGCCTGCGCACCGATGTGATCGACCTCTACCAGATCCACTGGCCGGCGCGCAACCTGCCGGCCTTCGGCGCGCGCTACTTCGACCCGGCGCTGGACAAGCCCACGCCCGACATCGAGGAGCAGCTGCGCGCGCTCGACAGCCTGGTGCGCGCGGGCAAGGTGCGCGCCATCGGCCTGTCCAATGAAACGCCCTACGGCGTGCACGAGTTCGTGCGCCTGGCAGAAAGCCATGGCCTGGCGCGCGTGGCCTCGGTGCAGAACGCCTACTGCCTGATCAACCGCAGCGTGGAACACGCACTGGACGAAACCCTGCACCGGCTGGACGTGGGCCTCTTGGCCTACTCGCCGCTGGGCTTCGGCCTGCTGACCGGCAAGTACGACGCGGGCGGCACCAGCGGCCCGGACGCCCCGGGCGAGGCCCGTATCGCCCGCTATGCCTCGGTGCGCTCGGGCCGGTGGGGCCGCGACGCGGCGCTGGCCGCCGCGCGCCGCTACAACGCGCTGGCGCGCGAACATGGCCTCACGCCCACGCAGCTGGCGCTGGCGTTCTGTGCAGCCAAGTGGCAGGTGGCCAGCACGATCCTGGGCGTGACCAGCGTGGCGCAGCTCGAAGAAGACGTGGCCGCCTTCGCCACCGAACTGTCGCCCGAGATCCTGGCGGCGCTGGACGCGCTGCACCTGGAATTGGGCGATCCCGCCCAGTAGCCGCATGGCCAAGCAGCACGTCTCCGAGACGCCGGCCACGCAGCTGCTGCGCGCCCACAAGGTGGCGTTCACCGAGCACCCGTACGCCTACCTGGAGCACGGCGGCGCCCAGCACAGCGCCGAGGTGCTGGGCCTGGATCCGTTCACCGTCGTCAAGACACTCGTGATGCAGGACCAGGACGCCAAGCCGCTGCTGGTGCTGATGCATGGCAACCGCAAGGTCTCCACCAAGAACCTGGCGCGCCAGATCGGCGCCAAGTCGGTCGATGCGTGTGCGCCCGAGGTGGCCAACCGGCACAGCGGCTACCTGGTCGGCGGCACCTCGCCGTTCGGCACCAGGCGGCGCATGCCGGTCTACATCGAGGAGACCGTCCTGGCCCTGCCGCGCATTGCCATCAACGGCGGGCGGCGCGGCTTCCTGGTGGGCATCGATCCACAGGTCTGCGTGCAGTTGCTCGGCGCCACACCGGTGCAGTGCGCCCTGCCGCTCTGAGGCCCCGATGGCGGGCGGCGCTGGCACAATGCGCGCGCTTTTCGCCGGAGACATTTGCATCCCATGAATTCCATCCTCGCCACGCTGGCGGCCTACCTGCTGGGCTCCTTGTCCTTCGCCGTGATCGTCAGCCGTGCCATGGGCCTGTCGGACCCGCGCAGCTACGGTAGCAAGAACCCCGGCGCGACCAATGTGCTGCGCTCCGGCAGCAAGGCCGCGGCCCTCATCACCTTGCTGCTCGACGCGCTCAAGGGCTGGCTGCCGGTGGCGCTGGTGGTCTGGTACGGCGAGCGCTTCGGGCTGCAGGAGGGCACGGTGGCGCTTGTCGGCCTGGCGGCGTTCCTGGGCCACCTGTACCCGGTGTTCTTCCGCTTCCAGGGCGGCAAGGGCGTGGCCACGGCATTGGGCGTGCTGTTCGGCGTGGACTGGATGCTGGGCCTGGCCGCGGCACTGACCTGGGTCATCATCGCCTTCTTCTTCCGCTACTCGTCGCTGGCGTCGCTGGTGGCGGCCATCTTCGCGCCGGTCTACTACCTGTTCGGCAACGGCCTGGCCTGGTATGCCGACAAGCGCATCGCGCTGTCCTTGGGCGCCATGGCCTTGCTGCTGTTCTGGCGCCACCGCGAGAACATCGGCCGGCTGGCCCAGGGCCGCGAATCGCGCCTGGGCAGCAAGAAGAAGTAGGGCGCCGTCAGGCCGCGTGCGCGCGCTCGGCCTGCAGGCCCTGGCGCAGCAGGGCCTGGTGGTTGATGCGCACGCGGTTGCGCAGCAGGTCGGGCGTCAGCGCCGACTGGATCGCCGGGCCGCCGTGGCCGATGCGGTGCAGGCGGGGCGCAGGCAGCTTGTCGCCGCTGCGGCCGAGCACGGTGGCCACCAGCGGGTGGTTGGCCTGGCGGCCACGGCGCAGCACCAGGGCCACCTCGCCCGAATCCAGCCGCACGAAGCTGCCCGGTGGGCACAGGCCCACGGCGCGCACCAGTGCCATGCCGGCCGCTTCGCGCGCAACATCGCCGCGGCCCAGCATGGCGCGCACGGTCTCGATCACGCTGCGCGCGGCGCGCGACTTGCGCGGGCTGATCATGGCGGCGTAGCGGTCCACCACCTGCAGGATGCGGGCCAGCCGCTGCACCGGCGCCAGCGTCTCCAGTGCGGCGCCGGGCAGGGCCTCATGGTGCAGGGCGACCACCTGCAGCCATTCCACGTTGTCCACGCCGAGGCGGCCCAGCAGCATGCTGCCGGTCTGCGCATGCGCGCCGATCTGTTCCTTTTGCTCCGCGCTGGGCGCTTCGGACTGTTCGGCCAGGCGGTTCTGCAGAGCCGTCATCGACAGGTTCATGGTCAGTGCTGCGCCCACGAGGCTGTCGCGCTCGGCCTGCGGCAGCGCCAGTTCGGCCGCCAGCACATGGCACAGCACGCCGCAGACCAGCGCATGCGCGCTGCTGTAGCCCAGCGTGCGGTTGGCCGCGAGCTGGTACAGCAGGTACAGGCCGGTGTCCATGTCGTGTTGCAGCAGGTCCTGCATCCAGCGGTCGTACTGCTGCACCTTGCGCGGGAATTCGGCTGCCTGGCGCGGGCGCAGCAGGAGCGTGGACAGGCCTGCCTCCAGCTCGGACCACAGGCCCAGCAGGTCCTCGTATTCGGCATCCTGCGGGTGGGGGATGGCGGTGGGCTGCATGGCCGTCAGTAGCGCTGCTCCAGCACCATCTGCTGCGGGCCGCGGCTCATCTGGAACCGCGCCAGCACGTTGTTGCCGAGCAGCACGTAAGGCATGGGCTGGGGCAGGACGGCGGCTTCGATGTCCCGGAGCTCGGTCTCGCCGATGCGCAGCGAGGCCAGCCGGACGACCCAGACCAGGGTGGCGCCGTTGGCGGTGCCCATGCTCACCTGCCGGCCCTTGCGGAAATCCAGCCCCAGGCGTTCCGCCTCGGAGGTGTCCATCGCCACGGTGCTGGCGCCCGTGTCCACCATGAACTGCACCAGCTGGCCATTGATGCGGCCCTGGCCCATGAAATGGCCGCGGCCGTCGGCCTGCAGCACGATACGCCGGTTGGCCGCCGGCGCGCCCATGGCGACGGGCGAGCCACCCAGGCGAACGCTGGTGCGGTGCCCGCCGATGTCCAGCTCGGCCTGCTCGCCCTGCAGCGCAAGCAGCTTGACGCCGCGCCAGGTCTCGCCGATGGCGACGCTGCGCGGCCCGGCGCCGTCCACGACCAGCAGGGCACGCTGGCCCAGCACGCCCGTCAGCGCCACAGACGGCGCCGCCGGCTGGGCCAGCGCCTGGCCCAGCCAGGCCGCAAGCAGCAGGGCGGCCAGCGCCGGAGCCGGGCGCACGCGCATCAGTCCCTGAAGTTGTTGAACGACAGCGGGATGTCGGTGATGTCCTTGCGGATCAGCGCCATGGCGGCCTGCAGGTCGTCGCGCTTGGCGCCGGTCACGCGCACGCTCTCGCCCTGGATGGCGGCCTGCACCTTGAGCTTGCTGTCCTTGACCAGGCGCTGCAGTTTCTTGGCCAGTTCGGCCTCGATGCCGTTGCGCACCTTGATCACGCGCTTGACCTTGTCGCCGCCGATCTTCTGCACGTCGCCCATGTCCAGGAAGCGCACATCGACCTCCTGCTTGGTGAGCTTGTTGCGCAGCACGTCGGCGATCTGGTCGAGCTGGAATTCGGCGTCGCCGATGAGGGTGATCTCCTTGTCCTTGAGCTCGATGGCGGCCGAGGTGCCCTTGAAATCGAAGCGGGTGCCGATTTCCTTGGCGCTGTTGTCCACGGCGTTGCGGACCTTCACGAGGTCGGCTTCACATACGGTGTCGAAAGAAGGCATGGCTGGTGTTCCTGGAGGTTGCGCCGGGCCGTGGACGCGGACGCCAGGGCCGGCATGCGATGCGACAATTCCGGGATGTTAGTCGAGATGAATGTGCCTCTGCGGGCCTACAACGCCTTCGGCATCGTGGCGCGCGCGCAGACGCTGGTGCGCGTGGCGTGCGAGGCCGACGTGGCCGCCGTGCTGGCCGATCCAGCGCTGGCGGCCACGCCGAAGTTCGTGCTCGGCGGCGGCAGCAACATCGTGCTGACGGGCGACGTGCGCGCGCTGGTGCTCAAGGTCGAGATCATGGGGCGGCGCGTGGTCAAGGAGACGGACCGCGCCTGGATCGTCGAGGCCGGTGCCGGCGAGAACTGGCACGCCTTCGTCGCCTGGACGCTGGCACAGGGCTGCCCGGGGCTGGAGAACCTGGCGCTGATCCCGGGCACGTTGGGCGCCTCGCCGGTGCAGAACATCGGCGCGTACGGCGTGGAGTTGCAGGACCGTTTCGAATCGCTCGATGGCATCGACCTGGCGACGGGCAAGCCGTTCACGCTCGATGCCGCGCAATGCGCCTTCGGCTACCGCGACTCTGTGTTCAAGCATGCGGCGGCCGAGCTGTCGGACTTCGGCCTGGCGGGCCGCGCGCTCATCACGCGCGTGCGGCTGCGCCTGCCCAAGCCCTGGAAGCCGGTGCTGGGCTATGTGGACCTGGAGCGCAAGCAGGCCGAGACCGGCATCCGGTCGCCCACGGCCCAGCAGATCTTCGACTGGGTCTGCGAGATCCGCCGCCACAAGCTGCCCGACCCGCAGGTGATCGGCAACGCCGGCAGCTTCTTCAAGAACCCCACGGTCACACCCGAGCAGTGCGCCGACATCATCGGCCGCGACCCGCGCGTGGTGCACTACCCGATGGCCGACGGCAGCATCAAGCTGGCCGCGGGCTGGCTCATCGATGCCTGCGGCTGGAAGGGCAAGAGCGTGGGCAATGCGGGCGTCTACGAGAAGCAGGCGCTGGTGCTCGTGAACCGCGGCGGGGCGGAACACCCTGCCACGGGCGGCGAGGTCATGACGCTGGCGCGGGCGATCCAGACCAGCGTCTATGAGCGCTTCGGCATCCGGCTGGAGCCGGAGCCGGTGGTGGTCTGAGGCTGCTCAGCCGTAGTGGCAGATGTAGTGGTACGGCCCGGTCTCGGCCGTCACGCGGATGTCGAACTTCGTGTTGCCCGGCACGCTGAACTCCTCGCCCGCGCTGGACTTGACCCAGGCATCGGTGCCGGCCAGGCGGTATTCGCAGGCGCCGCCCACGCATTCCATGATCTCGGGCGCGGCCGTGCCGAAGGTCAGTTCGGCCGGCAGGACCACGCCCACGCTCTTCTTGGTGCCGTCAGGAAAGGTGATGCCGTGGCTGACGCATTTGCCGTCGAAGTACACATTGGCCTGGGTCGTGACGGTCACGCCCGCGATGCTGCTGGTGGTCATGGTCTCAAAAAGACAGAGTGAAAAAACTAGTTGCGGCGCGCGGCCCAGGCATCGGGCGCAAAGCCCACGGTCACGGGTCCGTCGTCCCATTCGACGACCGGGCGCTTGATCGCGCTGGGCTGCGCGCGCAGCAGTGCCGCGGCGCTGGCGGCATCGTGCACGGCAGCCTGCTGCGCGGCATCGAGCTTGCGCCAGGTTGTGCCCTTGCGGTTCAGCACGGCTTCCCAGCCCAGCTGCGCGATCCAGGTGTCCAGCTGCGCCGGCACGCCGGCCTTCTTGAAGTCGTGGAAGGTGTAGGCAATGCCCTGGTCGTCGAGCCAGGTGCGCGCCTTCTTGACGGTGTCGCAGTTCGGAATGCCGTACAGGGTGGTCATGGCGCGCGATTATGGCGAACGCGTTTGCGACAATCCGCGCCCTATGGAAACCCTTGTCCGAACTCTCGCCGACTGGCTCGCGCACTGCGAGCAACTGCATTCACGCGCGATCGATCTCGGCCTGGACCGCGTGCGCCAGGTGGCCGAGCGCATGCAGCTGCGCTTCGAATGCACCGTCATCACGGTCGCCGGCACCAATGGCAAGGGCTCGACCTGCGCCATGCTGGAATCCATCGCTGGCCAGGCCGGCTGGCGCACCGGCGTCTACACCTCGCCGCACCTGGTGCGCTTCGAGGAGCGTTGCCGCATCGCGGGCGAGGCGGTGGCCGAGGCCGATCTGCTGCCGCAGTTCGCGCGCGTGGAGGCTGCGCGTGGCGACACCACGCTGAGCTACTTCGAATTCACCACGCTGGCCATCCTGGGCTGCATGGCCGACGCCAAGCTGGATTTGGCGGTGCTGGAGGTGGGCCTGGGCGGCCGGTTGGACGCCGTGAATGTCATCGACGCCGACTGCGCCGTGATCACCAGCATCGACCTGGACCACATGGAGTTCCTGGGGCCGGACCGTGAATCCATCGGCTTCGAGAAGGCCGGCATCCTGCGGCCGGGCCGCCCGGCCATCGTGAGCGACCCGATGCCGCCGGCCAGCATCGCCAGGCATGCGCAGGCCATCGGCGCCGACCTGTGGCAGTCCGGCGTGGACTTCAATTTCTCGGGCGACCAGCAGCAGTGGGCCTGGGCCGGGCGCGGCAAGCGCTACAGCGGCCTGGCCTACCCGGCGCTGCGCGGCGCCAACCAGTTGCTCAACGCGGCCGGTGTGCTGGCCGCGCTGATGGCCGTGCGCGAGCGCTTGCCGATCCCCGCGCAAGCCGTGCGGGCCGGCCTGGCGCTGGTCGAGCTGCCCGGGCGCTTCCAGATCGTGCCGGGCCAGCCCACGCTGGTACTGGACGTGGCGCACAACCCGCATGCGGCATCGGCGCTGGCGGCCAACCTCGATGCGATGGGCTTTTTCCCCAACACGCATGCGGTCTTCGGCGCCATGGCCGACAAGGACCTGGACGGCATCCTGCGCCGCATGGCGCCGGTCGTCGAGCATTGGTACTTCTGTGACCTGCCGGGCGCGCGGGCGGCACGCGCGGTGGATCTACAGCAGCGCTGGCAGGCGCTGAACACGCGCAAGGACGTCCAGTCCAGCACGCATGCCGGGCCCGTCCCGGCGCTGGCGGCGGCCGTGGCCAGTGCGAACCCCGCTGATAGAATCTTGGTCTTCGGGTCGTTCCTGACCGTAGGTGGCGTGCTGGAGCAAGGCCTCCCCAAACTGCACGCCAAGCACCTCGGTAGCTGAACTCATTTCCATGGCTTTTTTCAAGTTCCGCGCACGCGGCCCCAAGGGCGACGAGCAGCCGGCCAGCCCAGCGGAAACCATCGACGACATGCGCCGCCGCGCGCGCCATCGGCTGATCGGCGCGACGGTGCTCGTGCTGGTCGGTGTACTGGGTTTTCCGTTGCTGTTCGACTCGCAGCCGCGGCCGATCCAGGTCGATATCCCGATCGAGATTCCTGACCGCGACAAGGCCGCCATGCCGGGTGCCGGTGCAGGCGGCAAGGTGGCGCAGGCCGCGCCCGGCGCTGCGCCGGGCACGGTGTCGGCCGATGCCAGCCTGAATGCCAGGGAAGAGGTGGTGCCCGCGGCGCCGCCGGCACGCGCCGAGACGAAGGCGGAGCCCAGGGCAGAGCACAAGGTCGAACCCCGGGCCGAGACGAAGGCAGAGACCAAGGCCGAGCCGAAGAGCGAAGCGAGGCATGAGCCCAAGGCAGAGCCAAAGGCCGAAGCCAAGGCTACTACGCCTGCCCCCACGCCGGCGCCAGCCGCCGACAGCGGCGCCCGCGCCCGCGCGCTGCTGGAAGGCAAGGCTGCGGCGCCCGCCGCGGCGCCGGCCAGTGCCAGCGCCGAGCAGGCCGGTCGCTTCGTCGTGCAGGTGGGTGCGTTCGCCGATGCCGACAAGGCGCGCGAGACGCGCCAGCGCCTGGAGCGCGCCGGCCTCAAGACCTATACGCAGGAAGTGCAGACCAAGGACGGCGCGCGCATCCGCGTGCGTGTGGGCCCCTATGGCGTACGCGCCGAGGCCGACAAGGCGGCAGAACGCATCAAGTCGCTGAGCCTGCCGGCCTCCGTGCTCACGCTCTGACGCCGTGCATGCCCACCCTCGACTGGATCCTGTTGGCCGTGCTGGTCTGCTCCCTGCTGCTGGGGGCCTGGCGCGGGCTGGTGTTCGAGGTGCTGTCGGTGCTGGGGTGGATCGCCGCCTTCGTGCTGGCGCAATGGCTGGCGCCCGATGTGGCGCCGCACTTGCCAATGGGCGGTGCAACGGCTACGGTGCGCTATGTGGCCGCGTTCGCGCTGGTGTTCGTGCTGGGCGCATTCGCCTGCGGGCTGCTGGCGGCGCTGTTCAAGCGGCTGGTGCAGGCGGTGGGCCTGCGGCCGGTGGACCGTGTGCTGGGCATGGTGTTCGGCCTGTTGCGCGGCGCCATCTTGATTCTGGCGGCCGGCGTCATCATCTCCAATACGCCGTTGCAGCGCGAGCCCTGGTGGCGCGAGTCCCACGGGGCCGGCATCACGGTGTCGGTGCTGCATGCGTTCAAGCAGGCCCTGCCGAGCGGGCTTGCCGAGTATCTACCCTGAGTCTTGCGGCCTGAGCCTGGCCGCGCCTTTTACCTGCGGGATCAACCATGTGCGGAATCGTCGGCGTCGTCAGCAATGCCCCTGTCAACCAGCTGATCTATGACGCGCTGCTGCTGCTGCAGCACCGTGGCCAGGATGCGGCCGGCATCGTGACGCAGCAGGAGCGCAAGTTCTTCATGCACAAGGCCAAGGGCATGGTGCGCGACGTGTTCCGCACGCGCAACATGCGCGCGCTGCCGGGCAACTGCGGCCTGGGCCAGGCGCGCTATCCCACGGCCGGCAACGCCTATAGCGAGGAAGAGGCACAGCCCTTCTACGTCAATGCGCCGTTCGGCATCGTTCTGGTGCACAACGGCAACCTCACGAACGCGCATGCGCTCAAGGCCGAGCTGTTCAGTACCGACCACCGCCACACCAACACCGAGAGCGATTCCGAGGTGCTGCTCAACGTGCTGGCGCACGAACTGGAGCGCGCCACGCGCGGCGTGCCGCTCAAGATCGCCGACGTGTTCGCAGCGGTGCGCGCCGTCCACAAGCGCGTGCGCGGCTCCTACGCCGTGGTTGCGCTGATCGCGGGTTACGGCCTGCTGGCGTTTCGCGACCCCCATGGCATCCGTCCGCTCGTGATCGGCCGCAGCGGCGACACCGTCATGGTGGCCAGCGAGTCCGTCACGCTGGAAGGCACGGGCCACGAGTTCGAGCGCAATGTGCAGCCCGGCGAGGCGGTGTTCATCGACCTGCAGGGCCAGGTGCATGCCGAGCAGTGCGCCGAGTCGCCGCGGCTCAATCCCTGCATCTTCGAGTACGTCTACCTGGCGCGGCCCGATTCGGTCATGGACGGCATCTCGGTCTACCAGGCCCGGCTGAACCTGGGGGAGGCATTGGCCAAGCGCCTGGTGTCGACCCTGCCTCCGAGTGGCGTCGACGTGGTGATCCCAATTCCCGAATCCAGCCGCCCCAGTGCCATGCAACTGGCGCAGCTGTTGGGCATTCCGTACCGCGAAGGCTTCGTGAAGAACCGCTATGTGGGCCGTACCTTCATCATGCCGGGGCAGGGCGTTCGCAAGAAGTCGGTGCGCCAGAAGCTCAATGCCATCGCCAGCGAGTTCAAGGACCGCAACGTGCTGCTGGTCGACGACTCGATCGTGCGCGGCACCACCAGCCGCGAGATCGTGCAGATGGCGCGCGATGCGGGTGCCCGCAAGGTCTACCTGGCCAGCGCCGCGCCGCCGGTGCGCTATCCCAACGTCTATGGCATCGACATGCCCACCAAGGACGAACTGGTCGCGCACGGCCGCACCGTCGAAGAGATCCGCGCCATCATCGGCTGCGATGCACTGATCTACCAGGACGTGGACGGCATGAAGAAGGCCATCGGCTCGCTGAACCCGGCCATCCATGGCTTCGACGCGTCGTGCTTCGATGGTGTCTACGTCACGGGCGACATCTCCGACGGCGACATCGCCCGCCTCAACGAGCGCCGCGTGGGCGGCAACGAGGACGACGCCGACAGCTCGCGCCTTGCCCTGCCCAACGCAGAAGCCGCCTGATTTCCATGCCTGACATGCCAACGACTCCAGTCCGTACCCGCTTCGCGCCGTCTCCGACGGGCTTCATCCACCTGGGCAACATCCGTTCGGCGCTGTATCCGTGGGCGTTTGCCCGCGCGAGCGGCGGCGTGTTCGTGCTCCGCATCGAGGACACCGACCTGGAGCGCTCCTCGCAGGCTGCCGTCGACGTGATCATCGAGGGCATGCGCTGGCTGGGACTGGACCACGACGAAGGCCCGTTCTACCAGATGCAGCGCATCGCCCGCTACAAGGACGTGCTCGCCCAGATGCAGGCGCAGGGCTTGGTCTACCCGTGCTACATGGGAGTTGCCGAACTTGACGCGCTGCGCGAGCGCCAGATGGCCAACAAGGAAAAGCCGCGTTACGACGGCACCTGGCGGCCCGAGCCCGGCAAGGTGTTGCCGCCGGTGCCAGAGGGGGTGCAGCCTGTGCTGCGCTTCAAGAGCCCGCAGGACGGTGTGGTGGTCTGGGACGACAAGGTCAAGGGCCGCATCGAGATCCGCAACGACGAACTGGACGACCTCGTGATCGCCCGGCCCGATGGCACGCCGACCTACAACTTCTGCGTGGTCGTCGACGACATCGACATGGACATCACCCACGTGATCCGTGGCGACGACCACGTCAACAACACGCCGCGCCAGATCAACATCTTTCGCGCGCTGGGCAAGGAGCCGCCGGTCTACGCCCATCTGCCCACCGTGCTGGCCGAAGTGGTGGACGAGCAGGGCGAGAAGCGCGTGGAAAAAATGTCCAAGCGCTACGGCGCCAAGCCCGTCACGCAGTACCGCGACGAGGGCTACCTGCCCGACGCCATGGTCAATTACCTCGCGCGCCTGGGCTGGAGCCATGGCGACGACGAGATCTTCAGCCGCGCGCAGTTCCTTGAATGGTTCGATCTGGACCATCTTGGCCGCAGCGCCGCGCAATTCGACGAGGCCAAGCTGCGCTGGGTCAACGCCCAGCACCTCAAGGCCACGGCAGACGACGTGCTTGCGCCGCTGGTGGCGGAGCAGTTGAAGAAGCAAGGCATCGAGGCCGACGAGCGGTTGCCCGCGATCTGTGGCCTGTTCAAGGACCGTTGCGACACCACGGTGGCGTTGGCGAATTGGGCTGCGGCCTTCTACCGCGGCGTGCAGCCCAAGCCCGAAGAGTTGGCGCTGCATGTGACGGACGCAGTGCGGCCCGCCATCGCCGCGCTGGCCGAGAGGCTGGAGGGCGTGGCGTGGGACAAGCCGGCCATCGCTGCTGCGCTCAAGGAAGTGCTGGCCGCGCATGGCTTGAAGATGCCGCAGTTGGCCATGCCGGTACGGGTGCTGGTCATGGGCACGGCCCAGACGCCATCGCTCGATGCCGTGCTGGCCCTTGCCACGAAAAAAAATGTGATCGAAAGATTGCGAGGGGCTTGAAAAGCGTTCTATAATTTGAGGCTCGATAGATGATGAAAAAGCATGTATAAAACATGCAGTTGCGTCAAAAATTGACAACTACCCAAGGGGGTATAGCTCAGCTGGGAGAGCGCTTGCATGGCATGCAAGAGGTCAGCGGTTCGATCCCGCTTACCTCCACCAAGTAAGTTGTCAGCACTGTCGAACGGATCAGTCCACAGGTTTTGACCCTATCGTCTAGAGGCCTAGGACATCACCCTTTCACGGTGAGTACCGGGGTTCGAATCCCCGTAGGGTCGCCAAGTTTGTAGCGCTTGGGTTGCCGCAAGGTGCCGAAGCTACCTACCAGGAGTGGTAGTTCAGTTGGTTAGAATACCGGCCTGTCACGCCGGGGGTCGCGGGTTCACAGCACACCCGGGGGGTATAGCTCAGCTGGGAGAGCGCTTGCATGGCATGCAAGAGGTCAGCGGTTCGATCCCGCTTACCTCCACCACGTGCGCTGTCGGTCGGCCCTAAGGTTTTGACCCTATCGTCTAGAGGCCTAGGACATCACCCTTTCACGGTGAGTACCGGGGTTCGAATCCCCGTAGGGTCGCCAAGTTCGTAGCGCTTGGGTTGCCGCAAGGTGCCGAAGCTACCTACCAGGAGTGGTAGTTCAGTTGGTTAGAATACCGGCCTGTCACGCCGGGGGTCGCGGGTTCGAGTCCCGTCCACTCCGCCACATNGCCAATATATAAGCAAATCTCGCAAACACTGTTGCATCGCAGCCTCGACCCGGAGCGCGCCCCAAGGTGCCGAAGCTACCTACCAGGAGTGGTAGTTCAGTTGGTTAGAATACCGGCCTGTCACGCCGGGGGTCGCGGGTTCGAGTCCCGTCCACTCCGCCACATCGCAACGGGTTACGCAAGCAATTGCGTAGCCCGTTTGTCTTTGCGCGCCGCATGCGCTGCAGGGCTCAGCTGGGCGCGCGGCGCGCACGTGCGCGTGCCAGTGCGGCCTCGACAATGGTGCGGCGGGAATCGATCGGCGTTGCGGCGCGCTGCTCCATCGCGTGCGCGGGCGGGAGGGGCTCGGTCTGCGGCAAGGCCTCTGGCTTTCCGCGGCGGACATGCTGCGCATGCCTGTCCCGCGCGGCAGTCGCCTGGGCCTCAGACCACGCGGCCCAGCCGGTTTGGCCACCGCTGGCAGGCTCAAGCAGGATGCAGTCGACCGGGCACACCGGAATGCAGAGCTCGCAACCCGTGCAATGCGCTTCCAGCACCGTGTGCATGGTCTTGCTGCTGCCAATGATGGCGTCGACCGGGCAGGCCTTGAGGCACAGCGTGCAGCCGATGCACCAGTCCTCGTCGATGAAGGCCATCTGGCGCGGCCCCTCGGTGCCGTAGGCGGGGTCGAGGGGCAGCGCGGCCTGCCCGGTCAGCAGCGCCAAGCGCTGCACGCCTTCGGCGCCGCCTGGGGGGCAGCGGTTGATCGGTGTCTGCGCGTCAGCGATGGCCTGCGCGTAAGCGGCGCAATCGGGATAGCCGCAGCGCGTGCATTGCGTCTGCGGCAATGCAGCCAGCACGCGTTGGGCCAACGCAGACACAGCGGTCAGGCGGCGCTCGTCTTCTTGGCGGCGACGCGTGCCGCGGCAGTGCGTGCCACTGCATTGCTGCGCGGCGTGCTGGGCTTGGCGCCGTTGTTGTGCGCGAGGACGAAGTCGCGAACCTTCGGGTAGACGCTTTCGCGCCAGCGCCGGCCGCTGAAGATGCCGTAGTGGCCCGCGCCCTTGACCTCGAAATGCTCACGCTGGTCTGCGGCGATGCCCGTGCACAGGTCGTGCGCGGCGGCGGTCTGGCCGGAGCCGGAGATGTCGTCGAGTTCGCCTTCGATGGTCAGCAGTGCGCAGCCCTGGATGTCCTGCGGCTTCACCAGCTCGGAAACGCCCTTGGCGTTGCGCACCTGCCAGGTGCCGTTGACGAGCTTGAACTCCTGGAACACCGTGGCGATGGTTTCCAGGTAGTAATCGGCGTCCATGTCCAGCACGGCGTTGTACTCGTCGTAGAACTTGCGATGGCTTTCGGCACCGACGTCGTCGCCTTGCAGCAGGTGCTCAAAATAGTCGTAATGGCTCTTGGCGTGGTGATCGGGATTCATGGCCACGAAACCGGCATGCTGCAGGAAGCCCGGGTAGACGCGGCGGCCAGCGCCAGGGAAGCTCTGCGGCACGCGGTAGATCACGTTGCCCTCGAACCAGTCGAAGCTCTTGTTCATGGCCAGGTTGTTCACGGCCGTCGGCGACTTGCGTGCGTCGATGGGTCCGCCCATCATGGTCATCGACAACGGCAGACGTTCGCCGCGCGACGCCATCAGCGACACGGCCGCCAGCACCGGCACCGTGGGCTGGCACACGCTCATCACATGGCAGTCGCCGTAGACGGACTGCAGGTGGCGGATGAACTCCTGCACGTAGTTGACGTAGTCGTCCAAATGGAACTCGCCATCGGCCAGCGGCACGGTGCGGGC
The DNA here is from genome assembly GCF_001422445.1 of Pseudorhodoferax sp. Leaf274. GTDB lineage: Bacteria > Pseudomonadota > Gammaproteobacteria > Burkholderiales > Burkholderiaceae_C > Pseudorhodoferax. Next base: position 458,824 of record NZ_LMNA01000012.1, read on the forward strand.
ATTCTTCCAATCGGTGATGTACACCTTGTGGCCACCCAGCATCGACTTGACGGTGTCGCGCAGCAACGTGGCGTAGTGGCCCGACAAAGGCGCCACGATCAGCACCGCCGGCTGGCCCTTGAGCTTGGAGAGCGTGGCTTCGTCGTCCGTGAAGCGCTTGAAGCGGCGCAACTCGCAGAACGGCTTGTTGAGCTCCACGCGCTCATGGATGGCCACCTCGACCCCACCGACCGTAACGGTCTGCAGGCCGAACACCGGCTTTTCGTAGTCCTTGCCCAGCCGGTACAGGAGGTCGTAACCGGCAGCCACGCGTTGGGCGAACGGGTTGTGGCCCAGCGGCGACGCCGGGTTGCCGAACAGCTTGGAGGCAGCGTTTGCGAACTCGGCAAACGGCTCCATCAGGGAGCGCTGGGCTTCGTAGATCTGGTACAGCATCGCGTGGAAGGGGGTAAGGGGATGAGGGCGGTGCAGCGTTTCATGTTGCACTGCAGCAATATAGCAGTTGTCGGACGTGTTTGCATGCCGGGAAACACCAATGCAGTGCACTGGTGGAAGCTTGCGTGCTGCAGTGCACACGGCCGGTGCGCCCATATGCCGCGAATGCGCACAACTACACTGCCCGCCATGTTGAATGGTTTGTGGCTGGGCTTCTTTTTCACGGCCGCGGCCTGTGCCTGCTGGCGCTGGCTCGTTGGCGGGGAAGCCGAAGTCTTCGCGGCCATGGTGCAGGCGCTGTTCGCCATGGCGAAGCTGGCCGTGGAGGTCATGGTGCTGCTCTTCGGCACGCTGACGCTGTGGCTGGGTTTCCTGCGCATTGCGGAGCAGGCCGGCCTGGTGAACTGGCTGGCGCGCTTGCTGTCGCCCCTGCTGTGCCGCCTGATGCCGCAGGTACCGCCGGGCCACCCCTCGCTCGGGCTCATCACGCTCAACTTTGCGGCCAATGCGTTGGGGCTGGACAACGCGGCCACGCCCATCGGGCTCAAGGCGATGCGTTCGCTGCAGGAACTCAACCCCAGCGCCACAGTGGCCAGCAACGCGCAGATCCTGTTCCTCGTGATGAACGCCTCGGCGTTGACGCTGCTGCCGGTCAGCATCTTCATGTACCGCGCGCAGCAGGGTGCGGCCGACCCGACGCTGGTCTTCCTGCCGATCCTGCTGGCCAACGCGGCCGGCACGCTGGTGGCGCTGCTGGCGGTGGCCGCGGTGCAGCGTCTGCGGCTGTGGGATCCGGTGGTACTGGCATATCTGGTGCCAGGCGCCTTGTTGATGGGCGGCTTCATGGCGCTGCTGGCCGGGTTGTCGGCGACGGCGTTGGCGGCGCTGTCGTCGCTGCTGGGAAACCTGACCATGTTCGCCATCGTCCTGCTGTTCCTGCTGGCCGGCGCGCTGCGGCGTGTGCCTGTGTACGAGTCCTTCATCGAAGGCGCCAAGGAGGGCTTCGATGTTGCGAAGAATCTGCTGCCCTACCTGGTCGCCATGTTGTGCGCTGTCGGCGTGCTGCGCGCCTCGGGCGCGCTCGACCTGGCGCTGGACGGCCTGCGCGGCCTGGTGGCGATGGCAGGCTGGGACACACGTTTCGTCGACGCCATGCCCACGGCGCTAGTCAAGCCGTTCTCGGGCAGTGCGGCGCGCGCGCTGTTGCTGGAGACCATGCAGAGCCAGGGCGTCGACAGCTTCGCCGCGCTCCTGGCTGCCACTGTGCAAGGCAGCACCGAGACCACGTTCTACGTGCTCGCGGTGTATTTCGGCGCCGTCGGCATCCAGCGCGCACGGCATGCCGTGGCCTGCGCGGTGCTGGCCGACGTGGCGGGCATCCTGGCCTCGATCGGCGTCTGTTACTGGTTCTTTGGCTGATACCAACAAAAACGCCGCGCAGTGCGCGGCGTTTTCACGGAGAGCAGTGGCCGGTCAGATCACCTTGGCAATGCTGGCGCAAACGTAGTCGATGTTCTTGCTGTTCAGCGCGGCCACGCACATGCGGCCGGTGTCGGTGCCGTAGACACCGAACTCGTTGCGCAGGCGCACCATCTGGTCCTTGGACAGGCCCGAGTAGCTGAACATGCCGACCTGGGTGGTGATGAAGCCCATGTCCTGCTGCACACCGGCGCTCTTGAGCTTGTCGACCAGTGCGATGCGCATCTGCTTGATGCGGCTGCGCATGCCGGCCAGTTCCTCTTCCCACAGCGCGCGCAACTCCGGCGTGTTCAGCACCGAGGCGACGACGGTGCCGCCGTGGATGGGCGGGTTGCTGTAGTTGGTACGGATCATGATCTTGAGCTGGCTCAGCACGCGGCCGGCTTCTGCCTGGTCCTGGCACAGCACCGACAGCGCGCCGACGCGCTCGCCGTACAGGCTGAAGCTCTTGCTGAACGAGGTGGAGACGAAGAAGGTGAGCCCGGCCGCGACGCTCTTGGCGACCGCCACGCCGTCTTCGGCAATGCCCTGGCCGAAACCCTGGTAGGCCATGTCCAGGAACGGCACGAGCCGACCGGCCTTGACCGTGGCGATCACCTGGTCCCACTGCGCCGGCGTGATGTCGTAACCGGTGGGGTTGTGGCAGCAGGCGTGCAGGACGACCACGGTGCCGGGCGCGGCAGCCTTCAGGTCGGCCAGCATGCCGTCGAAGTCGACGCCGCGCTTGGCCGCATCGTAGTAGCGGTAGCTCTCGACCTGGAAGCCGGCCTGCGTGAACAGTGCGCGGTGGTTTTCCCAGCTCGGGTCGCTGATCAGCACCTTGGCGCCCGGGTTCAGGTGCTTCAAGAAGTCGGCGCCGATCTTCAGGCCACCGGTGCCGCCCAGGCCCTGCACGGTCGCGACGCGGCCGCTCTTGACAGGCTCGCTGTCGGCCCCAAATACCAGGTTCTTGACGGCACTGTCGTATGCGGCGATGCCGTCGATGGGCAGGTAGCCGCGGGCCTTGGGGGCCTCCATCATGGCGCGTTCGGCCTTCTGCACGCATTCCAGCAGCGGCAGCTTGCCGTTGTCGTCGTAGTAGACACCGACGCCCAGGTTGACCTTGTTGGGGTTGGTGTCGGCGGCAAACTGCTCGTTCAGACCCAGGATCGGGTCGCGCGGTGCCATCTCGACGGCGGAGAACAAAGACATGAAGGTTCCTGCAGAGGGTTGTCGCTAGCGGGGAGGGCCGTGCTGCGCTAGCCTATCGTGTTGCCCCTCGCGGACCTTGCGAGGAAGCCGGCGACGGCCGTGCACCAATTTTAAGCATTCCTGTCACGATCGGATTCCCTATGTCAGAAGTTCTGGATACGCCTGCTGAAGAGAAGAAGGGGGAGTTCGTCCGTTTCCCCGATTCGCCGTTCGAACTGTTCCAGCCGTATCCGCCGGCTGGCGACCAGCCCGAGGCCATCGACAGCCTGGTCGAGGGCGTGCGCGAAGGCGAGGTGTTCCAGACCCTGCTGGGTGTGACCGGCTCGGGCAAGACCTACACCATGGCCAACGTGGTCGCACGGCTGGGCCGGCCGGCCATCGTGTTCGCGCCGAACAAGACGCTGGCCGCGCAGCTGTACAGCGAGTTCCGCGAGTTCTTTCCGAACAACGCCGTGGAGTACTTCGTCAGCTACTACGACTACTACCAGCCCGAGGCCTACGTGCCGCAGCGCGACCTGTTCATCGAGAAGGACTCGGCGATCAACGAGCACATCGAGCAGATGCGGCTGTCGTGCACCAAGAGCATCCTGGAGCGGCGCGACGTGCTGATCGTGGCCACGGTGTCTGCGATCTACGGCATCGGCGAGCCCGAGAGCTACCACCGCATGATCATGACGCTGCGCGCAGGCGACAAGCTGGGCCAGCGCGACGTGATCGCCCAACTGATCCGCATGCAATACCAGCGCAACGACCAGGACTTCCAGCGCGGCAAGTTCCGCGTGCGCGGCGACACCATCGACGTGTTTCCCGCCGAGCATTCCGAACTGGCGATCCGCATCGAGCTGTTCGACGACGAGATCGAGACCTTGCAGCTCTTCGACCCGCTCACGGGCCGCATCAAGCAGAAGATCCCGCGCTTCACGGTCTACCCGAGCAGCCACTACGTGACGCCGCGCGACAAGGTGCTGACTGCCGTCGAAACCATCAAGCTCGAATTGAGCGACCGGCTCAAGGAGCTGGTCGCCGCCGGCAAGCTGGTCGAGGCCCAGCGCCTGGAGCAGCGCACGCGCTTCGACCTGGAGATGCTGAGCGAGGTGGGCCACTGCAAGGGCATCGAGAACTACACGCGGCACCTGTCGGGCGCCGCGCCGGGCGACCCACCGTCCACGCTGACCGACTACCTGCCGAAGGACGCCGTGATGTTCCTGGACGAAAGCCATGTGCTGATCGGCCAGTTGGGCGCCATGTACAACGGCGACCGCTCGCGCAAGACCACGCTGGTGGAATACGGTTTCCGCCTGCCTAGCGCGCTGGACAACCGGCCGCTCAAGTTCGAGGAGTTCGAGCAGCGCATGCGCCAGGTGGTGTTCGTCTCGGCCACGCCGGCCGACTACGAGAAGACGCATGCCGGCCAGGTCGTGGAGCAGGTGGTGCGGCCGACCGGCCTGGTCGACCCGGAAGTCGAGGTGCGCCCAGCCGCCACGCAGGTCGACGACGTGCTGCAGGAGATCCGCCTGCGCGTGGAGCGCAACGAGCGCGTGCTGATCACCACGCTGACCAAGCGCATGGCCGAGCAGTTGACCGACTACCTGGCCGACAACGGCGTCAAGGTGCGCTACCTGCATTCGGACATCGACACGGTGGAGCGCGTGGAGATCCTGCGTGACCTGCGGCTCGGAAGCTTCGACGTGTTGGTCGGCATCAATCTGCTGCGCGAGGGCCTGGACATTCCCGAGGTGTCGCTGGTAGCCATCCTCGATGCCGACAAGGAGGGCTTCCTGCGTTCCGAGCGTTCGCTGATCCAAACCATCGGCCGCGCCGCGCGCAACCTGCAGGGCAGGGCCATCCTGTACGCCGACCGCATCACCGACTCCATGCGCCGCGCCATCGACGAGACCGAGCGCCGGCGCGTCAAGCAGACGGCGCACAACCTCGCGCAGGGCATCACGCCGAAGGCCATCGTCAAGAAGGTGCGCGACCTGATCGATGGCGTCTACAGCGAGAAGAGCGGCAAGGAGGCCGAGCGCATCGAGCAGGCCGCGCTGCAGCGCGCCAAGGTCGAGGACATGAGCGAGAAGGACGTGGCGCGCGAGATCAAGCGTCTGGAAAAGCAGATGCTGGAGCACGCCCGCAACCTCGAGTTCGAGAAGGCCGCCCGCGTGCGCGACCAGCTTGCGCATCTCAAGGCCCAGGCCTTCGGTGCCGCGGGAGGTGACCACATTCCGGCCGCCTGAGCCCTTAATCCGACAGATTCAATAGGGAATTCTGCTATACTTGAGTTAATTGATCGGGAACAAAAAGCGCATCGAAGAAGTCCATCGCTGAGGGCTCCAAACCGCTTCCACATCGTGACGGATGAAAAGCAGGTGCAAAGCGCGTCGGGTTGGGGTGACACCCCTTCCCAGCTTCAACGGTAGGTCAAGCAATTCAGAAGGAGCTTGCGATGCGTCTGACAACCAAAGGCCGTTTTGCGGTCACAGCCATGATCGATCTGGCCCTGCGCCAGAACAACGGCCCGGTCACGCTGGCGGCCATCAGCCAGCGCCAGCAGATCTCCCTGTCGTATCTGGAACAGCTGTTCGGCAAGCTGCGCCGCCATGACCTCGTGGAATCCACGCGGGGCCCCGGTGGCGGCTACACGCTGGGCCGCAAGGCCACCGAGATCACCGTGGCCGACATCATCGTCTCGGTCGACGAGCCCATCGACGCCACCCATTGCGGCGGCAAGGAAAACTGCCTGGGCGAAGCCGGCCGCTGCATGACGCACGAGCTGTGGGCCGCGCTGAACCAGCGCATGGTCGAGTTCCTCGATTCCGTGACGCTGCAAAAGCTGGTAGACGACCAGATCGCCAAGGGCGTGCAGGTCGAGAGCAAGCCCATGCTCAAGCGCGCCATCTCGCCGCAGCCGGTGGTCAAGCCGATCCGCGTGAACGCGCCCAATTCGGTGTTCGCGCTGGGCAACGCCTTCGCCAAATCCTGAAAACCCATCCGAGTCCTTTGCGCCCGCCATCTCCAGCCAGCCGCGACTGAAAGCTAGCCAATGTCAAGCACGCCCCATTTCCCGATCTACATGGACTACAGCGCCACCAACCCGTGCGACGAGCGGGTGGTGGATGCCATGATCCCGTGGCTGCGGGAACACTTCGGCAACCCCGCATCGCGCAGCCACGCCTGGGGCTGGGAAGCCGAGGCCGCGGTCGAGAAGGCGCGCGAGCATGTGGCGGCCCTCATCGGCGCCGACCCGCGCGAGGTCATCTGGACCTCGGGCGCGACCGAGTCCGACAACCTGGCGATCAAGGGTGCTGCGCAGTTCTACAAGGGCAAGGGCAAGCACATCATCACGGTCAAGACCGAGCACAAGGCTGTGCTGGACACCTGCCGTGAGCTGGAGCGCCAGGGTTTCGAGGTGACCTACATGGACGTGCAGCCCGACGGCTTGCTGGATCTGGCGGCGTTCGAAGCCGCGATCCGTCCGGACACCATCCTGGCCAGCGTGATGTTCGTGAACAACGAGATCGGCGTGGTGCAGGACATCGCGGCCATCGGCGAGATCTGCCGCGCCAAGGGCGTGGTGTTCCATGTGGATGCAGCGCAGGCCACCGGGCGTGTCGACATCGACCTGTCCACGCTGAAGGTCGACCTCATGAGCCTGACCTCGCACAAGACCTACGGCCCCAAGGGCATCGGTGCGCTGTACGTGCGCCGCAAGCCCCGTATCCGCATCGAGGCGCAGATGCACGGCGGCGGCCACGAGCGCGGCATGCGCTCGGGTACGCTGCCTACGCACCAGATCGTCGGCATGGGCGAGGCCTACCGCATCGCCAAGGAAGAAATGGCGGCCGAGAACCAGCGCATCCAGGCGCTGCACGACCGCATGCTCAAGGGCCTGCAGGACGTCGAGCAGGTGTTCATCAACGGCCATGCCACCCAGCGCGTGCCGCACAACCTGAACATGAGCTTCAACTTCGTCGAAGGCGAGTCGCTGATCATGGGCATCAAGGGCCTGGCGGTGTCCAGCGGTTCGGCGTGCACCTCGGCCAGCCTGGAGCCCAGCTATGTGCTGCGTGCACTGGGCCGCAGCGACGAGCTGGCGCACAGCAGCCTGCGCATGACCATCGGCCGCTGGACCACCGAGGCCGACATCGACTATGCCGTGCAGACCATCCGCCAGAACGTGGAGAAGCTGCGCGAACTGAGCCCGCTGTGGGAGATGTACCAGGACGGTGTCGACATCTCGTCGATCCAGTGGACTGCACATTGACCGCACAACATACAGAGTGAGAAAACCATGGCTTATTCGGACAAGGTCGTAGACCACTACGAGAACCCTCGCAACGTCGGCTCCTTCGACAAGGGCGACGATTCCATCGGCACCGGCATGGTCGGCGCGCCAGCCTGTGGCGACGTGATGAAGCTGCAGATCAAGGTGAACGCGCAGACCGGCGTGATCGAGGATGCGCGCTTCAAGACCTATGGCTGTGGCTCGGCCATTGCCTCGTCCTCGCTCGTGACCGAGTGGGTCAAGGGCAAGACGCTGGACGAGGCCGCTGCGCTGAAGAACAGCCAGATCGCCGAAGAGCTCGCGCTGCCGCCGGTCAAGATCCACTGTTCCATCCTGGCCGAGGACGCCATCAAGGCGGCCGTGGACGACTACCGCAAGAAGCGGACGGGCGACAACACGGTGCATTGAGATGGCGGTGACACTGACCGAGGCGGCCGCCCGCCATGTGAACCGCTACCTCGCCAAGCGCGGCAGGGGCGTCGGTGTGCGCCTGGGCGTCAAGACCACGGGTTGCTCGGGCCTGGCTTACAAGCTCGAATATGTGGACGAGGCTGCGCCGGAAGACCTGGTATTCGAGGAGCATGGCATCAAGGTGCTCATCGATCCCAAGAGCCTGGCTTACCTGGACGGCACCAAGCTCGACTTCGTGCGCGAAGGGCTGAACGAGGGCTTCCGTTTCGAGAACCCCAACGAGCGCGACAAATGCGGTTGCGGTGAGAGCTTCCGCGTCTGAGTCTGTTTTCCATCCCGGCAACCGCCATGGCGCACTGCGTGATGGCGGTTTTTTCTTGGGGGCGCCGCTGACGCGCATTGCGACCATGAACCTGCAGTCCACCGATTTCGAACTGTTCGACGTGCCGGCCCGTTTCGCGCAGGACCACGCTGCCTTGCAGCGGCGCTGGAAGGCCTTGCAGCGGGAGGCGCACCCCGACCGCTTCAGCGCCCAGGGCGCGGCGGCGCAGCGCGTCGCCATGCAGTGGTCGGTGCGCATCAACGAGGCCTGGCAGCGCCTGCGCGATCCGCTGCGCCGTGCGGCCTATCTCTGCGAACTCCATGGCGCGCCCGTCGACGTGCACGGCAACACCAAGATGCCGCCGGCCTTCCTCATGCAGCAGATGGAGTGGCACGAGCAGCTCGACGACGCGCGCATGCCGCAGGACTTCGATGCGCTGGACCAGGAACTGGCCGCGACGCATGCCGCGGGCCTGGCGCGTTGCGCGCGCCTGCTGGACGAGGAGCGCGACTTTGCCGCGGCAGCGGCCGAGGTGCGCGCGCTCATGTTCGTCGAGCGCCTGCAGGCCGGCGTTGGCGACAAGCGCGATGCCAGTGCAACCGAAGGGGGCGCTGCTTCCGGAGGACAATGAAACCATGGCGCTTCTCCAGATTTCCGAACCCGGCTTCTCGCCCGATCCCCACCAGCGCCGCATCGCAGTCGGCATCGACCTGGGCACCACGCATTCGCTCGTGGCCGCCGTGCGCAACGGCGTGGCCGAGTGTCTGCCCGACGCGCAGGGCCGCGTGATCCTGCCCTCGGTCGTGCGCTACCTCGCACCATCGGCCGGTGGTTCCGGCCGGCAGATCGGCCACGAGGCCTTGGCCGCCCAGACCACCGACCCCGAGAACACCATTGCGTCGGTCAAGCGGCTCATGGGCCGCGGCCCGGCCGACGTGGCGGCTGCCGAACTGCCCTACCGCCTCGTGGCCACCGAGGGTGCCGGCATGCTGCGCATCGAGACCGCGGCCGGCCCCAAGACGCCGGTGGAGATCAGCGCAGAGATCCTGGCCACGCTGCGTTTCCGTGCCGAGGACAGCTTTGCCGACGACCTGCACGGTGCCGTGATCACGGTGCCCGCCTACTTCGACGATGCCCAGCGCCAAGCCACCAAGGACGCGGCCCAACTGGCCGGCCTCCATGTGCTGCGCCTGATCAACGAGCCGACCGCCGCCGCCATCGCCTACGGCCTGGACAACGCATCCGAAGGCATCTACGCCGTGTACGACCTGGGTGGCGGCACCTTCGACATCTCCATCCTGCGCCTGTCGCGCGGCGTGTTCGAGGTCGTTGCGGCTGGCGGCGATTCCGCGCTCGGCGGCGACGACTACGACCACGCGCTGGCCGGCTGGGCACAGCAGGCCAGCGGCCTGCAGGCCGAGGGCGCGCAGCAGCAGGTGGCGTTGCGTCGCGCCGCGCGCGCGGCCAAGGAGCGACTCACGGACGACGACCGAGCCGCCCTGCGCGTTCAGCTGGGCGACACCGAGCTGGCCGTGGACGTGGCCCGTGCCGACTTCGAAGCCAGCACCGCCGCCCTCACGGCGCGCACCATGGCCGCTGTGCGCAAGGCGCTGCGCGACGCCAAGCTGACACCTGCCGACGTGCAGGGCACGGTGCTGGTCGGCGGCGCCACGCGCATGCCGCAGGTGCGCCGCGCGGTCGAGGCCTTCTTCGGCAAGCCGCCGCTGACCAACCTGAACCCCGACGAGGTCGTCGCGCTCGGCGCGGCCATCCAGGCCGACCAACTGGCCGGCAACAGCGGCGCGGCCGATCTGCTGCTGCTGGACGTGATCCCGCTGTCGCTGGGCATCGAGACCATGGGTGGGCTGGTCGAGCGCATCGTGCCGCGCAACCAGACCATCCCGACCGCGATGGCGCAGGATTTCACGACCTACCAGGACGGCCAGACCGCGCTGGCGCTGCACGTGGTGCAGGGCGAGCGCGACCTCGTGGCCGACTGCCGCAGCCTGGCGCGCTTCGTGTTGCGCGGCATACCGCCGATGGCGGCCGGCGCGGCGCGCATCCGCGTCACGTTCACTGTGGATGCCGATGGCCTGCTGACCGTCAGCGCGCGCGAGCAAGGCAGTGGGGTGGAGGCCAGCGTGGACGTGAAGCCGTCCTACGGCCTCAGCGACGACGAGATCGCCCGCATGCTGCAGGACAGCTTCAGCACCGCCGGCCAGGACATGCAGGCCCGGGCGCTGGTCGAGGCGCGTGTCGAGCTCGACCGCATGCTGCTGGCCACGCGCAGCGCGCTGGATGCCGACGGCGACCTGCTGCCGGCGCCTGAGCGCGCCGCCATCGACGCCCTGGTCGCCAGCGCTGAGCAGGCGCGCGCCGCCGACCAGCTGCAGCCCATGACCGCCGCCACCGAAGGCTTGGCAAAGGGCACGGAGGCCTTCGCCGCCCTGCGCATGAACGCCGGTATCCGCAACGCCCTGTCCGGCAAGAACATCGAGTCCGTCTGATCCCCATGCCCGTCATCAAGGTCCTGCCCCATCCCGAATTCTGTCCCGCCGGCGCCGAGCTGCGCGCCGCGCCTGGCACCAGCGTCTGCGAGGCCCTGCTCGACAACGGCATCGCCATCGAGCATGCCTGCGACATGAGCTGCGCTTGCACCACCTGCCACGTGATCGTGCGCCAGGGCTTCAACACGCTGGAAGATCCGGAAGAAGAGGAAGAAGACCTGCTGGACAAGGCCTGGGGCCTGGAGCCGCAGTCGCGCCTGTCGTGCCAGGTCATGCTGGGCAAGGACGACCTGACGGTGGAGATTCCCAAGTACACGATCAACCACGCGCGCGAGAACCACTGATGCGCCAGATCGTCCTCGACACCGAAACCACGGGCCTGTCGGCCGCCACGGGCGACCGCATCATCGAGATCGGCTGCGTGGAGCTGCTGAACCGCAAGCTCACGGGCAACAACAAGCACTTCTACCTGAACCCCGAGCGCGACAGCCACGAGGACGCGCTCAAGGTGCACGGCATCAGCAACGAGTTCCTGCGCGACAAGCCCAAGTTCGCCGAGGTCGTCGACGAGCTGCTGGACTACCTGCAGGGCGCCGAGATCATCATCCACAACGCGCCGTTCGATGTGGGCTTCCTGAACAAGGAACTCGACCTGCTGGGCCGCGGTCCGATCGGCGGCGTCGTCGACAACGTGGTCGATTCGCTGGTGATGGCCAAGGAGATGTTCCCGGGCAAGCGCAACTCGCTCGACGCGCTGTGCGGCCGCCTGGAGGTCGACAACTCGGGCCGCACGCTGCACGGCGCCTTGCTCGACGCCGAACTGCTGGCCGACGTCTACATCAACATGACGCGCGGCCAGGACGCGCTCTTGATCGAGGTCGAGACGACCGACGAGGCCGTCACCACCAGCGAGGTGCCGCGCATCGACCTGTCCAGCATCGTGCTGCAGGTGCTGGTCGCGAGCGAAGAAGAGCTTGCGGCGCACGAAGCCGTGCTCGCGCAACTCGACAAGTCGACCGGCGGAAAAACAATCTGGCGGACGCACGAAAAATCTATGGCATAATCACAGGCTTTCCTGAACAAGATTCAGGGCGGTTAGCTCAGGGGTAGAGCACTGCCTTCACACGGCAGGGGTCGCAGGTTCGAAGCCTGCACCGCCCACCAATCCAAAGCCTCGCAAATCTGTGATTTGCGGGGCTTTTTGGTTTTTGCCGGTCCCGTTCTTTGCGGCCCTTTGCCGTTCTTTTCGCTCCTCTTCGCGCATGACCACCGCCCACTCTTCCGCCGCCCCTGCGATGGCTTCAGCCGCCATCCCTCTGCCATCCATCTTCCACTTCGCCTTCAACGTCGCCGACCTCGACGCGGCGCGCCGCTTCTACGGCGAGGTGCTTGGCTGTCGAGAAGGCCGCAGCACCGACACCTGGGTCGACTTCGATTTTTTCGGCCACCAGATCTCGCTGCACCTGGGCCAACCGTTTGCCACGGCCGCGACGGGCCATGTCGGCGACAAGCTGGTGCCCATGCCGCACTTCGGCCTGATCCTGCTGCTGCCCGAGTGGAAGGCCATGGCAGAGCGCTTGCAGGCGGCCGGCACCGACTTCGTGCTGGCGCCGCAGGTGCGCTTCGAGAACCAGCCGGGAGAGCAATGGACGATGTTCTTCCGCGACCCGTTCGGCAATCCCATCGAGATCAAGGGCTTCCGCGACCTGGCTGCCGTGTACGCGAGCTGAGCCTGGCGCCGGGCGATGGAGAGCGCCTCGCAGGCGCACGGCCCCGGCGGGAAGTTGGCAACGGTCGGGGCGGCTTTGCGAGGCCTGCATTGCCGGCGAGGGCAGCCGCCCTGCGATCAGGGCTGCTGCAGGTCGCGCACGAAGGCTTCGAGCTGGGCGGCCGACAGCGGCCGGCTGAACAGATAGCCCTGGGCCTCGTCGCAGCCCTGCTGGCGCAGGAAGCGCAGCTGGGCCTCGGTCTCCACCCCTTCGGCGATGGTCTGCAGGCCCAGGCTGCTGGCCATGTGGATGATGGCCGCGACGATGGCGCGGTCGTCCGCATCGACGCCGATGTCGCGCACAAACGACTGGTCGATCTTGAGCTTGTCGGCCTGCAAGCGCTTGAGGTAGCTCAGCGACGAGTGGCCGGTGCCGAAGTCATCGATCGACACGCGCACGCCGCGTTGGTGCAGCGCCTGCAGCACGGCAATCGCACGCTGCGGGTCTTGCATGGCCGCGCCTTCGGTCAGCTCCAGTTCCAGGTCTCGCGGCGTGAGACCGGCTTCGTGCAGCACGCTGTCGATCAGCGCGGGCAGCTCGCTCTGTTGCAGTTGCATGGCCGACAGGTTGACCGCCATGGTCAGGGCCGGCAGGCCGCGGTCGCGCCAGGCCTTGAGCTGGAAGGCCGCGTTGCGCAGCGCCCATTCGCCGAGCGTGCCGATCAGGCCGCAGGCTTCGGCCAGCGGAATGAACTCCGCCGGGGAGACGTTGCCCAGTTCCGGGTGGCGCCAGCGCAGCAACGCCTCGACGCCGGTCACCTGGCCACTGCGCAGGTCCACCATGGGCTGGAAGGCCAGCGAGAACTGCTGGCGCTCCAGTGCGCGGCGCAGCGCGTTCTCCATCGCCAGCGCACGCACCGCCTCGTTCTGCATGGCGGGTGTGAAGAAGCGGTAGACGCTGCCGCCGGTGCGCTTGGCCTGGTGGACGGCGGCATCGGCGCGTTGCGTGAGCATGTCGAAGTCTTCCCCATCCTGCGGATATATCGCGATGCCGATGGAAGAGGTGATGCTGAGTTCGCGCTGCGCGATGTCGTAGACGGGCGCGGTGCGCACCATGAGCTTGTCGGCCACATGGGCTGCGCCGTGCACGTCGGTATCGGGCAGCACGAGCATGAATTCGTCGCCGCCCACGCGGGCAACCAGGTCACGCTCGCGCACCGCAGAACGCAGGCGCTGCGCCAGCGCAACCAGAAGCTGGTCGCCGACGCGGTGGCCCAGCGAGTCGTTGACGTACTTGAAGCGGTCCAGGTCCAAATACAGCACGGCCAGCGGCTTGTGGCCGGCCTGCGCCTGCGCGATGGCCTGCGCCGCGTCGCGTGCCAGCAGCATGCGGTTGGGCAGGTTGGTCAACTCGTCGATGTCGGCCTGGCGCCGGGCGCGCGCGGCGTTCTCGGCATATTGGGCGACCTGTTCCTGCAGTGCTTGTACCTGTTGCTGCAGTGCGTCGCTGCGGTCCGTGGGCTGGCTGGCCTCGGTCAGCAGCCAGACCGTGCCGGCTTCGGGGCGGCCGGCGTGCAAGGGGCGCACCCGCGCGTGGCAGCGCAGCGCGCTGCCGTCCTGGCGCTGCAGCGTCAGCGCTTCCTCGAACACCTGGCCCGCCAGGAGCGCGGCGGCGCAGCGGCGCTCCACCCCGGCCCACAACGTGTCGTCCGCATGCCATGCGCGCGAGGACAGGCCGAGGAGATCCTGCACCGCGTGCCCCAGCATGCCGGCGAACGTGGCGTTGCAATACTGGACGCGCAGCTCGTGCAGCCAGGCCACGCCGGCGGGCAGGGCGTCGAGCACAGCGCTCAGCCCGTCTGGCAGTGGCATGGAGGGGGGCTGCAGGGTGTGTGGCGCGCGTTGCAGGCCGGTCATCGGGGGTCAGTCTTCGAGCGGCGAGATACCGACCACCACCAGTGACAGGTTGTCGCCACCGCCGCGCGAACGCGAGCGCGCCTTCTCCACCAGCAGTTCGGTCGCATCGCGCGGCGACACCGCGGACAGCAAGACGCCGAGTTCGGCGTCGTTGAAGTAGTGCCACACCCCATCGCTGCAGGCCAGGATGACGTCGCCGGCCGCGAGCTGCGTGCGGTGCTCGCCCAGTGGCGGGTCTGCCTCGCTGCCCAGGCAGCCGATGAGGATGTTGGAGTCGGGATGCACACGCGCCTGCTCTTCGCTCAACTCGCCGCGGTCCACCAGCGTCTGCACGTACGAGTGGTCGCGTGTGCGGTGGATCAGGCGGCCTTGGTGGAAGTGGTAGATGCGCGAGTCGCCGACATGGGCCCACAGGCATTCGCCCTTGGGCAACACGAGGAACGCGGCGATCGTGCTGTGGGGCTCCTGCTCGGCGGAGATGGCCGTCAGCTTGATGACCATGTGCGCCTGCGCGACCATGCTGCGCAGCAGCGCTGCGCCGTCGTCGCCGACGGGGTCGAAGCGTTCGAACAGCTGGCGCGCCGTCAGCAGCACCTGGTCGGCCGCTTCGCGCCCGCCGCTGCGGCCGCCCATGCCGTCGGCCACCACGCCGAGCAGGCAACCCTGGGCGCGCGGGTGCTGCATCAGCACCACCTGGTCTTGCTGGTATTGCCGATCACCTTTGTGGATGCCGGTCGCGGCGCTGATCCGGAATCCTTGGGGGAGCGGCTGGGGCATCGTGGGGTAGCGGAGGGCGTTGAAACGAGCGCGTATTATCAAACGATCCGGCGCATGTCCCTTGCGCGCCGGCTGTCATCTTGTCCGCCAATCTCCACTCTCCCGAACGCCAGCTGATCGAGCTGCGCATCGAGCATGCCGACCTCGACGCCCTCGTCGACCGCATGGCCCATGCCACCCCCGTCGACGAGCTGCTGGTGCAGCGCCTGAAGAAGCGCCGCCTCGCGTTGCGGGACCGCATCGCGCGGCTGGAGTGGCAGCTCGATCCCAAGGAGCCGGCGTGAACCCATCGACCGGTGCCGCAGAGCCGGCGCTGGTCCAGCAGGTGCGCGCCGCCTTCGCTGCAGACGGCGTGCTGGCCCGGGCTGCCGACCACTACAGGCCACGCCAGGGCCAGATCGACATGGCAGAGGCAGTGGCCCGCACCATCGTGCACGGCGGTGCGCTGGTCGTGGAGGCGGGCACCGGCGTCGGCAAGACCTTCTCCTACCTCGTGCCGGCGCTGCTGAGCGGCGAGCGCGTGCTGGTGTCCACCGCCACCAAGACATTGCAGGACCAGCTGTTCGGCCGCGACCTGCCGCGTCTGCGCGACGCGCTGGGCCTGGCGCTGCGCGCGGCCCTGCTCAAGGGGCGTGGCAGCTACCTGTGCCTGCACCGCATGCGGCAGGCGGGCCAGGCGCTGGCCCGTGAGGAGACCGCGGCATGGCGCACGCTGACGGCGGTCCAGCATTGGGCGACGGCCACCCGAACCGGCGATCTGGCCGAGCTCGCGGGCCTGGACGAGCGTTCGCCCGTGACGCCGCTGGTCAGTTCCACGCGCGAGAATTGCCTGGGCGGCGACTGCCCGGATTTCCAGGGCTGCCATGTCTACCGCGCGCGGCGCGAGGCGATGGCCGCCGACGTGGTGGTGGTCAACCACCACCTGTTCTTCGCCGATCTGGCAGTGCGTGAATCGGGCATGGCCGAACTGCTGCCCACGGTGCGTGTGGCGATCTTCGACGAGGCGCACCAGCTCAACGAAACCGGCCTGCAGTTCCTCGGGCGTCAGCTGGGCACGGGCCAGTTGCTGGACTTCGTGCGCGACGCGCTGGCCACCGTGCGGCCACTTGCCGGCGGGCTGGTCGACTGGCAGGCCGAACTGGAACCGGTGGAGCGCAGCGCACGCGACCTGCGCATGCTGGCCGGCCCGGCCGCGCCCGGCACGCAGCTGCGCTGGATCGGTCCGGCGCCCGATGGGCTCGATGCCGCCGAATGGTCCGAGGCCCTGCAGAAGCTGGCCGCGGCGCTGCTGCGCGTGAGCGGCTGGCTGGATGGCGTGGCGGACATGTCGCCCGACCTCGCGCGCTTGCACGCGCGGGCGGGTGCCTTGGCCGAGCGTGTCGCGCAGTTCGCGGCGGCAGGGGTGGGCGATGTGGTGCGCTGGGTGGATGTGGGCCTGCAGCTGCGGCTGGTCGAGGCGCCGTTGAGCATCGGCGCCGCCCTGCGGGCCCAACTGGCGCAGCAGCCAGGCCGCGCTTATGTGTTCACCTCGGCCACGCTGGGCGACGATGCCGCGCTGCGCTGGTTCACCGAGCCCTGCGGGCTGGAGGAAGCCGAGATCCTGCGCGTGGACAGTCCGTTCGACTACGCCCGCCAGGCGGCCTTGTACGTCCCGCGCACGCTACCCAGGCCGGCGGATGCCGCCCATGGCGGTGCCGTCGCCGCGCTGGTTGCCGACGCAGCCCTGCGGCTGGGCGGCCGCACACTGGTGCTCACCACCACGCTGCGCGCCCTGCGCACCATCGGCCAGGCGCTGCAGGGGCAACTGCAGGGGCAGCTCGACGTGCTCGTGCAGGGCCAGATGGCGCGCCAGCGCATCCTCGACCGGTTCCGCGAAGGCGGGCAGGGCGGCGGCGCCGGCTGCGTGCTGGTGGCTTCGGCATCGTTCTGGGAGGGCGTGGATGTGCCGGGCGATGCGCTGCAGCTGGTGGTCATCGACAAGCTGCCCTTTCCGCCACCGAATGACCCCTTGGTCGAAGCACGGGCCCAGCAGATCGAGCAGGCCGGCGGGAGCGCCTTCAAGGAGTATTTCCTGGCCGAGGCCGCGGTTGCGCTCAAGCAGGGCGCCGGGCGGCTGATCCGCCGCGAGAGCGACCGCGGCGTGCTGGTCGTGGGCGATGCGCGGCTGGTGCAGATGGGCTATGGCAAGCGGCTGCGCGCGGCGCTGCCACCCATGCGTCAGCTGCAGGACGAAGCCGAGTTCCTGCAGGCGCTGGAAGAACTGGCCGAACCGGCCGTCACCAGACCTTCCACCACGGATCGTCCTTCGGCTTGAAGCCGCCGCGCTGCACATAGGCGCTCTGCGGGTAGTTGGTCTCCAGCACGCGGCGTGCGTCGTCGCGCAACTGGGTCATGCCGAGGGCTTCGTAGCTCCTGTAGATGATGTACAGCGCTTCTTCCAGGGCCGGCACTTCACGGTAATCGGCCAGCGCGATCTGGGCGCGGTTGATGGCGGCCACGTAGGCGCCGCGCGTGTAGTAGTAGCGCGCCACGTGCACTTCGTACTGCGCCAGCGAGTTGACGATGTAGTTCATGCGCTGGCGCGCATCGGGCGTGTAGCGCGAGTCGGGAAAGCGCGTCACCAGCTCCTTGAAGGCCTCGAACGAATCCTTCGCCGCCTTCTGGTCGCGCTCGGACAGGTCCTGCCGGCTGATGAAAGCGAACATGCCCATGTTCTCGTTGAAGTTGACGATGCCCTTCAGGTACAGCGCGTAGTCCAGCGCGGGGCTGGCAGGGTGCAGCTTGATGAAGCGGTCGAGCGTGGCGATGGCCTGGGCCTGCTCGTTCGACTTGTGGTACGCGTAGGCCTTTTCCAGCTGGGCCTGCTGGGCCAAGGGCGTGCCGGCGGCGCGGCCTTCGAGCTTCTCGAACAGCGTGATCGCGCGTTCGTAGCCGCCCGCACTGAGCTCTTCCTTGGCCTCGGAGTAGATGCGGTTCGGGCTCCAGTTCGCGGTCTCGTCTACCGACTTGGTCGCGCAGCCCGCCAAGGCCGCGGCCAGCAGCAATGGCGCGAGCGCCGATAATTTGGAGCGATGGAACACGGGCAGATCCCTTGAAAGAAGCGGCAGCAATTATATCGACCGACCCCCACGGCGACGCCGGGGCGGAAGGCCCCGAGGACCTGCAGGGCTTGGCCGCGGAGGTGGAGCTGCGCCAGGCGGTGGTGGACACCGCCCTGCATGGCCAGCGGCTCGACCGGGCGTTGGCAGCGCTCGTGTCGGAGTTTTCGCGCAGCTACCTGCAGCAATTGATCGAGGCCGATGCCGTGCAGTTGAACGGCCGGCCTGTGCGCAAGAGCGCCATGCGCGTGCACGTGGGCGATGCCTTGCAGGTGGAGCTGCGGCCCACCCAGCAAAGCCAGGCCTTCGTCGCCCAGGCCATGGCGCTGGACACGGTCTACGAGGACGCGCACCTGCGCGTGGTCCACAAGCCCGCGGGCCTGGTCGTGCATCCCGCGCCAGGCAACTGGAGCGGCACCTTGCTCAATGGCCTGCTGGCGCTGGACCCGGCTGCGGCGACGCTGCCGCGCGCCGGCATCGTGCACCGGCTGGACAAGGACACCAGCGGCCTCATGGTGGTGGCGCGCACGCGCGCCTGCATGGATGCGCTGGTCGGGCTGATCGCGCAGCGCGCCGTCAGCCGCCAGTACCTGGCGCTGGCGCACAGGCCCTGGACCGGACCGGCGCAGCGCACGGTGGACGCGCCGATCGGCCGCGATCCGCGCAACCGGCTGCGCATGGCGGTCGTGGACCTCGCGCGCGAGGCGGGCAAGACCGCCCGCACCGATTTCGACTGCCTGGCGCAGGCGGAGCAGGGCTGCTGGCTGCGCTGCACGCTGCACACCGGTCGCACGCACCAGATCCGCGTGCACGCCGCCTCGCTCGGCCATCCCTTGGTGGGCGACACCCTGTACGGCGGGGCACCCGCCGCCGGGCTGGCGCGCCAGGCACTGCACGCCTTCCGGCTCGCGTTCGTGCACCCGATGACGGGTGCGCCGGTCGAGCTGTTCGCGCCCCTGCCGGAGGACCTGCGCGAGGCCTTGGCCGCATGGGGCCTGCGCTACAATCCGTGACCGCGCACGCCGCCTGAATCGAAGGCCAGCAGCGCGAATGCCAGAATCCACGCCCGATGCGCTCGCCGAGGCGGCGACCCAGTCACCCAGACGCATCCGTGCCCGCACCGCCCCGGTGCTTATCCCGGAACCGTAAGCAGCCATGAATTCGGCAGAGGCCAAGCATGTCCTCGAAGCGGCATTGATGTGCTCGCCGCAGCCCTTGCCTGTGCGCGAGTTGCGCGTGCTGTTCGACGACGTGCTGGGTGCCGACACCATCAAGACCCTGCTGGCCGAGCTGCAGCTGGAGTGGGCGCAGCGTGGCCTGGAATTGGTCAGCGTGTCCTCGGGCTGGCGCTTCCAGAGCCGGCCCGCGATGCGTGCCTACCTGGACCGGCTGCACCCCGAAAAGCCGCCGCGCTACACGCGCGCTGCGCTGGAGACGCTGGCCATCATTGCCTACCGCCAGCCTGCGACGCGGGGCGACATGGAGGACATCCGTGGCGTCAGCATCAATGCCCAGGTGCTCAAGCAGCTGGAAGACCGCGGCTGGGTCGAGGTGATCGGCCACCGCGAGACCGTGGGCCGTCCGGCCCTGTTCGCCACCACGCGCCAGTTCCTGGACGACCTGGGGCTGGAATCGCTCGACCAGTTGCCCGTGGCCGACGATCCGGCCCAGCGCGCGCAGCTGATGGCGGCCCTGGCCGCGGCCGATCCGGCACAGGCGGCCCTGCCCATCGACGAGGTGGAGCCGGTCGAAGACACCGGCGCGCCCTCCACACCTCCCGAACCCTCTCCCGAAACGAACCCCGACGACGGCGCATCCCGCGCAACGTCCGAACCAGCGGATCCCAGCCCATGAACGACATTCCCGGCACCGCGCCCGAAGACGAAGACAGCGGCGAGCACGCCGAGGCGGCCGTGCCTGCGGCACCTGCCGAATCGACCGAATCGGCTGGCGCGGGCGAGTCCACCGCACCGCAGGGCGAAACCGCGCCTGAGTCCGGCAACCCACCCGACGCAGATCCGGCCGACAGCCGCTTCGCCGACGTGGTGTCCGGCCGTTTCGACGAGGACGAGGAAGCCTCCGACCTCGCGCCGCCCAAGCGCGTGCTGCTGCCCCAGCCCGAGACCCCCAAGCTGCACAAGATCCTCGCGCAGGCCGGCCTCGGCTCGCGCCTGGAGATGGAGCAGCTCATCACCGAAGGCCGCATCTCCGTCAACAACGAGCCGGCCCACATCGGCCAGCGCATCCAGTACGGCGACCAGATCAAGGTCAACGGCAAGCCGATCCGCGTGCGGATCGACGCGCCTCCGCCGCGGGTGATCGCCTACCATAAGCCGACCGGCGAAGTCGTCACGCACGACGACCCGCAGAACCGGCCCACGGTGTTCCGCAAGCTGCCCAAGCTGTTCCAGGGCAAGTGGCAGTCGGTCGGCCGGCTGGACCTCAACACCGAAGGCCTGCTGCTGTTCACCAACTCGGGCGAACTGGCCAACAAGCTCATGCACCCGCGCTTCGGCCTGGAGCGTGAGTACGCGGTGCGCGTGCTGGGTGCGCTCAGCAACGAGGAAAAGCAGCGCCTGCTCGACGGCGTCCACCTGGACGACGGGCAGGCGCAGTTCGGCAGCATCGAGGACGGCGGCGGCGAGGGCTCCAACTGCTGGTACCGCGTCACGATCTCCGAAGGCCGCAACCGCGAGGTGCGGCGCATGTTCGAGGCCGTGGGCCACGCGGTGAGCCGGCTGATCCGCATCCGCTACGGCGCCATGCTGCTGCCGCGCGGCCTCAAGCGCGGCGCCTCGCTGGAGCTGGACACGCGGGACATCCAGGCACTGATGCGCGCCGCCGGCGCCCAGGCACCCCAGCCGCAAGCCGCGCGCGGAGCGGGCGGCCGCAGCCAGGCCCCCGACCGGCGTGGCGGCGGCCGCAACGCGCGTGGCGGGCAGCGCCAGGGCGGCGGCGGGGGCGAGGGCGGCTCGCCCGCGCAGCCGCGCGGCAATGGCGGTGGGCGCAACAAGCGCGGCGGTCCCAATCCGGCTGGTGGCGGCAATGCCGGGGCGCGCCGCGAGGGGGGCAACCGCTCCGAAGGGCCGATCCCCAATCCGCTGACTGTCAGCACGCCAGGTGGGCAGCGCCGTCCGCCGCGCGATGTGGGCGGAGGCGGCGGCAGCGGCGCGCAGCCCGATCCGATGAAAACCTCTTTCGGCTACATCGGCGCCGACAGCTTCACGCGCCAGCGCCAGGGCCAGCAGCGCCGCGGCGGTGGTGGTGGCGGTGGTGGCGGACCCCAGCGCCGTGGCGGCCGGGGGCGCTGACGCCCCGCATTTCCCTGGCGCGTGCGCAGCTTTCGAATACAGATGGCGGCACGGGCTAAAATCACGGGCTTTGCGCGCTCTGGCGCATTCCCTTTTCCCCAACGATCCTCAACCGATCTCCAAGCAATCCAAGGCCTCGCGGCCCCATTCCAAGGACACTACAAAAATGGCTCTCGAACGCACCCTCTCCATCATCAAGCCCGACGCCGTCGCCAAGAACGTCATCGGCCAGATCTACGCCCGTTTCGAGGCCGCCGGCTTGAAGATCGCCGCTGCCCGCCTGGTGCAACTGTCGCGCGCCGAAGCCGAGCAGTTCTACGGCGTGCACAAGGAGCGTCCCTTCTTCAAGGACCTGGTCGATTTCATGATCTCGGGCCCCGTCATGATCCAGGTGCTGGAAGGCGAGAACGCCATCCTGAAGAACCGTGACCTGATGGGCGCCACCGACCCGAAGAAGGCCGCCGCCGGCACCATCCGCGCCGACTTCGCCGACAGCATCGACGCCAACGCCGTGCACGGCTCGGACGCTGCCGAAACCGCCCAGGTCGAAGTCGCCTTCTTCTTCCCGGGCCTGAACGTCTACGCACGCTGACATGCTGCATCCCGCGCCTTGCCACCCCGCTCGGGGTCGTCGCCGGCGCGGGCTGAGCGCGGCGGGGGCACGCGCGTGAACGCCCCCGCCGTCAACCTGCTGGAGTTCGACCTCGACGGCCTCGCCGCCTTTTGTGAGCGCCTGGGCGAGAAGCGTTTTCGCGCCACCCAGCTGTTCCGATGGATCCACCAGCGCGGCGCCAGCGACTTCCACCAGATGAGCGATCTGGCCAAGTCACTGCGCGGCAAGCTCGAGGGCGCCGCGCAGGTCACGGCGCTGCCCGTCATCACCCAGCACATCTCGCAGGACGGCACCGTCAAGTGGCTGTTCGACGTGGGTGCAGGCGACGCGGTCGAGGCGGTGTTCATCCCCGAGGACGACCGCGGCACGCTGTGCATCTCCTCGCAGGCCGGCTGCGCCGTGGGCTGCCGTTTCTGTTCCACGGGCCACCAGGGCTTCAGCCGCAACCTCACGACCGGCGAGATCCTGGCCCAGCTGTGGTTCGCCGAGCACTTCCTGCGCAAGCACCTGGGCGTGGCCGAGCGTGTCATCTCCAACGTGGTGATGATGGGCATGGGCGAGCCGCTGCAGAACTACACGGCCCTGGTGCCCGCGCTGCGCGTGATGCTGGACGACCACGGCTACGGCCTGTCGCGCCGCCGTGTGACGGTGTCCACCTCGGGAGTGGTGCCGATGATCGACCGGCTCGGCCAGGATTGCCCGGTGGCGCTGGCCGTGTCGCTGCATGCGCCGAACGATGCGCTGCGCGACAAGCTCGTGCCGCTCAACCGCAAGTACCCGCTCGACGAACTGATGGGCGCCTGCCAGCGTTACCTCGCGCATGCGCCGCGCGACTTCATCACCTTCGAATACTGCATGCTCGATGGCGTCAACGACCAACCCGAGCATGCGCGCGAGCTGATCGCGCTGGTCGAGCGCTACCGTACCGACGGCGTCTGGTGCAAGCTCAACCTAATTCCGTTCAACCCGTTCCCGGCGTCCGGCCTCAAGCGCTCGCCCGCGCCGCAGGTCAGCGCGTTCGCCAAGCTGCTGCTCGATGCCGGCCTCGTCACCACCGTGCGCAAGACGCGCGGCGACGACATCGACGCCGCCTGCGGCCAGTTGGCCGGCGACGTGAAGGACCGCACGCGGGTGACCCAGCGCATCGCGCTGCAACGCCAGGTGCCGCTGCAGGTCGTCGCGGCACCGCCGCAGGGAGACTGACCGATGCGCATGACGACGTGCCTGCCGGGCAGCACGATGGCCCTGTGCCTCACCGGCCTGGCCCTGTCCGGCGCCGCGCTGCTGTCCGGCTGCACTGCGCCTGCCGGCGTGCGGGGCACGGATCCTTCCGGCGTGGTGATCCCGTCCGAGGAGTCGGACGTGCGCAAGCGTGCCCGCGTCCGGCTCGAGCTGGCGTCGCGCTACTTCGACCAGGGCCAGACCAACGTGGCGCTGGAGGAGGTCAAGCTCGCGCTGGCGACCGATCCCGGCTTCGCCGAAGCCTTCAACCTGCGCGGGCTGGTCTACATGCGGCTGAACGACCTCGCACTGGCCGAGGAGAGCTTCCGCCAGGCCCAGCGCCTGAGCCCGCGCGAGCCGGGTACGGCCCACAATTACGGCTGGCTGCTGTGCCAGCAGGGCCGCTACGACCAGGCCATGGCGCAGTTCGCCGTGGCGCTGGAGAACCTGACCTATGCCGACAAGGCCAAGACCTGGCTTGCGCAGGGCATGTGCCAGCAGCAGGCCGGCCAGGCGGGCGAGGCCGAGCGCAGCTTCCTGCGTTCGTACGAGCTCGACCCGGCCAATCCGATCACCGGCTACAACCTGGCGCAGCTGCTGCTCAGGCGCGGCGACGCACAGCGCGCGCAGTTCTACATCCGCCGCATCAACAACAGCGAATACGCCAACGCCGAGTCCCTGTGGCTGGGCATCAAGGTCGAGCGCAGCCTGGGCAACCGCCAGGCTGTCGAGCAACTGGGCACGCAATTGCGCAACCGTTTTGCGCAGTCCCGCGAGTACATGGCTCTGGAGCGCCAAGCTTTCGATGAGTGACAACAACCTTTCCCCCGACGTGGCACCGCCGCCTTCCGAACAAGCCACCAGCGGCGCGCAGCGCGCTGGCGCCATGCTGCGCCAGGCGCGCGAACAGGCCGGCCTGCATGTGGAGGCGCTGGCCGTCGCGTTGAAGGTGCCGGTCAAGAAGCTGGAGGCGCTGGAGGCCGGCCGCATCGACCTGTTGCCCGACCCGACGTTCGCGCGCGGGTTGGCCGCCAGCATCTGCCGCGGCCTCAAGGTCGATCCCAAGCCGGTGCTCGACCTGATGCCCGGCATCGCGGGCGATCGCAGGGCGGTGTCGCCGCCGGCCATCAACGCGCGGTTCGAGCCAGGCGCCGCGGCGTCGGGCAGTTCCGCGCTGCGCGGCAGCCCGAGCCCGGCGATGTGGGTGGTGGCCGTGCTGCTGCTGGGCGCATTGGCGATCTACCTGTGGCCCGGCATGGGCGGTGGCCAGCCCGATGCCGAGACCGGGTCCGCCGCCACCCCCATGGGCGCGCCGAGCACCGTGACCGAGAGCGCGACGCCGGCGGAGCCCGCAGCCGCAACCGCGCCGACCGTGGCAGACCCGGCCCCGGTGGCCACCGCCCCTGCTGCGCCGGCCTCGGCCGCCGTGGCTGCGCCAGCCGCGCTGCTGCAATTCATCGCCAGGAGCGAAACCTGGGTCCAGGTGACCGATGCCACCGGCGCCACGCCCTTGCGCCGCAGCCTCGTCGCTGGCGAGACCGTGACCGCCACCGGCACCCCGCCGCTGGCGGTGGTGATCGGCCGCATCGACGCGGTCGAGGTGCAGGTGCGCGGCGAGACCCGCGACCTGCGCGCCATCGCCAAGAACAACGTCGCACGCTTCGAGGTGAAGTGACCATGCCTGACACCGTCGACCCCACCACCTGCACCGACCCTGGCGCCATCGAACCGGTGGCGCCTGCCGCGCGCCGCAGCCTGCAGGCCGAGGTGCGCTGGAAAGACCACCTGCTGACGCTGGGCGGCGATGCGCCCGTGCGCGTGCAGTCCATGACCAACACCGACACGGCCGACGCCATCGGCACGGCGATCCAGGTCAAGGAACTCGCGCTGGCCGGCTCCGAGATGGTGCGCATCACGGTCAACACGCCCGAGGCCGCCGAGGCCGTGCCGCACATCCGCGAGCAGCTGGACCGCATGGGCATCCATGTGCCGCTGATCGGCGACTTCCACTACAACGGCCACCGGCTGCTGACCGACTTCCCGGCCTGTGCCGAGGCCTTGTCCAAGTACCGCATCAACCCCGGCAACGTGGGCAAGGGCGACAAGCACGACAAGCAGTTCGGCCAGATGATCGAGGCCGCGATGCGCTGGAACAAGCCGGTGCGCATCGGCGTCAACTGGGGCAGCCTGGACCAGGAACTGCTGGCCAGTCTGATGGACGCGAACAATGCGCGCGCCCAGCCGCTGGACGCCAAGCAGATCATGTACGAGGCGCTGATCACCTCGGCGATCTCGTCGGCCCAGTTGGCCGAGGGCATGGGCATGGCAGCGCAGCAGATCATCCTGTCGTGCAAGGTCAGCGGCGTGCAGGACCTGATCACCGTCTACGGCGAACTGGCCCGCCGCTGCCGCTACCCGCTGCACCTGGGCCTGACCGAGGCCGGCATGGGCACCAAGGGCACGGTGGCCTCCACGGCGGCGCTGGCCGTGCTGCTGCAGCAGGGCATCGGCGACACCATCCGCGTGTCGCTCACGCCGCAGCCCGGCGAGGCCCGCACGCAGGAAGTGGTGGTGGCCTCGGAGATCCTGCAGGCCCTGGGCATGCGCAGCTTCGTGCCCAGCGTCACGGCATGCCCGGGTTGCGGCCGCACCACCAGCACCACCTTCCAGGAACTGACCAAGCAGATCGATGACTTCCTGCGCCTGCAGATGCCGGTCTGGCGCAACCGCTATCCGGGTGTCGAGAAGCTCAAGGTCGCCGTGATGGGCTGCATCGTCAATGGCCCGGGCGAGAGCAAGCATGCCGACATCGGCATCAGCCTGCCCGGCACCGGCGAGGCCCCGGCCGCACCCGTCTTCATCGACGGCGAGAAGGCCATGACGCTGCGCGGCGAGGGCATCGCGCAGGAGTTCCAGAAGGTCGTCGAAAACTACATCGAGAAGCGCTTCGGCCAGCCCCAGGTGGCCGACATCGCCTGAAACCGGATCCCCATGGCTGACAAGATCAATGCCGTCAAAGGCATGAACGACATATTGCCGGCGAGCGTGCCGCGCACCGACAAGCTGCCCGATTCGGCGTTGTGGCACTGGTTCGAGACCACCGTGCGCGAGGTGCTGGCACGCTACGGCTACCAGTACATCGTGACGCCCGTGGTCGAGCCCACCGCGCTGTTCGTGCGCGGCCTGGGCGAGGTGACCGACATCGTCGAGAAGGAGATGTACTCCTTCACCGACTCCATGAACGGGGACAGGCTCACGCTGCGGCCGGAGGCCACGGCCGGCATCGTGCGCGCGATGGTCGAGCACAACGCGCTGTACAACGGCCCGCTGCGCCTGTGGACGCTTGGCCCGATGTTCCGCCACGAGCGGCCGCAGAAAGGGCGCTACCGCCAGTTCCACCAGCTCGACGTCGAGGCACTGGGATTCGCGGGCCCCGATGTGGACGCCGAACTGATCCTCCTGGTGCGCGCGCTGTGGAAGCAGCTCGGCCTCGTCGAAGGGCAGCACGTGCGGCTGGAGCTCAACAGCCTGGGCCAACCTTCCGAACGCCAGGCGCACCGCGATGCCCTGGTGCGCCATTTCGAGGCCCATGCCGAGCTGCTGGACGAGGACGCCAGGCGCCGCCTGCACAGCAACCCGCTGCGCATCCTGGACACCAAGAACCCCGCCATGCAGGCCATGGTGGAGGCCGCGCCCCAGCTCATGGACTTCCTGGGCGTCGAGTCGCGCGCGCACTTCGACGCCGTGCGTGCCGTGCTCGATGCGGCCGGCCTGGCCTACCGCGTGAACCCGCGCCTCGTGCGCGGCATGGACTACTACAACCTCACGGTCTTCGAGTGGGTCACGGACCATCTGGGCTCGCAGGGCACGGTCTGCGGCGGTGGCCGCTACGACGGCCTGATCGCGCAGATGGGCGGCAAGCCGGCGCCGGCCGTGGGCTTCGGCCTGGGCATCGAGCGGCTGCTGCTGCTGATCCAGGGGCTGGGGCTGGCGGTGCCCGATGCGGCGCCAGCGGCCTATGCCATCGTCACCACGCCGGAACTGCTGCCGCGCGCGATGGTCGTGCTGGAGCAGTTGCGCGAGGCCGGTGTCAAGGTGGTGCTGCATGCCGGCGGCGGCAGCATGAAGTCGCAATTCAAGAAGGCCGATGCCAGCGGCGCGCAGCATGCGCTGGTCTTCGGCGCCGACGAAGCGGCCGCCGGCGAGCTGACCGTCAAGGCGCTGCGCGACGGGCAGGGCGCCCAGCAGCGCCGCTCTCTTTCCAATGTGGCCGAATGGGCCGCATCCCTACAATCGCGCGCTTGATTTCGTGCGCTGACCGCGCCTTTCGCTCTTCCTCATGGCAAAACATCTCGATCTCGAAGAACAGGAACAGCTCGACCAGGTCAAGCACCTGTGGCAGCGCTACGGCAATGCCATCACCTGGCTGCTGATTCTTGTGCTGGCCGGTTTTGCCGGCTGGAACGGCTGGCAGTACTGGCAGCGCAACCAGGCGGCCAAGGCCGCTGGTCTCTACGACGAGGTCGACCGCGCCGCCAAGGCCGGTGACACGGCCCGGCTGGAGCGGGCCTTCGGCGACATCCGCGACAGCTACCCCGGCACGACATACGCGCAGCAGGCCGGCCTGCTGGCCGGCAAGGTGCTGCACGAAAAGGGCAATGCCGATGCGGCCAAGGCGGCCTTGGGCTGGGTGGCCGACAAATCGTCCGATCCCGCCTACCAGGCCCTGGCGCGGCTGCGCCTGGCCGGGCTGCTGTTCGATGCCAAGGCCTACGACGAAGCCTTGAAGCAACTCGGTGGAAACTTTGCCGGCGAGTTCGCCGCGCTGGCGGCAGACCGCCGCGGCGACATCCTGGCCGCGCAGGACAAGAAGCCCGAGGCGCTGGCGGAGTACCGCAAGGCCTATGCGGGCCTGGACGCCCGCTCAGGCTACCGCCGCATGGTCGAAGTCAAGCTGAACGCGCTGGGCGTGGACCCCACGTCCACCACCACCACCACGACCGGAGCTGCGAAATGATGGCGCGCCTGTTCACACGCCGCCTGGCATCCACCGCGACGCTGCTGGGCCTCACGGCCGCCCTGCTGGCCGGTTGCGGCAGCACCACCAAACCCAAGCCCGCCGAACTCGGTCCGAATCCTGGCCTGCTGGGTGTGCGCCAGGCCTGGACGGCCAAGATCGGCGAGATCGGCTATCCGCTGGACGTGCAGGTCGCCGGCCAGCAACTGGCCCTGGCCAGCAGCGACGGTACGGTGCTGGCGCTGGACGCACGCACCGGCCGCGAACTGTGGCGCGCATCCGCCAAGGCCAAGCTGTCGGCCGGCGTCGGCAGCGACGGCCAGCGCACGGCCGTGGCCACGCAGGCCAACGAGATCGTGGCCTTCGAGGCCGGGCGCGAACTGTGGCGCCAGAAGCTGCCGGCCCAGGTGGCCACGGCGCCGTTCGTGGCCGGTGGCCGCGTCTTCGTGCTGGCGGCCGACCGCTCGGTCACGGCGCTGGACGGCGCCAGCGGGCGCCGCCTGTGGACCCAGCAGCGCCCGGGCGATCCGCTGGTGCTGCGCCAGAGCGGCGTGATCCTGGCGGTGGGCGACACGCTGGTCGTGGGCCTGTCTGGCAGGCTCGTGGGCCTGAACCCGTTGAACGGCCAGGTGCGCTGGGACGTGCCCGTGGCCACGCCGCGCGGCACCAACGACGTGGAGCGCCTGGTCGATCTGGTCGGCCGCGTCAGCCGGGTTGGCGACTCCGTCTGCGTGCGTGCGTTCCAGGTCGGCGTGGGTTGCGTCGATGCAGCGCGTGGCAGCCTGGCCTGGACCAAGCCTTCGTCAGGTTACGTGGGTGTGCATGGCGACGACCGCATGGTCTACGGGCCCGAGAGCGACGGCAAGCTGGTGGCCTGGAACCGCAGCAACGGCGAGCAGGCCTGGGTGTCCGAGCGGCTGCGCTACCGGCAGCTGACGGCACCGCTGGCCCTGGGCCGCTCGGTCATCGTGGGCGACGAGACGGGCCTCGTGCATTTCCTGTCGCGCGAGGACGGTTCGCCGTTGACGCGCGTGAGCACCGATGGCTCGCCCATCGTGGCCTCTCCGGTCGTGGCCGGCGACATCCTGGTGGTCGTCACGCGCAACGGCGGCGTCTACGGCTACGCGCCCGAGTGAACTGGACCCGATGAAACCTGTCATTGCCCTGGTGGGCCGACCCAACGTCGGCAAGTCCACGCTGTTCAACCGGCTGACGCGTTCGCGCGACGCCATCGTGGCGGACTTCGCCGGCCTCACGCGCGACCGCCACTACGGCAACGGCAAGCAGGGCAAGCACGAGTACATCGTCATCGACACCGGCGGCTTCGAGCCCACGGCCGAGAGCGGCATCTACAAGGAGATGGCCAAGCAGACGCGCCAGGCGGTGGCCGAGGCCGACGTGGTGGTCTTCGTGCTCGATGCGCGCGGCGGCCTGTCGGCGCAGGACCACGACATCGGCAACTACCTGCGCCGCCTGGGCAAGCCCTGCGTGCTGGCGGCCAACAAGGCCGAAGGCATGCACGACGGCCAGCAGCTGGTGGAGTTCTTCGAGCTCGGCCTGGGCGAGGTGCATGCGGTGTCCGCTGCGCACGGCCAGGGCGTGCGCGCGTTGGTGGAACTGGCGCTGGCGCCGCTGGGCCTGCCCGACGAGCCCGAGGAGGATGCGGACGGCGAGCCCGGCGTGATCCGCCTGGCCGTGGCCGGGCGGCCCAACGTCGGCAAGTCCACGCTCATCAACACCTGGCTGGGCGAAGAGCGGCTCGTGGCCTTCGACATGCCGGGCACCACGCGCGACGCCATCAGCGTGCCGTTCGAGCGGCATGGTCAGCGCTTCGAACTCATCGACACGGCCGGCCTGCGCCGACGCGGCAAGGTGTTCGAGGCCATCGAGAAGTTCTCTGTCGTCAAGACGCTGCAGGCCATCGAGGGTGCCAACGTGGTGTTGCTGCTGCTCGACGCGACGCAGGGCGTGACCGACCAGGACGCGCACATCGCGGGCTACATCCTGGAAAGCGGCCGCGCCGTCGTGGTGGCCATCAACAAATGGGATGCGGTGGACGCCTACCAGCGCGAGCTGGTGCAGCGCTCCATCGAGACCCGCTTGCCCTTCCTCAAGTTTGCCGCGCTGCATTTCATCTCGGCGAAGAAGCGGCAGGGCATCGGGCCGCTGTGGGGCGCCATCGCGCAGGCCCACAAGGCGGCCATGTGCAAGATGTCCACGCCGGTGCTGACGCGCCTGCTGCTGGAGGCCGTGCAGTTCCAGTCGCCCAAGCGCAGCGGCATGTTCAGGCCCAAGATGCGCTATGCGCACCAGGGCGGCATGAACCCGCCCATCATCGTGATCCATGGCAATTCGCTGGAGCACGTGACCGAGGCCTACAAGCGTTTCCTGGAAGGGCGGTTCCGCAAGGAATTCGACCTGACCGGCACGCCGCTGCGCATCGAAATGCGCACGTCGGCGAACCCCTTTGCCGACAAGTCCGACCGCTGATCGCGCGGGGCCGTTGCACCTCGCTGGTGCGTCCATCCTGGCTGTCCCAACACGTAATCTAAGGACATCAGTGTTTCTACGGAGGGCGCCGACACGCTGTGGTATGGTCCCCTTCTTCCAAATAACAACGGTTTGAACACGGAGGATATCGTGAGCAACAAAGGTCAACTTTTGCAGGATCCTTTCCTGAACACGCTGCGCCGCGAGCATGTGCCGGTGTCGATCTATCTGGTCAACGGCATCAAGCTGCAGGGCCAGATCGAGTCGTTCGACCAGTATGTGGTCCTGCTGCGCAACACGGTGACCCAGATGGTCTACAAGCACGCCATCTCCACCATCGTTCCGGGTCGTGCCGTGAACTTCCAGCCCGCACAGGACGACAACGCGGACGCCGCCTCCTGAGCCTTGCAGCCGACACTTGTGTGTCGGCCTCCCGCGCGCCGCCGTGGCGGTGCGCACTTTCGGTTCCTTCCGATTGACTGAAATTCCTGTTGCGGACGCTGCGGCGGCCTCGGCCATCCTGGTCGGGGTCGATTTTGGCCTTCCGCATTTCGATGCCGAACTCGAAGAGCTCGGCCTGCTGGCGCAGACCGCCGGCCTGCAGCCGGTGGCCCGCGTCACCTGCAAGCGCAAGGCGCCCGACGCCGCGTTGTTCATCGGCAACGGCAAGGCCGAAGAGATCAAGCTGCTGGCACGCATGCACAAGGCCACCGAGGTACTGTTCGACCAGGCCTTGAGCCCGGCCCAGCAGCGCAACCTCGAGCGTGCGCTCGAACTGCCGGTCAATGACCGGACCATGCTGATCCTGACCATCTTCTCGCAGCGCGCGCGCAGCCACGAAGGCAAGTTGCAGGTCGAGCTGGCGCGCTTGCAGTACCTCTCGACGCGCCTGGTGCGGCGCTGGTCGCACCTGGAGCGCCAGCGCGGTGGCATCGGCACGCGCGGCGGCCCCGGCGAACGCCAGATCGAACTGGACCGCCGCATGATCGGCGAGTCCATCAAGCGCACGCGCGAGCGCCTGTCCAAGGTCGTGCGCCAGCGTGGCACGCAGCGGCGCCAGCGCGAACGGCGCGACGCGTTCACCATCTCGCTGGTGGGCTACACCAACGCCGGCAAGTCCAGCCTGTTCAATGCAATGGTCAAGGCGCGCGCCTACGCTGCCGACCAGTTGTTCGCCACGCTTGACACCACCACGCGCCAGTTGTACCTGGGCGAGGCCGGGCGTTCGGTCTCGCTGTCCGACACGGTCGGCTTCATCCGCGACCTGCCGCACGGCCTGGTCGATGCCTTCCGCGCCACGCTGCAGGAGGCGGCCGATGCCGACCTGCTGCTGCACGTGATCGACGCGTCCAACCCGCACCATCCGGAGCAGATGGAGGAGGTCCGGCGCGTCCTTACCGACATCGGTGCCGACGAGGTGCCGATGCTGCTGGTGTTCAACAAGCTCGATGCGCTGACGCCGGAGCAGCGCCCGCTGCAGTTGGCCGACACCGTGGAGGTGGACGGCCGGCAGATCGGGCGCGTCTTCGTCAGTGCCCGGACCGGCGAGGGCATGCCCGCATTGCGTGCCGAACTGGCGCGCCGCGCGGAGCAGCTGGCGCCTGCGCGGGCGCCCGATTCCCCTGAGTATGATGAGGCCGATCCCCGTTTCGGCACAATCGTCCGTTGACCAAAAGAGACCAGAGCGCATGAACCTTTCTTCTCGGCCGTCGGCTTGGGCGGGCCTTCCGGGCCGCATCCGCGGCATGTTCAATCTGAACGATCCCCGCTGGGGCCGTGGAGACGACAAGGCGGGCGACTCGGATGAGAAGCCCGACACGCGCCGCCCCGACAACAACGAGCGTCCCTACGAACCCCAGCGCCCCACGCCCAACCGCGGCGGCAACCAGGGCCCGCCGGACCTGGACGAACTCTGGCGCGACTTCAACCGCAAGCTCAGCGGCCTGTTCGGCGGTGGTGGCCGCAATGGGGGCCGCGGTGGCATGGGTTCAGGCAACGGTGGCGGCTTCCAGCCCGACATGAAAGGCGCTGGCATCGGCATCGGCCTGATCGGCGCGGTGGCGGTGCTGATCTGGCTGGGTACCGGCTTCTTCATCGTGCAGGAAGGCCAGCAGGCGGTCATCACGCAGTTCGGCCGCTACCACTCCACCGTCGGTGCGGGCTTCAATTGGCGGCTGCCTTACCCGATCCAGCGCCATGAACTGGTGTTCGTGACGCAGATCCGTTCCATCGACATCGGCCGCGACGTCATCATCAAGGCCACCGGCCTGCGCGACTCGGCCATGCTGACCGAGGACGAGAACATCGTCGAGATCCGCTTCGCCGTTCAGTACCGTCTCAACGACGCGCGCGCCTTCCTGTTCGAGAGCAAGGACCCGACCGCCGCCGTGGTGCAGGCGGCCGAGACGGCCGTGCGCGAGGTGGTTGGCAAGATGCGCATGGACTCGGCCCTGGCCGAGGAGCGCGACCAGATCGGCCCGCGCGTGCGCACGCTGATGCAGACCATCCTGGATCGCTACAAGGTCGGCATCGAGGTCGTCGGCATCAACCTGCAGCAAAGCGGTGTGCGTCCGCCCGAGCAGGTGCAAGCCGCGTTCGACGACGTGCTCAAGGCCGGGCAGGAGCGTGAACGCGCCAAGAACGAGGCGCAGGCCTACGCCAACGACGTGATCCCGCGCGCCACCGGTACCGCATCGCGGCTCATGGAAGAGGCGCAGGCGTACAAGTCGCGCATCACGGCCCAGGCCGATGGCGATGCGCAACGCTTCCGCTCGGTGCTGACCGAGTACCAGAAGGCGCCGCAGGTCACGCGTGACCGGCTGTACACGGAGACCATGCAGCTCGTCTATGCCAATGTCACCAAGGTGATGGTGGACTCGCGCCAGGGCTCCAACCTGTTGTACTTGCCGCTCGACAAGCTGATGCAGGCGACTGGCCAAGCGGCCGGCGCCATGGGCGATGCTGCAATGTCGGGCAGCGGCCAAGCCACCTCGACTGCTCCGGCAGCCCCGCCCCTGGCCAGCGGCGACCTGCGCGCCCGCGACGGGCGCACCCGCGAACGCGATTTGCGCTAGGAGATGCGCCAAGTGAACAGAATCGGATTCATTGCTTCCTCGCTGCTGGTGCTGCTGGCACTGGCGAGCTCCATGCTCTTCGTGGTGGACCAGCGCCAGTACGGCGTGGTCTACGCCCTCGGGCAGATCAAGAAGGTCATCACCGAGCCCGGCCTCAACTTCAAGATGCCGCCGCCATTCCAGAACGTGCGCTACCTCGACAAGCGTCTGCTGACGCTCGAGAGCAGCGACTCCGAGCCCATGCTGACGGCCGAGAAGCAACGTGTGGTGATCGACTGGTACATCCGCTGGCGCGTGACCGATCCGTCGGAGTACATCCGCAACGTCGGCCTGGACGAAGGCGCCGGCTCCAACCAACTCAACCGCGTGGTGCGCAATGCGTTCCAGGAAGAGATCAACCGCCGTACCGTGCGCGACCTGCTGTCCACGCGGCGCGAGGAGTTGATGGCCGACGTCAAGCGCGAGGTGCTGGAGGTCGTGCAGGGTGGACGCCCCTGGGGCGTTGACGTGGTGGACGTGCGCATCACGCGCGTCGACTACGTGGAAGCCATCACCGAGTCCGTCTACCGCCGGATGGAAGCCGAGCGCAAGCGTGTGGCCAACGAGTTGCGTTCCACGGGCGCGGCCGAGGGCGAGAAGATCCGCGCCGAGGCCGACCGCCAGCGCGAGGTGACCATCGCCAATGCCTACCGCGATGCGCAGAAGGCCAAGGGCGAGGGCGATGCCCAGGCCGCGGCGCTGTACAGCGATGCATTCGGCCGCGACCCTCAGTTCGCGCAGTTCTACCGCAGCCTGGAAGCCTACCGGAACAGCTTCAACAAGAAGAGCGATGTGATGGTCGTCGATCCATCGTCCGACTTCTTCCGTGCGATGCGGGGGACGTCGACGACGGCACCAGCCGGGCGCTGACGCGCCGTTGCGCCCGTGGATACCCTCTGGGCAGCGCTGGCCCTGGTGCTTGTCATCGAAGGCTTGATGCCGCTGCTCTCGCCGGGCGGCTGGCGCCGCATGTTCATGCAGGTGCTGCAGCTGTCCGACGGGCAGATCCGCTTCTTCGGCATGTGCAGCGTACTGGTCGGCCTGGTGGTGCTGGCGCTGCTTTTCTAAAGGCGTCGTCCTGGCCACCCGGGCCCGCCATGACAGCCCGGTAGAATCCCTTTTTTAACAGCGCACTGATTTCCATGTCCGCTTGGGTCCTGCCGGATCACATCGCCGATGTATTGCCTTCCGAGGCCCGGCACATCGAAGAACTCCGCCGCGAACTGCTGGACACTGCCCGTGGCTATGGCTACGAGCTGGTGATGCCGCCGCTGCTGGAGCATCTGGAGTCGCTGCTCACCGGGACCGGCGAGGCGTTGGACCTGCTCACCTTCAAGCTGGTGGACCAACTGTCCGGCCGCATGTTGGGGCTGCGTGCCGACACGACGCCCCAGGTGGCCCGCATCGACGCCCACCTGCTCAACCGCCAGGGCGTCGCACGGCTGTGCTATTGCGGCCCCGTCGCCCACACCCGCCCCGACCGTGCCTATGCCACGCGCGAGCCACTGCAGTTCGGCGCCGAGATCTATGGCCACGAGGGCCTGGAAGCCGATTTCGAGGTGCTGTTGCTGGCGTTGGACTGTCTCTCTGCAGCCCGCCTGCAAGACCTGACGGTGGATCTTTCCGACGCTCGCATCGTGCAGGCCTTGCTGCCTGACAGCGCCCTGGCCCCTGCCGACCTGGCACGCATCCATGCCGCGCTGACCACCAAGGACGCGGGCGAACTGGCCGCGCTGACCGCCAGGCTGCCGGCCGTGGACCGCGATGGCCTGCAGGCCCTGTTGCAGCTGTACGGCGATGCCAGCGTGCTGGACGAGGCCGAGCGCGTGCTGCCCGACCGGCCTGCGCTGCGCCATGCGCTGGCCGAGCTGCGCCGTTGCGCAGGCCTGCTGGGCGAGCGCGCCAGCGTGCGCGTGGACCTGGCCGATCTGCGCGGCTACGCGTACTACAGCGGTGTGCGCTTTTCGATCTACGCCGCGCATGGCGATGCCCTGGTACGTGGCGGACGCTACGACGAGGTCGGCGCGGTGTTCGGCCGCAACCGGCCCGCCGTGGGCTTCAGCCTGGACCTCAAGCAACTCGTCGCGGCCGTGCCGCCGCGTCCCCTGCGCGCGGCCATCCGTGCGCCCTGGGGCGAGGACGGAGCCTTGCGCTCGGCCATCGCGGTCCTGCGCCGCGGCGGCGAAACGGTGGTCTGCGCATTGCCAGGCCACGAAAGTGAAATCGATGAGTTCCATTGCGACCGCGTGCTGACGCACAAGGGCGGCGAATGGGTCGTGCAAGCCATCTGAACCTGCCCTGCTTTGGGCACTCAAGACATGAACACAGGTAATCGCGCGGCCGCCGGTCGCAACGTGGTCGTCGTTGGCACCCAGTGGGGTGACGAAGGCAAGGGCAAGCTGGTCGACTGGCTGACCGAAAGCGCACAGGGTGTGGTGCGTTTCCAGGGCGGGCACAACGCCGGCCACACGCTGGTCATCAACGGCAAGAAGACGGCGCTGCACCTGATTCCGAGCGGCATCATGCGGCCCGGCGTCAAGTGCTACATCGGCAATGGCGTGGTGTTGTCGGCCCCCAAGCTGCTCGAGGAGATCCAGGGCCTGGAGGCGGCTGGCGTGGAGGTGCGTTCGCGCCTGCGCATCAGCGAGGCCTGCCCGCTGATCCTGCCGTTCCATGCGGCGCTGGACGTGGCCCGGGAGGCCGCGCGCGAGAAGGTCGGGATCGAGAAGATCGGCACCACCGGCCGCGGCATCGGCCCGGCCTACGAAGACAAGATCGCACGCCGCGCGCTGCGCGTGCAGGACCTCAAGTACCCCGAGCGCTTTGCCACCAAGCTGCGCGAGCTGCTGGCCCTGCACAACTTCGTGTTGACCGAATTCCTGCATGCCGCACCGATCGGCTACGACCAGGTCTATGCCGAGTCCATGCAGCACGCCGAACAGCTGCGCCCCATGATCGCCGACGTCTCGCGCGAATTGAACGCGGCGCACCAGGCCGGCGCGAACCTGCTGTTCGAAGGCGCCCAGGGCACGCTGCTGGATGTGGACCATGGCACCTACCCCTACGTCACGTCCAGCAATTGCGTGGCCGGCAATGCCGCCGCCGGTGCCGGTGTCGGCCCCGGCCTGCTGCACTACGTGCTGGGCATCACCAAGGCCTACTGCACGCGCGTTGGCGGGGGGCCCTTCCCGACCGAACTCGAGTGGGAAAAGCCCGGCACGCCGGGTTACCACATGAGCACGGTGGGCGCGGAGAAGGGGGTGACCACGGGCCGCTCGCGCCGTTGCGGCTGGTTCGATGCCGCATTGCTCAAGCGCTCGGCGCAGGTCAACGGCCTGTCGGGCTTGTGCATCACCAAGCTCGATGTGCTGGACGGGCTGGAAGAGCTCAAGCTGTGCACGGGGTACAAGCTCGATGGCGAACTGATCGACATCCTGCCCATGGGCGCGGACGATATCTCGCGCTGCGAACCCGTGTACGAGACCCTGCCGGGCTGGACCGATTCCACCGTGGGCGTGACCGACTACAACGCGCTGCCGGCCAGCGCACGACGCTACCTGGAACGCATCGAGCAGACCACTGGCGTGCCGATCGCGATGGTGTCCACCAGCCCCGACCGCGACCACACCATCCTGATGCACAACCCCTACCAGGCGTCCTGAGCCTGCCGTACCCGCCCCCACCGGAGAACCGCCCATGCTGACCGAAGACGGCAAACATCTGTACGTGAGCTACGACGAGTACCACAACCTGATCGAGAAGCTCGCGATCAAGGTGCACCAGTCGGGGTGGGAGTTCGACAACATCCTGTGCCTGGCGCGCGGCGGCATGCGGCCTGGCGACATCCTGTCGCGCATTTTCGACAAGCCGCTGGCGATCATGTCGACCAGCTCGTACCGTGCTGACGCCGGCACGCGACAGGGCTCGCTGGACATCGCGCGCTACATCACGACGCCCAAGGGCGAGATCGCCGGCAAGGTGCTGCTGGTCGACGATCTGGCCGACAGCGGGCACACGCTGAACGCTGTGATCAAGCTGCTCAAGACCAGCTACGAGCCCATCACGGAGTTGCGCAGCGCAGTGTTGTGGACCAAGGGCGTGTCGCTGTTCACGCCAGACTACTCCGTCGAATTCCTGCCGACCAACCCCTGGATCCACCAGCCGTTCGAAGGCTACGACAGCATGGGGCCTGCGCAACTACTGGAGAAGTGGAAGGTCTGATCGCTGGTACCGGGCGGCGGCTAATATGCCGCATGTCTTGCCCGACCACCGACCTGATCCACCACCCTTACGTCCCGCCGGCCGAGTTCGCCGCGCCGCAGCCCGGCGTGTTCAAGGCCTCCACCGTGATCTTTCCGAACGTGGCCGCGATGCGCAGCCGCGAGTGGAGGGACAAGTCGGCCTACACGTACGGCCTGCACGGCACGCCGACCACCTTCACGCTGGAAGAGCGGCTGGCCGCCATCGAAGGCGGCCTGCAGTGCCTGCTCGTCCCCAGCGGACTGGCCGCCATCGCCAATGTGGCGCTGTCGCTGCTGCGCAGCGGCGACGAGATGCTGATTCCCGACAACGCCTATGGGCCCAACAAGACGCTGGCGCGTGGCGAGCTGCAGGCCTGGGGCATCACGCACCGCTTCTACGACCCGATGGACCCGGCCGATCTGGCATCCAAGATCGATGAGCGCACCCGGCTGGTCTGGCTGGAGGCGGCGGGCTCGGTGACGCTGGAGTTTCCCGACCTCGTGCAGCAGGTGCGGATCTGCCGCGAGCGTGGTGTCACCACGGCCCTGGACAACACCTGGGGCGCAGGCCTGGCCTTCGATCCCTTCGACCTTGGCACGCTGGACGCGCCACTGGCCGTCGACATCTCCGTGCACGCGTTGACCAAATACCCCAGCGGCGGCGGTGACGTGCTGATGGGCAGCATCGTGACGCGCGACGATGCGCTGCACCAGCAACTCAAGATGACCCACATGCGGCTGGGCCTGGGCGTCGGCGTCAACGATGCCGAGACCCTGTTGCGCTCGCTGCCGAGCATGGCTCTGCGCTACCGGGCCCACGACGCATCGGCCCGTGCACTGGCCTCCTGGTGCCTTGGCCGGCCAGAGTTCGTGCAGGTGCTGCATCCCGCACTGGCAGGTTCGCCGGGGCACGCGCACTGGGCAGCCCTGTGCGGGCGTGGCCAGCCAGATAGCCCGGGGCGCGCGGCCGGCCTGTTCAGCGTGATGATCGATCCGCGTTACTCGCAAGTGCAGGTCGACGCCTTCTGCGATGCCCTGCGCCTGTTCAAGCTTGGCTACAGCTGGGGTGGCCCCATGAGCCTGGTCGTTCCTTACGAACTCGCCCAGATGCGCACGCAATGGCCGGCGCACCTGGCGCGTGGAACGCTGGTTCGTTTCTCCACCGGGTTGGAGGACGCCTGCGATCTCATGGCAGATCTGGAGCAGGCTGTCGTGTCGGCCCTTTCCGGCTGATCGTGTACAGGTCGAACTTAAAAAAACTCCGTATTCACGTGCCTACCTGCTTGGGGTAGAGTGACACGATCCAACCCACCAGCGAGCAGACATTGGCAACTCCAAACTACGGTTACGAAAAGCGGCAAAAGGAATTGGCCAAGAAGCGCAAGAAGGAAGACAAGCTGAAGGCCAAGGCCGAACGCAAACTGCATGGCCCGGGCGATGGCGAAGCACCGGCAGACGAGTCTGCAGAAACCGAGACAGAAACAGGCGGCACGCCGCCTGCCCAGGACGCCTGATGGCGCTGGCGCACTAGCGCAACTGCTTGCGCAACTCAGGCCACACGTTGTCCAGCATGGCTGCCTGCGCTTCTTCGCGCGGGTGGATGCGGTCAGGCTGAAACAAAGCCGCCGCATTCGGTCCGTCGGCCACGCCCTTGAGAAGAAAAGGCACCAGACCTGCCTTGTGCTCGCGTGCCACGTCACCGAACAGCGTGGAGAACTGGCGCCCATAGTCAGCGCCGTAGTTGGGGGGCATCTGCATGCCCACGATCAGCACCTTGGCGCCGGCCTGCTGCGCTGCCTGGGTCATGGCCGAGAGGTTGTCGGCCGTGTTCTTCAGCGGCAGGCCGCGTAGCGCGTCATTGCCGCCCAGTTCCAGCACCACGTGCGTGGGTTGGAAGTTCTTCAGCAGCGGTGCCAGGCGGGCGCGGCCACCCGATGTGGTGTCGCCACTGATGCTGGCGTTGCGCACCTCGGCAGCGATTTTCTGCTCCGCCAGCCGCTGCTCCAGCAGCGCGACCCAGCCCGTGCCGCGCTGGAGGCCGTACTCGGCCGACAGGCTGTCGCCCACCACGAGGATGCGGGGCCGGCCCGCCCCGGCCTCGGCCGCCCTGGCGCTTTGCGCCCACGATGGCCCGGCCAGCAAGGGGATGTACAGGCCCGCGATAAAGTGTCGTCGTCTCAAACCAAGAAGCCTTTCAATGTCCCAATCCCCCGGTGCCGCGCTGGTTTCTGTCGAGCATGTGTTCAAGTCTGTCGTCGACTCGACGGGCACGCTCGACATTCTGCGCGATATCGATTTCGCCCTGGCTGCGCGGGAGACTGCGGCCATCGTCGGTGCCTCCGGTTCCGGCAAGAGCACGCTGTTGTCCATCATTGCCGGCCTGGACACACCGAGCCGCGGCACGGTCCGCATTGCGGGCCATGACCTGTTCGCGCTCGACGAGGACAGGCGCGCCGCGCTGCGTGCCCAGCAGATCGGCTTCGTGTTCCAGAGCTTTCAGTTGATGGGCAACCTGACCGCGTTGGAGAACGTCATGCTGCCCCTGGAGCTGGCGGCCCGGCGCGACGCGCGCCAGGCGGCGACGGAGATGCTGCGGCGTGTCGGCCTGTCGGAGCGCCTGTCCCACTACCCGAAGGTGTTGTCCGGTGGCGAGCAACAGCGCGTGGCGCTGGCGCGCGCCTTTGTCGTCCAGCCGGCCGTGCTGCTGGCCGACGAGCCGACCGGCAGCCTGGATTTCGCGACGGGCGAGAAGGTCATGGAACTGATGTTCGAGCTCAACCGTGAACTCGGCACGACGCTCGTGCTGGTCACGCACGACCGTGCCATCGCTGCACGCTGCGAGCGGCGCATCACCATCGAGGCCGGACGCGTCGTCGCCTGAAGATGCCGGGGGGCCCGCGTCGATAATCGGCCTCCTATGTCAGCCCCTAAAGTCCTGTTCGGCTTCCACGCGGTCGGTGTGCGCCTGAAGACCGCTCCGCAGTCCATCGTCGAGATCTATTTCGAACCCACGCGCCGCGACGCCCGCATGCGCCAGTTCCTGGAACGTGCGCGCGAAGCGGGCACGCGCCTGATCGAGGCCGACGGTCTTCGCCTTGCCAAGCTGGCCGGCAGCCATGGACACCAGGGCGTTGCTGCGCGCGTCCAGCCCCTGGTGCAGCAGCATTCGCTGGACGAGTTTCTGGACGAGTTGCAAGGGCCGCCGCTGCTGCTGGTGCTGGACGGCGTGACCGATCCGCACAACCTGGGCGCCTGCCTGCGTGTGGCCGACGGCGCCGGTGCGCACGCCGTCATTGCGCCGAAGGACCATGCGGCCGGCATCAACGCCACGGTGGCCAAGGTGGCCAGCGGGGCGGCAGAGACCGTGCCCTACTTCATGGTCACCAACCTGGCGCGGACCTTGGGCGAGTTGAAGGAACGCGGGATCTGGTGCATCGGCACCAGCGGCGACGCCGACAAGACGCTGTACCAGACTGACCTTTCGGTTCCCGTGGCGCTGGTGCTGGGCGCCGAGGGCGAAGGCATGCGCCAACTGACGCGCAAGACCTGTGACGCGCTGGTGCGCATTCCCATGCAGGGTGCTGTTGAAAGCCTCAATGTGTCTGTGGCCAGCGGTGTCTGCCTTTACGAGGCCTTGCGCCAGCGCGGCATGTGAGGCGTGCGGCCGATTTCTGTGAAGTCGGCAACAAAGCAGAACTGAATTTGCGAGATTTTGTAAGCGAAAGTCGGGCTTCCAGTTACAGTCGCCCGCATTTTCTGCATACACGGGCAGCCATTCGCCCGGTTTCTCGCCATGCATTTTCAATTCCTGCCCCTGCGCGCTTCCTGCCGTGCCCTGTGCCTGACGGCTCTGCTGGCGGCAACCCTGCCGGCTGGCGCAGCCGACAGCAAGGCGGGCCGGTTCTATGAAGACGCGCTGACCCGCTACGAGCGGCGCGACATGCCTGGCGCCATCATCCAGCTCAAGAACGCGCTACAGATCGACAAGAACATGCTGCCCGTGCAACTGCTGCTGGGCAAGGCGCTGTTGGCCAATGGCGAGGTGGCTGCGGCTGAGGTGGCTTTCAACGACGCCCTGCGGCTGGGTGTGGACCGTGCCGAGGTCGTGCTGCCCATGGCGCGTGCCTATCTGGCACAGGGCAAGCATCGGCTGCTCCTGGATCAGCCGGCCTTCGCCATGGGTGGGTTGCCGGTTCGCACGCAAATCGAACTTTGGGTGTTGCGCTCTTCGGCACTGTCTGACCTCGGGGATGCGCGCGGCGCGATGCACGCCATCGAGCAGGCGCGGGGGCTGGACCCGCGTCTGCCAGATTCCTGGCTGGCCGAAGTGCCGGTTCGCCTGCGGGCACGCCAGTTGACGGAAGCAGCGGCGGCGGCCGACCGGGCATTGGCCCTGGCGCCCCAGTCGGCCGAGGCACGTTACCAGCGCGGCGCGGTGTACCACGTGCAAGGCAATCTGAATGCCGCTGCCGCTGCCTATGACCAGGTGCTTGCGTTGGATGCCAACCATCTGGAAGCGCGGGTCGCCCGGGCCGGTTTGTATGTGGACATGAGGCGCCATGCCGAAGCGGCCGCCGATCTGGTGTATCTGCAGCGCCTTTCCGACCAGGAGCCGCGCGCGGCCTACCTGCGCAGTGTGCTGGCCGAGCGCGATGGCAAAACTGCGCAGGCCAAGCTGCACCTGGCGCAGGTGACGGCCTTGCTGGACCCGGCACCCGTCGAGTTCATCCAATACCGCTCGCAGTTGTTGCTGCTCAACGGACTGGCTCACCTTGGCCTGGGCGAAATGGAAAAAGCCCAGGCGTATCTGGAATCGCTGCAGCGTGCCCAAGGTTTCTCGCCTGCTTCCAAGCTGTTGGCGCAGCTGTTGTTGCGCAATGGGGCGGGCGAGCGTGGCATCGGCATCCTGGAAGGCTATGTGCGGACCGCGCCTGGCGACAAGCAAGCGCTCATGCAACTGGCTGCGGCCTACATGGAGCAAGGCCGCAACGCTCCGGCCATTTCCCTCATGCAGGAAGCGCTGCGTGGCGACGATCAGCCTGACATGCGCGCCGTGCTCGGGATGGGGTTGATCGGCAGCGGACAGATCAGCCAAGGGGTGGGCGAATTGGAGGCTGCGCTGCGCAAGCAGCCGGGTCAGGCCGAGGCCGGCACCATGCTCATCGGCCTGTACCTGCGTGCGGGACAGGGGGCCAAGGCTGCCAAGATCGCGCAGGACCTGGTCAAGCGGGATGCCGACAACGCGGTGTTCCAGGACTTGCTGGGCATGTCGTTGGCGCTCAGCAATGACACCGCGGGCGCCAAGCTCGCGTTCGAGCGCGCCATGCGCTTGGACGGTGCGCTGGTGGCGCCCAAACTCCACATGGCGAGGTTGGAGATCGGCACGCGTCAGTACGACGCGGCTGGGAAGCGGCTGCAGGAAATCCTGGCCGGCGATCCAAAGAACATCGACGTCCTGCTGGAGCTCGCGCTGCTGGCCGATCGGCGTGGAGAACCGCGGCAGATGCTGGAATGGCTGCGCAAAGCCGATGACCAGGCTGGCGCCGTCGATCTTCGTCCGGGTCTGGCCTTGGTGGATCTGCACCTGCGCGAACAGCAGCCTGGGCCGGCATTGGAGGCCGCACGTCGCGTCCACGCGAAGGCACCGCCCGACGATTTGCCGACCCAGCTGGCCTATGGCCGTGCCCAGGCCGCCAATGGTGACCGCATGGGCGCCAAGGCCGCGTACACATTGGCCTCACGGCTGGCGGATGCGAACGCGCCGTTGCAAGTGCGTATCGCGGCGCTGCAAGTGGCAATCCAGGACGTTGACGGCGCGGCGTACAGCCTGGGCAAGGCGCTCTCCTCGCAGCCTCAGCTGTTGACGGCGCAGGCCCTGATGGTCGATGTCGACGTCCTTCGCAAGGACTTCGCCAGCGCGGAGCGGCGTGCGCGCCAGATCGCCGAACAGCACCCGAAGCAGGCCATCGGCTACAGCCTGCTTGGCGACGTTGCCATGGCGCAGGGACAGCGGCGGCCGGGTATCGACCTTTATCGCAAGGCGCACCAAATCGCGCCTTCCCCTGACACGTTCTCGCGCCTGTCCAGCGCGCTGTGGTCGGAAGACGGTGGCAAGGCCGCAGTGCAACTGGCGGAGCAATGGTCCGGCCAGAGGCCTGCCGACATGCAGGCGCGCCGCGTGCTGGCCGATGCGTATGCGCGT
Source organism: Pseudorhodoferax sp. Leaf274 (assembly GCF_001422445.1). Taxonomy (GTDB): domain Bacteria; phylum Pseudomonadota; class Gammaproteobacteria; order Burkholderiales; family Burkholderiaceae_C; genus Pseudorhodoferax. Next base: position 503,159 of record NZ_LMNA01000012.1, read on the forward strand.
GCCGGCCACTACGCGCAGGCGCGGACCAGCTACGAGTCGCTTCTGAAGAAAGCCCCGCAGGATCCGGTCGCCCTCAACAACCTGGCCAATGTGCTGCTGCGCTTGAAAGACCCGGCTGCGGCAGATGTTGCCGAACGCGCTTTTGCATTGGCGCCGAACGACCCGAGCGTGCTCGATACGCTTGGTTGGTCGCTGTTCCAGGCCGGCGCAGCATCGCAGCGCGAGCGTGCGCTCGGGCTGCTGCGGGATGCCCGCCTGCGTGCTCCGGGCAATGCCTCCATCCGCTACCACCTGGCCACCGTCCTGGCGCAGGCCGGCCGCACCACGGAAGCACGGGCGGAAGTGCAGGGGGCCCTGGACATGGCGCCCACGTTTGAATACCGCGCAGACGCAGAACAGCTTTTGCGAGGCCTGCGCTGACATTGTCGGGTTTCTGTACACCCGATTTCTGCAGGAGACACAGAACTAAGCGAAATGCCTGATTTGTAAGGAAGTTTTATCGTGGCATGGTTTTCGCATAAAACGTATCTGAATGTTGATTCAGAATTGATCGGAGGATCTACCAAATGACAAAGAACATCGGACGGCACCTGGTTGCCAGCGTTGCGTTGATGGCGGCTGCGTCGGGTGCAATGGCAGACTGGGCCTTCACCAAGGACAACACCAGCGCTGCCGATCAGGGAGTGACCGCGACGGCGTCGGCCTACTACATCGCTAACAACGGGTCCGGTAGTGCTTTCGCCGCCAGCGACCAAGTGGCGAGCGCCAGCTTGGGGACCTGGGGCAGCAGCGGGCTGGGCGTGCAATCCGGTGGCGAAAGCGGCTCGCCGAACCACGCGGTCGACAACAGCAGCCGGACGGACATGATCCTGTTCACCTTCACGGGCCTCGTGGAACTGGACTTCGTGAAGCTCGGTTGGACCAGTGACAGCGCTGGCCAGCAAAGCGCCAGCCGTGACGCCGATTACAGCGTGCTGCGCTACACGAAGTCGACGATGCCTGCGAACTACTCGATCCTCAACAAGACGTGGAGCACGTTGAAGAACGATGGTTGGGAGTGGGTCAGCAGCGTCAACACGTCCGATGCGGGAAGCCAGGCCGTCAACAGCAAGGGCCTGACGTCGAGCTGGTGGATCGTGGCTGCATTCAACACCGGGTTCGGCGGTGACTCGAATGGCGCAGACAACGGCAACGACTACTTCAAGCTCGCCAGCTTGGCCGGCGTGGTGCGGACCACTTCGGTGCCGGAACCTGGTTCCCTGGCGCTGATGGGCTTGGCGCTGACTGGCATCGTGGCCGCGCGTCGCCGGCGCCAGCGCAACGGCTGATTGCTTTCAGGTCTTTGACATGACAAACGGCGCCTCGCGGCGCCGTTTGTCATTGGCGCATCAGAAAACCTCAGACGACGCCGCTTGCCTTGAGCTCTGCAATGCGCGCCACGCTGAGGCCCAGTTCGCCCAGCACCGCGTCCGTGTGCTGGCCAAGCGCGGGCGGCGCATTGCGCAGGACGGGCGGATGCTCCGACAGGCGCAGCGGGCTGGCAACGCCCGCGATCGACGCGATGCCGTCGCCCGCATCGCGCGGCATTTCCTGGCGCAGGCCGCGCGCCACCACCTGCGGATCGGCAAATGCCTGCCCGATGTCGTTGATGGGGCCGCACGGCACGGCCTTGTCCTCCAGCAGCGCGACCCATTGCGCCGTGCTGCGCTGGCGCGTGATTTCTTCCATGGCTGGAATCAAGGTCGTGCGGTGGCGCACACGCGCGGTGTTGGTGGCAAAACGTGCGTCGCGCGACCATTCCGGTTGGCCGGCCGCCTCGCACCAACGTGCGAACTGCCCGTCGTTGCCGATGGCGAGCAGCATGGCGCCGTCTGCCGTCGGGAAGTCCTGGTAGGGCGCCAGGCTCGGGTGCGAGTTGCCCTGGCGTTGCGGCACCTTGCCGGTGTTCAGATAGCCCGACGCCTGGTTGGCCAGGATGGCCATGCCCACGTCGAGCAGGGCCATGTCGACGTGCTGCCCCCGTCCCGTCTGCTCGCGCGCGCGCAAGGCTGCCAGCACGGCGGTGGACGCGTAGACGCCGGTGAACAGGTCCGTGAGGGCCACGCCCACGCGCACGCCACCGCCGCCAGGCTCGCCATCGGCGCGACCGGTGATGCTCATCATGCCGCTGGACGCCTGGATCAGCAGGTCGTAACCCGCGCGCTCGGCGTACGGGCCGGTCTGGCCGAATCCTGTCACCGAGCAGTAGACCAGCCGCGGGTTCAGCGCCGCGAGGCTGGCGTAGTCCAGACCGTATTTCTTCAGGCCGCCCACCTTGAAGTTCTCCACCAGCACATCCGCCTGCTCCGCCAGTTGGCGGATCAAGGCCTGGCCTTGCGGCTTGGACATGTCGATGGTCACCGAGCGCTTGTTGCGGTTGCAGGCGGCGAAGTAGCTGGCCTGATCGGTGTCCTGCCCCTGGGCATCCTGCAGGAACGGCGGCCCCCAATGGCGCGTGTCGTCCCCGGCTCCCGGCAATTCGACCTTCACCACGTCGGCTCCCAGGTCGGCCAGGATCTGCGTGCACCAGGGACCTGCCAGCACGCGCGACAGGTCCAGCACCTTGACGCCGGCCAGCGCGCCGGCCGCAGCAGCGGTCTGGTCCATCGTCAGTTGGCGAAGGCTGCGATGCCGGTCTGCGCGCGTCCGAGGATCAGCGCGTGCACGTCGTGCGTGCCTTCGTAGGTGTTGACCACCTCCAGGTTCACGAGGTGGCGCGCCACGCCGAACTCGTCGGAGATGCCGTTGCCGCCCAGCATGTCACGCGCCATGCGCGCGATGTCCAGTGCCTTGCCGCAGTTGTTGCGTTTGATGAGCGAGGTGATCTCCACCACGTTCTGGTGCTCGTCCTTGATGCGGCCCACGCGCAGCGCGGCCTGCAGGCCCAGCGCGATCTCGGTCTGCATGTCGGCGAGCTTCTTCTGCACCAGCTGGTTGGCGGCCAGCGGGCGGCCGAACTGCTTGCGGTCCAGCGTGTACTGCAGCGCCGTGTGCCAGCAGAACTCGGCCGCGCCCATGACGCCCCAGGCGATGCCGAAGCGTGCGCTGTTGAGGCAGGTGAAGGGACCCTTCAAACCTTGGACTTCGGGGAAGGCGTTTTCTTCGGGAACGAACACATCGTCCATCACGATCTCGCCGGTGATGGAAGCGCGCAGGCCCACCTTGCCGTGGATCGCGGGCGCGGTGAGGCCCTTCATGCCCTTTTCCAGCACGAAGCCGCGGATCGGGCCGACCTGGCCCCCGGCGGCCACTTCCTTGGCCCAGACCACGAACACGTCGGCGATGGGCGAGTTGGTGATCCACATCTTGGCGCCCTTGAGCCGGTAGCCGCCGTCCACCTTGTGGGCGCGGGTGGCCATGGAGCCGGGGTCGGAGCCGTGGTCGGGTTCGGTCAGGCCGAAGCAGCCGATGAATTCGCCGCTGGCCAACTTGGGCAGGTACTTCTGCTTCTGCGCTTCGGTGCCGAATTCGTTGATGGGCACCATGACCAGCGAGGACTGCACCGAGGCCATCGAACGGAAGCCCGAGTCCACGCGTTCGATTTCGCGCGCCACCAGGCCGTAGCTCACGTAGTTCAGGCCGGCGCCACCGTATTCGGTGGGGATCGTCGGGCCGAGCAGACCCAGTTCGCCCATCTCACGGAAGATGGATGTGTCCACCGATTCGTTGCGGAACATGGCCTGCACCCGGGGCATCAGCCGGTCCTGGCAATACGAGCGCGCCGCGTCGCGGATCATGCGCTCGTCCTCGGTCAGTTGCTGGTCGAGCAGAAAAGGGTCTTGCCAGTCGAAGCGCGCGGTGGGCATGGAAGTCTCCTGAAGGATGCACATTGAACAAAGGCGCCCATCCTAGCCTTGGCGATGGACTGCAGCAAACGATGATTCTTGATCGAGATATGAGATAGGAGAATATTTAGAAGCCAGCTTAGCCGGATTGCTGCATTGAAATGTGTATATTTCGAATACTTTGCGCCGCAAACTGCCTTCCACCCAAGCCCTGGTCTGCTTCGAGGCAGCGGCCCGGCACGAGAGCTATACCCGGGCCGCGCAGGAACTCGCCCTGACGCAAGGCGCCGTGTCCCGGCAGATCGCCGCGCTCGAGGAGTTCGTCGGTGTCGTGCTGTTTCGGCGCACGCGCCACGGCGTGGCGCTGACCGACAGCGGCCGCGACTACGCGCGCCAGGTGGCGCGGCGGCTCGATGGCCTGGAGCTGGACACCCTCAACGCCATGGCGCGCCAGCAAAGCGGCAACTCCCTGGCACTGGCGGCGGTGGCCACCTTCGCCACGCGATGGCTGATCCCGCGCCTGCCGGACCTGGCGCGACGGCATCCGCAGATCACCGTCAACATCGAGACGCGCACGCGTCCGTTCTTGTTCAGCGACGACAGCTTCGACGCGGCGCTGTACGCCGGCACGCCGGAGCAGGTGCAGAACTGGCCGGGCACCAGCGCCGTCCTGCTCATGAGCGAAGAGGTGCTGCCGGTCTGCAGCGCCACGCTGCTCCAGGGGCGCGGCTCGCTCACGCCCGCCCAGGTCGCCGAGTTGCCGCTCTTGCAGCAAAGCACGCGCCCGGATGCCTGGCGGCTATGGTTCGAGGCAATGGGCGTGCAGGCTGCGCACTGGCAGAGTGGGCCGCGCTACGAGCTGTTCTCGATGTCGGCCACGGCGGCGACGCATGGGCTGGGGGTGGCCCTGGTGCCGCGCATGCTTGTGGCCCAGGACCTGGCGCGTGGCGACCTCGTGCTCGCCTGCAACCGCGCGCTGCGGGGCAGCCGCGGCTACTACCTGGTCAGTCCCGAGCGGCGCGACCCGCCAGCGGCGTTGGCCTTGTTCCGCGATTGGCTGGTGGAGCGCGCCGGCGACGACGCCGCCTGAACCGCAGTGCCGCCACGCCCGGGTTTTCCTGATGTCGAACGCGCTGACACATGCATGCCCCAAATGGCAAGAGATCCGATCACATTTTGGCCAAGTGCGTGTAACTTACTGATTTTTCGTGATTTATTTCGGTGGGCATGGGCTGGCCCGGTGATTGCTATATGGCGTACATGCTGGAAATTCTCGCCATCGTGTATGTAATTGTGCTGGCCATCGGGTTGCGCAAGATTCCTTGATGGCCTGCGCGCTTGCGTTGGCGGCCGGCCGTGCTGGGCTGGCACGCTGCTCGTCCATCATGTTCCGCGCCATGGGGTGGAGAGCCACTGGAGGGAACGCCCGGCGCCGCTCCGCCGGCCGCTCCTGCTTCGCCTCTAAAGCGGCCCTGGCAGCTTGCCAACGCCCGGCAGGCGTAGCGCCAGGTCGTCCAGGTCCACGCCAAAGCCCAGGCCCAGCACATTGAACTCCAGGCCCTCGTCGCGGGCCAGGGTGATCCCGGCCAAGCCCAGCACCGAGATCTGCCAGCCGGTCCCGCTCGGTGCATGCGCGAGGAACTGCGTGGGCCCCAGGTAGTCCTTGCCGATGGCCGTGGGCGGCAGGTCCAGCCGCAGGGCTGGCACCTCGCGCGCGACCCAGGCGACGAAGGTGTTGCTGTTCGGGCCGGGCCACAGGCCGTAGGTGCGGCCCCAGGGGTAGCGCGCGACGGCATCCTCGATGCGGTCGATCATGGCCTCGGCCTCGGGGCCGCGGTGCTCCACCAGCAACTGCGGGTAGGCGCCGTACCAGTGCGTGTCAGGCGCATCGCCGTAGCCCTGCATCAGCGCATTGCCGCCGTAGCGTGCACGCCAGCCCATGATCTGCCAGGTGGTGTAGGTGTCCGCACCGGCGCGCTTGACCGCGATCCACGGGTGGATGCCGAAGGCGCCGCGCCAGCGCACGATGCGCGCGCCATAGACCTGCACCACGGCGCGCCGCTCGACGGCCGGGTCGGGTGCCTGGCCTGTGGCGGACCGTTCGCGGCTGTGCCAGGGCGTGTCCAGGTCGAGCTTGCCCGAGGCCAGCACGCCGATGGGGCCCAGCAGCAGCAGGGCCACCAGGGCCAGCAGGCGCAGCGGCCAGCGCAGCCATTTCCGCACCGGGGTTGCTTCGTCCACGGCCTTGGAGCGATGGCCTTCGGGCGGCCGGGCGGCGCTCATGCCTGTGCCTCCATCGCCGCCAGCGCCTGCACGAAGTCGCGTTGCAGGTCGCCGATGTGTTCCAGCCCCACGGCCAGCCGCACGAAGTTGGGTGCGATGCCGGCCGCGGCCATCTGCGCCTCGTCCATGGTGCCGGCCCACATCGCTGCGGCGTGCACGATCAGCGTCTCCACGCCGCCCAGGCTCACGGCCTGCGTGGCCAGCTGCAGCGATGCGACGAAGCGGCTGGTGGCGGCATAGCCGGCCTTCAGTGCGAAAGCGATCACGGGGCCGCCGCCCTGCATCTGGCGCCGGGCCAGCGCGTGCTGCGGGTGGCTTTCGAGCAGCGGGTAGTGCACGCGCTCGACCTGCGGCTGGCGCTCCAGCCAAGCCGCCAGCGCGAGCGCGTTGGCGTTGATGCGCTCCATGCGCACCGGCAGCGTGCGCAGCCCGCGCAGCAGCAGCCAGGCGTCCATGGGCGAAAGTACGGCGCCCAGCGTGATGTGCATCGGCCAGATGCGCTCGGCCAGCGCGTGGGAACAGCAGACGACGCCGGCCGTCAGGTCGTGGTGGCCGCCCATGGCCTTGGTGGCGCTGTGCACCACGATGTCGATGCCCAGCGCATGCGGCTTGCAGTTGACGGGCGAGGCGAAGGTGTTGTCTGCGATCGTCAGGATACCGCGCGGCCGGGCCAGCGCCGCCACCCCGGCCAGGTCGGTCAGCACCAGCGTGGGGTTGGCCGGCGTCTCCACGAGGATCAGCCGCGTCTCGGGCCGCAACGCTGCAGCGATGGCCGCCAGGTCGCTCTGCTCGACGGTACTGACCTTCACGCCGAAGCGCGGCAGCACCTCGTCGAACAGCTTGGCCGTGCCCATGTAGTGCCGTGTCTGCGCCACCACGTGGTCGCCCGCCTGGAGCAAGGCCAGCACCGTCGTGCTGATGGCGCCCATGCCCGAGGCCGTCAGCAGCGCGGTTTCCGTGCCTTCCAGCGCAGCCACCACGGCGGCGGCGCGCGCGTGCGTGGGATTGCCGTAGCGCGTGTAGTAGGCGGCGTGGCGCGGCGTGCCGGCCATCGCCGCGAAGTCGGCCGCGTCGCGGGCCTTGAAGGTCGCGCTGTAGTGGATGGGGGCGCTGACGGCCGGGTCGTCGGGCAGGCCGGCGTCGCCGTGCAGCACGCGGGTGGTGTCGTGCCAGCCACCGTCCGGGGGGAGATGCATCTCTTTCGAATCCGCAGGAAAAACCAGCACGCATGATGCGCCCGCGCGCCGTGCCGCGGGTAATCCCGGGGCGCCGTCTGGTTTCCGGATTTCTACAATATGGACATACATCCACATTATGGACAGATACTCATGCCGACCGACCGCGCCGATCCCGAGCCGCTGACGCCCTACCAGTACCCCAATCCGCCCGACGCCCTGCCCGAGATCGTGATTCCCAACGCGATCCCGACCGACGAAAGGCTCTGGGTGCCGCAGGCCGAGAACGTCTGGTTCCGTCCGCTGTGCCTGAACGCGAGCCAGGGCTACTGGATGAACCTGCTGCGCGTGCGCAAGTCCGGCGTGCTGAGCCGGCACCGCCATCCGCAGGCCGTGCACGGCTTCGTGCTCAAGGGCCGCTGGAAGTACCTGGAGCACGACTGGTGGGCGGAAGAGGGCGGCTACGTGTTCGAGCCGCCGGGCGAGACGCACACGCTCTACGTGCCCGAGGACGTGAAGGAAATGATCACCTACTTCCAGGTCAACGGTGTCATGTACTACACCGACCCTTACGGCAAGGGCATGGGCTACGAGGACGTGTTCACCAAGATCGACATGTGCCGCAAGCACTTCCAGGCAGTCGGCCTGGGCGCGGACTACGTCAAGCAGTTCATTCGCTGAGCCAGACGCTGCGACTTCGGCGGCCGCGCGGCCGTCTCGATTCCGACAAGCAAGATCCCACCACCGAGGAGACCCAGAGATGACCGCTTCCCTGACCCGCCGGCAGTTCGCCAGCCTGGCTGCCGTGCCCTTCGTGGCCGGCACGGCCCATGCGCAATCCGATTTTCCGAACAAGCCGATCGAGCTCGTCGTGCCGTTCCAGCCCGGCGGCGGCACCGATGCGCTGGCACGATCGTTCGCCGACGCCACGCGCAAGCACACCACGCAGAGCTTCATCATCGTCAACAAGCCGGGTGCCAGTGGCTCCATCGGCTGGCAGGACGTGATGCACGCCAAGCCCGACGGCTACCGCCTCGCCGTCATCACCGTGGAGCTGGCCACGCTGGCCCACATCGGCATCGGCAAGATCAACGCTGACGACCTGCAGCCCATCGCCCAGCTCAACGCCGACCAGGCCGCCATCACGGTGCGCGCCGAGGCGCCCTGGAACACCATCGAGGAGTTCCTGGCCGCGTCCAAGAAGGAGCCCGGCAAGATGGGCGTGGGCAACGCGGGTCCGGGCTCCATCTGGCACCTGGCCGCTTCCGCGCTGGAGGACAAGGCCGGCGTGAAGTTCAACCACGTGCCGTTCCAGGGCGCAGGCCCCGGCGTGCTGGCGCTGCTGGGCGGCCACATCGACGCCGTGGCCGTGAGCCCGGCCGAGGTCACCACGCACGTGCAGTCCGGCAAGCTCAAGACCTTGGCGGTGATGGCCGAGCAGCGCGTCAAGGGGTTCGAGAAGGTGCCCACGCTCAAGGAGCGCGGCATCGACCTCGTGATCGGCACCTGGCGCGGCATCGCCGCCCCCAAGGGCACGCCGCCGCAGGTCGTCGCCTACCTCAAGGACCTCGCGTTCAAGGCCTCCAGCGAGCCCAGCTTCCGCGAGACGCTGGACAAGCAGAACCTGGGCTTCGTGTATGCGGACGACGCGGCGTTCAAGGCCAAGATCATGAAGGACAACGAGTACTTCAAGGCGCTCATCACCAAGCTGGGAATCAAGGCCGGATGACCTACCAGACCGACCTCCTGAAGGGCCAGCGCGCCCTGGTCGCCGGTGCCACGCAAGGCATCGGCGCGGTGATCGCCAACCACCTCGCGGCCCTGGGCGCCGATGTCACGGCGCTGGGGCTGGGCGCGGGCGACGGCACGCTGGCGGCGGCCGTGCAGCCGCGCCAGTGCGACGTGACCGATGCCGCGAGCCTGGACGCCGCCCTAGCCGACATGCCCGAACTCGACATCGTGTTCAACTGCGCCGGCATCATCCAGCGCGGCGCCGAGCACGACCTGGAGGTGTTCCAGCGCGTGCTGAACGTGAACCTCACGGGCACCATGCGCGTGTGCACTGCCACGCGGGAACGGCTGAAAGCGCGGCGCGGCTGCATCGTCAACACCGCCTCGATGCTGAGCTTCTTCGGCGGCGGCCTGGTGCCGGGCTATGCGGCCAGCAAGGGCGGCGTGGCGCAGCTGACGAAGTCGCTGGCCATCGCCTACGCGCCGGACGGCATCCGCGTGAACGCGGTGGCGCCGGGCTGGATCGCCACCCCGCTCACGCAGGCGCTGCAGGACGACCCCGCGCGCGCCGGCCCCATCCTCGCGCGCACGCCGCTGGCACGCTGGGGCACGCCCGACGACGTGGCCCGTGCGGCCGTGTTCCTGTGCACGCCGGCGGCCGCCTTCATGACGGGCGTGATCCTGCCGGTCGATGGCGGTTACATGGTCACTTGATAATGCGCGCCGTCATGACCACGGCGCCCGATCTTTCTCCCGAAGCCGACGACGCGGGCACGCCCGCCGTTGCCGGCACCCAGGCCTTCGGCAAGTTCATGCGCGTGCTGCAGTTCGTGGCCGACGCCGAGCAGCCGCCCAACGTGGCCGCGCTGATGCGCGCCACCGGCTTTCCGCGGCCCACCGTGCACCGCATCGTCGCCGGCCTCGTGGCCGAGCGCATGCTGGTGGAAGACGCGGCCACGCACGGGCTGCGCCTGGGTCCGCGGCTGATCCAGCTGGCCAGCCGCAGCTGGGGCCGGTCCGACCTGCGGCTCGCGGCGATGGACGAGCTCAAGCGCCTGCGCGACATCACGGGTGAAACCGTGCACCTGGCCGTGCCCAACGGCCGCAGCATGGTGTTCATCGAGAAGCTCGAAAGCCCCTCGGCCGTGCGCATGAGCTCGCGCATCGGCACCAGCGTGCCGCTGCACGTGACGGCCGTGGGCAAGGCCTGGCTGGCGGCCCTGCCGGCGGCCGAGCGCGCCGCGCTGCTCAAGGGCCTGCCGCTGCCGCGCCACACCGAGCACACGCTGACCGACCGCGCCGCGTTCGAGGCCGAACTGGCCGCCACCGAGGCCGCCGGCTGGTCCAGCGACCGCGAGGAGCACGAGAGCGGCGTCTACTGCTTCGGTGCGGCCGTGCGCGGCGCCGATGGCCGCCCGCTGGCCGCGATCAGCGTCACCACGCTGGTCTTCCGGCAAAAGGACGATCCCGCGCAGGCCTACGTCGCGCCGCTGCTGGCCGCGTGCGCCGCCGTGGCCGAGCGCATCGCCGAAGTGCCGGCACTGTCCAAGCCCGACCTGCTGTAACGCCATGTCTCGCCTGCTGCACCACCTGGGCGTGCGCCCTTATCTCGCCTCCGCCTGCGCGACCGGGATCGCCGCGGCGCTGCTGCTGCCTGTGCCCAACGCCGTCACGCGCGCCTTGCTCGGCTGGAACGTGTTCGTCTGGCTCTACCTCGTGCTGCTGGGCTGGATGATGGTGCGCGCCGACCACGGTCGCGTGCAGCGCGCTGCCGTGGCGCAGGCCGAGAGCGCGGGCACGGTGCTGGCCCTCGTCAGCCTGGCCTCGGTGGCCAGCCTGGTCGGCGTGGTGTTCGAGCTATCGGCCGCCAAGCTGCCGGGCGTGCCGCATGCCTGGCCGCACGTGGTGCTGGCGCTGGCCACCGTCGTGGGCTCGTGGGCGCTGCTGCCCATGGTGTTCGCGCTGACCTACGCCAGCCTGTACTACCGTGCGCACGGCACCGGCCTGCGCTTTCCCGACGACGACCCGCACTTCCGGCCCAACTACGCCGACTTCCTGTACTTCTCGTTCACCATCGCCGTGGCCTCGCAGACCTCCGACGTGGGCGTCGACACGGCCGCCATGCGCCGCGTGGTGCTGCTGCAGACGCTGCTGTCATTCGCGTTCAATGCAACGATTCTGGCCTTCAGCATCAATATTGCTGCGAGCTTGTTCTGAATTTACGCATGCACAGCCCGTAATTCAGTCACAAAAAATAGTCTGAAGCAAAACGTTGTCAGATGGTAGATTGACGCGCATCAAGTGATGCCGGAGATTCTCCATGTGCTTCTTTGATTGCGGCCGCCACGGCATCGCCGTGCCTCGGCGATGAGCTCCTTCGACACGGCGCATGCCCGCGGCCAGGCGGCCGATCCCCTGCTGCCCATGCGCCAGCGCGCCGACCGGCTGGTGCTGTCGATGCTGCTCCTGCAGGCCCTGGTGGCGGTGCTGCTGGGCGGGCTGTATGGCCCCTGGGGCACCGGCATGCTGGTGGCCGGCGTGCTGCTGGGCGTGGCCGCAGGTGCCTACGCCCTGGCGGCGGGCCGGTTCGCAGCACGGTTGACGATGGCGGTCGTCGGCATGTTGATGGTGGCCTTGAACATCCAGCTGTCCATGGGCATGCCCGAGATGCACTTCGCGGTGTTCGTGTTCCTGGCCTTCCTGCTGGCCTACCGCGACTGGCGCCCCGTGCTGGCCGCCGCGCTCACGGTGGCCGTGCACCACGTGGTATTCGACCGGCTGCAGGCCGCCGGGCTGCCGGTGTACTGCCTCAGTGCACCCGATTTCGGGCAGATCGTCATCCACGCCGTCTTCGTGGTCGTGCAGACCGGCGTGGAACTCGTCATGGCCGTGCGCATGGAGCGCGATGCGCGCGAGTCCGCAGAACTGCGTGCGCTGTGCGCGCTGGATGCCGAAGGCCGCCTGTCGCTGCAGGCCGATGCCGTGCCGGTGCACAGTGCCACGGGGCGCATCGTGCAGACCGCGCTGGTGCAACTGGCTGGCGTGGTGGACGAAGTGCGCCATGCGGCCCATGCCGTGGCCGGCACCGCCCGCTCCATGTCCGGTGACACCGAGCAACTGGGCGAGCGTACGCGCGAGGCCGCGCACAACCTGCAGTCGGCCGCCAGCGCGATGTCCCAGCTCGAACGGGCATCGGCCGCCAGCGCAGACGAGGCGCGCCAGGCGCTGCAGCTGGCCCAGCAGCAGAACGCGGCCGTGGCCGGTTGCGGCGCGCTGGTCGACCAGTCGGTGCAGACCATGCAGGCCATCCACGCCAGTGCGCGGCAGATCACCGACATCGTCACCACCATCGACAGCTTTGCGTTCCGCACCAACCTGCTGGCGCTGAACGCGGCGGTCGAGGCTGCGCGCGCCGGCGAGCATGGCCGCGGGTTTGCCGTGGTGGCCCAGGAGGTGCGCGTGTTGGCGCAGAACAGCGCGCAGGCCGCACGCGACATCCGTGCCTTGGTCGCCCGGTCGCTGGACGACGCCACGCAGGGCGAGGAGGCCGTCGGCCGCGCCGGCGCCAGCATGCGCGAGGTGCGCCAGCAGGCCGACCAGGTGCGCACCTTGATGCTGCAGCTGTCGCAGCATGCGCAGCAGCAGTCGGTGGAACTGGGCCATGCGACCTCGGCCGTGCAGCAGGTGGACCAGATGACGCAGGCCAACAGCGCCATGGTGGGCGCGGCCCAGCAGTCCACCCAGGCCCTGGCGCAGATGGCCGAGCGGCTGCAGGCCGCCGTCGGCCAGGTCGGCGGCAGCGCAGCGGGCACACCGGCGACGGCGTCCGCGCCGCCGCGGCATGCCGCGAGCCCGGCGCCGCGGGCCATCGGTGCCGCCGTGGCCCGCGCCTGAGCTGCCCTGCCGCACCAGCCTGCGCGCAACCGGCTGCTCGCCATCCGCTTCTGCCATCGGCTCCTGCAAATGGCCCGACACTCGCATGTTCCATGGTGCCGGTTGTGCACCCCAGTTTGGCTTGCCGACCCGCTTCAATACCCACCACGATGTACCTGCCCGCCCACTTTGCCGAGCACCGGCCCGATGAACTGCAACGCCTGATCCAGGCGCACCCGCTGGGCACGCTCGTGGCCCACGGCCCCGACGGGCTGGATGCCGAACACATCCCCTTCGAATTCGACGCCGGCGCAGGCCCGCACGGCCTGCTGACGGCCCACGTGGCGCGCGCCAACACGCTGTGGCAGCGCTGCCCCACAGGCACGCCGGTGCTGGTCGTGTTCCATGGCGCGCAGGCGTACATCTCGCCCAACTGGTACCCGAGCAAGCACGAGGCGCACCGCCAGGTGCCGACCTGGAACTACGAGGTGGTGCACGCCCACGGCACCATCACCATCCGCGACGACGAACGCTTCGTGCGCGGCCTGGTCGCGCGGCTCACGCGCCGGCACGAGGCGGCCGAGCCGCGGCCTTGGCGCATGGGCGATTCCGCGCCCGATTTCATCGACGGCCTGCTGCAGAACATCGTGGGCATCGAGATCGCCGTGACGCGGTGGGTGGCCAAGTCCAAGCTCAGCCAGAACAAAGAGCCGCGCGACCGCCTGCAGGCTGCCGACCAGCTCGCCGCGCTGGGCCATGCCGAACTCGCGCAGGCCATGCGCCGCACGGTCTGAGCTGCGCCATGTTCGTGTCCACCTTCACCTTCGCCAAGGGCAGCTTCGACGAGGCCTTCCACACGCTCGACAACGCCATTGCCGAGGCCGCGCGCGCCATAACCGGCTACCTGGGCGAAGAGAGCTGGGAGAACCCCACCACGGGCCTGGTCGCTAACAGCTACTACTGGGACAGCATGGCGGCGCTGGAACAGCTCATGCAGCACCCCGCGCACCGTGCGGCCAAGGCGCAGCAAGCGCGCTGGCTGGCGGGCTACCACGTGGTCATCGCGCAGGTCGTCGCCTCGCACGGCGATGGCCGCATCGCCCATCCGCTCGCGCCGAGGGCGGATTGAGCCAGGAGGGTGTTTCCCTCTAGGCCCCCATGTTGGCGAGCGACGCCTCGATCGCCGCCGCCGTCGCCTGCGGCCGCTCCATCGGGAACAGGTGGCTGCCGTCCAGCATCATCACGCGGCCGGGGTCGCCCTTGCCATCGGCGCCGACGGTGCGCGCCGTCATGGCCATGCCCACCTGGCGCATCTCGGCCGACTGGCGCCCGCCCAGGAAGGCCACGGGGCACTTGAGCGGGTGGCGGCGCAGCAGGCGGTCCAGGTGGTCGGGCAGGGTGTTGTAGATGGCGGTCTCGACGTCGCGGTCGAAACTCAGCACACGGCGCCGCTCGGCGCCTTCGCCCTCGTCGTGCGTGCCGTGCGCGATGTAGTCGGCCAGCACCTCGGGCGCCCACCGGGCAAAGGCCTTCTTGTGCTGGAAATGCGCCAGCGCCGCGGCCGCATCGGGCCAGGCGTTGCGCCGCGCGCGGCTGATGCGCCCGGGCGAGACCGAGCCCACCAGCGGCGTGCGCTTGGCCAGGCCCAGCGTGGTGGCGCGCCAGCCGCCGATCAGCGGCGAGTCGATCAGCAGCACGCCGCGCGCGAGCTGCGGGGCGCGCGCCGCCGCCATCACGCTCAGGAAGCCGCCCAGAGAATGGCCGACCAGCCAGGCCTTGCCGCCGTGTCTCTCGGTCTGCTGCGTGGCGAAGTCGACCAGCTGCTGCACCAGGTGCGGCCAGTTGTTCGTGACCGGGTAGCGGGGATCGTGGCCGAACTTCTCGACCGCCTCGGTCCGAAAGCCGCGCGCGCGCAGCTCGGCGAACAGCACGCGGTAGGTCGAGGCCGGAAAGCTGTTGGCGTGCGAGAAGACGACGAGCCCGCGCCCGCCCGCCGCCGCGCTCAAATGAGGCGCTCGTCCGGGTTGGTGATCTTGCGCAGCGGCTTGCCGCGGCTGGCGCTGACCATCAACGGCAGCTCGGTCGGCCCGCCGGCCCACTGCGGGTCTTCGATGCTGTCGAACACCTCGCGCAGCTTCTGGCCCCAGGAGCCGTGCAGCATGCGGAAGTAGGGGTTCTGGTCGTCGATGCAGACCACCTTGTCCGTGCGGAAATCGTCCACGCCGTAGACCACCAGGTCCAGCGGCAGGCCCACCGACAGGTTGGACTTGAGCGTGGAATCCATCGACACCAGCGCGCACTTGGCGGCCTCGTCCAGCGGCGTGTCGGGCGTGATCACGCGGTCGAGCACGGGCTTGCCGTACTTGGATTCGCCGATCTGGAAGTAGGGCGTCTCGGGCGTGGCCTCGATGAAGTTGCCGGCCGAGTAGACCTGGAACAGCCGCATGCCTTCGCCCTTGATCTGGCCGCCGAAGATCATGGAGACGTTGAACTCCACGCCCGACTGGCGCAGCGAGACGGCGTCGCGCTCGTAGACGCGGCGCACGGCCGCGCCCAGCACGCGCGCGGCGTCGAACATGCTCTTGGCGTTCCAGATCGTGATGGGCTCGCTGTCCTCGAACTCCTTCAACTGCTCGACCTGCAGGATCTCGCGCACCGACTGCGAGATGGACAGGTTGCCCGCCGACAGCAGCACCATGAAGCGGTCGTCCGGCCGCTCGTAGACGATCATCTTGCGGAAGGTGCTGATCTGGTCCAGACCGGCGTTGGTGCGCGAGTCGGAAAGGAACACCAGTCCGGCGTTGAGTTTGAGGGCGACGCAGTAGGTCATGGGGTGGGGCTGTTGGCGAGAGAGGCCTGTTCGCGGCGCGCGATGTTTTTCAAGCGGTACAGCGCCTCGAGCGCCTCGCGCGGGGTCAGCGCATCGGGGTCGATGCCGGCCAGCGCGGATTCTACGGGGCTGGGTTCCGCGCTCGCCGCGACGGGCGGCGGCGCGAACAGGTCGATCTGCGCCCGGCTTTCGCTGGCCTGTTGCTCCAGCGCTTCCAGCGTGTGGCGCGCATGGTGCAGCACCGGCGCCGGCATGCCGGCCAGCCGGGCCACCTGGATGCCGTAGCTGCGGCTGGCCGGCCCGGCCTGGATCTCGTGCAGGAACACGATGTCGCCGCCCGATTCGGCCGCGCTCACGTGCACGTTCTGCGCCGCATGGTGCTTGGCCGGAAACTCCGTCAGCTCGAAGTAATGCGTGGCGAACAGCGTGAAGGCCTGCGTGCGGTCGTGCAGCTGGGCGGCGATGCCGCTGGCCAGCGCCAGGCCGTCGAAGGTCGAGGTGCCGCGGCCGATCTCGTCCATGAGCACCAGGCTGTGGCGCGTGGCGCCGTGCAGGATCTGCGCGGCCTCGGTCATCTCGACCATGAAGGTCGACTGCGCGTTGGCCAGGTCGTCGGCCGCGCCGATGCGCGTGTGGATCGCGTCGATGGGCCCGAGTCGGCAGCTGCCCGCGGGCACATGGCTGCCGATGCTGGCCATCAGCACGATCAGCGCCACCTGGCGCATGTAGGTCGACTTGCCGCCCATGTTGGGGCCGGTGATGACCTGCATGCGCTGCCTGACGTGCAGCCGCGTGTCGTTGGCGATGAAGGCGGCCTGCGAGGTCTCCGCCAGCCGCGCCTCCACCACGGGATGGCGGCCGCGCTCGATCTCGATGCAGGGCTCCTTGACGAACAGCGGCGCGCACCAGCCCAGGGTCTCGGCGCGCTCGGCAAAGCTGCACAGCACGTCGAGCGCGGCCATGGCCTGGGCCAGCCGGGAGAGCGCCGGCACGAAGGCCTGCAGCTGGCCCAGCAGCCGGTCGTACAGCCACTTCTCGCGCGCCAGCGCACGCTCCTGGGCCGACAGGGCCTTGTCCTCGAAGGCCTTGAGTTCGGGCGTGATGAAGCGCTCGGCGTTCTTGAGCGTCTGGCGGCGCCGGTAGTCGGCCGGTACCTTGTCGAGCGCGCCCTGCGTCACCTCGATGTAGAAGCCGTGCACCTTGTTGAACTGCACGCGCAGGTTGCCGATGCCGGTGCGTGCGCGCTCGCGCGTTTCCAGGTCGAGCAGGAAGGCGTCGCAGTTGTGCTGGATGGCGCGCAGCTCGTCGAGCTCGGCGTCGTGGCCGGTGGCGATCACGCCGCCGTCGCGCACCAGCGCGGCCGGCTCCTCGAGGATGGAGGCGGCCAGCAGCGCCGCGCATTCGGGCGGGGGCTGCAGGTCTTGCGCGGTCTGCGCAACCAGGCCCGGCAGACCGGCGATGCTGTCGGCCAGCAGGCCGGCGCGCTGCAGCGCCAGCTGCAGGGCCACCAGTTCGCGCGGGCGCACCTGGTACAGCGCGGTGCGCGCGGTGATGCGCTCCACGTCGCTCGTGCCCTTGAGCTGCGTGCGCAGCTTGCCGTAGTGGCCCGCGCCTGGCGCCTCGCGCAGCACGGTGGTGGCCAGCAGGCGCGCGTGGGCCTCGGCGCGGTCGCGCTGCGGCTCCAGCAGCCAGCGCTTGAGCAGCCGGCTGCCCATGCTGGTCATGCAGGTGTCCAGCAGCGAGAACAGGGTGGGGCTGTCCTCGCCGCGCAGCGTCTGCACCAGTTCGAGGTTGCGGCGCGTGCTGAGCGGCAGGTCGATGGCGGCATCGGCGCGCGCCACGCGCAGCGCCTGCAGGTGCGACAGCGCCTGGCCCTGCGTGTGCTCCGCAAAGGCCAGCAGCGCCGAAGCCGCGGCATGGGCCTGCGGCAGGCCCTCGGCATGCCAGGCGCCCAGGCTGGCCACGTGCAGGTGCTCGCAGAGCTTGCGCTGGCCCAGCGCGGCGTCGAACTGCCAGGCCGGGCGCAGCGACATGGCCAGCGGCCCGCCTTGCGGCGTCGTGAGGCGCAGGCTGCGGATGCGCGCCTCCAGCGCGTCGGGCACGTCGGCCGGCAGCAGCAGCTCGGCCGGGCCGATGCGGGCCAGCCAGCCCGGCAGCTCGTCCATGCTGCATTCGGCCAGCTGCAGCTCGGACTGCGTGAGCGCCAGCCAGGCCAGGCCGCAGCGCTGGCGCGGGCCGGGGTAGAAGGCAGCCAGCACGGATTCGGTCTTGTCGGCCAGAAGGGCCGTGTCGGTCAGCGTGCCGGGCGTGACCACGCGCACCACCTTGCGCTCCACCGGGCCCTTGCCCGTGACTTCGCCGACCTGCTCGCAGATCGCCACCGACTCGCCGAGCCGGATCAGCTTGGCCAGATAGCTCTCCACCGCGTGGAACGGGATGCCGCACATGGTGACGGGCTCGCCGGCCGACTGGCCGCGCCGCGTGAGCGTGATGTCCATCAGCGCCGCCGCGCGCTCGGCGTCGGCGTAGAACAGCTCGTAGAAATCCCCCATGCGGTAGAAGACCAGCGTGTCGGGGAAGTCGGCTTTCAGCGTGAGGTACTGCGCCATCATCGGCGTGTGCGCCGAGAAGTCAGGCTTTTGCATGGGCGGGAGCGAAGACAAGGTGCGTCGGGATGCGGGATCGGGCGGGGGGCGATTGTCGCCAACTCGCAGCAACCCCACCGTTCGGCTCGCCAGATGCTCCCTTCGTCGGCACCCTGTGGCCGCCGCGCCGGCCGCCTGATGAAATGGCCGCGCCTACGGTCTGAAAAAAAAAGGAATGCACCGATGAAGTTGCGCAGCCAGGTGTTGGGGTTGGGGGTGGTTGGCGTGGTCATGGCCGGCCTGGTGGGAGCGATCGGCCTGCTCAACGGCAACCGGCTCGCCGCCGAGATCGGCAGGGCGGTCGACCTCGGCTCGGCGCTGCAGAGCAGCCAGGAGGCCGACATGATGCACGACGCCGTGCGCGGCGACGTGCTGCTCGCGTTGATCGGCGCGCAGGGCCGCGACAACGCCCAGATCGCCGAGGCCCGGCAGGGCCTGGCGGCCCACACCGAAACCTTCCAGAAGGCGCTGGCCCAGCTGCAGCAGCTGCCCACGTCGGACGAGGTCAAGCGCGTGGTGGCCACCACGGTGCCGCAGGTCGCGGCCTACACCGCGGCCGCCAAGCGCATCCAGGACCTGGCCGGCGGCGATGCAGCCGCGGCCCAGGCCGCCTACCCGGCTTTCCAGAAGGCCTTCGCCGACCTGGAGGCGCAGATGGCCACGCAATCCGACGCCATCGAGCGCAACAGCGAGGCGGTGCAGAAGGCCGCCGCGCAGAGCGTGCAGGCCGCGGCGCTGCAGGTGGTGGTGGCGCTGGTGCTCGCGGCCGTGCTGCTGGTCGGCGTGGCTTGGTGGTTGACGCGCCAGATGGAGCGGCCCATGGCCGATGCCGTGGGCATGGCCGACCGGCTGGCGCATGGCGATCTCACAGGCAACACGGTGGCGCACGGCAACGACGAGACGCGGCGCCTGCTGGCGGCCATGGCGCGCATGCAGGCGCAGTTCAGCGAGATCGTGCGCAGCGTGCAGCACAACTCCGACAGCGTGGCCCATGCCAGCGTGGAGATCGCCCAGGGCAACCAGGACCTGAGCATGCGCACCGAGCAGCAGGCCAGCGCGCTGCAGCAGACCTCGGCCTCGATGGAGGAGCTGCGCGCCACCGTGCTGCACAACGCCGACAGCGCGCGCCAGGCCAACACGCTGGCCGCCAAGGCCAGCGCCGTCGCCGCGCAGGGTGGGGCGGTGGTGGGCGAGGTGGTGCGCACCATGCAGGAGATCGAGGAATCCTCGCGCCGGATCGCCGACATCATCGGCACCATCGACGGCATCGCGTTCCAGACCAACATCCTCGCGCTCAACGCGGCCGTGGAGGCCGCACGCGCGGGCGAGCAGGGCCGTGGCTTCGCCGTCGTGGCCTCCGAGGTGCGCGCACTGGCCGGCCGCTCGGCCGAGGCCGCCAAGGAGATCAAGGCGCTGATCGGCACCAGCGTGCAGCGCGTGGAGGCCGGCACCCGCCTGGTCGGCAGCGCCGGCGGCACCATGGAGGAGATCGTCGCGGCGATCCGCCGCGTGACCGACATCGTGGGCGAGATCACCGCCTCCAGCGACGGCCAGGCCGCCGGCATCTCGCAGGTCGGCGATGCCGTGACGCAGATGGACCACAGCACGCAGCAGAACGCGGCGCTGGTCGAGCAGATCGCCGCCGCGGCCAGCAGCCTCAAGGGCCAGGCGCAGGGCCTGGTCAGCGCGGTGGCGGCCTTCCGGCTGCCGGGCGGCCCGGCACCCGTCGCACTGCGGGAGCAGGCAGCATGAAGGGCGCACGCGCGCTGCGGCATGCCCTGGTCTGGCTCGCGGCGGCCTCGGCGCCGGCCTGGGCCGGCCGACCGCTCACGGTGGACGATGCCAACGTGGCCGAGGTCGGTGGTGGCCAGGTCGAGACCTGGTACGCCCGCCCCGCCAGCCGCGAGCGGCTGTGGACCAGCACGCTGGGCGTGGGCGTGCTCGACTGGCTGGAGCTGGGCCTGGGCGTGGAGCGCAACTTCTCCGTGCCCGAGACCAGCACGGCGGTGCAGGCCAAGATGCGGCTCACGCCCTCGGTGGAAGGCGGCTGCAATGCCGGCGCCGTGGTGGGCCGCATGCACCTGCACCGCGAGCGCGGCGACGCCACCTACGTCAACGGCATCGTCACCTGCAACCTGGACGGCGGCCCGCTGCACCTGAACCTGGGCGCGCACCGGCCCGACGGCGGCGGCACCCATGCCACTTGGGGCGCGGCCAAGGAGTTCGAACTCGGCGCCGTCACGGCGCATGTCGAAGCCTTCGGCCAGCAGCATGGCAAGCCCACGCTGCAGTTCGGCCTGCGCCACGAGATCGTCAAGAACCTGCAGATCGACGGCACGCTGGGACGGTCCGACCGCAAGGCGGTGTTCAGCGTGGGCCTGCGGCTGGGGTTCTGAGGCGAAGTGCCTGGCCTGGCCAGGCACGCAGCCCCGTGGGGCGCGGCTTCTTCCCCGAAGTGGCGACGAGGCCCGTCAGTCCAGATCCACGAACGAGTCCGGTGCCGGAAACCTGGCGCGCATCCATTCGGTCTGCAGCTGCAGCGCCTGCACCACGTCGGCCGGCAGCGCATCCAGCATCTCGGGTCCGCCGGGCGGCATGTCGGCCAGCAGCATGGCCAGGTGCACCACGGCGGCCAGCCGGTCGAAGGGCTTGCTGGCCAGCGGATCGGACGCGGCGTCGAGGGCGTGCACGATCTCGGCCGGGAAGTTCCAGCGCCGCGCCAGCTCGGCCGTGATCTGTCCTTCGCTGAAGCCGGTGAGCCGTGTCTCGCGCTCCCAGCGGCCACCGGGCGGGTGGGGCAGCTTCTCGATCTCGGCCAGGCTGGCCGGCTGGGCCTGCGCGATCAGCAGCTCGCCCAGGCGCACCATCATGCTGGCCAGCCAGGCATGGCTGGTGTCCAGGCCGATCTGGGACGACAGCCACTGCCCGTAGCCGGCGCTGACCATGCAGCTGTGCCAGAACTCGGTGCGGCTCAGGCCGTCCACCACGGGGAACGCATCGCCCATGGAGGCCGCCAGGCCCAGCGTGCGCACCCGGCCCATGCCGACCAGGGCGATCGCATCGTCCAGCGTGGCAACCCGCCGGGAGAGGCCGAAGCTGGCGCTGTTGGCCAGCCGCAGCAGCCGCGCGGTGAGCGCTGCGTCCTTGGCGATGATGGCCGCCACCTCCTGGTTGGACGCGTTCTCGTCGTTCAGCGTCCGGATCAGCGCATGCGCGACCTCGGACATCACGGGCAACTTCACCGACTGCAGAAATACGGCGATATCCGGCATAGAGCTCCTCAGGACGGGGCGCACGAGGGCGCGTGTCGGCCCATTCTGATCGAGCCACTTGCGTGTGGCGGTGCTGCGCCGACGCGCGGGGCGGCGCGCCGGCCAGACGGTTTCTCCAGCGCATGCGGGCAACGCCAGGCGCCCGCGGGCAAGGGCGCGGCGCCCGCTCGGTCAGCGCCCCACCGGCTTGCGCAAGACCATGTTCCGCTGGGTCACCCGAAATCCGCAGCGCTCGTAGAGCCGGGCGGCATCGTGCGCGTTGTCCGCATCCACGCCGAGCACGGATTCATTCATGCCGGCATCGCGTTGCGCGGCCAGGGCGCGGGCGATCAGCGCACCGGCCAGCCCGCGCCGGCGCCATGGCGCGCCGACGCTGATGAATGAGGTTGCCCCCGAACCCTGGAGTGCATAGCCCCAGCCCGGAGAATGCCGGGACGGGAGCATGAATTGAACGAGAAGCAAACGAGAGCGAAGTACACNTGAGGTTGCCCCCGAACCCTGGAGTGCATAGCCCCAGCCCGGAGAATGCCGGGACGGGAGCATGAATTGAACGAGAAGCAAACGAGAGCGAAGTACACGCTGGAGTTCAAGCAGGAGGCCGTGCGGCAGGTCAAGGCCGGGCGTGCTGCGTCGGCTGTTGCCGCGACGCTGGGCATGCCCAAGGCGAGCCTGACGAACTGGGTCAGGGACGATGCGAAGGGCCAGTTGGCAGGGCAGCCCGAGGGCAAGGCCATGCAGGCGATGGCGCCCGAGCAGGCGGAGATCGCTCGATTGCGAGCGCAAGTCGCACGGCTGACGATGGAGCGCGACATCGCAAAAAAAGCCGCGGCGTACTTTGCGCAGGACGTGCTGCAAGGTACGCCTGGATTTTCGCGATG
The DNA here is from genome assembly GCF_001422445.1 of Pseudorhodoferax sp. Leaf274. GTDB lineage: Bacteria > Pseudomonadota > Gammaproteobacteria > Burkholderiales > Burkholderiaceae_C > Pseudorhodoferax. The sequence goes on from NZ_LMNA01000012.1 coordinate 525,670, forward strand.
AAGGGGCGCTGGCCGATCACGCTGATGTGCCAAGTGCTGCAGGTCAGCGCCAGCGGATATTTCCGCTGGAATGCCCCCACGCGCGGCGCCAAGCACGGCGGACGCAGGCGACACAGCGACGACGCCTTGCTGGCCCACATCCGCGCCATCCACGAGCAGTTGCGAGGCGAGTACGGCTGGCCGCGCATGCACCGCGAACTGCTGGCCCGCGGCCTGCGCGTGGGCAAGGAGCGGGTGCGCCGGTTGATGCAGCGCCACGGCATCCGGGCCAAGGGCAAACGCAAGTTCGTAGTGACCACCGACAGCGCACATCGCTTGCCTGTGGCGCCGGACCTGGTGCAGCGCCGCTTCACGCCGGTCGCACCCAATGTGCTGTGGAGCGGCGACATCACGTACATCGCCACCGACGAGGGCTGGCTGTACTTGGCTGCTGTGCTGGACTTGCACAGCCGCCAGGTGGTGGGCTGGAGCCTGCAGTCGCACATGCAGACCTCGCTGGTTAAGGACGCGCTGCTGATGGCCTGCTTTCGGCGCAGACCGGCCGCAGGCCTGATCTTTCACAGCGATAGGGGCAGCCAGTATTGCAGCCAGGACTTCCAGGACACGTTGACAGCCTGGGGCGTGCGCAGTTCGATGTCCCGCAAGGGCAACTGTTGGGACAACGCCCCCACCGAGAGCCTGTGGGGGCGGCTGAAGACGGCCTGCGTTCACGGCCAGCGGTTTGCCACGCGCCAGCAGGCAAGGCAGGCGGTCATGGACTGGATCGCCTTCTACAACCACTCGCGGCTACATTCGGCGCTGGGCTACCTCAGCCCGATGCAGTTCGAACAACGCTGGTTGGCGGCGCAGCGCAAATCTGCCGCTTGAAGATCGGGCTACGCACTCCGGTTTTCAGGGGCAACCTCATAGATCTGGCACAGGCGGTACAAGGGCGTGTGGTCGCAATACTTGCTGACCAGCACGTGCGTGAGCAGGCCGGTGCCGGCCAGGCAGCGGTCGATGGGA
>NZ_LMNA01000013.1 GCF_001422445.1 Pseudorhodoferax sp. Leaf274
GTGATGCCCCACTTGGCGGCGATGTTCTCGGCCGTCACGCCCATGTGGATGGTGTGGAATGGTCAGTGCCACGATGGCGCTGGTGGTCAGGGCCGACACCTGCACGCTGGTCAGCGCCACGACCTGGTCGGTCGTCAGCGCSGCCACGCCGGCCGTGGTCAGTGCCGCGACCTGGTTGGTGCCCAGCGCTGCGAGGTCACCGGTCTCCAGGGCCACCACCTGGGCGGTGGTCAGCGCGGCGATGCCGGCGGTGGTCAAGGCCTGGGCCTGGACCGAGGTCAGGGCCGCGACCTGGGCGGTGGTCAGCGCCGCGATACCGGCCGTGGTCAGTGCGGCCACGCCAGCCGTGCTCAGCGCACCCACCTGCACGGTGGTCAGCGCGGCCAGGTCGGTCGTTTCGAAGGCGCGCACCTGGGCGGTGGTCAGGGCCGCCACGTCGCGCGTTTCCAGCGCGGCCACCTGGGCCGTGGTCAGCGCCACGATGCCGGCCGTCGTCAGTGCGGCCACCTGGGTGCTGGTCAGCGCCACGACCTGGTCGGTCGTCAGCGCGGCCACCTGGGCGGTCGTCAGCGAGGCGATGCTGGCCGTGGTCAGCGCACCCACCTGCACGGTGGTCAGCGCGGCCAGGTCCGTCGTTTCCAGCGCACGCACCTGGGTGGTGGTCAGTGCGGCCACGTCGCGGGTTTCCAATGCCGCGACCTGGGCCGTGGTCAGCGCCACGATGGCGCTGGTGGTCAGCGCGGCCACCTGGGTGCTGGTCAGCGCCACGACCTGGTTGGTCGTCAGCGCGGCCACGCCGGCCGTGGTCAGTGCCGCGATCTGGCTGGTGCGCAGCGCGGCGAGGTCGCCGGTCTCCAGCGCGGCGACCTGGGCGGTCGTCAGCGCGGCGATGCCTGCGGTGGTCAGGGCGGCGGCCTGGTTCGAGGTCAGGGCGGCCACCTGGGCCGTGGTCAGCGCGGCCACGCCGGCGGTGGTCAGCGCGGCGATGCCGGCCGTGCTCAGCGCACCCACCTGCACGGTGGTCAGCGCGGCCAGGTCGGTGGTCTCGAAGGCGCGCACCTGGTCGGTGGTCAGCGCGGCCACGTCGCGCGTTTCCAGCGCGGCCACCTGGGCGGTGGTCAGCGCCACGATGGCGCTGGTGGTCAGGGCCGACACCTGCACGCTGGTCAGCGCCACGACCTGGTCGGTCGTCAGCGCGGCCACGCCGGCCGTGGTCAGTGTCGTCAGCGCGGCCACGCCGGCCGTGGTCAGTGCCGCGATCTGGTTGGTGCGCAGCGCGGCCAGGTCACCGGTCTCCATGGCCACCACCTGGGCGGTGGTCAGCGCGGCGATGCCGGCGGTGGTCAAGGCCTGGGCCTGGACCGAGGTCAGGGCCGCGACCTGGGCGGTGGTCAATGCGGCCACACCGGCAGTGGTCAGCGCGGCCACGCCGGCGGTGCTCAGCGCACCCACTTGCACGGTCGTCAGCGCGGCGAGGTCGGTGGTCTCGAAGGCGCGTACCTGGGCGGTGGTCAGGGCCGCCACGTCGCGCGTTTCCAGCGCGGCCACCTGGGCCGTGGTCAGCGCCACGATGCCGGCCGTCGTCAGCGCGGCCACCTGGGTGCTGGTCAGCGCCACGACCTGGTCGGTCGTCAGCGCGGCCACGCCTGCCGTGGTCAGCGCGGCGATGCTGGCCGTGGTCAGCGCACCCACCTGCACGGTGGTCAGCGCGGCCAGGTCGGTGGTCTCGAAGGCGCGCACCTGCGTGGTGGTCAGGGCCGCCACGTCGCGCGTTTCCAGCGCAGCCACCTGGGCCGTGGTCAGCGCCACGATGGCGCTGGTGGTCAGGGAGGCGACCTGGGTGCTGGTCAGCGCCACGACCTGGTTGGTCGTCAGCGCGGCCACGCCGGCCGTGGTCAGTGCCGCGATCTGGTTGGTACGCAGGGCCGCGAGGTCGCCGGTCTCCAGCGCGGCGACCTGGGCGGTCGTCAGCGCGGCGATGCCGGCGGTGGTCAGCGCGGCGGCCTGGTTCGAGGTCAGGGCGGCCACCTGGGCGGTGGTCAGTGCGGCCACACCGGCCGTGGTCAGCGCGGCCACGCCGGCGGTGCTCAGCGCACCCACTTGCACGGTGGTCAGTGCGGCGAGATCGGTGGTTTCCAGCGCACGCACCTGGGCAGTGGTCAGGGCCGCCACGTCGCGCGTTTCCAGCGCGGCCACCTGGGCCGTGGTCAGCGCCACGATGCCGGTCGTCGTCAGTGCGGCCACCTGGGTGCTGGTCAGCGCCACGACCTGGTCGGTCGTCAGCGCGGCCACGCCGGCCGTGGTCAGCGCGGCAATGCCGGCCGTGGTCAGCGCGCCCACCTGCACGGTGGTCAGGGCGGCCAGGTCGGTGGTCTCGAAGGCGCGCACCTGGGTGGTGGTCAGGGCCGCCACGTCGCGGGTTTCCAGTGCCGCGACCTGGGCCGTGGTCAACGCCACGATGGCGTTGGTGGTCAGGGCGGCCACCTGGGTGCTGGTCAGCGCCACGACCTGGTTGGTCGTCAGCGCGGCCACGCCGGCCGTGCTCAGCGCGGCGATCTGGCTGGTGCGCAGGGCGGCCAGATCGCCGGTTTCGATGGCGGCCACCTGGGCGGTGGTCAGTGCGGCAATGCCGGCGGTCGTCAGGGCCGCGGCCTGGTTCGAGGTCAGGGCCGCGACTTGCGCCGTGGTCAGCGCCGCGACACCGGCCGTCGTCAGCGCGGCCACGCCGGCCGTGCTCAGCGCGGCGACCTGCGTGGTCGTCAGCGCGGCCACGCCGGCCGTGGTCAGGGCCGCGACCTGGCCGGTGCCCAGCACGGCCACGTCGCGGGTTTCCAGCGCGGCCACCTGGGCCGTCGTCAGCGCGGCGATGCCGGCGGTGGTCAGCGCGCCGACCTGGGCCGTCGTCAGGGCCTCGATCTGCGCGGTCGTCAGTGCCGCCACCGCCGTGGTGCGCAGCACGGCGATGTTGGCCGTGTTGATGGCGCCGACCTGGGCGGTGGTCAGCGCGGCGATGTCCGCGGTGTCCAGCGCCGTGATCTGCGTGGTGCGCAGCACCGCGATGTCGCGCGTTTCCAGCGCCACGATCTGGGCGGTGGTCAGCGCGCCGATCTGCGCCGTGCCGAGCGCCTGCACCTGGGCCGTCGTGAGCTCCTGGATCTGGCTGGTGGTCAGCGCGGCGATGCTGGCCGTGCTCAGCACCGCGATGGAGCCCGTGCCGAGGGCGCCGATCTGGGTGGTCGTCAGCGCGGCCACCGCGGCGGTGTTCAGGGCCGCGACCTGGGTGGTGCGCAGTGCCGCCACGTCGCGCGTCTCGAGCGCCGCGATCTGCGTCGTCGTCAGCGCGGCGATGTTCGAGGTGCTGAACGCCTGCACCTGGTTGGTCTGGAGAGCCACCACCTGCACGGTGGTCAGCGCCTGGGTCTGCGCCGTCGTGAGCGCCCCGATGTCTTCCGTGCTCAAGGCCTGGATCTGGGCGGTCGTGAGCGCGGCGATCTGTGCGGTCGTCAGTCCACTGATGTTGCTCATGTTGGGCTCTCTTCGGTTCTCAATTCAAGTGCACAAGAACGTGCGCATATTCAGTGGACAGCGTACCCCACCAAGGTGACTGCGCGATGCTTGCTCGTCGGACGGGTGACGCCGTTCAGCGCCTGGGGCGTTATGCGCGCCGCCATCTCCGCAATGCGTATTGGCGACCGCGCCGCGCAAAAACTTGAATGCTGCCTGAACTAATTTGAAGATTTATATGTTCTGAACTTGAGCAGACACTTTTTGTTGCATCCGGGCAACAAAAATACACGCAGCGTCACCGGGGCTCACGGATCGCTTCGTCCAGCCCCTTGGTCAGCGGCCAGGCCAGGTAGGACATGACCGAGCGCCGGCCGACCACGATCTCGGCGTCCAGCGTCATGCCGGGCAGCAGGCGCGCGCTCTCGGCCATGTTCTTGAGGGCCATCTCGCCCAGGGTGAGGCGCGCCAGGTAGTAGGCGTCGGTGCCGCTGCGCGCGGCGGGATCGCGCTGGAAGGCGTCCTCGCTGATGGTGCGCACCTCGCCGTCCAGCGTGCCGTGGCGCTGGAACGGGAAGGTGGCGACCTTCACGTGCGCGTGGTCGCCGCGCCGGATGTAGCCCACGTCGGCGGCCTCGACCTGCACCTCGGCCTCCAGCTGCACGTTGAGCGGCACCAGCGTGAAGAAGGTCTCGGCCTCGCGCACGACGGAGCCCGGCGAGAGCTTGGCGATCTCCAGCACCACGGCGTCCAGCGGCGCCACCAGGGTGACGAGGTTCTGCCGCCGCTCGGCCTTCTGCAGCTGCTCGCGCACGCTGTCGCGCTCGCGCGAGGCGGTCAGCAGGTCTTCCATCGTCTTCTGGCGCCAGCCCTTCTCGAACGCGGTCTGCTCGGCATCGAAGGCGGCGAGCTCGCGGCGCAGCTCCTGCTCGCGGCTGGTGGCCAGCTCGAGCTCGCGCGCGACCTCCTTGGTGCGCTGCTGCGCCTCGAGCAACTGCAGCGGCGAGCCGAACTTCTGCGCGACCATGCGCTCCTGCATGGCCTCGATCTCGCGCAGCGACTGGAGCCGCGAGGCCACGAGCTGCTGGTCATGCCGGTTGGTGGCCAGCGACGCGCGCAGCTTGGCCGCCGTCTCCGCCAGCTTGCGCTGCTGCGCCTGGTAGTTGGCCTGGCGCTCGGCCAGCAGCGTGGACTGCAGCTGCGCGTCCGCATCGTCCTTCGCCGGCCGCCCGGCGCCGGCCTTGCCCGACAGCTCCTGCTGCAGGCGTTGCACCTGGGTCTGCAGGCTGGCCAGCCGCACGCGCAGCTGGGATTCGTCGGCCTGGGTGAAGGTGGCGTCCAGCGCAGCCAGCGCGTCGCCCTTGCGCACGACCTGGCCCACGCGCACGGCCACGTTCTGCACCACGCCGGTTTCCAGCGGCTGCACCACGACATTGGGCAGCGGGTTCACGAGCCGGCCCTTGGCCACGACCACCTGGTCGATCTGCGACAGGCTGGCCCAGGCGACGAAGGCCAGCACCGCCAGCACCAGCGCGTGCAGCGTGAGCCGCGCCACCCGCGGCACCGGGCTGCGCTCGATCTCGTCGGCATCGGGCAGGTAGGCGACGGCGGTGGCGTCGCGGTCGCGCTTCAGGAAGGAGAAGAACCTAGACATGGCTGGTCTGCTGGTGCCACAGGGTCTGGTAGGTCTCGCAGCGCGTCAGCAATTCGGCATGTCGGCCCTGGTCGACCAGCTTGCCTTGTTGCATGACCAGGATGGCGTGCGCGTTGACCAGCGTGGACAGCCGGTGCGAGATCATGATGACCGTACGCCCGACCGCGATCTGCGACAGGTTGCGGATGAAGATGGCCTCGCTCTCGGGGTCCAGCGCACTGGCCGCTTCGTCCAGGATCAGGATGCGCGGCCGCGTGAGCAGCGCCCGTGCGATCGACAGCCGCTGCTTCTGCCCGCCCGACAGGTTGGACGCGTTCTCCTCGAGCAGGGTGTTGTAGCCCTGCGGCAGCCGCTCGATGAACTCGGCCGCGCCAGAGGCCTCGGCCGCGGCGACGATCTCCTCGAACGAGGCCTCGGGCCGCGCCACCGACAGGTTCTCGCGCACCGTGCCGCGGAACAGGAAGTTCTCCTGCAGCACCACGCCGATCTGGCGGCGCAGGTGGGCCAGCTCGATCTCGCGCGCGTCCACGCGGTCGAAGCGCACCACGCCCTCCTGCACGCTGTACAGGCCCTGGATCAGCTTGGTCAGCGTGGTCTTGCCCGAGCCGCTGCGCCCGACGATGCCGACCACGGCGCCCGCGGGGATCGTGAAGCTGGCGCGGTCCAGCGCCGCCACGCTGGAGCCCGGGTAGCGGAAGCTCACGGCGTCGAAGGTGACCGCGCCGCCCAGCTGCGGACGCAGCCCGCCGGCCCCGGCCGAACCTTCCGAGGGCCGGTTCATGACCTCGCCCAGCATGTGCACGGCCAGCGCCGTCTCCTGGTATTCGTTGACCAGGCCGACGATGGCGATCAGCGGCTGCACCACGCGGCCGGCCAGCATCTGGAAGCCGATCAGCGCACCGACCGACAGCTCCTGGTCGAACACCAGCTGCGTGCCGAACGCGATGATCACCACGGGCAGCAGCTTGCCCAGGAAGTCGGTGATGGCCGCGCCCGTGATGGCGATCTTGCCCACGCGGAACTGCATGTTGATGGACTGGGCCGAGCGCTGGTCCCAGAGCCGGCGCTGGGCCGGCTCGATGGCCAGCGCCTTCACCGTGCGCATGCCGTGGATGGTTTCCACCAGCATGGCCTGGCGCGCGCCCTCGGCGTTGTACAGGTCGTTCAGCCGGCGCCGGAACACCGGGACCATGGCCGCGACCACGCACGCGATCAGCGCCGTGAAGGCCAGCGTGACCAGCGCCAGCTTCATCGAATAGGCGAACAGGATGGGCAGGAAGACGACCAGCGAGGTCGCGTCCAGCACCGTGAAGAACATGCGTCCCGTGAGGAAGGCGCGGATCTTCTCCACTTGCTGCATGTGGCGCGTGATCACGCCGGCGGTGGTGGTCTCGAAGTAGTCGATCGGCAACGACAGCAGCTTGGCGAACGTGCGCCGCGTGAGGCGCATGTCGATCTTGTTGGTGGCCGACAGCGTGAGCAGCTGGCGCAGGAAGCCGAACAGCGCATCGAACAGCAGCGCGATGACGACGCCCACGGCCAGCACCCACAGCGTGGACATGCTCTGGTGCACGAGCACCTTGTCGATCACGAGCTGGAAGAAGATGGGCGAGGCCAGCGCCAGCAGGTGCATGGCCAGCGCCGCGATGGCGATGTCGCGCAGCGCGGCCTTCTGCTTCATGATCTCCGGCACGAACCAGCGCAGGCCGAAGCGCTGCTGCGCCTCGGGCAGCGCGTGCAGGCGCTTGAGCAGGTAGACCTCGCCCTGCCAGAGCGCGGCGAAGGCCTCGCGCTCGAACAGCCGCACCTCGGTCGGGCGGTCCGACTGCGGATCGAGCACGGCCACCTGGCCGCCGGGCTTGCCGTCGGCGCCGGGCGCGCCGGCATCGCGCTTGGCGCCCACGACGATCACGCAGCGGCCATCGGCCAGCCGCGCGATCAGCGGGAACACGCCCTGCTGGGCCAGCAGGCCGGCCCAGCCCATGCGCTCATGGCTGGCCTTGAGCCCGATGTCGGCGGCGATGCGCAGCAGCGTGGCCGGCGGCGGCTCCTGGGCGCCGAGCGCATAGTCTTCGATCAGCCGTTCGGGATTGATCGGCAGCTGGTGGTGCTGCGCGACCGCGGCGAGGCACTGGATGGTGGAATGGGGAAACCGGTCGGGCATGTTGGGTCCTGGCCCCAGCGGGCCGGCCCGAATTTCAGCACGCGCCACAGCGCGCCGGCGCCCGACCAGACCGCCGTTCGGACCGTTAGTCGGCTGGACGCGCTTCGGCCAGGATCGCCTGCGCCAGCAGCGCGATGGGCTTGTCGACCATCTTGCCGTCCACCGTGACCGCGCCCAGCGGCCCGGCGGCCAGCGCCGCGACTACGCGTTCGGCCCAGGACACCTCGGCCGCCGTGGGCGCGAAACCGGTGTGCACGCCGGCCACCTGCTTGGGGTGGATGCACAGCTTGGCGCCGAAGCCGAAGCGGCGCGAGCGGCGCACATCGCTCTCCAGCTGCGCAGCATCGTCGATGGCCACGGACACGCCGTCGATGGGTGCGCCGATGCCGGCCAGGCGCGACACCAGCACCAGCTGCGTGCGCACGCTGTTCATCTCCTCCGCCTCGCCCTGGATGCCCGAGTCGGACATGAAGTCCACCGAGCCGAAGGCCAGCCGCAGCACGCGCGGCACGCGCGCGATGGCCTGGGCCGCGAACCAGCCGGCCACGGTCTCCACCAGCGGGATCAAGCGCTGGTCGTCGCGCAGGCGCGCGGCCAGCTGCGCCAGGCTTTCGGGGTCCTGCGCCTTGGGCACCATGAAGCCGCGCACGCGGGGCGAGGCCAGCAGCGCGCAATCCTCGGCATACCAGGCGGTGTCGGACGGGTTGATGCGCACCCAGACCGGTGTCGTCGCCTGCGCCAGCCAGGTGCGCACGGCCTCGCGCGCCTGCGGCTTGCGCTCGGGCTGCACGGCGTCTTCGAGGTCCAGGATCACGCCATGGGCACCGCTGGCCAGGGCCTTGTCGAAACGCTCCGGGCGGTCGCCGGGCACGAACAGGTAGCTGCGCTCTTGCATCTTCACATCACCTTTCTGGTTTGCATACAAAGTCACCGCAGACGGAGCGCCTGCGACCTCAGCGCCCGGCACCGGCGCCCTGGCCCGGCAAGCGCACGCGCAGCAGCGCCACGCAGCACAGCAGCGTCGGCACCGCCAGCGCCAGGTACCCGGCGCGGTAGGTCTGGAACAGCGCCGACAAGGCCCCGAACACCGGCGGCCCCAGCACCACCCCGAAGAACGTGAACGCCAGCGTGCCCCCCGTGGCCACGCCGGCCAGCCCCGGCGGTGCCTGCCGTGCCACCTCGGCGAGGTACACGCCGTTCCAGCCGATGGCCGAAGCGCCGAACACCACCAGCACGGCCAGCACCAGCCACGGTGGCAGCGCGGGCGACAGCAGGGCCGTGGCCGCGCTGCTCAGGGCCATCACGGCCGCCAGCAGGGCCAGCATGCGGCGCGCGCCCAGGCCGCGGTCGGCCACCCAGCCCCACAGGATGCGCCCCGCGACCCCGCCGAACTGCGCCACGGACAGCGCCAGGCCCGCGGCCACGAGGCCATAGGCCAGGCCTTCGTTGAGATAGGTCACGAGGTAGGTGGTCAGCGACAGCTGCGCGATCGAGAACACGAACGAACAGGCGGCCAGCATCTTGAGCGCCGGGTGCCCCAGCACGAGCCGGATCGGCTGCGCCAGGTTGCCCAGCGCCATCGGCTTGTCGGCCTGGCGGTCGGCGTCGAGGTCGGTGCGCAGCGGCTGGGCCAGCAGCGCGCAGGCCAGGTTGGCCGCGGCCGAGGCCAGCAGCGCGCCCTGCCAGCCCAGCAGCAGCATGAGGCTGGGCACCAGCGCGCCGGCCAGCATGCCGCCCAGCGGCACGCCGGTCTGCTTGACCGAGAACACCAGCGACATGCGGTGCGCCGGCGTGCTCTGGCTGAGCAGATGCGAGCTGGCCGGCGTGATCGGGCCGTAGCCCAGGCCGATCAGCACCGCGCCGATGGCGCTGGCGGCCGGGTGCGGCACCGCGCACAGGGCCAGGCCCGCGGCGCACAGCAGCAGCCCGGCCTGGCTCACGCGGATCGCGCCGAAGCGCGCGACCGCCGCGCCGGCGGCCAGGCTGGCGGCCATCGCACCGGCATAGACCAGGGCCACATAGACACCGACCAGCGCGGCCGACACGCCCATCGCCGACGCCACGACGGGCGCCATCACCGGCAGGGTCAGCAGGGCCATCGACACCATGGCCTGCACGGCCAGCGTGATGGCCAGGGTCATCCAGGGGCCGGTCATCGTTCTGCTTCCATGGGCGCCGACTGTAGCGGGCCGTCGGAGCGCCCCTGCGCATGCCTGGCTCAGCGCCCCTGCGCAGCCCGGCCCAGCAGCTGTGCCAACGCGCCCGCCTCGCCCTGCGCAATGCCCAGCACCGCATTGAGGATGTGGTCGGCATGCGTGCGGTCGACCGCCCGCGCCGCGTTGTCGTGGTACTTGGCCACGATGTCGGCGTTGGCGATGGGCCGGCCCGCCGCGCCGCGGTTGATGGGCTCGTGGTGGCGCAGCACCCGGCCGTCGGCCAGCTCGACGATGACCTCGCCGCCGAAGTAGCGCGGGAAGTCGGCGTCGGGATCGCTCTGGCATTCGACGAGCGCGGCGATCTTCAGTGTCTCGGGGTCCTGGTAGGCGGCGGGGTCCAACGCGTCGAGCGTGAAGCGGCCGAAGCGCAGGCCCGTGGCCACCGAGTACGGCACGCTGAACTGCGCGTCGTACGCATTGGCCGGGCGCAGCTTCTTCTCGATGGGCTCGCAGACGGCCTTCATCGCGCCAGTGGGCACGCGCGCCACGATGCGCCGGATCGGCGCGCCGTTCCAGTCCTTGGACAGGATGCTGGCCGCATCGGCGAAGGCATGCGTGAAGTGGCAGGCCGGCACCGGCTTGACGGCCACGTTCATCACCTCCCACACCTGGCCCAGCCCGGCCGTGACCATGGACAGGTCGGCCTTGGCCAACAGTTCGGCGCCCAGGTGGCTGGCGTACAGGCCGAAGCGGCCCTCGTACGCCGCGCCGGGGCCGACGAAGCCGTGCTTGCCCAGCGTGGCCGCCGTGATTCCGCCGGCCGCGCCCCAGCCCGGGTGCAGCCGCTTGGTCCAGGCGCCGTCTTCCAGGCATTCCAGGCTGCCAGAGGCCACCGACAGCGCGATGCCCTGCGCATCGACCAGCTGCCGCTCGCCAAGCTGCAGCAACCGCCCTGCCGCCAGCGTGCAGCCGAAGGTGCCGACCAGCCCGGTCGGGTGGAAGCCGACCTGGTGGAAGCCGCTGCGGGCCGCCGCGCCGATGCGCGTGGCGGTCTCCATGCCCAGCACATAGGCGGTGAGCAGGTCGCGGCCGCTGCTGGACAGGCGCGTCGCCAGGCCGAGCACCGCCGGCAGCACCGAGGTGGTGGCGTGGATCACGCCGGCCGGGTGCGTGTCGTCGTAATCCAGGCCGTGGATCAGCAAGGCGTTCATGACCACCGCGTCGCGCAGCGGCAGCATCTGGCCGTGGCCGATGACGGGCACGTCGCCACCCGGGCCGGCCAGTTCGCGCAGGCCCGCGAGCGTGGTGCGCGCGAAGTCCCACTGCGTGGACGCCAGGCCGATGCCCAGCGCATCCAGCATCAGGTGCGTGGCGCGTTCGCGCACCTCGGCGGGCACGGCGTCCAGCGTGAGGCCGGTGGCGAAGGACGCCAGTTCGCAAGAGATCGTGGTGCGTGTCGTCATGCTCTCAATCCACCTTGGCGCCGGACAGCTTGACGGCCAGCGCCCACTTGTCGATCTCGCTCTGGATGTACTTCGCGAACTCGGCCGGCGCCATGACCGCCGGCTCGGCGCCCAGGCCGTTCAACTGCTCGCGCACGTCGGGCGCGTCGCGCCAATGTGCCACCAGCGCCTTGTGCAGCGTCTCGACGATCTCCTTGGGCGTGCCCTTGGGCGCGGCCAGGCCGACCCAGGCCGGCGCGACGAAGTTGCCCAGGCCGGCCTCGGCCATGGTCGGCACATCCGGTGCGGCGGCGTTGCGCTTCTCGCTCGCCACGGCCAGGATGCGCAGCTTGCCCGTGCGCATGTGCGGCAGCAGTGCCGGGCCGGTGTCGATCATGGTGTTGATCTGGCCGCCGATCAGGTCGGTCACGGCCGCCGGGCTGCCCTTGTAGGGCACGTGCGTGAGGTCCATGCCCAGGGAGTGCTTGAGCAGCTCCATGGTCAGGTGGCTGGTGACGCCGCTGCCGCCCGAGCCGAAGTTGATCTTGCCCGGCGCGGCCTTGGCCTGCTGCACGAGTTCGGCGGCGGTCCTGGCCGGAAAGGTCGGGTTCACCGCCAGGAACAGCGGCACCACCGACAGGATGCTGACCGGCTCGAAATCCTTCAGCGGGTGGTAGGGCAGCTTGGAGTACAGGCTGGGGTTGATCGCCATCGTGCCGCTGGAGCCCACCACCAGCGTGTAGCCGTCGGGCGCGGCCTTGGCCACGGTCTCCGAGCCGATGATGCCGGCCGCGCCGGGCTTGTTGTCCACGATGACGGGCTGGCCCAGCGCATCCTGCAGCTTCTTCGCCGCGATGCGCGCGATCATGTCGGTGGCCTGGCCGGGCGGAAAGCCGACGACCAGGCGGATCGGCTTGTCGGGATAGGCGGCCAGCGCCGCGCCGGCCGCCAGCCAGACGGATGCGGCCACCAGGGCCTTGCAAAGGGCGTTCATGTCTGTCTCCTGCGTTGTTGGAATGGACGGGCCGGCAATCAGTCGCCGACGCCGTGGCCGCGCTTGGGGATCAGCGACATGCGGATGAACTCCATGACCTGCACGTCCTTGTGGTTCAGCCCGCGCGTGCGCGTGGTCACGATGCCCTGCGTCGGCCGGCTCTGGGATTCGCGCACCTCCAGCACCTCGGACTCGGCATACAGCGTGTCGCCGCAGAAGACGGGCGCCGTCAGCTTGATCTCCTTCCAGCCCAAATTGGCGATGGCCTTGGCGCTGATGTCGTTGACCGTCATGCCCAGCACCACGGCCAGCGACAGGCCGCTGTTGACCAGCAACTGGCCGAACTCGCTCTGCGCCGCGAAGTGCTTGTCGCAGTGCATCGGGTGCGCGTTCATCGTGATGAGCGAGAACTGGATGTTGTCGTTCTCGGTGATGGTGCGGCCCGGGCGGTGCTCGTAGATGTCGCCGACCTTGAAGTCTTCCAGGTAGCGGCCGTAGGAAGCGCGGTAGCGTTGCGGGCTGATCTCGATGGCGGTTTGCATGGGGAATGTCTCCTCGGGATGGACGGTGGTTCAGATGCGGTGGCGGTCGACCAGTTGCTTGGCGATGACCTGGCGCAGGATCTCGTTCGTGCCTTCGCCGATGCACATCAGCATGGCGTCGCGGTAGTAGCGCTCGATCTCGTACTCCACCGAGTAGCTGTAGCCGCCGAAGATGCGCATGGCCTGCTGCGCACACTCGGCGCCGGCCTCCGAGCCGGCCAGCTTGGCCATGGCGGCCTCGAGGTCGCAGCGCTCGCCACGGTCGTACTTGGTGGCCGCCTGCTGCAGCAGCAGCTTGGCGCCCTCCACCTGCGTGGCCATGTCGGCCAGCTTGAGCTGGATGGCCTGGTGCTGCCAGATCGGCTTGCCGAAGGCGTCGCGCTCCTGCGCATAGCGCAGCGCATGCTTGAACGCACCCTCGGCGATGCCGGCGCCGCGCGCACCCACGTTGATGCGGCCCAGCTCCAGCCCGCCGGCGGTCTGCACGAAGCCCTTGCCTTCCACGCCGCCGACCAGCTGGCTGGCCGGCACGCGGTAGTTCTCGAAGGTCAGCTCGCAGGTGTCGATGGCGCGGTAGCCCATCTTCTTGAGCTTGCCGACCACGTTGAAGCCCGGGCCCTTGTCGGCGATCAAGAGGCTCATGCCTTTGTGGCGCGGCTCGGCCTGCGGGTCGGTCTTGACCAAGAGCAGCGTGCCGTGGCCGTGCATGCTGTTGGTGATCCAGGTCTTGCTGCCGTTCACGACGTAGTGCGCGCCGTCGCGCCTGGCCACGGTGCGGATGGCCTGCAGGTCCGAGCCGGCGTTGGGCTCGGTCAGGCCGATGCTGCCGCGGTACTCGCCGCTGGCCATGCGCGGCAGGTAGGCGCGCTTTTGTTCATCGGTGCCGTGGCGCTCGATGGCCGAGGCCATGATCAGGTGCGAGTTGAAGATGCCCGAGGGCGCCATCCAGACCGAGGCCACCTTGATCACGATCTGCGCATACGTCCAGGCCGACAGGCCCAGGCCGCCGTATTCCTCGCCGATGGTGGCGCCGAACAGGCCCAGCTCCTTCATCTGGTCGACGATCTCGTGCGGGTACTCGTCGGCCAGGTCGTACTTGCGGGCCACGGGGCGCAGCTCCTTCTCGGCCCAGGCCTCCACCGCGTCCACGAATGCGCTTTCGTCCGCCGCGCTGCGGGTCTCTTCCTTGCTCATGGTCTGCCCTTGTCGTTTCACGCCCGAATTGAGCGCACTATTGCCAGTTGATTTTGTTTTATTGTCCGGACATTATTAGAGCAGCGCAAGCGGCTGTCAATGCGGCGCCGCTGCAGAACTGGTGCAGACTTCCCCCCATGAGCCGCCACAAGAACGACCCGACCTCCCCCCCCGCCATCGAGGACGCCGAAGCGCCGGAAGCGACCACCGGCGCGCAGCCGATCTACCAGCGCATCGCGGCCGAGTTGCGCCGCGGCATCGCCGATGGTCGCTACCCCGTCGGCGCACGGCTGCCGACCGAGGCCGAGCTGTGCGAGCAGTTCGGCATCAGCCGCTTCACGGCGCGCGCGGCGATCCGGCTGCTGTCCACGGCCGGCCTGGTCACGCGGCGCCAGCGCGTGGGGACGGTGGTCATCGCCCAGCCCGGCCAGGCGCGCTACCGGCACGACGCCGCCTCGCTGCCCGACCTGTTCCAGTACGCGCAGGACACCGAGTTGCGCATCGTCTACGTGGGCCGCATCGCGCTCTCCCGCAGCCAGGCGCAGGACTTTGGCACCGAGGCTGGCGAGGAATGGGTGCTGGCCGTGGGCCTGCGCCATGACCAGCCCGGCGCCGGCGGCGCGCGCAAGGCACCGCCGCCGTTCTGCATCACGCGCATCTTTTTGAATCCCGTGCTGAAAGACATCGAGGCCCGGCTGCGCGACCGCCAGACCGCCGTCTACGCGCTGATCGAACGCGAGTACAAGCTATCGATCCAGCGCGTGGAGCAGGAGATCCAGGGCGTGGTGCTGAGCGCCGACGACGCCGCCAGCCTGCAGAGCGAGGCCGGCGCGCCGGCGCTGCGCATCGTGCGGCGCTACTACAGCGACCGCGGCGAACTCGTCGAGGTGGCCGACAACGTGCACCCGGCCGACCGCTTCAGCTACCGCATGGAACTGCGGCAATAGGCAGCGACGGTTGCGTTTGGGCTGGTCTGCGGCCTACAATTGTCCGCACAATTTAACCGGACAGCCACACCATGACCGAGACTCCCGCCCTGCCGCTCGCCGGCCTCCGCGTGCTTGCCGTCGAACAGTACGGCGCCGGCCCGTTCGGCACCTCCTACCTGGCCGACCTGGGTGCCGAGGTGATCAAGATCGAGAACCACCACGACGGCGGCGACGTGGGCCGGCATGTCGGCCCGCACTACTTCGGCGCGGACGACAGCCATTTCTTCCAGACCTTCAACCGCAACAAGAAGAGCCTGACGCTGGACCTGAAGCAGCCCGAGGGCATGGCCGTGCTGCACAAGCTGGCGGCCGGCGCCGATGCGTTGCTCGACAACCTGCGCGGCGACCTGCCGCACAAGCTAGGCCTGACCTACGCGCAGATGCGCGATGCCAATCCGCGCCTGGTCTGCGCCCACCTGTCGGCCTATGGCCGCAGCGGCTCGCGCAAGGCCTGGCCCGGCTACGACTACCTGATGCAGGCCGAGGCCGGCCACCTCTCGCTGACGGGCGAGCCCGACGGCCCGCCCACGCGCTACGGCCTGTCCATCGTCGACCTCATGACCGGCCTGGCCGCCGCCTTCGGCCTGCTGGCCGGCGTGGTGCAGGCGCGCGCCAGCGGCCAGGGCATGGACGTGGACACCTCGCTGTTCGACGTGGCGCTGCACAACCTCAACTACCCCGGCACCTGGTACCTCAACGCCGACGTGGTCACGGGCCGCACGGCACGCAGCGGCCACCCCAGCCTGGTGCCCAGCCAGCTCTACCGCACGCAGGATGGCTGGCTGTTCATCATGTGCAACAAGGAGAAGTTCTGGCCGCTGCTCGCGCGCGAACTCGGCCACCCGGAATGGGCCGAGGATCCGCGGCTGGCCACCTTCGCCGCGCGCCTGCAGAACCGCAACCAAGTGCAGGAACTGCTGGACGCCGCACTCATGCAGCAGCCCACTGCCGTCTGGCTGGAACGCCTGTCGGGCAAGGTGCCCGTGTCCCCCGTGTTCGACGTGGCGCAGGCGCTGGAGAACCCCTTCGTGCACGAGCGCGCGGGCGTGGTGGACTTCGACTACGGCGACGGCCGCAGCGCCCGCATGATCGCCAACCCGATCCGCGTGGCCGGCCGCGAACTGCCGCACCGCGCCGCCCCGCGCATGGGCGAGCACAACGAGGCGCTGCTGCGCGAGGCCGGCTTCGACGATGCCGCCATCGCCAAGCTGCGCGCACTGGGCGTGATCGCGGGCCATGCCGCGCCCGAGCATCCCGAGGGCACGGACACGGGGCACGCTGCGAGCCCCTGAGCAGCGATCGCGCCGGCAGGCTCAGCCGCGCAACATCCGCTGCCCGATGGCCTGCGCTGCGGCCAGCAGCGCCGGCAGCATCTCCTCGCGCATTTGCGCCTCGCTCGTGCGGTTGGCCTGGCCGCTCACGTTGAGTGCGGCGACGGTGCGGCCCGCGCGGTCCACCAGCGGGGCGGCGATGGAGATCAGGCCTTCCTCCAGCTCCTGGTTGACCACGCACCAGCCCTGCGCGCGCACTTCGCGGATGCGCGCCAGCAGGCCCGCGTCGTCTTGCGTGGTGTGGGCCGTGTAGCGCGCGCGCGGTGACCGCGGCAGCTGCGCCAGGCGCGCCAGCAGCTCGTCCTCGGGCAGCGCGGCCAGCAGCACGCGGCCCATCGAGGTCCAGAACGCCGGCAGGCGCGAGCCCACGCCAAGGTTGGTGCGCATGATCTTGTGCGTGGGCACGCGCAGCACGTAAACGATGTCCAACCCCTCCAGCACGGCCGCGGAACTCGATTCGCGCACGCGCTGCACCAGGTCCTCCATCACCGGCTCGGCCAGGTTCCAGATCGGCAGCGAGGACAGGTAGGCGAAGCCCAGGTCGAGGATGCGCGCCGTGGGTCGGAACAGCCGCCCGTCCGTCTCCACATAGCCCAGCGCCTGCAGCGTGAGCAGGATGCGCCGCGCGCCGGCCCGCGTGAGGCCGGTGCGCGCCGCCACCTCGCTCAGTGTCTGCTGCGGCGCCTGGGCGCTGAAGGAGCGGATGACCTCCAGCCCGCGCGCGAACGACTGCACGTAGCCGTCGCCGGGCTTGGGTGTCGCCGAGGTGTCTTGGGGGATTTCGGGCGCCATGAGGCTGCTGAATATAATTCTTTTAGCGAACATTTGTTCGCATTTAGAACAAATTTTTGAGGAGCATGCAGTGATCGACAAGATTGCAGAGTCCGTCGCGGCCGCGCTGGCCGATGTGCGCGACGGGTCCACCGTGCTGATCGGCGGCTTCGGCACGGCGGGCATCCCGGCCGAGCTCATCGACGGCCTGATCGCCCAGGGCGCGCGCGACCTCACCGTCGTCAACAACAACGCGGGCAATGGCGACACGGGCCTGGCCGCGCTGCTGGCCACCGGCCGCGTGCGCAAGATCATCTGCAGCTTCCCGCGGCAGGTGGACAGCCATGTGTTCGACGGCCTGTACCGCAGCGGCAAGATCGAGCTGGAGATCGTGCCCCAGGGCAACCTGGCCGAGCGCATGCGCGCCGCCGGTGCCGGCATCGGCGCCTTCTTCTGCCCCACGGCCTACGGCACCGAGCTGGCCCGCAACGCCGATGGCACGCCCAAGGAGACGCGCGAGATCAACGGCAAGCACTACGTGCTGGAGTACCCGATCCAGGGCGACGTGGCCCTCGTCAAGGCCGAGCGCGGCGATCGCTGGGGCAACCTGACCTACCGCATGTCCGCACGCAACTTCGGCCCCGTGATGGCCATGGCCGCGCGCCAGACCATCGCCTCGGTGCACGAGATCGTGGACCTCGGCGCGCTGGACCCCGAGGCCATCGTCACCCCCGGCATCTTCGTCAGCAAGATCGTCAAGATCGACCGCGTGGCCACGCAGGCCGCCGGCTTCAAGAAGGCGGCATGACCATGGCCTACACCAAACGCAGCAAGGACGCGCTGGCCCGCCTGGTCGCGCAGGACATCCCCGACGGCGCCTACGTGAACCTGGGCATCGGCCAGCCCACGCTGGTGGCCAACCACATCCCGGCCGGCCGCGAGGTCATCCTGCAGAGCGAGAACGGCATCCTGGGCATGGGCCCGGCGCCCGCCGCAGGCAGCGAGGACTACGACCTCATCAACGCCGGCAAGCAGCCCGTCACGCTGCTGCCGGGTGGCGCCTTCTTCCACCACGCCGACAGCTTCGCGATGATGCGCGGCGGCCACCTGGACATCTGCGTGCTGGGCGCCTTCCAGGTCTCGGCCTCGGGCGACCTGGCCAACTGGAGCACGGGCGAGCCCGGTGCCATCCCCGCCGTGGGCGGCGCCATGGACCTGGCCATCGGCGCCAAGCAGACCTGGGTGATGATGGACCTGCTGACCAAGCAGGGCGTCAGCAAGATCGTCCAGCAGTGCAGCTACCCGCTGACGGGCCTGGCCTGCGTCAAGCGCATCTACACCGACCTCGCCACCTTCGCCATCGCGCCCGAAGGCGTGCGCCTGGTCGATGCCGTCGATGGCCTGTCCCACGCCGAGCTGGAACAGCTCGTCGGCCTGCCCCTCCTTCCCGCCCAGATCTGATCCATGAGCCACCAAGCCTTCATCTGCGACGCCATCCGCACGCCCTTTGGCCGCTACGGCGGCGCACTGTCTTCCGTGCGTGCCGACGACCTGGGCGCGATCCCGATCCGGGCGCTGATGGCGCGCAACCCCGGGGTCGACTGGGAGCAGATCGCCGACGTGCTGTACGGCTGCGCCAACCAGGCCGGCGAGGACAACCGCAACGTGGCACGCATGTCGGCGCTGCTGGCCGGCCTGCCGATCGCGGTGCCCGGCGCCACCATCAACCGCCTGTGCGGCTCGGGCCTGGACGCCGTGGGCACGGCCGCGCGCGCCATCAAGTCCGGCGAGGCCGGCCTCATGATCGCCGGCGGTGTGGAGAGCATGAGCCGCGCGCCCTTCGTGATGCCCAAGGCCGAGAGCGCGTTCAGCCGCGCCAACGCCGTGTACGACACCACCATCGGCTGGCGCTTCGTCAACAAATTGATGAAGGCCCAGTATGGCGTGGACGCCATGCCCGAGACGGCCGAGAACGTGGCCGTGGACTACAAGATCGAGCGCGAAGCGCAGGACCGCATGGCCCTGGCCAGCCAGAAGAAGGCCGTGGCCGCCCAGCAGGCCGGCCACCTGGCGCGCGAGATCACGCCCGTGACCATCGCGCAGAAGAAGGGCGACCCCATCGTCGTCGACAAGGACGAGCACCCGCGCGACACCAGCCTGGAAGCCCTTGCCAAGCTCAAGGGCGTGGTGCGTCCTGACGGCACCGTGACGGCCGGCAACGCCAGCGGTGTCAACGACGGCGCCTGCGCGCTGCTGCTGGCCAGCGAGGAGCAGGCCAAGAAGAACGGCCTGACGCCGCGCGCCCGCGTGGTCGGCATGGCCACGGCCGGCGTGGCGCCGCGCGTGATGGGCATCGGCCCGGCGCCGGCCACGCAGAAGGTGCTGGCGCAGACCGGCCTCACGCTCGCGCAGCTGGACGTGATCGAACTCAACGAGGCCTTCGCCGCACAGGGCATCGCCGTGTTGCGCATGCTGGGCCTGCCCGACGACGACGAGCGCGTCAACGCCTGGGGCGGCGCCATCGCGCTGGGCCACCCGCTGGGTGCCAGCGGCGCCCGCCTGGCCACCACGGCCGTCAACCGCCTGCACGCCACGGGCGGCCGCTATGCGCTGGCCACCATGTGCATCGGCGTGGGCCAGGGCATCGCCGCGGTGCTGGAGCGGGTGTGAGCATGGACCAGAACACACCGGTCACCGTCGTCTCGGGCGCCAGCAACGGCATCGGCCGCGCCATCGCCGAGGCCCTGCTGGGCGAGGGCCGCGCCGTGGTCAATCTCGACCATGCGCTGCCCGACTGGAGCCACCCGCTGCTGAACTCGTTCCAGGCCGACCTGACGGACGAGCAGGCCACGCGCCAGGCCGCCCGGGACATCGCCGCGCGCTTCAACGTGACGGCCCTGGTCAACAACGCCGGCGCCACGCGGCCCGGCACCATCGACACGGCCACCACCGGCCAGCTCGACGACGTGGTGGGCCTGCACCTGCGCGCGCCCATGCTGCTGGTGCAGGCCTTCCTGCCCACGCTGCGCGCGAGTGGCGAAGGCCGCATCGTCAACATGTCCTCGCGCGCCGCGCTGGGCAAGGGCGAGCGCATCGTCTACTCGGCCACCAAGGCCGGCCTGATCGGCATGACGCGCACGCTGGCCATGGAGCTGGGCGCGGACGGCATCACCGTCAACGCCATCGGCCCCGGGCCCATCGCCACCGACCTGTTCCGCAAGAGCAACCCCGAAGGCGCGCCGCAGACCGAGCGCATCCTCAAGAGCATCGCGGTCGGCCGCATGGGCACGCCCGAAGACGTGGCGCGCGCCGTGCTGTTCTTCCTGGCGCCGGCCAACGGCTTCGTCACCGGCCAGGTGCTCTACGTGTGCGGCGGCACCACGCTGGGCGTGGCGCCGGTCTGACGCACCACCCCTCTTCCCACTTTCTCGAACAAGGAATCCGTTTCATGACGCAAGGTCACACTTCCACGCGCCGCCTGGTGATCGCCAGCATGGCCACCGCGGCAGCCGCCGCGCTGCTGCCGCTGGGCGCCGCCGCACAGGCCTACCCGAACAAGCCGATCACCATGGTCGTGCCGTTCTCGGCCGGCGGCACCACCGACATCCTGGCGCGCATCGTGGGCCAGGCACTCACGGCCGAGCTGGGCCAGAGCGTGGTCATCGACAACCGCGCCGGCGCCGGCGGCAACATCGGCGGCCAGCTGGCCGCGCGCGCGCCCGCCGACGGCTACACGTTGTTCATGGGCACGGTGGGCACGCACGCCATCAACGAGTCGCTGTACAAGAAGATGCCGTTCGACCCGATCAAGGACTTCGCGCCGCTCTCGCGCGTGGCCAACGTGCCGAACCTGCTCGTGGCCCACCCCGCGCAGCCGTTCAAGACCGTGCCCGAGCTGATCGCGTACGCCAAGGCCAACCCGGGCAAGATCAACTTCGGCTCGTCGGGCAGCGGCAGCTCCATCCACCTGTCGGGCGAGCTGTTCAAGTCCATGGCCAAGGTCGACATGGTGCACATTCCCTACAAGGGCAGCGCCCCGGCCGTGAACGACCTGCTGGGCAACCAGATCGCCATCATGTTCGACAACATGCCCTCGGCCATCCAGCACGTGCGCGCCGGCAAGCTGCGCGCCATCGCGGTGACCACGGCCAAGCGCTCGCCCGAGCTGCCGAACGTGCCGACCATCGCCGAAGCCGGCGTGCCCGGCTACGAGGCGACCTCGTGGTTCGGCCTGTTCGCCCCGGCCGGCACGCCCGCGCCCATCGTGGCCCAGCTCAACAAGGCCATCGTCAAGGTGCTCAACACGCCCGACGTGAAGCAGAAGATCGCCGCCCAGGGCGGCGACGTGGTGGCCGAGACGCCGGAGCAGTTCGCAGCCTTCATCAAGGCCGAGACCGCCAAGTGGGGCAAGGTCGTGCAGGAATCCGGCGCCAGCGTGGATTGATCTAACGCGCGGCCATGCGCACGCACAGGTCGAAGGCTTCCTGCAGCCCCTCGATCTGCGCGATGCCGCGGCCCGCGATGTCGAAGGCGCTGCCGCTGGCCGACGTGGCCACGGGCACGGGCAGCCCGCCGTGCAGCGTCACCCCCTTCTCGAAGCCCATGAGCTTCATCGCGATCTGGCCCTGGTCGTGGTACATGGAGACCACGGCATCCACATCGCCGCGCCGCGCGCCGATGAACACGGTGTCGGGCGAATAGGGGCCGCGCGCGTCCAGTCCCTCGGCGCGCAGGCGCTGCACGGCCGGCGCGATGGTCTCGATCTCCTCCATGCCGATGGAGCCGCCGTCGCCGGCATGCGGGTTCAGGCCCGACACCGCGATGCGCGGCCTGGCGATGCCGGCGCTGCGCAGCGCCTTGTCGATCAGACGCACGGCGTCGCAGACGCCCTCCCCCGTGATGTGGGCCGCCACGTCCTTGAGCGGGATGTGCGAGGTCACGCGCGAGGTCCACAACGCGCCCGTGAGGTTGAACTCGCTGGTGAAGCCATGCACGCCGAAGCGTTCCTGCAAATGGCGCAGCTCGTCTTCCTGGTTGAGCCCGCCCAGGCGCAGCGAGTGCTTGTTGAGCGGCGCGAAGACGATGGCGTCGGCCCGGCCGGCGCGCACCGCGTCGATGGCCAGGTCCAGCGCGCGCATGCTGGCGCGGCCCGAGGCCTCGTTGGACTCGCCCAGCACGGGCGGCTGGCCGCCCAGGCCATCGCAGGGCAGCAGCGTGATGCGGCCAGGCTCGAAGCGCACGGCGTCCAGGTGCTCCACGCGCAGCACGTCGAGCGACTGCCCGGCAATGGCCTCGCCCGAGGCCAACGCGGCGCCGTCGGCGATCAGCAGCAGGTCGGCCTGCTGGCGGTTGCGCTCGCGCGCGAGCAGCTTGACGGCCATCTCGGGGCCGACGCCGCTGGGGTCGCCGAGCAGCACGGCGATACGGGGGTTGCTCATGGTCTTCACTCCGCCTTGATGTTGGCGCCGCGCACGAGGCGGCCGTAGTGTTCGTACTCGCTGCGGTTCATCTCGGCGAAGCGCTCGCCCACCAGCGTGCCGACCTCGCCGCCCAGCGCCTTGATGCGGGCCTGTACGTCGGGCAGCTGCAGCGCATGGCCCAGCTCCGCCGTCAGCCGCTCGACCGCCGCGCGCGGCGTGCCGCCCGTGGTGTACAGGCCATACCAGGTCGACACGTCGGCACCCTGGATGCCGAGTTCCGCCAGCGTGGGCACGTCTGGCATCTCGGCCGACCTGGCCGGCGAACTGACGGCCAGCGGCCGCAGCTTGCCGGCGCGGATCTGGCTCATGGCCGACGAGGTGCTGTCGAACATCATGTCGACCTCGCCCGCGATCACGTCGATGTGCGCCTGCGAGCTGCCCTTGTAGGGCACGTGGATGGCGCGCGTGCCCGTGACCATGCCGAAGGCCTCGCCACCGATGTGCTGGGTGCTGCCGATGCCCGACGAGGCGTACTTGAGCGCGCCCGGCCTGGCCGCCAGCGCGGCCTGCACGTCCTTGACGCTCTTGAACGGGCCCGTGCTGGAGACCACCAGCACGTTGGGCATCACGGCCACGAGGCCGATGGGCTGCAGGTCCTTGAGCGGGTCGTACTTGAGCTTGAGCATGTGCGGCGCCACGGCCTGGGCCGTGTTGGTGGCCAGCAGCAGCGTGCTGCCGTCCGGCGCGGCACGCGCGGCCAGTTCGGCCGCGATGGTGTTGGACGCGCCGGGCCGGTTCTCCACCACCACCGGCTGCTTGAGCGTGGGCGCCAGCTTGTCGGCCAGCACGCGCGCGAGGATGTCGGTGCCGCCCCCGGGCGAGGCGCCCACCAGGATGCGCAGCGGCTTGTCGGGAAAGCCTTGGGCCCAGGCCGGAACGCCTGTGGCCAGCAGGCCGAGCAAGGCCAGCGCGTGGCGCCGGTCCAGGGAATCGAGGGGCATCCTTGTGTCTCCGTTGTCGCAGGCCTTCGGACGTGACCTGTCGTTGCCGCGAGGTTAGGGATTTCCGCGGCGGCGATCCAATCGCGGATGCCGAACAATCCATCACCTTTTGGATATGACAGTCGACCACCTCAGCGACCAGGCCCTGCTGCTGCGCGTGCGCCCGCGCCAGCTGCTGCTGCTCGCCGCGCTGGACGCAGAACGCCACCTGGGCCGCGCCGCCCAGTCGATGAACGTGACGCAGCCGGCCGCCACCAAGCTGCTGCTGCAGCTGGAGGAGTCGCTCGGCGAGAAGCTGTTCGTGCGGCTGGCGCGCGGCATGCGGCCCACGCCTTCGGGCGAGGTGCTGATCCGCTATGCGCGCCGCGTGCTGACCGATTTCGGCGCCGTGCGCGAGGAGATGGGCGCCTTGCGTTCGGGCCTGTCCGGCGCGCTGCGGATCGGCGCCGTGCCCGGTGCCGTGCCTGCGCTGCTGGCACCGGCGCTGCTGGAGTACCGGCGCCGCCATCCGCAGGTGGCGCTGTCCGTGTCCGTGGGCACCAGCGACGTGGTGCTGGCCCAGCTCGCGCGCGGCGATGTCGACCTGGTGCTGGGCCGGCTCACCGAGGGCTTCAGCGCGCAGGAGTTCGCCATCACGCCGTTGCTCGAGGAAGCCATGCAGGTGGTGGTGCGCAAAGGCCACCCTGCGTTCGCGCGCAAGCGGCTGCAGCTGCACGAACTGGGCGACTGGTCCTGGGTGCTGCAGCCGGCCGGCTCGCCGCAGCGCGGGCGGCTGGAGGCGGCGCTGCGCGAGGTCGGCGTGCACCAGCGGCTGGATTACATCGAGACCGCGTCGAGCACGGTCACCACCGCGCTCGTGGCGGGCTCGGACATGGCGGCGCTGATGCCGACGTCACTGGCAGCGCACTACGCAAGGCTGGGCACGCTGCGCGTAGCGCCCATCACCCTGCCGATCCGGCTGCCGGCCATCGACGTGATCGTGCCGCGCGGGCAGCCGCTGCCGCCAGCGGCGCAGCAGTTCCGCGCGCTGCTGCTGGAGCGGCCCTAGGCGCCGCGGTTGCGCATCCAGTCGGCGGTCTGGAAAAAGCTGTCCTTCAGCCGTGTGCGCAGGTCCCCGGGCACACCCGTCTCGCCCATGGCCTGGTCCATGCAGGCCAGCCACTCGTCGCGCTCGCGGATGCCGATCGAGAACGGCATGTGGCGCGCGCGCAGGCGCGGATGGCCGAACTGGTCGGTGTAGTAGGACGGCCCGCCCAGCCAGCCGCACAGGAACCAGAACAGGCGCTGGCGCGCGTTGTCCAGCGTGTCGCCATGCGCGGCGCGCAGCGCGGCGTAGCCGGGCTCCAGGTCCATGAGGTCGTAGAAGCGCTCGACCAGCGCGCGCACCTTGTCCTCGCCGCCGATCCATTCGAAGGGGGTGGCGAAGGCGGGCTTTTCCTCGATTTGCATGGCGCGATTGTCGCGCGCACGCCTTGCGCTGCGGCGGGCACCCGGGCCCGACGGACCGGCGCTGCGCGCTGCAGCGGTACGGCTGGATCAGGCGGCGGCGCGGCGCAGCGTGTCGACCACGGGCCGGCGCAGCACGTCGCGCAGACCCCACCAGCCCGCGCCGAGCGCCAGCACGGCGCCGGCCAGCGCGCCGAACAGCGGCACCCACAGCGAGGCCGACCACGCGAAATCGAACACGAAGCGCGCCAGCGCCCAACCCACGGCCATCGCCACCAGCGTGGCCAGCAGGCCGGCCAACACGCCCACGCCGGCCAGTTCGGCCCGCTGCACCTGGCGCAGCAGCGCGCTGCTGGCGCCCACGGCCCGCATGATCGCGAACTCGCGCGCGCGCTCCTCGCGCGTGGCCGTGATCGCGGCGAACAGCACCACCAGGCCGGCCGCCAGCGTGAAGCCGAACAGGAACTCCACCGCGCGCACCACCTGGTCCAGCACGCGCTGCACCTGGGCCAGCGCCGTGCTCATGTCCACGTTGGTCACGTTCGGGAAGGCGCGCACGAGCGCGTTGTCGAAGCCGGCCGTCTCGGGCGCGCGGTAGGCGGCCAGGTAGGTGATGGGCAGGTCGGGCATCGCGGCCACCGGGTACATCACGAAGAAGTTGGCGTGCAGCGAACCCCAGTCGACCTTGCGCAGCGAGGTGATGCGCGCGTCCGACGGGATGCCGCCGATGTCGAAGCGCAGCGTGTCGCCCAGCTTCAAGCCGAGCGTTTGCGCGAGCCCCTCCTCCACGCTCACGGCACCCTGCTCGTCGGGCGTCCAGCGGCCGGCGACCAGCGCGTTGTGCGGCGGCTGCTGGGCGGCGTGCGAGAGGTTGAACTCGCGGTCGACCAGGCGCTGGGCGCGCTCGTCCACGTAGTCGGCCGGGTTCACGGGCTTGTCGTTCACGGCCACCAGGCGGCCGCGGAACATGGGGTACCAGTCGTACTGGCGCACGCCGGCATCGTCCAGCGTCTTGCGGAACGCATCGCCCTGCTCGGGCAGGATGTTGATGACGAAGCGGTTGGGCGCGTCCGGCGGCGTGGCCTGGCGCCAGGCGCCGATCAGGTCGGTGCGCAGCAGCACCAGCAGCACCAGGGCCAGCAGCCCGACCGACAGCGCGCTGACCTGCACCACCGTGTAGGCCGGCCGCGCCGACACCTGGCGCGTGGCCAGCACCAGCCAGCGCGGCGCGGTGCTCTCGTTGACGCTGCGGCGCAGCAGCCACACCGCCACCCACGACAGCGCGGCGAACACCAGCACCGCACCGGCGAATCCGCCGACCGCGATCAGCCCGAGCTTGATGTCGCTGCTGACGGCCAGCAGCAGACCCGCGAAGCCCGCCACGCCCAGCGCCAGGACGGCGATGGAGGCCGGCTTCAACTGCCCCACGTCGCGCCGGATCACACGCAACGGCGGCACCTTGGCCAGCTGCAGCACGGGCGGCAGGCCGAAGGCGAACAGCAGCGTGAGCCCGATGCCCAGCCCGTAGGCCACCGGCCACAACGTGGCGGCCGGCAAGGTGGCCTCCACCAGCCCGGCCAGCAGCAGCACGAACAGGTAGTGCACGCCGAAGCCCAGGGCCACGCCCAGCGCGCTGGCGAACAGGCCGACCAGCGCGAACTCGAAGCTGTAGGACAGCGCGATCGTGCGCTGCGACAGGCCCAGCACGCGCAGCATGGCGCAGTCGTCCAGGTGCTTGGCCGCGAACGCGCGCGCGGCCAGCGCCACGGCCACGGCAGAGAGCAGCGCCGACAGCAGCGCCACCAGACTCAGGAATTTCTCGGCCCGGTCCAGCGTCTGACGCATCTCGGGCCGGCCGCTTTCGATGGACTCGAGCCGCAGGCCGCGCGCCTCGCGCTTCTGGATCTGCGCGTCGGCCCAGCGCGTGAAGCGCTGCACGGCGGGCTCGTCGCCGGCCACGGCGAAGCGGTAGGTGATGCGGCTGGCCGGCTGCACCAGGTGCGTGGCCGGCAGGTCGGCCGCATTGACCATCACCCGCGGTGCGAAGCTCATGAAGCCGCCGCCGCGGTCGGGCTCGATCACGATGATGCGCGCGATGCGAAAGCTGCTGTCGCCCAGCAGCAGGGCGTCGCCCATCTTCAGGTCCAGCGCGGCCAGCAGCGGCGCATCGACCCAGGCCTCGCCCGGCCCCGGAACATCGCGCGTGTTGCCACCCTCCTCGCCCGGCTGCTGCGCCACCTGGAGGCTGCCGCGCAGCGGGTAGCCCGCGGGCACGGCCTTCAGCGCCACCAGGCGGCTGGCACCGCCCTGCGCCTCGCCCGCACGGCCCATGGTCGGAAAGCCCAGCGTGGTGACCGCCTGCAGACCCAGCGCACGGGCCTGCTCCTCGAACGCGGCCGGGGTCGGGTTGTCGCTGGCCACCACCGCGTCGCCGCCGATCAGCTGGCGCGCGTCGCGTTGCAGCCCGCCCTGCAGCCGGTCGGCGAAGAAGCCCACGGCGGTCAGCGCCGCCACCGCCAAGGTCACGGCCACCAGCAGCAGGCGCAGTTCGCCCGAGCGCAGGTCGCGCCACAACGTGCGCCACCCCAGGGAAAGAAAGGATTGATTCACGGCCGGCTCCGAAGCAGCAGGGGATTATCCGGGTGCCCCGCGCCAGCGCGAATGGCCTTGCCACGGCGGGCATACTGCAAAGCCTTCCTCCGCTCCGTCCTACGCACCATGTGGCAACCCGCGACCCGCTACCCCGACCCTGCCGTCGTCGTCCTCGATCCCCGCTTCGCCAAGTACCGCGTCAGCTCGGCCGCGGTCGAGCGCATCGCCACCGGCATGCGCTGGGCCGAGGGCCCGGTGTGGTTCGGCGACGGCCGCTACCTGCTCTGGAGCGACGTGCCGAACGACCGCATCATGCGGTGGGACGAAGCCACCGGCGCCGTCAGCGTGTTCCGCCAACCGTCCGGCAACGCCAACGGCCACACGCGCGACCGCCAGGGCCGGCTGGTCGGCTGCGAGCACCTGGGACGGCGCATCGTGCGCACCGAGTACGACGGCAGCACCACGACGCTGGTCGACCGCTTCGAAGGCGCCCGGCTGAACTCGCCGAACGACATCGTGGTCAAGTCCGACGGCAGCATCTGGTTCACCGATCCGCCGTTCGGCATCCTGGGCTGGTACGAGGGCGTGCCGGCCCAACCCGAGCGGCCCGAATGCGTCTACCGCTTCGATCCGGCCACGGGCCAGACGACGGTGGTGACCGACGCCGTGGCCCGCCCCAACGGCCTGTGCTTCTCGCCCGACGAGAAGCTGCTCTACGTGGTCGAGTCCGGCGCGGCGCCCAAGCGCATCCGCGTGTTCGACGTCGCTGCCGACGGCACCGCGCTGACGAACGACCGCGTGTTCCACACCTGCGGAGAGAACGAATCGCCCGACGGCTTCCGCTGCGACGTGGACGGCAACCTGTGGGCCGGCTGGGGCACGGGCGAAGGCAACGACGGCGTGCGCATCTTCGCGCCCGACGGCACCACGATCGGCCGCATCCACCTGCCCGAGCGCTGCGCCAACCTGTGCTTCGGTGGGCGGCACCGCAACCGGCTCTTCATGGCGGCCAGCCAGTCGGTCTATTCGCTGTATGTGAACACGCAGGGGGCGGTGGGGGGCTGACAAACCCTGCAACTCTTCCACTGCGCGGAAGATCTGCAGGGTCGGGCGACCTTAGCCCTCGATCTTGAACCCCGTCTCCTTGACCACGCGCTGCCAGCGCGCGTAGTCGTCGCCGATCAGCTTGGCGAACTCGGCCGGCCCGCTGCCCACGGGCGTGTGGTCCAGGCCCTTGAGGCGTTCCTGCATCTCGGGTGTGCGCACGATCTTCTGCACCTCGGCCGACAGGCGGTCGACGATGGCCTTGGGCGTGCCCTTGGGGGCCAGCAGGCCGGACCAGCTGGCGAAGTCCATGTCCTTCACGCCCAGCTCGGCCAGCGTGGGCACGTCGGGCAGCGAGGCCGCGCGCTGCGGTGCGACCACGGCCAGCGCGCGCACCTTGCCGGCCTTGATCTGCGGCAGCGTGACGAAGGAGTCGAAGGACACATCGACCTCGCCCTTGACCACGGCCTGCGCCTGCATCGAGGTGCCCTTGTACTGGGCGTTGATCAGGGTCGGGGCACCGATCACGCGCTTGAGCTGGTCGGTGGCCAGCACGATCATGCTGCTGCCCGACGATGCGCTGAGCGGCGGGTTGCCGGCCTTGGCCAGCGCCGCGAACTCGGCGAAGTTCTTCACGGGCAGGCCTTCGCGCGCCACGATCACGAACGGGATGGAACTGATCAGGCTGATCGGCTCCCAGCTGTCGAGCGCGTGGAACTTCGTCTTGTAGATCACCGGCGCCAGCGCCTGCGCGCCCGCGGTGTTCATGAGCAGCGTGTAGCCGTCGGGCGCGGCGCGCGCGGCGATGTCCATGCCGATCACGCCGTTGGCGCCGCCCTTGTTGTCGACGATGAAAGGCTGGCCCAGGGCTTCCTGCAGCTTCTGGGCGATGAGCCGGGCCACGATGTCGGTGGAGCCGCCGGCCGTGTAGGGCACGACCATGGTCACGGGGCGGTTGGGATAGGCGTCGCTGGCCCGGGCCGGCAGTGCCCCGGCGACCAGCGCGGTGGCGATGCCGCCCAGTGCGGCACGGCGGCTGGGATGAGGGTTGCGGTCGATGGCGTTCATGGTTGTCTCCCGGAATGGCCCGGGCATTGTGATCAGCACCCTGCGCCAGCCCCACTGGGTTTCCCCCAGCGAGGTGTCGCCAAGGTGCCGCGGGCTGGCCTAGGGAAAGCGCGGATGCACCGCGGAAAGTCTTGCCGTATCTATCGAAGCGTGCCTCGGCCACCGCGGGAGCGAGGCGCCTCGACCGTCCTTCCGCGCAGCCCATGGCCATCGAATACTCCACCGCTGCCGTCGCCCCTGTCCACCGCTTCGACTACTGGAGCGATGTGGTGTGCCGCCACTGCATTCCCGCGGCCAGCCGCATGCTGGCCGAGGGCCCGTTCGACGGCGCGCTCGCCGTGCGCCACGTCGGCGTCGTCGACATCGCCACCATGGCAGCGCCGCTGCACCACTGGTCGCGCGAGAGCGGCCACCTGCGGATCCGTGACGACGACGACCTGTGGATCGCCTGCATGCGCGCGGGCGAAGGCGTGCTCGAACAGGGCGGCCGACAGGCCCGCCTGCGCGCGCACGGCATGGTGCTGTACGACGCCGCGCGGCCCTTCCAATGCACGATGGCACCGCAGGCCATCGACCTGTGCCGCTTTCCGCGCCGGGCGCTGCTGCAGCGCTACCCCGGCGCCGAGCGCATGACCGCGCTGCTGCTGGACGACGGCAAGCCCGCCGCTGCGCAACTGCGCGCGCTGATCGCGCAGGCCGCGGACATCGACTTCGACGGGCTGCGGCCAGGCGCGGCCGAACGGTTCGGCAGCACCCTGCTCGACCTCCTGGGCCTGGTGCTCGAGTTCCAGGCCGACGTGCAGGAACGTCCTGCGGAACGCGACCTGCATGCCCGCATGTCGGCCTACGTCCAGCGGTATTTCCTGGAGCCGGGGCTGTGCCTGCAGACGATCGCCGATGCGCACCATGTCTCGACCCGCACCGTGACGCGCGCGTTCGCCCGGCACGGGCACACGCCGATGGGCATGGTCTGGCAGCTGCGCCTGCAGGCGAGCCGGCAGGCGCTGGCCGAGGGCCGCGCGCGCAGCGTGACCGAGGCCGCCTTCGACCACGGGTTCTCCGACGTCTCGCACTACAGCCGGGCCTTCCGCAAGGCCTTCGGCAGCGCGCCGCACCTGCTGCTGCGCAGCCGCTGAACGCCGCGTGGCGGCGAGAGCGCAGCGCGGCTGTCCTTCCGGGCACGGCACCTGTCCTTGCGGAGCCGGCGCAGCCGTGGCGCGGGCGCTAAGGTTCGCAGCGGGCGGGCCGTCCCGTGGCCCGCCCGGTTCATCCACACGAGCAAGCACATGGCAGACAACGAACTCCACTACCTCGAACTGCTGGACATCGGCCGGCAGATCCAGTCGCGCGAACGATCCTCCGCCGAGGTCACGCAGGCCTTGCTGGCCCGCATCGCGTCCCTCGACCCGCACCTGCACAGCTACGCCTGCCTGATGGCCGAGCAGGCGCTGACGGACGCGCACCGGGCCGACGCCGAGATCGCAGCCGGCCACGCGCGCGGCCCCTTGCACGGCGTCCCGCTGGCGGTCAAGGACCTGTTGTGGACCAAGGGCACGCCCACGGGCCACGGCATGACGATCCACCGGGATTTCCGCCCCAAGGAGGACGCGACCGTCGTGCGGCGCCTGCGCGAGGCCGGGGCCGTGCTGCTGGGCAAGCTGCAGCAGACCGAAGGCGCCTTTGCCGACCACCACCCCGGGATCACGCCGCCGGTGAACCCCTGGGGCGCGGCGCTGTGGCCCGGCGCCTCGTCCAGCGGCTCCGGCGTGGCCACCGCGGCCGGCCTGTGCTTCGGCGCGCTGGGCACGGACACCGGCGGGTCGATCCGCTTCCCCTCGGCGGCGAACGGCATCACCGGTCTCAAGCCGACCTGGGGCCGCGTCAGCCGCCATGGCGCGTTCGAGCTGGCCGCATCGCTGGACCACATCGGCCCCATGGCCCGCAGCGCGGCCGACGCGGGTGCAATCCTCGCCGCCATCGCCGGCGCCGACCCGCTGGACCCGACGGCCGCGCAGCAGCCTGTGCCCGACTACCTGGCAAGCATGACGCGCGGCGTGCGCGGCCTGCGCGTGGGCATCGATCGCGGCTGGACACTGGACCGCGTCGACGGGCCGACCCGCGCGGTGCTGCAGGACGCCCTGCGCACGGTGCAAGAACTCGGTGCCGCCGTGCACGAGATCGCTTTCCCCGACACCACGCAGGCCGTGCTGGACTGGCTGCCGCTGTGCGCGGTGGAAACCGCCGTCGCGCACGAGGCCACCTTCCCCGCGCGGCGCGGCGAATACGGTCCGGGCCTGGCCGCGTTGATCGACGCCGGCCGCGGCATGGGCGCCATGGACTACCAGAGGCTGCTGCTGCGGCGTGCCGACCTCTGCGGCCGGGTGGCCGCACTGTTCGAGTCGGTGGACCTGCTGCTGGTGCCCGCCACGGCCATCGCCGCCCCGACCGTGCAGCGGATGGCCACGTTCGCGCAGGATGCCGAACTGCTCTCCGGCATGCTGCGCTACACCTGCCCGTTCGACCTG
Source organism: Pseudorhodoferax sp. Leaf274 (assembly GCF_001422445.1). Taxonomy (GTDB): domain Bacteria; phylum Pseudomonadota; class Gammaproteobacteria; order Burkholderiales; family Burkholderiaceae_C; genus Pseudorhodoferax. The sequence goes on from NZ_LMNA01000013.1 coordinate 31,838, forward strand.
ACCGGCAGCCCCACCATCACGCTGCCGGGCGGCACCACGGCCGAGGGCGCGCCGGTGGCCTTGCAGTTCGTCGCGCCGCACTTCGGCGAGCACCTGCTGGTGCAGGCCGGTTGGGCCTACCAGCGCGCCACCGACTGGCACAGACGGCATCCGGCGCCCGGAGCCACGGCGCGCTCGGCGTGACGGCGGCCATGCGCCGGGCCGGGGCATGGCCCGGGCGGCTCAGCTGGCGATGCGCAGGCCGTCGCGCAGGAGCTCCACGCCCAGCTCGTGCAGGCCGTTCCAGACGATCTGCACGCCCAGGCACAGCAGGATGAAGGCCGACAGCCGCAGGAAGATGATCATGCCGGCCTCGCCCAGCGGCTTGAGCAGCTTCTCGGCATAGCGGTAGGCCAGGTAGACCAGCACGCCGATGGCCAGCAGCGCCAGCACCGCGCCGCCGGTGCGCGCCAGCGCGAGCGACAGCTTGGGGTCGGCCAGCGACACGCCGACCGTGATGGCGGCCGTGATCGACCCCGGGCCCGAGGTGATCGGGAAGGTCAGCGGGTAGAAGGCCTGGCGCCTGGCCATCTCGGGCGTGTACGCCTCGGCCAGCGAGGTGCGGCTGTCGCTCGTGCTCTGCGAGGTGTTGAGCAGCCGCCAGGCACTGGCCGCGACGATGAGGCCGCCCCCCACGCGCACGATGGGCAGCGAGATGCCGAAGAAGTCCAGCACGTAGACGCCCACCACCATGGCGCCCAGCATGAGCCAGAACACGTTGCGCGCGATGCGCCGCGCCAGCAGCGCGCGCGTGGGCGGGGATGCGCCCTCGGTCAGGCTCAGGAACACCGGCGCCGCGGCGGCCGGGTTCAGGATCGGCAACACGGTCACGAACGCGAACAGGAAGCCCTTGCCCAGGGCGGCCAGCAGTTCCAGCGTCATCGCGCGCCGACGTGCAGGGGCCCGGCCTTACGCGCCTTCGCCCTGCGACAACAGCGGCAGGTCGGTGTCGCCGCCCTTGCCGAGCAGGCCCACGCCGGCGTAGATCGCCAGCTTGTCGCGCGTGTCGGCGATGTCCAGGTTGCGCATGGTCAGCTGGCCGATGCGGTCGGCCGGCGTGAAGGCCGCGTCTTCCACCTTCTCCATCGACAAACGCTCGGGCTTGTAGGTGAGGTTGGGGCTGCTGGTGTCCATCAGCGAGTAGTCGTTGCCGCGGCGCAGCTCCAGCGTCACCTCCCCAGTGACGGCGCGCGCCACCCAGCGCTGCGCCGTCTCGCGCAGCATCAGCGCCTGGCTGTCGAACCAGCGGCCCTGGTACAGCAGGCGGCCGAGCTTGCGGCCGTTGGCGCGGTACTGCTCGATGGTGTCTTCGTTGTGGATGCCGGTGACCAGGCGCTCGTAGGCGATGTGCAGCAGCGCCATCCCCGGGGCTTCGTAGATGCCGCGGCTCTTGGCCTCGATGATGCGGTTCTCGATCTGGTCGCACATGCCGATGCCGTGGCGCCCGCCGATGGCGTTGGCTTCCATGAACAGCTCCAGTGCCGACGCGAACGTGCGGCCGTTCAGCGCGACGGGCTGGCCTTCCTCGAAGCGGATCGACACCGTCTCGGGCTTGACCACGCAGTCCTCGCGCCAGAACGGCACGCCCATGATGGGCTTGACGATGTGCATGCCGGCGTTCAGGAACTCCAGGTCCTTGGCCTCGTGGGTGGCACCCAGCAGGTTGGAATCGGTCGAATACGCCTTCTCCACGCTCATCTTGTAGTCGAAGCCGTTGGCGATGAGGTATTCGCTCATCTCCTTGCGGCCGCCCAGCTCGTCGATGAACTGCTGGTCCAGCCAGGGCTTGTAGATGCGCAGCTTGGGGTTGGCCAGCAGCCCGTAGCGGTAGAAGCGCTCGATGTCGTTGCCCTTGTAGGTGCTGCCGTCGCCCCAGATGTCGACACCGTCCTCGCGCATGGCCACCACCAGCACGGTGCCGGTGACGGCGCGGCCCAGCGGCGTGGTGTTGAAGTAGGTGGCGCCGCCGGTGCTCACGTGGAAGGCGCCGGACTGGATGGCGGCGATGCCCTCGGCCACCAGTTGCGGGCGGCAGTCGATCAGGCGGGCCTTCTCGGCGCCATAGGCCAGGGCCTTGCGCGGGATGTCGTCGTAGTCGCTCTCGTCGGGCTGGCCCAGGTGGGCCGTGTAGGCGCAGGGAATGGCGCCCTTGGCGCGCATCCAGTGCACGGCGGCGCTGGTGTCCAGGCCGCCGGAGAAGGCGATGCCGACGCGCTCGCCTGCAGGCAGGCGGTTCAGGATGGTGGCGGTCATGGGGAAGAGTCCGGAAGGGCAGGGAAAGGGCGCGATTTTAGGGGCCGGCGGCCACGGTTGACGATATCAACCAATCGCCGGACAATGAGGACAATGTCAACCAATAACGAAGCCCCGGGCGGCTACCGGCGCGTGACGCTGACCGTCGCCGCCGTGATGTTCATGCTGATGCTGGACAGCAGCATCCTCAACACCTCGCTGCCGTCCATCGCGCGCGACCTCGGCGCGCAGCCGCTGGCGCTCAGCGCCACCATCACGGCCTACCTGCTGGCCAGCGCCGTGGTGCTGCCGCTGGCCTCCTGGCTGGCGGACCGCCACGGCATGCGCCGGCTGTTCCTGGTGGCCGTGGGCGTGTTCACGCTGGCATCGCTGCTGTGCGGGCTGGCGCAGACGCCTGGCCAGCTCGTGGCGGCGCGCGCACTGCAAGGCCTGGGCGGCGGGCTGCTGCTGCCCATCGGCCGGGCGATTGCGCTGCGCGGCTCGCGCACGCAGGACCGCATCGCCATCACCGCGCTGCTGACCTGGCCCATGCTGTTCGCGCCCGTGCTGGGGCCGCCGCTGGGCGGCTTCATCACGACCTACTGGTCGTGGCACTGGAACTTCCTGCTCAACGTGCCGATCGGCCTGGCGGGCCTGTGGCTGGTGCGGCGCTGGGTGCCGGCCGATGGCGCGCCCGCGCCGCGGCCGCTGGACATTCCCGGGGCCCTGGGCGCCATCGGCGGGCTGTGCCTGTTGATCACGGGGCTGGAAGCGGCCGCGCACACGGCCGATCCCGCGGCCTCGCGGCTGCCCGCGCTGCTGGCCGTGCTGGCGGGACTGGCCGGCCTGGCCTGGACGGCGCGCCACCTGCGGCGCACGCCCCATCCGCTCGTGAGCCTGGCGCCGTTCGGCTGGCGCAGCTTCTCCATCGCCTCGCTGGGCGGCACGCTGGCCTCGATGAGCATCCAGGCCACGCCCTTCCTGCTGCCGCTGCTGTTCCAGCTCGGCCTGGGCCACGACGCGGTGACGGCGGGCGCCATGCTGCTGCCCTACTTCCTGGGCAACCTGGCGCTCAAGTCGGTGACCACGCCCATCCTCAAGCGCTTCGGCTTTCGGCGCGTGCTGCTGGTCTCGGGCAGCCTGAGCGTGCTGGCCATCGCCGCGTTCGCGGCCGTGACGCCGCAGACCGGCTGGCCCGTGCTGGCTGCGCTGCTGGTCGTTTCGGGCTGCGCGCGCTCCATGCTGCTCACGGCCAACTCCACGCTCATGATGATCGAGCTGCCCAATGCGCAGATGGGCGCGGGCTCCACGCTGTCGGCGATCGCCATGCAGGTGGCCGCGGCCATGGGCGTGGCGGTTGCCGCACTGGCCCTGACACTGGCGGGCCAGCGCCATGCACAGGCAGGCGGCCAGGTGCTGCTGCAGGACTTCCACCTGGCCTTCCTGGCCGTGGCCGCCGTCGGCGCGCTCGCGTTGTGGCACTACCGGCGCGTGCCGGCGAACGTCGGCGCGGGCATGCTGGCCGGCAAGGCCGCCTGAGCCCTCACCGCCCGGACAGCGCGGGGTAGGTGAAGGCCAGCGCGTGCACGGCGTTGACGGCAAAGTGCACGAGCACCGGCGGGCCCAGGCGGCCGGTGAGCGCGTAGGCCAGCGCTGCACCCAGGCCCGTGAGGCCCGCCAGCATGGCCATGCGCGGCCCGCCCGCGAGATGGGCCAGGCCAAACAAGGCGGCCGACAGCACCACGGCGATGGCGGAGCGGCCGGCCGTGGGCCGCGCGGGCTGGGCGCCGAAGCGGCCCGCCAGCACGTCCTGCACGAGCAGGCGGAACAGCGCCTCTTCGGCCACGCAGGTCAGCAGCAGGTTCACGGGCAGGAACCAGGCCAGCTGCAGGCTCCACTTGAAGTCCGGCCGCACCAGGCCCAGCCACCAGCCCAGGCCCAGCACGAGGCCCACCGTCGCGAGCGCGATGGCGGCCGCCACGCCCGCGGCGCGCCGGCCGTCGCCCTGCGCGGGCGGTGCCAGCAGCACCAGCAGCGCCAGGCCCACCGAACCCTTGTCGAAGTTCAGGTGCTGCGTGAACGGGCGCGCCCCGGCCGACCAGCGCACGCCGTCCAGCAGCACCGGGTTGTGAAAGCCCGGCACCCGGTGCAGCGCGAGCGCCGTGCACAGGCCCGCCAGCGCCAGCCAAAGCACGACGAGCAGCACGCCGTTCTGAACGCGCGGCGCCATTGCTGCCGGCACGAACAATGCCGCCAACGCGGCCAGTGCCGGCGTCTGCAGCAGGCCCTGGTTCCACGCCATGGCCACGGCCAGCCCGTACAGCACGGCCCAGGGCGGCACATGGCCCGGCCAGCCTTGCCGCGGCAGCGGCCACCACGCCGCCGCAATGGACAGCAGCAACAGGACGAAGGGCGTGCGCATGGCCTACGCCGCCCGCCGGCGGCGCGCCATCAGGCCGCGGGCGCCCACAGCACGCGCTCGGAATGCGTGTAGACGCTCAGCCTGTCGCCGCGCGCGAAGCCGACCAGCGCCAGGTTGGCGTCCGCCGCCAGCGCGATCGCCAGCCCCGTCACGCCAGAGACCGCCGCCAGCAGCGCGCTGCCGGCACGCACGGTCTTGCCGACCATCTCGTAGCTGGCCCGGCTCGTCACGACCACGAAGCCTTGCGGCACCTGGGCGCGGGCCACGAGCAACGCGCCGACCAGTTTGTCGAGCGCGTTGTGGCGGCCCACGTCCTCGCGCACGAACAGCAACCGGCCCTGGGCGTCGGCGAAGCCCGCGGCATGGGTGGCACCGCTGGCGTCGCGCAGCGGCTGGCTCCGGTCCAGGGCCTGCATGGCCAGCGACACGGCGGCGGCGTCGAACCGCGCGCCGCTTTGCAGCGGTGCGGGCCGCTGCACGGCCTGCGGCAGGCTCTCGGCGCCGCACAGGCCACAGCCGGTGCGGCCGGCCAGGCTGCGGCGTTTGTCCTTGAGCCGCGCAAAGCAGCCGGACGCGATCTGCACCTGCACCGTGAGCCCGCCACCGCCCTCGACGAGCGCGATGTCGCGCACGTCGGCGCGGCTGTCGACGATGCCTTCGGTCAACGAGAAACCGAGCGCGAAGTCTTCCAGGTCCAGCGGCGTGGCCAGCATCACGGCATGCGAGATGCCGTTGTATTCGAGCGCGACCGGCACCTCCTCGGCCACGCAGTCGGCCTCGGGCGCGCCCGGGCCGCGCCGGACGGGCACGCTGCGCGTGCCGGGGGGAATGCGGGGGCGGGCGTCCTGCGTTTGCATGTCCGCAAGTCTCGCACCACTGGCGGACCGGCTGGTTCTCAGCGTGCGGCAAGCCCGTGGCCCCGGGGGGCGATGGCGCCGCACGGCGGTCAGTGTCAGGGTCAGGGTTGGCGGCCGGCCCGGAAGACGACGCGCCGGGCCAGCAGGAAATTGACCACCAATCCAGCCCCGCTGCCCACCGCAACGCCCAGGGCGGGCGCGTACCGCGCATCGCTGAGCTGCAGGACCAGCGAATAGGCAAGGTAGTTCACTGCGCCCCCACCGAGCATGGACAGCAAGTACAGCAGGTACTGCCGCCCCATGGCCCACGGGCCGACGACCGGCGGGCCATCGGCAAAGGTATGCCTGCGGTTCACCACCCAGGTGGCCGTGGCCGCGCAAAGAAACGACAGGACACGGGCCGCGTACCAGCCGAGCAGGCCGGATGCGGCATACAGCACCGCCACATCGACCACGAAGCCCAGGGCCCCGGCGATGCAGAACTTCGCGAAGGTGCTGGCGGGCAGCCTCACGTGGCCGGCCCGACCGGAATGGCCAGGTAGAACAAGCGCTTGGTCTCGCGCCGGCCCGTGGTCACGGTGTTCAGGATCGCGCCGCACACCAGGGACAGCATGGCGCCGATCATGAGCCCGGTCGCGAGGACGGCCGTCGGCAGGCGCGGCACCAGGCCGGTCTGCGCGTAGGTGATGGCCAGGGGGATGCTGATGCCGATCGCGGCCAGCGCCATGATGGCGGCCACCAGGGAGAAGAACGCCAGGGGCCGTTCGACGACGTACAGCTTCATGATCGTCTTCAGGATGCGCCAGCCATCCCGGTAGGTCGACAGCTTGCTGGCCGAGCCCTCTGGACGGGCCCGGTAGGCAACCGCGGCCTCGGCATACGGCATGCGCAGCTCGAGCGCGTGGACGGTCAGTTCGGTCTCGATCTCGAAGCCATGCGAGATGGCCGGGAACGATTTGACATAGCGGCGCGAGAACACCCGGTAGCCCGACAGCATGTCGGAGAAGTGGCCTCCGAAGATCCGCGCCACCGACCCGGTCAGCAGACGGTTGCCCCAGCGGTGGCCCGGCCGGTATGTGTGCGCATCGAGGTGGTCATCGACGCGGCAGCCGACCAGCATGTCCAGGCGCTCCTCGTGCAGCTGGCGGACATGCTGCACCATGCCCGAGGGATCGTAGGTGGCGTCGCCGTCCACCATCACGTAGACATCGGCCTGCACGTCCGCGAACATGCGGCGCACCACGTTGCCTTTGCCGCGCAGGGCGACCTTGACGACCTGCGCACCGTGCGCCCGGGCGACACCGGCCGTGTCGTCGCTGGAATCGTTGTCGAACACCCAAAGGTCCGCGTGCGGCAGCACCGCGTGGATTTCGTCCAGCGTGTGCCCGATGGCCAGGGCCTCGTTGTAGCAGGGGATGATGATGGCGACGCGCGCTGCACGGGGCGTTCTGGAGTCGGCTTCGGTGGTCTGCATGGGCGCCAGGTGCGTTGGTTGAACGGTGGGCGTGGGCCGATGCGACCAGCAACTGGCGATCGGCACGGGCGGTGCTGCCCTGGATTGTGGCGCGAACCGACCGCCCCCGAGGCGCGTCCAGAACGGCACCGGCGGAAAAACACAGAATGGCCAGTGGCGGTACCCCGCTGCGCGATGCAGACGGCGCCCCGCCATCCGGGCCGCGTGGAGCTGGCAGGCTGCGCCCAGCCCGGGGCAGCCGGGCCTGGACGCATGGCACGACATGCCGTCCGGGATCAGGTGTCCTTGGACACCTTGATCGTCGGGAACCTGGACGAGAAGTCCTTGTTCTTCTGCGCAATCGCCACCGCCACCTGGCGCGCCACCGCCTTGTAGATGCCGGCCAGCTCGCCGTCCGGCTCGGCCACCACCGTGGGCGTGCCGCTGTCGGCCTGCTCGCGGATGGCCATGGCCAGCGGCAGCGCGCCCAGGTAGTCGAGCTGGTAGTCGGCGGCCATCTTCTGCCCGCCGTGCGCACCGAAGATGTGCTCCTGGTGGCCGCACTGGCTGCACACGTGCACGGCCATGTTCTCCACCAGGCCCAGG
>NZ_LMNA01000014.1 GCF_001422445.1 Pseudorhodoferax sp. Leaf274
TGGCGCATCTCCTTCGCGCTGCTCCAGCACGTCGTCGACGTGACTGCCTGACGTTCATCGCCGTCGCCAAGGATGGCACTGGGCGGACTATTACGAACGTAGTCCCTCGACCTCTTCTATAGCGCTGACTACTTGGTGGATTCTCCGTTTGCGTTGCGTGGTGGCTACACAAGGTTTTTTGTCGGTATTTTTGTCGGTATCTGCAAAATCATCCAGATATAGATCTGTTACGCGGCGCGGGGTTGCGTGAGATTTTCGATTCCGACAATCCCACCATCTGACAGCTTCGGTCATTCTCAAAAACATCAGCGACCCGCATGCTTCCTGACCATCGCGGGTTCTTTTCCTGAAAGGCGTCGCGCACGATGGACTCAATCGGATCAAGGGTGAAGTGGGCGCGTGAGCGGCGCGGCCTCACGCAGGCCGCGCTGGCGAAGGCGATCTGTGTCTTGCCGGGCGCGATCGGCGAGCTGGAGGCGGGTACGCGCGACAGGCCGCGCGATTTGCCAGGCCTTGCCAGCGCGCTCGGGGTTCAGGTGGATTGGCTGGCAACCGGCCAGGGCGGATGGGAAGAAGCGGCGGCGGGCAGCGAAGTGGCTGGCGCTGCCGCTGGCCCGGGCAGGGGCGCCGTGCCAACGTCGCGGGCAGCCACCGTGGGCGTCACCCTCGTCGACCTCGGTGCCGCGCTGTCCACGCTGAGTCCGCTGGCCCGCGCCAGCATCGCACCGCTGCTGGTCCAGATCGCGGAGAACCCCGACGTGGGTGCGCGGGCTGCGCAGATCGCCGATGCCATCGCGTTGGCGGATGGCCGCGCTGGGGAGGCGGCGGCTTGATGCGCGGCGCTTGCAATGCGGTCTTGTCCTACAGCGCCATGCGCTCGCCGGTCGCCGAACTGTCATGCGGCCCGAATACCATTTGTTCCGTTGGCGCTTGCGCCCCTGTCCACTAGGAAGTGTGGGCTGTTGGAGATCAGGCTTCTCTCGCCCCACCCGAGCGCATCGGGGAGAACTCCCCAGAGGGTCGTAAACGTGAACCGCGCAAGAGTCCACGGCCAATTCCAAGAAGCCCGCTGCTGAGCGGGCTTTTTTTCGCCGGTACGAGACAGGACGCCGGCGGACCATTGGGACCAAAGCAACAGGCTTGCACCCAGCGCACGCGGATCGCATGGACCGCGGCTATGCTGTGGCGTCCGTCCAAGGAGGTTTCGTTGCCCGCTGAATCGCAGAGCCGAATCCCGCGCCTGACGCTGTTCCAGCGCAGGCTGTGCAAGCAACTCGGCATGCCGCCGCTGCAGGTGGCGCGCTTGACCAGGACGGACGTGCGAATACCCACGCGGCCCAGCTGACGCCCGCCCAGTGCGGCGGGCGCGGGGAGGCGGTCACCAGCGGATGTCCTGGCGCGCTGCATCCCCTTCGAAGGTCACCCGCAACTGCACCTTGGGCCGATGGTGCTCCAAGGGCGCATGCGCGCTGTGCACCCAGGCCTTGACCACGCGCAGCCGCCCGGTGTCGATCTTCTGGGCCCAATGGTGATCGCCATCGTGTTCGACGAAGCCGATGTGCGCCCAGGTCTTCCACAGGCCCCAGAAGCGGGGGCAGCGCAGCCAGACGCCGATCGCTTCCGGGTGCTTGCTGGCCACTTCGCGACGCAACTGCACCTCGGCGCCCTGGCGCGCGAACGCCTTGATCAGGTCCGACCGGCCCCCGAGGGCGGTGCCTGCAACGACTGCCGAGTAAGTCCTGCGTGCCATGCTTTCTCCTGCCCCGCAATTTAGCGACCGGGTTGCAGCCTGGGCCGGACACGCATGCAACCGCGGGTTTCATGCGTCACAACTGCGTACAGGGCGGCTCCCCATGTTTCATGGGTTTCAGTCGTGTGGCGTTGGTGCACCGGCGCGGCGTCGGTGTGGCCTTGTCCTACGCGCATGGCTGGTGTTGGTCGATAGACGGCGCGCGATGCGGCGCGGCAAGCTCGGCGCTCGCCCTTGTCTTGTTTTTCCCTGGTGGCCCCGCCCCGGCGGCCGCCCGCTCGAAATCCATGTCCCACGCCTGGCAGTTCTTTCGCGCCGGCGGCGTCGATCAGGTGCTGATCGCCCGTGGCGCCGACCTTCTCCATTTGCGCGAACTCGACCAGAAGCTGTGGGTCGCGCTGGCTTGTCCGACGCGCGGCCTGCACTTCGACGCACGCACGCTGGACCTCATCGACACCGACAACGATGGCCGCATCCGCGCGCCCGAGTTGATCGATGCCTGCGAATGGGCTTGCGCACGCCTGCGTGATCCAGAGCGCCTGCTGCGCGGCGGCGATCGCCTCGCGCTGGCTGACCTGGCCGAGAGCGAGGAAGGCCTCGCGCTGGCCGAGGAAGCGCGGCGCACCTTGGAGCGCCATGGCCAGGTAGACGCGGCCGACATCGGCCTGCCGGAGCTGGCGGAGCGGCAGAAGCACCTGGCTGGCGAGCGCTTCAACGGTGATGGCGTCGTGCTGCCGGAGACCGCGGCGGACGACGAGGCCCTGCGTGCGCTGGTCGCGCAGATCCTGGCGACACAGGGCGGCATCGCCGATGCGGGCGGCACGCCGGGTGTCGATGCCGCGCGCGTCAAGGCCTTCTTCGCCGAGGCCGAGGCGCTGTTCGCCTGGCATGCCCAGGGCGAGCGCGACTGCGGCACGCTGCGCGCGGCGGCGCAGGCGGTCGAGGCCGTGTACGCCAAGGTCGAGGACTTCTTCGCGCGCTGCCGCCTGGCCAGCTACGACCCCGAGGCCGCCGCGGCACTGAGCACGCCGACGCCGGAGCAGCTGCGCAACCACGCGCTGCAGCCGCTGGCACTGGACACGGCGCCGCTGGCACAACTGCCGCTGGCGCCGGTGGCCGCCGGCCGGGCGCTGCCGTTGGATGCGCTGGCGCACCCGGCCTGGCAGGCGGCCCTGCGCACGCTGCGCGACAGCGCCGTGCTGCCGTTGCTCGGCGCGCAGCCCGCAGACGCATTGGACGAGGCCGGCTGGCAGCGCCTGAAGGAGCATGTGGCGCCCTGCCGGGCCTGGTTGCTGCGGCGCCCGCCCGGCGCGGTGGCTGCGCTGGGCAGCGAGAAGCTGCGGGCGCTGGTGGGCGAGACGCCTGCCGAAGCCCAGGCGCGTGTGCTCGACCTGATCGCGCAGGACACCGCCGCCGGCGGCCAGCAGGGCCGCGTGAATGCGCTGGAGAAGCTGGTGCGGCTGCAGCGCGACCTGGCGGTGCTGGTGCGCAACTTCGTTTCGTTCGAGGCCTTCTACCACCGCGAAGGCGCCGTGTTCCAGGCGGGCCGGCTCTATCTGGACGGGCGCAGCTGCGAGCTCACGGTGCAGGTCGCCGACGCCGGCAAGCACGCCGTGGTGGCCGGCCTGGCCAAGACCTACCTGGCCTACTGCGAGTGCGTGCGCGGCAAGGAGAAGATGACGGTGGCCGCCGCGTTCACGGCCGGCGATGTCGATTTCCTGTTCGTGGGCCGCAACGGCCTGTTCTACGACCGCGAAGGGCGCGACTGGGACGCGCGCATCGTCAAGGTCATCGAGAACCCGATCAGCATCGGCCAGGCCTTCCTGTCGCCTTACAAGAAGTTCCTGCGCATGATCGAGGAGCAGGTGGCCAAGCGGGCCGCCGCGGGCGATGCAACGCAGCAGAACCGCCTGGGCAACCTGGCCGGGCAACTGAGCACCGTGGACAAGGCCGCGCCCGCCGCGGCGGCGCCGGGTGCGGCGGGTGCGGCGGCGGCTGGTGGGCGCAGCCGCGTCGACGTGGGCACCGTGGCGGCACTCGGCGTGGCGCTGGGCAGCATCAGTGCCGTGATGGTCGGGCTGTTCACCAAGTTCGTGGACCTGGGGTGGTGGATTCCGATGGGTCTGCTGGGCATCGTGCTGTCGATCTCCGGGCCCAGCATGCTGATCGCCTGGCTCAAGCTGCGCCAGCGCAGCCTGGGGCCCATCCTGGACGCCAGCGGCTGGGCCATCAACGGGCGCATGCGGCTGAACGTGCGGCTCGGTGCCTCGCTCTCGCAGACCGCGCAGCTGCCGCCCGGCACGCGCCGGCTGCGCGATCCGTTCGCGCCACGCAGCGCGCTGCCCTGGCTGGCCGGTCTGCTCGTGTTGGCGTTGGCGCTTGCCGCGTGGCGCTGGGGTGTGTTCGCGGCCTGGATGCCCGCGGCCTGACGCATCAGTCGCGCGGCGCCTCGCCGGTGTGCCAGGCCGGCAGCGTCCAGCCGGTCCACAGTGCGATGGCCCGCAGCAGCAGGGCCGTGCCGGCACCGGCCACCAGGCCGAGCCAGTCGTCCATCGCCAGCCGGTGCCCCAGCACCACCACCCAGCCGCCCATGAAGGCGCAGACGGCGTAGGGCTGGTGGTCGCTGAAGGCGCGCGGGATCTCGTTGCAGACGATGTCGCGCAGCACGCCGCCGAACACCGCCGTCATCGTGCCCATCAGCACGGCGACCACCGCCGGCGAACCGGCCTGCAGCGCGATCTGCGTGCCGCTGGCGGCGAACAGGCCCAGGCCGAACGCGTCGGGCCATTGCATGGCGCGCTCGGTCGCCGCGAAGTGGCGGGTGCGCAGGAACAGCATGGCTGCCACGCACAGTGCCAGCAGCGCCCAGAGCCAGCCCGCGTGTTCGACCCAAAAGAAGGGCCGGCGGTCCAGCAGCACGTCGCGCAGGGTGCCGCCGCCGAACGCGGCCAGGCCGGACACGATGCACACGCCAACGGCATCGAGCCGCTTGCGTGCCGCCGCCAGCAGGCCGGATGCCGCGAACGCCAAGGTCGCGGCCGCCTCGATCGCAGTCTGTGCGTTCGACAGCGTCAGGACCTGGCCCAGCGGCAGCGTTGGCATGGGGCGCGATGGTAGCCGCCCCGCAGGACGCAGGACGGGGCCATGTCCGACACCACCCGCGGCCAGCCCGGCGCAGCATCAAGCCATGACACATCCTGCCATGCAACTTCTGGTGGAGGAGCCCGTGCCGGGCGCCTTCGTTTGGACCCTCGCAGAGACCGATGCGCGCGGCCGGCCGACCAAGGTGGCGCACCGTGCAGCGGAACCCAGCGACAGCTACGAGGCCGCACTGGCCGCGGGCACGCACGCCCTCCACGTGCGCCTGCGCGCCCAACCGGCGCCCGCGCCGGCCTGAGAAGCCGCCGGACGCAGCGACCCGGCAAAGCAGGGCGGAGCTGGGCGTCTTCTCCAGGCGGTTTCGGGCCAGGAGCTGGCACGATCTGCAACCCTCGTGGCCGCAATTGCACGGCCGCAGCGGGTACGCTTGGCGCCTCTTCCTGGAGACGAAAGATCCATGTCCGTCCTGCAGTCCAAACTCAACGTCCGCTCCGCGGAGTTCCAGGCCAATGCCGAGGTACTGCGCGCCGCTGTCGCGGACCTGCAGGCCAGGCTGGCGCAGACGGCCGAGGGCGGCGGCGCAGCCGCCCGCGCCAAGCACCAGTCGCGCGGCAAGCTGCTGCCGCGCGAGCGCGTGCAGATGCTGCTGGACCCGGGCACGCCCTTCCTCGAGTTCTCGCCCCTGGCCGCGCTGGCCATGTACCCCGACCGCGACGGCAGCGACAGCGCGCCCTGTGCCGGCATCATTTGTGGCATCGGCCGCGTCAGCGGCGTGGACTGCGTGGTGGTCTGCAACGACGCCACGGTCAAGGGCGGCACCTACTACCCGATGACGGTGAAGAAGCATCTGCGCGCGCAGGAGATCGCGCAGCAGAACCGGCTGCCCTGCATCTACCTCGTCGACTCGGGCGGTGCCAACCTGCCCAACCAGGACGACGTGTTCCCCGACCGCGAGCACTTCGGCCGCATCTTCTACAACCAGGCCAACATGAGCGCCCAGGGCATCGCCCAGGTCGCCGTGGTGATGGGCTCGTGCACGGCGGGCGGCGCCTACGTGCCGGCCATGAGCGACGAGTCCATCATCGTCAAGGAGCAGGGCACCATCTTCCTGGCCGGCCCGCCGCTGGTGAAGGCGGCCACCGGCGAGGTGGTCTCGGCCGAAGACCTGGGCGGTGGCGACGTGCACACGCGCCTCTCGGGCGTGGCCGACCACCTGGCCCAGGACGACGCGCACGCGCTGGTGCTGGCGCGCCAGGCCGTGGCCCACCTGAACCGCAGCAAGGCGCCGCAACTGGCGCAGATGGCGCTGCAGGAAAGCCGCCCGCCGCGCTTTGCCGCCGAGGAGCTCTACGGCGTGATCCCGGCGGACACGCGCAAGCCCTACGACGTGCGCGAGGTCATCGCCCGCATCGTGGACGACAGCGCCTTCGCCGAGTTCAAGGCGCGCTTCGGCACCACGCTGGTCTGCGGCTTCGCCCACATCGAGGGCATGCCGGTGGGGATCCTTGCGAACCAGGGCGTGCTGTTCTCCGAGGCCGCGCAGAAGGGCGCGCACTTCATCGAGCTGTGCGGCCAGCGCAAGATCCCGCTGGTGTTCCTGCAGAACATCACCGGCTTCATGGTCGGCAAGCGCTACGAGAACGAGGGCATCGCACGCCACGGCGCCAAGATGGTCACGGCCGTGGCCACCGTCAACGTGCCCAAGTTCACCGTGGTGATCGGTGGCAGCTTCGGTGCAGGCAACTACGGCATGTGCGGACGCGCCTACTCGCCGCGCTTTCTCTGGATGTGGCCGAACGCGCGCATCAGCGTGATGGGCGGCGAGCAGGCCGCCAGCGTGCTGGCCACCGTCAAGCGCGACGGCATCGAGGCCAAGGGCGGGCAGTGGAGCGCCGAGGAAGAGGCCGCCTTCAAGGCGCCGATCCGCGAGCAGTACGAACACCAGGGCCACCCCTACTACGCCACGGCCCGGCTCTGGGACGATGGCGTGATCGACCCGGCCGACACGCGCCGTGTGCTGGCACTGGGCCTGTCAGCCGCGCTGAACGCACCCATTCCCGAGCCGAAGTTCGGCGTGTTCCGCATGTAGGAGACCTGCCATGGCCATGCTCACCACCCAAGTCCAGAACCACATCGCCACCGTCACGCTCACACGGGCCGACGTGCGCAACGCCTTCAACGACGAGCTCATCGCCGCGCTGACGGCTGCCTTCAGCGAACTGGGTGCGCGCGACGACGTGCGCTGCATCGTGCTGGCGGCCGAAGGCAAGTCCTTCTGCGCTGGCGCCGACCTGCACTGGATGCGCCGCATGGCCGACTACACGCGCGAAGAGAACCTGGCGGACGCCGGCAAGCTGGCCGAGATGCTGCGCGTGCTCTATGCCTGCCCCAAGCCCACGATCGCGCGCGTGCAGGGCGATGCCTACGCCGGCGGCACCGGCCTGGTGGCGGCTTGCGACATCGCCGTCTCGGCCGACACGGCGGGCTACTGCCTGTCGGAGGTCAAGCTCGGCCTGATCCCGGCCACCATCAGCCCCTATGTGGTCCGCGCCATGGGGCCGCGGGCCGCGCACCGTTACTTCCTGACGGCCGAGCGCTTCGACGCGGCCGAGGCGCTGCGCATCGGCTTCGTGCACGCCGTGGTGCCGGCCGACGCGCTGGACGCCAAGGTCGCCGAGCTGGCACAGGCGCTCGTGAACGCCGGCCCCGAGGCGGTCAAGGCCTGCAAGAAGCTCGTGCAGGACGTGGCCGGGCGCGACATCGACGCCGCGCTGATCGCCGCCACGGTGGCCGGCATCGCCGACATCCGCGCGAGTGCCGAGGGGCGCGAGGGCGTGCAGTCCTTCCTCAACAAGCGCGCCCCCGCCTGGCTGGCGCGCTGAGCATGGATCTGCTGGCCCATTGGTGGAGCGCCCTGGCCGCCTGGCTGGGCGCGGCGGCGGGCCAGGCCGGGAGCGTGGCGCAGGCGGGCGCCAGCGGGCTCGACATGGCCCAGCTGCTGGCCCTGGCTGGCGTGCTGGGCTGGGCCAGCGGCATCCGGCTGTACGCCGTGGTGTTCCTGGTCGGCATGTCCGGCTGGCTGGGCTGGCTGCCGCTGCCGCAGGGGCTGCATGTGCTGCAGCATCCGGCCATGCTCGCGGCCAGTGGGTTCATGCTGTTCGTGGAGTTCTTCGCCGACAAGATTCCGGGCCTGGACTCGTTGTGGGACCTGCTGCATTCGGTGGTCCGCATCCCGGCCGGCGCGGCGCTGGCGGCCGGCGTGTTCGGCGCCGACAGCGGCACCATGGGGGCCGTGGCCGGGCTGCTGGGCGGTTCGCTCGCGGCCACGTCCTTCGCCACCAAGGCCACCACGCGCGCGGCGGCCAACACCTCGCCCGAACCGTTCTCCAACCTGGGCCTGAGCCTGCTGGAAGACGGCCTCGTGGTGGCGGCCGTCTGGCTGGCCACCCACCACCCCGTCGCCTTCGGCATCTGCCTGTTGCTCGTGCTCGTGCTGAGCGTGTTGCTGCTGGTCGTGCTGTTCAAGTTCCTGCGTCTGCTGGCGCGCAGGCTGGCGTCCCTGTTTTCGAACACCGCATCCCAAGGTAGCTGAGACATGTTCAAGAAAATCCTGATCGCCAACCGTGGAGAGATCGCCTGCCGGGTCGCGGCCACCGCGCGCCGCATGGGCGTTCGGACCGTCGCCGTCTATTCCGATGCCGACGCCGACGCCCAGCACGTGCAGGCCTGCGACGAGGCCGTGCACATCGGCGGCAGCGCGCCCAAGGACAGCTACCTGCGCTGGGAACGCATCCTCGAAGCGGCCAGGGCCACGGGTGCGCAGGCCGTCCACCCGGGCTACGGTTTCCTGAGCGAGAACGAGGAGTTCGCCCAGGCCTGCCTGGACGCCGGCCTGGTCTTCATCGGCCCGCCCGCGTCCGCGATCCAGGCCATGGGCCTGAAGGCCGAATCCAAGCAGCTCATGGAGAAGGCCGGCGTGCCGCTGGTGCCGGGCTACCACGGCGCCGACCAGGACGAGGCCCTGCTGGCGCGCGAGGCCGACCGCATCGGCTACCCGGTCCTGATCAAGGCCAGCGCGGGCGGCGGGGGCAAGGGCATGCGCGCGGTCGACAAGGCGGAGGATTTCGCCGCGGCGCTGGCTTCCTGCAAGCGCGAGGCGATCAACAGCTTCGGCATGGATGCGGTGCTGATCGAGAAGTACGTGCAGCGCCCGCGCCACATCGAAATCCAGGTGTTCGGCGACACGCAGGGCCATGCCGTCTACCTGTTCGAACGCGACTGCTCGGTGCAGCGGCGCCACCAGAAGGTGTTGGAAGAGGCGCCCGCGCCCGGCATGACCGAGGCGATGCGCCAGCAGATGGGCGAGGCCGCCGTGGCCGCGGCCCGTGCCGTGAACTACGTGGGCGCCGGCACGGTGGAGTTCATCGTCGAGCAGCGGCCGGACGGCACGATGGACTTCTTCTTCATGGAGATGAACACGCGGCTGCAGGTGGAGCACCCGGTGACCGAGGCCATCACCGGCCTGGACCTCGTGGAGTGGCAGCTGCGCGTGGCCAGCGGCGAGCCGCTGCCGCTGCGGCAGGACCAGTTGCGCATCCAGGGCCATGCGATCGAGGCGCGCATCTGCGCCGAGAACCCCGACAAGCAGTTCCTGCCCGCCACGGGCCTGCTCGCCGCCTACCGGTTGCCCGACTGCGTGCGTTTCGAGCGCGGGCCGGTGCGCGTGGATTCGGGCGTGCGGGAGGGCGATGCGATCTCGCCGTTCTACGACTCCATGATCGCCAAGCTCATCGTGCACGGCGACACGCGCGCGCAGGCGCTGGCGCGGCTGGACCAGGCGTTGGCCGACATGCGCGTGGTCGGCGTGCAGAACAACGTGCAGTTCCTGCGCCATGTGCTGGCCAGCCGCTCGTTTGCCGAGGCGGACCTGGACACCGCGCTGATCCAGCGCGAGCGCGCCGTGCTGTTCGACCAGGAGCCGCTCGGACTGGCCCTGGCGGTGGCCGGCGCGGTGGCCCAGCTCCTGCAGGCGGAGCAGGCCGCCGACCAACCGGCGCCAGGCACCTGGAGCGATCCCTGGAGCCGGCGCGACGGCTGGCGCGCCTACACGCCGCTGCTGCGGCGGATCGACTACAGCTTCCGCGGCGATGCCGGCACGGCCGAGTTGCGCGTGCTGCACGATGGCGCGCTGCAGCTGCGCGTGGGCGAGACCAGCGGCGTGCTGGCCTTCGGCGCCCGCGCCGACGGCCGCATCGACCTGCAGTTCGCCGGCCGGCGCGTGGTGCTGGGCTGCGTGCGCCAGGGCGAGACCGTGCACCTGTTCGCGCCGCAGGGCGCCACGCAGGTGCTGCTGACGGACGCGCTGGCCCATGCCGGCGAGCACCAGGCCGAGGGTGGCCGGCTCACGGCGCCGATGCCGGGCAAGGTGGTGTCGTTCTCGGTCAAGGCCGGCGACAAGGTCGCCAAGGGCCAGGCCCTGGCGGTAATGGAGGCCATGAAGATGGAGCACACCATCGCCGCACCGGCCGATGGCACGGTGGCCGAATTGCTGTACGCACCCGGCGACCAGGTGGCCGAGGGGGCGGAGCTGCTCAGGCTGGCCGCATAGTTACGATCTGGACTTTGTCCAAAAAGGCCCGATCCCGATGCGCATCACCGTCTGCCTCCCCGAGAAGCCCGAGCCCTGGGTCCAAGGCCTGCAGGCCGAACTGCCGGACGCCGAGGTGCTGGCCTGGGAGCCCGGCCAGCCGCCCGCCGACCACGCCGTGGTCTGGGCGCCGCCGCAGTCCTTCATCGACGCGCAACCCAGGCTGCAGGCCCTGTTCAACATCGGCGCGGGCGTGGACGCGCTCATGAAGCTCAGCATTCCCGCCGGCACGCGCATCGTGCGGCTGGACGACGCCGGCATGTCGGTGCAGATGGCCGAGTACGTGTGCCATGCGCTGATCCGGCATTTCCGCGAATTCGACGTCTACGAGGCCGAGGCCCGTGCCGGCCGCTGGGTCTACCGCAAGCCGCGCGAGCGGGCCGACTTCCCGGTCGGCATCCTGGGTCTGGGCGTGCTGGGCGAGCGCGTGGCCAAGGCCGTGGCGCAGTTCGAGTTCCCGGTGCTCGGCTGGAGCCGCTCGCGCAAGGAGATCGAGGGCGTGCGCACCTACGCGGGCGAAGCGCGGCTCGGCGACTTCCTGGTCGGCACGCGCATGCTCGTCAACCTGTTGCCGCTGACGGACGCCACGCGCGGCATCCTGAACAAGACCACGCTGTCGGCGCTCCGGCCGGGGGGCTACCTGGTCAACATCGCGCGCGGCGGCCACCTGGTCGAGGACGACCTGATCCCCCTGCTCGACAGCGGCCAGTTGGCCGGTGCCACGCTCGACGTGTTCGAGACCGAGCCGCTGCCGGCCGCGCACGCGTTCTGGCGGCATCCGAAGATCAGCATCACGCCGCACGGCTCGGCGCGCACACTGCGGCGCGAGTCGATCGCGCAGATCGCCGGCAAGATCCGCGCGCTGTCGCGCGGCGAGGCGGTGGCCGGCGTGGTGGACCTGGAGCGGGGGTACTGAATCCGCGGTGACCGATGCAGCGGGCGCGGCGCCGTCGGCTGGTCTGGATGCCCGCAACAGGTCACGCCCGATGCGCTACGCTTGCGGGCCCGCCCGCAGCCACCAAGAGACACACCATGAAGCTTCCCCCCCGCGTCCGGATCATCGACGTCGGCCCGCGTGACGGGCTGCAGAACGAAAAGCAGCCCGTGTCTGCCGAGGCGAAGATCGGCCTGGTGCAGCGGCTGCAGGAGGCCGGCCTGCGCGAGATCGAGGTGACCAGCTTTGTCAGCCCCAAGTGGGTGCCGCAGATGGCCGACAACGCGCAGGTGATGCATGGCATCCAGCGCCAGGGCGGCGTGCGCTACTCGGTGCTGACGCCCAACCTCAAGGGCTTCGAGGCGGCCATCGCCGCTCCGCGCGAGGAGTGGCCGGACGAGATCGTGGTGTTCGGCGCGGCCAGCGAGGCCTTCAGCCAGAAGAACATCAACTGCTCCATCGCCGAGAGCATCGAGCGTTTCGCGCCCGTGGTGGATGCGGCGCTGGCCAAGGGCATCGCGGTGCGCGGCGCGATGTCGTGCACGGTGGGCTGCCCCTACGAGGGCGAGATCGCGCCCGGCAAGGTGGGCTACCTGGCCGGACTCATGAAGGGCATCGGCGTGCAGCGGGTCGACGTGGCCGACACCATCGGCGTCGGCACGCCGCGCACGGTGCAGGCCGCGGTGCAGGCCACGCTGGCGCATTTCGGCATCGACGATGTGTCCGGGCATTTCCACGACACCTACGGCCAGGCCCTGTCGAACACGCTGGCCGCGCTGGAACTGGGCGTGTGGAACTTCCAGTCGTCGGTGGCCGGCCTGGGCGGCTGTCCCTACGCCAAGGGCGCGACCGGCAACGTGGCGACCGAGGACGTGGTCTACATGCTGCATGGCATGGGCATCGAAACCGGCATCGACCTGGACAAGCTGATCGACGCGGGCGTGTACGTCAGCGAAGTGATTGGCCGCGAGCCGCACTCGCGCGTGTCCAAGGCCATCCGCACCAAGCGTTGCGGCTGAACCGGCACAAGAGACAGGAGCGAGCCGTGTGTGGATCTGAACTGACGACGCTGCCCGATGGCGTGCAGCGCGTGGCGCGGGCACTGCTGGACAAGGCCCATCCGCATGCGCCGCGGATGCTGGACGATGCCGCGCGCACGGCCCAGCAGGCCGCCGATGCGCTGGGCATCGCGGTGGGGCAGATCGCCAAGAGCATCATCTTCCGGCGCAAGAGCGACGATGCGGCCGTGCTGGTCGTCACCTCGGGCGACCGGCGCGTGGACGAGAAGAAGGTCGAAGCCCTGGTCGGCAAGACCGGCCGCGCCGACGCCGAGTTCGTCAAGAGCCGGACCGGTTTTTCCATCGGCGGCGTGGCGCCGCTGGCGCACGCCACGCCGCCCGTCACGCTGATCGACCGCGAGCTGTTCCGCTTCGAGGAGATCTGGGCCGCGGCCGGCCACCCGCATGGCGTGTTCAAGCTGCGGCCGCAGGATCTGCAAGCGCTGACGGGCGCACCCGTGGCCGACGTGGTGCAGGAACCATGACGCCGGCCCAGGCCCTGCTGCGGCGCGGCCCGCGCATGCTGGCCGCCAACGGCGATGTGGGCTCGCCCTGCGTCTCGGTCTGCCGCATGGGGGCCGATGGCCTGTGCGAAGGCTGCCTGCGCCGGCTCGAGGAGATCGCTGGCTGGTCGCGCATGGACGATGCCGCGCGCCGGGCCGTGTGGCGGCTGGTGCTGGACCGCGCAAGTGAGGCCGTGGCATGAAGCAGATCGACTTTTACCTGGACTTCCTCTCGCCCTACGCCTACCTGGCGTTCGAGACTTTGCCCGTGGCCCTGCAGGGCTTGAGCTACCAGGTGCAGTACAAGCCCGTGCTGCTGGGCGCCGTGCTGCGCGAACATGGCCTGCGCGGCCCGGCCGAGATCCCGGCCAAGCGGGCCTTCATCTACCGCCAGGTGCTGTGGCTGGCGCACCAGCACGGCGTGCCCATGGACCTGCCGGCCGAGCACCCGTTTGCGCCCTTGCCGCTGCTGCGCCTGGCGCTGGCCTGCGGCGCCGGACCACAGCCCAACCGCTCCAGCTGCGAAACCGTGTTCCGCCATGTCTGGCGGGGCGGCGCCGATGCCAATGCGCCGCAGCGCATGCAGCAGCTGGCGGCCGAACTGGCGCCGGTGCGCGATCCGGCCGGCGAGGATGCGAAAGCCACGCTGCGCGCCAACACCGAGGCCGCCACGGCCGCAGGCGTGTTCGGTGTGCCTGCATGCGTGGTGGACGGCCGGGTGTTCTGGGGCCTGGACGCGCTGCCCATGCTGCGTGCCTACCTCGAGGGCGATGCCTGGTTCGGCTCCAGCGCCTGGGACGAGGCGCCGCAACGGCCGTCGGCGCTCGACCGCCAGCCGTAGCCGCTCTGCGGGGGGCGGGCAGAATCGCGCCACGATGCTGCCCTCCACCGCGCTCAGCCAGCACCCCGACCGGGCCCTGCTGCACAACGAAGTCCACGCCCGGCCGCCCGAGGCTTTGTCGACACCCCTGGCCATCACGCACGTTGTCATGCTGGCGGACGCCGAGGGCCGCGCCGCCAGCCGGGCCCATTTGGCGGCTCTGCTGCGCGACCACCACCAGCCGCCGCCCGACGACCACACCACGCACCTGCGCGCCAGCCTGGGGCCGTTGCGCCTGCGTTGGGAGCTGCACACCGAGTTCGTGACCTGGACCTTCATGCTGCCGATGGCAACCCCGCCTTCGGCCGAGCGCGTCGCCGACAGCGCCGCCACGGCGGTGCCGCGGGACTGGCTGGCCACGCTGCCGGGCCAGTGCCTGTCGCACCTGAACCTGTGGGTGCTCGCCGCGCGCGACGGCGAGGTCGAGGCCCTGGCGCGCCACTGGTTGCACGAGGACCCACAGGTCGGCTCCAGCGTGGCGGGCGGCCTGGCGGAGGTCTACACCGATTTCACGATCCACGCCGACGGCGGTTCGCGCATGCTGTTGCGCGTGGGCAGCCTGTCCACGCGCCGGCTGGGCCGGCTCGTGCAGCGGCTGCTGGAGATCGAGACCTACCGCATGGTCGCCATGCTGGGCCTGCCTGCGGCGCGGCGTGCCAGCGCGGTGCTGGCCAGCGCCGAAGGCGAACTGGCCGCCCTGGCCGAAGCCATCCGCAGCGCCGACCGGGATGCCGAGCCGGCGCTGCTGGACCGGCTGACGCGGCTGGCCGGCCAGGTCGAGAGCCAGCACGCGGCCACGCATTCGCGCTTCTCGGCCAGCAGCGCGTATTTCGAACTCATGGACAGCCGCATCGCGGACATCGCCGAGGTGCGCCGGGCCGGCCTGCAGACCATTGCGGAATTCATGGACCGGCGCCTGACGCCCGCGCGCAAGACCTGCGAGTGGGCCGCGCGCCGGCAGGATGCGCTCTCGCAACGCGTCTCGCGCACCAGCAACCTGTTGCGCACGCGCGTGGAGATCGAGCAGCAGCAAAGCAGCCAGGCCCTGCTGGCCACCATGAACAAGCGGCAGGACCTGCAGCTCAAGTTGCAATCCACGGTCGAAGGCCTGTCGGTGGCCGCCATCACCTACTACATCGTCGGCTTGGTCAGCTACCTGGCCAAGGGCGCGCAGAAGCTGGGTTGGCCTTGGTCGCCGGAGAGCACGGCCGCGCTCGCCATCCCGTTGGTGGCAGGAACCGTGTGGTGGTCGTTGCGGCAGTTGCACCGGCGCATGTTCAGCCACTGAGGCGATGCAACCCACATACCGAAATGGCGGGCGCGGGTTAGTACTGAAGTTGTAAGAATGCGTTGGCCCGGTGTCAGAGACGGGTCAGTGGCCGCTCCAAGAATGCGCCCGGGCTCTCGTTCCGGGAGCCTGCTACACAACAGGAGACACACGCAATGGCAGCCACAATGCAGGGGGGCAAGCCGGTCCAGGCCAGCCGCCCCATGACCAAGGAGGAGCGCAAGGTCATCCTCGCCTCGTCCATCGGCACGGTGTTCGAGTGGTACGACTTCTACCTCTACGGCACCCTGGCCGTGATCATCGGCAACCAGTTCTTCTCGGCACTGGACCCCGCCTCACGCACCATCTTCTCGCTGCTGGCGTTTGCCGCGGGCTTCATCGTGCGGCCATTCGGCGCCCTGGTGTTCGGGCGACTGGGCGACATGATCGGGCGCAAGTACACCTTCCTGGTCACCATCTTGCTGATGGGCCTGTCGACCTTCATCGTCGGCCTGCTGCCCGGCTACGCCAGCATCGGCGTGGCCGCGCCCATCATCCTGATCGTGCTGCGCATGCTGCAGGGCCTGGCGCTGGGCGGCGAGTACGGCGGCGCTGCCACCTACGTGGCCGAGCATGCGCCCCCGGGCAAGCGCGGGTTCTACACGTCGTGGATCCAGACCACGGCCACGCTGGGCCTGTTCCTGTCGCTGCTGGTGATCCTTGGCGTGCGCACCGCCATCGGCGAGGCCGCCTTCGCCGAATGGGGCTGGCGCATTCCGTTCCTGGTGTCCATCCTGCTGCTGGGCGTGTCGGTCTACATCCGGCTGTCCATGAACGAGTCTCCGGCCTTCGTGAAGATGAAGGCCGAGGGCAAGGTCTCCAAGGCACCGCTGACCGAATCCTTCGGCCAATGGCGCAACCTGAAGATCGTGATCCTGGCGCTGGTGGGCCTGACCGCCGGCCAGGCCGTCGTCTGGTACACGGGACAGTTCTACGCGCTGTTCTTCCTGACCGGCGCGCTCAAGCTCGATGGCGCCACGGCCAACATCCTGATCGCGATCTCGCTGATCATCGCCACCCCGTTCTTCGTGATCTTCGGCAGCCTGTCGGACCGGATCGGCCGCAAGCCCATCATCATGGCGGGCTGCCTGCTGGCGGTGCTGACGTACTTCCCGGTGTTCAACGCACTGACCAAGGCCGTCAACCCCGACCTCGCCGCGGCCCAGGCCAAGAACCAGGTGATCGTGACGGCGGACCCCAAGGAGTGCTCGTTCCAGTTCAATCCCACGGGAACGTCCAAGTTCACAAGTTCTTGCGACATCGCCAAGCAGGTGCTGTCGGCCAGTTCGGTCAGCTATGAGAACGTGGCGGGCCCGGCCGGCGCGCCGGCGACCATCAAGATCGGCGAGCAGGTCATCACGAGCTACAACGCGGCTGGCCTGCCGGCCGATGAACTGAAGGCCAAGGATTCCGCACTGAAGAAGGCGGTCAGCGACGACCTGAAGGCCGCGGGCTACCCGGCCAAGGCCGACCCGGCCAAGATGAACACCTTCCTGGCGGTGGTGATCCTGGTCTACCTCGTGATCCTGGTGACCATGGTGTACGGGCCGATCGCAGCCATGCTGGTGGAGATGTTCCCAACGCGCATCCGCTACACCTCGATGAGCCTGCCGTACCACATCGGCAATGGCTGGTTCGGCGGCTTGCTGCCAGCCACCGCGCTGGCCATCGTGGCGCAGACCGGCAACATGTACAACGGCCTGTGGTATCCCATCATCATCGCGGCCGTCACGCTGGTCATTGGCACCTTGTTCGTCAAGGAGACCAAGGACAACGACATCTACGCCAACGACTGAAGGCGGCGCTGTTGCAAGCGGCCGCGCACGCGGCGGCCCTTGCGCACAGCTTGCGCCCAGACTGCCAGCAACCCCGACAGCACAAGTGCCAGGCTGGCAGGCTCAGGCACCTCGGCCGGGCCGGCTTCCTCAGGAAGCGATGGGATGACCGGAAGCAGATCCGGATTCCCAGGTGGTGGCACCGGGAGCCCGATTTCGCGGTCGGTTTCGCGTGGCATTTCCGGCAGCGATGGCGCTGCGGGCTGCGCGGGCAGGGAAGGCCACGAGTTCTCGCCCACCGTTCCTGGGTGGAAGGGCTTACCTCCGACGAATAAGGCCGGAGCCCATGGAAACGGAGCGTTGGACGACATGACAGGCGCGCGGGCGCCCGTTGCGTCGTCGATGAGCGCCGGCATGGCGTAGGGCGCTACGGGTGCGCCCGTGTCTGGCACGCCATCGATGACGGCCGGCACGGCATCCAGTGGCACCGCGAACGGTGGCAGCGCACTGGACGGGTAAGCCGGGGCTGGCGATGCGCCCGTGATCAAGGTGCTCAGCGCGGGCGGGGCGACGACGGACGCAGGCGCGCAGCCAACGTGTGGAGATGGCGCGGCCGCGGCGGTCGGCGCGGTTTTCGGCTTGACGCGGGACGGGTTCACTTTCCGTGTTGCCGGCCGCTGAAGGCCGACAGTCGGCGTCGTCACGGTCGACGGGTTCACTGCGGCCTTGCGTCTGACCACTGCACGCGCCGGTGCCGGCATGGCTGCTGCAGCCGTCGGGCATGGGACCGTGGCGCTGGTTGCCTTGGAAGCCATTCCGGCCTGCGCGGAAGGCGACAGGGTGGCCAACGCCAGGCAGACGGCGAACCAATGCATCGCGGATGTTTTGCATACAGATGAATATTGGTCGACTGAACTCAATGTTTGATTTTCATTCGTGCGCATAGAAATTCAATGAAAAGAATTGCATGCATTCTTTCGTGACGGCTTGAATTGCGTGGTCGGAACTGCACGATTTCACCGAATTTATGCATGAAGTCAGAAATTCAATCGATTTATGCATACAAGTTGATGAGTTGAAATTTTGGTGCGCAAGCGGCCTTGGGCTCTCACGTGCTCTTCTGGATGCGCATCGCGGGCATGGGCGGCCTCCCTAAAATCCCCCGCTTTGCCCCGTCAAACCGCCTCCTCTATGCCCCAAGGAACGATCGCCATCCGCGGCGCGCGCCAACACAACCTCAAGAACCTGGACCTCGACATCCGGACGGGCGAGCTGACGGTGGTCACGGGGCCCAGCGGATCCGGCAAGTCCAGCCTGGTGTTCGACACGCTCTACGCCGAGGGGCAGCGGCGCTACGTCGAGACCTTCTCGGCCTACGCGCGCCAGTTCCTGGACCGCATGGACAAGCCCGCGGTGGACCGGGTGGAGGGCGTGCCGCCGGCCATCGCGATCGACCAGACGAACCCGGTACGTTCATCGCGGTCCACGGTCGGCACGATGACGGAGCTCAACGACCACCTGAAGCTGCTGTTCGCACGCGCCGGCCAGTTGTTCGACAAGGTCACGGCGCAGCCCGTGCGGCACGACTCGCCGGACAGCATCCTGGCCGAACTCGAGCGCCGCGCCGCGGCGCACGGAGATCCGCGGCTGGTGCTGACCTTTCCGGTCGAACTGCCCGCGGGCACCTCGGCCGAGCAGGTGGCCGAATGGTTGTCGGCCAGCGGCTTCACGCGCATCCAGGCCGAGCGCGAGGTGGCCACGCCGGCCGGGCCGCGCAAGCTGCTGGACGTGGTGGCCGACCGCCTGCGCCTGTCGGGCGCCGAGCGCGTGCGCACCATCGAGGCGATCGAGACCGCGCTCAAGCGTGGCGCCGGCCGGCTCAACGTCTATGCACTCGCAGCGGAACCCGAGGGCGAGCCGCAGGTCTGGCGCTTTTCCACGGGACTGCATTGCCCCGACAGCGACCTGCGCTATGCTGATCCGATCCCGTCGATGTTCTCGTTCAACTCGCCGGTCGGCGCCTGCGAGACCTGCCGCGGCTTCGGCCGGGTGATCGGCGTGGATTACGACCTGGTCATCCCGAACGACAAGATGACCCTGCGTGCCGGCGCCGTCAAACCGATGCAGACGCCGGCCTGGCAGGAGGCCCAGGACGACCTGATGCGCCACGCCGAGGCCGCAGGCATTCCGCGCGACACCCCCTACAAGCAGCTCACGCCCGAGCAGAAGCACTGGGTGATCCACGGATCGCCCAACTGGAACGGCAAGTGGAACCAGCACTGGTTCGGCGTCAAGCGCTTCTTCGAGTACCTGGAGAGCAAGGCCTACAAGATGCACATCCGCGTCTTGCTGTCCAAGTACCGCAGCTACACGCCGTGCGAGACCTGCGGCGGCGCCCGGCTGAAGACCGAAAGCCTGCTCTGGCGCCTGGGCAGCAAGGACGATGCGGACGCCGTGCTCGAACCGGCCAAGCGCTTCCTGCCGCACGGCGTCCAGTGGTCGCGCCCGCAACTCGAAGCCCTGCCGGGCCTGACGCTGCACGACCTCATGCTGCTGCCAATCGAGCGGCTGCGCCGCTTCTTCGACCGGCTGTCGTCCAGCACCGCCACCGCCGGCCAGGGCGAGGCGCAGGCGCTGCGCCTGCTGTTCGAGGAGATCACCACGCGGCTGCGCTACCTGTGCGATGTCGGCATCGGCTACCTCACGCTGGACCGCCAGAGCCGCACGCTGTCGGGCGGCGAGGTGCAGCGCATCAACCTGACAACGGCGCTGGGCACCTCGCTCGTCAACACCCTGTTCGTGCTGGACGAGCCCAGCATCGGACTGCATCCGCGCGACATGCACCGCATCATCGAGGCCATGCAGCGCCTGCGCGATGCGGGCAATACGCTGGTCGTCGTCGAGCACGATCCGGCCGTGATGTTCGCGGCGGACCGCATGATCGACATGGGCCCCGGCCCGGGCGAGCGCGGCGGCCAGATCGTGTTCGACGGCAGCACGGCGCAGCTGCGCCACGCCGACACACTGACGGGCCAGTACCTGGGCGGACGCAAGCAGATCGGCATCGGCCAGCGCCGCGCCGTCGGCGACAACACGCCGCGCCTGGTCCTCGAGGGCGCGCGCGAGCACAACCTGCGCGACGTGACGGTCGACATCCCGCTGCAGCGCCTGGTCTGCGTGACCGGCGTCAGCGGCTCGGGCAAGTCCACGCTGATCCAGGACGTGCTGGCGCCTGCGTTGCTGCGCCACTTCGGCCGCGCCACCGATTCGCCTGGCCTGCACGACCGCCTGCTCGGCGCCGACCACCTGGCCGACGTGGTCTACGTGGACCAGTCGCCCATCGGCAAGACCGCGCGCTCCAACCCCGCCAGCTACGTGGGCGCGTGGGACGCGATCCGCGCGCTGTTCGCCGACGCGCCGCTGGCGCGCCAGCGCGGCTACACGGCGTCGAAGTTCAGCTTCAACAGCGGCGACGGGCGCTGCCCCACCTGCGGCGGTTCCGGCTTCGAGCACGTGGAGATGCAGTTCCTGTCGGACGTCTACCTGCGCTGCCCGGACTGCGACGGCAAGCGCTACCGTCCGGAGATCCTGGAAGTGCACATCGAGCGCCGCGACGCCGCGACGGCCAGGCGCCGCCCGCTCAGCGTGGCCGACGTGCTCGATCTGACCGTCTCCGAGGCCGTGCTGGTGTTCGAGAACGACCGCGAAGTCGTGCGTGCGCTGCAGCCCATCGTCGACGTGGGCCTCGAATACGTGAAGCTCGGCCAGCCCGTGCCCACGCTGTCGGGCGGCGAGTCGCAGCGGCTCAAGCTCGCGGGCTTCCTGGCCGAAGCGGCCAAGAGCGCGGCGCCGTCGCGCCAGAGCCTGGCGCGCAAGGGCACGCTGTTCCTGTTCGACGAGCCCACCACCGGCCTGCACTTCGACGACATCGCCAAGCTCATGCGCGCGCTGCGCAAGCTGCTCGACGCCGGGCACTCCCTGGTCGTGATCGAGCACAACCTCGACGTGATCCGCGCGAGCGACTGGCTCATCGACATGGGGCCCGAGGGTGGCGACGGCGGCGGCCTGGTGGTGGCCACCGGCACGCCCGAGCAGGTGCGCGAACACCCGTCGTCGCACACCGGTGCCGCGCTGCGCGACTACGAGACCGCCATGCAGCCTGGCCAGTCGCTGGCCGTGCAGGAGCCGGCGACACGCTACGTGGTGGCCGCACCCGCGGCCATCGAGATCGTGAACGCCAAGGAGCACAACCTGAAGTCGCTGTCGGTGAACATTCCGCGCGGCAGCTTCAACGTGGTCACGGGCGTCAGCGGTTCCGGCAAATCCACGCTGGCCTTCGACATCCTGTTCAACGAAGGCCAGCGCCGCTACCTGGAATCGCTGAACGCCTACGCGCGCAGCATCGTGCAGCCCGCGGGCCGGCCCGAGGTCGACGCGGTCTACGGCATCCCGCCGACCGTGGCCATCGAGCAGCGCCTGTCGCGCGGCGGCCGCAAGTCCACCGTGGGCACGACCACCGAGGTCTGGCACTTCCTGCGCCTGCTGTACGTCAAGCTCGGCGTGCAGCACTGCGTCAAGGACGACGCGCCGGTGCAGCCGCAGACACCCGACAGCATCGCCGCCCAGCTGTTGCGCCAGTTCCGCGGCCAGCACATCGGCCTGCTGGCGCCGCTGGTGATGAACCGCAAGGGCGTCTACACCGAGCTGGCCGACTGGGCGCGGCCGCGCGGCTACACGCACCTGCGCGTGGACGGCAACTTCCTGCCGACCACGGGCTTCCCGCGCATCGACCGCTTCAAGGAGCACACGATCGAGCTGCCCGTGGCCAGCCTGGACGTGACACCGGCCAACGAGGCCCGCTTGCGCGAGGCACTCGCCCAGGCGCTCGAGCACGGCAAGGGCGTCGTCCACGTGCTGAGCCAGCTCGACGGCCTGCGCGCTGCGCTGGCCGATGCGCAGCCCACGGCGCACATCGGCCAGCTGCTGGTGTTCTCGGCCAAGCGCGCCTGCCCGGTCTGCGCCACCTCGTACGCCGAGCTCGACCCGCGCCTGTTCTCCTACAACAGCAAGCACGGCTGGTGTCCCGACTGCGTGGGCACGGGCGTCAAGCTGACCCGGGAGCAGCGCGCCGTCTACGACGACTCCGTGCGTGACGACGACAACAAGGGCCGCGAACAGACCTTCGCCGAACCCGAGGCCGAGGACGTGGGCGAGCACGCCTGCCCGGCGTGCGCCGGCACACGGCTCAATGCCACGGCGCGCGCCGTGCGCTTCGACGGCCGTTCGATCACGGACATCGCGCGCATGTCGGTCATGCAGGTGCGCGCCTGGGTGCAGGGCCTGCTGGCGGGCGGTCGCCTGTCGGCCCGCGAGGCCGACATCGCGCGCGACCTGCTGCCCGAGATCGCGGGCCGGCTCGAGTTCCTCGAAGAGGTGGGCCTGGGCTACCTGACGCTGGACCGCGGGGCGCCCACGCTGTCCGGCGGCGAAGCCCAGCGCATCCGCCTGGCCGCGCAACTGGGCAGCAACCTGCAGGGTGTCTGCTACATCCTGGACGAGCCCACCATCGGCCTGCACGCGCGCGACAACCACATCCTGCTCAACGCGCTGCACAAGCTCGGCGACAAGGGCAACACGCTGGTCGTCGTCGAGCACGACGAGGACACCATCCGCCGCGCCGACCACCTGATCGACATCGGCCCGGGCGCTGGCAAGCGTGGTGGCCGGCTGGTGGCGCAGGGAACGGCCGACGACCTGTCGCGGGCGGAAGACTCGGTCACCGGCCGCTACCTGCTGCACGCCATGCGCCATCCGCTCAAGGCCCGCCGCGACACCGAACCGGGCACGTCCTGGCTCTCCGTGCGCGGCGCGCGCGAGCACAACCTGCAGTCCGTCGATGCCGACCTGCCGCTCAAGCGCCTGGTCGTCGTGACCGGCGTCAGCGGCTCGGGCAAGTCCACGCTGGCGCGCGACGTGCTGCTGTCCAACGTGCAGACCGTGGTGGCGCAGAAGTCCACGCAGGCCGGCCTGGCGGCGCTGACGCTGCATGGCCCGAACTGGACCGGCTGCGACGAGGTGCGCGGCTACGAGCAGATCGACCGCGTGCTCGAGGTGGACCAGACGCCCATCGGCAAGACGCCGCGCAGCTGCCCGGCCACCTACATCGGCTTCTGGGACACCATCCGCAAGCTCTTTGCCGAGACGCTGGAGGCCAAGGCGCGCGGCTACGGCCCCGGCCGCTTCTCGTTCAACACCGGCGAGGGCCGCTGCCCGACCTGCGAAGGCCAGGGTATCCGCACCATCGCGATGAGCTTCCTGCCCGACGTGAAGGTGCCGTGCGAGAGCTGCCACGGCGCGCGCTTCAACCCCGAGACGCTGGCCGTCAGCTGGCGCGGCAAGAGCATCGGCGAGGTGCTGCAGATGGAGGTGGACGAGGCCGTCGAGTTCTTCGGCAGCATGCCCAACATCGCGCACCCGCTGCAGCTGCTGAAGGACGTGGGCCTGGGCTACCTGACGCTGGGCCAGCCATCGCCCACGCTGTCGGGCGGCGAGGCGCAGCGCATCAAGCTGGTCACCGAGCTCAGCAAGGTGCGCGACGACGTGGGCCGCCGCGGCCAGAAGGCGCCGCACACGCTGTATGTGCTGGACGAGCCCACTGTGGGCCTGCACATGGCCGACGTGGAGAAGCTGATCCGCGTGCTGCACCGGCTGGTGGACGGCGGCCACAGCGTGGTGGTGATCGAGCACGACCTCGACCTGATCGCCGAGGCCGACTGGGTGCTGGACCTGGGCCCCGAAGGCGGCGACGGTGGCGGCCGCATCGTCGGCGCGGCGCCGCCGGAAGAGCTGGTGCGCCTGGGCACGGCCACCGGTGTGGCGCTGGCGCCGGTGCTGGCGCGCGCCTGACCATGGCCTGACGGCGGGGCGGTGTTTCACGCCGTCGTCATATTGCGCAGCCAGGATCGATGACCGCCGCGTGACCGTTGTGTGTCCGCGGCGTCATCTTTTCGAACTCCGCGCGCCTTCGTGCGCCCCCACGCCATGTCTCTGTTTTCGTTCCGTCCGGCCCGCTGGACCGCGC
This sequence comes from Pseudorhodoferax sp. Leaf274, assembly GCF_001422445.1. Taxonomy (GTDB): domain Bacteria; phylum Pseudomonadota; class Gammaproteobacteria; order Burkholderiales; family Burkholderiaceae_C; genus Pseudorhodoferax. The sequence goes on from NZ_LMNA01000014.1 coordinate 24,055, forward strand.
TGGCCGCCGCCTGCGCCACCGTCATCACCCTGGCCGCCTGCGGCGGCGGCGACGATGAAGAAGCCACGCCCCAGACCATCGCGCTGAGCCTGCTGGGCCGGCACGAGACCGGCATCTTCGAGCAGAGCGCCGCCGAGATCCCGGCCTACGACGCGGCCAGCCGCCGTGCCTTCGTCGTCAACGCGCAGAAGGGCGCGCTCGACGTGATCGACCTCAGCGACCCGGCCAACCCGCGCCACATCGGCGTGATCGACACGCGCACGCTGCGCGCCGGCGCCGAGGTCAACAGCGTGGCCGTCAAGAACGGCATCGTGGCCGTGGCGGCGCAGGCCGCCGTGAAGACCGACACCGGCTTCGTGGCGCTGTACCGCGCGTCCGACCTCGTGCTGCTGGGCCAGGCCGACGTGGGTGCACTGCCCGACATGCTGACCTTCACGCCCGACGGCAAGACCCTGCTGGTGGCCAACGAGGGCGAGCCCAGCGACGACTACCAGGTCGATCCCGAAGGTTCGGTCAGCGTCATCGACGTGAGCAATCCGGCTGCGCCGACCGTGCGCACGGCTGACTTCAAGGCCTACATCGGCCAGGAGCAGGCCTTGCGCGCCCAGGGTGTGCGCATCTTCGGCCCCAATGCCAACGCCGCGCAGGACATCGAGCCCGAGTACATCACCGTCTCTGAAGACGGCCGTACCGCCTGGGCCACGCTGCAGGAGAACAACGCACTGGCCAAGATCGACATCGCCACCGCCAAGGTCACGGCCATCCTGCCGCTGGGCTTCAAGGACCACGGCGTGGCCGGCAACGGCCTGGACGTGACCGACACCGATGGCAAGGCCGAGATCCGCACCTGGGCCGGCCTGCGCGGCCTGTACATGCCCGATGCCATCGCGTCCTATGCCTCGGGCGGCAAGACCTACCTCGTCACCGCCAACGAAGGCGATGCCCGCGCCTGGGGCGAGGGCAACGCCGCCTACTGGGCCGGCGACGCGAGCAAAGGCTTCGTCGAGGAGTTCCGCGTCAAGCACCTGGTGCACAACAGCGGCTTCGACCGCCGTGCCGGCGAAGATCTGCCGCCGCAGCTGCGTGCGCTGGCGGCCGGTGCCGTGCTCAACCCCGACATGTTCGGCTACTGCGGTGCGACCTGGAACCTCTCGGCCGGCACCGCATCGGCCGGCAGCTGCCGCGAGGACAACCTGCTGGGCCGCCTCAACGTCACCTGGACGCTGGGCTACCAGCAGAACGCCGACGGCACGCCCAAGCTGCGCCGCCTGAACGGCCGCGACGTGCTGGTCTACGACGCGCTGTACGCCTACGGCGGCCGCTCGTTCTCGATCCGCGACGAGAACGGCACGCTCATCTGGGATTCGGGCGACCAGTTCGAGAAGAAGATCGCCGAGCTGCTGCCCGCGTACTTCAACTCCGACCACGCCGAGACCGCGTTCGACAACCGCAGCGACAACAAGGGCCCCGAGCCCGAAGGCCTGGCCATCGGCCGCATGGGCGACAAGACCTTCGTGTTCATCGGCCTGGAGCGCATCGGCGGCGTGATGGTCTACGACGTGACCACCCCGACGGCACCGGTCTATGTCACCTACATCAACAGCCGAGACTTCACGGTGGCTTCGCCCGGCGACAGCGCTGCCACGCTCAAGCAGGCCGGCGACCTGGGCCCCGAGGGCCTGACCTTCGTGCCGGCCAGGCAGTCGCCCAACGGCAAGCCGCTGTTGATCGTGGGCAACGAGGTCAGCGGCACCACGGCCGTCTACCAGGTCAACGCGACCTACTGACGAACGCCAGGGCGTGCCGGCACCCGGTACGTCCACCGGCGGTGGCGCCGCACGGCCGGCGCCATGGCCGCGCTGCAGGGGGCCGTGTGCGCGACGGGCGGCCCGCCGCCCCATTCGGCCGGCGAATCGGCCCATGTGCTGAATGAATTTGACCGCCGCATGGGGGCTGATCACACTGCGCGGGCGATTCGAACAAGAGACCCCGATGACAGACGAGACGACGATGGCGACCGTCCACCGGCTGGTGGCGGCGCATGCGCAGCAACCCGGCGCGCTGCTGCCGCTGCTGCATGCGGTGCAGGAAGCGCTGGAACACGTGCCGGACGCCGCCGTGCCGGCCATCGCCGAGGGCCTGAACCTCTCGCGCGCCGAGGTGCACGGCGTGATCACGTACTACCACCACTTCCGCCGCACGCCGCCCGGCCGCCATGTGCTGCAGGTCTGCCGTGCGGAATCCTGCCAGGCCATGGGCGCCGATGCGCTGTGGGCGCATGCCTGCAGCCGCCTGGGCATGCCCGAGGGCGGCACCCGTGCCGACGGCGCGGTCACGCTGGAGCCCGTCTACTGCCTGGGCCTGTGCGCGATGTCGCCGGCCGTGGCGCTGGACGAAGCGCCGCGCGCGCGCATGTCGGCACCGCGCCTCGACGCCTTGCTGCACGAGGTGGGCGCATGACGGTGCGCGTCTACATCCCCAGCGACAGCGCGGCCCAGGCCGTTGGCGCGGAGGCGGTGGCGCAGGCCGTGCAGCGCGGCGCCCAGGCGCGCGGCCAGGCCGTCGAGATCGTGCGCAACGGCTCGCGCGGGTTGTTCTGGCTGGAGCCGCTGGTCGAGGTCGTCACGCCCCAGGGCCGCGTGGCCTACGGGCCGGTCGACCCGTCCGATGTCGAGGGCCTGCTCGACGCCGGCCTGCTGCAGGGCGCAACGCACGCGCTGTGCCATGGCCTGACCGAGCAGATGGATTGGCTGCTGCGACAGGAGCGCCAGACTTTCGCGCGCATGGGCGTGACCGACCCGCTGTCGCTGCGCGACTACGAGGCCCACGGCGGCCTGGCCGGCCTGCGCCACGCGCTGGCGCTGGACGGTGCCGCCATCGTGCAGCAGGTGCTGGACTCCGGCCTGCGCGGGCGCGGCGGCGCGGCGTTTCCTGCCGGCATCAAGTGGAAGACGGTGGCCGGCGCGCAGGCAGCGCAGAAATACGTCTGCTGCAACGCCGACGAAGGCGACTCGGGCACCTTCTCCGACCGCATGGTCATGGAGGGCGACCCCTTCATGCTGGTCGAGGGCATGGCCATCGCCGGCATCGCCACGGGCGCCACGCAGGGCTACGTCTACGTGCGCTCCGAGTATCCGCATGCCATCGCCACGCTGCGCCGGGCCATCGACCGGGCGCGCGCGGCCGGCTGGCTGGGCCGCGACATCCTGGGCACGGGCCGTGCCTTCGACCTGGAGGTGCGCAAGGCCGCCGGCGCCTACGTCTGCGGCGAGGAAACCGCCATGCTGGAGAGCCTGGAGGGCAAGCGCGGCATCGTGCGCGCCAAGCCGCCGCTGCCGGCGCTGCAGGGCTTGTTCGGCCAGCCGACGCTGATCCACAACGTGATCACGCTGGCCTCGGTGCCCTTGATCCTGGCCAAGGGCGCCGCGTTCTACCGCGATTTCGGCATGGGCCGCTCGCGCGGCACGCTGCCGATCCAGCTGGCGGGCAACATCAAGCATGGCGGCCTGGTCGAGAAGGCCTTCGGTGTCACGCTGCGCGAACTGGTCGAGGGCTTCGGGGGAGGCACGGCCAGCGGCCGGCCGGTCAAGGCCATCCAGGTCGGCGGACCGCTGGGCGCCTATGTGGCGCCCGAGCACTGGGATGTGCCGCTGGACTACGAGGCCTACGCGGCCGTGGGCGCGGTGGTGGGCCACGGCGGCATCGTGGTGCACGACGACACGGCCGACATGGCGAAGCTCGCGCGCTACGCCATGGCGTTCTGCGCCATCGAATCCTGCGGCAAGTGCACGCCCTGCCGTATCGGCTCCACGCGCGGCGTGGAGGTGATCGACCGCATCGTGGTTGCGGACACGCAGAACCGGCCGCAGCAAGTCACTTTGTTGCGCGACCTGTGCGACACCATGCTGCACGGCTCGCTGTGCGCCATGGGCGGCATGACGCCCTATCCGGTGCTGTCGGCGCTGGACCACTACCCGCAAGATTTCGGCCTCGCCGCGCCTGCTGCGCGCGCCGCCTGAGGAGATCCCCATGCTCGACCATCTCAGAGAAACCGACCACGGCACCCCGGCGCGCGTCTCGTTGGAGGAGGTCACGCTGACCATCGACGGCGCCCAGGTCACCGTGCCCAAGGGCACCTCGCTGATGCGCGCCGCGATGGACGCCGGTGTCCGTGTGCCCAAGCTCTGCGCCACCGACAGCCTGGAGCCCTTCGGCTCCTGCCGGCTGTGCCTGGTCGAGGTCGAGGGCCGCAAGGGCTACCCTGCCTCGTGCACCACGCCCGCAGAGGCCGGCATGCAGGTGCGCACGCAAAGCCCCAGGCTGCAGCAGCTGCGCAAGGGCGTGATGGAGCTCTACATCTCCGACCATCCGCTCGATTGCCTGACCTGCAGCGCCAACGGCGACTGCGAGCTGCAGGACATGGCCGGCGTGACCGGCTTGCGCAACGTGCGCTACGGCTTCGATGGCGCGAACCACCTGAAAGACAAGAAGGACGAGTCCAACCCGTACTTCACCTACGACCCGTCCAAGTGCATCGTCTGCAACCGCTGCGTGCGCGCCTGCGAGGAAACGCAGGGCACCTTCGCGCTGACGATCTCGGGCCGCGGCTTCGAGAGCCGTGTCAGCGCCGGGCAGGACGAACCCTTCATGCAGAGCGACTGCGTCAGCTGCGGCGCCTGCGTGCAGGCCTGCCCCACGGCCACGCTGCAGGAGAAGACGGTCATCGAACTCGGCCAGGCCGAGCACAGCGCCATCACCACCTGCGCCTACTGCGGCGTGGGCTGCGGTTTCAAGGCCGAGATGAAGGGCAACGAAGTCGTGCGCATGGTGCCGTGGAAGGACGGCAAGGCCAACGAGGGCCATTCCTGCGTGAAGGGCCGCTTCGCCTGGGGCTATGCCACGCACAAGGACCGCATCACCAAGCCGATGGTCCGCGCCAGGATCACCGACCCCTGGCGCGAGGTCAGTTGGGAAGAAGCCATCGGCCACGTGGCGTCCGAGTTCCGCCGCATCCAGGCGCAGCACGGGCGCGACGCGGTCGGCGGCATCACCTCGTCGCGCTGCACCAACGAAGAGGCCTACCTCGTGCAGAAGCTCGTGCGCACGGCCTTCGGCAACAACAACGTGGACACCTGCGCGCGCGTGTGCCATTCGCCCACCGGCTACGGTCTGGGCCAGACCTTCGGCACCTCGGCCGGCACGCAGACCTTCAAGTCTGTCGAGCAGAGCGACGTGATCATGGTCATCGGCGCCAACCCTGCCGCCGCGCACCCGGTGTTCGCCTCGCGCATGAAGAAACGGCTGCGCCAGGGGGCGCAGCTGATCGTGGTGGACCCGCGCCAGATCGACATCGTGAAGTCGCCGCACATCCGGGCCGCCTACCACCTGCAGTTGCGGCCCGGCACCAATGTCGCGCTGATCACGGCGCTGGCGCATGTGGTCGTGACGGAGGGCCTGCTGGCCGAGGGCTACATAGCCGCGCGCTGCGACGCCAAGTCCTTCGGCCAGTGGAAGGAATTCGTGGCGCGCGCCGAGAACTCGCCCGAGGCCACCGCCGCCATCACCGGCGTGCCGGCGGAGCAGGTGCGTGGCGCGGCGCGTCTCTACGCCAGCAAAGGCAAGAACGCAGCCATCTACTACGGCCTGGGCGTGACCGAGCATGCACAGGGCTCGACCATGGTCATGGGCATCGCCAACCTGGCCATGGCCACCGGCAACGTGGGCCGCGAGGGCGTGGGCGTGAACCCGCTGCGCGGCCAGAACAACGTGCAGGGCAGCTGCGACATGGGCTCGTTCCCGCACGAGCTACCGGGCTACCGCCACATCTCCGACAGCACGGTGCGCGGCCAGTTCGAGGCCGCCTGGGGCGTGGACCTGAACCCCGAGCCGGGCCTGCGCATTCCCAACATGTTCGACGCGGCGCACGCCGGCAGCTTCAAGGGCCTGTACTGCGAGGGCGAGGACATCGTGCAGTCCGACCCCAACACGCAGCACGTGGCCGATGCACTGATGGCCATGGAATGCCTGGTGGTGCAGGACATCTTCCTGAACGAGACCGCCAAGTACGCCCACGTGTTCCTGCCCGGCGCCTCGTTCCTGGAGAAGGACGGCACCTTCACGAATGCCGAGCGCCGCATCTCGCGCGTGCGCCAGGTCATGCCGCCGCTGGCGGGGTATGCGGATTGGGAGGTGACGCAGCTGCTGTCGAACGCGCTGGGCTACCCCATGCACTACGGCCACCCGCAGGAGATCATGGCCGAGATCGCCGCGCTGACACCCAGCTTCGCCGGCGTGAGCTACGAGCAGATCGACAAGCACACCAGCCTGCAGTGGCCCTGCCATGCCGGCACCGACGAGGCCGGCACCGCCACCATGCACATCGGCGGGTTCGTGCGCGGCAAGGGCCGCTTCATCATCACCAAGTACGTGGCGACGGACGAGAAGGTCACCCCGCGTTTCCCGCTCATCCTGACCACGGGCCGCATCCTGTCGCAGTACAACGTGGGCGCGCAGACGCGGCGCACGCCCAACAACCAGTGGCACGACGAGGACCGGCTGGAGATCCACCCGCAGGATGCCGAGGACCGCGGCATCCGCGAGGGCGACTGGGTCGGGATCGCCAGCCGCGCCGGCGAGACCGTGCTGCGCGCCACGGTGACCGAGCGCATCCAGCCGGGCGTGGTCTACACCACCTTCCACTTTCCCGAGTCTGGCGCCAACGTGATCACCACCGACAGCTCGGACTGGGCGACGAACTGCCCCGAGTACAAGGTGACGGCCGTGCAGGTGATGCCGGTGGCCCAGCCCTCGGCCTGGCAGCGCGGCTACGAGAAGTTCAACCGCGAGCAGCTCGGCCTGCTGAAGGCCGCTGGCGAGCCCGCGGCCGTGGTCGGCAAGTGATGCGGCCGATGCCGTCGGTGCGGCCGGTCCGGGATGCCCGCGCGGCGACGGGCGCAACGCCGACACCCACCCTTGAATGCATGGACTGGAGCCCCGCCTGATGGACACCGCCAACCTGGTCCGCATGGCCAACCGCATCGGCGACTTCTTCGACGCCATGCCCGAGCGCGACGACGCGCTGGCGGGCATTGCCGAGCACATCGAGAAGTTCTGGGAGCCCCGCATGCGGCGGCAGTTGCTGGCCGCCGTGGACGCGGGCGAGGCCGGCGCGCTGCAGGAGATCGTGCGCGCTGCGCTGGAGCAGCGCCGGGACGTTATCGGCCGGGCCACGCAGGGTGGGTGAGGGGCTGGCGCTGCGCCAGGCCCTGTCCGCGCTGCCGCGGCCCTGCTCGGTACACTCGGCGCCCCCGAAGGAGTGAATGCCAAGATGCCAGTGACGGAACAG
>NZ_LMNA01000015.1 GCF_001422445.1 Pseudorhodoferax sp. Leaf274
TGTACTTCGCTCTCGTTTGCTTCTCGTTCAATTCATGCTCCCGTCCCGGCATTCTCCGGGCTGGGGCTATGCACTCCAGGGTTCGGGGGCAACCTCAGAGCGTGTTCAGAACTGCTTTCGCTTCAGCCTTGATGGTTTTCCTCCGCCTCTTGATGCAGAGGAGGTTCGCGCGCTGGCAGCTTATGCACAATGGCGCGCCAAAGGGAAGCCTGTCGGTGAAGAACTGCCAGGTCGTGGGTTTCCTACGCTCACTCGCACCGGTTCGGACCCGAATCGGCTGCGAGGCAAGGAACTGTATCGACAGCGATGCGCCGCGTGCCACGCCGCCGACGGCAGCGGAAACCGAGACAGCGCCGGCAAATGGCTGGGGCCGCCTCTCTGGGGGCTTTACAGCTTCAACAAGGGAGCGGGCTTTCAGCGCGGCGAACTGCTTGCGGGTTTCATCAAGGCGAACATGCCCTTGAACAATGCGAATCTCAGCGATCAGGACGCCTTCGACCTTGCGGCGTGGATCACGGACCAATGGCGCAAACCGGACCCCCGCCGCGGCGTTCTCTCGGGCATCCTGGGCCATTGATTCGACAAGACATCCGGATCATCGATAACGCGAAAATCATGGCAATACTTGGAGGCGACGATATGCAGGGTGCCTACCGAGTCGCGTCGATCGGCACGGTGATCGCGGTGGCGGCACTGGCTTTCACGATCGCATGCGTCGCGCACGAGGCCCTTGCGCACGGCATCGCCTGCAAGGCCGCGGGAGGAGAAATCGCCCTGCTGACCTCCGTGTATTTCCACTGCTCGGAGCCAGGCCGGTTCGTTGCGGCCGCGGGCCCGCTGGCCAACATGGCCCTGGGCATGCTTCTGGCATTCCTGCCGCGCAGCCACAATCGCGCGACTTCACTCTTCTTCGCGCTGACAGCCGCCACCAACTTGCTATGGGGCAGCGGCTACTTCGTGTTCTCCGGCATCACCGGAACCGGAGACATGGCTTCGGCGGTGCAGGACTGGGGTTTGGAACTCACGGCGGCCTCGCGTGCGGCCCTGACCGCTGCAGGGATCGCGATGTACTTCCTGGCGCTGCGCAGGCTTGGAAATTTGTTGGCGCCGGATGCGCCACTCGTACTTTCCTATCTCGGCATCGGTGTCACATCTTGTCTTGCGACTCTGTTCTACAACGGTCCCACCGGACCTGCGCTGCTGGAAGCCTTCCAACAGGGCTTTCTTGCGACCATCGGACTGCCGTTGATCGCATGGCGGCGAGAACATCGCACGCGCATCGCACTGCCGCCGCCCCATGCGGGATGGTTGCTCGCAGCAGCAGTGACCCTCCCCCTGTTCTTCTCCACCCTTGGCCTTGGCCTGGGACTCGTCAGCGGCCGTTGATCGGCGGGTCATGGCTTTATGTATGCAGCACCTTCAACCCGCTGCAACCGGGAAAGCTCGACAACGCCCGCCTGCACCGTTTCCGCTCTGCTCACGAGGCGAGACGTCTCGATCTTGCGTCGCTCCATTGAATTGCGGCATGCGACAAAGCGAACTCCACGGAGCTGCAGTTCGGCAATCTCGCTGCCGTATTCTCCGGCCTGATCCTTCTCGCCGGCGACGAGCATGTAGACGCCTTTGCCGTTTGCGAGCAAGGTGATGCGCGCGTTCGGCGATGCGTTGAGATGGTTGACCATGTTGGCCAACGCCTCCCGCGCGGAGCCGATGTCGTCGACGTGATAGACGACTCGATCTTCGGAAATCGATGCTCCCCTCTGGGTTCCGGCCTCAGTGGCGAGCGCGGGAGCAACAGGAACGAAGGCGACCATGCAGGCCAGGCACAAGGATCGAACCGACATGAAATTCTCCTCTTGAAGTTGGGATTTGCAAATCAGCGATCGGCAGGAATCTTTCCTGCATCGACCGCCGGAGATTCCTTGCCCCGCAAGGCCAGGCGGATAACGCCGGCAAGCAGGCCCAGTACGGTTGCCGCAAGGAACCCGACAAGCACCGTGGTCAGTGCGACCGCAATCATCTCCAGTCTGTGGGCACGGCCCGCGCGACCCGCCTCCTGCCAAGTCGACGCCAGCAAACGCCACCCGGTGAGCATCACGAGGGCCGCCACGGCGGGCAACGGCAGGTGTGCCAATGCGCCGGCACAGGCCCATACGATCAGAAGCATCGCACCGGCAGAGAGCACGGCCGCTGCCGCCGTGCATGCACCAGCCTCCACATGCGCCGATGTCCGGTTGAAAGAAGCGGATCCTGCGAATCCGCCGCTGAAGGCAGCCACGATGTTCCCCAAGCCCTGCGCCAGAAGGTCTCGCGCGCTACCCCAGCCGCGTGCGGCGCCGTGCAGGGAACGTTGAATCACGGCGGTCTGAAGACCGCCCACGACAGCGATCGCGACGGCCCAATTCAGCAACTGCTGCCACGTGTACCAATCGTCAAGATTCCATGAAGGAACGGACAAGCGTGGCCATCCCACCTCCACATATCCAAGGCGCTCCACCCCCACCGCCGCGGCGCCGAACAAGCCATCGAGCACTGCGCAGGCCAGCGTGGCCGCAACCAGTCCGATCACCAGCGAGAACGGCTTCGCCGCGGTGAGACGGGCACTTCCTTCAACTGCGACAAGTGTCACCAACACAACGAAGATGCAGAACCAATTGGCACGTTCGACCGCAGCGGCGGCCTGGAACACCGACATCCACGGCAACTCGCCGCGCACGTCGAGCACACCCATCGCCATCGCCAGATGAGTCAAGACCAATGTCATCCCCGCGCCCGCTGCCAGCCCTGCCGCGATGGAGGCAGGCAGCTTCGCCAGCAAGTTCCCGACGCCCAGGAAACTCAGCAGGACCTGCACCAACCCCGTGGCAAGGGCAAGCAGCAATGCCAGTTGGACATACTCGTCGCTGAACGGCGTGGCCAACGGAGCCACGGCAGCGGCAATCATGGCCGCAATCGCAGTGTTGGGGCCTGACAGCACCCGTCCCGAAGTTCCCAGGAGAGCCGTGACCGCGACCGGCAGCACGGATGCATACACCCCACTCTCCACTGGCATTCCCGCAAGACCCGCCAGCGCTACGGCTTGCGGGATCATGATGACCGCCGAGACCAGGCCCGCCTGCACATCGCCTCGCAAGCCCGAGACGATGCGTTGCCCGGACCAGGGTGGAAACAGCGCCCGGATCGACGACGGCGTCATCGGGCCAGTCCGTTCAGGTCTGCCACGGTATCTACGTCCTGGACCACGCCGGGGGAGCAATCCGCAATGCGGCGCGCATGGGCCAATGCCTTGAGCAGCAAGGGGCCTGCAGAGGCGACCGAGCCGCTCCAGTCGATGCCAAGTCGCCGCGAGAGCCCGACGGGATAGCCCGGCTCGCCGGCATGCGTCGGGCGCGCCGCCAGAACGTCCGGCTCATCCAGCGCGCGCAGGACGGCGCGAACGTCATCCGGCTGGACATTCGGCATGTCTCCCGGCAGGACAATCCAATTTGCAGCATCCGGCGCCGCGGCAAGACCGCACGCGATGGAATGCGTCACGCCCAATGCGGAGTTCGCATTCCAGACGATGTCCCGCGCCTCCACCAGTATCGACACCGCATCGATCAGAGTGCGAGGGGCATCATTCGCGAGCACGATCTTCAGGGGGAGATGCGATCGGCGAGCGCAATCGATGGCATGTGCCACGACCGGTTTCCCCCTGAGCAAGGCGAGCAGCTTGGTCCTGTCTGCATTGAAGCGCGTGCCTCGGCCGGCGGCGAGCACCACCACCACCGGCATGGTGACGCGATCCGCTGCCCGTGCTTCATCGGTCGGCATCAACGGTCACGCACCTCGCCGGCCGGCACGGGCCACGAAGACGCGAGCGCGAAAACCAGCACGACGATCAGCAGGCATGCCAGTGACGCCGTGCGTCCCGGCAGCGAGGCGGCGAAAACTGCCACGAGTGGAAGCACGAAGTTGTCCCACCCCCGCAAGCACACCGCTTCGCACGCAGCGAGCATGCACGCCAGGAGGAGCGTCCAAGCCATCGCCATCCAGAAACCGATGTCCGATTCCGCAAGCAGAAAGACCAGTCCCGCAAACCACGCTGCGGCCACGAAGGCTGCGCTGCCTTCCAGCGACTTGACCGAGGCTCCTCCCGCAATGCGGTACCGATGGCGCGCCCAATACGTGCCGACGATCGCCGCTGCGGCATCGGCCAGGATGAGGACGAGCGAGGCGTAAAGCCACGATGCTGTCGCGCCCCCCGCCACCAGGAATGAGCATCCCAGGCCGAGCGGCATCAGGAGTTCCCCGTGACCGCGGGACTGTCCGGGACGGTCGAGAAGCAATGAGCGCAGCAATGACGGTCCTTTGAAGCGCCTCGAAAGAACCTGCCAGACTGCAATTCCCGTACATGCTGAAACTACGGCTGCAGTGGATGCGCTAACCAGGGCCACACCCACGATCGTTGCGCCGACGCATATATGAACGATCTTGCGCCGCACCTCCGGTTGGGCGCCATAAACAAGCGCAATCAGGCCGGCGACGACATACGTGCAATAGAGCAGCAGAACAGCAACGCAGGCGAAGGCCAGCGACCATGCCATCGATCCTGGTGTCCGATAAAAACTCAGAAGAGCCAATGCCGCCATTGGAATGACACTCCAGGCAGCATGACGGCGTATCGGGCCCGACATCATCTTCCACGCCGTACGGGAAAAACAAAAACCCACGGAGTCTCCTGGCAGCGATGAGTTCATGTGATTGCCGGTTGCCTGCAGCAACCAGGCGCGGCGCAATTGTGATGCAAGCACATTGCGATATGAGCCAACCTACCCATTTGGGTATGTTTCTTGTGAATCCTTTGCACCGCTCCTACATTCAATGCGTCCCACACATACGCCAATCCTCTTTCGGGGATTTGGCCTCAAAGATTCAGATGAGCAACTTTGACCAGCGAATCGAAAGCGAGCTCTTCGAGCTCCTGCGCACTGTGCTCCCCGGGAACGCACACCTCTTCACGCGAGACACGCTTCTTGCCGACGCGGGCATCAATTCACTCGCGCTCGTCGAAACGGTGTTCGCGATCGAAGAGAAGTTCGACGTCACGATTCCCTACAACGCAAACGACTGGCAAGGCACGAGCTTCAGCACGGTGGGCGACGTGCTCGACCTCGTCGTGCGCCTCATCGTTGAAAAGAGCGCCGGACAATCCCCCTGCGCAACATGAGGCGCGTCGCAATCACCGGCCGAGGCGTCGTGGCGCCCAATGGAGCGGACGTCCCTTCGTTCCAACGGGCTCTGCTGCAGGGGCAAGGGGCGATCGCCCCCCTCGAAGGCCTCGTCCCCGGCGCCGGTGCGGCAGTAGGAGCCGCAGTGCGCGGCTTCGATCCCGCGCACCACTTCGCGGCATCGGATCTTCCCTTTCTGGACCGCTGCACACAGTTTGCCTTGGTAGCGGCGCAGGAGGCGATCACGGAGAGCGGATTGGTTTTCGGCGAGCAACTGGCCCCTCGCTGCACCGTGATTCTCGGAACCGGAGCGGGTGCAATCGGCACCATGGAGGACGGTTACCGGGCGTACTTCAGCGAGAAACGCCGCCGCCCGCATCCTTTGACAGTTCCCAGGATGATGCTCAATGCGCCCGCATCTCACCTCAGCATGAGATATGGAATTACGGGACCCGCCTTCGTTCTCGCATCGGCCTGCGCGTCTTCCGCCTTCGCAATTGCGATGGGCTTCCACATGGTCCGCAGTGGGGCCGCAGACGTCGCGGTTGTCGGTGGCTCGGAGGCGTGCCTGACGGAAGGAGGCGTGCGTATCTGGGAAGCGATGCGCGTGCTGGCGCCGGACACTTGCCGGCCGTTCTGCCGCGACCGGCTTGGACTGGTCTTGGGCGAGGGCGCGGCCATTCTGGTCCTGGAAGCGCTCGACCACGCCAGGCAGCGGGGGGCCGTCGTGCACGGGGAAGTCCTGGGCTGCTCCATGAACTCCGATGCGCACCACATCGTCAACCCCTGCGTACCGAGCCAAACGGCGGCAATCCTGGCCAGCCTCCAGGAGAGCCAATTGACGCCGGGCGACATCTGCTACGTGAACGCACACGGCACGGGCACTGCAGTCAACGACATAGCGGAGACCAAGGCACTGCGAGGCGCTTTCGGTTCCAGCGCCGATTCCCTGAAAGTCTCTTCCAGCAAATCGATGCACGGTCACACTCTCGGTGCAGCCGGTGCGATCGAAGCATTGGCGACTCTCGTGGCATTGAACGAGAAAACGGCCCCGCCGACGATCAATTTCACGTCGCCCGATCCCCAGTGCGATCTGAACTACGTTCCCAATGACGCGCAGGAGCTTTCAGGCTCCATCGGAATGAGCACTTCATTCGCGTTCGGAGGACACAACGCCGTTCTCACGCTGAAGGCCGCCCATGCCGTATGACGCAACGCCTGTCGCCGGCACGTTGTCCCTGGACCAGGGTGCGATCGCCGCGATGCTCCCGCATCGGCCTCCACTGCTCCTGGTAGACGCAGCACCGCGCGTGGTGCCTGGCCGCGAGATCGAGGCATACCGGCAATTGCGGGAAGGAGATCCACTGTTCGAGGGACATTTCCCCGGCTACCCGCTCCTTCCAGGCGTCTTCAGCATCGAGGCGATCGCACAAGCGGCTTGCCTGCTCGCCCTCGTCTCGCTCGAGACGGATGCGCGGCATCGTCTTCCCTGCCTGATGAAGGTTTCGGACGCGGTCTTTCACCGCCCTGCCGGGCCAGGCGATCGGTTGGACATCCATGTTGAATTCGTACGGGCCTGGGGAGAGGCCTGGAAGCTGACGGGCCGCATCGACGTACGCGGCGAATCGGTCGCACAGGCAACGCTCATCGCCACAGTCCTCACCTCCGGGCAGCTCGATGCGCTGCGAATCACCTCGCAGGCCGCCTGATGCTCGAGGTCCGCAACGTCAGCAAGACCTACGTGGACGGCAGTGTCTGTGTCGAGGCCCTGCGAGGTGTCAACCTGAGCTTGGGAGCCGAGTGCTTCTCGATGCTTGTCGGTCCTTCGGGCAGCGGGAAAACCACGCTGCTGAACCTGATCGGTGCCATCGACACGCCGAGCAGCGGCTCCATCGCCATCGCCGGCCACGACATCACGGCGCTGGACGACAGGAAGCTCACGGCCTTCCGGGCCGAGCACATCGGATTCATCTTCCAGAACTTCAACTTGCTGCCCATGCTGTCCGCGCACGAGAACGTGGAGTACGCGCTGCTCGGCACACAGCTGTCGGCGGCGCACCGCCGCAACCGCTCCATCGAGGCCCTCGCAGCCGTCGGTCTGGCGCAGCACGCCCATCACCGGCCCAACCAGATGAGCGGCGGCCAGCGCCAGCGCGTTGCGGTGGCGCGCGCACTGGTGAAGCGGCCGTCGATCGTGCTGGCCGATGAGCCGACGGCAAACCTCGATTCCGAAATGGGCGCCTCGATGATCCGGCTGATGCGCGAAATGCAGGCTCAGTATCGGACCACCTTCATCTTCTCCACCCACGATCCCGAACTGATGCGCCATGCGGATCAGCTCATATCGATCCGCGACGGGCGCATCGAGCAACGTACCGCTGCCGGCGAGGGACGCGCGCCATGATGGCGTTGAAGATCTCCGTGCGCAACGTCTTGCGCAACCGGCGGCGGTCGTCGATGACCGCCGCGGCCATCGCCCTGGGCACGGCTGCTGTGCTGCTTCTCGGGGCCCTGATGACCTACATCATCCTGGACTTCCAGACAGCCACTGTCCGGCGCACCGGGCATCTGGCGATCTTCAAGAAGGGCTACTTCCAATTCGGGAGCGGCAATCCGGTGGCGTATGGCATCTCGGGCTATTCATCCGTCATCGACCGGGTCCTGCGGGATTCGGAACTCGCCCCGATGGTGACCGTCGCCACACCGATGCAGACGGTGTTTGGAATTGCGGGGAACTACGAAGCCAATGCTTCCAAGACCTTCATGGGTCAGGGAATCGTGCCGGCCGATCGCGTGCGCATGAGGCAATGGAATGCCTACGGCCTGGAAAGCAGCACCGGCACCAAGCCCCCGCTGCAAGCGGATGACGGCGGAATCATCGGTCTTGGACTGGCACGCATGCTGGGCATGTGCGAGGAGCTGAGCGTGTCGGATTGTCCTCGCAGACCCGGCGCTGTAGCGGGGAACGACCAGGCGGTAGGTGAATTCGATGAACTCATCCGCCGGGAATCCCAGGCGAACAACGCCACGCCGCGCCAGGCAAGACGCATCGATCTCCTGGCTGCCACGGCGCAGGGTGCCCCCAACGTCGTGAGCCTGCAGGTCGAACGGGCCGAATTCCAGGGTGTCAAGGATCTGGACGACGCCTACGTGATCATGCAGTTGCCGCTCGCGCAGCGCCTGCTGTACGGCCGGGGGGAACCCAAGGTGACGGGAATCCTCCTGCAGCTTCGCCAGACGGACCAGATTGCGTCCGCTCGTGCGCGTCTGGCCGCGCTGTTCTCGCAGGAACAGCTGGATCTGGAGGTGCGCGACTTCGCGGAACTCACACCCTTCTACAAGCAGGCCCTGGCCTTCTTCACTTTCATATTCACATTTGTCGCACTCGTGATCGGAGTCATCGTTCTCTTCACCATTCTCAACACGATGAGCATGGCAGTGATGGAGCGCACGAGCGAGATCGGGACCAGCCGCGCTTTGGGCGTTCAGCGATCCACGCTGCAGGCGCAGTTCGTGCTTGAAGGGACACTGCTAGGCATGGCGGGCGCGACTCTCGGCGTGCTGTTGGCGGGCGTGATCGTGACCGTCATCAACCACTCGGGCGTGACTTGGACGCCTCCCGCCTCCGCGGGGGCCATTCCGCTGCAGCTGTACCTGTTGCGCAATTCCACCCTTGTCGCCGGGGCATGGATCTCCCTGGTGGCGATTGCCGCCGGCGCCGCCGTCTGGCCCGCCTACCGTGCAGCAAGGCTTCCGGTCGTGGATGCACTCCGCCATGTCTGATCTGATTCGTTCCGGCGTCATCTACTCGCTTTGCGTCCTGCTGCTGGCGGCGCCCGTCGCGTCCCAGGGCCAGACACCGGGTGAGGTCCTGCAGCAAAGCGACAAGGTGCGCAACCCCGGCGTTCCATTCAAGGTTCGCACCGAACTCACGGAATTCCGATCGGGCAAGGCGCACGAGCAAGCCCGAATGGTCACCTTCTCGAAGCTCGATCCGAACACCGGCCAGTACCGGAACCTGGCCCGATACGTCGAACCTGCGCGCGATGCAGGGAAGGCGCTGCTCATGAAGGACAGCGTCATGTGGTTCTACGACCCGGCCTCGAAAGCCAGCGTGCGCATCTCCCCGCAGCAACGTCTTGTCGGCCAGGCGTCCAACGGCGATGTGATGTCGACCAACCTCAGCCGCGACTACAGCGCAAGACTCGCGACCGAAGAAACGGTCAAGGACGCAGACGGTGCCGCGCGCGATACATGGAAGCTGGAGCTCGAAGCCTCCACTGCTGCGGCGGTCTACCTGCGCATCGAGTACTGGATCGAGAAGAAGACCTATCACCCGGTCAAGGGACGCTTCTTCGCCGACAGCGGAAGGTTACTCAAGATCGCGTTCTACCGCTCTTTCAGCAATCAGCTGGGGGGATTGCGGCCGACCGAAGTGGTCATCCTGGACGAGATCGATCGAAGCGTCGTCACCCGCATGCGCTTCAGCGACTATGAATCGTTCGAGGTGCCGGAGCGCTGGTATCAACGCGACTATCTGCCGCTGCTGCCAGCCGAATGATGCCGAATGCCAAGCATCTGCTCCTTGCCACCGTCGCGGTTCTCGCCTCCATCCAGGTCGCTGCACAGGAGGATTCGCAGCGCATTCCTGTGGACGCGCTGCGCACGCCGGACGAGAAGACCGACGCGGCGGCTACGCAGCCTGCCGGCACGACGGCCTACGTGGAGGTGGGCATGGATGCCGTGATGAACCGCCAGCAGATGCCGGCCCCCAGTTCCCGTTCGGGCGGTGACCGCATCAACACGCGAGCCGCATTCGACTTGCGCGCGCAGCAGCGCTTCGGCAATGGCTTCGGGCTATACCTCAGCGGGCGCGCGTCCGCCACCGGCGGAAGCCTCGATGATCGAACGCCCGGCAAGCGACTCGATCTGCGGGAGGCCTTACTGTCGCGTGTCGACGGCGACGGACTGGCCTGGAAGGTGGGGCGCGTCAACCTGCGCAATGGCGTCGCCCTTGGCTACAACCCGACCGACTTCTTTCGCGCCAATACCATCGTCGACACCAGCACGCGTGACCCGGTTTCGTTGCGCGAATCCCGGCTCGGCACCTTCATGCTCGACGTGCAGCACATCGGTGAATCGGGGTCCCTGCAGGCAGCGATCGCACCTCGGATCACCAAGGCGATAGGACTGGACAACCAACCGTCCGCAGGGCTGGCGGCGAGTCGCACCAACGCCAGCCATCGACTGCTTCTTCGGGCCGTGAGAGATCTCGGCGCGGACTTCAGTCCGGAGTTTCTGCTCTTCAAGGAAAGCGGACGCGCGCCGCGGATCGGCGCCAGCATCACTCGCTCGATAGGCCAGCAAGCGACCTGGTATGCCGAATGGGCGGCGGGCAAGCGCGAGCGGCCCATCGACGCTGCGATCCGTTACGGCGTTGCCACGGGCGACCTGCCCGAATCCGGCTTGCGTCTATTGTCCGGCGCAGGCCGCCGCATGGCCCAGGAGTTGGTTGTAGGCGGATCCTGGGCCAGCACCGGCAACTTCTCCGTCAATCTGGAATTCCTTTTCAATCAGAACGGGTTGAGCCGCCGCGAATGGAAAGAACTGTTTCACTCGCGCATTGCCGGGCAATCGGCGCCCTCCGGCCTGATCTGGTACGCACGCGACCATGCATCCCTGTTCCAGGAGCCGCTGGCGCGGCGCAGCGTTTTCGTGCGCGCGCAGTGGGACAACATCTGGAGCCGCGGACTGTCCCTGGTCGCGTTGGGAAACATCAATGCGGACGATCGCTCCGCCCTGTACCAACTGTCGCTCGACTACCGACTGGACGCGACGCAAAGGATACGGGCCACGTGGCAAACGAACGCCGGCCGCAGTGATTCCCAGTATGGAAGCGTTCGCATGCGGCAAGCCTTCACCCTCACTTATGTAGCGTACCTTCCGTAATGAAATTCATCACGCATCACCAAAGCTGCGTATCGGCACACAACCGCTCGCAAGTGGAGTTGACCCGGCACCGGAAATCGCCGGACGGCCCGCCGCCCATCCTTTCGGAAACGAGCGCATGGGGGCTTCAACCTTGAACGCCGTGCCCCACGAGGAGGTCTCCGGCGGCTCCGACGACTCGGCTGCGTCGGCGGCGCAGGTGTACCTCTGGGACCGGCGGGAGATCGAGTTCCTGCTGTGGGAACTGTTCCACGTCGACCGGCAATTTCTCGGCACTGCCCCGTATCAGCATACGACGCGTGCCGCGGTGGATGAGTTGTTCGCTCGCGCGCAGGAACATGCGAAGCACCTCGCCCAGGCGTTCTACCAAGGTGATCGTGATCCTGCACGGCTGCAGGAGGACGGCGAGGTGCACATTCCCGCGGCATTCCTTCCGCTGTGGGAAGAACACAAGCGCGATTGGTTCTGGTTGCGCCAGCAAGGCGATCCCATCGAAGTGCACGGCGAGGCGGGGATCCGTTTTCCGCAGCTCGTGATCCAGTTGGCGACCGAACTGTTCGCAGGCGCGAATGCAGCCTTCATGTGCTATGCGGGATTCACGCCGTCGGCAGCCACGGTGATCCGCTCGCGCGGCACCGAACTGCAGAAGAAGGTCTTTCTTCCAGCGCTCGACATGGTGCGGTGGGATGCCTGCTTTTGCGCCACGGAACCCGAAGCCGGTTCGGACCTGATGGCCATCTCGACCACGGCCCGTCCGCTTTCCGGTGAGGTTTACGCGGTGACCGGGGAGAAGTGCTACATCACCGCCGGCGTGCATCCGCTGACGGAGAACACCGTCTACCTCGTGCTCGGCCGGCTTGTCGGAGGCAGCACCTCGCCGCTCGCGATGTCTTGCTTCATCGTTCCGCGTTTCTGGCCCGACGATAGCGGTCGCCTCGTGGACAACGCCGTGGAATGCACACAGGTGGAGGACAAGATGGGACTGAACGGGTGCGCCAACACCCGCCTGGTATTCGGTCGGGCCGGGGTAACCCGCGGCTACCTTCTCGGAAACAAGCCGAATGCAGCCTTGCTGCAACTCGCCATGTTGATGAAGAAGGCAAGGATCGGCACGGGTGCCATCGGCGTGGCGGTCTCGTCCTCGGCCTATCTGCATGCATTGACCTATGCACGCAAACGCGTGCAGGGAGCGGCATTCGATCGTGCTTCCGATCTTCGCGCGCCGCGCGTTCCCATCGTCGAGCACTGCGATGTGCAACGCATGCTCCTCGAGATGAAGGCCAAGGTGGAAGGCTCGCGCATGCTGCTGTGCCGGATCTCCTTTCACGCCTCGATGATCCAGCAGCTGGTCTATCGCAAGCAGAAACTGGGCGAGGACATCGACCGCGACCTAATCGAAAAGCACGGCCGCCTGGCCCTGCTGTACGCGCCCATGGCCAAGGCATACATCTCGGACGAATGCTGGAACGTCGTGACGCAGGCCATTCAGGTCCACGGCGCGGTAGGTTACTTTCGCGACAGGCCGCTGGAGCAGTACGCGCGGGACCTGAAGATTCTCACCATCTGGGAAGGCACGAACTACATCCAGTCGCAGGATCTCGTCCGCGACAAGCTCGGGTTCGGCCGGCAGCCGCTCGCCATGAAGGATTTCGAAGGCGAGGTACGGGCGTGCCTCGACCGGCGGGACGAGCATCCTGAACTGGCGCCCGAGTTCGCCGCGGTCGAGTCCGCACTTGCGGAGCTGGGCTCCGCACTCGAGGCGATTCAGCGCCATGCCTCTGCCGGACGCCAACTTCTGGTGAGCCAGTTCTGCACCCGCTTCCTCGGCATGTTCGGCGACGTGGTCACCGCATGGAACCTGCTCGAGGCGGCGGCCGTGGCGGCGCATGCACTGCGTTCGCCTCAACTGAAGGAAACAGAGGCGGCGTTCTATCGCGGCAAGCTCGCTTCGGCACGCTTCTTTTGCCACAACCTTCTTCCCGCCGTGGCGGCTCGCGCACAGATCATCCGCACGGCGGAGCAATCGTTCGTTCACATCGACCCTGCCGACTTCGGCTACGAAGCATGAGCCACATTCGCAACCTCCACGCCCTGCTCTGCGCGGCATGCGCGCGTAAACCGGATCGCATCGCGCTCGAAGACGAGGTGCGCAGAGTCACCTACAGCGATTTGCAGAAGGAGGTGGATCAGCTCGCCCGCAAGTTCCAAGGTATGCAACTGCAGCCTCGCGCACGTATCGCGATATGGCTCGACAAGTCCGTGGACTGCGTCGCCGCGATCCTGGCCTGCGCGGGCGGCGGCTGGATCTGCGTCCCCGTGAATCCCAGGTTGAAGCCCGACCAGGTGGCGCACATCCTGGAGGACTGTGGTGCGCAAGCACTGGTCACCACGCTGCATCGCGGCGATCAATTGCTTGAGCAGACGGCGTGTGTGCGTGCGTCGATCCTCGTCCTCGTCTTCGGCGCGAAGCCCGCCGCCGCCGGACCGAGCCCCCTGCGCTGGCTCTCGGAACTTCCGCAGGACACGCGACGCCCCTTGGCATCGCCCTGCGACAACGATCCGGCCATGATCCTCTACACCTCGGGCAGCTCAGGGCGCCCCAAGGGCGTCGTGGTGTCGCATCGCAATCTGATCGTCGGCTGCCACTCGGTGAACGAATATCTCGGCACGCGCGAAAGCGACGTGATCCTGGCATTGCTGCCGATCAGCTTCGACGCCGGATTGAGCCAACTGACCACCGGGCTGCTCGCCGGCGCCAGGGTCGTGCTCCACACCCCTCTGTTGCCGCAGAAGATCCCCGCACTCGTTTCCCGCCACGGCATCACCTCGATCACCGCGGTTCCCCCTTTGTGGAGCCAGTTGGCGAGCGCATCGTGGCATCCCGAGGACGCGGCCAGCGTGCGGCTCTTCGCGAATACCGGAGGACATCTGTCGGAACCGCTGCTGCGTTCCCTGCGTGGCATCTTCCGCAACGCCACGCCCTTTCTCATGTACGGTCTCACCGAGGCCTTCCGTTCGACCTATCTCGACCCACGGGAAGTGGAACGTCGCCCTTCGTCCATCGGCAAGGCCATCCCGAACGCGGAAATCCTCGTGCTGCGCGAGGACGGTTCGCGTTGCGCACCAGACGAGCCCGGGGAACTCGTGCACCGCGGGCCTCTGGTCTCCCTGGGTTATTGGAACGATCCCGATCGCACACAAGAGCGTTTTCGCCTGCTGCCCCGGGATCTCGCAAGCGGCCTGGTGCCCGAGATTGCCGTCTGGTCCGGGGATATCGTCCGTCTGGACCAGGAGGGCTTCCTTTACTACGTCGGCCGACGCGACGAGCAGATCAAGACGGCGGGCTATCGCATCAGTCCCACGGAGATCGAATCGGTGGTGGCCGAAGTCGCCTGCGTGGCCGAAGTCGTGGCCTTCGGCATACCCGCGGGCGATGCGGGCGACACCATCGTGGCGGTCGTGGTTCCCCGCGGGGAGTCTTTCGACAGCGAGGAAGTTCATCGCCATTGCACGCGCAGGCTGCCTCCCTACATGGTGCCGCAGATCCAGCTGCGGGACTGCTTGCCGCTCTCGCCGAACGGAAAGTTCGATCGCGCGGCACTGCGCGCATCCGTGCTCGAGGCTCGCACATGAGCGCTGCACCGATCATCGGCGTGGCGTACACCGAGCCTACGGACGAAACTGCGGCCGTACGGGATCGATCGTCCCGCGCAGCCGTGGAGATCGAATCGCTGACGCTGCCGTTGCCGAGCCTGATGCTGTCGGTTGCCGACTTCCGGGTGGAGGCGGGCAACAAGGTGGCGCTGGTGGGACGCAACGGCGCGGGCAAGACCTCGTTGCTGGAAGTCATGTTGGGCCTGCGCTCCGGCGGCGAGCTCCGCGGCAGCCTCCTGGGCCAGGATGTGGAGCGTTGGCACAAGGATGCCTCTCTGCGCGCGCGGGTCGGCGTACAACTGCAGAAAGCGGCGTTGCCAGGTTGGCTGCAGGTGAGCGAGATCGTGGCGTTTCATCGCTCCCTGTATGGACGGGCAGGCGAAGACGTCGCCGAGGCGCTGGGCGTCGAGCCGCTGCGGCGCAAGCGCTATGAATGGCTTTCGCGAGGCGAATCGCAGCGGGTCGACCTCTTCCTCGCACTGGCCCATCGGCCCGAACTGCTGTTTCTGGACGAACCCCTGACCGGTCTGGACCCGCAATTCGCCCGCTCGTGCATGCAACTGCTCGAAGGAATGCGCGACTCCACCATCCTGATGTGCTGCCACACCAGCGAGGAATTGCGGCTTGCCTCGCACGTCGCGTGGATCGCCGATGGACGCATCGCGCACTACGCCGCGCGCGACGCGCTGCGGCTCCAGCTGGTGGGCGATCACCGCCTGAGCTTCCAGTGCGAGTCGGACGCCGTTGCACGCGCCCTCGCCGCTTCGCTCGCTT
The DNA here is from genome assembly GCF_001422445.1 of Pseudorhodoferax sp. Leaf274. Classification (GTDB taxonomy): domain Bacteria; phylum Pseudomonadota; class Gammaproteobacteria; order Burkholderiales; family Burkholderiaceae_C; genus Pseudorhodoferax. Next base: position 15,588 of record NZ_LMNA01000015.1, read on the forward strand.
CAGCCCATCCGCAGGCGAGGCTCGCCTCCGTCTGCGAAGGACGGGCCATCCTGTTCGGTGGCGATGACCTCAATGCCGCCGCGCGTGAACTGGTTGCCCACGGCGACGTCGAGTCCGTCGAGTTCGGTCGGTCGACGCTCGTGGACCTGCTCCAGCATTGCGCCAGGAATACCTGAATGACCACTGCATTCACCGTGATGGTTCTGAACGAGCTCAAGCTCATTTTCAGGGCGCGTGCCACGCTGTTCTGGATATTTCTGTTTCCGTTCTTCTTCCTGGCCATGATGCTTTTCTCCTACGGAACGGACGGAGCGCTCGCATCGGTCATCGTCGAACTGGCGGACGAGGACCACAGCGAACGCAGCGCTCAGTACGAAGAGAAGATCCGCCAGGCATTGCTGCATGAAGAAGCATTGCGTGCGGAAGTCCGGAAGGTGGACGATCCCGGTCGTTCGGTTCCCGAAGGTGCGGTACGGATCATCATTCCGGCAGGCTTCGGCAGCTCGCTGCAGCACGAAGAGGCTGTTGCCGTGCGAGTCGTGCCGGGGTCTGCAGGCGTGGGATCGGAGGTGGTGACGCGCTGGATCCGCGCGCTAACGGTCCGGTTCAACGCGGAAATCGCCCGCGCACAGATGCTGGTGACGGTCGACGTGCAGAGTCCCACGGCACGCAGCCTCTCTTTCGCTCAATACATGCTCACCGGAACCTTGGTGATGTCGATGCTGGCTGCCGCCATGTCGAGCACTTGCGTCGCCATCGCGGACCGGCGCGAGCGTCATACGTTCAAGCTGATGTCGTGCCTGCCCGTCCGGCTGACCGACTACCTTGCCGCCATGCTGGTCTCGCGCCTCATCGTGCTCGCATTGGCCGCAGTTGCACTGGTGTTCGGCGCCGTCCAGCTTTTCGGCATTCCACTGGTGCTCGAAGCGCCGCGCCTTGCCAGGGCCGCGCTGGTCATCGCACTCGGCGCTGCGATGCTTCTGTCTTTGGGACTTTCCATGGCTTCGCGCATGGCCTCCGTGCCCGATGCGGTCTTCGCCACCAACCTCGCCTACATCGTGTTGCTGTTTCTGAGCGACCTCACGATGCCTCTGAGCGCCATGCCCGCCGATATCAAGGCAATTGTTGCCTACCTGCCGACGTCCGCCTTCGTGACGGCGCTACGCGGCGTTCTCGTGGCGGGCGACACACTGGAATTGCAGAAGGCCGCGATGGCAGTGATCGTCGCCTGGACCTTCGGATTTCTGGTTGTCGCCTGGCGCCGTTTCCGTTGGCACCGGGGATGAATCGAATCCGATTTCCGCGATCGCGGGAATCTGCCCTGCTGGAGACGAGCTCGCTCCAGCGGAGCATTCAGCGATGGCGAGCCGAATGGAGGAAGTGGAGATGGAAGCCAAGACGACCCTGGAAATGCTCGAAGCCGAGGTGGCAAAGGTGCTGAATCAAGAGACGATCAATGTCGATCTCGCCATCGGCGAATTGGGGGTGGACTCCATGCGCGTCGTGGAATTGATCCTGATCTGCGACCAGCTTTACCAGGCACCGCTCGACCCGGAGGCACTGGATATCAACCAGTTCACGACATTGCGCGACATGGACCGCCAGTTCCAGGACATGGCTGCCCGTCACCGCGCAGGCCAGGTCAACGCCTGAGCGACATGGACGCCATGGTCCTGCTGGACGAGATGCGCGATCTGGTCGCGCCTGGTGCCTTCGAGCTCGAGACGCCGTGCTATGTCTTCGATCCGACGCGCGTCGCACGAGACTACACGGAACTCAAGGAGGCGCTGGGCACCGGGCTGGTGGTATCGCTCAAGGCCAATCCGGTGCTCGATCTGCTGGCACGTTGTGGGCATCAGTTCACCGATGGGATCGAGATCGCCAGCCTCGGAGAACTGAACCTCACGGTGGGACGGGCGGCGGTGCCGCGTTTCGTCACGACACCGGCCATGACGTCCAACCTGGCAGCCTCCGCCATCGCCTGTCGCTCGACCCTGGTGGCCGACAGCCTGCCGCAACTGGAAATGATCCTCAAGATCGCCATGGCACGGCGGGCGGGGGTACGTCTCGCACTGCGCGTCAATGCGGCCTGTCTGCCCGGTACGCAGCTTCCGCCAGGCGCCAGGGACCACTTCGGCATGGCTCCGGCCGATGTCACGGCGGCGCTGGATCGCGTGCGGCAAGCAGATCTGCGGATCGAGGGTCTGCACACCTTCGCCGGCTCCAACACCTTCCTGTCCTGTCATCGGCAGATCGCGTCAGGCATGGCGGCTCTCGCAGAACAGATATCCGGCCACCCGGCAGCACAGCTGTCCTTCATCAACCTGGGTGGTGGGATCCCTGCCGATTGGCGCAACGCCGGCATCGATTGGCCCAGCTACCGCACGCAACTCGCGCACCTGTTCGGCAGCATTTCCCTTTTGCACGAAGCGGGGCGTGCCGTGTTCACCGCGTGCGGGCGTTTCGTCGTGCGGATACTCGGGGTCAAGCAGATCGAAGGCCGCCAGTACGCCGTGTGCGACGGCGGCATGGCTCACAACTTTCTGCTGGCGCAAACCGAGAGCCTCATGAAACGGACGATCGCTCCGCGCGTGCTCGCCGCCGATCCGCAGACCCACCCCACCGCGACGATCCGACCCACGGTGGTGGTCGGCAACAGCTGCAACCGCGCCGACGTGCTCGGCCACGTGCAAGGTCAGCCCGTGGAAGAGGGAAGCCTGCTGATCTTCGAAGGATGCGGGGCCTACCACACGTACTCGCCCAATGGGTTCCTGAATCTGAAGAGCCCCCGACTCTACGTCGCGTCATGAAGACCTCCTCGAGAACGAGCAGTTCCGAACCGGCGGCTCTTGCTCCATCCGATTGGCACGCCCCCGGTTTCAGCGGCGTGCAGATCTCGGGCGAGCTGTCGGGCTCGCCGTTCCCGGGAGCGTGTCACGAAGCGCAACTGGGTGTCATGCCTCTGGTTCGTCCGCACGAGTACGCGGAGGCGATGCGATTCGAGCGGCCGTCGCGGGCGCCGGTTCTCCTGAGTCCGAGCCAGCGCTATCTGCTGCTGAAGAACCTCGTCATCGAAATGCGCCGGTCCCTGCCCGAAATCTCCGTCTTTGGCGTGCGTCTGTTCGGGCCGGATTTCAACGTGCAGCTTCCACGTGAACTGCTCAGCGCGGACGTATTCATCACCCACGCACCGCTGGATCTCCTGCCGACCCTGCTCGAATCCGGCACACGCAACATCGTCCTGATCCACCATGGCCTGCGTGCCGACCCCATCGAACAAGGAGACAACGAACTTGTGATCTGGCTCCTTGCATCGGGGCCGGAGCTTCGCGCGGGCGTCGAAACTTTCCTGCGGGAATCCGAAGTGCTGCGCGTCCTTGGCAATCTTCGTCTGCGCAGCGTGCTTGCGGAAGAAATGCCGAGACTCGGCGAGATCGCCCGGATCGGCCTGCGGCCGTCCCCGGCGGACGGGAGCGCGCAATGACGCAGCAGGCAGAGCTCCCGCGCATCCGATCCATCGCGCACCGCCTTCTGGAACCGCCGTTCCTGGAAGGCGCTGCCTCGATCGAAGCGCGGATCGACGCTCTTGGCGACCACATCGGCAGTCTTCTTGCATGGACCTTGCAGGACTGCAAAGCGCAGGCTTGCCAGCACCTGATCTGCACGAGCTACCTTTCCATGTACCTCACCGGCGATGCCCGGCTGTGCAGCCGGCTGTTCGATCGGATCGAAACTCGCGGACTGCCGCGGCCTCTGGGCCTGATCCAGCCCTACCAATGCACCGGATGGGGTTATGCGCTGCGCTTCATAGGGCGTGGCGGCGCACGACGCCTGGCAATCACCATCGCAGATGTGGACCTCCATGACCTACAAGGCTGCCGCTCGCATCCACTGATCGGCATCTCCGGCTTTGGCGTGAGCTGCATTCTTGTCGAACTCGAAGAGGGTGCGGAGCTCCCCTCGTGCGACGGTCCTTACGCAAACAGCGGATTCAGCGAGTTTCTCCATGCGATCCGCTCGCAGCGCCGCACTTACGGATGCGCCCCCACTTTTCTTCCTTTTCTTACGCCGGAGTTGCGCATCGTGGCCGAACGTCTGCTCGGAAAGGAAGATCTCGGACCGGACCGCCATGCGGTCTATGGCCACTGCTTCGGCTCGGACCCCTGGATCGGCCTGCTCGAGTGGCTTCAGTGCGGCAACAAGGGAAAAGCGCACGTCGTGAGTCTCGGTGCCGTCGCGTACGACGGCTACTTCACCCTGGGTCGCATGCGCGTAGCGCCGGACGTGCGGCTTTGGCTCGACATCGCGGCCTCGCAGGAGGCCCGACCGATGCATGCGTCCGCCTGGGACACCTCGGTCGGCGCCGGGCGGCGGCCTGCATGAGTTCCATGGCATCCCCCTCCGGCTCGTCCAGTGCGGCACGCCTGCATGCGGCCGTGCATTGGCGCATCTGTGCGCCCTTCTTCCCCGACGACGCGTTGGAATACCGCATCGAAGCATTGGCCTCGCTGCTCGGCAGGCAGGCCCATCTCTGTCGCGAGAACACCGGCTTCGAAGCCGAGGCACTGGTCGTCTGCTCCACGGTGCTGTCGGGCGCCGTCAACGTCGAACCGGCCAATGTCTCTCTTTTCTGCTCCACGATCGAACGTATCGCGGGGCTGCGGCCCGCCGGCATCGCGAACGTGTACATGTGCACGGGTTGGGGCTTCGCTCTGCGGCACTTCACGGCGCACACGAGAGTCCGCCGCCTGGCCATCGCGATCGCGGACGTCGACGTGCACAACCTGCAGTGGCATCTTGCCCATCCAGTCATCGGGCGTTCCGGATTCGGCGTGACCTGCCTGTTTCTGGAATTGCCGGAGGAACGCAGCCTTCGTCCGACGTGCTCCGGCCCGCATCCGAACAGCGCATTCAACGACTTTGCGCTGGCCCTCAAGGCACACCAGGCGCTCCACGGGGCGCGGATGACCTTTCTGCCGTTCATCAACGATGCCTTGTTTCAGCCGCTCAAACGCGTGGTGGCACCGGGCTATCTGGGCCCCAACAAGATGGCCACATACGGTCACTGTTTCGGAGCCGATCCCTGGATCGGCCTCATCGAGCACCTCGACGGCCAGGCCGCCTCGGAGCTGCGCAGCGCCGTGTTGGGTGCCATCGCGTTCAACGGCTACTACACCCTCGCGGAGATCGCGCTGGCGCCCTCGGCATGGCTTCGCATGGAACACATCCCGCCCGAGGCGCTTCGAGGCGCCGCCACCCTCGCATCCCATTGAGTACAAGCAAGGAGTAAAGAATGTCCCCGGAGAATTGGTATGTCGCCTGCGCTTCATCGCAACTGAATGACCGCCCGCGGCACCTGCGAGTGCTCGGCAAGGACATGGTCGTCTTTCGCAATCCCGACGGGACGGCGAGCATTCTCGAAGACCGTTGCTGCCATCGCGGCGTACAGCTGTCGCTGGGGAAAATCACCGACGGCAACCTGGCATGTCCTTATCACGGATGGCAATACGATGGCACCGGCCGTTGTGTTCACGTTCCCTCGCTACCTTGCGGCACCGCCATTCCACAGGGTTTCCGCGTCCGCGCCTACCCGAGCGCCGAGCAGGATCACTACGTCTGGGTGTGGATGGGCAGCGCCGAGCCGCCGGGGTCGCCTCCAAGGCTGCGCGGCGCGCAGGAATATGCGTGGAAGCAGGGCGTCGTCGAAGTGAAGTGCAGCGCCGAGTTGTTCGTGGAGAACATGCTCGATGGCGCGCATCCCCCTTTCGCGCACAAGGGAACGCACCCCGGCTACTTCTTCAACCGGATCAACGGCTTTCGCGAATACGACTACGAAGTCCGGGTGAGTGACGAGGGCATGGTGATCTTCTATCCCCCCGCCGAGCATGAACAGGACCCGATTCCGCCAACCGCCGACTCCGTCGTTCACTTCGAGTTGCCCGATCGCATCTACGTGCTGCAGCGTGGCCTGAACTTCGATTTCTACAACGTGCTGCACATCGTTCCCACCGGGGACACCACCTGCCGCGTGGAATGGCTGACGCGCCAGCGCTCCAACGAACACTTCGTGCAATGGTGCGCCGATGAGCCCAAGACGCTGGAGCAGGACCGGGTTCTCCAGGAGAGCGCCCAGATCAACTACAGCCGCGAGGGCGCCGACTTCGAGCGCAGCGTGCCTGCGGACTACGCCACCTTGCTGTCGCGCAAGATCATTCACATCGCGCGCGATCAAAACTGGGAGAGCGCGCGAAGCGGTCTAGTCCAGCGCAAGCTTGTCAGAGTCCGGCAATAGGACAGGCTGTACCATGGCCCACGTCTCCCGAGCCATCAGTCATCGCGGCAATGTCATGCCGCCCCTTCCCGTATGGGCGGGGGTTGCGTTGGGCATGGCATTTCCGGCCAACGACGCGAGCGAGGAGCCGCCTGGAGTGCGAGCCGCGGCCGCACGTTGGGACGATACGGAATGCATCGTGCCACGTGGCTTGCGCCGTCGGCGCGAGGCATCCGCGGCCACACTCGCTTGTCAGACCGCGAGCCGGTTGTTGCAACAGGCGCCGGCAGTCGAAAAGCAGAAGGTGCAGGCGCTGATCTACTGCCACGAGGCGCCCGATGCACGCATCCCGGAGTCCACCGCCGGGCGACTCCAGCACGAGCTTGGACTGGCACAGGCAAGGGCCTTCTCGGTCTCCCAGTGTCACAACACGTCGGCCTACGCGGCATTGGATCTGGCGCTCGCGCTATTGCACGGCCCGGAGCAGATCAAACTCGCGCTGGTGGTCGCTTCCGACAAACTGGTTTTTCCGAGCATGAAGCCAAGTACCGACAGCTTGCGCTTCGGCGACACTGCAGCAGCGATGGTGCTGACCCGCGATCCGTCTCCCGGAAGCAGCCTGCAGTTGGTGCATGCACGGCTCGCGCACTGCGACGGCATGCCCAACGCCTTCGAGAGCTGGAACCAGGCGGCCAAGGCGGGCATTGCGGTTCGATGTGCCGATTTTATCGAGGCGTCGCTGCGCGAATGCGGCCTCGCGGCGGACCGGCTCGCGGGTGTCCTGAACTGCGGCACCGATGAAACCCTGGCTGCACGCGTGCATTCAACGCTTGGCATTCACGCATCGGCGATCCTGAACCGGCCGACGGGCCGTTCTCGTGGGACGTCGGCAGCAGACCCGATCATGGCGATCGAATGGCTGCAGGCGAAGGGAGCGGCCGCCGGCCCCGCATTGCTGTGGGGGGCGGGAAACAACGGAGAGCTGGGATGCTGCGTCCTGATCCCATCTTGAGCAAGGCCGAGGCCACGGCAACCGCGGGCAATGCACCTGCCTGCGCGGATGTGCCTTCATACGGGCTTGCGGGCGCGGCATATTTTCTCCCGGAGCGCAGCCGCCGCCTGGAAGACTGGGCGGCTCTGGTCGGGGAGCCTGGACAGGCGCTGTTGCCCGGGATGCGCGCCAATGGGCTTGCGCGGTACCGCGCATGCGGCGATATGACCGTACTCGCACTGGCCGCGCGCGCCGTGCGGCAGCTGCTCGAGAACTCGGGGCTCGTTGCCTCGGACGTAGACGCGGTGCTCTTCTGCCACACCAATCCGACGAGCGTGCTGGCTGCACCCGCGAGCATCCCGTCCGAATTGAAACGGCAGTTCGGCCTCAAGCGCGCTGTCGGTTTCTCCATTTCTCAACAGAACTGCGCCTCCATCGTCTGCGCCCTGCAATTGCTGCGCAGCCTGTTCTGGCGCAACCCCGCTTGGCAGAACGTGCTGATCGTCAGCGCCGACAAGTCATTCCTGGAGTCCTGGCGCGGACTCGGCACCTACGCCATACAAAGCGATGGTGCCCTCGCGTTGTGGGTACGGCGCGGACACGGCCACAACCGCGTGCACCACATCGTCACCCGCACGGAAAGCATCTACTACCAGGGCGCCGCGAAGAGCGCTCAGCTTGGACAACGGCTGGCCATGAACTACCCGGTGATCGCGCACGGCCTCATCGAGCGCGTAGTGCGCGAATCGGGCTGGTCGATGGAACAGGTCGGCGCAGTCCTGCCCATGAATGCAAATCTCAGTGCGTTGCAACGCGTGATCGAACTTCTGGGAATTCCCCCCGACCGCATGTTCACGCGAAATGTCGGCGCCGTCGGCCACGTCTTCGCATGCGACCCCTTCATCAATTTCATCGACCGGTTCGCTGCGACAGCCGAGAAGTCGGCCGACAAGGCTGTGCTCTATTTTTCTTCGAGTTCAGGCAGCTTTGCCGGTCTCTCCATTGCCGACGTTCGCGGCTTCGCCGCTGCGGCCTCCTAGCCCCACTCCGGAGAATCCGATGTCATCGGCACCAGCCCCCACCACCGACTGGCCTTTGCACGTGGCCGTGCGGATGCAGGCCTCATACCGCCAGAACGATCCCGCCTTGGACGCGTTGTACTGCAAAGCCAAGGCCCAGCAGTGGGACGTCGACGACTATGACTGGAGCCACGAGCTCGATCACGACAACCCTCTGCGCCTGCCCGATCCGACGCTGATCATCTACGGCAGCATGCTCTGGGATCGCCTGGATGCGGATCGCCGCGTGGAGGCACGACGCCACTTCCAGGCCTGGACGCTTTCGCAGATCCTCCATGGAGAACAGGGAGCGCTGCTCTGCGCCACCAAGCTTGCGCAGGGAGAACACGAGCTCAGCGGACGCCTTTGCGCAGCGGCCCAGGCCTTCGACGAAGCACGCCACGTCGAGGCGTGCGCACGCATCGTCAATGACAAGATCGGCATCGCCTATCCCTTGTCCAAGTCGCTGCATGCACTCCTGCGCGACACCGTCTGCAGTTCGGAACTGGATATCACCAACCTGGGTATGCAAATCCTCGTGGAGGGCATCGCGTTGTCCCTGTTCCAGACGATCGTGGGTTACAGCCGCGATGAATTCGTCAAGTCCCTCCTCACGCGCATCCAGCAGGATGAGGCACGTCATTTCGCGGTCGGCAGCATCACGTTGACGCGCTTGTACACGTCCGAACTCAGCGGCGCGGAGCTGCGCATGCGGGAGGAATTCGTCTGCGAGAGCATCGTGGTTCTCTACGAGCACCTTTGCGCCGACGACATCTGGGAACCGCTGGGCCACAGCCGCAAGGAATGTGCCTCTCTGGTACGCAATTCGCCGGTCGCCGACGCGCTTCGCCGCAGCCTTTTCCGGCGCCTGGTCCCTGCAATCCGGAACATCGGATTGGCCGGCCCACGCGTTGAAAAGGTCCTGGAATCGCTCAACCTCCTCAACTACATGCACTGGCCGCTCGCACCCGAGTCGGCATGACCTCTACAGGAGCCTCAGATGAAGATGCTGGATCGTCGGCGAGTCCTGATCATGGGCTTGCTCAACAAACGTTCCATCGCCTACGGCATCGCCGCGGCCTGCAAGCGAGAAGGCGCCGAGCTCGCTTTCTCGTACCAGACCGAGGCGATTCGCGAACGGATCGCACCCATTGCGGCAGAACTGGGCTCTGAATTGCTCGTTCGTTGCGACGTCGCCGACGACACGCAGATCGCCGAGGCCTTCGAGGACCTGGCCCGAACCTGGCCGACGTTGGACGGTGTGGTCCATGCTCTCGCTTTCGCGCCGCTAGCCAGCCTGGCGGGAGATTTTCTCGAGAGCGCCGACCGAGAGGCTTTTCGCGTCGCACACGATATCTCGGCCTATAGCCTGGTCGCGGCAACGAAACGGGCGCTGCCGATGCTCGCGCCGGGCGCCTCGATCGTGACCATTAGCTTCCTGGGGGCCAAGCAGGCGGTCCCCTTCTACAACATGATGGGACTGGCGAAGGCGGCACTGGAATCGGCTGTCCGCTACCTGGCCGCAAGCGTCGGCCCTCGACAAGTACGAGTCAACGCGATTTCGGCGGGCCCGATCCGCACAGCGTCCTCCCTGGCGATTTCCAACTTCGCTGCAAGCGCGGAGATCGTCGCGCGTGACGCCCCTCTGAGACGCAACGTGACCATCGAGGAGGTCGGCGAAACGGCCGCCTTCCTGTTGTCGCCGCGTGCAAGCGGAATCACGGGCAACATCGTGCATGTCGATGCGGGCTTCCATGCGATCGTGCCCGGCCTGTCGGGAATGCAGGCGGCGAGGACGGCATGAGCGAGCCCGCCGTTCTGGTCACAGGCGGTAGCCGCGGGATCGGCCGCGCCATTGCCGTCGAACTCGCCGGCCTCGGTCTTCCCGTGCTGGTGAACTACGCCAAGGACGAGAGTGCCGCGCAAGAAGCCCTCGATGCGCTGCGCCGCGTCGGGGTGCGCGCCGAGGCGATGCGCGCCGACGTGTCCGCATCCGGTGAAGTCGACGCCATGCTGCGCGAGATCAAGCACATGGGCCTCTGGGTCCAGGTGTTGGTGAACAACGCGGGAATCACCCGCGACGGACTTTTGCCGCTGATGTCCGACTCCGCCTGGGAATCGGTCATCGGCACCAACCTCGGGGGCGTGTTCCATTGCACCAGGGGAGTGATGCGCACCATGATCCCGAAGAAACGAGGCGTCATCGTCAACATCGCCTCGATCAGCGGAATTCGGGGCCATGCCGGTCAGGCCAATTACAGCGCGGCCAAGGCGGGTGTCATTGCAATGACACGTTCGCTGGCACGGGAGCTCGGGCCCTTCAACATCAGGGTCAACGCAGTGGCACCTGGTTTCATCAAAACGGATCTTCTGCAGCAACTGGGGGCCAACACCGAAGTGCATTCGCAACTGGAAACGATCCGCGACCAGATGATCCCATTCGGGCGCTTCGGGGATGCGCATGAAGTGGCGAAAGTCGTTCGCTTCCTGGCGTCCGACGATGCCAGCTATGTCAATGGACACACGCTTGTCGTCGATGGGGGTCTATCAGTGTGACCTTGCCGGCCGGCCAGCCCCCTTCCCCCGATTTTTCCAATGCCCGGGCCGCGTTGCGGCGGTTCGTCGACGCTCAGGTCATCCCCGGCGCGGCGGCAGTGATCGCGACGGCGAATCGTGTGCTGGAGGAAGACGTCTACGGCTGGGCGGACCTCGAGGAGCGCATACCGCTACGTCACGACCAGATCTACCGCGTGTTCTCGAACACCAAACTGGTCACGACTTGCGGCCTTCTGCTGCTCCTCGAGAAGGGGCATTGCCGCCTTGACGACCCCGTGGCGCACTACTTGCCGGCGTTCTCCCGCATGCGAGTGCTCCGGAAAACCGCACTGTCGTTGGACGACACGGAAGCGGCCCGCCAGCCTCCCACCCTCAGACATCTGCTCACCCACACTGCCGGCCTCGTCTATGCCGGTACGCATCCCGGCTCGCTCCTCGCACAGGCCTATCAGCGGGAGCGGATTCTGGACCCGGCCATCGCGCTCGAGGAGAGCATCGATCGCCTTGCCGCCCTGCCTCTCCTGTTCCATCCCGGCGAAGGATGGGAGTACTCGATGGCGACCGACGTGCTCGGCCGTGTGATCGAAGTAATAAGCGGCGCCCGTGTGGAAGATTTCCTGCAACAGACGGTGTTCGATCCGCTGGCGATGCGCGACAGCGTCTTCCGCCTGCCTCCGCAGAAACTACCGCGCCTTGCGGGCCTGTATGAACCTGCTCAACCGGACCACCCGCTGAAGGGAGGGCTGACGCGTGCGACCGAACTCGAGTCGATATACACGACCAATGATGTGCGCCCCTTGATATCACCCGGCGGAGGTCTTTTCAGTACCACCGCCGACATGCTTCAACTCTTGCGCGCCCTGCTTCCCGGCGAACACGCCTTGCTGCGCCCCGAAAGTCTGGAACTCCTCCTGACGAGCCAGGTACCCGCCAGCATGGTGCGCTACCCCGCCACAAGACCTGCCTCAGGGAAAACCTTCAGCTTCGGCGGGGCGCTGACCGTGCAGCCCTCTTCGATAGAACACCCCCTCTCCAAAGGCGAACTGCAGTGGGGAGGAATCGCCGGAACGCACTGGTGGCTTCATCCGACTTTCAAAACAGTGGGGCTGATCATGACCCAACGCCATCTAGGCTTTTGGCACTTGTTCTCATTTCAATACAAGAACCTGACATACCGCGCGATAGAGGCATTTTTGACATAACCCTACGATTCCTCGGCCCCGTCCTGTCGCTTATATATTTTTCCTCGAGGCCCCGCCTTGGAGTTCATATGTTCGTTGATTCGTCGCATTACCAATTTCTAAAACCACTTCAAAGTGGATGGCGCAAGGCATTCCAGGAGATAATCTCTCTGAAATCCAATTACTTTGCGCAATGGCCCGAACGAGACATTTACAGCGGCAAATGGACCGTTTTTGGCCTTTACAATTTCGGAGAGAAAATCAGCGAAAATTGCGCGCTGTGCCCGCAGACCACCAAACTGGTGGAATCTGTTCCGGGAATGGTAAGCGCAGGCTTCTCTTCTATGGCACCAGGAACACATATCACCCCTCACAAGGGGTACACATCACAGGTATTGCGCTGTCATCTAGGACTCGTTACGAATGACGATTGCGCTCTCCGGGTGGGGGCCCAGGAGAGAGGGTGGACACCTGGTTCATGTTTCGTGTTCGACGATACCGTTGAACACGAGGCTTGGAATCGAGGAGCGACAACGCGCATCGTACTCATTGTGGATTTTAAGCGTGATCAGGGAGAAACTGTTATTGCACCCGAACACGTCAGAAAATATAGAGTGTGATGACAGTAAAGGCAGCGTGTGATGAAGTATCTGAGTCCGGCTCCTGTTGTTTCGGCGCAGATAGAGAGTCTGCGACGCCTTGTATCGCAACGTCATCGCCGCAATAGCTTTACGCAGGTTTCTTCGCTCCTTATAGTCAAGGATGATCGCCAAAAGAAACAGCACATGCGCGAAAACTGCAAGCCGCATTGAGCTTCTTGATTCAAAAAAGAAGAGCTGCGACCTCATCCCCCCTTAAAGACCAATCCATTTTTAACTAGGCAATTCCAGACAAGAGTGAGTTGCCGCGACAGTATTGGAGTAGCAAATTGAACAGCAAAAAAACGCCGGATGTCTCGGTTATGGAGGTATTTATTGCCTCGAAATCAAAGCAGCAGCTTTTCTACTTCCAGGCTGCCAACCCCAACAGCTCCGCGTACAACATGTGGCTTGAACTACCCGTCGCAGAATATGGAGATATAGGAGATTCAGCTATTGAGCGAGCTTTTTCAACGCTCTGCAGAAAACACTCATCGCTGCGGACCGCATTCGAGATTAAAAATGGCCAACTCATGGAGCATGTGTATGCTGAGATAGCCATGGAAATCCTGCACTCCCCCCAACAAAACAAGAATGAAATCTCAGAATTTCTTGCAAAACCCTTTATATTGACTACACCCGGTCTTTTCAGGGCTTTGAATCTGAAAGACGAGAATGGAAAGTCTTCAGCTATCGTTTTTTCAGCTCACCATATAGTGTGCGATGGCGTGTCACTGGCATAATTGCCACTGATTTACTGAGCTCTCTCACCCAGAGAAATTTCTCATTCGAGACAGACAATGAAAGCCATCGAACCTCGCCCACCTCCACCGCCATTTCACCATCGCGCCAATACAAAAAGGAAAATACACGCTTTCAACTAGATCAGGTTTTTTGGCAGAAGAACCTGTCGAATCCCCCTGCGCGGCCCCGCTTTCCCGTGTCATCCGCGACGGCAAACCCGTCCACCAAAATTGGACTCTCCGTCTGGTCCACCAGAATCGAGCTAAAAAACTCGAATAAGTCCAGCAATTCAGATGAAAGGCGAATCGATATCCCCACGTTGGCCACAGTTCTGTGCCACACACTTAGAGACATCATTGGCGAAACAGATTTTCTTATTGGAATTCCCGTATCCAACAGAAATCGTAAATCCGACATGCAAAGTGTCGGGCATTTTGCAGAAGTAAAAGTACTTCGAATAAAACTCGCGCCGAAGGCTAGAGCACGAGAAACATTAGAATCAGTTAGGCTAAATCTATTCAATCTTCTTCGCCATAGAGATTATGATATAAATGATCTAAAGAACTGCACATCAAGCGACAACGTCGAATCATTTCTGCCACTTCCCTCCATATTATTGAATTTTCAATCACTCGACGAAAAGGGGTTTTCGTTGAGTAGCCACAGATTGGGCTATCGGCACATCGGCATAGACTCCAAAACGGCGTTGGAGCTGAATGTCCTGAAAAATGGTAGCTACTTATCATTGGAATTCCACCATGACAGCAAGTTAATCGGAGTGGATTTGGTAAAAAGAATTTGCGAAGTATTCACCACCATATTATGTGAGCCCTTAGAAGTTGAGCGCACACCATCGCTTTACAAGTCGGACTTGGCGATTGAAGAAATTGCCACTTTGACCGAGTGGAACAATACTCAAACCCTGTACCCATTCGTGTCGGGACTACATACCTTGTTTGAGGAACAAACTGCCCGCTCTCCGGAAAGAATCGCCTTAAGATTCGAAAGCCGGGACCTGAGCTATGGCGAGCTTAACAGATGTGCGAATATCATGGCCCTTAAACTCCGTCTTTTAGGAGTGCGGTCCGGGTCCCTAATTGCGGTCTATATGAGTCGAGGCCCGCAAATGGTAGTCACTTTGCTGGGAATTCTCAAGGCTGGTTCGGCCTACCTTCCATTGGATACAGAGACACCGGAGGAGAGACTTCTCTATATGGTTGAGGATTCACGCCCCTCTCTCATCCTCACCGATAGCTATCAGATTTCCCGACTCCCAGCTCCCGCCAGGAGAAGTTCACTCTGCGTGGAAGACGGCTGGTTCGCAGAACATTCGGCCGAGAATCCCGAGCCCGCTACTAAGGCGTCCGATCTCGCATATGTAATCTATACCTCTGGCTCATCAGGACGTCCAAAAGGGGTTGAAGTACAGCATTCAGCGATAATAAACCGAATTCAGTGGATGCAGGATGAATACGGCCTTGATACTGGGGACGTTGTTCTCCATAAAACCCCTATATCGTTCGACGTATCGGTTTGGGAAATTTTTTGGCCACTCTCTTACGGTGGGATACTTCTGGTGGCTAAACCGGATGGGCACCGGGATCCCCGATATCTTGCTGAGCTGATCGCCTCGAACAAAACTTCTTTCCTCCATTTCGTCCCCTCAATGCTTCTGGCTTTTTTGAACACATCTGAGGGGCAAGCTCTCTCCACGGTCAAAAAGGTATTTAGTAGCGGAGAAGAGTTGAGTTGGGGGATTCAAGCATTCGGGCGGTCGGCAAGCATCGAGCTTCAATTCGGGGAAGAAAAACAGGTAGTTCTATCAAATGCGGACTGCATGATCTCCGCGAACTTCGGAGTTGTGCGTCAGCCGGATAATGAGTATTCAGCCCAATCACTCAGTGTCCCATGCCTTTGCAAAACATCTAGCGAAGCCTTGATCCTGTCACCATCATCGCCAAACGATGCCAAGGAGCTTCTGGGATTTTGACCGTTCTTGAGCGTCATCAATGTTCGCTCGAGCAGCGAGAAGCAGTAGGCATCCAACGAAGGGAGTCCAAGTTTCTCCATTCTTATGCCCACCGTCACACCTGACACACCACGGCTTCTTGCAATTGCCTCGTAGTTCCCTCGGTGCGCCATCCATTCATGAGCGGAACGACAGGAACTCCACTTTCTAGGTGTAGTTTCTCAGGACGTTGTTCCCGTCAAAGCCGAGTCTGGAGGCGGGAGGTTGGTGCGAGACGGCGGAGTGCGGCCGATGGAAGTTGTAGTGCTGC
>NZ_LMNA01000016.1 GCF_001422445.1 Pseudorhodoferax sp. Leaf274
CTGCCTCAACCTCGTGGAGTGCGTGGCCTACGTCGGAGCGCAGCTGCAGTCCAGATGAGCTGCGTGCGGCCGGTCAAGATGGGATGACTGGACGCTCACCATCTATCTCACTGCAGTGCAGATCGACGGGGCTCTGATCTCGGTCATCTCGGTGCTGCGCAGGACGAACCTGGTGATGGTGTTCGCGCTCAGCGCCTTGCTGTTTCGCGAGCGCTTCATCCCTCAGAAAATGCTGGCCATCGGCGGAGTGCTTCTGGGGATCGTGCTCACGCTGCTGCACTAGGCCTGGACCTGGCTGCCGGCGCAGAGCGCTTGTATCCATCTGATCACTGTGCGGCCATGGGGTGCGATGGCTGCGCGCTCGGTTGCCAGGAGATAGTAGGACTGTTCGCAGTGAAGCGAGATCTCCGAAACACGGACCAGGGCGCCGGTGCGGAGCAAGTCGTGGACCAGTGAACGCCGCCCAAGCGCGATGCCCTGCAGCCTGAGCGCGGCATCGAGCATGAAGCCGGTGTCGGAGAATGTCATGGTCCGACGCGCTGCCTGTGTCGTCAGCCCGGCCTTTTCGAGCCATGGCTGCCAGGGCTGACGCGTGTGCGCAAGCAGCGATGCCTGCCTGAAGGCCTCGTGTCCTGCGGAGGCTCCGATTCGTTCGAGATAGCCCGGAGCGGCCACCGGAAACCACTCGTCGTCCATCAACCTCTCGCAGAAGTGGGCGTTCGGCGCATGGTGAGCAAAACGGACTGCGACGTCGGCATCACCCTTTTCTATGTCGACCAGATCCGTGGTCGGGTGAATCTCGATGGGGACATCCGAGCTCAGATGGGATAAAGCAGGATCAACCGGAAGCGGGCAAACGATGGCAGCGCGCTGACACGCACCGTACTTTGCTTGCTCGCATGCGGGCCGAAGGCTTGCTCCAGCGTGTGCAGCGCCCCTTTGATCTGCCGATGCAGGTGTGCTCCTTCAGCGGTCAATGTGACAACCCGGGTGGTACGGGCGAACAGCGATACGCCGACGGTCTTCTCCAACTCTCGTATGCGGTGGCTGATCGTGCTGTGGGATAGGCAGAGTTCGTCTGCGGCCCTGTTGAAACTGCGCAACCTTGCCACCGCATCAAAAGCCGCAATCAAGGGGGTGGGTGGAACGGATTTCATGCAGTGCGCTATTGTGGTTCGTCGGCTGCGCCGGCGTGTTTCTCAGTGCCGTGCTCCAATGCTGTCTGACGGATCAGCGAACGCATTCGATTTTTTGGCCAACGGATGTGTTCGCGTTGTGCCGACTGAATTTTTACACCGCGGCAAGCAGCGTGGCGCTACGCATATCGGGGTTGCCTTCTGACGGTCTCGGAGTTTTGCTGGCGGCGTTGGGTTGTGGGGGGGGCGTTTCTGGCTCTGGACTTCTTTCGAAAGATGCGAGGGACGCACAACCAGTATTGGAGTTGTGAGTGTCCAGCTTGCCAATGCAGTGCGGACCTGGGCGGCGAGAAGGACTTCGAGGAACTTACCGAGGACCAGGACGAGATCACGCCGGGATGGGAGGAGTTCGAGACGACGTTCTCTCCAGCCGGATTCTTTTGCGAGCAAAGCAGCTTGCAGCTTGTTGGAACGGGCGAACTCTTGGCCGCCGGCATGAACGACGAAATCGTGGAGGTGCAGGAGCGTGAGATCAATGACGAGCCAGACTACAGGAACGATTGATCGGCAGATGGCCAACCGCACTGCCGGCGCGTAAGCTATGCCATCGAGGTCCATTCACGACTCTGACGATGCGCAGTGCGTTGCGCGGTTGGGCTTCGCAACTTGGGTGTTGGGCGATCGGTTCATCTGCAGATTGGTGACCGATGTGCCATGGTGCTCCAGCGATCGACCGGGCAAGCTCTCTAAGGATCGTCGCAAAAACGTTCACGTAGATGGCCTAAGACACGACCTCCGGATGATCGAGAACAGTGAGCTCGGGAGATCTTGAACGGGTGCTTCGGTGCCGTGATCTGCGTCTGGAATGCGCCCTCGGCTGTCGTACACCTCATCAACCTGAACGTCAGCAGTGCAGCGGTTCCCTCCGTTGCAAGGTACAAAGGCGAGCAGGTCGTCTTTGCTAGTTTGTGGTCACGGAAGTCTCTGTCGCTAGTGTGGCTCGAACGACCGGGATGGGGTGCGCTGCGGTCATCCCAGCAACCTTCGCTCGAACGGCCCGAGAATTTGGCGGTTCAATGAGCTAATAGACGGCGACACGCCACCTATGCTTGGGGTGCCCGTTGCTACCGGGCTGAAACAGCCGGTATGGCCACGGCCCTTGCGAAGGTAAATCGTCAGCGCAGACACTCCCGTGACCTGCGCATGGATGAGCAGCCTTTGTCGAGGGCTGAGAAACGCGTTCAAAGGGCAACATCCTGCGGTGCCCGGTGACATCTAGCCTTTCCTTTCGGTAGAGCCGTCCAGACCACGACGCGGATCTCGCACGTCAAGGGCGTGGTGCATCTTTCCGCAGACGCCGCACGATGACGCAGATGCTGCGATCCGCGCGCCGGATGCGAGATGCTTCTCTTGCCAAGGCTTGAGCATAAGCGCCGGGCCGCGGCGCCCAGACCTTGCTCGGCTTCGCATCTCGTCGGAAGATGTTTGAAGGCCACCGGTCGTACGATGCCTAGCGTTCGGCCCGCTTCGACCGCCGACGGTTGGCTCCGATGACGCCCAACCCCAGCACCATCAACGCCCACGTTCCGGGCTCGGGGACGGGCATGGGCACGATCAAAAGATCGATGGCGCCGATCATGTTGTAAGTGAACCGTCTGTCGAAAACGTCGGCGTCCCACGTAGAGCCATCCGTTAACGTGTAGGTGGCCGAATAGCTCACCACGCTTCCTTCCGGCGACGAAAACGGCAGGAAGTTCTCCGGCAGTCCCCAGTTGCCGCTCGCGTTATTCATGGCGATGCGGGCGGTGCCGGTGAGTGTGGCAGTTGCAGAGCCAAGGGATGCGGTCAGCACGATCGGAGACACAGGAACGAATCGGCCTTCCGTCCACAGGCCGGCCCCGGTCTCTCCGCACGAGGAGCACCACACTTGTCCCACCGAGTAGAAAATGGTTCCCTGTCCCCAAGCCCAGTTGGAGACTTGGTCAAACCCATAACGGACGACACCGTTTTCCACCGCGACGCTTGCCAAATGCCCGTTGGTGTAGGGAATCCATCCGGCGCCAAAGGGACGCACTTGACCGTCGCTGAGCGAGTATGTATAGGCGGCGCCGAGGATGCTGAAGCGGTCGTAGCCGGGGTATTCGGTGGGACTGTGGGTGTCGCCGTAGCCATTCACGGTGCTGACGTTGATGGTGTCGATGGTCAGCGCATAGACCGACTGTGCCGCGGCCACGCCGCATAACATCAACGCGCAGGTGCGCAAAAACATGAAAATCCTTTAATGTGAAACGACGATGAGCTCGCGCGGTCGGAGTGCATGGGCAGGAGGATGCGACGGCGAATGAACCCCACGCCTCGCTATGTCCAGGCGAGGTGTCGAAAGCAAATGTAACCGCGGCACCAGGCCGGTCAAGGCGCTTTCCTTCCACCATTTGAAGGAGGAATGCGACGAGCGGATCATTCCCGTTGTGTGGCGACGGCCCGCCTCCAAGCCAGTTGTGGCATCGAACCGCGGTGACCTCGTGGCAGCGGGTTTCAGGGTTGACCAGAGGTGCTGCACGCCTCGATCTCCAGCTAACGGCAAGTGAGCGTCCAGTCGGCCCACCTTGATTACTGTTCAAAGCAAAGGATGCTCTTCTCCACCCAATTCTTGGTAGAGAAATGGACACTACTGTAGCCATCAGTGAAGGCCGGCGTCGTCGGCGAATTCACAGCGCTGAGTTCAAAGCGCAATCGTGGCTGCGTGCTGCCAGCCTGGCGTGTCGTCGGCGTCAGTGACCATGGCGAATGGCATTAACGCAAACCTTGTCCGTTGATGGGTCAAGGAGGCCGAGGTCGGTGCGCAGATGGTGCTGGGCACCGCAGCGAGCGAGCCATAGACGGTCAGCCAGGGGACGACGCCTACGCCCAAGTTTTCGCCTTTGCTGATTCCGCCACTGGCCTCGCCCGTCGCAGCCGACATCCGCATCGAACGGCAGCGCGACGCGACGACCGTCACGGTGACGTGGCCGGCAGTGCAGCCAGCGAGTGCGCGGCCTGGATGCGGTAGCTGCTTCGATGATCCGCATCGATGCCCTGTGGCTGGCAGCCGAGCCCACACTGGCAGCAACGCGCCCGTTGCTGTCGTTCAAATCGCTGCCGCACATGGCAGCTTCGGACGCAGAGCAGCCCGCCGCAGGTCACGCTACACGGCGGACCAAGTGGTCCGACGCGGCCCTTGTGTGCGGAGTCATCTCCCGAGGTTGAGCTTCAACGCAGCATCAACCAGCTGCAAGCTCGTGGCGGCGATCACAGAGATAGCTCATGACCACGTCAGATGCGTGCTTCAGCCGCGCCTTCAGGCGGTCGGCTGACCCCAGATCGACACCCAGTACATAGGACAGCGTGTAGCGGTTGGTCAGGAAGTACGAGCCAATTCCCGAGATGGACACATACAGGTCCACCCAGTCGGCGTCCTGTCTGAAGACGCCTTGTGTCTTGCCATCCTCCAGGATCTCCGACAACGCCTTGCGCAGCGGGTTGAACATCTCCGAGATCACTTTGGATTTGCGGATGTGTTTGGCTTTGTGCAGGTTCTCGTTGGCCAGCAGCTGCAGGAAGTCGGGCTGGTCGATGAAGTGCTGAACAGTTTTCTCCACAAGATCGCGCATGTCCTGCACCGGGTCTCCTGAACGGTGCAGTTCGCTCTGCCGTTCTCGCATGGCGCCGTAGGCATGTTCCATGACTTCGATGAACAGCGCCTCCTTGCTGTCGAAGTAGTGGTAGATGAGGTTCTTGCTGATCTTGCAGCGCGCCACGATTGCGTCGATCCGGGTTCCTTCGAACCCGTGCGCTGCGAACTCGCGGCTCGCCATCTTGAGGATCTTGTCCCGCGTCGCCACCGCATTGCGCGGCTTCGGCTTGCGTTCGGGGTCCGGTGTCTGGGTCATGGTTGTGTTGGTCGGAAGCTCGCTTGGCGCCGGGTCAGTCTACCAAGCACGTGGTTGAAATTGCGACCTCGGCCCTGCCGAAATCACTATTGACAGCGCCATAAAACGGCTCGTACATTGGCACGTAATTTGACTAGCCAGTTAGTTAGTTAAAGACTTCGAACGCATTTTCAACCAACCCACAGCGGAACCACATGGCCACTGCACCAAACCAGAGCAAGGGCGCACGCGTAGGGTGCGACATCGGTGGAACGTTCACCGACATCGTGCTCGCGATGCCCGACGGGCGCCTGTTCGTCAACAAGACCTCGACCACCCCAAACAGCCTGGGTCGCGCGATCGTGCAGGGCCTGCAGTCGCTGATCGACCAGGCCGGTATCCGGCCCGAGGACATCACGGAAATCGTGCATGGCACGACCACCGCGTCCAACACCATCTTGCAGAAGGTCGGTGCCAACACGGGCGTGCTGACGACCGAGGGCTTTCGCGATGTGCTGGAGATCGGTCGCATCCGCACGCCGACCATGTTCGACCTGGCGTGGAAGAAGCCGCAGCCGCTGGCCACGCGCCGCTGGCGCCGCGGCATCCGCGAGCGCATCGCGGCCGACGGCAGCGTGGTGACGGCGCTGGACGTGAACCAACTCGTGGAGGAGACCAGCGAACTCGTGGCCGAGGGCGTCACCGCGATCGCGATCTGCTTCATCAACAGCTACATCAACCCCGCGCACGAACTGCAGGCCAAGGCCGTGCTGCAAAAGCGCTTTCCCAGCGTTTTGTTCAGCGTTTCGTGCGAGGTGCTGCCCGAGATCAAGGAGTACGAGCGCACCAGTACCACGGTGGTCAATGCCTACATCCTGCCGGCGATGCGCACCTACCTTGCGCGGCTGCGTGAAGACTTGCAGGCCATGGGCGTCACGGCCTCGCTGCAGGTCATGGCCTCCAACGGCGGCATGATGGGCATCGCCGCAGCCAGCGATAAGCCGGTGTTCGCCGTGGCCTCTGGCCCGGCCGGCGGCGTGGCCGGCGCGGCTCGCATCGGCGCGCTCGGCGGCAACGACGACATGATCGTCTTCGATATGGGCGGCACCACGGCCAAGGCGGCCATCGTCGTCAACGGCCAGCCCTCACTGACCAACGAGTACGAGTTCCGCGACGGCATCAGTGCGCCGAGCCGCTTCGTCAAGGGCGGCGGCTACGTGCTCAAGGTGCCGGCCATCGACATTGCCGAGGTCGGCGCCGGTGGCGGCTCCATCGCCTGGATCGATGCCGGCGGCCTCTTGTGCGTGGGCCCCGAGTCGGCCGGCGCATCGCCCGGCCCGGCCTGCTACGGCAAGGGCAACGACCGCCCGACCGTCACCGACGCCAACATGGCGTTGGGCTATCTGAACCCGCAGGCCCTGGCCGGCGGCAGCCTGCCCGTCAATCCCGCGCTGTCGGCGCAAGCGATCGACAGGCACGTGGGCAGCCCTTTGACAATGGACACGCTGGCGGCCGCCCACGGCATCCGCCATCTCGCCAACGTGAACATGGCGCGTGCCATCCGTGCCGTCACGGTCGAGCGTGGGCTGGACCCACGCGACATGTCCATGATCGCCTTTGGTGGCGGTGGTCCGCTGCACGCCGTGGCCGTCGCGCGCATCCTGGGCATCCGGCGTGTGCTCGCGCCCATCATGGCCGGCGTGTTCTGCTCGGCGGGCATGCTGTCGGCCGACGCCGAACACAACTTCGTCAAGGCCGTGCTGCGCCCGCTCGGCGCCTGTGTGCACCAGGACCTCGCGCGCATCCTCGGTGCGCTCGAGGACCAGGGCTACACCGTGCTGGCCGGCGAGGGCTACAGCGGGCCGGCCGCGCGCGTGTCGCACTACGCCGACGTGCGCTACCTGGGCCAGAGCTCAGAGCTCACGGTGCCGCTGCGCAGCGCCACCATCGACGACGGCGTGCTGGCCCAACTGGCCCAGGACTTCCACGCGCTGTACCAGCAGACCTTCGGCTACAGCAGCGACGAGCCGCTGGAACTCGTCAACCTGCGCATCAGCGCGCATGGCACCAGCCCGCACCGGCTGGACTTCGGCCAGTGCCGCGTCGACACCAGCGCGCTGCAGGGCACGGAAGGCGAGCGCCAGGTCAGCTTCGCGCCGGGTGAACCCTCGCGCACCACCCGCGTCATGCCGCGCGCTGGCGTCGGCGTGCAGCGGCTGGCTGGCCCGCTGATCATCGAGTCCTACGACACCACCATCGTCGTCCCCCCCGGCTGCTTCGCGCACGCGGACGGCATCGGGAACATCATCATCGACATCGAAGAGGCATCCGCATGAGCCGCGCCATCGACCCCATCACCTTTGCCGTCGTCAAGAACGCGATGGACTCCATCGTCGACGAGGTGGCCTACACCGTATTGCGCACCGCTCGCTCGGAGATCGTCAAGGACGTGATGGACTACTCCGCCGCGATCTGCGACCGCCATGGCCAGATGATCGCGCAGGCCAAGACCATCGCGCTGCACCTGGGCGCGATCCCCGAGGCCATGGCCGAGGTGCGCAAGCGCTACGGCGACAGCCTGCAGCCCGGCGACGCCGTGATCGTCAACGACCCCTACCAGGGCGGCATGCACCTGCCGGACATCTTCATGTTCGTGCCCTTCTTCTACCAGGGCGAGATCGAAGGCTTCTGCGTGGTGATCTGCCACCACACCGATGTCGGCGGCCGGGTGCCGGGCTCCAACGCCAGCGACTCCACCGAGATCTACCAGGAAGGCCTGCGCATCCCGGTGCTCAAGCTGTACGAGGCTGGCCAGGTCAACGAGACCATCGAGCGCGTGATCGCGCAGAACGTGCGCGTGCCCGACCGCGTGCTGGGTGACCTGCGCGCGCAGTACGCCGCGTGCGCAGTCGGCGTACGCGAACTCGGCAAGCTACTGGACCGCTACGGCCGCGAAGCCGCGCGCAGCTACTTTGCCGAGTTGCTGGACTACGCCGAGCGGCTCACGCGCGACGAGATTCGCCGCTGGCCCAAAGGCACCTTCACGTTTGAGGACTTCATCGACGACGACGGCCTGTCCGACGCGCCGATCCCGATCCGTGTGGCCGTGACGGTGCACGAGGACCACGTCAGCGTGGACTACACCGGCTCGTCGCCGCAGGTGCGTGCGGCCATCAACTCCACGCTGTCGTACACCAAGTCCTGCACCTATCTCAGCGTGCGCTGCGCGCTCAAGGGCGACGTGCCCAACAACGCGGGCGTGTTCCGCTGCATCGAGGTCACGGTGCCCGAGGGCACCGTGCTGAATCCGGTGTCGCCAGCGGCGGTGGCCGCACGTGCGCTGACCGGCTACCGCGTGTTCGACGCCATGCTGGGCGCCCTGGCCCAGGTGGTGCCGGACCATGTGCCTGCGGCGGGCGAGGGCGGCAATACCGTGGTCTGCCTGTCCGGCAAGAAGGACAGCGGAGAGGGCTACATCATCGTCGACATGATCTGCGGCGCCTGGGGCGGCCGGCCCAAGAGCGATGGCATCGAGGCCATCACCAATGCATCGCAGAACCTGTCGAACACGCCTGTGGAAACGTTGGAAGCCCAGCATCCCGTGCGCGTGGAGGCCTATGAACTGGCGGCCGACACCTGCGGCGCTGGCCGCTACCGCGGCGGCCTGGGCATCCGGCGCAGCTACCGCGTCCTCGGGGACGACGTGCTGCTGCAGCTGCGCGCCGACCGCATGAAGTTCCGTCCCTACGGCCTGCAGGGCGGCCTGCCCGCGCAGCCGGCACAGAACCTGCTCGAGCACGCGGGTTCGGTTCAGGCCTTGCCCAGCAAGGTGGGCCGGCAGATTGCACGCAACGACCTGGTCACGCACATCCAGCCCGGCGGTGGTGGCTTCGGCGATCCGCTGGCGCGCCAGTTCGAGGAGCTCGAGCAGGACGTCTGGGACCACAAGCTGTCCGCCGCTTTCGTGCGCGAGCACTACCGCGCCGTGGCCGATCCGCGTACCGGAAAGATCGACCGCGAGA
Source organism: Pseudorhodoferax sp. Leaf274 (assembly GCF_001422445.1). Classification (GTDB taxonomy): domain Bacteria; phylum Pseudomonadota; class Gammaproteobacteria; order Burkholderiales; family Burkholderiaceae_C; genus Pseudorhodoferax. The sequence continues at coordinate 9,067 of NZ_LMNA01000016.1, forward strand.
AGACCGCAGCGCTGCGCGCGGCGCCCTGATTCCACCTGCACCTCCACTTCGCCCCATCTCCACCCCACTCCAGAGGAATGCCATGAAACGACGTACCCTGACCCGAGGCCTGGCCTCGGTGGTTGCCCTGCCTGTTCTTGGACTCACCATGCACCGCGCGGCCGCGCAGGCGCCCGCCAAGCTGAGGGTCCGCATGGACTTCTCGCCCTGGGGCTTGCACGGCGCCATGCACCTGGCGCAGCAAAAGAACTGGTTCAAGGAACAGGGCCTGGAGGTGGAGGTGCAGGACGGAACCGGCACCATCAACACGCTGCAGCTGCTGGCCGCGGGCCAGGTCGATGTCGGCCAGGTGGCGCTGGGCACCATGGCCGTGGCCAAGGAGAACGGCCTGGACCTGGTGTCCATCGCCGGCTTCTCCCGCACCGGAGACCTGGCGGTCATGACCGACGGCGGCCAGGGCGTCAAGCGCCCGCAGGACCTGGCCAGCAAGAAGCTGGTGTGCTTCACGACAAGCCCTTGGGCACCCTTCATCGACCCCTTTCTCAAGGCCAACGGCATGAGCCGCAGCCAGCTGGAGCTGGTCATGGTCGCGCCAAGCGCCATGATCTCCACCTACGTGTCGGGCAACTCGGACGGCTTCCTGTCGCAGGCGCCGTTCGGCCAGCCTATGGTGCGCAAGACCCGCCAGGCCAGTGCCATCCTTTTGGCCGACAGCGGCATCAACTTCCCGAGCTATGGGCTGGCCACCACCCCCACGAACCTGGCGGCGAAGAAGGATGCGCTGGCCCGGCTGGCGCGCGTGCAGGTGCGCGCCTGGCACTACGTCTACGACGGCCATGTGGACGAGGCCGTCGCTGCGGTCATCGCGCAGCGGCCCAATGCCAGGCTGGACGCCGACGTGCTCAAGGGCCAGATCGAGGCCTACCGCCCGTTCTTCGAGAGCCCGTCTGCCAAGGGCCTGCCGTTCGGCCAGCAGACCGACGGCGACTGGAATGCAGCGATCCGCTCGTTGGAGCAGACTGGCCAGATCAAGGCCGGCCACAAACCTTCGGACTACTACACCAATGCGCTACTTTCCGCCTGAGGGCCAGATGCCCAATGCCGCCCAGGACACCGCGCTGCTGGAGATCGAAGGCCTGAACAAGGTCTACACCACGGGCCGCCGGCCCGTCACCGCGCTGCAGGACGTGAACCTGCGCGTGCAGCGCGGCGAGTTCGTCTCGGTTGTAGGCCCCAGCGGCTGCGGCAAGAGCACGCTGATGCGCTGCCTGGCCGGGCTGGAGCCCATCTCCAGCGGCCGGCTCGAACTGGGTCGCCAGACCATCAATGCGCCACCAGAGAACATGGGCGTGGTGTTCCAGCGCGACCTGCTCATGGAGTGGCGCGACGTGTTGCACAACGTGCTGGCCGCGGCCGAGTTCCATGGGCTCAAACCCAAGGCCTACGTGGAGCGCGCCAAGGAACTGCTGGCGCTGTTCGGGTTGACTGACTTCCTGGACCGCTACCCGCGCGAACTTTCGGGCGGCATGCGCCAGCGCGTGTCGATCTGCCGCGCGCTGCTGCTGGACCCGCAGCTGCTGCTCATGGACGAGCCCTTCGGCGCGCTCGACCCGTTCACACGCGATGCGCTGAACGCCGAACTGCAGCGCACCTGGATGGAGACCGGCAAGACCGTGGTTTTCATCACGCACTCGATTTCCGAGGCCGTCTACCTCGGCAGCCGCGTGGTCATGATGGCCCGCGGGCCGGGCCGCATCGCCGACATTCTGGAGATCGAACTAGAGCGCCCGCGCGGCCTCGAAGTGCGTGAGACGCCCGAGTTCGGTCGCTACGTCGGCCGTATCCGCGAAACTTTCCGCCAGCTCGGCGCCTACTGACACGAGGAATCACGATGAAAAGCATATGGGCCCATACGCAGCGCAGCTGGCAGGCGATTCTGACGGTTGCCGTGTTGCTGGCGCTCTGGGAACTCGGTGTACGCAGCTTCGGCGTGCGCGAGTTCCTGTTGCCGGCGCCGACCAAGGTTTTCCACCAGTTCCTGGAACAACCGGCCTACCTGCTACAGGAAAGCTGGAGCACGCTGCGTACCACTCTGTACGGCTTCGCGCTGGCCATCGTGCTGGGCGTGGCGGCGGCCATCGGCATCGTCTACTCGCGCTTCCTGGACCGCACGTTGTACTCGTTGCTGATCGCGATGAACGCCGTTCCCAAAGTGGCGCTGGCGCCGCTGTTCGTCATTTGGATGGGCACGGGCAGCCTGCCCAAGGTGGCGATCGCGATGCTGATCGCGATCTTCCCGATCCTGATCGACAGTGTGCTGGGTCTGCGCTCGACCGATCCGGACATGCTGGACATGGCGCGCGTCAACCGTGCCTCGCGCGCCACCATGCTGTGGAAAATCCGATTTCCAAATGCGCTGCCCAGCATTTTCGCGGGCATGAAAGTTGGCGTGTCCTTCGCGCTGATCGGCACCATCGTGGGCGAGTTCGTAGCCGGCGAGTCGGGCCTGGGCCATGTGATCCTGGTGGCGCAGGGCAGCTTCGACACGCCCACGGTGTTCGTGGCCCTCGGACTGCTGTGCCTGCTCGGCGTGGTGCTGTTCCAGTTGATCGAGGGCATCGAGGCGCGGCTGCTCGGTTGGCATGCATCTCAGCGGCTGACGCATGCGCATTGAGCGCCTTGCACACGTTCGCAGGCCAACTCCTGCGAACCTTGTCCGCGAAACCATCATCAGATCCACACCATTTTGTTTTGCGAAAGTCTTCCGCGCGCCCGTTGCCGCCGGCCTCCGCGAAGAACCGGGCGTCGGCAGTGCAGCGAAAGCTGCCACTGGCGGCGCGTCGTTCTGTGACTCAGATCGGCCATCAGCGGACATCCGCCGCGACGTTGTGACCGACCACTTCAGACTGTCTGCGGAACTAGAAATTTCAGAGCTGCCCGACCGCCGCTTGTGAAAGCCGCCCTTCACGCTTGGCATGAGAGTTGGTCCGCTGTGCAACCCAAACCGGTCAGTTGGAGTTGACCAGCTACCCGACCCTCACGAACGACCGCTCCTCGCATTGATGAGTTGACGCTCTGCGCCCTTTGCTGTCGGTCCTCTGGCGAAGTGGGCGGCGGCAGTGCAGCGATTCCCGTCGGTTGAGGACTGGCCGTGGTGTACATGTTCGTTGTGGTACTGCCAGTCAGCTCATCCCCGCCAAAACCTTCGGCGTTGGCAACACTACGGCGGAAGTTCAGTGCCGTGCCGCTATTCCTATCGGGGGGAGGCTGCCCTCCGAAAAAGCCGAAGCCCATAATCGGAAGCCGATTCGGTTCTCGTTGTATCCCCAGCAACAGTCTGAGCAGCAACATCTTGCTGGCGAGCACGCCCCCTACATCACTCTGCACGATAGAGATACAGTCGGGCCACGGAATCTGCGTCGACAACGAACAGATGCTTCTTCAAACAATCAGAAAAGAGAGAGCGAATTCCTGTGACCGTGTCCAAAGCAACCGACGCAGCTACGCCGACCGCCCCTGCAGAGGCGACGACAAGCGTCAAATCGCTACTTCCAGTTCACGACGCCGCCCAGCAAGCCAGGAACCTGAGACAGGTTCTTCAGGATGATAAGCAGCGCATTGGCTGCCTTCTTGGAGCAGGGTGTCCACTCGGCGTATATGACGCCGAGGGAAGGAAGAGCGTCGTACTCATCCCGGCCATCATCGAATTGACCAAGCGGATTGCGGCAGGGCTCCAAGCTGCTGACAGTGCGGCAGGCCCCACTTCAAAGTTGAAAGCTAGTTGGGACTCGCTGTGTGCTGAATGCAAGCCGTCAGACAGTCAAGATCCAACGGTTGAAGATGTGCTGACGGAACTTCGAACACTTTCGAGCCGCCGCGGTACTGCGCAGATCTTGGGGATGACCAAGCAGGAAATGAGAGAACTCGACGATAAGGTTTGCGCATTGATTTCCGCAGAAATGCGCAAGCCATTGCCCACATACCGCAACTCGTACAACCGATTCGCTTCATGGATTGGCGGCGTTCACCGGAATTCGCCTGCGGAGATCTTCACTCCCAACTACGATCTTCTTTTTGAACAGGCGTTGGAACAGCACCCACTCCCTCATTTCGACGGCTTCGTGGGTTCTCGGGAACCATGGTTTGACCTTGCCTCGATTGAACATGACGCGATTCCATCGCGATGGACGCGCCTGTGGAAACTCCATGGCTCAATTAATTGGGAGAAGAGCGAAGACACGGTGGGCGGAAATCGAGTGACTCGTGTTGTTCGCGTGACTCGCGAAGCGGCGGCTGGTAAAGTGATGATCTTCCCGTCGCATCTCAAATATGATCAAAGCCGCCGGATGCCATACCTTGCCATGCTAGACCGACTCCGGGCGTTCTTCCATGGGAAGGACGCACCAAGACTCGTTGTGTGTGGTTACTCGTTTTTAGATGATCATTTAAACGAGGTGCTGCTCGATGGGCTACGGGGCAATCGCAATGCCCAGTGTTTCGCATTGATGTACTCGGGCCTCAACGATCATCCAAGAGTGGTTGATTACGCGGAGCGGCAGGGCAACTTGACCGTGCTCGCGTGGGATGGGGCTGTCGTTGGCACACGCGTGGGCGGCTACCGAGCAGGCACTACCGGCGGCCAGGAACATGTGCCGTGGCTTGAGGACGCAGTCCCGGAGAACGATTCCGAGGACGCGCGTCCACGCAGCCGTCTTGGCGACTTCCACTACTTCGGGCTCTTCCTCGAGCAACTTTGCGGCGGGGGCGGTCATGTCACTCAACCAGCCGTCTAATTCCGATCCTTCCCGACTGGGTTCTGTTGAAGATGTGAACGGCGCCAGCGTTAGCGTGAAGCTGTTGGACAGCACGCCAGGTGGACTGCTCTTTGTAGATGGCGAGGCCTATCGTGTTGGTCAAGTTGGCGGGTTTGTTCGGATCCCGTCCGGTTACGTCGATCTCTACGGCGTGATTTCGCAAGTCGGCGCGGGCGCTGCTCCCGGGCCACCTGAGCTTGCGCCTCAGTTTGGCAATCGATGGCTACGAGTTGAACTTGTTGGGCAGGGGCGGAGGGGGACGAAGTTCGAACGTGGAATCGCTCAATACCCTTCGATCGGCGACTCGGTACACGTTGTGACTGAGTCCGACTTGAAGACGGTCTACGCGCCGGGCGACGAGGACGGTTTCGTGGCTGTCGGGCGTGTCGCAAGCGCCGAGTCGATCCGTGCCTACTTGGATCTCAATCGCCTGACCAGTCGCCATTCTGCAGTCGTCGGCAGTACGGGCTCGGGCAAATCGAATGCCGTAGCGAATATTCTTGGCGCTGTTTCGGACCCAAACCGCTTCAAGTCTTCGCGTGTCGTTATGTTTGACCTGCACGGCGAGTATGCACAAGCGTTTGGCGATCGGGCACGAGTTTTCCGTGTCGGAGCAAACGCCGATACGGGCGAACGGGAATTGCATGTTCCCTTCTGGGCGCTGACGGCTGAAGAGTTCACCTCCATTGCGATGGGCCCTGTATCCGGCACACCGATGGCGTTGCTTCAAGAGAGGCTCTTGCTTGCAAAGCGCGCTTCGAAGCCTGCGAACACTACGCACGGCTTGGCAGATCTCGCCGTGACGGTTGATACGCCGCTCCCGTTTTCGGTGTATCAGCTCTGGCACGACCTTTACTCGTTGCACTGCGCGACGCATACGGCGAGCAGCAACCAGAATCAAAACGAGACCACCAGGGCTTACGCTGAAGACGGCGCGCCAGCAAAGAAAGCTGTCGGTGATGCAGATCAACTTGTTCGGCCGCGATTTTTGCCAGTGTCGAGCGAGGCAGGTGGCACCAAGATCTATAAGGGGCAATACAGCGAGCAAACGAAGGCGCATCTGGACGTTCTTGAGGCAAAGCTCCGCGATCCACGTATGCAGTTTCTGTTCAAGCCGGGAGAGTGGGCTGCTGCAAAAGATGGAACAACGGCCTCGGATCTCGATGCACTGCTTTCTTCATGGATCGGCGCTGAGGCTCCAATTTCTGTTTTCGATCTGTCGGGAATTCCCACAGGCATCGTTGACGATATGGTTGGTGCCATCTTGCGGATCCTCTACGACGCGGTGTTCTGGGGACGAATGAAACAAGAAGGTGGACGCGTGCGTCCGTTGCTTCTCGTTTTGGAGGAGGCACACGTGTACCTCAGTGCACAGTCGAAGAGCCGTGCAGCCACAGCGGCCAGACGCATAGCAAAGGAGGGGCGAAAGTATGGCGTTGGACTGATGCTGGTCAGCCAGCGGCCTTCGGAGGTGGATTCGACGATCCTGTCCCAGTGCGGCACTATCGTCGCGCTACGCCTGACAAACGATTTAGACCGCGGCCAAGTAGCGTCCTGTGCATCCGATAACCTCAAAGGCCTCTTCTCGATGCTGCCCGTGTTGCGGACGGGTGAAGCGCTAATCGTGGGTGAGGCTGTCAACATGCCAATCCGCGCAATCATCGACCGACCGCCAGAAGGACGTCGACCAGACAGCGATGATCCCTTCGTCGTTGTGCCAAAGGGCGCTGATGGCAAACGCGTGAGAAGCGGCGGGTGGACGGAGCCAGTAGTGAACGAGAACTACAAGCCACTGGTCGACGCCTGGCGCAGACAAGACCCAGTTGCCGGGGGCAACATTCCTGCAACCAATCCGCCTGTCTAGGCATTCATACTACGGGGCACGCATGGATAGAACACCAGTCAGCTCAAGCAATGTTTTCGCGATCGGCTACGACTCGGATGACGCAGTGCTTGAGGTCGAGTTTAAGAATGGCAGTGTGTATTCGTACTCGGGCGTTCCACTTGCCGATTACGAAGGCTTAATGAACGCCGACTCTAAGGGCACTTATTTGCACGCGAACATCAAAACTCGATATCCGTACGTGAAGTTATGAGAGGGCGCCAACTCTCTTGTTTATGATCCTCTTCGGACCAAGACTGAAAGCAAAAGAGGGAAAATGGCAACGCTTTGCGAAACATTTCGCTCCACGGCATTCAACACGTATGAGAGGCTGATGGCGGCGAAGAGCATCAATTATCAGCCCTCTGAGGAAACATTCACCGACAATATTATGCTTGACCTGAAGATCAAGCACCCCGTCGAAATCTTTACGCATCCTTTCAACAAGAGGGAAGAAGGTTTTAACGGCGCAGACTGGGAATGGTGGCTGACGAATGACGTCGAAGATTGTTGGCTCGGCCTCCGGATCCAAGCCAAGATCCTTAATCTCAAGCCCAACGAGTATTCGCATCTACACCACAAGGTCGGTAAGGCGAGGAAGACCTACCAGCTCGCCAACCTAAAGCGCGAGAGCGCGAAGGCCGGCATGGTGCCGCTATATTGCTTCTACAGCTACGGCCAAATTAAGAGTGCAGCCTGCGGTTCATTTGGGCACGCAGCAGAAGCCTTCGGCTGCTCTCTGGCCTCGCTCGCCGCCGTTGAGTCGCTTCAAGCCGCCGGCCACAAGAAGGGCTTTGATGAAGTGATGGAAAAGGCTTCTCCTTGGCATTGCCTTGTTTGTTGTGCAGGATTTGGGCAGGGCGACTTACCGACAAGGGCGTGGAGGTTCCTGCAGGGCTCGCTGGGCATCAAGGCGCCGAAACCACGCAAACCGCGCCAGTCCAACGTTGATGGCGTATATAGCAATTCGCTGCCCAAGCCGGCCATGGGACCTAGAAGTCGGCCGCCGAGCTACGTTCGGGCCATCGTCGGCGGCGAGCCCGTACATCCCGACCAAGTCCCAAAGGACTTGGCAGGCGTATTGGTGATCAAAGGCAATGACCGCTCGCGTGGGCTTAGTCAACGCTGACAGCTGCGTCAACTTCCGATCATCATCCGGCTCGGCTCGGCTGGCGCCGAGCAGCCCTGCCCATAGACGAGGACTGGCGCCACGCCCTGGGGCCAGCCGCAGGCCAGGGTGGCCTGCACCGAATCGGCTTCGACTAAGTTCGTTGTCACGTGCCGTGGCACTACAACGCGGGACCTTGAATAGTTCCGCTTGTATTCTCGACCCGACGTTAGCCACTGCGGGCGCAGAGGCCGCTCTTGGCCGAAAGCGGGTTGGCGTAGCCTGCGGCTCTGCGCCCGTTGCAACCTCAGGCCATGCAGGTCGGAACGGCAGCAATACAGCGCAAGCGGTCATCGATGCAGCCAAGTCCACCGATGACGTCATGCTCAGACTTTGGCGAGGAAGGCCGCTGCATCACCTGCTTCGCACTTCCAGTCTGCGAAGACCCCGACCAGGTTGCATTCCACGCAGCGGCAAGCAATGTAGTACCAGCGCACGTCATGGGTGCCTTCGTACACGGAAACGCCGGACACCAGCTCGAATACCTCGTTCTCGCACACGCACTCGTGCGTCTCAGGCGCGGCTTCTTCAACGTAGTCCTCGCTGTCGCCCATCAAGTGTTCGTGCCCGCAGTCGGTGCAGGTGCGGATTGCCACACCGGCTTCTTCATCAGTCTGCAGCGCGAAGGTCCGGCATCCGCAATCGCATTTGGACGCGGCAAACCGGACAGCCTCATAGCCATTCGCAACGCTGTAGCTGCGCAGTTCGGCTTGGGTGTCGCCGGACGTCGTCCCATACCAGAACTCGCCCTTCTTCGTCAGTGCCATTGATGCTGCTCCAGTTCTCAAGATGGGCTCCCGGCAGGCCTGATGCCGGGCTGCCCCCGTTCGTCTGGATTCTGCCTGCTGGTCTGGTGCGTCGTCATGGAGGGCTTGGAGCGGGGTGGTCGCCAACAAGGGCTGCGGACACCCTTCAACGACTTTTCTTGGAGATTGCAGCCATACGTCTCTCGTATCCGCACGGCGCCTGTTAGCCTTGACCCGATGTTCGCCGCCGCGGGCGCTATGACTGCTGTTGGCCGACAGCACGAGTAGTGGCCTGAGCCCGTAAGCGGCCCATTGGCTCGGCGTGAGATGGGGCAGGGTTGACCCAAGGCAAAGACCTGGATGGGTTGTCGGCGCATGTTGTATGGCCCTCAACTCGATGGGAGACCATCATGGACAACACAGGCATCAACGTTATTCGCGAGCCGTGGAACAAGGGCAAGATCGTCGGGCAAAAGGCTCCGTTCAAGCTCAAGGACGTCTGGGCGCTCCGCGTCCGATTCCAGATGGAGCACAGGGTGCGGGACCTCGCGCTGTTCAACCTGGGCATCGACAGCAAGTTGCGTGGCTGCGATCTCGTCGCTCTGAAGGTCCGCGACATCTGTCATGGTGACCAGGTCACCACGCGAGCCATCGTCTTGCAGCACAAGACCCAGCGCCCGGTCCAGTTCGAGATTACGCCAGCCACCCGGGATGCACTGCAGACGTGGATCAAGCAAGCCGGCTTGAAGTCGGATAACTTCCTCTTCCCCAGCCGACTCCACGACTCACCTCATCTCGGTACTCGCCAGTACGCCCGGATCCTCGGGCACTGGGTCGACGAGCTGGGCCTGGACCGTGCGGACTACGGAACGCACTCGATGCGCAGGACGAAGGCGACGCTGATCTACCGGCGCACCAAGAACTTGCGCGCCGTGCAATTACTGCTGGGTCACTCCAAGCTCGAGTCGACAGTCCGATACCTCGGAATCGAGGTCGATGACGCGCTTGAGATTTCTGAGCAAACGGAGATCTGATCCGGCAGACGGCTGGCTACCCGCGCTAGGTTAGGTTGGCCACCCGCGAGAGGCTGCTGTCTAGTGCGCTGTTGGACTCACGCTGCCGGCCAGAACCGGCCGTCGGCAAGTGACTGCTGCCGGCGCTCTCATATGTTCAGCCTGTCAAATCTACCTCACGTAAGTCATTAGTAGAGTAGCATTCGCTCGCAGCCAGCAGTCCCATTGATTGGCTCATTCCGGCAGGCAACGTATCTAGATTGATCAGTTGACTCGTTGACTCGCTGCGGAATTGTGCTTGGAACCCTCGCGTCGCGATTCGGGAGGTAAGTTGAACGAGAAGCCAAATACTGCCGTGCCTACGACAAAGAAGCTGGAGCCACCCTGGGGGCTGCAGGCCGGTTTTCAGTTCATCTTTGTCTGCATTCTGGCGACACTGCTGTATTCGGCGCTGTCGGGTATCAATTCGGCGACCTCGGGTCAGCCAACGCCGGTACTGTTCGAGCTTGACTTTTTGCTGCGCGATGTCGTGCGCCGCCTAAACAAATTCCTTGATGGCGATGCATCCTTGCGACTCAATGGTTTGAGTCCGAGCGTCGGTGTCTGGTCGCTTACTGCACTAATTGCCAACCTTTTAAGCGCACTCCTTTTGCTGATTGTTTGCCTCTTCGGTTGGCAGCGCGAGCGGGTGAAAATGCGCATTCTCGTTGCAGTGTTCGCGTCCCTCGCGATTGTGCTAACCGTGGCAACAGCTCCCTTGCTGTATGCAACAGCGTTTTGGCCAAACGAGATACAACTGCCGTTGGATGCGGCCGTCGCGTCGCTCCTAATCTACCTATGCTGCCTTGTAACTGATATCGCAGGCGCACTGGATTTCCCAGCCAAGTCAGGTGAGCGCGCGAGCTATATATCCTTTATTTTTGCCGTCGATATTCCATGCATTGGCGTCACGGCCCTGTTCAGCGCTTGTGCGCTGTATATTAGCTTTCCGCCGGAGTTTGTTGTAGGTACTGTGGCAGCTCTCTTTGCCTACTACAGCCTCGCGTTTCTCTTGCTTTCCGGGTTCAATTGGGCAAACTCAACTGGAGGTCGAAAGATGGTCTCGCGAATGAAAGGCAACGTTCTATTGATGATCGCAGCAGGTGCGGCCCTGAACGGAGTAATTGGAACGATCGTACAGATTTTCAAGCTCCCGATTTACCTTGATCTCGCGGGCTCATTTATCGTTGGGGCGATATGTGGTCTGATTCCCGGAATGTTGTCAGCGGCATTGGGCGTCCTGATTCTTGGGGTGACGACGACCCCGATTGCATTGGCTTATGTGGGCTCCGCGGTCCTCGTCACAGCAGCAGGCGTCGTGCTCATGCGCGTTGGCTTCATGACCTCTTGGCTGAAGACGGGACTTTTTGGTGCGGTATTTCTTGGGCCACTGTCTACGATTCTATCGGTCCCGGTGACAGTTTATCTTTTCGGTGGCGTGACTTTCGCGGGGAGCGATGCGGCCACCTTGTTTTTTGTCAAGACTGGAGATGGATTGCTCGAAGCGGTGGTCAAGGGAGCAATTCTGTTTGATGCTGCTGACAAATGTCTTGCTGCCCTCATCGCCTACGCGATCTGCCGCCGCATTCCAGAAAACATGCGGGCTGAACTGCGTGGGTGAAAGTAGTTCGCCAGACGTCGCTCAGGTGCAATCCGCCCTTTCGCAGGCCGGTGTTACCGATCAAGGCGTGCGGCCTCTCGCCCGTGCGGGCGACTTCCATCCAGGTGCAGTGCTGGTCCTGGCTTTCTCGCAGGTTTTGGGCGCCTGGATTGCGGCAGACATCCTCTTTGTAGGCATCGTTTCATCCGGAAATGCCGTCTTGCAACCACTTCTTCGCTGCCGTCTCGTACCGCTCCGTGCGTATGGTGCGATCCTACTCATCACAGGTTGGGCTGTTGCCATGCAGGTAGGCTTCTCCTGCAATCTTGATCATTCTTGGTCGGAGTTGCTTGCATGCGCGAGCCACCCAAGACGGGGCCTTGTCGCAGCTTGCATGGCTACCTCCAGCGTGCTAGTGCTAAGCGCTTTGGTGAGGAAAGATCGCATGGTTCGCACCATGCTGCGATTGGGAATCAACCGGCAACTTCTGTGGGTTATTTTTACGATTCCGATATTCGGGCAGGCGCTTCTCCATGCGAGCAAGAAGTCGACCATCCTCATGCGGGGAAGATATCCCGAATGCATCGCGCCCATTCGATGGATGCGCCTCAAGGTTGCGATCCTGACTTCTAGCTTGGTCAAGACCCTGGTGCGTCACTTCTATTCACGTGAAGCAGTCTCTACAAGGGTTCGCGATTCAGCAGAAGCTCCAGTCTTCCTTGACAGTGAAAACCTTCGTGGAGGCGATTTCGTCATCCTCGCGGCCGCTGGGCTGAGCTTGCTGGTCGCATTTCAACTGTAGCGCGCATGCTTTCGTACCCCGCCGCGACTCTTCGCGTCACAGAATCCGGCGAGCGCCGCGTGTTGGTGCCTGCGATCGCTGCAGCAGCGGGCCAGATGGGGCTGATTGTTGTTAGCGATGACCAGGCGCGAATGTGCCTGATGCGCCACATGGCTGGTCTATCAAGGTCGCCATCACTGGGCTGGATTGTCGAGGGAGCGGAGGCCGACCCGCAGCCGGTCGCTAGCGTTCAAAGCGAAGTGCAGTACGGGTTGATCTATGAGAACTCAGAGACGCAGTTGTCCGGCCTGTTCGACGGCGTCGCATCTGAACTGGTTCTGCCTCTTGCACTTTCGGGAACGACTAGGGCACAGCAGGCGCTCGAGTTGGAGTATCAGCTCGGGGTATGGGGCTTGGCGTCCAAACGTCAGTCGAGCCTCGCCGACCTCTCCGATGGACAAAGGCAGCGTCTCTTGTTGGCTAGCATGCTCCTCGCGAACAACGACGTGATACTACATGACGGCATCCTTGGATACATCGACCCGAAGGCCCGGCTTCGCCTTCTCTCTTACTTGAAGGTCCACCTCCTTGCGACCGGACGGGTTTTGCTGTTTTTTGCCGCAGCCACGGATGCCCTATGCCAGGAACTGATGGACTTCACGGTGGTCGCCCCCACCAGTCATCGGGAGGCAGATACAGAGATCGTCAAGGTCTCTACGCGATCTGATCGTCATGTCGGAGCGTTGGACTCCGCGTTAATCTCCGTACGAGATCTCGTCTGGAAACCACCCAACTCAAGCATCAGCCTCTTCGGTAGCCTGTCGTTCTCGTTGTTTCGCGGTCAGGCCGCTCTTGTGACAGGACCAAACGGTTCGGGTAAGTCTAGCCTCGGCTACCTGCTTGCGGGCATCGAGACTCCATCTTCCGGAGCCATACTCGTCTCGGGCGTTTGCCCGTCAACCGGGGCGGGAACACGGGCCCCTGACGTCCGCGTTGTTCCTGCCGACCCTGACTGTTTGCTGGCCGAAGAGACGGTTAGTGAAGAATTGATACGGTCGGCGCAAAGCACTCTAGGCGAGGCCGATGTCGATTTGCTCAAGCGATTGCTCGGTATTGACTCGCTAGACGACCGTAGTCCGTTTTCTCTGCCATGGCACCAGAGACGCAAGGTTGCGTTATTGCAGGCAATGATTAGTGCAGAACTTGCAATTTTCCTGGACGAACCGACCGCGGAAATTTCTGATCTGGATGTAGATCGATTGGAGAGAGCGATCGAGTTCTGCGTGGTCAAGGGATTGATCGTGATTTGCGCCAGCAACGACATCCGTTTGATGAAGTCGAAGGTCTTCGATGTAACGATTGCCCTGCCCGCATCGACCGGGACTGTTGATCTATCCGGGCCTGTACCTGCCGCGGTGGAACTGAATCCTCGAATTCTTCGTTCACTCGACAAGGATCACGAAGTCATTGCTTGGGAGGCCGCCGCGAACGCCTGGATCGCGAACGCTGGCGAGTTTTGTCTGTTCTGGACGCGGTTCGTGTACCCGACGCTTACAAAACTGTTGAACGAACACATTGCATTGCCTGCGACTGCAAGCTTGTTGGATTTAGGATGTGGTACCGGACTCCATACGAGGGCCGTGCGCAACCTGCTGTCGACGGCGGGGTGTCGAATCACAAGGACAGTTGGAATCGACGCCATAGATCGCTTCATCCAAGTTGCGAGGCTCAATTCCGCCGAGTCCGAGATATTTCTTCGTGCCGATCTTGCAGACGAGGCGATTAAATCCCGCCTAGATGTCCTAATGCCCGAAAGTGACGAAACAGTCTTGGTCACGGCATTCTTTATCTTACACGACCTTCCCTCGCTCGCCGTGATATCCGCGCTGCTGGCCCGCCTCAAGCGGCGGGGAGCCATATTTCTGGGTGTCGTGGTGTCTCCCAGCTTCATCGAACAGGCTTCGGCGAGGGACGAATTTCCTCTTTACACACTACCACTAGTCGCAGGAGAACGGCGCGACTGGGATTCATGCGGACTGTTCAAGGTCTCGTCTGATTCTGAAAATTCTCTGGTCGTGCCGTACTTCCACCGCTCGACTCAGCAATACGTCGACGTGCTGAGGAGTGCTTGGGGGCCAGTCTCCATACATCACTCGGAAGCAGCAAAGCGTGCGGCGAACCGAGGTGACGCGTGCCGTGACGACGAAATTCTCTTCCTCGTTTCACGTGCCGAATAGTAGCGCTGGTGGGGGTCTTCAATCTAATAACCGCTTCTCATTTAAAACGTTGAGTGTCGCTGTCCGGTTCGTCAAGTAACGGGGTGACCGACTCCTGTGGGCGCACAGCTGCCGGCCGAGTCGACCCGCTCCCGGCCAGGAGCGGTCACCCAGTCGCCAGGCAGAATCTCCTCATGACCAGTCGTTCAAACGCTCCATGAAACCGTTCGCCATCGTCCTGCACGGCCCGACCAGCGCAGGAAAATCGACCATTGCGACCGCGCTTCAGGATTGCGCTCCGGCTCCCGCATTTCATGTGACCTTGGACGCGTTTGTGACGATGTCTAGACGGCGTGATATGCGAAGTGCAGAAGAGCAACGCTTGGCCTATCGCATCCACTGCGACAACCTTCGCTCCACACTTCGCCGGCTTGTCGACACGGACTTTGAAATCATCCTCGACACCGTGCTTCGTGATGAAGAGGAACTACAGGCCTGCATTAACGTTCTATCAGACCGTCAGCTTTGCTTGGTCGGTATCACGGCTCCGCTCGAAACCCTTGAGCGTCGGGAAAGTCTCCGTGAAGACCGAGCGACTGGCATGGCGCGGGAGCAGCTCGGACATTCAGTGTTCGCTCGGCCATATGACGTGGTGATTGACACTTCGACATGCACCGCCAAAGAAGCAGCCAACGTGATTCGGCGCTACCTGGACGCCACCGTCGGAGTGCCACGCCATTGAATGGCAAACTCCGGCCAGCAGCCGTCATCCACAACGTTGCTCAGAACCTGTCATCGGAGATTTCTCGGACGCGTCGGGACACGGGTGAGCGACGCATCGATCAGTCGCGATCACTTTCGCCACCTCGAAATAATGTCGGCGCGCTGAGGCAACAGCGAATCGCATCAGCCCTACGCCCGAAAAAAGGTTCGCTGCCTGCGGGCAAAACGATCCACCAGGGGAAGTTCATAAATCTTGTAGAAGTCGCGATTGCCGCGATTCGGTCGTTCACCGGTCTAACGCGAGGTTGAGTCCAACTGCCACAATAGAAACATACATTCTTTTCAAATCAGTTGACGACCTTGCGACTCCATCATCGTGCCGCACGGCGGTTTGATCGGAGAAGGATAGGGCATGCATTTTTAGGGCATAGACATCTAGAATCACGCAATTCGCCGTGCTAGCATGGGATTATCAATGTAGTCCTCCAGCCAAAATATGATGCATCTGACTTAGGGCGCTTTTGGCGCCAAGTAATTTTCCCTCATGTCCTTCTTGTATGCCTCTAATATGGATAGAGATTCTTCGGGCGATACGTCTCCTGAAGAGCGAAAATAGTCATTAAGTATTCGGACTCGTTCTAGATCCCGCCGAAAAAGTTCCTGAATTTGCGGCCGCGATTTCTCAGCGGAAGGTGCTCTACACAAGATGGTTTGGCATATTGGAGAACTGCTTGCGGCACACTGCTGGCATACGTTCTCGGGAGAGCGCTCTCCGAAACCTTCGAACAACTTCCGGCTATTAACAGCGCCAGCTAGTTTTTGCGAAGCTTCCGGTGCTTTGCAAAGGACGAGCGCACAAACCCCGCCTGGAGCGCCGCCGGCGCAACACCTGTTGACGCCAATTACGGATGACGCGCCGAAATCAATCTTTGGGTCCTTTGATAACTTCAGCCACTGAGTTCCGCTGGCACTAGGCAAACTATGGGGCACCGACACCTGTGCTACCGCCGAGATCCACAGAAACCCCAATAGACAAGCAGCAATTTTGAGCTGCGAAACGTGGAAGTACACAGCAATCTCCTCTTTCGGCAAGGCATCCTAAACCGTCATAACCTTTGCCGCAACGAGTCGACAAGCTAGTGTGGTGCGTTGTGAGAGTCCAACCGGCCGGGAATTCATCGACCCTCGCTTTCTTTGAAGCACCGCCATGTTGACCAGCAGCACGCCCTACCGAATTTCCTTGACGTCCGTGGCGAAGTCACAGACATTCTAGGCAGCCCCGCTCGCCGCATAGGGTCGGCGCGGCGGAGGTGACTTCATCGCTTATCTCGCGAGAGGATGACCAATGAATAGAGAAGCCCACGCAAAGTTCTCCAGCTTTTTGGATGGGATAAGTCAGTCTCAAAAGCTAAGAGAAGAGTTTCTAGCCGATCCTATATCGGAGCTCCGGAAAAAGTTGGAGTATACGGACGCCTTCACAGAAGAACACATTGGCCTGGCAAACGGAATGCTTCTCTCGGTTCTAGCCAAACCAGATGTGATTAGAAATCTTGTTGATCTGCATCAGAGACAAAAGGCTGGCGATATTACTGCTGACGAGAAGACTCTTGCCACCGCCAATTCCCTTGTCGCGGCTGCACCCGCTGCCACTCAGGAAAAGATCAAGCAGACGTGGGGCGGTGGCGATCTGACAATAGAGAAGCTAAAGGCCCCAGGGCCGGCGGCGATTGCAAACTTGTGGGTGGCGGCCAATGAGACTGCAATCGTTAATCATTTTGTAGTGCATAACACCGAGTATGTGACATCAGGGGCAAAAATCCTAAAGAGGAACGAGCTGATAAAGTTGGCCAATGAACTCACGAGAAACGTGTGATGGCGAATATACATCGTCCAAGCACTCTTTCGATCATGCCAACGTGGCAGTGCAATGCAAGTTGCTCAAACTGTGGAACACTTAGCCACCCTAAAAATAAGGTAGCTCTTGAGCCTGCACTGATCACGTACGCAATAGATCAGGCGAAGCGCGACAACATCGCTGTTGTCGTTTTTACAGGAGGCGAGGCTACGCTAAAACCTTCCGTGCTACTCGATGCGATTCGGCAGGCCACTGAATTAGGTATTTCGACTAGATTGGTCACAAATGCGTGGTGGGCCAAGTCGAATTACGCGGCGACCAAGATGTTAGCCCAACTGAAGTCCGCGGGCCTCAAAGAGATAAATTTTAGTACAGGCGATGAGCACGCCAAATTTATACCCGTGTCGTGCGTCGCAAATGCTATCGTCGCAAGTGTCGAGCACGGTTTTCATGCGTATGTGATGGTCGAGCTCGTGGCCACCGCGTCGATAACGAAAGAATCTGTCGTACACGAGTTGGAGAAGCTTAATTTTCATTCGGACGACAAAAGTGTTTCCTTCATTGAAAGTCCCTGGACGCCCCTCGATCCGTCTGCGATAGGAAATTATGCCGACGGCGTATGCGCTAACAAATCCAACCTTCCACAGCGCACTGGTTGCGACAGCATCTACAGTACACCGACTCTCCAGGCCGACGGAACTCTTGCTATATGTTGCGGAATAGGCATGCAAAAAGTCAAAGACCTTCAACTGGGGCAATTGGCGCAAGACGGCACTTCGCTTGGTGAGCTTTGCGAATCGGCTGAACTTGACATAGTAAAATTGCTGATTAAGCATTTTGGACCCGAGAAGACACTGGCGATGACCAGCGACTTCAGGGAAGATATTGTGTGGGAGGACATGTACGCACACAAATGCCAAGCGTGCATCCGAATCTTCTCCGACTCCAATGTTCTTAATGAGATTAGGTCGCGCGAATCATATTTTATGGCAAAGCTTGCCGCGTCCATGGGAATCGAAAGGATTTTGGAAGCCGCATTCGACGAGTAGGTTTGCTCGACTCGCGGAAGTGCATTAAAGGGGTGCGCTTTATGCGAAGGTCCGCTCCCCCACAATGCCAACGGTCGCTGTGGGCGCGCAGCGCCAGTTCGCCCGAGCTGACAGCGGACCTTGAAGCGCCAGATTCTCAAGATGGTCGAGCGACGATGACTGGGATGACCGCTGCGCACTCCAGTGCGGACGTTCGAGCCATGTGTGCTACGGAAGCCTTAGCGACCGCAGACTGGCCCAGACCACTCCTTCGCTTCTGGGGCAGCAACGGCTCCAACCGCTGCACAGCTGCCGCCCAGGCTCGCGAGGCGACCGACAGCAGAGGGCGCAGAGCGGTCGACCGGATGGCTCATGTAGTACGGCCGCAAGCAGTCTGGAGCAGTCGTTCGTGGCTTCGCGCCGAACGACTCTAGCTGTCGTTTCCCAAGAGGTTGTTCACCCGAAGTAGTCGGGGAAGATGGAGGTTCTCACGCCAAACCATCAACCCAGAACAACCTCGGATGAACAG
>NZ_LMNA01000017.1 GCF_001422445.1 Pseudorhodoferax sp. Leaf274
GTGATCGCTGCCGTCAGCGTGGTCTTGCCGTGGTCCACGTGGCCGATCGTGCCGACGTTCACGTGCGGCTTGGTCCGCGCGAATTTCTCTTTTGCCATATCAAATCTCCAAAGAGCATGTCCCGTGATGAGGTTTTAGGTCTGCACGGTATTGCTGATTCGCCACGCACGGGCACGTGGCGGCATACCGTCGCAGACCAGCTGAAAATTACTTGGCGCGCGCTGCCATGATGGCTTCGGACACGTTGCGCGGGGCTTCCGCGTAGTGCTTGAATTCCATCGTGTAGGTGGCACGGCCCTGCGTTGCGGAACGCAGCGAGGTCGAGTAGCCGAACATTTCCGACAGCGGAACTTCGGCCCTGATGGCCTTGCCGCCGCCGACCATGTCGTCCATGCCCTGCACCATGCCGCGGCGCGAGGACAGGTCGCCCATCACGGTACCGGCGTAGTCTTCGGGCGTCTCGACCTCCACGGCCATCATCGGCTCGAGGATCACGGGGCCGGCCTTGCGGCAGCCTTCCTTGAAACCGAAGATCGCGGCCATCTTGAACGCCAGTTCGTTCGAGTCCACGTCGTGGTACGAACCGAAGTGCAGCGTGACCTTGACGTCGACCACCGGGTAGCCGGCCAGCACGCCTTGCGTGACGGCTTCGTTGATGCCCTTTTCCACCGCGGGAATGAATTCGCGCGGCACCACGCCACCCTTGATCGCGTCGACGAATTCGATGCCCTTGCCGGCTTCGTTCGGCTCGATCTTCAGAACCACGTGGCCGTACTGGCCCTTGCCGCCGGACTGGCGCACGAACTTGCCTTCGGCTTCGTCGACGGTCTTGCGGATGGTTTCACGGTAGGCCACCTGCGGCTTGCCGACGTTGGCTTCCACGCCGAATTCGCGCTTCATGCGGTCGACGATGATTTCCAGGTGCAGCTCGCCCATGCCGGCGATCAGGGTCTGGCCGGATTCTTCGTCGGTCTTCACGCGGAAGGACGGGTCTTCGGCAGCCAGGCGTTGCAGGGCGATGCCCATCTTTTCCTGGTCGGTCTTGGTCTTGGGCTCGACGGCCTGCGTGATCACGGGCTCGGGGAACACCATGCGCTCCAGCACGATGGGCGCGTTCACGTCGGCCAGCGTTTCACCGGTCGTCACGTCCTTCAGGCCCACGCAGGCAGCGATGTCGCCGGCACGGATTTCTTCGACTTCCACGCGGTCGTTGGCCATCATCTGCACGATACGGCCGATGCGTTCCTTCTTGCCCTTGACGGAGTTGAACACCGTATCGCCCTTGGCCAGCACGCCCGAATAGACGCGCACGAAGGTCAGCTGGCCCACGAACGGGTCGGTCATCAGCTTGAACGCCAGCGCAGAGAACTTCTCTGCATCGTCGGCCTTGCGAGTGACGGGTTGCTCTTCCTCGTCGGTACCGGTCACGTCCGGAATGTCGACGGGCGACGGCAGGTAGTCGATCACGGCATCCAGCATGCGCTGGACGCCCTTGTTCTTGAACGCCGTGCCGCACAGCATCGGGTGGATTTCGGTTGCGATCGTGCGGCTGCGCAGGCCGGCCTTGATCTCGTCTTCCGTGAGCTCGCCCTCTTCGAGGTACTTGTTCATGAGCTCTTCGGAAGCCTCGGCAGCGGCCTCGACCATCTTCTCGCGCCACTCTTCGGCCTGGGCCTGCAGTTCGGCGGGAATCGCGACGTAGTCGAACTTCATGCCCTGCGAAGCCTCATCCCACAGGATGGCCTTCATCTTGAGCAGGTCGACCACACCCTTGAAGCCTTCTTCGGCGCCGATCGGGATCACGACGGGCACGGGGTTGGCCTTCAGGCGCAGCTTCATCTGGTCGTAGACCTTGAAGAAGTTCGCACCGGTGCGGTCCATCTTGTTCACGAAGGCCAGGCGCGGCACCTTGTACTTGTTGGCCTGGCGCCAGACGGTTTCCGACTGGGGCTGCACGCCACCCACGGCGCAATACACCATGCAGGCGCCGTCCAGCACGCGCATGGAGCGCTCGACTTCAATCGTGAAGTCCACGTGGCCGGGGGTGTCGATGATGTTGAAACGGTGCTCGGGGTAGGACAGGTCCATGCCCTTCCAGAAGCAGGTCACGGCCGCCGAGGTGATCGTGATGCCGCGCTCTTGCTCCTGCTCCATCCAGTCCATGGTGGCCGCGCCATCGTGCACTTCGCCGATCTTGTGGTTCACGCCGGTGTAGAACAGGATGCGTTCGGTCGTAGTGGTCTTGCCGGCGTCGATGTGCGCCGAGATACCGATGTTGCGGTATCGCTCGATGGGGGTTTTGCGGGCCATGAAAGAAACTCCTTGAACGGCGTAGAGCCCGCCCGCCTCGTGGGCAGGTCGGGCTCCAAGCCTTTAGAACGACAGGGTGGGGATCAGAAACGGAAGTGGCTGAAGGCCTTGTTGGCCTCTGCCATGCGGTGCACTTCGTCACGACGCTTCATGGCACCACCGCGGCCTTCGGTCGCTTCCATCAGCTCGTTGGCCAGGCGCAGGGACATGGACTTCTCGCCACGCTTGCGGGCGGCTTCCTTGATCCAGCGCATCGACAGGGCCAGTCGGCGAACCGGGCGCACTTCGACGGGCACCTGGTAGTTGGCACCACCGACGCGGCGGGACTTCACTTCCACCATCGGCTTGACGTTGTTGATGGCGATCGTGAAGGCTTCGACCGGGTCCTTGCCCGGGTTCTTCTTCTCGATGAAGTCGAGCGCGCCGTAAATGATGCGCTCGGCGACAGCCTTCTTGCCGCCTTCCATGATGACGTTCATGAACTTGGACAGCTCGACATTGCCGAACTTGGGATCCGGCAGGATTTCACGTTTGGGAACTTCGCGACGACGTGGCATTTTTCACCTCTTTGCTTCAGTTGGCCTTCTTGCGAAAGCCGCGGGAGCCATCTCGACACCCACTTACTCGACCCCTCCGGAACATCCGGAATTCGGGCCACTACGCTGTATCACCGCGCCACGCGGGAAACAGCACCTGCTATCGACAAACCAGAGAACTTACTTGGCCTTGGGCTTCTTCGCGCCGTACTTGGAGCGCGACTGCTTGCGGTCCTTCACACCTTGCAGGTCCAGCGAACCGCGCACGATGTGGTAACGCACACCGGGCAAGTCCTTGACACGACCGCCGCGAACCAGCACGACGCTGTGTTCCTGCAGGTTGTGGCCTTCGCCGCCGATGTAGGAAATGACTTCGAAGCCGTTGGTCAGGCGGACCTTGGCGACTTTACGAAGCGCCGAGTTCGGCTTCTTCGGGGTCGTGGTGTACACCCGGGTGCAGACGCCGCGGCGCTGCGGGGAGTTTTGCATCGCGGGGCTCTTCGAGTTGATGGTCTCGACTTCCCGGCCCTGACGCACGAGTTGATTGATGGTTGGCACTAAGCCTCTCCTTGTGATGGCGCTCCGCCTGCATCCCAACAACGCAGGCACCACGCCGACAACCGTTTGAAACGGCAAACGTGAATCCCTCGGAATTTTCCGAAAAGCCCGCGAGTATAGCGTTGCGCGCACTGCGCTGCAAGAAAACGCTTATTTGATCCAGAGCCGCACGGCATCCCAGGCGCGGCCCAGCACGCCGGCCTGCTCGACAGCCTCGAGCACCTGCAGCGGCACCGCCGCGAGTTCCCTGTCGTCCAGCACCACCTTCAGTGTGCCGACGGCCTGGCCCTCGGTGAACGGTGCGACCAGCGGATCGGGCCGGGCGACCTCGGTCTTGATGCGGCTTACGCCGCCCGCAGGCACAGCGACCACCACCGCCTCAGGTCGGCCGAGCTTGAGGGCGTTTTCCTTGCCCTTCCAGACGGCCGGCGTGATCACGGCCTGGTTGGCATCGAACAGCTTGACGGCCTCGAAGGCCGTGTAGCCCCAGTTCAGCAGCTTCTGCGATTCGTTGGCACGCGCGTTCTCGCTGGAAGCGCCCAGCACGATGGACAGCAGGCGGCGGCCGCCCGTGAGGTTCGGGAAGTCGCGCTTGGCCGTGGTGATCATGCAGTAGCCGGCGGCGTTGGTGTGGCCGGTCTTCAGGCCGTCGACGGTCGGGTCGCGGAACAGCAGCAGGTTGCGATTGGTCTCGTTGGACACCGGCGTGCCGCCGTAGCGGTACTTCTTGATGCTGTAGTAGTGCACGTACTCTGGGAAGTCGTGGATCAGCCGGGTCGACAGGATGGCCAGGTCGCGCGCCGTGGTGGTGTGGCCGGCCTCGGTCAGGCCCTCGGGGTTCTTGTAGCCGGTGTTCTTCATGCCCAGCGCCTTGGCCTGCTCGTTCATGAGCTGCACGAAGCGCTCGGCCGTGCCGCCCACGGCCTCGGCCAGGGCCATGGTCGCGTCGTTGCCGGACTGCACGATCATGCCCTTGATGAGATCCTCCACCGGCACCTGCATCTTGGGGTCGATGAACATGCGCGAACCCGGCATCTTCCAGGCGCGCTCGCTGACCGGCAGGGTCTGCGCCAGCGTGATCTTTCTGGACTTGAGCGCGTCGAACACCAGGTAGGCGCTCATGAGCTTGGTCAGGGATGCCGGCTCGACCGGGGCGTCGGCATCTTTCTCGAGCAGCACCTGGTTGGCGGTCACATCCACCAGCAGGTAGGCCTTGGCGGCCACTTCGGGGCCCTGGGGCGCCTGGGCCGCGGCGAGGGAAACGGCGATGGCCAGCAGCGGCGCCACCAGCAAATGCAGGAAACGGTTCATGGAGATCAACGCGGGAAAAACGGCAGCGCGCGCGGTCGGCGCCGGCCACTGCGCAGCGTCAGGAAAAAGCGGCGGCCTGCAGGTGGCGGACCACCAGGCCCTTGAGCAGCGGCAACTGTCCGTGGAAGAAATGTCCGCCGCCCGGCACGACGGTAACAGGCAGCGACTGCGGGCGCGCCCAATCCAGCACGGCCGACAGGGGCACGGTGTCGTCCTGCTCGCCATGCACGACCAGCGTGCGCGGGTGCAGGTCGGACGGAATGGCGGCCACGTCGAAGCGCGATGCCGCCGTGCCCACCAGCACCAGCTGCTCGACCGTGCGCGCCGGTGGCAATGCGACCAGCGCGCGGCTTGCGACAAAGGCGCCGAACGAGAACCCCGCCAGCGCCAGCGGTCCCTCGCCAGCCAGCTGCGCCAGCACGACGCCGAAGTCATCGGCCTCACCACGCCCTGCGTCGTGCACGCCGGCGCTGCCGCCGACGCCACGGAAGTTGAAGCGCACGGCCGTCCAGCCGCACTGGACGAAAGCGCGCGCCAGCGTCTGCACGACCTTGTTGTCCATGGTGCCGCCGAACAGCGGGTGCGGATGGGCGATCACGGCAATGCCGCGCGGCGCGGCGACGCCATCCGGCGTGTCGCGCAGCACCTCGATGGCGCCAGCCGGGCCCTGCAACGTGAGGCGTTCCGTCGATGCGTTCATGGCTCAGCGCCCCAGGTGCGGCGGCGTCAGCAGCCGCTCGACCACCTGGCCGTTCTTCAGGTGCGACTCGACGATCTCGTCGATGTCATCTTGGTCCACGAAGCTGTACCAGACCGCCTCGGGATAGACCACGGCCACCGGTCCGGCCGCGCAGCGGTCCAGGCAGCCCGCCTTGTTCACACGCACCTTGCCCGGCCCCGCCAGCCCGGCGGCCTTGACCTGCGCCTTGCAGCGGTCGAAAGCCTCCTTGGCGCCATGGTGGGCGCAGCAGTCTTCGCCGTTCGTGCGCTCGTTCAGGCAGAAGAAGATGTGGCGCTCGTAATAGGAGGGGGGCGTGCTCATGGCGGCATTTTAGGAAGCTGGCGCGCCGTGGTGTCCGGGCCCGAGAGCCGCAGCAGCAGATAGACGGCGGCCACATAGGGCCAGACCCAGCCCAGCCACTGGGCCAGCCCGTTGAAGCGGATGAACCGGCCCTGTTCCCAGGTCTGCAGCGTCTGCGCGAAGTAGGCGCTGGTGGGCGCCTGGTTCAGCACGCTCAGGTGCACCGCCAGCGCGAGCAGTGCCAGGGCCGCACAGCCACGCTGCCGCGCCGGCAGCAGCAGCACGGACACCAGCAGCGCTGCAGCCCAGCCCACGCGCACCGGCAGCGTCCACCAGGCCCAGGCATGGGCCGGGCCGTAGCTCAGCGCCGCCGACAGCGCCGTGGCGCCGACGCCGACCACGGTCAGACCCAGCAGGAACCAGGCGCGCCGCCGCACGCCGGTGATCACGCCATAGCCGATCAGGCAGGGCACCAGCGCGCCCAGCAGCACGCAGATCATCTCGCTGCCGGGCACCAGGGGCTGCAGCTCCACATCGCGCACCGGCAGCCAGTCGAGGAAGGGCGTGTTGTCCAGGAACTCGGCCAGCGCATCCTCCAGCCGCTCGAACACCTGCCCCAGGCCCAGCGGCACGGCGGCCGGGAACAGCAGCGCCAGCGGCCACAGCGCCAGCAGCACCAGCGCACCGCGCGCGTCCGGTGTCAGCCAGTCCGCTCGGAACCGGCTCCAGCGGTCGATGCTGCCGGTGCGCTGCAGCAGCCATGCCAGCAGCGCGCCCAGCCAGGCGCCGGCGGCATTGAGCGCGAAATCCACGTTAGAGGGAACGCGCCGCGGCAGGTAGCCCTGCGTCGTCTCCATGAGGAACGACACGGCGGCACCTGCCAGTGCCGCCAGCAGCACCGGCGCGCGCGTGCGGCCCGAGCGCAGCCCGCCCAGCGCCAGCAGGAAGCCCAGCGGCGCATAGCCGAGCACGTTGATCTGCACGTCGAACCAGGTCCACCAACGCGGCAGCGGTGCGGCCATGAAGGCCCAGGGCGCGATGCCCTGGTCGCGCCAGCCCTCGAACGGAAACAGGCTGGCGTACACCACCAGCGCCAGGTACACCAGCGCCAGCGGCCAGGCCGAGGTCTTGTGCATGGTGGCAGCCGCCGCGCGGCGTCAGAACGGCTTGACGACGACCAGCACCACGGCCGCCACGAGCATCAGCACCGGCAATTCGTTGAACCAGCGGTACCAGACATGGCTGCGCGAGGAGGCACCATCGCGCAGCCGGCGCAGTTGCAGCGCGCAGGCGTGGTGGTAGAGCAGCACCAGCAGCACGACCATCAACTTGGCATGCATCCAGCCGTTGCCGGGCCCACGGCCGATGCCGTAGTGCAGCCACAGCACCAGTCCCAGGGCCAGCGCCGGCACGGCCAGCAGCGTGGTGAAGCGCAGCAGCTTGCGCGCCATCAACAGCAGCCGCGCACGCTCGGCGTCCGAGCCCTGCGGCACCATGGCCAGGTTCACGAAGATGCGCGGCAGATAGAACAGGCCGGCGAACCAGCTGGCCACGAACACGATATGGAAAGCCTTGACCCACAGCATCGCCAAAGTGTAGGTGAGCCCCACCGGGCAGCCGCGCGCCAAAAAAATACCCCGGCCGGTGCAAGCGCAGCGGGCCGGGGTGGCAAGCCTGTTGGTTGTTACACGTCGAGGCCCCCGCTCAGGGAGGTGAAGCGGGCAGGCGGCGGACCGCCCGCGGGCAATCTAGCAAACGCCGCCAGGGCCAGCAAGAGGGCGAATCCCGGGCGTGTGCAAGCAGGCGCGGGGCTTGGGGCACAATTTTCGACATGAGCCGCCCCGACCTCTCCCCCCTTGCCGCCTTTCCCGCCGCCCGTCCACGCCGGCTGCGCTACGACGCGTTCACGCGCGACCTCGTGCGCGAGCACGCCCTCACGGCGCACGACCTGATCTACCCGGTGTTCGTGCAGGACGGCAGCGGCCAGCGCCACGCCGTGGGCTCCATGCCCGGCGTGGAGCGGCTGAGCCTGGACCTGCTGCTGCCCGTCGCCGAGGAATGCGTGCGCCTGCAGATCCCGGTGATGGCCTTGTTCCCGGTGATCGATGCCGGCCTGAAGACCGAGGACGGCGCCGAAGCCTGCAACCCCGACGGGCTGGTTCCGCGCGTGGTGCGCGCGCTGAAAGACCGCTTCCCCGAACTCGGCATCATGACCGACGTGGCGCTGGACCCCTACACCAGCCACGGCCAGGACGGCCTGCTCGATCCGACCGGCTACATCCTCAACGACGCCACCACCGCCGTGCTGGTGCGCCAGGCGCTGACCCAGGCCGAGGCCGGCGTCGACATCGTGGCGCCCAGCGACATGATGGACGGCCGCATCGGCGCGATCCGCCAGGCGCTGGAGGCGCGCGGCCTGGTCCATACGCGCATCATGGCCTACAGCGCCAAGTACGCCTCGGCGTTCTACGGCCCGTTCCGCGATGCCGTGGGCTCGGCCGCCAACCTGGGCAAGAGCAACAAGAAGGTCTACCAGATGGACCCCGGCAACACGGACGAAGCGCTGCGCGAGGTGGCCATGGACCTGGCCGAAGGCGCCGACATGGTCATGGTCAAGCCCGGCATGCCTTACCTGGACGTGGTCCGGCGCGTGAAGGACCAGTTCGGCGTGCCGACCTTCGCCTACCAGGTCAGCGGCGAGTACGCCATGCTCAAGGCCGCCGCGCAGAACGGCTGGCTGGACCACGACGCGGTGATGCTGGAGAGCCTGCTGGCCTTCAAGCGCGCCGGCGCCAACGGCGTGCTGACCTACTTCGCGCTGGACGCGGCGCGCAAGCTGCGCGGCTGAAGCCGAGGCCATGCAGATCGTCGAGTTCAGCCCCGGCACGTTGCGTTTCGCCGAGGAGTTGCCCGAGCGCGCACCCGATCACGGCTTCGTCTGGCTGTTCCTCGAGCGCGAAGACCTGGACGCAGGGATGCAGACGGTGCAGCGTGCGGCCCAGCGGCTCGGCGGCTCGCAGCTGCTGGACCTGCACTGCGCCGACCTGCTGAACGCGGCCCATCCCTCGCACTACGACTACACCTCGGTCTACGACCTGATCGTCTTTCGCCGCCTCGCCACGCAGGAAGAAAGCGGCAAGGAAGGCGAACCGAACGGCTCCGCGCGCTCCATGCCGGCCGCCTTCCGCCGCATCAGCACGCGCGCGGTCGGCTTCGCCGTCTTCGACCGCCTGCTGGTCAGCGTGCACCCGGCGGGCTGCTTCACGGCGCGCGCATTCCTGCAGCGCTACCTGGCCGACGCCGTGCACAGCGATGGCCTGACGACCACCGTGCGCAACCGGCTGCCCACCACGCCGGCCGACCTGATGCTGCGCATGGTCAACGTGATGGTCGACAGCTACCTGGAGCTGCGCAAGGTGCTGAGCCAGCAGCTCGACCACTGGCAGCAGGAGCTGCTGCGGCCCGGTTCCCGGTTCTCGAACTGGAACGCGCTGATGGCCGCGCGCAACGAACTGCACATGCTGGAAGACCTCTGCGAGGAGCAGCACGATGCCATGCAGGAGTGGCTGGACACGCTGCGCGAGCAGCCCGCCGGCACCATGCCGCAGGCCGAGCGCGACGGCCTGGTTGCGCGTTCGCGCGACGTGATCGAGCACATCCAGCGCGTCGTGCACCATGTGCGCCGGCTCGAGCAGAACGCCGAGACGGTGGTGCAGATCCACTTCTCCGCGCAGAGCAACCGCACCAACGACATCATGCGCATCCTGACCGCGCTGACCGCCGTGTTCCTGCCACTGAACCTGATCGCCGGCATCTTCGGCATGAACTTCGAGTTCATCCCGCTGATCCACCAGCAGGACGGCTTTTGGTGGGCCATGGGCGCGATGGGCGTGATCGCCGTGCTGCTGATCGTGCTGTTCCGGCGCAAGCGCTACCTGGCCCGCAGCGCACGCTGACCGGTCAGCCGGCCGCAGCGTTGCGCTGCAGCCGCACGATGCGCAGGGCCTCGGGCTGCTCCACCATCACGCAGGTCTTGCCGGTGCGCCGGCAGTGGTCGCGCACACGCCAGTAGTCGCCATGGCTCAGGCAGCCGGTCTGGCAGATCACGAGGTCGGCCGCACGCAGGCTTTCGTCCAGCGCGGCGGGATCGTGCTCGCCGATGGACGCCACGCCCTGCTGTCGCGCCCAGGCCAGCGCCGTGGTGCGCACCGCCAGCGCCGCGCGCGTGCGCAGCAACTGCGCCTCCAGCTGTTCGATGCGCCGGTGCTGCGCGGCGATCACGGCGCTGCAGCGCTGTTGCGCCGCCCCCAGTTGCCGCAGCGACACCAGTTGCTCTGCAGCCCACACACGCTCGTCGATCTCCGCCGCCATGGCCATCCTTTCTTCCAGATGGCCGATCTTAGTTGAGAGGAATTCTCAACAACATGCCCACCCCCTGCACCAGCCGGGGAATGGGCAGGCCGCGGTCAACTGGCCAGCGCCAGCTCCAGCGGCTTCTTGGCGCGGAACGCCCATTTCGGCCCCAGGCGGAAGGACTCCAACTGCGTGGAACTGGCCTCGGCGAAGAACAGGTCCTCCGTCAGGCCCAGCCGCTCGAACGCGCGGCGCTGGCGCACCGAACGGCGGCGCAGGTCGCCTTCGAAGGCGTTGCTGTCCCCACGCGACTGTTCGAAGAAGGCCGCCGCGCGCGCCAGGTTCTGGGCCGCCTGCGCCGTCAGCGCCGGCACCGCGCGCGGGGCCGACAGCCGGGCCTGCGTGATGAAAGGGTTGCGCCCCACCAGCAGGCCCCAGGGGCGGCGGCCTTCGGCCGGATCGACGCTGAGCGCCTCCAGCTTGGTCAGGCCGAAGTCGCGCGCCAGCGTGAGGCGCATGGCCAGCCAGGGATCGCTCTGGCGCAGCTGCTCGATGGCGCTGCGGGCCGTCGCCTCGTCGCCCGCCACCGGCAGCACCAGCGACTGCAGCAGGCGCCGCGCATGGGCGTCGTCCTGCGCCGCGGCCGCATGCAGCCAGCCGATCGCCTGCTCGCTCTCGGCCAATGTGGTGGCAGCGCGCAACGCCAGGGCGCCGAGCTTGCGCTGCGCCTCGGCCTGGCCCAGCGTGGCGGCCTTCTCGAGGAAGAACCGCGCCAGCTGCGGGTTGGACACCGACAGCCGGTGGTCCGAATGCATGGCGTACAGGTCCAGCCAGGCGTCGTCGCGGCCGGCATCGGCCGCGCGCAGCAGCAGCGCCACGCCCTTGCGCATGTTGCTGCCGGTGGCCAGCCGCGCCGGGCTCAGGCCGCCATGCGCGATGCCGCACAGCGCCCGGCCGAGCAGGCAGGCCGCGTCGCGCTCGCCGCGCGCGATGGCCATCTCCAGGCTGGCCTCGACCTGTTCGGGCAACAGGCCGCGCAGTTCACGGCCCTCGCGCTCGGCCAGCAGCACGGCCGCGACGACCAGGTCCGACAGGCCGTGCGTGAGGCGCGGTGCCAGCAGCAAGGCCGTGTGCACGCAATCGAGCAGCAGGTCCAGCGTGCCACCCTCGCGGGCCATGCGCGCGGCCATGATGGCAACCTGCGCCACGTCCACGGCGACGCTGCCGGACACGGCGCGCAGCATGGCGGGCAGCGCCTCCGCCGCACGCGCCTGGCGCAGCGCGGCCACGGCCTGGCGTGCCTCCACGTGGCCGCCGGTGGCGGCCGCCTCCAGCCATGACAGGCCCGCGTCGACCCGGCTGTGCTGCAGGCACAGCCAGACACCGAGCTTGAACTGGGCCAGCAGGCTGCCGGCGCTGGCGGCCTTGCGCAAGGCCTCGTCCTGCTGCAGCTGCAGCAGGTCCTGCAGGGGAAGGCTCTCGGCGATGGTGCGCGCAGTCTCGATGCGGTCGCGCACGCTGGGGTGGCCCAGGTACTCCATGCCGGTGGCGACGTGGCGCGGAAAGCCATCGCCCCCCACCAGGTAACGGCGCCCGGCCTCGCTGCGCGCGGCGGCGTCGCCCTGGCGGGCAAGGGCCAGCAGTTGAATGTCTTGTCGGCGCATGGTTTCGGCTCCGGTGTTGCGGGTGCGCCACGTTTGCGACGCTAGGGCAACGCCTTCGCGCTACCACTCCCACGGTTTGGGATGCCGGGAAGAATAAAGCTGCTCATCTGACAGCAGCATTTCGCCTAAATTACATTCTTGTAATGATCAATAGTGGCTATCCCCATAGTTACAAACAAACAACAAAAAGCCCGCATCCCTTGCGGGAGGCGGGCAACAAAGTCACCTTGGAGAAGCTCGCCAATCAAATGGCGAAGCGGTGAACCTTAGAAGGCGTGGCGCAGGCCGATGTCCAGACCCTTGGAGCTGTCGCCAGCGCCGGTCGTGGAACCGTTCAGGGCCAGGTTCGAGCCGTCCTTGTTCTTCAGGTAGGCGAAGGTGGTGTACAGGGCGGTACGCTTGGACAGGTTATGCACGTAACCGACGGCGAACTTGTCGGCGCGCAGTTCGCTGTCGCGCTGGCTGGCGCGGGTCCAGGAAGCGCGGATCAGGCCAGCGCCGACCGGCACGGTGGTGCCGACGGTGTACAGGCGGGTCTTGGCGTCGAGGCCAGCGCCTTCGCCTTCGTCTTGGCCAACCGACACCAGCAGCTTGGCGACGCCGAAGTCATAGGAACCGCCGAAGTTCATGGTCTTGGAGTCGACGGTGCCGGTGAAGGCGGGCGTCGTGCCTACGGCGTAGTCGCTCTTGCCGTATGCCACACCAACGCTGATCGGGCCGTTTTCGTAGCCGACGCGAACACCGTAGCCGTTGCCGTACTGGTCTTGGTTGCTGGCCAGGCTCTGGCTGCGGCCATTGCGGTAGTACTGCACTTGGCCGAAGAAGCCACCCAGGGTCTTGGGCGTGAAGTAGGAAACAGCGTTGCTGGTGCGGGTTTGCAGGCCGTATGCCAGACCCAGGTCCTGGGTTTCCAGGATGTTGCCAACACCGTTGTCGCCGAAGGCGTCATACAGGTTGTTGTAAGGTGCCGTGAAGTCGCGGCCCAGGCGGATTTCGCCCCAGCTGTCGCCCATCAGGCTGACGGTCGAACGACGGGTGAACGCCAGGGCGTTGCTGTTCTGGCCGTTGCCGTTGTTCAGCGTGTAACCGGCTTCGAGCCAGAAACCAGCCTTCAGGCCACCACCCAGGTCTTCCACGCCGCGGAAGCCGATGCGGCTGGTCGACAGGCCACCGCTGCCCAGGCCGACGTTGTTGTCGGTGCTGCCGCGACCGACTTGGACCGTCGCGTCGGCAATGCCGAACAGCGTGACGGACGATTGCGCGAAGGAAGCGGCGCTAGCTGCGGCCAGCACGGCCAGCGTTGCAATTTTTTTCATGGTCATCCTTGAGTGAGGTTTCGTGATCGGGTTCATGTCCCGCGACTCTTCGCAGAGAACATGACCGTGAGCGTAGGGACCGGCCGACCGCGCCGACAGGCCCGGTGTCGCAAACCCCGGGGGGTCGTTCGCAAACCCCCTGCACTTTTGGCACAAGCTGTTTCGCAATCACCACACGCCGGTCCCGGCACCGCGCTGGCGTACCCCGGGCCCGAAAACCCACGCCAGCTATTTCCAGTTCGGCAACAGTGCGTTGCCTTCATCCGTCTTGATGGCGTCAGAACCGGCACCTACAGTCCTGTCATCTCCCGGTAAGGTTGGGCGCGACACTGCAGTTGCCTCGGCCGAGGACTGTTTTGACCATGCGCCTGCTCTCGATCGAAGACGAACCCACCACCGCTGCCTACCTGCACAAGGGGCTCACGGAACACGGCCATGTGGTCGACACCGCCCAGGACGGCATCGAAGGCCTGCACCTGGCCACTTCCGGCCGCTACGACCTGATCCTGCTCGACGTGAGCCTGCCCGGCGCCGACGGCTGGCAGGTGCTGGAAAGCCTGCGCGCGCGCCAACACACGCCTGTGTTCATGCTCAGTGGGCACGACCAGGTGGAAGACCGGGTGCGCGGCCTGCAGCTGGGCGCCGACGACTACCTCGTCAAGCCCTTCGCCTTCGCCGAACTGCTCGCGCGCATCCAGGTGGTGGCGCGCCGCGCCGCGCAGCCGGCCGCCAACCCCGTGGTGCGCGTGGCCGACCTGGAAGTGGACAGCGCACGCCGCCTGGTGCGCCGTGCCGGCAGGCACCTGGCCTTGACGACCAAGGAATTCGCACTGCTGGACTACCTGGCGCGCCACCTGGGCCAGGTGGTCTCGCGCACCCTGATCGCCGAGAACTGCTGGGACATGCATTTCGACAGCGACACCAACGTGATCGACGTGGCCGTGCGGCGGCTGCGCGCCAAGGTCGACGACCCATTCGTGGACAAGCTGATCCACACCATCCGTGGCGTCGGCTATGTCCTCGACTCCCGTCCTGCCTGAGGTCCCCCCGCCGCTGCCAGCGCGGCCCCGGCTGCCGCTGCGCGATTCGATGGCCGCGCGGATCGCGTTGGCGATCTCGTTGACCACCGTGCTGCTGATGCTGGTGGGTTGCTGGATGGTGGGCCGCCTGCTGCAGCAGGAGTTCACGGCCCTGCCCATGGCCATCCCGGAGCAGCAGCGCGACGCCTTCATCGAGCGGGCCTGGCGCGTGATGTTCTGGACGCTGGCCGCAGGGGCCCTCGCCACCGGCGTGCTGGCCTGGTGCATCACGCGGCGCATCCTGACCTCGGTGCGGCAACTGGGCGACACCGCCAACCGCATCGGCGCCCAGGCCCTGGGCGAGCGCCTGCCGGCGGATGCCGTGCCGGCCGAGCTGGCACCCGTGGCGCAGGCCTTCAACGGCATGCTCGACCGGCTGCAGGACGCGTTCTCGCGCCTGTCGGGCTTCTCGTCCGACCTGGCGCACGACCTGCGCGCGCCCATCCACCGCCTGTTGACCGCCACCCAGGTCACGCTGGCGCAGCCGCGCAGCGCCGACGAGTACCGCGCCGTGCTCGAGGCGGCCGTGACCGACTACGAGCGCATCGGCCGCCTGATCGAGAACATCCTGTTCCTCGCCCGCGCAGACCATGCCCAGACCCGCATCAAGGCGGACTGGCAGAGCATGCGCGAGCGCCTCACCGGCATCGTGGAATTCTTCGAACTGCTGGCCGAGGACCGCGGCCTCCAGCTGGTGCTGGATGTGCAGCCGGGCCTGCGCGCGTGGGCCGACGAGGTGCTGCTGGCGCGCGCGGTGGGCAACCTGCTGACCAACGCGCTGCGCCATGCGCGCCCGGCCAGCACCGTGGTGCTGTCGGCCCATGCGCTGGCCCCGGGCTGCGTGCGCATCACCGTGGCCAACGAGGGCGAACCCATCGACCCGGCGCACCAGGTCGACATCTTCCAGCGGCGCTACCGCATCGAGGGCCCGGCGGCCGAAACCGGTTCAGGCCTGGGCCTGGCCATCGTCAAGAGCGTGATGGACCTGCATGGCGGGCGCGTCGGCGTGCGCAGCGCGCCGGGGTTGCCGACGGTGTTCACGCTGGAGTTTCCGGCGCCGCAGCGCCGCCGCGTGGACTTCAGACAGGCGGCTCGCCGATCTGCTCGCTAGCGTAGGCGCGCTGCACGGCCGGCCGCGCCAGCATGCGTTGCAGGTAGGGCCCCAGCTGCGGCAGCTCGCGCGCGGGCCGGCCGAAATGCCGGGTCCAGCGCGCCAGCATCAGCAGGTAGGGGTCGAGCGCGGTGTAGCGCTCGCCCAGCAGCCAGGGACCGCCGTGGCGCGCCAGTTCCTGGTCCAGCAGTTCCAGCAACTGGCCGGTGCGTGCCTCGGCCCGCGCCTTCACCGTGGTGGCGCCGTGCACATGGTCGGGCGACGCCCAGCGCTCGGGATAGAAGTACAGGCCCAGCGTGGCGTGCAGGGTGTTGCTGAGCCACAGCATCCACTTGTAGTAGTGGGCGCGCTCGGGGGAGCCGAGCGGCGGCGCCAGGGCCGCCGCCGGGTGCGTGTCGGCCAGGTGCAGCAGGATGGCGGCCGTCTCGTAGAGCACGGTGTCGCCGTCCACGAGCACCGGGATCAGCCCGTTGGGGTTGAGCCGCAGGTAGGCCTCGGACTTGTGGGCCTGGTTGGCGCGGTCGACCAGCAACAGCTCGAACGGCACGCCGAGCTCTTCCAGCAGCATGTGCGGCGCCATGCTGGCGTCGGTCGGGTGGTAGTGCAGCTGCAGCATGGCCCGCTCCGCCGGTCTACTTGGCGGCCGTCACCATGATCTCGACCAGCAGGCGCGGATCGGCCAGCTTGGACTCGACACAGGCGCGCACGGGCAGGTTCTTGGGGTCGACCCAGGCCGACCACACCTCGTTCATCGCGGCGCGGTTGCCGATGTCGGTCAGCCAGATCTGGGCCGACAGGATGCGCGACTTGTCGCTGCCGCAGCGCGCCAGCAGCGCATCGATGCGCGCGAGGATCTGCTGCGTCTGGCCCTTCACGTCGGCGCTCGGGTCGTCGGCGACGATGCCGGCCAGGTAGACCGTGTTGCCGTGCTCGACGGCGTTGGACAGGATGGGCGTGGGCTCGTGGCGTTGGATGGTCATGGGGTTTCTCCAGGGTTTCAGGGGGGTGTTGGAACACCGAACAGTTCGGCCGCATTGTCCCAGGCGATGCGCCGGGCCAGCGGCGCCGGCAACGCGCCGAGCCAGCGCCGGTACGCCTGCATGAGCAGGTCGTAGGCGCTCCAGCGCTGGTTGACCCAGGTGTCCGAGCCGATGACGAAGCGCGTCGGGTGCTGGCGCAGCAGCGCATTCCATTCAGGACACAGCGCGCCGTCCTCGCAGGTCAGGCCCGGCCGGTAGGACAGTTCGCCGATGAGGCGCGGGTAGCGCTCCAGCAGGGCCTGCACGCGCGCCATCGGCGCGCCGCCGATGCCGGTGTGCGCCCAGACCAGGCGCGCGCCGGGCGCATGGGCCATGAGCCGGTCCACGGCCGCATCGTCCACGTGGGCCAGCACCGCCAGGCCATGCTTCTCGGCGAATTGCATGAGCTGGCGCGCCACTGGCCCGTCGGCGTTGGCACTGTCGTAGAGGTGGAACTCGCCGATGCCGCGGTAGGGGCCGCCCTGGGTTCCCCGCGCGAACTCCTCCTCGACCATCGCGTAGATGCTGGGGTCGCGGAACCAGTTCGTGTAGTCGTCGCGGTTGCGGTACAGGCGGATGAAGGGCACCACGGCCACGCCGGCCGCGCGCGTCTCGGGGCTGGAGGCCAGCAGCTTGGTGCCGTCGTTGGTGCGCGAGTTGGCGACGATGGCA
Source organism: Pseudorhodoferax sp. Leaf274 (assembly GCF_001422445.1). Classification (GTDB taxonomy): domain Bacteria; phylum Pseudomonadota; class Gammaproteobacteria; order Burkholderiales; family Burkholderiaceae_C; genus Pseudorhodoferax. Next base: position 16,951 of record NZ_LMNA01000017.1, read on the forward strand.
CGCACGCCGTTGCGCTGCATGCGCGCCAGCACATCGGCCAGCGGGTGCGGGCCCTGCTGACCGTTCCAGGCCTCGACGTTGTAGTGCAGGTGCGTGTCGAACAGCGGGCCGGCGTAGTCGGCCGCCAGCGCAGGCAGCGCCAGCAGCCACAGCCCCAACACCAGCAGATGGCCACGCATGGCCGCTGCAACGCCTTCGCCTGCGGCTGCGGAGCGCGCGCCTGCGGGCGGCCGGGCGGCGCTCACCCCACGTGCTTGGCGAAGAAGGCCAGCGTGCGCTCCAGCGCCAGCTTGGCCGCGGCAGCGTCGTACGAGCCGCGCTGGTCGCAGTTGAAGCCGTGGTCGGCCGCGTAGACATGCACCTCGACCTCGGGGTGCGCCTTCTTGAAGGCCTCCACCGTGTCCACCGGAATCCAGTGGTCGCGCTCGCCGAAGTGCGCCAGCACCGGCACCTTGGGGCTGCGCGCCACCTCGGCCTCGGTCGTCATGCCGCCGCCGTAGTAGGGCACCGCGGCCGACAGGCCGTTCAACGCCGCCGCGCTGCGCCACGTCAGCAGGCCGCCCCAGCAGTAGCCGACGATGCCGACCTTCTTGCCGCTCTGCTGGGCGGCATGGTCGATGGCGGCCTGGATGTCGGCCAGCACGCCGGGCGCCGGCAGCTCTTCCACGGCGGTCTTGAGCGCGAAGCCGGCCTGCATGTCTTCGTTGGTGTAACCCAGCTCCACATCCTGCTTGACGCGGTGGAAGGTGGACGGCGCCACCGCCAGGTAGCCCTGGGCGGCATAACCGTCGGCCACGCTGCGGATGTGCGCGTTGATTCCGAAGATCTCCTGCAGCACCACGATGGCGCCCTTGGGTGCGCCGGCCGGCTGCGCCACGTAGGCGGGGAACCCGGTGCCGTCTGCAGACTTCAGGTCGATGAATTGGCCCATGGTGCGATGCTCCTTCGTTGCGTGTTGGCGAAACGGGCGGTTGTAGCAGGAAACCATTTGCCCCTCCACCGCACACCGTCTTGGGGCGCGGTGCGCACTACCATGCGCCACCACAACCGCATGGGAGACCCGCATGGAGAAGATCGCACTCGTCACCGGCGGCAGCCGCGGCATCGGCGCCGCCACGGCGCTGCTGGCGGCCCGCCAGGGCTGGGCGGTGGCCGTGAACTACACGCACAACGCCCACGCCGCCGAAGAGGTGGTGCACCGGATCCGCGCCGCCGGCGGCCGCGCCATCGCCGTGCAGGCCGACGTGGCCGACGAGGCCCAGGTGCTGCGCATGTTCGGCGAGGTCGACGCCCAGCTCGGCCGGCTCACGGCCCTCGTCAACAACGCCGGCATCGTCGACCGCAGCCAGCGCCTGGACGAGATGGACGTGGCGCGCTGGCGCCGCATGTTCGATGTCAACCTGATCGGCTGCCTGCTCTGCGCGCGCGAGGCCGTGCGCCGCATGAGCACGCGCCACGGCGGCAGCGGCGGCGCCATCGTCAACATGTCGAGCGCCGCCGCGCGCCTGGGCGGCGCCGGGCAGTACGTGGACTACGCGGCCAGCAAGGGGGCGCTGGACAGCCTGACCATCGGCCTGGCCAAGGAAGTGGCGGCCGAGGGCATCCGCGTGAACGCCGTGCGGCCGGGCCTGATCGAGACCGACATCCATGCCTCGGGCGGCCAGCCCGACCGCGTGCAGCAGCTCGCGCACCTGGTGCCGATGCAGCGCGGCGGCAGCGCCGACGAGGTGGCCCAGGCCGCCGTCTGGCTCATGGGCGAAGGCGCCAGCTACACCACCATGACCTTCATGGACGTCTCCGGTGGCCGCTGATCAGCCGGCCAGCGCCGCGCGCCAGGCCGCGGCCTTCGCGGCCAAGGGCATGCCGGCGTGGGCCGGGCTGGTCGAGGGCAGGCGCAGCAGTTCCAGCTCCTGCGCCAGCGTGGGCAGCACCTGCTTGCGGAACACCGCCTCGGCCTTGGCGCCGTTGAAGCACACGCGCGCGATGCGCGGATGCGCGGCCAGGAAGGCCGCGAAATCGTTCGGCACGATGCTGGCCGGCACGATGGCGCTGTCCAGGCTGCCCGGACGCTCGCAGCTGGCCAGCACATCCCACAGCGCCACGCCGCCGTCCTGCAGCGCGGCCAGGCGCGCGCCGTAGGCCGTGTGCTGCGGGTCGAAGCCGAACACGCTGCCCATGATCTTCCAGAACGCGTTCTGCGGATGGCCGTAGTACTGCTGCATGCGCAGCGACATGGCGCCCGGCATGCTGCCCAGCACCAGCACGCGCGCGTCGGCCCGCGCCACGGGCGGAAAGCTCTCCAGCGTGACGGCGCTCACAACGGCCTCTGCGCCTCGGCGTGCAGCCAGGCGATGAAGTCCTGCGCATCGGGATTGCCGCCGGCCTGCGGCCCGGCCGCGACGAAGTAGCCGCGCTGCGAATGCCCGCTGCGCTCGAAGGGCGCGACCAGCTGGCCTGCGTGCAGCAGCGCCGCCGCCAGCGGCAGCCGGCCGATGGCCACGCCCTGCCCGGCCAGCGCTGCGGCCACCGCGTCGTTGTAGTTGGAAAAGCGCAGCTGGTTCGTGCCGCGGATGCCGGCCAGGCCCATGACCTGCAGCCAGGGCGCCCAGTCCTCCATCGGCGCCATGCCGTGGTGGCCCTCCATGACCAGCAGCGTGTGGTGCACCAGGTCGGCCGGGCGGCGCAGGGGGCGCGCAGGGTCCAGCAGCAGGCGCGGCGCGCAGACCGGCAGCACCGTCTCCTCGAACAGCGGCCGGCCCATGCCCTGGGCGGTGGCACAGAAGCGCACGGCCACATCGATGCCGGCCCGCTCCAGGTTCAGCAGGTCGTTGGTGGCCGACACGCGCACGTCCACCAGCGGATGGTCGGCCGAGAAACGCGCCAGCCGCGGGATCAGCCACAGCGAGGCGAAGCCCGGCGTGGTCGTCACCGCGACCTGGCGGGCCCGCGTCACGGCGCGCACGCTGGCCGTGGCATCGCGCAGGCGCTCCAGGCAGTCCTGCACGGCGCGGTACATGGTCTCGCCGGCCGCCGTGAGCGCCAGCGCGCGGTGGCGCCGCTCGAACAGCGCCACGCCCAGGCCCTCTTCCATCTGCTGGATCTGCCGGCTCACGGCCGACTGCGTCAGCGCGAGCTCCTCGCCGGCCCGCGTGAAGCTCAGCGTGCGCGCCGCCACGGCAAAGCTGCGCAGCAGGTCGAGCCGCGGCAGGTCGGCACGTGCCATGCCCGGGACGTCGGGCGCTTTCGCATTCTCGTTACGCATGCAGAGCATTCAAAACAACCGTTGGAAAGACGCGATTCTAGGTTCTACATTCATTCCACCGAAGCATGTGATGGAGTACAGCATGGATGCCGTGACCGAATACGAACTGCCGTTGCGCGGCCTGCTGCGGCTGCCACCCGGGAGCCGGGTGGCCTGCGACAGCGGCAGCCTGTGGATCACCGAGGACGACCAGGCGCACGACACGGTGCTGGAGCCGGGCCAGCAATTCGCGCCCGTGGCCCGCGGCGCGCTGCTGGTCTACGCGCTGTCGCCCGCGCGGCTGCACCGCCTGCAGTAGCCGATGCCGGCCATGGACAGCGCCCTCGCCTGCCCGCAGCGCAACGCCAGCGCGCGCTGGGATTTCGCCGACGGCCGCGCCGTCACCGTGCGCGCCGTGCAGCCCGAAGACCTGCAGCTGGCCTCCGAGTTCGTGGCGCGCGGGCTCACGCAGCAATCGCGCTACCAGCGCTTCCAGACCGGGCTCAGCGCGCTGCCACCCGGCATGGCCGCCTACCTGACCGACATCGACTTTCGCCAGCACGTGGCGCTGCTGGCCGTGGCCGAGCAGGACGGGCGCCCGCGCCAGGTGGGCGAGGCCCGCTATGTCTGCGACGGCGATCTGCCCGACCAGGCCGAGTTCGCGCTGGCGGTGGCGGACGACTGGCAGGGCCAGGGCCTGGGCGGAAGGCTGCTGCGCCAGCTGGTGCACGTGGCACGCCGGCATGGCGTGCGGCGGCTGTATGGCGACGTGCTGCGCACCAACCAGGCCATGCTCGCGCTGGCCCGGGCGCATGGCATGCGCCCCGAACGGCAGGGCGATGCGCGACTGGCGCGCGTGGCCCTCGCGCTGGACCTGCCGCTGCCCAGGCCCATCCACCGGCCGGCGCGCGCCTGAACACGGCGCGGCCGCGGCGGCGCAACGCCGCTACCCTATGGGCCATGCTGCGGCCCCCACACGACGCGCCGATCACGCCACCGCCCTGGCTGGGCCGTGCCTGCCCACGGCGCGAGGACGACGCGCTGCTGCGCGGCCAGGGCCGCTACCTGGCCGACCTCGCGCCGCCGGGCTGCCTGCATGCCGCCTTCGCGCGCAGCAGCATGGCGCACGCCCGCATCGCGCTGGCCAACCTGGCGGCCGTGCGCGCCCTGCCCGGCGTGCGGCTGGTGCTGACAGGCGATGACCTGCAGGCCCTGGGCCACCTGGCCATCAACCCCTTGTTCGCCGGCGTGCGCGCCTTTGGCACCCCCGTGCTCGCGCGCGGCCGCGTGCTCTGCGTGGGCATGCCGGTCGCGCTGGTGGTGGCCGACACGGCCGAAGAGGCCCGCGGTGCGGCCGAGGCGCTGGCCGTGGACTACACGCCGCTGCCCGCATGCACCGCGGCCGAGGCCGCCCTCGGCAGCGCCCCGCTGCTGGACGGCTGGCCCGACAACACCGCCTTCACACAGCGCCACCACGCAGGCGACCTTGCCCAGGCCGGCGCCCGGGCCGCGGCGCAGGTGCAGCTGCGCATCGCCTGCCCGCCCGTCGCGCCCATGGCGCTGGAGCCACGCGGTTTCCTCGTGCACTGGCACGACGGCCGGCTCACGGCCTGGACGCCGCTGCAGTCGCCACACCGCGCGCGGCTGGAACTGGCCCGCGTGCTGGGCCTGGCGCCCGCCCAGGTACGGACCATCGCGCCCGACGTGGGCGGTGCCTTCGGCGGCAAGGCCTCGCTGGGGCCGGAAGAGGTGGCCCTGGCCGCCGGCGCGCTGCGGCTGGGCGCTCCGGTGCGCTGGGTCGCCACGCGCGAGGAAGACTTCGTCTCCGCGCCCCAGGGCCGCGCCGGCAGCATCGCGGCGCAGGCGTTCTTCGCGGCCGACGGCCGCTTGCTGGGCCTGCGCGCCGAGCTGCTCTACGCCCTGGGCTGCCGCAGCACCTGGAGCACGCCCGTGCCCGCGCTCAACGCCGCGCGCATGCTGCCCGGGCCCTACCGCTGCGGGGCCATCGACATCGTGGCGCGCGGCGTGGCCACCAACACGGCCGCGGTGGGCATCTACCGCGGCGCCGGCCGGCCCGAGGCCGCGCTGGCGATGGAAGGCCTCATGGACCTGGCCGCGCGCCGGCTCGGCCTGGACCCGGTGGCCGTGCGCCTGCGCAACGCCGTGCCTGCCAGCGCCATGCCCTGGACCACGCCGACCGGCCAGCGGCTGGATTCGGGCGACTACGCCGGCCTGCTGCAGGCCGCCTGCGCGCTGGCCGACCTGGCCGCGCTGCGCACCGCGCAGGCACGCCGGCGTGCCGCGGGCGAATGCGTGGGCATCGGCATCAACCTCTACGTGGAGCCCTGCGGCACGGGCTGGGAGAGCGCACGCCTCACGCGCTGGCCCGATGGCCGCGTGACATTGGCCAGCGGCAGCAGCGCCCAGGGCCAGGGCCACGCGACGGCCTTCGCGCAGATCGCGGCCGATGCGCTGGGCATCGCGCCCGCGGCCATCGACGTCATCGAGGGCGACAGCGACCTGGCGCCCGCCGGCATCGGCGCGCTGGCCAGCCGCAGCATGGCCATTGGCGGCAGCGCCGTGCTGCGCGCCGCGCAGGCCCTGCGCGCGCTGCCCGCCGCGGACACGCCCGTCAGCGTCGAGACCGTCCACACCGCGCAGGCCGAGGCGTGGAGCGCGGGCTGCTGCATCGTGCTGGCCAGCGTCGACCCCTCCACGGGCACCGTGCGCGCCGAGCGCGCCTTCTGGGTCGACGACGCGGGCACCGTCGTCAACCCGCTGCTGTTCGCCGGCCAGATGCACGGCGGCTTCGCCCAGGGCCTGGGCCAGGCCCTCATGGAACGCATGCACTACGACGGCCAGGGCCAGCTGCTGACCGGCTCGCTGATGGACTACGCCGTGCCGCGCGCCGACGACATGCCCACGCTCGTGCACGAGAGCCGGCCCAGCGCCACCGACGCCAACCCGCTGGGCGCCAAGGGCGTGGGCGAGTCCGGCGCCATCGCCGCGCCGGCCGCGCTGCGCGGCGCCGTGCTGGACGCACTGGCGCCGCTGGGCATCGCCCACCTCGACCTGCCGCTGACGCCTGCGTCCGTCTGGCAGGCCATCCGACACGCCACCACCGGAGACACCCCATGCTGAAGTACCGCGCGCGCGACGCCAAGGCCTATGCGCGCGAACATTTGCGCGGCGTCTGGGCCGCAGCGCCCACGCCCTTCCTGCCCGACAGCCTGGCGCTGGACGAGGCCGGCCTGCGCCGCAACCTGCGCCACTGGATCGGCGCGCTCGGCATCGGCGGCCTGTTCATCTCGGGCAAGCAGGGCGAGTTCTTCTCGATGTCGGTCGCCGAGCGCAAGCGCACCTTCGAGATCGCGGTGGAGGAAACCACCGCGCTCGGCAACCGCAGCGGCACCATCCTGTCGTGCTCGGACCAGAACATCGACACCGTGGTCGAACTCGCCCGCCACGCGCAGGCCATCGGCGCCGACTACATCGTGGTGCACGCGCCGCTGCTGCACTTCGGCCGCGACGTGGACGACACCGTGTTCGCCTACTACGAACACATCGCGTCGCAGGTGGACATCGGCATCGCCATGTGGAGCCACGAGGACGCCGGCTACCTGATGCCGCCGGCGCTGTGCGCGCGCATCGCCCGCGCGATCCCCAACATCGTGGCCATCAAGTACAGCGTGCCGCGGCCCATGTACGTGGAGCTCACGCGCATGACGCAGGGCGAGCTCATCGTCAGCACCGCGTCCGAAGAGGAATGGCTGGACAACATCCTGGAGCTGGACTGGCAGGTCTACCTGTGCTCGATCCCGCCGCTGCTCTACCAGACCGCCAGCGACCGCCGCATCGACGAATACACCCGGCTGGCCATGGCCGGCGACGCGGTGGCCGCGCGCCGCGTGCGGGGCAGCCTGGAGCCCGTGCGCCAGGCCCTCAAGTCGTGCCGGCCACCCGGCACGCCGCAAGCCTTCCAGAAGCATTGGCTGGAGCAGCTGGGCCAGGTCGGCGGCCCGGTGCGCCGGCCGCTGCTGGACCTGGACGAGGCCCAGCGCGCCAGGGTGCGCGCGGCCTTCGCCGCCAGCGGACTGGGGGCGGCATGACGCAGCGCATCGCCCTGGACTTGGGCTCCAGCGCGACCGGCCAGGTGCTGCCGGACAATCCCGGGACCCCGACGCTGGCCCCGGCCAGCCTGGCGCGCTGCATGCTGATCCGCGGCGCCGCCATCGCCCTTGCCTAGGAGACGCACCATGCCCCGCTACGGCCCGCCCATCAACTTCCCGCAGTGGATCGCCGACCACGCCGACCGGCTCCGGCCGCCCGTGGGCAACCAGCAGGTCTGGCAGGACGCCGACATCCTCGTCACCGTGGTCGGCGGCCCGAACCAGCGCACCGATTTCCACGACGACCCGCTGGAGGAGTTCTTCCACCAGTTCAAGGGCAACGCCAGCCTGCTGGTGCACGACCGCGGGCGGTTCGAGCGCATCCACCTCCAGGAAGGCGACATCTTCCTGCTGCCGGCCCACGTGCGGCACTCGCCGCAGCGGCCGGAGGAAGGCAGCCTGTGCCTGGTGGTCGAGCGCGCGCGGCCCGCGGGCCTCATCGACGGCTTCGAGTGGTATTGCGCGCACTGCGCGGCGCTGGTGCAGCGCTCCGAAGTGCAGCTGCAGAGCATCGTGGCCGACCTGCCGCGCGTGTTCGACGCGTTCTACGGGAGCGCCGAAGCCGCCCGGCGCTGCCCGTCCTGTGGCCAGGTCCACCCGGGACGCGACTGGCAGGCCTGGCACGGCGCGCTGGCGCTCTGAGCATGGCGACCGAACTGCGCATCGAGGTGCTGCGCCTCGCGCCGGGCGATGACCTGCGCACGGCACTGCAGCTGTGGGCCGACACCGCGGCCCACGCCGCCGAACCCGTGCAGGCCGCCTGCGTGCTGTCGGCCGTGGGCAGCCTCACGCGGGCCATGCTGCGCTACGCCGACGCGCCCACCGGCACGCGCATCGACGGCCCGCTGGAGCTGCTGGGCCTGGCCGGCACGCTGGGTGTGGGCGGCCTGCACCTGCACGCCAGCGTGTCCGACGCCAAGGGCCAGGTGCTGGGCGGCCACGTGATGCCGGGCTGCAATGTGCGCACCACGGCCGAGATCGTGCTGGGGCTGCTGCCGGCGCACCAGTTCGACCGTGCGCCGGACCCGCTGACCGGCTACCTGGAACTGCTGGCGCAGCGGCGCTGAGGCGGCCGAACCGCCAGCTAGCTGTCGTTTCCCAAGAGGTTGTTCACCCGAAGTAGTCGGGGAAGATGGAGGTTCTCACGCCAAACCATCAACCCAGAACAACCTCGGATGAACA
>NZ_LMNA01000018.1 GCF_001422445.1 Pseudorhodoferax sp. Leaf274
CTCCCGTAAGCGCACACCTCCAAGCGGGTCTGCGATCAGAGGCAGATGCTTGCCGTCATCCCGCGGTCAGGCAAGGACGGCCCACGTCGGACTATTACGTCCGTTCTGACCTCACCATGTTGGCGCCGACCGAAAACTGAGCTCACTTTTGCATCGGCGCCCACACGCACTGTCCAACCTGTGGATGGTGCGGCGAACTTGGATGGGAGCGCAGGAGTGAGTGCGCCTGCAAACGGCCAACGGGCCGAAAAACAGGTCCGCAACGGGCTGAATCCCGCGGCAAAGCGGTACGAACCTGCAAGGCGTCTGGACTGGGCGGCATCAGCACATCTCAAAGTGTATTGCGCAGACCTTCCTTAGCGTTGTTGGAAGCAGAAATTCTACACATCCGGATTTGAACAAGGCGTCACGCGCTGCCAAATAAACCCCAGTAGAACCGGAAAATAACGCCCATTATTTAATCCTCCCTCAGGGAGTCCTGCCTAACCAACTAAACCCATTTCTCCCGGCCAACTTGAATTTACTGCGAAACTCATGCCAGTGCCTGCGGCAAAGCCAACAGCCGATATTCGCGGATCGATGCTCCGAAAAGCCACAGCACCGTAAGATTCAAGAATTTATAGGTACCTTTGCGAGCTTCGCTACGCGGATTTTTCGGCTTTTTCCTGCATGCGCTGGGCCACATATTGGAGCAATGCTGCACTATCTCTAATTCCAGAGTCAAAGCCCAATCGAGCATGCTCAAGTGCGACCTTAACGTTCGGCCCCGGCGATATACCAATTTCTCGCATTATGTCCTTCGCGCCCAGCGGCAGCACTGATCGCTGATAATCAAGCACCTCAGAGTCAATTAACCTCTCGATCACTGGCGTTGGATCCTCCGATTCCGGAATGCTCTCCAAGAAGCGCCTCCAGTCTGAAAGCCGCCGCTCTCGGAATGCTCTTGCGTTGAGCTGCAAGCCGAGTCTTGCAGCTGAGTCAGCGACAAGCTGGTCAAACCGGTGTGCCTCCCAATCACGCTGAAGTCGAAGCCGCCACGTCGCAAGAATCTGCTCGCGATCTTCGACTGACTTCATGATTGAAGAAATAACTGCCGCACAGTAACTGACCAAATCCTCGACATCAGTACAGAGCCGGCTGAAGCAACGCTCCCAGTGCTCTCGATTCGTTGGCGAGGTGGCGTCACATGAAAGAAGAAACCAATCCGAGACTGCTCGCCGAATCTCCAACTCTCGGGCACTGTCGAACCCCATGTTGTGGTGCAACCAAGTCCGGAGTTGTTGCACTGCTATGAGCGTCGCCTTGTGCTTGTTCAACGCAGAGGGGTCACCGTTAACCGGAGGAACATCTAGGAGCAGTCCGAAACTAGTCCGCCCAGCTTCAAATAACAACGCGTACGACCAAGTCGTCAACCGTAAAAACCCAACTTCATCATCGGATGTAGCCGGAGGCCTCGTGTTGATCGTTGCGATAGAGGATCGATCCAAATGGATTCGCAGCCCCTCAGTGAGTCCGACCACTGCCGCGTTGAGTTTAGCGAACGTCATGGATGCGGCGCCTCGTATTGAAGCGGATCCGCAATGGGCCCAATATAGTTAAAGGCGACTCCAAATCTTGGAACCGTCCGTCCGTAGGATAGTTCGAGCCCCTTGAAATCTCGGCCAAGTCCCTGCACTCGTCTGCCTAGTGGCTGCACTAATAGCGAGAAGCGGCCAGGCTCAGTTTCGGCTTCGACCCGCCCTTCAAACGCTTGCGGTCTTCCAGTGTCGTCTGTGAGGATAAGTCGACGAACTACACGTCGTGAGTCGGAGAACTCGGTCTCCCTTGAGAGGTCACGCCACATCCGAATGGCCAGGTTCTCGTCATCGCCCAGCCACAGCATTACTGCTTCCAAGTAGGCCAAGCCATGGTCGCTCTCGCTGACTCCCAAGTCGCGGAGCGCCTGAAGAGTTCGCTGTACCGCTTGACGCGACGCCGTGGAGGCAGGAATCGGTTTTCGCTCGCCTCTTAGCGGCCACTCGCCGGTCGCAGCGATCCATTGGCAAGATAGCAGGTAGCGAAGGCATCGTTCATCGCGAACGATTTTATCCCAAGACGCTTCAAGGATCGCCGCAGCAGCCCTTGCACTAGCACGATCAGGTCGTTTCTCTGCAGCTTTGCCATTTCTAGGCCCCACCTCTCGAGCACGAAGGAATACTCCGGCTGCTGAACCCTTTGCATCCAGCGCGTGAAGTGCTTGTTCTGTCAGCTGCGGTAGATCAAGAAGCCCGCCAAGCGAGTGAAGGCGGGAATAGAACCTTTCCCGCTGATCAATTGAAAGCATCTCTGGATCGACACGATCAAGCACTGAATGCAGGTCAGCATGGAGCTCCAGCTTCTTGATCTCTTCTAGGCCCCCTTCACGGAGAAGATCTGCTGGCGTCCAGAGCGCAACGTCAAGCGGGTTGTAAGCGTCAGTCGTGACAATCGCTGTTTGAGATGCGGTTCTCGCCGCACGATAGGCCGACCAAACTTTTTCAGGATCCGACTGATTCCTAGCTTCATTGACCGCAAGAAATCCGAAAATAGTTGCCCGCTCGACGATTAGGTTTGCTTTGGCCCGAGGGCTTCCTTTTCCTCCTCGCTTGGACAGTGAGTCAATTGCATTTTGAACTGCATTGCGCGCCTCTTCCAGCAGGACAGATATCGATTCGCCGGCTGCTGCACTCTCTCGAATGGCGCTTCGACGCAGTGCCGATTCCTGAAGTGCCAACCTTGGATCTTCGATCCCCCCGTCAATACGAAGTTTTGTCAACTCGCGAGCAACGTCGATGTAGGCCGAACGATATCGATTCTTTAATGGTCCGTCCGGACCTAACTTTTGGACCAGATCGATTAGGAATCGTCGCTCGCTACCCGAATAGTCCCAAGTGGAACGAGCGGCACGAATCAATGTAAGCAGCTGGCGAGACTCTGCGTCGGGGCCTAGAAGACGCCGCTTACACAGCAACTCAGCTTCAAGAGTGAGTCTTGGTGATATTAGCAAATCCTCGCCGCGTGTGTCGGACTCCTGCCACCGGAATAGGTCCAGCCCCTTAAAGAGCTTTGCAATCTTGGTTAGATTACTCGACGTCTGATCACTTGACGCTGCTCGCATAAGAAGGTTGATGGGTACTGGGCAGTTCAGCTGACCCGCTGCCATTACAAGGTCTACTAATGTTCCCGCAGAGCCGTCAGCGTCGGCCACCGTGTGGAGGAGGCCCTCTTCAAGTTTCGACGTGTCCTGTGCGGCCAGGCCAAGAGCAATAAGTTGTTCAGCAATTGGCGAGAGCGTCACATCGCTTGACTCTTTGGATCGAGTTTGCAGCTCTTGCTCAGCCGACCTCGCCTCACTGCTAAGACCGGTTGAAAGGCGATATCGACTCGATGGAAGGGTCCTATAAAGCGTGGCCAAGACACTTCTGTCTTCGCCAACACTACGATGGTCGTGGTGGCCAGAGAACTCTTGAACCATCTCCTGCAGGCTAGATCTCTCTCGCGCTGAAAGAGTGTTGGGCGCCTCAATGAACTCTCGTGGTAACGGTCGATCCTGATCAACACTTCGATATGTTGAGCCAACGACAACTATTCGGCGACCTCGACTCCGAAGACTCTGCAGCAGTTCCCTGTAGCGACTAATTGGAGCGTTGCAGTCGCAAATCAGTACGGTTGAAAGCGCGCCAGTGTCCTCTGCTAGCTCGCAGAACTCCGAAACTTCAAACGCCTGGGGAAGCCGTCCTGTAGCATAGAGAACCGCCGCGCGACGGCCGTCCCGTATATTTACTACAAGCCGGGCGAGGCTGACACTCTTGCCAGTAGCCGACTGGCCGTGAACGATAATCGGATCCTTCAGTCGAGAGTGAGTCTCAACGCCCTCCCGCACTAAGGCCCCTAGTTTTTTCTCGAAGTCGCGAACAATCGCAAATTGTCGGCGGACGCCCTCGACTAGTGCTCTAGGTCCATCAACGTCGCCATGAAATCTTACGAAAGCACTGTACCGAGCGTCGCTGCCTTGCGGCTCAAGAAATGCGCTCCATGAGTCATCCACAACGAAGCAGGCGGCTTCGACCTGAATCCGAAGTTCTGGCGGGACAACGGTCTTATTGTCACCTTCGTAAGCGATGAGCCCAGCCTCTGCGGATCTAACCGGCGTCAGATCGCTCAGGCGCCCCGACACTCGCAGTTGAGCAAGGTAAGCGCCCAGCCGCTGGGGTTCTGGCAGCACCCTCCCACTAGCCACAAGTTCGAGAATGTCGGGTGGCAGTTGCTTGCTTCTAGTGTCCCAGCCAAACCACAAGACTCTCTGCTCAGGCAGTCGATCAATAGTGGCAAGAAAAGAGTCAACGTCCAACCAGTCGTCGCCAGGTGTGTAGCCATCAATTACGACAAGACCCACGGCGGTTGCTGCATCAACGATTCGGTTCAACATTGGAACCGCGTGCAGCGTACGACGAACTCGCAGTTGAGACCGCGTTAACGGAGCGAGAGCGTGCTTGTCAGCAATGCCTGCTCTTCCGAAGAGGTAGTAAATCGGCGTTCTTGACAGGCTGCGCGACGCTGGTGGGGCTTCATCTGACGTGAGCACGACCTGCGGTTGACGGGAAGAACTACGAAAAGCTGAGGATAGCGTCTGGTCGAAGCTGGAAGTAAAGATTGCACTCCATGGTATGTCAACGACATTGCTCGCCCACTTTGCAGGGACTGAGCGTGCAAACCGCTCCGCCAGCCATTGAAAGAAGCCATCCGATAATGGCATGGCGCTCTGTACAGCGTTCCAACTGGCGGCTCCTGTCGCCGAAACTCCCAAATGATTTAGCACGACATGGAGTGCCGCGTCTGCGCTGGCGCCGTCTCTCAACGCGTCTTGGCCAAGCAGCAGCACCAGTGGATCGCTCTCAGTCAACGCGTTGACGAGGGCGTCACCAGCGGTCGGAATCTTGTTCACAGGGTGACCTCACTCAAATTTAGATCGGGTTTCGCGGAGGCTAGTTGTTTTAAGTCATACGGTCGCGGCCCGAGCGATGCCTTGTACGCGCCAGTTTGCCAGAAGGCCGTGCTCAGAAAATATCCGCCAACCGACATAAAAGATGTTCAGCTCTTTGGCAACGTCACTTGAGGCCCGCGGTCGGCGTAAGTGGAAGTTCAGAAGACGGGAGCCTCCAGTGTGCAATCAGACCGGAGCCGCTCGCGGCTTAGCGCCGGAAGACTGCTGATGGCCGAGAGCGCCAGTTCGAACAGGCAGAGCATCTGCGCCGAAGCGAAGAGGCACAGCATTACCCCACACGGCCAGCACAACTCGTAAACTGGCTTGCTGCAGGAGGCCTCATGAAAGTTGCGCTCGAACGGATTGGTAGAGGCACCGTGCTGGTTGGTAGCACCGGCACCAATGATCAAGGGCATCCAAGCAACGCGGCTGGAAAAAGGTATTCGTATGACCTCAATGCGGAAACGAAAATCCATCGCTGCACGTCGATGGCAGCTACAGCGCCGCAGGCTTCGCGAACTGGAGGATCAGATCTGGGACCGGATGCCGCCAGTCGGCCGCGAATTCGGTAGCCCAGACTTCGAGCGGCTGATGGCCGAGGACGACACGGGTATGGCCGGCATGGCGCCCGCCGAAGCGAAGCACGCTGCGCTGTAAGCGGCACGGACAGGTCTTGACCGCTGCCGGCCGCACGGTCAGGCGTCAGGTACGTGCTGTCAGCCTGATCCGCAGCTCAGCGCGAGCCGCCATCGACACCAGATCTTCCAAGCAAAACCTGACAGCGTCTCCGCGAAGCAATTCCCGAACGCGCGGACGCGTTACCCCGAACCGCCGAGCGGCCTCCTTTTTCGACCAGGCTTGCGACCGAGCGTAGTGGCCAAGATCGGCAAGAAGCTTGGCTTTGAGCCGATCTGCTGGTGAATCGTGACGCACGTCCTCACCCCTTTCGTTTCTGACGACTAGCCCGGGCCCTGCAGGAGCTACCGAGTCGATGGATCGAGCGCAGGCAAGTTCGCCAGCTCGCGCAACGCATTGAACTCCCGCCAGAGTTCTGCCTTGATCGCGTCCCGGCTTACCAGCACGTCATCGTCAAACATCCACAAGTTTGCGGCGGCCGACGCGTCGAAATGATGAAGCGCAAAAAGCAGCCAGCTTGAATACCCGTCTGGCAGGGGGAGGCTTGCGTCCTTCATCCTTTTTCCTTCTAAGATCGGCAAACAACAACCTCGCCGCCCCGTCGGTCTGCCACGCGAACTGTCCGGACGGGCGGGCGACTGGCCCCAATCACCCGACGTAGGGCGCTCAATTGTCTCCCGAACACCGGCATCGCAACCTCGCTGCACTCGATGCTCCTGTCCGCCCCACCAAGCAACCTCTCCCCGAATCCCACGGCCGCTAACCACGTCCAGACGATCGGTTCTGTCACACAACGCATTGCACGGCCGACCGGGCACCGGGTCTTTCGCGATGTCGCCTGCGCTATCGTTGACAAACCTCAATGCATTTATGCATAGTTGCACCGCATGGCATCAGCCCCATTTCCACAGAATGCAGAGCATCTTCGTCACGAGATCAAACTGCTTGGCTTAACCCAGATAGCTGTTTCCAGCGCAGTGAAAGCTAGCCAGTCACAGGTGAGCCGAGTTCTCTCGGGGCAAACGTCGATGAAGTCTCGTCTAGCGCAAGACATATGCATTTATGTTTCCTCGAAGCAGCGTAGAGGTTCTCCCCGCCAGATCGCATCGAACACCGATCTGATGGATGCGATCGCTAGCGTCTGGGATGGAACCCCAAGCCACGCTCGAGCGATGGCCGCAGTCATTCGCAGCTTGAAGCTGCTGTCCCCCGCCGAACCGAAGTAGGAAGGATCTGTATGGTCAGCATCGCTGTAGCCCCGCCGTACCCGGATGAACTCCTGGAGGGAGTCCTCGGTCGCATTGGCCTGGTCAATGGATGCCCCGACCAGAACAGAACAATCATGGGATTGCGCGTGTCGCTCGATCTGCCGCCGTCGGCGTCAGTGCTGGACGTCACCGCCGCGTACTTCGGAATAGCAAGCCGCGACATTGCCTATCGCCATACCTTGGCCCCAATCCAGAGGCTGTTCTCTGCCGGGATCGAGCATGACGACGAGCGAATAAAGAGGCCCACGCGGCGGTCTCTGCTGAACATCCGGCGGACTACGTCGAATGCCAGAGCTTGCCCTGCCTGCGCACAGCGTGATCAGCAGACGGGCTCGCCAAGTTACTGGCGCCGCGCGCACCATCTGCCTAACGTGGACTGGTGAGGGCAGCAAGTTCCTTGCGCTAACGGCGCTATCGGCTGCTTGACCGGCCACTCTCTATCGTCCTGACCGTCGGTACTCCGACGGCAGTGCACTTGCCACGTTTGGCCGAAAGGAGAAGCTGACGTCTGAGCAGACCTGCCGTTCCCCTTTCATGGTGCTCCGGCAGGCCTCGTCGTCCAGTGACCAAGGCCGCGATGCGAAACCAGTTCGACGAACTTTATTTTTCCCCGACGAACTTTATTTGCTCCTGTTTGATTCGAAAAAATGCGTAAAACACCATTGAGGCTTGACGCGGCTTTGCAGGCAGCGCGGCGTTCAGATGAGATCAAAAAGTCGTACTTTTCTGTGCCACGTTCGCGCGTCGAGCAGGCAGCGCACGAAAAAAGTCGTACACGGTCTTTTTTAGAGGCTGGCGAGATCCAATAGGTTCGCTTCACCTGAAGAAATCCGAGCAGCCACAGCGCCCGCCTCCGCATTGGGCCAAGGCGGCCGCCGCTAGACGCCAGCTAAGTGAAGCATGGCCCCGCCGACCCTCTTGGCCACGAGCTGCCATTTACCTTCCGGCGACGAACGCCATCTCAAGACTGGTTGCTGACGTTCTGCCTTGAGCGCGCCAACGACTGCTCCTGTCAGCACCGGTCTTTGACTGCTCGCGAGTTGAATGACAGCCAGATCACAGGGCCCGGCCGTAAGCCAAGCCTGCAGTTGAACTGGCAATCACCCTAAACGCCTCTTCAGCAGTTCCGGCGAACGGCTAACAAGAGTTGTGAATCTAGTAGGACGCATCGCACTAGTGATCAAAACTCTCGAGCAGTTGACGCGCCCACTCCAAGTGCTTCCAGTTAACGTAGTCCGCCCTGAACAACCCACAAGCCGTTGATCTGACTCGCGGTTCTTCGGATTGATAGGCGCAGGATTTGCAAGGTATGGTTTTGCCAGTACCTGTTTTCCTGCAAATTGCTCCGGGGAGTCCGATGGGTCCAAAGCCTTCGCAGCCGCAAACGGCCGAGCTGTTCCGTCCACGGCTGGACGAGCAGCTCAACATGCAGCACCCGCTGGTCCGACTAGCCGCGCTGATCGACTGGGCGGAGATCGAGCGTACGTTCGCGGTCTCATTCACATCCGGCCGCGGGCGGCCCGTGAGCGTCCAGTCATCCCATCTTGACCGGCCGCACGCAGCTCATCTGGACTGCAGCTGCGCTCCGACGTAGGCCACGCACTCCACGAGGTTGAGGCAG
>NZ_LMNA01000019.1 GCF_001422445.1 Pseudorhodoferax sp. Leaf274
CTCCCGTAAGCGCACACCTCCAAGCGGGTCTGCGATCAGAGGCAGATGCTTGCCGTCATCCCGCGGTCAGGCAAGGACGGCCCACGTCGGACTATTACGATCGGATGTCACGTTCGCGAACAGTTCCCCGCTTGGCCCTGGGCTTCGTTCGGGCCGCTCTACGGGTACCACGAAGACTTGCCTGGGGATTTGCCGTGGGCAAGCGGAACGTTGGCTCTGTGCAAGCAAGCGGGAATTGACCATGGCGTATTCGTCGGCACGTCGATTCCATACATCTGGACATTCGACTTAGTTCTCACGCTCGCTTGGTTGCCGCCGCGCAGTGTTCGCGGGGCCATCGTCTCCGTCAAGCCACTGAGCAGCGAGTTGTACACGGGAGACATTGATCCTATTGCCCGTGGACCCGAAAAGCTTGAAGTGGAGCGCTTGTATGCGCAAGAAATCGACTTCACCTACTTCGTCTCAGATCGAACCGCCTTTCCGGGGCATTTGCTGGGCCAGCTCGACCGCTTCCGCGCCGCTGCGATGTTGCCGACTAACAGCAAGGAAGTGACCGCGCGCAATCGGTTGCTGGATTAGCAAGGTGAGTCACTCGCCTCGTATCCTCCGGATGAGTGGCGGGACCGCATGATGTCCGACTTCGGACTCGACGGAGACCAGGCTCTTCGCGCTGTGCGAAGCATCATCTGGCATCAGTTGATTGACGTGGACTTGCGCGAGGAAGTCTTGATGGACCGTGTCGTGAGCCCCGGAGGTCATGCCTTCAAGCGTGGGCTTCGCGCTCGCCTGGAGAAGGCATGAGGTTGATCATCGCAGGCATGGTGATCGATGCAATTCAGTCTCCAGCCGAACCTTCAACTCCAGCACCGTTGGTTTCGGAGCCACACCTTGTAATGTATGTGCATCGCGGGACAGACCACTTGGTGGTCATCCCACTTACACCTCGGACGAGTGCAAAGCGTACCTATTTCGTTGGTCCTCGACGACTGAGCTTGAAAGAGGCGGAAGAACAACTCGACCTGAACAAACCATTGCTCAACCTGGGTGAGTTCAAGCCGCGTGGGGCTACCTTCCGGACCGACGATCAACTCAACGAGAAGTTCAAACGTGGGTTCCAGGTGGACTCCATAGCTTTGCTTCGACTGAAGGCGAGATGGGCGTTGATCAGCACCCTCGTTCAGGACTCTAGTTTGAGCCCACTGCTTCTCGATAGCGAACTGCGGCCGGGCATCCTGTTGAAGCACGCCCGAACTGCTTTGCTGTCGCCCGAACTCTGCAAACAAATCGCAAACCTGAGATCAGGACGAGTGGAATGCATCGAAGCTACCGAAAGTCCGACCGCGAAGGAACTCGACGTCGTCGTCAGGATGCTTCAGCGGCTGCTCAACCAATACTGGGCCGGCGGTAGCAGACGCGGTGCACTGATCGGCTCTGCAGATCGTTGTGGTGGACGCGGAAAGCATCGAAAGGCAGGGGCTGCGAAGCGCGGTGCTCCCAATGCCCGGACCCGCGCCGGCGAGGTAGGGCGTGAAGGCATCAACGTCGAAGAAAACGGATACCACCACAAAATCATTGCCTTCTGCTACACCAGTTGGGTCTTCCGTGGTCAAACAGTCGCCAAAGCGCTGCGACGCATGTGGACAGAGTTCTACAGCATCGCGGTCCAGATGCCCGACGGAACAATCAAGCGCGAGTGGCTTCCGGATCACGAACGCCCAACGGAAAGTCATTTTCGGACTTGGGGACAGGGGAGGAACAGGGAGCTGGCCGCGTGGCGGCTCATGTTGGCTCCCAAGAGCCATGAGCGCAACTATCGCGCTGTGCTTGGCTCGGCAAGCGATGACCTCTACGACATCGGCCAGCGCGGGTCCATGGACAGCACTTCAATCGACGTAGAACTGGTGCGAGCGCTGGACCGAATTCAACGAATCGGATCTGCACATCGAATTTTACTCGTCGAGAACATGTTCGGCTACATCGCTGGCCTTTACCAAGGGCTAGAGGCTGCGGCGAGCAAGACGGTCCGTCTGGCTGCGTTCAACGCTGCTGATCCAGACAAGGAAGGCTGGCTCAAGGACATCAGCATGGACAAGCTGCTGTCCCACGAAGACTTCTTGCCCATTTGGTTTCAGTCAATCATCTCTGACAACACCGACCTCCGCAGCGAAGAAATCATGAACTGCCTAAGCGGAATTGGCACGCACGTCCACTATGTGCCGGTCAACGAGGGAAACCGAAACTCGCTTGCCGAGGCGGGCCACCACATTCTTCACCGTCTCTCCGATCACAACTTACCCGGCACGACGCATGGGCAAAAAAAAGCGCGTGGCGAACGCTCCGCAGAGTCGCAAGCACGCTGCACAAACATCGAAGCTCTGCGTGCGTCTGTCTACGCGATCCATCTTCACAACACAGAAGAGATGAAGGACTTCCGATCGCTAGACCTGCGTTGGAAGAACGTTCCGCCTACGCGGTTGGCATTGACGCGCGAGTTCATCCGACAAGGGCGCGTGGCTCGTGCGTCGCAATCAGTGGATCTGCTGCGCCGCCAGTTGTTGCCGACGCACTGGGGCACCTTTACGGAGCAGGGAGTACGGCTTCACCGCCGAAACGAGCGAAAGAATCCTCAGTTCATCAATCACATCTGCTATGTCGCCAACCATCCGATCATCAATGCTTGGTGCGAAGACGCTCGTCGTGGCGGCAAGGACGATCCGGAATTCTTCCGCGGTCAGTTCATCGTCCATCCGTTCCATCCTCGGAGGATCTGGTACGTCGATCCAGCAACCAATGAATCAATCGAACTCAACCTGAAGGTGCTCAAGATTCGCGATCCCGATCTCCCATATGTGATGACGCTTTCCGACATGGTCGACCGCGATGCGGTCGAGGCTGCGGAGGCCATGGACTCTAGCGAGAGGTCACAACGCCAGCGCGGTGACATGGAAGCGTGGCAACGCGAGCAAGCGGATCAGGCCAAGCAAAAGTACGACGCTGACGTCGCGCGCGCCGGAAAAGAGCCCAACAAGAGGGAGATGAAGGAGAACAAACGCACCAATCGAGAAGCCGAGCATGCCGAGACGATCATGGGGGTTGCGATTGACGACTCCGTGCTGTCGGAGACAGCGGAATCAACGCCGGCGCCTCCGATCGCCTCCCAATCCACGCTACCTTCTGCATCGGATCCTAGCCCGGTGACCGAAGTAGTTGGACCGCCTGACCACATGCCAACTTCTCCAAGATCGTCACCACGTCGCTCACTGCTTTCAGAAATAACTGCATCGCAAACCCTTCACTGAAAGCGTCTCACATCCTGCTATGAATTCACCACAGCATTGGTTCCGCGCCGGCAACCCACTGACGCGCAGAATGTCGATCTATGAGGATCTTCGAGCGCTCAACGACGCACTTCGTTTTGATCCCTTACTCGGCCTGGACATTCGGAGTCTGACGATCTTCGAGCGGACTACCCTGCTGCTCGGCGACAAGCTTCCTTTGACGCCGACTGCAAAGTCCCTTGAACTGTGCATGACGATCCATGCCATGGTGGCTGCTTCGTATGCTTTGAGAAATCCGACGCTTCCGGGCGCACGGCGTTGGGTCGATCAGGCCATCAGATACGGACGAGACGGGCGCTCAAATCAATCGTCTCAGCGTGCATTGGTTGCCCCGGGGTCATCGCTGCTCCTTGTCAAGGGCGCGTCTGGACTTTCTAAATCTGTCACGCTCAAACACACCGCACGGACCTTAGGCGATCAGGTCATCGTGCACGACAACGTAGAGGAGGCCCTTTGGCGGAGACAGCAGCAGCTTATCTATCTCTACGTTGCCATGAGCCACGACGGAAGTCGAGGTGGTCTCCTAATGGCGATCCTGATCACGGTAGATGAGCTGGTCGGAACATCGTATGCGATCGATCTACCACGTACATACAAAACGGTCGATCGACTGGCTAGCGCTGTGGTCGCGCTTCTGCACACGTACTACGTTGGCGTGCTCATCATTGACGAAATCCAATGGTTCAACACGATGGCGACACATCATTCGACGGAAATGCAAATGTTCTTCCTAACGATGTCCAATAGTGGTATTCCTCTGGTGCTATCTGGTAATCCGCGAGGCTTTGGCTGGATCAGTGCCTTGAGTCAGAACAAGACTAGAGCCCATGAGCGACCGCCCGTTCATTTTCATCCGTGTGGCTCCATGGGCAAGCTGAGCGAGAGCGTCGACGAAGAATGGGAAACAGTGGCGTCGGGCGTACGAAAATACTACGTTCTGCACGACGCACCAGTCGACATTCAGACTTGTCTGGTCGAATTGAAACGTTTGAGTGGGGGGATTCCCCGAGTCGCACTGGCGCTGTGGTGTCAGGCGCAGTGCAGCGCCTTGATGAGTGCAGAGGAGTCCATCAGTTCCGAGCACATCAGGGCCGCCTACGAGAGTTTCGACGACGACATGCGCGCGCTGTGCGACGGCTTTGCAAACAAGGACTCCATCTTGCTGCGTCGTTGGCGCGATGACGTAGATGTGGACTTCTACGCTAAGGTCTGGGGACAAAAAGAGCCGGGTGGTCCTCGCGAGCCGGTCGGCGACAGCAAAACGAAGTTCGCGGCGTCTGAAGGGTCGCCAGATCTGGAAGAAGTACCGCCGGGTTATCGGGATGTGCCAAAGGGAGATCCAAAACGTCGCGCTCCTAGGAGCGCGGCGGCGCTGCTCAAGGCGCAGCAGACACGCGAGCGGAAGAATGATCAGGAGCGAGAAAAGTTGGCGGGGACGCTCCAGAGCAATGACATGCGCATGAACGGAATGATCGAGCATTCCCTCGCGGGATTCGACGCAATGATGAAGTCGGCAGATCTGTGAGCGGAGGCACTCCCACTGCTTCAGCTCTCCGCGCTGTCGTCCGGCCTCTCCCACAAGGTGGGCAACGAGCTGGAGAGCCACGACTTGTCGTGCCGGTAGAGCCACGCCCATCCATTGCTCGGGAGTTTACGAAGAGTTTTGGCACTGGCGCCGGGATGCTTGCGCAGCAGGTTCAACCAAGCTGTACGGTTCGCCGCGCGTGCCATCGCATGTCGCGCATTGGCCCATTGATCCCGCAGTTCGTGCTCCGCCGACAGCAAGCGATGAATCGTTGTCAGCGAGACCTCGTTCCGTGCTGCGACGATCTTACGTTCTACGCCCGCCCTCAACTCGTTGCGGATCGCTTCAAGTTGGCCCGTCCGCAGATGTTTAGCGCGCGATGGAAAATGCAAGCTGTTAATGTGTGCCCAGCGAACGCCAGTAGTGGTGGTGACGCCCACAGAAGTAGCCGCAGACCTGATGGTGGCGCCACCTCGAACCAGGTGAACGAATTGGTCCCGCCGGGACAACTCCACGTCTGTGCGATCCTGTCGTTCCTCCAGGCGAGGCTCATCGGTGGATGGGTTGCCGTCTGCCTCCACTGCCCGAATGGCGTCTTCTGCGCTTTCGAACATGGCCGCAAGCAAGGCAATGTGCTTGAGTGGGTGGGCGCTTGTGGAACCCCAACGCGTCGTGTTCGCAAGGATCGCTGCAAGATCCAGTGTGCAGGCGCCGAATGCCAACCCCTGGAAGGCGCTCTGCACGATCCTGAAGTCGCTGAGCAGAGTTTCGAAGATGGCCCCGTGTCGAACGCTGCCGCCCGGACTGAGTGCACCATGAAGCTTAGCCCAATGGCGGTACACGGCGACGAGCCTTGCATGACGCCAAGCGCCTGGCGCCAACGTCTGGGCATGGGCGCTGATCGCTGCCATACGTTGCAGCAGGTTGTCTGCGCGCTTCCCTCCTACTTTGACTTCGGCGCGGTGATCGGTCGCCGGCTCGTCCGGGAGCAGCCAGCTCCGACGGTGTACGGGAGACGCTGTGTTCCACGTCAGAACAAGTGGCCGCTGATGGCGGCTGCAGACCAAGGTGGAGGGTGGTTGATGTGGGATCCGCCAGATCGCCCAGCCGAACTTTTCGACATCCTGTGCAACGCAACGCTTGCAGAACTTCAATGGGTGGTAACCGCGGATGCCGCTCGCTGGAATGCCCAGGCGCATCTTGAGATCCGGTACCGCCCCCGATGTGACGCGCGTCAAGATGTCCTCGGCGAAGTCGCGCGAGGAGAACGGCAGAAAGTACCCGAGCAGCGTGTGACGAAGAGCGACTTGGCGTGCATTCCCGAACGCACCTTCAGTTGCCGTCTCGAACTGCGCGACATGCGATGGGAAGTCGTGCCGCAGGGCGGCGTACTTGCTGCCGAACAGTGCTTGACTCGTGGCCAACGCACTCACTCCCATGGAGCGACGGTGGTATGTCGCGCACCAGCTGTACAGCGTTTCCTCACATTGCAACGTCGGCAACTTAAGAGGCCAACGGTCCAGCGGTCGAGTCGAAGACAGATGTGCGCCTTTTCGAAACTGCGGGGGGATACCTTTTGCTAGACCGAATGATGCAGCGCTACTCGACATCTCGCAACGGGCAAGAGCTGGAGAGGGATAGGCGGTCGTGCGCCTTGGAACGGCTCCCTGTCGAACACCACCACGCAGCCCGAGAATTGGCTGGGCCAAGATGAAGTTCAGAACTCTTCTACCCGACGAGTTGTTCCTTGGGTACGTTGGGCATATTCGCGCTGCAAATTTCCTGCTGCCGAGAACGCGGCTCATCGACCGACTCGGTCCGCTACGGGGACAACGTGAGGGATCCGTTCGGAGGTCCTGTGAGTTCTCAGCTGTGATCGATCACCTCAGTTTGGATCCACTCGAAGTCGTCCGACGGCATACGCTGGTCCCGTTAACCAAAAGCGTTTCTTGGGAGCAGTCGGAGGAACCCCGCCCATTCGGCCAGTTTGTCTACTATCGATTCGCTATGTCGGCCGCTCCAGCTGGTCGCGTCTGCCGTGACTGCATCTTGGAAGACGAGTTGAATGGTCATCCGCCGTACTGGCGACGATTGCATCAGATTGCCGGGGTTAACTGGTGCGGTCGGCACATGCGTCCGCTGACGAGCACGCTTTGCAATAGGCGACTTTCTCTCGGGCCTGTCAAGGCGTTGGAGGATGCAATCGACCTTACGCGTGAAGATGTCGACCCGCTCATGCGTGCGCCGGTCGTCACGCGCTATCTGGACGTTGTTGAGCGACTGCTAGCATTGCTTGATCGCCCTTTGGAAGCGGCGAAGGCAAGCTGGACTCTGCGAAGAAGAGCCGAGTCACTTGGTATCAAACTGAATGGTAAGCAGAGCTTGGAACTGTTGATCCGGCAAGTGACGCCCGGCGGATGGCTTTCTGAGAGCTTTCCAGATTCTGTGCAGAGAATACCGAGCGAGTCGAGCTGGATCGACCGTATCACGTACTCTCACATCCGCTGTCGTCCCGAAACCTTTGCGCTGGCAACTGCTCTGCTATGGGATGACCCAGGGGAAGCGGTCGAGGCCCTAGTCCTAGGAACGGTTGAGAGGCCTAACCCTAGATGTCGTTTCCCAAGAGGTTGTTCACCCGAAGTAGTCGGGGAAGATGGAGGTTCTCACGCCAAACCATCAACCCAGAACAACCTCGGATGAACAG
>NZ_LMNA01000020.1 GCF_001422445.1 Pseudorhodoferax sp. Leaf274
GGCCACGGCCGACCAGTTCGCGGCCAAGCAGGCGGTGTTCGGCATCGAGACGGCGCTCAAGGCCCTGGCCGCCAAGACGCCGCAGGCCGGCATGCCCGCAGAGATCAAGACCGACGTCGTGCTGGTCACCAAGGACAGCAAGTAAGCATGGCAGCGCTTCCCGTGCTGTCGCTGCAGGGCATCGGCAAGGACTACGCCGCGACCGTGCTGGACGGCGTCAGCCTGGACCTGCACGCCGGCCAGGTGCTGGCGCTGACGGGCGAGAACGGCGCGGGCAAGAGCACGCTGTCCAAGATCGTCTGCGGCCTGGTCGCGCCCACGCGCGGCAGCATGCGGTTGGGCGGCCAGCCGTTCGCGCCGCGCACGCGCCGCGAGGCCGAGGCCCTGGGCGTGCGCATGGTCATGCAGGAGCTGGGCCTGGTGCCCACGCTGACGGTGGCCGAGAACCTGCTGCTGGGCCGCCTGCCGCACCGCGCCGGCTGGGTCGACCGCGGCCGCCTGCGCGCACTGGCCGAGCAGCAGCTGGCACGCATCGGCCTGACCGACATCGACCCGGACATGCCCGTCGCGCGCCTGGGCATCGGCCACCAGCAGATGGTGGAGATCGCGCGCAACCTGCAGGACGACACGCGCGTGCTGATCCTGGACGAGCCGACCGCCATGCTGACCGCGCGCGAGTCCGACCGGCTGTTCGCGCAGATCGCGCAGCTGTCGGCGGCAGGCGTGGCGCTGGTCTACGTCTCGCACCGGCTGGAGGAACTGCGCCGCATCTGCGACCGCGTGGCCGTGCTGCGCGATGGCCGGCTGGTCGACGCGCGGGCCATGGCCGGCGTCAGCGAGGCCGACCTGGTGCAACGCATGATCGGCCGCGCGCTGGACGACGAGGCCGAGCGCCCGCGCCGCCCGGCCGGCCCGGTGAAGCTGCGCGTGCGCGGCCTGGGCCGGGCCCAGGCGGTGCGCGACGTGAGCCTGGACCTGCACGCCGGCGAGGTGTTCGGACTGGCCGGGCTGGTCGGCTCGGGCCGCACCGAGCTGCTGCGTCTGGTCTACGGCGCCGACACGGCCGACCGCGGCAGCGTGGAACTGCTGGCGGCCGATGGCCGCGCCGCGCCGCGCTGGTCCAGCCCGGTGCAGGCGGTGCGCCAGCGCATCGGGCTGGTCAGCGAGGACCGCAAGTCCGAAGGCCTGCTGCTGCCGCTGCCGATCCGCGTCAACACCACCGTGAGCGACCTTCAGGCCGTGGCCAGCGGCGGCTGGCTGCAGCCCGGCAAGGAGCGCGGCATCGTGCAGGCCCTGGTGCGCAAGCTGCGCGTGCGCTGCCGCGACGAGGAGCAGCCGGTGGCCGCGCTGTCCGGCGGCAACCAGCAGAAGGTGGTGTTCGCGCGCTGGCTGCACCGCGACTGCGAGGTGCTGCTGCTGGACGAGCCCACGCGCGGTGTCGACGTCGGCGCGCGCGCCGACCTCTATGCCGAACTCGAGCGCATGGCCGCCGACGGCCGTGCGCTGCTGATGGTCTCCAGCGATCTGCGCGAGCTGATGGCCATGTGCGACCGCATCGGCGTCATGAGCGGCGGCCGCCTGGTGCAGGTGTTCGCGCGCGGCGCCTGGACCGAACAATCCCTGCTGGCCGCCGCGTTCAGCGGCGTCGGCGAACAACGGTCCGAAGAGGCTCCTGCATGAGCGCCGCGCCGGGCCGCCGCGAGCAAGCTCGCTCCGAAATCGAAGCCGGAGGCTTACCAATGACTGCCGCAGTACCCACCACCCCCACGCCGCGCAGCGGCCTGAATGCCCAGCTCGGCACCTACCTGGGCCTGGCGGCCGTGCTGCTCGGCATGGTGGCGCTGTTCAGCAGCCTCAGCGAATACTTCTTCACCACCGACACCTTCGTCGCCATCGTCAACGAGATCCCGGCGCTGGCGGTCATGGCGGTGGGCATGACCTTCGTGCTGATCATCGCCGGCATCGACCTGTCGGTCGGCTCGGTGCTGGCGCTGAGCGCCGCCTTGAGCGCCATGGCCGTGCTGCAGTGGGGGTGGACGCCGCTGGGCGCCAGCGTGCTGGGCCTGGCGGCCGGCGCACTGTGCGGCCTGGTGCTGGGCTCGGTCTCCGTGGCCTGGCGGCTGCCCTCCTTCATCGTCTCGCTGGGCATGCTCGAGGTGGTGCGGGGCTCGGCCTACCTGGTCACGGGCTCGCGCACCCAGTACGTCGGGGAGCGCATCGCCGGCCTGGCGGCGCCGCTGGTCGGCGGCGTCTCGGTCGCCTTCGTGCTGGCGGTGCTGCTGGTGGTCGTGGGCCAGCTGGTGCTCACGCGCACCGTGTTCGGCCGCAGCGTGGTGGGCATCGGCACCAACGAGGAGGCCATGCGGCTGGCCGGCGTGGACCCGCGCCCGGTGCGCATCCTCGTGTTCACGCTCACGGGCCTGCTGGCCGGGCTGGCCGGACTGATGCAGGCCGCCCGCATGGAGGCGGCCGATCCCAATGCGGGGCAGGGCATGGAGCTGCGCGTGATCGCCGCGGTGGTGATCGGCGGCACCAGCCTGATGGGCGGGCGCGGCTCGGTCGTCAACACCTTCATCGGCGTGCTGATCATCGCCGTGCTGGAGGCGGGGCTCGCCCAGGTCGGTGCCAGCGAGCCCAGCAAGCGCATCATCACGGGCTGCGTGATCGTGGTGGCCGTGATCGTCGACACCCTGCGCCAGCGGCGCGCCGCCAGGCACTGAGGCATGGCCACCATCAAGGACGTGGCCCGCCACGCCAACGTGTCGGTGACCACCGTCTCGCACGTGGTCAACAAGACCCGCTTCGTCAGCGAAGAAGGGCGCAACCGCGTCGAACAGGCCATCCGTGCGCTGGGCTACGTGCCCAGCGCGGTGGCGCGCAGCCTGCAGCGCAGCGCCACCAACACGCTGGGCATGCTGATCCCCAACAGTTCGAACCCGTACTTCGCCGAGATCGTGCGCGGCATCGAGGACCGCTGCTTCGGCGCCGGCTACAACCTGGTGCTGTGCAACACCGACGACGAGCCGCGCCGCCAGGGCATGGTGCTGCAGGTGTTGGCCGAGCGGCGTGTGGACGGGCTGATCGTGGTGTCGTCCGGCGAAGACCCGGCCCTGCCGCGGCTGCTCAGCGGCCTGCGCATTCCCACGGTCATGGTCGACCGGGAGATCGACACCTTGCCCTGCGACCTGGTGGAGACCGCGCACATGCAGGGCGCGCTGCTCGCCGTGCAGCACCTCGCGGCGCTGGGCCACCGCAGCATCGCCTGCATCGGCGGGCCGCCCGGCGTGGCCACGGCCGAGCAGCGCGCCGAGGGTTGGCGCCTGGCGCTGGCCGGGCTGGGGCTGTCCAGCGCCGGCCTGCTGCAGCCCGGCGATTTCACGAGCGAAGGCGGCTACGCGGCCATGCACGCCATCCTGCGGCGCACGCCGCGGCCCAGCGCCGTCTTCGTCGCCAACGACCTGATGGCCATCGGCGCACTGTGCGCCGCGCACGAGTGCGGCGTGGCCGTGCCGGACGACATCTCGCTCGTCGGCTTCGACGACATCGAGCTGGCCCGCTTCGCCTGCCCGCCTTTGAGCACCGTGGCCCAGCCCAAGCAGCGCATCGCCGCGATGGCGGTGGACATGCTGCTCGAGCGCATCGAAGGGCGCCGGCAGGACGTGCGCAAGGTCGTGCTGCAGCCCGAGCTGCGCGTGCGCGCATCGAGCGCGCCCTGCCGGGGGACAGCGGTGTGAGCACCGCCGGGCCGCCCCAAGGTGCTCAGCACCGCAGCGCGCAGCGCGATGGTATTTCCATGACCAGCGTGCCGAACATCCTGGTGCTGGGCAGCCTGAACATGGACCTGCTGCTGCGCGTGCCGCGCGCGCCGCAGGCCGGCGAGACGCTGATCGGCCATTCGCTGGCGCTGCTGCCGGGTGGCAAGGGCGGCAACCAGGCCGTCGGCTGCGCGCGCCAGGGCGCGCAGGTGCGGCTGCTGGCACGCATCGGCCGCGATGCCGACGGCGAGGCCCTGCGTGCCGCGCTGGCGCAGGACGGCATCGCGCTCGACGCGCTGCAGGTCGACCCGCAGGTGCCGACCGGCCGTGCGCTCGTGATGCTGGAGGATTCGGCGCAGAACCGCATCGTCGTGCTGCCCGGTGCCAACGCCGCGCTGCAGTGCGACGAGGCCGCGCTGGCGCAGCACCTGCAGGGCGTGCAGTTCTTCGTCACCCAGCTCGAATCGCCGCTGCCCGTGGTGCTGCAGGCCGTGGCGGCGGCGCGCCGCGCCGGCTGCCCGGTGCTGCTCAACCCCTCGCCCATGCAGCCGCTGCCCGACAGCCTGTGGCCGATGCTGGACACGCTGGTGGTCAACGAGATCGAGGCCGCGGCCTATGCCGGCTGCGCGGTGGCGACGCCCTCGCAGGCCGCCGCCGCCGGACAGGCGCTGCGCGCGCGCGGCGTCGCGCGCGTGGTGGTCACGCTGGGGGCGCAGGGTGCCGTCACGGTGGAGCAGGGCGGTTGCCGCCTGCAGCCCGCGCCGCGCGTGCAGGCCATCGACACCACCGCCGCGGGCGATACCTTTGCCGGCGCGCTGGCCGTGGCGCTGGCCAGCGGCCAGGACCTCGCGCAGGCGACCGCGCGCGGCGTGCGCGCCGCGGCCGTGTGCGTGACGCGCGTGGGCGCGCAGGTGTCGATTCCGTCGGCGGCCGAGGTCGATGCCCAACCCGAAGCACCCACCTCGAAGGAACTGCCATGAAGCGCACCACCTTGCTGCACGCCGAACTCTCGCGCGTCATCGCCGGCATGGGGCACGGCGATCTGCTCGTCATCGGCGATGCCGGCCTGCCGATCCCTGCCGGGCCGCTGCGCATCGACCTGGCGGTCACGCGCGGCGTGCCGGGCTTCGCGCAGGTGCTGGAGGCGGTGCTCAGCGAGCTGCAGGTCGAGCGCGCCGTGATCGCGCAGGAGGCCTGCGGGCCGGACGGCGCGCGGCGCCCGGCCTGGTGTGCGGCACTGCCGCCGCTGGCGCTGGAGCTGGTGCCGCACGCGCAATTCAAGCAGCTGTGCCTGGGCGCCAAGGCGATGGTGCGCACCGGCGAGTGCACGCCCTACGCCAACGTGCTGCTCTACGCCGGCGTGGCGTTCTGACGGGCGCCGGGCGGCGCCCCACGTTCAGGGGATCGGCACGGGCCGCGTGAGCAGATCCACGTAGAGCTCGAAGAAGCGTGCGTTGTCGAACTTCTTCACCACCTTCATCTTCTGCAGCGTGGCCCCGGCCGGCTGCGCCGCGTAGCCGATGGACTGGCCGTTGTTGGCCTGCCCGGGCGCGTCGACCACGTCCACATACTCCTCGCTGACCTCGGTGGCGTACTGGGGGTCGATCAGGTAGGCGATCGTGAGCGTGTCCCAGATGTTCAGCGTGTAGTTCGGGTCGCCCTCGAAGCCGATGCCGTTGAAGCCCGGGCCCATGACCTCCTTGAACTGCTTGGTGACGGCCGTGGTGCGTGCGCCGTGCGCGATGCGGTTGTAGATCGGCGTGGTCAGCAGCACGGTGTCGGTCACGTCCAGCGGCACCACCACCTGCGGCACGGGCTGGCGCACCACGTACTGCGCGGCCTCGGGGTCGAACCACCAGTTGAACTCGGCCAGCTTGGTGGTGTTGCCCGGCACGTGCACGGCCCCGCCCATGTAGATGATCTGCTTGATCAGCGGCACGATCTCGGGCGCCTTGCGCATGGCCTTGGCGATGTTGGTCAGCGGGCCGATGGCCAGGATGGTGACCTCGCGCGGGTTGGCCTTGATGCTGTCGATGAGGAAGTCGACCGCCGGCTGCGCCTGCAGCGGCGTGCTGGTCGCGAAGCCATCGGACGGGGCGACCAGCTGCGCCTGCGTGGGCGCGGTCTTGCTGACGCTCCACGCGCCGTAGTAGCCGTCGTTGACCGCGCCGGCCGCGAGCTCCTGCTCGATGGTGGCCCAGTCGT
Source organism: Pseudorhodoferax sp. Leaf274 (assembly GCF_001422445.1). GTDB lineage: Bacteria > Pseudomonadota > Gammaproteobacteria > Burkholderiales > Burkholderiaceae_C > Pseudorhodoferax. The sequence continues at coordinate 5,961 of NZ_LMNA01000020.1, forward strand.
GCGACAGCGCGTAGTTCTCGCCCGCGTACACGGGGATGCGCTGGCCCATGCCCAGGCGTTCCACGGACTTGAGCGCCTCGACCACGCCCTGGTCGCGCCACTTGTTGCCCGAGACCACGGTGATGCCCAGCACCTGCAGCTTGCCCTCGGCCTGCAGCTGCGCGGCCATCACGCCGAGCTGGCCGTCGTCGCTCATGGTGTTGTAGTCGCTGTCGATGATGATCTTGGGCGGGCCGTCGTCGCCGCCGCCGCAGCCGGCGAGCACCAGCGCGATGCCGGCAAGAAAGCCCCAGAGCGATCGTCTTTGCATGCCCATCTCCTTCACTTGGAATCCTTGGTGACCAGCACGACGTCGGTCTTGATCTCCGCGGGCATGCCGGCCTGCGGCGTCTTGGCGGCCAGGGCCTTGAGCGCCGTCTCGATGCCGAACACCGCCTGCTTGGCCGCGAACTGGTCGGCCGTGGCC
>NZ_LMNA01000021.1 GCF_001422445.1 Pseudorhodoferax sp. Leaf274
ACCAGCGCCAGCGCCGTCGGCGTCACGCTGCCGGGCACGGGCGTGGCCCTGCCGCTGCCGATCTTCGGCCGCATCAACAAGACCAGCACCGCCGCGCTGACCTCCGGCACGTATACCGACGTGCTGCAGGTCACCCTCAGCTGGTAAGCCGCACGCATCGCGCCGTCCTACGCCCATGGGCCCGGCGCGCGCATAGGCTTGCACGTTCTGCAACCGCCACGCCGCGAAGGTCAGCCATGCCGACAACGGATCCGCGCAGCCCGCGCCTGAACTTCGCCAAGCTCGCCTGTGTGCTGTCGGCGTTCATGAGCCTGGCGGTGCTCGCGGGCTGGTTCCTGGATCTGCCCGCCTTGCGCAGCGTGATCCCGGGCGCGGTGCAGATGAAGGCCAACACCGCGCTGGGCCTCCTGGCCTGTTCCGCCGCGCTGTGGCTGCGCACGCGTCCCTCGCTGGCCGCCGACCGGGCCGCCCTGTGGCTGGCCGCTGCCGTGGCCCTGCTGGGCCTGGCGACGCTGGCCGAGTACCTGTTCGACTGGAACCCCGGCCTGGACGAAGCCTTGTTCCACGACAACGGTGCGGCCTACAACCAGGCGCGCGGCCGGATGTCGCCCTACAGCGCCATCGCCCTGGCGGCACTCGCCGGTTCCATCGCGGCCATGCCGCGCCTGCGCCTGCTGCCGCTGGCGCGCGTCGCGGCGGCCCTGGTGGCCGGCATCGGCATCGTGTCGTTCATCGGCTACGTGTGGAACGTGGGCGCCATCGTCACCGACCGCATCGCGCCGCCGGTGGCGCTGCACACGGCCTGGGCCTTCATGCTGCTGGGCACGGCGGCGCACCTGCTCGCCGCCACGCTGCACGCGCCCGCCGCCCCGCGCACGCGCAGCCGCATCGAGACGCTGGTGCTGTCGGGCTTCGTGCCTACGGCGCTGTTCGTCCTCATGGGCGGCGGCCTCACCTACACCACGGGCGTGCGCTTCGCCGACACGGCCCAGCTGATCGCCCACACGCAGCAGGTGCGCGCGGAACTGTCCAGCGTCTACAGCGCGATCGCCGACGCCGAACTGTCGCGCCGCAACCAGATGCTGACGAGCGACCTGCACTTCTCGGCCGAGTACGACACCTGGGCCGTGGAGACGCGCCGCAACCTGGAGAACGTGCGCACCTTGCTCAGCGACAACCCGGAGCAGCTGGCGCGCCTCGCGCGCCTGGCCGAGCTGGCCGAGGCCCGCCTGCGCACGCTGGAATCGGTGGGCTCGGTGTTTCTGAGCGATGGCGCGCCGGCCGCGCGCAACCTGCTGCGCAGCGAGAGCACCCAGCAGAACCTGCAGCAGGTGCGCCAGCTCGTGCAGCAGATGGACGCCGCCGAGGCCGCGCTGCTCGAGGCACGCCTGCGCCGCGCCGAATCGCAGCGCGACTCCACGCTCGTCGCGCTGCTGGTCACCCTGGCGCTGCTGACGGTGCTGTTCGTGCTGCTGTTCCGCGGCATCCAGCAGGAGGTCAAGGCCCGGGCCGTGGTCGAGGACAACCTGCAGCAGCTCAACACCGAGCTGGAGCAGCGGGTGCGCGAGCGCACCGCTGAGCTGGAGTTCCAGCAGGCCTTCCTGCGCCGCGTGATCGACCTGAACCGCAACCTGATCTTCGCCAAGGATGGCGAAGGCCGCTTCCTGCTGGCCAACCAGGCGCTGGCCGATGCCTACGGCACCGACGTGGACAGCCTGGTCGGGCGCAGCGAGCTGGACTTCAACCCCGACAAGGAGCAGGTGCTGCGCTTCTTCGCCCAAGACCGGCAGGTCATCGAGAGCGGACGCGACCTGCTCGTCGAGGAGGAGCAGCTGGCCGGCGCCGATGGCAGCATGCGCTGGTTCAGCACCATCAAGCGGCCGATCCTCGCGCTGGACGGGCGCCAGCGCGTGCTGCTGGGCGTGGCCACCGACATCACCACGCGCAAGCACGCCGAGGACGAGCTGCGCCAGATGGCCGCCACGCTGGAGCGCCGCGTGCAGGCCCGCACGCTGGCGCTGCAGCAGGCCAATGCCGCGCTGGTGGAGGCGCGCCAGGAGGCCGATGCCGCCAGCCGCACCAAGTCGGCCTTCCTGGCCAACATGAGCCACGAGATCCGCACGCCGATGAACGCCATCATCGGCCTGACCCATTTGCTGGCGCGCGACGCGCGCGACCGCACCCAGCGCGAGCGGCTGGACAAGGTGGGCGCCGCCGCCCAGCACCTGCTGCAGGTCATCAACGACATCCTGGACATCTCCAAGATCGAGGCCGGCAAGCTCACGCTGGAACACATCGAGTTCTCGCTGGACGGCGTGCTGGCGCGCGCCGTCGAGCTCGTGGCCAGCCAGGCCCGCGCCAAGGGCCTGGAGCTGATCCTGGACCAGGACCACCTGCCGCGCCGCCTGTGCGGCGACCCCACGCGGCTGTCGCAGATCCTCATCAACCTGCTGACCAACGCCGTCAAGTTCACCGAGACGGGCTGGGTGCGCCTGCGCGGCTCCTTCGTCGAGCAGGAAGACGCGCAGCTGATGGTGCGCTTCGAAGTGCAGGACACCGGCCCCGGCATCTCGCACGACCGCCAGGCCGCGCTGTTCAATGCCTTCGAGCAGGCCGACAACTCGTCCTCCCGGCGCCACGGCGGCACCGGCCTGGGTTTGGCGCTGTCGCGCCAGTTGGCGCGTGCCATGGACGGCGACGCCGGCGTGGACAGCGCGCCGGGTTCCGGCAGCACCTTCTGGTTCACCGCCCGGCTGGGCCGCGCGGCGCAGGCCCCGCGCCCGGCCGACGCGCCCACGCTGCAGGGGCTGCGTGCGCTCGTCATCGACGACCTGCCCGAGGCCCTGGCCGTGATCGGCGAGCAGCTGCAGCTGCTGGGCGTACAGGTCGATGCGGTGGCCAGTTGCGACGATGCGGTGCGCCGCATCGAGAGCCGCATGGCGGCGCGCCAGGCCTACGACGTGCTGCTGATCGACTGGCGCATGGAGCCGGTCGACGGCATCGAGACGCTGGCGCGGCTGCGCCGTCTGCTGGGCGACGGCATCCCGCCCAGCATCCTGGTGACCGCGTTCGACGAGCCGACGCTGCTGGCGCGCGCCCGCGCGGCGAACTTCGACGCCGTGATGCTCAAGCCGCTGACCGCATCGGGCCTGCAGGAACGCCTGGTCGAGCTGCTGCGCAGCGCCGACGTCGAGGTGGAACCGTCCGGCCTGCACGCCTCCAATGCGGCCAGCCTGCTGCAGCTGCGCCACGCCGGCCAGCGCATCCTGCTGGCCGAGGACAACCCCGTGAACCGCGAGGTGGCGCAAGACCTGCTGCAGCTCGTGGGCCTGAGCGTGGAAACCGCCTGGGACGGCGGCCGCGCCGTGGAGATGGCGCTGTCGCGCCATTACGACCTGATCCTCATGGACGTGCAGATGCCCGTGATGGACGGCACCGAGGCCACGCGCGCCATCCGCCAGCGCGCCGGCCAGGGCACCCCCATCGTTGCCATGACCGCCAATGCCTTCGCCGAGGACCGCCAGGCCTGCCTGGACGCCGGCATGAACGACCACGTGGGCAAACCCGTCGACCCGGAGGCGCTCTACGCCAAGCTGCTGCGCTGGCTGCCGCTGCGCGAGCCCACGTCCTCGGGCCTGCAGCCGCTGCAGGACCTCGGCGTCCCGCTGGAGGGCGAGCCGCTGTACGACCGGCTGGCACGCGTGCCGGGCTACGACGTGGACCAGGCGCTGCGGCACGTGGCCGGGCAGATGGGCATCCTCGAGCGCGCGCTGGGCCGCTTCGTCGAGACCTATGCGCTGGGCCTGCCGGAACTGCTGGACACCAGCGGCACGCCGGCCGACATCGGCGCGCGCTGGCGCAAGGTCTGCCATTCGGTGCGCGGGGCGCTGACCACGGTCGGCGCGCCCGCGCTGCTGGACGGACTGCGCAGCTTCGAACAGCGGCTGGCCGAGGGCGCGGCGCCCGCCGCGCTGGCCGCCCAGGGCCTGCAACTGCACCGCGAACTGGTGCAGCTGGTGCGCCGGCTGGCGCGCGAACTGGGCCTGCCGCGCTCCGGCTGACGCCGTCCTGCGCCGTCCTGCGCCGTCCGGCGGCCGCCATGGCGCGGCCGAATGTGGCGCGAGTGTGACGCGCCACGCCGCAAAGTGCCACCGTTGCGCCACGGTTGCAGGGGCCCCGGGTTGAACAATCCAACCCATCGGATCACAGCGATCCGGCCCCTGCAACCCACCGCAACCGAGGTCCACCATGCACACCACCGTCTCC
>NZ_LMNA01000022.1 GCF_001422445.1 Pseudorhodoferax sp. Leaf274
TCAGCCCGATGCAGTTCGAACAACGCTGGTTGGCGGCGCAGCGCAAATCTGCCGCTTGAAGATCGGGCTACGCACTCCGGTTTTCAGGGGCAACCTCACTCTTCGAATGTGCTGACTCGATCCGTTTTGACTAGATACGCTGGATACATCCCCCAGGCGGCCCACATGGGCGCCGCATGAGCACGCGTTCCTGCATCGAGATGACAATTGGTGCAGGACAGGGCATTGCCGCTGAAGCGTCGCGCGTAAGTCGGGGTGTCGGTGAAGATCCAAAAGCCGAACTGGACGAGCTGAGAGTGTTTGCCGGGACGGAGCGCTTGCAGGTCGGGCGGCATCGGGACGTTCGGGTCGGCGTGGAGTGCGCAAGGTATCAGCACAAGCACGCCGGCGAGGGCAGCTGCGAGGCGAACTCCACGGTTTTTTCGCAACACTTGGTGACTCATGGGTTCTTGGTGAGAACCGACACTTCAGGCTGGAAGCCCGACCAGCCTGCATTGGCAAGTCCACTGAATCTGGCGATCACCTCTCCCCGAGAATGAACCTGGAATTTCTTCATGATGCCGCTGACATGCAACTTCACGGTATCAGGCAAGATTCCTAACTGCTTGGCGATGCGCTTGTTGGAGTATCCCTTGGCGAGCCATTCTAGCACTTCTAACTGGCGTGGCGTCAGGCCCTCAAAACGTTTATCGAGCATATATCTACCAACTGTTTGCTGACCGGCTCGATGCTCCATGGGACCGTGGCAGTGGTCGAGCAGATGCTGCAGTTCTCGTTCGAATTGGCAAAACGGTGCCGACTTCGAGACAAATGCAACTGCGCCCATTGTCAAGCATTGAGAAGCGATTGCAGGTTGCTCATGCTCGGAGATCACGGCCACCGAAGTGCCTTGATGAAAAGCTCGTAAATGGCTCAGAGCGGCTATTCCGCTCTGATCCGGCAGTCCCAAATCCAGCAAGACCAGATCGAACACGGTCTCCGCGCAAGCCTCCAGCGCGCTTCTTACGGAACCTGACTCATGAATGATGGAGTGTGGACCCCAACTGCGAATGATCTGCGCAAGACTCTTGCGCATCACGGGGTGATCGTCAACGATCAAAACAACACGGGGTCGCGCGATGGGCGCGCATGCTCCTAAAAAACAGTCCATCCCTACTCGCCTGCATGCTATGACTAGCGGCAAGCCCTCATTGTTCTTTGTTATTCATCGCAGGCGTATTTCGCCATGCAGTTTTTGAGGTGTCGGCCCCGCTAGCAATGCCCCGTACTACGAGGAGAACCGTACCTCCCGGTCTTTGCTCACCGCTTCGATGGTTAAGAGCTCCGCCTTTCTTTTTGCTATCACGGTCATGAGGCAAGCCACGCCGAGATGAACGAATCGTCCGTAATGTGGCAATTGGTCATCGCGCTTATTTGTGTGTACAAAGTTAACTTTTTTTCGCATTGTTCCCGATCCGGTGCCATCTGATCAAGTGTTCTTTTAAGTTTGTTTGGTTGTGTAGTCAGCAGAGTTGGGGAAGGTCTGCATAAATGCCGCCGCGATGTGCTGAGCGGCCGCTGGTGTGGTGGCCGACGCCAATTTGAGCCGCATGCCGATCCACAGGTGAGCCAGCCAAAACAGGCTTCCTGCGGCCCTTCTCTTCGACTTCGGCCTGCACAGCATGGCTCACTAGGACCTCGGCGCAGGGCTCAAATCCGCGTCGGCGCCAACACTTGTAGTCAGCGGTTTAGTTCAACGTTGTATGTCGATCGTTCACGATTTCTGCGCAAGTTTTGAGCATTCGTCTCATCTCCTGATGCGCTTGGGTGGCGCGCGTGATCATCATGCCACCCTAACTCGCTGTACGCGAGTCGCCGATTTCATCTCTCTTGCGTACACTGCTGTTGTCCCAAGTTCGTCCCAGTGCGGCCCGGCGGAGCGCGTGACGTGGCTGTGGTAAGGGGCCATGCGGCGCACATGCGCCCGTGGCCGGGGACACCAACCCATTGCGGAACGACATTGAAGTTCGGCATTTGGCACGGATATGTTATTGATTCCATGTGATCGCGCGAACTATGCGCCATGGATGTTTGGTTGCGCGCGCCACTGAACATTGGTTTGTACTGGATTTGCGCCACTGAACATGGGTTGATTCGGGGGCAGCGGGTGACGAGATCAGCGACAGGAGAGTCGTGGGAGGCTGCAAAGGGCCCCACTCCGGACCCTCGCAGTCGCCAGGCGCAGCCGTTCAAATAGCGCTGTCCGCGGCTGTTGCCGATCTCTTTAAGACTTCGGGACTGTAGTCGTCGTGGTTGAGACTGGTGCAACTTCTTTACAAGCGCCGCGCCCACTCATCCCGTCAAAACACGTGACATATCCGGTCTTCGATATGAACGAGCTCGAACTTGAGGCTGAGAAGTCGCGCGCCTTGATAGCCAGGTCTTGTGCCTTCCTGCATAATACGAACAGCGCGTTCATTTGGCATTCCGCCTGCGCACCGGCCCTTTCTGTATCGGAAAAAATCGAGGCAAGTATTTCGCGGTGTTCTGACTCCTGCACCTTAAGCCATATTGCCGGACTTACTAGTGGCGGAAGCGCTCGCTCACCAGTAGATAGTCCGCCCTGAACAATTCCGTTCTCAGCCGCAGGCGGGTCGGCCGTCACCAGGCGCGGCCAGCAGTGCAGCGATGACCGTCTGCATGGACAGCCGGAAGCGAGCGCAACAAAGCCGCAGCGCGGCCAGGATCATTCGCAGGTTGTGCCCAGCACCGCACATCACCGCGTGCAGCGCATCGCCCAGCGCGCCTTTGAGCGGATTGCGGCCCAGCCGCCCGTCCATCTTCATGTGCCCGATGGCCGGCTCGATGGCGCTGCGCCGCTTGATCATGGCCTTGAGCGTCCTGGTGACGCCGCGCCGCTGCCCCGAGCGCAGGATGCGCACGCCTTCGATCTCCACGCCCCGGTAGCCCTTGTCCACGATGGCCGTGGTGGGCAGCCTGTCCGTGCCGGTGAGGATGCCCACCTGCTCCAGCGTCTCGGCCAGCGTGTGGCCGTCGTAGGGGTTGCCGGGCATGGAGCGCATGCCCACCACCAGGCCTTCCTTTAGCGTGGTGGCGATGCTGACCTTCACGCCGAACTCGTAGGGCGTCCTGGCTTTGCCTTTGCTGATGCATTCGACCTCGGGCGCGTGCAAGGCGTACAGCTTGTTCTTGTCCTTCGTGCGCTGGGTCAGGATGCGGCCGGTGCGCTGTAACAGGTCCTGCACCTTGGCCTTGGCCGCTTCGGGCAGTACGTGCAGTTGGCGTTGCACCTCGCGGTGCACGCGGCCCACGCGGGTGCGCAGCGTGCGCACGGCCTTCTTCATGCGCTTGAACTGCTTGGCATGCGCGTAGCGCCCGATCTGTGCGGCCAGCCGCGGTGCCACGCGGTTGTAGTTCTGGCGCAGCCGCAGTCCGTTGTCCTCGGCCGCCTTGACCAGGTGCTGGCGGCTCTTGTCCAGCAGGCGGCTGTCGGTGGGATGGGCGATGCCTTTGGGCATGACGGTGGTGTCCACGATCACCTGCTGCGTGCTGGACTTCTGCACGACACCACCACGCCGGGCGGCCTCAATGCTGGCCGCCAGCAGCGTCTCCACGCCTTCTTCTCCGACACGCTTTCTCCAGCGCGTCAGGCTGGACGGGTCGATGGGCAGTTCGGTCTGCAGGTAGGTCTCGCCGCAGAAGAACTGCCAGTACGGGTTCTCCACCCAGGTGTTGACCACCGCCTCGTCGGAGGCATCGAAGGTGTGCTGCAGGTACAGCAGCCCGGCGACCAGACGCGCCGGCAAGGCGGGCCGCCGTGAGCGTCCAGTCTGCCCACCTTGATTCCTGTGAGAAGCGAAGGATGCTCTTCTCCACCTAATTCTTGGTGGAGAAATGGACACTACCGTAGCCCTC
>NZ_LMNA01000023.1 GCF_001422445.1 Pseudorhodoferax sp. Leaf274
GGCGGCGGCACACGAGGTGGCCCTCGGGTGTGGTGAACATCACGGCATCGGTGCCGCGCGCGGCCCGGCAGGCGCGCTGCGCATCGCGCAAGGCCTCTTCGCGTTCGCGGTCGGCCTGTTGGGCCAACAGCATGGCGTGCTGCAGACGCGCGGCCGGCTCGGCGTCTGTGGTCGGGCGGGCCGGCGCTGCGTCGAGGCGGTAGACGCTGCCCAGGGCGATGCCGAAGATGGCCGCCAGGATGTAGCGCGCGACCTGGGCCAGCGCGCCGCGCCCACCAACTGGGAGGGTGGGGCTGCGCGTCATGCTGCGCCTCCTGCGCCGACCGCAATCGGCTGGCCGTAGGTGCGCAGGAAGCCCTGCGCCTAGATAGAAGTGCGCAAGCTGCTTGTCGAGGGTGCCGAGGGGCCGCGAAGCGCTGGCGGTCTTCGCTGGTTCACTGGCGCCTGCGGGCAGCGTGAGAGGGTGGGGTTCCGGCTTGACGCTAGCCGGTGCGGTAGTTGCTGACATTCGGCCCTCCGTTGTGGATGGACCGAAGTCTAAGAAACTTAGACTATCTCGTCAAATAATTTTAGACTGCACTTGTCTCAATGCCGGCCGGACGGCCATCCCGCAACCCATTCGCTGCGCAGCGCTATGCACCCATGTGGGCGTCTGCGGTGGGCCTACATGACTTCGGGCGCATGGAAAGCGGTCATATTCACGAGCTTGCAAATTGTTACGTTTGCCGCTTGAACTGGTAAATTTTGGCGCCTGAACCTACAGCGAGGCCTGTTTGCTCTGCATGTTCACAACATCCAGTTGGATGGTCGCGGCGGCTAGCAATATAGCCGTCTCCAAGCGCACCTTGTCGGCCTGATCCAGGCGCTGGATCTTCGCAAGGCTGACCCCAGCAAGTGGCCAATCTGACTCGCCGGTCACGACTTCATCCAGCGTCATGCCGTAGAGGCGTGCAAGCGTCTTGAGCTTGAAGATGTCGGGTGTCGCATGACCCGACTCCCAGTGGTAGAAGGCTTTCGGCTTCATGCCAACCGCCATCGCGGCTTCTGCGGGCGATATTCCAGCGCGGCTTCTTGCGGTCTTCAGCCGAATAGCGAGCTGGGCTTTCTCAAATGAAACTTCGGCCATGCGGCAAACCTACCCGAGCGATTCGAGGGTGGTCTAAGGATCTTTGACTGGGTAGTCTAAAAATATTAGACTCCGCCAGATGGATCACCATGCTGAGGCTCGGCGCCACGCCATCCACGAGGCTGCCACGTTGTTGGGCGGACAGGCCGGATTGGCGCGCGTCCTGCGATACAAGGACCGTCGGAACGTCCACCCTTGGATGTCGGGCGAGCGCCCGCTCCCGCCCGAGCACTGCGTGCGTGTTGAGCAGGAAACGGGTGGCGCGGTAGGCCGTAAGCGCCTGCGGCCCGATGACTGGTTTGACATCTGGCCCGAGCTGAAAGACGCCGCAGCCCCTGTGTCGGAGGGCGCTCATGTCTGAGTTCGACCCGCACTCGTTCCTTGGCATGCGCGCGGAAGTAGCGCGCTGCGAGGCGGTGGAGCTCGCTTTCCAGGCCGAGCGTTCCCGCCTTGTAGGGCGCCTGGACGTCAGCGCGCTGCTGTCGGCAAGGTCCAACCTTGCATTTCTTCGTGCAGCGCCAGCCGCAAGTCGTCCTCTGTCATCGAGCGGACGTCCCGCGGAAGCCAGTGGTGCTTGTTGATCAGATGAAGGTGCACCGCGTCCATGCCGTCGATGTCTTGCCACCCTGCACGCTTGGCAAGTTCGAAGCCGAACACCTCCAGAAGGTAGTTGAGGTTTCCACGTGTGGTGTGCAGCGCTTTGAGTCCAGCAAAACGTTGCTTCTCGTCCAGTTTCATGGGTGTTCCTTTCCGGGTTGGTGGTGACGTGGAAATCCCATTTTCCCCGGGCTGCGAACACCCGCCCATTCCACCTCCGCGCCGCAACTTGCGGTGCTGTCGTTCCTTCTCCTCCCCGTCTCCATCCGTCGAGCGCAGGCAAGCGCTCGGCCTTGGCGGCGCCGTGGTGCGGAGGTGCCTTTCTTTGCATGTGCGCAGTGTGCCGACCGGTCTCTTGCGCGTCTTTCATTTCGAAACAGGAGATCGGTGATGCCTCAGTGCGTCCTTGACGCCGCGTACAACGTGGTGTCCGACTACCCGGGCGGCGCGGCATCGCTTGCGCCACGTGTTGACAAAGCGCCTGCCACGCTGAGCCAGGAGGTCAACGGCACGACGCAAGCCAAGCTGGGCCTGGCCACTGCCGTCAAGATCACCCAGCGCACGGGAGACATGCGCATCCTGCTCGCGTTTGCGGGCGCTTGCGGTCAGATGCTGCTGCCGCTGCCAGAGGGGCTGGATGTCGATGGTGACGATTGCATGCGCGCCGCCACGGTGGCCGCGCAGGAGTTCGGCGAGCTGATGGGCGAGGTCATGGCTGCGCGTGCAGATGGCCGCACGACCGACAACGAGCTGGACCGGGTCACACGCAGCACAGGGGAGCTGATGCGTGCGCTGCACGCCCTGAATGCGGCATTCGTGGCCAGCAACATGGCGGCCAAGCCGGAAGCGCTGCGCCCCCTTCAGGGCGTGCGTTGAAATGGGCGCCGCGGAACTGGCTTCGCGCGGGCAATGCGCAGACCGCATTCCTCCCACCATCTCGCATATTGACGGGTCGCAAGTAAGCGATGGTGTAGGAATGTGTCTCGTCCGGGTGTCCGGCGGACGAAGGGAGGGTGGCGCATGAAACCGCGTCAACTCAGCTTCACGCTGGCGTGCTTGCCGGTGCCCATCGTCGGCGCGGCCAAGGCGGTGCTGATGGTCATGGCTTGCCGCGCGAACAACGACACAGGGCGATGCTGGTCGAGCGTGCCTGACCTGGTGCTGGGCTCGGGCTGGCGTCGGACCGCGGTGCTGGACGCCATCCAGGAGTTGGAGGGCCTGGGGCTCATTGCGGTCGTGCGCCGGCCCGGCCGGGCGTCCACCTACTTGCTGCGGCGCGCAGCCATCGAGGCGATGTGCCCGCCGTGCAGCCCCGACGACGACCTGGGGGACGACGATGGCGATGCGCCAGAGGCGGGGCCCGACCAGTCCGCCACACGGACCAGTCCGCCACACGGACCGGTCCGCCACACGGACGGGGGTAGTCCGCCCGGCGGACCGCACCAGTCCGCCGGGCGGACCCGAACTCTCTTGAACTTACAAGAACTTGATAAGACCCCCCTACCCCCGCAAGCGGGGGAGGGCGTGGTCGATGACTTTCAGCAATTCTGGGATGCCTACCCACGTCGCGAGGCCCGGGGTTCGGCAGAGAGGGCATGGCGAAGGCTCAACCCGTCGCCGGCGGCGGCTGCGAACATCCTCGCGGCGCTTGCGCTGCAACGGCAGAGCGCGGCATGGCAGCGCGAAGGGGGGCGGTTTGTGCCGATGCCTGCGAAGTGGCTGCGCAACCGCCGCTGGGCCGATGGGGCGCAGTCCGCCCAGCCGCGCGCGGCACTGCCTGAAGGGTGGCAGGACGATCCGGCCCAGGTGAAAGCCGTGGGCGCGAGCATCGGGCAGCCGTTCAGCTTGGCAGGGTTGGGCAACGGGTGGACCGACGACGAGCGCATCGGCCACTACCGGCGCTACCGTGCGCAGGTCATCGCTGCGGTGCAGGCCAGGGAGGCCACGGCATGAGGATCGGTGTGTCCCACAACATCGACGAGCAGATTGCCAGGCTGGGTGATCGGCTGTCCGATATCGCCGACGTGACGGCGCAGGCACTCAACGACACCGGCTTCGCTGTGCGTGCAGCCGAGCAGCAGTTGCTGGGCGAAGCGTTCGACCGGGTCACGCCGTACATCAGCAAGAGCGTGTTGGTCGAGCAGGCCACGCCGGACAGGCTGGAGGTTGGCGTCGCGGCGCAGTACCTCGGCGGCAAGGGCGGGGATCCCGACCGAATCCTGGCGCCGCACATAGACGGCGGCCGTCGAGGCGACAAGGCATCGGAGCGCGCGCTGCAACGTGCGGGCATCCTGCCCCAGGGCTACCAGATCGTGCCAGGCGCAGGGGCGCCGCTCGACCCCTACGGCAACGTGCAGCGTGGCTTCATCGTCAAGATCATGTCCTGGTTCCAGGCGTTCGGACAGCAGGGCTACAGCGCCAACATGACGCCTGCCACGCGCAAGCGCCGCGAGAAGCTGGGCCGCACGGCCAGCGGCTACCGCACCATCCAGGGTACTTCGTACTTCGTGGCGTATGGCAGCCTGCGTGGCAGCCCGCGCGACAGCCATCTGGCCCCTGGCATCTACAGCAAGACTGGCATCCACGGCGTGGACATCAAGCCGCTGCTGCTGTTCGTGCAGCGCGGTCAGTACAGCCGGACCCTGGACTGGGGCGGCGTCGCCCAGCGGACGGTGTCCGAGGCGTTCCCTCGCCGCTTCCGCTATCGGTACCGCACGAAGCTGGAGGCCCAGGCGTGATGGCGCTTCATCTCATGCCCCATGCGCCCGGGTGGGGCACCCCCCCGGGGTTCATGGGTCCTTCCGGCGAGCCCCCAAGCACGGGTAATTCGAACCGCGTTCGCGGACTGTTCAGTGGTCTTCCTAAGGGGGTTGTGTTGTGAGGATGGTTGACCTCGACGCAGCCGGAACGCAGCTCATGCTCGGCTCGATGGTCGGCGTTTCGCAGCAGGCCGTCAGTGCGCTCATGCGAGAGGGAAAGATTCCAGCCCAGGGCACTGTGGGCGATCTGCTTCTGGCCTACTGCGAGCGCATGCGCGCCGTGGCGGCGGCACGTGCGAGCGAGGAGGGCGGCGTCGACCTGGTGCAGGAGCGGGCGCTGCTGGCGCGCGAGCAGCGCATCGGCCAGGCGCACAAGAACGCGGTGGCCCGCGGGGAGTACGCACCCATCGGAGTGCTGGCCGATGTGCTGGCCGAGGCATCGTCGGCCGTGGTCGACCGCTTCGACCAGCTCGACGGCATGATCAGCAAGGCATGTCCGGACTTGCCCGATGAGGTGCGGACCCTGCTGCAGAAGCTCATCGCCAGCGCGCGCAACGAGTGGATCCGCGCCACGGACAAGAAGGTGCTGGACCGTGTCGACGCCATGGTCCAGGCCGGCGAAGATGACGCTGGCGACGAAGGCGACTTCGACGATGCTGCACCCTGAAACGGCGGCCGCGCTCAAGGCCGCCGTCCACGCTGGCATGGACGGCTTTCGGGCGGAGACGCCGCAGCGATTGGGCGACTGGGCCAAGGCCAACTTCATGCTGGCCGGCGAGAGCAGCCACCAGAAAGGGGGCTGGGAGGCCTGGTCCCTGCAGGTCGGTGTGCTTGACTTCATGTCCGACGACCGCATCAAGGACTTCGTCGTCAGGAAGTCCAAGCGGGTCGGCTACACCAAGATGTTGACCGCCTTCGTCGTCTACAACATCGCGCACCGGCGCCGCAAGCAGGCAATCTGGCAGCCAACCGACGACGACCGGGACAGCTACGTCAAGTCGGAGATCGATCCGGTGCTTGACCCTGAGACCGGGGTGAAGGCGGTCAACGCTGTGCGCAAGAAGGGCAAGGGCTCCGAGGACACGATGAAACTGAAGATGTTCCTCGGGTCCGCGCTGCACCTGCTCGGCGGCAAGGCGGCCCGCGCCTTTCGGCGCATCACGGTCGCCGTGTCCATTCTCGATGAGTGGTCCAAGTTCGACCAGTCCGTTGAGAAGGCTGGCGATCCGGGCGGCCTGGCCAAGGGGCGTCTGGAGGGAGCGCCGTACCCAAAGTTCGTCGGCGGCAGCACACCGCTGCTCAAGGGGCTGTGCCACGTCGAGCGCGCTTGCGAGAACACCGAAGGGATGGTGCGCTTTCACATCGACTGCCCGCGATGCGGCGTTGAGCACCCGCTGACCTGGGGCGGCAAGAAGTTCGCCCACGGTTTCAAGTGGGAGCGGGGCAAGCCTGAGACCGTGCGGCACGTCTGCCCGCACTGCCACGAGTCGATCACGCAGGCCGACTATCTGAGCGCGGGCGGCCTGCCGGCGCCTGGCGTCTGGGTGTGCGAGCGGACCGGCAAGCGATATGGCATGGACCGTGTCTGGCGCGACTCGGCCGGCATGCCATGTGCGCCGCCGCGCACGCTCGGCCTGCACGTGTGGGCGGCCTACAGCCCGCAGCGCGATTGGCCATCCATCGTCACGGAGTTCGAGGAGGCGCTGGTGGAGCTGGAGAAGGGCGAAGCAGGCCCGATGCAGCTATTCGTCAACGAGACGCTGGGCGAGACCTGGGAGTTGCAGGGCCAGCGGTCCGACGAGCACGCGCTGCAAGCGCGCGCCGAGCCTTACAAGCTCACCGTCGTGCCTAAGGGCGGCCTGGTTCTCACGGCCGGTGTCGACGTGCAGCGCAACCGTTGGGAGATCACGGTCTGGGCATGGGGCCGCGGCATGGAGTCTTGGGTCGTGGATGTGATCGTGCTCGAAGGCAACCCGGCGGTGGACGACGACTGGGAGCAGGTGACCGCGCACCTGCAGCGCCGCTACAAGCAGGAGTGGCACGGCGGATCCATGGGGTTGTCTGCCATCAGCATCGACTCGTCCGACCAGACGCAGGCCGTCTACAACTGGGTGCGCACCGCCCAGCACATCCTGCCGCGGCTGAGCGCGATCAAAGGCGATGGCGCTGAGACCGTCAACATCCTGGGCGCCAGCAGCCTGCAGGAAGTGAACTGGCGCGGGCAGAAGGTGCCCAAGGGCATCAAGCTCTGGCGCGTCGGTGTCGATGCGGCCAAGGACTTGCTGCTGGGCCAGTTGGAGATCGACAAGCCCGGCGCTGGCTGCGTCCACTTCAGTGACGAGTTGCCGCGCGAGTTCTATGAGCAGCTGACGGCCGAGCAGCGCGTGCTGTCGAAGGTCAATGGCCGCGACGCCTACAGGTGGATCAAGCGGCGCCCACGCAACGAGCAGCTCGACAACCGCAACTACGCGTTGCACGCGGCCTACCGGCTCGGCCTGCACAAGTTCACCGACAAGGATTGGGCCAAGGTCGAGGCTGCGGTGCAGCCGCCCGCGGACCTGTTCTCCAGCCCAGTGCCGGAGGCAGCGCCCGAGCCAGTGCCTGCGCCTGCGCCGGTCGCGGCGCCCCCGGCAGTGCGCCGCATGGCGCCGCTTTCCCGGGCTGGCGGGGGGTTCGCAAAGAGCTGGTGACACCTCTTGCAACTTGACAGGCAAAAAGCGACAATCAGCCTGTCGCGCTTGAAAATCACCTCTGCACAAGATCTCCAAATGGCTGACATCGTCGATGACTTCCTGACACGCCTGGTGCAGCATGTGCCCGAGTTGCCGACCGATACGCGTGTCCGGCTGGAGTCAGACCTGCGTGGGCAGTGGGGCGGCTCGAAGCCCTACGTCGCCAAGCAAATGAACCGCGTCACACGAACCACCCTGCTGGCGTGCGGGCTGCGCAGCCAGTTGCCCATGCGAGAGGTTTTCGCGCGTGCGGGCGTCAGCCCCCGGACCGGGTATCGGCTCCTGGGCGGGAAGTAGCGCCCAGCGCCAGGTCCGCTTGGCGCTGTGCCAAATTGGGCCTTAACTCTTCTCGGGCGGGCTCGCACCATGCGAGCCCATGAGCGCGACCCCTGAACCATCCTGCATCGTCGCGGGCGATACCGTTGCCTGGCGCAAGGTGCTGCCGGCCTACCCTGCAAGCGAAGGCTGGGTCCTTGCCTATGCGCTGATCAACGCTGCGCGCCGGATCGACATCACCAGCTCGGCGGCTGGCGCCGACCACCAAGTCAACCTGCAGCCCTCGACCACGGCCGGCTATGTGGCCGACGCCTACGAGTGGGTGGCGGTGGTCACGCGGGCTGGCGAGCGACATACCGTTGGTCGCGGCCAAATGCGCGTGCAGCCTGACCTGATGGCAGCCAGCGCCCACGATGGCCGCACCAGTGCGCGCAAGGCGTTGGACGCGGTCAATGCGGCGATGGAGACCTACGGCAACAAGGCGTACCTCCAGTCCTACCAGATCGCTGGCCGCAGCCAGTCATTCCGCTCGCCATCCGAGTTCATGGCGTTCCGCAGCCAGCTGATGGCGGAAGTGCGCCGCGAGGAGATGGCTGGCCGCCTGGCTGCCGGAATGGGTGGCGCCAACATGGTCGGCGTGCGGTTCAACACCCGATGAGTTCCGCCGCCGTCCCTTGGTACAACGAGCGCGCGGTGTCGCAGAAGCGCAGCGTGGTGCTCACAAAGTGGCTGCAGCAGCGCCCCGGCGCCATTGGGCGCAGTGGCATTGAGCCTGTGCGCATGCTGCAGGCGCCGGCCCGCCGCGCCTACGCTGCGGCGCAGGTCAACCGGCTCACCCAGGGCTGGAGCACGACCAGCGCCAGTGCCAACACCGACATCCATCGTGCGCTCGACGCGGTGCGCGCGCGCTCGCGCAGCCTCTCGCAGAACGACGAGTACGTGCGCAAGTGGCTGGCGCTGGTCGACACCAACGTCGTCGGCCCCGATGGCTTCCGGCTACAGGGGCGTGTCTACGGGGCCGACCGTCAGCCCGACCGCCTGGCGAACGATGCCATCGAGGCCGGAATCGCGCGGTGGTCCGAGGCGGGCGTGTGCGATGTCACTGGCCGCCATAGCCGCACGGACCTGGAGCACATCGGCATCAAGCAGGTCGCCCGCGATGGCGAGTACCTGTTCCGCTGGATCCGAGGGGCCGAGGCCGGCAATGCATTCGGCCTGGCGCTGCAGGCGCTGGACGTGGACCGGCTGGACACGAACCTGAACCGGCCTGCCGACCAGGGGCGCAATGCCATCCGCATGGGCGTCGAGCTCAACCGCTATGGCCGGCCCGTGGCGTACCACCTGCGCAGCGCTCACCCAGGCGACCTGTACCAGCAGGCGCAGGGTGGCCAGGTCGGCGTTGTTGAGCGCGTGCCAGCCGAAGACATCCTGCACGACTTCATTGCGGACCGCCCCGAGCAGGTCCGCGGCATGCCATGGGCTCACGCGGCCATGCCGCGGCTGAACAACATTGGCGGGTACGAGGAGGCTGCTGTCATCGCTGCGCGCGTTGGCGCCAGCAAGATGGGGTTCTTCACCACCCCCGAGGGTGACAACGCGCCGGTCGTGACCGGAACCGAGGTCGATGGGGCGGGCAATGCTGTTCCCGTCATGGACGCTGACCCGGGAACGTTCCAGACGCTGCCCCAAGGCGTGGAATTCACGCCGTTCAATCCCGACTATCCGGCGGCGATGTACGCCGACTTCGTGAAAGCGAACCTGCGCGGCGTGGCCAGTGGCCTGCTGGTGGCCTACCACTCCCTCGCCAACGACCTGGAGGGCGTGAGTTTTTCGAGCATCCGGTCGGGCACGCTGGAAGACCGTGACATGTGGATGCTGATCCAACGCTGGTTCTCCCAGTCGTTCCTGCGCCGCGTGCACGCCGAGGTGCTGCGCGTCGGCCTGGCCTTCGGCTTGTTCGTGATGCCCAACGGCAGTGCGCTTCCGCTGGCCAAGATCGACAAGTTCCGGCCGCACACGTGGCAGGGCCGGCGATGGGAGTGGGTCGACCCGCGCGCCGACATCGAGGCCGATGTCGCTGCCATCGACGCGGGCCTCAAGAGCCCGCAGAGCGTGGCCGCGAAGCTGGGCATGGACTACGAGGACCTGCTGCAAGAGATCAAGCAGGCCGAGGACATGCGCAAGGCCGCTGGCGTGGTGTTGCCCGACCGGCACGCCAAGGCCCAGCTGCAGCAGCCCGCGGCGCCGGCCGCCAAACCCAAATCGAAGTCTGAGGACGAAACATGACGATGCGAATCACGATGACCCAGGCACGCCTGGGCGAGGCTGGGGCGGTGCTGGCCCTTGGGCAGACCTACACGGTCTCCGACGCGTTCGGCGCGGAGATGGTCGGCAAGCGCTTTGCTTCCGACACCGACGGGGTGCTGCTGCCTCCGCAGACCGCCAACCCGGTGTCTTCCGACCCTCAGCGCGGGCTTGTTGTCGGAAGCGGTTCCTCGGTGTCAGGGGGTGGCGGCACGCCTATCGTCGTCACCGGCACGCCAGGCGTGGGCAACGTGCTCACGGCGAGCTTTCCGATGGGCACGGGTGCGGTCAAGTGGCAGCGGCTGATCGGTTCCACCTGGACGGACATCGCTGGCGAGACGGCGCTGACGTACACCCAGGTGGTCGCTGACGCGCCGGGCGTGCGGCCGGTGGCCACCGCCTACACGCCGTTCGGCGCTGCGACGACGTTCCCCGGCCCGTCCGTCTACCTCGGCAACTTTGCGGGCCAGGTGCTGACGATGACCGACCGTGCCGGCTCTGGATCCGGCACGCAGTCCATGAGCCGGTCGCGGCACCGCGCCCGTGCCGCCGTATCGTTCGTGCAGATCGCCATCCCGAATTGGGTCGTTTTGCACAGCAATTTCACCGAGACGGCGGGCAACGGACCGGCCACCGTGGAGGCGGCCATCGAGTACCCCATCGGGACGACGAGCACGCGCTTCAAGTGGTCGACAGCCAACTCCACGGTGATCCCGGCGGGAGAAACCTCCGCGCTCTCCGACAAGCTCGCCATCGCGCTGCCGAAAAACGCCGAATTCATGATTCGGATCTACTGGACGTGCCCGAACGGCCTGATCTGGCAGTCCAGCCCGTCCGGCGGCTTCTACCCACTGGTCAATGACACTGCCCGCGGAGAGGGCTACGTCTACGCCGTCAGCGGCCTGGCCAACACGGTCACGGGCGTTGGCGCGGTGTCGGGCGGCACCTCGGGCGGGGACGGCATCCGCTTTGGACCCTGCGCCATCGTTTCTGACATTGTGGAGCCAACGATCGGGATCATCGGGGACAGCCGCACCACCGGCGCATCTGACAGCTATGGGGATGCCACTGGCGACCTGGGTGTCGTGGCGCGGTCCATCGGCCCGAACTTTGGATACATCCACGTTGGCAAACACAGCGACGGCGCCGACAAATTCATTGCGTCCAGCACTCGACGCCGTGAGCTGATGCAGTACGTGTCGCACATCATCTGCGAGTACGGCATCAACGACGTTGTGGGCGCCGGGCGCACCTGGACTCAGCTCCAGGCATCGCTCAACACCATCCACGGTTACTTCCCGGACAAGCCCGTGTGGCAGACCACGCTGAACCCGTGGACGACCAGCAGCGATTCCTGGGCCACGACTGCGGGGCAGACCAAGGGCGCATGGGCCACGCGCTACGACGAGGTCAACGCCGGCATCCGTGCTGGCGGCGTGGGTGCTGGCCGGGTGTTCGACATCGCCAGCATCGCGGAGTCCGCAATCGGGAGTGGCTTGTGGCGCGTGAACGGGACTGCCAATTACGCCACCAACGATGGCGCCCACGAGACCTTTGCCATGAACATCCTGATCAAGAACAGCGGGATCATCCCGGCGTCTGCCTTCACGCGCTGATTCCCACCCTCTTGCCGGGCGGATCCATCCACTTGCTGGTGCAGACTTGACCATCTGAAGGCTCGCCATGCGAGCCTTGTCACTTCTTGACCGACTCGGCTGGCGGCTTCCAGTCCTTGGGCGGTGTGCCCTTTGCTACCCGCTCGCGCATCCAGTCGTAGCCGTAGAGGTCAACTCGCTCCCAGGCTGCAGCATTCATGCTGATGGTCCTTGGGATGAGCCGCTCGTCGTCGGAGAGGCGCGGCCTGCCTCCTTTGTTCTTGGTCGTCATGCGTGAATTCTGTCACGGTTTCGTTGGTTGATAAACGTAAGTTTACCTACTAGGTAAACAAGGGCTCTGCTACAGTTTTTCTAATAGAAAAACTCTTTGCAAAGGGCCGTCATGCTGCCACCGATATCTGCCAACATCACGCTCCAGGTCGATGCGAATGTTCTCGCAGAGCTGGTAATTTCACGGTTTCGCGAAGCGATTTATTCCGGGCTGGCGCCGGGTGTCGCTGCGATGCCTGTCCAGGCGGCTTCGGTTGATGGGGGTGTTCTAGCCTCTGCGGTGGCTGTTGTGCCACCGCATGCAGTTCCTCCGCACGTGCAGGTGCCGCCGGCGCCGGCGCCCGCTCCGCCGCCAGTGCCTGTCGTCGCGGCTTCGGTTGCCCAGTCCGAGCCGGAGCCCCAACTGCCATCGGTAGACGAGCCTGCGGGTCGGACGGTGCGTGAGTGGCTGGCGATCTACCGCGACATCGTTGCGCGCAAAAGCATCAAGGCCAACACGCGCACGAACACCGAGTCCAATCTCCGGCATATCGACCGCCTCTGGGGCGAGCTGCCGATCCGTAGCCTCAAGCCTCGCCTGATCAAGGCTGCGCTGCAGGACGGGTTGGAGAGCGACAGTCTGCGCGGCCGCGTGCTGGCGCTCATGAAGGACGTGCTGAAGGAGGCGGTGATGGATGAATGGGTGGAGGCCAATGCCGCCCTGCCCGTCGACCCGATCTCCGCCAAAGTGCAGCGCAAGCGCATGAGCCTGGAGACGCTGGCCGGCGTGCGCGATGCGGCGGCAGCGCATGCGCAGGCGTGGGTCACGCCGATGGTCTTGCTCGGGGTGGCCACCGGCCAGCGCCGCGCTGATCTTGCAAAGATGAAGTTCTCCGACGTGGTCGATGGGTGCCTGCAGGTGGTCCAGCAAAAGGAGGCCGGCAAGGGCTACGGCTCGCGGCTGGCCATCCCGCTGGATCTGCGGCTGGATGCAATCGGCATGTCGGTCGGCGAGGTGATCGAGTCCTGCCGCGAATACGCGCCACCTGGCGATTTCCTGATCCGGCAGAAGAGCGGCAAGCCGCTGGAAAAATCGAATCTCAGCGCGCGCTTCACCGAGATCATGCGCACTGCGTTCCCCGGCGCCTACGGTGAGGGCGAGTGGCCCTCGTTGCACGAGCTGCGATCTCTGTCTGAGCGCCTGTACCGCAAGCAGGGCATCGACACGCAGACGCTGCTCGGCCACGCCGACATCGCAATGACCAACCGCTACAACGACGACCGCGGTTTGACTGCCAAGGAGTTCAAGCGCGTCGGGTTCAAGAAGCCCGAGCCGCCCGCGGCCGAGTAGTTGCCTCGCGTGGCGGCTGTGCCAAATTGGGCCTTAACCGGGCAGCGTGTTCTGCGGACCATCGCTGCCCATGAGCCAAGCCCCTGCAGCCCCCGCGCCCGAAGCCGCACAGAAGCGCTCCGTCGCGCCTGGCACGCGCATGGAGCGTGCATTCGGCGTTGCGCGTAGCGCGGTCGACACCGAGGCCCGCACGGTGGAGCTGGCGCTGGCCAGCGAGACCGTGGTGGACCGTGGCTGGTTCCGAGAAATTCTGTCGTGCGACCCGGGCGCCATTCGCCTGGCGCGCATGCGCGATGGTGCGCCGCTCTTGTGCGGTCACGATCACGACGATCACGTAGGCGTAGTCGAGTCTGTCCAGATTGGCGCTGACCGGGTGGTCCGCGCCAAGGTGCGCTTTGGCCGAAGCGCAAGGGCCGAGGAAGTGTTCGCCGATGTGGTCGACGGCATCCGCCGTCATGTCAGCGTGGGCTATGTGATCCACCAAGCCGTTGCCACGGAAGTGCGCGACAGCGGGGTCGACACCTACACCGCCACCGATTGGGAGCCCTTGGAGGTCTCTCTGGTGAGCGTGCCCGCCGATGCCTCCGTCGGCGTGGGCCGCAGCGCACAGCTGCCCGTGCCCGTTGCCGCCGTTCCTCTTTCTGTCCCATCAAAGGAGTCCCGCGTGACCCCCGATACCACCACGGCCGCGCCTGCCGCTGCCCCCGCCCCCGTCGCCGCCCCGGCCATTGCTGCCGCACCCGCAGCGCCGGCGATCACCAGTGACGACGTGCGCCAGCATGTCGCCAACGAGCGTGCCCGTGTGCGCGAACTCGGCGCCATCGGCGAAACCTTCGCCCGCTTCGGTGGTGTGGCGCTCGCGCGCACCGCCGTCGAAAAGGGCGAGACCGTCGAGCAGCTGCGGGCGCACATCATGAACGCCATGACGGCATCGCAGGCCGCGCCCGTCACCATGCTCGACATGGAGCCGAAGCAGGCCAAGCGCTTCAGCGTCTTCAAGGCCATCCGCGCACTGACCGACAAGAGCTGGAAGGGCGCTGAGTTCGAGCTGGAGTGTCACACCGAGATCCTCAAGCGCACCGGTCTGCAGGAGGCGGTGCACGGCGGCTTTTACCTGCCGATGGACATCCAGAAGCGTGACCTGACGGTGGCTGCGCCCACGGGTGGTGGCAACCTGGTTGCCACGAACCTCGACGCGGCCAATTTCATCGACCTGCTGCGCGCCCGCAGCCGCCTGGTGGCACTTGGCGCCACGCTGTTGCCTGGCCTGGTCGGCAATGTGGCCGTGCCCAAGCAGACCGGCGCCGCCACCGCCTACTGGCTGGTGAATGAAGCCGCGCCGATCACCGAGAGCCAGCAGACCGTTGGCCAGTTGCCCTTGTCGCCCAAGACGCTGGGCGCGTACACCGAGCTGAGCCGCCTGCTCATGCTGCAAAGCACCCCGGCCGCCGAGTCCATGGTCATGGCTGACCTCGCGAAGGTGCTCAGCCTGGGCATCGACCTGGCTGGTTTCGAGGGCAGCGGCACGGGCGGGCAGCCCACCGGCATCGCCAACACCGCCGGCATCGGCTCCGTGGTCGGTACGGGGCTGGCCTACCCGGGCATCATCGAGTTCCAGACCGACCTGGCTTCCAGCAACGCGCTGGCCGATGGCTGCGCCTACGCCACCACCCCCGCCGTCGCTGGCCTGCTGATGCAGCGTCAGCGCTTCAGCGGCACGGACACGCCGCTGTGGACTGGCACGGTGCTGGATGGCCAGGTGGGCGGCTACCAGGCCACCACCACCACGCAGCTTACCGCCGGCAGCATGATCTTCGGCGACTACAGCCAGGTCGTGATTGGCGAGTGGGGCATGCTGGAGATCGCGCTCAACCCGTACGCCAACTTCACTGCTGCGATCACGGGTATCCGCGCCATCCAGAGCGTGGATGTGGGTGTTCGCCAAGTGGCCGCGTTCTCGCGCGCCACCAGCATCACCTGAGGTGCGGCGCAGCATGGCCCCCGCAGTCAAAGTAAGCCCTGCCGACCCGCAGCCGTACACCGTGCTGCGCGCCATCAGCATCGATGGCGGGCGGGTCGAGCCAGGTGCCACTGTGCACCTGACGCTCGTGCAGTACACCGAGCTGGCCACGGCCGGCAAGGTGGGGCCGCACGACCCTAAGGCCGAGGCCCGCGCGGCCAAGGCTGCCAAGGCTGCTGCAGCTGAGAGGGCAAAGGCCGAGGAGGCCGCTGCGGCAGCCGCGCGAGAGGCGCAGGCGAACGCACAGGCCGAAGCCGAGGCCGAAGCGCTGCAGAAGCAGCAGGACGAGCAGCGCGAGCAGGCGGGCCCGTCCGATCTGCTGGGTGACGCTGTCGAGTCGCAAGGCTGAGCGAGGCCATGTTCACCGAAGACCTGGGCGCCTTCTTCGACGTGGCCAGCGGCTTTGCCGTGGTGGCCACGGCGGGCGGAGCCTCGTTCCCGGTGATCTATGACGCGCACCCGGAGGCGGTGGGCGGCTTCGTCGAGACCGTGGGCCCGGAGTGCCGGGCGCGCAGCAGCGATGTGGCCGCGCTCGACCACGGCAGCCAGATCTCGGTGCAGGGCGAAGGCTTGTTTGCCGTCACCGGCAAGCAGCCGGATGGCACTGGCATCACCGTGCTGCAACTGCGCAGGGCCTGACCATGCACGTGAAGCGCCAGATCCTCCATGCGCTGCGCGTCGCGCTCGCCGAGGCGTTCGCGTCCGCGCTCGTCGACCTGGACCGGCTCGACCCGGTGCCGGCTGGCCGCTGCCCCGCCATCCTGCTGCGCGAAAGCGACAGCGGCGAAGGCATCACGAAGGTCACGGCCGAAGGCATCCAGCGGCGCGATCTGCCGGTCAGCGTGTCGATGTGCGTGGCCCGCGCCACGGGCTACGGCGACGAGGCTGATGCCTTGGGCCTGCAGGTCGAGCAGCTGCTGGCCGGCGGCTCTCAGCCCGACCTGACGACGGACCTGGAGGGGCTGTGCTGCTTCGGCATCGCCCTGCGCGGTTCGCGGCTGTTCATGAGCGGCGAGGGCGAGACCGCCATCGCAGTGCTCATGCACACCTGGATTTTTTCCTACGCGGTGGATCCGGCCCAGCCGGATGTCGCCATCACCTGATTCCATCGCCCGCGAGGGCAACACCTGAAGGGACCAACCCCATGCGCACTCCCACCGGCACCATCACTTCCGTGGCCACCGAGCTGGCCCCCGCCGTTGCCGTCACGGCGATCACCAACGCTGTCGAGGCGGTGCTCACCGCGGCCGGCCACGGTTGCTCGGTCGGTGACATCGTCGTCGCCTTCTCCGGCTGGGGCCGCATCAACTACAAGGCCTTCCAGGTCAAGACCGTTGCTGGCGACCTGATCACGCTGAAGAAATGCAACACCTTCGACCAGACGCTGTTCGCGCCCGGTGGCGGCGTGGGCACGGTTCGCCGCGTGGTGCCGGCGAAGTGGGTAGACCTGGACCGCACCATGGGCCACACGTCCACCGGTGGCGACGCCAAGACCATCAACGTGAAGTTCACCGAGTACGAGAACGAGTTCATCCTGAACGACGGGTTCACCGCGGTGAGTCGCAGCTTCGAGATGGATGCCGACCTGATCGGCACGCCGGGCTACGAGGCCATGGTGCAGTTGTCGCAGACGCAGCAGCCCACCGTGGTGCGGCGCCGCGCCAAGACGGGGGCTTTCACGCTCATCCCCGGCACCGTGTCCTTCAACGAGGAGGAGATCGAGGCCGAAGGTCAGATCGTCCGCGTGAAGGGGACGATCAACGGCCAGAACTCCAGCACGCGCTACGCCGCGGCCTGAAGGTCTGACCACACTGCGCACCGACCTGGCTCCGTTCGTCCTCTCGCAGGGACGGCGGAGCCGGGCACGGGCTCCACTCCCTGCGAAAGAAACCCATGTCGGACACCACCAAGCTCAAGTCCATCCCGGCCGCGCGGCTCAAGTCGCTCGGCACCCAGGCGCCGCAGTTCGATCTGCCGATCACGGTCACCAAGCTCGACGGCACTGTCGCCGAGTTGCTGCTGCGCTGCAATGCCATGCGCAAGACGGAGTGGTCCAAGCTGCGCGACGACCGCCACCGCGAGGCGGTGGAGGCCACGCTGAAGCCCGCGGAGGCCGAGGTCGTGCAGGTGCAGCGCATCGAAGATGCCGAGCCCACGCTCATCACCGGGCTGCTGGCCCGCGGCTACGAGACCATCGTGCGCGAGGGTCTGCGCCGCGATGCCGACACGGTGCTGCTCTTCGCCACCGGCTGGGACCTGGATGACGCGTTCACGGCCGATGCGCTCATGGCGCTGGAGGATGAGTTCGCTGGCAGCCTGATCGCCATCCTCAACGCCTACGACCTCGCGATCTACCAGGGCCGCTTGGGAAACTCCAGGCCATAGCCCGTGCGCTCCACGAGCCAGACATCACCGAGTACGAGGCGCGCTATGAAGGCTTCGAGCTCGAAGACTACGAGACCGAGGAAATCGAAGTCTGGCCCGACAACGAGCGCGCCCTGGCCTTGTTCCAGCGGGTGGGCACCCGCTGGGCATACCCCACGATGGGTGCCGTCCCCCTGGGCTTGCGCTGGGAGGCGATCTACCCCCTCATGGACCGACTCGGGCTGTGCAATGCCGAGTGGGACGACCTGCACAGCTGCCTGATGGCCATGGAGCAGTCGGCGCTGAAAACGATGCGCGATTTCGCACCCAAACCCAAACCGTGATCCATGGCTGACGACCTGCACACCCAGATCAAGATCTCCGCCAACGCCGACGGCGTGGAGACCGGGGTCACGCGCGCCAAGCGCAGCCTGTCGTCGCTGGGTCAGTCGGCGGAGCAAGTGGGCGAGCAGGCTGCGCGCGGCCTGGGCAAGTTGGGCGGCAGTGGTGAGGCGGTCACGCAGGGCATGGACCGCGTCACCAGGAACATCGAGGCCGGCATGCGGCGGCAGATTGCTGCATGGGAGGCTGGTGGCACAGCCAATCGCCAGTACCAGGAAGGCCTGGCCCGCATGCGTGGCGCCGACATGGCGGCGCTCAAGCCAACGCTCGATGCGTACGAGGCGGCCAAGAACCGCGCCGAGGCTGCGGCCCGTGCGCAAGGCACCCTGATCGACCGGCTCGGCGCGGTGGGGCCTGTGGCCTCCATCGCGGCCGGCCAGATCGCGGCCTTGGCAAGCAGCTTCACGCTGGGTGCGGTGGTCGCGTTCGTGAAGAACGTCAATGATGGCGTCGACGCGCTCAACGACATCAAGGACGCCACCGGCGCCACCATCGAGAGCATCAGCGCGCTGGAGGATGTGGCCCGCCGCTCCGGCGCGTCGCTCGATCTTGTCGGTTCGGTGCTTGTGAAGTTCAACGACCTTTTGAGCAAGGCCACGCCAGAGAGCAACACCGCCCGGCAGCTCAAAGCCATCGGGCTGAGCGTGGCAGAGCTGCGCAAGTTGGACCCTGCCGAGGCTGTGCGTGTGACCGCTGTGGCCCTGTCTGGCTACGCCGATGACATGAACAAGGGCCGGCTGATGACGGACCTGTTTGGCAAGTCTGTCAAGGAACTCGCGCCGTTCATGGCCAACGTTGCCGAGCAGGGGGCGCTGGTCGGCAAAGTCACCGCGCAGCAGGCCGAGGAGGCTGAGAAGCTCAACAAGGCGCTGTTCGGGCTTCAGGCTAACGCCAGCGACCTGAGCCGCGAATTTGCGCGGCGCATGGTGCCCGGGCTAACCCAAATTGCGGGGGCGATGGCGGCCGGCGCGAAGGAGGGCGGCGTCCTGCTCGGCGTCCTGCGAGGGCTGAAGGAATTCGGCGCTATGGCGCTGGGTGTTGATCCGCTGGGCCAGGCGACAAGCCGCGCAGAGCGTGCACAGGCGGAGATCAAGCGGCTGCAGGGCATGCTGCAGGGGCCTGAGCTGATCCAGGCGCGCGATCCCGCCAACGACACCAACAATCGCCGCATCGCGCAGCTGCGTGCCCAGATCGTGACCGTGCAAAAGGAGGCGCTGGCTGCCACTGATGCATTGAAGGCGATGGTCGGTGTGAACGCATCGGGCGCTGGCGAATCGAAGGATAGCGTCGGTGACCTGAGCGACAAAGGGGACGCGCAGGCCGCCGCCAAGGATGCGGTGGAGGCGCGGCTCGCGGAGATCCGCCGCGGCTTGGCGGTCGAGGCGTCGCTCACCAAGGCCACGCTTGATGAGATCGGCAGCATGCGTCGCATGCAGGCCCTGTCAGACCGCGAAGCGATTGACGTGGTGGCGGCGGCGGAAGTGGGTCAGCTCGAACGCCAGCGCGCCGCGCTGCAGGCCGAGTTGGCGATCCAGTCGCAACAGAAGAACGCGCTTAAGGAAGTGTCCAATCTCAAGGGCCAGATCGACCTGGTGGACACCGAGATCAGCGAGCGGCGTAAAAAGCAGCTGCGCGAGATCAATGAGCTCACGTTCCGCCAGGCCGCCGCGGCCAGCGCCGTGATCACGGCGCAGAAACAGCAGGATGGCGAGGACTGGGATGCCTACAACCGCCAGCGGCAGGACGCCTGGAATGCGGCGCTGACCGCGTCCTATGAGTACGGCCGCAACATCGACGAAGCCAACGAGGCGGTGCAGTTCGAGTTGGGGTTGATGGGGCAGGGCGAGCGCGCCCGCGCCATTGCCATCGCGCAGTACCAGGTGCAGGTGCGGCTGAAAGAGCGTCTCCGCGAGATTGAGGGGCGGCGTCTGGATGCCGAGCAGGAGCAGGCCCTCAGGGCTATCGAGGAAGCCACTGCTGCGCGGCAGATGGCCAACGTCGAGCAGCAGGTGATGCGCGACGAGTGGAACAAGACCACCGAGGAGGTGAACCGCAGCCTCACAGACGCGCTGCTGCGCGGCTTCGAGGAGGGCAAGACGGCTGCCGAGAACCTGCGCGACACCACCGTCAATATGTTCAAGACGATGGTGCTGCGGCCCACCATCAGCGCCATCCTGCAGCCGGTCAGCGGCGCGGTTTCCAGTGCGATTGGTGACGGCACTGCGTCGGGTGGCGGCGTGTTGGGCATGATCAAGGATGCCAAGTCGCTGTATGACTGGGGTAGCAAGGCGTACAGCTGGTTCACCGGCGCCAGCTCGGCCAGCGGGGTGACCAGCAGCCTGGGTGCGGCCTTCTATACCGCCCCGGCGCTGTACGCTGGCGCTTCGGCAATCGGCGGGGCGTCGGCTGCACTCGCTGGCGGCACGCTGGGGTCTGGCACCTTCCTGGGTACGGCGGGGGTGCTGGGATCGTCTGGCGGTGCGCTGGGGACGGGCACTGCGCTGTTGGGGGAGGCGGCCACCTCGTACGCAATTTCGGCTGGCACGGCCGCAGGCGCCACGGCCGGTGCGGCGGCCGGCACGGCGGCCGCTGCGGGCGGCGGCACCAGCGCCGCCGGCGCCGCGGCATCGCTGGGCCCATATGGCTGGATCGCCGCTGCGGCCATCCTGGCCATCATGGCCTTCGCGGGCAAAGGCGAGGAGCGCTACGGCGGGCACTACGGCATCAACTTCCAGGGCGACCAGGTGCTGGACTACCGCCGCGGCGGCTACATCGACAGCAAGCAGGGTGAGGTGACGTTCGTGGTCGGTCCCGGCGGCGGCGAGTTCGCCAAGGACTATGTGTCCGAGCTGATGACCGGTACCACCAAGGGCATCAACGCGCTGCTGGGTGACCTCGGTTCCAGCCTGGCGCTCACCAGCTTCCAGGCGGGCCTGGAAACGTCGGGCAAAGGCCGTGGCGGTGTCTTCTCCGGCGGCACGCTGACGGGTGGTGTCACCTTCGGCGAGTCGGGCCTGGGCAGTGGCCGGCCGTGGGAGTCCACTAGCAGCCGCAGCCCGAATGCGGAGGAGGCGGTCAAGAACTTCGCCACCGACATGCTGCAGGTGACCGTGCAGGCCCTGCAGGCCGCCACCGACCTGCCCAAGGTCATCACGGCGCAGCTCAAGGGCATCGATGCCGAGAAGCTCACGGACGAAGCCGCGGCCGAGCTGCTCAACAGCATCCAGGCGCAGATCGACTTCGTGCGCAGCTTCCGCGATGCCATCAACCAGCTGCCGTTCCAGAACCTGCGCAACCTGTCGTTCGATGCGGCCACCGGCCTCATTGCTGCGGCCGGCGGCCTGGAGGCGCTAAATCAGAACCTCACGGGCTACTTCGAGAACTACTTCACCGCCGAAGAGCAGCGTGCCGCCGCGATCCGCCGCACGCAGGATGCATTCGAGGGCCTGGGCCTGGTCATGCCGGATGTGGCCGGCAACGCGGCCGATGCGCGCGCTGCCTTCCGCGCCTTGGCGCAGAGCATCGACGTGGGCACCGAGAAGGGCCAGCAGCAGTACGCGGGCTTGATCGCGCTGCAGGGTGCCTTCGCCGACTTGACGCCCATCATCGACAACACCGCCGAAGCCGCGCGCGCAGCGCAGGCCTCGCTGCAGCAGCGCCAGCAGCTGGAGATGCAGCTGCTGCAGCTGCAGGGCGACACGGGCGAGATCCGCCGGCGCCAGATGGCCGAGTTGCTCACCGACGAGAACCGGGCCATCCAGCAGGCCATCTTCGACCTGCAGGACAAGCAGGCCGCGGACGCCACCGCCAAGGCGGCGCAGGACGCCGCCGACCGCGTCAAGGCCGCCTGGCAGTCTGTTGGCGACACACTGGTCGACGAGGTCAAGCGCATTCGCGGCGAAATCGCCGGGGCCGGCCTGGGCGGCTTCGCGTACACGCAGGGCCAGTTCGCGCTGGCCACCGCCCAGGCGCGTGCCGGAGATCAGGCGGCGGCTGCTTCGCTGCCAGAGCTGAGCCGTTCGGTGGTCGAGCTGGCACGCCAGAACGCGTCCAGCGCGGCCGATTTCAAGGCGTTCCAGGCGCAGATCGCGGCCAGCTTGCTGGAGACCACCCGCGCCATTGCTGCTGGCCAGGGCATCACGGTGCCGGCCTTCGCCAACGGCGGCGCCCATGCCGGTGGGTGGGCCATGGTCGGCGAGCGCGGCCCCGAGCTGGCCTATCTGCCGCCGGCGCAAGTGTTCACTGCGGGTGCAAGCGCAGGGGCGTTGGGCGACTTCGCGGCCATGCTGGCCGAGATGCGCGCGCAGCGTGAAGATGAGCGCAGCCGGGCGGCGACCCAGGTCAGCCTGCAGCTGCGCGCCACGCGCGCAGCGGAGGCAACCCAGCGCTTGTGGGAGGATGTCACCGAAGGCGGGTCGGCCATGCGTGCGCGGGAGGTGCAGTCATGACGCCAAGCACGATGCGTGTGGTGCGCCCGCTGTCGATCACGCCGGCGATGCTGGTCAGCACCAACATTTCCGAGGCTGACTACGCTGAATGGCTTGCTGGCGCAGGCTACGCCAAAGGTGCGCGCGTCATTGCGACGTCGCAGCACAAGGTCTACGAGAGCCTCGTCGACAGCAATGTGGGGCATGCGCCCGCGGGCTCGCCTGACCAATGGGTCGAGGTTGGGCCGACCAACCGCTGGAAGGCCTTCGACCAGAGCAACAGCACGCAAACGCGCGCGCAGAACTTCCTGACCTACACCCTGAAGCCGGGCAAGGCGGTGCACACCATTGCTGCGTTGAACCTGGTCGATGCCACGGCGATGCGGGTTCGTGTCACGGATCCATCGCTGGGCTTGATCTACGACAAGACGGTCAACCTCGCGGGGCAGCTGCTTGTCTCGACCTGGTGGGACTGGTTCCTTGGGCCGCGCACGTCGCCGAAGCAGTGCATCTACGCCGACCTGCCGAGCGCGCCTGCGGCCGACATCACCATCGACATCGCGGGCAACGTGGGGTTGGCCGTCGGCGTGATTCTGTTGGGCCAGATGCGCACCTTCTCCATGGGTGTGCAGATGGGCGCGCGCATCGGCATCACCGACTACTCGCGCAAAGAGCGCAACGAGTTCGGCGACACGATCCTGGTGGAGCGGCCATTCGCACGACGTGCCAATTGGTCGCCCGTGCTGCGCGCTGCGGAGGTCGACGCGTTTGTCGACTTCCTGGCCGATGTGCGGGCTCAGCCCTGCCTGTGGATCGGCTCCGGCCGATATGAGGCCATGACGGTCTACGGCATCTACAAAAGCTTCGAAGTGCTGATTGCCTACTTCGACTACTCCACCTGCGAACTTGAACTTGAGGGCCTGACGTGACCGACATCGTGATTCCTCCCACCATTGCGCTGATGCCGCCCGCGCCGCAACTGACGGACACGCAGGCGGACTTCAATACCAAGGCCTTCGCTACGGTGGGCGCATACCCCACGTTCATTGCGCAGACAAATGCTGCTGCTGCGGCGGCGCGTCAGAACGCTGTCGCTGCGGAGGAGCGGGCGACCGGGGCACAGAGCAGCGCAGCGGCAGCCGTGACAGCGCGTGACGTGGCACTCGCCGCGCGTGATCAGGCTGCGGCTGCCGCTACATCTGCCGCCAACGCACCTGGCACCAGCGGAAGCAGCGTGTCCACGGTGGCCATGGGTCTTGGGACCAAATCGTTGACAACCCAGACCGGCAAGGCTTGGACGGCCGGCCAGAGCATCGTCGTGGCGCTTTCCGGTGATCCGGTAGGCCGGCGGATGTTGGGGGTGATCGCCTCCTACGACATCAACACCGGCGCCATGTCGTTCATCGTAGGGGCCGGCGGCGTGGTCGGTTCGGGCACCTATGCGGGCTGGCTCATTTCCTTGACCGCAGCGCGCGACAACCTGGTGCTGATGGGGCAAGGGCCTGGCCAGGGAGCGCAGGTGCTGTCCATCGGATGGGGGGCCGGAGCCGAGGGAATCGTGCGCCCGCTGGTGTCTGTGGATGGCGGGCACTGGGGCGGACTGGCCGGCGACTGGGAAGTGCAGGAGGCGGCGCCGCCCGGCAAGCGCGGCGAGTTCTACATGAACGCGCCGCCGGCTGGATGGCTGAAGGCAAATGGGGCTGCGGTTTCGCGCACGACTTATGTGCGGCTATTCCAGCGGATTGGCACGCTCTACGGCGCCGGGGACGGGGTGACGACCTTCAACCTGCCGAATGACTATGGCTTGTTTGCGCGGTCATGGGACGAGAGCGGCGCCGTCGACCCGGGCCGCGCCTTCGCATCCGTCCAAGCGTCCGCAAACCTGATCCACGCCCACGGCGGATCCACCGTTTCTGCGGGCGGGCACACCCCGACGGGTTCGGCGAACTCCGGCGGCGGCTACACGCCTACGGGCTCGGTGGGCAACGGTGGGGGCCATACCAACACCGCGCCTCAAACCCGCGTCGCTGGCGGTGGTGGGGCTGCAGCTTCGTTCAAGTCAGAGGACACGGCGGGGGTTGCGATGACCACAAACACGGTTCCCAACCACGACCACCCACTGACCATGAATGCCGTCCCTCCTCACGTGCATGGCGTGACCATGGACGCTGTTCCGCCGCATGCGCACGTCATCGGAGCGGAAGGTGCGTCCGAGTCGCGTCCCGCCAACCGCGCTGTGATGGTCTGCATCAAGTACTGAGGTCCTCATGGAAGACATGCCCGTCATCGATCCCAAGATCGTCTTTGCTTTCCACCCCTTCACCCGCCGCTACGTGGGGCCGTTCGAACTTGCCTTCGAGCGCGGCGACATGGACCCGCTGGAGCCGGGCCGCTGGCTCATTCCGGGCAGTTGCCTGGAGGTCGAGCCGCCGGAGCCTGGCCCTGGCCAGTACGTGGCCGAAGAGGCGGGTGCCTGGGTGCTGCGCGACATACCAGTGGAGCCTGATCCGCCGCAGCCTGAGCCGCCAACCGTCGAGCAGCGCATTGCTTTGCTGCTGCGCCACGTGGATGCGCACCTCAACGCAGGGGCGGCGCTACGCCGGTACGACAGCATCATCACGGCGTCGCTGCGTGCGGGCTACCCCGGCCCATTCCACGACGAGGGCGTGGTGTATGCCACCTGGATGGATGCCACCTACGCGCGCTGCTACGAGATCCTGGCGCAGTGGGAGGCCGGCGAGATTGCGGAGCCCACCGCTGCCGAGTTGCTTGCCATGCTGCCGCCGCTGGAGCTGCCGGCATGATGCGCATCGTCATCGCCGTGGTGCTGGCGCTGCAGCTGCTCCAGCCGTCTCTGGCCATGGCCACCACGACGATCAAGTCGCCGCTGAGCTACAGCCTGCAGGAGTACGGCGTGGTGCTCGGCATCTCGATGATGGGCGGCTTGGTCCGCTTCATCATGGCCCTGCGTCGCGGGACGATGCTCAGCCTGTCGATGCTGATCGGCGAGCTGGCCACCAGTGCTTTCGTCGGCTTCCTGACCTTCTGGGCCTGCGAGGCGATGGAGATGAACCCGCTGCTCACGGCTTGCGCCGTCGGGATGATGGGGCACATCGGCGCCAAGACCCTGGCATGGGCGGAGGTCGCCGGGCGCCGCTTCATCGAGCACAAGTTCGGCATGAAGCTGGAAGACACGATGCCAGCACCGCTGGGAGACCGCTGATGGAATTCGATCAAGCATTCGGCCGGCTGCTCGGCCATGAAGGCGATTTCGTGGACCACCCTGCGGATCCGGGTGGCGCCACGCGATGGGGCATCACCCAGCGCGTGGCCCGCGAGTACGGCTACATGGGCGACATGCGCACCTTGCCGCAGGAGACAGCGAAAGCGATCGCGCGCAAGGCCTATTGGGATGCCGTCCAGGCGGACAGCCTGCCGCCGTCGCTGCGCTTCGATGTATTCGATGCGGCCTACAACTCCGGCGTGCGCCAGGCCATTCGATGGCTTCAGCGCGCGGTGTTCGTCACGGATGACGGCATCTTCGGCCCCAAGACCATGATGGCTGCGCAGGGCTACAACGGCAACGCGATTGCGGCCAGGTTCAACGGTCACCGGCTGAACATGCTGGCTGATCTCGTGACTTGGAAGGACTTCGGCAAGGGATGGGCGCGGCGCGTGGCGGCCAACCTCATCGCGGCGAAGGGGTGACCATGGCCGACTTCGACTGGCGCAAGTTCGTGAGCGGCGTGGCGCCCGCGTTGGGGACGGCCTTGGGTGGCCCGCTGGCTGGCGCTGCGATCAAGGTGCTGGCCGGCGCCGTGCTCGGCGACGAGAACGCGAGTGAGGCGGATGTGGCGGCGGCCATCTCCAGCGGCCAGTTGACCGGCGAGCAGATCGTGTCGATCAAGGCGGCCGAGCAGGCGTTTGCGGTGCGCATGCGGGAACTGGACATCGACGTGGAGAAGTTGAACCAGGCGGCGGACGAGGCGGTCATGCGTGATGTACAGGATGCACGCGCGCGGCAGACGGCCACCAAGGACTGGATGCCGCAAGTCATTTTCTTCATGCTGGCCGCGGCCTGGGCGGGTACGCTGGCCCTGTTCTACTTCGCGCCGCTGCCGGTGGACGAATTCCTGCGCGCGCTGATCGTGCGGGCCTATGCCACGGTGGAGACAGGCCTGACCGGCGCCATCGCCTACTTCATTGGCAGCAGCAGGGGCAGCAAGGCGAGCGGGGACGCCGTGCGCAAGATCGCCGAGCAGGCGGGGAGGTAGGGGCTATGTCCTGGCATCTTGAGGTCACGTCGATGACGGCCCGGCGCTACCTGCCGGGCGAGAGCTTCGAGCTTCGGAGCAAGTTCGCCAGCACGGTGCATGTGCAGATGCTGGACTGCGGCCAGCGCGCATTCTTGAGTGCGGCCACGAACAACGATGCGCGGGGCAAGATCACAAAGCGCGACTGGCTGGAACTGCGCGAGATGCTGCACGGCATCGGTGTGGAGCTGATCGAGTCGAGCCGGCACGGTGAAGCCAAGGACTACGACACCGGCCCGGCCCCGCTCAGCTGAACTTGTCCTCGTTGTTCGAGGGTGGGCGAGTTCGGCGGCCTGTGAGTGCCGCTCGGACTCACTTCGAATTCGAGCCGAAGATGTACGCGAGCGAGGTGCTGATGATGGTGAAAAGGCCGCTACGTAGCTGGCTCGCGTCCTGAACATCCACCCAGAAGGTGATCAGCAGCATGCCGGTCGCTGCGACCGCCACGGTTGCGGCGACGTGGACCGGCGTCTGTGGGTTCGCCCCGAAGAATCGGCCCAGATAGCCTAGGTTCAGGCGATTCGTCTCTCGGTCGTGCTCCAGCTTGGAGGCGTGAAAAAACGCCGACTCGTCCCGTGGGGTGACGGGTGCCGGCGCTTGAGAAATTGTTTCGGCGCTGGGATCGATGACGGCTTTTGCGATGCCGTTCTTCGCGTCTTGCTCCGCCATCGGCTCAGGCTGTTGCCCTGGCGGTAGACCGCCTTACGGCGTCCCCGAAATGCTCCTGGATCTCCGAGAAGGGGATGTCCACGCCGCGCATGCCGGGGTTGTTCTGCCAGGTGCGGGCCCATGGACTGTCCGCTGCGTGTGTCATCTCGGAGAGCTTCGTGGCAGTGAAGCCCTTGTAGCTATTCCAGACATTCGCCAGGAACGCGCGCACTGACCCGTCGGCGGGCGGTGGGACCACCGTGCTCTGCAGCGATGCGAAGTCAAGCTCGGTCGCCTTGCCATGAATGGGGCCAGAGCCGAATCGCTTGAACTCGTGGTACAGCGAGGGGATGACCGGGCCGAATTGCCAAGCCTCGACGGCCTCGTTGATCAATGGGGTGCCGGTATAGCCGGTGTACCACCCATGGGCGTAGTAAACGAGCTTCTGCAACTTCATGGGCGAAATCGCGGCCCGCTCTTCTGCTGCGCAGTCGAGGAAGAAGTTGGCGATCTGTTTGGCGCTGAAGGGCATGCAGTCCTCCTGCAGTAATGTATGGATGTACAGCCTATTGGGCAATTAAGCCATGCTTCCGCCTCCGCTGCATTGGCTTGCAGCGAAAGCCCGCTACTGTTTGGGGGCGGAGGCTACTACAAGTGGTGTCATTAAGCGATTTTCCCACATCCCTTGGCGACATGCTGTGAGTCGAAAGTGAGTCGCTGACGCCGGTCTCTCCTCCTGAAACTCCCATTGAACTACGAGGAGGCGCGGGCGCGCATTGTAGGGGGCCGCTAGTCGTAGCTCAGCGTGTAGATGAGGTCCACGCCGCTCTTGAGACCGGCCTGGCCGCGCAGCGCAAGGTTGCGCGTGAGGTCGTAGAAGATGTACAGCGTGCCCAGGCTGCCGGCCAGACTGGCTTCGTAGGTCACGTAGATCTGGTCGGTCAGGCGCTTGCCCAGCGTCAGTGCCGACTTGCTGGCGTCTTCGCCGGTGGTCGGGCCCTTGAAGCCGATCTCGTCCAGGCCGAAGCGGCTGGCGAAGTTGCCGCCGCCGCCCTTGGGGCCGAAGCCGCCCAGCAGCGCCAGCGCGGCCTGCTGCATGACCGCCGCCTCGGCGCCGCCACCGGCCGTGGAGCGGCCCAGCAGCATCCAGGACAGCGTCTCGGCATCGGTCAGTTGCGGCGATGAGTACAGCGCCACGCGCGGCGACTGCGCCGTGCCCGTGATCTGCACGCCCGCCTTCTGCTCCAGGTTCGGCCGGATCGCCAGGATGTCCAGCGAAGGGTTGTCGTAGGGGCCGTTGAAGCGCGCCACGCCCGATTCCACGTCCAGCTGCTGGCCATAGGCGCGGTAGCGGCCCTGCACCGTCTGGATCTCGCCCGTGACGCGCGGCTGTCCGCCGCTGTTGGCGTTGGCCGTGATGTCGATCCTTCCGCCCAGGCGGGTGGTCAGGCCGTGGCCCTGCACCGCGAAGTCGCGGCCCATGTCCAGGCTCACGGCGATGTCCGGCGGCTTCGCGGGCTGGGCCTTGGCCTGCTTGGCCGCGGCGGCGTCGGCGCTGGCCTTCTCGCGCAGCTGGCGCGCGCGCGCCTCGGCGTCGATCGCGGCCGAGCGGACCGTGATGTCGCTGCCCAGCGTGGGCGCGGTCTCGTCGGGCAGGATGATCACGCCACGGTCGGTCGTCAGCGCGCCGCGCACGCGGATCTGGCCCTGCTCCATGCCGGCCTGCAACTGACCGGAGACGGTGACCTGGCGGTCGCTGCGTACCAGCACGCGCAGGCTGCGCAGCTGGGCGTTCATGTCCATGGCGATGCCGGACTGGTCGGCGGCCGCGGCGTTCCATTGCACGTTGCCGGACAGCCGCAGCTCGCCGCCATCGCGCGCGGCCTCGCTGCTCACGGTGCTGAGGTTGCCGGCCGGCCCGGCGATGCGGGCGCGGCTGGCGCTGCCGCCCTTGAGCGTCAGTTCGTCCAGCGTCAGCCGGTTGCCCTGCAGCCGCGCGCGCATGCGCCCGTCCTTGAGTTCGATGCCTTCGACGGCCGCGCGCACGGCCAGGCCGTCGGCCGACAGCGTGCCGTTCCACTGGGGCGCGGTGCGCGTGCCGGCCAATGCCGCGTCGGCCGCCAGCGTGCCGTCGATGCGCCAGGCCGGCGGCGCAAACATGGACCACACGCCCACGTTGGGCACGCGGGCCGTGATCCGGCCCGACAGCGGCGCATCCGCCGGCCACGCGAAGCTGCCGCCCCCCGCATCGATGCGCGTGCGCACGTCGGCCTGGGCTTCGCCGGCGCGCGTGCTGTTCCAGGCCAGCTGCGCGCGCACGTCCTCGCCTTGCGCGTCGACCGTGAGCTCGGCCCGCTGGATGCCGGCCGGCGTGGCGGGTGCGTCGGCTGGCTTGCCGTTGTCGATGGTGGTCTCGCGCACCGTGCCCGTGCCTTCGGTGTGGATGCGCCGCACCAGCGCACCCTCGCCGGCGCGCACGAGCAGGTCGCCGCTGCGCCGCGCCAGCTTGGCCGAGGCGCGCAGCGGGCCGGTGGTGTCGATCGCCCAGTCGCCGTCGAACACCAGGTTGCCGCTGATGCCGCTTTGCGCCATCTGGGGCGCCAGTGCCTCGGCCCAGGCCATGGACAGGCCGAGCACGCGGCCGCTGCCGCGCACCTGCCAGGCCGGCGTGGGGCCGGCCGCCGTCTGCGCCAGCAGCAAGGGCTGCCACTGCAGCTGCAGCGCGTCCGGGCCCGGGCCCTGCAGGCTGGCACTGCCGGCCGAGGCATCGAGCTGCCAGAGCGGGGACTGGCCGCGGCGCAGCGTGGCCGACACCGGCTGCTGCAGCGCCAGCTGCCAGGGCTGTTTCTCGGTGCCGCCGACCGCGCCGCTGGCCAGGCCGCTGGCCACGGCCTGCAACTCGCCGATGGTCAGGCGCCACTGGTCGCTGCCCGCGATGCCGCCGCTGGCGCGCGTGCGCAGGCGGAATTGCTGCGCACCCATGGCGGCACGCCCGTCCACGGCCAGCTGCGCATCGGCCGGGTTGCCGGACAGCCGCGCGGTGATCTCGCGTAGGGCGATGGACTGGGGTGTGGCGGGGTCGGCGCCTGGCAGCTGCAGGTCCAGCCGCGGCGCGTTGAGGGCCAGCTCGACAGCCAGGCCGCGCTGCACGGTGGAGGGCTGCGCCAGTTGCTGCTGCAGCTGCGCCCAGCCGCCCTGCCAGCGCAGGTCCAGCTGCGCGCTGCCGGCCACCGACGTGCCGGCGAACGCCTTCTCCAGGCCGGGCAGGCTGGACAGCCAGCGTTGCAGGCTGGCCGCATCGCGCAGGTTCACACGGGCCTGGGCCTGGCCGCGTGCGGCGGCGATGTCGCCTTCCAGCTGCGCCTGCAGGCCGGGGGCCTGCAGGTCGAGCTTGCCCGCGCCGGCCCGGGTGTCGAGCTGTGCGCGCAGCTGGCCTGCGATGCGCGCCGGGCCGGCGTCGATGCGCAAGGCGTCCAGTTCCAGCTGCTGGGTGGCGGTGCGGTACAGGCCGCGCGCCTGCAGCAGGTCCAGCCGCGGCGCGGCAGGCAAACCGGCGCGCGCGGCCGCGGCCTGCAGGCCGGCGTCGAAGCGGATCACGGCGTCCTGCTGGTCGGCCTTGGCCGTGCCCGAGACCGGTGTGGCGTCCAGCGTGGAATACAGCAGCGCCGGCTGGATGCGCTCGATGCGCGCCTCGGCCTGCCAGCGCAGCGGCATGGGGCCGTAGCTGGCCTGCAGCGCGATGCGGCCGTTGCCGAGCTCGAGTTCGGCCTGCGGCACCGTCCAGTCCTGGCCGTCCAGGCGGGCCGTGGCCTGCACACCGGCCAGAGGCAGGCGTTGCTTGTCCCAGGGGCCGGGCAGCGCGTTGCGGGCCTGCAGTTCGGCCTGCCAGGCCGTGGCCGCGCCGGGTGTGGCCGGCGCCGCGGGGCCGGCGCGCAGCGTGCCCGACAGGTCGGTGCGCGGTGCGCCAGGCACGAAGCGCGCGGCATCGATGCGCTGGAAATCCGCCAGCGCGCGCAGCACCGGCTGGGTTTGCCAGGGCGCGATGTCGGCGTCCAGCGTGGCGCGCATGCCTTCGTCGCCGGTGGCGGGTGCGACCCGGCCCGTGATCTTGAGCTGGCCGTCCGGCTGCGCGAGCTGGCCGCGCACCATGGCTTCGGCCTGCACGGTCAGCGGTGCGCTGCCTTCGACCATGGGGGCGCGCACTTCGCCGCGCAACTGGGCATCCAGGGCCATGGGCGCGGCACCCTGCAGCGCCACCTGGCCCTGGTAGCGCCCGTCGGCCACCTCAACCCCGTCGAGCCGCAGCTGGTGACTGCCTTGCGCGTAGCGGTAGTGACCGGCCAGCGCCTGCACCGTGAGCGCGGGGGCGGCAGGGTCGGGTCCGTAGACGATCTCGCGCACATCGAACGGCAGTTCGACCTCGACCGGCAGCGTCAGCTGCTGCAGCGGCTCTGCGGGTGGCTGGTCCGGTTGCGGCGCGCCAGGCGTGAGCTGCAGCTTGCCGACCTGGAACTGGTCGATCTGCACGCGGCGCGACAGCAGTGGCCGCAGTTGCCAGCGCAACTGCAGGTCGGTCACTTCGACGGCCATGGCCGGGCTCTGCCAGCGCAGCCAGGCGATGGTGGCGCCATGGCGCAGCGCGCCCTGTGCGTCGCGCGTCTGCAGGCTCTGGCCCGCCGGCAGGTAGCGGCTGGCGAACGACAGCGCGGTCGGCAGCGACTGGGGCTGGCCGCTCCACCACCAGCCGTAGGCGCCCAGTGCGACCAGGGCCGTGCCCAGGCCGGCCGCGCTCCAGCCGATGGCGCGCAGCAGGCGCCGGCGTGGCCTGCGCGGGGCGGGCGTTGCGGACGGGGAGGGCGGGGTGGGGGGCGTGGAGGAATCCATCAGAACGTGAACCCCAGCCGCAGGTGGATGCTGATGCCGCCCTCGCCGAAGCCGTGGGCGATGTCGGCCTGCACCAGGCCGACGGGGCTGTACCAGCGCATGCCGCCGCCGGCACCCACCTTGTATTGGAAGTCGGCCGCGCGGTCGGCCACGGAACCCGTGTCGACGAAGGCCACGGCCTCGAAGTCCGTCAGCGCGCCATTCCACACAACGGGGTGCTGCAGCTCCATGCTGCCCACCGCCATGTAGCGGCCGGCCACGGTCGTGTCGTTCACGTAGCTCGCGCCGATCTTGCGGTAGCCGAAGCCGCGCACCGTGGTGTCGCCGCCGGTCAGGAACAGCTGGGTCGACGGGATCTGCGCCGCGTCGGGCGCGACCACCGCGCCGGCCTCGGCACGCAGCTGCAGGCGTGCCCGGCGCGCGCGCGTATCGGTGCCGGTGTCCGTGCCGCTGCTGGCGCGCACCTGGTACAGCGGCACGTAGCCGAGCCAGCGCGCCACCGTGCGCGTGTAGGGGTACTGGCCGCCCAGCAGCGTGGTGCCCACGCCGACTTCCAGCTGCAGGCCCTGGCCGCGCCGCGGCCGGCTGTTGTTGTCGAAGTAGCGGCCGGTCCAGCCCCAGTTCATGCTCACCGTGGAGGCGGGCGGCGGTGCATCGGCGCCCGAGCTGCGCGCGTAGTCGTACTGCGCAAACCAGCTGCGGTCGATGTGGTCGGTCGACTTGCTGCGGCCGTAGCGCAGGCTGCCGGAGAGCACATCGAAGCTGCCCGAGCGCTCGCGCTGCACCAGGCCGCTGCCGAACCAGCGCCACAGCCGCTCGTCCAGCAGGCCGAACAGCGAGGTGCCCAGCGACTTGTTCTCGTTGTCCAGCGACAAACGCGACACCGCGCGCCAGTCCAGCAGCGGGATCTTGTTGTGGATGTGGTCCACCGACAGGCGCGGGCCGGCGTCGGTGGTGTAGCCCACGCCGAACACGAGCTTTTGCAGCGGTGCCTCGCGCACCTGCGCGATCACGGGCACGTTCTGTGGATCGGTGCCCTCGGTGTCCAGCGTCAGGAACACCGATTCGTAGAAGCCGCTGGAGGCCAGCCGCTGCTGCGTGTCCAGCAGCTTCTGCTGGTCGTATTCCTGGCCCGTGGGCAGCTGGGCGATGCGCACGGCATTGAGCGGGCTGTAGCGCTCGCTGCCGCGGATCTGCAGGTCGCCGAAGCGGTAGGCGGGGCCCGAATCGAATTGCACGCCCAGGTCGGCGAGCTGCCGGTCGGCGTCGATCTGCGCGCGGCTGTCGGCGATGCGGCCCAGCGGGTAGCGCCGCGCTGTCAACTGGCGCTGGGCGGCGCTCTTGGCGCCGTCCCAGCCCGACTGGGTGAACTCGGCGCCGCTGCGCAGCGACCAGTTGCGCTCGAGGGCGTTGCGCCGGCGTTCGGCCTGTGGGTTCTCGGCCGCGATGGCGCCGCTGAAGCCCAGCTTCACCTCGCCCACGCGCGTGCGGGGACCGGGCTCCACGGTGACGACCACGGCATGGTCCGCGCGCTCGCCGCCCGGGGTGTCCAGCAGTTCCAGGGTCAGCGTCGGCGTGAAGTAGCCCAGCGTGCCCAGGAGCTGCCGCGCATTGGGCTCGGCCGCGGCCATCAGGCGCGAGATCTCGGCCACGGAGAGGTCGTCCAACCGGCGGTAGCGCTGCAGGTCCAGGTGCTGGTCCAGCAGTTCGCGCGCGGGGTCGGGGCCGCGCACCTCCACGGTGAAGGTGTCGCGCGTGCTGGCGGGCTTGCCTTCCTGCTTGGCGACGGCCTCGCTGGGCATCACCTGGGTGCCATCGGCACCGCTGGCATTGGCGGGTGCCGGCTCCTGGGCGGGGCGCAGCAACCCGCATCCCGGAAGGACAAGAGCCACCACCAACAAAAACGCCGGCCACGAGGCCGGCGCACGCTTCACAACCGTCGGGAACATCGATTCATTTTGACAGCAGGCGCATGGCGTCCTCGAGCCCTTTCAGCGTCAAGGGAAACATCCTGTTGCTCATGAGCTGCTGGATCAGGCCGATGCTCTGGCGGTACTGCCACACGCCTTGCGGTTCGGGGTTGATCCATGCGAACTTGGGAAAGGCGTGCGTGAGGCGCTGCAGCCACTCGGCGCCGGGCTCCTCGTTGTTGTATTCCACGCTGCCGCCAGGTTGCAAGATTTCGTAAGGGCTCATCGTCGCGTCGCCCACGAAGATCAGCTTGTAGTCCTTGTTGTACTTGCGCAGGATGTCCCAGGTGGCGAACTTCTCGGAGAAGCGCCGCCGGTTGTTCTTCCACATGAAGTCATAGACGCAGTTGTGGAAGTAGTAGAACTCCATGTGCTTGAACTCGGTCTTGGTGGCCGAGAACAGCTCCTCCACGCGGGCGATGTGCTCGTCCATGGTGCCGCCCACGTCCATCAGCAGCAGCACCTTCACGTTGTTGTGGCGCTCGGGCACCATCTTGATGTCCAGCCAGCCGGCGTTGGCGGCGGTGGAGCGGATGGTGTCGTCCAGGTCGAGCTCTTCCTCGTGGCCCTCG
The DNA here is from genome assembly GCF_001422445.1 of Pseudorhodoferax sp. Leaf274. Lineage (GTDB taxonomy): Bacteria > Pseudomonadota > Gammaproteobacteria > Burkholderiales > Burkholderiaceae_C > Pseudorhodoferax. Next base: position 34,611 of record NZ_LMNA01000023.1, read on the forward strand.
CGCGCGAACTTGCGCAGCCGGCGCAGCGCCACCTTGATGTTGCGCGTGCCCAGTTCCTGGCTGTCGTCGTAATCCTTGTACGCGCGCTGGTCCCAGACCTTCACGGCGCTCTTGTTGCGGCCCTTCTCCTGGCCGATGCGGATGCCCTGCGGGTTGAAGCCGTTGGCGCCGAAGGGCGAGGTGCCGCCCGTGCCGATCCACTTGCTGCCGCCTTCATGGCGTTCCTTCTGCTCCTCGAAGCGCTTCTTGAGCGTCTCCATGAGCTCGTCCCAGCCCATCTTCTCGATCTTGGCCTTCTCCTCGGGGCTGAGTTCCAGCTCGAGGTTCTTGCGCAGCCACTCGAGCGGGATGTCCTTGGTGAAGTCGGCCACCATCTCCACGCCCTTGAAGTAGGCGGCGAAGGCGCGGTCGAACTTGTCGTAGTGCTTCTCGTCCTTCACCAGCGCCGTGCGGGAGAGGTAGTAGAAGTCGTCGATCGCGTAGGCGCCGTCGGGGCTGGCCGGGCCCACCACGCCCTGCTTGACCGCGTCGAGCAGCATCAGGTATTCCTTGACCGACACCGGCAGCTTGGCCGAGCGCAGGGTGTAGAAGAAGTCGATCAGCATGCCTTGGCTCCTGGCGCGGGGTGGAGGGCGCTCAGCGGTTGTTCCGCTGCATGAACACCAGCTTCTCGAACAGCGTCACGTCCTGTTCGTTCTTGAGCAGCGCGCCGACCAGCGGCGGCACCGCCACCTTGTCGTCCTTGCTCTGCAGCGCCTCGGCCGGGATGTCTTCGGCCACCAGCAGCTTGAGCCAGTCCAGCAGTTCGGAGGTGGACGGCTTCTTCTTGAGGCCGGGCAGGTTGCGCACGTCGTAGAAGGTCTTCATCGCCGCCGTCAGCAGCTCCTTCTTGAGGCCCGGGAAATGCACGTCCACGATCTGCTGCATGGTCGCTGCATCGGGGAACTTGATGTAGTGGAAAAAGCAGCGGCGCAAAAACGCGTCGGGCAACTCCTTTTCGTTGTTCGATGTGATGAATACCAGCGGCCGGTGCTTGGCGCGGATCAGCTCGCGGGTTTCATAGCAATAGAACTCCATGCGGTCGAGTTCGCGCAGCAGGTCGTTCGGGAACTCGATGTCGGCCTTGTCGATTTCGTCGATCAGCAAAGCCACCGGTTCCTCGGCCGTGAAGGCCTGCCACAGCACGCCCTTGACGATGTAGTTGTGGATGTCCTTGACGCGCTCGTCGCCCAGCTGCGAATCGCGCAGCCGGCTCACCGCGTCGTACTCGTACAGGCCTTGCTGCGCCTTGGTCGTGGACTTGATGTGCCACTGCAGCAGCGGCAGGTCGAGCGCGCTGGCGACCTCTTCGGCCAGCATGGTCTTGCCCGTGCCGGGCTCGCCCTTGACCAGCAATGGCCGCTTGAGCGTGGCGGATGCGTTCACCGCCAGCATCAGATCTTGCGTGGCAACGTAATTGTTCGAGCCTTGGAATTTCATGGAGTCTGGAGGAGGGGAATTGAGAGGCGTGCCGGCTATACTCAAACGCTGCTTCCGGCCTGATTTCAATAGAGATTGTGCGCGCAAAATGAATAAATTAATGACCACGGTGTTTGCTTTGGCTGTCGCATCGGTGACGGCGTTGGCCGTTCCAGCAATGGCCCAGCAAATCAAGGGAGACCCCCAAGCCGGCCAGGGCAAGGCCGACATGTGCATCGGCTGCCACGGCATCGTCGGCTACCAGACCGCGTTTCCCGAGGTCTACAAGGTGCCGAAGATTTCGGGCCAGGGCGCGCCCTACATCGCGGCCGCGCTCAATGCCTACAAGACGGGCGACCGCCGGCACCCGTCGATGCGCGGCATCGCGGAGTCGCTGACCGACCAGGACATCGCCGACCTCGCGGCGTTCTACAGCACGCACGTCGACGGTGCGCCGACGCCGCCCGAACAGCTGGGCCGGCAGCCCGATGCGCAGGTCGCCGCGCTGCTGCAAAAGGGCGCCTGCGTGTCCTGCCACGGTGCGAACTTCGCCAAGCCGATCGACGCGAGCTACCCCAAGATCGCGGGCCAGCATGCCGACTACCTGTTCGTGGCGCTGAAGGCCTACAAGACCGGTGCCAACACGGGCCTGGTCGGCCGCTCCAATGGCGTGATGGCGCCACTCGCCAAGCAGTTCTCGAACGCCGAACTCAAGGCCATCGCCAACTACCTGGCCAGCCTGGAAGGCGGCCTGCAGGTCGTGCCGGAATCGCGTTTCCGGACCTCGCAGAAGTAAGGCCGTCGCCTGCTGCAACCGAGCCCGCCGCGTGCGGGCTTTTTCTTGCCTGCTTCTTTCAGTCCTGCGTGGCGCGGCGCTGCACGCAGTCGATGTAGGCCTGGCCATCGGGCGGTCGGCCGGCGCGCTGGCTCTCCCACATCATGCGGCCCAGGCATTCCATGACCTCATGGTGGGCGTCGTGCAGCGACTGGCGGCGGCGCTCCAGCAGCTCCACGGCCTGGCGGATGCCGCGTGGCTGGTCGATGGAGCATTGCTCGCTGATCGACAGGTGCATGGACAGGTGCAGGAACGGGTTCTGCTGGCCGTCCGCACCGTCGTAGACGCGGGCCACTGCGGCATCGGCATCGGCCATGTCGGCGTGGTACTCGGGGTGCTCGGCGATCCACTGGCTGGCCAGTGTTTCGATGGCCTCCATGGGTTGGCCCGCCAGGGCCTTGGCGTGTGCACCGCAGAAGAAGCGGCGCACGTCCGCCTGGGAAGGATTGAACATGATGGAGCGAGCCTAGCACGCTGATTCGGGGGCGTGGCCGCGTGCCTAGAATGCCCCGAGCCCCCCACCGAGGAGACACCCATGAGCCACCAGGCCTTCATCTGCGACGCGGTCCGCACACCCTTCGGCCGCTATGGCGGCGCGCTGGCCGGCGTGCGCACCGACGACCTCGGCGCGGTGCCGATCAAGGCGCTGATGGTGCGCAACCCCAAGGTCGATTGGCACGCGCTGGCCGACGTGCTGTATGGCTGCGCCAACCAGGCCGGCGAGGACAACCGCAACGTCGCGCGCATGTCGGCGCTGCTGGCCGGCCTGCCCATCGAGGTGCCCGGCGCGACCATCAACCGCTTGTGCGGCTCGGGCCTGGATGCGGTGGGCAGCGCGGCGCGCGCGATCCGCGCCGGCGAGGCCGGCCTGATGCTCGCCGGCGGCGTCGAGAGCATGAGCCGCGCGCCCTTCGTGATGCCGAAGGCAGAGACGGCCTTCGCGCGCGGCAACGCGGTCTACGACACCACCATCGGCTGGCGCTTCGTCAACAAGCGCATGAAGGAGTTGTATGGCGTCGACTCCATGCCCGAGACGGCAGAGAACGTGGCCGTGGAGCACAAGATCGCCCGCGAGGCGCAGGACCGCATGGCGCTGGCCAGCCAGCTGAAGGCCGTGGCCGCGCAGAAGTCGGGCTTCTTCGACGCCGAACTCACGCCCGTGCTGATCCCGCAGAAGAAGGGCGACGCCATCGTCGTCAACAAGGACGAGCACCCGCGCGAAACCAGCCTGGAGTCGCTGGCCAAGCTCAAGGGCGTGGTGCGGCCCGATGGGACGGTGACGGCCGGCAACGCCAGCGGCGTCAACGACGGTGCCTGCGCGCTGCTGCTGGCCGACGAGAAGAGCGCCGCCGCCCATGGCCTCACGCCCAGGGCCCGCGTGGTCGGCATGGCCACGGCGGGCGTGGCGCCACGCGTGATGGGGATCGGCCCCGCGCCGGCCACGCAGAAGGTGCTGGCGCTGACCGGCATCTCGCTCGCGCAGCTCGACGTGATCGAACTCAACGAAGCCTTCGCGGCCCAGGGCCTGGCGGTGCTGCGCGCGCTGGGCATCGCCGACGACGACCCGCGCGTGAACCCCAACGGCGGCGCCATCGCGCTGGGCCACCCCCTGGGTGCCAGCGGCGCCCGCCTGGCGACCACCGCAGTCAACCAGCTGCACAGGACCGGCGGCCGCTACGCGCTGTGCACCATGTGCATCGGCGTGGGCCAGGGCATCGCCATCGTGCTCGAACGTGTTTGACAACTGAAGAAGGAACAACAACATGCCCCAACCCTCCCTCCGTCTGAGCGTGCTGGCCAGCCTGCTGGGCCTGGCCGCCGCCTGCGCCACGGCGCAAACGCAGACGCAGACCCAGCAGCAGGTCGCCCCGCTCGTCAACGGCATGTACGGCGCGCTCGAGGCGCTCTACAAGGACCTGCATGCCCATCCCGAGCTGGCCTTCCAGGAAGTGCGCACGGCCGCCCGGATGGCCGAGGAGATGCGCAAGCTCGGCTTCGAGGTGACCGAGAAGGTCGGCGGCACCGGCGTGGTGGCGCTGCTGCGCAACGGTGCCGGCCCCACGGTGCTCGTGCGCACCGAGCTCGACGCGCTGCCCATGGAAGAGAAGACCGGCCTGCCGTACGCGAGCAAGGTGAAGGCGCAGTACGCCGGCCGCGAAACCTTCGTGGCCCACAGCTGCGCGCACGACCTGCACATGGCCAGCTGGGTCGGTGCGGCACGCACGCTGGTGGCGCTCAAGGGCCAGTGGAAGGGCACGCTGATGTTCGTCGCCCAGCCGGCCGAGGAGACCGTCTCGGGCGCCAAGGCCATGCTGGCCGACGGCCTGTTCACGCGCTTTCCCAAGCCCGATTTCGCGTTTGCGCTGCACAGCTCGCCCTCGCCCTACGGCTTCGTGGGCTACCGGGCCGGGCCCACCAGCTCGAACTCCGACGCGCTGGAGATCACCTTCAAGGGCCGCGGCGGCCATGGCTCGGCGCCCGACAAGACCATCGACCCGATCACGATCGCGGCGCGCTTCGTCACCGACGTGCAGACCGTGGTCAGCCGCGAGAAAGACCCGGCCGAGTTCGGCGTGGTGACCATCGGCGCCATCCAGGGCGGCACGGTGGGCAACATCATTCCCGACACCGTGGTGCTGCGCGGCACCATCCGCTCCTACCAGCCGCAGGTGCGCGAGAAGCTGCTGGCCGGCATCCGCCGCACGGCGATGGCGGCCGCGGCCATGGGCGGCGCGCCCGAGCCGCAGGTCGAACTGGTGCCCGGCGGTGCGGCCATCGTCAACGATGCGGCCGTGGTCGAGCGCACCACCGCCGCGCTCAAGGCCGCGCTGCCCGGCGCGCAGATCGCCCAGGTGCCGCCGATCACGGCCAGCGAGGACTTCTCGGAGTTCCTCAACGCGGGCGTGCCCGGCATGATGTTCTTCGTCGGCGTGTCCGCGCCCGAGGACGTTGCAGCGTCCATGAAGCCGGGCGGCAAGGCGCTGCCGTTCAACCACTCGCCGTTCTTCGCGCCCGTGCCCGAGCCCTCGATCAAGACCAGCGTGCAGGCCATGAGCGTGGCCGTGCTGACCGCACTGGGCGCGCAGTAGGAGCGTGGGCGGCAGAAGTCCGGCCCCGCTCCTAACCGCTCATCGCGTGGGCTGCATCGGGTCCAGCGGGGTGTAGATGGGCTGGGCCTGCGCGGCGGGCTCGGTTGCCGCAGCCGGGGCAGCTGGCGCAATAGGGGCAGGGGCGGGCGCCGCCATCGGTGCGGCCGCCACGGCCGCTGCCGCCTCTTCTTCCTTCTTGAGGTAGGCGCAGGCCGCCTGGTGCATGGCCTCTTCCGGGTCGCCGGGCACGATGGACACGAAGCTTGGCGACTCGCGCTCGCTGACGAGCAGCCGCCCCTGGCCCATCTGGCCTTCGTAGTACAGCCGCGCCATCACGCGCATGCTGAAGTTCTTGCAGTCGAACTCCAGCCACTGCTTGAACGAGCGAACCTCGTACAGCCGCCAGCGGTGCGGTACCGCATAGTCCACCAGGAACCACGACTGCCGCGGGTTGGGCAGGATGTAGCCGATGACCTTGTGGTGGCGCGAGCGCTCGGTGCCGGGCTCCTGGTAGACCGTCACGCCGCTGCTCGCGGGCAGCGGCAATTCGGTCCATTCGGCCGCGCCGGCGGAGGCGGCGGCCAGGAGCAGGGGAAGCAGCAGAAGGCGCATGGTCCCTGCGTTATCGGCGCGCGGCGCGCGTTCTTGAATCAGGCGCCGCCGCCCAGCTCCTTGAGCAGCGCCGCGGCGCGGTCCACGCGCACGTCGCCCTCGGCCACCATGCGCGCGGCAATGGTGTCCACCTGGGCGCGCGTGGCGCCGGCCACCAGCGCGATGTTGCGCGCGTGCAGCGCCATGTGGCCGCGCTGGATGCCTTCGGTGGCCAGCGCGCGCAGCGCACCCAGGTTCTGTGCCAGGCCGACGGCCACGGTGACCTCGGCCAGCTCCTGGGCCGACCGCACGCCCATGATCTTGAGCGCCAGCCGCGCCAGCGGGTGCGTCTTGGTGGCGCCGCCCACCAGGCCCAGCGGCATCGGCATCTCGATGCTGCCGACCAGGCGGCCGGCGGCGTCCTTCTCCCAGCAGGTCAGCGAGGTGTAGCGGCCGCTGCGGCTGGCGTAGGCATGGGCGCCGGCCTCCACCGCGCGCCAGTCGTTGCCGGTGGCCACGACCACCGGGTCGATGCCGTTCATGATGCCCTTGTTGTGCGTGGCCGCGCGGTAGGGGTCCACGGCCGCGAACACGTAGGCGTCCAGCACGCCCTCGACGATGTCCTCGCCGCGCCGCTCGGGCGTGGCCAGCGTCTCGGGCGTCAGCACCACGCGGGCGCGCGCCAGCCGCAGGTCGGCCAGGTTGGACAGGATGCGCAGCCGCACGCGCCCGCCCGTGATCTGTTCCACCAGCGGCGCCACCGCCTCGGCCATGGTGTTGACGGTGTTGGCGCCCATCGCGTCGCGCACGTCCACGACCAGGTGCAGCACCAGCATCGGGCCGCGCGGCGTCTCGGGGAACACCTGGACCTCGATGTTGCGGCAGCCGCCGCCCAGGCCGATCAACACCGCGTCGCGCGCGTTGGCGATGGCCAGGATCTCGCCCTGCCTTCGCAGCAGCGCCTGCCGCGCGCCCTGTGGATCGGACAGGCCCAGCACCTGCACCTGCGCGCGCATCAGCGGCAGGCTGCTGGAGGTCTCGAAACCGCCGCCCTCGCGCGCCAGCTTGGCCATGAACGAGGCCGCGGCCACCACGGAGGGCTCCTCGACCACCATCGGCACCAGCACGTCGCGGCCGTTGACCTGGAAGTTGCCGGCCACGGCCAGCGGCAGCTCGAAGCGGCCGATCACGTTCTCGATCATGCCGTCGGCCAGGTCGAGCCGGAGCGCGCCGGGCTGCTCCAGCAGCGCGCGCTCCGCGGCGTCCAGGCCCACGGCCTGGGCGATGTGGTCCAGCCGCTGCGCCGGGCTCAGTGCGCGGAAGTTCGGAAGGCGCGAATCGCTGGCCATGGGTCGTCTTTCGATGGTGTTGGGGTCGCGGCATTCTGGGGCGGCTGTACCTGCGCGCACAGGTACAGTTCGGCGGAACAGCAGACCGCCATGCCAGCCAGCGAACCCATCTTCGTCCAGCTCGCCGACACGCTGGAGCGCCAGATCCTGGAGGGCGCCTTCCGCGCCGGCGACAAGCTGCCCTCGCTGCGCGAGCTGGCCGGCCAGCGCAACTACGGCAAGAACACCGTGGTGGCCGCCTTCGAGCTGCTGGTCGCGCGCGGCCTGGTCGAGCCGCGCCGCGGCGCCGGCTTCTTCGTCAAGGCGCAGGCGCGCGCGGCCCCGGCGGACGACGATGCCGGCTCGCTCGGCCGCGCCATGGGCATCGTCTGGCTTATGCGCAACCAGCTGCGCGAGGAGCCAGGCCAGCTCAACGTGGGCGACGGCTTTCCGCCCGTCGAGTGGCTGGCCGGCGCGCGGCTGGACCGGCACCACCACAAGGTGGCGCGCGGCGGCCTGGGCACGTTGTTCCGCTATGGCAACCGCTTCGGCTACGAGCCGCTGCGCCAGCGCCTGGTGCGGCGGCTGGCGGACTTCGGCGTGCAGGCCGGCACGCGGCAGATCGTGCTGACGCACGGCGCGAACGAGGCCATGGACATCATCGTGCGCTACTTCGTGCCGCCCGGCGCCGTGGTGCTGGCCGACGACCCGGGCTACTACCCGCTGTTCGGCAAGCTGCACCTGGCCGGCGCGCGCACCGTGGGCGTGCCGCGCAGGGCCGACGGCCCCGATCCGCAGGCGCTGGAGCAACTGCTGCTGCGCCACCGGCCGCGCGTGTTCTTCACGCAGTCGCTGGCGCACAACCCCACCGGCTCGGACCTCGCACCCGCGGTGGCGCAGCGCGTGCTGGCGCTGGCGCGGCAGCACAACCTGCTCATCGTCGAGAACGATCCGCTGGCCGACTTCCGGCCACCGCAGTCCACGCGGCTCGCCGCCCTGGACGGGCTGGAACGCACGCTCTACGTGGGCAGCTTCTCCAAGTCGCTCTCGGCGGCGCTGCGCGTGGGTTTCATCGCGTGCAGCGCCGACCTGGCCAGCGACCTGGCGGACCTCAAGGCGCTGGTGCACGTCAGCAGTTCGGAGTATTGCGAGCGCACGGTCGAGACGCTGCTGGGCGAGCGCCAGTACCTGGCCCACCTGGCGCACCTGCGCCGGCGCGTGGGCGAGGCCACGGCGCGCGCGCAGGGGCTGCTGCAGGGCTTCGGCGCCGAACTGTTCGCGCAGACACCGGCCTCGCTCTTCCTGTGGGCGCGCCTTCCGGGCGTGCCGGACGCGCTGGCCCTGGCCGAAGCCCTGCGGGAACGCCAGGTCATGATGGCCCCGGGCCGCATCTTCAGCGTCGACCCCGAGGCGGTCTCGCCCTGGTCGCGCTTCAACGTCGGCGCCGTGCTCGACCCGCGCTTCGCGCCGGCCCTGCAGTCCGTGCTGCGCAGTGGAGACTGACATCGCCGCCAAGGACGACCGCCAGTTCGTCACCGCGCTCGCGCGCGGCCTGGAGCTGCTGCGCGCCTTCGCCTCCGGCGAGGAGCGGCTCAGCAACCAGGAATTGGCCGAGCGCTGCGGCCTGCCCAAGTCCACCGTCACGCGGCTGAGCTACACGCTGACCCGGCTCGGCTATCTCGTGCACGTGCCCGAGAGCGGCCGCTACCGCCTGGGCCTGCAGACGCTGGCGCTGGGCGGCACCACGCTGTCGCGGCTGGACGTGCGCGAGGCCAGCCACGCGCGGCTGCAGCAGCTGGCCGACGCCACGCAGACCATGGTCGCGCTCGCCATCCGCGACGACCTGGCCATGCTCTACATCGACAACTGCGTCAGCGAGCAGGCCATCCTCACGCTGCGGCTGAGCCTGGGCTCGCGCATGCCGCTGGCCACCTCGGCCGTGGGCCGGGGCTACCTGGCGGGCGCCACGCCCGAGGTCCGCCAGATGCTGGTGGCGCGGCTGCTGGCGCTGGACCCGCCCGGCGGCGATGCGCTGCAGGCCATGGTGGCGCAGGCCGTCGCCGACCTGGCGGAACTGGGCTGCGTGCGCTCCTTCGGCGCCTGGCGGCGCGAGGTCAACGCCATCGCCGTGCCCATGCGCCTGGGTGCCAGCCAGCCGCTCATGGTGGTGAACGCGGCGGCTGCAGCCTCCGCCGTGCCTGCCGAGGTCTTCCTGCGCGAGGTGAGGCCGCGCCTGGTCGACACCGTGCGCGCGATCGAGGCGCGCTACCGCGCCGCCTGAGCCGCGATCTCGTCCTCCACATCGCGCAGCTTGTCCTTGCCGAAGAACATCTGCGTGCCGACGAAGAAGGTCGGCGAGCCGAACGCGCCGCGGCCATGGGCCTCCTGCGTGTTGGCCAGCAGCTGCTGCTTGACCTCGGCATCCTGGCTCGCGGCGACCAGCGCCTGCGCATCCAGCCCGGCGGCGGACAGCTCGGCCGCGATCACGGCGGGGTCGGCCATGTTGCAGCCGCGCTCCCACATGCTGGCGTAGACCGTGTCGACGTAGCGTTCGAAGCAGCCCAGCCGTTGCGCCGCCACCGCGCCGCGCATGATGTGCAGCGTGTTGACCGGGAAATGCGGGTTCATGCGGAAGGCCGTGAGGCCGTGGCGCGCGATGAAGCGCTGCATCTCCATGCGCTCGTAGGCCAGCTTGAGCGGGATCTCGGCATAGGCCTCGACGGGCGAGCGGTTGTTGGCCAGCTTGAACAGGCCGCCCAGCAGCACGGGCTGGTAGGCGAAGCGCACACCGGTGCGCGCCTCGATCTGCGGAATGATCTTGTGCGAGAGATAGGCATTGGGGCTGCCGAAGTCGAACAGGAACTGTGCTTGCGTCATTTACCAGGTCTCCATCCAGGGTCGGATCTCGGTCTCGTGGGTCCAGGCGTCGCGCGGCTGTTGGTGCAACTGCCAGTACACCTCGGCGATGCTGTCGGGGCTCACGATACCGCCTTGCTCGCGCAGCGCGTAGCGCTCGGGAAAGTTGCTGCGGATGAACTCGGTGTCGATGGCGCCGTCCACGATGGGGTGGGCCACGTGGATGCCCTGGGGCCAGAGCTCGCGCGCCATGCTCTGCGCCAGCGCGCGCAGGCCGTGCTTGGCGCCGGCGAAGGCGGCGAAGCCCTCGCGCCCGCGCAGGCTGGCCGTGGCGCCGGTGAACAGGATGGTGCCGCGGCCGCGCGGCAGCATGGCCTTGGCGGCTTCGCGGCCCATCAGGAAGCCCGCGAAGCAGGCCATCTCCCAGACCTTGAAGTACACGCGCGCCGTGGTCTCGGTGATGGAAAAGCGCACGTTGGCGCCGATGTTGAACACCGCCACCTCGATCGGCGCGATCTCGGTCTCGATCCGTTGCACCAGCGCGGCCATCTCGTCCTCCTTGCGCGCGTCGCTGCCGAAGCCATGGGCCTGGCCGCCCTCGGCGCGGATCTGCTCGACGAGGGGCGCGAGCTTGTCGGCGCTGCGCCGCGTGACGCAGGCGATGTAGCCCTCGCGCGCGAAACGCCGGGCGATGGCGCCGCCGGTCGCGTCGCCGGCGCCGATGACGAGGATGGCCTTCTTGTCTTGCATGGTCTCGGTGGTGGTGGGGATGGGGCGGCCAGTCTAGGCCGCAACCCCCGTGCTGGCGCCCGTCGCAGGCACAGAAGAAAACCGCAGTGCAGAACGCCGCGGCCGCGACGGCGCGGGGTTCAGCGGCGCTTCTTCAGGCTGCGCAGGTCCAGCATGCCCGGCAGGGCCCGCGGATCGGTGCCGGCCGCGAACAGGCTGTGCTTCTGGATCTTCTGCGTGGCCGTGGTCGGGATCGCGTCGGCGAACCAGACCCAGCCGGGCGCCTTGTAGTAGGCCAGCTGGGCGTTGCAGTGCTCGAACAGCGCGCGCGCCGTGGCCTCGCACTTGCCCTCTGGCGCCGCGCCGGGCTGGAGCACCACGCAGGCCAGCACCTCTTCCTCGCGCACCTCGTCGGGCAGGGCCATCACGGCGGCCTGTTCGACCCAGGGGTGCGCCAGCAGCACGGCCTCGACCTCGGCCGCGGCGATGTTCTCGCCCGAGCGGCGCACGATGTTCTTGCGCCGGTCCACGAAGTGCAGCATGCCGGTGGCGTCGCGCCACACGATGTCGCCGGTGTGGAACCAGCCGCCGCGCCAGGCGGCTTCGGTGGCCTGCGGATCGTCCAGGTAGCCCGAGAAGAAATCCTGCCGCGGTGTCGCTTCGCTGTGGCGGATCACCATCTCGCCGGGCGCCTGGCCGGCCACGTCGCGGTCGGCGTCGTCGACCACGCGCACCTCGATGCCGGGCAGCGCGCGGCCGAAGGCGCGCGTGCCGACCTGGCGCGGCGCGTGGTTGTCGGTCAGGATGCGCACCATCTCGGTCATGCCCCAGAGCTCGATCAGCGGGAAGCCGAAACGCGCCTCGAAGGCCGCGTGCAGTGGCGGCTCGACACCGGCGCCGTACGCGAAGCGCACGGCATGGTCGCGGTCCTGCGGGCCCGGCGGCTGCGCCCACAGCATCTGCACGACCACGCCCAGGTAGTGCACGACGGTGGCGCGGCTCTCGCGCACCTCGGTCCACCAGCGCGTGGGCTGGAAGCGGTCGGCCTGCACCTGGCAGTTGCCCTTCAGCAGCGCGCCCGGGAACGAGACCACCGAGGCGTTGACATGGAACAGCGGCAGCGGGTTGTAGATGCGGTCCGTGCCTTCGCCGAAGGTGGCCAGGCCGCCGCGCGTGGCGTAGGCGTGGCCCGATGCCAGCTCGTAGCGGTGCGACAGGATGCAGCCCTTGGGCCGCCCGGTCGTGCCCGAGGTGTAGAGGATGCTGGCCGGCGTGTCGCCCTGCACCTGGCCGGGCAGCGGGTCGCGTGGCGCGCGCGGCAGCGTGGACGCGAAGCCGTCGAGCGTGGCGAAGGCCGGCTGGTGGGCGGACTCGGCCAGCGCGGCGCGCAGCGCATCGACACGGCAGTCCAGCACCACCACCAGGTCCACGCGCGCGTGCCCGATCAGGTAGGCCAGTTCGCGCGGGCGGTAGTCGGGGTTCACGGGAACGCAGCAGGCGCCCAGGCTGTTGAGCGCGAGCTTGTGCAGCAGGTGCGCGGGCCGGTTCTCCAGGAACAGCGCCACGCGGTGGCCATGGCCGTAGCCGGCGGCGGCGTAATGCGCGGCCAGTGCGGCGACGCCCTGGGCCATCTGCGCGTAGCTCAGTTCCAGGCCATCGGGCAGGTAGCCGCGCTGTGGGTTGGCCGGGATGGCCAGCAGGGTATGGGGGCCGTAGGCCTGGGCGGCGGCGTTCAGCGCCTGGTGCAGCGTGGGATGCTGTTCGATGTCGATCATGGCGTGGCAGGATGGGCGCGGACCAGGTCGGCCGCCTTCTCGCCGATCATCATCGACGCGGCGCAGGTGTTGGCCGAGGGAATCTCCGGCATGACCGAGGCGTCGGCCACGCGCAGGCCGGCCACGCCATGCACGCGCAGCTGCGCATCGACCACCGCCATCGCGTCGCTGGCCGGCCCCATGCGCGCCGTGCCGTTGAGGTGGTAGGACGAGACACCGTAGCGGCGCACGTAGTCCAGCAACTCGTCGTCGCGCTGCACGTCGGGGCCGGGCAGGGTCTCGGCCTGCACGTAGGGCGCCAGCGCGCGCGTCTGCAGCAGCTGGCGTGCCAGCCGCACGCCGTCCAGCAGCACGCGGCGGTCGTCTTCGTGGGCGAGGTAGTTGGGCTGCACGAGCGGGTCGGCGAACGGGTCGCCCGATGCCAGCCGCACCCAGCCGCTGCTCTGCGGCCGGTGCTGCCAGACGCCGCAGGTCATGCCGGGGTAGTCGTCGAGCATGCCGACGTAGCCCGCGCGGTAGCTGGCCGGCGCGAACACGCCTTGCAGGTCGGGCCGCGCGAGGCCGGGCCGCGACTGCCAGAAGAAGTGCGCGAGCGAGGGGCTCAGCGCGAGGATACTGGGTTGCCCGGCCAGCCAGCGCGCGGCCTGGCTCCACAGCCGGGGTGCACGCGCCAGCTCGTTGATGGTGACGGTGTTCTTGGCCCGCGCGACCAGGCGCACCGAGAAGTGGTCTTTCAGATGCTGGCCCACGCCGGGCAGCGCATGGCGCACGGGGATGCCCGCGCGTTGCAGCCACTCGGCCGGACCGATGCCGGAGAGCTGCAGCAGCTTCGGGCTGTTGACGGCGCCGGCGCAGACGATCACCTCGCGCCGCGCACGCACCGTTTGCGACGGGCCATTCGGGCCGCCGCGCCGGTAGCGCACGCCGGTGGCGCGCCGGCCGTCGAACACGATGCCGGTGGCGTGCGCGTTGCTGCGCAGCGCCACGTTGCCGCGCTTCAGGGCCGGCGTCAGGAACGTGGGCGCCGTGCCCTGGCGCAGCCCGTGGCGGATGGTGCGCTGGAAGTAGCCCACGCCAGCCTGCGTCGCGCCGTTGTAGTCGGGGTTGCGCGGCAGGCCCAGTTCCCCGGCACCGTCGAGGAAGGCCTCGCAGACCGGGTGCCGCCAGTCGATGTCGGTCACGGGCACAGGGCCGCGGCGCCCGCGCAGCGCGTCGTCGCCGGGGCCGATGCGCCGTTCGCTGCGCATGAAGTAAGGCAGCAGTTCCGCGTGGCTCCAGCCCGGGTTGCCCTGGGCGGCCCAACCGTCGTAGTCCTCGGCCTGGCCGCGGTTGTAGACCAGGCCGTTGATGGCGGTGGAGCCGCCGGCCGTGCGCCCCTGCGGCAGCGGCACGCGGCGCCCGCCCGTCCAGTCCGTCGGCTCGGAGCTGAACTGCCAGGTGAAGTCGGGGTTGAACAGCACCTTGATGAAGCCGGCCGGCAGGTGCAGGTACGGATGCCAGTCGCGCGGGCCGGCTTCCAGCACGCAGATGCTGAGGGTCGGGTCTTCGCCGAGCCGGGCCGCGAGGATGGCACCGGCTGCGCCGCTTCCGACGATCACGTAGTCGAAGGTGTCAGTGGACATGGCGGTTCGGTGCAGTTGCTGGCGGACATGGGCGTGGCGCGCGGGCCGAGGCCACCGGGTGGCCTCTTCCGTTCATGTCCCCCGCCTTCGGCTCCTCCTTTACTTCGCTGCAGAGGCCACCCGATGTCCTCGGCCCGGGACACGTCGCGTCGTGCCGGCGCGTGCGACGCGACGCGGATGGACCGCGACGATGGCGTGCTCCACGCAGCGAAATAAAGGAGGAGCCCTGGGCCGCCTGCGGCCCTGGGCGGGGGACATTCGCGGAGTGGGGTACGCCGTCGGCGTGGTCCTGGGCCAGACCGTGGTATCGCTTCATCTCAATGCTTCCCGAGGTACGCGGCCCGCACCTGCGGATCGCGCCGCAGCGCCCGGCCCCCGCCCTGCAGCGTGATGCGCCCGGTCTCCAGCACATAGCCGCGCTCGGCCACGGCCAGCGCCTGGTTGGCCATCTGCTCGACCAGCAGGATGGTGACGCCCTGGGTCTTGAGTCCGCGGATGATGCCGAAGATCTCCTTCACGATCAGCGGCGCCAGGCCCAGCGAGGGCTCGTCCAGCAACAGCAGCTTGGGCCGGGCCATCAGCGCGCGGGCGATGGCCAGCATCTGCTGCTCGCCGCCCGACATGGTGCCGGCCATCTGGTCCTGGCGTTCGCGCAGACGCGGGAAGGCGTCGAACTGGGCCTCGATGTCGGCCTCGATCTCGGCCGTCGACGCCTTGCGGTGGTAGGCGCCCAGCAGCAGGTTGTCGCGCACGCTCTGGTCGGAGAACACCTGCCGGCCCTCGGGCGACTGCGCAATGCCCAGTGCCACGCGCTGGTGGCCCGGCACGCGCGTGATGTCCTGGCCGGCGAAGCGGATGGTTCCGGCAAAAGCCGGCTCCAGGCCCGAGACCGCTTTCATGAGCGTGCTCTTGCCGGCGCCATTGCCGCCGATGATGGTCACCACCTCGCCGGCATGCACCTCGAGCGAGATGCCCTTGAGCGCCTCGATGGCGCCGTAGCGCACTTCGAGCGCGTGGATCTGGAGCAGTGGCTCAGCCATGGCGGGCCTCCAGTTCCAGGTCGTCTTCGTCGGGCTCGTCGGTGCCCAGGTAGGCGGCGATCACGCGCGGGTTGTTCTGCACCTCCAGGGGCTTGCCTTCGGCGATCTTCTCGCCGTAGTCGAGCACAATCACGTGGTCCGAGATGGCCATGACCAGGTCCATGTGGTGTTCGATCAGCAGCACGGTGATGCCGAGGTCGCGGACCCTGGCGATCACGCCGACCAGGTCCTGCGTCTCCTGCGGGTTCAGGCCCGCGGCCGGCTCGTCCAGCAGCAGCAGGCGCGGGTGGGTGGCCAGTGCGCGGGCCAGCTCCAGCCGGCGCTGCAGGCCGTAGGGCAGGCTGCCGGCGACTTCATCGGCCTTGTCCAGCAAGCCCAGGAAGTCGAGGATCTGCAGCGCTTCGTCGCGCGCTGCCAGTTCTTCGCGCTGGGCCGCTGGCAAACCCAGCAGGCAGCTCCAGAAGCCGGCGCGCATGTGGCGGTGCAGGCCCACCTTCACGTTGTCCAGCACCGACATGTCGGTGAACAGCTTGAGGTTCTGGAAGGTGCGGCCCAGGCCGATCGCGCAGATGCGGTTGGGCACCATGTGCACGATGCTCTGGCCCGCGAACTCGATGCTGCCGCGGTCGGGCGGATTGACGCCCGACAGGATGTTGAGCAGCGTGGTCTTGCCCGCGCCGTTCGGCCCGATCAGCGAATGGATGTGGCCGGTCTTGATGTCCATGTCGATGTTGTTGGTGGGCACCACCCCGCCGTAGGCCTTGTAGACGGCGCGGGTCTGCAACAGCGGCTTGTCGGCCGCCGTCCGCTCGGCGGCGCGCAGCTTCCAGCCGGCGGTCGGCGCGGGCAGCACGGGCTTGCGGGCCAGGGCTGGCACCAGCTTCTTCGCCAGCCGGCCGAGTGCACCCGACAGCCCGTCGGGCATGGCGTACAGCGCGAACAGCAGCAGCGCGCCATAGGTGAAGTGCTGGGCCGTGGGCCAGCGCGCGAGGAACGCGTCCAGCAGCGTCAGCACCACGGCGCCCACCAGCGGCCCATAGACCGAGCTGCCGCCGAACAGCACGATCAAGAGGAAGAAGATCGACAGGCTGAAGTTGATGAAGTCCGAGTTGATGTACTGGTTCTGCTGCGCGATCAGCGCGCCCGCCAGCCCGCAGGTCACGGCGCTGACCACGAAGGCCAGCACCTTGAACTTGTAGACCGACACGCCCACGCTCTCGGCCGCCACCTCGGCCGTGTTGACGGCCATGAAGGCGCGGCCGTACTTGCCGTGCAGCAGCGCGCGGATCGTCAGGTGCGCCACGATGGCCAGCACACCGACGAACCAGACCCACTGGCTGTCGTTGAGTGCGCTCCCGGCGATGGAGGGCGGCACCACGCCGTAAATGCCGGCCTGGCCGCCGAACACGTTCTGCCATTCCGAGACCACCTTCTCGACCACGATGCCGAAGCCGATGGTGACCATGGCCAGCGCCGGCCCGCGCACACGCAGCGCGGGCAGCGCGATCAGCACGCCGAACAGCCCGGCCATGGCGCCCGCGGCGACGAAGGCGAGCCAGGGGTTCCAGCCCAGCCGCGCCGTCAGCAGCGCGGCCGTGTAGGCGCCCACCGCGAACAGCCCCGCATGGCCCAGCGATTTCTGGCCGGTGTGGCCGACCAGCACGTTGAGCCCGGCCGCGGCCAGGTAGTTCACGCCGATCAGGAACAGCACCTTGAGGTAGAAGCCGTTGGTGATGAGCACCGGGGCCAGCGCGATGGCGGCGGCGGCCAGCGCCACGCCGATGGCATGTCCTTTGCCGAACTGCATCAGACCTTCTCCACCACGCGGCGGCCCAGCAGGCCTTCGGGCTTCAACACCAGCACCAGGATGATCAGCAGGAAGATGCTGATCTCGCGCAGCTCGGCCTGCCACAGCCCGACCAGGGCCTCGATCAGCCCGAGCAGGAAGCCGCCCAGCATGCAGCCGCGCGCGTTGTTGAGGCCGCCCACGATGGCGGCCGAGAAGGCCTTGAGCGCCAGCGTGAGGCCCATGAAGACGGAGGCCGTGGTGATGGGCGCGATCAGCAGCCCCGCCAGCCCGGCCAGCGCCGAGCTGATGACGAAGGCCAGCACCACGATGGCCGAGACGTTGATGCCCATCAGCGTGGCGGCCGGCCCGCTGTGCGCGACCGCGCGCACCGCCTTGCCGATCCTGGTCTTGCGCATCACGAAGTCCAGGCAGACCATGACCAGGATGCTGGAGACCAGCACCAGGATCTCTTGCGGCAGCACGCCGGCGCCGCCGATGCGGATCACCTCGTTGCCCAGCGGCGAAGGCATGACCAGCGGGGCCGGGCCCCAGATCGCGAGTGCCGTGTTCTGGATGATGATGCCGAAGCCGATGGTGCTCATGACCCAGGCCAGCCCGCCCTGGCCCACGAAGGGCTTGACGGCCGCGTGGTACAGCAGCACGCCGAGAGCGCCCAGCACCACGATGGAGATGGCCAGGGCCGCGAGGTAGCGGCCCGGCGTGACCTCGACGGCGCTGAGTGCGCCCGTGATGGGCTTGCCGGCCAGCAGCAGCACTGCGGAGACCGCCACATAGGCGCCGGCCACCAGGAACTCGCCCTGGCCGAAGTTGAACGTCCTGGTCGTGTTGTGGGTGATGTTGAAACCCAGCGCGACCAGCGCATAGATGCTGCCCAGCGCCAGGCCGCTGAAGACCGCCTGCAGGAGTGACGCGCCCATGTCTTCCCTTTGAAACCACGCGAGAAACGGGGCCCACGCCGCAGGGCGTGGGCATGGCCGGCAAGAAGGGCTTACTTCTTGAGGTCGGCCGGCGTCAGCGACTTGGTGAACTGGTCTTCATAGCGCACCGGTGCGCCGTTCTTCCAGCGCGCCAGGTAGAAGTCGGCCACCGACAGGCCCTCGTGCGCGGTCTTGGTGAAGGGCTTGTTGTAGGTCTTGATCACGCCTTCCACGCCGGTCACGTTCTCGAGCGCGGCGGCGACCTTCTCGCCGTCGGTGCTGTTGGCCAGCTTCATCGCGGCGGCCAGCAGCATGACCGAGTCGTACGCCTGGGCCGAGCATGGGAAGGTGGTCAGCGTCGGGAAGTTCTTGCGCACGCGCTCGCCCAGGGCCTTGGTCTTGGCGTTGGTGTCCTCGGTGGTGGACGCGGCCAGGATCAGGTGCTCGGACAGCTTCTCGCCGGCCATCTTGGGCAGCAGCGAGGACAGGTTGCCCCAGGTGCCCAGCGTCACCGGCATGTAGTTGATCTTCTCCATGCTGCGCAGCACCTGGGCCGTGCCGTCGGCGATGCCGTAGATGATCACGGTGTCGGCGCCGGCTGCCTTGATCTTGGACAGCTGCGAGGTGATGTCGGTGTCCTTGGGGCCGTACTTCTCGGTCGCCACCGGCGTCACGCCGTGCAGCGCCAGGATGTCGGTGGCGTCCTTGATGCCGCCCTGGCCGTAGCCGGTGGAATCGGCCAGGATGGCGATCTTCTTGTCCTTGGAAGCCTTGACGGCATAGGCGCCCAGCAGCGCCACCTGCTCGCGGTCGACCATGGACACACGGAACAGGTAGTTCTGCGGCTCCTTGGCATAGCGGTTGGTGATCTCGGTGGCGGTGCCGATGGGCACGACCACGGGGATCTTCTTCTGCTGCGGCAGGTGCAGCCAGGCCAGCGCATTGCCCGAGTTGGCCGGGCCGACCACGGCCTGCACCTTCTCGTTGTCGATCAGCTCGGTCATGTTCTGGATGGCCTTGGGCGGCGTGCCCTGGTCGTCGCGGATGACGCCGACCACCTTGCGGCCCATGATGCCGCCGGCCTTGTTGAGGTCCTCGATGGCGGCCTCGAAGCCCCAGCGGCCCGCGATGCCCAGTTCGGCCACGCCGCTGGCGGACTGGTCGGCGGTGTAGCCGATCTTGATGTCCTGGGCGTAGGCGGCGGCACCGGCCCACAGGGACCCGGCGATGGCGCCGGCGACGGCGAGCTTGGCGAAACGGTGGACCGATGGCATGGGTTTGTCTCCTTGGGATGAACGGGGGGATGGATGGCCCGGCGCTTCTGCTGGCCCGGTGCTGCGGCCCCACTGTAGGGGAACTGTATCCGTCGAAATAGGTACAGTTTGCCGGGACAGCGGTGGCTGGCGAGCGGGGGAACCCTGATGCTTCAGGCGTCTGCGCGCACCAGTTCGGCGGCCTTTTCGGCAATGGCCATGGTCGGCGCGCCGGTGTTGCCCGAGGGCATGGACGGCATGACCGAGGCATCGGCCACGCGCAGGCCTGCAAGCCCGTGCACGCGCAGCCGCGCATCGACCACGGCGCCGGGATCGCCGGCCGGCCCCATGCGGCAGGTGCCCATGAAGTGCCAGGCCGTGCCGCCGCGCTGGCGGGCATGCTCGAGCAGCGTCTCGTCGCTGGTGGCGTCCGCGGCGGGCGCCTCGTCGGCCTGCACGTAGGGCGCCAACTGGGGGCTGTGCAGCAGCCGGCGTGCCAGCCGCAGCGCATCCACCAGCACCTGGCGGTCGCGCGGGTCGTCCAGGTAGTTGGGCTGGATCTCGGGCGGCGCGAACGCATCGTTTGAGCGCGCATGCACGAAGCCGCGGCTGTGCGGGCGCAGCTGGTACACGCCCAGCGTCATGCCGGGGAAGCTGTCGAGCCGGCCAGCGATGCCGGAGGCGTAGCTGCCGGGCGAGAAGTGGAACTGCAGGTCTTCGCTCGCCACCCCGGGCCGCGAGCGCGCGAACGCATAGGCCACGGAGGGGCTGATGGCCAGCACGCTGGGCCGGCCCAGCGCCCAGCGCGCGATCTGGCCCAGCAAGGGCAGGCCGCGCGCCGTGCGGTTGATGGTGTCCACGCCCTGCACGCGCACGGTGGAGCGCACCATGAAGTGGTCCTGCAGGGCCTCGCCGACACCGGGCAGCGCATGCCGCAGCGGGATGCCCAGCGTCTGCAGCAGGGCCGGTGCGCCCACGCCCGAGAGTTCCAGCAGCTTGGGGCTGTTGAGCGCACCCGCGCACAGCAGCACCTCGCGCGTGGCGCGCACCGTCTGCTCGGGCGCGCCGGGGCCCGCGCGCCAGCGCACGCCCACGGCACGTTTGTTCTCGAACACGATGGATTGCGCGTGCGCGTCGGTGCGCACCGTGAGGTTGGGCCGCCCGCGCGCCGGCCGCAGGAAGGCCTTGGCCGCGCTCACGCGCCAGCCCTTGTGGATCCAGCGCTGGTAGTAGCCCGCGCCGCCCTGCTGGCCGCAGTTGTAGTCGTGCTGGCGCGGCACGTTCAGCAGGGCAGCCGCGCCGTCGATGAATGCATCGCACAGCGGGTGGCGCCAATCGCAGTCGGTGATGGGCAGCGGGCCGTCGCCACCGCGCCAGCGCGGATCGAAGTTGCCGATGCGGCGCTCGGTGCGCTTGAACAGCGGCAGCAGCGCGGCGTGGTCCCAACCCGGGTTGCCGGCCGCGGCCCAGGCGTCGTAGTCGGCCGGCACGCCGCGCGTGTAGTTGAAGCCGTTGATGGCGCTGGAGCCGCCCAGCGTGCGGCCGACCTGCACCGTGACTTCTCGCCCGGCCGTCCAGTGCGTGGGCGCCGTCTTGAAGGGCCAGGTGTAGCGCGGGTCGTAGCCCACCTTGATGAAGCCGGCCGGGATGTGGATGAAGGGGTTGCGGTCGGGCGGGCCGGCCTCCAGCAGGCAGACGCTGTGGCGGCCGTCCGCGCTCAGGCGGTTGGCCAGCAGGCAGCCGGCCGCGCCGGCGCCCACGATCACGTAGTCGTAGCTTTCTTGCATCTGCGCGGGTCTCCTGGCCGGCCTACACTGCGCCGGCTTTTTTTGTGTCCGAAGACCATACCACCGCGCGATGGACCTGCCTTTGATCACCGGCTGGGCGTTCTACGCCACGGCCATTCCGGCCGTGCTGCTGCTGGGCCTGTCCAAGAGCGGCTTTGGCGCCGGCCTGGGCTCGCTGGCGGTGCCGCTGATGGCGCTGGCCATCCCCGTGCCGCAGGCCGCAGCGCTGCTGATGCCCGTGCTGCTGCTGTGCGACATCCTGAGCGTGGCCGCCTTCCGGCGCGACCTCGACAAGGCCCTGCTGTGGCTGCTGATCCCGTTCGGCCTGCTCGGCACCGTGGTCGGCACGGCGCTGTTCCGCGTGCTTGACGGGCATACCGTGTCCACGCTGGTGGGCGCATTCACGCTGCTGTTCCTGGCGCAGCGCTGGCTCTTTCCGCCGCGCGCCGACAGCCCACCGCCGCCGCGCTGGGCCGGCCGGCTGCTGGCCACGGTGTCCGGTTTCACGAGCTTCGTCTCGCACACCGGCGGCCCGCCGATCAACGCCTACGTGATCCCGCTGCGGCTCGCGCCCGTGCAGTTCGCGGCCACGATGGCCGTGTTCTTCTTCTGCATCAACCTGTCCAAGTGGGTGCCGTACACCTGGCTCGGGCTGTTCGATGCGCGAAACATCGCCACCTCGCTGGTGCTGCTGCCGTTCGCGCCGGTCGGCGTCTGGGCGGGCGTGCGTTTTGCGCGGCGCGTGTCGCCGGCGCTGTTCTACCGGCTCATCAACATCGGCATGCTGCTGACGGGCCTCAAGCTGCTCTGGGACGGGCTGCGCTGAGGCTCAGGCGGTCGTACTGCGCCGCAGCGCGCTCTCCACGTTGCGCTGGGTGCTGCGGATGTGCTCGGCCAGCAGCGCGCAGGCGGTGTCGGCGTCGCGCTTGAGCGTGGCGTCCATCATGCGCCGGTGTTCGCTGGACTTGCGGCGCGCGCTCTGGCGGTTCCGGGCCGAGAAGCGGCGGTAGCGCTCGGCCTGGTCGAACAGGCTGGCGCTCCAGCGGCGCTGGCGCTCGGACGGGCAGGCCGCCAGCAGTGCCATGTGGAAGGCGCGGTGCACCTCGCTCCATTCCTCGTCCAGCACCTGCGGGCCGTCCGTCAGCCGCGACTCCACCTTCTCCAGCCGGTGGAAGGCCGAGACGATGGCCGCCTCCCAGGCGTCGTCGCCGGCCGCGATGGCGCCGCGCAGCGCCTCCACGTCCAGCATCAGCCGCATGTGCGTGATGTCGTCCAGGTCGGCCTCGGACAGCGCCGCCACGCGGAAGCCCCGGCGCTCGTCTGCGCGCACCAGGCCCTCCTGCGCCAGCCGGCTCAGCGCCTCGCGCAGCGGGCTGCTGGAGTAGCCGTAGTGGCGTTGCAGTTCATCGAGCTTGAGCTTGTTGCCCGGCGCAAAGGTGCCGGCCAGCACATCGTGGCGCAGGCTGCGGAAGGCCTGCTCGGTGAGCGGGGCACCGGCGTCTGGCGTGGAAATGGTGGCGGTGTTCACGCCGGAATTCTATGCACGTGCCTGCCGTTCCGTGCACGGAGCGCCAAAACTGCTGGATCAGGGTAAACGAGCACAAAACTACGACTATGCTTAAAAATAGTTTTGTGCATAAAATTTGACGCATGCCGATGGCGTACTGCCGACGGCATCTCCCTCATCCACACGTCCAAGGACCTTCCCATGAAACTCCTGTCCTACCACCTCGCCGGCCGCGACACCTGGGGCGTCGTGCTCGGCGGCGGCGTTGCCGAACTGGCGCAGCGCACCGGCCACGCCAGCCTGGCCGACTTCATCGCCAGCCCCGATTTCGCGCGGCGCGACACACTGGTCGCGGGCCTGAAGGCCGATGCGCAGCTGGGCGATATCCGCTTCCTGCCGGTCATTCCGAAGCCCGAGAAGATCGTCTGCGCGGTGCGCAACTACATGGACCACCACCAGGAGGTGCTGGCCGCCGGCATGCAGCGCGAGCTGTCGGAAGAGCCGCCGATCTTCCTGCGCGTGTGGCGCTCGCAGACGCCGCACAACGGCCCCATCGTGCGCCCGCGCGTGTCCGAGTCGCTGGACTGGGAGGGCGAGCTGGCCGTCGTCATCGGCCAGGGCGGCCGCGACATCGCCGAGGCCGATGCGTTCCAGCACGTGGCCGGCTACAGCGTCTACAACGACGCCAGCGTGCGCGAATGGCAGTTCCACGCCAAGCAGATCGCCTCGGGCAAGAACTTCGAGTCCACCGGTGGCTTTGGCCCCTGGATGGTGACGGCCGACGAGATCGAACCGGGCCGCGAACTGAAGCTCGTCACGCGGCTGAACGGCGAGACCGTGCAGTCCAGCCACACGGGCCACATGATCTTCAGCATCCCCAAGCTGATCGCCTACGCCTCGACCATCTTCACGCTGGTGCCGGGCGACGTGATCGCCACCGGCACGCCGGCCGGTGTGGGCTGGAGCCGCAAGCCGCAGTGGTTCATGAAGCCGGGCGACGTGGTCGAGGTGGAGATCGAGGCCATCGGCACGCTGCGCAACCCGGTCGTCGCGCAGGACTGAACCCTTCCACCACAGGACGGCCCGCACGACGGGACGCCGCGGAGACACGCATGCACCGACGCCACCTTCTCGCCCTGGGCGCCGCCTTAAGCGCCAGCGCAGCCCTGCCGGCCCTGGCCCAGGCCTGGCCCGAGCGGCCCATCAAGATCTACCAGGGCTTCGCCCCGGGCGGCAACGCCGATGCCATCGCCCGTGCCGTCGGCGTTGAGCTCGGCAAGACGCTGGGCCAGCCCGTCGTGGTGGAGTCGCAGGCCGGTGCCGGCGGCACCATCGCGGCCGGCAGCGTGGCGCGCGCCAAGCCCGACGGCTACACGCTGCTGCTGGCCACGGGCGGCCACGCGGTGGCGGGCGCGCTGTACCAGCACCTGCCCTACAGGACGGTGGCCGACTTCGAGGCCATCTGCACCGTCACCTTCTTCCCGTTCCTGGTGGTGGTGCGCGCCGACGCACGCTACCGCAGCTTCGGCGACGTGCTGGAGGCCGCGCGCGCCAGGCCGGACGCGGTGTCGTACGGCTCGGCCGGCATTGGCTCCACCCACCACCTGGCCGGCGAGCTGCTGACCAAGATGGCCAAGGTGCCCATGCTGCACGTGCCGTATCGCGGCGACGCGGCGGCCGTCACCGCGCTGCTGTCGGGCGACGTGCCCTTCATCATCGCGCCGCCCACGGCCGTGATGTCCAACATCCAGGCCGGCAAGCTGCGCGCGCTGGCCACCACCGGCCCGCAGCGCTGGCCCGGCCTGCCGAACGTACCCACCGTGGCCGAGCAGGGCGTGCCGGGCTACGACGTGCGTTCCTGGGCCGGCCTGCTGGCGCCGGCCGGCACGCCGCGCCCCATCGTCGACCGGCTGAACGCCGACACGCACAAGGCCCTGCAGGCCGCAGCCGTGCGCCAGCGGCTGGAAGACATGGGCGGCGAGGCACGCGGCAGCACGCCCGACGAGATGAAGACCATGGTGGCCCGCGAGCTCGAGAAGTGGACCATGGTGGTGGCCGAATCCCAAATCCCCAAGCAATGACGCAACCCAAGGTTTCCGCATGTCCCTGATCGCCATCCGCAAACGCAGCCTGACCGTCGAGACGGTGTTCCACGAGGGCGGCCCGCCGCCGGCCGTGCCCTTGAAGCTGGCCGCGGCTTGCGCCGTGATCCGCAACCCTTACGCGGGCCGGTACGAACCCGACCTGCTGCCCTTCATGGCCGAGCTGCGCAGCCTCGGCACGCTGCTCGCGCAGGAACTGGTCGACACGCTGGGCCGCGACCGGGTGGAGGTCTACAGCAAGGCCGCCATCGTCGGCGTCAACGGCGAGATGGAGCACGGTGCCGTCTGGCACGAGGCGGGCGGCTGGGCCATGCGCGCGGTGCTGGGCGAGCCCAAGGCCATGGTGCCGGCGGCCAAGGCCGTGGCGGCCACGGGCTACCGGCTCATGGTGCCGCTGCACCACATCCACGCGTCGTATGTGCGCAGCCACTACAACAGCATGGAGATCGGCATCCAGGACGCGCCGCGGCCCGACGAGATCCTGTTCGCGCTGGTCATGGGCACGGGCGGGCGCGTGCATGCGCGCCTCGGCGGCTTGTCGCAGGACAAGATCGCCGTGCACGACGGGCAACGCTGATGCGCGCGGTCCAACTGCAGGCCCCGGGCGGGCCCGAGGTGCTGGAACTGGTGACGCTGGCCTGGCCCGAGCCCGGCCCCGGCCAGGTGCGCGTGCGCGCGGCGGCCATCGGCGCGGGCGGCCCCGACGTGCTGATCCGCAACGGCACCTACAAGTGGATGCCAAGCATGCCGGCCATTCCCGGCAACGAGATGGCCGGCACGGTGGACGCTGTCGGCCCCGGCGTGGACGCTGCGCGCATCGGCCAGCGCGTGCTGGTGAGCGCGCGTGAGCTGCCGCAGCGCGGCGGCTGCTACGCCGAGGCCATCTGCGTGCCGGCCGAGGCCCCGTTCGACTTGCCCGACAGCATCGCCTTCGACGACGCGGTCAGCCTCGGAAACTTCCAGCTCGCCATCGCGCTGCTGGCCAGCAACGGCAATGCGCCGGCCCAGGCCGTGCTGGTGCCGGGTGCGGCCGGCGGTGTGGCCACGGCCCTGGTGCAGGTGGCGCGCGGGCGCGGCCTGCGCGTGATTGGCACGGCATCGACGCCCGAGAAGCAGGCCTTCGCGCTGGCCAACGGCGTGGACGTGCTGGTGGATGCCGACCCCGCGCGCATCGCCGGGCAGGTGATGGCGCAGACCGCCGGCCGTGGCGTGGACCTGGCCTTCGACCACCTGGGCGGCGCGTTGTTCACGGCCTGCCTGCATGCGCTGGCGCCGTCGGGCATGCTGGTCTCCTACAACATCGTGAACGGCCCGCCGAGTGCCGACGTGTTCGACACGCTGCGCCAGCTGCTGGGCCGCAGCCTGGCGGTGCGCACCTTCTCGATCCACGCGGTGGATGCCGACCGCGCATTGCGCCGCGGCCTCATGGAGCAGGCCATCGCGCTGATGGCCGCAGGCCGCGTGCGCGCACCGATGGCCAGCCGCTTCCCGCTGGCGCAGGCGCGCCAGGTGCACGAGCTGCTGGACCAGGGCGGCACGTTGGGCAAGATCGTGCTGCACCCCTGAACAACGCCGGAGACACCATGGACCCCAGCTACCAGCCCAACCTGTCGCACTGCGGCATCTTCTGCCGCGACATCGAGGCCATGACGCGCTTTTACTGCGGCGTGTTCGACATGCAGGAGACCGACCGCGGCGTGGGCTTCACCTTCCCGTTCACCATCGTGTTCCTGAGCGGGCGCAACGACCAGCACCACCAGCTGGCACTGGCCTCCAGCCGCGGGCTCGACAGCCCCAGCACGGTGATGCAGCTGTCGTTCAAGGTGCAGACCATCGACCACCTGCGCGAGGCGCGCCAGCGTGCGCTGGCCCTGGGCGCCACCAGGATGCGCGGCCTCAACCACGGCAACGCGCTGTCGATCTACTGCCTGGACCCGGAAGACAACACGGTGGAGGTCTACCTGGACACGCCCTGGTACGTGAGCCAGCCGCACGGCGACCCGCTGGACATCGACCTGGACGACGCGGCGATCTGGCGTGAGACCGAGCGCATCGTGCGCAGCGACCCGAGCTTCATGCCCGTGGAGGAATGGAGCCGCCGCTTCGCCGCGCGCAATACAGTCGCCCAGGCCGCGCTGCGCGGCTGAACCCTTCCATTGCCCGACATGACCACCCCGATTTCGCTCGAACAGATCTTCCTCGACGCCCGAACCGCCAACGGCTTCACCGACCAGCCCGTGCCGCCGGCCCTGCTGCAGCAGGTCTACGAACTGGCCCGCATGGGCCCGACCTCGATGAACACGCAGCCCACGCGCTACGTGTTCCTGACCACGCCGGCCGCGCGCGAGCGGCTGCGCCCGGCGCTGTCGGAGGGCAACCTCGACAAGACCATGTCGGCGCCCGTCACCGTGATCGTGGCCACCGACACGCGCTTCTACGAGTTCATGTCCGAGGTCTGGCACCGCGAGGGCGCACGCGAGATGTTCGCGGGCAACGCCGCGATGGCCCAGGCCACGGCCACGCGCAACGGCACGCTGGGCGGGGCCTACTTCATGGTCGCGGCGCGTGCGCTGGGGCTGGACTGCGGGCCCATGAGCGGCTTCGACATCGCCAAGGTCAATGCAGAGTTCTTCCCGGACGGCCGCTGGCAGGCCAACTTCCTGGTCAACCTGGGCTACGGCGACGACAGCCTGCTGTTCCCGCGCAACGCCCGCCTGTCGTTCGACCAGGCCTGCCAGGTGCTGTAGCTCAGTCGCGCCAGCCGGGCGGGCGGCGTTGCGCGCGTTCCTCGCGCTCGCGCGCCAGCTGCTCCTCCAGCTCGCGCCGGCCCTCTCGCGCCACCGCGATGCTGCGCGCGCGGTCCCGGTGGTGCGGGTGCATGCGCTCGAACAGCGCAAGGTTGTGGTCGCGGAAACGCAGCACATCGTGGCGCGCCTCGTGCGGCGGCGCACCCAGCACCTCCAGCACGCTGCGCGCGCTGCGCAGGCTGGACTCGAACAGCTCGCGCTCCACGCGCTGCACGCCCAGGTCGCGCAGCGCGTTCCAGTGCGGTACGTCGCGCGCCCGCGCCACGATCTCCAGCTGCGGGAAGTGCTCGCGCACGAGTTCTGCGATGCGCAGGCTCTGCGCCATGTCGTCCACCGCCAGCACCAGCACGCGGGCCTGCCCGGCGCCGGCCACGCGCAGCACGTCCAGCCGCGTGGCGTCGCCGTAGAACACGCGGAAGCCGAGCGGGCGGATGGCCTCGATCATGTCGGCGTCGTGCTCGAGCACCGTGCAGTGCAGGCCCTGGGCGAACAGCGCGCGGCCGACGATCTGGCCGTAGCGGCCGAAGCCCGCGATGATGATGGGCGCGGCCTGCGGCTCGGCGATGGTCTCGGCCTTGGCCGTGCTGCCGCGGTTGAAGCGCGGCAGCCAGTAGCGGTCGGCACCCACCAGCAGCAGCGGGCTCAGCAGCATGGACAGCGCCACGGCGCCGGTCAGCAGCGAGGCCGTGTCGGGCGCCAGCACACGCGCGCCCACGCCGGCCTGGAACACCACGAAGGCGAACTCGCCGCCCTGCGCCAGCAGCAGCGTGAACACGGGCCGCTCGGGCACGGGCAGGCGCATGGCGGCCGACAGGGCGTAGATCACGATCAGCTTGATGGACAGGAAGCCCAGCACGATCAGTGCCATGGTGCCGGGCGCGCGCCACAGCACGCCGAAATCGATGCTCATGCCCACGGCGATGAAGAACAGGCCCAGCAGCAGGCCCTTGAACGGCTCGATGTCGGCTTCGAGCTCGCGCCGGTACTCGCTCTCGGCCAGCAGCACGCCGGCCAGGAAGGCGCCCAGCGCCATCGACAGGCCCACGCTGTGCATCAGGTAGGCGATGCCGACCACCAGCAGCAGCGCCGCGGCGGTGAAGATCTCGGCCGTGCGGCTGCGCGCGATCCAGCGCAGCACGGGGCGCAGCAGCAGCCGGCCGCCGAGCACGATGCCGGCGATCACGGCCACGGTCTTGGCGGCCTGCAGGGCCGCGTGGCCGCTGTCGGCGTCGGCGGTGGCCGCGCCCAGCAGCGGCAGCAGGGCCAGGATGGGGATGGCGGCCACGTCCTGGAACAGCAGGATGGAAAACCCGGCCTGGCCACTGCGCGTGCCGAGCAGGTTGCGCTCGCCCAGCACCTGCAGCGCAATCGCCGTGGACGACAGCGCCAGGCCCAGCGCGGCGACGAGCGCGGTCTTCCAGGCGATGCCGCAGGCCAGGGCCACGCCGTAGATCGCCAGTGCGCAGACCAGCACCTGGGCCGTGCCGCCGCCGAAGATCGGCCGGCGCAGGCTCCAGAGCCGGCGCGGCTCCAGTTCCAGCCCGACCAGGAACAGCATCAGCACCACGCCGAACTCGGCGAAGTGCAGCACGTCCTGCACGTTGGGCACCAGGGCCAGGCCCCAGGGGCCGATGGCCATGCCGGCCGCCAGGTAGCCCAGGATGGCGCCCAGGCCGAGCGCGCGCGAGATCGGCACGGCCAGCACGGCCGCGGCGAGGTAGATGAAGCTGTTGGACAGCCAGGCGGGTGCGTGGTCCATGGCGGCCTCAGGCGGGCGTGTCGGCCCAGCGCGGGTAGTCGCGCAGGCGCTGGGCGAAGGTCTCGGCGTGGGCGTCGATGTCCTGCCGGCTCGCGCCGTGCGCGCCGTGCAGCACCAGCGGCGGCACGAAGCGCATGCCGCACAGCGCGGCGGTCTGGCGGTAGGGCGGCAGGTAGGTTTCGAACGGATGGCCGTTGTAGCTCTCGGCGCTGTACGACTCGGCGGGGCCGCCCGTGGTGGCGACGAGCCAGAAGTCCTTGCCGCGCAGTGCCGTGCCGGGCGTGCCGGCGGGGGCCTGCTCGTGCGAGCCGGCTTCGGCCGAGGCCGGCCCGAAAGCCCAGCCGTAGGTCAGCACCTCGTCGAACCACAGCTTCTGCAGCGCCGGCATGCTGTACCAGTGGATCGGGTGCAGCAGCACCAACAGCCGTGCGCGGTCCACGCGGGCCTGTTCGGCCGCGACATCGATGTGGTAGTCGGGGTAGCTGCCGTACAGGTCCTGGATGTCCAGCGGCAGTGCGCCGACCAGGGACTGTGCGGTCTCCAGCAGGCGGCTGTTCACGCGCGATTCGCGCCAGGCCGGGTGGGCGGCGATCAGGTAGATGCCTTGCATGTTGTGAAAGTCTTGCGCAAGTCGGGCCGCTAACATACCCGAGCGGAGACCCATCCGCGGACACAAGGAGGAGCGCGCATGCCGGTCGTGGTCGTTGCCAATCCCAAGGGCGGCGTCGGGAAGTCGACGCTGGCCACCAACATCGCAGGCTATTTCGCATCGCAGGGCCATGCCGTGATGCTGGGCGACGCCGACCGCCAGCAGTCCTCGCGCCTGTGGCTGGGCCTGCGGCCCGAGGCGGCACGGCCCATCGGCACCTGGGAGATGACGTCCGACATGATCGTGCGGCCGCCCAAGGGCACGACGCACGTGGTGCTGGACACGCCGGGCGGCCTGCATGGCTGGCGCTTCAGCGACGTGATGAAGATGGCCGACAAGCTGGTCGTGCCGTTGCAGCCCAGCGTGTTCGACATCTTCGCCACGCGCGATTTCCTGGACAAGGTGGCCGAGAACCGGCATGCCGGCAAGCTGGCCATCGGCCTCGTGGGCATGCGCGTGGACGCGCGCACGCTGGCGGCCGACAAGCTGCGCGCGTACATCGCCAGCCTCAACATGCCGGTGCTGGGCGAATTGCGCAACACGCAGAATTACGTGCACCTGGCAGCGCGCGGGCTCACCTTGTTCGACGTGGCGCCGCAGCGCGTCGAGAAGGACCTGGAGCAGTGGCAGGAACTGTGCCGCTGGCTGGACGCCCCCTGAATTTCAACCAAAGAGGAAGACAAGAGAGCATGAAGACCTTCAGCACCCTGGACGAACTGACCGCCCTGGTCGGGCAGGACATCGCCACCAGCGAGTGGACCACCGTCACGCAAAAGCAGATCGACCTGTTCGCCGAGGCCACGGGCGACCACCAGTGGATCCACGTCGATCCGGAGCGGGCCAAGTCCGGCCCGTTCGGCGCACCCATCGCACACGGCTACCTGACGCTGTCGCTGCTGCCGCTGTTGTTTGCGAGTGCCGTGAAGGTGGAGGGCACGCGCATGGGCGTGAACTACGGGCTCAACAAGGTGCGTTTCATCACGCCGGTGCCGGCGGGCAGCCGCGTGCGTGGGCACCTGAAACTGGTCAGCAGCGAGCCGGTCTCGGGCGGCGGCGTGCAGCAGGTCTGGGAGGTGACGGTGGAGCTCGAAGGCGCCAGCAAGCCGGCCTGCGTGGCCGAGTCCATCGTGCGCCGCTACGTCTGATCGGCGGCGCCGGCGAAGCCGCACTGGCGCCAGGCCTCGAACACCGTCACCGCCACGGCGTTCGACAGGTTGAGACTGCGCTGGCCGGCGCGCATCGGCAGGCGCAGGCGCTGCTCGGGCGGAAAGCCGTCGCGCAGCGCAGGCGGCAGGCCGCTGGTCTCCGAACCGAACACGAACCAGTCGCCGCTGCGGAACGCCAGCGTGTGGGCACTGCGCGAGCCGCGCGTGGTCATCGCGAACATGCGCTCAAGGGGCGGCTGCTCGCGCGCGAGCAGCGCGGCCCAGTCCGCGTGCACGCGCAGCTCGGCGTACTCGTGGTAGTCCAGCCCGGCGCGGCGCATGTGCTTGTCGTCCATCGAGAAGCCCAGCGGTTCCACCAGGTGCAGCGTGCATCCGGTGTTGGCCGCCAGCCGGATGACGTTGCCCGTGTTGGGCGGGATTTCGGGGGCGACCAGGACGATGTGGAACATGGGTGGATTGTCCCTGCTACGCAGGCGCGGGCGTGCGCGCCAGCACCAGGGCGCTGACGCGCGCCGCGCCGGCCGCGCGCAGCACCTCGGCCGCGGCGAACAGCGAGGCGCCGCTGGTCATCACGTCGTCCACGAGCACGGCATCGGTGCCGCGGATACGGTCTGCCCCCAGCGGCTCCAGCGCGAAAGCGCCGCGCACGTTGCGCCGGCGCTCGGCCGCGCTCAGCGCCACTTGCGGTGCCGTGTCGCGGATGCGCAGCAGCAGGCCGGCTTCGGTCTTGTGCGGGGCGAGCCGGCGCGCGAGCTCCAGCGCCTGGTTGAAGCCGCGCTGGCGCAACCGCGCGTTGGACAAGGGCATCGGCAGCACGACCGCGCAGCGCTCCAGCGCCGGTTCCACCCAGGGCGTGTGCCGCAGCAGGTCGGCCAGCGCCCCGGCCCAGCCCGGCTGCTGGCGGTATTTGAACTGGGCGATGCAGCCCGTCCACGGATAGACGTAGTCCACGGCGCAAAGGCAGGTGTCCAGCGGGGGCGGATGCTGCAGGCAGCTGCCGCACTGCGCAGCGCCGCCCGCCAAGGGCATGGCACAGGTGCGGCAGCGTGGCTGCGGCTGGGCGAAGCGCTGGATGCAGGACTCACACAGTGGCTGGTCCTGCCAGCTGCGGCACACCGCGCACTGGCTCGGCAGGCGTGCAAGCGTTGACACGAGCCAGCGGCGCAGCATGGTGCGGCTCAATATACTCGGCGCGCCTTCCCATGAGCCAGCACCGCCCCCCCACCATCGCCCCCGTGGCTGCCGCGCGTTGGGCGCAGCAGCCGGTCCAGGCCGCGCCCTGGCTGCACGACGAAGTGGCGCGCCGCATGGCGGAGCGGCTGCAGTGGATCAAGCGCAGCCCCACGTCCTGGGCCAACTGGCAGCCGCTGCGCGGCGGCATGGACGCCCATGCCGAACTGCGCAAGCGCTACCCCGGCGCCGAGACCTGGGTGGTGGAGTCGTCGCCTGCCCTGGAGCGGCAGGTGCTCGACGCCAGCACCGAGGCCTGGTGGAAGCCCGGCCGCTGGAGCGCCGCGGCCCAGCACGCCGGCATGCCGCCGCCTGGCGGCGTGCAGATGGTGTGGTCCAACATGCTGCTGCACCAGGTGGCCGACCCGCAGGCGCTAATCGCCGACTGGCACCGCGCGCTGGCCGTGGATGGCTTCCTGATGTTCTCGTGCCTGGGCCCCGACTCGTTGCTCGAGCTGCGCCGGGTCTACGCCGCGCTGGGCTGGCCGCCACCCGGCCATGCCTTCACCGACATGCACGACTGGGGCGACATGCTGGTGCAGGCCGGTTTCGCCGAACCCATCATGGACATGGAGCGCATCCGCCTGACCTATGCGACGCCCGACAAGCTGCTGGAAGACCTGCGTGGCCTGGGGCGCAACCTGCACCCCGAACGCTTCGGCGCGCTGCGAGGGCGGCGCTGGCATGCACAGTTGCGTGCCGAGCTGGCG
The DNA here is from genome assembly GCF_001422445.1 of Pseudorhodoferax sp. Leaf274. Classification (GTDB taxonomy): domain Bacteria; phylum Pseudomonadota; class Gammaproteobacteria; order Burkholderiales; family Burkholderiaceae_C; genus Pseudorhodoferax. The sequence goes on from NZ_LMNA01000023.1 coordinate 67,631, forward strand.
CAGCGCCTGGCCGACGTGGCCGAGCAAGGACGCCTGACGCTGACCTTCGAGATCGTCTACGGCCATGCGTTCCGGCCCGCAGCGCGGGTGCCGGTGGCGCCGCAGAGCGCGGTCTCGCTGCAGGACATGCGTGGCCTGTTGCGCCATGGCAAAGGTGAGGGCCGGTGAAGGTTTTTGGGCTGTCCGACAACGGACATTCGTGCAATATTCACGGGCTACAATGAAGGGTTTTTAACGTATTTCGGGCTTCCCCACGAATGAACCAGGCGTTGTTCCGGCGGGTGTGAATCACCCGCGGCGCGCGCCGCATTGATGTTGAACGTTGTCTGTGTCGAAACTGGTCTATCGCTTCGCCACCGTCTCGGGCCAAGGCATCCATTGGCTGCTGAAGCGCAACTGTTCCATCACGCCGGGCCAGTTGGGCGGCCTGTATGCGTCGATCTGCGTGGTGTCGCTCGGAATCGGGACATTCTTCTGGTTGCAGGGTGCCAAGCTGGTCCTGCCGTTCGCATGGCTGGAGGTGGTTCTGGTGGGCGTGGCCTTCCTGGCGTACTCCCGCCACGCGACCGACGGTGAGCGCATCTCCCTGCAGGACGGCCGGCTGGTCGTCGAGCTCGAGAACGCGGGCCGCCTGGAGCGGGCCGAGTTCCGCAGGGAATGGGTCCGTGTCGAACCCAAGACCAGCGACCACTCGCTGATCGAGGTGTCGGGGCAGGGGCGGTGCGTCGAGGTGGGGCGTTACGTTCGCCCGGATTTGCGGCCTGTGCTGGCGCGCGAGATCCGGATGGCGTTGCGCGGGGCCTGAGCAGGGTGGTTCATACAAGGTTGAAGAAGTAGAGACGATGAAAATGATCTGGAACAAGCTGACTTCCCTGCTATCTCGCACCGCGCTCTTCTCGGGGGCATGGCTCGCGACAGCGGCCCACGCCGTCAACGACCTTCCAGGCGGCCCGGCCGTGCGCCAGCTCAACCTCGCTCCACCCGTCACCAAGATCGCCGAAGAGCAGCAATGGCTGCACTGGTTCATGCTGATCCTGTGCTCGGTGATCTTCATCGCCGTGTTCGCGGTGATGTTCTATTCCATCTGGAAGCACCGCAAGTCGGTGGGCCACAAGGCCGCCAACTTCCATGAATCGGTGGTGGTCGAGGTCATCTGGACCATCGTGCCCTTCGTCATCGTGATCCTGATGGCGCTGCCGGCGACCAAGGTGGTGGTCGCGCTCAAGGACACCAGCAACGCCGACCTCACCATCAAGACCACCGGCATGCAGTGGAAGTGGGGCTACGACTACATCAAGGGCGAGGGCGAGGGCATCTCCTTCGTCTCCACGCTGGACAGCTCGCACCGCGCCATGTCCAACGCCGGCGGCCCGCCCAAGGGCCAGGCGGTGGACGACTACCTGCTCAAGGTCGACAACCCGCTGGTGGTGCCGGTCAACAAGAAGGTCCGCATCATCACCACGGCCAACGACGTGATCCACGCCTTCATGGTGCCGGCCTTCGGCATCAAGCAGGACGCGATCCCCGGCTTCGTGCGCGACACCTGGTTCCGCGCCGAGAAGACCGGCGACTTCTACGGCCAGTGCGCCGAGCTGTGCGGCAAGGAACACGCCTACATGCCCATCCACGTGAAGGTGGTGACGGCCGAGCAGTACACGGCCTGGGTCGACGGCGAGCGCAAGAAGGCCGCCGCCAAGCTGGACGACCCGACCAAGGTCTGGACGCTGGAGGACATCGTCAAGCGCGGCGAGCGTGTCTATGCCGCCAATTGCGCGGCCTGCCACCAGGCCAACGGCAAGGGCGCCGGCCCGATCAAGCCGCTGGACGGCTCGGCCATCGTGCTCGACACCGACCACGCCAAGCAGCTGACCATCCTGCTCAACGGCGCTGGGAACGGGGCCATGCCCTCGTGGAAGCAATTGAGCGACACCGACCTCGCGGCGGTGGCCAGCTACACCAAGAACAACTGGTCCAACAAGACCGGGCAGATCGTCCAGCCCTCCGAAGTCGTCGCGCTGCGCGCGAAGTAAACCGAACACCGGCGCATTCCCGCACAGAAGGAAACAGAGATGAGCGCAGTACTGCATCCCCACGACGACCACGGCCACGCCCATGACGAACACCACCATGCCCCGCATGGCTGGCGCCGTTGGCTGTTCGCCACCAACCACAAGGACATCGGCACGCTGTACCTGCTGTTCAGCTTCACGATGCTGATGGTGGGCGGCGTGCTGGCGCTGCTGATCCGCGCCGAGCTGTTCCAGCCCGGCCTGCAACTGGTCAACCCCGAGCTGTTCAACTCGCTGACCACCATGCACGGGCTGATCATGGTGTTCGGCGCGATCATGCCGGGCTTCGTGGGCTTCGCGAACTGGATGATCCCGCTGCAGATCGGCGCGTCCGACATGGCGTTCGCGCGCATGAACAACTTCAGCTTCTGGCTGATGATCCCGGCCGCGCTGATGCTGGTCGGCTCGTTCTTCATGCCCGGTGGCGCGCCCGCCGCCGGCTGGACGCTGTACGCGCCGCTGACGCTGCAGATGGGCCCCTCCATGGACGCCGGCATCTTCGCGATGCACATCCTGGGCGCGTCGTCCATCATGGGCTCGATCAACATCATCGTGACCATCCTCAACATGCGCGCCCCCGGCATGACGCTCATGAAGATGCCGATGTTCTGCTGGACCTGGCTGATCACGGCCTACCTGCTGATCGCCGTGATGCCCGTGCTGGCCGGCGCCATCACGATGACGCTGACCGACCGCCATTTCGGCACCAGCTTCTTCAACCCGGCCGGCGGCGGCGACCCGGTGATGTACCAGCACATCTTCTGGTTCTTCGGCCACCCCGAGGTCTACATCATGATCTTGCCGGCCTTCGGCATCGTGAGCCAGATCGTGCCGGCGTTCGCGCGCAAGAAGCTGTTCGGCTATGCCTCCATGGTGTATGCCACCTCGTCGATCGCCATCCTGTCGTTCATCGTCTGGGCGCACCACATGTTCACGACCGGCATGCCGGTCACGGGCCAGCTGTTCTTCATGTACGCGACCATGCTGATCGCCGTGCCCACGGCCGTGAAGATCTTCAACTGGATCGCCACGATGTGGCAGGGCTCGATGACCTTCGAGACGCCCATGCTGTTCGCCGTCGGCTTCATCTTCGTGTTCACGATGGGGGGCTTCACCGGCCTGATCCTGGCCATGGCGCCGATCGACATCCAGCTGCAGGACACCTATTACGTGGTGGCCCACTTCCACTACGTGCTGGTCGCCGGTTCGCTGTACGCCATGTTCGCCGGCGTCTATTACTGGCTGCCCAAGTGGACGGGCGTCATGTACAACGAGACGCGCGGCAAGGTGCACTTCTGGTGGTCGCTGATCGCGTTCAACGTGACCTTCTTCCCGATGCACTTCCTGGGCCTGGCCGGCATGCCGCGCCGGTACGCCGACTACCCGATGCAGTTTGCCGACTTCAACGCGATCGCCACCGTGGGCGCGTTCTTCTTCGGCGTTGCCCAGGTCTACTTCTTCCTCGCCGTCGTGCTGCCCTGCATGCTGGGCAAGGGCGAGAAGGCTCCGCAGAAGCCATGGGAAGCGGCCGAAGGGTTGGAGTGGGAAGTGCCTTCGCCGGCGCCGTTCCACACCTTCGAGAACCCGCCCAAGCTCGACGCCACCGCCACCCGCGTGGTCGGCTGAGGATTGTGCCGATGACGCCCGACAAGAAGAAGCAGAACCTGCGGACCGGCCTGATCCTGCTGTCCGTGGCGCTGGCCTTCTTCGTCGGCTTCATGGTCAAGATGGTCTATCTGGGCCGGTCGTGAGCATCCGCCGCGCCAACATCCGCATGGTGGGCAAGCTGGCCGTGGTGGCGGCCGGCATGTTCGCGTTCGGCTATGCGCTGGTGCCGCTGTACAACGCCATCTGCGAGATGACGGGCATCAACATCCTGTCGGTGTCCGAGCGCCAGGTGCCCGGTGTGGTCTCCAAGGTCACGCCCGAGAACACGCAGGTCGACCGCAGCCGCACGATCACGGTGGAGTTCGATGCCAACTCGCGCGGCCCTTGGGAATTCAAGCCGGCGATGCGGTCGATGCAGGTGCATCCAGGCGAACTGGCCACCGTGGTGTACGAATTCCAGAACGTGCAGAACCGGCGCATGGCCGCCCAGGCCATCCCGAGCTATGCGCCGCGGCAGGCCGCCGCGCATTTCAACAAGCTGGAGTGCTTCTGCTTCACGCAGTACACGCTGGACGCAGGCGAGAAGAAGGAATGGCCGGTGGCCTTCATCATCGACCCCAAGCTGTCCAGGGATGTGACCACGATCACGCTGTCGTACACCTTCTTCGAGGTGGGCGGCAAGACGCCACCGGCACCCGCCAGTGCCGACGCGGCCGAGAAGACGAATAAAGACATCAGGAGCTGAGATGAGTGCAACCACCCACGGATCCACGCCGTACTACTTCGTGCCCGGGCCCTCGCGGCATCCGATCATGGCCGCCATCGGCCTGTTCTTCGTGATCCTGGGCGCCGGCCAGTGGATCAACGGGCACGATTGGGGCAAGTGGTCGCTGGCCTTCGGCCTGCTGTTCTGGTGGGTGGTGCTGTACCAGTGGTTCCGCGACGCCGTGGCCGAGAGCGAAGGAGGCCTGTACGGGCGCAAGATCGACCTCTCGTACCGCTGGAGCATGAGCTGGTTCATCTTCTCCGAGGTGATGTTCTTCGGCGCGTTCTTCACGGCCCTGTGGTGGATGCGCGCGCACTCGGTGCCGACCCTGGGCAGCCTGGACAACGCGCTGCTGTGGCCCGACTTCAAGGCCGTGTGGCCCAGCATGGCGGCCGGTGTGACGGGATCGCCCGCCAACATCGTCGAGCCGTTCCAGGCCATGACGCCGTTCTGGCTGCCGACCATCAACACCGCGCTGCTGCTGACCTCGGGCGTGACGCTGACCATCGCCCACCACGCGCTGCAGCATGGCGAGCGGGCGAAAACCATCCTGTGGATGTGGGCCACCGTGGTCCTGGGCATCGTGTTCCTGTTCGTGCAGGGCTACGAGTACGTGCACGCCTACCGCGACCTGAACCTCAAGCTCAACTCCGGCCCGTACGGCTCCACCTTCTTCATGCTGACCGGCTTCCACGGCTTCCATGTGCTGGTGGGCATGCTGATGCTGCTGTTCATCACGCTGCGCCTCATGAAGGGCCACTTCACCAAGGAGCGCCACTTCGGCTTCGAAGGTGCGGCGTGGTACTGGCACTTCGTGGACGTGGTCTGGCTGGGCCTGTACGTGCTGGTGTATTGGCTTTGAGGCGGCAAGGCCTCGTACCGAAAGGGCCGCGCAGCGGCCCTTTTCCTTTTTCTTCTTCTCTTACTTGCCGGCGGGAATGCCGGTCGGATGCAGATAGCCCAGCTTCCAGCCGATGAGGATGCACAGGAACAGCAGGATGGACAGTCCCACGCGCACGGCGAGCGCGCGCGCCATGTGGTTGGGCCGGGTTTTGCCCTCGGCATCCTGCCCGCCGCGCAGCATGAAGTACAGGGCTGCACCAAGGCTGCCGATGATGGCGATGAAGGCAACCAGTGCAAAGTAGCTCATGGGCTGATTATCCGGCGCGCCGCTTCGGTCTGCGCTTCTGGCTGGTGACGCTGGCGGCACTGGTGGGCATCGCGGTCACGGCTTCGCTGGGGCGTTGGCAGCTGTCGCGCGCGGCCGAGAAGGAATCCCTGCAGGCCGCCATCGACGCCCAGGGGCGCCTGCCTGCGCTCGATGCGCAGGCCCTGCTGGGCGCGGCCGACCCGGTCGCGCTGTTGCACCGGCCCGTGCATCTGCGCGGGCTGTGGCTGGCCGAGCGCACCGTGTTCCTGGACAACCGCCAGATGCGCGGCCAACCGGGCTTCTACGTGCTGACACCGCTGGCGCTGGAGAACAGCTCAACGGTGGTGATGGTGCAGCGCGGCTGGGTGCAGCGCAATTTCGTCGACCGCACGGCGCTGCCCAGGATCCCCACGCCGGCCGGCCTCGTGGACATCCAGGGCCTGGTCGTCCCTGCGCCGTCCAGGCTTTACGAGTTCGCGGGCGAGGACAAAGGCACGATCCGGCAGAATCTCGACCTCGGCGCGTTCGCCCAGGAAACCGGCCTGCCCCTGTGGCAGCAGTCGGTGCAGCAGACCGGCGACGACGGGGCAGGGCTGTTGCGCGAATGGCCGGTGCCCAAGACCGGCGTCGAGAAGCACTACGGTTATGCGTTCCAGTGGTTCGGGCTCTGCGCCTTGCTGACAGGTCTTTATGTCTGGTTCCAATTTGTCCGACGTCCCGCCGTTCGGCGCTTCCCGCGCCATGGCTGAGGCCGACCAGCCGCTGGGCCTGACGGTCCACTCACTGCCGTCGCCGGCCGAGGCCGCAAGCGGCGCGGTGCAGCGAACACGCAGTGGCCGCCTGAAGATGCTGCTGGTGGTGCTGATCTGCGCCGCGCCGGTGGTCGCCTCGTACTTCACCTACTACGTGCTCCGGCCCGAGGGCCGCAGCGTGTTCGGCGAACTGATCGATCCGCAGCGTCCGCTGCCGGACCTGGTGGCGCAGGGCCTGGACGGCCAGCCTGTCCGCCTGCCCAGCCTGAAGGGCCAGTGGCTGCTCGTCAGTGTGGCCGGCGGCGAGTGCGACGCAGCCTGCGAACGCAACCTGTACCTGCAGCGCCAGCTGCGCGAGAGCCTGGGCAAGGAGAAGGACCGCGTCGACTGGGTCTGGCTCGTCAACGACGGCGTGCCCGTGCGCGAGGCGCTGCGCCCGGCCCTGCAGAGCGCGGCCGTGCTGCGTGTCGATCCGGCCGGCCTGGCGCAATGGCTGGCCCCGGCTGCGGGCCAGCCGCTGTCGGCGCACCTGTACATCGTCGACCCCATGGGCAACTGGATGATGCGGCTGCCGCCTGCACTGGATGCGGCCGGCGCAGCCAAGGCCAAGCGCGACATCGAGCGCCTGTTGCGCGCTTCGAGCTCCTGGGACAACGCGGGCCGATGACGATGGATGTGGCTTCGTACGACTGGTCGCCGATCGCCCGCATGATGCTGATGGGCGTGGTGCTTGCGCTGGGGCCGCTGGCCTGGGTGGCCTTGCGCAACCGGGGCGCCTCGCCCGCCAGGCGCCGCCGGGCGCTGACCTTGCTCACCTTGTTCCTGACGTTCGACCTGGTGCTGTTCGGCGCGTTCACGCGCCTGACCGATTCCGGCCTGGGCTGCCCGGACTGGCCTGGCTGCTACGGCAAGGCCAGCCCCATCGGCGCGCATGCCGAGATCTCCGCGGCGCAGGCCGCGATGCCGACCGGCCCCGTGACCCACACCAAGGCCTGGATCGAGATGGTGCACCGCTACCTTGCCACTGCCGTCGGCGTGCTGATCCTGGCGCTGGCCGCCGTCAGCTGGGCGGCGTGGCGGCAGCGCCCGCGCGACCCCCATGCCATCCATCCGGGCTGGCCCACGCTGACCTTGGTCTGGGTCTGCCTGCAGGGCGCCTTCGGGGCGTGGACGGTCACGCTCAAGCTGTTCCCGGCCATCGTCGTGCTGCACCTGCTGGGCGGCCTTGCGCTGCTGGCGCTGCTGTGCGCGCAGGTCGTGCGCGACGCGCGCCGAACCGGCGCCCTGCAGCCGGTGGTCCTGTCCCCCGGGCTGCGCCGCCTGCTCTGGACCACGGCCGCGCTGGTGCTGCTGCAGATCGCATTGGGCGGCTGGGTCAGCACGAACTATGCGGTGCTGGCCTGCAGCGATTTCCCGACCTGCCAGGGCAGCTGGTGGCCGCCGATGAACTTTGAGCAGGCCTTCCAGGTCTGGCGGCCGCTGGGCCGGCTGGCCGACGGCAGCCACATCGCGTTCCCCGCCCTCACGGCCATCCACTACGTGCACCGCCTCGCGGCCTACGCCGTGCTCGCGGCGCTGGCCTGCCTGGCCTGGCGTATGTGGCGCATGCCGGGGCTGCATCGCCCGGCGCGCTGGCTGGCGGCGCTCGCCGCCTGGCAATTTGGGACCGGGCTGTCGAACGTGGTGCTGGACTGGCCTCTGGTGGCCGCCGTGTCGCACACCGGCGGTGCGGCAGGCCTGGTCGTGGCGCTGACCTGGCTGCTCTGCGCGACCGACCCGGCCCGGGCAACCGTGGCGTCGCCGCGGCGGGGCGGCCTGGAGGTGGCCCGATGAGCGCCCTCCATCCCCGCGCCGCCACGGCGGCCCCTGCCATGTCGCGCTTCCAGCAGTTCTACGTGCTGACCAAGCCGCGCGTGGTGCAACTCATCGTGTTTTGCGCGCTGATCGGCATGGTGCTGGCCGTACCAGGCCTGCCGTCCTGGGCCGAACTGCGCCAGATGCTGCTGGCCTGCCTGGGCATCTGGCTGGTGGCCGGCGCGGCCGCGGCCTTCAACTGCCTGGTCGAGAAGGGCATCGACGCGCGCATGAAACGCACCGCCTGGCGCCCCACCGCCAAGAACGAGCTGGGCGACGGCCAGACGCTGCTGTTCTCCGCGCTGCTGTGCATCGCCGGTTCGGTGCTGCTTTATCTGAGCGTCAACGCGCTGACCATGTGGCTCACGCTGGCCACCTTCGTCGGCTATGCGGTGGTCTACACCGTCATCCTCAAGCCGCTGACGCCGCAGAACATCGTGATCGGCGGCGCCTCGGGCGCCATGCCGCCGGTGCTGGGCTGGGCGGCGATGACGGGCGATGTCGGCCCCGAGGCCATGATCCTGTTCCTGATCATCTTCCTGTGGACACCGCCGCATTTCTGGGCCCTGGCGCTGTACCGCGTGGAGGACTACCGCAAGTCGGGCCTGCCCATGCTGCCCGTGACGCACGGCAACGAATTCACGCGCCTGCAGGTGTGGCTCTACACGCTGATCCTGTTCGCGGCCTGCCTGCTGCCCTTCGTCTACGGCATGAGCTCCTGGCTCTATCTGGCCGTGGCGGTGGTGCTCAGCATCGGCTTTTGCGCGTACGGCTTCCGGCTGTGGCGCTCCTACTCCGATGCGCTGGCGCGCAAGACTTTCCGCTTCTCGCTGATCCACCTGAGTGCCTTGTTCGCGGCGCTGCTGCTGGACCATTACCTGCTGTGAACATGCTCCAAAGACGCACCTTGATGGCCCTGGCCGCCGGCATCGCCCTGGCCGCCTGCACCGACACCAAGCCCAGCTTCACGGCGGTGGACATCACGGGCGCCGACTATGCCAAGGACTTTCGCCTGACCGACCACAACGGCAAGGAACGCAGCCTGCAGGACTTCCGCGGCAAGGTGGTCGTGGTGTTCTTCGGCTTCGCCCAGTGCCCCGACGTCTGCCCGACTTCCATGGCCGAGTTGGCGCAGGTCAAGCAGTCGCTGGGGGCGGACGGCGACAAGCTGCAGGGCCTGTTCGTGACGGTGGACCCGGAGCGCGACACGCCCGAGGTGCTCAAGGCCTACATGGAGAACTTCGACCCGAGCTTCCTGGCCCTGCGCACCTCTCCAGAAGGCCTGGCCGCGCTGGCCAAGGACTTCAAGGTGTACTACAAGAAGGTCGAAGGCAAGACACCCACCAGCTACACCATGGACCATTCGGCCGGCAGCTACGTGTACGACCCGCAGGGGCGCTTGCGCCTTTACGTGCGCTACGGCTCGGGCGCCGAGGCGCTGCTGGCCGATGTGCGGCTGCTGTTGAAGCAGGCTGGCTGAGTTCGCCCCATGCGTGCGCGGTCCGGCTCCAAACCCAGGGCGGCGCGGCGCGGCCGTCGCTGGTTGCGCGTGCTCGGCCTGCTGCTGCTGTTCGGTGCCGTCGCTGGGATGGCCGGCGCGTGGTGGGCGTACGACCGCATCGGCCGTACGCCGGGCGAACTCATGGATTACGCGCAGCGTCGCCTGTATGGCCACAACAAGCTTGAAGCCGTGGCCCTCCCGGTCATGGACTTGCTGCGTGACTGGCTGGATGCGCCGTCCATTGCTGAGCGCAGCCGCATCCCGTTCACCATCCCGCCGGCCCCTGAGGGCACGCCTGTCGCATCCAGTGCGGCCACGTCGTTGCCCATGGCCAAGGTGTGGCGCGTCGGCCCCCGGGAGTCGCTGCCCACGATCGCCGATGCGGCAAGGCTGGCGCAGAGCGGCGACATCGTGGAAGTGCAGGCCGGTACCTACCGCGGCGACGTCGCGGTGTGGCACCAGAAGACGCTCACGATCCGCAGCGTGGGGGGGCGGGCGCGGTTGATCGCCGATGGGCGCAGCGCGGAAGGCAAGGCGATCTGGGTCATCCGCAGCGGCGACTTCGACATCTCCGGGTTCGATTTCATCGGTGCGCGCGTCGATGACCGCAACGGTGCGGGCATCCGCTTCGAAGGGGGGCGGCTGCGGGTTGCGCACTGCCTGTTCTGGGGCAACGAAAACGGCATCCTGACGATTGGCGATGAGATGTCGTCCGAACTGGAGGTCGTCTCCAGTGAGTTCGGCTACAACGGCGCGGACGACGGGCGCAGCCACAACATCTACGTCGGCCAGATCGGCAAATTCAGCATCAGCGGCAGCTACCTCCACCATGCCGACACGGGCCATCTGCTCAAGAGCCGGGCGGCGGTGAACGAGGTCGCCTACAACCGGCTGACGGACGAAGAGGGGGGGCGCGCCAGTTACGAAATGGACTTCCCCAATGGCGGAGAAGTGCGGGTGGTCGGCAACGTGGTCCAGCAAGGCAGACGCACGGAGAACTCCGTCATGGTCAGCTATGGTGCCGAGGGCCTGAAGCACCAGCACAATACCCTGCAGTTCGCCAGCAACACCGTCGTGAACGACCATCCCCACGGGGGCACCTTTGTGCGCGTGGCGGCTGGCACCCAATCTGTGGTGCTGGCCAACAACTTGCTGGTTGGCCGCGGCGGACTGCAGATTCCGGTCGCACACACGGCCATCAACAATCCGCGTGTCGACTGGAGCGTCTTCGTGCAGCCGGCACGTTACGACTACCGGCTGAACGACCGAAGCGCATCGCTGCCCTACCAGGCGGCATTGGCGGACGTTGCCGTGCCGTCGAACCAGTATGTGCACCCACTGCAGGTGCTGCGCTTGAGTGGCCCCCCGATGGTCGCGGGCGCGCTCCAGCCGGAGTCGCTGCTCACTCGGCCTTGATGCCCTGCGCCTGGATCACGCCGCCGAGCAGCGCCGTGTCCAAGCGCATGCGGTTGGCCAGGCCTTCGGGCGCGGTGCCGGCCACCTGCCAGCCTTGTTGGAACAGGCGCTCGCGCATCTCCGGCGCGCGCACGATGTCGCTGACCAGCGCCGACAGCCGGGCCACGATGGGGCGCGGCATCGAGGCGGGGGCGGCCACGGCATTCCAGATCTCCAGCTGGAAACCGGGCACGCCGGCTTCGGCGAGGCTGGGCAGTTCGGGCACCAGCGGGCTGCGGCCGGTCGAGGTCACGCCGACAGCCTGCAGCTTGCCCGCGCGCACCTGGGCCATGGCCAGCGCCGGCGGCAGCAGCGCCATCTGCACCTGTCCGCTGATCATGGCCGTGATGACCTGGGGGTTGCCGGGGTAGGGCACGTGCACCGGTGCGATGCCGCTCCTGGACTTGAGCAGTTCGGTGCCGATGTGCGCGACGGTGCCCACGCCGGGCGTGCCGTAGTTCCACTGGCTGCCGCCGGCTCGCGCCGCAGTGAGAAATTCGGTGACGGAGCGGGCCGGCACATCCGGCGCGGCGGCCAGTACCAGCGGTGCCGTGCCCAACAGGCTGACCGGCGCCAGGTCGCGCGCGGGGTCGTACGGCGTCTTCGGATTCAGCAGCCTGGCAATGGTCAGGTTGCCGTTGATCATGAGGCCGATGGTGTGTTCGTCCGTGGCCTTGGCCACGAGGTCGGCCGCGATGTTGCCGCCTGCGCCTGCGCGGTTGTCGACGATGACCGGCTGACCCAGTGCCCGCGACAGCGGCTCCGCCAGCGCACGCGCGGTCAGGTCGGGCGATGAGCCACCCGGAAAGCCCACCAGGATGCGCACGGGCCTGGTTGGCCAGGTGTTGCCCTGGGCGCTGGCCCAGATCGGCGTCAGGCTGGCCACCGCGCTGGCGAGCACGGTGCGGCGGGGCAGGCGGTGGGGCATGTCGTCCTCTTCACGTCGTCTTCTTCACGGTTGCCCCGCACAGCAAAACGCCAGCGCGTGCGCTGGCGTTTTGCGGGAGAAGGGCGGGGGGTCAGGCGTAGTATGCCAGCGCCTTCTTCATCTTCTTCATGGCGGACGATTCGATCTGGCGGATGCGCTCGGCGCTCACCCCGTAGTCGGCCGCCAGCTCATGCAGCGTCATGCCGCCCGAACCGTCGTCGTTGACCTTGAGCCAACGCTCCTCGACGATGCGCCGGCTGCGCGGGTCCAGTTCGGCCAAGGCCGTGCTGATGCCGTCGCTGGCCAGCCGGTCGCGCTGGCGCGACTCGATCAGGGCCGTCGGCTCCTGCTTGGCGTCGGCCAGGTAGGCGATCGGGCCGTAGCTGTCCTCGCCGTCGTCGGACGGGCCAGGATCGAGCATCACGTCACCGCCAGACAGGCGGGCCTCCATCTCGATCACTTCCTCGCGCTTCACGTTGAGCTGCTCGGCCATGGACGAAATCTCGCCCTCGCTGAGCGTGTCGCGGTGGGTGGAGCCGTCGGCCGCGTCGGCCTTGAAGCCCTGCTTCATCGAGCGCAGGTTGAAGAACAGCTTGCGCTGGGCCTTGGTGGTCGCCACCTTGACCATGCGCCAGTTCTTCAGGATGTACTCGTGCATCTCGGCCTTGATCCAGTGCAGCGCGTAGCTGACCAGGCGCACACCCTGGTCGGGGTCGAAGCGCTTGACGGCCTTCATGAGTCCCACGTTGCCTTCCTGGATCAGGTCGCCATGCGGCAGGCCATAGCCCAGGTACTGGCGGGCCACGGACACCACCAGGCGCAGATGCGACAGCACCAGCTTTCCTGCGGCTTCCAAATCGTTGTCATTCTTGAGCTTGCGCGCGTACTCCTGCTCCTGCTCGACCGTGAGCATGGGCATGCGGTTGACCGCGGAGATGTACGCGTCCAGGTTGCCCAGCGGGGGGACCAGCGACCATGGGTTCGCCGTGGCAAGCGCAACGGACGTGGTTCCAGTTTGAAAACTCATACCAGATTCCTTTCCTTCGGGGAAATATTAGCACTCTCCGGTGGTGAGTGCTAAAGGGCGCCTTCTGCGCCCTTGGTGGGGGTGTGGATACCCCGTTTCACATCCCATTGGATGCATGCAGGGGCCCCAAGGTTCCCGCTGGGCTGCAGGGGCGACTAAGCCGGCGCGAACCGGTAGACGCCGTCGTCTCCGCGCTGGCGCTGCAGCTTTCCGTCGAACCACAGCTTGTGCAGATGCGCCACGGCCTCGCCCATCGCGAACGTCGTCTGGTGCAGGTCCAGCTTGCGCGTGAACAAAACGGGCAGGAGGTCGGCGCCGGTGCGCGGGCCCAGCGTGCTGCAGGCTTCCATGACGCGCTCCAGGTGCTGGCGGTGGTGTCCGTGCAACTGCTCGATGCGGGTGTGCAGGCCCCGGAACGGCTTGCCGTGCGCCGGCAGCGTCAAGGTGTCCGGCGCCAGCGCCCGGAACTTGTCGATGGAGTCCAGGAACAGCTGCAGCGCGTTGGCCTCGGGCTCGTTGTCGTAGACGCTGACGTTGGTCGAGATGCGCGGCAGCATCATGTCGCCGCCGACCAGCACGGCGGCCTGCTCGCAGTACAGCGCGATGTGTTCCGGTGCGTGGCCATACCCGCTGATGCAGCGCCATTCGCGCCCGCCGATGCGCAGCCGCATGCCGTCCAGCAGGCGGATGTACTGGCGCGGCACGTCGGGCACCATGCTGGCGTAGTAGTTCGTGCGGCCGCGCACCTGTTGCAGCGCTTCCGGGTCGGCCAGGCCATGGCTGCGGAAGAAGTCAGCGGCCGCTTCGCCTCCGTTGCCGCTGGTGCCTTGGGTGTTGAGCCGGGCCACGTGGTAGTCGGTGGCGCTGATCCACAGCGGGGCGTTCCAGCGCGTGCAGAGCCAGTGCGCCAAGCCAATGTGGTCCGGGTGCATGTGCGTGACGACCACGCGCAGGATCGGCAGGCCTTCCAGCTGCGTGGCAAAAACCTCTTCCCACTGGGCCTTGGCCTCGTCGCGCGCGATGCAGCAATCCACCACCGTCCAGCCGGCACGGCCGTCGATCTCGTCGCGCAGCAGCCACAGGTTGATGTGGTCCAGCGCGAACGGCAAAGCCATGCGGATCCAGCGGATGCCGGGCGCCACCTCCAGCGTCCCGCCCGGCTCCGGCATCTGGTCGCCGAACGGGTAGTGCAGCTGGCTTTCGAGTGCGTTCATGGGGTGTCTGCCGGTTGGGTTGACGTTGACGTAAACGTCATCTGTAATCCGGCGGCATTCTAGGAATGCGCCCGCCATTTCGCCTGTCACCTCCGTATTGCCTGCCGATGACCACCGCTGCCCCTTGCTCCCCGCCGTCCGACGAGATGGCCGCCGACGCCGGCACCTACAGCATCGGCGATCTCGCGCGCGAGTTCGACCTGACGACCCGTGCCATCCGTTTCTACGAAGACATGGGACTGCTGCAGCCGCAGCGCAGCGGACCGGGCGGCCGCGTCCGGGTTTACGGCGCGCGCGACCGCACCCGCCTGAAGCTGACCCTGCGCGCCAAACGCCTGGGCCTGTCGCTCAACGAGGCCCGCGAGATCCTGGACATGTACGACAGCCCGCGCGACACCGGCCCCCAGTTGCGCAAGTTCCTCGACGTGCTGGCCGCGCACCGCCAGGCCCTCGAAGCCCAGTTGACCGAACTGCACGCCAACCTCGAAGAGGTCAAGGCGCATGAGCGCGAAGCGCGCGCGCTGCTGGCACGCAGCCGCTGACCTGGCTATGATTGACGTTTACGTAAACGTCAATCGAAAAAACCTGTCTGGAGCGCCGCGATGAGCACCCCCGTCTTCGAACCCCAGGTGGCCGACTGGTCTGCGCGCGTGCACGACAGCTTTGCCCGCCAGGGCGCGATGCAGACGCTCGGTGCGCGGCTGGTGCAGGTCGAGCCAGGCTTGGTGGCCATCGAGCTCGACTGGGCGCAGGCGCTGACGCAGCAGCACGGCTTCTTGCACGCCGGCATGGTCGCCACGGCCCTGGATTCCGCTTGCGGCTATGCCGGCTTCACGCTGATGGCGGCGGACGCGGCGGTGCTGACGATCGAATTCAAGATCAACCTGCTGGCACCCGCCAAGGGCCAGCGGTTCCGCATGGTGGGCCAGGTGCTCAAGCCCGGGCGCACCATCAGCGTGGTCGAGGGACGGGCGCTGGCCTTCGACGAGGACCGCGAAAAACTCTTCGCGACCATGCAATGCACGCTGATGGCCGTGGTCGGCCGGGAGGGCATTCGCCACTGACCGCCGGGGCGCGCGCGAACCGCGGAAAATGCGCGGGTTTGCTGCGGCGCAGCAGATGCATTCCAGATTCCAAGCATTGCAAGGGAACGACCAGATGAGCACCTCTCTCGAACACCTCCTCGCCAACAACCGCGCCTGGGCCGCCCGGGTCGAAAAGGAGCGTCCCGGCTTCTTCACCGATCTCATGGCGCAACAAAAGCCGCGCTACATGTGGATCGGCTGCGCCGACAGCCGCGTGCCGGCCAACGAGATCACGGGCCTGGATCCGGGCGAGGTGTTCGTCCACCGCAACGTGGCCAACGTGGTCGTGCATTCGGACCTCAATGCGCTGTCGACCATCCAATTCGCCGTGGACCACCTGCGCGTGGAGCACATCATGGTCACCGGCCACTACGGCTGTGCCGGCGTGCGCGCCGCATTGCTCGGCCAGCGCGTGGGCCTGGCCGACAACTGGCTGGCCCACATCGCCGACCTGCGCCTGCGCCACCGCAAGCGCATCGACCACCTGCCGACCGAGCAGCAGCGGCACGATGTGCTGTGCGAGATCAACGTGATCGAGCAGGTCGGCAACGTGGCCCTGTCCACCGTCGTGCAGGACGCCTGGGCGCGCGGCCAGCCGCTGACCATCCATGGCTGGTGCTACGGGCTGAAGGACGGCCTGGTCAACGACCTCAAGGTCAGCATCAGCCACCCCGACACGGTGCTCGACACCTTCCGTGCGGCGATCAAGCGCTATCCCCGGCACGACGGCGGCCAGCCGCTGCAGCCCGAGGAAGACGACGAGTAAGCCGCTTCCATTCCCTAGACCCCAACCCCCTTTGCAGGAGACACACATGCCCGACGCACAAGAAGATCCCATCGTCATCCTCGGCGCCGCGCGCACGCCCATGGGCGGCTTCCAGGGCGACTTCGTGTCGCTGGCGGCCCACGACCTGGGCGGCGTGGCCATCCAGGCCGCTGTCGAGCGCGCCGGCATCTCGCCCGACGTGGTCGGCGAGGTGCTGTTCGGCAACTGCCTGATGGCCGGCCAGGGCCAGGCCCCGGCCCGCCAGGCCGCGTTCAAGGGCGGCCTGCCCAAGAGCGCGGGGGCCGTGACGCTGTCCAAGATGTGCGGCTCGGGCATGAAGGCCGCCATGATGGCCCACGACATGCTGCTGGCCGGCACGCACGAGGTCATGGTCGCCGGCGGCATGGAGAGCATGACCAACGCCCCGCACCTGCTGCCCAAGGGCCGCAGCGGCATCCGCATCGGCCACGACCGCGTGATGGACCACATGATGCTCGACGGACTGGAAGACGCCTACGAGGCGGGCCGCTCCATGGGCACCTTCGGCGAGGACTGCGCCGCCAAGTACGGGTTCACACGCGAGGAGCAGGACCGGTTCGCCGTCGCCAGCGTGCGGCGGGCGCAGGAGGCCACCGCCAGCGGCGCGTTCCAGGCCGAGATCGCGCCCGTCACGGTCAAGAGCCGCGCCGGTGAGACGGTCGTGGCCGTGGACGAAGGCCCGGGCAAGATCAAGCTCGACAAGATCCCCACGCTCAAGCCTGCATTCAAGAAGGACGGCACCATCACCGCCGCCTCCAGCTCGTCCATCAACGACGGCGCTGCCGCGCTGGTGCTCGCACGCGCCTCCACCGCGCAACGCCTGGGCGCCAAACCCATCGCGCGCATCGTGGCCCACACCACGCACGCGCAGGAACCCAACTGGTTTGCCACGGCGCCCGTGGGCGCCACGCAGAAGCTGCTGGCCAAGACCGGCTGGAGCGTGGCCGACGTCGACCTGTGGGAGATCAACGAGGCCTTCGCCGTCGTGCCCATGGCGCTGATGACCGAGCTCTCCTTGTCGCACGACATCGTCAACGTCAACGGCGGCGCCTGCGCGCTGGGCCACCCCATTGGCGCCAGCGGCGCGCGCATCATGGTGACGCTGATCCATGCGCTGCAGGCGCGTGGCAAGAAGCGTGGCGTGGCCACGCTGTGCATCGGCGGCGGCGAGGCCACGGCCCTGGCGCTCGAACTGCTCTGATGCCCACGGTCCTCGTGATCGGCGCCTCGCGCGGCATCGGCCTGGAGTTCGTGCGCCAATACCGCGAGGCGGGCGACCGCGTCATTGCCACCGCGCGCGACGACGCGGGCCTGGCCCGCCTGAAGGACTTGGGTGCCACGCCCTTGCGCGTGGACGTGGCGAACCCGGCCAGCGTGAGCGGCCTGGCCTGGCAGCTCGACGGCGAGAAGATCGACACCGCGCTCTACGTGGCCGGCGCCTGGGTCACGGCCGATGCGCGCACGCCGCCCACGCGCGAGGACTTCGACCGGCTCATGCACACCAATGTGCTGGGTGCCATGCAGGCCATCCCGCAGGTGTCGCCGCTCGTCGAGGCCGCGCCGCGCGGGTGCTTCGCCTTCATCACGAGCGCGATGGCGCGCATCCAGGGCGTGGACTCCAGCCATGCCTGGATCTACCGCGCCAGCAAGGCCGCGCTGAACATGGCCGTCGCTTCGGCCCAGCACGACTATCCGAAGGCCATCCTGGTCGCACTGTCGCCCGGCTGGGTGCAGACCGACATGGGTGGCGCGGCCGCCCCGCTGACGGTGGGCCAGAGCGTGGCCGGCATGCGTGCCGCGCTGCACGCGCTCACGCCGCAGCACCGGGGTGCGTTCCTCGACCACGACGGCAGACCTTTCGAAGGGTGGTGATGATTCAGAACTTGGCACAACTGCGCGGCCTGTACGCCGCCCCCGGCGAACGCGCGCTGCGCAAGCAGCTGGACCACATCGATTCGCACGCGGCGCGCTTCATCGCGCTGGCGCCGTTCTGCGTGGTGGCCACCGGCGGCGTGCACGGCAGCCTGCTCGACGCCTCGCCGCGCGGGGGCGCGCCCGGCTTCGCCAAGCTGGCCGGCGCGCGCACGCTGCTGCTGCCCGACTCGGGCGGCAACAACCGGCTGGACACGCTGGAGAACCTGCTGGCCGACCCGCGCCTGGCGCTGCTTTTTCTGATCCCCAACGTGGACGAGACCCTGCGCGTGAACGGCCGCGCGCGGCTGCGCGACGAAGCCGAATTCACGGGGCGCTTTGCCGAGGAGCGCCAGCGCCCCAAGCTCGTGATCGAGGTGCAGGTCGAGGAGGTCTACCTGCACTGCGCCAAGGCGTTCATGCGCTCGCAGCTCTGGAAGCCCGAGACCTGGCCCGAGCGGGCCGCGCTGCCCAGCATGAACCAGATGATCCACGACCAGATCGGCGCCGGCGCGCCGACCGAGACCCAGGAGCAGATGCTGGCGCGCTACCGCGACCAGCTCGCCCAGGAAACCCAAACCTCCGCTTGAGAGCTTGCGAAGAAATCGCTTGAACTCACGCAAGACCCCGATGGACCTCGTTTCAGTATCCAGTGGCCGTTTGCGGGGTCTTGCCCTGCGGGCCGGGGCGCCCGCAGGCGCCGGGCGGCATTGCGCCGCTGGTCCGTATCTCGATACGGACTGCGCGACGCGCCTTGCCCGGCACCTGTGGACGCCCCGTCGTGAGTCCAACTAATTCCTTCACAAGCTCTGAGACAACGGAACCGACCATGCTGCTGACCCCCGACCAGGAAGCCATCCGCGACGCCGTGCGCGCCTTTGCCCAAGCCGAGCTGTGGCCCCACGCTGCGCAATGGGACCGCGAGCACCATTTCCCCAAGGTAGCCCACCAGGGCCTGGCCGCGCTCGGCGCCTACGGCATCTGCGTGCCCGAGGAGCACGGCGGCGCGGGCCTGGACTACCTCACGCTGGCCCTCGTGCTGGAAGAGATCGCCGCCGGCGACGGCGGCACCAGCACGGCCATCAGCGTGACCAACTGCCCCGTCAACGCCATCCTGATGCGCTATGGCAACGCGGCGCAGAAGAAGCGCTGGCTCGAACCCCTGGCCCAGGGCCGGATGCTGGGCGCCTTCTGCCTGACCGAGCCGCACGTGGGCAGCGATGCATCCGCGCTGCGCACCACGGCACGGCGCGATGGCGACGGCTACGTGATCGACGGCGTCAAGCAGTTCATCACCAGCGGCAAGAACGGGCATGTGGCCATCGTCATCGCCGTGACCGACAAGGGCGCGGGCAAGAAAGGCATGAGTGCGTTCCTCGTGCCCACCGACACGCCCGGCTACCAGGTGGCGCGGCTCGAGGACAAGCTGGGCCAGCACAGCAGCGACACCGCGCAGATCAACTTCGAGGGCTGCCGCATCCCGGCCGACCACCTGATCGGCGCCGAGGGCGAGGGCTACAAGATCGCGCTGGGCGCGCTCGAAGGCGGGCGCATCGGCATCGCCGCGCAGAGCGTGGGCATGGCGCGCAGCGCCTTCGAGGCCGCGCTGGCCTATGCCAAGGAGCGCGAGAGCTTCGGCGTCCCGATCCTGCAGCACCAGGCCGTGGGCTTCCGGCTGGCCGACTGTGCGACGCAGATCGAGGCCGCACGCCAGCTGATCTGGCACGCCGCCAGTTTGCGCGACGCTGGCCGGCCCTGCCTCAAGGAAGCCGCCATGGCCAAGCTGTTCGCCAGCGAGATGGCCGAGCGCGTGTGCAGCGCCGCGATCCAGACGCTGGGCGGCTACGGCATCGTCAACGACTTCCCGGTCGAGCGCATCTACCGCGACGTGCGCGTGTGCCAGATCTACGAAGGCACGAGTGACGTGCAGAAGATCCTCATCACCCGCGCATTGGCATGACCGCATGCCCGTGCGGCCGGCTGGACGCGCGCCAGCGCGCTCTGGCCTATGCCGACTGCTGCGGCCGCTACCTCGACAACTTCGACGCCACGCCCGCGCCCGATGCCGAGTCGCTCATGCGTTCGCGCTACACGGCCTTCGTGCGCGAGCGCGCCGACTACCTGCTGGCCACCTGGCACGCCGGCCGCCGGCCCGCGCGACTGGACTTCGACACCGGCACGCGCTGGCTGGGCCTGGAGGTGAAGGACCGCCGGCTGCGCGATGCCGACCATGCCGAGGTCGAGTTCGTCGCCCGCCAGCGCGATGCCGCGGGCCGCGCCCACCGGCTGCACGAGCGCAGCCACTTCGTGCGCGAGGACGGGCGCTGGTACTACGTGGAAGGCACGCTCCGCTGACGTGCTCCAATCGGGCCATGCGATTCGATGCCATCCTTTTCGACTGCGACGGCGTGCTCGTCGATTCCGAGCCCATCACCCACCGTGTGCTGGTCCAGGTGCTGGGCGAGCGCGGCTGGCACATCACGCAGCAGGAGTGCATGCGCCTGTTCGTCGGCAAGGCCGTCAAGGACGAGGCCGCACTGATCGAGCAGCGCACGGGCCAGCCCGTCACGCAGGAGTGGCTGCAAGCCTTCTGGGCCCGGCGCAACGCGGCGCTGGAAAGCGACCTCGAGGTCATCGCCGGCGCCGAGACGGCCGTGCCGGCATTGCACGCGGCAACCGGCGGGCGCATCGCCTGCGCCTCGGGCGCCGACCGCGCCAAGGTCGAGCTGCAGCTGCGCAAGGTCGGCCTGTACGCATGCTTCGAGGGCCGCATCTTCAGCGGCCACGAGATGCCGAAGTCCAAGCCCGCGCCGGACGTCTACCTGGCCGCAGCCGCTGCCTTGGGCGCCGACCCGCGGCGCTGCGCCGTGGTGGAGGACACCGTCACGGGGGTCACGTCCGGCGTCGCCGCCGGCGCCACGGTCTTCGGCTACAGCCCGGGCGGGCCGGGCCACAGCCCGGCCGAAAGCCTGCGCGCGGCCGGCGCCGTCCACGTGTTCACCGACATGGTGGCGCTGCCAGGCCTGCTGGCCGACTGGGCCTGAGGCAGGGCTGGCGCGGGGCTTGCATCCGGTGGTCGCCATGCGCCGCTTCCTCGTCCTGACCAGCCGGCACCGCGCGCCCTCGACCAACCGGGCGCTGGGCCTGCTGCTGGCCTTCAACGCTGGCGCCATCAACGCCGGCGGCTTCCTCGTGCTGCACCAGTACACCTCGCACATGACGGGCTTCACCTCGCAGCTGGCCGACGGCCTGGCGCTGGGCCAGGTCGGGCTGGTGCTCACGGCGCTCGGCGCGCTGCTGGCCTTCATCGCGGGCGCGGCGGCCACCGCCGTGCTGGTCAACTGGGGCCGCCAGCACCGGCTGGACAGCATCTACGCGCTGCCGCTGCTGTGCGAGGCGCTGCTGATGTTCCCGTTCGGCCTGATGGGCGCCATCACGCTGGGCTGGGAGACGCCGTTCACCGTGCCGCTCACGGTGCTGCTGCTGTCCTTCATCATGGGCCTGCAGAACGCCGTCAGCTCCAAGGCCTCGGGCGGCCGCGTGCGCACCACGCACATGACGGGCAATGTGACCGACCTGGGCATGGAGCTGGGCAAGATGCTGTATGTCAACCGTGCGCCGTCCGCGCACCGCCCGGTGCGCCACGACCGTGCCAAGCTGCGGCTCACGGGGGGCCTGCTGGCCGGCTTCGTGCTTGGCGGCATGGCCGGCGCGCTGGGCTTCACGCACCTGGGCTTCGTCTGCGTGGTGCCGCTGGCCGCGCTGCTGCTCACGATCTCGCTGCCGCCGCTGTGGCGCGACCTGCACAAGCTGCGGCCGCTGCTCATGCGGCCGCGCTGAAGCGCA
This sequence comes from Pseudorhodoferax sp. Leaf274, assembly GCF_001422445.1. Taxonomy (GTDB): domain Bacteria; phylum Pseudomonadota; class Gammaproteobacteria; order Burkholderiales; family Burkholderiaceae_C; genus Pseudorhodoferax. Next base: position 89,602 of record NZ_LMNA01000023.1, read on the forward strand.
GCGACGCTTCAGAACAGCAGGCGCGAGCGGATCGTGCCCGGCACCTGGGCCAGCTTCTCGAGCGCGCGTTCGGACGAGCCGGCATCCAGGTCGATCACCACATAGCCGATCTTCTCGTTGGTCTGCAGGTACTGCGCCGAGATGTTGATCTGGTTGTCGGAAAAGATGCGGTTGATGTCCGACAGGACGCCCGGCCGGTTCTGGTGCACGTGCAGCAGCCGGTGCTTGCCCGGGTGCGAAGGCAGCGAAACCTCGGGGAAGTTCACCGACGACGTGGTGGCGCCCGTGTCGCTGTAGCGCACCAGCTTCTCCGCCACCTCGATGCCGATGTTGGCCTGGGCCTCCATGGTCGAGCCGCCGATGTGCGGCGTCAGGATCACGTTGTCCAGCCCGCGCAGCGGCGACAGGAACTCGTCCTTGTTGCCGCGCGGCTCCACCGGGAACACGTCGATGGCCGCGCCCAGCAGCTTGCCGGCCTTCACGGCCTCGGCCAGCGGCTCGATCTCCACCACAGTGCCGCGCGATGCGTTGATCAGGATGGCGCCCGGCTTCATGGCCGCGATCTGGGCCGCGCCCATCATCCACTGCGTGGACGCCGTCTCGGGCACGTGCAGGCTGACGATGTCGCTGGTCGCCAGCAGCTCGCTCAGGCCCACCTGGCGCGCATTGCCCAGCGGCAGCTTGGCCACGATGTCGTGGAACACGACGTGCATGCCCAGGCCCTCGGCCAGCACCGACAGCTGCGTGCCGATGGCGCCGTAGCCCACCACGCCCAGCGTCTTGCTGCGGATCTCGTAGGAGTTCTCGGCCGTCTTGAGCCAGCCGCCGCGGTGTGCGGACGCGTTCTTGGCCGGCACGCCGCGCAGCAGCAGGATGGCCTCGGCGATCACGAGCTCGGCCACCGAGCGCGTGTTGGAGTAGGGCGCGTTGAACACCGCGATGCCACGCTCGCGCGCGGCCGCCAGGTCGACCTGGTTGGTGCCGATGCAAAAGCACCCCACGGCGGCGAGCTTGTGGGCGTGCTGGAGCACCGCTTCGGTCAGCTGCGTGCGCGAGCGGATGCCCAGGAAATGCACGTCGGCGATCTTGCGCTGGAGTTCCTCGTCCGGCAGTGCCGAGGGCAGCGCTTCGATCTGGCTGTAGCCGGCGGCGCGCAGCAGTTCGATGGCGGAGGGGTGGATGCCCTCCAGCAGCAGGAACTTGATCTTGGCTTTGTCCAGGGAGGTCGTCGGAAGCGTCATGGATTGCAGGTGCGCCGGGCGGCTGGGACGGGAAAAAAGGAGCGCGATCCTACTATGGGGTCCTGCGCAGGCCGGCCGCATGGCGGGCTTTGGCATTGCTGCCGACGCGGGCAAGCCGGGGCAGGGAATTTGCGCAGCCGCCCTGGCATGCGGCCCGGTTTCTGAAAAAATAAGCCAGATGAGAAATTCTTCTTACGCCCGCTTTGGCGGTAGGGCAGGGGCCTGCGGCGCTGCAGTGCCCGGGGCGCGCTGACCCATGCACGGCTGGCGAGCCTGCATCCTTGCCCTGGCGGTCTGGGCGCTGGCGGGCGGGGCATCTGCGCATGCGTTGCGGCACGAGGTCCGCGTGGGCGAGGCGGTGGTGGTGTCGCTGCATTTCACCGATGGCGAGCCGTTCGCATTCGAGCGCTACGAGTTGTTCCGCGGCAAGGGCACCGAGCCCGTGCAGTCCGGCCTCACCGATGCGCAGGGCCGTCTGGTGCTCCTGCCGGGTGCCGCGGGCGCCGCCGAGGGCTGGCGGCTGCGGGCGTTCTCGGTCGACGGCCACGGCATCGACACGGCGCTCGCGTTCGCGCTGCACGACAACGCGGCGCCTGCCCCGCCACCGGCCGAGCCGGGCTGGGCGCGCGTGGCGCTCGGTGCGGGCCTGATCCTCGGGCTGGGCGCGCTGGCGAAGCGGCTGCTGCGCAGCAGGCGGGCCTGATGCACATTCCCGACGGCTTCCTGTCGCCGCAAACCTACCTGCCGGCCTATGCCGTTGCGGCCGTGGCCTGGTGGGCCGCCGGCCGCGGCCTGCGCGAGCGGCTGGACGAGGCACTGGTGCCCCGCCTGGCTGCCGTCACCGCGCTGGTCTACGCCATGGGCCTGGTGATGCTGCCACTGCCTGGCGGCACCTCGGTCCATGCCGTGGGCGTGGCCCTGCTGGCGCTGCTGTTCGGCGCGCGGCTGGCCTTCCTGGCCTACAGCCTGGTGCTGCTGCTGCAGTCGCTGCTGTTCGGTGCCGGCGGCATCACGGCGCTGCCCGTCAATGCGTTGGCCATCGGCGGTGCCGGTGCGCTGGTGGCGCTGGCCGTGTTCCGCGCGCTGCGCGGCTGGCACGAGGATGCGGCCGTGCTGCTGGCGGCCTGGTGCGCAGTCATGGTTTCGGCGGCCCTGGTGGCCCTGGTGCTGGGCCTGCAGCCCTGGCTGGCCCGGCGCGCCGACGGCACGCCGCTGTTCTTTCCGTTCGGCCCGTCGGTGGTGCTGCCGGCCGTGCTGGTGCCGCACGCGCTGCTGGGCCTGGCCGAGGCTGCGCTGACGCTGCTGGTCTGGCGTGCCGCCAAGGCGCGGCGCTGGCGCTTCGCATGACGTCGGCGCGCTGGCTCGGTGCCTACCTGCTGGCGGTGCTGGGCGTGGGCCTGGTGCACGACGCGCGCGCACTGGCCATCGGCCTGGTGCTGGCGCTAGGGCTGGCCGGCCCGCAGCGCTGGCGGCTGTTGCGCCGCTGCGTTGTGGCGGTGCTGGCCTTCAACCTGGCCGTCAGCGGCGGCTGGCTGTTGCAGGTGTGGCTGCAGGGGCGGCCGCTGGCGCCACTGGCCGAACCGCTGCTGGTGATGAACCTGCGCGTGCTGCTGCTGGTGCTGCTGGGCCTGGGGCTGGTGGCGCGCGTCAACGTGCTGCAGGCCTTGGCCTTTGCGCCCACGCTGCAGTTCCTGGCCACGCTGGCGGCCGGGCAGGCCCTGGTGTTCGCGCGCCTGGTGCGTGCGCACGGCCTGGCCTTTCGCAGCCGCACGGCCGGCGCCGGCGGCCTGCGTGCGCGTGCGCGGCATGGTGCGGCCACGGCCAGCCACCTGCTGGACCACGCCGTGGCCGGTGCCCAGGCTTCGGCCATGGCCGTGCGGGCGCGCGGCGGCTTCGATGATTGAGCTGGAGCGGGCGGCGTTCGGCTGGCCGGATGCCGCACCGGTCTGGGCCGGCCTCTCGCTGTGCGTGCAGCCCGGCGAGAAGCTGGTGCTGCTGGGTGCCAACGGCGGCGGCAAGTCCACGCTGCTGCAGCTGCTCGACGCACTGGTGTATGCCACGGCGGGCCAGTACCGCTACGACGGCGACGTGGTGACGGCCGCGCGGGCCCGGCGCACCGACTGGGCACGGCGCTTTCGGCGCGAGGTGGGCCTCTTGTTCCAGCATCCCGAGACCATGCTGTTCAACCCCACCGTGCGCGACGAGATCGGCTACGGCCCGCGCCGCCTGGGCCTGCCTGACGCCGAGGCCCGCATCGCCGACTGGGCGGCGCGCCTGCGCATCGCCCATCTGCTGGACCGGCCGCCCTTCCTGCTCTCGGGCGGCGAGAAGCAGCGGCTGGCGCTGGCCTGCGTGCTGGTCATGGAGCCGAAACTGCTGTTGCTGGACGAGCCGCTGGCCCATCTGGACCCACGCACCGCGCGCTGGCTGCTGGACTGGCTGGCGCAGAGCCCGGCCACGGTCATCACCAGCACCCACCAACTGGCCAGCGCGCCGCAACTGGGCGCGCGGGCGCTGGTGCTGGCCGATGGGAGCCTGGCCTACGACGGACCGCTGGGCCAGGCGCTGGCCGACGCCGATCTGCTGGCCCGCGCCGACCTGGCCTAAAGACGCTTCTGGATCTTCACGCGGATCGCCACCACGTCCCAGCCGCGGGTGCGCAGCGCGGACTGCAGAAGCGGCGCCAGGTGCCGCAGCTTGGCCGCCGCGGCGCTGTTGTCCACCAGCAGGCACCAGCCGTTCTCGTCGATGGGGCCGGGGCGGATGGCGGCGCGCATGGGCGCCGGGATCAGTTGCTGCACGGCTGCCAGGCGGTCGGCCGACTCGCGCACCAGGGCCGACAGCCGCGCCAGCGGCTGTGAATCGGCAACGGCTTGCTGCAAGGTGAACGAACGGCGTGGGGCATGCATGGCCGGGAGATTATCGGGGTCACCAGCGCCGCAGGACGCCCGGCATAAAATCGCCGGTTTGGCACGCGCCAGGCCCCGGGCCAACCGCGCCCTGCCGCCATTTCCGGATTCCACCGATTTCAAGGGATTTCGGTCGCCATGCCACCGCGCCAAGCTGGGCGGAGGCGGGCGATCTCGTATTCATGACCATCAATTTCCTGACCAAGATTTTCGGTAGCCGCAACGAACGGCTGCTGAAGCAATACCGCAAGTCGGTGCAGGCGATCAATGCGCTGGAATCCCAGTTGGAGAAGCTCTCCGACGACGAGCTGCGCGCCAAGACCCAGGAGTTCAAGGACCGCGTGGCCGGCGGCGCCACGCTGGATTCGCTGCTGGTGGAGGCCTTCGCGGTGGTGCGCGAGGGCTCCAAGCGCATCATGAAGATGCGCCACTTCGACGTGCAGCTGCTGGGCGGCATGGCCCTGCACATGGGCAAGATCTCCGAGATGCGCACGGGCGAGGGCAAGACGCTGACGGCCACGCTGCCGGTCTACCTCAATGCGCTGTCGGGCAAGGGTGTGCACGTGGTCACGGTCAACGACTACCTGGCCAACCGCGACGCGCAATGGATGGGCCGCCTGTACAACTTCCTGGGCCTGACGGTCGGCATCAACCTGCCGCAGATGCCGCGTGAGGAGAAGCAGGCCGCCTACGCCGCCGACATCACCTACGGCACGAACAACGAGTACGGCTTCGACTACCTGCGCGACAACATGGTCTACGAGGTGCGCGACCGCGTGCAGCGCGGCCTGAACTACGCCATCGTCGACGAGGTGGACTCCATCCTGATCGACGAGGCGCGCACCCCGCTGATCATCAGCGGCCAGGCCGAAGACCACACCCAGCTGTACCTGGCCATCCACAAGGCCGTGCCGACGCTGACGCGCCAGGAGGGCGAGGCCGACCCGCGCACCGGCGAAGGCGTGACCAAGCCCGGCGACTTCACCGTGGACGAGAAGTCGCACCAGGTGTTCCTGACCGAGCAGGGCCACGAGAACGCCGAGCGCATCCTGTCCAGCCTGGGCCTGATCCCCGAGGGCGCCTCGCTGTACGACCCGGCCAACATCACGCTGATGCACCACCTGAACGCGGCGCTCAGGGCCCAGCACATCTACCACCGCGACCAGCACTACGTGGTGCAGGACGGCGAGGTCGTGATCGTGGACGAGTTCACGGGCCGCCTGATGAGCGGGCGGCGCTGGAGCGACGGCCTGCACCAGGCCGTGGAAGCCAAGGAAGGCGTGGCGATCCAGCCCGAGAACCAGACCATGGCCTCGATCACCTTCCAGAACTACTTCCGGCTGTACGCCAAGCTGGCCGGCATGACCGGCACGGCCGATACGGAAGCCTTCGAGTTCCAGTCGATCTACGGCCTGGAGACCACGCTGATCCCGCCGAACCGCGTGAACCGGCGCGAGGACCAGCTCGACCGCGTCTACAAGACCACCAAGGAAAAGTACGACGCGGCCATCGCCGACATCCGCGAATGCTACGAGCGCGGCCAGCCCGTGCTGGTGGGCACGACCTCGATCGAGAACTCCGAGATCATCGACCAGCTGCTGATCCAGGCCAAGTTGCCGCACCAGGTGCTCAACGCCAAGCAGCATGCGCGCGAGGCCGACATCGTGGCCCAGGCCGGCCGGGCCAAGATGATTACCATCGCCACCAACATGGCAGGCCGCGGCACCGACATCGTGCTGGGCGGCAACCTGGAAAAGGCCATCGAGGCCGTGCACGCCGCCAATCCGGGCAAGGACGCAGCCGCGCTGCAGGCCGAGGAAGCGAAGGCACGCGCGCAGTGGGAGCAGGACCATGAACAGGTCAAGGCGCTGGGCGGGCTGCGCATCATCGCCACCGAACGCCACGAGTCGCGCCGCATCGACAACCAGCTGCGCGGCCGCTCGGGCCGCCAGGGCGATCCGGGCTCCTCGCGCTTCTACCTGAGCCTGGACGACCCGCTGATGCGCATCTTCGCGGGCGACCGCGTCAAGGCCATCATGGACCGGCTCAAGATGCCCGAGGGCGAGGCCATCGAGGCGGGCATCGTCACGCGCAGCATCGAGAGCGCGCAGCGCAAGGTCGAGGCGCGCAACTTCGACATGCGCAAGCAGCTGCTGGAGTACGACGACGTCGCCAACGACCAGCGCAAGGTCATCTACACCCAGCGCAACGAAATCCTGGACGCGGCCGACCTGACCGAGCAGATCAGGGGCCTGCGCCACGGTTGCTTCACCGACCTGGTGCGCCAGTTCGTGCCGGCCGAGTCGGTCGAGGAGCAGTGGGACCTGCCGGGCCTGGAAAAGACGCTGGCCGATGACTGGCAGCTGCAGGTGCCGCTGCAGGCCGCCGTCGAGGCGGCCAACGACATCACCGACGACGACATCGTCGAGAAGGTCGTCGCCGCGGCCGACGAGGCCTTCGCCGCCAAGGTGGCGCTGGTTGGCGGCGAGCAGTTCACGCAGTTCGAGCGCATGGTGCTGCTGCAGAGCATGGACCAGCACTGGCGCGAGCACCTCTCGTCGCTGGACTACCTGCGCCAGGGCATCCACCTGCGCGGCTATGCGCAGAAGCAGCCCAAGCAGGAGTACAAGCGCGAGGCCTTCGAGCTGTTCGGCCAGATGCTGGACGCCGTCAAGAACAACGTCACCAAGCTGCTCATGACGGTGCGCATCCAGTCCAGCGAAGAGGCCGGCCAGGCCGCGCAGGACCTGGAGCAGCGCAGCGAGCAGGTGGCCAACGTGACCTACACCGCGCCCACCGAGACCGGCGAGGTCGAGGTGCGCGCCGAAGCCCAGGCTGCCGGCGGCAACGCGCTCGCGTTCGACGGCCAGCGCGTGGGCCGCAACGACCCTTGCCCCTGCGGCAGCGGCAAGAAGTTCAAGCAGTGTCACGGGAAGCTGGCATAAGACGCCGATAGAAGGAATTCCATGCCCGTCCATCTCTCCCCCCCGAACCCCGCAGACCTGCACGCCGTCGCCGGCGTGCGCATCGGCGTCGCCGAAGCCGGCGTGCGCAAGGCCCACCGCAAGGACCTGACGGTCGTGCTGCTCGACGAAGGCGCGGCCGTGGCCGGCGTGTTCACGCAGAACCGCTTCTGCGCCGCGCCGGTGCAGATCTGCCGCAAGCACCTCGCGGCCGGCCATGGCATCCGCGCGATCCTGGTCAACACCGGCAACGCCAATGCCGGCACCGGCGACGACGGCCTGGCGCGCGCCCAGGCCACCTGCGTGGCGCTGGCCCAGGAGCTGGAGGTGGCGCCCGAGCAGATCCTGCCCTTCTCCACCGGCGTGATCATGGAGCCGCTGCCCAGCGAGCGCATCATCGCGGGCCTGCCCGCTGCGCTGGCCGATGCGAAGGCCGACCACTGGGCGCGCGCCGCCGAAGGCATCATGACCACGGACACCGTGCCCAAGGCCTTCAGCACGCAGGTGACACTCTCGGGCGTCCAGGTGGCCATCACCGGCATCAGCAAGGGCGCGGGCATGATCCGCCCCAACATGGCGACCATGCTGGGCTACCTGGCGACCGACGCGAAGATCGCGCCGGCGCTGATGCAGGCACTGGCCAAGGACCTGGCCGATGCGTCGTTCAACCGCGTCACCATCGACGGCGACACCTCCACCAACGATTCCTTCGTCGTGATCGCGACGCAGAAGGCCGCGCATCCGGTCATCGAGTCCTGGGACACGCCGGACGGACGCGCATTGCGCGCAGGCCTGCTGGACGTGGCGCAGAAGCTCGCCCAGGCCATCGTGCGCGACGGCGAGGGCGCGACCAAGTTCATCACCATCCGTGTCGAAGGCGGCAAGACGGCCGAGGAGTGCCGCCTCGCCGCATATGCCATCGCGCATTCGCCGCTGGTCAAGACGGCCTTCTTCGCGAGCGACCCGAACCTGGGCCGCATCCTGGCGGCGGTGGGCTACGCCGGCATCCATGACCTGGACCAGACGCTGATCGAGCTGCACCTGGACGACGTGCACGTGGTCACGCGCGGCGGCCGCCGGGCCGAATACCGCGAGGAGGACGGCCAGCGCGTGATGAAGCAGAGCGAGATCACGATCCGCGTCGGCCTGGGCCGCGGCGAGGCCGTCGACACGGTCTGGACCTGCGACCTGAGCCACGACTACGTGAGCATCAACGCCGACTACCGTTCCTGACCGCATGAACGAACAGTTCGAACGCATGCTCGCGCGGGCCGAGCAGCTCATGGCCCGCATCGAGCGGGTGCTGCCGGCGCCGCTGTCCGAGCCCGACTGGTCTGCCTCCATCGCCTACCGCTACCGCAAGCGCAGCTCCGGCCATGCGCTGCTGGAGCCGGTGCGCCACATCGGCCGCATGGCGTTGGCGGACCTGCAGGAGATCGACGGGCAGAAGGAAAAGATCCAGCGCAACACGCTGCAGTTCGTCGAGGGCAAGCCCGCCAACAACGTGCTGCTGACCGGTGCGCGGGGAACGGGCAAGTCCTCGCTGATCCGTGCCTGCCTCAACGAGTACGCGCCGCGCGGCCTGCGCCTGATCGAGGTCGACAAGGCCGACCTCGTGGACCTGCCCGACATCGTCGAGGTCGTGGCCCAGCGGCCCGAGAAGTTCATCATCTTCTGCGACGACCTGTCCTTCGAGGACGGCGAGCCGGGCTACAAGGCGCTGAAGTCCATCCTGGACGGTTCGGTGGCCGCGTCCACGCCCAACGTGCTGATCTATTCCACCAGCAACCGCCGCCACCTGCTGCCCGAGTACATGAAGGAAAACCTCACGTACAAGCACACGGACGACGGCGAGCTGCATCCGGGCGAGGTGGTCGAGGAAAAGATCTCGCTGTCCGAACGCTTCGGCCTGTGGGTCAGCTTCTATCCTTTCACGCAGGACGAGTACCTCGTCATCGTTGCGCAGTGGTTGCGCTCGTTCGGCCTGTCGGATGCGGCGGTCGAGGCGGCGCGGCCCGAGGCCCTGGTCTGGGCGCTCGAACGCGCTTCGCGCAGCGGCCGCGTGGCCTACCAGTTCGCGCGCGACTACGCGGGCCGGCGCGCCACGGCATGAGCAGGACCTTGGTGGCGGACGGCGACCGGCCGCGCGAGGGCGGGCCTGACCGCAAGGCCGTCGACGTGGCCGTGGGCGTGCTGCTCGATGCGCAGGGCCGCTTCCTGCTGACCTCGCGCCCCGAGGGCAAGGTCTATGCCGGCTACTGGGAGTTTCCAGGCGGCAAGCTGGAGGCCGGCGAGACCGTGGAGCAGGCGTTGCGGCGCGAACTGCAGGAAGAGATCGGCATCGTGACCGGCGCGGCCGAGCCCTGGCGCGTGGAGCTCGTGGACTATCCGCACGCGCTGGTGCGCCTGAACTTCTGCAAGGTGCGTGAATGGGGCGGGCAGTTGGACATGCGCGAGGGCCAGCGCTTCGCCTGGGCCGATCTGCCGGTGCGCGTGACCCCCGTGCTGCCAGGCGCCCTGCCGGTGCTCGACTGGCTTGCGGCAGAACGCGGTTTCAACGGCGCAACCTGCGCCTAGGCTCACTGCAGCCGCGGATCGCCGAAGGGCTGGTCGTCCGGCGGCGTGGGGTCGGGTACCGCGAAGCTCTCGCTGGCCCAGGCGCCGAAGTCCAGGTTCTTGCAGCGCTCGCTGCAGAACGGCCGGAATGCATTGCTGGGCGCGTACAGGCTCTTGCCCTTGCAGGTCGGGCAGGTCACCCAGCGTGCCGATGCTTCTGCCGCCATGGTGTCAGGCGCACAGAGCGACTTCGAAGGCCGCATCGTCGCTGACTTGGTGCAGCTTGGAGTCTTCACCCTGGCGCATCAGCCGCACCGAGACCATGAGCCGGTTGCCGCTGATCTCGGGCACCAGGTCCAGGGCCGGATCGATGCGCAGGCGCATCAGGTTGTAGGTGCGGCCCTGGGGCAGGTTCTGCTGGAACTGGCCCGCCAGCGCCATGACCTTCTGCGGCGCACCGGAGTCGCGCAGCATCTTGAGCAGGTGCTGGATGGACTCGGCCAGCGGCGCCAGCGTGGTGCTCCATTCGCCGATGGCCTGGCGGCGCACGTTGGCATCCTTGTGCTGCCAGGCGTAGTAGGCCGGCAGGTCGAAGCCGCAGGTGCCCCCGGGGATGCTCACGCGGCTGCGCAGGCTCATGAGCCAGTCGTTCTCGGTCAGCGGCTGGCCTGCCTTGCCGGGCTGCTCGTGCAGGGCGGTGAAGCATTGCTCCAGTTGCCCGATCACGTCTTCCAGCACGCGCTGGTCGATGGCGGGGTTCTCGCGGTAGCCGGCCAACTGGCTCTTGTGGCGCTCCAGGTCCTTGAGCACATCGGACTTGAGGTCGGCGCGGGCCGCCACGTCCATGATCTCGAACAGCGTGACGAGCGCGAAATGGTGGTCGACCGGGTGTTCGCGCGGCATCAGTTCGACCAGCCGGCGAAACAGATGCTCCAGGCGCAGATACGTGCGGACGCGTTCGTTGAAGGGGTACTCGTAAAGGATCACGCTCTGGACTTCCGTTCGCGGCCGATCATAGCCCGAAGGCCAGCGCGAACCGATGGACGGCAATCCGCAGCGCGTCCAGGGAAATGCCGTCGTTGTAAATGACCGTGTCCGCCGCGGCCAGCCGCAGCACGCGCGGCGCCTGCGCGGCGATGATGGCGCGCACGGCCTCCTCGGTCAGGCCGCTGCGGGCCATCACCCGTGCGACTTGCGTCTCGGGCCGGCAATCGACCACGAGCACCGCATCGAGCAGGGCGCGCCAGCGGCCGGATTCGACCAGCAGCGGAATGTCGTACACCACGCAGCCGTGGCCGGCACGGCGGGCCACCTCCAGCTGCTGGCGGCCCAGCTCGCCCACGAGGGGATGGACGATGGCCTCGAGCCGGCGTTTGGCCGCCGGATCGCGGAACGCGAGTTCGCGCATGCGGGCGCGGTCGAGCGCACCATCGGGTGCGATCAGTGCGTCGCCGAACTGTGCGCGGATGGCTTCGATCGCCGCTCCGCCGGGCGCCGTGACGCTGCGGGCATTGGCATCGGCATCGATCAGCGCGGCCCCGCGTTCGACCAGCATGGCGGAGACCGTGCTCTTGCCACTGCCGATGCCGCCGGTCAGCCCCAGGGTCTTCATGTCATCCCCAGGGAAAGGCGAACGGCGCGAGGTGCCGCACCTGGTCCGGCCCCAGCACCAGGCACAGCAGGCCGGCGCCGGCCAGGAAGGGGCCGAACGCGATGGGCACGTCCTTGTGCGCCAGCCGCCCGCGCAACAGCAGCGCCCCGCCCAGCAGTGCGCCGACGATGGACGACAGCAGCAGAATGGCCAGCAGGTGGTCGGCGCCCAGCCACGCGCCCAGTGCGGCGAGCAGCTTGAAGTCGCCATAGCCCATCCCTTCCTTGCCCGTGAGCAGGCGATAGGCATGGAAGAAGCCCCAAAGCACCAAGTAGCCGGCGGCCGCGCCCCAGACCGCGGCCGACAGCGGGATGGTCCAGCCCAGGACGCTGGCCAGCAGGCCGGCCCACAGCAGCATGTAGTTGAGGGAATCGGGCAGCAGCTGCGTGTCCAGGTCGATCAGGAACTGGCACAGCAGCAGGGCGGCGAAGAGGGCCCAGGCCGCGGCCACCGGGCCCAGCCCCCAGCGCCAGGCGCACAGCGCGAAGAGGGCACCGGTCGCCAGCTCGACCAGCGGATAGCGCCACCCGATGCGCGTGCCGCAGCTGGAGCAGGCGCCGCGCAAGGCGAGCCAGCTCAGCACGGGCAGGTTTTCGTACCAGCGCACGGCATGGCCGCAGGCACGGCAGCGCGAGCGCGGGCGCACCAGGTCCAGCGGCGCCAGTTGGTCGAGCGCCTTGCCGGCCGCCTCGGCGCTGGCGTACAGGTGTGCGGGCGGCGCGGCCTTGCCGCCGAACACCAGGTCCCACAGCGAGGTGGGCACGCCCATCGTGGGGTCGGCCGCCATCAGGTTGTCGGCCGACTCGCGCAGCCAGCCGCGGTACATCATGGCCGGCACCCGGTAGACCACGACATTCAGGAAGCTGCCGATGAGCAATCCCAGGACGCCGCCGACCGCGGCGTCCAGCCAGGCGAGACCCGGCATCAGACGACTTGGCCGAGCTTGAAGATCGGCAAATACATCGCGATCACGATGCCGCCGATCAGCCCGCCCAGGAACACGATGATGATGGGCTCCATGAGGCTGGACAGGCCGGCCACCATGTCGTCCACCTCTTCTTCGTAGAAGTCGGCGGCCTTGCCGAGCATGTGGTCGATGGAGCCCGATTCCTCGCCGATGGCGCACATCTGCAGCACCATGCTGGGGAACACCTTGGCGTTGGTCATGGCCGCGGTCAGGCTGGTGCCGACCGAGACTTCCTGCTGGATCTTCTCGGTGGCCACGGCGTAGACCGAGTTGCCCGAGGCGCCGCCGACGGAATCCAGTGCCTCCACCAGCGGCACGCCGGCCGCGAACATCGTGGCCAGCGTGCGCGTCCAGCGCGCGATGCACGATTTCTCGATCAGCACGCCGAAGACGGGCGCCTTCAGCAGCAGCCGGTCCATGACCTGCTGCACGCGCTCGTTGCGCCTCCAGGCCTGCATGAAGAAGTACAGGCCACCGCCGATGCCGCCGAAGATCAGCCACCAGTACGAGACGAAGAACTCGCTGATGGCGATCACCAGCAGCGTGGGCGCCGGCAGGTCGGCGCCGAAGGAGCTGAACACCTCCTTGAACGCCGGGATCACGAAGATCATGATGACGGAGACGACGATGAAGGCGACCACCACCACCGAGATCGGGTACATCAACGCCGACTTGATCTTCGACTTGATCGCCTCGGTCTTCTCCATGTAGGTCGCCAGCCGGTCCAGCAGCGCCTCCAGGATGCCGGCGGCCTCACCGGCTTCCACGAGGTTGCAGTACAGGCTGTCGAAGTACAGCGGGAACTTGCGGAACGCCCCGCTGAGCGAACTGCCGGTTTCCACGTCCATGCGCACGTCGTTCAGCAGCTTGGTCACGTTGGCGTTGGCGTTGCCGCGGCCGACGATGTCAAAAGCCTGCAGCAGCGGTACGCCGGCCTTCATCATGGTGGCGAGCTGGCGGGTGAAGATCGCGATGTCCTTGGGCTTGATGGACTTGCCGCCGCGCATGCGGCGCTTCTTGATCTTGGTAGGGAACACGCCCTGGCGGCGCAGCGAGGCCTGCACCTGGTTCTCGCCGGCAGCGCGGGTCTCGCCGCGAACCTGCTTGCCATTGCGGTCCTTGCCTTCCCACTCGAAGACAAACTCCTTGACGTCCCTGGAAGCAGCGGTGGCCATAGATCCTCTCGGCGGTGGACGTGCTTATTCGTTGCTCACGGCGAGCACTTCCTCGAGCGAGGTGATGCCTTGCCTGACCTTGTGCAGGCCCGATTGCCGCAACGAACGCACGCCCTCGCGCTTGGCCTGCCGGTCGATGTCCAGCGCACTGCCGTCGGACAGGATGATCTGCTGGATCTCCTCGCTGATCGGCATGACCTGGTAGATGCCGACGCGACCCTTGTAGCCGTTGTTGCACTGGCTGCAGCCCACCGGGTGGTAGGGCTTCCAGCTGCCGTCCAGGTCCTTTTCCTCGAAGCCCGACTGCAGCAGCGTCTCGCGCGGGATGTCGATGGGCTGCCTGCAGTTGTTGCACAGGCGGCGTGCCAGCCGCTGGGCGGTGATCAGGATCACGCTGGAGGCGATGTTGAACGGTGCGATGCCCATGTTGCGCATGCGCGTGAGCGTGGTGGGCGCATCGTTGGTGTGCAGCGTGGACAGCACCAGATGGCCGGTCTGCGCGGCCTTGATCGCGATGTCGGCCGTTTCCAGGTCGCGGATTTCGCCGACCATGATGATGTCGGGGTCCTGCCGCAGAAAGGACTTCAGCGCAGCCGCGAAGGTGAGCCCGGCTTTCTCGTTGACGTTGACCTGGTTGACGCCCGGAAGGTTGATTTCCGACGGGTCTTCCGCCGTGGCGATGTTGACGCCGGGCTTGTTCAGCAGGTTCAGGCAGGTGTACAGCGACACGGTCTTGCCCGAGCCCGTGGGGCCGGTGACCAGGATCATGCCGTAGGGGCGGCCGATGGCATGCATCAGCCGCGCCTTCTCCTCCGGGTCGTAGCCCAGTGCATCGATGCCCAGCTTGGCGCTGCTGGGGTCCAGGATCCGGATGACGATCTTCTCGCCGAACAGCGTGGGCAGCGTGCTCACGCGGAAATCGATCACGCGGTCCGGCCCGATCTTGAGCTTCATGCGGCCGTCCTGCGGCACGCGCTTCTCGGAGATGTCCAGCCGCGAGATGACCTTGATGCGCGAGGCCAGCTTGTCCTTGATGGCCACCGGCGGCGAGGCGATCTCGCGCAGTTCGCCGTCGATGCGAAAGCGCACGCGGTAGTTGTGCTCGTAGGGTTCGAAATGCAGGTCGGATGCGCGCATGCCGAACGCGTCGAGCAGCATCTTGTGCAGGAACTTGACGACCGGGGCGTCCTCGACCTCGGACTGCGGCGCGGTGTCGGTGGTCTCGGTGGCGGCCGCAACGCTGGCTTCGTCGAACTCGAAGTCGCTGCCGATCAGGTTCTGCATCGTCGTGTCGACGCGGCCCACGCCGGACTCCAGCATGCGCGAGAGCTTGTCGTACTCGGCGATCACCCAATCGACCACCAGCTGGGTGGCGAACTTGATCTTCTCGGCCGCCTCCTGGTCGGACGGATCGGCCGTGGCCACGGCCAGGCGGTTGCCGCGCTTGGACAGCGGCACCACCCGGTAGGCGTGGCAGATCTTCGCGTCCACCAGATCCTTGGGCAGGCGCTGCTGGTCCAGCGCGTCGAGGTCGAGCACCGGTGCGCCGAATGCCGACGACATCGTGTGGGCCAGGTCGAACGGCGACACGGCACCCGAGCCGGTCAGCTCGGCAATGAAGCTGGTCCGGCTGCTCTGCGCCTTGCGGTAGATGTCCTCGGCCGCTTTCTGGCCCAGCTTTCCCGCGGCGATCAGCGCCCTGCCAAGTCCGGGCAGGGCCACAGTGGGAGGGTTCTTTGCCGAGTCGACTGCAGCCATAGCCTCAAAATGTAGCAAATGCCCGAAGGGCAGGACCATCATCGCCGATCGAATTGGTGCTGTAAACGAGCACTGTTGTCGTTGAACCTCATCATTTTGCGAGCGAGTTGGTCGTTTTGGCCGTGGCCACGGTGCGCGTGCACGGGGCGGTCGGTATGCTCGGCGTCTGCCGCCGCCAGCACCACGGAGCCTCCGATGTCCAGACTCAACCTTGCCGACAACTTCAACCGCTTCTTCTCCGTTGCGCCAGCGCTGAAGGAGAAAGAAAAGAACGACGTCTTCTTCATCCGCCATGACGTCTATGCGCGCGAACTGGGGTTCGAGCCGGTGCGGCCGGACCAGCGCGAAACCGATGCCTATGACGTCCGGTCGATGCACTGCCTGATGCGCACGGCGGAGGCTTCGCCGCGCCTGGTGGGCTGCGCGCGCGTCATCCTGACCGACCCGAATGCGTCCGACTCCTTGCTGCCGTTCGAGAAATCGTGCAGCCAATCCCTGTTCCGGGACCAGATCGACCCTTCGCGCCTGCCGCGGGACCGGATCGCCGAGGTGTCGCGGCTGGCGGTGCTGTCGGACTTCCGGCGCCGGCGCGGCGAGGAGCACAGGGAGGTGGCCCTGGATGTGAGCGACTTCGGCGATGCGCAGCAGCCCCGCTTTCCTTACATCCCGGTCGGCCTGTACATGGCGTCGGTGCTGATTGCCCAGCGCCACAACATCGAATACCTCTTCACGCTGACGGAGCCACGGCTGGCCGAACACTTTGCCAAGCTGGGCGTGAAGATCGTGCCGATCGGCGCTCCGATCGAGCACCGGGGGATGCGGGTTCCATCCGTGATCCACGCTGCTTCCGTGGAATCAGGGCTGCGCCTGATGATCCGGCCCCTGTGGAAGGCCATCGAGGCGCAGTTGGAAAGCGCCTACGCGCTGGAGGGCAAGGAGTGAAGATTCTGGTGACAGGGGCGGCGGGCTTCATCGGCATGAGCGTGGCGCAACGCCTGCTGGGGCGCGGCGACGAGGTGGTCGGGTTGGACAACCTCAACGATTACTACGATGTGTCGCTCAAGGAAAGTCGCCTGGGGCTGCTGGAGGGGCAGGCCGGGTTCCAGTTCGTGCGCATGGATGTGGCCGACCGCGACGGCATCGCGGCTCTGTTCGCGCAGCACGGTTTTGAGGGTGTCGTGCATCTGGCGGCGCAGGCCGGCGTGCGTTACTCGCTGCGCAACCCGCACGCCTACGTGGACAGCAACCTTGTCGGCTTCGTCAACGTGCTGGAAGGCTGCCGCCACCACAAGGTGCGGCATCTGGTCTATGCGTCGAGCTCCAGCGTCTACGGCGGCAACACCAAGATGCCGTTTGCCGAGACCGATGCGGTGGACCATCCCGTGAGCCTGTACGCTGCCACCAAGAAGGCCAACGAGTTGATGGCCCACACCTACAGCCACCTCTATGGGCTGCCCACCACCGGCCTGCGGTTCTTCACCGTCTACGGGCCTTGGGGCCGGCCCGACATGGCGTTGTTCCTGTTCACCAAAGCCATCCTGGAGCAACGACCCATCGAGGTCTACAACTTTGGCCAGATGCAGCGCGACTTCACCTACGTCGACGACGTGGCGGATGGCGTGGTGCGGGTGCTCGACCGTCCGGCCAGTCCAGATGCCGCATTCGACGCAGCGGATCCCAACCCAGCCACCAGCCATGCGCCCTACCGCGTGTTCAACATCGGCAACCGCAATCCGGTGCCTCTGCTGGACTTCATCGGTTGCATCGAGCAGGCACTGGGCCGCAAGGCCGAGAAGCGGCTGCTCCCGCTGCAGGATGGTGATGTGTTGGCCACCTATGCCGACGTGCAGGCGTTGGGCGACTGGGTGGGGGTTGTTCCAGCCACTCCGCTCGCGCAGGGCGTCTCCCAGTTCGTGGACTGGTACCGCGGGTACTACCGCGTTTGAGCCTGTGCATCGTTGCGCAACCGAAACGGGCGCAACATGCAGGCCACTTTATGTGCATTTGTCGCGCGAATCGCCCGCGTTGTGGGTAGAGAATCGACGACTTTGCCGCTGGTCATGGCCCTCGGGCCGCTGGCCGGAACGTCGCAATCGTGCTGGGGGAAGTGCGCTATAGTGCCCCGCTCGATGAACTGTTGCCGAATACTAGGGGATTTGCCTTGAAAATTCATCATTCTGCGATTCGAGGCTTGATCAGCAAGCTTGGATTTTTTCTTGCGGCGATCGTTTTGGCAGGCTGTGCCTCCAACAAATATCCCCCGGCTCCAGTATTGGCGGCATCGGGCGACTATAACTACATCATCGGCCCCGGTGATTCGCTCAATATCATCGTCTGGCGAAACCCTGAATTGTCTCTGACTGTTCCGGTGCGGCCCGATGGCAAGGTTTCCACGCCATTGGTGGATGAATTGGTCGCCCAAGGTAAAAATTCGACGGAGGTCGCGCGCGAAATCGAGCAATTGCTGGGCAAGTTCGTGCGCGATCCGGTAGTCACCGTGATCGTGACGGCATTTGTCGGGCCTTACAGCGAGCAGATTCGCGTGGTCGGCGAAGCCGCACGCCCACAGTTCCTGCCATACAAGCAGAAAATGACTTTGCTGGACGTCATGATCGCCGTCGGTGGCCTCACGGATTTTGCCGATGGCAATGGCGCTTCGATTTTGCGCACAGCTGAAGGCGGCAAGCAGTATTCGGTGCGCTTGCGTGATCTGATCAAGCGTGGCGACATCTCGCACAACGTCGAAATGAAGCCAGGCGATATTCTTGTCATTCCACAAAGCTGGTTCTGATCAATGAACGAGTTGATCAATCAGCTCTCCACGTTTGCCAAGGGGGCTTGGAAGCATCGTTGGTGGGGGCTATTGGCGGCATGGATCGTTGCCATCATCGGCGCCGCCGTGGTGCTGCGAATCCCCGACCGATACGAAGCATCCGCGCGGATTTTCGTCGACACGCAGTCGATTCTCAAACCCTTGATGTCGGGTCTTGCAATCCAACCGAACGTCAACCAGCAGGTCACGATGCTGAGCCGCACGCTCATCAACCGCCCCAATGTGGAAAAGCTGGTTCGGATGGCGGACCTTGATCTCAATATCGAATCGCCGGCCGCCCGCGAGCGCCTGATCGATACGCTCATGCGCACGTTGGAGATCCAAAGCGTAGGCCGCGACAACCTATACACCATCACGTACCAGGATCCTGTGCCGGCCCGTGCGCAAAAGGTGGTCCAGTCGCTGGTTTCGATTTTTGTGGAGTCCAGCCTGGGTGATTCCCGCAAGGACACGGCCGCGGCGCAGAAGTTCATTGCGGAACAGATCCGCATGTACGAGGGCCGTCTCGAAGAAGCCGAAGCGCGGCTCAAGGATTTTCGCCTGCGCAACATTGAAATGCAGTCGTCGGCAGGGCCGGATGTTGCTTCACGCATTGGCGAACTCGGATCGCAGTACAACCAGGCCAAGCTCGATCTGGTCGAGGCCGAACGGGCGCGCGATTCGGCCAAGCGTCAACTTGAAAGCGAGCGTGCCGCCATGGTCAAGACGGCGAAGATCGGGGATGCCGATCGTCTGTTCCCGACGCCTGAGATCGATTCCAGGCTGACAGAGCAGAAGCGCAACCTGGACACACTTCTGCAGCGCTTCACGGAGCAGCACCCCGACGTCGCTGCAACACGCCGCGCGATCAAGGAACTGGAAGACCAGAAACGCAAGGATGTCGAGGAACTGCGGAAGGTGGCCATGACCGACCCCGTTGGTGGTTCGGCCAGCAATCCCGTGGTCCAGGAACTGGGACGCTTGCTCGCTGCAGCCGAGGTCAAGGTGGCTTCTTTGAGTGCCCGTGTCGCCGAGTTCTCCGCGCGCTACGAGCGGGCCCAGGCCCAGGCCAAGACGGCGCCCCAGATCGAAGCGGAGTTTGCGCAGCTGAATCGCGACTACGCGATCAACAAGAAGAACTACGAGGATCTGGTCGCACGGCGTGAATCGGCATCCATGACTGGAAACCTGGACTCCGTGGCAGGCGTGGCTGATTTCCGATTGATCGATCCGCCGCGGGTGTCGCAGCGGCCAGTCGCGCCGAACCGGTCGCTGTTGCTGATCGGTGCGTTGGTTGCGGCTTTGGGCGCGGGTGTGGCAACGGCCTTGGGCCTGAGCCAGTTGCGGCCCGTGTTCCACAACGCGCATGCGTTGCGCAACGAAGTGGCCTTGCCATTGCTGGGGGTGGTCACCCTGGTCATCAGCGACGAGGCCAAGCGCAAGGAGCGTCGGGATCTTTTCAAGTTTGCAGCAGCGTCTGCCGGTTTGATCGCGTGTTTCGCATTGGGCGTCGGCCTGATGGTCGTCGTGGCCGGCAGGGCTGCTTGAGGTTGGCATGAGCAGTCTGATTGAACAAGCATCGCGACGGCTGGAACAGTTGCGGCAAGCAGGGGTGGCGGTGCCTGATGTTGTGTCGCCGAATCCTGCGTCTGCGTCTGCGTCTGCGTCTGCGCCTGCGCAGGTCGCCGCAGCCTCAGTTCCCACATCACCTGCGCCGCCGGCGCGGCCTGCCGTGGTGTCGCGGCAAGTCCATCTCGATCTGGACGCGCTCTCGGCGGCTGGCTTCGTGAGCCCCAACGCTCCCCGGTCCCAGATTGCCGACCAGTACCGCGTCATCAAACGCCCGCTCATTGCCAATGCGATGGGCAAGGGTGCTGTGGCTGTGACAAACGGCAACCTCATCATGGTGACGAGCGCGGTCGCAGGAGAGGGGAAGAGTTTCAATGCCTTGAACTTGGCGATGAGCATTGCCACCGAGTTGAACAACACTGTCATGCTGGTCGATGCCGACGTGGCCCGGCCATCGATCCTGCGGATGCTCGGGCTGCCTGCAAGCCGCGGGTTGCTCGATCTGCTCGTGGATGACCAGGCTGATCTTTCTCAGGTCATGCTGAAGACGAACATCGACAAACTGACGTTGCTGCCGAGTGGAACGCCCCATCCGCGGGCAACGGAACTGTTGGCGAGCGACGCCATGACAAGGCTGATCGGCGACATCGCCAGGCGGTATTCGGACCGTGTGATCATTTTTGATTCCCCGCCGTTGCTGTTGACGACGGAGTCGCGTGTTCTCGCGACGCACATGGGCCAGATCGTCATCGTGGTTCATGCAGAGAAGACGCTGAGAAACGACGTGCAACAAGCACTCGCGACCATCGAGTCGTGTCCGGTGAAGATGATGGTCCTCAACCAGGCCAAGGCTGGCGCTGGTGAAGGCTACGGCTACGGTGGCTATGGCCAGGGCTATGGCTATGGCTACGGCAGCTAGGGTCGACCGCATGCTGCTGTGGATGCGGTCTCTTGTCGTGGATGGCGTGCAGACGCGCCGGCCGGTGGGCGCGCTGTTCTTTGCAGGTCTGTGCAGTGCAGCGGCGGCGCAGGGGCAGAGCAATCCCGATGAACTGACATCGGCACCGTCGCAGTCGCAGATGGCGGGCGAATCGACGTCGGCGCAGGGCGTCCAAGGCAACCGGCGATTGATGTCCTTTGTTCCCAGTCTCGCGCTCGAAAGTACGTGGACCGACAACGTCCAGGCGGGGGGCGGGACTGGCAGGGCCTCGGATATCGTGACGACGGTGCGGCCTGGCCTGCGTTTCACGGCCGAGGGAGACCGCCTGAAGGCGAATGTCGACTATTCGTTGACACGTCTTGTGTACGCCCGCAATTCCTCGCTCGACCAAAACCAGAATGCCCTGCAGGCCACGGGCAGTTTGGAGATGGCGGAGAACTTCGCCTTTCTCGACTTCAACGGGAACATCTCGCAGCAGACGATTTCGGCATTCGGCACCCGTTCCGGCAGTGATCTCACCGACAACGCGAACCGCACCGAAGCCGCCATGTACCGGCTCTCGCCTTATGTCCGTGGGCAATTGGGAGACTGGGCGCAGTACCAGGCGCGCTACGCGCGGAGCATCTTTCGCGCGAAGTCTTCCGTGGTCGCGGCCGACTACGACATGGACGATGTGTCGGTGCAGTTGACGGGCTCCAACCAGCAGCGTGTGATTGCCTGGAGCCTTGACGTCAACCACCAGCGCCAGGACTATGCCTCCGGTCGTTCCTACGCGTCCGACCGGGTGCGGGCCTTTCTGACCCATCCGTTCACCCCGCAACTGTCCTTCTCCTTGATTCCCGGGTGGGAGTCGAACAACTACGTCTCGCAGGAAAAGGAAGGGCACACCACGTTCGGTGGACAAGTCCAGTGGGCGATTTCCGATCGCACGAATCTGTCGGCATTGCTGGAGAGGCGATTCTTCGGCCAGGCCCATTCCGTCAGTTTCGAGCACCGCACGCCGCGGACGGCCTGGCGGTTCTCGGACTCGCGCGACACCACAACGATGAATCAGAACGGTACGGTGGGCCTTGGCTCGCTGTATGACCTGTATTTCTTTCAGTTCGCCTCGATCGAGCCCGATGCAACGCGACGGGCGCAGCTGGTCAATGCCTTCCTCTTGGCCAATGGCCTGAACGGCAGCACGCGCGTCGATCTCGGTTTCCTGACTTCGGCCGTGTCCCTGTCCCGGCGCCAGGATGCCTCCTTCACGTTGATCGGAGTGCGCGATACGCTGAGTTTTCTGGCATCGCAATCGGAAACGAGTGGGTTGTCGCAGATCAATACGGGCAACGACGACCTGAGCAGTTCCAGCTACGTGCGCCAGCACGGATTCAGCATCACGTACTCGCGTCGGCTCACGCCCCTGTCCACGCTCAACATCCTCGCATCGACGACGCGTGCGCGCGGGCAGAACGCCACGGCACAAAGCAGCGAACTCCGCTCGCTTGGTATCAACATGTCGACCCGCCTGGGGCAATACACCACGGGCTCGGTGGGCGTGCGTCGCTCGGTGTCGAGCAACTCTGCGTTCTCTTACTCCGAATCCGCGCTGCACGGCGGGCTCAGCTTCCAGTTCTAACTGATGTATGAAGCCTATTACGGCTTGAGCGGCAAACCATTCCAGCTCAATCCCGATCCCAGTTTTTACTTCGCCAGCAAGCAGCACCGGCGTGCCAAGGCCTACTTGGACTACGGTGTGCTGCGCAACGAGGGGTTCATCGTCATCACCGGCGAGATCGGCGCCGGGAAAACCACCATCGTGCGTGGCCTGCTGGACAGTCTCGACCCGGGCAAGGTCGTCGCCGGCAACGTGGTCAGCACCCAGCTGGAGGCCGAAGACACCTTGCGCATGGTGGCCGCTGCATTCGGCGTGCGCACCAAGGACGCGACCAAGGCCGACCTGCTGATGGCCCTCGAGGCCTTCCTGGTCGGTCAGACGGTGCAGGGCAAGCGCTGCCTGTTGATCGTGGACGAGGCGCAGAACCTGACGCAGTCGGCGGTGGAGGAGCTGCGCATGCTGTCGAACTTCCAGTTCGGCAACCAAGCGCTGCTGCAGAGCTTCCTGGTCGGCCAGCCGGAGTTCCGCGACATCCTGCAGCATCCGCAGATGCAGCAACTGCGCCAGCGCGTGATTGCCGCCTGCCACATCGGGCCGCTCGACCAGGAAGAAACGCAGGGCTACATCGAGCACCGGCTCAAGTGCGCGGGTGGCACGGGGCGGCCACAGTTCGAGTCCGAGGCCTTCGTCGAGATCTTCGGCGCCAGCGGCGGGATCCCCCGGCGCATCAACGCGATCTGCGACCGGCTGCTGCTGTTGGGCTTCTTGAATGAAAAGGACACACTGACCGCCGAAGATGTGAGCGCTGTCGCGCAGGAGATCCGCGAGGAATCGGGGCTGACCCGGGTGGTCGTGGCGCCATCGGAAGGCGCTTGGTCGACAGCGCCAACCGGCGACGACCTGGGGAGCCTGCAGTTCGACCCGGAAGCGCTGGATGGAATGGAGGCGCAGATCTCCCACTTGGACCGGGAGCAGCATGGCGACCGCCTGCAGCGCCTGGAACGCAGCTTGCTCCGGTTGGAGCGCATCAACCTGGAGGTGCTTGCGATGCTGAAGAAACTTGCCGCGGCCGCGCGCCGCGGGGGAGAGGACAAGACGCCATGACCACTGCTGCGCCCATCACCAATGCGCTGACCATCGACGTCGAGGACTACTTCCAGGTTTCGGCGTTCGCGCCGTACATCCGCCGAGACGAGTGGGAGACGCGCGAATGCCGCGTCGAACGCAATGTGCACCGCATCCTGGACATGCTGTCCGCCCACGGCGCGAAGGCGACGTTCTTCACGCTGGGCTGGATCGCCGAGCGCTATCCGCAGCTGGTGCACCGCATCGTGGCCGAAGGCCACGAGCTGGCCAGCCATGGCTACGGCCACGAGCGCGCCAGCGACCAGAGCGAGCAGGTGTTCCTGGCCGACATCCGGCGCGCCAAGCAACTGCTGGAAGACCTGGGTGGCGTGGCGGTGCAGGGCTACCGTGCGCCCAGCTTCTCGATCGGCACGCGCAACCTTTGGGCGTTCGACTGCCTGCAGACTGCCGGCTACCAGTACAGCTCAAGCATCTACCCGATCCAGCACGACCACTACGGCATGCCGGATGCACCGCGCTTTGCGCATTCGGTGCGCGAAGGCCTGCTGGAGATTCCGGTGACCACGCTGCGCATGCTGCAGCGCAACCTGCCGTCCAGCGGTGGCGGCTACTTCCGCCTGCTCCCCTACGGGCTGTCGCGCTGGATGCTGCGCCGTGTGAACGCGCAGGACCGCGAGGCTGCGATCTTCTACTTCCACCCCTGGGAGATCGACACGGAGCAGCCGCGCGTGGAGGGCATCGATGCCAAGGCGCGGTTCCGCCACTACGTGAACATCGACCGGATGGAGGCGCGGCTGGATCGCCTGATGGGCGACTTCAAGTGGGGGCGCATGGACGAGATCTTCCTCCGTCCCGCGGCCACGCCCGCCTGAGTCGCCGATGCTGACCATCAAGCGACTGCTGCCCGGTGATGCGGAGGGCGCCCGGCATTGGGATGCCTTCGTGCACCAATGCCCAGAGGCCAGCTTCTTCCACCGTGCCGGTTGGCAGACCCTGCTGCGCGACATCTTCCGGCACGACAGCCATTTCCTTTACGCCGAGGACAACGGTGCCATCCAGGGCGTGCTGCCGCTGGGCCACGTCAAGAGCCGCTTGTTCGGCAATGCGCTGGTGAGCCTGCCCTTCGGTGTCTACGGTGGCGTGGCGGCCAGCCAGCCCATGGCGGCGCAACTGCTGGAGCAGGAGGCGCAGAGCCTGGCGCGCCGGCTGGATGTCGACCACCTCGAGCTGCGCAACGTGCAGCGCCGGCATGCCGATTGGCCCTTGCAGGACCTGTACGTCACGTTCCGCAAGAGCATCGTCGCCGACGACGAGGCCAACATGCTCGCCATCCCGCGCAAGCAGCGCGCCATGGTGCGCAAGGGCATCAAGAACGGGTTGCTGAGCACGGTCGATCCCAACGTCGACCGCTTCTTCGCGCTCTACGCCGACAATGTGCACCGCCATGGCACGCCGGCCATGTCCAGGCGCTACTTCCAGGCGTTGCTGACGACCTTCGGCAAGGACTGCGAGGTGCTGACCGTCACCTCGCCGGAAGGCCGCCCGCTCAGCAGCGTGCTGAGCTTCTACTTCCGCGACGAGGTGCTGCCTTACTATGCCGGCGACGACGAGGCCGCGCGCGACCTGGCCGCCAACGACTTCAAGTACTGGGAACTGATGCGCCATGCGGCGGCCCGCGGCGCGCGCGTGTTCGACTACGGGCGCAGCAAGCAGGGCACGGGCTCCTTCGCGTTCAAGAAGAACTGGGGATTCGAGCCGCAGCCGCTGCACTACGAGTACCAGTTGTACAAGCGCGATGCGGTGCCGCAGAACAATCCATCGAACGCCAAGTACCAGTTCGTCATCCGCACCTGGCGGCGCCTGCCGCGTGCGTTGGTCAACTTCGTCGGCCCGCACATCGTGCGCAACCTGGGCTGACACTGCATGGCCACGCTGCTGTACCTGGTGCACCGCATGCCTTACCCGCCCAACAAGGGCGACAAGGTGCGGTCGTACCACCTGCTGCGGCACCTGCAGCGCTCGCACCGCGTGCTGCTGGCCACTTTCATCGACGATCCGCAGGACGCAGTGCACCTGCCGGCGCTGCGCGCGATCTGCCCCGATCTGCATGTGGCGCCGCTGCATCCGCGCCGTGCCAGGTTGCGCAGCCTTTCCGGGCTGCTGCGCGGCGAGGCTTTGACGCTGGCGTACTACCGCGACGCTGGCCTTGCGCGCTGGGTGCGCGAGACGCTGGCCGCCGAGACCGTCGATGCCTCCGTCGTGTTCTCCTCGGCCATGGCGCAGTACGCACCGCCCGATCTGCCGATGCTGGTGGACTTCGTGGATCTGGATTCGGCCAAGTGGACCCAGTACGCCGCAGCGCGGCCATGGCCGATGTCGTGGCTCTACCGGCGCGAGGGTGAGCGTCTGCTGGCGTTCGAGCGCGCCGTCGCGCGGCGTGCACGGCGTTCGTTCTTCGTCACGCCGCAGGAGACGGAACTGTTCCGGGCCCAGGCACAGGACAGTGCGGCGAACGTCGAGCCTCTGTGCAACGGCGTGGACGCGCAGTTCTTCGCGGCCGACCCGCAGCGCGCCTCGCCGTACGCGCCGGACGAATTGGTGCTGGCGTTCACCGGAGCCATGGACTACTGGCCCAACATCGATGCCGTCAGCTGGTTCTGCGCCGACATGTTGCCGGCGCTGCGCCAGCGCTGGCCGCGCCTGCGCTTCTACATCGTCGGGCGCAATCCGGTGCCTGCCGTGGCTGCGCTGGCGTCCGAGGCCGTGACCGTGACCGGCACCGTGGACGACGTGCGCCCCTACCTGCAGCATGCGGCGCTGGTCGTTGCGCCCTTGCGTGTGGCGCGCGGCATCCAGAACAAGATCCTCGAAGCCATGGCCATGGCCAAGGCCGTGGTGGCGACCACCGAGTGCGCCCACGCCATCGGTGCCCGCGATGGCATCGAGATGTTCCCCGCCGCCGACGCCGCCGCCTTCATCGCGCAGGTGCAGGCGCTGCTGGACGATGCGCCGCTTGCGGCTGCCGCGGGCACCGCGGCACGCGCCAAGGTTCTTGCCAGCTTCAGCTGGGACGCCCACCTGTCCGGCATCGACCGACATCTCCCCTTGGCACCGGCCGCGCCGGCGCTCGCCCCGACATGACCGCCAGCATCGCTCCATCCCCATCCACGTCGGGCCTGCCCGTCCATTGGCGCCGGCCCCTCGCGCTGCTGGTCGTGACGCTGGCGGCCGTGCTGCTGCTGTACCGTGACACGGCCCAGGCCATGGTCTCGATCTGGCTGCGCTCGGACACCTACGCCCACGGCCTGCTCGTGCCCCCCATCGTGCTGTGGCTGGTGTGGCGGCAGCGGCACCGGCTGGCCGAACTCGTGCCGGAGCCCAGCTTCGTGGCCGTCGTGCTGATGTGCGGTGCTGCGCTGCTGTGGTTGCTGGGCGATCTGGTGGCTGTCAACGCCGCCACGCAACTGGCCTTGACCATGCTGCTGGTGCTGGCCGTGCCGGCGGTGCTGGGTTGGCAGGTGGCCTGGACGCTGCTGTTTCCGCTGAGCTTCATGTTCTTCGCCGTGCCCATCGGCGACTTCATGATGCCGCGCCTGATGGAGTGGACGGCCGATTTCACGGTCCTGGCGGTGCGCCTGACCGGCATTCCGGTGTACCGCGAAGGCCAGCAGTTCGTCATTCCCTCGGGCCATTGGTCGGTGGTGGAGGCCTGCAGCGGCATCCGCTACCTGATCGCCTCGGTCACCGTCGGTGCGCTGTTCGCCTACCTGAACTACCAATCGGCACGCCGGCGCGCGCTGTTCGTGCTGGTGTCCATCCTCGTCCCGGTCATTGCCAACTGGCTGCGCGCCTACATCATCGTGATGCTGGGCCACTACTCCGGCAACACCATCGCCACCGGCGTCGACCACCTCATTTATGGCTGGTTGTTCTTCGGCATCGTCATCATGCTGATGTTCGCCATCGGCGCCCGCTGGTCCGAACCGACCCCCGATCTGCAGGCCTCGCCGGTTGCCGTGGGCGGCGCGGTGGCCCGCGTCCGTCCGGTCGTGCTGGTGGCGCTGGCGTTGGTGGCTTGGGCGCCCCACGGGGTCGTGTGGGCGCTCGAACGCGCGCAGAACCACACCATGCCGCAGCTGGCCCTGGCCACCGGCCTACAGGACGGCTGGCAGGCCACGGAGCGGCCCTCGCCGGGGTGGAAACCTGCATTCCAGAACCCCTCCGCCGAACTGTTCCAGGGCGCAACCAAGGACGCCCAGCCGGTCGGGCTGTACATCGGCTACTACCGCAGCCAGAACGCCGAGCGCAAGCTGGTGTCTTCGACAAACCTGCTGGTGCCGTACTCCGACAAGGACTGGGCCGAAGTCGGCGCAGGCACGGCCAGTGCGCCCTGGCCCGGTGGCGCCGTGCCGGTGCGGCAGGCCGAGCTGCGGGCCTCGCTCGTCGGCAGCGCGGACGCGGTGCGCCTGCTGGCCTGGCAGGTGTACTGGGTCAATGACCGCCTGATCGCCAGCGATGCGCTGGCCAAGGTGCATGGCGCGCTGTCGCGCCTGCTGGGGCGGGGCGACGATTCGGCCGTGGTCGTGGTGTACACGCCGATCCGGGCTGGCGCCAACGCGCAGGAGACGCTGGCGTCTTTCGTCCAGGCCAATGGCCGGACCATCGAGGCCGGCCTGCAGCAGGCGCGGCAGCGCTGAGCAAGGAGCGGCAGCATGTGTGGCATCTCCGGCCTGTTCGACCTGCGCGGCAGGCGCGCGTACTCCCCAGCGCTGATGTCGGCCATCAACGACATCCAGGCCCATCGCGGGCCCGACGAGGCCGACCTGCATCTGGAGCCGGGCCTGGCCATGGGCCACCGTCGCCTGTCGGTGATCGACCTGGCCACGGGCATCCAGCCGCAGTTCAACGAAGACGGTTCGGTCGTCATCGTCTTCAATGGCGAGATCTACAACTACCGCGAGCTGACGGTCGAACTCAAGGCGCTGGGCCACGTGTTCAAGACGCGCAGCGACACCGAGGTCATCGTCCATGCCTGGGAGGCCTGGGGCGAGGACTGCCTGCACCGCCTGCGCGGCATGTTCGCGTTCGCGATCTGGGACCGCAACCAGCAGGTGCTGTTCCTGGCGCGCGACCGCATGGGCGTCAAGCCCATGCACTACGCGCTGCTGCCCGACGGCAGCTTCGTGTTCGGCTCCGAGCTCAAGGTCATCACCGCCCATCCCGCGTTCGCGCGGCAGATCGATCCGCTCGCGGTCGAAGAGTATTTCGCGCTGGGCTATGTGGCCGATCCGCGTTGCATCTACCGGGGCGCGTTCAAGCTGCCCCCCGGCCACAAATTGCTGGTGCGCCGTGGCATGGAGCGCCTGCCCGAGCCCCAGCCCTACTGGGATGTGCGCTTCACGCTGGACAACCCGATCAGCCTGCGCGACGCGCAGGCCGAACTGCTGCAGCGCGTCGACGAGTCGGTGCGTTTGCGGCTGGTGGCGGACGTGCCGCTGGGCGCGTTCCTGTCGGGCGGTGTGGATTCCAGCGCCGTGGTGGCGTCCATGGCGCAGGTGGATGGCAGCCGCATCAAGACCTGCGCCATCGGCTTCGACGATCCGCGCTTCAACGAATCGCAGTTCGCGCAGATGGTGGCCGACCGCTACCGGACCGACCACAGCCTGGACATCGTCGGCAGCAACGACTTCGACCTCATCGACACGCTGGCCTGGCTCTACGACGAACCCTTCGCCGACAGTTCGGCCGTGCCGACCTACCGCGTCTGCCAGATGGCGCGCAAGCATGTGACGGTCGCGCTGTCGGGCGACGGCGGCGATGAGAGCTTCGGGGGCTACCGGCGCTACCGCCTGCACCTGGCCGAAGAGCGGGCGCGTCGCGCCTTGCCGCTGGGCCTGCGCCGGCCCCTGTTCGGCGCGCTGGGCCAGCTCTACCCGAAGGCCGACTGGGCGCCGCGCGTGTTGCGGGCCAAGACCACGTTCCAGGCGCTGGCCTTTGATTCGGCCCAGGCCTACCTGCACAGCGTGTCGGTGCTGCGTGCGGACGAGCGCGAACGCCTGTATTCGGCCGGGTTCAAGCGCCAGCTTGGCGGCTACAGCGCGCTGGACATGTTCCGCACGCATGCCGAGCGGGCCGGCACCGACGACCCGCTGGCCCTGGTGCAGTACCTTGACTACAAAACCTGGCTGGTCGGCGACATCAACACCAAGGTCGACCGTGCCGGCATGGCGCACTCGCTGGAAGTGCGCGAGCCCCTGATGGATCACCAATTGATCGAATGGCTGGCGACCTTGCCAAGCGCGCTCAAGATACAGGGCCAGGAGGGCAAGTATCTGCTCAAGAAGGCATTCGAGCCGCGGCTGCCGAGCGACGTGCTGTACCGCCCGAAGATGGGGTTTTCGGTGCCGCTGGCCAGCTGGCTGCGCGGCCCCCTGGCCGAGCGCACCCGCGAGGCGCTGTTGGGCCCCCGCATGGCCGATGCCGGCTACTTCGACCCCGATACGCTGCGCAGCATGGTGCGACAGCACCAGAGCGGCCAGCGTGACTTTTCGGCGCCGCTGTGGACGTTGTTGATGTTCGAGGCGTTCTTGCGGCAGACCGAGTCCCCCTGCGTGGCCCCGGCGGCTACGCTCGCTGCATGAAGATCCTGTACCACCACCGCACGGCGTCCAAGGATGGCCAGGCTGTCCACATCGAAGAGCTGATTGCAGCGCTGCGGGCCCAAGGCCACGAGGTGCATGTCGTGGCACCCGGCGAGGTTGGCGAGGACGCCGGGACCATGGGGCAGGACATGGACTGGGTGCACCGCCTGAAGGCGCGGCTGCCAAAGGCAGCCTACGAGCTGATGGAGCTTTCCTACTCCTGGCTCGCCTACCGCAAGCTGATGGCCGCGGCACGCATCTTTCAACCCGACGTCATCTACGAGCGCTACAACTTGTTCCTGCTGGCCGGTTTGATGGCCAGTCGGCGGCTGAAGGTGCCGCTGCTGCTGGAAGTCAATGCGCCGCTCGTGCAAGAGCGTTCGAAGCACAGCGGGGGCTTGGCGCTGCAGTCTCTGGCGCGCTGGGCCGAGGGGCATGCCTGGCGCGGGGCTTCCTGGGTGCTGCCTGTTACCCAGGTGCTGGCCGACCACGTGCGCGCATACGGGGTGCCTGATGCCCGCATCGCCGTCATCCCCAACGGGATCAATGAAGCGCATTTCCAGGCTGCACCCGCGTCTGACGAGGCAAAGGCCCGCCTTGGTCTGCAGGGACGGTTGGTGCTGGGTTTCACGGGCTTTGTGCGCGACTGGCATGGCGTGGACCGCGTCATCGCCTGGATGGCCGGCACCACGGCGCCGCGCAACAGCCACCTGCTGGTCGTGGGAGACGGACCGGTGCGCGAGGAACTGCAGGACCAGGCCCGCCAACTCGGCATCGCCGACCGCGTGACTTTCACCGGCGTGGTGCACCGCGACCAGGTGCCCGCCCATGTCAGTGCATTCGATGTGGCTTTGCAACCTGCTGTCGTCGCGTACGCCTCGCCGCTCAAGCTCATGGAATACCTCGTTCTGGGCAAGGCGATCGTGGCGCCGCGAGTGCCCAACCTGCTGGAGGTGCTGACCGAAGGACAGAACGCCCATCTGTTCGAGCAGGACGTGCCTGGCGCCTTCGAAGCTGCCTTGGCCTGCGTTTGTGGCGACGCGGCGCTGCGCCTGCGACTGGAGCGGGGGGCCCGCGACACCATCGGCCGCCTGCGCCTGACCTGGGATGGCAACGCGCAGCGCGTCGTGTCCCTGGCCCAGGAGGCCGTGCGCAGCCTGTGAGTGGTGCTGCATCTGCGTATTAAGACCGCAGATCGGCCAGGGCACACGCTCATAATTCAGACCTATGCCGTCTCCACTCCGTTTGCTGCTGTTCTCCAGCCTGTATCCGAGCAGCCAGCGGCCCATCCATGGCATCTTCGTCGAGACCCGTCTGCGGGAACTGATCAAGACCGGCCAGGTTCAGGCACAGGTCGTGGCGCCGGTGCCTTGGTTCCCGTTCACCGGCGAGCGTTGGGGCGAGTACGGCCAGTTCGCCGCCACGCCGCGCCGCGAAGTGCGCAATGGTCTGCCTGTGCACCATCCGCGCTACCTGCTGGTGCCCAAGGTCGGCATGAATCTCGCGCCCTACGCAATGGCCGTGGGCGCGTTGCGAACGGTGCGCCGGCTGCAGCGCGAGGGCTTCGACTTCGACCTGATCGATGCCCACTACTACTACCCGGACGGCGTGGCCGCTTCGCTGCTGGCGCGCTGGCTTGGAAAGCCTTTCGTCGTGACCGCCCGCGGCACAGACTTGAACCTGATTCCGCGGTACCCGTTCCCGCGCAAGCTGATCCTGGAGACGGCACGCCGCGCAGACGCCTCGATCGGCGTGTGCCAGGCCTTGATGGACAGCCTGCGCGATCTGGGTGCCGATGCGGCCAAGCTGCACACCTTGCGCAACGGCGTGGACTTGGAGCGCTTCGTTCCGGAGCCGCGCGATCAGGCGCGCCGCAGGCTGGGGCTGCCCGACGAGGCTCCGATCCTGTTGTCCGTGGGGCATTTGATTGAGCGCAAGGGACACCACATCGCCATCGAAGCACTGCCGCAGCTGGCACCCGACACACTGTTGGTCATCGCTGGTGGCGGCTCGGAGCGCGCGGCCCTGGAGCGGCGTGCAGCCGATTTGGGCGTGGCCGGGCGCGTGCGCTTCGCTGGCGTGGTGCCGCAGTCCGACCTGAAGTGGTGGTACAGCGCGGCCGACGTGCTGGCGCTGTGCTCCAGCCGCGAGGGCTGGGCCAATGTCTTGCTGGAAGCGATGGCATGTGGCACGCCTGTGCTGGCGACCGACATCTGGGGTACGCCGGAAGTGGTCAGCACGCCGGCTGCCGGCGTGCTGATGCCTGAGCGCTCGGCAGCTGGCTTCGTGCAGGCCTTGCAGCGCTTGCTGAGCAGCCTGCCCGAGCGTGCGGCGACGCGTCGGCATGCCGAAACCTTCTCATGGGACGCCACCACGCAAGGGCAACTGCACCTGTTTCGCCGTGTCCTTGCGCGCAAGCTAGTCGAGCAGTCTGGTGACTGAAGCCCGGCCGCTGCACATCGTCCATTTCGTCTACCGGTTTTCGATTGGCGGGCTGGAGAACGTGATCGTCCAGTTGATCAACCGCCTGCCTGTGGAGCGCTACCGGCACACCGTGGTGTCGTTGACCACCGTCGACGATTTCCGCCACCGGGTGACGCGGCGCGACGTTGAATTCATCGCCCTCGACAAACCCGAAGGCCATGCCGTGCCGCTGTACGGGCGCATCTACGCCCTGCTCAGGCGTCTGCGTCCGGATGTTCTGCACAGCTGCAACCTGGCGGCACTGGAAGTGACTCCACTGGGTTGGCTGGCACGGGTGCCCCGCCGGATCCACGCCGAGCACGGCTGGGATACGCACGACCTCGGCGGGCACAACCCGCGGTACCGCGCGCTGCGCAAGCTGTACCGCCCCTTCGTTTCGCACTATGTCGGCGTATCGAAGGACATCGACGACTACCTGGGCCAGGCCATCGGCGTGCCGTCGACGCGCCGCTCGCTGATCGCCAATGGGGTGGACACGGAATGGTTCGCGCCCGCCGGCGAACCGCGCAGCGCCGTGCCCGGTTGTCCGTTCAGGCCTGGCGAGCACTGGTTGATCGGCACGGTCGGGCGCCTGCAAAGCGTGAAGAACCAGCCCGCGTTGGCACGGGCCTTCGTCGAACTGCTGCGCCTGCACCCTCGCGCCGCCGAGCGCGCGCGCCTGGTGTTCGTGGGCGAAGGACCGCTGGCCATCGAGATCGATGAAATCCTGCGCCAGGCCGGGCTGCGCGATCTGGCCTGGCTGGCCGGTGCGCGCAGCGACGTGCCCGACGTGCTGCGCATGCTTGACTGCTTCGTGCTGCCTTCGTTGATCGAAGGCACATCCTGCACACTGCAGGAGGCCATGGCGTGCGGCTTGCCCATCGTGGCCACTGCGGTCGGCGGAACACCGGAAGTCATCAGGGACGGCACGAACGGCATGCTGGTGCCCGCGCAGGACGATGCCGCCATGGCCAAGGCACTGGCCGCCTACTTCGACGATGAGATGCTGGCGCGGCACCATGGGTCGGCGGCCCGGGCCGAGGCCGAACAGCACCATGCGCTGTCGGCGATGGTGCGCCGTTACGATGCGCTCTTCGCACAGCCTTCCTGAAGCTGAACCTCGAGAACAACGGACATGGAAGCTGCACTGTTCACATTGGATGTGGTCCTTCTGCTTGTGTTGATCGTGGCCATCCGCACGTCGGACCGGCGGCCGCGCGAGGAGCGCGATCTGGGATTTCTCTCGTTCCTCAACGCCAAGACGGACCCGGTGCAAAAGAGCCTGAGGGCCGCAGAGGGACGGCACGATGCGTGACCTGATGATGTTGGGGATGATGTTGCTCATCGTCCCGGTAACCCTGTCGAACGCGTTTGCTGCCTACATCGTGTGGGGATGGACCGCGGTGATCGCCGTGCCGTCCTACATGTACGGGTTCATGGGCTCGCTGCGCTACAACTTCTTCTTCGCGCTCGTCACACTGGTGCTGGTGGCGATGGGCCGCGCCACCGACAAGAGCGGGTTCAAGCTCAACCGCACAAGCGCACTCATCCTGCTGTTCGTCGCGCACACCACCGTCAGTGCGGTGCTGGCAGAGCCCAGTGCCACCCGCAATGTGGAGATCTATACCGACTTGCTGAAGTCGGTGACCTACTGCCTGGTGATGTTCCTGTTCGTCAATTCCCGGCTGCGGCTGCACGCAATGTTCATTGCCATCGCGCTGGGCCTGGGGTTCCATGGATTGGTCGAAGGCATGAAGACGCTCGCGAGTGCGGGCGGGCACAAGATCGTCGGGCTGCCGGGCACCAAGATGTCCGACAACAACCACTTTGGCGTTGCACTGGTCATGGTCCTGCCCGTGCTGCTGTATCTCTACCAGTATTCCAAGATCCGGCTCGTTCGCTGGGGGTTTCTGGGGGTGCTGCTCATGACGGTCATGGCCATCATCGGCTCCCAATCGCGCGGCGCCTTCCTGGCCATGGCGTTGATGGCCATGGCGCTGCTGATGACGACCCGACGCAAGGTGCTGGCATCGTTCATGGTCGTTGTCGGCGCTGTACTGGTGCTCGCGCTCAGTCCTGCAGAGTGGTTCGAGCGCGTCGAATCGATCGGGAGTGCGGGAGAGGACTCGTCCTTCATGGGCCGTGTGGAGGCCTGGAATGTGGCCACTGCGCTGGCGTTGCAGAACCCTGTCTTCGGCACCGGTTTCCATGCCATGCAATCGCCGGAGGTCTGGTTCCGCATCCGGCCGCGGGATGGCCTGCTGTCCGGCGCTCTGTCCGGCAATGTCGTACTGGCCGACTTTGCCAAGGCCGCGCACAGCATCTATTTCGAGGTGCTGGGCGACCACGGCTTCGTTGGGCTGCTGATCTTTCTGGCTCTGCTGGTGAACGTCTTCTTCACAGTCGGGCAGATCCGCAGGATGACGGCCAAACGCCAGGACCTGCTATGGGCGCGGGACATGGCCGACGCGCTCGGCCTTGCGTGCTTCGGCTTCGCAGTGGGCGGGGCGGGGGTCAGCCTCGCGTACTTTGAAGTGTTCTATGTCGTCGCGTGCCTGACCGAGGCGCTGCGGCAATATCTGTTGCGCCAGCCGGCGATCGGTCCACCGGCCAGGGCGGGCTGAGGCGCGCAGCGGCCCGAGCACCATGCCGCCGATGGTTTCCGATACCGCTTCGACCACTCCATCCGATGACGTGGCGATGCGCCTTGCCGGCCTGCAGGCACATCTGCAGCAGTACGGCGTGGGGGATTGGAGCCGGTCTGCCGATCTGTTCCTGACGCCGGCATGGTGCACGCAGCTTGCCGCCCATGGTTTCGTGGAGCGGCCGCGGCCGTGGCTGCCGATGCTGGTCGACGAGGCGGCGCGCGCGGCCTTGATGCTGCCGCTTGCGGAAACCGGAGATGGCCTGCGCAGCCTCAGCAACTACTACTGCAGCCTGTACGGTGCGGTTGGCCACGGCATGCCGGGGCCGGACTGCTGGGTGGCGCTGGCGCGCCAGTTGTGGCGGCATCCGCACGGCGCCATCCTGGATTTGCAGCCGCTGGCGGACGATGCGGGCTGGCGTCTGGCGCTGGAGCGGGCTTTGCGGCAGGCCGGGTACTGGGTCGATGGGTACTTCTGCTTCGGGAACTGGTACCTGCCGGTGGCCGGGGTCGGTTTCGATGCCTACCTGGCTGCACGGCCGTCGGCTTTGCGGCACAGCATCGAGCGCGGCCGGCGTCGGTTGCAACGCCATGGCGGCGACAGGCTGACGATCCACACCGCAGCCGGGGCGCCACTGGATGCCGCGATGGCGGCATTCGACGACGTCTATGGGCGCAGCTGGAAGGAGCCTGAGCCCAGTCCGCGGTTCATGCCGGAACTGATGCTGCTGGCCGCTCGCGAGGGCTGGCTGCGGCTGGGCGTTCTGGAACTGGATGGGCGGCCGATCGCTGCGCAGGTCTGGTTGGTACAGGCCGGCAAAGCCAACATCTACAAGCTGGCCTACGTGCAGGGCTTCGAGCGCTTCTCGCCAGGGTCGGTTCTGACCGCGGCGCTGATGGCCCACGTGATGGACGTGGACCGCGTGCGCGAGGTCGACTACCTCACGGGAGACGATGCCTACAAGCGCGACTGGATGACCCATCGCCGTGAGCGCACCGGGTTGATCGCCTTCCATCCCTTGCGGCTGCGCGGCCTGCTCGCGGCGGCGCGCCACTACGGTGGAAAGCTCCGGCGTCGCCACCGGGAAGGTGTGGCGCCGCCCTAGCACGGGCAGGCTCAATCAGGGCAGGCGCTGGAGCCAGGCCAAGGTCGCTTCCTCGGCGGTCTGGCGCGCCGCAGGCGAGGCCAGTGTGTGGTCTGCGCCTGTCAGACGGTGCCATTGGACTCCCGGTCGGTTTCGGGCGGCGGTCCAGTCGCGGTCCTGGCGGAATTGCTCCTCGAACTCCCGGGCGGTCCAATCTTCGGTGCTCAGCAGCACCAGCAGGTGGCCGCGCACCGCGCACCATCCGGCAGCCATGCGCTGCTGGAAGCTGGCCGCGCTCGTGCTCCGATGGCGCCGCGCCAGCCGCAGCAAATTGCCCAACAGATCGCGCATGGCATGCATGCCGACTTCGCCGCGCAGCAGCTTGAGCCAGAAGCTGGACTGCACCAGCCTGGCACGGTAGTAATGTTTGACATGGGTCTGCGCAAGGCTTTGCTCCGAGCGGACCCAGGGATTGAGCAGGGCGACACCTGCCACGCGGTCGTCGCCCGTGGCATCCATGTACAGCAGGCTGGCGGAGGCGCCATCACACAGGCCCCAGAGCACAGCCTTTTCGACGCCCGGGGTGCGCAGCAGTGCGCTGATGCCGGCGTCAATGTCCTGCTGCAGACTCTCGAAGCCGCGGGGCGCGCCACTGCTGTCGCCCATGCCACGTACGTCGAAACGCAGCACGGCATGGCCAGCCGCGGCCAGCCGCCGCGCCAGCGCGACGAACTGACGATGGCTGCCCGCACGGATCTGGGGCCCGCCGACGACCACCACCAAGCCCACGGCCCGGCATGGCTCGCCGACCGGGGGCGTGGCAAGCACCCCCTGCAGGAGCTCGCCCGCGCAGTCGATGCCCAAGGCCGTTTCGTCGTAGCGGTTTGCTGGGGTCATGCCGGCATTGTTTCTGCTGACGGCTGTGCGAGCGCCGCCACTGTGGCTTCGAGCAGCGCGGGCGCTTCCTTGATCTCGGCCGATTGCCAGAAGGCCGGCCCCTGCGCGACGAGTCCTTCCACTTGCCACCCGGCCTGCTGCCACAGCGACAGCGTGCGCTTTCCAAAGGGGCTCAACGCAGCCTGGGCCGCAGACCCCACTTCCATCCAAACCAGTTGCCGGGCCGTGCCGCCGGCAGGCGGGGGCACGAGCCGGCTCGCCTGCAGTCCGGCCGCCAGGTCGGGATGCAGTGCATAGCCGGCGACCTGCAATGTTTCTCCGGCAGCCAGTTGCCGGCGCAATGCATCCATGGCGCCCCTGGCACGCCCTGCGTCGTCGGGAGCGGCCAGCATGTCTGCAGCCAGCCGCAGCCTCAGGAATTGCTGCAGCTGCATCGTTCCGTCCGCGAACGAAGGCTGCCAGAACAGAAGGTGGCAGGGTTGGTCCAGCGCGCGCGCTGCATCGGCAGCCAGCAGGCATCCGGCGCGGATTCCCCAGATCCACAGCGGCAACGCGCCATGTGCTGCCAGGGTGCCGGCCAGCCACCGGTGGGCGAGCAGCAAGTCCTGGATCCACAGCGGCCAGCGCGCGTCCCCGAAGTCGCCGGAGCTGTCGCCACAGCCGAGCAGATCGATCTGCAGCACCGCATGGCCGGCCGCTGCAAGGGCGCGGGCCTGCAGCGCGGCCATCCGGCGCGTCTTGTTGAGCTCTTCGGCAAAGGGGGCTGCCTGCAGCACCATGCCGCGCGTCACGCCCTGCGCTGCGTGGTAGATGCAGTAACGCTGGCCATCGGCCGCAGGCAGGAAGAAGGCCCGCGGGCCGTCGGCCATCATTGGGTCCGGTGCAGGACGTCGTCCAGGAAGTCCGCCAGCGATCCGGCGGTGGCGAACACGCGGCCATCCAGTTCGTCATCCGGCAGCATGACACCGAAGTGCTGCTCCAATGCAGAGATCAGGGAAACGATGGCCATGGAGTCGAGCTCGGGCAAGGCATCCAGCAGCGGCGTGTCGGCATCGAAGCCGGCGCTGCGCCCGCCGAGACCCAGCGTCTCGTCCAGAACATGCAGCACGTCGGGCAATACGGACATCGGGCGGCGCGGTTGAGCTTCGGGAGCGCCATTCTAGGGGGCGCATGCGATACTTTTCCGATGCCTTCGCCCTCGCTGCTCCAGGATCTCGTGGCACACGCCGCAGAGCGTGGGCCGCAGACCGTGGCTTTGCGCGCCGATGGGGTATCGACGACGTACGCCGCATTGCAGCTTGCTGTGTCGGATCGGGCATCGGCATTGGTGGCGCTCGGGGTCGGGCGGTCCGAGCGGGTTGGGGTCTGGCTCGACAAGTCCGTGGAGATGGTGGTTGCCTGCTTTGGCGCCGCAGCGGCTGGCGGGGTCTTCGTGCCCATCAACCCGGTGCTCAAGCCTGCCCAGGTCGTGCATGTGCTGGCCGATAGCGGCGCTTGCGTGCTCGTGACGTCCGCACATCGTTTGGCCATGCTGGCGCCGCTGCTGGCCGGCTGTAGCGCACTGCGCCATGTCATCGTGGCCGATGCGCGCGGAGACGCGCCCGTGCTGCCTGCGACCGTCGCCTGCCATGCGCGGGGCGATCTCGCCGGCCTGCCGCGTCGGCCAGCGCATGGGGTGATCGACCACGACATGGCCGCCATCCTCTACACCTCGGGCAGTACGGGCCTGCCCAAAGGGGTGGTGCTGTCGCACCGCAATCTCGTGGCTGGAGCCGCCAGCGTGGCTTCTTATCTCGACAACCATGCGGACGACACCCTGCTGGCCGCCTTGCCGCTGTCGTTCGATGCGGGGTTCAGCCAGCTCACCACGGCGTTCCACAGCGGTGCACGGGTGGTGCTGCTGAATTACCTGCTGCCCCGCGACGTGCTGCGCGCCCTGGTGGACGAGCGTGTCACGGGGCTGACCGCCGTGCCGGCGCTCTACATGCAGCTGGCTGCGCTCGAATGGCCCGAGGCGATCGGGACGCACCTGCGCTACTTCGCCAACACGGGAGGCCACATGCCGCGCGACACGCTGGCGGCCTTGCGTCGGCGTGTGCCGCAGGCGCGTCCGTTTCTGATGTATGGGCTGACCGAGGCATTCCGCTCCACCTATCTGCCACCCGAAGAGGTAGAGCGCCGTCCTGATTCCATCGGCAAGGCGATTCCCAATGCCGAAATCCTGGTGTTGCGCGAAGACGGGTCGGCCTGCGAACCCAACGAGCCCGGGGAGCTGGTGCACCGTGGCGCCTTGGTCGGCCTGGGCTACTGGAACGACCCCGAGCGGACAGCCGAGCGCTACCGCCCATTGCCCCGGCGCGACGCTGGCTTGCCGATGCCCGAGTACGCCGTGTTTTCCGGCGATACCGTGCGCATGGACCAGGACGGTTTTCTCTATTTCATCGGACGCCGCGACGAAATGATCAAGTCGTCCGGCTACCGCATCAGCCCGACCGAGGTGGAAGAAGTGTTGTACGGCACCGGCCTGGTCGCCGAATGCGCGGCCTTCGGTGTCGCGCACCCAGTGCTTGGTCAGTGCGTGCAGGCCGTTGCCATGCCGGCCGCCGGCGTCGTGCTGGATGCTGCGCAGCTGTTGAGCGCCTGTCGCACCGCCATGCCAGCCTACATGGTGCCCACGGATGTGCGGATCGTGCCGGGCCCCTTGCCGCGCACCCCGAATGGCAAGATCGACCGCAGGCGCCTGGCAGCCGATGTGGAGCAACTGCATGGTGCCTGACGAGCGCGCTGCGCCGGCTCCTCGGGCCAGGCTCCAGCATGCCGACATCGTGCACTTCCCCGTGCGCGACGGCGAACTCGTGGTGGGAGGGGTGCCGTTGCGGCGCCTGGCCGCCCGCGTGGGCCAGACGCCGTTCTATGCATACGACCGCGGTGTGCTGCGTGCCCGCGTCGAGGCGCTGCGTGCCGTGTTGCCGCAGGCCGTGCGGCTGCACTACGCGATGAAGGCCAACCCGATGCCCGCCCTGGTTGCGTACATGGTGGGCCTGGTCGATGGCATCGACGTGGCCTCAGCGGGCGAGTTGAAGGTGGCACTGGACGGGGGCGCCGATCCGCGCGAGGTCAGTTTCGCCGGCCCCGGGAAGCGCGATACAGAACTATGGCAGGCGGTGGCATCCGGCGTCCTGGTCAACCTGGAGTCGGCGCGCGAGATTGCCCCGCTGGCCGAAGCGGCGCAGGCGCTGGGCGTGCAGGCACGCGTGGCCATCCGGGTCAATCCGGACTTCGAGCTCAAGGGTTCGGGCATGAAGATGGGTGGCGGCGCCAAGCCGTTCGGCGTGGATGCCGCGCAGGTGCCGGGCCTGTTGCGTGAGGTGGCCGGTGCGGGCCTGGCGTTCGAGGGGTTTCACCTGTTTGCTGGCTCGCAGAACCTCAGCGCAGGTGCCATCTGCGAGGCGCAGCGCCAATCCTTCGACTTGGCGGTGCACTTGGCCTCCCACGCGCCAGCGCCCGTTCGCTTGCTCAACCTGGGCGGTGGATTCGGCATCCCTTATTTCCCGGGTGAGCAGCGGCTGGCGTTGGCGCCCATCGCCGACAACCTGTCGGCACTGTGCGACAGGGCAAGCCGGGAGCTGCCGGGCGCGCAACTGGCCCTCGAATTGGGCCGTTACCTGGTGGGCGAAGCGGGCATCTACGTCTGCAGGGTGATGGATCGCAAGACCTCCCATGGCCAGACCTTTTTGGTGACGGACGGAGGACTGCACCATCACCTGGCCGCTTCCGGCAATTTCGGCCAAGTGGTTCGCCGCAACTATCCCGTCGCGATCGGTACGCGCGCCGCGGAGCCGCAGACGCAGGTCGCCAGTGTCGTCGGGCCGCTCTGCACGCCGCTGGACGTGCTGGCGGACCGCATGCTCCTGCCGCCGGCAGGCATTGGCGACCTTGTCGTGGTGTTCCAATCCGGCGCATACGGCGCCTCTGCGAGCCCGCACGCTTTCCTTGGCCATCCCGCGCCGATCGAGGTGCTCGTGTAGCGCCTTCGCTGGGTTCCCTGCATCCTGCGCGGCCCACGTGCCGCCTGCAGGGTGCCATCGCCGAAAGCATGCAGTGGCACGTGCCACGGATCCGATCCACATGGTTGTTGTACCCAGACCTCCAAGCGCGAGCACTCCAAATGCCGAGCACGCGAAAACAAGAGAAGAAGCATGGCTAGTTTTCGCAAAGCGATATTGATCAACTTCGCGTCGTCGTCCGGGGCGACGGTTGTCCAATTCGTCGTGTCGGTCCTGCTCGCGCGTCTGCTCACGCCACGGGAAATCGGCATTTACTCCATCACGATCGTCCTGGTGAACATTGCACATGTGTTCCGGGAGTTTGGCGTCAGCTCCTATCTGCAGCGCGAACATGATCTGACGAACGAGAAGATCCGAGCCGCAATGGGGGTTGCGTACGCATCCACCTGGTCCATTGCTGTGCTGATTTACGCTTGCAGTGGGGCCGTTGCCGCGTATTTCGGGTACGCAGAAGTCAAGCCTGTATTGGAAGTGCTGGCTTTGGGTTTCCTCTTCATCCCGTTCAGTTCTGTCATGTTGTCGTTGTTGATCCGCGACTACGATGCTGTGAAGATCGCGTGGGCCAGCGTGAGTGGCACATTGGCCTATGCCGTGACGTGCTTGAGCCTGGCCTACGCGGGCTTTGGCACGATGAGTCTGGCATGGGCCAATCTTGCCAACATCGTGGCAACAGGCCTGGCCTACATTCCCATGCGGCCCCGTGGATTGCCCTGGATGCCGACGCTGCGCAGAACGGCCGGCATCTTCAAGTTTGGCGGTGGCGCCTTGCTGTCCAATCTTCTTCAGAACGTCAACAACGCATTGCCCGATCTGATTCTCGGAAAGATCGGCACGGCAAACCAAGTGGGCTTGATCAGCCGCGCCAATTCCACGGTCAACATGTTCATGAACTTGGCTGGCTCTGCAATCAACTTTGGATCCCAGACCTATCTTGCCAAGGCTTTCCACGCAGGGCAGTCGCTTGAGCCGCTCTTGAACCGTTCAGTCGCATTGGTCACTGGAATCGGCTGGCCTGTGTTGGCGGTCACGGCCATGGTGGGCAAGGAGATCATCCTCGTCCTGTATGGAAAAGGTTGGGTCGATGCCGTGCCGGCAGTCGCGCCACTTGCCTTGGCTGCGGCGGTCAGCCTCATGTTTCACTACAACGCGGTCGCATTCAACGCAATCAACCGGCCGTACCTTTCGGCGGTTCCGTTGGTGTTCACCGCGGTCTTTCGGATCGCTCTGGCATCGTTGCTCTTCTCGGGTAGCGTTGAATCGTTTGCGTGGGTTTTGATGTGGGCGACGATTTGCCCCATGCCGATTCTGCTTGTCCTGCAAAAGCGATACTTTGGCTGCCGAATCGGCGTTTTCTTGCGGTCCCTGTTGCCAAGCTTTCTGGTGACGCTGGCTTGCAGCACTGCGTGCGTGTTGAGCTTGGTCGCGATGGATCGACTGGGGCTCGAAGTTCCGCTTTGGCGACTGCTGTGGTTGGGCGTGCTTGTTGGTGTCGTCTGGCTGCTCGCCCTCAAGGTTTTTTCTCACCCGTTGATGGATGAGTTGAACGTACTTTTGAAAAAGCTGAGGGCGTGGGTGCCCGCATACAAATGACCGTACCAATTTCCTCGTCGAGTCATGGTTCCCAAGGGAGGAAACCTGGCATCGTTTTTTGCATGCGCTATCCCGACGACCAAGGTTTCGTGTGGAAAACGATCGGACACACGCGGGATTTGGTCGCCGGGCATCTCTTGCAATTCAAGTGCTATGTTGCTTTCCCCAAGCTCACCGGAAACTCCGCGCATCGTTTTGACTTTCTGGAGCCCGTCGAGTTGGACTGTTACGACATGGCGGATGGCGCCAAGGCAAAACTGCGCGATTTCGTCGTTGGGCATGACGTGGTGGCGATTGTCTACATGAGCGCGCTTCCCAGCACTTTGGATATGGATTTTCTGAGGCGCTCGGGGTTGAGAAGCATCAACACCGAGAACGACAGCTTCGACCATGCGCGCCGCGACCCATGGGCCACCAAGTTCGCCAAATTCCTTGTCAGG
The DNA here is from genome assembly GCF_001422445.1 of Pseudorhodoferax sp. Leaf274. GTDB lineage: Bacteria > Pseudomonadota > Gammaproteobacteria > Burkholderiales > Burkholderiaceae_C > Pseudorhodoferax. Next base: position 132,656 of record NZ_LMNA01000023.1, read on the forward strand.
CGCGTATTGCGCAGGCAGTTGCACGACTTGCACATTGCCAACGCTGTGTCGCAGGGCGAGTGGTTGCGCGCCTATGCGCAGATTCCGGCAGACCGCCTTGTCGTGATTCCGGACGGCGTGGACTGCACGCATTTCGTGCCGCGGTCTGCCAGCACGCCATCCGTTCTGGATCCCCGTTACCGTTGGGTGGTTTGCGCTGGGCAGGCACGCTCTGAAAAGCGCATCGAATGGGTGATCAGGGCCGCATCCAGGATCATCGAGAGCGGCGCGTTTCCTGATGTTGCGTTCGTCTACGTGGGCAGCGGGGGAATGCTGCCCGCCTGGAAGGAACTGGCCGCGACGTCAGGATTGGCCGACCGCTTCCATTTTGCAGGTCACCATGCCGATCTTCGTCCTTACTACCAGTCGGCGGTTCTCATGGTGCATGCCTCAGAGCTGGAGAGTTTCGGCTTGGTCATCGTCGAGGCGATGGCCTGCGGTCTGCCTGTCATTGCCTGCCGCGCCGCTGGACCCAGCGAAACGGTCGTCGACGGGGTGACCGGCTGTTTGGTTGATGTCGACGACGAGCAGGGCTTCAACGATGCCATCGACCGCTATCTCGCGCGTCCCGATTTGGCGCAGGAGCACGGATCGGCGGGGCGGGCCAGGGCCATGCAGAAGTACTCCATCTTCCGACAGGCCGCCGACATCGCTGCGGCGATCGAGGATACCTTGTCGAAACGGCGTGCGACTTCTTGAAGAATGAAGTTTTCAACCGCGGTGCATGATTGACTTGTCGATTGAGTAATTGAATGGTGAGGAAGAATGATGTTCGAAGAATTTTTCGAGGGAAGAAATCGTTCCATCGCTTGGCACTACCTGGAAAAGAAGCGCAGGCAGAACCTCGCGAAGTACCCTCAGATGTGCTGCTATTCTTTTGAGCACATCGCCCAATACATCAATTTCGATGGAAGATACGAGAAGGACGAGCTGGATTACGTTGGCCGTAAACTGGAGCGATGGATTGCGGGCAAGGTCGTTCTGGATATTGGGGCGAATATCGGAAACCACACCGTCTTCTTTGCCGAGAAGGCGGCGCATGTTTTTTCCTTCGAACCCCATCCGCGCACGTTCCAGCTTCTGAAGCTCAATTCTGAGAATTTTCGTAACGTGACCGCGTACAATCTTGGGGCCTCTGACTGCGAAAAGCAGTTGATGGCGGTCAGCCCGCTTCTGAATGTCGGTGCGACCGCGATCGTCGCAGATTCAGACCAGGCCGGCCGGGTTTCAGAAAATGAAAGAAAGATACTTTTCAATCTTGTTGCCATCGACGACGTTGCCGAACTGGCCGGTGCAGACATCGGTTTTGTGAAGATCGATGTGGAAGGGCACGAGTTGCAGGCACTGCATGGCTTGAGCCGGATATTGAGCCAGCAAAAGCCGGTCGTCATGTTCGAGCAGCACGGCAAAGAGATAGAGGGCGGCACTTCGCCTGCGCTCGACTTCTTGAGAGAGCGTGGATACCAATACCTTTACGAAGTGGTCAAGCCCGCCAGCTGGAGAACTCCGGACAGCCTGCCAGGCTTCATCCGCATGCCGTTGAAGTTCCTGGAAAAGCTGTTCCTCGGGAAACCGGACGACAGCATGGCCACGAAGCCGCTCAGCACCCTGGAGCAACGAAGCTATTTTGTTCTGATCGCGTCTGCTGTCGAATTGCAGAATTGACGGCTCATTTTTTCCCAGCCCTGTAGGCAGCCGGTCATGGGCAGGCTGGCGCCCTTTGGTGGTTCAGGCCAGCGTGCGCAGCACCTGGCGGGCGGCGCGGGCGTACTTGCCGTTGATGAAACGCATATAGCCGATGAAATGCACGAATACGGGCGCTGCCGCAGACTGGTCTGGCGTGCTGTATTTCGGCCAGGGAAGCAGCCGCGTGCCATGTGCATTGGCGACCAGGTAATTGGAAGTCACCTGTTCCGTGCCCCATTCGTTCCAGCGTCCCTGCGTGTGGTCGCGCATCTTGCGGGCAAAGTCCAGCAGTTCGTCGCGCATGCGCGGATCTGGCGCAAAGCCCGTGAAGCCGGAGCAGCCGCGCACATACAGCGGCATGCGCAGTCCGGCGACCACCATGGTGACTTCGGAAAGCGCCTGGATATTGACATAGGAGAGGCTTTGCCATGGGCGGGCATAGGCCTCAGCTTCGGCCAGTGTGACGATCTTCTGGTCGGCTTTCTCGCCGATCACGAAGCCATTGCAGCTGCGCACGGCGTCCAGCACTTCCGGTATGGGAGCCAGGGTCAGTGTGTCGGCGTCGAGCTGCACCACATAGTCGGTCTGCGCGTACTCTGAAATGGCGTAGAGGCGTTCCCAGGTGCCTCCGCGTGGAATGTCGGGGTGCACGAACTCGTCGGCGCGGCGAAATTCGATGTGCGGAATCTGCTGGCGCATGACCGCCTTGTCCTCTTCCGACAGGCTCGGATCGCAGACGACGACGATGCGGCGCGGATCGGCGTAATGGGCGAAAGATCTGGCGGCCAGCAGATAGGCATGGACGTCGCGGTGCTGCACCATGGACAGTACCGTGAAGGGCTGGGTGCCGCGTTGCAATGGACGTGCCCTGTCGATCTGGCGTGCAACCGCGTTGAAGCGGTTGGAGTGGTAGTCGCGGATCAGGCGGTTCTTGATGCGTGCAGGCAGGGAGAGCAAGTCGGGCCTCCTCGTAAGATGGGGTGGGATTCAGCGTGCCGCGTTGCGGAACATGGCCTGCAGAGCGCGCGGCGCACGACGGCCGGGCGTGTAGATGCCTGTGCGTTGGGCCAGGCCGTCCCAGAAGCCGAGCATGCAGGCCTGCCGATGTTCAGGTTGGTCCTGCAGGCGTGCCAGCACGCGCACCGTGCGCCGGTAGTTCCAGAAGGCCACGCGCAGGTAGGTGGCCAAGGACACATGCCTGCGCCACATGAGCAGGTCGTTGCGGGTGGTGTAGTAGTAGTAGTAGGGCTTGCGCACGCCGTTGTTCCAGCTATGCCAGACGCGCGCGCGGTCGACCATGCATTTGCGCAGGCCGGCCAGCCCGCAGCGGATGGAGTAATCGGTGTCTTCCGAGTAGGCGAACAGGCGCGCGTCGAGCAGGCCGACGCGCTCCAGCGTAGCGCGGGGAATGAGCAGCGCAGTGCCCCACAGGACCAGCTGCTCCGGGGTTTCGTTCTGCCAACGCCTGGCCGTGGATAGGTCCGCGGTTTCTTCAATGGTGGGCGGGTCCAGGTGGTAGCGCGAGCCCCCGTGCTGGATGCTGTCGCTGCCGCGGTGGTACAGCACCGGACTGAGCAGGCCGATGCGGTGGTCCGCCTGGGCTGCGCGCACCAGTTCGCTGAGGCAGTCGGATGCAACCTGGGTGTCGTTGTTGAGCAGCCAGACATAGTCGGCCTCGTACCGTGCCGCTGCCTGCAGCCCAAGATTGCAGCCGCCCGTGAAGCCCAGGTTCTCGGGATTGGCGAGCAGATCGATGCCCTCTTCCCGCGAAAGTACGGCAAGGGAGTCATCGGTCGAGCCGTTGTCGATGACCAGGATGTGCTGGTTCCGGTAGTCGCTGGCGCGCAGCGACTGCAGGCAGGCAAGCGTGTCGGCCGGGGCGTTCCAGTTGAGGATGACGACCAGGACCCGCGGTGCGTTCGGTGTGGGCATGGGCGTCCTACAGGAAGCGGCGCAGGATGCGCTTGAGTCGCGATGCGTCCAGGCAGTCCAGTTGCGCCGGCGTCAAGTAACGGTGCTTGCGCATCCACCGCATCGTGCTGGCGGTGTAGGCATCGTTGTTCGGGACCTTGTAGAGATCGATGTGCGCCGGCAGTCCGTGCTTGAACTGGCCGTCGTAGGTGTGCAGCAGGGCTGCATCGACCAGGTACTCGTTCCAGTGGTTCTTCTGCACATGCCCCCAATTGCCGGAGCTGCGGTTGTTGGCGATCCGAATGTCGATGCGGCGTTGGACCTGGGTCGCCGACCGGTATTGGAAATGGTTGATGAGCAGCGTTTCGGGCGCCGGCCGCAGGGGCGCCAGCCGCTGCTTGACCATGGCTTCGGTGAGCGGCACTTCAGGCTGGTGTTTGAACAGGCGCGGCTCGCCGTAATTGATGAGGTAGTGGCAGCGCTGCTCGATGGCGGGCGTCTGCGGGTCGAAGTCGGTGCTGGCGTCGCTGGGCGTCATGTAGAACTGGGCGGATCGGCTCTCGATGCAGTTGGCGCCCGTGGATTCGGCCTGTTCGATCCGGCCGAGAGGGGGCTCCGCGTACAGCTCGTCCGCGTCCAGGATGGCCATCCAGTCGCCGGTCTTGAATTCCCGCGCATGCGCGTTCAGGAGCTGGTACTTCAACTGGTCGGAAAAAGGCGTCGTCAGCAATTCGGCGCTGGCCACGATGTCGGTGAACTTCTTGGCCACCGCAAGCGTGCCGTCGCTGGAGCCGTTGTCGTAGAAGAAGATCTTCGTGAAGCCGCCCTGCTGGCGCAGCGACAGCAAGGTGTGCTCGATGATGTCCGCCTCGTCTCGGGCGATCAGGACGCCGTAGAGGTTCATGGATGCATGCCCGCCCGCAGGCGCAATGCCGACCTTCGCACGGTGCTCATGGCCTTGCCGACAGACGCTCGTGCAGAGCCGACAGGCTCATGAAGGTGCCGCCGAGCCGTTCGGCGAAATGCCGGCAGACCTGCTCCACCGTGGTGAGGAAGCGCTCCAGTGCAGCGGCATCGCGCACATAGGGTGTGTGTCCGACCGCGAGTGACGGGCTGTGGTAGGTGAGGCTGAATACCTGGCAGCCCGCGCCGTGCAGGGTGTCCATGAGGCGGACCAGGTCAGCCGGATCGCAGCCCTCGGGCGTCAGGCGAATACGTTCGAGCAGTCCGGTGCGGGCGGCGATGCCACCAAGGCGCAGCGATCGGGCCAGGCTGCCTTGCAATGCCGGGAACAATGCCGGGCCGGCGGCACGGGCCAGCCCGCAATAAGCGGTGGTGACGGGCAGCTCCAGCAGCCGGGCATCCCCCACTGGGAACCAGAAGGGCTGTTCGTCGCTGGCGGTGAAGTCCGGGCCACCGTCGGCCTTGAAGGCGGTGCGCGGGACCACGCTGGCATCGATGCGGTAGCCCAGGCGCGCGATGCTGGCTGCTGTCTGTGGACCCACACCATAGCGCCCCGCCTTGAAGGTGATGGGCGCGCGGCCGAAGTTCTTGGTGATGGCCCGCGTCATGTTTTCCAGCTTGCGGTACTCGAGGTCGGGCGGCAGATTGCCGGCATACGAGTTGAAGGTGTTGACCTCTTCCTCGTGCGGCGGGCAGACCCAGGGGTGCAGGTGGGTGCCGATCTCGCATCGTCCAGCCTCCATCAGTTGCCGCAGCGTGGCGACCGAGGCGGGCGTGGTGGCCACCGGCCAGTCGACGCAGTAGGTCGGAACGATGCCGTAGCGGTCGAAGATCCGTTCGTGGATGTGTGGCTGGGCGGCGATGCTGGACGTCTCCGTGCTGCTGCGGTCGAAGGGCCGGCTCCAGTCGAACTCCTCCTCCGTGTCGACGACAACCAGCAGCACGGGCGGATGGCCGGCCGGCAGGCGGGCGGGCGTGTGGCGGGCGCGCTCAAGCATGGACGACCTTTCCAGGAGCCAACTCGGCAACCAATGTCTGCATGCAGGTATCGATGTGCTGGTAGGTCGTGGTGAACACGGAAATGTCCTTGCCATCCGGATCGGCGATCTCGGCACTGCCGTCCAGCAGCCGGGTCTTTGCCATCGCGTCCGGGTGGCGCTTGTGCAGGCTGTCCACGTTGATGCGGTCGAAGACCAGGATGAGATCGGCACCCTCGACCATGGCATCGGTGGCGACCTGCGAGCGGTGCGGCAGCAAATCGAGGCCGCGCGATGCGGCGGCACTGATGGCCTGCGGCGGCGAGGGCCGCCGGTTGCGCGGCAGCATGCCGGCGGATTGCACGTGGATGCCGCTGTCGGGACCCAGCAGTGCGTGCAGGCGGTGTTCGGCGTACGGACTGCGGCAGATGTTGCCCTGGCAGACGAACAGCACGCGGCGCACCCGGCCCGGCGTGATGGCAATGGACGAGGGCCGCGGGCCGAGCAGCCTCGAGCGCAGGCCATCCAGGCGGTCGCGCAGGAAGTCGCGTAGCTCGCGCCATGCAGGTGCTGTGTCGTCGCGCACCCACAGGTCGTTGCGTTCATGGCCGATCAGAATGCGCCTGAAGCTCCACGCCCACGCAGCCATGGCCCGCAAGGCTGCGGCCGAGGCCAGGCTCTGCCGTGCCAGGCTTTTCCGAAGCTGCCAGAAGTCGTTGAGCAGGTTGCGGCAGTAGCGGTCGGGCACATAGCCGCGGTCGACGGGCGCTTCCCCCAAGACCTGGAGGCGGTACAGGGCCATCGGGAAGTCCACGCCCAGCGACACCGGCAGCGGCATCGATCCCCAGGGGCGCGCGTTGACCTCCAGCAGTATCCAGTTGCCGTCCGTCCGGTTCTCCTTGAACTCGAACATCGCCAGGCCCGTGTACCGGCTGACGGCTGCCATGGACTGCAAGGCGGCAAGGCGCGCGGGATGCAGCGGGACACTGCGGCGATAGAAGCTGCTGCCGAATTCCTCGTGCACGCGCTCGTGCTCGAAAGCCAGCACCACCGTGCCGGCGGCACAGAGCACGGACACTCCGAGGCCATGGCCGGGAAACACCTGCTCGGCCAGATACTGCTCCAGCGCATCGCGGTGTTGGTCGAGCCAGGCATCCAGCGCGGCGTGGCTGTCCAGCAAGCGGGCCGAGGTGCGCACGTACAGCTCGGGCCAGTCGTATGAGTGGCGCGGCTTGACGATCAACGGCAGGCCAAGTTCCGTGGCCAGCGCGGACGCTGTCGTGGCGCGGTCCAGCACGCGTCCGGCGGCAACTGGAACATTGCACTGCTGCGCCAGGGCGCGTGTGCGCTCCTTGTCGAAGAAGTTGGCAATTCCGGCGGTGTCGGGAATGGCCAGCCGCGCCAGCGGTTCGAGCACGTCGCGGTGGAGGTGCAGCGGCAGCAGGCTGCGCTCCTCGCAGGGAATCACCAGATCGAACTGCTCTGCGCCCAACAATGCCTGCATGGCGGCAAGCCAGTCGGCTCCGCCGTCCAGATAGTAGGGCAAGCGATGGACCCTGCGGATATACCTTGAACGCAGGGCGGGGGAAGCAAAGTCGTAGGGCGCGGCGTGTACTTCAAGGCCTGCGCGGCCGAGTGAACGCACGGTTGCCAGGAAACTGCGCGTGTCGTCGCCAATGACCAGGACTCTGTTGTTCACTTCGGGCCGGATGCGTGCTTGAGGGAGAGGGTGGCGATGTAGAGCAGATACAACAGCCACTTCCAGGAGAAGCGTGCAGCCAATGCTGCGCGGGCGAAAGGCAATGCTGTCCTGGACTTGCCCTGGGCAATGAAGTGCCGGCTGAGGTGGCGCAGAATATCACCTTCATAGTGACGGGTCATGCGCGAGATGGCAGGCGATGCCACCTCGCTGGCGATGTGTTGCGAGACCAATGCAGAGAGCAGCCAGCGCTCGACCTGGGAGTGGCTTGTGCTGGCGTTCTGCTGGCGGTTGCGGTCGGGAATGTTGTGCTGCCCAATCACCGCAGGGTTGAAGACGACGGTGCGACAACGGTCGATGGTGCGCCAGTAGAAGTCACGGTCTTCTTCGTAGCCCGTGCGTTCCCAGAAGCCGCCGGAGGCCAGCGCGATGCTCTTGCGCAACGCGTAGATGTTGAGGTGCGCGAAGCCGCCGGCCTGGGTCAACTGCGCCAATCCAACCGCAGTGGGGCCTGGGCCGGATTGCGCGCGCAGGCCCGGCAGCCAGGCGCGCGAGGCCACTTCGCCGCTGGCCAGGACGGCCTGCTGGTTCGAGATGTAGGCGTCGGCGGGCGGCTCGGCCTGGAAGGCCGCCAGCATGTTGCGCAGGTGATCGGGCGCCAGCCACACGTCGTCGTCGTCCAGGAACGCCACGATCCCGGCACGCGACCGGGCCAGCCCGAAGTTGCGCGTGTAAGAAGGGCCGCTGCCGCGTTGGCCGGCGCTGCCGATCAGGTGCAATTGAAAGCGTGCGTCGTCGAACTCTGCAAGACCTGCGTAGGCGCCGCGGTGCTCGGCGTCGGAGCCGTCGTCAACCACATGCACTTCGAAGTCCGCCATCTGCTGCGCGGCGATCGAGGCCAGCGCACGCTGCAGCAGGGCCGGGCGGTTGCGCGTCGGGACGATGATGGAGATGGCGGGCGTTGCGACAGACATCAGGTGGGGCTTGCGGGAGTGGCGGGCACTGCGGGAGGCGTGCTGGATCGCGTCACGGTCGAACCGGAGGCGCTCATGGCGCTGTTGGGTTCTCGTAAGTGGTGCCGCCGGCCGGACTGGCCCGCAACTCGCTGAGGGACAACTCGTCGCCGGACCACGAAACCGAGACGGCATGCATGGGCTGTGGCAGCCGGACTTGTTCCTTGTAGTTGGCCCGGTGCACGACCCAGACCCGAGGGGCTGTTTCGACCAGTGTGTCGCCGATGACGAAGCGCACGCCACGGTGGTCGATGTGGTCGGTGCGCGGCGCAAGTCCCAGCCGCTCCACCCACACAGGACCCAGCTTGTCCTTGAGCCGGGTCCAGGACGCGTTGCTCTGCAGCGGCATGACCTCCAGCGGCGCCCCCCAACGTGGCCCGACGGCATAGCGCATGACGCCCCAGAACACGCTGAGGTTGGGAACGACGACGACCTCGCCCGCCTGTGCTTTCGCGGCGACCTGCTCGGCAATGGGCTTGTAGTTCTCCGCATATTGGGGCGCCGGCCACGCCCACAGCAGCACGGCGAGTCCGGCGACTGCGGCAATCGCGCCATGGCGCAGCAAGCCATCTCGCATGGCAGCCAGGCCTGCACCCGCTTCCAGCGCGAGGAACGGCACGAGGCAGGCCACGAAGACCGGCGGCTTGAACATGGGTTTGCCCAGGCTGCTGATCAGCATACAGGCCAACAGCGCGCCGCAGGGCACGGCGAGCAGCGTGACCCGACCGTTGCGTCGCCAAGCGCCCAGGGCCAGCAGGAAGGCGAACACGACCCCGCCGAGCAGCAGGCTCTGCCGTTGGGCGATCGGCCACCAGGCCAGCAGTTGAGCGGGGTACAGCACCAGGCTGTCCACCGATGGCGCCGACAGAGGTTCCGTACCCCGGATCAACGCACTGAACGCCAGGGGCAAGACCGTGAGGACTGAAAAGGCCTGGACGGCGACCCAGATCTTCAGCCTGTGCAGGCGCGGATGTTCCATGGTCGGCCACTGCTGCCACAAGGCGGCAAGACCGAAAAATGGCAGGAAGAAGAAGCCGATCGCGTGCGTGTAGGCCAACATGGCCTGTACCAGCAAGATGGCTGCCATGGCGCGCAGATCGCCGGTTCGAAGAAATTCGCGGTTCGCGAACCAGCAACCCAACGCCAGTGCCGGCACGAGGCCGTACATCCGCAGATTGCCGGCGATCATCGCGAAGCTCGGCAACACGCAGAACAGTGCGGCGGCCCACGCAGCCGCGCGCCTTCCATGGACTTGGGTCGTTATCGCGTACAAAACCGCTGTGCTGAAAAGCGCCATGGCGAGGGAGCTGAACAGTACCCAGGAGTCCGAACCGATGTTCACGCCCGCCCAGGCTTTGAGAACCAGGAAGTAGAAGAAGGGGTGGATGTCGTTGCGAACCACCTCCATGAAGAAGCCTGGCAGGGGTTGCAAGCCATGCGTGAGGGCGATCAGTTCGTCTTCCCAGAGGGAGCCTCGGTTCCACCACGCGAAGAAGCCGCTCGCGACTCCTGCCGCAAGCACGAGCCACGGCAACAAGCGTTCGCCCCAGTGGTCTGTGTCGGTCGTCATGGCCTCCCCAAATCCCTGGAAACCAGCAGTCGATCAGCTTGAAAGCTCGGCACCGCCTGCCGGGCCGTCACGGCGGCCACCGCCAGTGCGGAGCGCGGGCCGTGGCGCACATCGAAGAGAAAATTCAGCAGTGCGATGCCTGTCGCCGGGACGGTCGTGGGCAGGCGCGGCGCCGCGCCGGTGTCCAGGCACATGAGCGGCAATGGCACAGCGAGCACGACGCGCCGCGCAGCCCTGACCGTGCGCATGCCGCGCCTCAGCGCCCGATCGGCAGGTACGTCAGCCCCATCGCCCGCACGAACTTCGGGTCGTACAGATTGCGCCCGTCGAAGATCACCGGGGTCTTCAGCGCGGCCTTGATGGCATCGAAGTCCGGGCTGCGGAACTCCTTCCATTCGGTCACGATGACCAGCGCATCCGCATCCACCAGGCAGGCGGCCGGGCTGTTGCCGTAGCGCAAGCCTTCGGTGCTGCCGAAGACGCGTTGTGCCTCGTGCACCGCCACCGGGTCGTAGGCGGTCACGGTGGCGCCGGCGGCCAGCAGATCGGCGATCAGCGTGCGGCTGGGCGCGTCGCGCATGTCGTCGGTGTTGGGCTTGAACGCCAGGCCCCACAGCGCGAAGTGCTTGCCGCGCAGGTCGCCGAAATGCGCCTTGATCTTGCCGCTCAGGACGTGCTTTTGGAGGTCGTTGGCTTCTTCGACGGCCGTCAGCACCTTGAGCTCGATGTCGGCCTTGTCGGCGGCGGTCTTGATCAGCGCCTTGACGTCCTTGGGGAAGCACGAACCGCCGTAGCCGCAACCCGGGTACAGGAAGTGGTAGCCGATGCGCGGGTCCGAGCCGATGCCCTGGCGCACCATCTCGATGTCGGCGCCCAGCTTTTCGGCCAGGTTGGCCAGCTCGTTCATGAAGCTGATGCGTGTGGCCAGCATGGCGTTGGCGGCGTACTTGGTCAGTTCGGCGCTCTTCACGTCGGTGACGATCAGGCGCTCATGGTTGCGCTGGAACGGCGCGTACAGGGCCTTCATCAGCAGGATGGCTTGCTCGTCCTCGGCGCCGACGACGATGCGGTCCGGGCGCATGAAGTCTTCGACGGCTGCGCCTTCCTTGAGGAACTCGGGGTTGGAGACCACGCTGAAGGGCACGTCGACGCCGCGCTTCTCCAGCTCCTGCGCGACCGTGGCGCGCACGAGGTCGGCCGTGCCCACGGGCACGGTGCTCTTGTCGACGACGACCTTGTAGTCGGTCATCAGCCGGCCGATGTTGCGCGCCGCAGCCAGCACGTATTGCATGTCGGCGGAGCCGTCCTCGTCCGGCGGCGTGCCGACAGCGATGAACTGGATGGTGCCGTGGGCCACCGCCCTCTCGATGCTGGTGGTGAAATGCAGCCGGCCGGCCGCGACGTTGCGCCGCACCATGTCCTGCAGGCCGGGCTCGTAGATGGGAATGCCGCCTTCGTCCAGGATGCGGATCTTTTCCGGGTCGACGTCCAGGCACAGCACGTCGTTGCCGACTTCGGCCAGGCAGGTTCCACTCACGAGGCCGACATAGCCAGTTCCAACGACGGTGATTTTCATGGTGTGCAGAGGTGGGACGCGGACAATGTCGCCGCCCATGGCGGCAAAGTCGCTATGTTAGCCAGCAGTTGCGACAGTGCTGCGTTGCAACAACCACTCTTCTCACCCTGAGTCCACTTTGTCGGGAAAGTCCGAAGTTATTCCAGTCACATCGCAAGCAATGCCGCGTCCGCAGCTCGATCGGCTCGCGCAGCGTGGCGCGAGCGCGTTGGCCGGGGCCGCATGCGGCGTGCTGGGGCTGTGGCTGGCCAGCCGGCATCCGTTGGCGCCCGCCTGGGTCGGCGCCGCCTGGCTGCTATGGCTGGGCGTGGCATGGCGCTGGCCGCGGCTGTGGCTCTTCATGGTGCCCGCGGCGCTGCCCTGGCTGAGCCTTGCGCCGTGGAGCGGCTGGATCGCGGTGGACGAAACGGACCTGTTGATCCTTGCTGCGCTCGCCGCGGGCCACGCACGGCTGGCCGTGCCGCCGGTTCGGCCGGCGCCCGCCGCACCGCTGGCGCATGCGTGGCTGCCCGGGGTCTTGTGGCATGCGCTGGGGCTGTCGTTGCTGGCGGGCCTTTGGCTGGCCTGGGCCGATGTGCATCGCCCCCCGGCGCACGTGTCCGGCGTGTACACCTCGTTCGACAACAGCCTGCGGGTCGGCAAGTCCCTGGCGTACGCACTGCTGGCCGCGCCCTTGCTGCGCGAGGCTGTCCGCCATTCAGCGCGGGCCGCCCAGCGGCTGCTCGGGGCGGGCATGGTGGCGGGCCTGGTGGCCTTCGCGCTCGGAGCCCTGTGGGAACGCGAGGCCATGCCGGGGCTCCTCAATTTCGCGTCGGACTACCGCATCACCGGCCTGTTCTGGGAGATGCACGTCGGCGGTGCCGCCATCGATGCCTACCTGGCGATGGCCGTGCCGTTCGCGGTCTGGGCCGTGGTGTCGGCGCGCAGCCCCGGCGCCTGGCTGGCGGCGGCGCTGCTGGCGCAGGTGCTGGCGTACCTCTGCCTGACCACTTTTGCGCGCGGCGTGTATGGCGCGGTGCTCGGCGGCCTGGTGGTGGCGGGACTGTTGCTGCGCGGGCAGCCGCGCGCGCCGCTCGCGGTGCCCGTTGCGCCCTGGCGCAGGCGTGCCAACGCGGTCCTGCGCGTTCTGCTGGTGGTGCAGGTGCTGTTGATGGCGTTTGCCAGCAGCTTCATGGTGGACAGGCTCAGGGCATCCAACAACGACTTCGGCAGCCGCATGGCGCACTGGGCGCGCGGCGTGTCGATCCTGCAGACGCCGCGCGAATGGCTCACCGGCATCGGCCTGGGGCGCCTGCCCGAGCGCTATGCCGACCTGGGCCGCGCGGGTGAGTTCCCTGGCGCCGCCGTGGTGACGGCCGACGACGGGGCGGCGGACCAGCACCATCTGCGCCTGTACGGGCCGCCGACGCGCTGGCAGCTGGCGGGCCGGTACGCGCTGACGCAGCAGGTCGCGCTCGTCCCCGGAGAGCACTACCGCCTCGCGCTGGACCTGCGGACGGCGCAGACCGTGCGCTTGCGCGTGATGGTGTGCGAGCGCCATCTGCTGTACGAGCGCGATTGCCAGGTGCGGCATCTCCTGCACCGCGGATCGACCGGCGGGGCCTGGCGCCGGACCGAGATGGACCTGCTCGGCCCGGCCCTGGAGCCCGGCGAGCCCTGGGCGCCACGCCGGGTGAGCCTGGAGCTGGCGATCGCCCATCCCGGCGGCGTCGTCGACCTGGACAACCTCGAACTCACCGCGGGTTCCCGTGCGCAACTGCTGCGCAATGCCGGCTTCGAACAAGGGCTGGCGCACTGGTTCCCGGTGGTGGATGCCTACTTCCTGCCCTGGCACATCGACAACCTGTACCTGGAGTGGTTGATCGAGCGTGGCGTGCTGGCGCTGCTGGCCTTCGCCGGCCTGGCGGGGCTGGCGCTGTGGCGCGTGTCGTTCGGCGCGGCGCGCGGGCAGCCGATGGCGCCGTTCCTGGCGGCGTCGCTGGCGGGCGGGTGCGCGCTGGGGTTGGTGAGCAGCATCATGGACATGCCGCGCGTGGCGTTCCTGTTCCTACTGCTGATGTTGCTGGCATTGCAGTTGCCGCGCGCGGCGCCAGCGGACCTGGGTGCGCCAACTCCCTAGCGAACGGGAACTGGCTTGCCGGCCGGGCGGCCGGGCGGCCGTCAGTGCCCGCCGCGCAGCGCCGCCGTGCGTTCGGCCAGGCCCTGCCAGGCCGGCTTGTCCGGCGCATGCCGCTGCCGCAGGTACGCTGCCAGCGTGGCGATCTGGTCGTCCGAGAGGTTGTCGGCAAACCCCGGCATGAATCCGACCTCAGGCCCCGCGGCCTCGCGCACGCCCTGCAGGATCACGCGCAGCAGGTTGTCCGGCCGGTCGCTGTGCAGCTTGGTCGACAACGCCAGTGGCAGGTTCAGGCCCAGCAGCCTGGGGCCGTCGCCGTCGTGGTGGCAGGCGCCGCAGGCGTTCTCGAACAGGCGCTGCGCCGGGCCGGGCAGGGCATCCGTGCGCGTGGGCACGGGGCGCGTCTGCGCGGCTGGCGCCTGGAACGAGGCGAGGTAGCCCGCCATCGCGCGGATGTCGGCATCGGGCAGCGCGGCCAGTTCACGCACCACGGGCGCCATCGGCCCGGTGGCCGCCCCGTGCTCGCGGCTGTGGCCATGGCGCAGGTAGGCGTAGAAGCCGTCCGCGGTCCAGGGCACGGGCGCCCTCGACAGGCCCGTCAGCGCCGGCGCCTCCCAGCCGTCGATCAGCGCGCCGGACAAAAAGGCCGTGCCGCCGCGCTCGGCCCCGAGCGCATCGCGTGGCGTGTGGCAGGCGCCGCAGTGGCCCACGCCGTTGACGAGGTAGGCGCCGCGGTTCCATTCCAGTGTCTGTGTCGGATCGGGCTTCCAGGCGCCCGCATCCAGGTTCAGCGCATTCCAGCCCGCCAGCAGCGGCCGCAGCCCGAACGGGAAGGGCAGCTGCGTGCCGGGCGGCTGGTGGGCCACGGCCGGCTGGACCATCAGGTAGGCGTACACGGCCGTCAGGTCTTCGTCCGTCATCTTCGTGAAGGCGGTGTACGGGAAGGCCGGGTACAGGTGGCGCCCATCGCGCGAGATGCCTTCGCGCATGGCGCGCTGGAACGCGGCCAGCGACCAGTTGCCGATGCCGGTGGCCGGATCGGGCGTGAGGTTGGTGGTGTAGACGGTGCCGAAGGGCGTGTCCATCGCGCGCCCGCCGGTGTTGGGCTGGCCGCCCGGTGCGGTGTGGCAGACCACGCAATCGCCGGCCGCGGCCAGCAGGCGTCCACGTTCGATGGTGGCGGCGCTGTAGGTGTCGGGCGCCGGGCGCGGCACCGGCGCGATGGCGCTGCGCCAGCCAGCCAGACCCGCGGCAGTGGCGACGCCGCCGACCACGAAGGCCAGGGCCATGGCCCAGCGCGGCTTGCGGCGTGGTGGCCGGGCACCGGGCGGCAGGCTGGAGGGCGCGCGCAGGGCTTCCTCGGCCTGCGGCACGGGGTCGGGCGCCGGTGGCGGCAGCTGGCCCTGCTGCAGCGCCGCGCGCACGACTTCGGGCGTGAACGGCGGCTCGCGCAGCCGCACGCCGGTGGCATCGAAGATCGCGTTGGCGATGGCGGCCGTGCCCGGCACCGAGGCCGACTCGCCCGCGCCCAGCGGCGCCTCGCCGGGGCGAGGCATCAGCATCACCTCCACCACCGGCACCTCGCGGAACGACAGCAGCGGGTAGCTGCCCCATTCGCGGTTCAGCGTGACGCCGGTCGCGGGCTCGACCTGCACGCGCTCCTTCAGCGCGCGGCTGGTGGTCTGCAGCACGTTGCCGTGCACCTGGTGCTGCACGCCGGCCGGGTTGACCATGAGGCCGGCGTCGTGGCCCACGACGACGCGGCGCACGTGCACCTCGCCCGTGCGCCGGTTGACCTCCACGTCGGCCACCCAGGCGGCCCAGGCGGCGCCGAAGCCCGGAAACTTGCTGTGGATGTAGCGCGCGTACGCGAAGCCCTGGCCCTTGAGGATCTCGCCGTTCGCCGGGTCGGCAGGCTGCGACTGCGGCGCCGTGTGCGGCTTCCAGCCCGCCTTGGCAGCGGTGGCGCGTACCAGCTCGGCCGCGCGCGCATCGGGCAGGTGGCGCAGCCGGTAATCCACCGGGTCGACGCCCGCGGCCGTGGCCAGCTCGTCGATGTAGGACTCGTGCGCGAAGGAATTGGGCAGCGCGGACACGCCACGCAGCCAGGAGGCGCGCAGCATGGGTGCCATGTCGTTGGCGGCCACCCGCAGGTTGGCGTAGGCGTAGGGCGGCACGGCCGTGCGGTCGCCCATCTCGAAGGCCTTGGCCACAGGCTCGACCGTGCGCGTGAGCAGCAAGGCGAGCGTGGGCGCGCCGTTGCTGGGGTAGGAGGTCTGGAAGTCGTAGGCGGCAGGCGTGCCGTCGGCGTTGAGACCGCCGTCGACCTGCATGAGCTGCGCCGCGCCCTTGGGCTCCCAGGCACTTTCCTGCGCGCGCGTGAGCTGCACGCGCACAGGCCGGCCGACCGCGCGCGACAGCAGCAGCGCATCGGCCGCCACGTCGTCGGCGCCGTTGCGGCCATAGCAGCCGGCCGCCTCCATGCGCACGAGGTCGATGCGCGCATCGGCCACGCCGGCCAGCAGCGCCAGGTCGGCGCGCAGCACATGCGGGTTCTGCGTGCCGGCCCAGACGGTGGCGACCGGGCCGCCTGCGGCCTCGCCATGCCAGTGCGCGAGCGCACAGGACGGGCCGATGGACGCGTGCAGCTGGTAGGGCCAGACGTAGCTGCGCGGCATGTGCGCGGCAGCGCCCGCGATGGCCTGGTCGACCTGGCCCTGCTCCAGCAGCAGCCGGCGCGTGGATGGGTTGGCGCGCAGCGCCTGCTCGGCCTGGTCCACGCCGGCCATGCCGGGCCAGGGCTTCCAGCGCACGGCGAGTGCGGCCATTGCGGCTTCGGCCATCTCCTCGCGTTCGGCCACGATGCCGACGAAGTCGCGCTGTACCACCACGGCGACCACGCCAGGGATGTGGGCGATGGAGTGTTCGTCCACGCCCTCGAGCGTGTTGCCGACGAACTCGCCCGCGTCCAGCCCCGCATAGGGCGGGCGCACGACGCGGCCGTGCAGCATGCCGGGCACGCGCATGTCGTGCACGAACACCAGCTCGCCATGCACCTTGGCCGGGATGTCCACGCGCGGCAGAGACTGGCCGACCAGCCGGTAGTTCTCCACCGGCTTGGTCTGTGCGCCAGCGTCCAGCAGCAGTTCGATGCGCCGGCCCGCCAGCGCCGCGGCCCCGCCGTTCGCGCGCAGCCAGGCCTGCGCCTGCGCCGCGGCCTGGCGCAGTGGCTGGGCGTGGATCTGGATCGAGGCACTCGCGATGGTCGCGCCCTGGTTGGGCGCGCTGGCTGTGCTGCCCATGGCCATGGTCACCTGCGCCGGCGCCAGGTCCAGCTCTTCGGCCACGATCTGCGTGAGGGCGGTGCGCAGGCCGGTGCCCAGGTCCACATGGCCCGCGAAGCCGGTGGCGCTGCCGTCGTCCCAGCAGGCCAGCAGCACTTCGGGGCCTTCGGCCGGGTTGCCGGCCACGGCCGGCGGCTGGCCGGGGGCGGGCGGCGGTGGCGGCGGCACCTCGCGCAGCACCAGCAGCACGCCCTCGGCCAGGCGCACCGCCGCACGCGACAGGCCTGCCTGCGCGGCACGCATCAATGGCGGCCCTCTGCGCCAGCCGTGCACAGCCGGGCCGCGCGCTGCACGGCGTCCAGGATCTCCAGGTGCGTGCCGCAGCGGCACAGGTTGTGCGAAAGCTCGGCGCGCACCTGCGCGTCCGTGGGGTGCGGCACGCGCGCGAGCAGCGCCACGGTGGCCATGACCATGCCGTTCAGGCAGTAGCCGCACTGCGCGGCCTGGGCGTCGATGAAGGCCTGCTGCACCGGGTGCGGCGCCTCGCGCGTGCCCAGGCCTTCCAGCGTGGTGATGTGGCGGCCCGCCACGCCGTGCGCCGGCACCACGCAGCTGCGTGCGGCCACGCCGTCGACCAGCACCGTGCAGCTGCCGCACTGGCCCAGGCCGCAGCCGTACTTGGGGCCGTTCAAGCCGCAGTCGTTGCGCAGCAGGTGCAGCAGCGAGGTCTCGCGCGGCGTGTCGAACTGCCGCGTGCTGCCGTTGATGTGCAGCGCGAAGGTGCCGTGGCCTGCCGTCACGCGCCTTCCACGTCGGCCGACTGGATGCGCTTGACGCCCTTGGCCGCCATCTGCTTCCAGGCCGCAGCCAGCGAGCCGTTGAGGTCGATGGCGCGCGTGGCGTCTTCGACCACGTAGGCTTCGAAACCGGCGGCGCGCGCGTCCAGCGCCGTCCAGGCCACGCAGAAATCGGTCGCCAGGCCCGTGATGTAGACGGTCTTGATGCCGCGCGCCTTCAGGTAGCCGGCCAGGCCCGTCAAGGTCTTGCGGTCGGCTTCCTGGAAGGCGGAGTAGCTGTCCACGCCCTTGTTGTAGCCCTTGCGGATGATCAGCTGCGTGGTGGGCAGTTTCAGGTCCTTGTGCAGCGCGGCGTCGTCGGTGCCCTGCACGCAGTGGTCGGGCCACAGCACCTGGTTGCCGTAGTTGAGCTTGATGCTGTCGAAGGGCTTCTTGCCGCCGTGCGCGCTCGCGAACGAGGCATGGCCCTGGGTGTGCCAGTCCTGCGTGACCACGATGTTCTGGAAGGCCAGCGAGAGCTTGTTGATGACCGGCACCACCTCGGCCCCGCCCTTGACGGGCAGCGTGCCGCCGTCGATGAAGCAGTTCTGCACGTCCACCACGATCAGCGCCGCATTGGCGCCGGGCTTGCGCTTGGCCGCGGCGAACAGCGGCGGCGCCAGGGCCACCAGGCCCAGGGCGGCGGCAGAGTGGAGAAGCGTTCGGCGTTGCATGGTCATGGCAGGCTCCTGTCGTTGAAGGAAATCACACGCTGAGGTAGGCGCGCCGCACGTCCTCGCTGGCGGCCAGCGCGGCCATCGTGCCCTCGAAGCGGATCTGGCCCTTCTCCAGCACGTAGGCGCGGTCGCTCACGAGTTCGGCGAAATGCATGTTCTGCTCGGACAGCAGGATGGACACGCCCTGGCTCTTGAGCTGCAGGATCATGTGCGCCATCTGCTCGACGATGACGGGCGCCACGCCTTCGGAGGGCTCGTCCAGCAGCACCAGGTAGGGGTTGCCCATCAGGGTGCGCGCCACCGTCAGCATCTGCTGCTCGCCGCCGCTCATGCGGCCGCCCGGGCGGTTGGGCATCTCGCCCAGGTTGGGGAACAGCTTGAACAGCTTCTCGGGCGTCCACAGTGGCGCGTCGGCGCCATCGGCAGCACCGGGGACGGGAGGGCGCGCCGGCTGCCGGCCGACTTCCAGGTTCTCCATCACCGTGAGGTCGGTGAACACGCGCCGGTCTTCCGGCACGAAGCCCAGGCCCAGGCGCGCCGCATGGTGCGGTTCGGTGCGCGAGATGTCGTGGTCCAGGAAGCGGATGCTGCCCGCGCGCTTGGCCAGCATGCCCATGATGGCCTTGAGCGTGGTGGACTTGCCGGCGCCGTTGCGGCCCATCAGCGCCACCACTTCGCCGCGGCGCACGCTGAGGTCGACGTCGTACAGGATCTGGGCGGCGCCGTACCAGGCGCGCAGGGCCTTGGTCTCGAGCAGGGTGGTCGTCATGCGTGGGCTTTCTCGAAGGTCTTGCCGCTGCCGAAGTAGACCTCCTGCACCTTGGGATGGTCGCGGATCTCCAGCGGCTTGCCCTGGGCGATCAGCCGGCCTCTGGCCAGCACGATCATGCGGTCGGCATAGGCGAACACCACGTCCATGCTGTGCTCGGTGAACAGCACGGCCATGCCGCGGTCGATCACGAGCTGCTTGGTCAGCGCCATCAGGTCGTTGCGCTCCTTGGGCGCCATGCCGGCCGTGGGCTCGTCCATCAGCAAGAGCTTGGGGTCGTTGGCCATGGCGATGGCCAGCTCCACGCGCTTGACGTCGCCGTAGGCCAGCTCGCTGCACGGCCGGTCGGCCTGGGCGCGCATGCCGACCTGCTCCAGCAGCGCCAGCGCGTCCGCACGCCGGTGGTCGGCAGCGCGGCGCCACATCGCGAACAGCTTGCCGTCGTGCGAGAGCAGCGCCATCTGCACGTTCTCCACCACGGTCAGCGAGGCGAAGGTCTCGGCGATCTGGAACGTGCGGCCCACGCCCAGGCGCCAGATGGCGCGCGGCTTCATGCCCACGAGTTCATAGCCGCCCAGGCGGATCGAACCCTGGTCGGCACGCAACTGGCCATTGACCATGTTGAAGGTGGTGGTCTTGCCGGCGCCATTCGGGCCGATCAGGGCCAGCAACTCGCCCGTGTGCAGCGTGAAGTCGATACCGTCCACGGCCTTGACGCCGCCGAAGGATTTGCCCAGGCCCTGGACCTGGAGAAGCGCCTCGCTCATGGTGTGGTCTTGCGGTCGAAAAGCTGTTTGGCGAAGCCGGCGATGCCCTGCGGGAACAGCAGCACCAGCAGCAAGATGGTGCCGCCCAGCACGGCACGCCAGTAGTCGGTGTTGCGCGCCACGGTGTCGTGCAGCCAGGTGAAGGTGACGGCACCCACCACGGGCCCGGCCAGCGTCTGGATGCCGCCCAGCAGCACCATGACGAGGCCGTCGATCGACTTCGTCACGTTGAGCGACTCGGGCGAGATGCTGCCCTTGGAGAACGCGAACAGCGCGCCGGCCAGGCCGCCGACCGCACCGGCCACGATGAAGGCCACCCACTGCATGCGCTTGACGTCGATGCCGATGGCGTCGGCCCGCAGCATGGAGTCGCGGCCCGCGCGCAGCGCGTAGCCGAACGGCGAGAACAGCACGCGGCGCAGCCACCAGATCCCCAGCCCCACCAGGGCGAGCGTGAGCCAGTAGTACATGCGCTTGTCGGCGAACAGGGCCGAGGGCCACACGCCCGTCAGCCCGTTGCTGCCGCCCGTGAAGCTGTCCCACTGGTAGGTGATGGCCCAGGTGATCTGCGCGAAGGCCAGCGTCAGCATGGCCAGGTAGACACCGGACAGTCGCACCGCGAACCAGCCGTACACGAAGGCACCGACGGCGGCCACTAGCGGTGCCACCAGCAACGCCAGCTCCATCGGCATGCCCACGCTGCGCACCAGCAGCGCGGCGCCGTAGGCCCCCAGGCCGAAGTAGGCCGCATGGCCGAACGAGTGCATGCCCGCCGGCCCCATGATGAAGTGCAGGCTGGTGGCGAACAGCGCGGCGATCAGCAGGTCGATCAGCAGCACCGTGGTGTAGGACGATGCTTCGGTCAGCAGCGGCACCGCCACCAGCACCAGGCCCAGCAGGGCCGCCACGGCGATGGCCGTGCGGCCGGGCTGGCGCAGCGGTGCCTCGGGCGTGCCCACGTAGCGGCTCGGCGCCTGCGGCTTGCCCAGCAGTCCCCAGGGCCGCCAGACCAGCACCGCGGCCATGACCAGGAAATCGACCATCAACGTGAGCTTGGAGAACGAGACGCTGATGCCGAACACATCCACCACGCCCAGCCAGATGCAGATGGCCTTGAGTTCGGCCACCAGCAGCGCGGCCAGGTAGGCGCCCGGCAGCGACCCCATGCCGCCGACCACCACGATCACGAAGGCCGCGCCGATGGTGTGCAGGTCCAGCTCCAGCGTGGCCGGCTCGCGCGGCAGTTGCAGCGCGCCGCCCAGGCCGGCCAGCAGCGCACCGAGTGCGAACACCGCCGTGAACAGCCAGGCCTGGTTCACGCCCAGCGCGCTGACCATCTCGCGGTCCTGCGTGGCGGCGCGCACCAGCGTGCCGAAGCGCGTGCGCGTGAGCAGCAGCCAGACCAGGCCCAGCACCACGGGCCCCACGGCGATCAGGAACAGGTCGTAGGAGGGAAACTGACGGCCCAGGATCTCGACCGAGCCGCGCAGGCCGCGCGCGCGCGGGCCCAGCAGTTCGTCGGGGCCCCAGAGCCACAGCACGGCGTCCTTGATCACCAGCACCAGCGCAAAGGTGGCCAGCAGCTGGAACAGTTCGGGCGCCTTGTAGATGCGCCGCAGCAGCAGCACCTCGACGATGGCGCCCAGCACGCCCACCGCGATGGCGGCCAGCACCAGCGCGGGCCAGAACCCCAGGCTGCCGCCCAGCCGGTCGACCAGCGTGTAGGCGATGTAGATGCCCACCATGAAGAACGAGCCATGCGCGAAGTTGACGATGCGCGTGACGCCGAAGATCAGCGACAGCCCTGCCGCGACCAGGAACAACGAGGACGCCGCAGCGAGCCCGTTGAGGAGTTGGACGATGAGTCCCGAGAAGCTCATGGGGAATTCTCTGGAAGCTGCCGCCGCGGCGAGGCGGCGGCGTCAGGCAGGGGCACCGCGCAGCCGGTGCCCGGCGCGTATGTTGGCGATCAGTCCTGCGCGCGCGACTTCTTGACGTCCGCCGCAGCGGGCTGGAAGCGTGCGTCGGCGCCGTCCAGGTAGACGTAGTCCACCATCACGCCCTTGCCGCCGTCGTTCTTGGTCTTGCCGACGAAGGCGCCCATGGTGGACTGGTGGTCTTCGGCGCGGTAGGTGATCTTGCCGAAGGGGCTGTCCACCTGCAGGCCCTTGAACGCGGCGACCAGCTTGTCGGACTCGGTGCTGCCGGCCTTGGCGATGCCGGCGGCGGCCGACTTGATCATGCTGTAGCCTACGACCGAGCCCAGGCGCGGGTAGTCCTTGAACTTGGCCTGGTAGGCCTTCTCGAAGGCGGCGTGCTCGGGCGTCTTGATCGAGTACCAGGGGTAGCCCGTCACGATCCAGCCGTCGGGCGCCTCGTCCTTGAGCGGGTCCAGGTACTCGGGCTCGCCTGTCAGCACGCTGACCACGGTGCGGTCCTTGAACAGGCCGCGCGTGTTGCCTTCGCGCACGAACTTGGTCAGGTCGGCGCCGAACAGCACGTTGAAGATCGCGTCGGGCTTGGCATCGGCCAGTGCCTGCGCCACGCTGCCGGCATCGACCTTGCCCAGCGGCGTGGCCTGCTCGGCGACGAATTCCACGTCCGGTTGCGCGGCCTTGAGCAACTGCTTGAACGCGGCTGTGGCCGACTGGCCGTACTCGTAGTTGGGGTAGACGATGGCCCAGCGCTTCTTCTTGAGCTTGGCGGCCTCGGGCACCAGCATGGCGGCCTGCATGTAGGTGCCGGGGCGCAGCCGGAAGGTGTACTGGTTGCCGCCCTGCCAGGTCATCTTGTCGGTGAGCGGCTCGCCGGCCAGGTAGAAGAACTTCTTCTGCTTGGCGAAGTCGGCGAGCGCCAGTCCGGTGTTCGACAGGAAGGCCCCGGCCAGCAGGTCGACCTTCTCGCGCGAGACCAGCTCCTCGGCCATGCGCACGGTGTCGCCCGGGCTGCCGTTGTCGTCGCGCGTGATGAGCTCGATCTTCTTGCCGTTGACGCCGCCCTTGGCATTGATCTCCTCCACCGCCAGGTCCATGCCCTTCTTGTAGGGCTCCAGGAAGGCGGGCTGCGCCTTGTAGCTGTTGATCTCGCCGATCTTGATCACGCCCTGCGCGTGTGCGGGGACCAACGTGGCAAGCGCGAGGACCGAGGCGGCGCTGAACAGGTGACGCATGGATTTCATCGAAAAGACTCCTGAGGGGGACGATGGAAGCATTCTGGCGTGGGCAGTGGACGGTGGCGGGCGCTCAGCGCAGGCCGTCCTTGCCCTCGATCTCGCTGGCCTGCAGGCCGCCGACGCGCGGCAACGGCCGGCCGCCGGACGTGACCGACACGGCCACGACGATCTCATGGGCGCGTGGCGCATCGGGCACGCGCGCCTCGATGGCGTCGAAGTGGCTGCGCACGAAGGCGGCGTCCTTGTGGCCCAGCGGCACGTCGATGGCGCAGCCCATGCCGCCGACCTTCTTGGCCGATGGCACCAGGGCCGCACCCTTCTCGACGGCACGGCGCAGCGGTGCGCCGAGCTTGGGGTGCAGGATGGCGGCCGCGTGTTCCAGTTCGCCGGCTTCGCCGACGATGGCGGCCTTGCCGTAACCCTCGGCCTCGGCGGGTGCGATGCCCAGCGCCGCCACGCACTTCTCGCCGAGCAGCCCGCCGAGCTCCTCGCCGATGGCGATCAGCGCGTCGAGGTTTTCTTCGTACCGGCCGGCGAACGGATTGGTGATGACGGCCATCGCGAGTGCGCGGCGCACCGGCGGCGTGACGGGGCGCCCCATTTCGAGGCGGGTTTCATCGACTTGAACGATCAGTTTGCGGATCTCTGCGGGCATGGCTGCGGTTCAGGTGGCAAAGAGGAGGGCATTGTGCGATCGGCGGCTGGGCTTGCGCTTAGGTACTTTCATTAAGCAATTACTGCACCAACTGCAGATCGAGGGCCTCGCCGGTGCTGCGCCAACGGTCCTGGCAAACCAGCGCAGCATGCCAGATCAGGCCTTGCGCGCGCAAAGCCTGTGCGCGTGCCAGCCCGGCCTGCAGCGCCCGGTCGACCAGCATTGCGGGCAGGGGCGGCACATCGACCGTGACGAGGCGGTTGCCGAGGTCGCTGTCGTCCTTGACCTGGTCGGCAGGGCGGCGTGCGATGCGCGGGTCTTGCACGTCCACGGCATTGGCGATCACGGTGGCGGCGGCGTCGGCCGCAGCCGCATCGCGCGCCAGCACGGTCACGCTGTCGGCGATGCCCATCGAGAAGCTGCGCCCGCGCCAGCCGCTGGTGGCGACGCCGCGCACGGGCCGGTCGGCCGTGATGGCGAACTGCGCGTCGGTGGTCAGCTTGTGGGCGCTGGCGCCCGGGCGGAAGCGGGCGAGGTCGGCCCACAGGCCCACGCGCACCTGCTGCCCCGCCGTCAGATGGATGGCGATGTCGCCGCCGTTGTTGACCCAGGCGCGCGCGATGCCTGCGCCGGTGTAGTGCGCAAGGATCTCCTGGGCCACGGCTCCGGCGACGGCGGCCATCGGCGTGATGAAGCCGCTGCGGTAGGGTGCGCAGGCCTGCCACATGCGGCATGCCACAGGGCCTTGCACAGGGCAGCCGGCGCCGACCGGTGCACGCAGCAGCGGCAGCTCGGCCACGAGTTCGGCAAGCACCTTCGCGAAACGCAGCCAGGCCGCGTCGTGCGCCGCCTGCACGGCATCGGCGTCGCCTTCGGCGGCGATCACGAGGTCGATCGGCCCGTGCTGGAAGTGCTGTCGGCCGCTGGGCAGCGTGCTGCGGCTCGGGCCCATGGCGCGGCGGGTGTCAGCCCAGCAGCGGTGGCTGCCCGACGGGCCAGCCGTTGCCGGCGGCAGGCGGCAGCATGCGGCGTGCGCGCGGCGCACCGTCGTTGTGCCAGGCGCCGTGGCGCAGGGTGTCGGCCAGCGAGCGCACCTGTTCCATGTGGCCGCCCAGGCGTTCGTAGTCGGACAGCCGCATCGTGAACTCCAGCGGCGCCACGATGGCCGGCGTCGGCACGGTGCCGAAGCTGTTGTCGGGCATGCGCATGACATCGACCATCACGGTGATGCCGCCGCCCGGCCAGACGTAGCCCGGCGCGCCACCCAGCGTCACGTTGACGGCGGACTTCTTGATGGCCTGCGTGAGCAGCACCGGGTTCTCGCTGACACCCGCGCGCAGGCTGCCGCCGGCGCCGCCCAGGAACAGCACCGTCGTGAGCGAGGGTTCGCAGTTCTCGCCGATGCGCGCGACGACATGCGCGACCTCCTGTGGCATGGAGGCGGGCTGCGGCACGAGTTGGTCGTCCAGCACGTACCAGGCCGCGTGCTCGCCTGTGGTGGAGACCATCAGCAGGCGCAGGCCGGGCCAGGCCGCATCGGGCTCGCATGCCTCGATGATGGACAGCGGGTCGGCGATGTCGGTGCCGCCCCAGCCCGTGCCGGGGTTGGCCACCTGGAAGTAGCGGCCCGGCGTGGACTTGCGGCCGCGCACCTTGATGCCGGCCGCGCGCATGCCGAGGCAGCGGCCGGCCTGGTGTTCGGTCAGCACGCCGGTGATGTGGTCGTCGACGACGATGACCTCGTCGGCCACGCCGTGGAATTGCCGCGCGAAGATGCCCACCGTGGCCGATCCGCAGCCCACGCGCATGCGCTGCTCCAGCACGCCGTTGACGATGGGCGCCTGGCCGGCCTGCACCGTGAGCTGGGCGCCGCCGTCGATGGTCAGCTCCACCGGCTTCTTGTTGCCCAGCAGCTGCATCGCGTCCAGCGTGACGCGACCCTCCTTCTTGCTGCCGCCGGTCAGGTGGTGCACGCCGCCCAGCGACAGCATCTGCGAGCCATATTCGGCGGTGGTCACGTGGCCGATGACCTCGCCCTTGCAGCGCACGTTGGCCTGCTCCGGGCCGAGCCAGCGGTCGGTGTCGATCTTGAGCTTGAGGCTGCAGTAGCTGAAGATGCCCTCGGTGACCACGGTGACCATGTCCACGCCATCGGCCTCGGAGGCGACGATGAAGGGCGCGGGCTTGTAATCGGGGTAGGTGGTGGAGGCGCCGATGCCGGTGACGAAGACCTGGGGGGCTGGGGCCAGCGGGGCGGTTTCGTCGGTGCCGTTCGCATCGCGTGCCGTGAAGGGGACCAGCGGCTGCTCGGCGTCCACCGTTCTTTGCAGCAGCACCACGGGGTCCACGCGCACCAGCACGCCCTCGTCGTTGGCGTAGCGGTCGCAGGCCCCGCTGCGGCCGCGGCCGATCTGGCACAGCACCGGGCAGGCATTGCACTCGACCTTGTCGCTGGCCATGCGCTCGTTGCGCGGCCGGGCGCGCTCCAGG
Organism: Pseudorhodoferax sp. Leaf274; assembly: GCF_001422445.1. Lineage (GTDB taxonomy): Bacteria > Pseudomonadota > Gammaproteobacteria > Burkholderiales > Burkholderiaceae_C > Pseudorhodoferax. The sequence continues at coordinate 158,856 of NZ_LMNA01000023.1, forward strand.
CCCTGGGGCGACAGCACGTCCGGCACATCGGGCAGGCCGTCGGTCTTGGTGTGCTCGTTCAGCATCGTGGGGCTCCGTTGCGGTGCCGCGCCTTGCCGCGGCCACGCGTTTCATGTAGCATTCACTTAACGTGAGTGCGGCTGATGCTACTCAGAATCGCCCGGGGCCGCAAGCATCCGAACAGGCAATAGCCATGCCGTTCGCATGCCGCAGACGCCAGCGGCCGCCGCGGCATGTGAAAAAATCAGCCGTTTCACCTTTGCTACCCCATAGTCGAACGTCATGAGCGCATTCAACGAAGAGAAGGTCTTGAGCGTCCACCATTGGACCGACCGCTTGTTCAGCTTCACCACGACGCGCGACCCGTCGTTGCGCTTCTCGAACGGGCACTTCACCATGATCGGGTTGCGTGGCGACAACGGCAAGCCGCTGCTGCGCGCCTACAGCATCGCCAGCGCCAACTACGAAGACCATCTGGAGTTCCTGTCGATCAAGGTGGCGGATGGCCCGCTGACCTCCAAGCTGCAGCACATCCAGGTCGGCGACTCGATCATCGTCGGCCGCAAGCCCACCGGCACGCTGGTGACGGACTACCTGTTGCCCGGCAAGCGCCTGTACCTGTTCGGCACGGGCACCGGCCTCGCACCATTCCTGAGCATCGTGCGCGACCCCGACACCTACGACCGCTACGAGCAGGTCATCGTGGTGCACGGCGTGCGCCAGGTCGACGAGCTGGCCTACCACGACATGCTGACCGAGCACCTGCCGGCGCACGAGGTGCTGGGCGAACTGGTCAGCAGCAAGCTGCGCTACTACCCGACCGTCACGCGCGAGTCGTACCGCAACATGGGCCGCATCACCGACCTGATCGAGAACGGCAAGCTCTGCAACGACCTGGACCTCCCGCAGATCAATGCCGCCGAAGACCGTGTGATGCTGTGCGGCAGCCCGGCCATGCTGCGCGACCTCAAGGTGCTGCTGGAGCACCGCGGCTTCAAGGAAGGCAACACCACGACGCCGGGCGACTTCGTCGTCGAGCGCGCCTTCGTCGAACAATAAGACCGGCGCCCGCCCATGCCCCGGCCCGCGAAGACTGCAGACGGCCAGCGCAAGCCGGGGGTGCGGGAGCAGGCGGTCATCGCCTCGCGCGCCAACCTGCTGCGCGCGGCCACACGCATCTTCGCCAAGCATGGTTTCGCTGGCGGGCGCGTGGGCCAGATCTCCAAGGCGGCCAAGTCCTACGACCGCATGATCTACTACTACTTCGGTAGCAAGGAAGGTCTGTACATCGCTGTCATCGAGGACATCTACCGGCGCATGAACGAGGCCGAGGAAGCCCTGGCGCTCGACGAGCACCAGCCGGTGGAATCGCTCAAGACCGTGGTGCGCTTCGTTTGCGGCTATTACCGCCGGCATCCCGAGTTCGTCACCCTGCTCAACAACGAAAACCTGCTGCAGGGGCGCCACATCGCCAAGATGCAGTCGGCGCAGCAGTATTCGTCGCCCGCCATTTCGGTGCTGCAGTTGCTGCTGGCCGCAGGTGCCGCGCAGGGCGTGTTCCGTGACGACCTGGCCGTGCACGACGTCTACATGATGATTGCCGCGTTGGGCTACTTCCCGCAGTCCAACCGCTTCACGCTGTCCGAGTTCCTGGGCCAGCGCATCGACGACGCCGCGGCCTCCGCGCGCTGGGAGGCCTTCGTCGTCGATGCCGTGCTGCGCACCGTGATGCGCGAGCCCGTGCCGCACAACGATTCCCCCAGCCCCCACGGAGAAAACCCCACATGGCAGAAGCCGCCGCCACCGCCGCGTCCGGAAAAGTCGTCATCCGCAACATCGGCCTGATGCTGTCGGGCGACATCGACCAGCCCATCCTCGAAGCCGACACCATCGTTGTCCACGACGGTCTCATCACTGCCGTCGGCAAGCTCAAGGACTGCGATGTCGAAGGTGCCACCACGGTGATCGACGCCAGGCAGACCTGTGTCGCGCCCGGTCTCATCGACAGCCATGTGCATCCGGTGTTCGGCGACTGGACGCCGCGCCAGAACCAGCTCGGCTGGATCGAGTCCATGCTCAACGGCGGCGTGACCACCATGGTTTCCGCTGGCGAGGTGCACCTGCCGGGCCGGCCCAAGGACATCGTCGGCCTGAAGGCCCTGGCGATCACCGCGCAGCGCGCCTTCGACAACTTCCGCCCTGGCGGGGTGAAGGTGCTGGCCGGTGCGCCCGTGATCGAGAAGGGCATGGTCGAGAGCGATTTCAAGGAACTGGCCGCTGCCGGCGTCGGCCTGCTCGGTGAGATCGGCCTGGGCTCGGTCAAGGGCGGCACCGAGGCGGCCACCATGGTCAAGTGGGCGCGGGCGGCCGGCATCCAGAGCACCATCCACACGGGCGGCCCGTCGATCCCGGGCTCGGGCCTGATCGACAAGGACGTGGTGCTGGAGGCCGACGCCGACGTGATCGGCCACATCAACGGCGGCCACACCTCGCTGTCCGAGGCCCATGTCTGCGAACTCTGCGAGAAGTCCAGCCGCGCCATCGAGATCGTGCACAACGGCAACGAGCGGGTGGCCATCGCCGCCGCGCAGGCCGCGCTGCAGCTCAAGTGCCCGCACCGTGTGATCCTGGGCACGGACGGGCCGGCCGGCTCGGGGGTGCAGCCGCTGGGCATCCTGCGCATGGTGGCCATGCTGTCCAGCCTGGCGAACATCCCGGCCGAATTGGTGTTCTGTTTCGCGACCGGCAACACGGCCAAGATCCGCAAGCTCAACTGCGGGCTCATCGAAGTCGGGCGTGCGGCCGACTTCGTGTTCATGGACCGGGCCCAGCACACCGCCGGTCGCACGCTGCTGGAAAGCGTGCAGCTGGGCGACCTGCCAGGTGTCGGCATGGTCATGATCGATGGGCTCGTGCGCTGCGGGCGCAGCCGCAACACGCCGCCCGCGACCGAGGTTCCGGTGGTCGTCTCCAGCGCGCACTGAAAGTTCGCCCGAGCCGTTCAACATGCCCTATAATCGCTGGCTTCGCGGCTGTAGCTCAGTTGGATAGAGTACTTGGCTACGAACCAAGGGGTCGTGGGTTCAATTCCTGCCAGCCGCACCAAACCGAATGGGCCGGTCCTCTCAAGGGGCCGGCCCATTTTCTTTTCCGTTTCGGACGAATTCGGACTCGACGCGCCAATTCGGCGATTTGCCGGTATATACTCTTAGGCTTCGCGGCTGTAGCTCAGTTGGATAGAGTACTTGGCTACGAACCAAGGGGTCGTGGGTTCAATTCCTGCCAGCCGCACCAAACCGATGGGCCGGTCCTCACAAGGGACCGGCCCATTTTCTTTTGGCTCTTTTTTGGCTTGCCCTGTCGGCCATCGACTACAGCGGCACGCGCCATCCGACGATGCAGCTTGGCCGCCGATCCCATGAAGATGCGGGCTCGTTTGGATTGGATACGCATGCTCGACACCCTTTCCCCGCCGCTGCGCCAGCCACTTCGCTTGCGGCGCCTGGCCTCCGTGCCGACGCCGCACCCGGTGCCCCCCGTGCCGCCGCCGGTCGGCCCATTCGACGACGAGGAACCTGGCAACCCCGAGCCGGGCACCCCCGTGCAGGAACCACCCGACGAAGGTGATGTCCCCACGCGCCTGCCCGGGCACCCCGGCAAGCCCGTGCATGTGCAACGCCGCCATACATCGCGCCATGAGCACCCTGGCGCCTGAGGGCCCTGCCCACGTCGTGACGGGTGTCGAGCTGGACGCCCAAGGCGAAGTGCGGCGCGTGCGCTGGTATCTGGCCGACCAACGCGAACTGGCGCGCGCGGCGGGCGCCGTGCCGCGGCCGTTGTCGCGGGAAAGCGTCGTCGACACCCTCGAGGTGGTGGACAAGCTGCTGGAGGCCGAGGCCGTCGTGCCCCTGTTTCCAGGCTACGTCGGCACGTCGCCGATGGACCAGGTGGTCAAGGTCCATGTCCAGCCCGATGGCACCGAACTGATCGAGGTCGATCCCTCGCTGCCCGGACGCACGCTGCGCGACCTGCCCCGGCTCTAGCCAGGTTGGCACCCGGCCTTTTGCCGGAAACTAGCGCCATGAGCAAAGCCTTCACGAAAGAAAGCGACAGCGGCGAGGACGAGGACGAACTGGCCTTGCCCGCGTTGCCCGCGGGCGGCAAGAACTACATCACCCCGCAGGGCTACGCGCGCCTGCGCACCGAACTGCTGGACCTGATCGACAACGAGCGGCCCAAGGTGGTCGAGGTGGTCCACTGGGCCGCCAGCAACGGCGACCGTTCCGAGAACGGCGACTACCTCTACGGCAAGAAGCGGCTGCGCGAAATCGATCGCCGTATCCGGTTCCTTACCCGGCGGCTGGAGATTGCGGAGGTGACCGACCCCAGCGTGCACCATGGCAGCGACCAGGTGTTCTTCGGCGCCACGGTGACCTATGCCGACGCACAGGGCGAGGAGCAGACCATCACCATCCGCGGCATCGACGAAGCCAACAGCGCGGCTGGCGAGGTGAGCTGGGTGGCACCGATCGCGCGGGCGCTGTTGCGCGCACGCGTGGGCGACGAGGTGCGGCTGCCCACGCCCTCCGGCGTGCGCGACCTGGAGGTGCTGGAGGTGTGCTACCCGGCGCCGGCCGCAGCCTGATAGGGCGCGGGCGTCGCGCGCACGGCGCGCAGCACCGCAGGCATGCGCTTGAGGTTGCGCAGCGCAATTTCCAGGTGGGCGCGGTCGCGCACGGCCACCACGAAGCGCAGATCCGATGCGTCCTGGGCCTCTTCCTGGCCCATGTCCATGTGGGTGATGTCGACTTCCGAGGCGGCCAGCGCAGCCGCGACGCGCGCCAGCACGCCCTTGCCGTTGTTGACGGTGACGACGATGCCGGTCTCGAAGGTGCGCACCGGCTCGTCGGACCAGGCCACGGCGATGAAGCGCTCGCTGTCCTTGTACTGCAGCCGCTTGGCGGTGGCGCAGTCGGCCGTGTGCACGAACAGGCCTTCGCCGCGGCCCAGGTAGCCCACGATCTCGTCGCCGGGCACCGGCCTGCAGCAGCGTGCGAACTGCACCGAGGCGTTCTCGCTGCCGTCGATCAGCACACCGCCTTGCGACACGGTCTCGTGCGCGGTGTAGCGCTCGCGCGTCATCAGCAGCGGATCGGTCTTCACCCCGCCGCCTTCGGTCATCAGCACCTTGAGCCGCTTGGCGACGATGCTGGCGATGCGCTTGCCCAGCCCGATGTCGGTCATGAGTTCGGCGCGCGTGCGGTTGCCCGAGAAGCGCAGCAGCTTGTCCCAGATCGGCTGGCCATCGGTTCCGTGGTCGGGCAGGGCTTCGATGCCTTCTGCGCGCACCGCCTGCGTCAACAGCTTCTCGCCCAGGTCTTCCGACTCAGTGATGGCGCGGCTCTTGAGGTGGTGGCGGATCTTGGAGCGCGCGCGCCCTGTGCGCACAAAGCCCAGCCAGGCCGGATTCGGTGCGGAGACGGGGGCCGTGATGACCTCGATCACATCGCCGTTGTGCAGTTCGGTGCGCAGCGGCGCCTGGTCGCCATTGATGCGCGCGGCAACCGTGCGGTCGCCCACGTTGCTGTGGATCGCGTAGGCAAAGTCGACCACCGTGGCGCCGCGCGGCAACGCCATGATCTGGCCCTTGGGCGTGAACACATAGACCGCATCGGGGAACAGGTCGACCTTGACGTGGTCCCAGAACTCGGATGCATCGCGCGTCTCCTGCTGGATGTCCAGCAGCGACTGCAGCCATTGCGTGCCCATGCGGTCGGTGGTGGCGCTGTCCGGGTGGTTGGCCTTGTAGAGCCAGTGTGCGGCGACGCCCGATTCGGCCACCACATGCATCGCATCGGTGCGCATCTGGAACTCGATGTTGATGTTGGACGGCCCGACCAGCGTGGTGTGCAGCGACTGGTAGCCGTTGGCCTTGGCGATGGCGATGTGGTCCTTGAAACGGCCTGGCACCGGCTTGTAGAGCTGGTGCAGCACGCCCAGTGCGGTATAGCAGTCGGTCACGCCGGGCACGATCACGCGGAAGCCGTAGATGTCGTTGACCTGGGCGAACGACAGGTGCTTGTCGTCCATCTTGCGGAAGATGGAGTAGAGCGTCTTCTCGCGGCCCGCGATGCGCACCTTCATGCCGGCATTGGCGAAAGCCGCCTCGACTTCCTGCTGCACCTTCTGCACCAGGTCGCGGCGCCGGCTGCGGGCCTTGGCCACGGCCTTGGCCAGCACGCCATGGCGCCACGGCATCAGGTGCTGGAAGGCCAGTTCCTGCAGCTCGCGGTAGGTCACGTTCAAGCCCAGCCGGTGGGCGATGGGCGCGTAGATGTCCAGCGTTTCCTTGGAAATGCGGGCCCACTTGCTGCGCGGCATGTCGCCCATGGTGCGCATGTTGTGGCTGCGGTCGGCCAGCTTGATCAGGATCACGCGCACGTCGCGCGCCATCGCCAGCAGCATCTTGCGGAAGGACTCGGCCTGGCTCTCCTCGCGCGTGTTGAACTGCAGCTTGTCCAGCTTGGTCAGCCCGTCCACCAGTTCGGCCACCGGGGCGCCGAAGCGCTCGATGAGCTCGGGCTTGGTCACGCCGCAGTCTTCCATCGCGTCGTGCAGCAGTGCGGCCATCAGCGCCTGGGCGTCCAGCTTCCAGGCGGCACACTGCGTGGCCACGGCGATGGGGTGGGTGATGTAGGGCTCGCCGCTGGAGCGCAGCTGGCCCAGGTGGGCCTCGTCGGCGAAACGGTAGGCCTGGCGCACCTGCTCGATGCCCTGGGCATCCAGGTAGTCCAGGCTGGCGGTCAGGGCGGCAAAGCTGGCTGCGGCGGCATTGGCCGCGGCGGGGGAGGCGGGCGCGCGAGAGGGGGGCGGTGTCCTGTCTGCAGTGGTGGGCAACGCGGCATTCATGCGCTTACTGTAGCGTGCGAGCCCGCAAGGGCGCGGCGCCAAACAAAAAGGCACCGCATGGCGGTGCCTTTTCAGACGAGGCGAGTGGCGCTCAGGTCGGCACTTTCTTGAGCATCTCCAGGCCGACCTTGCCGGCGGCGATCTCGCGCAGTGCGGTCACGCCGGGCTTGTTCTTGCTCTCGATCTTGGGTGCATGGCCCTGGCTCAGCATGCGGGCGCGGTAGGTCGCGGCCAGCACCAGCTGGAAGCGGTTGGGGATCTGCTCGAGGCAGTCTTCGACGGTGATGCGGGCCATGGTGGACTCCAGTCCTCTCAGAGGATGTGCAGGGATTTGAAGGTGTCGACCCTGGCGCGCACCTGCGCCAGGTATTTGAGTCGCTGGGCATGCACGATGGTTTTCAAGTCGAAAACGGCCCGGTCGAACAACTCGTTGATTATAACGAAGTCGAAGTTTTCGGCCTGCGCCATCTCCACGGCGGCATTCTTGAGCCGCAGCTCGATGACCTCGGGCGCATCCTCGCCGCGGCGTTCCAGGCGCGAGCGCAACTCTTCCCAGCTGGGCGGCAGGATGAAGATCAACACCGCGTTGGCGAAGGTCTTCTTGATCTGCATGGCGCCCTGGAAGTCGATCTCCAGGATCACGTCGGAGCCCTGGGCGATGCGGTCCTCGATGGCCTTCTTGGAGGTGCCGTAGCGCCGGCCATGGACATGCGCCCATTCGACGAACCCGTCGGAGGCGACCATGGTGTCGAAATCGGCGTCGGGCACGAAGAAGTATTCGCGGCCATGCTTTTCCTGGCCGCGCGGCGCGCGCGTGGTGTGCGAGACCGAGGGCTGGATGCGCGAATCGATTTCCAGCAGCGCCTTGACCAGGCTGGACTTGCCGGCCCCGCTGGGGGCTGCGACGACGATCAGGTTGCCGGGATAGTCCATGGCGAACGGAAGCTGAAAGGGCGGCCGAGTTTAGCAGCGTGTCCTACAGCGGCAGCGCCAGCGCAAGATCGCCCGTGGCGTAGGCCACGCACGGCAGGATCCAGCCCTCGTGCTTCTCGTCGGCCGACAGGCCGGGCCAGGCGATGCGGTAGGCCACGCTGCCGGCCTCCATCAGGCAGATGCAGCTGCGGCAGGTGCCGTTGCGGCACGAGCTCTCCATGGCCAGCCCGGCGCGTTCGGCCGCCAGCAGCACCGGCAGGTCGCCGGGCGCCTCGAATTGCGCAGGGTCCGCGCCGGGCCGCTGCAGCCGCACGGTGAAGGTGGCAGACATGGGCGGCGAGTGTAGGGCGCGGCTTGCGGCGACAATGGAGGGCTTTTTTCAGCCTCCCGCACCCACATGTCGTTCTACGAAGTCCGTCCCGCCGAGAAGCGCGACGCCCAAGCCATTGTCGATGTCCACGCCGCCGCCACGCTGGCCGCCTATACCGGCATCGTGCCGCAGGAGCACCTGAACGCCCAGCCCGTGGCCAAGCGCCTGCAGCACTGGCGCGAGGCCATCGAGTTCGGAGATCCGCAGGTGTACGTGGCCCGTGCGGACGGCCAGGTGGTGGGTTTCGTCGCCTTCGACCGTTCGCGCGACAAGGGCAGCAAGCCCACCGTGGGCGAGGTCTGGGCCATCCACGTGGTTCCGGAGCACTGGGGCAAGGGCGCAGGCCTGGCGCTGTGGGATGCCGCGCGCGAAGGCCTGGGCGACGAAGGCTGCACCAGCGTGACGGTCTGGATTCCGCTGCGCAACGAGCGCGCACTGCGCTTCTTCGACCTGGCCGGCTTCAAGCGCGAACTGAACACGGCGCGCACCACGCCGTTCGGCGACATCCGGATCGAGGAGATGCGGCTCAAGCGCGCCGTCGACTGAGCTTCAGGTGCCGACCAGCCCGCCGTCCTCGCGGCGGATGGCGAGTACGGCCGAGCGCGGCCGGCCGCCGTAGGGCCAGGTCGAGTACTTCATGGTTTCGTCCGGCGCACTGCGGTCCGAAGGCGGCTCGCCCGGGTGCTGGATGTTCACGAACAGCGTGCGCCCGTCCGGCGCCATGGTGGCGCCGGTGATCTCGCAGTTCACGGGCCCGGTCAGGAAGCGCCGCACCTCGCCCGTGGCTGGATCGCAGGCCAGCATCTGGTTGTTGCCCATGGCCTGCATCTCGCCACGGCGCATCTCGTCGGCCGCCGCGTCGGTCTGGATCCACAGCAGGCCGCGCGCGTCCAGCAGCAGGCCGTCGGGGCAGGCGAACAGGTCGCCGCGGATGTTGCCGCGCGCATCGCGCCGCGCATTGGCCGGGTCGCCGGCCAGCAACAGGTGGTCCCAGCGCATGCGCAAGCCGTCGAAATCGCCCTCTTCCTGCCAGCGGATGACCTGGCCCATGACGTTGTTGGCGCGCGGATTGGCCGCGTCCACGCCAGGCTGGCCCGGCGCGCCGCGCGCGCTGTTGTTGGTCAGCGTGCAATAGACCACGCCGCGGGCCTGGTCGATGGCCAGCCATTCGGGCCGGTCCATGCGGGTGGCGCCCAGCAGATCGGCCGCCTGCCGCGTCCTGACCAGCACCGCGCCCTGGTCGACAAAGCCGGCGGCCGCCGTGAGCGGGCCTTCGCCGTGGACCAGCGGCAGCCAGTGGCCGGTGCCGTCGGCGTCGAAGCGGGCCACGTACAGCATGCCATGGTCCAGCAGCGCGCGGTTGGCCTGGGCGGCGCTCTGGCCTGGTGAGGCCTGTGCGATGCGGCCCGTGCTCACGAACTTGTAGATGTACTCGAAGCGCGCGTCTTCGCCCGAATAGACGACGGCGCGCCCGTCCTGCGTGGTGGCCACCCAGGCGCCCTCGTGCGCGCCGCGGCCCAGGGCGGTGCGCTTGACGGGCGCGGCATCCGGGTCCATCGGATCGACCTCGACGATCCAGCCGAAACGGTGGAACTCGTTGGGATGCTGGCGCGCATCGAAGCGCACGTCGTGCGCGGGCCAGCGGAAGAAGGCCTGCTCGGTCATGCCCCAGCGGCGCTGGTCGGCGTCGCGGTCGCGGCCGCCCGCGAAGTAGAAGCGGAAGTTCTCCTCGCCGGCCAGGTAGGTGCCCCAGGGTGTGGCGCTGCCCGCGCAGTTGTTCAGCGTGCCCCGCACGCTGCGGCCGGCCGGGTCGTCGGCCGTGCGCAGCAGCGCGTGGCCGGCCGCCGGGCCCGCCACCGCGCAGGGCGTGTTCGCCGTGATGCGGCGTGCGAAGCGGCTGGGCCGCTGCAGTCGCCACAGTCCGCCGTCGAGTGCCACCTCGACCACCGACAGGCCGTGCGCCGCCTGCGACTTGCGCACCTTCTCCACCGTCCAGGGCCGCATGCCACCCGGGTGCAGCATGCCGTCGTCGGTGTATTCGTGGTTGATGACCAGCAGGCCGCGCCGGCCGCCGTCCAGTGCGAAGAAGCCCATGCCGTCGTGGTGCATGCCCAGCTGCAGGGCCTGCTCCTCGGCGCTGTTCGAGAGGTCGTCGCGGAAGGCCGGCATGTGGCCTTCCACCCCCACCGGCTCGCCCCACGGCGCCAGCACCTGGGCCCGGTAGCCGCGCGGCACCACGACGCGGTCGGCAGCGCTGGCCGGGATGCCCTCGAAGCCCATGCGTGCACCGGCACCGCCGGCCGGCACCGCGCAGCCCGCCAGCGGCGCCAGCATCGCGGCCGTGGCCGCGCCCAGGCCTCCCAGCAGCCACAGCCGCCGCGCCGGGTCGGAGACCTGGGCCAGGCTGGGGTTGCCCGAGCGGTTGCTGTGTTCCATGCGGCTGAAGTCCTTGGCCATCGTGTTCCTGGTGGTTCCTGCCCCTGTGGCATGCTGCGCGTCCGATTGTCACGCGCCCCTGTCGTCCCGCCCGATGTCACCGCCCCATCCCGCCCCTGGACGCAGCCCTCTGGCCCAGGCCGCCATCGTGCGCGCCGTCCAACTGGTCGAAGAGGACGGCCGGCTCGAGGACGGGCAGGCCATGCGCCAGGCCTTCAGCGCCCGGCCCGATGGCGCCGGCCGCGTGCTGGAGCGTGCCTGGCTGCTGGGCGAGCGGCTGGGCCTGCAGCGCGAATGGCGGCGCTGGCGCCAGCTGGGCGGCGCCGTGCTGTTGCTGCTGGTGCTCGGCGTGGTCGGCAGCGCTTGGGCGCTGGCGCGCGCGGTGCTCGGCGATGCGCGCGAGATCAACGTGGTGGCCGCCTTCGTCTCCATGCTGGGCCTGCACACGGTGACGCTGCTGCTGTGGCTGGCCAGCCTGCTGCTGCCCTGGCGCTCGGCCGCCGGCGGCGCACTGGGCCGCTGGGCGCTGCAACTCACCGCCCGGTTGCCTCTGGACCGCGGGCCGCACGCCGTGCAGCTGGCACGCGCCACCACCGACGTGCTGGCCCGCGCGCGGCTGGCGCCCTGGGCCTTCGGAGGCATCAGCCATGCCATCTGGACGCTGGCCTTCGTGCTGCTGCTGGCTGCGTTGGCGCTGGGCCTGTCGCTGCGCGCCTACCGCCTGACCTGGGAGACCACGCTGCTGACACCCGGGTTCTTCGTGCATTTCGTGCAGGCCACGGGCTGGCTGCCGCAACAGCTGGGTTTCGCCATGCCCGAGGCCGACACGCTGCTGCAGCCCGCGCTGGCCGGCGCCGACGAGCAACGCGCCTGGGCCTGGTGGCTGCTGGGCTGCGTGGCCGTCTATGGCCTGCTGGTGCGCCTGCTGTGCGCGCTCGTCTGCTGGGTCGCCTGGCGGCGCGGCCAGGGGCGGCTGGCGCTCGACCTGGCCGACCCCGGCGTGCGCGCGCTGCTGTCGCGCTTCGAGGCCATGGAACCGGCTCAGGTGGTCGATGCAGAACAGCCCGGCGCGGCGCCGGCCGCTGCGCGCACCGCGCCCGTGGCCGATGCCGGCACGCGGCTGCTGTTGGGTTTCGAGCTGCCGCCCGAGGCGCCCTGGCCGCCGTTCGCGCCGCCCACGGCCGTGCACGTGCAGCGCATCGACGGCAGCCAGGGCGAGCGCGCTGGCCTGTTGCAGCGCCTGGGGGCTGCGCCGGCGCACCGCCTGCTCGTGGCCTGCCACGCCGCGTCCAGCCCCGACCGCGGCACCGAACGCTTCCTGCGCGAGGCCTGTGGCCTGAGCGCCGCCTGCGCGGTGCTGCTGGGCGGTGCGCGGCAGGAGGCCGACACGGCGCGCTGGCGCGACTGGCTGCAGCGCAGCAAGCTGCCGCAGCTGGACGTGCTGACCGCGCCCGAGGCCGCGCTTGCCTGGCTGGAGGCGCCGTGAAGCCGCCCGTGTCCGCTGCCGGAGCCGCTGACGGCGTTCTGGCCATCGCCGTGGTCGGCCACACCAATGCCGGCAAGACGTCGCTGCTGCGCACGCTGACGCGCAAGCGCCGCTTCGGCGAGGTGTCCGACCGCCCGGGCACGACGCGCCATGTGGAGGTGGTGGAGCTGCGCATCGATGGCGCACCCGCGCTGCGCTTCTTCGACACGCCTGGCCTGGAGGACTCTGTGGCGCTGTGGGACTACCTGCAGGGCAGCGCCGCCGATGCGGCCATGGACCGCCCCGCGCGCGTGCGCACCTTCCTGCAGGGCCCCGAGGCGCGCGGCAGCTTCGAGCAAGAGGCCAAGGTGCTGCGCAAGATGCTGGAGGTGGATGCCGCGTTGTACGTGGTCGACAGCCGCGAGCCCGTGCTGCCCAAGCACCGTGCCGAGATCGAGATCCTGAACTCCTGCGCGCGCCCGGTCATGCCGGTGCTCAACTTCGTGCGCGACCCGGCCAGCCGCCTGGCCGACTGGCAGGCCGTGCTGGCCGGCGGCGGCCTGCACGCGCAGGTGCGTTTCGACGCCGTGGCGCCCTTCGTCGGCGCCGAGCAGCACCTCTACCAGGACCTCTCCACGCTGCTGCCGGGCCAGCGCGCGCGGCTGCAGCAGGTGGCAAGGCACCTGCTGCAGGAGGCCGCCGCGCGCCGCAACGCTGCGGGCCGCACGGTGGCCGACGTGCTGCTGCGCCTGGCCGCCCTGCGCCGCGCGATCGGCGAACCGGTGTACGCCGACGCCGGCGCCCGGGCGCGCGCCGAGCAGGACTTCCAGCAGACCGCGCTGGTGCTGGTGAACGGCGCGGCCGACCAGTTGCTGGAGGTCTACGGCTTCGAGAGGGACGACGCGCGGCTCGCGGCGCTGCCCTGGCAGGACGGCCGCTGGGACAGCGACCTGTTCCACCCCGAGGCGCTGCGCCAGGCCGGGCGCAGGCTCGGCATGGGCGCGGCCGTGGGGGCATCGGTCGGCGTGATCGCCGACCTGGCCGTCGGCGGCCTGTCGCTGGGGGCCGGTGCGGCACTGGGCGGCGCGCTGGGCAGCATCGTCTCGCAAGGCTGGCGCCAGATCGGCGGCAAGCTGCTGAACCAGATCGGCGGCGTGCGCGAGCTGACGCTGGACAACGCTTTCCTGTTCCTCGTGGCACTGCAGCTGGTGGGCCTGGCGCGTGCGCTCGACCAACGCGGCCATGCGGCGCTGGACCCGCTGCAGCAGCCCGCGGCGGCGCCCGACACGGCGCCGGATCTCGCGTCGGACGGGACACTGCGGCGCACGGTGCAGGCCGTGCAGCCGGCGCGCAGCCGGCCGGAGTGGGAGAAGCCCGGCGGCACCTCGGAGCGGCGCCAGCACGTGCGCGACGAGGCCGCGGCGCTGCTGCGTCCGCTGCTCGAGCCGACGCCCTGACGCGGCCCCCGCTGGCGCCGCGCGCGGCGCCAGCTCTTGCACAATCCCGCCGTCTTCCACCCAACCAACCACCATGGCCACCAGCCTGCTCGCACTGCTCGACGACATCGCCTCCGTTCTTGACGATGTGTCGGTCCTCACCAAGGTGGCCGCCAAGAAGACCGCCGGCGTGCTGGGCGATGACCTGGCACTCAACGCCCAGCAGGTGACGGGCGTGCGCGCCGACCGCGAACTGCCCGTGGTCTGGGCCGTGGCCAAGGGGTCGATGCTCAACAAGGCCATCCTGGTGCCGGCTGCGCTGGCCATCAGCGCGTTCGCGCCCTGGGCCGTGACACCGCTCTTGATGCTGGGCGGCGCCTTCCTGTGCTATGAGGGCTTCGAGAAGCTCGCGCACAAGTTCCTGCACAGCAAGCACGAAGAGGGCGCGGGCAAGGTCACGCTGCAGCAGGCGGCCGCCGACCCGGCCATCGACCTGGTGGCCGTGGAGAAGGACAAGATCAAGGGCGCCGTGCGCACCGACTTCATCCTGTCGGCGGAGATCATCGCCATCACGCTGGGCACCGTGCAGCAGAGTCCGTTCGGCACCCAGGTGGCGGTGATGGTCGGCATCGCCGCGCTGATGACTGTGGGTGTCTACGGTCTGGTGGCCGGCATCGTCAAGCTGGACGATGCGGGCCTGTACCTCAGCAAGCGTGGCGGGGCGCAGGCCGCGCTGGGGCGCGGCATCCTGGCTGCGGCGCCGTGGCTCATGAAGGGCCTGTCGGTGGCCGGCACGGCGGCCATGTTCCTGGTCGGCGGCGGCATCCTCACGCACGGCGTGGCGGTGCTGCACCATGGCATCGAGGAGATGGCGCACGCCACGGCCATCTGGCCGGGCGGGCCCTTCTGGGAGGCCATCACGCCGGCGCTGGCCAACGCGGCGGTGGGCGTCGTGGCCGGCGCCGTGGTGCTGGCGGCGGTCACGCTGGTGAAGAAGCTGCGCTCGTAGCCGGTACCGCCGAGGCGGCCTCGCGCACCAGCTGGCCCAGCGTGGCCAGCGCGGCTTCGCTGCGTGCATTCCAGGCATGGCCGTAGTTCAGCCGGATGCAGTGGGCAAAGGCCCGGCTGGGCGAGAAGATCGGCCCCGGCGCCAGGCTGATGCCCTGGGCCAGCGCCCGGCGGTGCAGCGCCAGTGCGTCGACCTGCGGCGGCAGCTCCACCCACAGGAAGTAGCCGCCGGCCGGCCGGGTGGCACGTGTGCCGGCCGGGAAATGCCGGCCGAGCGATTGCATGAACTGCGCCTGCTGCGTGGCCAGCGTCTGGCGCAGCTTGCGCAAATGCTTGTCGAAGCCGCCGCGCTCCAGGTAGCGCGCCAGCGCCATCTGCGTGGGCACGGCCGTGGCCAGCGTGGACATCAGCTTGGCCCGCGCCACGGCCTGGGCGTAGCGCCCCGGCGCGGCCCAGCCGATGCGCCAGCCCGGCGCCAGCGATTTGGAAAACGACGAGCAGTGCAGCACCAGGCCCTGGCTGTCGAAAGCCTTGGCCGGTGGCGGGCGCTTGTCGCCGAAGTACAGCTCGGCGTAGACATCGTCCTCGATCAGCGGCAACTGGTGGCGCGCCAGCAGGTCCACGAGCGCGCGCTTGCGAGGCTCGGGCATCAGGCTGCCCAGCGGGTTCTGGAAGTTGCTCATGAGCCAGCAGGCCTTGGGCCGGTGGCGCGCGATGGCTAGCTCCAGCGCCACGAGGTCCATGCCGTCGCGCGGGTGCGTGGGCACCTCGACGGCCGACAGGCCCTGGCGCTCGAGCGCCTGCAGGGCGCCGTAGAAGGCCGGCGATTCCACCAGCACCGTGTCGCCCGGCCGCGTGACGACCGACAGGCACAGGTTCAGCGCCTCCAGCGCACCGTTGGTCACGACGATGTCGTCCACCGACATGGGCATGCCGGCCGCCAGGTAGCGCAGCGCGATCTGCCGGCGCAGCGCGGCGTTGCCGGGCGTCAGGTCGTCCACCGTGCTCCAGGGGTCCAGCGCCTGCGCGCTGGCCGCCAGCGACTGGCCCAGGCGCGCCAGCGGGAACAGCAGCGGGCTCGGGAATGCCGAGCCGAAGGGCACGACCTCGCGCGTCATGCTGGCGTCCAGGATCTCGAACACCAGCGCGCTGACGTCCACCGCCACCGAGCCTTCCTGCGGTTGAGAGGCGGCCTCCGGTTCGGGCGGCACCTGCTGGGCGTGCGGGGCCACGTAGTAGCCCGAGCGCTCGCGTGCCTGCACCAGGCCGCGCGCCTCCAGCAGGTAATAGGCCTGGAACACCGTGGACGGGCTCACGCCGCGGCTGGCGCTGGTGTGGCGCACCGAGGCCAGCCGGTCGCCCGGGCGCAGCACGCCGGCGCGGATCGAGTCCGCGATGTCGTGGGCCAGGGCTTCGTAGCGCTTCATGGGTGGGCAGCGGGCAGGGCGGCGGCATTGTCATGCATCTGATCCGGTGCCCAGCCGCGCAACTGGTGGTGTTCGGCGGCCACCGCATGCACTAGCATCGCCGCCCCATGCTCTACGCCATCGCCACCCTGTTCCTGTTGCAAGCGCTGGGCGATGCCGTGGTGCGCCTGGCCGGCTGGCCGTTGCCGGGCTCGGTGGTCGGCATGCTGGCGCTGTTCGCGGGCCTGCTGGTGCTGCGGCGCGTGCCGGCCGGGCTGGACCAAGGCGCCAAGGCCTTGCTGCCGCACATGATGCTGCTGTTCATCCCTTCGGTGACCGGCGTGATGCTGCACTTCGAACGCGTGGCGCGCGAGTGGCGGCCGTTCCTGCTGGCCTGCGTGTTCGGCGCGGTGGTCACGCTGGTCGTGACGGCCCTCGTGCTCAAGTGGCTGCTGCGCCGGCAGGCGGCCGCATGACGGCGGCCTGGAGCGCGCTGGCGGCCTCGCCGGTCTGGTGGCTGGCCCTGACGGTGCTGGTCTACGCGGCAACGTTGGCGCTGTACCGGCGCAGCGGCGCGCACCCGGCGCTGATCCCCGTGCTGACCTCGGTGCTGGTGCTCGTCGGCCTGCTGCTGGCCGGTGGCACGCCGTATGCCGACTACGCGCGCGGCACCCAGCCGCTGACGCTGCTGATCGGCCCGGCCACCGTGCTGCTGGCCGTGCCGCTGTTCCACCAGTGGCCGCGCGTGCGCACGATCTGGCGGCCACTGGCCATCGCGCTGCTGGTGGGCTCCACCACGGCCATCGTCTCGGCCGTGGGCATCGCCTGGGCACTGGGCGGCTCGTGGGAAACGCTGGCCTCGCTCGCGCCCAAGTCGGCCACCATGCCGATCGCCATGCCGGTGGCCGAGCGCATGGGCGGCCTGACGGCGCTGGCCGCCGTGGCCGTGGCGATCACAGGCATCGCCGGCACCATGGTGTCGCAGCCGCTGCTGCGCTGGCTGGGTGTGGACCAGGACCCGGTCGTGCGCGGCGTGGCGCTGGGCCTCACGGCGCATGCCATCGGCATGGCGCGCGAACTGCAGCTGAATCCGGTGGCGGGTGCGTTCGCGGCCCTGGCCATGGGCCTGAACGGCATCCTGACCAGCCTGCTCGTGCCGCTGTTGCTGGCGTTCCGCTGATCCCTGCTCCGGTTGCAGGGCACGCAACTGCTGCTGTCCTCTGAGGCCGGACTGCGGCATATTCAGGCCATGAACAAGTTGCTGCGCACCGTGCGCGCCGTGCTCTGGAGCTTCGTCGGCCTGGGCGGCCGCCAATCCGAGGCTGAAAAGCGCACCGAGCAGGTGGGCTTTCTGCCGCTTGTGCTCGTGGCTTTCGTGATCGTGCTGCTGCTGGTCGTGGGCCTGGTGGTGCTGGCCCGCTTCGCGGCCGGCCCATAACCCCTCAGCCGTGGCGCAGGCAGCGGCGCGGTCCGGGATGCTGCGCGTCCGCCAGGCGTGCCAGCAGGGCCGCGAAGCTCGCGGCGCTGGCGCTGCGCACCGGGTAGAACGGGATCTGGTGGCGTTCGCAGAGCCGTTTGACGGTGGCCATGGAGTCATGGTCCACACAGTCCACCGGAAACACCGCGAAATCGGCCCGCGGTAGGGCGGCGGCCAGCAGGCCCTTGCGGTCCTCGATGCCGCCGTCGTGCAGCACCAGTTCGCCGCCGGCCGCCTGCACCATGGCGCGGATGCTGCGGTTCGAACCGGGGCGCCCGCCGACATAGACGATGCGGCAGTCCTGCAAGCGCAGGGCGGGTGCCACGGGCTCCAGCTGCGCGGCCAGTTGTTCCTCCAGGGCCTGCAGCTCCGCCTGCAAGGCGTCGACCAGTTCCAGTGCCGTGCCGACACGTTGCTGCAGCGCTTCGCGCGCCTGGCGTTCGGCCAGCATCTGCGACTCGGCCGCTTCGCGCCGGCCGGTCTGGTGCGCCAGCGCCTGGTCGCGCGCCGCCAGGTCGGCCTGCAGGGCGGCGACGTCGGGCGCAGGCGCGCTGCACCGGGCCGGCGCCAGTTCCTGGGTTTCCAGGCGCTCGGCCAGTGCCTGCCGTTCCTGTGCCAGGTCCTGCAGCCGCAGCTGCTGCCGTTCGACCTGCTCGCCCAGGTCGGCGTTGCGCTGCGTGAGCGCCTGCAGCCGCCGGATGTCGGCGCGGTTCGCTGCGCCCACCAGGTGCGACAGCATGTGCACATCGCCGAAGGCGCGCTTGCGCAGCGCGGGCGTGGTCTGGGCGTGGGTCAGCAGCGCCCAGTAAGCGCCGGGCACTTCGCCGAGGGCCAGGGCTTGTTGCCAGGCCTGCGCCAAAGCCGCGCCGTCCAGCGCCGCGAAGCGCCTGATCGCCACGGCATGGGCTTCGTCGAGCGCCTTGTGCAGAGCCTTGGCGCCCGCGCCGCCGGCCGTGGCCAGGTGCACGGCTTCGTGGTGGATGTCGACATCCGGTGCCTGGGCGAGCTCTGGCAGGCAGCGCACCACGAGCTTGCGCAGGCTGGCCGTGCCCAGGCAGGTGCCGAGGATGGAGCAGTGGTAGTGGGGATCGAGGTCGGCCAGCCGCGCTCGGCGCTGCACCGGCGCGATCTGCTGTGGGTGCGGGTTGCCGGGTGCGCAGCACAGCGCTGCCGCGGCACTGCTGGCCAGCTGAAAGGGCGGAGAGACCATGGGGTGGCTGCGGCGTCAGAAGGAAGATCTGCTGCGCAATATACAGAAAAGCATAGCGATAGGCGATACTTAGGGGCCTAGGATCGGCTGTCCCCCGATCCGTACCAGCCGTGCCATGAACAACTGCGAATCCTTAGCCGGTGTCGATGCCGGCCTTCCAGGCCCCGACGAAGGCGTGATCACGGTGCTGGGTGCCATGGCCGCCCCGGCCCGCTTGCGCATCCTGCAGGCCCTGTGCGAGGGTGAACAGACCGTCAGCGCCCTGCTGGCACGCCAGCCCATCAGCCAGCCCAACCTGTCCCAGCACCTGGCCAACCTGTACCGCAGCGGCATCGTCGACAAACGCCGCGCCGGCACCTCCATCTACTACCGCTTTGCAGCCAGCGAGCAGGGGCGGCTCACGCAACGCATCTGCGGGCTGCTGCCGCGGCCCTGAGTCCTCAGGGCGCTGCCGGCGCCGCGAAGACCTCGATGGCGACGAGGTTGGAGACATGCCGGCTCGCACGCGCATCGCCGGGCACGACCAGGCGCGCCATGCCGTTGCGGTCCAGCAGCGCGCCGTCCACCGCATAGGCCACGAGGGCATCGCGGTTGCCGAAGCTCGGATGGATCTCGCCCACCGAGACCATGGCCTTGTAGCCGTCGCTGCCCGTGGCCACGGCGTACATGCTCAGCAGCGGGTTCTTGATGCTGGCATCGGTCTTCAGGCCGACCTGCGTGTTCAGCAGGTTCCACAGGCTCACGCCGGTGTAGGCGCTGTTGCCCACCGTCACGGTGCTGGCGGGCAAGGCCTGCAGCGCCGTGAGGTCGAAGGCCATCGGCGTGGCGACCGCGCCTGCGACCGTGACGCTGGGCGACACGCCGCCACCGGTGCCGGCCGCCGTGGAGCCGGACGGGCGCACGTCCAGCCTCACCAGCTGCGACACATAGCGCCCACCGCGCACGTCGCCAGGCGCCGTGACGCGGAACGGGCCGTCTTCCGCGCCGATGGCCGCGGTCGTGCCGTCGCTGTTCTTCTCCAGATAGGCGAGCATGCTGCCCTTGTTGCCCAGCGTGGGGCTCAGCTCGCCGAGCGCGAACACGGTGCGGTAGCCGTCGGCGCCCGTGGCCAGCAGGTAGCGGTTGAGCTGGTCGTTGCGTGCGCCCGGCGTGGTCTGGATGCCCCTGTCCGACAGCAGCGACCACAGGTCCGCGCCGACGTAGCTGCGCTGCTGCGTGCCATTGCCGCTCGTGAACGCCACGTTCTGCGCGATGGCCGGCCGCTCGCCCAGCGCAGCGGCGCCCAGGCTGGCCGGGCGGTCCAGCGCGCCGTCGATGCGCACGGTGGCGGCGTCCTCGCCACCACCGCAGGCGGCCAGCGCCAGGCCGGCCGCGAGCGAGAAAAGGACACCGCGGGAAAAGATGCGCACGGACACGGAAGGCTCCTCGGGGTTGATATTCGTTGTATTCAGTATGGCATAGCGAAGGAGTTTGATATGGATCAGAAGGACGCCGGAATCGTCTGCCGCCTCGTCGGTGTGGTGCGCAGCCGTTTCGCCACACCAGAGGGCATACCCATCCAGACGGCCAGCGCGCCACGCATCGCCGGCGCGGACGCCATGCGGGCCGACGGCCGCATGGCCTGAGTTTCTCGCTGTTATATTTGCGAGAACACAGCGAACCTGCTGTCCGACCACGATCCCCTTTCAGGAGTCCTTGCATGCGGTCCTTTGCCGTCGCTTCTCTGGTTCTCGCCCTGGCCTTGCCCGCCGCGTCCTGGGCCCAGCAGATCACCGTGTCCGCCGCCGCGAGCCTGACCGACGCGTTCAAGGAACTGGCCCCCAAGTTCGAAGCCAGCAAGCCCGGATCGACGGTGCGTTTCAACTTCGCGGCGTCCGGCGTGCTGCTGCAGCAGATCAGCCAGGGTGCGCCGGTGGACGTGTTCGCCAGCGCCGACCAGGAAACCATGAACCGGGCCGATGCGCAAAAGCTCGTCGACGCCACCTCGCGCAAGAACTTCGTGACCAACAGCCTGGTGCTGATCGAGCCGGCCCAGGGCGGCGTGGGCGTCAAGAGCCTGCAGGACCTGGGCGGTGCAGCCATTAAGAAGATCGCCGTGGGCAAGACAGCCACCGTGCCGGTCGGCCGCTACACCAAGGAAGTGCTGGACGCCGCGAACCTGTGGACCCCGCTCGAACCCAAGTTCGTGCAGGCCGACAGCGTGCGCCAGGTGCTGGACTATGTGAGCCGCGGCGAGGTGGAGGCCGGCTTCGTCTACCGCACCGACGCCGCCATCGCCGGCGACAAGGTCAAGGTCGTCGCTTCGCCGCAGGGTGCCACGCCGGTGTCCTACCCCATCGCCGTGGTGGCCGACAGCAAGAACAAGGCCGCGGCAAACGATTTCATTGCGTTCGTGAACTCCGAGGCCGGCCAGCAGGTGCTGGCGCGCTACGGCTTCGGTAAGCCGTAGCGCAGGAGCCTCACACCGCGCCGTGCGCCTCGACGTACAGCGCGTACAGCGAGTGGCTGCTCGCCATGTAGAGCCGGTTGCGCTTGGGGCCGCCGAATTCCAGGTTGGCGCAGCGCTCGGGCAGGCGGATGAAGCCGATGGGCTTGCCGTCTTTGTTGAAGACCTTCACGCCGTCCATTTCGTCGGACTTGCCCACGGGCAGGTGCGCCTTCATGCCGCCGCCGATGTCGCTGGCTTCTGGCGCGAAGGCGCCGGTGAAGCCCCAGCCGCACCACAGGTTGCCGTCGCGGTCCACGCGGAAGCCGTCGAAGGCGCCGGGGCCGCCCGCGTCGATCAGCTTGGTCTTGTTCGACAGGCTGGTGCCGTCGGCCGAGACGTCGTAGCTCCACACGCTGCGGTTCGGCGTGCCCTTCCACTCGACCACGTAGAGCTTCTTCTCGTCCGGCGAGAAGGCCAGGCCGTTGGGGTTCACGAGTTCGGTGATGACGGCGCTGATCTTGCCGTCCTTGCCGATACGGTAGACGTTGGTGGTGGCCTGCTCGGGCGTGGCGCGCGCGCCTTCCCATTCGCCGTTGATGCCGAACAGCGGGTCGGTGAACCAGATGCTGTCGTCGGACTTGACGACGATGTCGTTGGGCGCGTTCAGCCGCTTGCCCTCGAAGTTGTCGGCCAGCACGGTGGTGCTGCCGTCCTTCTCGGTGCGCACGATGCGGCGCGTGACCGAGTGCTCGCAGCTGACCAGCCGGCCCTGGCGGTCGCGCGTGTTGCCGTTGGCGTAGTTGACGTTCTCCTTGTGCACCGAGAACTTGCCGGTCTTCTCTTCGTACTTCATGAGCCGGTTGTTCGGGATGTCCGACAGGATCAGCGTGCCGGTCTCGGGGAAGTAGGCCGGGCCCTCGGCCCAGCGCATGCCGCTGCCCAACTGCTCGATGGTGCTGCTGTAGATGCGGTACTTGGCGAAGCTCGGGTCGAGGATGAAGACGTTGGGGTCGGGGTAGCGCTGTGCCGGCTTGAAGTCGAACGATTGGGCGCCGGCCAGGCTGGCGGCCGTGGTCAGCGCGCCGCTGGCGGCGGTTTTCAGAAAGCGTCTGCGGCTGTCTTGGTGCATGGGAAAGGTCTCCTCCTTGGTTGTGAAAATCAGTAGCCGCTGCCGGGCTTGGCGGGCGTGGCCGAGGTCTGTGCGCGCATGGCCGCCACCACCTGCTGCGCCCCGGCCGCCATCAGCCGTGCATCCGAGCTGACGGTCATGAACTGGAAACCCTGGGCGATGCGCGCGAGCGCGCCTTGCGGGTTGCCGTTGTGGATCCCGGCCACGACGCCGTGCGCCTTGGCGCGCGCCAGGATGTGGTCGATGGCCTGCTGCGCCTTGGGGTCGACATCGTCGAACACCGGCCGGCAGCCCAGCGACAGCGACAGGTCGGACGGGCCGATGTAGACCGCATCCAGCCCTTCGACGGAGAGGATGTCGTCCAGGTTGTCCAACGCTTGCGCGGTCTCGATCATGGCAAAGCGCACGATGTGGTCGTTGGCCTGCTCCGGGTAGTCGGCGCCGTGGATCAGCAGCGCGCGGATGGGGCCGAAGCTGCGGGTGCCGCGGGGCGCATAGCTGGTCCAGGCCACGAGCTTCTGCGCGTCCTCACGCGTGTTGACCATGGGGCAGATCACGGCGGACGCTCCGGCGTCCAGCGTCTTCATGAGGATGCCGGGCTCCAGCCAGGGCACGCGCACCACGGGCACGGTGTCGGTGGTGGCGATGGCCTGCAGCATGGGCAGCATGGCCTGGTAGTCGACCACGCCGTGCTGCAGGTCGATGGTCAGCGAATCCCAGCCCTGGTGGGCCATGGTCTCGGCCGAGAAGCTGTTGGGGATGGCCAGCCAGCCGTTGACGGCGGCGCCGCCGGACTGCCAGAGGGTGCGCAAGCGGTTGGTTTTCATGGGTGTCTCCGTTGTGTGTTGCGCGAGCGTGGGCCGGGGCTCAGTCCGGCGCCACCGGGTGGTTGGCCATGAGCTCCAGCGACTTGACCAGCGCCGAGTGGTCGAGCTGGTCCCAGCCCTGCGCCGCGCAGGTCTGCATCAGCTGCGCCGCGCCCGCCGTCTGCGGCAGCGCCACGCCCATGGACTTGGCGCCGGCCAGTGCCAGGCCCAGGTCCTTCTGGTGCAGGCCGATGCGGAAACCCGGGTTGAAGGTGCGCTTGATCATGCGTTCGCCGTGCACTTCCAGGATGCGGCTGGCCGCGAAGCCGCCCATCAGCGCCTGGCGCACCTTGGCCGGGTCGGCGCCGGCCTTGCTGGCGAACAGCAGGGCCTCGCCCACGGCGGCGATGTTCAGCGCCACGATGATCTGGTTGGCCACCTTGGTGGTCTGGCCGTCACCCACGCCGCCCACGTGCGTGATGTTCTTGCCCATCTTCTCGAACAGGGGCTTGGCCTTGGCGAAGGCTTCCTCGGTGCCGCCGACCATGATGGTCAGGCTGGCGGCCTTGGCGCCGACCTCGCCGCCGCTGACCGGCGCGTCCAGGTAGTCGCAGCCCAGCGCGGCGATCTTCTCGGCGAAGGCCTTGGTCTCGATGGGCGAGATCGAGCTCATGTCGATCACGGTCTTGCCTTTGCTGAGGCCCTCCGCCACGCCGTTCTCGCCGAACAGCACCGCCAGCACATCGGGCGTGTCGGGCAGCATCAGGATGACGACATCGGCCGCCTGCGCGACCTCCTTGGCGGTGGCGACGCCCTTGGCGCTGCTCGCCGCGATCTCCGCATTGACTTTGCTGCGCTTGACGTAGGTGAGCTCGTGCCCAGCGTTGACGAGGTGCAGGGCCATGGGCGCGCCCATGATGCCCAGGCCGATGAATCCGATCTTCATGCTGTCTCTCCTTGAGGTTTCAGGTCACGGGTGCGGGGTTGAACAACACCAGCGCGTTGTGCAGCTTCCATTGTTCCGCCCAGGTCTTCTTGCGGCCGCTGGCGACATCCAGCATGAGCTGGAACATCTCCCAGCCCACGTCGGCAATCGTCTTCTCGCCGGTGGCAATCGTGCCAGCGTTGATGTCCATCAGGTCGTGCCAGCGGCGCGCCAGGTCGTCGCGCGTGGCTACCTTGATCACGGGCACCTCGGCCAGGCCGTAGGGCGTGCCGCGGCCGGTGGTGAACACGTGCAGGTTCATGCCGGCGGCCAGCTGCAGCGTGCCGCAGATGAAGTCGCTGGCCGGCGTGGCCGCGTAGATCAGGCCCTTCTGCTTGAGCTTCTCGCCGGGCGAGATCACACCCGAGATGGCCGACGAGCCGCTCTTGACGATGGAGCCCATGGCCTTCTCGACGATGTTCGACAGCCCGCCCTTCTTGTTGCCGGGCGTGGTGTTGGCGCTGCGGTCCACGCGGCCCTTGTCGAGGTAGGCGTCGTACCAGGCCATCTCGCGGATCATGGCCTCGGCCACCTCGGGCGTGCTGGCGCGCGAGGTGAGCTGGTCGATGCCGTCGCGCACCTCGGTCACCTCGCTGAACATCACGCTGGCGCCAGCGCGCACCAGCAAGTCGGTGCAGTAGCCCACGGCCGGATTCGCGGTCACGCCGCTGAAGGCATCGCTGCCGCCGCACTGCACGCCGACCACGAGCTCGCTGGCCGGCACGGTCTCGCGCCGGCGCGCGTTCAGGCGCTCCAGGTGCTCCTCGGCCTGGCGCATGATGGAATCGACCATCGACATGAAGCCCACGTGGGCATCGTCCTGCAGGCAGACCACGTCGAGCTTGGCCTCTGCCGTGTCGCCCACTTCGGCCACGTTGCGCTCGTCCACGATGGGGATGGAGCCGGGCGGCAGCAGGCGCTCGGGCTGCAGCTTCTCGCAGCCCAGGCTCACGACCATCACCTCGCCGCCGAAGTTGGGGTTCAGGCTGATGTTGCGCAGCGTGCGGATCGGAATCTCGGCGCCGGGCGCGTCGATGGCCACGCCGCAGCCGTAGGTGTGCTCCAGCGCCACCACGTCGTCCACGTTTGGGTACTTGGGCAGCAGCTCGGCCTTGATGCGCTGCACGGCGAAGTCGGTCACGCCGGCCACGCACTGCACGGTCTGCGTGATGGCCAGGATGTTGCGCGTGCCGACCGAGCCGTCCAGGTTGCGGTAGCCCTCGAAGGTGTAGCCCTCCAGCGGCGTCTGCGCGGGCGGCTTGACGGTGGCGATGGGCAGGCCGACCAGCTCGCGTGCCTCGGGCATCTGCAGCAGGCGCTCGTGCACCCAGGTGCCACGTGGCAGGTCTTTCAGCGCGTAGCCGATGGTCACGTTGTAGCGGCGCACGGCCCCGCCCGCGGGGATGTCGACCAGCGACACCTTGTGCGCCTGCGGCACCTTGTCGACCAGCGTCAGGCCGTCGGGGAACACGGTGCCGGCCGGCAGGCCGCCGTCGTTGGCCACGATGGCCACGTTGTCGGCCTCGTGCATGGTGATGTAGAGGGGGGCTTGCGTGCTCATCGTGGTCTCTTCTTCGTGGGCGTCGATCAGGCGCGTTGGCCGATCTCCGCGGTCTCGCGCGTCCAGCCGCGCGCCTGCTCGGACAGCGACAGGCCCAGGCCCGGCCGCGTCGGCACGATCATGCGGCCATTCTTGGTCTCCAGCCGCTCGTTGAACAGCGGCTCCAGCCAGTCGAAATGCTCGACCCAGGGCTCGGTGGCGTAGCAGGCGCCCAGGTGCACATGCAGCTCCATCGCGAAATGCGGGCCCAGCGCGATGCCGGCGTGCTCGGCCAGCGCGGCGATTTTGAGGAAGGGCGTGATGCCGCCCACGCGCGGCGCGTCGGGCATCAGGTAGTCGGCCGCGCGGTGGCGGATCAGGTCGTAGTGCTCCGACAGGCTGGTCAGCATCTCGCCCGTGGCGATGGGCGTGTCAAAGGTGGCGGCCAGCGCGGCATGGCCTTCGTGGTCGTAGGCGTCCAGCGGCTCCTCGATCCAGACCAGGTTGAACTGCTCGAAGATGCGGCACATGCGCTGGGCCGTGGGGCGGTCCCATTGCTGGTTGGCGTCGACCATCAGCGGCACGTGGTCGCCCAGGTGCTTGCGCACGGCCTCCACGCGCTGGATGTCGATCTTTCCGTCGGGCTGGCCGACCTTGAGCTTGATGCCGCCGATGCCGCGTTCGATGGAGGCGGCAGCGTTCACCGACAGCTGGTCGATGGGCGTGTGCAGGAAGCCGCCCGAGGTGTTGTAGCAGCGCACCGAGTCGCGCTGCGAACCCAGCAGCTTGGACAGCGACAGCCCGGCGCGCCGCGCCTTCAGGTCGTACAGCGCCACGTCGAACGCGCCATAGGCCTGCACCGCCAGGCCGCTGCGGCCGACCGAGGCGCCGGCCCAGCACAGCTTGGTCCAGAGCTTGGCGATGTCGCTGGGGTCTTCGCCGATCAGCGCGGGCGCCACTTCCTTGGCGTGCGCGAACTGGCCGGGGCCGCCGGCGCGCTTGGAGTACGAGAAGCCCAGGCCCTTGTGGCCGTCCTTGGTCTCGATCTCGGCGAACAGCATCGCGATCTCGGTCATGGGCTTTTGCCGGCCCGTCAGCACCTTGGCGTCGCTGATCGGGTTGGCCAGCGGCAGGTAGCAGGAGGAGAGGCGGATGTGGGCGATGCTGTCGTGTGTCATGTCAGTCTTCAAGTTTCGGCGGCGGTGGCCAGCAGCCATTCGAGTGGCCGCGGAGCAGGCCATCCCAGGGCACCCGCGGAACTGGCTCTGCCAGGCCGCTGGGTGCGCCCCCTTAGGGGGTATCGGACGGCTACACGCAGTGCGCCGGCCAAACGGGGGGTTACTCAATAGTGATCTTGCCGGTCTCGATGACCGTCTTCCACTTCGCGTATTCCTTCTGCTGGAAGGCTGCGAACTCGGCCGGCGTGTTGGCCACCATCTCGAAGCCGATGCTCGTGAACTGCTCCTTGACCTTGGGGTTGTTGAGCGCCTCGACGAAGGCGTCGTGCGCCTTCTGCCGCACGTCGGCCGGCAGGCCCTTGGGTGCCACGATGGCCTGCCACGACGTGACTTCCACATTGGCCACGCCGGCTTCGGCCATGGTGGGCACGTCGGGCAGCACGGGCGACCGCTTGGCACTGGTCACGGCCAGCGCGCGCATCTTGCCGCCCTTGATGTACTGCAGCACCGAGTTGACGTTCTGGAACGACGCATCGACCTGGCCGCCCATGAGGTCGGTATGGGCCGGCGCGCCGCCCTTGTACGGCACGTGGATGCCCTTGGTGCCCACCTGCTGCCAGAACAGCTCGGCCGTCAGGTGGTCGCTGGAGCCGTTGCCGGCCGAGGCGAAGGTCATCTTGCCCGGGTTGGCCTTGTTGAAGGCCACCACGTCGGCCAGGCTCTTGTGCGGCGAGTTCGCGGGCACCACCAGCACGTTGGGCGACTGCACGGCAACGGTGATCGTGTCGAAGTCCTTCTGCGGGTCGAACTGCATGCCCTTGAGCAGGTGCGGCACGATGACCAGCGGGCCCAGCGAGGTGACCAGGAAGGTGTAGCCGTCGGCCGGTGCGCGCTTGACGAAGGTGGCGCCGATGGTGCCCGTGGCGCCGGCCTTGTTGTCCACGAGGAAGGACTGCTTGAGCTTGTCCGTCAGCAGCGGGCCGACGGCGCGGGCCACCTGATCGGTCGAGCCGCCGGGCGGGAAGGGCACGACCATGGTGACGGCCTTGCTGGGCCAGGTGTCGGCGGCGGCGGCGAAGGCCAGCGTGGCCAGGGCGGCGGCGAGAAGTTTTTTCATGGAGTCTCCAAATCGGTCACGGGAGGATGACAACGATGTCATTTGCGTTGATGTCGGACGTCTGCACGCGATCTTGGTGTTTTTCTGCATGGTTGTATGACGACCTGGACGGATGCGGATGATATCGTTGTCATTTCTGCCGTCAAGCGGGATGTTTCCCTGCCTGTGTCTGCCGCCATGCACCTGCCACCGCCCGCATCCAAGCCCGCCACGCTGCACGACGTCGCCCGTGCGGCCGGCGTGTCGCTGATCACGGCCTCGCGCGCCCTGGGCAACCCGGGCGTGGTGTCGGCCAAGACGATTGCGCGCGTGCAGCAGGCGGTGCAGGCCACGGGCTACATCCCCAACCTGCTGGCGGGCGGGCTCAAGTCCAAGCGCAGCCGCATGGTGGCCGGCATCGTCCCGGCGCTGGCCGTGGCGCAGTTCCTGCCCTCGGTGCAGACGCTGACCGAGACCCTGGCGGCCGAGGGCTACCAGGTGCTGCTGGGCCAGACCGGCTACGACCTCGCGCGCGAGGAGGTGGTGCTCAACACCATGATCAGCCGCCAGCCCGACGGCATCGTGTTCACCGGCCTGGTGCAGGATCCGGCCGTGCGCGAGCGCTTGCGCCGCACCGGCATTCCCATCGTCGAGACCTGGGATCTGTCGGACGCGCCCGTGGACATGCTGGTCGGCTTCTCGCAGGACAGCGTGGGCCGTGCCGTGGGCAGCTTCTTCCGCGCCAAGGGCTGGCAGCGCGTGGGCATCGCCACGGCCGGCGACCCGCGCGCGCTGCTGCGCAAGGGCGGCTTCCAGGCCGCCTACGGCCGCGCCGTGCCCACGGCCACCGTGGCCGCGCCCAGCAACCTCGAGCGTGGCCGCCAGGCCCTGGCCGAGCTGCTGGCGCAGGAGCCCGGCCTGCAGGCCGTGGCCTGCAGCTCCGACCAGCTGGCCCAGGGCGTGCTGGTCGAGGCCCAGGCGCGCGGCCTGCGCGTGCCGCAGGACCTGGCCGTCTGCGGCTTCGGCAACGCCGACTTCGCGGCCCACCTGTGGCCGTCGCTCAGCACCGTGCTCATCGACGGGCCCGCCATCGGCCGCCTCGCCGCGCAGTTGGTGCTAGCGCGCTGCCGCGGCGAGACCGTGGCGCAGCCGGTGGTGGACGTGGGCTTTCGGATCGTGGAGCGGGCGTCGACAGGCTGAGCGGGCTGGTCGGGCGCGCTCAGCGCCGCATGCGCATCGAGACCGCGAAGCGGTCGGCCGGGTGCACCGTCACCGTGGCCTCGAACAGCGCGCCGTCGTCGTCCAGGTAACGCCGCACGATGTTCAGCCCCGGCGTGCCCGGCGCCACCTGCAGCGCGCGGGCCAGGGCCGCGTCGTCGATCGCGAAGGCGCGGATGTCCTGGTGGATCTCGGCGATCTGCCGGCCGTAGCGCTCCTCGATGAGCGTGCTCGCCAGCGTGTCGGGCTCGGTGCGCATCTGCTCGGCGATGTCGGCATACGCGGGGTCGATGTAGACATCCGTCCAGCCGATCGGCGGCGCATCGGTACCGCCCACCCGCCGCAGGCTGGAGACGCAGAGCCACGGCGTGCCCTCGGCGCAGCCCAGCTCCGCGGCCAGGCTGGCCGAGGCCTCGACCCGCGCCACGCGCTGCACCTGGCGCAGGTGCTCCGCGCCGAACTGCACCAGGTCGTCGACCGAACCCAGCGTGGGCTTGAAGCTGCTGCGCGGCCGGGCCGACAGCACGCGCGTGCCCACGTTCTTCTTGCGCAGCACCAGCCCCGCCTGCTCCAGTTCGGCCAACGCCGCGCGCACCGTGTGCCGGCTGGTGCCGTAGTGCTTGCACAGCTCCAGCTCGGTGGGCAGCAGCGCGCCCACGGCGAAGTGGCCGCTGGTGATGGCCTCCGTCAGGTGCCGCGCGATGTTCGTGAAGTTCGGCTTGGGTGCCGTTGCGTCGTTCATGGCCATGCGTTGCCCAGGGAAAACCCTGGGTGTGGATATGTTCGAACATATTAAAGTCCATATGTCCGAACATATTGTTCGTTGTTCTCCATCCGATCCGAGGTCCCATGCCGTTTTCCGCAGCAAGCCCATCCAGCACGGTGGTCGATTCCATCCTGTTCCGCGACGCCTTCGGCACCCAGAAGATGCGCGGCATTTTCTCCGACCACGCCCTGGTGCAGCGCTACATCGATGCCGAGGTCGCGCTGGCCAAGGCTGAGGCGCGCGTCGGCGTGATCCCCGAGGAAGCGGCCGCCGTCATCGCCCGCGAATCCAGGCTCGAGCGCATCGACTTCGACCACATGCGCGAGGAGACCGACATCGTCGGCTACCCCATCCTGCCGCTGGTCCACCAGCTGGTGGCCATGTGCGGCGATGCCGGCCGCTACGTGCACTGGGGCGCCACCACGCAAGACATCATGGACACGGCCGTGGCCCTGCAGGTGCGCGATGCACTCGACAGCATCGGCGAGGACATTGCCGCGCTGCGCCGCATCCTGGCCGACCTGGCGAAGAAGCACCGCGACACGCCCATGGCCGGCCGCACCCATCTGCAGCAGGCGCTGCCGGTGACCTTCGGCTACAAGGTGGCGATCTGGCTGGCCATGTTCGACCGCCACCAGCAGCGCCTGTCCGAGCTGCGCCCACGTGTGGCCGTGGTGCAGTTCGCCGGCGCCGCCGGCACGCTGGCCTCGCTGGGCGACAAGGGTCTGGCGGTGCAGAAGGCGATGGCACAGGAGCTGGGCCTGGGCGTGCCCGCCACCACTTGGCACGTGGCGCGCGACGGCTTCGCCGAAGCCGTGAACCTGCTGGCGCTGGTGACGGGCTCGCTCGGCAAGATCGCGCTGGACATCATGATCATGGCGTCCACCGAGTTCGCCGAGGTGTACGAGCCCTTCGTCAAGGGCCGCGGTGCCAGCAGCACCATGCCGCAAAAACGGAACCCGATCTCCAGCGAACTCATGCTGGCCGCCTCCAAGGCCGTGCGCCAGCATGCCGGCCTCATGGTCGACGCCATGGTGCAGGACTTCGAGCGCGCCACCGGCCCCTGGCATGCGGAGTGGATCGCCATTCCCGAGAGCTTCATCCTGAGCGCGGGCGCGCTGCACCAGGCCAAGTTCGCGCTGGGCGGCCTCATCGTCGACGAGGCGCGCATGGCGCAGAACCTGGGCATCACCAAGGGCCTGATCGTGGCCGAGGCCGTGATGATGGGCATGGCGCCGCACATCGGCCGCCAACAGGCGCACGACGTGGTCTACGACGCGTGCCGCACCGTCAACGAGAAGGGCGGCACGCTGGCCGAGGCCCTGGCGGCGCTGCCCGAGGTCACGCGCCACTTCGACCGCGCCACCATCGACCGCCTGACCGACCCGGCCAACTACCTGGGCCTGGCGCCGCAGATGGTGGACCAGGCGCTGGCGCTGTCGGCCAGCGTCCGGGCCTGAGCGGCCGCACCCATTCCCATCACTTGCACGGAGACCCCATGAACACCAAGCGCATGCTGGGCGCGGTCGCGCTCGCCCTGTTCGCCTGCCAGGCACTGGCCCAGGCCTACCCGGCCAAGCCGGTCACCTGGATCGTGCCGTTTGCCGCCGGCGGCCCCACCGACGCACTGGCGCGCAGCATCGCCGAGCGGGTGGGGCGCGAGATCGGCCAGCCCATCATCATCGAGAACGCGCCCGGCGCCGGCGGCACCGTGGGGGCGGCCAAGGCCGCGCGCGCCACGCCCGATGGCTACACCATGCTGGTCGGCCACATGGGCTACATGGGCGCGGCGCCCGCGCTGTACAAGAAGCTGGCCTACGACCCGGTGGCCGACTTCGCGCCGGTGTTCCGGTTTCCCGACACGCCGCTGGTGCTGATGGTGCGCAACGAACACCCGGCCAAGGACATCCAGGCGCTGGTGGCGTTCGGCAAGGCCAACCCCGACAAGCTGTTCATCAGCAACGCCGGCATGGGTTCCAGTTCGCACCTGATCGCCGCGTTGATGGCCACGGCCGTGGGCATGAAGGTCACGCTGGTGCCCTACAAGGGCGCCGGCCCGGCGCTGGTGGACGTGATCGGCGGGCAGGTCGACGGCATGCTCGACCAGACCAACACCGCGTTGCCGCAGATCAAGGAAAGCAAGGTGCGCGCGCTGGCCGTCACCTCAAGGGTGCGGCTGCCGCAGCTCAAGGACGTGCCCACGCTGGCCGAGACGGTGCTGCCGAACTTCGAGGCCTCCACCTGGTACGGCATCTACGCGCCCAAGGGCACGCCGCCCGCGGTGCTGGCCCGGGTCGAGGTGGCCTACCTCAAGGTGATGGAAGACCGCGACTACACCGGCAAGATGGCGGCCCAGGCGATCCAGCTGCTGGCCACCGAGCAGTACAAGGGCGTGGCGCTGGGGCAGCACACGGCCGCCGAGGTGGCGCGCTGGAAGGATGTGGCGGCGAAGGCCAGGATCACCCTGGACTGAGCGGGCGCCGGCATGCGGGCCTTCATGGCCCCATGGCCCCGGGGCCGAATGGGCCATTGGGCGCGCCGCAGGGCGCCGCTATGCTGTGGCATGGCCCTTGCACTGGGGCCTGCAAAGCCCAAAAGGACACCATGAGCGCCCATCTGCACCCCCTCGCCGGCCAACCCGCACCAGCCGAGAGCCTGATCGACCTGGCCGCCCTGCGCGCCGCCTACGCGGACGACCAACCCGATCCGGGCGTGCCGGCCCAGCGCGTGGCGTTCGGCACCTCGGGCCACCGCGGCTCGTCGCTGGACCGTTCGTTCAACGACTGGCATGTGCTGGCCATCACGCAGGCCATCTGCGACCACCGGCGCGCCCAGGGCATCACCGGCCCGCTGTTCCTGGGCGCCGACACGCATGCGCTGTCCGCACCCGCGGTGGCCAGCGCCATGCAGGTGCTGGCCGCCAACGGCGTGACGGTGCTGCTGTCCGCGAACGACGAGCCCACGCCCACGCCCGCCGTCTCGCACGCCATCCTGGTCCACAACAAGGGCCGCCAGGCCGGCGATGCGGGCCTGGCCGACGGCATCCTGGTCACGCCCTCGCACAACCCGCCGCGCGATGGCGGCTTCAAGTACAACCCGCCCAACGGCGGCCCGGCCGGCGGCGAGATCACCGGCCCCATCGAGGCCGCGGCCAACAGGTACCTGGAGGCCCGCCTGGCCGGCGTGCGCACCATGCCGCTGCGCGCCGCGCTGGACGCGCAGACCACGCAGCGGCACGACTTCCTGAACACCTACGTGGCCGACCTGGCCAGCGTGATCGACCTGGACCTGATCCGCGGCTCCGGCCTGCGCCTGGGCGTGGACCCGCTGGGCGGCGCCGGCGTGCACTACTGGCGCGCGATCGCCGAGCGCTACGGCATCGACCTCACCGTGGTCAGCGAGACGGTGGACCCGCGCTTCGCGTTCATGACGCTGGACTGGGACGGCCAGATCCGCATGGACCCCTCGTCGCCGAACGCCATGCAGTCGCTGCTGGCCATGAAGGACAGGTTCGACGTGGCCTTCGCCTGCGACACCGACCACGACCGCCACGGCATCGTGACGCCCGGCACCGGCCTGCTGCCGCCCAACCACTACCTGGCGGTGTGCATCGACTACCTGTTCCGCAACCGGCCGCAGTGGAGCGCGCAGGCGGCCGTCGGCAAGACGGTCGTGTCCACCAGCGTGATCGACGGCGTGGCCGCGCGGCTGGGCCGCCGCCTGCACGAGGTGCCGGTGGGCTTCAAGTGGTTCGCCGACGGCCTGTTCGACGGGTCGCTGGGCTTCGGTGGCGAGGAGAGCGCGGGTGCCAGCTTCCTGCGCCGCGACGGCACGGTCTGGACCACCGACAAGGACGGCATCACCGCTGCGCTGCTGGCGGCGGAGATCACGGCGCGCAGCGGGCGCGATCCGGGTGCGCTCTACGCCGGGCTCGCGGCCGACTTCGGCAACCCGGTGTTCAGCCGCAAGGACGCACCGGCCACGCCCGCGCAGAAGAAGCTGCTGGGCAAGCTCACGCCCGAGCAGATCACCTCGTCGGAGCTGGCTGGCGAGGCCATCACCAGCGTGCAGAGCAAGGCGCCCGGCAATGGCGCGGCCATCGGCGGCATCAAGGTCAGCACGGCGGGCGGCTGGTTCGCGGCGCGGCCTTCGGGCACCGAGAACGTCTACAAGATCTACGCCGAGAGCCTCCGCGGCGAGGACCACCTGCAGCGCATCTTCGCCGAGGCCCAGGCCGTGGTGGACGGGGCCATCGCTGACGCATAGCCGCTCCCTGCGCCGATGGGGTGGGGCCGCCAGGCCGCCTTCAATGGAGACGAGCCGCGTCCTTCGACGCGGGAGCACACCAACGAAGGAGATCGCATGAGCACACCCGAAGACCGCCAGCAGCTGTGGGAACTGATCAAGGACATCAAGTTCGCCATGTTCACCACGCGCCACCCGGACAACGGCCACCTGCACTCGCGGCCGATGACCACCCAGAACAAGCGCCTGGACGAAGACGACAGGCTCTGGTTCTTCATGTCGCGCCGTGGCGATTCGGTCGAAGACCTGGGGCGCGAGTCCACTGTCAACGTGAGCTATGCCGACCCCGGCAAGGACAGTTATGTCTCGGTGAGCGGCAACGCCGTTGTCAGCGAGGACAAGGCCAAGGCGCGCGAGCTGTGGAACAAGGCCACCGAGGCCTGGTTCCCGGGCGGGGTGGACGACCCTGATGTGGCCCTGGTCGAGGTGCGGATCACCCATGCGCACTACTGGGACGTCAAGGAGAACAAGCTCACGCAGTTCTTCAAGATCGCCAAGGCCGCCGCCACCGGCAAGCCCCCCAGCGGCATGGGCGAGAGCCGCGAAGTGCGCATGAACGCTTCCTGAGGCGACGGGAAAACAGCCCCTGCGCCGGCCGCAACCGGCCGTCGCCGGGGCCTGCCGCCGAAAACTTCGTCCGTTCCGACGATGCCGCGCCACGATGCCGGCGCCAAGATGCCCTCCATCAAAGATGGCCGGCCCATGCCGGTCCGAGGAGGCATACGAGATGGCAGGACCTTTGCAGGGACTTCGGGTGGTGGAGATGGCGGGCATCGGCCCGGGGCCGTTTTGCGCGATGCTGTTCGCCGACATGGGCGCCGAGGTGCTGCGGGTCGAGCGCCCCGGCACCAGGCGCAACCCGCATGACATCCTGGCGCGCGGCCGCACCGTGCTGCCGCTGGACCTGCGGGCCGAGGGCGCGGCCGAGCAACTGCTGCAGACCATCGCGCAGGCCGATGTGCTCATCGAGGGTTTCCGCCCGGGCGTGATGGAACGCCTGGGCCTGGGCCCGGATGCCTGCCACGGGCGCAACCCGCGCCTGGTCTACGGCCGCATGACCGGCTGGGGCCAGCACGGCCCCCTGGCCCAGGCGGCGGGGCACGACATCAACTACATCGCGATCAGCGGCGCGCTGCACGCCATCGGCCGCTCCGGCGAGACGCCGGTGCCGCCGCTCAACTACGTGGGCGATTTCGGCGGCGGCGCCATGCTGCTGGCCTTCGGCATCCTCGCGGCGCTGCACGAGGCCAAGGGCTCGGGCCAGGGCCAGGTGATCGACGCCGCCATGACCGATGGCGCGGCGCTGCTCTCGGCCATGATGTACGGCATGAAGGCCGCCGGCCAGTGGAACAACCAGCGCGGCGAGAACCTGCTCGACGGCGCCGCGCACTTCTACGACACCTACGCCTGCGCCGACGGCAAGTTCGTGGCCATCGGCGCCATCGAGCCGCAGTTCTACGCGCTGCTGCGCGAGCGCTGCGGCATCGCCGACGACCCCGCCTTCGATGCGCAGATGGACATGGCGCGCTGGCCCATGCTCAAGCTGCGTGTGGCCGACCTGTTCCGCACGCGCACACGCGACGAATGGTGCGCACTGCTCGAAGGAACCGACGCCTGCTTCGCGCCCGTGCTCGACTGGGACGAGGCGCCGGCCCATGCGCACAACCGCGCGCGCGGCACCTTCGCCGAAGCCGGCGGCCTGGTGCAGCCCGCGCCCGCGCCGCGCTTCAGCCGCACGCCTGCCGAGTTGCCGCCGGCCGTGTCGCCACACGACGCGCAAGCGCTGCTGGCGCGCTGGGCGGCGCGCTGAGCCATTCGAAGAATAAGGAGACAAGCATGCAACTGACCCAGGCCCTGCACAAGGCGCTGCGCGAGAAGCCACAGGCCCCAGCCGTCGTGTTCGGCCAGCGCCGCAGCACCTATGCGCGCTTTTGCGACCGCGTGGCGCGCATGGCCGGCGCGCTGCGCCAGCTCGGCATGGGGCCGGGCGACCGCGTGGCCATGCTGGCCATGAACTCGGACCATTACGTCGAGTACCTGTTCGGCACCTGGTGGGGCGGCGGCGCCATCAACCCCGTCAACGTGCGCTGGAGCGCGCAGGAGATCGCCTATTCGCTGGACGATTGCGACACGCGCATCCTGCTGGTCGACAAGTTCTTCGCGCAGCAGGTGGCGTCGCTGCGCGACCTGTCCAAGTCGGTCAGGACGCTCATCTACGTCGGCGATGGGCCCGTGCCCGAAGGCATGCTGGGTTTCGAGACCCTGCTGGACGCGGCCGAGCCCGTGCAGGACCTGCGCCGCCAGGGCGATGACCTGGCCGCCGTGATGTACACGGGCGGCACCACGGGGCGGCCCAAGGGCGTGATGCTCTCGCATGCCAACCTGTACCTCAACGCGCTGAGTTCGGTGGCGGCCGTGCCGCGCGCCTGGCCGGTGCTGGGCCTGGTCACCGCGCCCTTCTTCCATGTGGCCGGTTGCGGCCTGTCGCTGCAGCTGATCCAGCGCATGGCCACGCAGGTCATCGTGCCGTACTACGAAGAGGTGGCCGTGCTGGACGCCATCGCGCGCGAGCAGGTCAACGAGACCTTCCTCGTGCCGACCATGGTCAAGCGGCTGATCGAACACCCGCGCTTCACCGAGTTCGACCTCAAGAGCCTGCGCATGGTGCTGTACGGTGCCGCGCCCATCGACGCCACGCTGCTGGGCCAGGCCATGGACGCGTTGCCAGGCGTGCAGTTCTGCCAGGCCTATGGCATGACCGAACTGGCGCCCACTGTCGCCGTGCTGCAGCCCGAGGACCACCTGCCCGGCCCGCACCAGGCCAAGCGCCTGCGTTCGGCCGGCAAGTCGGTGCCGATCGCCGAGATCAGCATCCGCGACCCCGAGAACAACGAACTGCCGCCGGGCCAGGTCGGCGAGATCTGCGCGCGCGGGCCGATGGTGATGCAGGGCTACTGGAACAAGCCGGCCGAGACCGAGGCGGCGCTGCGCGGCGGCTGGATGCACACCGGCGACGGCGGCATGATGGACGAGGAGGGCTACCTCTACGTGGTCGACCGCATCAAGGACATGATCGTCAGCGGCGGCGAGAACGTGTATTCGGCCGAGGTCGAGAACGCGCTGGCGCAACTGGACGGCGTGTCCATGTCGGCCGTGATCGGCGTGCCCGACGACCAATGGGGCGAGCGCGTGCACGCCGTCGTCGTGCTGCGCCCCGGCGCGGACGTGGACGAGGCCGCCGTGATCGCCCATTGCAAGACGCTGATCGCCGGCTACAAGTGCCCGCGCAGCGTGGAGTTTCGCGAGCAGCTGCCTGTGTCGCCCGCCGGCAAGCTGCAGAAATTCGTGCTGCGCGAGCCGTACTGGAAAGACCGCGCCCGCAAGGTGAACTGAAAAAGAGAGAGACAAGCATGACCATCGATTTCCGCCGCTCCTGGATGGACGAAGACCTGGAGCTGTTCCGCGACAACGTGGTGCGCTTCATCGAGACCGAGGTGCAGCCGCACGACGAGGCCGCGCGCAAGAACGGCCATGTGGGCCACGCGCTGTGGCGCAAGGCCGGCGAGCTCGGCCTCTTGTGCGTGGACATCCCCGAGGAATACGGCGGCGGTGGCGGCGACTTCCGCCACGAGGCCGTCATCCACGAGGAGATGTCGCGCCGCGCGCTGTCCGGCATGAGCGTGGGCGTGCACTCCATCGTGGCGCACTACTTCCTGAACCACGGCACCGACGCACAGAAGCGCCACTACCTGCCGCTGCTCGCGCGCGGCGAGCTCGTCGGCGCCATCGCGATGACGGAGCCCGGCGCGGGCTCCGACCTGCAGGGCGTGCGCACGCGGGCCGACAGGGTGGAGGGCGGCTACGCGTTGCACGGCTCCAAGACCTTCATCTCCAACGGCTTCCTGGCCGGCGTGGTGCTGGTGGTGGCCAAGACCGATCCGAACCAGGGCGCCAAGGGCACCTCGATCGTCGTCGTCGATACGGCCGACTGCCAGGGCTTCCGCGTCGGCCGCGTGCTCGACAAGATCGGCCTGAAGGCGCAGGACACCTCCGAGCTGTTCTTCGACGACGTGCGCGTGCCCGCCAGCGCACTGCTGGGCGGCAAGGAGGGGCAGGGCTTCTTCCAGCTGATGGGCGACCTGCCGTACGAGCGGCTCATCATCGGCGTGGCGGCCCTGGCCGCGATGGAAGGGGCCTACCTGGCCACGCTGGACTACGTGCGCGAGCGCAAGGCCTTCGGCAAACCCGTGGCCGAGTTCCAGAACACCAAGTTCAAGCTGGCCGAGATCGCCACGCAGATCAAGGTCGGCCGCGCCTTCATCGACCGCTGCGTCGAAGACCTGGTGGCCGGCAAGCTCGACACCGCCACCGCCTCCATGGCCAAGCTCTGGGGCTCGGAGGCGCAGGGCCGCGTGGTCGACGAATGCCTGCAGCTGTTCGGCGGCTACGGCTACATGAACGAATACCTGGTGGCACGCATGTACACCGACGCCCGCATCCAGCGGATCTTTGGCGGAACGAACGAGATCATGAAAGAAGTGATCTCGCGCGCACTGTGAGCACGGACGTGCTGCAGGTCGAGGAGCGCGGCGGCGTCGCCTGGCTCACGATGAACCGGCCCGAGCGCCTGAACGCGCTCGACCCGGCGCTGACCGACGCGCTGCGCCACTACTTCGAGGGCCTGAGCGCACGCAGCAGCGCCCGCGTGGTCGTGCTGCAGGGGGCGGGCCGCGCCTTTTGCGCGGGGCTGGACATCAAGGACACCACCGCGCAGGGCGGCGGCACGCGCGGCGTGGAGGAGATGCTGGACAAGCAGAAGAGCATCCGCGACATCATGCTGGCCATGCGGCGCTGCCCGCAGCCCGTCATCAGCGTGGTGCAGGGCGCGGCCAGCGGCGGCGGCTTCGCGCTGGCGCTGGCGTCCGACATCCGCCTGGCCACGCCCGACGCGCGCATGAACGCAGCCTTCATCCGCATCGGCCTGTCGGCCTGCGACGTGGGCGTGAGCTACTTCCTGCCGCGCATGGTCGGCAGTTCGGTCGCGGCCGAATACCTGCTCACCGGCCGCTTCATGGAGGCGCAGCGCGCCTACGCGCTGGGCCTGGTCAGCCGCGTCGCGCCGCTGGCCGACCTGCAGGCCGACGCCCAGTCGCTGGCCGAGGACATGCTGCGCGCCACCCCTGTGGCGCTGCGCCTGACCAAGGACGCACTGGGCCTGGCCATCGACGCGCCCAGCATGGAGGCGGTGATCGCGCTGGAAGACCGCAACCAGGTGCTCTGCACGCAGACCGGCGACTTCCGCGAAGGCATGCAGGCCTTCCTCGAAAAACGCGCGCCCCGCTACACCGGGCGCTGAAGGAGACACCCCGATGACCCTGGACGACCTCATGTACAAGCCCGGCCTGCTGGCCGGCAAGCGCTACCTGGTGACGGGCGGCGGCAGCGGCCTGGGCCGCGTGATGAGCGAGGCCCTGGTGCTGCTCGGCGCCACGGTCTACATCTGCGGCCGGCGCGAGAGCGTGCTGGAAGACACCGCGCGCGAACTGACCGGCGCCGCCGGCCCGCAGGGCGGCCGGGCCGTGGCCGTGGCCTGCGACATCCGCAAGGAAGAGCAGATCACCGCCATGCTCGACCGCGTCTGGGCCGACGGCGGCGCCATCGACGGCCTGGTCAACAACGCGGCCGGCAACTTCGTGAGCCGCACCGAAGACCTGTCGCCGCGCGGCTTCGACGCGATCGCCAACATCGTCTTCCGTGGCAGCTTCATGATGACGCTGGACTGCGGCAAGCGCTGGCTGGCCGAGGGCAAGAGCGCGGCCGTGGTCTCCATCCTGACCACCTGGGTCTGGAACGGCTCGGCCTTCACCGTGCCCTCGGCCATGTCCAAGGCCGGCCTGCACGCGATGACGCAGTCGCTGGCCGTGGAATGGGCCGGCCGTGGCATCCGCTTCAACGCCATCGCACCGGGCCTGTTCCCGACCGAGGGCATGAGCGCGCGCCTGAATCCCGGCGGCGGCGAGCACAAGACCGAGGGCAATCCCATGGACCGCAACGGCCGCATGCCCGAGCTGGCCAACCTGGCGGTGCTGCTACTCGGCCCGGGTGCCGACTACATCAATGGCCAGACCATCGCCATCGACGGCGGCCAGTACCAGGCCACGGGTGGCAACTTCTCGCGCATGCGCGCGTGGAGCGGCGAGGACTGGCAGCGCGCCCGCGAGAACATCGCCGGTCAGGATGCCAAGGACCGGAGGGCGCGCCTTGCTTGAGGAACGGCTGCTGCACGGGCGCGTGGCCGTGCGCGTCGACGCCGACGGCGTCGCGCAGGTGCGGCTCGCGCGGCCGGACAAGATGAACGCGCTGGACATGGACATGTTCGACGGCCTGGTGGCCGCCACCGAGCTGCTGCAGGGCCAGCGCGGTGTGCGCGCCGTGGTGCTGCACGCCGAGGGCCGCGCCTTCTGCGCCGGGCTGGACATGTCGCGCTTCGGCAAGATGCGCGAGGGCGCCTCGCTCGAAGGCCTGTCGGCGCTGCAGGCGCGCACGCACGGCCCCGCCAACCGCCCGCAGCAGGTGGCCTGGGGCTGGCGTGCATTGGCCGTGCCCGTGATCGCCGCCGTGCAGGGCGTCGCCTTCGGCGGGGGCCTGCAAGTGGCGTTGGGTGCGGATGTGCGGCTGCTGGCCGCCGACGCGCGCCTGTCGGTCATGGAGATGCGCTGGGGCCTGGTACCCGACATGGCCGGCATCGCGCTGCTGCGCGAGCTCGTGCGCGCCGACATCGCGCGCGAGCTGGTCTTCAGCGCACGCATCGTCGAGGCCGAGGAGGCCTGCCGCATCGGCCTTGCGACGCGCATGGCGGCCGACCCGCTGGCCGAAGCCCTGGCGATGGCACGCGAGATCGCCGGCCGCAACCCCGACGCCGTGCGCGCGGCCAAGCGGCTCATGAACCAGACCGCCGACGGCGACCACGCCCAGCTGTTGCTGGCCGAGTCGGTGGAGCAGCAACGGCTGATCGGCAGCGCGAACCAGCGCGAGGCGGTGGCGGCGGCGATGGAAAAGCGCGCACCGCGCTTCACCGATCCGGACTGATCAGCGGATCACGCCCAGCTTGCGCGCGATCGCCACCGCTTGGGTGCGGCTCTTGGCATCGAGCTTCATGTTGATGTTGCGCAGGTGCGTGCGCACCGTGCTGTCCGAGACGAACAGCTTCTCGGCCATCGCGCTGTTGGAGTAGCCCTCGGCCAGCAGCTGCAGCACGCGGATCTCCTTGCGCGTGAGCGGCTCCTCGCTGCCGCCGCCGGCCAGGGCGGGGGCTTCGGGTTCGGGCGCGGCCAGCGGGCCGATGGCGTGCAGCAGGCGCTGCAGGTGCTCGGCCTGGATCGGGTCGCCCGCGTCGGGCGCGGCCGCGGCATAGCGCTGCAGCAGCCGCCCCACGGCCGGGCCTTCGTCCAGGATCAGGCGCATGAAGCCTTCCTGGCTGGCCGTCTGCAGCACCGTGCCGATCTCGGCCACGGCGGCGGCCTGGTCGCCGGCGCGCTGCTGCGCCAGCGCCCGCAGCACCTGGAGCTTGAGCACGCGCCGGGTGCGCGCGGCCGTGGTGGCGGCGTGGATCTCGGCGTCCAGCAGCAACAGCGCTGCGCGCGCGTCGCCGAAGGCGATCTCCCAGCGCGCCTTGGCCAGGGCCAGGTAATCGAGGTCGTGCGCGGGCAGGCGCATGCGGCGCTCGCGCTCCCAGATGGCGGGGTCGTCGGCGCGCTGCAGCTCGTCGTGCGCGGCCGGGCCATTGCCCTGCAGCAGCAGCATGCGCGAGCGTTCCAGCTTGGCGCCGGCCACCACGCGCGGCAGCTGGCGCGCATGGCCCAGGTATTCCAGT
Organism: Pseudorhodoferax sp. Leaf274; assembly: GCF_001422445.1. Taxonomy (GTDB): domain Bacteria; phylum Pseudomonadota; class Gammaproteobacteria; order Burkholderiales; family Burkholderiaceae_C; genus Pseudorhodoferax. Next base: position 200,830 of record NZ_LMNA01000023.1, read on the forward strand.
TCGGTCAGCGCCTGCAGCGCGGCTTCCACATCGCCGCTGTGGAACGCGATGCGCGAGCGCATCACGTGCGACAGGATCATGTGGTCCGGCAGCCCCACGTCGCGCGCCAGCGGCAGGTAGACGTTGAGCAGGTGCTCGGCCTTGGGCAGCTGGTTGGCCTCGTAGACCACGCCGGCATAGAGCACGCCGGCCCAGGCGTTGCCGTGGCTGTGGTTGTAGGTCACGGCATGGGTGGAGTCCACCGCGATGCGAAAGCGCGCCGTGGCCTGGCGCAGCCGGCCGGCCTGCAGGTCCAGCATGCCTTCGGAGGCCTCGGTGTACATGCGGTGGAAGTTGGCGTCGCTCTTGGCCTGGCCCTGCTTGCTGCGCGCGGTATCCAGCAGGCGCTGGGAGGCGTGCTGGTCGCCCATGACCGACAGGATGTGGGCCATGGCATTGAGCAGCGCGCTGTCGGCGAAGGCCAGGCCCGTGGGCAGGCGGTTCATGCAGGCGCGGCCGGCCTCGTAGGCTTCGTCGTAGCGGTCCTGCATGGCCCACAGCAGCGGGTACAGCGTCTGGGCGCAGGCACGGACCTCGGGCAGCGGGCTCTGTGCGCAGTCCGAGGCTTCCAGCCGGGCCATCGCATCCCAGGGGCCGTGCGTGAAGCACTCGGCCCACAGCGCGATGAGCTGCAGCAAGGGGTGCTGGCGCAGCTGGTGCTCGGGGATCGCCGCGAACCAGCGCGCCAGCAGCCGCATGCGGCCCTGTTCGAGGAACTGCTGTGCCCAGGTGTCCAGCAGCGTCAGCGCATGCGGGTGGTCGCCGCCTTCGATGGCATGGTCGATGGCTGGCACGGGGCGCCCTTGCGATTCGTACCAGCCCGAGGCGGCCAGGTGCAGGCGGGCCAGCTCGTCCGGTTGCTCGCGCACCAGCTGCGCGCGCAGGAAGTCCGAGAACAGGCTGTGGTAGCGCCAGGCCCGGGGTTCGTCGCCGGCCTCGCTGCTGATGGGCGTGAGGAACAGGTCGGCCGCGGCCAGCTGCTCCAGGATGGCGGCGCTGTTGCCGCGCGGGATCAGGGCCTGGCAGACCGAGGGGTCGAGCTGGCGCAGGATGCTGGTGCGCAGCAGGAAGTCGCGGATGGCGCCGGGCTGGTGCGCTAGCACGTCTTCGGCCAGGTATTCGGCCACGGCCCGGTTGGAGCCCGAGAAGCGCTCGACGAAGTCGGGCGCGACGCCGGGACGCTCCAGCGCCATCGAGGCCAGCCAGATCGCCGCCACCCAGCCCTCGGTCTTGCGGTGCAGCTGGTCGAGCCGCTCGGCCGACAGCGCCGGCATGGCGCGCTGGCCAAGGAAGGCACCGGTCTCCTCCAGGCTGAAGCGCAGCCGGTCGGTGTCGATCTCCAGCAGCTGGCCGCGCGCGCGCAGCCTGCCGAGGCCCAGGTCGGGTAGGCTGCGCGAGCCGATCACGATGCGGCCGCCGCGCGGCATGTGCTCGACGATCTCGCGCACCAGGCCCAACACGGCCGGTTCGTGCACCACCTCGAATTCGTCGAGGAACAGCGCGAACGGCGCGTCGTGCGAGGCCAGCACGGCCACGGCGTCGAAGGGCGCGTTGCCGCGCGGGCCTTCCATGCCCAGGCGCAGTACCACCTCGCCCAGGCAGCTGACGAAGCGCGACATGTCGTTGTCGGCCCGGTCCAGCGTGAGCCAGGCGGTGGCGATGCCCTGCTCGTCCAGGCGCTGGCGGGCCTGCGCCATGGTGGTGGTCTTGCCGAACCCGGCCGGCGCGCGCACCAGCACCAGGCGGGCGACGGTGCCGGCGATCTCGTCGCTGATGGCCGTGCGCAGCACCTGGGTGGGCGCGGCCGAGGGCGGGTTGAGCTTGGCTTCGAGGATGCGGGGTTGGGAGAGCGGCATCGCGGGCAGAAGAGGAGGGTGCGGCAGGCGAGCAGGCAGTGTCGGCGGCAACGGACGGACGGCTTGTCTCCTAGGGCGCAGCTGGCGTGGGGGGGCATCGGCGTTCCGTCGCTTCCGACGATGCCGAAGCGGATTCTGCTGCCTAAACTGCGCCGCCGATGCCCTGGGCCGCGCTGCCGCCTACGCGACAGGGCTGCGCGCCCTGGCCTGGTGCGTGCGGCGATCATCGAACCATGCCGGCGCGCCGCTGTCCGCGCCCGTTTTCCGAAGGAGTCTCCATGGACCGCATGCACACCCGCGTCACCGAACAACTGGGCATCCGCTACCCCATCATCCAGGGCGGCATGCAGTGGGTCGGCCTGGCGGAACTGGCCTCGGCCGTCTCCAATGCCGGCGGCCTGGGCCTGCTGACCGCGCTGACCCAGCCCACGCCCGACGACCTGCGCCATGAGATCGCGCGCTGCCGCGCCATGACCGACCAGCCGTTCGGCGTGAACCTGACCATCCTGCCGGCCATCAAGCCGCCGCCGTACGCCGAGTACGTGCGCTTGATCATCGACAGCGGCATCAAGATCGTCGAGACCGCCGGCAACAGCCCCAAGGAGTTCATCGCCCAGTTCAAGCAGGCCGGCGTGACCCTCGTGCACAAGTGCACCACGGTGCGGCATGCGCTGTCGGCCGAGCGCAATGGCGTGGACATCGTCTCCATCGACGGCCTGGAATGCGCGGGCCATCCGGGCGAGGACGACGTCGGTGGCCTGGTGCTGATCCCGGCGGCGGCGCGTGCGCTCAAGATTCCCGTCATCGCCTCGGGCGGCATCGCCGACGGGCGCGGCATGGCGGCGGCGCTGGCGCTGGGTGCCGAGGGCATCAACATGGGCACGCGCTTCTGCGTCACGCAGGAGGCGCCGATCCACGCCAACATCAAGCAGGCCCTGGTGCAGGCCAGCGAGCGCGACACGGCGCTGCTGTACCGCACGCTCAAGAACACCGCGCGCGTGTTCCGCAACGCCATCGCCCAGGAGGTCGTGGGCATGGAGCGGCGCCCGGGCGGCTGCACCTTCGAGGAGATCCGCCCGCTGGTGGCCGGCGTGCGCGGGCGCGCGGCGCTGCAGTCGGGCGAGGTCGACAACGGCATCGTCTCGGCCGGTCAGTGCATCGGCCTGATCGACGACGTGCCCAGCTGCGAGGCGCTGATCGCGCGCATGGTGGCCGACTGCCGCCGCGAGCTCGACCGTGCGCGGGGCTTCTTTGGGTGAAGTGAAACCACCCCGTTTGGATGGCGCACTTCGTGTGGCCATTCCATCCCCCTCAAGGGGCGCCGCCAGCGCCCGGGCAGAGCCCGTTGCGCGGCGTCTGCTGGCATGGCCTGCTCCGCGGCCTCTCGACCACCGGCTTGCGGGCCAGTGCAATGGACAACCGACATGAACCGCGAAGAACTGCGTAAAGAGGCCCTGCGTGCCCTGGTCGAGCAGCTGAGCCTGGAGCAGCTCGAGAAGAACCTCTTCCGCGGCACCAGCAGCGACCTGGGCGCCCCGGCGGTGTTCGGCGGCCAGGTGCTGGGCCAGGCACTGATGGCGGCGGCCCGCACCGTGGACAACGGCCACGCGGCGCATTCGCTGCACGGCTACTTCCTGCGGCCCGGCGACAAGACGGCGCCCATCGTCTACGACGTGGACCGCATCCGCGACGGCGGCAGCTTCACCACGCGGCGGGTGGTGGCCATCCAGCACGGCGAAGCCATCTTCCACATGTCGGCCTCGTTCCACCGGCGCGAGAACGGCGTCGAGCACCAGCGCGCCATGGTGCCGGTGCCGGCGCCGGAATCCCTGCCCGAGCAGCAGCGCAACGCGCTGGCGCTGCCCATCGAGTTCCGTTTCGCAGATGGCCGGCCGCCGCTGGGCGAGGGCCGTTGGGGGCCGAGCGGGCAGACCTGGCTGCGCACCGTCGACGCGCTGCCGGACAACCCGCTGCTGCACCAGGCCATGCTGGCCTACGCCTCCGACTACAGCCTGCTGGGCGTGGCGATGCAGCCCCATGGCCTGGACTTCCGCAAGCCCGGCGTGCAGGGCGTCAGCCTGGACCACGCCATGTGGTTCCACCGCGACTTCCGCTGCGACGACTGGCTGCTGTACGAGGCCGATTCGCCCTCCGCGCATGGCGCCAGGGGTTTTTGCCGTGGTAGCCTTTACAGCCGCGACGGGCGCCTGGTGGCCTCCGTGGCGCAGGAGGGGCTCGTGCGCGTGCGGACCTGATTCCAAGGGGCCTTGTCCTGTGGGGGAATAGGGGCAGTCAGGTATTCCTCAGCTTACAGTGCGCGCCGCCGCTGGTCCGGCCCACAAAATACAACGAGGAATCATGGACTTTCTGACATCTCCCGCCTTCTGGGTCGCCCTGGGGCAGATCATCATCATCGACATCCTCCTGGGGGGGGACAACGCGGTCGTGATCGCGCTGGCCTGCCGCAAGCTGCCGCCGGCGCAGCGCACCAAGGGCATCATCTGGGGCACCGCCGGTGCCATCATCCTGCGCGTGGTCCTCATCGCGTTCGCGATGACGCTGCTGAACGTGCCGTTCCTCAAGCTCGTCGGTGCCATCCTGCTGGTGTGGATCGGTGTCAAGCTGCTGGCGCCCGACGACGACGCCCATGGCGACGTGCAAGGCAGCGACAAGCTGTTCGCCGCCATCAAGACCATCATCGTGGCCGACCTGGTCATGAGCGTGGACAACGTGATCGCCATCGCAGGTGCCGCGCAGAACGCCGGCGAGCATTCCATGCTGCTGGTGGTGCTGGGCCTGCTGATCTCCATCCCCATCATCGTCTGGGGCAGCCAACTGGTCATCAAGCTCATGGAACGCTACCCGATGATCATCACGGCCGGCGGCATGCTGCTGGGCTGGATCGCCGGCGGCATGCTGGTCTCCGACCCGGCCCTGGCCAACCCCGACAAGTGGCAATGGATGCTGAAGGTGCCGCAGAACAGCACCGTCCACTATGGCGCGGCCGTCGCCGGTGCGCTGCTGGTGCTGGTGATCGGCAAGGCCATCGCCGGCCGCAAGAAGACCGCGGGCGGCAGCCACGCCTGACGGCCCGCGCGCTGGCGGGGCGACCCGCCGGTGCGTCTGTCATCCTGCCTGGCAACAGCCTGGCCACGAAGCCCTGCGGCACCTGCCGGCAGGGCTTTTTGCTGCGCGCAAGGCGCCGCGGCGTGCCGGGTCGAAAGAGGGGAAGTAGGGGGAGAAAGGGGGCGGTCGCGGCCGGTTTCGCAGGGCGAACTCGTCCGATCGGACGATGGTGCGGCACGGCGCCGCGCCCCTAGCATGCGCCCGCCCCCACGCCCAGGAGACCTCCCATGCCGCTGTCACGCCGCCACTTCGCCGCATTGTCCCTGGCCGCTTGCCTGCCGCTGGCCGGGCGTGCCAGCAGCTACCCCGACAAGCCCGTGCGCCTCGTCATGCCCTTCCCCGCCGGCGGCATGGGCGACATCCTCGCGCGCCACCTCGCCACCGACCTGGCGAAGCTCTGGGGCCAGCCCGTGGTGGTCGACAACCGCGCCGGCGCCTCCGGCATGATCGGCAACGAATACGTGGCGCGCGCGGCGCCCGACGGCACGACGCTGCTGCTGGGCATCAGCCAGCTGGCGCTGGCACCCGCGCTCTACCCCAGGATGGCCTACGACGTGGAGAAGGACTTCGTGCCGCTGGCGCGCGTGGCCGACGCCGTCTCGGTCTTCGTCACCAACGATGCGCGCATCGGCTCGGTCAAGGACTACGTGGCGCTGGCCAAAGCCATGCCCGACAAGCTCAGCTACGGCACCTACGGCGCGGGCACCTCGGCCCACATCTTTGCAGAGATCTTCAACCGCGCCAACGGCATCCGCACCGTGCACGTGCCCTACAAGGGCGCGGCGCCGCTCATCAACGACCTGCTGGCCGGCCACGTGACGCTGTCGTTCACCGACCTGGCCTCGCCGCTGCCGCACATCCTGTCCGGCCGGCTCAAGGCCTATGCGGTCACCGGCACGCGCCGCGCGCCGCTGCTGCCCGATGTGCCCACCTTCGCGGAACTGGGCCATGCGGGCCTGGACGTGCCGGGTTGGTATGCGCTGTTCGCGCCCGCGAAGACGCCGCCCGAGACCGTGCGCCGCATCCGCGAGGGCGTGGCCCAGGTGCTGCAGGCGCCCGAGATGCAGGCGCGGCTCACACAGCTGGGCCTGCTGCCCGTGGTCGAACAGCCGGCCACCTTCGAGCAGCGTTTGCGCGACGACATGGCGTACTGGAAGAAGGCCATCACCGACAACAACATACGGCTGGATTGACCTGATTCGTCCGTTGGCTGGATTGACCTGATTCGTCCGTTCGGACGATGGCCCGACACCACCCCTCTCCCTAGACTTTCCCGGCACGCGGGCAGGGGCCCGCAGGGAGAGAGTTCTTGTTCCAAGGCCAAAGCATCCAGGTCCTGCCCATCGCCGAAGCGGGCGCGCAAGGTCTGGTCGAACTGCGCTTCGACCGCCAGGGCGACGCGATCAACAAGCTCGACGCGCGCACCACCGACGAATTCCGGCAGGCCATCGACGCGATCGCCGCCGCGCCCGGCGTGCGCGGTGTGCTCGTGACGAGCGCGAAGGACGTGTTCATCGTCGGCGCCGACATCACCGAGTTCGGCACCAGGTTCCAGCAGAGCCCGCAGCAGATCGCGGCCGACGTGCACGAGAGCAATGCCATGGCCAACCGCTTCGAGGACCTGGGCATCCCCAGCGTCGTCGCCATCAACGGCTTCGCGCTCGGCGGTGGTCTCGAGGTGGCCCTGCTCGGCGCGCTGCGCGTGATGTCCGAGACCGCCCAGGTCGGCGTGCCCGAGGTCAAGCTGGGCCTGTTCCCGGGCCTGGCCGGTACCGTGCGGCTGGTGCGCGTGGCCGGCCTGGCCACGGCCTTCGAATGGGTGGCCGGCGGCAGGCCGGCCAAGGCCGCGCAGGCGCTGGCCGCCGGCGTGGTCGACGAGGTGGTCGCCCCCGGTGCGCTGCGCGACCGCGCGCTCGCGCTGCTGCAGTCGGCCGTGCGCGGCGAGGTCGACTGGGCCGCGCGCCAGCGCAAGAAGCGCGAGGCGCTGCCGCTTTCGCCCGCCGCCGTGGCCGACGCGCTGGCGACGGCGCTGGCGACAGTGGTGGCAGATGCGCGCCGCGGCGCGCCCCACCAGCCGGCGGCGCAGATCGCGCTGGAAATGATGGCCGAGGGCGCGAGCCTGCCGCGCGACCGCGCCATCGACCTCGAATCGGCCGCATTCGGCCGCGTTGCGAAGACCCAGGCCGCGGCCTCGCTGGTGCGCGCCTTCCTGAACGACCAGGCCGTCAAGAAGCTGCACCGGCGCCATGCGCGCGAAGGCCGGCCGGTGGCGCAGGCCGCCGTGCTGGGCGCCGGCACCATGGGCGGCGGCATCGCGTTCACGAGCGCGCTGCGCGGCGTGCCCGTGCGCATGAAGGACATCGCGCAGCCCGCGCTCGACCAGGGCCTGGCCGAGGCCGACAAGCAGCTGGCCCGCCAGGTCAAGAACGGCCGCTTGAAGCCCGAGAAGGCGCAGGCCGTGCGCGCGTCCATCACCGCCCAGCTGGACGAGGCCGGCTTCGACCAGCTCGACTGCGTGATCGAGGCCATCGTCGAAAACCTGGAGGTCAAGCGCCGCGTGCTGGCCGCGCTGGAAGGCAGCACGCGGCCCGACACCGTGATCGCCTCCAACACCTCCAGCCTGCGCATCGACGACATCGCCCAGCCGCTCGCGCGGCCCGAGAACTTCGTCGGCATGCACTTCTTCAACCCGGTGCCCGTGATGCCGCTGGTCGAGGTGATCCGCGGTTCGCGCACCAGCCCGCAGGCCGTGTCCACCGCGGTGGCCTACGCGGCGGCCATGGGCAAGGTGCCCATCGTCGTGCAGGACGGCCCGGGCTTCCTGGTCAACCGCGTCCTCACGCCCTATGTGAACGCCTTCGTGCAGCTGGTGGCCGACGGCGCCGACTTCGAGCAGGTCGACCGCGCGATGGAGGCCTTCGGCTGGCCCATGGGCCCGGCCTACCTGCAGGACGTGGTCGGCATGGACGTGGGCGCGCATGTGTTCGACGTGATCGCGGCCGGCTACCCCGAGCGCATCCGCCCCATCGAGCGCAATGCCATCCGCACGCTCGTGGCCGCGGGCCGCTTCGGCCAGAAGACCGGCGGCGGCTTCTACGACTACCAGTCCGATCCGGCCGGCAAGCCGCGCAAGGCGTCCTCGCCCGCGGCGCGCGCGCTGGTGGCCACGCTGCAGGCCGGCGGCGCGCGCGATGTCAGCGATGCCGAGATCGTCGAACGCATGATGCTGCCGATGCTGGTGGAAGCCGCGCACGCGCTCGAGGAGGGCGTGGTGGCCACGCCCGCCGAGCTCGACACCGCCATGCTGCTGGGCATCGGCTTTCCGGCCTACGCCGGCGGCCCGCTGCAGTACGCCGACTGGCTGGGCCTGCCCCAGGTGGTGGCGCTGTGCGAGAAGTACGCCGCCTTCGGCCCGCAATACCAGCCCACGGCGCGCATGCGCGCCATGGCGGCGCAAGGCAGCCGTTACCACAGCCTCTGAACAACGCACCCAACCAACCCAGGAGAGATCCCATGCAACTCAATTCCAGCATTGCCGCCGTCGTCACCGGTGGCGCATCCGGCCTGGGCGCGGCCACCGCGCGCCGCCTGGCCAAGTCCGGCGTCAAGGTCGCGCTGTTCGACTTCAACGAAGAGAAGGGCGAAGCCGTGGCCAAGGAGATCGGCGGCGTGTTCTGCAAGGTCGACGTGACCAGCGAGGAGCAGGTCGACGCGGCCTTCGCCAAGGCCCGCGCCGCGCACGGCCAGGAGCGCATCCTCGTGAACTGCGCCGGCACCGGTGGCGCGGTCAAGACCGCCAGCCGCGACAAGGCCACGGGCGAGATCCGCCACTTCCCGCTGGCCAACTTCGACCGCGTGATCCAGATCAACCTGGTCGGCACCTTCCGCTGCATCGCCAAGAGCGCGGCCGGCATGCTGACGCTGGAGCCATTGCAGGATGCCGACAACTCTGGCGAGCGTGGCGCCATCGTCAACACCGCATCGGTCGCGGCCGTGGATGGGCAGATGGGCCAGGCCAGCTACTCGGCCAGCAAGGGCGGCATCGTGGGCATGACGCTGCCCATCGCGCGCGACCTGATGGGCGAGGGCATCCGCGTGAACACCATCCTGCCGGGCATCTTCAACACCCCGCTGCTGCAGGGCGCGCCCGAGAACGTGAAGGCCGGGCTGGCCGCGTCCGTGCCCTTCCCCAAGCGCCTGGGCAACCCCGACGAGTACGCCCAGCTGGCCGAGACCATGATCACCAACGGCTACTTCAACGGCGAGTGCGTGCGCCTGGATGGCGCGATCCGCATGGCGCCACGCTGAACCTGGCGCCGCGCGGCCCACGGCACCCACCGCGCGCATGACAGCCGATTGACAGCCCTCTCCGATAGAGTGGTCACCACCACAACTCGGAGACGTTCGCCATGTACCCATCCCCCCTGGGCCGCCGGCTGTTCCTGCAGGGTGCCGTCGGCACCCTGGCCTTTCCCGCGCTCGTGTCGGCGCAGGACAAATACCCCAGCAAGCCCATCGTCTGGATCTGCCCGTACGCGGCCGGCGGCAATGCCGACCAGCGTTCGCGCCAGGTGGCCCGGGTGATGAGCACGCTGATGGGCCAGCCCATCATCATCGACAACAAGTCGGGCGCTGGCGGCAACATCGGCACCGAGGCCATCGCGCGCGCCAAGGCCGACGGCTACACGCTGGGCATGGGCAACTTCGCGCCGCTGTCGGTCAACCAGTCGCTGTTCAAGAAGCTCGGCTTCGACCCGTTCAAGGACCTGGTGCCGATCTTCCTGATCGAGCGCGGCCCGCTCATGCTGACCGTGCGCGCCGACGCGCCCTACAAGACCGTCAAGGACCTCGTGGCGGCGGCCAAGGCCGCGCCCGGCAAGCTGGCCTACGCCTCGGGCGGCATCGGCGGCACCCACCACCTGAGCGGCGCGCTGTTCGAGCACACCGCCGGCGTCGACCTGATCCACGCGCCCTACAAGAGCGGCTCGGCCGCCGCCACCGACCTGCTGGGCGGCCAGGTCGCGATGATGTTCGAACAGATGTACGTGGCCATGCCCTCCATCAAGGCCGGCAAGACGCGCGCGCTGGCCATCACCAGCAAGACCCGCTCCGCGCTGATGCCCGACGTGCCGACGATGGCGGAGGCCGGCTTTCCGGCGGTCGAGGTGATGAACTGGCAAGGCCTGATCGGCCCCAAGGGCCTGCCGCCCGAGCTCGTCAAGCAGCTCAACGCCATCGGCAACAAGGCGCTGCAGGACCCGGCGCTGCGCGAGCAGATCACGAGCCAGGGCAACGAGGTGATGGGCGGCACGCCCGAGGAGTTCGCGGCCCTGATCCGCGCCGAGGCCCCGCGGTGGGCCAAGGTGGTCAAGGACGCCCGCATCGAACCCGAGTGAAGCGCGGGGGCCGGCACACGCTCAGGGCGCGGCCGCGGCCCTGACCCTGCCGGACGCCGGGCGGGCGCGAGGCGATTGTTCACAATGGGGGCCACAACGCCCCGCGCCGCCCTGCGCTTTCGACGCCATGGATGCTGCCGGTGCGCTGCCACCAGCGAAGCTTCCATGGATCCAGCCACCGTCGTCACCTTGCTGGCGTTCAACCTCATCGGCATCGGCAGCGTGCTGCTGCTGATCGGGCGCCACACCACCGATGCCGCCGGCCTGCAGGGTTTCGGCACGGGCGCGCTGGCATTCGGCGCGGGCTACCTGCTGCGCCTGGTGTTGGGCTTCAGTTCGGGCGACCTGCGGGGCGTGGGCGCCGACGTCTGCATGGTCTACGCCACGCTGTGCTTTGCCACCGGCCTGCGCCAGTTCTCGGGCGGCGCGCCGCTCGGGCGCCGCCGCGTGCTCACCGTCACCGGGGGCTACGTGCTGCTGGCCGTGTCGGCGACCCTGCTCTGGCAGGGCGTGGGGCGGCATGCGCTGCTGAACCTGTTCCTGGGCGCGGCCTACCTGTTGCTGGCCTATCTGGCCGTGGTGGGCGCGCGGCGCGAAAAGCCGGCGCTGCGCCTGCCGATGCGCGTGTTGGCCGGCACGCTGGTGTTGATCGGCCTGGCCACCGTCGCGCGCGGCGTGCTGGTGCCGTGGGTCGGCCTGGCGCCGCTGTTCACCGGCCCGGCGGCGCAGGCCTACTACACCTATTCGGTGGTGTTCAGCACGGTGCTGGGCCCCAGCCTGCTGTGGATGGTGTTCCTGCGCCTGAGCGGCCGGCTGCAGGAGCTTGCCACGCACGATGCGCTGACGGGCGTGCTCAACCGCAACGGCCTGCAGGAAGCCATGCGGCGCCACTTCGGCGGCCGGCCGGCTGCGCCCGTGGCGCTGATGGCGGTGGACGTGGACCACTTCAAGCGCATCAACGACGGCCATGGCCACGGCGTGGGCGACATGGTGCTGCGCGGCGTGGCGCAGGCGCTGCAGGCCGGCTTGCGCGGCGGCGACACCGTGGCGCGCTGGGGCGGCGAGGAATTCATGGTCTGCTGCCATGGCGCCGACGGTGCCCTGGCGTTGGCCGAACGCCTGCGCCAGGGCATCGAAGCCGTGCGCCACCCGTTGCCCGGCGGCGGCAGCCTGGGCTGCACGGTGAGCATCGGCGTGTCGCTGCCGTTCGACCGGGCCACGGACTGGGAGTCGGCGGCGCGCGGCGCCGACCAGGCCCTGTACGAGGCCAAGCGCCTGGGCCGCAACCGGGTACAGGCCGCGCAGCCGCCCCAGCACCAGCCGGCCGCGGCGGCGCGCCTGGTCGAGGAACGCGGCTAGCCGCCCGCCGGCCGACCGCGCAGCACCTCGCCGAAACGCCCGATGCTGCGCTGGACGATGGCCTGCGCGCCGGGCGACCAGCGTCCCATGTCGAAGAAGCCGTGCACCATGCCGGGCCCGGGGATCTCGTCGACCTGGCCGCCCGCGTCCCGCAGTGCCTGGGCATAGGCCGCGCCGCTGTCGCGCAGCGGGTCGAACTCGGCGGTCACCACCACGGCCGGCGGCAGCCGCGCGAGGTCTGGGCTCTGCAGCGGCGCCAGGCGCGGGTCCAGCGGGTCGGCGATGGCGCCCGCGTAGTGGTCGTAGAACCAGGCCATGGTGGCCGTTTCCAGGAAGTAGCCCTTGGCGTTCTGCGCCAGGCTGGGGTACTCGGCCCGGGCGTGGTCCACCGCCGGGTAGATCAGGAACTGCGCGGCCAGCGCCGTGCCCGCATCGCGCAGCTGCTGGGCCACCACGGCGGCGAAGTTGCCGCCCGCGCTGTCGCCGGCCACGCCCACCGTGGCATTGCCGCCAAGCGCGTGCGCATGGGCGACCACCCATTTCGCTGCAGCGATGGCGTCCTCGATGCCGGCGGGGAAAGGATGCTCGGGCGCCAGCCGGTAGTCCACCGCCACCACCACGGCCTGCGCGCCACGGCAGATGTCGCGGCACATGTTGTCGTGCGTGTCCAGGTCGCCGATGACCCAGCCGCCGCCGTGGAAGTAGGCCACCGTGGGAAAGGGGCCGTCGCCCCCGGGGCGGTAGATGCGGGCCCGCAAGGGGCCGGCGGCGCCATCGACCGTGGTGTCCTGCACGCTGGCCACGGGCACGACGTCTTCGGGCTTGCGCGTGCCGACGGTCAGTGCCAGGTAGCCGGCGCGGCCCTCGGCCGGCGTGCCTTCGGCGGTGGGCTTGCGGCCTGCGGCAGCCATCATCTGCAGGACGCCGGCGAGGTGGGGATTGAGGGGCATGGTGTGCGGTTCCTTGGGGTCAGCGGTAGGCGAGGGCGTTCTCGTCGGGGCGCACGGCGGGCAGCGCGCTGCGCTCTTCCTGGTATTCCAGGTTGTGCCGCCAGGGGTCGCGGTCGCCCTGGCGGAACATGCGGTGCTGCGCGCGCAGGATGTAGCCCGCGTTGAAGTTCTGCGGGTCCATCCAGGGCAGGCGCGGCATGCCGGCGTCCTCGCCGCGCAGCGTGGGCACCACCACCGCATGGCCCTGGTCCTGCATGTGCTGCAGCACGCGGCACACCAGGTCGCAGACCAGGTCCAGCCGCAGCGTCCAGCTCGAGCGGAAATAGCCCATCACGTAGGCCAGGTTGGGCAGGCCTTCGAGCATCACGCCGCGCCAGGTCACGCGCTGCGTGAAGTCCACGGGCACACCGTCGACGCCGAACGGCACGCCGCCCAGCACCTGCAGGTCGAAGCCCGTGGCCGTGACGACCACGTCGGCCGGCAGGTGCGCGCCGCTGGACAGCCGGATGCCGGTGGCGTCGAAGCATTCGATGCCATCGGTCACCACCGAGGCCTTGCCGCTGCGGATGGCGGCGAACAGGTCGCCGTCGGGCACCACGGCCACACGCTGCTGCCAGGGGCGGTAGCGTGGGTTGAAGTGCTTGTCCACGTCGAAGCCCTCGGGCAGCTGGGCGCGTGCCTGCTCCATGAGGTTGGCGCGCAGGTCTTCCGGCCGCTCGAAGGACATGCGCACCACCTCGCCGTTGCGCGCGATGTGGGCGCGGCGCAGGATCTCGTGCGTCCAGTCGGCCGGCAGGTCCAGCGCGCGCAGCGGGGCTTCGAGCGGATGGGCCCGTGGCAGTGCCGAGAAGAAGGTCGGCGAGCGCTGCAGCATGGTCACGTGCGCCACCTGCTCGGCCAGCGCCGGGATCAGCGTGGCGGCCGTGGCGCCCGAGCCGATGACCACCACGCGCCGGCCCGTGCAATCGAGATCCTGCGGCCAGTGCTGCGGGTGGACCACGCGGCCCTGGAAGCTGTCCATGCCGGGCCAGGTGGGCGTGTAGGGCTGGCCGTGGTCGTAATAGCCGGCGCACATCCAGAGAAAGCCCGTGGTCAGCGTGAGCACCGCGTCGCTGTCCTTGCGCGCGATGCGCAGCGTCCAGCGGCTGTCCTGCGACGACCAGTCGGCCGACAGCACGCGGTGGCCGTAGCGGATGTGCGGCGCCAGGCCGTTCTCTTCGATGGTCTCGGCCAGGTAGCGGCGGATCTCGTCGGCCGTGGCGATCGCGCTGCCCATCCAGGGCTTGAAGGCGTAGCCGTAGGTGTGCAGGTCGCTGTCGGAGCGTGCGCCGGGGTAGCGGTGCGTCCACCAGGTGCCGCCGAAGCCGTCCATGGCCTCCAGCACGGCAAGGCTGCGGTCAGGCCAGCGCTGGCGCAGGTGGTGCGCGGCGCCGATGCCGGAGATGCCGGCGCCGATCACGAGGAAGTCGAAGTGCGCGCCGTCTTCCGTCTGGCTCTGGGCGGTGGCCATGCTTGTCTCCTTCGCAGTGCACAGGGTGCCTGTGTGGCCATCTTAGGCCGCATGCCGTGCGCGCCGCGTCGTCCGAGGGACAGCCGGCGTCAACCCACCTTGCGCGCCTGCCCGTCCCAGAACGGCGCGCGCAGCACCTTCTTGTCGATCTTGCCGAGCGCCGTGAGCGGCAGCGCGTCCACGAAGTCGATGCGCTTGGGCGCCTGCTGCGCGCCCTTGTGCTGCTTGACCAGCGCCATCAGCGCCTGCGCCTCCACCTGCATGCCGGGCCGGCACACGACCATGGCCGCCACGGCCTCGCCCCAGGTCGCGTCGGGCACGCCGATCACGGCGGCCATGGCCACGGCCGGGTGCGTGGTCAGCACGTCTTCCACCTCGCGCGGGTAGACGTTGAAAGCGCCCGAGACCACCATGTCCTTCTTGCGGTCGACGATGTAGAGGTAGCCCTCGTCGTCCTGGCGCGCGATGTCGCTGGTGTGCAGCCAGCCGCCGGCCAGCGCCTCGGCCGTGAGCTCGGGGCGGTTCCAGTACAGCGCCATGGCACTGTCGGCGCGCACGCAGATCTCGCCGGGCTCGCCAGTGGCGACTTCTTCGCCGTCGTCGCCCAGCAGGCGCACGTCGCAGCCAGCCAGCGGCATGCCGCAGGAGGCGAAGCGCTCGGGCCGGCGCGGGTCGTGGTCGGCCTTGCGCAAGAGGCTGATCGGGTAGCACTCGGTCTGGCCGTAGAGCTGCGAGAACACCGGGCCGATGCGCTCCATGCCTTCGAGCAGCCGGGTGGGCGACATCGGCGATGCGCCGTACAGCAGCAGCTCCAGCGCGCTCGTGTCGGTCCTGTCCAGGCCGGGGTGGTCCAGCAGCTTGTAGACCATGGTGGGCACGAGCAGCGTCATGTTGATGCGCTCGGCCTGCAGCGTGGCCAGAAGCTTGTCGGGGTCGAAGCCGCGCTGCAGGTGCACCGTGCCGCCGCGCAGCAGCGTGGGCAGCACCTTGGTGCCGGCCACATGGCTGATCGGCGCGGCCGCCAGGTAGCGCGGCGTGGCCGGCAGCTCGAAGTCCGCAAGGATGGCGCGCGTGATCGCGGCCTGCTGGTGCTGGTGGCGCAGCGCGGCCTTGGAGCGGCCCGTGGTGCCCCCCGTGTAGCCCAGGCTGGCCACCGTCGATGCCTGCGAGAGATCGCGCGGGCTGTGCTCGCCGGCCGCCGCCATGGCCGCGAGCAGGTCGTGCCCGTAGCCGGCCGGGCCCAGTGTCCAGACCTTGCGCAGCTGCGGGCAACCGGCGGCCAGCGCGCCGCCGCGCTCGGCGTAGGCCTCCGCGTCCACCACCAGCAGCTCGGCCTGCGCATCCTCGATCTGGAACTGCTGCTCGGGCAGCGCCGCGAGCGGGTGCAGCCAGGTCGTGCTGCCGCCCAGGGCCTGCACCGCGATCTCGGCCGCCCAGGCCTCGGCGCGGTTGGCGCTCAGCAGCGCCACGCGCGGGGCCGCAGCGCCGCCGGCCGCCAGCACGGCCTGGAGGCGGCCGATCAGCGCCAGCGTGCCCGCGTACGAGAGCTGGCGCGCGTCCTCGACGAAGGCGATGCGTTCCGGGTGGCGGCGCAGCGCGCGCAGCGCCAGGGCGGGAGCGGTGGGGCCGTGCATGGCGCGCCGTTCAGAACAGGCTGCCCACCGGCTCGTAGCGCGTGCCGTTGAAGCGGATCAGCTGCATCTTCTCGATCGGGAAGAAGTCGTCCGGCCCGGTCTTGACCTCGATGCCGGGGTACAGCATGGGCAGCGTCATCGACAGGTTCAGCGCCTGCTTCATCACGTTCTCGCGCGTGAGGTTGTCGCCGGCCTGCTTGAGCGTCTGCACCAGGGTCTGCGCGGCCGAGTAGCCGATCAGGTTCAGCGAGTCGTACGGGTCGCCCTGCGGGTAGTGCTGCTGCATGAAGGCCAGGTACTGCTTGACCTCGGGCGTGTCCTTCTGGCCCGGGTCGGACGGGTCGCGGAAGTAGGTGGCGCTGATCACGCCCTCGGCGTTCTGCAGGCCGGCGGGCTTGAGCACCGAGCCGACCGACTGCGCCACGCTGGCCACGTAGCGCTGCGCGTTCCAGCCCATCTCGGCCGTCTTGCGGATGGCCATGGCGGCGAACTTGGGCGTGGCCAGGATGATCAGCACGTCGGCACCGGCCGCGCGGGCCGAGACGATCTGGCTGTCTACCGTGGGGTCGGTCACCTCGAAGGTCTGGGTGGAGACGATGTGCGCCTTGGCCTTGTCGCCCAGGCCGTCGAGCAGGCCCTTCTGGAAGTCCTTGCCGAAGTCGTCGTTCTGCATCAGCACGGCGATCTTGGCCTTGGGGTTGCTGGCCAGCGCGTGCGTGCCGAACACCCGGCCCTCGGTGTGGTAGGTCGGCTGCCAGCCCAGCGTCCACGGGAACTTGGTGATGTCGCCCCAGCGCGTGGCGCCCGATCCCACGAACAGCTGCGGCACCTTCTTGGCGTTCATGTAGCGCTGGATGGCCTGGTTGTGCGCCGTGCCCACGGGCAGGAACAGCGCCAGCACCTCTTCCTGCTCGACCAGCTTGCGTGCCTGCTCCACGGTCTTGGACGGCGTGTAGGCATCGTCCAGCGACAGGTAGTCGATCTTGCGGCCGTTGATGCCGCCTTCGGCATTGACCTTGGCGAAGTAGGCGCCGGCCGATTTGCCGATGGTGCCGTAGGCCGACACGGGGCCCGAGTAGGCCACCAGGTTGCCGATCTTGATCGTGGTGTCGCTGGCGCCGGGGTCGTACTTCTTCTGGGCCAGCACGGAGCCGGTGGCCAGGGCCGCGGCGAGTCCGGCGCTCAGTGCGATCAGGGTGGTTCTGCGGGAGGCGAAGGTGGTCATGGGCGATGAGAAGGCAACAGCAGGGCCGGCCCATGGCGCGCGGCCATGGGCAGGACAGAAGGAAAGAGGAGGGGCTTAGACCCGCTCGATGATGATGGCCGGGGCCATGCCGCCGGCGGCGCACATGGTGACCAGGCCGCGCTTGAGGTCGCGCCGCTCCAGCTCGTCCAGCAGCGTGCCGATCAGGAGCGAGCCCGTGGCGCCGATGGGGTGGCCCAGCGCCATGGCGCCGCCGTTCACGTTGACCTTGGCGCGGTCGAGCTTCAGGTCGCGGATGAACTTCTCGGCCACCACGGCGAAGGCCTCGTTGATCTCCCACAGGTCGATGTCATCGACCGTGAGGCCGGCCTTGGCCAGCACCTTGCGCGCGGCCGGCACCGGTGCGTTCAGCATCAGCGTGGCGCTGTCGCCCACGTTGGCCATGGCGACGATGCGCGCGCGCGGCTTGAGGCCACGCTTCTTGGCATAGGCACCGGAGGCCAGCAGCAGCGCGCCGGCGCCGTCGACCACGCCCGAGCTGTTGCCGGCGTGGTGCACGTAGTTGATCTTGAGCTCGGGGAAGACCTGGCGGATCAGGCCGGCGTAGGTGTTGCCTTGCTCGTCGATGGGGCGCTCGGCCATCACCTCGAAGGCGGGCTTGAGCGAGGCCAGGCCCTCCAGCGTGGTCTGCGGGCGCGGGAACTCCTCGCGGTCCAGCGCCAGGCTGCCGTCTTCGCGGTACACCGGCACCAGGCTGCGCTTGAAGTGGCCGCCCTCGATGGCGGCGGCGGCGCGCTGCTGGCTCAGCAGGGCCAGTTCGTCGAGCGCGCTGCGCGGGATGCCTTCCAGCGTGGCGATGGCGTCGGCGCACACGCCCTGGTGCGATTGCGGCACGTTGCGGCGCAGCCGCAGGTTGCCGGCGTCCATCATGCTGGGGTTGGCGGGGTCGGCCAGCGATGCGGTGTAGCTCATCATCTCGCAGCCGCCGGCGATCACCAGGTCTTCGAAGCCTGCGGCCACCGTGGCGGCGGCCAGGTTCACCGAGGTGATGCCCGAGCCGCAGAAGCGGTCCAGCGTCACTCCGCTGGCCAGGTGGCTGTAGCCCGCGTCCAGCAGGGCCATGCGGGCCATGTCGTTGCCCTGCTTGCCGCGCTGGGTCGAGGTGCCCCAGATCACGTCGTCCACCTCGGCGGTGTCGAGCTGGTTGCGCTCGGCCAGCGCCTTGAGCACGGTGGCGGCCAGGTGCTGGGGATGCTGGTCGGCAAGGGCGCCCTTGCCGATCTTGCCGATGCCGCGCGGCGTGCGGCAGGTGTCGATGATGTATGCGTCGGACATGTGGGTGGGTGGTCAGTGCGTTGCGAGAACCGCAGACTAGCGGCGACTGGCGCCGCCGTCATCGTCCGAAGCGACGAACCGGGGTTTACCCGGCTTGGGAGCGCCCCCGGGCCTGCACCTCTTCGCGCCGGGCGCGCAGCGCGGCGGTGTCCAGCGATTCGGCCCAGCGGCGCGACGCGGCTTTTTCCTCCACCAGCCCGTCGGCCAGCGCGCCGGCATAGCCGCCATCGATCAGCTGCTTGTAGATCTGCACCACGTCTGGCAGCGCGCTGGCCATGTCGGCGGCCAGCGCGAAGGCCTGCGGCAGCAGTTCCTCGGGCGCCACCACGCGGTTGACCAGGCCCCAGCGCTCGGCCTGCTCGGCGCCGACGAAGTTGCCGCTGAACGACATCTCCTTGGCCCGGCCGATGCCGATGAGCCGTGGCAGCTTCTGCGACAGGCCCCAGCCCGGCACCACGCCCACGCGCGCATGGGTGTCGGCAAAGCGCGCCTGGGTCGAGGCGATCAGCAGGTCGCAGGCCAGCGCGAGTTCCAGCCCGCCCGTGACGGCCGCGCCGTTGATGGCGCCGATGATGGGCCGCGGAAAGCGCCCCAGCGCGAGCACCGGGTCGGCCTTGGCGTTGCCCAGCGCGTTGCCGTCGATCTCGCGCAGGTCCAGCCCGGCGCAGAACGCGCGGCCGGCGCCGGTCAGCACCAGCACGCGCACCGCGGGGTCGGCGGCCAGGCGGTCGACCGTGTCGGCGATGGCCTGGCGCAGCGCGAGCGACAGCGCGTTCATGGCCTGCGGACGGTTCAGCGTGAGGCAGGCGACGCCGGGCGAAGGCGTGGACAGCTGCAGCAGTCCGGTATCGGTGCTCATCGCGCGCGCTCCAGTGCGGCCCGCACGAGCGGAAGGTGGTCGTTGCCAAAGTACATGTCGTCTCCCAGGAAGATGGTGGGCGAGCCGAAGCCGCCGCGTGCGATCAGCGCCTCGGTGTTGTCGCGCAGCGCGTCCTTGACGGGCTGCTGCGCGATGGCCAGCAGCAGTGCGTCGGCGTCCACGCCCGCGCGGGCGCAGACCTCGCGCACGACCTCGTCTTGCGCGATGTCCAGGTCGTCGCGCCAGTAGGCCTCGAAGGCGGCGCGCGCGAAGGCCGGCAGCTTGCCCTCGCCGTCCAGCACCAGGCAGCCGCGCATCACCTTCACGCTGTTGACCGGGAACACCTTGGGCGGGAAGTTGACCTGCACGCCGGTCCAGCGCGCCCAGTCCGCCAGGCTCTTGCCCAGGTAGGCCTGCTTGGCCGGCACCGGCGTGCGGCGCGATTCGTAGACCGTGGGGTTCACCGTGTTGAACACGCCGCCCACCATGAAGGGGCGCCAGATGACCTTGGCGCCGAACTCGTCGGCCAGCGGCTGGATGTTGTGGAACGCCAGGTAGGTCCAGGGGCTGGAGATGTCGAAGAAGAATTCGATGTCGGGCATGGGGTTCACTCCTTGGTCGCTGCAGTGGTGGCGGCATTCGTGCCACGGAACAGGTTGCGGCGGGCCTCGTCGCTCACGGATGTGCTCGGCCGGCCCAGTTCGCGGCCCACGGCCAGGCCGGCCTGCACCTGGGGCCGTGCGCGCACCTGCGCATACCAGCGCTTGACGTGCGGGAAGTCGTCCAGCACCAGCTGTTGCGCCTTGTGCGTCATGGCCCACGGGAAGGTGGCGATGTCGGCGATGGAGTAGTCGCCCGCGATGTACGCGCCCGTCGACGCGAGCTGGCGGTCGAGCACCCCGTACAGCCGGCGCACCTCGGCGCCGTAGCGGTCGATGGCGTAGGGGATCTTCTCGGCCGCGTAGAGCAGGAAGTGGCCGTTCTGCCCGGCCATGGGGCCGAGCCCGCCGACCTGCCAGGCCACCCACTGCAGCACACGCCAGCGCTCGGCCGGCACCGTGGGCAGCAACTGGCCGGCCTTCTCGGCCAGGTACTGCAGGATGGCGCCGCTCTCGAACAAGGCCAGCGGTGCGCCGCCACCCAACGGTTCGTGGTCGACGATGGCCGGGATGCGGTTGTTCGGGCTGATGGCCAGGAACTCGGGCGTGAACTGCGCGCCGGCGGCGATGTCCACCGGCAGCACGCGGTAGGGCAGGCCGCATTCCTCCAGCAGGATGCTGATCTTCCAGCCGTTGGGCGTCGGCCAGTAGTACAGGTCGATCATGAAAGGCTTGTCTCCTCGCGCCGCTGTGCGCGCCGGCCTTTGTAGCGGCAATCGCGCCGCCGTGCTGTCCCGCAGGTGCCGCGCCGGCCGCCGGCACCGGTCAGGCAGGGCCCGTGACGCGGTCCCACGCCTGCAGGCCCAGCAGGTCGCGCAATCGCGCCGCGCCGGCGCCGGAGATCGTCAGCGCACGGGTGTCCGGCTTCCTGACCAGCCAGCCCTGGGCCAGGCAATGCGCGCAGATCATCGCGCCCAGCCTGCCGGCCACATGGCTGCGGCGTTCGCTCCAGTCCAGGCAGGGCCGGCAGTACGGCCGGCCGCGGCCCGGTGCCTGCGCCTGCAGATCCAGCGGCAGGCCCCAGCGCTGCAGCACGGGGCCGGCACGGTCCGTGACATGGCCGCTGTCGCCGTCGAACGCGATCGCCCGCTCGGCCAGCAGGCCGTCGGCAATGGCCAGGCCCAGCCGTCCGGCGATGTGGTCGTAGCACAGGCGCGCCGCGCGCAGCCTGGCGTCGCGCGGGCCGACCACGACACGGCGCCGCTCCGGCGCCTGGCCCGCCAGCTGCATGATGCTTTCGAGCAGCCGGGCCACCTCGCCGGACGCCAGCCGGTGGTAGCGGTGCCGCCCGCGCGGCTCCATGTGCAGCAGGCCGGCCTCGACCAGCTGGGCCAGGTGGCGGCTGGCGGTGGGGGCCGACACGTTGGCGGCACGGGCCAGTTCATGGGCGGTCAGCGCGCGGCCGTCCATCAGTTCGAGCAGCATCGCGGCGCGGGCCGGTTCTCCGACCAGGGCGGCGATGCGGGCAATGCGGTTGGTGTTCATGGGGGGCCTGGGCGCCAGCTTACGGCACGCGGCCAGGCCGATGCTTCGCTGCGCAGCGAAGCGTTCGGCCGCTGGCGTGGCCACCATCGCTGCACCGCGGCGCAGGCCGCTTGCAGCGAGTGCTTCCATGCCTTCTTCTTGCATTGCCCCTCCCGCCGCGTGCGACGGCCACGGTGTCGTGCGCGCTGCCTTCGTGCTGGCCCTGTTCGGCTGGGGCGTGGGTTTCTACGGGCCGCCGGTGTTCCTGCATGCGGTGGTGGCGCGCACCGGCTGGCCGCTGCCGCTGGTGTCGGCGGCGGTGAGCCTGCACTTCCTGTTCGGCGCCGGTGTCGTCGCCTGCCTGCCCAGGCTGCACCGCCGCTTCGGCGTGCCGGCCACGACGCTGGGCGGCGCGCTGGCGCTGGCATTCGGCGTGCTGGGCTGGGCGGCAGCGGCCAAACCCTGGCAGCTGTTCCTGGCGGCGCTGTGCACGGGCGCGGGCTGGGTGCCGCTGGGCGCCGCCGGCATCCACGCCATCGTGTCGCCCTGGTTCACCGTGCAGCAGCCGATGGCGCTGGCGAAGGCCTACAACGGCGCCAGCGTGGGTGGCATGGTCTTCGTGCCGCTGTGGGCGGCCTTGATCGACAGGGTGGGCTTTCCGGCCGCGGCGATGCTGGTCGGTCTGGCGATGGTCGTGGCCGTGCTGTCGATCGCCTCGCGCGAGCTGGCGTGCAGGCCCGTGGACCGTGAAGCTGCTCCTGGCCCTGGCCCTGGCCCTGGCGCTGGCGCTGGCGCTGCGCCGGTGCCCGCCACGCCCTGGTGCAGCCGTGCCTTCGTGACGCTCGCGGCCGCGATGGCCCTGGGCCTGTTCGCCCAGATCGGGCTGATCGCCCAGTTGTTCTCTTTGTTGGTGCCCGGCATGGGCCCGCAGATGGCCGGCTGGACCATGGCCCTGGCCACCGCTTGCGGCATGGGCGGCCGCGTGCTCGTGGCCCGGGGGCTGGGCACGCAGCGGGACCGGCGCCGGGTCGCCGCTGCCAGCTATGCGGTGCAGGCCGCCGGCACGCTGCTGCTGTGGATGGCAGGCCCCGAACCCGGCTGGCCCACCGTGCTGGGCGTGGCGCTGTTCGGGCTGGGCATCGGCAACGCGACCTCGTTGCCGCCACTGATCGCACAGGCCGAATTCGCGCCCGCCCAGGTGACGCGCGTGGTGGCGCGCTGCGTGGCACTGGCCCAGGCGCTCTATGCGTTCGCGCCGGCCGCGTTCGCCGCGCTGCTGGTGGCGGGCGGCCCTGGCGGGCCCACGCTGGGTGTGGGTACGCAGGGCTTCTTCGCCGCCATCGCCGTGGTGCAGGGCCTGGCCATCGCCTGCATGCTGGCCGGCCGGCGCGGGGCGAAATTCATCGTTTCGGACGATGGGCAGGCCGGGCCTCCCACCCAAGACTGCTGCTCCGGACGCGGCCGGGGCCGGCAAGCCCTGGGCGCGTTGCGGACCACACCGCGGAACCGGGGCCTCCAGGCCCTGCACGACACGCAGCACCAGGAGACAAGCAGATGAATTCGGATTGCAACAAGATCCCGCGACGCGCCGTTCTGGCCATGGGCATGGGTGCCGCACTGCCCGCATCCGCACGGAAGCCGTACGGCCCCGTCCGCATGACGCCACCCACCGAACGCCAGTCTCCAAGGAGCCGCTGATGCGCCTGCGCCAGACCCAATCCCTGCACCGCGCCGTGCAGCAGTACCCCGACCGCGTGGCCACCGTCTACAACGGCCGCCGCCAGACCTTCCGCCAGCTGCACGACCGCGTGGCCCGGCTCGCCGGCGCGCTGCAGGCCCTGGGCATGCGCGCGGGCGACCGCGTGGGCATGCTCGCGCTCAACTCCGACCGCACGCTGGAGTTCTACCTGGCCGTCTGGTGGGCCGGCGGCGTGGTCAACCCGGCCAACACGCGCTGGAGCGCGGCCGAGATCGCCTTCTCGCTGCAGGATTGCGAGACCGCCATCCTGTTCGTGGACGACAGCTTCGTGCCCATGGTCCCCGAACTGCAGGCCCAGGCACCCTGCCTCAAGACGCTGCTCTACGTGGGCGACAAGCCGGCCCCGGCCGGCTTGCTGGACACCGAGCAACTGCTCGCCGCAGCCCGGCCCGTGGCGGACGCGCTGCGCAGCGGCGACGACCTGGCCGGCGTGTTCTACACCGGCGGCACCACCGGCCGGCCCAAGGGCGTGATGCTGAGCCAGGAGGCGCTGGCCGCGAACTCCGTGCTCTCGCTGATCGCCTCGCCGCTCGATGGCGATGCAGTGCTGCTGCACAGTGCGCCGCTGTTCCACCTCGGCGGCCTGTCCGCGCTGATGCGCAGCCTGGTCGTGGGCACGACGAACGTGTTCCTGCCGGGCTTCACGCCGGGCGGTGTGCTCCAGGCCATCGCCGAGCACCGCATCACCAGCCTCATGCTGATCCCGGTGATGCTGCAGTTCCTGCTCGACGACCCGGCCGCGCGTGGTGCCGATCTGTCCAGCGTGCGCGTGGTGGGCTATGGCGCATCGCCCATCTCCGAAGCCTTGCTGGAGCGCGCCTTCGCGCTGCTGCCGCAGGCCGATCTCGTGCAGGGCTACGGCATGACCGAACTGGCCGCCGGCGTGACCTACCTGACGGCGGAGTACCACGCGCCGCAAGGCCGCAAGCTGGGCAAGCTCAACTCCGCCGGCCGCGCGCTCAACGGCATCGACCTGCGCATCGTGGACGTGGAAGGCCGCGAAGTGCCGCGTGGCCAAGTCGGCGAGATCGCGGTGCGCAGCCCCTGCGCGATGTCGGGCTACTGGAACCTGCCCGACACCACCGCCCAGGCGCTGCGCGACGGCTGGATGTTCACGGGCGACGCGGCGCGCATGGACGAGGACGGCTTCGTCTTCATCGTCGACCGCTTCAAGGACATGGTGGTCTCGGGCGGCGAGAACGTGTACTGCGGCGAGGTCGAGGCCGCGCTCGCGCGCCACCCTGCGGTGGCGGCCGCCGCCGTGATCGGCGTGCCGCACGCGCAATGGGGCGAGGCCGTGCACGCGGTGCTGGTGCTGCGGCCGGGCGTGGAGGCCACGGCCGAGGACATCCAGGCCCACTGCAAGGCGCTGATCGCGGGCTACAAGTGCCCGCGCAGCGTGGAGTTCGTGGCGGCGCTGCCGATCAGCGGGGCGGGCAAGGTGATGAAGTACAAGCTGCGCGAGCCGCACTGGAAGGGGCGCGAGCGGGCTGTGGGCTAAGGTCCCAGCCGGGCCGGCGGGCCCTGCCCTGGCTCACAGCTTGCGCGCAATCAGATCCCGCTGCACCTCGCTCGTCCCCCCGTAGATCCGGTTCACCCGCATGTCCACGAACGCCCGGGCCACCGGGTACTCCAGCATGTAGCCGTAGCCGCCGTGCAGCTGCACCATGGTGTCCAGCGCGCTGCCCAGCGTCTCGGTGGCGAACAGCTTGGCGACGGCGGCTTCCTCCAGCGTGATGCGCCGGCGCATGTGCTCGCCCAGGTAGTGGTCGATCAGCGTGCGCACGGCCAGTGACTGGGCCTTGATGTCCGCGAGCTTGAAGCGCGTGTTCTGGAAGTCCCAGACCGTGTGGCCGAAGGCCTGGCGGTCCTTCACGTAGGCGATGGTGTGGGCCAGGCAGGTCTCCAGCGCCGTTGCGGCGGCCAGGGCGATCAGAAAGCGCTCCTGCGGCAGCTCCTGCATCAGCGCGTACATGCCCTTGCCTTCCTCGCCCAGCAGGTTGCTGGCCGGCACGCGCACGTCGTCGAAGAACAGCTCGGCCGTGTCGGCGGCATGCTGGCCCACCTTGTCGAGCTTGCGGCCGCGGCGGAACCCGGGCCGGTCGGTCTCCATCAGGACCAGGCCCATGGCCTTGGAGCCCGAGCCCTGCGGGTCGGTCTTGGCCACGACCACCACCAGGTCCGACAGCAGGCCGTTGCTGATGAAGGTCTTGGCGCCGTTGATGACGTATTCGTCGCCCTCGCGCCGTGCCGTGGTGCGGATGTTCTTGAGGTCGCTGCCGGTGCCGGGCTCGGTCATCGCGATGGCGGTGATGACTTCGCCCGCGGCACAGCGCGGCAGCCATTTGTCCTTCTGCGCCTCGGTGCCCAGCCGGTGCAGGTAGGGCACGATGATGTCGGAATGCAGGCCGAAGTTGATGCCGTTCAGGCCGCGCGCGGCCATCTCCTCGGCCAGCACCGCCGAATGGCCGAAATCGCCGCCGCCGCCACCGTACTCGGTGGGCAGCGTGGGGCACAGCAGGCCTTCGCGGCCGGCCTTGGCCCAGACCGCGCGGTCGATCTGGCCGGCGGCGTTCCAGGCTGCCATGTGGGGCACGCATTCGCGGTCCAGGAAGCGCTGGACGGTGGTGCGGAACTGTTCGTGGTCTTCGCGGTAGACGGTGCGTTGGATGTCCATGGTCATCTCAGTTCGGTCTCAGCATCACGCGGCCGACGACCTTGCCGGCCTCCAGGTCTTGCAGCGCAGCCTCGGCCTGGTCCAAGGGCCGTGCGTCGATGGGCAGCGGCACCAGCTGGCCGGCCTTGGCCAGGTCGATCAGCGCGCGCAGCTGGCCCAGGTTGCCCACGTAGGAGCCCTGGTAGCTCATGGCGCGCATGGGCATGGAGGGCGTGGAGATCTCGATCTTGCCGCCGAACAGGCCCACCTGCACCAGCTGGCCGCCCTTGGTCAGCAGGGCCATGCCGGTGCCCACGGTCTGCTCGGTGCCCACGCAGTCCAGCGCCGCCCAGACGGCGCCGCCAGCCGCCTTCCTGGCCTGTTCGGCCACGTCGGGCGCGGCACTGTCGATCGCGTGCGCGGCGCCGGCCTTGAGGGCGGCTGCGCGCTTGGCGGCGTCGGGCTCGACCACGATGGCGCCCGGGTTGCCGAGTGCCTTGAGCAGGCCCACGGCCATCAGGCCCAGGCCGCCGGCGCCGAACACCACGACATGCTCGTCCTTCAGCACCGCCGGGTCGATCTTGCCGATGGCGCTGTACATGGTCAGGCCCGAGCAGGCGCAGGGCGCGGCCTGTTCGGGCGCCAGGTTGCCGATGTCGACCAGGTAGCGCGCATGCGGCACGACGATGTGGTCGGCGTAGCCGCCCGGCGCGAACACGCCCAGCGCCTTGCCGGCCATGCACAGGTTCTCCTGCCCGCGCGCGCAGACCTTGCATTGACCGCAGCCCAGCCAGGGGTAGACCACCACGCGCTGGCCGATCTGCACATCCTGCGCATCGGGGCCGGCGGCGACGATCTCGCCGGCCGTCTCGTGGCCCATGGTCAGCGGCAGCGCGGCGCCACGGTCGCCCATGTTCAGGCGCTTGCCGTTGCCCATGTCGTAGTAACCGTGGCGGATGTGGATGTCGCTGTGGCACACGCCCGCGGCCAGCACGCGCACCAGCACCTCGCTGCCCTTGGGCTGGGGCGTGGGCTGCTCGTGGCGTTGCAGCGGCGCGCCGAACTGCGTGAGGTCGTAGCTGATCATGTCAGGTTCCTTTTGCCAGACGGCATTCGCTTTGGCTGAGAGGGCGGAAGGCGGTGGCGCCCGGGGTCGTGCCCACCACCTTGTACAGGTCCCATTCGCCCTTGGATTCAGCCGGCGTCTTGACCTGGTAGAGGTGCATGTCGCGCACCACGCGGCCGTCCACGCGCAGCTGGCCACCCGCGGTCATGAAGTCGTTGATGGGCGTGGCGCGCATCTGCGCCATGACCTTGTCGCTGTCGCGCGTGCCGGCCGCCTTCACGGCGTTGAGGTAGTGCGTCACGGCGCCGTAGGTGCCGGCCTGGGTCATGGTGGGCATCACGCCGTTGCGCTTGAAGAAGCGCTGCGACCACGCGCGCGTCTTGTCGTCCTGGTCCCAGTAGAAGGCCTCGGTCAGCAGCAGGCCCTGGGCCTGGCGCAGGCCGATGGCCTTCACGTCCGTCAGGAAGGCCAGCAGCGCGGCGATCTTCTGGCCGCCCTGCACGATGCCGAACTGGCTGGCCGCCTTGATGCTGTTGATGGTGTCGCCGCCGCCATTGGCCAGGCCGATGATCTTGGCCTTCGAACTCTGCGCCTGCAGCAGGAAGGACGCGAAGTCCGACGCGCCCAGCGGGTGCCTGGCGCTGCCCAGCACCTTGCCGCCCATCTCGTTGATGACGTCGGTGGTGTCCTTCTCCATCGCCTGTCCGAAGGCGTAGTCGGCCGACAGGAAGAACCAGGTGTCGCCGCCGGCCTTCACCGCCGCCGCGCCGGTGCTGCGCGCCAGCGCGTAGGTGTCGTAGGTCCAGTGCACGGTGTAGGGCGTGCAGCTCTTGCCGGTCAGCTCCGAGGTGGCGGCGCTGGTCACGATGACGATCTTCTTCTTCTCCTCGCCCAGCTTGCTCACGGCCAGCGCCAGGCCGGAGGAGGGCAGGTCGGTGACCATGTCCACGCCCTGGGTGTCGAACCACTCGCGCGCCTTGGAGGCGGCCACGTCGGCCTTGTTCTGCGTGTCGGCGAACACCATCTCGATGGGCGCGCCCAGCACGCTGCCGCCGAAGTCCTCGATGGCCATGCGCGTGGCATCGACCAGGCCCTTGCCGCCGATGGCGGCGTAGATCGACGTCAGGTCGGTCAGCACGCCGATCTTGACCGGTGCGGGCTTGGCCTGCGCGGCGGCACCGCCGGCCCACATGGCCAACGCGCCGCACAGCGCCGTGGCCGCAATCCTTGCCTTGTCCTGCATCTTGTCTCCCCGTTCTTGGTAGAGCTGGCATCGTGCTCCTGCGCCGCCCGGGCGGCATCGTCCGATCCGACGAGCCGCGCCGCCTGCGCGACACCGGGTTTCCCCTCATGGGCGCTGGTCGTTCCAGCCAATGGCTTTGGTCGAATCGGCCATGGCCGCTGCCTGTCGCCGGCGCGATAGTGCGCAACGCCGCCGATGCCGGTCGGCGCACCCCCCCAAGAGACAGGAGACAAGACCATGGCCTTCACCCGCCGCACCGCCTTGCTGGCCGCTGCCAGCGCCCCCTGGCTGCCGCTGCCCGCCTTCGCCAAGAAGTACGACACGGGCGCCAGCGACACCGAGATCCGCATCGGCAACACCGTGCCCTACAGCGGCCCGGCCTCGGCCTTCGGCGTGTTCGGCAAGACCGCCAACGCCTACTTCCGCAAGATCAACGAGGAGCAGGGCGGCGTGGGCGGCCGCAAGATCAACTTCCTGAGCCTGGACGACGCCTACTCGCCGCCCAAGACGGTGGAGACGACGCGCAAGCTGGTCGAGTCCGAGGGCGTGCTGCTGATGTTCAACCAGCTCGGCACGGCGCCGAACGCGGCGATCCAGAAGTAC
Source organism: Pseudorhodoferax sp. Leaf274 (assembly GCF_001422445.1). Classification (GTDB taxonomy): domain Bacteria; phylum Pseudomonadota; class Gammaproteobacteria; order Burkholderiales; family Burkholderiaceae_C; genus Pseudorhodoferax. Next base: position 229,548 of record NZ_LMNA01000023.1, read on the forward strand.
ATGAACGCCAAGAAGGTGCCGCACCTGTTCCTGTCGACCGGGGCCAGCCGCTTCATCGACCCCAAGAACGCACCCTGGAGCATGGCCTTCCTGGCCGGCTACGAGATCGAGGGCGCGGTCTATGCCACGCACATCGTCAAGACCAACCCGAACGCCAAGATCGCCGTGCTGTCGCAGGCCGACGACTACGGGCGCGACTTCGTGCGCGGCTTCAAGGCCGGGCTGGGCAACAAGGTCGGCAACATCGTGGCCGAGGCCACCTACGAGCCGACCGACCCGACGGTGGATTCGCAGATCGTGGGCTTCAAGGCCTCGGGCGCCGACGTGTTCATGAACATCAGCCTGCCCAAGCAGGCGCTGCAGGCGATCCGCAAGTCGCACGAGCTGAACTGGAAGCCGGCCTACTACCTGATCGGCTCGGCCTCGGGCGTCAACACCACCATGGTGCCGGCCGGGCGCGAGCGGTCCACGGGCATCTTCTCGGCCACCTACTGGAAGGACCCGAGCGACCCCGGCTGGAAGGACGACGCTGGCGTGAAGGACTACCACGCCTTCATGAAGCAGTACTACCCCGACGGCGACCCGACGGACCGCGTCTGCTACAACGGCTACAGCGCCTCGCAGCTCATGGTGCACGTGCTCAAGCAGTGCGGCGACGAGCTCACGCGCGAGAACGTGATGAAGCAGGCCACCAGCCTCAAGAACGTGGAGCTGCCGCTGTTGATCCCGGGCATCCGCGTGAACACCAGCGCCGACGACTACCGCGTGATCCGCGCCATGCAGCTCACGCGCTTCGACGGCGACAAGTTCGTCAACGTGGGCGACGTGATCGGCTTCTGATGGCCTCCACCGCCGAGCCCATCGACTTCTGGTTCGACTTCCTCTCGCCCTACGGCTACTTCGCGTCCACGCGCATCGACGCGCTGGCCGCGCAGCACGGCCGCAGCGTGCGCTGGCGCGCGTTCTACATGCGCGGGATCATGCAGGACAAGCTGGGCCAGACCCGGCCGTTCCTGGAGGTGCCGCTCAAGGGCGACTACTACAAGCGCGACGTGCCGCGCATGGCGCGCTGGTTCGGCCTGCCGTTCAAGTCCGGGGGCCTCTCGAACTTCATCAGCGCCAACGCCTGCCGCGCGTTCTGGCTCATCGATGACCTCGATCCCGTCCTGGCCAAGCGCTTCGCGCGCGAGATCTTCGAGTGGCACCATGTGCGCGCCACGCCGCCCAACACGCCCGAGCAGATCGCGCAGGCCGCCGCCAACGTGGGGCTGGACGCTGCGCAGCTGGACATCGCCGCCGCCGTGCAGCAGGCGCCCGCCAAGGAGCGGCTGCGCGTGGAGACCGATGCAGCCGTGGCTGCAGGCGTCTGGGGCACGCCGACCTTCGTGGTCGATGGTGAAATGTTCTGGGGCGCCGACCGTTTGAATCTGGTCGATGACTGGTTGCGCCGTGGTGGCTGGTAACACAAGGAGATGACGATGGCAGGACCCCTGGAGGGCATTCGCGTTCTGGACCTGTCGGCCGTGCTGTCGGGGCCCATTGCGGCCGGCATGCTGGCCGACCAGGGCGCCGACGTGGTCAAGATCGAATCGCCGGACGGCGACACCTCGCGCCGCATCGGCCCGCGCAAGGCCGACATCTCGGCCATGTTCCTGGCCGCCAACCGCGGCAAGCGCTCGCTGGTGCTCGACCTCAAGCAAGCGGCTGCGCAGCAGATCGTGCGCGAGCTCGCGCAGCGTGCCGACGTGCTGGTCGAGAACTTCCGCCCCGGCGCCATGGACCGGCTGGGCCTGGGCCACGAAGCCCTGCTGGCGCTGAACCCGCGCCTGGTCTACCTGTCGATCAGCGGCTTCGGCCAGACCGGCCCCAACGCGGGCGAGCGCGCCTACGACGCCGTGATCCAGGCCGTCTCGGGCATCAGCGCCTCGCACCGCAACCAGGTCAGCGGCGACCCGCAGGTGCTGGCCGCCGCGCTGTGCGACAAGCTCACCGCGCTGACGGCCGCGCAGGCTATCTGCGCGGCCCTGCTGGCGCGCACGCGCACGGGCAAGGGCCAGTGGGTGGAGCTGGCCATGCTGGACGCGGCCGTGTCCTTCCAGTGGCCGGACGCCATGTACAACCACATCTGGCTCGACGACGCGCCGCCGCCTTCGCCCGAGTTCGGCGTGAGCCAGAAGCCCTGGAAGACCTCCGACGGCTACGCCGTGGCCTCGGGCCCGCAGCCCGTGGAGTTCGCGGCCGTGTGCGCAGGCTTCGGCCGGCCCGAGCTGGCCCAGGATCCGCGCTTCGCCAGCGTCGACGGGCGCTTCCGCCACGCGGCCGCGTTGCGCGAGGAACTCGACCCCAGCGCCGCCGCCATCGACACCGCCACCATGCTGCAGCGCATGCGCGCGCACAACGCGCCCGTGGGCCGCGTGAACGAGCGCCACGAGGTGCTGGCCGACCCGCAGGTGCTGCACAACGGCACGCTGGTGGAGGTGGACCACGGCGAGCTCGGCCGCGCGCGGCTGCCGCGCTCGCCCGCGCGCTTCAACGGCACGCCTGCGGCGGCACCCGGCCCGGCACCGCACCTGGGCCAGCATGCGGCCGATGTGCTGGGCGAACTGGGCCATGATGCGGCGCAGCAGGACGCCTGGCGCGAGGCCGGCGTGCTCGGTGCGCCGGCAGCGTTTCCAAAATCGTCCGTTCCGACGACGCCCCGCTGAGGCGCCGCCGCGAACATCCCGCCAGAACCCGATCCCGAAGGAGACTTGTCCCATGGCAGAAGCATTCATCGTCGCCGCCACGCGCACGGCCGGCGGCCGCCGCAACGGCCGGCTGGCCGGCTGGCACCCCGCCGATCTGGCCGCCCAGGTGCTGGACGCACTGGTGGCCCGCACCGGTGCCGACCCGGCCCTGGTCGAAGACGTGATCCTGGGCTGCGTGGGCCAGGCCGGCGAGCAATCGACCAACATCGCGCGCAACGCCGTGCTGGCCTCCAGCCTGCCCGAGTCCGTGCCCGGCACCTCGATCGACCGCCAGTGCGGCTCCTCGCAGCAGGCGCTGCACTTCGCGGCCCAGGCCGTGATGTCGGGCAGCATGGACGTGGTGATCGCCGCTGGCGTGGAAAGCATGACGCGCGTGCCCATGGGCACCCCCGGCATCCTGGCGGCCAAGGCCGGCCTGGGCACTTACATGAGCCCTGCCATGCAGAAGCGCTATCCCGGCATCCAGTTCAGCCAGTTCACGGGCGCCGAACAGATCGCGAAGAACTACAACCTGTCCAAGGAACAGCTCGACGCGTTCGCGCTGCTGAGCCACCAGCGCGCCATCGCGGCGACGCAGGCCGGCCACTTCAAGGACGAGATCCTGCCCGTGGCCGTGCGCATGGCCGACGGCAGCGAGCCCGGCGAGCAGCACCTGGCCGACGAAGGCATCCGCTACGAGGCCACTTTGGCAAGCATCGCCGCCGTCAAGCTGATCGCCGAAGGCGGCCGCTGCACGGCGGCCAGCGCCAGCCAGATCTGCGATGGCGCCAGCGGCGTGATGGTCGTCAACGAGCGCGGCCTGAAGGCCCTGGGCGTGCAGCCGCTGGCCCGCATCCACCACATGAGCGTGCTGGGCCACGACCCGGTCATCATGCTGGAGGCGCCGATCCCGGCCACGCAGCGCGCGCTGAAGAAGGCCGGCATGTCGATCTCCGACATCGACCTGTTCGAGGTGAACGAGGCCTTCGCGCCGATCCCGCTGGCCTGGCTGCAGGCCACCGGTGCCGACCCCGAGCGCCTGAACGTCAACGGCGGCGCCATCGCGCTGGGCCACCCGCTGGGCGCCTCGGGCACCAAGCTCATGACCACGCTCGTGCACGCGCTGGGCCAGCGCGGCAAGCGCTACGGCCTGCAGACCATGTGCGAAGGCGGCGGCATGGCCAACGTGACCATCATCGAGCGGCTCTGAGCCACGCCTTCCCGGCGTGTGCCGCGGCAGCGCCCGCCGGGTTCCCAACCAAGAACAAAGGACCGATGCATGGCACATGACCGTGATCGTGGAGACAAGCCCCTGCTGCACATCGAGGGTGTGACGGTGCGCTTCGGCGGCATCGTGGCGCTGGACGGCGTGTCGTTCGACGTCGCGCGCGGCCAGATCTGCGGCCTGATCGGGCCCAACGGCGCCGGCAAGAGCACGCTGTTCAACTGCCTGTCGCGGCTGTACACCTTCAGCAGCGGGCGCATCGAATTCGAAGGCCAGCCGCTGGCCAGCCTGCCGCGCCACAAGATGGCCGGCCTGGGCATCGGCCGCACCTTCCAGAACCTGGCGCTGTTCCGCACGATGACGGTGCTGGAGAACGTGCTCGTGGGCTGCCACAGCAAGCACCATGCGGGCTTTTTGCGCAACGCGTTCCGGCTGCCCGGCGTGGCGCGCATCGAGGCCGAGGCACTTGCGCGTGCGCACGAGCTGATCGATTTCCTGCAGCTCGGCCCGGTGGCCGAACGCACCGTCGCCGATCTGCCGTTCGGCACGCAAAAGCGCGTGGAACTGGCGCGCGCGCTGGCGTCGGAGCCGCAGCTGCTGCTGCTCGACGAGCCGGCCTGCGGCCTGAACCACGAGGAACTGGAAAGCCTGGGCGAGCTGATCCTGGACATCCGCAACCGGCGCCACGTCACCGTGTTGCTCGTGGAGCACCACATGAGCCTGGTGATGGGCGTGTCGGACAAGGTGGTCGCGCTGAACTTCGGCAAGAAGATCGCCGAAGGCACGCCGGCCGAGGTACGCCGGCACCCCGAAGTGATCCGGGCCTACCTGGGTGAAGACGAGACGGAGACCGTGGCATGAGCACACTTGGCGAGGGGCCCCGCTTGCGGGGATCGACACCGTGCGAATGGCGCTGGGCGCCGACCTGCGCGACGTTTGAACGACACGACGGTTCGGAGGTGACCCCATGACGAAGCTTCTGGAAGTCCGCGGCCTGCATGCCGCCTACGGCCCCACGCGCGTGCTGCAGGGCATCGACATCGACGTCTCCGAAGGCGAAGTGGTCGCACTGCTGGGGGCCAACGGCGCCGGCAAGACCACCACGCTGCGCGCGCTGTGCCAGATGATGGTCAGCACGCAGGGCACGATCACCTTGGCAGGCCAGCGCATCGACGGCCGTGCCACGGAGCAGATCGCCAAGGCCGGCGTGGGCCATGTGCCCGACGGCCGCGGCACCTTCCTGGGCCTGACGACCGAGGAGAACCTGCGCCTGGGCGCCTACGCCCGCGCAAGCCGGGCCGGCATCGAGGACGACCTGGCCAAGGTCTACGGCTACTTCCCGCGGCTGAAGGAGCGGCATGCCCAGCAGGCCGGCACGCTGTCGGGCGGCGAGCAACAGATGCTGGCCATCGGCCGCGCGCTGATGGGCAAGCCGCGCCTCTTGCTGCTGGACGAGCCCTCGTTCGGCCTGGCGCCGCTGATCGTGAAGGACATCTTCTCCATCATGCGGCGCATCAACCAGGAGGAGCGCGTCTCCATCCTGCTGGTGGAGCAGAACGCCAAGCTGGCCCTGGAACTGGCCAGCACCGCCTACCTGATCGAGACCGGGCGCATCGTGCTGTCCGGGCCCTCGGCCGAGATCCGCAGCAACGACGCGGTGCGCCGCGCGTACTTGGGGGAATAGACAAGATGGACGCCTTCGTTCACCAACTGCTGGCGGGCCTGGCCACCGGCGGCATCTACGCCAGCGTGGCGCTGGCCCTGGTCATGATCTACCAGGCCACGCACCACATCAATTTCGCCCAGGGCGAGATGGCGATGTTCTCCACCTTCATCGCCTGGAGCCTGATGCAGGCAGGCTTCCCGTACTGGGCCGCCTTCGTGGCCACGGTGGTGCTGTCCTTCGTGCTCGCGGCGGTGGTCGAGTTCACCGTGATCCGCCCCATGCACGACAAGCCCGTGCTCTCCGTCGTGGTGGTGTTCATCGGCCTGCTGGTGATCTTCCACAGCCTGGCGGGCTGGCTGTTCGGCTACACGATCAAGCAGTTCCCCAGCCCCTTCCCGTCGGACGCCTGGTTCGCCAGCTCGCTGATGTCGGCGCACGAGGTCGGCGCCATCTTCGTCACGCTGTGCGTGGTGGCCCTGCTGTTCAGCTTCTTCCGCTTCACGCCGCTGGGCCTGGCCATGCGCGCCGCGGCGCAGAACGCGGCGTCGTCGCGGCTGGTGGGCATCAACGTGGGCCGCATGCTGATGCTGGGCTGGGGCCTGGCCGGCGCCATCGGCGCGGTGGCCGGCATGATGGTGGCGCCCGTGGTCTTCCTCGACCCGCACATGATGAGCGGCGTGCTGCTGTACGCCTTCGCCGGTGCGCTGATCGGCGGCATCGACAACCCGGTGGGCGCCGTGCTCGGCGGCTTCATCGTGGGCGTGCTGGAGAACCTGATCGGCACCTACGTGGTGGGCACCGAGCTCAAGCTGTCGGTCGCGCTGGTGCTGATCGTCGGCGTGCTCATCGTCAAGCCTTCCGGCCTCATGGGCCGCACCATCGTCACGCGGGTCTGAACGCCATGAACACGCAAGTCTCTTCCGTTTTGCCGATCCCGACTGCCTCCCCTGCCGGCGCCGCAGCCACCCGGCCAGCCGCGTCGCGCACGACCTTGGCCTGGGTCAGCCTGCTGGTGCTGCTGGCCATCGCGCTGACCTTCTTCCTGAAGGGCTACCAGCTGTTCCAGGCCACCATGGTGCTGTCGTACGCGATCGCGCTGCTGGGCCTGAACATCCTGACGGGCTACAACGGCCAGATCTCGCTGGGCCACGGCGCCTTCTATGCCATCGGCGCCTACACCACGGGCATCCTGATGGAGCACGCCAGCATGCCGTACTTCCTCACGGTGCCGTCGGCGGCCGTGGTCTGCCTCATCGTCGGCTACCTGTTCGGCCGGCCGGCGCTCAAGCTCGAAGGCCTGTACCTGGCGCTGGCGACCTTCGCACTGGGCGTGGCCATGCCCCAGCTGCTCAAGTACAAGCACCTGGAGCAGTGGACCGGCGGCGTGCAGGGCATCGTGCTCATGAAGCCGGGCGCGCCGTTCGGCCTGCCGCTCACGGAAGACCAATGGGTCTACCTGTTCTCGCTGCTGGTCACAGTGGTCATGTTCGTGATCGCCCACAACCTGCTGCAAAGCGGCAGCGGCCGCGCCATGCGCGCGATCCGCGACCACGCCATGGCGGCCGAGGCCATGGGCGTGGACAACAACCACTACAAGGCCATGACCTTCGGCGTCTCGGCCGCGTTCACGGGCGTGGGCGGCGCGCTGTCGGCCATCGCGGTGCAGTTCGTCGCGCCCGATTCGTTCACGCTGTTCCTGTCGATCTCGCTGCTGGTGGGCATCGTGGTCGGTGGCGTGGGCACGCTGTACGGCGCGATCTTCGGCGCCATCTTCATCATGTTCGTACCGACCTTCGCCGAGAAGGTGTCCAAGGCCGCGCCCTGGGCCGTCTACGGCGTGGTGCTGATCATCTTCATGTTCGCCATGCCGGGCGGCGTGGTGGGCCTGCTGCGCAAGATCCAGGCGCGCTTCGGCCGTGCCGGATGAGCGTGCGCAGCTGCTGGAGGCCCTGCAGGCACTGGCCGGTCGGCTGGTGCCGGGCGGCGGCCCGGTAGCGGACCTGCGCCGCCTGTCGGGCGGCGCGAGCCAGCAGACCTGGGCCTTCACGGTAGCCGGCACACCGCTGATCCTGCGTCGCGCGGCCACCGTGGAACACGGGCGCAACCATGGCTCCGCTGGCCTGGCCAACGAAGCGGTGCTGATCACCGCGGCGCATGGCGCCGGCGTGCCGGTGCCGGCCGTGCGCCACGTGCTGCAGCCCGACGACGGTGCCGGCGACGGCTTCGTGATGGACCGCCTGGAGGGCGAGACGCTGGGCCGGCGCATCGTGCGCGACCCGGCGCTGGCCGGTGCCCGCCGTGTGCTGGCGCAGCAGTGCGGCGCGGCCATGGCACGCATCCACGGCCTGGCGACCGAACGATTGCCCGTGCTGCGCACGGCCTGCGCGCGCGCCGAGCTGGACTTCCAGGCCGGCCTGCACGCAAGCCATGGCACGGTGCGGCCGGTGTTCGCGCTGGCCCTGCAATGGCTGGCGCGCCACGCGCCCGCCGATGTGGACCGGCCCGTGCTGGTGCATGGCGACTTCCGCAACGGCAACCTCATGGTCGATGCCGACGGGCTGCGTGGCGTGCTCGACTGGGAGCTGGCCCACCTGGGCGACCCGATGGAAGACCTGGGCTGGATCTGCGTGCGCTCCTGGCGCTTCGGCGGTGGCAAGGCGCTGCCGGTGGGCGGCTTCGGCACGCGCGAGGCGCTCTGCGCGGGCTACGTGGAGGCGGGCGGCCGGCTCGACGCGGGGCGGCTGCGCTGGTGGGAGATGCTGGGCACGCTCAAGTGGGGCGTCGTCTGCGAATCCATGGTGCAGTCCTGGATCGACGGCTCCGAACCCGAACTGGAGAAGGCCGCCATCGGCCGGCGCGTGTCCGAGGTGGAGTCGGACCTGCTGGCCCTGTTGGCCGAGGAGAGCCGCTGATGCAGGACCGACCGCACGCACCCGAGCTGCTGCAGGCCGTGGCGCAGTTCCTGCGTGAACGCGTGCTGCCCGCCACGGATGGCGCACTGGCCTACCAGGTGCGCGTGGCCGCCAATGCGCTGGCCATCGCGCAGCGCGAGGCGGAGCAGGGCGCGAGTGCCCAGGCCCGCGAGGCCGAGGGCTTGCGCGCGTTGCTGGGGGCAGAGACGCCAGCAGATCTGCAAGCCGCCAACCGCCTGCTGTGCGAACGCATCGCCGCGGGCGCGATGGACCTTTCCACGCCGGGCCTGCTCGCGCACCTGCAAGCCACGACGGCCGCCAGGCTCGCCATCGACCAACCCGGGTATTCCGCGGAACCATGAACTTCGACCTTCCAGCCGACCTCGTGGCCTACCTGGCCGAACTCGACGACTTCATCGTGCGCGAGATCGATCCGCTGCAGCAGCAGGACGACAACCAGCGCTTCTTCGACCACCGGCGCGAATGGGCGCGCACCGATTTCGAGAATGGCGGCCTGCCACGCCACGAATGGGAGGCCCTGCTGGGCGAGGCGCGCCGGCGCGCCGACCGGGCCGGCCACCTGCGCTTTGCGCTGCCCAGGGAGTTCGGCGGGCAGGACGGCAGCAACCTCTGGATGGCCGTGATCCGCGAGCACCTGGCGGCCAAGGGGCTGGGCCTGCACAACGACCTGCAGAACGAGCACTCCATCGTGGCCAACAACCCCTTCGTGCTGATCCTGCGCGACTTCGGCACACCAGCCCAGCAGCAGGAGTTCACGCAGGGCATGCTGGACGAGCGCTTGAAGATCGCCTTCGGGCTCACGGAGCCCAACCACGGCTCGGACGCCACGCACATGGAGACGCGCGCCGTGCGCGAGACGCGCGGCGGCCGTGCCGGCTTTCGCATCGATGGCGAGAAGATGTGGACCACCGGCATGCACATCGCCACGCACTGCCTGGTGTTCGCGCGCACCAGCGGTGATGACGGCGCGGCCAAGGGCATCAGCGCGCTGCTGGTGCCGTCCAAGACCGAGGGTGTGAAGGTGGAGGAATACCTCTGGACCTTCAACATGCCGACCGACCACCCGCGCGTGAGCTTCACCAACGTCTGGGTGCCGGAAGACGCGCTGCTGGGCCCGCTGGACGGCGGCCTGGCCATCGCCCAGCACTTCGTGCACGAGAACCGCATCCGCCAGGCGGCATCGAGCCTGGGCGCGGCCGACTACTGCGTGCGAGAGAGCGTGCGCTACGCGCGCGAGCGCAAGCCCTTCGGCGAGGAGCTGGCGCGCAACCAGGGCATCCAGTTCCCGCTGGTGGAGCTGGCGACCCAGGTGGAAATGCTGCGCCTCTTGATCCGCAAGACGGCCTGGCAGATGGACCAGATGCCCAAGCCGCAGGTGGAGAAGCGGCTGTCGGACAAGGTGTCGATGTGCAACTACTGGGCCAACCGACTGGTCTGCGAGGCGGCCGACCGCGCCATGCAGGTGCACGGCGGCATGGGCTATTCGCGCCACAAGCCCTTCGAGCACATCTACCGCCACCACCGCCGCTACCGCATCACCGAAGGCTCCGAAGAGATCCAGATGCGCAAGGTGGCCGGCCACCTGTTCGGCTACATGGGGCAGGGCAAGCACTGAATCCGTTTCACCCAAGAGCGAGAAGAGGAGACAAGCATGCAGATGAACAGACGACAGATCGCCCTGGCCGCCGCGGCCGTGCTGGCCGGCACCGCGCCGGGCCTGGCCCTGGCCCACAAGAAGTACGACCCCGGCGCCAGCGACACCGAGATCGTGCTGGGCATGCCGATGCCGCTGTCGGGCCCGGTCTCGGGCTACGCCATCGTCGGCAAGGTGGCCGAGGCCTACTTCAAGCAGCTCAACGAGCAGGGCGGCATCAACGGACGCAAGGTCAGGCTCTTGGTCTACGACGACCAGTACTCGCCGCCCAAGACGGTGGAGGTGGCGCGCCGGCTGGTGGAGCAGGACGAGATCCTGGCCATGTTCGGCAATCTGGGCACGGCGCCCAACCTGGCGATCCAGCGCTACATGAACGCCAAGAAGGTGCCCCAGCTGTTCGTGCAGAGCGGCGCCAGCCAGTTCAACGACGGCGAGAAGTTCCCGTGGACCTCGCCCTTCCTGGGCAGCTACCAGGGCGAGGGCCGCGTGTTCGCGGCCCACATCCTGGCCAATAAGCCCGGTGCCAAGGTCGGCATCCTGATGCAGAACGACGACCTGGGCCGCGAGATCTTCAAGGGCCTGCAGCAGGGCCTGGCCGGCAAGGGCGCGAAGATCGTGGCGCAGGCCAGCTTCGAGGTGACCGACCCGACGGTGGACTCGCAAGTGGTGCAGCTCAAGACCGCCGGCGCCGACGTGCTGGTGCTGGCCGCCACCGCGCGCACCGTGGCGCAGGCGCTGCGCAAGGCCTCCGAGCTGGGCTGGGAGCCCGACCGCTACGTGAACCTGGCCGGCTCCTCGGTGAAGATGGCGTTCGAGCCGGCCGGGCCCGAGCGCGCCAAGGGCGCGATCACGCTGTCGGCCTGGAAAGAGCCTGCCGCCAAGCGCTGGGCCGCCGACCCCGAGATGCAGGCCTACCTGGCCCTGCTCAAGAACCATGCGCCCGGGGTGGACCCGAACAACTCCTCGGGCGTGTCGGGCTATGTCGTCGCGCAGCTCATGGCGCACATCCTGCGCGAGTGCGGCGACGAGCTCACGCGCGACAACGTGCGGCGCATCGCCAGCAGCCTGAAGCAACCCAAGATCGCCATGCTGCTGCCCGGCGTGAGCATCAGCACCTCCACGCAAGACCTGCACGTGTTCGCGGCGCTGCAGCCGGTGCGCTACAACGGGGTCGACCTCGACCCCATCGGTTCCGTCCTGAGTTTGAAATGAGGCCAGCATGACCATCGAAAACCCCTTGCTCGAAGAGCGCCATGGCGATGTCCTCGTCATCAGCCTGAACATCCCCGAGCGGCTGAACCCGATCGCGCGGGAGCTGCAGCACGCCCTGCGCGCGCGGCTGGCAACGCTGCGCGAAGACCGCAGCGTGGCCGCGCTGGTGCTGACCGGCGTGGGCCGGGCCTTCTGCGTGGGCGCCGACCTGTCCAGCAACATGGCCGGCAACGGCACCTCGGTCGGCCAGAGCAGCTACGAGACCATGGAGTCGCTGTCCAACCGCATCATCGAGGACCTGCGCACGCTGCCCATGCCCGTGGTCAGTGCCGTGAACGGCCCGGCGGCCGGCGCCGGCGTGGGCATCGCGCTGGCGGCCGACGTGGTGGTGGCCGCGCGCTCGGCCTACTTCTACCTGCCCTTCATGCCCAAGCTGGGCATCGTGCCCGACCTGGGCACGACCTGGTTCCTGGAGCGATTCGTCGGCCGTGCGCGGGCGGTCGGCATGACCATGCTCAACGAGAAGCTGTCGGCCGAGCAGGCCGCGCAGTGGGGGCTGATCTGGGCGGCCGTGGACGATGCCGACCTGCGCACCCAGGCCCTGGACGTGGCCCAGCGCCTGGCCAGGCTGCCGGCGCATGCGGCGCGCGAGGTGCGTGCGGCCTACGACTCGGCCGGCCGGGTGTCGCTCGTGGAGCAGATGCGCTATGAGGCCGAACGCCAGCGCGAGTTGCTCGATGCGCCATCGTTCGCCGAAGGTGTGAAGGCGTTTCGCGAGAAAAGAGACCCAATCTTTCCGCGCAATTGATCACATAACGGACGGGTCATGCGAGTAGGCGAGAATGCGCGCCGTCATGCTCAAGCGCGTTCCCGTCGCCGACCTGACCCTGGGGATGTTCCTGCACCGCTTCGACGGCGCCTGGATGGACCATCCGTTCTGGCGTCAGAACTTCCTGCTCGAATCCGCCGAGGAGTTGGGCCGCATCCGCGCTTCCGGCGTGCAGGCCGCCTGGATCGATCTGGCGCGCAGCGTGCTGCCCGACGCCGCGCTGGCGCCGCCGCCGCCCACGCCAGCGGCGGCGCCGGAGCCTGCCGCAGCCACGCCGCAGCGGCCGGCGCCGACCCGCATGGAAGACGAGCTGCGCACCGCCGTCAAGCTCTGCGGCCAGGCGCGCGAGTGCATCACCACCGTCTTCGAAGAAGCGCGCATGGGCCGCCTGACCGATTCGTCGGCCGCGCGCGGGCTGGTCGAGGACGTCTGCGATTCGGTGCTGCGCAACCCGGGCGCGCTGATCAGCCTGGCGCGCTTGAAGACGGCCGACAGCTACACCTACATGCACTCCGTGGCGGTCTGCGCGCTCATGGTGTCGCTGGCCGCCCAACTGGGCCTGGACACGCAGCAGACGCGCGATGCGGGCCTGGCCGGACTGCTGCACGACATCGGCAAGGCCAGGGTGCCGCTGGCCGTGCTGAACAAGCCGGGAAAGCTCACGGACGATGAATTCGCGGTCGTGCGCAGCCACTCCGAGCATGGCCACGCCATGCTGTTGGAGTGCGGCGACGTGGGCGATGCCGTGCTCGACGCCTGCCTGCACCACCACGAGAAGATGGACGGCACCGGCTATCCGGAGCGCCTGCAGGGTGCCGGCATCAGCCGCATCGCCCGCATGACGGCGATCTGCGACGTCTACGACGCGGTCACCTCCGACCGCCCCTACAAGAAGGCCTGGGATCCGGCCGAAGCCGTGCGCCGCATGGCCGAGTGGAGCGGCGGGCACTTCGACAAGTCGCTGTTCCAGGCCTTCGTCAAGAGCGTTGGCATCTACCCCGTGGGCTCGCTCGTGAAGCTCAGTTCGGGCCGGCTGGCGGTGGTGGTGGAGCAGTCGCCCGCGCTGACGACGCCCAAGGTCAAGGTGTTCTTCTCGACCAAGGCGCAGTTGCGGCTGGTGCCCGAGATCCTGGACCTGTCGCGCACCGTCAACGAGAAGATCGTCTCGCGCGAGGACTCGCAGCAATGGCACTTCAACGACCTCAACGAACTGTGGGCGGGCTTTCCCGTGCAGCCATGGTGAACACCGCACGCCCCGCATTGCGCACGGTGGCGCTGTTCGAGGCCGCCAAGGGCCTGCTGGCGCTGGTGGGCGCCTCCGGGCTGCTGGCGTTCGCGCACCGCGACCTGCAGGCGCTGGCGCTGCAGATGCTGGCGCACCTGCACATGAACCCGGCCGCGCACTACCCGCACATCTTCGTGCAGGCCGCCGAGCACCTGCAGGACCAGCGGCTCGCGCTGCTGGCGCTGGGCGCCGCAGGCTACGCCTTGCTGCGCCTGGGCGAGGCCTACGGCCTGTGGCGCGGCCGCGCCTGGGCCGAATGGCTGGCCGCGGGCAGCGGCGCCATCTACCTGCCGTTCGAGGTGGCCGAGCTGCTGCGCCGGCCGGGCTGGCTCAGCGCCTCGCTGCTGCTGCTCAACGCCGGCATCGTGGTGCTGATGCTGCGCGCGCTGCGCCAGCGTGGCGCGCGGCCGCGCTGGCGCGACTGACCGGGGGCGGCGCGCCGCAGGCCTGGCTGCTGCCGGCGCCCGCATCGGGGCGGGGCGAGGCTTTTGCAGCGCCTGCCTCATGGTTCAGGCGAGGGCGTCCGCCGGTGCCAGTCGGTGGCGTTCTGGTAGTGGTGGCCGATGCGCAGCAGCGCACGCTCGCCGCAGGGACGGCCCACCAACTGCACGCCGTTGGGCAGTCCATTGCCGGTGCGGCCGGCGGGCAGTGCCAGCGCTGGCACGCCCAGGTAGTTGATCGCGCGTGTCCAGAACGAGAAGTGGCCGAAGCGCTGTTCGATCTCGTCGTCGCTGCCGGCCGTGGTCTCGGCGATCGTCGGCACCGCATGCGGCAGCACCGGCAGCAGCAGTGCCTGGGTGTCGCCCGGCAGGCATTGCGCGAGGAAACGCTGCAGCAGCACAGGCCGCAGCCGCAGCGCATCGACGTAGTGCGCGGCCGGGTAGAGCAGCCCGCGCTCCAGCCGGCGCCGCACCTGCTCGCCATAGTCCTGCGGGCGCTCGGCCAGCCAGCGCCGGTGAATCGAGGCGGCCTCGGCGCCCAGCACCAGGGTGCACAGCAGGCCGAGTTCGGCCAGGTCGGGCAGCGTCACCTCGGCGATGCGCACGCCCTGGGCGCGCAGCTGCTCGACCACGGCCGCGAGCATGGCCCGCACCTCGTCGGACGCCGGTGCGTCGGCCGGCAACCGGGGCACGGCCACCTGGATGCTGCCGTCCAGCGGCGCGCCGATGCCGGCTGCATAGTCGGCCCGCGCCACGTCCAGGCAGGCCGGATCGCGCGGGTCGGGGCCGCTGACGGCCGACAGCAACCGGGCGCACGCGTGGGCCGAGGGCGCGAGGAACCCCACGCAATCCAGGCTGGGTGCCAGCGGCATCACGCCGTGCACGGACACCAGGTGCTGCGTGGGCTTGAGCCCCGTCACGCCGCAGATCGCGGCCGGCAGCCGCACCGAGCCGCCCGTGTCCGACCCCAGCGCCGCGCCCACCAGCCCTGCCGCCACGGCAACGCCGCTGCCGCTGGACGAGCCGCCGGACACGTGGCTGCCCGACCACGGGTTGCGCCCGTGGCCCCAGTGGGCGTTGAAGCCGGTCGGGCTCATCGCGAACTCGGCCATGTGCAGCGCGCCGAGGTCGATGGCGCCTGCCGCGTCCAGCCGCTCCAGCACCGTGGCGGTCGCGTCCGCCACGTGGCCGCGCAGGATGCGGCTGCCGCATTCGCTGGGCTCGCCGGCGCGGTCGAACATGTCCTTGCGCGCATAGGCCAGGCCGAGCAGCGGCCGCTGGACGCGCCCGGCCGGCGGCAGCGCCTCCAGCGCCCGTGCCTGGGCCACCGCCGCTGCAGTGCGGGTGCGCACGAAGGCCGTGCCGGCGTGGCGCTCGGCGGCTTCGCCCTGCGCGCGCACACGGTCCGCCAGCCCTTGCGCGACCATGCCCGGCGTGTCCGGTGGGACCGGCGGGGCCGGGTTCCCCGGCGTTGGCGCCGATGCAGCCGATGCAGCGGGATACAGCGACTTGCCGAACGGGGCCAGTCCCATGTGCCAGGCCAGTTGCCGGTCGGCTGCGGCGCCCGTGGCCTGCGCCGCCCGCAGGGCGCCCTCGGCCGCGGCCACCGCGCTGCCGGGCACCGCCGCCACACCGCTCAAGCGGCCGGCCCAGGCCCAGCTGTCCTGCGCCCACTGCGCAGCGTCATCACTCTTCATGGCTGGATGGAATGGAAGAAATCTCATTTGTATAGACAATTGGGCGAGCGTGTCAATGACAGTGCGCGCAATCCTTGCCACGACAAGGTTTGTATTTGTGCAGACAAATGCAAGGATTCCCACAGCGGCCCGGCGGGCATACTCGTGCGATGCTTTCCCTGGACAACCTGCAGCGCCTGTTCGTCGCGCGCACACCGCAGATGGCCGACATCGGCCTCGAAGTCACCTCGGCCGACAAGGGCCGCGCCGCCATGCGGCTGCCGGACCGGCCCGACTGGCTCGGCGATCCCGGCCGCGCGCTGCTGCACCCCGGTCCGCTGATCGTGCTGGCCGATTCCTGCTGCGGACTGGCCGTGGGCACGGCCTTGAGCGAACGCCAGCCCATCGCCACGCTGGACCTGCGCATGGACTACCTGCGCCGCGCCGGCCCCGGCGAGGACCTGCATTGCGAGACGCACTGCTACCGCATGACGCCCAACGTGGCCTTCGTGCGCGGCGCCGTCTGGCAGGCCGACCCCGGGCAGCCCGTGGCCAGCGTGCAGGCGGCCTTCATGCTGGCCACGCCCGCGCGCCGCCAGGCCGCGCCGGCGAGCCAGGCGACGGCGGCCGACGCCGTGGCCTGGACACCGCCTGCCGCCGACGCGCCCGTGCTGCAGGGCGTGGTGATCCCCTATGCCGACTACCTCGGCATCCGCCTGGCCCAGGACGGCAGCACACCGGTCTACCGGCTGCCTACCAGCCCAAGCTGATCGGCAACCCGCAGCTGCCCGCGCTGCACGGCGGCGTGGTGGCCGGCTTCGCCGAGAGCGCCGCGACGCTGCACCTGATCGAGGCCATCGGCGGCGCCAAGTTTCCCAAGTGCATCGACTTCTCGATCGACTACCTGCGCAGCGGCCGGCCGGAGGACACCTACGCCTCCTGCGAGATCGTGCGCCTTGGCGCGCGCGTGGCGCTGGTGCAGGTGCGCTGCTGGCAGGGCAAGGGGCCGGATCAGCCCATCACCGTGGCGCGCGGCAACTTCCTGCTGACGGAGGCGAACCCATGAAGGCACAGGACCAGGCCCGCCTGCTGCAGCTGCTGCAGGCGCGTTTCGACAGCCACCTGCCGCGCCACGTGGGCATCGCCTGGGCCGATGTGCTGGCCAGGCTCGATGGCAACGCCGCCGCGCTGGCGGCGCTGCAGGCCATGGAGTCGACCGGCGGCGAGCCCGACGTCGTGGGCATGGATGCGGCGAGTGGCCGCTACCTGTTCTGCGACTGCGCGGCAGAGAGTCCGGCCGGGCGCCGCAGCCTGTGCTATGACGGCGCCGCGCTCGACGCCCGCAAGGAAAACAAGCCGCAGGGCAGCGCCGTCCAGACGGCGCAGGCCATGGGCATCGCCCTGCTGACCGAGCCGCAATACCGCGCGCTGCAGCAGCTCGGCGCGTTCGATGCCAAGACCTCCAGCTGGATCGCGACGCCGCCCGAGGTCCGCGCGCTGGGTGGCGCGCTGTTCTGCGACCGGCGCTATGGCCAGGTGTTCACGTACCACAACGGCGTGCAGTCGTACTACGCGGCGCGCGGGTTCCGCGGCATGCTGCAGGTGTAGCGCAGCCGTCGCGGCCGCCAGGCCGCGCGCTGTGCCGCAGGCCGCACCGCGCAGGCGCCTAAGGCAGCGCCAGCGGCGACAAGGTCGCGCGCAGCCGGTCTGCCTGCGACAGCTCGGCCTGCTCGGTCTGCAAGGCCTCTTCCACGTTGCCGATGTGCTCCAGCATGCGCTGGCGCGCCTCGCCCATGTCGCCGCGCTCCATCGCGGCAACGATGGCGGCGTGTTCGGCGCAGGACTGGCTGGCTTCGTGGCTGGACTGGTAGAGCGTGGCGGCCAGCGTGGTGCGCGCCGTCAGGTCACGCAGTACGTCGCACAGCAGGCGGTGGCCCATCTCCTGCGCCAGGCAGACGTGGAAATCGGCCAGCAGGAAGGCGCGCGTGGCGGCATCGGCGCCGTCGATGGCCTGCTGCTCCTGCGCGATGTGCTGGCGCAGCGCGCGGATGGTCTGGGCCAGCGGCCGGCCCTCGGTGCCCAGGATGCCCGCTTCGACGATGCGCCGCGCCGCGAACGCATCGCGTGCTTCCTCCGCCGAGGGCTGCACCACGTACCAGCCGCGCTTGGGCTGCACCTCGACGAAGCCGCGCGCCTGCAGCTGCATCAGCGCCTCGCGCACCATGGTGCGGCTCACGCCGAACAGGTCGGCCAGTTGCTGCTCGCCGAGCCGCTCGCCCGGGGCGAGCTTCTGCGCGAGGATGGACTGGACCACGCGCTCGGCAATGGTCGTGGGGCTGACGTCGGTGGGCATCGCGCTAGTGTGCCGCAGCGCCCCCGGCGGGCAGGGCCGATGCTGGGTCCGTGCCCACCACCTCGTCCTCCACCGGCTCGCCGTTCAGCACCGCATGCGCCCGGGCGCGGTCGATGTCGCCCTCCCAGGCCGCCACGGCCACCGTGGCCACGCAGTTGCCGACCAGGTTGCCCAGCGCGCGTGCGATGCCCATGAACCAGTCCACCGACAGCACCAGCACCAGGCCGATGGCCGGGATCGCGGGGATGGCGTGCAGCGTGGCAGCCAGCACCACGATGGCCGAGCCCGGCACGCCGTGCGCGCCTTTGGAGGTGACCAGCGCCACGGCCAGGATGGCCAGCAGGTCGGTCATGCTCACGGGTGTGTTGGTGGCCTGGGCGATGAACACCGCCGCCAGCGTGATGTAGATCGAGAACGCGTCCAGGTTGAACGAGTAGCCCGTGGGGATCACCAGGCCCACGGTCGAATCGCGGATGCCCATGCGGCGCAGCTTGGCCATGATCTGCGGCAGCACGCTGTCCGACGAGGTGGTGGCGAACACCACGGCCAGTTCCTCGCGCAGGTAGCGCAGCAGCTTCCACAGGCTGAAGCCCGAGATGCGCATCACCGTGCCCAGCACCACGAACACGAACAGCAGCACCGCGACGTAGAACAGCGCGACCAGCATGCCCAGCTGCTTGAGCGAGCCCACGCCGTACTTGCCGACCGTGAACGCGATGGCGCCCAGCACGCCCAGCGGCGCCAGCTTGATCAGGATGCCCATGATCTTGAACAGCACCAGCGACATCGTGTCCACCAGCTGCGCCACCGGCCGGCCCACGTCGCCCAGCAGCGCCAGCGCGCAGCCGAACAGCACCGCGAACAGCAGCACCTGCAGCACGTCGCCCGTGGCGAACGCATTGACCACGGTGGTGGGGATCAGCTTCATGAGGAAGTCCACCGTGCCGCCGCTGGTCAGCTTGTCGGCGTTGCTGGCATAGGCGGCCATGGCGGCCGGGTCCAGCGCCTTGGGGTCGACGTTCATGCCCACGCCGGGCTCGAACCAGTAACCGAGCACCAGGCCCAGGACGAGCGCCAGCGTGGTCAGCACCTCGAAGTAGATCAGCGCCTTCACGCCGACGCGGCCCACGCGCTTGAGATCGCCCGCGCCCGCGATGCCGTGCACCACCACACAGAACACCAGCACCGGGATGATCATCTTGATCAGCTTGATGAATGCATCGCCGAGCGGCTTGAGCTTGACGGCGAAGTCGGGCACCAGAAGGCCGAGCGTGGTGCCGACCACCAGCGCGATCACGACCTGGCCGAAGAGGGAACGGAAAAAGCGCATGGGAAGAGCTCCTGTCTGCATGCAAGATGCGAAATTTCTTGCATGCAAGAAATATAGACAAGAGTCGTCCGCGCCAGTATGGGGTTATCCATGAGGGTTGCCGGGGGCCCGCCAGGTCCCGGCTGCCGTGCCGGAACAAGGTCGGAAGCGCACGCAGCGCAGCGGCCCCGTACGTGCCGCGGCGCAGGCGCCTACTTCAGCGGCTTCTCTTCGGAAGGCACGGGTGCGGCCTCGTCGGGCGCCTTCGGTGTGTCGGACGCATGGTGCTCCATGGGGGTCTTCTTGCCCGGCTGCGGCGTCGCGTCTGCGCCCGGGGCGATCTCTTCGTTGCGGTGCTTCTTGGCCTGTTGGACCTTCTTGTCGTGGGCAACGTTGCGTGGATCGGTCATCGTCTTGGTCTTTCGGTTGGTGAAAGCCCATGGTTGCGCTGGCCGGCGCGCGGCGCGGGTAGGACAAGCGGACGTTGGACCACGGCGCACGCGAGGAATTGCTGCGGTCCGGGCGGCCCGCAACACTGGCGCCAGCAGCCCGCACCCATGGGGGCCGGCGATGTCCTCAGGGCGGCTTGACGCCCTTGCGCAACAGGGCCACGAGCGTGTCGGCGACGATGTCCAGGTTCACCCCGTCCGGATCGAGCAGGTACTGCGACACCGCGCCGCGCAGCGTCGAGACGATCACCATCGCCAGGCCCTGGGGGTCGATGGCCTGGTCGATCTCGCCCTTGGCCATGCCGGTGCGGATCTCCTCTTCGAAGAACAGCAGCGTGCGCGCGTTGGCCGGCCGCACCTCCTTCAGCAGGCCCGGCATGGTCGAGAAGGACTCCGCCCAGATCACGTTCATGGCGCGCGAACGCTCGGGGTCCACGCGCACCAGCGCCAGGTACGAGCGGATGGTGGCGTCGATGTTCAGCAGCCCGGGCGTGATGCGGCCCGGGATGTGCTCGCGCGCCCACGCAGTGGCCCGGGTGCGGAAGCGGCCCACGATGAAGCCGTAGACCTCCAGCAGCAGCTTTTCCTTGGTCTTGAAGTAGTAGTTGGGCAGCGAGTGGCTGTAGCCCGATTCGCGCCCCACGTCGACCAGCGAGAGCCTGGAGGCGCCATCGCGCGCGATCAGCCGGATGGCGGTCTGGACCATGCGGCTGATCGCCACCTCGCGGAGTTCGGCATTGGTCTTGGGCGTGTCGCCCGGGTCTTCAGGACGTTCCATGGATGCAGGCTGTGGACTGGGGACGCATTGTCGTCATGCCTGCACCGGGCCCGCTAGCGTCCTTTCCAGACCGGCTTGCGCTTCTCGACGAAGGCCTGCAGCCCCTCCTTGCGGTCTTCCGACTCGATGGCGCGGTTGGCGATCGGCATCTGCCGCTCCCAGGCTTCCCCCTCGGTCCAGTTGGTGCCCTGGAACACGATCTCCTTGGTGGCGGCCAGCGCGGTCGGGCCGTTGGCCATCATCTTCTCGGCGATCTCCAGCGCCGTGGCCAGCGCCTGCCCCGGCGGCACCACCCGGTTGACGAGGCCCCAGCGCTCGAAGAACTCCGGCCCGCGCAGTTCGGCCGTCAGCGCCAGCTCCATGGCCAGGTGGTAGGGGATGCGGCGCGGCAGGCGGAACAGGCCGCCGCCGATGGCGATCACGTTGTGCCGCGCCTCGGGCAGGCCCATGCGCGCGTTGCTGGCCGCCACGATGATGTCGCACGACAGGCACAGCTCCAGGCCGCCGCCCACGGCCACGCCTTCCACCGCGGCGATCAAGGGCTTGCGCGGTGGCCGCTTGAACACGCCGAAGCCGCCGCGCGGCGGCCGCTCGCGCAGCTCGCCACGGGCCGCGGCCTTGAGGTCGGCGCCGGCCGAGAAGTCGCCGCCGGCCCCGGTCACGATGCCGACGAACAGGTCGTCGGTCGCGTCCAGCTCGTCCATCGCCGCGTTCATGGCCAGGCCCAGCGCGCCGTTGGCGGCGTTCTTGACCTCGGGCCGGTTCAGCGTCACCACCAGCACGTGGCCGCGCCGTACGGTCAGCACCACGGGTTGTTGTTCAGACATGCGGTGTTCCTTTCACAGCGCGAAGGTGAAGCCGCCGTTGACGGGGTAGACCTGCCCGGTGATGTAGTCGCTGGCGCCCGAACTCAGGAACAGCACCATGGCCGCCACGTCGCTGGGCTTGCCCAGGCGGCGGATGATGTATTTCTCGAGGATGCGCTTGGCGCGCTCGGGGTCGGCGGCCATGCGCTCTTCGATCATCGGCGTGCCCATGGCCGCGATCACCACGCAGTTGGCGTTGATGTGGTGCCGGCCCATGCCGCGCGCCACCGAGCGCATGAAGCCCGCCGCACCGGCCTTGGCGCCGGCGTAGACCTCCAGGCCCGCATCGCCGAAGCGGCTGGCGTCCGAGATGATGGTCACGATCTTGCCGCCCTTGCGCTCGATCATGCCGGGCAGCGCGCCCGCGGTGCAGTTCATCACGCCGTCGAAGTTCACGCCGATCCACGACTTCCAGACCTCTGGGCTGGTCTCGTAGAAGGGCTTGCGCACGGCCTCGTCGGGGTTGGCACCGGCATTGCCGGCGTTGTTCACCAGCACGTCGACGCGGCCGTAGTGCGCGAAGGCCTTGGCGTACATCGCCATCACGCTGGCGTGGCTGCTCACGTCGGCCTGCAGCGCGATGGCCTTGCCGCCCTCGGCGTTGATCTCGTCGGCCACCGCCTGCGCGCGCTCCAGCACGTAGTCGTTGACGACGATGCCTTCGGCGCCGTGCGCGGCCATGAAGCGCGCGATCTCGCGCCCCACGTTCTGGCCCGCGCCGGTGACCAGCGCCACCTTGCCCTGCATGCTCAGGATGTCTTGCATTTCCAGTGCTCCTCGTTCAAACCTTGCGGTCGGTGTGTTGCCAAAAGGGGGCGCGCAGCTCGCGCTTGAGCAGCTTGCCCACGGTGTTGCGCGGCAGCTCGCCGACGATGCGGATCGCGCGCGGCCGCTTGTAGGAAGCCAGCCGGTCGACGCAGTGCGCCAGCAGCTCGTCCTCGGTCACGGGGTGGCCCGGCTTGGGCTCGCAGAAGGCCATCACGCGCTCGCCCATCTCCTCGTCGGGAATGCCGATCACTGCGGCATCCGACAGGGCCGGGTGGGTCAGCAGCGCAGCCTCGACTTCGGCCGGGTAGATGTTCACGCCGCCCGAGATCACCATGTCCTTGGCCCGGTCGCTGATCCACAGGTAGCCGTCGGCATCCAGGTGGCCCATGTCGCCGGTGCGGAAGTAGCCGCGCGCGTCCAGCGTCTCGGTGTCCAGCGGCGGCGCGTTCAGGTAGTTGCGGATGTTGGCCGGCGTCCAGGCCCAGATCTCGCCGGTCTCGCCCGTGGGCAACACCTCGCCGCCGGGGCCGCGGATCTCCAGCCGCACGTGGCGGTAGGGCAGGCCGCTGGAGCCGGGCTTGGCCTGCTGCATGGCCGGCGGCATGTGCGTGACCATGCCGGTCTCGGTGCTGCCGTAGCCCTCGTGCAGGCAGTCGCCCAGGTGGGCGATGATCCAGCGCTTGAGGTCGGCCGACACCGGCGCCGCGCCCACCGTCAGCTGCTCGATGGAGCCCAGGTCGTGCCGCGCGATGGCCTCTGGCGGCAGCGCGGCGATGCGCTTGTACATGGTGGGCACGCCGGTCCAGTGCGTGAGCCGGTGCCGCGCGATCAGGGCCAGCGCTTCCTCGGCATCGAAGCGGCGCTGCAGCACCGTCAGCGCGCCGGCGCGCTGGGCCGACCACAGCTGGCCCGGGCCCGAGCCGTGGTGCATGGGCATGGACAGCAGGTAGGCGGCGCGGCCCGCGGTCTGGCGCCGCGAGCGCACATCGAGCAGGTATTCGGTGGTGACGGGATCGTCGGCGCTGGGCTTGCGGTCCAGCACCACACCCTTGGGCAACCCGGTGGTGCCCGAGGTGTAGATGATCAGCGGCGGATCGCCGGTGGAGAACAGCGGCGGCGCGGTGGGTGCGCTGGCCATCAGTTCGGCCAGCGTCACGAAGCCGGGGGCCGGCGCGTCCAGCGACACCGCCAGCTTGAGCGTGTGGCCTTCGAAGGCCGGCAGCAGCGCCCCGGGGTCGGCGTCGTCGCAGACGATGGCGTTGGCGCGGCTGTTGTTCAGCACATGGCGGATCTCGGCGTTCGTCAGCCGCCAGTTCAGGCCCAGCAGCCAGCAGCCCAGCTTGGCCAGCGCCGAGGCGACCACGGGCCATTCGAGCCGCGTCTGCGTGCGCAGCACGACGATGTCGCCAGGCCCCAGGCCGCGCGCGTGCAGTGCGGCGGCCAGGCGGTCGGCCTGGGTGTTCCACTCGGCCCAGCGCAGCTGCCGGTCGCCATCGACCAGCGCGACGGCATCGGGTTGGGCGGCGGCCCAGTGTTCCAGGGTGCCGGGCAGCGCGGCAGCGTGCAGTGTGGTGTGCATGGGGTTCCTCATGCCAGCAGGTGGCGCGCGATCACGCGGTACTTGTGCACGTCGGTCGGGCCCTCGTAGATGCGGGCCATGCGCTGGTGGTCGTACCAGTGCGCGAGCGGCGATTCGTAGGTGCAGCCGGCCGCGCCGTGGATCTGGATCGCGCGGTCGACCACGCGGTCCACCATCTCGGTGCAGAGCATCTTGAGCATGCCGGCCTGCACCCGCGTGTCCTGCCCGGCGTCGTCCTGCGCGGCGCAGTGGAACAGCATGAGCCGGTTCTGCTGGATCTCGATCCACGAGTCCACGATCTTCGATTGCACGGCCTGCTTCTCGGACAGCGGGCCGCCGAAGGCCACGCGCTGCTTGGCGTGCTCGACCATCATCTCGTAGGCGCGCTGGGCCACGCCGAGCGCGCGCGCCGCCACGTCGAAGCGCGCGGCCGACAGCGCCTGCTGCGCGCCCTTGAAGCCCTGGCCCTCGCCGCCGATCAGCGCCAGCGCGTCGACCTCGCAATCGGAGAAGGTCAGCTGGTGCGTCTTGAAGCCGCCCAGCATGGGCACCTCGCGCGCGTGCAGCCCGGGGTTGTCCTTGGCGACAGCGAACATCGAGATGCCGCCGGCGCCCTTGTTCTTGTCGGTGCGGGCCACGACGAAGACGACGTCGGCCTCCTGGAAGCTGCTGATCCAGATCTTGGCGCCGTTGATCACCCAGCCGCGGTCGGTCTCGCGGGCATGCGTGAGGATGGCGCCGGCCGGGTCGCCGCCGCCGCCGGGCTCGGTCTGCGCAAAGCAGTAGTTGAGCCGGCCCTCCAGGATGGGGTCGAGGTAGCGCGCGCGCTGCTCGCCCTGCAGCGCATACAGCGGGCCGAGCGCGCTGCCGCCGAAGCGCAGCGGCGTGAGGCAGCGGAAGTTCTCCTCGGTGATGGCCATCCTGTCGACCAGCGAGAGGCCGGCGCCGCCGAACTCGGGCGGCGCCGTCAGGCCCCACAGGCCGACCGCGCGCGCGGCCTGCGTGCCGCTCGCGTAGTCGCGGCGCGCCAGCGTCTCGCCGCGCAGCACGCGGGCTTCCAGCGGCATCTGGTGCTCCTGCACCAGGCGGCGCACCAGGTCGGTCAGGGCGCGGGTCTCTTCGTTCAGGGCGTACAAGGGGTTTCCTTTCAGGTCAGCACGCCGTCGCGGCGGAAGGCGTCGATTTCTGGGTCGCTGTAGCCCGCCACCTCGCGCAGCACCTGATCGGTGGCGTCGCCGATCCGCGGGGCGGGGCGGGCCGGCAGCGGCGCGGCGGGCGTGATGGCGCACTGCGCGTTGCGCATGCGCACGCTGCCGATCTGCGGGTCGCTGATCTGGCCGTAATAGCCATCGGCCAGCAGGTCGGGGTCGGTCGCCAGCTCGGTGTGGTTGCAGACCACGTGGGCCGGGATGCCCTGGGCCTGTAAGGCCTGCTCCAGCGTCCCGGCCTGCTGGTCGGCGGTCCAGGCCGAGAGCAGCGCGTGCAGGTCGCCGCGGTGGCGCAGGCGGCCGAGCAGGGTGTCGAAGTCGGCGGCGTCCAGGCGCGGCGCGGCCAGCCGGCGCAGCGCCTGCCAGTGCGCGTCGGCCGAGGCATCGAGTGCGATCCAGCGGTCGTCGCCGGCGCAGCGGAACACGCCGCTGGGCGCGCGCAGCGGGTCCACCGCGTCGCCCTGGCGCTGCGGCACCGTGCCGTTGGCGGCGTGGGCGAACCAGGCCGGCAGCAGGAACTGCAGTCCGGCCTCGGCCTGGGCCACGTCGACATAGCAGCCCTGGCCGGTCAGGTCGCGCCGGCGCAGCGCTGCCAGCAGGGCCGCCACGATGAAGCGCGGCGTGACGGCATCGGTCCAGGCGTTGAACGGGCCGGTCGGCGCGCGGTCGGGCCAGCCCGCCAGCAGGCTGGCCCCGGAATAGGCGGCACCCAGCGTGCCCACGCCGCTGGCGCTGCGGTGCGGGCCGGTCTGGCCGAACAGGCAGCTGGCGGCCATCACCAGGCGTGGGTTCTCCAGGCGCAGGCGTTCCCAGCCCAGGCCCATGCGGTCCAGCGTGCCGGCTGTGAAGCTCTCGATCACCACGTCCACCTGGCGCACCAGGCGCCGCACGATGCCGCGGCCGGCTTCGGTGGAGAGGTCGAGCGCCACGCTGCGCTTGCCGGCGTTGATGAAGTGGTAGGACAGCGTGCGTTCCGGGTGCGGCGTGCCGTCGCGGTAAGGCCCCAGCGTGCGCAGCGGGTCGATGCGCCTGGCGCTCTCGACCTTGATCACGTCGGCGCCGAAGTCGGCCAGGTAGCGCCCGCTCATGGGGCCGACCATGACCCAGCTCAGGTCGAGCACGCGCAGGTGGGCGAGGGGTGGTGCGGTCATGGGGGCTACACGATGGCGTGGGTGAACAGGGCCTGGATCTCGTCGGCCGACAGGCCGAGCTCCGTCAGCAATGCGTGCGTGTGTTCGGACAGGCGTGGCGCCGGGTACCGCAGCGTTGTGGCGAAACTGTCGCTGCGCACCACGTGGGCGGGTGCGTCCACCACCACGCCGTCGATGAGCGGCTGGCGCAGCCACAGGCCGCGCTCGCGGTACTGGTCGAACGCGGCGATGTCGGCCATGTCCATCAGCGGCGCGGCGAAGAAGCCGTGCGTGCGCGCGGCCGTGCCCACCTCGTCCTTGGTGCGGCTGGCGATGGCGCTGCGCAGGCCGTCGACCAGTTGCTGCAGCTGGCCGGCGCAGTGCGCGGTGTCCTCGGTCGGAAAGCGCGTCCAGTCGACCTCGGCGATGGCGGCGTCCAGCGTGCCGGCGGCGACGGCCCAGGCCGCCATGCGCGCCGTGATGCCGCCGAAGCCGCCGAACGCCACCGAGACCTGCACGTAGCCGTCGCGGCAGGGCAGGAAGCTGGGCACCTCGACGCCGGCCACCGAGCGCTTGGCCTGGCCGCGCCGCGGCGGCTGCTCGGGCGTGTCGGCGTAGTAGGGCAGCGAGAACGCGCTCATCATCGCGGCGGCGCGCATCGACACTTCCACGTGCTGGCCGCTGCCGTCGCGCGTGCGGGCCGCCAGCGCGGCCAGCATGCCGATGGCGGCCTCGCAGCCGGCCTCCAGCATGGCCTGCGGCACCGGCAGGAACAAGGGCGCGCGGTCGGCATCGCCGGTCTGCAGCGGCACGCCGGCGGCGGCCACCAGCGTGCGGTCGGTCCAGGCGTAACCGCTCTTGGGGCCGCTGGCCGAGAACGGCCGCACCACGCAATGCACGAGCCCGGTGTCGGCCAGGTCGGCACAGCGGGCGGGCGCGGCCTCGACCACGGCGTCGGCCGTGGCGGCCAGGCGGCGCAGCAGATCCTGGCCGTCGGGGCTGTCCAGGTCCAGCGTCAGGCTGCGCTTGTTGCGGTTCAGCGCATGCCAGCTGAGGCTGCGGTCCAAGCCCACCTGCTCGTGCAGGAAGGGCGCCATGCGCCGGCCGGCCGCACCACCGGGCGGCTCGACCACCACCACATCGGCGCCGAGGTCGGCCAGCACCAGCCCGGCCAGCATGGTGGACGGAGCGGACAGCTCGAGGACGCGTAGACCGTTCAGCACAAGACAACTCCTGAAGTGGCGTGACCTTAAACAAATTAGATAGTGATCAAGTATCTAGTTTTCCCCATCAGGGGAAACGCGGAGTTGGTGTCTTTGATACTTGCATCGCATCTAATAAGTAAACACACTCGCCCTGTCGACACGAACCAATACCCGAACGGAAGCCGCCATGCCCGTGCAAGCCCTGAAGCCTTCGCTCTACGCCGTGCCGCCGGATGCGCGCACGCCCCCCCGATTGCTGGGCGGGCGCTGCCGCTGCGGCCATGTGTTCTTCCCGATGCAGACCTACGGCTGCGAGAAATGCGGCGCCACCGGCGACGCGCTGCAGCCGGCCGCGCTGCCGGCCACCGGCACGCTGGTGGCCTCGTCGCGCGTGCTGATGCATGCCCGCAAGGACCGCGAGCCGCCGTATGTGGTGGTGTCGGTGCGGCTGGACGACGGCCCGGTGGTGCGCACGCTGCTGGACGAGGACACGGCCGAGGTCATCGCCATCGGCGCGCCCATGCGCGGCCGGCTCATGGAGGTGGGCCGCAGCGAGGCGGGCGCCGCCCTGGTCGACCTGCGCTTCACCCGCGTTAGCTGATTCCCAACGTTCCGGAGACTCCGATGCCCCAATCCCTGGCGCGCATGCGCCCTGTCTATGTGGTCGGCGTGGGCTGGCACCGCTACCAGCCGCTCAGCGACACGCCCTACCCTGCGCTGGGCCTGGCCGCGGTGCGCGGCGCGCTGGCGGATGCCGGTGTCGAATGGCCGGCCGTGGAATCGGCCTACATGGCCACCGCGCTGCTGCCCATGGCGCCGGGCCGGCCCATGCTGCGCCACCTGGGCGCCACCGGCCTGCCCATCGTGCACATCGAGAACGCGTCGGCCTCGGGCTCGGCCGCGTTCCGCCAGGCCTGCATGGAAGTGGCTAGCGGCTGCAGCGACCTGGTGCTGGCCGTGGGCGTGGACAAGCCCACCGGCGGGCCGGTGGCGCGCGGCGAGCAGGCCTGCGGCATCGACCACCTGGCCGACGACGCCATCGTGCCGTTCACCCACTTCGCGCTGCTGGCCGACCAGTACGCGCAGCGCTGGGGCGTCTCGCACGACGACATCGCGCGCGTGGCCGTCAAGAACCACGGCAACGGCGCCAAGAACCCGTTCGCCCAGCGCCAGCAGGCGCGCACGCTGGAGGAGGTGCTGGGCGGCCGCGCGGTCTCGGGCCGGCTCACCACGCTGCAGTGCACGCCGGTGGGCGAGGGCGCAGCGGCGGTGATCGTGGCTTCGGAAGACGCGATCCGCCGCCTGGGCATCGGGGCCGACAAGCCGATCCGCGTGACCGGTTCGGCCGCGCGCAGCCAGCGCGTGTACGACGAGCCCACCCGCTTCGATGCCAACCTGACGGCCGAGACCACGCAGCTGGCAATCGCCGAATCCGGCCTGCGCGCCGACCAGTTCGACATCGTGGAGCTGCACGACGCCTTCACGGTCGAGGAGGTCGAGTACGTCGAGGCCATGGGCATGTGCAAGCCGGGCCAGGCCGTGCCGCTGCTGAAGGAAGGCGCCTGGGACATCGGCGGGCGCTGCGCCGTCAACCCCTCGGGCGGCCTGATCGCCATGGGCCACCCCATCGGCCCGACCGGCCTGGGCCAGATCGGCGAGATCACGCTGCAGCTGCGCGGCGCTGCCGGCGCACGACAGCACGCTGGCGCGAAGACCGGGCTGGCGCACATGGTGGGCGTGGGCGCGGTCTGCTACGTGCACACGTTGCAGCGGGATTGAGCCAGTCCGACGCGGCGAACTAAGCCGCGCGCACACAACGAGAAGGAGACAGGACATGACGGCATGGCGTCGCGTCGCTTGGGGCGCAGCGAGGACAGCGGTCACGCTGCTGGCGGTATCGCTCGTGAGCTTCCTGCTGGTGGCGCTGTTGCCGGGCGACCTGGCCCTGCTGATCCTGGCCGATTCGGCCACGCCCGAGCGCCTGGCCTCGCTGCGCGCCGAACTGGGCCTGGACCAGCCGCTGTGGCTGCGCTACCTCACCTGGATGGGCAACGTGTTGCACGGCGACCTGGGCCACGGCATCCATTCGGGCGAGGCCACGCTGGACGTGATCCTCTCGCGCCTGCCCGTCACCATCGAGCTGATCCTGCTGACCCAGGTGGTGGCGCTGGGCCTGGCGATCCCGCTCGGCATCTGGAGCGCGTACCGGCGCGGCTCGGCGGTCGACCACACCACGCTTGCCGCCTGCCTGGCGCTGCTGTCCACGCCCGCCTTCGTGCTGGCACTGGCCATGGTCTACGTGTTCGCGCTGCAGCTGCAATGGCTGCCGGCCACGGGCTTCGTGTCTTTGTCCGAAGGCGTGTGGGACAACCTGCAGAGCATGGCCATGCCGGTGCTCTCGCTGGCGCTGATCGAGGTGCCGGTCTACCTGCGGCTGCTGCGCAGCGAGATGGTGGCCACGCTGCAGCAGAACTTCATCGCGCTGGCGCGCGGCATGGGGCTGCCGACCTGGCGCATCCTGTTCGAGAACGCGCTGCGGCCCTCGTCGCTGAACCTCATCACCGTGGTCGGCATCAACATGGGCCGGCTCATGGGCGGCGCCATCATCATCGAGAGCATGTTCGCGCTGCCGGGTGTGGGGCAGCTGCTGGTGGAGTCGATCTACCAGCAGGAGTACCTGGTCACGCAGGGCATCGTGCTGTTCGTGGCGGTGGCCTTCATCGGCATCAACTTGCTGACGGACGTGGTCTATGCGCTGGTCGATCCGCGCCTCTTGCGCGACGCGGAGGCATGAGATGAGCAGCACCGCATCTCTGGGCCGAGCGCAGCGATGGCCCGACCGCGAGGCCGAGCGCAGCGATGGCCCGTCTGGGACTTCCCCCTGTGCCCCTGCCGAGGAGCGCAGTGCCATGGGCTGCGCGGGGAACCTCGCGCTTTGTGAACTGACTCATTGCGCTTGTTCGAATGCAGTGAACGAAGTGAACAGCATGAGTTGCGCAATGCAGCCCATGGCGCGAGCACCGCAGGTTGCCCGGAGCGCCAGCGCAGGGACAGGGGCACCGGGGTCGCCTTCTTTTGCTTACTTTTCTTGGCGAAGCAAGAAAAGTAAGTCCGGGTGTGGGCTGGATAGCNAAGTGAACAGCATGAGTTGCGCAATGCAGCCCATGGCGCGAGCACCGCAGGTTGCCCGGAGCGCCAGCGCAGGGACAGGGGCACCGGGGTCGCCTTCTTTTGCTTACTTTTCTTGGCGAGACAAGAAAAGTCAGTCGGGGTGTGGGGATGAAGTCCCCACCTCCTCACGTCGATCAGACGTGGTGTTTCCTGCTGGCACCAGAGGCCGGGATGTGCGCCCGGCAGCGCAGTCACTTTCTCTTGCTCCGCCAAGAGAAAGTAACCAAAGAGAAGGCGGCCCCGGTGCCCCCGTCCCTCCGCTGGCGCTCCGGGCAACCTGCGGTGCTCGCGGCCTGGGCGCATTGCACAACTCGCACCGTTCACTGCGTTCACTCAGCTCGAACAAGTGCANCGACCCTCCGCTGGCGCTCCGGGCAACCTGCGGTGCTCGCGGCCTGGGCGCATTGCACAACTCGCACCGTTCACTGCGTTCACTCAGCTCGAACAAGTGCAATGAGTCAGATGTTGAAGCGCGAGGTTCCCCGCGCCGCCCAGGCCACTGCGCTCCTCGGCGTGGGCACAGGGGTGGGAGCGGGGGCACACACGGGCCATCGCTGCGCTCGGCCGGGCCGATTCGTGCGTGCAACGCCGGAGGACACTGAGATGCGCAAAACCCGTTCCGTCTACCGCGTAGCGCTGGTCTGGCTCGCGCTCGTGCTGCTGGCCGCGTTGACAGCCGACTGGCTGCCGATCCACGATGCGCTGCACCAGAGCCTGGCCGACATGCTCAAGCCACCGAGCGCGGCGCAGTGGTTCGGCGCCGACTCGCTGGGCCGCGACGTGTTCTCGCGCACGCTGCACGGCTTTCGCATCACGCTGCTGGTGAGCCTGGGCTCGGTCGGCCTGGCATTGGTCGTGGGCACCGTGGTGGGCGTGTGCGCAGGCTACTTCCGCGGCTGGATCGAGCGCGTGATCCTCGTCGTCATCGACGTGCTGCTGGCCTTTCCGCCGCTGGTGCTGGTGATCGCCATGGTGGCCTACCCGGGCCTGCCGCTGGCCAAGGTGGTGATCGCGCTGGGCATCGTGTTCGTGCCGGCCACCACGCGCATCGCGCGCGCCAACACGCTGCGCTTCTCGGGGCTGGAGTTCGTCACCGCGGCGCGCGCGGCCGGCATGAGCGACGCCCGCATCATCGGGCGCGAGCTGCTGCCCAACCTGGTGCCGCCGATGCTGGCCTACGGCCTGCTGCTGGTGGCCATCGCCGCACTGGCCGAGGCGGCGCTGAGCTTCCTGGGCCTGGGCATCCCGCCGCCGGCGCCCTCGCTGGGCAGCATGATGGCTGGCGAGCAGTCGCGCGTGATGGAGGCGCCGCACGCGGTGTTCTTCCCGGCGCTGATGCTGTTCCTGACCATCTTCGCGCTCAACATCGTGGGCGAGGAAGTGCAGCGCCGCCACGACGGCCGCGCGGGGGCCGCATGATGGATGCCACCCCACCGCTGCTCCAGGTCGAGGACCTGCAGACCCACTTCGACCTGCCGCAGGGCGTGCTGCGCGCGGTCGACGGCGTGTCGTTCACGCTCTCCGCCGGCCGCACCTTGGGCGTGGTGGGCGAGTCGGGTTCTGGCAAGTCGGTGCTGGCGCGCAGCATCATCGGCCTGCTGCCGGCCGACCGCACGCTCACGCCCGGCGGCCGCGTGGTGTTCGACGGGCGCGACCTGCGCCAGCTCGGCGAGGCCGAAATGCGCCAGGTGCGCGGGCGCCAGATCGCGATGATCTTCCAGGACCCGCTGACCTCGCTGAACCCGGTGCTGACCATCGGCCGGCAGATCGAGCAGGTGCTGCGCCAGCACACCGACCTGTCGTCCAAGGCCGCGGCCGAGCGCGCCGTGGAGCTGCTCGACGAGGTCGGCATCCCCGACCCACGCCAGCGCGCCCGCGAGTACGCGCACCGCATGTCGGGCGGCATGCGCCAGCGCGTGGTGATCGCCATCGCGCTGGCCTGCAAGCCGCGCCTGCTGATCGCCGACGAGCCCACCACAGCGCTGGACGTGACGGTGCAGGCGCAGATCCTCGAGCTGCTGCGCCGCCTGCAGGACGCGCACCAGATGGCCATGGTGCTGATCACCCACAACCTGGGCGTGGTGGCCGAGATGTGCGACGACGTGGCCGTGATGTACGCCGGCCGCGTGGTCGAGCGCGGCCCGGTGGCGGCCGTGCTGCAGCGCCCGCGCATGCGCTACACGCAGGCGCTGCTGGAGTCGGTGCCCAGCATGACGGCGGCACCGCACGCCCGGCTGCCGGTGATCGAAGGCGCGCCGCCCGATCTCGTGCATCCACCGGCCGGCTGCAGCTTTGCGCCGCGCTGCCGGCATGCGGTGGAGAACTGCAGCGCGCAGCGCCCGCCCTTGACGGGTGCGGGCGAAGGCCGCGCGTTCGCGTGCTGGGTGCCCGCACCCCAATTCCAGGAGGCATGAATGGCAGGCAGTGGCACGGCCCACCTCACGACCGAAGGCGCGCTGCTGAGCGCGCGCCACCTCGTCAAGACCTACCGCGCCAAGGGCAGCCGGCGCGTGCAGGCGCTGTCCGATGTGTCGTTCGACCTGCTGCGCGGCGAGACGCTGGGCGTGGTCGGCGAGTCGGGTTCCGGAAAATCCACGTTGGCGCGCGCGGTGCTGGCGCTGCCGCAGCCGGACAGCGGCGAGGTGCGCTTCGACGGCGAACCGGTCTACACCGCCGCCGGCGCGCGGCTGCGCGCGCTGCGCTGGCGCATGCAGATGGTGTTCCAGGACCCGATGTCCTCGCTGAACCCGGCCCACCGCATCCTCGACGTGGTGCAGATGCCGCTGGAGGTGGCCGGCCGCGGCGACGCCGCCTCGCGCCGCGCCACGGCGATGGAAACGCTGGCGAGCGTGGGGCTGGACGGTGCGGTGGTCGGCAACCGGCGTTCCTACGAGCTGTCGGGCGGGCAGTGCCAGCGCGTGAGCATCGCGCGGGCGCTGGTGCTGCGGCCCGAGCTGCTGGTCTGCGACGAGCCGGTCTCGGCGCTCGATGTGTCGGTGCAGGCCCAGGTGCTGAACCTGCTGGAGGACGCCAAGGAGAAGTTCCGCCTGACCATGCTGTTCATCTCGCACGACCTGGGCGTGGTGCGCGGCATCAGCGACCGCGTGATGGTGATGTACCTGGGCAAGGTCTGCGAGATCGCGCCCACGGCCTCGCTGTACAGCGCGCCGCGCCACCCTTACACGGCCACGCTGCTGGCCTCGGTGCCCACGCTGGAGCCGAGCCGGCGCGCGCTGCGGCCGGCGCTGGTGCGCGGCGAGACGCCGTCGCCGCTGGCCGTGCCCTCGGGCTGCCGCTTCCGCACGCGCTGCCCGCGTGCCAGCGACCGCTGCAGCCAGGAGGAGCCGCAGATCGCTGCGGCCAGCGGCGCGCCCGAGGGGCATTTCGTGGCCTGCCACCACCCGCTGGCCGCCGGTGCGGCGCAGGTCGCCGTGCCGCTGGCGTGCGCCGCCTGAGCTGCGGATTTCGTCGATTCAACAAGGAGACACGGACATGTTGCGTTTTCCCCTTTCCGCCCTGCGCGGGCTGCTGGCCGCCTCGGCGCTGGTGGCCGCCACGGCCAGTGGCGCTGCCGAGCCCAAGCGCGGCGGCACGCTCTCCATCGGGCTGGCGCAGGACCCGGCCATCGTCGACCCGATCCGCACCGGCACCTTCACCGAGCGCCAGCTGTCGACGCCCGTCTACGAGCCGCTGTTCGACATCGACCCCAAGGGCAATGCCGTGCCCTTCCTGGCCGAGAGCTTCACGGCCAGCGACGACCTCAAGACCTGGCGCGTCAAGCTGCGCCCCGGCGTGAAGTTCCACGACGGCACGCCGCTGGACGCGGCCGCCGTCGCCGCCAACTTCGAGCGCACCGCCAACCCGGCCAACCGCTGCCGCTGCCTGGTGCAGATGACGGACTTCAAGGAGTGGAAGGTGATCGACCCGCTGACGGTGGAGATCGTGCTGGCCGGCCCCAACGCCGGCCTGCCGACCATCCTGGCGGACGCGCCCGGCATCATGGTCTCGCCCGCCGCGTTCAAGGCCGATCCGCAGGGCGTGGGCACCAAGCCGGTCGGCACCGGGCCGTTCAAGTTCGTCGAATGGGTGCGCAACAGCCGCTTCGTGGTCGAGCGCAACCCCGACTACTGGCAGAAGGGCAAGCCCTACCTGGACAAGCTGGTGTTCCGCGGCATGCAGAACTCCGAGACGCGCGAGGCGGCCTTCAAGTCGGGCCAGACCGACATCATCCTGCAGCCCTCGATGCACTTCATCTCGACCATGAAGACCGACAAGCGCCACGTGGTGCTGTCGCCGGCCGGCTTCGGTGCCGAAGGCGTGTACCTCAATGCCAAGAAGGCGCCGCTGGACGACATCCGCGTGCGCTGGGCCGTGGCGCACGCGATCGACCGCGACCTGCTGAACCGCACGCTGGGCTTCGGCGTGCCCACGCCGGCCTACAGCCCGTTCGGCCGCGGCATGGCCACGATCAAGCAGCCGGTCGACGTCTATCCGAAGTACGACCCGGCCAAGGCCAAGTCGCTGCTGGCCGAATACGGCAAGCCGGTGGCCTTCACGCTGAGCTACAACAACACGCCCGAGACGCGGCACCAGGTGCAGTCGCTGCAGGAGATGTGGGCGCAGGTGGGCATCAAGGCCGAGCTGGTGCCGCTGGACCAGAACCGGCTGGTGCAGAACATGTCGTCCAAGCAGTTCGAGGCCAGCATCTACCGCTACACCGGGCGGGCCGATCCGGACTCCAACACCTACGGCTTCTTCCACTCGCGCAGCGCCGAGATCAACCCCTCGTCCAACTATGGCGGCTACGCCAGCAAG
Source organism: Pseudorhodoferax sp. Leaf274 (assembly GCF_001422445.1). GTDB lineage: Bacteria > Pseudomonadota > Gammaproteobacteria > Burkholderiales > Burkholderiaceae_C > Pseudorhodoferax. Next base: position 264,825 of record NZ_LMNA01000023.1, read on the forward strand.
CGCGTGGACGAGTTGCTGGAGCAGGGCCGCGCCACGGCCGACCCGGCCAAGCGCGCGGCCGTCTATTCCGAATTGGCCCAGGTGCTGGTCAAGGAAGTGATGCCCTACGCCTACCTCAACACCATCACCGACACCATCGTGACCAAGCCCTACGTGAAGGACCTGACCGTCGTGCCCGATGGCCTGGTGCGCTTCGCGGGCATGTGGCGCCAATGACCTCCAAGGAGCTGCCGTGAGCCTGCCTTCCTCCATTGCCGCGCGCCTGCGCTTGCCGCTGATCGCCGCGCCCATGCTGCGCGTGTCCGGCCCCGACCTCGTCTCGGCGGCCTGCCGCAGCGGCGTGATCGGCTCGTTCCCCACCGTCAACGCGCGCAGTGCCGACGAGCTCGACGCCTGGCTCACGCGCATCGCCGCCGAATGCGCAGCCGGCGACCGGCCGGCCGCGCCGGTGTGCCCCAACATCATCATGCGGCGCCAGGCCGACATGCTGGCCGAGGACGTGCGGGTGCTGGTCAAGCACAAGGTGGAGATGGTGATCGCCAGCGTCGGCTCGCCCGAGGCCGTGGTCCAGCCGCTGCACGACGTGGGCTGCCTGGTGTTCGCCGACGTGGCCTCGGTTCGCCATGCCGAGAAGGCGCTGGCGGTCGGCGCCGACGGCCTGGTGCTGCTCAGCGCCGGTGCCGGCGGGCAGACCGGCTGGGTCAACGGCATGTCGTTCGCGCGCGCGGTGCGGGCCATGTTCGGCGGCCCCATCGTGCTGTCGGGCGGCATCTCCGACGGCGAGGCGCTGTGGGCCGCGCGCGTGCTGGGCTGCGACCTGGGCATGATGGGCACGCGCTTCATCGCCACGCCCGAGAGCATGGCCGTGGACCGCTACAAGCAGATGCTGGTGGACAGCCGGCTCGACGACGTGATGCTGACGCGCGCGTTCACGGGGCTGGACACCAACATGCTGCGCCCCTCGGTGGTGGCGGCCGGGCTGGACCCGCAGCTGCTGGCCGGCCCGGTCACGCCCGAACGTGCGCGCGAGCTGTTCAGCGAACACGGCAAGGAAGCCAGCGGCCCCAAGCGCTGGGTCGACATCTGGAGCGCGGGCCACACCGTGTCGGCCATCGGTGCCGTGCAGCCCGTGGCCACGCTGGTCGACGGGCTGGAGCGCGAGTACCTGCAGGCACGGCGCGCCACGGCCGAGCTGCTGGCGGCATGAGGGGCGACGCCATGCAAGCGACCCTGTTTCGCAACCGCATCACCGCGCTGTTCGGCATCCGCCACCCCATCCTGCTCGGCGGCATGCACCAGCTGGGCCGCTCGGGCGTGGTGGCGGCCGTGGTCAACGCGGGCGCCATGGGCTTCATCACGCCGCGCAGCTTCGACGACCTGGCCGTCTACCGCGCCGACCTGCGCCGCTGCCGCGAACTGACGGGCGGCAAGCCCTTCGGCGTGAACCTCACGATCTCGCGCCGGGCCGGCTTCAACCGCGATGCGCCGGCCTGGATCGCCATCGCGCTCGAAGAGGGCGTGCGCCATTTCGAGAGCGCCGGCACCTCGCCCGAGGAAATCGTCGGCCCCATCCATGCCGGTGGCGGCGTGCTGATGCACAAGTGCCCCAGCGTGCGCCACGCGCTGACGGCCGAACGCCTGGGCGTGGACGCGGTGGCGCTGGTCGGCATGGAGGAGGGCGGCCATCCGGGCGCCAACCAACTGCCGACCTTCGTCAACGGCGCCGTGGCCGTGCAGCGCCTGCGTGTGCCCGTGGTAGTGGGTGGCGGCATCGGCAGCGGCCGGCAGATCGCCGCCGCGATGGCGCTGGGCGCCGAAGGCGTGGTCATGGGCAGCCGCTTCATGGTGGCCAGCGAGGTCGAGATGCATGTGGCGGTGAAGCAGCGCATCGTGGAACTGGACGAGCATGGCTCCATCGCCATCCTCGGAACGCTCAACGACACCTGGCGCGTGATGGCCAATGGCACGGCGCGCGAGGTGCAGAAGCTGGAGGCAGCCGGCGCGCGCCGGCACGAAGACTTCGGCGACCTGATCCTGTCCACGCGCACGCGCGAACGCGTCTACCGCGACGGGCGGGTGGACGAGGGCATCGTCTCGCTCGGCCCGGCCGGCGGCTTCGCCGACGCGATCGAGCCGGCGGGCACCATCGTCGCGCGGCTCGTGGACGAAGCACGCGCCGCCATGGACACCTTGGGCCAGCGCTGGGTGGCCGGCGATGGCGACAGGCTGGCGGCTTGAACCCGCGGTGTGCATCACATGAAGGAGACCGACATGAACCCCTCGACAAATCCTTTGGCCCCACGGCGCGGTCCGCATGCACGGCCTGCACGGCGCGCCGTGCTGCGCTTCGGCGCCGCGGCTGCCACGGCGGCGCTGTGGCCGCCGGCCCGCGCCGTGGCGGGCTACCCGTCGCGGCCCGTCACCATCGTGGTGCCGTCGGCGCCCGGCGGCGCGCTGGACCTGATCGCGCGCCGCCTGGGCCAGCGCCTGGGCGAGCGCTGGAACACCCCGGTCGTGGTCGAGAACAAGGCCGGCGGCGTGGGCACCATCGGCACCAACGCGGTGGTGCGTTCCAAGCCGGACGGGCACACGCTGCTGCTGATCAACGCGCCGCTGGTGCAGGTGCCCTGGCTCATGAAGCTGCCCTACGACCCTTTGACCGACCTGAGCGCGGTGGCGAAGATCGCCGATTCGTACAGCATGCTGGCGGTGCACAGGAACAGCCCGGCCAAGACGCTGGAGGAGTTCGTCGCCATGGTCAAGGCGGCGCCGGGCAAGCACAGCTTCGGCTCCTGGGGGCCGGGCACCAGCACGCACCTGTGGGGCCTGCTGCTGTCGCGCCAGGCCGGGCTGGACATGGTGCACGTGCCCTACAACGGCGCGGCGCCGATGGTCAACGCGTTGCTGGGCGAGCAGATCAGCTGCGCCTTCGTCGACGCGGGCAGTTCGCGCGCGAACGCTGCATCGCTGCGCTTCCTGGGGTCCATCGGCACGCGGCGCATGGCGGACCGGCCCGAGCTGCCCCTGCTGCGCGAGAAGGGCTACAGCGGCTTCGACCAGATCGGCTGGGCCGGCCTGTTCGTGCCGGCCGGCGTCCCGCGCGAGCTGCTGGTGCACCTGTCCGAATCCATCGCCCAGGCCATGCAGAGCCCGGAACTGGCCGCCAACGTCACGGCGCTGGCCATGGTGCCGGCGGCGATGCAGACCGACGAGTTCACCGCGCTGGTGCGCAGCGACCATGCGTTCTGGGGCAAGGTGATCCGCGATCTGGGGGTGAGCGCGAACAGTTGAGCGGCGTGGTGGCCGGCCGAGACCGGCACCGGGGCGCCACGACGAAGCCGGCACGTTGGGATCCGGCTCGATGCCCCCATGCCGCCCGGCGACGTCCGCCCATCGCGGCGCGGCATCGGCCAGTTGCCGCTCCGGCTGCAACCTTCGCGCGGCGCTTCGCGTTTCTGGGTTTGGATCGTCGTAGTTCTGGAAAGCCCGGGGCTGGAAGGGGCGATGCGCGGGCCAACGTCTCTATCCATTGCCTTCCGCAAACTCCCGCGCGACCTGGATGAATGCCCGGAACGCCGCCGGCGGGTTTTTCCTGCCGGGGTAGTACAGCGCCAGCGGAGGCAAGGCCGGCGTCCAATCTTCAAGGACGCGCACCAATCGACCTGCAGCGAGGTCGTCTCGAACGTCCGCCTCCATGATGTAGCCGAGCCCGACGCCACTTTGCGCAGCAATGCGGACCAGGCTCTGCTCATCGAGCGTGATGGCGCCCTGCACATCGATCTGGACGGCTTCTCCGTCCTTCTCGAACCGCCAACGGAACAATGCGTTGTTGGGGAGACGGGCGCGGATGCAGCGAAACCGGTACAGGTCGCTCGGCACGATGGGCTTGCCGTGCATGCGCAGGAAATCCGGCGATGCGACGACGGCGTTGCTGCGATACAGGCCCAGGGACAAAGGCACCATGTCGCTGGGCACCAGGTCGGCCGGCCGCAGACCCATGTCGAAGCCGGCCGCCACGATGTCGACGAGCCGCCCCTCCGTGACCAGGTCCACATGCACCTGGGGGTAGCGCCGCAGGAAGGTGAGGATGAGGGGTGCCATCACCTCTCGGGCCGCCGACGCGAAGGCATTGATGCGCAAGGTGCCGGCCGGGGTCTCCTGGAGCGACTGCGCCGCGTGCATGGCGTCGTGGATGTCGGTCATGGCCGGCCCCACCCGCTCGACAAACGACTTCCCTGCATCGGTGAGCGAGACGCTCCGCGTGGTGCGGTTGAACAAGCGAATGCCCAGGCGCTGCTCCAGCTTGGCGATGGCATTGCTCAGTGCCGTCGTGGACATGCCGAGCTCCAATGCCGCCGCGGTGAAGGAGCCTTTGCGGGCGACGCTCAGAACAGCATCGAGATCAGCCAGAACAGAGCGCGTCATTGTCCCGATATTCGAAATAGCTCATCCTACTTTGTCCCGATTGTCCCGGCAATCGTTCGGTCCTAAATTCCTTCTGTCGGCTCTGCAAAGGGCCAACGCCACAGCACCAAAGGCTATTTCTGTTCCAACCACTGGAGAGCTCCATGACTGTCAAATTGCCCGAGAGCATCGCGGCTTACTTCACGGCTGACCGCGACGGCGGCCCCGATGCGGTGGCTGCCGCGTTCACCGAAAACGGCGTCGTGACGGATGAAGGAAAGATCCACCAGGGCCGCGATGTCATCCGCCAATGGAAGGCTGGGACCACGCAGAAGTACACCTACACGATGGAGCCATTCTTCGTTGCCACCGAAGACGGCAAGACCCAGGTGACGTGTCACGTCGCCGGCGACTTTCCTGGAAGCCCGGTCGACCTGCGTTTCTTCTTCGTTCTCGAGAACGACAAGATTGCCCAGCTGGAGGTGACGGTATGAAGCCGTTTGTCACCCTGCAGGGCCGGCGGGCGCTGATCACCGGCGGCACCCTGGGTGCCGGTGCCGCCACCGTGGCACTGTTCCAGGAGCTGGGCGCTCGCGTGCTGACCACGGCGCGCACCAGGCCGGCGGACTTCCCCAGCGATGCATTCGTTGAAGCCGACCTGACCACCGAGCAGGGGGTTCAAGCCGTCGTCGAAGCGGTGCATCAAAAGCTCGGCGGCCTCGATATCCTGGTGAACGTTCTGGGCGGCTCTTCCGCCCCTTCGGGCGGCTTCGCTGCGCTCGGTGACGCGGAATGGGACAAGGAATTTGCCCTGAACTTCTATCCGGCCGTCCGGCTCGACCGAGCGCTGATCCCCGGCATGGTCGCCCAGGGCAGCGGCGTCGTCATCCACGTCACCTCGATCCAGAACCGCCTGCCCCTTCCGGAGGCCACGACGGCCTACGCTTCGGCCAAGGCGGCTCTCAACACCTACAGCAAGAGCATTTCCAAGGAGGTTTCTCCGAAGGGTGTGCGGGTGGTACGGGTGTCACCCGGCTGGATCGCCAGTCCAGGCTCCAACGGTCTGGCGCTGCGCATCGCGCAGGAGGCCGGCATCGGCTACGACGAGGCTGTGCAGGTCATCATGAAGTCGCTCGGTGGCATCCCGCTGGGGCGACCCGCCGACCCGAAAGAGGTGGCCGACCTGATCGCCTTCCTGGCCTCGGACCGGGCAACGTCCATCACCGGGTCGGAGCATGTGATCGACGGCGGCACTGTACCCACTGCCTGACACATGATCGACGGTGGAGCGGCCGTCACCGCCAGGCACCGGCCGATGGCGGCCACTCCAAAGCCACGCGCACGGTCGGGAGAACACATCAGTGGACGCCCATTGGCGGCGGCCTTTCCGATCAGACCTTGCGTGCGACCGCGCGCACCGCCAGTTCGGTTCGGCTGCGGGCGTGCAGCTTTTCCATGATGCGGCTCACATAGTTCTTCACCGTGCCTTCCGCCAGGAAGACGGTGGCTCCGATCTTCTTGTTGCTCAGGCCTTCGGCGATGAGCTGCAGGATGCGCTCTTCCTTGTCGGTCAGGGGTTCTTCCAGCGGGTCAGCGGGCCGGGCGGTGGCGGGCGTCGGGCTGGAGGGGCCGGCGGCAGGCAGCGCGGAGGCCAGCCGCCTGAACTCCTCCATGACCTTGCGCGCGACCGGCGGCGACAGCCGGGATTCGCCGCGCTGCACGGCGCGGATGGTCTCCAGCACCTCGTCTTCTGCGGCGTCCTTGAGCAAGTAGGCGCGGGCACCCGCGCGGATCGCCTCGAACACCAGGTCGTCATGGTCGAAGGTGGTGAGCACCACGATGCCCACCGCTGGCAGCCGGGCCGTGATCTCGCGCGTGGCCACGACGCCGCTCACGCGCGGCATCTGCAGGTCCATGACGACCACGTCGGGCTGCAACGCCAGGGCCTGGTCGATCGCGTCCTGCCCATCCACGGCTTGACCAACGACCTCGATGTCGGGTTCCACGCCCAGCGTCATGGCCAGGGCACGCCGGATCAATGGTTGGTCGTCCGCGATCAGCAGGCGAAGACGGCGGATCTGCGGTGCGGGACATTCGGTCATTCAGGATCTTTCGGGTCGGATGCGGGGCGTCGCGCACGCGTGCCCAGGCGCTCGTGCAATTCTCCGACCCATGTCGAAGGCAGCCGCGCCGTGAAGAAGCGCAGCATCGCGGCCACCGCCAGCGCCGCCTGTTCGGGTGGAAGGCCGGCGGCAGCTCCGACAGCACGGATCAATTCGTCGAGCATGGCAAGATGTTTCCCGTCCCCAATGTAGGCCACAGGGCCCCGTGCGCACAGTGACGACCGGCACCATGACGTCATCTTCTCGATCTCCCGCAGGCGGTGCTGGCTGGTTCGGCAAGTTGCATCCACGGCGTCATCTTGCCGCGGCGATCGGCTGGTCCATGCTGGCGGTGGTTGCGCTGGCGTCGCTGTTGGCCGGCCAACTGGCGGCGACGGATGCCGAGCGGTCCGCGCGCGACAGCACAGAGCGGCTGATGGCGCAGTTCGCCAGCCAGCTGCAGCACGGGCTGAACACGGGGCTGCGCACCCGGCTGGCTGTGGTGCAGGTCACGGCCGAGCAGATCGCAGTGTCCGGCGACCGCGCGCCGCGGGCGCTGCAACGCCACCTGGCAGCCGTGAGCGCGCAGTTCTCCGAATTCGCCTGGCTGGGCGTTCTCGGCACTGGCGGCGGCCTCGTTGCCGAGACAGGGAGTCCGCCGGGCGGCGCCGAAGCTGCGCAGCACGCGTGGCCCGTCGCGGCACGCACCGCGCCCTGGCTCGGCGATGCCCGGGACGTCGCACCCGGCGTGCGCGTCGTCGATGCGATGGCGCCACTTCCCGGCGGCGAGGTGCTGGCCACGCAGTTGCGCTGGGAGTGGATCGAACAGCTGTGCGGCAGCCTGCTGACCGCATTGGGCCAGCAACGCCAGATCGAACTGCTCCTGATCGGCCGCGACGGCACCGTGTTGACGGGCCCCGCCGCGTGGCGAGGGCGCTCTGCCGCAACAGCCGACCTCACGGAAGGCGGCCGCTTCGTCGTGGGGCGCCATGACCCCGCGCCCGTGGAAAGTGGCCCTGGCTGGTCGGTGGCGGTGCGACAGCCCGCCGCCATCGCGCTGGCCGGCGTGGAACGCTTGCGCCGCACGGTGTTGCTGACTGTGCTGGCGGCCGGCCTGTTGGCAGCGGTCAGCGCGCCGCTGCTCACGCGTTGGCTCACGCGCCGACTCGGTACGCTCGCCGAGCAGGCTCAGGACATGCGCCAGGGCCTGCGCACCGACATCGAGGCCCCGCCCGGCGAAGACGAGGTGAGCCGCATCGGTGCGACGCTTGCTGCGCTGGTGGCTCAGCTCCAGGGCGAGAAGGCGGCGCTGGCCAGGCTCAACGCGGAGCTCGACCGGCGCGTGGCCGAGCGCACGGCGCGCATCGAGGCCATGTCCGAAGAGGCCCGGCACGCCGCGGTCACGCGCGAGCGGCTGCGCCTCGCGCGCGACCTGCACGACACGCTGGCGCATTCCCTGATGGCGCTGCTGCAGCAGATCCGCCTGGTGCGCAAGCTGCGCGACCGCATGGCGCCGCAGGAGCTGGCCGATGAACTGGGCCGTGCCGAGGAAGTGGCGGCGGCGGGCCTGACGGAAGCACGTGCGGCGATCACCCAGATGCGCCATGGGACCGTGCGCGAGAACGGCCTGTCCTCCGCCCTGCGCGAGCTGCTGGCGCGTTTCGGCGAGCGCACCGGTGTCGCCACGCGGTTGTCGGCCGAAGGACCGGCCGCCGACTTGGCTGACGAGCGGGCCGAGACGCTGTACCGCATCGTCGAGGAGGCGCTGCGCAATGTCGAGCGCCACGCACAGGCGCGCACCGTCGCGGTGACGCTCGACGGCACGCAAGGCACGACCGTTCTGTGTGTGCGCGACGATGGCGTGGGCTTCGACCCGCAGGCCCCGCACCCCGGCCACTACGGCATGGTCGGCATCCAGGAGCAGGCCGCCCTGGTCGGTGCCGCACTCGCGGTGGACAGCAGCCCCGGCGCCGGCACCTCGCTGCGCCTGGAGTTCACGCCCTGAACATGCGCCGGGCGTGACCAAGGTCGTGCCCAGTTCGTGACGGCCGGCACTGACGGGCGCGGCGGCGCACTTCTAGATTCAACGCCGTGGGCAGACGCTGCGATGGTCGCAGCGCCAACGCCCCGCAATGCGATACCAAGGAGTGAACCATGGATCTGAAGACCACGTCCCGCCGCGCCACGTTGGGCGCGGTGACCGCCGCCTTCCTGCTGGCGGCCGCCACACTGCCGGCCCACGCGCAGGACGACCTGATCCTGCTCGAGAAGGAGCGGGTCACCATGTACCAGAACGGCGGCATTGGCCAGGACGAACAGGCCGCCATGCGCAAGACCGCCAAGGACTGGCCTCTGCGCATCGTCTTCTCCGAGCGCAAGGACAACGAATTCGCCGCCAACGTCAAGCTGTTCGTGACCGACCAGCGTGGCGCGCCCATGCTGCTGCTGGACCACGCCGGTCCGATGACCTACGCCATGCTGCCGGCCGGCAAGTACCGCGTCACGGCCACCAAGGGCGGCGTGACCGAGTCGCGCGAGGTGATGCTGGACGGCAAGCAGGGCCGCGACGTCTACTTCCATTGGGCCGGCAAGCCGAAGGTCGACCCCTGGGACGGCAAGCCCATCGGCGGCGCTGCGGCACCGGGCTGATCCATCCATCTGCGCAGCCAGGACAAGCCCCGCGTGACCCGCGGGGCTTTTTCTTGCCTGCAGCCGATGACCTTCGTCACACCACAAACGATGACGACGCGCACTGTGCGCGTGGAGACGGCCTTCCTACAGTGCTCCCACACCGGCGGCATCCGCTGCCGGGACCCATCCCGCCTGCAGGAGCACACATGGACAACAAGATCAGCAATGTCGCCGTCTACGACACCCACACCGACGCGGAACAGGCCGTGCGCACGCTCGCGCACGCCGGCTTCGCCATGAAGACCATCGGTCCCTTTCATCAGCTCTGGGCCTGTGTCATGAACTTCCGTCTTTTCCCCATTGCCGGCGCCGTGCTGGTGCTGTTCTCGCAGCTGCCTCTCGCCGCGCAGGCCCAGGCTCCGGAGCCCGCGGGCAAGCCCCCGGCCGAATGGATCCAGTACGACGACCTCAGCGTCTCGCCGGTGGTCGACGACGTGAGCCGGGCATTGGCCGCCGCCCGCCGCGCACTTGCTGCGCGGGACAACACCAAGGCTGCGGACGCACTGCACGACGCAGCCCGCGCGCTGCAGGCCCAGGCCGACCGTGCGGCGACGCAGGACCGAACCCAGGCAGCCGCGGACACCAAGGCCGCACGCGATGTGCAGATCCGCATGGCGGAGCTCGCTGGACAGATCGATGACACGGCCGCGCAGGTGCGCGCCGGCCGGCTTGCCAGCACCGCAGAGCTGGACCGCACGCTGGGCAAGGTGCAACGCGCGGACCTGGACCGCCGCTGGGTACTGACCGACGTCGAGACCTGGTATCCGCTCACGCAAGAGCCGCAGCGCCATTTCACGGCCGCACTGGCCGACTATGCGAGCAAGAAGTACCAGACCGCCGCCAGCGAGATGCGCCAGGCGTCCGCCTACCTGCGGCTGGAAGCGGCGCGCGCGCACGGCGATGCGAGGGCGGCGCTGGACGGCGCCGAGGCGCAGCTCGGCCGCACGGCCACGGCGTTGGACCGTGGCACCATCCGGACCGAAGGCGACCTGACCGCCGCCTTCGCCCGGGCCGACCACGCACTCGCCGTGGCGCACCGTGCACGTGCGGCCGAGTCGTGGACCCGGAAGGCCTACGGCCAGGCCGGCTACGAACTCAAGGCGGCCGCGCAGGGCCTGGAGAACGCAGCGACCTGGACCGGTGACGAGGCACGCATGGCCACCGCGGCGGCCACAGCCGACGCGCGTGCCGTGGGCGACAAGCTGGCCACCGGCGCGCACTGGACGCGTGCCGAGTTCGACAAGGGCCTTGCCGCGCTGCACGCAGGCCTGGCTCGGCTGGGCCAAGGCGGCACGACCAGAGCCATACCGGCCACGGGCCAACCGCAATGAGGCCAGTTCTCCACGCGCTACACCGGCAAGGTGTTGGCCAACCTGCGCACCGATGACGGCCAGCGCATGCGTTGCAGGCTGCATCTGGCCCAGCCGGCGCAAGGCATGGCGGGTGGCGGCGTCGGCGAATGCCAGCTGCAAGGCGGCGGCACGGTTCGCGCGCACTTTGAACTTCGGGTGGGACTCGCCGACAGCGCCGCAGATGTGGGCCACACGGCGCTGGAAGGCCCGACAAGGCGTCCCCTCACGCCACCTTGCGATCCCGCCCCGCCCAGTGCTGCTCGCGCAGCTTGTACTTGAGCATCTTGCCGGCCGGCGACAGTGGAATGGCGTCGGCGAATTCCACGCTGCGCGGGCACTTGTAGCCGGCGATCTGCGTCCTGCAGTGCGCGACGAGTTCGTCGGCCGTGAGCACCTGGCCGGCGCGCAGCACGACGACCGCGTGCACGCGCTCGCCCCATTGGTCGTCGGGCACGCCGACCACGGCGCACATCGAGACCTGGGGCAGCTGCGTGATGGCGTTCTCGACCTCGGCCGAATAGACGTTCTCGCCCCCCGTCACGACCATGTCCTTCAACCGGTCGACCACGTAGACGAAGCCTTCGTCGTCCATGCGGCCGCCGTCGCCCGTGTGCATCCAGCCACCGCGCAGGACCTCGGCCGTCTGTTCGGGCTTGTTCCAGTAGCCCTGCATGACCATGGGGCCGCGCGCGGCGATCTCGCCCACGGTGCCGTTCGGCACGGGGCAGCCTTCGGCGTCGACGATGCGCACCTCGGCGATCGGCACGGGGCGGCCGGCCGAGCGGCGGCGGTGCGCAGGCTGGTCGGGCGCATGGCACCAGGCGGGCAGCGCGGTGATGACGGGCGACAGCTCGGTCATGCCGTAGAGCTGGCAGAACCGCGCACGCGGCAGCTTCTTGAGCGCCTGCAGCAGCAGCGCGTCGTCGATGGGCGCGGCGCCGTACAGCACCAGCTGCAGGCTGGCGGTGTCGAACTCGGCGAAGCGCGGATGCTCGATGAGCCGCTTGAGCATGGTCGGCACCATGAAGGTCTCGCTGCAGCGCTCGCTCTGCAGCGCCTGCAGCACGGCCAGCTCGTCGAAGGCGGGGATGATGACCTGCCTGGCCAGCCGCATCATGAGCTGCAGCGTGAGGCCCGCTCCGCCGACATGGAACATCGGCGCCATGTTCAGGCCCACGGCTTCGTCGGGCCGGGCCGCGGCCATGTTGGCCGACAGCTGGCCCGCGTAGAGGTTGGTGTGCGACAGCATCACGCCCTTGGGCAGGCCGGTGGTGCCGCCCGTGTACATCACGGCGGCCAGGTCGCTGCCGCCGCGCCGCGCGTCGGCCATGGGCGTGGCCGCGGCCATCAGCGCCTGGGCGTCGGCGAAGCCCTCGGGCGCCGGGCCGTCGCCGAAATGCACCAGTGTCTGGAGGCTGGCCGACAGCTGGCGCTGCGCCGCCGCCACGGTGCCGAAGTGGCTGTCGGCGAGCAGGATGCGGGTGTCGCAGTCGTCCAGCGAATAGGCGACCTCGCGCGGGCTCCAGCGGATGTTGACGGGGTTGATGACGCCGCCGGCCCACCACGTGGCGTAGAGGTATTCGACATAGCGGTCGGAGTTCAGGCCCAGCATGCCGACGCGGTCGCCAGGCGCCAGGCCCAGCGTGCGCAGCACGGCGGCCAGGCGCGCGACGCGGTCGGCGAACGCGGCGAAGGTGCTGCGGCGCTCTCCGCAGACCAGGGCTTCGGCCTGGGGGCGTTCCTGCAGGGCCTTGTGCAGGGGTTGGGTCAGTTCCATGGGTTCACTCCAGCCGGATGTTCTTGTCCTTGATCACCCGGCCCCACACGGCCTGGTCGGCGCGCATGGTCTGCGTCAGCTGCTCGGGCGTGCTGCCGACCGGGATCACGCCCAGCGCCTCGATGCGCTGCTTCTGCGCCGGCTCGCGCACGACCTCGGCCACGGCCTCGGAGATGCGCTGCACGATGGGCGCCGGCGTGCCGGCCGGCACGAACATGCCGAACCAGCCGACCAGGTCCATCGCGGTGTAGCCCTGCTCGCGGAAGGTCGGCACGTCGGTGGCCAGCGGCGCGCGCGCCGTGCCGACCACGGCGATGGACCTGGCCTTGCCGGCCGCCACATGCGGCGACACGCCGCGCGCGGAGACGAACACCGCGTCCACGCTGCCGCCCAGCAGATCGGTGATGGCGGGCGCCTCGCCCTTGTAGGGCACGTGCAGCAGCTGGATGCCGGCGGCGTCCTGCAGCAGCTCCATGTACATGTGGGCACTGGAGCCGGCACCGAACGAGCCGTACGACAGCTTGCCCGGCGCGGCCCGCGCCTTCTCGACGAAGCCGGCCAGCGAGTCCACGCCCAGCTTGGTGCTGACCGTGAACACGATGGGCAGGCGGCCGGCCTCGGAGACCGGCGCGAAGTCCTTGAACGGGTCGTAGCCCACGTTGGCGTATAGCAGCGGGTTCTGCACGATGGAGGTCAGCGTGAACAGCACGGTGTAGCCATCGGCCGGCGCCCGCTGCACGGCCGTGAGCCCCAGGCCGCCGTTGGCGCCGGGCCGGTTGTCGACCACCACGCTCTGGCCCAGGCGCTTGCCCACGCCCTCGGCGACGATGCGCGCGAAGCCGTCCGTGGCGCCGCCGGCCGCATACGGCACGACCAGGCGGATCGGCCGGTCGGGCCAGGCGCCCTGGGCCAGGGCGCCGGCGCAGGCCAGGCTTGCGGAAAGTGCCAGCAGCGCGCGGCGGATCGGGTTCATGGGGTCTCCTCCTCGTTGTCGTTGTCGCTGGACCGAAGGCTGCTCAGATGCCGTGGAAGCTCGCCAGCTCGGCCAGCGGCGCGCGCGCGGTCTGCAGCGCGTCGACCGCATGGCCGCGGTCGGCATAGCCGATGGCCATGCCGCAGAACAGCATGCGGCCCTCGGGCAGTTCCAGGAAGCGGCCGATGGTCTGCGGGTACAGCGCCCAGCATTCCTGCGCGCAGCTGTCCAGGCCCTCCTCGCGCAGCAGCAGCATCACGCTTTGCAGCAGCATGCCCAGGTCGGACCACTGCGGCGGGCCCATCAGGCGGTCGACCGTGCAGAACAGCGCGAGCGGCGCGTCGAAGAACTGGAAGTTGCGTGCGAACCAGCGCAGCCGCGCGGGCTTGTCGTCGCGCGGAATGCCCAGGCTGGCGTACATGGCCTCGCCCACGGCGAAGCGCCGGTCACGGTAGGGCGAGGGCAACTGGTCGGGATAGACCTTGTACTCCGCGCCCTCGCCGTCGGGCGCTGGCGCCTGCAGCATGCGGTCGCGCATGGTGGCCTTGAGCGCATCGAGCCGCTCGCCGCCCACGGCGTGCAGGTGCCAGGGCTGCAGGTTGCCGCCCGAGGGCGCGCGCAGGGCCCGTTCGAGCACGCGGCGGATGACCTCGCCGGGCACCGGCTTCGGCTGGAAGGCGCGCACCGAGCGGCGGCTGGCGATGGCTTCTGAGACGTTCATTTCTTCTCTCCACGGGCGGGCACGGCCACACCCAGTTCGCGCGCCAGTTCGGCGCTGTGTTCGCCGGCATGCGGCGCATGGGCGCGCTGGGCGCAGTCGTAGGCAGAGAAGCGGACGGGCGGCCCCACCTCCAGGTAGTCGCCCTCGGTGGGGTGGGTGCGTGTCTTGAACAGCCCGCTGGCGATGAGCTGCGGATCGTTGGGCAGGTCGGCCACCTCGTTCACGCGCATGGCCGGCACGTTGGCGGCGCGCAGGATGTCCAGCCATTCGTCGGTGCTGCGCTCGGGCAGGATGCGCGCGGCGGCCTGGTACATCAGGTTCATGTTCTTGCGCCGCAGGTCCTTGTCTGCCAGCTCGGGGCGGTCCAGCGCCTCCGGGTGGCCGGCCGCGGCGAAGAAGCGCAGCCAGCGCTCGTCCATGTAGGGTGCGATGGCGATCCAGCCGTCGCGCGTTGCCATGGGCTGGCGGCTGGGGTCGATCTGGCGCGGGTACAGCGCCGGGCCCGTGGGCGGCACGAAGGTGGCGTCGCACAGGTGCTCCAGCAGGTTGAAGCTGGCGACGGATTCGAACATCGGCACCTCGATGCGCTGGCCCTCGCCGGTGCGCAGGCGGTGGACCACGCCGGCCATCACGGCATAGGCCGCGTGCAGGCCCGACACCTTGTCGGCCATGGTCATGGGCACGAAGCGCGGCGCCGGGTTGCCGTCGACCTTGGGTGGCAGCGAAGCCACGCCGGCGGCGGCCTGGATGATGTCGTCGTAGGCCTGCAGGGCCGCATAGGGGCCGCGCTGGTCGAAGCCGGTGCAGTGCACGTACAGGATGTCGGGCTTGATCGCCTTCACCTCCTCGTACGACAGCCCGGCCCGGGCGATGGCCTCGCTGCGCACGTTGTGCACGAAGATGTCTGCCGTGGCCAGCAGCGCGCGCATGGCGGCCTGGCCGTCGGCGCTCTTGAGGTTCCAGTCCACCGAGCGCTTGCCGCGGTTCAGGCGCAGATGCACCGGGCTCATGCCGGGTGTCTTCGCCGGCGTGCCGATGATGCGGGTGTGGTCGCCCTCGGGTGGCTCGACCTTGATCACCTCCGCGCCCAGGTCGGCCAGGATCTGGGTGCAGTAGGGGCCGAAGATCACGGTCGTCAGGTCGACGACGCGCAGGCCTTCGAGCATGCGGGGGGAAGCGGACATGGGTCTCCTCGAATACAGGTGGTGCCGGGATCATCGCCGCGGCGTTGGAAAGTCCTTGTCGCGGGCGCATCCTAGGGACAACCCGCTGGCGGACTCAATCGTCCGTTCCGACGATGTGCCCCCTTGAGGGGCCTGCCTACGATGCGGCCGTTCTGCGGGCAGCCTGCCCGGGACACCCTCAGAAGAGCGGGAGACTTCGAATATGGACCATGGTGTTTCGCGGCCGCTGCGCCGTTTCCTCAAGGCTGGTGTGGCTTTGGCGATGGGCGTGGCGCTGGCCGGTGCGGCCCAGGCGCAGAAGAAGTACGACACGGGTGCCACCGACACCGAGATCAAGATCGGCCACCTGGTGCCCTACAGCGGCCCGGTGTCGGCCTACGGCACCATCGGCAAGGCCATCAACGCCTACTTCTCCAAGCTCAATGCCGAGGGTGGCATCAACGGCCGCAAGATCAACTTCCTGTCGCTGGACGATGCCTACACGCCCTCGCGCACGGTGGAGCAGGCGCGCAAGCTGGTCGAGCAGGACGAGGTGCTGCTGATGTTCGGCACGCTGGGCACGGCGCACAACATGGCGATCCAGCGCTACATGAACGCCAAGAAGGTGCCGCAGCTGTTCGTGGCCACCGGCGCCACGCGCTTCGGCGACCCCAAGGCCTTCCCGTGGACCATGGGCTGGCAGCCGACCTACCAGGCCGAGGGCACCATCTACGCCCAGCACATCCTGGCCACCAAGCCGAACGCGAAGATCGGCATCCTGATGCAGAACGACGACTTCGGGAAGGACTACCTCAAGGGCTTCCTGGACGGCCTGGGCGACAAGGCCAAGACCATGGTCGTCTCCCAGGTCACCTATGAGGTGACCGACCCCACGGTGGACAGCCAGCTGGTGGCGCTCAAGTCCTCGGGCGCCGACGTGTTCTTCTCGATCACCACGCCCAAGTTCGCCGCCCAGGCGATCCGCAAGGTGGCCGAGATCGGCTGGAAGCCCACGCACTACCTGGCCAGCGTGTCGCAGTCGGTCACCTCGGTGTTCAAGCCGGCCGGCTTCGAGAACGCCAAGGGCGTGATCTCGGCCGCCTACCTGCGCGATCCCTCGGACTACAAGGACACCAAGGAAGTGCAGGAGTACCTGGCCGTGATGGCCAAGTACTACCCGGGCGGCGACCCGAACGATTCGCTCAACGTGCTGGGCTATTCCTCGGCCCAGACGCTGGAGTTCGTGCTGCGCAAGGCCGGCGACAACCTCACGCGCGAGAACATCATGAAGATCGCGGCCAACATGTCGATGACGCTGCCCATGCTGTACCCGGGCATCGAGATCAAGACCAGCCCGGACGATTTCCACCCCATCGAGAAGATGCAGCCGCAGCAGTTCGATGGCACGCGCTACGTGCCGATGGGGCCGGTGCTGGGGCGTTGATCGGCCGTTGAGCGGCCGATGAGTGGCCGATGCGTGGCCGGCAGGGAGCTGCCGGCCCGCGCAATCGTCCGATCCGACGACGCCCGCTTGGGCGCCCGCGCCTAGCATGCCTGCGCGCCGCCATGCCGGGCCCCGCCGGGCAGCCTGGGCGGCATTCCAGAAGAAAGAGGAACACACCATGGCATCCCCCCTGTTCGGACTCATGCAGGACCGCCCGCTGCTGATCTCGTCGCTGATCGAGCACGCGGCGCGCTTCCACCCCAAGGCCGAGATCGTCTCGCGCCTGCCCGAAGGCGGCATGCACCGCACCGACTGGGCCGGCATCCGCAGCGAGGCCTGCAAGGTGGCCAACGCCCTGAAGCAGTTGGGCGTCGGGCAGGGCGAACGCGTCGGCACGCTGGCCTGGAACAGTTACCGCCACCTGGCGCTGTACTTCGGCGTCTCGGGTTCGGGCGCCGTGCTGCACACCGTCAACCCGCGGCTGTTTCCCGAGCAGATCGAGTACATCGTGAACCATGCCGAAGACCAGGTGATGTTCTTCGACACCAGCTTCGCGCCACTGGTGGAGAAGCTGGCCTCCAGGTTCAAGACCGTCAAGGCCTTCGTCTGCATGTGCACGCGGGACGCCATGCCCAAGATCGACGTGCCCAACCTGCACTGCTGGGAAGACCTGATCGGCGGCCAGAGCGATGCCTACACCTGGCCCGAATTCGACGAGCGTACCGCCTCGTCGCTGTGCTACACCTCTGGCACCACGGGCAACCCCAAGGGCGTGCTGTACTCGCACCGCTCCACCATTCTGCACACGCTGATGGAACTGGCGCCCGACACCTTCGGCATCAGCTCGCGCGAGACCGTGATGCTGATCGTGCCGATGTTCCACGCCAACGCCTGGGGCACGCCGTACGCCGCCGCGATGGTCGGCTGCCGGCTGGTGCTGCCCGGCCCGCACCTGGACGGGCAGAGCGTCTACACCCTCATGCGCGACGAGAAGGTCACCTTCTCGCAGGGCGTGCCCACGGTCTGGCTCATGCTGTTCCAGTACCTGGACGCCAACCCCGACATCGACCCGAAGAAGCTCGGCATGCAGCGTGTGGGCATCGGCGGTGCGGCCGTGCCGCGCGCGATGCTGGAACGCTTCGAGAACCAGTTCGGCGTCGAGGTCACGCAGGGCTGGGGCATGACCGAGACCAGCCCCATCGGCGTGATCAGCAAGCTGCTGCCCAAGCACGACAGCATGTCCGGCGAAGAGCTGGTCAAGGTCAAGCTCAAGCAGGGCCGCGGCGTCTGGGGCGTGGACCTCAAGATCGTCGACGACGAAGGCAAGGTCCAACCGTGGGATGGCGAGGCCTTCGGCCACCTGCGCGTGCGCGGCCCGTGGATCGCCAGCGGCTACTTCAAGGGCGAGGGCGGCTCGCCCATCGACGAGGAGGGTTACTTCAGCACCGGCGACGTGGCCACCATCGACACCGACGGCTTCCTGCAGCTGGTGGACCGTGCCAAGGACGTGATCAAGTCCGGCGGCGAGTGGATCTCGTCCATCGACGTCGAGAACGCCTGCATGAGCCACCCCGGCGTGGCCGAGGCCGCTGTCATCGGCCTGCCGCACCCCAAGTGGCAAGAGCGCCCGCTGCTGGTGGTGGTCAAGCGCCCCGGTGCCGAGGTCGACCGCCAGAGCGTGCTGGACCACCTGGGCCAGCGCATCGTCAAGTGGTGGATGCCGGACGATGTGGTGTTCGTCGACAGCCTGCCGCACACGGCGACGGGCAAGCTGCTCAAGACGCAGCTGCGGCAGCAGTTCAAGGATTACAAGCTGGCGGATTGAACGTCACCGCACGCTGAACGGCGACTGGTACGGCCGCCCGAACGCCACGCCGGCCACCACCGTGCCGGCCGGCTTCAGGTGCATCTTGCCGGTGCGCTTGTTGCCCATGCTGTCGACGAACTCGACCGGGCCCTCGACCAGATCAAGGAACGACAGATCGGCCGGTGCGCCGACCTGCAGCGTGCCGTGCTTCGGGATGCGGCCGATCACGCGCGCCGGCGCGGCCGTGGACATGGCCACCACCTCGGGCAGCGACAGGCCCAGCCCGACCAGCTTGCTCATGACCCAGGGCAGGTAGGGCATGCCCGGGCTGTTGCCCGAGAAGGCGTGGATGTCCGACGAGATCGTGTCGGGCATGGCGCCCTGGGCCATCGCGGCCTCGGCGATGGTGTAGTCGAAGCTGCCGCCACCGTGGCCGATGTCGAAGATCACGCCGCGGCGCTTGGCCTCCAGCGCGGCCGGCAGCAGCTTGCCGTCCTGCACGATGTTCGTGCCCTCGCCAGCGTTGTTGCGGGCACCCGAATAACAGTGCGTGAGCACATCGCCGGGGCGCAGCGCATCCAGGATCTGCGACATCAGCGCCTTCTCGGACACGCCGCCGATGTGCGCCATCACGCGCGCCGGCACGCCGGCCATCTCGCAGGCCGCGATCGCGCGCTTGAGCGGCTCCAGGCCGTGGCGTGCGACCACGTTCTCGCTCATGCGCACCTTCACGCCCAGGACCATGTCGGCGTTCTCGGCCACCACGCGCGCGGCGGCGTCGGGCCGCGCGTAGTCGATGTTGAACAGCTCGGGCACCGGAAAACCGGCCAGGCCCACGATGCCGATGTGCACGAAGGCGAACTGCCGCGTCCGCGAGCCCGGTGCGATGAAGCGCCGGAACGCCGCGAAGTTGTTGGCGCCCGCATCGCCGGCCGAGACCACGGTGGTCGTGGCCTGCAGTGCCACGAGTTCATCGGCCGGGATGCCGATGGCCGAGCCGTAGGGGTAGCTGTGCGCGTGCAGGTCGATCAGGCCCGGCGTGACCAGCTTGCCGCCGGCGTCCAGCACGCGCTGCGCGCGCTCGGGGGCGATGGAAGCCTCCACGGCGGCGACCAGGCCGTGGCGGATGCCCACGTCGCGCTGGCCCGACAGGTTCTGCGACGGGTCGAGCACATTGGCGTTGCGCACCAGCAGGTCGAACTTGTCGTTGGG
Source organism: Pseudorhodoferax sp. Leaf274 (assembly GCF_001422445.1). Lineage (GTDB taxonomy): Bacteria > Pseudomonadota > Gammaproteobacteria > Burkholderiales > Burkholderiaceae_C > Pseudorhodoferax. The sequence goes on from NZ_LMNA01000023.1 coordinate 284,471, forward strand.
GCCCATGGCGGCCAGGGAAAGGCCCGGCAGGGCCATGGCGGGGCAGGCCAGCAGTCGGCGGCGTGTCAGCATGCGTGTCTCCTCTTGGTGGTGGGAATGCCATGGCCGGCACGCGCATGCCTCTGGCCGCAGCGGCGTGAGTCTAGGGGGCAGATGCCTGCCTGGGTAGCATCGCCGCATGCCCTTGCCGCATTTCGCGACTCTGACCCACCATGCCGACCCGCTGGCCGACGGCATCGCGGCAGAGCGCGACTGGGCTCAGGCCGTCGCCAAAGGTGTTGCACCGCAGGCCCACCTATGGCAGGGCGTGCCGGGATGGGCCGTGCCGGCCAGCTATGCCCGCGCGCCTGGCTGGGCCGGCTGGCAGGCGCCGCTACCGCGTCGAGGCACTGACCAGTGTGGCGGCCGAGGCATCGCGCGCGGGCCAGGCGCCGGGCGACTGGCCGCAACGGCTGGCGCAGGCGCTGCGCGTGCAGGGCCTGGCCGGCATCCCCTGAACATCCAACAAGGAAACACCATGGTCCTGCTCGAATTCCAGATGTCCCCGCGCGCCGAAGGCGACAGCGTGAGCGCCTACGTGGCCCAGATCATCGACATCATCGACCGAAGCGGCGTGCCCTACCAGCTCACGCCCATGGGCACCATCCTCGAAGGCGAATGGGACGAGACCTTCGCCGTCGTGAAGGCCTGCTTCGACCATCTGCGCGAGGTTGGCTGCAGCCGGATTGGCCTGCACCTCAAGGTGGACTGGCGCGAGGGCCCGGCCGGTCGGCTGCAGGCCAAGACGGCCAAGGTGGCGCAGCTGCTGGGCCGCAAGCTGCGCACCTGAGGCCGCCGGCCTGGCCTGCCTGTTTTGCAGGCACCGCGCCGCAGCCCGCGCCGGGCAAGGATTCCGGACGCTTCCCACGCGGTTGTCCACAGGCTTGCCCACGGTGTCCATGGACAAGTCGGGGGGGGGCCGGTCACTCGATGTTCTGCACCTGCTCGCGCATCTGCTCGATCAGCACCTTCATGTCCACCGAGATGCGCGTGAGTTCGAGCGCCGCGGACTTCGAACCCAGCGTGTTGGCCTCGCGGTGCAGTTCCTGGATCAGGAAGTCGAGCCGCTTGCCGAGTTCGCCGCCCTTCTTGAGCAGGCGCTCGATCTCGTCGAGGTGCGAGTCCAGCCGGGTGATCTCCTCGGCCACGTCGATGCGGATCGCGAAAGCCGTGGCTTCGCTCAGCGCGCGGTCCTGCGCGGCTTCGGGCAGGGTGGCGCCATCGGCCAGGGCCATGGCGTCCTTCCAGCGGTCCAGGAAGCGCTGGCGCTGCTGTTCCACGAGCTGCGGCACCAGCGGCAGGGCCTGCGCCGCCAGGGCCCGCAGCTGGCCCAGGCGCTCGTTCAGCATCGCCGCGAGGCGGGCGCCTTCGCGCTGGCGCGCGGCCAGCAGTTCCTTGAGCACCTTCTCGGCCAGCGGCAGCACCTGCTCGTCGAGTTCGCCCGTGCCATGCTGTTCGGCGGAAGACAGCCGGATCACCTCGGCCACCGACAGCGGGGTGGCGTTCGGCAGCCAGGAGCGCACCTGGTCCTGCACGCCGTTGAGGCGCTGCAGCAGCCGCGGCGTGGGTTCGGGCACGCTGCCCGCGTCGATGCTGTCGATGGACGCGCGCAGCTCGACCTTGCCGCGCTTGAGCTTGGCCGTCAGCAGTTCGCGCAGCGCGGGCTCCTGCTGGCGCAGCTCGTCGGGCAGGCGGAACGCGAGGTCGAGGAAGCGGCTGTTGACGGCGCGGATCTCGATGCCAAGGCGGCGGGACGGGGCGCTTTTGGCGTCGTGTTCCGCAGTGTTACTGGCGCCACTTTGCTGGGCGCTTGCGTAACCGGTCATGCTGTAGACTGGCATGAGAACGTTTCTGGTCGTTGCAAAGGCCAGAGAATAACGGCTTCCACCACTCGCGACGATTGCAGCCCCTTCCATGACCAAGAGCAAGCCGGCGCCGTTGCGGCCCGAGACCGTCATCGGTGGCTACCGGGTCGTGCGCAGGCTCTCGTCGGGTGGCTTCGGCATGGTGTACCTCGCCATCGACGGCGAGGGCAACCATGTGGCGGTCAAGGAGTACCTGCCGTCCTCGCTCGCTTCGCGCGACCCTGGCGAGACCTTGCCCAAGGTGCCGCCCGAGAAGCTGTCGCTGTACCGCTTGGGCCTCAAGAGCTTCTTCGAGGAAGGCCGCTCGCTCGCGCAGATCGCGCACCCGTCGGTGGTCAGCGTGCTGAACTTCTTCCGCGAGAACGAGACCGTCTACATGGTCATGAACTACCTGGAAGGGGCGACCCTGCAGGACTTCATCATCACCTCGCGCGAGTTGAAGCGGCCCAAGGTATTCCGCGAGTCGACCATCCGCTCGCTGTTCGACGAGGTGCTGCGCGGCCTGCGCATCGTGCACCAGCACAAGATGCTGCACCTGGACATCAAGCCGGCCAACATCTTCATCACCGACGACGACAAGGCCGTGCTGATCGACTTCGGCGCGGCGCGCGAGGTGCTGAACAAGGAAGGCAACTTCATCCGGCCGATGTACACGCCGGGCTTTGCAGCGCCCGAGATGTACCGCCGCGACGCCACCATGGGGCCGTGGACCGACATCTACGCCATCGGCGCCTGCATCTACGCCTGCATGCTGGGCTTTCCGCCTGCCGAGGCGCCGCAGCGGCTCGAGAAGGACCGCATCACCATGTCGCTGTCGCGGCTGCGCGGGGTGTACTCCGACAACCTGATCGAGGTGGTCGAGTGGTGCATGGCGCTGGATCCGCTGTCGCGTCCGCAATCGGTGTTCTCCTTGCAGAAGGAGCTCAGCCGCGAGGGCGAGCGCCGCTACACCAAGCTGTCCGTGGGCGAGAAGATCCGGATGCAGTTCGACACGCTGGTGTCGGACGGCAAGAAGGGCGGTGCAACGCCCGCCGGGTCGAACGACAAGACCTCTCGATGAGGTTTTCGGTCTTCCAGGTCAGCCGCCGCGGTGGCCGGGCGAAGAACGAGGACCGCATGGGCTACTGCTACACGCGGGAGTCCGGCCTGTTCGTGCTGGCGGATGGCATGGGCGGCCATCCCGAGGGCGAGGCCGCGGCCCAGCTCGCGGTGCAGACGGTCTCGTCGCTGCACCAGCAGCAGGCCACGCCGCAGCTGGCGCAGGCGGGCGATTTCCTGGTGCATGCGCTGCTGGCGTCGCACCGGCGCATCCTGCGCTACGGCGAAGAGCGTGGCCTGGCCGACAAGCCGCGCACCACGCTGGTGGCCGCCGTGGTGCAGGGCGACAGCGTGACCTGGGTGCATTGCGGCGATTCGCGGCTGTACCTGGTGCGCGGCGGCGCGTTGCTGGCGCGCACGCGCGACCATTCCTATCTCGAACAGATGCCGCCCGACATGGCCCGCGCGGGCCGGGTCAGCCGCAATGTGCTGTACACCTGCCTGGGCTCGCCCGTGGCGCCGGAATACCAGGTGACGGGGCCGCTGCCGCTGCAGCGCGGCGACAAGCTGCTGCTGTGCTCCGATGGCTTGTGGTCCAGCGTGAGCGACGAGCGCATCGTCGCGCAGCTGAGCGCCGCGCCGGTGGCGCAGGCGGTGCCGGAGCTCGTGGAACAGGCGCTGCGCGCGGCCGGCGAGAGCAGCGACAACGTGACCGCGCTGGCGCTGGAGTGGCAGAACGCCGATGCTTTCGTCTCCACGCGCGGCCAGGCGGCCGACGCGTTCGCCGCCACGGTGCAGGGCGTGGACCCCAAGGCGGCCGTGCCCGAGCTGGACGAGGCCGCCATCGACCGCTCCATCGCCGAGATCAACGAGGCCATCCGCCGCACGGCCGCCCGCCGGATCTGACCGTGCGGCGCGCGCGGCCTTCGCGCTTGGCGACAATCGCCCCATGACTGAATTTGCAAGAACCGGCGGCCGTGCCGCCGACCAGCTGCGTCCCGTGCGCATCACCCGTGGCTTCACCGTCCATGCCGAGGGCTCGGTGCTGATCGAGTTCGGCCAGACGCGCGTGCTGTGCACGGCCTCGGTCGAGGAGAAGGTGCCGCCGCACAAGAAGGGCAGCGGCGAGGGCTGGGTCACGGCGGAGTACGGCATGCTGCCGCGCGCCACCCACACGCGCAGCAGCCGCGAAGCCGCCAAGGGCAAGCAGACCGGCCGCACGCAGGAGATCCAGCGGCTGATCGGCCGCTCCATGCGCGCGGTGTTCGATCTGAACCGCCTGGGCGAGCGCACCATCCACCTCGATTGCGACGTGCTGCAGGCCGACGGCGGCACGCGCACGGCGGCCATCACTGGCGCCTTCGTGGCCGCGCAGGACGCCGTCGGCAAGCTGATGGCCCAGGGCAAGCTGGCTGCCTCGCCCATCGTGCAGCCGGTGGCGGCGGTCTCCGTCGGCATCGTCCAGGGCACGCCGCTGCTGGACCTCGAATACGTGGAAGACTCTGCCTGCGACACCGACATGAACGTGGTCATGACCGGCGCCGGCCACTTCGTCGAGGTGCAGGGCACGGCCGAGGGCGCGGCCTTCACCCGCGCCGAGATGGACCAGCTGCTGCAACTGGCCGACAAGGGCATCCAGGAACTGATCGCGCTGCAAGCGGCTGCCTTGGCCGCCGTGGCGGGTTGAGGCCGGGCATGGACCTGGTCCTCGCGTCCAACAACAAGGGCAAGCTGGCCGAGCTGCAGGCCCTGTTCGCGCCACTGGGCGTGCACCTGGTGGCCCAGGGAGAACTGGGCGTGCCCGAGGCCGAGGAGCCGTTCCGCACCTTCGTCGAGAACGCGCTGGCCAAGGCCCGCAATGCCGCCCGCCACACCGGCCTGGCGGCGGTGGCCGACGACGCGGGCCTGTGCGTCGATGCCTTCGGCGGCCTGCCGGGCGTGGACACGGCCTACTACGCCACGCAGTTCGGCTACGCCAAGGGCGACGACAACAACGTGCGCGCGCTGCTCGAGCAGATGCGCGGCGTGGCCAACCGCCGCGCCGCGCTGGTCAGCACGCTCGTGGCCGTGCGCAGCCCGGAAGACCCGGAGCCGCTGATCGCCGTTGGCCGCGCGGTGGGGCGCATCACCGAGGCACCGGTGGGCGCGGGCGGTTTCGGCTTCGACCCGGTGATGTGGATCGAGAGCTTCGGCAAGACCTTCGCCGAGCTGCCGGCCGAGGTGAAGAACGCCAACAGCCACCGCGGCCAGGCCGCGCGCGAGATGCTGCGCCTCATGCGCGAGCGCTGGTTCTAGATGTCCGGCCTGCGCCCGCGCGAACTGACGGCCTACACGCGGCCCGGCCTGCTGCAGCTGCAGGCCCAGCCGCCGCTGGCGCTGTACCTGCACCTGCCCTGGTGCATCCGCAAGTGCCCCTACTGCGATTTCAACTCGCACGCCGTGCGCGGCGACGAGGCGGTGGTGCGCTGGGCCGGTGCCGATGCGCCCGCCGTGACCCAGGTGGCCGCTCCCGCCGAGCTGCCCGAGCAGCGCTACATCGATGCGCTGATCGCCGACCTGGAGGCCGCGCTGCCGCTGGTCTGGGGCCGCACCGTGCACAGCATCTTCATCGGCGGCGGCACGCCCAGCCTGTTCTCGCCGCAGGCCATCGACCGGCTGCTGGGCGACGTGCGTGCGCGGCTGCGGCTGGAGGCCGATTGCGAGATCACGCTGGAGGCCAACCCCGGCACTTTCGAGAAGGACCGTTTCCGTGCCTACCGCGCGGCCGGCGTCACGCGCCTGTCGGTGGGCGTGCAAAGCTTCGACGATGCGCTGCTGCAGGCCGTGGGCCGCGTGCACGACCGCCGCCAGGCCATCTCCGCGCTCGAAGAGGCGCGCCAGGCGTTCGACACCTTCAACCTGGACCTGATGTACGCGCTGCCCGGCCAGACGCCCGAGATGCTGGCGCAGGACCTGGCCACCGCGCTGGCGCTGGCGCCGCCGCACCTGTCGGTCTACCACCTGACCATCGAGCCCAACACCTTCTTCGCCAAGCACCCGCCGGTGCTGCCCGAGGACGACACTGCCTACGCGATGCTGGACCAGATCACCGAGGCCACGGGCCGCGCGGGCCTGGAGCGCTACGAGGTCTCGGCCTATGCGCGCGCCGGCCACCGCTGCGTGCACAACCTCAACTACTGGCAGTTCGGCGACTACCTCGGCATCGGCGCCGGCGCGCACAGCAAGCTCAGCTTCGCGCACCGCGTGGTGCGCCAGGTGCGGCTGCGCGAGCCGGGCCTGTACATGGCGCAGGCCCTGGCCGGCGCCGCGTTGGCGCAGGACGACGACGTGCGCCGCGCCGACCTGCCGTTCGAGTTCATGCTCAACGCCTTGCGGCTGCGCGAAGGCTTCGCGCTGCAGGACTTCACCGAGCGCACCGGGCTGCCGCTGTCCAGCATTGCGGCGGGGCTGGCCGAAGGCGAGCGGCGCGGCCTGCTGCTGCGCGACGCCGCGCGCGTGCGGCCCAGCGAGAAGGGGTTCGACTTCCTCAGCGACCTGCAGGAAATCTTCCTGTCCGGCGCGTAGCGCCTTTCACTTCACCGGAGTACATCCATGGATCTGCAGTTGACCGGCCAGCATGTCTTGATCACGGGCGGCAGCAAGGGCATCGGCCTGGCCTGCGCCCAGGCCTTCCTGCGCGAGGGCGCGCGCGTGAGCCTGGTCTCGCGCGATGCCGGCAACCTGGAGCGCGCCGCGATGGATCTGCGGGCCGACTTCGCCGATGCCGCCACGCGCGTGCAGACGCATGCCGCGGACCTGCGCGATGCGGCTGCGGCGCTGGCCGCGCTCGACGCCATCGAGCAGCAGGCCGGCGCCGTGCAGGTGCTCGTGAATTCTGCGGGGGCTGCAAAGCGCACGCCGCCCGACGAACTCACGCCGCAGGCCTGGCACGACGCCATGGACGCCAAGTACTTCAGCTACATCCACATGCTGGACCCGCTGGTCAAGCGCATGGCCGAGCGCGGCGGCGGCGCCATCGTCAACGTGGTCGGTGCGGGCGGCAAGGTGGCCAGCCCCATCCACATGCCGGGCGGCGCGGCCAATGCGGCGCTGATGCTGGTCTCGGCCGGCATGGCGGCGGCCTACGCCGCGCGTGGCGTGCGCGTGAATGCGGTGAACCCCGGGCTCACGCTCACGGAAAGGCTCAAGGAGGGGATGGCGGCCGATGCGCGGCTGCAGGGCATCGACACGGACGAGGCCTTGCGCCGTGCCACTGCGCGCCTGCCGCTGGGCCGCATCGCCGAGCCGGCCGAGATCGCGGATGCGGTGCTGTTCCTGGCATCGGCACGCGCCAGCTACATCACAGGCGCGATCCTGGCCATGGACGGCGCCGTGACGCCGATGATCTGACGCAGGCTAATGCTGCGCGCGCCGCAGCGCAGACACGCGGTCGGCGATGACGGCCGTGTCCTGCGCCTCGTCGGCGCAGACCAGGTATTTCTCCAGGTCCAGCACGGCCTCGTCGGTGTTGCCCAGGTCGGCATGCGTCAGGCCGCGGTCGCGGTACTCGGACCAGGCCTCGGGCAGCAACACCACGAGCCGGTTCTGCACCGCCAGCAGGCGCTGCGCGTCCGACTGGCTGCGGTGGATTTCCTTCAGGTTGCGCAGCATGCGCGCCAGGATGTCGCGCGGCTTGGCCGACTGCAGGTACAGGCCCAGCGGCACGTCGAAGTCTTCGCCATGCTCGGCCTGTTGCTGCTGCTTGTAGGGCGCCAGGCGCTCGACCAGTTCCTCGCGGCTCAGCGACTGGCCGACGAAGGGGTCGATCACCACCTGGCCCTTGGGCAGGTTGACCTTGACCAGGAAGTGGCCCGGGAAGTTGATGCCGCGCACCTGCAGGTGCAGGCCCTGGGCCAGTTCCATCCACAGCACGGCCAGCGAGATCGGGATGCCCATGCGCGTGCGCAGCACGGCGTTGAGGTAGCTGTTGTCGGGGTCGTAGTAGTTGTTGACGTTGCCGCCGAAACCCAGCTCGCGGTAGAAGAACTGGTTCAGCATGCGCAGGCGGTGCAGCGGCGGCGCGTCGGCCGCCAGGCGGCGCTGCAGGCGCGCCTGCAGCTGGTCCATGTCGCCCAGCACCTGGTGCACGTCCAGCTCGGGATACTCGTCCTGGGCCAGGCTGGCACAGGCTTCGAGCAGCGGGAACTGCTCATCGCTCTGGACCAGGGTGGCGAAATAGTCCAGCGGTGTCGGGATCGAATAGCGGGGCGGCATCGGTTCTTTGTAATGGACGGGCCAGGGCGCGTCAAGCCAGGGCCGGATGGCCTCAGATGCCGTGGCGCAGCATGCGCTGGAGCTTGATGCCGGCGGCCCAGGCCGCGCCGAAATACACCAGGCCCGAGGCAGCCAGCGCCAGCGCCATGCCGCCCATGCGCAGCCAGCCATGGCCGACCTGCGTCCAGGGATAGGCGCGCGACACCCAGATCAGGAAGATCGCCAGCAGCGCGCTGGCCGCCACCACCTGCAGCAGGAAACGCCCCCAGCCCGGCGAGGGCTGGTAGCTGCCGCGGCGCAGCAGGCCGACCAGCAGCAGCGCCGCGTTCAGCGTGGCGCCCAGGCCGACCGACAGCGCCAGCCCGGCATGCTGCAGCGTCGGCACCAGGGCGAAGTTCAGCAGCTGCGTGCAGACCAGCACCACCAGCGCGATCTTCACCGGGGTGCGCACGTCCTGGCGCGCGTAGAAGCCCGGCGCCAGCACCTTGATCGCCACCAAGCCGAACAGGCCGGCGCCATAGCCCATGAGCGCCAGGCTGGTCTGGCGCACGTCTTCCTCGCGAAACGCGCCGTGGTGGTAGATGGTGGCCACCAGCGGCACGGCGAAGGTCAGCAACGCCACGGCGCTGGGCACGGCCATCAGCACCACCAGGCGCAGGCCCCAGTCCAGCATGGCTGAATAGCGCACCGTGTCGCCGGCTGCGTGGGCGCCGCTGAGCTGCGGCATCAGCACCACGCCCAGCGCCACGCCCAGCAACGCGGTGGGGAACTCCATGAGCCGGTCGGCATAGCCGAGCCAGCTGACGCTGCCGGGCGCCAGGTGCGATGCGATCTGGGTGTTGATCATGATCGACACGTGCGCCACGCCCACGCCCAGCAGCGCCGGCCCCATGAGCTTGGCGATGCGCCGCGTGCCCGGATCGGCCCAGGCCTCGCGCAGGCCGGCCAGGCCCAGCCGCACGCGCGGCAGCAAGCCCATGCCGGCCAGGGCCGGCACCTGCACACCGAGCTGCAGCAGGCCGCCCAGCATGACACCGCCGGCCATGGCGTAGATGGGCTCGATGCCGCGCGCCGCCAGCCAGGGCGCACCCAGCCAGGCCGAGCCCATCATCGCCAGGTTCAACAGCACCGGCGTGACGGCCGGCACGGCGAAGCGCTTCCAGGTGTTCAGGATGCCCGAGGCCAGCGCCACCAGCGACATGCAGCCGATGTAGGGGAACATCCAGCGCGTCATGGCAACGGCCGCATCGAAGCCGGCGGCATCCTGCTGCAGGCCGGCGGCCAGCGCCCAGACCAGCCAGGGTGCCCCCAGCACGCCGGCCAGGCACACCAGCACCAGGACGGCGGACAGCACGCTGGCCACGTGGTCGATCAACTGCTTGGTGGCGGCCTCGCCGTGCTGGGCCTTGCTGGCCGCCAGCACCGGCACGAAGGCTTGGCTGAACGCACCCTCGCCGAACAGGCGCCGGAACAGGTTGGGGATGCGGAAGGCGACGTTGAAGGCATCGGTCATGGCGCTGGCGCCGAACAGCGATGCCATCAGCAGTTCGCGGCCCAGGCCGGTGATGCGCGACGCGAGCGTCAGCAGCGAGACCGTGGAGGCGGATTTGAGGAGACTCACCGGCGCGAGTGTAGCCAGCGGGCAGGGCGGCGCCTGCGTGGCAAGCCGGGACCTGACCGCGCTGCTATACTGGCGGGCTTTGCTGGCAACATCCTCAAGCCCTTAAGGAATACATACCATGGCAACCAAGCCCAAGAAGAAGAACCCGCGCCTGGCGTCGGGCCGCAAGCGCGTCCGCCAGGACGTCAAGATCAACGCCGCAAACACCTCGCTGCGTTCCAAGTACCGCACTTTCGTCAAGAACGTCGAGAAGGCCGTTGCCTCCGGCGACAAGGCGAAGGCCACCGAACTGTTCGGCAAGATGCAATCCGTGGTCGACACCGTCGCCGACAAGGGCATCTTCCACAAGAACAAGGCCGCGCGCGACAAGAGCCGCCTGGCCGCCAAGGTCAAGGCCCTGGCCACTGCCCCGGCCGCAGCCTAAACTAGCCAACCCGCCCGGGTTGCACGTGCAACCCGCCGTTTGACCGGGTGCGCTGCCAGCAAAGAAAAAGAGAAACCGCCTTCGGGCGGTTTTTTCTTGGGCCATCGATCGCGGCTGTCGGACCGCGTGCGTTCAGCGCTTGGGCGGCTCCGGCACCAGGCAGGCCTGTGCCACCTGCAGTTCGTTGTCGCGCGCGAAGTTCATCGCGAAGTCCCAGGCCATCACGTCGTAGTCGCGCAGGTCGTGGTGCACGATCACGCACTTGACGCCGTTCACCGTGGTCGGAACGCACCACGGCGAGTAGCCCAGGTGGCTGCCCGGCTGTGGCCCGCCTGGCCGGAACTGGCTCAGCACCCCGGCCAGCCGCTCGGCCCAGTCGCTGGGGCGGAAGGTCCTGCCGTCGTGGGTGATGCCCTGGATGAAGACTTCCTTGGACGGGGGCGGGGTCATCTGATCGGATTGGTGGAGAAGAAGGCGCTGGGGCGCGGCATTGCGCAGAATTTGCAGCAAGAACGGTGCCGTTGTCATGCTGCGGTGCACCAGAGTTTAGCCGAGCCGCCTGTCTTGGCCTTGTCGCCGGGCGCATGGCTGTGATGCGCAATTGTCAAAAAAGCGAGCAATTGCAGCCCCTAGAATCGCCGTTCAGCGGACTCCGGTGATATGCCGACGAGGCGCCGGTCTTGCTGAATCCCCCGTGTTCCGCCCCCTGTTCCTGGAGAGATCAGCACCATGACCGCTGCCGTAGAGCCCACTTCCCCCCACGTCATGAACACCTACGGCCGCGTGCCGATTGCGCTGTCGCATGGCCAGGGCGTGCGCGTGTGGGACACCAATGGCAAGCAGTACATCGATGCGCTGGGCGGCATCGCCGTCAACACGCTGGGCCACAACCACCCCAAGCTGGTGCCGGCGCTGCAGGACCAGATCACCAAGATCATCCACAGCTCCAACTACTACCACGTGCCCGGCCAGGAGAAGCTCGCGGCCAAGCTGACCGAGCTGGCCGGCATGACCAACGCCTTCTTCTGCTGCACGGGCCTGGAAGCCAACGAGGCCGCCATCAAGCTGGCGCGCAAGTTCGGCCACGACAAGGGCATCGACAAGCCCGAGATCGTCGTCTACGAGAAGGCCTTCCATGGCCGCAGCATCGCCACGCTCTCGGCCACCGGCAACACCAAGGTGCAGCAGGGCTTCGGCCCGCTGGTCGAGGGCTTCATCCGCGTGCCGCTCAACGACATCGCCGCGCTCAAGGCCAAGACCGAAGGCAATCCCAACGTGGTCGCCGTGTTCTTCGAGACCATCCAGGGCGAGGGCGGCGTGAACCCGATGCGCGTCGAATACCTGCAGCAGGTGCGCCAGCTCTGCGACGAACGCGACTGGCTGCTCATGATCGACGAGGTGCAATGCGGCATGGGCCGCACCGGCAAGTGGTTCGCGCACCAGTGGGCCGGCATCGTGCCCGACGTGATGCCGCTGGCCAAGGGCCTGGGCTCGGGCGTGCCCATCGGCGCCGTGGTGGCCGGCCCCAAGGCCGCCGGCATCTTCGGCCCCGGCAACCACGGCACCACCTTCGGCGGCAACCCGCTGGCCATGCGCGCGGGCATCGAGACCATCCGCATCATGGAAGAAGAGGGCTTGCTGGAGAACGCCGCCAAGGTCGGCGCGCATCTCAAGCAATCGCTGCTGCAGGCCTTCGAGGGGCTCGACGGCTTCAAGGAGATCCGCGGCCAGGGCCTCATGCTCGGCGTGGAACTCACCCGGCCCTGCGGCGTGCTCACCGCGCGCGCGGCCGAGCGGGGCCTGCTGCTCAGCGTGACGGCCGATTCGGTGATCCGCATGGTGCCTTCGCTGATCCTGTCGCAGGCCGAGGCCGACGAGATCGTCGGCATCCTCGTGCCGCTGGTGAAAGAGTTCCTGGCCGAGCCGGTGGCTGCATGAGCATCAAGCACTACCTGCAGTTCAGCGACTTCGACGCGGCCGAGTACGCCTACCTGTTCGAGCGCGCCGCGCTCATCAAGCGCAAGTTCAAGGCCTACGAGAAGCACCACCCGCTCGTGGACCGCACGCTGGCCATGATCTTCGAGAAGGCCAGCACCCGCACGCGCGTGAGCTTCGAGGCCGGCATGTACCAGCTCGGCGGCAGCGTGGTCCACCTGACCACGGGCGACAGCCAGCTGGGCCGCGCCGAGCCCATCGAGGACAGCGCCAAGGTCATCAGCCGCATGGTCGACCTGGTGATGATCCGTACCTACGGCCAGGACAAGATCGACAGCTTCGCCGCGCACTCGCGCGTGCCCGTCATCAACGGCCTGACCAACGAGTTCCACCCCTGCCAGATCCTGGCCGACATCTTCACCTTCATCGAGCACCGCGGCTCGATTGCCGGCAAGACGGTGGCCTGGGTGGGCGACGGCAACAACATGGCCAACACCTGGCTGCAGGCCAGCGAGATCCTGGGCTTCAAGGTCCATGTCAGCACGCCCAGCGGTTACGAGGTCGACCAGTCCATCGCCGGACTGCGGTCGAACGACAGCTACCAGGTCTTCCAGGACCCGATGGCCGCCTGCGCCGGCGCCGACCTCGTGACCACGGACGTCTGGACCAGCATGGGCTACGAGGCCGAGAACGAGGCGCGCAAGAAGGCCTTCGCCGACTGGTGCGTGGACGAGGACATGATGAAGGTCGCCAAGCCCGATGCACTGTTCATGCACTGCCTGCCCGCGCACCGCGGCGAGGAGGTGCAGGCCGAGGTCATCGACGGGCCGCAGTCGGTGGTGTGGGAAGAGGCGGAGAACCGCATGCACGTGCAGAAGGCGCTGATGGAGTACCTGCTGCTGGGCAGGCTCTGAGCCACCGCTCGCGCGCAGCATCCGCATTTCACGCCGCAGCCACGGCGTTCCGTCGCAATCCGCTCGCACCCCGGGCGCGCCGTTCCTACAGTGAATGCATCGAAAGCAACTGCCGCTTTCGATCCCTTCACCGTCTGGAGCCCCGCGATGCCCGTTCTCTCCCGCCCTGTTCCTCGCGCCGCCGCCGCTGCCTTCCTGGCGCTGGCTGTCGGTACCGCCCACGCCGCCAACCTGACCGTCGAAGTGTCCGGCGCGCGCTCGCCGCAGGGCAGCGTCGCCGGCGCGCTGTTCACCAGCGCGACCGGCTGGCTCAAGCCCGGACAGGCCGTGCAGGGCCAGTTCGTGCCGGCAACGGACAAGACCGTCCTGTTCTTCCGCGGCCTGGCGCCCGGCCGTCATGCACTGTCCGTCTACCACGACGAGAACGGCAATGCCAAGCTGGACACCAACCCGATCGGCATGCCGATCGAGCCCTATGGCTTCAGCCGTGACGCGCAGGGTCGCATGGGGCCGCCCGCGTTCGATGACGCAGCAGTGGATGTGCAGGCCGACACCACGATCACCATCCAGCTGCGCTGAGGAGGATCGTGATGGACCGCCGTGCCTTTGCCCGTTCCCTGTTGGGCGCCGCCGGCCTGTTGGCGCTGGGCGATGCGCCCGCCCGCGCCGCCGAGGCGCCCGATGCCTGGCAGGCCGCGTTCGACGCGCGCCGCACCCAACAGCCCTGGCAGATGGGCTTCGAGGGCCTGCAGGCCGACGCCGCGCCCATGCCCCTGGAGATGCGCGGTCGCATTCCGCCCGCGCTGTACGGATCGTTCTACCGCAACGGCGCGGCGCGCCATGTACTGGGGGGCGAGCGCTACCACCACTGGTTCGACGGCGACGGCATGTTGCAGCAATACCGGTTGGGCCCCCAGGGCGCTGTGCACAGCGGCCGCTTCGTACGGACCGGCAAATTCCTGGCGGACAGTGCAGCCGGCCGACCGGTGCGTGCTGCCTTCGGCACCAACCCGCCGGCGGCAGAGCCCATCCGCTCGGCCGATGCGCTCAACGTCGCCAACACCAGCGTGGTGTCCCACGGCGGCGAACTGCTGGCCTTGTGGGAGGGCGGTTCCGCCACGCGCATCGACGCGCAGACCCTGGAGACACGCGGCCTCAAGACCTGGACGCCCGAGTACGCCGGCATGCCGTTCTCCGCGCACCCGCGCATCGGGCGCGATGGCAGCCTGTGGAACTTCGGCGTCAGCAGCGCCGCGGGCGTGCTCTCCATCTACCACGTGTCGCCCGACGGCCGCGATGTCCGCACGGCCAGCCTGCAGGTGCCCGACATCGCCATGGTCCACGACTTCGCAGTGACCGAGCGGCACCTGGTGTTCCTGCTGCCGCCCCTGGTGTTCGACCTGGAGCGCATGCGCGCGGGCCAGACCTTCGTGGCCAGCCACGTCTGGCGGCCCGAGATGGGCATGCGTGTGCTGGTGCTGCCCAAGGACCGGCTCGATGCGCCGCGCTGGTTCATGCTGCCCGCCGGCTTCGTGTTCCACATCGGCAACGCATGGGAGGACGCCCGCCGCGGGGTCATCCAGCTGGACTACATCCGCTCTCCCGACGCCTGGTGGGCGACCCAGGGTCTGCAGGACCTGATGCGCGGCCGGTACCAAAGCGCCGATCAGGCCGCGATGGCGCTCGTCACGCTGGACCTGCAATCCGGCCAGGCGCGCCAGGAACTGCTGCCGCATGCGGCCGAGTTCCCGCGCGTGGACCCGCGCTTCGTCGGCCAGCGCACGCGCCACGTGCTGGTGGCCGAGCGCGTGGCCGCCGGCCCGCGGCCGGGCTTCGACGCGGTCACCCGCATCGACCTGCAGACGGGCCGCGCCGACCGCTACCGCTACGGCACCGAGGTGCTGGTCGAGGAGCACCTGTTCGTGCCGCGCGAAGGCAGGCCCGAAGGGCATGGCTGGGTGCTGGGCACCGCGCTGGATCTGCAGCGGCGCGCCATGCTGCTGTCGGTGTTCGACGCGCAGCACCTGGCGGACGGCCCCATCGCGCAAGGCGTGCTGCCGCGCGTGATGCCGATGGGGCTGCATGGGATCTTCGTGGCGGCGTGACGCGGTGCCCTACAGTCGGGACCACCGCGGCCGGCGTGCGCGACGTCCTGCCCGAGACGCCGAACTGCGTCTGGATGGGACGCCGGTCAATGATGAAGCGAAGAGACGTGCTGCTTGCAGCCTTGGGGACTGCCGGATTCGCCGCCAGCGCGGCCGATGCCCGACCGGCAACGCCGGCGTGGGCCTGGATCTACGGCGAATGGCGTTCGGACGTCGAACGGTCCATGGCGCATTTCACCTTCCAGGGCAAGCGGCCGACCCAAGAGAACCTGGCGAGGATCGCCAGCATGTTCGGCCACATGACGCACGTGATCTCTCCCGGGAAGTTCACTGTGGTCTCCCGGACCAACGACATGGAGCATCGGGAGACCTATCCCTTCCGTGTCGCGCGCCACACCGCCAGCAGCACCACCCTCACGTTCGAGGACGCATCCGCGTTGCCCGAGTTGACCTTGTACAAGGGCGACGGGTTCTACCTTGTTCGCGTCGGTGCGAACTTCGAGTACTTCAGCAAGGTCGCGTGATCCGCGGCTGCCACGGGCCAGAGCGGTCATTCGCCATGTGACCGGGGGCACGCCCGCTCCGCGCGCTGCGGCTACGGCGCCAGCGTCTTCTTCATGTGGGCCAGGTAGTGGCCCTGGACATAGTCGTCGATGCGTCCGAACTCCTCGTAGCCTTGCCGCACGTAGAAGGCACGGGCTTGCCATGCGAAGGTGGTCAGCGTTGCATGGCGGGCGCCCATGTCGATTGCTTGGCGTTCTGCGGTTGCGAGCAAGCGGCGGCCCAGGCCCTGGTGCCGCGCCGCCTCGTCCACGAAGAGCAGTTCGACAGTGAGCCAGTGCAGGAACACGAATCCCCGCAATCCGCCGACGAGCTCGCCGCCGGCATTCTTCGCGCTGACCCAGATCGGCTGCGTCTGGCCATACTCGCCGATGACGCGGTAGTTGAACTGCCGCATGCGGCGGCCCAATTCGCCGGAATGGACTTCCTCGGCCGTGGGGGTGTAGATCTCGAAATCGGGCACGGTTGTGCGATGGGTGACCATCTCGCTCTTCCAGCCGTTCAGGCCAGCAACTCCAGGCAGCGCAAGTCTTCGACGGCCTGCACGGTCCGGGTCAGTTGCGGCCACCAGACGTAAGCGGACATGCCCCGTTCAAAACGCGCCAGTGGCGTGCGCAGATGGAGCAACACCGCGAGGCGGTAGTCGTCCTGGAGCGCTTGGCGCGAGCAGCCGGGCATGTCGCAGGCAGCGGCCGCGGCGTGGTACCGGTCCAGCAGGTGGTTCTCGAAGCGCTGGCGAACCCCGCGATCCCATTGCAGGGCCATCATGTACGCAAGGTCCCAAACTCCCGGACCCCGTTGCCAGGCGTCCCAGTCGATGAGCTTCGGTGTCCCAGGAATGCCTGCGCGCGGCAGCATCCAGTTCCACACGTGCGCATCGCCATGGACGAGCGTGATGCCCTGCATCGACGCAGCCCGATCGACAAGAGACGGGTACCTGGACAGGAAGCGCGCATAGGTCTCTCGCGTGCCCGGGGCCAAGGCGTCGCCCGCCTCCGTGAACAGGCGCTCGCATGCCGCATCGAGCCAAGCCGACGTCCGAAGCCGATCCGAAAGCGAGGGGCAGGTGGCTTGCCAGCTGTCTGTCTTTTGTCCGGCTGCATGGAAGCGTGCCAATGCTTCGACGATGCTGGTGCTGCGCGCGAGCGTCGGTGGCAACGGCGCCTGGCTGGGCCGTTCGTGCGATGCGGACAGGTCTTCCATCAGCAGCCATGTGCGCCCGGTTGGCTCGTCGATGCCGCCGGCAAATACCGTGGGAATCGAAGCGCAGTCCAGGTGTTGCGCGATGTTGTCGTAGAACGGCCATTCCAGCTGGCCGAAGCCGGCATGTGACACCTTCAGGATGGCGCGCGTGGGCGCGCCGGTCGGCGGGTCCCACGTCAGCGTCACGCCGACCAGGTCTGACAGGTAGCCGGGAGCATCGACGTCGCGGATGCACGACGACAGCAGTCTCGCGCCATCGGTCTGGCGTTTGCGTTCGATGTGTTTCGACAGGAACGCCGGTTCGAGAAGGCGCGTTGCAAGCAATGGGTCCATCGTGTGTTGGCTCAAAACAGCCAAGCCCCCAGCTGGTAGTAATCGAACCCGCTGCTGCGCCCGCCCAGGCAACTGGCGAGGAAGTCCTCCGTCTTGCGGTACATCGCCAGGTTGTTGTTCCATTTCTGGTTGCCGTGGCCATCGCCCTGGAACGTCAGGTACTCGACCGGCTTGCCGGCCGCGCGCAGCGCGGCCACCATGCGCTCGGACTGGTCCAGCTTGACCCGCGCGTCGTTGACGCCGTGCATGATGAGGATGGGGCGGGTGGCCCGGTCTGCGCGGTACAGCGGCGACTTGTCGCGCATGCGCTGCAGGTCTTCCGGGCGATCTGGATCGCCGACGAAGCGCACCCACCAGGGCTTGCCAAGCTCCCAGTACGGCGGCGCGTTCTGCAGCAGGCTGCCCAGGTCGCTCATGCCGACCACGTCGACCGCGCAGGCAAACACTTCGGGCGTGAACGTGGCGCCGACCAGCGCGGAATACCCACCGTAGCTGGCGCCGTAGATGGCCACGCGGCCCGGGTCTGCCACGCCGGCGTCCACGGCCCAGCGCACGCCGTCGACCAGGTCGTCGTGCATCCGCCCGGCGAACTCGCCGATCGCTTTCTCCATGAAGGCGCGGCCGTAGCCGCTGGAGCCGCGGTAGTTCAGTTGCAGCACCGCATAGCCGCGGTTGGCCAGGAACTGCTGCAGCGCGCGGTTCGTCGCACCGTTGCCCCAGCGGTCGCGCTGCCACGGGCCGCCGTGCACCAGCAACGCCATGGGCAGTTGGCGTGGGGCCACGCCGGGCGGCAACGTGAGATAGCCGTGCAGCGCGAGGCCATCGCGGCTGGTCACGGTGATGGGCCGGGTGGACGCCAGCTCCGTGTCGACCATGCTCAGGCTGCTCTCGCCGAGCAGCTGCGCCGGCTGGTCGCCGCGCAGCAGGTAGCTGCGGCTGCCACGGTCCGTGGTCACGGTGGCGACGAACACGGTTTCGCTGTCGTCCATGCTTGCGATCTGCACGTCGGCCGGCTTGCCGTCGGCCAGTGTGTCCAGGCGGCGGGCGAGGGCGTCGTCCAGAACGCGGCGGGCCGGATAGCCGGGCATCGCGTGGATGACCAGCGGCTGTTGCGTCTTGCGGCTCAGCACCACGCTGTCCAGGTCCACGTCGGGGTCGGCATGGACCATGTCCTCGGTCCCGGTGTCCAGGTCGAAACGCACCAGCGCCAGCTTGTCCCGGCCACGATTGGACAGCGCCCATGCCTGGCGGCCATCCTCCTGCAAGCCGAACAGGATGACGGTGTCCCAACGGCTCCATTGCGCCAGATCGCGCCAAGGCTGGCCATCGGCCGCCGGCCGCTGCAGATGACCCTGCGTGCCATCGAGGGTGACCCGGGCCAGCGTGCGGCCCTTGCGGTCCACGCCCCACCAGCCCACGTTGCCCGGGTTGGTCTGCAGCAGTGTGCGTGCGCCGGTGCGCGCGTCGATACGGTACAGGTCGAAGACCTTCTTGTCGCGCAGGTTGGAGCTGACGACGAAGTCCGCCGTACCGTCCACCGGCATGACGATGTGCGACGTGGTGCGCGCGAAAGGCGTCAGGTCCAGCGCCTCGGTGGACGGGCCGTCGGCCGCCACGGCGTGCACGCGCATGTCTTCGTCGCCGCCACGGTCGGCCACGATGGCCAGGATGCTGCTGTCGGCGCTCCAGCGCAGCGTGCGTCCCCGCATGCGCACGGCCTTGGCGTCGTCCGCGTCCAGCGACTTGATCCACACCGCCGGCGATACGCCATCGGTGCCGAACCAGGCGATCTTGCGGCCATCGGGCGAAACGCGGTATCCGCCGCTGGATTGGCGGTTGGCCACGAAATCGCGCACCGGGACCAGGGCAGGCAGCGCCGCCTCGCGCAACGCCGGGTGCGTGGGGGCGACTGTGCAACCCGCCAGCGCCGTGGCCGCCAACGCCAAAACCATCCATGTGCTCCGCATCGTCTTCTCCTTCTTGTCGAGCGGTGGAGATGCTAGCGGCGGGCGGCTTAAGGATTGCCAAAGATGCAGGTCCGCACGGGCCGGATCGCGGCGCCCCAGCGCCACAATCGTGGCGATGCATGTGCTTCTCATCGAAGACGACCTGGACCTGGGCCGCGCGTTGCAGTCCGCGCTGCGCGTGGAAGGCCTCAGCAGCGAATGGCGGCGCCGGGCGGTGGACGTGCCGCGCGAGGTCGACGCCAGCGTGGACTGCGTGCTGCTGGACCTGGCCTTGCCCGACGGCTCCGGGCTCGACCTCCTGCTGCGCTGGCGGCGCGAGGGCGTGCTGGTGCCGGTCATCGTCATCACCGCGCGCTCGGCCGTGGCCGACCGGCTGGCGGGGCTGGACGGCGGGGCCGACGACTTCGTCGTCAAGCCATTCGCCACCGAGGAGCTGATCTCGCGCATCCGCGCCGTGCTGCGCCGCGCGGCGCGCCAGGCCAGCGAACGCTGGGTGCTGGGGCCGCTGGTCGTCGAGCCGCGGCGGCGCCGCGTCACGCGCGAGGGCGTGGCGGTGCCGCTGTCGCCGCGCGAATTCCAGATCCTGCTGGAGCTGGCGCGCGAACCCGGCACGGTGCTGGCCAAGGGCCTGCTATCGCAGCGCCTCGAACCGCTGGGCGAGCCGCTGGACTTCAGCGCGCTGGAAGTGCACATCTCCAACCTGCGCCGCAAGATCGGCCCCGACGCGATCCAGACCGTGCGCGGGGTCGGGTACGTGCTGTCGGCATGAAGCGCCTTGTCGCCTGGTTGGCCGAACCCACGCTGGTACGGCGCAGCACCTGGTCGGTGCTGCTGGCGTTCGTCGTGGTGTGGATGGTGCTGCTGGGCTACAACTACGCGTTGAACCGCCATGCGCTGGCGACCGGCCCGAACCTGCAGAAATTCGGCCACGCGTTGGCTGGCGCGCTGGCGGACATCAAGGATGCGGACCAGGCGCGTGTCACGCTGGCGGCCTCGGCGCGCTGGATCAACGAGCGGCGCGCGCACGACGAGCGGTTCACGGGCCACTACCGGTTCGCGCTGGCCGATGGGGACGGCCGGACCGTCTACGCATCGCCGGGCTTCGCAGCCGACGCAGCGCGCCCCGCGGACCCGATCACGCACGCCGACATCGACGGCGTGCCCCACCGGATCTTTCAAGCCGGCGCGGGACGCTGGACGCTGCGGATCGCGGAGCCCCGGCGCATGACGTCGGACTTCCTGGCCTACAACGCGCGCAACCTGCTGCCCTACCTGCTCCTGGCCTCTCCCATTGTGCTGCTGGCCGTCTGGCTGTCCGTGCGCAACGGCCTGCGGCCGCTGCAGGTATTGGCCGACCGCATCCGCAGCCGCACGGTGGGCGACCTGCAGCCGGTCGGCTTCGACGCGCGGCACCGCGAGCTGCTGCCGCTGGTGCACTCGCTCGACGACCTGCTGGCCAGTGCACGCCACAAGCTCGCGCGCGAGCGCGCCTTCGTGCAGGACGCGGCCCACGAACTGCGCACGCCGCTGGCCGTGGTCGCCGCGCAGGCGCACGTGCTGGCGCGCTCGCAGGATGCGCGGGAACGCGCGTTGGCCGCACCGCAGCTCGAACAGGCCGTGCTGCGCGCGGCCCACCTGGCGCAGCAGCTGCTGGAGTTGGCCCGGCTCGACGAGGCACAGCGGCCGCCGGCCGAACCGGCAGACCTGGCCGCGCTGCTGCGCGAGACATTGGCCGAAGCTTTCCCGGCGGCACGCGCGCGCCGCATCGAGCTGGCCCTGGAGGCGCCGAGCACCTGCACCGGCCTGCGGATCCCATGGTCGTGCGCTCGATCGCCACCAACCTCGTGGACAACGCGGTCCGCTACAGCGGCGCGGGCAGCCAGGTGCGTGCCACGCTCGCGGGCCTGGCCTCCGGCGGCTGGTCGCTGGCCGTGCAGGACGACGGCGTGGGCATCGCGCCGGCCGAGCACGAACGCGTGTTCGAGCGCTTCTACCGCGGCGCCGGCCAGGCGGAATCGGGCGCCGGCCTGGGCCTGGCCATCGTGCGCCAGGCCGCGCTGCGCCTGGGCGGCAGCGTGCGGGTTGCCGAGGGCTTGCACGGCCGCGGCGTGGGGCTGCTCGTCGAGGTGCCGGCCGTCCCCGGCGCGCGCTCCTAAAATCCGGCCCGCCGCGCGGGGGCTCCGGTGCGCCGTGGCGCGCTCCCTATGCCAGATTCCCACGCCATCACACCCGCGCTGCGGCGCTCCATCCTGCTGCTGTCGCTGTCCAACTTCTCCAGCATGTCGGTGCAGCGCATCTGCGACGCCATGCTGCCCGCGCTGGCGCAGGAGTTCTCGGTCTCGCTGGCGCAGGCCGCGCAGGTGGTCTCGTTCTTCGCGATCGCCTACGGCGTGGCATTGCTGTTCTACGGACCGCTGGGCGACCGCTTCGGCAAGTTCAAGCTGATCTCGCTGTGCACGCTGGCCTGCAGCGTCGGCAGCGTGGTCTCGGCGTTGGCGCCGGACCTGGCCATGCTGGTGCTGGGGCGCGTGCTGGTGGCCGTGGCGGCCGCGGCCATGATCCCGATGGCGCTGGCCTGGGTCGGCGATGCGGTCAGCTATGAGAAGCGCCAGGAAACGCTGGCGCTGCTGGGCCTGGGTTCCACGCTGGGGCTGGTCAGCGGCCAGCTGCTGGGCGGCCTGTTCACCGACTGGTTCGGCTGGCGCTGGGCCTTCTGGTTCCTGACCGCCCTGTTCGGCGTGGTCGGCGCGCTGCAGTGGCGCGACTGGCGGCAGCAGCGCCTGCGGCCGCACCACATGGCGGGCCTGGCGGGTGCGCCTGCCACGCGCCAGCCCTTCGGCGCGCAGCTGCTCGTCATCCTGCGGCGCCCGCACGCCCGCGCCGTGCTGCTGACCTCGGTGGCCCAGGGCGCGCTGGCCTTCGGCGTCATGGCCATCTGGGCCTCGCACCTGCACGCCCGGCTGGGCATGTCGCTGGCTGCTTCCGGTGCCAGCGTGGCGCTGGCCGGGGTTGGCGGCGTGCTCTACATGGTCGGCGCGCGGCGGCTGATCCCCTGGCTGGGCGAGCGCGGCCTGGTGCTGACGGGCGCCGCCGCGCTGTCCATCGGCGCATGCGGGCTGGCCTTCACCCCTTATGCCGGGCTGGCGCCGCTGGCCAGCCTGGTCGCAGGCTTCGGCCTGTTCATGATGCAGAACACGCTGCAGACCAACGCCACGCAGATGGCGCCCGAGGCGCGCGGCATGGGCGTGGCCATGTTCTCCACCTCGCTGTTCATCGGGCAATCGGTGGGCGTGGTGCTGGCGGCCAGCCTGGTCGGGCGCTGGGGCTCGACGGCGGTGGTGGCGGGCGCGGGCGTGGCGGTGCTGGGCATGGCGCTGTTCTTCGCGCGGGCGCTGCGCCGGCGCGATGCGGCGGCTGCGGCAGCCCAGGCCTGACGGACGCACCATGGCTCAGACCGATTCCCCCTGCCAATCCTGCGGCGCCTGCTGCGCCAACTTCCGCGTCGACTTCTCGGTCTACGAGCTGCAGAGCGAAGGCGGCACCGTGCCCGATGGCCTGGCCGTGGAGGTCAACGGCAACACCGCGCGCATGCGCGGCACCGACCACGTGCCGATCCGCTGCGCCGCGCTGACCGGCAAGCTGGGGCAGAACGTGGGCTGCGGCATCTACGAATGGCGGCCCTCGCCCTGCCGCGAGTTCGAGGCCGGCAGCGATGCCTGCGACCGGGCCCGCGCGCGCCACGGCATGGCGCCGCTGGATTCCTGACCAGCCGCGCGCCCGCAGCCGCGTGCAACTACGCGCGCGCCAGCAGACGCGCAATGGCCTCGGGCAGTCCTGCGTTGGGCTTGACCGGCGGCGGCGCGAAGCTGCCGCGCGTGGCCTTGCCTGGCGCCAGCGCCACCAGAGATTCGGCATGCCGCACGGCGCTGGACACGCCATCGACCACCGGCACCGGCAGCTGCCCGCGCAGGCTGCGCGCCAGCCCTGCCAGCGGCGCACCGGCCAGCACGATCACGTCGGCGCCGTCCTCGGCCACCGCCCGCTCGCACAGCGCCTGCAGTGCCTGTCCATGGTCTGTCTGCACACTGCCGATGCCGGCCAGCGGCTGGTCCAGCGCGCGGATGCTGGCGAGCCGGCCGATCAGGCCATTGGCCTCGACGACCTCGCGGTACCAGGCGCTGATGCGCTGCGAGATCGCGACGATGGAAAAGCGCTGGCCCAGCAGGCAGGCGCTGGCCAGCGCCGATTCGGTCAGGCCCAGCACGGGCATGGGCAGCACCTCGCGCAGGCCCGCCAGGCCAGGGTCGCCGAACGCGGCGACGATCACCGCGTCGTGGCCGGGTGCGTGCTCGGCCGCGACCTGGGACGTGGCGTAGGCGCCGATCAGCGCCTCGAAGCGCGTCTCGATGTAGGCCACGCCGAAGGGCGCCGTCTGCATGCTCAGGGACGTGGTGGCAGAGGCACTGCGGCGCGCCTCGGCCTCGATCAGCGCCGTGACGCTGGTGGAAATGTTGGGGTTGATGATCAGCAGCTGCATGGCGTCAGGCCGGGCGGCGTTGGGGCAGCAGGGATGGCTTGCCGCATGCGAGCAGGCGGCCCTGGCCGGGCCGTGCATGGAACTGCCCGTCCCACACCACCTCGCCCCGGCAGAGCGTGATGCCAGGCCAGGCCTTGAGCCGCATGCCCTCGTAGGGCGTGTAGTCCACCTCGTGGTGCAGCTGTTCGTTGCGCAGCACGAACTCGCGTTCGTCCCAGATCACAAGGTCGGCGTCCGCGCCGATCGCGATCGTGCCCTTGCGCGGGTGCAGGCCGTAGGCCTTGGCCGGGCCCGTGGCCGTGAGTTCGACGAAGCGGTGCGGCGTCATGCGGCCGGCCAGCACGCCTTCGGACCACAGCAGCGCCATGCGCGTCTCCAGGCCCGGGATGCCGTTGGGGATGTGGCGGAACGACACCTCCTCGCCGTTCGGCTTCTTGCCCTCGGGCGCGTCGAACTTGAAGGGCGCGTGGTCGGACGAGAACACCGTGAACAGCCCGTCGTTGAGCCCATCCCAGATCACCTGCTGGTTCGCGCGGTCGCGCGGCGGCGGGCTGCAGACGCACTTGGCGCCCTTGTAGCTGTCGTCGATGCCCAGGTCCTCGGCCGTCAGGAACAGGTACTGTGGGCAGGTCTCGGCGAAGATGTTCAGGCCATGCGCGCGCGCCCAACGGATCTGCTCCACGGCCTCGCGGCCCGACACGTGCACGATCAGGATGGGCACGTCCACGAGTTCGGCCAGCGCGATCGCGCGGTGCGTGGCCTCGCGCTCCACGAGCATGGGCCGCGCATGCGCATGGAAGCGTGGCGCCGTACGGCCCGCAGCCTCCAGCCGGCGCGTGAGCCACTCGATGCAGTCGGCGTTCTCGGCGTGCACCATGGCCAGCGCGCCGTGCTGGCGGGCCACGTCCAGCACGTCCAGGATCTGGCCGTCGTCCAGCTTCATGTCGTCGTAGGTCATGTAGATCTTGAACGAGGTGAAGCCTTCCTGGATGAGCGCCGGCAGCTCCTCCTGCAGCACCGTGGGCGTGGGGTCGCTCACGATCAGGTGGAAGGCGTAGTCGATGTGCGCCTTGCCTGCCGCGCGCGCGCGGTAGTCCTCCACCGCCGCGCGCAGCGACTGGCCCTTCTGCTGCGCGGCGAACGGGATCACCGTGGTGGTGCCGCCGCAGGCGGCCGAGCGCGTGCCCGTGTCGAAGTCGTCGGCGTTGCGCGTGGGCGGCGGCATCGGCTGGTCGAGGTGGCAGTGCGCGTCCACGCCGCCGGGCGTCACGGTGCGGCCTGCGGCATCGATCTCCTGCTTGCCAGCGGGCAGGCCCAGGCCCAGCTGGGCGATGCGGCCGCCGCGGATGCCGATGTCGCAGTCGAAGCTGTCGGAGGCGGTCACGGCCCGCGCGTTGCGGATCACAAGGTCGAAGTCGGACATGGGTGGTGTTGTGGTGGAAATGGGGGGAGGCATCAGGCCGCCATCCAGCCGCCGTCGACCATGAGTTGGGCGCCGGTGGTGAAGGTCGATTCGCGGCTGGACAGGAACAGCACGGCCTGCGCCACGTCGTCGGGCCGGCCCAGGCGCGGCCAGGGCGTGCGGCGTGTCGCGCGGTCCATCACGGCCGCATCCAGCGCACGGCCGCCCTGGCCGGTCTGGATCTTGCCGGGCGCCACCGCGTTGCAGACGATCTGCTGCGCGGCGTAGTCGGTGGCCACCTGGCGCGTGAGGTAGCCGATGCCGGCCTTGCTCACGCCATAGGCCAGGTCCTCGGGCGCGGCGATCATGCCGTGCTGCGAGGCCAGGTTCACGATGCGGCCGCGCACCTCGTCAACGGCCGCCTGGCGCAGCATCTGGCGCACGGCGGCGCGGCAGCAGCGGTAGACGCCCGACAGGTTCACGTCGAGCACGCGCTGCCAGTCGGCTTCTTCCAGGTCGAGCAGCGGCCGCGCGTGCCGGATGCAGGCGTTGTTGACCAGCACGTCGAGCCGGCCGAAGCGGGCCACGGTCTCGTCGACCAGCGCATCGACCTGCGCCGTGCTGGCCACGTCGGTGGCGACGAAGCAGGCCCGGCCTCCGGCGGCTTCGATGGCGGCCACGGTCGGCGGCCCGCCTTCGATGGCGTCGGTCGTCACGTCGGCCACGACCACGGCAGCGCCGTGCGCGGCCAGCAGGCGCGCGATGGCGCGGCCGATGCCCGAGGCGGCGCCGGTGACGATGCAGACCTGGCCGGCCATGCGGGCCGCGGCGGCGGGCTGGAGGGCGTAGGCGTCAGGCATGGGCGGGGGCGGGGGCGGGTTGGGCGGCGCCGTGCTGTTGCCGCCATGCCAGGAAGTCCTCGGCCGCGGCGCGCAGGTCGTAGCGCGGCACGAAGCCGGTGTCGGCGCGCAGGTGCGCGATGTCCATGGGCGCGCGGTCGTAAGGCGCGTAGTAGTCGATGTCGGCCGTGTCAGCCGCGATCTGCCAGGACCAGCCCGGGTGCGCGGCAGCCACGGCGGCGCACCAGTCCGACATGCGGCCCATGAAGCCTGCGGCGACGTTGTAGACGGGGCGCGGCAGCTGCGGGCGGTCCAGCAGGGCCTGCAAGCCAGCAGCGGCGTCGCGCACGTAGAGCCAGTCGCGCGTGCTCTCGCGCGGCAGCCGCACGGCCTCGCCGCGCTCGGCGCGCAGCAGCACCTGCAGCGGCGCGCTGAGCGTGTCGCGCACGCCGGTGTCGGCCTCCCAGGGGCCGAAGCAGGTGCCCAGGCGGCCGACCACGAGGTCCAGGCCGTGCAGGGCGGCGATCCGCAGTGCCGCGGCTTCGGCGGCCTGCTTGGAAATGCCGTACAGGCCTTCGGGCCGCAGCGGCGTGCTGTCCTCGTGCAGCGCCTGCGCGTCGATGCCGCTGGCGCCGTAGACCGACCCCGAGCTGGCGTGCACGATGCGCCGTACACCCGTGGCTGCGGTGGCCGTCAGCGCCGCCACCACGCCGCCCAGGTTGACCTCGAAGATCGCGCCGGGCGTGGTGCGCTCGCGCCGCGCATCGGCCGTGATCGCGGCCAGCGTGACCAGGCGCTGCGGCCGGTGGGCGCGCATGGCGGCCTCCAGGGCCGATGTGTCGCGTACGTCGCCCTGCACCAGGCTGAAGCGGCCGGGCAGCGCGGCAAAGGCCCGCGCCGCGGCCGGCGGCAGCGGCGCACGGTCGAAGCCGACCACGGCCTCGCCAGCGTGTAGCAGGCGCTCGGCCAGCGCCAGGCCGACGAAGCCGCAGGCGCCTGTGATGAAGATGGGCATCAGGCAGCCACCGCGGCCGGTGCAACGGGCTCTGGCCGCAGCAGCTGCAGGATGCGGCGCTTGGTGTCGTTGAACTGCGGGCTGGTGGAATCGCGCGGGCGCGGCAGGTCGATGGTCAGCATCTCGCGGATGCGGCCCGGCCGCGCCGACATCACGGCCACGTGCGTGCCCAGCGCCAGCGATTCGTCGATGCCGTGCGTCACGAACACGATGGTGCTCTGGCTGTCGCGCCAGATGCGGACCAGCTCGGCATGCATCTCCATCTTGGTCTGCTCGTCCAGCGCGCCGAAGGGCTCGTCCATGAGGATCACCTCCGGGTTCATGAGCAGCGCACGCGCGATGCCCACGCGCTGGTTCATGCCGCCCGAGAGTTCGCTCGGAAAATGGTTCTCGAAGCCCTTCAGGTTCACCATCTCGATGAAATGCTGGGCCTTCTTGCGGCGGATGTCCTTGCCCACGCCCTGCATGGTCAGGTGGAAGGCCACGTTCTCCCAGACCGTGAGCCAGGGCATCAGCGTGGGCTGCTGGAACACCACGCCGCGGTCCGCCCCCGGTGCGGTGACCGGCTGGCCGCCCACGCGCACGCTGCCGCTGGAGGGCCTGTCGAAGCCCGCGATCAGGTTCAGCAGCGTGGACTTGCCGCAGCCGCTGGGGCCCAGCAGGCACAAGAACTCGTTGCGCGCCACGTGCACGCTGACATCGTCCAGCGCTTTCACGGCGTTGCCACGCTTGGGGTCGTCGAACAGACGGGTGACGTGGTCGATCTCGATCAAACTCATTTCATACTTCCTTTGCCTGCAGGGTGGAGCCGCGCTGCCACCGGAGAACGCGGCCGGCCAGCAGCTTGATCGCCAGGTCGCTCAGGAAGCCCAGCAGGCCGATGCTGACCATGGCCGCGATCACGATGTCGTAGCGCAGGAAGTAGTACGAATCCCAGAGCACATAGCCCACGCCGCTCTTGACGGCCACCATCTCGGCCGTGACGGTCAGCATCCAGGCCGAGCCGATGGCGATGCGCAGGCCCGAGAAGATGCTGGGCAGCGCGGCCGGGAACACGATGTGGCGCAGCAGCTTGCCGGGCGTGCCGCCGGCCATGGCGCCGGCGCGCAGCAGGTTGCGGTCGCAGGTCTTCACGCCGTGGATGGTGGACAGCAGCACCGGGAAGAACGAGCCCAGGAACACCAGGAAGATGGCCGGCTTGTTGGCGATGCCGAACCAGATGATGGCCAGCGGAATCCACGACACGGGCGGCACCGGCCGCAGGATCTGCAGCACCGGTTCGATCAGCCGCTCGACCGTGCGCGACCAGCCGATGGCCATGCCGATGCCCACGCCCAGCAGCGTGGAGATGGCGAAGCCGGCAAACACGCGCGAGGCACTGGCGGCCACGTCCTGGATCCATTTGCCGCTGTAGGTCTGGGTGTTTCCGTCCGTCGCGAAGACCCAGTCCGCCCAGGCCAGCAACACCTGCGAGGGGGCCGGCAGCAGCGCGGGCGGCAGCACGCCGGAGCGCGAGAAGATCTCCCAGCCGATCAGCAGCGCGACCGGGACGATCGCGCGCTCGATGCGCCGGTACAGGGAGAGCAAGGCGGAGGCTTGGGTCACGCGAACGTCCTCAGTAGCCCAGCGCCGACTTCGGCTGGCCCGTGGCCGCTTCCAGGAAGCGGTAGTCCATGTTCTTCTCCACGGCCGCGCTCACGTCGCTGTTGATGTACTTCAGGTCGCGCATCATCTGCGCGATGGCCACGGCCGAGGCGCGGTGCATGGCGTGGTCGGGGTACAGGTTGGCCACGGCGCCGGTGGCGATGGCCTTGTCCAGGCCGGTCACCTTCTGGATGGTGTCGATGAACAGCGCCTTGTCGGCGGCCATGATGCCGTTGACCTTGACGATGGCGCGCACCGTTTCCTCCACGCCCTTGGCGCGGCCGGCGATCACGTCCGAGCGCGTCACGATCAGGTTGGTCAGCTTGCCGGCGGCCTGGTCGTACGGGAAGGTGAAGAACTTGGCGGCCTTCACCTCGCGGATCTGGGTGGCGAAGGGGTCGACCGAGCAGATCAGCTCGACCTCGCCGCGGCGCAGCGCCTGCACGTGGTCGGACGGGTTCGGGATGTTGATGAACTGCACATCCTTGTTGATGTCGATGCCCTGCTTGGCGAATGCGCCGCGCATGTGGATGTCCTGCGCATTGCCGCGCGAGGCCGCCACGCGGAAGGGCTTGCCCTGGGCCTTGTAGTCGGCAATCAGCTTCTTGAGGCCGGCCCAGTCGTTCTCGGCCAGCGGCAGGTCGTTGCCCACGAGGATCTGCGAGCCGCCGTTGATCTGGCCCGAGATCGCGACCACGTCGAAGCCCTTGTCGAGCGCGGTGGCGTAGTGCAGGTAGGTGACCTGGGCCACGTCGATGCTCTTGGAGAGCAGGGCCGTCAGCACGTCGTTGCCGGTGTTGAACGCGATGGCCTCAAGCTTGACGTTGCTGGCGTTGGCCGGCGTCAGCGCCAGCGGCGTGCAATGCGCGCACTTGGCGTAGCCGAGCTTGATGGCGTCCTGGGCCTGGCCTGCCAGCGGCAGGACAGCGGCCGCGGCGAGGGCGAGGCGGGCGAGAAGTTTGAACATGGAGCTCCCTGGAGGTTGGCCGGGCCCGCGGGCGCGGGACCTGCTGCCATCGAGCAAGGGACATGCCAAGTTTGTATCCAATCCAATAAGTGTTTGTCGCCAAACAGATTCATTGGAGAAATCGCCCATTGGCAGGCAGCGCGTGGCACAGGGACGGATCCACGCCATGCGCCACATTGGATACAAAGTGCCCGGCCTTGGTGCGCGTCGGCCTTCAGCGCCAGTACGGCTTGCCCTCCGCGCCCCACAGCGCGCGCGCCGCCTGCTCCGCCTCGGCGCAGACGGCATCCATGTCCACGCGCGTGGGCCGGCCGTTCTCCACCAGGATCTCGCCGTCGACGAGCACCATGGACACGTCGCGCCCCTGGCCCGTGTGGACCAGGTTGCCGAGCGGGTTCACGTGCGGACGCAGGTGCGGCCGGTTGGCGTCGAACACCACGATGTCGGCCGCCTTGCCCAGTGCCAGGCTGCCGGTGTCGTCCGCCATGCCCAATGCCCTGGCACCACCCATGGTGGCCATGTGGAACACGTCGCGCGGCTGCCAGCTGTCGTCCACGAGGCCTTCCTGCACGCGCGCGGTGGCCAGCGCCCAGCGCATCAGTTCGACCATGTCGCCGTGCTGCGTGTCGGTGGCCAGCGCCATGTTCACACCCGCGCGCTTGAGCATGGGCGTGGGCGCCAGCCGGCCCGAGGTGGCGTTGCACTTGGGGATGTGCACGGCATGCGCACCGGCCGCGGCCATGCGGGCCGCATCCTCGGGCGTCACGTAGATGCAGTGGCCGCCCATCAGTCGTTCGCCCAGCAGGCCGGTGTCGGCCAGCACCTCGGTGGAGCTGCGGCCGCAGCGTGCGCGCACGCGCTCGACCTCCACCTGGCTCTGCCCCAGGTGCGTGCTGACGACCAGGCCGTGCTGCGCCGATGCCGCCGCCACCTCGCGCAGGAAGCCCTCCGAGCAGGTGTCCACTGCATGCGCGGCGAGGTTCACGCGCACGCGCGGGTGAGAAGCCCAGCGCGCGTGCAGGTCCAGCCCGGCCTGCAGCGTGGCGTGGCCGATGGCCGCACTGTGGTGCCAGTCGCCGTGCGCCACGCGCGCGAAGTCCACGTCGTGGATGCGCCAGCTCGGCGCCAGCCGCATGCCGAGCTCCACCATGGCCTCGGTCGTCACATCGGCATGCACGAAGTTGTCGCCCAGCACGGTGGAGCCGAACAGCAGTGCCTCCAGCGCGCCGAGCCGGGCCAGCGCGCGCGCCTGCTCGGGGTTCACCTGCGTGCCCTTGGGAATGCCCGGTGTGTAAGAGGGCGCGAAGCCCAGGTCGGCCGCCACGCCGCGCACCATGGTCAGGATGGAGTGCGCATGGGTGTTGACGAAGCCCGGCGTGACGAAGTGGTCCGGCAGGCGCAGCACGCGGCTGGCCTGGTAGCGCTCGGGCGGCTGCGCGGCCAGCCAGGCGATGCGGCCGTTCGCGATGCCGATGGCGGCGCCGCGGATTTCGGGTTGCGCGGGGTCGGCTGTCAGCGCGATGGCGTCCAGCAGCAGCAGGTCGAAGGTGGGGGTGTGGGCTGGGTCGGTCATGCGGCCGTTGCAAGCAACGGCCGTGCCGACTTTGTATCCAATCTGCCGATCGACTGTCGCCGAGGTCTCAGCCCAGCAGGGCTTCGGCCAGGTCGATCTCTGGCGCGGCCTCGGCGTCCAGGTTCAGCGATTTCTCGATGTGGTGCAGGTGCTCGTCCATGAGCGCCACGGCGGCCTCGGCCTGGCCGGCCTCGATGGCGTCCAGCAGCTCGGTGTGCTCGTCGTTCGGGCAGGCCGCGCCGGTGGGGGCGTCGAAGGTCAGGATGGCCAGGCAGGTCAGCGGCGTGAGCTCGCGCAGCATGCGCGTCATGATCGCGCTGCCCGACAGCTGGGCCAGCAGCACGTGGAACTCGCCCGACAGCCGCACGGCCGAACGCCGGTCGCCGTTGGCATGGGCCTGCTGCTCGCGCTTGACGAGCGCGCGCAGCTGCTTGATGGCGGTGGGCGCCTTGCCCGCGGCGATCCGGTCGATCAGCCGCCGCACCACGGCCGGCTCCAGCGTGCGCCGCACCTCCAGCACGTCGTGCGCCTCCTCGGCGCTGGGCGTGGTCACGAAGGCGCCGCGGTTGGGGATCAGCGTCACGAGCTGCTCCACGGCCAGGCGCTGCAGCACGCCGCGCACCTGGGTGCGACTGACCGCGAACAGCTCGGCCACGCGCTCCTCCGACAGCTTGGTGCCGGGCAGCAGCCGGTGCTCGACCACGGCCTCGTAGATGCGTTCGTAGATGTCGTCCTTGGAGGCGGCCTTGCCGCTGGCGTGGGAGGAGGACAGCCGCAGCGTGCGCCGGGACGGAGGGGGGGCCATGGGTGGTGCTGGCGGTGGTGGTGAAGGGGGCCCGCGAGGGCAGGCGGATGGTAGCGGCTGGGCAGGTCAGCCGGCAGGCAGTTCGCTGAACAGGCGGCCCCAGCCCTGCACGCGGCGCGTGTCCACGCCGGCCAGGCGCAGCGACTTCCAGACGGCGGTGGCGATGGTGTCGTAGACGGGCATGTCCAGCTCGGCCTCCAGCGCCGGCACCAGCTGCGCGGCGCGCAGGTTGGTGCAGAAGGTGGTGATGCACTGCGGCCCGGCGGTGGCGAGTTCGCGCGCCATGGCCTCGATCTGCGCGGGCGTGACCTCGGAGAACTCGAAGTTGACCTGCCTGTCCAGGTGGCGCTCGGCCACGCAGTCGAAGCCGCTCGCGCGGTAGTTGGCCACGATGCGCTGCTGCACGTCGCCCAGGTAGGGCGAGGCCAGGCCGAAGCGCGTGCGGCCCGAGAGCTGCATGGCCTCGTTGAGCGCCAGCACCGAGGTGCAGGCGGGGATGCCGGTCTCTGCGGTGATGCGCGCACACAGGGCTTCGTCGGTGTCGAAGCCCAGCCAGCCCGAGGAGGTGCCGTTCCAGGCGATCACGTCCACGCGCGCATCGGCCAGCAGCCGCGCGGCCTGCAGGATGGGCTCCAGGTCGAACTGGCCCAGCGCCTGTGCGGACAGCGAGATCTCCGTCACGCGAAAGCGCGCGAAATGCGCCGACACCTCGGGCAGGCCCGCGAGCATGGCCGCCGTGAGCGGCTCCAGCGCGGTGTTGGACGAGGGCGTCAGCATGCCCAGCAGCACGCGCTCCATCAGACCTTGACCTCCCGGTTGAAGCGGTCGATGTACTCGCCGCGGCGCGGGTTCAGCTTGGCCCAGTCCACGCCGTTCATGGCCTCGATCTCGGCCACGTTCTTCGCGTAGGCCTGCAGGCCGGGGCTGAACTGCGCCTTGCTGCTGACCGGCGCGACGAAGTAGGGCGCGGCCGCCATCTGGGTCTGCACCTCGGGGCTCAACGCGGCGTTGATGTAGGCGGCGGCGAGGTCGGGGTTCTTGGTGTTCTTGACGATGTGCATCACGCTCTTGATGTGGATCCAGCCCGTCTCGGGCTTGGCCAGCGCCACCGGCACGCCCTTGCCCTGCAGGTCGCCCACGTTGTTGTTGTAGTGCACGGAGATGTCGATCTGGCCCTGCTGGAACAGCGTGGCCAGGGAGCCGGGGTTGCTGGCCACGGCACTCACGTTGGGCAGCAGCTTCTTGACGAACTGGAAGGCAGGTTCGAGGTTCTCCTCGCTGCCGCCGTTCAGGCGCGCGATCTCCACCATCCAGGCCGACATCAGCGTCGAGCCCATGCCCGCCAGGCCCACGCGGCCCTTGTACTCGGGCTTGAGCAGGTCGTTCCAGTTCTTGGGTGGGTTCTTGATCTTCTCGGTGTTGTAGGCGATGCCGATGATCTGGCCCGACACGAACACCCCCAGGCCGCGCGGATCGACCAGCTTGGGCGGCACGTCCTTGAGGTTGGGCATCTTGTCCACCGGGATCTTCTCGAAGATGTCCTGCGACAGCGCGGCCAGGTAGGGGCCTTCGTCCAGGATCACCACGTCGTAGGGCGGGTTGGCCTTGGAGGCGACGATCTTGGACACCGTGTCCACCGCCAGCGAAGAGACCAGGCTCGTCGACGCGCCCGTGGCCTTGGCGAAGGCCGGCAGCAGGATGCTGCGGTGCGCCGATTCCCAGGCGCCCGGATAGGTGGTCGCCGAGATGGTCTTGGACTGGGCGTGCGCCAGGCTGGCGTGCAGCGGCAGTTGGGCGGCACCGAAACCGGCTGCGGCTTGCAGCAGCGTGCGGCGGGACAGGGACATGGGTGGACTCCTAGGTTGCGAGGGCTGCCCGATGGCGGGACTCGCCATGCCAGCGCAAGCTTTGTGCCATGGCCTGTATCCAGGGGCGTGGGTGCCGCGCCCTCCCAAGCCGGTGCGGCGCCTGCGCCAATGTGGCGCAGCGCGCACCAAATTGTGCTCAATGAAAAACGAGATTGTGTCCAATCTGTTCGGTGTTTGTTGCCAGAGCGGCTGCCGGCCAGTGGCACGTTTCTTGAGTTGCAGCAGGCAGCGCGGCACCACCCGATGCCGCCCCCAACCAGGCCACTGCATGCAAGCTCCCGATCGAACCGCCGGCGTCGGCATCGTGCTCGACCAGATCCACCACCGTTATGCCGGCTCCACGGCCGTGGAATCGGTGTCGCTGGACATTCCGGCCGGCGAACTCGTCGCGTTGCTGGGCCCCAGCGGCTGCGGCAAGACCACGCTGCTGCGCATCGTCGCGGGCCTGTTGCGCCAGAGCGGCGGCCATGTGCGCATCGGCGGCGAGACCGTGGACGCGCTGCCGACCAACGAACGCGGCGCCGGCATCGTGTTCCAGAACTACGCGCTGTTCCCGCACATGACGGTGGACGACAACGTGGCCTACGGCCTGCGCGCGCGCGGCGTCGCCGCCCCCGAGGCGCGCGCCACGGCCGCGCAGATGCTGGCCATGGTGCGCATGGCCGACTACGGCAAGCGCTACCCGCGCGAACTCTCGGGCGGCCAGCAGCAGCGCGTGGCGCTGGCGCGCACGCTGGCCGTGCGCCCGCGCGTGCTGCTGCTCGACGAGCCCTTCGCCGCGCTCGACAAGAACCTGCGGCTGGACATGCAGATCGAGATCCGGCGCATCCAGCGCGAGCTGGGCATCACCACCATCCTGGTCACGCACGACCAGGACGAGGCCATGTCCATGGCCGACCGCATCGCCGTCATGCACGCGGGCCGCGTCGAGCAGTTCGACACGCCCGAGACGATCTACGACCGGCCGGCCACGCTGTTCGTGGCCACCTTCATCGGCACGGCCAACCTGCTGCCGGGCCAGCTGCGCCAGGCCGAGGGCGGCTACGCGGTCGATTGCGCGGGCGGCGGCGCCATCGCGCTGGAGCGCGCCGCGCCCTGTTCGCGCGTGGGCAGCGTGGTGGTCGCGGCCAGGCCCGAGCACCTGGTGCTGGCCGGCTCGGCGCTGGGCGCATTGCCGGCCCGCGTCGAGATGGTGTTGCCGCTGGGGCCTTCGCTGGTCTACGAACTCGCGCTGGAGACCGGCGGCACGATCAAGGTCACGCAGCCGCGCAGCGCGGGCCAGATGCGCTATGCGGCCGGCGAGCAGGTCGGCGTGCGGCTGCGCCCCGGCGCGCCGGCCGGCGTGTTCGCGGGTTGACCGGGGTGGCGATGGCAACCGCACCCCGCTTCGCGCCGCCGCTGGGCCTGGCGCTGCCGCTCGGCATCTTCTTCCTGTTCTTTGTGTTCGCGCCCATGCTGCTGCTGGGCTGGATCAGCCTGCACAACGACCAGGGCATGACGCAGTTCGGCATCGCCCAGTACGCCAAGTTCCTGGGCGACGGCTTCAACCTCGGCGTGCTGGGCAGCACGCTGTGGCTGGGCCTGAAGGTCACGGCGTTGACGCTGCTGATCGGCTTTCCGCTGGCCTACCTCTACACGCAGGCCCCGGCGCGCTGGCAGGGCCTGCTCATGCTGCTGATCGTGCTGCCGCTGCTCACGAGCTCGGTGGTGCGCACCTTCGCCTGGGTCGTGATCCTGGGCCGCCAGGGCATCGTGAACACGGCGCTGCTCGACCTGGGCCTGATCGCCGAGCCGCTCAAGCTGCTCTACACACCGGGCGGCGTGACGGTGGCGCTGGCGCAGATCGAGCTGCCGCTCATGGTGCTGCCGCTCATCACCTCGCTCATGAACACCGATGCCAACCTGCGCCAGGCCTCGCTGGCGCTCGGCGCGGGCCATTGGCGCACTTTCTGGCAGGTGACGCTGCCGCTCACCATGCCGGGCCTCCTGGCCGGCGCGCTGCTGGTGTTCGCCTCCAGCATCAGCGCCTTCGTCACGCAGACGCTGGTGGGCGGCGGGCAGCAGATGTTCATGCCCTATTACATGTACCAGCAGGCCATCCAGGCCAACAACTATCCGTTCGCCGCCGCGATCGCGATGCTGCTGCTGGCCAGCGTGCTGGCCGTGGTCGTCGCCATCAACGCCGTGGGCCGCCGCAGCCGGGGATTCGTCCATGCCTGATGCCTTCGTTTCCGGCGCCCCCGTGCGCCCCGCCGCCGCGCCGCGCGCGGCCGAGTCGTTGGGCGCCGCGTTCGAGCGGCGCTCGTTCTGGGCCGTGTTCGGCCTGCTCGGCGTGTTCGCCGGCGTGCTACTGCTGGCGCCCACGGTGGTGGTGCTGGTCACCTCGTTCACGAGCGGCTTCTCGCTCAAGTTTCCGCCGCCGGGCTACTCGGTGCGCTGGTACCAGGCGCTGTGGGATTCGCCGGAGCTGATCGAGGCCGGCGTGCTCTCGCTCAAGCTGGCGGCGATGGCCACGGGCATCTCGGCCGTGCTGGCGGTGGCGGCGGCGCTGGCGCTGGCACGCCGGCGCGAGGGCTGGGCGCGCGCGGCCGAGGCCGTGCTGCTGTCGCCGCTGATGCTGCCGGCGCTGGCCATCGGCCTGTCGCTGTTGATGCTGTTCAACATCGCAGGCACGGGCCTGTCGTTCACCACGCTGGTGCTGGGCCACATCGCCATCACCACGCCCTACATCCTGCGCACCACCTCGGCCAGCCTGCTGCAGATGGACGGCGTCCTGCTGGAAAGCGCCCACTCGCTGGGCGCCTCGCCGCTCTACGTGTTCCGCACCATCACGCTGCCGCTGATCGCGCGCGGCGTCGCGGCGGGGGCCTTCATCGGCTTCATGTACTCGTTCGACAACGTGGCCGTGTCGCTGTTCCTCTCGGACGCGCGCAGCGAGGTGCTGCCAATCCGCATGTGGCACATCATCGAATCGAACCTGGATGTGCGGGCAGCGGCCGTGTCGGGCGTGCTGATCGCAGCCACGCTGGTCCTCATGGTCGTCATGGAGCGCGTGGCCGGCATCACCCGCCACATGCGGTGATATGAATCCACCCCGTTTGGCTGGCTCACTTCGTGTAGCCAGCCCATCCCCCTCAAGGGGCGCCGCCAGCGGCCTGGCAGAGCCAGTTCCGCGGCGTCTGCTGGCATGGCCTGCTCCGCGGCCTTCGGAGCCGCTGCCGATTTCAACCTTGCCGATGGACGGGGTCGCCGCCCCAGCGCAGCCGCAGTGCGAGGTAGTCGGCCTCCAGCACACCGTCGCGCAGCGCCATGGCGTGGCCGGTCAGCGTGCAGAAGCGCTCGATGCTGTAGTCGCCCAGGTCGTTGCGGCGCAGCGTGGCGTGGCGCAGCGCCAGCACCAGGGTGGACACGCCGGCCAGCTTGAGCGCGCCCGCGCACATGGGGCAGGGCTCCATCGTGCAGTACAGCGTGGCGCCCTGCGCCGCGGCCGGGCCGTGGGCCGCGAAGGCCTGGCGCAGCGCATCGGGCTCGGCGTGCAGCGTCGGGTCGCCCTGGCTGACCTGGCGGTTCTGGCCGCGGCCCAGCAACTGCCCACCCTGCACCAGCACCGCGCCGGTCGGCCAGTCGCCGCGCGCGTAGGCGTCCTCGGCTTCGTTCAGCGCCAGGCGCATCCAGTGCTCGTCGTTCATCCAACACCTTCCACAACATTCGGGGCCAAACCATGAGCAAGAAACGCACCCTGTTGCGCAATGCGCGCGTGCTGCTGGGCGACGCGCTGGCGCTGTCGGACGGCCCGCAGGACCTGCTGGTCGAGGGCGGCCGTATCGCCGCCATCGCGCCGGCCGGCACGCTGGGCCAGGCCGAGCAGATCATCGACCTGACCGACCACCTGCTGGTGCCGGGCCTCGTCAACGGCCACCAGCATTCGCACGAGCACTTCCAGCGCGGTCGCACCGAGAACCTGCCGCTGGAACTGTGGATGCAGCTGGTGCGCACGCGCACGCCCGTGCCGCTCACGCCGCGCCAGGTCTACCTGCGCACCATGGTCGGGGCGATCGAATCGCTGCGCACGGGCGCCACCACCATCGTGGACGACATGGCGCTGGGCGGCGCCATCGACCGCGAACGCATCGCCGCCGTGCTGCAGGCCTACGACGACGTGGGCATCCGCGCGCTGCTGGGCTTCGCGATGATGGACAAGCCCATCGTCGACAACTTCCCGTTCCTCGCGGCCCACGTACCAACCGCGCTGGTCGCCGAATTGCGCGCCGCACCGCGGCCTGCCGGCGCCGAACAGTTGGCGCTGGTGCGCGGGCTGGCGCGCGAGCGGCATCCGCAATCGCGCCGCGTGGGCGTGCTGGTGTCGGCGTCGGCGCCGCAGCGCTGCACCGAGCCCTTCCTGCGCGAGGTGCGCGCCCTGGCCGACGAGCTGGCGCTGCCCGTCATCACGCACGTGCAGGAAACGCGGCTGCAGGTCGTCACGGGCCAGCTGTTCTACGGCTGCCCCATGGTCGAGTACCTGGACCGCATCGGCTTCCTCAAGCCCGCCACCAGCCTGATCCACGCCGTGTGGCTGAACCCGCGCGAGATCGCGGCACTGGCGCGCACGGGCGCCACGGCCCAGCACAACCCGTGGAGCAACCTGCTGCTGGGCTCGGGCGTGCAGCCCGTGCGCGAACTGCTGGACGCCGGCGTCAACGTGAGCCTGGGGTCGGACGGCTCGTGTTCCACCGTCACCGTGAACATGCTCAACGTGCTGGGCAGCGCGGCGGCCGTCTCCAAGCTGCGCGGCGACGACCACCGGCGCTGGCTGTCGGCGCACGAGGCGCTGCACGCCGGCACGCTGGCAGGCGGGCGCGCGCTGGGCTTCGGCGAGCAACTGGGGTCGCTGCGCGTGGGGGCCATCGCCGATCTGGTGGGCTACCGCACCGACAGCGTCACGTTCACGCCCTTCAACGATCCGGTGCGCCAGCTGGTCTATGCCGAGCGCGGCGCGGGCCTGGGCTTCTCCATGGTCGACGGCGAGGTCGTGGTGGCGGGCGGCGCGCTGCGCGCGGTGGACGAGGCCGGTCTGCTGCGCGAGATCGAACGCGAGTTTGCGCACCTGGCGCCGCAGTACGCCAAGGCCGAGGCCGAGATGGGGCCGGTGGTCGCTGCGCTGGAGGGCATCCACCGCGAGGGGCTGGCGACGGCCATCGCGCCCGACACCTGCGCGGCGAGGCTGGCATGAGCGGGCGCGACTTCTCCGGCTACCGCTGGAACTACCCCCAGCTGCGCTGGCCCGGCGGTGCAGGCCTGGCCGTCTCGTTCGTGCTCAACGTGGAAGAGGGCGCCGAGCTTGCGCTGAGCGCAGGCGACGCGCGCAACGAAAGCCACCACGAGGTCAACCACGAGGTGGTGGGCGCGCCCGACCTGTGCATGGAAAGCCAGTTCGAGTACGGCGCGCGCGTGGGCTACTGGCGCATCACGCGGCACCTGATGGAAGCCGGCATCCCGCTGACCCTGAACGCCTGTGCCCGCGCATTGGAGGCCACGCCCTGGATCGCCAGCGACGCGGCCGAGCAGGGCTTCGAGGTCTGCTGCCACGGCTGGCGCTGGGAGTCGCACGCCGGCATGGACGAGGCCGACGAACGCGCCGTGATCGCGCGCTGCGTGGACAGCATCCGCCGCCTGCACGGCCGCGCGCCCGTGGGCTGGCACACGAAGTCGTCGGCCTCGGTGAACACGCGGCGCCTGCTGGTGGAGCAGGGCGGCTTCCTCTACGACAGCGACGCCTACAACGACGATCTGCCCTACTACACG
Source organism: Pseudorhodoferax sp. Leaf274 (assembly GCF_001422445.1). Taxonomy (GTDB): domain Bacteria; phylum Pseudomonadota; class Gammaproteobacteria; order Burkholderiales; family Burkholderiaceae_C; genus Pseudorhodoferax. The sequence goes on from NZ_LMNA01000023.1 coordinate 324,181, forward strand.
GCCGTGGCCGGCCGCCCGCACCTGGTGCTGCCCTACGCCTTCGACACCAACGACATGCGCTTCTTCGACAGCCACGCCTACGTGCGCGGCAGCGACTTCGCCGACTACGCCATCGATGCCTTCGACGCGCTGCTGGCCGAGTCGCGCGAGACGCCGCGCATGCTGTCCATCGGCCTGCACACGCGCATCATCGGCCGGCCGGGCCGCATCGAGGGCCTGCGCCAGCTGACGCGCCACATCGCCCAGCGGGGCGGCGCCTGGTGCGCCACGCGCGAGCAGATCGCGCGGCACTGGCTCGCGAACGTGCCGCCGCCGGGGAGCGCAACATGAAGCTGCTGCTGGTCAACCCGAACCTGACCCAGGCCGTGACCGACGCGGTGCTGGCCGCCGCGCGCGCCCGCGCGGCGCCGGGCACCGAACTGGTGGCCGTGACCGGCAGCTTCGGCCCTGCCGTGATCGGCTCGCGTGCCGAGAACGCGCTGGCGCAGCACGGCGTGCTCGACCTCGTGGCGCAGCACGCGCCAGGCTGCGACGCCGTGGTGCTGGGCGTGTCGCTGGACACCGCACTGTGGGCCTGCCGCGAGCTGCTCGACATCCCCGTGATCGGCATGACCGAGGCCGGCCTGCTGTGCGGCGCCACGGTGGCCACGCGCATCGGCCTGTTGACCAACGGCGCGCGCATGGGGCCGCTGTACCGCGAACTCGTGCAGTCCTACGGGCTCGCTGACCGCCTGGCCGGCATCGAGACCATCACGCTCACGCCGCAGCAGATGGTCGGTGCGCCGCAGGCCGCGCAAGACGCCGTGCTGGCCGCCGCCCGCACCCTGGTCGAACGCGACGGCGCCGAGGCCGTGCTGCTGGCCGGCGCGGCCATGGCGTCGATGGCCGAGGTGCTGCAGCCGCAGCTGCCCGTGCCGCTGCTCGACGGCGTGGGCTGTGCCGTGGCGCTGGCGCAGGCCATGGTGGGCCTGCGGCTGCCGCGCGCCCGGGTGGGCAGCGTCAGCCCCACGGGTGGGCGCGCCGTGCAGGGCGTGTCGCCAGCGCTGGCGCAGCTGTTCGCGAGGCCGACATGACCGAACTGCACGCACTCAGCGCACGCGCGCTGGCCGGGCAGGTCAATGCCGGCGCGCTCAGCGCGTTGGACGTGGCACGCCACTTCATCGAGCGTGTGGAGCGCCTGAACCCTGCGCTCAACGCCATCGTGCAGTTCGACGCCCAGGCCGTGCTGGCCGAGGCCGCGGCGGTCGATGCCCGGCTGGCGGCCGGCGAGCACCTGCCCATGGCCGGCGTGCCGTTCACGGTCAAGGACAACCTGTGGGTCGAGGGCCGGCGCATTGCCCAGGGCTCGCGCCTGTTCGAAGACTTCGTGGCCCCGCGCGACGCATGGGCCGTGGCGCGGCTGCGTGCGTTGGGTGCGGTGGTGCTGGGCATCACCAACTGCTCGGAGTTCGCCTGCAAGGGCGTGACCAGCAACCTGCTGTACGGCGCCACGCGCCATCCGCTGGACGCTTCGCTGACGCCGGGCGGCTCCTCGGGCGGCGCCGTGTCGGCGCTGGCCGCGGGCCTGGGCCTGCTGGCGTTGGGCACCGATGCGGGCGGTTCCACGCGCCGGCCGGCCGCGCACTGCGGCCTGGTGGGCTTCAAGCCCAGCAACGGGCTCATCCCGCACCCCTGGGGCTTTGCAGAACCGAACTTCGGCCTGTCGGTGATCGGCCAACTCGCGCGCAGCGTGGACGACTGCGCCTGGCTCTACGACCACCTGCTGGCCTACGACGCGGCCGATCCGGCCGGCGTGCCGATCGCCGTGGGGCTGGAGGCTTCGGCGGGCCTGCAGCAGCCCATCGCCGGTCTGCGCGTGGCCTGGAGCCCGCAGCTGGGCTGCGGCTTCGCGGTGGACGCCGATGTGCTGCAAGCCTTGCAGCAGCGTGTGGACGCGCTGCGCGCGGCCGGCTGGCAGATCGACGATGCCGACCCGCCCTGGCCGCCCGAGGCGCGCGAATACCCGCTGCTGGTGCTGCAGCAGGCCGGCCTGCACGCGCTGTATGGCGCGCGCCTGGCCGATGCGCGCGAGCGCATCGACCCGGTGCTGGTGGCGCAGATCGAGGCGGGTGCAGAGGTCACGCCCGCGCAGGTGGCGCGCGCGCTGCGTCTGAAGGAGAAACTCATCGCCTGCCTGTCGGCTTTCTTCGCGCGCTACGACCTGCTGTTGTGCCCGACCTCCCCGGTCACGGCCTGGCCGTTGGCACAGCTCGGCCCGCCGCAGATCGGCGGCAAGCCTGCCGGGCCACGTGGTCACGCCGCGTTCACGCCGCTGTTCAACTACTGCGGGGTGCCGGCGTGCTCGGTGCCGGCCGGCAGCGTGCGCGGCCTGCCGGTGGGGCTGCAGGTGGTGGGGCCGCGCTTCGAGGATCCGCGCGTGCTGCAGTGCGCAGGGCAGATCGAGGCGCTGGGGGCGTAGGCCGCTAGGGCTGCGACTCGCTGGGCGTTGTGTCCGGTTGGTCGTCCGGCTCGGCCTGCCGTCCATCCACGCCCAGCGCACGTCCTTGCGGGTCCATCTGCGTGGCGGTGGCGCCGGCGGTCTTGGTGGTGTCGACCTGCGTCATGCTCGGCTGGCTCTCGCCTTGCCTGCCCTGGGCGCTGGCCGGGTTGATGGCACCCGCCTGCGGCTTGTCGGGCTGGCCCTGGAGGTTGGGGCTGGGGTCGGTCTGCGTCATCGATGTCTCCGGTGGCGTGAACCCTGGTGGTCACAGGCACACGGTAGACACGGTGCCCGCGGCGGGCTGTCAGCCGGCGGTGACCAGCCGCGGTAGGAGGAAGCCCGGATCGGCCGGCGTGCCGCGCCGGCCGTCGGCCGGGCAGCGGCGGCATTCCGCTCGGCCGGCCGGCCAAGCCGCAGTCGGCCGCGGGACGGTGACCACGGTCCAGGGCTGCTGGCCCTGTGTTGGAAATAACCGACACCACGCCCCCCCGCATGGCGCTACCTTCGCGCCCATGTCTACCGAACCACGCCTGTGGGACATCTCGCCGCCCGTGCACGCGGGCACGCCGGTGTTCCCGGGCGACACCCCTTACCGCCAGCGCTGGGCCGCCAGCATCGGCCCGGGCTGCCCCGTCAACGTCGGCGAGCTGACGCTGTCGCCGCACGTGGGCGCGCATGCCGACGCACCGCTGCACTACGACCCTGCCGGCGCGCCCATCGGCGCCGTGGACCTCGCGCCCTACCTGGGCCCGTGCCGCGTGGTGCATGCCATCGGCTGCGGGCCGCTGGTCACATGGGCGCACCTGGCGCATGCACTGGAAGGCCTGCCGCCGCGCCTGCTGGTGCGCACCTACACCACGATGCCGCAGGACCGCTGGGACCCGCAGCTCGCGGCCTACGCGCCCGACACCGTCGAGCGCCTCGCGGCGCTGGGCGTGCGGCTGATCGGCATCGACACGGCCAGCATCGACCCGGCCGACAGCAAGACGCTGGACAGCCACCAGACCATCCGCCGCCACGGCATGCGCGTGCTCGAGAACCTCGTGCTCGACGACGTGCCCGAGGGCGACTACGAACTCATCGCGCTGCCGCTCAAGCTCACGACGGCCGATGCCTCCCCCGTGCGCGCCGTGCTGCGCGAACTCCGGAACTGAACCATGACGACCCTGCAAGACTGCCGCGCACGCGATGCCGCGGACCCGCTGCGCGCATTGCGCGACCTGTTCACGATTCCCCCGGGCGTGATCTACCTGGACGGCAACTCGCTCGGCGTGATGCCGGCCGCCGCGCCTGCGCGCATCGCCGCCGCCGTGACCGAGGAGTGGGGCACGCAGCTGATCCGCGCCTGGAACGCATCGGGCTGGTTCGACCTGCCGCAGCGCCTGGGCGACCGGCTCGCACGGCTGGTGGGTGCGCAGCCCGGCGAACTGGTCTGCACCGATTCGACCTCGGTCAACCTGTTCAAGGTGCTCAGCGCCGCGCTCAAGATCGCGGGCGAGGATGCGCCGCAGCGCCGCCTGGTCGTCAGCGAGCGCAGCAACTTTCCCACCGACCTGTACATCGCCGAGGGCCTGTGCCGCGAACGCGGCTACACGCTGCAGCTGGTGGACGAGCCGGGCCAGATCGCCGCGGTGCTGCCCGACACCGCCGTGCTCATGCTCACGCACGTGAACTACCGCACCGGCGCCATGCACGACATGGCGGCCGTCAGCGCCGCAGCCCACGCAGCCGGCGCGCTGGCGGTGTGGGACCTCGCGCACAGCGCGGGCGCCGTGCCGGTGGACCTGAACGGCGGCGGCGCCGACTTCGCGGTGGGCTGCGGCTACAAGTACCTCAACGGCGGGCCCGGTGCGCCGGCCTTCGTGTGGGTGCACCCGCGCCACGCGCAGCGCTTCTGGCAGCCGCTGTCGGGCTGGTGGGGGCACGCGGCGCCGTTCGCGTTCACCCCCGACTACCAGCCCGCGCCCGGCATCGCGCGCTACCTGTGCGGCACGCAACCCATCCTGAGCCTGACGGGCCTGGAGTGCGGGCTGGACACGGTGCTGGCCGCCGAGCCGCTGGGCGGCATGGCAGCGCTGCGCAGCAAGTCGCTGGCGCTGACGGACCAGTTCATCGCGCTGGTCGAAGAACGTTGCGCCGGCCACGGCCTGGAACTGGTGACGCCACGGGACCACGCAGCACGCGGCTCGCAGGTCTGCCTGTCCAGGACGGAAGGCGCCTACGCCATCGTGCAAGCCCTGATCGCACGCGGCGTGATCGGCGACTACCGCGCTGGCGACAGCCAGGCGGCGCCGGGCCGCCCCCAAGCCGCCGGTCTCCCCTCGGGGGACGGACCCGGCTTGCCGGGGCCCGGGGGTGCAGGTTTGCCCGACATCCTGCGCTTCGGCTTCACGCCGCTGTACCTGGGCTTCGAAGACGTCTGGAATTCCGTCGAACATCTGCGCGACGTCCTGGTCACCGAAGAGTGGCGCCGCCCCGAGTTCAACGCCAGGCACGCGGTGACGTGATGACTTCGGAAAAGATCGTCCACGACGAAAAGGCCCAGCTGGACTTCAGCCAGTCCATGAGCTATGGCGACTACCTGCACCTGGACGAGATCCTGAACGCGCAGCACCCGCTGTCGCCAGCGCACGACGAGATGCTGTTCATCGTGCAGCACCAGACCAGCGAGCTGTGGATGAAGCTCATGCTGCACGAGCTGCGCGCCGCCATCCGCGCGGTGGCCAGCGACCAGCGCGCCGATGCGTTCAAGATGCTGGCGCGCGTCACACGCATCATGGAGCAACTGGTCAGCGCCTGGACGGTGCTCTCGACCATGACACCCCCCGAGTACAGCGCCATGCGGCCCTACCTGGCCTCGTCCAGCGGCTTCCAGAGCGCGCAGTACCGGTGCATCGAGTTCGCGCTGGGCAACAAGAACGCGGCCATGCTCAAGCCGCACGCGCACCGGCCCGACCTGCTGGCCGAGGTGGACGCCGCGTACCGCGCGCCATCGCTCTACGACGAAGCGCTGCGCCTGCTCGCGCGCGCGGGGCTGGCCATCCCGGCCGGGTACCTGCAGCGCGACTGGACCCAGCCCTACGAAGCCAGCCCCGCGGTCGAGGCCGCCTGGGCCACGGTGTACCGCGACCCGCACGCGCACTGGGACCTGTACCAGCTCGGCGAGAAGCTGACCGACATCGAGGACGCGTTCCGGCTCTGGCGCTTTCGCCACGTGACCACCGTGGAGCGCGTGATCGGCTTCAAGCGCGGCACCGGCGGCACCGGCGGCGTGAGCTACCTGCGCAAGATGCTGGACGTGGTGCTGTTCCCGGAGATCTGGTCGGTGCGCACGGCGCTCTGAGCGCGCGGTTGCGCGTCCAGCGGCTTGCCGGTTGGCGGCGCGCCGATGAAGGCGCGCACATCCGCCAGCACCGGCGCCAGCCAGCGCAGCGGCCAGGCCACGGCGCCGACCAGCGTCGCGTGGTTCACGCGGTCGTACAGGCGCAGCGTCACCGGCACGCCGGCAGCCTGCAGCTTGCGCGCCAGCTGCAGGGTGCTGCGCTGGGGGCTCACGAGCGTGTCCTCGCTGGCCGCGCCCAGGAAGGTGCGCGGCGCATCGGCCGGGGCGAAGTCGATGGGCTGCGCCCGCGGCGGGTAATCCGGGTGGAAGAACACCGGCCGCACGTCCGGGTTGTCGGTCGGGAAGAAGTCGTAGGGTCCGGCCAGGCCGATCCAGCCGGCCAGCTCTTGCGGGCGGTGGCCGCTGGCCTGCAGCCAGCGCGCGTCCAGCGCCAGCATCGCTGCGTTGTAGCCGCCCGCGCTGTGGCCCATCACGAACACGCGGCCGGGGTCGGCGCCCAGGCTGCGGGCCTGGTCCAGGCCATAGGCCAGGGCCTGCGCGCTGTCCTGCAGGAAGGCCGGATAGCGCACTTCGGGGTACAGCCGGTAGTCGGCGATCAGCGTCAGCACGCCCTGCGCGGCCAGCGCCTGGCCCAGGAAACGGTAGTCGCCGCGCGCGCCCGTGTTCCAGGAGCCGCCGTAGAAGAACACCACCATCGGCCAGCCCGCCGCGGGCGGCGCGCTGGTGGGCGTGTAGATGTCCAGGCGCTGGCGGGGCCCGCTGCCATAGGCCACCCCCTGCTGCAGCGTGTAGGTGCCGGTGGCCGACAGCGCATTGAGCGCCCCCGTGCCGGAACAGCCCGCCAGCATTGCGAGCGCTGCGAGCACGGCCACGAGGGCGAGCGGGCGGAACGGGGCGAGGAGGGCGTGCAGAGCGGGTTGAGCGGGCGGAGCGGGCAAGAGGCTGGATCCGGCAGTGGTGTGAGCCTGCAGTACGCCGCGGCCGCCCGATCGGATCACTGCGGCCGGCCCCGCGCCGGGGCGCCGCGCCGGCGCCTCAATCTTCGAAGCCGACGAAGCGTGCCGCCTCGTCCACCGACTTGCGCTGCGACACCACGGCGTTGGCCGGAAAGCTCTCGTCGGGCCAGCCCATCGCGATGCAGGTCTGGATCACCTGGTCGTCGGGGATGCCGGCCTCGGCCCGCACCACGGGCGATTGCATGATGCCCTGGCTGTTGATCACGCAGCCCAGCCCGCGCGACCACGCAGCGTTGACGATGGCGTTGACCACGCCGCCGCAGTCGAACGGCGCGATGTCGCTGCCGTGGATGGCGCGGTCGTAGGTCACGACGATGGAGACGGGTGCGTCGAACTGCCGGAAGCCGCGCAGCACCCAGTCCTGGCGCGCCGCCTTGTCCTCGCGCGCGATGCCCATGGCCGCGAACAGCTGCTTGGCAATGCCGATCTGGCGTTCGCGGTGCGCGCCCGCGTAGTCGGGGCCCATGCGGAACTCGCGCGAATGCGGCACGCCGGCCAGGTTGCGTTCCACGTTGCCGGCGCGGATGCGGTCCAGCACCGCGCCCGTGACCACGTGGAAGTTCCAGGGCTGGGTGTTGAGCGAGGTCGGCGCGCGCATCGCGAGGGCCAGCACCTCGCGGATGAGCGCCTGGGGCACCGGCCTGTCCTGGTAGCCGCGGATGCTGCGGCGCTGCTGCACCACCTGGTCGAAGTCCATGCATGTCTCCCTGTCGTTGCCGTGGGTCGCTGCCGGCCCGGGGGGGGGGGCTGGGCGGCAGCGCGGGCGATCATGCGCAGGCCGCCAGGGGCCTGCGATCACTTGCGCGACATGCGGGCGCGCGGCGTTCGCTCAGGCGCGTTGGCGTGGGGGCGACGAGGTGGTCTCCAGCCTGGCCGCCAGCAGCCCGGGTGCACGCACATGGGGCCGCAGCGACAGCAGGGCGGCCAGCGCGCCGGCCAGCAGCCACGCCGTTGCCGGTTCCGGGGTGTCGACGGACAGGTCCGGGTCCAGGCCGGCGTGGTTGGCCAGGTATTCGAAGGCCACACGGGCCAGCACGCCATCGCCTTGCACGCCGCCGGAGAAGAAGCCGGCCACGTGGTCGATGAAGCCTGGGAAGCTGAAGCTGAAGCTGAAGCCGACCGCCGGGCGCAAGGCCCGGTCGGGCTGCGCGCTGTTGAAGGCCGCGCCGTGGACGCCTTGGTCGAACGGGCCGCCGATGCGTTGCACCACCTGGTCGCCGTCGCGCAGGTCGAAGCGCCCGTCCTGCAGGTCCACGGTGCCCGTGGCCTGCTCCGGCGCCGGGAACTGGCCTGCGCCCAGCGCGGTGCCGAGATAGGACGGCGCCGTGGCCAGCGGCGTGCCGGCCGAGACCACCAGGGCGGCCGCGGGCAGCACTGCGCAGCACCACAGCGCCACGCCCAGGCCGATCCCGCGCAGCCGGGCGCGCAGGCGCCCCTGGATCCTTGCGTTCATGCTTGCTCCCTTGCCGCCGGTGTGGCGAAGTCCCGCGGCAGGATGCGGGCGCACACCGCAGTCTCCGGGCTGCGCGGCTTGCGGGCCATCCCGCGTCCATGGGATGGCCGGCCAGGCTCAGGCCCGCACGGCGCTGGGCGGCTGCCCGATCACGCGCTTGAACGCGCGGCTGAACGAGGCCTCGGAGTCGTAGCCCAGCCGGCTGGCGGCCACGGCCACGCGCATGCCTTCCTGTGCGATCCAGTGCCGGGCCTGGAACATCTTGACCTTGGCCACGTAGCGCGCCGGGCTTTCGCCCACGGTCCTGGTGAAGGCCTCGGCGAAGCGCGAGCGCGAGGCGCCCATGAGCTCGGCCAGCGCGGGCACGCTCCAGTCGCGCCCGGGCTCGGCGTGGATGGCGGCCAGCACCTTGCCGATCTGCGGGCAGTGCACGGCCGCCAGCCAGCCCGTGGCATCGCCGCAGGCGCATTCCACCCAGGCGCGGATGATGCTGGCGGCCAGCACGTCGGCCAGCCGCGCGAGGATGCCGCAGCTGCCGATGCGGTCCAGCGCCACCTCGCGCTCCATGGCGTCCAGCAGGGCCGGCACGCCGGGGTCGCGCAGCGCGAGTTCGCCGGCGCGCATGAGGTCCGGCATCAGCGCCATGAGCGGGTGCAGCGGGTCCAGGTTGAAGCGCATGCTGCCGCAGAACAGCAGGTCGGCGGGGGCGTCGCCGGCGTCTGCCGCGCCGTCGCGCACGAGGTAGACCTGCTCGGACACGGGCACGCGCGCCAGCGCGGCGATGTCGGTGGTCGGCAGGTCGGGTGCGCTGGCCAGTTCGTGCGCGCTGCCGCGTGGCAGCAGCACGGCGTCGCCGGGGTCCAGCCGCACCCAGTCGCTGCCGGGCAGGCGCAGCCAGGCGCCACCGCTGGCGACGAAATGGAAGCGCGCGTCGCGCTGGGCCGGAAATCGCAAGGCCCAGGGCGCGCGCAGAAGGCAGCGGCCGTACTCCACGCCGTCCAGCCGCATGCCCAGCAGGATGCGCGTGAGCGTGTCGCGGCGGTCGGGGTGGATCGCGGGCAGATCGGCCACCGGATCGGAAGAATGGCTGGAGTATTGGTCAAGCATTTCGGCGTTTCCGGCATTCAAACGCCTGGATGTTAGGCCTAAGCTGCGCACTCCGCTGCTTCGCCTTCGGGTTTACCCTCTGTGTCTTCCGCCTCCTGCACCACCTGCCCTCCCAACGCCGGCGCCGCGCCGGCGCCCGCGCACGCGCACTGGCCGGCTGTCGCCGCGCTGGCGTTGGGCGTGTTCGGCCTCGTCACCGCCGAATTCCTGCCCGCCAGCCTGCTCACCGCCATGGCGGCCGACCTGCGTGTCAGCGAGGGCACGGCCGGCCAGACCGTGACGGCCACCGCGCTCGTCGCGGCCGTGGCCGCGCCCAGCCTGCCGCTGCTCACGCGCAGCCTCGACCGCCGCAGCGTGATGCTGGCGTTGACGGTGTTGCTGGTGGTGTCCAACGGGCTTGCCGTGGCGGCCGACAGCCTGCCGGCGCTGCTGGTGGCGCGGGTGCTGCTGGGCGTGGCGCTGGGCGGCTTCTGGTCGATGTCGGGCGCGCTGGCGCTGCGGCTGGTGCCGGCCGACCGCTTCGCGCGTGCGATGGCGCTCATCCTGACCGGCGTGTCGGTGGCCACCGTCTGCGCCGCGCCCATCGGGGCCTGGATGGGCGAGATGTGGGGCTGGCGCAGCGCCTTCTGGGCCGCTGGCGCCGTGAGCCTGGTCACGCTGGCGTTCCAGCTGGCCACGCTGCCCGCGCTGCCGCCGCAGGGCCGGCCCGATCTGCGGGTGCTGGCCGAACTGCTCACGCGGCCCGATGTGCGCGTGGCGCTGCTGGCCGTGCTGCTCGTGATCTCGGGCCATTTCGCTGGCTTCACGTACATCCGGCCGCTCATGGAGAACGTGACGCACCTGTCCGTGGGCGCGATCACGGGCGTGCTGCTGGGCTATGGCATCGGCGGCTTCTTCGGCAACCTGGTGGGCGGCGCCATCGCCGAACGCAGCGAGCGCCGCGCCATCGTGGCCGGCGGCAGCCTGGTGGCGGTGCTGGCCGGCGTGCTGCTGCTGGGGGCCTCCTCGGCCGCCGTCACGGCCGTGGCCGTGGTGCTCTGGGGCTTTGCGTTCGGTGCGTTCCCGGTGGGCTTCCAGACCTGGATCGTGCGGGCCGCGCCCGACCAGGCCGAGGGCGCAGGCGGGCTGCTGGTGGCGGCCTTCCAGGTCGCCATCGCAAGCGGCGCCATCGGTGGCGGCCTGCTGGTGGACCACGTGGGCGCGCACGGCGGGCCGCTGTTCGCGCTGGGCTCGGTCTCGCTGGGTGCGCTGCTGGTGTGGCGCCACGGGCCGCGGCCGGCGCAGTCCTGAGCCCGGCGCTGCGCCGAGAATGCGGCGCATGGGCCCCTTGCGTTTTCTCGTGCTGACCCGGCGGCACCCCTCTGCCATCCTGCTGGTGGTGCAACTGGCCGGCCTGGTGCTGTACCCGCTGCTGGAAGGCACCCGGGCCGGGCCCCTGGCGTTGGGGGCCTTCGGCATCGTCGTGCTGACCATGACCACGCGCATGGTGCGCAGCACGCCGGGGCTGACCTGGATCAGCGTGTGCATCGCGCTGCCGGCCATCGCCCTGCTGGTGCTGCAGGCGGTGTGGGACATGCGCTGGCTGCTGCCGTGGTCGGCGGCGCTGGAGGCGCTGTTCTACTTCTACGCCGTGGGCAGCCTCATCGCCTACATGCTCGGCGACATGCGCGCCACCACCGACGAGCTGTTCGCCGCGGGCGCCACCTTCACCTTGCTGGCCTGGGCCTTCGCCCATGTGTTCGTGGTGCTGCAGGCGCTGCAGCCCGCCAGCTTCCTGGCGGCGGTCGATCCGCAGGCGCCGCGCAGCTGGACCGAGCTGCTGTTCCTGAGCTTCGCGCTGCTGTCGTCCACCGGCATCGGCGACGTGATCCCGGTCCGGCCGCTGGCACGCGCCATGGCCAGCCTGGAGATGTTCACCGGCGTGATCTACCTGGCGGCGGTGGTGTCGCGGCTGATCGGGCTCACGCTGCAGCGGCGCTGACGCCGGCCGGACATCAGCCCACCCGGGCCAGCTGCGCCTGCGTCCAGCGCACGATGTCGGCCGTGCCCATGGCACCCGCCTGCCGCGCGATTTCGCGCCCGCCGCGGAACAGCGCCAGCGTGGGGATGCTGCGGATCGCGAAGCGCGCGCCCAGCGCGGGCTCGGCCTCGGTGTCCAGCTTGGCAAGCCGCACATGCGGCTGCAGCTGGGCCGCGGCCTGCTCGAAGGCCGGCGCCATCTGCCGGCAGGGCCCGCACCAGGGCGCCCAGAAGTCCACCAGCACCGGGATGTCGCTGCGGCCGATGTGCCGGTCGAAGCTGGCGCCGTCAAGTGCCAGCGGGCGGCCCGTGAACAGCGGCTGGTGGCACCTGCCGCAGTCGGGCGCGTGGGCCAGGTCGGCCGAGGCGACGCGGTTGGTGGTGTGGCAGTGCGGGCAGACGATCAGCAGCGGGGTGGTCATGGGCTGAACTGCGGGGCGCCGCGCCGGATTTCAAGCCGCCAGCACGGGCGTGCCGGCGGACGGGACAGCAGATGGCAGGGCCGGTACGGCCTGGTCGCGGCCCTGTTCCTTGGCGCGGTACATCGCGGCGTCGGCCGCCTGCACCAGCGCCGTGGCGTCCTGCCGGATGTCGGGCACGCAGGCGGCCACGCCGATGCTGGCGCTGACGATGCCCAGCGGCGAATCGCCGTGCGGCAGGGCCTCGTGCCGCAGCGCCGCGCCGATCCTGTGCGCCAGCGCCAGCGCCTCTTCGGCGGTCGTGCCCGGCAGCACGAAGACGAACTCCTCGCCGCCGTAGCGGGCCACCAGGTCGCCGGCGCGCGCCAGCTGGGCCGCCAGCAGCTGTGCCACGGCGCGCAGGCAGGCGTCGCCGGCGGCGTGGCCGTGGTGGTCGTTGTAGCGCTTGAACCAGTCCACATCGACCATGCCGATCGCCAGGCTCGCGCCGTCGCGCGCGGCGCGGCGCCACTCGCGCTCCAGCACCGTGTCGAAGTGGCGTCGGTTGGCCAGCCCGGTCAGGCCGTCGCTGTTGGACAGCACCTCCAGCCGCTGGTTGGCGGCGCGCAGCTCGCTGGTGCGCTCGGCCACCTTGTCTTCCAGCTCCTGCTTGGAGCGCATCAGCTCGTAGCGGTGGGCCGCGAGCAGGTAGACCGGCACGCCCAGGCCGATCACGAACATCAGCAGCGCGATCAGCGATCCCACGTCGTCGCTCAGCGCGAACGGGCCCACGTGCTGGGCGGTGGCGATCGTCAGGGCCAGCGAGGCGCACAGCACGAAGCCCGTCGCTGCGCGCAGGCCGGAGTACAGCGCGGCCAGCACGCCCAGCATGGTGACCAGGTGGATGGCGGCGCGGTGCCAGAACACGGTGACGGCCACCAGCAGCACCAGCACCGCGCTGAGCGGCAGCGCCACGGTGCGCCAGCGGGGGCGCCAGGACGGGCGTGTGGCCTGGCTCATCCAGGTGATGCCGAACAGCCCGGCGACGAAGTAGCCGTGGTAGTCGGCCATGGCCCCCGCGATGCAGACCGACAACGCCAGCGGCACGTTGCCCAGGTCGACATAGCCCGCCAGGCCGAACAGCAGCGTGAGCAGCAGCATGTTGGCCGCGCTGGGCGCCAGCGCCACCTTGAACAGGAAGTTGACGATGTTGCGTGCCGACTGGATGTTGCCGTCGGCGATGAAGCGCCGGTACAGCGCATGGGCGTACAGCGCCTGGACCGTGGTGTTGATGGTGGCCGTGCCCATGCCGACCAGCACCGCGCGGGCGACCGATGCCTCGGCAGGCCCGCCGAGCAGGAACGGCGTGTTGGTGGCGAAGGAGCCGAGCCACAGCGCCGGCCAGATGCCCACGCCGTAGCGCACGCAGGCCGCCAGGCTGATGCCCGAGGGCAGCCACAGCATGCTCAGCGACGTGCCGGCGATGGTGCCGTACCGGATGCCCAGCCAGCCGGACACCAGATAGACCAGGAAGACGGCGGCGTGCTGGCGCAGCGTGGGGTGCGCGTGCGGCGCCGCTCCGGGCGGGACCCCCGCGGCCAGGGGCACGGCTTGCGGTCGCAACATCGCGCGGCACCTTCCTGCAGGCCGCACGGCCCGAAATGGACCTCCAGAGAACCTGCCCGGTCAATGTACCAGAGCGGTATACCGCGAAGTGGACCGCCGCTGGCGAACGGCGGTCCACTTCGGGTTCATTGCGGCACCAGTCCCGACGCCTTGACCAGTTCGGCGTGCAGCCGGCTCTCGTCCGAGATCGTCTTGGCGAACTGCTCGGGCGTGGTCGGTGCCACGTCCATGCCCGCCTCGCGCAGCTGGGCCTTCACGTCGTCGCTGTCCAGGATGCCGCGGATCTGCTGGTTCAGCTGGTCGATCAGCGGGCGCGGCGTGCGGGCCGGGGCCAGCATGCCGATCCAGGTCTGGAACACCATGTTGTCGATGCCGGCCTCGCGCATGGTGGGCACGTCGGCGATCAGTGGCGAGCGTTGCTCGCTCATGATGGCCAGCGCAGTGAGCTTGCCGGCCTTGATGTGGGGCAGGGCCTCGGGCAGGGGCGCGAACAGCATGTCCACGTTGCCGCCCAGCAGGTCGTTGATGGCCAGCGCGCCGCCCTTGTAGGGGATGTGCACCATGCGCACCTTCATGCGCGTCTCGAACATCAGCGCGGCCAGGTGCTGCGGGCTGCCGTCGCCGGACGAGGCATAGTTCACGGCCTCGGGCTTGGCCCGGGCGGCCGCCAGCACCGCGCCGGCACTGGCGAACTTCTGCCGGTCCTTGACCACCAGCACCATGGACTGGTTGGCCAGCTTGGTGATGGGCGCGAAGTCGGTCTCGGCGTCGTAGGGCATCTCCTTGAAGATGTGCTTGTTGGTCGTCAGGAACGAGGCCGGCGAGGCCATCAGCGTGTAGCCGTCCGGCGCGGCCTTGGCCACCAGCGGCAGCCCGATGCGGCCCGAGGCGCCGGCCCGGTTGTCGACCACGTAGGGCTGCCCGTTCAGCGCGGCCAGCTTCTGCCCGACCAGGCGCGCGATCATGTCCACGCCGCCGCCGGCCGGCAGCGCCACCATGAGCTTGACGGGGTGGTCGGGGTACTTGCCCTGGGCCGCGGCCGGCAGGGCAGGGGCCAGCATGCCGAGCAGGCAGGCCAGCAGGGAAAGGCGGCGTTGGATGGTCATGGCGGCAACTCCAAGGGGGTGGGGATGGGCGCATCCTAGGATTCGCCTGCATTGCCGTCCATCACAGCATCAGCAACGTCGCATGCGAAAAATTCGCATGGTTGAAGGTTTCAGTCCGCTGCCACCTGCAGCACCAGCTTGCCGAAGTTGCCGCCCGCGAACAGCTTGTTCAGCGTCTCGGGGAACTGGTCCAGGCCTTGCACCACGTCCTCCTTGCTCTGCATGCGGCCGTCCTGCAGGTAGCCGGCCAGTTCGGCGATGGCCTGCGGGAAGCGGTCGACGTAGTCGAACACCACCATGCCCTCCATGCGCGCGCGGTTGACCAGCAGGCTCAGGTAGTTGCGCGGGCCGGCGCCGGGCATGCTGTTGGCGTTGTTGTACTGGCTGATGGCGCCGCAGACGATCACGCGGGCCTTGCGTGCCAGCCTGGCCAGCACCTGGTCGAGGATGTCGCCGCCCACGTTGTCGAAGTACACGTCCACGCCCTGCGGGCAGTGCTGCTTGAGGCCTTCGCGCACCGCGCTGGGGCCGGCCTTGTAGTCGATGCAGGCGTCGAAGCCCAGTTCACGCACCACCCAGTCGCACTTGGCCTGGCCGCCCGCGATGCCGACCGCGCGGCAGCCCTTGATCTTCGCGAGCTGGCCCACGGTCTGGCCGACCGCCCCCGCCGCGGCCGAGACCACCACCGTCTGGCCCGGTTGCGGCTGGCCGATGTCCAGCAGGCCGAAGTAGCCCGTCATGCCCGGCATGCCCAGCACGTTGAGCCACTGGCCCACCGTGCCCAGGCGCAGGTCGATCTTCACCAGGCCGGCGCGCCGGATCGCGTCCTGCGGCAGCAGCACGTACGCCTGCACGCCCAGCGTGCCGTAGACCGTGTCGCCCACCGCGAAGGCCGGGTTCTGCGAGGCGATGACGCGGCCGACGCCGCCGGCGCGCATCACCTCGCCGATGGCCACCGGCGGGATGTAGCTCTTGGCATCGTTGAGCCAGCCGCGCATGGCCGGGTCCAGCGAGAGCGACAGGGTCTGGACCAGCACGCCGCCTTCGGCCGGGTCGGCCACGGCCTCCGAGGTGAAGCGCCAGTGCTCGCGCGTGGCGGTGGTCTCGGGGCGTTTGGCCAGGCGGACCTGGTGGTTGACGAGGGGAGTGGTCATGCGCTTGTCTCCGGGGTTGGATGGCGCGGCATGCTAGCGCGGCTTCAGCCCGGTGCGGACGATCCCCGCGCCACCAGCTGTCCCTCAAGCAACACCCGCCGCGCCGGCCCGTCGTGGCCCTGCAGCCGCTCGATCAGGCAGCGCGCCGCGCCTTCGCCGATGGCGTCGGTGGGCTGGGCGATGCAGGTGAGGCCCGGGCCGATCAGCGATGCCCAGTCGGGATCGTCGAACCCGGCGAAGCCCAGGTCGGTGCCGAACTGCCAGCCGAGCTGGCGCACGGCATGTGCCACGCGCAGCGTGACCACCGCGTTGCCGGCCACCACGGCGGGGCGCCGCCGCTTGCCGGCGCGTTGGCGCAGCGCCACCAGGGCGGCCACCAGCGCGGCGTCGGCCCCCTCGGCGCTCTCGAACACGTTGCCGGCCACCGGGGGCTGCAGGCAGCCGCCGAAGGCCGCCGTGCGCTCGCGCCGGGTGCTGACGCCGGCCACGGGCTCGGTCACGTACAGCAGCTCCTGCCAGCCGCCGGCCTGCAGGTGGGCGCAGAGCTGGGCCATGGCGCCGGCGTTGTCCAGCGCCACGAAGTCGGCCAGCATGCCGGTATGGCGCCGGTCGATCAGCACCACGGGCTTGCCCTGCGCGGCCACGGCATCGGGCACGCTGTGGCCGCGGCCCAGCGTGTTGAGGATGAAGCCATCCACCTGGTAGCCGGCCAGCGCCTCGATCGCCTCGCGTTCGCGGCCCGGCTCGTTGCCCAGGTTGAACAGCATCACGAGGTAGCCGGCATCGCGGCAGGCCCGCTCTGCACCGCGCAGCACGGCCACGGAGTAGGGGTTGGCGATGTCGGCCACGACCAGGCCGATCAGGCGCGAGCGGCCGCGGCTCAACGCCTGGGCCATGGGGCTGGGCGCGTAGCCGAGCTGGTCGATGGCGGCCTGCACGCGCGCGGCGATGTCCGGGCTCAGCAGGCGTTCGCGGTGGTTGAAGAAGCGCGAGACCGTGGCCTTGGAGACGCCGGCCGCGGCGGCCACGTCGGAGATGGTCGGCCGGGCGGCGCTCATGGGTTCACCGCCACGCTCCCCCGCTGCGCGGGAGGGCGCGCGGGCTGGCCTGCGGCGGCCCGGCGCTGCGCTCATGCCGTGCGGGTGTCGTAGGCCGCGGGCGGCTGCTGGCCGGCCAGCACCGCCAGCAGGTTGGTCACGGCCAGCGCGGCCATGGCGTGGCGCGTCTCGGCCGTGGCCGAGCCGATGTGCGGCAGCGGCGTCACGCGCGGGTGCGTGCGCAGTGGCGAATCGGCTGGCAAGGGCTCCTTGGCGAACACGTCCAGGCCGGCCGCGCGCAGCGGGCCGTGGTCCAGCGCGTGCAGCAGCGCGGCCTCGTCGACGGTGGCGCCGCGCCCGCCGTTGACGAAGATGCTGCCGGGCTTCATCTGCGCGAACAGCTCGGCGTTCAGCATGCCGCGCGTGGCATCGGACAGCGGCAGCATGGCGACCACGAAGTCGGCGCGCGGCAGCAGTTCGGCCAGCGGGGTGTGCTGGGCCTTGCCCACGAGTTCGGGCGCCTGCGCCGCCAGGTCGACCGGCCGGCGCGCGTGGTAAAGCACGGGCATGCCGAAGCCCAGCGCGGCACGCCGCGCGATGGCCTGGCCGATGCGGCCGAAGCCCAGGAGGCCCAGTGTCTTGTGGTGCACGTCCCAGCCGTACAGGTCTTCGCCCACGCTCTTCGTCCAGCGGCCCTCGCGGATCCACGTGGCCAGCTCGACCACGCGGCGGCTGGTGGCCATGAGCAGGCCGAACACGGTGTCGGCCACGGTCTCGTCGAGCACGCCGGGCGTGTGGCACAGCACGATGCCGCGCTGCTGCAGCGCGGCCAGCGGGTAGTTGTCCACGCCGACCGAGACGCTGGAGACCACGCGCAGGCGCGGTGCCTTGTCCAGCAGCGCCGGCGTGATGGTGTAGCTGGCGCCGATGAGCCCCTCGGCCTGCGGCAGCGCGGCCTCGAACGCAGCCGGATCCAGCTTGGGCTCGGTGACGGTGACCTGGTGCACGGCCTGCAGGCGCGCGAGCTGGTCGGGCGGCAGCGCGCCGAAGACGACGACGTTCATAGTCCAGCCTCCTGCAACTGGGCCCGCGTGGGCAGGCCTTCGGTGTCGCCGATCACCTGCACGCAGCGCGCGCCGATCCACGCGCCGCGGCGCACGGCCTCGGGCACGCTGAGCCCTTCGAGCAGGGCACTCACCACGCCGGCCGCAAAGCCGTCGCCCGCGCCCACGGTGTCGACGACCTGCTCGACCGGGAAGCCCGGCGCGCGGCCGGTGCCGGCCACGTCGCTGTCGTAGTAGGCACCGTCGGCGCCGAGCTTCACGACGACCAGCCTGGCGCCTTGCGCACGGTAGAAGGCCGCCACGCGTTCCGGCGCGGTCTCGCCCGTCAGGATCTCACCTTCCTCGATGCCGGGCAGCACCCAGTCGGCGCGGGCGGCCAGGCCGTTGATGGCCTGCACCATGGCCTCACGGCTGGGCCACAGCATGGGCCGCAGGTTGGTGTCGAAGGACACCGTGCGGCCGGCGGCGCGCGCGATCTCCATGCTGCGGATGGCGGTGGGCAGCGTGGTGGCAGAAATGGCCGGGAACACGCCCGTGGCATGCAGATGGCGCGCGCTGCGCAGCCAGGCCTCGTCGATGTCGGCGGGCGCCATCTGGCTGGCGGCCGAGCCCTTGCGGTGGTATTCGACCGGCGGGTCGCTGCCGTCCGTCACGCGGCCCTTGAACTGGAAGCCGGTTTTCTGGCTCGCATCGCAGACCACGTGGCCGCAGTCGATGCCTTCGGCCTGCATGCTGCGCAGCAGGTAGCGGCCCATGCTGTCGGTCCCCAGCCGGCTCGCCCAGCCGACCTTGAAGCCCAGGCGCGCGAGGCCGATGGCGAAGTTCGTTTCTGCGCCGGCCGTGCGTTTGAGGAAGCCGGTGCAGTCCTCCAGCGGGCCGGCCTGGTCGGCGACCAGCAGCATCATGGCTTCGCCGAACACGGCGACGTCGAAAGCGGTGGAATCGTTCATAGGATCTGCCCGAGGAATTGCCGGGTCTTCTCGTGCTGCGGGTTCTCGAAGAACTGCTGCGGCGGTGCCTGCTCGATGATCCTGCCCTCGGCCATGAAGATCACGCGGTCGGCCACGCTGCGTGCGAAGCCCATCTCGTGCGTGACGCACAGCATGGTCATGCCGTCCTCGGCCAGCGTGATCATGGTGTCCAGCACCTCCTTGACCATCTCGGGATCGAGGGCCGAGGTCGGCTCGTCGAACAGCATGATCTTGGGCGCCATGCACAGCGCGCGCGCAATGGCCACGCGCTGCTGCTGGCCGCCCGAGAGCTGGGCCGGGTACTTCTTGGCCTGCTCGGGAATGCGCACGCGCGTGAGGTACTGCATGGCCACCTCTTCGGCCTGCTGCTGTGTCATGCCGCGCGAGCGCATGGGCGCCAGCGTGCAGTTCTCCAGAATCGTCAGGTGCGGGAACAGGTTGAACTGCTGGAACACCATGCCGACCTCGGCCCGCACGCGGTCCACGTTCTTGCCGCCTGCGGTCAGCTCGATGCCGTCCACGGTGATCTTGCCCTGCTGCACGGTCTCGAGCCGGTTGATGCAGCGGATCAGCGTGGACTTGCCCGAGCCCGAGGGGCCGCAGACCACGATGCGCTCGCCGGCACGCACCGACAGGTCGATGCCGGTCAGCACCTGGAACTGGCCGTACCACTTGTTGACGCCGGCCATCTCGATGATGGGGGCGCCGAGGGTGTGTTGCTGCTTGGTGTTCACGTTGGCTCGTCTATGTTGGAAGGAGACTGGCGGTGTTGCGGGGTGCGTGGGCCGAGGCCACCGGGTGGCCCCTTCCGCGAATGTCCCCCGCCAGGGCCGCAGGCGGCCCAGGCTCCTCCTTTATTTCGCTGCAGGGGCCACCCAGTGCCCTCGACCCTGGACAAGTCGCGCCGTGCCGACGAATGCGAAGCGACGCTGCCAGACCGCGACGATGGTGTGCACCGTCGGCGCGGTCCCGCACCACCTTCACGCGTGCAAGCACAGCCAGCTCACAGCGCCGGGAAGTCCGTCCCCAGCCACTTCTGGTACAGCTTGTTCAGCTCGCCGTTCTTCTTGTTGCGCTCGACGAACTCGTCCAGCGTCTTCTTGAGCTCGGCCTGGCCGGGGCGCATGGCCACGCCCATGACCTGCTGGCGCAGGTTGAACTTGTTCTCGTAGGTGCCGGCGGGTGCGCGCTTGGCGATCTGCGCGGCCACCGTGGTCGAGCAGCCGATGGCGTCGACCTGGCCCGACATCAGCGCCTGCATGGCCGAAGCGTCGTCGTCGAAGCGGCGGATCTCGGTGCCCTCGGGCGCGATGGCGGTCAATGCCACGTCCTGCGTGCTGGCGCGGGCCACGCCCACGCGCTTGCCCTTGAGGTCGGCGGCTTCCTTGAGCTGCACCTTGGCCGCGCCGTACAGCACGATGGTCGCGGCCGCGTAGGGCGTGGAGAAGTCGACCTGCTTGGCGCGCTCGGGCGTGATGGCCAGCGAGGCCACCAGCACGTCCACCTTGTTGGTCAGCAGGAACGGAATGCGGTTCGGGCCGGTGACCGGCACGATGTTGGCCTTCACGCCCAGGTCCTTGGCCAGCAGCCGGGCCACGTCGGCGTCGTAGCCGTCGGGCTGGTTCTGCGCGTTGGTCGTGCCGTAGGGCGGGAAGTCCACCAGCATGCCGATGGTGATCTCGCCCTTCTTCTTGATGTCGGCGACGGTCTGGGCCGCGGCGGGCAAGGCAAAGGCGGCGGCCAGGGTCAGCGCCAGGGCGGCGCGGCGGGTGGTGGTCATGGCAAGGTCTCCGGGTGGGTCGAAAGAATCAGCGCGTGAGGGCAGCCGCGCGGCGCTTTTCCATGCGCGCGGCCAGCAGCGACAGCGGCCAGCAGATCACGAAGTAGACGGCGGCCACCGTGGTGAACACATGCAGCGGCTGGAAGGTGGCGTTGTTGATGATCTGGCCCGCGCGCGTGATCTCGGTGAAGCCGATGATGGCTGCCAGCGAGGTGCCCTTGATCACCTGCACGAGGTAGCCCACGGTGGGCGGCAGCGCGATCTTGAAGGCCTGCGGCAGGATCACGTCGCGCATGCGGTTCACGTACGACAGGTTCAGCGCCAGCGCCGCCTCGCGCTGGCCACCGGGCACGGCCTGGATACAGCCGCGCCAGATCTCGGCCAGGAAGGCTGCGGTGTTCAAGGTCAGCGCGATGCTGGCCGCCACCCAGGGATTGATGTCCAGCCCCAGCACCGGAAAGCCGAAGAAGATCAGGAACAGCTGCAGCAACAGCGGTGTGCCCTGGAACACCTGGATGAAGCCGGTGGCCAGGAACTGCGCGCCGCGGTGTTCGCTGGTGCGCGCCAGCGCGACCAGGAGGCCGAGCAGCGTGCCGCCGACGAAGGCGATGGCGGAGAGCGCCAGCGTCCACTTCGCCGCCTCGACGATGAACAGGAATTCTGACCAGCCAAAAGTGCGCATCACCGTTTGTCCGGGTAATTGAGGAACTGGCGGTGCACGAGCTTGAACAGCCCCGCGAACGTCAACGCCAGCCCCAGGTAGATCAGCGTCACCACGATGTAGATCTCGAAGCTGCGGAAGGTCTGCGATTGCAGCGTGGCGGCCACCGAGGTGAGGTCGTCGGCCGAGATCACCGAGACCACGGCCGAGGTCAGCATCAGCAGGATGAACTGGCTGGTCAGCGCCGGGTAGATGGCCTTGAGCGCGGGCTTGAGGACCACGAAGCGGAAGATCTCCCAGGCCTTGAGGTTCAGCGCGCGGCCGGCCTCGATCTGGCCCTTGGGGATGGACTCGATGCCGGCGCGGATGATCTCGGTGGCGTAGGCGCCCAGGTTGACGACCATGGCCGTCAGCGCGGCCTGGTAGGGCGACCAGCGCAACCCGAACACCGGCAGCGCGAAAAAGAAGAAGAACAACTGCACCAGGAAGGGCGTGTTGCGGATCAGCTCGATGTAGGCCTGGATCAACCAGCGCAGCCAGGCCGGCCCGCCGGTCTTGCCCCAGGCGCACAGCACGGCCACCACCAGGCCCAGCACGGTGGCCGTGAGCGAGAGCTGCACGGTGATCCAGGTGCCCTTGAGCAGCAGCGGCCAGGCGTTGAAAACAGCGTCGAACTGGAATTGGTAGTTCACGGACCGGAGTATGAAACCGGTTTCAGAATCTTGAATGAGGGTTTACGCGCATGCGGGTCGATGCGGCGGCGCGCTTGGCCGGCGCGCTGCGTTCGGGGACGGGTGGCGGCAGACGTGGCGGGCCTTACTCCGCCTTGGCCCCCGACACCCGCACCTGCTCGGCCGCCAGCGGCATCTGCTGCTGCACGAAGCTCCAGAACTCGTCCACGCCCATCGGCTTGACGGGCAGCGCGCCCTGGTCGATGAACTGCTTTTGCACCTCGGGGTTGCGCAGGGCCGTGGCCAGCGCGGCGTTCAGCTTGTCCAGCGCCGGGCGCGGCGTGCCGGCCGGGGCCACCAGGCCATACCACGAGTCGGTGTAGAAGCCCTTGACGCCGGCTTCCTCGAAGGTCGGCACGTCCGGCAGCGCGGGCAGGCGCTGGCGCGATGCCACGGCCAGCGGGCGCAGCTTGCCCGAGCGGATGAAGGACATCGCGCCCGTGGTCAGCACGAAGTCCACGCGGCCGGCCATCAGGTCGGTCATGGCCGGGGCCGTGCCCTTGAACGGGATGTGGGCCACGTCCACGCCGGTGATCTTCTTGAAGCTGGCGCCGGCCAGGTGCTGGCTGGAACCGACGCCGCCCGAGCCGTAGTTGAGCTTGCCCGGCTCGGCCTTGGCCGCCTTGAGCAGGTCGGCGACCGAGCGGAACGGCGAATCGGTGGGCACCAGCAGCACGCTGGGCGAGGTGGAGATCATGCCGATGGGCGCGAAGTCCTTCAGCGGGTCGTGGTTCAGCTTGGCGTACAGCACCGAGTTCAGGCCGTGCGATGCCACCGTGGCCAGCATGATGGTGCTGCCGTCCGGCCTGGCGCGGGCCACCGCATCGCTGCCGATGTTGCCGCCGGCGCCGCCCTTGTTGTCGATGACGATGGACTGGCCCAGTGCCTCGGCCATGCGCTGGGCGGTGAGCCGCGCGACGTTGTCCGAGGGGCCGCCCGCGGGCCAGCCGACGACCATGGTGACGGGGCCGGGTGGCAGGGCGCCCTGGGCGGCCGCGGGCACCGGGGGCAGGGCGATGGCGGCGAGGGCGAGCGCGGCGAAGCCACGGCGGGAGAGGGTGTGCATGGTGTTCGAGGGAAAGGGATGGAGCATGGGTGGGGTCATGGCTTGTCCTGCCAGGGCATCTCGCCCCAGAGCTTGCGGAAGCCCGCTTCGGTGGCCTGCAGTTCCGCCGCGTAGGCGGCCGGCGCGAGGTAGCGCAGTGGCGCGTACATGGCCTCGGCCTGCTGCTTGAACGCCGGGTCGGCGGCGATGGCGGCCACGGCGTCGACCAGCTTCCTGCGCACGGCCTCGGGCAGGCCCTTGGGGGCGGCCAGGCCGCGCAGCGAGGCCAATTCGATGGGGATGCCTTGCTCCTTGAAGGTGGGCACCTGCGGCGCCAGCGACGACCGCTCGGCCGACATCTGGCCCAGCAGCCGGATGGGCGTGCCGCCCTTCTGGTAGGCCAGCACCTCGCCGACGTTGATGGCGCCGATGACGATCTGCTGGCCCGTGGCGGCGGCGCGCACCTCGCCCGCGCCCTTGTACGGAACGTGCGTCAGGCGGGTGCCCGTGGCGCGCTCGAACAGCAGCATGGCCAGGTGGTCGTCCGAGCCCGTGCCGGTGGTGCCCACGGTGACGGCGCCCGGGTTGTCCCTGGCGTAGGCGGCCAGGCCGGCCAGCGTGGTGATGCCGTTGCCGTTGTGGATGGCGAAGGCGCCCGGGTCGTCCACCAGGTTGCCCAGCAGGTCGTACTGGCTCCAGTGGAAGCTGCTCTTGCGCTCGATCGGGATGGTCAGCACGTTGGGCGTGTTGATGAAGCCGATGGTGTAGCCGTCTGGCCTGGCACGCGCGAGTTCGCCGAAGCCGATGCCGCCGCCCGCGCCGGGGCGGTTCAGCACCACCACGCTGGCGCCGATCTGCTTTTCCAGGTGGCGGGCCAGCAGGCGCGCCACCAGGTCGGTGCCGCCGCCGGGACCGTAGGCCACGATCAGTTCGATGGGCTTGGCGGGGTAGGGCGCGTCGGGCTGTGCCACCGCATGCAGGTGGGGCAGGGCGAAGGCGGCTGCGGCGATGCCTGCGCACAGCGCGCGGCGGGTCCAGTGGTCGTTCATGCTTGTCTCCGTTGTGTTGCCCGCAATGGGCTGTGCGAATCAGGGTGCGCGTGCCGCGGCGATGCGTGCGCTGGCGCGTGGCCAGACCTCGGGGTTGACCAGGCGTTCGGGCCGCTGCCCATCGGCCAGCAGCTTCACGATCTGGGTCGCGGCCAGCGTGGCGTTGTTGCGCCGGGCCTCGTGCGTCACACCGGCCGTGTGGAAGGTGGCCACGACATGGGGCAGCCGCAGCAGTGGATGGTCGGCCGGCGGTGGCTCCTGCTCCCAGACGTCGAGCCCCGCGCCGCCCAGGTGGCCGCTGGCCAGGGCCGCGTGCAGGGCCGCCTCGTCGTGGATGCCGCCGCGCGCCGTGCTCACGAAGATGCTGCCCGGCCGCATGGCGGCGAACGCCGCGGCGTCCATGAGGCCCAGCGTGCCAGCGTCGCGCGGGCAGTGCAGCGAGACGATGTCGGCGCGGCGCAGCAGCTCGTCCAGCGGCACCGCCACGGCGCCGCGCGCGGCCATCTCGCCGGCATCGAGCGCCGGGTCGACACCCAGCACCTGCATGCCGAAGGCGCGGCCCAGCGCGGCGGTGCGGCGGCCGGCCTCGCCCACGCCCACGATGCCCAGCGTGCGGCCACGCAGCTCGTGGCCCATCAGGTCTTCGCGGCTGAAGCCGCGGGCGCTGGCGCGCAGCCGCTGGTCGGATTCGGGGATGCGGCGCAGCACGGCCAGCATCAGGCCCAGCGCCATCTCGGCCACCGAGTCGGCGTTGCCGCCGGCCTGGTTCATGACCAGCACGCCGGCGCGCGTGCAGGCGCTGATGTCGATGGTGTCGCAGCCCGAGCCGCTGGACGAGACCGCCAGCAGCTGCGGGCAGCGCGCCAGCAGCTCGGGCGTGACGAACCAGCGGCGCGGCAGCTCGTCCTTGGCCGCGGTGATCTGCAGCACCTGGGCGTGGGCCAGCGCGCTCCAGGCCGCGTCGTCCGCGCCTTCCATGGCGCAGGTCTGGAGCAGCACGCCGGGGGCCTCGCCGACGATGCGGTCGAAGGCCGGGTCCAGCCAGTAGTTGAAGCGGACGACGCGGAGCGGCGAGCCTGCGCCCTGCAGGCTGCCGTGCCGATCCCCTTGGGGCGGGCTGGCGGTGCTCACAGCGCGCCCTTCTCGCGCAGGCTGCGCAGCACCCAGCTGCGGTCGGCGCGGCCTTCGGCGATGGCTTGCAGCGCATCGGCCTCCACGCGCTGGATCGCCTCCACGCGCGCGGCGATGTCTTCGGCCTCCTCGGGCGGCACGGCCAGCAGGCCGTCGCCGTCCCCGACGACGATGTCGCCCGGCCGCACCACCATGCCGTCGATGCTGACCGGCACGTGCAGCTCGCCGGGGCCGTCCTTGTACGGGCCGCGGTGCGAGACGCCGCGCGCATACACCGGCAGGCTGTGCTGGGCGATGGTGTCGCTGTCGCGGATCAGGCCGTCGATGACGATGCCGGCGGCGCCGCGCGCGATCAGCAGCGCCAGCATGATCTCGCCGATGATGGCGTTGGGCCCCACGCCGCCGGCGTCCACCACGAGCACGTCGCCCGGGGCGCAGGTGTCGATGGCGTGGTGCACGAGCAGGTTGTCGCCGGGCCGGGTGCGCACCGTCAGCGCGCGGCCCGCGAAGCCGCCCTCGCGCCGGTGGAACGGCTGGAGCGCCGACGTGCCCGTGGTGCGGCTCATCGCGTCGCTGACGTTGGCGACCTGGAAGCCGCGGTAGCGCGCGAGCAGCGCGTCGCTCACGGCCGGCGCCGGGCGCGCGTGGATGTGGAAGCCCTGGATCTTGCTCATGGGTGGTTCTCGGTGAGGGGAAAGTCGGCGGCGCTGGCCACCGGGCGGATGCAGGCCGGCGTGATGTCGGCGATGCGGGTCAGCCCCAGCATGGCCATGTCGCGCGAGATCTCCTCGCGCAGCAGCGCGATGCCATGGGCCACGCCGGCCTGCCCGGCGACCGCCGCCGCGTAGTTGAACGGCCGGCCCACGAACACGCAGCGCGCGCCGAGCGCCAGTGCCTTCACGGCATCGGTGCCGCGGCGCACGCCGCTGTCCAGCATCACGGGCAGGCCGGGCACGGCGCGCACGATGGAGGCCAGTACGCGCAGCGGCGCCACCGCGCCGTCGAGCTGGCGGCCGCCGTGGTTGGAGACGATCAGGCCGTCGGCGCCATGGTCGCGCGCGACGGAGGCGTCCTCGGCCGCCAGGATGCCCTTGACGACCAGCTGGCCGGTCCAGCGCTTGCGGATGGCGGCCAGGTGCGGCCAGGCCAGGTGCGCCCGGTCGGAGAAATCGCGCAGCACGCTGGGCGAGAGGATGGGCGCGCCGCGCGTGGCGTAGTTGTTCTCGAAGTGCGGCATGCCGTGGCGCAGCAGCGTCTTGAGGAAGGTGCCGAGCAGCCAGCGCGGGTGGCTGAGGCCCTGCCAGGCCAGCGACAGGCTGGGCTTGAGCGGCGTGGAAAAGCCCGCGCGCACGTTGTTCTCGCGGTTGGCCGCGACGGGCGTGTCCACCGTGATCACCAGGGTCTGCACGCCGGCGGCCTGCACGCGGTCCAGCAGGCCGTCGATCTGCGCCAGCTCGCCCGGCAGGTAGGCCTGGAACCAGGTTTGCGGCGCGGCGGCCATCACCTCCTCCAGCCGGATCAGCGAAGAGCCGCTCATGATGGCCGGCACGCCCGCCTGCTGCGCGGCCTGGGCCAGCACCACGTCGCCGCGGTAGGCCGAGAGCGCGGAGATGCCCATGGGTGCCAGGCCGATGGGCGCCGCATAGCGCCGGCCGAACAGTTCGAAGCCCAGGTCGCGCTGCGCCACGCCGGCCAGCACGCGCGGGCGGAAGGCCAGGTCGGCGAAGGCCGCGCGGTTGGCCGCCAGCGAGCGGTTGTCTTCCACGGCACCGCTGATGTAGGCGTGGATGGGCCGCGGCAGGTGGCGCCGGGCCAGCGCCTCGAAGTCGTCCAGGCACAGCACCTGGCGGCAGGCACGGGGCAGGGTGGAAGCAGGGGCAACAGCGGGCATGGGGCGGCCATGGTGCCCAGCGCGATGGTGAAAGAAAAGCGAAAAAAATCGGCGATGGCGTTTCGCTTTTTAGAAAATGAGCCCATGACGCTCAAGCAACTCGAGGCCTTCTACTGGGCCGCCACCTGCCTGAACTTCTCGGTCGCCGCCGAGCGGGTGCACCTGTCGGTCTCCTCGCTGTCCAAGCGCATCGCGGAACTGGAGGCCTCGCTGGGCACGCAGCTGTTCGACCGCAGCGGCCGCGCGGCCGAACTCACGCCGCAGGGCGAGCAACTGCTGCCGCGCGTGCGCGCGCTGCTGCACGACGCCGCGCAGCTGCAGCAGGCGGCCGGGCGCAGCGTGGGGCTGCAGGGGCGCTGCCGCATCGGCTTTGGCGAGCTGAGCGGCCTGACCTGGCTGCCGAAACTCGTGCAGAAGGTGGCCGAGCTGCACCCGGCGCTGCAGCTGGAGCCGCATGCCGACATCGGCCAGGTGCTGGAGCAGCGCATCGTCGATGGCGAGCTCGACTGCGTGGTGATCGCCGGCCCGTCCTCGCGCAGCAGCCTGGCCTTCGAGCAGGTGGCGCAGGTGCGCTTCGTCTGGGTGGCCAGCGAGGCCTTCCTCGCGCGCGCCGGCACCGAGCAGCCGCAGCGCCTGGTGCGCGAGCAGCTGCTGATCGCGCTGCCGGTGGGTTCGGGCGCCACGCGCACGCTGGACGAATGGCTGGGCCGCCAGGGCCTGGGCATCGAACGCCGGCTCAGCTGCAACAGCTGGGGCGCGGTGGTCGGCATGGTGGCCGAGGGCCTGGGCTTCACCTACATGCCGCAGGGCTGGGCCGAGGCGCTGCAGGCGCGCGGCGTGCTGCGCATCCTGTCGGGCGGCGGCGCGCTGGTGCCGCTGACCTACACCGTGCAGTGGCGGCGCGACGACGCGCGGCCGCTGATCGCCGAGATGCGGCAGATCATCCGCAGCGTGATCGATTTTCCGGCGCCGCGTTGCCTGGTGTGAGGTGCCGCTGTCCTGCGCCGACGCCCGCTGGAGTCGGGTTTACCCTTCGTCGTGCCGCAGCGTCCAGGCCTAGCATTCCGGCCTGACGAGAGGGCCGCTGGGGCCTTGGCGAAACATCCGGATGCACGGGCAGACGACACGATGCTTGCGAAGCAGACCATCGAGTGGACGACCGCTGGCGTTTCGCCTGCGGACAAGACCGACCTGTGGGAATCGGTCCTCAGTTCCAGCTACCGCGCGTGGCAGGTGCCGCGTCGCCTGCCGGCCACCTTCCATGCCCAGGTCCGGCAACATGCCTTCGCCGGCGCCGGCCTCGTGGAAACCATCTGCGATCCGTGCAGCGGCCGTCGCACCAAGGCCCTGGCGCGGCAGGACGACGAGCCCTACGTGGGGATACAGCTCACGACCGCCGGCCGCGAGCGCTTCAGGGTGGGGGGCCAAGGCATCGAGGCAAAGGCCGGCGACCTGGTGGTCTGGACCACCGATGCCGATGTGGAATTCGACGTCCTGGAGCGGCTGCACAAGGTCACGCTGATGATCCCGTGGACGCTGCTGCGCGAGCGGCTTGCGGAGCGCAGATCGATGCCTGTGGGCGGCAAGATCGACAGCCGCATCGGCATCGGTTCGTTGTTGGCCGCGCACCTGCTGGGCCTGTCCCACCAGATCGGCGCCTTGAGCACGCAGCAGCTGGGCGCCGTGAGCCGCACGACCCTGGAATTCCTTGGCATCGCGCTCGCGGAGCAGCAGCCGGTGGCCACCTTCGATGCCGGTGCGGCGATGTTGCGCCGCGTGCAGGACTACATCCTGCAGAACCTGCACGAGGAGGGCATGACGCCGGCGGCGATCGCGGCGGCCAATCGCATTTCGGTGCGCTATCTGCATCTGCTGTTCCAGCGCAATGGCGCGACGGTCGGTGCGTGGGTGCAGGAGCGGCGCCTGGTTAAGTGCCGGGAGGCGCTGGCCGATCCGGCCCATGGCCGTCAGCGGGTGGCGGACATCGCCTACCGCTGGGGCTTCACGTCCACGAGCCATTTCAGCCGCGTCTTCAAGGACCGCTACGGCATGTCGCCCGGCGATGCGCGCGGCGGCCCGCTGATCTGAATCCGATCGGAGCCCGGGCATGCGCCCGGCCCACGTTCATGGCACAGCGGCGGTGCCCAAGCCTTTCAGGCGAGCTGGCTCCACGATCTCGATCCAGTAGCCGTCCGGGTCCTCGATGAAGGCCACATCCTTCATCCTTCCCTGGTCGGGCCGCTTCACGTAGGGCACGCCGTGCTGGTCGAACCAGGCCACGGCTGCGTCCAGGTCCGGCACGGAAATGCAAATGTGCCCGAAGCCTTGCGGCTGCGCGTTGCCATCGTGGTATTGAAATTCCGCATTGCTCTCGGTGCCCCAGTTGTGGGTCAGCTCCAGCACGCCGCGCTGGGAGAAGGTCCAGGCCGTGCGCTCCTGCGCGGACACGGGCACGTCGTTGTTCTCGGGCAGATGCGCGAGGAAATACAGGGAGAACTTCATTTCCGGGAAGTCCAGCCTGCGCAGCACCTGCATGCCCAGGACCTTGGTGTAGAAGCCGAGCGACGCCACCGGATCCTTCACGCGAAGCATCGCGTGGTTGAAGGTGAAGCCGCGTGTTTCGGTCGCGCGTGCGGCGCTCACGCCGGGGTGGGTTTCGGTGATGAACGGCATGGGCTGGTTCACACCGAGAAGCGGCAGAGGGTCTCGCCGCCGTCGATGCGGATCAGGTCGCCGTGGATGTAGCTCGACTCGTCCGAGGCCAGGAACACGGCCAGGTTGGCGATGTCGTCCACCTCGCCCCAGCGCTTGAGCGGGATCATGTCGGTGAAGGTCTTGTCGAAGTCCTTGTCATCGAACAGCGCACGGGTCAGGGAGGTCTTGGCGTAGGTGGGGCAGATGCCGTTCACGCGGATCTTGTTCTGACCGTACTCGATGGCAAGGCAGCGGGTCATGTTCGCAGCCGCACCCTTGGAAATGTTGTAGACCGACTGCTTGGGGTGGCCCTGCAAGCCAGCGGTGGAAACGATGTTCACGATGTTGCCGCCACGGCCTTGTTGCAGGAACACCTTGATGGCTTCCTGGCAACCGAACCAAGAGCCTTTGACATTGACGTCCCAGCAGGCGTCGAGGTCTTCCACGCCGAATTCGTGGGCCAGCTTGCCGGCGCGGTAGATGCCCGCGTTGTTGACCATGATGTCCAGGCCACCAAAGACCTTGACCGTATCGGCCACCAGGGCGGCCACCTGGTCCTGCTGGGTCACGTCGCAACGGACGTAGTGCGCCTGGCCGCCGGCCTCCTGGATGCCCGCGACCGTGGTCAGCTGCGGCTTGGTCTCGAATCCGCCCTTGTTCGGCTGCTCGTGCACGTCGCTGACCACCACTTTGGCGCCTTGCGCCGCACATGCCAGGGCAATACCCCGGCCGAAACCGGAGCTTGCGCCGGTGACGATCGCCACTTTGCCCGCAAGGCGTCCTGCTTGGTTGGACATGGAAGTTTCCTGGAATTGGGTTGGTCGGTGCCGGCCCCTGAGGGCCTGCGGCCGGCGTCGACAGGCGATGAACGTGCCATCCGCCGCCAGCGTCGGGCCCGGCAATGAAGCGGAGGTCGGCCGCGTTAGGCGTCGAACGGCGTGAAGGTCTGGACCGCGATGCGGCCGCCCTGCACATGCAGGGTGTCGGTGGCCCGCGTGACCCAGGGCCTGGCTTCCCAGACGAGGTAAGCCACTTCGCCGTGGACAGCGTTCCTGGTGATCTTGAAGGCCTCCCAGAACCGGGGATCGGCGCCTTCGATGAAGGCCTTGAAGAAGGCGCGGATCTCGGCGGTGCCGGTGTAGGTCTTGTCGGGCGTGGCGAGCACCGAGGTGTCGTCGTAGTCGCGCATCAGTTCGTCCAGACCCTGCGCGAAGGCGCCCAGATGGTGGTCCAGCGTCTGCTTGGTGCGGACATCGGGGCTTGCGTTGGCAGAAGGCATCGATCACTCCATGGGGCAGGGTTCGAGAGGGATGCCGGCCGCGTGCGCGCGGCCGGCGTCGGCGCACCGGGGCGTCAGATGTAGGCGCGCTGTGCCTCGTCCCAGGTGACCACCACGATGGGGGTGCCGTCGTCCTGGATGAACGACAGGGGACCGAGGAAGGTCATGTAGAACTCGCTGTCGACGGGGAAGTAGGTCTTGTCGTGGCGAGCGTTGGCCGACTCGTAGCCGTAGGCCGGCGCCACCACCGTGTCGCCGCCATGTTCGGTGCCGCCGCGCACGTCCATGCGCCCCTTGGTCAGCAGGTACTCGCCTGGCCCGATGTGGAAGTGCGGGTTGAACGAGGAGCCGGCCGGGCAGTCGAAGATGGCGGCCCAGGAGCCCATTTCCGGCGATGCATGCAGGAACTTCCAGCGGATGCCGCCGCGCGACAGCGCATCGGGGAACGGCTTCCACGGGATGTCGTCGATCTGAACGGCCTCTTCCTGGATCTTGTTTTTGATCTGCAGCATGGTTGCCTCCTGTGGCGCTCGGCTGGCGAGCTGGTGTGTGGGGCCTGAACAATAGGTTCGACCGGCCCTTGAGCCCGGCCCCGGGAGCGCAGGGCCAGATGCGTCCACGTGCAACGTGGCGCTGTCGGCCGGCATGCAGGAGCCCGAACGTTCGCCGTATCCCCACCTGGACGGCGGTGCCGATGCGGCCTGGACCGCCACCGGCTTGCAGGGTTGTCCTGCAGGACGCCATGGGCCTGCCACAGCGGGCGGACACGGGTTGCACGGGCAGGCAATGCGTGGTGCGCTGGGGGACCAGTGGATGGAGTCATCAACCATTTGGCCTGAATTTGTCCTAACTTGGGTCTTGTGAAGCCAAAGCCCTGGCCCTAGCATCCGTCGCATTGCCCTATAACCAGCAGGAGACACGCGGCGTGACGCCCTGGCAAGCCACCACTGCGGATGAGATGCGCGTGCTCGACGCGGCCTTCTGGTCGCCCGGCAGTTCGCGCCACGCGCTGGCCGCGCCGCTGGGGTTCTCGTCCAGCAAGGGCAAGGCGCTGATCGCCGGCCTGATCGACCAGGGTCTGCTGGAGGAAGCTGGCACCCAGGCGTCCCAGGGCGGCCGCCCCGCCGAAACCCTGCGCCTGCACCATGGCCTGGGCCTGCTGCTGGGCGTGGACATCGGCGTCACCAGCCTCACGGTGGCCGTGCTGCGGCCCGACCTCACCCTGCTGACCCAGCACAGCGAAGACATCGACGTGCGCCGCCAGGGCCCTGGCGTGGTGCTGGCACGCGCCGCCGTGCTGATGCGCGAACTGCTGGCGCGCAGCGGCGGGCGGGCCGCTCAGGTGCTGGGCATCGGCGTGGGCGTGCCGGGGCCTGTCAACTTCGAGGCCGGCCAGCTCGTGAGCCCGCCGCTGATGCCCGACTGGGACCGTTTTTCCATCCGCGACTTCCTGCGCGACGACTACCGCGCGCCGGTGTTCGTGGACAACGACGTGAACCTCATGGCGCTGGGCGAGTTGTGGCGCCTCAAGCGCGCGCTGCCCAACTTCATCGTGGTCAAGATCGGCACCGGCATCGGCTGCGGCATCGTCTGCCATGGCAGCGTGTACCGCGGCGCCACGGGGTCGGCCGGCGACGTGGGCCACATCAGCGTGGACCACGAAGGCCCGCGCTGCCATTGCGGCAACCGCGGCTGCGTGGAGGCCATGGCCGCCGGGCCGGCCATCGTGCGCTTGGCGACCGAGGCCGCCGAGGCCGGCGAAAGCCCCGTGCTGGCCGCGGCGCTGGCCGAGCGCGGCAGCCTGGCCGCCGAGGACGTGGGCGCCGCCAGCCGCGCAGGCGACGCGGCGGCCAACCGCATCCTGCAGCACGCCGGCCACCTGGTCGGCCAGATGCTGGCCGCCGTGGTGAACTTCTTCAACCCCTCCCATGTGCTGCTGGGCGGCGGCATCACGCAGGTCGGGCCGCTGTTCCTGGCGGCCGTGCGGCAGAGCGTCTACCAGCGCTCGCTGGCGCTGTCGACGCGCCAGCTCGAGGTGCAGTACGCGCCGCTGGGGGCGCAGGGCGGGGTGGTCGGTGCGGGTGCGCTCGCGATGGGCGAGACCTTGCGTGTGCGGGGAGTGGCGCCATGAGCACACGCGGCGAGGGGCCCCGCGAAGCGGGGATCGACGTCAGTGCGTTTGGTGCCGGCCACCGACCAGCGCGACCTGTGGGTGGGCGCAACAGGACGGAGGTGGCGCCATGAGCAACAGCGTCGGCGTCGGCGTCGAGTTCGACGCGATCCGCAAATCCTTCGGCCCGGTCGAGGTGCTGCACGGCATCTCGTTCAGCCTGCAGCCCGGCCGCGTGGTCGGCCTGCTCGGCGAGAACGGCGCCGGCAAGTCCACGCTCATGAAGATCCTGTCCGGTTACGAGGCGCCGACCGCGGGCCTGCTCCGCGTGAACGGCCAGCCCTGTGCCTTCAAGGGCCCGCGCGACGCCGAGGAACTGGGCATCGTGCTGATCCACCAGGAGTTCAACCTGGCGGACGACCTGACGGTGGCGCAGAACATCTTCCTGGGCCACGAGAAGCACAAGGGCTGGTTTCTCGACGACGCCGCGATGGCGCGCGACACCGCTGCCGCGCTGGCCCAGGTGGGCCTGTCGGTGCCGCCGGACCGGCGCGTGCGCGACCTGATCGTGGCCGAGAAGCAATTGGTCGAGATCGCCAAGTCCGTGGCCCGCCGCGCACGCCTGCTCATCATGGACGAGCCCACGGCCACGCTGACGGCGGCCGAGACCGAGCGCCTGTTCGCGCTGATCGCGCAGCTGCGCGCCGACGGCGTGACGGTGGTCTACATCTCGCACAAGCTCGACGAGGTCGAGCGCGTGACCGACGAGGTCGTGGTCATGCGCGATGGCCAGTTCGTCACGCAGCAGCCCACGCAGGGCCTCACGCGCCATGCCATGGCCAAGCTGATGGTGGGCCGTGAGATCGCCGACCTCTACCCCGCGCGCGACCCCCGGCCGACCGAGGGCGCCGCTGCCCTGCGCCTGGAAGGCTTCGGCGTGCCGGGTTGGGCCGAGGGCTGGAACTTCGAGGTGCGCCCGGGCGAGATCCTGGGCTTCGCCGGCCTGGTCGGCGCCGGCCGCACCGAGCTGTTCGAGGGCCTGCTGGGCCTGCGGCCGGCGCGCGGCCGCGTGTGGCTGCACGGCCAGGCATTGCCCGGCGACGGCGGTTTCAGCAACCCGCGCGCCGCCGCCGACGCCGGCCTCACCTACCTCAGCGAAGACCGCAAGGGCCGCGGCCTGCACGTGCACATGGGCCTGCGCGAGAACCTCACGCTGATGGCGCTGCAGCGCTATGCCAGGCCCTGGCTCGACCCGGCCGCCGAGCGCCGCGCGCTGGAACAGGCGCAGCGCGAGTTCGGCATCCGCGCGGGTTCGCTGGACGTGCCGGCCTCGGCGCTCTCGGGCGGCAACCAGCAGAAGCTGGCGCTGGCGCGCGTGCTGCATCCGGCGCCGCGCGTGGTGGTGCTGGACGAGCCCACCCGCGGCGTGGACGTGGGCGCCAAGCGCGAGATCTACGAACTCGTGCAGCGCCTGGCGCGCCAGGGCCTGGCGGTGCTGGTGGTGTCGTCCGAGCTCATGGAGCTGATCGGCCTGGCGCACCGTGTGGCCGTGGTGCGTGCGGGCCGCCTCGTGGCCACGCTGGATGCCGCCGGCCTGACCGAAGAAACCCTGATCGCCCACGCCACCGGCGTGGCAGAAACCAACCATGTCCACGCCTGAAGCTTCCACTTCCGCCGCCCGTGTCAAGCCCAAGCTGCAGGGCTGGGGCCCGGTGCTGGGCCTGGTGCTGCTGTGCATCGCCGGCACCCTGCTCAACAGCGACTTCGCCACCGTGGACAACGCCATGAACCTGCTCACGCGCACGGCCTTCATCGGCATCATCGCGGTGGGCATGTGCTTCGTGATCATCTCGGGCGGCATCGACCTGTCGGTGGGCTCCATGGCCGCGCTGATCGCCGGCTGCGTGATTCTGTTCATCAACGCCATGGGACCGCTCACGGGCTCGCCGCTGCTGGCGGTGGTGCTGGGCGCGGGGCTGTCCGTCGTGCTGGGCGCGGCCTTCGGGCTGGCGCACGGGCTGCTGATCACCAAGGGCCGCATCGAGCCCTTCATCGTGACGCTGGGCACGCTGGGCATCTTCCGCGCCTACCTGACCTGGGCCGCGGACGGCGGCGCCATCACGCTGGACAACGACCTGTCGGACCTGTACGCGCCGGTCTACTACGGCAGCCTGCTGGGCATCCCGGTGCCGGTCTGGGTGTTCCTGGCCGTGGCGCTGGCCGGCGGCGTGGTGCTCAACCGCACGGCCTACGGCCGCTACGTGCAGGCCATCGGCTCCAACGAGCAGGTGGCGCGCTATGCGGCCGTGGCCGTGGACCGCGTGAAGATCCAGACCTACATGTTGCTGGGCATCTGCGTGGGCATCGCCACCTTGCTCTACGTGCCACGGCTGGGCTCGGCCTCGCCGACCACCGGGCTGCTGTGGGAGCTCGAAGCCATCGCCGCGGTGATCGTGGGCGGCACCGCGCTCAAGGGCGGCGCGGGCAGCATCACGGGCACCGTGGTCGGCGCCGTGCTGCTCTCGGTCATCAGCAACATCCTGAACCTCACCAGCATCATCAGCGTGTACCTGAACGCGGCGGTGCAGGGTTTCGTGATCATCGTCGTCGCGTTCCTGCAGCGCGGGAAACGGTGAGTGTTCGTGCCTTCAACCAACCAGGAGACTTTCGCATGATTTCCAGACGCCTGACCCTCACGGCCATTGCCGCCGCCAGCTTCGCCCTGCCGGCCCTGGCCGCCGACCCGGTGCACCTGGGCGTGTCCATCCCGGCCGCCACCCACAGCTTCATGGGCGGCATCAACTACTGGGCCAACCAGGCCAAGAAGGATCTGGAGAAGGCGCACAAGGACCTCAAGATCACGATCCGCACGGCCGCCAACGCGCCCGAGCAGGCCAACCAGCTGCAGGATCTGTCGTCGGTCTCCAAGATCAACGCGCTGGTCGTCTTCCCGTTCGAATCCGCCGCGCTGACCAAGCCGGTGGCGCAGGTCAAGGCCAAGGGCGCCTACGTCACCGTGGTCGACCGGGGCCTGACGGACACCAGCGCGCAGGACGCCTACGTGGCCGGCGACAACACCGCCTTCGGCAAGATCCCGGCCGAGTACATCGCCAAGAAGCTGGGCGGCAAGGGCAACGTGGTGGCGCTGCGCGGCATCGCGACCACGCTGGACAACGAGCGCATGGACGCCTTCAACGCCGTGCTCAAGAACCACCCGGACATCAAGCTGCTGGACGCCAAGTACGCCAACTGGAACCGCGACGACGCGTTCAAGGTCACGCAGGACTACCTCACGCGCTTCAAGCAGATCGACGCGATCTGGGCCGCCGACGACGACATGGCCGTGGGCGTGCTCAAGGCCATCGACCAGGCCAAGCGCGACGACATCAAGATCGTCTTCGGCGGCGCCGGCGCCAAGGGCATGGTCAAGACCATCATGGACGGCAAGGACAAGCGCATCGACGCCGACGTGAGCTACTCGCCCAAGTTCATCTACGACGCGATCAAGCTCACGGCCGAGGCGCGGCTGAAGGGCGAGAAGCTGCCGGCGACCACGATCATTCCGTCGGTGTTGATCACCAAGGACAACGCCAAGGACTTCTACCACCCCGACTCTCCTTTCTAAGCGCCGAGCGATGAAGACGATCAAGGGCCCCGCCATCTTCCTTGCCCAGTTCCTGGGCGACGCGCCGCCGTTCGACACGCTGGACCATCTCGGCGCCTGGGCCAAGGGCCTGGGCTACGAGGGCGTGCAGCTGCCCACGGCGCCGCACATCGTCGACCTGGAGAAGGCGGCGAGCAGCCAGACCTACTGCGACGAGGTCACGGGGACCTTGCAAGCGCATGGCCTGGCGATCACCGAACTGTCCACGCACCTGCAGGGCCAGCTCGTGGCCGTGCACCCGGCCTACGACGCTTTGTTCGACGGCTTCGCGCCCGAGGCCGTGCGCGGCACGCCGGCCGCGCGCACCGAGTGGGCCATCGGCCAGATGCACCTGGCCGCGCAGGCCAGCGAGCGCCTGGGCCTCACGGCGACCGCCACGTTCTCGGGCGCGCTGGCCTGGCCCTACCTCTACCCCTGGCCGCAGCGGCCGCCAGGGCTCGTGGAAGAAGCCTTCGGCGAGCTCGCGCGGCGCTGGCGGCCCATCCTCGACAAGCTCGACGCGCACGGCGTGGACGCGGCCTTCGAACTGCACCCGGGCGAGGACCTGCACGACGGTGTGACCTTCGAGCGCTTCCTCGCAGCGGTCGGCGACCACCAGCGCGCCAATATCCTGTACGACCCCAGCCACTTCGTGCTGCAGCAGCTCGACTACCTGGCCTTCATCGACATCTACCACCCGCGCATCAAGGCCTTCCACGTGAAGGACGCCGAGTTCCGGCCCGACGGCCGCCAGGGTGTCTACGGCGGCTACAGCGGCTGGGCCGAGCGCGCCGGGCGCTTCCGCTCGCTGGGCGACGGGCAGGTGGACTTCGGCGCGATCTTCTCGAAGATGGCCCAGTACGACTTCGCCGGCTGGGCCGTGCTGGAGTGGGAGTGCGCGCTCAAGCATCCCGAGGACGGCGCGCGCGAAGGCGCGGACTTCATCCGCCGCCACATCATCCGCGTGGCCGAGCGGGCTTTCGACGACTTCGCCGGCAGCGGCGTGGACCCCGCCGCCGTGCGCGCCCTGATGGGGATCGCGCGATGACGCGACGACTGCGCCTGGCCATGCTCGGCGGTGGCGAGGGCGCCTTCATCGGCGCGGTGCACCGCATCGCCGCGCGGCTGGACGACTGCTACGAGCTGGTGGCCGCCGCGTTGTCGTCCGACCCTGCGCGCGCGGCCGCCAGCGCTGCCGCCATCCACCTGCCGCCCGGGCGCAGCTATGCCGACTGGCGCGAACTGATCCGCGCCGAGGCCGCGCGCCCGGACGGCGCCGAGGTCGTGGCCATCGTCACGCCCAACCACCTGCACGCACCCATGGCCACGGCCGCGCTGCAGGCGGGCCTGCACGTCATCTGCGACAAGCCGCTGGCCGTCTCGCTGGCCGAGGGCGAGGAACTGGCGCGCCTGGCGGACCGGCAAGGCCGCGTGTTCGCGCTGACCCATCCCTACGCCGCCTACCCCATGGTGCGCCACGCCCGCCACCTGGTGGCCAGCGGCGCGCTGGGCACCATCCGCCTGGTGCAGGCCGAGTACCAGCAGGACTGGCTGACCCGAGCGCTGGAGCAGGAAGGCAACAAGCAGGCGGCCTGGCGCAACGACCCCGCCCAGGCCGGCCCCGCCGGTTGCCTGGGCGACATCGGCACCCACGCGTTCCAGCTGGCCTGCTTCGTCACCGGCATGGTCCCCGACCAGCTCAGCGCCGAGCTGACCAGCTTCGTGCCCGGCCGCGTGCTGGACGATCACGTGCAGATGATGCTGCGCTACGCCAACGGCGCGCGCGGCCTGCTGTGGGCCAGCCAGGTCGCGGCCGGCTGCGAGAACGCGCTGCGGCTGCGCGTGTTCGGCACCGAGGCCTCGCTCGCGTTCGACCAGGAGCAGCCGGGCGAACTCTGGTTCACGCCGCTGGGTGGCGCCGCGCAGCGCCTCACGCGCGGCCGCGTGGACAGCCCTGCGGCGCTGCAGGCCACGCGCGTGCCGGCCGGGCACCCGGAGGGCTACCTGGAAGCCTTCGCCCAGGTCTACCGCGACGCGGCCGAACTGATCCTGGCACGCGGCGAAGGCCGTGCGCCCGCCGCGGCGGCGCAGCAGGTGGCCACGGTGCACGACGGCGTGGCGGGGCACCGCTTCATCGAGGCCGTGCTGCGCAGCAGCGCCGCAGACGGACGCTGGGTGCCCCTGGACTGACCGGCCCGCCGACGGGGTGGGGGGCCCGGGGCGGGCCGCAGGCGGTAATACACTGCGCGCGCCGCACCATGCGCGGACGCCCATGACCCGAACGCCCGCCACGCCCAAGCCGAACGATGCCAGCGCCGCCCATGCACACATGCTGGACGAACTGGCCGAGCTGACGAAGCGGATCGCCGACCCGGCCGAGGTGATGCACGTGACGGCCCGCCTGCTGGGCCAGCACCTGCACGCCAGCCGCTGCGCCTATGCCCATGTCGAGTCGGACCAGGACCACTTCGAGCTGTTCGGCGACTACAACGACGGCGTGCCCAGCATCGTCGGGCGCTACGCCTTCTCCGACTTCGGCGAGGTGGTGCGCGACCTCATGCGCGCCGACCGGCCCTACATCAACCACGACGTCGACACCGATCCGCGCACGGCGGGCAGCGACCTGTCGGCCTACCGCGTCACGCGCATCCAGGCGGTGATCTGCGTGCCGCTGCACCGCGACGGGCGCTTCGTCGCCGGCATGGCGGTGCACCAGGACCGGCCCCGGGTCTGGCGCGACGACGAGATCGCGCTCATGCTGACCGTGGTGGCGCGCTGCTGGGAGTCGCTCGAGCGGCTGCGCACCGAGCGCGCGCTGCGCGAGGCCAACCAGCGGCTGAGCCTGGCGCTGGCCGCCGGAGAACTGGGCGACTGGAGCTGGGACGCCGCCACCGACCGCATGGCCCTGAGCCCGGCCGCCGCGCGCCTGTACGGGCTGGAGCCCGACAGCCACTGGACCCGCAGTGCCATGCGCCGGCTGCTGCACCGCGAGGACCGCGAGCCGGCGCGCCTGGCCGCTGCGCGCGCCGTTGCCCAGCGCGGGCTGTACGACATCGAATACCGCGTGCCGCGGCCCGAAGGCCTGCGCTGGGTGTCGGTGCAGGGCAAGCCCACCTACGGCGCCGACGGCCAGCTGGTCGGCATGATCGGCGTGGTGCGCGACATCACCGAACGCCGCCTGGCCGAGGAGCGCGCACGCACTGAGGCGCAGACGCTGGAGCTGCTGAACCAGACCGGCGCCGCGCTGGCCGGCGAGCTGGAGCTGGATGCGCTGCTGCAGCGCGTGACCGATGCCGCCACCCAGCTCACGGGGGCGCGTTTCGGCGCCTTCTTCTACAACGGCACCGACGCGCAGGGCGAGGCCTACCTGCCCTACGCGCTGTCGGGCGCGCCGCCCGGGGCCTTCGGGCAGCTGGGCCATCCGCGGCCGACCGTTCTGTTGGACCTGACCTTCCGCGGCGGCCCGCCGATCCGCAGCGACGACATCCTGGACGACCCGCGCTACGGCCAGTGGGGCCCGCACCACGGCATGCCGCCGGGGCACCTGCCGGTGCGCAGCTACCTGGCCGTGGCGGTGGTCTCGCGCACGGGCCAGGTGTTCGGCGGCCTGTTCTTCGGCCACCCCGAGCCGGGCCGCTTCGGCGAGCGCGCCGAGCGGCTGGCCGTGGGCATCGCCGGCCAGGCCGGCATTGCCATCGACAACGCACGGCTGTACGCCGACGTGCAGCGTGCCAGCGCGCTCAAGGACGAGTTCCTGGCCACGCTCTCGCACGAGCTGCGCACGCCGCTGTCGGCCATCCTGGGCTGGGTGCACATCCTGCGCCGGCGCTATCCCGATGCGGCCGGCGACCTGGCCAAGGGCATCGCCGTGATCGAACGCAATGCGCGCGCGCAGAGCCAGCTGGTGGGCGACCTGCTGGACATGAGCCGCATCGTCTCGGGCAAGCTGCAGCTGGAGTTGCAGCCGCTGGCGCCGCTGGGCTGCATCGAGGCCGCCATCGAAACCGTGCGGCCGGCCGCGGAGGCCGGCGGCGTGCGCATCGAGGCCCGGCTCGACCCGGCCGCCGGCGTGGTGGCGGCCGACGCGGTGCGGCTGCAGCAGGTGGTCTGGAACCTGGTGGCCAATGCCGTCAAGTTCACGCCGCGCGGCGGCCTGGTCACGGTGCGGCTGGCGGCCGACGGCGAGGCGCTGCACATCGCCGTCGAGGACAGCGGCATCGGCATCGCGCCCGCGTTCCTGCCCTACATCTTCGACCGCTTCCGCCAGGCCGACGGTTCCACCACGCGGCGCTTCGGCGGCCTGGGACTGGGCCTGGCCATCGTGCGCCAGCTCGTGGAACTGCATGGCGGCAGCGTGCAGGCCACCAGCGCCGGCGAGGGCTGCGGCAGCTGCTTCGTCGTGCGGCTGCCGCTGCATGCGGCCGACGTGCCGCCGGCGCTGCAGGCCTTTGCGCCGGAGGCGGCGAGCACCGAGCTTGCCGGCCTGCGCGTGCTGGTGGTGGACGACGAGACCGACGCACGCGATCTGCTGCAGCGCATGCTGGCCGACGCGGGCGCCGAGGTGCTCGTGGCCGACGGCGCCGACGCGGTGCTGCAGGCCATCGTGCAGGAGCGGCCGCAGGTGCTGGTGTCCGACATCGGCATGCCGCAGGTCGACGGCTACGCGCTGCTGCGCCGCGTGCGGGCGCTGGGGCCGGCGCAGGGCGGCGACCTGCCGGCCATCGCGCTGACGGCCTTCGCGCGCGCCGAAGACCGGGTGCGCGCGCTCAAGGCCGGGTTCCGTGCCCACGTGGCCAAGCCGGTGGAGCCGGCCGAACTCGTGGCCACCATCGCCAGCGCCGCCGGGCGCTGAGGCTGGCTCAGGCGCCCAGCGCCGCCTCGATCTGCGCGAAGGTCTGCGCGGTCTCGAAGGTTTCCACGGGCACGCCGAGCTGGCGGCCCAGTTGCGTGGCCGAGAACATGCCGCGCACGGTCAGCGGCTGGCCGGCAGGCTCTTCGCCCACCAGCAGGTGCTGGCGGCCCAGGCGCTTGAACGTGGCCAGCAGGTCGCCCACGTTGGCGTGGCGCACGTCGCCCAGCCGCAACATGGCCAGGCTGGACAGCGGGTGCATGAGGTCGGCCACGCTGAGGTCGAACACGTTGCCCTTGCCCTGGTGGCGCAGCTGCAGCGGCCGCTCGCCCAGCGTGTCCTGCGTGCTGACGATGCCCAGCAACTGCTCGCTGTCGGC
The DNA here is from genome assembly GCF_001422445.1 of Pseudorhodoferax sp. Leaf274. Lineage (GTDB taxonomy): Bacteria > Pseudomonadota > Gammaproteobacteria > Burkholderiales > Burkholderiaceae_C > Pseudorhodoferax. Next base: position 366,196 of record NZ_LMNA01000023.1, read on the forward strand.
CACGAACAACAGCCGGACGCGGTGGGCGATCATGGCCTCGTTGGCCGCGAACAGGCTGGCGTCGGGCGCGATGCACACCGGGTTCGTGGCGGTGAAGTCCGTCATCACCTCCAGCGCCGGCGACTGGGCCGTCACCGCCTTGCCCGGCGCCGGCCGGGCCAGCAGCGCGCGCGCCGCGAGTGGTTGGGTGCCGAGGGGCTTGAAGCTCGTGCCGGTCATGGTGCGGTCCTTTGCAAGGCGGGTGGGGCGTTTCGGCGCCCTCTGCTGCGGCGGGCCCGCTCCGTTGGCCCGCGTTGCGATGTGGTGGATGTGGCGCCGCCGCGGCAGTATGCGGCCCGGCTCGGGGAGCGTCAAACCGCGCGTATCGGCGTTTTCTCCGACACCGATCCGGTGCCGGCAGGCGTAGGCTGCGCCCGCGCAGTTCGCGCCTACGACATGACAAGGAGACCCTGATGCGATCCATGCACCCCATGTTCCTGAGCCTTCTGGCCGCTGCCGCCCTGGCAGCCTGCGGCGGTGGCGGCGACGACGACGCGCCGGAGGAAACCCGCCTGCAGGACAGCCGCAACAGCTTCGTGCCGGCCGACGCCTCGGCGACGACCTTCGCCGCGCTGCAGCCGGCCAGCAGCGACACGGTGGACAACACCACGACCAGCCGCTGGTCGGGCGTGCTGAACGGCGCGGCCTACCGCATCGAGGTGCCGGCCAACTGGAACGGGCGGCTCGTGATGTATGCCCACGGGTACGCGGGCGAGGGCAATGCGCTGAATGTCACCAACCCGTCGATCCGCCGCTACCTGGTCCAGAACGGCTACGCCTGGGCCGCGTCGAGCTACAGCAAGAACTACTACGACGTGCGCGTGGGCGTGGAAGACACGAACGCGCTGGCGCTGGCCTTCAACCGCATCGCCACGGCCAATGGCCGCACGCTGGCGGCCCCCACGCGTATGTACATCACCGGGCATTCGATGGGCGGGCACATCACCGCCGCCGCGATCGAGCAGGAGGCGCTGGAGGATGCCAACAACAAGGTGCGCTACCACGGCGCCGTGCCCATGTGCGGCGTGATGGGCGACACCGAACTGTTCGACTACTTCGCCGGTGCCCAGGTGGCCGCGCAGGTGCTGGCGGGTGTGCCCAACAGTCCGTTCACCAGCTGGGCCACCGTGCGGGACCAGGTCACGGCCACGCTCTTCACCGCCTTTCCCGGCACCCCCACGGCGACCGGTGTGAAGTTCATGTCGGTGGTGGAGAACCTGACCGGTGGCGACCGGCCCCTGTTCGACCTGGGCGTGGCGTTCGGCGGCTCGTTCACCCCGGTCTGGGGTGTGTTCGGCGGCGACGGCACAGTGAACGGCATCCTCAACAAGAGCTTGCTGGACACCAACCGCTTCACCTACACCATCACCGGGGATGCGGCCGGCTCGGCGGCGCTGAACGCAGCGGCGCAGAAGCTGACCGCCACCCCGGATGCCAACCGCGAACGCCGTGACGGCCTGCGCTGGATTCCCAAGGCCAACGGCGAGATCGGCATCCCGGTGGTGTCGCTGCACACGCTGGGCGACCTGTATGTGCCGTTCAGCATGCAGCAGATCTACAAGCGCCGTGTGGTCGCTCAGGGCAACGACCGCTGGCTGGTGCAGCGCGCCATCCGCGGCATCTCGCATTGCGACTTCACGGTGGCCGAGCAGGAGGAGGCCTTCGCCGCGATGGTGCAGTGGGAGCAGGGCGGTGCCAAGCCGGCGGGCGACGACGTGCTGACGGCCGCCACCGTGGCTGCGCCGACCTATGGCTGCACCTACACGCGCGACACGCTGGGCCAGGACGACAGCACCACCACGCGGCAGCTGCGCGGCGCCATCGCGCAGGCCGGCGCGACCTGCCCGCGCTAGCCGCTACTCCAGGCCGGCCCGGCCGCGGCCGGCCTTGATCTCGGAGCGGTGGCTCTTGCCTTCGAGCCGCCGCTGGCGCGAGCCGAAGGTGGGCTTGGTCGGCTTGCGCACACGGGGCGGGCGCGCCACGCTCTGCACCAGCTCGTGCAGGCGCGAGAAGGCGTCCAGCCGGTTCATCTCCTGCGTGCGGTGCTGCTGGGCCTTGAGGACCAGCACGCCGGCCTGCGTGATGCGGCTGTCGCGCAGGGCCAGCAGCCGTTCCTTCACGTCCTCGGGCAGCGACGAGGCGGGAATGTCGAAGCGCAGGTGGATCGCGCTCGAGACCTTGTTGACATTCTGTCCGCCCGCGCCCTGGGCGCGGATGGCCGTGACCTCCACTTCCGATTCGTCGACGGCCAGCACGCGGATCACTCCAGCAGCTGCCGCAGCACATACGGCAGGATGCCGCCGTGCCGGTAGTAGTCGACCTCGATCGGCGTGTCGATGCGCAGCGTCAGCTCGGTCTCGTGCCGGCTGCCGTCGGGTCGCACGATGACCAGGCTGGCGTTGCTGCGCGGCGCCAGGTCGGCCGCGGGCACGATCTCGATCTGTTCGTCGCCCTTCAGGCCCAGCGACTCCCAGCTCTCGCCGTGCTTGAACTGCAGCGGCAGCACGCCCATGCCGACCAGGTTGCTGCGGTGGATGCGCTCGAAGCTCTTGGCCACCACGGCCTTGATGCCCAAGAGCTGCGTGCCCTTGGCGGCCCAGTCGCGGCTGGAGCCGGTGCCGTATTCCTCGCCGGCGAAGATCACCGTGGGCGTGCCGGCGGCGATGTACTGCATCGCGGCGTCGTAGATCGGCATCTTCTGGTCGCCCGGCTGGAACAGCGTCATGCCGCCTTCCTCGCGCGAGCCATCGGCACCGGCCGGGATCATCAGGTTCTTGATGCGCACGTTGGCGAAGGTGCCGCGCATCATCACGTCGTGGTTGCCGCGGCGCGCGCCGTAGCTATTGAAGTCGGCCTTCTGCACGCCGTGTTCCTGCAGCCACAGGCCGGCCGGTGCGCTGGCCTTGATCGAGCCGGCCGGCGAGATGTGGTCGGTGGTGATGGAGTCGCCGAACAGCGCCATGATGCGCGCGCCGCGCACCGCCACGGCTTCATCGGCTGCGGGCGGCTCCAGCGCGAAATCGGCGAAGAAGGGCGGCTCGGCGATGTAGGTGCTGGCAGGCCAGGTGTAGGTGGCGCCGGCCACGCCCTTGATCTTCTCCCACAGCTTGCCGGGCTCGGTCTTGACCTTGGCGTAGTTCTCGCGGAAGGCCTTGCCGTTCATGGCGAACTTGAGCAGCGCGTGCACTTCCTCGCTGGTCGGCCAGATGTCGCCGAGGTAGACGTCCTTGCCGCCCTTGCCCTTGCCGACCGGCTCGGTCATGAGGTCGCGCATCACCGTGCCGGCGATCGCGTAGGCCACCACCAGCGGCGGGCTGGCCAGGAAGTTGGCCTTGAGGTTGGGGTGGATGCGCGCCTCGAAGTTGCGGTTGCCCGAGAGCACGGCGGCGCACACCAGGTCGTTCTTGGTGATGACCTCGTTGAGCTCGGGCGTCAGGTCGCCCGCATTGCCGATGCAGGTGGTGCAGCCGTAGCCGGCCAGCGCGAAGCCGAGCTTGGCCAGGTAGGGCAGTAGGCCCGTCTCGGTCAGGTACTCGGTGACGATGCGCGAGCCGGGCGCCAGCGAGGTCTTGATGTGCGGCTGCACCTTGAGGCCCGCCTCCACGGCCTTCTTGGCGAGCAGGCCGGCGGCCAGCAGCACGCTCGGGTTAGAGGTGTTGGTGCAGCTGGTGATGGCGGCGATCAGCACGTCGCCGTTGCCGATGGTGATCTCGGGTGCCTTCTTGAGCACGGCCGAGACTTCGTTCTTTGCCGCGGACAGGGTGGACTTGTTGCCCTCCATCTCGGCCACGGTCAGCGCCGCGCCGCTGGGCGTGGGCGGGGTCTCGGGCACCTTGTCCAGCAGCGGCTCTTCGGTGGTGCGCACCTGGTGGCGCGTGCCCAGCACGGCGGCGGCCTGGTTGAAGCCGTTCTCGGCCGAGGGCTTGGAGAACAGGCTCTTGAACTGGCTGGCCACCTGGCCCAGCTCGATGCGGTCCTGCGGACGCTTGGGGCCGGCCAGGCTGGGCGTCACGTCGCCCAGGTCGAGCTTGACCACCTGCGAGTAGTCGATCTCCCCGGCCAGCGGCACGCCGAACAGGCCCTGGGCGCGGAAGTAGGCTTCGAAGGCCTCGATCTCGGCCTTGGTGCGGCCCGTGCCCTTGAAGTACTCGATGGTCTTCTCGTCCACCGGGAAGAAGCCCATGGTGGCGCCGTACTCGGGCGCCATGTTGCCGATGGTGGCGCGGTCGGGCAGGGCCAGCGTGCGCGTGCCCTCGCCGAAGAACTCGACGAACTTGCCCACCACCTTGTGGCGGCGCAGGATCTCGGTCACCGTCAACACGAGGTCGGTGGCGGTCACGCCCTCGCGCAGCCGGCCGGTGAGCTCGAAGCCCACCACGTCCGGCGTCAGGAAATAGACAGGTTGGCCCAGCATGGCGGCCTCGGCCTCGATACCGCCCACGCCCCAGGCCACCACGCCGATGCCGTTGATCATGGTGGTGTGGCTGTCGGTGCCGACCAGGCTGTCGGGGTAGTAGACGTCTTCCTTGGTCTTGTGCACGCCGCGCGCCAGGTACTCCAGGTTCACCTGGTGCACGATGCCGAAACCGGGCGGCACCACGCCGAAGGTCTTGAAGGCCTGCATGCCCCACTTCATGAACTCGTAGCGCTCGCGGTTGCGCTGGAACTCGAGCTTCATGTTGAGGTCCAGCGCGTCCTTGCGGCCGTAGTAGTCGACCATGATGGAGTGGTCGACCACGAGGTCGACCGGCACCAGCGGCTCGATGCGGCCCACGGGCTTGTCCAGCTTGGCGGCCACGCTGCGCATGGCGGCCAGGTCGGCCAGCAGCGGCACGCCGGTGAAGTCCTGCAGCACCACGCGCGAGACCACGAAGGGGATTTCGTCCGTGCGCTCGGCCTTGGCGCTCCAGTTGGCCAACTGGTGCACGTGTTCCTCGGCGACGCGCTTGCCGTCGCAGTTGCGCAACACCGATTCGAGCACGATGCGCAACGACACCGGCAGCCGCCGGATCTGCGGGAATTCCTTGGCCAGGGCCGGCAGCGAGTAGAACTGCCCGGTCTTGCCGGACGCGGTGGTGAACTTCTTTCGGGTGCGCGCGAATGCGTGGGCCATGCCGGATGCTCCGTTTTCTATGGGGTGGTGGGGCGGCGCCGCATGCCGCGGCGGGTGCCGCAGCATCGTACTCCCCGGCTGTAACACCCGCAGCGGCGTGAACTATTTGGCACGCCCGTTGCGGGGCTGTGGAAGGCGTGACCGCTCATCGCGCGCCGGGGGCCGCTCGACGCGGCTTGCGGCCGACACGCTTGTTTCGGTCTGCGGGGCGTTTAGCATCTACCCAGTCATGATTCGCCCATTCCGTGGCCATTCACCCATTCCTGCGGCCCGCGGCTTCACCATGCTCGAACTCATGGTGGTCGTGGCGATCCTCGCCATCCTCGCTGCATTGGCCGGCCCCAGCATGGTGCCGGTCATCGAGCGCTGGCGCGTGCGGCAGGCGGTGGAAGAGATGACGGCGACCATCGCGTTCGCGCGCTCGGAGGCGATCAAGCGGGGCGGCAATGTGTCCGTGGCACGCAGCACGCCGGACTCGGCGCAGTGCGCGTTGCCGACGAGTGCGGCGGATTGGCGCTGCGGCTGGACGGTGTCCGACGGCAGCACGGCGCTGCGCATCTCCTCACCCACCAACGGCGTCAGCGTCACCAATGCGGATGCTGCTGGCGCATCCTTCGCGCTCTCGCGCTGGGGCGAGCCCACCGCTGGGGGGAACATCCGCTTCGTGCTCGCCTCCACACGCGCCGGTTCCACCGTGCAGACCACCGTGTGCGCCGGCGGCGGTGGGCGCATCCGGGCGCTGGCCGGGAGTGTCTCGTGCTGAGGCGCGGGCACAGGGGCTTCACCCTGCTCGAATCGCTGATCGCCATCGTGGTGGTGGCGCTGGGCGTGCTGGGTGTGCTGGGCGTGCAGCTACGCACGTTGACGGAGACGCAGACCTCCGTGCGCCGCGCACAGGCGATGCGGTTGATCGAGGACTTGAACGAGCGCATCCGCGCCAACCCCAACGCGCTGACGGATGCAGTGATGAGCAACTACGTGGTGGACTGGGGCGACGTGAAGTTCCAATTGCCCGACTGCAGCAGCGGTTGCGGGTCCACCGACCTGGCGTTGCGCGACATTTTCCTGTGGAAGCAGGCGGTCGGCACCACCCTGCCGCTGGGCGACGCGACGGTGTTCCGCGTGATGGACACCTCCGGTACGAATACCCGCCCGCAGCTCGGCGTGATGGTCGGCTGGCGCGAGAACGAGCGCGTTTCCGACAACCCGGACAGCACCGCGGCCAAGGCCGAGGACGCGGCCTACCGCGCGCAGGTCGGGTTGTCCGGCATCGGCGTCGACAAGGACGGCACCACCGTCAGCTGCCTGGCCGGCCGCATCTGCCACCTGCAGTACGTGCTGCCCACGTTGCGCTGCGTGCCGTACTCGTCCGGCGCCGCCAACTCGACGGCGATCTGCCCATGAGAGCGAGCCGGCGATCCCTGCAGCATGGCGTCACGCTCATCGAGTTGCTGGTCGGCCTGTCGCTCGGCCTGATGACGGTGGCCGTGGCGCTGGGGGCGCTGCTCGTGTCGCGCGGCGTGTCCGGCACCGTCAGCGATTCCAGCCAGATGCAGCAGCAGGCGGCCCACGCCCTGCGGGTGATCGGCCTGCAGCTGCGCCAGGCAGGCTCGATCCGGCTCAACCTGGCCTATGCCATTCCGGCCGCGGCGGCGTCGACGCCGCAAACCTTCAACGCGGCCGATCCGGTCGCGTTCGACACCGGCTTCAGCCGCGCGACCGGCACGCTGGGATCTGCCGCCAATTTCCCGCTGAGCGTGGGCTACCAGAACTACACCGAGCAGGTGTCGGCCGGCGCGACCGCGCAGTCGCTGTTGTTCGACTGCCAGGGCCGCCAGCCATCGGCCACCGTCATCCAGAGCAATTTCCGGCTGGTCAAGGCCGACGGGGCGGCCACCGGCGATCTGCGGTGCACCAGTGCCGACGGCACGGAGCAGACGGTGATCGGCAACGTGGCGGATTTCCAGGTGCGCTACCAACTGCAGGGCACCGGCGCTGGCGGGGCCGCCACGGTGCGCCTGGTCGACGCCGCCACCGCTGCCGCGGCCTGGCCTTCGGTGGTGGCGGTGGAGGTGTGCTTCGAGCTCGTGGGCGAAGCACCTCTCGATACGGCCAGCGCGAGCTTCGTGAACTGCAGCGGCAATTCGGTGGCGATGGGGCAGCGCGTGCACATGGTGTTCCGCAACACCTTCCAGCTGCGCACGCAGGGGGTGGCGCGGTGAGGCGCGCGCGCGCCATGGGCGGCACGGGCCAGCGCGGCATCGCGCTGCTGGTGGTGATGCTCGTCGTGCTGCTGTCGTCGCTGCTGGCGCTGTGGGCGTTCCGCTCCTCGCTGGTGAACGAGACGCTGGTCGGCAACGATGCCGACTACCAGCGGGCCTTCGAGGCTGCCCAGGCCATGTTGCAGGACGCCGAACTGGACATCCGCGGCGAACGGCCCGATGGCACGGCCTGCATTCCGACCGCCGATACGAAAGTGTGCCGCCAGGACCCGACGGTGGCTTTCATCGTGGAGACCAAGGATCTTGGCAAACTGCTGGGCGCGTTGGATGCGGCGGACACGCGCTGCAAGGACGGCATCTGCCAGAAGCGCACCGGCGCGCAGGATTTCTGGGCCTCCAAGGCGACGCTCGATCCGATGTTGCTGGTGGGCGCCCGCTATGGCCAGTACACCGGCGCGGTGCTGCCTGGCAACAGCAAGGCCGCCGCCAATCCGCTGCTCACGACCGTGGTGAGCGACCAGGGCGCCTGGTACTGGGTCGAGGTGATGCCCTACGACACCACGCCGCCCGGCCTGCTCGCGGGGCGCGACAAGATGGACCTGAACCTGAACCCCAACGTGGTCTACCGCATCACCGCCCTCGCGCGCGGGCTCAAGCCGCGCACGCAAGTCGTGCTGCAATCCACCCTGGCGCGGCAGAAGCTGAGGAACTGAAGAGGTAGGCCCATGCGTCCACATTCCATTACCACGCGAACCCTGGCCGGCGTACTCGTCTGCGCGATCGCCGCGCCGCCGGCGGCGACCGCCGCGCAGTTGTCGCTGGCGCAGTTTCCGGCCGGGTCGGCGTGGCGGGCGCCGGCGCCGAACGTGATCCTGACGATCGACAATTCGGGCTCGATGGCCTTCTACGACGACGGCGGTAGCAGGCAGGACGAGACCAAGCCCAGTTCGCGCATCTACGCGCTGAAGACCGCCTTGCGCACCTTGTTCGATGCCAATACGCAGGTCATCCCCGACGGCGCGATCCGCCTGGGCTGGAACAGCATGAATGGCTGCCGCGCCATTCCTGCGTCCGACGGCGGTTGTAACAGCCTGAACGCGGTCCGCGTGCTGGATGCCACGCACCGTGCGAATTTCTTGAGCTGGGTTGGCGTGCCGGGCGCACCGGCGAACACGCCCAACTCGTTGCACACCACTGGCACCACGCCCACGCACCACGCGGTGATTGCCGCGGGAGACTACCTGATCAACAAGACGACCAACGTCAGCAGTCCTTGGGCGTCGGTGCCGGGCAGCGTGGGAGAACCCTTTCTGAGCTGCCGGCGGGCCTACAACGTGCTGATGACCGACGGCGGCTGGAACTTCGAACTCAGCTCGACGATTTCGGTGGCGCGTCCGACCACGGTCCCGAACTTCGACGGCACGACGAGCACGCTGCCCGATGGCACGGTGTACGACGCGACCAGCCCGAACACGCGCCTGTACCGTGGCGAAAACACCGGCAAGAACATCACGCAGAACGGCGTCACCAAGCCCGTCAGCACGCTGAGCGACCTGGCGTTCTATTACTGGGCCACCGACCTGACCGGACGCGGTTACAACCAGGTCAAGACCAAGCCGCAGGACATGCCATCGGGAACCTATGGCACGGTGACGTTGCCGCCCTATTGGAACCCCAGGAACGACCCGGCCACTTGGCAGCACATGACGATGTACACGGTCGGCTTCGGCGATGCGGCGGAGTGGAATACCACCGGCAGCTACGCTGCTTTCCCGGTTTGGGATATCGACTCCAACGACATGTTCAGCGACAAGAGTTCGCTCAATGCCCTGGTGGCCGGCACCAAGCTGTGGCCGGACCCCATGAACAATGGCCGTGTGACGCTGACGGACAGCAGCAACATCAACGATGCGGCAACGACCAACGGCGAAGCGCGCAAGGTCGAGCTGTGGCATGCCGCCATCAACAGCCGTGGCCGGTTCATCGCCACGGCGAGCAACGACGCCATGCTGTCGGCGTTCACCAGCATCCTGGCCGAGATCATCAAGGACAACAGCACGCCGATCACCAGCTTCGCCAGCGCTTCCACGTCCGTCGCGCGGTCGCCCACCACGCAGTTCACATCCGGCTACGAGGCCGCGAACTGGACCGGCTACGTGCGTGCCAACACGCTGCGCCAGGACAGCGATGGCAAGGTCACGTCGACGCCCGACAGCACGTGGGGCACCAGTCCCCGCGGCGGTGGCGCGACCTCCCCCAGCACGACGGCGGACAAGCTCGACGCGCTGACGAACGCCCAGATCGCCAGCCGGCTGATCCTGACCTGGAGCGATCTGGCGGGCACCGCCGGCGGCGGCAAGTCGTTCGAATGGGCCGCGGACGAAAGCTACCTGAGCACTGCGCAAAAGAACCTCATCAAGAGCGAAGGAACCGGTACCGTCAGCGACACCGTCGGCCAGCGCCGGCTGAACTTCCTGCGCGGCGACACCACCACCTACACCGACACCACGTTGCGCAGCCGCACATCGCGCCAGGGGGACATCGTCAACTCCACGCTGTGGTATGTCGCCGACCCCGTCGGCAACTACGGCTTCGACCAGTACCCCGCCTTCGCCAAGACCCATGCCGAGCGCCTGCCCATGGTCTACGTGGGCGGCAACGATGGCATGCTGCATGGCTTCTCTGGCGAGGACGGCACGGAGAAGATCGCCTACGTGCCCAAGGGCGTGATCGCCAACCTGGCCGACCTCACGCGCACGACCTATTCGCACCGCTACTACGTGGATGGCTCGCCGTTCAGCGGCGATGCGTACATCGAGCCGTCGGCAGGCGCCTCCAAGGAGTGGCGCACGCTGCTGGTCGGCACGCTGGGCGCTGGCGGCAAGGGCTATTTCGTGCTGGACGTGACCAAACCCGGCAGCAAGAGCGCGGCGACCGGCACGACGGTGCCCACCAACTTCGCCAAGTCGAACGCGGCGAGCCTGGTGGTCATGGACAAGACCTCGGTGGCTGGCGCGACGACGGAGGACGCGGACATCGGCCACATCATGGTCAACCCTGTGGTGGAAGATGGCAACACGCAGAAGTCCACGCAGATCGTGCGCATGAACAACGGCCGCTGGGCGCTGGTGTCGGGCAACGGCTACAACAGCACCAACGAACGGCCGGTGCTGCTGATTCAGTACCTGGACGGCGACAGGTCGCTGCTGAAGATCGTGGCCAGCAGCACCACCGGCGCAAGCAACGGGCTGTCGGCCCCGCGCCTGGTGGACATCGACGGCAATGGCACGCCCGACGTCATCTATGCCGGTGACTTGCGCGGCAACATGTGGAAGTTCGACGTGATGTCGGCCACGGCCAGCGAGTGGAAGGTCTCGTTCGGTACGTCGAGCACGCCGCTGCCGCTGTACAGCGCCACCTACACCGCGCCGGGTGCCAGCACGTCGCAGGCACAACCCATCACCGCGCCGCCCGTGGTGCGTTCCAACGAGCGCGGCGTGGTCGGCCTGATGGTGGCCTTCGGGACGGGGCGCAACCTGACCGAGGCAGACCGTAGCGACACCTCCGTGCAGAGCATTTATTCGGTGTTGGACAACACGCGCTACAAGCTCGTCAACGTCTCCAGCAAGCAATATGTGGCCGTGGATACTGACGCGGTCACGCCGGCTGCTGTGGGTTCGGGCGTTTCCAAGCTCGTGCAGCAGAGCGTGAACACGAACAGCAAGATCGCGGGCGCCGCCGCCAGCCTGGGCCGGGATTTCTGGACCGTGACCCAGAAGACGGTGACCTACGCCGACGGGACAACCAAGGGCTGGTACATGAACCTTCCCGAGAGCGGAGAGCGTGTACTGGCACCGCTGACCTTCTACGACGACAGCAACATCATCGAGCTGATGTCGGTGGTGCCGGCGGTGGGCAGCAATCTCACGGTGGAGAGCTGCACGGCCCCGATCACGGAGGCGCGCACCTACCGCACCTTGGTCAACATCATGGACGGCAAGGCCCCCAGCGTGCAGGTGATGGATTCCAATGGCGACGGCGCGTACAGCCTGTCGGCCGACGGAGGCGTCTCGCGCATGGCAGCGGCGTCGGCCGAGAACCGCGTGACCACCAAAACCAAGCAGGACCGCATCGGCTCCGACGGCAAGACAGACAGGCTGCAACGCCTGCCGGAACTCCCGCTGCGCCCGACCTGGCGCCAACTGCAATGACCCGACCGAATCCCATGGCCCACCGCCGGCGCGGCATGCGCGGCTTCACCTTGATCGAACTGATGGTGGTCGTGGCCATCGTGGCCATCCTGGCGGCCGTGGCGCTGCCCAGCTACAGCGAGTACATCCGGCGCGGTGCCCGCGCGGAGGCGCGCTCGGGCCTGCAGCAGGCCGCACAGTGGATGGAGCGCGCGGCCACGGCCAAGGGAACTTATCCGCTGGCGGCGGACTTTCCGGCCAATCTCACCCGCGTACCCTCCGGCCGTTACCTGATCGGGCTGGTGTCGACGGATGGCGCCAGCTTCACCTTGACTGCCACACGCCAAGGGGCACAGGCCGGCGACAAGTGTGGGAACTACACGCTGACCCACACCGGTGCACGCGGCCTGACCAACAACACCGAGACGGTCCAGAACTGCTGGAACCGCTGACCGCCTTCTCTCCCCCGATGCTGCTGGGCTGCGACTTCAGCAGCAGCCCCACGCGCCGCAAACCCATCGTGCTGGCGCTTGGCCGCCTGCACGGCAGCGCCGTCCACCTCGAGCGCTTTGAGCGTTTCACGGCCCTCCCGGACTTCGGCGCCTGGCTGGCGCAGCCCGGCGACTGGGTCGGCGGCTTCGACCTGCCGTTCGGCCTGCCGCGCGAACTGGTGCTGGCGCTGGGCTGGCCGACCGATTGGGCTGCCTGCATGGCGCACTACGCCGGTTTCACGCGGGCGCAACTGCGCGCCCTGTTCCAGGCGTTCTGCGCCGGTCGTTCGGTCGGTGGCAAGTTTGCCCACCGCGCCACCGACGGCCCGGCCGGTGCCAGCCCTTCGATGAAATGGGTCAACCCGCCGGTCGCCTGGATGCTGCATGCCGGTGTGCCCTTGTTGCGTGCGGCCGGCGTGCACCTGCCGGGCCTGGCCGATGGGGATGGGCGGCGCGTGGCGCTGGAGGCGTATCCGGGCTTGCTGGCGCGCGAGGCGCTGGGTGGGCGGCGCAGCTACAAGAGCGACGATCCGAAGCGCCAGACGCCTGCGCGCCACCAGGCGCGTGCCGACCTGATGGCCGCACTGTGCGCGGGCGAGGGCGCGCGCCGGCTGGGCCTGCGGCTGGTGGCGGCGCCAGCGCTGCACGCAGCGATGGTGGACGATGCCAGCGGCGACCTGCTCGACGCCACGCTGTGCATGGTGCAGGCCGGCTGGGCGCAAGGCCAGCACGCGGCCGGCGATCCCCGCTTCGGCATGCCGGCTGACTGCGACCCGCTGGAAGGATGGATCCTGACCGCATGACCGGGCAGGACGACCCGCACGCGGTGCGGGAGCGCCGCGGCCTCAGCCGGTGGCGCTGTCGGCGCGGGAGATCACCGTCTCGTCGAGCTTGCGTGCCAGTTCGGTCACCGCCATGGCGGCGGCGCTGCCTGGCGCGCTGACCATCAGCAGCTGGCGCCGCATCACGGCCTCGCGCACGGTCGGGTCGGCCGGGATGTCGCCCAGGTGGATCAGGCGCACGGAGCGGCCGGTGGCGCCGGTCACGAAGCGGTCTAGCACCTGCTGCAGCTGCGAGGTGATGGCCCGGCCGTCGCCGGGACGCGCGGTCTGGTTGATGACCACGCGCACATGCTGGCGCTTGTGCTGGGTGGCCAGCACCTTGATGGCGGCATAGGCGTCGGTCAGCGAAGTGGGCTCGGGCGTGGCCACGACCACCACCTCGGAGGCCAGCGACACCGCGAACAGCACCACGTCGGAGATGCCGGCGCCGGTGTCCAGCAGCAGCACGTCGTAGTTGGGCATCACGCTGCGGATGACGCCGAGGAACTCGTCGCGTACCTCGGGCGTCAGGCGCGAATACTCGACCATGCCCGAGCCGGCCAGCAGCACCGAGAAGCCACCCGGGGCCTTGACGATGGCCTCGGCGATGGTGGCCTTGCCGGTGAACACGTCGTGCAGCGTGATCTTGGGATGCAGGTTGAGCACCACGTCCAGGTTGGCCAGGCCCAGGTCGGCGTCCAGCACCAGCACGCGCTGGCCGCGTCGCGCCAGGGCGGCGGCCAGGTTGGCCGAAAGAAAGGTCTTGCCCACGCCGCCCTTGCCGCTGGTGACGGCCAGGACCCTGGCGCCGAGTGCCGGCGGTACGGACTTGGGGGTGGAGGGATCGCTCATCGTGTTCCTCTTACACAGCGCCGCCAGAGGCGACGCCAGAACTCATGTCGATCCAGGCAGGATCTGCGGCGGCCAGATGGCCGAACAGCAAGTGTTTTTCCTCCGCGCTGACGGTACTGTCGGGTTGTTCTTCCAGGCACAGGCGGTTGCGTCCGCCGGTCTTGGCGACGTAGAGCTGCTGGTCCGCGCGGTCGATCCACAACTCGGTGGTGGATCGGATCCACTGCAGTGCGAACGCGCCGCCGATGCTGACGGTCACGCGCAGGTCCACGCTGGGCGACACCCGGATCGGCGTGGCCTCGATGGTGCGGCGGATGCGTTCCGCCACCACCTGGCCGAAGGCCGGCTGGCAGCTGGGCAGCACGACGGCGAACTCTTCGCCACCGTAGCGTGCGGCGGTGTCCATCGGCCGGATGCAGCCGGCCAGCGCCTGCGCCACCGCCTGCAGCACCTGGTCGCCGGCCATGTGGCCGTAGTTGTCGTTGACGGACTTGAAGTGGTCGATGTCCAGCATCAGCAGCAGCGCTGCTTCGCCCGAGCGCGCCACGCGGTCGATCTCGGCTTCCAGCACATGCTCGAGCTGGCGCCGGTTGGACAGGCCGGTCAGCGCGTCCTTCAGCGACAGTTCGTTGAGGCCATCGAGCACCGCCTGCAGGTAGACGGTTGCGTCGCCATCGGCGGGCGGCAGCTGCGCCATGCCTGCGCGGGCCAGCAGTGCGCACGCGGCATCCAGACGCAACTTGTGCAGGTCGACCAGGTTGGACGGGGCCGGATGGATCACGGATGGGTGTGTGTTGAACCGCGGCAGTTTACCAGCGCAGGTGGGGCCTGGCGCTGTGGCGCGGCCATGCCGAACGCTGGAAAAGCAAGCGAATGGCCCCGCGTTTCAGGCTGGCGCCTGCATGCCCGGATGCCGGAACGCGGCCAGCGCCTCGGCGTCGGTGCGGTACAGGCGCAGCAGCGGATCGGCCGTGGCGCCGGTTGCCGGCAGTTCGCCGGCCCGCAGCAGCACGCGCTCGACCGGCAGCTTCATGCCGGCGATGTGCAGGCAGATGCCGCGTTCGCGCAGCCCCTTGCGCAGCTGGCTGAACATCTCGACGCCGGTGGCATCGATGTGGTTGATGGACAACGCGAACACGCAGACATGGCGCACGTCCGGATGCGCGGCCAGTTGCTCCAGCACGGCGCGCTCGAAGGCGTTGGCAGAGGCGAAGTCCAGCCCGCCATCCATGCGCAGCGCACACAGCCGGGGCGCCAGGGGAGGCAGATGCCAGAGGTGGCGGTCGCGCAGGCTGCCGTCCGGGTGCAGGCCGATCTCGATGATTCGCGGGTGCAGCCGCAGGTACAGGAAGTGCGACAGGCTCATCAGCAGGCCGGCGATCACGCCCCAGTACAGCGCCGGCGCCGAGAGCACCGTCACGCCGAAGGTCACGCCGGCCGTGACGGCTTCCACGCGCGACACCCGCCACAGCTGCACGAACGCGGCCGGCTTGACGAGGCCCATCACCGCGGCCACGACGATGGCCGCCAGCACCGCCTGCGGCACAGGGTGCAGCAGGGGCGTGAGCCACACCAGGGCCACCAGCACCACCACGACCGAAGCCACGGTGGCCCAGCCGGTGCGGGCGCCGGCATAGAGATTCAGTGCCGAGCGCGAGAACGACGAACTGGTGGGGAACGCGCCGGACACGCCGGACGCCAGCTTGGCCAGGCCCTGGCCGATCAGGTCCTGGTCCTGGTCCCAGCGCTGGCCGCCCTTCTGGCTGTCCACCTTGGCGCTGGACGCGGTTTCCAGGAAGCTGATCAGCGTGATCACCAGTGCCGGCACCAGCAGCCGGCTGAAGTCCTGCCAGCCCGGCCATTGCGGCAGGTACAGCTGCGGCATGCCGGCCGGCAAAGCGCCAACGACACCGCCGCCCGCGGCCTCGAAACCGATGGTCCAGCTGATGGCCGCGGCGGCCAGCACCACCAGCACCACGGCCGGCAGCCTGGGCGAGAGCCGGCGCGACAGCAGCAGCAGCGCCAGCGATCCGATGCCGAACAGCGTCGCGCCCGGGTTCTGCTGCTGCAGCGCCTGGGCGGCACGCCAGCCGTGGGGCAGGCCCAGCAGGTCGCCCAGCTGGGACAGCAGGATCAGCACGGCCGCGGCCTGCGTGAAGCCCATCAGCACCGGCGCGCTGACCACGTTGAGCAGCCAGCCGAACCGCGCCAGGCCCAGCACCACCTGCAGCAGTCCCGACAGCAGCGCCAGCCACACCGCGAGGTTCACCCACTGCGGGCTGCCTGGCGGGGCCATGCCGGACAGCGAGGCGGCGATCAGCAGGCAGCTCAGCGCAGTCGGGCCGACCGACAGCCGCGTGGAGGCCGAGAAGAGCACGGCGATCAGCGCCGGCAGCAGCGAGGCGTAGATGCCGGTCACCAGCGGCATGCCGGCCAGCGCGGCATAGGCCACGCCCTGGGGAATGACCATCATGCCGACCGTCAGGCCGGCGAGGGCTTCGCCTTGCAGCGTGGCACGGTCGGGCCGCGGCCAGGACAGAAAGGGGAAGAAACGGCGCCAGGCGTGGCGCGGGGACGGTTGCGGCTGTTCGGGCATCATCCAGGGCTGCCCGCAGAGTCGGGCGGCCCGCATTCTCCCATCGTCCTCACTGCCGCTCTGCCGTGTTCCGCATCCCCGCCGCGTTGCTGTGCGCCTTCGCCTGCCTGGCCTGCACCGCGGCGCCCAGGCCCGCCGGCTGGTCCGGCACCGTCAGCCATGTCAGCGACGGCGATACGCTGTGGGTGCGGCCCGCCGCTGGTGGTGCGCCGCGCAAGATCCGGCTGCACGGCATTGACGCGCCGGAACTGTGCCAGGCCCACGGGCGCGAAGCCCGGGACGCGCTGCTGCTGCAGGTGTTGCACCGTCCGGTGCTGGTGGAACCGCTGCAGCGCGACGACTACGACCGCCTGCTCGCGCGCCTGTTCGTCGGCGGGCAGGACCTGGGCGGGCTGCTGGTGCGCGAAGGTCATGCCTGGTCTTACCGCTACAGGCGCAGCCCGGGACCTTACGCGCGCGAGGAGCGTGCGGCCCGGTCGGCCCGGCTCGGCCTGTTCGCCGACAGCCAGGCGCTGCGGCCCTATGCCTTCCGCCGCCAGCACGGCCCGTGCACGCCGTGATTCAGCGCGGGCCGCAGACCGGGCAATGCGGCTGCCGGGCCACGCGCAGCGTGGTCCATTCCAGCTGACGCGCATCCAGCATCATCAGGCGGCCGGCCAGCGAAGGGCCGGCGCCGCTGAGCAGCTTCAGCGCCTCCACCGCCTGCAGGCTGCCGACCACACCGACCAGCGGCGCCAGCACGCCCATGGTGGCGCAGCGCACTTCCTCGGGCGCGCTGTCGGGCGGAAAGACGCAGGCATAGCACGGCGAGGCGGCGTCGCGCGGATCGAACACCGCCAGCTGGGCGTCGAAGCGGATCGCCGCGCCCGAGACCAAGGGCCGGCCGTGCCGCACGCAGGCCGCGTTCACGGCCTGGCGCGTGGCGAAGTTGTCGCTGCAGTCCAGCACCACGTCGGCCTGGGCAACCAGCCGGTCCAGCAGCGCGGCATCGGCGCGCTGCGCGACCGTTTCCACCACCACCTCGGGGTTCAGCGCGGCGATGGCCGCACGTGCCGACGCCGTCTTGGGCTGCCCTAGCCGCGCCATGTTGTGGGCGATCTGGCGCTGCAGGTTGGTCAGATCGACCTGGTCATCGTCGACCAGGGTGATGCGGCCCACGCCGGCGCTGCCCAGGTACAGCGCCACCGGCGAGCCCAGCCCGCCGGCACCGACGACGAGGGCGTGCGCATCGAGCAGGCGCTGCTGGCCTTCGATGCCGATCTCGTCGAGCAGGATGTGGCGCGAGTAGCGCAGGAGCTGGTCGTCGGTCATGTGCGGATTGTGGTGCCCAAGAAAAAGCCCCGCATCGCGGGGCTTGGCATGCGGCCTTGCGGAGATCAGTTCTCCTTCTTCTCCGCCGGGCGCTCGACCAGGGTCTTGCTGACCAGCACCGGGCCACCCTTGAGCTGGCTGATGGCCTGGGCGAGCTGGAAGTCCTTGTCGGAACCGAACTCGGGCGGGCGGCGTTCGGCCACCGGCTTCTTGGCTTCCTCTTCCAGGCGCTTGCGGGCTTCCTCGCGTGCCTTCTCGCGCGCCGCGTCCTTGACCTCGGGGCCCTGGCCGCTGTTCAGGTGCTTTTCCAGGTCGGCCTCGCGCGTGCGCAGGGCGGCGAACGGGCTGCCTTCCTCGGTCTCGTCGACCATCACGTCGGGCACGATGCCCTTGGCCTGGATCGAGTTGCCGCTCGGCGTGTAGTAGCGCGCCGTGGTGAGCTTCAGGCCCGTGTCCGGACCCAACGGGCGCACGGTCTGCACCGAGCCCTTGCCGAAGGTCTGGCTGCCCATGATGGTGGCGCGCTTGTGGTCCTGCAGCGCACCGGCCACGATCTCGCTGGCCGAGGCCGAACCCTCGTTGACCAGCACCACGATGGGCACGTTCTTGAGCGCGGCCGGCAGGCGCTTGAGCGGATCGGCGCCGCCGCGGCGCAGGTAGTACTCGGGCGCCGCCTTGTAGGTGAACTTGCTGTCGGCCAACTGTCCGTTGGTCGAGACCACCGTCACGCCCTCGGGCAGGAAGGCGCTGGAGACGGCCACGGCCGCATCGAGCAGGCCGCCCGGGTCGTTGCGCAGGTCGAGCACCAGGCCCTTGAGGTTGGGCTCCTGCTTGTAGATCTCTTCGAGCTTGCGCGTGAAGTCGTCGACCGTGCGGTCCTGGAACTGGCTCAGGCGGATCCAGGCGTAGCCCGGCTCCACGACCTTGCCCTTGACCGACTGGGTGCGGATTTCCTCGCGCGTGATCGAGACCGGGAAGGTGCGGCTCTCGTCCTTGCGGAAGATGGTCAGGTCGACCTTGGTGTTGGGCTCGCCGCGCATGCGCTTGACGGCGTCGTTGAGCGACAGGCCCTTGACGGCCGTGTCGTCGATCTTGGTGATCAGGTCGCCCGGCTTCAGGCCAGCGCGGAAGGCCGGCGAGCCCTCGATCGGCGAGACCACCTTGACCAGGCCGTCTTCCTGCGTGATCTCGATGCCCACGCCGACGAAACGGCCCGTCGTGCCCTCGCGGAATTCCTTGAAGGACTTCTTGTCGAAGTACTGCGAGTGCGGGTCCAGGCTGGCGACCATGCCGGAGATGGCGTCGCTGATGAGCTTCTTCTCGTCCACCGGCTCGACATAGTCGCTCTTGACCATGCCGAAGACGGCGGCCAGTTGCTGCAGCTCTTCCAGCGGCAAGGGTGCCATGGCGCCACGCGCCACGGTCTGCAGGGACACGGTGGTCATGGCCCCTGCAAGGGCACCGGCTGCCACCCAGCCTGCGATCTTCAGTTTCTGACCCATAGCGAGCAATCCCCAGACAGGTTCCGACAAATATGCGATTGGAATGCCGGATCGCGGGCCGGTTCCGCTGAAACAGCGGAGAATTTTCGGCCTTTACAGGCCGTTCACGGGAATCAGGCCTTCTTGCCCTGCGCTGCCACCGCGGCAGCGGCGCGCGCGGCGGCTTCGGCGTCGCCCAGATAGTAGTGGCGGATCGGCTTGAGCCCGGCGTCCAGCTCGTAAACCAGCGGAATTCCGTTGGGAATGTTCAGGCCCACGATGTCCTGGTCGGAGATGCCGTCCAGGTACTTCACGAGCGCGCGGATCGAGTTGCCGTGGGCGGCCACCACCACGCGGCGGCCGGACTGGATGGCAGGCGCCATGGCCTCGTTCCAGAACGGCAGCACGCGGGCCACGGTGTCCTTCAGGCACTCGGTCAGCGGAATCTGCTCGGGCGCGAGCCTGGCGTAGCGCAGGTCGCCGCGCTCGCTGCGCGGGTCGGTCGGCTCCAGCGCCGGCGGCGGCGTGTCGTAGCTGCGGCGCCAGACCAGCACCTGCTCGTCGCCGTATTGCTTGGCGGTCTCGGCCTTGTTGAGGCCCTGCAGCGCGCCGTAGTGGCGTTCGTTCAGGCGCCAGCTGTGCACCACGGGCAGCCAGGTGCGGTCCATCTCGTCCAGCGTGTGCCACAGCGTGCGCGTCGCGCGCTTGAGCACGCTGGTGTAGGCCACGTCGAACTCATAGCCTTCGGCGCGCAGCAGGCGGCCGGCGGTCTTGGCCTGTTCGACGCCGGTTTCCGTGAGGTCCACGTCGGTCCAGCCGGTGAATCGGTTTTCGAGGTTCCAGGTCGATTCGCCGTGGCGGATCAGGACGAGTTTGTGCATGGTGGTCAAGGTTTGGAGAGCGAGAGGGACTTGGGCCGGCACGCGCAGCGGGCCGAAACCCAGGCATTTTAGAATCGCCGACCCGCCCGCCAGATCGGCTGCGGTCCCAACGAGAAAGCCTTCCGCATGAATTTCGTGATCGACAACTGGATGCTGTTCGCCGTGGCGCTGGCCTCCGCCAGCCTGCTGCTGTGGCCCATGGTCTCCGGTGCCGCCGGCGCCTCCGCATTGACGCCGGCCGGTGCCGTGCAACTGATCAACCGCGAAAAGGCGGTGGTGGTGGATGTGAGCGAGGAGGCTGAATTCGCCACCGGCCACGTGGTCGGTGCCAAGAACGTGCCTTTCGGCCAGATCGACACCAAGCTGGCCGGCGTGGTCAAGAACAAGGGGCTGCCGCTGCTGCTGGTCTGCCCCACGGGCGCGCGCGCCAACCGCGCCGTCGCGGCCGCCAAGAAGCTGGGCTACGAGAAGGCGCAGGCCGTGGCCGGCGGCATGAAGGGCTGGCGCGACGCCGGCCTGCCGGTGGAGAAAGCCTGATGCAGGCCGTGCGCATGTACACCACCGCGGTGTGCCCCTACTGCATCCGCGCCAAGCAGGTGCTCAAGGCCAAGGGCGTCGAGCAGATCGAGGAGATCCGCGTCGACACCGACCCGGCCGAGCGCATGAAGATGATGGAACTCACCGGCCGGCGCACCGTCCCGCAGATCTTCGTGGGCGACACCCATGTGGGCGGTTGCGACGACCTGATCGCACTGGACAGCCGCGGCGGCCTGGTGCCGCTGCTGCAGGCGAGCTGACACAGCGCTCGGCCATAATCGCCGGCTGACTGCCGCCCGCCGCGGACGCATCCCCGGCGGGCTTTTTTTGACACCCGAAAGACCTCCATGGCCGAGACCCAAGACCAAGCTCCCGTGTTCCAGATCCAGCGCATCTACCTGAAGGAAGCCTCGCTGGAGCAGCCCAACTCGCCGGCCATCCTGCTGCAGCAGGAGCAGCCGCAGGTCGACATCCAGCTGGGCGTGGACGGCAACAACGTGGCCGACGGCATCTACGAGGTCACCGTCACCGCCACCGTGCACACGCGCGTGGGCGGCGACAAGACGGTGTTCCTGGTCGAAGCCAAGCAGGCCGGCATCTTCGAGATCCGCAATCTGCCGCAAGACCAGATGGGCGCCATCATGGGCATCGCCTGCCCGCAGATCGTCTACCCCTACCTGCGCGGCAACGTGGCCGACCTGGTGCAGCGCGCCGGCTTCCCGCCCGTGCACCTGGCCGAGATCAACTTCCAGGCCATGTACGAGCAGCAGCAGGCGCAACAGGCCACCGCCGCCAACGGCGCAGCGCCGGCCCTCCAATAAGCCCCATGCAGATCGCCGTGCTGGGCGCGGGCGCCTGGGGCACGGCACTGGCCGTGCATGCCAGCCGCCTGCCGGGCCGCTCCGTGACCCTGTGGGCGCGCGACGCGGCGCAGGCGGCGCAGATGCGCGTGCAACGCGTCAACGCCCGCTACCTGCCGGACGCGCCGCTGCCGGCGCCGCTGCAACTGGTCGATGGGCCGCTGGCGCCGCTGTGCGCCGGCCAGGACCTTCTCGTCATCGCGACGCCCATGGCGGCACTGCGGCCCATGCTGGCCGAGCTGGCGCCGCTGGGCCGGCCGCTGGCCTGGCTCTGCAAGGGCTTCGAGGCCGGGGGGGCCGGCCTGCTGGGCCATGAAATCCACCATGCCGTGGCCGGCGACGCGCCCTTCGGTGTGCTGAGCGGCCCCAGCTTCGCGCAGGAAGTCGCCGCCGGCCAGCCGACCGCGCTGGTCGCCGCCAGTGCCGATGCGGCGCTGCGCGAGCGCCTGGTCCAGGCCTTCCATGGCCCGACGTTGCGCGTCTACAGCAGCGACGACGTGCCGGGGGTGGAGGTGGGCGGCGCGGTCAAGAATTTGCTGGCGATCGCCACCGGTTTGTGCGACGGCCTCTCGCTGGGGCTCAATGCGCGGGCGGCGCTGGTCACGCGCGGGCTGGCCGAGATGACGCGGCTGGGCCTGGCGCTGGGTGCGCGGACCGAGACCTTCATGGGCCTGTCGGGCCTGGGCGACCTGGTGTTGACGGCCACCGGCGACCTCAGCCGCAACCGCAAGGTGGGCCTGCTGCTGGCCCGCGGCATGCGGCTGGACGAGGCTGTGGCCTCGCTCGGCCACGTGGCCGAAGGCGTTTACAGCGCGCGCACCGTGGTGCAGCGCGCACGCGCGCTGGGCGTGCAGATGCCGATCGCCGAGAGCGTACTGGCCCTGCTCGATGGCCAGTTGCAGCCCCAGCAGGCCGTGGCCGCGCTGATGGGCCGCGAGCCGGCCGCCGACGGGGTGTAAGTCAGTTGGTGGCGGTGTAGGCCAGGCGCACGTAGATGGGTGCGAAGGCCTCGGCCTGCACGATCTCCACCAGCGTCTCCTTGCCCAGTTCCAACAGCGCGATGAAGGTCACGACCAGCACCGTCGCGCCCTTCTCGGGGTTGAACAGTTCCTCGAACTCGACGAACTTGCGCCCCTGCAGGATGCGCAGCACCTGGGTCATGTGGTCGCGCACCGAAAGCTCTTCGCGGGTGATCTTGTGGTGCTGCACGAGCTTGGCGCGCTTGAGGATGTCGCGCCAGGCCTCTTGCAGGTCCACCAGGTGCACATCGGGAAAGCGCGGCTGCAGCGATTGCTCAATGTAGACCTGGGCCTTGAGGAAATCGCGGCCGAACTGCGGCAACGCGTTCAGGCGCGCGCCGGCCAGCTTCATCTGCTCGTACTCGAGCAGGCGGCGCACCAGCTCGGCGCGCGGGTCTTCGGGCTCCTCGCCCTCGGCCGCCTTCTTGGGCGGCAGCAGCATGCGCGACTTGATCTCGATCAGCATGGCCGCCATGAGCAGGTACTCGGCCGCCAGTTCGAGGTTGCGCGTGCGGATCTCGTCCACATACGCCAGGTACTGCCGCGTGACGGCAGCCATGGGAATGTCGAGGATGTTGAAGTTCTGCTTGCGGATCAGGTAGAGCAGCAGATCCAGCGGGCCTTCGAAGGCCTCCAGGAAGACCTCCAGCGCGTCCGGCGGGATGTACAGATCCTGCGGGATGGCGAACAGCGGCTCGCCGTACAGGCGCGCCAGCGCGACCTGGTCCACCACCTCCGGCATGGGCGCGGCCTCGCCATGGGCGGGCGGCAGCAGTTTGGACTCCACGCGGCGTGGTGCCTGCGGACGTCAGTTGTTGTCGGTCTGGTAGACGTAGGGCTTCTGCGCCACCTGGCCCTGGCGGAACTGCGTCCAGACGCTGCGGTCGACCGCCTTGTCCCACAGCAGGGCGCGGCCGGCACGCTGGCGCGCTTCCAGGTCGGGCTGTTGGGCCTTCAGCTGGTCGATGAACTGGGTGGCTTCGGACTTGTAGTCAGGGCGGCGGAAGATGGACATACACTGAACCTTTCGAAGGCGCGGATTTTAAGGGGGCAGCATGGCGGCGCGATGGAATCTGGTGGCGCGGCTGGCTGCGGCGGTATGGGCGGGCTCTGTTTTGCTGGCCTGCGACCCGCAGCGCATCGATGCGCTGGAGGAGGGCGTGGCCACCGAAGCCGACGTGCGCAAGCAGTTCGGCGAGCCCGAGAAGATCTGGGACGCACCCGGCGGTGGCCGCACCTTCGAGTACAGCCGCCAGCCGGCCGGCCACCGCAACTACATGATCACCATCGGTCCCGACGGCAAGATGAGCGCGTTGCGCCAGGTGCTGACGCCCGAGAACTTCGCCAAGGTCCAGTCCGGCATGATGATGGAGGACGTGCGCAAGCTGCTGGGCAAGCCGCGCCGCATCACGCCCTACGACCTGCAGCGCGAGGTGGTCTACGACTGGCGCTACCTGGACGCGCCCAACCGCTCCATGCTGTTCGAGGTCAGCTTCAACCGCGACTACCGGGTGCTGCGCACCGGCAGCCGGCCGGACCCCGAAGCGTCCGAGAACAAGGTGCAGTAGGGCGCCGCGCGCGCGTCAAGGAGCCGGATCGCCCGACGGCGTCACGGCACCGACGGCCGCGCCCACCGCCTTGCCGGTGACTTTGACGGCGCCCACGGCCACGTCGGCCGCAACCCCCACCGCCGTGGCGCCTACGCTGACGACGGCACCCGCCACCGTCACCACCGCGCAACCGCCCAGCGCCAGGCAGGCGAACGCGGCGAGCAGGGCGGCGGCGCGGCCCATCAGCGCACCCGCATGCCGGGTTGGGCGCCCGGCCAGGGTTCCAGCACGTGGATGCCGGGCTGGGCCTTCTCGTCGGCGTGGCTGGCGGCCAGCACCATGCCCTCGCTGATGCCGAACTTCATCTTGCGCGGCGCGAGGTTGGCCACCAGCACGGTCAGCTTGCCCACCAGCTGCGCGGGCTGGTAGGCGCTGGCGATGCCGCTGAAGACATTGCGCGTGCGGCCTTCGCCCACGTCCAGCGTCAGGCGCAGCAGCTTGGTCGAGCCTTCGACCTTCTCGCAGGCCACGATCCTGGCGATGCGCAGGTCGATCTTGGCGAAGTCGTCGATGGTGATGGTGGGCGCGATGTCCTCGCCACCGGGCAGCAGCTTTTCGGGCTCGGGTGCCGCCGGCGGTTCGAACAAGGCGTCGAGCTGCTGGATGTCCACGCGCTGCATCAAATGCTGGTAGATGCCGATGGTGTGCCCGGCGCCCAGCAGCTGGCTGGCATCGCGCCATTGCAGCGGCTGCACCTGGAGGAAGGCCTCCACCTGCGTGGCCAGGGCCGGCAGCACGGGCTTGAGGTACAGCGCCAGCAGCCGGAAGGCCTCGATGCAGGTGGTGCAGACGTCCTGCAGCCGCGCATCGGCGCCCTCCTGCCTGGCCAGCTCCCAGGGCTTGTTGGCGTCCACGTACCCGTTCACGCGGTCGGCCAGCAGCATCGTCTCGCGCAGTGCGCGCGCTGTGTCGCGGCGGTCGAAGGCCTCCGCGATGTCGGCTGCCTGTTGTTGCAGCGTGGCCAGCAGCGCCTGGCCGTCGGCCCCCGCCGTGCCGAGCCGGCCCGCGAAGCGCTTGGCGATGAAGCCCGCCGCGCGCGAGGCGATGTTGACGAACTTGCCAATGAGGTCGGCGTTCACGCGCGCCATGAAGTCGTCGCGGTTGAAGTCGATGTCCTCGTTGCGCCCGTTGAGCTTGGCCGCCAGGTAGTAGCGCAGCCATTCGGGGTTCATGGCCAGGTCCAGGTACTTGAGCGGGTCCAGGCCGGTGCCGCGGCTCTTGCTCATCTTCTCGCCGTTGTTCACGGTCAGGAAGCCATGCACGCAGATCTCGTCGGGCGTCTTGCGGCCGCTGAACTTCAGCATGGCGGGCCAGAACAGCGTGTGGAAGGTGACGATGTCCTTGCCGATGAAGTGGAACTGCTCGAGCAGCGGGTCGGCCATGTAGGCGGCGAAGTCCTCGCCGCGCTGGTCCAGCAGGTTCTTCAGCGAGGCCAGGTAGCCCACCGGCGCGTCCAGCCAGACATAAAAGTACTTGCCCGGCGCGTCCGGGATCTCGATGCCGAAGTAGGGCGCGTCGCGCGAGATGTCCCAGTCGCCCAGGCCCTCGCTGCTCGTGCCATCGGGGTTGGTCCGCACGCCGAACCATTCCTTGACCTTGTTGGCCACTTCGGGCTGCACGTGCACGCCGTTCTGTGTCCATTCCTTGAGGAACTCCACGCAACGCGGGTCGGAGAGCTGGAAGAAGAAATGGTCGGAGTGCTTGAGCACCGGCTTGGCGCCGGTCAGCGCCGAGTAGGGTTCGATCAGGTCCGTCGGCGCGTAGACGGCGCTGCAGACCTCGCAGTTGTCGCCGTACTGGTCCTTGCTGTGGCAGCGCGGGCACTCGCCCAGGATGTACCGGTCGGGCAGGAACATGTTCTTCTCGGGGTCGAAGAACTGCTCGATGGTGCGCGTCTCGATCAGGCCGGCTGCCTTCAGGTCCTGGTAGATGGCCTGCGCCAGTTCGGTGTTCTCCGGGCTGTGCGTGGAATGCCAGTTGTCGAAACGGATGTGGAAGCCGTCCAGGTACTGCTTGCGGCCGGCCGCGATGGCGCCGACGAACTGCTCGGGCGTCTGGCCGGCCTTCTCGGCCGCGATCATGATGGGCGCCCCGTGCGCGTCGTCCGCGCCGACGAAGTTCACCTGCGCGCCCTGCATCCTCTGGTACCGCACCCAGATGTCGGCCTGGATGTATTCCATGATGTGGCCGATGTGGAACTTGCCGTTGGCGTACGGCAGCGCGGTGGTGACGAAGATCTTGCGCGGGGCGGACATCTTGGGAGGGCGCTTTCAGGGAGGGGCAAAGGCGTTGCGCGCCGGCGGGCGCGCGAAGGGAGCGCATTTTAGAAGTCCGCGGCCGGGCGCCCCGCCCGATGTGCTGCAGGCCTTCTCGACCGAAGGGCCGGGCGCTCGACATACGGCGAATCCGCAGGCATGGCGGCGCGCCCGGGTCACTACAATTTTGCGCAGCGGCGGCTCTGGCCGGCGCTGTCTTGGACGCACGGTTCACCCAACGACCGAAGGAGTGCCATGGACGGGACGATGCGAAGGATCGGAACCGGCGCGACGCGTCGCACCGTGCTGGCGGCCTTGCCGCTGCTGGCGCTCGGCGTGCGGGCACAGGGGCGCATCGAACGGCCCACCGACATCGTCCTGGCATCGGACACCTGGCACGACCTCACGCGCAAGGACGGCACGGGCCTGTATTTCGACCTGATCCGCGCGGTGTACGCGCGCGCCGGCATCGAGCAGGTGCGGATCCAGATCCAGCCCTATGCGCGCACCGTCAGCATGGTGCGCGACAAGCGCGTCGATGCGTGGGTGGCGTCGTTCATGGGCGAGAAGGACTTCCCGCTCTACCCCAAGTGGCACTTCGACCGCAACGCCCAGATGGCCGTGTACCGTGCCGATGTGCCGTTGCAGTACCAGGACCAGGCGTCGCTCGCGCAGCGGCGCGTGGCCTGGCTGCGCGATTTCGGCCTGGACCGCTACATCAAGGTGCCGATGCAGGTGACCGAGGTCGACTCCATCGCCAGCGGGTTCGGCATGCTGGACAAGAAGCGGATCGACTTCTTCCTCGGCGCCAAGTCCGACATCGCCGACCACATCCGCGACGCCAAGGTGGACATGGCCGACTACCGCATGGCGTTCGTCATCCACCTCGGCCTGTACCTCGCATTCGCCGACACCGCCAAGGGTGCGGCGCTGCGCGCGATCTGGGACACGCAGATGGAGTCGCTGCACAGGAATCCCGAGTTCCTGGCGATCTACAAGCGCTACGGCTATGAAGTTCCGTTCGACTGAACCATCCAGCGAGGTCTTCTGAAGCCCTTTCGCCTGCGCTCGCTGCGCAACCAGTTCGTCTGGTTGGTGGTGCTCATCACCTCCGCGGTGCTGGGCCTGTTCGGCCTGCTGAACTACCTGGACAGCAGCGCCCGCCTGCAGCGCCAGCTGGACCGGCAGATCGAGGGCATCGCCGCGCGGCTCACCGTCAGCCTGCCGCCCGTGGTGTGGCGCCTGGACCAGCAGCAGATCGAGCGGACCGTGGTGCCCGAGCTGGCCTCGCCCGAGGTGCAGGCCATCGAAGTGCTGGACGAGGCCGGCGCGCCCATCCTGCGCCTGCACCGCGAAGGCACTGGCGGCGTGCCCGGCGAGGCGCCCGCCACCTCGGACATCCGCCGCAGCTTCAAGCTGCAGCTGGACAACGCGGGCGTGACCGAGAACCTGGGCGCGCTCGTCATCCACGCCACGCGCGCGCCGATCCGCGAGGCGCTGCGGCGCGAATTGGTGCGGCTCGTGCTGCTCACGCTGGCGCTGAACCTGACGCTGATCGTGGCGTTGTATTTCGCCTTGCGCGTGGTGGTGCTGCGGCCGCTGTTCGGCGTGCGCGATGCCCTGGGCGCCATCGCCACGGCCCATGCCGATCTCTCGCGCCGGCTGCCGGCGGGCCGCACCGACGAGTTCGATGCCGTGGCGCGCAACTTCAATGCCTTCGTGGAGCGGCTGGACACCGTCATGGGCGGCACCATCGACGAAGTGCACGCGGCCATCGGACGGGTGTCGCAAGGCGAGCTGCAGCAACCCATCGCGTTCGTCGGTGCCGGCAGCGTGATGGGCCAGCTGGCGCGCATGCAGCACAACCTGCGGGAAATGACCGAGCAGCTGCGCGATGCCAAGACCGCCGCCGATGGGGCCAACCAGGCCAAGTCGCAGTTCCTGGCCAACATGAGCCACGAGATCCGCACGCCGCTCAACGCCATCATCGGCATGGCCTACCTGGCGGGCAAGCAGGCGGACGACCCGCGCCAGCGCAACTATGTGCGCAAGATCGAGCAGTCGGGCAAGCACCTGCTGGGCCTGATCAACGACATCCTGGACTTCTCCAAGATCGAGGCGGGCAAGCTGGACATCGAGGCATCGGCGTTCGAGCTGGCAGCCCTGCTGGACAACGCCGTGCTGGTGCTGCAGGACAAGGCGGCCGACAAGGGCCTGGAGCTGGTGCTGGACGTGGCGCCGCAGGTGCCCTGGCAACTGGTGGGCGACTCGCTGCGGCTCGGCCAGATCCTCATCAACTACGGCAACAACGCCGTCAAGTTCACCGAGCAGGGCGAGGTGGTGCTGTCCATCGGCGTGGCCGAGGCGGACCACGGCAGCGTGTTGCTGCGGTTCGCGGTGCGCGACACCGGCATCGGCATGACGCAGGCGCAGATCCAGGGTCTGTTCAAGAGCTTCGCCCAGGCCGATGCGTCCACCACGCGCAAATATGGCGGAACCGGGCTGGGGCTGGTCATCGCCAAGAGCCTGGCGCAGCTGATGGGGGGCGAGGTCGGCGTGTCGTCCACGCCGGGCGAGGGCTCGGAGTTCTGGTTCACCGCGCGCCTGCGCTGCGCGGCCGGCCCGGCAGCGCCGCCGCCAGCGCTGCTGGGCCGGCGCGCGCTGGTGGCCGAGGACAACGCCACGGCGCGCGCCGCCCTGGTGCGCGCGCTGGAGTCGCTGGGGGTGGCCGCGCAGGCCACCGCCTCCGCTGCGGCCGCCGTCGAGGCCCTGCGCGGCATGCCGCCAGGGCAGATGCCGGACTGGGTGCTGGTCGACGACAGCTTGCCGGACATGGATGTCCTGGCCGCGGTGCAGGCCTTGCGTGCGCACCTCGACCCGGCGGCATCCAGGCTGGTGCTGCTGGCCGCATCCGGCCACGACGACGGTCCGTCGTGCGTTGCGGTGGCCGGCGTGGCCCGCGTGCTGGCCAAGCCCCTGCACCCGGCGGCGCTGCGCGACGCGCTGCAGCAGCTGCTGGGCCTGGCGCCGGCCGGCGACCGCCCGCCGCACGCCGACGCGGACATGCAGGAGCAGCTGCGTCAGCTGGCGGGCGCACGCGTGCTGCTGGTGGACGACAACGTGCTGAACCAGGAAGTGGCCGTCGGCCTGCTGGAGGACCTGGGGCTCGTGGTCGATCTCGCATCCGATGGCCGCGAGGCCGTGGACAAGGTGCGCGGCGGCGACTACGACCTCGTGCTGATGGACATGCAGATGCCCGTCATGGGCGGCGTCGAGGCGACCACCGAGATCCGGCACACGCTGGGCCGCACGGATCTGCCCATCGTCGCCATGACCGCCAACGCCATGCAGCAGGACCTGGACCGCTGCCGCGACGCCGGCATGGTGGACGTGGTCACCAAGCCCATCGTGCCCGAACTGCTGTGGGCCGCCATCCTGCAATGGACGCGCCGCAGCGGCCGCCCGCTGCCGTCGGCCGCGCCGGCGCGCCGCGCACCCCCCGACGCCGGGGCCGCCGCGGCCGTGCCGCAGGACGTGCCCGGCCTGGACACACAGCTCGGGCTGCAGCGCATGCTGGGCAAGAAGGGCCTGTACCTGTCCACCCTGCGCCGCTTCGTGCAGACGCAGCGCGATGCCAGTGCACGCATCGCGGCGGCGCTGCACCGCGAGCAGATCGCCGAGGCGGCGCGCCTGGCCCATACGCTCAAGGGGCTGGCCGGCACCATCGGCGCCACCGGGCTGCAGGAAGCCGCCGGCCGGCTGGAGGAGTGCATCGGCGAGGCGGGGCCGGCGGCCCTGCGCCAGGCCGCGCTGCGCGCCACCAGCGTCCAGCTCGACGCACTGATCCTGGCCCTGGAGCCGGCCTTGCCGACGCCGCAGCAGGCGCCAGCGCCGGCCGGCGACGACGGCGCGGGCCCAGGCGCATGGGCCGGCCCGGCGCGCCAGCTCGAAGGCCTGCTGGCCGAGGCCGATGCCGAGGCGGTGGACCACTGGCGGCGGAACGCCCCGCTGTTCGCGCGCGAGGTTCCGGCCCTGGCCAGCACGGTCGGGATGGCGCTGGACGACTACGACTTCGAGGCCGCGCTGCTGGCGCTGCGCCAGGCCCTGTCCGCGCTGCCGCGGCCCTGCTCGGTACACTCGGCGCCCCCGAAGGAGTGAATGCCAAGATGCCAGTGACGGAACAGGCGCTGACCGACGCGCTCAAGCAGGTGGTCGTGAGCGAGCACCCGCTCGTGACCGTGCACCCCGAGACCGGCNGGTCCGCGCGCGTGGCGGCCAGCCATGAACGGTCGTTGCGACTTCGAGGCCGCGCTGCTGGCGCTGCGCCAGGCCCTGTCCGCGCTGCCGCGGCCCTGCTCGGTACACTCGGCGCCCCCGAAGGAGTGAATGCCAAGATGCCAGTGACGGAACAGGCGCTGACCGACGCGCTCAAGCAGGTGGTCGACCCCAACACGGGCAAGGACTTCGTGTCCACCAAGGCGCTGCGCAACCTCAGCGTGCAGGGCGGCGACGTGGCGTTCGACGTCGAGCTCGGCTACCCGGCCAGGAGCCAGATCGCGGCGCTGCGCAAGGCGCTGGTGGCCGCGGCACGCGCCGTGCCTGGCGTGGACAACGTCTCGGCCAACATCGCCAGCAAGATCACCGCCCATGCCGTGCAACGCGGCGTGCAGCTGCTGCCCGGCGTGAAGAACATCGTCGCCGTCGCCTCGGGCAAGGGCGGGGTGGGCAAGAGCACCACCTCGGCCAACCTGGCGCTGGCGCTGGCCGCCGAAGGCGCCAACGTGGGCCTGCTCGATGCCGACATCTACGGCCCCAGCCAGGCCATGATGATGGGCGTCAGCGGCAGGCCCGAGAGCCCCGACGGCAAGACCATGGACCCCTTGGACGGACACGGCGTGCAGGTCATGTCCATCGGCCTGTTGGTCGACCAGGACCAGGCCATGATCTGGCGCGGCCCCATGGCCACCCAGGCACTGGAGCAGATGCTGCGCCAGACCAACTGGACCGAGCTGGACTACCTGATCGTCGACCTGCCGCCGGGCACCGGCGACATCCAGCTCACGCTGAGCCAGCGCGTGCCCATGACCGGCGCCGTGATCGTCACCACGCCGCAGGACATCGCGCTCATCGATGCCAAGAAGGCCATCAAGATGTTCGAGAAGGTCGGCGTGCCCATCCTGGGCCTGGTGGAGAACATGGCCGTGCACGTGTGCAGCCAGTGCGGCCACCAGGAGCACATCTTCGGTGCGCACGGCGGGCAGAAGATGGCCGCCGA
>NZ_LMNA01000024.1 GCF_001422445.1 Pseudorhodoferax sp. Leaf274
AGTGCGGCTCGGCTGCCCCAGCGGTCCATGCGAAGCCCGTGCGGCTCGGCCGAGAACCGGGCCTCGAAGGCCGCCCGCGCGGTCCCACCATCTTCCTCACGGGGTGCGGTGTGCTGGGCCGCCAGCGCGCGCATCGTCAGTGCTGCGTCTTCCGCCCACTGGGGTAGATCGTGCGGCGCGAGGCAGTCCTCCCAGCGACGCACGAGGCCGGCCGCGGTGTGTGCGGGATGCGGCTTGGCCGCCGGGGTGTGGATGCTGCTCATGTCCCGAATCTCCTGCGCAGGATCTGCGCTTGCTCGTGGCCCCAGTGGGCCGCTCGTTCGGCGATGCCGTGCCGGTCCATGTCCAGCAGGCCGCTGATCACCTCGGCGGCCGCGCGGGCGGCCAGCAGCTCGGCGGAGTTGAAGCCAACGCGGCCCGTGCGTCGGTGGCGGCCGGTCACGTTGGCAAAGGTGTTCAACTGCTCGGCCACCGCTGCCATTGCCTCCTCGGTGAACTCGACCGCCTCCTGCGTGGCCAGCAGGTGCACCATGTGCGACGCCATGAAGCCGGTCTCGATCCAGTCCCACATGTCGTCGGCCGTGGCCTTGCCGCTGGTGAAGCGGTCGACCAGATCCAGGCACGCCACCTTGCCCGTCGTGCGCCGGCTCTCGGGTGCTGCGCGTAGCCAGAACTTCGGTAGTCCTTCGCGCTTGGCGCGCGCCGCATTTCTATGTGCGGTTTTCATTGGGCCGCCCCCAGGCCAAGGAAGTGCGGCGCTGTGAAGTCGCGCCAGCGCTTGTGGTTGCGCACCTTGTACCCGTGGGCCTCGGTGATGCCCAGTGCGGCAGCCATGTCGACCATGCGCTCGCTGCTGGTGCGAAGCCGCTCCACGTCCGCGGCACTGAGGGTGGCGCGCCGGCGCGCCGTTGCTGCACGGCGGCCTGCCAGCACATGCTTGGCCGTATCGGACATGCGCTCTGCAATGCGCGAGCAGACATCGGACTGCGTGCCGCTTACCGCGCAGTGCGGGCTGACGCAGTGGTGGTGCTCGCAGCTGGTCAGTGCCTTCGCGCCGACGGGCAGTGGCTCGCCGTCCCTGATTTCCAGGATGACGCGACGCACGGCCACTGTGCGGCCCTCATGGTGCATGGCGGGGCATTTGTGCGACAGCGCGCCACGCCACAGCCAGTGCTTGCCGCGCAGCGTGCAGTTGCTCCGGATCTTTCCGAGCGGGCTCATGCGGAGCACCGCGCCACCAGCGCGGCGGCCTCGACCACGGGCATTTCCAGGCCCTGGGCCAGCCCCACCTCAATGCTGGCGCCGCGCGAGCGCTGCCAGCCGGGCAGGGTGGCCACACCGTCACAGCGCACCAGCTGTGCGATGTCGTCGCGCATGCAGGTCTGCCAGCCCGCGTTGGGGTCGGTGTTGATCTCGGCGGGATTGACCACGTCGAACCCCAGGCCGCGCAAGCGGGCTGCCTCGGCGTGGAATGCGGGGAAGTTGAGTTCGGGGTGGCCCGTCATCGGGCCGGCGATGTAGATGCGCTTCATGCTTCGGCGAGTGGTGGTTTTGGTGGGGGGCGATGCCGGGTCAGGCTGCGGCTGCCGCTTCGTTCTTTGCGCGTTTGACCAGCTGTGCGGCCAGGACGTGTGCGTGGATCTCGGTTTTGGCGTCCCAGCCCTTGCCTTCGGCGTGCACGCGCACCTTCTCCAGCTCCACCTGCAGGGTGTCGCCGGGTTGCAGCGTGTGGCCCTCGCGGTCCCACCAGGCGCGGGCCTCGTCGCCCGCCCAGATCAGCCGCCAGGGCTCGCGTGCATGGGTTCCCCATGCGTCCAGCACCGGTAGCGTGGCGACGAACGTGCCCGATGCCGACACGATGCCTGTGGGCTTGGACTTGCGCATGTGCACGATGCCGGTGTGGCGCATGGTCATGGCGCGTCTCCTGTCAGCCGGCGGCGCCCAGCAGCACSGTGTACCCGGACTTCTCGCGCACCTCTTTTACGTAGCCCTCGAAGGCCAGTTCCACGGCACGCTCGGGGCGGTCCAGCTCGTAGAAGAACTTCACGGC
>NZ_LMNA01000025.1 GCF_001422445.1 Pseudorhodoferax sp. Leaf274
GCGGGCATGCCGGCCTGCGGCGTCTTGGCGGCCAGGGCCTTGAGCGCCGTCTCGATGCCGAACACCGCCTGCTTGGCCGCGAACTGGTCGGCCGTGGCCAGCACGCGCCCGTCCTGCAGCATGGGCTTGATCGCGCTGATGTTGTCGTAGCCCACCACCGCCACCTTGCCGGTCTTGCCCGCTGCCTTCACGGCCGCCACCRCGCCCAGCGCCATCGAGTCGTTGCCCGCCAGCAGCGCCTTGAGGTCCGGGTGCTCGCGCAGCATGCTGGAGGCCACCTGGTTGCCCTTGTCGATCTCCCACTGGCCCGACTGCACGCCCACCACCGTGATGCCKGCGGCCTTCATCGCGTCCTGGTAACCGAGCGTGCGCTGCTGCGCGTTGAAGGTGGTGGACACGCCCTCGATGATGCCCACCTTGTCGCCACTCTTGAGCGTCTTGGCCAGCGCATCGCCCACCAGCTTGGCGCCGGCGCGGTTGTCCGGGCCCACGAAGGGCACGGACAAGCCCTTCTCCTTCAGGGCCGCCGCATCGAGCCGGTTGTCGATGTTGACCACCAGCACGCCCTTCTCGGACGCGGCCTTGATGGCCGGCACCAGGGCCTTGGAGTCGGCCGGGGCGATGACCAGCGCATCGACCTTCTGGGCCACCATCTGCTCGACGATGCGGATCTGCGCGGCCGCGTCCGTCTCGTCCTTGATGCCGTTGGCCARCAGCGTGTACTGCTTGGCGTTGGCCTTCTGGTGCGCCTTGGCGCCTTCCTCCATGGTCAGGAAGAACTCGTTGGCCAGCGACTTCATGACCAGGGCCACCTTGGGCGGGCTCTGKGCCCAGGACGGTGCGAAGGCCAGGACACCGGCCAGGGCCAGCGCGGAGGTGAGGGTGCGGCGGGTCGGGTGCATGCGTGTCTCCTTGTGATGCGTGCCGGAACAGNCCACCTTGGGCGGGCTCTGGGCCCAGGACGGTGCGAAGGCCAGGACACCGGCCAGGGCCAGCGCGGAGGTGAGGGTGCGGCGGGTCGGGTGCATGCGTGTCTCCTTGTGATGCGTGCCGGAACAGRCAGGCAATATAGGGCTGCAAAAACGTTTGCGCAAACGTTTGCGACTCGGGATTTTCCCGGGCAGCGCAGCGGCTCCTGGAATCAGGCCGGCCGCTGCGCGGCGGCGTCGGCCATGTCGGTTGCACTGCCGTCCACGCAGGCCGGCGCGCCGAACAGGTAGCCCTGCACGGTGGTGCAACCCAATGCGCGCAGCACCTGGAGCTGCTGGGCCTGCTCCACGCCTTCGGCCGTGATGTCCAGATGCATGTTGTTGGCCAGCAGCACGAGGGAGGCGATGATGGATTGGGTCATGCCACCGGCAGGCTCGTGCGGCAGGGCCGCGGCAAAGGACTGGTCGAGCTTGATGCGGTCGAACGGCAGCTCGCGCAGCTGCGCCATGGACGAGTAGCCGACGCCGAAGTCGTCGATGGCCGTGCGCACGCCCAGCGTGCGCAGCCGCTGCAGTGCTACGCGCGCCCCTTGCGCGTCGCGCGCCAGCGCGGTTTCGGTGACTTCGAGTTCCAGCCGAGACGGCGGCAGGCCCACGCGGCGCAGCACGTCCATGACGTCTTCGACGAAGCTCGCGCAGGCCAGCTGCACGGCCGACGCGTTGACGGCCACCAGCTGGTGCCGCGGCCACGACATGGCATCGCGGCAGGCCTGCTCCAGCACCCACAGGCCGATCTGCACCACGATGCCGGACTCTTCGGCGACCGGGATGAAGGACGCGGGCAGCAGCCGGCCGTGCCGCGGGTGGCGCCAGCGCACCAGCGCCTCGTAGCCCTGCACGCGCAGGGAGCCGGCGTCGCGCAGAGACATGTAGTCGATCTCGAACTCGCCGCGTGCGACGGCCTGCGCCAGGTCGCCCACCATGGCCAGGCGTTCGCGCAGGCGGTCGCTCATGCCGGGCGCATGCAGGCGCGCGGCGTCGCGCCCGGCGTTCTTGGCCACGTAGAGGGCCGTGTCCGCCTGGCGCAGCAGTTCGCTGGCGCCGAGGACGCCGTCGGTCCACGAGGCGCCGATGCTGGCGCGCACGTCGATGTGGTCGTCGCCGATGCGCTCGCGCGTGCGCAGCGCGGCGAGCAGGCCCTGCATGCGCCGCTCGATCTCGCGTGCGCAGCCCTGCACGGGCAGCGTGCGCAGCAGCATCGCGAATTCGTCGCCGCCCAGGCGCGCCAGCGCATCGCCCTCGCGCGTGGCATGGCGCAGGCGGCGCGCCACCGAGCACAGCAACTGGTCGCCCGCGGCGTGGCCTAGGCTGTCGTTGACGGTCTTGAAGTGGTCCAGATCGAGCAGGGCCACGGCCCACCGGCCGCCGGTTGCCTGCTGGCGCTCGGCTTCCTCCACGAAGGCGCGCCGGTTCGGCAGGCCGGTGAGGGCGTCGTGGTGCGCCAGGTAGTGCAGGTGCTGCTCGCGCATGCTGCTCTCGGCCTCCCGCGCACGCGCGTCGGACACATCGACGCCCACGCCGCGCCAGCCCGTCCAGGCGCCGTCGGCGGCATGCAGCGGTTTGGCGCTCAGCGTCCAGCTGCGCAGCTCACCGCCGACGCGCGCCTCCAGCACCACGCCGCTGAACGGCTCGCCTGCGGCCAGCAGGCCGCGCAGTGCAGCGGCGCCCACCGCGCCATCGCTGCGGACCTCGAGCATGCGTTGCTGCGCGAACAGGCTGTCCAGCGGCCGGCCGAGCAGGCGGTCCTGCCCGAGCCCGAGCAGGTTGCACAGCCGCAGCCCCACGCGGGTCAGCTCGCCCGCGCGGTTGCTTTCCCACAGCCAGTCGCGCGCATCGGCCTCGAAGTCGCGCAACAGCAGGCCGACGATGTGGCGCTCCTGCTCCGCAGCCTGCTCGGCCGCGATGCACCGCACGAACAGGCGCGATGCGAACAGCAGTGCCACGGCCAGGATGAGCGCGTAGCAGCACAGCAGGGCGATGGTGACGCCCTGCGCCAGATAGCCGATCTGCGCCACCATCAGGCAGGCCACCACCGTCAGCACCGACAGCCAGATCAAGGACAGCAAGGGGGTGGTGATGCCCACCAGCACGCCCGCGGCGATCAGCCCGGGGGTGTAGGCGCTCAGCAGAAGGCGGCTGGCGTCGTCGCCCGCCTGGAGCGCGCCCACGTAGATGCCGATGCCCGAAAGCACCGCGCTCGCTGCGCACCAGAGCGCGGACACATGCATGTCGCGCAGCCCGAGCAGCCGTCCGCCCGGTCCTGCGCTGCGCAGCGCCATGATGGCGTGGCCGGCCCAGGCCACATGCGCGAGCAGGAAGGCGGCCACCCACGCTGGCCACGCCTCGCGTCGCACGAACGGCCACAGCGCGTACAGCACCATGCCGGCGGTGCAGATGTTCGACGCGACATACCAGGGCACGACGTGCAGCAGGTTGCGCATCTGCCCGTTCACGAGGATGGTGCGCACGTGGGCCGTGGCGTCGGGCAAGGCCCAGCACCCGCGCAGGCGCTTCCAGTGCATACCGATTCGATCGATCATGGCGGTCACCTCCGGATCGCGGCACCAGCGATCCATTGCATACGGTGATGATGATCATAGATTCATGCATGCCGAAGGTGGCCTGCCGTTGCGTTCGCGCCGCCTGCGGAGCGCGTAGGGCACGCGGCGTGTGAGAAGGGCAGGGCTTGGCCGGCCAGCCCGCTGGCCGCCCGGCGCGGCTCAGGGCGCCAGGCGCTCGCGCACCCAGCCGCCGCCGTCCTGGCGGTAGTGCAGCCGGTCGTGCAGCCGGCTCTTGCGCCCTTGCCAGAACTGCCATGCGGTCGGCACCAGCCGGTAGCCGCCCCAGTGCGGCGGGCGCGGCGGCCGGAGCAGGAATTGCGCGCCGTACCGGGCGGCATTGGCCACCAGCACGCCGCGGCCGGAGATCACTTGGCTCTGCGGACTGGCCCACGCGCCGATGCGCGAGTCCAGCGGGCGGCTGTCGTAGTAGGCGTCGCTCTCGGCGGCGCTGGTCTTCTCCACCACGCCTTCGATGCGCACCACGCGCTCGAGCTCGACCCAGTGGAACTGCAGCGCCGCGTAGGGGTTGCCTGCCAGCTCCTGGCCCTTGCGGCTCTCGTAGTTGGTGTAGAAGACCAGGCCACGCGCGTCGTAGCCCTTGACGAGCACGATGCGGGTGGACGGGCGCAGGTCGCTGCCCACGGTGGCCAGGGTCATGGCGTTGGGCTCGGGCACCTGCGCCGCGACGGCCTCGCCCAGCCACTGGTCGAACTGTTGCAGCGGGTCGGCGTGCGAGGCCGATTCGTCGAGTTCGGCCCGCTCATAACTCTTGCGCAGCGCCGCGATGGAGGTCTGGAGTTCGCTCATGGGCGCGGATTGTGCAGCGTCCGCCCTGCGATGGCCGCTGCAGGCACCCATTGACGACTGAATATTCATTCACCTAAGATCGCGGCCGTGAAACCCAAGGACGACGACAAGCAACAGGCCATCGCCGACGCGACCTTCGCGCTCGTGGCGCAGGTCGGTCTGTCGGGCCTGACCATGGCGGCGATTGCGCGGGAGGCCGGCATCGCCACCGGCACGCTGTACGTCTACTACAAGTCCAAGGAAGACCTGCTCAATGCCTTGTACGAGGAGGTCAAGGGCGCGCTGGCGCGGCTGATCACCGAGGAGTCGGTCGCCTCCATGCCGTTCCGCGCGCGCTTCCAGCGCAACTGGTTGCTGCTGCTGCGGCACCGCCAGGCCCACTATGCGGAGACGGTGTTCATGGAGCAGTACTACAACTCCCCGTGGTTCAGCGAGGCCTCGCGCCAGTTCTCGGCCCGGTTCACGGGCGAGTGCCTGGGCTTCTTCGACGAGGCGCGCGCGCAGCAGATCGTCAAGGACGTGCCCACGATGCTGCTGGCCTCCAGCTTCTTCGGCTCGGTGCGCGAGACCGCCAACCTGCTGCGCAGCGGCGATCTGCCCGACACCGAGCCGGCGCTGGCCCAGGCGTTCTCGATCTTCTGGGACGGCATCAAGGCCTGAACACCGCATGGCGGCCTGGCCACAAGAACACATAAAAGAATGAACATTCATTCGTCTAACCACCCCACCCAAGAAAGGTCCCCATGGCCACGCTGAACATCAACGGCAAGGACGTCCAGGTCGACGTCGACGACTCCACCCCCATCCTGTGGGCCCTGCGCGACACGCTGGGCATGACCGGCACCAAGTTCGGCTGCGGCGCCGCGCTGTGCGGCGCCTGCACCGTGCACATGAACGGCGCGGCGATCCGCTCGTGCGTGACGCCGATCGCCGCTGCGGCGGGCCAGAAGATCACCACCATCGAGGCCGTCACCGCCGAGCGCGTGGGCAAGGCCGTGCACGAGGCCTGGGTCAAGATCGACGTGGCGCAGTGCGGCTACTGCCAGAGCGGCCAGATCATGAGCGCCACCGCGCTGCTGCAGGCCAATCCACGGCCCAGCGATGCCGACATCGACGCCGCCATGGCCGGCAACATCTGCCGCTGTGGCACCTATGCGCGCATCCGCGGCGCGATCAAGGACGCAGCCGCGTCGCTGGCCTGAAACGGGAGCCCACCATGCATCTGCAAGACACCTCGGCTGACCAGATCCGCGCCATGCTGCCGCCCATGCTCGCGCGCCGGCTCGACGACGGGAACGACGTGGCCGGCCTGCCGCGCCGCAGCTTCCTCAAGATCGGCGCGGCCACCGGCTTCGCGCTGGGCATCTTCCCTCTGCTGGCCGATGCGCAGGGTCCGGCCACCGTGGCGCTCAAGCCCGGCCAGCAGCCGGCCGCGTTCGTGAAGATCGCGCGCGACGGCACCGTCACCGTGACCGTCAACCGCCTGGAGTTCGGCCAGGGCACGCACACGGGCCTGGCCATGGTGCTGGCCGAGGAGCTGGACGCCGACTGGAGCCGCGTGCGCGCCACCCATGGCGACGCGGCCATCGCCTACGCCGACCCGGCCTATGGCATGCACCTGACGGGCGGCTCCACCGCCATCAAGAACTCCTACACCCAGTACCGCGAGCTGGGCGCCCGCACGCGCGCCATGCTCGTGCAGGCCGCCGCCACGCAATGGGGCGTGCCGGCCGCGTCGCTGGCGACCGAGCGCGGCGTGGTCATCGGCCCCGGCGGCAAACGGCTCGAGTACGGCGCGCTGGCTGAGGCGGCCATGCAGCTGCCCGTGCCGACCCAGGTCACGCTCAAGGACCCGAAGAACTTCAAGCTGATCGGCCAGCCCACGGGCCGGCTCGACGCGCAGGCCAAGTCCAGCGGCCGGCAGAACTTCGGCATCGACGTGCGCCTGCCCGGCATGCTGACGGCCGTGTGCCAGCACCCGCCCGTGTTCGGCGGCAAGGTGGCGTCGCTGGACGATGCTGCCGCACGCGCCGTGAAGGGCGTGAAGGCCGTGCTGCGCGTGCCGCTGCACGATGGTGGCGAGGGCGTGGCCGTGGTCGCCGACGGCTACTGGGCCGCCAAGCAGGGCCGCGACGCGCTCCAGCTGCAATGGAGCGATGCGGGCCGGCAGAAGGTCGACAGCACCGCGCAGCTGGCCGCCTACCGCGCGCTGGCCGCCAAGCCCGGCCATGTGAAGTACCAGGCCGACATGGCCCCGCTGGCCGGCGCGCCGCACAAGATCAGCGCCGAGTTCCACTTCCCCTACCTGGCCCACGCGCCCATGGAGCCGCTGAACTGCACCGTGCAGCTCACCGGCCGTGGCGCCGATGGCAAGGCCAAGCTCTGGGTCGGCACGCAGATGCCGGGCCTGGAGGCTGCGGCCGCCGTGCGCGTGCTGGGCATCAAGCCCGAAAACCTGGCCATGGAGGTGCAGATGGCCGGCGGCGGCTTCGGCCGGCGCGGCCTGCCGACCAGCGACTTCGTGGTCGAGGCCTGCACCATCGCCAAGGCCGCGCAGGCCGCCGGCATCGAGGCGCCGATCCGCACGCTCTGGAGCCGCGAGGACGACATCCGCGGCGGCTACTACCGGCCCATGCACGTGCACCGCGCCGAGATCGGCTTCGACGCCAAGGGCAAGGTGCTGGCCTGGGACCATGTGGTCGTCGGCCAGTCCATCATGGCAGGCACCTTCTTCGAGTCCGCCATGGTCAAGGACGGTGTGGACACCACCATGGTCGAAGGCATGCGCGCACCCTACGACGTGCCGATGCGCCTGTCGGCCCACCACCCCAAGGACAACGTGCCGGTGCTGTGGTGGCGCAGCGTGGGTTCCACCCACACCGCCTACGTGATGGAGACGCTGGTCGACGAGATCGCGCGCGCCACGCAGCAGGACCCGGTCGCCTACCGCATGGCGCTGATGGACGCCAAGGCCACGCGCCACCGCGCCGCGCTGCAGCTGGCGGTGGACCGCTCGGGCTACGGCAAGCGCCAGCTGCCGTCCGGCCGCGCGTGGGGCGTGGCGCTGCACGAGTCGTTCGACTCGGTGGTGGCCTACGTGGTCGAGGCCTCGGTGGAGAACGGAACGCCCAAGCTGCACCAGGTCACGGCCGGCGTGCACTGCAACCTGGCGGTGAACCCCAAGAGCGTGGAGGCGCAGATCCAGGGCGCCGCGCTGATGGGCCTGTCGATGTGCCTGCCCGGCGCGGCCGTCACGCTCAAGGACGGCGTGGTCGAGCAGAGCAACTTCGGCGACTTCGTGGTGCCGCGCATCACCGACATGCCGGTGATCGCGGTGCACATCGTGCCCAGCGCCGACGCACCCACCGGCATGGGCGAGCCGGGCCTGCCGCCGCTCGCCCCGGCCTTTGCCAACGCTGTCGCGCGGCTGACCGGCAAGCCGCTGCGCGAGCTGCCGTTCAAGCTGGCCTGACGGCGATGAGCGCCGCGCCGGGCCGCCCCAGGCAAGCGCGCCCCCCCTCGGGGGGCAGCGAACCTCGTGCAGCGGGGAGCGTTGGGGCCCCATCTGGCGCGCCCGTCGTGCTGGTGCTCGCCTCGGGCCGGGGCGAGCGCTTCCGCGCCTCGGGCGGCCAGGTGCACAAGCTGCAGGCGCTGCTGGCCGGCAAGCCGGTGCTGCAGCACACGCTGGACGCCGTGCGCGCCAGCGGGCTGGCCTGGCACCTGGAGGATGCGGGGCATCCGGGCATGGGCGACTCCATCGCGGCAGCCGTGCGCGCCACGCAAGCGGCGGGCGGCTGGCTGGTGCTGCCGGGCGACCTGCCGCTGATCGAGCCTGCCGCCTTGCAACGCGTGGCGGCGGCGCTGGGCGGGGCCGCCGTGGTGCTGCCGCAGCATGCGGGCACGCGGGGGCATCCGGTCGGCTTCTCCGCCGCCTGCCGAGACGAACTGCTGGCCCTGTCGGGCGAAGCCGGCGCGGCCGCGATCGTGCAGGCGCGCAAGCGGGCAGGGCAGGTGCTGGAGCTGGCGCTGGATGGCGCCGGCTGCGTGACCGACATCGACACGCTGGACGATCTGGCGCGGGCCGAGCAGTTGCTGCTCAGCCAGCCAGCCTGAGCAGCTTCTCCAGCGCCTTGTCGCGGATCTGGTGCTTCCGCAGGCTCTCGAAGGTCTCGCGCGCGTAATCCAGCGTGGTGCCGAAGCGCCCGCAGGACTGCGTGAACACGCGCCGGTAGTCTTCGTCGCTCAAGGTGCGCGTGAAGCTCGGGCTCTGGCGCGACAGCGTGAAGGCCAGGGCCTTGACCGGCCCCTCGGGCGTGGTGCAGTGCAGCCAGCGCGGGTCGTACACCCCCATCAGCATCTCGCGCGCCCAGAGCCGGTCGAGCACCGCATCGCCATCGCGCTGCGGGATGCGGAACACCACGCCCTGGCAGCTGCCACCGGTCAGCAGTGCGAACACCAGCCCCGGGCACTCGGGCGTGCCGCGGTTGATGCGGCTCCACATCTTGAGCGCGCGGTGCCAGCCGTGCACGCGCGCGAGCCGGTGTTCGACATGCTCGAACTCGGGCCGCCAGATCAGCGAGCCGTAGCCGAAGACCCAGTAGTCCTGCTGACCGCCCCATTCGCGCCGGGCGCGCTCCAGCATCGGCAAGGGGTCGCGCAAAGGCGCGGGGTGGGGATGGGGCTTCACGGCTGCCACTCTAGCAAGCCCCGGGCCGCCTGGCCATGTGCGCCTTGCCGTTCGCGCCCTGCGATTGCGCCTTGCCGTTTGGTAACCCACTGGTAACCCCTTGCGGCCGGGGCGGCATCCTTCGGGAGTAGGATCACCGCGCCCTCCCAAGCCCCCCCGCCGCGCCGTCCCCCGGCCCAGAACGATGAACACCCACACCACCGTCGCCGCCGTCACCGACCGCATCCGCACGCGCAGCGCCCCCGCGCGCACGGCCTACCTCGAACGCCTGGCGGCCATGGCTGCGCGCACGCGCGGCTCGGACCGCATGGGCTGCGCCAACGTGGCGCATGCCTTCGCCGCGATGCCGTCCAACGACAAGTTCAAGGTCGTGGCCGAGCGCGCGCCCAACATCGCCATCGTCAACGCCTACAACGACATGCTGTCGGCGCACCAGCCGCTGCAGCACTACCCCGATCTCGTGAAGGACGAGGCGCGCCACTTCGGCGCCACGGCCCAGGTGGCCGGTGGCGTGCCGGCCATGTGCGACGGCGTCACGCAGGGCCTGCCGGGCATGGAGCTCTCCTTGTTCAGCCGCGACGTGATCGCCATGGCCACGGCCGTCGCGCTCACGCACGACATGTTCGATTGCGCGCTGATGCTGGGCGTGTGCGACAAGATCGTGCCGGGCCTGTTGATCGGCGCGCTGCACTTCGGCCACCTGCCCACGGTGTTCGTGCCAGCCGGGCCGATGCCCTCGGGCCTGTCCAACAACGCCAAGGCCAAGGTGCGCGAGCAGGCCGCGCAAGGCCTGGTCGGCCGCAAGGAGCTGCTGGAGGCCGAGTCCGCCGCCTACCACGCGGCCGGCACCTGCACCTTCTACGGCACGGCCAACAGCAACCAGATGCTGCTCGAGGCCATGGGCCTGCACGTGCCGAGCACGGCGTTCGTGGCACCGGGCGGCGCGCTGCGCGATGCGCTCACGCGCGAGGCCGCGCGCACGGTGCTGGGCTGGGGCACGGCGCTGGATGGGCAGGCCGCCACGCAGCGCGCCGCCTGCCCGCCCATCGGCCAGCTGGTGGACGAGCGCGCCATCGTCAACGCCATGGTCGCGCTGCTGGCCACGGGCGGCTCCACCAACCACCTGATCCACTGGGTGGCCGTGGCGCGCTCGGCCGGCATCACGATCGACTGGGACGACTTCGCCGCGCTGTCGCACGTGGTGCCGCTGCTGGCCCGCGTCTACCCGAACGGCAGCGCCGACGTGAACCAGTTCCAGGCCGCCGGCGGCACGGGCTACGTGATCCGCGAGCTGCTGGACGCCGGCCTCATGCACGACGACGTGCTGACCGTGCGCAGCGAAGGCATCCGCGCGTACACGCACGAGCCCGCGCTGGCCGATGCCGCGCTCACCTGGCAGGCCACCGGCCCCAGCAAGGACGAGGCCATCGTGCGGCCGGCCACCGCGCCGTTCAGCCCCACGGGCGGCCTGCAACTGCTGCAGGGCCCGCTGGGCCGCAGCGTGATCAAGGTGTCCTCGGTGCCCGACGACCGCCACGTGGTCGAGGCGCCGGCCCGCATCTTCGATTCGCAGGAAGACCTGCAGAAGGCCTTCTCGGCCGGCGAACTCGAGCGCGACCTGGTCTGCGTCGTGCGCTGGCAGGGCCCGCAGGCCAATGGCATGCCCGAGCTGCACAAGCTCACGCCGCCGCTGGCCGTGCTGCAGGGCAAGGGCTTCAAGGTGGCGCTCGTCACCGATGGCCGCATGAGCGGCGCCTCGGGCAAGGTGCCCGCCGCCATCCATGTCTCGCCCGAGGCCGCCGCCGGCGGGCCACTGGCCAGGCTGCGCGATGGCGACGTGGTGCGGCTCGATGCGCCGGCTGGCCGGCTGGAGGTG
This sequence comes from Pseudorhodoferax sp. Leaf274, assembly GCF_001422445.1. Taxonomy (GTDB): domain Bacteria; phylum Pseudomonadota; class Gammaproteobacteria; order Burkholderiales; family Burkholderiaceae_C; genus Pseudorhodoferax. The sequence goes on from NZ_LMNA01000025.1 coordinate 10,921, forward strand.
CTGGTGCCGCAGGCCGAATGGGAGGCCCGCCCGGTGGCCACCATGCCCGAGGCCCTGCGCGTGGCCAACGGCCTGGGTCTGGGCCGGGATTTGTTCGCCGGCATGCGCCGCAATGCCGCCACCGCAGAAGAAGGAGCGCCGACATGGCTTTGAATTCCCAACTGACCGCCCGCGACGTGATGCGCGACGCGCCGGTCATTCCGGTCATCGTGCTGCACGACGTGGCCCATGCCGTGCCGATGGCGCGCGCGCTGCTGGCCGGCGGCATCCGCATGCTCGAGGTCACGTTGCGCACGCCGCAGGCACTGGCCTGCATGGAGGCCATCGCCCGGGACGTGCCCGAGGCCGTGGTCGGCGCAGGCACCATCCGCACGCCGGCCGACGTGGCCGCCTCGGTGCGGGCCGGCGCGCGCTTCGGCGTGAGCCCGGGCTACACCTCCAAGGTCGGTCAGGCCTGCCGCGATGCCGGCCTGCCGCTGCTGCCCGGCGTGGCCACGGGCAGCGAGATCATGATGGCGCAGGAGGACGGCTTCACCGAGCTCAAGTTCTTCCCGGCCCTGCAGGCCGGCGGCATCCCCATGCTCAAGGCCTGGCAGGGTCCGTTCGGCGAAGTGAAGTTCTGCCCCACGGGCGGCGTCAGTGCGGCCAATGCGGGCGAGTTCCTGGCGCTGTCCAACGTGGCCTGCGTGGGTGGATCGTGGATCGTGCCGAACGACGCCATCGCTGCCGGCGACTGGGGCCGCATCGAGACGCTGGCGCGCGCCGCGGCCGCGCTGCCGCGCGGCTGAGCCTCCTGCCCCTTCGGCGGGGCGGAACACCGGCTTTCGCAATCGCTGATTGCGGGGGCGGGTGGGGCGCGGGATGATCCGCGGCTTCCAAGCTAAGCAGCGGTGGCCTTTGGGCGGCACCGCCAGGAGACGCCGCCCATGTTCCCCATCTCCCCGAGCCGCCGCGCGTTGCTGGCCCTGGCCGCCGCGTGCGCGCTGCCAGCCGCCGCGCAGTCCAGCTACCCGGCCCGCCCCATCGTGCTGGTGGTGCCGCAGGCCGCCGGCGGCACCAACGACATCGTGGGCCGCATCGTCGGCCAGAAGCTCGGCGAAGTGCTGGGCGGTAGCGCCGTGGTCGAGAACCGGCCCGGCGCAGGCGGCAACATCGGCACGCAGTACGTCGCGCGTGGCCCCAAGGACGGCCACACGCTGCTGATGACCATCAGCAGCAGCCAGGCCATCAACCCTTCGCTGTACAAGAACCCGGGCTTCGACCCGGTCAAGGACTTCGTGCCGCTGGGCCTGGTGGGCGCGGTGCCCAACGTGCTGCTCGTGAACCCATCCTTTCCGGCGCAGAACCTCGCCGAATTCCTGGCGCTGGCCCGCAGGAGCGGTGCCGACCTGCAGTACGCATCCGCCGGCAATGGCACGCTGAACCACCTGCTGGGCGAGATGCTCAACAGCATGGCCGGCCTGAAGCTGCAGCACGTGCCCTACAAGGGCGTGGCACCGGCCTTGAACGACGTGCTGGGCGGCCAGTTGCCGATGCTGTTCGCGAGCCTGCCGTCGGCGCTCTCGCACATCCAGGCCGGCAAGCTGCGCGCCATCGCGGTCAGCGGCGCCAAGCGCTCGCCGACCCTGCCCAACGTGCCGGCCATCGCCGAAGCCGTGCCGGGCTACGACGGCCAGCTGTGGATCGGCCTGTTCGCGCCCACCGGCCTGCCGGCGCCGGTGCAGGCCCAGCTGGAAGACGGCATGCGCAAGGCCCTGGCCGCCAAGGACCTGCGCGACAAGCTGGAGCAGCAGGGCGTGGAGATCGCGCCGTCGACCACGCCCGCGCAGTTCGCCGCGCTGCTGAACGACGACCTCGCCAAGTGGGCCCGCATCGTCAAGTCCTCCGGCGCTTCCGTCGACTGATTTCCGTCCTTCTCCTTTGCCAGCACACACCATGACCCTCCCGCTCCAAGGCATCACCGTCGTCTCGCTCGAACACGCCATCGCCGCCCCGTTCTGCACCCGCCAGCTCGCCGACCTCGGGGCGCGCGTGATCAAGGTCGAACGGCCCGAGGTGGGCGACTTTGCGCGCGCCTACGACCAGCGCGTCAAGGGCTTGTCTTCGCATTTCGTCTGGACCAACCGCTCCAAGGAAAGCCTCACGCTGGACTTGAAGAATCCCCAGGCCATGGCCGTGCTGACCAAGCTGCTGGCCGGCGCCGACGTGCTGGTGCAGAACCTGGCACCCGGCGCCGCCGCGCGCATGGGGCTGGACTACGCCACGTTGAGCCAGTCGAACCCGCGCCTGGTGGTCTGCGACATCTCGGGCTACGGCGAGGACGGCCCCTACCGCGACAAGAAGGCCTACGACCTGCTGATCCAGAGCGAGGCCGGCTTCCTGTCGGTGACCGGCACGCCCGAGCAGCCCAGCAAGGCCGGCAACTCGATCGCCGACATCGCCGCCGGCATGTACGCCTACACCAACATCCTGGCCGCATTGCTGCGCCGCGCCAGCACGGGCGAGGGCGCGCACATCGACGTCTCGATGCTGGAGTCGCTGGCCGAGTGGATGAGCTTCCCGATGTACTACGCGTTCGAGGGTGCCACGCCGCCGCCGCGCAACGCCGCATCGCACGCCACCATCTATCCCTACGGCCCGTTCCAGGCCGGCGACGGCGGCACGGTGATGCTGGGCCTGCAGAACGAGCGCGAGTGGAAGGTCTTCTGCGACGTGGTGCTGCAGGACCCGGCACTCGCGACCGAGCCACGCTTTGCCAGCAACGCCCAGCGCAACGCCAACCGGGCCGCGCTGGCCGCGCGCATCGACGAGACGTTCTCGCTGCTGTCGACCGACCAGGTGCTGGCGCGGCTGGACGAGGCGCAGATCGCCAACGCGCGCATGAACGACATGGCGGGGCTGTGGGCGCACCCGCAACTGAAGGCGCGCGAACGCTGGCACACCATCGGCTCGCCCGCCGGCGACCTGCCGGCCCTGTTGCCCCCGGGCCGCAGCAACCGCTGGCAAGCCCGGATGGACGCGGTGCCGGCAGTCGGCCAGCATACGGATGCGCTGCTGCGCGAAGTCGGCCTGGATGCGGCCGCCATCGCCGCGCTGCGTGCGGCCGGGGCTGCCTGACGCCCTGGCGGCCTCTGTCCACCACCCCATAGGAGACTCCATGCGCTTGTGTTCCCCCACCGGCATCCGCCGCTGTGCGCTAGTTGCCGCCGCCTTGCTGCTGCAGGGCGCGGCCTGGGCCCAGTCCGCCTGGCCTGAGCGGCCCGTGACCATGGTCGTGCCGTACTCGGCCGGCGGCCCCACCGACGTGGTCGCGCGCATGCTGGCCATTCCCATGGCCAAGTCGCTCGGCCAGCCGGTCGTGGTGGAGAACACCGTGGGGGCCGGCGGCACCATCGGCCCGGCCCGCGTGGCCAAGGCGCCGGCCAATGGCTACATGATCCTGATCCACCACATGGGCATGGCGACCGCGCCGGCGCTGTACAAGAAGCTGCCCTACGACCCGCTGAAGGACTTCGAGTACATCGGCCAGGTCATGGACGTGCCCATGACGCTGCTCTCGCGCAAGGATTTCCCGGCCAACACCTTCCCCGAACTGCTGGCCTACGTGAAGCAGCACAAGGACAAGGTCACGCTGGCCAATGCGGGCATCGGCGCCGTCTCGCAGCTGTGCGGCATGCTGCTGGCGCACCAGATCGGCGTGGACCTGACCACCGTGCCCTACAAGGGCGCCGGCCCGGCGCTGGCCGACATCATGAGCGGCCAGGTCGACCTGATCTGCGACCAGACCACGCAGACCGTTCCGGTGATCAAGGACGGCCAGCGCGTGAAGGTGTTCGGCGTGACCACGCCCAGGCGCCTGGCCAGCCTGCCCGACATCAAGACGCTGGACGAGCAGGGCCTCAAGGGCTTCGACGTGAAGGTCTGGCACGGCGTGTACGCGCCCAAGGGCACGCCGCCCGAGGTGCTGGCCAAGATCAACCAGGCACTGCGCAGCGCGCTGCAGGACGACATGGTCAAGCAACGCCTGGCAGACCTGAGCTCGGAGATCGTGCCGATGGACAAGGTCACGCCCGAAGGCCTGCGCAGCCACCTCGTGGCCGAGACCGAGAAATGGGGCAAGGTGATCAAGGCTGCGGGCGTCAGCGCCGAGTAGCCGGCCGCGGAGCCGTCAGCGCAGCGGATGCAGGTCGCATGGGAGCGTGACGCGCTTGTTGACTTTTCTTATTTATTGGGTGCACAATAAATACGATGGAGATCGAGTTCGACCCTGTCAAACGGGCCGAGGCTTTCGCTGCGCGCGGTTTGGATTTCGGTCGCGCCGCCGAGGTGTTCATCGGGCACCATTTCACGGCGCCCGATCTGCGTGAAGACTATGCCGAGGACCGCTTCATCACGGTCGGGCTCCTCGATCGCCGTATGGTGGTGATGGTCTGGACTCCGCGCGGCGCGGCTCGCCGCATCATCAGCATGAGGAAAGCCAATGAACGCGAGCAAGCGCGCTACGCCCAAAAGCTGGGTTGACCCCGACGACGCTCCGGCGCTGGACGACGCTTTCTTCGAGCGTGCCGATGAGTACCACGACCAGGTGCTGGTCAAGCGCGGCCGACCCAAGGCGGCGGCGACCAAGGAACCGGTGAAGCTGCGGCTGGACCCGGACGTCTTGGAGGCGTTGCGGGCCACCGGCGATGGGTGGCAGACGCGCATCAACGACATGCTGCGCGCCTCGCTCGTGCTGGCCGGCCGGCTGGGTTGAAACCGCGGCATTGCCGCCGCGCAGGTTTCAGCGCAGCCCGCCGCCGCCCTGGTCCTCCGCGCGCTGGATCAACTCCACCTTGTATTCGTCAGGATCCGTGACGAAGGCGATCACCGTGGTGCCGCCCTTCACGGGCCCGGCCTCGCGCGTGACCTTGCCGCCGGCGGCCTTGATGCGCTCGCAGGCCGCATGGGCGTCGGGCACGCCCAGCGCGATGTGGCCGTAGGCCGTGCCGAGCTCGTAGCTCTCCACGCCCCAGTTGTAGGTCAGCTCCAGCTCGGCATGGTCCGGGTTGTTGCCGTAGCCGACGAAGGCCAGCGAGTACTTGTACTCGGGGTTCTCCGAGGTGCGCAGCAGCTTCATGCCGAGCACCTGGGTGTAGAAGTCAATCGAGCGCTGGAGGTTGCCAACGCGCAGCATCGTGTGGAGTAGTCGCATGCGGCCATTTTGCCGCCATGCCCTTGCTCACGCGTTCAGCGGGCCTCGAACACCAGGCAGGTGGTGGTGGCGTGCGCGTAGAGCCTGTCGTCCGGGCCCACGATGCGGGCCTCGGCCGTGGCCAGTTGGCGGCCGCTGTGGATCACCTTGCCGATGGCGCGCAGCGGCCCGGTCTTGAGCGTGGCCGCGCGCACGATGTTCACGCCCAGCTCGGCCGTGGTGTAGCCGCGCCCGGCCGGCAAGGTGGTGTGCACGGCGCAGCCCAGCGCCGAATCCAGCAGCGTGGCGAACCAGCCGCCGTGCACGCTGCCCAGCGGGTTGTAGTGCCTGAGCTGCGGCGTGCCCTGGAACACCGCCAGGCCATGGGCGATCTCGACGAGGGCGAAGTCCAGCGTGTCGGCGATGTGGGGGTAGGGGAGCTCGCCGTCCAGCATGGCCTGCATGGTCTGCAGGCCGGTCTTGCCGGCAACCTGCTCGGGCCGGGCCAGGCCGGCCTGGCCGCCGCCCTCGCGCATGCGGCGCACGACGGCCTCCATTTCACGTTCCCAGCGGGCGCGGGTTTCTTCTTCCGTGCTCATGTCTTCTCCATGGTTTGCGGCTGCCCCGGTCAGGCAGCCCCGGCGATCCTAGGGCAAAGCCGCACCGCCTGCCGGTGCATGCCGTCGGCGCGCCGCGGTGCAGCCGCCGCGGCGGACCGCGCCGGACGGCCAGCCGGGGCCGACGCGCGGCACCGTCGCCGCCCGGATGCGGTGCGGGCCTGTGCCAGCATGCCGACCGTGAACATGTTGCCGCCCGACGTTCCGCCAGACAACGTGCGACGCCCGCCGGCTGGCCCACCGGACCCCGAGTTCGACTGGATGCTCGCACCGGTGCTGCACGCGCTCGGGCCGCAGGGCGAGCAGGAGCCGCTGCGCAGCGCCGTGGCGCTGAGCCAGCAGCGCTTTCTCGAGATGGCCGGCCGGGTGGACCTGTCGGTGCACACGCGGGCGCAGCAGGAGAGCCGGCGCGACGCGCAGGACCGCATCCGGATCGCCCAGCTGCAGCAGGAGTTCGCCGCGCTCGACGTGCCGCTGCAGTCGCTGATGGACCGCGCCGTGCAGCGCACCCGGGAGTTGCTGCACGCCGACGGGGTCACGCTGGAACTGGTGCAGGACGATGGCGTGCTGATGATCGTGGCCGGCTGCGGCCTGCTGGCAGAGCGCATCGGCCGGCGCGCCAACATGGCGATCAGCCTGACCGGCAAGGCGCTGGCGCAGCGCCGCGTGATGGTCTGCGACGACACCATCCTGGACGACCGGCTGGACCGCGAGCGGGCCCTGGGCGACGGCGTGCGTTCCATGGTCATCGCGCCGCTGCGCTCCGGCGAGGCCATGATCGGCGTGCTGCTGGCGGCTTATGCCGAGCCCCATGCCTTCTACGACCGCGACATCGGCAACCTGCAGATCCTCGGTGAATCGCTGGGCGTGACGATCGACCGGCACCGTCTGCACGCCCAGTTGCGCGCAGCGGCCGAGAAGTACCGCGCGCTGTTCGACCTCAATCCGCAGCCCATGTTCGTGACCGAGCTGTCGACGCTGCGCGTCATGGCCGTGAACCGCAGCGCGGCGCAGATGTACGGCTACCACCCGCAGGAGCTGATCGGCAGGCCGATGACCGACCTGCGTGCGCCCGACGAGACCGCGCCGCGCATGGCGATGCCGGGCGATTCCTTCTCGGGCCTGCGGCTGCGGCACCGCCACCGTAATGGCCACGCATTCGATGTGGAGGTCTCGGGCACGACCATCGACTTCGACGGCCGGCCTGCACGCCTGGTGCGCAGCCTGGACGTCAGCGCGCGCCTGCGCGCCGAGGCCGCGCTGGCGCGCGTGAGCCGGGCCCAGCACGTGCTGTCGGCCTGCAACGAGAGCCTGGTCCGCGCCACCTCCGAGCAATCCTTGCTGGAAGAGCTGTGCCGCATCGCCGTGGACATCGGTGGCTATGCGATGGCCTGGGTCGGCTTCGCGCGCGAGGATGCCCACCGCAGCGTCGAGGCCGCCGCGAAGGTCGGCGACCCCGCCGGCTACATCGGCAGCTTCCCCTTGAGCTGGGCCGCCGACGAGCCCGCGGGACAGGGCCCGGTGGGGCTGACCATCCGCACCGGCCAGCTCATGATCGTGCCCGACGTGGAGACCGATCCGCGCTGCCGACGCTGGGCGCACCATGCGCTCGCGCATGGGTTCCGTGGGCTGGTGTGCCTGCCGTTGCGCGATGGCGAGCGCACCTTCGGCCTGTTCTACCTGTACCTGAACGAGGTGGCGACGCCGACCGAGGACGAGGTCGCGCTGCTCAAGGCGCTGGCCGACGACCTGGCCTTCGGCCTCGTGAACCTGCGCGCGCGCGAGCAGCAGCGCCTTGCGCAGGAGGCGCAGCAGCGCGTGCAGACGGCCATGCTCAAGGTGGCGGCCGCGGTGTCGGCCAGCACCGGCACCGAGTTCTTCGAACAGCTGGCGCTGAACATGGCCGACGCGCTGGGCGCGCAGGCCAGCTTCATCGCCATGCTGGAGCCGGGCGGCGCGCTGGTGGCCCGCACGCTGGGGGCGGTGGTGCACGGGCAGGTGCGGCGCAATTTCGATGCGCCGCTGGCCGGCAGCCGGCTGGCAGGCCTGCTGGACCGTGGCGCCTACGTCGTCAGCGAAGGCGTGGCCGAGGCCTTCGCGCCGTATCCGCTGCTGGCCGCCATCGGCGCGCAGGCCTATGCCGGGCACAGCCTGTTCGATGCCGGGCAGCGCGTGATCGGGCTGGTGCTGGTGGCGTTCTCCGAGCCGCTGCGCCACCAGGAGTTCCTGGGGCCCACGCTGCGCATCTTCGCGGTGCGCGTGGCGGCCGAGCTGGACCGCCGCAAGGCCGACGAGCACAGCCGCCATCAGGCCTCGCTCCTGGACAAGGCGCGCGACGCCATCGTCGTGGCCGACATGGCGTGCCGCGTGCAGTACTGGAACAAGAGTGCCGAGCGGCTCTACGGCTGGCGCGCCGACGAGGCGATGGACCAGTCCGTCGCCACGCTGCTGTTCGAGGACGAGGCCACGGCCGACCACGCCCAAGCTGAACTGATGGGCAGCGGCGAATGGAACGGTGAGGTCGCGCGGCGGCGCAAGGCGGGCCAGTCGGTGCAGGTGGAGGCGCGCTGGACCCTGGTGCGCGACGACCAGGGCGCGCCGCGCTCGATCCTGATGATCGACACCGACATCACGCAGCGCAAGCAGGCCGAGGCCAAGATCCAGAAGCTGGCCTTCTACGACGGCCTGACCAGCCTGCCCAACCGGCAGCTGCTGCAGGACCGGCTGCACAAGGCGCTGGCCGGCTGCGTGCGCCACCGCGCCGGCGGTGCCCTGCTGTGCATGGACCTGGACAACTTCAAGACGCTCAACGACACGCTGGGCCACGACAAGGGCGACATGCTGTTGCAGCAGGTGGCGATGCGGCTGGTGTCCTGCGTGCGCGAGGTCGACACCGTGGCGCGGCTGGGCGGCGACGAATTCGTCATCGTGCTGGAGGAACTCAGCGCCGTGCCCGAGGAGGTCGCGGTGCAGGCACGCAAGGTGGGCGAGAAGATCCTGGCCACGCTGGCCCAACCCTACAGGCTCGATGGCTACGAGCACCAGAGCACCGCCAGCATCGGCGTGGCGCGCTTCGGTGCCGACACCGAGAGCGCCGGCGAGCTGCTCAAGCAGGCGGACATCGCGATGTACCAGGCCAAGGCCGCCGGGCGCCACACGCTGCGCTTCTTCGATCCCGGCCTGGAGGCGGCGGTGACGGCGCGCGCGGCGCTGGAGGGCGATCTGCGCCAGGCCTTCGTGCAGCGCGAGTTCTTCCTGCAGTACCAGCCCCAGGTCGACAGCGAAAGCCGCATCACCGGCGTGGAGGCGCTGGTGCGCTGGCGCCATGCGGCGCGTGGCCTGGTCTCGCCGGCGGAGTTCATTCCGCTGGCCGAGGAGACCGGCCTCATCCTGCTGCTGGGCCACCGCGTGCTGGAGATCGCCTGCACGCAGCTGGCCGACTGGGGCCGGCAGCCGGCGCTGGCGGCGCTGACCATGGCGGTGAACGTGAGCGCGCGGCAGTTCCGCCACCCCGACTTCGTGCGCCAGGTGCGCTCGGTGCTGGAGCAGACCGGGGCCGACCCGCAGCGGCTCAAGCTGGAGCTGACCGAGAGCGTGCTGGTCGACGACATGCAGGCCATCGTGGCCAAGATGGGGGCGCTCAAGGACCTGGGCGTGCGCTTCGCACTGGACGATTTCGGCACCGGCTATTCGTCGCTGACCTACCTCAAGAAGCTGCCGCTGGACCAGCTCAAGATCGACCAGTCCTTCGTGCGCGACGTGCTCGTCGATGCCAACGACGCGGCCATCGCCCGCACCGTGATCCGGCTGGCCCAGAGCCTGGGCCTGAACGTGATTGCCGAGGGTGTGGAGACGGCCGGGCAGCGCGACTTCCTGGCCAGCGAGGGCTGCGAGGCCTTCCAGGGCTACTTCTTCAGCCGGCCGCTGGCCGCCGATGCGCTGGACCGCCTGCTGCGCCAGCAGGGCGTGGCCGGCGCGTAGGCCTCTCGTTCAAGCCCTTTTCAGGCGGCCTGCGTGCCGTGCCAGGCGGCCGCGAAGGCGCGGGCGTCCTGCTGCACCGCGGCGGCGCTCTTGCCCGGCTTGTACAGCGCCGAGCCGATGCCGCAGCCGGCCGCGCCGGCCGCGCGCCAATCGGCGATGTTGGCCACCGAGACGCCGCCCACGGGCAGCAGCGGCGTGCCCGCCGGCAGCACGGCCAGCAGCGCCTTGACCACGGCGGGCGAGCCCATCTCGGCCGGGAACAGCTTGAGCCCGTGCGCGCCGGCGGCGAGCGCACCGAAGGCCTCGGTCGGCGTCAGGATGCCCGGCAGGCAGACCATGTCCAGGCGCACGGCCTCGCGCACCACCGCGGCGTCGAAATTCGGCGCCACCACGAGCCGGCCGCCGGCTGCGTGCACCTCGCGCACCTGTGCGGCCGCCAGCACGGTGCCGGCACCGACCAGCTTGGCCGGGTGGCGCGCCGCCAGCAGCGCGATGCTGTCCAGCGGCTGGGGCGAGTTGAGCGGCACCTCCAGCATGGCGAAGCCGGCAGTGTCCAGCGCCTCGCCGATGGCGGGCGCCTCGGCAGGCGACAGGCCGCGCAGGATCGCGACCAGGGGCAGGGTGCGCATCGAGGCGCTCAGGAAGTCGTTGGCGGGCATGGGATCAATCCAGCGAAAGAGACAGGGCGTGCAGCCCGGCCCAGGTGGCCTCGGAGCCGAGCCGGCGGCTCGCGATGCCGTGGACTTCGAGCGCCAGTGCATAGCGGGCGGTCAGCAGGTCGGAGCCGATCAGCACGACCGGCGTTCCGGGCGCTGGCGCGGCACCGTGCAGTTCAGCGCCGATCACCAGGCCCGAGAGGTAGCTTGCCAGCCGGTCGGCATCGAGCTGGCCGAACAGCGTGAGCGCGCGTGCGCCGAAGGCATGGTGCAGCAGGCCGCCGGCATCGCGGGCGCGGGCCACGCCCTGCACGAAGGCGGCCTCGTCGAACGGCGCCTCGGCGTTCAGCGTGCGCGCCAGGATGGAATGCTGGCTCAGCAGTGCATAGACCTCGCCGGTCATGAAGCTGCGGAACCCGGTGACGCAGCCGGTCTCGGCCTGGGCCCATTTGCTGTGCGTGCCGGGCAGCACGAAGACGCCGGCGGACTCGCCGCACAGCTGCATGGCGCCGAAGATCTGCACCTCCTCGCCACGCATCACGTCGGGCAGGCCGCCCTGGTCCATGGACAGGCCCGGCACGATGGCCACCGGGCTGCGCGCGCCAGGCACCCAGGCCAGGTGCGCCGCCAGTTCGGCGAAGCCGGCCGGGCAGGGGCAGTAGGGCGCCTCGGTCCAGCCCTGGCGGCTGCCGGCCATGCCGGAGACCAGGCAGCGCACGCCCTGCGCGCGCCAGTCGCCGAACGCTTCGTCGAGCACGGCCTCGAAGCCGCCGGCCGGAACGCTCAGGATGCCGCGCGGAAATGCGCGTTGCTCCAGCACCCGGCCGTCGGCCGCGATGCGCGCGCCACGCAGGGAACTCGTGCCCCAGTCGATGGCCAGCAGGGGGGAAGAAGGGGATGGCATGGCCGGCGTTTATACCGCGCCTGCACCGCAGGCCAGGGAGGGACAATGCGCGGCTTTGCAAGGACCCGCCGCATGCCCACTTTCCGCAAGACGATTCTGTTCACCGACACCGATGGCCGCGCCCGTTTCAAGGACGAGGACGTGGCCCTGGACCAGGGCACGCCGCAGTCGGCGCTGTCGGCGCTGCTGCCCAGCGGCGGCTACCAGCTGCGCGAAAGCCCGGTGGGCTTTCGCAGCCAGTTCCATGTCACGGTCACGCCGCAGTGGGTGGTGATCCTGTCGGGGCAGATGGAGATCGGCCTGCAGGATGGGAGCTCGCGCGTGTTCGGTCCGGGCGAGCATTTCTATTCCGCCGATGTGCTGCCGGCCGGCAGCAGCTTCGACGCCAGCGTGCACGGGCATTGGAGTCGCCAGGTCGGCGACCAGCCCTTGCGCACGCTGTTCGTGCGGGATTGAGCGGCTCAGCGGCCGTAGCCGCCGCCACCACCACCGAAGCCGCCGCGGGAACCACCGCCACCGCCGCCGCCGTGGCCACCGCTGCGTCCGCCACGGCCACCACCGCCGCCGCCGAAGCCGCGGTTGCGGCCACCGCCGCCCATGCTGTCCACGCTGGTGCGCATCGGATCGGGCTGGCCGCCGGCATTGCTGCGCTGCGCCGGCTTGGCACGGCCGCCGAGCGTGGAGGTGCGCAGCGGATCGGGCTGGCCGTGGCCGCCACCGAAGCCGGCGCCACCACCACCACCACCGCCGCCTGCGCCATGGTGGCGCGGGCCGCTGTGGCCACCGGCCGGACGGCCACCGCCACCGCCGCCGCCTTGGGGCGCGCGCTGCTGCTGGCCCTGCGCGGAACGTCCGCCGCCATTGCCGCCACCACCCTGGCCGCGACCGCCGCCACCGCCACCGCCAGCGTTCTGGCCCTTGTTGTCGCGGATGCGCTGCATCATCTCGCTGCGCGCGGCCTTGGCCGCAGCGGCCATGACTTCACGGCTCGGCGGCTTGCCGGCACCGCCCCACAGGGTCTGCCGGCCCATGGCGATGGGCTCGGCCTTCTCGCCGGACTCGGGGCCGAAGCCTTCGAGCAGTTGCACGGGAATGCGTTGCTTGGTGAAGTCTTCGATGTCCTGCATGAAGCCTTCCTCGTCCATGCAGACCAGGTTCACGGCCTCGCCGCTGGCACCGGCACGGCCAGTGCGGCCGATGCGGTGCACGTAGTCTTCGCTGATGTTCGGGATCTCGTAGTTCACCACGTGCGGCAGCTCGTCGATGTCGATGCCGCGGGCCGCGATGTCGGTGGCCACCAGCGCGCGGATGTCTCCGCTCTTGAAGCCCGCCAGCGCCTGCGTGCGCGCGCCCTGGCTCTTGTTGCCGTGCAGGGCCATGGCGGTCACGCCGTTCTTGCCCAGGAACTCGGCCACGTGGTTGGCGCCGAACTTGGTGCGCGTGAAGACCAGCACCTGGCTCCAGTTGTGCTGCTGGATGATGTGCAGCAAGGCCGCCTTCTTCTTGCTGCGGCCCACGGGGTGGATCACCTGCGTGATGCGCTGCACCGTGGTGTTGCGCGGCGTCACCTGGATCGATTGCGGGTCGCGCAGCAGCGTGGCCGCCAGCTCGCGGATCTCGTCGCTGAAGGTGGCCGAGAACAGCAGGCTCTGCTTGGCCTTGGGCACCACGGCCAGCACCTTCTTCACGTCGTGGATGAAGCCCATGTCCAGCATGCGGTCGGCCTCGTCCAGCACCAGCATCTGCACCTGGCCGAGGTCCAGCACGCCTTGCTGCAGCAGGTCGAGCAGGCGGCCGGGGGTGGCCACCAACACGTCCACGCCCGCCTTGACCTTGTTGATCTGCGGGTTCATGCCGACACCGCCGAAGACGACGGTGGAGGTGAGGTCCAGGTACTTGCCGTAGGTCTTGACCGATTCCTCGACCTGGGCGGCGAGTTCGCGCGTGGGCGTCAGCACCAGCGCACGGATGCCTTTGCCGTTGAACTTGTTGCGGGGGGCTTCGGATTGGGAGAGGCGCTGCAGCAGCGGCAGCGTGAAGGCGGCGGTCTTGCCGGTGCCGGTCTGGGCGCCGCCCAGCAGGTCGCGGCCTTCGAGGATGACCGGAATGGCCTGGGCCTGGATCGCGGTGGGGGTGTCGTAGCCCTGCTCGCGCACGGCTTGCAGGATGGCGGGAGCCAGGTTCAGTTCGTCAAATGTCATGGACAGCAATGGGGCACCCTTCCAGGGCGCTAGGGAATCGGCCTGTCGCGATGGGGAGCCATCGGACCAGTCTTAGGCAGACGTATTGGATCGAGAGTAGGGCGTCGGCTGCAGCAGTGATGCGCGATACCCCCCAGCAGAGTGCTGGTGTGATGACCAACTGGAAGGCCATCGACCGGCGCATTGTCGCACGCAGACGATAATCCCCCATTCGGCCGGTCTCCACGGCCCTTCTTTTTTGCCCTGTCAGGACCTTCGCATGGCCCAGTACGTCTACACCATGAACCGCGTCTCCAAGACCGTGCCGCCCAAGCGGCAGATCTTGAAAGACATCTCCCTGTCGTTCTTTCCCGGCGCCAAGATCGGCGTGCTCGGCCTGAACGGCTCCGGCAAGTCCTCGCTGCTCAAGATCATGGCCGGCGTGGACAAGGAAATCGACGGCGAGGCCATGCCGATGGCCGGCCTGTCGATCGGCTACCTCGAGCAGGAACCCAAGCTCAATCCCGAGCACACGGTGCGCGAGGCGATCGACGAAGCCATGGGAGAGGTCAACACCGCCAAGGCGCGGCTGGAGGAGATCTACGCAGCCTATGCAGAGGAGGGCGCCGATTTCGACGCACTGGCGGCCGAGCAGGGCCAGCTGGAAGCCGTGATCGCCGCGGCCGGCACCGACTCGGAGCACCAGATCGAGATCGCTGCCGATGCACTGCGCCTGCCGCCGTGGGACGCCAAGATCGGCCTGCTGTCCGGTGGCGAGAAGCGCCGCGTGGCGCTGTGCAAGCTGCTGCTGTCCAAGCCCGACATGCTGCTGCTCGACGAGCCCACCAACCACTTGGACGCCGAGTCGGTGGAGTGGCTGGAAGTGTTCCTGCAGCGCTTCAGCGGCACCGTGGTGGCCATCACCCATGACCGCTACTTCCTGGACAACGCGGCCGAGTGGATCCTGGAACTGGACCGCGGCCGCGGCATCCCATGGAAGGGCAACTACAGCACCTGGCTGGAGCAGAAGGGCGAGCGCCTGGCGCAAGAGCAAAAGAGCGAGGAAGCCCACGCCAAGGCCTTGAAGAAGGAACTGGAATGGTCGCGCCAGAACCCCAAGGCGCGCCAGGCCAAGAGCAAGGCGCGGCTGGCGCGTTTCGAGGAACTCTCGGACGTCGACTACCAGAAGCGCAACGAGACCAACGAGATCTTCATCCCCGTGGCCGACCGCCTGGGCCAGCAGGTGTTCGAGTTCAAGGACGTCAGCAAGAGCTTCGGCGACCGGCTGCTGATCGACAAGCTGAACTTCAACATCCCGCCGGGCGCCATCGTCGGCATCATCGGTCCGAACGGCGCGGGCAAGTCCACGCTGTTCAAGCTGATCGCCGGCAAGGAACAGCCCGACAGCGGCGAAGTCATCGTCGGCCAGACCGTCAAGATGGCCTTCGTCGACCAGCACCGTGACGAACTGGCCGACAACAAGACCGTCTGGGAAGACATCTCGAACGGCCTGGACATCATCAACGTCGGCAAGTTCCAGATGGCCAGCCGCGCCTACGCGGGCCGCTTCAACTTCAACGGCCAGGACCAGCAGAAGAAGGTCGGCAACCTGTCGGGCGGCGAACGCGGCCGGCTGCACCTGGCCAAGACGCTGATCCAGGGCGGCAACGTGCTGATGCTCGACGAACCGTCGAACGACCTGGATGTGGAAACCCTGCGCGCGCTCGAAGACGCGCTGCTGGAGTACGCGGGCACCGTGCTGGTCATCAGCCATGACCGCTGGTTCCTGGACCGCATCGCCACCCACATCCTGGCCGCCGAAGGCGACTCGCAATGGGTCTTCTACAACGGCAACTACCAGGAGTACGAGGCGGACAAGAAGCGGCGCCTGGGCGAAGAAGGCGCCAAGCCCAAGCGCGTGCGCTTCAAGGCGCTCAAGTAGCCTGCGGGGGGCTCAGTCCCCCATGTCCAGCCGGCGCGCGACGATGCGCTTGCGCGCCGCATGGATGTTGTGCCGCAGCGCGTACAGCTCGTCCGCATAGGACAGCGGCACCGCCACCTTGTCGACCACGCGGTCGAGGTGGTCGAGTTCCTGCAGCAGCCGTTCCGGTGCCTCGCTGGTGTGCGCGGTGCGGCCCTCGATGTCGCGCAGCTGCGCATACCAGCGGAACACGCGCCGGCGCACCCGGAAGGTGTAGAGCGGCGGCACCACGCGCGACAGCGGCAGCAGCAGCACCAGCAGGCCACCCAGCACCAGCCACATGCGTTCGACCAGGTTGCTGGCCCAGAACGGCAGGTAGCGCTGCCAGAAGGGTGGCGTGCCGTTGATGGCGCGGTCGCCTTCGCTGCTGACGGGCAACTCGCTGGTGCGGGTGTTCGGGAAATCGCGCACGCGGTTGAACCATCCTGCCCCGCCATGGATGCCTTGGGCCGCCTGGGCCAGCAGCTGGCGCAGCGCGGGGTGGGTCTGCTCGCGCACCAGCAGCGAGGTGGTGGCCGCCAGCATGGACACGTCGTCGCCCGGCAGGTCGGCGGCCAGGTCGACGATGCCGCGCGGCAGGCTCACGGACGACAGGAATGGAAAGATGCGCGTGTAGGCGTCGCTCTGGCGCAGGTCCACGAGCGCGATGCCCGTCGCGCGCAGCAGGCGCTGCACCAGCGGGGATTCGGGCGCCGAGGCCAGCACCACGGCGTCGAGCAGGCCGCCTTCCAGCGCTTCCGTGGCCGGGCTCTGCGCCAGGTGCGACAACTGCACGGTGGCCGGGTCGATCCGGTTCGCGCGCAGCATGCGCTCCATGATGTCGGGCACGCCGCTGCCGGCCTTGTCCACGTTCACACGCAGCTGCTTGAGCGCCGCCAGCGACTGCAGCGGGCCGGCGCGCCGCACTCCGGGGCGCAGTGCGTCGGGCCGGTAGAAGATCCACAGCGGTTCGTAGAACAGCGCGCCCAGCGACTGCAGGCCGGTTTCCTCGTCGGCGACTGGATCGGCACTGCCGCCGCGCACGAAGGCGGCATCGGCCTGGCCGCTGCGCAGCAGCGCCAGGTTGTCCAGCGAGCCGTCGGTGGGCTGCAGCTCCACCGTGATGCCATGGCTGCGCAGTGCGTCGGCATAGCGCTGGCCGAAGGCGGCATAGGCGCTGCCGGCCGGGCCGGTGGCCAGCCGCAGGTGGGTGGGCGGCTGCGGCTGCAGGTACCAGTAGGCGGCCGCCAGGATGGCGATGGGCAGCAGCACCAGCGGGCCGGCCGAGACCAGCAGGTCGCGCAGGCCCAGCAGCGCGAGCCTCAGCGTGCGGGGCAGCGTCCTCATGGACGGGAGAAATCGCGCGCCGCGGGCAGCTGCAGCGCGCCCACGCTGACGGCCTCGGCCGCCCACACGGCCTGCAGCACGGCGCGCGCCACGGCCTCGGCGGCCATGGTCGCCAGCACCATCATGCCGGGCGAGGGCGATGGCGCCAGCCCGGTGGCCAGCGCGAAGACGGTGTCGCCGTCCGACATCGTGTGGACCGGGTTGATGGTCCGGGCCAGCCCGTCGTGGCCGGCCTGTGCCAGGCGGTGCGCCTGCGGTTTGGTGATGGCGGCGTCGGTGGCGATGACCGCCAGCGTGGTGTTGGTGCCGGCCAGGATGGGGCGGGGCGCCTCGCCGGCCAGCAGCGCGCGCCGCGTGTCCAGCAGGGCCAGGCCGTCGGCCGTGCGCGCGCCCGCGATGACGCGGCCGGTGCCAGGGTCGACCACGTCGCCGAGCGGGTTGCAGGCCACCAGCGCGCCCACGGTCACGCCGCCCACGCAGACGCTGGCCGTGCCGATGCCGCCCTTCATGGCGCGTGCCGCGCCGAACACCTTGCCCACCATGGCGCCGGCACCGGCGCCCACATTGCCCTGGGCCGGCGCACTGCGGCTGGCGGCTGCACAGGCCGCGTAGCCGGCGGCGGCGTCGGGCCGGATGCGGGCATCGCCCAGCGGCAGGTCGAACAGCACGGCAGCCGGCACCAGCGGCACGGTGGCGAAGCGCACGTCCAGCCCCACGCCCTGTTCCTCGAGCCAGCGCATGGCGCCGTCGGCCGCCGCCAGGCCGAAGGCGCTGCCGCCGGCCAGCATCACCGCGTGCACGCGCTCGACCAGGTTGGACGGCGCCAGCAGGTCGGTCTCGCGCGTGCCGGGCGCGGCGCCGCGGACGTCCACACCGGCCACTGCACCGTCCCGCGCCAGCACCACGCTGCAGCCGGTCGGCCGGCGCGTGTCGGTGAAATGGCCGACCGCGATACCGGCGACGTCGGTGATGGCGCCGGCTGGCGCCGGCAAGGGTGGAGGCGAAGACATGGGCGGCGATTATGGGCGGGCGGCCCGACGCGATTGGTCCGTGATCTGGTAGCAAAGGATGGGCAGAATCGGACGGTTTTGGCAATAATCAAGGTTTGGTCACAGTGCGCGCCGGCATCCACGGGGCCGCAAGGGTTCGATGAACTTTCTTCCCTCCTCGTACGACTTCTGGGGCGTCCTGGCCTCCGTGCTGATCGCCAGCGCGGCGTCCTATGTGACGCTGGACCTGGCGCGGCGCGTGCGCCGGCCCGAGCGGCTGGCGGCCGTGCTGTGGTGGTTGTGCGGATCGCTGGTGATGGGCACGGGCATCTGGTCGATGCACTTCGTCGGCATGCTGGCGTTCTCGCTGCCGATCGCGCTGGGCTACACGCCGGGCCTGACGGCGGCCTCGTTCGTCGCGGCGGTGTTCACCTCGGGCGTCGCGCTGGGCATCGCCAGCCTGGGGCGGCTGGGCCTGTTGCGCGTGCTCGTCGGTGCGGTCGTGATGGGCCTGGGCATCTGCGCGATGCACTACACGGGCATGGCGGCACTGGACATGGCGCCCGGCATCGTCTGGAACATGGGCTGGGTGGCGGCTTCGGCGGCCATCGCCGTCGGCGCCTCGGCCGTGGCGCTGTGGCTGTTCTTCTGGCTGCGCGGCTTCCACGGCCTGCGGGCCTGGGTCTACCAGCTCGCGGCCGCGGCGGTGATGGGCCTGGCGATCTCCGGCATGCATTACGCGGGCATGGCCGCGGCCTCGTTTCCGCAGGACACCGTCTGCCTCAGCGTCGACGCCCTGAGCGGCCGCGGGCTGGCCATCGCGGTGGGCCTGACCTGCGTGCTGCTGTTGATGCTGACGCTGGCCGTCTCGTCCTGGGACTACCGCGTGCAGCGCAGCACGGCCCGGCTGTCTTCTTCGCTGCAGGCGGCCAATGCCGAGCTGCAATCGGCCAACGACGAGCTGCACCGGCGCGCCTTCAGCGACCCCCTGACCGGCTTGCCGAACCGGCTGCTGTTCGAGGACCGGCTGGCGCACGCGCTGTCGCGCCACGACCGGGCCAACGAGAGCATCAGCCAGCGCAAGGCCGAGCGCATCGGCGTGCTCTTCATCGACCTGGACGGCTTCAAGCCGGTCAACGACATCTTCGGCCACGCCGCGGGCGACGCGGTGCTCAAGGCCGCCGCCAGCCGGCTGCAGCAGCTGGCGCGCGGCAGCGACACCGTGGCGCGCGTGGGCGGCGACGAATTCCTGCTGCTGCTGGAGGATGCCGGCAGCGTGGCCGACTGCATGGCGCTGGGCGGCCGCGTGGCGCAGGCACTGGGCCAGCCGTTCGACGTGGCGGGGCGCAGCGTGCAGATCGGCTGCTCCATCGGCGTGGTGGTCTATCCGGACCAGGGCGACCGCAACAAGCTGGTGGCCAATGCCGATGCGGCCATGTATGTCGCCAAGCGCAACGGCGGCAACAGCTGTGCCTTGTTCGAGGCGCACATGGGCAGCAATGCCGGCGAGCAGCTGAGCCTGCTCAGCGACCTGCGCCAGGCCCTGGCGCGCGGCCAGATGGCCTTGCATTACCAGCCCAAGATCGACGGACGGCGTGGCCAGGTGCATGGGGTGGAGGCGCTGCTGCGCTGGCAGCATCCGGAGCGCGGCCAGGTGCAGCCGCAGGAGTTCATCCCGCTGGCCGAGCGCTTCGGCCTCATCAACCAGCTGGGTGGCTGGGTCATCGACGAGGCCTGCCGGCAGATGCACGCCTGGGCCGACCAGGGCCTGCGCATGCGCGTGTCCGTCAACCTGTCGGTGCACCAGCTGCGCGAGAGCGACCTGGTGCAGCGCATCGAGCAGGCGCTGCTGCGTAACTTCGTGCCGGCCTCCCAGTTGCTCTGCGAGATCACCGAATCCGTGGCGATGGAAGACATCAAGGCCACGCAGCGCACCTTCGACGACCTGGCGCGCATCGGCGTGTACCTGTCGATCGACGATTTCGGCACCGGCTATTCCAGCCTGAGCTACCTGCGCCAGCTGCCGGCGCGCCAGCTCAAGATCGACCGCAGCTTCGTGCAGGACCTGGAGCACAGCAACGACGCCCGCGCCGTGGTGGACGCCGTGATCCGCCTGTCGCACGCGCTGGGCCTGCGCGTGGTGGCCGAGGGCGTGGAGACCTCGGGCCAGAACGACATCCTGCTGCAGATGGGGTGCGACGAGCTGCAGGGCTATCACTTCGCCCGGCCGATGTCGGCGCAGGCGCTGCAGGCGTGGGCCCAGGACGGCGAGGGCAGGGGCGATGGCGGCAACGGGCCGCTGAAGTTTTCCGATTCGGTGCTCGGCAACGCCTGAGCGGCTGCCTCAGCGGTTGCGCGACTTCATGGCGCGCTCGACCTCGCGCTTGCCCTCGCGGTCCTTGATCGTGTCGCGCTTGTCGTGCTCGGCCTTGCCCTTGGCCAGCGCGATCTCGCACTTCACCCGGCCGTCCTTCCAATGCAGGTTGAGGGGCACCAGCGTGTAGCCCTTCTGCTCGATCTTGCCGGTCAGGCGCTTGATCTGCTCCTTGTGCAGCAGCAGCTTCTTGGTGCGCACGGCGTCGGGGTTGACGTGCGTCGACGCCGAGCGCAGCGGATTGATCTGGCAGCCGACGATGAACATCTCGCCGTCGCGCACGATCACGTAGCCATCGGTCAACTGCACCTTGCCTTCGCGCAGCGCCTTCACCTCCCAGCCTTCCAGCACCATGCCGGCCTCGTACTTCTCCTCGAAAAAGTAGTTGAAGGCGGCCTTCTTGTTGTCGGCGATGCGGGAGGAGGTTGCTTGGGGTTTCTTGGCCATGGCCTGTGCAGGTGGGGACAAAGGCCCGCGAAGCAAGCCTGTCTAGAATCCGGCGGAACCAGCGATTCTATGAAAACCGTCCAGAAGTCCGTCCTGATCTGGTACAGCGCCGAGCAGATGTTCGATCTGGTGGCCCAGGTCGACCAGTATCCCCAGTTCCTGCCCTGGTGCGACCGCGCGGCCGTGGTCGAACGCCATGCCGACGGCATGACGGCCGAGGTCGGCATCGCGTTCGCCGGTATCCACCAGAGCTTCACCACGCGCAACACGCACGTGCCGGGCCGGCAGATCGGCATGCGGCTGGTCAAGGGGCCGTTCTCCCGGCTGGAGGGCGACTGGACGTTCCAGCCCGTGGGCGACGGCACGCAAAGCGCCTGCCGCGTTGGGCTGGAGTTGCGCTACGGCTTCTCCAGCCTGGCGCTGGGCGCCGTGGTGGGGCCCGTGTTCGACCGCATCGCGGGCAGCCTGGTCGACGCCTTCGTCAAGCGCGCAGAGCAGGTCTACGGCGGATGACCGCTGCGCCGGCCAGCCCCTGGCAGGCGCGCTCGCGCCGGGCGAGGCAGGCCGCGGGCCGCAGGGGGCTCCGGTGACCGCATCCATCACCGTCGAAGTGGTTGCGGCGGCCGGCCCGCGCCAGGCGGTCGAAACCCGCCTGCAGCTGCCCGCCGGCGCCTGCCTGGCCGACGCGCTGCGCGCAGCGCAGGCGCTGGCGCCGTTCGAAGGCCTCGTGCTGGCCGACATGCCCACCGGCATCTGGGGCCGCAAGGCCACGGCGGCCCAGCGGCTGCGCGATGGCGACCGCGTCGAGTGCTACCGGCCGCTGCTCGTAGACCCCAAGGTGGCGCGGCGCGAGCGCTTCGCGCAGCAGGGCGCGCGCTCGACCGGCCTGTTCGCCAAGCGCCGGCCCGGCGCCAAGGCCGGTTACTGAGCGCTAGCGGGGCTGTGCGCCCGGCGCGCAGTCGCGCGCGATGATCTCTTGCGTGCGGCTGGCCTCGGCGGCACGCTGCGCATCGTCGAGGAATTCGCGCTCGCCCTGGGCGTTGGTGCGCGTGATGCGGATGCCCGAATCCAGGCTGGCCTTGTTCTGCCGTGCCCGGGCGCAGTTGTCGGCGCGGGCCCTGGCCTGCACTTCCTGCGCGGCTTTCTGCCTGGCGGCTTCGGCGGCCTCGGCCTGCTGGCGGCGCTGCTCGAGTTCCTTGTCCTGGCCGCCGGCCGGGGTGGGGGTGGCAGTCGCCGCGGGCGCGGATGCGGTGGCTGCTGCAGGTGCAGGTGCAGGCGCCACGGCCCGCGCCGCGCCGCTGGGCCGCTGCAGCACGTTCTTGTCCGGGATGTCGGCCGGCGGCGGCCGGTCGCTGAACACCGGCTTGCCGGCGGCATCGCGCCACATCCATTGGGCCGCAACCGGCATGGAAAGGGCCGTTCCAAGCATGAACAACAGGGCAACCACGGTGCGCATCGGGGCAGTGTAGCGGCCGACTTCTGCGCGCATTACGCGCGGGTACAATCTTTTTTTTGGAGCTTTCTCATGCGCCTCCTCGGAAAAGCGCTCACCTTCGACGATGTGTTGCTGGTGCCGGCGTACTCCCAAGTCCTGCCCAAGGACACGTCCCTCGCGACCCGTTTCTCCCGCAACATTGCCCTGAACCTGCCCCTGGTGTCCGCCGCCATGGACACCGTGACGGAGGCACGCCTGGCGATTGCCATCGCACAGGAAGGCGGCATGGGCATCGTGCACAAGAACCTCACGGCGCAGCAGCAGGCCGCCGAAGTGGCGCGCGTCAAGCGCTACGAGTCCGGCGTGCTGCGCGACCCGGTCGTCATCACCGCGGACCACACCGTGCTGCAGGTGATGCAGCTGTCCGATGAGCTGGGCATCTCCGGTTTCCCCGTGCTCGAGGGCGGCAAGGTCATCGGCATCGTGACCGGCCGCGACCTGCGCTTCGAGACCCGTTACGACGTCAAGGTGCGCGACATCATGACGCCGCGCGAACGCCTGATCACCGTGCCGGACGGCACCACGCTGGTGGACGCCAAGGCCCTGCTGAACAAGCACAAGCTCGAGCGCCTGCTGGTCGTCAACGACGCCTTCGAGCTCAAGGGCCTGATCACCGTCAAGGACATCACCAAGCAGACCAGCTTCCCGAACGCCGCACGCGATGCCTCCGGCCGCCTGCGCGTGGGCGCCGCCGTCGGCGTGGGCGAGGGCACCGAGGAGCGTGTCGAAGCCCTGGTCAAGGCGGGTGTGGACGCCATCGTCGTCGACACGGCCCATGGCCACAGCAAGGGCGTGATCGAGCGCGTGCGCTGGGTCAAGCAGAACTATCCGCAGGTCGATGTGGTCGGCGGCAACATCGCCACCGGCGCCGCCGCGTTGGCGCTGGTCGAGGCCGGCGCCGATGCGGTCAAGGTCGGCATCGGCCCCGGCTCGATCTGCACCACGCGCATCGTGGCCGGCGTGGGCGTGCCGCAGATCATGGCCGTCGACAGCGTGGCCACCGCCCTGCAGGGATCGGGCGTGCCGCTGATCGCCGATGGCGGCGTGCGCTACAGCGGCGACATCGCCAAGGCCATCGCTGCCGGCGCCCACACCGTGATGATGGGTGGCATGTTCGCCGGCACGGAAGAGGCACCCGGCGAGGTGATCCTGTTCCAGGGCCGCAGCTACAAGAGCTACCGCGGCATGGGCAGCATCGGTGCCATGCAGCAGGGCAGCGCCGACCGCTACTTCCAGGAATCGACCACCGGCAACCCCAACGCCGACAAGCTCGTGCCCGAAGGCATCGAAGGCCGCGTGCCCTACAAGGGCTCGATGATCTCCATCGTCTACCAGATGGCCGGTGGCGTGCGCGCCAGCATGGGCTACTGCGGCTGCGCCAGCATCGAGGAGATGCGCAACCAGGCCGAGTTCGTCGAGATCACCACAGCCGGCATCCGCGAGAGCCATGTGCACGACGTGCAGATCACCAAGGAAGCGCCGAACTATCGGGCAGAATGACCCGCGCCTCTCAACCGTATACAAGGAGCGATCCATGGGTCTGATGTCCTTCATCAAGGAAGCCGGCGAGAAGCTGTTCGGCAAGAAGCCCGAGGTGGCCGCCGCAGCTGCCGAGCCCGGCAGCCAGGAAAAGCTGGCCGCGGCGAACGCGGTGGCAGCCAAGGCCATCGGCGACTACATCCGCACGCAGAACCTGCCGGCCGACGCGCTGACGATCGCTTTCGACGGCGCCACCCAGATCGTGACGGTGTCCGGCACCGTGGCCACGCAGGAGATCAAGGAAAAGATCCTGCTGTGCTGCGGCAACGTGGAAGGCGTGGTCGGCGTCAACGACGAGATCGTCTCGACCGAGCCGGCCGACCTGAGCCAATACCACACCGTGGTGCGCGGCGACACGCTCTCGGCCATCGCCAAGAAGTTCTACGGCAACGCCAACGCGTATCCCAAGATCTTCGAGGCCAACAAGCCCATGCTGACGCACCCGGACAAGATCTACCCTGGCCAGGTGCTGCGCATCCCGCCGCAGGCCTGATTCCGACCGCATCTCCACGGCACGGGCAGCACACGCTGCCCGTTTCACTTTCGCAAGCCATGAACCACGACAAGATCCTCATCCTCGACTTCGGCTCCCAGGTCACGCAACTGATCGCCCGGCGCGTGCGCGAAGCCCATGTCTACAGCGAAGTCCATCCCTGTGACGTGACGGACGAATGGGTGCGCGCCTACGCGGCCGATGGCCATTTGAAGGGCGTGATCCTGTCGGGCAGCCATGCCAGCGTCTACGAGGACACCACCGACAAGGCGCCGGCGGCCGTGTTCGCGCTGGGCGTGCCGGTGCTGGGCATCTGCTACGGCATGCAGACCATGGCGCACCAGCTGGGCGGCAAGGTCGAAGGCGGCCACAAGCGCGAGTTCGGCTTCGCCTCCGTGCGGGCGCGCGGCCACACCCGGCTGTTCGACGGCATCCAGGACTTCGCCACGGCCGAAGGCCACGGCATGCTGGACGTGTGGATGAGCCATGGCGACAAGGTCACCGAGCTGCCGCCCGGCTTCAAGCTCATGGCCAGCACGGACAGCTGCCCCATCGCCGGCATGGCCGACGAGGAGCGCCGCTTCTACGCCGTGCAGTTCCACCCCGAGGTCACGCACACGAAGCAGGGCCACGCCATCCTGGAGCGCTTCGTGCGCGGCATCTGCGCTGCGCAGGCCGACTGGGTCATGCGCGACCACATCGCCGAGGCCGTTGAGAAGATCCGCGAACAGGTGGGCGACGAGGAGGTGATCCTGGGCCTGTCCGGCGGCGTCGATTCCAGCGTGGCCGCGGCGCTGATCCACCGCGCCATCGGCGACCAGCTGACCTGCGTGTTCGTGGACCACGGCCTGCTGCGCCTGCACGAAGGCGACATGGTGATGGACATGTTCGTCGGCAAGCTGCACGCCAAGGTCATCCGCGTCGATGCCAGCGACCTGTTCCTGGGCAAGCTGGCCGGCGTGAGCGACCCCGAGGCCAAGCGCAAGATCATCGGCGGCGAGTTCGTCACGGTGTTCAAGCAGGAAGCCGCGAAGCTCACCAGCGCCGGTGCCAAGGGCGCCAAGTGGCTGGCCCAGGGCACGATCTACCCCGACGTGATCGAGTCCGGCGGTGCCAAGAGCAAGAAGGCCGTGACCATCAAGAGCCACCACAACGTGGGCGGCCTGCCCGAGCAGCTGGGCCTCAAGTTGCTGGAGCCGCTGCGCGACCTGTTCAAGGACGAGGTGCGCGAGCTGGGCGTGGCCCTGGGCCTGCCGTCCGAGATGGTCTATCGCCATCCGTTCCCCGGCCCCGGCCTGGGCGTGCGCATCCTGGGCGAGGTCAAGAAGGAATACGCCGACCTGCTGCGCCGCGCCGATGCGATCTTCATCGAGGAGCTGCGCAACTTCCGCGACGAGGCACCCGGTCCCAACTTCGGCAAGAGCTGGTACGACCTCACGAGCCAGGCCTTCACCGTGTTCCTGCCGGTCAAGAGCGTGGGCGTGATGGGCGATGGCCGCACCTACGACTACGTGGTCGCGCTGCGCGCCGTGCAGACCAGCGACTTCATGACCGCCGACTGGGCCGAGCTGCCCTACGCGCTACTCAAGAAGGTTTCCAGCCGCATCATCAACGAGGTGCGCGGCATCAACCGCGTCACCTACGACGTGAGCAGCAAGCCGCCGGCGACGATCGAGTGGGAGTGAGGGTCGCGGGTTTGCCAGCGTGCCGTGGCGCGCTGGTCTTGCTTTTGATCCACCGGTAGTTTTTCGTCGACGGCGAAGGTTAATTGGACCTCTTGCCTCCAGAGCCGATAACCACGCCAGGGCTCGGGCAAGACGTCTGTGCCTGGGATGGGGATGTGTTGGAGACGCGCAGCCAGACAGCGCGCCTGCGCGCAGCGGCGATAGGCGTAAGACACCGAAATACGAAGATGATGAGTGGTGGCATCCATTCCGTTGTCGAAGTGGCGCAGCAGGCGGATGTAGGCGGCCGCCAGTGATCCATGGGACTGCAAAGGGGATGCCAGAGACATATCTGTTCGGTGTAGCGTACGAGGCGATGGTCCAGGTAAGCCAGCAGCCATTGTTGATGTGCCTCGTCCCAGACGTCCAGCGGACCGCCATCGTCAGCACTCACGGTGCGCGCCATCAACCAAGCCTCCTGCACCACGTCTTCGTATTGCTGTTCTCCGGCAGTCTTCCAGGCGATGCCGCGCAATTTTTTCTTCCGCTGGGTGACGAATTGATTGAAGGCATCGTCAACGGTGGTTGTCACGCAGGACTCCTGTGTCAGGTGAGGCACAAGTCATCGAGCAGGGACTCGGCCAGCGCTTCCTCGGCAATCGCCAGGCCGTATCGACGCATGGTGGGGGCCAGATGTGCGTCCCAGAGCGCCTCTGTTTCGGAGCCGGTCAGGGCGTGGCGTGCGGACGTTGCGGCCCGTGCGGCCGTTTCGTAGTCGGCCATTTCCATGCGCCAGGGTGCAGCACCGGCATAGCGTAGCAAATGGTTGGCAATGCGCAGGCCGGCCCAATCGAAGTCACCGTGATAGCGCAATAGCGCGCCGGACCTCGCCAACTGTTGCAATAGCGTTCGCTGTGCGGCGGCCGGCATGCCATCGGTGCAAACCAGAGGCGCGCAACGGGTGTGGAGTTGGTCGGCGGCGATGGCCAGCAGATTGGGGTTTTCGCAGACGAACACCGTGCGGCCGGCCATGGCCCATTGAGGTGCAGCGCGCAGCAGCCAGCGCAGCGACAGGTAGGCGGGTTCGCCGGGCAGCCAGGGCGCGGTGTCCAAGCCTAAGGGTAACGGCAAGTTCAGCACCAGCACCGGTCGGGCGAGTTCATTGACGAGCACACCAGCGCGCGCCCAGATGTCACGCGCGCGTTCGTCGACAGCGGGGCCGGGCGGCTCCTCCCGGGAGTCATCGAGAGCCTCGTCACCGATTTCGGCAGCGGGCACGCCGCGCGCTGCTTCGGCATGGCGCCAGGCTGCCAGCACCAATGCCGCGACGGGTCGGCCGGGGTCGAGGGCGTGCGCATCACCGAGGATCTGTGCGGCCAGCTGCGAGCGCGGCAAGCCGGTAGCCGGCAAGCGGCCGAGGACTCTGCCGGCCTGCATCAGCAAGATGTCGGCGGCATTGGCATCCTGTCGCGACAGGCGCTTTAGCAATCCGGCAGCGGTGGCGGATTGCAGCCAGGCATGCAGGAACGGATGGCGGTCGGGCCTGGACAGTATGACCAGCCAGGCGGCCTGGGTCACGGCGCGTTCGGCAAGGAAGTCTGTGATCGGCCCGTCCAGCCGCTCCAGAGCTTCGCGCAGCGAACCTGCGATGCCGGCAGACTGTAGTCGGGCCTGCAATTCGGCAAGATCCAGGCGCAGCGAGCTCGTCACTTTGGCGGGCCGGCCGCTCAGCAGCGCCAGCGCCTCGCGCTCAACTGGCTGCAATTGGCTGAGTTGCAACATGCCCTCGGCCGCGCCGCCGCGCTCGAAATGGCGCCGCAGGCGTTGCCGAAGCGCGGCCAGCTCGGGGCCGCCAAGCAGGCGCTGCAGGCGAGGGTCAGGTGTTGCCATCGGCTGGCGGCGGTGGGGGTGCCGGCGGGAAGCGGCGGTCCGGGTCGTCCTCGCGCCGCCGCATGCGCCCGTCCCAGACCCAGCGCGAGACATGCACCGCGTCCACGCCCTCGCGGCGCTGCAGCTGCGCAATGGCCACGCCCGGCAGCTCGGCCGAGCAGGCCCATTCGCGTTCGCTGGTGATGACGAAGTCGAGGTCGAACTCGCGCACCAGCGCCCAGCAGTGGGCGCGTGCGGCGTCGTCGATGCCGGCGAAGGCTTCGTCCAGCAGCACTAGCCGTGGCGCCTGCGCGCTGCCGGCCTGGCTGTAGAAGCTGGAAACGGCGGCGAACAGGGGCACGGTGAGGCCGAGTGCGCGTTCGCCGCTGGAGGCGGGGCCGGACAGGGCGCGCCATTGCCCATCCTGCCAGCGCTGCACGCGGAAGCGGTGCCAGCGCCGGTAGTCCAGCGCACGTGCCAGTTGCTCCTGCAGGCTGCCGCCTTGTTCGGCATCGGCGCGGCTGCGCTCGGCCGCGATGCGCTGCTGCAGCATCTCGCCGACGACGCGACGGTCCTCCGCGGTCCACAGGTCCGAACTGGTGTTGAGCAGGCGGCGGCGCGCGGCTTCCAGGCCGACGGGGGCACCCTCGGCGCCTTCGGGCAGCGTTTGCCATTGCAGGCGGAAGCGCACGCCGGTGGAGGTGGGGCGCTTGTGCAATTCTGTGTTGATCGCCTCGACCTGATGCTCGGCCTCGCGCAGCAGCTTCTGCACCGCGGCGGCGATCTCGGCCTGCAGGTGGTTCTCCAGCACCTCACGTTCGCCGGCCGTCAGCAGCTCGCGGCGCTGCGCGATCTCGGCCGCCAGTTGCAGGCTGAGCTGGTCGGGCCGCTCGGGCCGGTTGCGGTAGACGATGCGGACCACGAAGCCATGGTCGCTGGTCTCGGCCTGCGCCTGGTGGCTGAGCGCGGACAGCGCGCGGCCGAGCTCGGTGAAGTCTTGCGACACCTGGGTCTGCACCCGGCTCCAGGCTTCGTCGTCGTCCTTCACGTCCGACAGCGCCTGTTCCGCGCGGCGCGCCAGGGTCAGCGCGGACTCGATGGTCCAGGGCGTTGTCTGCGGTGGCTGTTCGGCGTCGGGCAGCGCAGTGGCCAGCAGGCCGGTGGCGGCGAAGCCTTGCAGCTGGGCCACGGCGTGCTGGCGCGCGGCCGTGCGCTCGTCCAGCATGGCGGTGGCGGCGAGGGCTTTTTGTTCGGCTTTGGCGCGGCCTTCGCCGGCCTGTCGGCGGGCTTCGTGCTGCTGGTTCAGCCGCTGTTGGCCGGTGCTCACGGCGCTGCGCGCTTCGCTCAGGCGCCGGCGCACGTCCTCGACCGCTGCGCCGATGGACTCCACCAGGGTCTGCCAATGGATCTGGGCTTCCTCGGCCAGCGCCGCGCGCTCGGCGGCTTGCTCCGCGGCGCTCTCGGCTGCGGTGATGGCCTCGTGTTCACGCGCGCGCTGCTGCGCCAGCTCGACCGAGGCATCCCGCAGCTCGCGTGCGGCCGTTGCCAGCGCGTGGATGGCCTCGCCGAAGGTCTGCAAGGCCAGCGCAATGGCGGCCAAGGCCTCGCGGTTCGCCGGCAGCGCGAGGTCTTCGGCGTCGCGCGCCAGTGCGTGCTGGGCCAGCTCCCAGGCTTGCGCGGCCTCGCGCCAGCGGCGCTCGGCCTGGTCCAGCCGCAGGCGGGCGGCTTCGTATTCGCGGGCGCTGGCGGCGGCCTGGGCATGGGCACCGCGCAATGCGTCGTCGCCGGGCGCGCGCTCCCATTCCTGCGTGGCTTGTTGGCGAGCGGCTACGAGCTGGTCGAAGGATCGCGCCAATGCGACGGCATCCGTGGCCAGCTCGGACAGGCGCTCGACGATCTCCTGCAATCGCCGCGCGCGTGCGGCGGCACGTGCCGCGTAGCCGATGAATTCGGCGCGCGGCTTGGACCAGGCGCCAGCCAGCGCGCCGAGGCGAAAGCGCCCGTCGGGCGAGAGCCAGGCTTCGGCGGCCGGTGCATCTTCGGTTCCGCAGGCCACGCCTTCGAGCAGGCGCCGCAGCACCACAGGCGCCACCGTGCTGTTGTCTGCGGGTTGCAGCCAGTCCGCCAGCGAGGCGGCTTGCGTGGGCCGGGCCAGCCACTGCGTGTCATGCAGCAGTGGTGAGCCGTCGGCGCCGAGTAGCCCGCCGTCCGGTGTGACCCAGGCGTCCAGCAGATCGGCGGCCTGCAACGCGGCTTCCAGACCAGCGCGCTGGCCATCGGCAAGCCCGGATGCGAAGTCGACGAGCTGCCACAGCGGCGCCCCCGCCCGACCGGCACGGGCGGATTCGCTGCGCCAGTGCGGGGCCGGCGGCAGCGCGTCTTCACCCTGTTCCAGTCGTGTGCGTTCGGCCTGCAGCGTCTGCTGTTCTTCGGCCAGCGTGCGGCGCTGTGCCTCCAGCTCGGCCTGGCGCCGGGCCAGGCGGTCGGCGCCGGCCTGCTGGGCCGACAGCAGTGCCGCACTGGCCGGGTTCTGCCCTTGCGGATCGAGGGCCCAGGTCGTCAGCCGGTCCAGCACCTGGGGCGCGTCCAGCAGGTGCAGCTCGCGCAGGCTGTCGAAGTGGTTCTGCCAGGCGTCTTGCAATACCTGGGCCTGTTCGTTGACGGCAGCGTCGGCTTCGGCGCGGCGGGCGGCGGCATCCTCGGCTTCGTCGCGGCACAGGTCGCGGTGCTCCTGTTCGCGGCGATGCATTTCGGCCTTGCGCTCGACGGCGTCGCAGCGCTGCAGCAGCAAGGCGGCCTGCTCGCGGCGCAAGGTGAGCGCGCGGCGCAACTCGTCCTGTGCCGCCAGAACGGCCGAGGGTTCCAGCGTGGCGAGCTCGGCAACGGCTAGGGGATTCGCGTCGAGCGCGCGCGTCAGGCCGGCGTTGGCGGCATCCTGCGCCGCATCCCGGCGCCGGGTGGCCAGTACGCGCGCGGCCTGTTCGCTGCGCTCGCCGCGCTGGCGGCTGGCCTGCTGTTCCCGCGCCAGGCGGGCTTCGGCCTCGCGGCGATCGACTGCTGCCTTGCCCGCTTCGTCCTGCCGGCGCCGGGCTTCGCGCTCGGCGTTGTCGAGTTGCCTGGCGCCGGCCATGGCCGGGTCGTTCTGCAGCGCTTCGTGGCGCAGGCGTGCGGTGGCCAATGCGGCGTCGTCTGCCGCCAATTGCGCAATTGCCTCGGTTTCTGCTGCCTCGGCCTGCGTCAGTGCGCTGCGGCTGTCGTTCAGCGCGCGGCTGGCGTTGTCGAAGCCGGTCTGCGCGCCGCGCAGATTGCGCGCCTTGCGGCGGGCCTGCGTGGCGGCATAGCGCCGGTAGCGCTGGTTGAACTGATCGACGGCGCGTTCCAGCGCCTCGTACTCGGCCAGCTCTCGGCGGTCTTCCTCCAGCCGGCTCAGTGCGTCGGCCACGTCGGCCAGCAGGTCGGTGGGCAGCGGCGGCAGTGCTTCGGTCAGCGCCTGCGACAGGTTGACCTCGTCGGGCTTTTTCGACAGCTGGGGTTGGCGCAACTGGATCAGCGTGTCCATCAGCGCGGCGTAGCGCACCGGGCCGAGGTGGAACAGGCGCTCGTCCACGGCGCGCCGGTACTCGGCGGCGGTGGGAAAGAGCTGGCCGCCCAGCGGCTCTAGCGCGTCGCGCAGCCGCTCGCGTGTGAGCACCACGCGCGTGGGGCCGATCAGCCAGAGGTCCTGCCCGACGCGTCCGCCTTCGAGCAGGAAGAACCAGCTGTCCACCTGCGCCCGCGCGGCCGTTGCCGCGAGGCCGCAGCCGAGCGTCAGGAAGTGCGGCGTGCCGTCGGCATCGACACGGCCGAACTCGATCCAGGCATAGCCCATGCGCCGCTCATGGCGGCCGAGCAGCAGGTTCCAGGCCATCTTCTTGCCGGGATCGCCGTCGGGCTCGATGCGCGAGGACTTGAGTTGCGCGTCGAACAGGAAGGGCAAGGTCAGCGACAGCACCTTGGACTTGCCGGTGCCGTTGTTGCCGCGCAGCAGCAGGTGGCCGTCGCGGAACCAGAACTCCTCGCTGTCGTAGTGGAACAGCTCGACCAGGCCCAGGCGCAGCGGCTGCCAGCGTGGCAGATCGGGTTGGGGCAGGGCGGGGCGGGCGTTGTCGGTCATTGGGATACCTTCGCCTGCGGCTGCGGTGCGAGCCTCTTCGGGCGGCCGGGCGAGGCTCATGCGGCGTCGAACAGGGAGTTCTGTGAAGGGGCGGTGGCGGCTCGCAGTTCGGTCTCGCCGAGTGCGAAGCGGGCCAGTGCAGGCAGCGGGCGCACCTGCTCGCCCTGCGTGGAGATCAGGCGCAACTGCGCCAGGCGCTGCACGGCAGTGCGGGCGAGTTCGTGCTCGGCACCGGGCTCGCGCGCGGACTTGCGCCAGTAGTTTCCGTAGCGCTTGCGCGCCTCGGTGATGAAGGCGGCGATCTCGTCCAGGCCGCAGCCTTCGGCCGCACCGGCGCGTTGCCGGCCGGCCAGGAACTCGGCCACCAGCAAGGTGGCGTGGGCCTCGGTGCCTTCGGCCGGCATGGCCACGTCGGTCAACGCGCCGTCCTCGTCGACCAGCGCGAGCCCTTCGGCCCGTTGCTCGGGCACCAGGCCGGTGGCCTCGCACAGGCGTGTGGCCATGGCGCCACGCTGGTTGGCGAAGTACGCACGCGGGGCTTCTTCCAGCGTGTCGAAGTAGACCACCGGGTCGTCCAGCAGACGGCGGGCCAGGTGATGGCGCAGGGCCGTGCGCTGGCTGTCCTCGCTGTCGGGCACGTGTTCGTCCACCAGCGACGCCAGGCGCTCGTCCAGCGTCACCGGTGCCTGCGTGTCCGGCCAGGTGGAGGGGCCGCGCACGGCGGTCAGCATGCCGGCCAGCACGCGGCGCTGCACGTCGTAGAGCGCATCGGCGCCTTCGCCGCCGGCCGTGGCATCGCGCACGAAGCCTTCCTCGTCGCCGGCCACGCGCTGCAGCACGCCGAGCGCCAGCAGCGTGCGGCACACGGCCACCAGCTCGCGCCGCTCGTGCGGGGCGGTCAAGTTGAAAGTGAAGCCGCGCGAGTCCAGCATCGGATCGGCCGCCAGCGTCAGCAGCCGGTCACCGAGCAGGCGCAGGGTGATCTGGGCCTCGGCGCGCTCCAGCACGGCGCAGGCCAGGCACAGCAGCACGTAGCGCCGGCGCTCGTAGCCTGGCAGGCCGCGGCTGGCGTCGGACAGGTCGGCCGGGCGCTTATACAGGCGCGCGCAGTCGCGCTCGATGTGCAGCGGCCAGCCGGCCTCGCGTGCGAACCAGGCGCGCAGGTCGTCCGCATGGCGGCGCACGGCCGCGAAGTCTTCGTGCGCCGGCGTCATCAGCGGAGTCATCAAGAGCGCGCGCAGCGCGTGGACGCGCTCGTCGTCACGGTGGCTCTGCTGCTGGCGGGCGATCTGGCGGGTGTCTGTCATGCGCGTGTGTCCACCTCGGAGATGGTCAGCAGGTGGTCGCGGCCGGAGAACACGCCGGCCGGTGTGTGGATCTCGGCCCGGCTGCCGGGCGCCAAGGGCTGCAGCCGGATGCGCAGCAGGCCGTCGCCACTGGCTTGCTCGACCGAGGCCTCGGGGTCGGGTTGCGCGGCCAGCGCTTCGCCCAGCAAGGCGAGGAACAGGCCGAAGGCATGCGGGTCGAGCGCGCCCAGCTCCGAGAGCTTCACGGGTCGGTCCGTGGCGAGGCGCTGGCGCGCGGCTTCGATCTGCGCATGTTCCTCGTGCAACTGGGCTGCGAGCAGGCGCCGGGCGTCGTCGCGCGCCTGTACGCGGGGCATTGGGCCGCGCGGCGCGGCCTCGCCATACTCGCGCAGCCGCGGGTGGATGCGCAGCGGCGGCGCTTCGGCCCAGGGCGTGCTGGCGGGCAGTTCGGCGGCGCCGGGTTGCAGCGCGGGGTTCAGCGCGAAGTGCCGTGCCGGCTGCAGCGCGAAGGCCGCGCGCGCCAGACGATGCGTCTGCGGATCGTCCTCGCAGGAAGCGAACCAGCCGGCCAGCACGCGGAAGTCGGCCGAGCGATCGCTGCGCCCGCTGCGGCGCTCGTTGAGCGCGGCGACGGCGGCCAGCAGCAGCGGGATCGCGGCGCGTGCCTTGGCCCGCAGCAGCTCGGCCTGGGGTGGGTCGTGCCGCTCGGCAATGAACCAGCGCCGCAGGCCGCGCCAGCGCTCGCGCCAGGCCCGCAGGCTGCGGACTTGCGCCTCGCGTTGCTCCTCTTCGTTGCCGGGCGCTGCGTCGCGCGATTCACGCTCCACGGCCAGCCACAACAGCATCTCGATACGCGGCGCCACCGCCAGGATGCGCTGTGCGATGCCGCCGGAGCGGCTGACCAGATCGCCAATGAAGCGCTCCAGGTAGTCGATCAGGCGGCGCTTGTAGGCCACCACGGCCTGTGCGTCGGCCTGCTGCAGCTCGATGCTGCGCGCGATGCCGGCCATGAAGGCTTGCGCGTTGTCTGCCAGGCCCTCGAACACGCGCACCAGGTCGCGCAGCGTGGCGTGCACCTTGGCGGCGTCGGGCGCTTCCTCCTCAGCCAGGGCTTGCAGGGCTTCGAGCCGGTGCGCGATGTCTTCCAGCGCCACGGTCTGCAGCTCGGCACGGCGCGAGAGCGCTCGCGCGAAGGTTTCCAGGGCCGACTCCACCGCCTCGCCGCCCTGCGACAGGCGGTACAGGAACTTGGCACGGTAGAAATCGGCGATGCTGGCCACGCGCGTGGTGTCGGGCTGCGATTCGAGGTTGCCCCATTCGGTGAGCTGGGCCAGTGCGGCCTGCAACTCCTCCAGCCGTGGCGCAGCGGGCATGCCCTGCCAGTGGCCTTCGATCAGCACCTCGTCGGGCCGCAGGTGCAGGCGGAACTGGCGCTTGGCGGCTGCAAAGGTCTGCATCACGGCGCGGTAGAGCGCAGTCTTTTCGGCGCTGACGTGACGAAAAAGTTCGGCTTGGACGCCGGCGCGGACTGTCATGAGGTGAAGTCCGGCATCCACGTCCGGCCCGCATCGTCGACATCGCGCCCAACCAGCTCTGCCGCGCTGGTGGAGACCCAAGGAAGATTGGCCGGCTCCGCCCGTGCACGCATCAACAATTGATCAGTCAGCGACACCAACTGCGCCGAGTGGAAGTTGACGCCGATGTCTACCAATTGCGCGCGTTCGAATCTTGACCCTGTGCTCATGCGCCGATGGTATGAGGTGCTGCTGATCGTCTATCTGCGCTCAGGTGCGGGACTGTGCTTGAGTGCCGCCGCAGCAGGCACACCCTCGACGTCTTCATCGGCAATCCCGTACAGGATCGTTCCACCACCAGCGTTCGCGAAGGCAGCGCAATTCAGAAGGTCCCGAGTTTCTGGAACTCGCCGCGCAACAGCGCGACGACCTGGGCGAGGTCCAGGGCCTCGAGTCGATTCTTTTTCAGGAAGGCCGCCCACTGTCGTTGCTTCGCGGCATCCTGCATGAATGCATCGCTTAAGCCCGAAGGGAGGGTGCTGGGCATTGCGAGTTTCCGGCGATCAAACGTGGCCTCGACTGCGCGGCGCAGTTCGGCGGTTTCCAAGGCATTCTCGGCAAGCAGTACCCAGAGATCGAAGTAGTCCTTCATGCGGGTATTGGCCATGCCGAGCAGGCACAGCGCATGAAACTTCTCGGCCACCACCGTGTATTTCGGATAGGAGCGCAGTTGCGGGGCGGGCAGGTCTTCGAGCAGCACCGGGTAGCTGACCGTCTCCGGCGCCAGCGTGACCGCGTCGCCAAAACCGATGTCCACCTGCAGCGCGATGCGCGCACCATCCAGCTTCGCCCGCAGGTCGATCCGCACACCGCCGTAGCCCGCCTCTCTGCGGATCACCGAGCCGTTGACCGAGGCAGGATCGAATGCGATGCCATCCTCCACCACGATCTGGCACATCTCGCGGAAGGCCGCCACGGCGGTGTCGAGATCGTCTGGACCGAAGCCCAGCAGGTCCGCATCCCGCGTCGGCCGATGTGGTTGGTCGTACCACAGCGAAAACAGCAGTGCGCCCTTGAGCAGGTAATTGGCGGCATGCGGCGATACCGACAGCCGGTACAGAAGCCGCTCCAACCCATAGTGAGTCAGCGTCAGGTTGAAGTCCTGTTTCGTGGCATCGGCGCGCTGCTTCAGGCGGGCGCGGATGGAAGCGGCCAGGTTGCGGCTCATGCGGTGGCGCTTTCCAGGTAGGGCCGCATGACATTGGCAACGCGATCCACCGTGGCGTAGTGCCAGAGCGCATCCATGGTCAGCTTGCGCTGCGACCAGCCATCGCGCAGCGCTTCCAGCGCCACGTCCAGGCCAATCTTGTTGCGGTACTTGAAACAGTCGGCCACCGTCTTGGCCGCGTTGAACACCGGGACTTTCACGCCGTCGATCTCGAACGGCTCGATGCCCTCGGTCAGAGCGGCGCCCGACATGCGCACCACGCGCAGGGCAGGCTGGTCCAGCCGGGGTGTGGGCGAGTGATGGGGGATCGCCATCCAGACCTCGAAGGGCGCTTGCGTTCCGATGCCATGGACGCGCAGCGCCGACAGCATGCACACCACGCCACGCGGCACGCGCAGGGCTACCTCGGCCAAAGACCGGTGCTCGCTGAGCGGGCGCCCTGGCAGGCTGTAGACGCCGCGGGCGATGCGCTCAAGCTTGCCGGCTGCAACCAGCCGGCTGAGCACCACGGTTGGAAAGCCCTGCTCAGCCAGATCTCGCGCGCGCAGCAGTGGGCGACGTCCGGCGAACGCGAGGACGGCTTGTTCGAGCGTGGAGTCCGAGCCCATCCCCTG
The DNA here is from genome assembly GCF_001422445.1 of Pseudorhodoferax sp. Leaf274. Lineage (GTDB taxonomy): Bacteria > Pseudomonadota > Gammaproteobacteria > Burkholderiales > Burkholderiaceae_C > Pseudorhodoferax. The sequence continues at coordinate 47,422 of NZ_LMNA01000025.1, forward strand.
AAGTTTGTTGCAATAATTAGTCATTTGTCAACAAACGACTAGCTAACGCAATGCTAATGAAAGCTACCTGGAAATTCCGAACGCGTGAGTTTCGGAACAGCGCTCCCAACGTATAAGGCGAACTCATCCCGGAAGCCGGGTAGGACACCCTGCCTGCGCCGTTTTGCAGAGAGCGCGTTCAACGCGGGCAAAATAGAGCCACGGTCGCTGGCGATTTTTGACGATTGATGCGCTGGAGTAGCCGCCCCGCGAACCAAGTCCATCTCCCGCGCCAGCAAGAGCGCCCATTTTTGAACGGTAGAAGTGACGGTAAAGCACAATGCCCCACCCCCCCAAAGCAAGGATCCATGCGGGTCTCCGGCTCTCGGAAACCATTGAGTGGGAATGAGCACCCGTCGCACTCCGATCGAACCCGCATCCGAATCACCATCCGTTTTCCTGTCCCTGAGCATCGTGCAAGCCAACCGTTCCCTGGTCCTTACCGCCGTCCTCGCCATCGCCGTCGGCGGCTTCCTCCCGTCATCGGCATCCTTCGCCGCCCAGCACCATGCCGGCAAGCCCGCCGCGCAAAAGGCCGGCGCGCAGAAGAAGGCCGCGGCCACGCCGCCCTCCGTCACGCAGTCCGCCGAGCCCGGCGGCCCGCCGGTGCTGGCCGCGAAGGCCTGGCTGCTGATGGACTACGACTCCGGCCAGGTGCTGGCGTCCGAGAACCCCGACGAGCCGCTGCCCCCGGCCTCGCTGACCAAGATGATGACCAGCTTCCTGGTCGAGCAGTCCATCCGCAACGGCAAGCTCAAGCAGGACGACCTCGTCTCGGTGAGCGAGAACGCCTGGTGCCGCGGCTCCAGCACCGAGTCGTGCATGTACCTGCCGCTCAACGCCCAGGCCAAGGTGATCGACATCCTGCGCGGCATCATCGTGCAGTCGGGCAACGACGCCTCCAAGGCCATCGCCGAGCACCTCGCCGGCACCGAGGAGAACTTCGCCAAGCTCATGAACGCCGAGGCCAAGCGCCTGGGCATGACGCACACCAACTTCGTCAATGCCACGGGCCTGCCCGACCCGGAGCACAAGGCCTCCGCGCGCGACCTGGCGATCCTGGCGCGCGCCATCATCCACGACAGCGCCGACTTCTATCCGATCTACGCCGAGCGCGAGTTCACCTACAACAAGATCAAGCAGGGCAACCGCAATGCCTTGCTCTACACCGACCCGTCGGTCGACGGCCTGAAGACCGGCCACACGCAGGAGGCGGGCTATTGCCTCGTCACCTCGTCCAAGCGCAACAACATGCGCCTGATCACCGTGATCCTGAACACCAGCAGCATGCAGGCGCGGGCCGACCAGACGCGTGCGCTGCTGAACTGGGGCTTCGCCCGCTTCGAGAAGGCCACGCCGATCCAGCCGGACGCGCAGGTGGCCGTGGCCAAGGTCAGCTTCGGCAAGGCCGACACCGTGCCGGCCGTGCTGGGCGCGCCCTGGACCATCACCGTGCCCAAGGGCCAGAAGCTGGAGACGGCCGCCCAGATCAACGCCGACCTCGAGGCCCCCGTGGCCAAGGGCGCCGTGATCGGCAAGGTGGTGGCCACGTCGGGCGGCAAGCCCGTGGCAGAGGCGCCGCTGGTCGCGCAGGCCGACGTCGAGCGCGCGGGCTTCATGCTGCGCGCCTGGCAGCACCTGCTGCGGCTGTTCGGCAAGTAGGCCGGCGGCTTCGGTTCTCCCGGAAGTCCGCACGCATGCAGGGCTCCGGCGTTGGAGGCCGTCCCGGCCCGTCGCGGGACAGCCCGGCCGGTCAACCGACGATGGCCTTGACGGCGAAGAACAGCAGCGACGGCCCGAGCAGGCAGCCCAGCCCGGTGTGGAAGGTCGCGACGAGGGCGCCGTACGGCACCAGCTTGCGGTCTGTGGCCGCAAGGCCTGCGGAAACACCGCTGACCGTGCCGGCCAGGCCACCGAAGACCATCGCCGAGCGGGGCGTCTTCAGCCCCAGGAACTTGGCGGCGATGGGCGTGCCCACCATCACCATGATGGCCTTGACCAGGCCCGTGGCGATGCTCAGCGCCATCACGTCCGAGCTCGCGCCGATCGCCGCGCCGGTGACCGGGCCGACGATGTAGGTGATGGCGCCGGCGCCGATCGTGGTCATGCTCACGGCGTCGGAATAACCCATGCTCCGCGCCACCGACGCGCCGACGATGAACGGCAGCACGGTGCCCAGCAGCAACGCGACCGCGCCGACCATTCCGGCCTTGCGCGCTTCGGTGGCCTGCACCTCGAAGGCGGTCGCGACGATCGCGAAGTCGCGCAGCATCGCCCCGCCCATCAGCCCCATGCCGCTGAACAGCGACATGTCGGCCAGCCCCTTGTGGCCGCCGGTCTTGATGCCGCCCCAGTAGGCCAGCGCCAGGCCGATGACGATCGCGATCGCCGAGCCGTGCACCCGCCCCATGGTCAACCGCTTGGAGATCTGCATGGACAGCAGCATCACCACGCCCACTACAGCGAAGGCGGTCACGAGGCCGTTCTGTTCGGCCGCTTTCTGAAGGATTTCCATCATGGCGATCACTCCGCCTTGGCCAGCAGTTCGTTGTGCGGTCCGGACGGGGAGTCCGTCTCGGCGCCCGGGCGTTCGGTCCGGTTGATCAGCGCGATGACGCAGGCGCAGACTGCGACCGAGCCGAGCGCCGACAGCAGTGCGACCGGCCCGCCGCGCAGCGCGGCGACCACGTCCTGTTGCGCCGCCATGGCCACGACGACGGGGATGTACATCGCGCCCCAATACTCCACGCCCAATTCGGTGAGCTTGGGCAGGATGCCTTTGCGCGCCATGTAGATGCGCGCAAAGATCAACAGCATCATCGCGATGCCGACGCCGCCCACGTTGGTCTTGACGCCGAGCGCATGGCCCAGCAGGTCGCCGAGGAAGATCCCCAGCAGGTGGCAGGCCGCGAGCAGCGCGGTTCCGTAGATGATCATGTCCGAGTCTCCTGTGGGTGGGCCGCGGTGCGGCGTGTCGAGGCGGGTTGGCCCGATGCGCCCCTGCATGCATCGTTGCCAGTGTCTCGGCAGCGAAGGTAACGGGCCGCTCGTGGCCGATCAATGAAGCCCCGTTGCGAATGCTTACGAAGCCCGCAACGATCGAGGGTTAACCCGATGCCTCGCGTGCTGCGCGGCATCCATCGGCATGCCAGCGGCAGTCCCACGCTGGCCGGGGATGCTGGCGCGCACCGCTGGCGTGGGCTCCGAAGGGCGGGACGGTGGCTTCGTCGACCCCTGCGGGACTACCATCGGCACTCGCCAACCTCGTCACTTCCGCCGCCGCCATGGGCCTCGCCGACACCCACCTGCGCCAGGTCCTCGCCGCCATGGCCGGGCCCGCCGCGCACCCGCGCGACGACCAGACGGCGGCCGTCGCCGCGCTGGTCGAGCACCACGCCCGCGTGCTCGTGGTGCAGGCCACCGGCTGGGGCAAGTCGGCCGTCTACTGGGCCGCGACCTCCGCCCTGCGCGCCAGCGGCAAAGGCCCCACGCTGATCGTCTCGCCGCTGCTGGCGCTGATGCGCGACCAGGTCGACGCGGCCGCGCGTGCCGGGCTGCGCGCGGCCACCATCAACTCCACCAACCTGGACGACTGGGACACGGTCTTCGCCGACATTGCCGACGACCGGCTCGACGTGCTGCTCGTGTCGCCCGAGCGCCTGGGCAACCCCGGCTTCGCGCGGCGCCTGCCGCAGTTGCTGGCCAGCGCGGGGCTGGTGGTGATCGACGAGGCGCACTGCATTTCCGACTGGGGCTTCGACTTCCGGCCCGACTACCAGCGCCTGTCCAGGACGCTGCTGGGCATCGCGGCCGGCACGCCGGTGCTGGCCACCACCGCCACGGCCAACCAGCGCGTGACCGAGGACATCGCGCGCCAGCTGGGGCCGGACACGCAGACCTTCCGCGGCTCGCTCGCGCGCTCCTCCCTGCGCCTGGCCGTGGTGCCGGGTCTGGGGCCGCTGGAGCGGCTGGCCTGGGTGGCCGATGCGCTGGCCACCTTCGCCGGCTCGGGCATCGTCTACGCGCTGACGGTGGCCGACACCGAGCGCATCGCCGGCTTCCTGCAGTCCTGCGGCTTCGACGTGGCGGCCTACCACGGCGGGCTGGAGACCGCCGCGCGCCAGCAGATCGAGGACGCCCTGCGCCGCAACGCGCTCAAGGCCGTGGTCGCCACGTCCGCGCTGGGCATGGGCTACGACAAACCCGACCTGGCCTTCTGCATCCACGTCGGCTCGCCCTCGTCGCCCGTGGCCTACTACCAGCAGGTCGGCCGCGCCGGCCGCGCGCTGGACGATGCGGTGGCCGTGCTGCTTCCGGCCGAGACGGACGAGCGCATCTGGGCCTACTTCGCCACCGCCGGCGTGCCGGACGAGAAGCGCGTGGGCCAGATCCTGGGCGCGCTGGCGGGCGGGCCGCAGGGCTTGGTGGCGCTGGAGAACAGCACCGGCATCCGGCGCGGCCGGCTCGAAGGCCTGCTCAAGATCCTGGCGGTGGAAGAGGTGGTGCAGCGCGAGGGCTCGGCCTGGGCGCCGACCGGCCGGCCCTGGACCTTCGACGCCCAGCGCTGGCAGGCGCTGGGCGCGGTGCGTGCGCGCGAGGCCGGCCTGATGCGCGCGTTCGCGGCGGGGCAGGGCTGCCTCATGCGCTTCTTGCAGGAAGCGCTGGACGACCCCGCGCCCAGCGACTGCGGCCGCTGCAGCGTGTGCACCGGCCGCCTGCCGGAGCCCGGCGCGCATCCCGGCGCCGCACGTGTGGAGGCGGCGCGCGCCCACGCGCGCGGGCAGGACGTGGTGATCGCGCCGCGCAAGCTCTGGCCCGCCGGCGGCGCGCGCAAGGGCCGCATCGCGGGCTGCAGCGAAGGCCGCGCGCTGGCCTTCGCCGACGATCCCGGCTGGGCCGACGCGCTGCTGCCGCTGTTCGCAGCCGCCGATGCCGAGGCGCCGCCGGAGGTGCTCGGCGGCGTGGTGGACGTGCTTGCCCGCTGGGGGCGCAGCTGGGGGGCGCGGCCGGTGGCCGTGGTGCCCATGCCCTCGGCCACGCACCCGCGGCTGGTGGCCTCCGTGGCCGCGCATGTGGCGCAGCGGGGGCGCCTGCCGGTACTGGAAGCCTTGCGCCTGGCCGGGCCCTTGCCGCAAGGGCCGGATGCCGACCTCGCATCGGGCGCCAAGGTGGCGGCGCTGAACCGGGCGCTGGCGCTGCGGCCCGGCGTGGAAGTGCCGCCGGGCCCGGTGCTGCTGGTCGACATGCGCTACCGCAGCGGCTGGACCATGACGGTGGCCGCGGTGCTGCTGCGCGAGGCGGGGGCCGCGGCGGTGCTGCCGCTGGTGCTGCACCAGGCGCCCTGAGCTGCCGACCGCCGGTTCCAGCGGGGCCGGTGCGCGCTTGCGCCCGCGGCCAACCGCGCCGTACTTCCAGCATCAGGTATGGGCCATTGCGTTCCCTGCTGTGGCGGCAGGGGCAGCCGTCACCGGCGCGCGCGCCGCTCCAGCCACTCGAAGATGCCCATGCCGGCCAGCATGGCGCCCACGAACACGGCCGCCTTCACCTCGCCCATGCCGAGCGCCACCAGGGCCGGGCCGGGGCAGAAGCCGGCCACGCCCCAGCCGATGCCGAACAGCAGGCCGCCCAGCACCAGGCGCCGGTCGATGCCGCGGCCCTGGGGCAGCTGCATCGGCAGCCCGAGCAGGCTGCGGGCACGGCGCCGGGCGAGCGTGAAGCCCACCAGGCCGACGGCGATGGCACCGGCCATCACCAGCGCCAGCGAGGGGTCCCAGGCGCCGGCGAGGTCGAGGAAGCCCAGCACCTTGGCCGGGTCGGCCATGCCGGAGACGATCAGGCCCAGGCCGAAGACCAGGCCAGCGAGCAGGGCGGTGACGAGCGGCATCGCGTGCGTCTCAGGTGCCCAGCAGGTGGCGGACGACGTACACGGTGGCAAAGCCCGCGCCCATGAAGGCCAGCGTGGCCACCAGCGCGCGTGGCGACAGGCGCGACAGCCCGCAGACCCCATGGCCGCTGGTGCAGCCGGCGCCGTAGCGCGTGCCGATGCCGACCAGCAATCCGGCCGCCACCAGCGCACCCCAGCCGGCATCGATCTGCGGCCGGGGTACTGCCGCGGCCAGCGCATAGGCCAGCGGCGCTGCGACCAGTCCGGCCAGGAAGGCCAGCCGCCAGCCGACGCCGCCCGCGGACGGGCGCAGCAGGCCGCCCAGGATGCCGCTGATGCCCGCGATGCGGCCGTTGAACAGCACGAAGATGGTGGCCGCCAGGCCGATCAGCACGCCGCCGGCCAGCGCGGCATGCGGGGTGAAGGCGTTCCAGTCGATGGTCATGGTGCGTTTCTCCTGGGGGCAGGGCGGTGCCGCGGCTGCGGCAGTGTGGGGTCGGACGACTGTAGAAGATCTGTCGCTGCCAGTAAAAACGGCCACCGCAGGGTGGCCGTCAAGGCGAAAGGGCACAGGGGTGCGTCAGTGCGCCGATGCGGCCGAGGCGCCCAGCCCGGTCTCCGAGCGCACCTGCTGCGCAGCGAACAGCGCGCGCTCCTTGGCGGCCTGGCGGCTCTTGTCGGTGACGGAGAACAACCAGATGCCCACGAAGCCGATGGCCATCGAGAACAGCGCGGGCGATGCGTAGGGGAAAGGCGCCGAACCCACCGGATGGCCCAGGGTGGCCTCCCACACCGAAGGCGACAGCACCGTCAGGCCGACCGACGAGGCCAAACCCAGGAAGCCGCCGACCACCGCGCCGCGCGTGGTGCAGTCCTTCCACATGATCGAGAGGAACAGCACCGGGAAGTTGGCCGAGGCCGCCACGGCGAAGGCCAGCGAGACCATGAACGCGATGTTCTGCTTCTCGAACGCGATGCCCAGCACCACGGCCACGATGCCCAGGGCGATGGTGGTGATGCGCGAGACGCGCAGTTCGGCCTTGCTGTCGGCATGGCCCTTCTTGAGCAGCGTGGCATACAGGTCGTGCGAGACGGCCGAGGCGCCCGACAGCGTGAGCCCGGCCACCACCGCGAGGATGGTGGCGAACGCCACCGCCGAGATAAAGCCGTAGAACACGTTGCCACCGACCGACTTGGCCACCAGCACCGCCGCCATGTTGGAGGCGCCCGCGCCGCCATGGATCACGCCCGTCGCCACGTTGGCGAACTCGGGGTTGGTCAGCACCAGCGTGATGGCGCCGAAGCCGATGATGAAGATCAGCAGGTAGAAGTAGCCGATCCACACCGTGGCCCAGCCCACCGACTTGCGCGCCTCCTTGGCGTCGGGCACGGTGAAGAAGCGCATCAGGATGTGCGGCAGGCCGGCCGTGCCGAACATCAGCGCCATGCCGAAGGAGATGGCCGAGACCGGGTCCTTCACGAAGCCGCCCGGCCCCATGATGGACAGCCCGATGGCCGCGGCCTCCTGCGGCGTCTTGCCGGTGTTCGACGCGATCTGCGTGCGCACCTCGACCGACCTGGCGAACAGCGCCTCGGGCGAGAAGCCGAACTGCGCCAGCACCATGATGGCCATGAAGGTCACGCCCGACAGGAGCAGCACGGCCTTGATGATCTGCACCCAGGTGGTGGCCGTCATGCCGCCGAACAGCACGTAGACCATCATCAGCACGCCCACGATGACCACGGCCACCCAGTAGTCCAGCCCGAACAGCAGCTTGATGAGCTGGCCCGCGCCGACCATCTGTGCGATCAGGTAGAAGGCCACGACCACCAGCGTGCCGGAGGCCGCGAACGCACGGATGGGCCCCTGCCTGAAGCGGTAGCCCGCTACGTCGGCGAAGGTGAACTTGCCCAGGTTGCGCAGCCGCTCGGCCATCAGGAAGGTCAGGATGGGCCAGCCCACGAGGAAGCCGATGGCATAGATCAGCCCGTCGTAGCCCGTGGCCATCACGGCCGCGGAGATGCCCAGGAATGACGCGGCCGACATGTAGTCGCCCGCGATGGCCAGCCCGTTCTGAAAGCCCGTGATGCCGCCCCCGGCGGTGTAGAAGTCGGAGGCCGACTTGGTGCGGCCCGCGGCCCACTTGGTGATGCAGAGCGTGGCCAGCACGAAGACCGAGAACATGCCGATGGCGATCCAGTTGGTCGGCTGCTTGGCGACCTGGCCGACATCGCCGCCGGCGGCCTGCGCGAGGCCTGCGCAGGCGGCGAGCGCCAGCGCGAAGAGGGTGTTGCGGCGCGTGTTCATCGCGTGGCGTCCTGCAGGATCCGGGCGGTCTCGCGGTCGTACTCGCCGTTGGCCCGGCGGATGTAGAGCAGCGTGATGACGATGGTGAACACGATGACCCCGAGGCCGATCGGGATGCCGATGCTGGTGACGCCGGTGCCGATGGCTCGGGCCAGGAATGGCTTGTCGAACGCGATGAGCCCGATGTAGCCGTAGTACACGGCCAGCATCAGCAGCGTGAGTGTCCAGCCGAAGCGGTTGCGCTTGCGCCGCAGCGCCTGGTAGCCGGGGTGGGACTGGACCCTGTCCACCACCGTGGCCGTGTCGTCTTGCATGCTTGTCTCCAGAAAATGAAACCAGCAGGCATCTTGGACCTGGTGCACGGCACTGCGGCGGTGCCGCAACCATTCGTCACACGGCACTGCGGATTGCGCTTACTCCCAGCTGACATCCGCCGCGAACAGGTAGCCCGCGCCGTAGACGGTCTTGATGATGGCGGGCTCGTGCGAATCGGGTTCGATCTTCTTGCGCAGGCGCGAGATGCGCACGTCGATGGTGCGGTCGGTGGGCGAGAGGTCGCGCTCGCCCATGAGCTGCTCGCGCGTGAGGATCTGGTGCGGCCGCTCGACGAAGCAGCGCAGCACCTGGGTTTCGGCCGTGCCCAGCAGGTGCTCGGTGCCGTCGGGCGCGCGCAGCACGTTGGCCGCGCAGTCGATGCGCCAGCCCAGGAAGTTCGCATAGCGGCGCTGGCCGGGCGCGGTGCCCGCCGCCGCACCGCGCCGGCGCAGGATGCTGCGCACGCGCGCCACGAGTTCGCGCGATTCGAAGGGCTTGGTCACGTAGTCGTCGCCGCCCAGCTCCAGGCCCATCACGCGGTCGGCCGTGTGGCCGCGGCCGGTCAGGATCAGCATGCCCGCGCTGGAGGCCGCGGCGATGCGGCGCATGAGGTCCAGGCCGTCCATGTCGGGCAGGCCCAGGTCGACGATGCACAGGTCGGGCTTTTCGAATTGCAGCCGGCGCAGCACGGCGCCGCCCGTGGCGAACACCTCGCAGGCGAAGCCGAAATCGCGCAGCGCGGCCAGCACGAGCCTGGCCACGTCGGCATCGTCCTCGATCACGTAGACCAACGCGGGCGGGGCGCTGGCGTCGTTGCCGGCGCGGTAGGGTGTCTCTGCACTCATGTCGCTCCTCGTTCGATGGCGGCGGCCAATTGTTCCGTCGTGAAGGGCTTGCGCAGCAGCGGGCTGCCGGCGTCCGTCGGCCAGTCGTTCGGCACGTTGCCGGTCATGATGACGACGGCCTTGGCGTACTGGCCGTCGCGCGCGGCCCGGGCCAGCTGCACGCCGTCCAGCGGGCCGGCCATGACGAGGTCGGTCAGCACGAGTGCGATGTCGGGCGTGGCGGCCAGCAGCTTGCGTGCTTCGGCCAGCTGTTCGGCCTCCAGCACCACGTAGCCCAGCTCCAGCAGGTTGCGCCGGACCACGCGCCGCACCTGGGCGTCGTCGTCCACAAGCAGGGCCAGGCCACGCTGGGGCGGCGCGGCGCGTGCGGCGGGGCGGGCCGCGCGCGGCGCTTCGGCCGGCGCCTGCGCAGCCGGCAGCCAGACCGAGACCGTCGTGCCTTCGCCTGGCACGCTGCGCACGTCCACCGCGCCGCCGGACTGCTTGATGAAGCCGTAGACCACGGCCATGCCCAGGCCGGTGCCGCGCCCGCCGCGCTTGGTGGTGAAGAAGGGCTCGAACAGGTGGGCCAGCGTGTGGGCGTCCATGCCGGTGCCGTTGTCCTGCACGTCGATGCGGATGGCATCGCCGGGCGAGAGCTGCAGCGGCGCGGCCGCGGCGGCGTCGATGCGCGTGGCGCAGGCGCGCAGCCGGATCTGCGCCTGCGCGCCCTTGGCCTCGCAGGCATCGCGCGCATTGAGCACCATGTTGATGAGCGCCTGCTCGAGCAGCGTGGGGTCGATCCAGGTCCACAGCGGCTCGCTGCCCGCGTCGATCGCCAGCTGCAGCGACTCGGGCAGCACGCGGCGCACCAGGCCGGCCACGGTGGCGAGCAGGGCGCCCACGCTGACCGAATGCGCCTCCAGTGGCTGGCGCCGCGCGAAGCTCAGCAGGCCCTTGACGAGCTCGGCGCCGCGGCGCGCGGCGCCCAGCGCGGGCAACACGTATTCCTGCGTGGCGCCGTCCTCGGGCTGGCTGCGCGCCAGCGCATCCAGGTTGCCGATGACCACGGTCAGGATGTTGTTGAAGTCGTGCGCGAGGCCGCCCGTCAGGTGGGTCAGCGATTCGAGCTTGTGCGCGCGCGCCAGCAGCACCTGGGCGCGGCGCTCCTCGGTGATGTCGAAGGTCAGCTCGAAGCATCCGCTGATGCTGCCGTCGCCCGCGCGCTCCGGAACCAGCGAGGTGCGCACGACGCGGCGGTCGCCCTGGGCCGTCTGCAGTTCGTATTCGAAGCTCTGCGCCTGGCCGCGCAAAGCGCGCAGCACGCGCGGGCGCACCCCGGCGTAGACCGCGTCGCCCAGGAAGGCGCGCGCGCTGACCTGGGCCGGCACGCGGGTGTCGACGCGGAACCATTCCTGGTAGGCGCGGTTCAGGTAGCGGTAGGTGCGGCCGGCATCGAAGAAGCCCACCAGCGCCGGGATCGAGTCCATCACCAGGCGCACGCGCTGCTCGCTGCGCTGCAGCTCGGCCGTGCGCTCGGCCACGCGGGCCTCCAGCTGCCCGGTGTGGGCGCGGATGGTGGCTTCGGCCTGGCGCTCGGCCGTCACGTCGGAGTACAGCGTCACGAAGCCGTGGCCGGGCACGGGCTCGCCGCGGATGCGCAGCACCTGGCCGCCCGGCCGCGTGCGCTCGATCTCGTGCGCACGGAACGCGCGCGCCGCTGCCACCCGCTCGGCCACGAGCGCGGCCGCATTGCCCGGGCCGTAGTCGCCGCGCTGGGCGTTGTAGTCGATGAAGCTCTCGAACGGCGCGCCCACATAGCCCATGGCCTCGGGAAAGTCGAGCAGCTTGAGATAGGCGCGGTTCCAGGCCACGAGCTTGAGGTCGCGGTCGAAGATGGACAGGCCGCGGTCCAGCAGGTCGAGGCCGGCCTGCAGCGTCAGGTAGCGCGCGAGCGGCGCGCTTGCTTCGGAGGACGGGTCGTGGGTGGGCATGGCGCAGGGGCCGAGCGTAACCCTTGCCGCGGCGCCGTGGCACCGTGCAAACATTTGTTAAGTTTGGGGCACCGTCCTGCAACGTTCCTGGGGGATGCTTGTGGCCGGAGCGGCGGGCGATGTGATGCAATCGCCCCGACCCATCCCAACCGCATCGTGCCTGAGGAGACCAGATGACCGAACCGACCAACGACCTGTACGCACCGCCGCCGGAGCTGGCCCGCAACGCCCATGTGTCGGGCCGTGCGGCCTACGACAAGCTGGTCGCCGAGTCCGAGACCGATCCCGACGGCTACTGGGGCGGCCTGGCGCGCGAGTTCATCAGCTGGAAGACGCCCTTCACGCAGGTGCTGGACAGCAGCCAGGCGCCGTTCTTCAAGTGGTTCGCCGACGGCACGCTGAACGTCTCGTACAACTGCCTGGACCGCAACGTCGAGCGCGGCCTGGGCGGCAAGACCGCCCTGGTCTTCGAAGCCGACGACGGCCAGGTCACGCGCGTGAGCTACAGCGAACTGCTCGAGCGCACCTGCCGCATCGCCAACGGGCTGCGTTCGCTGGGCGTGAAGAAGGGCGACCGCGTCGTCATCTACATCTCCATGTCGGTGGACGGCGTGGCCGCCATGCAGGCCTGCGCGCGCATCGGCGCCATCCATTCCGTGGTGTTCGGCGGCTTCTCGGCGCAGGCGCTGCGCGACCGCATCGCCGACACCGGCGCGTCCATCGTCATCACGGCCGACCAGCAGGTGCGCGGCGGCAAGCAGCTGCCGCTCAAGGCCATCGTCGACGAAGCCATCGGCCTGGGCGGCTGCGAGAGCGTGCGCAACGTGCTGGTGGCCCGCCGCACCGGCGGTGCGGTGCCGTTCCAGGCGCCGCGCGACCTGTGGCTGGACGAACTGACCGAAGGCCAGCCCTCCACCTGCGAGCCCGAATGGGTGGAGGCGGAGCATCCCTTGTTCCTGCTCTACACCTCCGGCTCCACCGGCAAGCCCAAGGGCGTGCAGCACTCCACCGGCGGCTACCTGCTGCAGGCCGCGGTGACGACCAAGTGGACCTTCGACCTCAAGGACGACGACGTGTTCTGGTGCACGGCCGACATCGGCTGGGTGACGGGGCACAGCTACATCGCCTACGGGCCGCTGGCGCTGGGGGCCACCGAGATCGTGTTCGAGGGCGTGCCGACCTACCCGGACGCGGGCCGCTTCTGGAAGATGATCCAGGACCACAAGGTGACGGTGTTCTACACCGCGCCCACCGCGATCCGTTCGCTGATCAAGGCGGCCGAGGGCAACGAGGTGGTGCACCCCAAGCAGTACGACCTGACCAGCCTGCGCATCCTGGGCTCGGTGGGCGAGCCCATCAACCCCGCCGCCTGGGAGTGGTACCACCACCACGTGGGCGGCGGCCGCTGCCCCATCGTCGACACGTTCTGGCAGACCGAGACCGGCGGCCACATGATCACGCCGCTGCCGGGCGCCACCACCCTGGTGCCGGGCTCGTGCACGCTGCCGTTCCCGGGCATCGCGGCGGCCATCGTCGACGAGACGGGCAACGACGTGCCGCACGGCCATGGCGGCATCCTGGTCGTCAAGCGTCCCTGGCCCGGCATGATCCGCACCATCTGGGGCGACGCGGAGCGCTTCGTCAAGAGCTACTACCCGCCCGAGCTCAAGGGCTACTACCTGGCCGGCGACGGCGCCATCCGCGACGCGCAGACGGGCTACTTCACCATCACGGGCCGCATCGACGACGTGCTGAACGTCTCGGGCCACCGCATGGGCACGATGGAGATCGAGTCCGCGCTCGTGGCCAAGACCGACCTCGTGGCCGAGGCCGCGGTGGTCGGCCGGCCCGACGAGACCACGGGCGAGGCGGTCTGCGCCTTCGTCGTGCTCAAGCGCCCGCGCCCGCACGGCGAAGAGGCCAAGCAGATTGCCAAGGAGCTGCGCGACTGGGTGGCCAAGGAGATCGGCCCCATCGCCAAGCCCAAGGACATCCGCTTCGGCGACAACCTGCCCAAGACGCGCTCGGGCAAGATCATGCGGCGGCTGCTGCGGTCCATCGCCAAGGGCGAAGCCATCACCCAGGACACCTCGACGCTGGAAAACCCCGCAATACTGGATCAGTTGGCGCAGTCCAACTGATCCGGTCGCGCCGCAGGCGCGGGCGCGCAGCGCTTGCGGAGTTGGACGGCACTCATATCGCCGCAGGCGATGTGATGTGCCGGCAAAACCCCGCAATACTGGATCAGTTGGCGCAGTCCAACTGAAGCAAGCGGACGCTTGACGGGCGGCATTGCACAAGCCGCCCGGAATCCGGTAAAACCCCAGGCTTTGCGGGCATGCGCGAGCCACGCGAGGGGGAATTCCGATGTCTGAACTGGTCATGGTCCTGGTCGGCGCTGCCGTGCTGTTGCTGTGGTGGCGCCGGGTCCGGCCACGCGTCGACCCGATGGGCGACCTCTATGCGCTGGCCGTGTCGGATTTCGGCGCCAGCGCCGGCAGCGGCACGCAGGCCACCGAGCTGCACCACTGGCAGCCGCTGGGCCGCTTCGATTTCGAGATCGTCGACACGGAGCGCCACCAGGCCGTGCTGCGCGCGGCGCTGGCGGACATCGGCGCCCTGTGCAGGGCGACCCTGCATGCGCCCAGGGAGGTTGGGGGCCGCGTCGAAGTGCGCTTGGGCGACCACCGTGTGGGCTTCCTGTCCGATGGCGACGCGTCGCGTTTCCAGCGCCGCCTGGCCTATGAGGGCCGCCCGGGACAGACCAGCCAATGCGGGGCCCGCATCGTGGCCGGCAGCGCGGCCAACCGCCAGCCGGTCACCATCCTGCTGGACCTCAAGCCATTTCGGCACTGAGGCTCAGGAAGCGACGTTCAAGTACGCCCCAGCAGCAGCCGCTTGCGCGGGGCAGGTTCCGGCAAGGCCAGCTGTGCCTCGCGCGCGACGCGCACGCAGTCCTTGAGATGTTCTTCGCCGAGGAAACGGATGGCGCTGTATCCGACCATGGCAGAGATGGCCTGGCCGGCGAACGGCACGTATTTGGCGGCCTGCTTGGCCGTGAGCCGCATGCCCACCGCGGCGGCGGCCTTGAGCACGAGGTCGCGCGTGATGAACTTGCCGATGAGCACGGAGCCGACCATGTTGACGGCTTTTTGCACCTGGTCGCGCTGGCGTGGCTCCAGCCGCTCGATCTGTTCGGGCGTGAGGCCGAACTCGGCGCTCACGGCCGGGATCAGGCGCGAAAGAACGGCCGCGTCGACAGCCCAGTCCAGGCCTGGCACCGGCATGGCGCTGGCGGCAGCCGCCACCATGGCCTTGCCGTGCAACAGGCGCCGGCCACGCCGGACGGCCGCGACGAGGCGGTCGTCGCCCTGGGCCAGTTCCAGCGCGGTTGCCATGGCGGCTCTTCTGCGGCTTACCTGCCCTTGACCATTCCGTAGATCACCAGCAGCACGATGGCGCCGACGATGGAGGCGATCCACCCGGCCGGATCGCCCACGGCATACCAGCCCATCTTCTGGCCGGCCCAGCTCGCCAGCAGGGAGCCGGCGATGCCGAGGATGGACGTCATGACGATGCCCAGCTTGTCGTTGCCGGGCTTCAATGCACGGGCCAGGAGACCGACGATGAAGCCGACGATGATGGTGCCGATCAAGGAAAACATGGTGCTTGCAGTTGGAGTGGAAAAACTGCGGGCAATTTACCTGAGCCGGTGCGGCCGTCTTGTCAGGAAGTTTCCAGTTGTTCCGACAGGCCCAGCCACTCTTCTTCCTGCGCGGCGAGCTGTTCGCCGACCTGCTTGAGCCGGCGGCCAGCCTCGGCCATTTCGGCCGGTGCGAGCGGCTGGCTGAGGCGTTGTTCGAGCACCGCCTTCTCCTCGGTCAGCGCCGCCATGCTGCGGTCGAGCTTGTCGATCTGCTTGCGCAGGGGGCGCAGGCGCTCGGCCTGCTCCTGGCGCCGCTGGGCGTCCTGCTTGCGCTGGTCCGCCGAGGCGGGGGCAGGGGCGGGTGCGGGGGCTGTGGCCTCGGCCTTCGGCGCGGGGGCTGCCTTGAGCGCCTCGCGCAGGCGCTTCGATTCCTCGAGCAAATAGCGCTGGTAGTCGTCCAGGTCGCCGTCGAACGGCTCCACGCCGCCGCGCGAGACCATCCAGAACTCGTCGCAGACCGAGCGCAGCAGCGCCCGGTCGTGGCTGACCAGCATGACCGTGCCTTCGAACTCGTTGAGCGCCATGGCCAGTGCCTCGCGGGTGGCCAGGTCCAGGTGGTTGGTCGGCTCGTCGAGCAGCAGCAGGTTGGGGCGCTGCCAGACGATCATGCACAGCACCAGGCGCGCCTTCTCGCCGCCGCTCATGCTGCCCACGGCCTGCTTGACCATGTCGCCGCTGAAGTTGAAGGTGCCGAGGAAGCTGCGCAGGTCCTGCTCGCGCGTGCCCTGGCCGGCGAGCCGGCCGGCGGCCGTGGTCTCCTTGACCAGGCCGATCATGTGCTCCAGCGGCGTGTCCGCCGGGTGCAGCACGTCGAGTTCCTGTTGCGCGAAGTAGCCGATGTTCAGGCCCTTGCCTTCGAGGATCTCGCCCTGGATCGGCTTGAGCGCGCGCGCCACCGTCTTGACCAGCGTCGACTTGCCCTGGCCGTTGGCGCCGAGGATGCCGATGCGCTGGCCGGCCAGCACCGATTTGTTGACCTTCTGCACGATGACGGTGGGGCCGGCGCCCGCGGGCGCGTCTTCCGGCGGCGGGTAGCCGAAGGTGGCGTCCGACATCGACAGCATCGGGTTGGGCAGGTTGGCCGGTTCCTTGAACTCGAAGGTGAACTCGGCCTCGGCCAGCAGCGGTGCGATCTTCTCCATGCGGTCCAGCGCCTTGACCCGGCTCTGCGCCTGCTTGGCCTTGCTGGCCTGGGCCTTGAAGCGGTTGATGAACTTCTGCAGGTGGGCGATCTTGTCCTGCTGCTTGGCGAACGAGGCCTGTTGCAACTCCATCTTCTCGGCGCGCATGTCCTCGAACTTGGTGTAGTTGCCGCCGTAGCGGTTGAGCTTGGCGGCCTCGATGTGCACCGTCACGTCGGTGATGGCGTCGAGGAATTCGCGGTCATGGCTGATGACCAGCAGCGTGCCCATGTAGCGCTTGAGCCAGGCTTCCAGCCAGACCAGGGCGTCCAGGTCCAAGTGGTTGGTCGGCTCGTCGAGCAGCATCAGGTCGGACGGGCACATCAGCGCGCGCGCCAGCTGCAGGCGCATGCGCCAGCCGCCCGAGAAGCTGTTGACGGGGTTGTCGAGCTCGGTGGTCTTGAAGCCCAGGCCGAGGATCAGCGCCTGCGCGCGCGCCTGTGCGTCGCCCGAGCCCGCGTCGTACAGGGCCATGTAGGCATTGGCCATGCGCTCGCCGTCGTCGGAGGCCTCGGCTGCAGCCACTTCCTGCTGCGCGGCCAAGAGCGTGGTGTCGCCTTCGATCACGAAGTCGGTGGCGCTCTGGGCGGTCTCGGGCATGTCCTGCGCCACCTGGGCGAGGCGCCACTGCGGCGGCACGTAGAAATCGCCGCCGTCTTCGTGCAGCGTGCCGTTGAGCAGCGCGAACAGCGTGGACTTGCCGGCGCCGTTGCGGCCGACCAGACCGACCTTCTCGCCGGGGTTGATGGTGACGCTGGCGCTGTCGAGCAGCACCTTGGCGCTGCGGCGCAGGACGACGTTCTTGAGGGTGATCATGGTGATGAGGATCACCACGCTGCGGTGACCGAAAGGATTAAAGGAGGCTGAGTGCTTCGCGCGTCACCAGCAGCACCTGGTCAGCGCCAGCGCTGGTGTCCAGCCACACGACCTCGAGCGCCGGGAAGGCGGCTTCGAAGTAGGGGCGCTCATTGCCGATTTCCAGCACCAACACCGCCAAAGGGGACATTTTCGCAGAAACCCCCTGCAGCAGTCGGCGGACAAAGTCCATCCCGTCTTTCCCGCCCGCCAGCGCCAGCGCCGGTTCGGCCTGGTACTCGGCCGGCAGGGCGGCCATGCTGTCGCTGTTCACGTAGGGCGGGTTGCACAGCACCAGATCGAACGGGCCGGA
The DNA here is from genome assembly GCF_001422445.1 of Pseudorhodoferax sp. Leaf274. Classification (GTDB taxonomy): domain Bacteria; phylum Pseudomonadota; class Gammaproteobacteria; order Burkholderiales; family Burkholderiaceae_C; genus Pseudorhodoferax. The sequence continues at coordinate 64,841 of NZ_LMNA01000025.1, forward strand.
CACCTGGGCCAGGCCATCGGACTCGACCAGCGCGATGCGCCCGGCCAGATCGTGCTTGTCGACGTTGATGCGGGCCACGGCCAGCGCCTCGGGCGACAGGTCTGCCGCTTCGACCTGCACCTCGGGCCAGGCCATGGCGGCCAGCACCGCCAGGCTGCCGTTGCCGGTGCACAGGTCGAGCACGCGGCGCGTGTGCTCGCCCAGCCAGGGGTCGATGCTGCCGTCGGCCAGCAGCTCGGCGATGAAGGAGCGCGGCACGATGGCGCGCTCGTCCACGTAGAAGGGCACGCCCTGCAGCCAGGCTTCGCGCGTGAGGTAGGCCGCAGGCTTGCGGCTGGCGATGCGCTCGTCCAGCAGCGCATCGATTCGGGCCTGGCCGTCGGCGTCCACCGGCTGCCCGGCCACGTCGTCCAGCGTATCCAGCGGCAGGCCCAGGCGCCACAGCACCAGCCAGGCGGCCTCGTCGAATGCGTTGGTGGTGCCGTGGCCAAAGCCGACGCCCGCCTGTTCCAGCCGCGCCGCCGCGGCCTCGATGGTCAGCAGGACCGTGCTCACCGCAGCGACCGGTCCAGCCGCTCCAGCACGCCGCGGTAGATGTTCTTGAGCGGCTCGATGTCGGCCACCCGCACGTTCTCGTCGATCTTGTGGATCGTGGCGTTGGGCGGGCCGAGTTCGATCACCTCGGGGCAGATCTGGGCGATGAAGCGGCCATCGCTGGTGCCGCCCGTGGTCGACAGTTCGGTGGCCAGGCCGGTTTCCGCCGCGATGGCCGCGCGCACGGCCTCGACCAGCGGGCCGGGCGTGGTCAGGAACGGGCGCCCGCCGATGGTCCAGTCGAGCCGGTACTCCAGGCCGTGGCGGTCCAGCACCTCGCGCACGCGCTGCTGCAGGCCCTCGGCCGTGGACTCGGTGCAGAAGCGGAAGTTGAAGTCGACCACCACCTCGCCCGGGATCACGTTGCTCGCGCCGGTGCCGCCGTGGATGTTGCTGACCTGAAAGCTGGTGGGCTGGAAAAAATCGTTGCCGCGGTCCCATTCGGTGGCGGCCAGTTCGGCCAGCACGGGCAGGGCCTGGTGGATCGGGTTGCGCGCCAGCTGCGGGTAGGCGATGTGGCCCTGGATGCCCAGCACCGTGAGCTTGCCGCCCATGGTGCCGCGCCGGCCGTTCTTGACCATGTCACCGGTCTGCTCGACCGAGGTCGGCTCGCCGACGATGCACCAGTCCAGCTTCTCGCCGCGTGCACGCAGGCGCTCGCAGACGACCACCGTGCCGTCGCGCGCCGGGCCTTCCTCGTCGCTGGTCAGCAGCAGTGCGATCGACAGCGCGGGCTGCGGCGTGGCGGCCAGGAACTCCTCGGTGGCGACGACGAATGCCGCCAGCGAGGTCTTCATGTCGGCGGCGCCGCGGCCGTAGAGCCGGCCGTCGCGGTGCGTGGGCGTGAACGGGTCGCTCGTCCACTGCGCGAGCGGGCCGGTGGGCACCACGTCGGTGTGCCCGGCGAAGACCAGCGTGCGCGCCGTGGCCGCGCTGCCGGCGCGGCGCGCCCACAGGTTGCGCACGCGGAAGTCGTCGGGGCCGCTGACGATGGATTCGCAGGCAAAGCCCAGCGGGGCCAGGCGTTCTGCGATCAAGGCCTGGCATTGGCCGTCTTCGGGGGTGATGGAGGGCTGGGCGATCAGCTGTTCGGCCAGGCGCAGGGTGCTATGCATGGGGTCAAGTCTTCACGTCCAGCGTGATCTCGGTGAACGAAGGTTCGTCGTCCGGCTCGGCGGGCGCCTGGGCCATGGCGCCGCGCGTGAAGTCGTTCTGCAGCCGCCACATCAGGTTGGTGGCCGAATCGGCGTGGCTCAGGCCCTCCTGGCGCTCGATCACGCCTTCGGTGATGAGCCGCGCGATATCGGCCTCGAAGGTCTGCGAGCCTTCGGCGATGGACTTCTCCATGGCCTCCTTGACGCCAGAGAAGTCGCCTTGCTCGATCATCTCGGACACCAGCGCGGTGTTCATGAGGATCTCGACGGCCGGCACGCGCTCGCCGCGCACCGTGCGCAGCAGGCGCTGCGACACCACGGCCTGCAGCACCGCGCCCAGGTCGCCCAGCATGGTGGGCCGCACCTCGACCGGGTAGAAGTTCAGGATGCGGTTGAGCGCCTGGTAGCTGTTGTTGGCGTGCAGCGTGGCCAGGCACAGGTGGCCGGTCTGGGCGTAGGCGATGGCGGCCGACATGGTCTCGCGGTCGCGGATCTCGCCGATCAGGATCACGTCGGGTGCCTGGCGCAGCGCGTTCTTGAGCGCCACCTGCAGCGACTGCGTGTCGGTGCCGATCTCGCGCTGGTTGACGATGGACTTCTTGTTCTTGAACAGGAACTCGATCGGCTCCTCGATGGTCAGGATGTGCCCGCTCTGGCGCTCGTTGCGGTGGTCCATCATGGCCGCCAGCGTCGTCGTCTTGCCGGCGCCCGTGGCCCCGACCACGAGCAGCAGGCCGCGCCGGCGCTGCACCAGGTCGGCCAGCACCGGCGGCACGTTGAGCGATTCCAGCGTCGGGATCTCGGTGTTGATGTAGCGCACCACCACCGCGTAGCTGCCACGCTGGCGCATGGCGCTGACGCGGAACCGCCCGACGCCGCTGAGCGACACCGCGGCGTTGAGCTCGCCGGTGCGGTCGAGCTCCTGGATCTGCTGCGCCGACATCACCTCGGCCAGCAGCTTGACGGGCGCATCGAAGGGCAGCACCTGGCTGTTGATCGGCACCGTCAGCCCGTTGATCTTGAGCTGCGCCGGTGCATTGGCCGACAGGAACAGGTCGGAGGCTTTTTTCTCCTGCATCAGGCGCAGGATGCGTTCCATCGTACTCATGGGCTGGCCTCCGTGTGGTGCGCTCAGTCGCGCAGCAGGTCGTTCAGGCTGGTTTTGGCGCGGGTCTGCGCGTCGACCGTCTTGACGATGACGGCGGCGTAGGTCGAGTAGTCGGTGCCGTTGGCCGTCTTCTTGTGCAGCGCGCCGCTGATGACCACGCTGCCGGCAGGCACGCGGCCGTAGACGATCTCGCCGGTGTCGCGCTTGAAGATCGGCGTGCTCTGGCCGATGTACACGCCCATGCCCAGCACCGAGTTCTCTTCGACGATCACGCCCTCGACCACTTCGGAACGCGCGCCGATGAAGCAGTTGTCCTCGATGATGGTCGGGTTGGCCTGCAGCGGCTCCAGCACGCCGCCCAGGCCCACGCCGCCGGACAGGTGCACGTTCTTGCCGACCTGGGCGCAGCTGCCCACGGTGGCCCAGGTGTCGACCATCGTGCCCTCGTCGACGTAGGCGCCGATGTTCACGTAGCTCGGCATCAGGATCGCGCCCTTGGCGATGAAGCTGCCGCGGCGCGCCACGGCCGGCGGCACCACGCGCACGCCGGTGGCCTTCATCTCGTCGGCCGACAGGTGGGCGAACTTGGTGGGCACCTTGTCGTAGAAGCCCAACTGGCCGGCCTGGACGACCTCGTTGTCCTTCAGGCGGAAGGACAGCAGCACGGCCTTCTTGATCCACTGGTGCACCGTCCACTGGCCCACGCCTTCGCGGGTGGCCACGCGCAGCTTGCCGTTGTTGAGTTCGGCGATCACGTGCTCGACGGCGTCCTGCACCTCCTTGGGGGCGGACTGGGGCGACAGGCTGGCGCGGTTCTCCCAGGCGTTGTCGATGGTGGTTTGAAGCTGTTGGCTCATGCTGTTTGCGGTCTCGATTGGATGAATTGAACGATGCGCTGCGCGGCTTCCACGCATTCGGCGGTCTCGGCCACCAGGGCCATGCGCACGCGTCCCTGGCCGGGATTGAAGCCAGCGGCCTCGCGTGCGAGATAGCTGCCGGGCAGGACCGTCACATTGTATTGAGCGAGCAGTTCGCGGGCGAAGCGCGCATCGCTGCCCTCGGCCGGCTCGCCCGGGCGCAGCGGCACGCCGGCCCACAGGTAGAAGGCCGCGTCGGGCAGGCGCACGTCCATGACCTCGGCGAGCAGCGGCGTGACGGCCGCGAACTTCTCGCGGTACATGGCGCGGTTGGCCTGGACATGCACCTCGTCGTTCCAGGCCGCGATGGACGCGGTCTGCACCACCGGGCTCATGGCGCTGCCGTGGTAGGTGCGGTACAGCAGGTATTGCCTGATCAGCGCGGCATCGCCGGCGACGAAGCCCGAGCGCATGCCCGGCACGTTGCTGCGCTTGGACAGGCTCGTGAACGCCACGATGTTGCGCAGGTCGCTGCGACCCAGCTGCGCCGCGGCTTCCAGGCCGCCCAGCGGCGGTGCGTCGCCGAAGAAGATCTCGCTGTAGCACTCGTCGGAGGCGATCACGAAGCCATGGCGGTCCGACAGCTCGAACAGCTTGCGCCATTCTTCCAGCGGCATCACCGCGCCGGTGGGGTTGCCGGGCGAGCAGACGTAGAGCAGCTGCGTGCGGGCCCAGACGTCGGCGGGCACGCTGTCCCAATCGACCGCAAAGTTGCGCGCCGGGTCGCTCGGGACGTAGTACGGCTGGGCGCCGGCCAGCAAGGCCGCGCCTTCGTAGATCTGGTAGAACGGATTGGGGCAGACGACCAACGGAGCCCCCCCGCTCGCCACTTCGTGTGCGTCGCTGCCCCCCGAGGGGGTGTCGCCCGCCTTGGGGCGGCCCGGCGCCGGTAGGGTCTTGGCCCGCGTCGGATCGACCACGGTCTGCGCGAACGCGAACAAGGCCTCGCGGGAGCCGTTCACCGGCAGCACCTGGGTGGCGGCGTCCAGCGCCAGGCCGTAGCGGCGCTGCAGCCAGCCCGTGAACGCCGCGCGCAGTTCGGGCGTGCCCGCCGTGGGCGGGTAGCCGGCCAGGCCGTCGTGCAGGGCGCCGGCCAGCGCGGCCTGGATGAAATCGGGCGTGGGGTGCTTGGGTTCGCCGATGCCCAGGCTGATCGGGCGCAGCCCCGGCGGCGGCGTGACGCCGGAAAACAACTGGCGCAGCCGTTCGAACGGGTAGGGCTGCAGGCGGGCGAGCAGGGGATTCATGGGGCGCGATTATCGGGGCGGCCATCCGCACCGGCGCAGCCATGACCCCGGTCACCGCCGCGGGCACACGGCGCTGGTCAGCCGCAGGGCTTGTTGGTATGTTCCGCGCCATATGTCTGCTCCAGTGACGGAACCCCTGGCCGCTTGCGGCGTCCGGCGCCTGCTCGTGATCGACGACCACGCCCTGGTGCGCATGGGCGTGCGCACCCTGGTCATGCAGCAGTTCTCGGCCTGCTACGACGTGGACGAAGCCGGCACGCTGGAGCAGGGGCTGGCCCGCCTGGCCACGGCGCAGGGCACCATCGCCCTGGTGCTGCTGGACCTGCAACTGCCCGACGCCAAGGGCTTCGCGGGCCTGCGCATCCTGCGGCGCGACCATCCCGGCGTGCCCGTGGTGGTGCTCAGCGGCGCGCAGGACCTGCGCATCCGCGAGGAGGCCATGCGACTGGGCGCGCGCGCCTACATCAGCAAGTCGGCCGATGCGGGCGCCATGGACGCCTGGGTCGAAGTGCTGCGCCAGCATGCCGAGCCGCAGGCGGCGGCGTCGGCGCAGGCACCGGGCTCGGCCGCGGTGCGCACGGCCCAGGGCCTGGGGCTGAGCCCGCGCCAGGTGCAGGTGCTCGAGCTGCTGCTGGCCGGCCTGGACAACCAGGCCATTGCACTGGAGACCGGCCTGACGCTGGGCACGGTGAAGAACTGCGTGTCGTCCATCTTCCTGGGCTTCAACGTGCGTTCGCGCGCCGAGCTGCTGGGGATGTTCCCGACATGAGCGCGGCATCGGGCCGCCCCGTGCCGGCCTGCGCCCGCCTGGCGGGACGGGGTCCAGGACCCAGGGTGCCTCCATGAATGCCGTCCTGCCCGCGCCCAAGGCCCCTGCATGGCGGCGCCTGCTGCTGCACGAGGAACTGGTCGATGCCCAGCGCGGCGCCGACGCCATGCGCCCGGTGCGGCGCGCCCAGCTGGAACTGCTGCTGCAGAAGTTCAGCCTGGCCGCGTCCATCGCGGCCGCGCTGTACGCGCTCGCGCTGTGGGCGTTGTTCTACGCGCTGGGGCCATCGCCCCGCGTGCTGGCCTGGGCCGTGCTCGTGCATGCGGTGCAGGCGCTGCGCTACACCCACACGCGCCGCCTGCTCGCGCGCGGGCCGGTGCCCGACGCCGAACTGGGCCCGGAACTGCACCGCCAGACCCGGCTGCTCTGGATGCTGGGCAGCGCGTGGGCGCTGGCGCCCTGGCTGCTGATGCGGCGTGGCGACACGGCGTCCATGGCGCTCATGGCGGTGTTCATCGTCGGCATGGTGTCCAGCGCGGCCGCGGTGCTGAGCTCGCACCGGCAGACGGTGGCCGCCTTCGTCGTGCCGGCCATGATCGGCCTGGTGCTGGCGCTGGCCTGGTCGGGCGGGCTGATCGGCTGGATCATGGCGCTGGCGCTCACGCAATACAGCTCCACGCTGATCAAGTGGACGGCGCAGCAAGTGGACCTGCTGGTCGATTCGCTGCAGGTGCGCTTCGACCGCGAAGACCTGGCGCTGCGCCTTGCGGAGCAGGTCGATCGCGTGGAGGCCGGCAGCCGCGAGAAGACGCGCTTCCTGGCCTCGGCCAGCCACGACCTGCGCCAGCCGCTGCACGCGGTGTCGCTGTTCACGGCCGTGCTGGAGCATGCGCTGGCGCAGGCGCCGCAGCGCGAGACGGTGGCGCGCCTGGCGCACTCGGTGCGCATGCTCGGCACCTCGCTGGACGGCATGCTGGACGTGTCGCGGCTGGACGCCGGCGCCGTGCAGCCGCGCATCGAGACGCTGGGCGTGCATGCCCTGTTCGTCTCGCTGCAGAACACCTACGGCGGCCGCGCGCAGGAAAAGGGCCTGCGCCTGCGCATCCGCGCGCCGGGAAACCTGCACGTGGCCAGCGACCGGTTGCTGCTCGAGCGCCTGCTCGGCAACCTGCTGGACAACGCCATCAAGTACACGGAGCAGGGCGGCGTGCTGGTGGCGGCACGGCCGGCGCGCCTGCCCGATGGCGGCCAGGCCGTGCGTTTCGAGGTCCTGGACACCGGCATCGGCATCGCGCCGGCCCAGCAGGCCCAAGTGTTCGAGGAGTTCTACCAGGTGGGCAATCCACAGCGCGACCGGGCCCAGGGGCTGGGGCTGGGCCTGTCCATCGTGCGGCGGCTGTCTGCGCTGCTGCAGCATCCGGTGCAGTTGCGGTCGCGCCCGGGCCGGGGCACCTGCTTCAGCGTGCTGGTGCGTGGCGTGCCGCCGGTCGCAGCCGCCGGGCTGCCGCTGCCGCACGCGCTGGCCCATGGCCGGCTGCCGGACCACGTGCTCGTGCTCGACGACGAGGCCGACAGCGCCATGGCCATGGCGGCCTGGCTCGGCATGCAGGGCTGCCAGGTGCGCGTGGCGACAGACGCGCCGGCCGCGCGGCTGGCACTGCAGCAGCATCCGGAGATCAACACCGTGGTGGCCGATTTCCGCCTGCCGGGCAGCGAGAGCGGGCTGGACTTCTTGGTGGACGTGCGCCGCAGCCTGCCGTCCATGCGCTGCCTGCTCGTGACGGGCGAGACCGCGCCCGAGCGCATCGCCGCGATCCGCGCCAGCGGTCTGCCCTGCCTGTTCAAGCCGGTGCAGCCCGAGCGACTGGTGGCGGCGCTCAGCCTTTCTGCAGCAGCTTGAGCACGCTGGAGAAATCCAGCGCGCCGTGGCCCGCCAGGCTGTGGGCGGCGTAGAGGTTGCGCGCCAGGCCGCCCAGCGGCGTGGCCGCTTTCACCGCAGCGGCGTTCTCCTGCGCCAGGCCCAGGTCCTTGAGCATCAGGTCGGTGCCGAAGCCGCCGGCATAGCCCTTGGACGCAGGCGATGTCTCCATCACGCCCGGCATCGGGTTGTACTTCTCCAGCGCCCAGTTGCCACCCGAGCTGCGCCGCATGATCTCGGACAGCACCTTGGGGTCCAGCCCGTTGGCCACGCCCAGTGCCAGCGCCTCCGAGGTGCCGATCATGAGGATGCCCAGCAGCATGTTGTTGCAGATCTTGGCGGTCTGGCCGGCACCGGCGTCGCCGGCGTGGAAGATGTTGGCGCCCATCTTCTCCAGCAGCGGACGGGCGCGTTCCAGGTCGGCGGTGCTGCCGCCGACCATGAAGGTCAGCGTGCCCGCGATGGCGCCGCCGGTGCCGCCGGAGACCGGCGCGTCGAGCACGGCAATGCCGCGCGCGGCGCCGGCTTCGGCCACCTTGCGCGAACTCGCGGCAGCGATCGTGCTGCTGTCGATCACCAGCGTGCCGGGCGCGATCTTGCCGATCAGGCCCTCTTCTCCGTTTCGACCCAGATACAACGCCTCCACGTGCTGGCTGGCCGGCAACATGCTGATGACGACTTCGGCGCCGTCCAGCGTGGCGGCGGCGGTCTCGGCGATGGCCAGGCCGTCGGCCGCGTACTTCTTGCACGCGGCTTCCGAGAGGTCGAACCCGCTGACCTGGTGGCCGGCCTTGTGCAGGTTCATGGCCATGGGGCCGCCCATGTTGCCGAGGCCGATGAATGCGATCTTCATGTGCTTGTCTCCGTCGATTGAATGTTCAGACGAGGCCTACGAGCTCGGGCGCCATCTCGCCGCGCGGGCGCAGGTGGTCCTCGACGAAGGCCGGTGTGATCTCGGCCAGGCTGGCCGGGCTCCACTTCGGGTTGCGGTCCTTGTCGACCAGCACGGCGCGGATGCCTTCGGCGAAATCCTTGTGCGCGCAAAAGCCCAGCGAAGCCCAGTACTCGAGCCGGAACACCTCGGCCAGCGACATGCGCGGCACGCGCTGCCACAGCGCGAAACTCACGGCGGCCGAGCTGGGCGCGCCCTTGGCGAACGCTTGGGCCGCGCCCTGCAGCCAGGGGTCGTCGCTCTGCAGGGCTGCCAGCCGCGCGGCGATGTCGTGGAGGTCTTCTCCGGCCATGAGCCGGTTGATCGTGTCGAAGTGCTCGCGCAGCTTGGATGCAGGCGCTTCTGCACCTTCGCCAGCATCGATCAGGATGCGCGAGAGCAGGGCGCGGTCGGCCTGCTCGTGGCCGCTCCACGCCGTGGAGGCGATGCGCTGCAGCACCTGGGCCTTGCGCTCGTGCGGCACGAGGTGGTCGGCCTGGCCCACGAACAGCGCGTCGTTGGCGTTGAAGTTGGCGGCCGTGAGGGCCAGGAACAGCCCCGTGCGGCCCGGCATGCGGCGCAGGAACCAGCTGCCGCCCACGTCGGGGTACAGGCCGATGTTGATCTCGGGCATGGCCAGCCGGCTCCTGGGCGTCACCACGCGGTGCGATGCGCCCGCCAAGAGGCCGATGCCGCCGCCCATCACGATGCCGTGGCCCCAGCACAGGAAGGGCTTGGGGAAGGTGTGGATGAGGTAGTCGAGTTCGTACTCTTCGCCGAAGAAGCGCTCGGCATAGGCGTTGCGCGCCGGGCCGCAGTCCAGCAGCGTCTGGTACAGCTGGCGCAGGTCGCCGCCGGCGCAGAAAGCCTTTTCGCCGGCCGCATCGAGCAGCACGCCGGCGATGCGCGCGTCTGCGGCCCAGGTGCGCAGCTGGGGCGTGAGCAGCCGCACCATGTCGACCGACAGCGAATTGAGCGAGGCCGGGGCGTTCAGCGTGGCCACGCCGAAGCGCCGGCCACCCTCGGCCTTGATTTCATCGAACAGGACTACGGCTTCAGTCATCGGATGTCCACGTCGCTTTCCAGCAGTTTGCGCGCCACGATGAGGCGCATGATTTCGTTCGTGCCTTCGAGGATCTGGTGCACGCGCGTGTCGCGCACCAGCCGCTCCAGCGGGAATTCGCCCAGGTAGCCATAGCCGCCGTGCAGTTGCAGCGCGTCGTTGCAGACGTTGAAGCCCGCATCGGTGGCGAAGCGCTTGGCCATGGCGCAGTAGGTGCTGGCGTCCCGGTGGCCGGCGTCCAGCTTGCTGGCGGCCAGGCGCACCATCTGGCGTGCGGCGACCAGTTCGGTCGCCATGTCGGCCAGCTTGAACTGCAGCGCCTGGAAGCTGGCCAGCGGCTTGCCGAACTGCTGGCGCTCGTGCAGGTAGCGGCGGGCTGCGTCCAGCGCGCCCTGGGCTGCGCCGACCGAGCAGGTGGCGATGTTGATGCGCCCGCCGTCCAGCCCCTTCATGGCGATGCGAAAGCCTTCGCCTTCCGCGCCGAGCAGGTGGTCGGCCGGGATGCGCACGTTGTCGAACGCGATGGTGCGCGTGGGCTGGCTGTTCCAGCCCATCTTGTGTTCCTTCTTGCCGTAGCTGATGCCCGGGGCGTCGGCCGGCACGGCGAAGGCCGAGATGCCGCCTGCGCCGCCACCGCCGGTGCGCGCCATCAGCACCAGCACGTCGGTGGCACCCGCGCCGGAGATGAAGGCCTTGCCGCCGTTGATGACGTACTCATTGCCCTGCAGTTCGGCCCGCGTCTTGAGGTTGCCGGCGTCCGAGCCTGCGCCGGGTTCGGTCAGGCAGTAGGAGGCGAGCTTGCGGCCGCTCGTGAGGTCGGCGCCCCAGCGCTCGCACACCGCTGGCGTGGCCCAGGTGCCCAGCATCCAGGTCGCCATGTTGTGGATGGTGATGAACGCCGTGGTGGAGGGGTCCACGGCCGCCATCTGTTCGAACACCAGCGCGGCGTCCAGCCGCGGCAGCGCCAGGCCGCCGATGTGCTCGGGCGCATACAGGCCGCAAAAGCCCAGGTCGCCGGCCTTGCCGATGGCGTCCCGCGGGAAGGTCTGCTCGCGGTCCCACTGCGCCGCATGCGGCGCCAGCTCGTGCGTGGCGAATTCCCGGGCGGTGTCGGCGAAGGCCTGTTGATCCTCGGAGAGTTCGAAGTCCATGGACCCGAACTTACTTCAAGCTGATCGTGGTGTTGACGCCTTGCGAGACCGTGCTGTCGTCGAACCAGCGCTCGGTGATGGTCTTGGTCTGCGTGTAGAACAGGATCACCTGCTTGCCATACGGCCCCAGGTCGCCGAGCTTGGAGGCGCGCGAACCCGAGAACGAGAACAGCGGCACCGGCACCGGGATCGGCACGTTGATGCCGATCTGGCCGACGTCGATGTCTTCCTGGAAGCGGCGCGCGGCCGCGCCGGACTGCGTGAAGATCGCCGTGCCGTTGCCGTTGGGGTTGCTGTTGATGAGTTCGATGGCCTCGTCGATGGTCTCGGCGCCGGCCAGGCAGATCACCGGGCCGAAGATTTCCTGGTCGTAGATGGCCATGCCGGGTTTGACGTTCGAGAACACCGTCGGCCCGACGAAGTTGCCCTTCTCGTAGCCGGGCACGGTGGGCTTGCGGCCGTCCAGGTCCAGCGTGGCGCCGTCCGCCAGGCCGCGCTCGATCAGGCCGTTGACACGGTCGTACGCCGCGCAGGAGACCAGCGGGCCGACATCGACACCCTTCTCGGTGCCGGCGCCGATCTTGAGCGTCTTGGCCTTCTCCACGAGGTCGGGGATCCAGTTGCGCGCCTCGCCGACCAGCACGGCGACCGAGACCGCCATGCAGCGCTGGCCCGCGGCGCCGAAGGCCGCACCGGCCAGTGCGTTGAGCGTCTGCTCCTTGTTGGCGTCGGGCATCACGATGGCGTGGTTCTTCGCGCCCATCATGCATTGGGCGCGCTTGCCGGCCAGCGTGGCGCGGTTGTAGACGTGGGTGCCGACCTTGGTCGAACCGACGAAGCTGATGGCCTTGATGTCCGGGTGGTCGCAGATCGCGTTGACGGCGGCTTCGCCACCGTGCACCACGTTCAGCACGCCGGGCGGAATGCCGGCCTGCAGCGCCAGTTCGCACAGGCGCATGGTGACCATCGGGTCCTGCTCGGAGGGCTTGAGCACGAAGGTGTTGCCGGTGGCAATGGCCATCGGGAACATCCACAGCGGGATCATGGCCGGGAAGTTGAAAGGCGTGATGCCGGCGCACACGCCCAGCGGCTGCAGCACGGTGTAGGTGTCAACGCCGTTGGCCACGTTGTTGGCCAGCTCGCCCAGCTGCAGGTTGCCGATGCTGGCGGCGTGCTCGACCACTTCGAGGCCGCGGAACACGTCGCCTTCGGCATCGGGCAGGGTCTTGCCCTGTTCGGCCGTGAGGATCGCGGCCAGTTCGGCCATGTTCTCGCGGATCAGCTGCTGGTACTTCAAGAAGATGCGCGCACGCGCGCCGATGGCCGTCTTGCGCCAGGTCTTGAAGGCGGTCTTGGCCGATGCGACGGCGGCGTCGATCTCGGCCGCGGTGGCGAAGGGCACGCGGGCCAGCACCTCCTGCGTGGCGGGGTTGACGATGTCGCGCCACTCGGTGCTGCGCGACTCGATGAATTGGCCGTCGATGAGCAGCTTGACGGTGGGCACGGCGGGTTCGGACTTGGGAAGTGCGGACATGGCAGGTCTCCGGGTATTGGTTTGGGGATCGCCGGCCATGCTACCTGTGCAAATTTCCATCTGCAATAGCAAACCAGGCTGTGCGACTCTGCAAATTTGCACAATACTCGCGGGCCATGGACTGGGACCACCTGCGCTATTTCCTCGAGCTGGCGCGCACGCGCAAGCTCAGCGCGGCCGCGCGGCGTCTGGACGTGCAGCACACCACGGTGTCGCGGCGCATCCGCGCGCTGGAGCAGCTGGTGGGCGCGCCGCTGTTCACGCGTTCGGGCGGCGAATACCTGGTCAGCGAGGCCGGCCGGCGGCTGCTGCCGCAGGTGGAGGCCATGGAAGTGGCCAGCCTGTCCGTTCTGGGCGCCGGGCCGGCGCGCGACGGCGAACTGTCGGGCGTGGTGCGCGTGGGGGCGACCGAGGGCTTCGGCACCGTGGTGCTGGCGCCCGTGCTGGCGCGCTTCGCACAGGCACACCCGCAGTTGGTGATCGACCTGCTGCCGCTGCCGCGCAACGTCAACCTGTCGCAGCGCGAGGCCGACATCGTGGTCTCGCTGGAGCGGCCGGTGCGCGGCAACGCGGTGGCAGCCCGGTTGTGCGACTACGTGCTGCGGCTGTATGCCTCGCCCGCCTATCTGGCGCAACACCCGCCCATCCGCAGCCGCGACGACCTGCCGCAGCACAGCTTCATCAGCTACATCGACGACCTGCTGTTCAGCAAGGAGCTGCGCTACCTGGCCGAACTGTGCCGCCCGCAGCGCTATGCATTGCGCAGCACCAGCGTGCTGGCCCAGCACCAGGCCGTTGCGCAGGGGGCGGGCATCGGCGTGCTGCCGGCCTTCCTGGCCGATGGCGATGCCCGCCTGTGCGCCGTGCTGCCCGAGCAGGCGCAGTTTGTGCGCACCTTCTGGATCTCGATGCCCAAGGAAAACCGCTCGGTGGCGCGCATCCAGGCCATCTGGAGTTTGTTGCGCTCAGCGGCTCAAACAGACAGCAGGCTGCGACCACTGGTCTGATTTCGAGACAGTTCCATCGCCGCGCTCTGGCCAGTGATGCGTGGGGTGCATTGAAGTGCTTAACATGCCCGTATTCACGTAGCTGGAGCAGGGCGATGGACATCGACGCGGCAGTCATGGCATGGAGACAGCTCCTCGGTGCGGAGCAGGTGCTAGACGCGGAGCAGGCGCAGGACGCATACGGCGCGGACACGGCAGCCAACGAGCGCGTGATACCGGCTGCGCTGCGCATTCTGGACAGCGGCCTGCTGCCCGAAGTGATGCGCATCGCGCAACAGTACAAGGTGCCGGTGCACCCCATCAGCACCGGCCGCAACTGGGGCTACGGCACATCGCTGCCGCCTGGCAACGGCAGCGTGCTGATCGACCTGGGCGGGCTGCGCAAGATCCTGCACTTCGACGCCGAGTTTGGCGTCGTCACGGTGGAGCCGGGCGTGACGCAGGGCATGCTGTCGGACTTCCTGGACGCGGGGCAGCACCCCTTCCTGGTGCCGGTGACAGGCGCGGGGCCGACCTGCAGCCTGCTGTCCAACGCACTGGAGCGCGGCTACGGCGTGACGCCGATCACGGACCACTTCGCCGCCGTCACCGACGTCGAGGCGGTGCTGGCCGACGGCTCGATCTACCGCACGGCCATGCACGAGGCGGGCGGGGAGGAGATTGCCCGCCTGTTCAAGTACGGCATCGGCCCGTACTCGGTCGGCCTGTTCACGCAGAGCGCGTTCGGCATCGTGACCAAGATGAGCATCGTGCTGGCCAAGCGGCCGGAGTGCGTCAAGGTCTGCTTGTTCAGCCTGAAGGACGACAGCCTGCTGGAGGCGGCGGCGGCCGCGATCCGCACCGTGCTGTCCAAGCTGCCAGGCACGGTCGGCGCCATCAACCTCATGAACCAGCACCGCGTGCTGGCCATGTCGGCACCGTACCCCGAGGGCCGGCTCGTCGACGGGCTGATCCCGGCCCAGGTCATCTCCGAACTCGGGGGGCAATACCAGATCTTCCCGTGGACGGGCTTCGGCACGCTGTATGGCACCAAGGGCGTGGTCGCAGCCGCGCAAAAGGAGATCAAGCGCGCGCTGGCCGGTATTGCGAGCCGGCTCATCTTCCTCACGCCGGCCACGGCCAAGACGCTTGCCAGGGCCGCGGCGCGGCTGCCGGGCGGGCTGGGCGAACGCATCGGCAGCACGGCGCAGACGCTGGCCCTGTCGCTGGAGCTGGTGGCCGGCCGCCCCAACGAGACGGCGCTGCCTCTGGCCTACTGGCGCAATCCCAATCCGCCCCGCGGCGCATTCCGCGACCCCGCACGCGACGGCAGCGGATTGATCTGGTATGCGCCGCTGGTGCCGATGCGCCCGGCCACGATGCGCAGCTACGTGAAGATGGTGCACGAGGTCACTGCCCGGCACGGCATCGAGCCGCTCATCACCTTCACGACGCTGAGCGACAAGCTGGTGGACAGCACCGTGCCCATCGTCTTCAAGCGCGACGACCCGCAGGCTGTGGCGGCCGCCAAGGCCTGCTACGCCGAACTCGTGCAGGCCGGGCGCGCGGCTGGCTATTTCCCGTACCGCGTGGGCATCGGCGGCATGTCGACGGTGGTGGGCCTGCAGGACACGGCCCGTGCCTTCCATGCCCGGCTGCACGATTGCCTGGATCCGAACGGAATCCTCTCGCCTGGGCGCTACCGCTGAGCAGCGTGAAATAATTCACACACATTTGTCACCAAAATTTACACACATGTGTCCGGGTGGGTCGGCCTTTAAATTTTTCTTATTCAAATCAATAGCTTGAGCTGCTAATCTTACATGGCATGCGATGTGCTTAGTGTGAAGGCGAAGGCAAGAAAAAGCGCCTTCTGATCAACACACTGAGGACAAACATGAACATGTTGAAAAGCACTCTCTTCGGCGCAGCACTTCTCGCAACGCTTGCGACTTCGCAGGCTGCGGTGGTCAGCGTGGGTGGCGTCACCTGGGACACCGCGGCCATTGGCCAGAACGGTTCCCCGATCGATTTCACGAGCAGATCGGACGACGTCTACCAGACGATCGGCAACAGCTCGCCCTATGCCGTCACGGGTTTCGGCCAGATCACCCGAATCAATTCCAGCACGGGCTTTTGCACCAATTGCACGCTGACGTATGAGTTCGGCGGTTTCAACCTGGCCAACTCGACGACCGATCCGGACGCCGACACGACCACGCGGACGTACACGGGTGGCTGGGTCAACGTGTATGTGAACTACCTGGACAACACCCGCGCCCTGTGGCTGGGCCTCCAGGGCCACGCAGGCACGTCGCTGACGGGCATCATCGTGGGTTCCGGCGTGGACGTGGTGGGCGTGAACGGCACCGGTTTGCTGGACGTCGTGAACGGCCTGGCAGCCAGCTACTTCGATACCAATGCGATGACCCGCGGCGCGGACTTCAGGTTCTCGACCACGGCGACCACCATCGACGCCTCCGATCCCGCGGCGATCAAGACCAGCGGCTCTGGCACGTTCACGAGCCAGACCCAAGTGACCGAGGTTCCCGAACCTGCTTCGGTCGCCCTGGTGGGCCTGGGCCTGCTCGGCCTGGCGGCTCGCCGCCGCAAGCTGGCGAAGTAATCCTTGTCGCGACCGGGCCGGCCACGCTGTTGGCTGGCCCCACCCGATGCCCGGCAGGCTCGCGCTTGCCGGGCATCGTTGTTTGTGCGGTGGCCGGGCAGCTGCAGGGCCGGAAGTGGCTCAGATAAACTCCGTCGCCACCGGCCGGCGTGGCGGCACAGGCGTTCTGCCGAAGCGGCACGGCGGGGGTGGCTGGCGGTTTTGCCGCCGTTCTCCTCATCAAAGAATCCCTTGCGCCTCAACTCCATCAAGCTGGCCGGCTTCAAGTCCTTCGTCGAGCCCACGAACTTCCTTCTGCCGGGGCAACTGGTGGGCGTCGTGGGGCCGAATGGCTGCGGCAAGTCCAACATCATGGACGCGGTGCGCTGGGTGCTGGGCGAGAGCAAGGCCAGCGAGCTGCGCGGCGAGTCCATGCAGGACGTGATCTTCAACGGCACGAACCTGCGCAAACCGGCCAGCCGCGCCAGCGTGGAGCTGGTGTTCGACAACGCCGACCACCGTGCCGGCGGCCAGTGGTCGCAGTTCGGCGAGATCGCCGTCAAGCGCGTGCTGACACGCGACGGCACCAGCAGCTACTACATCAACAACCAGCCGGTACGCCGGCGCGACGTGCAGGACGTGTTCCTGGGCACGGGGCTGGGACCGCGCGCCTACGCCATCATCGGGCAGGGCACGATCAGCCGCATCATCGAGTCCAAGCCCGAGGAGCTGCGGCTGTTCCTCGAGGAGGCGGCCGGTGTCTCCAAGTACAAGGAGCGCCGGCGCGAGACCGAGAACCGGCTGTCGGACACCCGCGAGAACCTGACCCGCGTCGAGGACATCCTGCGCGAGCTCAACGCCAACCTCGACAAGCTCGAGAAACAGGCCGAGGTGGCGCAGCGCTACCACGCGCTGCAGGCCAGCGCCACCCTCAAGCAGCACCAGCTGTGGTTCCTCAAGCGGGCCGACAGCGAGGTCGACCAGGCGCGCATCCTGGCCGAGGTGGCGAATGCACAGACTGCGCTGGAGGCGCGCGTGGCGGACCTGCGCCATGTCGAGGCGGAACTCGAGACCGTGCGCCAGGCCCACTACGCGGCGGGCGACCTGGTCAACCAGGCCCAGGGCAAGCTGTACGAGGCCAGTGCCGAGGTGGGCCGGCTGGAGAGCGAGATCCGCTTCGTGGTCGAAGGCCGCCAGCGCGTGGAACAACGCCTCGCCACGCTCAAGGAACAGATTGGCCAGTGGGCCACGCGCAAGGAAGACGCGCTGGAAGAGATCGAGACGCTGTCCGGCCAGGGCGAACAGGCCGAGGAGGCCGCCGAGCTGCTGGCCGCCCAGGTCGAGGAACAGGCCATGCGCCTGCCCGAGCTGGAGGACGCGCTGAACCAGGCGCAGTCTCGCGCCAACGAGCAGCGCACCAGCGTCGGCCAGGTGCAGCAGCAGATCCAGGTCCTGGCGGCCGAGCAGCGCAGCATCGAGGAGCAGTCGCGCCAGCTCAACCAGCGGCGTGAACGCCTGGTCACCGACCAGCGCGCGCTGGCGGTGCCTGACGAGGCGCGCCTGGCCCAGCTGCAGGAGCAGCTGGAACAGGCCCAGGAGGCGGCCGGCATCGCCGATGCGCGGCTGCAGGAACTGCAGGACAGCGTGCCGCAGCTGGACGAAGACCGTCGCACGCGCCAGCAGGCCGTCAACACCGAGTCCGCACGGGAAGCCGACCTGTCGGCACGCGCCGAGGCGCTCAAGGCGCTGCAGGAGAAGGTACGCACCGACGGCAAGCTCACGCCCTGGCTGGCCCGCCACGGGCTGGACGGCCTGCAGGGCATCTGGAGCCGCATCCACATCGAGCAGGGCTGGGAGAACGCGCTGGAGGCTGCGCTGCGCGAACGCCTCGGTGCGCTGGAGATCTCGCGGCTGGACAGCGTCAAGGGCTTCCTGGGCCAGCAGGGCGCCGACGGCCCGCCGGCCAAGCTGGCGTTCTACAGCCCGCCGGGCAACCCCGTGGCGCAGGACGCAGCCCGCCTGCCACGCCTGGCCGACCTGCTGCGCCTGGGCGATGCCGCGCAACGCGCGCTGTTCGCCGAATGGCTGCACGGCTGCTACACGGCGCAGAGCTTCGAGGAGGCCCTGGCCCAGCGCAGCCAGCTGCAGCCCGGCGAAACCATCTACGTGCGCGCCGGCCATGCGGTCGGTGCCCACAGCGTGAGCTTCTTCGCACAGGATTCCGAGCAGGCCGGCCTGCTGGCCCGCGCGCAGGAGATCGAAAACCTGGACAAGCAACTGCGCGCCCAGGCGCTGATCGGCGAGGAGTCGCGCAGCGCGCTGGTGCGCGCCGAAGCCGCCTACGCCGATGCCTCGCAGCGCCTGGTCGGCGCGCGCCGCGAGGCCGCCGAAACGCAGAGCAGTGCCCATGCCCTGCAGGTCGAGACGCTGCGGCTGCAGCAGTTGGCCGAGCAGACCCGCGCCCGCAACGAACAGCTCAGCGGTGACCTGGCTGAGGTCGATGCGCAGCTCGAAGACCTGCAGGAGCGCCGCATCACGGCAGAAGCCCGCTTCGAGGAACTGGACATGCAGCTGGCCGACAGCCAGGAACGCCATGCCCAGCTCGACGAGCGCGTGATCGAGTCGCAGCGCCGGCTGGCCGAATCGCGCGAGCAGCAGCGCGGGCTGGAGCGGCAGGCGCAGGAGGCGCAGTTCGCGCACCGCAGCCTGGGCGCGCGCCGTGACGAGTTGTCGCGCGCCATTGCGATGGCCGAGCAGCAGGCCGGCTCGCTCGTGGGCGAGGAAGAGCGCGCACGCGAGGAACTGGCGCGGCTGTCGGATGCCGCCGCCCAGGCCGGGCTGCAGAACGCGCTCGGCCTCAAGCTCGAACGCGAAGCCGCGCTCGGCGCACAGCGCAGCGAATACGACGACCTCACGCAGCGCCTGCGCGCCAGCGACGAACGCCGTCTCAAGCTCGAACGCGAACTCGACCCGCTGCGCCAGCGCATCATGGAATTCCAGCTCAAGGAGCAGGCCGCGCGCCTGGGCCTGGAGCAGTACAGCCAGCACTTGGCCGACGCGGGCGTCGACATGGCCCAACTGGCCCAGTCCATCACCGAAGGAAACGTGCGCCTGTCGGGCCTGCAGACCGAGATCGACCGGCTGCACCGCGAGATCGTCGCGCTGGGCGCCGTCAACCTCGCGGCGCTGGACGAACTCACCGCGGCGCGCGAGCGCAAGCAGTTCCTGGACGCGCAGACTGCCGACTTGACCGAAGCCATGACCACGCTCGAAGACGCGATCCGCAAGATCGACAACGAGACGCGCGAGCTGCTGTCGGGCACCTTCGACACCGTCAACGGCCACTTCGGCCGCATGTTCCCCGAGCTGTTCGGCGGCGGCAATGCGCGCCTGGTCATCACGGGCGACGAGATCCTGGATTCGGGCGTGCAGGTGATCGCCCAGCCGCCCGGCAAGAAGAACCAGACCATCCACCTGCTGTCCGGCGGCGAGAAGGCGCTGACAGCCATCGCGCTCGTGTTTGCGATCTTCCAGCTCAACCCCGCGCCGTTCTGCCTGCTCGACGAGGTGGACGCGCCGCTGGACGACGCCAACACCGAGCGCTATGCCAAACTCGTGAGCGCCATGAGCCGCGAGACCCAGTTCCTGTTCATCAGCCACAACAAGATCGCCATGGAGATGGCGCAGCAGTTGATCGGCGTGACCATGCAGGAGCAGGGCGTCTCGCGGATCGTGGCGGTCGACATGGAATCGGCCCTGTCCATGGCCGAGTCCTGAACAACATCCAACCCAGAACAAGAGGAATCCGATGAGCAGCACGCTGCAGATCGGCCTGGCCGTGGCGGGCGGCATCGTGCTGGCCGGCGTCGTGGCGCACAGCGCCTGGTCGTCGCGCCGCAATGCGCCGCGCCGCCCCGATCCCATCGTCGCCGCGCCGGCGGCCACCGAGGACCCAGCCGACGGCGAACGCCGCGAGCCCGGGTTCGACGACACCAGCCTGCCGCTGCCGGCCGCACCCGAACGCCGCGCCACGCTGGACCCGTTGATCGACGTGATCGCGCCCGTGGCGTTGGAAGGCCCCGTGTCGGGCGATGCCGTGTTGGCCGCGCTGCCGGCCACGCGCCGCGTGGGCAGCAAGCCCTTTGCCGTGGAAGGCCGCAACGCGGCGGGCGGCCAGTGGGAGGCGCCCCTGGCCGGCCAGCGCTACGACGCCTTGCAGGCCGGCGTGCAGCTGGCCAACCGCACGGGCGCGCTCAACGAGATCGAGTTCTCCGAATTCGTCATGAAGGCCCAGGCCTTTGCCGACGCCATGAACGGCGCGCCCGAGTTCCCGGAGATGCGCGAAGAGGTGGCGCGGGCGCGCGAACTGGACCAGTTCGCCAGCAGCCACGATGCGCAGCTCAGCTTCACGCTGCGCGCACTGCACGCGGCCTGGAGCCCGGGCTACCTGCACCAGAACGCCGCGCGCCTGGGCTTCGTGGCCGGCATGATCCCCGGGCGCATGGTGCTGCCCTCGGAGACGCCAGGCCTGCCGCCGTTGCTGGGCCTGGCCTTCGACTCCCAGGCCGCGCTGGCCGAAGACCCCGACCAGGCCGCCATCCGCAGCGTGACGCTGACGCTGGACGTGCCCCAGGTCGAACGCGCCGAGCAGCCCTTCGTGCGCCTGCGCGAAGCCGCCATGGCGCTGGCCCAGGCCATGGACGGCGTGGTCACCGACGACGCGGCGCGCCCGCTCACGCGCGAGGCCATGGACGTGATCGGCTCCGAGCTCGAACAGCTCTACGACACGCTGGACACGCGCGAACTGTCGGCGGGCTCGGCGCTGGCGCGCCGCCTATTCAGCTGATGGCCCCGGCCGAACAACGGGCACAGGCACAGCAGCTCAAGACGCTGCTGCGCCGCTATGCGCACCGCTACTACGTGCAGGACGATCCGGAGGTACCCGACGCCGAGTACGACCGGCTCTACCAGCAGCTCGAAGCACTGGAAGCGGCCTGGCCCGAACTCGTCACGCCCGATTCGCCGACGCAGCGCGTGATCGGCGCGGTGCTGGAGGGCTTGAACCCTGTCAGGCACGCCGTGCCCATGCTGTCGATCAAGACCGAGACCGACACCACGCCGGCCGGCGCGCTCAAGTTCGACACCAGCGTGCGCAACGCATTGAAGCTGGCCGACGACGCGCTGGCGCTGGCCTACGCCGCCGAGCTCAAGTTCGACGGCCTGGCCATCAACCTGCGCTACGAGCAGGGCGAGCTCGTGCAGGCCGCCACGCGTGGCGACGGCGAGACCGGCGAGGATGTGACGCACACCATCCGCACGATCAAGTCCATCCCCAACTACCTCAAGCACGGCAACGTGCCGGTGCTGGAGGTGCGCGGCGAGGTCTTCATGCGGCGCGACGACTTCGAGGCCTTGAACGAACGCCAGCGCGAGAGCGGCGGCAAGACCTTCGTGAACCCGCGCAACGCGGCCGCGGGCGTGGTGCGCCAGCTCGACGCAGGCATCGCGCAACAAAGGCCGCTGAGCTTCTTCGCCTATGGCCTGGGCGAGGTGCAGGGCTGGGATGCCCCGGCCACGCATTCGGCCACGCTCGACGCGCTGGGTGCCATGGGCGTGCCCGTCAACAACGACCGCCAGGTGGTGCAGGGCGCCCAGGGACTGGCCGATTTCCACGCGCTGATCGCGGCCGCGCGCGACAGCCTGCCGTTCGACATCGATGGCGTGGTCTACAAGGTCGACGACCGGGGCCTGCAGCAGCAACTGGGCTTCAAGTCGCGCGAGCCGCGCTGGGCCGTGGCCCACAAGTACCCGGCGCAGGAGCAGATCACACGGCTCAACGGCATCGAGATCCAGGTCGGCCGCACCGGCAAGCTCACACCGGTGGCCAAGCTCGAGCCCGTGTTCGTGGGCGGCACCACCGTCAGCAACGCCACGCTGCACAACCTGTTCGAGATCCGGCGCAAGCGCGTGCGCGTGGGCGACCGCGTGGTCGTGCGGCGGGCTGGCGACGTGATCCCCGAGGTGGTGGGCGTGGTGCCGGGCCCGCGCGAGGGCTACGTGCCCAACTTCCGCATGCCACGCCGGTGCCCGGTCTGCGGCAGCGCCGTGGTGCGCGAGCCCGACGGCGTGAACCACCGCTGCTCGGGCGGCCTGTTCTGCCCTGCCCAGCGCAAGCAGGCGCTTTTGCACTTCGCGGGCCGGCGCGCCATGGACATCGAGGGCCTGGGCGACAAGCTCGTGGACCAGCTCGTCGACGGCGGCCTGATCCGCACGCTGCCCGAGCTCTACAAGCTGGGCGTGGGCAAGCTTTCGATGCTCGAACGCATGGCCGACAAGAGCGCCATGAACCTGGTGCAGGCGCTCGAAGACAGCAAGAACACCACGCTGGGCCGTTTCCTCTACGCACTGGGCATCCGCCACATCGGCGAGTCCACAGCCAAGGACCTGGCCAAGCACTTCGGCCGGCTCGACCCCATCATGGACGCGACGCTGGAGCAACTGCTCGAGGTCAACGACGTCGGCCCCATCGTCGCCCAGAGCCTGCGCACCTTCTTCGAGCAGCCGCACAACCGCGAGGTGGTCGAGCAACTGCGCGCGGCCGGCGTGCACTGGCCCGAATCCGAAGGCCTGGCCGCGCAGCGCGTGCCGCTGCCCCTGGCCGGCAAGACCTTTGTGCTGACCGGCACGCTGCCCACGCTGTCGCGCGACGCGGCAAAGGAGATGCTGGAAGCAGCCGGCGCCAAGGTGGCAGGCTCGGTGTCCAAGAAGACCGACTACGTGGTGGCGGGCGAGGAAGCCGGCAGCAAGCTGGAGAAGGCCCAGGCGCTGGGCATCGCGGTGCTGGACGAGGCCGGCATGCTGGAACTGCTGCCGCAGGAGAAGCCATGACCGTCCGCGACATCCTCAAGATGGGCGATCCGCGCCTGCTGCGCATCGCCCAGCCCGTGCCCGCCGAATCCTTCGACTCCGACGCGCTGCACCTGCTCGTGTCCGACCTGTTCGACACCATGCACGCCGTCAACGGCGCGGGCCTGGCGGCGCCGCAGATCGGTGTGGACATGCAACTCGTGATCTTCGGCAGCAACGACCGCAACCCGCGCTACCCGGACCGGCCGCTGGTGCCCATCACGGTGCTGTGCAACCCCGTCATCACGCCCTTGTCGGCCGACGAGGAAGAGGACTGGGAGGGCTGCCTGTCCGTGCCCGGCCTGCGCGGCGTGGTGCCGCGCTGGTCGAAGATCCGCTACACCGGCTTCGACCAGTATGGCGACGCCATCGACCGCACGGTCGATGGCTTCCACGCCCGCGTGGTGCAGCACGAGTGCGACCACCTGATCGGCAAGCTCTACCCGATGCGCGTGCGCGACTTCACGCGTTTCGGTTTCACCGAGGTGCTGTTCCCTGGCATCGCCGCCAGCGAGGACGACTGAACATCAGGCGCCTTGAGGCAGGCGGCGCAATGCCGCTTCGCTGTGGGAGGTCATGGCCGCGTCACGCACGCGGCCTACGCTGGCACGGTGCGCACCAGCGGCAGGCAGCCGCGCACGCGCGCGCCGTCCCCACCTCACACGACAGCCATGACCTCACGACGCAGCTTCCTGCGCGGCAGTGCCCATGCGGGCATCGCCGCCGCGACCTATGCAGCCTTCCCACCGGCGATCCAGCGCGCGCTGGCCATCCCGGCCCACAACGCCACCGGCACCATCCGCGACGTCGAGCACGTGGTGATCCTGATGCAGGAGAACCGCGCCTTCGACCACTACTTCGGCACGCTGGCCGGCGTGCGCGGCTTCGGCGACCGCTTCCCGATCCCGCTGCCCGAGGGCCGCAACGTCTGGCAGCAGCGCCTGGCCAACGGCAACGTGGTCATGCCGTTCCACCTGGACGGCAACGCCGGCAACGCCCAGCGCGTGAGCGGCACGCCGCACGACTGGAACGACAGCCAGCAGGCCTGGGACAACGGCCGCATGGACCAATGGCCGCGCTACAAGAACACCATCTCGATGGGCTACTTCAAGGAGAACGAGATCCCGTTCCCCTTCGCGCTGGCCAACGCCTTCACGCTGTGCGACGCCTACCACTGCGCCATGCACACCGGCACCGACGCCAACCGTTCCTTCTTCCTGACCGGCACCAACGGCGCGGTGCCCACCGGCACGGCCTTCGTCACCAACGAGTGGGACGCCATCGACGGCCTGGCCAGCGGCGTGAACACCGGCTACACCTGGACCACGTACGCCGAACGCCTGGAGGCCGCCGGCGTGCGCTGGATCAGCTACCAGAACATGCCCGACGAGTGGGGCGACAACATGCTGGGCGCGTTCCGCCAGTTCAAGCGTGCCAACATCGCCTCGGGCTACCCCGTGTCCAGCGGCGGCTCGCCGGGCCGGCCCTACACCAACACCGGCCAGGCCGTGCCCTACCACGCCTACGACGCGGCCACCGACAACGCCAACAACCCGCTGTACAAGGGCATCGCCAACACGCTGCCGGGCACGCAGCCCGAGCAGTACCTGGACGCCTTCAAGCGCGACATCCGCGAGGGCCGGCTGCCCCAGGTGTCGTGGATGAACGCGCCGTCGATCTACTGCGAGCACCCCGGCCCGTCGAGCCCCGTGCAGGGTGCCTGGTTCCTGCAAGAGGTGCTGGACGCGCTGACCGCCAACCCCGAGGTCTGGAGCAAGACCGTGCTGATCGTCAACTTCGACGAGAACGACGGTTACTTCGACCACGTGCCCTCGCCCTCGGCCCCGTCGCCGGACGGCAAGGGCGGCTACGCGGGCAAGACCACGCTGCCCCCAAGCGACCTGGCGCCCGAGTACTACACGCACCCGCGCCCGGCCGGCAGCACCCGGCAGCCCGCGCCGGACGGCCGCGTCTATGGCCCCGGACCGCGCGTGCCGATGTACGTGATCTCGCCCTGGAGCCGCGGCGGCTGGGTCAACTCGCAGGTGTTCGACCACACCTCGGTGATCCGCTTCCTGGAGGCGCGCTTCGGTGTGGCCGAGCCCAACATCAGCCCCTTCCGCCGCGCCGTCTGCGGCGACCTGACCAGCGCCTTCAACTTCGCCACGCCCAACAGCGAGGCGCTGCCGGTGCTGCAGGGCCGCAAGGACAAAGGCCAGGCCGATGCGCTGCGCGCGGCCCAGCAGCGGCTCGCGCAAATCGCGCCGCCGGCGTCGCAGCAGTTCCCGGTGCAGGCGAGCGGTACGCGCCCCTCGCGCGCGCTGCCCTATGAGCTGGCGACGACCTGCACGGTGCAGCCCGGCGCCACCATGGCGGCCGTGCGCGTGGCGCTGGACTTCGCCAACACGGGCCGCCAGGCCGCGGTGTTCCATGTCTACGACCGCAAGGACCTCGCTGCCGTGCCGCGCCGCTACATGGTGGAGCCGGGCAAGTCGCTGTCGGACCTCTGGACGCCCGCCGTGGGGGGCGCCTACGACCTGTGGGTGCTGGGCCCCAACGGCTACCACCGCCACTTCACCGGCAGCGCACTGCGCGCGATCGCGGCCGGCCAGCCGCGGCCCGACGTGCACGTGCGCTGCGACGCGGCCACGGGCGAGCTCGTGCTGCGCCTCGTCAACACCGGCACGGCGCCGTGCACGTTCCTGCTGGCTGCGAACGCCTACGCGGCGCTGGGCCAGAGCCACACGCTGGCGCCGCGCAGCGAACTCGCCGTGCGGCTGCCGGTGGCAGGCAACGACCACTGGTACGACTTCAGCGCCACGGTCTCGGGCCAGCCCGACTACCTGCGGCGCTTCGCCGGCCGTGTCGAGACCGGCCGGCACACCGTCAGCGATCCCGCGCTGGGCCAAGGCCTGCGCTGAACCACCTTCGGAGCAACGACATGCATTCCTTCCTTCGCGGCGTGATCGCCGGCACGGCCCTGGCGCTGTGCACATCTTTCGCCTCGGCCGCCGTGCTGAGCTTCGACGACATCGTGGGCCCCGACGGCTATGCGGCCGTGCCGACGAACTACGGCGGCCTGGACTGGTCGGGCAGCAGCTGGTCGGTCTTCACGGCGCCGGAGTCGCCGTTCACGGCGCATTCGGGCGACGGCCGCATCGTCATGGGCTGGGACGGCACGGACGCCACGAGCACCATCCGCTTCCTGGCGCCGACCGTGTTCGACGGCGCCTGGTTCGCCGGCTACGGCGAGGCCCAGGTGCGTTTCGACCTGTACCTGGCCGGCGCGCTGGTCGGCAGTTCCGGCACGCTGGGCATGTCCGACACGCCGGCCTTCCTGGCCAGCGGCTGGACCGGCGCCATCGATGCCGTGGTGGTGTCCAGCAACCTGCACGCGTTCTACGTGATGGACGACTTCAGCTTCCAGGCCGCGGGCGAAGTGCCCGAGCCCGCCACGCTGGCCCTGGTTCTGGCCGGCCTGGGCCTGGCCGGCGCAGCACGCCGCCGGAGCCGCTGACCGGGGCAGGGAACGCGGGGGCTCAACCCCTGGCGATCCCCACGTCCGGCAGCGCCGGCCGGTTGTCCAGGGCCTTCTTCATGATGGTCTCCACGTGCAGCTTGTCCGCCGCCGGCAGCTCCAGCCGCGGCGGGCGGGTGCGGAAGGTGCCGCGGCCCATGATGTGCTCGCACAGCTTGATGCACTGCACCAGGTCGGGCCGCGCGTCCAGGTGCAGCAGCGGCATGAACCACTCGTACAGCGGCATCAGCTCGTCGAAGCGCCGGGCCTTGGCCAGGCGGAACAGGGTCTCGCCCTCCTTGGGAAAGGCGTTGGACATGCCCGAGACCCAGCCGACGGCGCCCATGGCCACGCTCTCGACCACCACGTCGTCCAGGCCCGCGAACAGCACGAAGCGGTCGCCGACCATGTTGCGCGTGTCGATGAAGCGGCGCGTGTCGCCCGAGCTGTCCTTGAAGCAGACGATGGTCTCGCAATCGGCCAGCGTGGCCAGGATGTCCGGCGTCACGTCGTTCTTGTAGATCGGCGGGTTGTTGTAGACCATCACCGGCAGGTCGGTGGCCTTGGACACGGTGCGAAAGTGCGCCGCGGTCTCGTGCGGCTTGGACGAGTAGAGCAGCGCGGGCATGACCATGATGCCGTCCACGCCGATGCGCGCGGCCTCCTTGGCGGTCTCCACGGCGAAGGCCGTCGTGAACTCGGCGATGCCGCAGATCACGGGCACGCGGCCCTTGGCCACGGCGCGGCCGGCTTCCATGATGGCGATCTTCTCCTGGGTCGAGAGCGAGCAGTTCTCGCCCACGGTGCCGCAGACGATCAGGCCCGACACACCGTCGGCGATCAAGGCGTCCATCACCTTGGCGGTGGCGTCCACGTCGACCGACATGTCTTCGCGGAACTGGGTGGTGACGGCGGGGAACACGCCCTGCCAGCTGACTTTGGGGCTCATGGTTTGCCTCCTGGTGGTTGAGATGGGGTGGTGGAATTCAGAGCTTGGCGCCGGTGGCGCGCAGCTCGGCGATCGCGGGGGCCTTGGGCAGCCAGATGGCGTCGAAGGCCTTGATGCTGGCCTCCACGTTCGCGGCGGGCTCGGTCTTCATGGCGATGCCGCTGGCCTTGAATTTCTCCAGCAGGCCGGGCTCGGTGCCGGCGATCTCGGCGATCTGCGCGTCGAGCGACCTGGCAACCTGCTCGCGGATGAGTTCCTTGTCCTTGTCCGGCAGCGAGGCCCAGACGCGGCCCGAGACCAGCGGCGCGAACGGCATGAACAGCGCGTTCATCTGCAGCATCACCTTGGACACCTTGTCGAAGCGCGCATTCCACGAGAACTCGATGTCGGCCTCCAAGGCATCGACCTGGCCGTTGGCCATCGCGTCGAACACCTGGGGCGTGGGGATCGGCGTGGGCGCGGCGCCCATCGACTGGTAGAAGTCGCGGTAGACCGGCGTGGGGTTGATGCGCAGCTTCAGGCCCTTGAGGTCGGCCGAGCTGTTCAGGTCCTTGGTGGAGAACACCGAGCGCATGCCGGTGATGCCCCAGCCCAGGCCGATGCAGCCCGTCTCGCGCGGCAGCACGTCGAGCAGCTTGAGGGCGGCAGGCGTCTTGACCAGCCTGGACACGCCCGCGGTGGAGCGCACCAGGTAGGGCGCGTTGATCGCGGCCACGGTGGCCACGCGCGAGCCGAGTTCGGCCGCTTGGATCCAGCCCATGTCCAGCGCGCCGGACTGCAGCTGCTGCATCATGGCCGACTCGTTGCCCAGCTGGCCCGAGTGGAACACCGTGGCCGACAGGCGGCCGCCGGTTTCCTTCTTGAGCGTCTCGCCGAAGGCCACGGCGGCGCGGTTCCACGAGTGGCCGGCCGGTGTGATGAGGCCGATGCGGAATTCCTTGGCCTGTGCGCGCAGCACGGGGCTGAAGGCAAGCGAGGCGGCAGCGGCGCTGCCGGCGACGAAGGAGCGGCGGGAGATCTGACGAAAGGTCATGGCAAGGACTCCAGGTTGGAAAAACTACTTGAGCAGGCCCAGCGATAGCCAGGGGTAGATCGACAACAGCACCAGCGCCACGCAGCAGATCAGGAAGAACGGCAGCGTCACGATGAACATCTTTCCTGGCTTGGCGCCGGTCACGGCGGCGGCGACGAAGAAGCTCAGCCCCACGGGCGGCGACATCAGGCCCAGCACCAGATTGACGACCACCACCACGCCGAAGTGGCGCGGGTCGATGCCGTAGACCTCGGTGGCGATCGGCAGCAGGATGGGCACGGTCATGATCAGCCCCGGGATGCCGTCGATCACGGTGCCGATGACCAAGAGGATCACGTTGGTCAGCAGCATGAAGGTGACGGGGTCCTTGGCCACGGTCTGCACCCACGCGGCCGTGGCCTGCGGCACCTTGCCGAAGATCAGGATCCACGAGAACACCGCGGCCGCCGCCACCAGGAACAGCACGATGGCCGAGTAGATGCCCGAGCGCACCAGCATCTCCGGGATCTGGCTGAAGCGGAATTCCTTGGTGATGTAGCGGCCGACCAGAGCGGACGCCACCGCACCCACGGCGGCGGCCTCGGTCGGGTTGGCCAGGCCGGAGAGGATGGAGCCCACGATCACGATGGGGATCAGCAGCGTGGGGCTGCACACCAGCACCGATCTCGCGCGTTGGCGCAGCGTCTGGCGCTCGCTGCGCGGGTACTCGTAGACCAGGCCCATGAGCGCGATCACCACGAAGAACAGCACCGTGAGCAGGATGCCCGGCAGGATGCCGGCGATCAGCATGTCGCCCACGGCCACCTGGGCCAGCACGCTGTAGACCACGAACATCACCGAGGGCGGAATGATGGGCCCCAGCATGCCGCCGTAGACCGTGAGGCCGGCCGCGAAGGTCTTGTCGTAGCCCTTCTTCTCCATCTCCGGCACCATGATCTGCGACATGATGGCCACCTGCGCCGTGGCCGAGCCGATGATGGAGGAGACCAGCGCATTGGCCAGGATGTTCACGTAGGCCAGGCCGCCCTTGACCGCGCCGATGAAGGCCATCGAGAGCTCGACCAGCCGGCGCGTGATGCCGCCGCCGTTCATGATCTCGCCGATCAGGATGAACAGCGGGATGGCAATGAGGCCGTAGCTGTCGACCCCGCCGAACATCTGCATCGGGAACGACTGGAACAAGAGCGGGTTGTTGCTGTCCCAGATGTAGAACATGCCGGCCAGGCACAGGCAGATGCCGATGGGCACGCCGATGAACATGATGGCCAGGAAGAAGAGGCTGGTCAGCATGGTCAGTTCACCACGGCTTCGGCATCGGACACGGGAAAGCCCGTGTGGCGGCGCCTGGGCTGCCAGCCCAGGTCCTCGACGAGGTTGGCCGCCGCGTGCAGGCTGAGCGTGCAGGCAAACAGCGGCAGGATGGTCTGCAGCAGCCAGGTCGGCCAGCTCAAGGTCTGCGTGCGCTCGGTGTAGAGGAAGTTGAACGATGTGGCGGCGTAGTCCTTGGCATCGAAGCCTGCACGCGCGATGCCCACCGGGTCCATCCAGATCCAGCACATCCACAGCATGGCCAGGCCGAACACCAGCACGCCGCCGCCGGCCGCAAGCTTGAAGAGGCGCGCCGCGCCGGCGCCGAGCTTGTCGGTCAGCAGCGTGACGGCGAAGTCCATGCGCAGCCGCGTCATGGCCGAGCCGCCCACGAAGGTCAGCCAGACCACGGAGTAGACCGCCGCCTCGTCGATCCAGTAGATCGGCATGCCCGTGTAGCGCGTGGCCACGTTGACAAGGATGAGCACCATGAGCAGCGCCATCAGCGCGAGGATCAGCCAGCGCTCCAGGCGCAGCACCGCGCCGGAGGCGTCGAGCACCAGACTGGACCAACCATGGCGCCGGGGTGGGGCATGCTGCTGCATCTTGGGTATTCCTTTGAAATATTTCAAATATATTAGGCGTATGCTAGAGTCGATAGCAAGCTTGATGCCACGGGAATTCATCCGTGCTTACCCTGGGAACCGGACGTGATCGTGAAGAAGGCTGCCGCGCCCAAGCGGCGCGATGCCGACCTGGCCTTTGAGGCCATCGAGGCCATGATCTCCACCATGGGCCTGCCGCCCGGCAGCCCCATCGTGGAGGCCGAGATCTCCGAACGCATCGCCATCGGCCGCACGCCGGTGCGCGAGGCGCTGATGCGGCTGATGTCGATCGGCCTCATCGTGCAGCAGCCCCGGCGCGGGCTGCTGGTCTCGCCGATCGACCTGGCCAACCACCTGGACGTCATCCTCACGCGGCGCGTGCTCGAGCGCGTGATCGCCTCGTGTTCGGCGCGCCGTGCCAACGCGGCCGAGCGCCAGCAGATCGCCGATGGCGCCGAACGCATGGTGGCCGCTGCCGCACGCGACGACCTCAAGGCCTACATGCGCGCCGACCACGACCTGGACGCCGCCAGCCACGCCGCCAGCCGCAACGCCTCGGCCGTCACGGCCGTCGTGCCGCTGGTCACGCAATGCCGGCGCTTCTGGTACGCGTACCAGCATGCTGGCGAGATCGCCGAAGGCGCGCGCTGCCACGCGCTGCTGGCCCAGGGCATCGCCAACGGCAGCGAGGCCGAGGCGGTGCAGGGCGCCGATGCGCTGATGGACTACCTGGAAGCCTTCACGCGCCGCGTGATCGACAACTGAGGCGAGCCGGGGATCAGGGCGCTTCGAGCACCAGCCGGATGCCGACCAGCGTGTAGCGCGTCTCGGGCGTGTTCCAGTTGCGAAAGCCGCAGCGCGCGTACAGCGGCCAGGTGTGCCAGGAGCCGCCGCGCCGGACCTTGACCTCACCGTCAGCCGGGCCCTGCGTGTCGTCCAGCGGCGCGTGCGCGTAGTAGTCGTCGGCGTGCCAGTCGGCCGTCCACTCCCAGACATTGCCGACCATGTCGTACACGCCGAAGGCATTGGGGGCGAAAGAGCCCACGGGGGCCGTGAAGGCAAAGCCGTCGCTGAACGCGAAGGCCTGGCCGGCCCACTTCGGCCAGTGCACCGCGGCGTCGCGGTCGAACACGTTCGCGGCGCCCTGCAGCGATGCTGGCGTGGGCTCCGCGCCGCTCTGGCCGGCGCGGCAGGCGTACTCCCACTCGGCCTCGGTCGGCAGGCGGTAGCGTCGGCCCTCCGTGCGCGAGAGCCACTGCGCCAGCGCCTGGGCGTCGTTCCAGGTCACGTTGACGACCGGGTGTTCGTCGCCCTGCGCGAAGCCCGGGTTGCGCCAGGAGTAGCGCGGATCGCGGCCTTCGAAGGCGTCGCCGCGGGCCGTGGTGGCGGGGTCGTAGGCCGGATTCCAACCGTAGCCGCCCGTGCCGTCGGCGATGGATTCGGGCACATGGCCGGAACGTTCGAGAAAGGCGCGGAACTGGCCGACCGTGACCTCGTGGCGGCCAAGATAGAAGTGGCGCGTGATGCGGACCGCGTGGGCTGGCCTTTCGTCGTCCAGCCCGCGCAGGCGTTGCCCGTCCACGCCAGGGTAGAGCGCCCGCAGCGCCTCGGTGCTGGCCGATGTGCCCATGGTGAACTGGCCGGCCGGGATGCGCACGAAGGCCATGCCCAGGCTGTTGGAGAACCCGGTTGCGGGCGCTGGGCCCGGCTGCGCGCAGGCGCACAGCAGCAGGATGGACGATGCGCCGAGGGACCAGGAAGCGGTGGACGGCATCCTGGCTGCGGCCCGTTCAGGCCAGGGCTTCGAGCAGTTCGGTTTCCACGGCGATCTGCAGGCGGTTCTGCTGCAGCGCCGGGCCCTGGACCAGGAAGGTGTCTTCCACGCGCTCGCCCAGCGTGCTGACCTTGGCCAGCTGCACGCTGATGTCGTTGCGCGCCAGCACGCGGGCCACCAGGTACAGCAGGCCGGGCCGGTCGCTGGCCGAGATCGACAGCAGCCAGCGCTGGGCCTTCTCGTCGGGCTGCAGGTCCACGCGCGGCGCGATCGGGAAGCTCTTGACGCGGCGCGACACGCGGCCGCGGCCCGGCGTGGGCAGCGGGCCCGCGCCGGCCAGGGCCTGCGCCAGGTCGGCCTCCACCATGTGCATGAGCTCCTGGTAGTGCTCGGGCAGCATGGAGGTCACGACCTGGAAGGTGTCCAGCGCATAGCCGTTCTTGGCCGTGTGCACCTTGGCGTCGACGATGGAAAAGCCGGCGTGGTCGAAGTAGCCGCAGATGCGCGCGAACAGGTCGTTGCGGTCGGCCGTGTAGACCATCACCTGCAGGCCTTCGCCCACGGGCGAGCGGCGTGCGCGGACCAGGGCCGGCATCTGGGGGTCCAGGCCTTCGGGGCCCAGGTGGCGCGCGATCTGGCGCGCGTGCCAGGCGATGTCGCCGGCCTCGTGGCGCATGAAATAGCTCACGTCCAGCGTGGCCCAGAGCTGCTTGTGCGATTCGAAGGGCTCGGCGTGCAGCGCCAGCTGTGTCAGCGCATCGCGCTTGCGGGCCTCGATGTCGGCGTCCGGATCGGGCGCGCGGCCGCCCAGCACGCGCAGCGTGTAGCGGTACAGGTCTTCCAGCAGCTTGCCCTTCCAGGCGTTCCAGACCTTGGGCGATGTGCCGCGGATGTCGGCCACGGTCAGCAGGTACAGCGCCGTGAGGTAGCGCTCGTTGCCCACGCGCTTGGCGAAGGCGGCGATCACGTCCGGGTCGGACAGGTCGGCCTTCTGTGCCACGCGCGACAGCGTCAGGTGTTCCTCGACCAGGAACTCGATGAGCTTGCTGTCCTGCCGGCCGATGCCGTGCTGCAGGCAGAAGCGGCGCACATCGCGCGCGCCCAGTTCGGAGTGGTCGCCGCCGCGGCCCTTGGCGATGTCGTGGAACAGCGCGGCGATGTACAGGATCCAGGGCTTGTCCCAGCCGGCGGCCAGCTGCGAGCAGAACGGGTACTCGTGCGCGTGCTCGGCCATGAAGAAGCGGCGCATGTTGCGCAGCACCATCAGGATGTGCTGGTCCACGGTGTAGACGTGGAACAGGTCGTGCTGCATCTGCCCGACGATCTTGCGGAACACCCACAGGTAGCGGCCCAGCACCGAGGTCTGGTTCATGAGCCGGATGGCGTGCGTGATGCCGGCCGGCTGCATCAGGATGCGGCGGAAGGTCTCGCGGTTGACCGGGTCGTTGCGAAAGCGCGCCGTCATCAGCGAGCGCGCGTTGTACAGCGCGCGCAGCGTGCGCGCCGACAGGCCGCGGATGCCGACCGTGCTCTCGTAGAGCAGGAAGGTCTCCAGGATGGCGTGCGGGTTGCGGTGGTACAGGTCGTCGCTGGCCACCTCGATCATGCCGGCCTTCTCAAAGAAGCGCTCGTTGATCGGCCGCAGCGCGTGCGTGGTCGGGTTCAGCCGCTCCTCGATGTTGAGCAGCAGGATCTGGTTGAGCTGCGTGACCGCCTTGGCCGCCCAGTAGTACTGGCGCATCAGCTGCTCGCTGGCACGCACCGGCATGTCCTGCGCGGTGTCGTTGCGCCAGCCGAAGGACTCGGCCACGGCCGTCTGCAGGTCGAACACCAGGCGGTCCTCGCGCCGGCCGGCGATCAGGTGCAGGCGTGCGCGGATCAGGCCGAGCAGCGCCTCGTTGCGCTTGATCTGGCGGGCCTCGTGCGGCGTGGCCAGGCCGGTGCGGGCCAGTTCGTCCCAGCTGCTGCCCAGGCCCGCGGCCTTGGTGATCCACAGGATCAGCTGCAGGTCGCGCAGGCCGCCCGGCGATTCCTTGCAGTTGGGCTCCAGCGCGTAGGGGGTGTTGTCGAACTTGTTGTGGCGCTGGCGCATCTCCAGCGTCTTGGCGACCAGGAAGGCCTGCGGATCGACGGCCTTGCGGAACTGGTTGCTGAACAGCGTGAACAGGCCGCCGTGGCCGGCGATCAACCGCGCCTCCAGCAGCGAGGTCTGCACCGTCACGTCCTTCTCGGCCTCGGCCAGGCATTCGCGGATGTTGCGCACCGACGAGCCGATCTCCAGGCCCGCATCCCAGCAGCTGCCGATGAAGCCCTCGATGCGGGCCTTGAGGCCGGCGTCCTGCTCGGGCGATTCGGCATCGGGCAGCATCAGCAGCACATCCACGTCGGAATGCGGGAACAGCTCGCCGCGGCCGAAGCCGCCCACCGCCAGCAAGGCGCACGAGGCGGGCATGCCGGCGCGCTGCCAGAGCTGGCACAGCGTCTCGTCGGCCAGCCGCCCCAACTGCTGCAGCACGCCATGCAGGTCGCGCGTGCTGGCGCCGCAGTCGCGCAGCGTCTGCAGCAGCGTGTTCTTGCGCTGCTGGTAGTGCGCGCGCAGGGCCGGCAGGTCGGCCGCCGGCGTCACGCTGCAAGGGGCGGGCAGGCTGCTCAAGCGCTGGCCGTGCTGGTGGTGGGTTGGGCAGGCTGCACGAAGGCCGGCGGCGCCAGGCTGCCGGCCGACAGGGTCAGCACCTCGTAGCCGGTCTCGGTCACGAGCACGGTGTGCTCCCACTGGGCCGACAGCGAGTGGTCCTTGGTGACGATGGTCCAGCCGTCCTTCTCGGGGCCGTCCTTGATCTCGCGGCGGCCGGCATTGATCATGGGCTCGATGGTGAAGGTCATGCCCGGTTCCAGCACCTCCATGGTGCCGGGGCGGCCGTAGTGCAGCACCTGCGGCTCCTCGTGGAAGCGCTGGCCGATGCCGTGGCCGCAGAACTCGCGCACCACCGAGTAGCCCTGGCCTTCGGCGAACTTCTGGATGGCGTGGCCGATGTCGCCCAGGCGGGCGCCGGGTTTGACCTTGACGATGCCATGCCACATGGCCTCGTAGGTCACCTGCACCAGGCGGCGCGCGGCGATGGAGCCTTCGCCGATGACGTACATGCGGCTGTTGTCGCCGTACCAGCCGTCCTTGGTGATCACGGTGACATCGATGTTCATGATGTCGCCCTTCTTGAGCGGCTTCTCGTTCGGGATGCCGTGGCAGACCACGTGGTTCAGCGAGGTGCACAGCGCCGCCGGATAGGGCGGGTAGCCGGGTGGCTGGTAGCCGACCGTGGCCGAACGCGTGCCCTGCACGTTGACCATGTATTCGTGGGCGAGTCGGTCGATTTCCTTGGTCGTGACGCCGGCCGCGACATGCGGCGTCAGGTAGTCCAGGACTTCGGACGCCAACCGGCAGGCTTCGCGCATGCCTGCGATCCCGGCGGCGTCTTTGATGGTGATGCTCATGGTGCCGAATTATCCCACTCGGGTTTTCCATTGTCCGGCGCCGCTAAAATTGCCGGCTTTCCTGCCAGAGGCGGACCGCCAAGCCCAGTCAGCGCTTGCCCGGCCGCCGCCCGCCCACCACCCACAGGCCGCCACAACGTGACCTCGCACCCGATCCAGCTCGAAGGCGGCAACGCCCTGAGCGACTTCCGCGTCCAGCAACTGCTTCCCCGCCTGCATGCGGTCCACGACAAGATCGCGGGGCTGGCGGCGCGCCATGTGCACCTGGTGCTGGCCGACACTGCACTGGCGCCGGCCGCCGCCGAGCGCCTGGCCGCGCTGCTGGACTATGGCGACCCGTACACGGGCCCCGCCGACGGGCCGGTGCTGGTGGTCACGCCGCGCCTGGGCACGGTCTCGCCCTGGGCGTCCAAGGCCACCGACATCGCCCACAACTGCGGCCTGCCCGTGCGCCGCGTGGAGCGCATCACCGAGTACCGGCTGGTGCTCAAGAGCGGCCTGCTGGGTGGCAAGCCCCAGCTGAGTGCCGAGCAGCTGCTGGCCATCGGCGACCTGCTGCACGACCGCATGACCGAGAGCCTGCTGGCCGACCGCCAGCAGGCCCAGGGCCTGTTCGCCACGCTGGAAGCGGCGCCCATGGCCCGCGTGGACGTGCTGGGCGGTGGCCGCGGCGCGCTGGAGGAGGCCAACCGCACGTTCGGCCTGGCCCTGGCCGTGGACGAGATCGATTACCTGCTGGACGCCTTCACCAAGCTCGGCCGCAACCCGACCGACGTCGAACTGATGATGTTCGCCCAGGCCAACAGCGAACACTGCCGCCACAAGATCTTCAACGCCAAGTTCACGGTGGACGGCCAGGACCAGGCGCTGAGCCTGTTCGGCATGATCCGCAACACGCACCAGCTGGCGCCCCAGCACACGGTGATCGCGTATGCCGACAACGCCTCGGTCA
Source organism: Pseudorhodoferax sp. Leaf274 (assembly GCF_001422445.1). Lineage (GTDB taxonomy): Bacteria > Pseudomonadota > Gammaproteobacteria > Burkholderiales > Burkholderiaceae_C > Pseudorhodoferax. The sequence continues at coordinate 101,354 of NZ_LMNA01000025.1, forward strand.
TGGAAGGCGGCACGGTGCAGCGCTTCGTGGCGGGCGAGGGTGGGGCTTACGCAGGCCAGAGCGCGCTGCACCACGTGCTCATGAAGGTGGAGACGCACAACCACCCGACGGCGATCTCGCCGTTTCCGGGTGCGTCCACGGGTGCGGGCGGCGAGATCCGCGACGAGGGCGCCACCGGCCGCGGCTCCAAGCCCAAGGCCGGCCTGACCGGCTTCACGGTGTCCAAGCTCTGGCCCGATGCGGCCGACGTGGCCTATGGCAAGCCGGCCCACATCGCGAGCGCCCTGCAGATCATGACTGAGGGCCCGCTGGGCGGCGCGGCCTTCAACAACGAGTTCGGCCGGCCCAACCTGCTGGGCTATTTCCGCGAGTACGAGCAGACCGCGGCTTCCGACGTGGACAACCAGCGCCGCGGCTACCACAAGCCCATCATGATCGCGGGCGGCCTGGGCACCATCGCGGCCGACCAGACCAGCAAGATTGCCTTCCCGGCCGGCGCGCTGCTGATCCAGCTGGGCGGCCCGGGCATGCGCATCGGCATGGGCGGCAGCGCGGCGAGCTCCATGGCCACGGGCGCCAACGCGGCCGAGCTGGACTTCGACTCGGTGCAGCGCGGCAACCCCGAGATCGAGCGCCGTGCGCAGGAAGTCATCAACCGCTGCTGGCAGCAGGGCGCGGAGAACCCGATCCTGGCGATCCACGACGTGGGTGCTGGCGGCCTGTCCAACGCCTTCCCCGAGCTGACCAACGACGCGGGCCGCGGCGCGCGCTTCGAGCTGTCGGCGGTGCCGCTCGAAGAGTCCGGCATGGCGCCCAAGGAGATCTGGTGCAACGAGAGCCAGGAGCGCTATGTGCTGGCCATCGCGCCGGAATCGCTGGACCGCTTCGCGGCCTTCTGCGCGCGCGAACGCTGCCCGTTCGCCGTGGTCGGCCGCGCCACCGAGGAGCGCCAGCTGGTGCTGGCGGCCGACGACGCGCCCGTCGACATGCCCATGGAAGTGCTGCTCGGCAAGCCGCCCAAGATGCACCGCGAGGTGCAGACCGTGGCCCGCAAGTTCGCTCCGCTGGATCTGAACGGCGTGGATCTGCAGAAGGCCGTCATCGACGTGCTGGCGCACCCGACCGTGGCGTCCAAGCGCTTCCTGATCACCATCGGCGACCGCACCGTGGGCGGCCTGTCGCACCGCGACCAGATGGTCGGCCCCTGGCAGGTGCCCGTGGCCGACTGCGCCGTGACGCTGGCCGACTACGCCGGTTTCGCGGGCGAGGCCATGTCCATGGGCGAGCGCACGCCGCTGGCGGTGATCGACGCACCGGCTTCGGGCCGCATGGCGGTGGCAGAAGCCATCACCAACCTGCTGGCCGCCCCCATCGCGCTGCCGCGCGTGAAACTCTCGGCCAACTGGATGGCCGCCTGCGGCCAGCCCGGCGAAGACGCCGCCCTGTACGCCACCGTCAAGGCCGTGGGCATGGAGCTGTGCCCGGCGCTGGGCATCTCGATCCCGGTCGGCAAGGATTCGCTGTCCATGCGCACGCAGTGGCAGGACGGCGCCGAGAAGAAGCAGGTCAGCGCGCCCGTGAGCCTGATCGTCTCGGCCTTCGCCACGCTGGCCGACGTGCGCGGCACGCTGACGCCGCAGCTGGATGCGACCGAGGCCGACAGCACGCTGGTGCTGGTGGACCTGGGGAGAGGCCAGCACCGCATGGGCGGCAGCATCCTGGCGCAGACGCTGGGCCAGGTAGGTGATGCCGCACCGGACCTGGACGTGCCGCAGGACCTCGTGAACCTGGTCAACGCCGTCAACGAACTCCGCGGCCAGGGCCGCATCCTGGCCTACCACGACCGCAGCGACGGCGGCCTGCTGGCCTCCGTCTGCGAAATGGCCTTTGCCGGCCATGTGGGCGTGGCGCTCAACGTGGACCTCCTGGTCACCGAAGGCGACGGCATCAGCGACAGCCGGGCCGAATACGGCGACGCCAAGAACTGGGCCAGCCAGGTCTCGGCGCGCCGCGAGGAGCTCACGCTCAAGGCCTTGTTCAGCGAAGAGCTGGGTGTGGTGCTGCAGGTGCGCACGGCCGAGCGCAACGAGGTCATGCAGGTGCTGCGCGCGCATGGCCTGTCCAAGTGGAGCCACTTCATCGGCAAGACGCGGCCCGCGGGCGGCGCCATCGAGGTCGGCGTGGGCGAGGTGCAGGTCTGGCGCGACACCAAGGCGGTCTTCTCGGCCAAGCTGGCCGACCTGCACCAGGTCTGGGACAGCGTCAGCTGGAAGATCTGCCAGCAGCGCGACAACCCGGCCGGCGCCGATGCCGAGCATGCGGCCGCCGGTGCGGCCGGCGATCCGGGCCTGCAGGTGGCCTTGAACTTCATGCCGACCACGGCCGTGGCACCGGCGCTGCTGCAGCGCCGGCCCAAGGTGGCCGTGCTGCGCGAGCAGGGCGTCAACTCGCATGTGGAGATGGCCTGGGCCTTCACCCAGGCCGGCTTCGAAGCCTTCGACGTGCACATGACCGACCTGCAGGCCGGCCGCTTCGACCTGGCCGACTTCCAGGGCGTGGTGGCCTGCGGTGGCTTCAGCTACGGCGACACGCTGGGCGCGGGCATCGGCTGGGCACGCTCCATCACCTTCCACGAGCGCCTGTCGGCGCAGTTCCAGGCCTTCTTCGGCCGCGGCGACACCTTCGGCCTGGGCGTGTGCAACGGCTGCCAGATGTTCGCCGAGCTGGCCGACATCATCCCGGGCGCGCAGGACTGGCCGCGCTTCACGACCAACCGCAGCGAGCGCTTCGAGGCGCGGCTGTCGCAGGTGGAAGTGCTGGAATCGCCCAGCCTGTTCTTCAAGGGCATGGCCGGCAGCCGGCTGCCGATCGCGGTGGCGCACGGCGAAGGCTTTGCCAACTTCGCGCGGCGCGGCAACGCGGCCAAGGCCATCGCGGCCATGCGCTTCACCGACCACCACGGCCAGCCGACCGAGGCCTACCCGTTCAACCCGAACGGCAGCCCGCAAGGCCTGACCGCCGTGACCACGGCCGACGGCCGCTTCACGGCCATGATGCCGCACCCCGAGCGCGTGTTCCGCAACATCCAAATGAGCTGGACCTCTGGCGACCAGAGCGCCACCAGCCCCTGGATGGAGCTGTGGCACAACGCGCGGCGCTGGGTGGGTTGAGCGCGGCGGCGGCGGCTCAGCCGCCGATGTAGCTCATCTCGATGCGTTTCTCGGTCGGCGCCAGCATGCCGGCGCCGCGCAGCTGCGAGTAGCGGTCGCTGCGGTTGTGCCAGATGCCGGCGATGGCCTGCGTGATCTGCCCGTCGGACGCGCCACCGCGCAGCAGGCTGCGCAGGTCGTGGCCGCGGCTGGCGAACAGGCACAGGTAGAGCTGGCCTTCGGTCGACAGCCGCGCACGGCTGCAGTCGTGGCAAAAGGCCTGGGTGACGCTGCTGATCACGCCGATCTCGCCCGCGCCATCGGCATAGCCCCAGCGCTGTGCGGTCTCTCCGGGTGCCGACGGTTCGAGCGCCACCAGCGGCAGCTCGGCCGACAGGTGTTGCACCACCTCGGCCGAGGGCATGACCTCGCGCATGCGCCAGCCGTTGGTGGCGCCCACGTCCATGTACTCGATGAAGCGCAGCACCACGCCCGTGCCGCGGAAGTGCCGCGCCATCGGCACGATCTCCTGCTCGTTGGTGCCGCGCTTGACGACCATGTTGACCTTGAGCGGGCCGAGCCCGGCCCGCTGCGCCGCCTCGATGCCGCGCAGCACATCGGCGACCGGGAAGTCGACATCGTTCATGCGCCGGAACACGGCGTCGTCCAGCCCGTCCAGGCTCACGGTCACGCGGTTCAGGCCAGCCGCCTTGAGGCTGGCGGCCTTGCGCGCCAGCAGCGAGCCATTGGTCGTGAGGGTCAGGTCCAGCGGCTCGCCATCGGGCGTGCGCAGCGCGGCGAGCTGCTCGACCAGCACCTCGATGTTCTTGCGCAGCAGCGGCTCGCCACCGGTCAGCCGGATCTTGCGCACGCCCTGGGCCACGAACAGCCGCGCCAGCCGTGCGATCTCCTCGAAGTTCAGCAGCGCGCTGTGCGGCAGGTAGGGGTAGTCCTTGCCGAAGACTTCCTTGGGCATGCAGTAGCTGCAGCGGAAGTTGCAGCGGTCGGTCACGCTGATGCGCAGGTCGTGCAGTGGGCGCTGGAGCTGGTCGCGAAGCGTGCCGGCCTCGTCGCCCATCGCGTACGGCAGCACCGGCCAGGATGCGGCTTCGGCGATGAGAGGGATGACGCGGTGGACCATCGCGGGATTGTGCCGCAGCGACTGGGGGAACTCCCCGGCGTGTGGACAACAGTATTGAGAGTTATTATCATCTGAACGCCCAAGTACGCACGCTTTGTCCACGCAAAGGGCCCCCAAAGCATGGAGGCTTGCGCATGGATCTTTACACCGTCACTTCCCGAACCGCTGGCGACATGCTCTCGCCATGGCATGCGGTCATGGCCCGCGGCACCGCCGCCGCGCGGCAAGGCCAGGTGTTGCTCGCCATGGCCAGTTTCCAGGAGGCGCTGGGCATCGCGCGCGGGCTGCTCGCGGTGCCTGGGGCGCGCAGCGACGACTGCGTGGCTGCGCTGGTGGTTTCGCACCACAACCTCGCCGAAGTCCAGGCCGATGCCGGCGGCAACGACCTGGCCGCGGCCCAGCTGGCGCTGGCGCACGAAACCCTCATGCATCTGCTGTGCGATCCCGCCACCGATGGGGTGCTGCGACAGGCGGCGCTGCGCCACAGCCGCGAGACGCATGCCGCCTTGCTGCTGTACCTCCAGGCCAACGGCCCGCATCCCGCGATTGCACGTGCCTTGCGCGCCGGCTGCCTGGGCATGGCGGTGGGGCCCCTGCACTGATCTTTCTCTTCCAAACCACAGGACAGCACCCATGCCCTACGCCTTGCCGGCCCTGCCATACGCCTACACCGCGCTCGAACCCCATATCGATGCGCAGACCATGGAAATCCACCACACCAAGCACCACCAGACCTACATCACCAACCTGAACAATGCGGTGCAGGGCACGGAATGGGCCGAGGTGCCGATCGACGAGCTGGTCGCCAAGGCCGCCACGCTGCCCGAGAACCTGCAGACGGTGGTGCGCAACAACGGCGGCGGCCATGCCAACCACAGCCTGTTCTGGACCGTCATGTCGCCACAGGGCGGCGGCGAGCCCACGGGCGAGCTGGCGCAGGCGATCCAGGCCGACCTGGGCGGCTTTGCGAACTTCAAGGACGCATTCACGCGCGCTGCGCTGACGCGCTTTGGCAGCGGCTGGGCGTGGCTCAGCGTTGCGCCGCACGGCAAGCTCGTGGTCGAGAGCAGCGCCAACCAGGACAGCCCGCTGATGGCCGGCTGGCTGTCTGGCAACACGCCGATCCTGGGGCTGGACGTGTGGGAGCACGCCTACTACCTCCAGTACCAGAACCGCCGGCCGGAGTACATCCAGGCGTTCTTCAACGTGGTGGACTGGACCGAGGTGTCGGGCCGCTTCGCCGCCGCCCGCCGGCCGCGCTGAACCTTGAAAGGCAAGCCGATGCACGATACGCAGTCCCACGGCCAGCCCGCTTTCGGCAACGGCGCATTGCGTCCGCGCAAGCTGCTGGGCTGGTGCATCCTGTTCGCGGGCCTGGTCTTGCCCTTCGGGCATCTGCTGCAATGGATCCTGGCCGACCCGGTGCTGGCCGCCGCGCTGCAGGCCGGCTCCGTGGCCGCGCTGGCCACGGCACTGGGGACGGTGCCCGTGCTGCTGTCGCAGCGCCTGTCGGACCGCGCACAGGACACGCTGTTCGGCTTCGGCGCGGGCGTCATGCTGGCCGCCTGCGCGTTCTCGCTCATCATCCCGGGCCTGGCCGCCGCCAATGCTGCCGGTGCCGGGCCCTGGCGCGCGGGCATGACCATGGGCGCTGCCATCCTGCTGGGCGGCATCGTGCTGCTGGCGCTGGAGCGCTGGCTGCCGCACGAGCACTTCATCAAGGGCAAGGAGGGGCCGCAGGCGCGCACGCTCAAGCGCACCTGGCTGTTCGTGTTCGCGATCGCGCTGCACAACCTGCCCGAAGGCCTGGCCATTGGCGTCGGCTTCGCCGGTACCGACCCGATGCGCGCGGCGGCGCTGGCCACCGGCATCGCCATTCAGGATGTGCCGGAAGGCCTGGTCGTGGCCGTGGCGCTGCTGGCCGCCGGCTACAAGCGCAGCCTGGCCGTGGGGCTGGGCATGGCCTCTGGCCTGGTCGAGCCGGTCGGCGCCGTGCTCGGGGCCGCCGTCATCAGCTACTCGACCCTGCTTCTGCCCTGGGGACTGGGCTTCGCGGCCGGCGCCATGCTGTTCGTGATCAGCCACGAGATCATTCCCGAGTCGCACCGCAAGGGCCACGAGGCCTGGGCCACCGGCGGGCTGATGCTGGGCTTCGTGCTCATGATGCTGCTGGACACCGCCCTGGGCTGACGGACTCAGCCGTGGCGCACCGCCACGGTCTTGAGCACGGTGAAACCGTACAGCGCCTCGAAGCCCTTCTCGCGGCCGTGGCCTGAGCTCTTGACGCCCCCGAAGGGCAGTTCCACGCCGCCGCCGGCCCCGTAGTTGTTGATGAAGACCTGGCCGCTGCGCACTCCGCGCGCCATGCGGAACTGGCGTGCGCCGTCGCGTGTCCACACACCCGCCACCAGGCCGAACTGCGTGGCGTTGGCCAGCTCCAGGGCATGCTCTTCGTCACGGAAGGCCATCGCCGCCAGCACCGGCCCGAACACCTCCTCCTGCGCCAGCCGGTGGTCCACCGGCACGTCGCGCAGCAGCGTGGGCGCCTGGTAGTAGCCGGTCTCTGGCGCCTCGTCGACCACGCGGCCCTGGGCCACGACCGGGATGTCGGCCGTGTGGGCGTCCGACAGGAAATCCCAGACGCGCTGCTGCTGCGAGGCGCGGATCAGCGGGCCCACGTCCAGGTCCATGGCGGCGGGGCCGACGCGCAGGTTCTCGAACACCGCCGCCAGGCGTTCGAGCAGCGGTTCGTAGATGGACTGCTCGACCAGCAGCCGCGAACCCGCCGAGCAGGTCTGGCCCGCGTTCTGCACGATGGCGTTGACGATGGCCGGCACGGCCTGGTCCAGGTCGGCATCGGCAAAGACGATCTGCGGGCTCTTGCCGCCCAGTTCCAGCGTGACGGGGCAATGCCGCTCGGCCGCGGCCTGCTGGATCAGCGTGCCGACATTGGGGCTTCCCGTGAAGCTGATGTGGTCGATGCCGGGGTGGCGCGCCAGCGCGTCGCCGACCTCATGGCCGTAGCCGGTGACGATGTTGATGGCGCCGGCCGGAAAGCCGGCTTCGGCCGCGAGTTCGGCCACCCGCAGCAGCGACAGGCAGGCGTCCTCCGATGGCTTGACCACGCAGACGTTGCCCGCCGCCAGCGCGCCACCCACGCAGCGGCCGAAGATCTGCATGGGGTAGTTCCAGGGCACGATGTGGCCCGTCACGCCATGGGGCTCGCGCCAGGTGAACACGCTGTAGCCGTTCTGGTAGGGGATGGTCTCGCCGTGCAGCTTGTCGCAGGCGCCGGCGTAGAACTCGAAGTAGCGCACCAGCGCGACGGCGTCGGCGCGTGCCTGCTTGGTCGGCTTGCCGCAATCGCGTTGCTCCAGCGCCGCGAGTTCCTCGCCATGCTCTGCGATCTTCTCGGCCAGCCGCATGAGCAGGCGGCTGCGTTCGGCCGCCGACAGCTTGGCCCAGACCCCGTCGTAGCACTGGCGCGCAGCGCGCACCGCGGTGTCGATGTCCTGCGCGTTGCCGCGCTGGATCTCGTCGAAGGGCTGGCCGTCCGATGGGTCGATGACCGGGATGTTGCGGCCGGACGAGGAGGGGACGAAGGCGTTGGCGATGTAGTTCAGGGGCATGGCGTCAGGGCGTGGAGCGGTTCAGGGGCAGATGATGTCGAGCCGGGGAAAGTCGTGGCGGTAACGCCCGGCATCACGTGTGAGCAGGCGCAGCCCCGCGACCACGGCGCGGGCGCCGATGCGCAAGCCAGGCAGCGCCGCGCGCGACCGGCCATCCGCGGGACCCGGCGCCGCACAGTAGGCCCGAATGGCTTGGCCGGCCAGGAAAGCCGCACCCCAGAGCAGGGCAATCGCGGCTGCGCGCTCGACGCACAGGCTCAATTCGGCCAGCACGCAGCGCATGAATTCGTCGGGTGCTGCACGCGCCGCAACACCACACGGCCGTTGCGCAGCGACGCTTACGCCAGCGCTCAGCCCCCGTGGAATTTCATCACCAGCGGCACGATCAGCAGGGCCACGATGTTGATGATCTTGATCAGCGGGTTGACGGCCGGGCCGGCGGTGTCCTTGTACGGATCGCCCACGGTGTCGCCGGTCACGGCAGCCTTGTGCGTCTCCGAGCCCTTGCCGCCGTGGTGGCCGTCCTCGATGTATTTCTTGGCGTTGTCCCAGGCACCGCCGCCGGTGCACATCGAGATGGCCACGAACAGGCCGGTGACGATGGTGCCCATCAGCAGGCCGCCCAGCGCCGCAGGCCCCAGCAGCAGGCCCACGACGATGGGCACGACCACCGGCAGCAGCGAGGGGATCATCATCTCCTTGATGGCCGCCGAGGTGAGCATGTCCACCGCGCGGCCGTATTCGGGCTTGGCCGTGCCATCCATGATGCCGGGGATCTCGCGGAACTGGCGCCGCACCTCGACCACCACCGAGCCTGCCGCGCGGCCCACGGCCTCCATGGCCATGGCACCGAAGAGGTAGGGAATCAGCCCGCCGATGAACAGGCCAATGATGACCATCGGGTTGGACAGGTCGAAGGTGATGACGCGGCCATAGGCTTCCAGCTTGTGCGTGTAGTCGGCGAACAGCACCAGGGCGGCCAGCCCGGCCGAGCCGATCGCGTAGCCCTTGGTCACGGCCTTGGTGGTGTTGCCCACGGCGTCCAGCGGGTCGGTCACGTCGCGCACGCTGCTGGGCAGCTCGGCCATCTCGGCGATGCCGCCGGCGTTGTCGGTGATCGGGCCATAGGCGTCCAGCGCCACCACGATGCCGGCCATGCTGAGCATGGAGGTGGCCGCGATGGCGATGCCGTACAGCCCGCCCAGCGCGTACGACACCCAGATCGCGATGCAGACGAAGATCACCGGCCAGGCGGTGGAGCGCATGGACACGCCCAGGCCCGCGATGATGTTGGTGCCGTGGCCGGTGGTCGATGCCTGGGCGATGTGCTTGACGGGCGCGTACTGCGTGCCCGTGTAGTACTCGGTGACCCAGACCAGCGCTGCCGTCAGCACCAGGCCCACGGCGCAGGCGCCGAACAGCTTCATCTGGCTGCCGGAGGCGGCGATCGCGTTGTCGGGGATCAGCCAGGCCGTGACGAACCAGAACGCCACCAGCGACAGCACACCGGCCACCGCCAGGCCCTTGTACAGCGCCGGCATCACGTTCTTCATGCCCGGCGAGGCCTTGACGAAGAAGCAGCCGATGATGGACGCGACGATGGACACCGCGCCCAGCGCCAGTGGATAGACCACGGTGCTGGCGCCGCCGCCGCTCACCACCAGCGCGCCCAGCACCATGGTGGCGATCAGCGTGACGGCATAGGTCTCGAACAGGTCGGCCGCCATGCCGGCGCAGTCGCCCACGTTGTCGCCCACGTTGTCGGCGATCACGGCGGGGTTGCGCGGGTCGTCCTCGGGGATGCCGGCCTCGACCTTGCCGACCAGGTCGGCGCCCACGTCGGCGCCCTTGGTGAAGATGCCGCCGCCCAGCCGCGCGAAGATGGAGATCAGCGAGGAGCCGAACGCAAAGCCGATCAGCGGGTTCAGCAGTTCGCTGGGCTTGGTGCCCGGCGCGCCGTTGGCGGCCAGGTACCAGTAGAAGCCGGTGACGCCCAGCAGGCCCAGGCCCACGACCAGCATGCCCGTGATGGCGCCGCCGCGGAAGGCCACGTCCAGCGCCGGCCCGATGCCTTGTGTGGCAGCCTGCGCCGTGCGCACGTTGGCGCGCACCGAGACGTTCATGCCGATGAAGCCGCAGGCGCCCGACAGCACCGCGCCGACCACGAAGCCCACGGCGGTCTTGGCATCCAGGAACAGGGCGATCAGCACGGCGAGCACCACACCCACGACGGCGATCGTCTTGTATTGCCGCGCAAGGTAAGCCGCTGCCCCGGTCTGGATCGCCGCGGCGATCTCCTGCATGCGGGCGTTGCCCGCGTCCTTGGCCAGAATCCAGCTGCGGGCCCAGAAGCCATAGGCCACGGCAATGAAGCCGCAGACAAGCGCCAATATCAGCGCCGAGTTGCCAGTCATAGAAAGTCTCTCCTCACGCTTGTTCTCGTTGCTCGAAAGGGCACAACGCACGCGGTGCCCCCGCTGCGTTGCTTCCTCGTCGTGCTCAGAACTCGTGCGAATGACGATTGGCCAACCGGGCCAATATATAAGCAAATCTCGCAAACACTGTTGCATCGCAGCCTCGACCCGGAGCGCGCCCCCTAAAATCCGGGTTTGTCCCAGGCGTTCCCTTTTCTCAACTGCTCCGAAAGCACCATGTCCCTCGACAAAGTCTCCCCCGGCAAGAACATCCCCGATGCGTTCAACGTGGTCATCGAGATTCCGATGAACGCCGACCCGATCAAGTACGAGGTGGACAAGGATTCCGGCGCGATCTTCGTGGACCGCTTCATGACCACCGCCATGCACTACCCGAGCAACTACGGCTACGTGCCGCAGACGCTCAGCGGCGACGGCGACCCGGTGGACGTGCTGGTCATCACGCCGTACCCGCTGTTCCCCGGCGTGGTCGTTCCCTGCCGCCCGCTCGGCATCCTGATGATGGAAGACGAAGCCGGCGTGGACGGCAAGGTGCTGGCCGTGCCGACCGACAAGGTGCTGCCCATCTACACCCACTGGAAGAGCGTCCAGGACGTGAACCAGATGCGCCTGAAGGCCATCACGCACTTCTTCGAGCACTACAAGGACCTGGAGGCCGGCAAGTGGGTCAAGGTGCTGGGCTGGGAAGGCATCGACGCGGCCAAGAAGGAAGTGCTGGACGGCGTCGCCAACTACAAGAACAAGACCGGAGCCTGACCGCCCCATGGCCTCTGAAGGCATCAGCACGGGCATCGTGCATTCCGACAGGCGCCTGGGCGTCGAGCATGGCGGCGTGCACAAGCCCATCCACACCTCGGTGCAGTACGCCTTCGACAAGGTCGAGGACCTGATCGGGGTGTTCCAGGGCACGACCAAGGGCGGCTTCAGCTACGCCCGGCAGGGCACGCCGACGACGGCCGCACTGGAAGCGCAGATCACGCGGCTGGAGCGTGGCGTTGGCAGCATCTGCTTTGGCACCGGGATGGGTGCCATCGCCGCGGTGTTCTTCACCTTGCTGCGCGCGGGCGACCACCTGGTGGCCAGCCAGTTCGTCTTCGGCAACACCAACAGCCTGTTTGGCACGCTGCGCGATTTCGGCATCGAGATCACCACGGTGGACGCCACCGACGCCGGGCAGGTTGCAGCGGCGTTGCGGCCGAATACCCGCATGGTGTTCGTCGAGACCATCGCCAACCCCGGCACCCAGGTGGCCGACATGCCGGCCATCGGCCAGCTGTGCGCCGAGCGGGGCGTGCTGTTCGTGGTCGACAACACCATCACCTCGCCGGCGCTGTTCCGCCCCGTCGACGTGGGTGCGGGACTGGTCGTGCAGTCGCTGACCAAGACCATCTCCGGGCATGGCCATGCCCTGGGTGGCGCGGTGACCGACACGGGCCGCTTCGACTGGCAAAACCACCCCAACATCTTTGCGGCCTACCGCAAGGGTGATCCCAGGCAATGGGGCTTGGCGCAGGTGCGCAAGAAGGGCCTGCGCGACATGGGCGCGACGCTGTCGTCCGAGCACGCACACCAGATCAGCGTGGGGGCCGAGACGTTGGCCTTGCGCGTCGGGCACAGCAGCGCCACGGCACTGGCGCTGGCGCGCTACCTCGAGTCGCACCCGTCCGTGGTGTCGGTGCGCTACCCGATGCTGGAGTCGCATCCGCAGCATGGGCTGGCGAAGCAGCTGTTCAGTGCGGGTTCCTGGTTGCTGTCGTTCGAACTGGCCGACACCGCCGCCTGCCTGGCCTTCATCAATCGGCTGCAGCTGGCTGTCAAGGCCACCGGCCTGGGCGATACGCGCACGCTGGTGATTCCGGTCGCGCCGACGATCTTCTGGGAGGCAGGCCCCCAGGTGCGTGCCGCCATGGGCATCGCCGATGGCCTGATCCGACTGTCCGTCGGCCTGGAAGACAGCGCCGATCTGCTCGCCGACTTCGAGCAGGCGCTGCGCTAGGGGGGCGGCTGGCGGAACGGCGTGCGCTGCGCCAGTTCCTCCAGGTAGTGCTCCACACCCTGGCCTTCGCGCTCCAGGAAACGTTCCACCGCTTCCGCAAAGGCCGGGTGCGCCAGCCAGTGCGCACTGCTGGTGCGCACCGGCATCAGCGCGCGGGCCATCTTGTGTTCGCCCTGCGCGCCGCCTTCGAAGTGGCGGTACCCGTGCGCGATGCACCACTGCAATGGCTGGTAGTAGCAGGCCTCGAAGTGCAGGCAGTCCACGCGGGCCAGTGCGCCCCAGTAGCGGCCATAGGCCACGCCTTGCCCTGGCTCGAGCGCGACCAGGCTGCAGGCGATGGGCCGGCCCTCCTGCTCGGCGACGAACAGCAGCCAGTGCTCGGGCATGGCGCGCGCCATGTGCGCGAAGAAGCTGCGCGACAGGTAGGGCGCGTTGCCGTGTTCCAGGTAGGTGCGCTCGTAGCAGCGGTAGAAGAAGTCCCAGTCGGCCACCCCGATGCCCTGGCCTTGTGACCAGCGAAACTGCACGCCGGCGTCCGCCACCTTGCGCCGCTCCTGCCGGATCTTCTTGCGCTTGTCCTGCGACAGACTGGCCAGGAAGTCCTCGAAGTCCGTGAACGCAAGGCCGTCGGCCGCGCGGGCGTTGTGCCAGTGGAACTGCACCTGGTGGCGCAGCATCAGGCCGGCATCGGCGCAGGCGGCGATGTCGGCATCGCCGCCGAACAGCAGATGCAGCGACGACAGATCCTCGCTCTCGCACCACGCGATGGCCGCGCGCAGCAAGGTGGCCCGGCTCGCCGCGTCCCGCGCCAGCAGCCGTGCCCCAGGCACCGGCGTGAAGGGCGGGGCGATGACGGCCTTGGGGTAGTAGGGCAGGCCGTGGCGGTGGTAGGCGTCGGCCCACGCCCAGTCGAACACGTACTCCCCGTACGAGTGCGTCTTCAGGTACAGCGCACAGGCGGCCTGCAGCGTGTTGCCGCTCCACAGGGTCAGGATGCGTGTGGTCCAGCCGGTCTCAGACACGGCACTGCCGCTGGCCTGCATCGCATGCAGGTAGGCGTGGCGCATGAAGGGGCTGGCGTCCGCCTGCGCTGCGAGCAGGGCGTCCCAAGCGGCGGCGTCGATCTCGGCGATGTCCGCCGCGAGGCGCAAAGTGGTTTCGTCTTCAGCCATGCAGGTAGGTGTTGGATGATGCCGCGGGCAAGGCGCGGCCGCCGTGCCGGGCGCTTTGTCCTCCAGGTGGCCCGCGAATTCGGGATACCCACTGCGGGATCGGCGGTGAATGGCGCTATCCTATTGCCAGCAAGTTCCGAGCAAGCCTCCAGAAAGATTCACATGAAGCAGATCACCGCCATCCTCAAACCCTTCAAGCTCGAAGAAGTGCGTGAAGCCCTGGCGGAATGCGGCGTGACCGGCCTGACCGTGACCGAGGTGAAGGGCTTCGGTCGCCAGAAGGGCCACACCGAGCTGTACCGCGGTGCCGAGTATGTGGTCGACTTTCTCCCCAAGGTGAAGGTGGAGATCGTCGTCAAGGACGACGACGTCGAGCGCTGCGTGGACGCCATCGTGCGTGCGGCGCGCACCGGCAAGATCGGCGACGGCAAGATCTTCGTGACCGACGTGGAGCGCGTGGTGCGCATCCGCACCGGCGAGGAAGACGAGTCGGCGGTCTGAGCGCCAGCGTCAGATCTCGTCGAGCTGAGACGCGGGCGCCAGGCCAGCGTCGTTGACGAGGCTCTTGAGCAAATCGTCAGCATCGCGCCCGATGCGGATCAGGTCCATCTGCCAGTCGTTGACGAAGCCGGCGCCGACGACGGTATGCAGGAAGCCCTCCAGGCCGTCGTAGAGGCCCTCGACGTTGAGCAACCCTACGGGTTTGTCGTGATAGCCCAGTTGGCGCCAGGTCCAGACCTCGAAGAACTCCTCGAACGTGCCGATCCCGCCTGGCAGTGCGAGAAAGGCGTCGGCGCGCTCGGCCATCATGCGCTTGCGGTCGTGCATGGTGTCGACCACGTGCAACTCGGTGCAACCGCGGTGCGCCCATTCCTTTTCGACCAGTGCCTTCGGGATGACGCCGACCACCTGGCCGCCCGCGGCCAGCGTGGCGTCGGCCACCATGCCCATGAGCCCGTTGTGGCCTCCGCCATAGACCAGTTGTCCGCCGTGTTCGCCGATCCAGCGGCCGACCTGCTGCGCGGCAGCGCTGTACGTTGGATGCGCTCCCGGACGGGAGCCGCAATAGACACAGATGGAGAAAGCGGGCTTCATCTTGCGCGTGGCAGGGCGGTGACCAGGCGGGTTCCCGCCAGGGCGTCGTGCCAGAACTGGGACTGGGGATGGAAGCGGCTGGCGATGGCCCATGTCGCGATCCAGCCCAGTAGCAGCACGAAGGATTCGCCGGCTGGCAGCTTGAACGGCGCGATCAGGGCCAACGGCGGCAGGAACCACAGCCAGCTCAGAAGGTAGCGTGCAAATGCCTTGGCCTGGCTGACCGGACGGCCCTCCCGGTCGACCACGCGGATGTGCCAGGTCTTCATGGCCAGTGTCTGCCCCTTGGACCAGAACCAGGTGAAGTAGATGCCGAACACCACGAACAGGAAGGCCTGCAGGCCCATGCGGTTGTCCAAAGCATTGCGGGTCTGGCTGAGCGTGCCGAACAGGTAGCCCGCGATGAAGACCACGCCGAACATGAGCATGCCTTCATAAAGCCAGCAGGCCATGCGGCGCCACAGGCCGGGCGCCTGGAGGGGCACGGCTGTGGCCAGGGTGGCCGCCGTCATTGGCTGTGGGCCGCGTCTGCGTCGGTCGCGTGTACGTCCACCTGGGGCAGCAGCGTCTGGGAATTGATCAAGTGGGGGGCAATGATGATGCGCGGCATGGTGCGTTGATTTTCAGGTGCAACCGGCATCGTGGCCAGGCGCTGGCGCGAAATCGGGCGGATCGCCGTGGCCGCCCCTGGCAGGGTACGCCGCGGTGCCTGTTCGGCGAGCTTGCGCCGCTCTTCCTCGCTGAGTGCCTGGTAGGCCTCCCATTTCGCCTGCTTGTCGTCGCTGGCCAGGCGTTCGGTTTCGGCGAAGTTCAGGCGCGCACGGCTGCGTTCGACGGCACTGAGCTTGACCCAGTCCCCCATGCGCTGGTGGAGCTTTTGCTGCTCGGCGACCGGCAACTTGTCGAAATTGCGCGACAGTGCGATCCATTTGCGGCGCTGGGCTTCGCTGAGGCTGTTCCAACTGGGACCCAGGGGCTTGAGCGCCTGGCGTTGGGCATTGCTCAAGCCAACCCAGCGCGGGCTGGGGGCGTCGGCCCGGTCGGCGAACGGGACAGTGCCCATCTTGTCCGCCGCCTGCCCGACGGCGACCATGGCAACGCAATACAGGCTGGCGCCGGCAAGGGCTTGGAGCCAGCGAAAAAACCGACGTTGGGGCAAAGTGCGTCGCCTCGGCTCATTCCTGCGGTGCGTTGCCGCCCGCCTTGAGGAACTGCAGGAAGCCGGGGTCCGTGTAGGCCGCGGTCGGCAGCGTGTCGGTGAGCAGCGCGGCATCGACCTCAGCGACTTCGCTGGCCCGGTTGTCGTTCTGCACCACGTAGATGGTCAGCAATCCGCCCACCAGGGCCAGCAGCGGCAGCATGGCGCCCAGCCGGGTCCACAGGCCCGGCTGCTCGCCGCCGCCCAATTGCAACGCCGCCGCGCGGCCGGACCGAACGATGTTGACCGGGCTGACCGCCGGTGCGAACTCCGCCACCTTGCGCCGGGCCACGGCCTGCTGCCGGGCCACACGCAACCGCTCCGCGATGTCATGGTCCAGACTGGTGCAGGATTCCGACAGGCGGCCCGCAATCACACGGCCGAGGCGATCGGTCGACATGGCGATGGAAAGAGCTTGCTTCATAGGTGGATTCCTTTGGCCGTCAGGGCGCGACTCAGGCTGGCGACGGCACGCGAGCAATGGGTCTTCACGCTCCCTTCGGAGCAACCCATGGCGGCGGCCGTCTCTGCGACGTCCATTTCCTCCCAGTAACGCAACAAAAATGCCTCGCGTTGACGTCCCGGGAGCCGTTGGATCTCTGTTTCGATCTCCCGCAGGATCTGTGCCCGACGCGTGGTGTCCTCTGCGCTTTCGTGGCCTTCGCTCCCGCTTTGCGGCGCCAGTGCCTCCAGCAGGTCGAAATCCCCGTCTTCACCAGCCGATTCGAAGTCGCTGAGATTGGAAAAAAGGGCGTTGCGCGTCTTCTGCCGCCGGAACCAGTCCAGCGTGCAGTTCGAAAGAATGCGTTGGAAGAGCAGCGGCAGTTCGGCAGGAGGCTTGTCGCCGTAGTGCTCGGCGAGCTTCATCATGCTGTCCTGGACGATGTCCAGCGCAGCTTCCTCGTTGCGCACGTGGTACAGGCAACGCTTGAAGGCGCGTTTCTCCACACCTTTGAGGAAGTCGGACAGTTCTTTGTCGGTGGCCAAGACGACTGCTGTGATGCTGTGCGCTCGCGGTGGGGCCGCGAGGAAAGCCAAAGATTATGGCATCGATGCAGGACAGCGTGAAAAATCGTTGATAATCCGGCCGCTCGTCAAAAAAGCAAACGGGTCACGATCCGGCGCTGCAAGCATCTCGCCCATGGTCCTGGCCTTAAGTCCCGATGCCTCTCCACAAGAGAGCGCCAAGGGGCACCCAAGGTATTTCGTCAGAGAAATTCACAAAGGTTGATCATGGAAATCTCCAAAGCCGAAATCAAGTCGGCAGCTGCCGCATCCTCCCCCCTCGCGCAATCCGGTCCCCAGGAACTGATGGGCGCCGAGATCCTCATCAAGTCGCTGCAAGCCGAGAACGTCAAGCACGTCTGGGGCTATCCCGGCGGTGCGGTGCTCTACATCTACGACGCGTTCTACAAGCAGGACACCATCCAGCACGTGCTGGTGCGCCATGAGCAGGCCGCAGTGCATGCCGCCGATGGCTATGCGCGCGCCACGGGCGACGTGGGCGTTGCACTGGTGACCTCGGGTCCCGGTGTGACCAATGCCGTCACCGGCATCGCCACGGCCTACATGGACAGCATTCCGATGGTCATCATCACCGGCCAGGTGCCGACGCCGGCGATCGGCCTCGATGCCTTCCAGGAATGCGACACGGTCGGCATCACGCGCCCTATCGTCAAGCACAACTTCCTGGTCAAGGACGTGCGCGACCTGGCCATGACGGTCAAGAAGGCCTTCCACATCGCGCGTACCGGCCGGCCCGGCCCGGTGGTGGTTGATATTCCCAAGGACGTCTCGTTCAAGAAGGCGCTGTACAGCGGCTATCCCGAGACCGTGGAGATGCGCTCGTACAACCCCGTGCGCAAGGGCCACGGCGGCCAGATCCGCAAGGCCTTGCAGCTGCTGCTGACGGCCAAGCGCCCCTACATCTACACCGGCGGCGGTGTGCTGCTGAGCAACGCCACCAACGAGCTGCGCACGCTGGTGGACATGCTGGGCTATCCCGTCACCAACACGCTCATGGGCCTGGGCGCCTACCCGGCGTCGGACCGCAAGTTCCTGGGCATGCTGGGCATGCACGGCACGCTGGAAGCCAACAACGCGATGCAGAACTGCGACGTGCTGCTGGCCGTCGGCGCACGGTTCGACGACCGCGTGATCGGCAACCCCAAGCACTTCGCGCAGAACGAACGCAAGATCATCCACATCGACATCGATCCGTCGAGCATCTCCAAGCGCGTGCGCGTGGACATCCCCATCGTGGGCGATGTGAAGGACGTTCTGACCGAGCTGATCGCGATGATCCGCGAGTCCGAGATCAAGCCCGACGGCGGCGCTCTGGCCAGCTGGTGGGAGCAGATCGAGGTCTGGCGCAAGCGCGACTGCCTCAAGTACAGCCGTGGCGCCGGCGACGTGATCAAGCCGCAATACGTCATCGAGACGCTGTGGAACATGACCAAGGACGTGGAAACCTACGTCACGTCCGACGTCGGCCAGCACCAGATGTGGGCCGCGCAGTACTACCGTTTCGACGAGCCGCGCCGCTGGATCAACTCCGGCGGCCTGGGCACCATGGGGGTCGGCATCCCCTATGCCATGGGCATCAAGCTGGCCAAGCCCGAGGCCGAGGTGTTCTGCGTGACCGGTGAAGGCTCGGTGCAGATGTGCATCCAGGAGCTCTCCACCTGCCTGCAGTACAACACGCCGATCAAGATTCTCTCGCTCAACAACCGCTACCTGGGCATGGTGCGCCAGTGGCAGGAGATCGAGTACTCCAGCCGCTACAGCAGCAGCTACATGGATGCGCTGCCCAACTTTGTGAAGCTGGCCGAGGCCTATGGCCACGTCGGCATGCTGATCGAGCGGCCGCAGGACGTGGAGCCCGCGCTGCGCGAGGCACGCAAGCTCAAGGACCGCACGGTGTTCATGGACTTCCGTACCGACCCCACGGAAAACGTGTTCCCCATGGTCCAGGCCGGCAAGGGCATCACCGAGATGCTGCTGGGCTCCGAAGACCTGTAAACGGTCGCATCGCCTGGCCCGCCAGGGCCAGGCCCCTTCAACGACGAATCTATTGCCCGCCAAGCCCGCGCATTACCGTGCGCGGGGGAGGGCGGCGAAAAGAGGAATCCGCCACCATGAAACACATCATCGCAGTGCTGCTGGAAAACGAAGCCGGCGCACTTTCCCGCGTCGTGGGCCTGTTCTCGGCCCGCGGCTACAACATCGAATCGCTGACCGTGGCGCCCACCGAGGACGCCAGCCTGTCGCGCATGACGATCCAGACCACCGGTTCGGACGACGTGATCGAGCAGATCACCAAGCACCTGAACCGGCTCATCGAGGTGGTCAAGGTCGTCGACCTGACCGAGGGCGCCTACACGGAGCGTGAACTCATGATGGTCAAGGTGCGCGCGGTCGGCAAGGAGCGCGAGGAGATGAAGCGCATGGCCGACATCTTCCGCGGCCGCATCATCGACGTGACCGAGAAGAGCTACACCATCGAGCTGACCGGCGACCAGGGCAAGAACGACGCCTTCCTCGAAGCCATCGAGCGCAGCGCGATCCTCGAGACCGTGCGCACTGGCGCCAGCGGCATCGGCCGCGGCGAGCGCATCCTGCGCGTCTGATCACAAAGCATCCGCGCGCGCGTGCTGGCAGGCTCGGCGCGGGCGGATCGCGACTTGCGAGGCTGCCGTCGGCAATTCGCCTGAACCATTTGGAGCAAAGACAATGAAGGTTTTCTACGACAAGGACTGTGACCTCTCCCTGATCAAGGGCAAGACCGTCACCATCATCGGCTACGGCAGCCAAGGCCATGCGCACGCGCAGAACCTGAACGACAGCGGCGTCAAGGTGCTGGTCGGTCTGCGCAAGGGCGGCGCCTCCTGGAGCAAGGTCGAGAAGGCCGGCCTGCAAGTGGCCGAAGTCGCCGAGGCCGTGAAGGCCGCCGACGTCGTCATGATCCTGCTGCCCGACGAGCAGATCGCCAGCGTCTACAAGAACGACGTGGCACCCCACATCAAGCAAGGCGCCTCGCTGGTGTTCGCCCACGGCTTCAACGTGCACTACGGCTTCGTGCAGCCGCGCGCCGACCTCGACGTGTGGATGGTTGCCCCCAAGGCCCCTGGCCATACCGTGCGCGGCACCTACACCCAAGGCGGTGGCGTGCCCCACCTCGTGGCGGTGCACCAGGACAAGTCGGGCAAGGCGCGTGACCTGGCCCTGTCGTACGCCATGGCCAACGGTGGCGGCCGTGCCGGCATCATCGAGACCAACTTCCGCGAAGAAACCGAGACCGACCTGTTCGGCGAGCAGGCCGTTCTGTGCGGCGGCACCGTCGAGCTGATCAAGGCCGGCTTCGAGACGCTGGTGGAAGCCGGTTACGCGCCCGAGATGGCCTACTTCGAGTGCCTGCACGAGCTCAAGCTGATCGTGGACCTGATCTACGAAGGCGGCATCGCCAACATGAACTACTCGATCTCGAACAACGCCGAGTACGGCGAGTACGTGACCGGCCCGCGCATCGTGACCGACGAGACCAAGAAGGTCATGAAGCAGGTCCTGAAGGACATCCAGACCGGCGAATACGCCAAGAGCTTCGTGCTCGAAGCCGCCGCTGGCCAGCCTGCACTGATCAGCCGCCGTCGCCTGAACGCCGAGCACCAGATCGAGGTGGTGGGCGAGCAGCTGCGCGCCATGATGCCCTGGATCAAGAAGAACAAGCTGGTCGACCAGACCCGCAACTGAGCGCCATTCCACGCGTCTCGCAAGGCCACTCCGGTGGCCTTTTTCATTGGTAGCGCTCCACTACACTCGCCGCATGCACGATGGCAACGAATCCGCACTGATCGTCCAGGACGAGCCCACGCCGCGCAAGCGGCGCAAGGGCATCTATGTCCTGCCGAATCTGTTCACGCTGGCCGCCTTGTTCGGCGGTTTCTACGCCGTCGTGATGGCCATGAACAACCGCTTCGACCTGGCCTCGGTCGGCGTGTTCTGCGCCATGGTGCTCGACAGCCTGGACGGCCGCGTGGCCCGCATGACGAACACCCAGAGCGCCTTCGGCGAGCAGATGGATTCGCTGTCCGACATGGTGTCCTTCGGCGCCGCGCCGGCCCTGATCGCCTACGAGTGGACGCTGCGCGGTGCCGGGCGCTGGGGCTGGATCGCGGCCTTCGTGTACTGTGCCTGCGCCGCACTGCGGCTGGCCCGCTTCAACGTCAACACGGGCGTGGTCGACAAGCGCTGGTTCCAGGGCCTGCCGTCGCCTGCAGCCGCAGCGTTGGTCACGGGCTTCATCTGGCTCATGACCGAACTCGAAGTGCCGCGCACCGACGTGACCTGGATCATGTTTGGGCTGGCCTTGTACGCGGGCCTGACCATGGTGACCAACGTGCCGTTCTACAGCTTCAAGGACGTGCAGATGAAGAAGAGCGTGCCCTTCGTCGTGATCGTGCTGATCGCGCTGGGCATCGCCATCGTCAACATCCACCCGCCCATCGTGATGTTCGGTCTGTTCGTGGTCTACGGCTTCAGCGGCTATGCCGTCTACGGCTGGCGCAAGGCCAAAGGCCACCAGACCAGCGTGATCAGCACGTCGACCGACGAACCGGACGAGCGCGGCCTGCACAAATGAGACAGCTGGTTGCAAAGCGCGCCGCGCATCTGTGCTAGAGTCCGCGCCATGCAAAATTTCGCGCTAGCCCTACTAATCAACCCCTACGGGCGGAGACGGTAGCGCGCGCGCAACTTTTGTCGAAACGGCCCGTTTGCACCAGCAACGGGCCGTTTTTCTTTTTGGGTTTGCTGGTGTTGTTTGACCACTCTCGAGGATCCGCATGATGTTGAAGAACCCTGCCAGCAAGTACGCCGCCTTTCAACCGGTGCGCCTGACCGACCGCACCTGGCCCGATGCCCAGATCACCCAGGCGCCGATCTGGCTCTCCACCGACCTGCGCGACGGCAACCAGGCGCTGATCGAGCCCATGGACGGCGCGCGCAAGCTGCAGATGTTCCAGGCGCTGGTCAAGATCGGCTTCAAGGAGATCGAGGTCGGCTTTCCCTCGGCATCGCAGACCGAGTTCGACTTCGTGCGCAAGCTCATCGAGGAGGACCTGATCCCCGAGGACGTGACGATCCAGGTGCTGACCCAGGCGCGCGAGCACCTCATCGAGCGCACCTTCGAATCCTTGCAAGGCGCCAAGCGCGCCATCGTGCACCTGTACAACGCCTGCGCGCCCATCATGCGCCGCGTGGTGCTGGGCATGGACGAGGACGGCATCGTGGCGCTCGCCACGGCCCAGGCCCGCATGTTCCAGGACCTGGCCGCACGCCAGCCCGCAACGCAGTGGACCTTCCAGTACTCGCCCGAGATGTTCTCCGGCACCGAGCTGGCGTTCTCCAAGCGCGTCGTCGATGCCGTGACCGAGGTCTGGCAGCCCACGCCCGAGCGCAAGTGCATCATCAACCTGCCGTCCACGGTGGAGCACTCCACGCCGAACATCTTTGCCGACATGATCGAGTGGATGCACCGCAACCTCGCGCGCCGCGATGCCATCGTGCTGTCCGTGCACCCGCACAACGACCGCGGCACGGGCACGGCGGCCGCCGAGTTCGCCGTGATGGCCGGGGCCGATCGCCTCGAAGGCTGTTTGTTCGGCAACGGCGAGCGCACGGGCAACCTGGACATCGTCAACGTGGCGCTGAACCTCTACACACAGGGCGTGGCGCCGCAGCTCGACTTCTCCGAGATCGACGAGATCCGCCGCGTGGTCGAACACTGCAACCAGCTGCCCGTGCACCCGCGCCACCCGTACGTGGGCGACCTGGTCTACACCTCGTTCTCCGGCTCGCACCAGGACGCGATCAAGAAGGTCTTCTCGGCGCGCAAGGAAGGCGACATCTGGAACGTGCCCTACCTGCCCATCGACCCCAAGGACCTTGGCCGCACCTACGAGGCCGTCATCCGCGTGAACAGCCAGTCGGGCAAGGGCGGCATCTCCTACCTGCTCGAAAGCGAGTTCGGCCTGGAATTGCCGCGCCGCCTGCAGATCGAATTCAGCCAGGTGGTGCAGGGCGTCATGGATGCCGAGGGCAAGGAACTCACGGCGCACGACCTGTGGATGCTGTTCGAGAAGGAATATGGCCTGCACGACGTGGCGGCGCCGCAGCACCGCCTGACCGAGCAGCGCGGTGCCGGTGACACGACCGAGGTCGAACTCTCGGCCGACCTGGTCTTCGCCGGCCAGCCGGTGCAGATCCAGGGGCGCGGCACCGGCCCGATCGACGCCTTCGTCGACGGCCTGCAGCGGGCCACGGGCCGCAGCGTGCGCGTGATGGACTACCACGAGCATGCCATCGGCGCCGGCGCGAACGCCAAGGCCGTGGCCTACCTCGAACTGCGCGTGGACGACGGCCGAACGCTGTTCGGCGTGGGCATCGACGCGAACATCGTGTCGGCCTCGCTCAAGGCCATCGTGTCCGGCCTGCAGCGGGGTACCCGCGGGCAGCACAATGCGACCGCGGAGCCGGAAGCCGCCGCAGTGGCGCGCTGAGCACGGCGCCTGCACGACCAGGAGACCACGATGGGCGAACAACTGATCATCTTCGACACCACCTTGCGCGACGGCGAGCAATCGCCGGGCGCCTCGATGACGCGCGACGAAAAGCTGCGCATCGCGCGCCAGCTCGAGCGGCTCAAGGTCGATGTGATCGAGGCGGGTTTCGCGGCCAGCTCGAACGGGGACTTCGAGTGCGTGCAGGCGATCGCCCGAGCGGTGCGCGAGTCGACGATCTGCTCGCTCTCGCGCGCCAACGACCGCGACATCGCGCGCTCGGCCGAAGCGCTCAAGGACGCGGCCCGTGCGCGCATCCACGTGTTCATCGCGACCTCGCCGCTGCACATGGAGAAGAAGCTGCGCATGACACCCGACCAGGTGTTCGAGCAGGCACGCCAGTCGGTGCGCTTCGCGCGCAACCTGGTCGGCGACATCGAGTTCAGCCCCGAGGATGGCTACCGCAGCGACCCGGATTTCCTGTGCCGCGTGATCGAAGAGGTGATCAAGGAGGGCGCCACCACCATCAACGTGCCCGACACGGTCGGCTACGCCATCCCCGAGCTCTACGGCAACTTCATCCTGGACCTGCGCCAGCGCATCCCGAACAGCGACAAGGCGGTCTGGTCCGTGCACTGCCACAACGACCTGGGCATGGCCGTGGCCAACTCGCTGGCCGGCGTGAAGATCGGCGGCGCGCGGCAGGTGGAATGCACCATCAACGGCCTGGGCGAGCGCGCGGGCAACTGCTCGCTGGAAGAGGTGGTGATGGCCGTGAAGACGCGCCGCGACTACTTCGGCCTCGACCTGAACATCGCCACCGAGCACATCGTGGCGGCGAGCCGCATGGTCAGCCAGACCACCGGCTTCGTGGTGCAGCCCAACAAGGCCGTGGTCGGCGCCAACGCCTTCGCCCATGCCTCGGGCATCCACCAGGACGGCGTGCTCAAGGCGCGCGACACCTACGAGATCATGCGCGCCGAAGACGTGGGCTGGAGCGCCAACAAGATCGTGCTGGGCAAGCTCTCGGGTCGCAACGCCTTTAAGCAGCGCTTGCAAGACCTGGGCGTGCAGATGGAGAGCGAGGCCGACATCAACGCCGCTTTCGCGCGCTTCAAGGACCTGGCCGACCGCAAGAGCGAGATCTTCGACGAGGACATCCTGGCGCTGGTCAGCGAGGAGAGCGTGGCGCACGAGCAGGAGCAGTACGTCTTCGTCTCGCTCAAGCAGCACAGCGAGACCGGCGAGCGGCCGCAGGCCGAGGTGGTGTTCACGGCCCAGGGCCAGGAGGTGCGCGGCACGTCCGACGGCAACGGCCCGGTCGACGCTTCGCTCAAGGCCATCGAATCGCATGTCCACAGCGGCGCCGAGATGGTGCTGTATTCGGTCAACGCCATCAGCGGCTCGACCGAGAGCCAGGGCGAGGTCACGGTGCGGCTGCAGAACAGCGGCCGCGTGGTCAATGGCGTGGGCGCCGATCCCGACATCGTCGTGGCCTCGGCCAAGGCCTACCTGTCGGCCTTGAACAAGCTGTACAGCAAGGCCGAGCGCGTCGCAGCCCAGGGCTGACCGCGGCGGCCACCGAAAGCAGAACGGCCTCCCGAGGGAGGCCGTTTTCTTTGGGGGCAGGGCGGTTACTCGACCTTGGCCTTGGCGCGCAGTTCCTGCTGGTACTGCTGCATCTTCTGCTGTTGCAGCTGCTGGCCGATCTGCTGCTTGACCTGTTCCAGCGGCGGGAACTCCTGCTGGCGCTCGTCGTTCAGGCGGATGACGTGGTAGCCGAACTGGGTCTTGACGGGCACATCCGTGGTCTGGCCCTTCTTGAGCTTGACCAGCGCGTCGCCGAATTCCTTGACGTAGCCGGCCGGGTTGGCCCAGCCCAGGTCGCCGCCGTTGGCGCCGGATCCGGGGTCCTTGGACTGCTTCTTGGCGATGTCCTCGAACTTCGCGCCCTTCTTGAGGCTGGCGATGATGGCCTTGGCGTCGGCTTCCTTCTCGACCAGGATGTGCTGGGCCTTGTATTCCTTGCCTTCGCTGGAATTGGCGGCCTTGACCTTGTCGTACTCGGCCTGGATCTCGGCGTCGGTCACGGGGTGGGTCTTCTGGTAGTCCACCAGCAGCTCACGCACCAGCAGCGACTGGCGGGCGAAATCCATCTGGGCCTGGAAGTCGGGCGAGGCATCCAGGCCGCGCTTCTGCGCTTCCTGCATGAAGATCTCGCGCATGATGACTTCCTCGCGCAGCTGGCCTTCCTGGTCGGGCGTGACCGGACGGCCGGCACGCGCCATCTGCTCGGCCAGCGCATCCACGCGGGCCTTGGGCACGGCCTTGCCGTTGACGACAGCCACGTTCTGCGCGAACGAGGGCAGGCTGACGGCACCCAGCACGAGCGCTGCCGCAACTGCGGAATACAGAGACTTCTTCATGTGTTTCCTCAAGAGTTTTGGGAGGGCGGGGCCTGGAGCGACGATGGCGTTGCGGCCGGGTGCACGTGCGGAATAATTTCGATGGCTATGGCGTGCACGCCCTGGGTGATCATTTGGCGCAGCGGATCATACACAAGGCGATGCTGCGCCACGCGCGACAGTCCGGCGAACTGTGGCGAGGCGATGCGCACGCGGAAATGCGTGCCGTAGGGGTGCGGCCCTGCGCCCGCGTGGCCTGCATGGTCGGCGCTTTCGTCCAGCACTTCGAGCTGCGTGGGGCCCAGTGCCGCACGCAGCGCCTGCGCCATGTCGGTGGCGGTCGCCATCAGCGCGGCTCCTTGGATTCGACCTCGGCGGCGTCACCCGCTTCGCCGTCGGACTGGAGGTGGCGCGACACATACAGGCCCTGGCCGATGATGAAGGCCAGCGGGAACACGTAGCCCCAGAGCTTGAAGTCGACCCAGGCGTCGGTGCTGAAGTAGTAGGCCACGTAGCCGTTCACGACCGACATGAACAGGCAATACAGCACCCAGGCCCAGTTCAACCGCATCCACACGGCATCGGGCAGTTCGAGCTGGCTGCCCAGCACCATCTTGAGGAAGTTCTTCCGGAACACCCAGACCGTGACGGCCAGCGCCACCGCCATGGCCGCGTACAGCACGGTGGGCTTCCACTTGATGAAGCGTTCGTCCTGCAGCACCAGGGTCAGGGTGCCGAACACGAGCACCAGGGCCAGCGTGGCCTTCTGCATGGTCTGCAGCTTGCGTTCCTGCGCGTAGGTCACGCCCATCTGCACCACCGTGGCGGCCATCAGCACTGCGGTGCCCACGTAGATGCCGTAGAGCTTGTAGGCGCCGAAGAACAGCAGGATCGGCAGGAAGTCGAGCAGGATCTTCATGGGCTCACTTGTCCTCGAACTGCAGCGAAGCCGAATTCATGCAGTAGCGCAGGCCGGTGGGCGTCGGGCCGTCGGGGAACACGTGGCCCAGGTGGGCGCCGCAGCTGGCGCACACGGTCTCGGTGCGCACCATGCCGTGGCTGCGGTCGACGATCTCCTCGATGGCGCCGGGCACGGCCTCCTGCGAGAAGCTGGGCCAGCCGCAGCCGGCGTCGAACTTGGTGCCGGAGTCGAACAACTTGGCGCCGCAGCAGACGCAGTGGTAGCTTCCGTCGGCCCAGTGCTGTTCGTACTTGCCGGTGTAGGGGCGTTCGGTCGCCGCGTGGCGGGTGACCTGGTAGGCGGCCGGCTCGGCGCCTTTCTGCGCGAGCAGCGCACGCCATTCGGCGTCGGTTTTCTCAACGGGTCGGGTCATGAGGAACAGCTGATCTCGATGGAGGATGCCCAGTCGGGCGGGAAGTCGGCATCGGCTTCGCAGCCGGGGTGCTCGTCATATGGGGTCTGCAGCAGCCGGTGCAAGCGTTCGACTTCCGAGAAGTCCTTGGCATGCGCGCGGCGGATGGCCTGCTCGGCCAGGTGGTTGCGCAGCACGAACCTGGGATTGGCGGCACGCATGCCCGCCCCGGCCTGGTCCAGCGCGCAGCCGGCCATGCGGCGCTGGTAGAGCGTGGCCCAGCCGTCGAACGCGGCGCCGTCCAGGAACAGGTCGCGCACGGGCGTGAGCGCCATGCCCGCGGCCACGGCGTCGGACAGCCGGCGCCAGAAGATGGTGTGGTCCACGCGCTGGCTGGCCAGCAGCTGCAGCGTGGCCTCGACCAGTGCACGGTCGTCGTCCTGCGGCTGCGCCAGGCCCAGCTTGGCGCGCATGGCCGCCTCCAGCGCCTGCGGGAAGTCGGTCTTGTAGTGCTCCAGCGCCGCCAGGGCCAGCTCCTGGTCCTCGATCAGGGGCAGCAGCGCCTGGCCCAGGCAGAACAGGTTCCAGTAGGCCACGTTGGGCTGGCGGTTGAAGGCGTAGCGGCCCTGGGTGTCGCTGTGGTTGCAGATGTGGCCCGGGTCGAAGGCGTCGAGGAACTGGAACGGGCCGTAGTCGATGGTCAGCCCCAGGATGCTCATGTTGTCCGTGTTCATCACGCCATGGCAAAAGCCCACGGCCTGCCACTGCGCCAGCATGGCCGCGGTGCGCTGCGTCACCGCGCGCAGCAGCGCAGCGTACGCGTTGCCGCCGAAGTCCTCGGCCTGCGCCCGGCACTGCGGGTAGTGGCGGTCGACCACGTGGTCGGCCAGTGCGCGCAGCGATGCGTGGTCGCCGCTGGCCGCGAAATGCTCGAAGTGGCCGAACCGGACGAAGCTGGGCGCCACGCGCGTGACCACGGCCGCCGTCTCCAGCGTCTCGCGCCGCACGGGTGCGTCCGATCCCGTCACGCACAGCGCGCGCGTGGTGGCGATGCCCAGGCCGGCCATGGCCTCGCTGCACAGGAATTCGCGGATCGACGAGCGCAGCACGGCCCGGCCGTCGCCCATGCGCGAGTAGGGCGTGCGCCCCGCGCCCTTGAGCTGCAACTCCAGGCCGCCTGCGGTCTCGCCCAGGCCGATGGCGCGGCCGTCGCCGAGCTGGCCGGCCCAGACGCCGAACTGGTGGCCGCTGTAGACGCTGGCATAGGGCGCGCTGCCGGGGAGCAGCTGGTTGCCCGTGAAGGCCTGCAGCGCGGCGTCGGACGCGAACCAGCCGGCATCCAGGCCCAGTTGCGCGGCCACGGCGTCGCTGCGGCCGACCCAGTACGGGGCGGGCAGGGGCGTGGGCTGCAGGCGCGTGACGAAGGCCGGCCCCAGGTCGGCAAAGCCCTCGCGCCAGGCGATGGGCGCGGGGTCGGCCAGGACGGCGTCGGAAGTTGGGCGCATGGCCCGATTGTCGGGCAGGCCGGGAAACCCCGGCCGCCAGGGGCTACCCCGGCGGTGTCAGCAGCCCAGGCGCGCGCGGTACTGGGCCGGCGGCACGCCGAACCAGCGCTTGCAGGCGCGGTGGAAGTTGCTGCTGTCCACATAGCCCAGCAGGTCGGACACATCGGCCAGGCTGTGGCGCTGCTCGGCCAGGTACTGCTGGGCCAGCTCGTGCCGGGTGCTGTCGAGCAGCGCCTGGTAGGACACCTGCTCCTCCTGCAGCCGGCGCTGCAGCGTGCGTTCGGCCAGGCCCAGGCCCTTGGCGACGACCTCGCGGCGCGGCTCGCCTTGGTCCAGCAGGCGTGCGATCTCGGCGCGCACGCGCTGGGCCATGCTGGTCTGGCCCAGGCCGGCCAGCTGCTTGTCCAGCAAGGACTCCAGCATGCCGGCGAGTTCCGCGTCGCAGGTGGGGATCGGGCGGCGCAGGTCGCGGTGCGCGATCAGCATGCGGTTGGCCGGCGCGCCGAAGCGCAGCGGGCAGCCGAAGGCGGTGCGCTGCGCCCGGTCGTCCGCGGGCTGCGCGTCGGCCAGCTCCACCACCAGCGGATCGAACTCCCTGCGCGTGAGCCACTGGCACAGCATCAGCGTGGCCAGCATCGCGTACTCCACGCGCTGGCGCGGGATCGGCAGCGTGCCGCCGGTGTGCGCGGTCGAGAGCCAGCAGCCGCGCGCGTCGGCCTGCAGCGAGAAGGCCGTGGCGTCCGAGATCACGGCCATGTAGCGCGCCAG
Source organism: Pseudorhodoferax sp. Leaf274 (assembly GCF_001422445.1). Lineage (GTDB taxonomy): Bacteria > Pseudomonadota > Gammaproteobacteria > Burkholderiales > Burkholderiaceae_C > Pseudorhodoferax. The sequence continues at coordinate 130,716 of NZ_LMNA01000025.1, forward strand.
ATGGGCCAGCGCGCGGCCCAGGTCCGGGCTGCAGCTCATCACATGGCCCACGGTGCCGGTGTTGCTGTGGGTGGCGGCCAGGCTGCGCTGCAGGCCCAGCGTGGGCTTGCCCGCGCGCGCCACGGCCAGCTGCCACAGGCGCGTGACCTGGTCGACCGGGATGCGTGCGTTCTGCCGGTGCAGCGTGGCAGCGTCGAAGCCGGCATCGCGCAGCAGCGCAGGCACATCCAGGCCCTCGGACTCGAACATGGTCAGCACGCCGGTCAACCACGCAGCCGAGCTGGTGCGCACGGGCAGGTAGGGAAGGGCGGTCCGCGTGGTTCCTGAAGTCATGGATTTGGCGCGCTTGCGATAGCGGTACTCGAGCGGGGGCCTTCTAGACTTTTCCTGGCAACGGCCCGAAGCGGCGCAGTATGGACGAGGGTCCGCCGCGCGTGCATCGCGAATAACCCCGAACGACCGGACAGGAGACAAGCATGCGTACAGCCCTTCCATCCCTCCCTTGGTGTGTGCAGCGCGCAGGCGCCGCGCTGGTCCTGGCCGCCTGCGCCGCGCTCGCCGGCTGCGGCGGCTCGTCCGACGACGACGGCCCCACGCTGCGCACCACGGCCGCCGGCAAGCTCCAGGGCATCGACGACAGCGCACGCAACGGCACCTGGGCCTGGAAGGGCGTGCGCTACGCCGAGCCGCCCGTTGGGGCGCTGCGCTGGCGCGCGCCGGTGGAGCCCGCACGCTGGGCCGGCGTGCGCGCGGCCGACAGCTTCGGCCCCGCCTGCCTGCAGATCGGCCGCATGTTCGGCCCCGGCGCCAACAACCGCTTCGACGAGACCATCGCCAGCACCATGGGCCAGCCGTTGGGCAGCGAAGACTGCCTCACGCTCAACATCTGGCGCCCGGCCACGGGCGAGGCCAAGCTGCCCGTGCTGTTGTTCATCCACGGCGGCAGCAACATCTCGGGCTACACGGCCGACCCGCTCTACGACGGCGCCGCGCTGGCCAAAGCCGCCAACGCCGTGGTGGTCACGGCCAACTACCGGCTCGGCGTGCTGGGCTTCCTGAACCTGCCGCAGCTGCGGGTCGGCGGTACGGCCGGCGACGACTCGGGCAACTTCGCGCTGCTCGACAACATGGCGGCGCTGCGCTGGTTGCGCGGCAACGCCGCGGCCTTCGGCGGCGACGCCGACAACATCACCGTCTCCGGCGAATCGGCCGGCGCGAACAACGTGCTGGCCGTGATGACCTCGCCCATGGCCAAGGGCCTGTTCCACAAGATCGTCGCGCTGAGCGGCGGCATCTCGCTGGCCAGCAACCTGCCGGCCGGCACCTCGCCTGCCCTGAGCCCGCTCGCGACTTGGCAGGCGCAGGGCGAGCTGGTCCTGCTGAACCTGCTCGTGGCCGACGGCACGGCCGCCGACCTGGCCGCGGCCAGGACCTACGTGGCCACGCGCACGGCCGCGCAGGTCGCCGACTACCTGCGCGGCAAGGATGGCAAGGCCGTGCTGGCGACCGCGCTCGCCAAGGGCCTGAACACGGGCAACCCCATCCCGGACGGCACGGTCGTGCCGACCGACCCTATCGCCACCATCGCGGCCGGCCAGCATGTCAACGTGCCCACACTGATCGGCAACACGCGCGACGAAGGCAAGCTGTTCGGCGGGCTGCTGCCGCTGTTCGGCGGCAGGCCCAGCTACATCGTCGACGACGCCACCCGCTTCCTCATGATGGCCCGCTTCGACCCCGATGCGGCCACGTCGCTCACCACCGCCGACATCGTCGATGCGTCGTACCTGCCGGTGGCCACGCCCGCCACGGGCTACGACGCGCGCACCGGGCTCATCACCAGGCTCCTGTTCGAGGCCAACAGCCAGAACCTGCTGTCCACGCTAAGCGCCCGGCAGCCCCAGCTGTGGCAATACCGCTTCGACTGGGCGCAGGAGGCCTACCCCTGGAACGAGGTGTACGGTGCCGCCCATGCCTTCGACCTGGCCTTCCTGTTCGGCAACTTCGGCCCCTCGGTGGTCGGCCAGGTGGTGGGCGGCACGGCCAACCGCGCGGGCCGCCTCGCGCTGTCGAACGCGTTGATGGCCAGCCTGGGCGCCTTCATGCGCACGGGCAACCCGAACGCCACGGCGCTGGGCGCCAGCTGGTCGCCCTGGCCATCGAAGCTGCTGCTGGATGCGACACCGACCGCCCTGCGCATCTCGGCGCAGTGACCATCCGCGCCGCAGGGCGTACGGGTAAATACCGAACGGTCGTGCCATTACGATGCACGCCTGTTGAAAACAAGCGTTCCTGGGAGCCATAGCCATGCTGGGTCTGATGCAGAACCAACCCCTTCTGATCTCTTCGTTGATCGACTTCGCCGAGCGCCACCATGGCGACGGCGAGATCGTCTCGCGGCGCGTGGAAGGCGACATCCACCGCTACGCTTGGCGCGACGTGGCGCGGCGTGCGCGCCAGGTCGCGGGCGGCCTGGACGCATGGCAGCTGGGCTTCGGCGACCGCGTTGCCACGCTGGCCTGGAACGGCTACCGCCACCTGGAGCTGTACTTCGGCGTGAGCGGCTCCGGCCGCGTGCTGCACACCATCAACCCGCGCCTGCACCCCGAGCAGATCGCCTGGATCGCCAACCACGCCGAAGACCAGGTGCTGTGCTTCGACCTCAGCTTCTTGCCGCTGGTGCAGGCCGTGCATGCCAAGTGCCCCACGGTCAGGCACTGGGTGGCGCTGTGCGATGCCGACAAGCTGCCGCAGGACAGCGGCATCCCCGGCCTGCAGAGCTACGAGGCCTGGCTGGCCGACAAGCCCGGCACCTACCAGTGGCCCGTGTTCGACGAGAACACCGCCTCGAGCATGTGCTACACGAGCGGCACCACGGGCAACCCCAAGGCCGCGCTGTACAGCCACCGCTCGACCACGCTGCACGCGTATGCCGCCGCGCTGCCCGACGTGATGGGCATCAGCGCGCGTGACGCCATCCTGCCGGTCGTGCCGATGTTCCACGTCAACGCCTGGGGCATTCCGTACTCCGCCGCACTCACGGGCGCCAAGCTGGTGTTCCCCGGCCCGGCGATGGACGGCAAGTCGATCTACGAGCTCATCGAGGCCGAGAAGGTCAGCTACGCCGCCGGCGTGCCCACCGTCTGGCAGATGCTGCTCATGCACATGAAGCCGGCGGGCCTGAAGTTCTCCACGCTCAAGCGCACGGTGATCGGCGGCTCGGCCTGCCCGCCGGCCATGATCAACGCCTTTCGCGACGACTACGGCGTGGAGGTGCTGCACGCCTGGGGCATGACCGAGATGTCGCCGCTCGGAACGCTGTGCACGCTCAAGAACAAGCATCTCGACCTGCCCAAGGAAGAGCAGATGAAGATCCTGCTCAAGCAGGGCCGGGCGATCTACGGCGTGGACATGAAGATCGTCGGCCCCAATGGCGAAGACCTGCCGTTCGACGGCAAGGCGGCCGGCGACCTGCTGGTGCGCGGCCCCTGGGTGGTGCGCGAGTACTTCAAGGGCGAGGGCGGCTCGCCGCTGGTGCGCGACGCCCAGGGCAACGAATGGTTCCCCACCGGCGACGTGGCCACCATCGACGCCGACGGCTTCATGCAGATCACCGACCGCAGCAAGGACGTGATCAAGTCCGGCGGCGAATGGATCAGCTCCATCGACATCGAGAACATCGCCGTGGCGCATCCGGCCGTGGCGATGGCCGCCTGCATCGGCGTGTTCCACCCCAAGTGGGACGAGCGGCCCATCGTGGTCGTCGTGAAGAAACCCAACGCCGAGGTGGGCCGCGAGGAACTGCTGGCGTTCTACGAAGGCAAGACCGCCAAATGGCAGATCCCCGACGACGTGGTGTTCGTCGACGCCATCCCGCTCGGCGCCACCGGCAAGATGCTCAAGACCCGCCTGCGCGAGCAGCTCAAGGACTACCGCCTGCCGGGCCTGTGACGGGCCAGTGAGCCGCGCACGACACCGCCTAGGGCAATCCCTCAGCGTTGGCGCAAAAGAAGACTTGTAACCTGCCCTCACTTTTTTCCAAGACCACTAGGAGACGACCGAATGAAGCCAGTTGTACGAATCGTTGCAGCCGCCGCGCTGATGGCCTGTGCGATGGGCGCCTTCGCCCAGAAGGGCGAGACGGTGAAGATCGCCTGGATCGATCCGCTCTCCGGCCTCATGGGCCCGGTCGGCAACAATCAGGTCAAGAGCTTCCAGTTCTTCGCCGAGAAGTTCAACCAGAACAACCCGGCCGGCGTGAAGTTCGAGGTCATCCCTTTCGACAACAAGCTGAGCCCGGCCGAGAGCCTGAACGCGCTGAAGGCCGCGCTGGACCAGGGCGTGCGCTACATCACGCAGGGCAACGGCTCCTCGGTGGCGGCGGCGCTGATCGACGCCATCGACAAGCACAACGCGCGCAACCCGGGCAAGGAGGTGGTCTACCTCAACCACTCCGCCGTGGACCCGGACTTCACCAACAGCAAGTGCAACTACTGGCACTTCCGCTTCGATGCCGACACCTCGATGAAGATCGAGGCGCTGACCACCTACATGAAGGACCAGCCGGACATCAAGAAGGTCTACCTGCTCAACCAGAACTACTCGCACGGCCTGCAGGTCGCCAAGTACGCCAAGGAGAACCTGGCGCGCAAGCGGCCCGACGTGCAGGTGGTCGGCGAAGACCTGCATCCGCTGGCCCAGGTGCGCGACTTCGCGCCCTACATCGCCAAGATCAAGGCATCGGGCGCCGACACGGTGATCACGGGCAACTGGGGTTCCGACCTCGCCCTGCTGATCAAGGCAGCCAACGAGGGCGGCTACAACGGCAAGTTCTACACCTACTACGCTGGCATCACGGGATCGCCCACGGCGCTGGGCACCAATGGCGCAGGCCGCGTCTACCAGATCGCCTACAACCACTACAACATGGGTGGCCAGATGGGCAAGTGGGCCGACGAGTTCCAGAGCAAGTTCAAGGACGACTTCTACACGGGCTCGGTCATCCACATCTACAACGCGCTGTCCGAGGCCATGGCCAAGGCCAAGTCCACCGATCCGGTCAAGGTGGCGGCCGCGATGGAGGGCCTGAAGTTCAAGAGCTTCAACGGCGACGTGGAGATGCGCAAGTCCGACCACCAGCTGCAGCAGCCGCTGTACCTCACGGTATGGCAGAAGACCGACGCCAAGTACCCCTACAGCCCCGAGAACACCGGCATGACGCTGGTGCCGGTGAAGACCTTCGAGTCCTACGTGTCCAGCACGCCCACCAGCTGCCAGATGAAGCGGCCTGGCTGAGGTGTGCATGGTGTTGCGGGCGGCCGCGCGCCGCCCAGCGGCCCGATCCAGAGGTTCTGGCTCGGGCCTCTTTTTTGCAGTAGGCCTTCGGTGGCCACCAAGGTGAGGTGATGGAGTTCTTCACGATCTCGATGCTCAACGGGCTGAGCTACGGCCTGCTGCTGTTCATGCTCAGCTCCGGGCTCACGCTGATCTTCAGCATGATGGGCGTGCTCAATTTCGCACACGCGAGCTTCTACATGCTGGGTGCCTACGCGGGCTACACCGTCTCGCAGCTCGTCGGCTTCTGGCCGGCGCTGGTGCTGGCGCCCATCCTGGTGGGCGTGCTCGGCTCGCTGTTCGAGCGGCTGTGCCTGCGCAAGGTCCACAAGTACGGCCACGTGCCCGAGCTGCTGGTGACCTTCGGCCTGTCCTTCGTGATCCTGGAGATCGTGCAGCTGGTCTGGGGCCGCACGGCCGTGCCGTTCACCCCGCCGCCTGCGTTGCGCGGGCCGGCCTTCACGCTGGTGCAGCACTCCGTCGATGGCCTGCGCCTGGTCTGGGGCGCGGCGCCGGCCGAGATGTGCGCGGCGGCCGATGCGGCCGTGCGCGTGGTCTGCTCGCCGTTCCCGGCCACGCGCGGCTTCATGATGCTGGTGGCCGTGCTGATGCTGGTGGCGGTCTGGCTGTTGCTCACGCGCACGCGCATCGGCCTGGTGATCCAGGCCGCGCTCACGCACCCGGAGGCCGTGGAATCGCTGGGCCACAACGTGCCGCGCGTGTTCATGCTGGTGTTCGGCGCCGGTGCCGCGCTGGCGGGCCTGGCCGGCGTGATCGGCGGCAGCACCTTCGTGACCGAGCCGGCGATGGCGGCCACGGTCGGCTCCATCATCTTCGTGGTCGTGGTGGTGGGCGGCATGGGCTCGCTGTCCGGCGCGTTCCTCGCGTCCATCCTGATCGGCGTGATCCAGACCTTCGCGGTGGCCATGGACGGCTCGCTGCTGAGCCTGCTGCGCAGCCTGGGCATGGAGCCGGGCGCGGCGGCCAGCAGCAATGCGTTGCTCACGCTCACCGTCTCGCAGGTGGCGCCGATCCTGCCGTACCTGTTCCTGGTGCTGATCCTGATCTTCCGGCCCAAGGGCCTGCTGGGCGCGCGCGAAGGCTAGAACATGAAACCCCCACGCTCTTCACTTCGTGTACCGCTGCCCTCCGAGGGAGCGCATCAATGCCTTCGGGCGGCCGGGCGGCATTGACATGTCCAAGACCCACTACAGCTTCAAACCCTGGAACGTCGGACGCGTCGTCGTCTGGGGCCTGTTCGCGCTCGTCATGGCCGTCGCACCGCTGCTGTTCACGAGCAACCTGTCGGCCACCATGCTGTCGCAGATGGGCATCGCCATCATCGCCTGCCTGTCCTACAACATGCTGCTGGGGCAGGGCGGCATGCTGAGCTTCGGCCACGCGGTCTACACCGGCCTGGGCTCCTACGTGGCGATCCACGCGCTGAACATGGTCAGCGGCGGCATGCTGCCGATCCCGGTGAGCCTGCTGCCCATCGTGGGCGGCATTGCCGGGATGTTCTTCGCGGTGCTGTTCGGCTTCGTCACCACCAAGAAGGCCGGCACGCCGTTCGCGATGATCACGCTGGGCATGGCCGAGCTCGTGTTCGCGATGTCGCTGATGTTCTCTGGCTTCTTCGGCGGCGAGGCCGGCGTCAGCGGCGACCGCGTGGCCGGCAAGCCCTTCTTCGGCATCACCTACGGGCCGCAGATCCAGGTGTACTACCTGATCGCCGTCTATACCTTCGTCTGTGTGGCGGCCATGTACGCGTTCACGCGCACGCCGCTGGGCCGCATGCTCAACGCCGTGCGCGACAACGCCGAACGCGTGGAGTTCATCGGCTACAGCACGCGCCGCGTGCGCTACATCGCCTTCATCATCGCGGGCTTCTTCGCCGGCATCGCGGGCGGCCTGGGCGCGCTGAACTTCGAGATCGTGACGGCCGAGGTGGTCGGCGCCGGGCGGTCGGGCGGCTACCTGCTCTTCACCTTCCTGGGCGGCGCCACCTTCTTCTTCGGCCCCATCATCGGCGGCATCCTGATGGTGCTGGCCTTCGTGCTGCTGTCCGAGTTCACCAAGGCCTGGCTGCTCTACCTGGGCCTGGTGTTCCTGTTCATGGTGATGTATGCGCCGGGCGGCATCGCCAGCCTCGTCATGATGAACCTGCGCGTGGCGGCCTTCGGCCAGTTGCGGCGGCTGTGGACCTCCTACCTCGCGCTGGGCGGCACGGCGCTCGTGCTGCTGGCAGGGGCTGCGGCGATGGTCGAGATGATCTACCACCTGCAGCTGGGCGCGGCGATGGGCCCCGAGCTGCGGTTCCTGGGCGCCAACCTGAACGTGAACAGCGTGGACAGCTGGTTCGGCTGCCTTTTCGTGCTGGCCACCGGCATCGGCCTGTTCGAGGTGGCCCGCCGCAGCTTCATGGTCGACTGGGGCGAGGCCCAGGCCGCGATCGAGAAGGAAATCAAACGGCGGGAGGCCGCGTGACAGAGTCCCCATCCAACCAGGGCTACGCGCTCGAGCTCATCGGGCTGCGCAAGAGCTTCGGCAAGACCGAGATCATCCGCGGTGCCGAACTCAAGGTCGCGGCCGGCGAGCGCGTGGCCATCATCGGGCCCAACGGCGCGGGCAAGTCCACGCTGTTCAACCTCGTCAGCGGGCGGCTCAAGCCCACCAGCGGCGAGATCCGACTCAACGGCCAGCGCATCGATGGCCTGGCGCCGTACGAGATCAACCGGCGCGGGCTGTCGCGCAGCTTCCAGGTGTCCAACCTGTTCACGCGGCTGTCGGTGTTCGAGAACCTGCGCTGCGCCGTGCTGTGGTCGCTGGGCTACCGCTACGCGTTCTGGAAGTTCCTGGCCGATCTGAAGGACGCCAACGAGCGCGCCGAGCAGCTCATGCACATGCTCAAGCTGGACAAGCGCCGCGACGCGCTGGCCATGAACCTGACCTACGCCGAGCAGCGCGCGCTGGAGATCGGCCTGACCATCGCTGGCGGCTCCGGCGTGGTGCTGCTCGACGAGCCGACGGCCGGCATGAGCAAGAGCGAGACCAAGCGCTTCATCCAGCTGATCCGCGATGTGACGGTCGGCAAGACGCTGCTGACCGTGGAGCACGACATGGGCGTGGTGTTCGGCCTGGCCGACAAGATCGCCGTGCTGGTCTATGGCGAGGTGCTGGCCTTCGACACGCCGGACGCGGTGCGCGCCAACCAGCGCGTGCAGGAGGCCTACCTGGGCTCGGTTCTCGCGGAACAGCAAGCAGGCGGACATTGACCATGCTGAAAATCGACAACCTGCACGCCTTCTACGGCAAGAGCCATGTGCTGCATGGCGTGAACCTGGAGATCGGCAAGGGCGAGATCGTGGCGCTGCTGGGGCGCAACGGCTCGGGCCGCTCGACCACGGCCAAGGCCATCATGGGCCTGGTGGAGTGCACCGGCCGCATCGACTGGAAGGGCCAGGACATCCTGGGCCGCAAGGCCTACGAGATCGCGCACCGGGGGCTGGGCTACGTGCCCGAGAACCGCGACATCTTCCCCACGCTGACCGTGCACCAGAACCTCATGCTGGGCCAGAAGGGCAAGGGCGCGGGCAGCCGCTGGAGCTTCGACGACATGTATGGCATGTTCCCGCGGCTCAAGGAGCGTCAGCACACAGAGGCCGGCGTGCTGTCCGGCGGCGAGCAGCAGATGCTCACGCTGTGCCGCACGCTGATGGGCGACCCCGACCTCATCATCATCGACGAGCCCACCGAGGGCCTGGCGCCCAAGATCGTCGAGCTCGTGGGCGAGTACCTCAAGACGCTCAAGGCCAAGGGCATCTCGGTGCTGCTGATCGAGCAGAAGCTGACCATCGCCATGACCATCTCCGACCGCGCCCTGGTCATGGGCCACGGCAGCATCGTGTTCCAGGGCACGCCCGAGGCCCTGCGCGCCGATGCCTACGTGCGCAAGGAGTGGCTGGAGGTCTGAATACCTGGCTCGGCCTGTCGATACATCTCGTCACCATGTCGCCGGTGGGACAAACCGGCGCGCACGGCGACACTGCTGTTTCTAGAATCAAAAAAGAACGCTCGTTCTTTATTTCCCGAGGAGCACCACCATGACCGCAGCCTACGCAGTCCAGGGCGATATCGCCGTCATCAGCCTGAACAATCCCCCGGTCAACGGACTCGGGCTCGCCACCCGCCAGGGCATTGCCGATGGCCTGGCCCAAGCCAACGCCGACGCGGCCGTGCGCGCCATCGTGCTGACCGGCGCCGGCAAGGCCTTCTCCGGCGGTGCCGACATCAAGGAGTTCGGCTCGCCCAAGGCTTTGCAGGAGCCCAACCTGCTCAGCGTGATCCTCGCGGTCGAGAACTCGGCCAAGCCCGTGGTCGCGGCCATCCACTCGGTCGCCATGGGCGGGGGGCTGGAGCTGGCGCTGGGCTGCCATTACCGCATCGGCGCGCCGGGCTGCGCCGTGGCGCTGCCCGAGGTCAAGCTGGGCCTGGTGCCCGGCGCTGGCGGCACGCAGCGCCTGCCGCGCGTGCTGGGCGTGGAGGCGGCCCTCAACATGATCGTGAGCGGCGAACCGGTCAAGAGCGAGCTGATCGCCTCGGTTCCGGGCCAGAAGCTGTTCGACAAGATGGCTGCATCGCCCGAGTCGCTGATGGAAGAAGCACTGGCCTATGCGCGCTCGGTGGCCGATGCGCGGCCGCTGCCGCTGGTGCGCAACCTGCCCTGCAAGCACCCCAAGGGCGACGCCTACTTCCAGTTCGCGCGCAACATGGTCAAGGGCATGGCCAAGAACTTCCCGGCGCCGGCCAAGTGCGTGGACACGGTGGAGGCGGCCACCAAGCAGAAGTTCGACGCCGGCATGGCCGCCGAGCGTGAGGCCTTCATCCAACTGATGTGGACGCCCGAGTCGCGCGCGCTGCGCCATCTGTTCGTGTCCGAGCGCGCGGCGTCCAAGATCCCCGACGTGCCGGAAGACACGCCCCAGCGCGCCATCAAGACCGTGGCCGTGATCGGCGCCGGCACCATGGGCGGCGGCATCAGCATGAACTTCCTGAACGCGGGCATCCCGGTCACCCTGCTGGAGACCAAGCAGGAGGCGCTGGACCGCGGCGTGGCCACGATCCGCAAGAACTACGAGGCCCAGGTCAAGAAGGGCAAGCTCAAGCAGGACAAGTACGAGCAGCGCATGGCGCTGCTCAAGAACACACTCGCCTATGAAGACCTGGCCGACGCCGACCTCGTGATCGAGGCCGTGTTCGAGGAACTGGGCGTCAAGGAGCAGGTGTTCAAGCAGCTCGACGCCGTCATGAAGCCCGGCGCCATCCTCGCCAGCAACACCTCCACGCTGGACGTGGACAAGATCGCGGCCTTCACCCAGCGTCCGCAGGACGTGGTGGGCCTGCACTTCTTCAGCCCGGCCAACGTCATGAAGCTGCTGGAAGTCGTGCGCGGCGCCAAGACCGGCAAGGACGTGCTGGCCACCGTGATGGCGGTGTCCAAGAAGATCAAGAAGACGGCCGTGGTCTCGGGCGTGTGCGACGGCTTCATCGGCAACCGCATGGTCGAGCAGTACGGCCGCCAGGGCGGCTTCCTGCTCGACGAGGGCTGCACGCCCGAGCAGGTGGACAAGGCCATCGAGAAGTTCGGCTTCGCGATGGGTCCGTTCCGCATGGGCGACCTGGCCGGCAACGACATCGGCTGGGCGATCCGCAAGCGCCGCTATGTCGAGAAGCCCGGCATGAAGTACAGCAAGACCGCCGACCTGCTGTGCGAGCGCGGCCGTTTCGGCCAGAAGACCGGCGCGGGCTGGTACGACTACGTGGCCGGCAAGCGCGACGCGGTCCCGAACGCCGAGGTCGTCAAGATGATCGAGGAGCACCGCAAGGCGCTCGGCATCACGCCGCGCAAGATCTCGGACGAGGAGATCGTGCAGCGCCTGGTGTTCGCGCTCGTCAACGAGGCGGCCCACATCCTGGAGGAAGGCATCGCCAACAAGGCCAGCGACATCGACGTGGTCTACATCTTCGGCTATGGCTTCCCCGTGCACCGCGGCGGCCCCATGCTCTACGCGGACCAGGTCGGCCTGTTTAACGTCGTCCAGGCCATGCAGCGCTTCGCGACCAACCCGCTCGACGATGCCGCGTTCTGGCAGCCCGCGCCGCTGCTCGCACGCCTGGCCGCCGAAGGCAAGACCTTCAACTGATCACCGCACCGATCGCATCGCTGTACAAGGAATTGCCATGACCCAAGCCGTCATCGTCTCCACCGCCCGCACGCCGCTCGCCAAGAGCTGGAAAGGTGCGTTCAACATGACCTACGGCCCCACGCTGGGCGCGCATGCCGTGCAGCACGCCGTGCAGCGCGCCGGCATCGAGGGCGCCGAGGTCGAGGACGTGGTCATGGGCATGTCGCTGCCCGAAGGCACGACGGGCGGCAACGTCGCGCGCCTGATCGCCATCCGTGCCGGCCTGCCCGTCACCACCGCGGGCCTGACCATCAACCGCTTCTGCTCCTCGGGGCTGCAGTCCATCGCGCTGGCCGCGCAGCGCATCGTCGCGGGCGAGAACGACGTGCTCGTGGCCGGCGGCCTGGAAAGCATCTCCTGCGTGCAGCAGGAGCTGAACCAGCACATGGCCATCGACCCCGAGCTCAAGGCCATGAAGCCCGAGATCTACTGGAACATGCTACAGACCGCCGAGCAGGTGGCCAAGCGCTACAACATCGGCCGCGAGGCCATGGATGAGTACGGCGCCGCCAGCCAGCAGAAGGCCGCCGCGGCGCTGGAGGCCGGCCTGTTCAAGCAGGAGATCGCCCCCATCACCGTGACCATGGGCGTGGCCGACAAGACGCTGGGCCTGACCACCAGGAAGGTGACGGTGGAGAACGACGAGGGCATCCGGCCCGGCACCACGTTCGACGCCATCCACGGCCTGCGTTCGGCCCTGCCGGGCGGGCTGGTGTCGGCCGGCAATGCGAGCCAGTTCTCCGACGGTGCAGGCGCCTGCGTGCTCATGCACGAATCGCTGGCGCAGAAGAAGGGCCTGCAGCCGCTGGGCCGCTTCCTGGGTTTCGCCGTGGCCGGCTGCGAGCCCGACGAGATGGGCATCGGCCCGGTATTCGCCATCCCCAAGGTGCTCAAGCGCCTGGGCCTCACGGTCGACGACATCGACCTGTGGGAACTCAACGAGGCCTTCGCCGTGCAGGTGATCTACTGCCGCGACAAGCTGGGCATCCCGGCCGAGCGGCTCAACGTGAACGGCGGCGCGATCGCGGTCGGCCACCCCTACGGCGTGTCGGGCCAGCGCCTCACGGGCCATGCGCTGATCGAGGGCAAGCGCCGCGGCGCCAAGAAGGTCTGCGTGACCATGTGCATCGGCGGCGGCATGGGCGCGGCCGGCGTGTTCGAGGTGCTGTAACGCCATGGCGCTGCGCCCCCTGCTGGACTTCCTGCTGTACGACTGGCTGCAGGCCGAGACGCTGGCCGGCGCTGCGCGCTACGCCGAGCATTCGCGCGAGACCTTCGATGCCGTGCTCGACACCTGCGAGCGCATTGCACGCGAGAAGTACGCGCCCTTCAACCGGCTGGTGGACACCGAGGAGCCGCGCTTCGATGGCGAGAAGGTGATCCTGCCGGCGGCCAGCCATGCCGCGAACCGCGCCTACGCCGAGTCCGGCATGCTGAGCGCCGCGCAGGACTACGACGAGGGCGGCATGCAGCTGCCCTACACGGTGGAGGCGGCGGCCAATGCCTTCTTCGCGCTGGCCTCGGTCAGCATCAACTCGGCGCTGCTGACCAAGGGCAACGCCAACCTGCTGCTGGTGCACGGCACCGACCTGCAGAAGGCCGTGTTTGCGCGCAACGCGTTCAACGGCCGCTTCTCGGGCACCATGTGCCTGTCCGAGCCGCAGGCCGGCTCCTCGCTGTCGGACGTGGCCACGCGCGCCGTGCCCGATGGCGAGGGCTTCGAAGCCGACCCGCTGGGCCCGCGCTACCGGCTCACGGGCAACAAGATGTGGATCTCCTCGGGCGAGCACGAGCTGACCGAGAACATCGTGCACCTGGTGCTGGCCAAGATCCCCGGGCCGGACGGCAAGCCCATCGCCGGCACGCGCGGCATCTCGCTGTTCATCGTGCCCAAGAAGATGGTCGACACCGAGGGCCGGCTCACCGGCGAGCGCAACGATGTCGCGCTGGCCGGCCTGAACCACAAGCTGGGCTGGCGCGGCACCACCAACACGCTGCTGAACTTCGGCGAGGGCAAGTACCCCGTGCGCGGCGAGAGCGGCAGGCAGGGCGCCATCGGCTACCTGGTCGGCCAGCCGCACGAGGGCCTTCGCTGCATGTTCCACATGATGAACGAGGCCCGCATCGCGGTCGGCACTTCGGCCACCATGCTGGGCCTGGCGGGCTACTACGCCGCGCTGGACTATGCAAGGAACCGCCCGCAAGGCCGGCCCCAGGGCAAGGCCGGCAAGGACGCGCATGCGCCGCAGGTGCGCATCATCGAACACGCCGACGTCAAGCGCATGCTGCTGACCCAGAAGGCGTATGGCGAGGGCGCGCTGGCGCTGGAGCTGTATTGCGCGCGCCTGGTCGACATGCAGCGCACGGGCGACGCGCAGGCCGTCGACGAGGCCCGGCTGCTGCTGGAGGTGCTGACACCGATCGCCAAGAGCTGGCCCAGCGAGTGGTGCCTGGAGGCCAACTCGTTGGCCATCCAGGTGCACGGCGGCTACGGCTACACGCGCGACTTCCCGGTCGAGCAGTACTGGCGCGACAACCGGCTCAACATGATCCACGAGGGCACGCACGGCATCCAGGCCATGGACCTGCTGGGGCGCAAGGTGCTGATGGAGCAGGGCCGCGGCCTGCAGCTGCTGAGCGCGCGCATCGAGCAGACGGCCGCCCGCGCCGCTGCGCACCCCGCGCTGGCGAGCGAGGCTGCTGCCTTGAAGGCCGCCTGGGCACAGGTGCTGCAGGCCACGCGCGCGGCCTGGGCCGGCGGCGAACCCGAGCGCACGCTGGCCAATGCCGTGCCCTACCTGCAGGCGTTCGGCCACACGGTGCTGGCCTGGATCTGGCTCGATGTGGCGTGCTGCGTGCCGCAGGCGGACGGTCCGGCAGGCCGCGCGGCCGACCGGGGCCGGCTGGCGGCGATGCGCTTCTTCTACCGCTACGAACTGCCCAAGACCGGTGCCTGGCTCGACGTGGTGGCGCGCTGCGACAGCACCTGCCTGGACATGGCGGAAGACGCGTTCTGATACACGCCGTGGCCCGGGCAGGCTTGGCCGCGCTGGAGACATGCCGCGCCGCGCCGGCTTGGGTACAGTGCACCGATGGCAACACCCAAGAGCTTGAAGCGGCTGCAGTCGCTGATCTGGATCCTGATCTACGCCGGCCTGCTGACGCTGGTGCTGGGCCTGGCGGTCACGCGCTACGACGAGCCCCTGGGCACGTGGCTGGCGGGCTGCGGCGGCGCGGTGGCGGCGGTCGGGTTCATGCTGATCTTCGTGCGCGCGCGGCTCAAGCCCAACCCATGAACAACACAAGGAGCACAGGAGCACCATGAGCCGCAACGTGAAGCAACTTTTCGACCTGGCCGGCAAGACCGCGCTCGTGACCGGCGGCTCGCGCGGCCTGGGCCTGCAGATGGCCCATGCGCTGGGCGAGGCCGGCGCGCGCGTGATGCTGAGTTCGCGCAAGGCCGAGGACCTGGAACAGGCCGCGGCGGAGCTGAAGGCCGCCGGCATCGCCGCCGACTGGATCGCCGCCGACTGCGCCAGGGAAGACGAGACGCGCGCGCTGGCCGACCAGACGCTGGCGCGCTTCGGCCGCGTCGACATCCTGGTCAACAACGCGGGCGCCAGCTGGGGTGCGCCGGCAGAGGAGCACCCTGTCGCCGCCTGGGACAAGGTCATGAACCTCAACGTGCGCGGCTACTTCATCCTGGCCCAGCAGATCGCCAACGGCTGCATGATCGGGCAGGGCAGCGGGCGCATCATCAACATCGCGTCGATCGCCGGTCTCAACGGCAACCCGGTCGGCATGAAGACGCTGGCCTACAACACCTCCAAGACGGCCGTCATCGGCTTCACGCGCACGCTGGCGGCCGAGTGGGGGCGTCACGGCATCACGGTCAACGCGATCTGCCCGGGCTTCTTCCGCACCAGGATGGCCAGCGGGCTGATCGACCAGCTGGGCGAAGACAACATGAAGGCCGGCGCACCGCTGCAGCGCCTGGGCGACGACGAGGACCTCAAGGGCATCACCCTGCTGTACGCCAGCGATGCGGGCAAGCACATCACCGGCCAGTGGCTTGCTGTGGATGGCGGGGTGAGCGTGGTGCTGGGCGCGGCATGAGCGAGATCCAGCAGCTGTTCGCCGTGCCCTTCATCGACCACCTGGGCATCGCGCTCACGCGCTTCGAGGACGGCCAGTCCGAGATGCGCTACGAGGCCAAGCCCGAGCACCTGAACAATTTCCACGTCACGCACGGCGGCGCGTGCATGACCTTGCTCGACGTGTCGATGGCAGCCGCCGCGCGCAGCCTGCGGCCCGAGCTGGGCGTGCTGACCATCGAGATGAAGACCAGCTTCATGCAGGCCGCGCGCGGCCCGCTGGTCGCCTTCGGCCGCGTGCTGCAGGCGACCGGCCGCATGGCCTTCACCGAAGGGCGCATCGAAGACGCCCAGGGCCAGCTCTGTGCCCACGCCACCGGCACCTTCAAGTACATCCCGCGCGCACCGTCCATGCCGGCGCCGCCGAGCGACTGACGCCCGCGACCGACACAACCCCCAAGGAGGCCACCATGCCACGCAACCAGCAGATCCTGCTCGACAACCGTCCCGAGGGCGAAGCCCAGGCCAGCAACTTCAAGCTCGTGGAGACCGACACCCCCGCGCTGGCTGACGGCCAGGTGCTGGTGCGCCACCACTTCATGAGCCTGGACCCCTACATGCGCGGGCGCATGAACGACAGCAAGAGCTACGCGCAGCCGCAGCCGCTGGGCCAGGTCATGCAGGGCGGCACCGTGGGCGAGATCGTCGAGAGCCGCAACCCGCGCTTCGCCGTGGGCGAGAAGGTCGTCGGCTTCGGCGGCTGGCAGCAGTACAGCGTGGTGGACGGCAACCTGCCCGGCGTGCTGCGCAAGGTCGACACCAGCCAGGTGCCGCTGTCGCACTACCTGGGCGCGGTCGGCATGCCGGGCGTCACGGCCTGGTACGGCCTGGTCAAGATCATCGCGCCCAAGGCCGGCGACACGCTGGTCGTCAGCGCGGCCAGCGGCGCCGTGGGCAGTGCCTTCGGCGCACTGGGCAAGGCGCGCGGCTGCCGCGTGGTCGGCGTGGCGGGCGGCCCGGACAAGTGCGCCTACGTGCGCGATGAACTCGGCTTCGACGACTGCATCGACTACAAGGTGCATGGCGACGTGAAGAGCCTGTCGGCCGCGCTCAAGGCGGCCTGCCCGCAGGGCATCGACGGCTACTTCGAGAACGTGGGCGGCATCGTGCTGGACGCCGTGCTGCTGCGCACCAACGCGTTCGCGCGCATCGCGCTGTGCGGCATGATCGCCGGCTACGACGGCGCGCCGCTGCCGCTGACCAACCCTTCGCTGCTGCTCATCAACCGCATCCGGCTGGAAGGCTTCATCGTCAGCGAGCACATGGAGGTCTGGCCCGAGGCGCTGGCAGAACTCGGTGGCCTCGTGGCCAGCGGCAAGCTGCGCCCGCGCGAGTCCGTCGCGCAGGGCCTGGCGGCCGCGCCCGAGGCCTTCCTGGGCCTGCTCAAGGGCCGCAACTTCGGCAAGCAGCTGGTGCAGCTGACCTGAGCCCGACAGCGCCCAAGGAGGCCGCCATGGACCGGACGCACGACGTCTTCAACCAGAGCTCGGCGCTGGTCGACTACGACCTGTTCGCGACGAACCGCGGCCTGCGCGACGCACTGGCCTTCCATGCGCCCGAGCTGCAGCTGGCGCCGCTGCAGTCGCTCGGCAGCACGCTGGGCACGTCGGCCATGCAGGCCCACGCGCGGCTGGCGAACGTGCACGGTCCGCAGCTGCACACGCACGACCGGTTCGGCCGCCGCGTGGACGAGGTGGAGTTCCATCCCAGCTACCACGCGCTCATGGCGGCCGCAGTCGGCGCCGGCCTGCACGGCACGCCCTGGGCGGGCGGGGCGCATGCCCACCTGCAGCGCGCGGCCGGCTTCATGCTGTTCACCGAGCTCGAGCCGTCGGTGCTGTGCCCGATCTCCATGAGCTATGCCGTGGCACCGGCGCTGCGCGGCAACGCTGCCGTCCACGCCGACTGGTCGCCCAAGCTGCAGAGCCGCTGGTACGACCCGGCGCTGCGCTTCGTCGCCGACAAGCCCGGCGTGACCATGGGCATGGGCATGACCGAGAAGCAGGGCGGCTCGGACGTGCGCGCCAACACCACCCAAGCCGTGCACGCCGGCCGCGACGGCTGGGGCGAGCGCTACGCGGTCACCGGCCACAAGTGGTTCTTCTCGGCGCCGATGTGCGATGCCTTCCTGGTGCTGGCGCAGGCGCCGGCCGGCCTGTCGTGCTTCTTCCTGCCGCGCGTGCTGCCCGACGGCGCACGCAATGCCATCCGCATCCAGCGGCTCAAGGACAAGCTGGGCAACAAGGCCAATGCCAGCTCCGAGGTCGAGTTCCATGGCGCCCAGGCCTGGCTGGTCGGCGAGGAAGGCCGCGGCGTGCCGCAGATCCTCGAGATGGGCACGATGACGCGGCTGGACTGCGCGCTGGGCACCGCCGGCCTCATGCGCCAGGCGCTGGCCCTGGCGCTGCACCACACGGCCGAGCGCCAGGCCTTCGGCAAGGCACTGGCGGCGCAGCCCCTCATGCGCAACGTGCTGGCCGACCTGGCGCTGGAGTCCGAGGCCGCCACGGCGCTGGCGCTGCGTCTGGCCCATGCCTTCGACCGGCCCGGCGATGCGCACGAGCAACTGATGGCGCGCCTGCTCACGCCCGTCGCCAAGTTCTGGATCTGCAAGCGCGGCAGCGCCTTCGGCCAGGAGGCCATGGAATGCCTGGGCGGCAACGGCTACGTGGAGGAGGGCGGCGAGGGCGTGATGGCCCGCATCTACCGCGAGATGCCGCTCAACTCGATCTGGGAAGGCGCGGGCAACATCATGGCGCTCGACCTGCTGCGCGTGCTGCGCAAGGGCGACGTGGCGGCCGCGCTGGCCGCCGAGCTGGCGCCCGCGCGCGGCCATGCCGCACTCGACCGCATGGCGGCCGTGCTGCCGCAGCGCATCGCGCAGGTCGACGGCGAAGTCCAGGCGCGGCGCCTGGCTGAGGACATCGCGCTGGCCGTGCAGGCCGCGTTGCTGGTGCGGCATTCGGCACCGGCCGTGGCCGATGCGTTCTGCGCCTCGCGCCTGGCCGGTGACTGGGGGCGCAGCTTCGGCAGCCTTTCCGCCGCCTGCGATTTCGACGCCATCATCGCGCGTGCCGCACCTCGATGAACCCACTGAAGAAAGAGAAGGCCCCATGTCCGACCTGATCCTGCACCACTACCCCACCTCGCCGTTCGCCGAGAAGATCCGGCTCGTGCTGGGCTTCAAGCAGCTGGCCTACCAGTCGGTCCACATCCCGCCCATCCTGCCCAAGCCCGATGTGCTGGCGCTGACCGGCGGCTACCGCAAGACGCCGCTGCTGCAGGTCGGTGCCGACATCTATTGCGATACGGCCCTGATCTGCGACGTGCTGGAGCACCGGCAACCGCTGCCCAGCCTGTACCCGCCGCAGCACAAGGGCATGGCGCGCATCCTCGCGCAATGGGCCGACACCAGCCTGTTCTGGGCGGCCATGGCCTATGCCCTGCAGGCCAAGGGCCTGGGCGACATGTTCGGCAACATGCCGCCCGAGGCCGCCAAGGCCTTCGGCGAGGACCGCCGCGCGATGAGCGCCAACATGACGCGTCTGCGTCCGGCCGACGCCGCGGCCGCGCTCAAGTCCTACCTGCGGCGGCTGTCCGAATCGCTGGAGACGCAGCACTACCTGGTCGACGCCACGCCCGGCGTGGCCGATTTCGCGGCCTACCACCCGCTGTGGTTCTGCCGCGTGCGCACGCCTTCCATGGCGGGCGTGCTGGACGCCTTCCCTTCGGTGCTGGCCTGGATGGACCGCATGGCCGCGATCGGCCATGGGCAGCCGGCCAAGCTGTCCAGCGCCGATGCCGTGGCCATCGCCGCGGCGGCCGAGCCGCTGCCGGTGGAGGGCCAGACCTTCCAGGACGAGCACGGCATCGCGTTGGGCAGCCGCGTGACGGTGGCGGCCGAGAGCTTCGGCCCCGAGCCGACCGAGGGCGAACTGGTGGCCGCCACGCGCATGCACTACACGCTCAGGCGCACGGACCCGCGCGCGGGCACGGTGCATGTGCACTTCCCGCGCATCGGCTACGTGCTGAAAGCGGCTTGACGATCCCAGGAGACAGCGCGTGATTGCAGATTTCAAGAACAAGACCGCCGTGCTGACGGGCGCCGGCTCGGGCTTCGGCCTGGAATGCGCGCGCATCGGCGCGCGGCTGGGCATGCGCCTGGTGCTGGCCGACGTGCAGCAGGACGCGCTGGACAGTGCCGCTGCCGAGCTCACGGCGCTGGGCGCCGAGGTGCTCGCGCTGCGCGTCGACGTGTCCAAAGCCGAGCAGGTCGAGGCACTGGGCGCGGCGACGCTGGCACGCTTCGGCGCGCCGCACCTGGTGTTCAACAACGCCGGCGTGGGTGCGGTGGGCCTGCTCTGGGAGAACAGCGCGCGCGATTGGGAGTGGGTGTTCGGCGTCAATGTGATGGGCGTGGCCCATGGCGTGCGCGTGTTCACGCCCATGATGCTGCAGGCCGCCAGGAACGACCCGGCCTGGCGCGGCCACATCGTCAACACCGCCAGCATGGCCGGCCTGCTCACGCCGCCCAACATGGGCATCTACAACGCCAGCAAGCACGCCGTGGTGGCGCTGACCGAGACGCTCTACCAGGACCTGGCGCTGGTCACCGGGCAGGTGGGTGCCTCCGTGCTGTGCCCGTACTTCGTGGCCACCGGCATCCAGGCCAGCGAACGCAACCGCCCGGCCGACCTGGCCCCCGGCGAGGCCACGCGCAGCCAGCTGGTGGGGCAGGCCATGATGGACAAGGCCGTGGGCGCCGGCAAGGTGTCCGCCGCCGAGGTGGCGCAGAAGGTCTTCGATGCGGTGGCCGCGGACCAGTTCTACATCTACAGCCACCCGCGGGCCATCGGCTCGGTGCAGGTGCGCATGGAAGACATCCTGCAGCAGCGCAACCCGACCGACCCGTTCGCGCACAAGCCCGAGCTGGGCGTGGAACTGCGCAAGGCCCTGCGCGGCTGACGGAGCCGGCGCAACGCCGGCTCAGTGCAGCCGGCGGGTCCGGTTCTGCTCGAACAGGTCGACCTGCAGCACCGCGTCGTCGGTGCGTTCCAGCGAGGCCGTGTAGCGCGCCACTTCGGCGTCCTCGATGAAGCTGGCGGACGACGAGGCCGCCAGCAGCCGCTCGGCCGACTGCGGCCGGGCAATCGCATAGCCCTGCACGTAGTCCACGCCGATCTCCACCAGGGTGCGCACGGTGGCCAGGTCTTCCGCCCATTCGGCCACGGTGCGCATGCCCAGGTTGCGGCCCAGGTTCACGATGGCCTCGACGATGGCCACGTTCGCCGGGTGCTTGTTCATGTTGACGATGAAGCTGCCGTCGATCTTGAGCAGGTCGGCCGGCAGTTCCTTGAGGTAGGAGAACGAGGTGTAGCCGGCGCCGAAGTCGTCCAGCGCCACCTTGGCGCCATAGCTGCGTACCTTGTCGATGAAGCGCCGCGTGTTGTCCAGGTCGTGCAGCGCCACGCTCTCGGTGATCTCGAAGCACAGGAAGCTGGCCACGTGGATGTTCTGCGCCAGCAGGGTGTAGACGTCGTTCATGAACTTCTCGTCGTTGAGCGAGGCGCCCGACAGGTTCATGCACACGAAGCGCGTGTTGCGCAGCCGCGTGAGGTGGGTGTTGAGCCAGGTCAGCGTGGCCGACAGCACCCAGCGGTCGATCACGCCCATGCGGCCGCTGTTCTCGCCGGCGGCGATCACGCGTTCGGTCGGCACCAGCTTGCCGTCCTCGCCCCGCATGCGCAGCAGCACCTCGAAGTTCAGCGAGGCGTGCGGCGCGGACAGCGACATGATGGGCTGCATCTGCAGGAACAGGCCGTCGGTCGCGCGGCCGCCCGAGAGCCGCTCGACCAGCTGCAGCTCCGCATGGTGGTCCTGGAACGCCTGCGCGTTCTTCTCGTAGACCACCAGGCCTTCGTTGTGGCGCGTCTTGGCCTCGCGGCAGGCCCGGTCTGCGGTGGACACCGCGTCCTTGAAGCGCGTGCCGGGGCTGACCTCGATCAGCCCGATGGAGCCGCGCACGTGGAAGGCCTTGTCGCCCACCCGGTAGGGCGTGCCGCCGATGGCCGAGACGATGCCCTGGCAGATCACGGCGGCCAGCGGCATGCGCGTGTCGGGCATCAGGATCAGGAACTCGTCGCCGCCCATGCGGCCCAGCGCCATGCTGCCCGACAGCATGTTGCCCACGCGCGCGCAGACCTGCTGCAGCACCTCGTCGCCGGCGTTGTGGCCGAACAGGTCGTTGATGAGCTTGAAGCGGTCCAGGTCCAGGTAGGCCAGGGCCAGCGGATGGCTGGCGTTCATGTCGAGCAGTGCGCGTTCGAGTTCGCGCTCGATGCCGCGGCGGTTGAGCACCTTGGTCAACGCGTCGTTGTTGGCCATGAACTGCAGTTCCTCGGTCGCGCGCGAGGAGTCGGTCACGTCCTGCAGCGAGCCTTCGACCTTGTCGCGCGCCCGCGCGGCCTTGACCAGGAAGCGCTTGTGCACGTTGCCGCCGTCCGGCTTGCGGCCGCGCAGTTCGAGCGACACGTTGTCCTGCGCCTGCAGCAGCTGCAGCAGCTGCTGCCAGGCGCCGTCGTGGAAGTAGCGGTCCCAGGCTTCGCGGCCGGGCGCCAGCACGTCGGCGACCAGCATGGCGCGCAGGGCCGGGTTGGCGCTGGTGAAGCGGCCCTGCAGGTCCAGCGTGAACAGGCCGATGGGCATGGCCTCGAAGGTGTGCTCCAGCTGGGCCTGCGCTTCCAGCCGCTGGTTGTGTTCCTGGCGCATCTGCTCGGCAATGGCCAGCGAGGCGAGCAGGCTGGACGACAGTGCCGCCGTCACGCTGTTGACGGCGCCGATCAGGCCGCGCATGCCCATCGCGGCGGAGGCCACCTCGTACAGGCTGGCGGCCAGTGTCACGGCGAGCGAGGCGCTGTACCACATGGCCACGCGCGAGCGCGTGCGGTACAGGATCAAGCCCAGGAACACCACCAGCACACAGGTGTTCAGCCCGGTGGCGGCCCAGATGAAGGGCAGGGCGGTGGCGTAGGGCAGCGTGGCCGCAGCCAGCAGCAATGGCGGACAGCTCCACTGCGCGAACTGCAGCAGACGGGTGTTGCCGACTTTGGCGAGGTCGTCGCGGAACAGTTCGCGGAACAGCGTGATGGTCAGCGTGTAGTACAGCGCCATGGTCATCAGCCGGATGCGGGGAAGCCAGTCGGGCGGAACGGTGCGGCCCAGCCATTGCGTGTCCCATCCGGCCGACAAGGCGCCCATGCGCAGGTTGACCAACAGCCACACGGCGAAGAGCACGTACAGGCTGCTGCGGTTGATCAATGCAGTCGTGAGAACGAACAAGCCCAGAACGATCAGGCCGCCGTCCAGCAAGCCGGCATTGCGGTGGAACTCCTGCACGGAAGCCTGCAAGGCGCTGGCGGGCCAGGCCGTCACGCTGACGCGAGCCGGCCCGACGTAACGGCTGTTGCACAGCAAGGTGCGCGGTTGCCCGGCCGCCACGAGCGACAGGCCGAAGCCGGCCTTCACCGGCGCCATCTCGCCTTCGCTTTCGCTGCGGGTGACCCGCCCCAGCGGTCGCAGGGTCTCGGCGTTCCAGCAGCTCAGCTCACTGGCATGGCGGGAGCCGAACTCGACCGCCGAACCAGCCAGGTCCACGCCCTGGGCAGCCAGTGGCACCAGCAGCCAGAACGTCTGCTCGGACAGTTGGGTGTCGAGCAGCTCGGTGGAAGCAGGCTGCTTGTGCAGGCGGGCCAGCGCCTGGCGCGGTTCGAGCACCTCGTTGCCTGACGGCGGCAGGACGCGGAACTGCAGCACCCGCGCGCCGGGCGCTTCGTAATGGCTGGACCAGCCCCACAAGGCCATGGCCGACAGCAAGGCGATCAGCACAGGCATGGCGTGCGTGCCCGTGGCCACCAATCCCTTGTCCAGAACGCCGTGCAGCCTGCGCAAGGCCGCGCGAATGCTTGTCATGTTGTCCGATTCCGCTCAAAACCCACCGACACGGGGGCGTGGCCTGATTGACCACAAATTGAAACAAATTATGAGCGTATTCGATCAGAAATGCGCAAGTGAGGCGCTCTCGGAGCCACCGTGTTGTGAAATCGACGGCCCAATTCATGAAAAGTGCGGCGCTACATGGCCATCCGTGGCGTGGGCGTTGCGAAGTTGCCACCCCACGCAGACTTGGCGGGGGCGGGTCCTCCAAGATCAATGTCCAGATGGTGCGTGCGGAAAATGAAGTCGAACAACGGGTGCCGGTTGGCCGCCCAGCGCTCCTCTGCCGTCCCGACCTCGAAGGAGAGGATGCGGTGTGGCAAATTACCGACATGCGGCAGTGGGATATAGCCACGAGCAGGGTCCACGTCCGAGAACAGCAGGCGTTCGTACTGCCTGTCGATGGGCGTGCGGGCGGAAATCACCATCCATTCGATCTGCTGCTGCACGCAGTACAGATAGAACGCCTTGAACAGGATGGTCTTCACCGCCCTGCCTTGCACCCGTTCGCCGACACCGAGCCGTGTCGCCTCGGCCAGTGGGCGCGAGCGCAACCAGTCGGGCAGATCGACGGATTGCTCGAGCGTCAATGGGCGATGGGCATTGGTCTGGATGCGCATCGTGCCCAAGGGCGAGCCGTCCAGCTTGGATTCGGCCAACAGCACCACCACACCGTCCATGGTGTCGTAGGCCTCCGGAGCGCGCAGGCTCTCGGCGAACACCGGCACGTGGCGCGCGTAGGCGCTGTGGCGCACGTGCACGGCCTTGTGCAGGTCGGCCTCGGACCGCACGACGCGCACGCTGAAGGGCAGCCGTTCCGCCTGCATGGGCAGGGCCAGCAGTTCCTGAGTGCGCGACCAGCCAGAAGGCGCCGACCGACCTTGGTGTTCATTCAGATTCACAGCAATCCTCCCCAGCCGGCCCGCGCTGCAACCATTGCCCGCCTGGACCCGCCCTTACCTGTGAGTGAATGTAAATTTCTGTTTTCGGTAACAGAAGTCCCGGTTTGGATGAAGCGTTTGTAGGTGTTTCGGAGACAAAACATCCATTGAACGGTGGATGCCAGGGACCGCAAAAGCCTATGGCAAACTGCCGCCCCTTCTCCCTCTGCAACCGTTTCCCAGGATGCTCCAGAAAATCTTTCGCCAGCTCGCCGCCGAGATCAAGATCCGCGAAGACCAGGTCAAGGCGGCCGTCGAACTGCTCGACGGCGGCGCCACCGTGCCCTTCATCGCCCGTTACCGCAAGGAGGTCACCAACGGCCTGGACGACGTGCAGCTGCGCGAACTGGAAGCCCGCCTGGCCTACCTGCGCGAGCTGGAAGACCGCCGCGAAGCCGTGCTCAAGAGCATCGACGAGCAGGGCAAGCTGACGCCGCAGCTGCGCGCCGCCATCGAGGCCGCGGCCTCCAAGCAGGAGGTCGAGGACCTGTACCTGCCGTACAAGCTCAAGCGCCGCACCAAGGGCCAGATCGCGCGCGAGGCCGGCATCGAGCCCCTGGCCGACAAGCTGTTCGCCGACCCCACGCTGGTGCCGGCCGACGAGGCCGCCGCCTTCGTCAAGCCCGAGAAGGGCGAGAACGGCGACGACTTCACCACCGTGCCCGCGGTGCTCGACGGCGTGCGCGACATCCTGTCCGAGCGCTGGGCCGAAGATGCCGCGCTGGTGCAGGGCCTGCGTGGCTGGCTCTGGGACGAGGGCCTGCTGCAAAGCAAGCTGGCGGCCGGCAAGGACGAGAACCATGCCGATGTCGCCAAGTTCCGCGACTACTTCGATTACGACGAGCCGATCGGCCGCGTGCCATCGCACCGCGCGCTGGCGGTGTTCCGCGGGCGCGCGCTGGACATCCTGGACGCCAAGCTGGTGCTGCCCGAATCCGATGCTGCCCCCGCCAAGCCCGGCCAGCCGGTGCCCAGCCTGGCCGAGGGCCGCATCGCGCTGCACCTGGGCTGGAGCCACCAGGCCCGGCCGTCCGACGACCTGCTGCGCAAGTGCGTGGCCTGGACCTGGCGCGTCAAGCTGAGCCTGTCGACCGAGCGCGACCTGTTCACCCGGCTGCGCGAGGACGCCGAGAAGGTGGCGATCAAGGTCTTCTCGGACAACCTGCGCGACCTGCTGCTGGCCGCGCCCGCCGGCCCGCGCGTGGTGATGGGGCTGGACCCCGGCATCCGCACCGGCGTGAAGGTGGCGGTGGTCGATGCCACGGGCAAGCTGGTCGACACTTCCACCGTCTACCCGCACGAGCCGCGGCGCGACTGGGAGGGCTCGCTGCACACGCTGGCGCAGCTGTGCGCCCGGCATGGCGTGAACCTGATCGCCATCGGCAACGGCACGGCCAGCCGCGAGACCGACAAGCTGGCGGCCGACCTGATCAAGCGGCTGGAGAAGCTCGCGCCCGACGTGCAGCTGCAGCGCGTGGTGGTCAGCGAGGCCGGCGCGTCGGTCTACTCGGCGAGCGAATTCGCCTCGCAGGAAATGCCCGACGTGGACGTCAGCCTGCGCGGCGCCGCCAGCATCGCGCGCCGGCTGCAGGATCCCTTGGCCGAGCTCGTCAAGATCGACCCCAAGTCCATCGGCGTGGGCCAGTACCAGCACGACGTGAACCAGGGCGAACTGGCACGCACGCTGGAGGCGGTGGTCGAGGACTGCGTGAACGCGGTGGGCGTGGACCTCAACACCGCCAGCGTGCCGCTGCTCTCGCGTGTCTCCGGCCTGTCGCCCAGCGTGGCCAAGGCGGTGGTGCGCTGGCGCGAAAGCCACGGCGCGTTCGCCAGCCGCCAGCAGCTACTGGAAGTCAGCGGGCTGGGCCCCAAGACCTTCGAGCAGAGCGCGGGCTTCCTGCGCATCCGCGGCGGCGCCAACCCGCTGGACATGACCGGCGTGCATCCGGAGACCTACGAAGTGGTCGAGCGCATCCTGGAGCGCGCCGGCAAGCCCGTGCAGGAGTTGATGGGCCGCGCCGAGATGCTCAAGACGCTGCGGCCCGAGTTGTTCGCCAACGAGAAGTTCGGCGTCATCACGGTCAAGGACATCATGTCCGAACTGGAAAAGCCCGGCCGCGACCCGCGCCCGGACTTCAAGGTGGCGCGCTTCAACGACAACGTCGAAGACATCAAGGACCTGGTCGAAGGCATGCTGCTGGAGGGCACGGTCAGCAACGTGGCGGCCTTCGGCGCCTTCGTCGACCTGGGCGTGCACCAGGACGGGCTGGTCCACGTGAGCCAGCTGGCCAACAAGTTCGTCAACGATGCGCGCGAAGTCGTCAAGACCGGCGACATCGTCAAGGTCAAGGTGCTGGAGGTCGACGTGGCGCGCAAGCGCATCAGCCTGACCATGCGGCTCGATGCCGCACCGGTGCGCCGCGATGCCCCGCGCGAGAACCGGTTCGAGCACAGCGGCCCGCGCAACCGCCAGGGCGGCGCACGGCAGGAGGCGGCAGCGCCTTCGGCGATGGCCTCGGCCTTCGCCAAGCTGCAGGCCGCCAAGCGCTGACGCCACCACCGCGAAGAACCGCGCAGGACGAACATCGACCATGCCGGCGACCACAGCGCAGGAACTGCCCAGCAGCCCCAAGCTGGTGGCGCTGCTGCTGACCGAACTGGCCCGGCAGGCGCCCGACCTGCGCCGCACCAGCCAGCTGTTCTGCGGCGACCCGGCCCTGGCCATGCGGCTGCTGCGGCTGGCCAATGCCGTGCACCGCGAGGACACGCGCGGCGTGATCAGCGTGGCGCAGGCGCTGGCGCTGCTGCCGACCGAGGCACTGCGCCCGCTGGCGCAAGCCGCAGCGCTGGCCAGCGGGCCGAACGCCGCGCCGGGGCTGTCGCTGCCGCAGTTCTGGCGCTTCAGTCTGCAGGTGGCCAAGCTGGCGCGTGCGCTGGCGGCCAGCGTGCGCCAGAACCAGGCGGTGGCCTACAGCGCCGGCCTGCTGCACGCCGTGGGCGAGCTGGCGCTGCACGCCACGGCACAGGATGGCATGGCCTCCGTCAACCTGGTCGCCGGCCTGTGCGACGTGCGGCGCGCCAAGCTGCAGCAGCGCATGCTGGGCACGACCTATGCCGAAGCCGGCGCCACGCTGGCGCAGCAGTGGCAGTTTCCCGGCCCGCTGGTGGACGCGCTGCGCTACCAGATCGCGCCCTTCGACAACGAGGTCTACGAGCCGCTGGCCGGCCTCGTGCACCTGGCGGCATGGCGCGCACGGGCCCAGGCATCGGGCTACGACGAGCGCGCGCTGGCCACCAGCTTTCCGGGCGAGGTGGGGCTGGCGCTGGGCCTGGACATCGACATGGTGCTGCAGCAAGACCCGATCGACTGGGGCGGCGGCAGCGCCACCTACACCTGATGCACAAGAACCCGCAAGACCTGTTGACGCCGACCATGCGCGGCGTGATCGACCGCATGCACCGTGCCGGACGCCCGCCGCTGCACAGCCTGCCGCCCGCCCAGGCGCGTGCGGCCTATGCGCTGGGCGCCGGCGTGCTGGACATCCCGCTGCGGCAACTGCCGCGCGTGCAGGATCTGGCGCTGCCCACGCGCGACGGCCAGACGCTGCCGGCACGGCTGGTGGCCCCCGGCACCGGGGCGCCGCTGCCGGTGCTGCTGTATCTGCACGGCGGCGGCTTCACGATCGGATCGGTGGCGACGCACGACACGCTGTGCCGCGAACTGGCCCACCAGGCCGGCTGCGCGGTGCTGTCGCTGGACTACCGGCTGGCGCCCGAGCACCGATTTCCGACCGCCCAGGACGATGCCTGGGACGCCCTGCAGTGGCTGGCCGCGCATGGTGCGGCGCTGGGCCTGGACACCACGCGGCTGGCCGTCGGCGGCGACAGCGCGGGCGGCACGCTGGCCGCGGTCTGTGCCATCGCCGCGCGCGACGCCGGCCTGCCGCTGGCCCTGCAGCTGCTGTTCTATCCGGGCTGCGCGGCGTTCCAGGACACGCCCTCGCACCAGCGCTTCGCCCGGGGCTTCGTGCTGGAGTCCGCCAGCATCGACTGGTTCTTCGACCAGGTGCAGCCCGACCGGCCGGCGCGGGCGGACTGGCGCTTCGCCCCGCTCAACGCGAGCGACGTGGACGGGGTGGCCCCGGCCTGGATCGGCCTGGCCGAATGCGATCCGCTGGTCGACGAGGGCGTGTTGTACGCCGACAAGCTGCGCGCCGCAGGTGTCGCGGTGGACCTGGAGATCTACCGCGGCGTGGTGCACGAATTCATCAAGATGGGCCGCGCGATCCCGCAGGCGCGCACGGCCCATGCCGACGCGGCGCGTGCGCTTGCCACCGCATTGCAGACCGCAGGAGACACACCATGAAACGCCAGGACTTCCGCTTCTTCCACCGCCTGCGCGTGCGCTGGGTCGAGGTGGACATGCAGAAGATCGTCTTCAACGGCCACTACCTGATGTACTTCGACACGGCCGTCACCGCCTACTGGCGTGCGCTGGCGCTGCCATACGAAGAGGGCTTCACGGCGCTGGGTGGCGAGCTCTACGTGAAGAAGGCGACGGTGGAGTACCACGCCTCGGCGCGCAACGACGACCAGCTCGAGGTGGCGCTGAAGTGCGAGCACGTGGGCCGCAGCTCCATGCGCTTCGCCGGCGCGATCTTCCGCGGCAACCAGCTGCTCATCACGGGCGAGCTCATCTACGTCTTCGCCGACCCTGTGGAGCAGAAGTCCCGGCCGGTGCCGGACGCGTTGCGCGCGCTGCTGCTGGACTACGAGTCCGGCCAGCGCGTGACGCAGTTGCGGCTGAACAGCTGGGATGCGCTGCAGGCCGACGCGCGCCGCGTGCGCACCGAGGTCTTCATCGAGGAGCAGGGGATCGCGCGCGAGGACGAATGGGACGATGCGGACGCCACGGCCGTGCACGCCGTGCTCTACAACCGTCTGGACCAACCGCTGGCGACGGGGCGTCTGCTGCAGCACGCGCCCGGCGTGGCCAAGGTCGGCCGCATGGCCGTGCGCCACATGCTGCGCGGCGCGAACCTGGGTGCCGAGATCCTGCAGGCGCTGGTGCAGGCGGCGGCTGCGCGCGGCGACCGCGAGGTCGTGCTGCATGCACAGCGCAGCGCCGAAGGCTTCTACCGCCGGCTGGGCTTTGCAGTGCGGGGCGAACCCTTCGACGAGGTGGGCATCGCCCACGTCGAGATGGTGCTGCCGCTCACGGCTCAGACGTCGGCCAGCAGGGCGTAGGGCAGGGGCTCCAGCCGCAGTGCAGGGCCGGCGGCGCTGCCGGCACGCAACTGGCCGGCCTCGGCGGCCGCGATCTGCACCGAGACCACCGCGTCCCAGCCGCCAGCAGGGTTCGCTGCGGCCTGCACCACGGTGCCGGTGGGTTGATCGGCCTCTCTGGCCTGGAACACCTCCTGGCCCGCCACGAGCTCGGCATCGGCATGCACAACGTAGGCGCGCCGCTTGAGCGTGCCGCGGAACTGGCTGCGTGCCACGATCTCCTGGCCCGGGTAGCACCCCTTCTTGAAGCTCACGCCGCCGACGGACTCGTAGTTCAGCATCTGCGGCACCAGCACCTCGAACAACGGCTGCGTGACCAGCACCACGCCGCTGCGCACCTCGGACAGCTGCCATTGCGCCAGCGGCAGTGCCGGCGCCGATGCCACGGCACCGGGCAGGGCGGCCTGCGCGGGCAGCACCAGCAGCGCACGCGGCTGGCCGTCCGCCGGGTACAGCGCCACCGCCACGCCGCCCGCCACGTCCTGGCGGTGCCAGGGCGCGGGGTTGCCGTCCATCAGCGCGGCCGCGCTGGGGCCGAGCGCGCCCAGCAGCTGGAACTCGTCGCTCGCGTCGCGCAGCTTGGCCTTGGTGCGCATCACGAACATGGACAGGCGCTTGAGCGTGGGCGCCAGCAGGTCGCGTGCGCAGACCAGCAGCACCTGGCCATCGGTCCAGCGCAGGCCGAAAAAGCTGGCCTGCATGCGGCCCTTGGGCGAGCAGAACGCGGCAAGGCGGGCCTGGTCGGGCGCGACCAGCACGAAATCCTGGGTCAGCTGGCTGTGCAGGAACTTGGCGGCTTCCTCGCCCTGGACGGCGATCACGCCCAGATGCGTCAGCGGCGCGAGGCCATTGCGGGTGTCGGGGGTGGGTTGCATGGGCTGAATTATCATGGCCGGCTCTTGTTCTCCTGGCTTGTAGGGCTGCTGTGCGTCGTGGGCTGATGGTGTTGTTGGTGTTGGCCTGTGCTGCGGCAGCGGGCGCCTGGTGGTGGCTGGACCAGCCCTTGCGGCTGGCCCGTGCGCCGGTGGAACTGAACATCGCACCCGGCAGCAGCGCGCGTGCCATCGCCAGCGCAGCCACCGAAGCCGGCGTGCAGACGCCGGACTGGGCCCTGTTTGCCTGGTTCCGGCTGTCGGGCCAGTCGCGCCTGATCAAGGCCGGCAGCTACGAGTTCGCACCCGGGACCACGCCACGCACGCTGCTCGACAAACTGGTGCGCGGCGAACAGGCGCTGCGCGCGGTGACCTTCGTCGAAGGCTGGACCTTCCGCCAGATGCGCCAGGCGCTGGCCCGGGCCGAGCGCATCAAGCCCGACAGCCGCGCGCTGGACGACGCGGCGCTGATGGCCGCGCTGGGCCGCCCCGGCGTGGCGCCGGAAGGGCGCTTCTTTCCCGATACCTACACCTATGCCAAGGACAGCAGCGACCTCGCCGTGCTGCGCCAGGCCCTGCAGGCCATGGACAGGCAACTGGAGGCGGCCTGGGGCCAGCGGCTGCCGGGCGTGGCGCTCAAGACCCCCGAGCAGGCCCTGGTGCTGGCGAGCATCGTCGAGAAGGAAACCGGCCGCGGCGAGGACCGCGCGGACATCTCCGCCGTCTTCCACAACCGGCTGCGCATCGGCATGCTGCTGCAGACCGACCCGACCGTGATCTACGGCATGGGCGAGCGCTTCGACGGCAACCTGCGGCGCAGCGACCTGCGCACCGACACGCCCTTCAACACCTACACGCGGCCCGGCCTGCCACCCACGCCGATCGCCATGCCGGGCGCGCGCTCCCTGCTGGCTGCGGTGCAGCCTTCCGATTCCAGCGCCCTGTACTTCGTGGCGCGCGGCGATGGCAGCAGCCATTTCAGCCAGTCGCTGGACGAGCACAACCGCGCCGTCAACCGTTACATACGCGGGCGTTGAGCAGCATGCACCTACCACGCGGCCTCTTCATCAGCTTCGAGGGCATCGATGGCGCCGGCAAGTCCAGCCACATCGCATCGTTGGCCGATGCCTTCCGCGCCCAGGGACGCACGGTGACCCAGACGCGCGAGCCGGGCGGTACGCCCGTGGCCGAGCGCCTGCGCGAACTCGTGCTGCACGAGGACATGGATGCCTTGACCGAAGCCCTGCTGGTGTTCGCCGGGCGGCGCGACCACCTACGGCGCGTGATCGAGCCCGCGCTCGCACGGGGCGAGGTGGTGCTGTGCGACCGCTTCACCGACGCCACCTTTGCCTACCAGGGAGCGGGCCGCGGCTTCGACACCGGCGTGCTGGCTTCGCTGGAGCAATGGGTGCAGGCCAGCGAGGCCCTGCCGGCAGGGCAACTGCGCCAACCCGACATGACGCTGTGGTTCGAGCTTGCGCCCGAGGTGGCGGCGCAGCGGCTGGCCGCCGCGCGCACGCCCGACCGCTTCGAGGCCGAGCCGGCCAGCTTCTTCGCGCGCGTGCACGCCGGCTACGCGCAACGGGCCGCGGCGGCCCCCGCGCGCTTCGTGCGCATCGCGGCCGACGCCACGCGGCATGCGGTCTGGCAGCAGATCACGGCCGCCATGGTGCGGCGCGGCTGGCTGGCGATCATGGTGGCCGCGCAGGCGGGGCCACGATGAGCGTCGCACCCTGGTTGCAGCGCCAGCGCACCAGCCTGCTGGCCCAGCGCGGCCACGCCTGGCTGCTGTCCGGCCCCTCCGGCCTGGGCCAGTACGAACTGGCGCTGGAGCTGGCCCGGGCCTGGCTGTGCGAACGCGCGGACGGGCAGGGCGCCTGCGGCGCCTGCGCCAGCTGCCACGCCATCGATGTGCGCGCCCATGCCGACCTCTGCGTGCTGTTGCCCGAGGTGGAGATGCTGGCGCTGGGCTGGCCGCTGGACGAGAAGGCGCAGGCCGAGATCGACGACAAGAAGCGCAAGCCCAGCCGCGAGATCCGCGTCGAGGCCATGCGCGGTGCCGTGGAGTTCGGGCAGCGCACCAGTGCGCGCGGCCGCGGCAAGGCGGTGCTGGTGTTCCCGGCCGAACGCATGAATGCGATCAGCGCCAACGCCTTGCTCAAGACGCTGGAGGAGCCACCCGGCGATGTGCGCTTCGTGCTGGCCACGGGGGCCGCGCACCTGCTGCTGCCCACCATCCGCAGCCGCTGCATGGGCCACCAGATGGCCTGGCCCGCCCAGCAGGAGGCCCATGAATGGCTGCAGGCCCA
Source organism: Pseudorhodoferax sp. Leaf274 (assembly GCF_001422445.1). Lineage (GTDB taxonomy): Bacteria > Pseudomonadota > Gammaproteobacteria > Burkholderiales > Burkholderiaceae_C > Pseudorhodoferax. The sequence continues at coordinate 163,849 of NZ_LMNA01000025.1, forward strand.
GGAGGGCGTGGCCGCGCAGGACGTGCCCGTGCTGCTGGCCGCGGCAGGCGGCCGGCCGGCCGAGGCGCTGCGCATGGTCGAGGCCGGCCGCAGCGCGCGCGCCTGGAGCGCCTTGCCGCAGGCGCTGGCGCGCGGCGACATGGGCGCCGTCAGTGGGCTGGCGCCCGCGGAGCTGGTCGATGCCATGCACAAGCTCTGCCACGACCTGATGCGCGTGGGGCAGGGCGCCGCACCGCGCTTCTTCGCCAGCGCCGACCTGCCGCCCGCGGCCCGGCTGGACGCCTTGCTGCAGTGGTCGCGCAAGCTGCAGGACAGTGCGCGGATCGCAGAGCACCCGCTCAACGCAGGCCTCATGCTGGAGTCGCTTGTTGCGCTCGCGAAAACCGCCCTAAACTCGCGCACACCATGAGCAGTCCCGCCCCGGCCCCGCGCCCCAGCGTCATCCAGCTGGCGATCAAGGAAAAGGCCGCCCTCTATGCGGCCTACATTCCCTTGTTCGCCGAGGGCGGCCTGTTCATCCCGACCTCGCGCGAGTACCAACTTGGCGACGACGTGTATGTGCTGCTGTCCCTGCCGGAAGATCCGCAGCGCTACCCGATCGCCGGGCGCGTGGCCTGGGTCACGCCGTCGCGCGCATCGGGCAACCGCACGCAGGGCGTTGGCATCCAGTTCCCCCGGGACGACAAGTCGCGCCAGCTCAAGGAAAAGATCGAGGATCTGCTGAGCGGGCACCTCATGTCCGACCGGCCCACCCAAACCGTTTGATTCCCTTTTCGCACGCCGGCGCGCCGGCGCTGCCTGCGCATGTACACCGACTCGCATTGCCACCTGAGCGACCCTGACCTGCTGGCGCGCCTGCCGCAGATCCTCCAAGACATGGCCGCCGCACAGGTCGACCGCGCGATGTGCATCTGCACCACGCTGGAAGAATTCGACACCGTGCACCGGATCGCCATGGCGCACCCGCAGATCTGGGCCACGGTGGGCGTGCATCCCGACCAGGAGGATGTGCAGGAGCCTGGCCTGGACGATCTGCTGACCCGCGGCCGCCTGCCGCGCGTGCTGGCCATCGGCGAGACCGGCCTGGACTACTACCGCCTGGGCGAGCGCAGCGTGGCCGACGTGGAATGGCAACGCGAGCGCTTGCGCACCCACATCCAGGCCGCCAGGCAACTCGCCAAGCCCTTGGTGATCCACACCCGGTCTGCTTCCGACGACACGCTGGCGATCCTGCGCGAGCAGGGCGAAGATGGCTCGGCCGGCGCGGCGGGCGGCGTGTTCCACTGCTTCACGGAAACCGACCAGGTGGCCCGTGCCGCATTGGACCTGGGCTTCTACATCTCCTTCTCCGGCATCCTGACCTTCAAGAACGCCCAGGATCTGCGCGACATCGCCCGCTTCGTCCCGCTGGACCGCATGCTGATCGAGACCGACAGCCCCTACCTGGCCCCCGTGCCGCACCGGGGCAAGACCAACCAGCCCGCCTGGGTGCCGCATGTCGCCGCGCAGATCGCGGCAGTGCGCGGCGTGGCCGTGGAGACGGTGGCCGCGCAGACCAGCGCCAACTTCAGCGCACTGTTCCGGCCGGAGGCGCCATGACCCTGCATTGCCACCGACGCCACTGCCTGGCCGCGCTGCTGCTCGGCACCGCGGGCTGGGCGAGCGCAGGCTCGTACGAAGACTTCTTCGCCGCCATCGCCAAGGATGACGCAGCGACAGTCGTCAACCTGCTGCGGCGGGGGTTCGATCCCAACACGCGCGATCCGAATGGCCAGCACGGCCTGTTTCTGGCCATCCGCGCGCCATCCCCACGTGTGGCGCAGGCCTTGATCGATTGGCCCCAGACCGAAGTCGAATCGCTGAACAAGGCGGACGAAAGCCCCCTGATGGCGGCGGCACTGGGCGGCCAGCTCGAGCTGGCCAGGAAGCTCATTGCGCGCGGTGCCGCGGTCAACAAGACCGGTTGGACGCCCTTGCACTACGCCACCACCAACGGGCACGTCGAGGTGATGCGCCTCCTGCTCGAAGAACACGCCTTCATCGACCCGGAATCGCCGAACAAGACCACGCCCTTGATGATGGCTGCCCGCTACGGCAGCGCAGATGCCGTGCGCCTGTTGTTGCAGGAAGGTGCCGAGCCTTTGCTGAAGAACGAGCAGGGCATGACGGCCATCGACTTCGCGAACTCGGTCAACCGGGCCGATGTCGCCAAACTGATAGGCGACGCGGTGCGGCAACGCCAGCCCAGGGGAAAATGGTGAGTCTTGCTGACGCGCCGTTGATAGGGTGGCAGACCACGAGGCGTTTTCCTACAATCCACGCCCCATAGTTGCGATTGCTTGCATCGGTTTCAAAGGCATGGACACATCTGCGCATCTGAATGCCATCTATTTGCTCGCAGCAAGCATCCTTGTGCCGCTGGCGGTCTTCAGCGTGTGGCGCTTCCTGGCACGTCGCCAGTACCGCAAGGCGCAGGAGGCCATGCGGCGCGGCAACCAGTTGCACCGCAAGTGGCTGGAAGCCAGCAAACTCATGGACGACCAGGCCGAAAGGCAATGACGCACGGATTGGCCTGCGGCATCCGCGCCGAGCTTCTCTCGGTGCGGGTTTCTGATTTTCTGTAGAACGCCTTTCGTCGACCGATTGGCAGTTCGATGGCAGGGGCGGAGCCCCGGCATTCACCCGTGACGGGGTGGCCCGCGGATCGGCCGTCTGACCGACTGTCTCCTACACGCACCTGCGGCGAGCGCCTGCGAGGCGATGCGCTCATGCCCGCTCTCTCGCCGGTACATTTCCCAAGGTGGCAGTCCCACGGCCGCGTGTACGGTCCATCGTTGCAGAAGGGTCACCGGGATGGCGAATTCCAGGACAGTTGGCTTGCTGAAGCATGTGCTGGTGGCCTGGCTCTTGTTGCCCTTGATGGGCTTTTGCCAGCCCCAGACCTTGGTCATCGCAAAGCAACGAGAACCCTCAGCCTTGTCCGACATCGCAGAAAAGATCGTGACCCAGGCCATGAAGCGCGCCGGTATCGAGGTCAAGTTCAGGCCCTTACCGCTGCCACGTGCGATTGAAATGGCCAACGAGGGGGAGACCGACGGCGATCTGCTGCGCATCCTGGATGTTGCCCGCAGGTATGACAACCTCGTGCCCATTCCTGTTGCGCTCGTGGAAAACCAACTGGTCGTCTACGGCTTGTCGCCGGATTTGCCCACCATGTCGCGCACACAGGTTGCCGGATTGAAATTCGGTTACGCGCGCGGCACTTTCATCATTCAGAAATATACCCTGGGTCTTCAAGTCACAGAGACCCAAAGCATCGAGTCTGCATTCAACATGCTTGCAGAGCATCGGTTCGATCTGATCGTCTCTTCTTATCTCGACACCTTGCCTTCGGTCCAGTCATTGGCGTCGCCGATGTACAAATGGCCCCGGGCCTGGGCCTCTGAACCGTTGTACCTCCTGCTGCACAAGAAGAATGCCCGCCTTTTTCCAAGGATCGAAGCGGCTCTTCAGGAGATGAAGAAAAATGGGGAAATGGATCGCGCTTATGCGGAGAAGCTCGGAGAGTTGGGCGCTTCTCCGTTGATGCGTCCATGAGGCGGCCAAACCTCGGCCAGTGCGTTTGACATGGTAGATACGAGATCCATCCATTTTCGATTTTCTTTCCTGCTGGTGCTGGTTGTCTCCTCTGCGCTGTTGGCTTTTGGATTTTGGAACTATACGAAAATCAGCGCGGAGCAGCACCAGGAACTCGAAAGCCAACTGCACGCGGCCACCAAGCGCATCGCAGCCAGTTTGGCGGTTGCCGTGTGGGAATACAACACGGAACAAATATCCAGGATCGTCGACGCAGAAATGTTTGCGCAGTCCATTGTCTCGATCACCGTGCACTACGGAAAAGACAAGACGTACTCTTCAGGACATGCCGGCGCTGAAGCTGCCAACGAACCGACATGGATTTCATTCCATGCCCCCATCGTGTTCCACGACGATTCCAGAAATCTGACCATCGGCGTCGTCACCATCGTTGCGAGCAACAAGACGATCAACGAACGGCTTTGGCAGAACTTGAAGATCATGTCGCTCCAGATCATTCTGCTGGACATCTCGATCGTTCTCATTTTGTACTGGTTGCTGCGGGTCGTCATTCTCTATCCGCTGGACCAGATCAATACGGCCATTGTCAGCCTGGGTGGCGTCGATTCAGATCTCAAGCACCGCGTCGCCGACGGCACCACAACCGAATTCAGGAGGGTGACGAATGCGCTGAACTCGTACCTCGATCAGGTGGAAAAGTTGATGGGTGGGTCTTTGGAACGGGTTCACCTGACGATCCAGAAAACCGCGGAAGGTAATTTCGAACAGAACGCGGAGTCGCTGGATGGAGAAGGCCAGAGCATATTGGGCCGCCTGATTGCGATGCAACAGAAAATTCGCCATTTGAACGAATCGTTGCTGGCACAAAGGAACATCGCCGAGGGCGCCAACCGGTCGAAATCCGATTTCCTGGCCAACATGAGCCACGAGATCAGAACGCCCATGAATGCCATCCTGGGCATGACAACGCTTGCACTGGACGACGACATCAGCCCACGCCTGAAAAACTACCTCGGCAAGATACTCATTTCCTCCAAGATCCTGCTCAAGGTGATCAACGACATCCTTGATTTTTCAAAAATGGAAGCGGGCAAGCTCGACCTGGAATCCACGGGTTTTCATCTGAACGACGTTCTGGAAGGAGTGCAGGGAATCGTCCAGGTCTCTGCAGACAGCAAGAAGATCGAACTGCATATTTCCCGGCCAGCCACCCCGCTGCCGCTGCTCATTGGAGACCCGCTCAGGCTCAGCCAGGTTCTTCTGAACCTGGTCAACAACGCCATCAAGTTCACCGAGAAAGGTGAAGTGGAACTCTGCGTCGAGTGGCTCGGATCGACGGGTTCCACACTGTCCTTGCAATTCAAGGTCCGGGATACAGGCATCGGCATCGACGAGCCATCCATGCAACGGCTGTTCGAGCCATTCACGCAGGCCGATTCAGGGATTGCGCGGCGTTTTGGCGGAACCGGACTTGGCCTGGCCATCTGCAGGCGGCTCCTCCAACTGATGGGCACCGATTTGCAGATGGTGAGCAAGAAGGGCGTGGGAACCACGTGTTCGTTCGTGCTGCACCTGCCTTTTCATGGCCTTGAAGCTCCGATGTCCGGCGAAGGGCAGGGCCAGGCATTGCCGCCCCGAGGATTCGACGCCAGCGCGGACACCATTTTCGCACCCGCACTGGCACGATCTGGGCTGGGCGTTGACCGCACACGGTTTGCGGGGCGTTCAGTCCTCGTGGCCGAAGACGACGATTTCAACCTCGAGGTGGCAACCGAACTGCTCCAGCGGGTCGGCTTGACGGTCTACAGCGCGCGCGATGGGAACGAGGTTCTGGACGTGCTGCGCCGGCAACCGGTCGATGCGGTATTGATGGATTGGCATATGCCTGGACTCGACGGGCTGCAAACCACGAGATTCATCCGCATGGCTCCGTGCTGGCGCGATTTGCCCATCATTGCATTGACGGCCAATGCGATCTCTGGAGACCGCGAAGCTGCACTCGCTGCCGGCATGAACGACCACGTTGCCAAACCCATCGACTTTCCCGCGCTCTACCAATGCCTGGACAAGTGGATCGGGCCACCCCTTGCAGTTGATGTGGAGAAGGGATCGTGAGCGCGATGCCTTGCCCTCAAGCCTGATGTTGCGGCGTGCCATGCACGTCCCGCAACATTCGTTGGGCGGTGGCGCCATTGGGGCGGGTAGCTGCTGACGCGCTGACGACGCAATTGCGCCCTTGCGCCTTGGCCGCATAGAGGTGTTGGTCGGCCCTGCGTATCACGTCGTTGACCGACGCATCGTTGGCATAGCTCGCCACCCCCAGGGAGGCCGAGATGACGATCTGGCCCGTTGGCAGGTCGATCCGCATCTCCGCGATCCGCTTGCGCAGCTTCTCCGCAGCCATCGTGCCCCCGATGTTGTCGGCATCCATCATCAAGCACATGAATTCTTCGCCGCCCCACCGCCCGACGACATCGCAGGCCCGCGTGAATTCCCGCAGGGCCCGACCGATGGCGATCAAGACCAGGTCGCCACCATCATGGCCATGCTCATCGTTGATTTTCTTGAAATGGTCGATGTCGAGCATGATCAGGCAAATGCTCAGCCGACCGCTGCGTTTGCACGCGGTGAACGCACGTTCTAATTCGTCATGCATTGCCCTGCGGTTGAGGCATGACGTCAGCACGTCGATCGAGGCTGCCAAGTGCAGTTCGTGGGCGAGGTTCTGTAGATTCGTGTTGGCTTGGTCCAATACCATGACCATTTTCTTGTTGACTGCATTCGTGACCACGAGGCTGCGAACCATTTTTCGGGTCGATGTGCCGTAGATCTGGCACAGAACCGTCAGGGCGACAGCCGCGATGCTCAAGTCCGCCGGAATCACCTTCAAGACCATGGCCCCGTAGACGAGGCTGGAACTCAGGCAGATATGGAATATGGCGAGGCCGAACTTGTGTAGATTCAGGTTGTAGATCGCCATGACGGCGACGACGGCCAAAGACATGGTTTGCACCAGGAGTGCCGATGGGTTTTCGGTCACGCCGGGGGCGAGGACGATCGAACCCCAGGCAAGCGCCACGGCCCCGAGGCTTGCCGACACCAATTTCCACAATGTGTTTTTGATCCGCCGCGGCACCTTTTCGGACTGGATGGCATAGGCGATGATTCCGTTCGTCATCTCGAGCAGGAACACGGCTGAAATCCATTGCACGAGATATGGCGTGGGGACGATCTCCCTCAAAAGAAATGCCTGGGTTCCGTATCCCAGGAATGACGAGGTCGTCGACAGCACCAAGCGCCGGCCGAATATTTTTCTCAATTGATCCTTAATTTCTTCGTCATTCTTGCCAGACACGGACTCGCGCCGAATGTCAGCAATGGAAGACTGGATCTGCAGCAGCCGGTCGTCGCGCATCGTCAATGGTGTTCCTTGAACAAGCGTCCTGCCAACGCCTTGAAGAATGGCGTGAAGATCATGGTGGGCCGTTGCTGTTTTTGGCCGGCATCCGCGCTATGCGTCGCGGAACCGTAGCGCGATGTCCTGGAATTCATCTTGGATCGTCAAGAATGCCTCCAGCAGGTCCGGGTCGAAGTGGGAGCCCTTGCCCTTGACCATGGTTGCGACGGCTTCCGGGTGGGTCATGGCAGGCTTGTAGACACGCACACTGATCAGTGCGTCGTAGACGTCGGCAATGGCCATGAGGCGTGCCGACAGCGGAATTTCGAGCCCTTTCAGGCCGTAGGGGTAGCCACTGCCGTCCCACTTTTCCTGGTGCGAGCAGGCAATCTCCTTTGCAAGGCGTAGAAAATCGACCTCGATTCCCAGTTCATCCTCCGCCTGCTGTATGGAGTCGCGGCCCAGGGTGGTGTGCGTTTTCATGATTTCGAACTCCTGGGGTGTCAGGCGGTCGGCCTTGAGCAGAATGCTGTCTGGAATCCCGACCTTCCCGATGTCATGCAAGGGTGCCGACTTGTAGAGCATCATGATCATCGCGTCGCTGAGGTCCGGCGCGTACCGCGGGTCTTGCTGCAATCGCTTGGCAAGCGCGTGCACATAATGCTGCGTGCGGCGGATGTGGTTGCCCGTTTCGTTGTCGCGTGTTTCCGACAGCGAGGCCATGGCCAGAATGGTGACATCCTGGATGGCACAGACTTCCTGCGTGCGGCGTGCCACTTCGCGTTCCAGAAATCCATTTTGGTCGCGCAAAAAATCCGCCATCCTTTTCAGCCCGATCTGGGCCTTGACACGCGCGAGCACCAGTGGCGCGACAAACGGCTTGGTGATGTAGTCCACCGCCCCGCATTCGAAACCCTTGGTTTCGTCGTCCACATCGTTGCGTGCAGTCATGAAAATCACGGGAATGGCTGCGGTGCCTGCACTGTCCTTGAGCGCTGCACAGACCTGGTAGCCATCCATTTCAGGCATGCTGATGTCCAGGAGGATGATGTCGGGCGGGCTGGCGGATCGGGCAATCGCAAGGGCGCGCAGACCTGTGGTTGCCACCCTGATCTTGTATTGGTGGCGCAATATCCCGCTGATGAGTTCGAGATTGTCCGGCGTGTCGTCGACCACCATGATCGTCGGTTTTGCTGTTGCAACGTCAGTTCCCATGCTTGGCCTCTGGATCGTGTTTCTTCACAGAATCGATGAGATCCTGTGCCACTTCATAATCGAATTTCTCGAGCGACGATTCCAGCTTCGAATAGTTCTGTTCCAGCACCGGGTGCAGGCGATGGCGGTTGGCCCGGAGAAAATCGATGGCAAAGGGGTCGTCTTCCCGGATCAACTGTTCCAATTGCGCTGTGGCATTGCTGATGTCTTCCGCCGAAGCGGGAGGAAAACGGCCAGCGGCCTCCTGGGCGTGGGCGCGGCCGGATGTCTCGGTGTTCAGGAATCCATCGAGGGCGATGACCAGGCTGTCGAGGCTGGCGCGCACGGAAGACAACACAGGGAAGGCGTGCGCAGGGCCATGGCGCAACGCCGCCTCGAGTTCCGCAGACACCTGGAAGACGTCCGTGGCGTCGATGTTTCCGGCCACGCCCTTGAGCGTATGGGCGAGGCGCGCCGCCAATTCCATGTCGCCTTGCTGGATGGCCTGTTCGATCCGGTCGACGAAATCCGGGCGGTAGTTCGTCGCGAACTTGCGCAGGAGCTGGAGGTAAAGCTGTTCCTGCCCCATGAGGCGCCGGATGCCTTGCGTCACGTCCAGCCCGGGAATGACGGCACCCTGCAAGCCCGCGGCGCTGGACGGCGCCGCGGGGTCGGCCGTGGCATGGGACAAGGCCTTGCTGGTGTCCACCCAACGCACCAGCTTGGCCCGCAGGTCGTCGGGGTCGATGGGCTTGGCGACGAAATCGACCATGCCGGCGCGCAGGCAGCGCTCGCGGTCGGTGTCCATGGCATTGGCCGTCATGGCGACGATGGGCAGGCCGGCCAGTGCGTCGATCTTGCGGATTTCCACCGTCGCGGTGATGCCGTCCATCACGGGCATCTGCATGTCCATCAGCACGATGTCGTAGGAGGCGGCGCGAACCCGGTCCAGCGCCTCGAGGCCGTTGGAGGCGATGTCGACCTGCATGCCCATCGCGTTGAGCAGGCCCAGGCCGACTTCCTGGTTGATTTCGTTGTCCTCGACCAGCAGGGCCCTTCTTCCACGCAGCCGGTCGTCCTGCTGTTGCGGGTCTGCCGACGCGCGCAGCGCGCTGGTGCGTTCGCGGGGTTCGGGCGCGGCGCGCGGCCCCCCCAGGATGGTGGCGACGCAGTCGAAGAGCAGCGATTGGCTAATCGGCTTCAGCAGCACCTGCTCGATGCCCGTGGCCTTGGCCGTGCTGAGCACTTCTTCCCGGCCGTGGGCCGTCGCCATGACCAGGCGGGGAGGGCATTGCAGCGGCAGCGCCTGGATGGCGTGCGCGGCCTCGATGCCGTCCATGCCGGGCATCTGCCAATCCAGGAAGACGATCTCGAAGCCGCGTTGCTCGGCATCCGCAGCGGCGATGCGTTGGAGTGCCTCGCAACCCGAGGCGGCCACGGTGACATCGAAGCTCAAGGAGGCGAGCATGCCGCCCATCACCATGAGCGCGGATGCGTTGTCGTCCACCGCCAGGACCCTGCGGCCCCGCAGGTCGACCAAGGGGCTCGGTGGTGTCGAGGAGGGCTGCCGCGTCTGCACGCTGGCGGTGAACCAGAATGTCGAGCCCTTGCCGACTTCGCTGGACACGCCCACCGTGCCGCCCATGAGCTCGGCCAGGCGCTTGCTGATGGCCAGGCCCAGTCCCGTCCCGCCGAAGCGCCGCGTGGTGGAGGTATCGGCTTGCTCGAAGCTGTTGAACAAGCGCGCGATCTGCTCCGGCGACAGCCCGATCCCGGTGTCGCTGACGCTGAACCTGAGCACCACCCCGTCGTCGAATGCGCTGTCGATGCGAACGGCGATCTTCACCTCGCCGCGCTCGGTGAACTTGACCGCGTTGTTGGCGTAGTTGATCAAGATCTGGCCGAGCCGCAGGGGATCGCCGACCAGCGCATGCGGAATATCGGGTTGCACATCGAAGATCAGCTCCAGGCCCTTGGACTGCGCCTTCTCGGCGATCAGGACGGCCACGTTTTCCAGCACCCGGTCCAGATCGAGTTCTGCGTGCTCGATGTCGAGCTTGCCGGCTTCGATCTTCGAGAAGTCCAGCACGTCGTTGATGATGCCGAGCAGATGCTGCCCGGCCTGCTGGATCCGTTCGGCGTATTGGCTTTGCTTGGGATCGAGGCGCGATTGGCGCATCAGGTGCGACAACCCCAGGATGGCGTTCATCGGGGTACGGATCTCATGGCTCATGTTGGCCAGGAAGGACGATTTCGCTTCGGAGGCCGCCTTCGCCTCGTTCATGCTCTGCTCGAGCGCCTGCATGAGGACGTGCTGGCGCTCGTTGACGAGGCGGTATTCCTGCTCGGCCGCAATGCGCCGCTCCAGATCGTCCGACAGCCGCTGCGCGATCTTGTTGAATCCGTGGACCAGGTCTCCCAGTTCATCGGGCCGCTCGGCGGCGACCTGCGCGAGCGCCTGCTCGCCACCTTCCAGGCTGGCCTTCTGCAGGGCCTCCTGCAGGGTCTTCATGGGCTTGAGCAACAGCTTGTAGAGGCTGTAGGACAGGGTCGCGGCCAGCAGGACGACCAAGGTGCCGATCTCGACGATGCGCCGCACGACGAAATGGCGCAGGTCTTCGATGATGTAGGCCCGGCTTGCCACCACCTCGACCTGCGCTATTTCGACAACCGCTCCCCGGTCGACGAACTTCAACGGGAACTTGCGCACGATCTTGATCTTCTCGAGGGCCGGATCCAGGTCGTAGTCGGCAAACGCATAGATCGTGTTGTCCTTGAGCTGCCGGATGACGATGCGCACCACCGGCGGCTTGGATTCCGCCTCCAGTATTTGCTGGACCGAATCCCGGTCGAACCGCCACATCGGTTCGGCCAGGGTGGTGGCCAGGCGATCCTCCAGGTTGCTCAGTTCCATCTCCAGCCGGTCTTCGAGCCGCTCCTCGTTGTCCAGGTAGGAAAACCAGCCGAACGCCACGAGTGCGATCGCGACCAGTGCGATGAACGCACCGTTCAACCGGAGACTGATGCTGCGCCAGGCCATGTGATGCTCCTCCCGCGCCTGGTTCAGGTCCTGGCTTGCGGCTCAGGGAGCAGCGGCGGGATCTGCTGGCGATTCAGCGTCTCGCCGTAGTAGCGTTTCGTCAGCCCGGACGCGGCCATCTCCTGCAGCGTGGCGTCGAGCCGGGGAATCAGCGGGGCGAGCCGCTTGTGCAGGAGAAGGTGCAAGGGTTCGGATGCCCATGGATACGGCCAGCGCACCAGGCCGGGCACGTTGCCCGACTGGATCTGCACTTCCATGTCGAGATAGATGCCAGCCACGGCATCGATGCGGCCCCCGGCGAGCATGGCCGCCATGGACTCGAAGTTCTGCGCCTCCACCACGTTCATGGCGCGCGTGTGCTTGGACAGCAGGAAGACGCCGCGCACGATGCCGATGCGCAGCGAGGCGATGTCCGCCCTGGACAGCTTGTCGAACCCGGGCGACCTGCCGTACATGGCCACGTCGGCCTGGCAGATCGGCGTGGGAACCAGCCGCAGGTTGGCGTAGCGCTCCGCCACGTCCCGGATGCGGCCGATGTCGCCATCCAGCTGGCCTTCGTTGGCCATCTCCAGCAGCCGCAGCAGCGGAAGGCGCACGAACTCGTGGCGGATGCCCAGGCGCTCGAAGGCATGGGAAAGAACCAGTTCCTCGATCTCCGACAGCGGTGACCGGTAGTCCGCCCGCCCGATGCGCAAGGGGCCATCGGCCTGGCTTCGGGCCGGCAGCGCGGCGCCGGCAGCCAGCGCGAGCACGCCCTGGATCGCCCGGCGGCGGGGCAGGTCGATGCCTTGGCGGGCGATCGGTTGAGAGGCCTTGTTCAGCATTGCCGACTCCAGTTCATGCGGATCCGTCGTCGCGAGCGACCGGCCTTGGCAACGGCCCGATCTCTCGCACCTGGGGTGCGTGCGCGGCCGACCGATCCCGTTGCCGCTTGGCCGCAGTGTGGTCGAAATGCACAAAATAAACAATACATAAATTACAAACAAAACAAACAAAACAATCTTTTTGGCGTAGCATCGGGCCAGAGACGGTTCTGAGACACACACCATGGACGCCCCCATCCCCCCTTCCACCGATGGTCCGCATGTGCCGGTTTCGTTTTCCCTCGGGCTGTACCGCTGCGTGCGCGATCCCGCGCTGTACATGCGCCTGCTGATGCGCTTCCTGACCACGCGGCTGACCATGCCGCAGGACATCCATCGCCTGTGGTCGCAGGGGGAGCAGGAAGAGGCCAGGCGCGTGGTCCATTCGGCGATCTCCAGCCTGGGCACCATCGGGGCGCTGCCGCTGGCAGATGTCGCCAGGGCGCTGCACGTGGCGATGTCCAGCGACCCCGCTGGCGTGCCGGCCCAGTTGGATGCCTTCACCCGAGAGCACGCCCTGGCGGTCGCGGCGATCCGGCAGTACGTGGAACGCCAGGGGTGACCATGGCCGCGACACCCCTGTCACCGAGTTTTTTTCAGCCGCGGGCGCGGGCTGTCGGCAGGCAACAGCCAGTTGCCGCGACGGCAGTTCGCGCGACACCCACGGCGCCTTGCCACGCCTGAAATCGAGAGACCCCCCGTGCCATCCACTCCCGCACCCTCTTCCTATTCGACCGCCGAAGTTGCGCGGCGGCTCAAGGTCTCCGTTCCCACGATCCAGCGCTGGGTGGACGCCGGCCACCTCAAGGCCTGGAAGACCGTGGGCGGGCACCGCCGGATCGACGCCGCCAGCCTGGAGACCCTGATCAAGTGGCAAGCCGAGTTCGGCGCGCTGAGCCAGCCCTTTGCGCGGCCGCTGCGCGCCATGATCGTGGACGACAACATCGATGACCGCGAGGTCCTCAGCGCCCTGGTTTCCGCCGCCTTGCCCTCGGCCGAGATCACGACGGCAGAGAACGGGTTCGCAGCGCTTCTGGCCGTGCGGGAGACGCTGCCCGACCTCATCGTGACCGACATCGTGATGCCGCACATGAACGGGCTGGAGATGCTGCGCCATCTGCTGGAAGGCACGACCCACAAGCCGCGCCTGGCGATCGCGGTGTCCAGCTACTCCCCGGACCAACTGGCTTCGCTGGGCGGCTTGCCGCCCGAGGTCGCGTTCATTCCGAAGCCGGTGGATCCCCCGGTATTCCTCGGGATGTTGCGCAAATCGTTCAGCGCCGTGGTGACGCCGTGATGCCCTTCTTCCCACACAGGGACTGCGCCGTGCATCTGCGGTCCGCGAACCTCTTCCCGCGCAGGCCGCGAGGCCGCGCATCCTCCAGGAGCAACAACCGATGAAGACGATTGCGCGTAGCGTGCCGCACCGCCGAGACGGTGCACCCCGTCCGTCGCCGCTCGGGCCGCTGACGGTGGCGGCAGTGGCGGCCGCATTGGCATGCAGTGGCGGTGCGCTCGCCCAGACGCCACCGGATGCCGGCGCCCTGCGCAAGCAGATCGAGCAACCGCAGAACCTGCCGGTGCTTCCCGCCCAGCCGGCGCCAGCCACGCCGGGCGAGCCCGTGACGGCGGCGCCGGGCGGCACCCAGGTCCTGGTGCAGCGCTTCGAATTCACCGGCAACCGCGTGATGGCGACCGATGCGCTCGAGAAGGCCGTCGAACCCTGGAAGGGCCGTTCGCTGGATTTCGCGGGCCTGCAGGCGGCTGCCGCGGCCGTCGGCGACGCCTACCGCCAGCAAGGCTGGCTGGTGCGCACGCAGTTGCCACGCCAGGAGATCGTCGATGGCGTCGTGCGCATCGAGATCGTCGAGGCGCAGCCGGGGCGCGTGGCGGTCGAGGCCGGCGCGGCGGGCCGCGTTCCGTCGGCCCAGGTCGAGGCCGTGGTGCGTGGGCCGTTGCAGGACGGTGCGCCGTTGCGGCTTGCCGATGTCGACCGCGGCCTCATGCTGGCCGATGACCTGCCCGGTGTCGTCGTGGCGGGCCGCCTGCAAGCCGGCCGTGCCCCTGGGGAAACCGACATCGCGCTGACGGTGGCCGACGAACCCCTGGTGATGGGCGAGGCCACGGTCGACAACTTTGGCGGCCGATCGACCGGTGCGCTGCGCCTGTCCACGAACGTCGTGCTGGCCAGCCCGCTCGGCTTCGGCGACCTGGCCAGTGCCGCCTTGATCCACACCCGTGGCAGCGACTATGCGCGGGCCGGCTACACCGTGCCCTTGGGCTCGGACGGCCTGCGCGTCGGCGTCGACGGCTCGGTCTTCCGCTACCGGCTGGTGGGCGACGACTTCGACGCCTTGAATGCGCGCGGCCGCTCCTCCAGCGTCGGGCTCAATGCGGTCTATCCGCTGGTCCGCAGCCGCGAGCGCAACCTCTACCTCGGGGCCGCGCTGGAGCGCCGCAGCTTCGACAACTACGCCAACGGCGCGGCCTTCAGCCGCTACGAGGTCGATGGCCTCACGCTGAGCGCCAACGCGAACGCGTTCGACGGCTTCGGCGGCGGCGGCGCCAACGCCTTGAGCCTGGCGCTGGTCGGCACGCGCGTCGACCTGGGCGGTGCGGACGACGCGCAGCACGCCGCGGCCGACGCGGCCGGCCCGCGCGTGCGTGGCGGTTCCGGCAAGCTGCGCTTCGCCGCCAGCCGCCAACAGGTGCTGACGCCAAGCCTCTCGCTGTTCATGGCGACGTCGGGCCAGTTCACCGGCAGGAACCAGGATTCGTCGGAGAAGTTCTACCTGGGCGGCCCTTACGGGGTGCGCGCCTACCCGGTAGGCGAGGCCGGCGGCAGCAAGGGCGTGATGGCCAACATCGAGCTGCGCCAGAAGCTGAGCGACGGCCTGGTCGCCACTGCGTTCTACGACTGGGGGCAGGTGAGCACCAATGCCGACAACGGTTTCACCGGCGCCCCCGCGCGCAACCGCTACAGCCTGCAGGGCGCCGGACTGGGCGTGGCCTGGCAAGGGCCGCGCGACCTGTTGATCAAAACGACCTGGGCGCGCCGCATCGGCCGCAACCCGAACCCGACCGCCAGCGGCCAGGACCAGGACGGCTCGCTCGTGCGCAACCGCTTCTGGCTCAGCGCCAGCTTGCCCTTTTGAGCACCGCGCCGCACCGCGCAGCGCGTCTCGTCCCATCGACACAGACCAGGAAGGAGCAGACATGAACAAGGCTTTTCGCAGTGTCTGGAACGATGCGCTCCAGACCTTCGTGGCCGCGCCGGAGACGGCGCGTACAGCGGCCGGGGCATCCGCCGGCGGCAGCCTGCGGACGGCGCGCCCGCGGCTGGCGCGCGGGGCGCTGGCCGTGGCCATGGCCTTCGGCCCCCTCACGGCCTTCGCGGCGCCGCCCGCCGCCACGCAACTGCCCACGGGCGGCCAGGTGGCGGCCGGCAGCGCGCAGATCGGCACCAGCGGCGCCAGCATGACGGTCGACCAGGCCAGCCAGCGGGCCGTGCTCAACTGGCAGAGCTTCGACGTGGGCAGCAGCGCCAGCGTGAACTTCCGCCAGCCCGACGCCAGCAGCGTCACGCTCAACCGCGTGGTGGGCAGCGACCCGAGCCAGGTCTACGGCCGCATGACGGCCAACGGCCAAGTCTTCCTTGTGAACCCGGCTGGTATTTATTTTTCGCCCAGCGCCAGCGTCGATGTCGGCGGCCTGGTGGCGACGACGCATTCCATCTCCACGGCCGACTTCATGGCCGGCAAGAGCACGTTCTCGGCCAACGGGGCCACCGGCACCGTCGTCAACGAGGGCCGGCTCGGCGCGGCGCCGGGCGGCTACATCGCCCTGCTGGCGCCCGAGGTGCGCAACAGCGGCGCCGTCGTGGCGCGCCTGGGCACGGTGGCGCTGGCCGCGGGCGAGGCCTTCACGCTGCAGTTCGACGGCAACAGCCTGGCCGCGCTGACGGTGGCGCCCAGCCAGTGGCGCGCCCTCGTGGAGAACCGCCAAGCCGTGCAGGCCGAGGGCGGCCTCGTCGTCCTGAGCGCGCAGGCCCTCAACGCCTTGCAGGGCAGCGTGGTGAACAGCGGCAGCATCGACGCCAGCAGCCTGCAGAACGTGGGCGGGCGCATCGTGCTGGACGGCGGCCAGGTGGAACTGGCCGCCGGCAGCAGCCTGCGTGCCAACGGCCCGCGGGGCGGCGGCACGGTGCAGGTGGGCTCGCTGGCGGCGCAGCGCGTGGCGATGGCCGCGGACGCGCGCATCGAGGCCAACGCCACGGCCGCGGGCGACGGCGGCAACGTGACGCTGCTGACCGACCTGCACGACACGCAGGCGGCGACCACCGCGCACGGCAGCCTCCAGGCGCGCGGCGCGGGCGCGGGCCGCCACGGCGGCACCGTCGACACCTCGGGCGCCAACGTCGACTTCCAGGGCATCCGCGTGGACACCGGCACGCCCGGCGGCCGCGCCGGCACCTGGCTGGTCGACCCCTACGACCTGACCGTGGACAGCGCGGCCGCGGCCACCATCAGCAGCAACCTCGCCACCAGCAACGTCACGCTGCAGACCACGGCCAGCAGCAGCAGCGGGCCGGGCGTGGTCAACACCAGCGGCAACGGCGACATCACGGTCAACTCGGCCATCAACTGGAGCAGCACCAACAGCCTCACGCTGGACGCCTACCGCGACGTGGTGGTCAACGCCGGGCTGCTGGGCGGCGGCGCCATCAACCTCAAGGCGAGCCGCGAGGTGGCCGTCGGTGGCGTGACCCTGCGGACCAACGGCCGCGACATCACGCTGTGGAGCAACGCCACCAGCCCCTCGACCAGCGTGATCGGCGGCATCTACCTCAAGAACAACACCGTGCTGGACAGCCGCACCGCGGCCGACCGCGCCGCCGGCAACACCAGCACCGCCAGCGGCGGCGGCGCGATCACGCTGGGCGGCGGCAGCAACACCGCCACGCTGGCGTCCGGCACCGTGGTGCCGACCGGTTACGCCGTCAACAGCGCCTCGGGCAACCTGGGCGCGGTGCAGTTGGGCACGCAGACGGCCGGCAGCCCCGCGGTCGGGCAGAACGCGAACGTCCGGGTGTACTCGGGCGGGGGCGACATCTCCATGGCCGGCCACATCAACACAACGGCCAGGAACACGGGCTTCGGCATCGAGATCTACAGCGACGTCGTCATCGACGCCGGGACCAACGGCAACCTGAGCCTGGACGGCAGCGCCACCGTGGCCGTCCAAAGCGGCGCCGGCCTCGACGTCGGCCGCAATGCCGCCGGCTTCCTGCCCATCGTGCTGCGCACGCACGACGGCAACATCTCGATCGCGGGCACCGCCAGCGGCGCCGCGGCGTCGAACAACGGCGTGAACCTGACCGGCGACACCACCAATCTCGTCACGTTGGCCGCCACCGGCGCGGGCGCGATCGACATCACCGGTAGCGCGACCGGCGCCGGGGCGCTGGACTTCGCCATCGGCGGCACCGACATCCTGGCCGCATCCGGGCCGATCACCTTGACGGGAGAGGGCGCCGGTCCGCTGCTGACGGGCCTGCCCTACGTCAACAAACTGGGCTCCAAGCCCGGCAGCCTGGTCACCAGTTCCACCAGCCAGATCATCCTCACGGACGACAGCTTCAGCCTGCTGGCCAACAGCGGCTTTCGGGCGAACACCTCCGGGGTCGTGCTGGTCCAGCCCTTGGACGACAACTTCTCGGGCACGTTCAACCTGCTGCAGAACGGCAATGCCACGATCACGCCGGCGTCGACGGCCAGCGTGTTCCAGATCGGCCGCGACAGCGTCAGCACCCCGCGCACCGACACCGTCAACGTGAACACCGACGTGTCGATCGCCGGCCGGGTCGGCGTGATCGGGGGCACCGTCAATCTGCCCAATTCGATCACCAGCCGGGCATCGAGGTAGACCCGGCCAAGCCCGTCACGCCCGAGGAGGTCTACCGGCCGCGGGCGATGAAGGAGATCCCGCTGGGCCGCGCGGGCCACATCCGCGAGGCGGCGGACACGGTCTATTTCCTGTGCTCGCCCTTGTCGGACTACGTCACGGGCCAGGTGGTGGCGGCCAGTGGCGGCGTGGGCGGCGGGATGAGCTGAATCCGTTACTTCATACGATGTATATTATGTAAATAAACATCGGCAGGAAATGCAGGATCCTGGATCCTGCTCTTCGTCCTCTTTCTGCTGTATCTGGCCGAGCGGCCCATCAGGTCCGATGGATCAGCAGCGTTTCATAGACATAGTTCTGCAGCAGCGCCTGGTGCGTCGGCGCGATGTCGAGAAAGTTGATGCCGTACGTGTAGACGGTGTAGAACGCACCGCCGTCCGGCGCCGTACCGACTGCCTGCTGGACGCTGCGGATCGAGGCGGTCGTCGAGATGCCCACTTCCTCGTTCTGCGACTGCACGAGGATGGAAAAGTCGATCTCGATGGTGTCGCCGACCGAGCCCAGCGGATTGGGCGTCGACACCAAGGCGCCTGACAGGCTGATGTCCGAGAGCGTCGCCTCCTTCACCGATTCACGGTTCGCCGGATTGACCACGCGCACCGGGATGTTCGCCTTGACGCGCACCGCCTTGCGCAGGCCGACCTTCTGGATGTTCGTGGGAAACGACAGGAGCATGAACGGCCGCGGCTTGCTCAGCACCGCTTCGATGCGCGCATCGAAGGTGAACACCGACACGCCGGAAAACACGCGCAGGGCCACTTCGTCGCCCTCGGCCGTCTCGACTGCCTTGCCGTCTTGCTGGGGCAGTTGCAGCAACAGATAGTCGTCCGTCACGAAACCCACCAGCGACGTGTATTGCACCGTCGGGCTGCTGGCGTGCCTCGGCATGATTTGCAGACGCACACCCACCTGCAGGTTCATGTCTTCGAATTCGATCTTTGCCTTTTTACTCATCTCTGTTTGGAAATTGGGTGAAGCCGCCGGAGACTGCGTTGCACCTTCATTTGTTCATAAACCAAGCAGTTTACGCATAAGTGTCGAACAGTTCATGGTACTAGTTGGAGTGTATGCGCAATGCTTTCGGGCGCCATGCGCAAAAATCGATACTCGGTGTGCGACCACTCCTGCGACATATCCCGGTAGCGGCTGGAGAAGACGAGCCCGCTTTGCCCCGTCTGGTAGATGAACTGGCTGCGTTCCAGGTCCGACAGGTCGTAGATCGCCCGCAACGATGCCGCGTGCCGACTTGCAAACGGGACTTTTGTGTCATTGGGCCAGTACTGGCCCACGTTGACGCTGAACGTGTCACCTCCCGTGGGGACGCGCACATCGAACCACCGGGCCAACAGGTCGACGTTGCCGAAAGGCCGGTGGCTGCTCAAGGCGATGTGCGGCGTGTCCCAACGCCAGCGCGACAGATCGTCCCCATACTGCTGCGACAGGCGTTCCAGCGTGCGCGTCAACGCCTGGCCGGCCTGGTCGGCGCAGCCACGTGGTGCGCACCACCAGGCGTCGTCGGCCTCCAGCGCAATTTCGACCGTGCTGCGAAAGTGGCGCTTGCCGTAGAGCGCATCGAAGCGCTCCTGGCCCAGGCGCGGCACCAGCAGGCCGCGCGTGAGCTCATCCACCCAGACCGAGAACACCAGCGCAGCCGCGCTGTCGCCGCGCATGTCTGCGTCGAAGCCCTGCAAGACGCGCTGCGCCGCCGGCGCGAGCGGATGGCTGGACTGGGCCTTGCGCAGGAAGGGCAGCAGGCGCTGCGTGGCCAGCGAGACCGTGTCGCCCTGCAGGCGCGCCATGCTCTGCGCATCGTGGCGCGGCGTTGCGGCCAGCCGCGCGACGATGCGGTCGAAGCGGTACGGCACG
The DNA here is from genome assembly GCF_001422445.1 of Pseudorhodoferax sp. Leaf274. Taxonomy (GTDB): domain Bacteria; phylum Pseudomonadota; class Gammaproteobacteria; order Burkholderiales; family Burkholderiaceae_C; genus Pseudorhodoferax. The sequence goes on from NZ_LMNA01000025.1 coordinate 183,770, forward strand.
GACCAGTCCTGTCCGATGAAGTACGGGTAACCGGGTGGTGTCACGCGCTGGTTGGCGTTCGCGATCCAGGCCGGTTGCTCGCCCTGCCCTTCACCCTGCCCCGGCGTGTCGGCGTAAGCCAGCCAGCCGACCCAAGCGTAGCGCGGATCCCAGCCAGGTGAGGGCGCGATGCCGCGGATGTCGTTGTCGGGGCGGCGCAGCGGCACGCGTCCCACGGCCTTGTAGGCGATGCGGCCGGCCGTGTCGGCCATCATCACGTTCTGCATCGGCGAGTGGTAGCCGGAGAATGCCGTGAGCAACTCTCCAACGTCGCGGGCCTCGTCCACGCGCTGCATGGCCAGCGCGGTGTTGTTGTCCGCTTCCAGGGCGGCCCAACGCAGCGACAGGACATAGCGCTTCATGTCGATGAGCCGGGCATGCGCGCTCTGTGCATCGCTCAGGACAGGGCCGTGGCGCGTGCTGCGCACGGTGTGCTGGACGTCGGGCTTGCCCTTGACGCGGATCGTCTCCACGCGTTGGTCGAAGCGTGCCCAGGCTGCCTGGCCTTGGACGTCGTCCACGCGGTAGGACATGGGGTCGTCCGGCTTGATCTGCTCGATGTACAGGTCCTGCACATCGGGCCCGGTGTTCGTGAAGCCCCAGGCCGCGGTGCGGGTGCGGCCCAGCACCACGAAAGGCAGACCGGGCAAGGTGGCGCCCATCACGTCCAGGGTCGGCGCCTGCAGGCGCGCGAAGTACCAGATGGCCGGCGCGCTGAGTCCAAGGTGCGGATCGTTCGCCAGCAGCGGCTTGCCGGACGCCGTGTTGCCGCCGCTGACCACCCAGGCGTTGCTGCCCTTGCCTTCCGACAGCCCCGCATCGCGCACGAAGGCCGCGGACCAGCTGCGCGCGGCGTCGTCCAGCAGGCGGCCCAAAACAGGCGTTTCGCGTGGCGCAAGCGAAGTTTTTGCGCCGGGTTCCGGCGCGCTGCGGTAGATGCCCAGCTGGCGGTACAGCGCGGCGAAATCCACCGTGGAGGCCGGCGGCTCGCCGGGGTACGGCGGGAACAGTTCCCACAGCCTGGGGGTGTCGACGACCTGGGCGGCGGACAAGCGGGCGAACTCCGTGCCCCAGTTGCCGCCCAGGTCCAGCGCCATCATCAGCGACCAGCCGACGCTGTCCACCGCCTCCCAGGCCTTGCCGCCCCGGCCCGGGCGCACACCGAGCAGCAGGAACTCGGGCTGCAGTGCCTGCGGGCGGTTCGCGTAGAACGACTGAATTCCTTCGCTGTACGCCTCGAGCGCAGCACGCGCTTCGGGCGGCATGCGGTCGAGCTGGCGCTGGGCCGCCTGCATGATGCCCAGCGTGCGCAGCAGCTTGTCGGTCTCCAGCGTGGCCTCGCCAAGAACCTCGGACAGCGTGCCGCGCATCACGCGCCGGTTGAACTCCAGCTGCCAGCCGCGCTCCTGCGCATGCACGAAACCCAGCGTGAACCAGGCGTCCCGCGCGGTAGCGGCCTTGATGTGCGTGACGTCGGAAGCATCGCGCTCGACCGTGACGGCGCCCTGCAGGCCTTGCACGCGCAGCGTGCCGTCCAGCTGCGGGAAGCTGCGCCACACGTACAGGCCCAGCACCAGCAGCCCGGCCAAGACGGCGAACAGCACGACGGCGCCCAGGCGCTTGAACCACTTCATCGAAACCCCCTCGCGGTGCAACGTCAGCGTTGCGTACTGCCGTTGATGGTGAATGCCACGGTGGGCGCGCTGACATCGCCGTGCGGCACGCCCAGTGCAATCTCGCCCGAACCATGGAGCTGGCACTCATCGCGCCGCAGCGCGATGTCCGAATCGCTGCCGGAGAAACGGACCCAGGTGCCGAAGCTGCTGAGGTCGACCAGCACGAAGCCACCACTGCGCACCTCGATGCGCGCATGCAGGCGGGAGACGCGCGGATCGTTCACGACGATCTCCGCGTGCTCGTTCCTGCCCAGGTGCACCGGCAGTTCCCGCGCGTGAAAGCTCAGGGAAAGATCCAGGTGCTGCAACTGGATGCGGCTCAGCACGGTGGCATCGCCGGCCGCCGGCCGCGCCAGCACGGCCTGCTGGGTCAGGAAATCGGACGCGATGTCTTCTTCCCACTCCACCTTGAACAGCGTGAGCGGCTCGACCTTGCCGCGCAGCGTGACCGACCCGAGGCTGCGAAAGCGAAGGCCGTGGCCGTCGTCGACGCCATCGACCACCGATTGCGTGGCCCAGATCTCGCTGCCACCGGCCAGGTCGCTCAAGCGCGCTGCCACGTTGACGGCATCGCCGTAGCAGTCGCCGTCAACCTCCACGACATCGCCGCTAGCCACGCCGGCCTTGATTTCCATGCGCAGGGGTTGCGGCCACTGCTCGAGCCGGATGCGGTGCCCGCGCTGCATCTGGATCACCGCGTCGGCGGCATCGACCGGCCGTTCGAAGACCGCCAGAACGCCATCGCCCAGCATCTTGACCACCCGGCCGCGGTGGGCCTCGCAGATCGCACCGATCCATTGTGTCAGGCGCGTGATGGTCGCCGTGGCCTTCTCGTTGCCCAGCGTCTCGAAGAACGCCGTGCTGTCCGATAGGTCTGCAAAAACAACCGTGGCCTGAACGCCCATGGTGCTGCGGGTGGGTGGCGGAAAGAAGGCGGCAGTGTAGGGGATGTCGCAGGCCGCAGGCTCAGTGCGCGTGGCCGTGCCCCTCATGCCCCTCGTGCGCGGTAGGCGCGTGCGGGGCATGGGGCACATGGCCGTGGTGGTTGCCGTCCAGGTGGCCCCAGAACAGCAGCGCCTCGCGGTTCTCCACGGCCATCTGCACCTTGGCGCCGACCGGCAGCAGCACCTTGGTGGGCACATGGCCGAACGGCAACTGGGTGAAAACCGGCACCTTGAGCTGCGTGCGCAGCCACGCCACCACGGTGGCCAGGCGGAAGTTGCGGTCGTGCGCCACCTTCTGGTAGCCCGTGAACTGGCCCAGCACCACCGCCTTCTGGCGCCCCAGGATGCCCGCGTGCAGCAGCTGCGTGAGCATGCGTTCGATGCGGTAGGGGTGCTCGTTCACGTCTTCCAGGAACAGGATGCCGCCGCGCACCTCGGGCAGGTACGGCGTGCCCACCAGGCCGCTCAGCACGGCCAGGTTGCCCCCCCACAGCACGGCCTCGCGCACGGTCCAGGACGGCGGCGGCGCTTCCTCGGGCACCGCGCTGCGGCGCGTGCGCGATGCCGGCATGGGGTCGTCGCGCCCGATGCGCCAGCCGGTACCTTCGCCCTGCCCCAGCAGCAGGTCGTCGAAGCAGGCCTGCATGATCTCGTCCGGTGCATCTTCGCCGCCGAAATCGCCGCAGAGCGCCGGGCCGGCCCAGCTGATGCCGCCGGTGCGCGCCAGCAGCGCCAGCTGCAAGGCCGTGAAGTCGCTGTGGCCGACGAAGCGCAGGCCACGGGCCGCGGCGCGCGCCAGCACGGGGTAGCGGATGCGGTCCAGGATGCGCGTCAGCCCATAGCCGCCGCGCGAGATCAGGGCGATGTCCGCGCCGCTGGCGGCCGCGCGGTGCACCGCTGCCAACCGCGTGTCGTCGTCGCCGGCAAAGCGCATGTGGCTCTTGAGCGCGGCCTCGTCGACCTCGACCGCATGGCCTTGTTCGCGCAGGCGCTGCACCGCGCGCCGGAAGGCGGCCTTGTCGCGCACTGCGCCGGCAGGAGAGTAGATGTAGATGTGCTTGGAATTCACCGGCGGGAGTATCCCACCGCGAATCCGTCGAGCAGGCGGCGCGCCAGTGTGGCCGTCGTGCCTAGCTTCGTGTCTGCGTTGGCACGCGCATCGGCATGCGCATCGGCATGCGCATCGGCACCTGCATCGGCGTCCGATGGCGGCTGCGCTGCGGGCCAGTCGGGTGCGCTGCACGCGTCCATCGCCCAGCGCTGCCATGCGCGCGGCCCGGCGCGGTGGCCGGCATCGGGAAACGGCGCGTCGTCGCTCCCCCTCGCAGGGTCGTCGTGCAGCAGTTGCACCGCCTCCAGCGCCTGGACCGGCTGCCACCCCGCGGGCCAGGGGCCAGCATCGGGCCGCAGAACGACCGCCTTCGACAGTCGGGCATCCAGGGCGGCGATGCCGCGGTAGCGTGCCGGTGCGCGCCGCGGCAGGTCCAGCGCCAGCAAGCCTCCCCTGCCCTGCAGCACGAGCACGATGTCGTGCAGGCCCAGCGACTGCACCAGTTCGTCGAGCACATCACGGTGCCAGTCAACACGGTGCGCGCCCTCCTTCTTGGGCTTGTCGCTCATGCCGAATCCCGGCATGTCCACGGCGACGACGCGGTGCCCCGCCGCGGTCCAGACCGGCAGCAGCGTGCGGAAGTCGTGGCTCCAGCCCTGCGCGCCATGCACGCACAGCAGCGTCAGCGGATCGGCGCTGCCCCGGCCACGCTCGTCCAGGTAATGCATCGACAAGCCGGCCAGGCTGGGCAGGCTGCGGATGTGCTGCCCCCGCCACGGGTAGCCGGCAAGCCCCTCGAAACGTTCTGCCGGCGTGCGCAGGGCGTCCTCGCGCAGGGGTACGCGCGCGGTAGCCTGCGCCTGCCGCTGGCGCACGAAGAAGTCGCGCAGCAAGGCGCTGCAGGGCTCGGCCAGGACGCCCCCGCGCACTGTGGTGCGGTGGTTCAAGGCGGCCTGGGCGAACAGGTCGACGACCGAACCGGCCGCGCCCGTCTTTGGGTCGGCCGCGCCGTAGACCACGCGCGACAGCCGCGCATGCAGCATCGCGCCGCTGCACATCGCACAGGGCTCCAGCGTGACGAACAGTTCGCAGTCTTCGAGCCGGTAGTTGCCCAGTGCCTGGCCCGCCGCACGCAGCGCGACGATCTCCGCGTGCGCGCTGGGATCGCACCGCGCGATCGGCGCATTGGCGCCCACGCCGACCACCCTGCCCTGGTGCAGCACGACCGCGCCGACCGGTACCTCGCCCTGCGTTGCCGCCATGCGCGCCTGCTGCAGCGCGAGGGCCATGGCCTCGTCGTCCGTCATGGGCGGAAGGTGGCGCGGATCCGGGAAGGGAGCTTGAGCATCGACGGCATGGCGGATGTCCCAAGGAGAGAAAGATGGTGGTAGGACGTACTGGGGTCGAACCAGTGACAAACGGATTAAAAGTCCGCTGCTCTACCAACTGAGCTAACGTCCCACTGCTGTACGCAGCAAAGCCAGCGATTATAGCCAGACGAATCAGGCTTTCTGAGCGCGCCTTGCGATTTGATCGAGCATCCAACCCGCGGCGCACTGGCCGAAGGTGGCCGTGACGCTGACCACGGACCCATAGCCATGGCAGTTCAGGCTGCCGTCGCCCGAAATGGCGCAGGAGGGGTCGGGCGGCGCCACAGGTTCGCGGCTGAACACGCAGGCCACGCCCATGCGTTTGCCGTCGCGCGGCGCCTGGTGGTGCTTGCGCAGGCGCTGGCGCAACTGGGCCAGTAGCGGGTCGTGCGTGACGGCGGCCAGGTCGTCGATCTGCACCTCGTGCGCCAGGCGCTTGCCGCCTGCCGCGCCCACGCCGATGAACAGCCGGCGCCCTGCAGCCGCACTGCGGGCCCAAGCCGCAATCGCGGTTTTCGCGGCCATCTGGTCGCAGGCGTCGATGACGGCGTCGGCATCGGGCGGCAGCAAGGCCGGCCAGTTGTCGGGCGTCACGAAATCGTCGACGGCGTGCACCGTGCAGCCTGGATGGATCTGCGCGATGCGCTCGCGCATGGCCAGCACCTTGGCCTGGCCCACCGTGGCTTGCAGGGCGTGGATCTGGCGGTTGATGTTCGATTCGGCGATGTGGTCCATGTCGACCAGCGTCAACTGCGCCACGCCGCTGCGCGCCAGGGCCTCGGCCGCCCACGAGCCGACGCCGCCGATGCCCACCACGACGGCATGCGCGCCGCGGATGGCTGCCGCGCCCGCCATGCCATAGAGCCGCTCCAGCCCGCCGAAGCGCCGCGCCAGGTCCGCTTCGTCCGGCGCGGTCATGCCGAGCGCTCCAGGCGCCAATGCTGGTAGCGCAATGCGGCCACGGCGCCGGCCAGGATCGCGGCCAGGGCGACGAAACTGGTCAGGCTCAGCGTGGACAGCCCCGACAAGCCCTGGCCGATGGTGCAACCCATGGCGGTGACGCCCCCCACGCCCATCAGCACGGCGCCGCAAAGGTGGTTGGCCAGATCGCCGGGGCCGCCGAAGCCCTCCCAGCGAAAGCGGTGCGAGGCCAGTGCCACCACCGCCGAGCCCGCGACCACCCCGACGACCGAGACGATGCCGAGCGTCAACACGCGGCTGTTGTCGCTGAAGAACATCAACCAGTCCAGCGCGTGGGCGTAGGGCGCGACGAAGCTCAGCGCCTCGATGCGTCCTGAGTAGGTGCCGACGAAGGCCTCCTGCAATGTTTCCGGGTGCTCTGCGACATGGCCGAGATGCCCGCTGACCCACCACATGGCGACCAGCACCGCACCGATGCCCAGCCCGGCGAGCAGATTCCCGGCGCGCACGAAGCCGTCGCCCACGAGCGCCCACCCCACCAGCGCACCGCCGACGACCAGCCCCAGCGCCAGGCTGGTGGCCGGCAAGCCCCACCCGGCCACGGGCGCCAGCAGCTGCGGCAAGGCGGCCTGCGTGCCAAGCTGCCACGACACCGGGTCGACCGTGGCCACACGCACGACCGCGGTGATGCCGCGCAGCGTCGCGCCCGCCGCGACGGCCATCACCACGAAGACGACCACGGCCTTGAGGCTGCCGCCGCCAATGCGCACGAGCGTCTTGCTGCCGCAGCCCGAGGCCAGGACCATGCCGAAGCCGAACATGCCGCCGCCCACGAGGGCCGAGAGCCACAGCCAGCGGTTCGATGCGTACAGGGTGCTGGACGGGTCGATCCGCCCGGAGAACACGAGCGCGCCGAAGCCCAGCACCGCAACGCCGGCGGCCAGGGCCCATTGCCGCATCCGCGTCCAATCGCCCATGTTCACGATGTCGCTGACAGCGCCCATGGTGCAGAAATGCGTGCGCTGGGCAACCGCACCGAACACCATGGACAGCGCCAGCGCCGCCCACAGCACCTGGTGCGTGAGCTGGGGAATGTCGGGAGACTGCATCGGCGCAATTCTAGGGAGACGGGCGCATCAGCCGGCCGCGCGGCCGCCCAGCGGCGCGACCTGCCGGATCCACGCGTGGATCTCGTGCGGTGCCAGAAGACCGGGCTCGACAGGTTTGAACGGCCTGCGCATGAAGGCCCCGATCTCGGCCGCGTCGACGCGGTCGATGACCAGCACCCGGTCGGGATCGAAGAATCTGTCGTCGCGCGCCGACGCCCGGTTGGTGACGATCTTCTTCTGCAGGAACAGGGCCTCCATGCTTCGCAGCGTGGGCCCCGACTGGTGGTGCTGGATGATCTCGACCAGGCAGGCGGCGCGCTGGCTCGCGCGCAGGTTGCGCGCGTAGGGGATCCAGTGGTCCTGCAGGTGCGCCCTGAGCGGCGGGGCGTACGCTTTCCCGCGGTCGGCGACCACATGGAAGTGGTGGTCCAGCCCCAGCTGCTCGATCGCGGCCTTGAGTTCCAGCAGCAACCCGAGCCGCCCTTTGTCGACACCGGAGAAGTAGAACGCCGGCCGGATGCCGGCATCGGCGCCTGCGAGGGCTGGCACGTGCCGGTAGGGCTGCGGTGCGATGTGCAGCCCATACGCCATGGCGTCGTCCTGGTCGAAGGTGTGGATGTCGTCGGCGATCGCCTTGAGCTGCGCCACCTGGCGCCGGCTGTGCGCCAGGCTCTGCTTGATCCTGGCGACCGGATTCCACAGGAACACATGGAGCCTGCGGGCACTGACGTACTTGGCGATGCTCGCGATGTTGTGGAGGTTCTCCATCGCGAAGAACAGCACCACGTCGGTGCTTGCGATGGTCCCGAGCCGCCGGCGCGTCGTCGCATCGGGATACAGGCCGAGCCTGGTGCCGCGCAGGCTGGACTCGATGCCCCGGCCGATGCGGCCCATCCAGCTGTCGGGCATCTCGCGGTACGCGATCAAGCGGGTGTCCTCGTCGCTGTAGCCTTCGAAAACGAAAGAAGCCAACTCGGAGTTCGAGTTGTAGACGATGTGGCGCATGAGAGAGGCAGCACGTCGGGCCCATGCACCACCGCAACCTGCCCTCAGAGCGGGCAGGCTGCGATCAGCGCATCTTGGCCAGGCGGTCCTTGGCAGCTGTGGCGGCTTCGGACTGCGGATAGACCTTGATCAGGTCTTCCAGCGTCTTGCGCGCGCCGCGCACTTCCTTGAGTTCCAACTGGCAGTTGGCGATGGAGAGCGCGGCTTCCGGCGCGCGCGGATGGTTCGCGTCCACCGTCAGCATGCTCTTGAAGTTGCCGATGGCCGCCTGGTAGTCGCGCGTGGCGTACTGCGCATTGCCCAGCCAGAACAGCGCCAGGGCGCGGTAGCCGCTTTGCGGATACCGCTTCATGAAGTCGGTGAACGCAGCGCCGGCGGCTGGAAACTCACCCTTGCGGAAGACCGCCAGGGCCGCTTCGTAGTCGCGCGTCTCGGCCGGATCGGCCAGGAACTCGCGCCCGTCGACCGTCACCTTGCCCGGCTCGAACTTGCGCAGGCGCTCGTCCACGCCCTGCGCGATGTCCTTCTGGCGCCGCTGGACTTCGGCGACATCGCGGGCCAGTTGCTCCTCCTGGCCCCGCGCCTTCGCCAGGTCGGCGCGCAAGGCGTCGATCTGGGTCTGCAGGTCCAGCAGGCTGCGCCGCATCTGGGTGTTCTCGTCGTTCACCCGGCGCAGTTCGTCGCCCGCCTTCTGCTGCGCCGCCTGCAAGGCATCGTGGCGCTGGCGCAGCTCCAGGATCGCGCGGCGCGCCTCGTCGTCGCCGAACAGCGCGTGCGCCGGCATGCTGGCCAGCAGCGCCGTGCCCAGGCACGCCGCCATGGCTGCGCGCGCGCTCGCACGCATCACTGCTGTCGTGCGCATGCGCTTCAACGGTAGGTGATTTCGGCGCGGCGGTTCTTGGCGTAGGCGGCCTCGTCGGAACCTTGCACGGCCGGCTTTTCCTTGCCGAAGCTCACGGCTTCCATCTGGCCATCGGCCACGCCCAGCAGGCCCAGTGCGCGGCGCACGGCCTCCGAACGCTTCTGGCCCAGCGCCAGGTTGTACTCGCGGCCGCCGCGCTCGTCGGTGTGGCCTTCGATCACGGTCTTGCGGTTGCGGTCGGCTCGCAGGAAGCGCGCGTTGTTCTCGATGGTGGTCTGCTCGTTGGCTTCGATGCTGTAGCTGTCATAGCCGAAGTACACGGTGCGCGCACCGGCCGGGCCACCGGCCAGGTCGTTGGACTTGCTCAGGTCCACCGGCGCCACGCTGCTCTGGCCCACGTTGCCCGAACCGGCACCTTGCGAGCCGATGGACGAGGCCGAGGTACCGGACTTGTCCTGCACCGGCACATCGTCCAGCTTCACGGGCGAACTGCAACCCGCCAGCGCGGCGGCCACGATCACGGTCAATACGAACTGCTTCATTTCACACTCCCCTTTTTGACAAAAAAAAGATGCTCAGGCCTTCAGGAACGGGCCCCAGTCGGGCTCGCGGATGTCGCCGGCCTGGCCCGCCAGGCGGGCCTTGATCTTGCCGTCCAGCGTGGTCGTCATCAATGCCTCGCGGCCATTCTGGACCGTGGCGTAGACCAGCAGCTTGCTGTTGGGCGCAAAGCTCGGGCGTTCGTCGGCCGTGGTGTCGGTGATGCCCGTCACGGTGGACGTCGCCAGTTCCATGACCTGCAGCCGGAACGCGCCACCGATGCGCGACACATAGGCCAGCCAGCGGCCATCCGGGCTCAGCGCGGGCGAGATGTTGTAGCTGCCGCTGAAGGTGACGCGCTCGGCCCCGCCGCCGGAGGCCGGCATGCGGTAGATCTGCGGCGCACCGCCGCGGTCGCTCACGAAATAGAGGCTCTTGCCGTCGGGCGAGAACGCCGGCTCGGTGTCGATGCTGTTCGACTGGGTCAGCCGGCGCGGCTCGCCGCCGTTGATGTCGATCGCATAGAGCTGCGAGCCGCCGTCGCGCGTGAGCGTGGCGGCCAGCGTGCGGCCGTCCGGCGACCAGGCTGGCGCGCTGTTGGAGCCGCGGAAATTGGCCACCAGCCGGCGCCGCCCGCTGGCCACGTCGTGCACGTAGATCACGGGCTTGCGCGACTCGAACGACACGTAGGCCAGCTGCTGGCCCGTCGGCGACCAGGCCGGCGAGATGATCGACTCGGGGCTGGCCAGTGCGGTCTGGCTGTTCTCGCCATCGGCATCGGCCACCCACAGCGTGTAGCGCTGGCCGGCCCGCGTGACGTAGGCGATGCGCGTGGAGAACACCCCGCGCTCGCCGGTGAGCTTCTCGTAGACGTAGTCCGCGATGCGGTGGGCCGACAGGCGCAGGTCGGCCTGCACCACGCTGTAGCTCTGGCCTCCGAGGTCCTGGCCGCGCACCACGTCCCACAGGCGAAAGCGCACGTCGAAGCGGCCATCGGCCAGGCGCGTCACGCTGCCAGTCAGCAGCGAATCGGCGGCGCGCTGGCGCCACTGGGCCATGTCGGGGCGCGAGGCCTCGTCGAGCGCCGCGCCGGACACATCGACGCCACGGAACTGGCCGCTGCGCTCGAGGTCGGCCTGCACGATGGCAGCGATCTTCTGGGGAGACTGGTCATCGCCGCGAAAGGTGGCGACGGCGATGGGCAGCTGGGTCAGGCCCACGCCGGTGACTTCGACACGGAACTGCGCCCACGCGGGCAAGGCACCGGCAAGCGCCAGGCCTGCGACACAGTGCCGGCGTCGGGGAGAGAACTCGAATGGCATGGAGGAAATGTAATGAACGCGAGCACTCGGGTCAGATCAACCCCAAGAAGTTCCCGATCAAGGTTTCAAAATGTTGTTGGCACGTCGAGCGCCGATGCTCGGCCGCGCAGCACACGCGCGCTATAGGACACCAGCGCAATCGCCTGCGCGACGGGGCCAGAAAACACATCACCCGTGCGCGGCAGCATCCACTTGCCGGTATCTGGCAGGCGGGGCGGTGTGGGGTGGATCAGCACGGAAAGCGGTGGCGGGGACGGTGGCGGCAGCGCCACGGTGGGCGAGGATAGCAGGTTCCGATGGCCCGATTTGGCGCGACTTCGGCCCGATAATGCCGCGCCCGCGGTCGTGCGACGCCCGCATCGGTGCGCCGTGCACCGCCTGCCTTCGATGGATCGTTCTTGAATCTTCGTCTTGTTCTTGCGTGCCTGATGGCAATGGCGGTTGGGCTTCCCAATGCGGTGATCAGCATCACCAAGGTGCTCGTCGTGGTCAGCGCGCTCGGTCTCGTGCTCGCGCCGGCCCTGCGGGGAAGCCGTGACGCGGCCGCAGCGCGGCTGCGCTCGCCACCGGTGATGCTGGCGGCCCTGGCCTTCCTGGCGCTGTCGTTGATCTGGACGACCGTGCCCAGCAGCGAGGCGCTCGGCGCGCTCGGCAAGCACGCCAAGCTGCTGCTCATTCCGATCCTAGTGCTGTTCCTGCGCACACGCCGCGAGGCGCTGACCGCGCTGGCCTGGTTCGTGGGTGCCCAGGTGTTCCTGCTGCTGAGCTCCTGGCTGCTGGTGCTGGACGTGCCCGTGCCCTGGGCCACGGCCGACACCGCCTTGATCGACCACGCGGTGTTCACCAACTACCTGGGCCAGTCCATCATGACCGCCACGCTGGCCGGCATCTGCTGGCATCTGCGCAGCTATCTTCCGCACCCGTGGATGCGGCAGGCGGCGATCGCCGTGTCCCTGCTCGCGCTCGCCAGCACGCTGTTCGTGATGCCGGGGCGGACCGGCCACCTGGTCGCCATCGCCGTGGTGTCGCTGGCCCTGCTGTGGCTGCTGCCCAGGCGGCTGCGTCTGGCGGGGGTGCTGATGCCGGTCGCCGTCGCTGCGCTGCTGCTGGTCACTTCGGAGCCCATGCGCTACCGGGCCGGCCTGGTGGTGGACGAAAGCATGGCATTCGCCGCGCGGGCCGAGACGCGGTCTTCTTCCGGCGAACGGCTGAACTTCTGGCACCGCTCGGTCCAGGCCATCTCCGAGCGGCCCTGGACGGGTTTCGGGCTGGGCAGCTTCAACCAGCAGTACAAGCGCCTGGACGCGGGACGCGGCAACCCGACCACCTTCGGCGTGCGCAATCCGCACCAGGAATTCCTGTTGTGGGGTGTGGAGGCCGGCATCGGCGCCATGCTGCTGCTGTGCGCATTGCTGTATTGCCTTTACCGCGACATGTGCCTGGGCGAGAGGCCCGCGGTGCGCGCCGGCGTCTCGGCGATGGCCGCGTTGCTGATCTCCTGCATGTTCAATTCCATCCTGTTCGACGCCGCCATCGGCGATTTCTTCTGCGTGGCCATCGGCCTGCTGATGGCGCTCAGCCTGCGCACCGCATCCGATCCCGTGCAGGCACCGGGCCGCGCTGCATGACCGAGCCGTTCACCCCGCCCAAGGCCTCCATCGGCCAGCGCCTGCGGCGCGTGTGGCCCTACTTCCGCTCCGCACGTGCCGGCTGGGTGCTGCTGGTGCTGGCCACGGCCGTGGTGGCCGCGACGGAGCCGATGATCCCGGCATTGCTCAAGCCCCTGCTGGACCGCGGCTTCCAGCGCGACACGCTGCCGTTGTGGGCCATCCCGGTGGCGCTGCTGGGCCTGTTCGGCCTGCGCGGCCTGGCGGCGTTCACGGCCAACTACGCGCTCGGGCGCATCGCCAACCAGGGGCTGCTGCAACTGCGGCGCGAGCTGTTCGCCAAGATCCTCTCGGGCGACCTGCGGCTGTTCCGCAGCCAGTCCGCCAGCTCGCTGGCCAATACCGTGGTCTACGAGGTGCAGACCGGCTCGCAGGTTCTCGTGGGTGCCATCATGGCGTTCTCGCGCGACAGCCTCACGCTGGTGGCGCTGGTCGGCTACCTGCTCTACCTGAACTGGAAGCTGACCCTCATCGTGGCGCTGCTGATCCCGGCCGTCGCCTGGGTCATGGGCGTGCTGTCGCGCCGGCTCTACAAGCTCACGCGGGCCAGCCAGAGCTCCACCGATGCGCTGGCCTACGTGGTCGAGGAAAACGTGCTGGCGCACCGCGACGTCCGGCTGCAGGCCGCGCAGGCCCTGCAGCAGCAGCGCTTCGATGCGCTCAGCGAGCGGCTGCGCCAGCTGTCGATCAAGTCGGTCGTGGCCTCGTCGACCATGTCGCCGCTCACGCAGATGCTGGTGGCGGTGGCCATGTCGGCCGTCATCACCATCGCGCTGGTGCAAAGCGCCGACGGCAGCTCCTCCGTCGGCAGCTTCGTGGCCTTCATCACCGCCATGCTGCTCCTGGTCTCGCCGATCAAGCACCTGTCGGAGGTGGCCAACCCCATCACGCGCGGGCTGGCGGCCATCGAGCGCGCGCTCGAACTCATGCAGCAGACCGAGGACGAGCGCGGCGGCAGCTTCAGCCTGCCGCGTGCGCGCGGCGACATCGCGCTGGAGGGCGTGACCGTGCGCTTCGACGGCACCGGCCAGCCGGCGCTCGATGCGCTGGACCTGCGCGTCGCTGCGGGCGAGACCGTGGCGCTGGTCGGCGCTTCCGGCGCCGGCAAGACCACGCTCGTGAACCTGCTGCCGCGCTTCCTGGAGCCCAGCAGCGGCCGCGTCGCGCTGGACGGCCATGCCGTGAGCGACTGGGACATCACCGCATTGCGCCGCCAGTTCGCGGTGGTCAGCCAGCATGTCGTCATGCTCAACGACAGCCTGGCCGCCAACGTGGCGCTCGGCCAGCCGCTGGACCGTGACCGGCTGGCGCGGTGCCTGGCCGATGCCAACCTTGACAAGCTGGTCGCCGAGCTGCCGCAGGGCATGGACACGCCCATCGGCCACAACGCCGCGCAGCTGTCCGGCGGCCAGCGCCAGCGCGTGGCCATCGCCCGCGCGCTGTACAAGGACGCGCCGGTGCTCATCCTCGACGAGGCCACCTCGGCGCTGGACACTGAGTCTGAACGCGCCGTGCAGGCCGCGCTGCAGCGGCTGATGCAGGGCCGCACCACGCTGGTCATCGCCCACCGCCTGTCCACCGTGCAGCACGCCGACCGCATCGTCGTCATGGAGGCCGGCCGCATCATCGAGACCGGTACCCATGCGGAACTGCTGGCGCGCGACGGCGCCTACGCCCGCCTGTACGGCCTGGGCCTGCCGGGTGCCTGAACGCCGGACCGACCCGGCGCTCACGGTGGTGCTGGCCGGCGTGGCTGCCGCGCTGCACGTGGGCAAGCTGCCGCCGGCGCTGCCGGTGCTGCGCGAGGCACTGGCGCTCTCGCTGGTGCAGGCCGGGTTCCTGCTCTCGCTGGTGCAGCTGGCCGGCATGGGGCTGGGGCTGGCGGTCGGCCTGGCCGGCGAAGGCCTGGGCCTCAAGCGCTGCATGGCCGCGGGGCTGGTGCTGCTGAGCGCCGCCAGCCTGGCCGGCGGCTTCGCGCAGGATGCGCCCGTCCTGCTCACCTTGCGCGCACTGGAAGGCTTCGGCTTCCTGCTGGCCGTCACGCCCGGCCCGAGCCTGATCCGCCGGGTGGCCGCGGCGGGTGAGCTCGACGCCAAGCTCGGCCTGTGGGGCGCCTACATGCCGCTGGGCACGGCCATCGCGCTGCTGGCCGGCCCCTGGCTGCTGCCGCGGCTGGGGTGGTCGGGCTGGTGGTGGCTGCTGGCCGCACCTTCGCTGGCGATGGCGCTGTGGCTCTGGCTGGCGCTGCCGGCCGACACGCGCAGCGCGGCGCCGGGCGCCGGCGCCTGGTCGTCGCGGCTGCGCAGGACACTGGCGGCACCGGGGCCCTGGCTGCTGGGCGCCAGCTTCGCGATGTATGCCGGCCAGTGGCTGGCCGTGGTGGGCTTCCTGCCCACCGTGTTCGCGCAGGCCCAGGTCGGCGCGCTCCTGGCCGGTGCGCTGACGGCATTGGTGGCGGCCGTCAACATCGGCGGCAACATCGCTGCGGGACGGCTGCTGCGCGCCGGCGCGGCGCCGCGCAGCCTGCTGCTGACGGGCTTCGCCGCCATGGCGCTGGGCGCCATGCTCGCGTTCCTGCCGGTGCTGGACGCCGGCCCCGTCGCCCGCACCGGCGGCGTGCTGCTGTTCTCGCTGGTCGGCGGCCTGGTGCCGGCGACGCTGTTCGCGCTGTGCGTGCGGCTGGCACCGGGCAGCGACACCGTGGCCACCACCGTGGGCTGGATGCAGCAGTGCTCGGCCGTCGGGCAGTTCGCGCTGCCGCCGCTGGTCGGCTGGGTCGCGCGGCTGGCGGGCGGCTGGCAATGGACCTGGGCGTTGACGGGGCTGTGCTGCGCGGCCGGCGCCGTGCTGGCCTGGCGCATGACGGCGGCCCGGCGCTGAGCAGGCCTGGCCGACAATCCGCCCATGTCTTCGCCCGCGCCCTCCCCCACCCTCAGCGTCGTCATCGCCGCCAAGAACGAGGCCCCCCACATCGCCGACTGCGTGCGCTCGGCCAGCTTTGCCGACGAGATCCTGGTGCTGGACTCCGGCAGCACCGATGCCACCGCCGCCCTGGCCGCCGAACAGGGCGCGCGTGTCGTGTCCACCGACTGGCCCGGCTACGGCCCGCAGCAGCAACGCGGCATCGAGATGGCCCGCTGCGACTGGGTGCTGTCGCTCGACGCGGACGAGCGCATCGGCCCCGAGCTGCAGGCCGAGATCCGCGCGGCCATCGCATCCGGCGCGGCCGACGGCTACCGGCTGCCCCGCCTGTCCAGCTTCTGCGGCCAGTTCATCCACCACAGCGGCTGGCGGCCCGACTACACGCTGCGCCTGGTGCGGCGCGAGAAGGCCGGCTTCACCGCGCACCTGCTGCACGCGCACATGACCGTGGACGGCACGCGGCAGGACCTGCGCCACAGCCTGGTCCACTACAGCTACCAGGACCTGGACGACGTGCTGGAGAAGCTCAACCGCTACTCCACCGTCGGCGCACGCGACCTGCAGGCGCGCGGCAAGAAGGCGTCGATGGGAGGCGCCATCGCCCATGGCCTGTGGGCCTTCGTGCGGACCTACCTGGTGCGCCAGGGCTTTCGCGACGGGCGAGAGGGCTTTCTGATCGCCGTCTACAACGCCGAGACGACGTTCTACAAGTACCTCAAGCTGATGGCGCTGAACGCGCCGGCGCCGGCCACCGGTTCGGCCAACGCGGCCGACGCCACCGCCCGGCAACCGTGACGGCGGCGCCGACGGGGCGCTGACCGACCTGCAGGCCCGCCACGGCCGCGCCGAGACCCGGCCCGCCAATGACCTGGCCATGGCGGTCCATGGACTCCAGCGCAGCACGGCCCATGCCTTCTGCCTGTCGTCAGAACTGGTAGTTCGCGCTCAGCAGCAAGCTGCGCGGTGCGCCGGGCATGGCAGCCGAACGCCAGTACTCGGTGTCGAACAGGTTGGACACGGCGGCCGTCACCGTCCACGGGGCGGCGCGCCAGCCCACCAGCGCGTCCCAGCGGCTGTAGCCTGGCACCTGCGAGGTGTTGGCTGCATTGGCCCAACGCGCGCTGGTGTGGGTCACGCCGATCTCGCCGTACCACGGCCCCTCGGGCGCATAGCGCAGGAACAGGTTGCCGTTGCGCCTGGCCGAGCCGTTCAGGTACAGGCCTTCGTTGGCCGGCACCTGGGCGTCCCCGGTCACCTTGGCGCTCATGACGCCTGCACCGCCGCGCACGTACCAGCCCTTCGCCACCTGGCCCGAGGCGCTGAACTCGACCCCGCGCGAGCGCTCCTTGCCACGGATGGCCCAGGTGAAGGGGTCGTTGACGGCATCGGGCCGGTAGCGGATGTTGTAGTGCTCCAGCGTGTAGACGGCCAGCTGCGTCGACAGCATGCCGCCCAGCCAGTCGCTCTTGATGCCGACCTCGAACTGGCGCGAATGCTGCGGCGCATCGTCGTAGACCGCGTTGGCGGCCACGTCCACCGACAGCATGCCGCGCCCGCCATACGGCGAGTAACTCTTGCTGTAGGAGGCGTACAGGCTCTGCGAGGGCACCGGCTGCCAGACCACGCCCACGCGCGGGCTCGAGGAACTGCCGTCGTAGCCACGCGCGAGCCCGCTCAGGTAGTTGGTGCTGTGGAACTTGAAGCGGTCGTGGCGCAGGCCCAGCAGCAGCTTCCATTCGGGCGTGATGCCGATCAGGTCCTGCACGTACACCGCTTCGGCCTCGCCCTCGTGGCGGTTGTGCTGCGTCGGCGTGCCCTGCGCCGGTCGTGCGGGCCAGGCCGCGGGGTTGGGGTTGAACGGGTCGTAGCCGAAGTTCTGCGTGACGGTCGCCAGGCGCGGCTGGCGCAATTCATCGCTGATCTCCAGGCCCAGCAGCAGGTCGTGCGCGATGGTGCCGGTGTGGAACTTGCCCGCCAGGTCCAGCGTGTTGGAGGTGGTCTTGTTGGAGGTCTGCTGCCAGGCGTAGTTCGGCCGGACCAGCCCGGTCGCCGCGTTGTAGGTGCCGGCGAAGTAGTGGTCGAAGTCCTGGCTGGCCTCGCGCTTGCTGGCCACCCAGCGCAGGCTCCAGGCCGGGTTGAATTCGTAGACGAGGTCCGAGCGCGCCACGCGCAGCCGGTCTTGCACGTAGTCGCCCGGGTGCTGGAAACCGGTGCGGATCGACACGCCGGCCGGCAACGTGTCGTAGGCCGGGCCGCGGTCGGGCACGCGCCAGACGTTGTCGTAGGTGTACTGCGCCGTCCAGCGCAGCCCGGTGCGCGTGTCGATCAGGATGCTCGGCGAGACCATCTCGTTCCGGTTGCGGATGCCTGCGCGAAAGCTGTGGGCCTGCTCGCGGTCGGCGGTCAGGCGCATCACCACGTTCGGGTTCACCACGTGGTTGATGTCGATGGTGCCGCCGTAGTTCTCCCACGAGCCGCCACGCAGCGTCACGCTGCTCCTGGCGTCGAAGCGCGCCTGCTTGCTGACCAGGTTGACGATGCCGCCGCCGGCGCTGCGGCCGTACAGCACCGAGGCGGGGCCTTTGAGGATCTCGATGCGTTCCACGTTGGCCGTGCTGCGGCGCACCTGGCCGCTTTCGCGCACGCCATCGCGGTAGATGTCGCCGCTGTCGGCCTGGAAACCGCGGATGTACACGCCCTCGCCGCGCATGTCGTAGGTCGTGTTCACGCCCGGGATCCCGTCCAGCATGATGGACAGGTCGTTGATGCCGTAGCTCTTGTACTTGTTGACGTCCAGCGTGTCGATGGTCTGCGGGATGTCCTTGGGCGCCAGGTAGGTCTTGGTGGCCGTGGTCACGCCCTCGGGCCGCACGTCGTCGGGGTCGTACTGGCTGGCCTTGACGTTGACGGCCGGCAGCGTGGTGGTGTCCTGCTGGGCCATGGCTTCGGCACCGAACAGCACGGTGCAGACGGCCATGGCACTGCTGCGCAGGGCGAACGGGCGGATGGCGGACGGACGGATGGCGACGCGGCGGCGCGTGGCGCGGTGGCGCATGTGGAAATTCCCCAGAAAAGCAGTCGGACCGCACGGCACGTGCCGCGCGGCGGTTCGGATGGCTGGGGAGTCCTGCGTGGGCAACCTGGCTGGTGGTGCCCCGGGCGTCGGCGCGCAACGGGCCGGCGCAAAGGCGCCGCAGTATAGCGAGGTGTGACGAAGTGTGACCGGGGCGCGCTCAGCCCGGCAACGGTTCCGGCCGCAGCCACAGCCAGCACAGCACCACGGCCATGCAGCCGCAGGCCAGTGCGGTGATCCACCACCGGCTGCCCACCCACAGCAGCAGGCCGGCGCAGGCGGACATGGCCACCGTGGCATTCCACTTGGAACGCCGGCTCACACAGCCGCCGGCCTGCCAGTCCCGGATCAGCTTGCCGAACACGCGGTGGTTCAGCAGCCAGCGGTGCAGCCGGGGGGAACTGCGCGCCGCCGCCCAGGCTGCGATCAGCAGGAACACCGTGGTGGGCAGGCCCGGCACGAACAGGCCCACGATGCCGGTGGCCAGCGACAGGCAGGCCAGCAGCAGCAACAGCCAGCGCCAGGGGGCGGGCAACGGCCGCACGGCACCGGCGCCCGCATCGGCAACGGGCGCGGCCACAGGCGGCGCAGCCGGTGCGGGGCGGTCGCTGGAGCGCGGGTCTTCGGTCGGCATGGCGGGCTGCATTCTGTCCCAGCGGCCCCTTCGCCTGGCGGGCCATCGGCGTGCGGTGGCGCTGAATTCGTTCAGAATATCGACCGACTCCGCTGAAAAATTGGTTAACTTCAAGAAATGATCTCCGCGGCCCAGCCCACCACGGCGCCCCGTCGGCGCGGCCTAGCCTACTGGATCGCCATTGCGGTGGCCTGGGCCGTGCTGGTGGCCGTGGTGGTGCTGCTGTTCTTGGTGGAGCGCTTCGCCGAACGCCATGCCACGCGGACCGCCACGGCGGCGCTGGCCCAGATCGGCTGGCAGTTGCGCGACCAGCTGGACCGCGGCATGGCCTACCGCCAGGAAGAGCTGCGCATCCTGTCGGGCCTGCAGGACATGCAGCCAGGCACGCCACTGCAGCACCGGCGCGCCGTGCTCGAGCGCGTGCAGCAGAGCTTTCCCTTGTACGCCTGGATCGGCTATGTGCACCGCGACGGCCGCGTCGAGGCGGCCACCGGCGGGCTGCTGGAGGGCCAGGACGTGTCCAAGCGGCCCTGGTTCCAGGGCGGCGTGCAGGGTGCCTTCGTCGGCGACGTGCACCCTGCCCTGTTGCTGGAGAAGCTGCTGCCGCAGCAGCAGGAACCCTGGCGCTTCGTCGACATCGCCATGCCGGTGCACGACGCGAACGGCGGCTTGCACGCGGTGCTCGGCGCCCACCTGAGCTGGGAATGGGCACGCGACCTGCAGCGCCGCCTGCTGGCGCAGGCCCAATCCGTGTACGAGGCCGAGATCTTCGTCGTCGATGCCAAGCGCGTGGTGCTGCTGGGCCCGCCCGGGACCGAAGGCAAGCCGCTGGACCTGCCTGCCATCGGCGACCTGCGCGCCGCTGCGGGCGCTGCCATGCGCGATTGGGGCGACGGACAGCACTACGCCACGGCCATCGTGCCGACCGTGGGCCAGGGCAACTACCCCGGCCTGGGCTGGGTGGTGGTGGTGCGGCAGTCCGAGAGCGTGGCCTTCGCCGACTACCACCAGCTGCAGCGCGAGATGGCCATCGGCGGCCTGGCCGTGTGCCTGCTGGCCGCGCTGTGCGCGCCGCTGGTGGCGCGGCGCCTGACGCGGCCCCTGTCCCGGCTGACGCAGGCGGTCGATGCGCGCGCCGCCGGCCAGGCCAGCCCGGTCCCGTTGCAGACCGCCTACCGCGAGGTCGACCTGCTGTCGCGTGCGCTGGCCGATGCCGACGCGCGCGAGGCGAGCGACCGCGCCGAACTCGAGCAGGTGAACGCCGGGCTGGAGCAGCGCATCGAGGAGCGCACCGCGCAGATCCGCGCCAGCCAGGCCCAGTTGCACACCATCACCGACAACATGCCGGCGCTGGTTGCGGATGTCGACCGCACGCTGCGCTACCGCTTCGCCAACCGCGCCTACCTGGACTGGTTCGGCGTGGACCCGGACGAGCTGATCGGCACGACGCTCGAATCGCTCTATGGCGAGGACGCCGTGCGCCTGTGGCAGCCCGAGCTGGCGCGCGTGCTGCAGGGCGAGCGCGTGCAGTTCGATCGCAGCATGGCGGTGCGCGGCCAACGCCAGCACAGCACCGCCATCTACCTGCCCTACCGCGACGCGCAAGGCCAGGTCGACGGCTTCCATGCATTGGTGTTCGACACCACCGCCAGCAAGGAGCTGGCGCTGCGGCTGGAGGAAGAGGCCACGCGCGATGCGCTGACCGGCCTGCCCAACCGCCGGCTGCTGCAACGCAACCTGCCGGCCGCCCTGGCGCGTTCGGACCGCCAGGGCCACAGCCTGGCCCTGCTGTTCCTGGACCTGAACGGCTTCAAGGCCGTCAACGACACGCACGGGCACGACACCGGCGATGAGCTGCTGCGCGAGGTCGGCCGGCGCCTGGTGGCTGCCGTGCGGGTCACCGACACGGTGGCGCGGCTGGCCGGCGACGAGTACGTGGTGCTGCTCGAGCCGGTCAGCGATCCGGTGGGCGACCCCGCGCTCGTGGCCGCCAAGATCGATGCCGCGATCGCCGAGCCCTTCGCGCTCGAGACGGCCACGGTGCGGGTCTCCGTCAGCATCGGCAGCGCCGTCTACCAGCCGCGCTGCGGCAAGTCGGCCGAGGAACTGCTCGCGGGCGCCGACAACGCGATGTACGCGGCCAAACGGGCCGGCAAGAAGCCGATTTGAAACAAAGCGTCGGCGGCTCTTGCGCGCACCGCGGCGGACCCCCATGTCCTGGGCAGCGGCCGCGTTGGCCGGCATGAGGAGCCCCGCCGATGTTCAAACGTGTGTCGCTGCTGTGGACCCTGGTCCGCGGCGACCTGCTCAGGTTCTGGTGGGCGCTGCGCGATCCGCGCGCGCCGCGCTGGTTCAAGCTGGCCGCCGCCGGCCTGCTGGTCTACCTGTTGAGCCCGATCGACCTGCTGCCCGATGCCATCCCGTTCCTGGGCGCGGTCGACGACCTGGTGCTGCTGCCGCTGGCCATCCGCTGGCTGCTGGCGCGCCTGCCCGCTGGCTTGCAGGCCGACCTGGCGGCGCGCTCCGGTAGAGGCTCAACGGCCTGACGGCACCAGGCGCGCCAGCGCATCGAGCACACGCGCCACCGACTGGGCGGCACGCGCATCGGCCAGTGCGCCTTCGGCATCGAAGGCCTCGTTGGCCCGCCCCAGCGCGAACTGCTGCGGCACGACCAGCATCGCAAACGCCATCTGCAGGTACTGCCGCACGAAGTTCATGGCGCGCAGGCCGCCCAGCGGCCCGGGCGATGCCGAGAGCAGGCCGACCGGCTTGTCGGCCGTGGTGGCCAGCCCCGCCGCGCGGCCGTCGCTGGCCTGGATGCGCGACAACCAGTCGAAGGCATTGACGAACAGGGGTGTGGGAAAGCCGTTGTACTCGGGCGTGACGACCAGCACGGCCGCGCTGTCGGCAACCGCCTGCTGCAGCGCCAGCGCACCGGCCGGCACGCCCTCGGCGGCCTCCAGGTCGCCGTCGTAGACCGGCAGCGCCAGCGTGCGCAGGTCCAGCAGCTGCGCCTGCCAGCCGGCGCCCTCGGCCGTGCGCGCCGCGTGGCGCGCCAGCCGCACGTTCAAGGACCCGGTGCGGGCGCTGGCGGGGATGACGAGGAGTCGGCGTGCGGACATGGATGAATTTCCGGGACAAGGACTGGGAACGCCGCCCGGCGGGTCGGCCGGGCGGCATTGTGGACCATCAGGCAGCGGTCACGCCCTGTCGGTGGCCGGCACGCCGCCGAAGCGGCCGCTGTTGAAGTCGGCGATCGCCTGGTGGATCTCGGCCTCGCTGTTCATCACGAATGGCCCATAGCCCACCACCGGTTCGTCGATGGGCGCACCGGCCAGCCACAGCACCGTGGCATCGGTGTTGGCCTCGATCTCCACCGCGCGGCCTTCGCGCGCCAGGTGCACGAGCTGGCCTTCGCGCGCGACCGCCTCGCCGTTGACCTGCACCGTGCCGTGCAGCACCACCAGCGCCAGCGTGTGGCCCGGCGTGGCCGTGAAGCGGCCGGTGCGGCCCGCGTGCAGGCGGATGTCCAGCACGTCGATGGGCGTGAAGGTGCTTGCCGGCCCCTGGCTGGCGCCGAACGCTCCCGCGATCACGCGCACGCGGCCCGCGCCGTCCGGCAGGTCGACCGAGGGGATGTCCGCGTCCAGCAGCGTCTGGTAGCCGGCCGGGCCCATCTTGTCGCGCGCCGGCAGGTTGACCCACAGCTGCACCATCTCGATGGTGCCGCCCTGGCGCGTGAACGCGGGCGAATGGAACTCCTCGTGCACGATGCCGCCGGCCGCCGTCATCCACTGCACGTCGCCAGGGCCGATCAAGCCGCCCGCGCCGGTGGAGTCGCGGTGTGCCAGCTCGCCCTGGTAGACGATGGTCACCGTCTCGAAGCCCCGGTGCGGGTGCGCGCCGACACCGCGTGGCTGCGCCGCCGGCGCGAACGGCGTGGGCGCCGCGTGGTCCAGCAGCAGGAACGGGCTCAGGTCGCGGCCCAGGCCGTCGTAGCCGAACAGCGAGCGGACCGGGAAACCGTCGCCCACCCAGTGCGGGCGCGGGGCGCTGTGTAGGCCGAGGATCTTCTTCATGGGGAACTCCAATCTTGTGCCGCAGGTGAGGCCAGCAGGCGCCGGCGGTAGGGGGCGAAACCAGGCTTCACCGTTCCATCGGAGGAACGATGCGGCCCAACCATAATCCGCGCGCACCCACAACAGGAGAAGAGATGCACAAGCGACATTTCCTGGCCGGCACTGCGCTGGCCGGCACCGCGCTGGCCACCGCGGGCATGGCCCGGGCCCAGGGCACGGCCAGGCCGGCTGCAGCCGGCCAGCCCACGCTGCTGACGGTCGGCGGCGCGATCGCCAAGGGCAACCGGGGCCCGCTGGACAAGGCGCTGGACCAGATGCTGGCCAAGCACAAGGTGCAGTTCGCCACCGCCTTCGCCTTCGACAGCGCCGCGCTGCAACGCCTGCCCCGCGTGAGCATCACGCCCACGCTGGAATACGACGGCAAGAAGCACAAGCTGACCGGGCCGCTGCTGGCCACCGTGCTGGCCGAGGCCGGCGCCGACCTCAAGGCGCCGCTGCGCCTGGGCCTGCGCGCGGTCGATGGCTACAACGCCATCGTCTCGCTGGCGGACGTCCAGGCCTACCGCATGGTGGTCGCCACGCACCTGGACGACCAGCCCATGGCATTGGGCGGCCTGGGTCCGCAATGGGCGGTCTACGACGCGGACAACCTGCCCGCATTCAAGGACAAGCCGCTGCAGGAGCGCTTTGCGCTGTGCCCCTGGGGCGTGTACTACATCGACGTGGCCGTGCAGGGCTGACCCACGCAGCACGCGCGCGGGCCATGCTGGCCGCATGGGCCCGCGCGGGCGCTACTTGTTGTCTTCGATCGCGCGGTTCAGGGCCAGCGCGCCCAGCGTGCAGGCCGCGCCCGACAGCAGATAGACGCTCACGTAGCCCAGCCCGAAGTGGGCCGACAGGCCCAGCGCCACCAGCGGTGCGAAGGCCGCGCCGATGAGCCAGGCGATGTCGGCCGTCAGCGCGGCGCCGGTGTAGCGGTAGCGCGGCGCGAAGTTGGAGGTGACCGTGCCCGACGACTGGCCGTACGACAGCCCCAGCAGGATGAAGCCCAGCAGGATAAACACGTCCTGCCCCAGCGTGCCGCCGTCCAGCAAGGTGGGCGCAAAGCCGCTGAACACCGCGATCATGGCCGCCAGCGTGCCCAGCGTGCGGCGGCGGCCGTAGCGGTCGGCCAGCCAGCCCGAGGCGACGACGCCGCCAGCGCACAGGAAGCCGCCCAGCGTCTGGATCAGCAGGAACTCGACGATGGACTGCTCGGTGTAGAGCTGGATCCACGACAGCGGGAACACCGTGATCAAGTGGAACAGCGCGTAGCTCGCCAGTGCGGCGAACGCGCCGATCACGACGTTGCCGCCCTGCGTGCGCATCAGTTCCGTGGCGGACACGGGCGCCAGTTCGCGCTGGTTGAGCTGTTCCTCGAACTCCTCGGCCACCACCAGGCGCAGGCGGGCGAACAGCGCCACCACGTTGATCGCGAAGGCGACGAAGAAGGGATAGCGCCAGCCGTAGTCCAGGAAGTCGGCGTGCGACAGGCTGCTGTACAGGTAGGCGAACAAGGCGCTGGCCAGGATGAAGCCAATGGGCGCGCCGAGCTGGCCCATCATGGCGTACCAGCCGCGCCTGCCCTTGGGGGCGTTCATGGCCAGCAGCGAGGGCAAACCGTCCCAGGAACCGCCGAGCGCCAGGCCCTGGCCGACACGCAGCGCCGCCAGCATCCACACCGCGCTGAAGCCGACGGTCGCCGTGCCCGGCAGGAAGGCGATGCCCGCCGTCGAACTGCCCAGCAGGAACAGCGCCACCGTCAGCTTGGCGGCGCGGCCCCAGCGGCGCTGGATGGCCATCGAGATCACGGTGCCGAACGGCCGCGCGACGAAGGCCAGCGCGAACAGCGCGAAGGCCCACAGCGTGCCGTCCAGCCGCTGCATGTCGGGGAAGAACACCGCCGGAAACACCAGCACCGAGGCGATGCCGTAGACGAAGAAGTCGAAATACTCCGAGGTGCGGCCGATCACCACGCCGACGGCGATGTCGCCAGGATCGACGTGGTGTTCGGTCTCGGGAAAGCGCGTGGCGGGGCGGTCGGTCATGGGTGCGGTGATGGGCGCGTGGCTGATGCTGGACATCGAGCGTTCTCCAGAAGGCACTTGGCCGGGGAAGGTCGTGAAGGCACTATATAGGTTCGCACATCGGGGGACGCTTTGACATAGGACAAAACGTCCAATGGCTTGCGTCACCGTCCGACGATACATTTCCGATTGTTCCGCAACCCGGGGCAACCCCTATGGGGGTCCTCTACAGCACCCGATCGCCCAGCATGCGCCTACTCAACTCCCTACGAGTGCCACTCGTCCTCGCCCTGGCCGGCCTGCTGGCCGGCTGCAGCAAGATGGTCGTGCTCTTCCCCGCCGGCGACGTCGCCGCCCAGCAGGGCCGGCTGGTGGTCATCGCCACCTTGCTGATGCTGCTGATCGTCGTGCCGGTGATCGTCCTGATCCTGCTGTTCGCCTGGCGCTACCGCCAGGATGGGAAACTGGCCGAGACCGACTACGACCCCGACTGGCACCACTCGACCAAGCTGGAGCTGGTGATCTGGTCGGCCCCGCTGGTCATCGTCATCGCGCTGGGTGCGCTGACCTGGATCAGCACCCACCAGCTCGATCCCTACCGCCCGCTGGACCGCATCGCCGCTGGCAAGCCGGTGCCCGAGAGCGTCACGCCGCTGGAGGTGCAGGTGGTCTCGCTCGACTGGAAGTGGCTGTTCTTCTATCCCGAGCAAGGCATCGCCACGGTCAATGAGCTGGCCGCGCCGGTGGACCGCCCGATCCGCTTCAAGCTGACCTCCAGCCACACCATGAACGCGTTCTACGTGCCCGACCTGGCCGGCATGATCTACACCATGCCCGGCATGCAGACCGAGCTCAACGCGGTGATCAACAAGCCCGGCGTCTACCACGGCATGTCCTCGCACTACAGCGGCGCGGGCTTCTCGGGCATGACCTTCAAGTTCCACGGCCTGTCCAACGCCGACTTCGACAAATGGGTCGCCAAGGCCAAGGCCGAAGGCCAGCCCCTCACGCGCGCCAGCTATGGCGAACTGGCCAAGCCCAGCGAACGCAACCCGGTCGCGCTGTTCTCCACCGTCGAGGACGGCCTGTACCAGCGCGTGCTGAACCTGTGTGTCGAGGAAGGCAAGCCCTGCATGCACGAGGTGATGGCCAAGGACGCGCAGCGCAACCAGTCCCATGTGGCAGCGCGCCGGCTTGCCGAAGCTTCGCAGGATGCGCTGTGCACCGCCGCCACGCGCACCGATCTCCAGGAATTCTGAGCCATGGCCATGACCGAACACACTGCCGCGTCCGCGCAAACCGCACATTGGCTGCTGGGGCGCATCACCTGGGACTCGATCCCGATGGCGCACGAGCCCATCCTGCTGTGGACCTTCATCGCGGTCTCGCTGGGCGGCCTGGGCGTGCTCGCGCTGCTGTCCAAGTTCCGCCTGTGGGGCCCGCTGTGGCGTGACTGGTTCTGCAGCATCGACCACAAGAGGATCGGCATCATGTACATGGTGCTGGGCATCGTGATGCTGCTGCGCGGCTTCGCCGACGCCGTGATGATGCGCCTGCAGCAGGCCATGGCCTTCGGCGACAACCTGGGCTATTTGCCGCCGCACCACTACGACCAGGTCTTCACGGCGCACGGCGTGATCATGATCTTCTTCGTGGCCATGCCGCTGGTCACGGGCCTCATGAACTACCTCGTGCCGCTGCAGATCGGCGCGCGCGACGTGGCCTTCCCGTTCCTGAACAACTTCAGCTTCTGGATGACCACCGCCGGCGCCGTGCTGGTCATGGTCTCGCTGTTCCTGGGCGAGTTCTCCACCTCGGGCTGGCTGGCGCTGTCCAACCTCGGGCACCAGAACCCGGGGGTCGGGCTGGACTACTACATCTGGGCGCTGCAGATCGCGGGGGTGGGCACCACGCTGTCGGGCATCAACCTGCTGGTGACCATCGTCAAGATGCGCGCACCGGGCATGGACCTCATGAAGATGCCGATCTTCACCTGGACGGCCCTGTGCACCAACGCGCTGATCGTGGCCTCGTTCCCGGTGCTGACGGCCGCGCTGGTGCTGATGAGCCTGGACCGCTACGTCGGCACGAACTTCTTCACCAACGAGCTGGGCGGCAACCCCATGCTGTACGTGAACCTGATCTGGATCTGGGGCCACCCGGAGGTCTACATCCTGATCCTGCCGGCCTTCGGCGTGTTCTCCGAGGTCGTGGCCACCTTCAGCCGCAAGCGCCTGTTCGGCTACACCTCGATGGTGTACGCCACGGTCTGTATCACCATCCTGTCGTACCTGGTGTGGCTGCACCACTTCTTCACGATGGGCTCGGGCGCCAGCGTGAACTCGTTCTTCGGCATCACCACCATGATCATCTCGATCCCGACCGGGGCGAAGATCTTCAACTGGCTGTTCACCATGTACCGCGGCCGCATCCGCTTCACGGTGCCCATGCTGTGGACGGTGGGCTTCATGGTCACCTTCGCCATCGGCGGCATGACGGGCGTGCTGCTGGCCGTGCCGCCGGCCGACTTCGTGCTGCACAACAGCCTGTTCCTGATCGCCCACTTCCACAACGTGATCATCGGCGGCGTGGTGTTCGCCATGTTCGC
This sequence comes from Pseudorhodoferax sp. Leaf274, assembly GCF_001422445.1. Lineage (GTDB taxonomy): Bacteria > Pseudomonadota > Gammaproteobacteria > Burkholderiales > Burkholderiaceae_C > Pseudorhodoferax. The sequence continues at coordinate 211,658 of NZ_LMNA01000025.1, forward strand.
CGGCATCAACTACTGGTTCCCCAAGGCCTTCGGCTACAAGCTCGACGAGTTCTGGGGCAAGGTGTCGTTCTGGTGCTGGCTGGTCGGCTTCTGGGTGGCGTTCACGCCGCTGTACGTGCTGGGCCTGATGGGCGTCACGCGCCGTGCCAACCACTTCGAAGATCCTTCGCTGCAGATCTGGTTCGTGATCGCCGCCTGCGGCGCCGGCATCGTCGCCATGGGCATCGGCGCCTTCCTGGTCCAGCTGGGCGTGAGCTTCCTCAAGCGCGACCAGCTGCGCGACACCACGGGCGATCCGTGGGACGGCCGCACGCTGGAGTGGGCCACCTCCTCGCCCCCGCCGCAGTACAACTTCGCCTTCACCCCGGTGGTGCACGACGTGGACGCCTGGTGGGACATGAAGAAGCACGGCTACAAGCGCCCGCTGCAAGGCTTCCAGGCCATCCACATGCCGCTGAACACGGGTTCCGGCGTGGTGATCTCGGTGCTCTCGCTGATCTGGGGCTTCGCGCTGATCTGGCACATGTGGCCGCTGGCCATCGCCTCGTTCGCGGCCATCGTGCTCGCCTCCATCGTCCACACCTTCAACTACAAGCGCGACTACCACATCCCGGCGTCCGAAGTGACCGCCGCCGAGCAAGCGCGCACCCAACTGCTGGCCCGCCATGTCTGATCTCGCCCACCCTGCCGGCCACATCCCGTCGTCGGGCCCGCGCCACTCCACCGGCGCGGCCGACCCGGCCGTGCCGCGCATCTACCACCTCGAGCACGAACCGCATCCGGAGAACGGCACCGCGCTGGGCTTCTGGATGTACCTGATGAGCGACTGCCTCATCTTCGCCGCGCTGTTCGCCACCTGGGGCGTGCTGGGCCGCAGCTACGCCGGCGGGCCCGGCGGCGCCGAGCTGTTCGACCTGAAGCTGGTCGCGCTGAACACCGCCTTCCTGCTGCTGTCGTCCATCACCTTCGGCTTCGCGATGCTGCGCAAGCAGGTCAACGACAAGAGTGGCACGCTGGTCTGGCTGGCCGTGACCGGCCTGTTCGGCCTGGCCTTCCTGGCGGTGGAGCTGTACGAGTTCCACCACCTGATCCACGAAGGCGCGGGCCCGCAGAGCAGCGCCGCCATGTCGGCGTTCTTCGCGCTGGTCGGCACGCACGGATTGCACGTCACCTTCGGCAGCATCTGGCTGGTGGTGCTCATGGTGCAGATCGCCAAGCACGGCCTGATCCACGAGAACAAGCGCCGCCTCATGTGCCTGTCCATGTTCTGGCACTTCCTGGACGTCGTCTGGATCGGCGTCTTCACCTTCGTCTACCTGATGGGAGTGCTGTGATGGCCTCGTCCGACACCCACGCACCGCACGCGCACCACGCACATGACGCGCACAACGACGACCACCATGGCGACGTGGGCCCGCACAGCTCGATGCGCGAGTACGTCACCGGCTTCGTGCTGTCCGTCATCCTCACGGCCATCCCGTTCTGGCTGGTCATGAACGACGTGATCGAGAACCGCACCACCGCCGTGCTGGTGCTCGGTGGCTTTGCCGTGGTGCAGATCCTCGTGCACATGGTGTATTTCCTGCACATGAACGGCAAGGTCGAGGGCGGCTGGACCATGCTGTCCACCATCTTCACGGTGGTCTTCGTGGCGATCGCGATCGCCGGCACGCTGTGGGTCATGTTCCACATGAACACCAACATGATGCCCGCGCACGGCCAGCACCAGCACCAGCAGCAACCCGCTGCAGCGCACCAGAACCACACGCAATGACGCGTGCGCGCGGCCTGCCCTGGGTGCTGCTGGCCGCCGCCCTGCTCAGCGCTCTGTTCGCCGCGCTGGGCACCTGGCAGGTCCAGCGCCTGGGCTGGAAGAAGGCACTGATCGCGCGCACCGAGGCGCGTGTCGGCGCCGCGCCGGTGGCCCCGCCCGCGCTGCGCGCCTGGCCTGCCATCCAGGCCGCACCCCTGGAGTTCGAATACCGGCGGCTGCGCCTGCAAGGCGAGTTCCTGCACGCCGACGAAGCCCTGGTGCAGGCCAGCACCGCCCTGGGCGCCGGCTTCTGGGTGCTGACCCCGCTGCGGCTGCCGGACGGCAGCATCGTGCTCGTCAACCGCGGCTTCGTGCCGCCCGAGCGGCGCGACCCGGCCCAGCGCGGGGCCGCTGCGCCGGCGGGCACCGCCACCGTCGTCGGCCTGCTGCGCATCACCGAACCCGGCGGCGGCTTCCTGCGCGAGAACGATCCCGCCGCCGACCGGTGGCATTCGCGCGACGTCGCGGCCATCGCGGCTGCGCGCGGCCTGCCGGCCGACCGCGTGGCACCCTACTTCGTCGATGCCGAGGGCACGCCGGCGGGCCAGTGGCCCGTGGGCGGCCTGACGGTGCTGCGCTTCACCGACAACCACCTGGTCTATGCCGTCACCTGGTATGCGCTGGCGCTGATGGTCGCGGCCGCGGGCTGGTTCGTGCTGCGCACGGCACGCCGCCCGCCGGACTGACAATCCGGCCCATGCCTCTTTCCGCCACCGGCCTCGCACGCGGCACCGGCGCCACCGGTGCCGCCGGCCCCGACAAGGCCGCCGGCCTCAAGAACCTGCAGCAGCTGATCCAGCTGCGCTGGATCGCGGTCTTCGGCCAGGTGCTGACCATCGAGGTGGTGCACTACGGCCTGCGCATCGCGATCCCGATCGAGCCCATGCTGACCGTGCTGGCCGGCCTGGTGGCCTTCAACGTGCTGTCGCTGCTGCGCGCCCGCACGGGCCGGCGCGTGACCAACGTCGAGCTGCTGGTGGCGCTGCTGGTGGACGTGGCGGCGCTCACCGCCCAGCTCTACCTGTCCGGCGGTGCCACCAACCCCTTCGTCTTCCTGTATCTGCTGCAGGTGATCCTGGGCGCCGTGCTGCTGCCGGCCTGGGCCACGTGGACCATGGTGGGTGTCACCTCGGCCTGCTTCGCCGCGCTGGCGCTGTGGGCGCAGCCGCTGTCGCTGCAGCCCGACCACCACCGTGGCCTGGCCAGCCCCTACATGATGGGCCTCTTGGCCAGCTTCGCGCTGACGGCCGCGCTGCTGGTGACCTTCATCACGCGCATCGTCGGCAACCTGCGCGAGCGCGACCGGCGCCTGGCCGCGCTGCGCCAGCGTGCGGCCGAGGAAGAGCACATCGTGCGCATGGGCCTGCTCGCGTCCGGCGCCGCGCACGAACTGGGCACGCCGCTGTCCACGCTGGCCGTGATCCTGGGCGACTGGCAGCACCTGCCGCATTTCAGCTCCGAACCCGAACTGGCCGACGACGTGGCCGAGATGCAGGCCCAGGTCGCGCGCTGCAAGGCCATCGTGAGCGGCATCCTGCTGTCGGCCGGCGAGGCGCGCGGCGAATCGTCGCGCGCCACCACGCTCAATGCCTTCCTGGACGACGTGGTCGCGCGCTGGCGCCAGCGCCGGCCCTGCCCCGGCTTCGTGTTCGACAACCAGTTCGGCGACGAACTGGCGATGGTGGCGGACTCGGCCATCCAGCAGATGGTCGGCAACGTGCTGGACAACGCCGCCGAGGTCTCGCCCGACGGCGTGCACCTGCAGGCCACGCGCAGCGGCGACGCGCTGGTACTGACCGTGCGCGACCGCGGGCCGGGCTTTGCGCCGCAGATGCTGCAACAGCTGGGCAAGCCCTACCAGTCCAGCAAGGGCCAGCCCGGCCGCGGCCTGGGCCTGTTCCTGGTCGTCAACGTGGCGCGCACGCTGGGCGGCCATGTCGCCGCGCGCAACCTGGAGGGCGGCGGCGCCGAGGTCCGAATCACCCTGCCGCTGCCCGCCATCGCCCTGCTGGAGGAAGATAGCGCCGATGACCGATGAGCCCCTGCAACGCCGCCTGCTGATCGTCGAGGACGACGCCGCCTTCGCACGCACGCTGGCGCGCTCGTTCGAACGCCGCGGCTACGCCGTGCGCGTGGCCACCAGCCTGGAACAGCTGCTGCTGCAGCTCGAGGACTTCGCGCCCACCCACGCCGTGGTCGACCTCAAGCTTGCTGGCGAGGCCTCCGGCCTGGCCTGCGTGCAGGCACTGAGCGCGCGCGACGAGGCGATGCTGATCGTGGTGCTGACCGGCTTCGCCAGCATCGCCACGGCCGTGGAGGCGATCAAGCTCGGTGCCTGCCACTACCTGGCCAAGCCCTCGAACACCGACGACATCGAGGCCGCCTTCGGCCGCGCCGAGGGCACGACCGAGGTCGAGCTGACCAACCGCACCAGCTCGATCAAGACACTGGAGTGGGAGCGCATCCACGAGATGTTGGCCGAGACCGGCTTCAACATCTCCGAGACCGCGCGCCGCCTGGGCATGCACCGCCGCACGCTGGCGCGCAAGCTGGAGAAGCAGCAGGTGAAGTAGGCCGCCCGCTCAGTCGAGCTTGATGCCCAGCTCCACCGCCAGCTTGATCCAGACGGGCACCTCGGTGTCCCAGTCCTTGCGCGTGCCGGCCAGGTTCTTGGGCTTGTTCGGGATGCCGAAGTTCTCGCGCAGCTTGCTGCCGCGCTCGGTCTCCACGCAGGCCAGGGCCACCTTGTTCAGCGCCAGCAGCACGGCCTCTGGCGTGCCGCTGGGCGCCATGAGGGCCAGCCCGCCTTCGAGCCCGACCAGCGGGGTGTCGATGCCCTGCTCCACCAGCGTGGGCACGTCCGGCATCTTGGGCGAACGGTACCTGCCGGTCACGCCGATGGGCCGCACGCCGCGCCCCTGCACGGTGGCGAAGGCCTGGTAGCTGCCGATGCCGATCTGCGTGGCGTTGCCGGCCACGTCGATCCACATCGGCGACTCGCCCTTGTACTGGATGGTCTGGATCCTGGTGCCCGAATGCCGGTTCAGCTGGTCGGCCACCATGTGCGGGTACGAACCCGGCGCATAGCTGGCCATGTTGACCTGCCGCTCGCGGGCATAGGCGATGAACTCGCGCATGTTCCTGGCCGGCACGTCGGGCGCCACCGCCACGGCCAGCGGGCCGGAGGGGAACAGCGCCACCGGCGTCAGGTCGGTGTCCAGGTTGTAGGGCAGCTTGCCGTACAGCACCCGGTTCTGCCAGACCGTGCCGGAGGTGGAGACCAGCAGCGTGTAGCCATCGGCCGGCGCCTTGGCCACCTGGGAGATGCCGATGATGGCGCCGCCCCCGGGCTTGTTGTCCACCATGGCGGGCTGGCCCAGGGTCTGGCTGAACTGGTCGGCAAACAGGCGCGCGTAGGCATCCGTCAGGCCGCCCGGCGGGAACGGCACCACGACGCGCAATGGCCTGTCGGGCCAGCGCGCGGTCTGGGCTTGCAGGCCGGGCACCAGGCCGCTGGCGGCAAAGGCGGCCACGCCTTGCAGCGTGCGGCGGCGGCTGAAGTCGGTCGAAGAAGGCATGTGGCGAAGTCTCCTGTTGTGGTGGGGCCCATCATCGCCAAGCCGGGCCGGCGCCGGGATTCACGCATTCCCCGAGGTGGCGCTGCGTTTTCGGCAGCCCGTGCGGGCGCCGCGAGCCGTCAGTGCGCGGTCCGACGCCGCGCCAGGGCCCGGCCGTCGGCGCGGAACACATGCATCGCCTCGGACGGCAGGTCGATGGCAAGCACGTCGTCCGGGCGCAGGTGCTCGCGCGTGCTCTTGGCCAGCAGCAAGCCGTCACGGCCGGGCACGCGCAGGTGCAGCACCGCATACTCGCCGAGCGCCTCCATGCGCGACACCGTCGCGTGCAGCGGCCCGTGGTCGGTGCGCACATGCTCGGGGCGGATTCCCAGGGTCACGGGCTCGCCCGGCTGCAGGTCGGCCGCCTCGACGTGCGCCGTCCAGGTCTGGCGGAAGGCCTGCAGCACAACACCACGCGGGCCGGCCGAGACCACCCTGGCGTCCAGCAGGTTCATGCCGGGCGAGCCGATGAAGCGGGCCGCGAACAGGTCTGACGGGTGGTGGTACAGATCCAGCGGACGCCCGACCTGCACCACACTGCTGGCGTCGGCCGCCGCCTGGGCCAGCGGACGCAGCAACACGATGCGGTCCGCCAGCGTCATGGCTTCGGTCTGGTCGTGGGTCACGTACAGCATGCTGGCCGAGCCCGATTCGCGGTGCAGCCGCGCAATCTCCACCCGGGTTTCGGCGCGCAGCGCGGCATCCAGGTTGGACAGCGGTTCATCGAACAGGAACACCTTGGGCTTCTTGACCATGGCCCGGCCGATCGCCACGCGCTGGCGCTGTCCGCCCGACAACGCACCGGGCTTGCGCTGGAGATAGCCATCGAGCTGCAGCACCCGTGCCGCCTGGCCGACGCGTGCTTCAATGTCGGCGCGCGGGGCACCGGCGCGCTTGAGCGCAAACGCCATGTTGTCGTAGACCGACATGTGCGGATACAGCGCGTAGCCCTGGAACACCATGGCCACCTGCCGCCTGGCAGCCGGCAGGTGCGTCACAGGCACGCCGTCGATCTCGATCTCGCCGTCGGCGTCTTCGTCCAGCCCGGCGATCAGGCGCAGCAGCGTGGACTTGCCGCAACCCGATGGCCCGACGAAGACGCAGAACTCGTTGGGCTCGATGGCCAGGTCCACGCCCCGCAGGATGGGCGTGCTGCCGCGCGTGAGGTGGATGTTGCGCAATGCGACTCGGGTCATGGCATGCAGGCAGGCTACTTGGAGCCTGCGCGGGTGTCGTTGAGGGTGACGAAGTACTTGTTCAAGCCGATGTACAGCGCCAGGATGGGCAGGATCGACAGGACCGAGCCGGCCATCACCACATTCCACGCGGCGGACTTCTCGTACACCTTGGCGGCGGCGTTCAGGCCCTGGGTCAGCATGTACTTGTCGACGCTGGAGATGTACAGCAACGGCTTCATGAACTCGTTCCACACGCCCATGAAGATGAAGATCGCCTGCGTGGCCAGCGCCGGGCCGGCCATGGGCAGCACGATGCGCCACAAGGTCTCGAACGCGCCGCAACCGTCCAGCCTGGCGGCCTCCTCCACTTCGGTGGGGAAGTTGATGAAGAACTGCCGCATCATGAAGATCGAGCCGATGTGGACCAGCGAAGTGAGGACCAGCGCCAGATGGGTGTCGGCCAGGCCGAAACGCGCGATGACCAGGTAGGCGGGAATCATCGTCACCTGCGTCGGCACCATGATCAGCAGCAGCAGCATGCGAAACACGGCCTGCCGGCCGCGAAAGCGCAGCCGCGCCAGCGTGTAGCCGGCCAGGGTGTTGGTGAAGACGCCAGCCAGCGTGACCAGCACTGCCACCAGCGCCGAGTTGAAGAACCACTGGCGAAAGTCGCCCTGCAGGATCAACCGGTAGGCGCTCAGGTCCAGCGCTGCGGGCAGCAGGCTTTGCGCTTCAGCGATCTCGCGGGTGGTCTTGAGCGAGGTGATCACGGCCCACACGAACGGCACCAGCGTGGCCACCGCATACAGCACGAGCAGCCCGTGCAGCAGCCACCCGGCATGGCGACCACTGCCGCGCCGCGCATGGCGGGACACGCCCTGGCCCATCAGCGCCCCCTTCACCCGTTGGACCCTTCGGATCGGACGAACCGGTTCACCAGTGCCGTGGCAGCCATGATGATCAGCGCCAGCACCACTGCCAGGGCGCAGGCCAGCCCCATGGTGTTGTAGGTCTTGAACGCGAAGTGGTAGATCAGCAGCGTGAAGGTCAGCGTGGAATCTTCCGGGCCCCCGTCGCCACCGGACATGATGAACGCCTGGTCGAACACCTGGAAGCAGCCGATCAACCCCATGGTGACGACGTAGAAGGTGATGGGCGCCAGTTGCGGCACGCTGATGCGCCAGTGCCGCTCGATCGGACCGGCACCGTCGAGCGCCATGGCTTCGTACAGGTTGCGCGGAATGTCCTGCAGGCCGGCGAGGAACACGACCATGAAGTGCGGCACGGTGGAGAACACGTTCATTGCCATGATGACCGGCAGCGCCCAGGCCGGATCGGACAGGAAACGCACGGTCACGCCGAAGTGCTGTTCCAGCCATTGACTGACCAGGCCGTTGTTGTTGAAGAGCCACATGAAGATCATGGTCATCGCGGCCGAGGACGTGAGCGTGGGCAGGAACAGCAGCGTGACGAAGCCGCGCTTGAAGCGCACCCTGCCATTGAGCAGGCAGGCCAGCGCCAGCGCCAGGACGGTCTGCGCCGGCACCACGACCAGCACATAGCGCACGGTGTTGGCCAACGCGGCCCAGAACTTGTCGTCGTCGACCAGGTAGCCCAGGTTCCTGAGCCCCGCCCAGCTGGCGCGCCCCCCCACCACGTCCATCTTGAGCATGCTGCCAACGAGCGCGAAGGCCACCGGCAACAGCGTGAACAGCAGCACGGCCGCGAGCGTGGGCGAAAGAAAGGCCCAGGCGACGGCCGCATCGCGGTTGGCACCCCGGCGGCGGGGCGCGGCAGGCAGGTGGGCGGCCGTCATTGCTGGCGCTCGATCTCACGGTTGGCGGCGCGGTCTGCGTGTGCCATGGCCTGGGCAACAGACTTCGAGCCGTTCAGCGCCGCCAGGAACTGGTTGCCGAAGTTTGCGTTGACCACCGGCAGGGAGGTGCCGCGCGACCACACGGTGGCGTACTCGGCCCCGGCCATGTGCACCTGCAGCGCAGGGTCGACGCTGCCGGCCAGCGCGGCCTGCACGCTGCGACGCGAAGGCAGCGTGCCCGAGCGGCGCGACCATTCCTGCATGCCGGCCTGGGTCAGGTAGCGGGCCAGTTCCAGGGCCGCGGCCTTGTTGGCGGCGAAGCGCGGAATCGACAGGCCGCCCACGAAAGCCATGGTCTGCGCCCGCCCGTTGACCCGTGGCTGCTCGTGCACGGCAAAGGGCACGTCGGCATAGTCCCCGCGCAAGGCGCTGAGCACCCAGTTGCCTTCGATCATGAGCGCGGTGCGGCCGGTGCCGAACGCAGCGCCGGGCGAGTCCGCGCCCAGGTCATCGCCTGGCGAGACGATGTGGCGCTGGCGGCGACCCTGCACCCAGCCGTCCAGGTACTGCTGAGCACCGGGGATGCGGGCCAGTTGCGACCAGCCATCGGCGCTGATCGCCGGCAGGCCATAGGCTTCGATCGCGCTCAGGTGCCGGGCCAGATCCTTCCCGACGATCAGCGCGGCAACGCCCTTGGGCAGCCTGGCCTGGAGGTGCGGCAGCAACCGGAACAGCGCATCGAAATCGCGCGGCAGGTCGCCGGCCTGCATGCCGGCAGCGCGCAACCACCGGGTGTTGGAGTACAGCGCCAGCGTCGAGTAGTCCTTGGGGACGCCGTACAAGCGCCCGTTCCCGCCGCGGAAGGCCTGCAGGAACTGGGGGTAGTAGTCGGCGGCATCGTCCACCGCCGCGTCCATGGGCTCGAGCACGCCACTGCGGATCAACAGCGGCGCCTCCGACGAATCCAGGTACATCAGGTCGGGCGTGTTGCGCGCAGCGAAGCGCGAGCGGATCACGTCCATGTACTTGTCCGCGATGCGCTCCTTGCGCACCACGATGCCGGTGGCCTGGGTGAAGGCCTCGGTCAGGTGGTCCAGCGCGGCCGCTTCGGCCGGCAGCGTCACCCAGCTGGCCAGCACGACGGAAGCAGTCGCCGGGGCCGCGATGGCCGGCACCGCGCATGCGCTCGCCGCCACGGCACTGGCGCGCAGCAGCGCACGACGCCGCAGGCCGCTGCCCGCCGCGTCGCTCACGCCGCCAGCTCCGCTGGCGGCTGCACGGCCAGGTAGACCGAACTCCACAACTGCGCGACGTTGGACTCGTCGGCCGTGGCGCTGAGCGGCCCGTAGGCTTGCGGCACGAAGCGTTCGCCGTCGTGCCGCCAGGACCACAGCTCGCCGTTGGCCACCTCACGGTGGGCGAGGATGGCGCGCCACAGCGTGGCCTCGCCTTCGCGCAGCAGCGCCTGGGTAGACGGCGGCAGGTCGTCGCGGGCGCGCTGGCGCGCCAGGCCGGCCGCCGCCATGGCCTGCTGCCACGACCACACCACGGCACCGTGGTAGCGGTCGGCCGCGAACAGGGGGCGCAGCACCTTGTTGGCATACGCGGCGTTGGCCACCAGCAAGCCGGCATCGGTCATCAGGCCTGCAGGAAAGGGCCGCAGCAAGGCCTGCAGCTCGCGCTCCAGCAGCGCGGCCGACGGATCGGACAGCAGCAGCACGAACGCGAAGTCGGAATGCATGACCGGCAGCGGCCTTCCCTGGGCGTCGAGTGCAAGCGCCGAGAACACCGGCGCAGCGCCTTGCAGCGCGTGCAACGCATCCGCCTGGGCCGAAGCAGGCAGGCCGGACTCGGCGGCGTGCACGGTCACTTGCCGGGATGCCTGTGCCGGTTCGACCCGCACGTCGAACAAAGGCTGTGCCAGCGCCTCCCAGCGCGAGGCATCGGCGCCGGCGCCACCGGCGCGGGCCAGCATCTGCGGCGCCAGATAAGGCGCCAGCAGGGCCCGGCCCAAGGCGCTGGCCGCACGCAGGGCGGCGGGAACCAACGCGACGTTCACGCTGTAGGGGTAGACGCCACCGGCGAGGCCGTCGTGGCTGTCGCGCCAGTCGCCCACCACCTCGCCCGGCAGCAAGCGCACCAGGGCCAGCGGGTCGCCCGACGCCAGGAACGGCGCCGTCTTGTCGAGCACCCAGCCCAGATTGCGCGCCAGGCATGCGCCGAACGGCACGCCATCGGCCGCGGGCGCGGCCAGGAATGCGTCGGCGCGGGCGCGGCCTTCCGGTGTGTCCAGCAGATAAGCGGCAGCGACAGGCAGCAGCATGAAGTCGTCGTCGACCATCTTGTAGTCGTACACCGGCGCGGCATCCGGTGGCGCGCCCGCGGCCAGCTGCAGCAGGATCGGGAACTCGCCCACGTCTTCCTCGTGCGCCACCGCCCCCTGCCACGACAGGCGCCGCAGCACCGATGCCAGGCCGGCCTCCATCGCTTGGGGCTGCAGCACGGGCAGCAGTAGCCGCAGGGTCATCAGGGTGTCGCGGCCGAAATAGGTATGAAAGCGCCAGGACCCGGCCAGCAGCTTGCCGTGGTAGCTCAGGAACTCCAGCGTTGCGCAGGCCTCCGGCAGTGCGGCGGCAGTGGGCAGCAGCAGTTCTTCGGCATGGAGCGGGCGCTCCGGCGTGTCGCCCGTCCACGCGCCGATGCGCAGGCGCAGCGCAGCGCCGGCAGGGGCATCCAGCGCCACGCCACCGTCGTCGCCCACCGTGACCGAGCCGCCATCGAGCACCTCGACCGACAGCAGGTAGCCGGCCGCACCGTCCAGGCGATCGCGCGACCATTGCACCCGCGTCGGCGTGCTGCGCGGCGGCGTCACCCCATGGGCCGGCAGCCTGCCGTCGAATTGGTGATCGCGCAGCACGCGCACGCTGCCCACGAGCGCCTGGCGTACCACCAGCCGGGACACCGAAGACACCTCCAGCGTGGTGCACAGCCCGTGCAAGGGTCGGCCGGCGCCATCGGCGACAGACACTGCCTCGAGTGCGGACACACGGCGCCAGGCCACGGGGGCTTCGGTGGGCTGGAACCACAGGGCAGCGCCGCTGTTGCCCGCCACGAACGCGATCAGCACGCGGGGCTGCAGGCCGTCGGTGTTGAGCCATTGCGCCGCCACCGCGCCACTGCGGAACAGTTCGCTGGTGACACCTCCATCGACCACGGTGCGGCATGTGGCCGCCGCGCCGGCCGGCGATGGAGGGGCTTGGGATGGTTCGCTCATGGAAGAAGACCGCAATGGACGCGATGGACCCCACCTGCAGCGGGTGGCGGCCGGATCGTCTGAATGAAAGGGCACGGACTCCGGGCCGTGGCGCCGGTAGGCGCCGGGACCGGAGGCGTGAAAACAGGCCGCTGGCTGGCAGCCTTCAGAACGTCATGGTCAGGCTGACGCTGGCGTTCCTTCCGAGGATCGGACGGGCAAAGAAGTAATCTGAGTTGCCGGCGACCTCGCTGAAGCCGGAGCGCGGGTTGCCTTCGGTCAGCCCGACCGTGTTGGTCAGGTTCTGGATGCTGGCGTTCAGCGTGATCGCGGGCGTCAGCTCATAACGCATGGACAGATCGAACGTGCGGTATGCGGGCAGCTTCAGGGTGTTGGCCGGGTCCGAGAAGCGATCGCCCACCAGGTGGTAGGCCAGCGACAGCTCGCCCTTGCGGTTCGGGAAATACCAGGTGGGTGCGACGGTGAAGTTCAGCTCGGGCGTGCGCTTCGGGCGGTTGCCCTTGAACGCGCTCATGCCGCGCGCCTGGCTTTCTGCGGATGGGCCGGTCGCGCTCTTGGGATCGAACGCGGATTTCTGGAACACGCCCGTAAACGTCAACCCGCCCCAGCGCACCGGGCGCCAGTTGGCCTCGAGTTCCAGACCGTTCACGATGATGTCGCCCACGATGTCGGTGGACCTGGTGTCCGTCCCGAACTGGCGGGACACGCGGTAGTCCTTGAACTGCGTGCGGAACAGCGTGCCGGTGACCGAGAAGCCGCGTTGCTTGTAGCGCAGGCCCAGCTCGGCGAAGTTGATCTTGGTGACCGGGTTCTCGTTGTTGGCCTGGTAGCTGGCCGCGTAGCGGCCATAGACGGCCATGTTGTCGTTGATCAGGTAATTGGTGCCCACTGTCCACGACGGCTCGGTCCAGTTGCCCGTCACGTGCTTGAAGTTGCCGCCGAACGTGCCTGCGTACTCGTTGTTGGCGATGATGTTGTCCACGTCGTTGCCGTTCGCATCGAAGGCGCCAGGCACCTTGGTGCGGCCGATGCCCTGCCCTTGCCAGCCGTTGTAGCGGAAGTGCTCCAGCCGGGCGCCCGCGTCCACGCGCCAACGATCGTTGACCTTGTATTCGTCATTGATGTACAGCGAATTGGACATCATGGAGGCGGTGTTCACACCTTCGCCCCAGGTGCCGTATTCCAGCACGCTGCCGTCGGTGAGCGCGCCTGCGACCTGGCCGTTGGGGCCCACGGCCACGATGTCGGTGCGGCGTGCATTGCTGCGCACGTCGCTCAGGAACTTGGTCGCGCCGACATTGCTCTCCTTGTTGATCTTCGTGTCGAACATCAGCCAGCCGATGGTCAGGCTGTTGTTCGGCAAGGTCCAGGTGACGGCGGCATCGTTGACGTACTCGGTCAGGTAGCGCTTGTTCCTGGCGCTGATGTTTTCAGCCACCAGGCCATTGCCGTTCAGCGCATTGATCTGGCCGGGCGCGGTCAGAACCTCACCGGTGCCCACGATCCGCAGCCCTGGTATGCAGGCGCCGCCGCAGGCGCCCGCAAATCGGTTCAACATGCCTTGGACATCGGTGTTGCGGGATGGGTCCAGCCGGTTCACCCCCGGCTGCAGGCTCGCGTTGTCGAAGCTGAAGACCGAGTTGAAGTCGTTCTGAAAATGCGTGTAGCGGCCCTTGGAGCGCAGGCGCCATTCCTTGTCCAGCCCCTTCTCGAAGTTGTAGCCGAAGGACTGCGACCGCGTGGCCACGCCGTCGTTGACGGCGTCGTTGACCTGCGACAAGGCACCCGTCTTGGGCGAGGTCAGCACGGTCATGATGCCGTTGTCGCGGCCGAGCAGGGTGCCGTAGTTGGCGTTGATGCCGGGCAGGCCGGTCGGGCGGCTCGGGTTGCGTAGCGGAATCGGCAGCAGGAAGGTGTTGTGGTCGTCCACCAGCTTCATGTTGACGCTGAACTCGCCATCGTCGAGCTTGCGGCCCAGGTAGCCGCGGAAGATGCCGCCGTGGTCGGCCGTGAAGCCGGTGTCCCGCACCGAATCGGAGCTGCGGAAGAAGCCGCCGACGCCGCCGAACCAGTTTTCCGAGATGCGGCCACCGTAGCGGAAATCGAAGCGCTTCGTGCCGTAGTCGGACAGCGTGATGCGCGCGGCGCCTTCGGGATCGTCCTTGTTCTTGAACGTCAGGAAGTTGATGGTGGCGCCGGCGCCGTTGGCAGTCAGGATGCCCGACGTGCCGCCGCGCACCGCCTCCATGCGGTCGATGAACAGCTCCTGCTTGAGGATGGTGTCGGACAACGCGTTGGTATAGAAGACCGGCAGTCCATCCTCCTGGAACTGGATGAACTGCTGCGCGCCGCCTGCCAGGCCACGGACGGAGAAGTTGTTGGACACCTCACCGCCGGACGCTTCGACCATGATGCCCGGCACCAGTTCGAGCGCCTGCGCGGTGCTGCGCGGTGCCTTGCGGTCGAGCACCTCGCGGTCGGCCACCGTCACGGCCACGGAGCTTTCACGCACCGTGCGGCGCAGTGAGGTGCTGCCGGTCACCACGACCTTGTCCAGCTGGCTGCCGGCTTGGTCTTCCGCCGCGGCCGCTGCGGCTGCACCGTTGGGCGCGGACAAGGCTGCCGCTTCCGCCGTCGGCGCAGCTGGTTCCGCGGCTTGCGCCCATACGGCTCCCATGTGCAAGGCCGCAAGCGACGCGGCCAGCGCGCACTGCGTTGGCGTTCGCCGCGCACGACGCGCTTTGCGTGTGTGGTGCTGGGCCCTGACAGCCCAGGCGTGCATACCGTCGTTTTGAATGTTGTGCGAAATCATGCTGTCTCCTGATCGTTTCCCACGTGCCGGTCCATCTGCCGGGCACAAGGAAATTCTGTCGTTAATGCAATCGTTTGTATTCCGTGATTTCCCGTATGCAATGTTTCTTATAAATTCAAATTGCATGTTTAAAAAACACAAGTCCTCCATGCGCGGATGAACGTATGCACAGTGGAGCGATCGTCATGGTTGGCGGGCGCGCGGCCGGCATCTAGGCTGCCGGCACGCGGGCTACCAGTGGTGTCACCGCGCCATGGGGCGGGTGCGGCCGTGGGTTACTCGACCTTGAACTCGAAGTCTTGCCGGGCGATGGTCTCGTCAGGCCCGCCGATGCACTCGTATTGCTGCAGCGCGCGGCGCACCGGCGCATGGAACAGCTTGTTCCCGGACAGGATCTTCACATCCACCACACGGCCATCCCGTATGCGGGCCTCCGCCCGCACAGTGCCGCCTATGCCCTCCTCGATGGCTTTGTCCGGCATCTCCGGGCGAACCTGCTTCGGGCACACGACTGCCATGTCGCTGGCCACCGGCTTGGGTGGTGCGGGTGGAACCGGCGGCGCCGCCGGGGCCGGTGCTGCTGGCGGTGCCGGCATCGCCGGCGCAGGAGCGACAGGCTCGGCACTCTGCACGGCCGCAAGCGGCGACGGTGCCGCAACGGGCGGCGTATTCACTGGCGGCGGCACGTAGGCCGGGGGCTGTGCCGCAGGCGGTGGCGGTTGCCGCGCAACTTCCCGGGGCGGCGGAGGCGGCGGCGGCGGCGGTGGCGGCAACTGCACTTCCTGCACGATGGTGGCGTTCAGCGGCTT
Organism: Pseudorhodoferax sp. Leaf274; assembly: GCF_001422445.1. Taxonomy (GTDB): domain Bacteria; phylum Pseudomonadota; class Gammaproteobacteria; order Burkholderiales; family Burkholderiaceae_C; genus Pseudorhodoferax. The sequence goes on from NZ_LMNA01000025.1 coordinate 226,977, forward strand.
CTTCACGACTTCGACGACATGGCGGCCCAGTCCGTAAACAAGGCCGATGCCGATCACGACGTGCACCGCCGCCATCACCGCCAGGCCGACCGGACCAACGCGGCTACGCGGCTTGAACTCCCGGCGCGCGCGCGCCGGCATTGCAATGAGGGTCGTGCTCATTTGACGAATTGCTCCGAGCCAACGATGCCAATCTTGGTCAGGCCAATACGCTGCGCCGAAGCCAGCACGGCCGCCACGGTCTCGTAGCGCGCACGGCGATCCGGGCGCAGGTGCACTTCAGGCTGTACCGGCAGGGCCGCCACTTCAGCCATGCGGCGTTCGACCTCGCCGCGGTCGGGCAGCACTTCACCGTCCCACAGCACGGCACTCGTGGCGTCGATGTCCAGGCGCAGCACCACAGGCTTGACCTCGCTGGGCGGCGGATTGCCGGTGGGCATGTTGAGGTTGACCGAATGCAGCTGGACCGGGATCGTGATGATCAGCATGATGAGCAGCACCAGCATCACGTCGATCAACGGCGTGGTGTTGATGTCCACCACGGGCGCGGCGTCAACGACGACGCGCCGCTTCTTGCGCAGGTTGCGGTTCATGGGATTGGTTTACCGAGCCGAATGCGCATCAGCCGCCCCGGGCCGGGGGCTCGGTGATGAAACCGACCTTGACGATGCCGGCACGCTGCAACGCATAGATGATGCGGCCGACCGGTTCGTAGTCGCTCTTCCAGTCGCCGCGGATGTGGACCTCCGGCTGCGGATCGAGCTTGGCCACTTCGGACAGACGCTCGATCAGCGCGTTCCCGTCGCGCACGCGTGCATCGAACCAGTAGATGCCACCTGTGCTGTCCACCGAGATCACGATGTCCTCCGGCTTGCTCTCGCGCACTTCGTTGCGCTCTTTCGGCAACTCCACCGGCACCGAATAGTTGACCACCGGGATGGTGATCAGGAAGATGATCAGCAGCACCAGCATCACGTCCACGAGCGGCGTGGTGTTGATCGCCGAGATGATTTCCTCACCTTCCCCGCCGGAGGCGGGCAGGTTCATCGCCATGGCATCTCCCTCACTTGGCCGGCTGCGCGGTGCCGAGCAGCACGGAGTGCAGTTCGCCGGAGAAGTCGCGCACGTCGTCCATCACGGCCGTATTGCGGCGCAGCAGCCAGTTGTAGCCCAGCACCGCCGGCACCGCGACAGCCAGGCCAATGGCGGTCATGATCAACGCTTCGCCGACCGGGCCCGCCACCTTGTCGATGGACGCCTGCCCGGCCACGCCGATGGCCGTCAGCGCGTGGTAGATGCCCCAGACCGTGCCGAACAGCCCGATGAACGGCGACGTGGAGCCCACGGTGGCCAGCAGGCTCATGCCATTGGACAGGCGGCGCTGTACGCGCTCGGTGGCCCGGTGGATCGACAAGTCCACCCAATCGGCGAAATCGACCGCCGCGTGCAGGCCACTGTGCTTGCGCGTGGCGTCGAGGCCCGCCTCGGCGATAAAACGGAAGGGACTGCCATCGTTCAGCTTGGCCGCACCGGCCTGCACGCTGCCGGCATTCCAGAAATCGTTCTCAGCCACGCCGGCCTGGCGCCGCATGCGGCCCTGCTCGACCAGCTTGGTGACGATGACGTACCAGCTGGCCATGCTCATGATCGACAAGATCAGCAGCACCCCCTTGGCCACCGCATCGCTCTGCGTCCACAGCGCGAACAAGCCGTAGGGATTGTCCGTCTGCGCCGTGGGCCTGGCCGCCGGCGCATGCGCGCTGGTCACGGCCGCGGCCGCGGCTGCGGGCGCCTCTGCCGGGGCCTGGGCAGACGCCAGCGCGGCGACGAACATCAGGAAAACCGCCAACGCAGCGGCGAAGAATGGTTTCAACTTGGGCACCTTGGTCTCCTGGGGATGCTCCGGCATCCGTTCCAACTAAAAATAACAAGAATTGCATACGATGTATGCGAAACACGCCGAGCGTCGATTCTGCAGACTTTGCAATCGTTTGTTGTCTAGGGAAATCCCGCGTGGGATCATCGAAGCCGGCCTGCAATCAGTTGCATGCAGAATGCTGCCCGCGCATGCCGAAGCGGGCTTGCCGTGCACCCATCAAGCCGCGGCCGACCGCCGCCGCCTCGACCCAGGAGTCTGACCAAGTGACTGTGCCCATTGCGCGACGCCAACCGACCGACCGCCTGCAGATGGCAGACATCGCGCGGCTCGCTGGTGTGTCCGTGTCCACGGTATCCCGTGCGCTGACCGGCAGCCATCTGGTCAACGAGCGCACGCGGCAGCGCGTGGCCGAGCTGGCACAGTCGCTCAACTACTCGGTCAATGTCGGCGCGCAGAACCTGCGCTTGAAGCAGAACAACACGGTCGCAGTGGTGGTGCCCTACGGCACCGGTGGCGGGCAGGACTTCTCGGACCCCTTTTTCCTGTCCTTGCTGGGCGGCATCGCGGAAGCCTGCAACCAACTGGGCCACGAGATGCTGCTCACCAGCATCAAGCCCGACCGGGGCGACGCGATCGCCCTGCCCTACCTGAGCGGCAGGGCCATCGGCATCATCTCGCTCGGGCAGAACCATCACCATGTGCAGCTGAATGACCTCGCCATGCGGGCCGTGCCATTGGTGGTGTTCGGCGCCAAGCTGCCGCACGATCTTTACTGCACCGTCGGCAGCGACAACGTGGCCGGCGGGGCGATGGCCACCGAGCACTTGTTGGCCCAGGGCGCCCGGCGCATCGCCTTCATCGGCGATGCAGACACGCCCGAGCCCGGCCTGCGCTACCAAGGCTATCTGCAAGCCCACCAGCGTCGGGGGCTGACACCCGATCCGGCGCTGTGCCGCAAGCTGCCCTTCGTCCGTGAGCTGGTCGAAGCCGATGTGGCCACCATGCTGCGCGACGGCCTCACGTTCGACGCCGTGTTCGCCGGCAGCGACATCAGTGCCATGGCGGCCATCGGCGTGCTGCTGCGGCACGGCAAGCGGGTGCCGCAGGATGTGGCGGTGGTGGGCTATGACGACATCGTGCTGGCCCAGCTCGTGCAGCCCGCGCTGACCACCGTGCGCCAGTGCGTGCATGCCGGCGGCACGGCACTGCTGGACGCGCTACTGCGCCAGGTGAACGGCGAGCGCCCTTTGTCGGTCGTGCTGCCGACCACGCTGGTGCGTCGGGACAGCACGCGCTAGAGGCTTGCGGGCATCCAGCGGCCCGCTCCAGTTTTCAGCGCCCATCACGGCGGCAGCGCCCACACCTGCCCATCGGCCACCGCGTAGCGACGGCGCTGCGGTACCGCATCCACGCGCCAGCCCCCCGTGAATTCGCCGAACGCTGGCAGCCAGGCCTGGCCCGCCTCGGCCACGAAGCACGGCAGCCGCAGCCGGTCGCGGCCCGGGCCCTGGAGCACGCAGGCCGGGTGCACGTGGCCTGCCAGCACGAAGTGTGTGGCATGGCGCTGCGGATGGTGGCAGCACGCGAACGGGCCCAGGAGGTGCGGCTCGTCGACCACGGCGATGCCCAGGCCCGGCGGTGGATCGCCGGCATGGCTGTCGTGGTTGCCGCGCACCAGGGTGATGGCCAGCGCCGCATGCCGCGCGCGCCAGCCGGCCAACGCATCCAGCAGGGCCGGCGTGCGGGCCGTCTCGGCATGCAGGAAGTCGCCCAGCACCACGAGCGCCTGCGCGCCGTGCCGCGCGACCAGCGCGTCCAGCCGCGCGAGGTTGCGCTGCGTGGTGCCGGCCGGCACGGGCTGGCCCGCGGCGCGGAACGTGGCGGCCTTGCCCAGGTGCAGGTCGGCGAGCAGCAGCGTGCGGCGCGCCGGCCACCACAGCGCGCGCTCGGGCAGCAGCACCAGCGCCTCGCGGGCCCAGGCCACGGCGTGGCCGGGCATCACCGGCGCGCCCTCGCGCGGCGCGGCGCACGCACCGGTGTCGGCAGGTCGCTCTGCCGGCCGAACTGCAGGCTGGCCTGCACCTGGTCGGCGCCATCGCCACCGCCATTGCCACCACCATTCCCATCGGCAGCGCCGCCGGCGGCCTGTTCGAGCTGGGCCAGCATGCGGGCGATGCGGTCGGCCACGCGTTCGTTGGACAGCTGCTCGCGAAAGCGCTCGACCATGAGCGGAAACGCGAACGGCGTGGGCCGCGCCAGCGCGCGCAGCACCAGCTGGCGCTCGCCCATGCGCTGCAGCGCCGCCTGCAGCCGGCCGACTTCCAGCTCCTGCGCCAGCAGCTCCTGCTCGGCCTGCACCAGGAGCTGGTTGGACGGGTCGTATTGGCGGAACACCTCCCAGAACAGCGAGGACGAGGCCTGCAGCTGGCGGCTGCTGCGCCGCTCGCCCGGGTGGCTCTGGAAGATCAGCCCCGACACGCGCGCGATCTCGCGGAAGCGCCGCTGCGCCAGTTCGCCCGCGTTGAGGCTGGCCAGCACCTCGGCCAGCAGCGCGGGGCCGTCGTGGGCCTGGTGCAAGAGCGTGGGCAGCAGCGTCGGCCAGTCGACCTGTGCGGCGCTGAGCAGCTCGAAGCCGTAGTCGTTGACGGCGATGGAGAAGGTGCGCGGCGCCTGCTGCGCTGCGCGCCAGGCCAGCAGGCTGGCCAGGCCCAGGTGCACCTGGCGGCCGGCGAAGGGATACAGGAACAGGTGCCAGCCCTCGCGCGACTTGAGCGTCTCGGCCAGCAGCGTGTCGGGCGTGGGCAGGGCCGACCAGCGGCGCTGCACGTCGAGCAGCGGCTGTGCGCTGCGCATCTCCGGGCTGTCGTACCGGCCCTGGTCGGCATGCGCCAGCTCGACCACGGCCGCATCGGCCAGCAGCGAGGACAGCGGCATGCGCCCGCCATTCCAGCGCGGCACCGCCGCCTTGCGTCCGCTGGCGCGCCGCACCCAGGCCGTCATGTCGTGGATGCGCACCAGCTCCAGCAGACGCCCGCCGAACATGAACGCATCGCCCGGGCGCAGCCGCGCCGCGAACCCCTCCTCCACGCTGCCGATGCGCGCACCGCCCACGAACTGCACGACCATGCTCGCGTCAGCCACGATGGTGCCGATGTTGGCGCGGTGGCGGCGCGCCAGCCGCGCATCGGGCACGCGCCACACGCCGTCTGCGTCCGGCACCACGCGGTGGTAGTCCGGGTAGGCCGTCAGCGCCGTGCCGCCCTGGCGTACGAAATCCAGGCACCACTGCCAGCGCTGCGCATCGAGCTGCGCATAGGCATGGGTCGTGCGCACCTCGGCGTACAGGTCGTCGGGCAGGAAGCCGCCGCCCAGCGCCACCGTCACCAGGTGCTGCACCAGCACGTCCAGCGGCTGCGCCGGCGGCTCGCGCGCCTCCACCAGTCCGTCCTCCACGGCCGCGCGGGCCGCCGCACCCTCGACCAGCTCCAGACTGTGCGTGGGCACCAGGGTGATGCGAGAAGGCCGGCCCGGCGCATGGCCGGAACGCCCGGCCCGCTGCAACAGCCGCGCCACGCCCTTGGGCGACCCGATCTGCAGCACGCGCTCCACCGGCAGGAAGTCCACGCCCAGGTCCAGGCTGGAGGTACAGACCACGGCGCGCAGCTGGCCGGCCTTCAGCCCCGCCTCCACCCACTCGCGCACGGCGCGGTCCAGCGATCCGTGGTGCAGCGCGATGCTGCCGGCCCAGTCCGGCCGCGCCTCCAGCAGTGCCTGGTACCAGATCTCGGCCTGCGAGCGCGTGTTGGTGAAGACCAGCGCGGTGCTGCAACTCTCCAGTTCCTGCACCACCTGCGGCAGCATGGCAAGGCCCAGGTGCCCGGCCCAGGGGAAGCGCTCGGCGCGCGGCGGCAGCAAGGTGTCGATGGCCAGCTTCTTGGGCACGGCCCCGCGCACCAGGTGCCCCGGCTGGCCCGGGCCCAGCAGCACCTGCATCGCCTGCTCCAGGTTGCCCAGCGTGGCCGACATGCCCCAGGTGCACAGTTGCGGCCGCCATTGCCGCAGCCGTGCCAGTGCCAGCTGCACCTGCACGCCGCGCTTGTTGCCCAGCAGCTCATGCCATTCGTCGACCACCACCAGGCCCACGTGGGCAAACAGTTCGCGCGCGCCGGCCCTGGCCAGCAGCAGCGACAGGCTCTCGGGCGTGGTCACCAGCACCGAGGGCAGGCGCCGGTCCTGCGCGCTGCGTTCGGCCGACGTGGTGTCGCCGCTGCGCGCGCCGGCCGTCCAGTGCGGGGCCAGGTCGGCCAAGGGCTCGCGCAGTGCGCGCAGCGTGTCGGCCGCGAGTGCACGCATCGGCGTGATCCACAGCACCGTGAGCGGCGCGCCGGCCCCGCGCGCGGGCGGCTTGCCGGCGAATGCGCCGAGCGCGCCGAGCCACACCGCATAGGTCTTGCCCGCGCCCGTGGTGGCATGCAGCAGGCCGCTCTCGCGCGCGGCCAGGGCCTGCCAGACCTCGCGCTGGAACGCGAACGGCTTCCAGCCGCGTGCGGTGAACCAGGTGGACAGCGCCTTTTTCATTGCGCAGCAGCATGCCATGCGGCACGCGCGGGCCGCGCAGGACAAGCCCGCGATGCGAGGCCGGCCGCCGGGCCTCAGCGCGTGCCGTCCCGCTCGCGCAGCAGGTGGTACAGCACGATGGCGCCGAAGGTGGCGGTGCCGATGCCGCCCATCTTGAAGCCCGCGATCGACAGCGTGAGATCGCCTGCCCCCGCCGTGAGCGCCACGCCGGCCGTGATCAGGTTGCGCGGGCGCGAGAAGTCCACCTTGCTCTGCACCCAGATGCGCCCGCCCGTGGCCGCGATGAGGCCGAACACCACCAGCGCCAGGCCGCCGATCACGGGCACCGGCAGCGTCAGGATCAGCGCGCCGAACTTGGGCGAGAAGCCCAGCAGCAGCGCCACCAGCGCGGCCACCACGAACACCAGCGTGGAGTAGATGCGCGTGACGGCCATCACGCCCATGTTCTCGGCATACGTCGTCACGCCGGTGCCGCCGCCCGTGCCCGAGACCATGGTGGCGATGCCGTCGGCCATGAAGGCGCGGCCCATGAGCGGGTCGAAGTTGCGGCCCGTCATGGCGGCCAGGCCCTTCACATGGCCCAGGTTCTCGGCCACGAGGATCACGGCCACGGGTGCGATCAGCAGCATGGCCGTGCCGTCGAACACCGGCGTGCTGAACCTGGGCAGGCCGAACCAGGCCGCCTGCCCCACGCCCGAGAAATCGATGGGCTTGGCCCAGCCCAGGCCGTTGGCCGCGATCCAGTACAGCGCGTAGCCGCACAGCGCGCCCAGCAGGATCGGCAGCCGCCCGGCCACGCCGCGGCTGCGCACCGCGATCAGGCCCACGGCCAGTGCCGTCAGCAGGCCGATGGTGGTGTCCACGGGGGTGGCGCCGAGCATCCGGACCGCCACTGGCGCCAGGTTCAGGCCGATGGCGGCCACCACCGTGCCCGTCACGATGGGCGGCATGAGCCGCTCGATCCAGCCGGTGCCCGCCACCTGCACCACGAGGCCGATCAGGAAGTACAGCAGCCCGCAGGCGATGATGCCGCCCAGCGCCACGCCGATGTTGGCGTTGGGCCCGCTGCCCGCGTAGCCCGTGGCCGCGATCACCACGCCGATGAAGGCGAAGCTCGAGCCCAGGTAGCTCGGCAGCCGGCCGCCCGTCATCAGGAAGAAGATCAGCGTGCCGATGCCCGAGAAGAAGATCGCGGTGTTGGGGTCGAAGCCCATCAGGATGGGCGCCAGCGCCGTGGAGCCGAACATCGCGACCACGTGCTGCACGCCCATGGCGATGGTCTGGCCCGTGGGCAGGCGTTCGTCGGGTGCGACTTCGCCGCCGGTCTTCAGGGTCCAGTTCGGGAACAGGCTGGCCATGGCAGATCTCCTTGTTGTTGCCTTGTCATGGTGGCGCACACGGTGCCGGGCGGCGGGCGCCGGCGCGATGGTGCGACCGCGCGATTGTGTGCCAGGGCAACGGCCGGGCGTGGCCGGCAAGGAGGTTGAAGGCGCTGCGGCAGCAACGTGCCGCAGCGCCTGTGGCGGGCGCGGCTCAGCGCGCGGCCAGCGTCGGCTGTGCCGCCAGCAGCGTCGGCTGCTGCGGCGCGGCCACGGCACCGATGTCGGCACCTTCCGCCGTCGGCGGCAGCGTGCCCTCGCGCTGCGCCTGCTCCAGCTGGGCGAGCACTTCGGCCCGCGTGAGCGTGCTCGGCGCGCTGGCGACGGGTGGGATGTAGCCCACCTCGCCGGACGCGTGCACGTCGGCAAGGCAAGGCGTGGCGACAAAGGCGGCGGCCATCCAGGCCGACGCGATCCATTGGGTGTTCATGGTTCGGTCCTCGCAAGTTGGGTTGCAGCTTCTCATCCAACGCAGCGGACCCCATGCCCGCGGCGTGCTCGATGAGTTCCCGGGTATGCGCACCTCACCGATGGCTGCATTGTGGAATTCGAGGGACCGACCGACATCCTCACTTCGAACGAGCCGCTAGGGCCGGCCGCCGGCAGGCTGCGGCGGCACCACCAGCACGTCGCTCTGCGCGAGTTCCAGCACGCGCTCGGCCACGCTGCCCAGCAGCAGCCCGGTGAGGCCGGAGCGGCGCTGCGTGCCCAGCACCACCAGCTCGCCCGGGTGCTCGGCGCCATGCTCGCGCAGCAGCAGGCCGGGGTCGCCGTAGGCCAGGCGCAGCGTGGTGCGCGCACGCACGTCGGCGGGCAGCGGTGTGGCGTCCAGGAACATCCGCGCCTGCTCCTCGGCCGCGGCGCGTCCGGCCTGGCGCGCCTGCTCCACGTCCATGCCGGCCAGCAGCGGGTAGGGGTTGCCGAAGGCGTGGAACAGCGTGAAGCCGGCCTGCGGGAACAGCGCCACCGCCGTCTGCAGCGCGTGCCGCGCATGCGCGGAGAAATCGCTCGTGACCAGCACCTGGGTGTAGGCCGCGCGCGCGCGTTCGCGCACCACCAGCAGCGGCACGGGCGCGCGCCGCGCCAGCGCCTCCACGGTGGAGCCCAGCAGCGCGCGCGCCAGCGCCTCGTGGCGGGCCACGCCGGTGACGACCAGGCCGCAGCGCTCGGCCTTGGCCACCGCCAGCACGGTGCTGGTCAGCTCGCCCTGCTCCACATGCACGATGGGCGGCACCGAGGCGTCGGCCAGGTCGGCACGCAGGCGCCGCTCGGCCTGGCGGCGCGCGGCGCGCTGCGCCACCGCGTCGGACGACAAGGCCAGCACCGGGTGCGTGACCAGCCCGGCCGCGGGCGGCACCACGGTCAGCGCCACCAGCGGCACGCGCCACGCGCGCGCCAGCAGCAGTGCGCGGTCCAGCGCGCGGTCGCTGCGCGGGCTCAGGTCGGTGGCCAGCAGCACGCTCTGGTGCATGGCTTCGGTCATGTCGCTTTCCCTTTCAATTCTTCGAACCTCCGGCGCCACCATCGGGCGCGTCGGCGGCCATGGGCCATCGGCCATGGTAAGGCGCTGTGCAACGCGGGCCCACGCGCGCCGGTGGACAATGCCGGCCGGAGACCATGCAGCCCACAAGACACCGGCCGGCCCCGTTGCGGGCCCACACAGCGCAGCCACCGCGGGGCATCCGGCCCTGCGCCGCGCACGCCCCCACCCCCGGCCCGGGAGGCCTGCCATGACGCTGCTGAGCCTGTCGATGGTGGTGCTTGCCGCGCTGATCCACGCCACCTGGAACCTGCTGGCCAAGCGCGCCGCCCATGCCGGCACGGCCTTCGTGGGCGCGAGCACGGTGGTGGCCTGCGCGGCCTACCTGCCCTGGGTGGCATGGCAGCTCACGCACGGCGGCATGCCCATCGACGGGCCGGTGCTGGCGTGCATCGTCGCCAGCGGGCTGCTGCACCTGGTCTACAGCATGTGCCTGCAAAAGGGCTACCGCGTGGCCGACCTGTCGGTGGTCTACCCGGTGGCGCGCGGCACCGGGCCACTGCTGTCCTCCATCGGCGCTTTCGTGCTGCTGGGCGAGGCGCCCTCGTTGCACGGCCTGCTGGGCCTGGCGGCCATCGTGCTGGGCATCGCGCTGATCTGCACCGACGGCCGGCTGGCCATGTTCCGCCAGCCGAGCGCGTTGGCCGGCGTGCGCTGGGGCGGCGCCACGGGCGCGCTGATCGCGGGCTACACCGTGGTCGACGCCTATGGCGTGAAGGTGCTGGGCGTGGGCCCGGTGGTGCTGGACTGGTGCTCCAACCTCGTGCGGCTGTGCGTGCTCGCGCCCTGGATGCTGCGCAACCGCGCCGCCGCGCTGGCCGCCATGCGCGGGCACTGGTGGCTGGCGGTGGCGGTGGGCCTGCTCTCGCCGCTGTCCTACATCCTGGTGCTGGCCGCGCTGGAGATGGGCGCACCGCTGAGCGTGGTCGCGCCCACGCGCGAGATGTCGATGATGGTGGGCGCGCTGTTTGGCATGCTGGTGCTGCGCGAGCGCGTGGGCCCGGCCCGGGCCGCGGGCTGCGTGCTCGTGGTGCTGGGCGTGGTGCTGCTGAGCGGGGCCTGAGGCAGCATGCAGCCTCCGTCGTCGACGCCCATGCTGTCGTCCTCCCAACCGTCGGCCTACGCATCGTGGGACGCCGCACGGGCGCTCAGCGCGCCGTGGCTGCACAACACGGCCATCGGCACGGTGCAGCGGCTGGCCAGCGGCGAGGTGCTCTACGCGCAGGGCGACCTGCACGACTGCTTCTACCTGGTGCGCGCCGGCTTCGTCCACACCACGGTGCTGCGCAGCGATGGCAGCCATCTGCTGCTGGAGATCTTCGGTCCCGGGGCGATCTTCGGCGAAGCCTCGGCCTTCATCGACAAGCCGCGCTACGTCACCGCCACGGCCGTGACCGACGCGGTGCTGACCCGCTACCGCGCCAGCGAGATCCAGCAACTGCTGTCCGGCCATCCCGAGCTGCTGGTCTCGCTGCTGCAGCTGCTGGGCATCAAGCACCGCATCCTCATCGACAAGCTGGCCAGCTTCACGTCGGCCAGCCCGCAATCGCGGCTCGTCGACCTGTTCGCGCGCGCCGCCATCGGCCAGCGCCACCAGGACGCGCCACAGCTGCGGCTCACGCATGCGCAGATCGGCGCCATGACCGGGCTCAGCCGCGTGACCGTGACGCGCGCCCTCAAGCCGCTCGCGGCGCGGGGCTGGGTGGCCACGCGCGCCAAGGGCGTGGAGATCACCGACCCCGAGGCCTTCATCGCGCTGTTCGAGGCGCGCTGAAAAACCGGCCCGGTTTTGTATCGCTGGATACGCCCGGGCCGGCGTGCCGCCCCTATCGTGGCGGCATCGACAACGGATGGACGGAGACGGGATGCTGCTGCACCGACAACTCGCGCTGGTGACCGGCGCTGCGCGCGGCATGGGCGCTTCCATGGCCCAGGGTCTCGCGGCAGCGGGCGCCGACGTGGTCGTCACCGACCTAGATGCGCAGGGCGCGCAACGCACCGCCGCCGCGATCCGGCGGGCCGGCGGCACGGCCCACGCGCTCGCGCTGGACGTGACCGACCCGGCGCAATGCGCCGCGGTTGCCGACGCCACCGGGGCCTGGGGCGGGCTGTCCATCCTCGTGAACAACGCCGGCGTGCGGCCGCGCCATGCGTTCGACAGCGCCGACCGCGACCTGCAATGGCGCCGCGCCATGGACGTGAACCTGGACGGCGTGCGCCACATGACGCTGGCCTGCCTCGCGGCGTTGAGCGCCAACCGCGGCAGCGTCATCAACATCACCTCGATCACCGCGTTCCAGGCCTCGCCGATGTCGCTGGCCTATTCCACTTCGAAGGCGGCGGCCGCGATGCTGACCAAGGTGCTGGCACTGGAGCTCGCGCCGCGCGGCGTGCGCGTCAACGCCATCGCCCCCGGCGTCATCGCCACCGAGATGACCGCTGCCGCACGCCAGGACCCCGCGCGCAGCCAGTACCTGATGGGCCGCATCCCGATGGGCCGCTACGGCCAGCCCGGCGACTTGGTCGGGCCGGCCGTGTTCCTGGCCTCGTCCATGTCCAGCTACATGACGGGCGCCGTCCTCAACGTCGACGGCGGATACCTCGCCGCCTGAGCCTCGCACAACCACCTGGAGACACCATGGACCTGCATCGACGCCAACTGATCCTGGCCGCCTCGGCGGCCGCCGCCCTGCCTGCCGCGCGGGCACAGGCCTACCCCGCCAAGACGGTCAGGCTCATCGTGCCCTACCCGGCCGGCAGCACGCTGGACTTGGTGGCGCGCATCTTCACGGACGGCTTCTCGCGCCATTTCGGCCAGAGCGCCATCGTGGTGAACCAGCCGGGCGGCTCGGCCGCCATCGGCACGCGCGCCGCGGCACAGGCCGCAGCCGACGGCTACACCCTCCTCATGGGCACCAACCAGACACATGGCGCGAACTCGGCCCTGCTGCCCCAGCTGGGCTACGACCCGGTCCGCGACTTCGCGCCGGTGGCCGGCATCGGGCGGCTGCAGCACGTGCTCGTGGTGCGCAATGACCTGGGCGTGCAGACGCTGGACGCCTTCATCGCGCTGGCGCGCAAGCCAGGGCACAAGATCAACTACGGCTCCAGCGGCAACGGCTCGGCCTCGCACCTGGCGGCCGAGATGTTCAAGATCGCCACCGGCGTCCAGATGGCGCACATCCCGTACAACGGGAGCGGCCAGGCCGCGCAGGCACTGGTGGGCGGCCACATCGACGCCACCTTCACCACCATGCCCAGCGTGCTGAGCTTCATCAAGGCCGGCAGCATGACCGCGCTGGCCCTCGCGTCCAGCGACCGCGCGCCGCAGCTGCCGGCGCTGCGCACGCTGGCCGAACAGGGCGTGCGCAACGCCGAAGCCGACGCCTGGGCTGCGCTGTTCGCGCCCGCGGCCACGCCACCGGCGGTGCTGGCCACACTCACCGACTTCACGGTCAAGGCCTTCTCGACGCCCGCGCTGCAGGCCAGGCTGGACGCCACGGGCTTCGTGCCGATGGTCGTGCCCGGCGATGCGTTCCGCGTGTTCCTGGCGGCGGACATGCGGCGCTGGGCCGACGTGGTGCAGGCCGCGAACGTCAAGTTGGAGTGATGCGCGCCGCGCAGGATGCCGGCGCATGCCGTCCGCCGCCGGCGCGTCCCGGGCGGACCGCAGGCCGGCTCAGGGCGCGCGCACCAGCGCGTCGCGCAGGATGCGCCGGATCTCCAGGATCGCCAGCGGATGCTCCTGCACGCTGTGCTCGGAGGGCAGCACGCGCTCCGACGCGGCGCCCGCCAGGTGCGCGCTGGCATAGGGCACGATGCCGTCGCTCCCGTCGGCCAGCGGCAGCGTGGCGTCGGCCTGGCCGATGATGGAGTGGTAGCGCACACGCGGGCCGATCGGCAGCGCGGCGGCGGCCTGCACGAAGGGGTCGGTGTCGCGCAGGTTGTCGATGCTGTTGGGAATGCGCTGCGGCCCCGGCTCCTGGCCATCGGGGCCGGGCCGCCCGAACAGGCCGGTCACATCGCCGACCTGCTCCAGCATCGCCAGCGGCAGCGTCACGAAGTTGGCGATGCGGCGCGCCAGCCGGCTGCCCGCGAACGGCGTGCCCCGGTGCGGCGCGGCGATGAAGACGGCCTCGCTGACCTGCGGCAGCGGCTCGAACGAAAAATAGGGCGCCAGCCGCTCGCGCGCCTCGCGGACCGCACGCGCCTCGCTTGTCTCGTGTCTCTCGCGTGCGTCTTGCTTCTCGCCTGCGTCGGGCGCCGACAGCGCCGCGCGCGCCGCAGCCGGCAGCGTGGCCCACAGCCCGTCGCCGGAGGACGACACCAGCAGCCGCGCGAGCACGCCGCCCATGCTGTGGCCCACCAGCACCATGTCGCGCGAGGCCTTGGCCCGGCCGCCCGGATCGAAGTGGGCCAGCGTCTGCAGCAGCACATCGCGGATGGCCTTCTGGTTGAAGGCCAGCGGCGCGTTGCTGGGGTAGTAGACCTGCCAGATCTGGTAGTTCTGGCGCAGCAGCTCGTCGCCCAGCACCTCGTTGGCCACGTTGATCCAGGCCTCGGGGCTGCTCGCCAGGCCATGCAGCATGACGATGGTACGGCGATCCGGGTCGTAGGGCTGCATGAGCTGGATGCGCGGGCGCACGATGCCGTCGGACAGGCCGAACAGCGTGCGCAGCGATTGCGTGGCAAAGCCCGCGCGCGCCAGCCACAGGCCGTAGCCGGCCGTGAAGTTGGCGGCCAGCGGCACGCGCTCGGCGGCCAGCGGCGCCTGGGCGCTGCGGTACGGGTCGTACAGCATCAGCTGCACCGCGCGGCCGGCCAGGACGTCGGGCAGCGTGTCGCCCTCGAAGCGCAGCAGCGCCGTGATGGCCGGAAAGCGCGTGGCGTCGAAGGGCCGGGCCGCGTCGGCATCCCGGGGTTGCGGCAGCACGGCCACGAGTTCGGCGCCGAAGCCGTCGCGCCGGTAGGTGTTGCGCAGGCCCGTGAAGCGCAGCGAGGACGCCGGCAGCAGTTCGTCGGGCATCGGCGCGTCCGGCGGCAGGGCGAGGTCGTCGGCGTGGCTGTCGATGCGCCAGCCGCCCAGGGCCAGTGTCTCGCCACGCTGCGCGGCCGGCGTGCGGCTGTACACCTTGAACAGCAGCGTCACGGTCTGCTGCACGGCGTAGTTGTAGTAGTCGCGCACCTGGGTCTGGCGGTCTTCGAAGGCGCGCTCGCCGGGCCGGCGCGCGGTGAAGAACAGGTAGGCGTAGGCGTGGCGCGCGGTCTCCAGCCAGGCGTCGAGCACGATCTCGTCGGTGGCCAGCGCCTTGTCCGCCGCCAATGCGTTCTCCAGCCACAGCTCGGCCAGGGCCGACAGGCGCTGCTCCTCGCTGATGCCGCCCGAGATGCCGAGCGCGCCGCGGCAGGCTACCGGACGCTCGCGGCAGTCGGCGATGCCGACCACGCGCAGCACCTCCTGCGCCGTCTCGCTGAGCCGGCCGGTGGTCAGCACATCGCCGCGGCGCTCGGCCAGGTACTTGGCCGGCGAGACCGATGAGACCGTCACGCCGGCGCAGCCCGCCAGCAGCACGAGGGCCAGCCAGGCGGACATGCACGGGAGCAGCCGGGCCAGCCGCGTCACGGTGCGGCCTCCATGCCCGGCACGCCGCGCCGGATCGCCTGCGAGAACTGCGGATCGGCGTCGGCGGCCCTGGCGCGGTCGGTGATGCGGCCGGCACTGCGCAGTTCCTCGACCGTGTGGCCCGGCACCAGGCCGTCCACGCCGTGCATGTACTCGGGCAGGTAGCCCGAGGCCAGCAGCCGCCAGTCCAGCGGCAGACCGCCGACGATGCGCCGCGCCATCTCGTAGACGATGGTGGTGCAGTTGGCCGTCAGCGTGTCGTAGAAGCGCGGCTGGCGCGCCAGCGCGTCGGCCTCGGCCAGGTAGGCCAGGAACAGCGCGCGCTGCGCGGCCGGCGCCAGCTGCACGCGGTACAGGTAGACGTCTTCGCCGCGCACGTTGGTGCGCACGCGCAGGATGTCGCGTTCGTCGGCCGCCACCAGGCTCAGCTCGTACTGCTTGAAGAAGCCGGCAACGGCCGAGAACGACTCGCCGCGTTCGCGGCGGATCTCGATGGAGAACGCCAGCTGCCGGCCATCGTCGAAGCCGAACGAGACCAGCGTGTGCGCGATGGCCGGCCCCATCCAGTACGACAGCGCCATGTCGACCGAGCGCAGCCGGTCCAGGTCGTAGCGCCGGGTCTCCCAGCGCGCCGTGTAGTCGTCGTCGCTGCGCCAGTCGAAGTCGCGCACGTTGGCCAGCGTCACCACGCTGCCGTCGACCTGCGCCTGCAGGTGCCGGGCCACGTCGTCGGACCAGACGCGCGTGTCCGAAGGCGCGATGCGCACCCACCAGCCCAACAGCAGCACGAAGGCCACGGCGTAGGCCAGCACGGGCCGCGCCGCGCCGTCGCGCCACAGCAGGGCGATGGCGGCCAGGGCGAACACGGCCCAGCCGAGTGCCGCCACGCTGGCCCAGGGCGTCGGCAAGGGCAGGCGGTAGTGCAGCGCGGGCACGGCCCACAGGCTGGACAGCAGCAGCACCAGGGTCCAGGCGGCGCGGCCGATCATCGCGGTGTCGAAGGCAGGTTCATGGTCGGGCCGGATTATCCGGAAACACCCCTCAGCGGCTGGCGGCCTGGCGCGCCACCGCCAGGCGCCGACGCAGCGAGACCTCGGCCAGGTCCAGCTCGCCCACCAGCGTGCGCAGCGATGCGTCGTTGATGCGGTGCGCCTGGCGTTCGGCGTACAGGGTGTTGCGCTCCACGTGCAACGCGTTCAGGCGCAGCTCCATCTCCAGCAGGTAGCGCTGGCGGCGCTGGCGCACGGCCTCGGGCGACTCGGCCTGCGCCTCGGGCGTGGCCGGCGCGGCCGGGTCTTCCAGCAGGTCGATGCGCTTGCGGTAGTCCTGCGTGAGCCGGCCCACGGCCTCCTGCACCTGGGCCTGGCGCTCGGCGTCATCGGCGCCCGGCACCTGCTGCGCCATGTGCGCGATGGCCGCCCTGCAGGCCGCCAGCCGGGCGCTGCGCTCTTCCTGCACCGAGGCCGGCTCGCCGGGCGGCGGCAGCCGGCGCAACACCAGCGGCAGGCCAACGCTGCCGATCGCCAGCGTCAGCAGGATGGTGGCCGTGGCCAGGAAGACCAGGTGGTCGCGCGCCGGGAAGCCCGCGCCCCCGGGCAGCAGCAGCGGCACCGACAGCGCACCGGCCAGCGTCACGGCGCCGCGGATGCCGGCCAGCGTGGTGGCCAGGGCCAGCAGCGGCGAAGGCTGCTCGGCCATGGAGCCGCGCTCGTGCGCGCGCCACAGGCTGCCGCGCACGCCCAGCGTGAGCCAGATCCAGCGCAGGCCCAGCAGCGCCAGCGTGATCAGCAGCGCCTGGCCCGCAGGCAGCCACCAGTCCTCGCCGGCCGCCGCCAGCGTGGTGCCCACGATGGAGGGCAGCTGCAGGCCCAGCAGCAGGAAGATGGCGCCGTTGAAGGCCGCCTCCACCATGGTCCAGATGCCCTCGGTCTGCATGCGCTCGGCGACGAACTCGCCGCGCCGCAGGTCGGCGAAGTTGGTCGTGACCCCGGCCGCCACCGCGGCCAGGATGCCGGAGGCGCCGATGTGCTCGCCCACCAGGTAGGCCGCGAACGGCAGCAGCACGAGCAGCAGCACCATCTGCGTGGCCGCCACGTCGCCCACGCGCCGCGTGACGGTCTCGCGGCCCACGGCGAAGGCCCAGCCCAGGCCGGTGCCCACCGCCAGGCCGCCCAGCGCAACCCACAGGAACTCCTTGCCGGCGTCGGCCCACGAGAACGCGCCGGTCAGCGTGGCGGCCACGGCGAACTTGAGCGCCACCAGGCCCGAGGCGTCGTTGAGCAGCGATTCGCCCTCCAGCACGTGCATGGTCTTGGCCGGCATGCCCAGGTTGCGCGTGATGGCCGAGACGGCCACCGCATCGGTGGGCGAGACCACGGCGGCCAGCGCGAAGGCCACCGTGAGCGGCATCGCCGGGATCATCCAGTGGATCAGGTATCCCAGGCCGACCACGGTGAACAGCACCAGGCCCAGGGCGAGCCGCAGGATCGGCCGGTGCAGCGCGAAGAACTCGCGCTTGGGAATGCGCCAGCCGTCCGCGAACAGCAGCGGCGGGATGAACAGCAGCAGGAACAGCTCCGGGTCGAAGGCGATGTGCAGGCCCTGCTGGGGCCAGGACAGCGCCGCGCCCAGCGCGATCTGGATCAGGGGCAGCGGGATGGCGCGCAGGTAGCGCGCCGCGATGCCGGTCATCGCCCCGAGCAGGAGCACCAGCAGCACGGTTTCGACGGTATGCATGGACGGGAGTGGGAAGCGGACGGCCGCAGCGGCCGCAGGGGCGGACCCAGTATGCAGAAAAAGGCTGACACCGGCCTGGCGCCGCCGGTCGCGACAATGGCCGTGCATGCCTTCGCCGCGCCCTGCCCCCGCACTGCCAGCCGCCCTGCTGCTGCTCGCCGCCCTGCTGCTGGCCGGCTGCGCCCGGTTGCCGCCACTGGAAGGCCGCAGCGAGAGCCGCCTGGACGCCGACACCGCCGGCACGCGCCTGGGCCGCGCCGTGCAGCAGGCCGCCGCGCCGCATGCGGCCGGGCACTCGGGCGTGTTCCTGCTCGACCAGGGCCGCGACGCCTTCGCCACGCGCGTGCTGCTGGCCGAGGCCGCCGAGCGCAGCCTGGACGTGCAGTACTACATCTGGCGCGACGACATGTCGGGCCGGCTGCTGTTCGAGGCCCTGCGCCGCGCGGCCAACCGCGGCGTGCGCGTGCGCCTGCTGCTGGACGACCTGGGCAGCGCCGGCCTGGATGCGCCGCTCGCCGCGCTCGACGCGCACCCGCGCATCGAGGTGCGGCTGTTCAACCCCTTCGTGCAGCGGCGCTTCAAGCCGCTGGGCTTCGTCACCGACTTCATGCGCGCCAACCGGCGCATGCACAACAAGTCGTTCACGGCCGACGACCAGGCCACCGTGGTCGGCGGACGCAACGTGGGCGACGAATACTTCGGCGCCGAGGTCGACACCTTGTTCGTGGACCTGGACGTGCTGGCCGTCGGGCCGGTGGTGCAGGCGGTGTCCAAGGACTTCGACCGCTACTGGGCCAGCGGCTCCGCGTATCCGCTGGCGATGCTGGTGGACGCCGGCCCGGCCGCCCCGCCGCCGCCCAAGGACCTGCAGAACCTGCCCGAGCGCACGCGCGCCTACCTGGAGGCGGTGGCGCGCTCGGCCTTCGTGGCCGACCTGCTGGCGGCGCGGCTGCCGCTGCACTGGGCGCCGGTCGAGCTCGTCAGCGACGACCCGGCCAAGGGCCTGGGCGAGGCCGCCGACGCCGACCTGATGTACATGCGCATGGCCCGGCTGGTGGATGCGCCGGCGCACGAACTCAAGCTGGTCTCGCCCTACTTCGTGCCGACCGCGCGCGGCACCGCGCTGTTCGAGAAGCTCGCGGCGCGTGGCGTGGAGGTCAGCATCCTCACCAACGCGCTCGAGGCCACCGACGTGGCCGTGGTGCACGCGGGCTACATCCCCTGGCGCGTGCCGCTGCTGCGCGCCGGCGTGCAGCTCTACGAGATGCGGCGCGAGGCCGACACCCAGGCGCCCGACGCCAAGCTGCGCCTGGGCAGCAGCTCGGCCGAGAGCCTGCATGCCAAGACCTTCGTGGTCGACCGGCGCCAGCTGTTCGTGGGCTCGTTCAACTTCGACCCGCGCTCGGCACGGCTCAACACCGAGCTCGGCTTCGTCATCGACAGCGCCGTGCTGGCCGCGCAGCTGGACCAGCAGCTGCGCGAGAAGGCCCGCCAGCGCGGCTACCAGCTGCAGCTGGACCCGCAGGGCCGGCTGCAGTGGCTGGACGGGCGCAGCGATCCGCCGCTGGTGCTGGCGCAGGAGCCCGGCACCAGCCTGTGGCTGCGGCTGGGCGTGCGCGTGCTGTCCTGGCTGCCGATCGACTGGCTGCTTTAGCCTGGATTCGGCACCGTCAGGCGCATCCCACCGCCCGAATCCAGGCTCAGTCGAGCCGGATCGGCGGGCGCACGCGCGCCTGGATGCGGTCGGCCAGCCACAGCAGCCCGCCGCGCCAGAAGCCGTGCAGCCGCGCCTGGTGGCTGCGGTACAGCATGGCGTGGCTCAGCTGCGCGAGCCTGCCGCGGATGATGCCGCCGTCGAAGAAGCCGAACTGGCCCAGCGAGCCGAAGGCGTCGTAGTCGGCCAGCGAGACCAGCGCGCCGAAGTCGCGGAAGCGGAATGGCGGCACCGTGCGGCCCGCCGCCAGCACGTCCGGCAGGTAGCGCACCAGGTGCTGCGCCTGCTGGTGGGCCACCTGCGCGGTCGGTGGCAGCGGCCGCTCGCTGCCCGGCAGCGTGAGCGCGGCGCAGTCGCCCACGGCGTAGACGGCTTCGTCGCGCGTGGTCTGCAGCGAGGGATGGACCAGCAGCTGCTGGTTGCGGTTGGTCTGCAGGCCGTCCAGCGTGGCCAGCACGGCGGGGGCCTTCACGCCGGCCGCCCAGACCTGGAGCGTGGACGCCAGCAGGCTGCCGTCGGCCAGCTCCAGGCCCTCGGCCCGCGCCGCCTTGACCTGCGTGCCGGTGCGCACGCGCACGCCCAGCGACTGCAGGCGCTTCTGCGTGGCGGCCGAGATGTCCTGCGGGAACGAGGCCAGCAGCCGCGGCCCGGCCTCCACCAGCGTGATGGTGAGCCGCTCGGCCAGGCCGGTGGCGCCGTAGGCCTGCGCGGTCTCGGTCAACTGCACGAGTTCGGCCGCCAGCTCCACGCCCGTGGCACCGCCGCCCACGATGGCGATGGACAGCGGCTGCGCCATGGCCACGCACTGCAGCATGCGCAGCCGCACCTCGCGGCAGAAGGCATCGGCCTGCAGCCGCGAATCGATGGCGTGGCAATGCTGCGCCACGCCCGGCGTGCCGAAGTCGTTGGCCTGGCTGCCCACGGCCAGCACCAGCAGCTCATAGGGCAGTTCGCGCGCCGGCACCAGCAGGCGGCCGTCCTCGGCATGCAGCGGCGCCACCTGCACCACGCGCCGCGCACGGTCCAGGCCGCTCAGCGCGCCGGGCTGGTAGACGAAGCCCGCATCGCGGGCCTGGGCGACATAGGTGGTCTGCTGCTGGGCGATGTCGCGCGTGCCCGCCGCGATGGTGTGCAGCATGGGCTTCCAGACATGGGCCGCGTCGCTGTCCAGCAGCGTGACCGTGGGGGCACCGGGCCGGCCGCGCCAGCGCCGCCCGAGCGCGGTGGCGATCTCCAGCCCGGCAACGCCCCCGCCGACGACGAGCAGCCGCGCCCCGGGTGAATCGCGCGTTCCGAATCCAGCATCGACCATCGGTCGATTACAGCACCCGCACCCGGGGCAGGCGCCAGAACCTCGCCGGCCCGCAAGGGATTCGGGCCGACGCCCTCAGGCCACCGCAGGCTCGGCCGCCGCCTCGCGCTGCAGCCACTCTTGCAACACGTCGCGCTCCATCGGCCAGGCGATGTGGTAGCCCTGCCCTTCGTGGCAGCCCATCTCGGCCAGGGCCTGCCAGGTGGCCGCGTCCTCGATGCCCTCGGCCAGCACCTGCAGGCCCAGCTTGCGGCCGAGCTGGGTCACGGTCTCGGCGATGCGCGCGCCCTGGGCCTCGCGGATCTGGCGCACGAAGCCGCGGTCGATCTTGATGCGGTCCAGCGGCAGCCGCTCCAGGTAGCTCAGCGAGGAATAGCCCGTGCCGAAGTCGTCGATCGCGATGGTGATGCCCTCGGCGCGCAGCGCCGACAGCGTGGATTCCAGCAGCTGCGTGGGCAGCACGGCCACCGATTCGGTGATCTCCAGCTCCAGGTGGCGGCCCTGCAGGCCATGGCTGGCCAGCGCGGCTTGCACGGTGTCGAAGAAGCCCGGGTCGCGCAGCTGCGCCACCGACACGTTGACCGCCATGCGCCCCGGCGCGTAGCCGGCGTCCAGCATCTGGCGCATGGTGGCGCAGGCCGTGGCCAGCACCCACTGGCCCAGCGGCACGATCAGGCCGGAATGCTCGGCCACCGGGATGAAACGGTCGGGCGGCACGATGCGGCCGTCCTCGGTGCGCCAGCGCAGCAGCGCCTCCAGGCCGACCAGCGCGCCCGTGCGCAGGTCGCGCTGCGGCTGGTAGACCAGGTACAGCCGCGCATGGTCGATGGCGGTGCGCAGCTCGGACAGCAGCAGCGCGCGGTCGCGCGCCTCCGCGCCCATCTGCTCGGCGTAGCGCAGGTCCTGGCCACGGTGGTCGCGCTTGGCGCGCTTGAGCGCGATGGTGGCGTCCTTGACCAGGTCGGCACCGGCCTGCGCCGCATGCGGCAGCAGCACGTGGCCGCAGGTCAGCGTGACCTTGTGCGGCACGCCGTCCACCAGCAGCGGCTCGCGCACGCATTCCAGCAGGCGCTGCGGCATCACCTGCTCGGTGCTGCCGAGCACGCCGAAGGTGTCGGGCCCCACGCGCGCCAGCAGCACGCCGGGCGCCAGCGCCTCGGCCAGCCGCCGCGCCACGGCGGCCAGCAGCCGGTCGCCGAAACGGTGGCCCATGACGTCGTTGGCGGCGCTGAAGTCGTCGATGTCCAGCAGCGCCAGGATGTGGTGGCGCGCGCCGAGCCGTGCGCAGGCGTCGACCTTCTCGATGAAGTGCGCGCGGTTGGGCAGGCCCACCAGCGTGTCGAAGTAGGCCGACTGGTGCAGCCGCTCGAGCAGGCCGCGGTTGTGCCGCAGCGTGCGCAGGTTGGTGCAGAACACGTCCAGCAGCTGGCGGTCGGCCGTGCTGCGCAGGCGCGGGGCCTGCACGTAGACGGCCATGTCCTGCCCGTCGCGGCGCCCCATGTAGAGCGCGACGCCGCCCTGCTCGCCGTAGACGTTGCCGCCCTGCACCAGCGCACGCCGCAGCAGCTGGGCGGCCCGGCTCGCGGGCAGCGCCTGCAGCGGCTGGCCTTGCAGCCCGGCGAAGCGGCCGGCCGCCGCCAGCACCTGGCCGGTGCCCGCCGCGCCGGCCCCGGCTTCGCGCAGGGCGACCAGCCCCTCGCCGGGCACGTCCAGCACGGCGGCCAGCTGCGCGATGACGGCGCCGGCGAAGGCGTGCAGGTTGGTCTGCTCCAGCAGCGCCGCGCCGGACTGCACGATGCGCTCCAGGCTGCGCCGGCTGGCCTCGGTGTTGCACAGCTGCTCGTAGGCGCGCAGCGCCGCCGCCACGGTGGCCTGCAGGCGCGCCGGTGCCAGCTCGGCCTTGCTGCGGCAGTCGCCGATGTCGTAGCGCAGCAGCGTCTGCAGCGCGGGGCCCTGCAGTTCCGTGCGCAGCACGATGCGGGTGTGGTGCAGGCCCAGGCCGTCGCGCAGGAATTCGACCAGGCCGAAGTCGGTGTCCGGCGGCGCGGCCACGGCGAGCAAGGCGACCGCCAGGTCGCGTTCGTGCCGCAGCACGGCGCGTGCCTCGGCCTCGGTGCGTGCCTGCAGCAGCGCCACGGGGCGGCCGAACAGCACCAGGCCCTGCAGGCCGGCCTGGGCGGCGGCGTGCACGTCCTCGTCGCTGTCCACCACCAGCACGCGCCAGTCGCGCGTGGGCATCGCCGCCAGGATGGCGCCCGGCCAGGCCGGCGCCGGTGCGGGTCTGGGCATCTCAGCCGGTCTGCAGTTGCAGGTTGCCGCCGGCATGCGCCACGCGGTTGCGTCCGCCGCGCTTGGCGGCGTACAGCGCCTCGTCGGCCTGGCCATAGGCCTCGTCGAAGCTGGCACCGCAGGGCATGCAGCTGATGCCGAAGCTGGCCGTCACGCGGCTGCCGTCGGGCAGGCCGAAGGCATGGCCTTCGATGGTGCGCCGCGCGCGCTGGGCCACGGCCTCGGCGGCCTCGGGCTCGTCATGCGGCAGCAGCAGCGTGAACTCCTCGCCGCCGACGCGCCCGATGAGGCCCTGCGCCGGCACCGATTGCTGCAGGCAGGCCACCACGCCCAGGATGACCTTGTCGCCCACGGGATGGCCGAAGCTGTCGTTGATGCGCTTGAAGTGGTCGATGTCCAGCACGATCAGCGTGAGGCCGCCCCGCGCGAACAGCTGGTTCACGCGCTCGATGATGGCCGCGCGGTTCAGCACGCCGGTCAGCGGGTCGTGCGTGGCGCGGTGCCGCAGTTCGCCGGCCAGGTCCTGCAGCCGCTGGTTGAGCTGCGTCATCTCCAGCTCGGCCCGGTCGCTGCGGCGCACCAGGCGGCGCGTCTCGCGCAGCAGGCGCTCGTAGGCGGCGAGCAGCTCGCCCAGCGCCTCGTGGGCACAGGCCGGCCCGGCCGCATGGGCAGCGCGCGCGGCCAGCAGCGCGCGGTGCTCGGCATCGAACAGGTCGGGCGCTTCGCCGGGCGTGTCCATTTCAGGCCTGCCCCACCGGATGGCTGGTGAACGCGATGGCCGGGAAATCGTCGTGCAGTTCCTGGCCGAACTCGAGGATGGTGTCGTCCTCCGCGTCGTGGTACCAGTGCAGCGCGACCTGGTTGCCGGCCTCCACGGCATCGTCCAGCGCCTCGATCAGGTTGAACAGCATCTTGGTGCTGGAGCTGTTGAAGTAGGCCAGCGCGATGTGCACGGCGATCGCGCGGCCGTGCTGCCCGGCCAGGTAGGCCTTGAGCTGCGCGATGACCTCGCCGTAGAAGGCAGCGGCGTTCTCGGGGTAGGACTCGCCGCGCAGGTGCAGCTGGTGCGTGTCGAAGCGGAAGTCCACCTCCGGCGAACTGGGCGTCGGGGCGATGTAGAAGTTGTCCATGCGGGGTCTCGTGTCGGGGCTCAGATGGCCGCCTTGAGGTAGAAGACCGGCGCGCCGCCGGCCGCGTCGGCGGCGTCGAAGTCGAACTGCAGCGGTTCGCGCGCGTCGCGCGCCACGGTCAGCAGGCCGATGCCGGCGCCCTTGCTGCCCTCGGGCGTTTCCTCGCGCAGCGTCTTGCGGTAGGCCTGCTTGATCTCGTCCAGCGTCATGCTGCGCAGCGCCTCGAGCTTGCCGCGCAGCTCCTCGGCGATGCGCGACTCCACCGGGTTGGCGCACAGCAGCAGGAAGCTGCCGTCGCTCTCGCGCCGGATGCAGACCGAGCCGTGGCGCACTTCGCCCTCTCGTTGGGTCGGCGAGGTCAGCGCATCGGCCGAGTAATGCACGATGTTCTGCGCCATCTCGATGAAGCACGAGAACAGCTTGCGCCGCGTGGGCCCGGCCACGCCGGTGACCTCCAGCTGCAGCTTCACGGCATCGGCCATGGCCGCCACGATGTGCTGCGAGAAGTAGCCCATGTAGTAGAAGATGACCTGGTGCTCGCGCGCCAGGTTGAAGAAGGAGCCGTACTTGTCGGCGATGGGGTTCGGTGGCATGGCGGTGCTCAGGCGGAGAAGCTGAAGAAGGTCAGGTCGTCGCGGCGGTGGTGCTCGCCCTGCCAGGCGCCCAGGGCCTGCTGCACCGCGCGGTTGACGGCCACGGGCGTGCGCGCCGGCGCGCCCAGCACGGCCTCGCGCACGCGCTTCTTGCCCAGGGCGATGGCGCGCGGGCCGCCCACCTGGTCGATCAGGCCGTCGGTGGTCACGAACACCAGGCTGCCGGGCTCGAGCACGAGGCTGTGGTTGTGCCAGACGTAGCCGGCCTCGCTGTCCACATAGCCGACGCCCTTGCGCTGGCCCTCGACGAGTTCCACCTCGGCCGCACCGGGGCGCAGCACGAACAGCGCCAGCCGCGCACCGGCGAACACCAGGCGGCGGCTGCCGGGCTCATACCAGAAGAAGGCCGCGTCCATGCCGTCGTCCGAGCCCGGCGTGGCGTCCACGCCGCCCTGCTGGCCCAGGGTCTGCTTGATGCTGCGGTTGACCGCGCCCAGCAGCTGCGCCGGGTCGCGCGGGCCGTGCTGGTCGAGCGCCTGCGTGAGGCTGCTCGAGGCGATCAGCGTCATGAACGCGCCGGGCACGCCATGGCCGGTGCAATCGGCCACCGCGCCGAACCAGCCGCCCTCGCCTTCGCTGAACTGGTAGAAGTCGCCGCCCACCACGTCGCGCGGCTCCCAGACCAGGTCGGCCGAGGGGCAGACCCGCGCCAGCGCCTCGCGCGAGCTGCGCAGCGTGGACTGCTGGATCACGCTCGCGTACTCGATGCTGTGCATGATCTGGCGGTTGCGCGAGGCCTGCATGTCCGCCACCACGCGCATGAGCTGCAGGCCGTTGCCCACGCCGAGGAAGGCGCCGCCGCGCGTGATGATGAAGCCGTCGGACAGTGCCTTCTCGCCGAACTCGACCGCCTTGAAGGTCAGCGTGTCGATGTCCATTGCGGCGTCGACCACCAGCGGCTCCTTGTCCATGAAGGCGATGCAGCTCTTGCGCCCGTACAGCTCCATGCGGAACTGCTTGCTCATCTGGGACAGGAAGATGCTGCGGTTGATGAGGCCGATGGGCCGGCGCCCTTCGACCACCGGCAGGCTGACCAGGTCGCGGTGCCGGTTGAACATCTCCATGACCTTCTCGTTGGTCTCGTCGGTGGTCATGCACGGTACCGTGGCGCAGAGGTCTGCCGCGCTGGGCTGGCGGAATCGGGGGCGGAAATCGGTCAGGTACTCGGCGGCGGCGGACATGGCAAACGCTTCCTCAAATGTGAGGAAATGTTATGAACGCCGCGTGTCATTCAGATGACACAAGCCAAAAAGACACACCGCCTGCGGCGTGGCGGCTACGCCGGGCCGGGTGGCCTGTCGGTGGTGCGGCGGGCCGCATGCCGCTCGGCGTCCCGGTGCGGGGGGCGCGTGTATCGGCCCGTGCGCCGGGCCATGCGCCGCGCGGCGCGCTTGCGCAGCCAGATTGCCACGCCGGTGCCGCTGAGCACGGCCACCGCCAGCCCGGCCAGCAGCAGCACCGTGCGCCAGATCCATCCGCCCACATGGCCCATGTGCAGCGCCCCGAGCCAGTTGCTGACCGTGTTGCCGGGCTGGTCGCCCGTGGGCAGCCAGTGGCCGCGCACGGCGCCGGTCTCGGCGTCGATGAGCAAGGCGGTGTTGCCCACGTCAGGCCGCAGGTCGGCGCTGCTGTGCACCCAGTAGGCGTACAGGCCGCGCGCGGGGTTGTACATCAGCAGTTCCTCGGCGCCGATGCGCAGGCCGCGCTGCGCTGCGAAGGCGGCCATGCGCGCCCGTGCCACGTCCAGCGCGGCGGCCATGTCCAGCGGCGGCTGTGCCAGCGGATGGGCGCGCGCCGGCACGTCGCGGTAGGAGGTGTCGAAGGCCAGCCAGGTGCGCATGACCGGCATGTAGACCGGCTCGCGCAGGTTGAACATCACGCCGGACCAGGCCAGCCCGAACAGCAGCGCCCACAGCCACAGGCCGCCCGCGCGGTGCAGGTCGACGGTGCGCCGGTGGCTGCCGGCACCGCGCTTGAGCGTCCAGGCGCTGCGCCAGCGCGTCCACCACCCGCGCCGGCCGGCGGCGCCGGTCGGCAGGGTCAGCCAGGCGCCGGCCAGGCAGTCCAGCGCCCACAGCAGCGCGACGACGCCCATCAGCCCTTCGCCCCAGGGCGAAGGCAGCGCCAGTGCGCAGTGCACGCGGAACAGGAGCGGCACGATGTGCACCGCATCGAAGCGCAGCGCGCCGTTCAGGCGCCGGCCCTGGATGGCGCCGGTGGCCGGGTCGACGAAGACCTCGTCGTAGTCCAGCACCCGGGGCCGGCCGGTGGCGGGATCGGGCAGCGGCCGCACCGGCATGCGCAGCGTGCGGCCCGGCGTGGCGCGCAGGGCAACCAGCGCAGGTTCGGCATCCGGCGCCAGCTGCCGCGCGACGCGGGCGTGCAGTTCCAACGGATCGCGCAGCGGCGCGACGCCCGAGGCACTGCGGTGCAGCTGCGGCGCCAGCCAGGCCTCCAGCGTGTCGCCGAAGGCCAGCAGGCTGCCGGTCAGGCCGGCGGCCACGAGGAAGAACGCGGTGCACAGGCCCAGCCAGCGGTGCAGGTGCAGCACCGGCCCGCGCAGGCCCTTCACGACGGGATCACCACCGGTAGGTCAGCGTGGCGGCCAGTGCGCGGCGGTAGCCCCACTTGCAGCCATCGGCGAAGTAGCCGCAGGTGGCCACGTAGCGCCGGTCGGTCAGGTTGCTGGCGTTCAGCGCCAGCGTCCAGCGGTCATAGCCGGCGGCCCACTGGCCCAGCTCGAACAGCAGCGCCGCGTCCAGCAGCGTGTAGCCTGGCACGGCGACCGTCTCTTCCTCGTCGCCCCAGGTGCGGCCGACATGGCGCACGCCGGCCGACAGCTTCATGCCCGGCAGCATCTGCCAGCCCAGCCACAGCGAGGCCATCTGCCGCGGCGTGGCGCTGGGGGTGTGGCCCAGGTCCGTGCCGGTGCTGCGCGTGACCTCCACGTCGTTGAAGGTGTAGGCGGCCACGAGGTCGAGCCCGCGCGCCAGCGTGGCCTTGGCCTCCAGCTCGAGCCCGCGCGAGCGCACCTCGCCGCGCTGGACCGAGAAGTCCGGGTTCTGCGGGTCGCCGGTCAGCACGTTCTGGCGCCGCAGGTCGAACACCGCCGCCTGCAGCGCCATGCCCTGCCCCGCGGGCTGCCAGCGCACGCCGGCCTCGGCCTGGCGTGCGGTCTCGGGCCGGAAGGCGCGGTTCTGGGCGTCGGTGCCGACGGTGGGCGAGAACGAGCGCGCCAGGCCCACATAAGGCGCCCAGCCACCATCGGCCAGGTAGACGGCGCCGGCCCGCCAGGTGAAGGCGTGGTCGCGCTGGGCAGCGGTGGTGCCGTCGGCCAGCGTGGTGGTGCTGGTCTGCGAACGGTCCCAGCGCCCGCCCAGCGTGAAGGCCCAGCGCTCGCCGAGCTTGACCTGGTCCTGCAGGTACAGGCCGGTCTGCGTCAGGCGCTGGGAGCGGTCGTCGGCGGGCGCATCGGGCCCGATCGGCAAGGGCTGGCCGTAGACCGGGTTCATGAGGTCCAGCGACGGCATGGCGGCATAGGCCGCCCCGTCGCTGCCGCGAAAGCGCTGGTGGTCCAGCCCGGCCAGCACGGTATGGGACAGCGCGCCCTGGGTGAAGCGCCATTGCAGCTGGTTGTCCAGCGTGAAGCTGTGGATGCGCTCGCGGCCGGCCGAGCCGAAGCGGCGCACCAGCGGGCCGCCGTCATCGTAGCCGGCCTCGTAGATGCTGTTGGCCCGGGTCTCCTGCGCCGTGGCGCGCAGGTTCTGGCGCAGCGTGACGGACTCGTCCAGGCGGTGTTCGAACTGGTAGCCGGCCGAACTGCGCCGCTGGTCGAAGCGGTCAAATCCGGGCTCGCCGACGAAGCGGCGTTCGCTGATGGTGCCGAACGCCGCCGGCGCCAGGGTGCCCACGCGCGGCCACGCCTGGTAGCCCTGGCCGCGCGCATTGCGCTGGTGGTCCGCCAGCAGCGTGAGGCGGGTGTCGGCGTTGGGCTGCCAGGTCAGCGCGGGGGCGACGAAGAGGCGGTCGTCCTCCACGTGGTCGATCTGGGTGGCGCTGTCGCGCGCCAGGGCCGTCAGGCGCCAGCTCCAGGGGCTGTCGGGGCCGAAGCTGCCGCCCAGGTCGGTGGCGGCCTGGCGGCGCTGGTGCGAGCCCAGTTGCAGCTGCACCTCGCGCAGGTCCTCGCGCGTGGGGCGTTTGCTGACCAGGTTGACCGTGCCGCCGGCGTCGCCCTGGCCGTAGAGCACCGAGGACGGGCCGCGCAGCACCTCGACCCGCTCCAGCCCGTACGACTCGATCACGATGCCGCCCTGGCCGTTGAAGGCGAAGTCGCGCAGCCCGTCGCGGAAGGCCGAGCGGCTGCCGGCACTGAAGCCGCGCACGCCGATCACGTCGGCGCGCGGGTCGGGGCCGTTGGCCTCGGTCATCACGCCGGCCGTGTAGCGCAGCGCGTCGCTGACGGACTGCGCGTTCTGCGCGTCCATCTGGGCGCGCGTGACGATGCTGACGGATTGCGGCGTCTCGGCCAGCGGCGTGTCGGTCTTGGTGGCGGTGGCCGTGCGCCGGGCGACGAAACCTGCCGCCGGGCCGGTGGCGCTCTCGCGGTCGGCGAAGGCCTTGACGCGCACCTCGGGCAGCGCGGCGCCGCTGGTCGGTGTCGCCGATGCGGCCGGGGCCGGCGCCGGGGGTGCCGCAGGGGCCGCCTCGGCCGGGGCGCCAGGGCGCACGGTGAAGCTGCCGCTGGCCGTGACGGCCAGCACCAGCCCGCTGCCGGCCAACGCGCGCAGCGCCGCCTCCTGCGCGTCGAAGCTGCCGCGCAGCGCGGGCGCGGCCTTGCCGCGCAGCAAGGCCGGATCGGCCACCACGCCGCGGCCGCTGCGCCGCGCGATCAGCGCCAGCGTGCTGTCGAGCGGGCCGGCGGGGATGTCCCAGGCCTGGGCGGCGCGGGCTGGCGGCGGGCCGGCAGAGGCGTCCTGCGCGAAGGCGCCGGCATGGAGTGCGGCGAGCAGTGCGGCGGATGCGGCGGTGCGCAGCGCGGGCCGGGCGCGCGGACGGGAGAGAGGAGGCATGCGGAGGTTTCCTGCGGTCGGGGTCGGTGGAACAGTGCGGTCTCCAGCACTTGTCCAACGGGCGGGCCGAAACCCCTCATGCGGACAACGCGGATCACGCGGACCACGCGGCTCGCACGGATCCGGCCGATCAGGCCGCGCGTGGCTCGATCAGCGTCACCAGGCTGCCCCACTGGCGCACGCGGATCGGCTGGGTGTCCACCAGGTCCTGCAGCACGCGCTGCGGCCGGTCGAGCGCGAACACGCCGAAGATGCGCAGGCGCGCGGCCTGCGGGTCCACGCGCAGCAGGCCGGCGTGGTAGGGGCGCAGCGCGTCGACCACCTCGCCGAGCGAGAGGTCGCGCGCGTCCAGCAGGCCTTCGGTCCAGGCCGCCTGCGCCGTGGCGTCGACCTGCGCCAGCACGCGCACGCGGGTGGCGTCGAACACCGCGCCCATGCCTTCCTCCAGCGTTTCGGCCGCACCGCTGCGCGGCACCAGGTGCAGCCCCTGGGCCAGTGCGGTCGCGCGGGTGCAGCCGTCCTCCTGGCGCACCAGCAGCCGCGTGCCCCAGGCCTGGACGCGGCCTTGCGCCGTCTGCACGGCGAACGGGCGGCCGGTCGGGTCGTCGGCAACCTGCACCAGGATTTCGCCCGCGCGCAGCAGCACCACCCGTTCGCCGGCCGCGAAATGCATGTCGACGGCGGAACGGGCGTTGAGCGTGAGCTCGCTGCCATCGGGCAGCACGGCGGTGCGGCGCTCGCCGGTGGCGGTGCGCAGCTGCGCGGCCAGGGTCTGCAGCGGTGTGTGGCGGTTGACGAGCGCTGCCGCCGCACAGGCGGCGACGGCGGCCGCCCCGCCGCCCAGCACCGCGCGGCGGCCACGGCGTGACGGCCCGGCCGCCAGCGCCTGCAAGGCCGAGGCGGCCTGCCCCGGCTGCTGCTGCTCGGCCGCGCGGATGCGGGCCAGCGGCGCGGCAAGCAGGCGCTCGGCCGCCTGCAGCCGATCCCAGGCGGCGCGGTGCGCCGCGTCGGCGGCGAGCCAGCGCGCGAACGCACCCTGCATCTGCGCGTCGGCACGGGGCGACTGCAGCCGCACGGCCCAATCGGCGGCGGCGGCCAGCGCGGGATCGGCGGCCAGGCTCACCGGTGCCCCCGCCGGCCTGCGGGCCGCCCCGCCATGCGGGGGCGTGCCGGCGTGAAGCGCCCAGGCCCACGGTTCAAGGGACCACCTGCGCTTCCTGCAGCGCCAGGTGCAGCAGTGCCTGGCGCATGTAGCGCTCGATGGTCGCCAGCGACATGCCCATGTGCCGCGCGATGTCGGGATACGTCAGGCCCTCCAGCCGGCTCAGCAGGAAGGCCTGCCGCACCTTGGGCGGCAGCGCGCCCAGGTGCTGGTCCAGCACCGCCAGCGCCTCGCGTACGGCGGCCAGCGTTTCGGCCGAGCAGGCCATCTCGTCGCTGCAGCTCACGGCCAGGGCCTGCAGGTAGGCCTGCTCCAGCTCGCGCCGGCGCCAGAAGCTGTACAGCACGCGCTGCGCCAAGGTGGTGAGGAAGGCCCGCGGCTCCTCGATGCGCAGGGTCTGCGCCTTGGGCAGGAGGCGCAGGAAGGTGTCGTGCGCGAGGTCGGCGGCCTGGTGCGGGCAACGCAACCGCCGCTGCAGCCACAGGCGCAACCAGCCGTGGTGTTCCACGTACAGCGCGTGCAGCGGATGGGGCGGTTGCGGATTGGACACGGCGGCAATGAATGAGAACTCTTCTTATTCTATGGGCCAGTGCCGGGCGCGCCGCGGAAACAAAAAAGCCGGGCACGCGGCCCGGCTGGGTGGGAGCGGAGCGCCCGTCAGTCCACCAGGCGCAGTTCCACGCGGCGGGCTTCCTGGTCGGAGCCCGAGCCGGTCGAGATTTCGGGCTTGCGCAGCGCGATGCGCGAGGCGTCGATACCGGCGGCGACCAGCGCGGCGCGGACCGACAGTGCGCGCTGCTTGGCCAGCTCGGCGTTGCGGGCGGCGTCGCCGGTCTCGTCGTGGAAGCCCGACAGCACGATCTTGCGCGCCGGCGCGGCGGCCAGCGCCTGGGCCACGGCGGCGATGGCCGGTGCGGCCTCGGCCGGCAGTGCGGATTCACCGGTGCCGAAGTACAGCGTGGCGGCCAGGTCGCCGGCCAGCGGCGCTTCGATCAGCACGATCTCCTCGACGAGCAGCACGGCGGCCGGTGCGACCACCGCGGCGGCGGGCGCCGGCGCCTCGATGCTTTGCAGCTGGCGCACCACCATGGCGCTGACCGTGCTGATGACCACCAGGGCCACGACGCCGAAGGTGATCCACAGACCCACGCGCGTGGTGTCGTCCTTGTCTTCCTGGTACATGCTCAGAGTTCCTCGTCCGGATTGGTTTGCAAACAGCCGGCGATTCTAGACGGACGTGTATTCACCAACTGGCGCCGAACTGGCGCCGCAACCCGTCGATCTGCCCCGCATCCAGCGGCGGGGGCTGCACCAGCAGCCACAGCCGCGCGGTCTCCTCGAGTTCCTCCAGCGTGGCCATGGCCGCGGCCGGGCTGTCGTGCCAGACGTTGGGGCCCAACCGCGCCAGCATCACGGCGCGGATCGGCCGGCCTTGCTGCTGGTAGCGGGCGATGGCATCGGCCACGGCCTCGGCGGCCTCGGGCGCGCCCGGGCGGTGGTAGGCGATGTGCGGCACGCGCCCGACCTTCATGACGAAGTACGGCGTGATCGGCGGCAGCAGCTCGGCGGCCTGCTCGTCGCGCAACGAGCAGGCCACGAGGTGGGTGCTGTGCGTGTGGACGATGCAGCGCGCGGGCTGGGCCGTGGAGGCGCTGGCTCCGTAGATGCGCCGGTGCAGGACGATGGTCTTGCTGGCGCGGTCGCCGCCGGTCTGCCTTCCCTCTTCGTCGAGCCGGGCCAGGCGCGCCGGATCGAGCAAGCCGAGGCAGGCATCGGTCGGCGTGATCAGGTAGCCGTCGGCCAGGCGCACGCTGATGTTGCCGGCCGTGGCGTGCACGTAGCCGCGCGCGAACAGGCTGGCGCCCACGCGCACGATCTCGGTGCGGGCCGTGGCCTCGTCCAGGAAGGCCGTCATCGCCCGGCGAACGCCCTGGTGAAGAAATCCGGCGTGCCGAAGTTGCCCGATTTGAGCGTGATGTGCAGCCCCTGCGGCGCGGCCGGGCTCAGTGCATGGCACCAGGGCACGCCAGGGTCGATCTGCGCGCCGATGCGCATCTGCGCGATCTCCAGGGCCTGCACGCACGCGCCCGAGGTCTCGCCGCCGGCCACGACCAGCTGGCGCACGCCGAGTTCGACCAGGCCGCGCGCGATGCCCGCGATGGTCTGCTCGACCATGGCGCCGGCCTGTTCCACACCCAGGCGGCCCTGGATGGCGCGCACCGCCGCCGGCTCGGCCGAGGAATAGACCAGCACGGGGCCGGCTTGCGCGTTCGCCAGTCGCTCCCTGGCCCAGGCCAGTGCCTCGCCGCGCACGTCGGCACCGTCGGCGATGCGCAGCGGGTCGATGGCCAGCGCGGGCCGGCCCGTGGCGATGAACTCGGCCACCTGGCGGTTGGTCGCGACCGAGCAACTGCCCGAGACCACCGCCTGCAGGCCCCCGGGCGGCGGCAGCGCGGCAGCCTGCGAGTCGGGCGCGATGCCGAAATTGGCCGGCAGGCCGATGGCCACGCCCGAGCCGGCCGTGACCAGCGGCATGCCCTTGAGCGCGGCACCGAGCGCGACGAGGTCGGCGTTGGCCAGCGCGTCGACCACGGCGATGCCCACGCCCTCGGCCTGCAAGGCCGCGAACCGCGCGCGGATCGCGTCCGCCCCCTGTGCCACGGCCTGGTAATCCACCAGGCCGACCTTGTGCCGGGTCTGCGGCTGCAGCACGCGCACGAGGTTGGGGTCGGTCATGGGCGTCAGCGGGTGGTCCTGCATGCCCGACTCGTTGAGCAGCACGTCGCCTGCGAACAGGTAGCCCTTGAACACGGTGCGCTTGTTGTCCGGGAAGGCCGGCGTGGCGACCGTGAAGCCGGTGCCCAGCGCCTGCATCAGCGCGTCGGTCACCGGGCCGATGTTGCCTTGGGGCGTGCTGTCGAAGGTCGAGCAGTACTTGAAGTAGATCTGCCCGGCCCCCTGCTCCTGCAGCCATTGCAGCGCGGCCAGCGACTGGGCCACGGCCTCGGCCGGCGCGATGGTGCGGCTCTTGAGCGCGACCACCACCGCGTCGGCCTGCGCATCGAGCGGCGAGCCGGGCACGCCGATGGTCTGCACCACGCGCATGCCTGCGCGCACGAGGTTGTTGGCCAGGTCGGTGGCGCCCGTGAAGTCGTCGGCGATGCAGCCCAGCAGCAGTGAGGGTTTCATGGTGCGCCGATGGTACTGGCCGGCCCCATCGGCGCCGCCCGGGGAAAGCCCCTGCCCAGCCCTACCCCGCCCGCCGCTGCCCCGCCAGCCGGCGCACCACGGTGGCCAGCTGGTCGATCTCGCCGAAGGTGTTGTAGAACGCCAGCGAGGGCCGCACCGTGGTCTCCACGCCGAAGCGGCGCAGGATGGGCTGGGCGCAGTGGTGGCCGGTGCGCACGGCGATGCCCTCCTCGTTGAGCGCCTTGCCCACCTCTTCGGTGCTGTAGCCGTGGAGCACGAACGACATCACGCTGGCCTTCTCGGCGGCCGTGCCGATCAGGCGCACGCCCGGGATCTCGCGCAGCCGCTCCATGCCGTAGACCAGCAGCTCGTGCTCGTAGCGCGCGATGTTCTCGATGCCGACCCGGTTCACGTAGTCGATGGCCGCGCCCAGGCCCACCGCGTCGGCGATGTTGCCCGTGCCGGCCTCGAACTTGTTCGGGATCGGCTGGAACACGGTCTTCTCGAAGGTCACGTCGGCGATCATGTTGCCGCCGCCCTGCCACGGGGGCATGTCCTCGAGCACCTCGCGCTTGCCCCAGACCACGCCGATGCCGGTGGGCCCGAACACCTTGTGGCCGGAGAACACGAAGAAGTCGGCGCCGATGTCCTGCACGTCCA
Organism: Pseudorhodoferax sp. Leaf274; assembly: GCF_001422445.1. Lineage (GTDB taxonomy): Bacteria > Pseudomonadota > Gammaproteobacteria > Burkholderiales > Burkholderiaceae_C > Pseudorhodoferax. The sequence goes on from NZ_LMNA01000025.1 coordinate 261,890, forward strand.
CGCGCATGTGCGAGACCGACTGCGCGCCGTCCACCAGCGCCTTGGCGCCGGCGCGGTGCGCCAGTTCCACGATCTCCTTGACCGGCACCACGGTGCCGAGCGCGTTGGAGACCTGGGTCACGGCGACGATTCTGGTGCGGTCGTTGAGCAGCTTGCGGTATTCGTCCAGCAGCACCTGGCCCGAGTCGTCGACCGGGATCACGCGCAGCTTGGCGCCCTTGGCGGCGGCCAGCTGCTGCCAGGGCACGATGTTGGCGTGGTGCTCCAGGTTGGAGACGATGATCTCGTCGCCCTCGCCCACGTGCTGGCCACCCCAGCTCTTGGCCACCAGGTTGATGGCCTCGGTGGTGCCGCGCACGAAGATGACCTCGTCCACGTCGGGCGCGTTGATGAACTTCTGCACGCGCTGGCGGGCGCCTTCGTAGGCGTCCGTGGCGCGCGCCGCGAGCGCGTGCGCGGCGCGGTGGATGTTGGAGTTCTCGTGTTCGTAGAAGTACGCGATGCGGTCGATCACCGACTGGGGCTTGTGCGTCGTCGCCGCGTTGTCGAACCACACCAGTTGCCGGCCGTTGACACGTTCCTGCAGGATGGGGAAGTCGCGCCGCACGGCGTTGACGTCAAACGCCGGATGGCGGCCCGCATCGGCCTGCGGCACCGCACCGTGGGGTGCGGGCTTGGCTGGCGTCACGTAGCCGCTGGGCAGCACGACGGCATCGACGAAGTAGAACTTCGGCTCGGTGGACGGCGTGGTCTGCGGCGTGGCGGTGCCTGCCACCGGGGCGGTGGCTCGCGGCGCGCTGGGCGCTGCGAACGGTGCGCGGGCCAGGCCGTCCAGCGGGTCGGCCGAGGGCCTGGCATCCGCGCCCACGCCGCCGGCCGAAGGCACGCCATGGCCGGGGCTCAGGAAGTAGAACGGCGCAGCGCCGCTGGCCGGGTGCGTTGCGGCCTGCTGGGCGCTGGCGCCCGAGGCCTCGGGCACACCGAGCACGGCGCCGCCCAGGCGGGGCTCATAGGCCGGCAGCGCGCTGAAGACGGTGTCGGGCACCCCGTTGCCGGCCTGCGCATGCGGCAGCAAGGCCGGTGCGCGGTGCCCCAACGATGCCAGCGGCGTGGGCGAAGCCGGCAGCAGATTCACGCCGGGAATGATGCCCTGCGGAATCGGCGTGCCGGGCACCGACGGGCCGAAGCCCGCCGGGCTCACCAGCGGCGAACCGGGTGGCGCGATGTTCACGGGCGCCTGCACGCCGGCCGGCACGCCCGCCGAACCCAGCGCAGGCAGGGACGATGGGGGCGTGCCCGGCAGGGCTGCGAACAAGGCGTTGGCCATGCGCGCGAGCACCGCGGGATCGATCGGCGCCTCCGGCCCCACACCCTGGGACGGCAGAGAAGCAATGGTCATGAAACGCTACCCGTTCACTTGTAAGTGTCGAGCACGGAGTAGTCGTGGTAGCGGTTGATCTCCACGTCGTCCAGCACCGCGAGCGCGTCGGGCGTCAGAACCGCCAGCGAGCAGTACTGCGAGATCAGGTAGGAGGCGATGGCGTGGTTGTTGATGCCCATGAAGCGCACCGACAGGCCGGGGCCCTGCTCGCCGGGCAGACCGGGCTGGAACAGGCCGACCACGCCCTGGCGCTTGTCGCCCACGCGCAGCAGGATGATCTTGCTCTTGCCGTCGGCCACGGGCACCTTGTCCGAGGGGATCAGCGGCACACCGCGCCAGGTGATGAACTGCGAGCCGAACAGGCTCACAGTGGGCGGCGGCGTGCCGCGGCGCGTGGCTTCGCGGCCGAAGGCGGCGATCGTCAGCGGGTGCGCCAGGAAGAAGGCCGGCTCTTTCCAGACCTTGGTCAGCAACTCGTCCAGGTCGTCGGGCGTGGGCGCGCCGCTCAAGGGAAAGATACGCTGCTCGTCCGTCACCTGGGCCAGCAGGCCATAGTCCGGGTTGTTGATGAGCTCGCTCTCCTGGTTCTCCTTGATCGTCTCGATCGTCAGGCGCAGCTGCTCCTTGATCTGGTCGTGCGGGCTGCTGTACAGGTCGGAGATGCGCGTGTGCACGTCCAGCACGGTGCTGACCGCGTTCAGGAAGTACTCGCGCGGGTGCTCTTCGTAATCGACCCAGGTGCGCGGCAGCTGGTTCTCGGATTCCTTGGCCGTGCAGGTGACCTTGATGGCCTCGGGGTTCTTGACCTTGTTCAGGCGGTAGATGCCCGCCTCCACGGGCACCCACTGCAGCAGGTGCGTGAGCCAGCGGGGCGTGATCGTCGCCAGCTGGGGAACGGTCTTGGTGGCGTTGGCAAGTTGGCGTGCGGCGCCATCGCCCAGGGCGGTGGTGCCGCCTACGGTTGCAGTCATTCAAACTCCAGAGGTGTACACGGGAAGACGGCGGCCAGTGTCCGGCGCACCGCCGGCGGCCTCAACCGCCTATAGCCGCCAAGGCAGCCAGGGCCTCGTGGTGCGCACGCCGCACCGAGGCCACCTGCTCGCCGCGCGCCAGCAGCGAGGCGGGCGCCAGCTGCAGCGCCACGGCCAGCTTCTGCACGGTGAGGATGGACACGATCACGCGCCCGCGCTCGATCTCGCCCACGTAGCTGCGGTTCAGGTCCGACAGCGCGGCCAGGTGTTCCTGCGACCAGCCGCGCTGCTCGCGCAGCTGGCGCACGGCAATGCCGAAATGCTCGACCAGGGTGCTCATGGGGGTGCCTTCGCCCTCGGCTGCGGAGCAGGCGCCTTCGGGCGGCGGGGTGGCGCGCATGGCTCAGCGCGGCAGCGGTGCGTTCTGCAGGCTGGCCTGGGTCACGCTGGCGCCGCGCGGCACGTCTTCGGTGATCCAGACATTGCCGCCGACCACGGCGCCCGCGCCGATGGTCACGCGCCCGAGGATGGTGGCACCGGCGTAGATCACCACGTCGTCCTCGACCAGGGGATGGCGCGGCAAGCCCTTCTTGAGCTTGCCGTCGCCATCGGTCGGGAAGCGCTTGGCGCCCAGCGTCACGGCCTGGTAGATGCGCACGCGCTGGCCGATCACGGCCGTCTCGCCGATCACGACGCCGGTGCCATGGTCGATGAAGAAGCCCGCGCCGATGCTGGCGCCCGGGTGCAGGTCGATGCCGGTCTGCCCATGGGCCAACTCGGCGATGATGCGCGCCAGCAGCGGCAGGCCCAGTCCGTACAGGGTGTGGGCCAGCCGGTGGTGGATGATGGACAGCACGCCCGGGTAGCACAGCAGCACCTCGTCCACGCTGCCGGCGGCCGGGTCGCCCTGGAAGGCGGCCAGCACGTCGCTGTCGAGCAGGCGGCGCGTGGCCGGCAGGCTGGCGGCGAAGGCGTTGACGGCCTCCAGCGCGCGCTGCGCGGTCTGCTCGGCCGGCAACGGCGCGTGGCGGTGCGCGTAGTTCAGTTCCAGCCGCGCCTGCTGCAGCAAGGCATGCAGCGCGGTGTCCAGCTCATGGGCGACGTAGTAGTCCTCGCTCTCCACGCGCAGGTCCGGCGGGCCCAGCCGCATCGGGAACAGCACGCCCTTGAGGCCTTCGACCACGCGCGCCAGCGCATCGCGCGACGGGAACTCGCGCCCGCCGGGCTCGCGCGAGCGTTTCTGCGCCGCGCGCCATTCGTCGCGCACGCCATGCAGGGCGCGCACGACCTCTGCGACTTCGAACTGGGCCATTGTTTTCCTTGTTGTTGTGGTGGCGGACTGTGGTGGTGAAGGGCCGGTCAGTCCTGTACCCAGGGCAGGCCGTGGAAGCGCCAGCCGTCGCCATGGCCGCGCTGGCCGTTGGCGTCGATCTCGCCCTCGAAGCCTTCGAGCACGTTGTAGACGTGGGTGAAGCCAGCCTTGGCCGCGGCATCGGCGGCCAGGGCCGAGCGCTTGCCGCTGCGGCACAGCAGCAGTACCACGGCTTCCTTGCCGCCGGCCTTGGACAGCCTGGCTTCCAGCTCGCGCACGAAGCGCGGGTTGCGCGTGAGCGCCGTGCCGGTGGCCCAGGCCACGTGCTGGCTGCCGGGCACCTGGCCGACGAACTTGAGTTCCTCGGCCGAGCGCACATCGACCAGTTGCACGGCGCCGTCCTGCAGCAGCTTCCAGGCCTGTGGCGGGGTCACGCCGCCGGCATAGGCCAGTCCCTGCTCCGCGGCTTGCGCGCGGGCGTGTTCGAGGGCGGCGGGCAAGACGATTTCAGCGAGATCGGACGACATCGGGGCTCCTGGGGAAACGGGCATTGCGAGATGGGGTGAAACGAATGTAGGGGCCGCGCGCCGCAGGGCAAACGACTGTTTTTTCGTTTCCTAAGAACCCCAATGCATAAGCGATGGCCGCACGAAAAAAGGCCGCACGCCGGCCCCCGTTGGGAAACCTGCGTGCGGCCTTTTCCTGCGGTTGCGCCGCGCGGCCGAGGCTCAGACCGCGGCCAGCGCCTGCTCCAGGTCGGCCTTCAGGTCGTCGATGTGCTCGATGCCCACCGACAGGCGCACCGTCTCCTCGGTCACGCCGGTCTTGGCCAGTTCCTCGGGCGACAGCTGGCGGTGCGTGGTGGACGCCGGGTGCGTGGCCAGCGAGCGCACGTCGCCGATGTTGACGAGCCGGGTGAACAGGCCGAGCGCGTCCAGGAAACGCGCGCCCGCCTCGCGGCCGCCCCCGTGGCCCTGGACGCCGAAGGTCAGGATGCCCGAACCCGTGCCGCGCAGGTACTTGCGGGCCAGTGCATGTTCAGGGTGGTCCTCCAGCCCGGCGTAGTTGACCCAGCTGACCTTGGCATGCCCCTGCAGATGCTGGGCGATGGCCAGCGTGTTGGCCGTGATGCGGTCCATGCGCAGCGCCAGCGTCTCGATGCCCTGCAGGATCAGGAAGGCGTTGAACGGCGAGATCGCCGCGCCCGTGTTGCGCAGCGGCACCACGCGCGCGCGGCCGATGTAGGCCGCCGGGCCCAGGGCCTCGGTGTAGACCACGCCGTGGTAGCTCACGTCGGGCTCGTTCAGGCGCTTGAAGCGCGCCTTGTGCTGGGCCCAGGGGAACTTGCCGGAATCGACGATGGCCCCGCCGATGCTGTTGCCGTGGCCGCCCAGGTACTTGGTCAGCGAGTGCACGACGATGTCGGCGCCGTGCTCGATGGGCCGGCTCAGGTAGGGCGAAGGCACGGTGTTGTCGACGATCAGCGGCACGCCGTGGCGGTGCGCGATGGCGGCAATGGTGGCGATGTCGGTCACGTTGCCGGCGGGGTTGCCCAGCGACTCGACGAACACGGCCTTGGTCCGGTCGTCGAACAGCTTGTCGAAACTGGCCGGGTCGCGGTGGTCGGCGAAGCGCGTGGTGATGCCGAACTGCGGCAGCGTGTGCGCGAACAGGTTGTAGGTGCCGCCATACAGCGCGGTGCTGCTGATGATGTTGTCGCCTGCCTCGGCGATGGTCTGGATGGCGTAGGTCACCGCGGCCTGGCCCGAGGCCAGCGCCAGCGCGGCGATGCCGCCTTCGAGCGCCGCGACGCGCTGCTCCAGCACGTCCTGCGTCGGGTTCATGATGCGGGTGTAGATGTTGCCCGGCACCTTGAGGTCGAACAGGTCGGCGCCGTGCTGCGCGCTGTCGAAGGCGTAGGCAGCCGTTTGGTAGATCGGCGGCACCACGGCGCGCGTGGTCGGGTCCGGCGAGTAGCCGGCGTGCACCGACAGGGTCTCGAATTTCCAGTCTTTGGACATGTGTCTCCTTGGGATGATTTCAGTCTCTGATGGCGCAACGCGCCGTCTGCAGGATACGGAACCGGCATGCACGCCCTGGTTCCGAAGGCCGCGGAGCAGGCCATGCCAGCGGCCGCCGCGGAACTGGCTCTGCCAGGCCGCTGGCGGCGCCCCCTGGGGGGTATGGGACTTCTACACGCAGTGATAAGTCCAGACGGGGGGATATCAATTCACGTCGGGCTCGACGAACTCGAGCCGGTTGCCCGCCGGATCGTGCACGAAAAATCGCAGGTAGCCCGGCAGCGGCTGGTGCTCCTCGAGCGGGAAGGCCGCGTCGAGCAGGCGCTTGCGCAGCTGCGGCAGGCCCTGGACCTCGAACGACAGCGGTGTGAACCCGGGCGCCGCTGCGGCCGCCTGTTCGGTGGCGACCAGGTCCACGCGCTGGCCGCGCGCGGCGAAGCGCAGCACCTGGTCCGGCGGATGCGGCATCTGCGTGAGGCCCAGCAGCTCGCCATAGAAGTGCGCGACCGCGCCGGCCAGCGCCGGTGGATACGGCAGCTGCACGCGGTTGATGGCCTGGATGTCCATGGCCGCGCTCACCACGAGTGCGCCAGGGCCGGCACGGCCGGGCGCAGCGCCGCCAGCGCGGCAGCGCGCAGCCGGGCACGGCGTGGCACGTAGCCATGGGGCGCGCGGCGCGCCAGGGCCTGCGCCGAGCGCGGCGCCAGCTGCCAGGCGCTGGCGGTCACGTCCAGCACGCGCGCGGCCCAGTCTGCGGGGGTGGAGGATGGGTCGGATGGAAAGGTCACGGCAAGGACCATGGAAACAACTCCTGCAAGGGACGGCGGCCACGCAGGCCACCGTGAAGGTCGGGCGGATTGTGTGCAGCCGCCCGCCGCAAGGGAACGAACCAATCGTTAGAACCTTATGCGTGTAGCGCTGGCGACACCGCCCCGCACGGCGGGCCCACAAGAATCGGCGCGCGAACACCGCTTTCGCCCCTCAACGATGCGCGCCGCAGGCCCGGCGCGCCGCACCGGAGACCGCATGCCCCTTCACGTCCTTCCCGTCCCTGCTGCCCCTCACGGCGGCCGCCGGCGCCGCGCGCTCTGCGCCGCCACCCTTGCCCTGCCGCTGGCCTTCGCGGCCGGCCTCGCACCCGCCGGCGCGGCCGCGCAGTCCGACCGCCCGTACAAGCTGCTGGTGCCCTACGCGCCCGGCGGCGTGACCGACCAGCTCGCGCGCCTGGTGGCCGGCAGCATGGCCACGCAACTGGGCCAGCCGGTGGTGGTGGACAACAAGCCGGGCGCCAACACCATCATCGCGGTCGACGCGCTGATGCGCGAGCCGGCCGATGGCCACACGCTGCTGATGGGCGCGGGCTCCACCATGGTGCTGAACCCGCTGCTGATCAAGAAGCTCTCCTACCAGCCCCGGCGCGACCTGCGCATGCTGTCGGTGGTGGTCGACACGCCCATGGTCATGGTCGTGCCCGCCGCCCTGCCGCCCAACAACGTGGCCGAGTTCCGCCGCTATGTGCAGGCCAACCCGGACAAGGTCAACTACGCCTCGGTCGGCGTGGGCGGCTCGCTGCACCTGGCGGGCGAGCTGTTCGCGCAGAAGGCCGGCGTGGCGATGACGCACGTGGCCTACAAGGGCAGCGTGCCGGCCGTGACCGACCTGATCGGCGGTCAGGTGCAGCTGATGTTCGACGCGCCGGCCACCAGCCTGCCGCAGGTCAAGGCCGGCAAGCTCAAGGCCCTGGCCGTGACCACGCGCGAACGCATGCCGCTGCTGCCCGACGTGCCCACGGTGGGCGAGACGCTGCCTGGCTTCGACGCTGCGCTGTGGTTCGGCGTGATCGTGCGCGAGGGCACGCCGCCGGCCGTGGCCGCGCGGCTCAAGGCCGCGGTGGACCAGGCCCTGCTCGATCCGGCGCTGCGCCAGGCCATGGAAGCCCAGGGCAACATCGTGCGCAAGCCGCAGCCGCAGGAGGAGATCAATGCCTTCCTCGCCCGCGAGGAAGCGCAGTGGGCCGCGTTGATCAAGGCCGGCAACATCAGCCTCGACTGAGCATCTGCCTGTTTCGCAGGCACCGTGTCGCAGGCCGCGCCAGGCAAGGGTTTGCGGAGAATCCCCTGCCCTTGTCCACAGCCTTGCCCACGGTAAACCGGGACAAGCAGGCGTGCTGGAAACATGCCCAGAAACACCGACCAGAAACGAAAAAACCGCCCGAAGGCGGTTGTCTCGATGCGAAGGCGCAAGCGCCCTGGCGATCAGTAGTTGCTGCGGCCGCCGCCGTAGCCGCCACCACCGCCACCGCCGTAGCCGCCGCGGCCACCACCGCCGCCGCCGAAGCCACGGCTACCGCCGCCTTCTTCACGCGGGCGTGCTTCGTTGACGGTCAGCGCACGGCCATCGGCCATGGCGCCGTTCAGGCCATTGATGGCGGCCTGTGCTTCTGCTGCAGAGCCCATCTCTACGAAGCCGAAGCCCTTGGAGCGGCCGCTGTCGCGGTCTTGCATGACTTGTGCGGACTTGACTTCGCCGTAGGCGGCGAAGTTTTCGCGCAGGGAGTCGTTGGTGATGCTGTAGGCCAGATTGCCGACGTAGATGCGTGTGCTCATGATGTTTCCTTGAGTGTTAGGGGGTTAGCGTCTGAATTGCGGGCGGGCCGGAGCACCGCCTGCGCGAGGTTCGAGGTGCCGGAAGGTGATCCGGCCCTTGTTGAGGTCGTAGGGCGAAAGTTCGAGGGAGACGTTGTCGCCCGCAAGGATGCGGATGCGGTGCTTGCGCATCTTTCCGCCGGTGTAGGCCACGAGCGTGTGGCCGTTTTCCAGCACGACGCGAAAACGGGAATCGGGCAGGACTTCGGCAACCTTGCCGCGCATCTCGATCAGTTCTTCCTTGCTCATTCGGCTCCTTGGGTGCAAAGGGGAAGGACACCCGATGCACCGAAGCGCGGGCGGATGTAGTCGATGCCCTCGGCCAGGGCTTGGCGACGGGCGGTCTCCGGCGTGCGGAAGCAGCCGATGAGGCGCAGCACGCGGTCGTGGGTGCCGCTGCCGCGGCCGCTCCTGATCGACACGGAGGCGTTGTAGCCACCGCCTTCGGCAATGCGGATCAGGGGCGAAATGAGGTACTTGCCGACCGTGAGGTTGGCGCTTGAAACAATGGACATGAAGGGCGTTCCAGCCGGCACGGCCACAACGCGGTGGGAGACCCGGCGATGAAGCCGGAGCGGTGATGCTCGCCGTGAGAGGATTCGACGACCGCGAAGTACCGGCGGGGCCGGTCATGAAGGCGTGGCGCGGGCCCCAGTGGGGGCGCGTGCATGTCAGACGACAGCTGCCGTGTAGGAGAGCAAGTCACGGCAGGCCCGCGAGTGTAACCTCTTTGGCCTTTCGTGCCGAATCCCACGGTCGAAAGGGTCAAATAAGGTGCAGGTGTGGTTCAGGCACCACCGGCCAGGTCCACGCTGACCTGCATCTCGACCACCTGCATGTCGGCATAGTTCGAGAGGAAGGCCACGTCGGCCGCATCGCGTCCATAGGCCATCACCACGCGGCCGCCGCGCGGCGTGGCCTGCGTGGCGTCGAAGGTGTACCAGCGCCCGCCCACGAAGGCCTCGAACCAGGCATGCAGGTCCATCGGGTCGAGCTGGTACAGGTAGCCGACGACGATGCGGGCCGGAATGCGCAGGCTGCGGCACAGCGCCGCGCCGATGTGGGCGAAGTCGCGGCACACGCCGGCCTTGGCCTGCATGGTGTCCAGTGCGTCGGTGCTTTCCTCGCTCACGCCGTAGCGGTACTCGTGGTTCTCGTGGATCCACCGGCGGATCGTCTCGACCTGGGCATAGCCCGGCGCGACACCGGCCACGATCTCGCGGGCACGCGATTCGAGCTTGTCCGACGGGCAATATCGGCTTTGCAGCAGGTAGACCAGCACGTCGTCGGGCAGCAGGTCGATGGGCGTGTGCCCGGCCTCGGGTTCCACGGCGAGATGTTCGTCGACCTCGACCTGCGACTGCACGTCCAGCGTGGTGCGGCCCGGGGGCACGGTGAAACGCTGGCACACGTTGCCGAAGGCGTCCTCGTACTCGCGCGGCCGGGCCCAGGGGGCGATGTCGTAGCGTTCCGAGACCACCCACTGGGCGGCTCCGCTGCGCGGGCGCAGCATGGCCACGACCGGGCAGGCATGGGGGCATTCGACGGTGATGGTGGCGCGGGTGTTGAGCAGCATCCGCGCAAGTTATCCAGGCGCGTGGCGCGGCGCTGTCGGCGGCCAGCGCCAGATGGCGCGCCGCCAGTCCTACACGCCGAGGATCAGCCGCCCTGGCGCCCCTGGCCGCTCAGCCGCTGGCGCGCCCGCTGCAGCAGGCCCATCGGCGCGGGCGCGGGCGGAGCCTTGGCCTTGCGGGGTGGCGTGGGCGAAATGTCGACGCAGGTCTCGGCCGCCAGTTGCGCATGCAGCGCGTCGCCGCGTTTCAGGGCGGCGAAGCGGCGCTCCGGCACCACGTCGGCCTGCACGTGCTGGCGCAGCGCGCCCGACTTGAGCAGCTTGCGCAGCGCCTGGTCGAGCGCCTCCCGCTCGGGCGCGGTCTCGACGTACACCAGCAAGAGGTTCAAGGTGCCGCTCTCCGGGTTCTCGCCCAGGATGAATGCGCGCTGCACCGATCCGCGGAACTTCGCCTGCAGCATCGCGCGCAGCGGCTCGGCCGCCGCGAACGACTTGAGCGCGATGCGGCGCAGCTCGGGATAGAACACGAAGCCGGCATTGGCGCAGAAGGCCTCGGGCTGCCCTTCCCTGGCATCGCCGCGCAGCAGCACGCCGTTGTCCAGCAGTTGTGCGATGGCCTGCTCGACGGTCGGCATGTCGAGCTTGCACAGCTTGGCCAAGTCCGCGGCGGCGAATGGCCGGGCTGGCTCGGCCAGCACCGGCTTGAGGATTTGCTGCAAGGCGGGAGAGAGAAGGAAGTCGGCGGCACCCATCGGCCTATTCTTTCCCATCCGTGGCCCATCGCCCGCCCGTCCGTGCCTATCCCTTTACTGATCAGCCCATGCCTGGGCCGCACGGAACGATGCGGTGCCGTCCGACCGACAGGCGCTCGTGGCGGTGGTATTCATGGCGGCACTGTTTTCTAGCCCCCGCAAGCCCAACCCCTGGAGTCCAACGACATGAAGCTCGCGCGTTCCGTCCTCGTCTTTGCCAGTCTGGCCGGTGGCCTGGTGTGTGGCCCGGCCTCTGCCAACGAGCCTTCCGAGACCACGCTGTCGGCGGCGGCCCGTGCCAAGACCAGCGCCAGCTGCCGCACCGGCGACAGCGGCTTCTTCCGCGACCAGGGCCTGGGCATGAAGCTGGCCAGCAAGCTCAAGTTCAGGAAGAAGCTGCTCAGCGAGCAGATCGACGCGCGCGTGAGCAACGGCATCGCCACGCTGTCCGGTGGCGTCTCCAGCCAGCAGCACATCGTGCTGGCCCTCAACATCGCGTCGGACGTCGAGGGCATCCATTGCATCAACAATTTCCTGCGCGTGGGGCCGCCCCAACCGGCCCCCGACGCGCTGCGCTGACAGCAGGCCTCAGCCGCCGTCGATGTCCTTGAGCATGGCCGTGCTGATGCTGGCCAGTTGCTTGTCGGTCATGGCCGAGAAGATGCCCTGCCAGGCGCTGCTGGACGTGCTGTAGCTGCGCGTGCCGACCGGCGTGCGGCCCGGGCCCACGTAGAAGGTGGCGTCCGCGTTCACGTAGGCGTTGCCCGTCATCGCGCCCAGGCCGTAGCGCGCGCCGGTGCTCAGGTAGCGGTAGTCCTTGACCTGCACCACGACCAGGGTGCTGCCGGCCGGCGTGGTCTGGGGCTCGGCCTCGAGATACTGGAACTGCTTGCCGGCGGTCCTGGCGGCCTCGGCCATGGCATCGCGCCAGGCGCCGCGCAGCGCCTGCCAGTCCGAAGACCTGGCGATCTCGGGGCTGGCCGCGCGCACCACGAGCGCCACGCTGGCCTGGGCCCGCGCGGGCACCTGCAAGGCATTGGCAGCCGTGCCGGGCCGTTCGACGTTGGCGGCGCAACCTGCCAGAGCACCGGCCAGGGCCGCGCACAGGGCCAGCGCCGGCAGGCGCAGCCAGGAGGAAGACGATGGGTAGGAGGATGGATCGGGCGTGTTCATGCGGGCCACTCTAGCGGCCCACCCTGCATGCCCTTGTCGGACGCGGCCTGAACCTGCCGCTCACTTCACCTGCTGGACCGTCTCGCCGGCCAGCAGGCCATGGTCGCGGATGTTCGCCCCGCGCCGGCGCCAGCCGCGCCAGCTGCGCAGCGGGTGGCCCAGCGAGATCATGTAGTAGATGGCCTTGAACATGCGCAGTGCGCCCCACAGCGGCGTCTTGCCGTAGATGTCGCCGGCCAGCAACGACATCAGGGCCTCCTTCACGCGGAAGGGGTTGGCCGGGTACATGAACATCTCGCGGATGGTCGGGTTGGTCACGCGGTAGATGAACCACGAATACTCGCGCGGGCCCTTGCGCATCATGGCCTCGAAGGCGCGGCAGGCGGCCGGGTATTCGGCCGGCGCGTCCAGCGCCTTGGCCACGAGCCCGGCGCCGTCGAAGGCGCTGTGCATGGCCAGGTAGACGCCCGACGAGAACATCGGGTCGATGAAGGTGAAGGCATCGCCCAGAAGCACGTAGCGCGGGCCGGTGGCATGCGTGCTGCTGTACGAGAAGTTGCCGGTGGCGTGCACGGCGCCGTCGACCAGGGTCGCGTCCTTGAGCCGGTCGGCCAGCTCCGGGCACAGCGCGATGGTCTCGCGGAAGTATTGCTCCAGCGTCTTGGCGCCGCGCGCCTTGAGGTAGTAGGCCCAGCAGACCGCGCCCACGCTGGTGGTGCCGTCGGCCAGCGGGATGAACCAGAACCAGCCGTGCGGGAACCAGCAGATGCTGATGTTGCCCTCGCGCTTGCCTTCGAGCCGGCGCACGTTGCGGAAGTGGCCGAACAAGGCCGTGCTGTTGTGCGCCGTGTTCTTCTTCTTGCTGCGCAGCTGGTTGGCCAGCAGCGTGTCGCGGCCGCTGGCATCGACCACGTAGCGCGCGCGGAACTGCCGGCGCGTGCCGTCGGCCAGCTGGGCCTGGGCGCTGGCGCCGTCGGCATCGAAGTCCACGCTGCGCACATGGCAGCGCTCCAGCGTGCGCGCGCCGCAGGCCGCCGCGTTGCGGAACAGCACCTCGTCCAGCTCCGAGCGGCGCACCTGCCAGGCGAACGGCATGTCCTTGTTGAAGGCGTCGGCGAAATCGACATAGCTGCAGTGCGCGTGCTCGGGCGAGACGAACTCGATGCCGTACTTGGGCATGCCGATGCGCTCGACCTCGGCGCGCACGCCGAGCTGGTCGAACAGCTGCACGTTGGCCGGCAGCAGCGATTCGCCGATATGAAAGCGCGGATGCTGCTCCTTGTCGACCAGCAGCACGTCGCGGCCCTGGCGCGCCAGCAGCGCGGCGACCGTGGAGCCGGCCGGTCCGCCGCCGATCACCAGCACGTCGCAGGCATCGGTCGGCTCGGGAGTGGAAACAGAAGGTGACAACGGCATCGCGGCGGTGGCTGCAAGTGGCGACAGGAGGGAGCGGGATCATAAGATAGCCACCCGGGGCTCCCGCCCGGCGCCCGGACCTGCCGGGCGCCGCACCCCGGTGGCTATACTTCCGGCCCGCCGCAGGGTTGCCGCAGGGCCGGCGCCAAGCCCTTTGCCGCCAACAGACCCCTGACCGCATGAACCCCACACAAACCGACCTGCAACGCGAAGTCGCGTCGCTCCTCGTCGAGGCACTGAACCTCGAGATGGCACCCGAGAGCATCGACCCGGCCGCCCCGCTCTACGGCGAAGGCCTGGGCCTGGACTCCATCGACATCCTCGAGGTGGCACTGGTGGTGTCGCAGCGCTACGGCTTCCAGCTGCGCTCGGACGACGAGGACAACGTGCGCATCTTCGGCTCGCTGGCCAGCCTGGCCGAACACATCGCCGCGCACCGCGCGCCCCTTGCCTGAGACGCGCGGCACCATGCCGCGCGCGCTGTCCATGCCCGTTCGCATCCTGGCCATGCTGCTGCTCAGCGTGGCCTACATCGCTGCCTCGCACTGGCTCATGACGGCGGCCCCGGCCACGCCATGGAATGCCGTGCTGGTGCTGGCGCCCATGCTGGTGACGATCGCCTGGGGCGCCTGGCGCGGCGGCCAGCGGCCGCTGGCGGCGCTGAGCGCGCTGTCGGTGGTGGCGCTGTGCGTGCAGGCCAGCCTGCCGACGCCGCTGTCCTCGCAGGTGCTGTACCTGGCGCAGCACGTGGGCATCAACGTGTTCCTGGCGGTGGGCTTCGGCAGCACGCTGCGCGCGGGCCAGCAGGCGCTGATCACCACGCTGGCCGCGCGCGTGCACCGCCAGTTCACACCCGAGATGGCGGCCTACACACGCAAGCTCACGCTGGCCTGGACGCTCTACTTCGTCGCCATGGCGCTGCTGTCGCTGGGCCTGTACGCCTTCGCGCGTTTCGAGACCTGGGCGCTGTTCGCCAACGTGCTGACGCCGCTGGCCGTGGCCGCCATGTTCGGTGGCGAATACTGGCTGCGCTACCGGCTGCACCCCGACTTCGAACGCGCCAGCCTGGCCGACGCGATCCGCAGCTACATGCACAGCGGCAAGCCGGCCGCCGCGGCACAGCCCCAAACCGACACCCCGCCATGACACTGGCCCCGCTGATCTCCGGCGCCGACCTGGACGCCCCCATCGCCTGGCGCGCCGGCGCACCGATCGCGCGGCGCCGCTACCTGGCCGACGTGCAGGCCCTGGCCGCGCAGCTGCCGGCCGAGGGCGCGATGCTGAACCTGTCGGGCGACCGCTACCGCTTCGCCGTGGGCCTGGGCGCCGCCATGCTGCGCGGCCAGCCCAACCTGATGCCGCCCAACCACCAGCGCGAGACCGTGGCGCGGCTGCGCAGCCTGATGCCGCAGGCCTATGCGCTGGTCGATGCCGGCGGCGGCGAGGTCGCGCTGCCGCAGGTGCACTATGCCGATGCCGCCGATGCCGCCGATGCCGCCGCCCCGGCCGCCGGCCAGCCGCCCGCCCTGCCCCGCGCGCAACTGGCCGCCCACGTGCTGACCTCGGGCTCCACCGGCCAGCCGGTGCCGCACCCCAAGCTCTGGGGCCCGCTGGTGGACTGCACCGTGGCCGGCGCACAGCGCCTGGCCGAGCACCTGGGCCGGCCCGACCTCGAAGGCCTGAGCCTGGTGGCCACGGTGCCGCCGCAGCACATGTATGGCTTCGAATCCACCGTGCTGATCGCGCTGCTGGGCGGCGCGGCCTTCGATGCCGAGCGGCCGTTCTACCCGGCCGACATCGCCGCCGCGTTAGCCCGGCTGCCGCGCCCGCGCATGCTCGTCACCACGCCCTTCCACCTGCGCATGCTGCTGGAAGCCGGCATCGCCCTGCCCACCGTGGACCTGGTCCTCAGCGCCACGGCGCCGCTGTCGCCCCAGCTGGCGGCCCGCGCCGAGGCCGCGCTGCACGGCCAGCTGGTCGAGATCTACGGCTGCACCGAGGCCGGCCAGGTCGCCACGCGGCGCACCACCGACGGCCCGGAATGGCGCACCTACGCCGGCCTGGCGCTGTCGGGCGATGGCGAGCACAGCCAGGTGATGGGCGGCCACGTGGTCGTGCCCACGCCGCTGGCCGACATCCTGGACGTGCTGGAGCCCAGCCGCTTCCGGCTGCTGGGCCGCTCCAACGACCTCATCAACATCGCCGGCAAGCGCAACTCGCTGGCGCACCTGAACTTCCACCTCAACAGCACGCCCGGCGTGGCCGATGGCGCGTTCTGGCTGCCGGCCGACGAGGCCGGCGAGGCCGACGGCGGGGTCGCGCGGCTGGTGGCCTTCGTGGTCGCGCCCGGCCTGTCGCAGGCCGCGCTGCAAGAGGCCGTGCTCGCGGGCCTGCGCCCGCGCGTGGACCCGGTGTTCCTGCCGCGCCGCATCGTGGCCGTGCCGGCGCTGCCGCGCGAGCCGTCCACAGGCAAGCTGCCGGCCATCGCCTTCGGCGCTTGGGCGCGGCGCCAGTTGGCCGGATGACGGACGCCGCCGCGCCGCGCAGCCTGCCGCTGCACATCCCGGCCGACCACCCGGCCTTCGCCGGCCATTTCCCGGGGCAGCCGCTGCTGCCCGGCGTGTCGCTGCTGGCCGCGGTGCTGGAGGCCGTGCTGGCCGACCCCGCGCTGGCCGCGCGCGTGGGCCCCTCGCCCCGCCTTGCCAACGCCAAGTTCCTGGCGCCCGTGCGGCCCGGTGCCGCGCTGGAAATCCGGCTGGAGGGCAGCGGGCGCGGACTGCGCTTCGCGGTGTGCGACCTGTCCAGGGACGCGCGCGTCGCAGCCAGCGGCGTGTTCGAAGCCACGCCATGAGCGAAGTGCAGGGCCGCTCCCAGCAAGCCCGCTCCGCCGCGGGCAGCGGCGAAGCGGGCGCCGCCGGAAACCTCGGCGCCGCATCCCCCGCTCCTCCAGCCGACTGGGCGACCCAGCGCGAACGCAGCAACCTGTGGGTGCTGCGCTTGATGGGCGCGATCGCCGTCTACGCCGGCCGGCCGCTGGCGCGGCTGGTGCTGCACCCGATCGCGCTGTACTTCCTGGTCGCCAACGGTCCGGCGCGCCGCGCCTCGCGGGCCTACCTGGCGCGCGCGCTGCAGCGGCCGGCCGGCTGGCGCGACAGCTACCGCCACATCCACAGCTTCGCCGCGACGGTGCTGGACCGCGTCTACTTCCTGAAGGGCCGGCTGGCGCAGTTCGAGATCGAGAGCCACAACGTGGCCGCGGTCGAGGCCGTGCTGGCCGAGGGCCAGGGCGTGATGCTGCTGGGCGCGCACCTGGGCAGCTTCGAGGCCCTGCGCGCCGGCGCGCAGAGCGTGGGCACGCGCGCGGCCATGCTCATGTACGAGGACAACGCGCGCCTGATCAGCGCCACGCTGCGTGCCATCGCGCCCGACGTGCAACTGCACACCATCGCGCTGGGCCGGCCCGGCGCCATGCTGGCGCTGCGCCGCTGGCTGGCCGACGGCGGCATGGCCGGCCTGCTGGCCGACCGCACGCTGCCCGGCCATTCGGGCCGCTCGCGCACGCTGGTGCTGCCCTTCCTGGGCCAGCCGGCGCCGTTCTCCGACGGCCCGCTGCGGCTGGCGGCGCTGCTGCGCCAGCGCGTGTTCTTCATGGCGGGCCTGTACCACGGCGGGCAGCGCTACAGCCTGTGCTTCGAGCCGCTGGCCGACTTTCGCACCACGTCCGGCCCGGCCCTGGAAGCGCAGATCCAGGCCGCGGTGCAGCGCTATGTGGCGCTGCTGGAATCCACCTGCCGCGCAGCACCGTACAACTGGTTCAACTTCTATGACTTCTGGGCGAGCGATGCCACATCCACTTCCGCCACACCGGATTGAACGCCGCGGCCTGCTGCTGGCGCTGGCCGCCTGGCCGCTCGCGCTGCCGCTGGGCGCGCGCGCGCAGGTCTTCGACCTCGTGCAGCTGATGCGCCTGCTGGCCCAGGTGCAGTCCGGCGAGGCCAGCTTCGTTGAGCAGCGCCACTCCAGCGTGCTCGACCGGCCGGTCGAAAGCACGGGCCGGCTGTCGTTCCAGGCGCCGGACCGCTTCACGCGCGAGACGCTCAGGCCGCGCAGCGAAAGCATCAGCGTGGTCGGCAACGAGGTGACCATGCGCCAGGGCAGCCGCAGCCGCACCGTGCAGCTGGACAGCGTGCCCGAGGCCGCCGTGATCGTCGAGGCCATCCGCGGCACGCTCACCGGCAACCGCGAGGCCATCGAGCGCCATTTCGAGACCCAGGTCGGCGGCTCGCCGGGCAGCTGGCAGCTGCTGCTGGCGCCGCGCGACCCGGGCCTGCGCAAGCTGGTCGTGCAGGTCGCGATCCAGGGCCGGCAGTCGGCACCGCGCGAGATCACGATCTCCATGGCCGACGGCGACTATTCCGTCATGCGGATCACGCCGCAATGAGCGCACGGGCCCCGTGCTGATGCGCCACGTGCACCGCTTGCGCCACACCGCCCTGCTGCTCTGGCTGGTGTTCGTGCTGGCCGCGGCGGCCATCACCGCGCGCACGCATTACGTGGCCGACCTGTCGGCCTTCCTGCCGCGCAACCCGAGCGCCGAGCAGGCCGTATTGCTGGACCAGCTGCAAAGCGGCGTGGCCTCGCGGCTGGTGCTGGTCGGCATCGCCGGCGGCAGCGCCGAGCAGCGCGCCCAGGCTTCGCTGCGGCTGGGCCAGGCGCTGCGCGCCAGCGGTGCCTTCGACGCCGTGCACAACGGCGACAACAGCGGCCTGGCCGACACCGCGCAGTTCCTGTTCGCCAACCGCTACCTGCTGAGCCCCGGGGTCGACGCCCAGCGCTTCACGGCCGAGGGGCTGCGCGAGGGCATCGACGAGACCACCGGCCTGCTGGGCACGCCGGCCGGCAGCCTGGTCAAGCCCATCCTGCTGCGCGACCCCACGGGCGAGACACTGCGCATGGCCGAGCACATGCTGCCGGCGCAGGCGCCGCGCAGCGAAGGCGGCGTCTGGGTCGCGCGCGACGGCCAGCGCGCCGTGCTGCTGGCCACCACCCACGCCGACGGCAGCGACCTGGACGGCCAGGAGCGCGCGCTGGAACTGGTGCGCACCCGTTTCGCGCCCGACGCGGCGGCCGGCCTGCAGCTGCAGGTCTCGGGCGCCGGCACCTTCGCGGTCGCCTCGCGCGCGCAGATCAAGACCGAGGTCGAGCGGCTGGCGCTGGCCGGCGGCGTGATCGTGGTCGGCCTGCTGCTGCTGTCCTTCGGCGGCTCGCTGCGCACCCTGTTCACGGCGCTGCTGCCGGTCAGCACCGGCGTGCTGGCCGGCATCGCCGCCGTCAGCCTGGTGTTCGGCAACGTGCACGGCATCACGCTGGGCTTCGGCACCACGCTGATCGGCGAGGCGGTGGACTACGCCATCTACTACCTGATCCAGGCGCGCGGGGGTGCCGGTGGCGCCGGACCGGCCGGCGGCGCCCGGCTGTGGCTGCGCGCGAGCTGGCCGACCGTGCGCCTGGGCCTGTGGACCTCGCTGTGCGGCTTTGCCGCGCTGCTGTTCTCCGGCTTTCCGGGGCTGGCGCAGCTGGGCCTGTTCTCCATCGCCGGCCTGGCCGGCGCGGCGCTGACCACGCGCTTCGTGCTGACCACCATCGCCCCCAAGGGTGCGCCCGGCATGGGCCTGCGCCGCCACCTGGGCCGCGCCCTGGCCGCCGCCATGCCGGTGCTGCAGCGCCTGCGCTGGCCGCTGGCCGCGTTGGCCGTGGCGGCGGCGCTGGCGCTGGCCTGGATGCCCTCGCCCTGGCGCGGCGACCTGGCGGCGCTGAGCCCGGTCGGCGACGAGAAGATGGCACTGGACGCCGCGCTGCGCGCCGACCTGGGCGCCAGCGATCCGGGCGTGGTGGTGGCCGTGTCGGCCGCCGACGAGGCCGGCGTGCTGCAGGCCGCCGAGGCGGCCGGCCAGCGGCTGGACCGGCTGGTGGCCGACGGCCAGCTCGCCGGCTACGCCTCGCCGGCGCGCCTGCTGCCCAGCCCGGCCGTGCAGCAGGCCCGGCGCGACGCGCTGCCCGATGCCGACGCGCTGCGCACGCGGCTGCAGCAGGCCACGGCCGACGGCCCCATCGCCGCCGCACGCCTGCAGCCCTTCCTGGACGACGTGGCCCGGGCGCGCACCCAGCCGCTGCTGACCCGCGCCACGCTGGACGGCACCGCGCTCGCGGCGGCCTTCGATGCGCTGATCGTGCCCGGCCAGGGCGCACGCCCCTGGCGCGGCCTGCTGACGTTGAACCAGGGCACGCGCCCGCTGGACCAGGCCGCGCTGCGCGCCGCCTTCGCCGACATGCCGCAGGTGCAGATCGTCGACATCACCGGCGAGCTGCGCGGCATGTACGCGCGCTACCTGCACGAGGCCGGCGTGCAGGCCGGCTTCGGCGCGCTGGCGCTGTGCCTGGTGCTGCTGGCGCACCTGCGCTCATGGGCACGGCTGTGGCGCATCGCGCAGTCGGTCGGCGCAGCGGCGCTGATCGTCATCGCCACGCTGGCGCTGGCCGGCGTGGAGCTGGGCATCCTGCACCTGGTCGGCCTGCTGCTGACGGTGGCGATCGGCTCCAACTACGCCTTGTTCTTCGACCAGTTGCGCACCGACGGGCCGGCGCAGCCGATCGACCACGACATGCTGGCCTCGCTGGCGCTGGCCAACGTGACGGCCGCCACCTCGTTCTTCCTGCTGGCGCTCTCGGACATCCCGACGCTGAACGCGCTGGGCCAGGTGGTGGCGCCCGGCATCGTGCTGTGCCTGCTGCTGTCCGCGGCCTTCATTCCTACACGGCCGGCCAGGCCCAGCGTGTAAATTGCTCGCCGCCATGCACGCCACCAACCCCGCCGCTGCCGACCGCGCCCCCACGCGCTGGCGCGCGCCGCTGCGGATCAAGGCCAGCGCCGCCTGCCACCTGGGCGCGGCCGCGCTGGTGGCCGCCGCGCCGCCGCTGTGGCCCTGGGCGCTCGGCGCCGTGGCGCTGGACCACGCGCTGCTGACCGCCACCGGCCTGTGGCCGCGCTCGACCTGGCTGGGCGCCAACCTGCTGCGCCTGCCGGATGCCGCCGCAGCGCGCGGCGAGGTCGCCGTCACGCTGGACGACGGGCCCGACCCCGCCGTCACGCCGCAGGTGCTGGACATCCTGGACGCGCACGGCGCGCGCGCCACCTTCTTCTGCATCGCCGAGCAGGCCGTGCGCCACCCGGCGCTCGCGCGCGAGATCGTGCGGCGCGGCCACAGCGTGCAGAACCACAGCCTGGGCCACCGCCACAACTTCTCGCTGCTGGGGCCGGCCGGCCTCAGGCGCGAGATCGGCCAGGCGCAGGACCGGCTGGCCCAGGCCACGGGCCAGCGGCCCACCTGCTTTCGCGCGCCGGCCGGCCTGCGCAACGTGTTCCTGGACCCGGTGCTGCATGCGCTGGACCTGCGGCTTGTCAGCTGGACGCGGCGCGGCTTCGACACCCGCGAGGCCGATCCGCAGACCGTGCTGGCGCGCCTGACCCACCTATTGGCCGCTGGCGACATCGTGCTGCTGCACGACCGCCACGGCGCCTGCATGGCCGATGGCCGCCCCGTGGTGCTGCAGGCCCTGCCGCTGCTGCTGACACGGCTGCGCGGCGCCGGCCTGCAGGCCGTCACCCTTCCCGAGGCACTGCACCCTTGAATCCCTCCCAAGCCTGGACATCCCTGCGCGACCTGGCCTGCGCGCCCTACCGCGCGGCCGGCCGCTTCGCCTGGCATTTCGCGCGCGGCAAGCTGTCCATGGACCCGGTGTTCCGCCACCTGATCGAATCCGGCCACCTGCGCCCCGGCGCGCGCGTGCTGGACATCGGCTGCGGCCAGGGCCTGCTGGCCAGCCTGCTCGCCAGCAGCGGCGCCCTGGCGCGCGACGGCCGCTGGCCCAGCACCTGGCCGCCGGCGCCCGTGCCCGCGCATGTGACCGGCATCGAGCTCATGCCGCGCGACGTCGACCGCGCACGCGCGGCCTTGGCGCCGCTCGGCGATGCGGCGCAGTTCGTCTGCGGCGACATGCGGCACACCGCCTTTCCGCCCGTCGATGCGGTGGTGATCCTGGACGTGCTGCACTACATCGGCATCGACGAGCAGGACCAGGTGCTGGCGCGCGTGCGCGCGGCGCTGGCGCCCGGCGGCCGGCTGCTGCTGCGCGTGGGCGATGCCAGCGCGCGGCGCGGCTTCGCCGTCAGCCAATGGGTCGATGCGGTGGTGACGCGCATCCGCGGCCACCGCGTGCTGCCGCAGTACGGCCGCACGCTGGCCGAATGGTCGGCGCAGCTGGAACGCCTGGGCTTTGCGGTGCACAGCCAGCCCATGAGCGCCGGCACACCGTTCGCCAACGTGCTGCTGGTGGCCGAGGCCCGGCCATGACGCCGCTGGCCATCACCGCCTTCACGCTGACCACAGCCCTGGGCGCCGGGCGCGCCGAGACGCTGCAGGCGCTGCGCGCGCAGCGCTCGGGCCTGGCGCCGCTGCGCTTTCTCGACCTGCCGCTGGCCACCTGGACCGGCGAGGTCGACGGGCTGGACCAGACCCTGCTGCCGCCGGCCCTGGCCCACCACGACTGCCGCAACAACCGGCTCGCCTGGCTGGCCCTGTTGCAGGACGGCTTCATCGAAGCGGTGGCCCGCGCCCGGGCGCGCTGGGGTGCGGGGCGCGTGGGCGTGTTCCTGGGCACCAGCACCTCGGGCCTGCTGCAGACCGAACTGGCCTACCGCAACCGCCAGGGCGACGGCGCGCTGCCGGACGGCTTCCGCTACGCCGAGACGCAGAACACCTTCTCGCTGGCCGGCTTCGCGGCCGAGGCGCTGCAGCTGGCCGGGCCGCGCTGCGTCGTGTCCACGGCCTGTTCGTCCAGCGCCAAGGTGTTCGGCAACGCCCAGCGCATGCTGCAGGCCGGCTGGATCGACGCGGCCGTGGTCGGCGGCGTCGACAGCCTGTGCCTGACCACGCTGTACGGCTTCAATGCGCTGGAACTGCTCGCGCCCGAGGCCTGCCGGCCCTGGGATGCGGCGCGCGCCGGCCTGTCGATCGGCGAGGCCGCCTCGTTCATGCTCATCGAGCGCGAGGCCGATGCCGCCGAGGGCTGGGTGCTGGGCGTGGGCGAGACCAACGACGGCCACCACATGAGCACGCCGCATCCCGAGGGCACGGGTGCCATCGGTGCGATGCGCGCCGCGCTGGCCGCCGCCGGGTTGCAGCCGGGCGACATCGACTACATCAACCTGCACGGCACCGCCACGCCGACCAACGACGCGTCGGAAGACCGCGCCGTGCGCGCCGTGTTCGGCGCCGACACGCCGCCGTGCAGCTCCACCAAGGGCGCGACCGGCCACACGCTGGGCGCGGCCGGCGGCGTGGAGGCCGCGATCGGCCTGCTGGCGCTGCAGCACGGCTTCATGCCGGGTGGCCTGAACCGCCGGCAGCCCGACCCGGACCTGCACGCGCACTACCTGGACGCCAACCGCGCCGCGCCGCTGCGCCGGGTGCTGAGCAACTCCTTCGGCTTCGGTGGCACCAATGCCAGCCTGGTGCTCGGCAAGGAGGCGGCATGACTTCTGCCCTGTACATCGAAGGCGTCGGCCTGCTCGGGCCGGGCCTGCCCGATTGGCAAGCGGCGCAGCCCGTGCTGCGCGGCGAGGCCGCCCACCAGTTCGCACCGACCCAGCTGGCCCCGCCCGCGCGCCTGCCGCCGGCCGAGCGCCGCCGTGCCGGCCCGGTGATCCGGCTGGCCATGGGCGTGGCCGACGCGGCCGTCGCCCAGGCCGGCGCCGACCCCTCGACGCTGGCCACCGTGTTCAGCTCCTCCGGCGGCGAGGGCGCCAACTGCCATTCGCTGTGCGAGGCGCTGGCCGTGCCGAACCCGCTGATCTCGCCGACGCGCTTCACCAACTCCGTGCACAACGCGGCGGCCGGCTACTGGCACATCGCGGTGGCCAGCCAGGCCAGCTCGACCAGCCTGTGCGCGCACGACGGCAGCTTCGGCGCCGGCCTGCTCGAAGCCGCGGCCAGCGTGCACGCCGACGGCCATCCGCTGCTGCTGGTGGCCTACGACCTGCCCTACCCCGAGCCGCTGCACGCCAAGCGGCCGATCGCCGAGAACTTCGGCCTGGCGCTGCTGCTGTCGCCCGTGCGCACGCCGCGCAGCCTGGCCGGGCTGTCCGTGCAGCCGGTCGCCGCCGGCGGCGCACCCAGCACCTGTGCCGATGCCTCGCTGGAAGCGCTGCGCCGCGGCATCCCGGCCGCCGCCGCGCTGCCGCTGCTGCAGGCACTGGCGCAGCGGTCGTCGGCCACGCTGCTGCTGCACTGCATGGACGACCTGGCGCTGCAGGTGGAGGTGGCCGCGTGCTAGAGCGGGCCGGCATCGCGCGGCTGATCCCGCACAGCGGCAGCATGTGCCTGCTCGCGCGGCTGGAGCACTGGGACGCCGAGCGCATCGTCTGCAGCGCCACCAGCCACCGCGACGCGGCCAACCCCTTGCGCACGGCCTCGGGCCTGCTGGCGCCCTGCGCCATCGAGTATGCGGCCCAGGCCATGGCGCTGCATGGCGCGCTGATCGGGCAGGAAGCCGGCAGCGCGGCCAGCCCGGGCTTCCTGGCCAGCGCGCGCGGCGTGCAGTTCCACCGGCTGCGGCTGGACGACCTGGCGGGCGAGCTGCGCATCGAGGCGCAGCGCCAGGCCGGCGATGCGCAGCAGATCCTCTACCACTTCCGCGTGCAGCACGCGGGCCAGCCCGTGGCCGAAGGCCGGGCCGCCGTCGTGCTGAACACGCCGCTTTCCGCATGACCACCACGACTTCCAAGCCCAAGCGGGCGCTGGTCACCGGCGCCAGTGGCGGCCTGGGCCGCGCCATCGCCCTGCAGCTGGCCCGCGACGGCCACCATGTCATCGCCCATGCCAACCAGCGGCTGGCCGCGGCCCAGGCCCTGGCCGACGAGATCGTCGCCGCGGGCGGCAGCGCCGAGGCCGTGGCCTTCGACGTGACGGACGCCGAGGCCAGCGCCGCGGCATGCGCGCAGCTGCTGGCCGCCGGGCCGGTGCAGATCCTCGTCAACAACGCGGGCCTGCACGACGACGCCGCCTTCCCCGCGCTGCGGCCGGCGCAGTGGCACCAGGTCATCGACGTCTCGCTGAACGGCTTCTTCCACGTCACGCAGCCGCTGACCATGCCCATGGTGCGCACACGCTGGGGCCGCATCGTCAACATCTCCTCGATGTCGGCCGTGGCCGGCAACCGCGGTCAGGTCAACTACGCGGCGGCCAAGGGTGCGCTGAACAGCGCCACCAAGTCGCTGGCGCTGGAGCTGGCCAGCCGCGGCATCACCGTGAACGCGGTGGCGCCGGGCATCATCGCCACCGGCATGGCGCAGGACTTCGACAAGGCCACCATCGAGCGCATCGTGCCCATGAAGCGGGCCGGCACCGGCGAGGAGGTGGCGGCGCTGGTCGGCTTCCTGGCCTCGGACGCGGCCGGCTACATCAGCGGCCAGGTCATCTCCATCAACGGCGCCATGGTGTGAAGGAGCCCGCCATGTCCACGCAGCACCACGATGTCGTGATCCTCGGCGGCGGCCTCGCCGGCCTGACGCTGGCGCTGCAGCTGCGCCGGCGCATGCCCGGCCTGGACGTGCTGGTGCTCGAGCGCCGCAGCCACCCGCTGCCCGAGGCCGCGCACAAGGTCGGCGAATCCTCGGTCGAGATCCAGGCCCACTACCTGTCGCAGGTGCTGGGGCTCAAGGACTACCTCGATCGGCGCCAGCTCAAGAAGTTCGGCTTCCGCTTCTTCTTCTCCGACGGTGCGCCCGACCTCACGCAGGTCACCGAGCTGGGCGCCAGCACCTTCCTGCCCACGCAGAGCTACCAGCTCGACCGCGGCATGCTGGAGAACGATCTCGCGCAGATGGTGCAGCACGCGGGCGTGCACCACCGCGACGGCGCGCTCGTGCACGACTTCACGCTGGGCAGCAAGGGCGCGCGCCACCAGGTGCGCTACGCGCACGGCGGCAGCACGCACGAGGCCACGGCCGACTGGCTGGTGGACGCCAGCGGGCGCGCCGGCCTCGTCAAGCGCCGGCTCGACCTGGCCCAGCCCAACGACCACGCCGCCCACGCCGTCTGGTTCCGCATCGACCGCCGCGTGGACGTGGCCGAATGGACGCAGGACGCCGCATGGCTGGCCCGCTGCAACCCGCCCAACCGCTGGCTGTCGACCAACCACCTGGTCGGCGCCGGGTATTGGGTGTGGCTGATCCCGTTGGCCTCGGGCTCGCATTCGGTCGGCATCGTGGCCGATCCGGCGCTGCACCCCATCGAGGGCATGAACAGCTTCGACAAGGCGATGGACTGGCTGCGCGTGCACCAGCCGCAGCTACATGCCGACCTCGACGCCAAGCGCGACGGGCTGCAGGACTTCGCGTTCTTCAAGCGCTTCTCGTACGGCTGCAAGAAGGTCTGGAGCGGCAGCGACCGCTGGGCGCTGACCGGCGAGGCCGGGCTGTTCCTGGACCCGTTCTATTCGCCGGGCGGCGACTTCATCGCGGTCTCCAACACCTTCGTGACCGAGATGGTCGAGCGCGACCGTGCCAAGGCCCCGGTCGGCATGCTGGCGCCCATGTACGAGCGCATCTACTTCTCGCTGTACGAGGCCATGCTGCCGATCTACACGGGCCAGTACCCGCTGTTCCACAGCGCCGAGGTGATGCCGCTCAAGGTGCTGTGGGACTACACCTTCTACTGGGGCGTGATGTGCCAGCTGTTCTTCCAGAACCGGCTGGTGGACGTGCAGGCCATGGCGCGGCTGCAGGAGCCGCTGGCCTGGTCGCACCGCCTGAACGTGGCGGTGCAGGACTTCCTGCGCGCCTGGGGCGCCGTGGACGACGGCGCGCGCCCGCGCCGCATGCTGGACCAGGCCAGCCTGGACTGGTTCGCCGAACTCAACCGCGGCCTGACGGACCAGCTGGACGCCGCGCAGTTCGAGGCCCGGCTGCAGGCCAACCTGCAGCTGCTGCACCAGCTGGCGGCGCAGTTGATCGACCGGGCGCTGCGCCGGCATCCAGGCCTGCCCAGCGACGCCTTGCGCGCCGTGATGGCGCAGCGCACGGCCGCGCCCGCTGCGCAAGACCTGCTTTTTCCCGAACTCAGTCCTGCGTGAACAGCAGCACCGCGTTGGTGCCGCCGAACGCAAACGAGTTGCTGATCGCCGCCGACAGCTGCGGCGCTGCAGCCCCGCCGGCCGGCACCAGCGGCACGCGGCATTGCGGGTCGGGCTCGCCACAGTGGGCATTGGGCGGAAGGCGGCGCTGCGCCAGCGCCTGCACCGTGACCACGGCCTCCAGCGCGCCGGCGGCGCCCAGCAGGTGGCCGTGCAAGGCCTTGGTGGAACTCACGGCCAGGGCGGGCAGCGCATCGCCGAAGACCTGGGCCAGCGCCTCGCATTCGACGACATCGCCGGCGCGCGTGGCCGTGCCGTGCGCATTGCAGTAGCCGACATCGCGCGGCGCAAGGCCGGCGCGGCGCAACGCGGCGTTCAAGGCGCGGGCCTGGCCGGCGGCGTCGGGCTTGGTCAGGTGCGTGGCATCGCTGGACAGGCCCCAGCCCGCCAGCCGGGCATGGATGCGGGCGCCGCGGGCACGCGCATGATCGGCCGACTCGAGCACCACGAAGGCCGCGCCCTCGCCCAGCGCGAAGCCGCTGCGGTCGCGCGCGAACGGCCGCACGGCCGTGGCCGCGGCCCCGGGCTCGAAGCCGGCCAGGGTCTGCATGGCCTGCCAGGCCATGACCACGCCGGGCAGGACCAGGGCTTCGCTGCCGCCGGCGATGGCCACGTCGAGCTCGCCACGCTGCACGGTGGCGGCGGCCTCGGCGATGGCCACGGCCGACGAGGCACAGGCCACGGAATACGTCAGCACGGGCCCCAGCACCTTGTGGCGCATGGCCACGTGGGCGGCCGGCGCATTGGGCATGAAGGCCGGAATCGTGAGCGGCGGCACGCGGCCGTTGCCGCGGTAGGCGGCCTCCAGCGCGGCGGCGCCGCCCATGCCGCAACCGGCATAGACGCCCACGCGCTCGGCGTCCAGGCCGTCCAGCGTGTCGGGCACGCCGGCGTCGTGCAGCGCGCGCGCGGCCGCTGCCACGGCCAGCTGGCTCACGCGGTCCACGCCGGTCAGCTGCAGCTTGGTGAAGTACGCGAGCGGGTCGAAGTCCACGGTGGCGGCGCAGGCCGGCCTGGGGAGATCGGGGAACACGGGCGCGATGGCCGAGCGGCCCTGCAGCAGCGCATCGAACAGGGTTGCGGCGTCCGGCCCGTGGGGCGAGACCACGCCCAGGCCGGTGACGGCAACCCCGAGGCTCACGCGGCGGCCTGCTTGTCGGCGACCAGGCGGTCGACCACGGCCGCGAACTCGGCCAGCGTGTCGATGCTGGTGTTGTCGTCGGGCACCGAAATGCCGAACTGGTCTTCGACCGCGAACACGAATTCGACCAGGGCCAGCGAATCGAAGCCCGACTCGCGCATGGAGGTGTCGGGCTGCAGCGTGGCGGCGTCGATGCCGAACTTGCTGTGGATCAGCTCCTGGAGAGCAGGCAGGGAACTCATGGATGGCGTTGTTCTACGGGCGGTCGGCATGATAGCTGCTGGCCGGACGCCAGCGCAGCGAGAGCGCGGCGACCGCCAGCCCCAGCATGGCCCCGCCCAGCACGTCCAGCGCCACATGCTGGCGCACCGCCACGGTCGACCAGGCGATCAGCACGGCCCAGACCGCGTTGGCCAGCCGCAGCGTGGCCGGCGCGCCGATCTCGCGCAGCACGGCGTGCACCCGCATGGCCGTGAACACGGCCGAGGCCACGTGCATGGACGGGCTGGCGTTGCCGCTGCCGTCCACGCCCTCCAGCAGCGCGAAGCCCGGGTGGCCCGCGCGGTCGATCGTCAGCGGCGGCACGGCCGTCGGCCAGAAGTGGAAGATGAGCAGGCCGCCGCCCATCAGCACCATGGTCCACAGGCCGTAGACCAGCAGCTGCCGGAAGTCGCGCTGCAGGCCCGGCGCGATGCCGATGTAGAACCACAGCGACAGGTAGGGCCACAGCATGGCCGGCTGGAACGGCACCGCCCGGTCGACCCAGGTCAGCGGCATCACGGTCACGGCGTACGCGGGGTGGCGCAGCAGGTAGAAGTAGCCCACGAAGAACAGCGTGGTCCACAGCGTGGTGCCGAGCAGCTTGAGCCAGAACAGCTTGCGCACGCGGTACGCCAGCTCGGCCCGCCAATCCGGGCGGACGGCAACGGCCATCGCCGTCACGGCTGGAACGGCGGGCGCCGCGTGGCCCGGCGCCAGGCCAGCAGCGGCAGGCGCGCCACGAACTCGAGCATCAGCCGAAAGTGCATCCAGCTCAGCAGCGCGTTGTCGCGGCCATAGCGGAAGTGCGAGACGCCGCCCTCCTCGGCCGTCAGGTACTTGACGGGCGCGGCCAGGTTGACGGGCTTGACGCCGCGCCAGGCCAGGCGCACCACGGCCTCGGTGTCGAAGTCGAAGCGGCGCATCCAGGGCTGGCGGCGCATCACGGCCACGAGGTCGGCGATGGGGTAGACGCGGAAGCCGTACAGCGAATCGTCGATGCCGGCGCCCAGCGTCTCCAGATTGGTCCACCAGTTCGACACGCGGCGCCCGCGCACGCGCAGCAGCGGCGCCGAGGCGTCGAACACCGGGCGGCCCAGCACCATGGTCTCGGGCCGCGCGATGGAGGCCTGCATGAATGCCGGGACCAGCGCGGCCGGGTGCTGGCCGTCCGAGTCCATGGTCAGCGCGTGGGTGAAGCCGGCCTGCTGCGCCCGCCCGAGCCCCTGCAGCAGCGCCGCGCCCTTGCCGACATTGGCCGGCAGCGCGATGACGAGCAGGCCCGGGTCCTGCGCGGCCATGGCCTGCAGGCCGGCCGGCGTGCCGTCCGTGCTGCCGTCGGTCACGACCCAGACCGGGTTCCAGTGCGCCCGCGCAGCGGCCACGGTCTCGTACACCTTGGGGCCGGTGTTGTAGCTGGGGATCAGCAGCACATGGCTGGTGGAAGGCGTGGGCATCGGGAGTCCTTCGCCCGCTCGGGCTTCGGCGCGAACGCCGTCGGGTGGCCGGGCGGCGTTCATGGGCGCAGTTCCTCGGCAAAGTAGTGTTCCAGCCGCTGGAGCAGCCCCGCGTGGTCTGCCTCGGGTGCGAAGCGCTGGCCCAGCCGGACCGTGAACGCCATCGGGAACTGCGGCGCGCGCCAGATCGGCCAGCCCTTGCGCAGGTAGCCGGTGCTGGTCTCGATGAACACGGTCTGGATCGGCACCCGCGCCATGTGGGCCATGAGCGTGATGCCGGGGCGGAACGGGTTGATCGGCGGCTCCACCGTGCGCGTGCCTTCGGGGAACAGCACCAGCTGGCCGCCGGCACGCAGGTTGTCCACCGCGCCGCGGATCATGCCGCGCGGCGGGTCGTTGCGGATGTAGCGCGCCATGCGCGCGCCCGCGCCCAGGAAGGGGTTGCGCATCAGGCTGGCGCGCATGATGCAGATGCCGCGCGGCACCCGCGCCACGATCAGCAGCGCGTCCAGCATGCAGGGGTGGTTGGCCGCGATGATCAGGCCCTGGTCGCGCGACAGCGCGTCGAGCGCCTTGTAGTCGATGCGCATCAGGCCCAGCCACTGCGCGCAGGTCCAGAAGCCGCGGTAGACCGACGAGATCGCCGCCCGGCCGACCACCGTGCCATGGGCACGCGGCAACAGCGGATACAGCACCAGGCACACCAGGTTCCATGTCAGCGACATGGCGCCCAGGTGCGCAAGCAGCAGGTAGAACAGCGCGCACTGCCAGACACGGCGCAGCATGCTCATGCGGCGCGCCGCCATGGCGACTCCCAGGAATTTCTCGACACTGGCCCGCTCAATCCTTTGCCGCCACCCGCTCGGACGAGGTGGCCAGGATCCACGACACGCCCAGGCCGGCCGACAGCGCCGACTTGCGCCGCATCAGCGGGCTGTCGTCGAACGCGGCGCCGTCGAGCCGGTCGTAGCGCACGAAGGCGCCGACCCAGGTGTTGCCGAAGCGGCGCGAGGTGGAGGCCAGCGCCTGCCAGCCGCCATAGCCGCCGCGCGCCTCGTAGGCCGGGCGGCTCGCGGTGGCGTCGCCGGCGCCCACGCCGTAGAAGTAGGCGTGGTTCCTGCGGTCGCCGAAGACCGGTCCCGTCAGCATGCCGACATTCCAGCCGCCTGCGGCGTTCGCCAGGTCCAGGTTCAGGTGCGGCGAGAAGGTGGTGCCGGCGAAACGCGGCGACTTCTCCAGCGTGAAGGCGGCACGCAGCGGCAGGCGCAGGTCCAGCTTCCAGCGGTCCTGGGCCGAGCGCGCCAGCGCCAGGTTGAGGTTGGGGCCGATCTCGGCCAGTGCCTTGAGGTCGCGCATGCCGCGGCGGGCAGCGTTGTCCTTGCTGCGCGCGGGTGCCGAGGCGGCCAGGCTCAGGTCGAACTTGACGCGCGGGGTGTCCAGCAGCACGGCGCGCGCGCCGTCGCGGTCGGCCCGGAGCCAGTCGCCGCGGTAGACGATGTAGGGCAGCGGCAGCACGTAGTTGCGGCCCTGGTCCGCGCCGCGGTAGTCCGGCAGGCGCAGCGCTGCGGCGCCCAGGCCCAGCTCCCACAACGGGCGCTGGCCCGCGGCCAGGCCATCGTCGACGCCGGGGCCGGCACCGATGGGCTCGGCGGCCAGCACAGCGGCAGGAAGGGCCGCGGCCCATGCGGCGACATGCCGCAGGCGTCGGTGCGCACGCACGCGCATCAGGCCTGGGCGCCAAGCGTGGCGCGCGTGCGTTGCTGGGGGGGATGGGTCAAGGCGGTCTCCGTGGGGCTGTGGGGCTGGGTGGGTGACCCCATGCCGAAGCGGGCGATTTTCCACGGTTTTCCGGACGCCTCCGGCGCGGCCTGCCCGGCCCGCCTGCTACCAACTGTCACGGCTGCCAACGCGGGCCATCGAAAATAATGCCGGCATGAACCCAACAGGACAGAGGCCTTGCGCACTGGCGCCACACGCACCGCTGCGTGCCTACTACGCCGACGAATCCGAACGCGACCGCTACCTGCGCCGCATCTTCGACGCGACCGCGGGCGACTACGACCGCATCGAGCGCCTGCTGGCACTCGGCACCGGCCCGTGGTACCGGCGCTCGGCCTTGCAGCGCGCAGGACTGGGCAGCGGCGCGCGCGTGCTGGACGTCGGCATCGGCACCGGGCTCGTTGCGCGCGAAGCCCTGCAGCTGATCGGGCTGGAGGGCCGCCTGGTCGGCGTCGACCCCAGCCCGGGGATGATGGGCGAAGTCCGCCTGCCCAACGTGCAGCTGCTCCAGGGCCGTGCCGAGGCCCTGCCGCAGCCCGATGGCAGCCACGACTTCCTGAGCATGGGCTATGCCCTGCGCCACATCGGCGATGTGCATGCGGCCTTCGCCGAATTCCACCGCGTGCTGCGCCCGGGCGGGCGCCTGCTGATCCTGGAGATCACGCGCCCCGAGCACCGCGGCGGCCGCGCCCTGCTGCGGGCCTACATGCGCGCCTTCGTGCCGCTGGTGGCACGGGTGGTGGGCCGCCGGCGCGACACGGCCGAGCTGTGGCGCTACTACTGGGACACGATCGACGCCTGCATCGCGCCCGCCTCGGTGCTGGCCGCGCTGCGCGAGGCGGGTTTCGAGCAGGTGCAACGCCACACCGAGCTGGGCGTGTTCTCCGAGTACACGGCGCGCAAGCCGGACTGACGACGCGCCAGGCCGGCCGGGGCGGCCCGGCGGTGGCCACACCGGTAGCGCCCCTGGGCCGCGCCGGCCGGCCTGCGCCTCAACCGAGCGCCGCCAGCCGGTCCACGCGCTGCAGATGTTCGCGCAGCACCTGCCGGGCCGCGCCTTCGGCCTTGTCGCGCAGGCCGCCGGCGGGCTGCTTGAGGATGTCTGCAAGCACCGTGCGCACGTTGCCCAGGCTTGCCAGCACCGCCGCGCGCAGCTTGGCGATCTTCTTGCGCTCGTCGGCCAGCGCGCCGTCCAGCACCTCGAGCTCCTGGGCCTGCCCGTCGGTGGCCTTCTCGGCCAGAGCGTCGCGGCGCATCCGCACGTCGACGAAGGCGCTGGCTGCCGTGCCCACGTCGGCCTGCGTGTCCAGCTGGTAGGCCAGGTCGCTGAGGCTGGCCTGGGCGCGCACGAGGTCGTTGCCGTCGAACGTCTTGAGCAGCTTGTCGGCCACGTTGCCGAAGAAGCCGTCGATGCGCTCGAACAGCCCGGCCACCGTCCTGAGTTTCTCGGCGGCCGCATCGCGGGCACTGCTCCACGAGGGCGGAACGTCGCTCTCGCCGAACTTCTTCATGAGGTAACGCTTGACGATCTTCGGCGAGCTGCGCCGGATCATCGATTCGTCGAGGCCATGGGTGCTCAGCACCTGCAGCGCCAGCGCGTCGCCCTCGCTGGCCATGATGGCGAGGATGCCCTTGGCGTAGCGCGGGTGGAAGCGGAACAGCTCCGAGCGCGCGCCGCCGTCGCCGGCCTGCGCGCGTTCGAGCAGGGCCCGCGCCTGCTCGCCCTCGCCGCGGTCGACGATCTGCTCGCCGACGCCCTGCACCGCGCCGACGCCCGTGGCCACGCCCTTCATCGCCGTGCTGGCCACCACGCCGACCCCGGTGAGGTCGACCACGCCGGCCGCGGCCTTGACCATCGCGACGCCGGTCTTGGTGGCGGCACGCGCCGCCAGGTGCTTGTCGCGGCGGGCGAACTGCGCGATGGCGGCCTCGCCGCGGTGCTTGCCTTCGACCGCCTGCTCGTGCGATTCGGCATCGCGCACCGATTCCTCGATGCGCGCGGCCGAGTCGACCATGCCCTTCATCACCTCGCCGAAGCTCACCGCCACGCCGATGCCCGGCAGCAGCGCGGAGATCTGCTTGACCACCACGCCGCCGATGTCCATGGCCTTCATGTCCTTGGCCGAGCCGGTCAGCCCGCCCAGCAGGTCGCCCAGCGAGGCCATGAACTCGTCCTGCAGCATCAAGGCCTCGACGGGATCCTCGGTCTCCATCGCCTTGCCGCCCGTCTCGATGGCCTTGAGCGGCGCGCCGAGCACCGTGGCCAGCTTGCCGGCCAGGCTCAGCGCCTGCTCGAATTTCTCCGACAGCTCCTTGGTCGACTTCAGCTTCTCTGCGATGTGCTTGACGATCTCGGGGCCCTTCTCGCCGTACTCGACACCTTCCTTGATCTTGCCGAACAGGCCCTCGCCGCTTTCCAGCTTGCTCTTGAACAATTCGATCTTCTCGTCGACCGCGGCCAACCGGGTCGAGGTTTCCTTGCGGAAACCGTCCATCGTCTCCTCGTCCAGCAGGCCGCGCATCGCGACCCAGTTCTTCTCCTCCTCGCGGAAGCGCGGCGGCAGCCAGAGCTCGGGCACGCCCTTGTAGACGGCCTGCAGCTCTTCCATCGTGGCGCCGTTGTCGACCAGCTTCTGGAAGTCGTTGATCAGCTTCTGGCTCAGCGTGTAGAGCCGGTCGTAGTTGGCCTTGCCCAGCTTCTCGAGCAGCGCCTTGCTGCCCTCCCAGATCGGCACGTCCTCGACGCCCTTCAGCGCTTCGGTCAGCTCCTGCGCCGCGGTGGTGGCCTTGGGCAGTGTCTGCACCACCTGCAGGCGGCGCGCGGCCTCGTCGGCCTGGCCGGCCAGCGCCAGGGCCTGGGCGTCGGCCTCGCGCAGTGCCTGGGCCGCCCGGCGCAGTTCGGCGTCGGCTTCGTCCAGTGCCTTCTGCGCCTGCACCAGCGCGGGATCGGCACCGGACGTGCGCAGGCGCTCGTCGATGGCATCGGCCAGGGCCGCGAGCCGCTTGCCCACGTCGATCCCGGCGTTGCGCAGCGCATCCTGCCGGCCACGCAGCCGCCCCCTGGCGTCGGCGATCGGGACGGTGTATTTCTCCAGCACATCCAGCGAGGCGTCGATCTCTTCGCCTCCGGGTGCATCCTTGGCGCCGGCGGCGTAGCGGTCGACCAGGGCCTGGTGCCTGGCGTACACCTCCCCGAGCCCCTGGACTTCCTCCTCGACCTGCAGGAGCTCGCTCTCCCGCTCGCCCAGCGCCTTGCGCGCCTGGACCAGCGCCGACTGCGCGTCCTTGAGCGCCGGGTCGTTGGCGGCGGCCTCCTCCAGCAGGGCCTGCGCGTGCGCCACGCCCTCCTTGCGCGTGCCGACCTCGACCTGCTGGGCCTGCGCGGTCTCCTGGGCCACCTTGCTCGCGCCCTGCAGCGATTTGGCCTGCTCCTCCAGCTTGCCGTGCTGGTTCGGTGCGACCGGCGCGATCTCGTAGCCCGGCATCAGCGCCAGCACCGCCTCGCGCTGGAGCAGGTAGGCCTCCAGGATCTCCTGCCGCGACGCCAGGTCGCCCTTCAGGCTCTCGGCCTCGCGCACGTCGTGCCGTGCGGTGGCTTCGTGCAGCAGGTTCTTCAGGTTGGCGACCTTTTCTTCGGCGTCGCCCACCTTCTGGTTCTCCAGCTCCAGCCGCTGCTCGAGCCGCGCCTGCGTCATCACCTTCTCGAGCTCGCCCTGCAGGCCCTCGAAGTCGCCGCTCTTCTTGCGCTCTTCGAGGTCCTGGATCTGCTGCGCCAGCCCCTCCGACTGGAATTTCAGCACCTTGACCGCCGACTTCGCCTCCTTGAAGGCCTGGCTGGCCTCCTCGGCCCGGCGGACCGCCGCCTCGTAGTCGCGCTGCGCCGATGCACGGCCTTCCACCGTCAGGGTCTTCTGGAAGATCTCGTCGCGCTCGACGCCCGCGGCGTAGCGCTTGGACTCGGCGTCCTCTGCCACATGGCCGGCATGCTTGGCCTTGTCCTCGGCCTGCCGGATCGCCTTGCCCGTCTCGGCCTGCTGCCGGCCCAGGCTGGCGCTGGCGTTCTTGATGATCTTGGGGCTGACCGGCGGTGTTTCCTTCATCACCTGGTAGAAGGCGAGGGTCCAGGCCTCCAGGCTCAATTTGGCCATGCATCACTCCTGTGTCTCTTGAACCGGCATGGCCGGCGGTGCCGTTGACCGCCCCTGCCCTGTGGAACCGGCTGTGCCGGGCCGTTGCAAGCGCGTCCTGCGCGCTCGTTGCTCACTGCAATGCGTCGAGCTGTTCGTCGATGCGCCGGAGCGCGGCGCCCAGGGTCGGGCGCAGCTCGACGCTGATGTCGAAGGGGTTCTCATCGCACAGCTGCACCGCCGGGTCGGTGGCCAGGAAGCGCCGGAAATCGCCCACGCTGGCACGCAGGCGCTGCGCGGCAGGCGCCTGCTTGTCGCGGTCGGTCGCGAGTGCGAACTCCTGCAGCGCCACCCGCAGCCCCACCTGCAGGCCGCGGCTGACGCCGGCCAGCCCGTACTCGGCAATGCGTTGCAGGGCCGGGTCGCCAGCGGACTTGAGCGCCGACTGCAGCCGCGACAGGCCCACGTCGGCGGCCTCCTTGGCCTGCAGCCAGGTCTCCAGGCAGGCCTTGGCAGCGGCCTTGACCGCAGCCCCCGAAGGGCCCGCTGGGCCGCCCGCCGGGAGCGACTCCAGCGCCGCCTCCACGGCATCCAGCAGCGACTGCGCTGCCGCGTGATCGCCCTTGCGCGCCAGCGCACCGGCCTCGCTCGTCTTGAGCTTGATGTCCTGCCCCGCCGGCCCGGCCGCGGCCATCGCTTCCTTGATGCGCGGCAGCAGCGCGGCCAGGCGGGCGTTGAACGCGGCACCCGCATCGACCTTGGCACCGCCTTCCTTCGCGACGCCAGCAGGCGCATCGAGCAGCTTGTGCAGATGCTCCAGGGCTTGCGTGGCGGCCGCATAGTCCTTGGCCGCGGCCTTCTCGCTCGCAAAGCCGATCAAGGCGCGCAGCTTGGTGGCCTCGGGGTGCTGGCCCGCCAACGCCTGCCGCAGCGGCTCCTGCACCTGGCCCAGGCGCTGGTCGTAAGCCAGCTGCGCGGACGAAGGCGCGTCGGGCGGGGTCGGGGCCGGTGTGTCGGGGCCGGCGTCGGCGCCGGCGCTGCCCTGGCCCTGCGGGGCGTCGCCCTGGCCTTCGCCGTCGGCGTGGCCTTGCTCTTCGTCGGCATCGTCCCCGTCTTCGCCACGCACCCGCACCGCCAGCCGCAGCGCGGTCTGTTGCAGCAGCGCGGCCTTGATCTTGCGGGCCAGCCCGCCGGCGGACGCCTGCACGATGAAGGTCAGCGCATTGGCTTCGTAAGTGCACTCGCCGCGGATGAATTTCAGGCCGCTGGCGTTGTGCATCTGCTCCTTCAGCAGCTTGCCGCGCGCGGGCGAGATCGCGCGCCGGGACAGCAGCACCACGGTCTCCTTGCCGGTCGTCGCGATCAGCGACTGCATCACGGCCTCGCCTTTGCGCAGTTCGCGGATCAGCGGAATCATCTTGGAGGTGAGCAGCGCAGGGCTCTCCTCATCGTCGTCCGCCTCGGCCGAGGCCCGCGTTGTGGCCTGGGTCTTCTTCAGTTCGGCCTCCGCCGACCCGAGCAGCGCATAGAGCTTGTCCTTGACCTCGCCGAAGATCTTGTCGCCAAGCTCCTTCTTGCGCTTGGACTGCGCCACGACCTGCTTCTTCAACAGGTCGACGACGTCCTCGAGGGCTTGGGAACGGGGCTCGGGCTTGCCCTCGTCGCTCTTGTCGAAACGGGCCAGCGCCTTGACCAGCGCGCCGTCGTCCAGGTCGAGCTTGTTCTTCTTGGTAAAGCCGGTCCACGCTGCTTCGCTGAGCTTGTCTGCCATGAAGGTCTCCTCCGGTTTCAGCGCCGCGCCGCAAGAGGCGCGCCGTGCGGGCGGCGATTATGTCTGCGAAGCGGCGGAGGGTCGAGCCGACTGCTGCGGTCAGCCGCAGATGCAGGTCAGCCGTTCGGCGGTCATGGCGTAAGGGCTGGCCGCCATCGCAGAAAGGCTGGCTTTCACGGCAGCAGTGTCCGACACGGCAGGTCCATACGGTGCGGGCCACATTGCGGCAAAGGCTGATTGGAAGAACGCCGTCGGCAGGTAGCGGCCCGTTTTCACGTCCCAAATGTCCGTCACGTTGTTGCCGTACTGGTAGCCCAATTCGGGAATGCACAGAGGCTTGCCGTGCGCCGCGGACAGCGCCACGATGGCCGTCCAGCACTTGAGCGGCATCCCGCTTGCGCCCAGAAGCGAAATGTCTCCACTGCCGCGGTTGTCATAGGTGTCCATCGAGACGATGTCCACATACGACGGGCCAGGCCAAAACTGTTGGGGATCCACGCCCGTGCTTGCGTCCACATTCCAGCAGTACAGGGCATTCGTGACGCCCTTCGTGGTGCGCAGGTAGTCGACCATCTTGCGCCAGACCACGATGAAGTCGGCCGCACGGTCGACACCGTTCCACCAGAACCAGTCGCCTGTGACCTCGTGGAACATCCGCACCACGACGGGAATCTTTCGGCCTTTGGCATCCACCAGCGTGGCCAAGAACGTGGCAAGCCGGTCGAGGAAGGCGAGGAACTGCGCCTCTTGCGCTCCGCCCGTCTTGATGGCGGCCAGCGGTGCGCCGGTGCGGTCACCGAAATAGCCCGGATCAGACGGGCTGGGCGCCGGGCTGGTCTGACCTGCACGCGACATCGCGCCACGGACTGGGTTGCCGGGGTGGTTGTGCAGCGCAATGATGGAGCCCTTGGCGTGGGCCCCGATGATCAGGTCGCGCAAGAAATCCGTCGCATCCTGCCCCCAGCGCGTCGCCCACTGCGGATCCTGGTATTCCAGGCCGACCACGCCGGGATAGCGGCCCGTCACAGCCTGGAAGTTCGCCAGAGAGCCAGTGAGCGTGGGCCTGGCATTCTGCGCAGGCATGCCCGCGAGATGATCGTTCACGCCGAGCGCATAACGGTAGTGCTGTCGCGCCGTGTCCAGCCACTGGTAGAGGCTGACCGTCTGTGCCGTCGCGCCGCTGGTGATCGGAAGCGCCCGGCTGGGATCCAGTCCCATGCACTTCATACGTTCCGTCCCAGCGCCGTCATCGGGGTCTGCATGCGGCCGTAGAGTGCCACACGCCCGCTACGTTGGAATGCCTGGGCGCGGCCGGCAGCTTCAGCCGCAGATGGACCGGGCCACCTGCGCCGGGTTGGCAACACGTCGAGCTCAAGCAGGATGTCGAGCACAGGCCGCGCAAAAGAAGAAGGGGTCGGCAGATCTTGACCTGCCAACCCCCGCGAATGTGGTCGGAGCGAAAGGATTCGAACCTTCGACCCTCTGGTCCCAAACCAGATGCGCTACCAGACTGCGCTACGCTCCGAAGGGCGGCATTCTAACCTCGGCATCGGGCCGTTCTGGCCGCGGGAGACAAAACAACATGGGCATCCGCGTCGTCCGCCTCGGTTCCCCGCGTGCGCCTGGCGAAGGGCTGCGCATCGGTACGGTGCGCCGGCCACCGCGCGGGGTGCCCAGATCGCAGTTCGCCACGCAGGATTGGTACGACTGCTGGTACCCCAACCTCGCGCCCAGCGCCGAAACGATGGCGCTGGGGCAGGCCGCCCAGTCCTCGGGCGACTTGAAGCAATGGGCCGGCTTTCGCAAGCGATACCTGCGCGAGATGAACACCCCCGAGGCCAGCCGCAACCTGGATCTGCTGGCGGCCCTGTCGCACGGCGCCGATCTCTCGGTGGGCTGCTACTGCGAGCACGAGGAACTCTGCCACCGCGCGCTGCTGCGCGAACTGCTGGCCGCGCGCGGCGCCGCCATCGCCTGAAAACATCACAACATGATAGGATCGCCGCCCTTTGCGCCCTTTGCCATGGGCCGCATCGGCCGGCATTGCGCTTGAAACCCTCCGCCTTCCTCACCCTGCTCGCCCGCCTGCGCGCCATCGCGCACGGCGTGTGGACCACCGGCCTCGTGGCCGGTGGCCGCGTGAGCCCGCGCGAGATCGGCCGCGCCGCACTGGGCAGCGCGGTTGGCATCCTGGTCGCGTCGCTGGTGGCGCATGCGCTGGCGCCCGGCCTGCCGGCGTTGGGGCTGATCGCGCCCATGGGCGCCACGGCGGTGCTGGTGTTCGCCGTGCCGGCCAGTCCGCTCGCGCAGCCCTGGCCGGCCATCGCCGGCAACACGGTATCGGCCCTGGTGGGCGCGCTGTGCGCACGCTACGCCGGCGACCTGGGCCTGGCCGCGCCGGTGGCCGTGGGGCTGGCGATCGCGGCGATGTTCGCGCTGCGCTGCCTGCACCCGCCCGGAGGCGCCACCGCGCTGCTGGCTGCGCTGTCGGGCGTGGAGCCCGGCTTCGCGCTGTCGCCGGTGTTCGTGGACACGCTGGTCATCGTGCTGGTGGGCGTGGCCTACAACCGGCTCACGGGGCGCGCCTACCCGCACACCGTGCCCCTGCGCCCGGCGGCAGCCACCGGCGCGCCGGCCCGCTTCTCGGCGGCAGATCTGGACGCGGCATTGGCGCATTACGACCAGGTGCTGGACATCAGCCGGCACGACCTGGAACGGCTGCTGCAATTCGCCGAGGCCGCGGCCTACGAACGCAAGTTCGGCGAACTGCGCTGCCGCGACGTGATGTCCACGCCGCCGCTGACGGTGCCGTTCGGCTGCGCGCTGGACGAGGCCTGGCAATTGATGCGCGAACGCCGCATCAAGGCCCTGCCTGTGACCGACCGCGCGCAGCGCATCGCCGGCATCGTGACCGTGGCCGACTTCATGAAGCATGCGGACTTCGCGTCCATCGACGGCCTGGGCGCGCGGCTGCGCAGCCTGATCCGCGCCAGCGGGCTGTCGCACGACGACAAGCCGCACGTGGTGGGCCAGATCATGACGCGCCAGGTGCGCATCGCCAGCGCCGACCGCTACATCAGCGAACTGCTGCCGCTGTTCTCCGAGGCCGGGCACCACCACATCCCGGTGCTCGACGAGGAACGCCGCGTGGTCGGCGTGATCACGCAATCCGACCTGATCCGCGCGCTGCACCGGACCGTGCGGGCCGCGTGAGCACGGGCGCCTGGGAGGCGCTGCCGCGCGGCTATGCTCCGCACATGCAACTGAAGATCCTTGTCGGCACCGTCACCGGCAACGCCATGTCCGTGGCCCAGGCCATCCAGCTGGACTGCACCGACCTCGTGCCAAACATTGCCGTCGATCCCATGGACGGGCTGGACATCGGCGTGTTCGAGCAGGGCGCGCTGTTCCTCGTCTGCACCTCCACCACCGGCGCGGGCGACGTGCCGGACAACGCGCAGGCGCTGTATGCCTCGCTGCTGAACGAGCCGCGCTACCTGGGCGCGGTGCGCTACGGCCTCATCGCGCTCGGCGATGCCGGTGCCCATGCCGCCACCTTTGCCGAAGGCGGCCTGAAGTTCGACGCCGCGCTGCAGGACCTGGGCGCGCGCCGCATCGGCGAGGTCTTCACGCACGACGCCAGCGGCGAGGAAGATGCGGAAGCGGCCGGCATCGCCTGGTGCCGCAGCTGGCTGGCACTGGCCCTGGCGTGACACCATGACCCTCTCGTCCTACCTGCTCTACCTGGCCGCCGTGCTGCTGCTGGTCCTGACGCCTGGCCCCACCATGCTGATGTGCATGACGCGCGCGCTCCACCACGGCCCGCGCGCCGCGCTGACCAGCGTGGCCGGCTCGGTGACGGCCGTGCTGTGCGTGATGCTGCTGTCGGCGCTGGGCCTGGGGGCGCTGCTGGCCGCCTCCGACACCGCCTTCCTCGTGGCCAAGGCGGTGGGCGCGGCCTACCTCGTCTGGCTGGGCATCAAGACCTTGCGCAGCCCGGCACCCGCGCTGCAGGTGGAGGCGGCGGCCGGGCCCTCGCGCCGCTCGTCCTATCTGCAGGGCTTCCTGGTCGGCGCCAGCAATCCCAAGGCGCTGCTGTTCTTCGCGGCGTTCTTCCCGCAGTTCCTGAACCCGGCCGCGCCCATGCTGCCGCAACTCGCGTTGCTCGCGCTGAGCTTCATGCTGATCGAGTTCAGCGTGCTCACCGCGTGCGCGCTGGGCGTGGCGCGGCTGGCGCCCTGGCTGTCGCGCAGCGGGCCGGCGCGCTGGATCAACCGCGTGTGCGGCGGGCTGTTCGCGTTGATGGGCGCGCTGCTGCTGTTCGCGCGGCGCAGCGCGTGAGGTCACTGGGGCACCCTTCGGCCTACGGCCTGTCGCGCCGGGCGGGAGCGAGCTTGCTTGGAGCGGCCCGGCGCGGCGCTCACTCCAGCGCGTGCATGCGCCCCTTCGCATCGCGGCGCCAGCGCGCAAACGGCGGCAGCGCGGCCAGCAGCCGGCGGCCGAAGGCCGTGCCGGCCAGGCGCCGGTCGTAGCAGTGGATGCTGCACTGGTCGTCCTCGGTGCGGATGGCGCGGCCGGCCCATTGCGCCAGCCGCATCGCCGTGGCCGGCAGCACCAGTTCGCTGAAGGCATCGCGGCCGTTGCTGCGCAGCCAGGCCGCGCGCGTCTCGCCGACCGGGTCGTCGGGCGAGGCGAAGGGCAGCTTGGTGATGAACAGCTGCTCGCACTGCGCGCCGGGCAGGTCCATGCCCTCGCCGAAGGACTGCAGGCCGAACACGATGGACGGGCCGCCCGCCGCCACCGCCGCGCGGTGCCGCTCCAGCAGCACGGTGCGCGGCAGCTCGCCCTGCACCAGCACCAGCGCGCGCAGCGCGGCCGGCAATGCGGCCACGGCCTGGCGCATCTGCTCGCGCGAGGTGAACAGCACCAGCGCGCCGCGGCGCACCTCGGCCAGGTCGGCCAGCAGCAGGCCCACCATCTCGGGCGTGAAGCGTGCCGCGTCCTTGGGGTCGGCGCGCGTCTCCACCACCACGAAGCGGCCCTGGCGCGGGTAGTCGAAGGGGCTGGCCACGGCCAACGTCGTCACGGCCTCGTCGCCTGCCAGGCCCGCCTCGCGCAGGAAGAAGTCGAACGCATCGCCCGCGCGCAGCGTGGCCGAGCTCAGCACCACCGCCCGCGCGCCGCTCCACAGCTGCGTGCGCAGGCTGCCGCCCGGCAGCACATGGCTGGCGTGGGCGCGCACGCGCGGGCCGCGCACGCCACCGCCGTGCAGGCTGAACCACTTGGCCACCGGCGCGGCGGTGGCCGGCTGCTCCTGCAGCAGCAGCTGCGCCGTGGCGTGCACCTGCTCCAGCCGGGGCGTGAGCATGCCCAGCTGGGCATACAGCACCGACAGGCGGCGCGCCTCGTCGGGCATGTCGCGGATCTGCGCGCGCAGCGTCTTGGCCACGCCCGACAGCGCGGCCAGGAAGCTGTCGGCCATGGCGCAGACCAGTTCCAGGGGCTCCAGCAGCACCTGGGGTAGCCGGCCCTCGGGCACGCGCACGCGGCTGCCGTCCGGGCCTTCGCGCGCCTCGGCGAACTCGGCCGCGTAGGCGTCCAGCACCAGCCGCTGCAGGTCGTGCAGGCTTTGCTGCAGCTGCGTGGCCTGGCGCGGTGCGTCGGCCGCCTCGCTCACCTGCATCAGGCTGCCGATGCGCTTGCAGCGGGCGCCCAGGGTCTCGATCCAGGCGGTGGCGGCCAGGTCCATGCTGCAGGCGAAGCGCTCCAGCGCCACCGATGGCAGGTGGTGGGCCTCGTCGAGCACCAGCAAGGCGTTGTCCAGCGCCGGCAGGTTGCGCCCGCCCAGCGAGGCCAGCAGCAGGTCGTGGTTGACCACGATGACCTGGGCGCCGACCAGCTCGCGCCGCTTCTCGAAGTAGGTGCACCCGTTGAACACCGGGCAGTGCTTGCCCGTGCACGAGCTGGCCTCTGCCGCCACGGGCCACCAGGCCTCGGGCGCGGGCTGCTGGGCCAAGCTGTCGCGGTCGCCGTCCCACTCGCGGCCCAGGCTGCGGGACAGCGCGCCGTAGAACTGCAGCCGGGCCTGGCGCTCGGCGTCGGAGCCGGGCGGCAGGCCGCTGCCATCGTCGCCGGGCTCGTCGGCGAACAGGTCGTCCTCGCCGCCGCCCTCCTCGCCGGCCTGGCGCGCGAGCTTGAGCTTGCAGACGTAGCGCCCGCGGCCCTTGGCCAGCGCGAAGCGGAACGGCTCGTCCATCGCGGCGGCCAGCGCCGGCAGGTCCTTGTGCACGAGCTGCTCCTGCAGCGCCACGGTGGCGGTGGAGATCAGCACACGCGTCTTGCGCGCCAGCGCCAGCGCGATGGCCGGCGCGGCATAGGCCAGCGACTTGCCCACGCCCGTGCCGGCCTCGATCACCGCGATGGCACGCTCGGGCTCCTCGCCGTCTTCTGCCTGGCCCAGCGTGGCGCTGGCGAAGGTCTGGGCCACGCATTCGGCCATCTGGCGCTGGCCCGCGCGGGCGCGCAGGCCCGCGTTGCGTGCCAGAACGCGGTCGAACGCGCCGAGCGCGCCATGGGCCAGCACGGCAGGCGCGGGACTGGAGTCAGGAATCGGGGGAGGCACGGGAGCTGTAGCCAGGAGCGATGCCGCGGCGCCGGGATCGGCCGCGGGCCGCAAGTGTAGGGGCAGCGGTGCGGCGCCGAGCGTGGCCGGCCGGCAACCGCCCTGCCCGCCCCGGCTAGCGCGCAGCGCCCGCCCGAATCCGGTACAGGCAGTGCGCCGACAA
Organism: Pseudorhodoferax sp. Leaf274; assembly: GCF_001422445.1. Taxonomy (GTDB): domain Bacteria; phylum Pseudomonadota; class Gammaproteobacteria; order Burkholderiales; family Burkholderiaceae_C; genus Pseudorhodoferax. The sequence continues at coordinate 305,703 of NZ_LMNA01000025.1, forward strand.
CCGGTGGTCCTGCGGCAGCGCCGGGTGGCGGAAGGTACCGGGATCCCGCACCATGCCCAGGCGCTGCATCACGGCTTCGGAGCGGCGGTTGTCGACGGCGGTGAACGCCACCACCTCGGCCAGCTGGAGCGTCTGGAACGCGAACGGCATCTCATCGGTCGCGCTCTGCGGCCTGTGTCGGGATAGGGGGCGGCCGATTCTGGCACCCACGCGGCCCTGCCGCGGACCGGCGCAGCATCCGGTCGACCGCGACGACTGCGACCGCACCGGCACCGGCACTGACAGGCAGCGCTACAGCTGCTCCTCGCCAACGAACAGCGAACTCAGCCAGTTCCAGATCTCGGCCATCCAGCTGGTGCCGGGGTTGTCGGTGTGCACGGTGAAGCCGCCGTCCTCGCGCGGCTCCAGCCACTCCACGCGGCCGCTGTCGGACAGGCGCAGCCGGTAGGCCGACTGGAAGCCCCGGGCCGGGATCAGGCGCTTGAACTCGCGCACCACCTCGGCGCTCTCCACCACCAGGCCGATCTCGGTGTTGATGCGGGCCGAGCGGCTGTCCAGGTTCATCGAGCCGACGAAGATGCGGTCGTCGTCGACCACCGAGATCTTGGCGTGCAGCCGCGAGATCGAGCTGCCGAACGCACCCAGGTGGGTCGCGCTGCCCAGGTGCGGCGCCACCTCGTAGATCTCGAAGCCCAGCTTGAGCAGATCGTCGCGGTAGCGCGCATAGCCCAGGTAGACCAGCGGCTCGTCGGTGGAGCTCAGCGAGTTGGTGTAGATCGTCACCTTCACGCCGTTGCCCACCGCCCGGCCCAGGCGCTGCATGCCGATCCGGCCCGGGATGAAGTACGGCGAGATGATCAGCACCTGCGAGCGCGCCGAATCCATGAGTTCCATCACCCGCAGCGTCACGCTGCCGGCCAGCCGCTCGTCGGCATGGGTCCGCGTGATCTTGTCGGGATCGTCCACCAGCACCGTGGCCTTGGCGAACATCAGGTCCAGCCGTCCCTCGGCCAGCTGCTGGCGCACGGCGGTCTTGCCCAGCGCGTCCTGCGAGCGCACCGCGATGTCGGGCGGCGGCGCGCCGACGATCTCGTCGAAGCGCTCGCGCGCACGCTCGGGCGCCAGGTAGGGCGGCACCACCTGCGCGATGGGCCAGACGTGCGCGCTGTTCCAGTACAAATCGAACGCGGCCGACTGCTCGCGCACCACCGGCCCGGTGGCCAGCACATCGGCGTCGATGAAGTTGGCCGTCTCGCTCTGCATGAAGTATTCGTCGCCGATGTTGCGGCCACCGGCCACCGAGATGCTGTTGTCGGCGATGAACAGCTTGTTGTGCATGCGGTGGTTGATGCGCGAGAACGCCGACGCCGAGCCGATGAAGCGGCCCAGGAAGGAGCCCTTGCGCTCGGGCAGCGGGTTGAACAGCCGCACCTCGACGTTCGGGTAGGCGTCGAGCGCGCCGAACAGCTCGTCCTGCCCGGCGGTGTAGAAGTCGTCGACCAGCAGGCGCACGCGCACGCCGCGTGCGGCCGCGTCGCGCACGGCACGCAGCAGGCGAAAGCCCACGCTGTCGCTCTGCAGCTGGTAGTACTGCAGGTCCAGCGACTTCTGGGCTGCCGCGGCCAGCGACAGCCGCGCATCGAGTGAGAACGGGCCTTCGGGCAGCATGCGCAGGCCCGACTTGCCCGTGGACCCGGCCGGCGTGCTGGCGGCGGCCAGGCGGGCCAGGGCGGTGGCGTCCACGTCGGACAGCGCGTAGGCCGCGGGCGGCGGCTGCCGCGCGGGCAGCGACGCGCAGCCCGAAAGCCAGGCCATGCAGGCGAGCACGCATGCCAGCAGCAGCGATCTTGTGTTTGTCATGGTCCGCCTGCCTAGAAATCCAGCGGCGGCCATCGTAGCCTGACCGGCGTCAAGCCACACGGGCGGTGCTTGCTGCCGACTGCGCGTCCGGCTTCCCGAGCCTCAGTCCCCCGCCACCAGCCGCCGCACCAGCCCGCTGGGTTGCGCGTGCGCCTTGTCCAGCATGGCCGCGTAGTACGGCCACAGGCGCTCGGCCGCCGCGTGCGTGGCCGCCCATTGCGACTGGATGGCCGGCAGCAGGGCGCGGATCTCCTCGCGGATGGCGCGCGTGTCGATGCGCTGGTGCCGGCCGTCGCGCACCACCAGCTCGCCGTTCACGAGCACATGCCGCACCGAACTGCCGTCCTCGCTGTAGACCAGCTGGCGGCGCAGGTCGTTGCAGGGCGTGAAGGCCCACCGGTCGAGGTCGAGCAGCGCGATGTCGGCCAGCGCCCCGGGGCGCAGCACGCCGAGCTGGCCGGCGCGGCGCAGCGCCCGCGCGCCGCCGGCCGTCATCGCGCGCAGCACCTCGGCGTGGCGCGGCCACCGTGCCGGGTCGGCGCTGGACAGGTTGTGGACCAGCCCGGCCATCTTGCCGGCCAGCCAGACGTTGGCCGTGTCGTCCGTGCACAGCTCGTCGGTGCCGATGGCCACGGGCACGCCGGCGTCGTGCAGTGCGCGCCAGGGCATCACGCCGCTGCCCAGGCGCAGGTTGCAGACCGGGTTGTGCGCGACGACGGCGCCGCTGTCGGCCAGCAGGCCGATGTCGTCCTCGTCGATCCAGATCGCATGGATGACCTGGCAGCGCTCGTCCAGCACGCCGGCCTCGTGCACATGGCGCAGCAGCGAGCGGCCGAAGCGCTCCTGCCCGGTCGCGCGCTGCAGCTTGGTTTCCAACACGTGCAGGTTGTAGGGCAGGTCGTGGCGCCGGCTGAGTTCGCCCAGCGCCTGCAGGTAAGGCAGGGTCACGCGCTGCGGCGCCGAGCACGACACGGCCGCCGCGAGCCGCCCGTGCTCGGCCCCGTGCCAGCGGCTGAGCAGGCGGTCGTACAGCGCCAGCAGTTCCTCCTGCGTCTGCAGCGGCGCCTGCCGCATCTCGGCGCGCATGCCGTCGGGCAGCAGCTCGCGCAGGTAGGGGAACTTGTCGTACTCCACGACGTTGGGCTGGTCGATCGCCACGGTGGCGCGGATGCCGGCGTCGGCATAGGCCTGCATCACGGTGTCGATGCTCTCCACGGTCGCCTGCGGCACGTGGTAGGCGTCGTCGTGCACGCTGGTGATGCCGCGCTCGAGCATCTCCAGCGCGCCCATCAGCGTGCGCAGGTAGGCCATGCGCTGGCCATCCCCGCTGCCGGCCAGCGGCGGCACCTCGTACAGCATGAACAGCTCCAGCGGCAGGCCGTCGAGCTGGCCGCGCATGAGGTTGCCCGGCGAGTGGAAGTGCGCGTTGACGAGGCCCGGCATGGCCAGCAGGCCCTGCGCGTCCAGGCGCGGCGTGCCGGGCGGAACCGGCAGCGCCGGGCCGATGGCCTCGATGCGGCCGCCTGCGACCAGGATGTCGGCCTCGGGCCATTCGCGGTCCTGCGCGTCCAGGCTGAGCACGCGCGCACGCTCGATCAGCAGCCGGCCGGCGGGCGGGCTGCGCGGGGGGGCGGTAGCGGTCATCGGACGGCGGCCTCCTGCTCGGCGAACGCGCGGTCCACCTCGTCGGCCAGCAGCTCGGCCAGACGGTCGTGCAGCGCATGGAAGGCCGCGTCGCGCGGATTGCGCGGGCGCGGCAGGTCGACCGGCACGATCTCCTTGACGCGGCCCGGCCGGGCCGTGAACACAAGGATGCGGTCCGCCAGACCGATGGCCTCCTCGATCGAATGCGTGACCAGCAGCATGGAGGTGCCGCCTTCCGCGCTCTCTGCGCCGTCGGCCCCGGCCGGCCGGGCACCGCTCTGGCGCCACAGGTCCAGCAGGTAGTTCTGCATCTTGGCGCGCGTCTGGATGTCCAGCGCGGCGAACGGCTCGTCCAGCATCAGCACCTTGGGCGACAGTGCCAGCGCCCGCGCCATGGCCGCGCGCTGGCGCATGCCGCCCGACAGTTCGGACGGGCGCTTGTGCTCGAAGCCGGCCAGGCCCACGCGCGCGATCAATGCCCGCGCCGTCGCCTCGCGCTCGGCGCGGGCCACGCCCTGCAGCGCCAGGCCGTAGGCCACGTTGCCCAGGATGTCCAGCCAGGGAAACAGCGCCGCGTCCTGGAAGATCATGCCGCGCTCGGGGCTGGTGCCGGTGATGGGCCGGCCCGCGCTGAGCAGCTGGCCGCGCGTGGCCTGCTCCAGCCCGGCCAGCAGGTACAGCAAGGTGCTCTTGCCGCAGCCCGAGGGACCCAGCAGCACGACGAACTCGCCGGGCCGCACCTCCAGGTCGATGTCCTTCAGCGCGACGAAGGGCTTGTCGCCATCGGCGTTCCAGACCTTGGAGACGCCACGGCAGGAGATGGCGGCCGGGGCCGCCTGCGTGGAACCCGTCATGCGTCCCTCCCGCCGGACTTCTGCCCATCCAGCCACCACAGCATGCGCCGCTGCACCCAGCCCAGCGCCTGGTCGAACAGGAAGCCCGACAGCCCGATCAGCGTCATCGTGAAGAACACCAGGCTGGCGTTGAAGGTGTTGCGCGCCATCATGACGATCTGGCCCAGGCCGCTGCCCACGCCCGCCGCCTCGGCGATCAGCACCACCATCCAGGCCGCGAACAGGTTGATGCGCAGCGTGACGAACAGCCCCGGCAGGATGGCCGGCAGGACCACGCTGGTGTAGAGCTGCCGTTTGCTCGCGCCCATGATGCGCGCCACGTGCAGGTACGACGCGGGCACCGCGTCGATCTGCGCCAGCGTGGCGATGACCATCACGAAGAAGATGGACACGAAGACCATGAAGATGGCCGGCCTGTCGCCGATGCCGAACAGGAACACCGCCACCGGCAGCCAGGCCACGGGCGAGATCGGCGCGAACATGGTCACGGCCGGCAGCGTGAGCTTGCCGAACGGGCGCCAGTAGCGGATGCCCACGCCCACGGCCAGGCTCAGCGCAAAGCCCAGCGCCAGGCCGACCAGCACGCGCATCGAGGTCCACAGCACCACCGAGAGCACCGCCAGCCAGCTGCCGCCGGCGCTTTCCGAGCCGATGGTGTTGGCCATGTCGAAGAAGCGCAGCTGCTCGTGCCAGTTGCCCAGGAACACGTGCGGCGCCGGCATCAGCAGCGGATCGGCCCAGCCCATCCAGGCCGCCCACTCCCACAGCGCGACGATGCTGCCGATCGAGGCCAGCGTCCAGCCGGCCGATGCCAGCCAGGCGCCGAACCGGCGCCGCTGCGCAGCGGAGATCGCGGGCGCGGGGGCCATGGCGGCCCCCTGCCCCATCAGTTGCGATGGCATGGCGTGCCGGTCAGGCCGACTTGAGCTTGAGGCCATCGAACATCGCGCGGTCGGCAGCGACCACGGCCTCCAGCGGCTTCCAGTCGAAGATCTCGGTGCCGGGCAGCTTCTTGATGTAGCCCATCTCCTTCATCGACTGCGCGCGCGCCAGGATGAAGTCGCCCTGGTTGCGCTGGTCCGTCATCACGGGCTGGCGCCGCGCCGCCGCGGTGGCGGCCTCCAGGCTGGTCTTGTAGTACTTGCCCACGGTCTGCTTCAGCGCACCGGGCAGGTCGGCCTCGATCTGCTGCTGCGCCTTGAACAAGGCCTTGACCACGGCGCGCACCACCTCGGGCTGCTTCTGCAGCAGCGGCGTGCGCACGGCCAGCACGCAATCGGCGTACTGCGGGCCGTACAGGTCGGTGCCGTCGCTCAGCACGGCCGCGCCCTTGCGCGCGGCCACGGTCTGGCTGGCGTAGGGCTCCACCGCGCAGATCGCGTCCACCGCGCCGCCGATGAAGGCCTGGGCCATCTCGGGCGAGGTGTTGAAGTAGCGCACCTGCACGTCCTTGAACGACAGGCCGGCCTTCTTGAGCCAGTCGTAGGGCAGCACCTCCAGCGTGTCGGCCTGGAAGGTGCCCAGCGTCTTGCCGCGCATGTCGGCCGCGCTGCGGATGCCTTCGCGCGCCACGACCAGGCAGCCGTTGACGCCGCCGCCGGCCACGATCTTGACGGGCGCCCCGGCGTCCACCAGCGACAGGAAGTTCGAGTACGGGATCATCGAAATGTCGACCGCACCCACGCCGAACAGCGTCACGATGTCGGTGTTGGTCGGCGTGACCACGAACTCCAGTTCCACGCCCTCGCCCTGCGCCAGCTGGCGCTCCTTGGCGATGAAGATGCCCATGTTGCACAGCCCGGCGCCATGCGTGGCCTTGATGCGCGTGGCACCGGCGGCCGCCGCCTGGGCGATCGGCAGCACGGCCAGCACGGAGCCGGCCGCCAGCGCGCGCAGCATGTCGCGGCGCCGCGCGGAAGAAGGAGAAGAAGATTGCAGGGCTGCGTAAGCCCCGCCATGACGTTCGCACATACCAGTACCTCGTTTCCGACAGTTGAGGACACCTGGTCGGAACTCGGCGGTACGGTCAGGCGGATGGATGCCTGGTGCGCGGGCCGAGATTCCGGACAGGCCCAGAATTCGGCACGCCAACCGTAGAAGCTCAACGCCTGCGCTGGCTATCCCCAAGCACGTTGCGTGCCCAGTCGGCAGGGGCGCCATCGCCCGGCCATGCGCCAAAGCGGTGCAGCAGCGCCGGCGGCGCCATGCGCCAGGGGCACGGCGCGCACCGTGGCGGTGCGGCGCGCTACAGCAGGCTGCGCAGCTCGCGCGCGGCGTCCAGCATCGCCGGCAGCAGTTCGCGCTCCATCGCCTCGCGGCCCGTGCGCGCCGGCGAGGCCACCACGTTCAGCGCCGCCACCGTGCGGCCCTGCATGTTGCGCAGCGGCACGGCCAGCGCGTGCACGCCCAGCTCGTGCTCCTCGATGGCCACGCAGTAGTCCAGCCGGCGCACCTCGTCGATGAGCTGCCGAAAGCGCCGGGGTTCGGTCGCGGTGTGCATGGTCAGCCGCTGCAGCGCCCTGCCCTTCATCCAGGCCGCGAAGGCCGTACGCGTCTCGGCGGCCAGCAGCACGCGGCCCGTGGACGTGGCGTGCAGCGGCAGCCGCGCGCCCAGATGCAGGCCGTAGGCCAGCATGCGCAGCGTGCCGCTGCGCGCCACGATGACGACCTCGTCGCCATCGCGCACCACGGCGGAGAAGGATTCGCCGGTCTGCGCGGCGAGCCGATTCAGCGTGGGCTGCAGCGCGCGCGGCAGGCGCGCCGAGGCCAGGTAGCTGCCCGAAAAGCGCAGCACCTTGGGCGCCAGCCAGAAATGGCTGCCGTCGGTCTCCAGATAGCCCAGGTGGGCCAGCGTGAGCAGGTGGCGCCGCGCCGCGGCCCGCGTGATGCCGGCGCGCTGGGCCGCCAGCGTGGCGTTCAGGCGCTGGCGCTCGGTGTCGAAGCTCTCCAGCACGGCCATGCCCTTGGCCATGCCTTCGATGAGGTCTGCCTTCGCGATGGTCATGCGGTGCGTCGGGCCGGTGGGGAATTGCGCGATCATCGCGCAGCCAGGCCGATGATCGCACAACGGCAGCGCCCAGCAGGCCCGCGCCGGGCGCTGCCGCCCTACGCTCGTGGCATTCCCATTTGCCCCCTGCGGAGACATTCATGCGCACCCAAGTCGCCATCATCGGCGCCGGCCCCTCGGGCCTCCTGCTCGGCCAGCTGCTGCACAAGGCCGGCATCGACAACGTGGTCCTGGAGCGCCAGAGCGGCGACTACGTGCTGGGCCGCATCCGCGCCGGCGTGCTGGAGCAGACCACCATGGATCTGCTGCAGGCCGCGGGCGTCAACCAGCGTGCCCTGGCCGAGGGCCTGCCGCACGACGGCATCGAGCTGCTGTTCAAGGGCCAGCGCCACCGCATCGACCTGCACGGCCTGTCGGGCGGCAAGCGCGTGACGGTCTACGGCCAGACCGAGGTGACGCGCGACCTGATGCAAGCGCGCGCCGCCGCCGGCCTCACGACCATCTACGAAGCCAAGGACGTGGCGCTGCACGACTTCGACGGCACCAGCCCCAGCGTCAGCTTCACGCAGGACGGCCAGCGCCAGACCTTGGAGTGCGACTTCATCGCCGGCTGCGACGGCTACCACGGCATCAGCCGCCAGAGCGTGCCGGCCGGCGCCATCACCGAGTACGAGAAGGTCTATCCGTTCGGCTGGCTCGGCATCCTGGCCGACGTGCCGCCCGTCTCGCACGAGCTGATCTACGCCAACACCGAACGCGGCTTCGCGCTGTGCAGCCAGCGCAGCGCCACGCGCAGCCGCTACTACGTGCAGTGCCGCCTGGACGAAAAGGTGGAGGACTGGAGCGACGAGGCGTTCTGGAACGAGCTGCGCAGCCGGCTGGACCCCGAGGCGGCGGAGCGGCTGGTGACCGGCCCTTCGCTGGAGAAAAGCATCGCGCCGCTGCGCAGCTTCGTGGCCGAACCCATGCGCTTCGGCCGGCTGTTCCTGGCCGGCGACGCGGCCCACATCGTGCCGCCCACGGGGGCCAAGGGCCTGAACCTGGCGGCCTCGGACGTGGGCTATCTGTGGCACGCGCTGCGCGAGTTCTATGCCGACAAGTCCAGCGCCGGCATCGACCACTATTCGGCCACCTGCCTGCGCCGGGTCTGGAAGGCCGAGCGCTTCTCATGGTGGTTCACCTCGCTGATGCACAAGTTCCCCGACACCGGCGCCTTCGGCCAGAAGATCCAGGAGGCCGAGCTGGACTACCTGGTCCGGTCGCACGCCGCGTCGACGGCGCTGGCCGAGAATTACGTGGGCCTGCCCACCGGGTGGTGAGCCAGGCCCTATTCCCTGCCGATGAAAGGAACGCCGACACGCTGAACACCCCGCCGCTGCCCGTCCGAGCCACAGACCAGAACGATATTGGAGACAAGATGCAGACACTGCCATCCCCGCTGCCATCGCAGCCATCGCAACGCAAGACCCTCGTTGCCGTGGCCATCGCCGCCGCCCTCACCGCTTGCGGCGGCAGCGACGACGACGACAGCTTCGCCACGCCATTGGTCGTCGCCAACCCCGCCAGCGCCTGCGCGGCCCTGGCCGGCCAGTCCGTGGAGGCCGCCAGGATCGGTGAGCCGACCACCGGCGCGACCGTCAAGTCCGCCACGCTCAAGCCGGCCGTGGCCGATGCGCCCAACGGCGCCGGCACGGCCACCGTGCTGGGCACGCCCGAGTACTGCGAAGTGCTCGTCGAGATCAAGCCGGTGGACCCGGCGGCGCCGCTGGTCAACACCCAGCTCAACCTGCCCAGCAGCTGGAACGGCAAGAAGCTGCAGTTCGGCGGCTCGGGCTACAACGGCACGCTGGTGACCGGCCTGGACCCCAGCCGCAACGCGCCGCCCGACGTGCCGCGCCCCATCACGCGCGGCTACATGACCACCGGCACGGACTCGGGCCACCAGACCCAGGCGGGGGTGGAGGCCTATGCCTTCGCGCTGAACCAGGAGGCGCTCGTCAACTTCGCCTACGCCGCCTACAAGAAGACGCACGACGTGGCCGTCGCCCTGGGCCAGCGCTACTACGGCAAGCGCCCCATGAAGAGCTACTACATGGGCGGCTCCGAAGGCGGCCGCGAGGCCATGATGATGGCCCAGCGCTACCCCGACGACTACGACGGCATCGTCTCCATCGACCCGGTCATGAACTGGACGGGGCTGCAGACCTTCGGCAACTGGATCGGCGGCATCCGCCAGAGCGCGCCGGGCGCCTGGCTGGGCGGCAAGACGCAACTCGTGCACGACACCGTGCTGGCGGCCTGCGACAGCCTGGACGGCATCGCCGACGGCGTGGTCAGCAACTACGGCGCCTGCAAGGGCGCGGCCGAAGCGGCGCTGGCGGCCAAGGTCTGCGCCTCGGGCAACGACGAGGGCACCAGCTGCCTGTCGAGCGCGCAGCTGGCCGTGGTCCAGTCCGCGCACGCGGGCTACCGCTTCAGCTTCCCGGTGGCCAACGGCATGCAGGCCTACGCAGGGTTCGGCTTCGGCGGCGAGGGCCTGGCGGGCAACTGGTCGAACTGGCTGGTCGGCACGGCGCCGCCCACCGACGGCCCCACCGCCAACGGCATCAACCAGGTCTACCGCTTCGGCAACGGCTACGTGCGCTACTTCATCGCCCAGAACGCCGCGTTCGACCCGCTGGGCTACGAGCCCGCGAACTTCCGCGACCGCGTGCTGCAGGTCTCGCAGTGGATGGACGCCACCAACCCCGACCTGACGGCGTTCCGCGCCAGCGGCGGCAAGCTCTTGCTGCGCGAGGACATGAGCGACACGGCGCAGAGCCCGCTGACCGGCTTGAACTACTTCGACGCCGTGGTCGCGCGCATGGGTGCGTCCAGCGTGGGCGAGTTCTTCGCGGCCTACGCGGCCACCGGCCTGCCGCACACCTCGGGCGGCGTGGCCGCGGGCGCGGCCAATGCGCCGGCCTACGGCATCCCGGGCCGCGTGGACCTGCTGGCCGTGGTGGAGAACTGGGTCGAGAAAGGCATCAAGCCGGCCACGCAGTACACCCTCACCAACAAGAACGCGCTGGCGCCGTTCGCCGAGATCGCGTCCAAGCCCCTGTGCCAGTACCCGCTGTACCCGCGCTACACCGGCTCGGGCGCGGGGGCCGGTGCCTCGGCCGCCAACTTCAGCTGCGTGGCCAACTGAAGCGGGAGCGGTCCGGGTCGGCGCAATTGCCGCGCCAGGCCGGCCGCCGGCCGTGCGGTCCGCTGCGCGGTACCGCAGCGCCTCGGCTGGAACACCTGGCCCTGGGCGCCTGCCGCTGTGTGAAGATCACGGCCATCACAACACGCGGCGCTGCCGCGACGGGAGCGGCCATGGACCCAAGGCTGGTGGTGATGGGCGTGTCAGGCTGCGGCAAGTCTTCGCTGGGCGCCGCGCTGGCACAGGCGCTGGGTGGGCAGTTGATCGAAGGCGATGACCACCACCCGCCGACCAACCGCCTGAAGATGCAGCAGGGCATCGCGTTGACCGACGACGACCGCTGGCCCTGGCTCGACGTGCTGGGCGCGTTGCTGCGCGATGTGGCCGGCGGCCCGGCCGTGCTGACCTGCTCGGCGCTCAAGCGCCGCTACCGCGACCGGCTGCGCGCGCTGGCGCCCGGCCTGCAGTTCGTCTTCGTCGACATCACCGAAGCCGAGGCCCTGGCACGCGTGGCGGCGCGCCAGGGCCACTTCTTTCCGGCCCGGCTGGTCGCCGACCAGTTCGCGGCGCTCGAGCCGCCGCTGGGCGAGCCGGGCGTGGTGCGCGTCGACGCCACGCTGCCTTTGCAGGCGCAGCGCGATGCCGTGCTGCAGCAGCTGGCGGCGGCGCGCCCAACGCCCTGAGGCATGAACGTGCCGGCGTGCGGCTACTGCAGCGCCTGGGGACCGACGCCGGCGCGGCGCTCCGCATCGCCCAGCGGCTGCGGCGCGCCGAACAGGTAGCCCTGGTAGCCGTCGCAGCCCAGACGGCGCAGGAAGGCGAACTGGCCCTCGGTCTCCACACCCTCGGCCACCACGCGCAGGCGCAGGCTGCGCGCCAGCGAGACGATGGTGCGGGCGATGGCCGCGTCGTCCGGGTCGGTGGTGATCTCGGCCACGAAGGCCTTGTCGATCTTGAGCTGGTCCAGCGGCAGGCGCTTCAAGTAGCTCAGCGACGAGTAGCCGGTGCCGAAATCGTCCAGCGCGAAGCGCACGCCGAGGCCCTGCAGCGCCGCCACGCGGGCGATGGTCTCTTCCAGGTCGGTGTGCAGCATGCTCTCGGTCAGTTCCAGGCACAGCCGGCGCGGATCGGCGCCGCAGCAGGCCAGGGCCCGCTGCACGCTGGGCACGAAGCCGTCGTCGCGGAACTGCCGCGCGCTGACGTTGACGGCCAGCGTCCAGCCGCGCGTGGCCGGCCCGCGTGCCCAGCGCGCCAGCTGCGCGCAGGCCTGGTCCAGCACCCATTGGCCGATGGGCAGGATCAGGCCGGATTGCTCTGCCAGGGGGATGAAGTCGCCCGGTGAGACCAGGCCGCGCACCGGATGCCACCAGCGCAGCAGCGCCTCGAAGCCGGTCACCTGCCGGTCGGCCTGCACGATGGGCTGGAAATACAGGCGCAGTGCGCCCCCGGCCTGGGCCTGGCGCAGATCGGCCAGCAGTCCGGCGCGGGCGTCGACCTCGGCCTGCAGCGCCGGGTCGAAGAAGCAGACCTGGTTGCCGCCTGCGCCCTTGGCCTTGTAGAGCGCGATGTCGGCCTGCTTGAGCACCTCGTCCACACCGTCCGCATGCCCCGGCAGCAGCACCACGCCGGCGCTGGGCGGCGCATCCACGCGCAGGCCGTCCAGGAAGTAGGGTTGCTCCAGCTGGCGGCGCAGCTTCTCGGCCAGGTCGGCCGCGCGCTGCGTGGCCTCCGGCAGGCCGGGGCCGAGCTCTGCGAGCAGCAGCACGAACTCGTCGCCGCCCAGCCGCGCCACCGTGTCGCCCTGGCCCACGCCAGATTGCAGGCGCTGCGCCGCCACGCGCAGCAAGGCATCGCCCTGGCTGTGGCCCAGCGTGTCGTTGACCTCCTTGAAGTTGTCCAGGTCGATCAGCACCAGCGCGCCGGGCTGGCCGTGGCCGCGCGCGCGGCCCAGCAGCTGCTGCAGCCGGTCGAGCATGAGGCGCCGGTTGGGCAGCCCCGTGAGCATGTCGTAGAAGGCCATGCGCTGCGCCTGCTCCTCGGCCCGCTTGCGCTCGGTGATGTCGGTGCGGATGGCGATGTAGCGCGCGGGCCGGCCGTCGGCGTCCAGGAAGGGCACGATGGTGGTGGACACCCAGTACAGCGAACCGTCCTTGGTCCGGTTGCAGATTTCGCCGTTCCAGACCTGGCCGCGCGCGATGCAGTGCCACATGCCGGCGAAGAACGCCGGCGGGTGCACACCGGAATGGACGACGCGGTGCGTACGCCCGACCAGCTCCTCGCGGGCATAGCGCGAGATGGCGCAGAACCTGTCGTTGACGCGCACGATGACGCCGCGCGCATCGGTCACGGCCACGATCGCGTGGGCGTCCAGCGCGGTCCGCAGATCGCTGGCCTCGCGCAAGGCGTCGACCAGCGGCAGCTGCGTGCGGGGGCGTTCGCCGCGGCCGGCGACATCGGCGTGCGGCGCCGGCAGGGCCGCACCGGTGCGCAGTGCCGGCACGGTGCCTGCCGGTTCGCCCGCCTGGCCGACCTGGGTTTGTTCCATGGGTGCAGTGCTTGTCGCAGATCTCGAGAAAACGGACGCCTTCGCATTTGGTGCTTCAGACGCAACAAACCTTGCGGGTATGAATACATCGATGCATCAAAAAAGGAAAAACGCATTTGATCATGCGTTTCAGGCAACACAGCTCGCTTGACACCGGTCAAGCTTGATCCAGGTCATGCCCTGCGTTCCGCGCGCGGATGCAGCCGCAAGGGCATGGGCGGGCCTGCCGGACAATGCCGCGATGAACGACGAAGCAACTCCCCCCTCGGCCGAGGCCGACAGCGATGGCCCGGTCCAGCAAGCCCGTTTGTGGCGCGATGAGCGCTGGACGGCCGAGGTCATCAAGAACGAGGACGACGACGGCTGGGCCGTGGCCATGACCTTGCGCGGCGAGGCTGAGCCGGCCCTGGTCGGGCCCTGGACCATGGGCCGCGACAAGAAGAACCCCAAGCCGCTGGACGCACCGGCCTTCCACACGCTGGTGAAGACGGCCAATGAAGTGCTCCGCCGGCACGAGCAGCAACTGCATGCACGGCTGCACAAGGAAGTCAGCGTGGGCGCGGGTGCCGGACGCATCCGTGTGGCGCTGGCCATCGTGCCGGACGAGGAGTACCCCTACGCGGTGCTGACGGCGGTGGACGAGGCCGGAGACACGCTGGGCGAGGCGCGCGTGGCCGCCGACTTCAAGCTCAACCAGGCCAAGGCCGAGGCCTGGATCGACAGCGGCTACGCCGCGCGCGTGCGCTGAGCAAGCGGCTTGTGCGTCAAACCCCGACAAGCCGGCTGGCTGCGGCTGCGGGGCCATGGCCACACCGCTCGCCATGCAGCGCCATGCGCCGTCGTGCCTTGAAGCACGCACGGCACGCCCCGTCTCGTGGCATGACGCAGGCTCTCGCGCGCAGCACCATCGTCGTTTGAAGCAGGCCGTACGTCGACGCTTCTCGGGGTTTGAATCATGCCAGCGCCCCTCTGCGCGACCGGCCATGCACGGGGCCTTGCATCGGCAGTTGAATCAGCGCGCGTCGTGGGATGAGGCCGGCCGCATCGCGGGATGAAGCTGGACGGCTCGTCGGATGAGGCTGCAGGCTTCGGCGGATGAATCGGGCCACTTTCAGAAATATCCTTTCGGATCAATGGCTTGGCGCCCGAAATCCACCCCGCTAATCACTCTCTAATCGGCTTTTAATCCTTTCTTTCTTAATCAAATTCTTAATCCTTGACGCAGCCGCCGTCGATTCCGGCTTGCCGGAATCGATGGCGGAAGGGGTCCGGGGCTGGCCCCGGGCGGTTCCTGGCGCAGGCACACGCGCGGCGCGGGCGCAAGAAGCTGTCTCAAACCACGAAACGCGTGTCTGCCAGGCCAGTGTCAAACCACGAATGCACTGCCCTGCGTCAAACCACGAGCCCGGGCGCCGCAGACCGGCATTGCGGGCAATGAAAGCGGTGTCAAACCACGAAAGCAGGCATCGATGGCCGAGCCCGGGCCACGCCGGCCCCAGGGCGGGCTGCGTCAACCCACGATGTCCCTGTGTCAAACCACGAGGCTTGTGCCTCAAGCGACGACAAGCCGCTGCTATCGTCGCGCCCCGATGACCGAACTCGCCACCCTTCCCAAGCCCAAACGCAAGTCCCACGGCATGCTGCTCGCCGGGCCGACCCAGCTGCCGCTGTGGGGCGAACGCGTGCGTGGCGCGCCGAATGCCCTGGCCCGCTCGGCCCTGTTCACCTGCGCCGACAAGCGCAAGCCGCGCCGCAGCTTCGACCGCCAGGTCATCGTGTCCGTGGCCGGCCAGGAGATCCGCTACACCGGCAAGGAGCTGCGCCAGGACGACCTCACCGTGTGGCTGCAGGTGGTGCACCTGGCCCGCATGCAGCCCATCGGCGACCAGGTGGAGGTCTCGGCCAGCTCGCTGGGCGTGGCCATCGGCTGGGGCAACAGCGGCGACACCTACAAGCGCCTGCGCGACTCCATCGCCCGCATGCGCGAAGGCTCGGTCTGGGTCGACAAGCCCAACGGCAAGGGTTTCTCGGGCAACCTGATCATGCGGCTGGAGTGGTCCGATGCGGGCTCCAAGTCGCGCGAGAAGTGGCGGCTCTACCTCGATCCCAACATCCTGGAGCTGTTCCAGCCCGACGCCTTCACGCTGCTCAACGGCGAAGAGCGGCTGGGCCTGACGCCGCTGGCGCAGTGGATCTACGGCTTCTTCAGCACGCACGAGACGCCGTTTCCCTACAAGGTGGAGACCTTGTTCGGCCTCAGTGGATCGACGGCCACCTGCCTGTCGGGCTTTCGCCGCAACCTGCTGGAGGCGCTGGACGTGCTCAAGGAACGCCGGCTCATCTCCGACTTCATCTACGACACCAAGACCAAGACCGTGCACGTGCTGCGCCGCCCGCACCACCCCGTCATCGAGGGGCCGCTGGCGGCCTGACAGCGCGCTGCGTCAAACCACGAAGCGATGCTCGTGGTTTGAGGCAGATGCCCAGCACCACGGAAGCCCGCCGCCCGGCGCGTTCGGGGTTTGAGGCAGGCGACGGTGCCGGCGCGGCAGGCCCCGTGACGCACTGCACTACAGTCGCGGCCTGATCCACAGGCCCCGGCGCACGCGCACGGTGGCGCAACCAGAGCACGTGTCGGTCCCAGCGGATTCCCTTTCCATCGAGAACCAGTGGCTGCGGCGGCCCCGGCGCCATCCGGGCGCCGGGCTGCTGCGTGGCGTGCTCGGGTCGCTGCTGGTGCATGCACTGGTGCTGAGCCTGACCTTCGGCAGTGCGGAGTACGGCCTGCCCGGCCTGGTGTTTCCCTGGCAGGAACGGCGCGGCGCGCTGCCGGAACTGCGCGTGGTGCTGCAGGCGGACACCCCGGCCGCCACAGATCCGACCCTTGGGGCTGCGGGCACCGCGCCGACGGCGGCTGACGCGGCACCGGTACCTGCTGCGGCATCGCCGGCACCACGACCTGCGTCCACAACCGCGCCCGCGACCGCAAACACCACCGCGCCAGCGCCCATCCGTGGGCCAGCGGCGGCCGTGCTGACGGTGCCTCCTTCCGATCCCACCATGCCTGCGCCAGTGGTCGACACCGCCCAGCCGGATGCCGCACGCGAGGACCAGGCCCGGCGCGAAGCCGCGCGTGCGCAAGAGGCCCGCGCAGCCGCTGTCCTGCGGGCGCAGGAACAGCAGCAGGCCGATCTGGACGCCGCACGCGCCCGGGCCGCGCAGGCCGAATCGGCCCGCGCCGAAGCCGAACGCCAGGCCACCCTGCAGGCGGAACAGGCCCGGCGCGAGGCCGCGCAACTGGAGGCATCGCAGGCCGAGGCCGAGGCCGCGGAGCGCGAGCGCGAGGGCGAACGCCAGCAAGCCCTGCGGCGCGAGGCCCTGCGGGCACAGGAGGAACGCGAGCTGTCAGCGCAGCAAGAGGCGGCGCGCCAGCAGGCGGCGCAGGCCGAGGCAGCGCGCCAGCAAGAACTGACACGCCGCGAGGCTGCGCGGCAGGACGCGGAACGCCAGGCTGCCGAGCAACAGGAAACCTCGCGCCAGTTGGCGGCCCGCGAAGAAGCGGCGCGGTCCGAGGCCGCCAGCCGCGAAGCGCAACGCCAGGAAGACGCACGCCGGCAAGAGCTGGCACGCCGCGAGTTCGCCCGGCTGCAAGCAGACCGCCAGGCTGCTGCGCAACAGGAAGCTGCGCGCCAGGCGGCGGCCCGCGAAGCAGCAGCGCGTGACAGCGCAGCACGTGAAGAGGCCGCGCGCCAGGAGGCCATGCGTGCCGAAGCCGCCCGGCGCGAGGCCGCGCGCCAGGAGACCGCGCGGCAGGCTGCAGCACGCGAGGACGCCGCGCGCCGTGAACAAGCGCAACGCCAGGAGGCCGCACAGGCCGAAGCAGCCCGCCAGGAAGCGGCGCGACAAGAGGCCGCGCAAGCCGAGGCCACTCGGCTGGCGGCGGAACGCCAGGCCAGCGCCCAGGCGCAAGCCGCGGCCGAACAGGCCCGAGCCCAGCAAGCCGCTGCGCAGCAGGCCGCGGACCAGGAAGCTGCCCGGCGCGCCGCAGCCCAGGACACTGCCGCCCGGCAAGACGCAGAACAGCGCCCAGCGATCGCCAAGGAAGCCCAAGGATCCCAGGCCACCCAGGCCGAGGCCGCCAAGCGCGCAGCCGCACGCGCCTACGAGGCCCAGCGCGACGAGCGGCTGCGCGCGATCGGGCGCCAGCTGAACGCCGAGGCGGACCAGCGCGCAGCGGCGGAGTCGGCTGCGCGGTCCACGCCCGACCTGCCCGCGTCGTGGGGCAACGCCCGGCGCGGCCGCAACCTCGGGCGTGGCGACCCGAACGAGGAACTGCGCCTGTACGGCGACGCCTGGAGCCGCAAGATCGAGCTCAACATGACCTTCGACACGGTGCGCGAGCTGGTCCGGCAGCCGCACCAGCCCCCGGTGGTGACGGTCGCGGTGCGCCGCGACGGTTCGGTGGAATCCATCACCTTCGTGCGCTCCAGCGGCGTCGCGGCCATCGACGAGGCGGTACGGCAGATCATCCGCGGCCAGGCCAATTACCCGGCGTTCCCGCCCAACCTGGCCCGCGACTTCGATGTGGTGGAGATCCGCCGCACCTGGCATTTCGACGTGGCGATCCGGCTGTACTAGCAGCCCACCAGGCCAGGGCCGCCGGGTCGGCCGCGCGACAACCAAGCCTGGCTCCTGCGGGGCCGCTGCGTGGCCTGCGCGCGCTCGGCGACGCCGTGTCCGCGGATCGGCGGCTGCCGGCCTACGCCAAGCTGCTGGACCACCGCGCGGTGCAGACCGACACCGAGCCGCATGAGCGACACCCCCGCCAGGACCTGCTGGCCGGCGTGCGGTAGATTGCGGCCTTTTTGGCCGCAGCATCCGCATGACCACGACAGACACGCAGGCATCCGCCACCGGCTCCGCCCGCCCCGCCCGCGCACCCCGCCCCCTGGCCAACGTGCGCATCCTGAGCCTGGCGCTCAACCTGCCCGGCCCCGCCGCGCTGATGCGCCTGCGCGCCATGGGCGCCACCTGCGTCAAGCTG
This sequence comes from Pseudorhodoferax sp. Leaf274, assembly GCF_001422445.1. GTDB lineage: Bacteria > Pseudomonadota > Gammaproteobacteria > Burkholderiales > Burkholderiaceae_C > Pseudorhodoferax. Next base: position 323,844 of record NZ_LMNA01000025.1, read on the forward strand.
GAGCCGCCCGCGCCCGACGGCGGCGCGGGCGACCCCATGGGTGTCTACGCGCCGCAGGCCTATGCGGCCATGCACGAGGGCGTGCGCGTGCTGCAGGCCAACCTCAAGACCGGGCCGGGCCAGAAGGCCCTGCACCGCGAACTGGCACGCACCGACGTATTGCTGACCTCGTTCCGCCCCTCGGCCCTGGCCAAGCTCGACATCGGCTGGCGCAAGCTGCACAAGCTCTACCCACGGCTGTCGCAGGTGGCCATCGTCGGCGCACTGGGCGAACGCGCCGAGGAGCCGGGCCACGACCTGACCTACGTGGCCGAGCACGGCCTCGTCACCGGACTGGACCTGCCAGCCACGCTGTACGCCGACATGGGCGGCTCGCTGGCCGCCAGCGAAGCCGTGCTGCAGGCGCAGCTGCTGCGCGCGGCCAAGGGCAAGGGCGTGTTCCTGGAGGTAGCGCTGGCCGACGCCGCGGGCTACCTGGCCCTGCCGCGTGCCTGGGGACTCACCGTGCCCAAGGGTTCGGTCGGCGGCGCGCATGCCGGCTACCGCATCTACCCCTGCAAGGACGGCCGCGTGGCCGTGGCCGCGCTGGAGCCGCATTTCGCCAAGGCGCTGTGCGCGGCGGCCGGCGTGGACGATGCGTCGCGCAAGGGCATGCTGGCGGCCGGCACCCACGCCGCCGTGGCCGCGTTCTTCGCCACGCGCACGCGCAAGCAGCTGGACAAGCTGGGCCGCGAGCAGGACATCCCGCTCCACAGCCTGCCGCGCTGACGCGCAGGTGCACCGACGCGCGGGCCCGTCGGTGGCGCGCGGCCGGCGCCGCGCCGGCGTTGGCGCCTTACTTCCTGGCCTTGTCCAACTCCTCGCGGTAGAGCTTGACCAGAGCCGGGTCGTAGCTCGCCGCGAACTTGTCGGCCACGGGCGCGGTCAGCTCGCGCATGCGCGCGAGCACGGCGGGCGGCACGTCGTTGACCTGCATCTTGCCTTCCAGCTCCTTGCGCGCGGCGACCGAGGTGTCGCGGCTCAGCTTGCGCTGGTAGGCGCCGGCCTCGGTGGCGGCGTCCTGCAGGATCTTCTGTTCGGTGGCGCTGAGCTTGTCCCAGAAGCGCTTGCTGACCAGCACCGGGCTGGCGGTGTAGACGTGGTTGGTCACGCTCAGGTACTTCTGCACCTCGTAGAACTTGCTGTTGAGGATGATCGCGAACGGGTTCTCCTGCGCGTCCATCGCGCGCGATTCCAGCGCGCCATACAGCTCCGGGAACGCCATCGGCACCGGGTTCGTGCCCAGCGCGGCGAAGCTCTCCACGTACATCGGATTCGGGATCACGCGGACCTTCAGGCCCTTGAGATCCTCGACGGTCTGGACCGGCCGGCGGCTGTTGGTGAACTGGCGGAAGCCCGCCTCCCAGAAGCCCAGGCCGACCAGCCCCTTGTCGGGCAGGCGCTTGAGCAGTGCCTGGCCGAACGGGCCCTGCAGCAGCGCATCGACCTGCTCGCCGCGCGAGAACGAGAACGGGATGTCGAGCAGCGTGAACTCCTTGACCACGGCGCCCGTGACGGTGGCCGACAGCACCGTCATCTCCTGCACCCCGCCCTGCGCGGCGCTGAACTGCTGCTGCTCGCCGCCCAGCACGCTGGCGGCGAATTCCTTCACCGTGATCTTGCCGCCGCTGCGCGCCGCCACGAGCTCGGCGAACTTCTGCACGCCCAGCGACAGGTGGTGGCCCTGCGGGTTGACATGGCCGAACTTGATCACGCGCTCCTGGATGTCCTGGGCCGATGCCGCCGCGCAGGCGGCCAGCAGCAGAACGGACGCGATGTGCTTCTTCATGTTCAAAACGGTCTCCTTCGAATGGTCGGCGGCGATTCTAGGCGGCAGAATTGAACGCCTTTCAGATCAGAAAATACTTTCCAGGAGATCGAATGCAAACATCCGACGGGCTGCGCTGCGTGGTGCCGGGCACCGACGTGCTGGGCGAGACGCCGCTGTGGTGCGAGAAGACCCAGAGCCTGCTGTGGCTCGACATCGAGGAGGCGAAGCTGCAGCGCTTCCATCCCGCCAGCGGCCGGCACGACGTCTACCAGTTCGACGAACGCCATGTGGGCTCGGTCGCGCTGCTGCGCCAAGCGGGTCGGGTGCTGCTGGGCATCGACCTGGCGCTGGAGACCTTCGACCTGGGCACGGGCGCGCGCGAGAAGCTGTGCCAGGTGGAGGCCGTGGGCACCGACAACCGCCTGAACGACGGGCGCTGCGACAGCCGCGGGCGGTTCTGGGTCGGCACCATGGACAACCAGCTCGCGCGCGGCAACGGGTCGCTGTACCGCGTGGACCCGGACGGCAGCGTGCACCACCAGTTCGGCGACGTGATCGTGGCCAACACGGTGGCGCTGTCGCCTGCGGAAGACACGCTGTATTTCTCCGACACGCGCCGCTACACCACCTGGCGCCTCCCGCTGGACGTGGCTGCCGGCACGCTCGGCCCGCGCGAGGTCCTCGTCGACTACACGGCCGAGCGCGACCGCCCGGACGGCGCCTGCACCGACAGCGAAGGCTACGTGTGGAACGCCATCTTCGGCGGCGGCCGCGTGGTGCGCTACGCGCCCGACGGCACGGTCGACCGCGTGCTGCAGCTGCCCGTGAGCAACCCGACCTGCGTGTGCTTCGGCGGCCCGGACCTGCGCACGCTGTACATCACCACGGCGCAGCGCTTCCTGACGCGCGCGCAACTGCGGGAGCAGCCTTGGGCCGGCTCGCTGCTGGCCATCGATGTCGATGTGCCCGGCCTGCCCGAACGGCGCTTCGGCCGCGATTGAGGCCTGCGGCCGCTTCCACGCCGCTCACGCCCTGCTCGCCCGCCGCGCCAGCAGCGCAGCCAGAGCCAAGCTGGCGAACAGCCAGATGGCGGCCGAGGCCGTGGCGCCCTCGCCAGGCGTTGCCACTCGCCTGCTGTGGCGTGCATGGCGCCGCGTGCCTGGCGCCCTGCCCGCGAGGCCGCCCGCCGCGGTTCAGCCCAGCCGCAGCCAGTGGTTGTCCAGCCGCAGCGCCGGCACGGGCCGGGTGGCGATGGCCGATGCGTCGGCCACCAGCGCCTCGTCGCGCCCGCCGGCCCACAGCCGGCCCGACTCGGCCGCCAGCGCGCAGGCCTCGGCCAATGCCGTGAAGCCCTGCCAACGGCCGTCCGCGCCATAGCGCGCGAAGCCGTCCACCTTGGGCGTGCTGACCACGAAGCCGCCGTTGGCCCAGGCGATGTCGCCGCCATAGCCGCCCAGCGACCGGGGCGCCGCAGCCGTGCGCAGAGATTCGCCGTCGAACAGGCCCAGCAGCGGCGCGGCCAGCTTGGCGGCCGGGTCGCTGTGCTCGGCCTGCAGCGCGATGCCGAGCACGCGGCCACCCCGGTTGCCCTGGCCGCCGTGGCCGCCGTGGCCACCCCAGGCGATGTGGCGCAGGCTCAGGCGCGGGTCGGCCAGGCGCCACTGGCCCAGCAGCGCGCCACCGCGCGTGTCCAGCCGCACCAGCGAGGCGTCCATGCGCTCCAGGCCGATCTTGAGGCGGCCGGTCTCGGGCAAGGTGGGGATGCCGCCGTTGGCCACGACCAGGCTGCCGTCGGCGTCCAGCAGCAGCTCGTGCGGGTCCATGCCGTGCGTGGACCACTCGGCCACCTTCTCGAGCGTGGCGGCATCGCGCACGCCGACCAGGCCTGCGCCGGTCTCCAGGTCCGTCTCGGTGGTGTACAGGCGCTGGCCGTCGCTGCTGGCGATCACGTGGCCGTTGAAGGCGCGGTCGGGCTCGATCCAGGCGGTCTGCGGCTCGGCCCCGTCGGGCGCCCCCGGTCTCCAGCGCAGCAGCCAGTCGCCCGGGCGGCGCGCCACGGCCAGCACCGTGCCGCCCGTCTCGGCCAGCAGGCCGTGGGCGCGCGTGGGCACGTCGAGTGCGCGGGCCACGACCAGCGCGTCGGCCTGGGCCGCCAGCAGGCCGACCTGGTAGCGCGCGGCCTCGGCCGTGTCCCGCGGTTCGCATTGCCAGGCGGCCAGCAGGCGCGGCAAGGCCGCGGGCGCCGCCCACGCCGAGCCCGCCGGCGCGGCCAGCACGGCCATGCCCAGGGCCAGGCACTGCCGGCGCGAGAGCATGGCCTCAATCCCCGTCGGCATCGGAGAACCCGATCCGGATGTTCAGCGCGGGTGCCAGTTCGGCCTCGGCGAGCTGCTTGAGCCCGGCCACGGCCCGGGACGCGGCCTGCACGCTGGCAGGCGCATCGGGCCGCGCGGCGGCCATGGCCTCGTCGACCTTGCGCACGGTGGCGGCCCAGCGGTCGGCCAGCGGGTTCAGGCCGCGGCCGCGCATGTAGGTCTCCAGTGCCACGAGGTCCTTGCCCGGCGCGGGCACGGTGTCGTCGGGCGCCACGGCCAGCGTGCGCAGGCCCTGCCACTGGGCGGCCCAGGCCTCGCGCGACAGGCCGCTGGCGGCGCGCGGATAGGCGGGCGGCTTGCCCTTGGGCGCGCTCTTGAGCGGCTTGTCCATGAACGGCCAGCGCAGGCGCTCGACCCCGCCGACCCACTGGTTCACGAGCTCGGACATGGCGACGGCCGAAGCCTGGTCGGCCTCCTCGTCGTCGGGCTCGGGCTGCGCGTTGGCCAGCGCCGTGAAGGCCTGTGCCAGGGCCTGCGCCTCGGCCAGCACGTTCTCGGCCAGCAGCTGGGCATAGCGGCAGGCCGGCGTGCCGGGCGCGGCCGGCTGTGTCCAGAGCAGCCACTCGAGCGCGGGCAGCCCCTTGGCGGGCGTGCCGATGCGTTCCAGGGCGGCCGCATCGGCCGGCGCCTGCGCGATGGCGCGGCGGATCAGTTCGGGCCGCGTGGGCGCGAAGTCGATCTGGCGCAGCGTGCGCCGCTGCAGCAGTGGGCCGACCGAGACGGCCGACAGGCGGCCCAGCGCCTGCGCGGTCTCGCCCCAGGCCGTGCGCGCCTCGGCCAGCGCGGCACTGTCGCCTGCCGGTGCCGCGCACTGGGCCGACAGCGCGGCCACCAGGGCCTGCGCGCGCTGCGCGACATCCTGCGCGCGCGGGGCGTACCAGCGGCGCCAGGCGCCCTGCATGAAGTCTGGCGGGCCATAGAACGGCAATGCCACATTGCCCGGCAGGTGCTGGGCCGCCGCTGGCAGCGCCATGGCGGCCAGGCCGCCCAGCACGAGGCGGCGGCGGGTTGCATCGGTGTGCATCACAGGGACTCCACGAACTTGGCCAGGGCTGCGCGCTCCTCGGCCGTGAACTTGAGCACCGCATCGCGGCTGGCCTGGGCCTCGCCGCCGTGCCACAGCACGGCCTCGAGCACGCCGTTGGCGCGGCCGTCGTGCAGCAGCCGCGTGTGGCCGTTGACGTCGTGGATCAGGCCGATGCCCCACAGCGGCGGCGTGCGCCACTGGCGGCCGCTGGCCTGGAAGTCGGGCCGGCCGTCGGCCAGGCCTTCGCCCATGTCGTGCAGCAGCAGGTCGGTGTAGGGATGGATGGCCTGGCCCGCCAGCGCCTTGCTCGTGAGCCGCGGGAACGGCCCCTCGGCCGTGGTGTAGCTGGGCCGGTGGCAGACCGCGCACTGGGCGTCCCGGAACAACTGCTGGCCGCGCAGCACCTGGGCGTCGGTGGCGTTGCGGCGTGCGGGGGGCGCCAGCGTGGCGGTGTAGAAGACGACGTCTTCGAAGGTCTTGTCGTCGACCTCGGGCTGCTTGCCCAGGGCGCCGCGCGGGGCCGCCAGGCAGTCCTTCTGCGTCGGCGTGCAGGTCTCGTCCGGGAACAGGCTGGAGGTGATGCCCATGTCGCCGTGGAAGGCGCCGGCCGTCTGGTGCGCGACGGTGGCCACGTTGGCTTTCCAGCCGAAGCGGCCCAGCATGATCTTCTGCGAGGGCTGGTCCCAGACCTCGTTGACCTGCCCGCGGATGGGCCCGCCGGCGGCGGCCTGCGCGCGCGCATTGCCGCGGATCTCGTCCTCGGGAATGGCTTCGAGCAGGCCCATGCCGATCATCTGCGGCGCGAGCCGGGGGCTGACCATGACGTCCTTGGCCATGGGGCCGTAGTTCAGGCCCTTGAAGCCGTAGACCGGCTTTTGCAACGTGTAGCGCGTGCCGTCGGCGAAGCGGCCGTGCTGGGCTTCGTAGCGGATCGTGATGCTGCCCTCGGGCTTGACGCCGTTCACCGCGAAGTTGGAGAACTGGTCGCCGTAGACCGGGTCGGGCAACGGGCCGCCGGCCTTGTCCTGGCCCGGCACCGACAGGCGCAGCAGCAGGCCCACGGGCTGGTCGGACAGGCCCTTCGTGAAGTCCGGCGGCTGGCCGCGGCCGTCCTGCGTGTGGCAGCCGCCGCACGAGCGCGCGATGAAGTGCGGGCCCAGGCCGTCGCGCGCCTTGGTCGAGGCCGGCGCCTGCACCCAGTTGCGCTTGAAGAAGGAGTTGCCGATCACGAAGCGCGTGCGCTCCGGGTCGGTCAGGTTGGCGGCGGGAAACGAAAACGCGTTCTGGCCGGTGGCGTAGACGGTGGTGGCACCGCCGACGGCCACGTCGTCGGCGGGGGCCGGATCGCCCGCCGCCCACGCCAGGCCTGCGGACACCAGCGCGGCCACGCAAGCCAGCGCCAGGCCGCCCGGCGCGCCCATGAGGCGACGTGGGTTCAAGGTTGCACCAGCGTCAGTTTGGTGATGCCCAGCGCGCTGGCGGCTTCCACGATGTCCTTGGACTGCTGGGTCAGGCTGTCGATGGTGGCCTGGATCTTGGCGCGGCCCGGGTTGCCGGCCTTGATGGCCTGGTCGAACGGCGCGGGAATCGCCTCGGCCGCGGCCACGGACACGGCGATCTGCTTCGTCGTGCGCTCGGCCACGGCCGCATCGCGCGCGGCCACCAGGTCGCGCAGGCCGGGGCCCTGCACCTGGCTGCCGTCGCGGCGCTTGAACTGGCCGAGCCAGACGTTCTGGATGCCGGTGGCGTTGGCCACGGCGTCGCGGTGGGTGTTGTCGGAGAAGCAGGAGTGCTCGTCTTCCTGGTCCTGGCTGGCCAGCGCGACCTCGAGCCGCTCGCCGGCCAGTTCGCCGCGCGACAGCGAGCCCAGGCCCACCAGCATCTTGCGCACCGATTCCATGCCGCCGCGCTCGAAGCGCGCGCGGTAGTTCTTGGCCTGGTTCGGCGCCCAGGCGCGCGCCACGGAACGCAGGTCGTCGACCAGCAGCTCGGTCACCACGCGCAGGTACTGGCGGCGGCGGTCGGCGTTGGGCTTGCCGCCGTCCACGTAATCCGTGTAGGGGCGGTCGCCCGGCCCGGTCTCCGACAGGTCCTGGCCCCAGAGCAGGAACTCGATCGCGTGCCAGCCGGTGGCGATGTTCTCCTCGCCGTCGCGCTCGTTGAGCGAGGACAGCTGCTTCTTGGTGATCTGCACCTTGCGGTTGTTGATGATGCCGGCGTTCGGCGCGTCGACCACGTAGTCCACGTAGGACTCGTCCATGGGCCAAGAGTTGATGCGGCCCTCGGGGCCGTCGTCGCCGTCGATCGGGCCGCCGTAGAAGCGGAAGGCTTCGGTCTGGCCGTAGAACTCGCGCGCCTGGAGCCAGGCCTTGCGCGCGGCGTCCAGGCCTTCCTGGGAAGGCTTGTCGAGGAAGGCGTGGATGGCGACCTGCAGCGCCTGGGCGCCGGCCAGCGCGTCGTCGTAGGCGGCGCTCACGAGCACGGCGTGGTGGCGCACGGCGGGTGCGATGTCGGCCGCAACGGCCTTGCTGGCGACGGCCGGCTTGGCGGCAGGGCTCTGGGCCCAGGCCGGCGCGCATGCCGCAGCCGAGGCGGCAAGAATCCAGGCGATGGTGGAATGCTTCAAGGGTTGCTCTTTTGGAGTTGCGGGCAGGGAGCCCGATTCTAGATGCGAGTGATTATCAAATTAGCACGGCTGACGGCTGGCTGACCACGACAGGGCGGGTCGCCATGCCCGATGTGCGATCATCCCGGGTTTGTCAACGTCCGATCTGGAGAACACCATGGGCAACAAACTCGTCACCGAAGCCGACCGCCGCGCCACCCCCGCACCCACGCCCTCTGGCGGCCTGAGCGCCCGCCGTGCCGGCAACGGCCAGCGCGTGAGCCTGGAGCGCGGTGTCGCCACGCGCAGCAAGAAGAACCCTGGCAAGCGCCCGCACAAAGGCGGCTGATCGGGCCGTCGATCGGCGCCTGATCGCCCCCCGAGCGGCCCGTGCAACGCGGGCCGCCTGCGTGCCACCTCCTCGACCCACCCCGTGAGGTATCCGGCCATGGCCACGCAATACGACATCCACCACACCACCACCTACCGCTACCGTTCTCCGGTGCGCTTCGGCCTGCACCGCGTGATGTTCCGCCCGCGCGACAGCCACGACCTGCGCGTGCTGGCGACCGACCTGCAGGTCAGCCCGACCGCGGCGGTGCGGATGATCCAGGACCCGCACTCCAACTCCGTGGCGCTCGTGCAGCCGCATGGCGAGGCCACCGAGCTGGCGATCGTCTGCGCGTTCACGGTCGAGCATGTGCCCTCCCCCGGCGACCTGCTCACGCTGGACCCGACGGCCGAGTTCCTGCCGTTCGCCTACGCGCTGCAGGAACGCACCGACCTGGAGCACTACCTGCGGCCGCACCACGACGACCCGGACGGCCTGCTGATCCACTGGGCGCACCAGTTCCTGCTGCACGACGCGCCCAACAGCACGCGCGATACGCTCAAGCGCATGAACGCGCACATCCGCGAGCATTTCACCTACCAGTCGCGCGACGAGGAAGGCACGCAGACGCCGCTGCAGACGCTGGCCGCGCAAGGCGGCAGCTGCCGCGACTACGCGCTGCTCATGATGGAGGCGGCGCGCCGCCTGGGCATCGCCACCCGCTTCGTCTCAGGCTACCTGTACGACCCGGCGCTGGACGCGGCCGGCCAGCAGGCCGGCGACAGCATGGTGGGCGCCGGCGCCACGCACGCCTGGCTGCAGGCCTACTTGCCCGGCGCGGGCTGGGTGGCGTTCGATCCGACCAACGACCTCATGGGCAGCGGCCACCTGCTGCGCGTGGGCGTGGCGCGCGACCCGGCCCTGGCCACGCCGATCAGCGGCAGCTGGTATGGCGAGAAGGACGCCTACGCCGGCATGGACGTGGCCGTGAAGGTCACGCGGCGCCAGGGCTGAGCCGGGCCCAGCGCGGCGCCGTTGAACGGCGCTATGGCGGGCCGTCAGGTCAGCGCGGCTTGCCGGGTTTGCCAGCCTTGCCGGCGGCGGTGCCGGCGCGTGGCGGCAGGCCCGTGTGCTGGGTGAGCAGGCGGCCCTTGACGACCTTGTCCGCCACGGTCCTGGGCTGCTGCGGCGCCGGCGTGGAATTCTTGCGCCGCGCGCTCTGGTAGCCACCGTCGCCCAGCGGCTGCCAGGTCGGAATGAGGTGGTGCTTGCCGTTGCCGATGAGGTCGGCCCGGCCCATGGCCTTGAGCGCCTCGCGCAGCAGCGGCCAGTTGTTCGGGTCGTGGTAGCGCAGGAAGGCCTTGTGCAGCCGGCGCCGCTTCTCGCCCCGCACGATGTCCACCGCCTCGCTGTCCCGCGTGACCTTGCGCAGCGGGTTCTTGTTGGTGTGGTACATCGCCGTGGCCGTGGCCATGGGGCTGGGGTAGAAGGTCTGCACCTGGTCGGCGCGAAAGCCGTTCTGCTTGAGCCAGATGGCCAGGTTCATCATGTCCGAATCGCTGGTACCCGGGTGCGCGGCGATGAAGTACGGGATGAGGTATTGCTTCTTGCCCGCCTCGGCCGAGAACTTCTCGAACATCTGCTTGAACTTGTCGTAGCTGCCGATGCCGGGCTTCATCATCTTCGACAAAGGACCCTGCTCGGTGTGCTCGGGCGCGATCTTCAGGTAGCCGCCCACATGGTGCTGCACGAGTTCCTTGACGTACTCGGGCGACTGCACCGCCAGGTCGTAGCGCAGGCCCGAGCCGATCAGGATCTTCTTGATGCCGCGCAGCCCACGCGCGCGCCGGTAGATCTTGATCAGCGGGCCGTGGTCGGTGGTCAGGTTCTGGCAGATGCCGGGGTACACGCAGCTGGGCTTGCGGCAGGCGGCCTCGATCTCGGGCGTGCGGCAGCCGATGCGGTACATGTTGGCCGTGGGGCCGCCGAGATCGGAGATGGTGCCCGTGAAGCCCGGCACCTTGTCGCGGATCTCCTCGATCTCGCGGATGATGGATTCTTCCGAGCGGCTCTGGATGATGCGGCCCTCGTGCTCGGTGATCGAGCAGAACGTGCAGCCGCCGAAGCAGCCGCGCATGATGTTCACCGAGAAGCGGATCATCTCCCAGGCCGGGATCTTGGTCGCGCCGTCGTGGCCGCCGTGCTCGTCGGCATAGCGCGGGTGCGGGCTGCGCGCGTACGGCAGGTCGAACACGTGGTCCATCTCCGCCGTCGTCAGCGGGATCGGCGGCGGGTTGATCCACACGTCGCGCGCCGTGTGCCCCTCGCCGTGCGCCTGCACCAGCGCGCGCGCATTGCCGGGGTTGGTCTCCAGGTGCAGCACGCGGTTGGCGTGGGCGTAGAGCACGGCATCGGACTTGACCTGCTCGTAGCTGGGCAGGCGGATCACGCTCCGGTCGCGCGGCGGCGGCTTCAGGGCCACGCGCGGGTTGGCGACGAACTGGATGGTCTGGATCGGCGGGTTGACCGCATTGGCCTGGTCGGCCACGGCCTGGGCCTCGTCTTCCTTGGCGCAGGTGGCGCCGTTGGCCTTGGCCTGCTCCGACACCATCAGGTAGGGGTTCACATGCGCGTCGACGCGGCCCGGCAGGTCCACGCTGGTCGAATCGATCTCGAACCAGCCCTCCGGCGTCTCGCGCCGCACGAAGGCCGTGCCGCGCACGTCGGTGATCTCGGCCACGGGCTGGCGCGCGGCCAGTCGGTGCGCCACCTCGACGATGGCGCGCTCGGCGTTGCCGTACAGCAGCAGGTCGCACTTGGCATCCACCACGATGGAGCGGCGCACCTTGTCGCTCCAGTAGTCGTAGTGCGCGATGCGGCGCAGGCTGCCCTCGATGCCGCCCAGCACGATGGGCACGTCGGGAAAGGCCTCGCGGCAGCGCTGCGAGTAGACGATGGCCGCGCGGTCGGGCCGCGCACCGCCCACGTCGCCGGGGGTGTAGGCGTCGTCGCTGCGGATCTTGCGGTCCGCCGTGTAGCGGTTGATCATCGAATCCATGTTCCCGGCGGTCACGCCCCAGAACAGGTTGGGCTTGCCGAGCGCGCGGAAGGGCTCGGCGCTGGTCCAGTCGGGCTGGGCCACGATGCCCACGCGAAAGCCCTGCGCCTCCAGCATGCGGCCGATCACGGCCATGCCGAAGCTGGGGTGGTCCACGTACGCATCGCCCGTCACCAGCACGATGTCGCAGCTGTCCCAGCCCAGCGCCGCCATCTCCTCGCGCGAGGTCGGCAGGAACTTCGCCGTGCCGAAGCGGGCCGCCCAGTACTTGCGGTAGCTGGTCAGCGGCTTGGCGGCGCGCGCGAAAAAGGAAACGTCGACCGGGGCGTTCATCGGGTGGGGTTTGTCCTCGGGGTGGGACGGCAGGCGGGGGAGGAACGCGATTTTAGGCGGCAGCGCCATGTTCTTGCCGGCGTAAGGGTGGAAAGGGGCGGCCTGTGCTACATATATTGGTTGCGATCAGACACAAATCTTCTACAAATGTCGCCAAATTTCCAGGAAGCGGTCCAAAAACTCGTGGAGGACCGCGCCCCGACCGCCGTCAACGCCATCTACAGCTCCCAGGGCATCAAGTTGATCGACCGCGGTGTGAAGGTCGATCCGCGGCTGTACGAGCGGCTGCTGCGGCACCAGCTCGCCGCCCCGCTCGAAGACGCCCTGCAGGCGCAGGACAGCATCAACGGCAAGGCGCTGCGCGGCGCGGCCGAACGGCTGATCGAGCGCCGGCCCCTGCTGGCCTACCTGCTGCAACACGCGGGCCAGCAAGCGCAGCTGCTCGATGCGCTGGAGGCCATTCCGCTGCCGGTGCCGGTGGCGTTCCAGCTCAGCGTGGCGCGCGACGTGCATCCGGCCCTGTTCCAGTACTCGGTGTGCACGTCCATCGTGGCTGGCTGGCTGGTGCTGCGGCCGGGCATGGTGCGCTATGACGTGATCATGCCGATGGCCGCCGGCCTGCTGCAGGACCTGGGCATGATGCACATCGATCCGGTGCTGCTGCAACCCAAGGGCGAGATCACGTCCGAGCAGCGGCGCCAGCTGTATTCGCACCCGCTGGTCTCCGCACTGCTGCTGGAGCGCCACCACGAGTACCCGCGCGAGCTGATCCGTGCCGTGCGCGAGCACCATGAGCTGCTGGACGGCTCGGGCTACCCCGCCCACCTGGCCGGTGACAAGGTCAGCCCCTGGGGCCGCGTGGTGTCGCTGGCGCAGGTGATGTCGGCACTGCTGCGGCCCGGGCGGGGGCTGTCGGCGCTGCGCCTGTCGCTGTTGCTGCGCACCAACCGCCACCAGTTCGACCCGGCCCTGGGCGACCGCGTGCTCAACGCGCTGCGCGGCATGGCGAACGAGAACGTGCCCGCCTCGGCCACCGAGCTGGCCTCCCTGGAGCCGGTGGCCTCGCCCGTGGCCCAGCTCATCGCCATCGACCGGCTGCTCGCTGCGTGGCCGGCCGCGCTGGCCCGCGACGCCGCCGCCACGCCGGCCCGCGTGCAGGGCATGGCCGCCATCGGCCAGCAGTGCGACCAGATGCGCCGGCTGCTGGCCGACGTGGGCGCCAGCGGCGACCAGCTGCTGATGCTGGGCGACGACAAGGACCCGGACCTCATGAGCGAGCTGTCGCTGATCACGCAGGAAATGGGCTGGCAGCTGCGCACGCTGTCGCGCAATGCCAGCCGCCGCTGGGCGCCGGCGGTGGGCGAGGAACTGCCGGCGCTGCTGTCGGCGTGGCTGGACGAGGTCGACGGCTGCCTGGCCGGCCTGGCCTGACCCCGCGGCGGCGCCGCCGGCGGCGCGTGGGACACTGCGGTGCGCTTTTGCCAGCGCCGCCGCCCCGATGAACTCCCCTGCCCCCTCTCCTTCCCTGGCCCGCCAGTTGCTGCCGCTCATGGCCGTCATGGTCCTGGTGCACCTGGCCTTCACGGGCGGCCGCGTGGCGCTCTCGCTGTACGCCATCGCGCTGCACGCCCCCACCATCGTCGTCGGCCTGCAGGTCAGCCTGCTGTCGGTGCTGCCCATGCTGCTGTCGGTGCGGCTGGGGCGCTGGATCGACCGCGTGGGCATGAAGCGGCCGGCCCGCATCGCGATCGCCACCACGGCCGTCGGCACGGCGCTGCCGGCGCTGTGGCCTTCGGTGCCGGTGCTGTGCGCGGCCAGCATGCTGCTGGGCAGCGGCTTCATGCTGCTGCACATGACGGTCTACAACGAGGTCGGCCACAGCACCAACGACCAGACACGCGTGCGCGCCTTCACGCTGCTGGCGCTGGCCTTCTCGACCTCCACGGTGATGGGACCGGTGATCGCCGGCATCGCCATCGACGGCATCGGCCACCGCTGGACCTTCGCGCTGCTGGTGCTGTTCCCGCTGCTGGCCCTGGCGGTGCTGGTGGCCCTGCGCATCCGCGTCGCCCCGCGCCAGGCACCCGGCGGCGCGTCCGGCGCCGGCAGGCTGATGGACCTGCTGCAGGCGCCACGCATGCGCGCCGTCTTCATCATCAGCGGCCTCTTGTCCATGGGCTGGGACATGTTCACCTTCATGGTGCCGGTGCAGGGTGCGCGCATCGGGCTGTCGGCCTCCACCATCGGCCTGATCATGGGCTGCTTCGGCGTGGCCACCTTCGTCGTGCGCCTGGCCATGCCGGTGCTGCAGCGCCACATGAACGAATGGCAGACGCTGACCTGGTCGCTGGGCATCACGGCCGCCGTCTACCTGCTGTTCCCGCTCACCACCTCGGTGCCGCTGCTGCTGGCGCTGGCCTTCGTCAACGGGCTGAGCCTGGGCGCGACCCAGCCCATGGTCATGAGCCTGGTGCACCTGGTGGCGCCGCCGGGCCGCTCGGGCGAGGCGCTGGGCGTGCGCTCCACCATCATGAACGCCAGCCAGGTGTTCCTGCCCATCCTGTTCGGCGGCCTGGGATCGGCGGCCGGCATGGGCCCGGCGTTCTGGACGCTGGCGGCCGTCCTGTCGGGCGGCACGGCCTACGCGCGCCGCTTCTCGCGCGCCGACTGAGCCCCGGCGCGGCCTGGTCCTACAGGCGCCGCGCCGCGGGGCTGATCGTGTCCCGCCACGCGGGGCGGATATAAACCGCCGATGCTGTTTTCCGATTGGTTCCACACCACCCTGGTGCTCGGCGTGCCCATGTCGCAATGGGTCGTTGCCGCCGCTGCCGCCCTCGCCGCCTACTTCTTCATGCGCACCGCACTGCGGTTCGCGCGCGGGCGCATCCGCCGCAATGCCGAGGCCGACACCGCCATGCGCGGCCTGGGCCAGGTGCGGCCCACGCTGGCGCAGATGCTGGACGCCACCAACGGCCTGCTGCTGACGGTGGCCTCGGTGCTGGTCGGCCTGTCGCTGCTGGACCTGCCGGCGCGCTGGTCCGACCGCATCGCCCAACTCTGGTATGTGACGGTGGCGCTGCAGCTGGCGCTGTGGGGCGCGCGGCTCATCGACGTGCTGATGCAGCGCCAGCTCATGCGGCACGCCGCGCCGGGCAGCTCGCCGCAGGCCACGGTCTCCAGCACGCTCATCGGCTGGGGCCTGAACACCGCGCTGTGGGCGGTCGTGGCGCTGGCCGTGCTGTCCAACCTGGGCTTCAACATCACGGCCTTCGTGGCGAGCCTGGGCATCGGCGGCATCGCCATCGCGTTGGCGGCACAGAACATCCTGGGCGACCTGTTCGCCTCCATCGCCATCGCGCTGGACAAGCCCTTCGAGGTCGGCGACTCGATCAACAACGGCAGCGTGAACGGCACGGTCGAGCACGTGGGCATGAAGACCACGCGCCTGCGCAGCCCCAGCGGCGAGCAGATCGTGGTGTCCAACACCGAGCTGCTCAAGGGCTCGCTGCGCAACTTCAAGCGCATGTCCACGCGGCGCATTGAGTTCACCGTGGGCGTGAGCTACGACACCACGCCCGAACAGGCGGCCGAGATCCCGGCCGTGATCCGCCGCGTGGTCGAGGCCCAGCCCGCGCTGGTGTTCGACCGCGCCCACTTCGCGCGGCTGGGCGAGAGTTCGCTCGACTACGTGGTGGTCTACATCATGCAGACGGCCAACTACGGCCAGTACATGGACAACCAGCAGGCCATCAACATCGGCCTGATGCGCGAGTTCGCCGCCATGGGCGTGGAGTTTGCCTTTCCGACGCGCAACGTCGTGCTGTCCGGCTTTCCAGAACAACTGGCTGACGCAGTCAAGTAAATTGGCTAGACTTCGTCAACCATGGACGAAGTCATCGCCGAGCAGGTCAAGGCACTGCGCGCCTTCAACCGCAGCTACACGCGCCACATCGGCCTGCTGGAGCCCTACCTGGACAGCGCGCTCTCGCTGACCGAGGTGCGCGTGCTGTACGAACTGGCGCACCGCGACCAGAGTTCCGCCAGCGAGATCGGCCGCGAACTGGGGCTGGACGGCGGCTACCTGAGCCGCATCCTCAAGCGCTTCGACGCGCGCGGCTGGCTGGCGCGCAGCAGCTCCGCGCTGGACGCCCGCCAGCAGCTTCTGCGGCTGACGCCGGCCGGCCACGCCGCGTTCGCGCCGCTGCAGCAGAAATCGCGCGATGCGGCGCGTGCGCTGCTGCAGGGCCTGCCCGCCGGCGCGCGTGTGGACCTGGTCGAGGCCATGGCGCAGGTGCAGCGCCTGCTGGCGCCGCCGGCCGTGGCGGCCGCTCCGCGCCCACGCACCGCCGTGCTGCGCGAGCCGCGCCCCGGCGACATGGGCTGGGTGGTCCAGCAGCATGGCGAGATCTACGCCCGCGAATACGGCTGGGACGCCCGCTTCGAGGCCCTGGTGGCCGACATCGCCGCGCGTTTCGTGCGCGGCTTCCAGCCCGGCTGGGAACGCTGCTGGATCGCCGAGCTCGACGGCCAGCGCGTGGGCTCGGTGTTCGTCGCGCGCAAGAGCGCCAGGGTGGCGCAGCTGCGCATGCTGATCCTCGCGCCGGCCGCGCGCGGCATGGGCCTGGGCGCCAGGCTGACCGACGAAAGCCTGGCCTTCGCGCGCGCCAAGGGCTACCGCAAGATGGTGCTGTGGACCAACAGCTGCCTGACGGCGGCCCGCGGCATCTACGCGGCGCGCGGCTTCGTGCGCACCAAGAGCGCGCCCTACGAGGACTTCGGCCAGTCGCTGGTCGGCGAGACCTGGGAGCTCAAGCTCCAGTAGCCTGTCAGGCCGGCGGCCGTGCGGCCCAGGCCTGCAGGAAGCGCTCGCGCTTGCGCCGGTCCTGGTAGACCAGCAGGCCCGGCCCCAGCGGGATCGGCCGCAGCGGGCCGGCCGGGCGCCCGGCGGCGGCCACGTCGTCGCGGATCGGCAGGATGCGCGCCTGCTGCGCCAGCACCTGCTGGCCCGCGCGCGACAGCAGGTAGTCGAGGAAGCGCTTGGCTTCCTGCACATGCGGCGCGCTGCGCGGCACGATGGCCGTGCGCGCCAGCACCAGCGTGTAGTCGCGCGGCAGCACCATGCCGATGGGCTCGCCAGCCGCGATGCGGGCCTGCACATAGGAGGCCGGCAGGTTGTAGGCGATGGCGATGCGGCCCGCAGCCACCGCATCGAGCAGCTGCGAGGCGTGTTCGGCGCGCAGCGCCTGGTTGTCCACCAGCGCCGCCAGCAGTGCGCCCGCGCCCGCGTCGATGCGGGCGTCCTGCGTGGCCGCCAGGTAGCCGATGCCGCTGGCCTGCAGGTCGTAGGTGCCCACGCGGCGCGCCAGCGGCCGCGCCGGGTCGCGCAGCAGCTCCAGCAAGGCCTGGCGCGTGGTCGGCGCCGTGCCGTCCGCGAAGCGCCGCGTGTCGTAGGCCATGACGAGCGGCTCGGCGCTGAAGCCGAACACCTCGTTGCGCCAGCGCGCCCAGGCCGGTACCGCGGCCGTCTCGGCCGACTGGTGGGGCTGGGCGTAGCCGTCGTTCACGAGCCGCGCCTGCAGGTCCATGCTGCTGCTGACGAGCATGTCCACCGCCGGGGCCTGGGCCCGGTCCCGGACCATGTGGTCGTACAGGCCCTGGGTCGAGAACTCCTCGTAGCGGATGGCCACCGACGGGTGCTGCTGCTGGTAGGCGCGCAGCACCGCGAGGAAGATCGGCACGTCGGTCGTGCCGATGATGGACAGCGCCGGCCGCGTGCCGTCGGCGGCCTGGCGCAAGGGCGGCAGGTCGGCCACGGCGTCGGCATAGGGCGCGCGGGCCGGCGTGGCCCGGTGCGCCAGGTCGAGCGCGTGGCCCTGGCCCGCGCACCCGCCGAGGGCGGCGGCCAGCCAATGGCGGCGGTTCAACGCGGTCACGGCGCCATGCCCGGCAGCCACAGCAGCAGTTCGAGCCCGCCCCCCGCGCGCAGGCGCACCTCGGCGCGCCCACCGTGGCGCTCGACCACGCGGCGCACGATGGCCAGCCCCAGCCCTGCCCCGCCCGGCCGCGCGCCGGGCCCGCGCGTGAAGCGCTCGAACAGCCCGGGCAAGGCCGCGGCGTCCAGGCCCGGCCCGCGGTCGCCCACGCCGATCCGCCAGCCGCCGCCCTCGGCGTGCAGCCGCACGTCGATCTGCGTCGGCGCCTCGTCCTCGCCGAGCGGCGGCGCGCCGTGGCGCAGCGCGTTGTCGAGCAGGTTCTTCACCGCCTCGCGCAGCATCAGCGCGTCGCCGCGCAGCCAGGCCGGGGCCGCCGGCAGGTCGGCGCGCACCACGGGCTGCGGCTCGGCGCGCGGCATGGTCTCGTGCAAGGCCTCGCGGACCACCTGGGCCAGGTCGACCGGCTCGAAACGGCCCAGGCTGCCGCGGTGGGACACGCTGGCGTCGGCCAGCAGCTGGTTGAGCAGCCGCGTGAGCCGCGCCGCATTCCTCTCCACGGCGACCAGGCCGCGGCGCTGCTCGGTCGCGTCGGGCTCGTCCAGCGCCATCTGCGCCTGGGCACGCAGCGAGGCCAGCGGCGTGCGCATCTGGTGCGCGGCCTCGGCGATGAACACGCGCAGCGCGTCCAGGTTGTCGGCCAGGCGCGCCATGAAGCCGTTCAACGCGCCGACGGCGGGCGCCATCTCCCGCGGCACGGGAGTGGCGATGGCCTGCAGGTCGGATGCGGCGCGCGCGCCGATCTCGCGGCCCAGCCGCTCCACCGGCGCCAGCGCACGCTGCACGCCCCAGGCGCACAGGGCCAGCGCGGCCAGCGTCAGCAGCGCGATGGCGCCCATGGCATTGCGCGTGATGTCGGCCGCCAGCGCGTCGCGGGCCGTGCGCGTCTGGCCGACCTGCAGCCAGGCCTGGCCGGGGCCGCCGGCGCCGGCGGCCCAGTGGCTGGCGACGGCGAAACGCACGGGCGCGCCGCGGTAGACGGCATCGAAGAACACGGGCCGCAGGTCTTGCGCGCCGAGCGCGTGGACGGCGCGCCGCTCGGCCTCGCGCTGCAAGGGCGCCGGCGGCAGCGGCAGGTCGTCGTAGCCCGTCACCACCGTGCCATCGGGCGCGCGCAGGCTGTAGAAGACGCGGTCGTCCTGCGCCTGGCCCAGCAGGTCGAGCGCGGCGTAGGGCAGGTCCATGTCCCAGCGGCCGCGGTCGACCACCGTGGCCTCGCCCATGGCCAGCAGCGAGGCGGCCAGCAGCCGGTCGAACGAGAGGTCGGCGGCGCGCCGCCCATAGGCCTGGGCCGCGATGGCCAGCACCACCATGGCCGCGACGAACAGCCCGCCCAGCGTGGCCAGCAGCCGGCGGCGGATGCTGCCGTGCACGGCCACGGCGGGCAAGGCCATGCTCATGGGCAGGCGTCGTCCTGCGGCGCGGCCTCTGCCAGGTAGCCCACGCTGCGCACCGTGGCGATGCGCAGGCCGCCCTCGCCGATCTTGCGCCGCAGCCGGCCCACGTAGAGGTCGATGGCGTTGGGCCCGGCCTCGTCGTCGAAGCCGAACAGCTTGGCCGCGATCTCCTCGCGCGTGACCACGCGGCCCAGCCGGCCGACCAGGATCTCCAGCAGGCTGAACTCGCGGTTGGGCAGTTCCAGCACCGCATCGCCCAGGCTCACGCGCCGGGCCGCGGTGTCGATGCTGAGCTGGCCGATGCGCAGCACCGCCTCGGCCTGCCCCTGGGGCCGGCGCAGCAGGGCGCGGCAGCGGGCCTCGAACTCGCGGAAGTCGAAGGGCTTGGCCAGGTAGTCGTCTGCGCCGCTGTCCAGCGCGGCCACGCGGTCCTCGATGTCGGCCCGCGCCGTGAGCATGAGCACGGGCGTCTTGTCGCCGCGCGCGCGCAGGTTCGCCAGGATCTCGGTGCCGTCCATGCGCGGCAGGCCGATGTCGAGCACCACGAGGTCGAAGGCATGGTGGTGCAGCAGCGCATCGGCGTCGCGGCCATCGGCCTGCCAGTCGGCCGCGTGGCCCAGGCGGCGCAGGCGCCGCAGCACCGCGTCGGCCAGGTCCGGCGCATCTTCCACGAGCAGCACGCGCATCAGCCCGGCGCTCCCCGGCGCCGGGCCGCGCCCGCGCGTACGTCGTTCCCCATACCGGGTTTACCCTTGGACGCCATGACAAGGGCGCGACAGGCTGGCTTCCTAAGCTCCCGGCTTTTCGTCAGCGCGCAGACCTGCGCGCGCAAGCCAGGAGACTGCACCGATGCGAGGAGAAGAGACATGCTGACCATTCTGGGCTTCGGCATGGTGATGACGTTCATGGTTCTGATCATGAGCAAGCGGCTGTCGCCGCTGGTCGCGCTCACGCTGGTGCCGATTGTCTTCGCACTGGTCGGTGGCTTCCACGCGGGGCTGGGGCCGATGATGCTGGACGGCATCCGCAAGATCGCGCCGACCGGCATCATGCTGATGTTCGCGATCCTGTACTTCGGCGTGATGATCGACGCCGGCCTGTTCGACCCCATCGTCGACCGCATCCTGCGCGCGGCGGGCGGCGACCCGCTCAAGGTGGTGATGGGCTCGGCCGTGCTGGCGGCCGTGATCTCGCTCGATGGCGACGGCTCGACCACCTACATGATCACCGTGGCCTCGATGCTGCCGCTGTACAAGCGCCTGCGCATGAACCCGCTGAGCCTGACCTGCGTGGCGCTGATCGCCAGCGGCCTCATGAACCTCACGCCCTGGGGCGGCCCGACGGCACGCGCCGCCAGTGCGCTGCACCTGGACGTGGGCGATGTCTTCGTGCCGCTGGTCGCACCCATCGCCATCGCGCTCATGGGCCTCATGGCCGTGGCCTTCTGGCTCGGCCTGCGCGAGCGCCGCCGCCTGGGCTACTCGGTGCTGACGGGCGCGGTCGGCTTCGCGCCGCAGCAGGTGGCGGCCGACATCACCGAGGACGAGGACCGGCGCCTGCCGCCCGAGCAGACCAGCGACGAGGACGTGCGCCGCCCGCACCTGCGCTGGGTCAACGGCCTGCTGACGCTGGCGCTGATGGCCTGCCTGGTGCTGGGCGTGCTGCCACTGCCGGTGCTGTTCATGATCGCGTTCGCCATCGCGCTGGTCATCAACTACCCCGACCTGGCCGAGCAGCGCCGGCGCATCTCCAACCACGCCGGCAACGTCGTGGCCGTGGTCTCGCTGATCTTCGCGGCCGGCATCTTCACGGGCATCCTGTCGGGCACCGGCATGGTGGAGGCGATGTCGCGCAGCCTGCTGGCCGTGATCCCGCCGTCGATGGGCCCGTACTTCGCGCCCATCACGGCCATCGCCAGCATGCCGTTCACCTTCTTCATGTCCAACGACGCCTTCTACTACGGCGTGCTGCCCATCCTGACGCAGGCCGCTGCCGAGTACGGCGTCACGCCGGTCGAGATGGCCCGCGCCTCGCTGATCGGCCAGGCCGTGCACCTGCTGAGCCCGCTGGTGCCCTCGACCTACCTGCTCGTGGGCCTGGCCGGCGTGGACTTCGGCGACCACCAGCGCTTCACGCTCAAGTGGGCGGTGCTGGTGTCGCTAGTGCTCATGGCGGCGTGCCTGCTGCTGGGCGTGTTCCCGTTCGCGGCGACCGCGCCATGACATTCATTGCATGAACCAGCCGTGGCTGACCACCAGCGACTGGCCGGTCAGCGCATTGGTCGGGAAGCCCGCGAACAGCAGCGCCACCCGGGCCACGTCGTCGGTGGTGGTGAACTCGCCGTCCACCGTCTCCTTGAGCATCACGTTCTTGACGACCTCGGCCTCGCTGATGCCCAGTGTCCTGGCCTGCTCCGGAATCTGCTTCTCCACGAGCGGCGTGCGCACGAAGCCCGGGCAGATCACGTTGGCGCGCACCCCGTGCGCGGCACCCTCCTTGGCCACGGTCTTGCACAGGCCGACCAGGCCGTGCTTGGCCGTCACGTAGGGCGCCTTGAGCAGCGAGGCCTCCTTGGAGTGCACCGAGCCCATGTAGATCACGCTGCCGCCGCGGCCCTGGGCGTACATGCGCTTCAGGCAGGCGCGCGTGGTGAGGAAGGCGCCGTCCAGGTGGATGGCCAGCATCTTCTTCCAGTCGGCGAAGCTGAATTCCTCGACCGGGTGCACGATCTGGATGCCGGCGTTGCTGACCAGGATGTCGATGCCGCCGAAGGCCGTGGCGGCTTGCTCCACCGAGGCCTCGACCTGGGCCTCGTCCGTCACGTCGACGGCCACGCCCATGGCGCGCACGCCAAGGTCGCGCAGTTGTGCGGCAGTGGCGTCGGCCGCCGCCTTGTTGAGGTCGGCGACGACGATGTCGGCGCCCTCGCGGGCGAAGACCGTCGCGATCTCCTTGCCGATGCCGCTGGCCGATCCGGTGATGTAGGCGACCTTGTTCTTGAGCTGTTGCATGGTGGTGTCCTCGGTGTGTGTTGGGGGGAGCGTGGAGTGGGTTCAGGCCAGGTAGTCGTGCTCGACCGTGCCGAGCGCGAGCGTCATGTCGGCGATGTAGTGCACGGCCGACTCCACCTTGCGCACCGGCAGGTCGGCGACCGGCGCCAGCGCGTGCGGGTGGAGTTCCAGCGCAGCCGGGCCGGACCAGGCGCCGTGCAGCTGGATGTCGACCATGTGGTAGCGCACCAGCTCGCAGATGCGCGGCGAGCCGTCCACGTGCGGAATGACCTTGAGCAGGAAGTTAGGCTGGGCCAGCGATGCCAGGATGGGGCCGTGCTCCAGCGTGCGGTGCTTGAAGCCCATGGTGGCGGTGGCTACGCGCACCTTGCCGTAGTCCAGCGTGCCCACCACGGTGTCGGTCTCGTAGTCCAGCACCGGCGTGGCCAGCTTCTTCGGGAAGCCCCAGAGCTCGCGGCCGCCGGCGATCGGCGGGTGGTCGTTCAGGTACATGGCGTGCACATAGGCGCCCTGCTCCAGGCCCTTGGCCGTGCGCAGCCGCACCGGGATCACCTGGCCCGACTCGGTGTAGTCGCCAAAGCCCGTGGAGTCCGGCATGCGGATGAACTCGTACTTGACCAAGGGCTCGGCCACCTCCAGCGGCTCGGGCACCACGGCGCGCAGCGCGTCCATGTCGGTGCGGTAGGTGATGACCACGAACTCGCGGCGCACGAAGCGGTAGGGGCCGCAAGGGAACGCGGGGCTGGTGGCCGGCATCGCGAATGCGCGGCGCACGTCTTCGGTTTTCATCGGTGGCTTCCTGTGGGAGAGAGCCCCCACTCTGCGCCGCGAGACTTAGACGAAACTGAAAACGCCGGCCGCGCTGCGCGCCGCCGCGGCCCGGGATAATTCGCGCCATGCCCGCCCCCGATCCCGAGCCGCAAACAGCCGGCACCCTCGCGCAGCCGAGCTCCAAGACCGACCTCTTCCTCTCGTTCACCTGGCTCGCATTGCAAGGCTTCGGCGGCGTGCTGGCCGTGGTGCAGCGCGAGCTGGTCGAGAAAAAACGCTGGCTGGGCCGCGACGAATTCGTCGAGGAATGGGCCGTCGCGCAGATCATGCCGGGGCCCAACGTGGTGAACCTGTCGATGATGATCGGCGCCCGCTACTTCGGCCTGCCCGGTGCGCTGGCCGCGCTGGCCGGCATGCTGCTGGCGCCGCTGGTGGTGGTGCTGCTGCTGGCGCTGGGCTACACGCACTTCGCCGACGACCCGCACATGGCCGGCGCGCTGCGCGGCATGGGCGCGGTGGCCGCCGGCCTGATCATGGCCACCGGCATCAAGCTGGTCGGGGCGCTGCGCAGCAACGTGCTGGGGCGCGGCCTGTGCGCTGCGTTCGGGCTGCTGTGCTTCGTGGGCATCGCGCTGCTGCGCTGGCCGCTGGCCTATGTGCTGTTCGGCCTGGGCGCGCTGGCCAGCGTGCTGGCCTGGCGCCGGCTTGCGCCATGACGGGGCCGCTGCTCTCCCTGGGCGCGGCCGACTGGCTGTCGCTGTTCCTGCACTTCGCCACGCTGTCGCTGCTGGCCGTGGGCGGGGCCATCACCACGGCGCCCGACATGCACCGCTTCCTGGTCGACCGCCAGCATTGGCTGACCGACCCGCAGTTCAGCGCCTCCATCGCCATCGCCCAGGCCGCGCCGGGGCCCAACGTGCTGTTCGTCGCGCTGATGGGCTGGAACGTGGGGCTCAACGCGGGCGGCTATGCCACGGCGGCGCTGGGGCTCACGGTCACCATGGTCGGCGTGCTGCTGCCCAGCTCCACGTTGACCTATCTCAGCGCGCAGTGGGGCCACCGCAACCGGCACCGGCGCAGCGTGCGCGCCTTCAAGGCCGGCATGGCGCCCATCGTCGTGGCGCTGCTCATCGCCACCGGCTGGGTGCTGGCCGGCACCCAGGGCGCGGCGGCGCAGAACTGGCGGCTGTGGCTGCTGACGGCCGTGGTGGCTGTCGTGGTCTGGCGCACGCGGCTGCATCTGCTGTGGCTGCTGGGCGCGGGCGCGCTGCTCGGCGCGTTCGGCTGGCTCTAGGCCAACGGCCGGGCCCGAGACCCTAGGGTTAGCCATTAGCCGCCTGTCCGGCAGTCCGGATCGCCCGGACCCCGACTTGCCGGATCGTCGGTTTGCCGCGCGCGGATCGCCGAAAAAAAATCAAGCAAAACAATGACTTGATTGCTTGCCACCGCGCACCTGCGCGTGGCATGCGCATTGCTCCATGGAACGGCCGTCCGCGCCATCCGACGCCGACGCAGCCCGACACCAGGAGACGAGCAATGAGCATGATGGGTGACCCCGATCCCCTAGAAACCGGCGAGTGGCTGGACGCGCTTGGCGCGGTGCAGCAGCACCGCGGCCCCGAGCGCGCCAATGACCTGTTGAACCGCCTCGTCGACGTGGGCCGGCGCGACGGCCTGTACGTGCCCAAATCCCTCAACACGGCCTACAAGAACACCATTCCGCCAGAGAAGGAAGAAAAAACCACCGGCGACCGCGCCATCGAGCACCGGCTGCGCTCCATCATCCGCTGGAACGCCATGGCCATCATCCTGCGGGCCAACAAGGATTCGAGCGAACTGGGCGGCCACATCGCCAGCTTCCAGTCCGCCGCCACGCTGTACGACATCGGTTTCGGCCACTTCTGGCATGCCGCCACCGACACGCACGGTGGCGACCTGCTGTTCATCCAGGGCCACAGCTCGCCCGGCATCTACGCCCGCGCCTTTCTAGAAGGCCGGCTCAGCGAGCAACAACTGCTGAACTACCGGCAAGAGGCCGACGGCAACGGCATCCCTTCGTACCCGCACCCCTGGCTGATGCCGGACTTCTGGCAGTTCCCCACCGTGTCCATGGGACTGGGCCCGCTGATGGCCATCTACCAGGCGCGCTTCCTGAAGTACCTGCACGGCCGGGGCCTGGCCGACACGGCGCCGCGCAAGGTCTGGGCCTTCATGGGCGACGGCGAGATGGACGAGCCCGAATCGCTGGGCGCGATCTCGCTGGCGGGCCGCGAGAGCCTGGACAACCTGGTCTTCGTCATCAACTGCAACCTGCAGCGCCTGGACGGCCCGGTGCGCGGCAACGGCAAGATCGTGCAGGAGCTGGAGTCCGTGTTCCGCGGCGCCGGCTGGAACGTGATCAAGGTGCTGTGGGGCAGCGGCTGGGACAAGCTGCTCGCCGCTGACAAGAGCGGCAAGCTCTTGCAGCGCATGGAAGAGTGCGTGGACGGCGAGTACCAGGACTTCAAGAGCAAGAGCGGCGCCTACGTGCGCGAGCACTTCTTCGGCAAGTACGAGGAGACCCGCGCACTCGTGGCAGACATGAGCGACGACGAGATCTGGGGCCTCACGCGCGGCGGCCACGACCCCGAGAAGGTGTTCGCCGCCTACGCCGCGGCCGTCAAGCACACGGGCCAGCCCACCCTGATCCTGCCCAAGACCGTCAAGGGCTACGGCATGGGCGAATCGGGCGAAGGCCAGATGATCGCCCACCAGGCCAAGAAGATGACGCAGGACGCGCTGCGCGGCTTCCGCGACCGGTTCCAGATCCCCGTCTCCGACGCGGACCTGCCCAACATGCCCTTCATCAAGCTGCCGGACGACAGCCCGGAGATGCAGTACCTGAAGGCGCGGCGTGCCGCCCTGGGCGGCTACCTGCCCGCGCGCCGGCAGAAGTCCACCGCGCTGGAGATCCCGCCGCTGGCCACCTTCGAGCGCTTGCTCAAGGACACCGGCGAGCGCGAGATCTCCACCACCATGGCCTTCGTGCAGATGCTGGGCACCCTCGTGCGCGACAAGAACATCGGCAAGCACGTGGTGCCCATCGTGCCCGACGAGTCGCGCACCTTCGGCATGGAAGGCATGTTCCGCCAGCTCGGCATCTGGTCCTCGCTCGGCCAGCTCTACAAGCCGCAGGACGCCGACCAGCTCATGTACTACCGCGAGTCCAAGGACGGGCAGGTGCTGCAGGAGGGCATCAACGAGGGCGGCGCCATGTCCAGCTGGATCGTGGCCGCCACCTCGTACAGCACGAACAACGTGCCCATGATCCCGTTCTACATCTACTACTCGATGTTCGGGCTGCAGCGCGTGGGCGACCTGGCCTGGCTGGCCGGCGACATCCGCGCGCGGGGCTTCCTGCTGGGCGGCACGGCCGGCCGCACCACGCTGAACGGCGAAGGCCTGCAGCACGAAGACGGCCACAGCCACATCCTGGCCGGCACGATCCCCAACTGCATCAGCTACGACCCGACCTTCGCGTATGAAGTGGTGGCCATCGTGCGCGACGGCATGCGGCGCATGTACGCCGACCAGGAGGACGTGTACTACTACATCACCCTCATGAACGAAAACTACCCGCACCCCGGCATGCCCGAGGGCAGCGAGGCGGGGATCCTGAAGGGCCTGTACCAGCTCAGCGATGGCGGCAAGGAGAAGAAGAAGGGCCACCGCGTGCAGCTGATGGGCAGCGGCACCATCCTGCGCGAGGTGATGTTCGCGGCCGAGCTGCTCAAGAACGACTTCGGCGTCGCCGCCGACGTGTGGAGCGCCACCAGCTACAACGAGCTGCGCCGCGACGGCATGGCCGCCGAGCGCTGGAGCCGGCTGCACCCCACCGAGCCCGCGCGCAAGAGCTATGTGGAGCAATGCCTGCAAGGCCACGATGGCCCGGTCATCGCCGCCACCGACTACATGCGCAACTACGCCGACCAGGTGCGCGAGTACGTGCAGGCCGCCGGCCGGCGCTACACCGTGCTGGGGACGGACGGCTTCGGCCGCAGCGACTACCGCAAGAAGCTGCGCCGCTTCTTCGAGGTCGACCGCTGGCACGTGGCGGTGGCCGCGCTGAAGGCGCTGGCCGACGACGGGGTGATCAAGCCCGCCGTCGTGGCCGAGGCGATCACGAAGTACGGGCTGGACGCCGAGCGCGCCGCCCCATGGACCGTGTGAGGCACGACGACATGAGCAACACCATCGACATCCAGGTGCCGGACATCGGCGACTTCACCGACATCCCCGTCATCGAGATCTTCGTGAAGGTCGGCGACACCGTGAAGGCCGAAGACCCGCTGATCTCGCTCGAATCCGACAAGGCCACCATGGAAGTGCCTGCGCCGCAGGGCGGCGTGGTCGCGTCCATTGGCGTGAAGCTGGGCGACAAGGTCAGCCAGGGCAGCGTGATCATGACGTTCCAGGCAGAAGGTGCGGCAGCCGCGCCGGCCGAGGCCGCCAAACCCAGCGTGACGGCGCCGCCGTCGGCCACCAGCGCACCCGCGGGTGTGGCCGAGGTGCGCGTGCCCGACATCGGTGACTTCAAGGACATCCCGGTCATCGAGATCTTCGTGAAGGTGGGCGACACGGTGAAGGCCGAACAGCCCATCATCTCGCTGGAGTCCGACAAGGCCACCATGGACGTGCCGGCGCCGCTGTCGGGCGTGGTGCAGTCCATTGCGCTGAAGGTGGGCGACAAGGTGAGCCAGGGCTCGGTGGTGCTGGAGCTGGCGACGGGCGATGCGCCGGCTGCCACTGCTGCTCCCGCACCCGCTGCTGCGCCTGTGGCTGCGGCCCCGACCGCTGCAGCCGCCAGCACCGCCATCGACGAGACCGCATTCGCACTGGCCTACGCCGGCCCGGCCGTGCGCAAGCTGGCGCGTGAACTCTCCGTGAACCTGGGCCACGTGAAGGGAACAGGCGAGCATGGCCGCATCGTGCGCGCAGACGTGGAGGCCTTCGCCAGGGGGGGAGGTGCGGCGGCTGCCCCCGCCGCGGCGAAGCCGGCCTCCGCGCCCGTATCCGGCGGCGGTGGTGGCGGCCTCGACATGCTGCCCTGGCCCAAGGTCGCCTTCGCCAAGTTCGGCCCCGTGGAGCGCAAGGAGCTCTCGCGCATCAAGAAGATCTCGGGCGCCAACCTGCACCGCAACTGGGTCGTCATCCCGCACGTCACCACGCACGACGAGGCCGACATCACCGACCTCGAACAATTCCGCGTGCAGATGAACAAGGAGCTCGAGAAGTCCGGCGTCAAGATCAGCATGCTGCCCTTCATGATGAAGGCGGCCGTCTCGGCGCTCAAGAAGTTCCCCGAGTTCAACGCCAGCCTGGACGGCGACGCACTGGTGCTCAAGAACTACTGGCACATCGGTTTCGCGGCCGACACGCCGAACGGCCTCATGGTGCCGGTGATCCGCGACGTGGACCAGAAGACCGTTCCCGAGATCGCCAAGGAGATGGGCGAGCTGGCCAAGCTGGCGCGCGACGGCAAGTTGAAGCCCGACCAGATGTCGGGCGGCACCTTCACCATCAGCTCGCTGGGCGGCATCGGCGGCATCTACTTCACGCCCATCATCAATGCGCCCGAGGTGGCCATCATGGGCGTGTGCAAGAGCTACTGGAAGCAGCACTCCAGCGATGGCAAGACGTACACGTCACGCCTGACCTTGCCACTGTCCCTGTCCTGGGACCACCGCGTGATCGACGGCGCCGCCGCCGCGCGCTTCAACGTGCATTTCGCCAACGTGCTCGCCGACCTGCGGCGTGTTCTCTTCTGAGGTTCCCCATGGCATTGGTCGAAGTCAAGGTCCCCGACATCGGGGACTTCAAGGATGTGGCCGTCATCGAGCTGCTGGTCCAACCCGGTGAAGTCATCGCGGTGGACACGGGGCTGCTGATGGTGGAGTCGGACAAGGCGTCGATGGAGATTCCGTCCAGCCATGCCGGCACGGTCAAGGAGCTCAAGGTCAAGCTGGGTGACAAGGTCAGCGAGGGCACGGTGGTGCTCGTGGTCGAGACGGCGGGCGCTGCTGCGCCCGCACCCGCGCCGGCCCCGGCGCCTGCTGCGACAGCGCCGGCACCCGGGGCCGCCGCGCCTGCACCCCAGGCCGGCAGCTACGCCGGCAAGGCCGATGTGGAATGCGAAGTGCTCGTCCTGGGCGCCGGTCCCGGCGGCTACTCCGCCGCCTTCCGCAGCGCCGACCTGGGCATGAAGACCGTGCTGGTCGAGCGCTACGCCACCCTGGGCGGCGTCTGCCTGAATGTGGGCTGCATCCCGTCCAAGGCGCTGCTACACACGGCGGCCGTGATGGACGAGGTCAAGAACCTGGGCCACCACGGCATCAAGTACGCGGCGCCGGAGGTCGACATCGACGCGCTGCGCGGCTTCAAGGACGGCGTGATCAAGAAGCTCACCGGCGGCCTGGCCGGCATGGCCAAGGCGCGCAAGGTCGAGGTGGTGACGGGCGTGGGCAGCTTCCTCGACGCGCACCATGTCGAAGTGGTCGCCGAGGGCGGCGCGAAGAAGGTCGTCAAGTTCGCCAAGGCCATCATCGCGGCCGGCTCGCAGGCCGTGAAGCTGCCCTTCATGCCCGAGGACGCGCGCGTGGTCGATTCCACCGGCGCGCTGCTGCTCAAGTCCATCCCCAAACGCATGCTGGTGGTAGGCGGCGGCATCATCGGGCTGGAGATGGCGACCGTCTACTCCACGCTGGGCACGCGCATCGACGTGGTGGAGATGCTGGACGGGCTGATGCAGGGCGCGGACCGCGACCTCGTGAAGGTATGGGAGAAGGTCAACGCGCCGCGCTTCGACCACGTGATGCTCAAGACCAAGACGGTCGGCGCCAAGGCCACGCCCGCCGGCATCGAGGTCAGCTTCGAAGGCGAGAAGGCGCCGAAAGAGCCACAGGTCTACGACCTCGTGCTGGTGGCCGTGGGCCGCAGCCCCAACGGCAAGAAGATCGCGGCGGACAAGGCCGGCGTGGCCGTGACCGACCGCGGCTTCATCAACGTCGACAAGCAGATGCGCACCAACGTGCCGCACATCTTCGCCATCGGCGACGTGGTCGGCCAGCCCATGCTGGCGCACAAGGCCGTGCACGAAGCCCACGTGGCGGCCGAGGCCGCGCACGGCGCGCCGGCTTTCTTCGATGCGCGGCAGATCCCGTCCGTCGCCTACACCGATCCCGAGGTCGCCTGGGCCGGCAAGACCGAGGAGCAGTGCAAGGCCGAGGGCCTCCAGGTCGGCAAGGCGGTGTTCCCCTGGGCCGCCTCGGGCCGGGCCATTGCCAACGGCCGCGACGAGGGCTTCACCAAGCTGCTGTTCGACGAGGCCACGCACCGCATCGTGGGCGGCGGCATCGTGGGCACGCACGCGGGCGATTTGATCAGCGAGGTGTGCCTGGCCATCGAGATGGGCTGCGAGCCCGGCGACATCGGCAAGACCATCCACCCGCACCCCACGCTGGGCGAATCCATCGGCATGGCGGCCGAGGTGTTCGAAGGCCACTGCACCGACCTGCCGCCGCAGAAGAAGAAATAGGCCCCCACGCCATGCCGGTGGAACTTGCTTTCGAATCCCTGGGCGCGGGCCCGCCCGTGGTGATCCTGCACGGCCTGTTCGGCGCGGGGCGCAACTGGACGCAGCTGGCGCAGGCGCTGGCCGCGCACTACCGCGTCATCCTGCCCGACGCGCGCAACCACGGCGCCTCGCCCTGGGCCGAGAGCATGTCCTACCCCGAGATGGCGGGCGACGTCGCGGCGCTGATCGAACGCGAGGGGCTGCAGCAGCCTGTGGTGGTCGGCCACAGCATGGGCGGCAAGACCGCCATGGCCCTCGCGCTGGCGCAGCCACAGGCCATCGGCGCGCTGGCCGTCATCGACATCGCGCCGCAGGCCTACGCCGACCAGTTCAGCAGCTATGTGGCCGCGATGCGCAGCCTCGATGTCGCCGCCGCCACCAGCCGGCGCGAGCTGCAGCAGGCGCTGGCCACGCGGCTGGGGCCGAACGCGCCGGTGGACTTCCTGCTGCAGAACCTGCGCCGCCACGGCGAGCGCTTCGACTGGCGCATCAACCTCATGGCCACGAGCATGTGCATGGGGACGCTGTGCGGTTTTCCCGATGCGCTGGCGACGCGCCGCTACGACGGCCCGGCGCTGTTCGTGCACGGCGCCGATTCCGACTACGTGCCGCCCGCCGCGGTGCCGCGCATCCGGGCGCTGTTCCCGCGGGCCAGGCTGCTCTCCATCCCCGACGCCGGTCACTGGGTGCATGCCGACCAGCCCGCCGCGCTGCTGCGCGCGCTGCAGGACTGGCTGGCCGGCGCGCACTGACCTTCCCGAACCACAACAACAGGAACCTCCATGTCCGACGAATCCCTGCCCTCCCTTCGCGACGCCGCACTCGACTACCACCGCTACCCCACGCCGGGCAAGATCTCGGTCAACCCGACCAAGCCCATGGCCACGCAGCGCGACCTGGCGCTGGCCTACTCGCCCGGCGTGGCCGACGCCTGCATGGAGATCGTGCGCGACCCGGCCGAGGCCATGAACCTCACCTCGCGCGCCAACCTGGTGGCCGTGATCACCAACGGCACGGCGGTGCTGGGCCTCGGAAACATCGGCCCGCTGGCCGGCAAGCCGGTCATGGAAGGCAAGGGCTGCCTGTTCAAGAAGTTCGCCGGCATCGACGTGTTCGACATCGAGCTGGCCGAGAACGACCCCGACGCGCTGATCGACACCATCGCGCGCATGGAGCCCACCTTCGGCGGCATCAACCTGGAAGACATCAAGGCGCCCGAGTGCTTCTACATCGAGAAGAAGCTGCGCGAGCGCATGAAGATCCCGGTGTTCCACGACGACCAGCACGGCACGGCCATCGTGGCGGCGGCCGCCATCCTCAATGCGCTGCGCCACGTGAAGAAGGACCTGGCCGACGTCAAGCTGGTGGCCTCGGGCGCTGGTGCCGCGGCGCTCGCCTGCCTGGACCTGATCGTGAGCCTGGGCCTGCCGATGCGCAACATCTTCGTGTCCGACAGCCTGGGCGTGGTGTACGCGGGCCGCAAGGAGCAGATGGACCCGAACAAGGAGCGCTACGCGCAGGACACCTCGGCCCGCAAGCTGGCCGACATCATCGGCGGCGCCGACATCTTCCTGGGCCTGTCGGCCGGCGGCGTGCTCAAGCCCGAGATGGTCAAGGCGATGGCGCGCGACCCCATCATCCTGGCGATGGCGAACCCCACGCCCGAGATCCTGCCGGAGGACGCGCTGGCCGTGCGGCCCGACGCGATCCTGGGCACGGGCCGTTCGGACTATCCGAACCAGGTCAACAACGTCCTCTGTTTCCCCTTCATCTTCCGCGGCGCGCTGGACGTGGGCGCCACCACGATCAACGAGGAGATGAAGCTGGCCGCCGTGCGCGCCATTGCCGACCTCACGCACGCCGAGATCCCCGAGGTCGTGGCCCAGGCCTACGGCGCCGTGGGCCTGCGCTTCGGCCGCGACTACCTGATCCCCAAGCCCTTCGACCCGCGCCTGATCGAAGCCGTGGCGCCCGCCGTGGCCCAGGCCGCGATGGACAGCGGCGTGGCCTCGCGGCCGATTGCCGACATGCGCGCCTACCGCCAGCGGCTGAGCCAGTTCGTCTACCAGTCCGGCAGCAGCATGCAGCCGCTGTTCGCCGCCGCCAAGAACGCGCCCAAGCGCGTGGTGTACGCCGAGGGCGAGGACGAGCGCGTGCTGCGCGCCGCGCAGGTGGTGGTGGACGAGGCCCTGGCCCGCCCGCTGCTGCTGGGCCGGCCCGACGTGATCGCCGAGCGCATCGCGCAGTTCGGTCTGCGGCTCACGCTGGGCACCGATTGCGAAGCCATCGACCCGCAGGACCAGGGCGTGCACGGCGAGGCGGCCGTGGCGTACTACGCGCTCAAGCGGCGCGAAGGCATCTCGCGCGAGGTGGCCCAGGCCTACATGCGCAGCCGCAGCACGCTGCTCGCCGCGATGCTGGTGCGTCAGGGCAAGGCCGACGCCATGCTGTGCGGCACGCTGGGCGGCTACGGCGAACACCTGCGCCATGTGCGCGACGTGATCGGCCTGCGCCCCGGCAGCAAGACCATGGCCGCCATGCAGATGCTGATGCTGCCGGGCCGCCAGCTGTTCATCTGCGACACGCACGTGAACCGCGACCCCGACGCCGCCCAGGTCGCCGAGATCGCGCTGATGGCGGCCGAGGCGGTCCGGCGTTTCGGCGTCACGCCCAGCGTGGCGCTGCTGTCGCACTCGAACTTCGGCGGCTCGGATGCACCCGCGGCCCTCAAGATGCGCGAGGCGCTGGCACTGATCCAGGCGGCTGACCCGACCCTGGCCGTGGAGGGCGAGATGCGCGGCGACGCGGCGCTGTCCAAGCCCATCCTGGACCGCGAGTTTCCCGATTCCGCGCTGGTGACCGAGGCCAACGTTCTGGTCATGCCCAACGTGGACGCGGCCAACATCTCCTACAACCTGCTGCGCATCGCGGCCGGCGGCGGCATCACCGTGGGCGGCATCCTGCTGGGGGCGGACCGCGCGGTCCACATCCTCACGCCGTCTTCCACCGTGCGCCGCATCGTCAACATGACCGCGCTGGCCGTCGTCGACGCGAACGCGCAGCGCCCCGGCGCCTGAACAACACCAATGGAGACACCCGTGGACCACCAACCCGTACCGCAACCCTTCTACAAGAGCCTGTACTTCCAGGTCATCACGGCCATCGTGATCGGCGTGCTGCTGGGCCACTTCTGGCCCGAGACCGGCGCCGCCATGAAGCCGCTGGGCGACGGCTTCATCAAGCTGATCAAGATGATCATCGCGCCCATCATCTTCTGCACGGTGGTGGTCGGCATCGCGGTCGGCAAGACCGGCGGGCTGGCGCTGCTGTATTTTGAGATCGTCAGTTCCATCGCGCTGGTGGTCGGGCTGGTGATCATCAACATCGTCAAGCCCGGCGCGGGCATGAACGTGGACGTGAGCCAGCTCGACGCCAACTCGGTCGCGGCCTACACCAAGCCCGGCCAGATGCAGGGCACGGTGGACTTCATCCTGCACGTGATCCCCAACACCGTGGTGGACGCCTTCGCCAAGGGCGAGATCCTGCAGGTGCTGCTGTTCGCCGTGATGTTCGGCTTCGCGCTGCACAAGTTCGGCGGGCGCGGCACGCTGGTGTTCGACTTCATCGAAAAGTTCTCGCACGTGCTGTTCGTGATCGTGGGCTACATCATGAAGGTCGCGCCCATCGGCGCCTTCGGTGCCATGGCCTTCACCATCGGCAAGTACGGCGTCAGCTCGCTGCTGCAGCTGGGGCAGCTGATGGCCACGTTCTATGCCACCTGCCTGCTGTTCATCTTCGTGGTGCTGGGCGGCATCGCGCGCTTCCACGGCTTCTCGATCTGGAAGTTCATCAAGTACATCAAGGAAGAACTGCTGATCGTGCTGGGCACCTCGTCCAGCGAATCGGTGCTGCCGCGCATGATGGCCAAGCTGGAGAACCTGGGCGCCCGCAAGTCGGTGGTCGGCCTGGTGGTGCCCACGGGCTATTCGTTCAACCTGGACGGCACCAGCATCTACCTGACCATGGCCGCGGTGTTCATCGCCCAGGCCACCAACACGCCGCTGGACATCACGCACCAGATCACGCTGCTGCTGACCATGGCCGCGGTGTTCATCGCCCAGGCCACCAACACGCCGCTGGACATCACGCACCAGATCACGCTGCTGCTGGTGCTGCTGCTGACGTCCAAGGGCGCCGCCGGCGTCACGGGCTCGGGCTTCATCGTGCTGGCGGCCACGCTGTCGGCCGTGGGCCATGTGCCGGTGGCCGGCCTCGCGCTGATCCTGGGCATCGACCGCTTCATGTCCGAAGCCCGCGCGCTGACCAACCTGATCGGCAACGGCGTGGCCACCGTGGTGGTGGCCAAGTGGACCAACGACCTGGACACGGAGCGCATGACGCGCATCCTGAACAACGAGACGCCGGACCTGGCCGACGCGCCCGAGGCCGTGCTCGACAAGGTGGAGCACCACATGCCGGCAGCCCCGGCACGCTGAGTTCACAGCTGCCGCCATGAGCAACCCCAAGGACAAGCACCGCATCGTCATCGTCGGCGGCGGTGCCGGTGGCCTGGAACTGGCCACGCGGCTGGGCGACCAGCTCGGCAAGCGTGGCCGGGCCGAGGTCGTCCTCATCGACAAGAACCGCACCCATGTGTGGAAACCCAAGCTGCACGAGATCGCCTCGGGCAGCATGGACATGGGCGCGCACGAGGTGGACTACCTGGCCCAGGCGCACTGGCACCACTTCCGGTTCCGTCTGGGCGAACTGACCGGCATCGACCGCGACAAGCGCGAGGTGCAGGTCGCGCCCTACCTGGACGACGAAGGCCGGTTGGTCACGCCCGCGCGCAGCTTCGGCTACGACACGCTGGTGCTGGCCATCGGCAGCCTGTCCAACGACTTCGGCACGCCGGGTGTGCGCGAGCATGCGATGCGGCTCGAATCCAAGGCCGACGCCCAGCGCTTCCATGCGCGCATGGTCAACGCCTGCATCCGCGCCCATGCACAGGCCACGCCGCTGGGCCCCGAGCAGCTGCACGTGGCCATCATCGGCGCCGGCGCCACCGGCGTGGAGCTGGCGGCCGAACTGCACCGCACGACGCGCGAGGTGGTGGCCTACGGGCTGGACCGCGTGGACGCCGAGAAGGACATCCAGGTCAGCGTGATCGAGGCGGCCGACCGCGTGCTGCCCGCCCTGCCCGCCCGCATCTCGGCCGCCACCGAGAAGCTGCTGCGCGAACTGGGCGTGGACGTGCACACCGGCGCGAAGGTGGCGGCGGTGGAGCCGAACGGCGTGCGCCTGGCCGACGGCCGGGTGCTGCCGGCGGAGCTCGTCGTGTGGGCCGCCGGCGTGAAGGCGGCCGACTTCCTGCAGGGCATCGCCGGCCTGGAGACCAACCGCAGCAACCAGCTGGCCGTGCTGCCCACGCTGCAGACCACGCGCGACGAGAACGTGTTCGCCATCGGCGACTGCGCCCAATGCGCCTGGCCCGAGGCCAACGGCGGCCAGGGCGGCTTCGTTCCGCCGCGTGCGCAGGCCGCGCACCAGCAGGCATCGCACATGGCGGCGCAGGTCAGGCGGCGCATGGCCGGCCAGCCGCTCCAGCCCTACCGCTACCGCGACTTCGGCTCGCTGGTCTCGCTGGGCGAGTTCAGCACCGTGGGCAACATGATGGGCGGCCTCATCGGCGGCAGCCTCATGGTGGAAGGCTGGTTCGCCCGCGTCATGTACGTCTCGCTCTACAAGATGCACGAGCTGGCTCTGCATGGCGCCACCAAGGTGGCGCTGGACACGCTGGCCCGCCTCATCACACGGCGCACCGAGCCGCACGTCAAGCTGCACTGAAACCCACCCCATGACCGACCCCAAGAATCCCCTCGCCACCCCACCGTGGTGGAATGCCGCGCCCGCGGCCCAGGCCTGGCAGCAGGGCCTGGAGCAGATGCAGGCCTTCTGGTCCGCCAGCCTGGCGCCTTCGGCCGCAAGCGCACCGGCCCCGCCCGCGGCAGACCGCCGTTTCGCCGCCGGGCCCTGGCAGCGCGACCCGCGCTTCGCCCAGCTGTCGCAGGGCTACCTGCAGTTCTCAGCCCTGATGCGCAACGCGCTGCAGGCCGCGCCGCTGGACGCGCGCAGCAAGGGCCAGTGGGACTTCGCGCTGCGCCAGGTGCTGGACGCCATGAGCCCGGCCAACTGCCTGGCCACCAACCCCGAAGCATGGCAGGCCGCGCTGGACAGCGGCGGCGCCAGCCTGGTCGAGGGCGCGCGCCTGCTGATGGCCGACATCGCCAAGGGCCGCGTCTCCATGTCCGACGACCAGGCCTTCGCCGTGGGCGAGAACGTGGCCACCAGCCCGGGCAGCGTCGTGTTCGAGAACGAGCTCATGCAGCTCGTGCAGTACGCGCCGACAACCACCAAGGTGCACAGGCGCCCGCTCGTGATCGTGCCACCCTGCATCAACAAGTTCTACATCCTCGACCTGCAGCCGGACAACTCGCTCGTGGCCTACGCCGTGGCGCAGGGGCACACGGTGTTCCTCGTGTCCTGGCGCAACGTGGGGGCCGAACAGGGCGGCCTGCAGTGGGACGACTATGTGGCGCAAGGCGTGCTGCAGGCCATTGCCGTGGCGCAGGCCATCAGCGGCGCCGACCGGGTGAACACGCTGGGTTTTTGCATCGGCGGCACGCTGCTGGCCAGCGCGCTGGCCGTGGCCGCCGCGCGCGGCGAGCAGCCGGCCGCCAGCCTCACGCTGCTGACGACCATGCTCGACTTCTCCGACACCGGCGAGCTGGGGCTGATGGTGGACGAGGCCACGGTGGCCCAGCGCGAGGCCAGCATCGGCCGCGGCGGCCTCATGAAGGGCCGCGAGCTGGCCACCGTGTTCGCCGCGCTGCGCGCCAACGACCTGATCTGGCCCTACGTGGTGAACGGCTACCTCAAGGGCAAGGCACCGCCGGCCTTCGACCTGCTGTACTGGAACGGCGACGACACCAACCTGCCCGGCCCCATGTACTGCTGGTACCTGCGCAACACGTATCTTGAGAACAAGCTGCGCGAGCCCGGCGGCACGGTGCAGTGCGGCGTGCCGGTCGACCTGTCGGCCATCGCCGCGCCGGCCTTCGTCTACGCCTCGCGCGAGGACCACATCGTGCCCTGGCAGACCGCCTACACCGGCACGCAGCTGCTGGGCGGCGACGTGCGGTTCGTGCTGGGTGCCAGCGGCCACATCGCCGGCGTGATCAACCCGCCCGAGAAGAAGAAACGCAACCACTGGACCGGCGCGCTGGCCGCCGACGCCGGCGCCTGGCTGGACCAGGCCGAGAGCCAGGACGGCAGCTGGTGGCCGGCCTGGAGCACTTGGCTGGCCACGCATGCCGGCCCCCAGGTGGCGGCGCGCCGCACGCCGGGCAATGCCAGCCATCCCGCCATCGAACCCGCCCCCGGGCGCTATGTCAAGACCAAGGCCGCCTGAGGCCACCGCTTCCGTTTTTCATCCGCAACCCCAAGGAGACTCTCCCATGTCAGAAGACATCGTCATCGTCGCAGCCACCCGCACCGCCGTCGGCAAGTTCGGCGGCAGCCTGGCCAAGATCGCCGCGCCCGAGCTGGGCGCCACCGTCGTGNGAAGACATCGTCATCGTCGCAGCCACCCGCACCGCCGTCGGCAAGTTCGGCGGCAGCCTGGCCAAGATCGCCGCGCCCGAGCTGGGCGCCACCGTCGTGCGCGAACTGCTCGCGCGCGCAAAGCTCGAGACCGGCCAGGTCGGCGAAGTCATCCTGGGCCAGGTGCTGGCCGCCGGCGCGGGCCAGAACCCGGCGCGCCAGACCGTCGTCAAGAGCGGCCTGGACAAGTCCACGCCCGGCCTGACCATCAACGCCGTCTGCGGCTCGGGCCTGAAGGCCGTGATGCTGGCCGCCCAGGCCGTGGCCTGGGGCGACAGCGACATCGTGATCGCCGGCGGCCAGGAGAACATGAGCGCCGCCCCGCACGTGCTGCTGGGCTCGCGCGACGGCCAGCGCATGGGCGACTGGAAGATGACCGACACCATGATCACCGACGGCCTGTGGGACGTGTACAACCAGTACCACATGGGCATCACCGCCGAGAACGTGGCCAAGCAGTACAGCATCAGCCGCGAGGCGCAGGACGCCTTCGCGCTGGCCAGCCAGCAAAAGGCCGCGGCCGCCCAGGAAGCCGGCAAGTTCAAGGACGAGATCGTGCCCGTCACGATCCCGCAGAAGAAGGGCGACCCGGTGGTGTTCGCCGCCGACGAGTTCATCAACAAGAAGACCACGGCCGAAGCCCTGGCCGGCCTGCGCCCGGCCTTCGACAAGGCCGGCGGCGTGACGGCCGGCAACGCCTCGGGCATCAACGACGGCGCCGCCGGCGTGGTCGTCATGACGGCCAAGAAGGCCGCAGCGCTGGGCCTGACCCCGCAGGCCTGCGCCGTCAACAACGAGATGGGCTGGGACACCAGCAAGATCAACGTGAACGGCGGGGCGATCGCCATCGGCCACCC
Organism: Pseudorhodoferax sp. Leaf274; assembly: GCF_001422445.1. GTDB lineage: Bacteria > Pseudomonadota > Gammaproteobacteria > Burkholderiales > Burkholderiaceae_C > Pseudorhodoferax. The sequence continues at coordinate 362,683 of NZ_LMNA01000025.1, forward strand.
GATCGGTGCGTCCGGTTGCCGCATCCTGGTCACGCTGCTGCACGAGATGGGCCGGCGCAACGCCAAGAAGGGCATCGCCTCGCTGTGCATCGGCGGCGGCATGGGCGTGGCGCTGACCATCGAGCGCTGACCGGCCGCGCTGCACCATGGAGGACGGGCCTGCGGGCCCGTTTCTGCTTTCAGGGCTGCTGCGGCAGCGCGCGCAGCTTGTCGGGGTTGCGCACGGCGTAGATCTGCAGGATCTTCTCGCCGTCCGTCACGAAGGCCTGGGCCGATTCCAGCCGGCCTTCGACATAGCGCAGCAGCCCGGGTTCGCCGTTGACGGTGGCGATGCGGTAGACGACCGCATCCGGCGCGCGCCGGAAGGTCGCGAAGAACAGGTTGGCGATGCGGAACGCGCCCTGCAGCACCTTGCCGAAGGACGGCACCTTGCCACCACCGTCGCCGATCAGCTCGGCGTTCTCGGCCAGCAGCGCCTGCAGCGCGTCGCGCGCACCGCTGCGCGCGGCCACGACGAAGCGCTGCAGCACGCGCAGGTGCGCCTCGCGCGGCACGGCAAAGCGCGGCTGCTCGCGCTGCACGCGTTCGCTGGCACGGTGCACGAGCTGGCGGCAGGCGGCCTCGCTCTTGTCCAGCAGGGCGGCGATGTCGGCATAGTCCTGGTCGAACATCTCGCGCAGCAGGTAGGCCGCGCGTTCCTCGGGCGCCAGGCGTTCCAGCACCCACATCATCGCCACCGAGAGCTCGCCGGCCTGCTCGGCGGCGGCCTCTGGCGTGCGCTCGTCCAGTTCGACCAGCGGCTCGGGCAGCCAGAAGCCCGCATAGGCCTCGCGCTCGGCCTTGGCCGCACGCAGCCGGTCGAGCGCGAGCCGCGTGACGGTCGTGACCAGCCAGGCCTCGGCCGACTGCACGGCCGCGCGGTCGCTGCCGTGCCAGCGCAGCCAGGCGTCCTGTACCGTGTCTTCGGCATCGGCGCGCGTGCCGAGCATGCGGTAGGCGATGGAGAACAGCTTGGGGCGCGCGGCTGCAAAAGGGTCGTTCGGTGGCGCCTGCATCACTCCTCGTCGCGGTGGGTTTCCGCGATGGTACGGAAGTCCTCGGCCACGGCCAGGAAGGCATCGACCACGTCCGGGTCGAAGTGCTTGCCGCGCCCNTCACTCCTCGTCGCGGTGGGTTTCCGCGATGGTACGGAAGTCCTCGGCCACGGCCAGGAAGGCATCGACCACGTCCGGGTCGAAGTGCTTGCCGCGCCCCTCCACCACGATGCGCACCGCCTGCTCGTGCGGGAACGCCGGCTTGTACACCCGCTTGCTGATCAGCGCGTCGTACACGTCGGCCAGCGCCATCAGCCGCGCCGACACGGGAATGGCATCGCCGGCCAGCGCCTGCGGGTAGCCCGAGCCGTCCCACTTCTCCTGGTGGCTCAGCGCGATCTCCTTGGCCAGCGACAGGAAGTCCACCTTCATGCCCAGGCGCTGCTCGGCCTCCGCGATGGCCGCATGCCCCAGCGTGGTGTGGCTCTTCATGGTCTCGAACTCCTCGGGCGTGAGCCGCCCGGGCTTGAGCAGGATGTTGTCCGGGATGCCCACCTTGCCGATGTCGTGCAGCGGCGCGGACTTGTACAGCAGCTCGATGGTGCGCTCGCTCAGGAAGCCGGCAAAGCGCGCATGCGCCTTGAGCTGCTCGGCCAGGCGGCGCACGTACAGCTGGGTGCGCCGGATGTGCGCGCCGGTCTCGTTGTCGCGCGTCTCCGCCAGCGAGGCCATGGCCATGATGGTCACGTCCTGGATGGCCTGCACCTCGGCCGTGCGCTTGGCCACCTCCTGCTCCAGGTAGGCGCTCTTGTCGCGCAGGAAGTCCGCATGGGCCTTCAGCGTGAGGTGCGCCTGCACGCGCGCCAGCACGATGGGCGGGCTGATGGGCTTGGTGATGTAGTCGGCCGCGCCCAGCTCCAGCCCGCGCGTCTCGTCCTCCACCTCCGAGCGCGCGGTCAGGAAGATCACCGGGATGTCGCGCGTGCGCGGCTCGGCCTTGAGCCGCGCGCAGACCTCGTAGCCGTCGATGTCCGGCATCATGATGTCCAGCAGGATCAGGTCCGGSGGCGGCTCGGCGTTGGCGATGCGCAGGCCGCGCTCGCCGTGGTTGGCCACCTTGACCTTGTACAGGTCCTTGAGCAGCGCGCTCATCAGCGACAGGTTGTCCGGCGTGTCGTCCACGACCAGCACGGTGGGCTTGGC
>NZ_LMNA01000026.1 GCF_001422445.1 Pseudorhodoferax sp. Leaf274
GCACTACAACTTCCATCGGCCGCACTCCGCCGTCTCGCACCAACCTCCCGCCTCCAGACTCGGCTTTGACGGGAACAACGTCCTGAGAAACTACAGCTAGCCCTGCCCTGCCCGGCATCGCCGTTGGCTTGAACGGGCCACCGCACCTGGCACGCCGCCACACCGACTCCCCCTGGCTATACTTGCGCGCCCATGCGTCTACAAGCCCTGCCCCGAGCCCACCACAGCGCCCACCGCGGCCAGCTGCTGGCGGACGCCCGCGGACTGGCCTTGCAGGCTCGCATGATTACCACCATGACCGTCGCGGCCACCTGAGCACGCGCAGGTGGCCGCTCCGGCAGCCACCTGGTGTCCTCGCTCCCGAACCCAACGAGAACCCAGCCCTGGCAGCTGGGTTTTTTTGTTCCGTCTGGAGTTGTCCATGTACCGCGATCCCTTCCCCGCCCCGCTTCCGCAATCCGCTGCCCCGCCCGCCCAACAGCCGCTGCGCGTCGGCATGATCGGCATCGGCACCGTGGGCAGCGGCACCTTCCGCGTGCTGGCACGCAACCAGGCGGAGATCGCCGGGCGCGCCGGCCGCGCCATCGCGGTGACCATGGTGGCCGCGCGCGACCTGGCGCGGGCGGCGGGCATCGTCGGCGCGGGAGTCCAGCTGACGCGCGACCCGTTCGAGGTTGCCACGCATCCCGACATCGACGTGGTGGTCGAGGTTGCCGGCGGCACCGGGCCGGCGCTCGACTGGGTGTTGGCCGCCATCGCGCACGGCAAGCACGTGGTCACCGCCAACAAGGCCCTGCTGGCGGTCCATGGCGATGCGGTCTTCGAGGCCGCGCGCCGCCAGGGCGTGGCGGTGGCCTACGAGGGCGCGGTAGCGGTCAGCATCCCCATCGTCAAAGCCTTGCGCGAGGGCCTCACGGCCAACCGCATCGGCTGGGTCGCCGGCATCGTGAACGGCACGACCAACTTCATCCTCAGCAAGATGCGCGACGAGGGCCTGGACTTCGGCTCGGCGCTCGCCCAGGCACAGGCGTTGGGCTACGCCGAAGCGGATCCCAGCTTCGACGTCGACGGCATCGACGCGGCGCACAAGATGGCGCTGCTGGCCGCCAACGCCTTCGGAACGCCAGTGCGTTTTGCCGACGTCCAGGTCCAGGGCATCCGCCACCTGCAGTCGCTGGACATGGACTGCGCCGCCCAACTGGGGCACCGCATCAAGCTGCTGGGCATCGCCCGGCGCCGGCCCGATGGCCTGGAGGTGCGGGTGCAGCCGGCGCTGGTGCCCGACGCGCAGCTGCTCGCCCACGTGCACGGCTCCATGAACGGCATCGTGGTCCACGGCGATGCATCGGGCGTGACGATGTACTACGGCGCAGGCGCCGGCTCCGAGCCGACGGCATCGGCCGTGATCGCCGACCTGGTCGACGTGGCCCGGCTCTCCGGCACGCAGCCTGCGCAACGCGTGCCGCACCGCGGCTTCCATGCCCATGCCATGCGCGCACTGCCGGTGCTGCCCCACGCCGCAGTGCGCAGCGCGCATTACCTGCGCGTGCCGTTGCGCTGCGCCAGCGATGCAGAACCGCTGCGGTCCTGGCTCGCCGCGCAAGGCCTCACGCCGCGCAGCGCGGTGCTGGCCGACCTTCCCGCGCACCAGGGCGCGCAGTGGCTGGTGCTGACGGACACCGTGCTGCAGGAGCATGTGGACGGCGTGCTGGACAAGCTGCGCACGCACCGGGCCGTGGCGGGCGACGTGACGGCGTTGCATGTGGAGCCGCTCGCAGCCTGAAGCGGCTGCCCGCCAGGATGGCGTGCGAAGAAACGTCGGCAGCGCCAGCCCCGGCGCCGGCCGGCCTCAGGCGATGCGCTCGAGGATCAGCACGACGAAGAACCCCAGTGCCGCCAGCACCGTCCACTTGAGCGTGAGCAGGCCCCAGCGCCGGTAGTGCAGCCGGCCAGTGCCGGCGTAGAACGCGAACATCACGCCCGCGGCCAGCAGCAGGAAGAAGATCGCCCAGCGGAACAGCAGCATCGGCCGCAGGGCCTCACCAGGCCCGCGCCGGCTGGGCGAAGCCCTTGGGCGCCTTGCGCTCGTCGTCGAAGCTGACGATCTCGTAGCACTCGGGATGGGCCAGCAGCTCGCGCAGCAGCTTGTTGTTCATGGCATGGCCCGAACGGAAGGCGCTGTAGGCCGCCAGCAGCGGCTTGCCGACGATGTAGAGGTCGCCCATGGCGTCCAGGATCTTGTGCTTGACGAACTCGTCGTCGTAGCGCAACCCGTCGCTGTTGAGCACCTTGTAGTCGTCCATCACGATGGCGTTGTCCAGCCCGCCGCCCAGGGCCAGGCCGTTGGCGCGCATCATCTCCACGTCCTTGGTGAAACCGAAGGTGCGTGCACGCGCGATGTCGCGCGCGTAGGAGTCGGAAGACATGTCGAACTCCACGCGCTGGCCCGTGGAATCCACGGCCGGGTGGTGGAACTCGATCTCGAAGCTGAGCTTGAAGCCGTGGTACGGCTCCAGACGCGCCCACTTGAGGTTGGCACCCTCGCCTTCGCGCACTTCCACCGGCTGCGTGACGCGGATGAAGCGGCGCGGCGCGCGCTGCATCTCGATGCCGGCGCTCTGCAGCAGGAACACGAAGGACGCGGCCGAGCCGTCGAGGATGGGCACCTCTTCGGCGCTGATGTCCACGTACATGTTGTCGATGCCCAAGCCGGCGCATGCCGACATGAAGTGCTCGACGGTGTGCACCTTGGCGCTGCCATTGGCGATGGTGGAGGCCAGCCGAGTGTCGCTGACCGATTGCGCCGTCACCGGGATGTCCACGGGTTCGGGCAGGTCGACACGGCGGAACACGATGCCGGTGTCGGGCTGGGCCGGGCGCAGCGTCAGCTCCACCCGCTGGCCGCTGTGCAGGCCCACGCCCACGGCCTTGGTGATGGATTTGAGGGTGCGTTGCGCAAGCATGGGCATGATTTTAAAGGGCATGGTGCTTGCCTTCGCCCTGCAGGGCCATCGCCTTGGCGATGGCCCGCATTGCGAAGATCAATCGGCCTGCTTGCGCAGGAACGCGGGGATCTCGTAATCGTCCATGCCGCCGGACGACAGCGCGTCCACGCGCGCCGTGGCCTGCGTGCGGTTGGGCGTGCGCCAGACCGCCGGGCCGCGCAGCGACTCGTAGTCGGGCTGCACGCTGCCGTGGCCGGCCACCGCGCTGGCCATGTTCAGCGTGGGGATCGCAAAGCCCTGGCCGTCGGTGCCGTTGCGTTGCACCACCTGCAGGGGCGGGGCCACGCGGCGCTGGTTGCGCGCCAGGCCGGTCGCGACCACGGTCACGCGGATCTGGTCGCCGAGGCTTTCGTCGTAGGCCGTGCCGTAGATCACGTGCGCTTCGGCCGAGGCGTAGGCGCGGATGGTGTTCATGGCCAGGCGCGATTCGGACAGCTTGAGCGAACCCTTGGCCGCCGTGATCAGCACCAGCACGCCCTTGGCGCCGGACAGGTCGATGCCCTCCAGCAGCGGGCAGGCCACGGCCTGCTCGGCGGCGATGCGCGCGCGGTCCGGGCCGGCGGCCAGGGCCGTGCCCATCATGGCCTTGCCGGGCTCGCCCATCACCGTGCGCACGTCTTCGAAGTCGACGTTCACATGGCCGGGCACGTTGATGATTTCGGCGATGCCGCCCACGGCGTTCTTGAGCACGTCGTTGGCATGGGCGAAGGCCTCGTCCTGCGTGGCGTCATCGCCCATCACTTCGAGCAGCTTCTCGTTCAGCACCACGATCAGCGAGTCGACGTTGGCTTCGAGCTCGGCCAGGCCGGCGTCGGCATTGGACATGCGCTTGGGGCCTTCGAAGTCGAAGGGCTTGGTGATGACGCCCACGGTCAGGATGCCCATCTCCTTGGCCACGCGCGCGATCACGGGGGCCGCGCCGGTGCCGGTGCCGCCGCCCATGCCGGCGGTGATGAACAGCATGTGCGCGCCGCTGATGCTCTGGCGGATGTCGTCGATGGCGGCCTCGGCCGATTCGCGGCCCTTCTCGGGCTTGCTGCCAGCCCCCAGGCCCGTGGTGCCGAGCTGGATGGTCTTGTGCGCCGCGGTGCGCGTGAGGGCCTGGGCATCGGTGTTGGCGCTGATGAACTCCACGCCTTGCACGCCGCAGCCGATCATGTGCTCCACGGCATTGCCACCGCCGCCGCCGACGCCGATGACCTTGATTTGGGTGCCGAGGTTGAACTCTTCGACTTCGATCATTTCGATGGGCATGTTCTTTTCCTTCAATCTTTAAAAAATGTTGCAGTTGCCTGGGGTGTTCTGACGTTCTAGGTGCTCTTGTGTCTTCGCTGCGGGGGTGGGTGCGGGCTTCGCCATCGCTCGCCAATCCCGGCATGCCAGGGACCGGCGCGGGCCAGCCGCGCGGGCCAGCGGGGTTGCAGTGAACGGTGCGACATGGCCGGGCCTCAGAAGTTTCCGATGAACCAGTCTTTGACACGGCCCATGGCGGTCTTCATCGAGCCCGCCTTCTGTGCCACCTTGTAGCCGCGCATGCGCGCCACGCGGCCTTCCTCGAGCAGGCCCATGACGGTGGCCGCGCGCGGCTGCGCCACCATGTCGGCCAGCGCGCTCGAATACTTGGGCACGCCGCGCCGCACGGGCTTCAAGAAGATGTCCTCGCCGAGCTCGACCATGCCGGGCATGACCACGCTGCCGCCCGTGAGCACGATGCCGGAGGACAGCACCTCCTCGAAGCCCGACTCGCGGATGACCTGCTGCACGAGCGAGAAGATCTCTTCCACGCGCGGCTCGATCACGCCGGCCAGCGCCTGGCGGCTCAGCATGCGCGGGCCGCGGTCGCCCAGTCCGGGCACCTCGACCTGGGTGTCGGGGTCGGCCAGCAGCTGCTTGGCGCAGCCGTTCTCGACCTTGATGTCCTCGGCGTCCTTGGTCGGCGTGCGCAGCGCCATGGCGATGTCGCTGGTGATCAGGTCGCCGGCGATCGGGATGACGGCCGTGTGGCGGATCGCGCCGCCCGTGAAGATCGCCACGTCGGTGGTGCCGGCGCCGATGTCCACCAGCGCCACGCCCAGCTCGCGCTCGTCCTCGGTCAGCACCGACAGGCTGGAGGCCAGCGGGTTCAGCATGAGCTGGTCCACGTCCAGGCCGCAGCGGCGCACGCACTTGATGATGTTTTCCGCGGCGCTCTGCGCGCCCGTGACGATGTGGATCTTGGCCTCGAGCCGGATGCCGCTCATGCCGATCGGCTCCTTCACGTCCTGGCCGTCGATCACGAACTCCTGCGGTTCCACCAGCAGCAGGCGCTGGTCGGTGGAGATGTTGATGGCCTTGGCCGTCTCGACCACGCGCGCCACGTCGGCCTGCGTGACCTCGCGGTCCTTCACGGCCACCATGCCCGAGGAGTTGATGCCGCGGATGTGGCTGCCCGTGATGCCCGTGTAGACGTGGGCGATCTTGCAGTCGGCCATGAGCTCGGCCTCCTTCAAGGCCTGCTGGATGCTCTGCACGGTGGCGTCGATGTTCACCACCACGCCGCGCTTCAGGCCATTGCTGGGCGCCACGCCGAAGCCGGCCAGCTTGAGCTCTCCCCCGGGCATGACCTCGGCCACCACGGCCATTACCTTGGCCGTGCCGATGTCCAGCCCCACCACCAGATCTTTGTATTCCTTCGCCATGTCAGTTCCTGTTGTTTGGCGTCATTTGCGTTTGGGCACCACCGTCGTGACCGTGGTCACGCCGCGCAGCTTGAGGGCATAGCCGGTCGGGTAGCGCAGGTCCGCCGACTCCAGCGCGTCCGCCTTGCGGCCGTACTGGCCCGCCACCGTGGCCACGGTCTTCGTGAAGCGCGCGATGCGCTCGGTGATCTCCTCGGGCGTGCCGCGCCCCAGTTCGACCACCGCGCCCGAATCCAGCAGCGCACGCCAGCTGCCGCGGCCCGTGAGCTCCAGCTGCGTGATCTCGGCATCGAGCGGGTCGAACATTGGCGCCAGCGTGCGGTACATGCCCAGGATCTGGTCCGACTCGCCGTCCGGCCCCAACAGGCGCGGCAGGTCGCTGCGGTGCACCTCGTCGACATTGGCCTCGAACACCTCGCCGAAGCTGTTGAGCAGCTGCGAGCCGCTCTCCGGACCCCAGTAGGCAGCCGCCTGGTGTTCCTGCAGCGTCACGCCCAGCCGGTTCGGGAACTCGCGGCGCACGGTGGCGCGGCGCACCCAGGGCACGGCCTCGAAGGCGCTGCGCGTTTCGTCCAGGTCCACCGTGAAGAAGGTGCCGCGCAGATGCGGCGCCACGTTGGCCTTGAGCGTGAGGGCGTTGTTGTGCGTGACGTCGCCGCGCACCTCGATGCCGCCCAGCGCGAACACCGGCTGGCGCAGCACCCACAGGCACAGCGCGCCCAGCGACAGGCCGGCAAAGAGCAGGAACAGCACCGACGCGGTGATGTTCATGAGCTTGACGTCCATCGGCGCTGGCAGCGTGGCGTTCATGCGGCGGCGGCTCCCGGGGAATCCAGCGCGGCCAGGGCCAGCACGCGCAGGCACAGGTCGGGGTAGGCGATGCCGCTCGCGCGCGCGGCCATCGGCACCAGCGAGTGGCCGGTCATGCCGGGCGAGGTGTTCATCTCCAGCAGGAAGGGCTTGCGGTCGCTGGCGCGGATCATGAGGTCGGCGCGGCCCCAGCCGCGGCATCCCAGCGCGCGGTAGGACGCCAGCACGATGCGCTGGATCTCCTCTTCCTCGGCCGGCGGCAGGCCGCTCGGGCACAGGTAGCGCACCTCGTCGGTGAAGTACTTGTTCTGGTAGTCGTAGGCGCCCTCGGGCGCCTGGATGCGGATCACGGGCAGCGCCTGGGCGCCGGCACCCGTGCCCAGCACGGCGCAGGTCACTTCCTCGCCTTCGACGAATTCCTCGCAGAGCACGTCGGGGTCGTATTGGGCCGACAGGCGCACGGCGTCCAGCATCTGCGAGTAGCCCTGCACCTTGGTGACGCCGATGGACGAGCCCTCGCGCGGCGGCTTCACGATCAGCGGCAGGCCCAGCGCGTCGGGCACCTGCCGCACGTCGGCCAGCGCCTGCTCGCCGGGCTGCAGGACCACGTGGCGCGGCGTGGGCAGGCCGCAGGCCTCCCAGATGCGCTTGGTCATGACCTTGTCCATGGCGATGGCGGAGGCCATCACGCCGGAGCCGGTGTAGGGAATGCCCAGCAGTTCCAGCGCGCCCTGCACTGTGCCGTCTTCGCCGTGGCGGCCGTGCAGCGCGATGAAGCAGCGCGCGAAGCCCGCCGTCTTCAGCTCGTGCAGGCCGCGCTCGGCCGGATCGAAGGCGTGCGCGTTGACACCGGCCAGGCGCAGCGCGTCCAGCACGCCGTTGCCCGACAGGAACGAGATCTCGCGCTCGGCCGAACTGCCGCCCATCAGGACCGCGACCTTGCCCATGCTGGCTGCCAAACCCGTGCTCATGCCGTCACCCCCGCCAACTCCACCACTTTCGCCGGCACGCCGCCGATGGACCCGGCTCCCATGCACAGCACCACATCGCCATCGCGCGCATTGCTGCGGATCGCGGCCGGCATCGCGCCGATGTCGTCCACGAACACCGGCTCGACCTTGCCGGCCACGCGCAGCGCGCGCGCCAGCGCACGGCCGTCGGCCGCCACGATGGGCGTCTCGCCGGCGGCGTAGACCTCGGCCAGCAGCACGGCGTCGGCTTCGCCGATGACCTTCACGAAGTCTTCGAAGCAGTCGCGCGTGCGGGTGTAGCGGTGCGGCTGGAAGGCCAGCACCAGGCGCCGGCCCGGATAGGCGCCGCGCGCGGCGGCCAGCGTCACGGCCATCTCGACCGGGTGGTGGCCGTAGTCCTCGATCACGGTGTAATGGCCGCCGCCCTCGGCCGGCTGCTCGCCGTAGCTCTGGAAGCGCCGGCCCACGCCGCGGAACTCGGCCAGGGCCTTGAGCAGGGCCGCGTCCGGCACGTTGAGCTCCACCGCCACGGCAATCGCCGACAGCGCGTTCAGCACGTTGTGGCGGCCGGCCAGGTTCAGCACCACCTGCAGATCCGGCAGCGTCACGCCGTTGCGGCGCAGCACCGTGAAGTGCATCTGCGTGCCGACGGCGCGCACGTCCACGGCGCGCACCTGGGCCTCTTCGCCGAAGCCGTAGCTCGTGATCGGGCAGGTGACCTGGGGCACGATCTCGCGCACGGCCGCGTCGTCGGTGCACAGGATGGCCGTGCCATAGAACGGCATGCGGTGCAGGAAGTCGACGAAGGCGCCCTTGAGCCGGCCGAAGTCGTGGCCGTAGGTCTCCATGTGGTCGGCGTCGATGTTGGTCACCACCGCCATCACCGGCAGCAGGTTCAGGAACGAGGCATCGGACTCGTCGGCCTCCACCACGATGTAGTCGCCGCTGCCCAGCTTGGCATTGGCGCCCGCGCTGTTGAGCTTGCCGCCGATCACGAAGGTCGGGTCCAGCCCGGCCTCGGCCAGCACGCTGGCCACCAGGCTGGTGGTGGTGGTCTTGCCGTGCGTGCCGGCGATGGCGATGCCCTGCTTCAGGCGCATCAGTTCGGCCAGCATCAGCGCGCGCGGCACCACCGGGATGCGCATGGCGCGGGCCTGCTGCACCTCGGGGTTGTCGGCCTGCACGGCGGTCGAGGTGACCACGGCATCGGCGCCGGCCACGTGCGCCGCATCGTGGCCGGTGAAGGTCTGGATGCCCAGGCCGGCCAGCCGGCGCAGCGTGGCGCTGTCGGACATGTCGGAGCCCGAGATCTGGTAGCCCAGGTTGCGCAGCACCTCGGCGATGCCGCTCATGCCGGCACCTCCCACGCCTACGAAATGGATATGACGGATGGCGTGCTTCATGCGCGGGGAGCCAATGCTTCGATCTGGTCGGCGACGCGTGCGGCCGCCTGGGGTTTTGCCAATGCGCGCGCCTGGGCCGCCATGGCCTGCAGTGCGTCGCGCGAGAGCCCTGCCAGCAGCTGCGCCAGCCGGCCCGGGTTGAGTTCGGCCTGCGGCAGGTGCATGCCGGCGCCATGGCCGGCCAGCCACTGTGCGTTGTCGCGCTGGTGCGAGGTGGTGCTCGCGATGAGCGGCACCAGCACCGCCGCCACGCCGGCCGCGCACAGTTCGCTCACGGTGATGGCGCCGGCGCGGCAGACCACCACGTCGCATTCGGCCAGGGCCTGGGCCATGTCCTCGATGAAGGGCACGGCCCGGGCGGTGACGCCGGCCTGTGCATAGGCCTGGGCCACGGCCGCGTCGTTGCCCTGGCCGCACTGGTGCAGCACCTGGGGCCGCTGGGCAGCGTCCATGGCCGCCAGCGCCTGGGGCAGGCATTCGTTGAGCACGCGCGCGCCCAGGCTGCCGCCGACGACCAGCACGCGCAGCGGGCCGCTGCGGCCGGCGAAGCGTTCGGCAGGCAGGGGCAAGGCCTCGATCTCGCGGCGCACCGGGTTGCCCGTGACCTGCGATTTCTTCACGCGCGCCACGTCCGGGCCGTCGAAGCCGAAGGCCACGGCGTCGGCCACCGGCAGCAGCGCCTTGTTGCTCATGAGCAGTGCCGCGTCGGCGTTGACGAGGGCCAGCGGCTTGCCCAGCGCAGCGGCCATCAGGCCGCCCGGGAAGCAGACATAGCCGCCCATGCCCAGCACCACGTCGGCACGGCGCCGGCGCAGGATCTGCAGGCAGGACCAGAACGCGCCGAGCATGCGCATGCCGCCGGTCAGCGTGTGCACCAGGCCCTTGCCGCGCAGGCCCGAGAAGCCGATGGTGTCCAGCGCGATGCCCGAGGGCGGCACGAGGCGGTTCTCCATGCCCGTGCGCGTGCCCAGCCAGCTGACGGTCCAGCCGCGCGATTGCAGCTCGCGCGCCACCGCCAGGCCCGGAATCACGTGCCCGCCCGTTCCCGCCGCCATGACGACCAGATGGCTCATTGAGGCACCCTTCGACCTGCGGCCTGTCCCGCCAGGCGGGAGCGAGCTTGTTTGGGGCGGCCCGGCACTGCGCTCATAGTCCTCGCCCCCCGTGCATGAGCTGCCGGCTTTCGTAGTCCACGCGCAGCACCACCGCGATGGCCACCACGTTGAGCAGGATGGCCGAGCCGCCGAAGCTCATGAGCGGCAGCGTGAGCCCCTTGGTGGGCAGCGCGCCCAGGTTCACGCCCATGTTGATGAAGGCCTGGAAGCCCATCCACACGCCGATGCCCTGGGCCACGAGGCCGGAGAACACGCGGTCCAGCGCGATGGCCTGGCGGCCGATGTGCATGATGCGGCGGATCAGCCAGTAGAACAGCGCGATCACGCAGACCACGCCGACCAGGCCGAACTCTTCGCCGATCACCGCCAGCAGGAAGTCGGTGTGCGCCTCGGGCAGCCAGTGCAGCTTCTCCACGCTGCCGCCCAGGCCGACGCCGAAGATCTCGCCGCGGCCGATGGCGATCAGCGAGTGCGAGAGCTGGTAGCCCTTGCCCAGCGCGTGCTTCTCGTCCCAGGGGTTGAGGTAGGCGAAGATCCGCTCGCGCCGCCACTCGGACGTCAGGATCATGAGGCTGAAGGCCACCAGCAGCACGGCGGCGATCAGGAAGAACATGCGCGCGTTGACGCCGCCGAGGAACAGGATGCCCATGGCGACGATGGCGATCACCATGAAGGCGCCCATGTCGGGCTCCAGCAGCAGCAGCACGCCGACCAGCGCGATCGCCACGCCCATGGGCAGCACGGCGCGCCAGAAGTTTTCCTTCACGTCCATCTTGCGGACCATGTAGGCGGCGGCATAGAACACCACCGCCAGCTTGGCCAGCTCGGACGGCTGGAAGTTCATGATGCCCACCGAGATCCAGCGGCGCGCACCGTTCACGCCCTTGCCGATGAAGGGCACCAGCACCAGCACCAGCAGCGCGACCGAGAACACGAACAGCCAGCCGGAGTACTTCTCCCAGGTCTGCATGGGCACCTGGAAGGCCAGCAGCGCGAAGACGAAGGCCACGGCGATGGCGATGGCGTGGCGGATCAGGAAGTGCGTCTGCGTGTAGTTTTTGAAGCGCGGGTTGTCCGGCATCGCGATGGAGGCCGAATACACCATCACCAGGCCCCAGGCCAGCAGCGCCACGCAGACCCACAGCAGGGCCTGGTCGAAGCCGAGCACGCGCATGGGCGTGGCACGGGTCTGCGCGTAGCCACCCGTGCCCAGGCGCACGGGCAGCGCGTCGGCCGCGGCCTGCGGCAGGCCGCGGAACCAGTTGGGCAGGCGCAGCGACGGCAGATTCATGGCGATCCTTCCATGGCGACGCCCGCGGCGTCGGCCAGCACGCCCACCGCGGCGCGGAAGACCTCGGCGCGGTGCTCGTAGTTGCGGAACATGTCGAAGCTGGCACAGGCCGGCGACATGAGCACGGCATCGCCCGGCTGGGCGCGCCCGGCGGCCAGGCGCACGGCCTCGTCCATCGCGCCGGCATCGTGCAGCGCCACGCCGGCGTCGGCCAGGGCGGCGCGGATCAGCGGCGCGTCGCGGCCGATCAGCACCACCGCGCGCGCGAAGGCGGCCACGGGCGCGGCCAGCGGCGCGAAGTCCTGGCCCTTGCCCTCGCCGCCCAGGATCAGCACCACGCGGCGCTCGGCCCCCAGCCCGTTCAGCGCGGCCACGGTGGCGCCCACGTTGGTGCCCTTGCTGTCGTCGAAGTATTCGACGTCCTCGACGATGGCGATGGGCTCCACGCGGTGCGGTTCGCCGCGGTACTCGCGCAGGCCGTAGAGCATGGGCGCCAGCGCGCAGCCCGCGGCATTGGCCAGCGCCAGCGCGGCCAGCGCGTTGGTGGCGTTGTGGCGGCCGCGGATGCGCAGCGCGTCGGCCGGCATCAGGCGCTGCAGCGTCAGCTCCTCGGGTGCCTCGGAGCGGCGCCGCTTCAGGCCATCACTCTCGCGCGCACGCACCAGCCAGGCCATGCCGTTGACCACCTCCAGGCCCCAGTCGCCCGGGCGCTGCGGCAGCTCGGCGCCGAAGCTCTGGTAGTCGCGCGGCACGGGCTTGGCCTTGGAGCCCTTGGCGGCCCGGAGGGCGGCGCCGGGCCGCCCCAAGCCGCCCTGCTCCCCTCGGGAGACGGACCGGGCGGAGCCCGGGCCTGGGGGCTGAGCGTTCTGCAGCAGGTCCATCACCAGCGCGTCGTCGCGGTTGAGCAGCATCAGCGTGTGCGCGCCGAAGATGCGCGCCTTGGCCTGCACATAGGCGGCCATGCTGCCGTGCCAGTCCAGGTGGTCCTGCGTGAGGTTGAGCACGGTCGCGGCCGTGGGCTCGAACTGGCTGGAGGCATCGAGCTGGAAGCTGGACAGTTCCAGCACCCAGACCTGGGGCAGGTCGTCGGCCGCGAGGCGTGCGGCCAGCGTGTCCAGCAGCGTGGGACCGATGTTGCCGGCCACGGCCACGCTCTTGCCGGCGCGCTCGACCAGCTGGCCCGTCAGCGAGGTCACGGTGGTCTTGCCGTTGGTGCCGGTGATGGCCAGCACGGCCGGGCGGTAGCCGGTCTCGACGGGCGGCGGCGCGATGGGCGGCAGGCTGGCGTCGTCGTCGTCGGCCGGCACGGGCGCGGCCGGCGGCGGGGCCGATTCAGAAGGCGCGGTGTCGTCGGACGGCTCGGCGTGGATGGGGTCCGTTGCCTGCGCGGGCTCGGGCTCCTGCTGCGCCGGAGCCTCTTCGGCCTCGGCCTCGGTTTCGGCCTGGGCTTCGGCGGGTACGTCTGCGTCGCGCAGGTCCTTGATCGCCTGCGCGAACAGGTCGAGCTCGCCGCCGACGAACAGGCCGATGGCGCGCGCGGCGTCCAGCACCGGCGCCAGCTGCGCGGGCGACAGGCCCGGCGAGCGGTAGACGGCGCGCACGTCCTGGCCCTCGACCAGCGCGGCGCCGAAGGCCCCGGCGACGAAGCGCACCTGCGGCAGCTCGGCCTGCAGCTGGGCCAGCTGCGGCGGCGTTTCGCGCGTGTCGGCCACGGTCACGCGTGCGCCATGCGCGGCGCACCAACGCGCCATCGCCAGGCCGGACGCACCCAGGCCCAGGATCAGCACGGAGAGGTCTTGCAGGTGCTTCATCGAAGTTTCAGCGTGGACAGGCCGATGAGGCACAAGAGCATGGTCACGATCCAGAAGCGCACGACGACCTGCGTCTCCTTCCAGCCGCTCTTCTCGAAGTGGTGGTGCAGCGGCGCCATCTTGAGGATGCGCCGGCCCTGCCCGTACTTCCTCTTGGTGTACTTGAACCAGCTGACCTGGATGATCACGGACAGCGCCTCGACCACGAAGATGCCGCCCATGATGGCCAGCACGATCTCCTGGCGCACGATCACCGCGATGGTGCCCAGCGCGCCGCCCAGCGCCAGCGCGCCCACGTCGCCCATGAAGACCTGGGCCGGGTGCGCGTTGAACCACAGGAAGGCCAGGCCCGCACCGGACATGGCCGCGCAGAAGATCATGAGCTCGCCCGCGCCCGGGATGTTGGGCAGCAGCAGGTACTTGGCGAACACGGCGTTGCCGGTGACGTAGCAAAAGAGGCCCAGCGCCGCGCCCACCAGGATCACCGGCATGATGGCCAGGCCGTCCAGCCCGTCGGTCAGGTTCACCGCGTTGGAGGCGCCGACGATGACCAGGTAGGTCAGGACCACGAAGCCCAGCACGCCGAGCGGGTAGCTGACTTCCTTGAAGAACGGCACCTGCAGGCCGGCCTTGGGCGGCAGGTTCAGGTCGAAGCCGGACTGCACCCAGGCCGTGAACAGCTCGAACACGCGCTGGTTGGAGCTCTCCGAGATCGAGAACACCAGGTAGACCGCCGCCACCAGGCCGATCAGCGACTGCCACAGGTACTTCTCGCGCGAGCGCATGCCCTCGGGGTCCTTGCGGACCACCTTGCGCCAGTCGTCGACCCAGCCGATCGCACCGAAGCCGAAGGTGACCAGCATCACGATCCAGACGAAGCGGTTGGACAGGTCGAACCAGAGCAGCGTGGACAGTGCGATGGACAGGAGGATCAGCACGCCGCCCATGGTCGGCGTGCCGCTCTTGGCCAGGTGCGCCTCGATGCCGTAGCCGCGGATCGGCTGGCCGATCTTGAGTTCGCGCAGCTTGCGGATCACGACCGGGCCCATGCCGATGCCGATCACCAGTGCCGTCATGGCGGCCATCACGGCGCGGAAGGTGATGTACTGGAACACGCGCAGGAAGCTCAGTTCCGGCGACAGCGTCTGCAGCCATTGGGCCAGGCTAAGCAGCATGGATGCCCTCCTGCTGCAGTGCCCCGACCACGCGCTCCATCTTCATGAAGCGCGAACCCTTGACCAGCACGCTGGCCAGCTCAGGCTGCAGCGCACGCGCCGCGCCGATCAGCGACTGCACGTCGTCGAAATGCCGCGCACCGGCGCCGAAGGCGGCCACCGCGCCAGCGCTCTGCGCACCCAGCGCGAACAGGTGCTCGATGCCGGCCGCGCGCGCCTGGGCGCCGGCCTCGGCGTGGAATTGTGGGCCGGCGTCGCCGACCTCGCCCATGTCGCCCAGCACCAGGAGGCGCGGGCCCGGCAACGCGGCCAGCACGGCGATGGCTGCGGCCACGGAATCGGGGTTGGCGTTGTAGCTGTCGTCCACCAGCGTGCGGCCTGCGGCCAGCGCGAGCGCACGCGAGCGGCCCTTGACCGGCTCGAACGCGGCCAGCCCGGCGGCGATGGAGGCGATGGGCACGCCCGCCGCCAGCGCGCAGGCCGTGGCGGCCAGCGCGTTCTGCACGTTGTGCCGGCCTGCGATGCGCAGGCGCAACGCGAAGCCGCCCTGCGGCGTGTGCACGCGCACCTGCCAGGCGCTGTCGGACCAGCGCGGCTCGTCCGCGCGGACCTGCGCATCCGGGGCCAGCCCGAAGGTGATGACGCGGCGCGCGCCGGCCATCTCGCGCCACAGCGGCAGGTAGGTGTCGCCGGCGGGCAGCACGGCGGTGCCGGTGGGCGGCAACGCGGCGATCACGCTGCCGTTCTCGCGCGCCACGGCCTCGATGGTGGCCATGAACTCCATGTGCTCGCGCTGGGCGTTGTTGACCACGGCCACGGTGGGTTGGGCGATGGCGGCCAGCTGGGCGATCTCGCCCGGGTGGTTCATGCCGAGCTCGACCACGCCCAGCCGGTGGCCGGCGCGCAGGCGCAGCAGCGTGAGCGGCAGGCCGATGTCGTTGTTGAGGTTGCCCTGGGTCGCGAAGGCGGCATCGCCGGCGGCCGCGCGCAGGATGGCCGCGACCATCTGCGTCACCGTGGTCTTGCCGTTGCTGCCGGTCACGGCCACCAGCGGCAGCATGAACTGGGCGCGCCAGCCGCGCGCCAGCTGGCCCAGCGCGGCGATGGTGTCGTCCACCTCGATGCAGGGCAGGCCATGCGCCGCGAAGCCGCCGCTGGCGCCGCGCAGGCACAGCGCGGCCGTGGCGCCGCAGGCCCTGGCCTGGGCGAGCATGTCGTTGGCATCGAAACGCTCGCCGCGGATGGCGACGAACAGGTCGCCCGCGGCCAGCGTGCGCGTGTCGCTGTGCACGCGGGCGCAGCGCACGGCGCCGTCGCCATGCAGCTGGCCGCCGGGAATCCAGGCCAGGGCCTGGCGCAGGTTCAGCATGCGGCACCTCCGGCAGCCACCGGGGCGCGGGCCGCCAGCGCGGCCTCGGCCTGCTCGCGGTCGGAGAACGGCAGCTTGGCGCCGGCGATTTCCTGGGTGGTCTCGTGGCCCTTGCCAGCCAGCAGCACCACGTCGTGGGCGGCGGCCTGGGCCAGGGTCTCGGCGATGGCGCGCGCGCGGTCGGCCTGCACACGCGCTTCGCGACGGTGGGCCAGGCCCGCAAGGATCTGCTCGATGATGCTCTCCGGGGTTTCCTGCCGGGGGTTGTCGCTGGTCACGACCACGCAGTCGGCGGCGCGCTCGGCCACGGCGGCCATGAGCGGGCGCTTGCCGGCATCGCGGTTGCCGCCGCAACCGAACACGCACCACAGCCGGCCGCCTCTGGCCTGGGCCAGCGGGCGCAGGGCGTGCAGCGCCTGTTCGAGTGCGTCGGGCGTGTGGGCGTAGTCGATGGCCACCAGGGGCTGGCCGTCCGGCGCGATGCGCTCCATGCGGCCCGGCACCGGCAGCAGCGCGGCGCAGGCCGCAACCGCCGCCGGCAGCGCGAAGCCCAGCGCGCGCAGCGCGGCGATGACGCCCAGCAGGTTGTTGACGTTGTACTGGCCGATCAGCGGCGTGGCCAGGCGGGCGCTTTCGGCGCCTTCGCGGACCGTGAAGGCCAGGCCGCCGGCCTCGTAGCCGATGTCGGTGGCGGCCAGGCGCGCGGCGCCCTGCGCCGACACGGTCCACAGGTCCAGCGCGCCGGACGCCAACTGGTCAGCCAGGCCACGGCCGTAGGGGTCGTCGACGTTGACGACCGCGGCCTGCAGCCCGGGCCAGGCGAACAGCGCGGCCTTGGCCTGCCAGTAGGCGGCCATGCTGCCGTGGTAGTCCAGGTGGTCCTGGGTGAAGTTCGTGAAGATGGCCAGGCGGATGTGCGTGCCGTCCAGCCGTCGCTCGGCGATGCCGATCGACGAAGCCTCGATGGCGCAGGCCGACAGGCCCGTGTCCACGAACTGGCGCAGCCGCGCCTGCAGCAGCACCGGGTCGGGCGTGGTCATGCCGGTGGACACCACGGCCGGCGGCACGCCCGTGCCCAGCGTGCCGACCACGGCGCAGCCGCGCGGCGCGATGCCGGCCGCCTGCTGCGCCTGCGTGAGGGCCTGGGCCAGCCACCAGGCGGTGGAGGTCTTGCCATTGGTGCCGGTCACGGCCAGCAGGTCGAGCGAGCGCGAAGGCTGTTCGTAGTAGGCCGCGGCGATCGGGCCGGAACCGGCCTTCAGGCCCTCGAACGCGGCCACGGCATCGCCGGTGAACCCATAGGCCTCGCTGCCCTCGCGCTCGACCAGGCAGGCCGCCGCGCCCTGGGCCAGGGCCTGCGGCACGAAGCGCCGGCCGTCCGTGGCGGCGCCCGGCCAGGCGATGAAGCCGTCGCCCGGGCCGACCTGTCGGCTGTCGGTGTGCAGCACGCCCGTGACGCGGCCACGCAGCCAGGCTGCGCAGTCCTGCACGGTGGCGATGCTGGCCGGCACATGCATCAGAACGACTCCTCCACGGTGGTGGCGACCACCTGGGGCTTGACGGCCATGTCGGGCTGCACGCCCATCATGCGCAGCGTCTGCTGCACGACTTCGCTGAACACCGGTGCGGCCACGGTGCCGCCGTAGAAGGTGCCGTTGCTGGGCTCGTCCACCATCACGCCGACGATGATGCGCGGCTTGTCGATGGGCGCCATGCCGGTGAACCAGGCGCGGTACTTGCCGACCGCATAGCCCTTGCCGGCCTGCTTGCGCGCCGTGCCCGACTTGCCGCCGACCGAGTAGCCGACGGTCTGCGCCAGCTGGCCCGTGCCGCCGGGGCCGGCCGCCATCTGCAGCATGTGGCGCACGGCAGCCGCGTTCTTGGCCGAGAACACCTGCGTGCCGACGGCCGGCTCGCTGTGCTTGAGCATGGTGACAGGGATGATGGAGCCGTCGTGCGCGAAGGCCGTGTACGACTGCACCATCTGGAACAGCGAGGCCGACAGGCCGTAGCCATAGGCCATGGTGGCCTGCTCCACGGGCTTCCAGCTCTTCCACGGGCGCAGCCGGCCCGTGACGGCGCCGGGGAACTGCACCTGCGGCTTCTGGCCATAGCCCAGCGCCGTGAAGGTGTCCCACATCTCGTGCGGGCTCATCTTCTGCGCGATCTTGAGCGCGCCCACGTTGGACGACTTCTGGATCACGCCCTCCACCGTCAGCGTGCCGTAGTTGTGCGTGTCGCTGATCGTGAAGCCGCCGAGCTGGAAACGGCCCGGGCCGGTCTCGATGGTGGTCTGCGGCGTGACGCGGCCGGCCTCCAGCGCCATCGCCACCGTGATGGGCTTCATGGTCGAGCCGGGCTCGAAGGTGTCGGTGATGGCGCGGTTGCGCAGCTGCTCGCCGGTCAGGTTGCGGCGCTGGTCGGGCACGTAGCTCGGGTAGTTGGCCAGCGCCAGCACCTCGCCCGTGACGGCGTCGAGCACCACCACGCTGCCCGCCTTGGCCTTGTGCTGGGCCACGGCGTCGCGCAGCTTCTGGTAGGCGAAGAACTGCACCTTGCTGTCGATGGACAGCTGGATGTCGCGCCCGTCGGAGGGCGGCACCTCGTCGCCGATGTCCTCCACCACGCGGCCGAGGCGGTCCTTGATCACGCGGCGCGAGCCGGCCTTGCCCAGCAGCTCGTGCTGGAAGGCCAGCTCCACGCCTTCCTGGCCCTGGTCTTCCACGTTGGTGAAGCCGACCACGTGGGCGGCGGATTCGCCCTCGGGGTAGTGGCGCTTGTACTCGGGCCGCTCGTGGATGCCCTTGATCTTGAGCGCCATGATCTGCTGGGCGATGGGCGCGTCGACCTGGCGGCGCAGCCAGACGAAGGTCTTGTCCTCGTCTTCCAGGCGCTTGTTGAGGTCGGCGATCGGCATGTCCAGCAGCTTGGCCAGCTGGCGCAGCCTGGCGGGGTCGCGGTCCACCTCTTCGGGAATGGCCCAGATGCTGGCGGCGACCACGCTGCCGGCGAGCAGCAGGCCGTTGCGGTCCAGCACGCGGCCGCGGCTGGCCGGCAGTTCCAGCGTGCGCATGAAGCGCACCTTGCCCTGGCGCTGGAAGAAATCGTTCTCGATGACCTGGATGTAGGCCGCGCGCGCCGTCAGGCCCAGGAAGCCCAGCGCCAGTGCGGCGACGACGAACTTGCTGCGCCACACGGGCGTCTTGCCCGCGAGCAGGGGGCTGGAGGTGTAGCGCACGCTACGGCTGTTGCGGCTCATCGCCGGACTCCTGGACGTTGCGGCGCCGATGCCGCCGATGCGGCGGGCGCGGGCAGCGGGATCAGCACGCCGGTGCTGGCGCTGACGTACTGCGTGATGGCCGGCGTGGTGGTGCGCATCTGCAGCTGCTCCTTGGCCAGCTTTTCCACGCGCAGCGGCGTGGCCTGGCCCCGGCGCTCGACCTGCAGGCGGTCGAACTCCACGTCGAGCCGGCGCGCGAGCCGGGTCTCGCGGTCCAGCTGCACCGTGAGGTTGCGCGACTCGTACTGCGTGCGCACGAGGTACATGGCGCTGGCCATGACGGCCAGCAGCAGGACGAGGTTGAGCCGGGTCATAGGCCCTCCACGCTTGTCGCTGTGTTCGCTGCGCAGCCGCCCGAGGGGGTCGCGCTCCGCACGGGGGCGGGCCGGCGGCAGAACTTCGCGCCGCTCATGCCGCCGTCCTCTCGGCCACGCGCATGACTGCGCTGCGCGAACGTGCATTGGCCGCGACCTCGGCGGCCGAGGGCATCACCCGGCCCAGCGCCTTGAGCGGCATCGCCGTGCTCTGGCCCAGCATCCAGCCCGGCGAGCGGCGGTCCACCACCTCCTTGGCATGGCGCGCAATGAACTGCTTGACGATGCGGTCTTCCAGCGAATGAAAGCTGATCACCGCGAGCCGGCCGCCCGGCGCGAGCACGCGCAGCGCCGCGCTCAGCGCCTGTTGCAGCTCTTCAAGCTCGGCGTTGATGTGAATCCGAAGAGCCTGAAATGTGCGCGTTGCAGGGTCCTTGCCCGGCTCGCGGGTTTTGACCGCGCCAGCCACGAGTTGGGCCAGCTCGGCGGTGGTTGAAACAGGGCCCCGTTCTTGTCGGCGAGCAACAATCGCCTTTGCAATCGGAACAGCAAACCGTTCTTCGCCATAGTCACGAATCACCTCCGCGATGGTTGTGGTGTCGGCCGTGGCAAGCCATTCGGCCACGCTAGCGCCGCGCGTCGTGTCCATGCGCATGTCCAGCGGTCCATCGGCACGGAAGCTGAAACCCCGCGCCGGGTCGTCGATCTGGGGCGAACTCACGCCCAGGTCCATCAGCACGCCGGCCACGCTGCCCTCGGGCAGCTCGCCCAGGGCATGGAAGGCCTCGTGCCGGATCGAAAAGCGCGCATCAGCGATCTGCGCGGCCGCCGCGACAGCCTCGGGATCCCGGTCGAACGCGATCAGCCTGTCCTGCGGCTGAAGCCGCGACAGCAGCAGCTGGCTGTGGCCGCCGCGGCCGAAGGTCGCGTCCACGTAGGTGCGTGCCGCGCCGTCTGCGGGCTGCGCCTGCTTGTTGAAAAGAGCATCGACGGCTTCGTTCAACAAGACGGTGGTGTGAATCCATGAGGTTTCCACCGCCGGCCCTTAGAAGGAAATGTCCTTGAATGCCTCGGGCGGCGGGCCCTCCAGGGCCTTGGCTTCCTTGGCCTGGTAGGTGGCCTTGTCCCACAGCTCCAGGTGGTTGCCCATGCCCAGCAGCATGGTGTCCTTGGTGATGCCGACCGCCTCGCGCAGTTCGGGCGCGACCAGCACGCGGCCGCTGGCGTCCATGTCGACGTCCATGGCATTGCCCAGGAAGATGCGTTTCCACCAGTGGGCGTCGGCCGGCAGGACGGCGATGCGCGCGCGGAAGGTCTCCCACTCGGGCCGCGGAAAGACCATCAGGCAGCCGTGCGGATGGCGGGTGATGGTCAGCGCGCCCTTGCCGCCGGCCTCCGATTCGAGCGCAGGACGATACCGGGTCGGCATGGATAGCCGACCCTTTGCATCGAGACTGAGCGACGAAGGCCCTTGAAACACCGCGCACCACCTTGGGGTTCGTGCGGAGGAAATTGGGCCAAAACAGCCCCTTTTCCCCACAAATTTGCACTGATTCCCACTGTAGCACCAAACGATCAGGCCACCCGATGGGTGGCCCGCATTTTTGTAATCAAATCAACGACTTAGCTAGCAGAATCGCAGCGCCAGAAAAGAGTAAAAATCGTTAAAAATGAAGCACTTAGCACGAATATTCAATGTACGTGTTGAGCTTGCCGATTTCAACCCACTGGCTGCATACACAGGTGCCGCCTGGTACGCGGTTCACAGAATATAACGCGACAGATCCTCGTCGCGGCTGAGCGCGTCGAGCCGGGCGTTCACATACGCAGCGTCGACCACGACGGTCTCTCCGCCCAGCTTCGCCGCTTCGAAACTGACCTCGTCCAGCAGGCGCTCGAGCACCGTGGACAAACGCCGCGCGCCGATGTTCTCGGTGCGCTCGTTGACCTCGTAGGCGATGTGGGCCAGCCGCGTCACGCCTTCGGGCGTGAACTCGAGCGTGACGTTCTCGGTCGCCAGCAGCGCCTGGTACTGGCGCACCAGCGAGGCATGGGTCTGCGTGAGGATGGCCTCGAAATCCTGCACCGACAGCGATTGCAGCTCCACGCGGATCGGGAAACGGCCCTGCAGTTCCGGGATCAGGTCGCTGGGCTTGGACAGGTGGAACGCGCCCGAGGCAATGAACAGGATGTGGTCGGTGCGCACCACGCCGTACTTGGTGGTCACCGCGGTGCCCTCGACCAGCGGCAGCAGGTCGCGCTGCACGCCCTGGCGCGAGACCTCGCCGGCATTGCCCTCGCTGCGCGAGGTGACCTTGTCGATCTCGTCGATGAAGACGATGCCGTTCTGCTCGGCGTTGTGCACGGCCTCCAGCTTGATCTCTTCCTCGTTGACGAGCTTGGCGGCCTCTTCCTCGGTCAGCAGCTTCATGGCCTCGCCGATGCGCAGCTTGCGCGTCTTGCGCTTTTGCTGGCCCATCTGGCTGAACATGCCGCGCAACTGCTCGGTCATCTCCTCCATGCCGGGCGGGCCCATGATCTCCAGGGCCTGCTTGGCGTCGGCGACGTCGATCTCGATTTCCCTGTCGTCCAGCTGGTGCTCGCGCAGCTTCTTGCGGAAGGCCTGGCGCGCCGTGCTGTCGGCCGGCTTCTCGGCCGGGCTGCCTGCGGAAAAACCGAAGGACGCATCGGTGGCCGGCACGCGCGCCGGCGGCAGCAGCACGTCCAGCACCCGCTCTTCGGCGGCATCCTCGGCCCGCGTGCGCATCTTGCGCATGGCCTGCTCGCGCGTCTGCTTGACGGCCGAATCGACGAGGTCGCGGATGATGGAGTCCACGTCCTTGCCGACATAGCCGACCTCGGTGAACTTGGTCGCCTCGACCTTGATGAAGGGCGCATCGGCCAGCCGGGCCAGGCGCCGCGCGATCTCGGTCTTGCCCACGCCGGTCGGGCCGATCATGAGGATGTTCTTGGGCGTGATCTCCACGCGCAGCTTCTCCTCGACCTGCTGGCGGCGCCAGCGGTTGCGCAGCGCGATGGCGACGGCGCGCTTGGCATCGCGCTGGCCGACGATGTGGCGGTCGAGTTCGGAGACGATCTCCTGGGGGGTCATCGAAGACATGGCTTAAAGCACCTCTACCGTGTGGTGCATGTTGGTGTAGATGCAGATCTCGCCCGCGATGCCGAGCGACTTGCGCACGATGTCCTCGGCCGAGAGCTCGGTGTTCTGCAGCAGCGCGATGGCGGCCGACTGTGCATAGGCCCCGCCCGATCCGATGGCCACGATGCCGTGCTCGGGCTCCAGCACGTCGCCGTTGCCGGTGATGATGAGCGAGGCCGTGTGGTCGGCCACGGCCAGCATGGCCTCCAGGCGGCGCAGCACGCGGTCGGTGCGCCAGTCCTTGGTCAGCTCGATGGCGGCGCGGGTCAGTTGCCCCTGGTGTTTCTCCAGCTTGGCCTCGAAGCGCTCGAACAGCGTGAAGGCGTCGGCAGTGGCACCGGCGAAGCCCGCCAGCACCTTGCCCTGGTGCAGCTTGCGCACCTTGCGGGCCGAGCCCTTGACGACGATGTTGCCCAGCGTGACCTGGCCGTCGCCGCCGATGGCGACCTGCATGCCCTGCGGCGTCGCGCGGCGCACGCTGACGATGGTGGTTCCGTGAAATTGCTCCATCGTATGGACCTGGGGTTGGATGCGTGAAAAACAAGCGGCCCGCGCACGGCGCTGGCCGGCAAAGCCGCTTCAGCGGTCGTGCGGCAGGATTTTGGCGTGGTCGGACAGGCCGATCACGTGCAGGAAGATGGCAACGAGCCGGTGCAACCCGTGGAACTCCAGCTGTTGGCCGGCAGCCTGCTGGGCGGCAGCCCAGTTCAGCACCGAGCCCGCGGCCGCGAAGTCGATGCGCACCAGCTGCGCGCAATCCACCACCAGCGGCATGCCGCCCGACGGCTGCACGCCGATGGACGCCAGCGCACCGGCGGCATCGCCGGCCACCACGCCCGCGAGCCGGACGGCAGGCGCCGGCCCGCCAGGCGCGGCGGCCTGGCCGGACGGCGCCCGGCCTGCCTGGGCGCCGGCCGCATCGGCGGCGACCCAACTGCAACGCACATCCTCCCAGGGGGGCGGCGCCACTTCGTAGGTGATGCAGTAGTCGAGCGCGACCAGGTCGAACTCTTCCGGCCGCTGTGTCAGCCGCAACCAGGCCAGGCGCAGGCGCCACCAGGCGGCAGCCTGCGTCCGCTGCCCCGACACGGTGTGGTGGCGCAGCAGCTGGTCCAGCCGCACGCCGGCCCGCGCCGACACGCGCAGCGGCAGGCTCGCCAGCTGCGACAGCAGGTCGGCCAGGGGGCCGAGCGCCAGCGGCTGCACGGCGTCGAGCGCGGTCCAGTCCAGTTGCACGGTCTCGCCACGGAACCCGGCGAGCTGCACCGCCAGCGCGCTGACCTGCGCCGCCTCGAGCAGGGCGGGCGACACCCAGGCCAGTTCGGCGCCGGGGGCGGCCGGGCCGGTGGCAGCGCGGTCCGGCATGCCGATCGGGAACCAGCCGGGCGCCGGGCGGTGGTGGCGCACGCTGAAATCGATGGCCATGGCGTCGAAGCGGCCCTGCTGCGCCGTGGCCCGGTACAGGTCGAACAAGGCGGCCCAGGCACGCAGGGCCACCGGCCCCGGCGTCTGCGCCTCGGCCAGCGCGAGCAGTGCGGCCTCGCAGCCGGCGTCGTCGCCGTTGGCAAAGCGGATCGCGGCCTCCTCCAGCCCGGGATCGGCCATGACGTCGCCGCCCTGGGCAGACGCACCCAGCGACCAGTCCACGTCGGGCAGCATGTCTTCGGCCGGTGCGTCGGCCAGCATGGCCTCGCGCGGCTGGATGTCGGTGGCCGCAAAATCGGTGACGCGGTCTTCGGCCGGCTGCGGCGCGGCGTTGACGGTCGGTGAAAACTGGGGTGCGGCGGCGCCATCGCGCGGGTGCTGCCACTGCTGGCGCGCCATCTGCGCCTCGATCTCGTCGATCTTCTTGAGCGTGCCTTCGCGATGGCCGGCACCGGCCGGCTGGCTGCTGTCGAAGAAGCCGGAGTCGTCGAGCGCCGCCGGCGCTGGGGGCACGCCCAGGGCGGTGCGCTGGCGCAGCTTGCGCAGCTGGTCGAACTCGCGCTTGCGCACGAAGTCGTTCGCGCGCTTGCGCTCGATCATCTCCTTCAGTACATGCTTGTTGTACTGGCTGTCACGCTCGTCCAGCTGGTCCAGCTCGGACCAATTGACGGTCGGGTTGCGAACGAACTTGACGACCTTGGACAGCAGTCCGCCGGGCGGTGGCGCGTCTTGGGCCATGAACAGGGCGTGCGTCCGGTGCTGCAGCCTCAGTCGCCGAACATCTTCTGCTTGAGCTCGCGGCGCTGCTGTGCCTCCAGCGACAGCGTGGCCGTGGGGCGCGCCAGCAGGCGGCCGACGCCAATGGGCTCGCCGGTCTCGTCGCAGTAGCCGTAATCGCCGGCATCGATGCGCACGATGGACTGCTCGATCTTCTTGAGCAGCTTGCGCTCGCGGTCGCGCGTGCGCAGCTCCAGGGCGTGCTCTTCCTCGATGGTGGCGCGGTCGGCCGGATCGGGCACGACCACGGTGTCCTCGCGCAGGTGCTCGGTGGTCTCACCGGCGTTGTTGAGCATGTCCTGCTTGAGCGCGACGAGCTTCAGGCGGAAGAAGGCCTGCTGCTTCTCGTTCATGTACTCCGCATCGGGCATGGAGAGCACTTCGGCATCGGTCAATTCCTCGGCCGACTTGGTCTTCCAGTTGTTGGCCAGCTTGGGGTCCTTCTTGGACACAGCAGCGGAGGGCGGCGGAGCGATCATGGGGGAAGACATCTCTTGCAGAAAACTTGCTTTGGCGGCGGTCGATGCCACCGCGGGGGCCATGGATGGTACGGTGATTTGCGAGAGCCGCGAAACCCTGCCGGCCCGGGCGGGCATGGGTGCAGCCGTTGGCACCACGGCGGGTGCGGGCGCCTTCACGGCCTTCTTGGCAGCGGTGGTTGCGGCCGGTGCAGGCGCCTCCTGCGGCTTGGCCGCAGCCTTGGTCTTTGCGGATGGTTCTTTCACTCGGCGCCTCCATGCAGGTTGGCGGAACCCGGTGCCAGCGATTCCGGCACCAGGCAGGTCCAGCTACCGCCCACAACGTCGGCACGGTTTATACCCGCAATAGACCGCTTTTCCGCACTGGCGCGAAACTTTGTCGCGACCGGGTCAAACGAGGCACTGCTCCAGGCCCTGCAGGAAGATGTCCTTGGGCAGGTCGATGCCGATGAACACCATCTTGCTGGTGCGCGCCTCGCCCTCGGCCCAGGCCGGGCCCAGGTCGCTGCCCATGAGCTGGTGCACGCCCTGGAAGATGACCTTGCGCTCGCTGCCCTGCATGTGCAGCACGCCCTTGTAGCGCAGCATGCGGGCGCCGTAGATGTTCACCACGGCGCCCAGGAAATCCTCCAGCTTGGCGGGGTCGAAGGCCCGGTCGGCGCGGAAGACGAAGCTCTTGACGTCGTCGTCCGTGTGGTGGTGGTGGCCATGGCCGTGCTCATGTGCGTGCGAGGGATGGTCGCAGTGCTCGCCGTGTTCGTGGTCATGGTGGTCGTGCCCGTGGTCGTCTTCCTTGAGGAAGTCGGGGTCGATGTCCAGCTTGGCGTTGAGGTTGAAGCCGCGCAGGTCGAACACCTCGCTGAGCGCCACCTCGCCGAAATGCACGGCCTTGTGCGGCGCGCGCGGGTTCATGTGCTTGAGCCGGTGGACCAGCGCATCGACTTCGTCCTTGGCCACGAGGTCGGTCTTGCTGATGAAGATCTGGTCGGCAAAGCCCACCTGGCGGCGCGCCTCCTGGCGCTCGTTGAGCTGGGTGGCGGCGTGCTTGGCGTCGACCAGCGTCAGGATCGAGTCCAGCAGGTAGCTCTCGGCGATCTCGTCGTCCATGAAGAAGGTCTGCGCCACAGGGCCGGGATCGGCCAGGCCGGTGGTCTCGATGACGACGCGCTCGAAGTCGAGCTCGCCCTTGCGCTTCTTCTCGGCCAGCATGGCCAGCGTGGAACGCAGGTCCTCGCGGATCGAGCAGCACACGCAGCCGTTGTTGAGCTGGATGATCTGCTCGCCCGGCTCGGAGACCAGGATCTCGTTGTCGATGTTCTCTTCGCCGAACTCGTTCTCGACGACGGCGATCTTCTGGCCGTGGGCCTCGGTCAGCACGCGCTTGAGCAGCGTGGTCTTTCCGGAGCCGAGGAAACCGGTCAGGATGGTGGCGGGAATGAGGGCCATGGGGAATCTCGCTAACGACGAAAGGCGGGAAGTTTAAAGAGCTTGCGATGCCCTTGTTCAGCGCCGCATCACCACCAGGCCCTTGAGGTACTCGCCTTCGGGGAAATGGATGGTCATGGGGTGGTCGGGCGCGCCGCCCATGCGCTGGGTGATGTAGCCGTCCACGCCCGCGTCGATGCCGGCGCCGGCCACGATCTTGTGGAACAGGTCGGCCGGGATGCCGCCCGAGCAGGAGTACGTGAACAGCACGCCGCCCGGCTCCAGCAGGGCCAGCGCGAGCCGGTTGATGTCCTTGTAGGCCCGCGCGGCGCGCTCGGCGTGGGCGGCGGTGGGCGCGAACTTGGGCGGGTCCAGCACGATGGCGTCGAAGCGCCGACCCTCGGCCCCGAAACGGCGCAACGAGGCGTTGACATCCGCATCCAGGCAGTCGGACTGGTCGGCCGCGAAGCCGTTCAGCGCCACATGCGCTTGCACGCGCGCCAGCGCCGGGCCGGACGAATCGATGGAGGTCACATGCCCGGCCACGCCCGCCGCGCGCATGCCGGCCAGCGCCGCCACGGTGAAGCCGCCGGTGTAGCAATAGCAATTCAGTACGCGCTGGCTGCCCAGACGCGCCACGGTGTCGGCGAACAGCTTGCGGCTGTCGCGCTGGTCCAGATAGAAGCCGGTCTTGTGGCCGGTGGCGATGTCCAGCGTCAGGCGCCAGTCGTGCTCGGCGATCGTCCGTTCGGTGGCGCCCTCGCCACGCAGCCATCCGGTGGCCTCGGGCAGGCCTTCGAGGCCGCGCACGCTGGCGTCCGAGCGTTCGTACAGGCGCGACAGGCCGGTCAGGTCGCACAGCGCATCGGCCAGCGGCTGCTTCCAGCGCTCGGCACCGGCCGCCCCGAACTGCGCCACCAGCGTGTCGCCATAGCGGTCGACCACGAGGCCCGGCAGGCCATCGGATTCGCCGTGCACCAGGCGCACGCCGTCGCTGCGGATGTCGAAGCGCTGGCGCGCGGCGATGGCCTGGGCCAGCCGTTCGCGCAGGAAGGCCGCGTCGATGCGCTGGCCCTCGTCGAAGCTCCAGGCCCGGGCGCGGATGCGCGAGGCCGGGCTGAACGCGGCCCACGCCAGGAAGCGGCCGTCCGCTGCCTCCACGCGCACGGTTTCGCCGGCATCGGCACCGCCACGCGCGATCGCGGACTCGAAGACCCAGGGATGTTTGCGCAGCAAGGACTTGTCCTTGCCCTCGCGCAGGCGGATGGTTTTCATTGGGGCGGATTGTCGCCGTTGGCCTGCCCCTGCGGACCGATACTGCGGGCATGACCACCATCCAATCCCGGCGCCGGCTGATCGTGATCCTGCTGCTGTGCACGGCCGCCATCGCCGCCCTGGTCCGGCACCGGGCCGCGCCCGGCTCCACCGTGCACGATGTCAGCACCGTCATGATGCTGCTGTGGCTGCCCGTGATCGGCAGCATCATCGGCTGGGGCTACGGCAAGCTGCTGCGCAAGCCGCCGCCTGCGCCCGAGGGCTTCGCCGCCGACCAGGCCTTCCAGCCCCAGGCGCTGGTCGAATTCACGCTGCGCCCGGCCTCGATCCCTGCCGAAGACGGCCCGGTGAAAGCCGGCGAGCACCGCTGCGTCCTGGTGGTGGGCAACCAGGGCTTTCAGATGCGCTGGCTGATGCCGCAAGGCGAGACCTTCCGCCGGGGCGAGAAGCGCGCGGCGGCCGTCGAATTCCTGGCGCCGCACAAGGCGCTGCCGCTGCTGCCGCCGGGCACGCCCTTTCGCATGATGGTGGGCGACGCCTTCGTGGGCGATGGCCGGGTGCTGCAGCCGCCCCCCGGCGCCTGAGAGGGTGGGGCCGCGTCAGCCGCCCGGCTTGCGCCGCGCCCGCGGGTGGGCCGCATCGTAGGCCCTGGCCAGGTGCTGGAAATCCAGCCGCGTGTAGACCTGGGTGGTGCTGATGTTGGCGTGGCCCAGCAGCTCCTGCACGGCGCGCAGGTCGCCGCTGGACTGCAGCACATGGCTGGCGAACGAGTGCCGCAGCATGTGCGGATGCACGGGCGTGGCCAGGCCGGCGAGCTGGCTGCGCCGGCGCAGGCGCTGCCACATCGACTGCGCGGTCAGCCGCGTGCCATGGCGGCCGACGAACAGGGCCGGGTTCAGCGCGGCGCCATCGCCGCGCAGCGCGAGCCAGGCCCGCAGCGCACTCGCCGCCGAGGCGCCGATCGGCACGCTGCGCCGCTTGCTGCCCTTGCCCAGCACGTGGGCCTCGCCGGCGTCCAGGTCGATCCAGCCGCGCGCCTGCGGGCCGGCCCGCACGTCCAGCCCGGTCAGTTCGGCCACGCGCAGGCCCGCGCCGTAGAGCAGCTCGACCATGGCCGCGTCGCGCGCTTCCAGCCAGGGGTCGTCGGCCTCGCTGCTGAACTCGGCCAGCTGCACCGCCTCGTCCACGCCCAGGGCCTTGGGCAGCGGCTTGCCGGACCTGGGTGCGCGCACATCCTGCACCGGGTTGGCGGCGACCAGGCTCTCGCGGCCCAGCCAGGCGTAAAAGCCGCGCCAGCCCGACAGGATCAGCGCGATGCCGCGCCCGCTGCGGCCGCCACTGTGCATCTGGGCCACCCAGCGGCGGATGTGGGCGTTGTGCACGGCCAGCAGGCCCAGCCTGGCCGCATCGGCGTGGGCGCGCAGCTTGGCCAGGTCGGCCTGGTACAGCGCCAGCGTGCGCGCGGCCAGGCGGCGCTCCACGCGCTGGTAGGCGAGGTAGCGCTCGACCAGCGCGGCATCGTCCATGTCAGGGGCGCCCGGCCGCCCGAAGCCTCCGGCGCGCGCCCTCGGTGGGCAGCGCACCTCGTGCAGCGGGGAAGCGTGGGGCTGGTTGCATCGCGCGCTACTGCAGCCGCGACAGCGCGGCGCTCGCGAGTTCGGCGATGCGCTCCAGGAAGTCCGTGCCCATGCCGGACTCGAAGCGCTGCGGATCGGGCGAGGCCAGCACCAGCATGCCGAACGCCGGCTCGGTGCTGTTGAGCTCGCCCACGCGCAGCGGCATCAGCACCACCGACATGGCCTGGGCCGGCTCGGGCAGCCATTGCACGGCGTCGAAACCGGGGTTGACGCCGCAGAACGGCGCCGTCAGCGACGAGGCGAAGCTCATGGCGTCGTCGCTGACACCCTGGGCGAAGCCGTGGCCGGCGTAGTCGCCAGAGACGCCCCAGACCTTGAGCGCGGCCTGCGGCACGCCGAACTGGCTCTGCACCTCGGCCACGATGCGCTGAGGCAACTCGGCCGGCGCCCGGGTGCGCAGCAGGCTGCGCGCCCAGCGCTGCAGCTTGTCGGCGATCAGCACGTTCTCGTTGCCGTGGCGCACCATGTCCATGATGCGGTGCTCCAGGCCCTTGATCTTCTCGCGCAGCATCTCGGCCTGGCGTTCCTGCAGGCTCACGGCGCGGTTGCCGTGCGGGCTGGTCATCTGCACGGCCGTCAGCACCTCGGCATGGCGCTCGAAGAAGGCCGGCGTGTGGATCAGGAAGTTGGCGATGTCGTCTTCGGTGATCGGGTTGTTGGCGTTCATGGTGTGGTTCATTGCGGAATGTCGATCTCGCCTTCGAAGACGGTCTGGGCCGGGCCGGTCATGCGCACCGCGGTGCCCACGCCGTCCCATGCGATGGTCAGCACGCCGCCGCGCGTGTGCACGTCCACCGGGCTGTCGAGCCAGCCCTGCTGGATGCCCGCCACCACGGCCGCACAGGCGCCGGTGCCGCAGGCCAGCGTCTCGCCGGCACCGCGCTCGTACACGCGCAGCTTGACCTTGCGCCGGTCCAGCACCTGCAGGAAGCCGGCGTTCACGCGGTTGGCAAAGCGCGGGTGGTGCTCGACCAGCGGGCCCTGCACGGCCACGGGCGCGCTGTCCACGTCGTCCACGCGCTGCACCGCGTGCGGGTTGCCCATGGACAGCACGGCCAGTTCCACCGTGGGGCTGTCGGCCTCGGTGCCCAGTGCCAGCTTCCAGGGGCCGACCGGGCTCGCGCCCTGCGGCGACAGGCCGGCCGCATCGAAGGGCACGCGGGCCGCCTCGAACACGGGCGGGCCCATGTCCACGGTGACGCGGCCGTCGAGCCCCATGGACGGGGCGATCACGCCGGCGGCGGTCTGCACGCGCAGTGCGTCGCGGTCGGTCAGGCCGTGCTCGCGCACGTACTGGAAGAAGCAGCGCGCGCCGTTGCCGCACTGCTCCACCTCGCCGCCATCGGCGTTGTGGATCACGTACTCGAAATCGACGCCGGGGCCGGTCGACGGCCGCACGGTCAGGATCTGGTCGGCGCCCACGCCGAAATGCCGGTCGGCGAGAAAACGGTACTGGTCCTCGCGCAGGCCGAGCCGGCCGCGCGTCTCGTCCAGCACCACGAAGTCGTTGCCGGCCCCGTGCATCTTGGTGAATCGGATTCGCATGGGCGCGGATTATCGCGGGCGTGCGGTGGCCTTGTAGCCTGCGGGACAGTCCCGCGAGCACCAATCCGAGGCAGCCGGCAGAATCCGCGCCATGCCACGCTCCAGCCAACTGCTCCACCCGCAGCGCGACCCGGTCGTGCCGCGCCCCGCCGCCACCGTGCTGCTGCTGCGCGACACGCCGGACGGCATCGAGGTGCTGATGACGCGGCGCGCGCTGACGGCCAGCTTCGCGCCGGGCGCCTTCGTGTTCCCGGGCGGCGCCGTCGACGCGGCCGACCACGCGGCCCACGCCCAGGCCAGCCGGCGGCCCGGGCAGGACGACGCGCGGCTCACGCAGGCGATCGCCGCCGTGCGCGAGAGCTTCGAGGAACTGGGCGTGCTGCTGGCGCGCCGTGCCGACGGCCAATGGGCCGGCGCCGAGGACGCCGCCCGTCTCGACCGCCACGCGCCGCTGCTGCCGCAGTGCGCCGCCCAGGGCCTGCTGCTCGCGGCCGACCAGGTCTTCGTGCTGGCGCACTGGACCACCGACCGCGACCTGCCCAAGCGCTTCGACGTGCCTTTCCTCGTCGCGCGCATGCCCGAAGGCCAGGAGCCGGTGGCGGACGAGGCAGAGCAGTTCGAGCCCTGCTGGGTGCGCCCGGCCGACGCGCTGGCACGGCACGCGGCCGGCCAGTTCGAGATCATCTTCCCGACCATCCGCACGCTGCAGCGGCTGCAGGCCTACGCCACGGTCGACGCCGTGCTCGCCGCCTGTGCCGGCGAGAAGCCGCTGTGGACCTCGTGCCCGCGCGCAGGCTGGCTGAACGGCGCCGAAGCCCGCTACATGGAGCACGAGACGGCCTTCGGCGAACTGGCCATGGTGTGCCCCGATGGCCAACTGCTCCACGCGCTCGACTGGCAGCACGACCGCCCCACCGCCCTGCTGCGCAACGTGCAGCGCCTGACCTGTGGCAACCCGGGCGTGATGACCGGCCCCGGCACCAACAGCTACCTGGTCGGCGACGCCGCCAGCGGCTACATCGCCATCGACCCGGGCCCGCTGGACGAAGCCCACCTGGACAGGCTGTGCGCGGCGGCGGGCGGCGACATCCGCACCATCGTCTGCACGCATTCGCACGCCGACCATTCGCCCGGCGCGCAGCCGCTGGCCGACCGCGTGGAACGCGCAGGCCGGCCGCGCCCGCCCGTGCTGGGCCTGGCCTCGCGGCCCACCGCACGCCCGGCCAGCCGGTTCACGCCCGACCGCGAGATGGTCGATGGCGAGCGGCTGGTGCTGCAGGGCGACGGCGTCACCCACACGCTCCAGGCCGTCTTCACGCCCGGCCACGCCGCCAACCATGTCTGTTTGGTGCTGGAGGAAGACGCCCTGCTGTTCAGCGGTGACCACGTGCTGAACGGCAGCACCACCGTGGTGGACCCGCCGGATGGCGACATGGGGCACTACCTGGCATCGCTCGACAGGCTGGCCGCCGCCTGCTCAGCCCACGGCATCGACTTCATCCTGCCCGCCCACGGCTACGTGCTGGGCGACGCGCCGGGCGCCATTGCCAAGCTGAAGGCGCACCGGCTGGCGCGCGAGGCCAAGGTGCTCAAGGCCATGCGCGCCGTTCCAGCCGGCAGCATGCGCGACTGGGTGGCGATGGCCTACGACGACGTGCCTTCGGCGATGTGGCCGGTGGCCGAGCGGTCCATGCTTGCGCATGTGGAACATATCCGCGCCACCCAGGCACTTTGACGCTCACTCCCCCAGATACGCCCGCATCAGTGCCCCGTCGGCCAGCAACTCGGCCGCACTCCCCTGGGCCACGATGCGCCCCGACTCCAGCACATAGGCGTGGTCGGCCAGTGACAGCGCCAGCCCCGCCATCTGGTCCACCAGCAGCAGGGTCATGCGCTCGTCACGCAGGCGCGAGAGCACGGCGAACAGGTCCTCGATGACCTTGGGCGCCAAGCCGAGCGAGGGCTCGTCCAGCAGCAGCACCTGGGGCTGGGCCATGAGGCCGCGCGCGATGGCCAGCATCTGCTGCTCCCCGCCCGACAGCAGGCCCGCGCGCTGGTGCAGGCGCTCGCGCAGGCGCGGGAAGCGCTGCAGCATGTCTTCCACACGCGCTTCGCACGCTGCGGGCTTCAGGAAGGCGCCCAGGCGCAGGTTGTCCAGTACGCTGAGTTCGGGGAACACCTGGCGCCCCTCCGGCACCAGCACCAGGCCCAGCGCAGCGATCTGTTCGGCGCCGAGCCCGGCCAGTTCGCGGCCGTTCAGGTGGATGCCGCCCGCCACCGGCCGGTGCAGCCCGGCCAGCGAGCGCATCAGCGTGGACTTGCCGGCCCCATTGGCGCCCAGCAGCGCCGCCATCTGGCCCGCGCGCACGGACAGTGCCACGCCGTGCAGCACGGGCTCGGCACCGTAGCCCGCCTGCAGCGCGCCGATGCCCAGCACCTCTTCGCTCGCGGGCGGCGCAGGCCGCGCCGCCACGGCGCCCTGCAGGCCCGCCTCGCCCAGGTAGGCGCGCCGCACGGCCGGGTCGGCCCGCACCATGGCCGGCGTGCCGTCGGCCAGGCGCTGGCCGGCGTCGAGCACGACGATGCGGTCCGACAGGTCCATCACGAGCGCCATGTCGTGCTCCACGATCACCACGCCGATGCCGCTGTCGGCGATCGCGCGCAGCAGCGCGGCCAGGCGCGTCTTGTCCTCGCGCGAGAGGCCGGCGGCCGGCTCGTCGAGTAGCAGCACCTGCGGGTCGGTGGCGAGCGCGCGGGCGATCTCCACGAGGCGCTTGTCCACGTGCGCGAGGTCGGCGGCGGGCGCGCCCGGTGCGCCGGCGTAGCCGCACTGCGCCAGCAGCGCGCGGGCGCGCAGGCGCAACGCCGGCGCATGGAAGCGCCGCGCCGCCAGCGGCGAGCCCAGGCGGCCACGGCACAGGCCCAGCGCCACGTTGTCCTCCACGCTGAGGCTGCCGAACAGCTGCGAGGTCTGGTAGCTGCGCGCGATGCCGGCCCGCGCGAGTTGGTGCGCCGGGCGGCCCTGCAGGTCCTTGCCGTGCAGGCTGAAGCTGCCGGCGCTGGGCTTGTAGAAGCCGCTCAGCATGTTCAGCACCGTCGTCTTGCCGGCGCCGTTGGGGCCGATCAGGCTGGTCACGCCGCCGCCGACGGTTTCGAAGCCCAGGTCGTGCACGGCCCGCACCCCGCCGAACTGCCGGCCCAGGCCCTGCACGCGCAGCACACCGCGCGCAGGCCCGCGCGGCAGCGGCTGCGCCGCGACGGGCGCTGCCGCCGTGGCCGGCTTGCGCCGCCAACCCGCGAACAGCCCGGCCACGCCCAGCGGCGCAGCCCACAGCACCACCAGCAACAGCGCGCCGAAGAAGAGCAGCCGCCAGTCCTCCATGCCGGCCAGCAGTTCCGGCAGCAGGCCCACGACCAGCGCGCCGATCAGCGGCCCGGCCACCGCGCCGGCGCCGCCCACCATGACCACCAGCACGAACAGGATGGACTGCAGCATGCCGAAGGTCTGTGGCGTGACGAAGCCCGACAGCGGCGCGAACAACCCGCCCGCCAGCCCCGCCAGCGCGGCCGACAGCGCGAACGCCACGGCCTTCACGCGCACCGGCGCGATGGCGATGGATTCGCTGGCCACCTCGCTGTCGCGCACCGCGCGCAGCGCCGCGCCCCAGGCGCTGCGGTCCAGCCAGGCGTAGAGCAGCACCAGCACGGCGCAGGCCAGCACCGCCAGCGCAGCCACGGCACGCTCGCCCGCCAGGCCGAACAGGGCAGGCGCGGCAATGCCCATGATGCCGTTCTGCCCACCCGTGAGCCCGCGCCATTCCACGGCACCATGCTCGACGATGAAACCGAAGGCAATCGTGACCATGGCCAGGTACGGCCCCTTCACGCGCAGCGCCGGCACCGCCAGCAGCAGGCCGACCGCGCCGGCCAGCAGCACACCGATGGGCCAGGCCAGCCAGAACGACAGCCCGGCCTTGGTCGTGAGCACCGCCACCGCGTAAGCGCCCAGCGCATAGAACCCCACATGGCCGAACGACACCTGGCCCGCCAGGCCCAACAGCACGTTCATGCCGATGCCCACGATGGCCAGCAGCGCCACGTTGGCCAGCACGTAGACGTAGTACCCGTTGAGCGTGGCGGCCAGCGCCAGCGCGCCCGCCAGCAACAGCACCCACGCGGCCCAGCCCGTGGGTGAGACGACAGACTTCATACCTTCTTCACCTCGGCGCGGCCGAACAGACCATCGGGCCGCAGCGCCAGCGCCACGATCACCAGCGAGAACATCATGATCTGGGTGTAGCCCGAGCCCAGCGTCGCCGTGACCAGCGCCTCGCCGGCGCCGAACACCAGCCCGGCCAGCATCACCCCCCAGGCGCTGCCGATGCCGCCCAGGATGGCCACCGCGAAGGCCTTGAGCCCGAACAGCGTGCCCATGTCGGCATGCACGTTGAACAGCGGCGCCACCAACGCGCCGGCCACCCCGGCCAGCAGGGTCGACAGCGCGAAGGCCAGCAGCACCACGTGCTTGACGGGGATGCCCATGAGCCGCGCCGCATCGCGGTTCTGCTGCACGGCCAGCACGGCCACGCCCCAGCGCGTGCGGCGCGCCACGCAATGCAGGCCGGCCGCCAGCGCCAGGCCCACCACCGGGATCAGCAGCTGCAGCGGGTACACGCCCAGCGCCGCATCGCCCAGCGTGATCGGCGCCTGCGCCCAGGGCGAAGGCAGGCTGCGCGGCTCCTTGCCGAAGCCGTGCATGACCAGGTTGTCCAGCACGATGCCCAGCGCCACGGTGGACATCAGCCAGGCATTGGAGCCGCGCCGCACGAACGGCCGCACGGCCACGAACTCCACCAGCATGCCGTAGACCGCGCAGGCCGCCAGCGCCACGGCCAGCGCCAGCGGCATGGGCCAGCCCATGGACTGCGAGAACACCCAGGTCAGCACCGCGCCCAGCATCATCGAACTGCCCTGCGCGAAGTTGACCGTGCCCGACACCGCGTAGGTGATGTGAAAGCCCAGCGCGATCAGCCCGTACATGGCGCCCAGCCCCAGGCCGCTGACCAGGGCGGAGATCAGCAGCATGGCGCGCGCCCCACAACACCCTGCGCCGCCAGCACCGGATCCGGCGACCTGCGCCAGCAGCGAGCCCGAAGGCCGCGGAGCAGGCCATGCCAGCAGACGCGGCGGAACTGGCTCTGCCAGGCCGCTCGCGGCGCTCCCTTGAGGGGGTATGGGACTTCTACACGCAGTGAGAAGTCCAAACGGGGGTGGGTCATTGCACAGGCAGGATCTTGTTGTCGATGAACTGCGCCCAGACGTAGTCGTTCTCGCTCACCGCGTCGTGCACCTCGGCCGTGAACGGCTTGTCGTAGGTCTTGATCAAGCCCTCGTAGCGCCCGATCTTGTAGAAGCCCTGGCGCACGGCATCGCCCTGCGTGCTGCCGGCCTGGGCGATGGCCAGCGCGCTGAGCTGCACCGCGTCATAGGCATTGGCCACGCCGACGGCGGGCGTCACGTCGTCCGGGCCCTTGATGTCCGGGTACTTGGCCTTCAGCGCCGCCAGCACCTTCTCGCCCACCGGCGTCTGCTTGCCGAAGAAGCTGTACGTCTGCACGAAGTGCACGCTCTTGGCGTTCGGGCCGGCCAGCTCGGTGAAGCGGCCGCCCGCGGGGCCCCAGTGCGAGACCACCGGCACCTTCCAGCCCATGCGGTCCAGCGACTTGACCACCTGGGCCGAGGGGCCCACGTTGCCGACCAGGAACAGCGTGTCGGCGCCGGCGGCCTTGAGCTTGGCCAGCTGCGGCACCACGTCCACCGCGTTGCCGTCGAACTTCTCGATGCCCGCGGCCTTCATGTTCTTGGCCGCCAGCGCGGCCACCAGGCCCTTCTCGTTCGACTCGCCCCAGGGGTTGTCGACCAGGATCATGGCGGGCTTGGCCGACTGGAAGGTCTTCTGCGCGTACTGCAGCATGGCCTTGTTGACGATCTCGTCCACCGCCGACACGCGGAACGCGAAGTTGGGGTTGGCGCCGTTCTTGGTGATCGGCGTGCCGGCCGCCCAGGGGCCCATGAAGGGCACCTTCTCCTGGTTGGCGATCGGCACGATGGCCATGGACACCGGCGTGTCGAGCCCGCCGAACAACACGGCCACCTTCTCCTTGTAGATCAGCTCGCGCGCGGCCACCACGCCCTTGGCCGGGTTGCCTTCGTCGTCACGGCGCACCAGTTCGAGCTTGCGGCCGCCTAGCAGGCCGCCCTTGGCGTTGATCTCGTCGATGGCCACGGCCATGCCGCGCGTGATGGCCTCGCCGGCGCGCGCCGACTGGCCCGACAGCGCGGTCACCAGGCCGATCTTGATGGTCTCCTGGGCGAAGGCCTGGGAACTGGACAGCGCGGCCAGCGCCGTCAGGGAAGTCGCGGCCAGCGAGAGCAGGGAGCGGCGAAGCAGGGGCATGGGTTTCTCCGTCAGATGAACAAGGACGGACGCCTTTTGCAAGCTCCATGCCACGTCTGGCAGCAAAGCCATCGGCACATTGACACCAAAGACAAAACTGGATTGTCGACAATCCAAGGCACAGATAGGCACCATAATTGCTCGGCCTTGCCAGGCGCAACAGAGCGCGCCACGCACCATGCCCTTGCACCAAACCCGATCCTTTTCGCACCTCGACAGTGCAGGCCCGCTGGCCGAGCGCGCCCTGCCCCACCATGGGCTGTTCGGCTACACGGCCATCACCCGGCGCGCCGACTTCCACTGGCCCGGCGGCCAGCGCCTGGCGGTCTACATCGGCTTCAACCTGGAGCACTTCGCGTTCGGCGACGGCCTGGGCGCGTGCCTGGGGCCCGTGGCGCCGCACCCCGACGTGCTCAACTACGCCTGGCGCGAATATGGCAACCGTGTGGGTGCCTGGCGCTGCCTGGAGCTGTTCGACCGGCTGGGCCTGTCCACCGGCGCCATCCTCAACACCGCGCTGTACGACCACTGCCCCGAGCTCGTGGCGGCCTGCGCCGCGCGCGGCGACGAACTCATCGCCCATGGCCACACCAATGCCGAGCAGCAGGCCGCCATGGACCCGGCTGCCGAACGCCGGCTGCTGGCCGACTGCCGCGCCCGCATCGCGCGCGAGAGCGGCGTGGCGCCGCAGGGCTGGCTGTCGCCCTGGATCTCCGAGAGCCCGGCCACGCCGCACCTGCTGGCCGCCACCGGCTACGGCTACACGCTGAACTGGTGCCACGACGACCAGCCCGTGCGCATGGCCACGCAGGACGGCCCGTTGTGGTCCGTGCCCTACCCGCAGGAGCTCAACGACATTCCGATGATCATGGCGCGGCAGATGGACGCGAAGGACTTCGCGCAGATGGTCATCGACAACTTCGACGAGATGCTGGCGCAGTCGCGCGCGCAGCCGCTGGTGATGGGCATCGCGCTGCACCCCTACATCGTCGGCCAGCCCTACCGGCTGCGCCATCTGCGCCGCGCGCTGGAGCACATCGCGCGGGCACGTGACGCCGGCGGCATCTGGTGGACCACGCCCGGCGCCATCGCCGCCCACATGCAGGAGCTCGACCCGCATGGCCACGCGTAGCCGCGGCACGGCGGCCGCCGCGCCGGCCGCGCCAGCGCCCGTCACCGGCCTCAACGAGGCCGAGGGCCGCATCTACCACGCGGTGTTCGAGAGCGTCATGAGCCAGCGGCTCACGCCAGGGACCAAGCTGCCCGAGCAGGGCCTGTCGGACCTGTTCGGCGTGCACCGCGCCGTGGTGCGCAAGGTGCTGCAACGCCTCGCGCACGACCGCATCGTCGACCTGCGGCCCAACCGCGGCGCCGTGGTGGCCGAACCCACGGTGCAGGAGACGCGCCAGATCTTCGAGGCGCGCCGGCTGCTGGAGGCCGCCATCCTGCCGCTGGCCGCAGCCCGCATCACCAAGGCCGAGCTGGCCGGCCTGCGCCGCCAGCTGCGCGAGGAGCACGCCACGCTGCACCAGCAGAACCAGCCGGCGTGGGCGCGGCTGGCCAGCGCCTTCCATATGCGGCTGGCCGAGGTCGCCGGCAACGAGGTGCTGCAGCGCTACCTGCACGAGCTGATCTCGCGCTGCTCGCTGATCGTGGCGCTGTACGAGCCGCCCGGCAACGCCGCCTGCGAGCACGACGAGCACGCGCGCATCGTCGACCACATCGAGAAGGGCGAGGTCGCCAAGGCGATCAAGCTCATGAACGAGCACCTGCTCGACCTGGAACAGCGGCTGCACCTGGACCGCCCGCAGTCCGAGAAATCACTGGGCCAGATGCTGGGCCTGGGCTAGGAACACCATGGACATCGATTTTTCCGCCATCACCGAATACCAGCGCTACAAGCTCATGGCCAGCCTGATCGTGCCGCGGCCGATCGCGCTGATCACCACCGTGAACGCCGACGGCGTGGTCAACGCCGCGCCGTTCAGCATGTTCAACATGCTGGGCGAGGAGCCGCCCATCGTGATGGTCAGCATCAACCGGCTGCAGGACGGTGCGCTCAAGCACACGGCGCAGAACATCGTCGCCAGCAAGGAGTTCGTGGTGCACATCAGCGACGAGGCGATGGCCCGGCAGATGCACCGCTGCGGCGAGAACTTCGCGGCCGAGGTGAGCGAGCTGGCGGCCGTGGGGCTGACGACCGCGCCCTGCAAGGTGGTGCAGCCGCCGCGCATCGTCGAGGCGCCCGTGGCCTTCGAGTGCACGCTGCACGAGCTGCTGGAAACCACCAGCCGGCAGATCTTCATCGGCCAGGTGCGCTGGCTGCATGCGCGCGAGGGCTTGATCGACACCGACACCTGGCGCGTACGATTGCAGGATTACTTCCCGGTCGCGCGCTTCGGTGCCAGCTTCTACGTGAACACGCGCGAGCGCTTCTCGCTGGAGGGCAGTGCCAGCGCGCCGGCCACGACCACACCCATCGATGAAATCTGAATCCGATCTTCCCGACGACGACACCCAGGGCGTGCGCCTGGCCAAGCGCGTGGCCGCCCAGGGCGGCTGGTCGCGCCGCGACGCCGAACTGCTGATCGACAACGGCGTGGTGCGCGTCGACGGCACGGTCGCGCTGTCGCCCCAGCTGCGGGTGCTGCCGGCGCAGCGCGTGGAGATCGAGAAGAACGCCACGCCGCAGCCGGTGCCCCCGGTCACCGTGGTGCTGCACAAGCCAGCCGGCATGGACATCGACCCCGCCGCGCCGCTGGCCGGCGCACGCCGCAGCGACACCGACCGCTCGGGCCTGCGGCCGCTGCCCCGGCATCTGCTGGACCAGCACTGCGTGGCCCCGCTCGGCACACGGGACAGCGGCCTGGTGGTGTTCACGCAGGTGCACGGCATCGAGCGCAAGCTGGTCGAGGACGCCGGCATCCTGGAGCACGAGCTGCAGGTCGAGGTGCAGGGCGAGGTCACGCCCGAGGCGCTGCAGGGCATGCGCCCCGCGCGCGTGAGCGTCGGCTCGCAGCGCGAAGGTCGCACGGTGCTGCGCTTCGCCATCAAGGGCCCCCAACCGGGCCAGGTCAGCGCCATGTGCGCGCGCGCCGGGCTGCAGGTCATGGGTGTGCGCCGCATCCGCCTGGGCCGGGTGCCGCTGGCCGGCATGGCGCCGGGCGAATGGCGCTATCTGCTGCCCGAAGAGCGCTTCTGAACCGTCGCCCTCGGGGGCGCGGCCATGTTCGAAAAGTGTGAAGCCCGCCGATACGCCGGATTCTGTGCACCGGGGTCGCCCCCGGTGTGACCGCCATTCCTCTGGGCCGTCTGTCGCCAGACGGCTCGGTGCTACCTACCCGCCAGCTCTCCTTGCGGAGCCACAAGGTCGCAAGAGGTTGCCCTGCTTGCGTGGCTGGCCTATTTGGTATTGCTGCGCGTAGAGATTGCCCGTTTCACCCCCGGTGGTCTACCTTGCGGCACTCCCCCGGGACTCGTCTCTGTTGCTCTGATCCTCACCTCGCGGTGGAGAGCCGTTAGCTCCTACGCTGCCCTGTGCAGTCCGGACGTTCCTCCAGTGCGGCCTTTCGGCCCGACGCAAGCGTCGTCTTTTCAGATTGCACCAGCGGCGGCCTGGCGGGCTTCACGGCGGGCATTATCGCAGTGCGCCAGAATGCCCTTTTTTGCCCAACCCAAGGGAGACGCCATGAAAGCCGACAACGTCCTGCAAACCATCGGCAACACGCCGCACATCCGCATCAACCGCCTGTTCGGCGGCCAGGCCCAGGTCTGGGTCAAGTCCGAGCGCAGCAACCCGGGCGGCTCGATCAAGGACCGCATCGCACTCGCCATGGTCGAGGATGCCGAGAAATCCGGCCAGCTGCAGCCCGGCGGCACCATCGTCGAGCCGACCTCGGGCAACACCGGCGTGGGCCTGGCCATGGTGGCAGCCGTCAAGGGCTACAAGCTGGTGCTGGTGATGCCCGACTCGATGTCGGTCGAGCGCCGTCGGCTGATGCTGGCCTACGGCGCCAGCTTCGAGCTGACCCCGCGCGAGAAGGGCATGAAGGGCTCCATCGCGCGCGCCCAGGAGATCGTGGCCAGCACGCCCGGCGCCTGGATGCCGCAACAGTTCGAGAACCCGGCCAACGTGGACGTGCACGTGCGCACCACG
The DNA here is from genome assembly GCF_001422445.1 of Pseudorhodoferax sp. Leaf274. Classification (GTDB taxonomy): domain Bacteria; phylum Pseudomonadota; class Gammaproteobacteria; order Burkholderiales; family Burkholderiaceae_C; genus Pseudorhodoferax. The sequence continues at coordinate 41,559 of NZ_LMNA01000026.1, forward strand.
GCCCAGGAGATCCTGGCCGACTTTCCGGACGGCCTGGACGTGCTGATCACGGGCGTGGGCACGGGCGGCCACCTGTCGGGCTGCGCGCGCGTGCTCAAGGCCCAATGGCCGCAACTCAAGGTCTTCGCCGTCGAGCCCGTGGCCTCGCCGGTGATTTCGGGCGGCGCACCCTCGCCGCACCCGATCCAGGGCATCGGTGCCGGCTTCATCCCGAAGAACCTGGACACCAGCCTGCTGGACGGCGTGATCCAGGTCGACGCAGAGCCCGCGCGCGAGATGGCGCGCCGCTGCGCGCGCGAGGAGGGCCTGCTGGTGGGCATCTCGTCCGGCGCCACGCTGGCGGCCATCGCGCAGAAGCTGCCCGAACTGCCGGCCGGCAGCCGCGTGCTGGGCTTCAACTACGACACGGGCGAGCGCTACCTGTCGATCGAGGGCTTCCTGCCCGCATGAGCAACGCGCCGGGCCGCACTGAGCAAGCTCGTCCGCAGGCGCAGCAGCGCGCGGACGATCTGCTGGGCCTGTTCGGGCATTGAGCCGTGGCTGACCTCGTCACCACCGCCGACCGCGGCCAGCCACCGCAGCTGCTCGAGTTCCACCGCCTGACCGACGCCATCGCCGCGCAGCGCGCGCTGCTGCAGCGCTGGCAACAGGCCAGCCGTGACTTCCACCAGCAGCAGGCCCAGGCGCTCGCGCCGCTGCTGACCAGCCAGCGCGCCATCGACCTGGACCTGCTGCGGTTCCTGGACCAGGCGGCCCACGCCGGCGAGCTGGGCCGCACCGATCTGCAGATCCTGCATGCGCTGGTGCGCGACCTGGCGGCCAGCCTGCTGCGCCAGGGCGACGAGCCGGAGTTGCGCGCCATCCATGCCCGGCACCAGGACGCCGAAGATGCCGAAGACGCGGACACCGCGGACGACGACCAGGCCGATGCGCCACCGGCCACCACCGCGGCGCCCGCGCCCGCCGGCGACGAAGACTGGATGGCGCAGTGGGAGCGCATGGAAGCCGCCCAATCCGACACCGCCCGACAGCGCGAACGCCAGCGCGCGCAGCACAAGGCCGCCAGCCGGCGCCAGCGCATGACGGCCGCGCCGCAAGCCGAGGACGCGAGCCAGACCGTCCGCGCCGTCTACCGCAAGCTGGCCAGCGCGCTGCACCCCGACCGCGAGCCCGACGACGCCCAGCGCGCGCGCAAGACCGCACTGATGCAGCGTGTGAACGTGGCCTACGGCGCCGGCAACCTGCTCGACCTGCTGCAGCTGCAGCTGGAGATCGAGCAGATCGACACGCGCAGCATCGCCGCCATGGGAGAGGTCGCGCTGCGCCGCTACAACGCGGTGCTGGCCGAGCAGCTGGACGAGCTGCGCCAGGAGACCGCCGACACCGAGCGCGGCTTTCGCACGCAGCTGGGCCTGGGCCACGGCGCCGAGCCGACCGCCACGCGCATGGCGCGCGCCATCCGCGAGCAGGCGCGCGCGCTGCAGCAGAACATCGCCTACTACCAGTGGGAGCGGGCCGAGCTGGAAGACCCGCGATTCTTCAAGCAGTGGCTGCGCGAGCAGCGCGGCTGAACCGGCGCGGCGCCAAACGTACCCGCACGTCGCACGCGCATCGCACAGCGGGGCCGGCCCCGTATCATCGACCGCCTCCCCTGCTCCGCCCGATCACCACGGGCCGTGCCACACCATGATCCGCCTCTCCGAAATCAAGCTGCCGCTGGACCATGCCGCGGACGCCCTGCCCGCTGCCATCGCCGCCAAGCTCGGCCTGCCGCCCGGCGCCATCGCCAGCCACACCGTCTTCAAGCGCAGCTTCGACGCGCGCAAGGCCGAGCTGCTGCGCGTCTACATCGTCGATGCCGCGCTGGCCGAAGGTCAGGACGAGGCCGCCGTGCTGGCCCGCCTGCAGGGCGACCCGCATGTGTCGGCCACGCCCGACATGGCCTGGCAGCCGCCCGTGCGGCTCGCGCAGCCGCCCGCGCTGCGCCCCGTGGTCGTGGGCTTTGGCCCGTGCGGCATCTTCGTGGCGCTGGCGCTGGCGCAGATGGGCCTGAACCCCATCGTGCTGGAGCGCGGCAAGGCCGTGCGCGAGCGCACGCAGGACACCTGGGACCTGTGGCGCAAACGCGAGCTGCATCCAGAATCCAACGTGCAGTTCGGCGAGGGCGGCGCCGGCACCTTCTCCGACGGCAAGCTCTACAGCCAGATCAAGGACCCGCGCTTCCTGGGCCGCAAGGTGCTGGAGGAATTCGTCAAGGCCGGCGCGCCCGAAGAAATCCTGTGGGAGGCGCACCCGCACATCGGCACCTTCCGGCTCGTGAAGATGGTGGAGAGCATGCGCGCCGACATCATCGCGCTGGGCGGCGAGATCCGCTTCCAGCACAAGGTGGTCGACCTCACGGTGCAGGACGGCCCCGACGGCCGCCAGGTGCGCGGACTCGTGGTGCTGAACCAGGCCAGCGGTGCCACGTCGGAGCTGCGCGCCGACCACGTGGTCATGGCGCTGGGCCACAGCGCGCGGGACAGCTTCGAGATGCTGCATGCGCGCGGTGCGCCCATGGAGGCCAAGCCCTTCTCGATCGGCTTTCGCGCCGAGCACCCGCAGAGCCTGGTCGACCGTGCGCGCTGGGGCCGCCACGCCGGCCACCCGGACCTGGGCGCGGCCGAGTACCGGCTGGTGCACCACGCCAGCAACGGCCGATCGGTCTACAGCTTCTGCATGTGCCCGGGCGGCACCGTGGTCGCGGCCACGAGCGAACCCGGCCGCGTGGTCACCAACGGCATGAGCCAGTACTCGCGCGCCGAGCGCAACGCCAATTCGGGCATCGTGGTGGGCATCACGCCGGCGGATTTCCCCACGGAGTACCAGCACATCGACGTTCCCGCATCGGCCCAGGGCCAGCCGCACCCGCTGGCCGGCATCGAGCTGCAACGCCGGCTGGAATCGGCGGCCTTCGTGCTGGGCGGCAGCGACTACAGCGCGCCAGGCCAGTTGCTGGGCGACTTCCTCGCCGGCAGGCCGTCCACCCGGTTCGGCGAGGTGCAGCCCAGCTACAAGCCTGGCGTGCACCTGACCGACCTCGGCGGCGTGCTGCCCGACTACGCCATCGTCGCCATGCGCGAGGCCTTTCCCGCCTTCGCGCGCAAGATCCCGGGCTACGACCTGGCCGACGCCGTGCTGACCGGCGTGGAGACACGCACCTCGGCGCCCGTGCGCATCGAACGCGACCCCGCCACGCTGCAATGCGTGGGCCTGTCCGGCCTGTACCCGGCCGGCGAAGGCGCGGGCTACGCGGGCGGCATCCTGTCGGCCGGCGTGGACGGGCTCAAGGTGGCCGAGGCCGTGGCCCGCGCACTGGCACCCGCATGAGCACCGCCGGGCCGCCCCAAGGTGCTCGGGGCACCGCAGCGCGCAGCGCGAAGCAACTCCAATGAGCGCCGCGCCGGGCCGCCCCGGGCAGGCGCGCGCCGCAGGCGAAGCCGACGGTACGCCAGTGCGCCTGGGCGCGCCGCGCGGCACCGACGGCCGTTTTCGCAACACCGAGCCGTTCGAGCCGCGCGGCCTGGCCGACGTGCTGCGCTGGCAGTGGCAGGCCCGGCGCGAACAGCAGGCCGCCGCGCAGCCCACGCCCACCCAGCCCGCCGACCTCGACTTCATCGCGCGCAACCGCGGCGGTGCACTCGCGCCGGCCGCGACCTGGCTGGGCCACGCCACCGTGCTCGCCCAGTTCGGCGGCGTGAACCTGCTGACCGACCCGCACTGCAGCCACCGCGCCTCGCCGTTCACGTTCAGCGGGCCGCAGCGCGCGCAGCCGCCGGCCATCGCGCCGCAGGACATGCCGCCCATCGACCTGGTGCTGGTCTCGCACAACCACTACGACCACCTCGACGTTGCCACCGTGCAGGCGCTCGCGCGCCAGGCCGGCGGCCCGCCGCTGTTCGTGGTGCCGCTGGGCCTGAAGGCCTGGTTCGCGCGCCGCGGCATCGCCGACGTGGTGGAGCTGGACTGGTGGCAGACCGCGCAGCTGCGCGGCGTGGAGGTCACGCTGACGCCCGTGCGCCACTGGTCCTCGCGCACGCTGGGCGACCGCATGGCCTCGCTGTGGGGCGGCTTCGCGGTGCTGGCGCCCGACCTGCACCTGTACTTCGGTGGCGACACGGGCTACTCGCCGAACAACTTCATCGACACGCGCGCGCATTTCGCCGAACGCCAGAGCACGGCGAGCGGCGGTGGTTTCGACCTCGCGCTGCTGCCCATCGGCGCCTACGAGCCGCGCTGGTTCATGGCGCCGCAGCACGTGAACCCCGAGGAGTCGGTGCGCATCCACCAGGAACTCGGGGCCAAGCGCTCGCTGGGCATCCACTGGGGCACCTTCAAGCTGACCAACGAGCCGCTGGACGAACCGCCGCGCAAGCTGGCCGAGATGCTGCAGGCCGCGGGCCTGACGCCGCAGGACTTCTGCGTCACCGCCATCGGCGAAACCCTGCGGCTGCCGCCGCGCATTCCCAAGGCCATCCCATGATCCACGACGACCTGCACTCCTACGAACCGCGGCTGGGCCACGGCCTGCCGCACGACCCGTTCAACGCCATCGTCGGGCCGCGGCCCATCGGCTGGGTGTCCACGCGCAGCAAGGCGGGCCTGGTGAACCTGGCGCCCTACAGCTTCTTCAACGCCTTCAACTACGTGCCGCCCATCGTGGGCTTCGCCAGCATCGGCCGCAAGGACTCGCTGGCGCATGTGGAGGAAACCGGCGAGTTCGTCTGGAACCTGGCCACGCGCCCGCTGGCCGAGCAGATGAACGCCAGTTGCGCCGCCGTGCCACCCGACGTGAACGAGTTCGAACTGGCTGGATTGACGCCCGTCGCCTCGCAACGCGTGGCACCGCCGCGCGTGGGCGAGAGCCCCGTGGCCTTCGAGTGCAAGCTGTCGCAGCTGGTGCAGCTGCAAGGCGCCGACGGCCGTGCCGTGGAGACCTGGCTGGTGCTGGGCGAGGTGGTGCAGGTGCACATCGCGCGGGCGCTGCTCAAGGACGGCATCTACGACACGGCCGCCGGCCAGCCCATCCTGCGCGGCGGCGGCCCGGCCGATTACTTCGGGCTGGGCGAGAAGTTCCTGATGCGCAGGCCGCGCTGATCCAGGGCCCACAACGACAAGAGCCGCCCGAGGGCGGCTCTTTGCATGGGAAAGACGAAGCTCAGACTTCGCCGCCCAGTTGCTGGCCGTGGCGCACGGCATAGACAGCTTCGGCGCGCACAGCGTCGCGGGTCAGGTTGCTCTTGGCGGTGGCCACGGCACCGATGTCGGCGCCTTCGCCCACTTCAGGCAGCGTGCCGTTGCGTTCGGCCTGCAGGTATTCGGCACGCACGGCTTCGCGGGTCAGGCTGCTCTTGGCGCTGCTCACTTGCGGCACGTAACCGACTTCACCGCTGATGTTGTCGCCAGCGAAGCTGGGGGCGGCGGCGAACGTTGCGGCGGCGATCAGGGCGGAGGCGATGAACTTGTTCATGATGGATTCCTTTCAGGCGATGGATGCAATGGCTCATTCGGCGGAGCCGGACCCCATGTCCGTCTTCGTCTCGATGAGTCGTCTTGTGTGCGTCTCATCGATGGGTTGAATTGTGGAAGTGGGAGGCCGAAAGAAAAACCGGGCGCCAGGCAATGGATCGTTTCCGCATCAGAAACAAAGCGCCCATGAAAAGAGCCGCCCGAAGGCGGCTCGCATGCCGGCGCGACGCCGGGTTTACTGCGCGTTCTGCAGCGCGGCGATGCGCTGTTCGATCGGCGGGTGGGTCGAGAACAGCTGGCCGATGCCACCGGCGATGCCGAAGGCCGCCACGCTCTTGGGCAGCTCGCCCGTGTGCACGCCGCCCAGGCGGGCCAGTGCGTTGATCATGGGCTGCTTGCGGCCCATGAGTTGCGCGGCACCGGCGTCGGCACGGAACTCGCGCTGGCGCGAGAACCAGGCCACGACGATGGCGGCGGCAAAGCCGAGCACGATGTCCAGCACGATGGTGGTGACCCAGTAGCCGATGCCGGGGCCGGAGTTCTCGCTGTCGCCCTTGCGCAGGAAGCTGTCCACCGCGTAACCGATCACGCGCGACAGGAACACCACGAAGGTGTTCATCACGCCCTGGATCAGCGTCATGGTGACCATGTCGCCGTTGGCGATGTGCGCGACCTCGTGGCCGATCACGGCCTCGACCTCTTCACGCGTCATGTTCTGCAGGAGGCCAGTGGACACCGCGACCAGGGCCGAGTTCTTGAAGGCGCCGGTGGCAAACGCGTTCGGATCGCCCTCGAAGATGCCGACCTCGGGCATGCCGATGCCGGCCTTGTCGGCAAAGCGGCGCACGGTCTCGACGATCCAGCGCTCGTCGGCCGAACCCGTGCCGTCGATGACCTGCACTTTCGATGCCCACTTGGCCATGGGCTTGCTGATCAGCAGCGAGATGATGGCGCCGCCGAAGCCCATGATCAGCGCGAAGCCGAGCAGCGAGCCCAGGTTCAGCCCGTTGGGCGTGAGGAAGCGGTTGACGCCGAGCAGGCTGGCGACAACGCCCAGCACCACCACGACGGCGAGGTTGGTGAGGACAAACAAGGCAATGCGTTTCATGGGTTCTCCGGGGGCGCCCTTCAACAATCAAAGTGGGTGACGGCTGCACACATGGGGGCAGTGTGCACAACCTCAAGCCGCGCCTGGCAATGTCCTTTGTTCTCGTACGTCTGAACCTGGGGCGGGGCGAAAAACAAGCGGGTCATCATAGAAGGATTCGTGTGCGTTCCCTGCGCACCAGAGCGGTACGCCGAGCACCGGCAGCGGAGCGAAAGGCTTCTCCGCCCAGGCCGGGCCGTCGATGGCAGCGGCCAGCCAGCGGTCGATGTCCGCTATCGATTCAAGAGCTTGGGGAGCCGCCAGCACATGGGCGGTGAGCGGCTTGCGCGGTGTTTGCAGCTGCTCCAGCAGGCCATGGCCGAAGACCAGCAGCCGGGCCTTGCGCCACTGGCCGCGGCGCGTGACGAACAGGCCGCGCCAGTCGCGCGCACGCAGCGCATCCCACATGCCATGTGGGGCCAACAGCAGCGCGCCGTTCTCGTCCAACAGCGTCATCGCGTCGCGCAACGGGCCGCGCCGCGGACCCTGGCCCCGCCGGGCGATCTCGGCGGCGTGCAGCGCGTTGAGCCGCCACTTGGTGCGCGGAAAGTGCAGCCAGGCCAGGCCGTTGAACAGGTCGTGCAGGTTCTCGCGCGTGGGGCATTCGCGCTGCGCGTGCAGCAAGGCCTCGTAGCCTGGCCCGGCGGCAGCGACTGCTGCGGCACGAACCGCGGTTGCGCCGGGCCGGCGACGGCGTTGAGCGCCGCGTACAGAGGCAAGCCCTGGCGCATGGCCTGCGCCAGCTGGCGGCCCTGGGCGGCATAGGGCTGCAGCCAGGGCCGGGACCAGTCGGGGATCACGCCGGGCCGGGTGCCCAGCGCAGCTTGCGCGGCTGCGCCTGCGGCGTCAGTTCCACGCCCGGCACATGCTTCTTGAGGAACTTGGACATCACGGCCTGGCGGCCCAATAGCTTGGCTTCGCGCAGCCGCTTGGCGACTTCGCCGAAGTCGACCTCGTGGCCTTCGGTGACGCCCGGCATCTCGCGCAGCAGGGCCTGCACGCGTTCGCTGAGCTCGGCCTCCTTGGCGGCCGCGGCCGCCGCGCGCGCCGAGACCGGTGCGGGCTCGGGCGCCGGTGCCGGCGCCGGCGATGCAGGCACAGGCGCCGGTGCAGGCGACGGCGGCGGTGCGGGCACGCGAGCCGGGGCAGGCGCGGGCGCCGCCTCGGCCACGGACTTGGCCGCCGTCTTGCGCGCCGGCGTCTTCCGGGCGGCGGTCTTGCGGGCCGGAGCGGGCGCCGCGGCCGGCGCAGCGACCGGCAGCACGCTGGCCACCACGCTGGCCGCGGCACTGCGCCGCGCACCGAGCAGCACGACCTCGTCGTAGAAGCCGTGCACCTCGGGCGACATCTTGTTGGCCTGCGAGAAGCACACCGTGCGCACGCCGCGCTCGCGCAGCCGCAGCACCAGCGGCGCGAAGTCGGCGTCGCCCGTGCCGATGGCCAGCACGCCGGGCGCATACCGGGCGCACAGGTCCATGGCGTCCACGGCCAGCGCCATGTCGGTGGTGTTCTTGGCCAGCGGCAGGTTCACGCACAGGTGGAACGCGAATTCGCGCAGCACGCCGGACAATCCCTTGAGGTTCTCGGCGCTGCCGTAGGCGCGGCGGATGCCGACGGGGCCGGCCAGCTGCGTCAGGTGCCGCAGTGCCTGGGCCACCATCTCCGGTGCCGACAGGTTGTCGGCGTCGATCAGCAGGGCCACCGGGCCGGACGGGACCACCGTGCCCGCGCTCATGCGACAACCTTCCACGGCAGCGTCTCACCGGCGCGCAACGGCTTGAGGTTGGCCTCGCCATAGACATAGCTGTCGGGCACGGTCCATTCCTCGCGCTGGAGCGTCACCGTGCCCTGGTTGCGCGGCAGGCCGTAGAAGTCCGCGCCATGCAGGCTCATGAAGCCTTCGAGCTTGTCGAGCGCGCCGGCCTTGTCGAAGGCCTCGGCGTACATCTCCAGCGCGGCGTGCGCGGTGTAGCAACCGGCGCAACCCGTGGCGTGCTCCTTGAGGTGGGACGCGTGCGGCGCGCTGTCGGTGCCGGCGAAGAACTTGGGGCTGCCGCTGGTGGCCGCCTCGACCAGCGCCACGCGGTGTGTCTCGCGCTTGAGCACGGGCAGGCAGTAGTAGTGCGGCCGGATGCCACCCGTGAAGATGGCGTTGCGGTTGTAGAGCAGGTGGTGCGCCGTGATGGTGGCGGCCGTGTGCGCGTCGGCGCTGCCCACGTACTGGGCGGCCTCGCGCGTGGTGATGTGCTCCATCACGATCTTCAGTTCGGGGAAGTCGCGGCGCAGCGGGATCAGCTGCTGGTCGATGAAGGCGGCCTCGCGGTCGAACAGGTCCACCGTCTGGTCGGTCACCTCGCCGTGCACCAGCAGCAGCATGCCCTCGCGCTGCATGGCTTGCAGCACCGGGTAGACCGTGCGCAGGCCGGTGACGCCGGAATCGCTGTTGGTGGTGGCGCCGGCCGGGTAGAGCTTGGCGGCCACCACGCCGGCCGCGCGCGCGCGGCGGATCTCCTCGGGCGCGATCTGGTCGGTGAGGTACAGCGTCATGAGCGGCTCGAACGCCGCGCCTTCGGGCACGGCCGCCAGGATGCGGCCGCGGTAGGCCAGCGCCTGCTCGGCCGTGGTGACGGGCGGGCGCAGGTTGGGCATGACGATGGCGCGTGCGAACTGCGCCGCGCTGTGCGGCACCAGCGTGCGCAGCACCTCGCCATCGCGCAGATGCAGGTGCCAGTCGTCGGGGCGGGTCAGCGTGAGGGTGTCGGTGGTTGCGTGCATGGGGGCGGATTCTCCCATCGCGGCGGGCACCGGATGCCTTGCATCCATAGAATCGATCATCGATATTCACAACAGCTTGAACGCATGCACCAAGTCGGAACATCGATGCGACCTGGCGGTGCGGGCACAGAACCGATGGCAACACGCAAGCAACCCGCCCCCACACCTGCCCCCGAGCCGGACGAGGCCAGGCCGGCCGACCCCCTGTTCAACCAATCGCTCGAAAAAGGCCTGGCCGTGCTGCGCGCGTTCGACGCCTCGCACCGCACGCTGACGCTGGCCGAACTGGCCGAACTCACGGGCATGACCAAGGGCTCGGCCCAGCGCACCGTGCACACGCTGCAGGTGCTGGGCTATGTGGGCAAGCACCCGCGCACGCGGCGCTTCCAGCTGCTGCCGCGCGCCATGGAGATCGGCGCCAACTACCTGGTGGGCCACCCGCTCGTGCAGGTCTCGCACCCCTACCTGGCCCAGCTGACCCACGCCAGCGGCGAGACCGCCAACGTGACCGAGCCCGTGGGCCAGGACATGCTGTACCTCGCGCAGCTGACCACCTCCAAGCACATCCCGGTGTTCACGCCCGTGGGCATGCGCATCCCGATGTATTGCAGCAGCTGCGGGCGGGCCTGGCTCAGCACCTTGCCGGACGAGCAGGTGCGCCAGATCCTGGAGGCCTCGCAGCGCGCCGCGCGCACGCAGTACACGCTGACCGACGTGGATGCCATCGTCGAGCAGGTGCGCCAGTGCCGCCAGGTCGGCTACGCGACCAACTGCGAAGAGCTGTTCCTGGGCGACATGGGCCTGGCCGCGCCGCTGGTGGACCGCCAGGGCCTGCCGGTCGGCGCGCTGCACCTGTCGCCCCCGACCAGCCGCTGGACCATGGAGGACGCGCGCAAGAAGCTAGCGCCGATGCTGATCGAGTGCGCCCGCGCGATCTCCAGCACGATTGCGTTCTGACGGCGTCCTGACGGCCTTCAGACGACCGAGGCCGCCCCTGCCGTGCTGGGCCGGTGCGCGCAGCGGTCGTCCGGCGGCGCGGTCACGATGGAGTCCAGCGCCGGCTCGGCCGGGCGCAGCCGCGCAATGTCCGGCCGCGGGCGGCGCAGCGTGGGCCGGCTGGCGAACGCGCCTTCCATCGCCTGCGCGGCCGACAGCAGACGCAGGTCGCCGCGGAACGCGCCCACCACCTGCAAGCCGAATGGCATGCCCCGCTCGTCCACGCCGCAGGGCAGCGTGATGGACGGGTGCGTGGTCAGCGTGGTGACGTAGGTCAGCGCCAGCCAGCGGTAGTAGTTCTCCTGCGGCCGGCCGTCGATCTCGGCCGCGTAGGGCTGCGTCCATGGGAAGGGCGAGACCGGCGTGGTCGGCGCCAGCACCAGGTCGTAGTCCTGGTAGATGCGCTGGAACCGCTGGATGATGCGCGTCTGCTCGGTCTGCGCCCAGGCGGCGTCCAGCAGGCTCATGCGCACGCCCATCTCGTAGTTGGCGCGCGGGTTGGGCCCCAGGCTGGCCGGGTCGCGCTCATAGGTCTCGCGCATGCCGGCGACGAAGGCCTCGGCGCGCAGCACGTCGAAGCAGCGGTGCACGTCGCCCAGGTCGTCGAAACGCACCGCGTCGCAGGCGGCGAACAGGCCGCGCATCTCTGCCATGCGCGCGCGCATGGCGCGGCGCACCACGGGGTCGACATCGCAGCTGCCGAAGTCCTCCGTCCAGGCCACGCGCAGGCGCGACAGGTCCAGCGGCGCCGGCTGCAGGAAGGCCAGCGGGTCCAGCGGGTAGCTCAGCGGGTCGCCGGCATGCGGCCCGGCCGATGCGGCCAGCTGCAGGCAGGCGTCGCCCACGTCGCGGCCCATCGGGCCGACCACCGAGATCGGCGAGAAGCCCAGCGGCTTGCGCACGCTGGGCACCACGCCTGGCGAGGGCCGGAACCCCACCACGCCGCACTTGGCCGCGGGGATGCGCAGCGAGCCGCCGGTGTCCGAGCCCGTGCACACGGGCAGCAGGTCCAGCGCCAGCGCGGCGGCCGAGCCGCCCGACGAACCGCCGGCGTTGAGGTTCGGGTCGAACGGGTTGCCGGTGGCCCCCCAGACCGGGTTGCGGCTGTTGGCGCCCGCGCCCATCTCGGGCACGTTGGTCTTGCCGACCACGATGGCGCCGGCCGCGCGCAGCCGGCGCACCAGCTCGATGTCGGCCGCCGGCACGTGGTTGCGCAGGCTGGGCGTGCCGGCGGTCGACAACAGCCCCTCCGTGGGCTCCAGGTCCTTCACGCCCAGCGGCAGTCCGTGCAGCAGGCCCAGCGGCTCGCCGCGCAGCACGGCCTGCTCGGCGGCGCGCGCCTCGGCGCGTGCACGTTCGTAGGAGGTGGCCGTGACGGCGTTGACGAAGGGGTTCAACTGCTCGATGCGCGCGATGCAGGCCTCCAGCAGCTCGACGGGCGAGAGCTGGCGGGCACCGATCAGGCGGCGCAGTTCGACGGCGGAGGTTTCGACGAGCATGGTGTCAATCCGGGCGGATGTCGGCACGTTGAGCAATCGCACGCATCAGCGGCAGCTCCTTCTCGATCAGTGTGGCAGACGCTGCGGAACCCGAGAACAGCGGCTCGGCCCCGTTGGCGCGCAACTGGGCTGCGACCGCCGGCATGGCCACGATGCGGGCCAGCGTGCTCTCCAGCTTCTGGCGCACGGGCGCGGGCGTGCCCTTGGGCGCGACGACCATGATCCAGGTGTCGGCATCGATCTCGGGGTAGCCGGCCTCGGCGAAGGTGGGCACATCGGGCAACTGCGAGGAACGCTTGGCCGTGGTCACGCCGATGGCCTTGACCTTGCCAGCCTTGAGCTGCGGCAGCGCGGCCGTCACGGTGTCCACCGAGAACGTCACCTGGCCACCGATCAGGTCGGTCATGGCCGGCGCGCTGCCCTTGTAGGGCACGTGCAGGATCTTGGCGCCGACCGCGCGCAGCACGATCTCGCCCGTGAAGTGCGCCGTCGAGCCCGAGCCGAACGAGGCGTAGGCGTACTTGTCGGGCGTGGCGCGCAGCGCCGCCACGAACTCCTTGACGTTGTTGACCGGCACGCCGGTGTTGGCCAGCACGATGAGCGGAATGCGCGCGACCACGGCGATGGGGTCGAAGCTCTTGACCGCGTCGTACGGCAGGTTGGTGCGGATCGCCGGGTTGGCCGTGAAGGTGGAGCCCGAGCTGATCAGCAGCGTGTGGCCATCGGCCGGCGCCTTGGCCACCAGGCCGGCGGCGATGGCCGTGCCAGCGCCGGGCCGGTTGTCGATGATGACGGGCTGGCCGAGCGCCTCGGACAACTGCTGGCCCATGAGCCGGCCCACGGTGTCGGCGCTGCCGCCAGGCGGGAACGGCACGACCAGCGTGATGGGTTTGCTGGGATAGACGCTCTCGGCCAGCGCCGGCAGCGCGGCCAGCACGGTGGACAGGCCGGCCACGGCCAGTGCCGCACGGCGGGAGAAGGAGGCGAGGGACATGGGGCGAAACCTTGGTTTGCGGAGGGATGGCTGCATCGTAGAAACGCCGTAGCCGTGCAGCAAGCACAATGATGTGAAACCTTCATTGCCCATGTCGCAACGCAAGCAAAGGCCAGTGCCATGCCCTCGTCCACCACCCGCCGCCCGCGCGCACGCCGCGGCCTGAACCAGCGCGTGCTGCAGGAGGTGGCGCTGCGCCACTTCCTGGAGGTCGCGCGGGCCGGCTCGGTCACCGAGGCCGCGGCGCGGCTGGAGGTGGCGCCCTCGGCCGTCAGCCGCCAGATCGGCCGGCTCGAGCAGGAGCTGGACACGCTGCTGTTCGAACGCCGCGCGCGCGGCATGGTGCTCAACAGCGCCGGCGAACTGCTGGCGGCACACGCGCGCCGGTCCTGGCTGGACATCGAGCGCGTGGCCGACGACATCCTGGGCCTGCGCGGACTGCGCCAGGGCGAGGTGCGCATCGTGGCCACCGAGGGCTTCGCCTACGAGTTCCTGCCGCGGCTGGTGGCCGAGTTCCAGCAGCGCAACCCGGGCATCCGCTTCACGCTGGACATGTCGGTGCAGAGCGAGGTGAGCCGGCGCGTGCGCGAGGGCCTGGCGGACCTGGGCGTGACGGTGTCGCTGCGCTCGGAACGCGGCATCGACGTGGTGCTGCGGCACCCGGCACCCATCCTGGCCATCGTCGGCGCCGGGCATCCCCTGGCGGCGCGCAGCCAGCTGGCCCTGTCGCAGCTGGTGGCCTACCCGTTGGCGCTGCCCGCGGCCAGTTCCACGCTGCGCCAGCTGCTGGACATCAGCGCCAGCCGCCAGGGCCTGGCGCTGGACGCGACCATCACCAGCGACCACCTGTACCCGCTGATCCAGTACGTGGCCCACACCCAGGCCGTGACGTTCTGCGGCGAACTCGCACTGCGCCAACAGTTGCACAGCGGCATCGTCGCCGCCGTGCCGCTCCGTGACCGCGAGATGAACGAGCGCCACTTCGAAGTGCAGGCCATGGCCGGGCGGCACCTGCCGGATGCCGCACGGGCCTTCGTCGACCACCTGCGCGAAGCCCTGGACGTCGCGCGCTGACCGCCACAGCGTTGCGCCGATGGCAACGCAGGCTTGCCCGTTGCAGCATTGGTGCGCGCCGCGCCCGGCGACACAATCGGTCCGGCCTTTCCGCAACCCCGAAACGCAGAACCGATGTCCACGCCTCCTGCCCTGCCCTTCTCGAAAACCCGCCGCAGCCACGGGCTGCTGTTCCTCTCCGGTGAGCTGCCGCTGTCGCCCGATGGCAGCGTGCCCGAAGGCATCGCCGCGCAGACCGCGCTGACGCTGGCCCGGATCGAAGCCACGCTCCAGGGCGAGGGCCTGGGCCTGGCCGACGTGGTGTCGATCACGGCCTACCTGGTCGACGCCACCGACTTCGCCGAGTTCAACCGCGTCTACGCCGCGGCCTTCGGCGAGCCCCGCCCGGTACGCACCACCGTGCGCGCCGACCTCGTGCTGCCGGGCGCCCGCCTCGAGCTGACCGCCATCGCGGCGCTGCCGTCGTGACGAACGCCCGGCCGCCCGCACGCGCTTCAGCGCGCAGCAGCGTGCTGGTCCTGGGCGCCGGCATGGTCGGCACCTGCACCGCCATCCACCTGGCCCTGCGCGGCCACGCCGTCGTGCTGGCCGACCGGCGCGCGCCGGGCGAGGAAACCTCGTACGGCAACGCCGGCCTGATCCAGCAGGAGGCCGTGGAGCCCTACGCCTTTCCGCGCGACGCGGGCAAGCTGCTGCGCGTGGCCTTCAAGCGGGGCATCGACGTCAACTACCACGCCGCGGCCATGCCCCGCCTCGCCGGCCCGCTGGCGCGCTACTGGCAGGCATCCGGGCCGGCGCACTACCCGGCCATCGCGCAGGCGTACGCCCGGCTGATCGCGCACGCCACGCCCGAACACGCGCCGCTGATCGCCGCCGCCGGTGCGGAAGACCTGGTGCTGCGCACGGGCTACCGCTGGGTGTTCCGCACGGCCGCCACCATGGACGAAGCGCTGGCCCGCGCCGAGCGGTTGCGCGGCGCGTATGGCGTGCAGCACACCGCGCTGGACGCCGGCGCACTGGCGGCGGCCGAACCGGCGCTCAAGGCGCGGCTGGTGGGCGCCATCCATTGGCCCCAGCCCTGGGCCGTGCGCGACCCGGGCGCGCTGGTCGCGCGCTACGCCGCCCACTTCACGCAGCTGGGCGGGCGCATCGTGCAGGCCGATGCCGGCAGCCTGCGCCAGAACGGCAACGGCGCCGGCTGGTCGCTGCAGACCGCCGACGGCCCGCTCGATGCCGAGCACGCGGTGGTCGCGCTGGGCCCCTGGGCCGACAACCTGCTGCGCCCGCTGGGCTACCGCCTGCCGCTGTTCGTCAAGCGCGGCTACCACCGCCACTACACGGGCGGCCCCGTGCCCAGCATGCCCTGGCTGGATGCAGACCGCGGCCTGGTCGTCGCGCCCATGCAGCGCGGTGTGCGCGTCACCACCGGCGCCGAGTTCGCGCCGCGCGATGCCGCCGCCACGCCCTGGCAGATGGCCGGGGCCGAGGCCGCCGCGCGCGAGCTGCTGGACCTGCCGCAGCCGGTGGAGGCCACGCCCTGGCGCGGCGCGCGCCCTTGCACGGCGGACATGCTGCCCGTCGTCGGCGCAGCGCCGCGCCACCGCGGCCTGTGGTTCAACTTCGGCCACGCGCACCAGGGCTTCACGCTGGGGCCGGCGAGCGGCCGGCTGCTGGCCGAGCTGATCGATGGCGTCGCGCCGCTGGTCGATCCGGCGCCCTATGCGCCGGCGCGATTCGGTGCTTAGCCCGCCCGCTCCAGCATCGCCAGCAGCAGCACATTCGCGCCGGCCTCGATGTGCTCGGGCAGCGCGTCCTCGATCTCGTTGTGGCTGATGCCGTCCTTGCACGGCACGAAGATCATGCCGGTGGGCGCGACCTGCGCCACGTAGACGGCGTCGTGCCCAGCGCCGCTGACCACGTCCATGTGCGCCAGGCCCAGCTGCCCGGCGGCGTTGCGCACGCTGGCCACGCAGGCCGCGTCGAAATGGCAGGCGTCGAACTGCACCACCTGGCGCAGGTCCACGGCAACGCGCGTGTCGCCGGCGATCTCGACCAGCCGCGTGCGCAGCGCAGCCTCCATGCGGTCCAGGCCGTCGTCCGTCAGGTTGCGCAGGTCGACCGAGAACTGCACCTGGCCCGGGATCACGTTGCGTGAGTTCGGCAGCACCTGCATGTGGCCCACCGTGCCGCGGCCGTGGGGGGCCTCGTCCAGCGCGATGCGGTTCACGGCCTCGACCATGCGCGCCGCGCCCAGCATGGCGTCGCGCCGCAGCGCCATGGGCGTGGGGCCGGCATGCGCGTCCATGCCGGTCACGGTCACGTCGAACCAGCGCTGGCCCAGCGCACCGCTGACCACGCCGATCGGCAGGCCGGCATCTTCGAGCACCGGGCCCTGCTCGATGTGGGCCTCGAAGTACGCGGCATAGCCGCCACCGGGCACCTCGCCGCAGGGCTGCGGGCCCAGGTAGCCGATGCGGCGCAGTTCGCCGCCGACCGACAGGCCCGCACCATCGACCTGCGCACGCACGAAATCGGGCAGGAACACGCCCGCGAATGCACCGGAACCCATCATGACCGGCGTGAAGCGCGTGCCCTCCTCGTTGGTCCAGACCACCACCTCCAGCGGCGCGCGCGTGGCGATGCCGCGGTCGTTCAACGTGCGCATGACCTCCAGCCCGGCCAGCACGCCGAAGTTGCCGTCGAACTTGCCGCCCGAGGGCTGGGTGTCGATGTGGCTGCCCGTGGCCACGGCGCGGGCCTGCGGATCGGTGCCTGCGCGGCGCGCGAACATGTTGCCGACCTCGTCCACACGCACATCCAGGCCGGCGGCGCGGCACCAGTCGGCGACTTGGTCGCGGCCCAGGCGGTCGTCATCGGTCAGCGCGATGCGGCACACGCCGCCCTTGGGCGTGGCGCCGATGCGGGCCAGGTCCATCAGCGAGCGCCACAGGCGCGCACCGTCGATGCGCAGACCGTCGGTGGCCACGGTGCCGACGTGCGCGGCGGAAGGGGTGAGAACGGACGAATCCATGCTGCGTGCTCCAAAGTGGGGAATGAACGCCAGGGGGAAAGCGCGAATTGGCAGACCGGCCTGTCGAAGCAATAAACGGACCGGACATCGATGCAATCAATATTAATTGACTGACTTTCGATGCACAACAATTCAATTCATCAACAACAAAATCGATTGTCGATACCTTGCAGCACACCTGGCACACCGTTTGCTAAACCGATCCGGACTGTCATCCCTTCATCCACCGCCCCACCCTCCCCAGGAGATCCCACGTGAACCTTGCCTCCCCTTCCTTCGCGCTGAAGTCCGTGGCCGCCGGCGCCGCACTGTGCCTGCTGTCGCTGGCCGGCACCGCCCAGGCGCAGGAGAAGACGCTGCGCATCGCCATGACCGCGGCCGACATCCCGCGCACGCTGGGCCAGCCCGACCAGGGGTTCGAAGGCAACCGCTTCACCGGCATCCCGATGTACGACGCGCTGACGCACTGGGACCTGTCCAAGGCCGACGCGCCCAGCGTGCTGATCCCTGGCCTGGCCACCAGCTGGGCCGTGGACGCCAAGGACAAGACCAAGTGGACCTTCAAGCTGCGCCCCGGCGTGAAGTTCCATGACGGCTCGGCCTTCAACGCCGACGCCGTGGTCTGGAACGTGCGCAAGGTGCTCGACAAGGCCGCCCCGCATTTCGACGCCAGCCAGGTCGGCGTGACGGCTTCGCGCATGCCCACGCTGGTCTCGGCCCGCAAGATCGACGACATGACGGTGGAGCTGACGACGAGCGAGCCCGACTCCTTCCTGCCGCTGAACCTGACCAACCTGTTCATGGCCTCGCCCGCGCACTGGGACGCCAAGCTCAAGGCCGTGCCGGCCAGCGTGGCCGACCCGGCCGAGCGCGCCAAGCAGGCCTGGACCGCGTTCGCCTCCGATGCCTCAGGCACGGGCCCGTTCAAGATGACGCGCTTCGTGGCGCGCGAGCGCCTGGAGGTGGCCGCCAACAAGGCCTACTGGGACCCCAAGCGCACGCCCAAGATCGACAAGGTGGTGATGCTGCCCATGCCCGAAGCCAACGCGCGCACGGCCGCGCTGCTGGGCAACCAGGTCGACTGGATCGAGGCGCCCTCGCCCGACGCCATGCCGCAGATCACGCAGCGCGGCTACAAGATCTATTCCAACGCCCAGCCCCACGTGTGGCCCTGGCAGCTGTCGTTCGCCGAAGGCTCGCCCTGGTTGGACAAGCGCGTGCGCCAGGCCGCCAACCTGTGCGTGGACCGCGCGGGCCTCAAGCAGTTCCTGGGCGGCATGATGGCCGAGCCCAAGGGCACGGTGCCGCCCGGCCACCCGTGGTGGGGCAACCCCAAGTTCGACATTAAGTACGACGTGAAGGCGGCCCAGGCGCTCATGGCGCAGGCCGGCCACACGGCGGCCAAGCCGCTCAAGGTGAAGGTGCAGATCTCGGCCTCGGGCTCGGGCCAGATGCAGCCGCTGCCGATGAACGAGTTCGTGCAGCAGTCGCTCAAGCAATGCTTCTTCGACGTGCAGTTCGACGTGATCGAGTGGAACACGCTGTTCACGAACTGGCGCCGCGGCGTGAAGGACGCGACCGCCAACGGCAGCAACGCGATCAACGTGAGCTTCGCGGCCATGGACCCGTTCTTCGCCATGGTGCGCTTCTCCTCGACCAAGACCTTCCCGCCGGTCTCCAACAACTGGGGCTACTACGGCAACGCCGAGGTCGACAAGCTGATCGCCGACGCGCGCACCACGTTCGAGGACACCGGCCGCGACGCCGCTCTGGCCAAGCTGCACGCCCACCTGGTCGACGACGCGGCCTTCATCTGGATCGCGCACGACGTGGGCCCGCGCGCCATGTCGGCCAAGGTCAAGAACGTGGTGCAGCCCAAGAGCTGGTTCATCGACATCGCCACGATGACGATGGATTGAGTCCGCCCGCCCGGCCCGTGAGGGGTCGGGCGCTTCCTCGCCAGCCTCCCAGCCAGCCACGCCCATGCTTGCCTACATCCTGCGCCGCATCGTCTACGCCATTCCCATCATGCTGGGGGTGGCCCTGGTGTGTTTCGCGCTGGTGCATCTCGCGCCGGGCGATCCGCTCGTCTCCATCCTGCCGCCGGACGCCTCGGCCGATCTGCAGGCCCAGCTGCGTGAGCTGTACGGCTTCAACCGCAGCCTGCCCGAGCAGTTCGCCAGCTGGGTCTGGCGCGCGCTGCAGGGCGACCTGGGCACGTCCATCGCCACCAGCCGCCCCGTCGCGGGCGAGGTGATCAAGGCCGTCGGCAACACGCTGCGCCTGGCCGTGGTGGCCACCGCCATCGGCTTCGTCTTCGGCTGCCTGTTCGGCTTCGTGGCGGGCTACTTCCGTGGCTCGTGGATCGACCGCGCGGCCTCGGTCATCTCGGTGCTGGGCGTGTCGGTGCCGCACTACTGGCTGGGCATGGTCATGGTGATCGTGTTCTCGTCCATCCTGGGCTGGCTGCCGGCCACCGGCGCGGGGCCGACCGGATCGGGCGACTGGACATGGAACTGGGAGCAGCTGCAGTTCCTGGTGCTGCCGGCCATCACCATGTCGGTGATCCCCATGGGCATCATCGCGCGCACGGTGCGCGCGCTGGTGGCCGACATCCTCGAGCAGGAGTTCGTGCTGGGCCTGCGCGCCAAGGGGCTCACGCACTTCGGCGTGTTCTGCCACATCGTCAAGAACACCGCGCCGACCGCGCTCGCAGTCATGGGCCTGCAGTTGGGCTACCTGCTGGGCGGCTCTATCCTGATCGAGACCGTGTTCTCCTGGCCCGGCACCGGCTTCCTGCTGAACTCGGCCATCTTCCAGCGCGACCTGCCGCTGCTGCAGGGCTCCATCCTGGTGCTGGCCATGTTCTTCGTGGTGCTCAACCTCATCGTGGACATCGTGCAGACGCTGCTCGATCCGCGCATCGCCCGCGGCTGAAACGGAGAAGAACCATGTCCGCCGTCCTCTCCCCCTCCATTGCGACCGTCGAGCCCTTGCCGGCCCAGCGCTCGCGCGGCTACTGGGCCTCGGTCTGGCTGCGCTTCCGGCGCGACCCGGTGGCCGTGGGCGCCGCCTGCGTGGTGCTGCTGTTGATCGCCGTCGGCGTGTTCGGCCCCTGGGTCGCGCCGGCCGACCCCTACCAGGCCTCGATGCTGAACCGGCTCAAGCCCATCGGCACCAGCGGGTACCCGCTGGGCAGCGACGAGCTGGGCCGCGACATGCTCTCGCGCCTGATCGTGGGTGCGCGGCTGTCGCTCTTCATCGGCATCACGCCGGTGCTGTTCGCCTTCGTGTTCGGCGCCATCATCGGCATCGTGGCCGGCTATGCGGGCGGCGCCGTCAACAGCGTGATCATGCGCACCATCGACGTGTTCTACGCCTTCCCCTCGGTGCTGCTGGCGATTGCGCTGTCGGGCGCGCTGGGGGCGGGCATCCTGAACTCGCTGATCTCGCTGACCATCGTGTTCATCCCGCAGATCGCGCGCGTGGCCGAGGCCGTGACCACGCAGGTGCGCGGGCGCGACTACGTGGAAGCCGCGCGCGCCTCGGGCGCCAACGCCTTCACCATCGTGCGCGTGCACGTGCTGGGCAACGTGCTGGGGCCGATCTTCGTGTACGCCACCAGCCTGATCGCGGTGTCGATGATCCTGGCCTCGGGCCTGTCGTTCCTGGGCCTGGGCGTGAAGCCGCCCGAGCCCGAGTGGGGCCTGATGCTCAACACGCTGCGCACCGCCATCTACGTGCAGCCATGGATCGCCGCGCTGCCAGGCGTGATGATCTTCATCACCTCGATCTCGTTCAACCTGCTCTCGGACGGGTTGCGCACGGCCATGGACAACAAGGGGTGAACGCGATGACGACCGAACTGCAAGCCGCCGCCGCGACGCTGGAGCATGCCGACGAGATCGGCGGCCCGGCCCAGCCGCTGCTGACGATCCGCGGCCTCACGAAACACTTCGCGCTCAAGGGCGGCGCACTGCCCGGCGCGCCACGCAAGGTGGTGCGCGCCGTGGACGGCGTGGACTTCGAGGTCCTGAAGGGCGAGACGCTGGGCGTGGTCGGCGAGTCCGGCTGCGGCAAGTCGACCACCGCGCGGCTGCTCATGCAGCTGATCGCCCCGAGCGCGGGCGAGGTGGTGTTCGACGGGCGCACGGTGGGCAGCCGCGAGCTGCCGCTCAAGGAGTTCCGGCGCCAGGTGCAGATGGTGTTCCAGGACAGCTATGCCTCGCTGAACCCGCGCCTGACGATCGAGGACTCCATCGCCTTCGGCCCGCAGGTGCACGGCGTGTCCACGCGCGAGTCGGTGGCGCGTGCGCGCGACCTGCTGGCCCGCGTGGGCCTGGAGCCGGGCCGCTTCGCCGAGCGCTACCCGCATGAGCTGTCGGGCGGCCAGCGCCAGCGCGTGAACATCGCGCGCGCGCTGGCCTTGCAGCCGCGCATGGTGATCCTGGACGAGGCCGTCTCGGCGCTCGACAAGTCGGTCGAGGCGCAGGTGCTGAACCTGCTCATGGACCTGAAGGCCGAGTTCGGCCTGACCTATGTGTTCATCAGCCACGACCTCAACGTGGTGCGCTTCATCAGCGACCGCGTGATGGTGATGTACCTGGGCAAGGTGGCCGAGGTCGGCCCGTCGGAAGCGCTGTTCGACGACCCTGCCCATCCCTACACGCGCGCGCTGCTGTCGTCCATGCCGTCGATGGACCCGGACAACCGCACCATGGAAGTGCCGCTGGCCGGCGACCCGCCCAACCCGATCGATCCACCGAGTGGCTGCCGCTTCCACCCGCGCTGCCCGCAGGCGGCGGCGGTCTGCTCGCGCACCGAACCGCAGCGTGTGGCGCGCGCGGAGCAGTCGGTGGCGTGCCTGATCCATCAACGCGGCAGCGGGCATCCACTGGCGCAGCTGGCATGAGCCTCCCTCTTTGGCATGGCGCCCAGGCGGCGGCAGCGTGCCTGCGTTCTACGGCCCACGCTCGCGGAAACCGGCAGTGGCCTGCGGGACACACGCGCTTGAACACCGGCGGCGCGCCAGAAGCGCGCATCGCCGTCGCGGATGGGGCCTGCGCCCGCAGGCCCACCGTCACCGCCCGACACGACGGTGACGCACGAGCGCGGACGCGCCGGTCGTGCGCCTTCGCACAAGCCCGACGTCAGGCAGGCGGTGCTGACATGCGGGCGCAGGGGCCATTCGCGGCCCAGAGATGGCCCGCAAGCCGCGCCATCGGCGGGCGAGCCCGCCCTTCTTCAGCCGCCCACAGCGCGCGCGAGCGTGCCCCGGAGAACGCGTGTCTGCGCCGCCTGCCATTGGGGCCGCCACCCTCGCGCGTCACGCAAAAAAACGACGACAGCAGAAAGACAGCCGCATGAACACCACCGCAGAACCCTTCGTCCGCCTGCGCGACCTGCACGTCACCTTCACCGGCGGCCGCAAGCCCGTGCAGTCCGTCAACGGCGTGAGCCTGGACCTGCGCCAGGGCGAGGTCGTCGCGCTGATCGGCGAATCCGGCTCGGGCAAGAGCGTGACCCTGCGCACGCTGCTGCGCCTGCATCCGCCGCGGCGCAGCCAGGTCACGGGCGAGGTGCGCGTGGCCGGCCGCGACGTGCTGGCCATGTCGGACCGCGAACTGGCCGACTACCGCGGCAAGATGGTCTCGATGATCTTCCAGGAGCCGCTGCTGGCGCTGGACCCGGTCTACCCGGTGGGCGCGCAGATCGTCGAGTCGATCCGCCGGCACGAGAGCGTGTCCAAGGCCGAGGCCCACCAGCGCGCGCTGGCGTTGTTCGAGCGCGTGCGCATCCCGAGCCCCGAGCGCCGGCTGCAGGCCTACCCGCACGAGATGTCGGGCGGCATGCGCCAGCGCGCCATGATCGCGCTGGCCCTGGCCTGCAAGCCGCAGGTGCTGCTGGCCGACGAGCCCACCACCGCGCTGGACGCGACCGTGCAGATCCAGATCCTCCTGCTGCTGCGCGAGCTGCAGCGCGACCTGGGCCTGTCGGTGCTGTTCGTCACGCACGACATCGGCGCGGCCGTCGAGGTGGCCGACCGCATCGCCGTGATGTATGCCGGCCGCATCGTCGAGGAAGGCACGGCGCGCGAGCTGATCCGCGCGCCGCGCCACCCCTACACCGTGGCCCTGCTCAAGAGCCGCGCGCACGGCGCGCTGGCCAAGGGCGCACGGCTGGAGACCATCGCCGGCGCGCCGCCCGACCTGGCTGCGCTGCCGGCAGGCTGCGCATTCGCGGCACGCTGCAGCCTGGCCGAGGCGGCCTGCCTGCAGACCCGGCCCGAGCCCGTGACCCTTGCACCGGGCCACCGTGCACGCTGCCTGCGCACCGACGCCGTGGCCGCGCTGGCGCCCGCGACCGTCGGCTGAACACCCCCCTCACACCGGAAACCGCAACGATGCCTTTGCACGACCCCGCCCACGCCTTCGTCCCGTACCCCGACGTGCCCGTTCCCGCGGCGCACACCGGCCCCTTGAGCGGCCTGAGCTTCGCGGTCAAGGACCTGTACGACGTGGCCGGCTACCCGACCGGCGGCGGCAGCCCCATCGTGCTGGCGATGTCGGGCATCAAGACACGCAACGCGCCCGTGGTCCAGCAGCTGCTGGACGCGGGTGCGCGCTTCGTCGGCAAGACCGTGACCGACGAACTCGCGTTCTCGATGAACGGCAACAACGCCCACTTCGGCGCGCCCATCAACGGCGCGGCGCCGGACCGCATCACGGGCGGCTCGTCCTCGGGCTCGGCTTCGGCCGTGTCGTCCCGGCTCTGCGACTTCGCGCTGGGCAGCGACACCGGCGGCTCGGTGCGCGCGCCGGCCAACCACTGCAGGCTGTACGGCATCCGGCCCACGCACGGCCGCATCAGCCTGGAGGCCACGCTGGACCTGGCGCCCAGCCTGGACACCTGCGGCTGGTTCGCACGCGACGCACAGACCTTCGCGCGCGTGGGCGCCGTGCTGCTGGGCGACGACCCGGCGCCGCTGCCGGCCAAGCTGCGGCTGCTGCGCCCCACCGATGTCTGGTCGCTGGTCGAGGCGTCCGTGGCCGACGCGCTGGCCGCAGCGGTGGCCCGTGTCGAGCAGGCCTTCGGCCAGGCCGCCGACTGCCGCGTGGCGATGGAATCGTGGGACGCGATGTACTGGAACTTCCGCTACGTCCAGGCGCGCGAGGCCTGGCTGACCGACGGCCCGCTGATCGAGCGCTTCGCGCCGCCGCTTGGGCCGGGGGTGGCCGAACGCTTCGCCTGGTCGCGCGAGGTGACCGACGCCCAGGTGCAGGCCGCGCGCGCGTTCCGCGAGAAGTTCCGCGGCGGGCTGGCCACGCTGCTCGGCCAGGACGGCGTGCTGGTCATGCCCACCATGCCCGACATCGCGCCGCTGCGCAGCGAGGGCGAAGCGGGCCTGGAGACCTACCGCAACCGCGCGATCCAGATGCTGTGCCTGGCCGGGCTGTCGGGCTTTCCGCAGATCTCTTTGCCGCTGGCGCAGCGCGAGGGCGCGCCGCTGGGGCTGTCGCTGCTGGGGCCGGCGGGGTCGGACCGCTCGCTGCTCGCGCTGGCGGAGCGGATCGCGCCGGGCTGAAGCGTGCGGGTGGGGTCGGCGTGATTCGGTGACAATAAGAACAATTCTTATCCACCCACGCCACAGCCCGGCCGCGGCCAGTCGCTCCGCTGCGGGAATGGGCAACCGTCACGGGCCGAGCCTTGCTGGAGCGATACCACCGCGAACTGCTGAACTTCCTCGCCCGCCAGGTGCGCGACCGCGATGCCGCGGCAGACCTGGCGCAGGAAAGCTATGTGCGCGTGCTGGCGGTGCAGCATGCAGGGCAGGCCATCGTCGACATGCGCGCCCTGCTCTACCGCACGGCGCACAACCTGCTCGTCGACCGCCACCGCCGCGCCGCCGTCAGGCGGCATGACGACCTGGATGCGCTGGCCGAGCACGAACAGCCCCATGCCCCCGCGCACCTGCAACCCGAGGAGGCACTGGCCGCGATGCAGGTGGTGCGCGCCTACGTGGCCACCATCGAAGCCCTGCCCCCGCGTTGCCGCGAGGCCTTCGTGCTGCACGTGTTCGACGGGCTCAGCCATGCGCAGGTGGGCCAGCACATGGGCATCTCCGCCAGCATGGTGGAAAAGCACATCGTCCGGGCCATGGTGGCGTGCAAGCTCTGCGCGCGGCAACTGCGCGAAGGCCGGCAGGGTGGGTGATCGCCCCGGCTGCTGCGTCTACATTGGCAGGCCTTTTCACAAGTTGCCATGCGCCTGAGCTCGCCCGTCGCCCATCCGCCCCATCACCGCGCAGCGGCCGATGAAGATGCTGACGCGCGCGAGTTCGACGCCTTCGCGCGCGAGCAGGACCCGCTGGATGTCGCGGCCGCCACCTGGGCCGCGCGCCGCCGCAACGGCCTCGATGCCCGCGGCAACGCGGAGCTGCAGGAGTGGCTCGGTGCCGACCCGCGCCACGCGGACGCGCTGGCGGACATGGACGAGACCTTCGGCGAAGTCGGCCAGTTGCCGAAGGGCGAGGTCGCGCCCCTGCGCGCGGCACTGCCCGTGCGGCCGGCGCGTCTCGCCGCGCCGCCGCGGCCGCCCGTGCCTGAGGCCACGCGCTGGTGGACCGGTGGGGGCCGCCTGTTCCCGCACGCCGCCATCGCCCTGCTGCTGGCGCTGGCCGTCGGCGGCGGCTGGCTGGGCTGGGACCGCTGGCAGCAGCAGCCGACCTTCGTGCAAACCTTTGCCACGGAACGTGGGCAGCAGCGGTCGGTCACGCTGCCCGATGCCGCGTCCGGCGGCAGCGCGCTGCAACTGGACACCGCCACCCGGCTGGAAGCCCGCCTCTACCGCGGCCACCGCGAGGTGCGCCTGGACCACGGCCAGGCCATGTTCAGCGTGCATGCCGACCCCGCGCGGCCGTTCCATGTGCTGGCCGGCCCGCTGCGCATCACGGTGGTGGGCACGCGCTTCTCGGTGCGGCACACGGCCTCGGGCATCGATGCCGGCAAGACCGTGGTGTCGGTCGAGGAAGGCCATGTGCGGGTGTCGTCCATCACGCCGGGCGGCCCGGAGCATGCAGCGGCAGCGGCACAGGCGTCGGTCGAACTGGGCGCCGGCCTCATGGTCACCGCCGGCCAGGACGGCCGCCTCGGGCCGGCCACGCCGGTGGCCACGGCCGCGATCGCGCCCTGGCGCAGCGGCCGCATCAGCTTCGAGCACACGCCGCTGCACGAGGCGCTGGCCGAGTTCGAGCGCTACGGCCGCACCGGGCTCGTGGTGCGCGACCCCGCCGTCGCCGCGCTGCCGGTGGGCGGCAGCTACAACCTGCGGCAGTTCCAGCATTTCGCGCGTGCGCTGCCGGAGATCCTGCCGGTGCGCCTGGTGCCGGCCGGCGACGTCACCGACATCGTGGCGCGCTGAGCAGGCGCGCCACTCCCAAAAAAGTTCTGCCGCGACCTGAGGATTCCGGCCGGCGGCGCGTCTTCAACGGTGACAAGGGCCTGCGCAGCACGCAGCCGCCCGGCATTCCAACACCGTCGAGGAGTCTCCACCATGCGCACTGCGCGTTTCCGTTTCGCTCCCCTGGCACTGGCCGCGGCTGTCGCCGCAGCCCTGGCGGCCACCGCCCCGCCGGCCGCTGCGCAGGCGGCAGCACCCGTCGCCATCGCCATCCCGTCGCAGCCGCTGGCCCAGGCGCTGAACGAACTGGCACGCCAGGCCAACCTGCAGATGAGCTTCCCGGCCGCGCTCGTGGCGGGCAAGACGGCGCCGGCCGTCTCCGGCCAGCTCACACCGCGTGCAGCGCTGGACCGCCTGCTCGCCGGCAGCGGCCTGGTGGGGGTGGTCGAGCAAGGCGCGGTCATCGTCCGCGCGGCGAACACCGGCACCGCCCTGCCCACGGTGGAGGTGAAGGCCGCCGCCGATGCCGCCGCCCCGCCACCGGTCTATGCGGGTGGCCAGACCGCCCGCGGCGGCCGCGCCGGCCTGCTGGGCAACCGCGACACCATGGACACCGCCTTCAGCGTCACGCAGTACACCGCGCAGCTGATCGAGGACCAGCAGGCCCAGAACATCGGCGACATCCTGGTGAACGACCCCTCGGTGCGCAACACCTATGCGCGCGGCGCCGGCCGCGACGAGTTCAACATCCGCGGCTTCACGCTGTTCAACTACGACGTGTCCTTCAACGGCCTGTACGGCCTGTCGCCCCGCAACGCCAGTTCGCTGATCGGCGTGGAGCGCGTGGAGGTGCTGCGCGGCCCGAACGCCCTGCTCAACGGCATGGCGCCGGCCGGCTCGGTCGGCGGCGCGGTCAACCTGGTGCCCAAGCGTGCCGGCGCCACGCCGCTCAACCGCGTCACGCTCTCTACCATCGACGACGGCCAGTTCGGCACGCACCTCGACCTGGGCCGCCGCTTCGGCGCCGACCAGCAACTCGGCGTGCGCGTGAACGCGCTGCACCGTTCGGGCGACACGCCCGTGGACCACTCCAGCGAAAAGCTCGACGCGGTCACGCTGGGCCTGGATCTCCAGGGCGAACGCTTCCGCATCGAGGCCGACCTGAACCACCAGAACCGCACCACGCGCGCGCGCAGCAGCCTGCTGTTTCCGCCGGAGGCCGGCATCGCGGTCGGCCCGGCGCCGGACGCCAAGCGCAACTTCCTGGAAGAGTGGACCTTCTGGAAGGCGAAGGAGACCTCGGCCCTGGTGCGCGCGGAGGTCGACGTGGCGCCGGACGTCAAGGTCTATGGCGCCGTGGGCCGGCAGACCTACGACTTCGCCAGCCTGCAGACCAGCTCGCTGATGCTCAACACCGAAGGCGACATCGTGTCGCGCCCCGCGCGGCTCGACGAGTACGTCGACACCACGACGGCCGAAGCCGGCATCCGCGGCAAATTAAGCACCGGCGCGCTGCGCCACGAGCCGGTGCTCGGCCTGAGCACCTACAACCTCGACCAGGGCACGCTGCGCGCCACGGGTGCGCTGATCCGCTCGAACATCTACGACCCGACGCCGAACCCGCGCCCCAACATTGCGCTGGCGGGCCCGATCCCGAAGGTCGGCGAAACGCGGTTGCGCAGCGTGGCTCTGGTCGACACGGTGTCCTTCGACGACGGGCGCTTCCAGGTCACGCTGGGCGCGCGCCGGCAGAGCGTCGAGACGACGTCGTTCAACGGCGCGACGGGTGCCGTCACGACGCATTACGACAAGTCCGCCGTCACGCCGGTCGCCACCGTCCTCTTCAAGGCGAGCCCGGCGCTCTCCTTCTACGGCAACTACATCGAAGGCCTGAGCCAGGGCCCGACGGCGCCCACCGGTGCCGCCAACGCCGGCGAGATCTTCGCGCCGGGCAAGTCGAAGCAGCACGAGGTCGGCGCCAAGTACGACGCGGGCAACTTCGTCACGACGCTGAGCGTGTTCCAGATCGAGCGCCCGAACGGCTTCCTGAATCCGGCCACGCAGCGCTTCGGCATGGACGGCCTGCAGCGCAACCGCGGCGTCGAACTGCTCACGCAAGGCCAGGCCATGGCCGGGCTGCGCTTGCTGGGGGGCGCCGCCTACACCGACGGCAAGCTCGACAGGACCGAAGGCGGCGAGAACGACGGCCGCACCGCCCCCGCGACGCCGAAGCTGCAGCTCAACGCCGCCGGCGAATGGGACGCGAGCTTCCTCGAAGGCCTGACCCTCACGGCACGCGCCGTGCGCACGAGCGCACAGTACGTCGACGCGGCGAACACGCAACGCCTGCCCGCGTGGACGCGCTTCGACCTCGGCGCCCGCTACCGTTTCTCGACCGGCGCCGTGCCGATCACGCTGCGCGCCACCATGGAGAACGTGGCCAACAAGAACTACTGGCTCTCGGCCGCGCGCGAAGGCCTGACGGTCGGCGCGCCGCGCACCTTGCTGGTGTCGCTGACCGCCGACTTCTGATCCTGTGGGCAAGGCCCAGGGTTCGGGCGCGCTGGCGATCGCGTCGCGCGCACTGGCCGCGGCCGTGGGCGGCTACCTGCTGGCCAGCGTGCTGCCGGTGCCCTTCGCGGCGCTGTGGCCGATGGCGCGCGTCGACGCGGCGCTCGCGGCCATGGAGGCGAGCTTCGCCGTGTACACCGCCGCCGTGATGTGGGCCTTCGCGGCACGCAGTGCAGCCGTGGCGTGGGCGGGCCTCGCCATCGCGCTGGCCTGCGCCGCGCTGGCCGCCTGGGCCGTGCTGTGAGCGGCCCCTTGCTGCAGCCGGCCCTGCGCCTGGCGATGGCGTGGCTGCACACCTGGATGGGCCTGCTGTTCGGCTGGCTGCTGTACTTCATGTTCGTCACCGGCACGCTGGGCTATGTCGACACCGAGATCGACCGGTGGATGCGCCCGGAACTGCCGCCAGCCAGCGTCCCGCTGCGTGCCGATGAGGCAGCGCGCACGGGCCTGGCATACCTCGCAACGCACGCAGCCGGCGCGCGCCGCTGGACGATCTCCATCCCGGTCGACCGCAACGAACCCTACCTGCGCGTCACCTGGCGCGGCGCGCCGGCGGACCCGGCCCCGGCAGGCGCGGCCTATCTCGACCCGGCCACCGGACAAGCGTTCGCCGCACGCCAGACCGGCGGCGGCCAGGCGCTGTACCAGATGCACTGGATGCTGCATTACCTGCCGATTCCGGTTGCGGAATGGATCGTCGGGGTGGCGACGATGTGCATGCTCGTGGCCATCGTCACCGGCATCGTCGTGCACCGGCGCATCTTCACGGACTTCTTCACCTTCCGCCCGGGCAAGGGCCAGCGCTCGTGGCTGGATGCGCACAACATCGCGAGCGTCGTCTCGCTGCCCTACCAGCTCATGATCACCTACTCGGGGCTGGTCTTCCTGATGTTCTCGTTCATGCCGCTGGCCGCCGTAGGGTGGTACGGGCCCGGCGCGCAAGGCAACCAGGCCTTCCTGGAGGAGGTGTTTCCTGCGCCCGCGCGCATGGACGCTGCGGACCGCCCGGTGCCGATGGTGGCGCTGGACAGCTTGCTCGCCGACGCGCGCCGCCGGCTGGCGGGCGCGCCCGTCACGCAGCTGGAGTTCGACCACCCCGGCGACGCGGCGGCGCGCATCACCGTGGTCGGCGACTTCGCTGCCGGCCCGCTGCGCGCCGCCGACCTCTTCACCTACGACGGTGCCAGCGGCGCGCTGCTGTCGTCGCGGCCGCGCTGGAGTTCCGGCCCGAAGGCCTTCCGCGATCTCGTGCTCGGCTTGCACGAGGGCCTGTTCGCCGGCCCGGCGCTGCGCGCGCTGTACCTCGTGGCCGGCCTGCTCGG
This sequence comes from Pseudorhodoferax sp. Leaf274, assembly GCF_001422445.1. Classification (GTDB taxonomy): domain Bacteria; phylum Pseudomonadota; class Gammaproteobacteria; order Burkholderiales; family Burkholderiaceae_C; genus Pseudorhodoferax. Next base: position 71,875 of record NZ_LMNA01000026.1, read on the forward strand.
ATGCGCGATGGTCGCGACGGGCCTGGTGCTGTGGACGGCCAAGCGCCGCCAGCGTGCCGAGCAGGAACGCGCGCGGGCACACCCCGGCCTGCGCATGGTGGAGCGCCTGAACGTCGGCACCATCGTCGGATTGCCCGTCGCCATGGCCACCTGCTTCTGGGCCAACCGCCTGCTGCCGACCGATCTGGCCGGGCGCGGTGACTGGGAGTTGCACGTGCTGTTCATCGCCTGGGCCGCGCTGCTGCTGCATGCGGCGCTCCGCCCCGCTGCCAGGGGCTGGCTGGAACAGGCCTGGCTGGCGGCAGCTGCGTTCGCCCTGCTTCCTGTGTTGAACGCCTTGACGACGGCGCGGCACCTGGGTGTTTCGCTGCCGCAGGGCGACTGGGCACTGGCCGGCTTCGACCTCGCGGTGCTGGCCCTGGGCCTTGCGTTCGCCGGCCTCGCCACCAGGCTCGCGCGCCGGCGCAGCGTCACGCGACCACAAGGCCCTGCAGCGTCTCCCTGAAGCGCCGCGCCGCCGGCGTTTCGCGTTCTGCGCGCCAGGCCAGGGCGATGCCGATCTCGGTGTCGGCGCCCGGGCCATGCAGCGGCCGGAAGGCCAGGCTGCGCGTGGCATGCCGCGCGGCCACCGATGGCACGAGCGCCACGCCCAGGCCGCTCTCGACCAGGCTCACCACGGTCTGCACCTGCACGGCCTCCTGCTGCACACGGGGCACGAAACCAGCCGTCTGGCAGGCCAGCAGCGCCATCGCGTGCAGGCCCGGCACGGCCTCGGCGCCGAAGATCACGAAGGGCTCGTCGCGCAGCTCCTCCAGCGCGATGCGGCGCCGCCGGGCCAGGCGGTGCGTCACCGGCAGGGCCGCGACGAAGCGGTCGCGCTCGACCGGCAACAGTTGGGCGCCATGCGCGCGCACCAGCGGAAAGCGCAGCAGCGCGGCGTCCAGCAGGCCCTGCTGCACGTCTTCCAGCAGGCGGCGCGTGGTCGATTCGGCCAGCACCAGTTGCACCTCGGGATAGCGCGCCCGGAACACCGGCATCACCTGCGGCATCAGCGCGTAGGTGGCCGAGCCGACGAAGCCGATGCGCAGGCTGCCGGCCTCGCCGCGCGCGGTGGCGGCGGCCACGCGGCCGAACTGCTCGGTGTGGAACAGCGCGCGGCGCGCGTCCTCGAGTGCCGCGGTTCCCGCGGCCGTCAGCGCGGTGCCGCGGCGCGTGCGCTCGAACAGCTGCACGCCGAGTTGCTCTTCGAGCTTGCGGATCGAGGCCGACAGCGGCGGCTGCGACATGTGCAGCTGCTCGGCGGCACGGTGGTAGTTCAGCGTTTCGGCCACGGCGACGAAGTGGCGCAGTTGTCGGGAGTCCATTGATACAGGCGTGCTATCACAGGCAGGAAAAGAAATATTAGACGCGACGCAGCGGCCGCCGAACAATCCGCGCCCATTGCCCATGTCATGGAGACGAAACGATGGCACCGCTCAAGGGCCTGCGCGTGCTGGACCTGTCCAGCGTGGTCTTCGGCCCGCTGGCCAGCCAGCTGCTGGCCGACTACGGTGCCGAGGTCGTGAAGATCGAGCCGCCCGAGGGCGATTCGACCCGCCACACCGGCCCGGCGCGCGAAGACGGCATGGCCGCCATGTTCCTGGGCGCCAACCGCAGCAAGCACAGCGTGGTGCTGGACTTGAAGCAGCCGGCCGCGCAGGAGGCCTTGCAGGCGCTGCTCGCGACGGCCGACGTGTTCATGCACAGCATGCGGCCGCAGAAGCTGGCCGCGCTGGGCCTGGACCCCGGAACGCTGCGCACGCGCTTTCCGCGCCTGGTCTACGCCAGCCTGCTCGGCTTCCTGCCCGGGCCGTACGCGGGCCGCCCGGCCTACGACGACGTGATCCAGGGCATGTCCGGCCTGGCGGACCTCATGGCGCGCCAGAGCGGAGAGGTGCGCTACCTGCCGACCATCGCGGCCGACAAGACCTGCGCCCATGTGGCGGCCCACGCCATCCTGGCCGCGCTGTGGCAGCGCGAGCGCACCGGCGAGGGCGCATTGGTGGAGGTGCCGATGTTCGAGTCGATGGTGGGCTTCAACCTCGTGGAGCACTTCTACGGCCAGCATTTCGAGCCGCCCCTGTCTGCGCCCGGCTATCCGCGCGTGCTGGCACCCTGGCGCCGGCCCTACCGCACGGCCGACGGGCACGTGGCCATGATGCCGTACACCGACCTGCACTGGCAGCGCTTCTTCGGCGAGGTCGGCGCGCCGCAGCATGCGGCCGATCCGCGCTTTCGCGGCATCGCCAACCGCACGCGCCACATCGCCGAACTGCTGGAGCTGGCATCGACCTACGTGGTGCGCGAGAACACCGCGCACTGGCTCGCCACCTGCGAGCGGCTCGAGATTCCGGCGGCCCCGATCGCGCGGCTGGACGAGCTGCCGCAGGACCCGCACCTGGCCGCCACCGGCTTCTTCGAGACCGTGCAGGACGGCACGCTCGGCACGCTGCGCTTTCCGGGCGCGCCCGTGCGCTTCGACGGCCGGCGCGTGCCGGTGGCGATGCCGCCGCGGCTGGGCCAGCACACGCGCGATCAACTGGCGCGGGCCGGCCTCGGCGCCACGCAGATCCAGGCCCTGCTCGACCAGGGCGCCGCCCGGGAGCACGTGCCGAGGAACACCCCAGGCCACCCCCCAGGAGACACCGCATGAACACCCCCACCGCCATCGACCGCAGCCTGCCCCGCCTCGGCCAGGGCTATGTCTGGCAGGACCTGCAGCTCGGCCAGCGCCTGCGCACCTTCGCGCGCACGGTGACCGAGACCGACCTCGTCAACTTCATCGGCGTGACCGGCATGCTGGAGGCCATCTTCATCGAGGACGGCTACGAGGGCGCGGCCATGGCCGGCCGGCCGGTGCCGGGCGCGCTGACCTATGCGCTGATCGAGGGCTTCATCCTGCAGACCATGATCCAGGGCACGGGCCTGGCGATGCTGGAGCTGCACCAGAAGATCCTCGCGCCCGTGCTGGTGGGTGACACCATCGAGGCGCAGATCGAGGTCACCGGCATCCGCCCCACGTCCAGGAGCGGCCGCGCCGTCGTCGATTCGCGCATCGACGTGTTCAACCAGCGTGGCGTGCTGGTGATGACCTATACCGCCACGCGGCTGCTGGCCGGCAGGGCCTGAGCGGCACGCCCCCCCCAACTACGGAGACACCATGCACATCCCATCCACACGCCGCACCGCACTCGCCCTCTCGTTCGCTGCCGCACTGGCCGCCACGCTGGCGCCCTGGGGCGCCGCCCAAGCCCAGGCCGCCTACCCCGCCAAGCCCATCACCATGGTCGTGCCCTTCCCGCCCGGCGGGCCGACCGACCTGGTGGCGCGCGTGCTCGCGCAGAAGATGTCCGAGCAGATGGGCCAGCCCATCGTGGTCGACAACCGGGCCGGCGCCAACGGCAACATCGGCGCGGCGGCCGTCAGCAAGGCCGCGGCCGACGGCTACACGCTGCTCTACAACACCTCGTCCATCACGCTGAGCCCCTCGCTCTACAAGAGCCTGAGCTACGACGTGCTGCGCGACCTGGCGCCCGTGGCGCTCACGGCCGTGGTGCCGCTGGCGCTGGTGGTGCACCCCAGCGTGCCGGCCAACACGGTGGCCGAGTTCGTGGCCTATGCCAAGGCGCATCCCGACAAGCTGTCCTACGGCTCGGCCGGCAACGGCAACGTGACGCACCTCGCGGCCTACCAATTCGTCCGCGCCCAGGGCATCGTGGCCACGCATGTGCCGTACAAGGGCAGCGCGCCGGCAGACGTCGACCTGGCGGCCGGGCAGATCCAGTTCATGACCGACACCATCAACTCGGTCATGACCTTCGTGAAGGACAAGCGCATCAAGCTGCTGGCCGTGACCACGGCCAGGCGCATGGCGCTGTTCCCCGAGGTGCCCACGCTGGCCGAGACCGTGATGCCGGGCTTCGAGGCCGGCGCCTGGCAGGGCCTGATGGTGCCCGCGGGCACACCCGCGGCCGTGGTGCAGCGGCTGCACGCCGAGGTCGACAAGGCGCTCAAGAGCGCCGATGTGCGCGACAGGCTGGCCGTGCAAGGCGCCGAGCCGCTGGGCTCGACGCCAGACGAATACGGCGCTTACCTGCGCAAGGAACTGGGCCGCTGGGCCACGGTCGTGAAGGCGAGCGGCGTCACGCTGGAATGACGACTGGGATGCTGCCCTCCCAACGCACCACGTCGCAGTCCACCGCCTGAGCCGCGCGCTCCACCACCACGAAGTCGCCCGCATCCACGGCCAGCAGGGCGTGGTGCCAGGTGCCCGGCGCCAGCACCACGCCCTGCGCACCGTCGGTCACGAAGGCCGCCAGTGCGGCCAGGTCGGGCGCGGGCGCGGCAGGCGCCACGACCACCACGAAGCGCCGCTGCCCCAGTGGCACGAAGGCCTGGCTGCCCAGCGCGTGGCGCTCGAGCTCGTCGACGGCGTGCGGGAAGCTGCGCGCCTGGGCGCGGAACAGCGCCAGCATGGCGCGGCCGCCTTCGGCGGACAGGGCCAGGTCGGCCAGCAGGTCGAAGCGCTGCGACGTGCCGCCGTTGATGGGGCGGCCGGTGGCGCCGGCCGGCACCTCGATGACAGTCCCGAACGGGGCGAAGGCGGCCGCGGTCAGCGGCTGGACGGACAAGGTGTTGTGCATGTGCCGATCCTAAGGAAAGTCCCCATGCGGCAGTGCAACACGCGCACCTATGATCCGCGCCCATGCCGCTGGGCCCGTGTGGCCGGCGGCTTTTGTTTTCCATCCCTTCGCCTCCATGCCTCCTGAGAACGACCCGGGCCTGCCCGACGGTCCGCCCCCCACCGACGAACCGACGCGCGTACCCCTGAAGATCGAGGACTGGCTGACCGTGCTGATCATGGCCGCGCTGGCGCTGATCACCTTCGCCAACGTGCTGGTGCGCTACTTCACCGACAGTTCCTTCGCCTGGACCGAGGAGTTCTCGGTCTTCCTCATGATCCTGCTGGCCATGGTGGCCGGCTCGGCCGCCGTGGCGCGCGACCGGCACATCCGCATCGAATACTTCAGCGAGGCCGGCTCCATGGCGCGGCGCAGGCGCCTGGCGCAGTTCGGCGCGCTCATGGTGGCGCTGCTGTTCTTCCTGATCGCGGCGCTGTCGGTGCGCGTGGTCTGGGACGATTTCCGCTTCGAGGAGACGTCGCCCGGCATCGGCGTGCCGCAGTGGTGGTACTCGGTCTGGCTGCCCATCGTCTGCACGGCCATCGGGCTGCGCGCAGTCGGCCTGTTCATCCGGCGCGGGCGCGCGGCAGCCGGGACGGACGGAGACGGCTCGTGATCGCCACCCTGCTGTTCACGGGCTTCGTCCTCATGATGCTCGCGGGCGTGCCCATCGGGGCCGCCCTGGGCCTGGCCGGCGCCGCCTGCATCGCGCTGGCCAATGCCGACGCCCAGTGGTTCGGCCTGCTGGCCGTGCCCCAGAACTTCTACGCGGGCCTGGGCAAGTACCCGCTGCTGGCGATCCCGATGTTCGTGCTGGTCGGCTCGATCTTCGACCGATCGGGCGTGGCGCTGCGGCTGGTGAACTTCGCCATCGCCATCGTCGGCCGCGGGCCGGGCATGCTGCCGCTGGTGGCCATCGTGGTCGCGATGTTCCTGGGCGGCATCTCGGGCTCGGGGCCGGCCAACGCGGCGGCCGTGGGCGCCGTGATGATCGCGGCCATGTCGCGCGCGGGCTATCCGCCGGCTTTCTCGGCCAGCGTGGTCGGCGCCGCCGCGGCCACCGACATCCTGATCCCGCCCTCGGTGGCGTTCATCGTTTATTCGGTGCTGGTGCCGGGCGCCTCGGTGCCGGCACTGTTCGCGGCCGGCATGATCCCGGGCGTGCTGGCCGGCCTGGCGCTGATCGTGCCGGCGGTCTGGATGGCGCGGCGCCACAACATGGGCCAGCTGGAATCCAGCTTGCCGCGTCCGGCCTTCTGGCAGAGCTTCCGCGAGGCCATCTGGGGCCTGGCCGCACCGGTGCTGATCCTGGGCGGCATGCGCATGGGCTGGTTCACGCCGACCGAGGCGGCCGTGGTGGCGGTGTTCTACGGCCTGTTCGTGGGCATGGCGGTGCACCGCACGATCCGCGTGCGCGACCTGTTCCCCATCCTGCGCGAGTCGGGCGAGCTGTCGGCCGTGATCCTGCTCGTGGTGTCGCTGGCCGGCATCTTCGCGTACTCGCTGTCCACGCTGGGCGTGATCGACCCGGTGGCCACGGCCATCGTGAACTCGGGCCTGGGCGAGTACGGCGTGCTGGCGCTGCTGATCCTGCTGCTGATCACGGTGGGCATGTTCCTGGACGGCGTGTCGATCTTCCTGATCTTCGTGCCGCTGCTGTGGCCCATCGTGCAGCACTACCAATGGGACCCGGTGTGGTTCGGCGTGATCCTCACGCTCAAGGTCGCGCTGGGCCAGTTCACGCCGCCGCTGGCCGTCAACCTGATGGTGTCCTGCCGCATCGCCAAGGTGCGCATGGAGGAGACCGTGCGCTGGGTCGGCTGGATGCTGTTCGCCATGTTCCTGGTCATGGTGGCGGTGATCGCCTGGCCGCAACTGGCCCTGTGGCTGCCGGCCAAGCTCGGCTATTGATGTTCCCAACCCAAGGAGACCTGTCCATGAAATTCCGCCGCTCCCTGCTCGCGCTGGCTGCCCTCGCCACCGCCCTCGGCACCTTCTCCGTCTCCGCCACCGCGCAGAACTACAAGGCCGAGTACAAGCTCTCGCTGGTGCTGGGCCCGCCCACGCCCTGGGGCATGGCCGGCAAGATCTGGGCCGATCTCGTCAAGGAGCGCACCCAGGGCCGCATCAACATCAAGCTGTACCCGGGCGTCTCGCTGATCCAGGGCGACCAGACGCGCGAATTCAGCGCGCTGCGCCAGGGCGTGATCGACATGGCCGTGGGCTCCACGATCAACTGGTCGCCGCAGGTCAGGGAACTGAACCTGTTCTCGCTGCCCTTCCTGATGCCCGACTACGCGGCCGTCGACGCGCTGACGCAGGGCGAGGTCGGCAAGGACCTGTTCGCGCGGCTGGAGAAGGCCGGCGTGGTGCCGCTGGCCTGGGGCGAGAACGGCTACCGCGAGATCACCAACTCCAAGCGGCCGATCAAGTCGCCGGAAGACCTCAAGGGCATGAAGCTGCGCGTGGTCGGCTCGCCGCTGTTCGCGGACACCTTCACGGCACTCGGCGCCAACCCCACGCAGATGAGCTGGGCCGATGCCCAGCCCGCGCTGGCCAGCGGCGCCGTGGACGGGCAGGAGAACCCACTGTTCATGTTCCCCGTGCTCAAGCTGCACAACATGGGCCAGAAGTTCGTGACCACCTGGGGCTACATGGCCGATCCGCTGGTGTTCGTGGTCAACAAGGAGATCTGGGAGTCCTGGACGCCGGCGGACCGCGACATCGTGCGCAAGGCTGCGCTGGACGCCGGCAAGGAAGAAGTTGCGCTGGCCCGCAAGGGCCTGGTCGAGGCCGACAAGCCGCTGCTCAAGGACATCGCCGGCTTCGGCGTGACGGTGACCCAGCTCAGCGCCGCCGAGCGTGACGCCTTCGTCAAGGCCACGCGGCCGGTCTATACCAAGTGGAAGGCGCAGATCGGCAGCGGACTCGTGGACAAGGCCGAGAAGGCCATCGCGGCGCGGCCGAAGTAAGGCACCGGGCCACCACCGGCGGCAGCGGCCCGGCGCAGGGGCCGCCGCCCGGCGAGCGCTTCAGCGCAGGTAATCGCCGCTGGCCTCGGGCTGGAACAGCAGGGCCTGCACCTGCAGTGCGGCGGCCCGGCCATCGGGCTGCGCCCATTGCGCCATCTCGCCCACCTTGGCCCCCAGCAACGCCGTGCCGATCGGCGACAGCACCGAGACCTGCCCCTGCGTGGCATCGGCTTCGGAGGGGTAGACCAGCGTCAGCTCGCGCGGCCCGGCACCGGACGCATCGGCCACGCGCACACGCGAGCGCATGGTCACGACGTCGGGCGCCATGTCGGTCGGCGCCACCAGATCCGCGTTATCGAGCAGGGCCTGCACGCCCGCATGTGCGGGGTTGCCGGCATCGACCAGCTTGGCAACGCGCACATGGTCGAGTTCGCTCAAGGTGCGGATCGCCGCCGCAGTGGACACAACATTCATTTCACACTCCTGGTTCGGAAAAAGAAAAAGCCGGGTGGAAGCCCGGCGATCCGATGTGGCGAAGAAGGAGAGGAAGGTTCGCCGGGCTCAGGAGTGTGCGGCGGGCTTTCGGCCCGCCACCATGGGGCTGGGGCGGCCGGCCGGCTCCTGGCACGCACGCGCCGCCGCACGCGCTGCGAGGCAGCGGTACAGGGGGCGTGTGACCAGGTGCATGGGGGCGGCGCTCAGTGTTGCAGGATCTTGTTCAGGAAGTCCTTGGTCCGGGGCTGGCGGGCATCCGGGTTGCCGAAGAAGTCTTCCTTGGAGCAATCTTCAAGGATACGCCCACCGACGTCGATGAAGATCACGCGGCTGGCGACCTTGCGCGCGAAGCCCATCTCGTGCGTCACGCACATCATGGTCATGCCTTCCTTGGCCAGGCTGACCATCACGTCCAGCACCTCGCCGACCATCTCGGGGTCGAGCGCCGAGGTCGGCTCGTCGAACAGCATCACGATGGGGTCCATCGACAGCGCGCGCGCGATCGCCACGCGCTGCTGCTGGCCGCCCGAGAGCTGGCCGGGGAACTTGTCCTTGTGCGCCATCAGGCCCACGCGGTCCAGCATCTTGAGGCCGCGCGTCTTGGCCTCGTCGGCACTGCGGCCGAGCACCTTGATCTGCGCGATCGTCAGGTTCTCGGTGACGGACAGGTGCGGGAACAGCTCGAAGTGCTGGAACACCATGCCGACCTTGGAGCGCAGCTTGGGCAGGTCGGTCTTGGGATCGGTGACCTTGATGCCGTTGACGGTGATCTCGCCCTTCTGGATCGGCTCCAGCGCGTTGACGGTCTTGATCAGCGTGGACTTGCCCGAACCCGAGGGGCCGCAGACGACGACCACATCGCCCTTGTTGATGCTCACGTTGCAGTTGTTGAGCACCTGCACCGGCCCGTACCACTTGGACACGTTGCTGATCTCGATCATTTTTTCAGCCATTTTGATTTCTCCAGATGGGGGGCTTGTTCAGCGGATGATGGCGATCTTCTTGTGCAGGCGCTTGACCAGCCAGGAGAGCGCATAGCACAGCACGAAGTAGACGACCGCGGCGAGCAGGTAGGACTCGATCGGCCGGCCGAAATTCTTGCCGGCCACCTCGAAGCCCTTGAGCATGTCGTAGGCACCGATGGCGTAGACCAGCGACGTGTCCTGGAACAGGATGATGGTCTGGGTCAGCAGCACCGGCAGCATGTTGCGGAAGGCCTGCGGCAGGATCACCAGCGTCATGTTCTGCTTGTAGCTCATGCCCACGGCCAAGCCCGCGAAGACCTGGCCCCGCGGGATCGACTGGATGCCGGCGCGCATGATCTCCGAGAAGTAGGCGGCCTCGAACGCGATGAAGGTGACGATGGCCGACATCTCCGCGCCGATGGGCCGCCCGATGATGAACGGCACGATCAGGAAGAACCACAGGATCACCATCACGAGCGGAATGCTGCGCATGCCGTTGACGTAGAAGGCGGCCGGCGCGTCCAGCCACTTCTTGCCCGACAGGCGCATCAGCGCCAGCAAGGTGCCGAAGAAGATGCCGCCCAGCGTGGCCACGACCGTCAGGAACACGCTGAAGTAAAAGCCCTTCAGCACGAAGTCGGTGATGACGGCCCAGTTGTAGAAGCCGAAGTCGAGATTCATGTCAGTGGCCTCCGGTTCCGCCAGCGGCCACGAAGCCCGGCACGCGCGCACGCTTCTCGATGAAGGCCATGATGCGGTTGATGATCATGGCCGAGATGACGTACAGCACCGTCACGCCCAGGTACATCTCGATCGGGCGGGCGGTTTCCTCGCCGGCCTGCATGGCGAACTGGGTCAGCTCGGCGATCGACACCGCGAACGCGACCGAGGAGTTCTTGAAGATGTTCATGGACTCGCTGGTCAGCGGCGGCAGGATCATGCGGTAGGCCATGGGCAGGATCACGTAGCGGTAGTACTGCCAGGTCGTGAAGCCGACCGCCATGCCTGCGTAGCGCTGGCCGCGCGGCAGGGCCTGGATGCCGGCGCGCAACTGCTCGGCGATCCGCGCCGAGGTGAAGAAGCCCAGCGCCAGCACCACGAGGATGAAGGGTGGCACGTCGCGCATGGACGTGAAGATGGCGGGCACCACGTGGTACCACAGGAAGATCTGCACCAGCAGCGGGATGTTGCGGAAGAGCTCGACCCAGGCGTTGCCGAAGCGCACCCAGCCCGGGCTGTTGGGCAGCGTGCGCAGGATGCCGATGAGGGAACCGACGACCAGCGCCACGGCCAGCGCGGACAGCGCGACCGAAACGGTCCAGCCCCAGGCGGAGATGATCCAGTTGAGGTAGGTGTACGTGTCCCCCGTGCCGTAGCACCCGGGCACCGCCGTTCCCTCGATGGTGTCCTTGCAGAACACCTGCCAATCCCAATTACCCATGGGCTCTCCTCGCTGCTGTTGTCCGATGTACTGCGCCAGAAACAACAAACGCCCGCCACGGCGGGCGGGCGTTTGTGTGTCGGCCGGTGGTTATTCCTTGGTGACGAAGTCTTCTGCAGGCTTGTTGTTCGGGTTCGCCCAGGCAGCCTTGGTGGCTTCGGACAGCGGCAGGCCCAGTGCCACGTTGGCCGGCGGCACGGGTTGCACCATCCACTTGTCGTACAGCTTGGCCAGCGAGCCGTCCTTGATCTGGCGCTCGATGCTGTCGTTGACGGCCTTCAGGAACGCCGTATCGCCCTTGCGCACCATGCAGGCGATGGGCTCGACCGACAGTTCGGGGCCGACGATCGCATAGTCCTTGGGGTTGCGCGACTTCGAGATGTTGGCCGCCAGGATGGAGGCGTCCATCACGAAGGCATCGGCACGGCCGGACTCGAGCAGCAGGAAGCTGTCGGCGTGGTCCTTGCCCATGACTTCCTTGAAGTTGACGCCTTCGGCGCGCTTGTTCTTGCGCAGCAGCTGGACCGAGGTGGTGCCGGTGGTGACGGCCACGGTCTTGCCGTTGAGGTCTTTCAGGTCCTTGATGCCGGAGCTGGTCTTGACCGCCGTGCGCACGACTTCCATGTAGGTGTTGTAGGCGAAGTCCACGTCCTTGGCGCGCGTGGCATTGTTGGTCGTGGAGCCGCACTCCAGGTCGACCGTGCCGTTCTGCACCAGCGGAATGCGGTTCTGCGAGGTCACCGGCGTGTACTCGATCTTGAGTTGCTTGCCGACCTGCTTGGACAGATCCGCCGTGATGCGTTCGGCCATCTCGGTGTGGAAGCCGACGTATTTGCCATTGCCCAGCGTGTACGACAGGGCCGAGGAGTCACGCACGCCCAGGCTGATGCTGCCGCTGGACTTGATCTTCGCCAAGGTGTCGTTGCTCTGTGCGATTGCGCCGCCGGCTGCCAGTGCCGTACACACGATGGCGAGGATGTGCTTCTTCATTCAAACTCTCCTAAGAAAACGAAAGGGGAAATAAGACCTTAAACCGGTAACCGGAGGTCAGCGGAAATACCCGCATGCCCCATGCCGGTGCAATGCATCGCGTGAAAAACTACCTGTCACACTGTCTCCATGCGCGGTCTTGGTGCCGCAGCTGTCATCTGAAAAAGGTCTTGGTGTCCGCATGCGCAACATGCCTAGCAGCTTGTATGCCAGTGCCAAGGGCTGTTTGCAGCGCCGCGGACTGTAAAGGCGGCGCGCCTGTTCCAGCCAATGCCGATTGAACGCAGCCGGATGCAAGAAACGAATAACCCTCACCCGGCACCCTGGACGTCGCCAGCGCGCGCGCCGGCCGTCTCGTTCAGGTAGGTCCACAGGGCCTGCGCGGAGCGCTTGGGCACGGCATGGGCGCCGGGCTTTTCGCGGTAGGCGCGCACATCCAGCGTCATCTCCATGCCGGGCATGCCAGTCGGCGCGGCGCTGACCAGCCGGCGCGCGCGCAGCTCCTTCTTGACCGCGCTGTACGGCAGGAACGCGATGCCGTGCCCCTCCAGGGCCATGGCCTTCAGGCCTTCGGACATGTCGGTCTCGTAGACCCGGTCGAGGTGGATGGGCGTGGGCGACTGCTTGAGCAGCATGTCGACCATCTGCCCCATGTACGCGCCCGGCGCATAGCCCAGGTAAGGCAGCAGCTGGCCCGGCCGCCCGGGCAGCTGGTGCAGCGGCGCGCCATCGGCATCGGCCTTGACATAGGGCGCCATGACCTCGCGGCCCAGGCTGACCATCTCGTAGCGGTTGGCGGCCAACTGGAACGGCTGTGAGCTGTGGTGGTAGGCGATCAGCACGTCGCAGCTGCCCTCCACCAGGCGCATGACGGCATCGTGCACGTTCAGCGCGATGAGCCGGCTCTTGAGCGGGCCGAACTTCTCGCGCAGGCTGGTCACCCAGGCCGGAAAGAAGGTGAATGCCAGGGTGTGGGGCACGGCGAACTCGACCACGTCCTGCCCGGCGGAGTTGTGGCCCCGCAGCATGGCGCGCGTGCTCTGCAGCGCCTGCAGCATCTCCAGCGACTGGGTGTAGAGCGTCTCGCCGGCCGGCGTCAGGCGCGTGGGGTAGGAACTGCGGTCCACCAGGTCGGTGCCGGCCCAGGCTTCCAGCGCCTGGATGCGGCGCGAAAACGCCGGCTGCGTCACATGCCTCAGCTGGGCCGAGCGGCTGAAACTGCGCGTCTCGGCCAAGCTCACGAAATCTTCGAGCCACTTGGTCTCCATCGCAGCATTATGGAACGGAGACAGCGCGCCAATCGCGCAGCACAGGCCGGCCTATTCGATGACGGCAAGCGCCCAAAGCAACACGACCAGCACGGCATACGGGAAGGCGACCGTGGGCCGGACCGCGGCCGCGAGGTACTCCGCCAGCAAGCCGAGCGCGCCCGGGCGTGTGGCGAGCCAGTCGGAATACAGCTGGCAGGCCGCGCGCGGGGCGGCCGCCACGTCGCGCAGCACGGCCTCCACGCGCAGCAGCCGGTCGACCAGGCGCGCCTGGCCGGTGCGCACGACGGCCTCCTGCACCCACAACACGCCGACCAGCACGATGGCCAGCACCGCATCGAAGTTGAGGGCCACGGCCACGGCCGTCAAGGCCACGGCGGCCAGCTTGATCCACAGGGCACTGCGCTCGCTGGCCTCGCAATCGCGGTGCAGCGCCGTCCATTCGCGCCCCAGCAGGGCGGCTTCGCTCGTTTCCATCGGGGCGAGCATAGCCGCCCGCCTGGGTGCCCTCAGCGCCGGCGCTTGTCGATGAAGGCCTGTACCCCGTCCAGGGCCGCGGCATCCATCATGTTGCAGGCCATGGTGGCGCCGGCGTCCTGGTAGGCGGCCGCCATGCCCACCTCGAACTGGCGGTAGAACAAGGCCTTGCCCATGGCCAGCGCGACCTGCGGCTTGGCCACGATGCTGGCCGCGAGCCCGGCCACGGCGTCGGCCAGGGACTCGGGCGCCGCGACACGGTTGACCAAGCCTTTGGCGCGCGCTTCCTCGGCGCCGATGAAGTCGCCCGTCACCAGCATCTCGAAGGCTGCCTTGCGCGGAAGGTTGCGCGACAGGGCCACGCTGGGCGTGGAACAGAACAGCCCCAGGTTCACGCCGCTGACGGCAAAGCGCGCGTCGCTGGCGGCCACGGCCAAGTCGCACATCGCGACCAGCTGGCAGCCGGCCGCCGTGGCGATGCCCTGCACCTGGGCTATCACGGGCACGGGCAGCTTCTGGACCGCCAGCATCAGCTTCGTGCACTGCGCGAACAGGCGCTGGTAGTAGGCCAGCGAGGGCTCGGCGCGCATCTCCTTGAGGTCGTGGCCGGCGCAGAAGGCGCGCCCGGCCGCGGCGATGACCAGCACGCGCAGCGTGTCGTCGGCGGCCGCCGCATCGAGCTCGGCCTGCAGTGCCGTGAGCATGGCCTCGCTCAGCGCATTGAAGGCATCGGGGCGGTTCAGCGTCAGGGTGCGGACGCCGCTGGCGTCCTGGTGGCGCAGCACAAGCGCGGCGGTGTGATCGTTCGAACGGGTCATGGTCGTCTCCAGCCAGGCACCGCAGTCTGCCACCACAATGCCGCCATGCCCGCCACGCCCAAGGCCTTGCCCGCGATCGCGCCGGACCGCTGCACCGGCTGCGGGCGCTGCGTGGGCGCCTGTCCGCCGCATGTGCTGTCGCTGCAGGTGCCGGGCGGCCAGCGCTGGGGACGCAAGAACGCGGTGCTGCACGACAGCGCCGGCTGCACCGGCTGCGCGCTGTGCTTCGTCGCCTGCCCGTTCGACGCGATCCGCATGGAACGGACGGCCGCCGACTAAGCCTTGGCCCGCTGGCGCAGCTCGAACTTCTGGATCTTGCCGGTGGACGTCTTGGGAATGGCCTCGAACCGGATGTCGCGCGGCACCTTGTAGCCGGCCAGGTGGGCCCTGCAGTGCGCCACCAGTTCCTCGGCCGTGACCTGTGCACCGGCCTTGGCCTCGACGTAGGCCACCGGCGTCTCGCCCCAGCGCGGATCGGGCTTGGCCACCACGGCACAGGCCAGCACGGCGGGATGGCGGTACAGCACGTCCTCGACCTCGATGGAGCTGATGTTCTCGCCGCCGCTGATGATGATGTCCTTGCTGCGGTCCTTGATGCGGACATAGCGGTCGCCCTCCAGCACCGCCAGGTCGCCGGTGTGGAACCAGCCGCCCTCGAACGCCTTGGCCGTGGCCGCGGGGTTCTTGAGGTAGCCCTGCATGACGATGTTGCCGCGGAACATGATCTCGCCCATGGTCTCGCCGTCGGCCGGCACCGGCGCCAGCGTGCCGGGGTCCCGCACCGTCATGCCTTCCTGGAGCGCGTAGCGCACGCCCTGGCGGCCGTTCAGGCGGGCCTGCTCTGCGGTGTCGGCGTCGGCCCAGGCGGCGCGCTTGGCGGCCACGCTGGCCGGGCCGTAGACCTCCGTCAGGCCGTAGACATGCGTGATGTCGAAGCCGATCTTCGCCATGCCCTCGATCATCGCGGCCGGCGGCGAGGCCCCTGCCACCATGCCGCGCACGCCGGACACGCCCTCGCGCAGTGCCGCGTCGGCGTTGACGATCAGGCCGTGCACGATGGGCGCGGCGCAGTAGTGCGTGACACCGTGGTCGCGCATCGCCGCCAGGATGGCCGGCGCCTCCACGCGGCGCAGGCAGACGTGCACGCCGGCCTGCAGCGCCACGGTCCACGGGAAGCACCAGCCGTTGCAGTGGAACATCGGCAGCGTCCACAGGTAGCGCGGAAACTGCGGCATGGTCCAGGTGACGACGTTGCTGACCGCGTTCAGGTAGGCACCCCGGTGGTGGGTGACCACGCCCTTGGGGTCGCCCGTGGTGCCGCTGGTGTAGCTGATGGCAATGGCGTCCCACTCGTCCTGCGGGCCGTCGAGCCGCGGCAGCGGCGCATGGGAGGCCAGCCATTCCTCGTAGGTGTGCGCCCCCAGGCGCCGGTGCTCGCCCGCGTACTCGCTGTCGGCCACGTCGACGACCAGCGGCGTGCGCCCATGCTGGCTTCGCAGCAGCGCGAGCGCCTTGGCCATGACCGGCGCGAACTCGGTGTCGGTGATCAGCACCTGGGCCTCGCAGTGGTGCATCTGCCAGGCCAGCAGTTCGGCGTCGAGCCGCGTGTTCAGCGTGTTCAGCACCGCGTTGAGGGCCGGCACGGCGTAGTGCGCCTCGGCCATCTCGGGCGTGTTGGGCAGCATCACGCTCACGGTGCTGCCGCGGCCCACGCCGGCCGCGCGCAGGGCCGCCGCCAGCCGGCGCGAACGCTCGTGCACCTGCGCCCAGGTGTAGCGGCGCTGGCCATGGATGACGGCCGGCAGGTCGCCGAACACCTCGGCCGTGCGCTCGACGAAGCTCATGGGCGACAGGGCCACGTGGTTCGCCGGGTTCTTGCCGAGGTCCTGCTCGTAGATGTTCATGCCGTCTCCTTCGAAGCGTGCAGCGCCTGGTCCAGATCCCACAGGATGTCGTCGATGTGCTCCAGCCCCACCGACAGCCGCACCATGTCGGGCAGCACGCCGGCAGCGACCTGCTGTTCGGGCTCCAGTTGCCGGTGCGTGGTGCTGGCGGGGTGGATGATCAGCGTGCGCGTGTCGCCGATGTTGGCCAGGTGGCTCATGAACTGAGCCGCCTCGATGAAGCGCACGCCGGCCGCCATGCCGCCCTGCACGCCAAAGGCCAGCAGGCCCGAGGCCATGGGCACGCCGCCGATGCCGCGCATCTGCCGCTGCACCAGCGCATGCTGCGGATGCTCCGGCAGGCCCGGATAGTTGACCCAGCCCACGCGCGGATGGCCCTTCAGGAATTGCGCCACCTTCAGCGCATTGCTGCAATGGCGCTCCATGCGCAGCGGCAGCGTCTCCACGCCCTGCAGGATCTGCCAGGCCGACATCGGCGACAGCGCCGCGCCATAGACACGCAGCGTCTCCATGCGCGCGCGCATCGTGAACGCGAAGTCGCCGAAAGTCTCGTGGAACTTCACGCCGTGGTAGCCCGGCGAAGGCTCGGTCATGCCAGGGAACTTGCCGTTGTTCCAGGCGAAATGGCCGTGCGGCCTGCCGCTCTCCACCATCACGCCACCCAGCGTGGTGCCGTGGCCGGCCAGGTACTTGGTGGCCGAGTGCACGACGATGTCGGCCCCCAGCGCGAGCGGCTGGCACAGGTAGGGGCTGGGCACGGTGTTGTCCACCACCAGCGGCACGCCGTGCGCGTGCGCCACCTCCGCCACGGCGGCGATGTCCAGCACCGTGAGGCTGGGGTTGCCCAGGGTTTCGGCGAACACAGCGCGCGTGTTCGGCCGCATGGCGGCGGCGAAGGCCTGCGGGTCGGTGGCATCGACGAAGCTGGTCTCGATGCCGAACTTCTTCAGATTCACCGCCAGCATGGTCACCGTGCCGCCGTACAACGCGCCGGCCGCCACCACATGGTCGCCGGCCTGCAGGATGGTCATCAAGGCCATGGCTTCGGCCGCCATGCCAGAGGCGCTGGCCACGGCCGCACGGCCGCCTTCCAGCGCGGCCACACGCTCCTCCAGCGCCGCCACCGTGGGGTTGGACAGGCGCGAGTAGACGTTGCCGAAGGTCTGCAGGTTGAACAGCGCGGCCGCATGCTCGGCGCTGTCGAACACGAAGCTCGTGGTCTGGTAGATGGGCAGCGCGCGGGCGCCCGTGGCCGCGTCGGGTATCTGGCCCGCGTGGATGGCCAGCGTCTCGGGCTGGAAGATGTGGTCTGCCACGTTCAGCCCCTGTAGAGCGGCCGCCTGGCCGAGACCACGCGCGTGTTCACGCCGGCCCAGTGCAGGCCGCCGAACAGCCGCGCATGCTCGATCTTCACGCAGCGGTCCATCACGCTGTCCAGCCCGGCCGCGCGCACCAGCGCATCGGCCGTCTCGTTCACCACGCCGATCTGCTGCCACAGGCACTTGGCGCCGATGGCGATGGCCTGTTGCGCGATCGGCAGCACGTCCTCGGTGCGGCGGAACACGTCGACCATGTCCACCGGTTCAGCCAGGTCCGCGAGGCTGGCCACGCAGGGCCGGCCCAGCACCTCGCCGCCGGCATAGCGCGGGTTCACCGGGAAGATGGTGTAGCCATGCTGCTGCATGTACCCGGCCGCGAAGTAGCTCGGCCGGTGCCATTCGGCCGACAGGCCGACCACGGCGATGCGCCGGTGCTGGTGCAGGATGCGGCGCAGGGTGCTGATGTCGTCCGCCATGGGGCGCGGTCTCCTGGTTGTGGGGCCGCGCCACTGTAGCGTGCGCTACTTGACGTAGTCGGACACCACCTTCCAGCGGCCGTCCTGGATCTGCGACAGGCGCGAGGCCGTGCTGCCCAGGTGCTTGGTCGGGCTGTAGTCGCTGCCGGCGCTGCCGAACATGTCGGGCTCGTAGCGCATGGTGTCCATGGTCTTCACGAAGCTGTCGGTCGTGAGGTTGGGCCCGGTCTTCTGCAGCGCCTGGACCAGCTGGTCGATGATGTTGTAGCCGTAGACCGAGAACACGGTCGGGTCTTCGTTGAAGCGCGTCTTGTACTTGTTGGCCCAGAAACGCACCGGTTGCGAGGCCTCGTCCAGGTAGGGGTGCAGCACCGTCATGGTGGCGTACATGCCGTCCATGGGCTTGCCGCCCAGCTTGTGGATCAGGTCGGTGTAGGCCGCGCTGGAGGCGAAGAAGGTCGGCAAGTAGCCGGTCTTCTTCGCCTCCGCGATGGTGCCGATGGTCTCGCGGATGATGGTGCCCAGCACCACGAAGTCGCAGTTGGCCGCCTTCAGGCGCGCCACCTGCGAGGAGAAATCGGTCGCGCCGCGCTTGAAGCTGGTCTTTTCGCCCAGCTCCATGTTCATCGCCTTGAGCGCGGCCTCGGCGCCGCGCTGCACCTCCAGGCCGAAGTCGTCGTCCTGGTAGATGGTGCAGATCTTCTTGGCGCCCTTCTCCTTGGCCAGGCCCGGCAGCGCCATGCGGATCTGGTCGTAGTAGGTGGCGGCGAAAGAGTACTTGAGTTTGTGCAGCGGCTCGTACATCTCGCGCGCGGCCGTGATCGGCATGAAGTTGACGATGTTCTTGTCGAACTGCACCGGCATGGCCGCCAGGTTCTGCGCCGTGCCCAGGTGGCCGGCGACGATGAACACCTTGTCCTGGTTCACGAGCTTCTGCGCCGCCAGCACCGCGCGCTTGGGGTCGTAGCCGCTGTCCTCGGCCAGCAGCTTGAGCTTGCGCCCGTGCACGCTGCCCTGCTCGTTGAGTTCCTCCACGCGCAGCAGCATGCCGTTGCGCGCCTGCTTGCCGTAGCCGGCCAGCGGGCCGGACATATCCTGGATGGTGCCGACCAGGATCTCGGTCTTGCTCACGCCCTGCTGCTGCGCCCAGGCGGCGGGCAGCGCCAGTGCGGCGGCAAGAACCAATGGGATGCGTGCGTGCATGGCGGGGTCTCCTTGCGGTTGTGAAAGCGTTCAGCGGCGTTGGCAGCCGTCAGTGGTACAGGGCCTCGATGCGCTCGGCGTATTTCTTCTCCACGAGCTTGCGCTTGAGCTTCATGGTCGGGGTCAGTTCCTCGTCCTCGGCGCTGAGCTGCGTCTCGAGCAGGAAGAACTTCTTGATCTGCTCCACGCGCGCGAACTTGGCGTTGACGCGGTCGAACTCGCGCTGGATCAGCGCCAGCACCTCGGGCGCGCGCGTCAGGCTGGCGTAGTTGCTGAACGGCACGTCGGCGTCCTGGGCGAACTTCTCCACGTTCTCCTGGTCGACCATCACGATGGCCGTGAGGTAGGGCCGGCGGTCGCCGATCACCACCGCGTCGGTGATGTAGGGCGAGAACTTGAGTTCGTTCTCCAGCTCGCTGGGCGTGATGTTCTTGCCGCCGGCCGTGATGATCACGTCCTTCATGCGGTCGATGATGCGGAAGTAGCCCTCGGCGTCCACCGTGCCCACGTCGCCGGTGTGCAGCCAACCCTCGGCGTCGATGGCCTCGGCGGTCTTCTCGGGAAGGTTCAGGTAGCCCATGAACACGTTGGGGCCGCGCACCAGGATCTCGCCCGTGGCCGGGTCCAGCCGCACTTCGTTGAAGCCCGCGGCCGGGCCGATGGAGCCGGGCTTCATGCGCGCGGCCGGCACACCGGTGGCGGCGCCGCAGGTCTCGGTCATGCCCCAGACCTCCAGCATGGGCACGCCCAGCGCGAGGTACCAGCGCACCAGGTCGGGCGAGATCGGCGCCGCGCCCGTCACGAGGTAGCGCGCGCGGTGGATGCCGATCAGCTTGCGCACGTTGTCCAGCGCCAGCCAGCGTGCCAGGCGGAAGCGCAGCTTGTCGCCAGAGGCCACGGGCCGGCCGGCCAGCACGTCGTCGGCGATGCGCTGGCCCACGGCGATGCTCCAGCCGTAGGCGGCCTGCTGCAGCCGGCTGGCGTCCTTGAGCGCGATCGTCACGCCCGAGTAGAACTTCTCCCAGACCCGCGGCACGGCCGTGAACACGGTGGGCGCGATCTCGCGCACGTTCTCGGGCACGGTCTCCGGGTTCTCGACGAAGTTGAGCTTGGCGCCCGTGTACAGCGCCGAGTATTCGCCGCCCATGCGCTCGGCGATGTGGCACAGCGGCAGGAAGCACATGCGCTCGTCCGTCGCGTCCTGCGCCACCAGCGTGTTGTAGCCGCGCGCGGCGTACACCAGCGCGCGGTGGCTGTGCATGGCGCCCTTGGGCTTGCCGGTGGTGCCCGAGGTGTAGACCAGGATGGCCAGGTCTTCGGGCCGGCACGCGGCCGAGCGCTGCTCCAGCAGGCCGGGGTGGGCCGCGGCATGGGCACGGCCGCGCGCGCGCAGCGCCGCCAGGCTCAGCACATCGGGGTCGTCCAGGCCGCGCAGGCCTTCCATGTCGAACACCACGATCTGGGCCAGGTGGGGCAGCTGCGCGCGCACCTGCAGCGCCTTGTCGAGCTGCTCGTCGTCCTCCACGAACAGCACGCGCGTGCGCGAGTCCTCGCACAGGTAGTGCACCTGGCTGGCCGCATCGGTCGGGTAGATGCCGTTGGCCACGCCGCCGGCGCACAGCACGGCGAGGTCGGCCAGCACCCAGTCGACCACGGTGTTGGACAGGATGGAGGCCGTGTCGCCCGGCGCGAAGCCCAGGTCCAGCAGGCCGTGGCCGATCTCGCGCACGCCCTGCGCCACGTCGGCCCAGCTGTGGCTGCGCCAGATGCCGAGCGCCTTCTGGCGCAGCCAGGTCTCGGGGCCGCGCTGGGCGACGGCAGCCCAGAACATGGCGGAAATGGTCTCGCCCGGCACCATGATGTCGGTGCGTGACTGGATGTGCGACAGGTCCCAGAGGTTTGCCATCCTTACCGCCAGTTCTTCTTTTTCTTCCAGCGCCGCTCGCCGCGCACGCCGGCTTCCTTCATGCCGAGGTAGAACTCTTTGATGTCGTCCTTCTCGCGCAGCCGGGCACAGGTGTCTTCCAGCACGATGCGGCCGTTCTCCAGCACGTAGCCGTAGTCGGCCACGTTCAGCGCCATGTTGGCGTTCTGCTCGACCAGCAGGAAGGTGGTGCCGCGCTCGCGGTTGATGCGCACCACGATCTCGAAGATTTCCTTGGTCAGCTTGGGCGACAGGCCCAGGCTGGGCTCGTCCAGCAGGATCAGGTCGGGCGCGGCCATCAGCGCGCGCGAGATCGCCAGCATCTGCTGCTGGCCGCCCGACAGCAGGCCGGCGTCCTGCGCCGCGCGCTCGCGCAGGATGGGAAAGTAGCCGAACACCGCCTCCAGGTCGCGCGCCACGCCGTCGCGGTCGCTGCGCGTGTAGGCGCCCATGGCCAGGTTGTCGCGGACGCTCAGCAGCGGGAACACCTCGCGGCCCTCGGGCACGTGCGACAGGCCCAGGCGCACGATCAAGGCGGGGTCTTGCGCCGTGATGTCCTCGCCCTTGAATTCGATCGAACCCTTGCGCGGATCGAGGATGCCCGAGATGGTCTTCAGGATGGTGGTCTTGCCCGCGCCGTTGCTGCCCAGCACGGTGGAGATCTCGCCGCGCCGCACCTGCAGGCTCACGCCGCGGATGGCCTTGATCGGCCCGTACGCGCTCTCCACGTTCAGCAGCTTCAGGACGGGTTGATCGCTGACGGGGGGTGGAACCTCACTCATGCTGCTCGCCTCAGCGTCGCAACGTCGTCGACGGAGCCCAGGTAGGCCTCCACCACCGCAGGATCGGCCTGCACCTCGGCCGGCGTGCCCAGCGCCAGCACCTCGCCCTGGTTCATGGCCAGCACGCGGTCGGACACCTTGGACACGAGCGACATGTCGTGCTCCACCATCAGCACGGTCACGCCCAGCTCGTCGCGGATGTCCTGGATCCAGAAGGCCATGTCGTCGGTCTCCTCCACGTTGAGGCCTGAAGAGGGCTCGTCCAGCAGCAGCAGCCGGGGCTCGGTGCACAGCGCGCGCGCCAGCTCCACCACCTTGCGCACACCGTAGGGCAGGCCGGCCACCATGGAATCGCGGTGGTGCTGCAGGTCCAGCAGGTCGATCACGCGCTCGACCTTCTCGCGCGCATCGAGCTCGGCCCGCCGCGCGCGCGGCGTGAACAGCAGGTCGCCCCACAAGCCGGTCTGCCGGTGCGTGTGGCGGCCGATCAGCAGGTTGTGCAGCACGGTGGCGTGCTCGAACAGCTCGATGTTCTGGAAGGTGCGCGCGATGCCCAGCGCGGCGATGCGGTGCGCGGGCTGCGCCGTCAGCGATTCGCCGCGGTACAGGATCTCGCCCGCGGTCGGCGTGTAGATGAGGCTGATCAGGTTGAACACCGTGGTCTTGCCCGCGCCGTTGGGGCCGATCAGGGTGAACACCTCGCCCTCGTGCACCTCGAAGCCGACGCGGTTGACGGCCAGCACGCCACCGAAGCGCATGCCGACCTCCTTGACCTGCAGCAGCGGTACCGCGCTCATTTCAGGCGCTCCGACTTCTGGAACGACTTCTGCCGCTTGAACATGCCCTTGCGGTAGAACGGGAACATCGCGAAGTAGGTGCGGATCTTGAGCCAGCGCCCATACAGGCCCAGCGGCTCGAACAGCACGAACACGATCAGCACCAGGCCGTAGACGAAGCCCTGCAGGCCGGGCGCCATGCCGATGGCCTCGGGCAGGTAGCCCTTGCCCAGCGCGATCAGCTGCGGCATGGCGATCAGGAACACCGCCCCCAGGAAGGCGCCGTGCACCGAGCCCAGGCCGCCGATCACCACCATCAGCAACAGGTCGATGGACTGCAGCACGCTGAACTGGTCGGGCGACAGGAAGCTGATCTTGTGCGCGTACAGCGCCCCGGCCAGTCCGGCCAGCGCCGCCGACAGCGCGAACGACAGCGTCTTGTAGCGCGCCAGGTGGATGCCCATGCTCTGCGCCGACACCTCGGAATCGCGGATCGCGACGAAGGCCCGCCCGGTCGGCGCGCGCAGCAGGTTCAGGATGGCCAACGTGGCCAGCACCGCCAGCGCCAGGCACAGGAAGTAGAAGCCCTCGCCGCTGTCGAGCTTGTAGCTGCCGATGGCCGGCGCCTTCATGTGCAGCCCGGCGTTGCCGCCGGTCACGCTCTCCCAGCGCGCCAGAACCTCCTCGACGATCACGCCGAAGGCCAGCGTGGCCATGCCCAGGTAGATGCCCTTCACGCGCAGCGCCGGCAGCCCCACCACCACGCCCACCGCCGCCGCCAGCACGGTCGCCATGGCCATGGCCAGCGGAAACGGCCAGCCCAGGTTGGTCAGCACGCCCTGGGTGTAGGCGCCCACGCCCAGGAAGGCCGCATGCCCCAGCGAGAACTGGCCCGTGAAGCCCGACAGCAGCATCAGCCCCAGGCCGGCGATGCCGTAGATCAGCACGAAGGTCAGCTGCGCCAGCCAGTACTCGGGCAGGGCCAGCGGCGCAAGCAGCATGGCCACGAGCAGCAGGCCATACCAGAAGCGGTGGCCCTCGTGCTTGGCCAGGGCGATGTCCTGGGCATAGCCGGTCTTGAAGAGAAAGCGCATCGTGCCGGGCCCTCAGACTTTCTTGCGCAGGCGTTCGCCGAACAGGCCGTTGGGCCGCACCATGAGCATCAGCAGCACGACGATGTAGGCGGCCGTGTCCTTGAAGCCGTCGGGCAGGTAGAAGCCGGCCAGCGACTCCACCACGCCGATCAGCACGCCCCCCACGATGGCGCCGGGCAGGCTGCCGAAGCCGCCGACCACGGCCGCCGGAAAGGCCTTGAGCCCGATGAAGCCCATGTTGGCGTGCACGAAGGTGATGGGCGCCAGCAGCAGGCCGGCCAGCGCCGCCACCGCCGCCGCCAGCCCCCAGACCAGGCCGTTGAGCCGGCGCACCGGAATGCCCATGTAGTAGGCCGCCAGTTGGTTCTGCGAAGACGCCTGCATGGCGATGCCCAGCTTGCTGTAGCGGAACAGCGCGAACAGCACGGCGCACAGTGCGCCCGTGGCCGCGATCACGACCAGCTGCTCGGCGTTGAGCACGAGCCCGCCCAGCCGGTAGATCTCGTCCTTGTAGGGCACGGGCAGCGTGTGCGTCTCGGTGCCGATGCCGGGCACCATGGTGACCAGGCCACGCGCCACGTAGCCGATGCCGATGGTCAGCATGACGATGGAGAAGGCCGGCTGGCCCAGGATGGGCCGCACCACCACGCGTTCGAGCAGCATGCCCAGCAGGGCCACGGCCACCACCGCGCACAGCACCGCCACCCAGAACGACAGGCCCAGCCAGGTCATCGCGGCGAAGCCGCCGAACGCGCCCAGCATCATGAGCTCGCCCTGCGCGAAGCTCACGGTTTCCGTGGCCTTGTAGATGAGAACGAAGCCGAGCGCGATCAGGCCATAGATGCAGCCCTGCGCGATGCCACTGATCACCAGTTGGAGAAACTGCACCCGGCCCCCGTTTGTTGTGCCGGGTTTATAGCCGCGCCGGGGGCAACGGCGCTCAGGGTTGTTCCGCATGTGCCGGGCCACGGAGCCCGGTCTAGGGGTTTGCCTGGGTCAGTCGGGCACTGGGGCCGCCGTGGGCTGCACCAGGCGCGGGCGTCCGTCGTCGCCGATGGCCACGTAGGTCAGCCGCGCCTCGGTCACCTTCACGTAGCGCTGCTCGGCGTGCCGGCGTTCGGCGTAGACCTCCACCTGCACCGTGACCGAGGTCTTGCCCACGCGCGTGATGGCGGCGAAGAACGACAGCAGGTCGCCCACGCGCACGGGCTGCTTGAAGATGAACTCGTTGACGGCCACGGTGGCGAACTTGCCGACGATGAGCCGCGCCGGCAGCACGCCGCCGGCCAGGTCGACCTGGGCCATGACCCAGCCGCCGAAGATGTCGCCGTTGCCATTGGTGTCCGCGGGCATGGGAATGACCTTGAGCACCAGCTCCATGTCGGTGGGCAGGTGGACGGGGGCGCTTGGATCGGTGGACATCCGGGACAATCTCCGCAGAACGAGAACGACGCCTTCCATTGTCCGCGAGTCCGCGAGTCTGCCAGCCCCCCATGCGCTCCTACGCCCCCGCCACGCCCCCAAACGCCCCGAACGCCCCGAACGCGCCCGCCGCGCCTGCGGCCCCTGCCGCCCCACCCCGCTCGGACTGGGCCACCCTGCGCCGCCTGCTGCCCTACCTGTGGCAGTACAAGTGGCGCGTGGTGTTCGCGCTGGCCTTCATGCTGGGCGCCAAGTTCGCCAACGTGGGCGTGCCGGTGCTGCTCAAGAACCTCATCGACGCGATGACGATCAAGCCCGGCGACCCGGCCGCGATCCTGGTCGTGCCGCTGGGGCTGCTGCTGGCCTACGGCCTGCTGCGCCTGTCGACCTCGCTGTTCGCCGAACTGCGCGACTTGGTGTTCTCCAAGGCCACGCAGGGCACGGCGCGCACCATCGCGCTGCAGACCTTCGAGCATCTGCATGCGCTGTCGCTGCGCTTCCACCTGGAACGCCAGACCGGCGGCATGACGCGCGACATCGAGCGCGGCGTGCGCGGCATCGAGTCGCTGATCTCCTATTCGCTCTACAGCATCGTGCCCACGCTGGTCGAGGTGGCGCTGGTGCTCTCCATCCTGGCCGTGAAGTTCGATGCCTGGTTCGCCTGGATCACGCTGGCCGCGCTGGTGCTGTACATCACCTTCACGGTGACGGTGACCGAGTGGCGCACGCAGTTCCGCAAGCAGGTCAACGAGTTCGATTCCACCGCCCACACGCGCGCCATCGATTCGCTGCTGAACTACGAGACCGTCAAGTACTTCGGCAACGAACGCTACGAGGCCGGCCGCTACGACGAGAGCCTGGAACGGCTGCGCCGCGCGCGGCTCAAGAGCCAGAGCACGCTGTCCATGCTCAACACCGGGCAGCAGCTCATCATCGCCGTGGCACTGGTGCTGATGCTCTGGCGCGCCACCCAGGGCGTGGTGGAAGGCCGCATGACGCTGGGCGACCTGGTCATGGTCAACGCCTTCATGATCCAGCTGTACATCCCGCTCAACTTCCTGGGCGTGCTGTACCGCGAGATCAAGCAGAACTTGACCGACCTGGACAAGATGTTCACGCTGATGGAGCGCGAGCGCGAGATCGCCGACGCGCCCGGCGCGCTGCCGCTGGACACCACGCGCGGCAGCGGCATCCGCTTCGAGAACGTCGATTTCGCCTACGACCCGGCCCGGCCCATCCTGCACGGCGTGAGCCTGGAGATCCCGGACGGCAAGACCGTCGCCGTGGTCGGCCCTTCGGGCTCGGGCAAGAGCACGCTGGCGCGGCTGCTGTTCCGCTTCTACGACATCAGCCCGCTGCCCCCACGCGTGCCCGCGGCCCCTGGTGCGCGGCCCTCCGCTGAGGCTGCCGCCGGCCTGGGGCGGCCCGGCGCCGGCGGCGGCAGCATCCGCATCGCCGGGCAGGACATCCGCGCCGTCACGCAGGCCAGCGTGCGCCAGGCCATCGGCATCGTGCCGCAGGACACGGTGCTGTTCAACGACACCATCGCCTACAACATCGGCTACGGCCGGCCCGGCGCGAGCCAGGCCGAGATCGAGGCTGTGGCACGCGCTGCGCGCATCCACGATTTCATCGCGGCCATGCCCCTGGGCTACCAGAGCATGGTGGGCGAGCGGGGACTGAAGCTCTCGGGCGGCGAGAAGCAGCGCGTGGCCATCGCGCGCGCGCTGCTCAAGGACCCGCCGATCCTGATCTTCGACGAAGCCACCTCGGCGCTCGACTCGGCCAACGAGCGGGCGATCCAGGCCGAGCTGCAGTCGGTGGCGCGCGGGCGCACCACGCTGGTCATCGCGCACCGGCTGTCCACGGTGGTCGATGCGCACGAGATCCTGGTCATGGAGGCTGGCCGCATCGCCGAGCGCGGCACGCACGCCGAGCTGCTGGCGGCCGGCGGGCGCTATGCGCGCATGTGGGCGTTGCAGCAGAACGAGCCGGCGCAGGCCGGCGACGCTCACCAGGCTGTCGGATCGACGCCGTAGAACGTCTGCAGCTCGGCGTACAGCGCCGGGCGCCCGGCCGCCAGCTGCGGCCCCTGCTCGAAGAACACCTCGGACGCCACCGCGAAGAACTCGGCCGGGTTGGTCGCCGCGTAGTCGCCCAGCAGGTTGGCCTCGCCCGCCGCCAGTTGCCGCTGCAGCTGGTCGAACTCGGCCTGCAGCACGCGCGTCCAGCGCGCCGCGCTCATGCCGCGCGGCAGCGGCGGCGCGCCGTTGGACTGGCCATCGGCCTGGTCGAGCTGGTGCGCGAACTCGTGCACCACCACGTTGCGGCCGTCCGCGGGATCGGCGGCGCCGGCCAGCACGTCGTCCCATGACAGCACCACCTGGCCCTGCGACCAGGATTCGCCGGCCAGCACCTGGCGCTCGTCGCGCAGCACGCCGCCGGCACTGTGCTGCACCCGCTCGACCAGGAAGGCGCCCGGGTACAGCAGCACCTGGCGCAGGTTGTCGAAATGCCCGTCGGGCCGCCCCAGCAGCAGCAGGCAGGCCTGGGCCGCCACCACCACGCGCATGGCCTCGGTCACCACCAGGCCATTGCAGCCGATGAAGGGCTTCTCGGCGATGAACACCTGCATGCGCTGCTTGAGCCGGAGCTGCAGGTCGGCCGGCAGCCGCCGCACCTGGGGCACATGCCGCGCCAGCACGCGGCGCCAGGGCGCGGGAAACGGCTGGCGCGCCAGCGCCCGGCGGCGCCAGGCCCGCCAGGCCGGGGCCAGCGCAATGCCCAGCACGGCCAGCAGCGCGCCGAGCAGGACGGCGCCGAACAGGGACTGGGACAGCGTGGGCATCGGTGGCGCAAGGACTTGGATCTGCGCAGCTGGAGGCGCGGGCGCGCATTTCAAGCTTTGGAGCGATGGCCCGCATCGCCAAGCACGAGGCATGGGCCCGCGGGTTCTGCGCTACGCTCGCCGGCCCACCATGGACATCCCCCTTCTTCCCGCCTGGGCCTGGATCCCGATCACGCTGGCCGCCGCGCTGGCGCAGACCGTGCGCAACGCGGCCCAGCGCAGCCTGGTGGGCCAGGCCGGCCTGCTTTCCGCCACGCTGGCGCGCTTCCTGTACGGGCTGCCGTTCGCGCTGCTGTTCGTGGCGCTGGCGCAGCAGCTGTCGGGCCGGCAGGTGCCCAGTTTCCATGCCGGCTACTTCGGCTGGGTCGCCGTGGGCGCCGTGGCCCAGCTGCTGGCCACGGCCTGCCTGCTCAAGGCCATGCAGCAGCGCAACTTCATCGTCGGCGTGGCGTTCTCCAAGACCGAGGTGCTGCAGGTGGCGCTGTTCTCCACGCTGTTCCTGCACGAGGTGCCGACCTGGCTGGCCGCGCTGGCCATGCTGCTGGCCACGCTGGGCGTGGTGCTGCTGTCGCTGCCGGCCCGGGTGGGTGCTTCGGGCGGCACGGCGGCCAGCGGCGGCAGCCAGGCCGTGCTCTACGGCGTGGCCTCGGGCGCGTGCTTCGCGCTGTCGGCGGTGGGCTTTCGCGGTGCGGCGCTGTCCATGACCGACGTGGCGCCCTGGCTGATCGGTGGCTGGGGTGTGCTGTGGGCGCAGCTGCTGCAAAGCCTGCTGCTGGGCGGCTGGCTCGCGGCGCGCGATCCGGTGGCCCTGGCCACCACGGCGCGCGTGTGGCGCGTGTCCATCCTGGCCGGTGCCATGGGCGCGCTGGCCTCGATCGGCTGGTTCACGGCCATGGCGATCCAGCCCGCTGCCGACGTGCGCACGCTGGGCCTGGTCGAGGTGTTCTTCAGCCTGCTGGTGTCGCGCCGCATCTTCCGCGAGAAGCTGCGCGCGGGCGAACGCTGGGGCCTGGCGCTGGTGCTGCTGGGGCTGGTGGGGATCTGCCTGCAGCTGTAGCCGGTCACGGCGCCAGGAACGGCAGCACCGCGTCCAGCAGCGCCTGCGGCGCCTCTTCGGCGATGTAGTGGCCGCAGGGCAGCGGCCGGCCGCGCACGTCGTCGGCCACGCGCTGCCATTCGGCCAGCGGATCGAAGCAGCGCTGCACCACGCCCTCTTGGCCCCACAGCGCCAGCAGCGGCACCGTGAGCTTGCGGCCGGCCGAGCGGTCGGCGCGGTCGTGCTCCAGGTCGATGCCGGCCGAGGCGCGGTAGTCCTCGCACAGGCCATGGGCCGCACCCGGTTGGCGCAGGCCGGCCTCGTAGGCGGCCAGTG
The DNA here is from genome assembly GCF_001422445.1 of Pseudorhodoferax sp. Leaf274. GTDB lineage: Bacteria > Pseudomonadota > Gammaproteobacteria > Burkholderiales > Burkholderiaceae_C > Pseudorhodoferax. The sequence continues at coordinate 101,142 of NZ_LMNA01000026.1, forward strand.
CACGCGGATCGAACGGTGCCAGCCCCGCACTGCGCCGGCCCATCACATCGCGCAGGTAGGCGCCCGGGTCGGCCTCGATCAGCCGCTCGGGCAGCGGCGCGGGCTGGATCAGGAAGAACCAGTGCCAGTAGGCGCGCGCGAAGGCCTCCGTGGTCTGCTCGTACATGGCCAGCGTGGGCGCGATGTCCAGCAGCACCAGGCGGCGCAAGGCAGCGGCATGGTCGACCGCGAGCCGGTGCGCCACGCGTGCGCCACGGTCATGCGCCAGCACATCGAAGCGCGCATGGCCCAGCGACTGCATGAGCCGCAGCATGTCGCGCGCCATCGTGCGCTTGCTGTAGTTGGCGTGGTCGGCATCGCCGGCCGGCCTGGACGAGCCGCCGTAGCCACGCAGGTCGGCCAGCACCAGCGTGAAACGCTCGGCCAGCTGCGGCGCCACCTTGTGCCAGATCGCGTGCGTCTGCGGGTGGCCGTGCAGCAGGAGCAGCGGCGGGCCGTCGCCGCCCACCTCCGCGTGGATGTGGATGCCCTCGCCGACCTCGGCCAGGTGCGGACGGAAGCCCGGGAACAGGGGGGTGTCGTTCATGGTGCGATCCTAGCGACGCCGCCATCCAGCCGCTGGCGCGTGCGCGATGCCACATCGCGCAGCCAGGGCTGCTGCGCCCAGTGCCGCTGCGCGAAGGCCTCGGTCTGCGCGCGGTAGGTCAGCGACAGGCCGATGCTGTCCAGCCCTTCGAGGAACATGCGCCGGTGCCGCGGCAGCAGGTCGAAGCGGGCCCGCACGCTGCGGCTGGCAAGGGTCTGCGCGGCCACGTCGATGTCGACGGCGTTGGCCGCCGGGTCGTCCGCGTCGTCCATGAGCTGCGCGACCTGCGCGGGTGGCAGCGCCACCAGCAGCAGCCGGTTGTTCATGGCGTTGGCGTGGAAGATCTCGGCGAAGCTGGGCGCCACGATGGCCTGGATGCCGAACTGCTGCAGCCCCCAGACGGCATGCTCGCGGCTGGAACCGCAGCCGAAGTTGGAGCCGCCGACCAGCACCGTCACGCCTGCATCGTCGGCCCGGTTCAGCACGCAGTCCGGCCGCGGCCGGCCCTGCGCGTCGAAGCGCAGGTCGTACAGCAGGCCTTCCTTCAGGCCCGACTTGTCGATGCCGCGCAGGAACTGCTTGGGCATGATCTGGTCGGTGTCCAGGTTCTCGGTGCGCAACGCGGCCGCGCGGCCCTGGATGCGAAGGTGTGCGGTCATGCCAGAAGCTCCAAGGTGCGGACATCGGTGATGCGGCCCGTCACGGCCGCCGCCGCGGCCATGGCCGGTCCCATGAGGTGGGTGATGGCGCCGCGGCCCTGGCGCCCTTCGAAGTTGCGGTTGGTCGTGGATGCGCAGCGCACGCCCTCGGCCAGCACGTCGTCGTTCATGGCCAGGCACATGGAGCACCCCGGATTGCGCCACTCGAAGCCGGCCGCCAGGAACACCCGGTCCAGCCCCTCGGCCTCGGCTGCCGCCTTCACGGCGCCCGAACCCGGCACGACCATGGCCCGCACGCCGGCGGCCACCTGGCGGCCGCGCGCGACGCCAGCCGCCGCGCGCAGGTCCTCGATGCGCCCGTTGGTGCACGAGCCGATGAACACGTGCTGGATGGGGGTGCCGGCGATGGCCGCGCCGGCCGGCAGCCGGGCATAGGCCATGGCACGCTGCGCGCTGCTGCGCGCGGGGCCTGCCGGCAGGTCCGCCAGCTGCGGCACATGGCCGTCGACGGGCACCACTTGGTCGGGGCTGGTGCCCCAGCTCACCTGCGGCGCGATCTGGCGGGCGTTCAAGCGGTGCTCCACGTCGAAGACGGCGCCCGCGTCGGTGCGCAGCTCCTGCCAGGCCGCGAGCGCCGCCGCGCGGTGCGCGGCCAGCTCGGGTGCGCGGGCCAGCACGTAGTCGATGGCCTTGCCGTCCGGTGCCACCAGCGCGCCGCGCGCGCCGGCCTCCACGGTCATGTTGCACAGCGTGAAGCGGGCCTCGATGGACAGCGCATCGACGGCGCTGCCGCCGTACTCGACCACGCAGCCGCGCGCGCCCTGCGCGCCGATGCGGCCGATCACGGCCAGCACCAGGTCCTTGGCCGTGCTGCCCGCGGGCAGTTCGCCGTCGATGCGGATGTGCATGCTGCGCGCGACGCGGTAGGCCAGCGTCTGCGTGGCCAGCACATGCTCGACCTCGGTGGTGCCGATGCCGAAGCCCAGGGCACCGAGCGCGCCGTAGGTCGTGGTGTGGCTGTCGCCGCAGATGATGACCATGCCGGGGCGGACCATGCCGTGCTCGGGCGCGATGACGTGCTCGATGCCCTGCAGCGCATCGTTGGTGTCGAACAGCGGGATGCCGAAGCGCGTGCAGTTGTGGTGCAGGTTGCTGGCCTGCAGCGCCGACGCGGCGTCGGCGATCACGCGGACCCGGCCCGGGTGCGTGGGGATGATGTGGCTCACGACGGCCACGTTCTGGCCCGGCATGGCCACGCCGCGGCCCTGCTCGGCCAGGCCCGCGAAGGCCTGCGGGCTGGTGTACTCGTTCATGAGGTGCAGGTCACAGAACAGCAGGATGTTCTCGTCGTCGAGCGCGGCCACGGTGTGGCTGTCGACGAGCTTGCGGTAAAGGGTGCGTGGGTGCATGGCCCGGCCATCGTACTGCTGAGCTCCGGAACAATAATGCGCACCGCCATCACAGGTTTCATTACCGGAAACTCACCAATGAGCGCGATCACCGACCTCGCCTTCTTCTCGCAGCTGGTCAAGGCCGGCAACTTCACGGGGGCCGCCCAGGAGCTGGGCAACACGCCGGCCGCGGTCAGCAAGCGGCTGGCCGCCATCGAGCGCCGGCTCGGCGTGCGCCTGCTGCAGCGGACCACGCGGCGCATCGGCCTCACGCCCGAGGGCGAGATGTACCTCGTCGAAGGCGCGCGCGTGCTGGCCGACCTGGAAGCGCTGGAGCGGGCCGTCTCCGGCAGCAGCGAGAAGCCGGCCGGCCTGCTGCGCGTGGCCGCCACGCTGGGCTTCGGCCGCAAGCACATTGCGCCCGCGCTGTCCGGCTTCGCCCGCCAGTTCCCGGCCGTCGAGCTGCAGCTGCAACTGACGGACCGGCCGGTCGACCTGGTCGGCCAGGGCCTGGACCTGCAGATCCGGCTCGGTGAACTGCCCGACTCCAACCTCACCGCGCGGCTGCTCGCGCGCAACAGGCGCGTGCTGTGCGCCTCGGCCGCCTACCTGGCCGCGGCCGGCACGCCAGCGCATCCGCGCGAACTGGCGCGCCACGCCTGCCTGTTCATCCGCGAGCACGACGAGACCTTCGGCACCTGGCAGCTGCAGTGCGGCGGGCGGGCGGAGAAGGTCAAGGTGCGCGGCCCGCTGGCGGCCAACGACGGCGAGAGCGTGGTGGGCTGGGCGCTGGACGGCCACGGCATCCTGATGCGTTCGCTCTGGGAAGTGGCACCGCTGCTGCGCTCGGGCCGGCTGCGGCCGGTGCTGGCGGAATGGGCCCTGCCGGCCGCCGATGTGCACGCCGTGTTTCCCACGCGCAGCCACTTGTCGGCCAAGACACGTGCACTCGTGGATTTCCTGCTCGCGGCGTTCGAGCCCCACCGCCGCGATGGCGACGGTGGCTGGTGAGTGCACGCCCGCCAGTCGCCGCACGGCAACGGACGGCGCGCCGCCCCGCGTAGGCGGAGAACCACGCCGACACGGCGTTGCGGCCCGGCGCCTCGCGGCCTCTTTGCGCAGATGCTGGCCGGTGTGTCTCCCCACCCCGAAAGCATCCCATGCGCAATCCCTGGACGAAGAAGAACCCCATGATGAGCATGTGGCTCAGCGCAGCCAACAAGGCCGTGGGAAGTGCGCGTGGCCAGGCGACGGCAGCCACCAAGCGGCAGCTGGCCACCACGCAGACGGAAGCGACCCGCAGCGTGCTGGACTTCTGGACCGGCGCCACGGCCAAGCCGGCGGCGAAACCAGCCGCCAAGCGCAAGGCGCGCCGCTGACTGTCAGGTGCCGGCACTGCCGCCGGCAGCGCTCACCAGGCCAGCCGCCAGCCGCCCGGGCCGACCGGCACCGGCGGCCGCTCCACCGCCAGCGCACCGGGCTCCAGGAAGTCGGCCAGCACGTCGTCGCGCAGCGCGATGAAGCGCGGGTCGCTGCGGTGGCGCGGGTGCGGCAGGTCCACGTCGACGATGCGGCGGATGCGCCCCGGGTGCGGCTGCATCACCACCACGCGATCGCCCAGGAACACCGCCTCCTCCACGTCGTGCGTGACCAGCAGCATGGTGATGCGCTCGGCCTGCCAGATGCGCTGCAGCTCGTTCTGCAGCCGCGATCGCGTCAGCGCGTCGAGCGCGCCGAAGGGCTCGTCCAGCAACAGCACGCGCGGCCGGTTCACGAGGCCGCGCGCGATGGCCACGCGTTGCGCCATACCGCCCGAGATCTGGTGCGGCCACGATTGCTCGAAGCCCTCCAGTCCCACCAGCGCCACATGCTCGGCCACGCGCTCGCGTTTCTCGGCCGGCGTCAGCGGCGCATTGCGCAGGCCGACCGCGATGTTCTGCTCCACGTTGAGCCAGGGGAACAGCCGGTGGTCCTGGAACACGATGCCGCGCTCCGGGCCGGTGCCCGAGATCGCCTGGCCGTCGAGTTCGATGCGGCCCTCGTACTGGTCGTCCAGGCCCAGCACCAGGCGCAGCAGCGTGGACTTTCCGCAGCCGCTGGCGCCGACGATGCTGACGAAGCGCCCGGCCGGCACGTGCAGGTCGATGTCCTGCAGCACCTGCAGCTCGCCGCCCTCCGCCTGCGTGCTGGCGTAGCGCTTGCCCAGGCCGCGGATGTGCAGTTCGTTCGCGGAAATGACCGTGTCGCTCAAGATGTTCTCCCCAACCAGCGGCCGAGCCGCCGTTCCAATGCGCGTGCACTGGCGTTCATGCCCCAACCCACCGCACCGATGACCACCATGCCGAACAGCACCAGGTCCATGCGGAAATGCTCGCTGCCCTCGACCAGCGTGTTGCCGATGCCGCGGCCGGCCACCAGCAGGTACTCGGCGCCGATGGTGGCCAGCCACGAGTAGATCAGCGCCAGGTACACGCCCGTGAAGATGGCCGGCAGCGCGGCCGGCAGCACCACCTGGGTGACGGTCTGCCAACGCGTGAAGCCATAGACGCGCGCCACCTCCAGCAAGGGCTTGGGCGTGGTGCGGATGCCGTCACAGGTGTTGACCACCACCGGCACCAGTGCAGCCAGCGATAGGAACACCACCTTGGCCACATCGCCCAGACCGAACCAGACCGAGATCAGCGGGATCCAGGCGAACAGCGAGATCTGCTTGAAGGTGTTGAAGCTCGGCCCGACGATGCGGTTGAACAGCGGCGACAGGCCCAGGAACGCGCCCAGCACCAGCCCGCCCAGCGTGCCGATCAGAAAGCCCGTGGCCTCGCGCGCCAGGCTGGCCGACAGCGCGCGCCACAGCCGCCCGGTCTCGACCTGCTCCCAGGCCGTGGCCAGCACCTTGCCGGGTGCGACCAGCAGCGCCGAGTTCACGAGCTCCAGGCGCGCGGCCAGCCACCACAGCGCGATGGCCGCCACCGGCAGCACCCACCCACGCCAGCGGCCGGCGGCCTGCGGCTTGAGCGGCGCCAGCGTGGCCAGCTCGGCACGTTCGACGGTGCCGCTCACCGCGCCGCTCCCGGCCGGCCGCTGGCGACGCGGCGCTCGGCCCAGTCCAGACCCCGGTCGATGGCGTAGCCGATGGCGCCGACCACGATCACCGCGGCCATCACCTGGTCGAGCTGGAACAGCTGGCGGCCGTAGACGATCAGGTAGCCCAAGCCTTCGCTGGAGGCCACCAGCTCGACCACCACCAGCGACAGCCAGGCCTTGGTGAAGCCCAGCCGCAGGCCCGTGAACAGCGTCGGCAGCGCATGTGGCAGCACGATCTCCAGCACCTGCTGGCGTGGGCTGTAGCCGTAGACCCGGCCCACCTCGCGCAGGCTTTGCGGCGTCTGGCGGAAGCCCTGCAAGGTGTTGAGCGCCACCGGCACCAACGCGGCCTTGGCGATCAGGATGTACTTGAGCGGCTCGCCGATGCCCACCAGCAGCAGCACGAAGGGCAGCCAGCCCAGCACCGGGATCTGCACCAGGGCGTTGAAGGTGGGCAGCAGGTACGCCTCGACGCTGCGCGACAGGCCCATCGCCGAGCCCAGCACCAGCCCCAGCAGCGCACCGGCCGCAAAACCGACCACCACGCGCTGCAGGCTGGCCGACACGTGCATCCACAGCTCGCCGCTGGTGGCCAGGTCGCGCAGCGTCTCCCAGACGAATTGCGGTGGCGGCAGCACCTGCGGCGAGATCCAGCCCTGGGCCGCACCCAGGAACCACAGCCCCAGCAGCGCGGCCGGCAGCAGCCAGGGCAGCAGCGCGTCGCCGCGGCGCGCGGGAGCCGCCAGGGGCGCCTTGCGCACCCCAGGCGGCGTGCGCGGCACGGCGGCCGTGGACGGGGGCGCGGCCGGGGTCGGCAGCGATGGCGCGGTCAGTGCGCCGCCCGTCAGCAGCGGCACGAAGGTCTGCTCGACACCCATCTCAGCGTGCGGCGACGGACGCGCTGCCCCCCACCGGCTTGCCCTTGGCGTCGTAGGCCGTCCAATGGTTCTCCAGGCCCTGCTTCTTGAGCGCTGCGCGCAGGTATTTGGGCTCGAACCAGTCGTCCACCGTCACGCTGCGGCGGATCAGCTTGAGCTTGAGCGCATCGTCGACCACGGCCTTGTAGCGCGCGAGCAGGAAGGCGTCGAGCAGCGGCGTGTTGCGCTCGGCCAGCGACTGGTTCTCGAACTCTGCCTTGTACGACGCGACCGGCGTGCCGCTCTTGGCCCAGATGGCGAACAGTTCGTCGCGGTTCTTCTCGTCCGATGCCCATTTGGCGGCGCGCACGAACACGTCGACCACGCGTTGCACCTCGGCCGGGTTGGCCTTCTCGAATTCGCCATGCACCAGCAGCGCGGCCTGGCGCGTGTACGCCGGGTCCTGGCCCTGGGTGGAATAGACCACGCGCGCCAGGCCCTGGTCGCGCACCTTGAACCACTCGCTGCCGCCGAAGGCCGCGTCCACGCCACTGGAGACCAGCGCCGCCTGCGCGCTGCCGGTGTCCAGGTTCACGCCCTTGATGTCGCGTTCGGCCAGGCCGTTGGCGGCCAGCACGTTGATGGCGACCAGGTGGCCGTTGGTGCCGCGGAAGATCGAGACCTTGCGGTCCTTGAGATCCTTGATCGACTGGATGTCGGACTTCGGCGGCACCACCACGTACAGGTTGTTGCGCGTGCCGCTGGCCAGCAGCAGCCTGGTGTTCAGGCCATTGGCGCGGCCGACCAGCGAGGGCAGGTCGCCCTGGTAGGCGAAGTCGATCTGCTTGTTGGACAGCGCCTCGTTGACGGCCGGCCCCGCGCCCTTGAAGAACAGCCATTCGATCCTGGTGCCCGAGCCCTTGAACTCCTCCTCCAGCCACTGCTGGCTGCGCGCCACACCGCCGGGCGAGCCGCCCCAGGTGACGGGATCGCCACCGCCGGCCGTGGCCACGCCGATGCGGATGACCTCGGGTGCGGCGTGGGCAGGCGCCAGCGCGCCGAACAGGGCCAGCGCGAGCGCCCAGCCCTTCACGAGTCGTGTCGTCAAGAACATGCGGAAATCCTTGGAATCGGGATCAGGCGGCGGGCGCCAGGTCGAGCTTGCGGCCGACGGCCGTGCCGTCGAAGAAGCGGGGATTGGCCTCGGTGTAGAAGCGCAGCGGATTGCCGAAGGTGAAGGCGCGGAAGTCCTGCGCCGAGATCACGCCCTGCTCCACCAGGTCCCAGGTCTCGGCCAGCGGCTCGGTGAACTCGGGCACGTCCCAGTGGCCCACGTCGGACGACCAGATCGCGTTGATCTTCACGCCCCCCGGATGCACGCGGTGGTTGAAGGCGGCGGCCACGGTGCGGTCGTCGGCCTCGGAGCCGAAGAAGAACGGATCGACCCAGCGCGCGCGGATGTCGTCCACGCTCTCGATGCCGGCCAGCGCGAAGTCGTCGATCTCGCTGTCGTTCGGCTCCCGGCTGTGCGGCAGCGCCGAGATGCCCAGGCTGTCGCGCACCAGCCTGGACTTGTCCACCGCGCGGCCCTGCAGCAGATCGGCGCCGTGCTGGTCGAACAGCGCGGCCAGCAGGTCGACATCGACGGCGGCCGGGTCGTAGTTGCGCACGGCATCGCGGTTGCGCTTCTCCCAGCGGTCCACCAGGTGCGTGAACACATGCGAGCCCCAGTCGGCCCCGCCCTCCAGCAGCGCCACGCGCAACCCCGGGAAGCGCCGCGTGACGCCGCCGAAGAACAGCGCCTTGGCAAACGCCTGCGAGCCATCGGCGAAGTGGCCGATGTGGTTGAACATGTAGTTGCTGGTGGAATGCCGGCCGGTCCAGCCCTGGCTGCCGTAGTGCGTGGTCACGGGCACGCCGAGCTCGACCACCTTGGCCCAGAACGGGTCGTAGTCGTGCGGGCTGTCGATGCCGTAGAAGTCGGTGTAGGTCGCGTGCCTGGCGATCTCCGGATGGTCCTTGGCCGGGTACTTCTCGGCGATCGCCGGGATCGGCCGGCGTACGCCGCCCGGGATGTTGATGACCTTCAGGCCCAGCGTCCTGACCGCGAATTCCAGCTCCTCGATGGCCTCCTTGGGGTTGTGCATCGGGATGCCGGCCACCGGCGTCAGCCGGTCGGCATAGGCGCGGTACTGGTCGGCGTGGAAGTGGTTCAGCGCACGGTGCAGCGGCTGGCGGTACTCGCTGCCGGCCGCGGCCGGCGACAGCACGTCGTTGGGAAACAGCACCGAGTAGTCCGAGCCCTGCTCGGCCAGGCGCTCGTACAGCAGCGCCGGGATGGTGTAGGTGGCCAGGTCGTAGGTGTTGCGCGTGACGCGGGCCCACCAGGGCGCGCGCAGCGTGCGGTGGTGGGCGCGCTCGGCGGCCGTCTGCTGGTACCAGTCCTTGCCGCCCCCGTCGCGCGTGACGAAGCGGCCGCCCAGGGCCTTGCGCAGCGCGTCCACGAGCTGGGGGCCGCCGTACTGGGCGACATAGTCCTCCAGCACCGGCGCGTAGTCGTTCACATGCACGTCGGTGTCGATGACGGGGTGGTCCAGCCGGGCCTTGACGGCGGCCGAACGCGAAGCCTTGGCGGGGTTCAGTCGGGTGTTCACGCGGGTGCTCCTTGGATGGAATCGGTCCGCGCATCTTCGAAGCCGGTCTGCCCCGTGCAAACGAAGGCTTTCGCATGTGCATGCGTGCAGAACGGATAAGACGTAAGCTGCGCGGCACCATGCCCCACCCCCTTCTGCGCTGGAGCGCCTCCCTTCTCGCCGCCCTGCTCGTTGCCTGCGGCACCGTCGAGAGCCTGAAACCCGGCATGCCGCGTGCCGAGGTGCTGTCACGCTGGGGCCAGCCCACGCGCGTCGTGCCGCTGACCCAGGGCGAGCGGCTGCAGTACAGCTTCCAGCCCATGGGCCAGGAGGTGGTGATGGTGGACATCGACGCCGCAGGCCGCGTGCTGCAGGCGCGCCAGGTGCTCAATGAAAACGACTTCGCGCGCATCCCGCTGGACGGCAGCTGGACCCAGGCCGATATCGACCGCGAGTTCGGCCCGCCGGGCTACGTGGGGGCGGTCGGGCGCTGGGACGGACCGGTCTGGACCTATCGCTGGCGCGGCGGCATGGTGGACCAGATGTTCTACGTCTACTTCGATCCGGCCGGCCGGGTACGGCGCACCGAGATCGGCATGGACCCGCGGCAGTTCCGCGACAGGCGCTAAAGACAGGGGAGCCGGGCTGCACAAACCGCCTGGCGCGGCCTGTGTCATGCGTGGGAAAAAATGCTTGGCTGGCCTGGAGAAGTTGGCTAGCAAAAAACGACCTTGGAGACCGAAGCCTCGGGTCGCCCCACGATGAAACCGGTGGGGAGCGCCTGCGGTGCCGCCTGCACTCCCGATGGCGCCATCCTACCCCAGTTGAGAAGAACTCGCATTTGAAGCCCTGTCGCCGGTGCGGCCATTGCGCGGGCTGCACCGGCGGCAAACGGCTTCAGGCGCCGCGCTCCCAGCCTCCGCCCAGGGCCCGCACCAGTCCCACGGTGGCTTGGTACTGCGCAGACTTGACCTGCAGCGCCTGGCGCCGGTTGCGCAGCTCGCTGCGGCGCGCGTCCAAGAGCTCGATCTGGCTCACGAGGCCGTTGCGGTAGCGCGTCTCCGACAGCGCCGAGGCCCGCGCCGCGGCCGTCACGGCGCGGCCCTGGGCCTGCGACTGTTCGTCGAGCAGGCGCAGCGCGGCCAGTTGGTCCTCCACGTCGCGGAAGGCGCCCAGCACCTGGGCGCGGTAGCCGGCGGCGGCCACGTCCAGCTGCGCAGCGGCGTTCTGCAAGTTGGCTTCGCGCCGGCCGCCGTCGAACACCGGCAGCGACAGCAGCGCGCCGATGCCCCAGGCTCGGGCCGACCACTTGAACAGGTCGCCCAGGTCGGTGGAGGCGAAGCCGCCAGCGCCGGTCAGCGCGATGTCGGGGAACCATGCGGTGCGCGCCACGCCCACGCGGGCCTGGGCGGCCTGCAGGCTCAGCTGGGCGGCAGACACATCGGGCCGGCGCGCGAGCACCGCGGCCGGCACGCCGGCCGGGATCTTCGGCAGCGCGCTGCGCCAGTCCTGCGGTGCCAGCTGGAAGCTCGACGCGGCCTCGCCGACCAGCACGGCCAGCGCATGCTCGAGTTCCGCGCGGCGGCGGTCCAGCGCCAGCGCCTCGGCCTCGTTGGCCGCCACCTCGCCCTGCACGCGCACGAGGTCGAGCTCGGCCACGTCGCCGGCGTCGAAGCGGCGCTGCGTCAGGCGCAGCGTGTCGTCGTAGGCGGCCACCGTCTGGCGCACCAGGGCGCGCTCGTCGTCCAGCGCCCGCAGGGTGAGGTAGGTCTGCGCGGTCTCGGCCTGCACCATGAGGCGCGTGCTCTGCAGCAGCGCGGCGCGCGCATCGGCGTCCAGCCCGGCCGCATCGCGCGCCTGCGCCAGGCGGCCGAACAGGTCCAGCTCGTAAGAGAAGTTGGCCTTGGCGGTCAGCACGCTGGCAGGCTGGCTGCCCTGCGCCGTGTCGGCCCCGGCGCCACGCTGGGCGCCCGCGCCGATGCCGATCTGCGGGGCGCGGTCGGCCTCGGCGTTGCGCAGCAGCGCGCGCGCCTGCGCCAGCCGCGCCGCGGCCTCCTGCACGCTGGTGTTGCGCGCCGCGGCACGTTCGACCAGGTCACCCAGCACCGGGTCGCCGAAGGCCTGCCACCAGGCGCCGCGCTCGGCCTGTTCGGCCGGTGCGACGGTGGCAAAGCGCGCATTGCCTTCCTTGAAGACGGCGGGCACGGCGGGCAGCGCGTGCTCGGCCGGGGTGGCCGGCAGCGGGCCGGTGGCACAGCCGGCCAGGATCAGCGCGGCCAGCAGCGGGACGAGGACGGTCTTGGGAAATCGCATGGCGGGACTCCTTATTCGATGGGGTGGCGCGGTGCGGCCGGCAGCGGCTGGATGGAAGCGCCGCCACCGCCGTGCGCAGCAGCGGTCACGGGCGCATGCACCTCGCCGTGGTGCGCCAGCGGCCGGTTGCCCGCCAGCTTGCGCAGCAACACGTAGAACACGGGCGTCAGGAACAGGCCGAAGGCGGTCACGCCGATCATTCCGGAGAACACGGCCACGCCCATGGCGCTACGCATCTCGGCGCCGGCGCCGGTGGACAGCACCAGCGGCAGCACACCCATGACGAAGGCCAGCGAGGTCATCAGGATGGGCCGCAGCCGCAGCCGCGCCGCCTCGATGGCCGCCTGGATGGGCGTTCGCCCGGCGAACTCCAGCTCGCGCGCGAATTCCACGATCAGGATCGCGTTCTTCGCACTGAGCCCGACCAGCACCATGAGGCCGATCTGCGTGAACACGTTGTTGTCGCCATTGGTCAGCCAGACCCCGGCCATCGCGGCCAGGAGGCCCATGGGAACGATCAGGATGATGGCGATGGGCAGCGTCAGGCTCTCGTACTGCGCGGCCAGCACCAGGAACACCAGCAGCAGCGCCAGCGGGAAGATCCACAGGCCCGAATTGCCGGCCAGGATCTCCTGGTAGGTCAGCTCGGTCCATTCGTAGCCCACGCCGGGCGGCAGCGTCTCCTTGGCGATGCGCTCGATGGCGTCCTGCGCCTGGCCCGACGAGAAGCCCGGCGCCGGAGCGCCGTTGATGTCGGCCGAGAGGTAGCCGTTGTAGCGCATGGCGCGTTCCGGGCCGAAGCTGGAATTGACCTTCATGAGCGCCGACAGCGGCACCATCTCGCCCGTGTTCGAACGCACCTTGAGCAGGCCCACGTCTTCGGCACGGGCGCGGTACGGCGCATCGGCCTGCACGCGCACGCTGTAGGTGCGGCCGAACTTGTTGAAGTCGTTCGCGTACAGGCTGCCCAGGTAGATCTGCAGCGTGTCGAAGATGTCCGTCACGGGCACGCCGAGCTGGCGCGCCTTGGTGCGGTCGATGTCGGCGTACAGCTGCGGCACGTTGACCTGCCAGCTGCTGAAGATGCCGGCGAGTTCAGGCGTCTGGTAGGCCTTGGCCATGAAGGCCTTGACGGCCGCGTCCATGCCCTCGTAGCCCAGCGATCCGCGGTCCTGCAGCTGCAGCTTGAAGCCGCCCGTGGTTCCGAGGCCCTGCACGGGCGGCGGCGGGAACATCACGATGAAGGCGTCCTGGATGCTGCCGAACGACTGGTTCAGCTGGCCGGCCACGGCGCCGCCGCTCTGGTCGGCACGTTGGCGCTCCGCGAAGGGCTTGAGCGTGGCGAACACGATGCCGGAGTTCGAGCTGTTCGTGAAGCCGTTGATCGACAGGCCGGGGAACGCGATGGTGTCTTCCACGTACGGGTTCTTCTTCATGATGTCGCCCATGCGTTTGACCACGTCCTCGGTGCGGTCCAGCGTGGCGCCGTCGGGCAGCTGGGCGAAGCCGATCAGGTACTGCTTGTCCTGCAGCGGTACGAAGCCGGAGGGCACGGCCTTGAACACGCCGACCGTGACCAGGCCCAGGGCCGCGTACAGCACCAGCATGAGGCCCTTGCGTGCGATCGCGTGCTTCACGCCGCCGCCGTAGGCGTTGGAGCCGCGCGCGAACAGCTTGTTGAAGCCGCGGAAGAAGCCGCCCAGCACGCGGTCCATGCCGCGCGTGAGCGCGTCCTTGGGTTCGTCATGCCCCTTGAGCAGCAGCGCGGCCAGGGCCGGCGACAGCGTCAGCGAGTTGATGGCCGAGATCACCGTGGAAATGGCGATCGTCACCGCGAACTGCTTGTAGAACTGGCCCGTGAGCCCGCTGATGAAGGCCAGCGGCACGAACACCGCCACCAGCACCAGCGCGATGGCGATGATGGGGCCGGACACCTCGCGCATGGCGCGGTAGGTGGCCTCGCGCGGGCTCAGGCCTTCGGCGATGTTGCGCTCCACGTTCTCCACCACCACGATGGCGTCGTCCACCACGATGCCGATGGCCAGCACCAGGCCGAACAGAGAGAGCGCGTTGATCGAGAAGCCCAGCATGTGCAGCACGGCGAAGGTGCCCACCACCGACACCGGCACGGCCAGCAGCGGAATGATGGACGCGCGCCAGGTCTGCAGGAACACGATCACCACGATCACCACCAGCGCGATGGCTTCCAGCAGCGTGTGCACCACCGATTCGATGGAGGCGCGCACGAACTGCGTGGGGTCGTAGGCGATGCGGAACTCCACGCCCTCGGGCATGTTGTGCTTGAGTTGCGCCATGGTCTCGCGCACCTGCGCCGAGATCTGCAGCGAGTTGGCGCCCGGGGCCTGGAACACGCCCATGCCCACGGCCTGGTCGTTGTTGAGCAGGGAGCGCAGCGAATAGTCGGCCGCGCCGAGTTCCAGCCGCGCGATGTCGCGCAGCCGCGTCACGGCGCCATCGGCACCGGTCTTGACGATGATGTCGCCGAACTCTTCCTCGTTCTGCAAACGGCCCTGGGCGTTGATGGACAGCTGCACGTCCACGCCCGGCAGGCCTGGCGAGGCACCGACCACACCGGCCGCGGCCTGGATGTTCTGGCCCCGGATGGCGGCCACCACGTCGCTGGCCGACAGGCCGCGCTGCGCCACCTTCTGCGGGTCGAGCCAGACGCGCATGGAGTACTCGCCGCCGCCGAAGATCTGCACCTGGCCCACGCCCTGGATGCGCGCCAGCTGGTCCTTGACATTGAGCACCGCGTAGTTGCGCAGGTAGTTCATGTCGTAGCGGCCGTTGGGCGAGACCAGGTGCACCACCATGGTGATGTCGGGCGAGCTCTTGATCGTCGTCAGCCCCAGGCGCCGCACCTCCTCGGGCAGCCGCGGCTCGGCCTGCGCCACGCGGTTCTGCACGAGCTGCTGGGCCTTGTCGGGGTCGGTGCCGAGCTTGAAGGTCACGGTCAGCGTCATCACGCCGTCGGTCGTGGCCTGGCTGCCCATGTAGAGCATGCCTTCGACGCCATTGATCTGTTCTTCCAGCGGCGTGGCCACCGTCTCGGCGATGACCTTGGGATTGGCGCCGGGGTACTGGGCGCGCACCACCACCGAGGGCGGCACGACTTCCGGGTACTCGGAGATCGGCAGCGCGCGCATGGCGATCAGGCCCGCGAGGAAGATCAGCACCGACAGCACGCCGGCGAAGATCGGCCGGTCGATGAAGAATTTGGAGAGGTTCATGGCAAAGGTCCCCCCTGCCACCGGCGCGCAGGGCGCCGGCAGGCATGGTGTGGCTGAATTCGGATGGGGCTAGGGAATCAGGACTTGGGCGCGGCGGCCGCGGCGTCGGCCTTGGCCTGCTGTCCCGGGCCTTGCGGCCGGGCATCCATGGCCACCGGTTGCGGGTCCACCACCGTGCCCGGGCGCACGCGCTGCAGGCCGTTGACGACCACGCGCTCGCCCGGCTGCAGGCCCTGCGTCACGATGCGCAGGCCGTTGGCGTTGGCGCCCAACTGCACCTGGCGCCACTGCGCCTTGTTCTCGGCGTCGACCACGATCACGAACTTCTTGTCCTGGTCGGTGCCGACGGCACGCTCGTTGACGAGCAACACGGCGCTGCTCTTGACCTGGCCCATGCGCAGCCGTGCGAACTGGCCGGGCATCAGCGTGCCGTCCTTGTTGTCGAACTGGGCCCGCACGCGCACGGTGCCGCTCTTGGCATCGACCTGGTTGTCGACCCACTGCAGCCGGCCGACCAGCGGCGTGGCGTCGTCCGCGGCGGTGCCCATCTGCACTGGAATGCGCTCGATCTGCGTGCGTGCGCCACCACCCGGCAACTCGCGCAGCGCCCGCGTGACGACCTGCTCGTCGGCGTCGAAGCTGGCATAGATCGGGCTGACCGAGACCAGCGTGGTCAGCACCGGTGCACCGGCGCCGGCCGACACCAGGTTGCCCACCGTGATCTCGACCTTGCCGGCGCGGCCGGCGACCGGCGCGCGCACCTGCGTCCACGACAGGTTGAGCCTGGCCGACTGCAGCGCGGCCTGGGCGGCGCGCAGGTTGGCCTGGGCCTCGCGGTGCGCGTTGGCGCGTTCGTCGTGCTCGCGCTGGGCGATGGCGCGTTCGTCCAGCAGGCGCTGGGCGCGGTCGAGTTCGCTGCGCGTGAAGGACTGGCGGGCCTCGGCCGCCACCACCTGGGCCTCGGCACGTTCGACATCGGCCGCGTACGAGGCCGGGTCGATGGTGACGAGCAGGTCGCCCTTCTTGACCAGTGCGCCTTCGCGGAAGTGCACCGACAGCACGGTGCCGGCGACGCGCGAGCGCAGGTCGACGCGCTCCACGGCCTCCAGCCGGCCCGAGAACTCGTCCCAGGTGGCGACGTCGGCCTGCGCCACCGTGGCGACGGAGACCGGCGTGGCAGGCGGCTGCACCGGCAGCGCATCGGCATGCACCTTGGGCGACTGCAGCATGAAGACCACGCCGGCAACGGCCATGGCCAGCACCAGCGCAGTGCCCACGGCCAGCACGCGGTTGCGCCGCGGGCGGACCTGGGTCGGATCGGAATACGGATCGGCAAATGGATCGGACATGGCAACTCCCTCGAAACGAAAAACAGAAAAAGGCATCCCTCCCGGCCGTTCTGGGTGGCCGGTTCGGGCAGATTGGAAAGAAGGCCCCGTCCCGCGCAGGGAGGGCAAAACGCTAGTCGGTGCTCTTCTTCGCCGGCATGCGGGCCGCGAAGAAGCTCTCAAGGCGCGGCCGCACCATGGCCGCGCAGGCGCATTCCATGGGCTCGTTGGCCAGCAAGGTGTTGGGCCAGCCCGTGGCCGGCGTCAGCATCTCGAAATCGACCGGCACGCCAGCGGCGCGCAGCTTGTCGGCATAGGCACGGGCCTCGTCGCGCATCGGGTCGTCGCTGGAGGTCAACACCAGCGTGGACGCGATGCCGCCGAGCCGCAGGGAACCGCCGGGCACGGCGTACGGGTGGGTGGCGTCCTGCGGGCAGCGCAGGTAGTTGCGCCAGCCGTCGGCCCACTTGCCCTGGGTTTCGGTGCACGTGACGGCGCGCACCGAGGCCATGCCCGTGCACGGGTCCAGCATGGGCGAGACCAGCACCTGGCCGGCCAGCGGCGGGTGTGCGCGGTCGCGTGCCATCAGCGCGGTGGCGGCGGCCAGGTTGCCGCCGGCCTCCTCGCCGGCCAGGAACACCGGGGCGCCGGTGCCGGCCAGCTTGGCGCGCTGCTTGTAGGCCCACTCCAGCACGCCGTAGCCCACGTCCAGCGCCTGCGGGAACGGGTGGGCCGGCGCCAGCGGGTAGGCGATGGAGACGACGATGGCGCCGGCTTCGGCCAGCATGCTGGCCAGCTTGACGCCGCAATCGAGCCCGCCGGCCGTGAACGCGCCCCCATGGAAGTGCACCACCAGCGGGGCAACCTGGCCGCGCTTGCGCTCGCCGTAGACCCGGGTGGGCACGGGCGCCAGGCCCTTGAGCTCGACCACGGTCTCGCGCCAGCTCGCAAAACCGTTGCCCTGCGGGGCAGCGGTGGTCGACGGGGTGGCGGTGGCGGCGGACATGGCGGACTCCTGGTGTGAGCGTGGTGAGAACACAGAACTTTTAACGATGCTGGTGAATGTAGGCCCATCACGGCGTCGGATAAATGCGCAAGCAACCGTTTCACTGTTTCCGAGTCACCAACAATCCCTCCAGAATGCCGGGGGATCTTCCCGCTGAACCTTTCGGAACCGCGGGTATCTACTGATCCTCAAAAACAAGCAAGAAAGAGCCCATGGACCAGATCCAGGCTATGCGCACGTTCACGCGCGTCGTCGAGGCAGGCAGTTTCACCAAGGCTGCAGAGTCGCTCGACCTGCCCAAGGGCACCGTCACCAAGCAGATCCAGGCGCTGGAGACGCGGCTGCGCGTGCTGCTGCTGAACCGCACCACGCGCCGCGTGACAGTCACGCCCGACGGCGCGGCCTACTACGAGCGCACGCTGCGGCTGCTGTCCGACCTGGACGACATCGAGGCCAGCATGAGCAACGCCCAGGCCCGCCCGCGCGGGCGGCTGCGCGTGGACATCGGTGCCTCGGTGGCGCGGCTGCTGGTGATCCCGGCGCTGCAGGACTTCTTCACGCGCTACCCGGACATCCAGCTCGACCTGGGCGTGAGCGACCGGCCGGTCGACCTCATCGCCGACAACGTGGACTGCGTGATCCGCGGCGGCGAGCTGACCGAGCAGTCGCTGGTGGCGCGGCGCATCGGCAACATCGACTTCGTGAGCGTGGCGGCGCCGGCCTACCTGGCGCGCCACGGCACGCCCGCGCACCCGACCGAACTGGAGCAGCAGCACACCATGGTCAGCTTCTTCTCGTCGCGCACGGGCCGCCAGTACGACCACTACTTCGAGTGCAACGGCGAGGTGCACGAGATCGCCGGCCGCTACCAACTGGCCGTGAACGAGAGCAACGCGCTGTCCGAGGCGGCGCTGGCCGGCCTGGGCATCGCCGCGCTGACGCGCTTCGACGTCAAGCCGCACCTGGAAAGCGGCGCGCTGGTGCAGGTGCTGCCCGACTGGAAGCGCCGCACCCTGCCCTTCTACGTGGTCTACCCGCCCAACCGCCACCTGTCGGCCAAGGTGCGCGCCTTCGTCGACTGGGCGGCCGAGCTGTTCGGCAAGAACCCCTACATGCAGGTGCGCTGACAGTTTTCGAGGTTCCCGCTAAAGTCGCGCCCCCACCGCATCCAGCGGGCACCCATCACCACAGGAAAGACGAATGGACCAGATCCAGTCCATGCGCATGTTCACGCGCGTCGTCGAGGCCGGCAGCTTCACCAAGGCGGCCGAGTCGCTCGACATTCCCAAGGGCACCGTCACCAAGCAGATCCAGTACCTGGAGGCGCGCCTGCGCGTCAAGCTGCTCAACCGCACCACGCGCCGCGTGACCGTCACGCCCGACGGCGCGGCCTACTACGAGCGCACCGTGCGGCTGCTGTCCGATTTCGACGACATCGAGGCCAGCATGAGCAACGCCCAGTCGCGCCCCAGCGGGCGGCTGCGGGTGGACGTGGGCGCCTCGCTGGCGCGGCTGCTGGTGATCCCGCGGCTGCACGAGTTCTTCGAGCGCTTTCCCGACATCCAGCTCGACCTGGGCGTGAGCGACCGGCCGGTGGACCTGATCGCCGACAACGTGGACTGCGTGATCCGCGGCGGCGAGCTGACCGAGCAGTCGCTGGTGGCGCGGCGCATCGGCGGCGTGGAGTTCATGACGGTCGCCACCCCCGGCTACCTCGCGGCGCACGGCACGCCGGCCCACCCGAGCGAGCTGGAGCAGGGCCACCGGCTCATCAACTACTTCTCCTCGCGCACAGGCCGGCAGTTCCCGCACCTGTTCGACCTGGGCGACGAGCACTACGAGATCCAGGGCGCCTACCAGCTCGCGGTCAACGAGAGCAATGCGCTGACCACGGCCGTGGTCAACGGCCTGGGCATCACGCAGATCGCACGCTTCGGCGCGCAGCACCTGGTGGACGACGGCACGCTCGTGCGCGTGCTGTCCGAGTGGAGCCACCCGCCGATCCCGCTGCACGTGGTCTACCCGCCCAACCGCCACCTGTCGGCCAAGGTGCGCGCCTTCGTGGACTGGGCGACCGCGCTGTTCGCCGGAACGCCCTACCTGCAGGCGCGCTGAACGCCCCCCGCGCCCGGCCCGCGCCACAGGGGCGGCGCCGGCGGCCGGGCCGCGTTTCTGAACACAATAGCCTTTTGTCCTGCGGACTGCCGATTGCCATGAACGACCTGACCCTGCCGACCTACGAGGATGTGGCCCTTGCTGCGCGCCGCATCGAAGGCCACGCCCACCGCACGCCCGTGATGACCTCGCGCACGCTCGACGAGGCCATCGGCGCCCAGGTGTTCCTCAAGTGCGAGAACCTGCAGCGCATGGGCGCCTTCAAGTTCCGCGGCGGCTTCAACGCCTTGTCGAAGTTCGACGCGGCGCAGCGCCGCGCCGGCGTCGTGGCCTTCTCGTCGGGCAACCACGCGCAGGCCATCGCGCTGTCGGCCCGCATCCTGGGCATTCCGGCCACCATCGTGATGCCGAACGACGCGCCGGCCATGAAGGTCGCGGCCACCAAGGGCTACGGCGCCACGGTCGTCGGCTACGACCGCTACACCGAGGACCGCGAGCAGATCGGCCGCGAGCTGGCGCAAAAGCACGGCCTCACGCTGATCCCGCCCTACGACCATCCCGACGTGATCGCCGGCCAGGGCACGGCCGCCAAGGAGCTCATCGAAGAGGTCGGCCCGCTCGACGCGTTCTATGCGCCGCTGGGCGGTGGCGGCCTGCTGTCGGGCTCCGCGCTGGCGCTGCGCGCGCTGTCGCCGAAGACCCGCATCGTCGGCGTGGAGCCCGAGGCTGGCAACGACGGCCAGCAGTCGCTGCGCAGCGGCGCCATCGTGCACATCGACGTGCCCAAGACCATCGCCGACGGCGCGCAGACCCAGCACCTGGGCCACTACACGTTCGGCGTGATCCGGCGCGATGTGGACGACATCCAGACCGCCAGCGACGCCGAGCTGGTGGACGCCATGGCCTTCGCCGCCGCGCGCATGAAGACCGTCGTGGAGCCGACCGGCTGCCTGGGCCTGGCCGCCGTGCGGCGCGAGGCTCCCGCGCTGCGCGGCCAGCGCATCGGCGTGCTGCTGAGCGGCGGCAACGTCGACCTGGCGCGGCTGTGCGAACTGCTCGGGGCGCAAGCGGCATGACGAGCCCCGACCTGTCGGCGCTGGAGACACCGCTGCTGCTGCTCGACGAAGCCCGCATGCAGCGCAACATCGCGCGCATGCAGCAGCGCATGGACGCGCTGGGCGTGCGCTTTCGCCCGCACGCCAAGACCAGCAAGTGCGCCGAGGTGGTGCGCCGCCAGGTCGCCGCGGGCGCGCAAGGCATCACCGTCTCCACGCTCAAGGAGGCGGAACAGTTCTTCGCCGCGGGCATCGACGACATCCTGTATGCCGTGGCCATCGCGCCATCCAAGTTCGACCACGCGCTGCGCCTGGTGCGCGCGGGCTGCCGGCTGACGCTGCTGGTGGAGTCCGTCGCCGCCGCCGAACAGCTGGCCGCACACGGGCGCGCGCACGGCCACAGCCACCGCGTGCTGATCGAGGTCGACACCGACGGCCACCGCAGCGGCATCCCGCCCGAGGACGCGCGGTTGCTGGCCGTGGCCGCGGCGCTCGTGGACGATGGCGCCGAACTGGCCGGCGTGCTGACCCATGCCGGCAGCTCCTACGGCCTGGACACGCCCGCCGCACTCGAGGCCATGGCCGAGCAGGAACGCGCCGGCTGCGTGCGCGCGGCCGAGCGCCTGCGCGCCGCCGGCCACGCCTGCCGCGTGGTCAGCGTGGGCTCCACGCCCACCGCGCTGCACGCGCGCCGGCTGGACGGCGTGACCGAGGTGCGCGCCGGCGTCTACGTGTTCTTCGACCTCGTGATGGCCGGGATCGGCGTCTGCGGCGTGGACGAGATCGCCCTGAGCGTGCTGGCCACCGTGATCGGCCACCGCCCCGAGGCCGGCTGGATCATCACCGACGCCGGCTGGATGGCCATGAGCCGCGACCGCGGCACCGCCAGGCAGGCGCTGGACCGCGGCTATGGCCTGGTCACCGACCTGGACGGCCAGCCCATCGCCGGCCTGTCGTTCGGCGAGGCCAACCAGGAGCACGGCGTGCTGCAATGGCACGGCGCCCCGGGCACCGGCCTGGAGCAGCGCTTCCCGCTGGGCAGCCAGCTGCGCATCCACCCCAACCACGCCTGCGCGACGGGAGCGCAGCATGCGGCCTACCACGTGCTGCCGGCCGAAGGCAGTGCGCCGCAGACCTGGCCGCGCTTCAGCGGCTGGTAGGACCGCCATGCCACCCGACGGCGCCGAGCGGGCTCACAATGGTGACCGGACGCGCCGAGCGCATCGGAATGGCGCGCGCAAAAGAAAGGACCGCCATGACCACCGTGCAGATCACCTTGCCCGATCAACTCGCGCAGGAAGCGCAGCGCGCCGGCCTTCTGTCGCCGGCACGGTTGGAGAAGTGGTTGCGAGACCAGCTGGCAGACCAGCAGGTGGAGGAACTCTTCTCGGCGATGGACCGCATGACCGACGTCGATGAACCGGCCGCGATGTCCGCCGAGGAGCTGACGCGGGAGATCGCCGCCATGCGGGCGGAGCGGCGCGCGAACAAGGCGCACTGAGGGGCCAGCCGTGCGGCTGGTCCTGGACACCAATGTGGTCGCGTCCGCGATCCTGTGGGGCGGCGCACCACGCATGGTCCTGCAGGCCGCGCGTGAGAAGCGCGTGCAGATCTTCACCAGCACGGCGCTCCTGGCCGAGCTCACCGACATCCTGGGACGCAGCAAATTCGACCGCAAGATCGCCGCGTCCGCCTTGACCATCGACCAGATCGTGGACCGCTATGCAGCGCTGGCAACGCCAGTGCGGCCTTCGCCGATACCGCGCATCGCGCCCGATCCGGATGACGACGTGGTCATCGCCACCGCGCTGGCCGCCAAAGCCGACGGACTCGTCACCGGCGACAAGGCTTTGCTGTCGGTCGCCGGGTACCAAGGTGTCAGGCTCATCGGCGTCGCCCAGACGCTGCAGTTGATCGGCGCTGCGTGAGGCCGGCGCCGCGGCGCCGGTCAGAACACCGACAGCCCGGTCCGCGCCACGAACATCTCCAGCGCCTGGCGGCCCAGCGCCGAATTGCCCGTGGCGTCCAGCGCAGGCGACCAGACCACCAGCGTGAGCCGGTCCGGCACCACGGCCACGATGCCGCCGCCCACGCCGCTCTTGCAGGGCAGGCCGATGCGGTAGGCGAATTCGCCGGCCGCGTCGTAGGTGCCGCAGGTCAGCATGAGCGCGTTGATGCGGCGCGTCTGCCGCTCGGTGCAGACGGCGCCACCGTTCCAGCGCGGGTGGTGGCCGTCGCGGCTCAGGTAGGCGGCCGCGCGCGCCAGCTGCAGGCAGCCCATGCGCAACGCGCACTGATGGAAGTACAGGTCCAGGACCTGCTCGACCGGGTTGTCGAGCTTGCCGAAGCTCTTCATGAAATTGGCCAGCGCGAGGTTGCGGAAACCGGTGGCGGCCTCGGAGGCCGCCACCTCCTCGTCGAAGGCCACGGGCTCGCCCGCCAGCGCCGCCATCAGCGCCAGCAGCTCGGCCTTGGCGCGGCTGCCGAACAAGGTCACGAGCCGGTCGGCCACGGCGATGGCGCCGGCATTGATGAAGGGGTTGCGCGGCCGGCCCTGCTCGAACTCCAGCTGCACCAGCGAGTTGAAGGCCGTGCCCGAGGGCTCGCGGCCGATGCGCTCCCACAGCGCTTCGCCCAGGTGCTGCATGGCCAGCGTGAGCGTGAAGACCTTGGAGATGCTCTGGATCGAGAAAGGCAAGGCACCGTCGCCAGCCACGGCCTCCTGGCCATCGGCCGCGACCAGCGCCATGCCGAAGTGCCGGGCGTCGACGCGGGCCAGCGCCGGGATGTAGCTGGCAACCTGGCCTTCGGCGCCGCGGAGATCGGCCAGCTCCGCAACGATCCCGTCCAGCACGGGCTGGAACGCGGCGCAGGCGCTCACTTGTCGTCGTCGCGCAGCTCGTACAGGCCGGGGCGGTCGGTCTGCACGAACACGGGCTGCTCTTCCTCGTTCACGCGGGGGCCGATGGCCATGTTGTCGTCGGCCAGCGCGCTCAGCACGGCCGTGCCGTTCGCCAGCGCATCGCCGTAGGTGGCGCAGCTTTCCTCGGCGGCCAGCAGGACTTCGAAGGGCTCATCGTCCGCGAACCGCTCCAGGATGACCCAGCGGTACTCGCCGCTGCGGTACTCCTGGACCGACAGGGCCAGGGATCTGAGTGCAGGCAATGGCATGGGGACAGTCTCCGTCGCTTGCGCGGGGGGTGGACGCGGCTGGTGTAGGTTGGGTCGATGCTAGCAAGCGCAAGCCCGCGTCGCGGCAAGGCCTGGAAAAATATCTGAGGCGGGCGAGGTGTCATCGCAAGGGCTTGAGCAGATGGCCCAGGCCGTTGTGGTCGATCTCCAGCATCAGGGCCAGCAGGCGGCCCAGCTCGCCCTTCGGAAAGCCCTCGCGCGCGAACCAGGCCAGGTAGTTGCCGGGCAGGTCGGCGATCACGGTGCCCTTGTAGCGGCCGTAGGGCATGGCCAGCGTGGTCAGGCGCTGCAGGTCTTCGGGGTTCATGCGGTGGGTGTGCAGGGAGGAATGCACGCACCTTACAGGGACGCGACACAAAGACACACAGAAGATGAGGCCTTCGGCGCCGCGTGGCCCCGGGCCCGCGTGGCTATAGTTTTCGAACATCCATGTCGAACACCGCCCACACCGCGCCATTGCCCGACCCTGCCCAGCAGGCCGGGCTCAAGCCACCGGCCCCCTGGCTGCGCGATGCGCTGCAGCGCTGGCAGCCCTGGGTCATCGGGGCCACGGCGGCGGTGCTGATGCTGCTGGTGGGCTTTGCGCTGCACGGCCTGCTGCGCGAGGTGCGCTACGCCGAGATCATGAACGCCGTGCACGGCACGCCTGCGCTGCAGGTGCTGGCGGGGCTGGCCCTCACGGCCGCCAGCTACCTCGCGCTGTCGGGCTACGACGCCTCGGCGCTGGCCTATGCGCAGGCGAAGGTCGCGCGGGGCATGCTGCTGCTGACCTCTTTCGTGGCCTATGCGCTGGGCAACACCATCGGCCTCGGCACGCTGACCGGCGGCGCCGTGCGCATGCGCCTGTTCGCGGCGGCCGGCGTGGAACCGGCCAAGATCGCCCAGGTGGTGGCCTTCAACGCCAGCGCCTTCCTGCTCGGCATGTCGGTGTTCGGCGCGCTCGCACTCCTGTGGGGCGCGCCCGACGTGGCGCGGCTGCTGCACCTGCCGGCCTTGGTGCTGCGCCTGGCCGCCGTGGCGCTGCTGGCCGGCGTGGCCGTGCTGCTGTGGCTGTGCGCACGCCAGCGCGTGCTGCAGATCGCCGGCCGCTGGACGCTGCGGCTGCCGCCCTTGCCGCTGGCGCTGCGCCAGCTGGCGATCTCCGCCGTGGAACTTGGCGCCTCGGCGCTGGCGCTGTGGGTGCTGCTGCCCACCTCGGACCTGCCGCTGCCGACCTTCCTGGCGTTCTACGCGATCGCCATCAGCGCCAGCCTGCTGAGCCATGTGCCGGGCGGCATCGGCGTGTTCGAGGCCGTGATGCTGCTGGCCAGCGGCCCCTATTTGCCGACCGAGACCATGCTGGGCGCGCTGCTGCTGTACCGCGCGCTGTACTACGTGCTGCCGCTGGTGCTGGCCACGGCGCTGCTGGCCGGCTTCGAGCTGCGCACCGGCGTGGGCGCGCAGGTGGGCCGCGCGGCAGCGCCCGCCGTGCGCGCGGCCGCGCGCCTGAGCCCCCGGCTGCTGGCGGCGCTGACCCTGGTGGCCGGCCTGTGGCTGCTGGTTTCGGGCGTGACGCCGTTCACCGAAGACAGCCAGCTGCTGCTGGAGTCGCTGAACGTGCCGCTGCCGGTGGTGGAGGCCGCGCACTTCCTCGGCAGCGTGGCGGGCCTGGGCCTGCTGCTGGTCGCGCGCGGCCTGCTGCACCGGCTCGATGCCTCCTGGTGGGCGGCGCTGGCACTGTCCATCGTGGCCGGCTTGCTGGCGCTGCCCAAGGGCATCGCCTGGGGCGAGGCGGCGCTGCTGTCGGCGCTGGCGGTGCTTCTGGTGCTGTCGCGCCGCCAGTTCGACCGGCCGTCCTCGCTGTTCGCGCAGCGGCTGGAGCCGGGCTGGCTGCTGGCCGTGGGCGGCGTGCTAGCGGCCTGCGTCTGGATCCTGTTCTTCGCCTACCAGGAGGTGGCCTACAGCAACCGCCTGTGGTGGCAGTTCGAGCTCGATGCGCAGGCGCCGCGCTCGCTGCGCGCCCTGCTGGGCGTGGCGCTGTTCGCGCTGGCCGTCGGGCTGTGGCAGCTCATGCGACCGCCGGCCGGCGCGGTGGCGCCGCCCAGCCTGGAGGAGATCGAGCGCGCCGCCGCCATCGTGCGCGCCAGCCCCAGCGCGGCCGGCTGCTTCGCGCTGGTGGGCGACAAGAACCTGATGTTCTCGCCCTCGGGCAAGAGCTTCCTCATGTACGGCAAGCAGGGCCGCTCGTGGGTGGCGCTGTTCGGCCCGGTCGGCGAGCGCAAGGAATGGGCCGACCTGGTCTGGCGCTTCATCGAGCATGCCAACGCGCATGGCGGGCGGCCGGCCTTCTACCAGGTGCGCCCGTCCATGCTGCCGCTGTTCCTGGACTGCGGGCTGCAGGCCTTCAAGCTCGGCGAGTACGCGCACGTGCCGCTGCCCGAGTTCAACCTCAAGGGCGCCAAGCGCGCCAACCTGCGCTCGGGCGTGAACCGCGGCGAGCGCGAGGGCCTGGTGTTCGAGGTGGTGCCGCCGGAGGGCGTGGCACCGCTGCTGCCCGCGCTGCGCGCCGTCTCCGATGCCTGGATGCGCAAGCAGAGCGCGCGCGAGAAGAACTTCTCCGTCGGCCGCTTCGACGACGCCTACCTGCGCCGCCTGCCCGTGGCCGTGGTGCGGCGCGAGGGGGCCGTCATCGCCTTCGCCAACCTGCTGGTCACGGGCCAGAAGGAGGAGGCCAGCATCGACCTCATGCGCTACCTGCCCGACGCCCCCCCCGGCACCATGGACTACCTGTTCGCCAAGACCATGCTGCACCTGCAGGCCGAGGGCTACCAGCGCTTCGGCCTGGGCATGGCGCCCATGGCCGGCATGGCCGAACGCCGGCGCGCGCCGCGCTGGCAACGCATCGGCCGGCTGCTGTTCGAGCACGGCGAGCGCTTCTACAACTTCCGCGGCCTGCACAGCTTCAAGGACAAGTTCGAACCCGTGTGGGAGGCGCGCTACCTGGCCGCGCCGGGCGGGCTGGAGCCGGTGCTGGTGCTGGCCGATGTCGCCACGCTGATCGGCGGTGGTGTGAAGGGGGTCGTGTCCAAATGAAATCCGCGCTATCCCTCGCGCTGCTGCTCGCCGCCGGCGCAGCCAGCGCACAGAACCCGCCGCCGGTGCAGAGCATCACGCACGGCCAGTTCGAGCGCGTGCAGGTGCACTCGCCCAGCGGGCCGGTGCGCCAGTTCGCCTTGCTGCTGGTCGAGGGCGCTGCAGCGTCGCCCCAGGAACAGGCCATGCGCAGCCGGCTGCTGGCCGGTGGCGCGATGGTGGCCGAGGTCTCCATGGCCGCCTACCAGGCCAAGGTGCGTGCGCAGAAGGAGAAGTGCGGCTACGCGGGCGGTGACTTCGAGAACCTCGCGCGCCACATCCAGGCCATGCTCAAGCTGCCGGCCTACTTCGAAAGCACGGTGGTCGGCGCGGGCGACTATGCGGCCTATGCCTACGGCATGGTCGCGCAGGCGCCGGCCGGCTCGTTCGGCGCGCTGCTGACAGCCGGCTTCTGCCCGCGGCTCGTCGTGCAGCCGCCACTGTGCGCGGTCAACAAGCTCAGCTGGCGTGTGGCCGGTGCCGGACCGGCCGTGGACATGGCGCCCGTGGCCATCGGCATCCCCTGGATGGCCGCCCCGGCCCCGGCACCCGCGGCCGCCTGCGACGCCGCCGCGGCCCAGGCCTTCGTCGCCCAGGTGCCGCAGGCGCGCCAGCTCGCGAGCTTCGACGCCGCCGCGGCCGCGATCGCCGCGCAGCGGCCGGCGCTGGAGGCCGCTCCCGCCCAGCTGGCCGACCTGCCCGTGGTGGAAGTGCCCACGCAGCAGGCCGGCAAGCGTTTCGCCGTGCTGCTGTCGGGCGACGGCGGCTGGGCCGGCATCGACAAGGACATCGCGGCCGCCCTGGCGCGCCAGGGCGTGCCGGTGGCCGGCTTCGATTCGCTGCGCTACTTCTGGAGCCGGCGCACGCCCGAGGGCCTGGCGGCGGACCTCGACAGGCTGGTGCGCTACTACGCCGCGCGCTGGCAGCGCAGCGAGGTGATCCTGATCGGCTTCTCGCAGGGCGCCGACGTGCTGCCCTTCGCGCTGAACCGCCTGCCCGAACGCACGCGCGCCGCGGTGCGCCTGTCGGTGCTGCTGGCGCCGGCCGAGAAGGCCTCGTTCGAGTTCCACGTCAGCAACTGGCTGGGGCCCAGCGGCGACAAGCCGGTGCTGCCCGAGGCGCAGAAACTGCAGGCCGCGCACACGCTGTGCGTGCACGGCAGCGAGGAGAAGCGCTCGCTGTGCCCGCAGCTCGGGCCGGCGCAGGCCCAGGTGGTCACGATCAAGGGCAACCACCATTTCGATGGCGACTACGCGGGCCTGGCCGACCGCATCCTGCGCGCGGCCGGGCCCTGAACAGCCTCACCGCGCAAGCTTGCCGTCCAGAAACGCCAGCAGGCGTGCCGTCACCTCGTCGCGGCAGGTCTCGTTGAGCAGCTCGTGCCGCGCCTGGGGGTAGAGCACCACCTCCACGTCGCGCACCCCGGCGTCCCGGTAGCGCTGGCCGACCAGTTGCACGGCCGCACCGCCGGGCCCGGCGATGGGGTCGGCGTCGCCCGAGAGCAGCAGGATGGGCAGGTCCTTGCGCACGCGTGCCAGCTCCGCCGGATCGGCCGCGCGCGCCAGCGTGGCCATGCCCTGGAACGGCTCGGGCAGGAAGCCGCAGGCCGGGTCGGCGCAGTACTTGTCCACCTCGGCGTCGTCGCGGCTCAGCCACTCGTAGCCCGTGCGGTGTTCGAACCCCTGGTTCAGCGAGCTCAGGTCCATCGGCGCCTCGGCGCTCAGCATGGCCGCGATGCCGGCCGGCTCGCTCGTGCCCAGCAAAACCGCGGCCTGCACGTCGGCAGAGTGGTCGAGCAGGAACTGCTGCGTGGCGAACGAGCCCATGCTGTGCCCGATCAGGCCCAGCGCCAGGCCCGGGTGCCCGGCGCGGATGTGCTGGTTGAGTTGCCAGACATCGTCGACCCAGCCGGGCCAGCCGTCGCGCCCCCAGCGGCCGTAGGCGCCGGCCGCGCTGCGCCCGGAGCCGCGCCCGTCCGGCGCGTAGACCACATAGCCCGCGCCGGCCAGCGCCTCGCCGAAGCGGCGGTAGCGGCCGGCATGCTCGCCCAGGCCGTGCTGCAGCTGCACGGCCGCGCGCGGCGTGCCCTCGGGCGCCCAGCGCCAGGTCTGCAGCGCGATACCGTCGCGCGTGGTCACGGTGATGGTGGTTTCCTGCATGTCGTCTCCTCTGAGTTGTCGGTCCAGGTCAGTCGCTCGGCTTGAGGCCGGCGCGCTCGATCACGGGGCGCCACAGCCGCAGCTCCTTCAGCATGAAATCGGCCAGCTCCTGCGGTGTGCTGCCCACGGGGTCGAAGTAGGCGGAGGCCAGCCGGCGCCGGGTCTCCGGCTCCTTGAGCACCTCGGCAATCGCCTGGCCCATGCGCTGCACGATGGCCGCCGGCGTGCCCTTGGGCGCCATGTAGGCGAACCAGGGCACGGCCTGGATGTCGGGCAGGCCGGCTTCGCGCAGCGTGGGCAGCTCGGGCAGCAGCGCCGAGCGCTCGGCCGAGGTCACGGCCAGCGCCACCAGCTTGCCGGCCTGCACCTGCGGCATCACGGACACCGGCGGCAGGCAGGCGAAGTGCACATCGCCCTGCAGCATGGCCGTGGCGGCCTGGGCCGAGGACGCATAGGGGATGTGCACCGCGAACGACTGTGTGCGCAGCTTGACGAGTTCCACGCCCAGGTGGGCGATGGAGCCGTTGCCGGTGGACGCGAAGTTGTACTGCCCCGGGTTGCGCCGCAGCGCGGCCAGCCAGTCCTTGACCGAGGCCACGCCCATGCCCGGCGTGGCCACGCAGACGTTGGGCGTGGTCGCGGCCAGCGACACCGGCACCAGGTCGGTGAACGGGTCGTAGGGCAGGCGCTTGAACAGCACGGTGTTGTAGACCAGCGGCGCGTTGACCGAGAGCAGGAAGGTTTGGCCGTCCGGCGCCGCCTTGGCCACCAGGTCGGTGCCGGTGTTGCCGCCGGCGCCGGGCTTGTTGTCCACGACCAGCGGCTGGCCCAGCAGCGGGCCCAGCCTGTCGTTGACGATGCGCGCCAGGATGTCGGGCGAGGAGCCCGCCGCGAACGGCACGACGATGCGCACCGGGCGCTGCGGCCAGTCCTGTGCCACGGCGGCCGTGGCCAGCGCCGCGCACAGCGCCAGTGCCGCCCGGCGCATCCAGGTCCTGGGGGCGGAAGGGGTGTGCATGTTCATTCCTCGGATGCGGCCAGCGTCACGCGCTCCGTGCGCGTGCTGCCGCCGCGCCACAGCGTGAGTTCGACGCGGTCGCCGGCCTGGTGCCGTTCCAGCAGGTTCAGCACGTCGTCGGGGCTGGCCACGGCCTCGCCGTCGATGGCGGTGATCACGTCGCCCGCGTTGATGCCGCGTTCGCCGCGCGTGAAGGCGCGCAGACCCGCCTGCGCCGCCGGGCTGCCCGGCTGCACGCGCAGGATGGGCACGCCGCGCGGCAGGCCCAGCGCGCGGTTGAAGGGCTGCGCGGCATAGGCCACGCCCAGCGCGGGCCGCACGAAGCGGCCGTCGCGCACCAGCCGCGGCACGATGCGGTTGACCTCGTCCACCGGGATCGAGAAGCCGATGCCGGCGCTGGCGCCCGAGGGGCTGTAGATGGCGGTGTTGACGCCGATCAGCCGGCCCGCCGAATCGAGCAGCGGGCCACCCGAATTGCCGGGGTTGATGGCGGCGTCGGTCTGGATCGCGCCGCGGATGGTGCGCCGCGTGACCGATTCGATCTCGCGGTTCAGGGCGCTGACGATGCCCGTGGTCAGCGTCTGGTCCAGGCCGAAGGGGTTGCCGATGGCATAGACCGCCTGGCCGACCTGCAGGTCGGCGCTGGTGCCGATCGGCAGCGGGCGCAGCAGGCCGGCCGGGGCGTCGATCTTGAGCACGGCCAGGTCACGGTCGGGGAACACGCCGACCAGCCTGGCCGCGTAGTGGCTCTGGTCGGCCAGCGTCACGCGCGCGCCGCTGGCGCCCTGGATCACATGGAAGTTGGTGACGATGTGGCCCTGCACGTCCCAGACGAAGCCCGTGCCCGTGCCCTGCGGCACCTGCTGCACGTTGCGCGAGAACAGCTCGCGCTCCAGGCCGAGCGAGGTGATGTTGACCACCGAGGGCGATGCCGCCTTGAACACGGCGATGTGGTTCTGCTCGTCCGCGCCGAGCGCGCCGCGCGGCGTGACGGGGCGCGGCGCCGCCTCGGTGCGGGCGAGGACGGGCGCGGCCAGCGCCACGCACAGGAACAGAGCGGAAAGACGGCGGAACAGCGCCATGGAGACCCTCGGGCGAACGACAGCCGGGGATGGTAATGGCCCCGATGGCCCTGCCCCCCGTGCGCGAACCGGCCGTCGCCAGGGGCGCCGCCGACGCATGCGCGATCATCGCCCCATGAACCCCACGACCTACGCCCTCCTCCTCTTCGTGCACGTGGCCGCCGCCGCCTTCTGGGTGGGCGGCATGGCCACCATGCACCTGGCCGTGCGGCCGGCCGCCGCGGCCGTGCTGGAGCCGCCGTTGCGCCTGCCGTTCATGGCGCAGGCGCTGGGCCGCTTCCTGCGCGGCGTGGACATCGCGCTGGCCGCGCTGTGGATCAGCGGCCTGGCCATGTTCATGGCCGTCGGCGGCTTCCGCGGCGCGCACTGGCGCATCCACGCCATGTTCACGCTGGCGCTGGTGATGACGGTGGTCTACGGCTTCATCCGCGGCCGCGTGTTCCCGCGCATGCGCCGTGCCGTGGCCGACAAGCAGTGGCCGCAGGCCGGCGCGCAACTGGGCACGGTGCGCCAGCTGGTCGCGCTGAACCTGGCGCTGGGCACGCTCGTGTTCGCGGTGGCGCTGGTCGGCCGGGCCGCCTGAGCCGCGGCGCCAAGTCGACCACTGGTCCGCACGACAGGACCAGCAGGTTCCATTGAATCCCGGGCCGGGCATGCCTAGCATGCGCGCATTCCCCCACACCCGGAGACAAGATGCGATCCCTGCTCACCCGCCGCGGCACCCTGGCCGCGCTGCTGCTGGCCGCCACGGCCACGGCCCCGCTCACCGCCACGGCCCAGGGCCGCCCCATCACCATCGTCGTCGGCAGCCCGGCCGGCGGCACCACCGACACGCTGGCCCGCGTGATCGGCCGCATGGTGGGCGACACGCTGGGGCAGCCGGTGGTGGTCGAGAACCGCGCCGGCGCCGGCGGCAACATCGCGGCCAGCTTCGTCGCCAAGGCGCCGCCGGACGGCAACACCTTGCTGATGAGCTTCACGGGGCACACCATCAACGCCACGCTGTACAAGAACCTGGGCTTCGACCCGGTCAAGGACTTCACGCCGATCACCATGGTGGCCAAGGTGCCGAGCGTGCTGGTCGCGCGCAAGGGCCTGCCCTTCAACGACACCGCCGGGCTGATCGCCTACGCCAAGAAGAACCCTGGCAAGCTGAACTTCGCGATCGGCGCCCAGGGCTCCTCGCTGCACCTGGCCAGCGAGCAGTTCAAGATGGCCACCGGCACGGACATCGTGAACGTGCCGTACAAGGGCACGGGCCCGGCACTGGCCGACGTGCTGGCTGGCACGGTGGACCTGATGTTCGCGAGCACCGTCAACGTGCTGCCGCACCAGAAGACCGGCAGCATCCAGTTGCTGGGCGTCAGCAGCAAGGCGGCGCTGCCGCAGTTCCCGGGCGTGCCGCCGCTGGCGCAGACGGTCAAGGGCTTCGAGTCGCAGGCCTGGTTCGGCCTGTTCGGCCCGGCGAAGATGCCCAAGGACGTGACCGACAAGCTCTATGCCGCGGTCAAGAAGGCCGTGGAGTCGCCTGCCTACCAGGAGCGCATGCACACCGAGGCCGCCAGCGCCGTCGACATGACGCCCGAGGCGTTCGCGAAGTTCGTGGCGCAGGACGTGCAGGACTGGGCCCAAATCATCAAGGCCTCGGGCGCGACCGTCGAATGAACGCCGCCAGCACACCGCAGACGCTGGCGCAAAAGCTGGTGGCCCGCGCCGCCGGCCTGCCGCACGTGACGCCGGGCGAGACCGTGACCTGCAAGGTCGACCTGGCCATGATGCACGACTCGGGCGGGCCGCGCCGCGTCAAGCCCAAGCTGGACGAGCTCGGCGCCAGGGTGTGGGACCCCGCCAAGGTGGTGGTGGTGACCGACCACTACGTGCCCGCGCACGACGCCGACAGCCGCGCCATCGTGCAGATCGCGCGCGACTGGGTGCGCGAGGCCGGCGTGGCCCGCTTCCACGACATGGAGGGCATCTGCCACGTGGTCGTGCCGCAGAAGGGCTACCTGCGCCCCGGCATGTTCGCGGTGGGTGGCGACAGCCACTCGCCCACGGGCGGGGCCTTCGGCGCCTACATGTTCGGCGTCGGCGCGACCGACATGCTGGGCGTGCTCGTGACCGGCGAGATCTGGCTGCAGGTGCCGCACACCATCCGCATGGTGTGGGACGGGCGGCTCGCGCACGGCGTCTCGGCCAAGGACATGATGCTGTACCTGTGCCGGCGCTTCGGCATGGAGGGCGGCCAGTACCAGGCCGTCGAGTACGCGGGCAGCGCGGTGCAGGCCCTGCCCATGCAGGAGCGCATGACGCTGGCCAACATGACGGCCGAACTGGGCGGCCAGGCCGGCCTGGTGGCGCCCGACGAGACCACGCGGGCCTGGCTGGCGCAGGCCGGCGCCTTGGAGGTGGACACCGCCCCCTGGCACACCGACCCCGGCGCCCCCCTGCTGGCCGAACACCGCTTCGATGCCGCCGCGCTGCCGCCCCAGGTGGCCGAGCCGCACAGCCCGGCACGCGGGCACGACGTGGATGCGCTGGCCGGCACCGCGATCAACCTCGCCTACGTGGGTGCCTGCACCGGCGCCAAGCTGGAGGACCTGCGCATGGCCGCCCAGGTGCTGCGCGGCCGCCAGGTCGCGCGCGGCGTGCGGCTGCTGGTGGCACCGGCCAGCCTGCAGGACCAGCACCAGGCCCAGGCCGAAGGCACCCTGGCCGCGTTGACGGACGCCGGCGCCAAGTTGCTGCCCACGGGCTGCGGCGCCTGCGCCGGCTACGGCGAGCACACCTTCGGCGACGACACCGTGGCCATCAGCACCACGGCGCGCAACTTCAAGGGCCGCATGGGCTCGGCCCAGGCGCAGATCTACCTGGGTTCGCCCTGGACCGTGGCCGCCTCGGCCGTCGCCGGCCGCGTGGCCGATCCGCGGGAGATGCTGCAGTGAGCCACGACCTGCTTCCCGCCACCGGCCAGGCCTGGCTGTTCGGCGACGACCTCAACACCGACCTGCTGGCACCGGGCCGCTACATGAAGCTGCCGATCGCCGGGATCGCGCAGCACTGCCTGGAATCGGTGGAGCCGCGCTTCGCCGCCGAAGCGCGCGCCGGCGACATCCTGTTCGCGGGCCGCAACTTCGGCGCGGGCTCCTCGCGCGAGCAGGCGGCCGAGGTGCTGCGCCACCTGGGCATCGCCTGCGTGGTCGCGCAGTCGTTCTCGGGCATCTTCTACCGCAACGCCTTCAACCTGGGCCTGCCGCTGCTGGTCTGCGCCGAGGCCCCCACGGTCGCGGCCGGGTCGCCCGTGGCCTGCGACCTGGACAACGCCACCGTGCACGACCACCGCAGCGGCCGCCCGCTGGCCTGCGTGGCGCCGCCCGCCCACCTCATCGCCATGGTCCGCGCCGGCGGCCTGGTGCCCCATCTCGCCCAACGCCTGGCTGCCCAGCGCGCCGCCACACCCACCGCATGACCTCGCTCAAGAACCGGCTGCAGTCGCCGGACATCGTCACCGCCCCCGGCGTCTACGACGCCTTCTCCGCGCTGCTGGTGCAGCAGGCCGGCTTCGATGCCGCCTACCTGTCGGGCGCCAGCATCGCCTACACGCGCTTCGGCCGGCCCGACATCGGCCTGCTGTCGCTGGACGACGTGGCGCACGTGGCGGGCAGCATCCGCGAGCGCGTGGACCTGCACCTCGTCGTCGATGCCGACACCGGCTTCGGCAACGCGCTGAACGTGCAGCGCACGGTGCGCCTGCTCGAACGCGCCGGCGCCAGCGCCATCCAGCTCGAAGACCAGACCAGCCCCAAGCGCTGCGGCCACCTGGACGGCAAGACGCTGGTCCCCGCGGCCGAGATGGCCGGCAAGATCCGCGCGGCCGTGGACGCGCGCCGCAGCGCCGACACGCTGGTCGTGGCCCGCACCGACGCGGTGGCCGTCGAGGGCCTGGACGCCGCCCTCGACCGTGCGGACCGCTATGCCGACGCCGGCGCCGACGTGCTGTTCGTCGAAGCCCTGCGCACACCGGCCGACATGGCCACGGCCCTCGAGCGCCTGGCGCCGCGCGCGCCCATGCTGGCCAACATGGTGGAAGGCGGCAAGACGCCCATCCTGCCCGCGGCCGAGCTGCAGGCCCTGGGCTACCGCATCGCCATCTTCCCGGGTGGCACGGTGCGTGCGCTGAGCTTCGCGTTGCAGGGCTACCTGGCCAGCCTGCGCACGCACGGCACGACCGAACCCTGGTGGCCGCAGATGCTGCAGTTCGACCAGTTGAACGAGCTCATCGGCACGCCCGAGATGCTGGCGCAGGGCAAGCGGTACGGGTGAGCCGCCGGGCCGCGTACAGTGGCCCCATGACCGCCCCCGACGCACCCCTGCCGCGCTTCCACCAGGTGCGGCTGGTGCTGCGCGAACGCCTCAAGACCGGCGTCTACGAGCGCGGGCTGCCGCTGCCCGGCGAGCGCCAGCTGGCCGAGGAGTTCGGCGTGGCGCGGGTGACCATCCGTTCCGCGCTGGCCCGGCTGGAGGAGGAGGGCCTGGTCGTGCGCCTGCGCGGCAAGGGCACGCTGCCGGCCACGCAGGCCGAGCCGCCCGGGCACCTGCGGCTGCGCGGCGGCCTGCTGGACAACATCGTCAACATGGGCCTGCGCACGCGCGTGGCGGTGCTGGAGCGGCGCCTGCTGCCCGCGCCCTCGCACGCGGCCGAGGCGCTGCGCGTGCCGCCGGGCAGCCGCGTGCTCAAGGTCGTGCGCGTGCGCAAGTTCAAGGGCCAGCCCATCGCCTACACCGAGGTGTTCCTGCCGCCCGACCTGGCCGACGCGGTGGACAAGCCCACGCTGCAGGACGTGCCGATGCTGGTGGCGCTGGAGCAGCATGGCGTGCAGGTGGAATCGGCCGAGCAGACGCTGGGCGCCGCCCTGGCCGACCTGCACGTGGCGCAGGCCCTGCGCGTGCCGCCCGGCACGCCGCTGCTGCGCGTGGCGCGCGTGGCCTTCGACACGGCCGGCCGGCCGGTGCAGTTCCTGACCGGGCTGTACCACCCCACGCGCTACGAGTACCACATGCAGCTCTCGCGCGTGGGCGGCGCGACCAAGGTCTGGATCGAGAACGACCGGCCGCCCGAGGCGGCGGGGTGAGCGTGGCCGTGGCGCGCCGGGCGCCCGGCGCGGTCAGCGGCTGCCCAGCAGGCCGCGCAGGCGCCGCACCTCGCGTTGCAGGTCGATGATGAGCGCGGCGGCGTCCACGCCCACGTCGAAGTCGCGCTGCAGGCGCCGCGCCTGCAGCGCGCCGTGCAGCGCCTCGCTCGGGAACGACCATTGCGCGCGCGGCGCCTCGGGTGCGGTCGGCGCGATCACGCCGGCCTCCACCAGCTCCAGCACCCACTCCAGGCGGTCACCGACGGCGCGCGCGAGCTCGTCGGCGCGCAGTGGATGGTCGTCGTCCACCGGCACGCACTGCACGATGGACACCGTGGTTTGACGGATGGGCATGTTCAGGCTCCTGCGGTGGCGAGGTGGGCACGCGGGTCGAAGCCCGTGCCGGCCTGGGCCAGGGCTTCGTAGGCGGCGCGGGCGGCGGCGGAATCGGCCGGTGGCAGCGCGATCTCCAGCTCCAGGTAGAGGTGGCCGGGTGGCTTGGCCGCGAAGCCGCGCTCCTTCAGGCGCAGCCTGCGTCCGCCGCGCGAGTTGGGCGGCACGCTGACCTCCACCTCGCCGCCGGCCGGCAGCGGCACCCGCACCTGGGCGCCGAGCGCCGCTTCGCTCGGCGTCACGGGCAGGCGCATGGTCAGGTCGTTGCCTTCCACGCGGTAGCGTGCGTCAGGCGCGATGCGCACCTCCAGGAACAGGTCGCCGGCCGGCTCGCCGCCGTGGCCCGGCAGGCCCTGGCCCGCGAGCCGGATGTACTGGCCGGGCCGCACGCCCGCGGGGATGCGCACCTGCAGCGTGCGCTGCACGAACTGCGGCTCGCCCTGCGCGTCCATCTCCAGCGCACGCAGCTGCAGGGTGCGCTCGCCGCCACGGAAGGCGGTGGCCACGTCGATCTCGATGGCGGCGTGCTGGTCCTCGCCCCGCATGCGCGCCTGCCGCTGGCCGGCCTGGCGGCGCTGGGCGGCGCCGAACAGCGAGGAGAAGAAGTCGCTGAAGTCCGCGTCGTCGGCGGGGCCGCCGCCGCTGCGCTGGAAGTCGAAGCCCTGGTCCCAGCCCGGCGGCGGCGTGAAGCCCTGCCCGCCGGCGCCGGCGTGCGGGCCCGCCTGGCCGCTGGCCACGCGTTCGGCCAGCGCGTCGTAGGCGGCGCGCTTGTCCTTGTCGCGCAGCACGTCGTAGGCCTCGTTGACCTCGCGCATGCGCTGCTCGGCGTCGGCCTCCTTGCTGACGTCGGGGTGGTACTTGCGGGCGAGCTTGCGGTAGGACTTGCGGACCTCGTCGTCCGAAGCCGTCCTGGCCACGCCCAATGCACTGTAGTAGTCCTTGAAGTCCATGGTGCTCCCATCGAGGGGTGATCGGACACAAGCATGGGGTCGCCCGCGCACGATTGCAAGGGGCCTTGCCAGGGCGCGCACGCCCTCTCGCCGTCGGCCGCTGCCTACGCCAGCGCGCCGTGTCGGCCGGCTGTGCCCGGCGCATCCTTGCGCGACGCTCACGGCACAACATCCCGCGTGCCATGTCGGCGCGCGGCAGGAGCCCCACGATGCAACCATCCGACACCTGCGCCCCCGGCGCAGACTGCGACCTCGCGCTCACGCGGCGCAACCTGCTTTTGGCCAGCGCGGCCGGCGTGGCCGCGGGCGGCGCCCACGCCGCTGGGCCGGCGACACCGGCCGCGGCCCGGCCGGCTGCCGGTGCCATGCCCCTGCACCGCCTCACGCTGACAGTGAACGGCCAGCCCCACACCGTGGAACTGGACACCCGCACCACGCTGCTCGACCTGCTGCGCGAGAACCTGCACCTGACCGGCAGCAAGAAGGGCTGCGACCACGGCCAGTGCGGCGCCTGCACCGTCATCGCCGACGGGCGACGCATCAACGCCTGCCTGTCGCTGGCGCTGCTGCACGAAGGCGGCAGCGTGACCACCATCGAGGGCCTGGGCACACCCAAGCAGTTGCACCCGATGCAGGCAGCCTTCGTCAAGCACGACGGCTACCAGTGCGGTTACTGCACGCCAGGGCAGATCTGCTCGGCCGTGGCCGTGATCGACGAGGTGCGCGCCGGCATTCCGAGCCACGTGAGCGCCGACCTGAACGCCAAGCCTTTGCTGTCGGCCCAGGAACTGCGCGAGCGCATGAGCGGCAACATCTGCCGCTGCGGGGCGTACTCCAACATCGTCGAGGCGATCACGGAAGTGGCCGGAGCCCGGTCATGAAGGCCTTCACCTTCGAACGCGCCCGCAGCCCCGCCGAAGCCGCAGCGGCCGCGGCCCGCACGCCGGGCGCACGCTTCATCGCCGGGGGCACCAACCTCGTCGACCTCATGAAGCTGCAGATCGAGACGCCGCCGCACCTGATCGACGTGAACGGCCTGGCGCTGGACCGCATCGAGCCGGCATCCGGCGGCGGCCTGCGCATCGGCGCGCTGGTGCGCAACACCGATCTGGCGGCCGACGCCCGCGTGCGCAAGGACTACGCCGTGCTGTCCCGCGCGCTGCTGGCGGGCGCCTCGGGCCAGCTGCGCAACAAGGCCACCACGGCGGGCAACCTGCTGCAGCGCACGCGCTGCCCCTACTTCTACGACACCGCACAGGCCTGCAACAAGCGCAAGCCGGGCAGCGGCTGCGCGGCCATGGACGGCATCAACCGCCAGCACGCCATCGTCGGCACCAGCACGGCCTGCATCGCCACGCACCCGAGCGACATGGCCGTGGCCATGCGGGTGCTGGACGCGACGGTGGAGACCGTGCAGCCCAGCGGCGCCACGCGCACCATCCCGATCGCCGACTTCCACCGGCTGCCCGGCAACACGCCGCAGCGCGAGACGGCGCTCGAACCCGGCGAGCTGATCACCGCGGTGACGCTGCCCGCGCCGGTGGGCGGCAGGCACGAGTACCGCAAGGTGCGCGACCGCGCCTCCTACGCCTTCGCGCTGGTCTCCGTGGCCGCCATCGTGCAGCGAGACGGCCGCGGGCGCGTGGCGCTGGGCGGCGTGGCGCACAAGCCCTGGCGCATGGAGGCGGCCGAAGCGGCGCTGCCCAATGGCGCCGCCGCGTTCACGGCGCAGCTGCTGGCCGGCGCGCGCACCACCGAGCACAACGCCTTCAAGCCGCAACTGGTGGCACGCACGC
Source organism: Pseudorhodoferax sp. Leaf274 (assembly GCF_001422445.1). Lineage (GTDB taxonomy): Bacteria > Pseudomonadota > Gammaproteobacteria > Burkholderiales > Burkholderiaceae_C > Pseudorhodoferax. Next base: position 140,250 of record NZ_LMNA01000026.1, read on the forward strand.
TCTCCGATGTGCTGATGGAAACCGGGAAGACCACATGAAATTCGAAGCCCCCGCCACCACCAACCCGATCGACCAGCTCAAGGTCGTCGGCCGCCCGCTGAACCGCATCGACGGGCCGTACAAGACCACCGGCACCGCACCCTACGCCTACGAGCACCACGAGGTGCCCGGCGACATCGCCTACGGCGTGGTCGTGGGCGCCGGCATCGCCAAGGGGCGCATCGCATCGATGGACACCCGCGCGGCCCAGGCCGCGCCGGGCGTGCTGTCGGTCGTCACCGCGCGCAACGCCGGCAAGCTGGGCAAGGGCAAGATGAACACCGCCAAGCTGCTCGGTGGCCCGCAGGTCGACCACTACCACCAGGCCATCGCGCTGGTGGTGGCGCAGACCTTCGAGCAGGCGCGCGCCGCGGCCGAACTGGTGCAGGTGCGCTACGAAAGCGTCCGCGGCGCCTACGACCTGTCGCTCGTCAAGGACAGCGCCAAGACGCCCAAGCCCAACGAGAACACCGGCCCCACCGAGACCAGCGTCGGCGACTTCGACGGCGCCTACGCCGCGGCCGCGGTGCAGCTGGACTGCACCTACACCACGCCGGACCAGTCGCACGCGATGATGGAGCCGCATGCCACGCTGGCGGTCTGGAACGACGACGGCGCGCTCACCGTGTGGACCGCCAACCAGATGATCGACTGGGGCGTGGGCGACCTCGCGCGCACGCTGGGCATGCCCAAGGACAAGGTGCGCCTGATCTCGCCGTTCATCGGCGGCGGCTTCGGCGGCAAGCTGTTCGTGCGGGCCGACGCCGTGCTGGCCGCCCTGGGCGCCCGCGCTGCCAAGCGGCCGGTGAAGGTGGCGCTGCAGCGCCCGCTGATCGCCAACAACACCACGCACCGCCCCGCCACCATCCAGCGCATCCGCCTGGGCGCGGGCAAGGACGGCCGCCTGACCGCGGTCGCGCACGAGAGCTGGTCGGGCGACCTGCCCGGCGGCGGGCCCGAAACGGCGGTGAACCAGACACGGCTGCTGTACGCCGGCGCCAACCGCATGACGGCGATGAAGCTCGCGGTGCTCGACCTGCCCGAGGGCAACGCCATGCGCGCGCCCGGCGAGGCGCCGGGCATGATGGCGCTGGAGGTGGCCATGGACGAGATGGCCGAGCGGCTGGGCATGGACCCGATCGCCTTCCGCATCCTCAACGACACGCAGGTCGACCCGGAGAAGCCCGCGCGCCCGTTCACGCAGCGCCAGCTGGCGCAATGCCTGCGCCAGGGCGCCGAGCGCTTCGGCTGGAACGCGCGCCAGGCGCGGCCCGGCCAGCAGCGCGACGGCCGCTGGCTGGTCGGCCTGGGCGTGGCGGCGGCGTTCCGCAACAACATGCTGCAGACCTCGGCCGCGCGCGTGCGGCTGGACACCCAGGGCCAGCTGACGGTGGACACCGACATGACCGACATCGGCACCGGCAGCTACACCATCCTGGCGCAGACCGCGGCCGAGACCATGGGCCTGCCGCTGGAGCGCGTCACCGTGCGGCTGGGCGATTCGCTGCTGCCCGTGTCCTGCGGCTCGGGCGGCCAGTGGGGCGCAGCCAACTCCACGGCCGGCGTCTATGCAGCATGCATGGCGCTGCGCAAGCAGGTGGCCGAGCGGCTGGGCGTGGACGCCGAACAGGCGCAGTTCGTCGACGGCCAGGTGGTCGTCGGCGGGCGCAGCCTGCCGATCAAGCAGGCCGTGGCCGACCGCGAGCTGGTGGCCGAGGACAAGATCGAGTACGACAAGGCGCTGTCGGAGAAGGCCCAGCAATCGACCTTCGGCGCGCACTTCGTCGAAGTGGGCGTGGACATGGCCACCTGCGAGATCCGCGTGCGCCGCATGCTGGCCGTCTGCGCGGCCGGCCGCATCCTGAACCCCAAGACCGCCCGCAGCCAGGTGATCGGCGCGATGACCATGGGCGTGGGCGCCGCGCTGATGGAAGACCTGGCCGTGGACAAGCGGCGCGGGTTCTTCGTCAACCACGACCTGGCCGGCTACGAGGTGCCGGTGCATGCCGACATCCCGCACCAGGAGGTGGTGTTCCTGGACGAGACCGACCCGATGTCCACGCCGCTCAAGGCCAAGGGCGTGGGGGAACTCGGCATCTGCGGCGTCGGCGCGGCGGTGGCCAACGCCATCTACAACGCCACCGGCGTGCGCGTGCGCGATTACCCGATCACGCTGGACAAGCTGCTCAAGGGAATGCCGCTGGCCACTTGAGCTCTCACGCACGAGGGGACATCGTGGGTGGCTCATGCTGGCCCTGATGCCCCGTGGGCAGGCTGTGGCGGCAGTCGAGCCACCCCACGACCAGTGAGGTGCGCCGCCCAGGTCTGAAGAGGGGATCGACGTCACCATGGGAGGTCGTCGACTCCTGCCGTCTTTCAGCAAGTCCCGGCGGTGCACTGCGATCGAGGAGCGCCAGGTGATGGAGGGCGCGCTCACCATATCGTGCAGGTGAGGTACCGGCCCGATCCGCACGCGGTCAAGGTGGCTGAAGGTATCCTCGCCCCTCGATTTGCAAGCTGACCGATGGCCCACAAGAAATCCGAACGCTATTCATCGCTCACCGACCTGGGGGCCATCTTCCAGAGCAAGGCGCTGGATTTCTCGAAGACCCGTTTCAACGGTGACGACATCCTCGGCGATGCGTCCAAGTACCCGATGCAGCACTTCGCCACCGAAAGTGGCAAGAGCAAAGGACAGTTCTACACGCCGGCCGAGGTCAGGCGCGTGATCGCCCAGGTGCGGGGTATCGGTACCGCGACGACCACGCCCGACACGACCGTGCACGACCCGGCCTGCGGCTCGGGCTCGCTGCTGCTCAAGGTGGCTGACGCGGCGCAGGGTACGGGCGTCGACCTGCTCGACGCCCTCTGGCAGCGCTTCGAGGCTTTCGGTATGCCGCCGGCCAAACAGGGTGACGACGCTGACCTGCTGCACATCGTGCGCTCGCCCAAGAGCACCAGCCGGGACGCCTGCACCTTGTTTCCAGCGTAGAAAAGAGGCCACCATGCCCACCGTCCGCGAACACCAGCACGTCGAGTGGAAGGAGTCGTGGCGCGACGAGTACCTGCGCTGGCTCTGCGGATTCGCCAATGCCGAGGGCGGCGTGCTGGTGATCGGCCGCAATGATCGCGGCGAGGCGGTGGGCGTGAAGAACGCCGGCCGGCTGCTGGAAGACCTGCCCAACAAGATCCGCGACGTGCTGGGCATCGTGGCCGATGTGCGGCTCGTGCAGGAGGGCGACAAGGAGCTGATCGAGATCCTGGTGGAGGCCTATCCCAGCCCGATCAGCTACAAGGGTGAATACCACGTGCGCAGCGGCAGCACCAAGCAGGAGTTGCGGGGCGCGGCGCTGGACCGCTTTCTGCTGCGCAAGCAGGGCCGCGCCTGGGATGCGGTGCCGGTGCCGCATGTCGCGGTGGCCGCCCTGTCCACCGAGGCCATCGCGCGCTTTCGCAAGCTGGCCGCGCGCAGCCAGCGCCTGGACGCGGCCACGCTGCAGGAGGCGGATGCCGCACTGGTCGAGAAGCTGAACCTGCTGGAAGGCGCCTACCTGAAGCGTGCCGCCATCCTGCTGTTCCACGCCACGCCGCAGCGCTGGTTCATCGGCGCGTCGGTGAAGGTGGGCTACTTCCGCAGCGACACGGATCTGGTCCACCACGACCAGATCGAGGGCGATCTGTTCGCGCAGGCGCAGCGCACGGTCGAGGTGCTGCTGGCCAAGTACCTGAAGGCCGTGATCAGCTACGAGGGCCTGCAGCGCGTGGAGACGCTGCCGGTGCCGGAGGCTGCGCTGCGCGAGGCGCTGCTGAATGCCCTGATCCACCGCGACTATGCGGTGGGGGCACCGATCCAGATCCGCGTGTACGACGACCGGCTGCGCATCTGGAACCCTGGCGAGTTGCCGGAGCACTGGTCGGTGGAGCGGCTGCTGCAGGCGCACCCGTCGCGCCCGTTCAACCCGACGATCGCGAATGCCTTCTTCCGTGCCGGCGAGATCGAGGCCTGGGGGCGCGGCATCCAGCGCATCTTCGATGCCTGCCGTTTGGCCGGTGCGCCGCTGCCACATCTGGAGTACACGGAAGGAGACTGGTCGATGGAGTTTGCGTTCTCGCCCGCGTACCTGTCGGCCCTTCAGGGACCAGCCGAACTGGCCGCTGGTCCTGCCGGCCGGGTGTCAAAGGGAGTGGCCGGGCAAGTCACCGGGCAAGTCACCGGGCAAGTCACCGGGCAAGTCGGCCAGGAAGTGGACCGGCTCGTCCTGGTGCTTGAGGGCGCGATGAGCCGGGCGGACATTCAGCAGGCATTGGGCCTGAAGCACAGGGACAACTTCCGTGACGGATATTTGCTGCCGGCACTGGCTGCCGAGCTGGTGGCCATGACCGTGCCGGACAAGCCACGCAGCAGCCGCCAGCAGTACCGCCTGACCGACACCGGCCTGGCGCGTCGTGCCGCACTTCTGCGCCAGGGGAACCGATGAGCTCAGTTCTCGCTCGCGCAGGCAGCGCGTGGTGGACGACATCAAGTTCGACCCAGCGTCACCAACTTCGGTAGCAGCGACTGTCCAGCGGGCGTGGCGACGCCATCCTGGTGGCGTCGAGCACCTACAAGGCCTGCAAGTACTCACGCTGTTCAATGCGGCCGGCACCGGCTTCAAGGGCAAGTGCGCCATCCCCGCATGCGCGCCCCAAACATCAATGGCAAGAAGCCGTCATTCCGCGTAGCCCGGGTTCGTGCGGTCCAAGACCCGCATCATGGCCGCGAAGTAGAGTGCCTCGCGCTCTGCGCGCGGGTGGCTGTCGTGGGGGTTGGGCTTGTCCACCTTGGCGACCAGCTCATCGGACAGCAGCGCCAGCGGCCTGCCGGTCGCCATGGCCAGCATCTGCGCCTTGCACACACGCTCCAGCCGGTAGAGCCGGCGGTAGGCCTGGGCCACGGTGTCGCCCACGGCCACCACACCGTGGTTCTTCATGAACAGCACGTGCTTGTCGCCGATGATGCGGGCCAGGCGCTCGCCTTCGCTCAGTTCGGCCGCAAGACCCGTGTAGCCGTCGTCGTAGGCGACGTTCTTGCTGAGGAAGGCGGCGGTCTGGCTGCCGGGCAGCAGCCGGTTGTCCTGCAGCATGTTCAGCGCCAGCGCCCAGGTCTGGTGGGTGTGCAGCACCACCCTGGCGCCCGTGATCCGGTGCAGCGGGGCATGGATGCTCAGCGCGCTGAGCTCCAGGCTGCCGCTGCCCTCCAGGATTTCGCCCGCCTCGTTGAACACGATCAGGTCGCTGGCCCGCGCCTCGGACCAGTGCAGCCCGAAGGGCAGCACGAGGAAGCGGTCGGTGCTGCCGGGCACGACCATCGTGAAGTGGTTGTCGATGCCTTCTTCCAGGCCGTCGTGCACGGCCAGCCGGTTGGCGGCGGCCAGGTGCACCCGCGCCTGGCGGATGTCGTCGTCGGTCGAGACGGCGTGCAGATGGCCGTAGGTCCTGGGTGCGCTGGTGTTCATGGGGCCTCGTGGATGGCTGTGGGTTGGAGGTTGACGTAAAGTCCCGCCGTCGCCGGGGCTGGCAGGTGGCCGCAGGCATTGTCCAGTGTTGTGCCAAAAGGGCTGTCCCGTATGAAACTGCTGCTGCAACGCGTGCGCCAGGCCCATGTGGCGGTGGAAGGCGAGACCATCGGCGCCATCGGCCAGGGCCTCCTGGTGCTGGTCTGCGCCGAGCGTGGCGACACCGAGGACCAGGCCGACCGGCTGCTCGCCAAGGTGCTCAGGCTGCGCATCTTCGCGGACGAGGCCGGCAAGATGAACCGCAGCGTGCAGGATGTGGGCGGCGGCCTGCTGCTGGTCAGCCAGTTCACGCTGGCGGCCGACACGAGCAGTGGCAACCGGCCGGGCTTCTCCGGCGCCGCGGCACCCGAGGACGGGCGCCGGCTGTACGAACATTTCGTGGACCGGGCCCGTGCGCTGCACCCGCAGGTGGCCACCGGCCGCTTCGCCGCCGACATGCAGGTGCACCTGGTCAACGACGGCCCGGTGACGATCCCGATGCAAGCCTGAACAACGAGGAGACGACATGAGCAAAGAGACGGTAGGACTGATCGGCCTGGGCGCCATGGGCGCGGGCATCGCCGCCACGCTGCGCCGCAACGGCCACGCACTGCGCGTGTGCGACGCGCGGCCCGGTGTCGCGGCAGCTTTCGCGGCCGAGGGCGGCACGGCCTGCGCCAGCCCGGCCGAGGTGGCGCAGGGCAGCGACGTGGTGGTCTCGGTGGTCGTCAACGCGCAGCAGACCGAGGCCGTGCTGTTCGGCGAGAACGGTGCCGCGGCGGCCATGGCCCCCGGCAGCGTGTTCGTGATGTGCTCCACGGTCGACCCGAACTGGTCGGTCGCGCTCGAGGCGCGGCTGGCCGCGCTCGGCCTGCTCTACATCGACGGGCCGATCTCCGGCGGCGCCGCCAAGGCCGCGGGCGGCCAGATGACCATGATGACGGCGGGCACGCCCGCCGCCTACGCCCGGGCCGGCGGCGTGCTCGACGCCATGGCCGGCAAGGTCTACCGGCTGGGCGAGAAGGCCGGCGCGGGCAGCAAGGTCAAGATCATCAACCAGCTGCTGGCCGGCGTGCACATCGCCGCGGCGGCCGAGGCCATGGCCCTGGGCCTGCGCGAGGGCGTGGACGCGGCCGCGCTGTACGAGGTCATCACCCACAGCGCGGGCAACAGCTGGATGTTCGAGAACCGCATGGCCCACGTGCTGGCCGGCGACTACACGCCACTGTCGGCGGTGGACATCTTCGTCAAGGACCTGGGCCTGGTGCTGGACACCGCGCGCGCCAGCAAATTCCCGCTGCCGCTGGCGGCCACGGCGCACCAGATGTTCATGCAGGCGTCCACCGCAGGGCATGCGGGCGAGGACGACTCGGCGGTGATCAAGATCTTTCCGGGGATCACGCTGCCGAAGGCAGGCTGAGCCCGGCCGCCCGGGCCCGGCTCACGGTCGCATGTCGTCCGAATGGATCTGCAGCGCCTCGAGGAAGCGCGAGACCATGTTGTAGGCCGCGATCGTCGCCGTCAGCTCCACCAGCAGCGGCGGCGCGAAGCACTGCGCCACCGCGGCGAACACCGCGTCGTCCACATGCACATGCCGCGTCATCGCGTCGGTGTAGGCCAGCACGGCGCGCTCGGTCGCATCGAACAGGGCGCTGGCCTCCCAGCTCTCCAACGCATCGAGCTTGGTCTGGCTGACGCCCTCCTGGCGCGCGATGGGTGCGTGCTGGTCGGCCTCGTACGGCGCGCCATTGACCAGCGCCACGCGCATGATGACCAGCTCGCGCAAGGCGCCGGGCAGGCTGGACTGCTGGCGGATCGCCGTCAGGTAGCCCAGCCAGCCCTGCGCCACGGGCGGGCTGTGCAGCAGCATCTGGTACAGGTGCAGCACGCTGCCGCGCTCGGCGGTGATGCGCTCGGCAAGGGGGCGGACGGCGTCGTCGTCCAGGCGGGCGTAGGGGATGCGGGCCATGTCGGGTTCGGTGGAGGTTGCAAAGCAGGGGTTGGCGTCAGTCGGTGCCCACGATCTTGCGCTTGACGAGGTCGGCCATGACCTGGTCGTCCTTGCGCACGCGCTCCGTGAACGCCTCGGGCGTGCTGCTGACGATGTCGAAGGCGTTCTCGGCGAAGCGCGCAGCGACCTGTGGATCGCGCATGGTCTCCTGGAAGGCCTTCAGGATCTTCGCGCGCACGTCGGCCGGCAGGCCGGTCGGCCCGACCAGGCCGATCCAGGTCGGGAATTCGAAGCCCGGGATCAGCTCGTTCATGGCCGGCACCTGCGGCAGCTGGCGCGAGCGGGCCGCCGTGCTGACCGCGATCGCCCGCATCTTGCCGGCCTGGATGTGCGGCAGCATCACCGACAGCCCGGCGAACGCGAAGTCGACGTGCCCGCCGAGCAGGTCGGCCAGCAGCGGCGCCGCCCCCTTGTACGGCACGTGCGTGGTCTGCAGGCCCTTGGCGATGGACAGCTGCGCGCTGTTCACATGCCCGGCCGAGGCGGTTCCGGCCGAGCCGTAGGCCGTGCCGGGCCGGGCCTTGAGGTAGGCGACCAGCTGGTCGAGGTTCTGCACCGGCAGCTCGTTGCGCACCACCAGCACCTGGGGCGTGGTGACCAGCAGGCTCAGGTAGTCGAAGTCCTTGAAGGTGTCGAACGGCAGGCTCTTGACGATGTGGTGGTTCACGGCCTGCGAGTCGAGCGCCAGCAGCAGCGTGTAGCCGTCGGGCTTGCCGCGCCGCAATTCGCCCGCACCCAGCGAGCCGCTGGCGCCAGGCCGGTTCTCCACCACGATGGGCTGGCCCAGCCGCTCGCCCAGCGTGTTGCTGATGGTGCGCGCGGTCTGGTCGACGGCGCCGCCCGGCGCGAACGGCACGATCAGCCGCACCGGCTGGCTGGGGTAGGCCTGGGCGGCGGCCAGCGTCGGCAGCGTGCACGCCAGGGCGGCGGCCAGGACATGGATGAGGGTTCTGCGCAGCATGGTGTTGTCTCCTGTTCTTGGGGAATGCGTCGCGTGCCGCCCGCGGCCGGCACGCTGCGGTGGGTCCTGCGGTCCGTCAGCGCGTGGCGGCCACCAGGCCGCCGTCCACCACGATCTCGGTGCCGGTGACATAGCGGCTCTCGTCGGCCGCCAGGAACAGGGCGGCGTGGGCGGTGTCCCAGCCGTCGCCCATGTGCCGCATCGGCACCTGGTTGTTGCGGTGCGCGATGAAACCCTCGGTGTCGCCCTTGGCGTACTTGGCGGCCAGGCCTTCGAGCAGCGGCGTGTGCATCAGGCCCGGTACCACGCAGTTCATGCGGATGCCATCGGCCGCGTGGATCACGGCGCTGGTCCGCGTGAAGTGCATCAGCCCGGCCTTGGCCGCCGCATAGGCCACCTGCGGCTTGCCCACGTAGCGCAGGCCCGCCACCGAAGACACGTTGACGATGGCACCGCTGCCGCGTGCACGCATGCCGGGGATCACGTGCTTGCAGGTGAGGAAGGCGCTCTTGAGGTTCACGTCCATCTGCGCGTCCCACACCGCCTCGTCCATGTCCACCGGACCGCCGGGCTGCGACAGGCCGACGTTGTTGACCAGCACGTCGATGCGCCCGAAGCGGGCGATGCAGTCGGCCACGGCGCGTTCGACCTGGTCGGACCGCGTGACGTCGCAGGCCGCGACCTCGGCCTCGCCGCCCTCGGACGCGATGATCGCCTGCGTGGCCTGCGCAGCGGCCAGCTGCAGATCGGTGCCGTACACCTGCGCGCCCTGCCGTGCGAACAGCACCGCCGTGGCGCGGCCGTTGCCCCAGCCTTCGCCCACCGCGCCGCACCCCATCACCAGCGCCACCTTGCCCTTCAGATCCAGCACACCGTCTCCTCGTTGTTCGGAATGGGGCGATCCTAGGCAGCGGCGATCCATCGGAGAAGTTCTTTCTTTCTATCCATTCATAGAATGAAAGCATGAATGCCTCGCCGCGCCAGTTGCGCATGTTCCTGGCGCTGTCCGAGTCGTTGAACTTCAGCCGCACGGCCGAGCAGTTCTTCGTGACGCAGCCCTCGCTGAGCAAGGCCATCCGCGACCTGGAGCAGGCGCTGGGCCTCAAGCTGTTCGAGCGGACCACGCGCGCCGTGCGCCTCACGCCGGCGGGCCAGCGCCTGGTGCTGATCGCACGCAACGTGGTCGGCGAATTCGACGCCGGCCTGCAGCGACTGCAGGCGCACGCCGAAGAGGAAACGCGCCAGCTGCGCATCGCCTCGCTGCCTTCGCTGGCCAACGTGCTGCTGCCGGCCGCGTGCGCGGCACTGGAGCAGCACTACGGCACACCGCACATCACCATCCACGACTGCAGCAATGCCGCGTCGGTCCAGCAGCTGGCCAACCACCATGTCGACTTCTCGCTGGCCTCGGTGGCGCCCTCGCACCCGGAGCTGCACTATGAGGAAGTGCTGCGCGACCGCTTCGTGCTGCTGTCGGCCGGCCGCTGGCGCCGCAAGGTCGGCGCCAGCAGGACACTGGACGAACTGGTGGAGCTGCCGCTGATCAGCATGACCGACGCCAGCACCGCGATGCGCTACATGGTGGCGGCCTACCTGCAGCGTGGCATGGAGTTCCGACCCAGGATGCAGTTCGACCAGGTCGGCACCATCGCCGGCTTCGTGCGCCAGGGGCTGGGCATCGCGGTGCTGCCCTACCTGGGCATGATGCCGCTGCTGGACCTGGGCGGCATGCGCGTCTCGGAGATCAGCGACGGGCCGGTGCGCTCCGTGGGCATCGTCACGCGCCAGCGCGGCGCGCCCAGCGAGATCGCGCTGCAGGCCATGCAGGAGGTGCGCGCCGTTGCGCGGCAGCTGATCGCGCAGCACGCGGGATTCGTGCTCGCGCCGGGCAAGGAGGCGCGGGGCTGAGCAGGCGTGCCCCGCAGCTCTCGCCCCTTGCGCGCCACCTGCGCGACAGCACCGGCCCCCGGCTCCTTCCAGAATCCGCGGCTCCAACCACCACCTTGCTCCTTGCCATGCAAGCCCTGCGCGTCCACGCCTTCGACCAGCCGCCGCAGCTGGACACCCTGCCCTCCCCCGAGCCCGCCGCGGGCGAGGTGCGCGTGCGCGTGCAGGCCTGCGGCATCTCGTTCTTCGACCTGCTGATCGCGCGCGGCGCCTACCAGTGGAAGCCACCGCTGCCGTTCACGGTGGGCAGCGAGTTCGCCGGCACGGTCGACGCGCTGGGCGCGGGCACCACGGGCTTCGCCGTCGGCGAGCGCGTCTGCGGATCCCTGTCCATCGGCGGCTGGGCAGGCCAGGTGTGCGTGCCGGCCGCGGCGCTGCAGCCCGTGGCGCCGCAGGCCGCGGTCGACGAGGCCGCCGTGCTGCACACGCCTTACGGCACGGCGCTCTACGCGCTGCGCGAGCGCGGCGGCGTGCAGGCTGGCGAGACCGTGCTGGTGCTGGGCGCCACCGGCAGCATCGGCGACGCGGGCGTGCAGACCGCCAAGGCATTGGGCGCGCGCGTGATCGCCGCCGTCTCCGGCCCGGCCAAGCAGGCCACGGCCCGCCAGGCCGGTGCCGACGAGGTGGTCGACCTGCAATCGCCCGCCTGGAAGGACGAAGTCAAGACCCTGGCCGGCCCGCGCGGCGTGGACGTGGTGCTGGACCCGGTCGGCGGCGAGGCCATGGACACCGCCTTCCGTACGCTGGGCTGGGGCGGCCGCCACCTGGTGGTGGGCTTCGCGGGCGGCAGCATCGGCAGCCTCAAGGCCAACCTGTGCATCGTCAAGGGCGCCGCGCTGGTCGGCGTGGACCTGCGCCAGTACCGCGAACGCCAGCCCGAAGGCATGCAGCGCCTGCTGGCCGACGTGACCGCCCTGCACGGCGAAGGCCGCATCCGGCCGCGCATCGCCGCGCATTTCCCGCTCGCGCAGGCGGCCGAGGCCTTCGCCATGGCCGGCGCACGCACGACGACCGGGCGCGTGATCCTGGACTTCTGACCGCGCTCAGGTGCCGCCCACGTAGGGGTTGCTGCGCCGCTCCCGGCCGAAGCTGCTCTCCGGCCCGTGGCCGGGGATGAACACGGTCTCGTCGCCCATGGGCCACAGGCGCTGGACGATGCTGTCCAGCAGCTGCTGGCGGTTGCCCTGCGGAAAGTCGGTGCGGCCGATGGAGCCGGCGAACAGCACGTCGCCGACGAAGGCGCGCTGGATGTCCGGCGCGTGGAACACCACGTGGCCGGGCGTGTGCCCCGGGCAGTGGCGCACCTGCAAGGTGTGCGCGCCCAGCGTCACCGTGTCGCCGTCGGCCAGCCAGCGCGTGGGCGTGAACGCCCGGGCCGGCGGGAAGCCGAACATCCGGCTCTGCTCGGGCAGGCCGTCGATCCAGAACTGGTCGCCCTGGTGCGGCCCGACGATGGGCAGGCCCAGCCGCTCGGCCAGCTCGCCAGTGCCGCCGGCATGGTCGATGTGGGCGTGGGTCAGCCAGATCTGCTGGAGCTGCAGGCCGCGTTCGGCCACGGCGGCCAGGATGCGGTCCAGGTCGCCGCCGGGATCGATCACGGCGGCCTGCAGCGAGGCGTCGTCCCAGACCAGGGAGCAGTTCTGCTGGAAGGCGGTGACGGGGATGGTGTGGTAGCGGAGCATGGCTTGCGTGCGGAAGGTTCGCCCCATTGTCCGGGAGCGCGCCGGCCCGCCGCTCACGCCACGCCGGGAAACAGCGCGCCCACCCCGGCCGTCACGGCCATGGCCAGCGCGCCCCACACCGACACGCGCAGCGCGGCCGGCAGCATGGCGGCGCCGCCCACCCGGGCGGCCAGCATGCCGAGCAGCGCCAGTGCTGCGACCGACGCCGCCCCCACCCATGGCAGCAGGCGCGGACCGAACGCCAGCCACGCCACCGCCAGCGGCCAGGCCGCGCCCGCCGTGAAGCTGGCGGCCGAGGCCAGCGCCGCCTGCAGGGGCTGCGCGCGGGTGTGCACGGACAGGCCGAGTTCGTCGCGCGCATGCGCGCCGAGCGCGTCGTGCTGCGTCAGCTGCACCGCCACCTCGCGCGCCAGGGCGGGCGCCACGCCGCGGGCGGTGTAGATCGCCGTCAGTTCGTGCAGCTCCGCATCGGGCGTCTCGGCCAGTTCACGGCGCTCGCGGGCCAGGTCCGAACGCTCGGTGTCGGCCTGCGAGTGCACGGAGACGTACTCGCCCGCAGCCATCGACATGGCCCCCGCGACGAGCCCGGCCACCCCGGTCATGAGCACGCTGGCACTGCCGGCGCCGGCCGCGGCCACGCCCACGATCAGGCTGGCGGTGGAGACGATGCCGTCGTTGGCGCCCAGCACGGCGGCGCGCAGCCAGCCGATGCGCTCCATGCGGTGGCGCTCCACATGGCGATGTCCCGCCCGCGTCATGGTTGGCCTGGCCCCGTGGCCGCCCCGACGGAAAGCGCCCCGCCTGCATCGCCCGCTTGTTCGTGGTTCCGCATTTCAGCCCTTCAGTTCTGTGTGGCGCATCATCGCCCGGGATGGGCTCGGCCCCGCGACCCCCCATGCGATACTGCCCGCGGTGCCTTCCGCACCGGGGACGCGCTGCCGGACAAGCGCAACGACGAAAGGCAGCGGCATGCTGGAGGGCTTGGGCAGATCGCTGCCCGACGACACGCAATTCCCACCGGGTTCCAGCCCCCAGGCCGCCATGTTGCGCGGCCACGACTGGGCCACCTCCCCACTCGGTCCACCCGCCCACTGGCCGCGCCCCTTGCGGGCCGCCGTCACCATGGTGCTGGACTCGCCCGTGCCCATGTGGCTGGCCTGGGGCGACGCGCTCACGATGGTCTACAACGGCGCTTACGCGCCCATGCTGGGCAACAAGCACCCGCACGCGCTGGGCGCCGCGCTGCGCACGGTCTGGGCCGAGATCTGGGCCGACGTCGGCCCGCTGGTGGAGACCACGCTGGCCGGCCAGGCGCTCTACCGCGAAGACATGGAACTGCGCGTGCGGCGCGCCGACAGCGAGCAGTCCGCCTGGTTCAGCTTCTCGTACGCGCCGCTGCGCGACGACGACGGCGTGGTGCGCGGCCTGGTCTGCACGGTCTGGGAAACCACCGACAAGGTGCTGGCGCAGCGCCGGCTGGCGGCCAGCGAATCGCGGCTGCAGGCCCTCACGCGGGCGAGCACCAATGTCATCTACCGCATGAACGCGGACTGGAGCCGCTCGCTGGAGGTCAATGGCCAGGGCTTCCTGACCGACACCAGCAAGCCCAACCCGAGCTGGATGGACCTGCACCTGCCCGCACGCGAGCACCCCGGCGTGATGCAGGCGATCCGCCGGGCCATCGACACCCGCAGCCCGTTCGAACTCGAACACGGCGTGCTGCGCGCCGACGGCACGCTGGGCTGGACGCTGTCGCGCGCAGTGCCGGTGTTCGGCGACGATGGCGAGATCGTCGAGTGGTTCGGCACCGCCTCCGACCTGTCGGAGAGCAAGGCCACGCAGGCCGCGCTGCTCGAGAGTGAGCGCCAGTTCCGCGCGCTGTTCGACACCATCGACGAGGGCTTTTGCGTCATCGAGTTCCTGGACGGGCCGCACGGCCCGCTCAGCGACTACGTGCACGTCGCGGCCAACCCCGCCTATCTGGCCAATGCCGGCATCGCCGACGTCGTCGGCCAGCGCGTGCGCGAGATGGTGCCGCTGGAGGCCGATGGCTGGGTCGAGATCTACCGCAAGGTGCTGCTGACCGGCGAGCCCGTGCGCTTCGAGCGCGAACTGGTGCGCACCGGGCGCTATCTCGAGCTGGCGGCTTTCCGCGTCGACCCGGTCGAACGCCGGCAGGTGGCCGTGCTGTTCCAGGACGTGACCAAGCGCCACCGCGCCGAACTGGCCTTGCGCGAGCTCAACGACACGCTGGAGCGCCGCGTGGCCGAGGAAGTGGCCGCGCGCAGCAAGACCGAGGACGCGCTGCGCCAGGCGCAGAAGATGGAGGCCGTGGGCCAGCTCACGGGCGGCATCGCGCACGACTTCAACAACATGCTGGCCGTGGTGATCGGTTCGCTGGACCTGCTGGGGCGGCGCTTCGCCGACGGCGACCCGCGTGCGCAACGCTATGTCGAAGCCGCCAAGGACGGCGCCAAGCGCGCGGCGCAGCTGACCCAGCGGCTGCTGGCCTTCTCGCGCCAGCAGCCGCTCAAGCCCGAGGCCGTGGACGCCAACAAGCTGGTGGCCGGCATGTCCGACCTGCTGCGCCGCTCGTTGGGCGGCGCCATCCGGCTGGAGACCGTGCTGGCCGGCGGCCTGTGGCGCACGCACGTGGACCCGCACCAGCTCGAGAGCGTGATCCTGAACCTCGCCGTGAACGGCCGCGACGCCATGGGCGAGAACGGCCGGCTGACCATCGAGACGGCCAACTGCCACCTGGACGCGCGCTACGCCGCCGATCACCTGGGCCTGGCGGCGGGCCAATACGTGCTGGTGGCCGTCAGCGACACCGGCACGGGCATGTCGCCCGAGGTCATCGGCAAGGCCTTCGACCCCTTCTTCACGACCAAGGAGGTCGGCCGCGGCACCGGGCTGGGGCTGAGCCAGGTCTACGGCTTCGTCAAGCAGTCCGGCGGCCACGTGAAGATTTATTCGGAGGTCGGCCAGGGCACGGCCGTGAAGGTCTACCTGCCGCGCCTGCTCGGCCCGCACCGTGAGGACGCCCCGGACGAGGTGCCGCAGGCGCTGCCCACAGGCG
Source organism: Pseudorhodoferax sp. Leaf274 (assembly GCF_001422445.1). Classification (GTDB taxonomy): domain Bacteria; phylum Pseudomonadota; class Gammaproteobacteria; order Burkholderiales; family Burkholderiaceae_C; genus Pseudorhodoferax. The sequence continues at coordinate 155,503 of NZ_LMNA01000026.1, forward strand.
ACAGCCGCGAACTGGTGCTGGTGGTGGAGGACGAGCCGGCCGTGCGCCAGCTCTCCGTCGATGCGCTCAACGAGCTGGGCTACCGCGTGCTGGAGGCCGACGGCGCGGCGGCGGCGCTGCGGCTCATCGACGCGCACCCGGACATCGACCTGCTGTTCACCGACGTCGTGATGCCCGAGGTCAACGGCCGCAAGCTCGCCGACGAGGCGCTCAAGCGGCGGCCGCTGCTCAAGGTGCTGTTCACCACGGGCTACACGCGCAACGCGGTCGTGCACAACGGCGTGCTCGATCCCGGCGTGCAACTGATCGGCAAGCCCTACACCATCGAAGAGCTCGCCGCGCGCGTGCGCGAGGTGCTGGACGCGCCGCGGCGCGCGCAGCCGCCGGCGGCCTGAGGCGCGGGCGACCGGGGCAGGCCCGGTGGCCCGCAGGCGCCAGACGGCGAAGCCGGCCACGCCGGGATGCGGATGCCGCGCGGGCGCGGTGCGTCAACTGGCCCAGGGCGCCTGCTGGAAGGCCAGCGCCAGGTAGTCGGTCAAGGCCTGCACGCGGGCGGGCTTGGCGCGGCCGGGCGGCGTGACGATGTGCAGCGCGATCGGGTCCACCGCCCAGTCCGGCAGCGCCTGCACCAGCCGGCCCGCGCGCAGGTCTTCCCAGGCCAGGAACTCGGGCTGCAGCGCCAGGCCCAGGCCGGCGCGCAGGGCCGGCACCAGCGCCTCGGCGTTGTTCACGCGCAGCGCGGAGGGCACCACCTGCGCGAACTCGCCCTGGCGCGCATGCCGAAAGCGCCAGGCCTCGCCCACGCGCGCATGCACGTAGCGCAGCGCGCGGTGGCCGGCCAGCTCGCGCGGATGGGCCGGCTGGCCGTGCTGCGCGAAGTAGGCCGGCGCGCCCACGAGCAGGATGCGCACCGCGCAGAGCCGGCGCGCCAGCAGGCTGGAATCGGGCAGGCTGGAGATGCGCAGTGCCAGGTCGAAGCCATCGGCCACCACATCGGTCAGCGCGTCGCTGAAGTGCACGTCCAGCGTCACCTCGGGGTGCTGCGCCATGAAGCCCGGCAGCACCGGCCCCAGGTGCGTGACGCCGAACGACATGGGCGCGGCCACGCGGATCGTGCCGCGCAGGCTCTTGGACTGCTCCGTGACCTCCGCCTCCACCGCCTCGCCCTCGGCCAGGATGCGCGCGGCGCGCTCCAGCGCGAGCTCGCCGCTGGCCGTCAGCGACATCTTGCGCGAGGTGCGGTGGAACAGCACCACGCGCAGCCGCGCCTCCAGCCGCGTGATGGCCTTGGAGACGGTGGGCTGCGAAACCACCAGGTCGCGGGCCGCGCGGGCGAAGGAGCCGGTCTCGGCCACCTTGGCGAAGATCGCCCAGGCCTCCAGGTCAGGCAGCTTTGACATGCAGCTTTTGGAATAGATCGTTTTCCATCTTTTCTATTCTCTTATCGATCGTGCTTTCCTAAAGTCACTCCATCGCAACACGCACCACGTGCACCGCCAGGAGAAGACACCATGATCGAACGCCGCCCCTTCGCAGAACTCGGTGGAGCCAACCACGGCTGGCTCGACGCCAAGCACCATTTCTCGTTCGCCGACTACCACGACCCGGCCCGCATGCACTGGGGCGCGCTGCGGGTGTGGAACGACGACACCATCGCGGCCGGCACCGGCTTTCCGCCGCACGCGCATGCCGACATGGAAATCATCACCTACGTGCGGGAAGGCGCCATCACGCACCAGGACAACATGGGCAACAAGGGCCGCACCGAAGCCGGCGACGTGCAGGTCATGAGCGCGGGCACGGGCATCCGCCATTCCGAATACAACCAGGAGCCCGGCGTGACCAAGATCTTCCAGATCTGGATCATGCCGGACAGCCGCGGCAAGGCCCCCTCCTGGGGCGCCAAGCCCTTCCCCAAGGGCGCGCGCTCGGGCCAGTTCGTGGCCCTGGCCAGCGGCATGGCCGGCGACGACGACGCGCTGCCGATCCGCACCAACGCCCGGGTGCTGGGGGCCACGCTGAAGGCCGGCGAGAGCGCCGAATACCAGCTCGGCAAGGGCCGGCGCGGCTACCTGGTGCCGGCCAGCGGCACGGTCGAGATCGACGGCGTGCGCCTGGAGGCCCGCGACGGCGCCGCCATCCGCGACGTGGACACCGTGCGGGTGACGGCCGTGGCCGACGCCGAGCTGGTGCTGGTCGATTCGGCCGCCTGAGCACATTCGTCCGACCGACCGCACCAACGGTCCATCCAGCAGGCGGCGGCCTGGTCCACCCTCCGCCGCCGCCCGCCACCCCATTTCGTTCTTCGACTTCCACAGGAGCTTTCACCATGGCCATCACCGCAACCCCCACGCCCGGCGCCAAGCTGTTGAACCCGACCGACCACACCCTGGTCATGATCGACTTCCAGTCGCAGATGGCGTTCGCCACGCACTCCATCGACCCGGTGCAGCTGCGCTCGAACGCGGCGCTGGTGGCCAGCGCGGCGGCCGGCTTCGGTGCCTCGACCATCCTGACCACCGTGGCCGAGAAGAGCTTCTCCGGCCCGATGTTCGACGAGGTCACAGCGCCGTTCCCGGACCTCAAGCTGCTGGACCGCACCTCGATGAACACCTGGGAGGATGCCGCCGTCATCGCCCGCATCAACGAGATCGGCAAGTCGCGCATCGTGCTGGCCGGGCTGTGGACCAGCGTGTGCATCGTCGGCCCGGCACTGTCGGCGCTGGACCAGGGTTTCGAGGTCTACGTGATCGCCGACGCCTGCGGCGACATCTCCGCCGAAGCCCACAACCGCGCCATGGACCGCATGGTGCAGGCCGGGGCGCAGCCGATCACGGCGTTGCAGTATTTGCTGGAAATGCAGCGCGACTGGGCGCGCACCGACACCTACGACATGACCACGGGCATCGCGCGCAAGTTCGGCGGCGGGTATGGCATCGGCATCAACTACGCGCGGGCAATGTTCGGGGCGCACGAGGGCTGAGCTTGCTGTGACGTCGCGCGGGATCAGCGCGACGGCACGCCCTGCTCCGCGAATGTCCCCCGCCTTCGGCTCCTCCTTTATTTCGCTGCGCAGGGCATGCCATCACGCTGATCTGAGAACCACCGTCGCATCCCCCTTCGCGTGCGACGCGACGCTCCGGGGCCGAGGATGCTGGGTGGCCCCGCAGCGAAGTGAAGGAGGAGCCCCGGGCCGCCTGCGGCCCGGGGCGGGGGACATGAGCCAAGGGGCCACCCAGCGTCCTCGGCCCACGCGCCACGTTTCATTGCCACCCGCCAGGAACCACCGACATGACAGCACGCACCACCCCAGAACTCATCCTGCACCGCGGCCTCATCACCACGCTGAACCGCAGCCAGCCCACGGCCAGCGCGGTCGCCATCCAGAACGGCCGCTTCCTCAAGGTAGGCCAGGACCATGAGGTCATGCCGCTGGCCGGCCCCGACACGAGGCTCATCGACCTGCGCGGCAAACGCGTTCTGCCCGGCCTGATCGACAACCACCTGCACATCATCCGCGGCGGCCTCAATTTCAACCTCGAACTGCGCTGGGACGGCGTGCGCAGCCTGGCCGACGCCATGGCCATGCTCAAGCGCCAGGTCGACATCACGCCCGCACCGCAGTGGGTGCGCGTGGTCGGCGGCTTCACCGAGCACCAGTTCGCCGAGAAGCGCCTGCCCACCATCGCCGAGCTGAACGCCGTGGCGCCCGACACGCCGGTCTTCCTGCTGCACCTGTACGACCGCGCCCTGCTCAACGGTGCCGCACTGCGCGCCGTGGGCTACACGCGCGACACGCCCGCGCCGCCCGGCGGCGAGATCGTGCGCGACAGCGCAGGCAACCCCACCGGCCTGTTGCTGGCCAAGCCCAACGCGAGCATCCTCTACGCCACGCTGGCCAAGGGCCCGAAGCTGCCGTACGAATACCAGCTCAATTCGACCCGCCACTTCATGCGCGAGCTGAACCGCCTGGGCGTGACGGGCGCCATCGACGCGGGTGGCGGCTTCCAGAACTATCCCGACGACTACGCCGTCATCGAAGAACTGGCCAAGGCCGACCAGCTCACGATCCGCCTGGCCTACAACCTGTTCACGCAGAAGCCCAAGCAGGAGAAGGCCGACTTCCTGAACTGGACCGCCACCTCGCAGTACAAGCAGGGCACGGACTGGTTCCGCCACAACGGTGCGGGCGAGATGCTGGTGTTCTCGGCCGCCGACTTCGAAGACTTCCGCCAGCCGCGGCCCGACATGGCGCCCGAGATGGAAGGCGAGCTCGAAGAGGTGGTGCGCCTGCTCGCGCAGAACCGCTGGCCCTGGCGCCTGCACGCCACCTACGACGAGACCATCGCCCGCGCGCTCGATGTGTTCGAGAAGGTCGACCAGGACGTGCCGCTGCAGGGCCTGAACTGGTTCTTCGACCACTGCGAGACCATCTCCGACCGGAGCATCGACCGCATCGCCGCGCTGGGCGGCGGCATCGCCGTGCAGCACCGCATGGCCTACCAGGGCGAGTACTTCGTCGAGCGCTACGGCGCCGGTGCGGCCGAGGCCACGCCGCCGGTCAAGAAGATCCTGGAGAAAGGCGTCAAGGTCTCGGCCGGCACCGACGCCACGCGTGTCGCCTCCTACAACCCCTGGGTGTCGCTGTCCTGGCTGGTCACCGGCAAGACGGTGGGCGGCATGCAGCTGTACCCGCAGCGCAACTGCCTGGACCGCGAGGCCGCGCTGCGCATGTGGACCGAGAACGTCACCTGGTTCTCCAACGAGGTCGGCAAGAAGGGCCGCATCGAGGAAGGCCAGTTCGCCGACCTGGTGGTGCCCGACCGCGACTTCTTCGCCTGCGCCGAATCGGAGATCGCCGACACCACGGCGCTGCTGACGGTGGTCGGCGGCAAGGTGGTCTACGCGGCCGGCGACTTCGCCGCGATGGATGAAGGCGCACCACCGCCGGCCATGCCGGACTGGTCGCCCGTGCGCCGTTTCGGCGGCTACGGCAACTGGGGCGAGCAAGGCGCGCCGCTGCAGGCCACGCTGCGCCAGGCGGCCGCCGCCTGCGCCTGTGCGAACGACTGCAATGTGCATGGCCACCAGCACGCCACGGCCTGGAGCAGCAGGTTGCCGATCAGCGATCTGAAGGGCTTCTGGGGCGCGCTGGGCTGCGCGTGCTGGGCGGTCTGATGGATGCACTGCGCAGCGCCTTCGTCTCGCCATGGGTGCACAGCCTGGCCTTGCTGCTGCTGTGCGCGGCCTACCTGCAGGGCGCATTCGACAAGGCGCGCGACTTTCCCGCCGCGGTGGCCGAGATGCGGCAGTTCGGCCTGGCGCCCGCCGCACCGCTGGCCGCGGCCACCATCGCGCTGGAGGCTGTCGCCTCGGCGATGGTGGTCAGCGGCTGGTGGCGCTGGCTGGGCGCGCTGGCGCTGTGCGGCTTCACGCTGCTGGCCAACGTCCTGGCCGCACGCTTCTGGACGCTGCCGGCCGCGCAACGCCGGCCGGTGACCAACACCTTCTTCGAACACCTGGGCCTGGCGGGCGCGTTCCTGCTCGTCGCCTGGCATGACCTGGGCCTGACGCCATGAACAACCCCTCCCCCACCGCCTCGCCTCCTTCCGGCAGCTTCGCGCCGCTGCGCCAACCCGTCTTCGCCGTGCTGTGGGCCGCCACGGTGCTGGGCAACATCGGCAGCTTCATGCGCGACGTGGCCAGCTCGTGGATGGTGACCGAGCTGTCGGCCAGCCCCACGGCCGTGGCGCTGATCCAGACGGCGGCCACGCTGCCGATCTTCCTGCTGGCGATCCCCGCGGGCGTGCTGTCCGACATCCTGGACCGGCGGCGCTTCCTGATCGGCATCCAGATCCTGCTGGCGCTGGTCAGCGGCGCGCTGCTGGTGTTGGCGCGCACCAACACGCTCACGGTGGAATACCTGGTCGCGCTGACCTTTGTCGGCGGCATCGGCGCGGCGCTGATGGGGCCGACCTGGCAGTCCATCGTGCCCGAGCTGGTGCCGCGGCACGACCTCAAGAACGCGGTCGCGCTGAACTCGCTGGGCATCAACATCGCGCGCGCGCTGGGCCCAGCCGTCGGCGGCCTGCTGCTGGCCAGTTTCGGCGCCGCCGCGGCCTATGGCGCCGACGTGCTGAGCTATGTGTTCGTGATCGCCGCACTGCTGTGGTGGAAGCGGCCACCGGCCGTGGACACCGGTCTGTCGGAGCAGTTCTTCGGCGCCTTCCGGGCCGGCCTGCGCTATGCCAGGGCCAGCAAGGAACTGCATGTGGTGCTGCTGCGCGCAGCCGTGTTCTTCCTGTTCGCCAGCGCGGTGTGGGCGCTGCTGCCGCTGGTGGCGCGCAACATGCTCCAGGGCACGGCCGGCTTCTACGGCGTGATGCTGGGCGCCGTGGGCGCGGGCGCCATCCTGGGCGCGCTGGTGATGCCGCGGCTGCGCCAGCGCCTGGACGCCGACGGCCTGGTGCTGCTGGCCGCGCTGCTGGCGGCCGCCGTGATGGCCGCCCTGTCGCTGGCGCCGCCGCAATGGGCCGCGGTGTTGCTGGTGCTGGTGCTGGGCCTGGGCTGGATCATCGCGCTGACCACGCTCAACGGCGTGGCCCAGGCGGTGCTGCCCAACTGGGTGCGCGGGCGCGGCCTGGCCATCTACCTGATGGTGTTCAACGGCGCCATGGCCGGCGGCAGCCTGGCCTGGGGCCTGGTGGCGCAGCAGGTGGGCGTGCCGATGGCCTTGCTGGTCGGCGCGGCCGGCCTGGTGGTGGTGGCCTTCGTCTTCCACCGCGTGAAGCTGCCGACCGGCGAGGCCGATCTGCAGGCCGCCAACCACTGGCCCGAGCCGATGCTGACCGAGCCCGTGGCGCACGACCGCGGCCCGGTGGTGATCCAGATCGAGTACCGCATCCGCAAGCACGACATCCCGGCCTTCCTGCACGCCATGCAGGCGGTGGCGCGCGAGCGGCGCCGCGACGGTGCCTACGCCTGGGGCGTGGCCGAGCACACCGGCCAGCCCGAGCGCGTGATCGAGTGGTTCCTGGTCGAATCCTGGGCCGAGCACCTGCGCCAGCACCACCGCGTCTCCAAGGCCGATGCCGACATGCAGGCTGCCGCCGTGCGCTTCCACATCGAGCCGGACAAGCCGGTCGTGCACCACTTCCTGGCGCTGGACCTGAAGGACGGCAAGGCGCAGGCCGCAGCACCGCGCGAAGACTGATTTGTCGACCACCGGGAGGCGCAGGCCATGCCGACCATCACCACGCCCGGTGCCTGGCGGCGCGCGCGCTGCGACGCCGCGTCTTGATTCCAGGGTCGGGGCGAGCGGCCCGCCTCAGCTGACCTGGCCGACCGTCGAGGCCAGCGCGCCGTGGCGCTGCCACCAGCGCCAGGCGAAGAAGCCGGCCAGGCCGGCTGCCGCGGCCAGGGCGAGCACTAGGCCCGCGCCGGCCAGTGCCTCCAGCACGGCGCCGAGCTGGCGGCTGAACACCGCACCCAGGGCCAGGTACAGCGCCGACCAGATGGCGCTGGCCAGCGTGTCGGTGAGCAGGAAGCGCCGCATCGACATGCCCAGCGCGCCGGCCATCGGCGCGGCGACGACCGACACGCCCGGCACGAACTTGGCGGCCAGCAGCGCGCCGCCGCCCCAGTGGGCCGCAGGCGCTCCGCTGCCGGCTGCATGGGCGCCGCGCGACGGCGAAAACCGGGCCAGCAGGCGCATGACACGGTGGCCATAGCGCCGGCCCGCCAGGTACCAGACCACGTCGCCCAGCACATTGGCCAGGATGGCCACCGCCAGCGCGGGCAGCCACATCTGCACCAGGCCGCCCGGTGCGGCGACGGCCGCGCCGCCGGCCACCACCAGCAGGGGCGCGGCCGGCAGCGGCACGCCCGCCCGTGCCGCCAGCGTGACGGCGAAGACGAGCGCGAGCCCGTACGCGGCCATCAGTGACGTCAGGGCTTGCATGGTGTGGGGCTCCTTGGGATCTGGCGAGGGGAAAGGCTCAGGCGGCCGGGCCGCCCATCACGCAGGCGCACTGCAGCGGCGGGTGGGACGTCGACGGCGACGTGGAGGTGGACAGCGTGCTGCCGGCCCAGGCGATGTTGGCAACGGCACCGAGGGCGGCAATGGTCAGGACGAGGGTCTTTTTCATGATGGGAGGACTGTATGCCGCCCTGCGCGCGCGATAAATCCCATGCGGAGCAACGCACTGTTCGCGGAAAAGCGCACAAACGCCCCAAATAAAGCGCGCGGCGGCCCGCGCGCAGTCCGCCGGCGGCGCCCTCAGCCGCCCAGGTAGGCCGTCCTGACGCCTTCGTTGGCCAGCATGTCCGCGCCCGTGCCCTGGCTGACGACCCGGCCGTTGGTCAACAGGTAGGCGCGGTTGCACATCTGCAGCGCCGCGTAGGCGTTCTGCTCGACCATGAGCACCGTCGTTCCCTCGCGCCGCACCTCCTGCACCAGCGCGAAGATCATCTCCACGAAGTTGGGCGCCAGGCCCAGCGAGGGCTCGTCGAACATCACCAGCCGCGGGCGCGACATCAACGCGCGCGCGATCGCCAGCATCTGCTGCTCGCCACCCGACAGCGTGCCCGCGGCCTGGCCGCTGCGCTCGCGCAGGCGCGGGAACTTGTCGAACATGTGCTCCATGTCCTGGCGCATGCGCTGGCGGTCCGTGCGGCGGTAGCCGCCCATCTCCAGGTTCTCGCGCACCGAGAGCTGCGGGAACACGCGCCGGCCCTCGGGGCAGTGTGCGATGCCGCGGTCGATGATCTGCGCCGGCATGGCGCCGGAGATCCTGTGGCCGTCGAAGTGGATGCTGCCGCCGGCCAGCGGCTCCAGCCCGCTGATGGCGCGCAGCGTGGTCGACTTGCCGGCGCCGTTGGCGCCGATCAGCGTGACCAGCTCGCCTTCCTGCACTTCGAGCGAGACGTGGTCCACGCCCAGGGTGGCGCCGTAGCGCACGGAGACTTGTTCAAGCTTGAGCATGCTGCAGCCCCGATCCGAGGTAGGCGCGAATGACTTCCGGGTCCTGCTGGATGGCCTGGGGGCCGCCGGTGGCGATGAGCTTGCCGTGGTTCAGCACCACGATGTGGTCGGAGATCGACATCACCATGTGCATGTCGTGCTCCACCAGCAGCACGGTGACGCCGCTGTCGCGGATGCGGCGCACCATCTGCTTGAAGGCCTCGGTCTCCGACGGGTTCAGGCCCGCGGCCGGCTCGTCCAGCAGCAGCACGCGCGGCTGCGCGGCCAGCGCCAGGCCCACGCCCAGCAGCCGCTGGTCGCCGTACGAGAGGTTGCTGGCCAGCTCGTCGGCACGCGATTGCAGGCCGAGGAAGCCCAGCATCTCGCGCGCCTGTTCGCGCAGCCTGTCTTCCTCGCGCCGGAAACCTGCGCCGCGCAGCAAGGCCTGCAGTACGCCGCTCGATCCGCGCAGGTGCAGGCCCGTGAGGATGTTGTCGAACACCGTGCAGCCCGCGAACACGCTGGTGCGCTGGAAGCTGCGCACCAGGCCGCGCTGGGCGATGCGGTCGGGCGATTGGCCCGTCACGTCCTCGCCGAACAGCAGCACGCGGCCGGCGGTGGGCCGCATGTAGCCGGAGATCGCGTTGAAGGTGGTGGTCTTGCCGGCGCCGTTGGGGCCGATCAGGCTCACGATCTGGCCGGCTTCGACGGCGAAGCTCAGCTGGTCGACGGCGCGCAGGCCGGCGATCTGGACCGTGACCCCTTCGAGTCGCAGGACTTCGCTCATGCTTTTATGTCCCTGTGGTGGTTTTTGCAGGTGGTGCGCGAGGGTTGTGGCCCAGACGGCAGGCGGCGCAGACACGCGTTCTCCGGGGCACGCTCGCGGGCGCAGGCCCCATTCGCGACGGCGAGATGCGCATCTGGCGCGCCGTCGGTGTTCAAGGGCGTGTGTCCTGCATGCCACTGCCGGTTTCCGCGAGCGTGGGCTGGAGAACGCAGGCACGCTGCCGCCGTCTTGGCGCAACCCATCATGTCGGCTCCCCAGCCACGGCGACGGGTGGAATGGCCACCGGGCGCGCAGGCCGCTTGCGGAACAAGCCTGACACCGAAGGCACGATGCCCCGCGGCATGAACACCAGGATCACGATCATCAGCGCGCCATACAGCATCCACTGCACCTCGGGCCGCAGCGTGCCGCGCAGCAGCTCGGGCAACAGGCCGAACAGCAGCCCGCCCACCACCGGCCCGGCCAGCGTGCCCTTGCCGCCGACGATGACCATGATCACCATGGTGATGGTGAACATGAACATGAACACGTCGGGGTCGATGATGCGCACGGTGTGCGCATACAGCCCGCCCGCGGCGCCCGCGATGGCGGCGGCGCCGACGGCCGCGATGCGCAGGTAGTGCGTGACCGGCACGCCGATGGAGCGCGCCAGCGTCTCGTTCTCGCGCAGCGCCACCATGGCGCGGCCGGTGCGGCTGCGCACCAGCGCCGCCACCAGCAGCCAGGCCAGCACGGCCACGGCCAGCACCAGCCAGTAGGTCTGCGCCTTGGTCACGAGGTCGACCACGCCGCCGGGCGTCCACAGCGTGAGCGGCGGGATGTTGTTGAGCGCCATCGGGCCTTCGGTCAGGTCGACCCAGTTGGTGGCCACCATGCGCATGACCTGCGCGAAGCTGATCGTCACGATCACGAAGTAGGCGCCGCGCACCCGGAAGGCCAGCTTGCCGACCAGCCAGCCGAACAGGCCCGCCACCACGATGCCGCTGGCGAAGGCCAGCCAGACGGGCTTGGGCGTGACGACGAAGGGCGCATCCAGCCCGGGCAGCGACACGTCGAACCCCAGCGACAGCAGCGCGCTGGTGTACGCGCCGATGCCGAAGAAGGCGACATGGCCCAGGCTCAGCTGGCCGGTGTAGCCCAGCAGCAGGTTCAGGCTGATGGCCGCGACGATGAAGATGCCGGCCGAGGCGACGACCGACAGCACATAGGGATCGGGCCACCAGAACGGCAGCCCGGCCAGCACCAGCACGCTGGCGGCGAACAACAGGACGGACGACTTCATCCGACGCGCTCCTTCATGACGAACAGGCCCTGGGGCCGCAACAGCATCACGCCCAGGATCACCAGGAAGCCGATCGCATCGCGGTAGGCCGTGGAGATGTAGCCGGCGCCGAACTCCTCGATCAGCGCCAGCGCGAAACCGCCCAGCGCGGCGCCGGCCAGGTTTCCGAGGCCGCCCAGGATCACGATGGCGAAGGCCTTCAGGCTGGCCAGGTCGCCCATGGTCGGGTTGACCACGAACACCGGTGCCAGCAGCGCGCCGGCCACCGCCGCCAGGCACGAGCCCAGCGCGAAGGTCAGCGTGTAGATGCGCGAGACGTTGACGCCGACGATCTTGGCGGCGTCCTTGTCCTGGAAGGTGGCGCGCATCGACAGGCCCAGGCGCGAGCGCTCGATCAGCAGGTAGAAGGCCACCAGCAGCACCAGCGCCATGCACAGCACGAACAGCCGGATCGGCGAGACCGAGACCGCGCCGAACACGATGGGCTCCTGCGAGAATGGCGAAGGCACGGCCTTGGCCACGCCGCCCCAGGCCAGCAGCTCGGCGTTCTGCAGCACGATCATCACGCCGATCATGATCAGCATGACCTCGTCGATGGCCGCGAGGTTGCGCCGGCGCAGCAGCAGCCATTCGATGGCCGCGCCGGCCGCCAGGCCGACTGCGGCGGCCATCAGCACCGAGCCGAAGTAGTTCAGGCCCAGCAGCGACACGAAGCCGAAGGCCACGTAGGCACCCAGCGTGTACAGCTCGCCGTGCGCCATGTTGACCACCTTCATGATGCCGAAGATCAGCGTCAGGCCGATCCCCAGCAGCGCATAGGTGGCCCCGAGCACGAGGCCGTTCAAGAGGTGTTGGAGGAACTGGTCCACGCCGGTGCCCTATGGGTTACTTGACGGAGACCTGGCCGTCTTTGAGTTCGACGACGTAGATGCTGGGCTCGTTCTGGCCGCTCTCCTTGCCGGCCGGGCCTTCCTTGACGAAGTGCACGTCGCCATTGACGCCCTTGACCTGCACCTTCCACAGCGCATCGCGGATCGCGGCGGGCTCGGCCTTGCCGGCGGTGCGGATGGCCTCGACGATGGTCAGGATGCCGTCGTAGCCGCGGAAGCCCTCGGTCTGGCCGGCGAAGTCGAGCTTGCGCGCATCCCAGGCGTCGGCGAACTCCTTGGCCACCGAGGGGTACTGCGCACGCTGCACTTCCCAGGGCGCGAAGAACAGCAGGTGCTGGCTGGCATAGCCCTTGGGGCCGGGCGTCTTGAGCAGCGGCTCGGGGAAGGAGCCGCCCGTGGTGATGATGCGCTGCGGCAGGCGCTGCTCGCCGGCCTGGCGGATGGCCAGCGTGAGCTGCTCGATGCCGGAGGTGACGATCACGGTGTCGGCGCCCGTGGCCTTCAGCGCGGCCAGCTGGGCCGACAGGTCGGTCGCGTCCGGCGCCATGGTCTCGGTGCGGCCCACGGCCACGCCTTTGGCCTCGAACATCTTCTTGAACTCGGTGGCCGCGCCCAGGCCCCAATCGTTGTTGACCGACAGGAAATCGACCTTCCTGATCGCCGGGCTGAACGACTCCAGCTTCTTGCCGAACGCCATCGCCTCCATGGCCGAGGTCGGGCTGATGCGGAAGATCCAGGGATTGCCGGCCGTGGTGATCTTGCCCGAGGACGCGGTCTCGACCACCATGGGCACGCCGTACTCCATGAGCTTGGGCATCACCGCCAGCGTGAAGGTGGAGCTCCAGGCGCCCATCAGCACCGGCACCTTGTCCTTGAGGATCAGCTTCTCGACCGAGTTGACGGCCTCGCGCGGGTTGGACTTGTTGTCCTCGACCACGAGCTCGATCTGCTTGCCGAGCACGCCGCCCTTCTTGTTGATGATCTCGGCCGCGATGCGCGCGCCGTTGGTCACGTAGGTGCCCGAGGCGGCCACCGGCCCGGTCAGCGGCTGCGTGACGCCGATCTTGATGGTGTCTTGCGCGAGCGTGGGGACGGCGAGGGCGACGAGGCTGGCGGCGGCCAGCGCACTGCGCAAGGTGTTGGGCGAGGTCATGGCGATGCTTCCTTGGGACGGTTGGGAATCGGGGCGAGATCAGCCGCGGCGCGCGAACAGGCCACGGAACCAGAGCTTGAGCAGGCTCCAGAGGTCGATGGCCGCGTCCGGCGTCGGCGCGGCGGCGCGCGGCGTGCTCGCGGGCGCCGCGGTGGCCGGCAAGGCCGCGGGGAAGACCGTGGGCGCGCAGGCGACCGAGGCCGCGGCCGCGAGCGACTCGGCGGACTGCGGCTCCGTGGTCTGCGGCTGACCGGCCTGCGCGGCAGGTGCCTGCGCGGCCTGCGGCAGCCGTGCCTGCAGGTTGTCGGCGAACTGTTTGGTCAGTTGCTCGGCCAGCGCGCGCACGATGCCTTCGCGGCTGAACTGCGCGAGCGCGCCGGTGATGGCGAACTCGACGGCCAGCGTCACGCGCGTGCCGACGGCATCGGGCAGCAGCGCGAAGCGGGCCTGGCCCTTCACCCGGCTGTTGGTCTTGGCGTCGACGGCGCCGCCGGCGAAGCTGCCGCCCTGGCTTGCCTCGTCCAGCACCAGCTGCCCCTGGCCCGCGAAGCCGGCGGCGATGGGGCCGAGCTTGACCTTGAACAGCAGCGGGATCTCGGCGCCCTGTTCGATGTGGGCGATCTCGGCATCGGCCTTGATCGACGCACCGGGCAGGCATCCGACCAGCAGGCGCACGTCGTGGAAGGCCTGCCACACGCGCGCGGGTTCGGCGGCCAGGGTGAAGGATTGCTCAAGCTGCATGCGCGGCCTCCTGGGGGGTGGTGTTGGCGCGCTCGCGCAGCACGCGCTGGATCGCCAGCACGATGCCCTGGTAACCCGTGCAGCGGCACAGGTTGCCGGCCAGCTCCTCGCGGATGCGCGCCTCGTCGGCCTGCGGCAGCCGCAGCACGATGTCGCGCGCGGTCATCAGCATGCCGGGCGTGCAGTAGCCGCACTGCAGCGCGTGCTCGGCCGAGAAGGCGGCGCGCAGCTGCGCCATGACGGCGTCGTCGTCGAAGGCCTCCAGCGTGCGCACGCTGCGGCCGACGAAGCGCACGGCCGACTGCAGGCAGCTGCGCTGCGGTGCGCCGTCCACCTCGACGGTGCAGGCGCCGCAGACACCGTGCTCGCAGCCCAGGTGCGTGGCGGTGAGGCCGCAGTGCTCGCGCAACGCGTCGGCCAGGTGGGTGCGCGGCTCCAGTTCGAGCGTGTGCCTGCGGCCGTTCACGTCGAGTGCGATGCGCTCGGTGGCGACGGGGGGGAAGTCGAGGAAGGGCGTGTTCATCGTGCGGTCTCCAGGTCGCGCAGGGCCAGCCGCAGCATCTCGGCCAGCATGGATTGGCGGGTGTCGTCCAGGCCCAGGTCCTGCGCGGCCAGCCAGCGCGCGCGCTCGGCGTCCGACGCCAGGCGCGCGAGCAGGCCGGCGCCCTCCACCACGCGCGGCGCGCCATCCAGCGCGCCGAGCACCACGCGCTCGGTGCCGTCGGACGGGTCCAGCAGGCAGGCGGCCAGCGCGTTGGCGAACTCGCCGGTCTTGCGGCAGAACTTGCGCCACGCCCAGCGCGTGCCGGCCGGGCGGCGCGGCACCTGCACGGCGGCCAGCAGCTCGCCCTCGCCCAGGGCGGTCTCGAAGGCCGTGGCCATGAAGTCGGCGGCCGGCACTTCGCGCGCGCCATCGGGGCCGGCCAGCAGGCACGTGGCGCCCAGCAGCGGCATGGCGTTGACCCAGTCGGCCGCCGGATCGGCATGGCACAGGCTGCCGCCCAGCGTGCCGCGGTTGCGCACGGCGCGGTAGGCGATGCCGCGGGCCACGAAGGGCATCAGGCCGCGCGTGGGGTCGGGCACCTTGCCGTCCTCGATCTGGGCGTGCGTGACCATGGCGCCGAAGCGCACGGCGTCGGCCGTCTCGTGCACGGCGCGCAGCTCGGCCAGCGCGTCCAGGTCCAGCAGCGTTTCGGGCTGGGCCAGGCGCAGGTTCAGCATCGCGCCCAGCGACTGGCCGCCGGCAATGGGCTTGACGCCCCAACCCCCATCGGCCAGGCGAGCGGTGAGCGCGGCCAGCGCGTCGGGCCGCTCCAGGGTGTAGGCAGCGGCCTTCATGCGCGGGCCTCCTTGGCGGACCGGGCGGCGGCCAGCGCGGCCAGCACGCGGTCGGGGCTGGCCGGGCATGCGGTCAGCTCGGCACCCAGGGCGCTCAGCGCGTCGTTGACGGCGTTGACGATGGCGGCCGGCGGCGCGATGGCCCCGCCCTCGCCGATGCCCTTCTGGCCGAACAGCGTGTGCGGGCTCGGCGTCTCCATGTGCAGCACCTTGAGCGGCGGCATCTCGCCGGCGCCGGGCAGGATGTAGTCGGCCAGCGTGGAGGCCAGCGGCTGGCCCTCGGCGTCGAACGGCATCTCCTCGTAGAGCGCGGTGCCGATGCCCTGCGCCAGGCCGCCGATCAGCTGGCCCTCGACGATCATGGGGTTCAGCAGCACGCCGCCGTCCTCGCAGATCGCGTAGTCGAGCAGGCGCACCTGGCCGGTGGCGCTGTCGACCTCGACCGCGCAGGCGTGGCAGGCATAGCTGAAGGTGCCGGTGTCGGGCTGGGTCTTGTAGCCCACCACGACCTCCAGGCCACCCGGGTCGATGCCGGGCGGGATCTTCTGCGGCGCGCGGTACCAGGTGCGTGCGATCTCGGCCAGCGGCAGCGCGCCGGCGCCGTCGGCGGTGCGAAAGCTGCCGCCCTCCAGCCGCAGCGTCTCGGCCGGCGCCTGCAGCAGCACGGCGGCCATGGCGCGCATGCGCTCGGCCAGCGCCTTGGCGGCCGTGCCCACGGCGCCGCCCGACATCACGGCGCAGCGCGAGCCCCAGGTGCCGGTGGAGTACGGCGACTGCGCGGTGTCGCCATGCACCAGCCGCACCTGGGCGATCGGGATGCCCAGCACGCTGTGCGCGACCTGCGCCATCGAGGTCTCCATGCCCTGGCCGTGCGAGTGCGCGCCCAGCCGCAGCTCCAGCACGCCATCGGGTGTGAAGCGCGCGGCGCACTGCTCGTAGCCCGGCACCATGGGAATGCCCCAGCCGTGGTAGACCGAGGTGCCGTGGGCGCCCTGCTCGCAGAACACCGCCAGGCCCAGGCCGATGCGGCGCGTGGCGGGGCGGCCATCGGGCGTGGCGTGGGCAGCGCGCTGGCGCCGGCGCCAGCCTTCCCAGTCCAGCGCCGCCACGGCCCGGTCCATGGCGGCTTGGTAGTCGCCCGAATCGAACAGCTTGTTCGTGATGTTGGTGTAGGGCATGGCACTGGCAGGCACCAGGCTCCTGCGGCGCAGTTCGTGCGGCTCGATGCCGAGTTCGCGCGCGGCGGCGTCCAGCATCAGTTCCAGCGCGAAGCACACGCCCGTGCGCGCCACGCCCCGGTACGGCAGGATCGGCGGCTTGTTGGTGGCGGCCGAGCGCGTGCGGCAGCGGAACCAGTCCATCCTGTAGGGGCCGGGCAGGATGGAGCCGACCTGCGCGGCCTCCAGGCAGGCGCTGAACGGGTAAGACGAGTAGGCGCCCGAATCGACCACTGCATCGCATTCGATGCCGACCAGGCGGCCGTCGGCCTCGACCTCGACCGCGATGTCGTAGGCATGCTCGCGGCAGTTGGCGTTGGCGCCGAGCTGCTCGCGCCGGTCTTCGAGCCAGCGGACCGGGCGGCCCAGGTGGCGCGCGAGCCAGGCGCAGCAGATCTCCTCGGGCAAGAGGATGCCCTTGTAGCCGAAGCCGCCGCCCACGTCGGGCGAGACCACGCGCACCTGGCCCTGGTCCAGCCCCAGGCACTCGGCCAGGCCCGTGCGGTTGATGTGCGGCAGCTGGGCGGCCGAGTACATGACGAGCTGGTCCATGCGGTGGTCCCACCAGCACAGCACGGCCCGGCCCTCGAGCGGCGCCATGCACTGCCGCGAGGTGCGCAGCTGGCGGCGGACCGTGTGGGTCGGCGCGCTGCCTGGGGCCCGTGCTTCGATCTGGCGGTCCACCATGGTCTCGGCGAACACGTTGTCGGCCCAGTCCTCGTGCAGCCGCGTGGACGAGGCCATGGCGGCATGCATGTCGGCCAGCACTGGCAGTTCGGCGTAATCGACCTCGACCGCTGCCGCGATGTCTTCGGCCCGGGCGCGCGTGGGCGCCACGCAGGCCGCGACCAGTTCGCCGGCATGCCTGACCTTGTCCTGCGCGAGCGGCCATTGCACCGAGCGCTTGAAGCCCGGCAGCGCCGAGGCGGCCAGGATGGGCTGCACGCCCGCCAGGTCGGCCATGGTGTAGACCATGGCCTCGCAGCCGGCCGGCTTGGCGATGCCGTCGATGCGCGCATGCGCCAGCGGCGCGCGCACGAAGGCCACGTCCAGCATGTCGGGCATGCGGATGTCGCCGACGTACTGGCCGCGGCCCAGCAGCAGGCGCTGGTCTTCCTTGCGCTGCACGCGCTGGCCGATGCCCTGGCCGGCGGAGACACCGGTCGGCTGCAGCAGATGGGGCGAGGTGGGTGCGTTCATCGGGTGGGGTCGTTGGAGGGTCAAACGCGCGTCTGGCGGTATTTCTCGGTGCGGTAGTCGCCCGAACGCACGGGCGGGTACCTGGCCTCGCCGGGCGGCGCCACGCACTCGACCAGCGCGTCGTAGTTGGGGTGGTGGAAGAAGGCGATGGAGATGCGCTGCGCGGCCGCACCCGCCTCGGCCGGCGGGTTGACGACGCGGTGCACGTTGGAGACCCAGCGGTCGTTGGTCCAGCGCATCAGCAGGTCGCCGATGTTGACGACGAAGGTGTCGGGTGCGGTCTCCACGGGCAGCCAGTCGCCCTGGCGCGTGCACACCTGCAGGCCACCGGCGGTGTTCTCGCCGTTGAGGATGGTCAGGAGGCCGTAGTCGGTGTGGGCGCCGGCACGCAGCTGGCCGGGCTCGGGCGCGACCTTCTGCTCGGGGTAGAAGTTGATGCGCATCGCCGTGATGTGGCGATCGATCTTGTCGTCGAAGAAATCCTCGGGGATGCCCAGCGCCAGCGCGACCAGCGACATCATCTCGCCCGTCAGGCGCTCCATGTGCGCGTAGTAGGCGGCCGCGGCTTCGGCGAAACCGGCGGGCGCGGCCGGCCAGCGGTTGGGAATGAAGTAGCGCCGGCCCTCCTCGCCCGTGAAGTACGGCGCGTCGGGCCATTGCTCGCGGCCGAAGTGGTAGTACTCCTTGAGGTCGCCGGGGGTGGCAGCTTCGTTGCCGCGCGAGAGCGCGTCGAAGCCCAGGGCGCGCCAGCCGCGCGGCACGGCCGGGTCTGCGGGCGCGGCCTCGCGCTTGGCCGCCGGCGGCAGGTTGAAGAAGTGCCTGGCGTGGCCGCGCAGCGCATCGATGGTGCCGAGCGGCACGCCGTGCCCACGGATGGTGAAGAAGCCGATGTCGGTGCAGGCCGCTTCCATGGCGCGGGCTGCGCGCAGGCGCTCGTCGGCGCCGCCCTGCAGCGCAGCGGCCAGGTCGATGACGGGGATGGCGCTGGTCGTCATGGCGCCCTCAGTGGAAATACGCGCCGCCATCGACGACGAGCGTCTGGCCGGTGATGAACGCCGACGGAGCGTCGGCAAAGAACTCGATGGCGCCGACCACGTCGTCGGGCAGCATGTCGCGCGCCAGCACGCGGCCGCGCAGCGACGGCCCCTTGACGCCCTCGACCAGCACCGGGTTGGCCAGCGCGCCGTCGCTGAGCGTGAAGCCCGGCGCCACGCTGTTGACCAGCACCTTGTGCACGCCCAGCTCCGTGGCCAGCGCCCGCGTGAGCGAGATCACGGCGCCCTTGCTGGCCACGTAGTGCGCCATGCCCGGGTTGCCCTTGAAGGCCACGCCCGAGGAGATGTTGACGATGCGCCCGCCGCCTGCGCGCAGGAAGGCCGGCAGCACCGCCTTGCAGGCCAGGAACACGCCGACCACGTTGACGCCCAGCACCTGCTGCCAGTCCTGCACCGTGAGCTGCTCGAAGGGCTTGGGTGTCAGCGAGGAATAGATGCCGGCGTTGTTGACCAGCACGTCGATGCGGCCATGCAGCGCCTCGGCCTGCGCGGCCATGGCCTCGACCTGTTCGGGGTCGGAGACATCGACGGCAACGCCCAGTGCAGCGACGCCCTGGTCGCGCAGCCGGCGCGCGGCCTCTTCGGCGCCGCTGCGGTCGGCGACGACGACCTTGGCGCCGCGCTGGCCGAAGCGCTGCGCGACGGCGTATCCGATGCCCTGTGCCGCGCCCGTGACGATCGCCACCGCTTGTTCCAGACCCATGTTCACCGTGCTCCTGTGTGTTGCACGGCGACAGAGCAACTGCCATGCCACTAGCGCAGGGTCACGCTGCCGCTACCGATCCAGGCCATTGAAACAAAAAGAAGTTTTTTCTTTCCAACTACGTGGTGCACCACATATATGGGACGGGGAACGCCTTGTTGGAATGCACCGATGTGGCGCGCCGCCACCCACCTCAAACCAAAACGGGGCACACCCCGGATCGGGGGATGGTCAGCGCAGCTTCCAGGGCACCACGCTGGCGTCGTTGTGCGACTCGACGAGCTGGATCAGCTGCAGCATGAAGCGCTCGCGCTCGCTCTCGGGCAGGTAGGCGATGGTGCGGTCGTGTGCGCGCTGGGCCGCGCCGTCCATGCGCTTGGCCAGCGCGCGGCCCTTGCGCGCGATTCGCACCAGCTTCACGCGGCGGTCGGCGTCGGACTGCCGGCGCTCGACCAGGCCGCGCGCCTCCAGCCGCGGCAGCACCTCGGCCACGCTGGTGCGCTCCAGGCCCACCTCGTAGGCCAGCGTGTTCTGGTCCATCTCACCGTGCTCGGCCAGCACGGTCAGCAGGCTGTACTGCACGGGCGTGACGTTGTATTGCTGGGTCTCCTCGGTGAACAGCCAGGTGTGGATCTGGTGCAGCCGGCGGATCAGGAAGCCGGGCCGGGCGAACAGCGCGGAACGCTCGCAGTAGTGGTCCAGCTGGGCCCGCACCGGCAAGGGATCGTTTTGATCTGTCATGCGCAAAGTCTAGCTGCGCAGGGTGGCGCCGCCTGCACCAGATCGGCGCTTTCTGGCTGGCACAAATTGTGCGGTACACCACCTATCCGTTTTCACCACTGCACAGGAAGCAGGCAAGAATGATGACCAGCATGGTTCTGCAAGGGGGCCGGGTGATCGACCCCATGGCCGGCCGCGACGGCCTGTTCGATGTACTCGTGACCGACGGGCGCATCGCCGCCATCGGTGCCGACCTGGGCGCCGCCGTGCCGCCCGATGCCCAGCGCGTGGACTGCCGCGGCAAGCTGGTGCTGCCCGGCCTGATCGACACGCACGGTCACGTCTACCAGGGCGTGACGGGCCGCTTCGGCATGAACGCCGACCTGTGCGGCGTGCACTCGGGCGTGACCACGCTCATCGACCAGGGCGGCCCGAGCTGCATCACGCTGCCGGGGTTCCGCCAGTACGTGTCCGAGCCCTCGCACACGCGCGTGTTGGCGTTCCTGTCGGCCTACCTGGTCGGCGGCCTGGAAGGCCACTACTACCCCGAGATGTACCGGCCCGATTGCCTGGATGTGGACGCGACCGTGAAGTCCGCGCGCCAGAACCGCGACCTGGTGCGCGGCCTGAAGGCGCATGCCGAGATCGGCGGCTTCGCGCGCTGGGGCGTGGACGTGATGCGCATCGCCTCGCGCATCGGCCGCGAGGCCGAGCTGCCGGTCTACATCCACTTCGGCCAGCTGTGGCCCAAGCCCGACCAGGGCGGCCTGCCCGTGAACCCCGATTCGATCTTCAACCAGGTGGTGGAGATGCTCAAACCGGGCGACATCCTGGCGCACCCGTTCAGCCGCCACCCGGGCGGCTTCGTGGAAGAGAACGGCAAGCTGCACCCGCTGGTGCCCGAGGCGGTGGCGCGCGGGCTCAAGATCGACGTGGGCCACGGCTCGCACTTCAGCTACAAGACCGCGCGCATCGTGCTGGACGCCGGCATCCTCCCCGACACGCTGGGCGCGGACATGCACGGCTACAACACGGCCGTGCCGCAGCCGGCCGGCACGCCCGACAGCCACCCCGACGAAGAGGACCACCTGTTCAAGGGCAAGACGCGCTTCAGCCTGGTGTCCGCCATGACGAGCATGCTGGCGCTGGGCCTGCCGCTTGCGCACGTGGTGGACATGGTCACGCGCAACGCGGCGCGCATGGTGCGCATTGAAGGCGAGCTGGGCACGCTGAAGGTCGGCGGCGTGGCCGACGTCAGCGTGCTCAACGACGAGCGCGGACGCTGGCGCATGTCGGACAACGAGGGCACGCAGGTGATCGCCGAGCAGCTGTTGACGCCGGCCTTCTGCCTGCGCGCAGGGCGGCGCTTCGAGGCCGACGCCTCCATCCTGCCGGTGGCGCAGGCGGCATGAGGCTTGCTGCGCTGCTGCATCCGATGCTGGAGCTTTTCCCATGACCCAACCCGTACGAGGCCGCCGCGGCATGGCGGTCGCTCCCCACGCCCTCGCCTCGCAATCGGCCCTGGCCGTGCTGCGCGACGGCGGCAACGCCATCGAGGCCATGGTGGCCGCGGCCGCCACCATCGCCGTGGCCTACCCGCACATGAACGGCATCGGCGGCGACAGCTTCTGGCTCATCGGCCTGCCCGCCGCCGGCGGCACCGAGGTGGTGGGCATCGACGCCTGCGGCGCCAGCGCGGCGGGCGTGCGGCGCGAGGACTACGCCGGCCTGCCCGCCATCCCGTTCCGCGGCGGTTCGGCCGCGATCACCGTGGCCGGCACGCTGTCGGGCTGGGACCAGGCGCTGGCGCTGAGCCGCACGCGGCTGGGCGGGCGCCTGCCGCTGGCCCGGCTGCTGGAAGACGCCATCGACGGCGCGCGCCACGGCGTGCCTGTGACCGTGAGCCAGCACCGCAACAGCGCCGCCAAGCACGCCGAGCTGCAAGGCATCGCAGGCTTCGCCGAAACCTTCCTGCCGGGCGGCGCGGCGCCGGCCGTGGGCCAGCTGTTCCGCCACCCGCGGCTGGCCGCCACCTTCGAGCAACTGGCCCGCGCCGGGCTGGACGACTTCTACCGCGGCGACCTGGCCCGCAGCCTGGCGCGCGACCTGCAATCCGTGGGCAGCCCGCTGGCGCTGGACGACCTGGCCCAGCACCGCGCGCTGCTGCGCCAGCCGCTGCAGCTGGCGCACAGCGCAGGCACCGTCTACAACATGCCGCCGCCCACGCAGGGCCTGGTGTCGCTGATCATCCTGGGCCTGATGGACCGGCTGGGCGTGGAACGCTTCGACCACCTGGGCGCCGACTACGTGCACGCGGCGGCCGAGTCGGTCAAGCAGGCCTTCGGCGTGCGCGACGGCCACATCACCGACCCCGGCTGCATGGCGGTGGACCCGGCCAGCTTCCTGCAACCGGCCGCGCTGGACGCCATGGCCGCGCGCATCGACATGGGCCGCGCGGCGGCCTGGGGTAGGGGCTTGGGGCCTGCCGACACCATCTGGATGGGCGTGGTCGACGGCCAGGGCAACGCAGTCTCGATGATCCAGAGCATCTACCACGAGTTCGGCGCGGGCGTGGTGCTGGCCGAAAGCGGCGTGAACTGGCAGAACCGCGGCGCCTCGTTCTCGCTGGACCCCGCCCACATCAACACCTTGGCGCCGCGCAAGAAGCCCTTCCACACGCTGAACCCGGCGCTGGCGCTGCTCAACGATGGCCGCACCATGGTCTACGGCAACATGGGCGGCGACGGCCAGCCGCAGAGCCAGTCGGCCGTGTTCACGCGCTGCGTGGTGCACGGGCTCGACCCGCAGGCCGCCATCGCCGCGCCACGCTGGCTGCTGGGCCGCACCTGGGGCCAGAGCAGCGATTCGCTCAAGCTGGAGAGCCGCTTCCCCGACGCCACCGTGCAGGCGCTGCGCGCGCGCGGCCACGAGGTCGAGGTGCTGGGCGCGTTCGACGAGACCTTCGGCCATGCCGGCTGCATTCTGCGCGACGCCGCGGGCACCTGCACCGGCGGCTTCGATCCCCGCTCCGACGGCAGCGTGGCGGCATTCTGATGGGCACGGCCACCGACTTCTCCGCCTGGGCCGCGCCGTTCGCGGGCGCCGCCTGGCGCACCGTGGTGCGCCGCCGCGCGGCGCTGCCGCACCTGGGCCGCGACGTGCTGCTGCACGCCGGCCCGCCGTTCGAAGGCGCGCCGCCCGCGCCGGTGCGCCAGGCCGCCGTGCAGGCCCTGCTGTTCGAGGGGCTGGCCGGCGATCCGGCCGGCGCCCAGGCGCTGCTGGCCACGGGCGCCGTGCGCCTGGTGCCCGCGCAGGACCATGGCGTGGCCACACCGCTGGCCCAGGTGGTCTCGGCCGCGATGCCGCTGGCCGAGGTCGGCGACGGCAGCACGCAGGCTTGGGCGCCGCTGGTGGAGGGCCCGCCGCCTGCGCTGCGCTTCGGCAGCGCCGATCCGGCCGCGCTGCCGCGCCTGCAGGCCATCACCGAGCTGGGCCTGCAGCGCCTGGCTCCGCTGCTGCAGGCACGGCCGCTGGCGCTGGCCCCGGTCATCGCCCAGGCGCTCGCCGAAGGCGACGAGTGCCACGGCCGCACCGGGGCCGCCAACGCCGCGCTGCTGGCCCGGCTCGAGGGCCTGGCGGATGCCGACCGCGCGCTGCTGGCCGGCAGCCCCGGCTTCGTGCTCACGGTCCTGATGGCCGCCGCCGCCTGGCGGCTGCGCCATGGCGGCGGGCGCATCGCCGCGGTCGGCGGCAACGGACTGCGCTTCGGCCTGCGCCTGCGCGGCGATGCCGGCTGGCGCGCCATCGATGCGGCGCCGCCCACGGGCACGCGCTTTCCCCAGCACGCCGGCGCCACCGCGCTGGGCGCCATCGGCGACAGCGCGGTGCTCGATTTCTGCGGCCTGGGCGGCCAGGCGCTGCCGGCTGCGCCGGCCCTGTGCGAGGAATGGCGCGGCTCGCTGCCGGCCGACCTTGCGCCACGCCGCACGCTGGTGACCGACGCCGTCTCGGGCCTGGTCGACCCCGCCTGCGTGGCCGCCAGCGGCCTGCCGCCGCTCGTCAACCTCGCCGTGCTCGATGCATCGGGCCAGGCCGGGCTGATCGGCCGCGGCTGGTACGCACCCGATCCTTCGCTGTTCTTCCCCTCTGCCGAAAGACCCACGCCATGAAGCTGCCTTCGCTCTCCCGCATCCGCACCGGCGCCCTGCTGGCGCTGGCCGCCCTGGCCGGCGCCAGCCAGGCGCAGCAACCCACCAAGCTGCGCTTCGCGCTGGACTGGGTGTTCCAGGGCCCGCAGGCACCGTTCCTGGTGCCGCACCAGAACGGCTGCTACCAGAAGGCCGGCCTGGACGTGACGACCGACCGCGGCTTCGGCTCGGGCGACACCGTGGTCAAGGTGGGCGCGGGCACCTACGACGTGGGCTTCGCCGACATCAACGCGATGGTCGAGTACAACGCCAAGCAGACCCGGCCCGAGGACCGGCTGATCGCCTTCTTCATGGTCTACGACGGCGCCGCGCTGTCCATCATCACGCGCAAGGACACCGCCGTCGCCAAGCCGGCCGACCTGGTCGGCAAGACCATCGCCGCGCCGCCCGGCGACGCCTCGCGCCGGCTGTTCTCGGCGCTGGCCCAGGCCAACGGCTTCGACGCCAGCGCCGTCAAGTGGATCAACGTGGCGCCAGAGCTGCGCGAGACCATGCTGGCGCGCAAGCAGGCCGACGCGATCAGCGGCGCGGCCTTCACGGGCTACATGGGCGCACGCGCCGTCGGCGTGCCCAAGGACGACCTGGTCGTGCTGCGCTTCCCGCAGTTCGGCTCCACGCTGTACGGCAGCGCGCTGGTGGCCAAGCGTGCGTTCGCCGCCAGCCACGGCGCGGCGTTGACGGCCGTGGCGCAGTGCGTGGCCGAGGGCATCGCCACCAGCATCCGCCAGCCCGCCGCCGCCATCGAGGCGCTGTACCAGCGCGACAAGCTCATCAACCGCGAGGTCGAGCAGGAGCGCATGCAGTTGTCGCTGGACTGGTCCATCGTGACGCCCTGGACGCGCGAGCACGGACTGGGCGGCGTCGATCCGGCGCGGCTGCGCAAGTCGATGCAGGAGGTGTCTGCAGCGCTGGACATCCCGGCGCCCGACATCGCCGAGGTGTTCACGGCGCAGTACCTGCCGGCACCGGAGCGCCGGGCGGTGCCCAGGTAAGGACCGGCCTGCGGGCCGGCGTCCGCCCGGCCTACGGTGGGCGCCGCGCCCGCGGCCTAGAGTGGATCGGCAAAGGAGCCAACGCCATGCCATCCACACTGCCCCCCGCCACCGAACTCGCGGCCAAGGCCAGGACCCTGTTCCCGGGCGCCTCGCCGGCCTATGAGGATGCCCGCCGCGCGCTGCTGGCCGAGGAGATCGAGTTTCGCCGGCACATGACGCGCCTGGTCGAACAGCGGCGCGCGCTGCCGCCAGGCCCGGTGGTGCGCAAGGACTACCGGTTCAAGGACGCGCAGGGCGCAGAGCTCGGCCTGCGCGAACTCTTCGGCGACAAGACCGCGCTGGTCACCTACTTCTGGATGTACGGGCCGCAGCGCGAACGGCCCTGCCCCATGTGCACCAACTGGCTGGGCGCCGTGAACGGCAATGCCGCCGACATCCGGCAGCGCGTGGCGCTCAAGATCCTGGGCCGCTCGCCCGTGGAGCGGCAGCTTGCATTCGCAAAGGAGCGTGGCTGGCGCGACCTGGACTTCGTGCAGACGGTGGGCGACGACTACGCGCGCGACCTCGGCGTGCTGCTGCCCGACGGCAGCGAATACCCCGCCCTGGTGGTCTACCGCCTCGATGGCGACGCCGTGCGCCTGTTCTGGGCCAGCGCCATGGCCAGGGAGATGGCCGACCCCGGGCAGGACCCGCGCGACGCGCCGGACATCGCCGCGCTGTGGTCCATCCTCGACCTCACGCCCGAGGGCCGACCCGCAGATTGGTACCCCAAGCTGAGTTACTGAAACGGTCCGAAAGGAGCTGGATATATCTCCAGTTTTCGTGCGAAAAGCTGTATGCTTGAACAGCCATACAAGGAGCTTTCATGGACACGGAAATGACACTGGACACGGCCTACCTGGTCGCACTGGTCGAACCGGCCTTGCCCGAGGCCACGCGCATGCAGGCCGAGCTGCGCTACTGCCGCGAGCTGGAGCGGCGCCTGGGCACGCCCGACGACGTGGCCCACGCGCTGCGCGCGATCGCCCGCGTGGCGACGCTGGAGGAAGAGCCCGGCCAGGAGGCGCAGACGCTGCTGGTGCAGTGGCGGCTGGCCAACCACGCGGCGCGGCTGCAGGCGGTGCGCGACCTGCCGGCCGGCGCCCACCATGCGCGCTTCGAGGTGCGGTTGGCATGAGCCGGCTGGCATAAGCCGGCTCGCACGAGCCCCGTCGGCATGACGGGTCGGCATGAAGCGCTTGTCATCCGCCAACTGGATGAAAACCGCATTGTGAATCTGCCCACCCCTCGCTACATTCAAGCCCAGAAATTAGCGCGATTTTCGATCAAAAGGAGTGCCGCGAGCGAGCCATGCGCAGCCCGTCGCCACCGTGGGTGTGGTCCCTCGTCGCCCTGGCGATGGGGTGTGCGCTGGCCTTTGCGCAAGCGCAACGGGTGGCGGCCACGCAGCAGGAGATCCGGGAACAGCGCTTCGAGGTGCTGGTCGAGCGCGCGACCACCGACCTGCTCCGGCGCATCAACATCTACGAGTACGGCCTGCGTGGCGCACGCGGTGCGGTCATTGCCGCCGGCGGCGGGCAGATCACGCGCGAGCGGTTCCGCCTTTACGCCGAATCGCGCGAGCTCGCGCGTGAATTCCCCGGGGCGCGCGGCTTCGGCTTCGTGCGGCGCGTGCCGCAGGCGCAGCTGCAGGATTTCCTGGCGCAGGCGCGCGCGGAACGGGTGGACTTCGCGCTGCAGCAGCACAGCGCGCATGCTGGCGACCTGCTCGTCATCCAGTACGTCGAGCCCGAAGCGCAGAACCGCGAGGCCATCGGCCTGGACATTGCGTCCGAGGCGAACCGGCGCGACGCAGCGCTGCAGGCCCTGCGCAGCGGCCAGCCCACGCTGAGCCGCCCCGTCACGCTGGCGCAGGCCAGCGGCCGGCCGTCGCAGGGGTTCCTGTTCCTGCTGCCGATCTACGGCACCGACGACGCCACGGCCACACCGCAGGAGTCTGCACGCGCCGTCGAGGGCCTGGCCTATGCGCCGCTGGTGATCGACGAGGTGCTGGCCGGACAGGCGCTGATCAACGACGAACTCTCGCTGGCGCTGTACGACACCGACGGCACGCAGCCGCCGCAGCGCTTCTTCGCCGAGGCGCATGCCGGCGATGCCCCCCACGCCGGCCTGGTGCGCCGGGTGGCACTGTCGGTCTACGGCCGCCAGTGGATCGCCGAAGTCAAGGCCACGCCGGCCTTCTCGGCACGGCTGAACCTGCCCGCGCCGCTGCGCACCGCGCAGCTGACGGCGGGCGCCGCGGCGCTGTTGGCCACGCTGCTGTACTTCTTCCTGCGCGACCGGCAGCACCGCCGCCAGGCCATGGTGGACGACGCCCACATGGCCGCCATTGCCGAGAACGCCGGCGACGGCATCGTCGGCCTGGACGGGCGGGGCCGCATCACACGCTGGAACCGCGCGGCCGAACACATCTTCGGCCGCACGACGGCACAGGCCCTGGGCCAGCGGCTGCAGGATTTCCTCGTCGGCACGGGCGGCGCGAGCGCGGGCGCGCTGTCGCGCACGGCACGCACGGAACTCACGGCGCAGGTGGAGCGCGATGGCCGGCGCATCGACCTGGACATCCGCAGCGCGCCCGTGGTCGCCCGCGACGGCCACAGCCTGGGCCTGGCCGTCACCGTGCGCGACATCACCGAGCAGCTGCATGCCGACGAGCGCTTCCAGCTGGCGGTGGAGGCGGCGCCCACGGCGATGCTGATGGTCGACGCGCAGCAGCGCATCGTGCTGGCCAGCCGCAAGGCCGAGGAACTGTTCGGCTACAGCGCGGCCGAGCTGCGCACGCTGCCGCTGGACGCGCTGATCCCCGAGCGCCACAGCGCCGACCACGCGCACAACGTGACCGGCTACCTGCGCGCGCCGCAGCCGCGCGCGATGGGCCAGGGCCGGGCGCTGTACGCGCGCCACCGCGACGGGCGCGACATCCCGGTGGAGATCGGCCTGAACCCGGTGCGCACGCGCGAGGGGCCGGCCACGCTGGCCTCGATCACCGACATCTCGCACCGGCGCCAGCTCGAGCTGCAGCTGCAGGCCACGCTGGACCGGCTGCGCCTGGCCGTGGCGGCCGCCGACGTGGGCATCTGGGTCTGGCGGCTCGAGGACGAGGAGATGGAGTGGGACGAGCGCATGTTCGAGATCTATGCCGTGCCGCCCGCGCTGCGCGACGGCGGCGGCTGGGTGGCGTTCTGGCAGTCGCGCGTGCACCCGGACGACCTGCAGGCGCTGCAGCCCGGCCTGCAGCGCCTGCGGACCCTGGGCGGAACCTACGAGGCCACCTTCCGCATCGCGCGGGCGGGCGAGACCCGCCACATCCAGGCCGCCGCCATCGTCGAGCACGGTCCGGACGGGCAGGTGGAGCGCCTGATCGGCATCAACCGCGACATCACCGCGCAGATCACGTCGCAGGCCCGCATCCTGGAGCTCAACACCTCGCTGGAGGAACAGGTCGCGCGGCGCACGCAGGAGCTGCACCAGGCGCTGGAAGATGCCCGGCAGGCGACGCGCACCAAATCCGAATTCCTGGCCAACATGAGCCACGAGATCCGCACGCCGATGAACGCCATCCTGGGGCTGTGCTACCTGCTGGCCGGGCAGCCCCTGCCGGCCGATGCGCGCACGATGCTGCAACGCATCCAGGACGCCGGCCAGGGCCTGCTGGCCATCATCAACGACATCCTGGACTTCTCCAAGATCGAGGCGCACCGGCTGGAGATCGAGCAGCAGCCCTTCGCGCTGGCCGCGGTGCTGGACAACCTGGCCTCCGTCATGGCCACGGCGTGCGGCGACAAGCCGGTGGCGCTGGTCGTGCATGCGCCGCCCGCCGGCGCGCACTACCTGGTCGGCGACAGCCTGCGGCTGGGCCAGGTGCTCATGAACCTGCTCAGCAACGCCATCAAGTTCACCGAGCGCGGCGAGGTCACGCTGGGCGTGTCCCGCGAGGACGACTGCACGGCGCCCGGCCAGGTGCGGCTGCGCTTCTGGGTGCGCGACACCGGCATCGGCATCGGCCCCGAGCAGCAGGCGCACATCTTCCAGGCCTTCAGCCAGGCCGACAGTTCGACCACGCGCCGCTTCGGCGGCACCGGGCTGGGCCTGACCATCAGCAGCCACCTGGTGGCCTTGATGGGCGGCAACCTGACCGTCGCCAGCGCGCTCGGCGCCGGCAGCACCTTCAGCTTCACGCTCGCCTTCGCCACCGCCGAGGCCGGGCAGTGCCCTGCGCCGGCGCACGCGCCGGCAGGTGCCGCCGACGGTGCCGCACGGCGCAGGCTGCAGGGCATGGCGCTGCTGGTCGTCGACGACAGCGAGATCAACCGCGACGTGGCGGCCCGCATCCTGGGCGGCGAGGGCGCCAGCGTGGCGCTGGCCGACGACGGCGGCAGCGCGCTGGCGCTGCTGGCGCAGCAGCCCACGGCCTTCGACGTGGTGCTGATGGACATCCAGATGCCCGGCATGGACGGCTACGAGGCGACGCGGCGCATCCGCGCCACGCCGGCCCTGCGCCACCTGCCCGTGGTGGCGCTCACGGCCGGCGCCTTCGCATCGCAGCGCGACAAGGCGCTGGCCACCGGGCTGGACGCCTTCGTCGCCAAGCCCTTCCTGGTCGACACGCTGGTGCAGACGCTGCTGCGCGTGCGCCGCCGTGGCGATGCTGCCGCGCCAGATGCCCTGCCGGCGCCGGCTCACATCCCCGCTCCTGCACCCGAGCCCGCCCCCCGGGCCGGGCCCACCGCGCAGGCCATGGCGCTCGACGCGCAACGCGGGCTGGCGGTGTACGAAGACCCCGCGGCATGGGCCCGCGCCCTGGGCCGCTTCATGCACCTGCATGGCGACGAGGTGCTGCGCCTGCGCGGCGCCGGCCCCGCCGAAGCGGCCGCGCTGGCGCACCGGCTGCGGGGCACCGCGGCGCAACTGGGCCTGGTCGACGTGGCCGCGCAGGCCGGCGCCTACGAGCGTGCGCTGGCGGACGGCGCCCCCGCCGACGCCGCCCTGCATGCGCTGGCGCAGGCGATGGAGCAGGCCGGCGCCGCGATCGCGGCCTACACGCGCCAGGCGGCGCGCTGACCGCTCAGCACGGCAGCGCGCTCACCGGCCCGGCGAGCCGATGGAGGTGGGCGAGCCGGGCTGCGCGAAACCGCCGTTCACGCCGACGACGGCCACGCGGTACGTGGGCGCCGAGGTGGAGACCCCGTCCCACACGGCCGAGCTGGCGTTGTTGCCGCCGAACACCAGGCCCGCATGGTTGCCGTAGGCCGCGGTCACGCCGGCCGAGGCTTGCGACTGCGGGACCACGGCGCTGCTGCCGGCCACCGCGATCGCGGCGGTGCCGTAGTTGAAGCTCGCCATGACCTGGTTGTTGGCGTCGAACAGCACCACCGCATCGCCCGATGCGCCCAGGCCCGGGCCGTCCGAGGCGACGATGAGCGGCGAGGCCGGCAGGCCCCACGCGGCCAGGAAGGCGGCCGTGTCGGTGCCGATCGCGACGACCAGCCGGCCCTGGGCCGGGATCGTGACGGTGGGGATCGGCGCACCCTCGGTGACGCTGGCGGAGTTGTCGTCCCACTTCCAGCCGGACAACGTGGCCGGGCTGCTGCCGTGGTTGAAGACCTCGAAGAAGTCGACACCGCCGGTGGCGTTGGAATTGACCTCCGAGATCAGCAGCGTGGGCGGCGGCGTGGCGGCCGTGCCCTCGGTGCCGAAGCCCAGGGATGTGCTGTCGGCGATGCCTTCGAAGGCGTTGCCCGCGGCATCCTGCACCGCCGTGGCGGACACCTGTACCGAGTAGGCGGTGCCGGCCTGCAGGTCGGTCGCCGGGTTCAGCGTGACGGTGCTGCCGCTGAAGCGCACCTGCGTGGTGTCGCCGGCCGGGATGGTGCGCACATCGCTGCTGCCGTTGGTGATGGTGAAGCTGCCCGCGCCGGCACGCACGGCTTCGCTGAACTCCAGCACGATGTCGGCGCCCAGCAGCACGCCGCTGGCATTGGCTGCAGGCAGGGACGCCTGCAGCACCGGCGCGGTGGTGTCGGCCACGCTGGTGAAAGCCAGCGTCTGGTCGCTGCCCACAGCCTGGGTGGGCACGCCCGCGCTGTCCTTGAACACGCCGGCGGCGTACTGGACGCTGTAGCGGGTGCTGGGCGACAGGTCGGCCGCCAGGTCGATCCTGACGGTGTTGCCCTCGATGCTGACCTGGGTGGCGTCGGTGACCGCGATGGTGCGGGTCTCGCCGTTGCTGCCCACCACCGTGATGTTGCCGGTGCCGGCGGCCACGCTGTCGGTGAAGCTCAGGTACAGGTTGCTCGACAGGCCCACCTGCGCGGCCGAACGCGTCGGCGTGTAAACCCACAGCTGCGGCCGCGAGGGGCTGCCGCCGCCGGTCTCGTTGGTCACGTACAGGTTGAGCTGCCTGTCGAGCGTGAGGCCCTCGTGGCCCAGGTTGGGCGCGTTCGGCAGGTCCAGCCGGCTGTAGATCCTGCCGGCGCGGTCGACCTTCAGGATGCGGCCGTCTTCCTGGCCCAGCACCAGCAGGTGGGCGTGGTCCGGCACGCTGGCGGCCACGCTGTTGGACAGCGCATGCACGTCGGCGATGTCGGCCAGCCGCATCAGGCTCGGGTCGAACAGGTTGACCGAGCTGGCGGTGGTGGGCGATCCGGTGGTGGCCGACCCGTTGGAGGCGGTGCCGGCCGTGAAATCGATGGTGGTCTGGAACACCGCCTGCTCCGTCATTTCCTTGACGAAGATGTAGCCGCCGGTCATCGGGTCGCGCGTGACGCCTTCCAGGCCGATGTTGCCCACGGTGGCGCCGAGCTTGACGGTGCGCACGCTGCCCGCATCGAGCACGGTGCCGGCCGTGTAGGCCACGAGCGAGGCGGTGCGCTCGCGCTCGTTGGCCACCACGAAGCTGTTGCCGCCGGCCCAGGCCAGCCCCTCCGGATCGGCGAACAGGCCCGGTGGCAGGTCCATGGTGTCGATCACCGCGCCGGCCTTGGACAGCTGCGTGATGTAGGTGCCTTCGTCGCCGATGATGAACAGGCTGTCGGTGGTCTCGTTGTAGGTGACGGCCGAGACCTCCATGGCGATTTGGTTCGCGCCGGCCGCCGCATTCACGGGCAGCGTGACACGCCGCGCGAGCGTGTAGTTGGCCAGGTCCAGGCTCTGCTTGGGCGAGACGAAGGCCAGCGTCGGCGCGCCGAGCGCGGCAGGTTCGCCATCGCCACCGCCGCAGGCGGCGAGCGCCAGGGCGGCGCCGAGGACCAGTGCGCCCAGCCCGAGGCGTCGGAAGGGCGGGCGGGAAGCGGGATCGGGATGTGGGTGTGCCATGGCAGAGGGGTGGTGAAGCAGCCGCGCAGGCTATGGCTGCAAAAAGTCATGGACATGACACATGACCGTCCCCCTCTGGCGCGGCAGCGCCGCGCAAGCGCACACCCCTTGTCAGCCGTAAGGGCTTTCGAAGCCCAGCCCCTGCAGGATCTCGGTCTCGCGCGCCTCCATCTCCTCGGCGTCTTGCTCGCCGGTCTCGTGGTCCCAGCCCTGGGCGTGCAGCGTGCCGTGCACGAGCAGGTGCGCGTAGTGGGCCTGCAGCGTCTTGCCGTTCTCGCGCGCCTCCTTCGCCACCACGGGCGCGCACAGCACGAGGTCGGCCGTGACGACGGGCTCCTGCGTGTAGTCGAAGGTCAGCACGTTGGTGGCGTAGTCGCGCTGGCGGTAGTCGCGGTTGAGCGCCTGGCCTTCCTCTGCGCCGACGATGCGCACGGCGATCTCGGCGTCCAGGTCCAGCGCGTGGCGGATCCAGCGCTGGACCTTGTGGCGCGGCAGCGCGGCGCGGTGCTCGGCCACGCCGTCGAAGGCGGCGAACTGCAGGGACAGCTGCAGGCCGTGCAAACGGCTCACCGCGCACCCCGGCGCGCGCGCACCACCTGCTCGGCCGCATCGCGGCCGGTGTCGTCGGCATCGCCGCCACGGCCGCGCGCGTCGTAGGCATCGACGATGCGCGCCACCAGCGGGTGGCGCACCACGTCGGCGCTGGTCAGCCGCGTGATGGCGATGCCCTTGACGCGCTTCAGGACGCGCTCGGCGTCGATCAGGCCGGACAGCTGCTGCTTGGGCAGGTCGATCTGGCTCACGTCGCCCGTCACCACGGCCTTGGCGCCGAAGCCGATGCGCGTGAGGAACATCTTCATCTGCTCGGGCGTGGTGTTCTGCGCCTCGTCCAGGATCACGAAGGCGTTGTTCAGCGTGCGCCCGCGCATGAAGGCCAGCGGCGCGATCTCCAGCGCGTTGCGCTCGAAGCACTTGGCCACGCGCTCGGCGCCCATGAGGTCGTACAGCGCGTCGTACAGCGGGCGCAGGTAGGGGTCGATCTTCTGCGCCAGGTCGCCCGGCAGAAAGCCCAGGCGCTCGCCGGCCTCCACGGCCGGGCGCGTCAGCACGATGCGCTGCACGGCCGAGCGCTCCAGCGCATCCACGGCGCAGGCCACGGCCAGGTAGGTCTTGCCGGTGCCGGCCGGGCCGATGCCGAAGGTGATGTCGTGGTGGGCGATGTTGTCCAGGTACATGGCCTGGTTGGCTGTGCGGGCCTTGAGGTCGGCGCGGCGCGTGAGCAGCGGCGGCCCGTCCTCGCCGGTGCCGTTGGCGCCGTCGCCGGCCAGCATCAGCTGCACCGTGTCGGTGGCGATGGGCCGCGCGGCGATCTCGTACATGGCCTGCAGCACCTCGAGTGCCTGCTGGGCCTTGGCCTTGGGACCGTCGATCTTGAACTGTTCGTGGCGGTGCGCGATCTTGACCGCGAGCGCCGTCTCGATCTGGCGCAGGTGCGCGTCCATCGGGCCGCACACGTGGTCCAGCCGGGTGTTGTTGGGGGGCGTGAAGTTGTGGCGGACGATCATGGTGCGCGATTGTCGCCGGGTACCATCCCGCGCATGATCGGACGACTGCAAGGCCTGCTGGCCGAGAAGAACCCGCCCCAGGTGCTGGTGGACTGCCACGGCGTGGGCTACGAGGTCGACGTGCCCATGAGCACCTTCTACAACCTGCCCGCACTGGGCGAACGCGTGACGCTGCTCACGCACTTCATCGTGCGCGAGGACGCCCAGCTGCTCTACGGATTCGGCACCGCGGCCGAGCGCAACACCTTCCGCCAGCTCATCAAGATCAGCGGCGTGGGCCCGCGCACGGCACTGGGCGTGCTGTCGGGCCTGGGCGTGTCCGACCTGGCGCAGGCCGTGACGCTGCAGGAAAGCGGCCGGCTGATCAAGGTGCCGGGCATCGGCAAGAAGATCGCCGAGCGGCTGCTGCTGGAACTCAAGGGCAAGCTCGGCGCCGACATCGGCCCGCACCAGGGCGCCACGACCGACCACCAGGCCGACATCCTGCAGGCGCTGCTGGCGCTGGGCTACAGCGACAAGGAAGCCGCCGCCGCGTTGAAGGCGCTGCCCAAGGACGTGGGCGTCAGCGAGGGCATCAAGCTGGCGCTGAAGGCGCTGAACAAGGCCTGACAGGCCCTGCTCCGGACACCCTGCCCATGCCGGCCGGAACGGCAGAGACCGTCAGGCGACGGTGGTCTCGTCGGTCCGCGTGCCGCCGCGGTTGTCCGTCCAGGTCACGCTGATCTTGTCGCCGGCCCTGGCGCCCCTGAGCGTGAAGCGCAGCAACGGGTTCTTCGACACGCCCGGCCCCCACTGGGCGCGCAGCACGGGCCTGCCGTTGAGCGAGGCCGCCACGTCGGTGATGTGCCATGCGGCGATGGGCTTGCCGGCGGCGTCCTTGCGCTGGCCGCTTTCCATCTCGTGGGCCATGAGCACCCGCACGATGGTGTTCGCTCCGCTGGACTGGGTCCGGATGCGCATCGGTTCGGCCATGTCGGTCTTCTCCGGTTGTCGTCGGTGGATGCCGTGGCCGCTCAGGCGCCGCAGCCGCCCAGGGTGACCCGGACTTCCTTGCGGGCGAAGAACGCCTTGCCGTCGCGCGCGATGGCCACGGCATAGACGTCCGAGCTCTGGCTCATCTTCGCGTTGATGGAGAAGTTCGATTCCAGCGACTCGTCGAGCTCGAACATCGCCACCAGCACGTTGGGATTGCGCTCGACCAGCAACAGCAGTTGCCGCGCGTCGGGCAGCGTGGTGCCCAGCGTCATCTGCACGACGGCCCCGTTCTCGGCGATCTCGGGCACGGTCAGCACCACGTCCCGGCTCTCGGCGGGCGCGCCGCCGCCGAAGGCCTTGGCGGCATCGGCGATGCTCCTGGCATCGAAGGCGGCCTTGTTGAAGGCCAGGGCCTCGCGCGGCAGCCAGCCGGCGGCGGCCAGCAGGCCGGCCACGGCCAGGCCGTGGTGCAGGGTGTCGCGTCGGGTCGGCATGTCGGTGGCGGCGGGCGGGAATCGAAAAGGGACCGTACTCTAAGGCAAAGCCGAGCAGCCCCGGCGGGCCGGGGCCGGCCTGCGGCCGCGGCCTATTGCGCGTCGCGCACGATGCGCCCGTTGAGCGCCTGCACCGGCCGCGCGTTGGCCGGGAACATCTGCGCGAACAGCCGCAACTGCTCGGCGCTCAACGTCACGGGCTGCTTGAGCACCATCCACAGCACGCCCTCGGTGCAGGGCGGCTGCGTCAGCGAGCCGAAGAACTGGTAGTAGCGCTGGTCCTTGGGCAGCAGGGTGGACAGGTCGATCCAGTCCAGCGGCATGCGCACCATGTCGCCGGCGTCCAGCGGGATGTAGGTCCAGACCCGCTCGATGAAGGCGTTCTCCTCGCCCGGCTGCAGCAGCACGGCCACGATAGCGGTCTGGCCCTGGGCATTGCGGTGCACCAGGTGCACGCCCATGGCGAAGCCGCTGTGGTTGATCACCTCGCCGGCCGGGTGCTGGAAGTCGAACGACTCCAGCCGCCAGCTGCTGCCGCGCACCTGCAGCAGGTTCTCGCCCTGCACCTGGACGCGGATGGTGCGGCCGTCGTGCACCACGGTGCCGGTGCTGGGCCGGTAGTCGAAGCCCAGCGCCTCGTTCGGACCCTGCAGCGCGGCCGATTCCTCGATGTGGATGGGCGACTGGCGCTGGCCGCTGCCGCACAGCTGGTACTCGGGCTGCAGGCGGCCCCAGGCCTGCGGACCGCCGGAGCCGCTGTACGACCAGGGTGGCGGCGGCCCGGGCGGCGGCCGGCGGCGTGGCGCTGGCGGCAGCGCGTGCCGCCGGCGTGGCGGCCGGGACGGTGCGCAGCGGCGGCACCTCGTCCTGGGCCACGGGCTGGGCCTTGCCCGCAGGCGCGGAGGCCGAGGCCCTCGGCGCGGTCGGCGCAGAGGGGGGCGTGGGGGTCACGCGCAGGGCGCCGCCCTGCCCCACGTTCACGGTGAGGCTGGGCGTCGGCGTCGCGGGCGGCGGCGCGCCCTTGCCGGGCCGGGTGGCCGATGCGGCCGATGCCGCAGGATTGGCGCGCTGCCCGTTGGCCCGCTCGATCGCCTCGCGCAGCTGCTGCGACATGCGTTCGTTGCCGGACGGCGCCTGCTGCGCGTGCGCCGCCATGCCCACGGCCGCCAGCGCGCCGCACAACAGCAACG
Source organism: Pseudorhodoferax sp. Leaf274 (assembly GCF_001422445.1). Classification (GTDB taxonomy): domain Bacteria; phylum Pseudomonadota; class Gammaproteobacteria; order Burkholderiales; family Burkholderiaceae_C; genus Pseudorhodoferax. The sequence goes on from NZ_LMNA01000026.1 coordinate 192,352, forward strand.
AGGCAAGGGACGAACGGTGGAACGGCAGGGCGATGGGCATAGGCGGCGGTGGCACACCGGCCACCCGCTTCTCTATCGGCGCGGATGGCTGCGACTTGAGCGCGCCAATGTGCAAATGGCGCCTACAGGCCGGCCGGGTGCCGGGCTATAGTGGCCTTTTTCGCCCTGCGCCTTCCCTGTGTCCATCCAGACTGACAACTTCGCCATGCCGCCGGAGCGCCGCGTGGTGTCGGCCGCGCCCGCCTCGCCCAACGAGGAGGCGATCGAGCGCGCGCTGCGCCCCAAGCTGCTGGACGAATACGTGGGCCAGGCCAAGGCGCGCGAGCAGCTGGAGATCTTCATCGGCGCGGCCAAGAAGCGCGCCGAAGCGCTGGACCACGTGCTGCTGTTCGGCCCGCCCGGCCTGGGCAAGACCACGCTGTCGCACATCATTGCGCAGGAGCTGGGCGTGAACATGCGCCAGACCAGCGGCCCGGTGCTCGAAAAACCCAAGGACCTGGCGGCGCTGCTGACCAACCTCGAGCGCAACGACGTGCTGTTCATCGACGAGATCCACCGGCTGAGCCCGCTGGTCGAGGAAATCCTCTACCCGGCGCTGGAGGACTACCAGATCGACATCATGATCGGCGAGGGCCCGGCCGCGCGCAGCATCAAGCTCGACCTGCAGCCCTTCACGCTGGTGGGCGCCACCACGCGCGCGGGCATGCTAACCAACCCGCTGCGCGACCGCTTCGGCATCGTCGCGCGGCTGGAGTTCTACACGGCCGAGGAGCTGTCGCGCATCGTCACGCGCAGCGCCGGGCTGCTGCATGTGCCGATCGAGCCGCAGGGCGGCATGGAGATCGCCACGCGCTCGCGCGGCACGCCACGCATCGCCAACCGGCTGCTGCGCCGCGTGCGCGACTACGCCGAGGTGAAGGGCAACGGCACCATCACGCAGGACATCGCCAACCGCGCGCTGGCGCTGCTCGATGTGGACCCGCAGGGCTTCGACGTGATGGACCGCAAGCTGCTGGAGGCCGTGATCCACCGCTTCGACGGCGGCCCCGTGGGGCTGGACAACATCGCCGCCAGCATCGGCGAGGAAGCCGGCACCATCGAGGACGTGATCGAGCCCTACCTGATCCAGCAGGGCTTTTTGCAGCGCACGCCGCGCGGGCGCATCGCCACGCAGGCCGCGTTCCGCCACCTCGGCGTGACACCGCCGCAGGCCGCGCCCGACCTCTTCGCCTGATGCAGCAGGACGCGCCCGACACCGGGCTGTTCACGCCGCTCGAATTCGCGCCCACGCGCCGGCGCCAGATCCTGTTCGTGGCCGTGCTGCTGGCGCTGGCCGGGCCTGGCCTGGGCTGGGCTGCGGCGGCCCAGCTGCCCGGCATGGCGCTGGCCTGGCGCGTGCTGGTCGGCGCGGCCGTGCTGCTGCCCTGCCTGTGGCTGGCGCGCACGCTGTGGCGCCACGCCGCCAGCAGCGCACCGGTGCTGCGGCTGGACGGGCGCGGCATCTCGGGCAGCCTGCTGCAGCCGCCCGTGCCCTGGGACGTGCTGGAGGACGCCCAGCTCGAGCGCGGCGGCATGCTGCGCCTGCAGCGCCGTGCCGACGCCCAGCACCCGGACGTGCCGCAGGGCTGGCTGCGCCGCAACCCGGCCCGCCCGCGCGTGAGCCTGCACCTGCTGAGCCCGCGCCAGCAGGACATCGCCTACGACGCCATCCACGCCCGGCTCGACGTGTTGCGCCTGCGGGCCGGCACGGGCGAGGCCGCCGGCCGGCGCGCCGCGCGCGACGAGGATGCGTTCGAGAGCCACCTGGACACCCTGGTGCCTACGCCCTGGGCGCTGTACGTGGTGGTGGCCGCCAACGTGCTGGCCTGGGCCATGAACTGGGCCGCCGGCATGAGCCCGACGAAGCCGCTGTCGCCCGAGCTGTTCGCCTGGGGCGCCAACGCCGCCTCGGCCGTGGTGCTGGACGGCCAGTGGTGGCGGCTGCTGACGGCCACCTTCCTGCATGGCGGCATGGTGCACCTGGTCTTCAACATGCTGGGCCTTTGGGAGGCCGGCAAGCAGCTGTGCCGCCTGCTGGGCAACGGCCAGTTCGCGCTGGTCTACGGTGCCAGCGCGCTGGCCGGCAGCGCCGCCAGCCTGCACTACGCGGCCCAGAACTCGATCTCGGTCGGCGCCTCGGGCGCGGTGTTCGGCGTGCTGGGCGCGCTGGTCACGGCCAGCTGGCACTACCGCCACCTGGTGCCGGCCACCAACCTGCGCCGGCTGTGGACCGGGCTGGGCTTCTTCATCGGCTACTCGCTGCTGCACGGCTTCACGCAGGAAAACGTGGACAACGCCGCCCACGTCGGCGGCCTGGCCTGCGGCATGCTGCTGGGCCTGGTGCTGCTGGCGCCCATCGACCGGCAGGCAGCGGCGGCCCGGCGCCGCAAGCGCGCCGCCGCGATGGGCCTGCTGGCAGCCGCCGCAGTCGGCTACAGCGTGCTGGCCACGCCCGTGCCCCGGGTCTGGCACGCGCAGGTGTATGCCGCCCAGGCGCTGCTGCCCGACATCGCGCGCCGCTTCGACCAGGGTTTCCGGCAGATGGCGCAGGACAGCCAGCGCCTGCAGCGCGGCGAGATCCGCCAACCGGTCTTCCTGCAGAACGCCGAGCAGACCATCGGCCCGGTCTGCAGCGCCATCACCGAGGAGCTGGTGCCGCTGCGCGTGCCGCGCTGGGAACAGGCCGGGCGCCTCGTCCACATGTACCTGCAGGTCTGCGCGATCACCATGCGCTCGCTGGCGCTGGAGCAGGCCATGCTGCGGCGCGACCCCGACCTGCCGGCCGACGCGCAGGCGCAGCTGGCGCAGCTGTCCGGGCAGATGCAGGCGACGATGCGCGAGCTGGCCGAGACCGTGCGGCGCGTGCCCGTCCCCCCCCAACGAGGCCCCGTGCGTGCACCCCCAGCGCAGCCCTGAACCCCGCCCGCGCCGCAGTGGCGCGCTGCTGCTGGCGGCCTTGCTGGCGCTGGCCGGCCTGCTGTGGGCCGGCCGTGCCGACCTGCCCGCGCATCTGGCCCGCTGGACGGGCGGCGCGGCGCGCGCGCAGGCCACGCTGGACTACGCCCGCCTCTCGCCCACGCTGGACGCCGCCGCCCTGGCACGGCAGCTGGACGACCTGCCGCTGCAATGCCAGGCGCTGGCCGACGGCAGCGCCTGCGAAGCCGCGCTGGCCCAGGCCAACGGCCTGCCGGCCGCGCTGCTGCGCGCCAGCTGGCAACAGGGCCGGCTGCAGGCGGTGGACGTCCTCGTGCCCTGGTGGGCGCACCACCGCGCGGTCGGCATGCTGACCGCGCGCCTGGGCGCCCCCGGTGGCCACGAGGTAATCGCCGCCGACGGCCAGCGCATCGCCGCGCTGAGCTGGAGCCTGCCCGAGGGCACGGTGCAGGTCGCGCGCGCGCCCGGCTGGAACCCCTTGCACTGGACCGCGCTGCGCTGGAACGCCACGCCGCCGCGCTGACGCGCGGCTGCAGGAAGCCGCCCTGCGTGGTAAGGTCGCGCCTCGGGTTTTCCCTTGGTTTCCCTTGGTCCAACCCGCCGAGCGGGCCGCGCAACGCGGTCCGCGCCCAGGAGTCCCCCGTCTTGAACAGCATCCCCACCACCGGCGGCACCACCACGCCCGCCGCCACCCCGGGCTTTGCCCGCGCCGTCTTCTCGCTGGGCGTGGGCGGCTTCGCCATCGGCACCGGCGAGTTCGTGATCATGGGCCTGCTGCCCGAAGTGGCGGCCGACATCGGCACCAGCATCCCGCAGGCCGGCCATGTGATCAGCGCTTATGCACTGGGCGTGGTCATCGGCGCGCCGGTGCTGGCCGTGCTGGCCGCCGGCATGGGCCGACGCGCACTGCTGGTGGCGCTGATGGCCGTGTTCGCCCTGGGCAACTTCGCCAGTGCCGCGGCGCCGGGCTACTGGTCGCTGAACCTGCTGCGCTTCGCGGCCGGCCTGCCGCACGGCACCTACTTCGGCGTGGCCGCGCTGGTGGCCGCCACACTGGCGCCGCCCGGGCGCCGCGCCCATGCCGTGGGCCTGGTGATGCTGGGCCTGACCAGCGCCACGCTGGTCGGCGTGCCAATCGCCGCCGCGCTGGGCCAGTGGCTGGGCTGGCGTGCGGCCTTCGTGCTGGTGGGCCTGATCGCGCTGGTCGCAGCATGGCTGGTGCACCGCAACGTGCCCGCGCTGCAGCCCGACGCCGGCGCCAGCCCGCTGCGCGAACTGGGTGCGCTGGCCAGGCCCCAGGTGTGGCTCACGCTGGGCATCGGCGCCATCGGCTTCGGCGGCATGTTCGCCGTGTTCAGCTACATCAAGCCCACGCTGCTCGAGGTGGCCGGCATGCCGCTGTCCTGGGTGCCCGTCGTGCTCGCGCTGTTCGGGCTGGGCATGGTGGCCGGCAACCTGGTCGGCTCGCGCCTGGCCGACCGCGCGCTGATGCGCGCCATCGGCACGATGCTGGTGTGGGCGGGCCTGGTGCTGGCGCTGTTCACGGTGATGGCGCACCACCCGGTCACGGCCGCGCTGAGCCTGTTCATGGTGGGCACCATCGTCGCCATCGGACCGGCGCTGCAGGTGCGGCTCATGGACGTGGCGGGCGACGCACAGACGCTGGCCGCCGCGCTCAACCACTCGGCCTTCAACGTGGCCAACGCCGTGGGCGCCTGGCTCGGCGGCGTGGCCATCAGCGCGGGCTTCGGCTGGACCTCCACCGGCTGGGTCGGCGTGGCGCTCGCGCTGGCCGGGCTGGCGGTGTACTTCTGGGCGCTGTCGAATGCGCGTGCCCAGGCGCGGCGCACGGCGGTGGCGGCGCAAGGCTGCGCCGGGCAGGCCGGCTGATCGACGGCCGGTGCCGGGCACCGGCGCCAGGCCAGGTCCCGGCGCCAGCGCGCGGAACGTTCAGTGGACGCGCGCCGCGGCCGGAGCCGCCGCCTTGGCCACCGGGCCGACATACCGGTCGATGTCCACGGCGTCGATGAGCTCGGGGCTCAGGAACCTGTGCGCGTACTGCAGGTACACGCCCGATGTGAGGAACAGGTCGAAGACGTCCGGATCGATGTGGCCACGCCGCTTGAAGCCCCACAGGATCTCCACCGCCTCGGACAGCGGCTTGGACTTCTTGTACGGACGGTCGGCAGCCGTCAGCGCCTCGAAGATGTCGGCCACCGCCATGATGCGTGCGGGCACCGGCAGTTCCGCGGCCTGCAGTTGGCGCGGGTAGCCCGTGCCCTTGAGGTTTTCGTGGTGCGTGCCGGCGTACTCGGGCACGCGCCGCAGGTTCTTCGGGAAGTTCATCGATTCGAGCATCACGATGGTCTGGGTGATGTGCTCGTTGATCTTGTAGCGCTCCTCCGCCGTCAGCGTGCCGCGGCTGACGGACAGGTTGTGCAGTTCGCCGCGGTTGTACAGGTGCTCGGGCACGTCCATTTTGAAACCGTGCCGCGGATCGGTCACGGCCGCCGGTGGCCGCGCCACGATGTGCTGCGGCTTGTCGTCCAGCAGCCGCTCCATCGCCGGCAGCGGCGCTACGGGCACGTCCTGCAGCGCGGCTGCGGCTTCGTGGCCCAGGCCCAGGCGGTCGTCGAAATGGCGCCACCAGGTCTGGCTGCCGATGGCGTGCAGGCGCGTCACCCGCTCCTCCTCCATGTATTCGGCACCGATGTTGCAGCGGGCGACGAAGGCAAACTCTTCGCGCAGCTGGGCTTGCCGTGCATCGCGCCGCGCCTGCGCGGCCGTCTTGTCGGCGCCCGTCAGGCGCGCCTTCAGGCAGTCGATCTCGGCGTCGCGCCACAGGATCTCGAAGCGCGTGCGGATTTCATGGATGCGGTCGTGGATGGTCTCCAGCTTGGTGGCCTTGTCGACCACATACTCCGGCGTGGTGATCTTGCCGCAATCGTGCAGCCAGGCGCCGATGCGGAACTCGCGCCACTGCTCGGCGGTCTCGAAACGGAAATGGGCGAGCGGCCCCTGTTCGACGCGCGTGGCCTCCTCGGCCAGCATGATCGCCAGCTCCGGCACACGTTCGCAGTGCCCGCCGGTGTACGGGCTCTTGGCGTCGATGGCGCCTGCCAGCAGCCGCACCATCGAATCGACCAGATCCGACTGCGCCTGCACCAGCTGGTGGTTGTCCAGCGAGACGGCGGCCTGCGCGGCCAGGGCGGACGCCAGCTGCACGTCTTCCTCGCTGAACGGGACGGCCTTGCCGGTGATCGGGTCGAGCGCGTTCATCAGCTGCAACACGCCGATGACCTCTCCCTCGCGCGGGGCCAGCGGCAGGGCCAGCATGGAGACGGTGCGGTAGCCGGTGCGCTCGTCGAAGCTGCGCGTACCGCTCAGGTCGAAGCGCTGCTCGGTGTAGACGTCGTCGATCACCACGTGCTTGTTGTGCAACGCCACGTAGGTCGACACGAAGCGGTCGTTGTCCCGGCCATCGGCATCGCGCAGAGGGATCTCGCTTTGCGGCAGCGAGTCGTCGCGCGTGCGCAGCGCAAAGCGCAAGGTGCGGTTCTCGGTCACGATGTACAGGGTGGCGGCGTCGCAGCGCGTCAGCCGCTTGGCGCCGAACAGGATCTGCTGCAGCAGATGCATCATGTTCCGCTCGCGCGACATGGCCAGGCCGGCGGCGATCAGCTCCTCGAGGCGCTGGCGCGAACTGCGCAGCTCCTCCGTGCCGGAGCGGATCGAATCGCGCATGACCGCATGGGCCTCGGCCAGCGCGCTGAACTCCTGCAGGCGCGAGCGGATGCGCGGCGTCGGCCCGAAATCCAGCGTGCAGATGCGGATGGCATCGCGGGTCAGTGCGTCAAGCGTGCCCACGATCCGCTTGGTCGCGATCAACGCGATGAGCAAGGCGACCAGCACCACCAAGGCGCTGAACGCGGCCATGCGGTCGCGCGCGATGAACATGAAGCCGAACAGGCGCGACAGCGGCGCATAAGCCACCACGCGCCAACGCTCGCCCGGTTGCACCTCCAGGCTCGACTGGGCCAGCACGTACTGCTCGCCGTCCAGTTCGGCCACACGCACCTCCGGGGCCGGTCCCCTGGTCTCCCAGCGGGCCAGTTCTTGCAGGGCCGCCGCGGCGGGGTCGCCGATCGAAGGGGCGCCGCCGCCGCCCGCCGGCGCAAGGGCCTCGCGCCCGGCACCGGAGGCGACGACCCGGCCTGCGGGGTCGATCAGCGCGCCGGCAGCATGCGGCGAATAGGCCAGCCCGGCGAACAGCTGCTCGATGGCGGGCGTGGCGATCTCGGCCGAGGCGAAGCCGGCGCCGTTGGCCAGCCGCCTGGCCACGGTGACGCCCGCGCCGCTGGTCGTGAAGAACGGTGCAGGACGCGTGACGACGGTGTCGGGACTGGCCATGGCGGCGCTGGCCACCGGGTTGTGCCAGGCGTCCAACTGGGTGGTGGACTGGCGTTCGGCCAGCACGCTTGCAGCAGCATCGACGAAGCGCCAGGTCTCGGTGCGCCGGCCATCCGCGGCGGGCGCGCCCACCGCACGCGTCGCGAAGCGCGCGCCCTCGGGCGCACGCAGGGCCTGGGCCAGCGCTGCGCTGCGCCGCAAGGCGATCGCCTGGAAGTAGCGGCCGTCCTTCAGCGTCAGCTGCTGCGAGTACAAGCCGGGCTCGACCGCGAGCGACGCGATCCATTGGCGCTCCAGTGCGCCGACGGGGGTGCCGCGCGCGTCCAGGTCGAATCCCATGGTGGCCGCCACATCCACCTGGGCGCGCACGCGCCCCATCAATCCGCTGAAGAGGTCGCTGCCCTGCTGAACCTGCTGCGCAAAGATGACGTTCGCGCTTTGCTTGGCCATCTCCTCGAACTTGACGAAGGCGATGCGGATCAGCGTGGCGGTGACGACCAGCAACAGCACCACCAACGCGGTACCCAGCACCGGCTGCAGGGCCCAGCGCATCTCCCGCGGCTTGGCCAACTGGGCGGCGATCCGGTCGGCAGCGCGGCGGGTGAAGACCGGCGTATCAGGGACAGGGGGGTGTGAGGGCGGCACGGACTGCACTTTATCGCTCGGAATACGTGCAGGCCACATAATAAATTGGCACAAATTTCGAACCGATGAGCGCGGCTTCAAGCCGTTTCATTTGTCCAACAACCGGATGGTGTCACCCAGCTCTCCGCGACGGAGCCGCTCCAGGTGGAAGCGCACCAGCGGTTGCACCGGTGTTTCCTGCGCCAGCGCCTCGAAGGCGGCCAGGGCCCGCGGATCCTCGGCGGCCATCAGCGCGTAGGCCTGCGCGTAGCGCTCGAGCGCCGCCCCATCGACCGGCAGATCCAGCCCGTCGTTGGCCGGCTGGAACACCAGCAGGGGCTTGTTCTTCCCTTTGAAGATGAGCCGCCCCACGCAGCGGACCGCGAGCGCAGGACAGGCCGCCATCACGGCTTCGGACATGCACAGGCGCGTTCCCAGGCTCTTGTTCGCGCTCTCCAGCCGGGACGCCGTGTTGACCGGATCGCCCAGGGCCCGGTAGTCGAAGATGGCATTGCCGCCGAAGTTGCCGACGATGACTTCGCCGCCATGCACGCCGATGCGTGTGTGGCCGAACGGCACGCCTCGGGCCTGCTGGCGCTGCGCGAACGCGGTCGCGAACCGCTGCAGGTCGATGGCGCAGGCGACGGCACGCTCGCGGTGGTCGGCCTGGGCGATGGGTGCCGAAAACATGATGGCAATGCCGTCGCCGACGATCCGGTCCAGCGTGCCCTGGTAGCGGAACGCGACGCCGATCATGCCGTCCAGGTACTCGTTCAACAGGCCTACGGCCTCGCCCGGATCGATGTCTTCCATCAATCCCGTGAAGCCGGCCAGGTCGGTGAAGATGAAGCTGCAGGTCTGGCGCCTGCCCCCCAGCGCCAACTCGTCCGGATGGTCGACGATGTGCGCCACGAGGTTGGGCGAGACGTAGCGCGAGAAGGCCTGGGACACCCAGCGCCGGCGCTTCTCGCTGGTGTGGTGGCGCAGCAGGCTGGGCACCAGGAAAGCGCAGGCGATGCCCAGGCCCGGCGCCAGGGGGTCCAGCAGCAGCCGCTCTTGCCGGAAGGCCCACCACGAGGCCGCACCGACACCCAGCAGGATGGCGCCGGTCGCGAGACTGGCCACGGCGGGCCTGGTCGTCATCGCGAGCACGCCCACCGCCAGCCCCCCGAGGAGCAGGCACAGCGCCTCCAGGGCGCGCGCCCAGTCCGGCCGGGACAACAAGCCGCCGGTGAGGATCTGTTCGAGGGCCTGCGCATGCACTTCCACGCCGGCCAACAGATGGCCCAGGGTGCCGAAGCGCAGGTCGAGCAAGCCCTGTGCAGAACTGCCCAGCAACAGGATCTTGCCGTCCAGCTCGCCGGAAGGGACCTGGCCGGCCAGCAGCTTCCACGCGGGAATGGTGCGTGCCGGCGCAGCGGGCGCGTAGTGCACCCACATCTCGCCCGTCTCGGTCGTCGGCACCGACAGGCTCCCGATGCGGACGTCCTGCACGCCGTCCACGGTGCTTCGCACCACGATGCTGCGTTCACGCTGCGCCACACGCAGCAGTTCCGTGACGAGGCTGGGCACCAGGCTGTCGCCCACCCGCAGCAACAGCGGTACCCGGCGCACCACGCCATCGGAATCGGGAAGGAAGGCCAGGGCACCGTGCCCCGCTGCGTGGTCGGCCAGCGGCTGGACCGCGGTGATCGCTTCGCCGAATCTCCGCAGGAACGGTGCAGCCGGCCGCCCCACCTCGACAAAGCGTGGCGGGCCGGCGAGCGCAGCCGGCGTTGCCGGGGCTTGCGGGCGCAGCGCGAATCCCAGCACCACGCCGCCGCCGTCCATGGAACGTGCGAACGCCTCGTCGGGGTCCTCCACACCCGCGAAAACTTCGCGCTGGGCGGGCGACAGGTTCCAGTGCCTGGAGATCTCCGCCGGCGAACTCCGGTCGGCCTCGGCGAACACAACGTCGAAGCCCAGCGCTGCGGCCTTGCCGGCCTGGGCCTGCACCACGATCTGTGCCATCCGGCTGCGCGGCCACGGCCACTGCCCCAGGCGCGCCAGGCTTTCCTCGTCGACATCGACGATGCGCACGGCGGTGTCTTGCCATTCACGTGGCTGCCAGCGCTGGTACTGGTCGAAGACCGCGTGCCGCGCGCCTCGCAGCCAGATGGGATCGGACAGCAGCACGCCGGCCAGCAGCACGAGCAGGGCCAGCCATCCTGCCGCCTGGGCGGTCTTGCGCCAACGCCGGCGAGATGGCGGGGTGTTCACACAGCGCTCTGACTCAGGGCTTGAACACGATGGCGCCGGTCACGCGGCCCAGGCCACTGTCGAAGCCGTACAGCAGCCCGGCCCGCGAGCTGCCCGCACCGCCGACCATGCCCCGCACAGCGGCACCATTGCCGAGCGCGCCGGTGCACAGCGAGGCGCACCCGTTGCCGGTGCTGGTGATGCTGGCGGCGCCCGCGAAACCGTAGGTGCCGGTCTGCAGCGCCGTGCCGCTCAGCGAGAAGGTCTGCCCACTCACCGGCACCGCCAGATCGAAGGTCGCAAAGCCCCCCACGATCGTAGGGAAAGTGACGCGCAAGCTGCCGCCGGCCATGTTCTCGGCGCCGGTCGCCAGCAGTTGGCCCTGTGCCGACGTGACGGTGGTGGCGGTCGACCCGAACGAATTGAACGACCGCACGACAGGCAGCGTGGGCGTACCGGCGAACGTGAAGTAGTGCAGTGCGCGCGCGCGCCCCTTGCCATCCCCGTCGTCGTCATCGTCGTCGTTCGATCCGAGGTTGCGCCGGCCATCGGTCCAGCGGCCCCATGCGATGTTGCCGTCCGAGTGCGTTTGCGCTGCCTGGCCGCCATGCAGCAACTTCTTGCCGGAGCCATCGCGCTCGCGCACCTCCTTGAGCTCTGTACCGCTGAACGTACGGTGGCCGACCGCCGTCAGCGCTTCCGTCGTGCCGTCGCGGTCGCTGCTCACGGCCATCACGGTGCCCTGGCCTGGCGGCAGCGGCTTTTCGACGATGGATCCGGGTGCCGGGCCGGGGCCGGGGCCGGGGCCGGGGCCGGGTGCCGGGGCCGGTGCCGGGGCCGGGGTAGGTGCCGGTGCCGGGGTAGGTGCCGGTGCCGGGGTAGGTGCCGGTGCCGGGGCCGGGACGGGAGCCGGCGCTGGCGAAGCTCCTGGCGCTGGCGCTGGCGCTGGCACGGGCGTGGGTGCAGGTGCTGGAGTCGGACTCGGTGCAGGGGAAGCTCCAGGCGCTGGCGCTGGCGCTGGGGCTGGGGCTGGCGACCCCGGCGCAGGCGAAGGTGCTGGGGTCGGCGCAGGTGCCGGTGTCGGTGCAGGGACGGGGGCCGGCGCTGGCGCTGGCGAAGCTCCTGGCGCTGGTGCAGGCGCGGGCGCAGGCAGAGGTGCGGGTGCGGGCGCGGCAGGCGGATCGACCGGCACAGGTGCGGGCACACCAGGCGGCGGCGAGAAGCTGCCCGGCGGTTGCGCGACGACGGTGCCGGCATCCGGAACAGCATCGCCCGGCACCGGGGTGGCGAGGGTACGCAGATAGGTCTGCACCTGCTCGCCTGCCGTGCGCTCGGCCGCGGGGCCGGCCACGGCCACCACTGTGGCGCTGGCCGCCCCGGCGTTGGTATCCGCAGCCGCAGCCGCTTCGGCCGGGGCAGGCGCGGCCGCGCTGGTGCTGGCCGGCACCACGGTGGAGACCAGCCTGGAGATGACGGGCTGCGCGCTCCGGCTGGCGGCGAACGCCGACATGCCGCGTGCGACATCGTTGCAGCCGGTGTCGTTGCACAGCGCGATCCGGCCACCGATGACGTTGACCGTGAGGCCCTCGCGCAGCACCGCCGTGTACTCCGTGCCACGGATGCCGATCAGTCCGGCCGGCGTTTCCAGCCGGTAGTCGTCGGGACGTGCCTTGCCGATGAAGCCGCTGACCGTGCGCAATCCGCCCTTGACCAGGCTCATGAAGCCCTTGGCACCGGTACTGCTCCCCTCGGCACCCAGGTGGTAGGCGTCCAGCCGCAGGACCGAATCGGGTTGCAGCGCGATCATGGCGCCGTCGACCATGCGCAGCTGCACGCCCGCCTTGCCGGTCTCGATGGTGTCTCCGGACGCGACCGCCATCCCCGCCGCCGCCGGCCGCCGCTGCCCGCCCGGCTCGACGACGCTGGCCCCGGGAGAAGCGAAAAGGATCGTCGCAGAAGGTTTCGACTGGGCATGGACGAACCCTGCCGTTGCGATGGCCAGGCTGACCGTACTCAGTCGCACGCACCGCATCCAGGCGGTGGTGTCGGGGTGGCGTGGGTGTTTCATGCGGATGGATGCGTTGGCGTGCGCGGACGCGTGGGCGGCACGCGGCTTCAGTTGAACTCTCGGCGAACGGCGACCTGCCAGATGACACGCCGGTAGTCGTAAAGCACGACGTTCGACTCGGCGCGTGCGAACGACAGCTGCGGCGAGATGCGCCACTGCGGTGCCGGCGTGAAATGCACGCCCGCCGTGGCGTCGAACTGCCGGTCCTCGCGGCTGGCATCGAAGAACGGCTCGGTGCCGCCATAGCGGCGCCGCTCGTACTGCAGCGCGGCGAACGCCACGGTGCGGGGGCCCGCCGTGGCTTCGGCGCCCAGGCGCACGCCCAGCGCGCGGTGGCCGTAGTTGTCCACGCCGCTGCTGCGCGTCTTCTCCTCGGCGCGGTAGACGCTGCCGTACGCCACCTGTTGCCCATCGTTGAAAGCCCGCGCGTAGCCCGCGCCGAAGACGGTGCGGTCGGCGTTGCGCGCGCTGTCCTGCGCATAGTCCAGGCGGCTGTACTGCGTGAAGACGCTCAGCTGCGATTGCTTGTCCAGCGTGTACTGCCACTGCGCGGTCAGGCCGGCCGCCCGGCGGTAGCGCTGTTGGTCGATGTCGTACTGCGTCGCCTGCACAGCGGCGGAAAACCGGCTCGGTCCCGTGGTGTAGGCGGCACCCACGCTGCCGTCCAGGCTGCGGTTGTCCTGCGCGTCGGCATGGCGGTGCGCGTTGTTGCGCGCGTTGACGGATGCCTCCAGTTCCCAGGAGGGCGTGAGCGGCAGCCGCAGGCCCACCCCCGCGCCCAGGCCGGCGAATGCATCGCCACGCTGGCGGTTCTCGCGGTCGAGGTTGAACACGATGCCGCCGAACGCGGGCAAGGCGAACTGGCCCGCGGCGGTGGCGCTGTTGACATTGCTGTCGTGTCCGACGACGCCTTCCAGGTAGCCACGCCAGATGCCCGTTGTCGCCTCCATCGGCTCCATGTCGATGGCGCCCAACACGCGGTCGATGGCGGCGGCCGCCTCGGGCGGCATCTGACCGCGCCGCGCGGTGCGCAGTTCCGAACGCGCATTGGCCGGCTCGCCTGCAGCGAGATAGGCGCGGGCCAGTTCGGCACGGGCGAGGTTGTGGTCCGGATCGATGGCAACCACACGCTCCAGCGCAAAGATGGCGCGCGTGACGTGCCCGGCATCCAGCGCTGCGATGCCCAACAGGTAGCTGTAGCGCGGATCGACGGCGCGGGCGGGCTCAGCGGGCTCCAGCAATGCATAGGCCGCTTGCGGCTGGTTGGCCGCCATCAAGGCGCGCGCCTGGTCCAGCTGTGGGTCGGCCGGCTGCGCGGCAGCGCACAACGTGAGGAGCGCCAGGGTGGCGCAGACGGCCGCTCTGGGCAGGAACCTGGCGCGGGAGGGGGCAGTTCGGGTCGGCAATGGATGGGTCCGGCTGTGAATCGCTGCGGCGCATTCTCTGGAACGAGAGCGCTCGAAGCACGCGATTCGTGCACGTTATCGACGTAAAACTGCAAATCTTTAGCTCAAAAAGCGATCCACTCCTGCGCTTCTCCGACGCTTTCACTGGATAAAAAATCAGGAAGGCGCAAGGCAGTTCCCTGTCGGCGCGGGCCTCCCGCCCGCCTGCGACGGTCCAGCCCTTGCGTCGACGCTCGGCGCTCGTGGCGCCGAGCGGCTAAGCCACGCCGCGCGCCAGCATGCGCCCCTCGCGCGCCAGCACCTGCAGGGCGCCCTCGCGGTAGGCGCAGCGGCCGTTGACGTAGACCGCCACCACGCCCACGCTGGCCTGCTGCGGCGCGTCGTAGGTGGCCATGTCGGCGATGCGCGCGGGGTCGAACACCACCACGTCGGCCGCGTGGCCCGCGCGCAGCAGGCCGCGCCCGGCGAGGCGGAAGTTCCTGGCCGTCATGCCGGTCATCTTGTGCACGGCCTGCTCCAGCGTGAACAGGCCGCGGCCGCGCCAGTAGCGCGCGAACACGCGCGGGAAAGCGCCCCACAGCCGCGGGTGCGGGTGCCGGTCGTGCGGCAGGCCGTCGCTGCCGACCATGCTGCGCGGGTGGGCGATCACGCGCTCCACGTCGTCCTCGCGCATCTGGAAGTAGCAGGCGCCGCCGGGCATCAGCCGGCGCGCGGCGGTCTTCTGGTCCACGCCCCACTCGGCGGCGATGTCGGCCAGCATGCGGCCCGTGCACTCGGGATGCTGGTCGCTCCAGGTCAGCATCACGTCGATCACGCCGTCGACCAGGTCTTCGCGCAGCACGGTGGAGCCGGCCACGTACGGGTAGACGTCCATGGCCACATCCTGCCGCTGGGCCAATCGGTCCACCAGCGGCAGCGTCTCGCGCGTGCGGCCCCATTGGGTGGGGCCGGCGCACTTGTGGTGCGAGAGCACGAGCGGCACGCCGGCATCGAACGCACAGTCGCCCGCCTCCACCATGGCTTCCAGGATGCCCTGCATCTCGCTGCGCAGGTGCGTGGCGTAGACGCCGCCGTGGCGGGCGACGATCCGGGCCAGCGCGGTGACCTCGTCGGCCGGCGCCGCGAAGGCCTCCTCGTAGAACAGCCCGGACGACAGGCCCAGCGCGCCCTCGGCCATGGCGGCGTCCAGCAGCGCGGCCATGGTGGCGCGCTCCTGCGGCGTGGCGGCGCGCGTGAGGTCGTCCATGGCGGCGAAGCGCAGCGTGGTGTGGCCCACCAGCGCCGCCACGTTCAGCGCCGGCCGGACCGCTGCGACGGCCTCGCGGTAGGCGGCAAGCGAGGGGTAGCGGAACGAGTCGGCACCGAGCAGCGTGAGCGGCGGCCTGGCCTGCGCTGTGGCGTAGGGCGCCAGCGAGATGCCGCAATTGCCCGTGACCACGGTGGTGATGCCCTGCGAGAGCTTGGCCAGGTACTCCGGCGTGCGCAGCACGATGGCGTCGTCGTGCGTGTGGCAATCGATGAAGCCCGGCGCGATGGCCTGGCCACGGCAGTCCACCACCGCGACATCGGCGATGTCCAGGCCGTCTGGCAGGCGCCCGCGCAGGCCTTCGCCCAGCGCGGCGATGCGGCCGTCCACGAGCAGCAGGTCGCCGGTCCATGAGGGACCACCCGAGCCGTCGACGATGAGGCCTTGTTCCAGAAGAAACGCTTGTTCAGCCACGTTGCACTCCTCCACCATCCCAGCTCTGCAGCGGATGGGTCCGCACGTCCACGCCATGGCGCTGCAGCGCCTCGCGCACGCCGCGCAGGCGGCGCACGGCCGGCTCGCCCACGCGCTGCGCGATCAACACGGTCAGCACCTCGATCAGCGTCAGGTGCACCAGATAAGCATCGATGCCCACGTGCATGACCGCGTCGTCGGGCACGGTCAGGCCCAGCAGCCAGTCGGCCCGCGCGGCCAGCGCCGTGCCGGGCCGCGTGATGGCCACGACCTTGGCGCCTTGCGCGCGCGCGATGTCCACCGCGTCGAGCAGGCTGGGCATGCCGCCCACGTGCGTGATGGCGATGACCACGCCGCCGGCCTTCTGCGCGCCGGCCGCCACCTGCTGCAGGTGGTAGTCGGCCCAGGCCGTGGCCGACAGGCCCAGGCGGAACAGCCGCGCCTGCAGGTCCATGGCCATGAACCAGGAGGTGTTGCCGGCGCCGACGATGTCGATGTGGGTGGCGCCGGCAATGGCGTCCACGGCGGCCTGCAGCACTGCCATGTCGAGCTGGTTGCGCACGCCGGCCACCGAGGCCGCGGCGCTGCGCGCGATCTTGCCGACCACCTCGTCGGCGGCGTCGGCGATGTTCACGCGCCGGTGCAGCGGCGAGCCGCCCAGCGCGAGTTCCTGCGCCAGCGCGAGCTTGAACTCGCGCAGGCCGGCGAAGCCCAGGTCGCGGCAGGTGCGCATGATGGTGGGCACCGAGCTGCCGCTGCGCTCGGCCAGTTGCTCGAAGCTTTCTTCCAGCGTGCGGTCGGGGTCCTCGAGCATGGCCTGCAGGATGGCGCGGCGCGTGGCCGGCGCCGATTCGCGGGCCAGCGCGATGCGTTCGAGCAGGGAAGGCGTCGCAGTCATGAAAAGACCCTCCGTCCTGCGGACTGCGGGTGCGCGCACCTTGGGGACGGCCCGGCGGTGCGCATCAGAAGTGCAGCGTGACGGCGTCCGTCACACGGTAGTCGTCTTCGACGATGGGCATCCAGTGCCATTTGTCGAAGGTGGTGCAGGGGTGCGAGATGCCCAGGCCGATGCGCTCGCCGACCACGGGTGCGCTGGCCTCGTCGGCAGCGTCCCAGCGCAGGTAGGCGTGCTGGTCGTTGAGGGCCGAGATGGTCCAGCTCGCGGGGATGGACTGGGGCGCCAGCACGCCGCGCGGCGCACGTGCGAACGGGATCGGCATCTCCAGGTCGTAGGAGATGTCGCGCCGGCCGCAGGTCAGGATGGCCAGGCCGGGTTCGGGCCGCGACTGCACAGCCGCCCAGACCTCGAGCGCGGGCAACAGGGTTTCGGTGCAGCCGCAGCGCTCGGCCACCGAGGCCAGCAGGCGCTTGTAGTTGCCATGGTCGTGCGTGACGTAGCAGCCCGAGCGCAGCAGGCCGCGCACGGGCCGGCCCAGCGCAGGCGTGAGTCGGTCGGCCACGAGGTCGAAGATGGCCGAGCCACCGGCCGAGAGCAGCACCTCGTCGTTCTCGAACAGGGCCTCTTCGGCGCACAGCCTGGCGATGGCTTGCACGCGGGTCATGAGGGCGTCGGCGTAGGCAGCATCGTGGTCGCTGCGGCCGGTGGCGCCGCCGCCTTCGTAGCACTCGATGCCGGCCAGGCGCACTGCGGTGCTGGCCTTCAGTGCGCGGGCCAGCGTGGCGGCCTCGTCCTGCGTGCGGCAGCCCGTGCGGGCGCCGGGCACGCCGACCTCCAGCATGACCTCGAAGGGCTGGCTGCCCGGATGGGCGGCGAACCACTGTTCGATCAGCGCGAGCTGGGCCAGCGAATCCACGAGGAAGACGACGCGCAGTCCTTCGTGCGCGGCCAGCAGCGCCTGGATGCCGGCCAGGTCGTCGTCGGTCACGACCTGGTTGGCGATCAGCGTGCGGCGTGCACCGGCCCCCACGCCCACGGCCAGCTGCGTGACGGTGGCGAAGGTCAGGCCCCAGGCGCCGGCAGCCAGCTGGCGCGAGAACAGTTCGGGCGACATGGTGGTCTTGCCGTGCGGCGCGAGTTCGATGCCGCGCTCGCGCACGAAGGCCTGCATCCAGGCCAGGTTGTGGGCGAGCGCGCTGCGCTTGATCACGGCCAGCGGCAGCGGCAGGCGGCCGTCCAGCACATGCCAGCCGGCCTGGCCGATGGCGCTGCGCGCGAGCGGCGGCGAGGTGCGGGGGAAGCCCTTGTAGCGGGTGTCGAGGATGGGTTCGGTGGTCATGGTTCAATCATCGATACACGAGGTTGTGCGTGGGCCGAGGCCACCGGGCAGCCCCTTCCGCGAATGTCCCCCGCCAGGGCCGCAGGCGGCCCAGGCTCCTCCTTTATTTCGCTGCAGGGGCCACCCAGTAGCCTCGACCCTGGACACGTCGCGTCGTGCGGGGTCATGCGACGCGACGTTGATGGACCGCGTCGATGGCGTGCTCCACGCAGCGAAATAAAGGAGGAGGTCTTGCCCGCCTTGACGGCCCCAAGCCGGCAAGGCGGGCAAGGCCGGGGGACATTCGCGGAGTGGAGCGCACCGTCGGCGCGGTCGCGCGCCCAGCCCGAGCAAGCCCGCATCTCAAAACCCTCCTGCAATCGGATGCCGCGCCACAAAGTGCCCAGGCCCCACCTCCACCAGCGGCTGAACCACGGGCTCGTCGCCCACAGTACGGATGGGACTCGGAATCTCGCCCTCGATCAGCGCGCGTTTGGCGTGCCGGCGCGCCGGGTCGGCCACCGGCACGGCTGCCATCAGGCGGCGTGTGTAGGCATGCTGCGGATTCTCGAACACCGCGCGGCGCGGCCCGATCTCCACGATCTGGCCCAGGAACATCACGGCCACGCGGTGGCTGATGCGCTCGACCACGGCCATGTCGTGCGAGATGAACAGGATGGCCACGCCCATCTCGCGCTGCAGCTGCATCATGAGGTTGACGATCTGCGCCTGGATCGAGACGTCCAGCGCCGAGACCGATTCGTCGGCCACGATGACCTTGGGCTCCAGCGCCAGGGCGCGTGCGATGGCGATGCGCTGGCGCTGCCCGCCCGAGAACTCGTGCGGGTGGCGCTGTGCGGCCTCGGGCGGCAGCTGCACCTTCTGCAAGAGCCACTGCACCTTGGCCTCGCGCTCGGCCGGCGTGCCGATCTTGTGCACCATCAGCGGCTCGGCCAGCGAGAAGCCCACGGTCTTGCGCGGGTCCAGCGAGGCGAACGGGTCCTGGAAGATGAACTGGATGTCGCGCCGCAAGGCCTGCACCTGGTTCACCGGCAGGTCGAGGATGTTGCGGCCGCCGAACTCGATCGCGCCGCCCTGGCTCTCCACCAGGCGCAGCAGCGAGCGGCCCGTGGTCGACTTGCCGCAGCCCGATTCGCCGACCACCGCCAGCGTCTCGCCCGGGTGCAGGTCGAAGCTGACCTGCTCGACCGCATGCACACGGCGCGTGACCTTGCCGAACATGCCGTTCTTGAGATCGAAGCGCGTGACCAGGTTCTTGACACGCAGCACGGGCGCAGCGCCGGCCGTGCGGGTGTCGTCCACCACGGCGGGCGCGGCGTCCTCGGCGCCGTCCACGCGCAGCAGCTCGAACGGGCGCGGCAGGTCCGTGCCCTGCATGGCGCCCAGGCGCGGCACGGCCGACAGCAGCGCGCGCGTGTAGGCATGCTGCGGCCGCGCGAACACGTCGTCGGTCGAGCCCTCCTCCACGCGGTCGCCGCGGAACATCACCAGCACGCGGTCGGCCACCTCGGCCACCACGCCCATGTCGTGCGTGATGAAGATCACGCCCATGTCCATGTCTTCCTGCAGCTGGCGGATCAGCCGCAGGATCTGCGCCTGGATCGTCACGTCCAGCGCCGTGGTGGGTTCGTCGGCGATCAAGAGCTGCGGCTTGCACGACAGCGCCATCGCGATCATCACGCGCTGGCGCATGCCGCCCGAGAGCTGGTGCGGGTAGCGGCCCAGCACGTTGCGCGCCTCGGGGATGCGCACCAGTTCCAGCATGCGCAGCGCCTCGGCGCTGGCGGCGGTGCGGTCCATGCCCTGGTGGGTGCGCACGGATTCGGCGATCTGCTCGCCGACCGTGAACACGGGGTTCAGGGAGGTCATGGGCTCCTGGAAGATCATCGCGATGTCGGCACCGCGCACGGCGCGCATCTGCGCCTTGTCGGCCTGCATGAGGTCCAGCACCTGGCCGTTGCGCCTGCGCAGCATGGCACTGCCGCCGGCGATCTGGCCGCCGCCGTACTCGATCAGCCGCATCAGCGCCAGCGAGGTGACGGATTTGCCCGAGCCCGATTCGCCGACGATGGCCAGGGTGCGGCCACGGTCCACGTCGAAGGCCAGGTTGCGCACGGCATCGACGGTGCGCTCGGGCGTGCGGAAGCGCACGGAGAGGCCGTCCACGGAGAGGACGCGGCTGTCGGGCATGGCGAGCGCGGCGTTGGCACGCTCCAGAGTCACGGTGGCGTCCATGGTCAGGCGGCCTTCTTCAACTTGGGATCGAGCATGTCGCGCACGCCGTCGCCCAGCAGTTGCAGCGAGAGTGCGGTCAGGATGATGGCCACGCCGGGGAACAGCACCACCCAGAACGCGCGGTCGGCGTACTGCTGGCTGCCCGCGACCATGGTGCCCCAGGTCGGGATCTCGGGCGGCACGCCCACCCCCAGGAACGACAGTCCGGCCTCGGCCAGGATCGCGTAGGCGAAGATGAACGAGCCCTGCACGAGGATGGGCGAGAGCAGGTTCGGCAGCACGTGGTGCCACAGGATGTGCGGCGTGCGCGCGCCGATGGCGCGGGCCGCCTCGACGAACAGCAGCTCGCGCACCACCAGCGTGGAGGCCCGCACCACACGCGCCACGCGCGGCGTGTAGACCAGCACCAGGGCCAGCACCACGTTGGCCAGCGACGCGCCGAGGATGGCCACGAGCGCGATGGCCAGCAGGATGTCGGGGAACGACATCATGGCGTCGACCACGCGCATGATGGGCGCGTCGAGCCGGCGGAAGAAGCCGGCGATCAGGCCCACGAGGGTGCCGAACACCACCGAGCCCACGGCCGTCAGCGCGGCGATGGACAGCGAGTAGCGCGCGCCATGCACCACGCGGGCATAGAGGTCGCGGCCCAGTTCGTCGGTGCCCAGCAGGTGCTCGGCACTCGGGGCCTTGAGGCGGTCGAGCACGGCCGTGTCGTTGGGGTCGGCGCTGGCGAAGACCGAGGCGCCCAGGGCCAGCACCACGATGGCGGCCAGCACGATGGCCGACAGCAGCACGATGCGGCGGCGGAACAAGCGGGTGAGGACGGCTTTCATCTCACACCTTCACGCGCGGATCGACCACGGCATAGAGCATGTCGATCGCGAAGTTGATGAACACGTAGATCGCCGCGATCACCAGCAGCGCGCCCTGGATCACCGGGTAGTCGCGCCGCAGCACGGCGTTGACCACGAGGTTGCCCACGCCCGGCAGGCCGAACACGGTCTCGGTCACGACGGCGCCGCCGATCATGAGCGCGGTGGTCAGGCCGACCACGGTGACGATGGGCACCATGGCGTTGCGCAGCGCATGCTTGAGCACCACGATGCCCTCCGAGAGGCCCTTGGCGCGCGCGGTGCGCACATAGTCCTCGCCCAGCACGTCGAGCATGGAGGCGCGCGTGAAGCGCGTGATGAGGGCCGAGTTCAGCAGGCCCAGCACCGTGGCCGGCAGCACCAGCGCGTGCAGGCGCTCGGCCAGCGGTGCACCGGGGTTGCCGTAGCCCGAGGCCGGGAACCAGCCCATCTTCACGGCGAAGAACTGGATCAGCACGATGCCGAGCCAGAAGCTCGGGACGCTGGCGCCCAGCATGGCCACGCCCGTGAAGACCTGGTCCACCGCCTTGCCGCGGAACACGGCCGAGACGATGCCGCAGGGGATGCCGATCAGCGCGGCCAGGCCCACGGCCATCAGCGTCAGCAGCGTGGTGGGCTCGGCGCGCTGGGCCAGCGCCTGCGTGACGGGCTGCTGCAGGAAGATGGAATCGCCCAGGTTGCCCTGCAGCACCTCGCGCAGCCAGTAGCCGAACTGCACGGGCAGCGGCTTGTCGAGCCCGTACTGCTGCTGCACGCGCGCGATGTCGGCCGCCGTGGCCTGTTCGCCGAGCAGCACGGCCACCGGATCGCCCGACGCCGCGCGCGTGAGCACGAACACCAGCACGGCGACGATGGCCAGCACGGCCAGCATGCCGGCGGCCTTGGAGAGGATGAACTTGCCCATGGCGTTGCCCCGTCCAGGCTCACTTGATCCTGGCGTTCCAGAAGAATGGCCAGGTCGCCGGCACATAGCCGTCCAGCGCCGGGCTCTTGGCCGACAGGCCGCTGAACTTGCCGACGTTGATGTAGGGCACCTCGTCGTAGACGATCTGCTGCACCTTGCCCCACAGCGCGCCGCGCTTGGCCGGGTCGGTCTCGGCGTTGAAGGCCGCGAGGGCGGACTGCTTGGCCGGCGTGTCCCACCAGCCGGGTGCGCCGTCGCCCAGTTGCGGCGGCGACAGCATCGGTTCGGGGAACTGGCCCGAGTGGGTGACGTACAGGTCCCAGAGCTTGGAATCGTTGCGGCGCTGCACCAGCGTGGCCCAGTCGACCACGTTGAGTTCGGCCTTGAAGCCGGCGCGCTTGAGCTGCTCGGCCATCAGCAGCGCCATGTTGTAGTGGAAGTCGTACTGGCGGCTGGTCAGCACGCGGATCGGCTCGCCCTTGTAGCCGGCCTTGGCCGCGAGGTCCTTGGCCTTGGCAGCGTTGCGCTGGTTGTACTGGTCGGTGCCGGCCGCGGAATAGAACGGCGAGCCCTTGGGGAAATGGTTGCCTTCCACGGTGAAGAACCGCGTGTCGCCGAAGCCGGCGGCCAGCATCTCGCCTTCGCCCAGCGCGGTCTGCAGCGCCTGGCGCAGGGGCTGGTTGGCCAGCACGCCTTCCTTGGTGTTGAGCACCAGGTAGGGGAAGCCGAAGGACGGCGTCAGCACGGGCACGGTCTTGCCGGCGGCCTTCTCCAGGCGGCTCAGCGCCTCGGTGGGCAGCAGGTCGGCGAAGTCGTACTGGCCGGCCAGCGCGCCTTCCACCCGCGTGTTGGCATTGGGCACGGGCACGAAGCGCAGTTCGGCGATCAGCGCCTCGCGCTTGCCGCCGTAGCCGCTGGCGGGCTCCTTGCGCGCGGCGTATTTGTCGAAGCGCTCCAGCAGCAGGTACTGGTCGGGCCGGCGCTCCTTGAACTTGTAGGGGCCGGTGCCCACGAAGTCCTTGAGCGGCGTGGCGATCGACTCCTTGGCCATGATGGCCGCCATGCCGCTGGGCAGCGCCAGCTGGGCCAGCAGCGGCGCATAGGGCGACTTGAGCGCGATCTCCACCGTCAGCGGGCCCTTGGCCTGGACGTGCTCGAGCTGCTTGCCCACGGCCTTGCCGCGCGGCGCCTGCTCGATCCAGCGCTGCAGGCTGGCCACCACGTCGTCGGCCGTCAACGTGCGGCCGCTGTGCAGCTGCACGTCCTTGCGCAGCGCGATGGTGTAGACCTTGCCGTCGGCGGAGATCTTCGGCATGCCCTCGGCCAGCATGGGCACCACGTTCCACTTGGCGTCGAAGGTGTAGAGCGTCTCGTAGACGTGCTGCATGATGGTGCCGACCAGGTCGGCCGTGCTGGCCATCGGATCCAGCGTCTGCGGCTCGGCCACCATGGCCAGCGTTGCATGCGTGCGCGGCGTTTGGGCCAGCGCCTGCTGGGCGGCCGGCAGCAGCAGCGCCAGGGCCGCGGCGGCATGCACCAAGTGGCGGCGGCGGAACGTGGGGGTCGTGCTCATCGAGGCTCTCCTGTGGGTCCGGATGCACCGGAATTGTGAAAGTAAATTTCAACCAAACGAACTTTGCGAGAGGAATGCAAGTTTTGCACCAGGGTTTTCCCGGTGTTCTCATCGTTTATATGAAATAAACTTTCTCATTCTTTCCAAGGAGCCCGTTTCCATGCCACTCGAATACCTGGGCAACCCGCCCGCCGCATCCGACCGCCAGGCGCGCCCGTTCTCACCCGCCGTGCGGGCCGGCGACTTCATCTATGTGTCGGGCCAGGTGCCGGGCAATGCGCAGGGCGAGATCGTCGTCGGCGGCATCGAGGTGCAGACGCGCCAGGTCATGGAGAACCTGAAGGCCGCGCTGGCACTGGCAGGCGCCACGCTGGACGATGTCTGCAAGAGCAACTGCTGGCTGCACGACGCGCGCGACTTCGGGGCGTTCAACCGCATCTACCTGGAGTACTTCCCGAACGGCAAGCCGGCGCGCTCGACGACCGAGGCCCGGCTGATGGTCGACGCGAAGGTCGAGATCGACGTCATCGCCTACAAGCCGAAGGCTTGAGGCCGGCCGCGGCGCCTCAGCTGTCCTCCAGCGCCGCCCCCAGGAAGAAGCGGACGATCTCCGCGCTGGCGTCCAGCCCGGCATGCTCGGTGAACGAGCCCTCCGTGCTGCCACCGAACCAGGCGTGCGAGCCGCCATGGACGGTGCACTCGCGCACCATCACGCGCCCGCCAGCGTCCACGAAGTTCCGCGTTCCTTGCGGCGAAGGCCGGCCTGCGGCGCCCGTACGCCTGCTCAGCAGCACTGGCGCCTTGGCCCGCTTGAACGCCGCGATGGCGTCCTGCGTGATCGCGCGGCCGTTGGCCCATTCGACGGTGCGGTCGGCATCCCCGTGCAGGACCAGGGTGCGCACCGGCCGCGCCGCGCGCCTGGAGGCCGACCGCGCCTTGGGCGGCGGCATCTGCCCCTGCATCGCGGCGAAGGCGCTCGCCACATCGTGTGCCGACCCGAGCGGCACACCGGAATGGGCCGCAACGGCGGCGAAGAGCTCCGGATGCGTCTGCCCCAGGATGACCGCCATCGACGCACCCGCGGACAGGCCGGCGACGAAGACACGCGCCGGATCGACGCGGTGCTGCGCGCCGATGGCACCCACGATGCCGGCGATGAGCGACGGCTCCTGGCCGGCGCGCGTCTGCTCCTGCGTCTCGAACCAGTTCCAGCAGTTGGCACCGTTCGACCGGGCCTTCTGCGCCGGGTAGGCCACCAGGAAGCCATGCCGCTGCGCCAGCTGGTTCATCCGCGTCCCGGCGGCGAAGTCGTCCGGGTCCTGGCGGCAGCCGTGCAGCATCACGACGAGCGGCATGGGCGCGTCGTGGACGCCGCTGGGCACGTAGAGCTTGTAGTCCCGCGAGCCCAGCGCGTTGGTGAAGGTGGACGGCAGGAAGGTCCCAGCGGCCACGGCATGCGGCGCGCCCACCGGCTGCGCGGTCGAAACCGGCACCGGCACGGGCGACCTCGGCGCCGGCGGCAGCCAGAACGCGTACGCATCTTCAACGGCCTGGAACACGAACCCAGGAAAATCGTTCGGGGTCATCCGAGCCTCTGTTTTGCTGCAATGCAGCATTCTTGAAGGCGTCGGCAGGCGGGCAACCGGGTCCCAGATGCCCTTGGCACGTGGGACAGGACGCCGAGCGGCCGCCACACGGCCGGGCCGGGCCCACGCGCACGGCACGGCGCGCCATGGGCCTACACGCGGCCCGCCCTGCCCGGCCGCATGCTGGCCGCTCCACCACTTGGGAGCCAACATGCACAACGAAGACGTCAACCTCGCCCCGAACGCCACTGGCCCCGACCAGATCGACACGGGCTCCGACGAAGCCGTCCGCATCTGGGCGGAACGGCTGGCGGTCAGCCCCGACCAGATCAAGGCCGCCGTGGCCGAGGTGGGCGACCGCGCATCCGATGTGGAGTTGCACCTGAAGGGCAGCCGCAGCACCACCACCGACGACCGCATCGAAGCCGCGGGGATCTGACATGGACACGGACCGACCGACGGAGCCGACAGCCAACCAGGCCCGCGGGGGCGCTGAGCCTGCCGCCAAGGCGGAAGCACAAGGTGCCGCAACGAAGGCTGCGAAGCCGACGGCGGAACGTGGGGCGCCGGCCGCCGAACACGGCCAGTACGGCATGGTGCGCCAGGGCAGCAAGGAAGCGGCCGGCTTGACGGAAGAACAGATCCGCGGCATCGCGCCCAAGCCGTAGCCGTCACATCGCAGCGCGCACTCGCTCGAACACCTTCCAGACCGTTTGCGCCTGCGTCGTGGCGAAGTTGATGCGCATCAGCGTGCCGGGCTTGCGGCCGGCATGGAACAGCGCACCCGGGGCCAGCAGGTAGCCCTCGTCCATCATGCGCATGGCCAGGGCCTCGGTGTCCACGCCGGTGTCGACCCAGCCGAACAGGCCGGCTGGCTCGCTCACAAATTGGCAACCGGCCGCGCGCGCCAGCTTGACGCTGCGCGCGCGCGCCTGGTCGAGCCGTGTGCGCACGCGCTGCGCATGGCGGCGCAGCTGGCCCTGCTCGATGCACCAGGCCAGGGCCTGCTCCAGCAGCGCCGGCGTGGTCAGCGTGGCCAGCAGCTTGGTGTCGCGCAGGCGTTCGACCAGGTCGGTCGGCGCGGCCAGATAGCCCACGCGCCAGCCCGGCGCGAGGATCTTGGCGAAGCCGCTCACATAGATCGTTCGCTGCAGTCCGTCCAGCGCGCTGAGCCGCGTGGCGTGGTCGGGCGCCAGGTGGCTGTAGGTGTCGTCCTCGACGATGTGGAAGCCGTGCGCATTGGCCAGCGTCAACACGCGGTGCGCGCTGCCTGGTGCCAGGCAATAGCCCGTGGGGTTGTGCAGCACGCTCACGCTCACGAACAGCTTGGGCGCATGCGTTTCGCAGTAGCGCGCCATGACCTCCAGGTCGGGCCCATCGGCACGGCGCGGCACCGGCAGGATCACCGCGCCCAGCGCCTGCAGCCGCGCGAACTCGATGGCCCAGCCGGGCTCTTCCACCATCACGTGGTCGCCGGCGCGCAGCAGCGTGCGGCTCACGATGTCCAGCGCGTGTGTGGCGCCCACAGTGGTGACGATCTGCTCGGGCGCGGCCGGCACGTTGATGCCGGCCAGCTTGTGCGACAGCGCAAGCCGCAGGCCGGGGTCGCCGGCCGGGTCGCCGTACTGCAGCGACAAGGCCTTGAGACCCTGCCCGGCCGTGACACGGCGCACGGCGGTGGCCACGATGTCGCCAGCCAGCCAATCGACCGGGAAGACGCCGATGCCGGGCTGCGGCAGCTGGCTGCCGTCCTGGAACATGCCGCGCATGAGGGCGGCCGCGTCGACCTGGCGGCGCCATGCCGGGGAGGCCGCCAGCGACGGGCTCGCCACCGCGCTGGCCGGTGCCGCCGCACGTTGCTCGCGCACGAAGAAACCTCGGTTGCGCCGCGCCTCCACCAGCCCCTGGGCCAGCAGCCGGTCGTAGGCGGCCACCACCGTGGCCGGGCTCACGCCATGCTGTTCGGCACACTGGCGCACGGAGGGCAACCGCGTGCCGGCGGCCAGCAGCCGGTCGCCGATGCGCTCGGCGAAGTGCGCAGCCAGCTGCTCGGTCAGCGATTGCGAGGCGGCGCGCATGAGCATGGGCGTGTCCTGTCAGGAGATGTATCGGTTTGGCGGGCAATACAGTAGCGCTACAGACGGCATAAACTGTATTGGTAGTGTGTTGGTCGCGACTATAGAGTCTGTATCCCCATGAACGCAAGCGAACTGAGTGCCCTGCTGCTGCTGGCCACGGCGATGAGTTTCTCGCCGGGGCCGAACACCACGCTGGCGTCGGCACTGGCGGCCAACCACGGCCTGCGCCATGCCATGCCCTTCATCTGCGCGGTGCCGGCCGGCTGGGGCCTGGTGCTGCTGCTGTGCACGGCCGGCCTGGGTGCCCTGGTGCTCGCCCAGCCGGCGCTGGCGCTGGCCATCAAGCTGCTCGGCGTGGCCTACCTGCTGTGGTTGGCCTTCAAGCTGGCGCGCAGCGCCAAGATGGGCGAGGCCGATGCGCGCCGGCTCGACGTCGGCTTCGTGCAGGGCATCGCACTGCAGTTCGTGAACATCAAGGCCTGGATGCTGGCCCTGGCCATCGTCGCCGGTTGGATCGCGGGCCGCGACGACCTGCTGCTGCGCCTGGCCCAGGTGCTGCCGCTGATGCTGTGCTTCGCCTTCTTCAGCAACCTGACCTACGCGCTGATGGGCGCGCTGCTGCGGCAGTGGCTGGCGCAGGGCCAGCGGCTGCTGTGGTTCAACCGGGCGATGGCGGCGGTGCTGGTGCTGACGGCCGTGTGGATGTTGCAGGCCAAGACATGACAACGCGCGACGAAAACCTGGGCCTGTGGCTGGGCGTGGTCGGCGTGGCGCTGTTCGCGGTCACGCTGCCCATGACGCGGCTGGCCACGGGCACGGCCGCCGCGCCGCAACTGTCGCCCTGGTTCGTCACGCTGGGGCGGGCCGCGCTGGCCGGCGGTCTGTCGGTGCTGTTCCTGCTCGCCACGCGCTCGCCGCTGCCGGCGCGCCGGCACCTGTGGCCGCTGGCCATGGCCGTGCTCGGCAACGTCATCGGCTACCCGCTGCTGCTGGCCTATGCGCTGCGCGTGGTCACGGCCAGCCACGCGGCCGTCATCACGGCGCTGCTGCCGCTGGCCACGGCGGCCGTCGCGGCGGCGGTGATGCGCCAGCGCGCTGCGCTGGGCTTCTGGCTCTGCGCGGCGGCCGGCAGCGTGCTGGTGGTGCTGTTCTCGGTGCTGCGCGCGCAGCAGCACGGCGGCGCGTCCGGGGCTGGTTGGGGCTTCGAGTGGGCCGACCTGCTGCTGGTCGGCGCCGTGGTCGCGGCCTCGCTGGGCTATGTGTACGGCGCCAAGGTCACGCCCGAGCTCGGTGCCGAGCGCGTGATCTGCTGGGTCTGCGTGCTGGCGCTGCCGCTCACGCTGCCGTCCATGCTGTGGCTGTGGCCCGCCACGCCCGTGGCACCCAGCGCCTGGGCCGGTTTCGTCTACGTGGGCGTGTTCTCGATGTGGATCGGCTTTTTCGCCTGGTACCGCGGCCTGGCCCTGGGCGGCGCGCTGCGCGTGAGCCAGACGCAGCTGCTGCAACCCTTCCTGTCCATCCTGGCAGCGGTCCCGCTGCTGGGCGAGACACTGGACACGGTGACCCTGGGATTCGCCGCCGCCGTGGTCGCCACGGTCGTCCTGGGCAAGAATCTCGCCATACCGCATTCCGCCTCTTCCGAACCCACAACCAAGACCGCCTCAAGGAGCACATGATGTCCTGGACACTGGCCGCACGCGCCGAAAAGATGAACCCCTCGGTGATCCGCGAGATCCTCAAGGTCACCGAGAAGCCCGGCATCATCAGCTTCGCCGGGGGCCTGCCCTCGCCCAAGACCTTCCCGGTCGCCGAGTTCCGCGCCGCCTGCGAGAAGGTGCTGACCGAAGACGGCGCCGGCGCACTGCAATACGCCGCCAGCGAAGGCTACGGCCCGCTGCGCGAGATGGTGGCCGCCGGTCTGCCCTGGAAGGTCGCGCCCTCGCAGGTGCTGATCACCACGGGCTCGCAGCAGGGGCTGGACCTGATCGCCAAGATCCTGCTCGACAAGGGCAGCCGCATGCTGGTGGAGACGCCCACCTACCTGGGCGCGCTGCAGGCCTTCACGCCCATGGAGCCGGTGGCCGTCTCGGTGGCCAGCGACGACGAGGGCGTGCGCGCCGACGATCTCGCGGCCAAGGCCGGCCAGGGCCTCGAGCGTGCCCGCTTCGCCTACCTGCTGCCCAACTTCCAGAATCCCACCGGCCGCACCATGAGCGAGGCCCGCCGCGCCGCCGTGGTGGCCGCCGCTGCCGAAGCCGGCGTGCCGCTGCTGGAAGACAACCCCTATGGCGACCTGTGGTTCGAGCAGGCGCCGCCGGCGCCGTTGACGGCGCGCAATCCCGAGGGCTGCGTCTACCTCGGCTCGTTCTCCAAGGTGCTGGCGCCGGGCCTGCGCCTGGGCTTCATGGTGGCGCCGCCGGCGCTGTACCCCAAGCTGCTGCAGGCCAAGCAGGCGGCCGACCTGCACAGCCCCAGCTTCAACCAGCGCATGGTGGCGCAGGTCATGCAGGACGGCTTCCTGCAGCGCCATGTGCCGACCATCCGCGCGCTGTACAAGGGCCAGCGCGACCACATGCTGGCCGCGCTGGAGCGCGAGATGCCCGAGGGCGTGACCTGGACCCGCCCGGTCGGCGGCATGTTCCTGTGGCTGCGCCTGCCGGCCGGCCTGGACACCGTGCCGCTGCTGCCGCGCGCCGTTGAGCGCAACGTGGCCTTCGTGCCCGGCGCGGCCTTCTATGCCGACGCACCCGAGAGCAACACCATGCGCCTGTCGTTCGTGACGGCCAGCACCAGCCAGATCGACATCGGCATCGCCGCGCTGGCGCAGACCATCCGCGAGGCGATCGATGCACAGCGCAGCGGACAGGCAGCGCCTGCGGTTCAGCTATGACGCTGCACATCTGGGGCCGCATGAGCTCCATCAACGTGCGCAAGGTGGTCTTCGCCGTGCAGGAGCTGGGCCTGTCGGCGCAGCGCACCGACGCAGGCGGCCACTTCGGTCTCGTGACCGAGGCCGACTACCGCGGCAAGAACCCCAACGGCATGGTGCCCTTGCTCGAGGATGGCGACGCCACGCTGTGGGAATCCAACGTGATCGTGCGCTACCTGTGCGCGCGCCACGCCGCCGGCACGCTCTACCCCGAGCCCTTGGCCGCGCGCTTCACGGCCGAGATGTGGATGGACTGGCAGCAGACCACGTTGAACCCGGCCGGCCGCACCGCCTTCGTGCAACTCGTGCGCACGCCGGCCGAGCAGCGCGACGACGCGGCCATCGCGCAGTCGGTGGCCGAGACCGAGCCGCTGCTCGACCTGCTGGACGCCGAACTGGCCAGGCGCCCGTACCTGGCCGGCGAGGAGTTCACGATGGCCGACATCCCCGTGGCCTGCGAGATCCACCGCTGGTACGGCCTGCCCTTCGTGCGCACGCCGCGCACGCACCTGGACCGCTGGTACCAGTCCGTGTGCGACCGGCCCGGCGCCGTCGGCGTGCTCGACCTCAGCCTGTCATGAGACCGCCGCGCTCTGACGACGGCGCGCAGCGCCTTGGGACCCTGACATGAAGAACCGCCCCTTCCGCCAGCTCGACGTCTTCACCGACCAGCCCTACTACGGCAACCCGCTGGCCGTGGTGCTCGACGGCGTCGGCCTCACCGACGCGCAGATGCAGCGCTTCGCGCAGTGGACCAACCTGTCGGAGACCACCTTCGTGCTGCCCGCCACCGAGGCCGGCGCCGACTACCGGCTGCGCATCTTCACGCCCGGCGGCGAGCTGCCGTTCGCAGGCCACCCCACGCTGGGCAGCTGCCACGCCTGGCTGGCTGCGGGCGGCCGGCCGCAGGGCGGCGACACCGTCGTGCAGCAATGCGGCGCGGGCCTGGTGCGCATCCGGCGCGAGGGCGAGCGCCTGGCGTTCGCGGCACCGGCGCTCAAGCGCAGCGCGCCGCGCCCGACCGAGCTGGCGCAGGTGGCCTCGGCCCTGGGCCTGAAGGCCGCGCAGATCGTCAGCAGCCAGGTGCTGGACAACGGCCCGGTGTGGTTCACGCTGCTGCTGGACGACCCCACCACGGTGCTGCGCCTGCAGCCCGACCACGTGGTGCTGAAGGCGCTGGGCCACAAGATCGGCGTGGCCGCGCTGGACGGCGCGGCCGCCACGCCGCTGATCGCGCGCGGCAACCGCGAGGCGCGTGCGTTCGGCGCGTCGGCCCGCGCGACGCCCGAGACGCCGTCGCTGGTGGTGCGCGCGTTCGCGGCGGCCAGCGGCATCCTGGAAGACCCGGTGACGGGCAGCCTGAACGCCAGCCTGGCGCAATGGCTGATCGCCGACGAGCACATCGCCGCACCCTACGTGGCCACGCAGGGCGCCTGCCTGGGCCGCGACGGCATGGTGCACATCGCGCGCGACGGGGCAGGCCAGGTCTGGGTGGGCGGGCATTCGGTGGTCTGCATCGAGGGCAGCGTGCTGCTATGAGCGGCGCCCTGCCCGCGCTGGCCGAGATCGAGCGCGCCGCCGCACTGGTCCACCGCGCATTCCCGGCCACGCCGCAGCACCGCTGGGCGATGGCCAGCCAGCGCCTGGGCACGGACTGCTGGATCAAGCACGAGAACCACACGCCGGTCGGCGCGTTCAAGATCCGCGGTGGCCTGACCTACTTCGCCGCGCTGGCCGCGGCCGGCCCGCTGCCCGCCGAGGTCGTCAGCGCCACGCGCGGCAACCATGGGCAGAGCATCGGCTGGGCGGCGCGCGCGCACGGCGTGCGCTGCACCATCGTCGTGCCGCACGGCAATTCGGTCGAGAAGAACGCCGCCATGCGCGCGCTGGGCGTCACGCTGCTCGAACACGGCCACGACTTCCAGGAAAGCCGCGAGTTCGCCATCGGCCTGGCCGCCGAGCGCGGCGCCCACATGGTGCCGAGCTTCCATCCCGCGCTGCTGCTGGGCGTGTCCACCTACTGGTGGGAGTTCCTGCGCGCGGTGCCGCAGCTGGACGTGGCCTACGTGCCCATCGGCCAGGGCTCGGGCGCCTGCGCGGCCATCGCGGCCAAGCGCGCGCTGGGCCATGCAGTGCGCATCGTGGGCGTGGTCAGCGCGCACGCCACCACCTACGCCGACTCGCTGGCCGCCGGCCGCGTGGTCGAGGCGCCCGTCACGACGCAGCTGGCCGACGGCATGGCGTGCCGCGTGGCGGACGCAGCCGCACTCGCCATCCTCTCGGAAGGCCTGGACCACGTGGTGCAGGTGACGGACGCCGAAGTGGCGGCCGCGATGCACGCGCTGTTCGTCGACACGCACAACGTGGCCGAGGGCGCCGGCGCGGCCGGCTACGCGGCCGCGCTGCAGGAGCGCGCCGCCCTGCGCGGACTGGCCGTGGGCACCGTCATGAGCGGTGGCAACGTGGATGCGCCCGTTTTCTCCGAAGTGCTTTCCAAGGCGCATTGAATGGTCCCCCTGCACGACCTGGGCTGGTTCGCCCTCGCCACGCTGGCCATGGCGCTGACGCCCGGGCCCAACATGCTCTATTGCGTCTCGCGCACGCTGAGCCAGGGCCGCGGCGCGGGCCTGGTGTCGCTGGCCGGCGTGCTGGCAGCCTTCGTGGTGCACATCCTGGCGGCGGCCTTCGGTCTCACGGCCCTGCTGCTGGCCGTGCCCTTCGCGTTCGGCGCGATCAAGGCGCTGGGCGCGGCCTACCTCGCCTGGCTGGCCTGGCAGGCGCTCAAGCCCGGCGGCAGCGGCCCGTTCCAGGCGCGTGCGCTGCCCGTGCATTCCACGGGCACGCTGCTGCGCATGGGCTTTCTGACCAACCTGCTGAACCCCAAGGTCGCACTGTTCACGCTGTCCTTCTTCCCGCAGTTCCTGCACCCCGAGCACGGCAGCGTGCTGCTGCAGGCGCTGCAGCTCGGCACGGTGCAGATCGCAGCCAGCGCGGCCGTCAACACGCTGGTCATCTTCGGTGCCGCGAGCATCACCGGGCTGCTGTCGCGCAGCGCGGGCTGGATGCGTGCGCAGCGCTATGTGATGGGCTCGGTGCTGGCGTTCCTGGCGCTGCGGGTGGCGCTGATCGAGCGCAGGTGAATCAGGGCTGGTAGCCAGCCTCGCGCTGGTGCCGTACGGCCAGGACCAGCACGGTGTCTGCCGCCTCTTCGAAGCTGTACAGCGCCAGGTAGCCCGAGCGGCCCCGCGAGATGACCAGTTCGCGCAACCCATCTTCCGCGGGGCGCCCGATCAAGGGATGGTTCTGGAGGATCTGCACAGCCTCGGCGATGAGGCCTGCCGTCAGCTCCGCGGCCGCCGGGTCGGACGCACGCAGGAAGTCGGTCAGACGCTCCAGGTCCGACAGCGCACGCCGCGCATAGCTCAGCCGCGCCACGTCCGCGCCTTGGGCCGCGGCACCGCCTGCCCTTGCGCACGCGCACGCAGGTAGGCGTGCACCTCGTCGGCATCGAAGGCCTTGCCAGACTCCAGGGCCTCGGCGCGCGCAGCCTGCGCGTCTGCCACAAAGGCGGCACGCCGCTCGGCGGCGATGCCCGCTGCGCGGATCGCCTCGACCATGAAGGCATGCGGCGTCACGCCTTGCTGCTGCGCCGCAGCCGCAGCGAGCTGCTTGACATCCTCGGGCAGTTTCAACGACGTCGTCGACATGGGCACACCTCCAAGAGTGACACCATGGTAACACCCGAGTGCTGACCACGTCGCTGCCGTGACAGCGCCGCCGATCGCCTGCCGTACAGTCCCGCGCCATGGGAACCCTCTACCTCGTGCGCCACGGCCAGGCCTCGTTCGGCGCCGACGATTACGACCAGCTCAGCGAGCAAGGCCAGCGCCAGAGCGTGCGCCTGGGCGAGTACTTCGCGTTCAAGGGCATCGTGTTCGAGGCCACGCTGACCGGCACGCTGCGCCGCCACGCGCAGACCTTCGCGGGCATCAAGGCGGGCATGGAAGCGGCCGGCACGCCGCCGCTGCCCGAGCCCTCGGCCTGGCCCGGCCTCAACGAGTACGACAGCGCAGCCGTGATCGCCACCGTGCATCCCGAGGCGCTGCAAAAGCCCAGCACGCCCGAGCTCTACAAGCACCACTTCCGCGTGCTGCGTCAGGGCCTGGCGGCCTGGATGGCCGGCCGCGTGCAGCCCGAGGGCATGCCCACCTATGTGGCGTTCCGCGACGGCATCGCCGCCGTGCTGGACCATGTGCGCACGCGCCACACCGGCAACGTGCTGCTGGTCTCCAGCGGCGGGCCGATCTCCACCGCCGTGGGCCAGGTGCTGGGCACGGCGCCCGAGACCACCATCGACCTGAACATGCGCATCCGCAACAGCGCGGTGACGGAGTTCGTCTACACCCAGAGCCGCCACGTGCTGTTGACCTACAACACGCTGCCGCACCTGGACCACCCGGACCACGCGGGCTGGATCACCTTCGCCTGAGCGCCACACCCATGTGATTCGTCGCTTCGGACGATGCGTGCCGCCATGGGCTTCCCGACCATGGCGCACCATTCCAACGAAGGAGACGACACATGCGCTTGCGCACTTCCGCCCTCAGCCTGGGCCTCGCCATGTTGGGGGCCTGGGCCGCCCCCGCAGCGGCCCAGACGCCCGGCGTCACCGCCACCGAGATCAAGATCGGCTCGACCCAGCCGCTGAGCGGCCCGGCCTCGGCCTACGGCGTGGTCGCGGCTTCCACCGAGGCCTACTTCACGCGGCTCAACGAGGCCGGCGGCATCCACGGCCGCAAGATCACCTGGCTGCCCATGGACGACGCGTTCACGCCGGCCAAGACGGTCGAGCAGACGCGCAAGCTCGTGGAGCAGGAGGGCGTGTTCATGATCTTCGCGCCGCAGGGCACGGCGGCCTCGTCGTCGGTGACGAAGTACCTCAATGCCAAGAAGGTGCCGCAGTTCTTCGTGAACTCGGGCTCGCACCTGTTCCAGAACCCCAAGGACCTACCCTGGACCGTGCCCTACCTGCCGACCTACTACGGCGAGTCGCGCATCTACGCCAAGCACATCCTGGCCAACCAACCCGGCGCCAAGGTCGGCGTGCTCTACCAGAACGACGACTTCGGCCGCGACTACCTGCGCGGCATCAAGGCCGGCCTGGGCGACAAGGCGTCGAAGATGGTCGTCAGCGAGCAGGGCTACGAGGTCAGCGACCCGACCGTGGATTCGCAGATCGTGGCGCTCAAGTCGGCCGGCGTGGACGTGCTGCTGCTGGGCTCGCTGTCCAAGCAGTCGAGCCAGGCGATCCGCAAGATCGCCGACCTGAACTGGAAGCCCACCATCTACATGAGCTACATCTCGGCCAACGTGTCGCCGACCTTCACCAACGCGGGGCTGGACAAGGCCACCGGCATCATCACCGCCACCGCCATCAAGGACCCGACCGACACGCGCTGGGCCGACGACAAGGACTACCAAGAGTGGCTGGCCTGGATGAAGAAGTACTACCCCAAGGGCGACCTGGCCAACATGAGCAACGTGTTCGCCTACATCGCGGCCAACACGCTGGAGCATGCGCTGCGCGAGACCGGCAAGGATCTCACGCGCGAAGGCCTGCTCAAGACCCTCAGCACGCTGGACTATGCCGCGCCCATGCTCGCGCCTGGCGTGAAGCTCTCGTTCTCGCCCACCGACTACAACCCCTACAAGAAGCTGCAGATGCAGCGCTTCGACGGCACGAAGTGGACGCTGCTGGGCGAGCCGATCGGCGACTGACGCCGGCCGGCCATGTCAGTCCGGCGTGAGCACCATCTTGAGCGCGCCGGCCTCGCGCGCATCGAACAGCGCATAGGCCTGCGCGCCCTGCGACAGGGGCATGCGGTGGCTGATCAGGCGCTCGGGCCGCAGCCGGCCCGATGCCACCAGCGGGAACAGCGCGGGCAGTTCTTCCGAGACCGAGCAGGTGCCGGTGCGGAACGTCACGCCGTTGGCAAACAACCGCTCCAGTGGCAGCGCGTAGCGGCGCGTCTGGTGCACGCCGATGGCCGACACCGTGCCGCGCCGGCCGACCAGCCGCCAGGCCATGTCCAGCGTGGCGTCCAGCCCCACGACCTCGACCACGCAGTCGATCTTGCGGCCCTGGGTCTGCGCGCGGATGGTCTCCAGCGCTTCGTCCGGGTGCAGCGCGGTGGCGCCGGCCTGCGCCGCCAGCGCGCGGCGTTCGGGCACGGGGTCGATGGCATAGACCTGGTGCGCGCCCATGACGAAGGCGCTGTCCACGGCCATCAGGCCGATGGGCCCCAGCCCGATCACGGCCACGCTGGCGCCGGGCCGCACGTCGGCCTGCCGCACGCCGAACCAGGCCGTGGCCATGCCGTCGGTCAGCATCAGCGCCTGCTCTTCGGAGAGGCCGTCGGGGATCTTCACGGCGTTGGCGTCGGCCGCCGGGATGCGGAAGGCCTCGGCCTGCAGGCCCTGCAGCGCGGGCGAGATGCCGTAGCACGAACCCTGGCCGCTCTCGCAGCAGTTGACGTTGCCGGCCAGGCAGGAGCGGCAGGCGCCGCACCCCACCGAGGCCGGGATCATCACCTTGTCGCCCACCTTGAGCCGCGTGACGGCGCGGCCCACTTCCACCACCTCGCCCACAGCCTCATGGCCGACGCAGAACCCCGTGTCGGTGGAAAAGCCATGGCCGTGGTAGATGTGCAGATCGCTGCCGCAGATGGCGCAGCTGCGCATCTTGACGATGGCGTCGCGCCCGGACTGCAGCTGCGGGTCGTCCATTTGTTCGTGGCGGATGTCTCGGGTGCCGTGGTAGCGCAATGCCTTCATGCCGGGTCTCCTGGGTTGACGTTGCCTTGCCACAAACTATACAGTCTGCTTGTCTGACAATCTGTCATTCAAGCACAAACTGGCGCCAACCCGCGATCGATGGAGACAAGGCAATGACGAGACACCTGAAGAAGATCCTGGCCGCCGCCTCGGTGCTGCTGGCCACCCTGCCCGTGCTGGCGCAGAAAGCCTACGGCCCGGGCGCGAGCGACACCGAGGTCAAGCTCGGCCAGTCGATCCCGTACAGCGGCCCGCTGTCCTCCTACGCCACGCTGGGCAAGGCGCAGCTGGCCTACTTCAAGATGCTCAACGACCAGGGCGGCATCAACGGCCGCAAGATCAACCTGGTCTCGCTCGACGATGCCTACAGCCCGCCCAAGACGCTGGAGATGACGCGCCGCCTGGTCGAGCAGGACGAGGTGCTGGCCATCTACGGCACCATCGGCACGCCCACCAACACCGCCATCCACAAGTACCTGAACGGCCGCAAGGTGCCGCACCTGCTGGCCTCCAGCGGCGGCACCAAGTGGAACGACCCGAAGAACTTTCCCTGGACCATGGCATGGGTGCCCACCTACCACGCCGAGGGCCGCATCTACGCCGAGCACATCCTGAAGACCCAGCCCAACGCCAAGGTGGCCGTGCTCTACCAGAACGACGACTTCGGCAAGGACTACTACAACGGCTTCAAGGAGGGGCTGGGCGACAGGCTCAAGCAGGTGGTGGTGGCCGATGCCTCCTACGAGGTCAGCGACCCGACCGTGGATTCGCAGGTGGTGGCGCTCAAGTCGTCGGGCGCCAACGTGTTCGTGAACATGGCCTCGCCCAAGGCCGCCGCGCTGGCCGTGCGCAAGGTGCACGAGCTGGGCTGGAAGCCGGCGGCGCACTACCTGGTGTCGATCTCCTCCTCGGTGGGCGCGGTGCTCAAGCCCGCGGGGATCGACGCCTCCACCGGCCTGGTCACCGTGCTGTGGCTCAAGGACACGGCAGACCAGCAGTGGGCCGACGACGCCGGCATGAAGTGGTACCTGGACTTCATGAAGAAGTACTACCCCGAGGGCGACCCGAACGACCTCATGAACGGCATTGCCGTGTCGTCCGCGGCCATCATGGCGCAGATCATCCGGCAGGCCGGCGACAACCTCACGCGCGAAAACCTCATGCGCCAGGCCGCCAGCCTGCAGGGCGCCACCACGCCGCTGCTGCTGCCCGGCATCACGGTGAACACCAGCGCCACGGATTTCGCGATGATCGAATCCATGCAGCTGGCCAGGTTCGACGGCACGCGCTGGGTGCGCTTCGGCGAGGTGATGGGGAAGTGAGAGTGACATCCATGATGGCCCCCGAACTCACCCAGCTCGGCTCGCTTGGCGACCTCATCGTCACCGCCCTGCAGCGCGGCGGCGACCGCACGGCCTTCATCCACGGCGAGCGCCATACCAGCTACCGCGCATTCGGCGCGCAGCTGGCGCGGCTGATCTCTGCGCTCGACGCGCAGGGGCTGAAGAAGGGCGACACCATCGCCTCGCTGTCGGGCAACCGGCCCGAGGCCTTCCTGGTCTCGTGCGCGGGCTACCTGATGGGCCTGCGCGTGGGCTGGATCAATCCCACCGCGTCGGAGAACGACCAGGCCTACCTGCTGACCGATGCCGGCGTGGGCACGCTGTTCATCGACCCCGACCTGTTCCGCGAGCGCGGCGAGCGGCTGGCCGCGCGCACCGGCATCCAGCGCGTGTGGTGGCTGGCGCCCACCGATGCCGGCACCGACATCGACACCCTCTGCCGCGACGCCACACCCGCCCCGCTGCTGCCGCGCGCCAGCGCCGACGA
The DNA here is from genome assembly GCF_001422445.1 of Pseudorhodoferax sp. Leaf274. GTDB lineage: Bacteria > Pseudomonadota > Gammaproteobacteria > Burkholderiales > Burkholderiaceae_C > Pseudorhodoferax. Next base: position 230,872 of record NZ_LMNA01000026.1, read on the forward strand.
CGTGGCCGTGCTGGTCTACACCGGCGGCACCACGGGCGTGCCGAAGGGCGTCATCCACACCCACCGCGTGCAGGTGGCGATGACGCTGATGCAGCTGGCCGACTGGGACTGGCCGCAGGAGACGCGCTACCTGGCGCTGACGCCGATCACGCACGCGGCCGGCACCTTCATCCTGCCCACGCTGCTGCGCGGCGGCACCGTGGTGCTGACGCACGGCTTCAGCGCCGACAAGTTCATCGACCTGGTGGAGCGCCACCGCATCACCACCACCTTCCTCGTGCCCACGATGCTCTACGTGCTGCTGGACCATGCGCGGCTGGCCGGTGCGGACATGTCGAGCCTGCAGCTGGTGGCCTATGGCGCGGCGCCCATGCTGCCGAGCCGGCTCATCGAGGGCATGCGCCGGCTCGGCCCGGTGTTCATGCAGCTCTACGGCCAGTCCGAGGCGCCGATGATGATCACGGTGCTGCGCCAGCGCGACCACGACCCGGAGCACCATCCCGAACGCCTGGCCTCGTGCGGCCTGCCCGTGATCGGCAACCAGCTGCGGCTGCTGGACGAACAAGGCCGCGAGGTACCGCAAGGCGAGGTCGGCGAGATCTGCCTGCGCTCGCCGCTGGTCATGGCCGGCTACCTGAACAAGCCCGAGGAAACCGCCAAGGCGCTGCGCCACGGCTGGCTCTACACGGGCGACCTGGCGCGCCAGGATGCGGACGGCTACCTCTACATCGTCGACCGCTCCAAGGACATGGTGATCAGCGGCGGCTTCAACGTCTACCCGCGCGAGGTGGAGGACGTGCTGGCACTGCACCCCGCCGTGTCGTCGGCCGCCGTGGTCGGCGTGCCCGACCCCAAATGGGGCGAACAGGTGCGGGCCATGGTGGTGCTGCGGCAGGGCCAGTCGGCCACGGCAGAGGAGCTGATTGCGCTGGTGCGCGAACACAAGGGCGCGGTGTGTGCGCCCAAGCAGATCCGCTTCGTGGCGCAGTTGCCGGTGACGACCATCGGCAAGCTGGACAAGAAGGCGGTGCGGGTGCTTTTTTCGGAAGACGTTTAAGCTTTAACCTCCGCCCGCCGGCCCACAACCACCGCCCGACACCGGGCGCCATGACCAGGCGCACGCGCCGTGCGGCCCAAACCGGCGCGACGCGGCCAGGTGGTGCTGACATGCGGGCGGAGGTGCCATTCGCGACGAGGAGATACGTCGCACGGCACCGCCGGTGTTCAAGGGCGTGTGCCCCGCCAGCCGCTGCCGGTTTCCGCGAGGTGCGCCGGGAGCACGCGTGTCTGCGCCGCCTGCCTTCCACGCCGCAACGCACGCGCGAAGCAACCCGCCCTCAGCCCTTCTTGCGCACCACCTTCGGCCGGGCCGCAATCTCAGGCCCCGCCACCTGCTTGCGCGCCAGCTCGTAGCCGCGCTTGAAGTCCACGATATGCCGGATCGTGCACTGCTCGGCCTCGTCCGCGTCGCGCCGGCGCAGCGCGGCCAGCAGGGCACGGCGCGATTCCAGCATGCGCTTGCTGGCGGCCGGCACGTGGTCGAACACCGCGGCCTGGTAACGCGGGTACATCTGGCGCCACATGGTCTCGTGGGCCAGCAGCAGCGCTCGGTTGCCGCTCATGCGGGCCACCATGTCGTCGAACACGATGTTGGCCTCGACCAGCGACGAACGCGCATCGACCGCCTGCTGCAACAGCGCCAGGTGGGCCTCCAGCGCGTCGAGCTGCGCATCGGTCGCACGCTCGGCGGCCAGGCGCGTCATGGCCGGGCCCACGGCGCGCACGGTCTCCCAGAGCTCCTGGAAGCTGATCTCCTGCAGCTGCACCATGCGTTCGAACTGCACGCCCAGGTCGGCGTTGGACGGGTGGCTGATGACGAAGCGCCGGCTGGTCTCGCGCCGCAGCAGGCTGGCTTCCTCCAGCACGCGCACGGCCTCGCGCACAGTGGAGCGGTTGACGCCGAAGGTCTCGCAGAGCTGGGCCTCGGTCGGCAGCGGATCGCCCGCGCGCAGCCGGCCGTCCAGGATCTGCAGCGTGACGGCCTCGGCCAGCATGCGGTAGGACGGCACGCGCTTGAGCTTGTCGAACGCGAACGCCGGCCCCGCCTCCGTGGTCTGCTGCACTGTCCCGCCTTCCGCCATGCCGCTCTCCGCGATTCAAAAGGGGCGATTGTCGCCAAGCTCAGCCGGCGCGCTCCAAACGCCGCAGCGCGCGCCGGAACAGCAGCAGCGTATGGCCGTGCAGCAGGTCGCCGGCCGCCTGGCTGGCCTTGCCGGCACAGGCGCGCGCGTAGGTGCCCTCGAGGATCAGGCCGAGCTTGTAGCAGGCCAGCACCTCGTACCAGAGGACGTGCTCCACGCTGCGCTTGCCATGCCCCGCATAGCGCGCCACCAGTTCCTCGGCCGTGGCGAAGCCCTGCCAGGGCTGGGTGCGGAACAGCGGTTCGGGCTCTGCATCGGGTTCGGGCCAGGTGGCCAGCAGCCAGCCCAGGTCGAGCAGCGGGTCGCCGATGGTGACCAGTTCCCAATCGACGATGGCCGCCAGCTCGCCACTGCCGGGCGCGAACAGCACGTTGGCCAGGTGGAAGTCGCCGTGCAGGATGCCGGGGCGAAAGCTGCCGGGGCGATGCCGCTCCAGCCAGTCGGCCACCGCGTCGATGCCCGGGATCTCCGCCGGCCCGGGCCAGCCCGCGTACTCGTGGTAACTCTCCAGCTGCGCGCGCCAGCGCGGCACCTGGCGTTCGAGGAAGCCCTCGGTCTTGCCCAGGCCCACCAGGCCGGCCGCCACATGGTCGACCTCGCCCAGTTCGATCAGCGCATCGACCATCGACAGGCCCATGCGGTGGCGCAGCGCGGCATCGGCCGTGTGCAACGGCGGCAGGGCCACGGAGGCGTTGAAGCCCTCCACCGGCTCCATGAGGTAGAAGGCCGCGCCCAGCACCTGCGGGTCGGCGCAGGCGGCAATCAGTGCAGGGTGCGGCACGCGGCTGCCGGCCAGCGCCGCCAGCACCTGGGCCTCGCGCTGCATGGTCTTGTTGCCGTCGGCACGCGGGTGCGCAGGCGGGCGGCGCAGCACGAATTCGCGGCCATGGCGCGCGAAGCGCAGCAGCACGCTCTGCGTGCCGCCCGTGAGTGGCTGCACCTGCGTGATCGGCCCGCCGCCCAGGCCCTGGCCGTCCATCCAGGCGGCCAGGCGCTCCAGCTCGACCAGCTCAGCCCACGGCTGCACGACGGCTTGCGTTGGCGCCATCGTCAGCCGAGCAGGTGGCGGTACTTGGCCTCGGCAGCCGCCTTGGCGCGCGGCCGGTGGTAGGCCGGGAACAGGTCGGGGCAGGCCTGGTAATCGCGCAGCACCTGCTTGGCGACGGTGACCTTGTGCACCTCGGTCGGCCCGTCGGCCAGGCCCATGTGGTAGGACAGAACCAGCTGGTCGGTGTAGGGCATCTCGAGCGAGGCACCCAGCGAGCCGTGGATGTGCAGCGCACGCTCGGCGATGTCGTGCAGCACCTTGGGCATCAGCGCCTTGACGGCCGAGATGTCCTTGCGCACCTTGAGGTAGTCCTTGTACTTGTCGATGCGCCACGCTGTGCGCAGCACCAGCAGGCGGAACTGCTCGAGCTGGCACCACGAATCGGCGATCTTCTCCTGCACCATCTGCTTGTCGGCCAGCAGTTCGCCCTGCGTGGTGCGCGACAGTGCGCGTTCGCACAACTGGTCGAAGGCCTTCTTCGCCTGGCCGATGGTGCGCATGGCGTGGTGGATGCGCCCGCCGCCCAGCCGCGTCTGCGCCACGGCGAAGGCCTCGCCGGGCTGGCCCAGCATGTCGGACGCCGGCACGCGCACGCCGTCGAATTTGAGATAGCCGTGCGTGGGCACGGGCTCGTCGGCCAGGCCCACGTTGCGCATGATCGTGAGGCCAGGCGCGTCCTTGGGCACGATGAACATCGACATCTGCTGGTAGGGCGGCGCGTCGGGGTCGGTCACCACCATCACGATGAAGAACTCGGCGTAGCGCGCGTTCGAGGCGAACCACTTCTCGCCCGTGATGACCCAGTCGCCGCCCTGCTGCACGGCACGGGTCTTGAACACCTTGGGGTCGGCGCCGCCCTGCGGCTCCGTCATCGCGAAGCACGAGACGATCTGGTTGGCCAGCAGCGGCTCCAGGTACTTCTTCTTCTGCGCCTCGCTGCCGTAGTGCGACAGGATCTCCGAGTTGCCGGTGTCCGGCGCCTGGCAGCCGAACACGATGGGCGCGAAATGCGCGCGGCCCAGGATCTCGTTGAGCAGCGCCAGCTTCATCTGCCCGTAGCCCTGCCCGCCCTGGTGCGGCGCGAGGTGGCAGGCCCAGAGCTTGCGCGCCTTCACCTGCGCCTGCAGCGGGCGCACCAGCGTGGCGAAGCGCGGGTCGTGGATGTCCCAGGGGCTGCCCAGCACATGCTCGAGCGGCTCGACCTCCTCGTCGACGAAACGCTCGACCCAGTCGAGCTGCGTTTGGAATTCAGGGTCGGTTTCGAAGTCCCAGGACATGGATGGCCTCTCAATGCAATGTGGATGGAATCAGAGCGTCAGGCCGCCATCGACGGGGATGGTCTGGCCGATCACATAGGCTGCCAGCGGCGAGGCCAGGAACAGCGCCACGCCGGCCATGTCGGTCGGCGTGCCGAAGCGGCCCAGCGGGATGCGGTCGATGGCCGCCTCCTTGCGCTCGGGGTGGTCGGTGGTCACGCGCGTCATCTTGGTGGCGACGAAGCCCGGCGCGATGCCGTTGACGCGGATGCCGTCGCGCGCCCACGCATCGCCCAGCGTGCGCGTGAGGCCGAAGGCGCCGGCCTTGGACGCGGCATAGGCCGGGTTGCCGCGCACGGCGTGGAAGGCCGCCGTCGAGCTGATCGTGATGATCGATCCCTGGCTGGCCTTGAGCATCGCGTAGAACTTCTCGGCGAAGGTCATCAGGCTGGTCATGTTCACGTCGACCACCTGCTTGAAGGCCGGCGTCTTGAACTCCTGGCGCTTGTAGAGCACCTGCCCTTGCGACAGCACCAGCACGTCGAGCCGGTCGAACGGCGGCGCGAACGACTCGATGGATTCGGTGCTGCCCGCGTCGATGCGGTGGTAGTGCAGGCCTTCGAGCTGCGAGTCGGCCGAGTCCGCGTAGTCGGCCGCGCTGGCGCGCGTGCCGGCCACGTGCACCGTGGCACCCTTGCGCCGGAACGCCTGCGCGATGCCGTTGCCGATGCCGCTGGAGCCGCCGACCACGAGCACGGTCTTGCCGGAAAAGTCGAGTTCGTCCATCCGTGTGTCTCCGCTGTGTGTTGCGCCAACCATATCTTATTGTCAGACAAACAGTCAATCACACGAAGCGCGCCAAGGCACTGTTACAAAACAGTTCGGCACGCACGCACATCGCGGCACGCGAATTGCACACCATCGGGCATGGCGACGCCGTCCCCCCTCCCGCCCCGCACCGGTGCACAGTGGCGCGCGCTGGAGCTGCAGTTGCTCGGCCTGCTCGTGCAGCAGCTGGGCGATACCGGCACGCCCGACCCGCTGCTGCGCGGCATGCTGTCGCAGATGGATGCGCTGCTGGGGCTGGAGCGCGCGCGCATCGTGCTGGTGCTGCCGGGCGACAACCGGGCCCGCATCCACCTGGCCCACGGCCTCACGGACGAAGAGGTCGCACGCGGCGTGTACGCGCTGGGCGAAGGCGTCACGGGGCTGGTGCTGGCCAGCGGCCAGGCCGTGCTGGTGCACGACATCGATGCGGAACCGCGCTTCCTGGCCCGCAGCGTGGCCCGGGACAACCTGCCCGACGAGGGCCAGGCCTTCCTCGCGCTGCCGATCCAGGCCGATGCGCGCACCGTGGGCGTGCTGAGCTGCCACCGCAGCCGCCTGCCCGACCGCACGCTGGACGACGACCTCGCACTGCTGCGCGTGCTGGCCGCGCTGGCGGGGCAGCGCCTGCGCCTGCGCGTGCCGCAACCGCTGGTGCGGCAGTACATGTCGGCCCACTCGCACAGCCGCCAGGAACTGGAGCACGCGCTGGTGCTGCACGGCAACCGGCAGGCGCGCGCGGCCGAAGCACTGGGGCTCACGCTGCGCCAGTTCGGCTACCGGCTGCGCAAGGCCCGCGCCGAGCAGCGCGACTGAGCGGCGGCGCTCGCCACCGGCCGCCTGCTGGGGAAAACCCCCGGCATCGCGCGCACCCAATTGTTCGCCCGCTGACATCCAAGTCCGGCGCTGCGTGACACACTGACCGCGCCAGTTCCAACCAACGAGAGGAGACGCGATGCAGTACTTAGCAGGATTTCCGCTTTTCAGGTTCACGCTTTCCGCCCTCGCCGCCGGCGCCTTGCTGGGCTGCGGCGGCAGCGACGACAACGGCGCAGGCAGCGCGGCCGCCACGGCCGAGCAGGCCTGCGCGGCGCTGGCGGGCAAGACGCTCGCCGGCGCCACGGTGAGCGGCGCCACCACGGTCGCCGCCAACGGCAGCGCACCGCTGTACTGCAAGGTCAACGCCACCATCGCGCCCCGGCTGAACCTGGAACTGCGCCTGCCGCAGCAGTGGAACGGCAAGCTCTACTACGGCGGTGGCGGCGGCTACAACGGCGCCATTCCCGATCTCTCGGGCCCCAACCTCAACGCGCTGGCGCAGGGCTACGCCACGGTGAACAGCGACTCGGGCCACCAGGGCAACGTGCTGTCGGCCGACTTCGCGCTCAACGACACCTACGCGGCCAACCTGTTCGGCTCGCTGTCGGTGCCCACGGTGCTGTCGTCGGCGCGCGAGATGGTGCAGGCGGCCTACGGCAAGCAGCCCGACCGCGCTTACTTCGAAGGCTGCTCGAACGGCGGGCGCGAGGCGCTCATGGCCGCTCAACGCAACCCCAACCTGTTCGACGGCATCATCGCGCGCGCGCCGGCCTACAACTGGGTCGGCTTCATGGGCCAGTTCAACCGCACGGCCAAGGCCCTGGCCGCACCAGGCGGCGGCTTCAGCACGGCCAAGCTGGCCACGCTGGCCGGCGCGGTGCGCAATGCCTGCGATGCCGCGGACGGCATCGTCGACGGCGTGGTCGCCAACCCGCAGGCCTGCAGCTTCGACCCGGCCGTGCTGCGCTGCGCGGGCGGCGCCGACACCGGCAACGCCTGCCTGTCCGACGCGCAACTGGCGGCCGTCGCGTCGTGGACCTCGACGGCGTCGTGGGCCGGCGGGGCCTACACCAACGCGGGCTGGGCCCTCACCGGCAACGAGGACGATCCGGGCGCCTGGCCCACGTGGGTCAGCGGCACGCCGGACGTGCGCAGCGCGCTGCAATACCTGTTCCAGGACACCACCGTCAAGAACTACCTGGCACGCAACCCGGCGCAGGATTCGCTGGCGTACACCTGGGATTCGAACCTCAACGCCGTCTATGCGCTGGCCGCGCTCAACGACGCGACCAACACCGACCTGCGCCCATTCAAGAACAGCAACGCCAAGCTCATCCTCTGGCACGGTGGCAACGACGCAGCGCTGAGCTACAAGGCCACCACGGCCTACTACCAGGCCGCCGCCGCGGCCGTGGGCGGGCAGGCCGCGATGGACACGTTCGCGCGCTACTACATCGCGCCCGGCGTCAACCACTGCGCGGGCGGCCCGGGTGCAGACGAAGCCGACCTGCTGGCCGCGCTGGATGCCTGGGTCAGCAACAACACCGCGCCGGGCACGCTCACGGCGCGCAAGGTGAGCGGCGGCGCCACGCAGTTCACGCGCCCGCTGTGCCAGTACCCGCAGTACCCGCGCTACACCGGCCCCGCCAACGACGCGGCCGCCGCGGCGCTGGCCAGCAACTACACCTGCACGACGCCTTGACGGCCTGACGCGCTGACACGCTCACCGGGCTGGCCTGCCGGCGTGTCGCGTCAGCAGGTGGCCATGCCCCTAGCCCAGCCCGCGCAGCTCGGCCCCGGCGTTGCGGTCCAGCCGCACGAACCACAGCAGCGACAGCATCGTCACGCTGCCGATGCACCAGTAGGCCGGCGCGAAGTCGCCCGCGGCCAGGTGGGCCGGGTCGCCGCCGCGCCAGTGCGCCGCCAGGCCCAGCAGGGCCGCACCGAACAGCACGCCCAGCGACAGCGAGAGCTGCTGCGCCATCGTCGCCAGCGTGGTGGCGTGGCTCATGCGCGGCTTGGGAATCTCCGAGTAGCCCAGCGTCTGCAGCGCCACCATGCCCATGGAGTTGACCAGCCCGCCCAGCATCAGCGTGACGAAGATCAGCGGGTGCGGCGTGGCCGGCGTGAACAGGCTGTAGCTCGCGTAGGCCAGGCTGGTCATCACCGTGGTGCCCAGCAGCAGTGGCTTGAAACCCAGCCAGCCGATGGTGCGCGTGACCACCACGCGCGTGGCCAGCGAGCCGACGGCCGTGGCCACCGTGATCAGGCCCGACTCCAGCGGCGACAGCCCGAAGCCCAGCTGCATCATGAGCGGCAGCAGGAAGGGCGAGGCGCCGATGGCGATGCGCAACGGCATGCCGCCGACGATGGATGCGCGGTAGGTCGGGTGCCGCAGGATGGTGAGGTCGATCAGCGGCGCCGCGATGCGCCGGCTGCGCCCTACGTAGGCGACGAGCGCCAGCACGCCCAGGCCGGCGATGGCTCCTTCGAGCCAGCCCGCCACCAGGCCCTTGCCGGCGACTTCGATGGCGCCCAGCACGGCCGTCAGGCCCAGCGCCAGCAGGCCGAAGCCGACGCCGTCGAACGGCTGCGGCGCCAGGGCCGGACCGCCAGGGCGCGGCCCCGGCAGGAAATGCAGCGCCAGCAGGATGCCCAGCAGCCCGAACGGCACGTTGACGAAGAAGATCCAGCGCCAGGACGTGAAGCTCACGATGGCGCCGCCGAACAGCGGCCCCAGCATGCGCCCGATGGTGGGCGGCACCGTGAACCAGACCATGGCCGAGACCATCAGCGCCGGCGGCACGCTGCGCAGCAGGATCAGCCGGCCCACCGGCACCATGAGCGCGCCGCCCATGCCCTGCAGGATGCGGAACAGCACGAGCTGGTGCAGCGTCTGCGCCATGCCGCACAGCGCCGAGCCCAGCGCGAACAACGCGATGGCCCAGCAGAACACGCGGCGCGCGCCAAAGCGCTCGGCGCACCAGCCCGACAGCGGCAGGAACACCGCCAGGCTCAGCAGGTAGGCCGTGATGGCCAGGTTCAGCCGCAGCGGTTGCACGTCGAGTGCACGCGCGATGCTGGGCAGTGCGGTCGCCATGACCGAGGTGTCCAGGTTCTGCAGGAACAGCGGGCAGGCGACGACGACCGGGATCAGCCGCGTGCGCCAGCCGACCGGCGCAGCATCCGCTGCATCCGCCACAGTGCTCACACGATCTTCCTCTTGGGCAGGTCCGCCGGGTCGGGCGGGTAGCGCAGCTGCAGGCCCTCCAGCGTGCGCTTGAGCAGCGTGGCGATCATGAGGTTGCGGTGCGTCTTGGAGTCGGCCGGCACGATGGTCCAGGGCGCCCAGGGCGTGCCGGTGGCGGCGATGGCGTCCTGGTAGGCGCGCTGGTAGTCGTCCCACTGGGCGCGCACGGCGAGATCCTCCGCCTGGAATTTCCAGCGCTTGGCCGGATCGTCCAGCCGCGCCTGCAGGCGTTCGCGCTGCTCGTCCTTGCCGATGTGCAGCATGAACTTGCAGACCACGGTGCCGCTCTCGCTGAGCATGCGCTCGAAGTCGTTGATGTGGGCGTAGCGCTGGCGTGTCTGCTCGGGCGTGATCCAGCCGTGCACCACGGGCACCAGCACGTCTTCGTAGTGGCTGCGGTTGAAGACCACGATGTCGCCTGCGCGCGGCACCTCGCGGTGGATGCGCCACAGCACGTCGTGTGCCTTCTCCTCATCCGTCGGCGCCTTCCATCCCACGGCGCGCACGCCCAGCGGGCTCACGCGGCCGAACACGCCGCGCAGCGTGCCATCCTTGCCGCTGGTGTCGATGCCCTGCAGCACCACCAGCAGCTTGAAGCGCTTGTCGGCATAGAACAGGTTCTGCAGCGCGTCAAGCTCCAGCGCCAGCGCCTCGACGGCGGCCTTGTCCTGCGCCTTGTCGCCGCTGGAGAAGGGCTTGGCCGACGGATCGATGCCGGCCAGGCGGAAGCGGGACTTGGGGTTGCCATGCTGCAGGGCGGCGAGCTTGCGGGCGCTCGGCCCGCCGGTGGTGGATGCGGTCATGCAGCGACGATAGCAGCGGCGTGCCGGCGCCGCAGCACGCGCCGCGGCGCGCGCCGGGCCGGCCTGTGGTTATATTTGCACGCATGCCGCAGCCGCCCATGGCGCAACACAGCGGACAACACGGAAAGACGGACGATGCTCGAAGGCTTGATCGTGGTCGTGCTGGTGCTCGGCGCGCTGGCGCTCTGGTGGCTGCTGCGGCGCGGCGCGAGCCCGCAACAACCGGCGGCCGCCGCGCGGCGATCGGCGGCGCCGCCCCGGCAGGCCGCGCAAGCCCCGGCCACGGCCCCGCCCGCGCCGGTGCGCAGCGACGAGGCACTGGCCGAGGATGGCCGGCTCGCACGGCACGAAGCCCTGGCCGCCGAGCGCCGGCAGGCGCTGCTGGAGGCGCTGCGCCAGATGCCGCGGCCGCCGCGCGCGCTGCACCAGTTGGTCTCGCCCGAATTCGTGGCGCGGGCCTCCTCCAGCGAACTGGCCGAGCTCGTGATGACCGAGCCCGTGGTCGCCGCGCGCGTGATGGCCGCCGTCAACTCGCCGCTGTATGGCCTGCGCACTGCAGTGACCAGCGTCGGCCAGGCCATCACCTTCCTCGGCCTGAACACCGTGCGCAACCTGTGCCTGCAGCATTTGCTGCGCGAGGCCATGCCGGCGCCCGATCCGGCGCTGCGCCAGGAATTCGACATCCTGTGGCGCAGCAGCGCCATCGCCGGCGAGATGAGCCTGGTGCTGGCCAAGCGGCTGCAGCTGCGCGATGCCGCGGGCATGAGCACGAAGCTGGTGCTGCATTTCCTGGGCCGCTTCGCCGCGGTCACGTTGCTGCACACGCAGGCCGATGCCACGGCCCAGCCCATCGGCCTGCAGGCGCGCGCCTTGGCCGAGCAGCAGCGCCTGGGCGTGTCGGCTGGCGAGATCGGCTCGCTGCTGCTGCAGGACTGGGGCCTGCCCGTGCCCATGGAGGCGGCCACGCGCGAGATCGCGCGCATCGCCTTCGTCGTGCCGACCGACCCGGAGCGCGCGCCGGCACAGGCCACGCGGATGGCCCTCGCAGCGCTGTGCGCCAGCCTGGCCGAGCGCATTGCGCGCGGGCAACTCACCACGCTGCAGGACTACGCCCCGGAGCAGGATCCGCACGAAGACCTGCAGGCGCTGCGCCCGCACCTGCCGGCACCGGTGCTGGCGGCCGTGGGCGACGCGCTGCGCGAGCCCGAGATGGCGCGCTTGCTGGCCTGATCGGGCGACCTCCTTAGATGCCAGAGGCATAAGTTACAGAGAATTCAATCGTTCCTGTTTGGTAGGCGGGCTTCCAGAATCGCGGCATCTGCAACGATTCCCGCGAAAGTCTTCCATGCAAACGCGCCGCCGTCTCCTGAGCCACCTCTCCAGCGCCACGCTGGCCTTGTCCCTGGGTGCCACGCTGGCCCCGGTGGTCGCCCAAGCGCAACCGGCTCCCGTCACGCTGCTGAACGTCTCGTACGACCCCACGCGCGAGCTGTACGTGGACTACAACAAGGCCTTCGCCGCGTACTGGAAGGCCAAGACGGGCCAGGACGTGACGATCAAGCAATCGCACGGCGGCTCGGGCAAGCAGGCGCGCTCCATCATCGACGGCCTGGAAGCCGACGTGGCCACGCTGGCACTGGCCGGCGACACCGACGCACTGGTCAAGAACGGCGCCTGGCTGGCGGCCGACTGGCAAAAGCGCCTGCCGCACAACGCCTCGCCTTACACCTCGACCATCGTGTTCGCCGTGCGCAAGGGCAACCCCAAGGGCATCAAGGACTGGGACGACCTCGTCAAGCCCGGCGTCAGCGTGATCACGCCCAACCCCAAGACCTCGGGCGGCGCGCGCTGGAACTACCTGGCGGCCTGGGAATTCGCCAAGCGCAAGAACGGCGGCAGCGATGCCAAGGCCAAGGAATTCGTGGCCGCATTGTTCAAGAACGTGCCCATCCTCGACACGGGTGCGCGCGGCTCCACGATCACGTTCGCGCAGCGCGCCCAGGGCGACGTGCTGATCGCCTGGGAGAACGAGGCCTACCTGCTCGACAAGGAATTCGGCGCCAAGTTCGACGTCGTCGCGCCCTCGCTGAGCATCCTGGCGGAGCCCGCTGTGGCCGTGGTCGACAAGAACGTCGACAAGAAGGGCACGCGCGCCGTGGCCGAGGAATACCTCAAGTTCCTGTACTCCGAACAAGGCCAGGACATCGCCGGCAAGCACTTCTACCGCCCTGCCGTCTCGGAGAAGGCCAAGGCCAAGTACGCGTCGCAGTTCCCCAAGCTGAACCTGTTCACGATCGACGAGGCCTTCGGCGGCTGGGCCAAGGCCGACAAGGCGCACTTCGCCGACGGCGGCAGCTTCGACCAGATCTACACGGCGAAGTAACACGCGGCTGGGGGCGCTGCCCTGGGTCGACAAGGCCGCAGCGCAGGCCTATGCTGGCCGTGCATCCACACACAGGAGACATGCACGTGCAGACCCATCCCCCATTCCCGATCCCCAGGGCCATCGCCACCGCGGCGATGGCCCTTTTCGCATGCGGCGGCGCCTGGGCGCAGAAGGCCGGCGACATCGTGCTGGGCGCCGGCTGGCTGCGCTACGCGCCGCGCGACCGGAGCACGCCGCTGCGCTTCACCTCGCCGGTGGAGCAAGAGGTGCCCGGCTCGGGCTCCAGCCTGTCGCATGCCGATACGTTGGGCCTGAACGCCCACTACTTCCTGACCGACAACTGGGCCATCGAGGGCGTGTTCGGCATCCCGCCGCGGCTCAAGCTCCAGGGTGCGGGCACGCTGGCGGGCATCGGCGAACTGGGCTCGGCGCGGCTGTACGGCCCTTCGCTGCTGGCCAAGTACTTCTTCGGCCAGCCCACCGACAAGTGGCGGCTGGCCGCCGGCCTGGGCGTGACCTACGCGCACTTCTCCGATGTGCAGCTGACCGGCGGCCTGCAGAGCACCCTGGGTGGCGCGCTGGGCCTGCCCGCGGGCGCCTCGAGCACGCGCGCCAAGATCGACAGCCGCTTCGGCCCGGTGTTCGCGCTCGGCGCGACCTACGCATTCACCGACCGCCTGGGCCTCACGCTGTCGGTCTCGTACGTGCACATGAAGACCAAGGCCAAGCTCACCACCTACGCCAACGGCAATGCCGTCGCCACGTCGGAGAGCGGGCTCACGCTGAACCCCGTGGTGCCGTTCGCCTACCTGACCTACAAGTTCTGAGCACCGGCCGCTGGCCTCGCGCTGCTGTGGCGCTACGCCAGCGCCTGATCAGACGTTCGCGCCGTGGTCGACGAAGACCTTGGCGCGGCGCGGCGTGACCACCAGCGTCTCGCCCTCGCGGAAGCCGCGCGCGTTGAACTCCTCGGCCGTGAGCTGGGCCTCGATGATCTGGTCGCCCTTGGCGTCCTGCGGCGTAAGCTCCAGCCTTGCGATGGGGCCGACCACCAGTGCGCGCGTGAGCTGGGCCACGATGCCCGTGGCGCCCGGCGAATAACGCTCGACCTCGATGTCGTGCGGGCGCACATACGCAAAGGCCTTGGCGTCGCTGGCCGCGGCGTGCTCGGGTGCGTCGATCTTGAGGCCCTGCACCAGCAGCTCGCCCTCGTGGGCGCGGCCGTGGAACAGGTTCACGTCGCCCAGGAAGCCGTAGACGAAGGGGCTGGCGGGGTGCTCCCAGACCTGCTGCGGCGTGCCGATCTGCTCGATCCGGCCCTTGTTCATGACCACCACACGGTCGGCCACTTCGAGCGCCTCTTCCTGGTCGTGCGTCACGAAGATGCTGGTCACGTGCAGGTCGTCGTGCAGGCGGCGCAGCCAGCGGCGCAGCTCCTTGCGCACCTTGGCATCGAGCGCGCCGAACGGCTCGTCGAGCAGCAGCACCTTGGGCTCGACGGCCAGCGCGCGGGCCAGTGCGATGCGCTGGCGCTGGCCGCCCGACAGCTGCGCCGGGAAGCGGTCGGCCAGCCAGTCCAGTTGCACCAGGCCCAGCAGTTCATGCACCTTGGCCTTGATCTGCGCTTCCGACGGGCGCTGGCCGCGCGGCTTCATGCGCAGGCCGAAGGCCACGTTGTCGAACACCGTCATGTGGCGGAACAGCGCGTAGTGCTGGAACACGAAGCCGACCTGGCGTTCGCGCACATGCACGTCGGTGGTGTCCTCGCCGGCGAACAGGATGCTGCCGGCGTCGCCGCTCTCCAGCCCTGCGATGATGCGCAGCAGCGTGGTCTTGCCGCAGCCCGAGGGGCCCAGCAGCGCGACGAGTTCGCCGGACCCGATGTCCAGGCTCACGTTGTCGAGTGCGCGGAAGTTGCCGAACTGCTTGCTGACGTTGCGGATTTCGATGCTCATGGGATTTCCTGTTCAGTGCGCTGCCGCGGCAGCGACGGGACGCTCGGGCGGCAGGTCGGCGGAGGCCTTGCGCTCGCGCTCGTGCCGCCACTCGACCCAGCTCTTGATGCCCAGCGTGACCAGCGCCAGCAGGGCCAGCAGCGAGGCCACGGCGAACGCCGCCACGCTCTGGTATTCGTTGTAGAGGATCTCCACGTGCAGCGGCATGGTGTTGGTCTGGCCGCGGATGTGGCCCGAGACCACCGACACCGCGCCGAATTCGCCCATGGCCCGTGCATTGCACAGGATCACGCCGTACAGCAGGCCCCACTTGATGTTGGGCAGCGTCACGTACCAAAAGGTCTGCCAGCCGCTGGCGCCCAGCACGATGGCGGCCTGCTCCTCCTCGTTGCCCTGCGCCTGCATCAACGGGATCAGCTCGCGCGCGATGAACGGGAAGGTCACGAACACCGTGGCCAGCACGATGCCGGGGATGGCGAAGATGATCTTGATGTCGTGCTCGGCCAGCCAGGGGCCGAACCAGCCATGCGCGCCGAACACCAGCACGTAGATCAGGCCGGCCACCACGGGCGAGACCGAGAACGGCAGGTCCACCAGCGTGGTCAGGAAGGCCTTGCCGCGGAACTCGTACTTGGCGATGCACCAGGCCGCGCAGACGCCGAACACCAGGTTCAGCGGCACGGCGATGGCGGCCGTGATCAGCGTGAGCCGGATCGCGGACCAGGCGTCTGGCTCCTTGAGCGCCTCCAGGTAGGCGTCCAGCCCCTTGCGCAGCGCCTCGGTGAACACCGCCGCGAGAGGCAGCGCGAGGAACAGCGCGAGGAACAGCAGCGCAATGCCGATCAGCGTGCGCCGGACCCAGGGGGTCTCGGTGGTCGTGATGTGCCTGCGCGTGACGTCGATGGCGGCCATGTCAGACACCTCCGAAAGTTCGCGCGCGATCAACCGTCGCGCCGTCGGTGCCTCTGCGGCCTTCGCTGGGCCGATCCCCGCAAGCGGGGGCCCTCGTCCTCGCGCTCATGCCGCACCTCCCGAGCGCTTGCGCTGCCACGCTTGCAACCCGTTGATGACGAGCAGCATGACGAACGAGATCAGCAGCATCACCACGGCCACGGCGGTGGCGCCGGCGTAGTCGTACTGCTCGAGCTTGCCGATGATGATCAGCGGTGTGATTTCGGAAACCATGGGCATGTTGCCGGCGATGAAGATGACCGAGCCGTACTCGCCGATGGCACGCGCGAAGGCCATCGCGAAGCCGGTCAGTAGGGCCGGCGCGATGGCCGGGAAGATCACCTTGGTGAAGGTCTGCAGGCGCGTGGCGCCCAGGCACATGGCGGCTTCCTCGAGCTCTTTCTCGGTGTCCTCCAGCACGGGCTGCACGGTGCGCACGACGAAGGGCAGGCCGATGAAGATCAGCGCGATGACCACGCCGTTGGGCGTGAACGCGAGCTTGATGCCCAGCGGCTCCAGGTACTGCCCGACCCAGCCGTTGCCGGCCAGCAGCGCCGTGAGCGAGATGCCGGCCACCGCCGTGGGCAGCGCGAAGGGCAGGTCCACCAGCGCATCGACGATCTTCTTGCCGAAGAACTCGTAGCGCACCAGCACCCAGGCCACGAGCAGGCCGAACACGGTGTTGACGATGGCCGCGAGAAACGACGCGCCGAAGGTGAGCCGGTACGACGCCAGCACGCGCGGCGAACTCACCGCATCCCAGAACTGCGGCCAGGTGAGCGTGAGGGTCTTGGCGAACAGCGCGGTGAGCGGGATCAGCACGATCAGGCTCAGGTACAGCAGCGTGTAGCCCAGCGTGATGTTGAAGCCGGGCAGCACGCGTTTGCCGCCTTTTCGGCGCGGCACGGCCGCCCCGGGCGCGGGCCCGGCCAGCGCCGCGGTGGAGGTCGTGGCGCTCATCGCTTACTTGACGGTGTAGATCTTGTCGAACTGGCCGCCGTCGTTGAAGTGCACCTTCTGCGCCTCGCCCAGCGAGCCGAAGTACTTGGCCACCGTGAACTGCTTGATCGGCTTGAACAGGTCGGCGTGCTTCTTCAGGACGGCCGTCGAGCGCGGGCGCAGCGCGTGCTGGGCGGCGATCTCCTGGCCTTCGTCGGTGTAGAGGAAGTCCAGGTAGGCCTTCGCGGCCTCGGCCGTGCCCTTCTTGGCCACGGTGCGCTCGACGATGGCGACCGGGTTCTCGGCCACGATGCTGGTGGACGGATGGATGGCGTCGACCTTGCCCTTGCCGAATTCGCGCTCGACCGAGATGACTTCGGACTCGAACGTGATCAGCACGTCGCCGGTGTTGCGTTGCAGGAAGATGCTGGTCGCGTCGCGGCCGCCCTTGCCCAGCACGGGCACGTTGCCATAGAGCTTCTTGACGAACTCGGCCGCCTGCGCATCGGTACCGCCGTTCTCGCGCACATAGCCCCAGGCCGCCAGGTAGGCGTAGCGGCCGTTGCCGCCGGTCTTGGGGTTCACCACCACCACCTGCACGCCGGGCTTGACCAGGTCGTCCCAGTCCTTGATGCCCTTGGGATTGCCGTTGCGCACCAGGAACAGCATGGTCGAGGTGGTGGGCGATGCGTCGTTCGGGAAGCGCTTGGCCCAGTCCTTGGCCACCACGCCGGTGCTGGCCAGGAAATCGACATCGGTGGTGGTGTTGAAGGTCACCACGTCGGCGGCCAGGCCGTCGTTGACGGCGCGCGCCTGCGCGCTGGAGCCGCCGTGGGCCTGGTCGATCTTGATGTCCTTGCCGGTGGTCTTCTTGTAGTACGGGACGAAGGCGGCGTTGATGTCCTTGTAGAACTCGCGGGCCACGTCGTAGGAGACGTTCAGCAGCGTCTGGGTCTGGGCCGAGGCAGCGGTGGCAGCCACCAGCAAGGCGGCGGCCAGGACGGAACGGGCCGTGCGGCCCGAGAAGAACTTGGTGGTCATGACGGAATCCCTGAGCAGATGCCGCATTGTCAAGACCCCGCCGCTATGCGCAAACTATTGTTTTTCTCTTTGCTTTCATCCGAATTCTTATAAGGCGTGACCGGATGCAACGGCCTCAATGGAAATCGCCCGTCTCCAGGTGGTCCAGGAAGGCCCGCACGGCCGGCACCAGGCCGCGCCGCGAGGCGAACACGGCGTGCACGATGCCGTGCGGCGGCGACCAGCCTTCCAGCACTTCGACCAGCCGGCCGGCGTGGAGCGCCTCGCGGCACATGTAGCCTGGAAGCAACGCGACCCCCACGCCATCGATGGCGGCGCGCAGCAAGGTCTCCAGGTCGTCGGCCACGTAGCGCGGGTGGTGCTGCCAATGGAACTCGACGCCGCCAGGCCCCTGCAGCCTGGCGCCGCCGCGCCCGTCCGGCGCCGACATGGCCATGGAGTCGAGCCGTTGCAGGTCCTGCGGCTGCTGTGGCCGGCCCTGGCGTGCCAGCAACGCGGGGCTGGCGACCAGCACCGACTGCGAGCGGCCCAGCTGCTTCACGACCAGGCTGGCGCTGTCCTGCACACTGGGGCGCACGCGCAGCGCGACATCCACGCCCTCTTCCACCGGATCGACCACGCGGTTGCTGACCTCCATCTGCACGCGCACCTGCGGATGCGCCAGCAGGAAGCCCGGCATGAGCGCGCCCACCACCGATTGCGCCAGCGTGACCGGGCAGGTCACGCGCACCGTGCCGCGCGGCTCCACCGACAGGCGCTGCACCACCTCGCTGGCGGCCAGCGCCTCGCTGCGCATGGCCAGGCAGTGCTGCAGGTACAGCGCCCCCACCTCGGTCAGCGACAGCTTGCGCGTACTGCGGTGCAACAGGCGCACGCCCAGCCGGTCTTCCAGTTCGGCCACGCGGCGCGACAGGCGCGACTTGGGCAGGCCCAGCGCGCGGCCCGCGGCGGCAAAGCTGCCGCGCTCGGCCACCTCGGCGAAGAACAGCATGTCGTTGAGGTCTTGCATGGCTCGATTGTTTCCAACAGTGGGACGATCCATTTCGAACCAGCCATCTTATCGATGACTACAACCATCAGCACAATCAATCCATCGCATTTTTGGTTTGAAAGCACACCATGCAACTCCTGCACATCGATTCCAGCGTCCTCGGCGGCGCATCCGTCACCCGCCAGCTGACCGCCAGCACGGTGGCCGCCTGGCGCGCCGCCCACCCCGGCACCCAGGTGCAGTACCTGGACCTGGCGGCCGAGGCGCCGGCCCACTTCGGTGCCGACGCGCTGAGCTTCAAGCTCGGCCTGGACCTGGAAAAGATCAGCACGGCCCAGCGCGCCGAGAACATCGCCACCGAGCGCTACCTGGCGCAGTTCCTGGCCGCGGACGTCATCGTCGTCGGCGCACCGCTGTACAACTTCTCGATCCCCACCCAGCTCAAGGCCTGGATCGACCGCCTGGCACAGCCCGGCCGCACCTTCCGCTACACCGCAGCCGGCCCCGAAGGCCTGGCCAAGGGCAAGACGGTGATCGTGGTCTCGGGCCGCGGCGGCGTGTACTCCACCAGCGAGCAAGGCCGCGCGCTGGAGCACCAGGAGAGCTACCTGCAGACGGTGTTCGGCTTCTTCGGCATCACCGATGTGCGCTTCGTGCGCGCCGAAGGCATCGCCTACGGCCCCGAGCAGCGCGCCGCAGCGCTGCGCCAGGGCGAGGCGGACATCGCCGCCGCGTTGGTCGGCGCTGAAGAAGCCGCGGTCAGCGCCTGACCGGTTCAGTACGCCGTGCAGGTGTAGCTGGCGGCGTCGTTCGCGGCGGCGCCGGTCAGGCGCGGGTAGCTGCCGTACAGGCACATGTGCCTGGTGCGCCCAGCCGTGGCGGCGTTTTCGTCCACCGTGACGAAGGCCTGCGGGGGCTGGCCGCGCTCGACCCAGTTCTCCAGCTGGGCCAGCGCGTCGTAGCGTGCACTGAACGTGCCGCCGCCATGCGCGAAGCCCGGGACCATGTAGAACCTGAGGAAGCCATCCAGCGTGGCCTGGCCGAACTGCGCGCGCTGGCGCTCGTAGTAGGCGACAGAGTTGCTCGACGGGATCAGCTGGTCCGCCGTGCCGTGGGTCATGATGATCTTGCCGCCGCGCGCGCGGAACGGCTCCAGGCTCACGTCGGTGACGTCCATCAGCGTGCTGACCTGCTGCAGCCGTGCGGCATAGGCCAGCGGGTCGAAGGCCAGGAGATCGAGCGCCGGGTCCTTCGCCACGACGTAGCGCACCGTGGTGGCGGCGATCACGGCGAAGAACGAATCCTCGGGGCCGGTGTTGCCGAGCGGCAGGTCCGCGCCCTCCAGCAGGCCCCAGGCTCCGAACGTGCTGGCGCCGGCCAGCGTGAGGCCGGGCCGGTAGGGCGAGCTGATCCTGGCCACCGCGGCGATCTGTGCATCGGAGAGGCAGCCATCGCCACCGGCCGCACCGCCCGGGCAGCGCAGCGCGGCGCGCACCGTGTCCACCGTCATCGCCGCACGGCAGGCCGGCAGGTGGCTGATGATGCCGTCCGCCTGGCCATCCAGGCCGTCGCAGGTGGCCATCGCCAGGTCCTTCACCAGCCGGTGCTGGGCCGGGTTCAGCCAGCCGGCGCCGCCGCCGGCCGCGCCGGCCTGCACCACGTTCAGCGAGCCCAGGTGCAGCAGGGGCACGTTGTAGGCCGGGTGCGTGGCCACCACGCCGTCGTAATCGGCCGGGTAGCGGGCCGCGGCGTCCAGCGCCTCGTGGCCGCCCTGCGAGTTGCCGACGAAATAGAAGCGCTCGGGCGCGCGGCCGTAGCGGCGCTGCGCCAGCACCGCGGCCACGTCGCGCGTCTTCTTGATCTGCTGGTGGCCGAAGTTGGCCAGCGCCTCGTCGTTCAGCGCCCATGCGTCGCTGCCGGCCTTGTGGCCGCTGTCGCTGCCCAGCGTGGCGTAGCCACGTGCCAGCGGGCGCGGCGCGGCCGAAGGGTGCATGGCGGCCTGGTCCAGGCCCGTGACCAGCGTGCCGTTGTAGCCGCCTCCGCCGTACTGCAAGGCCTTGCCGTTCCAGTTGCTGGGCAGGTTGACCTCGTACTCGATGTTGGGCGCGGCCGGGTCGCGCGGCATGATCAGCCCCTTGACCTGGCAATGCTCGCCGTTCGGGTTGTCCGCCGCCGCAGCCACGAAGCGCGCACTCTGCACCACCGCGCCCGAGGTCGGCAGCCCGATGGCCGTGGCCGCGACCGTGCCGCCGGCCAGCGCCTCGCAGGCCTGCTGCGGCGCCAGCAATGCCGCCCCGTCACCGTCGCCGCTGCCGCCGCAGGCGGCCAGTACGCTGGCCGCCGTGGCGCCCAGAACCCATTTGCTTGCACGCATGCCTGTCTCCCGAGTGGTGGTTGGTAGCGGGCGATGCTAGGCACGCGCGGCATGCCGGTCTGCCGCAATCGGCGCCTGTGCGGGCGCCGATCGCGGTAGACGGGCGGCCGGGCATTCACCGATGGGACGCATGCGGCATGGCGGCTACCCTCGCACGCCATGGCGCTGCTGATGGATTCCTTCCCCGAACGCCCGCTGCTCGGCGCCACGCAGCGGGCCGCCTGGCGCGGATTGCCGCTGGGCTGCTTCGCGGCGGCCGACCACGACGATGCACGCAACCTGTGGGCGCCCTACGCCTGCCTGGGCCTGCTGATCGACGGCCGGGCGCGCGCCACCATCCGCGGCAGCGCCGGCACCCGCGAGATCCACCTGGATGGCGGCGTGGCCGGCCTCTTCGGCCCCGAGTTCGAGATCTACCGCAGCACCTGGCACTGCCGCGACGGCCGGCGCATCTTCGTCGAGCTGACGCCCGAAAGCTATGCCGCACTGGGCGTGGACGACGAACTGCTGCCCGATGCGTTGCGCCAGGACCTGGCCACGCCCGACCCTGACCTGCACGGCCTGCTGCGCGCCATGACGGCCGAGGCCGCGGCCGGCAGCCCGCACGGCGCGCTGTATGCCCAGAGCCTGTCGCAGGGCCTGCTGCGCCACCTGCACCGGCAGTACGGCGGCGCAGCCGGTGCCGGCCAGCTGCGCAGCGGCGCGCGCCTGGGCCGGGCGCAACTGGCACGCGTGCGCGAGCACCTGCAGGCGCACTTGGCCGGCAACCCCACGCTGGCAGAGCTGGCGGGCGTCGCCGGCGTCAGCCGCGCGCACTTGGCGCGGCTGTTCGCCCGCACGCTGGGCGTGTCGCCGCACCAATACCTGCTGGCGCTGCGGCTGCGCGAGGCGCGCCGCTTGTTGCTGCACACCGCCCTGCCGCTGGCCCAGGTGGCGTTGGACACGGGCTTTGCCAGCCAGAGCCATTTCGGCACACTGTTTCGTCGCGAGACGGGGCTCAGCCCCGGCGCATTCCGGCGCAGCTTCAGCGCCTACCGCATCCCAGGAGACCCCCCTCGATGAACGCCCCCCAAGACCTGCGTGCCCACGTCAGCGCCGAGGAATGGCAGCTGCGCACCGACCTGGCGGCCTGCTACCGGCTGGTGGCGCTGCACGGCTGGAGCGATTTGGTGTTCACGCACATCAGCGCCCGCATCCCGGGGCCTGAGCACCACTTCCTGATCAACCCCTACGGCCTGATGTTCGACGAGATCACGGCCTCCAGCCTCGTGAAGGTGGACCAGGCCTGCAACAAGCTGATCGAGTCGCCCTACCCCGTGAACCCGGCCGGCTTCGTGATCCACAGCGCGATCCACGCCGTGCGCGACGACGCACAGTGCGTGCTGCACACGCACACGCGCGCCGGCATCGCGGTCAGCGCGCAGCGGGGCGGTGTGTTGCCGATCAGCCAGCAATCGACCTTCGTGCTCGCCTCGCTGGCCTACCACGACTACGAAGGCGTGGCGATCCGCGACGACGAAAAGGCGCGGCTGCAGGCCGACCTGGGCGATGCCAACTTCCTGATGCTGCGCAACCATGGGCTGCTGACGGTGGGCGCCAGCATCGCCGACGCCTTCCTGGCCATGTACACCTTCGAGAACACCTGCCAGATCCAGATCGCGGCCCAGTCGGGCGGTGCAGAACTGGTGCAGGTGGACCCACGCATCGTCGACGGCGTGGGCCATGCCTCGCGCGTGCAGACCGGTGGCCTGGGCGGGCGCTTCGTGTGGCCGGCGCTGCTGCGCAAGCTGGACCGGATCGATCCAGGCTACCGGGCCTGACGGCCGGCCGCGCCGGCCGCCGGCACGCGCTTACTTGGTGGGGCCGACCTCGCCGGCCGGCGCCTTCCTGATGGCTTCTGCGCCCTCGGCCTTGCGCTTGGCGCGCGCCGCGGCCTTCTCTTCGGGCGAGGCCGACATGGCCGGCGGCGGCGCCTTCACCGCACCCACTTCGCCATTCGGCGTGGTCTTCACGGCGGCAGCGCCTTCAGCCTTGCGTTCGGCACGGGCGGCAGCCCTCTCCTGGGGCGACGCGGCGGTGGCCGGCGGCGGCTTCTTCACGTTGCCAACCTCGCCTTGGGCGAAGGCGCCCACGGCAAACGTCTGGGCAGCGGCGATGCCGAGGATGAGAACTGCTTTCTTCATGGCTTTCTTTCGGATCTCTGGGTGGATGGATCGGCAGATTCCGCCGTGCCGGCACATGAGTTGCCGACACCGCGCACGTGCACGGTACCCAGAGTCCCGCGGCGGCAGGCCCGTCCGCGGGCCTGTTGCTGCGTAGGAGGCTGGCGCCCGGCGCGGTAGGCGCCGCTGCGCCAGCAGCCTGCGGCCAGGGCGGCGGTGCCGCCCTGGAAACCGACTTACTTGGTGGGGCCGACTTCGCCGGGAGGCGCCTGCTTGATCGCGGCAGCGCCTTCGGCCTTGCGGTTGGCACGGGCAGCGGCCTTGTCTTCGGCCGACACCTTGGCGGCCGGTGCGGCCTTCTTCACGGCGCCCACTTCGCCAGCCGGTTGCTGCTTGATCGCCGCAGCACCTTCTGCCTTGCGCTCTGCGCGTGCGGCGGCCCGGTCTTCCGGCGAAGCCTTCTTGGCCGGCGGCGGCGCCTTGGTTGCGCCAACCTCACCTTGCGCGAACGCAGCAACGGCAAACAGTTGCGCCAAGGCGACGCCGACAGAGAGAACTACTTTTTTCATGTGCTGTCTTTCCAGATCTCTGGGGGTGATTGAAACGGCTCTTCTTCCGCGCAAAACCCGGGGGCTCATGCACAGAAGTGATGCACGATAACCGAGCTTTGCGTCGCAGTTGCAACATTTAATTTACAAGTCTGGTGCAGGCAACACTTGCGGCTAGTAGGTCTTGTACGGCAGGAATTTGCCGGACAGCACCACGTTCACGCGGTCGCCCTTGGGGTCGGGCTGGCGCACGATGTCCATGGAGAAATCGATCGCGCTCATGATGCCGTCGCCGAACTCCTCGTGGATCAGCTCCTTGATGGTGGTGCCGTAGACGCTCACGATCTCGTACCAGCGGTAGATCAGCGGATCGGTGGGCACGGCCGTGGGCAGCGAACCCTTGTACGGCACCACCTGCAGCCACTTCTGCTCCTCGGCCGTGAGGCCGAAGATCTTGCCGACCACCTTGGCCTGCTCGGGGGTGGCGGTCATCTGGCCCAGGCACAGGGCCGTGGTCCATTCCTTGGACTGCCCGACCTTCCTGGCCACGTCGGCCCACTGGATGCCCTTGGCAACCTTGGCGGTGATGATTTTCTCGGTGACTTCGAGGCGGTTCATGCGGTGTGCTCCTGTGGAAAGAATCAATGCGCCAGCGCGCGGCTGACGAGGAAATCGACGATGTGGTTGCGCAGTTCGTAGTAGCCACCCTCGTGGTGCAGCCCAACGCGCGTGCGCGTGCGCGGCAGCGGGTTGGCCACCACCTCGGCGATGCCGCCGGGCTGGTAGCCGGCCGCGGTGTCGGCCCCGTTGCGCATGAGCAGGATGCGGTCGGCCAGCAGGATGGCCTCGTCCACGTCGTGCGTGATCATGAAGACGGTCTGCTGCGTCTGGCGCACGATGGCCAGCAGCTCGTCCTGGATGCTGCCGCGCGTGAGCGCGTCCAGCGCGCCGAAGGGCTCGTCGAGCAGCAGCATCTTGGGCTGGATGGCGAACGCGCGCGCGATGCCCACGCGCTGCTTCATGCCGCCGGACAGTTCGCTGGGCTTCCTGTCGATGGCCGGCAGCAGGCCGACCAGGGCAACGAACTTGCGCACATGGGCATCGACCTCGGCGCGGCCCCATTGCGGCCAGCGCGACCTGACCGCGAACGCGATGTTCTGCCGCACGGTGAGCCAGGGCATCAGCGCATGGCCCTGGAACACCACGCCGCGCTCGAGCCCGGGCCCGTCGATCTCCCGGCCATCCATGAACACATGGCCGCCGCTGGCCTGGTCCAGCCCCGCGAGCACGTTGAGGATGCTGGTCTTGCCGCAGCCCGAGTGGCCGATGATGCAGACGAACTCGCCGCGCGCGAGCTGGAACGAGACATCGGCGAACACCGGCCGCGCCGGCACGAAGGCCTTGGCCAGGGCCTGGACCTGCAGGAAGGCGCCAGCCTCACTCGACATAGGTCACCGCCTTCTGCAACCGGCCGAACGCCAGGTCCAGCAGCATGCCGACCACGCCGATCAGCCCGATCGCGAAGATCACGTTGCTCAGCGACAGGTTGTTCCACTCGTTCCAGACGAAGTAGCCGATGCCCGTGCCGCCCACCAGCATCTCGGCCGCCACGATCACCAGCCAGGCGATGCCCATGCTGATGCGCATGCCCGTGAGGATCGTCGGCGCCGCCGCCGGCAGCACCACCAGGAAGGCCTTGCGCAGCGGCGAGACCTCCAGCGTGCGGGCGACGTTGAGCCAGTCGCGCCGCACCGAGGCCACGCCGAAGGCCGTGTTCAGCAGCATGGGCCAGACCGAGCAGATGAAGATCACGAAGATGCCGCTGATGGCCGAGTCCTTGATGGTGTAGAGCGCCAGCGGCATCCAGGCCAGCGGGCTGATGGGCTTCAAGACCTGGATGAACGGGTCGAGCGCGCGGTGCACCAGCGGCGACATGCCGATCACGAAGCCCAGCGGCACCGCCACCAGGCAGGCCAGGCCGAAGCCCAGCGCCACCCGGCCCAGCGAATGCGCCAGCTGGATCGCGATGCCCTTGTCGTTGGGCCCGTTGTCGTAGAAGGGGTTGGACAGATGGCCCCAGACCGTGGTGCCCATCTGCGCCAGCGTGGGAAAGCCGCCGCTGCTGGCCGCGGCGGGGTCCTTGCCCGTCATCCTGGCGTACTCGACCTGCTCGGCAGTCATGCCGGCCAGGCCGGCGCTGGCGGCACCGGTGGACGTGGCCAGGTGCCAGATGCCCAGCAGCAGGAGCAACAGCAGCACCGAGAGCAGCGCCGCCTTGGCGTTCAGGTTCTTCATGCCTTGCCGATGGCGAAGCTTTTGGCGTAGGCGGCCGCCTTGTCGGCGTCGAACTCCTTGCCCATCACCTTGAACCGGGGATAGGCGCCATCCGGCACCTTCTGGTCGAGCGCGGCCATCTGCTTCTTGGCGTCGGTCAGCAGGAACACGCGCTCGGCGATCTGCTTGTAGTCGACCTCGCCCTTGATGTAGCCCCAGCGCTGCATCTGCGTGAGCATCCACACCGCCATGCTCTGCCAGGGGATCGGATCGAAGTCCGCGCGGTCGGGCACGGTCTGGATCTTGCCCAGCCCGTCGGCGAAGCGGCCGGTCAGCACCTGCGTGAGCACGGTCTCGGGCTGGTTCAGGTACTGCGCCGGGGCGATCACCTTGGCGATGAGTTCCCGGTTCTTCGGGTCGCGCGCCATGGCCGAAGCCGTCAGCACCGCGCGGTACAGCGCTGCGAAGGTGTTGGGGTTCTGGCGGATGAACTCCGTGCTGGTGCCGAAGGCGCAGCAGGGGTGGCCGGCCCACAGGTCGCGGGTCAGGATGTGCAGGAAGCCGATCTCCTCGAACACCGCGCGCTGGTTGAACGGGTCGGGGCCCAGGTAGCCGTCGATGTTGCCGGCGCGCAAGTTGGCCACCATCTCGGGCGGCGGCACCACGCGGATCTGGATGTCGGTGTCGGGGTTCAGCCCATGCTCGGCCACGTAGTAGCGCAGCAGGAAGTTGTGCATGCTGAACTCGAACGGCACGGCGAACCTGAAGCCCTTCCAGAGCTTGGGGTCGCGCTTGTCCTTGTGCTTGTTGGCCAGCGTGATGGCCTGGCCGTTGGTGTTCTGGATGGTGGCGACGTTCATCGGCACCTGGCTGGAGCCGATGCCCATGGAGATCGCCAGCGGCATCGGGCTCAGGAAATGCGTGGCGTCGTATTCCTTGTTGAGCATCTTGTCGCGGATCAGCGCCCAGCCTGCCGTCTTGACCACGTCCACGTTCAGCCCCTGCTGGCGGTAGAAGCCCAGCGGGTGCGCCATGATCAGCGGCGTGGCGCAGGTGATCGGGATGAAGCCGATCTTGAGGTCCTTTTTCTCCAGCGCGGCCTTCTCCTGCGCCATGGCCTGCAGGCTGGCGATGGGCAGCACGCTGCCGATGGCGGCCATGGCAGTGCCGCGGCCCACGGCGCGCATGAAGCGGCGGCGCAGCGCATCGTGCGGGAACAGCGCCTTGACCAGCGCGGCCTCGACGAACGCGTCGGACCGGGCCTGCACGCCAGGCTGGCGTGCGCGTTCGCGCAGTTCGCGCGCGGCACTGGCGGCCGTGGCTTCGACGGCCGCCTCGGCGGCGTGGTCGGCAGCGCTGTGGTCGCGCCCGCAGCTGCAGTGCAGCATCAGCGGGCGGTCGGCGTCATAGGGATCGGGCAAGGATGACATGGCGCACCTCCAGGACAAAGATGCGTCGGCTGGTGCAAGCTCTTTGCCAGTTGGCGGCCGGCAGCGGGCCGCCCTGCAAGATCGCGGGCGGCAGCACGACGCGCTGTAGTGCCAGCCCTACAGCGAGGGCCTAACAGGTGCCGGGGAGCGCCGCAGAGCGCAGGGCTGGGGCCGTTCAGCCCCGGTCGAGCATGTACAGCGTGAGTTCCACGTCATTCTTGGTGCCCGTCTTCTCCAGGATGCGCGCCCGGTAGGTGCTGACCGTGTTGGCCGCCAGACCCAGTTGCGCACCAATCTCGCCCACGCTGTGCCCCGAAGTGAGCAGCCGCAGCACCTGGTGCTCGCGGTGCGAGAGCGCATCCGCACCTGGGCGCGCACCACGCCGGCCCACGGCGGTGGCCAGCGCCTCGGCCGTGGCGCCGCTGACCCAGATGCCGCCGGCCGCGGCCTTGCGCACGGCCGCCAGCATGTCGTCGGGGTCGGCGCCTTTGTGCAGGTAGCCGGCCGCGCCCAGGCGGATGCAGCGCACGGCGTACTGGCGTTCAGGGTAGGTGCTGAGCATCAGCACAGGCAGGCCCGGGAACTCCCGGCGCAGCGTCTCCAGCACATCCAGGCCGTCGCCGTCGGGCATGGCGATGTCCAGCAGCACGAGGTCGAGCGCGGCGCCGGCCGCACGCACCCCGTCCAGCACCTGGGCACCGCTGGCGGCCTCGGCGGCGACCACGACCTCGGGCGCATCGGCCAGCACCTGTTTCAGGCCCTCGCGCACGATGCGGTGGTCGTCGGCCAGCAGCACGCGGATGGGCACCGTCATGCCGCGCCTGCCGCCAGTGGCATATACAGCGTGAAGGTGGCGCCCGCCCCCGGCGCGCTGGCAATGTCGATGCGTCCGCGGAAGTGCAGCGCGCGCTCGCGCATGCCCATCACGCCATAGGCCGTGGCGCCCTCGAACGCCGCTGCCGGCGCACCCACGCCGTCGTCGTGCACGGCCACGCGCAGTTGCCGCGCATCGGCCACCACGTCGACTGACAGGGTGCGTGCCCGGGCGTGGCGACCCACGTTGGACAGCACCTCCTGCAGGATGCGGAACACGGCCATGGCCAGCGCGCCGCCGGGCTCAGGCGCGCCGGCCACCTGCATGCGCCAGTGCAGCCGCAGCTCGGCCGCAGCGGCGAACTCCTGCGCCTGCCACTCCAGCGCGGCCCAAAGGCCCTGGTGGTCCAGGATGCTGGGCCGCAGGTCGGTGATGATGCGGCCCACGTTGTCCACCGCCGACTCGATCAGCCGGCTCATGTTGCTGCACTTGCTGCGCATGCGCGCGCGCATGGCCTCGGCCTCGTGTGCGCTGCGCGCCTGCTGCTCGGACAGGCGCTTGTCGAGCCAGTTCACATCGAGCTTGAGCGCCACCAGCAGGCTGCCCAGCTCGTCGTGCACCTCGCGCGCGATGCGCGTGCGTTCTTCCTCGCGCACGGTTTCCAGGTGGGCCGACAGCTCGCGCTGGCGCTGCAGCGCCAGCGACAGCTCGTGCGTGCGCTCGGCCACGCGCTGCTCCAGCTCGTCGCGCGCGTGGCGGAGCGCATCGGCCGCGCGGCGGCGCTCGGTGATGTCGACGAAGGTGACCACCGCGCCGCGCACCTCGCCGCCGTCGACGATGGGGTAGCTGGAGTATTCGACCGGAAAGGCCGTGCCGTCGGCGCGCCAGAACACCTCGCTGTCGATGCGGCACGGCAGGCCGCGGCGGAAGGCGTTGAAGATCGGGCAGTCCTCGTCGGCGTAGTGGGCACCGTCGGCATGCGAATGGTGCGTGACCTCGTGCATGTTGCGGCCCAGCAGCGCCGCCGGCGCATGGCCGATCAGGCGCGCCCCGGCCCGGTTGATGAACATGCAGCGGCCGGCGAGGTCGATGCCGAAGATGCCGTCGCCCGTGGATTGCAGCAGCAGGCCTAGCTGCTGTTGCCACAGGGGATGGACGGCGGTGTCGGCGGTGGCGGCCAGGTCCAGGGCGTCGGCGTGCATGGCCGGGGTGCATGCAATGGGTGTGCCACGGGCACGCCGCCGCCTGGCGGTGTCAGTCGTGCAGGCTCATGTTGAGCTGGTCGACCACCTCGGCCCAATCGGCATCGCGGTTGAGTTGTTCGCGCAGGAACTGCGCCTGCGCGGGCGTCCAGAACGCCGCATCGGCCAACGGCACGTCCTGCGGCAATGGGCGGTGGCTGGCCACGAACTGCTGGACCGAGGCCTCGTCGCTGGGCAGGCCCAACTGGTCGAACAGATCGTGCATGGTGGGGGTGGACAGGTGCATGGCAGTTTCTCCGGGTAATGGTTCACGGCCATGCTCGTCGCCCGGCGCGCCCGGGCCTGTAGGAGGGCGGAGCAAACCGGCGCCGGCACGGCACCGGTCAGAGCCCCAGGTCGCTCAGGCCGGGATGGTCGTCCGGCCGCCGGCCCAGCGGCCAATGGAACTGGCGGTCGGCGTCCTGGATCGGCAAGTCGTTGATGCTGGCGAAGCGCCGCGCCATGAGGCCGGCCGCGTCGAACTCCCAGTTCTCGTTGCCGTAGCTGCGGAACCAATGGCCGCCATCGTCGTGCCACTCGTAGGCGAAGCGCACCGCGATGCGGTTGCCCGCGAAGGCCCAGAGCTCCTTGATGAGGCGGTAGTCCAGCTCGCGCGCCCACTTGCGCTGCAGAAAGGCGCGCGCCTGCGCGCGGCCCACCGGGAACTCGGCCCGGTTGCGCCAGACCGTGTCGGGCGTGTAGGCCAGGGCCACGCGATCGGGGTCGCGCGAGTTCCAGCCGTCCTCGGCCAAGCGCACCTTCTGCGCGGCGGTCTCGGCGGTGAAGGGCGGCAGCGGCGGGCGTTGCTCGGGTGCGTTCATGGTGGACTCCTTTTCAAGTAGACAGATACGTCTACCTCATGCTAATGCAGATAGACAGACCTGTCTACAATGCCGTGCATGGAAACGACAGCCCCTTCGGCGCGCGAGCGCATCCTCACGACCGCGCACGACCTGTTCTACCGCGACGGCATCCGCGCCACGGGCGTGGACAGGCTGATCGCCGAGAGCGGCGTGGCCAAGCTGACCTTCTACCGCCACTTCGCCTCCAAGGACGACCTGGTGCGGGCGTTTCTGGACTACCGCCACGCGCGCTGGATGGCCTGGTTCGTCGACGCGCTGGGCCGGCACGGCGCCAGCGAAGGGCTGGGCCTGCAGCCGCTGGTGGGCGCCATGGAGGAATGGTTCCGCGACCCGGCGTTCCGCGGCTGCGCCTTCATCAACAGCGTGGTGGAGGTGGGAGCCAGCGTGCAGGGCGCGGCCGACACCGCGCGCCGCCACAAGCACGAGATGGAACAGGTCATCGCCGAACTGCTGCCGCCGGAGCTGCAGGGCACGGCACGCGCTGCGCGTGCGCAGGCGGTGGGCGTGGCGCTGGACGGCGCGGTGCTGCGCGCGCAGATGGGCGACGTGGAGGGCGCCCTGGCCGCGCTGCGCGGCCTGCTCTGAGCCCCGGCCTGCGGCTTCAGTCGATCTGCAAGGGCGCGAAGGACTTCACCAGGTCGTCGATCGCCTTGACCTGCGCGAGGAAGGGTTCCAGCTTGTCCAGCGGCAGCGCACTGGGCCCGTCGCAGCGGGCCTGGTCGGGGTTGGGATGCGCCTCCAGGAACAGCCCGGCCAGGCCCACGGCCATGCCGGCGCGCGCGAGGTCGACCACCTGCGCGCGGCGCCCGCCCGAGGCCGCGCCCGTGGGGTCGCGCTGCTGCAGCGCGTGCGTCACGTCGAAGATCAAGGGCAGGCCGCCCGTCACCTGCTTCATCACGCCGAAGCCCAGCATGTCCACCACCAGGTTGTCGTAGCCGAAGCAGGTGCCGCGGTCGCACAGGATGATGCGTTCGTTGCCGGCCTCCTTGAACTTCTCGACGATGTTGAGCATCTGCGGCGGGCTCAGGAACTGCGGCTTCTTGATGTTGACCACGCGGCCGGTCTTGGCCAGCGCCACCACCAGGTCGGTCTGGCGCGCCAGGAACGCCGGCAGCTGCAGCACGTCGACCACCTCGGCCACGGGCTGGGCCTGCCAGGGCTCGTGCACGTCGGTGATGACGGGCACGCCGAACTGCGCCTTGACCGCCTCGAAGATCTTCAGCCCCTCCTCCAGCCCCGGGCCGCGGTAGGAGTGGATGGACGAGCGGTTGGCCTTGTCGAAACTGGCCTTGAACACATACGGAATGCCCAGCTTGGCCGTGACGCGCACGTACTCCTCGCAGGCCCGCAACGCCAAGTCGCGGGATTCGAGCACGTTGATGCCGCCGAACAGGACGAAGGGGTGGGTGTTGCCGGCGGAGATGGTGGGGGTGATGGCGATCATGCGGGTGTTCGAGAAGTCGATGGGGGATTGTGGCTGCGCGCCTGGCCGCCGTCTGGACGAAGACATTGCATCGATGGCTGCGCAAGTCCTGTCGGATGATTCGAAATGCAGCAGAGGCGGCGCGCCCATCTAGTTACAACATGTAGGACGCCGTCTTGACAGCGTGAGGTCTCGCGTCACTGCTGACCGGCGACGCGAAGCGTTGGACCCAAAGGCGACCGTGCCTTGGGCGTTTCCAATCTACGCGAGTTATTACTGCCAAGCAGTGCGCCGTAGGCGGGGCCATTAGCAAGGAACTGGGAGACGTTTAATCCTTTCCCCACATGACAGAAGGGCAATGCGTTGCACGCGGCACTGGCTGCCGGACTCACGCCAGAGTCAATCCTCGCCCGCAATTAGTGACGGGCGATTCGTGATGTCGCCGGTCTACAGATTGATAACGAACTCGTTTCAATCCACGCCTTCCCCAGGCCGCTCAGGTCGCCCTCGATTTTTCAATCCACGCCTGTCATTACTGACGGGCAATGCAAGCCGGCCACGCAAAAAACACAGGGTCGAAACTTTTTCAATCCACGCCCGCCATTACTGACGGGCGATGCGTCATCGCCATGGTCGATGGCGAGTTCACGTGCAAGTTTCAATCCATGCCCACCATTACTGACGTGCGATGCCACCCTGATGCGCTGGGGCCTGCACAGCGCCGAGGAGTTTCAATCCACGCCCGTCATTACTGACGGGCGAATGCTTTTCGCCGTGACATTCCTGGCGGGGGGGCGATCGGGTTCAATTCCCGCCCGCCATTACTCGCGGGCGATGTTGCCGGCCGGTGTGCCCGGCCTGATCGAGACATTGGTTTCAATCCACGCCCGCCATTACTGACGGGCGATGCTCGTACGTGTCGTACGCCAGGCGCACCAGGCCGTTGTTTCAATCCACGCCGGCCATTCTGACGGGCGATGCGCTTGACCGCGCAGAGCGTTGACCCTGCCATCCTGTTTCAATCCACGCCCGCCATTACTGACGGGCGATGCCTCGACCTCAAGCCCGGGCCTTGCTACACCTGCAAGTTTCAATCCACGCCCGCCATTACCGACGGGCGATGCATGCGTAGGTGACGATGATGCGCTGACCGTGGAGGTTTCAATCCACGCCCGCCATTACCGACGGGCGATGCGCTGTAGACACCGGTTGCATCGAACGCTGCAGCGGTTTCAATCCACGCCCACCATTACTGACGGGCTATGCAGTACGCCAAGCTGGAGTACTCCGGCTATGTCGAGTTTCAATCCACGCCCGCCATTACTGACGGGCGATGCCGGCCCCGGGTGTGCGTGAACAGGTGCGAGCCCATGTTTCAATCCACGCCCGCCATTACTGATGGGCGATGCGTGCCAACCATGTAGCGCCTCTGATCAATGGATTGTTTCAATCCACGCCCGCTATTACTGACGGGCGATGCAAGGCGATTTTGTAAAAGCCGGCGTGCCGGACCAGTTTCAATCCACGCCCGCCATTACTGACGGGCGATGCAGCAGCGTCGTGGTGCAGTCGCTGTCAGGGCCTTTGTTTCAATCCACGCCCGCCATTACTGACGGGCGATGCGTTGAAGTTGCGGTGCGCGTGCGCGGTATAGGCGGCGTTTCAATCCACGCCCGCCATTACTGACGGGCGATGCCGAACCGGACGTTCCAGCTCTGCAATCGCGAGCTGTTTCAATCCACGCCCGCCATTACTGACGGGCGATGCGGGCGACCTGTTGGGCAACCAGCAGGCCGGCGAAGAGTTTCAATCCACGCCCGCCATTACTGACGGGCGATGCCGTGCGGGTCGGCCGTGTTGATCTGCACGCGCTGGTTTCAATCCACGCCCGCCATTACTGACGGGCGATGCTGTAGGAGCTCTACGCCGTACGCCACTACGCGCAGTTTCAATCCACGCCCGCCATTACTGACGGGCGATGCACGTCCCGTAGTCGGTCTTCTCCGCGTAGGCGTAGTTTCAATCCACGCCCGCCATTACTGACGGGCGATGCCTTGGATCAGCCGTTCTCATCGTCGTCATCGTCCGTTTCAATCCACGCCCGCCATTACTGACGGGCGATGCACGAGCGCCGCCGCGCCGCAGCGGCCAAGGCCGAGGTTTCAATCCACGCCCGCCATTACTGACGGGCGATGCGGTGGTCAGCACGGCCCAGCGCAGGACCTGGCCGGTTTCAATCCACGCCCGCCATTACTGACGGGCGATGCCGGCAGCCCAGCTGTTGTAGCCCTGGATCAGCAAGTTTCAATCCACGCCCGCCATTACTGACGGGCGATGCGCCGGCCGAGGCAGTCGGCCTCCATGCCGGCGATGTTTCAATCCACGCCCGCCATTACTGACGGGCGATGCAGACCACCGCCGTTGCACCAGCCACGAACGGGCCGTTTCAATCCACGCCCGCCATTACTGACGGGCGATGCCGCTCTCGATCTCGCGCCCCACGTCCACGCGGCTGTTTCAATCCACGCCCGCCATTACTGACGGGCGATGCCAGCTGCTTCGCCCCCTGGCGCTGGCACCACGTCTTGTTTCAATCCACGCCCGCCATTACTGACGGGCGATGCGACGTGCTGCTGATGAAGCAGAGTTTCCGCGACATGTTTCAATCCACGCCCGCCATTACTGACGGGCGATGCAGCACCAGCTCTGGCTCAACGCCTACGCATCCGAGTTTCAATCCACGCCCGCCATTACTGACGGGCGATGCCTGATCTTGGGCGCCTTCTTGCCGAACTCCCGCTCGTTTCAATCCACGCCCGCCATTACTGACGGGCGATGCAGGTGCAGCAGGTGCTGCCGGACCCATGCCGAATGTTTCAATCCACGCCCGCCATTACTGACGGGCGATGCGAGAGAAGAGGAGGGAGGAGAGGAGGGCAGGAGAGTTTCAATCCACGCCCGCCATTACTGACGGGCGATGCGAGTGCCTTTTCGACGGGGGCTGCGCTGACGCTTGTTTCAATCCACGCCCGCCATTACTGACGGGCGATGCAGACTGAGCATCGTGCCGCGGCGCAGCGCCATGATGTTTCAATCCACGCCCGCCATTACTGACGGGCGATGCCCCAGAGCAGCCCCATCGAAAGGATGCCGCATGACGTTTCAATCCACGCCCGCCATTACTGACGGGCGATGCGCCACGCCCGGCGATGTGACCGACTACGGCCCGGTGTTTCAATCCACGCCCGCCATTACTGACGGGCGATGCATCATCGACCAAGCCACGGGCAACACCCTGTACTGGTTTCAATCCACGCCCGCCATTACTGACGGGCGATGCCGCCCTCGCCATCGCTGGAGAAACCGCCGTTGCGGGTTTCAATCCACGCCCGCCATTACTGACGGGCGATGCGCCCCGGCCGTTCAGCGATCCGGCATGGACGTTTGTTTCAATCCACGCCCGCCATTACTGACGGGCGATGCTGCCCTGACGGCTGACCTGACCGGTGCCGTGGCTGGTTTCAATCCACGCCCGCCATTACTGACGGGCGATGCCGGCCGGGCATATACGGGATCATCAGTGAGCCGATGTTTCAATCCACGCCCGCCATTACTGACGGGCGATG
Source organism: Pseudorhodoferax sp. Leaf274 (assembly GCF_001422445.1). Classification (GTDB taxonomy): domain Bacteria; phylum Pseudomonadota; class Gammaproteobacteria; order Burkholderiales; family Burkholderiaceae_C; genus Pseudorhodoferax. The sequence continues at coordinate 266,092 of NZ_LMNA01000026.1, forward strand.
CTCGCAGATCGCGACGCCCGACGCCACCACGTTGGTGTTTCAATCCACGCCCGCCATTACTGACGGGCGATGCCATCGCCCAGGCCGACCAACGATGGATCGTGCTTGTTTCAATCCACGCCCGCCATTACTGGCGGGCGATGCTGCCCAACGCCCCGCCCGGGAGACGACCCATGCTTGTTTCAATCCACGCCCGCCATTACTGACGGGCGATGCCGCTCTTTACAGCCGCCCGCTGAGCGGGCGTCATGTTTCAATCCACGCCCGCCATTACTGACGGGCGATGCGCGAGGTCGAGAGCGACGTGGTGGATCTCACGGTGTTTCAATCCACGCCCGCCATTACTGACGGGCGATGCCCACGGTGCAGGTCGTCATCAGCGCCGAGACCATGTTTCAATCCACGCCCGCCATTACTGACGGGCGATGCTCCCCGCCGCATGCGAGGAACCCACAACACGGTGGGTTTCAATCCACGCCCGCCATTACTGACGGGCGATGCAGGATGCTGTTCTCGCCCTGCTGCAGCATGGACGTGTTTCAATCCACGCCCGCCATTACTGACGGGCGATGCCGCGAGTGCGCCGTCGTGATCGACTTCCACGGCAAGTTTCAATCCACGCCCGCCATTACTGACGGGCGATGCGGAGCAGGCGAAAAGGAGCCAAGACCTTTGCCGGGTTTCAATCCACGCCCGCCATTACTGACGGGCGATGCGGCAGGCTGTCGTACTTGCTGCCGGCTCTGTAGATGTTTCAATCCACGCCCGCTATTACTGACGGGCGATGCAGCCCTGCAAGGCGCCGCCACAACGATCCTGCTGGTTTCAATCCACGCCCGCCATTACTGACGGGCGATGCGCAATGGCCATGGCTACGGATGGCTTTTCAGCGATGTTTCAATCCACGCCCGCCATTACTGACGGGCGATGCCACAGGCGCCGTCGGAGGTATCAGCAGCTCCGCAGGTTTCAATCCACGCCCGCCATTACTGACGGGCGATGCAGCACTGCATCAGCATGCTCTTTCCGGTCGCGACGTTTCAATCCACGCCCGCCATTACTGACGGGCGATGCTGTCGCTCCTTTCGATGGATCGAGGGAGGGGGTAGTTTCAATCCACGCCCGCCATTACTGACGGGCGATGCCGAAGTTGGCGGCCAGGCGAACAGCCAGGTTGAGGTTTCAATCCACGCCCGCCATTACTGACGGGCGATGCCGCAGGCCTGCACCAGCTCAAGCGCCTCTTCCAAGTTTCAATCCACGCCCGCCATTACTGACGGGCGATGCTGCCCGAACGGTGTGGGATGTACACGACATGCATGTTTCAATCCACGCCCGCCATTACTGACGGGCGATGCCCATTCCACTGGATGCCGTCACCCATCCATTCGCGGTTTCAATCCACGCCCGCCATTACTGACGGGCGATGCCGCCAAGTTCGCTGAGTCCAAGGCGGTGCTGGACTTGTTTCAATCCACGCCCGCCATTACTGACGGGCGATGCATCTCGATCCGGGTCGTGCTGTTGCTGCCCTGGAAGTTTCAATCCACGCCCGCCATTACTGACGGGCGATGCTCGAGACATACTCGCAGAGCCGCGAGCTGTTTCAGTTTCAATCCACGCCCGCCATTACTGACGGGCGATGCCTACAACCTCTCCCGCCTGCCCACCCTACTGCAGGTTTCAATCCACGCCCGCCATTACTGACGGGCGATGCTTACCTATCTGGCCGGTCTTACCGGATTTGCTTTGTTTCAATCCACGCCCGCCATTACTGACGGGCGATGCATCTTCGCTGCGTCAACAACCAGTTCAATTTGCAGTTTCAATCCACGCCCGCCATTACTGACGGGCGATGCAGCCGCCCGCGGTTGATCGTGCCGCCCTCGGTGCGGTTTCAATCCACGCCCGCCATTACTGACGGGCGATGCAGTGGGGCATGAACGATCTCCCCTTCACCACGGCCGTTTCAATCCACGCCCGCCATTACTGACGGGCGATGCGCCCCACTCGCCAATCACGACCTGGCTGTAGTCGCCGTTTCAATCCACGCCCGCCATTACTGACGGGCGATGCACGCATGGGACCGCGCCGCGGCCGAGATGGCCATGTTTCAATCCACGCCCGCCATTACTGACGGGCGATGCCGGGGCACGAAATGAGCCACTTCACCAACCCCAGGTTTCAATCCACGCCCGCCATTACTGACGGGCGATGCGAGCCTTCGGCCGACTTGCGATACCACTCGGTCATGTTTCAATCCACGCCCGCCATTACTGACGGGCGATGCGCGCCCACGCGGTCCATCTTGTGGTAGGTCGACTCGTTTCAATCCACGCCCGCCATTACTGACGGGCGATGCATCAGTTGACGAGGGTGACGTTGCACGATGCGGCGTTTCAATCCACGCCCGCCATTACTGACGGGCGATGCTGGGCTACAAGGAAACGCCCATCGTGCAGTACGTGTTTCAATCCACGCCCGCCATTACTGACGGGCGATGCATCAAGGGGGAAGAATTCGTAACGCGCAGCGTTATGTTTCAATCCACGCCCGCCATTACTGACGGGCGATGCCTTCGCGCAGCGGGTAGTCCTGCAGGGCGTTGAAGTTTCAATCCACGCCCGCCATTACTGACGGGCGATGCTGGAACAGCTTCTTCAGGCTCTCGTTCGCCTTGTCGTTTCAATCCACGCCCGCCATTACTGACGGGCGATGCCCGGCTCAGGTCGCGCCCCGTACAGTTATTGACATGTTTCAATCCACGCCCGCCATTACTGACGGGCGATGCAAGCACGAAGGATCGAAGAAAGGGGAGCTTCTGATGTTTCAATCCACGCCCGCCATTACTGACGGGCGATGCATGATCGATGAGCCAACAGCACCCGCCAAGAGGTTGTTTCAATCCACGCCCGCCATTACTGACGGGCGATGCTCGGGTTCAGCTGCGAGGTGCCGTTGCTGCGGTTGTTTCAATCCACGCCCGCCATTACTGACGGGCGATGCCATGGATGCGTCGGCCGCGCACCAGGAACGTTGGGTTTCAATCCACGCCCGCCATTACTGACGGGCGATGCGCGATGCTGGAGGTGATCGACTACAAAGACGGCATGTTTCAATCCACGCCCGCCATTACTGACGGGCGATGCACGCGGATCGGTGCGACGATGACCACCGACCGCAGGTTTCAATCCACGCCCGCCATTACTGACGGGCGATGCCCGATGGTCATGGCCCACAGCACCGGGGGCACCTTGTTTCAATCCACGCCCGCCATTACTGACGGGCGATGCTCGCACGAGGCCGAGCTGCTCTACGTCGAGTTCCAGTTTCAATCCACGCCCGCCATTACTGACGGGCGATGCCCAGGTTGACGAGGGATAGCGCGTAGAGCACAAAGTTTCAATCCACGCCCGCCATTACTGACGGGCGATGCGCCAAGATGGCCGCCTACGTCAGCAAATACATCATGTTTCAATCCACGCCCGCCATTACTGACGGGCGATGCCCCATCAGGATGGTGATGGAGTCGTCCACGTCGCGGTTTCAATCCACGCCCGCCATTACTGACGGGCGATGCGACCATGCTCAGCGCAGCTCCGACCCCGCTTGCGGTTTCAATCCACGCCCGCCATTACTGACGGGCGATGCCCACGAGCAAGCGCAGATCCTGCGCAGGAGATTTGGTTTCAATCCACGCCCGCCATTACTGACGGGCGATGCGCTTCGCGCACAAGTTGTTCTCGGGCAGGAGAAATCCGCCGGCTTTGCGCGAAAGTTTCGAAGCAACGTGCCAGACACGGACTCGTACGGCCCGTGCGACTTAAGATGTTCATGGAAAACAACAGCTTACGAAGCGCGCGAACCTCACTGGCCGAAGTCCAGCACTTTGGGTTCGCGTTCTGATCTTAGCCGGCAGGCAGCTGCCGTCAGAGCACCAACGGGCCGTCGAAGTCAACGGCTTTGAATTTGCCGTGCTCCCGCACCTCGGTGCCTCGGGTCTCTGGCAGCCGATACAGGCGCAGGCAATCCTGCGCAAGATCCACTTCGGCCAGCAGGCGCCGCTCGAGTTGCTCAAATTCGGCCAGGGTGACCTGGCATTCAAACACCGACTGCTGCACCCGCTGGCCAGTGCTTTCGCACACCTTGGCCACTCGGCGCAGTCGGCGCCGGCCGGCTCTGGTCTCTGTGCTCACGTCATAGCACACGATGATCAGCATCCAGCCACCTCTACCGCCTTCGCCGCCGGCTGCTCACCGGAAGATGAACGGCACATAGCCAGCCTCCCGGCCATCAGCATCCCGCTCGCCGCGGATGGCACGCGCCATCAGGCGCGCCTGGGTCAGCGGCACCAAGCCCAGCGGCATGGGCTGCGCCAGAAGTGGATGCTGGATCGTCTCCTGCTTGCGCTCCTGGAACGCCACGACCACCGCCTTGCGCGCGTCTGCGCGCAGAGAAACGCCGCCGCCTTCGCGCAGGTCGAAGCCCCCGGCATCGATCTGCCCGCGGTTGACCAAGGTGAGCGCAAGACGGTCGGCGAATGGCCGGAACTCCTCCATCAGGTCCAACGCCAGCGCGGCACGCCCTGGCCGCAGTGCATGCAGAAAACCCACTTGCGGGTCCAGCCCCACGGCCTCCAACGCGCTGCGGCAATCGTTCATCCACATCGCGTAGAGAAAGGACAGCAAGGCGTTGAACCGGTCGCGGGGCGGGCGGCGGCTACGCCCATCCATGGAGAAGTCCGCACGCAGATCGCTCCGCACCAGGCACGGCAGCCGTGCGAAGTACTGCCGGGCGGCCTCCCCCTCCAGGCCGCGCAGCGTGTCCAGATCGTCCGCGCCGGGCAGGGCGCGCAAGGTCGCCGCCAGATCGAGGGCACCGCGCGTCAACGCAGCCACGTCGTCATCGGTCCTGCCCTCGCGTGCGCCGCGCAGCAGCACCTGGCGCGCGTTCTTCACCTTGCCCGCCACGCAGGCCCGTGCAACGTCGAGGCTGAAGCCGGCATCCACCGAGCGCGCATGCTGGGCGCGCCGCAACAGCACATTGCCCGAGACACGCCCTTCCAGCCGCGCCTTGAAGCGGCCGCTGTCCTCCAACAGCACCAGCGCAATGGCTTCGTCGGCCAGCCGGTGCATCAACGGCACGGACAAGCCAATGCGGCCGAAGCACACCACCGCCTGCAGATGGTGCAGCGGCACGCGCAACCGTGTCTCGTCTTCCACCTGCACGCGCAAGGTGTCGTTGTCCAGCCGCAGATAGCTGTCGGGCTGGGTCACATACAAGGTGTTGAGCAATTGCATGGCGGGGCAGGCTCACAGATCGGGGTCGAACAGATGCGCGCGCACCGCGTCCAGCGCAACCGACGCATTGGCTTCAGGCTGGCAGCGGTCTTTGAGAGAGCACCCTTTGCAGCGCTGCGCCGCCATGTCTCCCGCCAACGGGGGCGGCAGGGCCTCGGACGCCAGCATGGTCCGCACCGCGAGCGTCGTATCGGCCACCGACCGACGCAAGACCGGGTCGATGGGCACTGCGCGGCGGCGTTTGGAGCTGGCGTAGTACAGCGCCCCTTCCGGCACCGCCTGCCCGGTCATCGACTCCAGGCACAGGGCTTGCGCGGCCAGCTGCAGATCGTCGCAGGCCGCGATGGCGGCCGCCTTGTGGCGGCTGCCGTGCTTGTATTCGACCGGGTAAGGCGCGCCCGTGGGCGAGAACTCGACCACGTCGGCCTTGCCGATCAGTCCCAACGCGTCGTGCCAGACCGGCAAGGCACGCGACACACGCACGCCCTTGGCCGTCTCCACCCCCGGCTGGTCCACCCGCGCATGCACGGCGTTGCCACGCAAGGTGTGGATGTTGTCGTCGAAGGCCTGCTCCAGGTGGATCAGCGCGCACTGGCGGGGGCAGTAGGCCCAGTGCTGCAGGGCGGACAGGGGAATGGGGTCGGGCGGATCGCCCGGTGCCGTGCCCATGCTTGCAGCCTTCGTGGTTGGCCGATGCGCCTAACCGACGAGGCGCTGCAACTCGACACCCGCAGGCAGGCCGGCGCCGCCCACGTCGACCCGGTAGTCCGCAAAGCTGCGAGGCACGTCGGCCAGCCTGTGCGTCTTCACCATGTCGAACAAGGCATGCGCGTGGGCGTTGCCCAGCTCGCTCTGGTGCTTGAACACATACAGCCCCCGCGTGGACATCTCGCCGCGTGCCGCCGAGCGATCGTGCTCGAACATGCTGCCCAGCGACTGCCACAGCAGTGCCAGGTCTTCTTCGCCAAAGCCAGTCTGTTTTGCGAGGAACGAAGAGACGAAGCCGTGCGCGCGGTACAAGCCGTAGGGCACGGTGTGCTTGCGGCCCATGGTGCGGTTGTCGCCTTCCTGCCTTTCGGACTCGGCCTCGGTGGCCACGGCCATGCGGGTGATGGAATGCTCCGTGGCGATCACCGGATCGGCCGACCGTGCAAAGGTCAGTTGCACCGGGCCCCGCACCTGCCCGCAGTTCACGCCGGTGGACATCACCGCGCCGAAGGTGCGCACGTCGAAGAAGTTCTGGCACATCCAGTCGCGCGCCTTGCGCACGCTGTCTTCACTGCCCTTGCGCTTCTTCTTGGCGTCCTTCCCATCCTTGTCGTCGGCCAGCTCGTCAGAAGCGCCGATTTCCTTGTAAGCCTCGCGGTGCAGGCGCTCCAGAACGCCCTTCTCCTTGACGTAGATGTCGTAGGGCCGCTGGCAGTCCTTGACCATGCCAACGAAATTGCGCACCTTGCGCTTGAGCGACACGTCGGTCACCAGGCCGTGGCCGGTCTCAGCGTCCAGCCGCGGCAGGTTGCCGGCGTCGGGGTCACCATTGGGGTTGCCGTCTTTCACGTCGAACAGCAGCACGAAGTCGTAGCGGTTGGAGATGGGCATGGTCAGGCTTCCTGGGGAGTTGTCGTGGTGTTGGTGGATGCGGTGGCGGGTGCTTCTTCCTTGCGGGTGTAGAAGGCTTGCCGCTGGTGGTAGTAGCCGAGCGCGAAGCGCCCCTGGTCGGCCAGCGTCAACTGGCGCGGGAAGTCCGTCATGGCCTGCACGATCTCGCCGATCAAGCGTTCGAAGTACGCCTCCTGGCCGTCCGAGAGCTTCTTCAGGTGGGCGTTCTTCAGCCGCAGCAGCGTCGTGAACACGGACACCGGGGTCGTGCTGGCCGCGCCGTAGTAGCGGTCGCGGATGGTCGCGTTGATGCCGGGCTGGGCCAGTTGCTGGATGCGTTCCAGCACCGCGAACAGGCGTCCGAGCCGGTACGGGACGTTGTCTTGCTCCATGTCCAGGTTCTCCTTGAAGTGAGCGTGTTGAATCGCTAGGGTTCGGTCGGCGCGGCGCTGCTCACGGTTGAGCCAGGCCTTGAGCACTGCGGCGCGCAGGTAGGTCACGTCCTGCTCTGCCTTGCAACGGACGACCGCGGCATTCAGCAGTCCCGCGGGATAAGGCAGGCCTTCGAGGATGGCGCGCATCCACTCACCCGCCAGCCGCGGGGGCACGTTGTCCAGCTTGCCCTGCAGCGCCAGGCTGGACAGCAGCCGGAACATGGATGGCGTGGGCGGGTCGTTCTCGAAACGACGCACGACGCGCAGGTCCTCGAAGTGCTGCAGGATGCGCGGCGCCAGTTCGCCGAAGGGCGCCCTGATCCAGAAGCGCACGCTGATGCGCGCGGCGTTGGGCGCCAGGCCGAGCACGAAGAACTGCACGTCGCGCTCCCCCACTGGCAGTTGCCCGCTTTTGGTCGCATCGAGCAAGGCCTGCACGGTGCGCACCGCACGGTCTGGCTCGTCCTTGTCCTCGCCGAACATATCGGATAGCAGGGAGGGGAACGCGGTGGCACGGTCAGCCCAGAACACGGTGGAAGCATCGCCGACCTGTAGGCGATTCCGGTCCGACGCCAATAGATGGTTCAAGCTCGTTGTGTAAGCGGACGATGCCTCTGCAGAAATTGGGGCACTCTCCGCCTGCTTACCCGCCTTGCCGTATGAGACGAAGGACGCAGCATTGAACGACACGATGTTGGCTCCGGCTGTCTGGGCTTTCCAAACGCCTTTGATCACTGTCTCGTTTGCGGCGATAGGGATGTTCTTTTGACCGGTAACAAGGCAATGGCCAAGAACGGCATTCGGATCACTCAAGCCCAAGCGTGCTGCGTAAGCAGAACGCACCCCCGGACGTTCGTGAACCTTCGTCAAACCATCAGACCGCAACCTGAATGCGATCGGAGCATCGCGCTCATCAAAATCCGCCGTGGCCCCGGCTTGTTCGATCAGCTGTCGAAGTCCGTCCAGCTTTCCGCGCAGAACTTGGGCACAGAAGCGCCGCACCGCTACAACGCCCGCATCGGTACTGTCAGGAAACCAGTTCTCGATGGTTTCGACAAAGCTCGCCAGCTTTCCCGCTCCGCGACTCCCAAAGCCACAGGCGAAGCTTGCGTTGTCCCAAAGCAGATTTGCATCTTTTCCACTGTTCGTGTGCTTCAGCGCTTGCTTGCCAATGGAAGGCAGCAACACCTGTCGCGCAATACGCTTTCCCTTCTGCATCTCGAAGAGTTGTTCAAGTTGCAGCGGCATACCGTCCTCACGCAGGACAACGACATAGTCCAGCGACCGGCGCACCCATCCCGGCGGCGCAATGTCGCTGTCGGGCAGTGCGCGTTGCCTGTCGTAGTACCTCACCAGTTCTTGCAAGATCATCGCGTGTTTCCTCGGCCATCGACGTCGATCGCCCCCCGCTGCATCTGCGCCCGGAAGAACACCGGCTGAGGATCGGCCGGGTTCGCAAAGTCCATGTCGTGCAGCATCCAACCGAGGTCGCGGCTGTCGGCGATGGGTGCCGGCTCGCTGGCCATGTCGGTCACGAGCCGGACCCGCGCCGCAAACTCCCGACAACCCAGGTAAGGCTGGTTCACACATTGCCCCGCCAATGCGCGCCGCTCGAACATCGCATGGAACTTGGCCTGCGGCGCAGGGTCGCTGCGGTCGGCCCGCACCTCCATGTCGGCATGCAGCCGGTAGGCCACATCGCGCAGCAGCAACGCGGCGCGCTGCACACGCTCGTCGGGTTCGTCGGCGTAGATGCCGATGTCCGCATCTCCGCCCTGCATCGCGCTGACCACGGACGACACGGACACCTTGCTCTTGACCTCGTTGCGGCGCAGGTTGACCCAACGGATGGGTGTCAGCACTTCGATGCGGCGCACATGCCATTTCACCGAAGGCTTCCAGAAGATGGACTCGAACACGGCGCGGGCGGCGGAGGGCGTGATCACGTCATAGGAGACGCGCTCCACTTTCATTTCCGGTCGGGTGAAGCAGGCGAATTCGCCGGTGACTTCAAGGCAGAAGCGTTTCACAGGATGGCTCTCCTCCGTTGGTGGCACTCAGATAAAGAAACTGCCCGGATCCAGCGGGCCGTTGTCGGGTCGTAGCCCAAACCGCTCGTCGTAGCGCAACGCATCGATCAACAGGAAGCAGCCTGGCTGCACTTCCTGTACATCGCCAGCCGTTTGCCATGCCGTGACCTGCGCCTTGCGCGCTGTCACGGTGTAGCGCTGCAGTGCGCGCATCAGCCAACGGTCGGTGTCGCCCGCGCGCAGCTTGGCGATCAGCGGAGCCGGGTCGACCGCACCTTCGGCCAGGCTCGTGTAAGGCACGATGACCTGGGCTTGGTCTTCATCGTCGATGAGCTTGAACTTCGTGGCAGCCGTACCGAAGCTGAAATTGAAGTCATTGGTCTTCTTCAACAGCTCGACGATGCCGCGCTCGTCCCGGCTGCGGAATGCGTCGTAGAACTGCGGGAAGTAGCGCTGGAACGCCGCCGGCCCCAGTGCTTCCCCCATGCCGGTGGCACGGATGCTGATGGAGGCCTGCACGCCATTGCGCAACTCGGTCAACAGCTTCGGCACCGCGCGCACAAAGACCACCACACGGCCCTTGGCACCACCGGGCAACAAACCTTCGCGGTTGCACCGCCCCGCCGCCTGTGCAATGGAGTCCAGGCCGGCCAGGGCGCGGAACACGACGGGAAAATCAATGTCGACCCCCGCCTCCACCAACTGCGTGCTCACCACCCGCAGCGGACGCAGGTCGGTCCCGGCGCGCCGCGCAGCCAGGCGCTGGCGGATGTCACGGATCACGTCCGCGCGGTGCTGGCCGCACATCGCGGCTGACAAGTGCAGTGCGCGGTCACCGGTGGCCGCATCCAGCGCGGCGACGATCTCGGCGGCGTCCTTGCGTGTGTTGACGATGGTCAGCACGCAGGGCTCGGCCGCCAGGCGCTCGACCAATGCATCCGTGGACAGCGGCGTCTGCAGGTCCGCCGGCCATTCGATGGTCACGCGCTCCAGCGCGGCGAACAGCGCGGACTCGTCGTCGATGATGGGTGTGGGGGATGGCAGGCCACGCAGGTTCTCACGCGGATCGAACCGGGCACCATCGGTCAGCACCGGCTGCGTGGCGGTGCACAACAGCAGGGTGACGCCGTAATGCGCCACCAACACGTGCAGCGCATCCAGGATCGGTTGCAGGAATCGGGGCGGCAACAGCTGCGCTTCGTCGAGCACGATCACGCTGCCGGCCAGCCGGTGCAGCTTGCGGCAACGCGAGGTGCGCGCGGCGAACAGTGACTCGAACAACTGCACGTTGGTGGTGACGATCAGCGGCGCGTCCCAGTTCTCGCAGGCCAGGCGGCTGCGCGGGGTCTCTGCAGCGTGGTCGGTGTCGGCCTGGCTGTGGTGCTCGATGACCGCGTCAGGGCCGAAGATGCCTTTCAACACGTCGGCTGTCTGCTCGATGATGCTGGTGTACGGAATGGCATAGACCACGCGGCGCTTGCCATGTTGCTCGGCATGCGCAAGCGCGAAAGCCAGTGACGACAGTGTCTTGCCGCCGCCGGTGGGCACCGTGAGAGAGAACACGCCCGGCGGCAACGCGGCCTTGGTGCGGCATTGGGCCAACACGGTCTGGCGCGCCTGCATCACGGGATCAGCTTCGCGCCCCTCTGCGGCCACCTGGTCGGCCTTGCGCGCCAAGTGCTGGTCGAGCTGCTCGCGGTAGCTTGTGATCGTCGCAAAGCCCGAACGGCGGTCGTTGCGGCCCTCGTCCATGAAGCGTTCGGTGTCGAGGAAGTCAGCGTCGACCAGGGCAGAGAACAGCATGCGTACCCACAGCGCCAATGCGAGCGGGTTGCTGCTGCGCGCGCCGGGAATGTCGGCTGCGGCCGTTCGCAGGTCGAAGCCGGCCGGCAGGTCGAGCAGCTCCGGCGCTTCCTCGAGGCATTTGGCCCTGGCCTGGTCGTACTCAAGCCGGCTGTCCGGCGCACGGGTGCCGAGCAGCCGGGTGTCCAGGCCGGCCGTCCAGTCATCCAGCCCCGCGTGGTGCCCAGCAATGACGTAGGCCAGCACGCGCGCAACAACACGCCCTGCGGGCCCGTAACGTTGTTCGAACAGGTCCAGCGCGTGCAAGGCACCGGCGGCGGAGTGGGTCTTCTCGTTGCCTGTGGGCCATTTGCCTTCCAGGTGCGCGTCGGCCCCCGACACGCCACGGATGTAGCGGTAAAAGCCCGGACGGAACTTTCCGAGGTCGTGCCAGCGGCCTGCGATCGCAGCCCACTGCGGGCCGAAGGTGGCCGCGAAGTCCCGGGCCAAGCTGGCGACATCCAGTGAGTGATCCACCAGCCAATGCTCGACGACGCGTTGACCATCGGCCTCCAGGCGGATGTGGGCAAGAGCAGTCTTGGGTTTCATGCCCGCTATCGTCGCAACCCCCAGGCTCACCCCATGCGCCTGCGCGCCCGCACGTCCCTGATCCTTCATCCAGCCCCCTGCATCCGCTGCAGCCCCTCTTGCAGCCGCCTGCGCACCTCGTCCGCCAGCTCCTGCGGCCACTGCACCTCCACCTCGGGCACGTGGCGCAGGATGTCCATCACCAGTTCGCGCATGTCGGCAAAAGGAAGGTCGAGCAGCCAGTGGCCTTGCGGGTCGAAGCGCCCGCGCTGGTCGGGATGCCAGCGCTCGGCCGATACCCAGCGTGCGCGTTCGGGCGTGAAGCGCAGCCGCGCCATCTGCACCTGGCTGCCGGCGAAGATGCCGTAGCCCCTGGCCAGCTGGTCGTCCAGGTCGGCGTCGTGCATTTCGACTGCCGCGCTGTCGAGAACCTGCGCGTGTTCGACCGCGTCGAGGCTGAAGATGCGCAGGCCCTCGTGCCGATGGCACCATGCGTCCAGATGCCAGTTCTCGCGGTAGTGCACGAGCCGCTGGGGCGAGACCTCGCGCTCTTCCACCCGGCCGTGGCTGCGCGCGCGGTAGACGATGCGCAGGCGGCGGCGCCGCAGCACGGCCTGGGCAGCGGCCTGGAAGTGCGGCAGCTCCAGGCGGCGCGCGCCCAGCGCCAGCACGCGGATGCGCCGCGCCACGTCGGCCGGCGTGCCCAGCCCTTTGTCGAGCAGGCGGGCCAGCCGCCGCTGCAAGGGGCCGATCTGCGTGCCGAGCAAGCCGCCGGGCTCCAGCCGCGACAGCAGGTGCTGCATCACGAGCAAGGCGCGAATCTCGTCTTCGCGCAGCTTCAGATCGAGTGCGTAATTGCCGGCAGCGACGGCCGCGCCGTCCAGGCGCCAACCGTTGCGCTCGCGGTCGAAGCGCACGGGAACCTGCCACTCGTTACGCAGGCAGGCCATGTCGCGCTTGAGGGTGGCGAACGACACCTCCAACTCATCGAGCAGCGCCTGCTTGCCCAGCAACTGCCCTGCGTCCAGCCTGTTCTTGATCTTGAGAAGCCGATCTGCCTGTGGCATGCGCCGCGCAGCTCCCGATGTGTGCCGCGACGTGCGACAACTGGTTGCCGATGGTAAGCAGATGAATTGCAGGGCCTGCGCCGTGGATCATCCCAATTGCGGATGCCGCGCCACGGGTCGAGGCCCCGTCCCCTGCGCATTCACGGGTGTGCCGGCCGTGCGGACGCGCGCCGGCAACCCTCCATCACCAAAAGAACATGGGCACCGCGACAAGCGATGGCGTGGGGGGCGCCGCACAGGCCCCAGGGCCGGTGCTCAGGCCGTCGGCGCGGTGCGCGCGTAAGCCGGCACGCGCGCCGCGAAGTCGTCCAGCCAGGCCACCAGCGCCGGGTGGGCGCTGCGCCAGGCGCCAGCGAAACGCAGGTCCAGGTAGCCCAGCGCGCAGGCCTGGCCGATCTCGCCGATGTGCGGCACGCCGCTGCCGGGCGTGGCGTGGTGCGCGGCCAGATGGGCCAGGGCCCGGTCCATCTTGCCGCGCTGGTGCGCGAGCCAATGCTCGCCGCGCAGTTCGGGCGGGCGGTAGCGGCCTTCGTAGACCTGCAGGATGCAGGCGTCGAGCAGGCCGTCGGCCAGGGCCTGGTGGCGCAGCACGCCGATGCGGGCTGGTCCGGGTGGCACCAGCACGGGTGCGGCGGCGGTCTCGTTGAGGTATTCGACGATCACGCGCGAGTCGTACAGCGGCTCGCCGTCGTCCAGCAGCAGCGTGGGGATCTTGCCCAGCGGGTTCTGCTGGCGCAGCGCGTCGGCGGCGTCGTTGGTGTCGGCCGATTCGATGCGGATGCGGTCGGCCAGGCCGGCGACTTCGGCGGCGATACGGACCTTACGGCCGAAGGGCGAGGCGGGGGAGGTGCGCAGGATGGGCATGGCCTCGATCTTAGACAGCGGGCCTGGCCAGCGCGTGCAGCCGGGCGCGGTGGCTTCGCCCTTCAGTCGGCCAGGCGTGGTGCGTCGACCAGCGTGGACAGCGGCAGGTGGCACAGCTCGGCGAGCAGCGCCGCGAGCTGGCGGCCGGCGGCGTTCACCAGCGCATGGCCCTTCTCGGCCGTGGCGTTGGCGGCGTTGCCGGCGGCGCCCTCGGCGTTGTAGTCCTGCATTTGCCAGCCGAGCTTGGCGGTCTTGCCGTTGCCCAGGATGGGGTAGGCAGCCGCGCGGTCCTGCGAGGTGGAGTGGAAGTGGCGGGCCTGCGCCATGTCCACGCGCGCGGGGTGCAGCGCCAGCATCATCGAGGTCTCGATGTCGCCGCCGTGGATGCCGAAGCGGTGCTCCTCTGGGCTGAACAGGCCTTCCACGTCCTGGCCCAGCGGCAGCGTGTACCAGCTGGCGTGGTAGCACAGCAGGTCGCAGCGGGTGCGCAGATCGCGCGCCACGATGTCCATGATCGACACCTGGCCGCCATGGCTGTTGAAGATGAGCAGCTTGCGCAGGCCGGCGCGCGCGACGGATTCGCCGATCTCGGTCCACAGCCGGATGGTGGTCTCGGCCGACAGCGACAGCGTGCCCGGAAAGCGCTCGTGCTCGCTGCTCCTGCCGATGGCCTGGGTCGGCAGGAACAGCACGGGCAGCGCCTCGGGCAGGTGCGGCAACGCAGCGGCGATGACGCCTTCGACCAGCGCTGCGTCCACGCGCACGGGCAGGTGCGGGCCGTGCTGCTCGGTGGCGGCGACGGGCAGCACGGCCACAGTGGCGGCGGGGTCGAGCCGCGCGAAGTCGCGCGTGCCGAGGTCGGACCAGAATCGCGAGGGAAGGCTCATGGCGGGGATCTTAGAGCGTGTTGCGCGCGCCATGGCCCCAGGCCAGCGGCGCCGCGGGCCGCGGCGCTAACATGCCGCGGCCCCCTTTGCCCCATCCCCCTATGTCATCGATTCCATCCGCCGTCCCGGGCCCGGCGGCGTACGGCCCCTGGGCCATCGCCGCCGCCGGCGCCGTCGGCCTGGCCACGGCCATGGGCATCGGCCGCTTCGCATTCACGCCGCTGATGCCCATGATGCTGCACGACGGCGTCATCGACCTGCCCGGCGCGAGCTGGCTGGCCAGCGCCAACTACCTGGGTTACCTGCTGGGTGCCGTGCTCTGCACGCTGCAGCCCTGGCTCTGGCGCCGGCTCGGCAACCCGCCGCCGCCCGATGCCGCGCGCATGGTGCAGGGCGGCCTCATCGCCACCGCGCTGCTGACGCTGGCCATGGCCCTGCCCTGGCCGGCGCTGTGGGCGCCGCTGCGCTTTGCCGCGGGGGTGGCGAGCGCCTTCGTCTTCGTCTACATCTCGGGCTGGTGCCTGGCGCAACTGGCGCGGCGCGGGCGCGCCGCGCTGGGCGGCATGATTTACGTGGGGCCGGGCACTGGCATCGTGCTGAGTGGCCTGATCGCCGGCGCGGTGGTGGCCGGCGACGGCAGCGCGCGGCTGGGCTGGCTGGTGTTCGGCGCGCTGGCCGCCGCCTTGACGGTGGCGGTGCGGCCGGTGCTGCGCGGTGGCGAACTGCCGGCGCCGCCGGTGGCCGCAGCGGCCGGCCAGGCCACGGTGCAGCCCATGGCCCCGCGCGGCGAGATGGCGCTGCTGGCCCTGGGCTATGGCTGCGCCGGCTTCGGCTACATCATCACCGCGACGTTCCTGCCCGTCATCGCGCGCGCGGCGCTGCCGGCATCGGTCTGGCTGGACCTGTTCTGGCCGATCTTCGGCCTCGGCGTGATCCTGGGTGCGATGGCGACCACACGCGTGCCGCTGAGCGGCGACATGCGGCGGCTGCTGGCGCTGTGCCATGCCGTGCAGGCCGTAGGCGTGGCCATGAGCCTGGCCAGCCCCACCTTGCCGGGCTTCGTGCTGGGCAGCCTGCTGCTCGGGCTGCCGTTCACGGCCATCACGTACTTCGCGATGCAGGAGGTGCGCCGCCTGCGGCCCGCCAGCGCCGCCAGCACCATGGGACTGCTGACAGCGCTGTACGGCATCGGCCAGGTACTGGGTCCGCCGCTGGTGGCTCTGCTGATCGGGTGGTCGGGCTCACCGGCGCGCGGCTTCGCGCTGGCGCTGATGGTCGCGGCCGGCACGCTGCTGCTGGGGGCGGGCGCCTACCTGCTGGGTGCCCGGCGCTATCCCAAGGGCGATGCGCGATGAGGGCTTGGCATGGGCCAATCGCCGCAGCCGTGCTGGCCGGACTGGCCCTGGGCGCAGCGGCGGCGCCGCAGGACGATGCGCTGCAATCTCCAGCCTGCCTGGCCGCACGCGAGCGGCTGGATGCCGTGATGGCGGAACCCAAGCCCGACATCGCGCAGTTGCGCGCCGCACGCCAGCGCGCGGCGCGTGCCTGCTTTCGAGCAGAGGCCGACGCTGCGCCACCATCCCGTTCGGAACGGCCGATGATCGTGCTGCCGCCGGCCGGCGGGTCGAAACCGGCGCAGCCATTGGCACCCGCCACACCTGACACGCCCGCCATCGCGGCACCTGCCGCACCGCAACCGCCGCAGGTGGCGCGCTGCGATGCCGGTGGCTGCTGGGACAGCAGCGGCCAGCGGCTGAACCGTGCGGGCAACCAACTGGTCAACCCACAGGGTGGGCTGTGCACGCAGCAGGGCACGGTGCTGAGCTGCCCTTGACCGGCGCGCCCGCCGGCCTGGCCCCGTACACGGTGGCCGTGCGCGCGCTGTGCGAGTTCACGGCCAAGGCCGGCGACCTCGACCTGCGCTTCACACCCGCGCCGACCGCGCTGGAAGGCATTGCCGGCCACGCGCTGGTGGCCGGGCGGCGCGGCGCTGATTACGAGGCCGAGGTGCGCCTGCAGGGCCGCCATGGCGACCTGCAGGTGCGCGGACGCGCCGACGGCTTCGATGCCGCGCGGCAGCGGCTCGAGGAAATCAAGACGCACCGTGGCGACCTGGCGCGCCAGCCGGCCCAGCAACGGGCCTTGCACTGGGCGCAGCTCAAGGTGTATGGCGCCTTGCTGTGCGAAGAGCGCAGCCTGCCCGCGCTGACGCTGGCGCTGGTGTACTTCGACATCGCGAGCCAGCGCGAGACCGTGTTCGAGGAACGGCACGATGCGGCCACACTGCGCGCCTTCTTCGAACAGCAATGCCTGCGCTTCCTCGCCTGGGCGGCCCAGGAGCAAGCCCACCGCACGGCGCGCGACACGGCACTGGCGGCGCTGGCGTTTCCGCATGCGCAGTTCCGCCCCGGCCAGCGCGAACTGGCCGAGGCCGTGTACCGCGCCGCCGCGCGCGGACGCCCCCTGCTGGCGCAAGCCCCCACCGGCATCGGCAAGACCGTGGGCACGCTCTTTCCCCTGCTCAAGGCTTGCCCCGGCAAGGCCATCGACAAGGTGTTCTACCTGGCCGCCAAGACACCGGGCCGCCAACTGGCGCTGGACGCGCTGGCGCGCATCGCGCCCGCAGGCCAGCCGCTGCGCGTGCTGGAACTGACCGCGCGCGAGAAAAGCTGCGAGCACCCGGACAAGGCCTGCCACGGCGAGTCCTGCCCATTGGCGCGTGGCTTCTACGACCGGCTGCCGGCTGCCCGCGGCGCGGCCGTGGCGGCGGGACCGATGGCGCGCGCCCCGCTGCGCGACGTGGCGCTGGCGCACCAGGTCTGCCCCTACTACCTGGGCCAGGAACTGGCACGCTGGGCCGACGTGGTGGTCGGCGACTACAACTACTGGTTCGACGGCAGCGCCATGCTGTATGCCCTGGCCTTGCAGAACGAATGGCGCGTGGGCGTGCTGGTGGACGAGGCGCACAACCTGGTCGACCGGGGCCGGGCGATGTATTCGGCCGGCATGCAGCGCGGCCCTGTGCGCGCGCTGGCGCGTGAGGCGCCTGCCACGCTGCGGCGACCCCTGGAGCGGCTGGACCGCCAGTGGCGCACCCTGCTGGCCGAGGACGAACGCCCGTACAGCACGCGCGGCGCGCCCCCGACGGCCTGGGCCGCTGCGCTGCAGGATGCCGCCGCCGCGCTGGGCGACTATTTCGCAGATGCCACGCCCGGTGCACCCCATCCGCTGGACGGCGCCCTGCAGGCATTCTGGTTCGAGGCGCTGCAATGGCTGCGCCTGGCCCAGAGCTTCGGCGCCCATTCCATGGTCGATGTGACGCGCCTGCCGGCCGGCAAGGGATCGGGACGCAACGACGCCGAAATGCACATCCGCAACCTGATCCCGGCCGAATTCCTGGCGCCGAGGCTGGCAGCCGCCTGGAACTGCACGCTGTTCTCGGCCACGCTGGCGCCGCCCGACTTCTACCGCGACACGCTGGGGCTGCCGGCGGATGCGCCGTTTGTCGACGTCGCATCGCCCTATGCCGCCGACCAACTGCGCGTGCACGTGGCCGACGCGATCTCGACCCGCTTTGCGGACCGCCAGGCCTCGGCCGCACCGATCGCCACGCTCATGGCGCAGCAGTACCTGGCGCAGCCCGGAAACTACCTGGCGTTCTTCAGTAGCCACGACTACCTGGACCTGGTGGCCAACGCGTTCGCGCAGATGCACCCGGCCATCCCGCACTGGCGCCAGACCAGGCGCATGGACGAGGCCGAACGCCAGGACTTTCTCGCCCGCTTTGCGCCGGGCGGTGCCGGCATCGGCTTTGCGGTGCTCGGTGGCAGTTTCGGCGAAGGCATCGACCTGCCGGGCGACCGGCTGATCGGCGCCTTCGTCGCCACGCTCGGCCTGCCCCAGGTCAACCCCGTCAACGAGGAGATGCGCCGGCGCATGCAGGACGCATTCGGAGCCGGCTACGACTACACCTATCTGTTTCCCGGCCTGCGCAAGGTGGTGCAGGCAGCCGGCCGGGTCATCCGGTCGCGCGAGGACCGGGGTGTGGTCGTGCTGATCGATGCGCGGTTTGCACACCGGGCGGTGCGCGCGCTGTTGCCGTCGTGGTGGAACGTCGGGCCGGCGTGACGCCACAAAGCGCAACAGGCGGTCAAGGCATCACGAAATGACGCGTCACATGACGTCGAAATATTTGACACGCCAGTCATTTGAAATGTGTCAACGAGAACTAAGTCAATGAAATCGCTGGATTTTTCGTGAGAGGCATGCGATTTGCTCTACTTTTTCGCCAACTCTGTTGGGTCTGTGCCTCCCGCCCTCTGCCCGCATCAAAGGAATTCGTCATGCGTCATTTCAAACTCGCCCAGCTGGGCCTCGCTGCAGCCGCTCTGGTTGCTGCATCTGCTGCATCCGCTGCCCCGATCACCACCTGGAACTACACCGTTGCCAGCTGGTTCGGCAATGGCGCAGGTGCTCCTGCAACCAGCTCGACTGGTACCGGCACCGGCCAATCGGCTGGCGATGGCACCACGACCTTCGTTCCGTCCCGCTCGTCCGGCCCTACGGCAGCGGCCAATCCGGACTCGAGCTGGAGCATTTCCGCAAACCAACTGGACTGGGGCCGCGTTGGTGGCACCGTCGCCAACGGCCAGCGCAGCGCGCTGACGATCACCCAGACGCCCAAGGTCGGCACGGTGACGACGGGTTTGGGTTTCGCGAATGCCAACACCTACACCCACTTCAACGGTTCGAACCTGACCAACGACAGCTGGACCCTGAAGTCCACCACGATCAATGCAGAGCTGACGCTGACGGCTCCGGGCGTTGCCAAGGAATTCAAGGCCGCTTACAAGGTCTCCTTCGTCGAAACCCCGAACAATGCTACGACCTGCCCCACGGCTGGCACCGATTCGCCGACCCAGCTGTGCAGCGACATTTTCGTGATCTTCGGTTCGCTGGGTGAGCCCTTCACCTACGACGGCTACTCGTACTCGTTCAACTTCTCGGCCACCCCTGCGTTCAACCTGAACGATGCCCAGTGCCTTTTGGCCACCGGCGCCACGGGCTGCCTGGGCTTCTCGACCTACGAGCGCACGAACACGCCCGTCACGTTCCAATTCGCTCTGAACGCCACGGAAATCCCTGAGCCCGCATCCATCGCCCTGCTGGGCGCCGGCCTGCTGGGCCTGGCTGGCATCCGTCGCCGCCAGCAAAAGAACAAGGCCTGATTCTTCAAGCCTCGTTTTTTCGAAACCCCGCCTCGGCGGGGTTTTTTTATGCCTGCAGCGCGCTGCGCGCAGCTTCGGCAATCGCAGCCGAATCCACGTGGAAGAAACGCCGAAGTGCCGCCCGCGTATCGCTGCGGCCAAAGCCATCGGTGCCCAGCGTCCGGTACGCGCGGCCCGAGGGCACGGAGGCGCGCAGGCTTTCAGGCACGGCGCGCACATAGTCGCTCGCGGCCACGATCGGGCCGTTGCCGGACAGCAGCTCTGCCAGGTGTGTTCCGCCAGACCGCGCTCCGCGCTCCAGCTCGCTCCAACTGGTGATGCTCAGCACCTCGCTGCCGATACCCTCGGTGGCGAGTTGTTCTGCAGCCTTGATGACCTCGGTCAGGATCGCGCCCGACCCCAGCAGTGTCACGCGCCGTCCGTGCTGCGGGCCATAGATGCCGAAGCGGTAGCCGCCACGCACCACGCCTTCGGCCGCTCCGCCAGGCAGGCTGGGCTGGGCGTAGTTCTCGTTCATGAGCGTGACGTAGTAGAAGACGTCCTGCTGCTCCACCAGCATCTCGCGCATGCCAGCATCCACGATCACGGCCATTTCACCGGCGAATGCCGGGTCGTAGGCCTTGCAGTTGGGGATGGTGGCCGCCACCAGGTGGCTGCTGCCGTCCTGGTGCTGCAGGCCCTCGCCGCCCAGCGTGGTCCGGCCTGAGGTTGCGCCCAGCAAAAAGCCGCGCGCACGTTGGTCTGCCGCGGCCCAGATCGCATCGCCCACGCGCTGGAAGCCGAACATCGAGTAGTAGATGTAGAACGGCAGCATGGCCAGGCCGTGCACGCTGTAGCTGGTGGCCGCGGCCGTCCAGCTGGCGATGGCACCGGCCTCGCTGATGCCTTCTTCGAGGATCTGCCCGTCCAGCGCCTCGCGGTAGGACAGCACCGAGCCGATGTCCTCGGGCGCGTAGCGCTGGCCCACGCTGCTGTAGATGCCCACCTGCTTGAACAGGTTGGCCATCCCGAAGGTGCGCGCCTCGTCGGCCACGATGGGCACGATGCGGGGCCCCAGCTGCGGGTCCTTGAGCAACTGGCCCAAGAGACGCACGAAGGCCATGGTGGTGCTCATCTCCTTGCCGTCGGCGGCCAGCGCGAACTGCGCGTAGCTGGCCAGCGCCGGAACCGGCGGCGTCTCGCAAACGGTCTCGCGGCGCGGCAGGTAGCCGCCCAGCGCTGCGCGTCGCTCGCGCAGGTAGGCCATCTCCGGGCTGTTCTCGGCCGGCTTGTGGAAGGCCAGCGAGGTCGCCTGCTCGTCGGTGAGCGGCAGGTCGAAGCGGTTGCGGAACGCGATCAGGTCGGTTTCGTCCAGCTTCTTCTGCGAATGCGTGGTCATGCGGCCCTGGCCGGCCGCGCCCATGCCGTAGCCCTTCTTGGTGTGGGCCAGCACCACGGTCGGCTGGCCGCGGTGGGCGGCGGCGGCCGCGTAGGCCGCGTGGATCTTCACGAGGTCGTGGCCACCCCGGCGCAGGCGGTCGATCTGCTCGTCGGTCATGCCCTGGGCCAGGCGCTGCAAGGCCTCGTCCTGGCCGAAGAAGTGCTCGCGGTTGTAACGCCCGTCCTTTGCCGCGAAGGTCTGCATCTGGCCGTCCACGGTGTGGGCGAAGGCGCGCAGCAGGGCGCCCTGCTGGTCGCGCGCAAACAGCCCGTCCCAGTCGCTGCCCCAGACCAGCTTGACCACGTTCCAGCCGGCGCCGGCGAAGAGTTGCTCGAGCTCGTCGATGATGCGGCCGTTGCCCCGCACAGGGCCGTCCAGCCGCTGCAGGTTGCAGTTGACGACCCAGACCAGGTTGTCCAGTTTCTCGCGCGCGGCCAGCGTCAGCGCGCTCATGGACTCGGGCTCGTCCATCTCGCCGTCGCCGAACACACCCCAGACCTTGCGGTGCGTGCAGTCCAGGAGGTTGCGGTGCGTGAGGTAGCGCATGAAGCGCGCGTGGTAGATCGAGCTGATCGGCCCGATGCCCATCGATCCGGTCGGGAACTGCCAGAAATCCGGCATCAGCCAGGGATGCGGGTAGCTCGACAGGCCCCGCGCGCCGGCCTCGGACGCGGCGATCTCCTGGCGGTAGTGCATCAAATCGGCCTCGTCCAGCCGGCCTTCGAGGAACGCACGCGCGTAGACGCCCGGCGCGCTGTGCGGCTGGAAGAACACCAGGTCGCCGCGGTGCTGCCCATCCTCCAGGCCCTGGCGGCCGTGAAAGAAGTGGTTGAAGCCCACCTCGAACAGATCGGCGGCGCTGGCATAGCTGGCGATGTGGCCGCCCAGCTCGCTCGACCCGCCCAATTCGGCCTGGTTGGCGCGCACCACCATGGCCAGCGCGTTCCAGCGCATCAGCGAGGCCAGCCGCTCCTCGATGGCCAGGTCGCCCGGGAACACGGGCTGCTGCTCCACCCCGATGGTGTTGGCGTAGGGCGTGGACAGCTCGGGCTTCCAGCCGATGCGCTGGGCGCGCGCCACGCGTGCCAGTTCGTCCAGCATGAAGCGGGCGCGCTCCGGGCCGCCAGAGGCCAGCAGCGCGGCGAAGGCATCGCGCCATTCCTGCGTTTCCAGCGGATCGGCGTCGCCCGCAGCGGGCACCTGCAGCAGTTGGACCAATGGGTGGGGTGCATTCATGGCAAGAAGGCATGCGAGTCGAAGATCTCTGCACTCTAGGTGCAAACACGCCGAACATGTTGCCGAGATGCATGGCGCAATGCCATCAAGCAGCACAAAATGCCGTCAAACTTGAAAACGGAGGCATGGGATGAAACTGGATGCAACCGATCTGCGCATCCTGGACGAATTGCAGCGCGACGGCGCGCTCTCCAACGTGGAGCTCGCGCGGCGTGTGCACCTGTCGCCCTCGCCCTGTCTGGCGCGCGTGAAGGCGCTGCAGGCCGCCGGCATCATCACGGGCTATGTGGCGCTCGCCGCCCCGGCCGCGCTGGGCCTGGGGCTCAACGTGTTCATCTCGATCAGCCTCACGCGGCAGAGCAAGCAGGCGCTGGCCGATTTCGAGCAACGCATCGCGCTGCACGACGAGGTGATGGAGTGCTACCTCATGACCGGCGACAGCGACTACCTCATGCGCGTGGCCGTGGCCGACATCGCGGCGCTGGAACGCTTCATCCTGGAGCAGCTCACGCCCATCCCGGGCATCGAAAAGATCCGTTCGAGCTTCGCGCTCAAGCAGGTGCGCTACAAGACTGCCCTGCCCCTGCCCGCCGCTTCGGCCTGAGGCGTCCGGCACTGCAGGCACACTTCCGACTTTTCTGCGACAAGGAGACCGACCGCATGCACGTCGTGCACCACATCACCGAACTGCGCCAGGCCCTGGAGACCGGCCCGCGCCCGGCCTTCGTGCCGACCATGGGCAACCTGCACGAAGGCCACCTGGCCCTGGTGCGCCAGGCCAAGGCCAGCGGGCGCCCGGTGGTCGCCAGCGTCTTCGTGAACCGCCTGCAGTTCGCACCGCACGAGGACTTCGACCGCTACCCGCGCACGCTGGCGCGCGACAGCGAATTGCTGGCCGGCGCCGGCTGCGACATCGTCTTCGCCCCCGACGAGGCCGAGATGTACCCCGCACCCCAGGCCTACAAGGTGGCGCCGCCGGCGGCGCTGGCCGACATCCTGGAAGGGCACTTCCGGCCCGGCTTCTTCACCGGCGTGTGCACCGTGGTCATGAAGCTGTTCCAGATCGTGCAGCCGGGCGCGGCGCTGTTCGGCAAGAAGGACTACCAGCAGCTGCGCGTGATCGAAGGCATGGTGCGCGACTTCGCGCTGCCGATCGCCATCACCGGTGTCGAGACCGTGCGCGCCGACGACGGCCTGGCGCTGTCTTCGCGCAACGGCTACCTGGGCGCGGCCGAGCGGAGCGAAGCCACGGCCCTGCATGCGCAGCTTCGCGCCGTGGCGGACGCCGTGCGCGCCGACCCTGGTGCCACCGAGGCGGCCGAACAGGCCGCCGTGCAGGCTCTGCGTGCACGCGGCTGGGCGCCCGACTACGTGGCCGTGCGCCAGCGCACCGACCTGCTGCCGGCCACGTCTGCCGATGCGCCGCGGGTGGTCGTCGCCGCGGCCCGGTTGGGCAACACGCGCCTGATCGACAACCTGGAGTTCTGAGCCCCATGCCCATCCTCGATGCCTTTGCCGACACCGGCCGCTTCCGCACGCTGCGGCGCGACATCCACGCCCACCCCGAGCTCGGCTTCGAGGAGCACCGTACCAGCGAAATCGTGGCCGGCCTGCTGGCCGAATGGGGCATCGAGGTGCACCGCGGCATCGCCGGCACCGGCCTGGTCGGCGTGCTGCGCGGCAGCTGGCCCGACAACGGCAAGACCATCGGCCTGCGCGCCGACATGGACGCGCTGCCGCTGCAGGAGGTCAACGGCTTCGACCACCGCTCCCGGCACGATGGCCGCATGCACGCCTGCGGCCACGACGGCCACACCACCATGCTGCTGGCAGCGGCCTGGCAGCTGGCGCAGCGGCGCGACTTCGCCGGCACGGTGCACTTCATCTTTCAGCCGGCCGAGGAGATGGGCAAGGCCGGTGCGCGCAAGATGATCGACGAAGGCCTGTTCGAGCGCTTCCCCTGCGACGCGGTGTTCGCGCTGCACAACTTCAACCTCGGCCGCGTCGGCAACTTCGCGCTGAACCACGGCGCGCTGATGGCGTCCAGCAACACCTGGCGCATCACGGTGCGCGGGCGCGGCACGCACGCTTCCATGCCGCACACGGGGCTGGACCCGGTGGGCGCCGTGCTGGAGATCGCGCAGGCGCTGCGCAGCCTGGTGGCGCGCACCATCCCCAGCACCGAGCGCGCGCTGCTGGCCGTCACGCAGATCCAGGGCTCGGATGCGCCCAACGTCATCCCGGACACCGCCTGGGTCGGCGGCACGGTGCGCACCTTCTCGGTCGATGCGCTGGACAAGATCGAGGCGCGCCTGCGCCACCTGGCCGGGCACATCGCCCAGGCCCACGAATGCACGGCCGAGGTGATGTTCCGGCGTGCCTCGCCACCGGTCGTGAACCACCCGGCCGAGGCGCGCTTCGCGGCCGAGGTCATGCGCGAGATCGTGGGCGACGCACTGGTCGACGAGAACCTGCCCGGCGTGCTCGGCGCCGAGGACTTCGCGCACATGCTCATGGAACGCCCCGGCTGCTACGCCTTCCTGGGCAACGGCGACGGCGACCACCGCATGGCCGGCCACGGCCCGGGGCCGTGCATCATCCACAACACCTCGTTCGACTTCAACGACGACATCATCCCGGTCGGCGCGAGCTACTTCGTGCGCCTGGCCGAGCGCTGGCTCGCCACGCCGCGCTGAGCCGCTGGCGCCGTTCTTGCTGGGCCTGCAGTTTCCCCACCACAGGAGTCGCCCCATGTTCCGCCCCACCCTCCCGCGCCTGCTGCTGCCCCTGCTGGCTGCCGGCCTGTTGTCCGCCGCGCTGCCGGCGCAGGCGCAGCGCGTGGTGCGCATCGTCGTGCCCTTCGGCACGGGCGCGGTGCAGGACACCATCGCCCGCGCCATCAATACCGAACTCGGCCAGGCGCTGGGCGCCAGCGTGATCGTGGAGAACCGTGCCGGCGCCGGCGGCAGCGTGGGCTCGTCGTACGTGGCCAGGTCCGCGCCCGACGGCAACACGCTGGTGCTGGCCGCGGCCAGCCACCACATCGTCGGCCACCTGTACAAGAAGCTCGACTACGACCCGCTGAAGGACTTCGTCGGCGTGGGCTACATCGGCAATTCGGGCTATGCCATCGTCGCCAGCGCGGCACTGGGCGCGGCCAACACGCGCGAGTTCATCGCTGCCGTGAAGGCCCGGCCCGGAGCCTTCAACTACGCCTCGGCCGGCAATGGCAGCGCCACCCACCTGGGCATGGCCTCCTTCGTCGCCATGGCCGGGCTGGACATGCAGCACATCCCGATGAAGTCCACGGGCGACGCGGTCAACGAGGTGCTGGCCGGGCGCGTGCAGGCCGTCACCTCTTCGCTGATCGGCGTGATGGGCTACCGGGACGACGCGCGCGTGAAGTTCATCGCCTACACGGGCAAGCAGCGCTCGCGCTTCCTGCCGGACCTGCCCACCGCGGCCGAGAGCGGCCTGCCGGGCTACAGCTTCGATTCGTGGATCGGCCTGCTGGCACCGGCCGCGCTGCCACGCGCCGAACTCGACAAGATCGACACCGCCCTGCAGAAGACGCTGGCCGACCCCGCCGTGCAGGAACGGCTGGCGCGTCTGGGCGTGGAGTCCGCAGCGATGACGCCGGACGCCTTCCAGAAGCTGCTGCGCGCCGATTGGGAGAGCTCCGGCGCGATGGTCAAGGCCTCCGGCGCCAAGGTCGAGTGAGCCTGGCAGCGGCTGCGCTCGCTCCGTCGCCGCCGGCCTGCGGCTCCGCGCCGACCCGCCGACCCGCCGACAATGGCGGCCCTGCCTGCACCACCGCCACTCCGCAAGATGACCCAGGATCTCTTCCGCCAGGACGCCCGCCTGCGCCAGGCCAGCGCCACCATCCTCTCTGCCGGCCCCGAAGGCATCGTGCTTGACCGCACGGTGTTCTATCCGCTGGGCGGCGGCCAGGCCGGCGACACCGGCTGGCTGGTGCTGGCGGACGGCCAGCGCCTGGGCGTGGCCGACACGCGCAAGGGCAAGGACGCAGAGGGCCGGCCCACCGCCGCCATCTGCCATGTGCCCGCGCCCGGGCAGGACGCGCTGCTGGCCCGCTGCACAGCCGGCACGCCCGTGACGGCCGAGATCGACTGGGAGCGCCGGCACCGCCTGATGCGCTTTCACACCACCACCCACCTGCTGTGCCACCTCGTGGCGCAGCCGGTCAACGGCTGCGCGATCACGGCAGACGCGGCGCGGCTGGACTTCCATACCGATCAGCCGCTGGACAAGGCGCTGCTCAGCGCCGGCATTGCGCGCCTGGTGGGCGCCGCGCTGCCGGTCACGGTGGGCGAGATCGCCGAGGCCGAGCTGGACGCCAACCCGTCGCTGGTCAAGAGCATGTCGGTCTCGCCGCCGCGCGGCACGGGCGCCGTGCGCACCATCCGGATCGGCGCCGACGGGCTCATCGACCTGCAGCCCTGCGGCGGCACGCACGTGGCCAACACGGCCGAGATCGGCGCCGTGGTCGTCACCAAGATCGAGAAGAAGGGCGCCATGGCGCGCCGCGTGGTGCTGGGCTTCGCCGCATGATGCGGTGGAACTTTGCGGGCGGTGGCCGCTCCCATGGGCGCCAGCGCCCGATGTCCATGCCACCACGCCCCGCCCACACCGCCCTTGCCCTGCTGCTGGCCGCCAGCGCCGCCGTGGCCGCGCCGGCGGCGCTGGCCGACGCCGCCGTGGTGACCACGCCCCAGGTGCGGGCCGAGCTCGTGGCGCTGGCGCCCCAGGGCGTGGCGCCGGGCCAGCCGGTCTGGGTCGGGCTGTCGATCACGCACAAGCCCGAGTGGCACACCTACTGGAAGAACCCAGGGGATTCGGGCCTGCCGACCGAACTGCGCTGGCAGCTGCCGGCCGGCGTGCAGGCCGGCGACATCGCCTGGCCCGTGCCGCACAAGATCCCGATCGGCCCGCTGGCCAACTACGGCTACGAGAACACCGTGCTGCTGCCCGTGCCACTGACCGTGGGCCCCGGTTTCCAGGCCACGGGCGGGCAGATGCAGGTCAAGCTCAGCGCGTCCTGGCTGGTCTGCCGCAAGGAATGCATCCCTGAGGAAGGCGAGTTCACGCTGGACCTGCCCGTGCAGGGCGCCACGGCCCTGCACCAGGCTGCATTCGATGCGGCGGCCGCCGCCCATCCGCAGGCGCTGCCCGCGGGCAGCACGGCGGAGATCGTCGACGGCAAGACGCTGGCCGTTTCGGTGCGCGGCCTGCCCGCCACGCTGCAGGGCAAGACACTGGAGTTCTTCCCCGAAACGGCCGAAGTGATCGAGACCGCAGGCGCCTGGACGCAGGCCTGGGACGGCGCGGTCTGGACCGCGCGCGTGCCGCTGTCGGCCCAGCGCAGCCAGAGCCCGGAGCGGATGCCCGTGGTGCTGGCGCTGGGCGCCGACGGCAACCGCCAGGCCTGGCGTGCCGAAGCCGCGGTGGCCGGCCCCTGGCCGCAGGGCGCGGCCGTGGCCACCGTCTCCCCGGCGCTGACGGCCGCGCTGGAGGCCAACGCCACGGCCACGCCGGTCGACGCGGGCCGGCCCATCGGACTCATCGCCGCGCTGGCCGGTGCGCTGCTGGGCGGGCTGATCCTGAACTTCATGCCCTGCGTGTTTCCGGTGCTGGCCATCAAGATGCTGGGCTTTGCGCGCCACGCCGGCCAACAGCGTGCGCTGCGCGTGCACGGCCTGGCCTACAGCGCCGGCGTGGTGCTCTCGTTCGTGGCGCTGGCCGGCCTGCTGCTGGGCCTGCGCGCGGCCGGTGAGCAGCTGGGCTGGGGCTTTCAGCTGCAGTCGCCCGGCGTGGTGGCGGCGCTGGCCGTGCTGTTCACGCTGCTGGGGTTGAACCTGGCGGGGCTGTTCGAGTTCGGCCAGCTGCTGCCCTCGCGGCTGGCCTCGGCGCAGGCGCGCAACCCCACGGCGGACGCCTTCCTGTCCGGCGTGCTCGCCGTGGCCATCGCCTCGCCCTGCACGGCGCCGTTCATGGGCGCCTCCATGGGCTTGGCCGTGGGCCTGCCGACGGCCCAGGCCCTGCTGGTGTTCGCGGTGCTGGGCCTGGGCATGGCCCTGCCCTTCCTGCTGGCCAGCCTGGTGCCGGCCGCGGTGCGCTGGCTGCCGCGGCCAGGCCCTTGGATGGACGTGTTCCGCCGCTGCATGGCCTTCCCGATGTTCGCCACCGTGGCCTGGCTGGTCTGGGTGCTGGGCCAGCAGACCGGCATCGACGGCGCCGCCGCGCTGCTGCTGCTGCTCGTGGCGCTGGCCGCCGTGGTCTGGGCACTGGGCCTGGCCGGGCGCGCGCGCCTGGTCATGGGTGCGCTGGCACTGGGGCTGGCCGCCGGCATGCTGGGGCTGTTCGGCCCGGCTGTGCTGCGGCCGGTGGAGGCCGCACCCGTGGCGCAGGCCGGTGCGCGCTGGCAGCCCTGGGCGCCCGAGCAGGTCCAGCAGGCGCTGGCACAGGGCCGGCCCGTGTTCGTGGACTTCACGGCCGCCTGGTGCGTGACCTGCCAGTACAACAAGCGCACGGCGCTGGCCGACAAGAGCGTGCTGTCCGACCTGCAGACCAAGAACGTGCAGCTGCTCACGGCCGACTGGACGCGGCGCGACCCGGCCATCACGGCCGCGCTGCGCGCGCTGGGCCGCAGCGGCGTGCCGGTCTACGTGCTGTACCGCCAGG
Organism: Pseudorhodoferax sp. Leaf274; assembly: GCF_001422445.1. Classification (GTDB taxonomy): domain Bacteria; phylum Pseudomonadota; class Gammaproteobacteria; order Burkholderiales; family Burkholderiaceae_C; genus Pseudorhodoferax. The sequence continues at coordinate 295,229 of NZ_LMNA01000026.1, forward strand.
GCAGCGCGCCGGTGGTGCTGTCCGAGATCCTGAGCGTGGCCGAACTGCGCGCGGCCATCGCGACCCTGTGAGCGCCGCCGGCGCCGCCCCCAGGTGCCCGGCACCGCAGCGCGAAGCCATTCCTTGATCCACACCGAAGGAGCCGATCCGATGCCATCCCCGATCCGAACCCTCCGCCCCCGCGTGCAGCGCCGCGCCGCTCTGCTGTCGCTCGCCGCCTGCGCCACGCTGCTGGCGGGCACCGTACAGGCGGCCGCCGCCGTCGGCCAGCCCGCCCCCGCCTTCACGCTGACCGACACCAGCGGCAAGACGCGCACGCTGGCCGAGTTCAAGGGCAAGACCGTGGTGCTGGAATGGACCAACCCGGGCTGCCCCTTCGTGCGCAAGCACTACGACAGCGCCAACATGCCCGGCCTGCAAAAGGAGTTCACGGGCAAGGACGTGGTCTGGCTGGCCGTCAACTCGACCGAGAAGGCCGCGTCCGACTACCTGGCGCCGCGCGCGCTGGCCGGCTGGATACAGGGCAAGTCCGGCGCGCCTACGGCCACGTTGATGGACGAGGAAGGCACGGTGGGCAAGGCCTACGGCGCGCGCACCACGCCGCACATGTACATCGTCAACCCGCAGGGCACGCTGGTGTACGCCGGCGGCATCGACTCCATCGCCTCGGCCCGCGCCAGCGACATCCAGGCCGCCACCAATTACGTGCGCCAGGGCTTGAACGAAACGCTGGCCGGCAAGCCCATCAGCCAGGCGCAGACACAGCCCTACGGCTGCACGATCAAGTACAAGAGTTGAGCCAGACCGGCGGCGGCAGCGACAGGCCGGCGTCAGCGGCGGCTGTTAGCATCGCCCGCCGCTTTCGCCGGGGCGCGCAAAGCGCCCATCCACCCGCCATGTTGTCCGGCCCCTACGCCGCCTTGTCTTCGCGACGCCGCCGGCCGGCCGGCCTGGCCCTGTGCGTGCTGCTGGCGCTCGGCCTGGCCGCGCCGGCCACGGGGCAGCACGCCGGACTGGACCTGCGCGAGACCGTGACGCGTGTGCTGGCCTACACGCGCTGGCCGGTGGCCCCCGACCCCTTGCGCGTGTGCTTCGTGGGTACCAGCCCCCATGCCGAGCGCCTTCGGCAACAGGGCATCGCCTGGCCGGGCGGCCCCGTGCTGCTGCTGCGGCCCGATCCCGCGCGGCCCGTGTCTGCGCAATGCGACGCGCTGTACATCGGTGCGCTCGACACGCCCCAATGGCAGCAGCTTGCGCAGGAACTGGAGGGCCAGCCCGTGCTGACGCTGTGCGAGCGCTCCAGCCCATGCCTGGCCAACGGCATGGTGCGGCTGGATATCGACCCCGCCGGCGTGCCCGTGCGCTTCGAGATCAACCTCGATGCGCTGGCCCGCGGCAAGGTGCGCATCCACCCGCAGGTGCTGCGCCTGGGCCAGGAGCGCAAGCCATGAACGAACGACCGCGCGCACCGCAGGCCGGCGGCACCGAACCCGTGCGCCGCAGCCTGCTGCACACCCTGCGGAGCGCCCACGTGCGGGTGGCCAGCATCAGCATGGCCGCCGTCGGCCTGGCCTTGTTGCTGGCGGCCGTGCTGGCGCTGCGCACCTACGCCAACAACCACCTGGAACTGGTGGCGCGCTCCATCGCCTACTCGGTCGAGGCGGCCGTGGTGTTCAACGACCGGGTGGCCGTCATGGAGCAGCTGGCGGTCATCGCCCAGCGCGAATCGCTGCGCGAGGCCGAGCTGCGCGACCAGGCCGGCCACGTGCTGGCGCGCTACGTTCGCCCTGACGCGCAGAAGGCCGGCGAGCTGCTGGAGGCCGCCGGCGAGCCGCTGGGCCGCCTGCTGATGCCGGCCCCGACCGTCGCCCCCGTGCTGGACCGTGGCCGCACGATCGGCGAGGTGCGGCTGCGCGGCGACGGTGCGGTGTTCGCGCGCTTCCTGGCCACCGCCTCGGCCGGCATCGCGCTGTGCCTGGTGTTCGCCGGGCTGGGCCTGCGCCTGCTGTCGCGGCGCATCCAGCGCGACATCGTGGAGCCGGTGCAAGCCCTGATCGCCATGACCCACCAGGCCCGCGCGCAGCGCAGCACCATGCAGCGCGCGCCGGCCTCGGGGATCGCCGAGTTCCACGCGCTGGGCGAGGACTTCAATGCGCTGCTGGTCGAGATCGAGACGCAGCAGGCCCAGCTGGCGCAGGAGAACCGCTCGCTGACGCACCTGGCCAACCACGACAGCCTGACCGGCCTGCACAACCGCGCCTACTTCAGCCGCCGGCTGGGCCGGGTCCTGCAGGACGCGCAAGTGCAGGGCGGCAACATCGCCGTGCTGTACATGGACAACGACCACTTCAAGCAGATCAACGACCACCATGGCCACGCCATCGGCGACCTGCTGCTGGTCGAGGTGGCCGCGCGCATCCGCGCGCAGCTGCGCGAGGGCGACATCGTGGCGCGGCTGGGCGGCGACGAATTCGCGGTGCTGCTGGCCCCGGTACACCAGCCGCAGGACGCCCTGCGCATCGCCGACAAGATCAATGCCGCCGTGGCCGTGCCGCTGTCCGAGCGGCACGAGCGCATCGTGCCGTCGGTCAGCATCGGCATTGCCCTGTATCCCCAGCACGGACAGACCGCCGACCAGCTGTTGCGCGCGGCCGACCGTGCCATGTACGAAGCCAAGAAGAGGGGCCGCGGCACCAGTTGCCTGTTCGAAGGCGCCCACGTCGTGAGCGACGTCCCGGAGTTGTGATGGAACTGCATCGAATCGCCCCCCGCCGTGCCTGGCTGCTCGGCGCCGCATGGGGCAGCACCTGGCTGCTGGCGGCCTGCGCCGCACCGCCGCCGCCCGCTCCCGCGCCGGCCCCCGCGCCTGCATCGGCGCCCAGCCGGGACGCGCAGCTGCGGGCGCTGGGCTTTCACGCCACCGACGAGGGCTGGGAGCTGTCCATCACCGGCCGGCTGCTGTTCGGCAGCGACTCCGACGCGCTGGACGCCGAAACCCAGGCCACGGCCGAGCAGCTCGGGCGCCAGCTGGCCCTGCTGGACATCGCGCGCGTGCGCGTCGAGGGCCACACCGACAGCACCGGCGGACATGCCTACAACCAGGCGCTGTCGCTGCGGCGCGCGCAGGCCGTGCTGCGCGCCATGGTGGCGGCCGGGCTGCGCGGCGCGCAGATGCAGGCCATTGGCCTGGGCGAGGCCGCGCCCATGGGCGACAACCGCACGCCCGAACAACGGCAGCAAAACCGGCGCGTGGCCATCGTGCTGCCGGCGCACTGAACCGGCAGGCCGGAGGGGCTCAGCGCGCGCCGAAGATCGCGGTGCCCACGCGCACCAGCGTGCTGCCCGCGTCGATGGCGGCCTCCAGGTCGGCCGTCATGCCCATCGACAAGGTGTCGAAAGCGGGCCCGCCGATGCCGGCCGTGCGCACCTGCTCGAACAGGGCCCGCGCGCGCGCATGCACGGCACGCTGCGCGGCGAAGCCGGCCACGGGCTCGGGAATGGTCATCAGCCCGCGCAGCACCAGCCGCGGCAAGGCCGCCACCGCGCGCGCCAGCGCCAGCGCCTCCTCGGGCGCGACGCCGGACTTGCTGGCCCCGCCGTCGATGTTGACCTGGATGCAGACCTGCAGCGGCGCCAGTTCGGCCGGCCGCTGCTCGGCCAGCCGCTCGGCGATCTTGAGCCGGTCCACGCTGTGCACCCAGTCGAAGTGGGCGGCGACCACCCGGGTCTTGTTGCTCTGCAGCGGCCCGATCAGGTGCCACACCACCTGCGCCGGGCGGCCACCCTCGGCCTCCCAGGCGCGCAGCGCCTCGATCTTCTGGACGCCTTCCTGCACGTAGTTCTCGCCGAAGGCGACCTGGCCACCCGCCATGGCGTCCAGCACGTTGGCCAGCGGCATGGTCTTGGAGACGGCCAGCAGCTGCACGCTGTCCGCAGGCCGCCCGGCCTGCGCGCAGGCTGTGGCGATGCGGTCACGCACTTGCTGGAGATTGTTACGTATGCTCGTCATAATTCGTTAAGCAAGCGTACCAAATCCCGCAAGGACTCCCGTGGACATCACCCAGCTGCTGGCCTTTACGGTCAAGAACAAGGCTTCGGATCTGCACCTGTCTGCCGGCCTGCCGCCGATGATCCGCGTGCACGGCGACGTGCGCCGCATCAACGTGGATCCGCTGGACCACAAGACGGTGCATGGCATGGTGTACGACATCATGAGCGACAGCCAGCGCAAGCACTTCGAGGAGTTCCTGGAGATCGACTTCTCGTTCGAGATCGAGGGCCTGTCGCGCTTCCGGGTCAACGCCTTCAACCACAACCGCGGCGCCGGTGCGGTGCTGCGCACGATTCCTTCGAAGATCCTGACGCTGGAGCAGCTCAACGCGCCGCGCATCTTCGGCGAACTGGCACTCAAGCCGCGCGGCCTGGTGCTGGTGACGGGGCCCACCGGCTCGGGCAAGTCGACCACGCTGGCCGGCATGGTGAACCACCTCAACGAGAGCGAGTACGGCCACGTGCTGACGATCGAGGACCCGATCGAGTTCGTGCACGAGTCCAAGAAGTGCCTGGTCAACCAGCGCGAGGTGGGTCCGCACACGCTGTCGTTCGCGGCCGCACTGCGGTCGGCGCTGCGCGAGGACCCGGACGCGATCCTGGTGGGCGAATTGCGCGACCTGGAGACCATCCGCCTGGCCATGACCGCGGCGGAGACCGGCCACCTGGTGTTCGGCACGCTGCACACCTCCAGCGCGGCCAAGACGATCGACCGGATCATCGACGTGTTCCCGGCCGAGGAGAAGGAGATGGTGCGGGCCATGCTGTCCGAATCGCTGCAGGCGGTGATCTCGCAGACCCTGTGCAAGACCAAGGACGGCCAGGGCCGCGTGGCGGCGCACGAGATCATGCTGGGCACGCCCGCCATCCGCAACCTGATCCGCGAGGCCAAGGTGGCGCAGATGTACTCCACCATCCAGACCAGCCAGGCCGCCGGCATGCAGACGCTGGACCAGAACCTGACCGACCTGGTGCGGCGCAACGTGATCTCGCCGGCCGAGGCGCGCGGCAAGGCGAAGACGCCCGAGAACTTCCCCGGATGACGCCACAGCGCGGGAACGGCCGTCATGCGTAGCTGGTTCGGTTCCCTGCGCGGCGCATCGCTGGCAACCGGCCGCCCGCCCGCCGGCGCCGAGCCGGGGCTGTTCGCCGCGGCGGCGCATGGCCTGGGCAGCGAAGAGGCGGTGATGGTGCCCTGGGAAACGCGGGCCGCCGAGGTCGGGGCGCGCAGCATTCCCTCCGGCACGGCCGTGGCCACGCTGCAGTCCCTGTGGGCACGCGACCGCAACATGTCGCGGCTGGACGCGCAGGACGTCGCGCAGATGGAGCGCTTCTTCCGCTTCGTGCGGGTCGGCAGCGGCCGGATCGTCATCCACCAGCACGAGTTCGGCAACTTCATGGTGGTGCTGCTCCAGGGCAGCATCGCGGTGGACCGGCGCCAACCCTGGGGCGAACTGCTGCGGCTGGCCGAGAGCCGGCCGGGCGACATCCTGGGCGAGATGTCGCTGCTGGACAGCGGCCAGCGTTTCTCCGCCTGCACCACCTTGAGCGACTGCGAGATCGCCGCACTGCCCGCGGAAGGCATGGATGAGATGATGCGCAGCGACCCGCGGCTGGCGGCGGCGCTGATCGCCCTGCTGGCGCGCAAGCTATCGTTGCGACTGCGTGCCGTCAATGCACGCCTGAGCGACCGCCCGAACCAGGAACATCCGTATGGAACGCGACCAGGCCAGTAAGTTCATCAGCGACCTGCTGCGGCTGCTGGTCACCCGCGGCGGCAGCGACCTGTTCGTCACGGCCGAGTTCCCGCCCGGCATCAAGGTCGACGGCAAGATCGTCAAGGTCTCGGCCCAGCCGCTGCTGCCGGCCCACACGATGGCGCTGGCGCGCGCCATCATGAACGACAAGCAGGCGGCCGAGTTCGAGCGCACCAAGGAGTGCAACTTCTCGATCTCGCCCGGCGGCATCGGCCGCTTCCGCGTGAACGCGTTCCTGCAGCAGGGCAAGGTCGGCCTGGTGCTGCGCGTGATCCCGGCCACGGTGCCCACGCTGGACGGCCTCAGCGTGCCCACGGTGCTCAAGGACATCGCGATGACCAAGCGCGGCCTGTGCATCATGGTGGGCGCCACCGGCTCGGGCAAGTCGACCACGCTGGCGGCGATGGTGGACTGGCGCAACGAGCATTCGCACGGCCACATCATCACCATCGAGGACCCGGTCGAGTTCGTGCACCCGCACAAGAACTGCGTGGTGACGCAGCGCGAGGTGGGCATCGACACGGAGAGCTGGGAAGCGGCGCTCAAGAACTCGCTGCGCCAGGCGCCGGACGTGATCCTGATGGGCGAGATCCGCGACCGCAGCACCATGGACCAGGCCGTCGCCTTCGCCGAGACCGGCCACCTGTGCCTGGCCACGCTGCACGCCAACAGCTCCAACCAGGCGATGGACCGCATCGTCAACTTCTTTCCGGAGGAACGGCGCGCGCAGCTGCTGATGGACCTGTCGCTGAACCTCAAGGCCATCGTCTCGCAGCGCCTGGTGCCGCGCCAGGACGGCAAGGGCCGCATCGCCGCGGTGGAGGTGCTGCTGAACTCGCCGCTGATCGCCGACCTGATCTTCAAGGGCGAGGTGGCCGAGATCAAGGAGGTCATGAAGAAGAGCCGCAACCTGGGCATGCAGACCTTCGACCAGGCCTTGTTCGACGCCTTCGAGAGCTACCTGATCACGTACGAAGACGCGCTGCGCAACGCCGATTCGCTGAACGACCTGCGGCTGCAGATCAAGCTCAACAGCCAGCGTGCGCGCAGCAACGACCTGGCCGCGGGCACCGAGAACCTGACGATCCTCTAGCCCGGCGCGAACACGGCCTGCAGGTGCGCCAGCATGGCGCGGATGCGTGGCGCGCGGTGCCGCTCGGCCAGCACCACGGCCTGGATGCTGTGCTCGCCAGGGGCCACGCTGTGCGCCAGCACGGGCTGCAGCCGGCCCTGGCGCACCAGCGGCTCGGCCACCAGGTCGTTCAGGCTGGCGATGCCCGCGCCGGCCAGCGCCAGCCCCACGACCGCCGCACTGCAATCGGCCCGCAGCTGGCCCTGCACGGGCAGGCTGGCGGGCCCATCCGGTCCGTGGAAGGACCACAGGTTGTGGCCCGGCACCGCGGTGTTGCCGACCAGCGCATGCGCGGCCAGCTCGGCCACGCTGCGCGGCGCGCCATGCTGCGCGAGGTAGGCCGGTGCGGCGTAGAGCCGGCGGCCGTAGCGCGCGAGCGGCCGCACCACGTGGTGGCCGGCAGGTGCCACGCCGGCACGCACGGCGATGTCGATGCCTTCGTCGGCCATGCGGGCCAGGCGGTCGCCCAGGTGCAGCTCGACCTGCAGGCCCGGATGGGCGGCGCGCAGTGCCGGCAGGCTGGGCACCACGATGTACTCGGCCAGCAACCGGCTCAGCGCGAGCCGGAGCAGGCCCGTGACGGCCGTGCGGCGCGGCCCCAGGCTGGCCTGCAGCGCGCGGCGCTCGGCCAGCATGCGCTGCGCATGCTCGAGGAACAGCTCGCCCTCGTCGGTGAGCGCCAGGCCATGCGTGCTGCGGTGGGCCAGGCGCAGGCCGCAGGCGGCCTCGATGCGGCCCAGCGCGCGCGAGACGTTGCTGCTGGCCACGCCGCGCTCGCGCGCGACCTCGGAGAGCGAGCGCGTTGCCGCGATCCGGTCGAACAGTTCGAAGTCATCGAAGCCGAGCTGGTCCATGCTTGTGCGCGCCATGCACAAGCATTGTGAACGCGCAGGCGTTTCGGCGGCGGCGCGCGCCGCGCACAGTGGCGGGCCCGTCACGGGATCACAGGAGAACCCTCATGCCCTTCGTCCGCATCGACCTTCCCGACACCGTCTCGCCGCAGGACGCGCAAGCGCTCGGCGATGCCGTCCACCAGGCCCTGGTGGCGACCTTCGAGGTGCCGCCCGACGACCGCTTCCAGGTGCTCGCACGCCATGCGCCGGGCGCGCTGGTCTGCACGCCGTCCTACCTGGGTGTGGCGCACTCCGCGCGCGTGGCGCTGGTGCAGGTCACCTGCTCGTTCGGCCGCACGCCCGCGCACAAGCGCGCGCTGTATGCGCGCATCGTGCAGAACGCCGCGCAAGCCGGCTTCGCCGCGGCGGACGTGGTCATCCACCTGGTCGAGACCGCGCGCGAGAACTGGTCGTTCGGCGAGGGTGTGGCGCACTATGCGCCAGCGGCTTCCTAGAATCGCCGGTCCACTCTGGAGAAAAGAATCCGCATGGCTTCCACCAATCCGCGCAGCTACACCGAACTTCCTGCACGCAACGTGGCCTTCCTGGGCCTGGGCGTGATGGGCTTTCCCATGGCCGGCCACCTGGCCCTGGCCGGCCACCAAGTCACGGTCTACAACCGCTCCGCGGCCAAGGCCCAGGCCTGGGCCGGCGAGTTCCAGGGCAAGACCGCTGCCACGCCGCGCGAGGCCGCGGCCGGCGCCGACATCGTGTTCTGCTGCGTCGGCAACGACGACGACCTGCGCTCCGTGGTGCTGGGCCCGAACGGCGCCTTCGCCGGCATGGACAAGGACACGGTGTTCGTGGACCACACCACGGCTTCGGCCGACGTGGCGCGTGAACTGCACGGCAAGGCGCGCGAGGCCGGCCTGCACTTCGTCGACGCGCCGGTCTCCGGCGGCCAGGCCGGCGCGCAGAACGGCATGCTGACCGTGATGTGCGGCGGCGACGCCGAGCCCTTCGCCCGCATCGAGCCGGTGGCGCAGGCCTTCTCGCGCTCCATCGTGCTGCTGGGCGACAGCGGTTCGGGCCAGCTGGCCAAGATGGTCAACCAGATCTGCATCGCCGGCCTCGTGCAGGGGCTGTCCGAAGCCATCGCCTTCGGCCAGCGCGCCGGGCTGGACATGGGCCAGGTGCTGGCCGTGATCAGCAAGGGCGCGGCCCAGAGCTGGCAGATGGAGAACCGCGGCAAGACCATGGTCGAGGGAAAGTTCGACTTCGGCTTCGCGGTGGATTGGATGCGCAAAGACCTGGGCCTGGTGCTGGACGAGGCCAAGCGCAACGGCGCGCGGCTGCCCGTCACGGCGCTGGTGGACCAGTTCTACGCCGACGTGCAGCAGGCCGGCGGCAACCGCTACGACACCTCCAGCCTGATCACACGGTTGAAATGAAACAGGGCGCCACGCGGCGCCCTGCTTTGTCCGAGCCGGCCGGCTTACTTCGCCGGTGGCTGCTGGCCCAGGCGGGCCAGCTCTTCCTCGGTCAGCGTCTCGAACACGCGCACAACCTTGGCCACGTCCTTCACGCCGCGCGCGATCTCGGTCGCGCGGTTGGCTTCACGCTGGGTCACGCGGCCCATCAGGTAGACCACGTTGCGCTCGGTCACGACCTTGAAGGCATTGGCCTGCAGGTCCTTGGCATCGATCAGCGAGGCCTTGACCTTGCTCGTGATCAGAAGGTCGGTGGATCGCTGCGTGAGCGCCGCCGGAATGCCCACGGCCAGGTCGTTCACCACGGAGCCCACGTTCTCCACCTTGGCGATGATCTGCTCGGCACGCTGGATGTCCTCGGTGCGCGGCACCTCGCCGGTCAGCAGCACCTGGCGGTTGTAGCTGGTGACGCTGACGCGCGCGTTATCGCCCAGGGCTTCCTTCAGCCTGTTGCTGCCGCGCAGCTCGATGCCCTGGTCTTCCAGCTGGGCGCCCGAGGTGCGGCGGTCCATGGCCACCAGCACGCCGCTGGCGAAACCGCCACCGACCACCAGCGGCACACAGGCCGACAGACTGGCCACCAGCGTGGCCGCCGCCAGCGACATCAGCACGACGCGCTTGGAACTCACTTTCATAGACTTGTTTCCTGGTCACCTAGCAATTGGGAGTCCACGCCATCGCACAGGCAGTGCAGCGTCAGCAGATGCACCTCCTGGATGCGGGCGGTACGGTCGTGTGGCACGCAGACATGCACATCGGTCTCGCGCAGCGCGCCGGCCATCTTGCCGCCGCCGCGGCCCGTCAGCGCCACCACCGTCATCTCGCGCGCATGCGCGGCCTCGACGGCCGCCAGGATGCTGGGCGAATTGCCGCTGGTGGAGATGGCCAGCAAGACGTCGCCGGCCAGGCCGAGCGCGCGCACCTGGCGCGCGAAGACCTGCTCGTACGAATAGTCGTTGGCGATCGCCGTGAGGATGGAGCTGTCGGTGGTCAGCGCGATGGCGCCCAATTCAGGCCGCTCGCGCTCGAAGCGGCCGACGAACTCGGCCGCGAAATGCTGGGCATCGGCGGCCGAGCCGCCGTTGCCGCAGGCGAGCACCTTGCCGCCACTCGTCACACTGACAAGGATGGCCTGCACCGCCGCCGCGATCGGCTTGCTCAGTGCCTCGGCCGACTGGTACTTCAGGTCGGCGCTGTCGATGAAATGCTGTTGGATGCGTTGCTCGAGCATGGGGCGGTGATGATACCCCTGCGGTATTCCCTGCTGCCCCTGGGGTGGGGGCTGCCTGCGCGTGCTTCAGTCCGCGTCGAAGGCCGCCTGCAGCCACTGGGGCCCACCCGGCTCCAGCACCACCACGTCGAAGCGGCACGGCGGCGGCGTGGCCAGCCGCGCGAGGTAATGGCGCGCCGCGAACACGATGCGCCGGCGCTTGACGGCGCCGATGCTGGCCGCCGCACCGCCGTGCGAGAGGCTGGCACGGCGGCGCACCTCGACGAAGACCACGGTGCCGTCGGGCGCGCGCATGACGAGGTCGATCTCGCCGCCGCCACGGCCCGGCGTCCGATAATTGCGCGCCAGAAGGCGCAACCCGGCACGCTGCAGATGCGCCAGCGCCAAGGCCTCGGCCGCGTCGCCAGCCTGTTTCGTGGTCGGCCCGCTGGCCGCACCCTTCCAGAGGAATCCCATTGAGCGCTTCTTTCGCCTTGGCGCTGCGCGCCGCCCATGAGGCCGCAGCCGCCCAGCATTACCCGCAGGCCGCACTCTACGTCGTCGCCACGCCCATCGGCAACCTGGCCGACATCGGCCTGCGCGCGCTGCATGTGCTGCAGCTGGTCGATGCCGTCGCCTGCGAGGACACGCGGCACACGCAGAGCCTGCTGCGTGCCTACGGGCTGGACCGCCCCGGCGCGCAGCTGCTGGCGGCCCACCAGCACAACGAGGCCGAGGCGGCCCAGGCCGTGCTGGCGCGCCTGGCGCAGGGCCAGCGCGTGGCCTATGTCAGCGACGCCGGCACGCCCGCACTGAGCGACCCCGGCGCGCGGCTGGTGGCGGCGGCGCGCGCGGCGGGCTTTGCCGTGGTGCCGCTGCCCGGCGCAAGCAGCGTGACCACGGCCTTGTCGGTGGCCGGCATCGCCGAGGACGCGGCCTTCGTGTTCACGGGCTTCCTGCCAAGCAAGGCGGGCGAGCGCGACGCCGCCGTGCAGGCCCTGGCGGCCGAACCACGCGCCGTGGTGCTGCTGGAGGCGCCGCACCGCATCGAGGCGCTGGCGCGTGCGCTGGCGGCGCTCGGCGCGCGGCCCGTGACGGTGGGGCGCGAGCTGACCAAGCAGTTCGAGGAGATCGCCACGGTTGCTGCGCAGGAGATGCCGGCCTGGCTGGCCGCGCAGGCCACGCGCACGCGCGGCGAGTTCGCCTTGGTCGTCCATCCCGCGCCGGCCAGCGTGGAGCCCGTCGAGGACCTGCGTGTGCTGAAGCTGCTGCTGCCCGAGCTGCCGCTGAAATCCGCCGTGCGCCTGGCCGCCGAGATCACAGGCCAGCCACGCAACGCGCTGTACGCGCAGGCCCTGCGGCTCAAGCCGCAGCGGGACGAAGAGGCGGGGGACAACTGAAAGACTTGGTGCGGCTGGCGGGGATCGAACCCACGACCCTTGGCTTCGGAGGCCAATACTCTATCCACTGAGCTACAGCCGCGACCGGGCGCCATTGTAGCCACGCGTCAGTGGTGACTTTGGCCGTTGGCTATGTGCCCGGTTCACGGGCCCGGCGGATCCGCCGGCCAGTCACAGCTGGCCGAGCGCGCCGATGCGGGGCTGCCGTCGGCCTGGCGCAGCCGCGCGTACAGCTCCAGCCGCACCGGCCGGCCGGCATCGACGTGCACGCGGAACTCGATGTGGCGCGCGTCCGCCGCGCGGGGCAGGCGCTGGTAGCCCCACACGAAGCTCTGCTCGCCACGCGCCGTGGCGCCCTGGGCCTGCTGCGCCATGGCAGCGGGTTCGAACACGCCGCCTGCCGTCAGGCGCGAGCGCACCCGCACGCGCCAGCCAGCCCCCATGAGGCTGGTCTCGCGGTAGGCGAGGAAGGCATGCGCCTCGCTGCTGGCCAGGTCGTTCGCCTCCAGGTAGACGAGCGCGTCGTAGCGCGTCCAGCGGTCCGACAGGGGCGGGCGCAGGCGCGCCGGGTCCTGGGGCGGACCCAGGCCGGGGGTTTGCATGGCGGACAGGGGGAGCGGCAGCATCGCTGTCCATGGTGGGAAGGCCCTGTTTCAGTGCGGTTGCAGGCGCGCAGAGACTTGTTTCACTTGTTGCGCACACCCTGCTCCCGCAGGCCCAGGCCGACCAGGTGCAGCTCCAGCATCTGGTCGCCCAGCGTCGGCAGATCGAAGGCGGCGGTGTCGAGCAGCCAGTTGAAGATCAGCCCGTCGATGGTGGCATGCAGGCCCGCTGCCGCCACCGCGGCCGGCAGGCGCAGGCGACATCCGCGCTGGCGCGCCGCCAACCGCAGCGCGCGGCCGATGTCGCCCACGCACTGGTTGCGCACGCTGAGATGCCGCTCGCGCACGGCGTGCATCTCATCCACATACTCGACCTTGTGCACGGCGATCTCCACCACGCGGCGCAGTTGCGGGTCGTCGCGCATGAGCACCAGCGCGTTGCGCAGCGAATCCTTCAGGCTCACCAGCGGATCGGCACCGTTGCTTGCCGCCTGGTGCAGCGACTGCTCCAGCGGCAGCGTGACGCGCTCCATCATGGCGTTGAAGAGGTCCGCCTTGTCCTTGAAGTGCCAGTAGATCGCGCCACGCGTGGCGCCGGCCTCGGTGGCGATGTGCTGCAGCGAGGTCTGCGAGACACCGTTGCGGTGGAACAGCCGCTCGGCCGCATCAAGCAACCGGTGCCGCGTGGCCTGGGCTTCTTCCTTGGTACTGCGCGCCACCATTTCCTCCTCGGCAAGAGTCCGTTGTGCCCGGCGGGGGCAATATACATTCATCATTGTATGTAAGTAAGCTACACTCGCCGGCGTTTGGGAGCGTTGGAACCGGCGGCACTTGCCCAGCCGGCCACGCCTGATCCACCTCCCACCCATTTCCAATAAAGAGACCGGAGCCACCGCAGCGGCGGCGGTTGCGGCGTTGTGTTGTTGTCTGAGGAAGGAATCGCATGTCTGCGTTGCGTCTTGGTTCCCTGAATGCCGCGGCGGCGCCGCTGCGGCCCATCGTGTTGGCCATGGCCGTGTTGCTGGTTGCCTGCGGCCAGGGCGACAAGAAGGCCGAGGGCGCACCGGCCAAGGCCGGCGGCGGCATGCCCGCGCCGGAGGTTGGCGTCGTGGTGGCCACGCCGGGCGACATCGGCCTGGTGACCGAACTTCCTGGCCGACTGGAGGCCTCGCGCATGGCCGAGGTGCGCGCGCGCGCCGCCGGCATCCTGCAGCGCCGCCTGTTCAAGGAAGGCAGCGACGTGAAGGCCGGCCAGCCGCTGTTCGCGATCGATTCGGCGCCCTACCAGGCAACCTACCAAAGCTCGCAGGCCCAGGTGCTGCGCGCCCAGGCCGCCGTCACGCGCACCGCCGAGGTGGCCAAGCGCTACGAGCCGCTGGTGGCCGCCAACGCGATCAGCAAGCAGGACTACGCCGACGCCGTTGCCGCGCGCGTGCAGGCCGAGGCCGACCTGGCCGTGGCCAAGGCGGCCGTGCAGACCGCCAAGATCAGCCTGGACTATGCGGCCGTGACCGCGCCGATCTCCGGCCGCATCGGCCGTGCGCTCGTCACCGAAGGCGCACTGGTGGGCCAGGGCGAGGCCACGCCGCTCGCAGTGGTGCAACAGATCAACCCGATGTATGTGAACTTCACGCAGTCGGCCAGCGATGCGCTGCGCCTGCGCCGCGCCATGGAAGCCGGCACGCTCAAGCGCGCCGGCAACGGCGAGGCCGCCAGCGTGCGCATCGTGCTGGAAGACGGCAGCACCTACCCGCTGCCCGGCAAGCTGCTGTTCTCCGACCTGACCGTGGATTCGACGACGGGCCAGATCACGCTGCGCGCCGAAGTCCCCAACCCCAAGGGCGACCTGTTGCCGGGCCTGTACGTGCGCGTGCAGATCGAGCAGGCCCAGGCCAGCAACGCCATCGCGGTGCCGCAGCAGGCCGTCACGCGCGGCGAGAGCGGCAACACGCTGACGGTGGTCGGCGAGGGCGGCAAGCTGGAGAAGCGCCAGGTCAAGATCACGGCCGGCCAGAACAACCGCTGGATCGTCACCGAAGGCCTCAAGGCCGGCGAGCAGGTCATGGTCGACGGCTTCCAGAAGCTGCAGATGCTGCCGCCGGGCACGCCGGTCAAGGCCGTGCCATGGCAGCCGCCTGGCCAGGCCCCTGCTCCCGCGGCAACGGCATCGGCCGCCGCACCGACCGCGGCCCCCAAGCAATAAGAAGCAAGGCAAGCATCCATGGCCAAGTTCTTCATCGATCGCCCGATCTTTGCCTGGGTGATCGCGCTGTTCGTCATCGTGATGGGCGCGGTCTCGATCACCCAGCTGCCGATCTCGCAGTACCCGCCGGTGGCCCCACCGGCCATCGTCATCAACGTCACGTACCCGGGCGCCTCCGCGCAGACGCTGGAGGACAGCGTGCTGTCCGTCATTGAGCGCGAGATGAACGGTTCGCCCGGTCTCATCTACGTGGAATCGGTGGCCCAGGCCGACGGCACCGGCACCATCACGGTGACCTTCGAGCCCGGCACCAACGACGACCTGGCCCAGGTCGACGTGCAGAACCGCCTCTCGCGCGCCACGCCGCGCCTGCCCTCGGCCGTGACGCAGCAGGGCGTGCGCGTGGACAAGTCGCGCAACAACTTCCTGCTGTTCGCGATGCTGTCCTCGGACAACCCCGACTTCACCACGGTGGAATTGGGCGACTACGCCGCGCGCAACATCCAGCCTGAACTGCAGCGCGTCAAGGGCGTGGGCCAGGTGCAGCTGTTCGGCTCGGAGACCGCCATGCGGATCTGGCTGGACCCGGCCAAGATGCAGGGCGTGCGGATCTCCTCGGCCGAGGTGTCGGCCGCGATCCGCTCCCAGAACGCCCAGGTGGCCTCCGGCACCATCGGCGACCTGCCGAACGTGGCGGGCCAGGGCATCGCCGCCACCGTGGTCGTCAAGGGGCAGTTGTCCAACGTGGCGCAGTTCGAGAACATCGTGCTGCGCGCCAATGCCGACGGCTCCACCGTGCGGCTGAAGGACGTGGCACGCATCGAGATCGGCGGCCAGAGCTATGCCACCTCGGCGCGCCTGAACGGCACGCCTGCGGTCGGCCTGGGCGTGCAGCCCTCGCCGGGTGGCAATGCGCTGGAGTCGGCGCGCCTGGCGCGCCAGAAGATGGACGAGCTGTCCAAGTTCTTCCCGCCCGGCGTGAAGTTCGACATTCCCTACGACAGCTCCAGGTTCGTCAGCATCTCCATCGAGCAGGTCACCCACACGCTGTTCGAGGCCGTGGCGCTGGTGTTCCTGGTGATGTTCCTGTTCCTGCAGAACTGGCGCTACACGGTGATCCCCACGCTGGTGGTGCCGATCGCGCTGCTGGGCACCTTCGCCACCTTGCTGGCGTTGGGCTTCTCGATCAACGTGCTGACCATGTTCGGCATGGTGCTGGTGATCGGCATCGTGGTGGACGACGCCATCGTCGTGGTGGAGAACGTCGAGCGCATCATGAGCGAGGAAGGCCTGCCACCGCGCGAGGCCACCAAGAAGGCCATGCAGCAGATCTCGGGCGCCATCATCGGCGTGACGGTGGTGCTGATCTCGGTGTTCGTGCCGCTGGCCTTCTTTGCCGGCTCCACCGGCAACATCTACCGCCAGTTCTCGGCGGTGATGGTGGCGTCGATCGCGTTCTCGGCCTTCATGGCGCTGTCGCTGACGCCGGCCCTGTGCGCCACGCTGCTCAAGCCGGTCGAGGCCGGCCACCACCACGAGAAGCGCGGCTTCTTCGGCTGGTTCAACCGCGGTTTCTCGCGCACTGCCAAGGGCTATGAGAGCGTGGTCTCGCGCCTGCTCAAGCGCGCCGCGCGCTACCTCGTCATCTACGCCGCCATCATCGGTGCCGTGGTCGTGATGTACCAGCGCCTGCCCACCTCCTTCCTGCCGCAGGAAGACCAGGGCAACATCATCGTGAACGTGCAACTGCCGCCTGGCGCCACGCAGGAGCGCATGCTGGACGTGATGCAGCAGGTCGAAGGCTTCATCCTCAAGCAGCCTGAAGTCGAGAGCATGGTCGGCGTTCTGGGCTTCTCGTTCTCGGGCCAGGGCCAGAACTCCGGTCTCGCCTTCGTGACGCTGAAGGACTGGTCCGAACGGCACGACCCGGCGAACTCCGCCAGCGCACTGGCCGGCCGTGCCTTCGGCGCGCTGTCGGGCATCCGTGACGCCTTCATCTACCCGCTGAGCCCGCCGCCGATTCCCGAGCTGGGCAATGCCAGCGGTTTCTCGTTCCGGCTGCAGGACCGTTCGGGCCAGGGCCACCAGGCGCTGCTCAACGCACGCAACCAGCTGCTGGGCATGGCCTCGCAGAGCAAGGTGCTGGCGCAGGTGCGGCCTGACGGCCTGGAAGACGCATCGCAGCTGCAGATCGACATCGACCGCGACAAGGCCCAGGCCCTGGGCGTGGGCTTCGATGCGATCAACACCGCGCTGTCGACCGCGCTGGGTTCGAGCTACATCAACGACTTCCCGAACCGTGGCCGGTTGCAGCGCGTGATCGTGCAGGCCGATGCGCCGGCCCGCATGCAGCCGGAAGACCTGCTGCGCCTGAACGCGGCCAACGCCCAGGGCACGCCGGTGCCGCTGTCGGCCTTCGCGACCACGCGCTGGGTGACGGGTGCGATGCAGACGGTGCGCTACAACGGCTACCCGGCCATGCGCATCAGCGGCGACGCCGCGCCCGGCCAGAGCACCGGTGCGGCCATGGCCGAGATGGAAAAGCTGGCAGCCCAGCTGCCGCCCGGCTTCGGCTTCGAATGGACCGGCCAGTCGCGCGAAGAGAAGCTCGCCGGCTCGCAGGCCATCATCCTGTATGGCTTCGCGATCCTGGCGGTGTTCCTGTGCCTGGCGGCGCTGTACGAGAGCTGGTCGATCCCGCTGGCGGTGATCCTGGTGGTGCCGTTGGGCGTGGTCGGCGTGCTGCTGGCAACCTTGCTGCGGTCCTACTCGAACGACGTGTACTTCCAGGTCGGCCTGATCACCATCATCGGCCTGTCGGCGAAGAACGCGATCCTGATCATCGAATTCGCCAAGGACCTGCAGGCGCAGGGCAAGGGCGTGGTCGAGTCCGCGCTGGAGGCCGCGCACCTGCGGTTCCGTCCGATCATCATGACCTCGCTGGCCTTCGGCCTGGGCGTGGTGCCGTTGTTCATCGCATCCGGTGCCGGTTCGGCCAGCCAGCGCGCGATCGGCACGGGCGTGATCGGCGGCATGGTCACGGGAACCTTGCTGGCCGTGTTCTTCGTGCCGGTGTTCTTCGTGATCGTGCGCAGCATCTTCAAGGGCAGCAAGCGCCAGAACGAGATCTATGCCGCCCATGCGCGCGAAGCTGGCATGGGCGAAGCCAAGGGAGGCGCACATGACTAAGAAACCATCCGCACGCCTGTCGGCGCTGGCACTGGCCGCGTTGACGGCGCTCATGGCCGGCTGCTCGTTCATGCCCACCTACGAGCGGCCCGCCGCTCCGGTGGCCGCGCAATGGCCGGGCGAAGCCAGCGCCACGCCGGCGGCCCAGCCCGTGGCCGACATTCCGTGGCAGAGCTTCTTCAGCGACGCGCGGCTGCGCGCGTTGGTGGAGCAGGCCCTGGCCAACAACCGCGACCTGCGCGTGGCCGTGCTCAACATCGAGCAGGCACGCGCGCAATACCGCATCCAGCGCGCCGACCGCCTGCCCTCCATCGGCGTGGGCGCCAGCGGCTCGCGCACGCCACAGGGCAACGGCGAGAACCTCACGGCCTACCAGGTCGGCCTCACGCTGTCGTCGTGGGAACTGGACTTCTTCGGCCGCATCGCCAGCCTGAGCGAGGCCGCACTGGCCCAATACCTGGCCACCGAGGAGGGGCGCAAGTCCACCCAGATCACGCTCGTCGCCTCGGTCGCGAACGCCTACCTGAGCCTGCTGGCCGACGATGAATTGCTGGAGCTCACGCGCCAGACCCTGGCCACGCGCGAGGATTCGGCCAAGCTGTCCAAGCTCCGCTTCGACAGCGGCGTGGCCTCGGAACTGGACCTGCGCCAGGCCCAGTCGCTGCTGGAGGCCGCACGCGCCACGCTGGCCCAATTGCAGCGCCAGCGCGCCCAGGACCAGAACCAGTTGACGCTGCTGGTCGGCCAGCCCGACTGGGCCCAGCGCATCGCTGCGCTGCCCGCCACGAGCCGGCTGGAATCGGCCGTCATGATGAACGAGCTGCCCGCCGGCCTGCCGTCGGACGTGCTGACCGCCCGGCCCGACATCCGCCAGGCCGAGCAGCAGCTGCGCTCGGCCAACGCCAACATCGGCGCCGCGCGCGCCGCCTTCTTCCCGCGCATCACGCTGACGGCCGGTTTCGGCACGGTGAGCGGCCAGTTGTCCGGCCTGTTCGAGGGCGGCAGCTGGGGCTGGAGCGTGGCGCCGCAGCTGCTGCTGCCGATCTTCGACGGCGGGCGCAACCAGGCCGGGCTGGACTCGGCCAACGTCAGCCGCGACATCGCGGTGGCGCAGTATGAAAAGGCCATCCAGACCGCGTTCCGCGAAGTCGCCGACGCATTGGCCGGGCGTGCCACGCTGGGCGAGGAATTGCGTGCGCAGCAGGCCCAGGCCGAGGCGGAGTCCGCGCGCTTCAAGCTGTCCGACCTGCGCTACCGCAACGGCGTGGCCAGCTACCTGGATCTGCTGGACGCGCAGCGCTCGCTGTTCGTCACGCAGCAGGCCGTGGTGCAGACGCGGCTTGCGCAGCTGCAGAACCAGGTCACGCTGTACAGGACACTGGGCGGCGGCTGGACACAGCAGCCATGAAGGCGGGCACATGCGCGACGGGTCCGCACAGGACCCGGCCGTTATACTCGCCGGCTGACAAAAAGCCCCCGACGAGACTGAGGACAACATGAGCGAACATGCGGACGGCGGCGCCCATACGGGCCCCATCAAGAACCCCAGCCAACTGCTGGTGGCAACCTTGTTCTCCTTCGTCGTCCCGATCTTCGTGATCATCGGGCTGGTGTACTTCGTGGTGTCGGCGGTCAAGCCCTCCGGCAGCAACGACGCCAGCGCGATGGCGCTGGGCGGCATGACGGAGCAAAGCCTCGCCCAAGGCGTGGCGGCACGGCTGCAGAAGGTAGGCAGCGTGGAGATCCGCGACGCCAACCGCCCGCTGGCCAACGGCGAGACCGTGTTCAAGGCCCAGTGCGCGGCCTGCCATGGCACCGGCGTGGCCGGTGCGCCCAAGCTGGGCGACGCAGCCGCCTGGGGCCCACGCCTGGGCCAGGGTTTCCAGACGCTGGTCGAGCATGCGCTCAAGGGCAAGGGCGCCATGGCGCCACAGGGCGGCGGCGATTTCGCCGACCTGGAGATTGCACGCGCCGTGGCCTATCTGGGCAATGCGGGCGGCGGCAAGTTCGAAGAACCGGCACAACCCGCAGCCGCGGCTGAGGCCCCGGCGGAAGCCGCCTCCAAGTAAGCCAGGCCGGCGGCTTCAGCCCGCCGCGCTGTCCTGTGCGAGTTGCTGGGGGCTGAGGACGAAGCCGTGGCGGGCCGGCAGATCGGCCGCCAGCACGTCTTCCAGCATCCAGCCCGCCTGCTCCACCGCCGACGCCACCAGTTCCACGTCGAGCGAGTGCACCAGGCCCAGGCCCAGGTCGGTCAGCGCAAAGACCCGCCCCTGCTCGTCCAGCAGCAGCTTGTCCAGGCGGGCAACCGCCCCGGTGTGGGCCGACAGCGACAAGTCGGGCGCGATGCGCCAGACCCAGGGTGCGGCCTCGAGTTCCACGAAGACGCGCTGCGGCCCGTTCTGGAAGAACCAGCAGCCGCGCGCATCGCAGGCGTAGTTGCGGCCGATGAATGCCAGCAGCTTGTCGTGGCGCAGCAGGTCGCCCTTGGCCACGCCGCCTTGCGTGAAAGCGCCCGTGGCCTGCACCTGGGCGTCGCGCAGATACCAGCCGCCGCGCGCGTCCAGGCCCAACCAGCCATAGCAGGCCGGCACGTTGGGCCATTTCGCGATGGCCTGGCGCACGATGTCGTCCATGCGCGGATTATCAGCGCAGGGCCTGCAGCAACCAGTTGCCCACGGCGTCGGGCATGGCCCTCACGCTGCCAGGCCAGGGCCCATGGGGAAAGCCCACGTGCCCACCCTCCTCCGGCTGCCACAGCGTCACGTGCGACCCCACCGCATCGGCACGGGGCAGGCTGGCGACCGGCACGAAGGGATCGTTGCGGGCGTTGAGCACCAGCGCGGGGATGCGGATGCGGGTCAGGTGCGGCCCGGCCGATGCACGCCGCCAATAGTCCTCGACGTCGCGGTAGCCGTGCAGCGGCGCGGTGAACACGTTGTCGAACGCGTACAGGTCGCGCGCCGAGAGCAACACGTCGCGGTCGAACAGGCCGGGATGCTGCGCCAGCTTGCGCAGGGCCTTGGGCTTCATCGAACGCAGGAACATGCCCGTGTAGACCAGCCGGTTGAAACCCTGGCCCAGTGCCATGCCGCCCGCCGTCAGGTCCAGCGGTGCGCAGACCGCAGCGATGGCCGACACATAGGCCGACGCCGCGCCCTCCATCTCCTGGGCCCAGCGCAGCAGCGCGTTGCCGCCGAGGGAGACGCCAACGGCCACGATGGGCCCGGGGTGGCGCGCGCGCATGCGCCGCAAGATCCAGCCGACCTCCTCGAAATCTCCGGAGTGGTAGGCGCGCGGCGCGAGATTGAGCTCGCCGCTGCAACCGCGGAAGTGCGGCACGGCGTAGACCATGCCGTGCTGGCGCGCAAAGTCGCCGAAGGCCTCGGCATAGTGGCTGCTCGAGGAACCCTCCAGGCCATGGAACAGCACCAGCAACGGGCGCTGCTCGGGGCTCGCGGCCGGGTCGATGGCATCGGCGGCGGCATCTGCCATGTCCACGTCGATGAAGTCCATGTCGGGCGTGATCCAGCGCTCGCGCTTGAATGCCAGCGCAGGCCCATGGCGCCGCTGGCCATACAGCGACGCCCAGATCGTCTGCAGGTCACCGCCCGGAAGCCACCAGGGTGCGCTGTACTCCATCTGCCGCGCCTCGCCGTCCGTGGACAAGCCGCTCAGTGCAGCGTCTGCGGCCCGGCCGCAGGCTCGTGGTCCCGGCCCCCGCCGAGCCGGTCGGCGCTGGCGTGGTGCGTGACGATGCGCCAGCCTTGCGCGGTCTTCAGGTAGACATTGGTGGCGACGACTTCGGCGGCACGCAGGCCGCTGTCGGTCAGCACCTCGATGCGCTCGACCACGCTGTGCACGGCACAGGCCAGCGTCTCGATCTTGCGCGCGCGCTGCGGCAGCACGCGCACCGCGCCGGCCGAGAACAGTGCTTCGTAGGCGGCGCGGATGGCGCCCGCGCCGACCAGCCGCGGGCCATCAGGATGGATGCACACGATCTCGTCCTCGTCGGCCCAGCAGGCCATCATGGCGTCGACATCGGCATGCAGCATGGCGTCGTAGAACGCGGCCTCGGTTTCGTCGGCACTGCCGGAGAGTGTGGCGGCCTGCAGTCGGGCTTTGCTCATGCGGTCGGCATACGAGGAGGTTGCGGTGCGCGCGATTGTGCAACGAATTGCTGCGCCCGCCGCACCAGCGCCGTGCCGCCTCGATGCTCCGCTATGCTCGCTGCCAGCCGGCGGTGGCGCCGGATGCACGGAGCACGGGAAGATGCGTCACTGGCTTTTCACCATCGCGCTGGCGCTGGCCTTGTCGGGCTGCGGCTACAACGACTTCCAACGCCTGGACGAGCAGTCCAAGGCGGCTTGGAGCGAGGTGCTGAACCAGTACCAGCGCCGCGCCGACCTGGTGCCCAACATCGTCGCCACGGTCAAGGGCGAGGCTGCGTTCGAGCAGGACACGCTGACCAAGGTGGTCGAGGCCCGCGCGAAGGCGACGTCGATCCAGGTCACGCCGGAGACGCTGAACAACCCTGAGGCCATGGCGAAGTTCCAGGCGGCCCAGGGCGAACTGGGCAGCGCCCTGTCGCGCCTGATGGTGGTCAGCGAGCGCTATCCCGACCTCAAGGCCAACCAGGGCTTCCGCGACCTGCGCGTGCAGTTGGAAGGCACGGAGAATCGCATCACCGTGGCGCGTAACCGCTACATCCAGGCCGTGCAGGAATACAACGTGCTCGCGCGCAGCTTTCCGACCAACCTGACGGCCAAAGTGTTCGGCTACGGCGCCAAGCCCAGCTTCACGGTCGCCAACGAGGCGCAGATCTCATCCCCGCCGGTGGTCGACTTCCAGAAGAAGTAGCCCTTGCGCGCCTGGCTTGCACGGATCGGCCTGTGGGCAGCTCTGCTGCTGGCCACGGCCACGCTGCAGGCCCAGCCCCTGCAGCCGGTGCCCACGCTCACGGCACGGGTGGTCGACACCACCGGCACGCTGGACGCGGGCCAGCGTGCGCAGTTGGAGCAGGCGCTGGCGCGGCTGGAACACGAGCGCGGTGCGCAGGTGGTGGTGCTGCTGGTGGCGACCACCGCGCCCGAGGACATCGCAGCCTATGCGAACCGCGTTGCCAACGCCTGGCAGATCGGCCGGCGCGATGTCGGCGACGGCGTGCTGCTGCTGGTCGCCAAGAACGACCGGCGGCTGCGCATCGAAGTGGCCAAGACCCTCGAAGGCGCCATCCCCGACCTGGCGGCCAGGCAGATCATCGACGAGGCCATCGCGCCGCGGCTGCGCCAGAACGACTATGCGGGCGCGCTGCTGGCCGGCGTGGCGCAACTGGACGCGCGCATCCGCGGCGAGAACCTGCCGGCGCCGGAGCCGGCCAAGGGGCACGGCGGTGAGGGCCTGGGCGAGGACATGCTGGCGCCGCTGCTGTTCGCGCTGTTCTTCGCGGTACCGGTGGTTGCCGGCGTGCTGCGCGGCATGCTCGGGCGACGCCTGGGCGCAGCGGCGACAGGCATCGCAGCAGGCGCTTTCGCGGCGCTGGTGCTGCAGGCGGTCTGGTGGCTTGCCTTGGGCGCGGGGTTGCTGGCGTTCGTGATCGCTCTGGTGGCGGGGCTCAGCCCGGTGCTGCGCCCGGGCTCACGGCGCGGCCGCGGGCGCATCGGCCCGGGACCGGGTGGCTGGGCCGGCGGGGCCGGCGGCTTCGCTGGAGGCTGGACCATCGGTGGTGGCGGAGACGGTGGCGGCGGAGGCGGCGGCTTCAGCTCCGGCGGTGGCGGTGACTTCGGCGGCGGCGGCGCCTCCGGCGATTGGTAGGGAGCACACGGCGCATGGCACAGATCTGGGGCCGGCTACGGCGCTTTCTGGCACACCGGTGGATCGACGTGGGCGACGCGCACAAGGCCCTGCCGCGCGCGGCGCTGGAGCGGCTGGAGCGCCGCATCTCCGCCAGCGAGCAACGCCATACCGGCGAAGTCTGCATCTGCGTCGAGGCCGCCCTGCCCACCAGCTACCTGCTGCGCGACGCCACGCCACGCGAGCGGGCCGTCGCCATGTTCGGCAAGCTGCGCGTCTGGGACACCGAGCACAACAACGGCGTGCTGATCTACCTGCTGCTGGCCGAACACGCCATCGAACTCGTGGCCGACCGCGGATTGAACCGGCATGTGGACGCACCGCACTGGCAGGCCGTGGTTGCCCAGCTTGGCCAGGTCCTGCGCCGGGGGAGCGTGGAGGACGGCCTCACGACCGCGCTGGAAGAAGTCTCGGCCGTGCTGGTCATGCACTTTCCGCAGGCCCAGGGCACGCCACGCACCAACAGCCTGCCCGACCACATCGAGTTGCGCTGAGCCCCAAA
Organism: Pseudorhodoferax sp. Leaf274; assembly: GCF_001422445.1. Lineage (GTDB taxonomy): Bacteria > Pseudomonadota > Gammaproteobacteria > Burkholderiales > Burkholderiaceae_C > Pseudorhodoferax. Next base: position 319,447 of record NZ_LMNA01000026.1, read on the forward strand.
AACAGGAACGCCGCAGACCAAGGGCCTGCGGCGTTCGTTGAGGGTTCCATGCAGCCCCCTGTGGAGCAGCAAGGGCGCCGGCTTTACTTCTTCTGGCGGTACTTGCGCAGCGCAGCGATCTGCGCCGCCATGACGGCCAGCTCGGACTGCGCCTTGGCGATGTCCAACTCGCCCTTGGCGTTGCGCAGCGCTTCCTCGGCCGCAGCCTTGGCCGCGTTGGCCTTCTCGTCGTCCAGGTCCTTGCCGCGGATCGCGGTGTCGGACAGCACGGTCACGGCGTTGGGCTGCACTTCGAGGATGCCGCCGGCCACGAAGATGAACTCTTCGCTGCCGTCCGGCCGCTCGATGCGCACCGAGCCAGGCTTGATGCGCGTGATCAGCGGCACGTGGCGCGGAAAGATGCCGAGCTCGCCGGCCTCGCCGGGCAAGGCCACGAAACGGGCCTCACCCGAGAAGATGGACTCCTCGGCACTGACGACGTCAACTTGGAATGTCGTTGCCATGGGGTTCCTCCAGGCGCCCGATCAGGACAGCTTCTTGGCCTTCTCGAAGGCCTCGTCGATGGTGCCGACCATGTAGAAGGCCTGCTCGGGCAGGTGGTCGCACTCGCCGGCCGTGATCATCTTGAAACCGCGGATGGTTTCGGCCAGCGGCACGTACTTGCCGGGCGAGCCCGTGAACACTTCGGCGACGTGGAAGGGCTGCGACAGGAAACGCTGGATCTTGCGGGCACGGGCCACGGCCAGCTTGTCTTCCGGCGCGAGTTCGTCCATGCCCAGGATCGCGATGATGTCGCGCAGTTCCTTGTAGCGCTGCAGCGTGCCCTGCACCGAGCGGGCCGTCTCGTAGTGGTCGGCGCCGACCACCAGCGGGTCCAGCTGGCGGCTGGTGGAGTCCAGCGGATCCACGGCCGGGTAGATGCCCAGCGAGGCGATGTCACGCGACAGCACCACGGTGGAATCCAAGTGGGCGAAGGTCGTGGCAGGCGAGGGGTCGGTCAAGTCATCCGCCGGCACGTACACGGCCTGGATCGACGTGATGGAGCCCACCTTGGTCGAGGTGATGCGCTCTTGCAGACGGCCCATTTCCTCGGCCAGCGTCGGCTGGTAGCCCACGGCGGAAGGCATGCGGCCCAGCAGGGCGGACACTTCGGTACCGGCCAGCGTGTAGCGGTAGATGTTGTCCACGAAGAACAGCACGTCCTTGCCTTCGTCGCGGAACGACTCGGCGATGGTCAGGCCGGTCAGGGCCACGCGCAGACGGTTGCCCGGGGGCTCGTTCATCTGGCCGTAGACCATGGCCACCTTGGACTCTTCCAGGTTCTCCAGGTTCACGACGCCGGAGTCGGCCATCTCATGGTAGAAGTCGTTGCCTTCGCGGGTCCGCTCGCCCACACCAGCGAACACCGACAGACCGCTGTGGGCCTTGGCGATGTTGTTGATGAGTTCCATCATGTTCACGGTCTTGCCCACGCCGGCGCCGCCGAACAGGCCCACCTTGCCGCCCTTGGCGAACGGGCACACCAGGTCGATCACCTTGATGCCGGTTTCCAGCAGTTCCTGCGACGGCGACAGCTCGTCGTAGGCCGGGGCCTTGCGGTGGATCGAGGCCGTCAGGGCCTGGTCGACCGGACCACGTTCGTCGATGGGGCTGCCCAGCACGTCCATGATGCGGCCCAGCGTGGCCTTGCCGACCGGCACCATGATGGAGGCGCCGGTGTTGAACACCATGGAGCCGCGGCGCAGGCCGTCGGACGAGCCCAGCGCAATGGTACGGACCACGCCGTCACCCAGCTGCTGCTGGACTTCCAGCGTCAGCGCCGAACCTTCCATCTTGAGCGCGTCGTAGACCTTGGGCATCTGGTCGCGCGGGAACTCGACGTCCACCACAGCGCCGATACATTGAACAATCTTGCCTTGTGCTTGAGCCATTTGGTGCTCCTTTGCTCCAAAAATTTGAATCGGGGCGGACGTCAGACCGCAGCAGCACCCGCGACGATCTCGGAGAGTTCCTTCGTGATCGCCGCCTGACGCGACTTGTTGTAGACCAGCTTGAGCTCGGCAATCACATTGCCGGCGTTGTCGGTCGCGGACTTCATGGCCACCATGCGCGCGGACTGCTCCGACGCCATGTTTTCTGCCACGGCCTGGTAGACCAGCGCCTCCACGTAGCGGACCAGCAGTTCGTCGATGACGGATTGCGCGTCGGGCTCGTAGATGTAATCCCAGCTGTGCGTGCTCGGCTTGGCTTCGGCCTTGGCCTTGGCCTCGTCGCTGAGCTTGGCATTCGACAGCGGCAGCAGCGGCTCGATCACCGACTCCTGCTTCATCGTGTTGATGAAGCGGGTGTAGCAAAGATAGACCGCGCCGAGCTTGCCTTCGGCATACGCATCGAGCAGCACCTTGACGGGACCGACGAGCTTGTCCAGGTGCGGCGTGTCGCCCAGGTGCGTCACGTGGGCGACGACCTTGGCGTTCATGCGGTTCAGGAACCCCAGACCCTTGCCGCCGATGGCCACCGTCAGCGGCGTACCGCCGGCGGCCTGCACATCGCGCAGCTTGCCCGTCAGCAGGCGGAGCAGGTTGGTGTTCAAACCACCGCACAGACCCTTGTCGGTCGTCACCACGATGAAGCCGACGTCCTTGGCTTCGTTCGCCTTCATGAAGGCGTGCGTGTACTCGGGATTCGCCTCGCCAAGGTGGGCCGCGATGTCGCGGATCTTGGTGGCGTACGGACGCGCAGCGCGCATCCGTTCCTGGGCCTTGCGCATCTTGGAGACCGAGACCATTTCCATGGCCTTGGTGATCTTCTTGGTGTTCTCGACCGACTTGATCTTGCCGCGAATCTCTTTACCAGCAGCCATGCAAGACTCCTTTGCTTAGGTGATCAGGCAAAGGACTTCTTGAACGCGCCGATGGCGGCCGACAGTTCGGCTTCCGCGTCCTTGTCCAGGGCCTTCGTCGACTCCAGCTTGGCCAGCAGCGCGGCGTTCTTGTCCTTCAGGTAGGCGTGCAGGCCGTGCTCGAACGGCAGCACCTTCTTCACCTCGATGTCGTCCATGAACCCCTTGTTCACGGCAAACAGCGTGGCGCCCATCAGGCTGATCGGCAGCGGCGCGTACTGGGCCTGCTTGAGCAGTTCGGTCACGCGGGCACCGCGGTCCAGCTGCTTGCGGGTGGCCTCGTCCAGGTCGGAAGCGAACTGCGCGAACGCAGCCAGCTCGCGGTACTGGGCCAGGTCGGTACGGATACCGCCGGACTGGCCCTTGATGATCTTGGTCTGGGCCGAGGAACCGACGCGCGACACCGAGATACCGGCGTTGATGGCGGGGCGGATGCCGGCGTTGAACAGGCTGGTTTCCAGGAAGATCTGGCCGTCGGTGATCGAGATCACGTTGGTCGGCACGAAGGCGGACACGTCGCCAGCCTGCGTTTCGATGATCGGCAGTGCCGTCAGCGAACCGGTCTTGCCCTTGACTTCGCCCTTGGTGAAGGCTTCCACGTAGTCGGCGTTCACGCGGGCGGCGCGTTCGAGCAGACGGCTGTGAAGATAGAACACGTCGCCGGGATAGGCTTCGCGGCCTGGCGGGCGGCGCAGCAGCAGCGAGACCTGGCGGTAGGCCACGGCCTGCTTGGACAGGTCGTCATAGACGATCAGCGCGTCTTCGCCGCGGTCGCGGAAGTACTCGCCCATCGTGCAGCCCGAGTAGGCCGACAGGTACTGCATGGCAGCGGATTCGGAAGCCGAAGCGGCCACGACGATGGTGTATTCCATCGCGCCGGCCTGCTCCAGGGCGCGCACCACGTTCTTGATCGACGAAGCCTTCTGGCCGATCGCAACGTAGACGCAGGTCATGTTCTGACCCTTCTGGTTGATGATCGCGTCGATCGCCACGGCCGTCTTGCCGGTCTGGCGGTCGCCGATGATCAGCTCGCGCTGGCCGCGGCCGACGGGCACCATGGAGTCGATGGACTTCAGGCCGGTCTGCATGGGCTGGTCGACCGACTTGCGGGCGATCACGCCGGGCGCGACCTTCTCGATCACGTCCGTCAGCTTGGCGTTGACGGGGCCCTTGCCGTCGATCGGCTGGCCCAGTGCGTTGACCACGCGGCCAACGAGCTCGGGACCGACCGGCACTTCCAGAATGCGGCCGGTGCACTTGACGGTGTCGCCTTCGGAAATGTGCTCGTACTCGCCCAGAATCACCGCGCCGACGGAGTCGCGCTCCAGGTTCAGGGCCAGACCGAAGGTCTGCGCGCCACCAGGGGTGGCGGGGAATTCCAGCATTTCGCCCTGCATCACGTCCGACAGGCCGTGCACGCGCACGATGCCGTCGGTCACGGAGACCACGGTGCCCTGGTTGCGGATGTCGGCGCTGACGCCGAGACCTTCGATGCGGCTCTTGATCAGTTCGGAAATTTCTGCGGGATTGAGCTGCATGACTCTTTCCTTATTCAATATTGGGAGACACCGTCGCCAACCGCATCAAGCGGTGAGCGCAGCTTTCATCTGTTCCAGGCGGGCCTTGACCGAGGTGTCCAGCACCTCGTCACCGACCACGGCACGGATGCCGCCGATCAGTGCCGGATCGATCTCGACCCGGGTCGTCAGCTTGCGGCCGAAGCGTTGCTCCAGCGTGGCCGAAACTTCCTGCAGCGCCTGCGCATCGATCGGGAAGGCGCTGTAGACCACCGCGTCGGAGGCGCCGGTGGCGGCGTTCTTCAACGACCGGAACTGCAGCGCCGCTTCGGGCAGCGCAGCAAGGCGGTCGTTGTCGATCAGCACGCGCAGGAAGTTCTTGCCCGCTTCGGGCAAGCCCTGCGGCACCAGGCCGGCGATCAGGTCGAACACCTGGGCAGGCGTGACCTTGGGGTTGGCAGCGACCTGCAACAGTTCCGGCTGGCCGGCCACCGCCGCCAGCTGGTCGAGCCAGGCCTGCGCGCCGTTCAGGTCGGACGCGCTGGCCTTGAACAAGGCCTCTGCATAAGGACGCGCAATGGTCGCGAGTTCGGCCATGGCGTCCTCAGAGTTCCGTCTTCAGGCGCTGCAGCAGGTCTGCATGCACGCCGGCATTGACTTCCTTGCGCAGGATCTGCTCGGCACCCTTGACGGCCAGCACGGCGACCTGCTCGCGCAGGGCCTCGCGTGCACGCACGGTCTGGTGCTCGGCCTCGTCGCGCGCGGCCGCAACGATCTTGGCTGCCTCTTCCGTGGCGCGGCTCTTGGCCTCGTCGATGATCTGCTGGGCGCGGCGCTCGGCATCGGCCAGGCGGCCGGCGGTCTCGTTGCGCGAGGCTGCCAGTTCCTGTTCGACACGCTGGTTGGCGGAGCTGAGTTCGGCCTTGGCCTTTTCAGCGGCCGCCAGGCCGGCTGCGACTTTCTGTGCCCGTTCATCCAGCGCCTTTGCAATGGGCGGCCACACGAACTTCATCGTGAACAGCACCAGCAGCAGGAAGACGACGGCCTGAACGAACAGGGTTGCGTTGATACTCACGTCAACACTCCTCTACTCTAGGCTGGGGCGTCGAACGCGGGATCAGGCGGCGGGCAGTGCAGCGATGAAGGGGTTGGCGAAGGCGAACAGCAGGGCGATGGCCACACCGATCAGGAAGGCCGCGTCGATCAGACCGGCCAAGATGAACATCTTGGTTTGCAGGTCGTTCATGAGTTCGGGCTGGCGTGCCGACGACTCAAGGAACTTGCCGCCCATCAGAGCAATACCGATGGAAGCACCGATCGCGCCGAGACCGACGATCAAACCACAAGCCAGAGCGACGAGACCGAGAACGTTTGCCATGATGACTCCTTAGATAAATGAAAAGGCAAGAGAGAAAGAAACGAGAGAAAACTGCTGCGGGCGATCAGTGCGCCTCATGTGCCTGGCCCAGATAGATGAGCGTCAGCATCATGAAGATGAAAGCCTGCAGCGTGATCACGAGGATGTGGAACACCGCCCAGATGAAGCCAGCGACCACGTGACCCAACGTGAGTGCCATGCCGGAGAAGCTGAAGGCCATGGCGCCACCCATCAGGGCAATCAACATGAACACCAGTTCGCCTGCATACATGTTGCCGAACAACCGCATGCCATGCGAGACGGTCTTGGCAAGATATTCGATGGCCTGCATCAGCAGGTTGATGGGCCACAGCACGGGGTGGGCACCAAAAGGAGCCGTGATGAGTTCGTGGCCCCAACCGCCCAGGCCCTTGATCTTGATGCTGTAAAGGAAGCACAGGAACAGGACGGAAGTGGACAGGCCCAGCGTGGTCGACAGATCGGCGGTCGGCACGACGCGCATGTAGGCGTGGTGGGGGTCATGGCCCAGCGCGCCGTAGACATGGGTCCAGGCGCTCGGCAGCAGGTCGACCGGCAGCATGTCCATGGCGTTCATCAGGAAGATCCAGACGAACACGGTCAATGCCAGCGGGGCAATGAACTTGCGGCTCTGCGCGTTGTGGATGTTGGCCTTGGCCTGGTTGTCGACCATCTCGACCAGGATCTCGACGGCGGCCTGGAAACGGCCCGGCACGCCCGACGACACCTTGCGCGCAGCCAGCCACATCACGAAGCAGCCGATCACACCCAGGATCAACGAATACAGGACGGAGTCCAGGTTGATGACGTTGAAGTCGACGATGGCCGTCTGCTTCACGGGATTGAGACCCCAATCCACTTGCCAGTGCTGCAAGTGGTGGACGATGTACTCACTTGCGGTCGGTGCGTGTCCTTCAGCGGCCATCTTCAAGGTCTCTTCAGTTCCGTTTTCAACAACTTCGGCCGAGCCACCAGGGCCAGCCAATACATCTTCAGCGCAGCAACCACACCGGCCAGCATGGCCAGCCAGTGCAGGTCTGCAATCAGCCACCAGGCCACGCCGAGCATCAACACGCTCAGGCCCAGCTTGACCATCTCCCACACCGCGAACCGCAGCATCGCTGCCTGCGAATTGGCGGGCGAGCGGCGCATGGCCCGGACGAACAGGGCGGCAGGCAGGGCGATCGCCAGTGCGCCATACAGCGCGGACCAGGCGGCCGACCACTCGCGCACCCACAACAGCGCCAGCATTGCCACGAGCACACCCGCGCCCGCCTGGGCAGCAATCACCCACCAGGGCGAGAGCACGGGATTTGCGTCGCGCAAGCGTTGCGCCTCTTCGGCGGTCAAGGGCTTGAAATCTGCGACTTCAGCGTCCATCTCGGACACAGGAGCTTGGTATGTCATTCGTTATGGCTCCTCGTGCTCCTGCGCAGTACTTCATCGGCTGCAGGCTGGCAGCGCCTGGGCGCCATCTGCTGCAAGCTTGTGAAGCCTCCCCCGAGAATTTCGCAAAGCCACTTATTATACGTAGAAACCCCTGACGCTCGAAAGCTTCACGCTTGCGGCGTTGCATTTGCGCTCCATGACCTCCGCCGCGCGCGCCAGCGTTTCGCGCCATGCCGGCAGTGCGCTGCGGCCGCTGCACGAAAGCAGAGTCAGCGCTGTAGATCACGCTGTGCCACCAGCAGGCCAAGGCCAGCGCCCACCAGGAATCCATTCCATGAACGAAAGCCCCGACACCCCGCAACCCGAAGCGCGCAAGGACTCGCTGATCGAGTACCCCTCGCCGTTTCCGATCAAGGTCATGGGCACCAAGGCCGAAGGCTTCGTGCATGCGGTGACCACCATCGCACGCCAGTTCGATCCGGCGTTCGACGCCAGCACCGTCGAGCTGCGCGAGAGCAAGGGCGGCAACTATCTGGGCGTGACGGTCACGGTGACGGCCACCTCGCGCGAGCAACTCGACGAGCTGTACCGCACGTTGAGCACGCACCCGATGGTCAAGGTGGTGCTGTAGGCGCGTGTCCGCAATCCGCATCGAACAGCGGGGCCTCAGCGACTGCGGCGCTGTCTGCGCCGAGATGCAGGCCTTCACGGCTGCGCGCGCCGCCGACACGCCGGATGCCCTGTGGGTCTGCGAGCACCCGCCCGTGTTCACGCAGGGTCTGGCCGGCAAACCCGAACATATCCTGCTGCCCGGCGACATCCCCGTGCTGGCCACCAACCGCGGTGGCCAGGCCACGTACCACGGGCCGGGCCAGGTGGTGGCCTATCCGTTGATCGACCTGCAGCGCGCCGGCTACTACGTCAAGGAATACGTGCACCGCATCGAGGAGGCCGTGCTGCGCACGCTGGCCCACTTCGGCGTGACCGGCCACCGCGTGCGCGGCGCGCCGGGCATCTATGTGCGGCTTGAAGACCCTTTCGGCCACGCGCGGCTGGAGCCGACGCCGCCTGGCGAGGAACCACGCTTCATCGGCCTCGGAAAGATCGCGGCACTGGGCATCAAGGTCAGTCGGCATTGCACCTACCACGGCGTGGCGCTCAACGTCGCCATGGACCTGGAGCCCTTCGGCCGCATCAACCCTTGCGGCTATCCCGGACTGCAGACGGTGGACCTTTCTACAATCGGCCTCCCCATCACCTGGAACGAAGCGGCGTCGGTGCTGAGCACAAAGCTCGCCACCCACCTCGCCCCCTGACCGCCATGAGCAGCACCGAAGTCGTCCGCGACGCGCAAGACGCCGCCAGCTACAACGCATCCGCCAAGCAGAAGGCCGCGGCCAAGCTCTCGCGCATCCCGGTCAAGGTCGAACAGGCCGAGACGCTGAAGAAGCCCGACTGGATCCGCGTCAAGGCCGGCTCGCCGACCACGCGCTTCTACGAGATCAAGCAGATCCTGCGCGAGAGCAACCTGCACACGGTGTGCGAGGAAGCCTCCTGCCCCAACATCGGCGAGTGCTTCGGCAAGGGCACGGCCACTTTCATGATCATGGGCGACAAGTGCACGCGGCGCTGCCCGTTCTGCGACGTCGGCCACGGCCGCCCCGATCCGCTGGACGCGGACGAGCCGCTGAACCTGGCCAAGACCATCGCCAAGCTGCGGCTCAAGTACGTGGTGATCACCAGCGTGGACCGCGACGACCTGCGCGACGGCGGCAGCGGCCACTTCGTCGAGTGCATCCGCCAGACGCGCGCACTGTCCCCGACCACGCAGATCGAGATCCTGGTGCCCGACTTCCGCGGCCGTGACGACCGCGCGCTCGAGATCCTGAAGGCCGCGCCGCCGGACGTGATGAACCACAACCTGGAGACCGCGCCGCGGCTCTACAAGCAGGCCCGCCCCGGCAGCGATTACCAGTTCAGCCTGAACCTGCTGAAGAAGTTCAAGGCCCTGCATCCCAGCGTACCCACCAAGAGCGGCATCATGGTCGGCCTGGGCGAGACCGACGAAGAGATCCTGCAGGTGATGCGTGACATGCGGGCGCATGACATCGACATGCTGACCATCGGCCAGTACCTGGCGCCCAGCAGCAGCCATCTGCCGGTGCGCCGCTACGTGCATCCGGACACCTTCAAGATGTTCGAGGAAGAAGCCTACAAGATGGGCTTCAGCCATGCCGCGGTGGGCGCCATGGTGCGCTCCAGCTACCACGCCGACCAGCAGGCCGGCCACGTGCTGGCCGCGCACTGAGCGCAGCGGGGGGCGGGCTCAGCCCTTCGTCAGCAGCGCGGCCGGGTCGTCCGCCGCGAGCACCTGCTGCGCCCATGCCGCCAGCTTGCCGGCGTCGGCGCGCAGCACCTCCTGCTTGATCGCGAGGATCTGCGCGGGGTGCATGGAAAAGCTGCGCAGGCCCAGGCCTAGCAGCAAGCGCGTGTATTGCACGTCGCCAGCCATCTCGCCACAGACGCTGACGCCCTTGCCCTGGGCCCGGCATTCCGCGATGGTGTCGGCCAGCAACCGCAGCACCGCCGGATGCAGTGGGTCGTACAGATGGGCCACCGACTCGTCGGCCCGGTCAATCGCCAGCGTGTACTGGATCAGGTCATTGGTGCCGATCGACAGGAAGTCGAAGTACTTGAGGAACAGGCGCACCGTCAGCGCCGCAGCAGGCACCTCGATCATGGCGCCCAATTGCACGGAACCATGCGCTGCGCCGCGGTTGTCCAGCTCGGCGCGCGCGAAGTCGATCAGCGACAGCGTCTGCCGGATCTCGCTGCCGTGGGCCAGCATGGGGATCAGCAAATGCACCGGACCATGCACGGCCGCCCGCAGGATGGCCCGCAGCTGGGTGCGGAACATCGCAGGATCGGCCAGGCTCCAGCGGATCGCACGCAGGCCGAGCGCCGGGTTCAGGTGCGCCTCGTCCTTGGTCGAGCGGTCCAGTGGCTTGTCGGCCCCGACGTCGACGGTGCGGATCGTGACAGGCAGGCCCTCCATGCCCAGCACGGCACGGCGGTAGGCCTGGTACTGCTCTTCCTCGTCGGGCAGATGGCCCTGGCGCCCCATGAACAGGAACTCGCTGCGGAACAGGCCGACCCCTGCGGCACCGCCCTTGAACGCGCCAGGCGCGTCGTCCGGCATCTCGATGTTGGCCAGGAGCTCGATGCGCTCGCCGTCCAGCGTGACCGCCGGCGTATGGCGCAGGCGCGCCAGGCGTTCGCGCTCGAGTTCGCCCTGGCGCTGCTTGAAGCCGTACTCGGCCAGGATGATGGCCGAGGGGTCGACGATGACCACGCCGGCATCGCCATCGATGATGACCCAGTCGTCCTGGCGCACCAGCTGGCTCGCCGTGCGCGCGCCGACGACGGCCGGGATGTCCATGCTGCGCGCCACGATGGCTGTGTGCGAAGTCTTGCCGCCGACATCGGTGACGAAGCCTGCGAACACGCTCTGCTTGAACTGCAGCATGTCGGCCGGCGACAGGTCGTGCGCGATCAGCACCAGCGGCACGTCCACCGTGTCGTCCAGCAGCAGGTCCTGTTGGGTCTTGCGGCGCGGCGCGGTCGGCGGCGCGACGGGCGAAGCCACTCCCTTCATGTAGCGCAGGATGCGCTCGACCACCTGCTCGAGGTCGGCCTTGCGCTCGCGCAGGTACTCGTCCTCCATCTCGTCGAACTGGCGCGCGATGATTTCCAGCTGCGTGGTCAGCGCCCATTCGGCGTTGTAGAGCCGTTCGGTGATCCAGTGCTTGACGCCGCTGGTCAGCGCCTCGTCCTGCAGCAGCATGAGGTGCACGTCCAACATCGCCGAGAGCTCGTGCGGCGCATCGTTCGGCCCCATCTGGGCCACGCTGAGCTGCAGCCGGTGCAGTTCATCGATGACGGCATTGCGGCCCGCGCGCAGCCGGTCGATCTCGCCAGCGACGCGTTCGGGCTCGATGAAGTAGTGCGCAACATCGACGCGGCTCGATGCCATCAGCACCGCACGGCCGATGGCGACGCCGCGGGCGACCGGCAGGCCATGCAGGGAGAACGTCACCGCACGCTCCGCATCGATGCGATCACTCGGCTTCGCCGAACTTGTCGGCGATCAAGGCCAGGACGGCGTCGATGGCTTCCTGCTCCTGCGGCCCCTCGGTGTCGATGACCACGGTGCTGCCCAAGCCGGCTGCCAGCATCATGACGCCCATGATGCTCTTGGCATTCACGCGCCGCTCGCCCTTGGCGATCCAGACTTCGCAGGGAAAGCTGCCCGCCAGCTTGGTCAGCTTGGCGGACGCGCGGGCGTGCAGCCCGAGCTTATTGTTGATGCTCGTGGTGGCTTTGATCATTCCTCTTCCTTGCCTGGTTCTGCGGCGCCGTGATCGCCACCTGCATGACCCCTTGTGTCCCTCCCACCAAGGCGCGCGCGACAAGCCCTTCCAGCGGCTCGTGCCGGTAGCTGACCGTGCGCAGCAGCATGGGCAGGTTGACGCCCGCCACCAGCTTGCTGCGCACGCCATCGACCAGCCGCTGTGCCACGTTGCAGGGCGTGGCGCCAAACACGTCGGTCAGCACCAGCACGGGCACGTTGCCCATCTGCTCCATGGCGATGCGGGCCGCGCCGAAGGTCTCGTCCGGAGACACGTGGGGCTGCACGTCCAGTGCCTGCACGCCACGCTCGCAGTCGGGAAATACGTGCAGCGCGCATTGGCGCAAAGCGTGCGCCAGCGGCGCATGGGCGACGATCAGGATGCCTGTCATGACTGCGGGATTATGGTGCGGGCGCGAAGCTCGAGAAAAAGGTCTCTGCCGCCTCGGCTCGCGCTTGCGGCGCCAATACCACAGCATGCACAAGATGCAGGCCTGCAGGGTCGGCCACGGCGAACCAGACGGCCTGCAATGCAACGGCAGCGCCATCGGCCCCGCGGCCCTGTGCCTGCACGCGCATGGCAGCGGCGCCGGGCTGTGCACCGGCCGGAGCCCAGGCCTGCTCCACCACGCCGCTGGCGTGCACATGGGCCAGCACGGCGGACTTCCAGCCCTCCAGCAGCGCGGAAGAATCGGACGGATTGGACGGATCGGCAGCGGGCACCTGCACATGCGAGACCGCGAAGGTGGCGCCATCTGCATCGCAGCCCAGCATACGCAGCGGCATGCTGCGCCCGCCCATCGCCACCTCCCGCTCCGCCCGGTCGGGCTTGCACGGCAGCAGCATGCGCATCGCCATGCCGTCGATGCGGACTTGCCGCCAGTTCAGCGCAGGGCTGCAGGCCAGCAGCGAGGCCGCCAGCAGCGCGGCAGGCCAGGGACGGGGGCACGACATGCCGGAATTATCGAGCGCTCTCGCCGCGCGCCTGGCCCAGTAAACTGAACTGCTCCCCATGACGCACGACCTAGGCCCCGATCCAGGCATGCCTGGCATGCCGCCACCGCCTTCCCACCCGCCCGCAATGGCGGCAGGGACCACGCGCGCCGGTGCGGGCCTGGCCGGCGCCGTCGGCGACGCGCTCGGCCCGCCGATGGAACAGGCGCATGGCATCGTCCAGGAGTTCCTGCGCAGCGGCAAGATCTCGCGCGCCCAGCTGCAGCGGCTCCGTGCCGCGGTGGAGGATGGACTCCAGGTCGCGCAGCAGAGCCTGCAGCTGGCCGCGCTGGACGAACAGCCGAGAGCCGCCGTTGGCGCACCGCAACGCCTGGACATCTTCGTGTCGCAGGCCCTGGCGCGGCAGATGCCCGGCCTGCAGCACCACCGGGTGCAGGTGCGGCAGCAGACCTCATTGCCCGTGTGGGTGGGCACCGACGCCGAACTGCTGCAGCGCCTGGTCGATACCGCCATTGCCTGGTGCATGCGGCCCGACCACCGCCTGGCGGTCTCCCTCGAGCCCTCGGGCGACATGGGGATCGCCCTGCTGCGCCTGCGTCTGAGCCCCGATAGCACCGCGCAGACCGGGCCGGACACGCGCCAGCGCCTGACCTGGCACCTGCTGCAGGCGCTGGCGCGTGCGGCCGGTGCGCGGCTGGCGCGGCAAAGCCAGGGCGATGACACGGTCCTGACGTTGGGCTTGCAGCAGTTGCACGCGGTCGCCGCCGACCCGCTGCCCGGCGATCTGCTGACCAGCCAGGATGCGCTGGTGGGCAGCGCGGCCGTCCCGCTGCAGCACCAGCGCGTGTTGCTGATCACGCGGCACGAGGCGGTGCGCCAGGAGGTCGAGCATGTGTGCGAAAGCCTGGGCGCGCAGGTCGACTGGGTGGCCACCGGATCCGCCGCGCAACGCCAGTTCGCACAGACCCGGGCTGACATCGTTCTGGTGGATGCGCGCAACATCGACGCTGCGGCGCGGCGCCTGCAGTCGAACCTGCTGACGGATGCACCCGACATCCCATGGATCGAGATCGCGCAAGACGCGGCCAGCATTTCGCTGACCGCATGGATGCGCGAAGACAGCCTGACCCTGCACAATCTGCGCAGCCAGCTGGCGAGCACGCTGCTGTATGGCCTGTCACGGTCGCACGCGCGCTGAAGCGGGTATGTCCACCGAACTTTTCAGCCATTGCCGAGTCGCTCTCCCGGTCCACCCCCTACTGCCATGAAAAAGATCTACTCCCTCGCACTGGTCGCCATCGTGCTGACCGCCGGCGCACTCGGCTACCGTGCGATGGCCGCGCCCACGCCGGCGCCGGATGCCCGCTACGTGCTGCTGGACGGCAGCACGCTGGACACGCAGGCGCTACGGGGCCGCGTCACGCTGGTCAACTTCTGGGCCACGAGCTGCGTGACCTGCGTGGCAGAGATGCCGCAGATCGTCGCGACGCACGACAAGTACCAGGCCCAGGGTTACGACACCCTCGCCGTGGCGATGCAGTACGACCCGCCGAGCTATGTGGTGAACTTCGCCGAGACGCGCAAACTGCCGTTTCGCGTGGCCATCGACAACACCGGCAGCGTGGCCCGGGCCTGGGGCGACATCCAGCTCACGCCCACGACCTTTGTCGTGAACAAGCGCGGGGAGATCGTCAAGCGCTATGTGGGCGAGCCTGACTTCGCGGAACTGCACCGCCTGATCGAGAAGCTGCTGGCCGAGGCCTGACTGCCGCACTGACCCGCCCACGCCCGGTACGGGCACATGCGCAGGAGTCGCTACACTGGGCCGTGCCTTCGACCGCCCGCCTGCCGATGCCAACGATCTGCATCATCCAGCCCGACGAACCCACGTTGCTGGATGCCACGCGTGAGATCTTCTCCGAATACGCCGCCAGCCTCGGCATCGACCTGCAGTTCCAGCAGTTCGACGCCGAACTGGCCTCACTCCCAGGCGTCTACGCCGCGCCCCGCGGAACTTTGCTGCTGGCCCTGGTGGACGATGCCGTCGCCGGTTGCTGCGCCCTGCGACCGCTGGACGACACGGACTACGCCAACGCCTGCGAGATGAAGCGTTTGTACGTGCGCAAGGCCTTTCGCGGCTTCGGCCTGGGCCGCCTGCTGGCCGAGCAGGCCTTGGATGCAGGACGGCGCGCCGGCTACGGCTGCGTGCTGCTCGACACGCTGGACGACATGGAGGCCGCGCGAGCCCTCTATGAGGAACTGGGGTTCGAGGAAGTGCCGCCCTACTACCACAACCCGATCGCGGGCGCGCACTACCTCAAGGCCGAGCTCTGATCGCGCTCGGCCCGGCGGCCATCAGCCCTGGGCTTGCTTGAGCAGCGTGGCCGCGTCGCTGACCTCGAACTTGCCGGGCGCTTCGACGTTCAGCGCCGCCACCTTGCCATCCTTCACGAGCATCGAGTAGCGGTTGCTGCGCAGGCCCATGCCACGGGCCGTCAGGTCCAGCGTCAGGCCGGTGGCCTTGGCGAAATCGGCACTGCCGTCGGCCAGCATACGGACCTTGCCGGCCGTCTTCTGGTCGCGCGCCCAGGCACCCATCACAAAAGCATCGTTCACGCTCACGCACCAGATCTCGTCCACGCCGGCAGCCTGCAATGCGGCCTGGCTCTCGACATATCCCGGCACGTGCTTGGCCGAGCAGGTCGGCGTGAAGGCACCTGGCAGCGCGAACAAGGCAATCGTCTTGCCCGCGCTGGCCTTGGCCACGTCGACCGGGTTGGGGCCGATGCTGCAGCCTTCGCCTTCGACCTCGGAATATTCCATCAGGGTGGCGGACGGAAGGGTGTCGCCGACTTGGATCATGGTGCTCTCTCCTCTGTGGTGAAAAACAAAAACGGCCCACATTGTGGGCCGTTTTCAGGGTGGGTTTGCCGGGGTCACCGGCAAGCCATCAAAGCTCGGGGGCCTTCTGGACCAGGCGGGTCGCGACCCAGGTCTTGGTCTTGGAGATCGGCCGGCTTTCGGTGATCTCGATGGTGTCGCCCAGCTTGAACTCGCTCTTTTCGTCATGAGCGTGGTACTTGCTGGAGCGGGCCACGATCTTGCCGTAAAGCTCGTGCTTGACGCGGCGCTCGATCAGCACCGTCACCGTCTTGGCGCGCTTGTCGCTGACGACCTTGCCGATCAGGGTGCGCTTGAGGGAGGGTTTGGCTTCCGTCATGGTGCTACTCCTTACTTGGCGGCCGCATCGGCGCTGCGCTTCTGGGCCAGGATGGTCTTGGCGCGCGCGATCTCACGACGCGTGCTGCGCAGCGTCGAGGTGTTGTTCAGCTGCTGCGTGCCCTTTTGCATGCGCAGACCGAAATGGGCCTTCTGCAGTGCCTTGACTTCGGCTTCGAGGCCGGCTGCGTCCTTGGCTTGCAGGTTCTTGCGGGATTCCGTGATCTTGGACATTCAGGTCTCCTCGCTCATTGGCCAATCATGCGCGTCACGAAGGTCGTGCGCAGCGGCAGCTTGGCGGCAGCCAGGCGGAACGCTTCGCGTGCGAGCTCTTCGGGAACGCCGACGATTTCGAACACGATCTTGCCGGGCTGGATTTCGGCCACGTAGTACTCGGGGTTGCCCTTGCCGTTACCCATCCGGACTTCGGCGGGCTTTTGCGAGATGGGCTTGTCCGGGAACACACGGATCCAGATGCGGCCACCACGCTTGACGTGGCGGGAAATCGCACGACGGGCCGACTCGATCTGGCGTGCCGTCAGGCGGCCACGGTCGGTGCACTTCAGGCCGAAATCGCCGAAGGCGACCGAGCTGCCACGCGTGGCGATGCCCGTGTTACGGCCCTTTTGCTCTTTGCGGTACTTGCGGCGAGCGGGTTGCAACATGATTACTCTCCTTTACCGTCAGCAGCCGGAGCTGCAGGCGCGGCTACCTTGCGGACGCGCTGAACGGTAGATTTCGGCGCATTTGCGCCTGCGGTTTCGTTGGGGCGCTCGCCACCGTCGCGGCGCGGGCCGCGGTTGGCAGGACGGTCACCCGGGCGGCCATCTCGGCGCGGGCCACGCGGACGACGCTCTTCCTCGGCACGCGGCTCCTGCACTGCGGGTGCATCGCCACGGCCCAGGGTGTCGCCCTTGTAGACCCAGACCTTGACGCCGATGACGCCGTAGGTGGTCTTGGCTTCCGACACACCGTAGTCGATGTCTGCGCGCAGCGTGTGCAGGGGCACACGGCCTTCGCGGTACCACTCGGTACGGGCAATCTCGATGCCGTTCAAGCGGCCGGCGGACATGATCTTGATGCCCTGGGCGCCCAGACGCATCGCGTTCTGCATCGCGCGCTTCATGGCGCGGCGGAACATGATGCGCTTTTCCAGCTGCTGGGTGATGCTGTCGGCGATCAGCTTGGCATCGATCTCGGGCTTGCGCACCTCTTCGATGTTGACTGCCACCGGCACGCCCAGCTGCTTGGCCAGTTCGCGCTTGAGGTTCTCGATGTCCTCGCCCTTCTTACCGATCACGACGCCCGGACGTGCCGAGAAGATCGTGATGCGGGCGTTCTTGGCGGGGCGCTCGATCAGCACGCGCGAAACCGACGCGTTCTTC
The DNA here is from genome assembly GCF_001422445.1 of Pseudorhodoferax sp. Leaf274. Taxonomy (GTDB): domain Bacteria; phylum Pseudomonadota; class Gammaproteobacteria; order Burkholderiales; family Burkholderiaceae_C; genus Pseudorhodoferax. The sequence goes on from NZ_LMNA01000026.1 coordinate 336,617, forward strand.
AGCTTGGCCTTCAGGTACTCACGCACCTTGATGTCTTCGGCCAGCATGCCGGCGAAGTCATTGTTGCTGGCGTACCAACGGCTGGACCAGTTGCGGCTCACCGCAAGGCGGAAGCCGGTCGGATGGATTTTCTGTCCCATAGCTTTCCAGACTTCTTAGTTGCCAACCGTCACGTACACATGGCACGTCGGCTTGCTGATGCGGTTGCCACGGCCCTTGGCGCGCGCGGTGAAACGCTTCAGCGTGGCACCTTGCTCGACATAGATGGTCTTGACCTTGAGCTCGTCGATGTCGGCACCGTCGTTGTGCTCGGCGTTCGCGATCGCGGACTCCAGCACCTTCTTGATGATGACAGCGGCCTTCTTCTGCGTGAATTGCAGCGTGTTCAGCGCTTGATCCACCTTCTTGCCGCGGATCAGGTCCGCCACCAGACGACCCTTGTCGACCGACAGACGGACACCCCGCAGGACTGCACGTGTTTCCATGGTCATTCCTTACTTCTTCTGGACTTTCTTGTCCGCAGGGTGACCCTTGAACGTACGGGTCAGTGCGAACTCGCCCAGCTTGTGACCGACCATCTGGTCGGTGATGTAGACCGGAACGTGCTGCTTGCCGTTGTGCACGGCGATCGTCAGACCGATGAACTCGGGCAGGATCATGGAGCGACGCGACCAGGTCTTGATCGGCTTCTTGTCCTTGGTGGTCACGGCCTTGTCGGCCTTGGCAACCAGGTGATGGTCCACAAAGGGACCCTTTTTGAGAGAGCGGGTCATGTGCTATCCCTTACTTCTTGCGACGCGACACGATCATCACCTGCGTGCGCTTGTTGTTGCGGGTGCGGTAGCCCTTGGTCAGGTTGCCCCACGGGTCGACAGGATGGCGACCTTCACCGGTCTTGCCTTCACCACCACCGTGCGGGTGGTCCACCGGGTTCATGACGACGCCACGAACGGTCGGACGGATGCCTTGCCACCGGGTGGCACCGGCCTTGCCCAGACGGCGCAGGCTGTGCTCTTCGTTGGCGACTTCACCGATGGTGGCGCGGCACTCGATGTGGATCTTGCGCACTTCGCCCGAACGCATACGCACCTGGGCGTAGGCGGACTCGCGGGCCAGCAGCGTGGCCGAAGCACCGGCGGAACGCGCGATCTGCGCACCCTTGCCCGGCTGCAGCTCGATGCAGTGGATCGTCGAACCGACGGGGATGTTGCGGATCGGCAGCGTGTTGCCAGCACGGATCGGGGCTTCGGCGCCCGACAGCAGCGTGGCGCCGACTTCAACGCCGCGCGGGGCAATGATGTAGCGGCGTTCGCCGTCGGCGTAGCACACGAGCGCGATGTGGGCGGAACGGTTCGGGTCGTACTCGATGCGTTCGACCTTGGCCGGAATGCCGTCCTTGTTGCGCACGAAGTCCACCACACGGTAGTGGTGCTTGTGGCCACCACCCTTGTGACGGGTCGTGATATGACCGTTGTTGTTGCGGCCGGCCTTCTGGAATTGCGGCTCCAGCAGCGGCGCGTGCGCAGCACCCTTGTGCAGGTGCGTGCGCGACACCTTCACCATGCCGCGACGGCCTGGCGAGGTGGGCTTCATCTTGATGACGGCCATGTTATGCAGCCTCCCCGGTCAGTTGGAGTTCCTGGCCCGGTTGCAGGGTCACGTACGCCTTGCGCACATTGTCCCGGCGGCCGATGGACTTGCCGAAGCGCTTGGTCTTGCCCTTGGTGTTGACCACGGACACGCCCTTGACCTCGACCTTGAACAGCAGTTGCACTGCGGCCTTGATCTCGTGCTTGGTCGCGTCCTGCAGCACCTTGAAGGTGACCGCGTTGGACTTCTCGGCGACCATGGTGGCCTTCTCGGAGACGACAGGTGCAACCAGCACCTGCATCAGACGGCCTTCGTCGAATTGAGTCGTCTTGGAGGAGCTCATGCGAACATCTCCTTGAGTTTGTCCATGGCGGCCTTGGTCACCAGAACCTTCTTGTAATGCACCAGCGACACGGGGTCGGCGTAGCGCGGCTCGACAACCAGCACGTTGGCCAGGTTGCGGGAGGCCAGGTACAGGTTCTCGTCGACTTCGTCGGCGATGACCATGACCGAAGAGGCCAGGTTCAAGGCCTTCAGGCGCGTGGCCAGTGCCTTGGTCTTGGGCGAATCCACCGTCAGCGATTCAACGACAGCCAGGCGGCCTTCGCGGGCCAGCTGCGAGAAGATGGACGCCATGCCGGCGCGGTACATCTTCTTGTTGATCTTCTGCGTGAAGTTCTCGTCCGGCATGTTCGGGAAAATCCGACCGCCCCCACGCCACAGCGGCGAGGACGTCATACCGGCACGTGCGCGACCCGTACCCTTTTGCTTGAAAGGCTTCTTGGTCGAGTGCTTGACCTGCTCGCGGTCCTTCTGCGCACGCGTGCCCTGGCGGGCGTTGGCGCGGTAGGCCACGACGATCTGGTGCACCAGATCTTCGTTGTAGTCACGACCGAACACGGTGTCGGGCACGTCCACCTTGGACGCGGCCTGGCCTTGGTCGTTCAGGAGTTCGAGCTGCATCAGTTCGCTCCCTTTTCAGTCTTGGCCTTGATGGCCGGACGCACCGTGACGAAACCGCCCTTGGAGCCGGGCACGGCGCCACGGATCATCAGCAGCTGACGGGCTTCGTCGACGCGGATCACGTCGAGGTTTTGGGTGGTGACGGTGTCGTCGCCGAGGTGGCCCGACATCTTCTTGCCCGGGAACACGCGGCCCGGATCCTGCGCCATGGAAATCGAGCCCGGCACGTTGTGCGAACGGCTGTTACCGTGCGACGCGCGCTGCGAACCGAAATGGTGACGCTTGATGGTGCCGGTGAAGCCCTTGCCGATGGTCGTGCCCTGCACGTCCACCTTCTGGCCCACGGTGAAGAGCTCAGCGACGGGCAGGGTTGCGCCGGCTGCGAACTTCGCAGCGGCGTCGGCCGTCACGCGGAATTCCTGGATGATTTCACCGGCTTCCACGCCTGCCTTGGCAAGGTGGCCGGCTTGCGGCTTGGTCACGCGCGATGCACGGCGTGCGCCGAACGTCACTTGCAGAGCGACGTAGCCGTCGTTCTCTTGGGTCTTGACCTGGGTCACGCGGTTGTTGGACACGTCGACCACCGTGACGGGCACTGCATCGCCGTCGTCGGTGAACAAACGCATCATCCCAACCTTGCGCCCCAGCAACCCGAGGGAGTTGCTTTGACTCATTGTTTTCTCCGTAACTCTCGCCGCCTCAACTGCAATTGGCCAAGGCGTTCTCCGAAGAGACGTATGCGAAAGATGGTTGATGATTCCCCACCCAAAACGGGCAGAGCCAAAAATTATAGCCCGGAGTCGCCGAAACGGCAACTCCGGGCCATAGAGAGTCGATCAGGCTGTGTTTATTGCAGCTTGATCTCGACGTCCACGCCAGCCGGCAGGTCCAGCTTCATCAGCGCGTCGACGGTCTTGTCCGTCGGATCGACGATGTCCATCAGGCGCTGGTGCGTGCGGATCTCGAACTGGTCGCGGCTGGTCTTGTTGACGTGCGGCGAGCGCAGGATGTCGAAACGCTTCATGCGCGTCGGCAGGGGCACGGGACCCTTGACGATGGCGCCGGTGCGCTTGGCGGTGTCGACGATCTCGGCTGCGGACTGGTCGATCAGCTTGTAATCGAAAGCCTTCAGGCGGATGCGGATCTTTTGCTTGTTGCTCATGGTGCTCGCTCCGCTCACTCGATGATCTTGGCGACCACGCCGGCGCCGACGGTCTTGCCGCCTTCGCGGATGGCGAAGCGCAGGCCTTCTTCCATGGCGATCGGGTTGATCAGCTTGACGGTGATCGACACGTTGTCGCCAGGCATGACCGAGAGCGCCGAGTCGATCGCGTTCCACCGCGGGGAGNCTGCGCGGCGGCGGGGGGAAGATCGATGATCTTGGCGACCACGCCGGCGCCAACCGTCTTGCCGCCTTCGCGGATGGCGAAGCGCAGGCCTTCTTCCATGGCGATCGGGTTGATCAGCTTGACGGTGATCGACACGTTGTCGCCAGGCATGACCATTTCCTTGCCTTCGGGCAGGCTGATGGCGCCGGTCACGTCCGTCGTGCGGAAGTAGAACTGCGGGCGGTAGTTGTTGAAGAACGGCGTGTGACGGCCACCTTCGTCCTTGGACAGCACGTACACCTCGGAGGTGAAGTGCGTGTGCGGCTTGATCGAGCCGGGCTTGCACAGCACTTGGCCGCGCTCGACTTCTTCGCGCTTGGTGCCGCGCAGCAAGATGCCGACGTTGTCGCCTGCCTGGCCTTGGTCCAGCAGCTTGCGGAACATTTCCACGCCGGTGCAGATGGTCTTGGCCGTGGCCTTGATGCCCACGATCTCGATTTCTTCACCGACCTTGATGATGCCGCGCTCGACACGGCCGGTCACGACGGTGCCGCGGCCGGAGATGGAGAACACGTCTTCCACGGGCATCAGGAAGGCGCCGTCGATGGCGCGTTCGGGCGTGGGGATGTAGCTGTCCAGCGCGTCGGCCAGCTTCAGGATGGCGCCYTCGCCCAGGTCGCCCTTGTCGCCTTCGATGGCGAGCTTGGCCGAGCCGTGGATGATGGGGGTGTCGTCGCCGGGGAATTCGTACTTGTCCAGCAGTTCGCGCACTTCCATTTCGACGAGCTCGAGCAGTTCGGCGTCGTCCACCATGTCGCACTTGTTCAGGAACACGATGATGTAGGGCACGCCGACCTGGCGGGCCAGCAGGATGTGCTCACGGGTCTGGGGCATCGGGCCGTCGGCGGCCGAGCACACCAGGATGGCGCCGTCCATCTGGGCGGCACCGGTGATCATGTTCTTGACGTAGTCGGCGTGGCCGGGGCAGTCCACGTGGGCGTAGTGGCGCGTGGCGGTTTCGTACTCGACGTGCGCGGTGTTGATCGTGATGCCGCGGGCCTTTTCTTCGGGAGCCGCGTCGATCTGGTCGTAGGCCTTGGCCTGGCCGCCGAACTTGGCCGCCAGAACGGTCGTGATCGCTGCCGTCAGCGTGGTCTTGCCGTGGTCCACGTGGCCGATCGTGCCGACGTTCACGTGCGGCTTGGTCCGCGCGAATTTCTCTTTTGCCAT
>NZ_LMNA01000027.1 GCF_001422445.1 Pseudorhodoferax sp. Leaf274
CTTGCCGGTGTTCAGCAGGCCCAGGATGCGCTCCTGCGTCTTCTTGCCGGTGTTCAGCAGGCCCAGGATGCGCTCCTGCGTCTTGGGGTGCACGATTAGCGCGCAGAAGGCCTGCCAGACGTCCGAACGGCTGAGTTGCAGCCCTGGATGCAGCACTACAACTTCCATCGGCCGCACTCCGCCGTCTCGCACCAACCTCCCGCCTCCAGACTCGGCTTTGACGGGAACAACGTCCTGAGAAACTACAACTAGCGCCACATGCTCCTGCACGCGCTTCGGTAGGCTGCCCGCGGTGCAAGGGCGCGGGGACGCATCGGCCAGATATGTAACGGAGCTTGTGACATTAGTGGCAAATCGCACAGAATTCCTCAACACTTGTTTCGAGGGCAGGGGAAACCATGGCTAGAGGGGCGTTCTCGGGGTTTGCACTGATGTTCGGGTTGGTACCACTGTCGTTCGCGGTTCAGCTTGAACCGGTCACTGGTGTCACGGTCGAGCTTTACCAGGACCAACGCTTCGAACAGCGTGCAAAGCCTGAAACCCTGCCGCCAGGGGTGAGCGTCACGCGTGCAGAAAGGGTCGGCAACGCTTCCCGGATCGTCTACCAGGACCGGGAGTACTGGATCAAGTCCCACCGTATGAAGGAGGCTGCAAAGGTGGATATAGAGTGCAGCACGGTGGACCCCAACACCATCATCTCCGCCGGCACGCGCCACGCCAACGCAAACTGCCGCCAGGCCGCGTCCAAGTGACCCCGCAGTCCCGCGCGACGATGCATCAGACAGCCTTCGCAGCCGCCGCGCTGGCCGCTATTCTTAGCGGCTGCGCCGCGACGACCACCGGCTCAAATTCATCTGAGCAGACAAAGCGTCCCGCCTGCGATGCCGGTGCGCTGTCGACCATGTGGGAGAAAACACGGGATATGGCCGAGGGGCTCGATGCCAAACCCATGATCAGTAAGCTCCCACCCTGCCCGTACGCAAAATCAAACGAGGCCATTGGGGACGAGCGCGACATCGCCAACATGCGGGTCAGCCACGGCATCGTCGCGGTGCCACGTCTGACGCAATACGCCAATGCGGTTTTGGAGAAGCTCAAGAGCGCAAGCGGAGCCTCTCAGATTCCCGGCAAGGTTTACGTGGTCGCGAACGATCAGCTCGATGCAGCGGCCACGGCCGACGGCAATGTTTATGTGTCGCTGGGGTACTTCCGCAATCTGGACAACGAGGACCAACTTGCGGCGCTGCTCGCCCACGAACTCTCCCATGTGCTGCTGCGCCACCACGACAGCAGTTGGTTTGGCCGGTTCACGAAGCAAGCCATGTCGTATTTCGAAGACACGGCCATGGTGCGCAACGCGCTAGACCGCGCCATGGAGGGAGATTTCGGCGGCGGCAAAGCGCTGACGCCATCCCAGAAAGCCACGCTCGACAAAATGAACTTCCTGGTCAAACTCAACGACCGGGCGCTTCATCCGGCGTGGGGGCGCCGCCAGGAAGCCGAAGCCGACAGGCTCGGCACGGACCTCTTGATGCGCGCCGGGTACAGCTTCTCGGACGGCATGCAGGCTTGGCTGGCCAAGGTTGCGGCCTACGACGATCAGCAGCGCGCGGTCCGTCAGGAGTTGGCTTCACAACGCCAGGCGACCATCGATGCCCTTGCCGCGCAAGGAAAGGTCGAGGCGTCCGTGCGCAAAGCCGCCGACGGGGCGCTCAAGGACTTGCTTGAAGATGTGGGACGCAGCCACGAGGACGGCACGAACCGGCTGCGCGAGCTCAACGGCTACATCGAGAAGGCTTACAACGACAACATCGACGCGCCGGATGCTCAAGTCACAAGCCATCGCCAGGTAATGACCATGCCTGACGTCAAGGGCACCCTCGACGGCTACCGGGAGGCCTTCCGGGCACGGAGCCAGATCCTTGCGTTGCAGCCAGCGGCCGCGGTTGCCGCCTTGCGCAAGCTGACGAGCGGCGGGCCGATAGCGTCGCACGCCTTACCTAACTACTTGCTTTTCGAAGCGCAAGCCAAAGCGCGTCCTGCTGAACGCGAGCCAGCTTTGAGGCGGAGCCTTGCGGCTAGCGAGCCCATCTGGAACTCTGTCGAGTCGTCCGCGCAGTTTTACTCTGGCCGCAACCCGAAGGAACTCGCTGCCATCGGCCGAAAGGCTTTGCGTGACTTCCAGAACGCGCCATCGGCCTATCCTCGGCTGATTTCCTGGTACTCGCGCGTGGGTCTCAAGGACGAGGCCGCATCGGTCCTGGAAGATTGCCGCCGCAACGAGGCCCAGATGCGTTCGGCCTGCGAAAAGGCACTGAAGATCTGAGCGGCGGCCTAGCATGCTTCAGCTGAACCGCACGCGGCTGCGGTGGAACCTGTGGGTAGCCGCTGTGACGGTCGTCATCGGCGTCGGCTTTGGCTGGGTACTGGGGAGCATCCTGCCGACCGGGTCCATGCAACGAGCCGCAGCGAGGGTCCTACTGCCGTTTCTGCCGTATCCAGAAAAGGCTGCAGAGGACATCACCGTCATCACCGTCGCAGAAAGGGATCTGCAGTCGTTCTTTGTTGACCTCCCGCTTCCTGCCGACTTTCTAGCCAATCGCATCGACGCCATCGTCAGCCTCAAGCCTCGCGCGCTGTTCTTGGACTTTGCGTTCCTGAACAACAGGCGCCGCGAGGACATCCAGCCCTTCATCGACGCCGTTTGCAGGGCAGCACAGCAGGATGTCCGTGTGTTCGTCGCGTTCACGGGCAAGATCCGGTCCCGGGTCGAACAGGCGCTGTTGAACTCGAGCGTGCTGAGGCCGCATTCCTCCGGCGGCCCAGGCACGGCCGGCAAGAGCTGCGTCACGTTCGTTCATGCGCACATCACGCCGGACAACGTGGATCAACTGCAATGGCGCTATCCGGTTCTTCTGGGTCCAAATGTTCCCGACCTACAGACATCGAAGCCTGGGTCTGCAGCAGCGTCCATCTACTGCCACCTTCAGCCCCATCGGTGCAGCGAGAAGCAGTCGCGGCCGATGGCTGTGATCTGGCCGGCATCCGGCCACGAGAGCAACGAGCGGATCATGAGGAGAGCGGCGGAGGTCGGCACCGTCAGCTTGTGCCGCGCGGATCTGGGATGGGCAAGTGTTCCGGGCGTTTCGCTGGTGTACAAGCCTCAGCTGTGCCCTTTCCACCGAGTCGTTCCGCTGCGCTCATTCAACGGAGAGTTCTTCAACGAGGAGGAGCTGGGCAAGGCGATCAAGGGCCGCATCGTCATGGTCGGCGAAGACTCTGCCCTAGGTTCCGACCACGTGCTTTCGCCAGTCCACGGCCGACTTCCCGGGGTCCACGCCCATGCCATGGCATTGGACAACCTGCTCGCCTTCGACGGCCGCTATCGGCAGGTGGCCGATGGCTTCCTCGACGTTGGCGGGAATCTGTTCGTCTACCTGAGCGTGGTGACCCTGACAGCCTACTTTGGGGTTCGCCGCTACGTTCTGAGGCAAGCCAACCCGCCAGACCTGCCTCACACAGGCGCAGCCGCCGCCCGCCCCCCGACCACAGGTCATCTCCTCTTTTTCGCCGCGCTCCCTGTCCTTGTTGGCACCGGGTGGAGGCGGCGTAACGCCCCAACGACCAGCCGCCCCCGATCATCGGTGGCACTTAGCACGCGACTGAAGCTGGATGGCAGCGGTGCACTGCTGGCGCTCGCGCTGTTTGTGGTTGGCTACTACGGATTTAGGCAGGGGCCCCTGTCCATCGTCGACTACGTGCTTTTTCCTTTCCTTGCGAGCTTCCTGCAGATCGGCGAGCGTGTCGCGGTGCGTGGACACGAATGGTGGTACGCGCTCTTCACTGCTAGCCCCTGGCGCACGTGGAGCGACGATGCCCGCAGCCCGCCGGCAAAGCCTCGAAGATCTCGAACGCCTGTTCGCTGAGCGAACCGGTTTAAGTCCCTCGGTTTACGAGCATTTCCCGGTACCGGCTGTTGCAAGGATTGAGTGCCGTGAATGACACCAAAGCGTGCCACGAATGTTCGCGCCGACGCCGATTTGAGCACTACCCCGCATAGGCGCCCAAAGCTATTGGTGCCAGATTTAACGTACGCGGTTTTCATGAGCGGCATGCATCACGAGTGCCAGCACCACAGCTGGGATTTCAAGGTCCGCAGCGAGGCGAAGCTGTCGTTGGCGGCCCCTGCAACCGATGTCCGCTACTGGCCGAAAGCGCTCGACCGTCACCTACTTGCGCACCGGCGTCCCAGGCGCAAAGCGCGCAATGAAGTACGCCAGCGTGTCCAGGTCCTCGACCGGGATGCGGCCCACGGCCTCGCCCATGGCCATGGTGTAGCCGGGGCGCTTGCCGGACTTGAACTCCTGCAGCGTCATCTGCAGGTAGTCCTCGCGCTGCTGCGCGATGCGCGGCACCTGCTGGCCGCCGGACAGGTCGGCGCCGTGGCAGGCGAAGCACTTGTGTTCCTGCGCGAGCGACTGGCCCCTGGCCATGCGCGCCGCTTCGGGCGGCGTGGCCGGCGGCGGCGCCGGCACGGGCGGCAAGCTGGCGATGTATTCGGAGAAGCCGCGCAGGTCGGCGTCGTTGAGGGTCTTGGCGATCGCCGTCATGGCCTCGTTGCTGCGCCGGCCCTCGCGGAACAGGAACAGCTGCGTGATCGCGTAGAACGAATGCTGGCCGGCCAGCGCGGGCGTCAGCGCCATGTCGTTGCGGCCATTGGCGCCGTGGCAGGCCGCGCACAGGCCGGCATAGCGCTGTGCGTAGGCGTTGCCACCGGCGGGCGGCTGCTGGGCCGCCGCCGCCAGGGGCAGCAACAGCGCCATCAGCGCCTGGGCGATCCGGGCTGGCTTCAGGCTGGCCCGGCGCGTCATTTGCCGGCGTAGGTGATGCGGTAGATCGCGCCCGCGTGGTCGTCGGAGACCAGCAGCGAGCCGTCCTTCATCACCATGAAGTCCACCGGCCGGCCGAGGTAGCCGTTGTTCTCGACAAAGCCCGTCATGAAGGGCTCGACCTTGGCGCCGCCCTTGCCGTCGGGCCAGGCGACGGACACGTCGGCGTACTTCACGGTGCGGTTCCAGGGGCCGTGCCGCGCGATGAACATGGCGCCCTGGTACTTGGCCGGGAACATCTTGCCGGTGTAGAACTTCAGCCCCAGCGAGCCGGCGTGCGGGCCCAGCAGCGCCGCGGGCTTGGCGAACTCGCTGCCCGTGCAGTCCTTGCCCCAGCCGAACTCGGGATCGGAGATGTTGCCCTGGTGGCAGAACGGGTAGCCAAAGTGCTGGTTCGGCCCGGTCACCACGTTGAGCTCGTCGTTGGGGATCTCCTCGCTGAGCCAGTCGCGCCCGTTGTCGGTGAACCAGAGCTGCCCGCCCTTGGGGTTGAAGTCGAAGCCCACCGTGTTGCGCACGCCCGCGGCCACGGTCTCCATGCCGGTGCCGTCCAGGTTCATGCGGTAGATCTTGGCGTACTCGCCCGGGTCGCAGATGTTGCACGGTGCGCCGATGGCGAAGTAGAGCTTGTCGTCGCGGATGCGCAGGTACTTCCAGCTGTGGTCGGTGCCGCCGGGCAGCTTGTCGTAGAGCACCTTGGGCTCGCCCAGGTTGTCCAGGTTGGCCTCGGCGTTGTCGTAGCGCAGGATCTTCGTGTTGGTGGCGACGTACAGCGCACCCTTGTGAAACTCGATGCCGGTGGCGAAGGGCATCTTGTCGATGATGGTCTTGGCCTGGCCCTTGCCGTCGGCCGGCAGCGCATAGACCTTGTTGCCCACGAACAGCGTGCTGACGAAGATGGTGCCCTTCTCGCCCTGGCGCAGGCCGCGCGCGTCGAGCAGGCCCGAGGCGAAGGTCTCGACCTTGAAGCCCGGCGGCAGCTTGAGCTTCTTGGTGGGCAGCTGGTCGACGGCCGTGGGGATCGGGAAGGCCGGCACCGGCGCCATGCGCATGGCGGTGTCGGTCTTGGGCCGGCCCTTGGCCCAGCCCGGTTCCTCCTCGGCCTTCTGCTGGGCCCAGGCGGCACTGCCGGCCAGCAATACGGTGGCGGCGCAGACAGCGCGGGCTGCAGCGCGGATCATGGCGTGGTTCATGGTCTCCTCTCGTTGTGGCAAAACTGTTCCCGGCCTCGAACATGTCATACCAGCCCGCTCGTCAGACAGTCGGGTAATCCCCCGAATTTGTAACAACTCTCGCGCGAATTGCAACCCGCCGGTCCGCCCTGCCGGCGCGGTGCGGTCCGCGGCTCAGCGCACCGGCCCGGGCAGCCAGCGCAGCAACGCGGCGTACAGCAGCCGGGGGTTCACGGGCTTGGCCACGTGGTCGTCCATGCCGGCCTGCAGGCAGGCATGGCGGTCGTTGACGAAGGCGTTGGCCGTCATCGCCACGATGGGCACGGCGTTCATCTCGGCGCGGATGGCGCGGGTGGCCTCCAGGCCGTCCATGCGCGGCATCTGCATGTCCATGAGCACGAGGTCGTGGCCGCCCGCGCGCACCATGGCCACGGCCTCCTCGCCGTCGGCCGCGGTGGCCACGCGCAGGCCCACGTGCTCGAGCAGGGCCACGCCGACCTCGCGGTTGACGGCGTTGTCCTCGGCCAGCAGCACGCTGCGGCCCCGGTGCTGGCGGCGCAGCTGCTCCTCCAGGTCGGCGATGTGGACGGGCCTGTCCTGCGCGGCGGCGCCCAGCGCGGCGAAGCTGCCGTCGCCGCGCGCATCCTCCAGCCAGACGTTGAACCAGAAGGTGCTGCCCACGCCGGGCTGACTTTCCACGCCGGCATCGCCGTCCATGGCGCGCGCCAGCTGGCGCGACAGCGCCAGGCCCAGGCCGGTGCCGCCATGGCGCCGCGTGATCGAGCTGTCGGCCTGCTCGAAGGCGCCGAACAGGTGGGCCTGCTGCGATGGCGCGATGCCCACGCCGGTGTCCTGCACCTCGAAGCAGACCTGGTAGCGGCCGGCCTGCATCTGCAGCACGTGGCCACGCAGCGACACGCTGCCGCGCTCGGTGAACTTGACGGCGTTGGACAGCAGGTTGATGAGGATCTGCGACAGCCGCATCGCGTCGCCGCGCACGCTGGTCGGCAGGGCGGCGGTCTCGCGCCGCAGCGCCAGCCCCTTGGCCTGGGCGGCGCCGCGCACCATGTCCAGCGCCCAGTCCACAGCGTTGGCCAGCAGGAAGTCGCTGCGCTCGAGCACCAGCTTGCCCGCCTCGATCTTGGACAGGTCCAGCACGTCGGAGATCAGGCCCAGCAGGTGCTTGGCCGCGGTGTCCACCTGGCCCAGCTTGCGCAGTTGGTCGGCGTCGGCGGCGCGGTGCGAGAGCAGGTGCGTCATGCCGATGATGGCGTTGAGCGGCGTGCGCATCTCGTGGCTCATGTTGGCCAGGAAGGCGCTCTTGGTGCGGCTGGCGGCCTCGGCGGCATCGCGCGAACGGGCCAGGTCGGCATTGGCGTCGCGCAGCGCGAACTCGGCCTCCTTGAGCGGCGTGATGTCGATGGACATCAGGTAGAAGCCCGGCCGCCGTGGCGCGGTGGAGCGCTCGGGCACGTAGTCGACCTGGCTGTAGACCACGCTGCCGTCGGGCCGCACCGCGCGCGTCTCGAAATGCTGCGGCACGCCGGCCAGCGCGCCCTCGACGAACAGGCGCGTGCGCTCCAGGGTGTCGGCCGAGTACAGCGCCGACGCCTGCAGGCCCAGCACCTCGTCGGGCCGCTTGCCCACCCAGTCGCAAAAGCGCTGGTTGGCGAACTGGCAGCGCAGGTCGGCATCCCAGTAGGCGATGCGGCCGGGCACCATCTCGGTCACGTTGCGCGTGCGGTCCACCGCCGCCTTCAGCGCGTCGTTGGCATTGCCCATCGCCAGGTTGGCATCCTGCAGCAGGCGCGTGCGGGCGCGCACGGTCTTCTCCAGCTGCGCCGCGCGGTCCTGCACGGCGTGGCGCGCGCGCACCTGCTCGGTCAGGTCGATCACGATGGCCATCAGCGCGTAGACGTCGCCCTGCAGCGTACGCAGCGGCTGCAGGTTGAACTGGAACCAGCACTGCTCCAGCACGCCGTTGCCGCGCTTGTCCAGCGGGATCAGCGTCTCCGGGCTCACATAGGGCACGCCGCTGTCGTAGGCCGCGTGCAGGATGCCGGGCAGCGCCGTGTCCATGGTCTCGGCAAAGGCCTGCTCGAAGGTCTTGCCGATCAGGTCGCGCTTGCCCACGTAGTGGCGGTACATGCGGTTGGCCAGCGTGAAGACCAGCAGCGGGCCGGCCAGCATGGCCGCGCCGACCGGGGCCTCCATCAGCAGCGCCTCCAGTTCGCTGGCACTGGCGGCGCGCGCCGACTCGGCCTCGATGCGGTCGAAGGCCTGGGCGATGTGCCGGGTCGATTGCAGCAGGTACTGGCGGCACGGCTCGTCCAGCGGCAGGCGCGGGTCCAGCGTGAAGGCGGCGAACAGGACCGCGTCGGCGTCCGCCCTGTCGGCCAGCGGCACCAGCACGGTGCTGCCGTCGTGCACGTCCTCGCCGGCGCGCAGGCGGTCCCACCGGCCGGGCTCGGCGGCGATCCAGTCCTGCAGGGCCCGGTCGCCGGCCCCGGCCGGCAGCCCGGCGGCGGACCACGGCTCGGGCGCGAAACGTGCGCGCGGCGTGCGGTGGCACCTCAGCCGCGTCGCGTCGCGCGTGCTCTGCGCGAAGGCCTGCGTGGCCAGGTCGGGCAGCTCGGCGGCCACGCGGGCGCCGCCCAGGGCGGCCGAGAACGCCTGCAGCGCCGCCGCGCGCCGCGCGGCCAGCACACGCTGCGTGGTCTCCATCGGCGTGAGCACGATGCCCTGCACCGTGCCCTGGGCGTCGATGAAGGGCGTGCAGTCGTAGGACCAGTAGGTGTCGACGAGCCGGCCCGCACGCACGAGCGGAAACAGCGTGTCGCGCTGGAACGCGGGCGTGCCCTCGCGCAGCACCGACGCGAACTGCGCGGCCTGCACCCCGGTGGTCTCGGGCCAGGTGTCGGCGGCGCGGGTGCCCATCTGCCAGGGATGGCGGCCCAGGCCGCGCTCGATGTAGGCGTCGTTGTAGAGCTGCACCAGCTCGGGGCCCAGCAGCAGCACCATGGGCTGGCGTGCGCGCAGCATCGTGCCCAGCACGCTGCGCAGGCCGTCGGACCAATGCGCCATCGCACCGACGGGCGTGGCGGCCCAGTCGATCTCGCGGATGCGCGCCGCGGCCGTGCCGTGGCCCAGAAAATCGCCTGCAGATCGCTCTGCCATGTCGCCCCCTCATGCGCGCAACGGTTACAGGACGTTCCAACGGTCGCGCGCAGGGACGCTCGCCACGACGGCTGGAAGGGCCGGACAGGGCAGCGGGCACGGTGCCGCCGCGACGGGCCATGGTAGCGCCGGCTTTCCGCTCCGCAACGGGCCGTGCGGATGCGGCGCGGCCCGGCCCGGGCCGGGCCACCCGCACGGCACAATCCGCGCCCATGCCCCGCTTCCTGCACACGGCCGACTGGCAGATCGGCCGCCAGTTCGCCACCCTTTCCCCCGACAACGCACCCATGCTGGCCGAGGCCCGGCTGCAGGCCGTCGCGCGCCTGGCGGCGCTGGCCACGGCCGAGCGCGTGGACGCCGTGCTCGTGGCCGGCGACGTGTTCGACGCCCAGACCGTTTCCGAGCGCACCGTGCGCCGGCTGTTCAACGCGCTGGCCGGCTTCGCCGGTCCCTGGCTGCTGCTGCCCGGCAACCACGACGCGGCATTGGCCGAGAACGTCTGGAGCCGCGCCCAGCGCCTGGACGCCGTGCCGCCGAACGCCCACCTGCTGCTGGAGCCTGGCGTGCAGCTGTTCGAGGCCCAGGGCTTCGCCGCCCTGCCCGCGCCGCTGACCCAGCGCCACACGCACCACGACCTCACGGCCTGGTTCGACACCGCCGAGACACCGGCCGGCCTGCTGCGCATCGGCATCGCGCATGGCAGCGTGCAGGGCATCCTGGCCGAGGACATCGATTCGGCCAACCCGATCGCGCCGGACCGCGCCGCGCGCGCGCGGCTCGACTACCTGGCCCTGGGCGACTGGCATGGCACCAAGGCCATCGACGCGCGCACCTGGTATGCCGGCACGCCCGAACCCGACCGCTTCCGCGCGAACGACGCAGGCCAGGCGCTGCTGGTGGACATCGCCGCGCCCGGCGCCGAACCGCAGGTGCGCACCGTCCCCGTCGGCCAGTTCCGCTGGCAGCAGGTCGACGCGGCGCTGCAGGTCGACAGCGACCTGGACCTGCTGCTGGAGCGGCTCGCGGCGCTGACACCGCAGCACGTGGTCGACCTGCGCCTGCGCGGCCAGCTGGACCTGGCCGCGCGCACGCGGCTGCAGGCAGGCCTCGGTGCGGCAGAGGCCCGCGTGCGCCACCTGCAGGCCGACCAGGCCGCGCTGCGCCTGGTGCCCACCGACGCCGACATCGCCGCGCTGCAGGCCGACGGCTACCTCGGCGAGGTGATCGCCGAGCTGCGCGCGCAGGGCGAGAACGAGACGGCGCAGGACGCGCTGGCCCTGCTGGCGGGCCTGTTGGCAGAGCGCGCATGATGCAGATCACCCGCCTGCGCGTCGAGCAGCTGCGCCGCTTCCACGCCCCGTTCGAACTGGCCGGCTTCACCACCGGCCTGAACATCCTGGCCGGCCCCAACGAGGCCGGCAAGAGCACGCTGGTGCGCGCCATCCGCGCGGCCTTCTTCGAGCGCCACAAGTCCAGCATGGTCGACGACCTGCGGCCATGGACCGATGGCAGCGGCGCCGCGCCGCGCGTGGAGATCGACTTCGAACTCGCGGGCCAGCCGCACCGCCTGGTCAAGAGCTTCTTGGGCAAGAAGCGCTGCGTGCTGGCGGTCGGCACGCGCCAGCTCGAAGGCACCGACGCAGAGGACCACCTGGCCCAGCTGTTCGGCTACGCCTACGCCGGCAAGGGCGCGAGCAAGCCCGAGCACTGGGGCATCCCGGGGCTGCTGTGGGTGGAACAGGGCAGCGGGCAGGACCTGGAGGTCCGGCACGCGCGCGAGCACCTGCACGACGCGCTGCAGGGCCAGGGCGAGACCGCGGGCGCACTGGCCGCGACCGGCGGCGACGCGCTGCTGGAGCGGCTGCGCAAGGACCGGGCCGAACTGCTGACCGCCACGGGCAAGCCCACCGGCGACCACCGGGAGGCCATCGACGCGGTGGCCCGGCACCAGGCCGACATCGCCGCGCTGGACGCGCAGATCGCGCACTACCGCGAGCAGGTCGACCGGCTCGACACGCTGCGCCGCGCGCACGCGCTGGATGCGGCCCAGCAGCCCTGGGACGCGCTGGAGCGCGAGCTGGCCCAGGCGCGCACGCTGCAGGCCGCGCTGGACGCCAGCGCGCGCCAGCTCGGCGAAGACCGCCAGCGCCTGGCGGACCTGGCCCGCACGCGCGAGCTGCTGGGACAGCGCCTGGCCTCGTTCGCCCAGCAGGAAGACGACCTGGCTCGGCGCCAGACCGCGCTGGCCCAGTCCGAGGCGGCGGCGCAGTCGGCCGATACCGCGGCGGCGCAGTCGCAACAGCGCGTCGACGCGGCCCAGGGGCGCGCGCAAGCCACCCAGCTGCTGGCCCAGGCCGCCCAGCAACAGGCGCTGCGCGACAGCCTGCAGCAGCAGCTGGAGCAGGCCAGCGCCGACGCCGCGCGCGCCGCCCAGGCCTTGCAGCGCGGCGAGGCCGCCCATGCCGAACTCGCGGCGCAGCGCGCCCAGGCCGCCGCGCAGCCGGCCATCACCGCCAGGCAGCTGCAGCAGCTGCGCACGCTGGTGCAGGCGCGCGAACAGGCCGCGCTGCGCCACCAGGCCGTGGCCACGCGGCTGGCCTGGCGGCTGCCGCCCGGCCAGGGCCTGCACCTTGACGACCGCCCGCTCGAGGACCAGGGCGAACTGCTGCTGGCCGCCCCGGCCCTGGTGCGCCTGCCCGGCGGCGGCGAACTGCGCATCACGCCCGGCGGCCAGGACCTGGCCGATTTGGCCCGCAACGACCGCGAGGCCAGCCACCGGCTGCAGCAGGCCCTGGCCGCGCTGGGACTGGCCGACCTGGCCGAGGCCGAGGCCCGGCTCGCGGCCTGCAGCGCCGCCCAGGGCGCCGTGCAGCTGGCCGAGCAGGCGCTGGCCATCGTCGCGCCGCAGGGGCTGGACGCGCTGCACACCGCCTGCGCGCAGGTGCAGGCCCGCATGCAGGCGGCCGAAGCCGCCCTCGCCCGCCTGCCGGCCTCGATGCCTGGCGCGCTGCCCGGCACCGCGTCCGAAGCCATTCCCGCGGCCCATGCCGCAGCGGCCGAGCAGGCCGCGCAGCAGGCCCTGGCCACCGCGCGCGAAGCCCATGCGCAGGCACAGGCCCGGCAGGCCGCTGCCAGCAGCCGGCGCGATGCCGCGCGCACCGAACTGCAGGCCGCACAGGCCCGGCTGGCCGCGCCCGAACGCAGCGCCCAGCAGGAGGCCGCGCAACAGCAGCTGCTGCAGGCCCAGGCCGAGCACCAGGCACTCGACGCGCGCGTGGCGCAGACGGCAGCCGGCCTGCAATCGGCCCGGCCCGACATCGTGGCGCAGGACATCGCGCGGCTGGCGCGCAGCACCGCGCAGCTGCGCGCGAGCCACCAGCAGCGGCACGAGCAGATCCTCGTGCTGCACAGCGCGCTGCAGCAGGCCGGCGCCCAGGGCCTGGAGGAGCAACGCGCGGCGCTGGCCGGCGAACTGCAGCGCGCGCTGCGCCGCCAGCAGGAACTGCAGCGCCGCGCCGCCGCGCTCGACCTGCTCTGCGAACGCCTGCAGGCCCGCCGCCAGGCCACGTTGGCCCGGCTGCAGGCGCCGTTGGCACAGCGCCTGCAGCACTACCTGCCGCTGCTGCTGCCCGGCGCCAGCATGCAGATCGACGAGCAGCTGGCCCCCGCGCTGCTGACGCGGCCGCGCACGGCCGGGGCGGCAGGCGCGGCCGAATCCGGCGCGGTGGATGCCCTGAGCTTCGGCGCGCGCGAGCAGCTGGGCCTGATCAGCCGCTTCGCCTACGCCGACCTGCTGCAGCAGGCCGGCCGGCCCACGCTGCTGATCCTGGACGACGCGCTCGTGCACAGCGACAGCGAGCGCCTGGCCAGCATGAAGCGCGTGCTGTTCGACGCGGCCCAGCGCCACCAGGTGCTGCTGTTCACCTGCCACCCCGCGCTGTGGCGCGACATGGGCGTGGCGGTGCGCACCCTGGACGGCGGCGGCTGATCCAAGGCCCGCGGCGGCGCGGATGGCCGCGCCCTCCTACAATCGCCGCCTTTTGCGGTTCGCCGTGAACCGCGAACCGCAGGAAGACACCGCATGCAAGACCACTATCTCGCCCTGGGTGTCGGCAGTGGCGCAAGCCTGGCGGACATCAAGAAGGCCTACCGCCACCAGGCCGCCCTCCACCACCCGGACCGCAGCACCGCACCCGATGCCGCCACGCGCTTTCGCGCCGTCCAGGAGGCCTATGACGTCCTCGGCGATACCGCCAAACGCGAGGCCTACGACAACAACCGCAAGCGCAACCTGCTCGACGATCCGCTGGAAACAGCCCGCGGGATCTGGGCGGACTACTTCCACAAGCTGATCTAGCCGATGCACGTCTCCCCCTTCTTCCACAACCTGCGCTCGGCCTACCTGGCCGAACTGGACGACATGCGCCACGACTCCGAGGGACAGTTCGTGCTGGACCGGCGGCTGGCCGAGCGGCGCGGCGAGCTCGGGTTCCTGGTCCACATGCTGGAAGCCAGCCCCGAGATGGTGGCGGTGGTGCTGCACAAGGCCTTCCGCTTCACGTCCGCGCCGGCCATGGACCGCCTGCTGGCCTGCGAGCCCGACGACCTGCCCGCGTGGGAGAGCCTGCGCCAGACCATCGACGTCGCCCCCTGGGCCACGGCCACGGTCCAGATGCTGCGCGAGCAGGCCGCCGGCGACAACTTCCTGAGCGTGGCCGCCGCGCTGGAATACATGGCCGGCAGCCCCCGGCACGCCGGCGCCGGCATGGACGACGGCGACGATGCGCAGGACACCGACACCGACCAGGATCCTGACGACAACGCGGACGGCCGCCAACCCCTGTCGGCCGACGACCTGGACGACGCCGACGCCCAGAGCCGCGAGGAGGCCCGCGCCGACTGGCTGGCCGACCAAGGCTTCGACCGCAAGGACTGAACATGGACCACCACCTTGCCCTGATCGAGAAGACCCAGAGCCTGATTGCCGCGGGCGACATCGCCGGCGCCGAATCCGCCCTCACCGAACTGGCCGACGCCGAGGGCGACGCGGCGCTCATGGTGGTGCTGGACCAGCTGGCGCCCAAGGACATCCTGGCGGTGATGCGCGAGTACGACCCGTCCCGCGAGTCGGTCGTGAGCCTGCTGGTCACACCGGAGCAGTTCGCGCACGCCATCGTCATCGAGAAGCGCTACAAGGACCTCACCCACACGCACCTGCGCGGCATGGTCAACGCCATCGTCTTCCGCGAGGACGCCGACCCGGTGGCCTTCCTGACCGCCGTGGGCGACCTGGAGGGCGGCAGCGAGGCCATGGCCAACTACTTCGCCGAGAAGTGGGCCCGCATCGAGGCCTTCGCCCGCAGCGGCACCTTCGACACCGTCGAGGAAGACGGCGAGATGCTGTCGGAGACGGCGCTGCTGGCCTCGGCCTATGCCAGCCCCAGGGTCGAGCTGGAGGAGGTGGCCGACCAGGACTGGATGGAGCTGGCCTGGCGCATGCGCTACGAGTGCCCGGACCTGTTCACGGAAACCTTGCTGGTCATGCGTGCCCAGGCGCGCGCCCAGCACCTCGGCCTGGACGAGGAGGAAGAGGCCGAGGAGGAACAGGACACGCGCGTGGAAACCCGCGACACCGACCGCGGCCGCGGCACGCCGGCGGCGCGCGACGACGACGAAGAGTCTGCGATCTGATGGACCACGCCGTGGCATGGCCAGCCCAGCGGCCTTCGGCACAACGGCTTGCTGGCCGAACCCACGCGCCGTCGACGGCGCGCAGCGCCATGGGCCTGCGAGATGACTGACGTCCCCGCCCAGGCCGTCGCGCTGTTCGACGAGCGGCCCTTCTTCGAGAAGGCCCTGCAGCACGGCGTGCGCCACGGGATCATCGCGCCCGAAAAGCTGGCCGCGATGTGCCAGGAGGCGCCCAAGGGCATGGTGCAGATCGCGCGCTACTTCGGCACCGAGTACCTGCGCCCCGACCTGGAGATGGCCCGGGAGCGGCTGGTCAACCTCGTGAGCCTGTACCTGGAGCACTCCTGCGGCGGCGACCTCGACCTGGCGGCGCAGTCCCTGCGCGACCACAGCCTGCTGTCGCGCTCCAAGGGCGGCTCGGACATGCTCAAGGCGCTGATCGCCATGCCCCAGAGCAGCCACTTCGGCATGCAGGAGCACGGCGTCTTCGAAGACAAGCACATCCCCTTGCTGGCCAGGTGGACGCTGCGCAGCCTGCCCGAGTACCAGGCCGAGCGCGCCGCGCGCAGCCATGCCACGACCCTGGTGGATGCGGCCGTCTGGATGGCGGCGCAGCTGGGCCTGGACGCCGACGACCTGGAAGATGCCGGCAAGGACGCCGAAGCCGTGGTGCGCACGGCCCTGCTGGTGCGGGCCTGCCGGCGCAGCGCCATGCCCGACTGGGCCGGCTTCGAGAAGATGGTGCTGGGCCTGCGCAGGAAGTACGCGCGGCCCGCGGACGGCCAGGCCGCGCAGGTGGCGCAGGTGCCCATCTCCCTGCCCAAGGACCTGCCCGCGCCCTTCGTCGACGCAGTGCAGTCGGTGCAGGCTTCGGTGGTGCAGGACCTGCCCAGGATCCTGGATGCCACGCTCGGCGTGCGCAAGCTCTTCGACCAGACGCCGGCCTTCCTGGGCCGCTACTTCTGGTCCGAGGACGCCATGGCCGACCTGGACCACTTCGAGCGCAGCAACAGCGCCCTGTGGCACAAGGCCACCGAGGGCCACAGCGACGACAGTTCGCTGCTGACGCTGTTCCTGTGCATCGCGGCGCAGGGCAAACATGCCACGCTGCTGACCGAGAAGGCCGCGGCCAGCCTGGTCCGCAAGATCCGCAAGTCCGGCCTGGATGCCGAGTTGCCCAGGCAGTTCATCGTGCAGCACGCGCCTGTCGCGCTGCGCAGCGACTACCTGCACCTGTGGGACGCCTTCATCGCGGAAGCCGAACCCGTGTTGCGCAGCGACCGCGTGCAGGCCGCGGCCGATGCGCTGGCGCTGCTGCGGCGCGAGTGCAACATCGTGGGGTGATGGCCGCTTGCATGGCGAGTGCTGCACGGTCGGCCGCCTGAACACCGCCCCACGTCCACCCGTGCGGGCCACGCCCGCAGCCCTCGGGCATTGAAGATGCGCCCGGGGACGGTGCCTGCGATGGCCTCCGCCTTCCGGACGAAGCCCTACCCGCCCGCCGGCACCGGCCCCACGTAGCGCCCGCGCGGCCGGATCACCTGCGTCACGCCCAGCTGCTCCAGGCTGTGCGCCAGCAGCCCAACGCTGCGCGCCGTGGCCATGATGCCGAAGGCCGCATCGGGCGGCAGGCCGTGGTGCGCCACCAGCGCGGCCAGCGCCACGTCCACGTTGGGCTGCAGGCCCGTGAGCGTGGTCACGCGTTCGATGAAGCGCGCGATCACGGGCGGCGCCTCGAAGCGCGCCAGCAGGGCCGCAGCGCGCGGGTCGCCGTCGGGGTACAGGAAGTGGCCGAAGCCGGCGAACGGCTGGCCGGTGGACAGGTAGTGCGCCAGCACCTGCTCTTCGCCCAGGCGCTCGACCTCGGAGAACAGCGCGCGCACGCGGCCCGAGGCGTCGCCGTGCAGCGGCCCCGACAGCGTGCTGAGCCCGGCGAGCAGGCAGGCCGGCAGCGAGGCCGCGTTGGACGCGGCGATGCGCGCGGCGAAGGCCGAACTCGTGAGCTCGTGGTCCAGCAGCAGCACCATGGCCATGCGCAGCAACTCGGCCACCGCGGCCGGCTGCTTCCAGCCGCGCGCCAGGCGCTGGTGCAGCGGCCCGGCCCCGGGTTTGGCACCGAAGGCATCCGCCACCACGCCCACCAGGCCCTGGCTCTCCTGGTGCAGCACGCGCGTGCGGCGGCCGCGCGTGGAGTGGCCGCACGCGGCCAGCGCGGCCAGCGCCGTGAACGCGGCGGCGCGGCCGGGGGGTGCGGCCGGGGCGGCACCCGGGGCCGCTGCGCCGACCGAGGTGAAGTCCACGGGCTGCTCGGCCTCCCACATCCACTGCGCGGCCTCTTCCAGCGTGGCCGATCCGGCCAGTTCCACCGCGTCGCGGCCGCGGTAGTGCGGCCTGCCCTTGAAGAACGCCGTCAGCGCCGTGGGCACGCTGGGCTCTGCGCCGAACAGCGTGTTGGCGGCCAGCGTCTCGTGCTTGCGGCCGGCCTGCTTGCGCTTGGCCAGCGCCGCCACGTGTTCGGCGCGGTACAGGCTGCGCCGGGTGTCGGCCGGGTCGGGCGTGACCTCCAGCTTGCCGCGGCTGACGTAGGCGTACACGGTCTGCGCGCGCACGCCGAGCTGGCGGCACGCCTCGTCCATCGAAATCCAGGAAGCCATGGTCGATCGCTGCAATGTCTATATGTTGATTTTATACATCAATATTTACATTGACATCAACATAAAACTACCATGCGCCACCCTTCGCCAACCGAGCTTCCGCCGCCCATGAAACCGCGTGTCCTGCAACTCAACCCCATCCTGATCCCGGCCGTCAACGCCCAACTGGCCGCGCGCTACGAGGTGCACAAGCACTTCGAGCTCAAGGACCCGCAAGGCTGGCTGCGCGAGCACGGCGCGTCCATCCAGGCCGTGACCACGGGTGGCCACACCGGCATCTCGCGCGAGATGCTGGAGCAGCTGCCCAACCTCAAGGTGGTGGCCGTGAACGGCGTGGGCACCGACGCGGTGGACCTGGCCTACTGCCGCGCACGCGGCCTGCCCGTCACCGCCACGCTGGGTGCGCTGACCGAGGACGTGGCCGACCTCGCCATCGGCCTGCTGATCGCAGCCTGCCGCAACCTCTGTGCGGGCGACCGCTTCGTGCGCGCCGGCCTGTGGGAGGCTCATCCCTCGCCCGGCGCGATCCCGCTGGCCCGCCGCTTCTCGGGCATGCGCGTGGGCATCGTCGGCCTGGGCCGCGTGGGCCGGGCCGTGGCGGTGCGCGCAGCCGCCTTCGGCTGCCCCATCGGCTACACCGACCTGCGCGCCATGGACGACGTGCCCTACACCTTCGTCGCCAACCTGGTCGAGCTGGCGCGCGCGTCGGACGCGCTGGTGCTGTGCGCCGCCGCCGACAAGGCCGAGGGCATCGTCAACGCCGCCGTGCTCGACGCGCTGGGCCCGCGCGGCTTCCTCGTCAACGTGGCGCGTGGCCGCCTGGTCAACGAGGGCGACCTGACCGAGGCTCTGGTGGCCGGCCGCATCGCCGGCGCCGGCCTGGACGTGTTCGTGGACGAGCCGCGCGTGCCGCAGGCGCTGCGCGAACACGAGCAGGTGACGCTGCAGGCCCACCGCGCCAGCGCCACCTGGGAGACGCGCACGGCCATGGCGCAGATGGTGCTCGACAGCGTGGACCAGGCGCTGGCCGGCCAGCGCCCCGCACTGAGCCTGACGAGCTGAACCACACCACCTTCCGGAGACACGACATGTTCCCTCGACGCCTTCTCATCGCCCTGGCCCTGGCTGCCGCCGCACCCGTCTTCGCGCAGGCCTTCCCCCACAAGCCGGTCACTCTGGTCGTGCCCTTCCCGCCCGGCGGCGGCACCGACACCGGTGGCCGCGTGATCGCCGAGCAGCTCGGCCGGCGCTGGGGCCAGCCCGTGATCGTGGAGAACAAGGGCGGCGCGGCCGGCCAGATCGGCGCCGACTTCGTCGCCAAGGCCAAGCCGGACGGCTACACGCTGCTGCTGGGCAACATCGGCACGCAGGCCATCAACCCGCTGCTGTATCCCAAGATGCCCTACGACGCCGACAAGGCCTTCGCCCCGGTGTCGCTGGTGGCCGAACTGCCGCTGGCCATGATGGTCAACCCCGCGGTGCCGGCCAAGACCGCGGCCGAGTTCATCGCGCTGGCCAAGTCCCAGCCCGGCAAGATGAGCTACAGCAGCTCGGGCGCGGGCGGCGCGCCGCACCTGGCCACCGAGATGTTCAAGGACCAGACCGGCGCCTTCATCCTGCACGTGCCCTACCGCGGCGGCGGACCGGCCATCGCCGACCTGCTGGCCGGCCATGTGCAGCTGTCGTTCATGACGGTGCTGGAGGCCTCGGGCCACATCAAGGCCGGCAAGCTGCGTGCGCTGGCCGTCACGGGCGACAAGCGGGTGCAGGCATTCCCGGACGTGCCGACGCTGGCCGAAGGCACCATCCCAGGCTTCAACGCCATCTCGTGGATCGGCCTGCTGGCGCCAAGCGGCACGCCGCAGGACGTGCAGGAGAAGATCGCAGCCGACCTGCGCGCCGTGCTGGCCGACGAAGCCGTGAAGGCGCGCTTCGTGGCGCTGGGCGGTGTGCCGCGCGCGACCTCGCCGGCCGAATTCGCCAAGCTCATCAAGGACGACCGGGCGCGCTACGCCCAGATCATCCGCGCCCGCAACATCACCATCGACTGAGCGCGATGACGCACTACGTGCTGCCGCCAGCCGCGCCGGCCACCCTGGCCGTGGCCGACACCGCCGCGGTGTTCCCGGTCAACCGCGTGTTTTGCATCGGCCGCAACTACGCCTGGAGCGCCGGTGAGCCGCGGCCCACCGAGATGCCGGCCTGGTTCATGAAACCGGCCAGCGCCGTGGTGCCGGCCGAGGGTGCACTGCCCTACCCGCCCGAAACCGCCGACTTCTGCCACGAGATCGAGCTCGTGGTGGCCATCGGCCGTGGCGGCCGCGACATCGATGCCGGGCAGGCCGAGCAGCACATCTGGGGCCATGCCGCCGGCCTGGACCTCACACGCCGCGACCTGCAGCAACAGGCCAAGCGCGCCGGTGGCCCCTGGGAGCCAGCCAAAGCCTTCGACCATTCCGCACCCTGCACGCCACTGGTACCGGCGGCCGGCCGGCATCCGCGCACCGGTGCCATCTGGCTGGCCGTGAACGGTCTCGAGCGCCAGCGTGCCGACATCGCCGACCTGCTGTGGCCCGTGCCCGAGCTCGTCGCCATGCTCTCGCGCTCCGTGGCGCTGCTGCCGGGCGACCTCATCTTCACCGGCACGCCCGCAGGCGTCGGCCCTTTGCAAGCCGGCGACCGCATCACGGGCGGCGTGGCCGGCGTCAAAGACTTTTCCATGACCGTTCAACCCCGACCGACATGAACACCACCACGTCTCCAAGAATCGCGCTCGTCACCGGCGCCGGCAGCGGCATCGGCCGCGCCGCCGCGCTGGGCCTGCTGGCCGACGGCTTCACCGTCGTGCTGGCCGGCCGCCGCGCCGACCCCTTGAACGCCCTCGTGGACGAGGCGGCAGCACGCGGCCAGGCCGCGCTGGCCGTGTCGACCGACGTGACCGACCCGGCCAGCGTGCAGGCCCTGTTCGACACCATCGAGAAGACCTACGGCCGCATCGACGTGGTGTTCAACAACGCCGGCGTGAACGCGCCGGCCGTGCCCCTGGACGAGCTGCCGCTGGACAAGTGGTTCGCCGTGCTCGACACCAACGTGACCGGCGTGTTCCTGTGCGCGCGGGCCGCCTTCGGCCTCATGCGCCGGCAGTCGCCGCAGGGCGGGCGCATCATCAACAACGGCTCGATCTCGGCCCACGTGCCGCGGCCCTTCACGGCCCCCTACACCGCCAGCAAGCATGCCGTGAGCGGCATCACCAAGGCCCTGGCGCTGGACGGCCGCGCCTTCAACATCGTGGCCAGCCAGATCGACATCGGCAACGCGCTGACCGAGCTGTCCGAGCGCATGACGCGCGGCGTGCTGCAGGCCAACGGCACGACCGCGCCCGAACCCATGATGGACGCCAGGCACGTGGCCGATGCGGTGCGCCACATCGCCGCGCTGCCGCTGTCGGCCAACGTGCTCAACATGACCGTGATGGCCAGCGCCATGCCCTTCGTGGGCCGCGGCTGAAGACGATGTTCCGATTCCACCCCGAGGAGACACGCATGCAACGCAAGACACTGATCCAGGCCCTGGCCGCCACCGCGGTGCTGGCCCTGGCACCGGCCCTGGCCTCGGCCCAGGCCTGGCCCACGCGCGCCATCAAGATCATCGTGCCGGCCCCGCCCGGCGGCGCCATCGACACCATCGCGCGCGTGGTCGGCGACAAGCTCGCCACGTCGCTGGGCCAGCCCGTGATCGTGGACAACCGGCCCGGCGCCTCCAACAACCTGGGCACCGACGTGCTAGCCAAGTCGCCGGCCGACGGCTACACCATCGGCATCGTGGGCGGCAGCCACAACATCAACAAGTTCCTGTTCAAGAACCTGGGCTGGGACCCCGAGAAGAGCTTCGAGCCCATCGTCTACACGCACGTGGTGCCGCTGGTGTTCGCGATCTACCCGCAGATCCCGGCCAAGACCTTGCCCGAGTTCATCGCCTGGATGAAGGCCCACCCCGACCAGGCCAAGGTGGCCACCTCGGGCCGCGGCAGCGCGCAGGAGATGGCGGCCGAGATGTTCCGCATGGCCTCGGGCGCCGAGATGCTGCTGGTGCCCTACAAGGGCTCGTCGGCCGCGCACCCGGACCTGCTGGGCGGGCGCACGGCGCTGTACATCGACACCATCAGCGCCATCGCACCGCAGGTCAAGGGCGGCAACGTGCGTGCCGTGGCCGTCTCCACGCTCAAGCGCACGGCGGCCCTGCCCGACGTGCCCACGGCAGACGAGCAAGGCCTCAAGGGCTTCGATGCCAACACCAACGGCGGCTTCCTCGCGCCGGCCGGCACGCCCCGCGCCATCGTCGACAGGCTCAACGCCGAGATCAACGCGGCCTTGAAGCTGCCCGACGTGCGCGCCAAGCTGGAAGGGGCAGGCATCGAGATCCAGGGCGGCACGCCGCAGGAGTACGCGGCGGTGATCAAGTCCGACCTGGCCAAGTGGGCCAAGGTGGTCAAGGCCGCCAACATCCAGCCGGATTGAACTAGGTGCCCGCGCTGCGCTGCCTGGCGCGGCGCGACAGCATGTTGAGCATCTCCACCACCGTGGAGAAAGCCATGGCCGCGTAGATGTAGCCCTTGGGCACGTGCACGCCGAAGCCCTCGGCGATCAGCACCGCGCCGATCATGAGCAGGAAGCCCAGCGCCAGCATCACCACCGTGGGGTTCTTGTTGATGAAGTTGGCCAGCGGCTCGGCGGCCAGCAGCATCACCGTCACGGCCACCAGCACGGCGATGACCATGACCGCGAGGTTGTCCGTCATGCCCACGGCCGTCAGGATGGAGTCGATCGAGAACACCAGGTCGAGCAGGATGATCTGCACGATCACCGACGAGAACGACAGCGCCACCGTGCCGGCGCCCTTCTCGAACACGCTGCCCGTGGGGACGGGGTCCACCGCGTGGTGGATCTCCTTGGTGGCCTTCCAGATCAGGAACAGGCCGCCGGCGATCAGGATCATGTCCTTCCACGAGAACTCGGTCTCGAAGCTCGGCAGGCCGCTGGGGCCCACGTCGCCCCGCCAGCCCAGGTCGAACACCGGCGCCGTGAGGCCCACGAGCCAGGCGATCATGGACAGCAGGCCGAGCCGCATGACGAGCGCCAGGCCGATGCCCAGGCGCCGCGCGCGGGCGCGCTGGTGCTCGGGCAGCTTGTTCGACAGGATGGAGATGAAGATCAGGTTGTCGATGCCCAGCACGACCTCCATCACGACCAGCGCCGCGAGTGCGGCCCAGGCGGCGGGGCTGTTGAACAGGGCCTGCAGGCTTTCCATGGTGTGTTCCGGTGGATGCAACCGGGCAGATCATGCGTCGGCCCTGCGCGGCGGCCCCAATGCCCGGCCGCGGTCGGGGGTTTCATCGGCATGTCCCATGGCCGGTGCCGTGCTGCCCACCGGCCGGGAGGCTGCCGTACATTCGCGGGCGGAACCACCCTGGGAACAGACCATGCCGCCCGCCACCCCGCCGCCGTCGACCAGCCGCCGCGTCCTGTTGCAGGCAGCTGGCGCCGCCACCGCGCTGGCCTGCGCACCCGCCATGGCCGACACCGGCGGCGTCTCCTTCGCCTGGCCGCGCACCGATGCGGCCACCGCCGGCATCGCCCCCGAACTCGGTGACCGCATCGACGCGGGCGTGCGCAGCGGCAAGCTGGCCGACCTGCACGCCGTGGTCGTCGTGCGGCGCGGCGCGCTGGTGCTGGAGCGTTACTACGCCGGCCCCGACGAGCGCTGGGGCACGCCGTTGGGCCACGTGGCCTTCGACGACCGCACGCGGCACGACCTGCGCTCGGTCAGCAAGAGCATCGTGGGCCTGCTCTACGGCATCGCGCTGGCCGAGGGCAAGGTGCCGGCGCCGGACCAGCCCGTGCTGGACGCCTTCCCGGCCTATGCGGACCTGGCCGCCGAGCCGGGCCGGCGCGCCATCACCATCGCCCACGTGCTGTCCATGACCATGGGCCTGGCGTGGAACGAAGACCTGCCCTACACCGACCCGCGCAACAGCGAGATCGCGATGGAGCGCAGTGCCGACCGCTACCGCCATGTGCTGTCGCAGCCCATCGTCGGCGCGCCGGGCGCGGCCTGGCGCTACAGCGGCGGCGCCACCGCCATCCTGGGCCACCTGGTCGCGCGCGGCACGGGCATGCCGCTGCTGGACTACGCGCGCGCCCGGCTGTTCGCGCCGCTGGGCATCGATGACGTGGAGTGGACGCCCGGCCTGAACGGCGAGGCCGCCGCAGCCTCGGGCCTGCGCATGCGCGCGCCGGACCTCGCGCGCGTGGGCCAGCTGCTGCTCGACCAGGGGCGCTGGCAGGGCCGCAGCGTGGTGCCGGCCGACTGGATCGCGGCCTCGCAAACGCCGCGCGCCGCGGCCTTCGAAGGCGTGCAGTACGGCTACCACTGGTACCTGGCGCGGCGGCCCGACGGCGCGGCCTTCGGCACGCTGGGCATCGGCCTGGGCGGGCAGCGGCTGGTGGTGGTGCCGGGGTCGGAGCTGGTCTACGTGGTCTTCATGGGGAACTACTACCGCAAGGACCAGCTCAGCCCGGTGTTCGCCGTGCAGGATCTGGTGCACCGGGCGGTGCTTTGACCCGCCGGCGCGCCGCCGGGCGCCACGCGGCGACCCCGGCCCCGGCGCTCCCTAGAATCCGTGCGATCGGCCGGCACAGCCCGTGGTGGCGCACCGCCGATCCACGTCCGACAACCCAACAGAAACCACACCATGGCCAAAGGCGAACAGCGCAGCAACAAGATGACCAAGAAGCCGAAGAAGGACAGCAGCCCGCCGCCGTCCACCTCCAGCACGTCGACGCGCCCCATGCCCCCGACCACCACGGTCATGCCCAAGGGCAAGCTGAAGAACAAGCCCGCCTGATCCTGGCGGCCCGCGGCCCATGGACTGCACGGGCGCCCCGGCCCCGTGCAGCGCTGCGGCACCCGGGCCGCCCACCCCATCCGGTCCGCCCCACGATGATGCGCACCGACCGTTTCCCTGAGCGATGACGGCCTTCGGCAACGTGCTCGCGGCCACCGGCCCGATCTACCTGCTGATCCTGGCCGGCTTCCTGTGCGTGCGCCTGCGCGTGTTCGACGCCACGCAGGTGCGCGTGCTGGGCCGCTTCGCCACGCTGGTCGCCCTGCCCGCGCTGCTGCTGCGCGCGCTGGCCAGCCGGCCGCTGGGCGAGATCCTGAGCCCGCGCTTCCTGATGGCCTACGCGGCCGGCTCGCTCGCGGCGCTGGCGCTGGGTTTCGTCTGGGCGCGCCGCGTGCGGCGCGAAGGCGTCACCAAGGCCGCGGTCATGGGCATGGGCATGTCGGGCTCCAACAGCGCCTTCGTCGGCTACCCGATCGCCTCGCAGCTGCTGGGCCCCACGGCGGGCGTGGCGCTGGCGCTCGTGATGCTGGTGGAGAACCTGCTCATGATCCCGCTGGCGCTGTCGGTGGCCGACAGCGGCGGCGGCTCGGGCAGCGTGCTGCGGCGCCTCGCCAGCCTCGCCCATGCCATGGTGCGCAACCCGCTGGTCGTGGCGATCGCGGTGGGCCTCACGGTGTCGGCGCTGGACCTGCCCGTGCCGGCCGTGCTGCACCAGACCATCAACATCGTGGCCGGCAGCGCGAGCCCTCTGGCGCTGTTCGCGATCGGCGGTGCGCTGGTGGGCCTCAAGCCCGGGGGCATGCTGGCCGACGTGGCGGCCATCACGCTGGGCAAGCTGGTGCTGCACCCGCTCATGGTGCTGCTGGCACTCACGCTGCTGCCGCCCGGCGATGCGCAGCTCGCCAAGGCCGCGCTGGTCTATGCCTGCGTGCCCATGATGAGCGTCTACGCGGTGCTGGCGCAGAAGTACCAGCTCGAAGGCCTGTGCGCGGCCGCCTTGCTGGCCGCGATGACGCTGTCGTTCCTGACGATCAACCTCTGGCTGGCCTGGGTCTGAGACCCCTTGCGCTCACCCCGGCTCGGCCTCGCCCTGCTGCGTGAAGGCCTGCGCCAGGAAATCGACGAAGGCGCGCACCCGGGCCGACATCTGGTGGCGCTGCGGGTACACGGCGTAGATGTCGGCGTCGGGCGTGCTGTACTGCGGCAGCACCTGCACCAGCCGGCCGCTGCGCAGGTGGCGCTGCACATCCCATTCGGCCCGCATCACGATGCCGTGGCCGTCCAGCGCCCAGTTCACCGCGATCTCGCCGTCGTTGGTCGCCAGGCTGCCGCGCGTCTTCACGGCCTCGGGCCGCGCGTTGCGGCCCTTGCCCTTGGCCGGCGTCAGCCGCCACAGGCCGTAGGCCTCCTCGCCCTGGCGGATGCCGATGCAGTTGTGCGCCGCCAGGTCGTGCGGCACCCTGGGCACGCCGTGCCGCGCCAGGTAGGCCGGCGCGGCGCACAGCAGCCGGCGGTTGGCGCCGATGTTGCGCGCGACGACCCGGCTGTCCGGCGGCGCGCCGAAGCGCACGCAGACGTCGTACAGGTCTTCGGTCGGCGCCGGCGGGCTGACCGACAACTGCAGCTGCACCTGCACCTGCGGATGCCGGCGCACGAAGCGCGAGACCAGCGGCGCCACGTGGCTGCGGCCGAAGCCCAGCGTGGCGTTCACGCGCAGCAGGCCCTGCGGCGTGGCCTTGGACAGGCCCAGCAGTTCGCCCAGGCCATCGATGTCCGCGAGGATGCGGCGCGCGTGCTCCAGGTAGAGCTCGCCCTCGGGGGTCAGGCCCATGCGGCGCGTCGAGCGGTTCACGAGCGGCACGCCCAGCCGCGCCTCCATCTGCGCCAGCCGCTTGCTGACGGCGGGCAGCGTGACGCCCAGTTCGCGCGCCGCCGCGCTGAGGCTGGCCGCGCCGGCCAAGGTGGAGAAAAAGCCCAGGTCGGCGGGCTGGATGCCGTGGCCCATCGCGATCTCCCATGTTGAATCGAAGTTAACAATGCATTCACTCTAGCGCCGATCCAGCACCCGCAGAGGTTTCTACAGTCCGTCCATCACCACACTGCTCCCAAAGGAAGACGGACCATGAAGACCTACAGGATCGCCACCATCCCCGGCGACGGCATCGGCAAGGAGGTCGTGCCGGCCGGCCGCGAAGTGCTTGAGGCCCTGGCCGCCGGCGGCAGCGGCTTCGCGTTCGAGTTCGAAGACTTCGGCTGGGGCGGCGACTGGTTCCGCGCTCACGGCGAAATGATGCCGGCCAACGGCCTGGAGGCGCTCAAGGGCAAGGACGCGATCCTGTTCGGCTCGGCCGGCGACCCGCACATCCCCGACCACATCACGCTATGGGGCCTGCGCCTGAAGATCTGCCAGGGCTTCGACCAGTACGCCAACGTGCGGCCCACGCGCATCCTGCCCGGCATCGACGCGCCGCTCAAGCGCTGCGGCCCTGGCGACCTGAACTGGGTCATCGTGCGCGAGAACTCCGAAGGCGAGTACGCCGGCGTGGGCGGCCGCGTGCACCAGGGCCATCCCATCGAGGCGGCGACCGACGTGTCGATGATGACCCGCGCCGGCGTCGAACGCATCATGCGGTTCGCGTTCAAGCTGGCCGCCTCGCGGCCGCGCAAGCTGCTGACCGTCATCACCAAGAGCAACGCCCAGCGCCACGCCATGGTGATGTGGGACGAGATCGCGGTGCAGATCGCCAAGGAGTTTCCAGAGGTCACCTGGGACAAGGAACTCGTCGACGCCGCCACCGCGCGCATGGTCAACCGCCCGGCCACGCTGGACACCATCGTCGCCACCAACCTGCACGCGGACATCCTGTCGGACCTGGCCGCCGCGCTGGCCGGCAGCCTGGGCATCGCGCCCACCGGCAACATCGACCCCGAGCGGCGCTACCCCTCGATGTTCGAGCCCATCCACGGCTCGGCCTTCGACATCATGGGCAAGGGCCTGGCCAACCCGGTCGGCACCTTCTGGTCGGTGGTGATGCTGCTGGAACACCTGGGCGAGCATGCCGCCGCCCAGCGCGTGATGGCCGCCATCGAGCAGGTCACGGCCGACCCCCGACTGCACACGCGCGACCTGGGCGGCCAGGCCACCACGGCCCAGGTCACGCAGGCCGTCTGCGCTCTCGTGGCGGGCAGCGCCCAGCGCAAGGCCGCCTGAAGCCGGCGGGCCCGCGCCCGCCTTTCCCGTCCGCTCCCCCGCGAAGCAGCCGCCAAGCGCTGCGGGGGTGGCCCTGCCCGCAGCTTTCCCGCAGATTCCTGGAGACACGCATGAACCGCCGAAACACGCTCGCCACCCTCGCCTTGGCCCTGACCTGTGGGCTGGCCTCGGCCCAGGCATTTCCGAACAAGCCGATCACGCTGGTGGTGCCCTTCCCGCCCGGGGGCAGCTCGGATGCACTGGCCCGCGCGCTGACCACGCCGCTGTCGCAGGCACTGGGCCAGCCCGTCATCGTGGAAAGCCGCCCCGGTGCGGGCGCCACCATCGGCGCGGACTTCGTGGCCAAGTCCAAGGCCGACGGCTACACGCTGCTGATGGGCGCCGTGCACCACACCATCGCCACCAGCGTCTACCGCAAGCTGCCCTACGACTTCGAGAAGAGCTTCGCGCCCATCACCACGGTGGCCATGGTGCCCAACGTGGTGGTGGTCAATGCCAAGTCGACCGCCACCGACGTGAAGGGACTCATCGCGCTGGCCAAGGCCGCGCCGGGCAAGATGGCCTACGGCTCCAACGGCAACGGCACGGTGCAGCACCTGATCGGCACGCAGTTCTCGGGCCTGGCCGGGGTCGAACTCGTGCACGTGCCCTACAAGGGCAGCGCGCCGTTGACCACCGACCTGCTGGGCGGGCAGATCGACCTGTCGTTCGACACGCTCACGCCGCTGGTGCAGCACATCCAGGGCGGCAAGCTGCGCGCGCTGGCGGTGACCACGGCCCGGCGCTCCAGCACGCTGCCCGACGTGCCCACGCTGGCCGAATCCGGTCTGCCGGGCTTCGACCAGGGCACCTGGTTCGGCATCCTCGCGCCCGCGGCCACACCCGGCGAAGTGGTGGCCCGGCTCAACGCCGAGATGGTCAGGATCATCCACGCACCGGAGTTCAAGAAGCGCATGGCGGAGATCGGCGCCGAGCCCGTGGGCGACACGGCCGGGCAGATGGCCGCGCGCATCAAGGACGACACCGCCAGGTACGCCCGGCTCGTGAAGGACGCCAAGGTGGCGATCGAGTGAGCGCGGGGGTGCCCCGGCCGACGGCGCACGGCGCGCGCGCCGCCTGCGATCAGCTGCGGCGCTGGACCACCACGTCGACCGGACCTTGCAGCGCGAGGTCGATGGCCAGCAGCCCGTCCACCACCGCCAGCCGCGTGCCGCCCCGCTGCGCGACGACGGCACCGGCCTGGAGCCGGCCGACGTTCTTGCCGTCGACCCAGATGTCGAACACGCCGTCGCGCGCCAGGTTGCCGACGCGGAACGCCGTGCGGGCTCCCGGCTGCGCTGCGTTGCCGGGCAGCAGCGTGGCCACCAGCGCCTGGCGCGGCGCGTCGTACACCGCACGCGACACATAGGCCTGCGGGAAGGCGACGCCGGTGACGAAGGGCTCGCTGAAATGGCTGCGCGGCCACGGCGCGTTGACCATGCTGTACAGGCCGTCGCGCACGTTGATGCGGGCCAGTCCCAGCAGCGCGTTGCCCGTCAGCGTGTTGACGCGCGGGGTCGCGAACGCGTCGCGCGGCATGGCGGCAGGATCGGCCCCGGCCGCTGCGAAGGCATCGTTGCGCGGGTAGTACAGGCCTTCGTCGACCCAGGTCGGCGCCCAGTGCCGGTCGGCATAGGCCAGCATCGCGTCCACGGCCTGGCGGTCACCGACCTCCGCGGCCAGCGCGGCGAAGAAGCCGTTGTCCCAGCTGAACAGCGGCGACGGCGCCTTGAACGGGATCACGGCCGTGCCATCGCGCTGGCCGACCAGGTACTTCTGCTTGAGCAGCGGATAGGCCGCCTCCACATCGGGCCGCGACCAGGCATGCATGAAGATGCCGGCCCAGCCGTCGTTCCAGGCGAAGTCGTTGCGCAGCACCTTGTCCTGGCGGATGAGCTTGTACTGCATGAACGACCCGCTGGACCGGTCGAGGAACTTCTGCTCCTCGAACGCCTGCAGGTAGCGCGCAGACACCTCCTCGAAGAGCCGCGTGCCGTGCCGGAAGTCGTACAGCTTGAAGCCCAGGATCGGATGCTGGTTGCACTCCACGAAGACGGCGTTGGGCTCGCACTCGATGCCGGCGTAGCCACCTTCCTCGAACTGGCGGCGCAGCGTCTCGGCCAGCTTGCCCGCGTCGTAGCGGAACTCTTCCCGGCCGACCCCGCGGCCCACCGGGTTGTGCACGAAGGTCAGCGCGCCGGGGCGCTCGTACTTGTCGGAGTCGTACAGCACGGCGTGCGTGGCCACCATCTGCATCAGGTGCCCGCTGTACATGATGTTCTGGCGCACCACGGGGTCGATCCAGCCTTCCGACAGGCGCACCAGGTCCGGGTCGAACTGCTTGGCGCCGCGGCTGGTCTGCTCCCAGAAGCTCCAGACGTCGAAGCGCAGCATCTTGTCGATGAGCCGCTCGTTCACGCGTTGGTAGTGCTCGCGGTAGGCCGGCGTGTAGTGGTAGTTGGCCAGGTTCAGGGTGTAGCTCATCATGGCCAGCTGGTAGCGGTAGGCGTCGAAGCCGCCCTGGCCTGCTTCGGCGCTGTCCATGCGCGACCAGTCGTTGAACGGCTGGTCCGCCAGGTTGGCGATGAAACGCAGGTGGCCGAGCTGCGCACGGTCGAGCGCGCGGTAGTCGCTCATGCGGGGCAAGGCAGGCTCGGCGGCGGCACCGGCTGCCGCCAGGGCGAGCGAAAGGGCGGCGGCGATGGACGAGGTCTTCATGGCGGTCTCCAAGGGTGGTCAGGGCAGGGTTCAACGGGAAGGCGGCAGGGCAAGCGCACGGGACAGGATGGACCGGACATCCGGGGCCGACCAATCGACGGGCCCCGCGAAGCGGTGCACGACGACGCCGCCCGCGTCGACCAGCAGCGCCGCCGGAATGGCCCGCACGCCAGCTGCAGCCAGGGCGTTCATCTCCGGGTCCACGAACACCTGCAGGTGGCCCAGCCGCTCGCGCTGCAGGAACGCACGCACGCGCGGCGCGCCATGGCGGTCCAGCGAGAGGGCGACCACGGCCAGGCCCTGGCCGCCCAGCTGGGCCTGCAGGCGGTCGAGTTCCGGCAGCTCGGCCTTGCACGGCGCGCACCACGTCGCCCACAGGCTCAGCAGCACAGCCTGGCCGCGCCAGTCGGAGAGGCAGCGCTCGCCCCCGGCAGCGTCGGCGAAGCACAGTGCCGGCATGGACGTGCCGACCGCCGCCGGGGGGCGTGCGGACTCTGCCGGCGCGGCAGCAGCGCCCAGCAGGCCCGCGGCCAGCAGCACGAGCCAGGCCACGCGCCGGCTCACCATGACCACCGGCGCATGGCCGCTGCGATGGTGTCGCGCATGTCCTCGCCTGTCGCACCATACGGAATCAGCGTCACGAAGCCGCCCGCAGGGTCGAACAACAGGGCTGCGGCGGTGTGGCTGACGGTGTAGCGCCCGCCTGCCACGTCGCCTTCGAAGGCGTAGCGGATGCGGAAGGCGCGCGCGGCGGCATCGATCTGGGCGCGTGTACCGGTCGCGGCCGACAGCCCGGGACCGAAGGCCTCGGTGTAGGCCCGCAGCACCTGCGGCGTGTCGCGGTCGGGGTCCACC
The DNA here is from genome assembly GCF_001422445.1 of Pseudorhodoferax sp. Leaf274. Taxonomy (GTDB): domain Bacteria; phylum Pseudomonadota; class Gammaproteobacteria; order Burkholderiales; family Burkholderiaceae_C; genus Pseudorhodoferax. The sequence goes on from NZ_LMNA01000027.1 coordinate 31,311, forward strand.
GAGACGAACAGGCCGTGCACGGGCTGCGGCCTGGGCCCGAGCAGCTGCTGCGCGTGCGCCAGCGCGGCCAGCGTGCTCGGGCAGACGTCGGGGCACCCCGTGTAGCCGAAGAACACGACCAGCCACTGGCCATTGAAGCTGCGCTCATCGACCAGCTGCCCCCGTGTGCCGGTGAGCGAGAACGGCCGGCCGACCGGGAGCGCGCCGCTGCCGTCCGGCGCCGGCGGTGCGGCGGCGCAGGCACCGCACAGCAGCAGGCCTGCCACGAGGCGGCCGATCTGTGACAGAACCGAGGTCGGCCGCGTCACCGCGGCCCGGATGCTGGGCATGGGCAGTCTCCCGTCGGGCTGAGCGACCCCTGGCAGCCCGGACACGGCGGCCCAGGCACGGCGCTAGGATCAAGGCCCGCACCTTATCAAGTATCTTGAACTTAAAGATACTTGAAAACCCGCATATGACCTGCCGCCCTCGCCGGGGCGCAATCGCAGCCATGAAGAAAACGCCTGTCCAGCGCCGACCCGCACCGTCGACCACCGTCCCCGACCTGCTGGAGCAGATGGCATCGGCTCGTCGTCTCGGGCCGGACGGCGCGCACGCCGATCCGATCCAGGGCGATTCGGACGTGCTGGTGGCGCAGTGGCAGCAGCAGTTCGCCGCCGACGACATCACCGTGCTGACACTGGGCATCCGGGTGCGCCGCGCCGCGATGCTGATCGACGAGTTGATCGCAGCCGAGTCGGAACGCTTCGGCCTGAAGCTCAACGAGATGCTGCTGCTGATGGCGCTGCGGCGCGTGGGAGCGCCCTATGCCCTGCGGCCCACCGACATCCTGAAGCTGCACAGCGTCACGTCCGGCACGGTGACCTACCGCATCGACCAGCTGACCAGGCAGGAATTGGCCGAGCGCATGCCCGACCCGTCCGACCGGCGTGGCTACCTGGTCCAGCTGACGCCGCGCGGCCTGGAGACCATCGATGCGGTGCTGCACCGGCTGCTCGAGGGCTTTCGCACCAGCCTGCAGCCGATGGCGGCGGTGCCCGGCGCGCTCTCCGTGTTCGAGGAATCGCTGCGCCTGTACGAACGGTGCATCTCCGCATGAACCGGCGCTTGCCGCCGGGCCGCGCGCGCCGGTGCTTCAGTAGCCGACCGTGAAGCGCTGCCGCGCATGGCGCGGCCGCTCGATCTCGTCGGCCAGCGCGATGGCGAAGTCTTCCATCGAGATGTGGCTGTTGCCCTGCGCGTCGACGAGCAGCGCGTCGCCGCCCAGGCGGAACGTGCCCGTGCGCTCGCCGGGCGCGAACACGGCCGAGGGCGAGACGAAGGTCCAGTCGATGCCCTGCTCCGCACGCAGCGCCTGCAGGAACACGCGGCCTGCGCCGGCCTCGGCCTTGTAGGCGTCGGGGAACTGCGGCGTGTCGATCAACGCCACGCCGGGAGCGACTTCCAGGCTGCCGGCGCCGCCGACCACCACCACGCGCGGCACGCCGGCCTGCCGGGCCGCGGCCAGCAGCGTGGCGGCATCGATGCCGCCGGCAAAGCGCGTGCTGCTGACCACCACGTCGTGGCCCTGGATCAGCGGCACCAGCGCGGCCAGTTGCGTGGCGTCTGCCGCCACGGTGGTGAGGCCGGGGCGGGGCACGGCCTTGGACGGATCGCGCGCGATGCCGGTCACGCTGTGGCCACGCGCCAGCAGTTCGTTGGCGATGCGGGAACCGGCGTTGCCGGTGATGCCGAGGATGGCGACTTGGGTCATGGTTGCTCCTTGTGAATGAGAAGAATGGTTCAGGCGCTGCCTGCGCCCACTGGGCGCATGGCGTTCATTGCGGCCACCGCATCTCGCCCTTGGCCACGCGTGCACTCAGTTCGAGGGACGACAGCTCGCCCAGCGTGGGAAAGCGCTTGCGCATGGCCGCGATCAGGGCCGCGCTGTCTGGCGCAGCGGCGGCCTCCTGCTCGAAGGCCTCGACATAGGCACGCGTGAAGGCCACGCTCTCCAGGCCCTGGGGCGCCTGTCCGCCCGCGCCGGGCAGGTAGTGCCCCGGCACCACGGTGGCGGGCTGCAGGGCCGCGATCGCGTCCAGCGTCTGCAGCCACTCGCGGCGCGAGGCCGGCGTCTGCGTGTCGGCCATCCACACATGGATGTTGGCCGCGACCGGGATGCCGCCCACCACGGCGCGCAGCGACGGGATCCAGACGAAGCTGCGCGCCGGCTGCGGCCCGCGGATCTCCAGCGCCTGGCCGTCCACGCTCAGCTGGCGTTCGCGCAGCACCTGCGGCAGCACCAGCTGCGCGGGCGCGTTGCCCTTGAGGATCGGGCCCCAGTGCGCGCGCTTGCCTTCCATGCTGGCGGCAATGGCCGCCACGGTCTCGGGCGTGGCCACGATGCGGGCCTGCGGGAAGGCCGCGCGCAGCACGTCCAGGCCGAAGTAGTAATCGGGGTCGCTGTGGCTCACGTAGATGGTGGTGAGCCGCTTGCCGCTGGCCCGGATGCGCGACACCAGCGCCTGGGCATCGTTGCGCTGGAATTGCGCGTCGATGAGCACGGCCTCGCGCGCACCGGTGACGAGCACCGAGCTGACCGGGAACACCGCCTCGGCACCGGCGTTGTAGACCTGCAGCGCCAGCGGCTCGGCCGCCATGGCGGCACCGGCGATGGCGAGGGAGGACGCGGCGGCAAGCAGCGTGCGGCGGGAAAAGGAAATCGTCATGGACAGGCCAATGTGCAACAGGGATGCACCATCTTATGTTTCTCGATTCGATGGAAAAACCGCCTACCATGCAATTCTTTGTTGCTCTGTTCGATGAAATCATGGACCGCCTGACCGCCGCCGAAGTCTTCGTGCAGATCGCCGAGCGCGGCAGCATGGCGGCCGCCGCCACGGCGCTGGACATGTCGCGCGCGATGGTCACGCGCTACCTGGCGCAGATGGAGCAATGGGCCGGCACGCGGCTGCTGCACCGGACCACGCGCCGGCTCAGCCTCACGAACGCGGGCGAGCAGGCGCTGGCCCACAGCCGCCAGCTGCTGGAGGTGGCGCGCGAGCTGCCGCGCGTGGCCGAGGACGAGCGCCAGGCCGACCCCGTGCGCGGGCTGCTGCGCCTGGCCTGCGCGCAGTCGCTTGCGCAGGAGGTGCTGGCGCCCGCGGCGGCGGTGTTCCTGCAGCGCCACCCGCTGGCGGCGATCGACTTGCGCGTGGATTCGCGCGCCGTCAACCTGGTGGAGGAACGCGTGGACCTGGCCATCCGCATCAGCAACCAGCTGGAGCCCGGCCTGGTCGCGCGCCGCCTGGGAGACTGCGCGTCGGTGGTCTGCGCTTCACCCGACTACCTGGCCCGCCACGGCACGCCGCAGGGCCCCGAGGACCTGGCCGCGCACCGCTGCCTCACGTACTCGTACTTCGGCCGCAGCGTCTGGGAGTTCGCCGACGCCCAGGGCCGCGCCATCGGCGTGCCGGTGGGCGGCCCGCTCAGTGCCAACGAGAGCCAGGTGCTGCTGGCGGCCGCGGCGCAGGGCGTGGGCATCACGCTACAGCCGGTCTATGCAGCAGCGCCCCTGCTGGCGTCCGGGCGGCTGCAGGCGCTGCTGCCGGGCTGGGAGCCGCAGGCCCTGGGCGTGCATGCGCTGTACCAGCCGCAGCGGCGCGTGCCGCCGCTGCTGCGCGCACTACTGGACTTCCTGGTCGGCTGGTTCGCCGAACCAGGCCACTGGCCCGCGGCCCGCGCGGCCCCCGCAAGCCCCGCGCGCAGCCGGCGCGTGCGCGCCTAAGCTTGCTCGAAAAGCTTCGTTGGCCACGCGCCGCGCGGCTTCCAGAATGGGACGCTCCATCTCCGGGACCACCCGGGCCACACCATGGAAGCTCCATGCGCACATTGATCATCCCGGGCTGGCGCAACTCCGGCCCCGGCCACTGGCAAAGCCTGTGGGAGTCGCAATTGCCCGACGTCGCCCGCGTACTGCAGGACGACTGGGCCCAGCCGCGGCGCGCGGCCTGGATGGGCGCCACCGTGCAGGCCATCCTGGCCCGGCCCGAGCCCGTGCTGCTGGTGGCGCACAGCCTGGGCTGCATCGTCGTGGCGCACCTGCCGCCCGAGGCGCAGGCGCGCGTGCATGGCGCGCTGCTGGTGGCGCCGGCCGACCCCGAGCGCCGCGCCGTGCTGGTGGACTTCGCGCCCGTGCCGCACGCGCGGCTGCCGTTCCGCAGCACGCTGGTGGCCAGCACCAACGACCCCTACTGCCCCGTGCGCCTGGCCGGCGCGTACGCGCGCGCCTGGGGCAGCGAACTGGTGCGGCTGCCCGATGCGGGGCACATCAACGTGGAATCGGGCCACGGCGACTGGCCGCAGGGCCTGGCGCTGCTGCGCGCCCTGGCGGCAGCCCCGCCGCGCGCCGCCGAGCGCCCAGAGCCAGACGGGCGCCGCGCCGGCATGGGCCGCGCGCCGATCAGCGCGCCGGCTTGGCCAACTGCTCGACCGCCTTGAGCGTGTTGGCCACGTGCGCCTCGGGGTCGGACCCGTGGTGCGTGAAGACGACCTTGCCGTCCTTGCCGATCACGTAGGAGATGCGGTCGGCCATGTCGGCCCGCCAGGACGAGCGCGCGTCGTAGTCCTCGATGGTCTTGGGGCTGGCGCCGGCCACGGCGAACTTGTCGCGGCAGGCCTCGACCGAGAAGCGCTTGAGCGTGTCGATGTTGTCGGCCGACACGCCCACCACGGTGGCGCCCAGCGCGGCGAAGCGCTCGCTGGCCTCGGCGAACAGATGGGCCTCGACCGTGCAGCCCTGCGTGAAGGCCTTGGGGAAGAAATACAGCACGACCGGGCCCTTGGCCAGCGCCTCGCTCAGCTGGAAGCGGAAGGTCTTGCCGCCCAGCGCGGCCTCGGTCGTGAAGCCAGGGGCGGCATCGCCGGGCTTGAGCGCGGCCTGCGCGGCCGACAGGCACAGGGCGCAGGCCGCCAGCACGGCCGCGCGGCGAAGGGATGGGCGCAGGGACGGCAGCAGGTTCACGGGCATCTCCGTTGTGTGAAGCGGCCAGTGTGCCAGCGCCGCGATGCCTCCATGCTCAGACCTCGAACTTCACCCCTTGTGCCAACGGAAGTTCGCGCGAGTGGTTGATGGTGTTGGTGGCGCGCCGCATGTAGGCGCGCCAGGCGTCCGAGCCGGACTCGCGGCCGCCGCCGGTCTCCTTCTCGCCGCCGAAGGCACCGCCGATCTCCGCGCCCGAGGTGCCGATGTTGACGTTGGCGATGCCGCAGTCCGAACCGCCGGCCGAGAGGAAGCGCTCGGCCTCGCGCAGGTCGTTGCTGAAGATGGCGGACGACAGGCCCTGCGGCACCGCGTTCTGCAGCGCGATGGCTTCGCCGAGGTCGTCGTAGGCCAGCACGTAGAGGATGGGCGCGAAGGTCTCCTGCCGCACGGTGGCGGTCTGCGCGGGCATCTCGGCGATGGCCGGGCGCACGTAGAAGGCCTGCGGAAATTGCGCCTCCAGCACGCGCTCGCCGCCCGTCACGGCGCCGCCTTCGGCCCGCGCGGCCGCCAGCGCGGCCTGCATGGCCTCGAAGGCCTGGCGGTCGATGAGCGGGCCGACCAGGGTGCCGGCCTCGAGCGGGCTGCCGACCGGCAGCTGGGCGAAAGCCGTCTTGAGCCGCGCCACCAGCGCATCCTTCACGTCGGCATGCACGATCAGCCGGCGCGTGCTCGTGCAGCGCTGCCCGGCCGTGCCCACGGCCGCGAAGGCGATGCCGCGCACCGCCAGGTCCAGGTCGGCACTGGGCGTGACGATGACGGCGTTGTTGCCGCCCAGCTCCAGCAGCGAACGGCCGAAGCGCTGCGCGACGCGCGGGCCCACCTCGCGGCCCATGCGCGTGCTGCCGGTGGCCGAGACCAGCGCCACGCGCTCGTCGCCGACCAGGGCCTCGCCGGCCGCGCGCAGGCCCACGACGACCTGGTTCAGCCGTGCCGGCGCCTGGCCGAAGCGCTGCGCCGCGCGCGCGAAGATGGCCTGGCACGCCAGCGCCGTGAGCGGTGTCTTCTCCGAAGGCTTCCAGACCACGGCATTGCCGCAGACCAGCGCCAGCGCCGCGTTCCAGGCCCACACCGCCACCGGAAAGTTGAAGGCCGTGATGACGCCCACCACGCCCAGCGGATGCCAGGTCTCCATCATGCGGTGGCCGGGCCGCTCCGACGCGATGGTCAGGCCATAGAGCTGGCGCGACAGGCCGACCGCGAAGTCGCAGATGTCGACCATCTCCTGCACCTCGCCCAGGCCTTCGGTCAGGATCTTGCCGGCCTCGATGGAGACCAGCTCGCCGAGCTGCGGCTTGGCGGCGCGCAGCTCCTCGCCCAGCAGGCGCACGAGTTCGCCGCGCCGGGGCGCGGGCACATCGCGCCAGGCCAGGCTGGCGGCGCGCGCCGCGCCGATGGCGTCGGCCACCTGGGCCGGGCCGTGCGTGGCCAGTTCGGCCAGCAGGCTGCCGTCCACGGGCGAGCGGACCGCCAGCGGCCCGGCGGCCAGCGACGCGCGGTCCACGCCCAGGCCGGCAAGGAGGGAAAGGCTGCGCTTTTGGAGATCGGTCATGGCACGGGAAGGGGGCGGTGGGCGTTCCCGCCCTTGTACCCCACCCCGGCCGACACTTCCAATGCGTTCAGCGCTGCTGGCCCCAGCGCCGCACCGTCAGCCGCTCCAGCGTGGCGAAGCCCAGCGTCTCGACCGCCAGGCCGATCAGCACCACGGTGACCAGGCCCGCGAACACCTTGTCGGTATAGAGCTCGTTGCGGTTCTGGAAGATGTACCAGCCCAGCCCGCCCTGCCCCGAACTGGCGCCGAACACGAGCTCGGCCGCGATCAGCGTGCGCCATGCGAACGCCCAGCCGATCTTCAGCCCCGACAGGATCGCCGGCAGCGCCGCCGGCACCAGGATCTGCAGCGCATAGCGCAGCCCCTTGAGGCCGTAGTTGCGCCCGGCCATGCGCAGCGTCTCGGGCACGCCCTGGAAGCCGGCGAAGGTGTTGAGCGCCAGCGGCCACAGCACCGAGTGGATCAGCACGAACACCAGGCTGCCCCGGCCCAGGCCGAACCACAGCAGCGCCAGCGGCAGCAGCGCGATGGCCGGCAGCGGGTTGAACATCGAGGTCAGCGTGGACAGCAGGTCGCGTCCCAGCTGCGTGGACACCGCCAGCAGCGTCAGCGCGAAGGCCAGCAGCACGCCGGCCACGTAGCCCTGCAGCAGCACCGTGAGCGAAATGCCCACGCGCGCCAGCAGCTCGCCGCTGGCGAAGCCCTCGACCAGCGCGCGCATCGTGGCGCTGAAGGTGGGCAGCAGCAGGTCGTTGTCCTGCCAGCGCGCGAGCAGTTCCCACAGGATGGCCAGCACGGCGAGGATCAGGCCCTTGCGCAGCCAGGCCTGCTGCCACAGCCGCGTGCCCAGCGGCAGCGCGCGTTCGACGCTGCCTTCGGTGTAGGGGACGAGCGGCCACTCGGTCTCGGGCCGCACCGGCGGGTTCAGCGCGCTCATTGCGCAGTCTCCTCGAACAACAGATGGTGGATGCGCTGCGCCGTGGCCTGGAACTCCGCGCCGCCCGTGCTCTGCAGGTCGAACGCGTGGCTGTTGATCTCGGCGCGCATGCGGCCCGGGTGCGGGGACAGCAGCGCGATGCGGCTGCCCACCACCAGCGCCTCTTCGATCGAGTGCGTGACGAACAGCAGCGTGAAGCGCACCTCGTCCCACAGCGCCAGCAGCTCTTCCTGCATCTTGCGGCGCGTGAGCGCGTCGAGCGCGGCGAAGGGCTCATCCATGAGCAGCACGCGCGGCTGCATGGCCAGCGCGCGGGCGATGGCCACGCGCTGCTTCATGCCGCCCGAGAGCTGGTGCGGGTGCACGTCGGCGAACTTGGACAGGCCCACCTTGTCGAGGTAGTGCAGCGCGCGCTCGCCCGCTTCCTTGCGTCCCAGCGTGCGCGAGGCCAGCAGCGGGAACATCACGTTCTCGCGCACGGTCTTCCAGGGTGGCAGCTGGTCGAATTCCTGGAACACGACGATGCGGTCCGGGCCGGGCGCCGTGACGCGCCGGCCATCGAGCCGGATCTCGCCTTCCACCGGCGGGATGAAGCCCGCGATGGCCTTGAGCAGCGTGGACTTGCCGCAGCCCGAGGGGCCCAGCAGCACATAGCGCTCGGCCGCGTGCACGTCGAAGCCCACGCGGTGCGTGGCGCGCACCACGCGTTCGGGCGTGCGGTACTCCAGGCTCACGCCGTCGACCTGCAGCAGCGGCTGCGGCGGCGCCACACGCTCCGGATGCGCAACGGCACCTGGCGTGCGCAGCGGCGTGGCAGACACGGCGTGGCGTAGCGCGAGCTCGGCCATCAGTTCGCCTGCGCGCTGTGTGCGTCGTCGAAGAAGTAGTCGCGCGCCGAGGCCGGCTTGTTCTTGATCGCGCCCACGCGGTGCATGAACTCGGCCAGCGCGTAGGTGTTCTGCGGCGCGGTGGTGAACTGCACCTCGGGGTTCTTGATGATCTTGAGCAGCAGCGCGCGGTCGGTCTTGGCGCCCGAGACCTTGAGGTAGATGTCGGCGGCCTTCTCGGGGTTGGCGCCGATGAACTGCGCGGCCTCGTTCAGCGCGTCGGTGAAGGCCTTGTAGGTCTTGGGGTTCTCGCTGCGGAACTTCTCGGTGGCGTACAGCACCGTGGCCGACGACGGGCCGCCCAGCACGTCGTAGGACTTCAGCACGATGCGGGCCTGCGGGTTGCCGGCCAGTTCCTGCTCCTGGAACGGCGGGTTGCCGAAGTGGCCCGTGATCTCGGTGCCGCCCTTGATGATGGCGGCGGCCGCGTCGGGGTGCGGCACGGCCACGCTGATCTTGTCGAGCCTGGCGAACTCCTTGTCGCCCCACAGCTTGCTGGATGCCAGCTGCAGCACGCGCGACTGCACCGACACGCCCACCGCCGGCACGGCGATGCGGTCCTTGTCGGTGAAGTCGGCGATCGTCTTGACGGCCGGGTTGTTGCTGACCAGGTAGTACGGGAAGTTGCCCAGCGAGGCCACGCCCTTGACGTTCTGGCGGCCTCGGGTGCGGTCCCAGATGGTCAGCAGCGGGCCCACGCCGGCGCCGGCCACCTCGATGTTGCCCGACAGCAGCGCATCGTTGACGGCAGCGCCGCCCGACAGCTTGACGAACTCGACGTCGATGTCCACACCGGCGGCCTTGCCGTGCTTCTCGATGAGCTTTTGCTCCTGCGCCACGTTGAGCAGCAGGTAGACGATGCCGAACTGCTCGGCGATGCGGATGCGGCCTTCGGCGTGGGCGGCGAAGCTGCTGGCAAGCAGCGCGGCGCCCGAGGCGATGACAGCGAGGCGACGGGTGATGCGGTTCATGGTGTGCGGAATCTCCAGGGTGAGCGAAGCCTGCCCACGGCGCTGCGTGGGCTGCAAAACGGGGATCAGGGGATCAGAAGGGCTGGTCGCCCTCGATCGTGGTGCGGTAGAGCTTGCGGCGTTCCGAGTCGGGCGTGCCGGCGGCCAGGTGCAGCACCGAGCGGTTGTCCCAGAACACGATGTCGTGCGGCAGCCAGCGGTGGCGTAGCTGGAATGCGGCCTGGGTCGCTGCCGCGAACAGCAGGTCCAGCAGCGCGCGGCTTTCGTTCTCGGGCAGGCCGACGATCCGGGTCGTGAAGTGCTCGCTGACGAACAGCGCCTTGCGGCCGGTCTCCGGGTGCGTGCGCACGACCGGGTGCACCACGGGCTTGACCTCGTCGAGCTGGGCCTGCGTGAGCGCCGGCCGCCAGGGGCTGCGGGCGCGCAGCTCCTCGTACTTGGCCAGGTAGCTGTGCTCGGCCTTCAGGGTCGCCAGGCGCGCCTTCAACGGCTCGGGCAGCGCGTCGTAGGCAGCATGCTGGTTGGCGAACAGCGTGTCGCCGCCCTCGTTCGGCAGCTCCTGCGCATGCAGCAGCGAACCCAGGCTGGGCTTTTCCTTGTACGACAGGTCCGAGTGCCAGTAGTGGCCGGCATCGCCCAGGCCGATGGGCTGGCCATCGACCTTGATGTTGGAGACGATCAGCACCTCGGGCTGGCCTTCGAGCTGGAACTTCTTCTGCACGTGGATCTGCAGGGGGCCGAAGCGGCGGCTGAAGTCCACATGCTGGGCCGGCGTGATGCGCTGGTCGCGCAGCACGAGCACGTGGTGGTCCAGGTGGGCGCGGTGCAGGCGCGCGAAGTCCGCATCGTTGAGCGGCTGCGCAAGGTCCAGGCCCCATACCTCGGCGCCGAAGGGCGCATCGAGGCGGCGGACTTCGAACGCCTGGGCAGGCGCTTTGGACACGGCGGGAGAATCGAGCAAGGCGGGCATGGGGGCAATGGCGACAGGGGGCTGCATGCAGCAGCGATGCACGGCACTGTAGGCCGCGCCTGCGCCCGGACCAACGATTGTTTATTTGCTTGCTTATGCGAAAAACTTCTGTGCAAGCCCCTCCGATCGCACAAGCGTGTTTTGCGCATGCGCACATGCGCAGAACGCGCAAGCCATCGCCGCGATAGGCAAAGCCGATTCGCCAGCCGCGGGGCCGCTCGCTAGCATCCCCCGCATGCACCCCACCACCACTGTGCGGCCTTCCCTCGCGGCCGCGAAGACGCTGGACGACTTCCGGGCGACGGCCCTGGCCGCCGGGTTCGACGAGGCCATCGAACGCACCTGGGCAGCGCACCAGGTGCTGGACGAGCACCAGCATCCCTTCGACGCCGAGGCCCTGGTCGTGCAGGGCGAGATGTGGCTGAGCGACGCCCAGGGCACGCGCCACCTGCGGCCGGGCCACGGCTTCGCGCTGGCCCGCGGCACGCCGCACGGCGAGCGCTACGGCGCCGAGGGTGCGACCTATTGGGTGGCGCGGCGTTCGGGCTGAGCCCGGGCGCGCAAGCGCGTTTTTCGCAGAAGCTCATGCGCGGGCCGCATGAGCGTTGTGGCGCGCGCCTATGCTCGGCGCATGCCCCTGCCTGAACTGACACCCGCCGACGTGCGGCGCGCGCTGCGTGCGCGCGAAGAGATCGCCCTGCTCGACCTGCGCGAGGAAGACCCCTTCGCGCAGTCGCATCCGCTGTGGGCCGCCAACCTGCCGCTGTCGCGCATCGAGCTGGAGGCCTGGCGCCGCATCCCGCGGCGCGACACGCTGCTCGTGCTGTATGGCACGCACGATGGCGAAGACCTGGTGCCGCGCGGCGCGGCCGTGCTGGCCGCGCTGGGCTACACGCGCGTGGCGGCGCTGGCCGGCGGCCTGCAGGGCTGGACCGCCGCGGGGGGCGAGGTGTTCCGCGACGTCAACGTGCCCAGCAAGGCCTTCGGCGAACTCGTCGAGCACGAGCGCCACACGCCCTCGCTGGCGGCCGAAGAGGTGCAGGCGCTGATCGCCTCCGGTGCCGACGCCGTGGTGGTGGACGCGCGCCGCTTCGACGAGTACCAGACCATGAGCATCCCCGGCGCCACCAGCGTGCCCGGCGCCGAACTCGTGCTGCGCGCGCGTGAGCTCGCGCCCGACCCGGCCACGCGCATCGTCGTCAACTGCGCGGGCCGCACGCGCAGCATCATCGGCACGCAATCGCTGGTCAACGCGGGCGTGCCCAACCCGGTCGCGGCGCTGCGCAACGGCACCATCGGCTGGCTGCTGGCGGGCCAGCAACTGGACCACGGCGCGGCACGGCGTGCGCCGCAGGCCGTGGCGCCCGAGCGCCTGGCCGAGGCCCGCCGCGCCGCCGCCGCGCTCGCCCGGCGCGCGGGTGCGCGCACGGTCGGGCCGGCGGCGCTGGCGCAGCTGCGCGCCGAGCCCGGCCGCACGCTCTACGCATTCGACGTGCGCACGCCCGAGGAATATGCCGCCGGCCACCTGCCCGGCTTTGCCAGTGCGCCGGGCGGACAGCTCGTGCAGGAGACCGACCACAGCGTGCCGGTGCGCGGCGCACGCATCGTGCTGGCCGACGACGACGGCGTGCGCGCCAGCATGACCGCTTCTTGGCTCGCGCAGATGGGCTGGGAGGTCTACGTGCTCGAGGCCGCCGGCGGCTTCGTCGAACGGGGCGCGGCCACGCCGGCGTTGCCGCCCTCGCCTGCCATCGATGGCATCGCACCGGCGCAACTGGCAGACGCCTTGGCCACCAGCGTGGTGATCGACCTGGGCCCGGGCCAGGCCTTCGTGCGCGCGCACATCCCCGGCGCCTGGTTCGCCATCCGTGCGCAGCTGCGCCAGGCGCTGGACCACGTGCCGGCCGCCGCCCAGTACGTGCTGGCCAGCGCCGACGGCGCGCAGGCCTCCTACGCAGCGCCTGAACTGCGGGCCCTGCTCGACGCGCGCGGCCAGCAGGCGGCGCGCGTGCGCGTGCTCGCGGGCGGCACCGCGGCCTGGGCCGCCGCCGGCCTGCCGACACAGGCTGGCGAAACCCGCCTGGCCACGCCGCGCACCGACCGCTACCGCCGCCCCTACGAGGGCACGGACGCGCCCCGCGCCGCGATGCAGGCCTACCTGGACTGGGAGTTCGGCCTGGTTGCACAGCTGGGCCGCGACGGCACGCACCTGTTCCAGGTCGTCTGAGAAGCCGGGCCGGCGCCGGCAGGCCGGCCCGTTATTGGGTATGGTGCGGCGCCACTGCCACTTCCAACACCGCATCCGCCATGAGCCACCTGTTCCAGCCCCTGCAGATCGGCCCGCTGCGCCTGGCCAACCGCATCGTCATCGCGCCCATGTGCCAGTACTCCGCGCACGAGGGCACGCCGGGCGACTGGCACCTGGTGCACCTGGGCCAGCTGGCGCTGTCGGGCGCGGGGCTGCTGATCCTGGAGGCCACGGCCGTGGAAGCCCAGGGCCGCATCAGCGCGAACGACCTGGGCCTGTACTCGGACGCCAACGAGGCCGGCCTGGCGCAGGTGCTGGGCACGCTGCGCAGGCATTCGCCCATGCCGGTGGCCATCCAGCTCGGCCATGCGGGCCGCAAGGCATCCAGCCGCGCACCCTGGGACGGCGGCACGCAGGTGCGCACGTCCGAGCCGGGCGGCTGGACCGGTGTCTCGGCCTCGGCCCTGCCGCATGCGCCGGGCGAGGAGGCGCCCGTCGCGCTCGACGCCGCCGGCCTGCGCCGCGTGCGCGAGGCCTTCGCCCTGGCGGCCCGCCGCGCGGCGCGGCTGGGCCTGGACGGCATCGAGGTCCACGCCGCGCACGGCTATCTGCTGCACCAATTCCTGTCGCCGCTGTCCAACCAGCGCAGCGACGCCTACGGCGGCAGCCTGGTCAACCGCATGCGTTTTCCGCTGGAGGTGTTCGACGCCGTGCGCGAGGCCTTCCCGGCCGGCAAGCCGGTCTGGGTGCGCGTGTCGGCCACCGACTGGGTGCCGGGCGGCTGGGATGTGGAAAGCACGATAGCACTGGGGCAGGAACTCAAGGCGCGCGGCTGCGCGGCCATCCACGTCTCGTCGGGCGGTGTCTCGCCGCAGCAGGCCATCGCGCTGGGCCCGCTGTACCAGGTGCCGTTCGCGCAGCAGGTGAAGGCCGAGGTCGGCCTGCCGACCATCGCGGTGGGCCTCATCACCGAGCCTGCGCAGGCCGAGGCCATCGTCGCCGAAGGCCGGGCCGATGCCGTGGCCCTGGCGCGCACCGTGCTGTACGACCCGCACTGGCCCTGGCACGCCGCGGCGAAGCTGGGCGCGCAGGTGGTGGCGCCGCGCCAGTACTGGCGCTCGCAGCCGCGCGAATTCAAGGACCTGTTCGCAGGCGCTGGGTTCGGGGCGCGCTGAGCGGCGCACCGGGGGCGGCGCTGGGAGGATAGGCGTTGCCGGGCGCGGCCGCAGCGCCCCCGCCGCGCGCACGCAGCGCCTCGGTGGTCTCGTGCGCGCCGGTCGGCGACCAGCCGGGCGGCATGCACACATGCCCCAGCAGTGCGCGCAGGCTGCGCACCCGGGCGAGGTCGCGCGCCAGCGCGAACCACTGCGCCAGCTCCACATACAACGGGTTGCGGCTGGTGATGGGGTGCACCAGGCCGTAGCGGCAAGGCAGGTCGTCGCGTTCGGCGGTGTAGGTGCCGAACAGGCGGTCGAACACGATCAGCACGCCGCCGTAGTTCGCGTCCAGGTAGTCGAGGTTGGCCGCGTGGTGCACGCGGTGGGCCGAGGGCGTGTTGAGCACGTATTCGAGCCAGCCCAGCCTGGGGATCCAGGTGGCGTGCAGCCAGAACTGGTAGAGCAGGTTCAGCGTCAGCGCGGCCAGCACCAGCCGCAGGTCGAAGCCCAGCCAGACCATCGGCAACAGGAACACCACGTTGCCGGTCAGCTTGCCGAACATGCCGATGCGCAGGGACGCCCCCAGGTTCAGCTGGTTCGGCGTGTGGTGCACGGCATGGTTGCACCAGAACCAGCGCACGCGGTGGCCGGCGCGGTGCAGCCAGTAGTAGAAGAACTCCAGCAGCACGAACAGCAGCAGCGCCATGGCGACCGAGTCCACCGGGATGGTGGCCAGCCGGTGCTGCTCGACCCAGTGCACCAGCGGCGCCGCGATGGTCAGCGGCACGAACACCGTGATGGCGACGCGCCCCACGAAGTCGAACAGCGAGATGCCGTAGGCGTGCCAGTCGTAGGCCCCGCGGCGCGCCAGCACCGCGGCCTCCAGCAAAGACAGCAGCAGCACGGCCGGCGCGGCGCCGAAAAGCAGGATCTTCTCGATGGTGTTCATGGCATGGGGCGCACCGTGCAGGGAGAGGGCACAGGCGGCGCCGGCGCATTTTGCCCCCGGATCGCGCCCGGAGCACCCCCCGGCCGTGGCACCATCGCCGCCGTGAGCGACAACCTTCCCCCTTCCCCGCCGGCCCAGCCGCGCAACCCCCTGCACGGCCTGACGCTGGAACGCATCCTGACGGACCTGGTGGCCCATTTCGGCTGGCCCGGCCTGGGCGAGCGCATCCCGGTGCGCTGCTTCACGAGCGAGCCCAGCATCGCATCCAGCCTGAAATTCCTGCGCAAGACGCCCTGGGCGCGCGAGAAGGTCGAAGGCCTGTACCTGTTCATGCTGCGCGAGCAGCGGCGCACTGCAGGCGGCGCCAGGGGCTGAGATCGTCGGCCGCGTCCGACACGGCTTGCGCGCCACCGCTGCTAGGCTTGGCTGCACCATGCCAGCCGCTCCCCTGCCTCCCGATGAAGACGCCCGCCTGCGCGCCCTGCAGGACCTCCTGGTGCTGGACACGCCGCCCGAGGAGCGATTCGACCGCGTGGTGCGCTTCGCCGCCGAACAGCTGGACATGCCGATGGCGCTGGTCAGCCTCGTCGATGGCGACCGCCAGTGGTTCAAGTCGCGGGTAGGCGTCGAATTGCCGCAGACCAGCCGCGACATTGCCTTCTGCGCCCACGCCATCCTGCAACCAGAGACCTTCGTCGTCGAGGATGCGCAGCTGGACGCCCGCTTTGCCGACAACCCCCTCGTGACCGGCGCGCCCCATGTGCGCTTTTACGCCGGCGCGCCGCTCAGCGCCCCGGGTGGCGAGCGCGTGGGCACCCTGTGCGTGCTGGACAGCAAGCCCCGCGCGCTGGGCACCGTGGAGCTGGCGGTGCTGGAGGCCCTGCGCACGCTCGTCAACGAGGCCTTGACCGGCCAGGCCCCGGAGGACGGGGCGTGACGGCGGCGGCCAACCTTCCGGCCGTGCTGTTGGTCGAGCCCCAGTTCGTGATGCGCCGCACCATGGTGGCCGTGGCGCGCGAGATGCGCCTGGTCGAGTTCCACGAGGTCGCCAGCGTCGCGCGGGCCGTGCCGCTGCTGGAATCGCGGCGCTTCGGAGGCATGGTGCTGGACATCGACGACGGTTCGGACGCCCTCACGCTGCTGGAACGCCTGCGCGCCGGGCAGTTCGTCTGCCGGCCGGACCTGCCCGTCGTCGCGTTGACCTTCACGGCCGCGCCCGGACCTGCCGCGCAGCTGGAGGCCCTCAAGCCGCTGCGCACGCTGCACAAGCCGTTCAAGGTCGGCGAACTGCTGTCTTCCGTCGCCCTGATGGCCAAGCATTGACGCAAGTGCCCGGGTCAACTTGTAACAAGAACAGACTGAAATGTGACAACATGCGCTATTCACGACACAATTGCCGTCAGAGAATCGCTCACTAGCCGAACAATACAGTTCCAACGGCATGATGAACACTCCAAAATTCTCTTTTTTCGTCGCCACGCTGCTGCTGGCTTGTGCCAGCGCTTCGCAGGCCGGTGGCGTGGGCGGCCAGCTGATGGCCCAGATGACGCTGACGGGCGGCTGCGCCGTGTCGGGCGCCGCATCGGGCAGCGCGTCCAGCGCCAATTTCGGCACGCTGGATTTTGGCGTGCAGCCGTCCACCTTCACCGGCGTGCTGCTGGCCACGGCCAACGGTGGCGCGGGCGGTGCGGGCAGCACCCAGATCGTCTGCTCGCCCGACGTCTCCGCCATGTCGGTCAGCGTCAACGCGGGCAACAACCCGGGCCAGGGCGCCAGCGTGGGCGCCGGCACGCGCGCCATGCGGCTGGGCACCGGGAGCTACCTGCCCTACGAGGTCTACAGCGATGCGGCGATGACCAGCGCCTACCCCACCAGCGGCGGCGTCGTCGGCGTCTCGCTGGCGGCCAACGGCGGTGCTTTCACGCTGCCCGTCTTCGGCCGCGTCAACAAGACGCAGGCCGGCGCCATCGCCTCGGGCACCTACGCCGACACGCTGCAGGTCACCCTGGGCTGGTGAGCGCGCTGCCGCCAGCCGGCCTGCACTGCAAGCTGCCATGAGCGAATTCAGCGACAACCTGCACGAGGTGTTCGAGCGCTTCGGCCGCATTGCCGTGCGCCGCATGTTCGGCGGGCATGGCGTGTTCCACGAGGGCCGCATGTTCGCGCTGGTGGCGCGCGAGCGGCTGTACCTCAAGACCGACGCGCAGAACCGGGCCGCCTTCGAAGCCCGCGGCCTGCCGGCCTTCGAGTACGCGCGCCAGGGCGAGCTGGCCCGCATGAACTACCACGAGGCCCCGGCCGAGGTGTTCGAGGACCGCGACGAGGCCGCGCGCTGGGCGCGCCTGGCCTGGGATGCCGCGCTGCGCGCCGCCGCTCCCCCGCGCAAGCCGCCGAACCCGCGCGCCCCGCGCCGCTGACCGGCCATGGCATGCGGGCTGCGCGCGCAGTACGAGGCGGAGGTCGCCGCGCTCGGGCTGGCGGCCGCGCGCATGCTGGCGGCCGGCAGCGCCGAGGAGGCCGCGGCGCGCTGGATCGTCGCGCAGCGCAACGCGCTCAAGCAGCGCTTTCGCGCGTTCACTCCGGTGGACGACCTGGCGCGGCTGCAGGCCTGGACCGAAGCGCGCTACGGCAATCCCCTGGGGCCGTCGGCCGACCAGCTGCACGCGCAAGGCAAGTCGTGGCGGCGGATCATCGACGGCGCCGCGCGGCCCGGCCAGTACCGCGGCGGCGCGGCAACGTAGCCAGCGCGCCTCGGCACCGCCCCGGCGAAGTCCGTCAGGTCGACGCAGATCCGCTTCGGCAGGTGCCGATGCACCGGCGGCCGGCCGGGCGGCCCGTGCCGGCGCCCTGCTTCAGAACTGCGCCCATTCCTGTGCCGAAGCGGCCCGCGGCGCACCACCGGCCGCCTGCAGCGCCGTGCCGCGCGGCACGGCCGGCGCACTGCGCCGCACCGGGGTCTGCGCCGCCGGCGCGGCGGCCAGCAGCGGCTGGCCGTCGCCGAGCTTGAACACGGCCACGGCCTGCACCAGGTGCCGGGCCTGGTGGTTCAGGCTGTCCGCGGCAGCGGCCGACTGTTCCACGAGCGCCGCGTTCTGCTGGGTGACGGTGTCCAGCTGGGTCACGGCCTCGCTGATCTGGCCGATGCCGGCGGTCTGCTCCTGCGTGGCCGCCGTGATCTCGGCGATCAGGTCGGCGACGCGCTGCACCTGCGCGACGATGCTCTCCATGGCCTGGCCGGCGTCGTCCACCAGCCGGCTGCCGTCGCCCACCTTGCCGACGCTGTCCTGGATCAGGTCCTTGATCTCCTTGGCGGCGGAGGCGCTCTTCTGCGCCAGGTTGCGCACCTCGCCGGCCACGACAGCGAAGCCACGGCCCTGCTCGCCCGCGCGCGCGGCCTCGACGGCGGCATTGAGCGCCAGGATGTTGGTCTGGAACGCGATGCCGTCGATGACGCCGATGATGTCGGAGATGCGGCGCGACGAGGTGTTGATCTCGCCCATGGTGGACACCACCTGGCCGAAGACCTCGCCCCCGCTGCGGGCGGCGGCGCTGGCCTGGCGGGCCAGCTCCGCGGCCTGGCGCGACGCATCCGCGCTGCTGTGCACGGTGCTGGTCAGCTCCTCCATCGAGGCGGCCGTCTCCTCCAGGTTGCTGGCCTGCTCCTCGGTCCGCTGCGACAGGTCGGCATTGCCGGTGGCGATCTCACCGGCGCCCGTGGCGATGCTGTCGCTGGCCTGGCGCACGGAACCCACGACCTCACGCAGCGAATGCTGCATGGCCGCCATGGCGGCCACCACGCTGCCGGGCTGGGCCCGTGACGTGTCGATGCGCGTGGCCAGGTCGCCGGCGGCGATGGCGCCGGCCAGCTGCGCCACGTCGGCCGGCTCGCCGCCCAGCGAGCGCGTGAGGCTGCGCGTCAGCAGACCGCCGATGGCCACGCCCACCAGCACCCCGCCCACCGTCAGGCTGATCAGCAGCGTGCGGATCTGCGCGTAGATCCGGTCGGTTTCATCGTTCAGCGCGCGCGCATCGTCGCGCTTGCGGTCCGCCAGCTGCCCCAGCAGCTCGTCGGCCCTGTCGCCCAGCGCACGCATCTCGAACATCCTCGCACCCGAAGCGCGGGCCTCGGCCGGGTCTTCCGCGGCCAGGGCCGCAGCCACCGTGCGCAGGCCGGCCGCATAGGCCTGCAGCGCAGCGCCGGCCTCCCGCGCGAGCTGGCGGCCGGCCTCGGTCGCGAAGAATCCCGTGGCCTCGCCCAGTTCGGCCGTCGCCTCGCTGAGCTGCTGCTCCACGCTCCGCAGGTGCATCTGCCGGTCCTGCTGGGTGGGAGACAGGATGGCCGAACGCATCGAGCGGCCGGCCATGATCAGCAGGATGTTGGCCTCGCCGGCATGCTGCATGCCGGCGATCTCCTGGTCGTACATGAGCGAGGCCAGATCGCTGATCTGCGCCGACTTCTGGATTCCGTTGAATCCGATCAAGGCGCCGATGGCCGCCACGATGAGAAAGCCGCCGATGAGCTTGTGGGCGACGCCGAGCTTGTTGAACCACTGCACGCTGGTATTCCTGTGATGGTGTCCCGCACTGAACCGGTGCGGATAACACAAAAGTATCGACAGGCTTCTCGCACGCCGTCTACACGTATTACGCAAAATTGATGAGCGTTTAACGCAAAACTATCCACGATGCGAGCAGTTGGAAACATGGGTGCAAAGATTCGTCGCCGACGTTGATTAGACTTGTGCGTCCGCGCGCCCGGCCGCGCCATCCCGCAACCACCAGCACTGGCCTGGATACCACCTTCCACGACAAAGCCTTGCCGTCCTCCTCTACCCCGCTGCTGTTCGGCAACAACGCTTGCAGGCATTTCGAGCACACCCAGGCCTTCAGCGACGCGGTGCACCCCCTGTGGCCGCATCTGCAGGGCCTGGACGGCCCCGCCCACCCCGACCGGTTCAAGGGCAGGCTGGCCATCGTGCAGTTGCCCGGCATGTCCATGCTCGCGGCCAGCATCAATGCCCTGCGGGTGCAGGTGTCCGACAACAGCCAGACGTCGATCGCGTTCCCGGTGCATGGCCACTCCAGGCTGCGGATCGACCGCCAGCAGATGGACTGGGGCCAGGGCTCCGGTTGCCTCTTCGTGCCCGCGGGCTCGGGCCCGCAACAGGCGGATTCGCGCGAGCAGAACGTGCTGATGCTGCAGGTCGACCGGCGCGCGCTCGACACGGCGGCGCGCGCAGTGCGCGGCATCGAGCGCGGACACCCCGTGCAGCTGGGCTGCGACGACCCGCGCATCCTGGATGCAGCGACCAACGCCTCGTCCCTGGCCTTGGCGCGCCACATCGGGGCGAGCATCGACCTCTATGCCAGGAACCCCCGGCTGCTGCACCGCCTGGGACTGCAGGACTTCGTGTGCCGGCAACTGGTGCTGCTGTTCCGGCCCGACTGGCAGCAGGAACTGCAGCAGCAGCGGCTGCCGGACGGCGCACAGCGGCGCCGCGCGATCGACCGGGTGTGCGATGCCATGCTGGCCGACCTGTCCGGCCGCTTCACGGTCAGCGACCTGTCCGAGCTGAGTGGCATGTCGGTGCGTGGCCTGCAGTACGCGTTCCAGAGCCGCTTCGGACAATCCCCGATGCAGTGGTTCCGCGACCAGCGCCTGGAACACGTGCGCCACCGGCTGCTTGCGGGCGCGCCGGGCAGCATCGCGCAGATGGCGCTGGACTGCGGCTTCCCCACGTCGAGCACCTTCTCTGCCTTCTACCGGCGCCGCTACGGCGAATCGCCCTCGGCGACGCGGTTGCGCGCCGGCCTGTTCCGCGGACGGGCGTGACACCGGCCCATGGCATGCTGTGCGCATGCGCTGGCCCACCCTGCCCTTCCTCACCCCGCACCGCCCGGCCCTGAACCTAGCCCTGCAGGGCGGCGGCGCGCACGGCGCCTTCACCTGGGGCGTGCTGGACGCGCTGCTGCAGGCCGACCGCTTCGCCATCGCCGGCATCAGCGGCACCAGTGCCGGCGCCATCAACGGCGTGCTGCTGGCACACGGGCTGCTGCAGGGCGGCCCCCCGGCCGCGCGTGCGGCGCTGGCCGGCTTCTGGAGCGCCATCGGCACCCGCGTGCCCTTCGAATGGCTGACCGTGGGCCAGGACGACGCGCTGGCCTTCAACCCGCTCGCGCGGCTCATGCTGCGGTGGTCGCAGCTGTTCGCGCCGCACGAGCTGAACCCGCTGGGCCGCGATCCGCTGCGCGAGCTGCTGGCCGAGCAGGTGGACTTCGCCGCACTGCGCCGCGCCGCCGCGCCCCGGCTGGCCATTGCCGCCACGCACGCCAACAGCGGCCGGCTCCGCGTGTTCGACAACGCGGCGCTGGACCTCGACGCGGTGCTGGCCTCGGCCTGCCTGCCCACGCTGCACCACACCGTGGAGATCGCCGGCGAGCCCTACTGGGACGGCGGCTACAGCGCCAACCCGGCCCTCCTGCCGCTGCTGGCCGACGCGCGCTGCGCCGCCGACACGCTGCTGGTGCTGCTGGCGCCGCGCCAGCATGCGCGCACGCCGCGCCAGCGTGCCGAGATCGCCGAGCGCGCGATGGACATCGCGTTCCAGGCGCCTTTCCTGCGCGAACTGGACCTGCTGGCCACGCTGCAGGCCGACGCCGGCGCACGCTGGTGGCCCGGCGGCGGCGTGGCATCGCGCATCGCCCGTGCGCGTTGGCACCTGGTGGACGGCGGCCCGGTGCTGGCCGCGCTGCGCGGCGAGACGCGCCTGATCGCGCACCTGCCTTTTCTCGAGCGCCTGCGCGACGCAGGGCGCGCGGCCGCGCAGGCCTGGCTGGACGGGCCCGCGCAAGCGGTGGGCCAGCGCAGCGGTGCCGACTTGCGGGCGATGGCCAGCGGCCAGGACTGATCAGCTCTGCGCCGCGCCCTTGCGGCGGCGCACACCCGCCAGGCCCAGCAGGCCGATGCCCAGCAGCGCCACGGAGGCAGGTTCAGGCACTTCAGTGGCGACCAGGCGGAACGCGAAGTCCACGGTGTAGCTCGTGCCCTCCGGCGTCGCGAAGCCATAGCAGCCGGCGTCGTAGCCCGCGGCGATGCACTGGGCATCGGTCAATTGGGTGAACGAGGGGTTGGAAATGAATTCGAAAGAATATTCATAGCCCTCGTAGTAGAACGCATCGGAGAACGAACCGACCAGCACGAAGATGTCGCTGCAGGTTTTCGCCTCGCCCTTGACGGGGCAGGTCGCCTCGTTGTTGGGCGTTTCCACAAAATACACGCTGTAGGCCACGTCGAAAATCTTCTCGAGCCCCCCGGCATAAAGGCTCAGGACCGAATCGATCTTGGTCGTGCTCAGCGTGTAGCTGTTGTTGAGCAATGAGGAGCCGTTGTAGTGGGTGTAGCTGTTGGCCGCCACATAGCCGCCATTGGTGTCCACCGTGCCGGAAGCCGGTGAATTGCTGATGCCCAGGCCGCTGCGGCTGCCGGCGGCGATGCTGCCGTTGACCGTGCCCCACTGCAGCAGCGTGCTGTCGGTCCAGTACGAGGTCAGGGGATTGACGCCCTGGCCCGGGATGCTGTTCGAATTCACGAAGGTGGTGGCGCTCGAACTGGTGTCGAACGCGCTGGTGATCGAGTACGTCCAGGTCGTGACAGGCGCCGCCGCGGCCGTGCCCGTGGCCAGAACCAGCGCTGCTGCCATGGCGCAGCGGGTGAATGTGAGATGTCGCATAACAAGCCCTCAAGTGTTGGAACAGAAAACGCCAACGGAAGTTGACGCCTCTGGATCAGCAACTCGCGTGCCCTTTTCGGGATTATCCATCCGGCGCACAGGCTTGAATTCCTATGGATTCATTCAACCCGATTCAACTGTAATTTTTTCCGACGAATATGATGACTTTGTATGACGAGATAATATTTTTCATCACAGGAAATCACCAATCGAAGGCATTACACGTCAGGTGGTGTGAACTGCACTTTGCAAAAAGATCGCTGTGCGCAGTCCATCGGATGGAACGGCAACGGACGTTCAATGCACGTGCTCTTTCGCCGCCGCAGCCGCCCCCTGCGGCACATCCACAGGCACCTGCACTTCACGCTGGCTGGCCACCCCGCGGGCATCGACGAAACGCAGCGTCAGCGGCAGCTGCGTGCCCTTGGTGAGCGGCTGCTTCAAGTCCATCAGCATCAGGTGGTAGCCGCCGGGCTTGAGCTCCACGGTCTGGCGCGCGGGCAGTGCCAGGCCGTCTTTGAGTTCGCGCATGCGCATGGTGCCGCCGTCCATCTGCATCTCGTGCAGCTCGGCCACGCCGGCCAGCGGCGTCGCCACGCCCACCAGGCGCAGCCCCTGCGGTGCGCTGAGCTGCATGAAGGCGCCCGTGCCGCTCTGGCCCGGCACGCTGGGGCGCGCCCAGGCGTTCTTCACGTCCACCGCGGCGACGCCCGGGGGCAGGACGTCCAGCCGCGCAGCCGGAAACGGCAGCTTGGCGCCGGCGTCGGCACCGGGCAGTTGCGCCCAGTCGGCGCTCTCGCCGCCGCAATCCTGGCGCACCGGGAACCACAGCGTGCCAGGGGTGGCCGTGAGCTTGCCGCGCACGATGAACTCGGCCCGTTCCTTGTCGGGCAGGGCCTGGCCGGCGTCCGCCGTCCAGCGGACCTCGCGCGTGCTGCTGGCCAGCTGCCAGCCGGCGCGCGGCTGCGCCTGCACGAGCGTGAAGCACTCGGGCAGGCGCACGGTGACGGCCGTGGTGGCCGGTGTGTCCTTGCAGGCATGGCCCACGCGGAACACGGCCTCGTAGTCGCTGCCGGCAGTGGCCCCGCCGGGCGGCAGCGTGACATGGGCGAAGGCCGGCGCGGCGGCGGCAAGCAGGGGAAGGAGCAAGGAGCGCATGGGTGGTGCTTTCAAAGGTCGAATTGGAGCTGCGCGTGGTAGGTGCGCTGCGGATAGGGATGGAAGGCCCAGAACTGCTGGTTGTTGAGGTTGTCGATGCCGAAGGCGGCCGACCATTGCCGGTCGATCTGCCAGCGCAGCCGCAGGTCCAGCGTCAGGTAGCGGCTGGCGCCGAAGTACGTGAACGGGTTGGTGTCGCTGTTGTCCAGGTTGCTGTACTGGCGGCCGCTGTAGCGCGCGGCCAGCGTGGCAGACCAGCGGTCGTCGGCACGCCAGGTGGCCAGCGCCGTGGCACGCCAGCGCGGAACGCGCGGCTGCCACTTGCCCACGCTGGCAGGATTGGCGGCGTTGGCCACGGTCTTGCTGTTGGCGAAGGTCAGGCTGCCGCCGAGGTCCAGGCCGCGCAGTGCCACATCGCTGGCGTTGGCCGCCAGCTCCACGCCGAACGTGCGCACCTTGTCCACGTTCTGCACGCGCGAAGCCGTGCTGTTCGGAATCAGCTGGCTGATCAGCGCATCGCGCGTGGTCTCGTGGAACAAGGTGGCACGGACCAGGCCGGTGCCCAGGTCGCGCTCGGCTGTGAGTTCGCTCGTCCAGGATTGCTCGGGCCTGAGGGTCGGGTCGTTGACGAAGTCCAGCGCGCCACCCGAGGTCGCGCCATACAGCTCGCCCACGGTCGGGTAGCGCACGGCGCGGCCCAGCGAGGCCTTGAGCACGGTCTGCGGCGTGAGTTGGTAGGCCAGCGCGGCCTTGGGCGAGACATCGGACTGGCTGCGCGCCGCGTAGGCCAGCCGGCTGCTGGCCGTGGCGCTGAGGCCGTCCTCGGCCTGCCAGTGCTCCCAGCGCGCGCCCAGCACGGCCTTCCACTGCGGTGCGAAGGCCCAGGCGTCCTGCGCCCAGGCATACCAGGTGCTGGTGCGGCCGCCGACCTGGCTCACGAGCGCGCCGCCTTCGCCGCTGCGCCAGTCGCTCGTCACCGCGGTCTTCAAGATGTTCAGCTCATAAGCATCGCGGCCCGCGCCGAAGTCCACGATGTGTTCCCCGCCGACGCCCTGCGGCCGCCAGGTGCCCTTGGCCGCGAGCTGGTTCCAGCCCGTGCCGTCCTGCGTCTGCAGCGTGCCCGCGCCGCCGTTGGCGGCCTGCGGCAGCGCCGTGGTGGGCGCGCGCTGGCGGTCCCGGGCGTAGTCGTACAGGCTGGCCACGAGTTCCCAGTCCCAGGTGCCCTGGGTGCGGCTCTTGAGCGAGAAGCCATGCATCCAGTGCGTCTGCGCGTCGTCGGTCGAGGGGAAGGCGGTCGCGCCCAGCGTGTAGCTGCGCCCGTCGATCTGCACCGGGCCGCTGTAGACGGGATTGCCCGCCGCATCGCGCAGCCAGCTCTGCGACCGGCCTTCGGACTGGTTCTGCCACCAGCCCAGGGTGTAGCTGGCGCGCAGCTGCGGCGTGATGTCGTAGGCCAGCTTGAGCTTGGCCTGGTCCTGCGCGGTCGTGTACTGCGTGGCGCTGCCCAGCAGCCACCAGGGCTGGCCCGTGAGGTTGCGGCCGGGCACTGCGCCCGTGACGGGCACGCCACTGCCACCGGCCTGGCCGGCCGACTGCAGTGCGGTGGCAAAGGTCTGCGGCTGGCCCTCGCTGCGGCCACGCTGCAGCGCCAGCCACCACGACCAGTCGCCGCTCCTGCTGCCCAGCGAGGCGCTGGTCTGCCAGGAGCTGAAGGTGCGGTCCGTTCCATACAGGTCGTTGGGCTGGGCCGCGTAGCCCAGGCGGATGTGGGCTTCCAGCTTCGTTGGCATGCGCGTCACGTAGTCGACCACGGCACCGGCCGAGTTGCCCGGGTAGGCGGCCGAGAACGGGCCGTACATCACGTCCACGCGCTCGATCTCCTCGGGTGTGACCAGGCCCCAGCGCGGTGCGTAGTTCGTGCCGTTGGCGATGCCGTTGCCCAGGAAATTCGACAGCAGGATGCCATCGGCATAGACGGCCGAGCGCGCGCTGTTGCCCGTGCCCGAGGCGCGCGTGGACAGGATGGCGTGGTTGTAGTCGCCGATGTAGCGCTTGCGCACGAGCAGGCTGGGCAGGTACTTGAGCGCGTCCTCGGCGTCGGTGGCGTTGACCGTGGCGGCGATCTGCGCGCGCGTGACGCCCTCGATGGTGGTGGGGATCTGCGTGGGCAGGGACGTGGGCTGGCCGCCGCTGACGGTCACGACGCCCAGGGATTTCTGGCGCTCGGGCGCGTCGCCTGCGGCCTGCGCCAGGGCTGCGCCGGCCAGGGCGGCGCCCGACAACAGCACGGTGATCTTGTGCATGGAAAAGCTCTCTCGGATGGCGGGCCGGGGCCCGCCGCTGCATGGCAAGGAAAGGGCGCAGCAGCGCTACGCCATCGATGGCAATGTCAGGCGAACGAGGGAGGGCCGCGCGCCGGCAGCGGCGCCGCGGTGGCCGCGGCGATGCGCGCGGCGTGGATGGGCTGGACCGCGTGGCCCAGCGGCAGCACGGGCGGCAGCCCGGCCACGGACGGCAGCGGCGGCGCGCCGCCCAGCACGCACAGCGGGCAGTCCAGGTGGCCGGCGCCCATCTCCTGCACACCGTCGTCGGTGTGCACCACGGCCTTGATGATGCCGGCGCCCGAGCAGATCAGCTCCATGGCCTGAGGCTTGACCACGGGCGACGCGATGGCCACGCCCAGCGACAGCAGGAACAGCGCGAGCACGCCGCGCACCAGGCCCGCGCCCGGCCGCCGGCCTGCCACCAGGGGCATGCGGGCGATCAGGCGGAGCAAGGCGTGCATGGGCCGGCGATTGTGCATGAGGGCGTGCTCAATGCACGAAGCCGCCCTTGACGTAGCGCACGGGCTCGGCGTCCATCGCCGCGATCAGCGCCGACAGCCCATCGGCTGGCGCACGGCCCACTGGCGCGCGCGGCGCGCCTTCCGTGCGGCACAGCAGATCGTCCTCGGACCAGCCGGCCTGGCCCGGCGCCGCGCGCGCACGCGCCCAGCCATCGCGGTCGGCCAGCAGCTGCGTGCCGGCCAGGGCCTCGCTGCCCGTGATCAGCGCGAAGGCCTGCCAGGCCGCATCGCCAGTGGCCACGCAGTCGGCTTGCGGAACCGATGCGGCTGCGCCCGACGGCCGCAGCAGCACGGTGACGAAGCGTGGGTCTTCGAGCACCTGGCCCGCACCTTCGGCAACCACGCGCACGCGCTGCCCGCTCCAGCTGCGCAGCGGCCGCTCGGCCCGCCCCGCGCAGCGCACCGCCACATCGGGCAGGCCCACGGGCTGCGGCCAGAAGCCGGCCGCACGCAGGGCCTGGCCGGCGCCCTGGGCCTTCATGAAGTCGATCAGCGCCCAGGCCTCGTCGTCGGAAATCCTGTCACCGAAGCCGGCCATGGTGGCCTGGCCACCGCGCCCGCGCACGCCGTGCAGCACACGCCACCAGAGATCGCCATCGGCACGCCGCCACAGCAACGGCCCCGCGAAGTTCGGCGGCCAGACCGGCTGCGCCGCGGCCAGCGGCCCCTGTCCGCGCCCATCCGCACCGTGGCAGGCCAGGCAGTGCTGTGCGTACAGCGCCTGGCCCTGCACGATGGCCTGGGCCGAGAAGCCGGTCGGCGAACGGTGGAAGCTGGCCGGTGTGGCCGGCACCAGCAGCACGCGTGCCTCGGGCCAGGGCGCGGCCAGCAGCAGCACGGGCACGCTGGCCAGCAGCAACCAGCGGCGACGCCGCCAGAGCAGGGCCAGCAGCACCAGCAGCACGGCCAGCGCCAGGGCCGCCAGGCTCCAGCCCAGGCGGCGTGCCTGGCCCAGGTCGATCAGCAGGTTCTCGCCCGACAGGCGCAGCGCGAACGGCCAGGCCGGCTGGCCGTCCAGCGGCGGCACCAGCCCCAGCGCACCGAGCAGCCGCAGCAGCCCGTACTGGGCGGATTGCAGTGCGGCGATGAGCTGGTTCAGCCACTCCGTCTCCAGCGGCATCGGCTACCAGGTGGCGTCCAGGCCGAGATGGCGCAGCGCCTCGTGGCGCAGCTCGGCCAGGCGCTTGTGCCCGCGCTGGCGCGGGTACGGCAGGTCGACCTGGAGTTCGGCGGTGATGCGCGCGGGCCGGTCGCTCAGCACGATCACGCGCTGGGCCAGGAACAGCGCCTCCTCCACATCGTGCGTGACCAGCAGCGCCGAGAAACCGGCCCGCTGCCACAGCGCCACGAGTTCGCTCTGCATGGCGATGCGCGTGAGCGAGTCGAGCTTGCCCAGCGGCTCGTCGAGCACCAGCAGCTGCGGGTCGTTGACGAGTGCGCGCGCCAGCGCCACGCGCTGCGCCATGCCGCCCGAGAGCTGGTGCGGGAAGCTGGCCGCGAAGTCCGACAGGCCCACGAGCTTGAGCGCCGCATCGACACGCGCACGCTGGTGCTTGAGCAGGCCGCGCGCCTGCGGGCCCAGCGCCACGTTGTCCCAGACCGTGCGCCAGGGGAACAGCGTGGGGTCCTGAAACACCACGATGCGCGAGGGATCGGGCCGCGTGATGGGCGTGCCGTCCTGGGTCAGCGTGCCGGTGGTGGCGGGCTCCAGGCCCGCGACCAGCCGCAGCAGCGTGGACTTGCCGCAGCCGCTGGGGCCCAGCAGCGCGACGAACTCGCCTGGCGCGACCGTGAGGTCCACGCCATCGAGCACCTGCAGCGCACTGCCCTTCTGTTCGAACCAGTGGCTGACCTGCTGCACCGCGATGTGCGCACCCTTCTTCACCACGGGCGTGGCCTGCACCGTGCTCACCATTTGACCGTCCCCTTCTGCCAGGACAGCACGCGGTCGCGCACTGTGAACAGCAGCGTGATGAGGCCCGAGCACAGCACGGCCATGACCAGCAGCGCCGCGTACATGTTGGCGTAGGCGGCCCAGCCCTGGGCCCATTGCAGGTACCAGCCCAGCCCGGCCTTCACGCCCATCATCTCAGCCGTGACCAGCACCGAGAACGAGGCGCCCAGGCCCATGAACAGGCCGACGAAGACCTGCGGCAGGGCAGCAGGAATCGCCACGCGCAGCACCAGGAACCATTCGGACGCGCCCAGCGTGCGCGCCACGTCGTAGTAGCTCTTGGGCACCGAGGCCACGCCCGACCAGGTCAGCACCGCGACCGGGAAGAAGGTGGCCAGCGCGACCAGGAACACCGCGGCCGAGTAGCTCGACGGCGCGAAGAAGAAGGCCAGCGGCAGCAGCGCCGAGGCCGGCACCGGCCCCAGGAAGCGCAGCAGCGGATGCACCCAGTAGCCCGCGATGCGCGACCAGCCGATCCACACGCCCGTGAGGAAGCCCACGAGTGCGCCGAACACCAGGCCGTTGGCCAGCAGCCGCAGCGAATGCGCGGTGGACAGGCCGAGCCGGCTCCAGTCCTCCGCCACCACTTCGATCAGGCTCTGCGGCGGCGCGAAGAACGGCGGCGGCAACAGGCCCAGCTTGGCCGTCAGCACTTCCCACAGCGCCAGCAGCAACGGCGCGGCGATCAGCCACTGGCCCGCAGGGCGCAGCTTGCGGCCTACCTGGCCGGCGCGCGCGCCGAGCAGCGCGACCGCCAGCAGCAGCACCGCCACCGCCAGCGCGGCGATGCCGAACTCCTCGGTGAAGGCCCAGTCTGAAAAGCCGATGGGCTTGTTGGGCCAGGCCAGCGTCAGCACGCCCAGGCCGACCCAGGCCAAGGTGGCCACGAGGCCGGTGCGCCAGATGCCCGTGGGCACCTGCGCCTGCAGGACTGGCGCGGCTGGCCGTGCGGACATGGAGGGGCGCTGCGGCGGCGCCTCGAAGGAAGGAGTGGGTGCGAGCGCGCTCATGCTCAGCCCAGCACGTCCAGCGACACATGGTTGGCGAAGCGCACCACGTCCGTGCTCTTCTTCAAGATGCCGGCGTTGTGGAAGTCGCGCGCGAAGGCCTCGACCTCGGTGCGCAGCGGCGCGCCGGCGGGGTGGTGCTTGTAGGTCAGCTCGGCCAGCAGCTTCTGCAGGTCTTCCACGGGCACCTTGGGCGTGTACTTGTGGTAGATCCTGGCGGCCTCGTTGGGGTTCTCGGCCACGTCGTTGGAGGCCTGGGCCAAGGCGCGCACCACCGCCGCGGCGTGCGGCTTGTCTTTCTGCGCGAACTGGGCGCGCGCACCGACCACGCAGCAGATGCGCTCGGCGTACTCGCCCTTGGCACTGTTGCCGATCTCGGTGAAGAGGCCCGGGTTGCGCTTCTCGATCAGGTAGAGGTTGGGGTCGCCGTCGGCGATCGCCTGGATCTCGCCCTTCTTGACGGCGCCGTCCAGCAGGTCGGCCGGGTAGACGCGCCACTCCACGTCCTTGTCGATGTCCACGCCGCGCTTGGCCAAGTGGATCGCATAGAACTGCCTGGCCGGGCTGTTGAGGTCGGCCACGCCGATCACCTTGCCCTTGAAGCTCTTCACATCGCTCGTGATGCCGCCGCCCTGCGCCGCCACCAGGCGCAGGCAGCCGCCGTGCACGCTGCTGACGAGCTTCACGTCCAGCCCCGCCTCCAGCGGCTTGACCCAGCGGTGGATCAGGCCCACGGCCACGTCGGCCTTGCCCGTGGCCACGGCCTCGAGCAGCTGGTCGGCCGCGCCGGCCCAGTTCAGCAGTTCCACGTCCAGGCCGTTCTGCTGGAAGAAGCCGCGCTCCAGCGCCACCGGCACGGGCGTCAGGCAGAAGCCGGCCTGGCTCCAGGCAAAGGTCAGCTTGCGTGGCTGCGAACGTGCGCGCGAGGCCAGCAGCGTGCTTGATGCCGCGACGGCGGCAAGGCCGGCGGTGCGCACGAGCTTGCGGCGCGACCAGGTGGTGCCGTGCGTGGTGGGCAGATTGGACATGGTGAACCCCCTCTCCGTGGAACATCAGGAATGGGAGCGACGATAGGGGGGGCTGCGCACTTTTCCAACGCAGGAAAAAGCGTTTGGATATGCGCAGAACCGGGGGTTCGCGTCGGCTGCATGCGGGCAGTGCGATGGCGCATGCACCCATTCGGCGTTGACGACACGCTGCGCCACATCGACCAGTGGTTGGCGAACTGCCAATGCGCCCGGCCGATGCACGCGTGGGCGACTGACAAAATCCGACCGACCATGCAGTACCCGACCAGCCTCGCCCATCCCACACCCTTCGAACTCGGCAATGGCAACCAGACCACCACCTGGGCCGAATGCATCGCTTTCTACGAGCGGCTGGCCGAGCGTTTCCCGGGTGTGCTGCGGTGGTGGCGGATCGGCACCTCCGACACCGGCCTGGCCATGCACGCCGGCCTGGTCACGGCCGACGGCGTGTTCGACCGCGATACCTTGCGCGCGCAGGGGCGCCCGGTGTTCTTCAACAACAACGGCATCCATGCCGGCGAGCCCGAAGGCATCGATGCCTGCATGGCGCTGGTGCGCGACTTCTGCCTGGAGCCCGCGCGGCTGGCGACGCTCGGCGACACGGTGTTCCTGTTCATCCCGGTCTACAACGTCGACGGCTGTGTGAACCGCCAGTCCAGTTCGCGGGCGAACCAGCTCGGCCCCGAGTCGTTCGGCTTTCGGGGCAATGGCCTGCACCTCGACCTGAACCGCGACTTCATCAAATGCGACAGCCTGGCCGCCCAGGTGTTCAACCGCTTCTTCACCGCCTGGGACCCGGATGTGATGGTCGACACCCACACCTCCAACGGCGCCGACTACGCCTACACCATGACGCTGATCCCGACCCAGCCCGACAAGCTGGGCGGCGCCCTGGGCGACTTCCTGCGCGAGCGCATGCTGCCCGCCATCTACGGCGACATGCAGCGGCGCGGCTGGCCGACCTGCCCCTACGTCAACCTGCTGGCCGAGACGCCGGACGAGGGCATCGAAGACTTTCTCGACCTGCCGCGCTTCTCCACCGGCTACGCCGCGCTGCACCACACCATCGGCTTCATGCCCGAGACCCACATGCTCAAGCCCTTCGCCGACCGCGTGGCTGCGATGCGCACGCTGGTCGAGGTGGTGCTGGACTTCAGCGTGGCGCAGGCCCGAAGCATCCAGCAACTGCGGCGCGCAGCGCGGGCCGATGCCGCCCGCCGCACGCAGTGGCCGCTGCGCTGGCGCAACGACCACGCGCGGCCGGCGCGGCTTCGCTTCCAGGGCTTTGCTGCGGTGCGCACGCCGAGCCGGCTGGGCCACTACCAACGGCTCGCCTACGACCGCGGCCAGCCGTGGGAGAAGGACATCGTCCACTTCGACCGCTGCGTCGAGGAATGCGTGGTGGCGGCGCCGAGGGCCTACCTGGTGCCCCAGGCCTGGCGCGAGGTGATCGCGCGGCTGGAGTGGAACGGCGTCGCGCTGCAGCGCCTGGACGCCGACCAGCTGTTCGATGCGGCCCGGGTGTACCGGGTGCTGGAGGTCGGCACACGACCCACCGCCTACGAAGGCCACATGTTCCATGACAGTGTGCGCTTGAGCACGCACTTCGAGGCCATCCAGGCGCGCGCCGGCGATGTGCTGGTGCCGCTGGCCCAGCCCCAGGCCCGCTACGCGGTCGAGACCCTGGAGCCAGAAGCGCACGACAGCTTCTTCCGCTGGGGCTTCTTCAACAGCGTGCTGGAGAAGAAGCAGGCCTCCATCTCGGCCTATGCCTTCGAGGACACGGCCCTGGAGATGCTGGCCGACGAGCCGGCGCTGCGGCAGGCATTCGACGCATGGAAAGCCGCGCATCCGGAGCAGCTGTCCGACCCGCAGGCGGTGCTCTGGTTCCTGTTCACCCATGGCCGGCGCCATGCCGAGCCGGAGTGGCGGCGCTATCCGGTGGCAGCCTTGGTCTAGTCAGGGTCCTCCACGCAGCGTCCGAGTGCCCCCTCCGATCGCCACGGCCCCGCCGAGGTTCCGGCGGGGATCGAACGTCGCTCCGACATCGGCGAGACCGTGTGTCCTGAACGTCACACCGCCAACTGCACCACCACCTTGCCCTTGGCACGCCCACTGTCCACGTAGGCCAAGGCTTGGGCGGTGTCCTGGAACGGGAACACCTGGTCCACGACCGGACGGATGGCGCCCGATTCGACGAGGGACGTGATCTCGCGCAGCTGCGCGCCATCGGCCCGCATGAAGACGAAGCTGTAGGAACTGCCGCGCTGCTTCGCCTTGTTCCGGATGCCGAAACTCAGCAGGCGCAGCACCTGTAGTAGCGGCCAGGCCAGCCCCCGCGCGGCCGCGAATGCCGGGGTGGGTGGCCCCGAGATGGAGATGAGATGCCCGCCCGGCTTGAGGATCTGGAGCGACTTGTGGAGCGCGTCCTTGCCCAGGCTGTTCAGCGCCACGTCGTAATCACGCAGCACGGTGCTGAAGTCCTGCTTCCTGTAGTCGACGACGAGGTCCGCGCCCAAGGCCTTGACCCAGTCGACGTTGGCCGTGCTGGTGGTCGTGGCCACGAACGCACCGAGATGCCTGGCGAGCTGGATGGCGACGCTGCCGACCCCGCCCGAACCGGCTGAAATCAGCACCTTCTGCCCCTTCTTCAGATGGGCGGTTTCCACCAGCGTCTGCCAGGCCGTCAGCGCCACCAGAGGCAGGGAAGCGGCCTCGACCATGCTGAGATTCCTGGGCTTGGGCGCCAGCGACGACTCCTGGATCGCGATGCGTTCGGCGAAGCCGCCGATGCGGTCATCGTCGGGACGCGCATAGACCTCGTCGCCGGGCTTGAAGCTGCGCACGCGCGCACCAACCCGGATGACCGTGCCGGCCACGTCGTTGCCCAGGATCAACGGCAGGCGGTAGGGAAGGACCGGCTTGAACGCGCCGCTCCTGATCTTCACGTCCAGCGCATTGAGGCTGGCCGCGTGGACCTGGACCAGAACGTCGTCGTCGCGCATCTCGGGTTCGGGCATGTCGCCGATGCGCCCGGCTTCCTTCTTGCCATAGCGGTCGATCATGAATGCTTGCATGACGGGGCTCTTCTCCAGCGCTTTGTGCTGGTGTCAATTTCTGGGCGCCGGGCTGCGCGGTGCACGCGTGCGCCTTGGCGCACGCATCGACGGGCCTGCCGACGCAGCGGGCCGTGCCACAACGGCCACGGCCAGCGCCGAGGCAGCGAAGTCCGCGCGCGACACGCCTTGGCCTGTCGCCGGCGCGTCACGCCGCGGCGCGGTAGCGCTGCGCCACATGGGCCTGTCGCAGGTCTGCGATCAGGCCCCGCCGCGCGGCATCCAGTGCGTCCCAGTGCGCCGCATCGTGCAGCGCCGGCAGGGTCACGGGCTCGCGGCGGTCGAAGCCGACCAGCGCCGCATCCACCAGCGCCCCCACCTCCATCAGATCGGGCATGGCACTGGCATCAATGCCCGCGCGTTCCCAGATCTCGGTGCGGGTGCCGGCGGGCAGCACCGCCTGCACATAGACGCCCTTGGGCGCGAGCTCCAGGCTCAGGCCCTGGGACAGGAACAACACGAAGGCCTTGGTCGCGCCGTAGACCGACATGCCGAACTCGGGCGCCAGGCCGACCACCGAACCGATGTTCACGATCGCGCCCGTGCCAGCCTGCGCCAGGCGCGGGGCGATGGCGCTGGCCAGCCTGACCAATGCGGTGGTGTTCAGGGCGACCAGCCGGGCCACGTCGTCGGTCGCCTGGTCGATGAACGGACCGGCCAGCGTGGCGCCGGCGTTGTTGATGAGGGTGTCGATGCGGGTGTCCTCGCGCAGGCGCGCCTCGACCGCCGCAAGGTCGCCGGGCTGGGTCAGGTCGGCCGCCAGGATGTCGACGGCGGCGCCGGTTTGCGCGCGCAGGCGCGCAGCCAGCGCCTGCAGGCGCGCCTCGTCGCGGGCGACCAGCACCAGGTCGTGGCCGCGGTGGGCGAAGCGCTCGGCGTAGGTGGCGCCGATGCCGGTCGAGGCGCCGGTGATGAGAACGGTGGAGCGGGTGGTCATGTGTTGTATCTCTTGGTCCAAAAGGTGGGTCCATGCCGCGCTGTGCGGCGTGGGGAAGGGCTCACTGGGCGGCGCCTGCGAGCGTCGGGTAGTCGGTGTAGCCCGCCGCGCCGCCGCCGTAGAGCGTGGCGGGATTCAGCGCAGCCAGCGGCGCGCCACTCTTCAGCCGCTCCACCAGATCGGGGTTGCCGATGAACGGGCGGCCGAAGGCGAACAGGTCGGCCTGGCCCTCGGCCAGGCGGGCCTTGGCCAGCGGGAGGTCATAGCCGTTGTTGGCCAGGTAGGTGTTCTTGAAGCGGGCGCGCAACGCAGCGAAGTCGAACGGCGCAGCGTCGCGCGGGCCGCCGGTGGCGCCCTCCACCACATGCAGGTAGACGATGCCCAGCGCGCTGAGGCGCTCGGCGATGTGGTCGTACTGCGGCTGCGGATCGCTGCAGGAAATGGCCCCGGCCGACGAGACCGGCGAGAGGCGCACGCCGGTGCGGTCGGCACCGATTTCCTTGGCCACGGCGGCGGTGACTTCGAGCAGCAGCCGCGCCCGGTTCTCGATGGAGCCGCCGTAGGCGTCGGTCCGGGTGTTGGCACCGTCCTTGATGAACTGCTCCAGCAGGTAGCCGTTGGCGCCGTGGACCTCCACGCCGTCGAAGCCTGCGGCCATGGCGTTGGCGGCTGCCTGGCGGAAGTCCTCGACGATGCCCGGGATCTCGTCCAGGCGCAGGGACCGCGGCTCGGACACGTCATGAAACCCGTTGTTGACGAAGGTCTTGGTCGCCGCGCGGATGGCCGAGGGCGCCACCGGCGCCGTGCCACCTGGCCGCAGGTCGACATGGGAGATGCGGCCGACGTGCCACAGCTGCACAAAGATCTTGCCGCCCTTCGCGTGCACGGCGTCGGTCACCTGGCGCCAGCCGTCGATCTGCGCTGGCGTGTAGAGGCCGGGGGTGTCCTGGTAGCCCTGGGCATCGGCCGAGATCTGGGTGGCCTCGGTGATGACCAGGCCCGCGGAGGCGCGCTGGCTGTAGTAGGTGGCGGCATGTTCGCTGGGCACCAGGCCGGCGCCCGCACGGTTGCGCGTCAGCGGCGCCATCACGATGCGGTTGGACAGTTGGAGCGGGCCCAGGGTGTAGGGATGGAAAAGCGTGGTGTCGGTCATGTGGTGGTGCTGTGTCGTTGGGATCGGGCGGGACGTCGAGGCACAATGATGTCGTTCATCATCTTTACTGTCAAGATTTTGATGACGATCGACATCAATGTATATTCACGCCGTCCTCCGATGGCCCATCCACAGAGATCTCCCCCATGAAAGTCACCAAGGCGCAGGCGCAGGCGAACCGGGCGCGCATCGTCGAGACAGCCTCCGCGCTGTTCCGCGAGCGTGGCTACGACGGGGTGGGCATCGCGGACCTGATGGCGGTGGCCGGCTTCACCCATGGCGGGTTCTACAAGCACTTCCCGTCCAAGGCCGACCTGCTGGCCGAAGCGGCGACCTGCGGCTTTGCGCAGGCGGCCGCCAAGGCCGAGGGTGTCGATGCGGTCGCGTTCGTCGAGCACTACCTGTCGCGCGCGCACCGCGATGCGCGCGGCGAGGGTTGCACGATGGCCGCGCTGTGCGGCGATGCTGCGCGCCAGCCGGCGCCGATCAAGGCCGCGTTTGCGGCCGGCATCGAAGGCCTGCTGGCCACGCTGGCCAGCCAGTCCGGTGTGCCGCAGGACGCCCAACGCGAAAGCGAACTGCGTGCCCGGCGCATCGAGGTGATCGCGCAGGTGATTGGCGCGCTGGTGCTGTCGCGGGCCTGTCCTGACGACTCGCCCCTGGCCGACGAGATCCTGGATGTCTGCCGCGCGGCCGTGCTGTCGAGGCGGCCGCCCACCCGTGGTGCGTAGCGCAGGGTCGCTGGGGGCTCGGCAGCCGCGTCGTCCGCCCGGCCCTCAGCCCAGCACGTCCACCGACACGTGGTCCGCGAACTTCGCCACGTTGGTGCCCGGCTTGAGCACGCCCACCGACTGGAAGTCGCGCGCGTAGAACTCCACCTCGTCGCGCAGGCTGCGCCCGGTCGGGTGGTGCCGGTGCGTGAGCGTGCCGAGCAGCGCCTGCAGGTCTTCCACGCCGACCTTGGGCGCATAGCGGGCGAACAGGCGGGCCGATTCGTTGGGGTTGTCGGCCACGTAGTCGGAGGCCTGCACGATGGAGCGCACGAGTGCGGCCACCACGGGCTTGTCCTTGCGCACGAGCTCGCCGCGCGCGCCCAGGATGCAGCAGACCTTGTCCCGGTATTCGCCCGAGAGGTTGGTGGCGATCTCCACGTAGCGCGCCTTGTTGCGCTTCTCGATGAGGTAGATGTTGGGATCGCCGTCGGCAATCGCCTGGATCTCGCCCTTGTTCACGGCGATGTCCAGCAGGTCGGCCGGGTACTGGCGCCAGGCCACGTCCTTGTCGGCGTCGATGCCGTTCTTCTGGAGCAGGATGGAGAAGAAGTTCTTGCCCGGGCTCGCGATGTCGGAGACGCCAATGGTCTTGCCCTTGAGGTCGGCGAGCCTGGTCACGCCGGCCTCCTTCACGCCGACCAGGCGCACGCAGCCGCCGTGCGAGCTGCCGACGATCTTCACGTCGAAGCCCGATTCCAGCGGCTTGAGCCAGCGGTGGATCATGCCGACCGCCGCATCGGCCTTGCCCGTGGCCAGCGATTCGAGCAGCTGGTCGGTGGAGCCGGTGTAGTTGGTCAGCTCCACCGAGAGGCCGTTGCGCTCGAAGTAGCCGCGCTCCTGCGCGACCACTACGGGCGACAGGCAGAAGGCCGTGGCGTTCCAGGCGAAGTTGAGCTTGCGCGGCTGCGACCAGGCGCGCGCGGCCAGCAGGCCACTGGCCGCGACGATGGCAGCGCTGCAGGTAGCGCGCAGTGCGCGGCGGCGGGAGAAGGCAGAGGGTTCGGTCATGGTGTGGTGCGGTTCATTCGATGCGGACATCGCTCTCCCGGATGACCCGGCCCCAGCGGCCATGGTCCACCCGGATCAGCTCGGCGAACGCGGCGGGCGTGTTGTGCTCCACCGTGATGCCCTTGGCTTGCAGTTCGCGCACGGTCCTGGGCGCGCGCGCAATGGCCGCGATCTCACGCTGCAGCCGCTCGACCACCGGCGCAGGCGCGCCGGCGGGCAGCACGATGCCGAACCAGCCCGCGGTCGCGAACTCTGGCAGGCCGGCCTCTGGCGCACTG
The DNA here is from genome assembly GCF_001422445.1 of Pseudorhodoferax sp. Leaf274. Classification (GTDB taxonomy): domain Bacteria; phylum Pseudomonadota; class Gammaproteobacteria; order Burkholderiales; family Burkholderiaceae_C; genus Pseudorhodoferax. Next base: position 68,989 of record NZ_LMNA01000027.1, read on the forward strand.
GGCACGTCCGGCAGCAGCGGCGAGCGCTGGGCGGCGGTGAGCACCAGGCCGCGCAGCTTGCCGGCCTGGATCTGCGGCGCCAGGATGGTCAGCGTGTCGACCGCCACCTGCACCTCGCCGCCCAGCACGGCCGCCACCGCGGGCGCGCTGCCCTTGTAGGGCACGTGCAGCAGGTCGGCGCCGGTCAGGCCCTTGAACAGCTCGCCGCTCAGGTGGCACAGCGTGCCGCTGCCGCAGGAGCTGTAGCTGAGCTTGTTCGGCTGCGCCCTGGCCGCGGCCACCAGCGCGTCCACCGAGTCGGCCGGGAACCTGGCGTTGACCGCGACCACGTTGGGCACCGAGGCCAGCAGCGAGACCGGCGTGAAGTCCTTGAGCGGGTCGAAGCGCAGGTTGGCCTGCAGGTGCGGCAGGATGGTCAGCTGGCCGCTGGTGGCCAGCGACAGCGTGTAGCCATCGGGCGCCGAGCGCGCGGCGGCCTCGGCCGCAATCGCCGTTCCCGCGCCGGGCTTGTTGTCCACCACCACGGCCTGGCCCAGCGCATGCGCGAGCTGCTCGGCGTAGTAGCGGCCGATGGTGTCGGCCGCGCCGCCGGGCGGGAACGGCACGATGAGCTTGAGCGGCTTGCTGGGCCAGGCCTGGGCCTGGGCCAGCGGCGCGGCGAGCAGGCTGGCGGCGCCGAGCAGGCCGAGGGCGATGCGTCGAAGCCTGCGCATCACGCGGCCTCGCGGCGGTTGGCGATGCGCTGCGCGACGCGTTCGCGCGTCAGCGGGATCAGCGCGCGGCCGTAGTCGCGCGCATCCTCCAGCGGGTCGAAACCGCGGATCAGGAAGGTGCTCACACCCAGGTCGTAATAGTCCAGCAGCGCGTCGGCCACCTGCTCGGGCGTGCCGACCAGGGCCGTGCTGTTCGAGCGCGCGCCGGTCTCCTGCGCGATGGCCGTCCATAGCCGCTTGTCCACGCGCACGCCCTGCCCGGCCGCGGCCAGCAGGCGGCGCGCGCCCTCGCTCTGCTGCGGCCCGCCGCGGCCGAAGCCCTGCACCACGCGCAGGCGGCGCGTCTCGGCCAGGATGGATTCGGCGCGCGCCCAGGCCTTCTCCTCGGTCTCGGCCACGATGGGCCGGAACGAGACCGAGAAGCGCACGCTGCGGCCGTGCTTCGCCGCCTCGGCGCGCACGCGCGTGGTCAGTTCGCGCGCCTGCTCGAGCGACTCGCCCCACAGCGCATAGACATCGGCGTACCTGCCGGCCACGGGGATCGCTGCTTCCGATGCGCCGCCGAAGTACACCGGCACATGCGGCTGGCCGTTGCGCTTCTGCAGCGGCTTGACCTCGGAGAAGGCGTTGCGCACGCGGTAGTGCGCGCCTTCGTGGTCGAAGGGCTTGTCGGCCGTCCAGACCTTGTGCAGCACATCGAGGTACTCGTCGGTGCGGGCATAGCGCTGGTCGTGGTCCAGCCAGTCGCCATCGCGCTTTTGCTCGTCGTCGGAGCCGCCCGAGATGTAGTGCACGGCCAGCCGGCCGCCGCTGAACTGGTCGAGCGAGGCGAACTGCCGCGCCGCCAGCGTGGGCGCCACGAAGCCCGGCCGGTGCGCCAGCATGAAGTGGATGCGCTCGGTGACCGAGGCCGCGTAGGCCACCGTCAGCGTGGCGTCCGCGCTGGTGGAATGGTGCGGCACCAGGATGCGGTCGAAGCCGGCGGCCTCGTGTGCCTGGGCAAACGCGCGCACGTAGTCGCGGTCGATGGCGGGGCCCTGGGCGGCATGGATCTCCGAGACCTTGTGGCTCTGGATCATGCCGATGAATTCGACTTGGCTCATGGGTTGCTCCGTTGGGAATCGGCGCGACCTTAGCCAGCGGGCGCCTCGGCAAGAACGAAGAAAAACGCCGTTGCATATGCGCTGCGCAAGTTTGGGCCGGGCGGCCCTGCCGATAGCCTGCGCAGCTCCTTCCCCAACGGCCGGACCCTGCCCCATGAACGCTCCCTTGCTCTACCGGCTTCCCAGCGCGCCTGCCGTGCCTGGACTGCACCCCACCGTGCTCGCCCGCCTGACGGCGCTGCTGGCCAGCGGCGCGGCCGACCTCGACGCCAGCGGCGACTTCCCGCATGCCAACTTCGCCGCGCTGCACGAGGCCGGACTCGTCGCGCTGGTGGTGCCCAAACCCTGGGGCGGCGCCGGCGCGGGCCTGGCCGAGGCACGCCGCGTGGTCGCCGCGCTGGCCCACGCGGAGCCGGCCACGGCGCTGATCCTGACCATGACCTACCTGCAGCACCTGGCGCTTGCGCACGAGGGCAGCCGCTGGCCGCTGGCGCTGCGCGAACGCGTGGCGCGCGACGCGGTGCGGCACGGAGCACTCGTGAACGCGCTGCGCGTGGAGCCGCTGCTGGGTTCGCCCAGCCGCGGCGGCCTGCCCGACACCGTGGCGCGCCGCGTGGGCGCAGGCTGGCGGCTGTCGGGCCACAAGCTCTACTGCACCGGCATCGAGGGCCTGCACTGGCTGGCCGTGTGGGGCCGCACCGACGAGGCCACGCCGCGCACCGGCGTGTTCCTGGTGCCGCGCGATGCGCCCGGCATCCGCATCGTGCGCAGCTGGGACCACCTGGGCCTGCGCGCCTCGGGCAGCCACGAGGCCGTGTTCGACCAGGTGCCGCTGCCGCTGGAGAACGCGGTGGACCTGCGCGCGCCGGCCGACTGGGCGCCGGGCGCCGGCAGCCCCGCCGAGCAACAGGCCCAGGCCCTGCACCAGGCCTGGATGGCCGTGCTGCTGGGCGCGCTCTACGACGCCGTGGCGCGCGCCGCACGCGACTGGCTGCTGGGCTTCCTGCGCACGCGCGCGCCGGGCAGCCTGGGCGCGCCGCTGGCCAGCCTGCCGCGCACGCACGAGGCGCTGGGCGAGATCGAGGCCCTGCTGCGCAGCAACCGCGTGCTGCTCGACGATGCCGTCGCCGCCGTGGACTGCGGCGAGCCGCCCGCCGTGCCCGACAGCGGCCTGCTCAAGCACAGCGTGACGGCCCAGTCCATCGAGGCCGTGGAGCGCGCGCTCAAGCTCTGCGGCAACCACGGCCTCACGCGGCACAACCCGCTGCAGCGCCACCTGCGCGACGTGCTGTGCGGCCGCGTGCACGCGCCGCAGAGCGACGCCGTGCTGGCCGCCGCCGGGCGCCGCGCGCTGGGCCTGTAGCGCGCCCCGGCGCCCGCCGGCCCGGCGCCTTCGCGCGCTGCGGATGGAAGGTTCCGCACCACGTTGCGCACATCAGCAAGCGCACAAATCTTCGTTGGCGGCCCGCGGGCAGCGGCCTGCATTCGGCGCGACAGATTGCTCCCTCGGAAGGGGACTTGGGCCCCATGCCACCCGGCATGGGGTTTTTTTTGGGCGGACGCCGGGCAGACCCTGCGATGTTTTGGCGATATAGAACCAACGAATCAATCGTTGGAGATTGGCGTGCCGGCCCGAACAATGCGGCACGATGAACTTCCAGCAATTGCGCTCCGTCCGTGAAACCGTGCGTTGCGGCTTCAATCTCACCGAAGTGGCCCACACCCTGCACACCTCGCAGCCCGGCGTGAGCCGGCAGATCCGCGAGCTGGAGGAGGAACTGGGCATCGACCTGTTCGTGCGTGCCGGCAAGCGGCTCACGGGGCTGACTGAGCCCGGCGCCCACGTGCTGCCCATCATCGAGAACATTCTGCAGGGCAGCCACAACCTGCGCACCGCGGGCCAGGAGTTCGTGGCGCAGCAAAGCGGCTCGCTCTCCATCGCGGCCACGCACACGCAGGCCCGCTATGCACTGCCCACGGCGGTGCAGGAATTCCGGCTGCAATTTCCCAACGTCAAGCTGCACCTGCACCAGGGCTCGCCGCGCCAGGTGGCCGAGATGCTGCTGTCGGGCGAGGCCGACATCGGCATCGCCACCGAGGCGCTGGCGCAGTACGCCGACCTCGTCGCCCTGCCCTGCTACCGCTGGACGCACTCCATCATCGTGCCGCCCAACCACCCGCTGCTCGAAGGCCCGCTGAGCCTGGAGAAGCTGGCGCGCTACCCGCTGATCACCTACGGCGCCGGCTTCACGGGCCGCGGCCACATCGACCAGGCCTTCGCCAAGCACCGCATCGAGCCGCGCATCGTGCTCAGCGCGATGGACGCCGACGTGATCAAGACCTATGTGGAGCTCGGCATGGGCGTGGGCATCGTGGCCTCGATCGCCTTCGAGGCCGAGCGCGACACGCAGCTGCGCGCCATCGACGCGGGCGCGCTGTTCGGCATCAACCTGACCAAGCTCGCGCTGCGGCGTGGCAGCTACCTGCGCGCCTACGTCTACGCGCTGATCGAGTCCTTCGCGCCGACGCTGCAGCGCAGCGTGGTCGACCAGGCCATGGTGGCCGACAAGGACAAGGTGACGGCGGACGGCTACGAGATCTGAGCCGCCGCCGGCGCCGGGCCGCTCAGCCCATGCGGCGCAGCACCGCGAGTTCGCTGCCCAGGCGGCGCGCGTCCGGCGGCTGGCCGTGCAGCCGCTGGACCAGCCGGCCCCTGGCATCCACGAGCCACAGCGTCGTGGCGTGGTCGTCCGGCCGGCGCACGGTGTCCTCGCGGCGGAACAGCCGCAGCCGCTCGGAGACACGTTCGACATCGGTGGGCCGGCCCGTCACGAAGCTCCAGCGCCTGAGGTCGACGGAGAACCGCGCCGCGTAGGCCTTCAGCGCGGCCGGCGTGTCCGCCAGCGGATCGAGCGACACCGAGACAAAGTGCACGCCCGTGCGCACGTCGGCCGGCAGATCGGCCTGCACCTGGGCCAGGACCTGCGTCTGCACGGGGCACACGGTGGAGCAGCCGGTGTAGATGAAGTTCACCAGCAGCACGCGGCCGGCCAGGCGGCCGATGTCGAAGGCCCGGTCGTCCTGGTCGCGCAGCGCCAGTCCTTGGAAATTGCTGGCGAAGGCGTCGGCGGCCGGCGCCGCCCAGTTCGGCATGGCGACCAGCCCGAGCAGCGTGCCGACGACGCGCCGGCGCTGGGGGTTCTTCGGCAAGGCGGCCATGCTCAGTAGCCCCAGGCCCGCAGTTCGAGGATGCCCGTGGCCCGGGCGCTGCGCATCGAGATGTAGAGCCCGTCGGTCGTCACCGGCGCGAAGTTGAGCCGGTTGAAGGTGTTCAAGGCCAGCTGGATGTCTCCCAGCGACACCCAGGCCGTGCCGTTCCAGGACCACACCGTGGCCGCGGTGGGCGTGGCGATGCCTTGGCCGTCGTTCCACCAGTACACCTCGAACGCGCTGAAGGTCTTCGGCGCGCCCCAGCGCAGGCGGACCCAGTTGGTGGCGCCATAGGCCGCGGTGCCGTTCCAGTTGCCATAGGCGCCCCCGGTCTTGTCGGCGGAGTTGGCCGGGACGATGTTGTTGTTCACCGCCGCCAGCGACTCCCAGTTCGACACGAACGAGGTGGTCAGCGTGGCCGACGGCGCCAGGTTGGCGGCCGACTGCACCGGCGCTGGCGCGGCGGCCTCCTCGCTGCCGATCTGCTGCAGGTAGGCCACCAGGTTGCCCAGGTCGGTGCCGGTGACGGTGTTGCCGGCGTGCGCCTGCACCGCCGCGGCCAGGGTGGGCGCGCTGCCGTCGTGCAGGTAGGGCGCGCTGGCCCACACGTCGCGCAGCGTCGGCGGGTCGATGCCCGTCAATGCGCCACCCAGGCGCTTGCCGCTGCTGGACTTGATGGTGCCGATGTCGCGCAGCGAGGATGCGTTCACGCTGGAGGTGAACGCGGTGCCGCCGTGGCAGCTGGCGCAGTTGGCGTTCTGGAAGACCGTCTTGCCGGCCGCTGCCGCCGTGGTGAGCGTGCCGTTGGCGTTGCGCAGCGGGCTGGGGTCGAAGGTGTTCAGCGAGCCCAGGTAGGCGGCCAGCGCGTCGAGGTCGGTGCTCAGGCCCGCCTTCTTGTCGCCCAGCGCCTGGTTGCGCGTGCCGGCGTTGTAGAGCGCGTCGCTCATCAGTCCCAGGCCGCCGGCGAGGTCGCGGATCTGCTTCTCGAAGTCCTGCACCTCGTCGAAGTTCGCACTCCAGTGCAGGAAGCCGTGCCCCGTGCCGGCGCGTCCCTTCAGGGCCACCGTGTTGCGCAGTCCCTCGCCCAGGCCGGTCAGGTCCCACACGCGGCCGTCGTGGCCGGCGTCGCTGTGGCAGGCCGCGCAGCTCATGTAGGCGTCGCGGGCCAGGCGCGGGTCCCGCGCGTCGTAGAACAGCTGCTTGCCCACCAGCACCTGCGCCGGCAGCAGCTCGGTGCCGACCGTCGCCAGCGTGGCCACGGCGGCCAGGCGCAACTCGCCGTTGTTGACCAGCGGCGCGAGGTCCAGCACGCTCACCGTGCGGTCCATGTAGTTCTGCACGTACAGCGTGCGGCCGTCCGCCGACACGGACAGCGCCTGCGGCGCGCGGCCGACGTCCACCCTGAACAGCTCGTGGCCGCCCACCGGGTCCACCACGGCGACCTGCCGGCTCGTCTCGAGCGCGACGAACAGGTAGGCCCCGCTCGGGTGGAAGGCCGCCGCCGAGGCGAGGCTGGCGTTGTCATGGTCGATACGCCGGCCCAGGTCCTCGGCCAGCGTGCCCATGTCGATGCGCGAACTGATGGCACGCACGGTGTTCTGGAAGTCCAGGTTCTGGCCGCTGCGCAGCATGCCGCGCTTGATGTTGTCCTGCTTGGACGGCACCCAGGCGCTCTTGCCGTCGGGCGAGACCACCGCCGCGCCCAGGTAGTTGGGGATGCCGCTGCCCTGGGTCTCGCTGTCGGCCTTGTCGCTGTGGCGCAGCACGGTGGTCTTGGCGATCGTCATGGCTGCGGCGTTGACCACCACCACCTCGGCACCGGCGCTGCTGGTGTCCACCTTCGCCGTGTTCTCGCCGGGCAGCGGCGGCGTGATGAAGCGCGAGACCAGCACCGTGGCGCCGTCCGCGCTGACCGACACATGGCGCGGGTTGGTGCCCACGGCCAGCGCGGCCTGCTGCGCACCGCTGGAGGGGTCGAGCTTGAGCAGCTGGCCGGTGGCCTCCAGCACCACGTAGGCACTGCCGCCGGGCGCGAAGGCCAGCCCGTGCGGCCGCGAGGCCCGCGGCAGGCCCACCGTCTGCACCACCTGCAGCGTGGTCGGGCTGAGGATGCTGATGCTGGCCGCATCCTTGTTGACCACCCAGGCGCGGCCGTCCGGCGCGAGCGCCACGCTGCGCGGCGACTGGCCCACGGCGACCTCGGCCACCCGCGTGCGGGTGGCCGTGTTGAAGACGGCCACGGTGTTGGTGTCGGGATTGGCCACCCAGAGGTAGGGCGTGGGTGCCTCGGCGCCATACACGCGCGCCTCCAGGATGCCGGTGGCGGCGGCGCTGCTCATCGCGACCCGCACCTGCGTGGTCGTCACGTTGAGTTTGGCCCGGTTGAAGGTGTTGAGCGCCGTGCCGATGGCGCCGGCCGCGACCCATGCGTTGCCGTTCCAGTACTCGACCTGCGCGGCCTTGGGCGTGGCGATGCCTTGGCCATCGTTCCACCAGTAGACGTCGAACGCCGTGAGCACTTTCGGCGTGGACCAGCTGAAGCTGACCCAGTGGGTCGCGCCATAGGCCCCGGTGCCGTTCCAGTTGCCGTAGGCGCCGGCGCTGTGGTCGGCCGAATTGGCCGGGGTGGCGTTGTCGTTGACCGCCGACAGCTTCTCCCAGGCCGACACGTAGGAGGTGGCGAGCGTGGCCGAAGGCGCCAGGTTGGCGGTCGTGGCCGGCGCGGCCTGGCCGGTCAGCGCCACGGCGCTCGATGCCGTCGGGCTCTTGGCGGTGGCGGCGTTGGCCACCGCCTGCACGATGCTGCGGCGCGCGGTCGATCCGTCGGCCGCGCGCGCCGTCAGGGTGACGGCATAGATGCCGGCCTGCGTGTAGACGTGGGTGGCCGACGCGGCCGTGGAAAAGGCCGTCGCCGCGCTGCCGTCGCCGAAGTCCCAGCTGTAGCTGGCACCGGTGGACGCCGGGTAGGAGAAGCTGGCGGTGCCGCCGGCCGCGATGATCGGCGCGTTGACCGCGCCCGAGGTGTCGGGCGGCGTGTAGGGCGTGGTGGACACCGGGGGCGCCTGCACGCCTTGGCCGATGGCCACGATGGCGCCGCGCGAGGGCACGCCGGCCGCGTCGATGGCCACCACCTGGTAGTAGCCCGGCGGCGCGACGGTGCTGCCCGGCAGCGTGGCGGTGAGGCGGAAGTTGTCCTGCGTGAAGGCCAGCGGGATGCGGCGCTGGCCCGCATTGAACGAGTGCGTGCCGACGCTCAGGCCGATCAGCGCGAGCCTGGAGACCGCCGCGCCGCTGGCCATGTCGATCTGCATCTGGCCCTCGTTGGCGTACGACAGGCCACTGATCGCCTTCATCACCGGGCGCGTGGCCAGCTTCGCCGTGCCGTTGACGGTGGTGAACAGCTGCGGCGGGTAGTAGACCTCGGCGTTCAGGTTGGTCACCGGCCCCGGCGTGCCGCCGCCGGTGGACAGGATGGTGCCGTTGGGCAGCAGCACGGTGAACGAGTGGTAGCCGCGGTAGATGGCCGCGCTGGCGCCGGTGCGCCAGGTGCCCGTCGCCGGGTCCCAGATCTCGGCCGCGTAGACGGCGGCCGCCGGCTGGCCCGAATAGAAGTTGCCGTAGGTCGCCCCGCCCGTGACCACCACCTTGCCGTCGGGCAGCACGATCGCATTGGGGTAGCGGCGCGCGTTGGCCATCGCCGGCTGCTCGGTCAGCACGGGCGCGGCGCCGTTGATGTCGATCTGGGTGGCGAGCTTGCTGGCGGGCAGCTCGTCGGCGTTGTACGAGCCGTTGCCACCCACGAGCAGGACCTTGCCGATGTCGTACATCACCGCGGAATTGGTCGCGCCGACGTTGGGCTTGGCCGTCGCGCCGGGCGCCTGCTTGAACGCGCCCAGTGTCGTGATGCTGCCGTTGCCGCCCGGGTCCAGGGACCACATGCGTTCGGCCGAGACGCCAAACACCTTGCCGCTGGGCGCCACCCAGCTGCGCGGATACGACGCACGCAGGTAGTCGGGCCCAAAGGCATCGCGGCTGTAGGCGCCAGGCAGCGAGCGCCAGGCGCCGTTCTCGTAGACCTCCGGCGTCATCGACGCCAGGCCCCGTGCCACGGCCTGGTCGGGGTTGTCCTGCATGGTCTCGGCGTACGGCGCCATGCCGCCCAGGATCAGCGGGCGGCCGTCGGGCAGCGTGAGCATGGTCGCGTACCAGCGATCGTCGGCCATGTTGGCGCTCGACTGGGCGACGGCGTTGTTCGACGGCGTGTAGAAGGTGCTGGTGACGCCGCCGTTGCCGCCCGATACCAGCAGCCGGCCATCGGTCAGGTAGGTGGCGGCCGCACAGAAGCTGTCCTGCTGTTCGGCGCGGTAGGTGGTGGTGTGCGCGGCGTTGGCGAAGCCGAGCGTCGGGTCCCACAGGTCCAGGTAGCGTCCGTTCTGCTGGCCACCGTCCAGGTTGGTGCCGTAGGTCAGCAGCTTGCCGTTGGGCAGCACGGCCGCGTGCAGGCCGTTGAGCGGCCAGGCCTGCACGCCCGACCACATGCCGCGCGTCGGCGCGTCGGCGGCCACCGCCAGGTTGTCCAGCAAGGGATCGGCCGGCGCATCGACGGTGACCCAGTTGCCGGAGGCGGTCACCGCGGCGATCCGCTCGCGGGCGGCATCCGGGCGCGCGGCAGGCCCCGGATCATCGCCGTCGCCTCCGCTGCCGCACGCCGCGAGGGCCAGGGCGGCGAACACGGTCGCCGCCGCCGCCGAACACCGGTGCCGCACGCGGCCCCCTTGCGACTGGTCATGGATGAAGAACAACAAGGCAACTCTCCTGCTCGCACCCCGGCCGACGGCATCGACACGTAAGTTTTAGACACAAATTGTTGCAATGTAACAAATTCGGGCGACGAAAGGTCACCGCGCGGCACCCAGCGGTACCAGACGGCCCTTCGAAGGCCCAGGACGGCACCGCCGCGTAGTCGCAAACCCACGCGCGCTCGCGTGGCCGGCCGACTGCGCCGCCACGCCGACCTGTCTACGCTCGTCCTGTCCCATCTCCTTACAACGGATCGCACCATGACCTCTTCCCGCCACCTGACCCTGATCGCCGTCGCCACCGTCGCGCTGGCCGGCCTGCTGCCTGCCGCCCAGGCCCAGGACATGACCACGCGCGAGCAGCGCATGGACCAGGCCCTGCAGAACTACCGCAGCGCCAACCCGCGCGACATGCAGCCGCAGACCACCTACCGCAGCGCCGACCCGCGCAACCCGCAGCCCGGCCCGGCCGCGCGCGCCGAGCAGAACATCAAGGAAGGCGCGCACAAGGCAGGCGCTGCCGTCAAGCACGGCGCCCAGCGCACCGGCCAGGCCATCAAGCACGGCGCGCAGCGCACCGGCGAGGCCGTGGGCAACGGCATGGAACGCAGCGGCGACGCAATCCGCCGCGGCGGCGAGAAGCTCAAGGACAAGAGCGCCAGCTGACCGGCACGGTGGGTGGCACGCGCCATCCACCATCCAGCCGATAAACGCCCCGGCTGCCGCACCGGCACCGGGGCGCGCCCCTTGCTCCGCGGGGCCATCCAGCGCTAGTCTCATGGACCACCGGCCACCGGGGGAGGATCCATGCAGCAGCCACCCAGCCTTGCCGCCCCACGCCTGATCGGCCGCTCGCCGGCATTCCTGCACGTCCTGCAGCTGATCGCGCGCATGGCACGCTTCGACGCGCCGGTGCTGATCCAGGGCGAGACCGGCACCGGCAAGGAGCTGGCCGCACGCGCCATCCACTACCAGTCCGCCCGCCAGCACGGCCCCTTCGTGCCCGTCAACTGCGGTGCGCTGCCCGAGACGCTGATCGAAACCGAGCTGTTCGGCTGCGAGCGCGGTGCCTTCACCGACGCGCGCCAGGCCCGTGCCGGCCTCGTGGCGGCAGCCGAGGGCGGCACCCTCTTCCTCGACGAGCTGGACGCGCTGCCGCTGCGCGCGCAGGTGGCGCTGCTGCGCTTCCTGCAGGACCAGCGCTACCGCCCCGTGGGCGGCGCGCGCGAATGCAGCGGCGACGTGCGCGTCATCGCCGCCGCCAGCCCGCGGCTGGACGCCCTGCTGGACAGCCACCATTTCCGCGACGACCTGGTCTTCCGCCTGAACGTGCTGCTGCTCGAGTTGCCGCCGCTGCGCGAACGCCCGGGCGACGCCGCGCTGCTGGCCGAGCACTTCATGGCCGAGCACACGCGCCGCCACGCGCTCGCGCCGCGCCGGCTGACCCGGTCCAGCCTGGACTGGATCGCCCGCCATGCCTGGCCCGGCAATGTGCGCGAGCTGGACAACCGCGTGCAGCGCGCGCTGATGTTGTCCGATGGCGACACGCTGGAGCTTTCGCCGCACATTCCGTTCGCCTTGTCCGGGCATGTGACCGTGGTCACACCGTCCAGCGTCGCGCCCGGCGCGCTGCGCAGCTTCCACGACGCGCGCGAGGAATCGCTGCAGCAGTTCGAGCGCGATTACCTGCAAAGCCTCATGCAGCTGGCCGACGGCAACGTGACCCACGCCGCGCGGCTGGCCGGCAAGGAACGGCGCGCGCTGGGCAAGCTGCTCAAGAAGCACGGCCTGGAGCGCCGCGGCTGACCCACCGGGTCCGCCCAAGCGGGTCGCGCACGACCCGCACACCCCGCCCGGCCCGCACAAAACCCAGGCACATCAAGCACTTGCCCCCGGCCCACGGGCTGGCACGGCATTCGCAATGGAACACCCAGACACGTACCGGGGGTGTGATTGCACGACGCAGCGGAACCAGGTTGGCGGCAGGCGCAGCAGGTGATCCTGGACTACCTGGCGCGCCACCCGTTGGCGGCCGATTCCGAGCAAGGCATCGCGCAGTGGTGGCTGGCAACGGCCGGGGTGCTCGTGACGGCGGACGAGCTGCAGCAGGCGCTGGACGCGCTACAGCAGCAGGGCCGGATCGAGCGGGTGCCGCTGCCGGGCGATGGCGCGATCTACCGGGCCCCACGGCCCCGGCATTGAAGAGAGAACCGACGCGAGAACACACGACGCGACAACATGGCGAACATCCAGGCGATCCACTCGGTGGGGCAGTCCCTCGTGACCTACCTGCGCAACACCTACCCGGCCGAGGTGGCGGGCCAGGCCATGCCCGAGTGCGGCTTCGCGCTGCTGTCCTCCGGCGAACTCGCCGGGCCGCAGGACGATGGCACGCGGATCACGCTGTACGTCTACCGCCTGACCGTCAACGAGCACCTGCGCCAGGCGCGGCCCGACCGCATGCCGGCCGACCAGCAGCCGCCGCTGGGCCTGGACGTGCACCTGCTGCTGACCGCCTGGGCCGGCAACCCGCAGGACGAGCTGCTGCCCATGGCCTGGGCCGTGCGCCAGCTCTACCAGCACCCCATCCTGGACGCATCGGCGCTGTCGCCCGAGGCCGGCTGGGCGCCGGACGAGGTGGTGCAGATCATCCCGTCCGAGCTGTCCACCGAGGACATGATGCGCATCTGGGACGCGCTGGAGCCGCCCTACCGGCTGTCGGTCTCCTACATCGCGCGCCGCGTGCGGCTGGACCCGGACGGCCTGCTCGCCGCCGCGCCCGTCGTCGCCACGCGCTTCGTGCACGGCACGGCCGTGCCTGCGGGAGCGCAGCCGTGAGCGCCGCGCCGGGCCGCCCCAGGCAAGCGCGTGCCCGCTTGGGCGGACGACAGGCCGCAGGCCGAAGGGTGCACCCATGACAGCCCTGCTGCTGCGCGAGCTCGAACGCGTGGAGACGCGCGTGCTGGGCGCCGTGCGCTGCGTCGACGCCGTCACGCGCACGCAGATCGACACCCCGCTGCAACTGCAGCTGACCGGCGGCACGCTGCGGCGCAACCGCAGCGGCCTGTACGTGGTGGTGCGCGCCGACGCGCTGGCCGCGCACGAGGCGGCCTTCGCGCTGCCGCCCGCGGCTCCGGCCATCGGCAGCGTGCGGCTGCCGCTCAGCGTGCAGGATCCGCTGGGCCGCTACCTGCCGCGCCGCACCACGCTGGCCCTGCCGCGCGACCCCGTGGCCGGCCAGCCCGATGCGCTCTTCACACCGGTCGAACTCGCGTTGTACCCGGCCGCCGCCGCGCCCACCGGCGCCAACTGGTCGCTGCTGCGCGCCAGCCTGCACGCGCAGGCCGGCGGCGATGCGCTGGGCGGCGCGCTGCTCGTGGTGCGCGCCGACGGGCGCGTGCTGGCCCGCGGCCTGACCGACTGGCGCGGCGAGGCCCTGGTGCCCGTGCCCGGCGTGCCCGTCACCACCTGGTCGGACGAGCCCGATGCCGTGGTCGTGAGCGAGCTGGCGGCCGCGCTGCAGTGGGTCTTCGACCCCACGATGGGCCTGCGCACGCCGCTGGCCGACGTGCAGGCCGGCCGCGTGCCGGCCACGCTGCCGCTGGTCGATCCGGACCTGCTCGAAGCCCGCGCCGCCCTGCTCCCGAACGCCACGCAGGCCGTGGCGCTCGCGGCGGGTCGGTCGCTGTCCCTGTCCCTTGTGCTCGCCCTGCCATGAAGGCCGAGCGAGCTTCCCGCCTGCATGAAAGGAGTTGAGCCATGCCCGAATACCTGGCACCCGGCGTCTACGTGGAAGAAACCAGCTTCCGCGCCAAATCCATCGAGGGCGTGGGCACCAGCACCACCGCCTTCGTCGGCCCCACGCGCCGCGGCCCCGTGGCGGGCGTGCCCGAGCTGGTCACCAGCCTGACCGACTTCGAGCACATCTACGGCGGGCTGGAGAACCTGGAGCTGGCCGACGTGGCCGACGCCGCGCGCCGGCTCAACTACGTCGCCCATGCCGTGCGGGCGTACTTCGACAACGGGGGCTCGCGGCTGTACGTGGCGCGCACCGTCAACGGCGCGCTGTTCGCGGCCGGCCAGCTGCTGGCCGGGGCCGATGCGGCCGGCGCCTTCATGCGCGCGCGCTTTCCCGGGGCTTCCTCCAACGGCCGCGTGCTGTTCCGCGTGGCGCAGCGCCCGGCCACGCTGCGCACCATGGCCACCGCGCCGGCCGGCAGCATGCTGGCCATCACGGTCGGCAGCACCGAGACGCTCTACCAGGGCAACGGCGCCACCTGGGCCCAGGCCAACGCCGCGGCGCTCGACCTCACGGGCCTGGGGCCGAACGACGTGCCCGGCGGCGCGGGCGCCACGGCCGCGCTGCTCACGCTCGCGCTGGACGTGGTCGATGCCGACGGCGGCGCCCAGACCTGGGAAGACCTGGGCCTAGCACGCGCCCACCCGCGCTGGCTGGGCACCGTGCTCGCGCTGAACCCCGGCAGCCGCGCCGAGGCGCTGAACAACCTGGTCATGGCCGACATCGGCGCCGACGTGGACGCCTTCGAGCTGCTAGCCGCCGTGCGCGCGCTGCCGGCCGTGGCCGGCGACACCGAAGGCCGCCGGCTGCTGCTGCTGGCCGGCGGCAGCGACGGCAACGCGCCCACGCTGGGCGCCGAGACCACGGCCGGCAGCTACGCCGCGGCGCTGGCCACGCTCTCGGGCCTGGAGGACGTGTCCATCGTCGCCGCGCCCGGCAGCAGCGCCTATGCCGAAGGCCCGGCCGTGCAGAACGCGCTGATCGCGCACGCCGAACGCCGCCGCGCCTACCGCATCGCCGTGCTCGACAGCGCGCCGCGCCAGACGCCCGGCGACATGCGCACCGCGCGCGGCCGCGTCGATTCGCGCCACGCCGCGCTCTACTACCCCTGGGTGGTGGTCGCCAACCCGCTGGCCCGGCCCGGGCGCGACGACATCCCGCGCGAGATCGAGCTGCCGCCCTCGGGCTTCGTGACCGGCATCTACGCGCGCAACGACGTGCAGCGCGGCGTGCACAAGGCGCCGGCCAACGAGGTCGTGACCGGCGCGCTGCGCTTCGAGCTGGACATCAACTTCGCGCAGCAGGAGTTGCTGAACCCGCTGGGCGTGAACTGCCTGCGCTATCTCTCCGGGCGGGGCTACCGCGTCTGGGGCGCGCGGCTCGTCTCCAGCGACCCGGAGTGGAAGTACGTGTCCGACCGGCGCTACTTCAACTACCTGGAATCGTCCATCGACCGCGGCACGCAGTGGGCCGTGTTCGAGCCCAACGGCGAGCGCCTGTGGGCCAACGTGCGCCAGACCATCTCCGACTTCCTCTACAACGAGTGGCGCAACGGCGCGCTCCTGGGCAGCACGGCCGATCAAGCCTACTTCGTGCGCTGCGACCGCAGCGTGATGACCCAGAACGACCTGGACAACGGCCGCCTGGTCTGCCTGATCGGCGTGGCCATCATCAAGCCGGCCGAGTTCGTGATCTTCCGCATCGGCCAGATGACGGCCGACGCTGCCTGAGGAGAACAGCATGGCAAACCGCACCACGCCCTACGGCGCCTTCAACTTCATCGTCAACTTCGACGGCGGCGAGGTCTTCGGCGGCTTCTCCGATGTCTCGGGCATCGGCACCGAGCTGACCGTGGCCGAGTACCGCTTCGGCAACGACAAGGAAAACCACGTGCGCAAGGCCGCCGGCGTGCACAAGGTGTCCGACGTCACGCTCAAGCGCGGCATCCTGAACTCCAAGACGCTGTTCGACTGGATCGGCAACGCGCGCGTCCAGGGCCCGGCGGCCCAGCGCAGCGTCACCATCACGCTGCTCGACGAGGCGCAAAAGCCCGTGCAGTCCTGGGTGTTGCGCGGCGTGATCCCGATGAAGTACACGGGCCCCACGCTGGCGGGCAAGGGCGGGGGCGACGTGGCGATGGAAGAGGTGGTGCTGTCCGCCGAAGCGCTCGAGTACAGCGCCTGAGAAAGACCATGCGCGCGCTCCCCACAGCCAGCGAAGGCCGAGCACGGATGCCAAGGGACTGACATGGCCCTGGTCTTCGAACCCGTTGCGTCGAGCGCCCCCGCCGACCTCTTCCGGTCGGACGTGGCCTGCTTCGTCGGCTTCGTCGGCCGGCGCGCGGGCCGGCCGCTGCCCGATGCGCTGCGCGCGCAGCTCGACGCGGGCGGCTGGGTCACCGGCCCCTGGGCGCGCCCCGCGGCGCAGGTCGAAGACCTGCTGGACGTGCCGCTGGCGCTCGACAGCTGGCACCTGTTCGACCGCTTCTACGACTGGGACCGCCGCGCCGTCGACCCGGCCGGCACGCGCCGCTGCGCCAGCTACCTCGGGGCGGCCGTGCGCAGCTTCTTCGCGCGCGGTGGAAGGCGGGCCATCGTCGTGCGCGTGGGCGACCCCTGGCCCGTGCAGCAGGACAGCGCCACGCGCGCCGCCCAGCGCGCCGCGCGGCTGGCGCGGCTGCTTCCCATGGGGCCGCTGTCGGCGCCGTTCGCACCGCACGAGCCGGCCAGCTGGCGCGGCGCGCAGCATCTCTACGGCCTGCCGCAGGCCAGCCTGCTGCTGCTGCCCGACCTGCCCGACCTGTGCGCCGGCCTGCCGCCGCCGCCCGACACTGCGCGCGCACTCGCCCCGCTGCCCGAAGGCTTCGCACCCTGCGACATCGAGCAGCCGCAGGAGCGCGACACCGCACTGCTGCGCGTGCCCGCGCCGCGGCTGGACGCGGCCGGCTACCAGCAGTGGCGCGTGGCACTGAACAGCGTGCGCGGCTTCCTGGCCCGGCACCGGCGCAGCGCCACGCTGCTGGCCGCGATGCCGCTGCCCGAGGCCGGCACGCGCAGCGCCGCCGGCGTGCACGCACAGTCCGAACTACTGGCCTACCTGCAGCAGGCCGGCGTGCTGGCGGGCAGCACCCTGGAAGACACCGCCCAGGGCCGCCCGGCCGAGGCGCTGTCGCAATTCGCCTGGCCCTGGCTGCGCACACGCGCCGCCGCGGGCGATCTGCCGCAGGGCCTGGAGCCGGCCGATGGCGTGCTGGCCGGCCTCGTGGCGCAGGGCGCGGTGGCGCTGGGCACGCACCGCTCGGTGGCGGGCGACCGGTCGCTGGCGCGGCTGCGCGATGTCGGCGGCGGCGAGCCCGTGCCGGCTTGGGGGCTGGCGCCGGACAGCCCATCGGCCCTGCTCGCGCGGCGCGTGTGCCTGTTCGCACCGCAGGCCGAGGGCTGGGCGCTGCAGTCCGACGTGAGCGCCTCGGCGCTGGACCCCTGGCGCTTCGGCGGCGCCAGCCGGCTGCTCGCCACGCTGCTGCAGGCCGCGCAGCGCGCCGGTGACACGGCCGTGTTCGAACCCAACGGCCCGGCCCTGTGGGCGCGCCTGCGCGGCACGCTGGAGGAACTGCTGGCCGGCTTCTGGCAGGCCGGCGCCTTCGGCGGCGCCACGCGCGAGCAGGCCTTCTCGGTGCGCTGCGACCGCAGCACCATGACACAGGCCGACCTGGACGCCGGCCGCATCCATGCCGTGCTGCAGGTGCGCCCGGCCATGGCCATCGAGCAGATCACCGTGGTGCTGCAGCTCGGCCACGCCGCCAGCGTCGATGCGCTGGCGCAGGAGATGACATGAGACCACCCCGTTTGGCTGGCTCACTTCGTGTAGCCATCCCATCCCCCTCCAGGGGCGCACCCAGCGGTCCGGCAGAGCCGGCCCCGCGGCTGCACACGCATGGCCTGCTCCGCGGCCTGTCGACCAGCGGCCCGCGAGCCGATTTCGTGTTCTTCGGGTGGCGCGCCAGCGCCATGGCCCACTGAGATGGCAACCGACACCGCCTTCGTCGGCCTGCACGTGTTCCGCTTCGCGGTCACGTTCAAGCGCGCGGGCAGCGGCGGCGGCGGCGCGGTCGAGGTCTGCAGCGGCGCCTTCGCCGAGTGCACGGGCCTGGAGGCCACCATGGAGCCCAAGCTGATCCGCGCGGGCGGCGCCAACTACGGCGCCACCCAGCGTGCCGGCCAGGTCAGCTTCGCCACCGTGGTGCTCAAGCGCGGCATGACGCGCTCGCGCGACCTGTTCCGCTGGTTCCAGCTGGTGGGCGGCGGCGCCTATGCCTACCGGCTGTCGGCCGAGATCGCGGTGCAGGACAGCGCCGGCAACCCGGCGCTGACCTGGGGCCTGGACCGCTGCCTGCCCGTCAAGTTCAAGGCCGCGGACCTCAACGCCAAGGGCACCGAGGTCGGCATCGAAGAGCTGCACCTGGCACACGAGGGCCTGCGCCTGTACGACACGGGAGCGGCGTGATGGCCTGGCTGCCCGACGCTCCCACCGTGGCCGCCGCCACCTTCAAGGTGCTGGACGGCCCGGGCAAGGGCGGCGCGCCGTTCGAGGTGCAGTTCAACCCGGCCTCGCTCGAATACACGATCGCCAACGAGTTCGACGACCGCAACGGCAACAACGGCGCGCGCCAGTTCGTCAAGAAGAGCAGCGGCAAGCTCGGCATGACGCTGGTGTTCGACACCACCGAGACCGGCGTCTCGGTGCGCGACGTCACGGCCCACATCAGCGGCCTGCTGGAGCCGGCCAAGGACGGCAGCAAGAAGTTCGCGCCCAAGGTCGAGTTCGGCTGGGGCAGCTACCGCTTCCGTGGCGTGGTCGAGCAGTTCAAGGAGACGCTGGACTTCTTCTCGGCCGAAGGCGTGCCGCTGCGCTCGTCCATCGCGCTCACGCTGGCCAGTCAGGAGGTGGAGTTCCAGAGCAACAAGAGCCCGGCCCCGCCGGTGGACCGCAGCGCGCCACGCGACCCGGTCAGCGCCGCACCCGGTGCCGGCGCGGCCAGCGTGGCCAACGCACTGGGCGACCCGCGGGCCGCGCGTGCCATCGCCAGTGCCAACGCCTCGGCCAGCCTGCGCTTCGGCGCCGAGGCCGGACTGTCGGTCGGCGGCAGCGTGACGCTGGCGGCCGCGGCGGATTTCTCGGCCGGGGCCGGGCTGTCGCTGGGTGCGGGGGTGGGTGCGGGAATGGGGGGCGGCGTCGGTGCGGGACTGTCCATCGGCGCAGGCGCAGGCATGGGCATCGGCGCCAGCGCGGGCGCCGGCCTCAGCGTCGGGGCCGCGCTCACGGCCACCGCCGGCCCGGCCTTCGCGGGCCTGTCCATCGCACCGGCCAGCGTGTCCGTGGACCTGGGGTCCGCGCGCGCCAGCCTGCTGCCCGGCCCGCCCGTGGCCGGCGCCGCGTTCGGCCCCGGCGGCCGGGCCGTGGTGCAGGCCGGCGGCAGCCTCAGTGCCGAGGTCGGCGCGCACGCGGACCTGCACGGCCGCATCCAGTTCGGTTGAGGAGCAGGACCATGGCCGTCACCTTCGAAGAAGTCAGCACCGAGATCGAACCGCCGCCGCCGGCCAGCGCGCCGGCGCCGGCCGCCCCAGCGCCCGATGGCGCCGCGCTGGCCGAACAGATCGAGCAGACCCTGCGCGTGCGCGCCGAGCGCGCAGCACGCCTGTGCGACCGGTAGCCCGCCATGACCGAAGCCACCCTCAGCCAGAGCGCCATCTTCAGTGCGCGCCCCACGCTGCGCATCGCGGGGCAGGAGGACGCACGGCTCAGCACGCAGCTGCTGGCGCTGCGCATGGAGGAGCACGAAGGCGGCCTGTCGCACCTGGAGCTGCGCCTGAACAACTGGGTCGCCACCGAGGGCAGCCCCGAGCTGGCCTTCGACGCCGGCTCCACGCTGCGCCTGGGTGCCGAGCTGGCCGTCTACAGCGGCGATGCGGCCGCACCCACCGAGATCTTCCAGGGCCGCGTGAGCGCGCTGGAGATGGTCTGCGACTACGGCAAGCCGCCCGAGCTCGTGGTGCTGGCCGAAGACGCGCTGGGCACGGCCCGCCGCGCGCGCCGCACCCGCGTCTACACCGACCAGTCGCCGGCCGAGGTGGCGCGCGCCATCGCCGCCGAACTCGGCCTGGGCATCGACGTGACCGCGCTGGAGCAGCCGCGCGGCACCTGGGCCCAGCTGGACGAGACCGACCTCGGCTTCCTGCGCCGGCTGCTGGCGCGCTTCGACGCCGACCTGCAGGTGGTCGGCCAGCGGCTGCAGGTGGCGCCGCGCGGCGAAGTGCAGCGCGGCAGCCTGGAGCTCACGCTGTACAGCCAGCTGGCGCGCGTGCGCATCACGGCCGACCTGGCCGGGCAGGTCAGCGCGGTCAGCGTCTCGGGCTGGAACGCGCGCGACGGTGCCCCCGTCAGCGGCCAGGCCAGCGCACTGGCGCACGGCGGACCCGGCAGCGGCCGCAGTGGCCCGGACTGGGCCGGCGACGCGCTGGGCGCGCGCCCGCTGCACCTGGCCGGCCCGGCCGTGCACAGCGACGAGGAGGCCCGCGCCGTGGCCCAGGCCGCGCTCGACCAGCGCGCGCGCCGCTTCGTGCGCGCCGAGGGCGTGGCCGAAGGCAATGCGCGGCTGCGCGTGGGCTGCCATGTGCGGCTGGCCGGCATCGCGCCACAGTTCGACAACAGCTACTACGTGGTGCAGGCGCGCCACCTGTTCGACCAGCGCCAGGGCTACCGCACCGAATTCCAGGCCGAGACGGCCTACCTGGGGACCTGATGCAACGCGACCTGCCCTTCATGACCGCGCCGCCCTGGGCCGCGCTGGCCCAGCTCGCGCGCGTGGTCTCGCTGGACGATCCCGAGCGCCTGAACCGCGTGCAGATCCGCCTGCTCGCCTTCGACGGCGCCGAGGGCCAGGACGCGCCGCTCTGGGCCCGCGTCGTCGCCCCGTTCGCGGGCGACCAGCGCGGCCTGTTCATGCTGCCCGACGTGGACGACGAGGTGCTGGTGCTGATGGCCCAGGGCGATGCGCGCGCGCCGCTGATCCTGGGCGGGCTGTGGAACGGCAGCGCCGCCGCCCCGGCCGACATCGCGGCCGGCGGCGTCAACCGCACCAAGCGCCTGCGTTCGAAGAACGGCATCCAGATCACGCTGCTGGACGAGAGCGGCCAGGAGACGCTGACGCTGGAGACCCCCGGCGGCACACGCGTGACGCTCAAGGACGGCCCCAGCCAGCTCACGCTGGAAGACGCCAACGGCAACAGCATCAAGCTGGAGACGTCGGGCATCACGGTGACGGCGGCGGCCAAGGTCTCGGTGCAGGCGGCCAACGTGGAGGTGACGGCCGGCATGGTCAAGGTCGACGCCGCCATCGCCGACTTCTCGGGCATCGTCAAGTGCGCGGTGCTACAGACCAATGCGGTGATCAGCGCGAGCTACACGCCTGGTGCGGGGAACGTGTGGTGATGCCATGAAACCCCTCATGCCCCACCCCACCATGCCCGTCGGCCGAGCGAAGCAATGGCCCGGGTCCCAGGCCGAGCGCAGCGATGGCCCGGATCGGAGTTTCCCCTGTGACACTGCCGAGGAGCGCAGTGCCGTGAAGTCGTGCGGGGGCGAAATCCCCACCTCCTCACCTCGATCAGACGTAGTGCTTCCCGCCGGCTCCAGGAGCCGGGATCGCTCGGCCACGGAACACTGACATGGCCACACACCACCCCGTCCTCATCGGCGCCCCCCGCGGCCTCGCCCGCAGCCCCCGCCCCTGGCTGCTGCAGCGCAGCGACGACGACTTCCTGCCCGCCACGCTGGCCGACCTGCGCAGCACCGCGGGCCGCGAACGCCTGCGCGCCCTGCGCGCCCGCGCCCTCGACGGCCAGGGTACGCTCAAGCTGTTCCAGCCGATCCAGCGCCAGTTCCACCTCGCGCTGCTGGAGACCTGGTGCGACACCGCCGGCGAACCGCGGCTGGACCCCAGGCGCGTCCAGGCCGCCGGCCTGGTGCTGCGCCGCATCGGCACCGACGGCCGCGCCGAGGGCTGGATGAAATCGGGCGGCCGCATCCACGGCTGGCTGCCGCTCACGCGCGTGGGCGGGGCCGATGCCGACCCGCTGCCCGGCCAGCGCAGCCAGCGCGGCCTGACCGGCGTGCCCGACATCGACCGCCAGCTGGCCGCCTTCACGCACGCCCAGCCCGACAGCGCGCTGGAGGAATCCACCATCCCGCTGTACCTGGCGCCGCCCGACGTCTGCGCCGATGCGGGCCAGAGCCTGTACTACGGCCTGGTGCCCACCGTCAGCAGCGAGATCAGCGAGGCCGACGACGCGTTCGCCGCCGCGCCCGGCACCGACTTCGGCCCGCGCTCGGCCGCCTTCCGCGACCACCTGGTGCTGGCGCTGCAGGGCCGCGCCATGGGGCTGCCGCGCAGCGGCCAGACCATCACGGCCGCCTGGCTCAAGGACAGCGAGCAGGCCGATGCCGATGCGGCCCTGACCCGCTTCGTGCTGCTGCTGCGCCAGCTGGCCAGCGAGTTCGACGCCTTCGGCAGCGGCGGCGCGCCCATCCTGCAGGCGCTGGCCTCGCTGCAGCTGCCGCTGGTGCTGCGCAGCGGCGAAGTCCAGCCGCGCCTGGTGCGGGCCGACCAGTTCCTGCAGCAGGCCCATGCCGTGGTGCTGCAGCAGCAGCCCAGCGGCCTGGAGATGCCCGCCACCTGGCCGGCGATGGGCACCGCGGCCGCGCAGCGCCTGCTCGATGCGCTGCACGCCGCCATGCAGGGCCGCTTCGCCGCGGTCAAGGGCAAGCGCGGGCGCTTCGACGAGCCCGGTGCGCGCTACCAGCTGCGCGCCTTCGTGCGGCTGGCACCCGAGGGCGCCTGCCCCGCGCGCATCCTCTGGGGCGAGGCCAGCGAGCCCTTCGTGATCGCCGCCTGGTACGAGGGCGCCGGCGCGCCGCCCGTGCAGATCGCGCTGCCCGATCCCAGCGACAAGGCCCTGCTCGGCGCGCTCAAGCCCAGCGTGGCCTTCGTCGTGCCGCCCTCGCTGCAGAGCCTGCTGTCCGGATCGAGCAAGAAGCTGCTGGACGGGGAAGGCCAGAGCAGCAACTTCGGCCTGACCTGGATCTGCAGCTTCAACATCCCCATCATCACGATCTGCGCCTTCCTGGTGCTGAACCTGTTCCTGGGGCTCTTCAACATCGTGTTCGGCTGGATGTTCTCGATGAAGATCTGCCTGCCGTTCCCGAAGATCCCGCCGAAGCCATGAGCGCGCATCCACGCCCCCTGCTCGGCTGGCCCCTGCTGCCGCTGCCCGATGCGCACGGCGCGCTGGCCTGGCCCGACCTCGCCACCAGCGTGCGCGACGGCATCCGCGCCATCCTGTCCACGCGCCCCGGCGAGCAGCTCATGCGGCCCGAGTTCGGCGGCGGGCTCGACCGGCTGCTGCACGCGCCCAACACCATCGCCACGCGGCGCGAGATGCGCGATCTGGTGCAGGACACGCTCACGCGCTGGGAGAGCCGCATCCTGCTCGACAGCGTGGAGGTCTGGGAGGTGGCGGGCGCGCCCAGCCAGGTGCGCGTGGAGATCGCCTACCGGCTGGCCCGCACCGGCCAGGCCGGCGCCATGAACGTGACAGTAGATCTAGAGGGTTGACGCCATGCCGCTCCTGCCTCCCTCGCTGGACGACCGCCGCTTCGACGACCTCGTCGAGGAACTGATCGCGCGCATCCCGGCCCACACGCCGGAGTGGACGCATCCGCGCCAGGGCGATCCCGGCCGCACGCTGATCGAGCTGTTCGCCTGGCTCGGCGATGCGCTGCTGTACCGCGCCAACCTGGTGCCCGAGCGCCAGCGCCTGGTGTTCCTGAAGCTGCTGGGCATGGGCCTTGCGCCCGCGCTGCCGGCGCGCGGCATCGTCGGCCTGGCCTTCGCGCGCGACACGGAGCTGGCCGCGCACACGCTGCAGCCGCGCGCCCTGCTCAAGGCCGCCGTGCCGTTCGAGACCCTGGCCGAGACCACGGTGCTGCCCATCACCGGCGAGGCCTACATCAAGCGCGCGCTGCCGGCCGCGCAACTGGCCCAGCGCAGCGACCTGCTGCAGGGCCTGGCCCGCATCCACCGCATCAGCGGTGCGCTCAAGGCTTACCAGACCACGCCCGTGTTCGCCGAGGGCCGCGCCGCGCCCGAGGGCGTGGACGTGTTCGCGCAGAGCGTGGACCGCGCGCTGTGGATCGCGCTGCTGGCCCCGCCCGCGCGCCAGCCCGGGCAGCAGGGCGACGTGAACACGGCGGTGCGCAACGCGCTGGGCGGCGGCGATGCCGCGCTGCCGCCGCTGCTGTCGGTCGGCGTGGTGCCGGCCGTGCGCCCGGCCGGTCCGTTCGACGAGGTCACCGCCCCCACGCCGGTGCCGGTGCTGTGGGAGATGACCACGCGCGGCGCCAATGGCCTGGACACCAGCTACATCACCCTGCCGGTGCAGGGCGGCACCGACACCAGCGGCGGCCTGGCCCGCGCCGGCACGCTGCGCCTGCAGCTGCCCGACGAGCGCGCCATCTGGGCCCCGTCCAACGACGTGGGCGAGAACCCGCATGCCGGCGTGGGCGATGCCCCGCCGCGGCTCGACGACCCGGCCCGTGCCGCGCGCCTGGTGGCCTGGCTGCGGCTGCGGCCGCAACCAGGCCAGCCCGTGCAGCAGCTGCCACTGGCCTGGATCGGCATCAACGCGGTCGAGATCGACCAGCGCAGCACGCTGGCCGGCCGCGTGCTGGGCGCCTCCAACGGCGCGGCCGACCAGCAGTTCGCGCTGCCGCTGGGCTCGGTGGACGCGGCCAGCCTGCAGATCGAGGTCGAGGCGCCGGGCCGCGGCTACCAGCCCTGGAGCCGCGTGGACGACCTCGCCGCCATCCATGCCGACCCGCAGGTCGCGCGCGACGCCACCGCCTACGAACTCGACGCCGAGGCCGGCACCCTGCGCCTGGGCGACGGCCTGCGCGGCAAGGTGCCCGAGGCCGGCATGCGCGTGCGGCTCGCGCTGGGCCGCTTCGGCGGCGGCCGCGCCGGCAACCTGCCGCCGCTGGCGCTGACCGAACTGACCGGCACCGTGCTGGCCGGCCAGGCCGCGCCGCCCATCCGCGTGCTGCAGCCGCTGCCGCTGGCCGGCGGCGAAGACGCCGAGACCCTGGCCGTGGCCGAGCGCCGCATCCCGGCCCGCCTGCGCCACCGCGACCGCGCGGTGACCGAGGACGACTACCGCAGCCTGGCGCTGGAGGCGCCGTCCATCGACGTGGGCCGCATCGAGGTGCTGCCGCGCTTCAAGCCGCGCGACCGGCGTTTCCACGTCCCCGGCGTGGTCAGCGTGCTGGCACTGCCGGCCGCGCCGCTGGCGCCGGCCCCCAATCCGCGGCCCGACCGGCCTTTCATCGAACGCCTGCACGCCCACCTGTCGGTGCGCACGCCGCTGGCCACCGAGCTCTACGTGATCGGCTGCGACTACGTGGCGCTGGGCCTGTCGGTCGCCGTGCTGGTGCGCGACGGCCACGCGCGCGACCAGGTGCTGCTGGCCGTGCGCGAGGCCCTGCGCCGCCTGCTGTGGCCGCTGGCCCCCGGCGGGCTGGACGGCGGTGGCTGGCCACTGGGCCGCTGCGTGCGCTCGCGCGAACTCGAGGTCGAGGTCTCGCGCGTGCCGGGCGTCGACGAGCTGCGCGGCCTGCGCCTGTTCCAGCGCCAGGGCGACGACTGGCAGCTGCTGCCGGCCATCGCGGCCGATGGCGCGCAGCAACTGGTGCTCTCGCCCTGGCAGCTGCCGGAGTTGTTGTCGGTCATCGCCATCGAGGGCACCAGCGCGCCGACCGACCTGCGCGCGTTGCCTAATCCCTTCGCCGACGCGAGCGCGGTGGCCGTGCCCGTCGTGCCGGAGCTGTGCTGATGGAACAGAACCGCCGCCACCTCCAAAGCCGAGGCCGAGCGCAGCGATGGCCCGAGCCCGTGGCCGAGCGCAGCGATGGCCCGAATGGCAACTTCCCCTGTGCCCCTGCCGAGGAGCGCAGTGCCATGGGCTGCGCGGGGAACCTCGCGCTTCGTGAACTGACTCATTGCGCTTGTCCGAGCGCAGTGAACGCAGTGAACGAAGCGAGTTGCGCAATGCAGCCCATAGCGCGAGCACCGCAGGTTGCCCGGAGCGCTAGCGCAGGGACAGGGGCACCGGGGTCGCCTTCTTTTGCTTACTTTTCTTGGCGAAGCAAGAAAAGTAAGTCCGGGTGTGGGCTGGATAGCCCCACCTCCTCACCTCGATCAGACGCAATGTTCCCTGCTGGCACCAAAGGCCGGGACATGCCCCCGGCCTTGGCTTCGGGCCTGGAGCACTGACATGGACGCCAACGGCCAACGCTTCTGGTTGCTCGGCGAATCCGCGCACTTCCCGTTCCACGCCCACACCGCCTGGGACGCCGACTGCCGCCGCCTGCGCCTGGCCTCCGAACGCACGCTCACGCTGGCCCTGGCGCCCGCCGCCGCCTTCACCGCCGCCCAGGAAGCGCTCGAACGCATCCCGCGCGCCATCGACGCGCTCGAATGCGTCGCCCGCTGGGATGCCGACAGCGGCACCGTCCGCGTGCGCAGCGTGCTGCCCGACGAGGCCGTCCTGATGGCGCTGGACGCCACGCCCACGGACCTGTGCGGCGGCGCCGACGGCGTGCTCTACGCCGTGCTGCCCGGCGCCGTGCTGCTGCACGACCTGCGCGGCCGCTGGGGCGACGTGCGCGTGGCACTGGCCGGCTTCACGCCCTGGCGCGCGGCGCCGGCGGCCGACGGCGGCATCTGGCTGCTGGAGCGCGGCACCGGCCGGCTGGCGCGCCTGACCGGCCGGCCACGCCGCACCGAGACCCCGCAGCCCGACGACTACGACCCGCGCGTGTTCCGCCCCAGCCCCGAGAACGCCTGCGCGCCGCAGATCCGCCTGCTCGCCGGCCCCCCCGGCGATGGCAGCGAGAACGCCGTGGCGCTGGCCAGCGGGCCCGACGGCGCGCTCGCGCTGCTGAGCTGGGCCACCGATGGCGCGCCGCGCCTGCGCCGCTGGCGTGCCGATGCGCAGCGCTGGGAGGCGCCCTTCGCGCCGCAGGGCGCGGCCTACGCCCATGCGCTCGCCTGGCTCGCGCCCGACCGTGTGGCGCTGCGCGTGCCGGGCCGGCGCGACGCACCGGCCTGGGCACTCGGCGCCACGCCCGGCCCGCGCGACCCGCTGGGCGATGTCTACCCGCTCGCGCCCGACGCCAACGAGGCCCCGTTCTGCAACGGCCCCGTGCAACCGCCCTGCTACCCGGTGGGCAGCGCCGGTGCC
The DNA here is from genome assembly GCF_001422445.1 of Pseudorhodoferax sp. Leaf274. Lineage (GTDB taxonomy): Bacteria > Pseudomonadota > Gammaproteobacteria > Burkholderiales > Burkholderiaceae_C > Pseudorhodoferax. The sequence goes on from NZ_LMNA01000027.1 coordinate 95,965, forward strand.
GAGCCGCTGCACGCGCTCTCGCTGAACCGCTTCGCCGCGCAGGGCGAGGCGCGCCACTACGCCGACAGCGCCACCGGGCTGGTGGCCCGGCTCATCGACAGCGGCGACACCACCACCGTCTGGCACCGCCTGTTCGCCGAGGCCGTGCTGCCGGCCCGCACCGGCTTCGTCGCCTGGCTGGCCGCCACCGACGAGCCCGCGCCGCCGGCCGCCGACGATGGCCTGGCCTGGCACGCCCACGGCTTCGGCCACCACCAGCTCGGCGCGCCGCAGCTGCCGCAGGCCGTCTGGGAACCCGTGCCCAGCGAGCTGCCGCACCACCCCGGCCTGCTGGGCGGGGCGCAGGAGCCCGGCCAATCCGGCCTGTTCTCGGTGCTGGTGCAGAACAGCCGCCAGCGCGTGCGCAGCCTGGCCGGCCGCTACCTGTGGCTGCGCGTGGCCCTGCAGGGCGACGGCCATGCCACGCCCGAGATCGCCGCGCTGCGCGTGTGGGGCAGCCGCTTCTCCTACGTGGACCAGTACCTGCCGCGCCTGTACCGCGAGTCGCTGTTCGGCAGCGCCGCCAGCCAGCCCGGCGAGCGCCTGGCCGCCATCGACACCGACTTCGGCCCCGCGCTGGACGCCGCCGACGCCAGCGACGCCGCGCTGCGCGCGCGCCTGCTGCTGGAGCAGGTCACGCTGGGGGCCGCCGCCCACATCGCGGTGGAGCGCGCCGGCCAGGCCTGGCTGCTGCAGGACGGCGCCAGCGCCTGGCGGCTGCGCCACGAGGGCGATGCCATCGCCATCTACCGCCCGCGCGCCACGCCGGCCGACTTCCAAGCGCGCCTGCTGGCCAGCTTCGAGGGCGTGCTCACGCGGCTGGAAGACCGCGTGGCCAGCGCCCACCTGCTGAGCGACCCGGCGCTGGCCGACGACAGCCGGCTGGACTGGCTGGCCAGCTGGATCGGCGTGGCCTTCGACCCCGCGCTGCCGGCCGCGCGCCGGCGCGACTGGCTGCGTGCTGCGTCCGACCTGGCGCGCTGGCACGGCACGCGGCGCGGCCTGCAGCTGGCGCTGGACATCGCCACCGGCGGCGCCGTGCGCGGCGGCGAGGTGCTGGTGGTGGAGGACTTCCGGCTGCGCCGCATCCTGGCCACGCTGCTGGGCGTGGACCTGGCCGACGAGCGCGACCCGCTGCTGCCCGGCCTGCAGGTCAGCGGCAACTCGGTCGTGGGCGACACGCTGTTCGTCGGCGAGCAGGCCCGGGCCGAGCTGGCCGCGCTGTTCGACGCCGGCCAGCTGGGCGCGGCCGGCGAGCAGGCCGCGCTGGCCTTCGATGCCCAACTGGCGCACCGCGCCACGGTGCTCGTGCACCAGGCCGTGGAGCCGCAGGACCTGGGCCTGATCCGCCGCATCGCGGAGCTGGAGGCGCCCGCCCATGTGGAGCTGCGCGTGGCCCAGGCCAGCTGGCCGCTGCTGGTCGGCATCGCCAGCCTGGTCGGCGTGGACACCTACCTCGGCCCGCCGCGGCTGCCGCGCCCGGTGCAGGTGCAGCGCAGCGGCCTGGGCCTGGGCGACTACCTCGTCAGCGCTGCCGTGCTGGACCCGCGCCTGGCCGGCGCGCCTGCGGCCACCGCCGCGGCCCCGCCCGAGGCCGATGCCGGCGCCGACCGGCGCGCCCCGCCCGGCGCCAGCTTCGTGCTGGACGGCAGCGGCTCGCGCGCGGCCTCGGGCCGCGCGATCGCCCAGTACCGGTGGCGCTGGCTGCCACCTTCCGATCCCTGAAGCCGATCCCTGAAGCCGATCCCCGAACCCGCAACCCAAGGAGCCCACCATGGCCGAATTCACCCCTGGCGTCGACATCTCCACCGACACACCGACCATCGAGGTCACCGTCGGCCCCAACAACCCCATGCCCATCGGGCGCCAGACCTTCCGGCTGGTCGTGGTCGACGACGCGGGCAACGCCTCGCAGCCCGACCAGGTCGTGATCATCATCGCCGACCAGGACGCGCCCACGGCCGTGATCCGGGGGCCGCGCATCGCCGCGTTCGGCAAGAGCTTCGAGCTCGACGGCTCGGCCTCGTTCGACGCGGGCGGCGGCAAGGTGGTCAAGTACGTCTGGACCTACATGGGACCGGTGACATGAAACCACACCGCGCGCGGCGCAGCAGCGGCGAGGACTGAACCCATGGCGCAGTTCGCCGTTGGCAAGCCCATCACCACGGACACGCCGGGCATCGCCGTCGATGCCGGCCTGGCCGTCGGCCGGCACCGCTTCCGCCTGGAGGTGCTGGACGCAGCCGGCCTGCGCTCGCGCGTGGCCGACGAGGTGGTGGTGCAGGTCCAGCGGCTGGTGGTGCCGGACCGGCCGATCCCCACGCCGGTCACACCCGTCACGCCCGTGCGCCCCACCCCCGTGGTCACGCCGATCGTCACGCCCATCGTGAACCCGGTGCGCCCGGTCGTCACGCCGGTGCGCACCCCCAACCCGAGGAGACCGCGATGAGCACCCTGGCCCCGGATGCCGACCCGCTGCTGGCCCGGCCCAACGCCGACCGGCTGGCCTACGCGACCGGCATGCTGCTGGACGCGCAGGACTTCAGCGACGAGCAGACCTACCACCGCGGCCGGCTCGCGCGCGCGCTGGCCTTCCTGGCCGGCCCCGGCACGCTGGCCGGGCTGCGCGTGGAGCATGTGCCCGGCAGCGACACGCAGGTCGAGGAGATCCGCGTGCAGCCCGGCCTGGCCGTGGACCGCCTGGGCCGCCTGATCGAGTTGCCGCGCGAGGCCTGCCTGCGGCTGCCGCGCTGGTTCGAGGCGCTGGCCGCCGTCGTCAGCCCGGGCGGCAACGCGCTGGCCCAGGCCTGCTACGACGACCTGGGCGGCTTCGTCTCGCCGCGCTTCACCGCGTCCGGCGCCACGCTGCCGGCGCGCGCGCTGGTGGCCGATGTGTTCCTGCGCTTCGTGGCCTGCCCGCGCGGGCTCACGCCCAGCTTCGCGCAGGGGCCGTTCGACGCGCTCAACGCGGTGTCCGTCGCGCGGCTGCGCGACGCCTACGCGCTGCAGCTGATCGCCCGCCCCGGCCTGGACACCGGCTACCACGGCCTGCCGCTGCCGCCCGGCGGCCCGGCCTTGGGCGACGCCACCGCCACGCCCGAGGCGCGCCGCGATGCGCTGCAGGACGCCGTGCTGCTGGGCTGGTCCGCCAGCGGCCACGCCGGCGGCCAGGGCGGGGACGGCGGCCTGGAGCCCGCCCCCGAGCACCCGGCCGAACTGGCCGACCACAGCGCCGTGTTCCTGGCCCGCGTGCTGCTGCCGGTGGACGGCGCCACGCCGCCGGCGCGCACCGCCGCCCTGCCCCTGGTCGACAACTGGGGCCGCCGTTTCCTGCCACCCGCCGCGCTGTTCGCGCAGTGGGCCGGTTCGTAGTCCAAGGAGTCCGCCATGGCCATCAACCTGACCCAGGGCGCCGCCCGCGAACGCATCGACCCGGCCGAGGCGCCCGAACTGCGCCAGCGCGGCGTGCTCGTGGAAGACGCACGGCGCGAGCGCCCGCGCTACTTCGACGGCCGCTTCCTGGCCGCGCGCGACCTCGTGCGCGACCAGCAGTACTTCCTCACCCGCGAGGCCGACCTGGGCCGCGCGGCCGGCAGCGGCGTCGCCCACGGGCTGGACGTGGCCCGGGGCCCCACGCCGCAGAGCCTCACGATCGCAGCCGGGGACGGCATCACCGGCGCCGGCGAGCTCGTGCTGCTGCCGCGCCGGCTGGACCTGAACCTGGCCGACATCCCGCTCGCCGAGCAGCTGTCGGCCCGCTTCGGCTTGTCGCGCCAGCCGGCCGCGCCGCTGCGCAGCCGCACCGGCCTGTTCGTGCTGGGCCTGCGGCCGGTCGAGTTCACGGCCAACCCCATCGGCGCCTACCCGACCACGCTGACCGGCGCGCGCACCGTGGAGGACGGCGACGTGGTAGAAGCCACCGCCGTGGTGCTGATCCCCTGGCAGGACGACGGCGCCGCCGATGCGCTGGACGCGCGCCGCGGCACGGCCGCGCGCCGCATCTTCACGCAGCCCAGCGCGCCCGGCTGGTCGGCCAACGTGCTGCCCGTGGCCATGCTGGCGCTGCAGTCCAACAGCGTGGTGTGGATCGACGAGGCCATGGTGCGCCGCGATCTCGGCGCCGACCGCGGCGACCTGCCCGGCCTGGGCCTGGTGCCGCGCGGGCTGCGGCTGGCACACCTGCTGCAGTACCAGGCGCACCTGGCCGAGGTGGTGGAGCAACTGGGCAGCCGCAGCTTCCCGGCGGCCACCCAGTTCCCGGCACTGCCTTCGGCCGGGCCGCTGCCGCCCGGCGTGATCGACACGCGCGACTTCACGCAGCGCTACTTCCCGTCGGAGGTGGACGTGGACTTCTCCATCGTCCCGGACGACGAACTGCCGGCGCTGGTCGAGGAGGCGCTGGCGCTGCCGCCCATCGACCTGCTGGCCAGCGAGGCCGCGCTGGACCTGACCGCCGTGCTGATCCTGGCGCCCGTGCCGCGCGCCGAGTTCCGCGCCGTGCGCGCGCGGCTCACCGCCGTGGCCCGCCCGCTGCGCCCGGCCGCGCCCAACCTGATCGCGCAGCGCAAGCCGCTGGAGATCCTCACGCGGCTGCGCCTGCCGCAGCCGCTGGTGCCGGTGGACGTGGCCAATCCCTCCGACGCCGAATGGACGCGCCTGGCCCAGCTGCCCGGCCTGTGGTACCTGCGCCGGCGCAACCTGGCCTACCGCGACGACCTGGTGGGCCGGCCCGTGGCCGTGGCCGGCGGCGACGACGTGCCGGTCGAGCGCGGCGTGATGGCGCGCGTGGACGCGCTGGGCCTGCGGCCCGCACTGGACCGCGTGCTGGCCGCCTCCAGCACGCGCGCCGCCGCCAACGTGGTCTCGCTCCTGGCCACGCCGCGCGTGGCCGCCTCGCCCACGCTGACCGCCGCCGCGCTGGGCGCGCTGAACGCCAAGGTCGAGGGCGCGCCGCAGATCGACCAGGCCCGCGTGCTGCGCGTGGGCGCCGACCTGGCAGGCGGCGCCGGCAGCGGCCTGGAAAAGCTCGAACGCGCCACCGGCAGCGAGGCCGTGACACGCACCGCGCTCACCAGCCTGGCCAGCAACGACCAGTGGCGCAAGCTCGACACCGCCGCGCAGAGCGCCGACAGCACGCGGCTGGCCCAATTGGGCCAGCGCCTCACGCGCACGCCGGGCGGCCCCGGCGCTGCGCCGGCCGAGGCGCCCGCGCAGGCGCCGGTGGCCGCGCCGGCCGCGGCCCCCGCCCCGGCACCGCAGGCCGAACGGGACACCGCGCCGCGCAAGGCCGCGGTCCGCAAGACACCCGCCCGCAAAGCACCCGCGAAGAAGGCGCCGGCCAAGGCCAGGACCAAGACCCCCACCAAGCCAGGAGACGCGCCGTGAGCACCACGCCCATCGATGGCGCGCTCGCCGGCGAGCGCGTCATCGGCCTGTCGCCGCAAAGCGCCACCGAGGCGGCCACCGACTGGCGGCGCCGGCCCAACGTGTTCCCGGGCCGCGCGCTGACGGCCGGCGCGCTCACGCAGTGGCAGGCCTGGCAGGCCGGCCACCTCGCGTTGCGCGGGCAGGACTGGACGGCCGGCGTGGTCGACGGCCTGGAGCTGTCGGTCCGGCTGCTGCCCGATTCCACCGGCTTCGAGGCGGTCGAGCTGGAGATCGGCCGCGGCCTCGCGCTGGCCACGAGCGGCGAAGACCTGGTGCTGCAGCAGCCGCTGCGCTGCCGCCTGGCCGACGTGCCCGTGGTGGCGCCGGCCGGCTTCTTCGAGGACGGCAGCGGCGTCGGTGCCGGCACCGAGGGTGATCCGCCGACGCTGCGCTCGCGCGGCATCGGCGCCGCGCTGGGTGCGCTGGGCGCCCCCGCCACCCCGGGCGGTGTGCCGCGCCCGGAGATCCCGGCCGCGCTGCCGCCCATCGGCGTGCTGGTGCTGCAGCCCGTGGTGGCCGACCGCGCCAGCCTGGACCCGATGGACCCCTGCGAGCGCAGCGCCTGCGACGAGGGTACCTACGGCGATGCCGCCGCGTTCGAGGACTGGCGCATGGCCGACGGCGCGCGGCTGCTGTGGTTCGTGTGGCCCGGCGAGTGGCGCGGCGTGCCGGCCGTGCCCGCCGTGCAGCTGCGCAACGCGCTGGCCTGGACCGTGTTCCAGGCCGAGGAGGCGCTGCCCGCCGGCCAGGTGCTGCCCTGGGAGGCCTGGGGCCAGCCGCTGGCGCTGGTGGCGCTGGATGGGGCCACGCGCGCACCGCTGTGGCTGGACCGCGCCAGCGTGGTGCGGCGCGGGGGCCAGGCCCGCGACGCGCGGCTGGTGGCCATGGCCGGCCGCCTGCAGGCCGACAGCCGCCGGCCCGCGCTGTGGCAGGCCCGCATCGAGCAGCTGGCCGAGCAGGTGGCCTCCAGCGGCGAGCCGGCACCCGCGCCCGGCACGCTCAACGATGCGTTCGGCCGCTTCCTGCCGCCCGTGGGCCTGCTGCCGCGCAACGCCTTCGACCCTGCCGGGCCGCGCAGCGCATTCTTCCCGGTGGGCTTCGACATCGACGCCGCGCCCATCCCGGTCGAGCAGCTCGACCTGGCGGTGCGCGCCAGCGCGGCGCTGGCGCCGCTGGCGGTCGGCGCGGCCGAAAGCGTGCGGCTGCTGGTGCCGGTGCCGCTGTCGTCCTGGGAGCCGGGGCTGCTGCAGCGCGCCCGCATCGACCCGCTGTTCCAGCAGACGCTGGACGCGCACCTGCTGCGCCGCGCGCGCACGCTGGGCCTGCGCCAGGGCCTGCGCCAGCAGGCCGCGATGCTGGACCATGCGCTGTCGGGCAAGGTGCAGACGGTGGCCTCGTTCAAGGACGACCCGCTCGCGGTCGAGACCGAATCGCTCGCGCCCTGGGGCGAGCCGCCGCCCGGCGGCGGCCACCGCAGCGCGCTGCGCGCCGGCCTTCACCAGCACTTCTTCGACGGCGCGGCGCCGCCGTTCACGGTGCAGCCCAACGAAGCCCTGTTCTGCTGGGTCTGCCTGGACCCCGACAACCCACCGCGCACGCTGATGCTGCGCTGGCATGGCCCGAACGGCTGGGAGCACCGCGCCTACTGGGGCGAGAACCTGATCGCCGGCGGCGCCGACGGCACGGCCGCGCGGCTGCGCGTGGGCGACCTGCCCACGCCGGGCCAGTGGGTCATGCTCACCGTGGCCGCCAGCGCGCTGGGCCTGGCCGGGCAGAACGTGGATGGCATGGCCTTCGCGCTTTACGACGGGCTCGCCGCCTTCGGCCTGACGGGTGCGCGCACGGCCGAGGTCTGGCGCAAGTGGTTCTGCAACTTCCTGCCCACCGGCGCGCGCGTGCAGGGCGACGAGCCCTGGGACCTGCTCAGCGCCAACGACCTGTGGGCGCCGTTCGAGCCGCAGCGCGGCGTGGAGCCCAGCCTGCCCGACCTGCAGGCCGAGGCCGGCGACGGCGGCATCTTCGGCCAGCCGGGCACCGGCACCGGCACCGGCACCCCGGCCGCGCGGCGCCTGGGCGTGCCCACCAGCGGCTTCAGCCTGGTCTACCCGCCGGCCACGGGCTGGCGCGGCCACAGCGTGGTCCACAACGCGCCGGCCACGAACGGCCAGGGCGGCCTGGCCAGCATCGCCATCGGCGCGGGCGACAGCTTCAGCTGCTGGATCTACCTGGACGAGCTGAACCCGCCCCGCTCGCTGTGGGCCGGCCTGATGCTGCTGGACCTGCGCCCGGACCCGCCGGCCGCATCGCGCATCCAGTACGCCTTCGGCTATTGGGGCGAGAACCGCCAGGCCGAGCTGATGCGCACCGTGCCGGGGCTGGAGACGCTGAACGCGCGCACCCAGCGCGCCGGCGCGCTGCCACGCTCGGGCGGCTGGGTCGAGCTGCCGCTGCGCCTGCCCACCGCGGCCGAGCTGCCGAACGGGGCCTCGCGCTACGCCGCGCTGGGCATGGTGCTGACGGCCTACCAGGGCCAGTTCGCCGTCAGCGACCTGCTGCACCGGCCGCCGCCCAGCGCCACGCAGCCCACGCCCGCGCCGGTGCTGCTGTGGCCCACCGCCATCAGCGCCGACCCGCGGCCGACCACGGTGCCGCCGTACGCGCCGTTCCTGGCGCCGGCGCCGATCCCGCAGCACAACCTGGGCGTGCTGACGCCCACGCCGTCCTCGCGCATCGGCACCGTCAGCCTCTACACCGAACTCGTGGGCGACCCGCTGCTGCTGCGCCTGTCCGGCCACGAGCAGTCGCAGCTGCTGCTGCGCGGCCTGCAGGGCTTTGCCGACTACCTGCGCCAGCGCATCGACCGGGCCGACGACATCACCGACTTCGGCTTCGCCCACATGCAGGTGGACATGCACCGCATCCGCCAGCTGACCATGAGCGCGACCGACGCCGGCCGGCTGGCCATCTCGCCCACGCTGGCGGCGCTGGCCAAGTCCGACAGCGCGATCGAGGTGCAGAAGGAGATCGGGGCCTACATCGACCGCGTGCGCCAGACGGCCACGGCGGCCTCCACGCCGCCGGCGCCACCCGCGCCGCCACCGGCACCGGCGCCCGGCCCCGTGCCGCAGCGGCCGGGCGTGTCCCGGCTGGCCGCCAACATCGGCAGCATCTCGGCCGTGCGCATCGGCACCATCACCGGCGCCAGCAGCGGCAGCCTGCTGGCCGCCAGCGCGCTCGCCGTGCGGCCCGGCCAGGCGGCGCAGCAGGCCAACCTGGGCAGCAGCACCAACCTGGCCGCACGCGCGGGCGTGGCCAGCGTGGCGGCCGCCAGCCGCCTGGCCGAAGGCGTGCTGGTCCAGCGGCCCACGGCGCCGCTCAACATCGTCTACGCCAACCCCGTCGTGGGCCTGTCGGAGGTGCGCACCACGGCACTGGCCGAGCGGCTGCGCAACCCGCCCTCGCCCGAGGCGCGCAACTACGCGCTGTCCAACCGCGCGCGCACCGTCACGTCGCTGCTGAATCTGCTGGAGGCCTTCGCCGCCGAAGACAGCGGCGAGGTGCCTGCGCTGCTGCAGGACTTCCAGGTCCCCGGCCTGGCGGGCGATCCTTTCCTGGCCGGCCTGCCGGCCACCACCCCGCCGACGCTGCAGCGCCCGCTGGCCGACTTCCGCGGCAACACCGCGCTGCAGGAGGCGCTGGCCCGCCCGCCCACCGGCAGCGACAACGCGCTCGACGAGGCCACGCTGTTCACGCAGGCGGTGAGCCTGTCGGACAACACCATCGCCATGCTGCGCCGGCTGGAGGCACGGCTGACCGTCTACCGTGATGCGCTGAGCCGCTGCGAGACCGCGCTGGCCACGCTGCGCGGGCAGATCGGCGCGCTCGACGCACGCCAGGCCGAGGTGGCCAGCCAGCTGGCCGAGGCGCGCCACGACGTCAGCGTCACACGCGCGCTGCTGGACGAGGAGACCGAGCGCATCGCCGCCATCAACGCGCGCCGCGCCAAGGTGCTGGCCGAGGAGGTCAAGTTCATCGCCTACGTGCGCCCGCGCGAGACCGACAACCTGCTGGCCACGCCCACCCATGCGGTCGATCCCGGCCTCGTGGAAGCGCCCGTGCCGGCCTGCCTGCGCGCCCACCCCGAGCCACCGGAGGAACTGCTGGACATGCTGCGCGTGGTGCGGGAGGCGCCCGCGCCCTGGTTCGTGCAGGTGCCGCCGCTGCTGCAGCGGCTGGACAAAGTCGACCACCTGATGCGCCTGCTGGACGGCGCCCAGGTGCGCGCGCTGGCCGGCCTGGCCCAGCCCCGGCTGTCCACGCAGGTGGTGTCCGGCGCCAGCCGGCTGGCCACCGGCATCGCCCAGCTGGCCACGCGCCAGACCGAGGCGCTGGCGCCGCGCGTGGCCACGCTGCAGACCATGAACCTGAACCTGCTGACCAGCCTCTCCTGGCAGGGCGTGCGCGACCAGGCGGCCCAGGTGGTGAGCTTCGGCGACCTCGCCGAGGGCGGCCACGGCCGTGCCGACGTGGCGCGCGCCGCGGCCGAGGAGCTGGACCGCATCCGCGGCGTGGCCGCCTGCCTGCATGCCGAGTTCAGCGGCGTGCTGCCGGCGATCCGGCTGCAGTGGGCCGAGCTGCTGTCCGAGTTCGACGCCGCGCCCAACCTGCGCAACCTGGCCAATTTGCCGCGCTGGGCCGAGATCCCCTACCTGGACCGGCGCCAGATGCAGGCCTATGCCGACTGGCTGTTCGGCCAGATCGAGCCCGGCCAGCCGCAGGCCGTGGCGCTGGTCAACGACGTGGTGCGCATGTGCCTGCTGCTGGCCAGCCACGCGCCGGTGGACCGCATCGTGCAGGGCCGCATGGCCCGGCCCACGCCGGGCGTGAGCCCGGGCGTGCGCATCCCGCTCACGGTGCTGGACGCCGCGCCGCTGCGCGTGGGCATGGCCGCGCTGCTGTACCGGGCCGACCAGCTGGTCGCGCGCGCCACGGTGGAGGACCTGGGCCAGGGCGAGGTGATGGCGCGCGTGGTGCACACGGCGCAGACGCGCGTGGACCTGGGCGACGACGTGCGCGTGCATTTCGACATGGCCACCAACGTGAGCCTGGCGGCCACGACGGCGCGGCGCACGTTGTTCAGGTGACATGACATGGAATCTCCAGCCGTCCCCCTCGGCCGAGCGAAGCGACGGCCCGAGTCCCAGGCCGAGCGCAGCGATGGCCCATGTGGGACTTCCCCCTGTGCCCCTGCCGAGGAGCGCAGTGCCATGGGCTGCGCGGGGAACCTCGCGCTTTGTGAACTGACTCATTGCGCAACTCGCACCGTTCACTACGTTCACTCAGCTCGAACAAGTGCAATGAGTCAGATGTTGAAGCGCGAGGTTCCCCGCGCCGCCCAGACCACTGCGCTCCTCGGCGTGTGCACAGGGGCCCCGGGAGCGGGGGCACATCCGGGCCATCGCTGCGCTCGGCCCTGGACTCACGCAGCGCGTTGAAGGGCAGACCAGCATGCCCGCCGCCCAGCGCACCGTCCGCCACCTGCGCCTGAAAGCCCCCCGCGCCGAGCAGGCGCGCCGCCTGCTGCCGGTGCTGGAAGACGCGCTGCGCTGCGCCAGCTTGGGCGATGGCGAAGACGCGCGGCTGATGGTCGTGCACCGGCTCGCGCTGGGGCCGGTGGCGGCCGGCATCTCGGCCCAGGCCCTGTCGCGCCTGATCGAGCAGCGCAGCGCCGAGGCCGTGCGCCACTGGGTCGACGCCGCGCACGCCACGGCCGACACCGCGGGCTGCGTCGCCTTCCGCGGCGCGCTGGACGCGCGCGTGCAGCTGGCGCTGCGCCTGCTGCATGGCCAGCCCTGCTCGGCCTGGTATTGGCCGGCCGCCGTGCCCGAGTACCGCGCGCAGGCCGATGCCGCGACCAACCTGCGCGCCCTGGCCCGGGCGGTGGCCGGCTGGCCCGAGGCGCGCAGCGCGCTGCCGGCCTGGCTGGCCGCCGCCGCGCACGCGGGGCATGCGGCTGCGCTGGCGCAGGCCATCGGGCCGGTGCTGGGGCCGGCGCTCGTCCAGCAATCCGGGCTGGGGCCGGTGCCGGGGCCGGCGCCGGTCCGGCAAGCCGGGCTGGGGCCCGTGACGGCACCGCCCACGGGCACCGCGGCACGCCGGCCGGACGGTCCTCCTGCACGCCGCGACCCGCGGGCACACCAGGCCGCCCCAGCGCCTGGCCCACGCGCGCCGCTGCCGCCCTGGCTGCACCACGCGCTGCGGCTGGCACCACCCTCCCGGCTGCCGCCGCCCCCGGCGGTCCCGGAGACGGCACCCATGCCGCCCGACCTGGCCGCGCCGTCCGGCAGCCCCGCGCCGGTGCCTGCCGTGGCCGCGCCCACGACGCCGACGCGCGGGCGCCGCCGGCCGTCTGCGCCACCGCGCGCGCAAGAGCAGCAGACGCGGCGCGCAGCGGGCGCCCCGGACGCGCCCGCGCCTGGGCGTGCGGCCATGCGCGCCCTCCAGCCGCTGGCCCAGCCGCCCTGGCTGGAACACACCGCGTGCGGCGGCCTGCTGTTCCTGCTGCCCGTGCTGCAGCACCTGCAATGGCCGCAATGGCTGGACACGCAACCGCCTGAGTCCGCCGCCCGCCATACCGCCGCCGTGCTGCACCTGGCGCTGCGGCGCCTGGCCGCGCCGCCCGACGACCCGCTGTGGCAGCTGGCCCCGCCCACCACCGAGCCGCCCGCGCTGCAGGCCCGCCATGCCGCCTGGCTCGCGTCGGCGCGGCGCTGGCTGCACCGCGCCGGCCGCCTGGGCCTCGTCACGCTGGCGCGCCGCCCGGCGCATGTGGCACTGACCGCCACCCATGTCGACCTGTACTTCCGGCTCGACCAGACCGACCTGCGGCTGCGCCGCCTGGGCCTGGACCTGGACCCCGGCTGGCTGCCCTGGCTGGGCCGCGTGGTCCGCTTCCACTACGGCGAGGACGCATGAACGCGCCCGCACCCCTTCTCCACCTCGACAGCCACCTGCAGCTGCCGGCCGGCCCCACGCTGGCCGAGATCGCACTGCGGCAGCTGGCGCCGGCCTGCGCCGATGCCGACGCCGCGCCCGAGGCCCTGTGGCTGGCCGGCCTGCACCAGCGCTGGCCGCTGGCCGGCGACCTGGCCACGGCGCTGCAGCAATGGCAGGACCAGCCGCCCGCCGCCGACACCGCGCTGCACCGGCTGGCGCAGGCCTTCGCGCTGGAGCCGGTCGAGCGCCTGGCCGTGGCGCTGGCCCTGGCCGTGGACACCGACCCGCTGGCCGCGCGCGCCGTCGGCTGGCTGCAGGCACCGCTGCGCGAGCTGCGCCCCACGGCCGGCCTCGTGGCCGCGCTGCATGCGGGGCCTGGCGGCGACGCCGCTGCCAGCCTGGCCGCGTTGCTGGACGGCGCGGCGCTGCGGCACCAGCTGCTGCGCCTGGTCGAGGCGCCCGAGCGCACGCTGCCCGACACCGCACTGGCCTTGCCCACGCCCGTGGTGCTGGCCGCGCGCGGCGCGCGCGGGCACTGGCCCGGCGTGACGCTGGAAGAGCCCGGCGCCCCACTGCCACCCAGCCTCCAAGGCGAGGCCGAGCGCCAGGCCGGCCTGCTTGCGGCCGGCGCCGGCGTGCTGGTGCTGCGCAGCGCCCACCCCGCCGAAGCCCGCCGCGCCGCCGCGGCCGTGGCCGCGCTGCTGGGCCGCCGCACGGCCTGCATCGACGGCGCCGAGCCGCCGGCGGGCCTGTCGGCCTGGCTCGTGTTGCATGGCGCATTGCCCGTGTTCTGCGCCCCGCTCGCGCCCGGCGAGCGGCGCCGCGTGCCCGCGCTGGCACCAGCCGTCGGCCCCTGCCTGCTGGCCAGCGGCCCGGAAGGCAGCTGGACGCTGGACGGCGACGCGCCGGCCGAATGGCCGCTGGCGCTGCCCACCGCCGCCGAGCGCACAGCGCTGTGGGCCGCGGGCGGCGCCGATGCCGCGCTGGCGGCCGAACTCGGTGCGCGGCACCGGCACAGCGCCGCGCGCATCGCCGCGCTGTGCCGCGCCGCCGGCCCCGGCGCGCTGCAGCGCCCCGCGCTGCACCGGGCCGCGCGGCAGCAGCGCAGCGAACTCGGCACGCTGGCCGAAGCCCTGCCCACCGACGTGCCCGACGCGGCGCTGGTGCTGGCCGCCCCGCTGCGCGCCGAGCTGGCCCACCTGCTGCAACGCTGCCGGCTGCGCGACAGCCTGGCCGACGGCCTGGGGCCGGGCGCACGCACGCGCTACCGGCCCGGGGTGCGCGCGCTGCTGGTCGGTGCCTCGGGCACCGGCAAGACCCTGTCGGCCGGCTGGATCGCCACCCAGCTGTCGCTGCCGCTGTACCGCGTCGACCTGGCCGCCGTCACCAGCAAGTACATCGGCGAGACCGAGAAGAACCTGGCCGAGTTGTTCGCGCGGGCCGAGCACGACGAGGTGGTGCTGCTGTTCGACGAGGCCGACGCGCTGTTCGGCAAACGCACCGAGGTCAAGGATTCCAACGACCGCTTCGCCAACCAGCAGACCAACTACCTGCTGCAGCGCATCGAGAGCTACGACGGCATCGTGCTGCTGACCAGCAACAGCCGGGCACGCTTCGACAGCGCGTTCACGCGCCGGCTCGACGCCATCCTCGACTTCCCGGCGCCGGGGCCGGAAGAGCGGCGCGCGCTGTGGCTGGCCCACCTGGGCGAGGCCCACGCGCTGGCGCCGGCCGCGCTGAACCGGCTGGCCGCCGGCTGCGACCTGGCCGGCGGCCACATCCGCAACGTGGTGCTGGGCGCCCGCGCGGCGGCCGGCGGCGGCGCCATCGACGCGCCGGCCCTGGCCGCCGCGCTGGGCGCCGAGTACCGCAAGCTCGGCAAGTCCATGCCGGCCACGCTGCTGGCCCCCGCGGGCTGACGCCATGGGCCGCGTCGCGCTCCCGGCGCGCATGCGCGCACGCGACCGACCGCCCGCCACCGCGGAGCCGCGCCGGCCCCGCACGGCGCCGCCCGATGCCGCGCTGGTGGCCGGGCCCGGCAGCGCCGAAGCCGATGCGGCGCCGGCCTGGCCGCGCTACCTGCCCCTGCAGCCCACGTTCGGGGCGCAGCCGGTCGGCGCCGGAGCGCTGCTGGATGCGCGCCTGGACGGCCCGATGGACACCCGCCCGGACGCACGCATGGATGCCCGCTTCGGCGCGCCGTTGCTGCCGCTATACCCGGCAGACGCGGCCCGGCGCGCGCCGCCACGGCCCGACGAGCCCATGGTGCGGTCGACACCGCCCGAGGCCGCCCTGCCCCGTGCCGCCGCCAGCCCGGCGGCGCCGTCTGCGGCGACGCCGCACGCGCCCGCGCCAGCTCCCGGCCCGGACGCCGCGCCCGGCACCCCTGCCGCAGCCGACCCACCGGCCGCCGCCCGCGCAGCGCCCGATCCCGCAGCCCTCGGCGCCCCCGGTGCCCGGGGCGCTGCCAGATCCGGCGCCGCCGCTGCCCGCCCTGCCGGCGGCGGTGGCAGCCCGGCCGGCCCGGCCCGCGCCGAAGGCCAGGCCGCCGCCGACGCGGAAGACGCCCAGGCCGAAGGCACGGCCCTGCCCGACGCCGTCGATGCGCTGGCCGACGCCTCGCTGCAGGCGCCCCCGCTGCCCTGGCAGGCCCTGGACGCCCCCTGGGAGGCGCCCACCGAACTGCCCGGCGATGCGCTGGTGGCCGCGGCCGAGCCAGGCCACCCGCCGCGCCCGGGCGCCGACGCTCCAGCCGCTCCAGCCGCACCGGCACCCGCCGCCGCGCCCCCGGCCGGCACCAACGCCGAAGACCAGCGGCGCGCCATGCGCGAGGCCGCAGGCCAGGCCCGCCAGGCCTACGCCGGCGCGGCAGACCAGCTGCGCGGCATGCACCAGCAGCTGCTGGCGCGTGCCAACGGCATCAGCCACTACATGGCCCAGGCCCATGGCCTGCAGGCCGGCGAGATCGTGCAGCGCCACGACCTGGACGGCGGCGCCATCGACCAGGCCGCCGACGGCGCCGCCGCCGCGACCGAGGAGGCCGGCCAGATGGCCGCCATGGCGGTGGACTCCGCCGCGCTGGACGCGGGCCAGGCCATCGCCGCGGCCGGCCGCAGCGCGCACGGCCTCATCAACGCCGGCGAGCGCAGTGGCGCAGCGCGCATCGCCAGCGTGGTCAGCGGCCTCGTCAGCGGCCATGTGTCGGCCTACGACGGCGCCGTGCGCCAGGCCCAGGAGGCCCACCAGGCGGCCCGCCGCACGCTGACGCAGTGGAACGAGGCGCGCGCCACGCACTATTCGTCGCAGCGCGGCGCCTGGCTGGAGCGGGCCAAGAACGAGAAGCGCCAGCTGCGCATCCCGCGCTGGGTCGACCCCGAGGTCAAGGGCCTGCAGCAGCGCTTCGACGCGAAGAAGAAGGCCTGGGAGCAGTCGCGCGACACCACGGCGTGCAGCCTCTCGTGCAGCTACCAGGCCGCGCTGGCCGGTGAGAACGCACGCCTGGCCACGCAGGGCCGCACCAGCGTGGCCGCCGCGCTGCGCCAGGCGCGCAGCCGGCTGCGCGAGCAGCAGCAGGCCGCGCAACAGGCGCTGGCTTCGCTCACGCACAGCCAGCTGCAGCAGCTGCGCACCCAGCAGCGCGCCGCCAGGAGCCGGCTCAACAGCCAGGCGCGCGGCGCGCTGAGCGGCGTGCGGCACGAGGCGCAGCAGGCCGTGGGCGGACTGCAGGCGGCCACGCGCGGCGCGCTGCCGACCTACCTGCGCACCGCCCAGGGCCTGGAGCAGAACCTGCGCGCCAGCGCCGCGCGCGGCGCGCCTGCGCTGCGCCAGGCGGCCGAGCGTGCACCCGAGGGCGCGCTGCAGGGTGCACGGGCCAGCAGCGGCCGGCTGGACCAGCGCCTGCAGGCCAACCAGCAACGGCTGGACGACAGCCTGGCCGAACAGGCCGGCGCGCAGCTGCAGCGCTCCGGGCAGGAGGCCAGCGGGTTGCAGGCCACGCTGGCCCAGCTGCAGGCCCAGGGCGCCGCGCAGCGCGCGCAGAGCGCGGCCGGGGTGACCGAAGCCTTCGGCGGCCTGGCCGGCACGGTGACCCAGGCGGCCCAGTCCTGGGCCCAGCCGCTCACGGTGCGCATGGCCGGCTTCATCGCCCAGCAGCGCGCCCAGGCCGCCAGCGCGCTGGCCAGCCTGCGCAGCGACGCGCCTGCCGCCACGCCGGCCCCGCCACCGCCCGCGGCCGACAGCGGCGGCCCGCCGGCGGCGCCCGCGCCGGATTGCGGGCACTGCGCCAGCGCCGGCGGTGGGGGTGGAGGTGGCGCCGCGGCCAGCGGTCCGGCCCCGGGCCTGGACCGCCAGGTCCGCGAGGAGGTCGACTACAACACCGCGCGCAACGAACCCGCCACCTACTTCGCCAGCCAGCTGGAGGCCGCCGGCGCCGAGACCCAGACCGCGCTGGAAGGCCGCGCCAACCGGGTCGTGGGCGCGCTGGGCGGCGGCTTCGCCGGCACCGTGGACGAGTCCGGCGTGCTGGCCGCGCTGCGCGGCATGACGCTGGCCCAGGGCCGCGCGCTGGACACCCAGGTCTACCCATCCCACATCGGCGGACCGCACCTGGACACCGACCTGCGCCGCGAACTGGGCGCCGACAGCACCGACTACGAGGCCGCCAGCGCGTACCTGTACGGCGACAACGTGACCGGCGCGCGGCTGGAGCTGGCCGATTCGCTGGGCACCTTCAACGACGACGAGGCGCGCATCGAGGAGGTCATGCGCGCGCTGTCGCCCGACCAACTGGCCACGCTGGGCCGCCCCGACGACGGCACCATGGCCGCCGTGCGCAATGCGCTGGGCGGCACCGACCGCGAGGTGTTCGACGCACTGGCCCGTGGCGAGCATGCCACGGCCGACGCGCTGCGGCTGCGCGACGCGGTGGACGAGGCGCGCGTGGACGGCAACGCCGACGCCGTGCACAGCGCCATCGAGCGCTACACCGGTGCGCCGCCCGACGGCGACTGGCGCGCGGCGCAGGAGATGGACGGCGATACGCGGCGCGAGGCCGTGGTGAAGGCACTGGGCGGCATCGTCACCGACGCAGCCGTGGCGCGCGGCGTCGCGCCCGACACCGATGTCCGGGGCCTCAGCGCCGAGGACCGCGCCGTGGCCTACGTCAGCCGCGACATCGATGTCTACGTCGGCGGCGCCGGCCCCGAGGGCGAGCCGCAGATGGTCACGCGGCGGCTGGAAGGTGCCAACCGCGACCTGGCCGGTGCGCTGCTGCGCCACGGCGAGAGCAGCGTGGAGGCGCGCGCGGCGCGGCTGGGCGTGGAGATGCAGCGCAGCGGCGACCCGCCGAACGCGATCAACATCGACCGCGCCACCTTCGACCCGCGCTTCCGCGCCGACCTCGCCAACGCCAGCCCGGCCGAGCGCGAGGCCCACCGCCGCGCGGCCGAGGAACGCGCGCGCGTGGTGATGCTGGCCGCCGAGCGCTATGCCAGCGGCCCGGCCACGCCCGAGGACTTCGCGCCCGCGCACGACCCGGCCAACCCGGCCGCGGCCATGGACGACACCCGCGTGACGGCCGCGCGCGACCGCGTGATCGGCCAGCTGCAGGCGCGCTTCGGCTCCGACAGCACGGGCGCCGCGCTGGCCGCCGGCCTGCTGACCGACGCCCGGCCCTCGCCCGAGACCGCCGCGCTGGCCATGCAGCACGCAATGGCCGGCTGCGGCACCAACGAGGACCTGCTGTTCCGCTTCACCGAGCGCATGGACCGCGCCGAGATCGCGGCCATGCGGCGCGCCTACCAGGACAACACCGGCAATTCGCTCGATGCCGACCTGGGCACCTTCGGCCACGGCTTCCTGGGCGAGGTGTCGGGCGACGACCGGCTGCGCATGGAGCGCGCGCTGCTGGGCCAGCCGCGCAACGACCGCGAGCGGCTGGAGGTGGCGGCCTTCGCCATCCAGCAGCAGCGCAACGAGGCCAGCGGCTTCGGCGCGTGGCTGGCCGACGGCACGCGGGCGGACCGGGCCATGGGCGTGGCCGAGTCCCGGCTGGGCGCACTGGCCGGCGGGCCGATCACGTTCGGCGCGGACGGCGCGGTCAACATCAGCGCGGCCAGCCAGAACTTCGACGCCAAGGGCCGCTACACGGGCACCGACCGCGACACCTTCGCCGCGACCACCGCGACGGCCCAGGCCATCGCCGAGACCTACGGCCGGCGCATCGACGCCTTCGCCGACATCGCCACCACCGGCATCGCCATCCTGGGCGCCGTCGCGGCGGCGGTGATCACGGTGGTCACGGGCGGCGCGGCCGGCCCGCTGATCGCCGCGGCCATCGTGACCGGGCTGGCCTCGATGTCGGCCAACTACGCGATCAAGGGCGGCCGCTACGGCTGGGAGCAGGCGGCCGTCGACCTGGGCATGACGGCGGTGCAGGCGGTGACGGCCGGCGTCGGCGCGCAGCTGGGCGCGGCGGCGCAGGTCGCCAGCAAGGGCGCGCAGGCGGCCAGCACGGCGTCGCGCACGCTGGCCAGCCTGTCGCGCATCTTCACCGGCAACCCGGTGGTGGACCAGATCATCATCGGCACGCTCACCGGGTCCTTAGGCGGCGTGGCCAACGCCGCGTTCGACGAGCGTACCTGGGCCCATGGCGGCGACGACGCCATCGGTGCGCTGTTCGGCGGGCTGATCAAGGGCGGGCTGTCGGGCGCGGCCACGGCCACGCTGACCAACTCCATCGAGGCGCTGGGCCGCAACGGCGCCGTGATCGCCGAGCGCGCGCGCGCTTACGCCGCGCAGGGCGGCATGGCGCGCGGCCTGGTCGGGCTGGCCGGCCGCGGCATCGGCGGTGTGGGCCGCGGCATCGACGCGGCACTGAACGCGTCGGCCCAGGGCGGCATGGCGCGCGGCGCCGGCGCCATGGCCGCGCGCGGCCTCGCGCGCGGCAGCCTCTCGGCCATCGGCGGCATGGGCGGGCGGGCCACCGAGATCCTGGTGGACGCCGGCAGCGGCCGCTTCAAGGGCGATGCCGGCGACGCGCTGCTGGACATCGGCCATGCCGGCGCGCACGCGTTCGTGCAGGGCATCGGCGAAGGCGCGGCCGAGTCAGTGGGCCAGGCCATGCACGGCCGCCGGCTGGCCGCCGCCGCCGACGCCATCGGCCGCGAGCGCGCCGAGCGCGGCATGCCGCCGCTGAGCCCGCACGACGTGGAGGCGGCGGCCCACGACCTGCTGTTCCTGAACCGGCACGGCCGCGATGGCGGTGACGGGCTGGGCCGCGCGCTGAACCTGGACCATGTCGTCACGCACGGCGGCCTGACGGCGCTGGCCACGCCGCATCCGGTGCCGGTGGTCGAGGACCACATGCGCGCCCAACTGCTGCGCCATGTGCCGGCCGAGCTGCACGGCAACTTCGCCGACGTGCCGATCCGCGTGCTGCCGGCCGGTGAGTACCACGCGCTGACGCGCAGCGAATCCGGCCCGGTGGTCACGCTGATCCACGAAGGCCGGCCCACGGTGGTCGTCCGCGAGGGCACGCCGCTGGCCCGCCTGGCCGACGAGGGCCCGCACCTGGTGCAGGCGCACGACGCGACGACGCGCGCCCGCGTCGCGCGGCTGGACGAGGCGGCGCTGGCGCACTGGGACACGCTGCCGGTCGAGGCGCAGATCGACCTGTACCGCAACAAGGTGGAACTGGAGATCGATGCGCACGAGCGCATCGCGCAATCGCTGCAGGCCGAGACCACCGGCGAAGGCGCGCCGGCGGCCCGCCTGGCCGCCGAGGTGGAACGCAACGAGGCCACGCTGCGCGCGCTGCGCCAGCGCCTGCAGGAGGTCGAGGACATCGGCCCGCTGCGCAGCGCGGCGATGGCCGAGGGCGCCGAGCCGCGCCCGCAGTACCTGGAGCAACCGGCGCGGCTGTTCTCCAAGGATGGCCCGCGGCGCTCGACGCCGGAGGAAATCGCCGCCGAATTCCAGCGCACGGTGCACGAGCAGGAGCAGCGCATCGGGCGCCCGCACGACGACGCCGATGCGGACGGGCCGCACCCCACGCTGCCGGACGAACCGCCGCAGCCGGCCGAAGGCCGGCCGCTGTTCGACCGCACGGCCGAACAGCTGGACGCCATGGTCGACCGGCGGGACCGCGGCAATACCTTCAACACCGAGCAGGAGGCCCACCACGCGCACAACGAGGTCTACCTCGACACGCCGGACGGCCGCCGCGTGCGCGCCGACTCCTATGTGCCGGGCGAGGAGATCGTCTCGCGCAAGCACACGCAGCTCTCCGAGTTGGGCGAGGACGCGGCCATCGCCTACATCAACGAGCTGGTCGAGAAGTACCCGCCCGGCACCCGGCTGGCCGACGTGCCCAGCAACGCGGCGCTGCTGGCCGCCGGCCACACCGCGCTGGACGGCCGCCTCGTGCTGTCGGTGCCCGAGCAGCACGGGCCGGTGCCGCAGGCCGTGCTGGAGCATGCGCGCCGCGCGGGCGTGGTGATCCGCGATCCCGAGGGCCGGATCTACACGCCCGAGCATCCCGACGGCATCGGCGCGCCAGGCGGACCGCGCGTGTCGGCGCGCGATCCGGAGCAGCATGCCGAGGCCATGCGCCGCGCGCTGCTGCGCCACGTGCCAGCGGAGCTGCACGACGCGGTGGGCGGTGTCGACATCGTGGTGTTGTCCGACCGTGCGTTCGTGCAGCTCACCGGCAGCGAGCGTGGCCGCGCGGTCACGCTCATCATGGACGGCAAGCCCATGGTGGTGGTGCGCGAAGGCACGCCGGTGGCGCGGCTGGCCGATGAAGGGCCGCACCTGGTGCAGGCCCACGAGGAAGGCACCTCTTCGCTGGTGGCGCGGCACGACGAGGCCGAGATGCAGCGCTGGCACCAACTGCCGCTGGAGCGCCAGATCGCGCTGTACGGCAACAAGCTGGCGCTGGAGATCGATGCGCACCAGCGCATCGCGCGCTCGCTGGATGCCGAGTCGCCGCAGACCGGCGCGGCCGCCGCCCGCCACCGCGCCGACCAGGAGCGCAACCACGCCACGCTGGCCGCGCTGCACGCGCGCCAGGCGGAGGTGCAGGCCGTGGCCGCGCCGCAGCGCCGCGCCGCAATCGAGGGCGGCACCGAGCCGCGCCCGCAGTACCTGGACCAGCCCGCGCGGCTGTTCTCCAAGGATGCCGACGGCCAGGTGCGCACGGTGTTCGAGCCGTTCAGCGGGCCGTCGCTGGACAGTGCGCATGCGCTGCAGGCGCGCTACCGCAACGCGCAGATGATCACCTCCGAAGCCAGCCCTGGCCGCGTGCCGGAACCCGTGGACCAGGCGGCCTTCCATGCCGTGGGCGGCCGCTTCCTGCACGAGCGCTTCGGCGCGTCGCTGCCCGACAACTCGGTCGACCGGATGCATGTGCGCTTTCCGCTGCCGCACGCCAAGACCGTGCAGACCATGGTCATCCTGCCCCGCGACCTGCCCCCGGGCCTGACGCTGGTGCAGAGCGTGGAGGCGATGCAGCAGATGGCGCGGCAGCGGGCGGCCCAGGCCGAGAGCCTGACCAACCTGGGCCCGCATGCGCTGCGCCTGCTGAGCCCTGGCGGCGAGATCGAGGTGGTCTACCACGAGCGCGAGATCGCGCACGAGATCGCAGCGCTGCAGCGCCAGGTGTGGACCGACCCCGCCACCGGCGAGCGTTACCGGCTGGAGCCGGTCGGTCCGGTGCAGGTGCGGCCCAAGTCCGAGGTGGCGCCGCATTCGGGCCATGGGGTGGGGCTCGGCGCGCACGACCCGGTCAACGTGTGCCAGCTGCGCAAGGTGCGCGTGCCCGGCACCGGGACGGACACCACAGCGCCCCAGGGCGGCACACGCCCCACCATGAGCCCCGAAGAGCTGGATGCCGCGCGCGCCGGCCGCAGCGCGCGCAAGCAGGAGGAAAAGCAGGCCCTGCGCGAGCGCGCCAAGGCCCGCCGCGAGGCCCAGGAACGCGCGCAACAGCAGCGCCAGGCCGTGGACGAGCGCCAACAGGGCGTGGACACCGAAAGGGCCGAACGCCAGCGCGCGCTCAACGAAGGCCGCACCACGCCCGAGCAGGACCTGCAGCAGCGCGTGGCCGACATCGCGGCCCAGATCGACATGCCCGCGCATGTGCTGGCGCGGGCGGTGCAGGGCTTCCTCGACGACCTGGGCGGCAGCGGCCGGCGGCTAGATGCGCAGGACGTGATCGACAGCCTGCGCAACCGCGTGCGCGAAGGCCGGCCCCCGCGCTTCGGCGACCTGGAAGGCCTGGTGGCCGAGCTGGTGCTGGAGCAGAACGCGGAGGCCGTGGCGCAGATGCGCGAGCATGTGGCGCAGATCAAGCCGGACGCCGTGCTGGGCGTGCAGCGCGGCGGCGCTTTCCTGGCCGAGATGCTGGCGCACGGCGTGGCCGATTTCCCGGTGATCGCCACCGTGCCCAAGTTCACGCTGCGCCGGCCCGGCATGCCCGATGCCGAACTGCGCACGCCGCACCTGGAGGTGCAGATGCTGGAGCGCATCGCCGCCGGCCAGCGGCACTTCGCGCTGGTGGATTTCTACATGGGCGGCGTGTTCGCCGCCGAGCTGGTACCGATGGTGCGGCGGATCCTGCAGCAGCACCCGCAGGTGCGCATCGACGTGCTGTGGATGCGCGAGACGGCGGGCTTCGAGCGGCTGGTGTTCCACCCCGAGCTCGAGCACCAGCCCGGCAAGCCGCGCCGCAATCCGCTGATCCCGACGCGGGAAGAGCTGGAGCGTGGCGTGGTGTTCGCCGTGCGTGGCATGCAGGACGGCCGGCCGGTGCTGGAAGGCCCAGGCGTGGTGATGCCGCCGCTGCGCGGGCGCGACGCCGCGCTGGAAGGGCTGCGCGTGCACGAGTTCCCGGTGGAGCTGGTGCTGGGCGACGACATGCGCATCGTGATGGACGCCGCACCCGACCGGCCGATCGTGCTGTTCGACCGCGCCGGCCGCATCGTGCGCACCATCCAGCCCGGCGCGCCGGACCCGCTGAGCGGCCTGGTGCTGGACCACAATACGCGCGAGCTGTTGTTGCGCCTGATCGAGGAGAAGATCCGCGGGCGCGCTGAAGGGCAAGCCCGATGAACTTTTCCTGGGTCCTGGATCCCGGCTGCGGCTTCGCAGCCCTGGCACAGCGCCTGGCTGCGGCCGGTTGGCGCCTGGCCAGCGCGGCCGAGGCGCCGCTGCTGCCGGGCGAGCCGGAGCACGCCGTGTTCGAGCGCGCCGCGGGCGAGCGCCTGCATTACAGCTTCAACCCGGTCTGCCTGCTGCGCGTGCTGGAGTCCGGAACCGCACCCGACGCCGACACGCTGGCCGGCCTGCCGCTGGCCGGCAGCGAGTCGGTCGGCGCCTGGCTGGCCGCGTCGGACGAGCGCACGCTGTGGCGCGGCGTGCTCTCGGCCAGGCTGCTCGGGCAATTCCAATGGCTGCCGCACATCGAGGCGCTGCGTGCGCATGCGTCGTCGCTGGTGGCCAAGGCGGCCGCAGCAGCGGCGCAGGAGATGGGCGCGACGCTGGCTGCCGCCGCGCCGCAGTGGGCGGCCGCGTCGATCGAACTGCTGCTGCAGCAGGCCCGACCGCTGCTGCAGGCGCTGGTGCACGAGACCGATGGGCGGGTGCTGCAGATGCTGCGGCCGCGCGAGACGGACGCGGATCGGGCGTTCGTGCCGTCGGCGGCAGCGGCCGCCCGGTCCGCCTACGCCACGGTCTGGCAGCAGCCGCCGCGCCCCGCCCGCGCCGCGCCCGGTGCGCGCCTGCAGTGCCACGCGGCACCGGCCGGCATGCTGGCCGACGACAACGCGCTGTCGCGCCCCTTCCCTGGCGGCTACCGTGCGCTGGCCGCCCTGCTGCAGCCCCAGCGCGTGTGGCTGGCCTGGAAGGTCATCGCGCCCGGCCGCGACGCCGGCATGGCCTACGACGGCCTGGTCTGGCTGGACGACCACTGGGCCTGGTTCCCCAAGCCCTACCGGGTGCTGGCACCGCTGCTGAAGGGGTGACGCGCAAATCGGGGATCATCGCCCCATGCACGCCACCATCTTCCACAACCCTGCCTGCAGCAACTCGCGCAACGCACTGGCCCTGCTGCGCGAACGCGGCATCGAACCCAAGATCGTCGACTACCTTCAGACGCCGCCGAGCGTGGAGCGCCTGGCCGGCCTGGTCGCCGCCATGGGCATCACGCCGCGCGAGCTGTTGCGCAGCAAGGAGCCGCAGTACGCCGAGCTGGGCCTGGACGATGCGAAGTGGACCGACGCCCAGCTCATCGCGCAGATGGCCCGGCACCCGGTGCTCATGAACCGGCCCATCGTCGAGACGCCGCACGGCACGCGGCTGTGCCGCCCCGGCGAACTGGTGCTGGACCTGCTCGGCCCGGGGCAGGCATGAAGACCATCACCCTGGTGCGCCATGGCGAAAGCGAGGCCAATGCGGGCCTGGCCAGCGGCGACCCCGCATCGATCCCGCTGACCGCGCGCGGCATCGCCCAGGCCGAGCACTGGGCGCGCGCCATGGACTGGCAGCCGGCGCAGGTGTTCAGCTCCCACTACGTGCGCGCGCAGCACACGGCCGCGCCCTGTGCCGCGCGTTGGCAGCTGCCCGTGCAGACCATCGAGAACCTGCACGAGTTCGTCACCCTGCCGCCCGACGAGGTGGCCGGCACCACCAACCTGGCGCGCAAGCCCCTCATCGACGCCTATTGGGCGCGTGCCGAGCCCGGGCACTGCACCGGCCCGGGGGCCGAGAGCTTCCTGGCCTTGGCCGGCCGCGTGGACCAGGTGCGCGCGCGGCTGGAGGCCCTGCCCGACCGCAGCGTGGTGTTCGGCCACGGCATGTGGCTGGCGATGCTGGTGTGGCGCTGCATGGGTTTCCCGGTGGACAGCACGCGCGCCATGCAGGCCTTCCGCGCGTTCCAGCTGGGCCTGCCGATGCCCAACTGCTGCAGCTACGCGCTGCATGGCAGCGACGGGCATTGGGCCATCCGCTTCGCCGCGGCGCTGCCGCGGGAACTGCCGACGCCGGGCGAGCAGGCGGTGCAGATCCAGTAGCCGCAGGATCAGGGCAGGACGCCGAGCAGGCTGCTGCCCGACGCCGTGATGTCGCTGGCGCCGGCCTGCAGCGCCTCGTCGCGCCAGCGCCGCGCGGAATCGGCGCTGCAGTAGATGTACAGCGGCACCTCCGTGCCCTGCGCGCGCAGCTTGCGCACCAGGTCGATGCCCGCGGTCCTGCCCTCCGGGCGGCCCATGTCGGAGACCACCACGTCGTAGCGCTGCGCGGCGAACCGGGCCAGGCCTTCGTCGGTGGTGAGTGCGGTGTCCACCTCGACACCGCGCTCCAGCAGCGCGGCGATCAGGTAGCTGTTGTTGCGCGGGTTGTCGTCGACCCACAGCACGCGGTGCGCGCGCGCCGCGCGCACGGTCTGCGCGGCCATCGGCGCCGCTGCCGCCTCGGGCGGCGGGCCGAGCCGCTTCTCCAGTTCGGCGACCTTGGCCTGCAGGTCCAGCAGGGCCTGGCTCTGCTGCTCTGCCGCCTCTTCCATGCTCAGTTCGTTGCCGGCGATCACGAGCTTGAACTTGCGTCCCTTGGCCGAGGCGATCAAGCCGGCGATCGGCCCGCGCAGCCAGACCAGCACGAATGCGAAGAGCGCCGGCCATGCCAGCGATGCCAACGCGGAAACCAGACCGGCGAACTCTTGCATGGCGGATGCTCCCCATCGAAGCCTGGGCGGCGACGCACGGACTGTAGCCCCCGGCGCACGCGCCTGCGTCCTCCATGTGGCGGAGACCGGCCAACGCCGCGGCCAGCGCATATGCACATGCGGGTTTCTTCGTGGCGGCCCGGGACCGGCATGCCTACGCTGGGACACCGTTCCCTTTTCCGGACCCCGACCCATGCCTCTCGCTTCCCTCGCTCCCCTCGCGCTGCCGCGCCGCCGGGCGCTGCAACTCGCCACAGCCGGCGCCGCGCTGCTTGCCGCACCCGCCCTGCTCGCGCAGGCCCCGCGCACCGTTCGCATCGGCTACCAGAAGTTCAACACGCTCAACATCCTCAAGGGTACGGGCCAGCTGGAGAAGGCCCTCGCGGCGCAGGGCGCCCAGGTCGAGTGGCACGAGTTCCTGGGCGGCGGCCAGCTGTCCGAGGCGCTGGCCGCCGGTGCCATCGACTTCGGCCATGCCTCGGACGGCATCGGCGTGTTCCAGCAGGCCAGCAGCAAGGGACTCGCGTACCTCGCGGCCGAGAGCCCCTACCCGCGCGGCGTGGGCTTCCTGGTGCCGGCCGACGCGCCGTTCAAGACCGTGGCCGACCTCAAAGGCAAGCGCGTGGCCACGGGCCGCGGCTACAACAGCCAGTACATCCTGATCCGCGCGCTGGAGGCGGCCGGCCTGCGCTACGAGGACGTGGACGCCGTCTACATCGTCACCGCCTCGGACACCGTGGCCGCGCTGCAATCGGGCAGCGTGGCCGCCATCGGCCTGTGGGACCCGTTCCTGGCCGGTGCCCAGGTGGCGACCGGCGCGCGGCTGCTGTTCGATGGCACCGGGCTGTCGGCCAACCGCACCTACCACTTCGCCAGGCCCGAGGTGGCGCGCGCGCAGCAGGACCTGCTGCGCACCGTGTTCGCCGAACTGCGCAAGGCCAACGCCTGGTCGCAGGCCAACCCCAAGGAGGTGGTGGCCACGCTGGCGCCGCAGCTCAAGGTCGATCCGCAGGTGCTGGCCCTGGCCACGGAGCGGCGCACATACGGCGTGGTGCCGCTCAGCGACGCCATCGCGCAGGACCAACAGCGGCTGGCCGATGCCTTCGCCAAGATCAAGCTGATCCCCAAACCCGTGCAGGTCAGGGACGCGTTCCTGGACCTGGGCATCGTTTGAGTTCTACTGCCGCCCCATGAGCACGAACGACGAACCGTATGACGTGGCCGTGATCGGCCTGGGCGCGCTGGGCAGCGCCATCGTGCGCCCGCTGGCCGAGCGCGGCGCGCGCGTGCTGGGGCTGGACCGGCATGCGCCGCCGCACGACCTGGGCTCCTCGCACGGCGAGTCGCGCATCACGCGGCTGGCCATCGGCGAGGGCGACGCCTACGTGCCGTTGGTGCGGCGCTCGCACGCGATCTGGAGGGAACTGGAACGCCAGACCGGCGTGCCGCTGTACGAGGCCACCGGCGGCCTGGTGCTGGGCAGCGAACGCAGCCGCCGCACGCACCACGGCAAGCCCGATTTCCTGCACCGCACGATCAGCAGCGCACAACGCCACGGCATCGCGCACGAACTGCTGGACGCGCGCGAGATCCGGCGGCGCTTTGCGCCGTTCGCGCTGCGCGGCGACGAGATCGGCTACTGGGAACCCGAGGCCGGCCTGGTGCGGCCCGAGCAGGCCATCCGCGCGCAGCTGGCCGTGGCCCGCGCATCCGGCGCGCACCTGCGCACCGGGGAGACGGTGCTGGCCCTGGAACCCCACGGCGACGGCAGCGTGATGATTGCCACCGGCCAGGGCCGCTACCGCGCGCGCCAGGTGGTGCTGTCGGCAGGCGCTTGGCTGCCCGGGCTGCTGCAGGGCCTGGGCCAGGACACCTGGGCCGCCTGGGCCGGCGAGTTCGCCGTGTACCGCCAGACCATGCACTGGTTCGCCCTGCAGGACGGCGCGGCGCCGGCCTTCGCGCCGGGGCGCTTTCCGGTCTTCATCTGGATGTACGGCGACGGCGAGGAGGACTACTTCTACGGCTTTCCCTCGGTCGACCCGCAGCAGCCCGCGCTCAAGGTGGCCACCGAGCAGTACCTCGCGCCGACCACGCCCGAAGCGCTGCGCCGCGAGGTGGGTGACGGCGAGGCCGCCGCCATGCACGCGCGCCGCGTGGCCGGGCGCTTTCCGCAAGCCGGGCCGCAGGTGCTGCGCTCGCGTGCCTGCATGTACACGGTCACGCGCGACCGCGACTTCGTGGTCGACCGGCTCGGCGCCGGCCTGCCCGTGTGGGTGGCCTCGGCCTGCTCGGGCCATGGCTTCAAGCACTCGGCCGGGCTGGGCGAGGCCATCGCGCTCAAGCTGCTGGACGTGGGCACCGGGGCGCTGCTGGCGTCGTTCGAACGGCGCCCCGCGCCGCAGCGTCAGCCGGCGTCGCCGGCCGCCGCACCGAACCGGTAGCTCGACACCGAGAGGCCGCCCATGAACGCGCCCTCGTGGTAGATGCGGGCGGCCTGTTCGTCCTCGGCCGCGCCGACCGCCACCATGAGCGGGATCAGGTGCTCCTCGCGCGGATGCGCGATGCGCGCGGCCGGCGCCTGCGCCCAGTCGACGAGGGCCTGGCTGCGCTGCGCGGGCGCAGCGCCCAGCGACTGCACCAGCCAGTCGTCGAAGGCCTGGGATGGCGCGGCGGCCTGCGGGCCGAAGGCGCGCAGGTTGTGGTAGCTCAGGCCGCTGCCGACGATGAGCACGTCCTCGTCGCGCAGCGGTGCCAGCGCGCGGCCCAGCGCCAGGTGTTCGGCCGGGTCGAGCCCGCGCCTGAGCGAGAGCTGCAGCACGGGCACGTCGGCCTGCGGGTAGATGGCCTGCATGGGCGAGAACATGCCGTGGTCATAGCCGCGTTCGGCATCGAGGGCGGCCGGCAGGCCGGCTGCCTGGACCAGCGCCTGCACACGCTGCGCCAGCGCCGGCGCACCGGGCGAGCGGTAGTGCACCTCGTAGGTGTGCGGCGGAAAACCGCCGTAGTCGTAGAGCATGCCGGGCTGCGCGGCGGCCTGCACCGTGAAGGCCGGGGCCTCCCAGTGGGCGGAGACCATCAGCACTGCGGCGGGCTTGCGGCCGAGCTGGCGCGGCATGTCGGCCAGCGCGGCCTCCAGCCTGGCGTAGGTGTTGCCCATCTCGGCCTTCATCCAGGGCCAGGGGCCGCCGCCATGGGAGATGAAGTAGGTGGGCAGGCGTGGGGTGTTGGAAGCGGTCATGGGCGTGTGGGAAAGAAGGTGCTCGCTGCAGGTGGGGCCGTGCCGGCCGATCGCAATGCCGGCGCGTCAGCGCGCCTGCAGCAGGTCGAGCAGCTGCTGCGCCACCGGATCGGCCGCGGCCGGACGCTGCAGCCCCTGCAGCAGCCGCCCGGCGACGGCTGCCGTGGGCTGCACCGGCCCGCAGAACAGCGGCTCGCCATCCTGCGCGATCAGCAGCACGGGAAAGGTCTCGATGTCCAGGATGTCGAGCACGGCCTCCTGCGCATCCACGTCGACCCAGACGAAGCGGTCCTGCGGATGCGCCGCGGCCAGCGCGTCGAAGCGCGCGCGCCATTCGCGGCACACGCCGCACCATTCGGCACACAGGCAGTAGACGAGGCGCCCGGCGGGGCGAAGGGCGGAGGCGGCAGCGGGCATGGGGCGCATCATGCCAAAGCCCGCCTGACCGCGGGGTGACAGCGCGGCGGCAGTCATCACACGACCTCTGCGCCAGCGAAGCCGCAGACCTACACGTTCCTTGGCGCATCGCCTGCAAGTTGTCGTACAACAGGGCACAATGCACCGTTTTGGTTCATCACCCTGCCCCATGTCGGCTTCCCCCGCCTCCGTTCCACTGGCCCGCCCTTCGCCGCTGACCGACCGCAGGACGGTGTTCCTGCTGGCCACGTTCTGCTGCCTGCTGTGGGGCAGCTCATACCCGGCCATCAAGGGCGGCTATGCGCTGTTCGGCATCGGCACCGACGACACCGCGTCCAAGCTGGTGTTCGCAGGTTGGCGCTTCGCGCTGGCCGGGGCCGCGCTGCTGGCCTGGGCCGCGGCCAGCGGCAAGCGCGTGGGCGGCTGGCCGGCGCGCACGCTGGGCCAGTTCGCGCTGCTGGGCCTGGTGCAGACCACGCTGCAGTACGTGTTCTTCTACATCGGCCTGGCCCACACCACGGGCGTGAAGAGCTCGATCATGAACGCCACGGGCACCTTCTTCAGCGTGCTGCTGGCGCACTGGATCTACCACAACGACCGGCTCAGCTACGGCAAGGCGATCGGCTGCGTGGTGGGCTTCGCGGGGGTGATGGTGGTCAACCTCGGGAGCGGGCTCGGCGGCCTGGGCGGGATGCCGGCACTGGACTTCACGCTGCTGGGCGAAGGCTTCGTGGTGATCGCCGCGGCCGTGCTGGCGGCCGCCAGCATCTACGGCAAGCGCATCTCGCAGGGCGTGGACCCCATCGTCATGACGGGCTGGCAGCTGGCCATCGGCGGTGCGGCGCTGCTGGCACTGGGCTACGGGCTGGGCGGCACGCTCACGCGCTTCACGCCGGCATCGACCGCGCTGCTGGCCTACATGGTGCTGCTGTCCTCGCTCGCGATCTCGGTCTGGAGCCTGCTGCTCAAGCACAACCGCGTGAGCCTCGTCACGGCCTTCAACTTCATGGTGCCGGTGTTCGGCGCGCTGCTGTCGGCCCTGTTTCTGCACGAGACCATCCTGGCGTGGCGCAACGCCATCGCGCTGGTGCTGGTCTGCGCCGGCATCTGGCTCGTGACGCGCGAGCCGCGCGGCCGCGCCTAGGCGACCGGGGCCTGCAGCAGCGCGGCCACGCGGCGCATCGCGGCGGCCACCGGCGAGACCACGGGCACGCCGAACTGCCCGGCCAGGCGTGCCGCGCTCTGCGCCAGCGGGCCGCCGCCGATGACCACGGCCTGCGCGCCGTCGGCCTCGATGCAGGCGCGCACGGCCTCGCCGAGCAGCCGGTCCTGCAGGCCGGGATCGGCCGCCAGGCGCAGCGGATCGTCCGCGGGAATGCGCGTGCCGCTGAACTGCGCCGCCAGCCCCAGCCGCGCCACGGCCAGCGCGATGGCATCCGCCAGGGCCGGCGTGGTGGTGGCCACGCCGAAGCGCCGCCCTCCGGCCGCAGCCTCCTGCATCGAAGCCTCGCCGATGCCGACCACCGGCACCGCCACGCGCGCGCGCAGCTGGGCCAGCGCCGGATCGCCGAACGCGGCGACCACGATGGCGCCCACATCGCCGGCCTCGCGCATGCCGATGGCCAGCACCTCGTCCACGGCGGTTGCGAGTTCCGCATCGCTCGTGATCATGGAGGCGCCGCGCGCCGCCGTGGCGCTGCGCAACGCCAGCGCGGGCGGCAGCGCCGCGCGGGCCAGCGCATGCATCATCGCGGTGGTCGCGGCCGACGTGTTCGGGTTGATCAGCAGCACCGTGCCAGGCATGCCCGCCCTCCTCAACGCGCAGCCTGCGCGGGTTGGGCGGGTTGACCGGATGGAAGGCCCGCGGCCGGATCGCCGGCACCGGCCTCTTCCTCGATGGACCTGCCGAAGGTCTCGGGCGCGAACTGCACGGCCAGCGCGAAGATGGCGTACATGGCCGCGATCATGCCGAACATGCCGGCCACGCCATGCAGGTCGAACATCCGGCCGGCCAGCAACTGCGACAGCGCCCCGCCCACCGTGCCCAGCGCCAGCAGGAACGAGGTGCCCAGGCCGCGCATGCGGGTCGGGTACAGCTCGGGCGCGTAGATCCAGATGGAGGTGTTCAGCGTCAGCACGCAGAACTGGAACAGCGCGCCGCAGACCAGCACCATGGCCACGCTGGTGGTCAGATTGCCGAAGGCCAGGCCCGCCAGGCAGGCCGCGATGGCCCCGGCCGTCAGCACGCGCTTGCGCGGGAACCTGTAGCCCAGCACCGAGGCCGTGACCGCGCCCAGCAGGCTGCCGCTCTGCATCACGATGGTGAAGGCGAAGCTTTTCGTGATCGAGTAGCCCTGGGCCACGAGGATGGTGGGCATGAGCGTGAGCACCGACAGCTGCGCGCCGAAGGTCATCCACGAGGCGATGCCCACCGCGACGGTGCGCCGCGCATAGCCGCCGCTGAAGATGTCGGCCAGCCGCGTCTTGCGCACCGGTGCGGCCTGGGCCTTGGCGCCCGCCGTGATGTAGTCGTGCAGCGGAAATTGCGCATTGGCCAGCCGGCCCGAGGCCAGCATGGACAGCACGCGGTTGGCCTCCGCGACGCGGCCCTGCGACAACAGGTAGCGCGGCGTCTCGGGCACGAAGCGGCGGTAGAACACGATGAAGATGGCCGGCAGCACCAGCGCACCGAACAGCCAGCGCCAAGCGTTCTCGCCCGGGAACAGCGCGAACACGCCCAGCGCGAAGGCCGGCGCCAGCATGTTGCCCAGCCCGCCGCCGCCCACGTTGATGAGCCCCACCGCCGTGCCGCGGAACTTCGACGAGCAGAACTCGGCCAGCATGGTCACCGCGGTGGTGATCTCGCCGCCCAGGCCCAGGCCGACGATGAAGCGCGCCACCGCCAGCACCGCGTAGTTGGGTGCCAGCGCGCACAGCACCGCGCCCAGCGTGAACAGCGCCAGGTTCACGTTGAGCATGAAGCGCCGCCCGAACCGGTCGGCACAGTAGCCCGAACCCAGCCGTCCCATTGCCGCGGCGATGAAGGTGATGGTGTTCAGGAAGCCGATGTCGGTCGCGTCCAGCCCCCAGTGCTGGCGCAGCAGCGGGCCGACCAGGCCCACGGCGTTCTGCTCGAACACGTCGAACAGCACGCCGCAGACCACCAGGAAGATGATGCTCTTGTGCGAGCGCGTGACGCCGATCTGCTCGAGCGCCGATTCGAGTTGGTGCATCTGCGCCGTCCTGGGCGCCGATGCGGAAATGATTGCTTCGCCTGCCATGGTGCAAACCTCGCTTGCCTGTGGTGAAAGAGCCTGCGGCCACGCCGGCCGCACTGCGCTGGTGCCCCGCACAGGGCACTGGGTCATGAAAAGCATTTTTCAGACCAGATTTTTTGTGAAACAAGTTTTTCAAAAACATCCGGACAAACCCGTGGCGCGCGCAGGCCGGCCCGGCCCGGATAGCCGTCGCGGATCCGCGCGGCGCTACAGTCGCGGCGCGGCAGCCCGACCACACCCAGAGCCGCCTGACCCGGAGAAATGCGATTGAAAGTTGAAGGCCAATGCTGCTGCGGCGCCATCGCCTATGAAGCGCAGGTGCAGCCCGGCACGGTGACGGTCTGCCATTGCACAGACTGCCAGAACCACTCGGGCGCGGCCTTCCGGGCCAACATACCGGCGCCCGCCGCCGGCTTCCGCCTGTTGCGCGGCGCACCCCGCAGCCACACCAAGACCGCCGACAGCGGCAACCAGCGGCTGCTCGCCTTCTGCGGAGATTGCGGCACCCCGCTCTACGCCTGCGCTGTCGAGAACCCCACCAGCTATTCGCTGCGCATCGGCACGCTGCAGCAGCGCAGCGAACTGGGCCGGCCCCTGCGCGAGATCTGGACACGCCGGCGCCTGCCCTGGGTCGGCGCGCTGGACGGGGTGGCGCAGTTCGACGGGCAGCCCTGAACGCCTGAGGCCATCGGCCGCGTCGCGACCGAGCGACTGCGCACGCGACCGTCTGCCAGGCAACCCCGCGTCAGGCGTCCGCCGCGTCGCCCCGCCCGGCCGTCCGCAACTGCCCCAGCGCCTCGTGCGCCGCCTCCACGCCGGCCAGGCGTTGCCGGCCTGCCGTGCCGGCGGCCTGCAGCGTGCGCGTGGCCAGCAGCTCGCACAGCAGCATCAGCGCCACGTGGCTGTCCAGCACGCCGGGCGCGGCGGTGTGGCAATGCAGCACCCAGCGCGCGCCGGCGCTGCCGGCTGCAGACGGCTCGGTCACGCACACGACCTGCGCACCCGCCTGCGCAGCGCGCTGCGCGAACGCCGTGGCCACGGCCGGGCTGCGGCGCAGCGCGAACACCACGAGCACGTCGCCCGCGGCGATGTCCACCGCGTACTCGGCCAGGGTTTCGCCGGGGCCCGGCAGCACCTGGGTGCGCGGCAGCACCTGGGCCAGCTGCCAGCGCAGGTAGGCCGCGAAGCTGCGGTTGTTGCGGTAGCCCAGGAACCACACTGCGCGGGCCTGCACCATGGCCTGGGCGATCGCATCGAGCGTGGTCTCGTCCACGCCGCGCAGCGTGGCGGCGATGTTGTCGTGCGCGGCCTGCGCGTGGGCGGCCAGGCCGCCGCCCGCCGCGCCGGCCGCGCGTGGCGCCAGGTACAGCGGCGAGCCGGCGGAGCGCTGGTCGCGCGCATGCCGGCGCGCCTCGTCGTAGCTGCCGTAGCCGAGCCGCTGCACGAAGCGGCTGACGCTGGCGTTCGACACGCCCACCAGGCGCGCCAGCTCGGACGCGCTGTAGCTGGCCAGCTCGCCCGGAAAATCGAGGATGAAGCGGCCCAGCCGCTGCTCGGTCGGCGGCAGCTGGTCCATCAGCTCGCGGATGCGCGCGAGGAAGGAGGCGGAGGGGTCGGTGGTGGCGGGCATGGGCGCTGGCGATGCTAAGGCAACGGGTGCCACGGCCTCGTAGTGCCTGACCCATAATGTTTCGATGCATGCCTCGCTTGCCCGCCGACTGCCCGAGATCGCTGCCCTGTGCAAGCAGTACGGGGTCGCGCACCTGGAGCTCTTCGGTTCGGCCACCACGCCAGACTTCCAGCCGACGACCAGCGACTACGACTTCCTCGTGGAACTGGATGCCCAGGCGCCTGGTTCACGCGCACGCCGCTGGACCGAGCTGGCCGATGCACTGGAGTCCCTGCTGGGGCGTCCGGTGGATCTGGTGAACCCGCGCTATATCCGGAACCCGTATTTCCTGGAAGCAGTCAACCGCAGCCGCACGGTGGTCTATGACCGACAGGCTTCCCAAGCTGCTGGTTGATGCGCTCGGCGCCATCGCCGCAGCGCAGGAATTCGTCGCAGGCATCCCACTGGAAGGCTACCTGGCCGACAAGATGCGGCGCTCGGCCGTCGAGCGGCAGCTCGAGATCCTGGGAGAGGCGTGCTCTCGCATGTTGAAGCTGGAGCCGGCAACCGCGGGCGCCATCGCCGACCTGAAGCTGGCGGTCAGCTTGCGCAACCGCGTCATCCATGGCTATGACGCCGTGGATGACGAGGTCCTCTATTTCACCGTCGTGGACGATCTGGATGCGTTGAAGTCCGACCTGACGCGGTTGCTGAACGCACGCGTCACAGCTTCGCGATCGACACCTCCGTCGACTTGACCAGCGCCACCACGTCCGAGCCCGGCTTGAGCGCGAGCTCGTCCACCGAGCGCGTGGTGATGACCGACGTGACGATGCCCCAGGGCGTCTCGACATCGACCTCTGAGACGACGTCGCCGCGGATGATCTCCTTGACCTTGCCGCGGAACTGGTTGCGCACGTTGATGGCTTGGATGCTCATGAAAAATCTCCTGAAGAAGTGAGGGGTCAGACCGCCCAGCGCAGGACATGCGCGGCTTGCGGGCGGTCGGGTTCGGGTTGTTCGACGGCGGGCTTTTGCAGCACGCGGTCGAGGATGCGTTTCTCGATGGCGGCGAAGGCCGCATCGCCTTGCGCCCTGGGGCGCGCCAGGTCGATGCGCTGGTCCAGCGCGATGCGGCCGTCCTCGATCAGCACCACGCGGTCGGCCAATGCCACGGCCTCCTGCACGTCGTGCGTGACCAGCAGCGCGGTGAATCGGTGGCGCTGCCACAGGCCTTCGATCAGGCGGTGCATCTCGATGCGCGTGAGCGCGTCCAGCGCGCCCAGCGGCTCGTCGAGCAGCAGCAGTTGCGGGCGGTGCACCAGCGCGCGCGCCAGTGCCACGCGCTGGCGCTGGCCGCCCGACAGGCGGGCCGGCCACTCGCGCGCGCGTTCCGCCAGGCCGACCTGGGCCAGCACTTCTTCGCCGCGCGGGCGCGCCGATTCGGGCAGGCCCAGCAGCACGTTGTCCAGCACGCGCTTCCAGGGCAGGAGGCGCGCCTCCTGGAACATGATGCGGGTCTGCGGGTTCAGGCCGGCGATGGCCTGGCCGTCGACCTGCAGGCTGCCGCCGCTGGCCGCTTCCAGCCCGGCCACGAGGCGCAGCAAGGTGCTCTTGCCGCAGCCGCTGCGGCCCACGATGGCGATGAACTCGCCGGGCGCGATGTCCAGCTGCGTGTTCTGCAGCACGGTGCGCGCGCCGTAGCGCTTGACGAGGTTGCGCGCCTGCAGGCGCACGCCGCCGGCTTCGCTCATGTGGCCACCTCCGAAACGGTGCACGGGTGCACAGCGCACCGGGGTCGGCGGCTGGCGCCACTCGCGCTGTTGTCGATCCCCGCTGCGCGGGGCCCCTCGCCAAGTGCGCTCATGTCGCGCTCCCGGGTTTGAAGAGAGGCACATCCAGCGCGTTCACCCGGCGCGGCAGCAGCTTCTCGTCGAAGAAGGCATCGGCGATCTTCTGCTGCTCGGCCAGGCCTGCGGGCACGGCCGCGCGCACGGCGTAGCTGCGCCGGCCGTTGGCCTGCAGCACGGTGGGCACGTCCACGCCCCAGACGGGCGAGAGCAGCGCGGCTGCCGCATCTGGGTTGGCCTTGACCCACTGGCCGGCCTTGGCCAGCTCGGCGTAGATGACCTCCAGCACGTCGGCGCGCGCCTGCGCGAACTTGGTGCTGGCCAGGTAGTAGCGCTGGTAGCTGGCGATGCCGGTGCCGTCGGCCAGCACGCGCGCGTTGGACTGGCGCTGCGCGGCCGACAGGAACGGGTCCCAGACCACCCAGGCGTCGATGGCGCCGCGCTCGAAGGCGGCGCGGCCGTCGGCCGGGGTCAGGTAGGCGGGCTCGATGTCCTTGAACGACAGGCCGGCCTGCTCCAGCGCGGCGATCAGCAAATAGTGCGCGCCAGCGGCCTTGGCAAAGCCGATCTTCCTGCCCTTGAGTTCGGCCACGCTGCGCAGCGGCGAATCCGCGCGCACCACGATGGCCTGGGCCGTGGGCGACGGCGCCTCCTGCGCGACGAAGGTGAGCTGAGCGCCAGCGGCCTGCGCGAACACCGGCACGGTGTCGGCCACGTCGGCGCTGAAGTCCAGGTTGTCCAGGTTCAGCGCTTCGAGCAACGGAAGGCCGCTCGTGAACTCGTGCCAGCTGACCTTGGTGTTCAGCGGCGCGAGCCGGCGTTCCAGCGTGCCTTGGGTCTTGAGCACCACGGTCAGCGTGGACGACTTCTGGTAGCCGATGCGCACGGTGGCCGGTGCGGGCTGGGCCCAGGCAGCGCCTGCGGCCAGGGATGCCGCGGCGCCGAGCAGCGTGCGGCGTTGGAAGGAGACGGGGTTCATGGATCTCTCACCATTCATTTGTGATAGCCAGGGTGCCAGCGCAGCCACCAGTGCTCCAGGCCACGGGCCAAGAGGTCGGCCAGCTTGCCGAGCAGCGCATACAGCAGGATGCCGACCAGCACCACGTCGGTCTGCAGGAACTCGCGTGCGTTCATGGTCAGGTAGCCGATGCCGGCCTGCGCCGAGATGGTCTCGGCCACGATCAGGATCACCCACATCAGGCCGAGCGAGAAGCGCAGGCCCACGAGGATGGACGAGACCGCGCCGGGCAGGATCACCTCCTTGTAGAGCTGCCAGCGCGACAGCCCGTAGGTGCGGCCCATCTCGATCAGCTGCGGGTCGACGTTGCGGATGCCGTGGAAGGTGTTCAGGTAAACGGGGAAGAACACCGACACCGCGATGAGGAACAGCTTGGCCGACTCGTCGATGCCGAACCACAGGATCACGAGCGGGATCAGCGCCAGCGCCGGGATGTTGCGCACCATCTGGATGGTGGAGTCCAGCAGCGTCTCGAAGAACTTGACCGAGCCCGTCAGCAGGCCCAGCAGCAGGCCCAGCCCGCCGCCGATGGCCAGGCCCGCCAGCGCGCGGCCGGCGCTGACCTTCACGTGGGTCCAGAGCTCGCCCGACGCAGTGAGCGTCCACGCGGCCGTGACCACGTCGACGGGCGCCGGCAGCACGCGCGTGGACAGCCAGCCCAGGCTGGAGGCGGCCTGCCAGGCCACCACCAGCAGCACGGGAACGAGCCAGGGCAGCAACTGGCGCGCGAACGCGGCCAGCCAGGCCGACGCCTGCGCGCGGTCGGGCGCGTCCACCAGGTCTGGCAGCGGCGTGACCTGCGGCTCGCGGATTTCGGAACCCAAGGTGCTCATGTGCCGGCCCTCAGCTCTGCGA
Organism: Pseudorhodoferax sp. Leaf274; assembly: GCF_001422445.1. GTDB lineage: Bacteria > Pseudomonadota > Gammaproteobacteria > Burkholderiales > Burkholderiaceae_C > Pseudorhodoferax. Next base: position 134,409 of record NZ_LMNA01000027.1, read on the forward strand.
CGCCAGCCGTGCGGGCGCGTCCAGGTTGGCCACGACTTCGCCGAACGGCCCTGTCACGGTGGCGCCGGCCAGGCGCTCGCGCAGCTTCAGTGGCAGCAGCGGGAACACCAGCTCGGCGAAGCGGTAGGCCTCTTCCAGGTGCGGGTAGCCCGACAGGATGAAGGTGTCGATGCCGAGCGCGGCGTATTCCTGGATGCGCGCGGCCACGCTCTGCGGGCTGCCCACGAGGGCGGTGCCCGCGCCGCCGCGCACCAGGCCGATGCCGGCCCACAGGTTGGGGCTGATCTCCAGCGCCTCGCGCGAGCGGCTGGAGGCGCCGCCCTTGGCGCGCGCCTGCGCATGCAGCGCGGCCATGCGCTGCTGGCCCACGGAATCCATCTTGGCGAATACCGCCTGGGCGCGGTCCACCGTGGCGTCGTCCAGGCGGCTGATCAGCGCATCGGCGGCGCTCCACGCAGCCTCCTCGGTCTCGCGCACGATCACGTGCAGGCGGATGCCGAACTGCAGCTTGCGGCCCTGCCGGGCGGCGCGCGTGCGCACGGCCTCGATCTTGCCGGCCACGTCGGCCGGCGGCTCGCCCCAGGTCAGGTAGGCCTCGACCTGTTCGGCCGCCAGATCCTGCGCGGCCGGCGAGGACCCGCCGAACCACACCGGCGGGTGCGGCTTCTGCACGGGCGGGTACAGCAGCCGCGCGCCTTTCACGCTCAGGTGCCTGCCGGCGAAGTCGTAGGTCTCGGTGCCATGGCTGCGCGCGAGGATCTCGCGCCAGATGCGGATGAACTCGGCCGATTGTTCGTAGCGCGACGCATGGTCCTGGAACACGCCGTCGCCTTCCAGCTCGCCCTGGTCGCCACCGGTGACCAGGTTGACCAGCAGGCGACCGCCCGAGAGGCGGTCGAAGGTGGCGGCCATGCGCGCGGCCAGGGCCGGCTGGTGCAGGCCGGGCCGCACGGCCACGAGGAACTTGAGGCGCTGCGTCGCGCCCACCAGGCTGGAGGCGATGACCCAGGGGTCTTCGCACGAGCGGCCGGTGGGGATCAGCACGCCCTCGTAGCCCAGGCGGTCGGCCGCGCCGGCCACCTGCTGCAGATAGGACAGGTCGACCTGGCGGGCGTCTTCGCCGGTGCCGAGGTAGCGGCTGTCGCCGTGGGTGGGGAGGAACCAGAAGACTTGCATGGGGTTGTGGGGACGGTGGTGCGGTGGGTGGTGGTCGGGCTCAGGCGGCGATGCCGGGAGCGGCCGCTTCGAGCACTTTGATGGGCTTGGGGATCAGCTTCAAGGCGTGGAAGGTGTCGGCGATCTGCTGCTGCTCGGCGAGGATGGCGCGCGTGATCGGCGTCGTGCCGTAGCGGCTGCGGCCCACCGACAGGTCCAGCACAGGCTTGGGCAGGCCCAGCAGCGCGGAGAGTTCGCCCGCGAAGGCATCCTTGTGGGCCTCGGACCAGCGGTCGAGCGCGTTGATCTCCTCGGTCACGATGGCCAGCACGTCGGCGTTCCTGGCGGCGTAGTCGAGCGACGAGAAGTAGTAGGCGCGGTTGCCCACCACACCCTGCGCATCGGCCAGCAAGCGCGCGCCCAGCGTCTTCTCGGCGGCGGCCAGGAAGGGGTCCCAGATCACCCAGGCGTCGATCGAGCCTTTCTCGAAGGCCGCGCGCGCATCGGCCGGCGGCAGGTAGACCAGGTTCAGGTCGCCGTAGGCCAGGCCGTGCTTCTCGAACAGCTTGACGATGAAGTAGTGGACGTTGCTGCCCTTGTTCAACGCGATCTTCTTGCCCTTGAGGTCGGCCACCGTCTTGATGGCCGACTGCGCGGGTACCAGCACGGCCTCCGATGCCGGGCGCGGCACGGTGGCGGCCACGTAGGCCAGCGGCGCGCCTGCGGCCTGGGCGAAGATCGGCGGGGCCTCGCCCACGTCGCCGAAGTCGATGGAGCCGACGTTGAGCGCTTCGAGCTGCACCGGTCCGGCCGTGAACTCGGTCCACTTGAGGGCCACGCCCAGCGGTGCGAGCCGCTTGTCCAGCGTGCCGCGGCCCTTGAGCACGCTGAGGCCGCCCTTCTGGTGGCCGATGCGCAGCTGGCGCTGCGGCGTCTGCGCCAAAGCGTTGAAGGTGGGCAAGGCGATGGCGGCGGCCGTGGCCTGGACCAGGCGGCGGCGCGCAAGGGAGATGGGGGTCATGTCTTGTTCTCTTGAAGTTCAGTCCTGTGCGAACACCACGGCTTCACTGACCTTGATGGGCTTGGGAATCAGCTTGAGCGCGTGGAAGGTGTCGGCGATGAGCTGCTGGTCGGCCGCCACCTCGCGGGTGATGGGCTTGACGTTGAACTCGTAGCGGCGCAGCGCCAGCTCGACCACGTCCACTGGCAGGCCCTGCAGCGGCGCGATGAGCTCGGCCGCCTGGCGCAGGTTCTTCTTGAGCCAGATGCCCTGCTCCACCGAATCGGCGAACAGCGCCTGCACCACCTTGGGGTTCTTCTGCACGAAGCCGCGCTCGCCCAGGTAGTACTGGTAGTTGTTGACCACGCCGGGCGTGCCGTCGGCCAGCACGCGGGCGCCGGTGGCCTTCTCGGCCGCGGCCTGGAACGGGTCCCAGATCACCCAGGCGTCGACGTTCCTGCTTTCGAACGCGGCGCGGCCGTCGGCCGGGGCCAAGTAGATGGGCTGGATGTCGGACAGCTTCAGGCCGTTCTTCTCCAGCTGCCTGACCAGCAGGTAGTGCACGTTGCTGCCCTTGTTGAGCGCGACCTTCTTGCCCTTGAGGTCGGCCACGCCCTGGATCGGCGAGTCCTTGGCGACCAGGATGGCCTCGGCGCGCGGCGCGGCCGGGTCGAAGCCGAAGTACACGAACTTGGCACCGGCGGCCTGGGCGAAGATGGGCGGCGCCTCGCCCACGTAGCCCACGTCCACCGCGCCCACGTTGAGGCCTTCCAGCAACTGCGGGCCGGCCGGGAACTCCACCCACTTCACGCCGAAGCCCAGCGGCGCGAGCCGCTTCTCCAGCGTGCCCTGGGCTTTTTGCAGCACGAACAGGCTGGCGGACTTCTGGTAGCCGATGCGCAACTCGGGCCGTGCCTGGGCCTTGACGGGCATGGCCAGCAGGCCCACGGCCAGCGCGATGACGGCCACGGCGAGCAGGGCCACGCCGAGATGGCGCAGCGCGCTGCGCCAGAACGGGGCTTGGGGGATGGGCGCTTCGGCTGGCGCGGCGGGATGGGGCAGCATGGACGGGTCTCCGGTGGCTTGGGTCGGCTCGGGGCCTGGGGTGGCGCCAGTGTCCGAAGCCCGGTCGCTGAAGAGAACGAATCAATGTGTCCGTGCTTATGCGTTTTCCGAGCAAAGAGGCCCGGTCATCCACTGCCCGGCGATTGGGCAATCCGTTGCATCCCGCGCTGTTGCTGGGCCCGCGCAGCCAACACCGGAGTTCTGCACAGTGTTTTCCACAGAAGCTGGGGGCAAGCGGCAGCGCCCCGCCTGCGCACCGCGCGCCACAATCGGCGCACGCAAGGGAGTGACCTGGAATGCTGGAGGGATACGCAGCGGTGCTGCTCGTGGGGTTGGTCGCTGGCGCGGTCAGCGGGGTGATCGGCACGGGCTCGTCGGTGATGCTGCTGCCGGTGCTGGTGCACGCCTTCGGGCCCAAGCAGGCCGTGCCCATCATGGCGGTGGCGGCCGTGGTCGGCAACGCGGCACGCGTGCTGGCCTGGTGGCGCAGCGTGGACTGGCGCGCCGTGTGCGCCTACGCCCTGCCCGGTGCCCCGGCCGCGATGCTCGGCGCCCGCACGCTGTGGGCCATGCCCGCGCAGGCCGTCGACATCGCGCTCGGGCTGTTCTTCGTGCTGGTGGTGCCGCTGCGCCACTGGCTGCAGCGGCGCCAGTGGCGGCTGCAGCTGTGGCAACTGGCCGTGGCCGGCGCCGCGATCGGCTACCTGACCGGCGTGGTGCTGTCGACCGGGCCGCTCAGCGTGCCGGCCTTCTCGGCCTACGGGCTGGTCAAGGGAGCCTTCATCGGCACCGAGGCGGCCAGTGCCCTGCTGCTGTACGTGGCCAAGTCGCTGGCGTTCGCGCAGCTCGGCGGCCTGCCGTGGGAGGTGCTGTCGCGCGGGCTGATCGTGGGCGCCGCGCTGATGGCCGGCACCTTCGCCGGCAAGGCCTTCGTGCTGCGCCTGCCCGCCGGCCTGTTCCAGCGCCTGCTGGACGCCCTGCTCCTCGTCTCGGGCCTGGCGCTGCTGGCCGCCGCCTGGCGCTAGCCCGGGCGGGCATCAGCGGCCATGGCAGGCCGCGCTGCAGACCTGTGCTCCGCCGTCCGCCCTGCCCTGCGGGCCAGGCCCGCGGGCCTCAGGGCGAGGCCGGCTCGTCCTGCGGCACGCCGTTCTGCGTGCGCCGGAACGCCGCCGCCATGGCGTAGGCCTGGCGGCGCACGCGCATGATGGAGCCGAGCGGCCGGTGCGCCTCGATGCCGCGCCAGGGGCTGAACGCGAGCCGGTCTTCCGCGCCGGGCGTGCCGGCGGTGTTCCAGGCGTCCTGCGCCGGCACGACGAGCCGCGCCACGGGCAGGAAGGGCGACAGGTCTTCGGGCCAGCGCACCGAGGCATCCTCGATCGGCATCTGCGCGAGGTCCACGCACAGCTGCACCCGCAGCTCCCAGGTGCCGCCGAACTCGGCGAAGTGCGCCACCACCGCATCGCGCAGCGCGTTCGGACCGGCGCCCAGGTCCACCGGCGCGTCGTGCAGCGCCAGCAGCTCCGGCGACACGGGCGCCAGCGACAGCTTGGCCATGAACGGGCCGTAGCGCAGCGGCACCTGGGTGTAGTAGATCTCGCCCAGGGGGTGCGTGGCGGGGTGGCCGCCCAGGGCCTTGAGCGTGGGGCTCTCGCCGCCGGCCTTCTCGACCAGGCTCTCCAGTCCGCGCAGCGCGGCCGACAGCAGCTTCTTGGCGCCGGGCGCCTTGTCGGTCGTGGCCGCGAGCAGCTTGAGGCTTTGCAGGAACTTCTTGGCCGTCGGCGCCGTGAACACGGGGCCATTGATCATCAGGAAGTCCTGCGTGGCCGCGCCATCGGCCGGCTCCAGACGCTCGCCTGCCACGTCCAGGATCTTCAACGCCAGGCCGCGCGGGGTGGAGACACCGTCCTCCAGCAGGTCGCCCGGCGAACTCGACAGCCGCAGGATGGCCGCATGCTCGCCCGGCGTGGCGAACACGCCCTGGGCCAGCTCCGGCGGCAGCTGCGGCACGTGCAACCGGCCGTGGAGAAGGGCATGGCTCTTGGCGTGCACGCTGCGAAAGGCGTGCCCCTCGTCGCGTGCCACGGTCTCGCTGATGCCGCGCATGGTCTCGACCAGTTCGCGCGCGGTCTCGGCCTCGTCGTCCTCGGCCTGCTCGCAGGCGGGTGTCCATGGCAGCGGTGCGTTCGGCAGCGCGGCCTGGGGCAGGTCTGCGGCATCGTGGGGTGTCGTCGGCATCGGGTTTTCTCCTCGGATCAGGCGGTGGCGCGTTCGACGCGCACGGGGATGGACTTGGCAGCGGGCACATGGCTGCCCACGGCGTGGTGGGCCAGCGGCACCAGCGGGTTGCATTCGGGGAAGTAGCCGGCAACCGAGCCGGCCGGCAGGTCGTAGGGCAGCGCGCACAGGCCCGACAGGCGGCGCACGTGGCCGTCCGCCGCGACGCCGTGGACCAGCACCGCATCGCCCTTGGCCAGGCCGCGCGCGGCCATGTCGGCCGGGTGCATGAGCAGCACCATGCGCGAACCCCAGACGTTGCGGAACCGGTCGTCCAGGCTGTAGATGGTGGTGTTGAACTGGTCGTCGCTGCGCAGCGTCATGAGCCGCAGCACGCCGGCATCGGCCGCGGGCTCGGCGGCGGGCGGCACGATGAAGCAGGCCTTGCCGCTGTCGGTGTTCCAGACCCGCTGGCGTGCCGCATTGGGCTTGGCAACGCCACCGGGCTCGCGCAGCCGCGCATTGAAGTCCTTGAACACCTCGGGCCAGGTGGCCTCGATGGCGTCGCGCACGCTGGCGTAGTCGTTGGTCCAGCGCGCCCAGGGCACCTGCGCGCTGGGCGGCAGCGTGGCCTGCGCCAGCGCCGCGACGATGGCCAGCTCGGAGCGCAGGCCCGGGTCGGCCGGCTCGGCCACGCCATCGGACGCGTGGAAGCAGCCCGTGGAGTCCTCCACCGACACGGTCTGCGGGCCGCTGGCCTGGCGGTCGATCTCGATGCGGCCCAGGCAGGGGAGCAGCCAGCCCGTGCGGCCGGGCAGCAGGTGCGTGCGGTTGAGGCGTGTGGCCACGTGCACGGTCAGCTGCATGCGACCCCAGGCCGCCTCCAGCCGCTCGGTGTCGGGCGCGGCGCGCAGGAAGTTGCCGCCCAGGCCGACGAAGCCGCGCACGCTGCCGTCGAGCACCCCCTCGCAGGTGGCCACGGTGTGGCGGCCGGGCGCACGAGGCGGCTCGAACCCATACAGCGCGGCCAGCTGGTCCAGCGGCGCGAGCTCGGGTTTCTCGGTGATGCCCACGGTGCGCTGGCCCTGCACGTTGGAGTGGCCACGCACCGGGCAGATGCCGGCACCGGGCTTGCCGATGTTGCCGCGCAGCAGCAGCAGGTTGCTGACCATCTGCACATTGGCCACGCCCTGGCGGTGCTGGGTGAGGCCCATGCCGTAGACGCCCAAAACGGCGCCGGCCGCGGCATAGGTGGCGGCGGCCTGCTCCAGCGCCGCACGCGTCAGGCCGCTGTGCTGCGCGATGTCGTCCCAGCTGGCCGCGCGCACATGCGCGGCGAAGGCCTCGAAGCCCTGCGTGTGTTCGGCGATGAAGGCCGCGTCGAGCACGCGCGCAGCGCCCGCGGCCTGCGCCGCGTCGTCGGCCTCGACCAGCCACTTGCACATGCCCGTCAACGCCGCGATGTCGCCGCCGTTGCGCACCTGCAGGTACTGGGTGCTGATCGCCGTCTCCGCGGGCGTCAGCATGTCGCGCGCCGACTGCGGGTTGGCGAAGTGCACCAGGCCGACTTCCTTGAGCGGATTGAAGGTGACGATGGGCACGCCGCGCGCACGCGCCTCCTGCAGCTGGTGCAGCATGCGCGGGCTGTTGACGCCCACGTTCTGGCCGAAGAAGAAGATGGCCTCGGTGTGCTCGAAGTCGTCCAGCGCCACGGTGCCCACCGGCACGCCGATGGTCTTGGGCAGTGCCACCGAGGTGCTTTCGTGGCACATGTTGGAGCTGTCGGGCAGGTTGTTGTTGCCGTACAGCCGTGCCAGCAGCTGGTAGAGGTAGCTGGTCTCCAGCGATGCGCGGCCGGAGGCATAGAACACGACGGTCTGCGGATCCTCCTCGCGCAGCAGCCGGAGCTCCGCGCCGATGGCGGCGAAGGCCTCGTCCCAGCCGACCGCCAGGTAGCGGTCGCTGGCGGCGTCGTAGCGCAAGGGATGCGTGAGCCGGCCGCCGGCCTCCAGTGCGTGGTCGCTCCAGCCGCGCAGCGTGGCCAGCGTGTGCTCGGCGAAGAAGTCAGGGCCGAGCCGCTTGTCCGTGAGTTCCCAGGCGGTGGCCTTGGCGCCGTTCTCGCAGAACTCGGCCAGGTGCGGCTTGGCGGGCTTGGCCCATGCACAGCTGACGCAGGCGAAGCCGCCCGGTTTGTTCTGCTTGCGCAGGGCATTGGCGGTGGCGAGCGGCGCGCCTTCGCGCACCAGGCTGACGGTGACGGCCTTGAGCGAGCCCCAGCCACCGGCGGCCTGGCCGTAGGGTTCCAGCGGTTCTGGCCGTTGCGGGCTTGGCGGCCGCTCGGTGGGGGGTGTCTGCATCGGGGGCTCCAGGGTTTGCGCCACTGTGCGTGGCCCGCCGCGCGCGCGCCGTCGGCCGGGCCGAACGCGGCGCGTAGGAGAACAGGCGCCCTGGCGGCGCCAGGCGTTCAAGGATGTTCAAGAGGACGGTGCGTCGGCGTCGTTCTTGCGCAGCCCGCGCAGGTTCATGGCGGCCAGGCCCAGCTGCAACACCACCAGTGCCCAGCCCGCGGTGTAGACGCCCCAGGCGACCCACAGCACATTGCTGAGCAGGAACACCCAGAAGCCGACCGCCCTGCGCCGCTCGGCGCTGGAGGCGACCAGCCATGCGGCCGCCAGGGAAGAAAGCATGGCCGGCCACTGCAACATATCCCACATCGTGTTTTCTCCCATGGCTGGAGCTTTCCATGCGGCTGGGGCGGCCAGCGTGGGACAGCAGCGCGAAGAGCACACGGCGTGCGCTGAGTGCGCCGAGTGCAGGTGGGCGCGGACGCCATCGCTCTGCACAGCGCCACCCGCGCCGGCGCCGCCCGGGCGGATCGGCCACATGCGCAGCAGCAGCTGTCGCCACGTCCTACACCAAGGCGGCTGCAGACCTCCTAGGGTTGCGTGTTCGGCAATCTCGCCGCAGCTCCAACACAACACCCCACCCCACCATGGCCAAGTCTCCCAAATCCACACCGGCCGGCCGCGTGCCGCCGCCCAACGCCCGCAGCTCCCCGGCCGCGGCCCAGCGCACCGACAGCGGCCCCGCAGAAGGCCCGGCCGGCGACCCGAACGATCCGGCAGCCCTGCAGAAGGCACAGGTGCAGGATCTGGTGGCGGGCATGCCGTCCAACCCCACCAAGGCCGACGAGCATGGCTTCGCGCGCGGCGTGGCGCCCAAGCCCGGCGTGCACATCGCGCCCGCATCGCGCCTGCCGGGCGCCAGCACGCTCACGGAAGCCAATGCATCGGACAAGACCGGCGGCATCGCGCCCGAGGGCGGCAATCCCACCGTGGGGCCGCTGGACCGCGTGCGCGTGGACGCCACCGGCCAGCGCCTGACCACCAACCAGGGCGTGCCCATCGCGGACAACCAGAACTCGCTCAAGTACGGCGTGCGCGGGCCGGTGCTGCTGGAGGACTTCATCCTGCGCGAGAAGCTCACGCACTTCGACCACGAGCGCATTCCCGAACGCATCGTGCATGCGCGCGGCTCGGCCGCGCACGGCTTCTTCGAGTGCTACGAGCCCCTGACGCAATTGACCAAGGCCGCGCCCTTCCAGCAGGCCGGCAAGGCCACGCCGGTGTTCGTGCGCTTCTCCACCGTGGCGGGCGAGCGCGGCTCCAAGGACACGGCGCGCGACGTGCGCGGCTTCGCGGTGAAGTTCTACACCGACGAGGGCAACTGGGACCTGGTGGGCAACAACATCCCGGTGTTCTTCATCCAGGACGCGATGAAGTTCCCCGACCTCGTGCACGCCGTCAAGCCCGAACCGCACCACGGCATGCCGCAGGCCGGCAGCGCGCACGACACCTTCTGGGACTTCGTCTCGCTGATGCCGGAGTCCACGCACATGCTGCTGTGGGCGATGTCGGACCGTGCCATCCCGCGCAGCTACGCCACGATGCAGGGCTTCGGCGTGCACAGCTACCGCTTCGTCAACGAAGACGGGGTGTCGGTGTTCGTCAAGTTCCACTGGAATCCGAAGTACGGCACGCATTCGCTGGTCTGGGACGAGGCCGTGAAGATCTCCGGCGCCGACCCCGACTACCACCGGCGCGACCTGTGGGAACGCATCGAGGCGGGCAACTACCCCGAGTGGGAACTTGGCGTGCAGATCTTCACCGAGGAAGAGGCGGACAAGTTCAGCTTCGACATCCTGGACGCGACCAAGCTCATTCCCGAAGAGCTGGTGCCGGTTCGGCCCGTGGGCCGCATGGTGCTGAACCGCAACCCCGACAACTTCTTCGCCGAGACCGAGCAGGTGGCCTTCTGCACGGCGCACGTGGTGCCGGGCATCGACTTCTCGAATGATCCGCTGCTGGCCGGGCGCATCCATTCGTACGTGGACACGCAGATCTCGCGCCTGGGCGGGCCGAACTTCCACGAGATCCCGATCAACGCGCCGATTGCGCCGGTGCACAACAACCAGCGCGACGGGATGCACCGCCAGGCCATCCACCGCGGCCGCGTGTCCTACGAGCCCAACTCGCTGGCCGGCGGCTCCCCGTTCCAGGCCGGCGCGGTGCAGGGCTTCGTTTCGGTGCCCGCGCGCATCGCCGCCAAGGAGGAACAGGGCAAGGTGCGCGCCAAGCCCGAGAAGTTCGCCGACCACTACACCCAGGCCACGCTGTTCTTCGACAGCCAGACGCCGGTCGAGCAGGCGCACATCGCGGCGGCCTTCCGCTTCGAACTGTCCAAGCTCACGGTGCCGGCCATCCGTACCCGCATGGTGGCGTCGCTGCGCAATGTGTCGGAGGAACTCGCGCGCAAGGTGGCGCAGGGCCTGGGCATGCGCGAGCTGCCCGACCCGCTGCCGCGCGCGCTGCCCAAGCCGGCCAAGCCCGAGGTGCGCACATCGGCCGCGCTGTCGCTGCTGGCACGGCCTGGCGAGGTCGGCATCCGCGGGCGCGTCGTCGCGCTGCTGGCCGCCGACGGCATGGACGGCAAGGCGCTGCAGGCGCAGGCCGCGGCGCTGACCGCGCAGGGCGCGGCGCCGCGCATCGTCGGCCCGCACGTGGGCGCGCTGGTCGATGCTGACGGTGTCACGGTCCAGGCCGATGCCTCGCTCGAGAACGAGCCCGGCTTCCTGTTCGACGCCGTGGTGCTGCCGCAGGGCCAGGATGCCATCGCGGCACTGGCCGCCAACGGCCTGGCGCTGGAATTCGTCAAGGAACAGTACCGCCACTGCAAGACGCTGCTGGTGCCCGCCGACGCGCGCGTGCTGCTGGAGCAGGCCGGCATTCCGTGGGAGCTGCCGGACGGCGCGGCCGACCCGGGCCTGGTGGCGGGCGATGGCGATGGCCAGAGCGCGCTCGACGCCTTCGTGCAGGCGGTGGCGCGGCACCGGCATCCCGAGCGCGAGACCGATCCGCCGCGGGTGTGAGGCTTGCGCCGGCCGCACGGCCGGCGCAGCGCACGCGGCCCGGCAGGTCTGCCGGGCCAGCGTGTCGGCGGCTCATGCTGCCGCCCTGCTGAACGGAAACCTGTGGTTCGCCCCTTGCGGGGTCACGTCCACCTTCAGGTGGAAAAGTCGGCCAACACTTGCAGCACTGTGGCGATCGTCCCGCCCGGCCCCGCCGGGTGCCGGTGGGCCACGGCCATGGGACGCATCAACGCTGGGCGCAGGTGGCGCACCTGGACTTCCGGCGTGTTGCACAGATCCTGCACTTCTTCGAGCGGCAGGATGGCCGCGCTCTGGCTTGCAGCCGCCAGGCTCTTCAAGGCGCCGGGGTAGCTCAACGTCAGGAACGGCCGCGGGTTCAGCCCGGCCTGGCCGAACCAAGCCGCGATGAGGCCGTGCATCTGCGTCGCCGGGGCGAACGAGGCCCACCGGCGGCTGGCCAGCCATTCGGGGGTCACCCACTCCGGCGCGTCCCAGCAAGCCGGCAGGAGCGCGACCATGTGGTCGTTGCGCCACGGCAGCAACCGGATCTGCGTCACGGCCGGCTGGGGGCTCGCCACGATGCCGATGTCGAGCGTGCCCGCCCTCAGCCGCTGCATCGAATCGGCCGAACCGACCGCTTCGAGCTTGATGTCGATGCCCGGGCTTCTCTCGCTCAACGCAGCGAGCACCAGCGGCAGCAGCCTGGTGCTGACCCCGGCCGACACCCCCATCCTGACGACACCTTCGCGCCCGGTGGCGCGGCGCCGCACGAGGTCGATGAGATCGTCGCTGGCGCACAGCAGCTTGCGGCCCTCCTGCACCAGCGCATCGCCAGCCGGGGTCAGCACGGCTTGCCTTCTGCCGCGCACGAGCAGGGCCGCCTCCATGCGCGATTCCAGCTCCTTGATGTGCAGGCTCACGGTGGGCGGCGCCAGATGCAGCGCCTGCGCGGCGGCGGCGAACGTGCCCAGGTCCGCAATGGCGATGAGCGTCTGCAGTTGGTCCAGGTTGAGGTTACGCATCAGGAAAGGTGAATCCAATCGTCATTCAATTCAACTTTACAGCTGTTGCCGGGCCGCTGAGGATCGCCGCCTCCATGCGCCAAACGATCCATACGCCGCCCCCCGATGAACGCCCCGCGGACAGACCGCAGCAACCGGACCTGACCGCGGCAAGCGATGCCACGCAACCCACGGTCAGGGGCAGGCTTCGGGACTGGATGGAAAGGGGCACGCGGGCGTTGGAACGCGCCGAGCGGCAGATCATGGAACGGTTCAAGGTGCCGCCCAACGGGGGGTGAGTGGCATGCCTGCGTGGGCAGGCGCTGCTGGAGCGCTGCGGCCGCGACGGCGGGGGGCTACGGTCGCGGCGGCAGCAGCAGCGGCAGCGGCAGTATTGCCGCAGCGGCCAAGCCATCGGCTGCTTTTTGCGCGAGGTCCGGACAAAGAAAAAGGCACTTGCAGTTTCCTGCAAGTGCCTGGTTCCATTTCTTAATTTTGGTGGGCCCTGAGTGGCTCGAACACTCGACCTACGGATTAAGAGTCCGCTGCTCTACCAACTGAGCTAAGAGCCCGATGTCCTGTGCTGCAGACCTGCCGTCTTGTTCAAACGACCGATCGCATTTGCAACCATCGCCGCGAAATTCAGAGAAATTCTTGTGTTCCGCGGAAGCCCTAGACTATAGCCTACATTTTGTGGATAGCGCAAGATTTTTCAAATTTTTTGGCAACGGGTCCATCTAAGATGGCGGCACAGCCAGCCACAAGAACAAGGACCACACCATGCGCGAACCCGGCCCGTGGACACTTTGCACGGTGGGCCATGCCGCACTGGACCACTGCTTTTCCATTGCGGACTTCCCACCCGCCCCGACCAAGACACCGGCACAGCACTACCAGGCGATCTCTGGCGGCATGGCTGCGAACGCGTCGATCGCGGCCGTGCGCCTGGGCGCGGCCGTGCGGCTACACGGCGCGATCGGCGATGACGATGCCGGCGACTTCCTGGTCCGCCGCCTGAGCGAATGCGGCGTGGACTGCAGGCAGCTGCAACGCGTGGCGGGTGCGGCCTCCTCGGTCTCGGCGGTGGTCATCGATGCCCGCGGCGAGCGCCAGATCTTCAACCACCGTGGCGACGCACTGGCGCGCGCCGCCGGGCTCGACACCGCGGTGCTGGCCGGCTGCGACGTGCTGATGGCCGACCCGCGATGGATGCCGGGCGCCGTGGCTGCCTTGCGCTGGGCGCGCCAAACCGGTGTTCCTTCGTTGCTGGACGGCGACCTCTCGCCCACGCAGGACCTGCAGGCGCTGGCGGCACTGGCCGATTGGGCCGTGTTCTCCGAGTCGGGCCTCGCCGCATTCGCGCCGCAGGCCACGCTGGCAGATGGCCTGGGCGCCGCGCTCGCCGCCGGCGCCCAATTGGCCGCGGTGACGCTGGGCGCGCACGGTGTGCGCTGGCAGCGCCCTGGCGGCCAGGTGCACAGCCTGCCGGCCTTCCGGGTGCAGGCCGTGGACACCAACGGCGCGGGCGATGTGTTCCATGCCGCGCTGGCCATGGCCATGGCGCGCACGCTGCCCGACGCCGACGCCATGCGCTTCGCCTGCGCGGCCGCGGCACTCAAGTGCCTGCGCCCGGGCGGCGTGGCCAACGGGCCGGATTGCGCGGAGGTCGAGCGCCTGCTCGCCGTGCACCCCCCTGCCCTCACATGAGCAGGTGCTCGCCGGCGTTGTCGCCGCCCAGGATCACGTAGTTCACCTTGCGGATGTCCATCAGCTTCTTGCCGCCGGCATAGCTGATGGAGCTCTGCACGTCCTGCTCCATCTCGACCAGCGTGTCCGAGAGCTTGCCCTTGATGGGCTCCAGGATGCGCTTGCCCTCGACGTGGCGGTACTCGCCCTTGTTGAAGTCGCTGGCCGAGCCGTAATACTCCTTGAAGAGCTTGCCGTCGACCTCCACGGTCTGGCCCGGCGATTCCTCATGCCCCGCGAACAGCGAACCGATCATGACCATCGAGGCGCCGAAGCGGATGCTCTTGGCGATGTCGCCGTGGTCGCGGATGCCGCCGTCGGCAATGATGGGCTTGGTCGCCACGCGCGCGCACCACTTGAGCGCCGACAGTTGCCAGCCGCCCGTGCCGAAGCCGGTCTTGAGCTTGGTGATGCAGACCTTGCCCGGGCCGATGCCGACCTTGGTCGCGTCCGCGCCCCAGTTCTCCAGGTCGATCACGGCCTCTGGCGTGCCCACGTTGCCAGCGATCACGAAGGATCCGGGCAGCTTGTCCTTGAGGTAGGCGATCATGTCTTTCACGCTGTCGGCATGGCCGTGCGCGATGTCGATGGTCACGTACTCGGGCGCCAGTCCTTGCTGGACCAGCGCGTCCACGGTGTCGTAGTCCGGCTTCTTCACGCCCAGCGAGATCGAGGCGAAGGTGCCCAGGTCCTTCATGCGGCGCACGAAGGCCACGTTGTCCAGGTCGAAGCGGTGCATCACGTAGAAGTAGCCGTGCTGGGCCAGCCACAGGCAGGTGGCCTCGTCGACCACGGTCTTCATGTTGGCCGGCACCACCGGCAGGCGGAAGCTGCGCGCGCCCAGCGTCACGCTGGCGTCGCACTCCGAGCGGCTCTCCACGCGGCACTTGCGCGGCAGCAGCAGGACGTTGTCGTAGTCGAAGATTTCCATGGCAATCCAGCTTCCATCAATGGTTGTGAAACGATTGAGCGCTTGGACTGGCCCGGCGGCTGCCGTGGAGCAGGCAACAAAAAACCGGGTGCCAATGACTTGGGCCCGGTGACTGATTCTAGTCACCGCGGCATCCCCTTGCCCGCCTCCCTAGAATCCCCGCCGATGGCCCGCCCCTTCAAGATCCCGCAGTCCGTCCTGGTCGTGATCCACACGCCCGCGCTCGAGGTGCTGCTGATCCGCCGGGCCGATGCGCTGGAGCATTGGCAGTCCGTCACCGGCAGCAAGGACACCGACGCCGAAGGCCTGCGCGACACCGCTCGGCGCGAGGTGTTCGAGGAGACGGGCATCGCGTGCGGCGACGCGCTCGTGGACTGGCAGCTGGAGAACATCTATGCGATCTGGCCGCAGTGGCTGCACCGCTACGCACCGGGCGTGCGGCACAACACCGAGCACCTGTTCAGCCTGGCCGTGCCGGCCGGCACGCCGGTGCGGTTGCATGCGCGCGAACACACGGCCTTCCATTGGCTGCCCTGGCATGCCGCGGCCGACGCCTGCTTCTCGCCGTCCAATGCCGAGGCCATCCTGATGCTGCCGCGCTTCGCGGCCCGCGCGTGACGCGTGCCGCCGACCGCCTGCACGGTGGCCACCAGCTCACGCTGCTGGAGGGCACGCGCGAGTTCTCCCCCGCGCTGATCGCGGCCCTGGACGCAGCGCGGACGCTGGTCCATTTCGAGACCTACATCTTCGACTTCACGGGCAGCGGCGCCGACCTGGCGGAGGCCCTGCTGCGCGCGGCCCGGCGCGGCGTGCGCACCTGCGTGGCCGTGGACGGGCTGGGCACGGGCGCGGCGCCGCGCGAATGGATGCAGCGCTTCGCAGACGCCGGCGTGCAATGGCGCGTGTACTCCCCTGTCAACGCGCTGGCGCTGCTGCTGCCCACGCGCTGGCGCCGCCTGCACCGCAAGCTTTGCGTGGTCGACGGCACGGTGGCCTTCTGCGGCGGCATCAACGTGCTGGACGACTTCCACGACCCGAGCTGGGGCCGGCTTGAGGCACCGCGGCTGGACTTCGCCGTGCGCGTGACGGGCCCGCTCGTGGCCGAGGCGCAGCAGACCGCCGCGCTGCTCTGGCGCCGGCTGCAGGCCGTGCACGACCTGCGGCGCCGCGAGCCGCTGCAGGCCGTGCAGGACCTCATGCAGGACGGCGGCGGCCATGGCGCGGCCGTGCCGCACGGCACGGCCGGTGCGCGCGCCGTGCTGCTGCTGCGCGACAACCTGCGCCACCGCAAGCGCATCGAGCGCGCCTACCTCAAGGCCATCGGCGAGGCACGGCACGAGGTCGTGATCGCCAACGCCTACTTCATCCCCGGCCGCAGGCTGCGCAACGCGCTGGTGCGCGCAGCGCGGCGCGGCGTGCAGGTGCAGTTGCTGCTGCAGGGCCGCTACGAGTACTTCATGCAGTACCACGCCTCGCGGCCGGTGTACGGCCTGCTCATGCAGGCGGGCGTCGAGATCCACGAGTACGCGCCCAGCTTCCTGCACGCCAAGGTGGCCGTGATCGACGGGCACTGGGCCACGGTGGGCTCGTCCAACCTCGACCCGCTGAGCCTGCTGCTCGCGCGCGAAGCCAATGTGGTCATCGAGGACAAGGCCTTCGCGCAGCAGTTGCGCGCTCGCCTGCTGCGCGCGATGCGCGAGGAGGGCAAGCGCATGGAGCCCACCCGCCACGGCCACCGGCCCTGGGTGCAGCGCTGCAAGGAACACCTGGCGATGCTGGTGATGCGCCTGGCCCTGCTGGTCACCGGCAAGCGCTATTGATAGCACCAACAGGTCCGCCGAGGGCACCAACCTCCAGCACCGCGGGCCGCCGGCCTACGCCAGCATTGCATCGGGGCCGTTCTCGACGGCGCACGGGCCGCCGCACAATCGTTGCATGAGTGAACTCGTGGTGCAGCGGCCCGAGGGCCTGTATTGCCCGCCCGGCGATTTCTACATCGATCCCTGGCGGCCCGTGCCCCGCGCCGTCATCACCCATGCCCATGCCGACCATGCCCGCATCGGCCACGGCCACTACTTGGCGGCCGCGCCCGGCGAAGGCGTGCTGCGCCAGCGGCTGGGCGAGATCACGCTGCAGACCCTGGCCTACGGCGAGCGCATCGTGCACGGTGGCGTGGAGGTCTCGCTGCACCCTGCAGGCCACGTGCTGGGCTCGGCACAGGTGCGGATGGCGAGCACGGGGCGAGGTGGCGGAGAGGTCTGGATCGCCAGCGGCGACTACAAGGTCGCGCCCGACCCGACCTGCGCGCCGTTCGAGCCGCAGCGTTGCGATGTGTTCATCACCGAATCGACTTTCGGACTGCCGATCTACCGTTGGCGCAGCGATGCCGAGCTGTTCGCCGAGATCGACGCATGGTGGCAGTCCAATGCCGAACTCGGCCGCGCCAGCGTGCTGGCCTGCTACAGCTTCGGCAAGGCCCAGCGCATCCTGGCCGGCGTCAACGCGGCGATCGGGCCCATCGTCGTGCATGGTGCCGTGGAGCCGCTGAACCAGGCCTACCGCGCGGCCGGCGTGGCCTTGCCGGCCACGCAACTGGCCACCGAGGTGACGGACCGTGCCGTGTTCAAGCGCGCACTCGTGCTGTGCCCACCCAGCGCGGCCGCCAGCACCTGGGCGCGCCGCTTCGGCGAGTTCGGCACGGCCTTCGCGAGCGGGTGGATGCAGCTGCGCGGCGCGCGCCGGCGTGGCGGCTACGACCGCGGCTTCGTGCTCAGCGACCATGCGGACTGGCCCGGCCTGCACGCGGCCATCGGCGCAACCGGTGCGCAGCGCGTGATCGTGACCCACGGCAGCATTCCCGTGATGGTGCGCTACCTGGCCGAGCAAGGCCTGGAGGCCGGCGCGTTCCAGACCGAGTATGGCGACGAGGCGCTGGAGACCGAGGCGGCATGAAGCTCTTCGCGCGCCTGTTCACCGAGCTGGACGCCACCACCTCCACCAGCGCCAAGGTGCAGGCCATGCAGCGCTACTTCGCGCAGGCGCAGCCGGCCGACGCCGCCTGGGCCGTGTACTTCCTGGCCGGTGGCAAGCCGCGCCAGGTGGTGCGCACGGCCAGCCTGCGCACCATCGCGTGCGAGATGGCCGGCATCCCCGACTGGCTGTTCGAGGAGAGCTACCAGGCCGTGGGCGACCTGGCCGAGACCATCGCCTACATCCTGCCGCTGCAGGGCGGCGGCAGCACCTTGGGCCTGGCGGCCTGGATCGAGGAACGCCTGCTGCCCCTGCGTGGCCTGCCGGAGCCCGAGGTGGCCACGCGCGTGCGCGGCTATTGGCAGGAACTCGATCCGCAAGGCCGCTTCCTGCTCATCAAGCTCGTGAGCGGCGGCTTTCGCGTGGGCGTGAGCAAGCTGCTCGTGCAGCGGGCGCTGGCCGCGCACGCGGGCGTGGACGCCAAGCGCGTGGCCCAGCGCATGATGGGCTACACCGACACGCGCAGCATGCCCACGCCCGAGCGTTTCGCAGCGCTCACGCACGCGGCGCAGGAGGGAGACGGCCCCCATGCGCCGGCCGACCCGGGCCAGCCCTACCCCTTCTTTCTCGCGCACCAGCTCGACACCCCGCTCGACGAGCTGCCCGCACGGCTGGGGCCCGTGGACGACTGGCAGGTGGAATGGAAATACGACGGCATCCGCGGCCAGGTGGTCAAGCGCGCGGGCCAGGTCTGGCTCTGGTCGCGCGGCGAAGAGCTCGTGACCGATCGCTTTCCCGAGATCGTGGCCGCCTCCGCCGCCCTGCCCGACGGCACGGTGCTGGACGGCGAGATCCTGGTCTGGCCGGCGCAGGCCGAACAGCCCGCGCCCTTCGCACTGCTGCAGCAGCGCATCGCGCGCAAGACGCTGCCGCGCAAGCTGCTGGCCGATGCCCCGGTGGCCTTCGTGGCCTACGACCTCCTCGAATGGGAGGGCCGGGACCTGCGCGCCCAGCCGCAAGGCACGCGCCGTGCGGAGCTGGAGCGGCTGCTGGCCGGCCATCCCGTGCTGCGGTTGTCGCCGCTGGTCGTGGGGGCCGACTGGCCTGCACTTGCGGCGGCCCGCGCGCAATCGCGCGAGCGCAGCGTCGAAGGCCTCATGCTCAAGCGCCGCGATGCCGCCTACGGCACCGGCCGCACCAAGCTCGACGGGCTGTGGTGGAAGTGGAAGATCGACCCGATGACCGTCGACGCCGTGCTGGTCTACGCCCAGGCCGGCCATGGCCGCCGCGCTTCCGTCTACACCGACTACACCTTCGCGGTATGGAACCGCACGCCCGCGGACGCTGCGGAGGCCCAGGGCGTGCTCGACGCCATCGCGCGCCGGGAGCCGGCCGTGCCGGGCGCGCTGCAGCTGGTCGCCTTCGCCAAGGCCTACTCGGGCCTGACCGACGTCGAATTCCGCCGCGTGGACGCGGTGATCCGGCGCAACACGCTGGAGAAGTTCGGGCCCGTGCGCAGCGTCGTGCCCTCGCTGGTGTTCGAGCTCGGTTTCGAGGGCATCGCGCGCAGCCCGCGGCACAAGAGCGGCATCGCGGTGCGCTTTCCGCGCATGCTGCGCATCCGCGACGACAAGCCCATCCACGAGGCCGGCACGCTGGCCGAACTCGAGGACCTGCTGCACGCCAGCGCGGCCAGCGGCGAGCCCGTTCCCGAAAAAGGCCTGGGTTAATATCCCGCGATGCTCATGCACCCGCCAGGCGCAGCAGCGCTGACCTCTACCGCAACCGAAGACGAAGGCACGCCTGTCTCGGTGAAGATCCGCGAGCGCCTGAACGCCGCCAAGAAGCGCTTCAACGCCAACGACAACATCGCCGAGTTCATCGAACCCGGCGAGCTCGAGCAGTTGCTCGACGAGGTGACGAAGAAGATGGAGGGCGTGCTCTCCAGCATGGTGATCGACACCGAGCGCGACCACAACACCGACAACACCGCGCGCCGCGTGGCCAAGATGTATGTCAACGAGGTGTTCCGCGGCCGCTACGTGAAGCCGCCCAGCATCACCGAGTTCCCGAACGCCGAGCACCTGAACGAGCTCATGATCGTCGGCCCGATCACGGTGCGCAGCGCCTGCTCGCACCACTTCTGTCCGGTGATCGGCCGCATCTGGATCGGCGTGATGCCCAACGAACACACCAACGTGATCGGGCTGTCCAAGTACGCGCGGCTGGCCGAGTGGATCATGGGCCGCCCGCAGATCCAGGAAGAGGCCGTGGTGCAACTGGCCGACCTGATCATGGACAAGACGCAGCCCGATGGCCTGGCCATCGTGATGGAGGCCAGCCACTACTGCATGGCCTGGCGCGGCGTGAAGGACATGGACAGCAAGATGATCAACTCGGTCATGCGCGGCGTGTTCCTCAAGGACCCGAACCTGCGCCGCGAATTCCTCGCGCTGATCCCCAACCGGAAGTAAACATGCTCGTCCGCCTGCTCTATGCCAGCCGCGCCGTGGACACCAGCCCGGGGGCCATCGAGGCGATCCTGACCCAGGCCCGCGAACACAACCCGAGCTGCGGCATCACCGGCATCCTCTGCTATGGCGGCGGCATCTTCCTGCAGGCCATCGAAGGCGGGCGCATGGCCGTGAGCGAGCTGTTCGGCCACATCCAGAAAGACCCGCGCCACCAGGACGTCGCGCTGCTGCACTTCGAGGAGATCAGCGAGCGGCGCTTCGGTGGCTGGACGATGGGACAGGTGAACCTGAACCGGCTCAACCACTCCATCTTGCTCAAGTACTCGGAGAGGGCCGAACTCGATCCCTACGCGGTCTCGGGCAAGGTCTCGCTGGCGCTGCTCGAAGAGCTGATGGCGACAGCCTCCATCATCGGGCGTGTGTGATGGACCCGGGTGTATACCCGGAACACAAACGCGCCATGTGTAGGCAACCTCCTACGCCTTGCCCCATGCTGCGCTGGCACAATCCTGCGAGCGCGGATGCACCTTGCTCCCGCGGCCAGAACCCGAACCACCGTGGCGCTCAGAACATACATCGTCGAAGACAACCCCACCATCCGCGAGAACCTCATCGCGACCCTGGAGGAACTGGCGAACATTCTGGCGGTCGGCAGTGCCGAGACCGAAAACGAGGGCAAAGCCTGGCTTACCGAAAATGGTCCGCAATGGGACCTCGCCATCGTCGACCTGTTCCTCAAGCAGGGCAGCGGCCTGGGCATCCTGCATGCATGCAAGGACCGCACGCCGAGCCAGAAGCTCGTGGTGCTGTCCAACTACGCCACCCCCGACATCCGCAAGCGCTGCGCGCAGCTGGGCGTGGACGCGGTGTTCGACAAATCCAACGAGATCGATGCGCTGATCGATTTTTGCGTCGAGCAGTCGTCTCGCGCGTGAGCGCGGGGGGCTGACGCGTGCTGCGCTTCGCACGTCCGCGCTGGCTTTCCATCCCGACGATGGCTGTCAGCCTGCCGCTGGCGATCCTGGCCGCTGCCGTGCTCATCGCGATCAACGAGACCGGCCACAGCCGGTCGATGGCCGCGCTGTCCAGCATGACCCAGGTGCAGCAGACACGCAGCGGTGTCACCCAGTTGCTGCAGCACATGCTGGATGCCGAGACCGGCCAGCGCGGCTATCTGCTGACGGGCGATGTGCGTTACCTCGAACCCTACGAGAGTGCCACCTCGGTCATCGCGCAGAACCTGGACGAACTGCGGAGCCTGTACCTGCAGCACCCCCGCGAGCTGGACCTGTTCGCCGAACTCTCGCGCAACGTGCAGCGCAAGCTGGCCGAGATGGACGTCAGCGTGCGGCTGCGCAAGCAGGGGCACGAGGACGCCTGGAAGTTCGTGCTCAGCACCGACGTCGGCCAGGAGCACATGAACGCCATCCGCGAGCAGTCGGCGCAGTTGCTGCAGGCCGCGATGCTGCGCCAGGCGGCGGGCGAGGCGCAGATCACGCAGGCGCTGCAGCTGTCGCGCATCGGCATCGCGCTCGTGGCCATGGTCGGGCTGCTGGCCTTCTACATGTACCTGCGCCAGACGCGCCGGCTGCAGGCGGTCGACCAGCGCGTGCAGGAAGACCTGCAGCGCGAGCGCGACCTGCTGGGCCAGCAGGTCAAGGAACGCACGGCCACCCTGGCCGAGCTGGCCACCCACCTGCAGGAGGTGCGCGAGCGCGAGCGCGGACACCTTGCGCGCGAACTGCACGACGAACTCGGCGCGCTGCTGACGGCCGCCAAGCTCGATGTGGCGCGCCTCAAGTCGCGGCTGGGCGCGGACTCGCCCGACGCGCTGCAACGCATCCAGCACCTGACCGACACGCTCAACAGCGGCATTGCGCTCAAGCGCCGCATCATCGAAGACCTGCGCCCTTCCTCGCTGACCAACCTGGGCCTGGTCACCTCGCTGGAGATCCTCGCGCGCGAGTTCGGAGAGCGCTCGGTGCTGCCCGTCACCACCAACCTCGAGCATGTCGAGCTCGACGAGGCCGCGCAGCTGACGGTGTACCGGCTGGTGCAGGAGTCGCTGACCAACATCGGCAAGTACGCGCGCGCCAAGCAGGTGCACGTGAGCGTGCAGAACTACGGCAGCCACGTGACGGTGGAGGTGCAGGACGACGGTGAAGGTTTCGACACCAGCCGCACGGCACCGGCTGCCAGCCACGGCCTGGCCGGCATGCGGCACCGCGTGGAAGCAGCCGGCGGACGCCTGGCCATCAGCTCCACCCTGGGCCAGGGCACGCGCGTGTCGGCAACGCTGCCGGTGGGCGCACGCCCACCCCGCGCCGGGGCCTGAGCGCCTTGCGGCAGCCCCGGTCGGCTGCCTCCTACACAGCGAGCGCACTGCAACCGACGGTGCGAGCCGCCGGCCGCTGATCGGTCTGCGCAACCGCTCTCCTTAAGCTCGTGACCAGGCCACAACGATGGCCCTTCCCAACAGCCACAAGGAGTCTGACATGCTGCACTACTCGGTCGTTTTCCTGGTGATCGCACTGATTGCCGCTGTCTTCGGCTTTGGCGGCATCGCTGCCGGCGCGGTCGAGATTGCCAAGATCCTGTTCTTCATCTTCGCCGTGATGGCCATCGTCGGCTTCGTCGTCAGCATGGTGCGTCGCAACTAGCAGCCAGGCCGGCCGGCGCCGCCGTCTTCCCGAGCACCCCGGCCCGCCGGCCGCCCAACGCCGCATCCGCCTCTTCCCTCGAACACAAGGAAATTCCATGAACATCCGCACGCACAACGGCCTGTCCCGCGAAGCCGACCAACTGACCCGCCAACTGTCCGACAAGGTCATGCAGTCGGCCCATGACGCGGTGGAGTCGACCCGCGACCTGGCACACCACGCACTGGAAGGCGCCGACAGCGCAGTGCGCCGCGCCCGCAGCCGCATCGACCCGGCCATCGAGGATATTGCGCACGGCGCGCAGAAGCTGGCACACCGCGGCATCGACCTGGCCTCGCACACCGGTGCGCGCGCCCAGCAGTCGCTGCGCCAGTGCGCGGCCGTGACCGAGCGCTATGTGGCCGACCAGCCGGTGCGCGCGATCCTGATCGCTGCCGCAGCGGGCGCGATCATTGCCGCGCTGGCCCTGGCGACGACGCGCAAGCGCCGCGACGACACCAAGCACCGCCAGTACTGAGCCGACGGCACACGCCCTAGCGCCCTGCACGACGATGCTGCACCCCATCTTTTCCACCGTGGTGTCACGGCCCGACCTCGTGGTCGATCACCTGTCCGCATATGTAGCCCTGGCCAGCGAAGAGGTGTCCGCCACCGGGCGCGACCTCAAGGTGCGCCTGCTGTCCCTGGCCGTGGCCGGTGTGTTCGGACTGATGTTCGTGCTGCTGGCCGGCGTGGCCGCCATGCTGGGCCTGTTGCACGGGCAGTTCCACTGGGGCCTGGCCGCTGTGCCCGGAGCCGCATTGCTCATCACGCTGCTGGCCTTGCTGGCCAGCCGGCGCCCCTCGCCCGGCGAACGCTTTGCCGAGCTGCGCCGGCAGATGGCCGCCGACATCGGCCTGTTGCGCACTGCAGGAGAAGGCAGCCATGGACACCATTGAACTGGCGACCCAGCCCACGCCACGCGAGCGGCTGGAGCTGACACGCAACGCGCTGGCGCGCCAACTGGCGCGCCGCCGCCGCCCCGGACTTCCTGCCGAAGACCCGGAACTGGCGCAGCAGCAGGGCATGGTGCCCCGCATGCGCCGCGCGGCACGCGTCTGGTGGCATTCGCACCCGATCCACAACGCGGTCGACTTCGCGCGGCCCGCCTTGCAGGACTATGCCGATGACAAGCCCTACCGGCTCGTCGGCATGGCGGCGGGCGCAGGTGCTGCGCTGGCCCTGTTGCGCGTTTGGCATCTGCTGCCGCTGACCGGCGTCGCATTTGCGCTCATGAAATCGTCCGACCTGAAGGCCACGGCACGCTCATTCGTCGCCACGCCGCTCAGTGGAGACAACGATCCTCGCGAGGGGGAAATCCCACGCACGGCTGCAGCGGTGGCATCGGGCCCCCGCGCAGACGCCGCGTGAACCGTGCGACAAGCCTCGTGCAGCTTGCCGACGTCATGTTCCAGCACCACAACAAACCACCACAGGAGCTTTCCATGCGCACACCTACCACCCTGCGTCCCGTCGCACTCGTCCTCGCCGCCGCGCTGAGCGTGGCCACCATCACCGGTTGCGCCGTGGCGCGCGACCAGCAGTCCGTGGGGGCCTATGTCGACGACGCTGCCATCACGACCGCGGTGAAGGCCAAGTTCGTCGAGGACAAGACCGTCGACGCCGGCGCCATCAACGTCCAGACCTTGAACGGCACCGTCGCGCTGTCGGGCTTCGCCAAGTCCACGACCGAGCGCATGCAGGCCGAACGCCTGGCACGGGACGTGAAGGGCGTGCGCGACGTGCGCAACACGCTGACCGTGCGGCCCTGAGCACCCGCGTCAGCACGCACTCAGCCATGACGGGCGCGCACCACGGTGTGCGCCCGTTTTTCGTGTGACGTCCATTCAGGGCACTCCATGCAGATCTTCAGTTGCGACCAATGCGGTCACCCGGTGTTTTTCGAGAACGTGCAATGCCTGCAATGCGGCAGTGCCCTCGCCTTCGTGCCCGAGCGCATGGCCGTCACGGCCATCGAGCCGGCACCCGCTCCGCCCCTGGACGCGCAGCCCGACCCGCAGGCGCCGCTCCCTACCCCTTTGTGGCAGGTGCGCAGCGCCAGCGACGGCGGGTCCCCGCTGCAGTACCGCTTGTGCCAGAACCAGACGCAGTGGCAGGCCTGCAACTTCACCGTGGCCGCCGACGACCCCAATCCGCTGTGCATGTCGTGCCGCCAGACGCGCATCCTGCCCGACCTGTCGGTGCCGGAGAACGTGCCGCGCTGGGTCCGCATCGAGACGGCCAAGCGGCGCCTGCTCTACACGCTGCTGCGCCTGAAGTTGGCCGACCCGCGCGCGAGCGAAGGCCCTGTCTACCAGTTCATGGCCGATCTGCCCGGGCAGGCACCGGTCATGACCGGCCATGCGGCCGGCGTGATCACGCTGAACGTGGCAGAAGCCGACGACGACGAGCGCGCGCGCCGCCGCGTGCAGCTGTTCGAACCCTACCGCACGCTGCTGGGCCACCTGCGGCACGAGTCCGGCCACTACTACTGGGACCAGTTGGTGCGCGACCATCCGGACCGGCTGGCCGATTTCCGTGCGCTGTTCGGCGACGAAAGCCAGGACTACATGCAGGCGCTGCAGTCGCACTACGCGGCCGGCGACAACAAGCCCGACTGGCGCCCGAACTTCGTGAGCGCCTATGCGGCGGCGCATCCGTGGGAAGACTGGGCCGAGACCTGGGCCCATTACCTGCACATGGTCGACCTGCTGGAAACCGCGGCCTCCTACCGCACGCGCATCGTGCTGCCCAGCGCCGATGGCGCGCGCCCGAGCCGCCCGGCCGATCCGTTCGAGGAGAGCGGGACCAGCTTCGACACATGGATTGCGCAGTGGGTGCCTGTCACCCTGCTGCTCAACAGCCTGAACCGCAGCCTGGGCCAGGACGATGCCTACCCGTTCGCGCTCAGCGAGCAGGCGCTGCGCAAGCTGCGCTTCGTGCACGATGTGATCGCGCAGATGGGCGCACAGGCGGGGGCGCAGCCTGCACCGCCGGCCATGGAAGCAGCGGTCGCGTAGACCCGATGGCGCGTGGGCCTCAGAATCGAGGCCATGCTCCATCCCTCTTCCGACGCTTCTTCCTGGCCCGAACGGCAGGTTCCCGCCGGGACCGTGCTGATCCAGGAAGCCGAGCGCAGCGACCACCTGTACGTGCTGCGCCAGGGCGCGTTCGACATCGTGCGCGCCGGTGTGCGCATCGTGCAGGTGCGTGAGCCCGGCGCCTTCCTGGGCGAGATCGCGCCGCTGCTGGACACGCCGGCCACGGCCAGCGTGATCGCCGCCTGCGACAGCGTGGTGCAGGTCATCCACCCGGCCGGCGCAGCGGTGCGCAGCGACCCGGCCCTCACGCTGGCCATCGCCCAGCTGCTGGCGCGCCGGCTGCAGACCGTCACGGCCTACCTTGTCGACCTGCAGCAGCAGTACGCCGGTACCGGCACCCACCTGGCGCTGATGGACCAGGTGCTGGCGCGGCTCATGGAGCTGCAGCCGGCACCGCGCCAGGAGACAGGGTCCGAACGCCCCGACGTCCCCGACTACTGAAGGTCCTCCAGCACCAGCGTCTCGACGCCCGCCAGCGAGACCCAGGTCGCCGTGCCGGCGGCCAAGTCGATCTCGATGCGGGCCGGCACGTCGCCGATCTGCCGGCCGGCGTTGAACAGCCAGGTGGCGCCGATGCGTTCTGCCCAGGCACCGCCGGCCTTGAACGGGGCCTCGTGGATATGGCCGCACAGCACGGCGCTGGGGCGGTGGCGCGCGATGAGCGCGGGCAGCAAGGGATCGCCGTAATGCCGCCGGCCGGTCCAGCTAAGGCCGCCTTCGGGCGGTGCGTGGTAGACCCAGACCCAGCGCCCCGCCTCGGCTTTGCCGCGGCGCAAGGCGGCGGCCTCGATCTGCCGCTGGACCTCGGCCTGGGCATGCGGCCCGTCCCACCACGGGCAGACCGTGAACAGCGTGCCTGCGATGCAGACGCTGTCGCCATCCACCGCCAGGCGCGGCCCGCGCAGGGCGTCGAGCCAGTCGGCCGTCTTCTCGCCGGCGGCGTTGCGGGCATTGAGGTCGTGGTTGCCCGAGCAGGCCAGCACCGGCACCAGCGTGGAAAGGCGCACCAGCGTGGTCGACAGCGCGGCCACCTGCACCTCGCCGGGCACGGCGGACACCACGTCGATGTGGTCGCCAGCCACCACCACTGCATCGAACTGCGCCGCGCTCTGGAAGAGCCAGTCGTACTGGCGCAGCTTGTAGTGCAGGTCGGAGGTCAGCAGGATGCGCATTGCGCCCGACTCTACGCGCGTACGCGGCGCGGCCCATGAAAAAAGCCGCTCGAAAGCGGCTTGGTGGAGGAGAAGGTGGCGTTGACGGCGGTCAGCCCGCCCGCACTTCCAGGTTGTTGTTGACACCGGCCACGCCCTGCACGGCCTGCGCCAGGCTGGTTGCACGGTCCTTGGCGGCCGGCGTGGGTGCCGGGCCGTTCAGTGTGACGACGCCGGACTTGGTGTCCACGTTGATCTTCATAGCCGACAGATCGGGGTCCTTGGCCAGGCTGGCGTTCACCGAGGCGGTGATGGTGGCATCGTCGATCTTGCGTTCGACGTTCTGCGCCATGTTGCCGGCGGCGTTCTCGGTGCGCTCCACCGCGGAGTCGACGCGCTGGCCCACGGTGGGCTCGGCCGGCTTCATACCGGCCGTGTCGACGCGTTCGCCACAGGCCACGAGGCCCAGCGCCAGGGCGCTGGCGGCGAGCAGGCCGGCTGCGCGCGAGGTGATGTGCTTGGTGCTGTTCATGCTGTGCTCCTCAAAGCTTGTCGATGGCGTCCTTGGCCTTGTCCTTGGCACCTTCGCGGGCGTCGCCCAGGTGCTTCTCGGCCTTGCCCATGTTCTTCTGCACGTTGCCTTCGGCCTCCAGGCTGGCATTGCCCGTGACCTTGCCAGCCACTTCCTTCACGGCGCCCTTGGCTTGTTCGACGCGGCCGGAAACTTGGTTCTTGTTCATGGTGAATGTCCTTTCCTGACAGATTGGTGGAAGGCCTGCGGCACTGCCGCTGCGGCCTGGACGAATGATGGGCGCCCTGCAGGGCCGGCACTGTCGGCATCAGCCGATGCGCGCGTAGGACGGCTGCGCCGCGAAAAGCCAGCCTGGCGGCCACCCCGGTGCCCCAGGCTTTGCCGGCACAATCTGCGCCAATGGAAAACACCGACACCCTCGACAAGCGCAGCGTGGACATGGCGGCCGCCTGGGCCCAGCTGCAGGCCTCCGCCGACCAGGGCCAGCCGCTGCAGGCAGATGCCTACCGCCTCGCATTCGCCGACCCCGAATTCCTGCTGCGCCGCGAAACGCGCGGCATCCGCTTCCAGCTGGAGATGCTCAAGCCCGACCTGGAGCAGCAGGCGCAGGGCATCGAGAACACCATCGTGGTGTTCGGCAGCGCCCGCTTCCCGGCGCCCGAGCAGGCCGAGCTGGAACTGGCCGCGGCGCGCAGCAGCGGCGACGACAAGGCGCTGAAACTGGCCGAGCGCCGCATGCGCAACGCCCAGTACTACGACCAGGCGCGGCGCTTCGCCGCACTGGTGGCGCGCGACAGCGCGAGCCGCCCCGCGGCCGAGCGCCTGGTGATCTGCACCGGCGGCGGCCCCGGCATCATGGAGGCGGCCAACCGCGGCGCCCACGAGGCCGGCGCGGCCAACGTGGGCCTGAACATCGCGCTGCCGCACGAGCAGAGCGGCAACCGCTTCATCACGCCCAGCCTGTCGTTCAAGTTCCACTACTTCGCGCTGCGCAAGATGCATTTCATGATGCGCGCCAAGGCGCTGGTGGCCTTCCCGGGCGGCTTCGGCACGCTGGACGAGCTGTTCGAGGTGCTCACGCTGGTGCAGACCGGCAAGGCCAAGGCCGTGCCCATCGTGCTGTTCGGTTCCAGCTACTGGAAGCGGCTGCTGAACCTGGAGGTGCTGATCGAGGAAGGCGCGATCTCGCCGGACGACCTCAAGCTGTTCAGCTACGTGGACCAGCCCGAAGACGCCTGGGCCGCGATCCAGGCCTTCTACGCCTTGTGATCGGCGGGCTCGATCTTCAGGCCCAGCACGGCGCGCCCGCCCAGCGCGAGCACGCCGCACACGATCCAGAACACGCCGCCGATGCCGATCAGCGCGCCGACCGAGCCGAACATCATCGGCATGGCGACGCTCGATGCGTTGATGACCATGAGCCGCAGGCCCAGCGCCTCGCCCTGCCGGTGCGGCGGCGTCAGCTGGTGCAGCAGGCTCATGACCATGGGCTGCACCGCGCCGAGCGCAAAGCCCAGCACCACCGAGCACAGGCCCATGAGCCAGGGTGAGTACAGGAACGGATAGACCGCGAACACCGTGGCCGTGACCACGGTGGAGGTGAAGATCACGCCGCGCTCGGTGGTGCGCGCCGCGATCAGCGGCAGCACCAGCCGGATCGCCGCGGCGGCGATGGCGAAGGCACCCAGCAGCGTGCCGATCACGGCGGCGCCCATGCCACGCTCGTGGCCCAGCACGGGCAGCACGAAGGCGTGCACGTCCCAGCTGGACGACTGCAGCCAGTTCACGAACAGCAGGCGGCGGAACATCGGTTCGCGCAGCAGGTCCCAGGCGCGTGTGGGCGCGCTGCCGTCGGGCGGCGGGCTGGCGGGCAACTCCGGCGCGCGCCGCACCAGCAGCCAGCAGGCCAGCGGCAGCAGCGCCAGCGCGCCGAAGCACACACGGAAGGCCAGCAGGTCGGCGGGCGCGCGGCCCGCATGGTCGATCAGCAGCCCGGCCGCGAACGGGCCGAGGAAGTTGGCGCCGGCCGGCGCGATGGCCAGCCAGCTGAACATGCGCTTGAGCTCGCCGGTGTCGTGGGCGGAGCGGCCGACGTGGCGCTGCAGCGCGATGACGGTGGCACCGGTGGCGCCCCCCGTCATCAAGGCGGCCACGCACATGGCCGTGAAGCTGGGCCACGCCAGCGCCAGCAGCACGCCGATGCAGGCGGCGGCCGCAGACAGCGCGATCGGCCGCTTCAGGCCATGGCGGTCGGCGAAGCGGCCGGCCGGCAGCGCCAGGAACACCTGGGTCAGCGCGAACAGCGCGATCAGCAGGCCCACGGCCGCCGGGCTGTAGCCCTGCTGCAGCGCCAGCAGCGGCGCGGCCAGGCGCATGCCGGCCATGGCGGCGTGCAGGCAGACCTGGGCGCCGATCAGGCGCAGCAGTTCGCGGCCCGTCATGGGTTCTCGGCGTCGTCCTGCGGCAGCAATGCCTGCGTGCCGGGCAGCGCCTCCACGTCGCGCAGGTGCCGGTTCAGCACGTTGCTGCGGGTCTGGGCCTTGTCCAGCGTGTTGAGCACGGTCTGGGTCTGGCGCCGCACATCGGCCAGCACGCCGCCGAACTTCTGGAACTCGCTCTTGACGGCGCCCAGCACCTGCCAGACCTCGCTGCTGCGCTTTTCCAGCGCCAGCGTGCGAAAGCCCATCTGCAGCGCATTGAGCATGGCCAGCAAGGTGGTCGGCCCGGCGATGGTGATGCGGTGCTCGCGCTGCAGCGCCTCGACCAGCCCGGGCCGGCGCAGCACCTCGGCATACAGGCCTTCGGTGGGCAGGAAGAGGATCGCGAAATCGGTGGTGTGCGGTGGCTCGACGTACTTCTCGGCGATGGCGCGGGCCTCCAGGCGGATGCGGCCTTCCAGCGCGCGGGCCGCGCTGTCGACCGCCAACGCGTCGGCGCGCTGCTGGGCGTCGAGCAAGCGCTCGTAGTCCTCGTTGGGAAACTTGGCGTCGATCGGCAGCCAGACCGGCGCGCCGTCGTCGCCACGCCCGGGCAGGCGGATGGCGAAGTCCACCACGTTGCGCGTACCGGGCTTCGTTGCCACCTGCTCTGCGTACTGCCCGGGCGCCAGCACCTGTTCGAGCAGCGCGGCCAGCTGCGCCTCGCCGAACATGCCGCGCGTCTTCACGTTGCTGAGCAGGTGCTTGAGGTCACCCACGCCCTGGGCCAGCGTCTGCATCTCGCCCAGGCCCTTGTAGACCTGTTCGAGCCGCTCGGCCACCTGGCGGAAACTTTCGCCCAGCCGCGTCTCCAGCGTGGTCTGCAGCTTCTCGTCCACCGTGCGGCGCATCTCGTCGAGCTTGCCGGCGTTGCTGGCCTGCAGCTGCGCCAGTTGCGTCTCCATGGTGGCGCGCACCTCGGCCAGGCGCCGGGCGTTGGATTCCGAAAGCCCCAGCAACTGCTGGGCCAGCGTGTCGGCCAGCGACTTCTGCAGCACGGCCAGTTGCTGGGCCAGCGCGTCGATCTGGGCGTTCTGCGTGCGCGTGGCCTCGGCCCCCTGCGCCAGCAGCGTGCGCTGGAACGTGGCGAAGGCCTGGGCGCTTTCCTGCCGGCCGCCGCGTGCGCTGTCGGCCAACTCCTGGCGCAGGTTGCGCTCGGTGCGCTCGGCGTGGGTGCGCACCATGTCGTCGAATTCGGCCGCACGGCCGGCCGGCCGGCTCAGCAGCAGCACCAGCAGCACCACGTTCAGCGCCGCCAGGCCCAGCAGCAGCCAGGTGGCCCACGCCGCAGGAAGAAGTTCAGGCATGCAGTGCGGCGGCGTTCAGTGGCGTCAGGGGCTTGCCGTGCACGAGATAGCCGATCAGGTTGTCCGCCGCCAGGTTGGCCATGGCCAGGCGGGTCGGCACGCTGGCGCTGGCGATGTGCGGGGTCAGCACCACGTTGGGCACGTCCAGCAGGCCGGGGTGCACGGAGGGCTCGCCCTCGAACACGTCCAGGCCGGCGGCCGCGATGCGCCTGTCCTTGAGCGCAGCGGCCAGCGCGGCGTCGTCGACGATGCCGCCGCGCGCGATGTTGATGAGCGTGGCGGTCGGCTTCATCTGCGCCAGCTCGGCCGCACCGATGGCGTGGTGCGAGGCCGGCGAGTACGGCAGCACCAGCACCAGGTGGTCTGCCTGCTGCAGCAGCTCCTGCTTGCCGACGTAGCGGGCCTTGCAGGCGGACTCCAGCTCGGGCGTCAGGCGCGACCGGTTGTGGTAGACCACGTTCATGCCGAAGCCGTGCGCGCCGCGGCGGGCGATGCCTTGGCCGATGCGGCCCATGCCCAGGATGCCCAGCGTGGCGCCATGCACGTCGCTGCCGGCGAAGAGGTCGTAGCTCCACTTGGTCCACTGGCCGGCGCGCAGGTAATGCTCGCTCTCGGCGATGCGCCGGGCGGTGGCCATCAGCAGCGCGAAGCCGAAGTCGGCCGTGGTCTCGGTCAGCACGTCGGGTGCGTTGGTGGCCAGCACGCCGCGCGCGCTCATGGCGTCGAGGTCGAAATTGTTGTAGCCGACCGCCATGTTGGCGGCGATCTTCAGATCGGGGCAGCGCGCCAGCAGCGCCGCGTCGATGCGCTCGCTGGCTGTGGTGAACACGCCCTGCTTGCCGGCCAGGCGGGCAGCCAGCTCGTCGGCGCTCCAGGTGGCGTCGGACTGGTTGCTGCTCACCTCGAAGTGCTGTGCCAGGCGCTCCAGCACTGCGGGGAACACGGCACGGGCGACGAGAACGGCAGGCTTGGTCATGGGTGGCCTTTCAGAGGAAGAACAGGAAGGTGACGATCACGAACAGGGGAAGCAGCACGGCGCAGGACCAGGCCATGTAGCCGAAGAAGCTGGGCATGGCCACGCCGCGCTCCTCGGCGATGGCCTTGACCATGAGGTTGGGTGCGTTGCCGATGTAGGAGTTGGCACCCATGAACACGGCGCCGGCCGAGATGGCCGCCAGGGTGGGCGCCAGCGTCGTCATGAGCTGCTGCGGATCGCCGCCCGCCGTGTTGAAGAACACGAGGTAGGTCGGCGCGTTGTCGAGGAAGGAACTCAGCACGCCGGCGGCCCAGAAGTACATCGCGGGCAGCGGCTGGCCATCGGGCCCGGTGACGGCGCGCACCACGGCGGCGAAGGGGCCCTCGGTGCCGGCGCGCAGCATCGCGATGACGGGGATGATGGTCAGGAAGATGCCCGCGAACAGCTTGGCGACCTCGACCATCGGCCCCCAGGAGAACTGATTGTCGGCATGCACCTTGGCGGCAGTGAGCCTGAGCGACAGCACGGTGACGGCGACCAGGCCGATATCGCGCACCAGCGAGGGCAGCGGCACCGGCGTGCCGACCACGTCGAACACCACGGGCGATTGCCACAGGCCGCTCATGAGCACCAGGCCCACCACCACGGGCAGCAGTACGACGTTGATGCCGCCTTCTAAACCCAGGCGCGGCGTGTCCGGCGTGGTGTCGACCGGCAGCACGCCTTCGCGCTTGTAGTACCAGCTGTCCAGCGCATGGAACAGCGCCAGCAGGCAGGCCAGCATGAACGCCGTCTCGGGCAGGAGGTGGCGCAGGGTCCAGAAAAATTCCACGCCCTTGAGGAAGCCCAGGAACAGCGGCGGGTCGCCCAGCGGCGTAAGCGAGCCGCCGATGTTGGAGACGATGAAGATGAAGAACACCACCACGTGCACCTTGTGCCGGCGGTTGTCGTTGGCGCGGACCAGCGGGCGGATCAACAGCACGGACGCGCCCGTGGTGCCCATGATGCTGGCCAACACGGCGCCGATGGCCAGGATGCCCGTGTTCAGTGCTGGGCTGCCGTGCAGGTTGCCGCGGATGTGGATGCCGCCTGCCACCACGAACAACGCGGTGAGCAGCACGATGAAGGGGATGTACTCGGCCAGCAGGGCGTGCACGAGGCTGGCACCGGCCAGGCTCGGCCCGAAGACCAGCACGAAGGGCACGAAGAAGGCCAGCGCCCAGGCGGCGGTGATCTTGCCGTAGTGGTGGTGCCAAGTGCGCAACGCGACCAGCGGGAACAGTGCGATCGACAGCAGCACGCCCGCGAACGGCAGCGCCCACCACGCGGCCAGGCTGCGGCCGTCCAGCTCGGCCGCCAGCGCAGCCACGGGCGCCCCCAGGCCCCACAGCAGCGCGGCGGACCGCCCTGCCCTCATGCGGCAGGCTGCTCGATCTCGAACACCTGGCGCAGGTAGGCCAGGTACTTCTCGTCATCGCACATGTTCTTGGATGGCGTGTCCGACAGCTTGGCCACGGGCTGCCCGTTGCAGCGCACCATCTTGATGACGATCTGCAGCGGCACATGGTCCGGCGGGTCGCCCAGGTCGTTGGTGAGGTTGGTGCCGATGCCGAAGGCCAGCTGGCAGCGGCCACGGAAGCGCTGGTAGAGCTCGATGGTGCGCGGCACGGTCAGGCCGTCGCTGAAGATCAGCGTCTTGGTATGCGGGTCGACGCGGTTCTGGCGGTAGTGCGCGATCAGCCGCTCGCCCCAGGTGAACGGGTCGCCGCTGTCGTGGCGGGCGCCATCGAACAGCTTGCAGAAGTACATGTCGAAGTCGCGCAGGAAGGCGCTCATGCCGTAGACGTCGGACAGCGCGATGCCGAGGTCGCCGCGGTACTCCTTGGCCCATGAATCGAAGGCGAACACCTGGCTGTCGCGCAGCCGCGGGCCGAGCGCCTGGCAGGCCTGCAGGTATTCGTGCGCCACGGTGCCGAGCGGCGTCAGGCCGAGCTTCATGGCGTACAGCACGTTGCTGGTGCCGGCCAGCTGGCCCTGGGGGCCGGTGCCCAACCGGTCGGACAGGCGCCGCAGCACTTCCTCGTGCCAGGTCTTGGAGAAGCGCCGGCGCGTGCCGTAGTCGGCGATCTTGAGGTCCGCCAGGCCTTCGCCCTGCAGCTGCGCCACCTTGCGTTCCAGCCGCGCACGGCCCAGGTCGAGCCGCGCACCGGCGGCGGTGTTGCGGAAGTAGACCTCGTTGACGATGGCCAGCACCGGGATCTCGAACAGGATGGTGTGCAGCCAGGGCCCGCGGATGCTGATCTCGATGTCGCCCGACGGCAGCGGCTGGACCTCGATGTACTTCTCGTTGAGCTTGAACAGGCCCAGGAAGTCGATGAAGTCGCTCTTGATGAAGCGCAGCGAGCGCAGGTAGGCCAGCTCGGCGTCCTGGA
Organism: Pseudorhodoferax sp. Leaf274; assembly: GCF_001422445.1. Taxonomy (GTDB): domain Bacteria; phylum Pseudomonadota; class Gammaproteobacteria; order Burkholderiales; family Burkholderiaceae_C; genus Pseudorhodoferax. The sequence continues at coordinate 169,068 of NZ_LMNA01000027.1, forward strand.
AGCGCAGCGTGCACAGGTGCCGGATCTCCTCGCGGATCTCGTTCACGTAGGGCGCCAGGGGCACGCTGTTGCGGCACTTGAAGCGGTACTCCACCTGCGCCCCCGGGAACTGGTGCAGAACCACCTGCATCATCGTGAACTTGTACAGGTCGGTGTCGAGGAGGCTGCTGAGGATCATGGTTGGCGGGCCGCGCGGGCTTGTCTCCGGCTCGATGCTTCAGGGTGATGACAGGGCATTGTCGCAGGCGTGGCGTGCGGTTTTTTCTGCACGGCGCGAAGCATTCGGCCTACGCCGGCAGACCTGGGCGTCCTACCGTGCTGCCCTGCAGCGCTGCCTACAGTGGTCTCACGTTCCAAGCACCCGCAGGGAACGCACTCACAAGGAGATCGGACATGAACAACGACAAGGTCGAAGGCAACTGGAAGCAGTTCAAGGGCAAGGTCCAGGAGCAGTGGGGAAAGCTCACGAACGACGATCTGGACGTGATCGAAGGCCGGCGCGAACAGCTGTTGGGCCGCATCCAGGAACGCCATGGCGTGGCCAAGGACGAAGCCGAACGCCAGGTGCGCGACTGGGAAAGCCGCAACCCGACCTTCTTCTTCGAGAAGTCCTGAGTCAGTCCTGAACCCGACCCAACCAACGAACCGAGGAGTACCACCATGCAAGCCACGACCATCAAGCACGCGCTGACCGCCCTTGGTGTCGCCATGACGTTCACGCTGGCATCGCACGCCAGCGCCATGACGCGCGACGAGTACAAGGCCGCCGAGGACCGCGTCGAGGCCGAGTACAAGGCGGACAAGCAGCGCTGCGACGGCCTGGCCGGCAATGCCAAGGATGTGTGTCAGAGCGAAGCCAAGGGCAAGGAGAAGATTGCCAAGGCCGAACTCGATGCGCAGTACAAGCCCAGCGCCAAGGCCACCGCCAAGGTTGCCGAAGCCAAGGCCGACGCCGCTTACGACACCGCCAAGCAGAAGTGCGATGAGCTGGCCGGCAACACCAAGGACGTGTGCATGAAGGACGCCAAGGCCGCCCACGTGGCCGCCATGGCCGACGCCAAGCGCAGCTGACGCGCAGCACCGCTTGTGGCCTGGTTGGCGCGCGATGGCGCACGGCAGGCCCGTTCGGGCCGGTACGGGAACGCTCCCGGCGGGCCCGAACCCGTTTTCAGAGCAGCGGCCTCAGCACCGCGCGCAGCGCCTCGGGGACGGGCACCGGACGGCGGCTTGCACGGTCCACGTACACGTGCACGAAGTGGCCGTGGGCAGCCGTTTGCGGTACACCGTGCGCGAACAGGCCGACCTCGTACCGCACGCTGCTGCCGCCCAGGCGCGCCACGCGCAGCCCTGCCTCGATGGCCTGGGGGAAGGCCAGCGGGGCGAAGTACTGGCACTGTGTCTCCACGACTAGGCCGATGGTGGGGCTGCGCTCGACGTCCAGCGCCCCCTGCTCGATCAGGTAGGCGTTCACCGCCGTGTCGAACCAGCTGTAGTAAACGACGTTGTTGACATGGCCGTAGGCATCGTTGTCGGCCCAGCGCGTGGTGATAGGACGGAACACCCGGAAGTCCTCGCGCCCGCGCGGCTGGGCGCGGGCCGGGACGGAAGCTGCGGTCTCAGGCATCGCGGCATTCTGCCAGCCGGGCTGGACAAGCCCGGCGTGGTTTAGAAGGCGCGCTCTAGATTGTTGCAATGCAGCAAAAAAAGCTTGCACCCCCGCGGTGCATCCCTATAATTCGTTCCATGCTGCACTGCAACATCACTGGATGAGGCGGGAGAGCAGCAAACGATCCCGACCATTTTTCAAACTGGAGATTCACATGCTGACCGCTGACCAAATCGTTGCGACCCACAAAGCCAACTTCGACATCCTGTTCGGCCTGACCGCCAAGGCTTTCGAAGGCGTGGAGAAGCTGGTCGAACTGAACGTCACCGCTTCCAAGGCTGCCCTGGCCGAAGCTGCCGACACCGCCCAAGCCGCCCTGTCGGTCAAGGACGCGCAAGAACTGCTGGCCCTGCAAGCCAGCCTGCTGCAGCCCCTGGCCGAGAAGACCGCTGCCTACAGCCGCCACGTCTACGAAATCGCCCAAGGCACCGGCGCTGAATTCGGCAAGGCTTTCGAAGCACAAGCCGGCGAAGCCCAGAAGAAGTTCCTGTCGGCCGTCGACACCGCTGCCAAGAACGCCCCCGCCGGTTCCGAGACCGCCGTGGCCGTGTTCAAGAGCGCAGTCGCCGCCGGCACCAACGCCCTGGAATCCGTGCAGAAGGCCGTCAAGCAAGCCAGCGACGTGGCCGAAGCCAACTTCAACGCGGTCGCCACCTCGGCCGTGAACGCAGGCAAGACGGCCACCGCTGCCGCCAAGAAGCGTTGATTCGTTTTTCTGGGAGACCGGCGCTGGCCGGCTCCCGCGAGTTGTCTCCTCGGGTTTCTTCGAATTCATCGGAGTTCAGGAACCCCTTCAAGGGCCCCGCCATGCGGGGCCTTTTTTTGTGCCCGGGATTTGCGCAAGAATGATTCGCGTTGGCCTTAACATCGCCGGCTTCATCGTTCGAGGATGCCCATGTTGAAGAAAGCCATCTCCCTGGCCGCGCTGTTGCTGGCCGCCGGCACCGCCCTGGCGCAAGACCAGGTCGTGAACCTGTATTCGGCGCGCCACTACGCGACCGACGAGGCGCTGTACAGCAACTTCACCAAGGCAACCGGCATCAAGATCAACCGGGTGGATGCGGGCGATGCGGACATCATCGCCCGCCTGAAGGCCGAGGGCAGCGCATCGCCTGCCGACGTGATCCTGTTGGTCGACGCCGCGCGGCTGTACCGCGGCGAGGTCGACGGCCTGTTCCAGCCGATCCGCTCCAAGCTGCTGGAAGACGCCATCCCGACCAACCTGCGCTCGCAGCCGGCGGCGGACGGCGGCGTGTCCTGGTGGGGCTTTTCCACGCGGGCCCGCGTCATCGTCTACGACAAGGCGACGCTGAAGGCCAGCGATGTGGACACGTACGAGAAGCTGGCCTCGCCCGCGCTCAAGGGCAAGATCTGCATCCGCTCGGGTTCGCACCCCTACAACCTGAGCCTGTTCGGCGCCGTGATGGAACACATGGGCGAGACCCGCACCGAGGAGTGGCTCAAGGGCATCGTGGCCAACCTGGCGCGCGACCCCAAGGGCGGCGACACCGACCAGATCAAGGCCGTGGCCTCCGGCGAATGCGCCGTCGGCGTGACCAACAGCTATTACCTGGCGCGCATGATCCGCTCCACCAACCCGGCCGACCGCACCGTGGCCGAGCGCGTGGGCGTGGTGTTTCCCAACCAGGGCACCTGGGGCACGCACCTGAACATCGCCGGCGGCGCAGTGGCCAAGTACGCCAAGAACCGCGACAACGCGGTCAAGCTGCTCGAGTACCTGGCCAGCCCGGAGGCGCAGAACTACTTCGCCAACGGCAACAACGAATGGCCGACCGCCAAGGGCGTGAAGGTCGACAACCCGGCCCTGGCGGCCATGGTGCCCAATGGCTTCAAGTCCGAGACGATCCCGATCGGTCAGGTCGGGGCGCACCAGCTCAAGGTGCAGCAGATGCTGGACCGCGTGGGCTTCAAGTAATCCGCGCAGCGTCCTGCAAGGGCCGCCTTCGGGCGGCCCTTGTCGTTGGGCGGGCGCCATAATTGACGTTTACGTCAACGTCAACCACCAAAGGAGCACACATGGACATCGCAGGCAAGGTCTTCATCGTCACGGGCGGCGCATCGGGACTGGGCGAGGGAACGGCGAAGGCACTGGCGGCCAAGGGCGGCCGCGTGGTCGTGGCCGACCTGCAGCTGGACAAGGGCGAAGCGCTGGCGCGCGAGATCGGCGGCGCTTTCGTGCGCTGCGATGTGAGCCAGGAGGCCGATGGCCAGGCGGCCGTGGCCAAGGCCGTGGAACTGGGCAAGCTGATGGGACTGGTCAACTGTGCCGGCATCGCGCCGGCCGAGAAGACCGTGGGCAAGAACGGCGCCCATGGCCTGGCGACCTTCCAGAAGACGCTGATGGTCAACCTGCTGGGCAGCTTCAACATGATCCGGCTTGCGGCCGAGGCCATGGGCCGGAACGCGCCCGAAGCCACGGGCGAACGCGGCGTGCTGATCTCCACCGCCTCCGTGGCCGCCTACGACGGCCAGATCGGCCAGGCTGCCTACAGCGCGTCCAAGGGCGGCGTGGTCGGCATGACGCTGCCCATCGCACGCGACCTGGCCAAGACCGGCATCCGCAACATGACCATCGCACCCGGCATCTTTGGCACGCCCATGCTGTTCGGCATGCCGCAGGAGGTGCAGGACGCGCTGGCCGCCAGCGTGCCCTTTCCCTCGCGGCTGGGCACACCGGCCGACTACGCGCGTCTGGCGCTGCACATCTTCGAGAACGACATGCTCAACGGCGAGGTGATCCGGCTGGACGGCGCCATCCGCCTGGCGCCGCGCTGACCCCTTTCCCCATGGACAGGCCGCGGCCTGTGTAAGCTCGCCCCGTGGCCATTCCCCAGTCCTTCGTCCAGGAACTGCTCGCCCGCGTCGACGTGGTCGAGGTGGTGGGCCGCCATGTGCAGCTCAAGAAGGGTGGCGCCAACTTCCTGGGCCTGTGCCCTTTCCATGGCGAGAAGTCGCCCTCGTTCACCGTCAGCCCCAGCAAGCAGTTCTTCCACTGCTTCGGCTGCGGCAAGAACGGCAACGCCATCGGTTTCCTGATGGAGCACACCGGCGCGGGCTTCCGCGAGGCCGTGCAGGACCTGGCGCAACAGGTCGGCATGGCCGTGCCCGACGACGACAGCACGCCGCAGGAACGCCAGCGCGCCGCCGAGCAGCGCGAACGCCAGGCCACGCTGACCGATGTGCTGGAGAGAGCCGGCGAAGCCTGGCGCAAGCAGCTGCGCCAGTCGCCGCGCGCCATCGACTACTGCAAGCGCCGCGGCCTGTCGGGGCAGATCGCCAAGCGCTTCGGCCTGGGCTACGCGCCCGAAGGCTGGCGGCACCTGGCCAGCGTGTTCCCGCGCTACGACGACGTGCTGCTGGTGGACAGCGGCCTCGTGATCCACCACGAGGACAGCGACGACGACAAGCGCTACGACCGCTTCCGCGACCGGCTGATGTTCCCGATCCGCAACGTCAAGGGCGAGTGCATCGCCTTCGGTGGCCGCGTGCTGGGCGACGAGAAGCCCAAGTACCTGAACTCGCCGGAGACCCCGGTGTTCAGCAAGGGCCGCGAGCTCTACGGCCTGTACGAGGCGCGCGAGGCCCTGCGCGACATGGGCTACGTGCTCGTGACCGAGGGCTACATGGACGTGGTGGCACTGGCCCAGCACGGCTTTCCGAACGCCGTGGCCACGCTGGGCACGGCCTGCACGCCGGACCACGTGCAAAAGCTGTTCCGCTTCACCGACGCGGTGGTGTTCAGCTTCGACGGCGATGCCGCCGGCCGGCGCGCCGCACGCAAGGCGCTGGAAGGCGCCCTGCCCTATGCCACCGATGTGCGCAGCGTGAAGTTCCTGTTCCTGCCGGCCGAGCACGACCCGGACAGCTACATCCGCGAGAACGGCACCGAGGCGTTCGCGCTCAGCGTGGGCGAGGCCGTGCCGCTGTCGCGCTTCCTGGTCGACACCGCGCGCGAGGGCTGCGACATGAACAGCGCCGAAGGCCGCGCCCACCTGGCCAGCAACGCCAGGCCACTGTGGGCGCAGCTGCCCGATGGCGCGCTCAAGCGCCAGCTGCTCGGCGACCTCGCCGACCTTGTCCAGCTGGACGCGCGCGAGCTGTCCGAACTGTGGGAACCGCGTGCCGCGCCCGATGCCCCCAAGCCGCGCCGCCGCCCCGCCCGCGGCGACGAGGCGCCGCGCCCGCGGTCCAGCCGTGCCCGCACCGCCGCCCGCCCCGCCCTGCAGGCCTTCGCCAGCCATGTGGCCATGGTGCTGCTGCGCAACACCGGCCTGTGGGACGAGCTCACCCACGCCGACCACGACATGCTGTGCGGCCTGGACGGCGACTACGGCGACCTGTTCCGCTGGGTCGACCAGCAGGTGCACGAGCACGGTGCCCAACCCTGGGCCGCGCTGGACATCGGCGTGCACGGCCAGCCCTTCGAGCAGGAGGCGCGCAAGCTGGTGGCGCAGGACAGCATGCAGCCGCTGGGCCAGGTCTTCGAGATCGAGGAGGTGCCTCTGGCCGCCGTGCGCACCACCTTGACGCGCCTGCACCGCGACGTGATCGCCGAAGAACTCCGCCACCTGCAGACGCTACCCGCCTCCGATCCGGAGCGCATCGGCCGCGAACGCGAACTCATCCTGCAGCAGCTGGCACTCAAGAAGTCGCTTGCGGCTTGAAATCCGCCTCGTCGGCTATAATCTTCGGTTTGTCTCGCGGCAAGAGCGACAGCAGTACCTCCGAGCCCGGCCAACCGATGCCAACGCGCGCACGACCGGCCATCTCATCGCAAGGGCTGCATTCCAAATGATCGCCCCCATATCTTGCCCATGGGCCGCTTCTTCCTGACGCAACCGAACGGAAGAGTTGGCCTCATCGCCCCCGCGCCGGGTTTCCAGCGGCGCTTGCCCTTTGCGTTTTTCGTTGTGTCGAGGTGTATCCATGCCAAGCCAGAAGTCCGAGAAGCCGGTCAAGACGTCCGCCGCCAAACCTGCCGCAAAGGCTGCAGCCAAGCCAGCGCCCACCGCGAAGGCCGCCGCCAAGTCCCCTACGAAAGCCCTGACAGTGCCCGCATCCAAGACACCCGCTTCGGAAAAGACCCCCAAGACCGCCGCCACTTCCGCCGCCGCGGCCGATGAAACCCTGACCAAGAAGAAGCCCGGCCGCCCGCCCAAGGCCGCCAGTGCAGCCGCGGCCAAGAAGCCTGCAGCGGCCAAGAAGGCAGCCCCCAAGGGCATGGACGAGGACGATGTCGCCGACGACATGTCCGACATCGAGGAAGAGTTCGCCGAAGAGCCCGCAGCGCCTGCGGCGGCAGCCGCCGACGCGCCGGTCGAGAAGGTCAAGCCGCTGCGCATGAAGATCAGCAAGGCCAAGGAACGGGCCTTGATGAAGGAATTCGGCCTGGACGAGACCGTGCTGTCCGAAGAGGACATGGCCAAGCGCCGCCAGCGCCTGAAGGCCCTGATCAAATTGGGCAAGACGCGCGGCTACCTCACGCACGGCGAAATCTCCGACCACCTGCCCGACAAGCTGGTCGATGCCGAGACGCTGGAAGTCGTGATCGCGACGCTGAACGACCTGGGCGTGGCCGTCTACGAGCAGACGCCCGACGCCGAGTCGATGATCATCACCGACAACGCGCCCACCGGCTCCACCGAAGAGGAAGCCGAGGAAGCCGCCGAAGCCGCCCTGTCCACCGTGGACAGCGAATTCGGCCGCACCACCGACCCGGTGCGCATGTACATGCGCGAGATGGGCACGGTCGAGCTGCTCACGCGCGAAGGCGAGATCGAGATCGCCAAGCGCATCGAGGGCGGCCTCATGCGCATGATGGAAGCCATCAGCGCCAGCCCCGCCACGCTGGCCGAGGTGTTCCGCCTGGGCGAGGAGATCCGTGAAGGCAAGGTCGTCATCTCCACCATCGTCGACGGTTTCTCCAACCCCAACGAGGCCGACGACTATGTGGCCGAGGAAGACTTCGACGAATTCGATGCGGCCGACGACGACGACGGCAAGGGCGGCTCCAAGGCCCTGACGAAGAAGCTCGAGGAACTCAAGAACGAGGCCCTGTCGCGCTTCGACCGCCTGCGCGAGCTGTTCGAGAAGGTCCACAAGATCTACGACAAGGAAGGCTACGGCTCGCAGCACTACCTGAAGGCCCAGCAGGCCGTCAGCGAGGAGCTGATGACCATCCGCTTCACGGCCAAGACCATCGAGAAGCTGTGCGACCTGCTGCGCGGCCAGGTCGACGACGTGCGCAAGAAGGAACGCGAGCTGCGCCGCATCATCGTGGACAAGTGCGGCTACCCGCAGGAGCAGTTCATCGCCGAGTTCAGCGGCCGCGACAAGATGGGCCACAAGGTGGCCTCGCACCTGCTGGACTTGAAGTGGATCGAGAAGCAGGCCGCCTCGAACAAGCCCTGGGCGGCGATCATGGGCCGCAACATCCCGCCGGTGCAGGACCTGCAGCAAAAGCTGATGGACATCCAGGCCCAGGTGGTGGTGCCGCTGGACGAGCTCAAGGACATCAACAAGCGCATGAACGAAGGCGAAGCCTCGTCGCGCGATGCCAAGAAGGAGATGATCGAGGCCAACCTGCGCCTGGTGATCTCCATCGCCAAGAAATACACCAACCGCGGCCTGCAGTTCCTCGACCTGATCCAGGAAGGCAACATCGGCCTCATGAAGGCCGTCGACAAGTTCGAGTACCGCCGCGGCTACAAGTTCTCGACCTACGCCACGTGGTGGATCCGCCAGGCCATCACCCGCTCGATCGCCGACCAGGCGCGCACCATCCGCATCCCGGTGCACATGATCGAGACCATCAACAAGATGAACCGCATCAGCCGCCAGCACTTGCAGGAGTTCGGCTTCGAGCCCGATGCGTCCATCCTGGCCGAGCGCATGGAGATCCCGGAAGACAAGATCCGCAAGATCATGAAGATCGCCAAGGAGCCGATCTCCATGGAAACGCCGATCGGCGACGACGACGACAGCCACCTGGGCGATTTCATCGAGGACAGCGCCAACACCGCGCCCATCGATGCCGCCATGCAGGCCGGCCTGCGCGACGTCGTCAAGGACATCCTGGATTCGCTCACGCCACGCGAAGCCAAGGTGCTGCGCATGCGCTTCGGCATCGAGATGAGCACCGACCACACGCTGGAGGAAGTCGGCAAGCAGTTCGACGTGACGCGTGAACGCATCCGCCAGATCGAGGCCAAGGCCTTGCGCAAGCTGAAGCACCCCAGCCGCAGCGACAAGCTGCGCAGCTTCATCGACACGCTGTGATCCCAAGCCCGCGCGAGCGGGCTTTTTCGACGAGCCCGCTGCCAGCGGGCTTTTTTACGCCCGTGCCGGTGCCGGCAGGTCCACCTGCACCACCAACCCCGGACAGGCATTGGCCACCTGCCAGCCGGCACCATGGGCCTGCGCCACCAGGCGGCACAGGTACAACCCCAGGCCCACGCCGCCGCTGCTGCGCTCGCGCGCGGCATCCGGCCGGTAGAAGGGCTCGGCCAGGTGCGGCAGCACGGCCTCGTCCACGCCGGGGCCGTGGTCGCGCACCTGCAGGCGGATGCCGCCGCCCTGGGGCAGGAGGTGCAGTTCAGGCGGCTCGCCCGCGCCACCGCTGTGGCGCAGCGCGTTGCCAAGCAGGTTGCGCAGCAAGAGGCGCATGCGCGCGCGGTCCAGCGGCAGCAGCGGCAGGTCCGCCGCCGCATGCATGCGCGGCGCCGTGCCGCCTTCGCCGCCCAGGCCATCGAGCACCTCGCGCGCCAGTGCGGCCAGGTCGGTCGGCTCCAGTTGCAGCGCTGCGTGGCGCACGGCCAGGCGCTCGCTCTCCAGCAGGTCGGTGACCAGGTCGCGCATCACGGCCAGGTCGCGCAGCAGCGCCTCGCGCGTGGGCGTCAGCGCGCTCGTCTCGGGCAACAGTTCGGTGTGCAGCCGGGCCCGCGTGAGCGGGCTGCGCAGTTCGTGGCTGATGGCCAACAGCAGGCCGCGCTTGGCCTCCAGCATGCGGTGGATGTCCTGCGCCATGGTGTTGACGCCTTCGGCCAGCTGGCCGAGTTCGTCGTGCCGGCGCACCGGGATCGGCTCGGCGAAGTCGCCCGCGCCGAAGCGCCGCGCGCCCGCGCCGATGTCGCGCAGCGGGCGCAGCAGCCGGTGCACGTAGACCCAGGCCAGCGCGGTCAGCACCAGCAGCACCGACAGCGTCATCCAGCCGACGCGGCGCGGCTTGTCCTGCCACGCCGCGACCGACAGGCCGAGTTCCACCACATGCCCGTCGGCCGTGGTGCGGCGCAGGAATTCGTGCTCGTGCCCGTCGCGGTCGCGGTAGCGCTCGCGGCCTGCGTCGGGCTCGCTCTTCCAGTTGACCGACGGGCCGGCGATGCGCACGCTGACCGGCAGCCGCGCGCTCAGGGCCTGCGCGCGCGCCACGCTCGGCGGGCTGCCGATCTCGGCGACCAGGCGGTCGACATAGTCCGCCGCGAGCGGGCGCACCGCATCGCGCCAGCCCATGGAGATCGCCCGCTGCATGCCGAACAGAAAGCTGGCCGACATCGCCAACGCCAGCAGCAGGAACAGCGCGACCAGCCGCAGCCGCAGCGAATGCCGCATGGCGCGGTGCGCGCGCCGGTGCCAGCCCCGCACACGTGCCTCAGCCACGGCCGGGGCGCGGCGCCAGCGCCAGCGCATAGCCGGCGTTGCGCAGCGTCTTGATCGCGTCCAGCGGCTCGAGCTTCTTGCGCAGCCGGCTGACGACGATGTCGACCGCGCGCGTGTAGAGCTCGGCCTCGTGGCCGCGCAGCTGGTTGAGGATGTCGTCGCGGCTCCAGACGCGGCCGGGCTCGCGCGCCAGCAACTGCAGCAATTCGAACTCGGTGCCGGTCAGCTCGAGCGCCTGGCCGGCGCGCCAGACGCTGCGCGTGACGGGGTCGATCTCCAGCCCGTCGAAGCGTAGCCGGGCGTCTTCCGCCGCCGCCGCAGGCGCCACGCGACGGCGCAGCACGGTCTGCACGCGTGCCACGAGTTCGCGCGGCTCGAAGGGCTTGGGGATGTAGTCGTCCGCCCCCAGCTCCAGGCCGACCACGCGGTCCATGACCTCGCCGCGCGCGGTCAGCATCAGCACGGGCAGGTCGCTTTCCCTGCGGATCGCGCGGCACAGCGCAAAACCGTCCATGCCCGGCAGCATCACGTCCAGGATGGCGGCGTCGAAGCCGCCCGCGCGCAGCCGGGCCAGCCCATCGTCTGGGTGCATGGCCTGGTGCAGTTCCAGCTCGAAGCGCGCGAAGTACGCGGCCAGCGGCGCGCCCAGGTCGGCGTCGTCGTCGATCAGCAGGATGCGCGGCATCAATGCCGCCCGGCCGCCGGAGGGCGTCGAGACGCCCCCTCGGGGGGCAGCGGTGCGCGAAGCGATGAGCGTGGGGGCCACATGACCCGCATTGTCATCCGCGGTGCCAGCCGCCCCGGCGCTGCATGAAGTCGCGCACCTTCTGCTGCTGGGCTGGCGTCAGGCTGTCGTAGAAATCGCCCAGCGCCGTCACGACCTCTGGCGCCTTGGCCTTGAGCGCGTCAGCCTTCTGGTCCACCAGCGCCTGCGCGCCGGCACGGTCGAACTTCTCGCCGGCCACCAGGGCCTGCGCCTGCTCGCGGGGATGGGCCCCGGCCATCAGCGCGCTGCGCTGCTCGGACAGCTTGCCGGCCAGCACCTCGAGCTTGGCCTTCTGCGCGGCGTCCAGCTCCAGCTTGTCGGCCACGCGCGCCACCATCTTGGCGCGGCGCTCGGCCATCTGCTCGGCGCTGGCGGCGTTCCAGCCGCCATCGTGCGGCCGGTGGCCGCAGGCCGACAGGCTGCCAACCACCACGGCGGCGCCGAACAGGCCCGCCAGACTGCGTTTGATCCAGGATTTCATCGCCATGCCTCTTGAAGAGAAGTGAACATGGCAGCGATGGTGCCGGGGCCCCCTTGCGCAGGGGTCTCGCGGCGGTTTCGCTTTGTTTCGGTTTATCTCAGCCGAAGTTCTCGGTGTCGACCTCGCCCGTGGCCTGCGGCGCATAGCGCGGGCCGACCACGTTGTGCTGTCCGATCAACGCCTCCACGCGCTGCAGCTGTTGGGGCGAGAGCCGCACCGAAGCCGCGCCCAGGTCCTCGTGCAGGTGCTCCACACTCGTCGTGCCCGGGATCGGCACGATGTGCGGTGCCTTGTGCAGCAGCCAGGCCAGCGCCAATTGCGCCGGCGTGCAACCGACCTCGCGCGCGAACGCCACGTAGGGCTGCAGCAGCTGCAGGTTGGCCGCGTAGTTCTGCGGCGCGAAGCGCGGCATGGGCCGGCGGATGTCCTTGGCATCCAGCGTCGCCACGTCGTGCAGCGTGTCGGTCAGGTAGGCGCGCGCCAGCGGGCTGAAGGCCACGAAAGCTGCGCCGATGCCACGGCAGGCCTCGAGCACTGCGATCTCGGGGTTGCGCGTCCACAGCGAGTACTCGGTCTGCACGGCCGTGATGGGATGCACGGCATGCGCCTTGCGGATGGTGGCGGCCGACACCTCCGACAGCCCGATGGTGCGCACCTTGCCGGCGCGGACCAGCTCGGCCAGCGCGCCCACGCTGTCCTCGATGGGCACCTCCTTGTGCCAGCGGTGCAGGTAGTACAGGTCGATGACGTCGGTGCCCAGGCGGCGCAGGCTGTCCTCGCAGTTGCGGCGCAGCGCCTCGGGCCGGCCATCGATGACGCGCCGCGTGACGCCGTCTTCCCCGCGCACGCCGGCCATGCCGCCCTTGCTGGCCAGGGTGAAGCGGCTGCGGTGGGCCTTGAGCACGCGGCCGACCAGTTCCTCGTTGGCGCCGAAGCCGTACAGCGCCGCCGTGTCGAACAAGGTGACGCCAGCGTCCAGCGCGGCCAGCAGCAGGCGCTCGGCCTGTTCGGGCGAAGGCGGCACGCCATAGGCGTGGCTCAGGTTCATGCAGCCCAGGCCGATGGCCGAGACGGTGAAGGGTCCGATGGTGCGTGTTTGCATGCGGCCGAGCTTAACGCCGCCCCGCTGCCCTGCCCCTGCGGCGCAGATCACCCTGCACTGCAATGCGGATGCACAAAGAGGTCATCGAAGACCGCCCCGAAGACTTCTCAGAAGAGAACAATTTGTTTCATCCATGCAAGGATGGAATTCACGCTTCATTGAATACATTAAAACAATAACGAAAGACGGATACAGGATGTACTCATGAGGCAGGTCGAACTGCAATTGACGCCAGCAGATCGAGTGACTGTGGAACAAATCCGAAGCAAGGGCGTTCACCACGCCCGCGAGGTCAACCGCGCCCACGTGCTCTGGTGCCTCGACCAGGGCATACCCGAGGCGCGGATCCTGGAAGTGCTGGGAGTTGGCCGCACAGCCCTGTGGCGCGCGCGGGCCGCCTATCTGCAAGGGGGGGTGGAACGGGCGGTGTTCGACCTGGCACGTTCGGGCCGTCCGCGCCGCTATGGGCCGGAAGCCGAGGCGCGCGTGATGCAGCTGGTCGCCTCCAAGCCGCCGGAAGGCAGGCAGCGCTGGACCCTGCTCGAACTGGAGCGCGCCGCGCGCCAGCAGTTCGGCATGGGGTCCGTCAACCGCGAGACGGTGCGGCGCATCCTCAAGAGAAGCTCGGCCACACCGGCTGCCGCCAGCTGAGGCGGGCCAGTGGGGCCGTGGGCGGCAATGCCGCCTTGCAGCCGTCCGGCCGTCAGCCGTTGAGCTGCTGCTCCAGCTGGTGCAGCACCTGGTAGCAGGGCAACACCTGGGCCACGCTGCTGTTGGGCTCGCGGCCTTCGCGGATGGCGGCGAAGAACTCGCGGTCCTGCAGCTCGATGCCGTTCATCGACACATCGACCTTGGAGACATCGATCTTCTCTTCCTTGCCGTTGACCAGGTCGTCATAGCGCGCGATGTAGGTCGCCGTGTCGCCGATGTAGCGGAAGAAGGTGCCCAGCGGGCCGTCGTTGTTGAACGAGAGGCTGAGCGTGCAGATCGCGCCGTTGGCCGCCTTGAGCTGGATGCTCATGTCCATCGCGATGCCCAGGTCCTTGTGGATCGGGCCCTGCACGGCGTTGGCCTTCACGATGGGGCTGCCGGCCTGATAGGCGAACAGGTCCACCGTGTGGGCCGCGTGGTGCCACAGCAGGTGGTCGGTCCAGCTGCGTGCCTGGCCCAGCGCGTTCATGTTGGTGCGGCGGAAGAAGTAGGTCTGCACATCCATCTGCTGGATGTTGAACTCGCCGGCCACGATCTTCTGGTGCACGTACTGGTGGCTCGGGTTGAAGCGCCGCGTGTGGCCGCACATCGCGACCAGGCCGCTGGTCTTGGCGACCTGCACCACTTCCTCGCCGTCCTGCAGCACGTCGCACAGCGGGATCTCCACCTGCACATGCTTGCCGGCCTTCAGGCACGCCAGCGTCTGCGAGGCGTGCATCTGCGTGGGCGTGCACAGGATCACGGCATCGACTTCCTTGAGCGCCAGGCTGTCTTCGAGGTTGGTCGTGACGTGCTGGATGCCGTACTTGTCCGCGACCTCCTTGGTCTTGTCCAGGTCGCGGCTGATCAACGAGACGACTTCCACGCCGTCGATGTTCTTGATGCCGTCCAGGTGCTTGATGCCGAAGGCGCCGGCGCCGGCGAGGGCTACTTTGATGGTCATGTTCAGTTCTCCAGGATGAGGTGGCCCACGGCGGTGTTGGACGCGGGGACATGGAAGAAGCGGTGCTTCAGCGTCGGTGCGGGACCGCCGGCGACATCGGCCATCGCGCCACGCGCGATCAGCCACATCACGAGCTCGATGCCTTCCGAGCCGGCCTCGCGCACATACTCGATGTGCGAGACCTCGGCCAGTCCGGCGGGGTCGGCGATCAGCCGGTCGAGGAACCTGTTGTCCCACTCCTTGTTGATCAGGCCGGCGCGCGCGCCCTGCAGCTGGTGGCTCATGCCGCCCGTGCCCCAGATCTGCACGTTGAGCGGCTGGTCGAACGACTCCACGGCGCGTCGGATCGCCTGGCCGAGCTGGAAGCAGCGCTTGCCGCTGGGCACCGGGTACTGCACCACGTTGACCGCGAACGGGATCACCGGGCAGGGCCAGGCGCCCTCCTTCGGGTCCAGCTTGCCGCACATCAGCGACAGCGGCACCGTAAGGCCGTGGTCCACGTCCATCTTGTTCACGATGGTCAGGTCGAAGTCCTGCTGGATCACGCTCTGCGCGATGTGGCTGGCCAGCTCGGGATGGCCGACCACCTTGGGCACCGGGCGCGGGCCCCAGCCCTCGTCGGCCGGCTGGTACTCGGCCGCCGTGCCGATGGCGAAGGTCGGGATCATGTCCAGGCTGAACGCGGTGGCGTGGTCGTTGAAGACCAGGAAGATCACGTCGGGCTTGTTGTCCTTGAGCCATTGCTTGGACGGCTCGTAGCCCGCGAACAGCGGCTGCCAATACGGCTCGTGGTCCTTGCCCAGGTCCATCGCGGCGCCGATGGCCGGCACGTGCGAGGTGTAGACGGATGCGCTGATGCGTGCCATGTTCAAGCCTTCTTTCCTGCCGCGCCCTGCGGCTGGCGGTGCGCCTGCGCGTCGCCGTCCTCGCCCACCACGCGGTTGCCCTCGACCGAGCGGCCGCCGTTGATCATCATGTTGCGGTATTCCTCTTCGGTCATGCCGGTCATGGAGCCCGCCATCTGCTGGAAGCTCTTGCCATCGGTCGCGCCGATCTTGGCCAGGAAGTAGATGTTGCCGCCGGTGCGCATGCACCAGTTCAGGTCGCGTGCCAGCACCGCCTGCTTCTGCTCTTCGCTCATCGCCCACTCGTCGAGGTAGGCGCGTTCGTCGGCCTTGAAGCGGGCGCGGTTCTCGGCCTTCATCAGCGACATGCAGAACTGGTTCAGCCAGTAGCCGCGCCGGCTCTGCTCGGCATCGAAGATGATGGTGCCCGGCACATCCAGGTAGGGTTTGTCCAGGGCCATGGCTACTTTTCCTCCGGCCAGTACAGGCGCATCGGGTTGTCGACCAGCAGCTTCTGTTGCAGCTCGGGCGTCGTCGCGATGTGCGGGATGAAGTCCACCAGCAGGCCGTCGTCGGGCATGTGGTCCTTGAGGTTGGGGTGCGGCCAGTCGGTGCCCCACAGCACGCGGTCGGGGAACTGCTCCACGATGCGCCGCGCGAACGGCACCACGTCGCGGTAGGCGGCCTGCTCGCCGTCCAGCGCCTTGGGACCGCTGACGGACAGGCGCTCGGGGCAGCTCACCTTGCTCCACACGTTGGTGTGCTCGCGCATGAACTTCTCGAACAGCGCGAACTCGGGGCCGTCCACAGGCTTCGTCACGTCGGGCCGGCCCATGTGGTCCACCACCACCGTGGTGGGCAGCGCGGTGAAGAAATCCCACAGCTCGGGCAGGTCCACCGCCTCGAAGTAGATCACCACGTGCCAGCCGAGCTTGTGGATGCGGCCGGCGATCTCCAGCAGCTCGTCCTTCGGCGTGAAGTCCACGAGCCGCTTGACGAAGTTGAAGCGCACGCCGCGCACGCCGGCATCGTGCAGCTCCTGCAGATCGGCATCGCTGATGCTGCGCTTGACCGTGGCCACGCCGCGGGCCTTGCCGCCCGAGGACTTGCAGGCGTCGACCATGGCGCGGTTGTCGGCGCCGTGGCAGGTGGCCTGCACCACCACGTTGCGCGCGAAGCCCAGGTGGTCGCGCAGCGCGAACAGCTGTGCCTTGCTGGCGTCGCAGGGCGTGTACTTGCGCTCGGGCGCGAACGGGAACTCGCCGCCCGGGCCGAACACGTGGCAGTGCGCATCGACTGCGCCGGCCGGCAGCTGGAACCTGGGGCGGGACGGACCGGTGTACCAGTCCATCCAGCCGGCGGTCTTCTCGAAAGGACCAGTGGTGGGTTTGCTCATGGTGTTGCTCTCATTCCAATTCGATCTTGGCGCGCTTGATGATGGCCTCGTGCCGCTTGGACTCGGACTGGATGAAGGCCTCGGTCTTCGCGCGGTCCAGCGACAGCTGCACATAGCCCAGCGTGGCGTAGCGGTCCTGTACATCGCTGCTGGCCACGGCCTCGGCGATGTCGGCGCGGATCTTGTCGCCCACGGCGACCGGCAGCCCCTTGGGCGCGGCGATCACGTTCCAGCCGCTGACCTCGTAGTCCTTGGGTCCGCCAGCCTCGGCCACGGTCGGCACGTCGGGATAGGCCGACAGGCGCTGCGGCGCGCTGACCGCCAGAAAACGCACCTTGCCGGCCTTGTACATGGGCCCGGTGGTGCCCGCCGTGCCCTGGGTCACCGGCAGTTCGCCCGTGGCCACGGCCGTGTAGAGCTGCGAGGTCTCCTTGTAGACCACGTGCTGCATCGTGGTGCCGGTCAGGCGCTGGAACTCCTCCATGCCCAGGTGCACCGGGTTGCCGATCGACCAGGAACCGTAGTCGATCTTGCCGGGGTTGGCCTTCGCGTCGGCGATCACGTCGCCCACGGTCTTGTACTTGCTGGTGCTCGGCACCACGAACATCATGTAGGCCTTCCACAGCGTCGCCTGCACGTCGAAGTCCTTGGCCGGGTCGTACGGCAGCTTCTTGAACAGGTACGGGTAGGCCGCGATGTGCACGCTGTCCAGCTGGATCAGGTCGTGCCCGTCCTTGGCGCCGCGCTTGAACGCGTCGATCGCGATGAAGCCGTTGCCGCCGGGCCGGTTCTCCACGATGACCGACTGGCCCCACTTGCGCGAGAGCTTCTCGGCCAGCACGCGGGCGATGGTGTCGGGCGCGCCGCCGGTGGGGTAAGGCGTGATCAGCCGCACGGTGCGCGTGGGCCATTTGGCGGCGTCCTGCGCCTGCGCCTGGGCCTGCGTTGCCAGACCGAGGGCGGCCAGGGCCGACAGGGCGAGCAGTGCCGCACGGCGCGGCACGAGAGATGGGGTCATGGTGTTGTCTCCTGGAGGTTCGCGGCGCTCAGTCCAGCGTGATGTTCGCCTTGCGGATCACGTCGCCGAAGCGCTGGGTCTCCGCCTTGACGGTGGCCTGGAACTGCTCGGGCGTGGTCGGGAAGGACTCGTAGCCGAAGGTCTTGAAGCGCTCGACGAAGTCCTTGTCCTTGAGGATCTCGGCCAGATCCTTGCGCAGCTTCTCCGTGGTGGCTGCGGGCAGGCCCGGCGGCACGGCGATCACGTTCCAGCCGGTGACCTCGAAGTCCTTCGGGCCGCCCGATTCGGCCACCGTCGGGATGTCCGGGAAGTCGGCAGAGCGCTTGTTGGCGGCAAAGGCCAGCAGGCGCAGCTTGCCCGCGCGGTACAGCGGGCCGGCGGTGCCGGCGCTGCCGAGTGCGAAGTCGATGTCGCCCGTGGCCACCGAGGTGTAGAGCTGCGTGGTCTCCTTGAAGATCACGTGCTCCATCTGCGTGCCCGTCACGCTCTCGAACAGCTCGGAGCCCAGGTGCACCGGATTGCCCACCGACCACGAGCCGTAGTTCAGCTTGCCCGGATGGGCCTTGGCGTCGGCAATGATGTCGCCCACGGTCTTGTACTTGCTGTTGGTCGGCACCGTGAAGAAGAAGTGCGTCTTGAACAGCGGCAGCGCGATCTCGAAGTCCTTCTGCGGGTCGTAGGGCAGCTTCTTGAACAGCGCGGGATAGGCCGCCAGATGCACGTTGTCCAGCACCAGCAGGTCGGTGCCGTCCTTGGCGCCGCGCTTCCAGGCATCGATGGCGATGAAGCCGTTGCCGCCAGGGCGGTTCTCCACCACCACGGGCTGGCCCCAGATGCGCGAGAGCTTGTCGGCTGCCAGGCGGGCCACGCCGTCCGGGCCGCCACCGACCGGGAACGGCGTGATGATGCGCACGGGCTTGGAGGGGAACTGCTGGGCGGATGCGCCGAAGGCGGCTGCCAGTGCGCAGGCGGCGATGCCGGTGCGCAGCATGGCGCGGCGGATGGAATTCGTCATGTCTTGTCTCACTCGGTCCAGTCGGTTGTCTCAGTCGATGTATTTCAGTCCGGCGGCCGCCAGCGGCTCGCGCATCTTGTACATGTCCAGCCCCAGCACGCCCGAAGCCAGCCTGTCGCGCTTCTCGCCCTCGAAGGATTCGCGCTTCTGCGCAGCCTCCAGCGTCTTGGCGGCAATGGCGCGCGGCACGCAGACCACGCCGTCGTCGTCGGCCACGACCACGTCGCCGGGCGTCACCAGCATGCCGGCGCAGACCACGGGGATGTTGACCGAGCCGATGGTGGCCTTGATCGTG
Organism: Pseudorhodoferax sp. Leaf274; assembly: GCF_001422445.1. Taxonomy (GTDB): domain Bacteria; phylum Pseudomonadota; class Gammaproteobacteria; order Burkholderiales; family Burkholderiaceae_C; genus Pseudorhodoferax. The sequence continues at coordinate 187,982 of NZ_LMNA01000027.1, forward strand.
CCCTTGCTGCTGATCGCCTTGCTCCAGACCGGGAAGTTCATTTCCTTGAGCGTCTTGACATCGCGCACGCCCGCGTCGATGACCAGCGCACGCGCGCCGCGCGCCTGGAAGCTGGTGGCCAGCAGGTCGCCGAAGTAGCCGTCGGTGCACTCGGCCGTGATGGCCGCGACCACGATGTCGCCGGGCTGGATCTGCTCCGCGACGACGTGCATCATCCAGTTGTCGCCCGGGTGCAGCAGCACCGTGACGGCCGTGCCGGACACCTGCGCGCCCGGGAAGATCGGCCGCATGTAGGGCTTGAGCAGGCCCACGCGGCCCATGGCCTCGTGCACGGTGGCCGAGCCCAGCGCGGCGAGCGCGTCGGCGGTGGCAGCGTCGGTGCGCTGGATGTTGCGGTAGACGACTCCGAGTTCGTACATGTCTTTGCTCCTGGCTTACTTGTTCTTGGCCTTGAGGGCCGTGTCGAGGCGCGAGAACACGCGGCGCGCATTGCCTTCGAACACCTGGTAGCGGTCTTCGTCGGTCAGGTTGGGCGTGTTCAGGACGTAGCGCTTGGTGTCGTCGTAGTAGTGGCCGGTCTGCGGATCGATGCCGCGCACGGCGCCGATCATCTCGCTGGCGAACAGCACGTTCTTGGTCGGGATCACCTTGGTCAAGAGGTCGATGCCCGGCTGGTGGTAGACGCAGGTGTCGAAGTAGATGTTGTTCAGCAGGTGCTCTTCGAGCAGCGGCTTCTTGAGCTCCTGCGCCAGCCCGCGGAAGCGGCCCCAGTGGTAGGGCACGGCGCCGCCGCCGTGCGGGATCAGGAACTTCAGCGTCGGGAAGTCCTTGAACAGGTCGGAGGTCAGGCACTGCATGAAGGCCGTGGTGTCCGCATTCAGGTAGTGGGCGCCGGTGGTGTGGAAGCAGGCGTTGCAGGAGGTAGAGACGTGCACCATGGCCGGGATGTCGTACTCCACCATCTTCTCGTAGATGGGGTACCAGTGGCGGTCCGACAGCGGCGGGCTGGTCCAGTGGCCGCCCGAGGGATCGGGGTTCAGGTTGATGCCGACGTTGCCGTACTCCTTGACACACTTTTCCAGCTCGGGAATGCAGGTCGCGGGGTCGACGCCGGGGCTCTGCGGCAGCATCGCGGCGGGGATGAAGTTGTCGGGGAACAGCTGCGCCACGCGGTAGCACAGCTCGTTGCAGATCGCCGCCCAGGTCGACGAGACGTTGAAGTCGCCGATGTGGTGCGCCATGAAGCTGGCACGCGGGCTGAAGATGGTGAGGTCGCTGCCGCGCTCGCGCATCTTGGCCAGCTGGTTCAGCTCGATGCTCTCGCGCAGCTCGTCGTCGCTGATCTTCAGGTCGGCCACCTTGGGCATGGCGGCCGGATCCTTGATGCCGGCGATCTGCTGGTTGCGCCAGTTCTCCAGGGCCTTGGGCGCGGTCGTGTAGTGGCCGTGCACGTCGATGATCAGGGGGTTCTCGCGGCTCATGTTGCTCCTCGGTTTTGGGCTCTGCGGTGTGGGCGGATTCTGCGCGCGCGCCGCATACCCGCCTAGTTCGCAGGCCTGCTATCAGCTAGAACGAAATGGCATATCTCTGCAAGCGATATTGCATATAGTCGCAGCATGGATTTGAAGCAACTGGAGTACTTCGTCCGCGTGGCCGAACTGGGCAGCTTCACGCGCGCGGCCATCGCGCTGGACGTGGCGCAGCCCGCGCTGTCGCGCCAGATCCGCCTGCTGGAGGTGGAACTGCGCCAGAACCTGCTGGCCCGCAACGGCCGCGGCGCCACGCCCACCGAGGCGGGCAAGCTGCTGCTGGAGCACGGCCGCGGCATCCTGCACCAGGTGGCGGTGGCGCGCGAAGAGCTGGGCGTGGCGCGCGGCGCGCTGGCCGGGCGCGTCTCCATCGGGCTGCCGCCCAGCCTGTCGCGGCTCATCACGGTGCCGCTGACCCAGGCCTTCCGCGCCAAGCTGCCGCAGGCGCAGCTCACGCTGACCGAGGGCTTCTCGCTCGTCATGATCGACAGCCTGCGCATGGGCAACCTGGACATGGCGCTGCTCTACAACCCCGAGCGCTCGCCAGACATGGAGCAGACCCTGCTGCACGAGGAAGAGCTGGTGCTGATCTCGCCGCGCGCCGAGGTGCCCCACGGCAAGGGCAACAAGGCGCGCGCCGCGGTGGCGCTGCGCGATGCCGCGGCCCTGCCCCTGATCCTGCCCAGCCGCCCCAATGCCTTCCGCCTGCTGCTGGAGGCCGAGACCATGCGGCTGGGCTGCGCGCTGCGCATCGCGATGGAGGTCGACGGGCTCAACGCCATCCTGAGCCTGGTGCGCGAGGGCTTCGGCCATGCCGTGCTGCCGGCCTACACGCTGGCCAACATCGACCATGGCGGCGCGCTGGTGGTGCGCCAGCTGCAGGCGCCGCGGCCCACCAGCCAGCTGACGCTGGTGCGTTCCTCGCGCCGGCCCTCCACCGAGACGCACAAGGTGGCACGCGCGCTGCTGCAGGACGTGGTGCTGCAGGCCATAGCGCCCTACACGGCCTGAGCGCTCTGCGGCCGGCGCTAGACTGCGGCGCTTTCGCTGCCCGCTTTCCGTGCCATGACGAACCCCCGCCCCACCCTGCTCGTGCTGTGCCCGCTGCAAGACGAGTACATGCAACAGTTCCGCGACCGCTTCGACGTGATCGAAGCCGGTGACGACACACGCCGCGCCCAGGCGATTGCCGACCAAGGCGCGCGCATCCGCGCCGTGCTGACCATCGGCACCATCGGCCTCACAGCCCTGGAGATCGCCGCGCTGCCCGCGCTGGAGGTCGTGCACACGCTGGGCGTGGGCTACGAGCTCGTCGACGTCGCGGCCGCCAAGGCGCGCGGCATCGCGGTGGCCAACGCCGCCGGCAGCAACGAGACCTGCGTGGCCGACCACGCCTTCGGCCTGCTGCTGGCCGCCGTGCGCGGCATCGTGCAGATGGACGTGGGCGTGCGCCGCGGCCTGTGGCGCGACCAGCTCACGGTCTACACGCCCACCGTGAGCGGCAAGCGCCTGGGCCTGCTGGGCATGGGCGGCATCGGCAAGCAGATCGCCAGGCGTGCGGCCGGCTTCGACATGGCGGTCGGCTACCACAGCCGCAGCGCCAAGCCGGAACTGCCGCACCGCTGGTTCGACAGCGTGCGCGCGCTGGCCGAATGGGCGGACTACCTCGTGGTGGCCACACCCGGTGGCGCCGAGACCAGGCATCTCGTCGACGCCGGCGTGCTCGATGCGCTGGGGCCCAAGGGCACGCTGGTCAACATCGCGCGCGGCAGCGTGGTCGACACGGCCGCGCTGGCCACCGCGCTGCGCGAAGGCCGCATCGCCTCGGCCGGCATCGACGTCTACGAAAGCGAGCCGAAGCCGCCCGCCGAACTGCTGGACATCGCCAACGTGGTCATCACGCCCCACATCGCCGGACGTTCGCCGGAGGCGATCCAGGGCTCGGTCACGCTGGTGCTGGGCAACCTGGAGGCCTTCTTCGCGGGAAGGCCGATGCGCACGCCGCTCTGAAGCACCGCGCCGCCCCGCGCACCGCCCTTCAGCGGCGCGCCATCCAGCCTCCAGCGGCCACGGGCGGCGGCTGTGGGCCGCCGCGGCCAGCGCCAGCAGCCACAGGCCCAGGCAGGCCAGCACGGTCTGCGCCGGGCTCGCCGCGATCGCCAGCCCCGCGCCGGACAACAGCGCCAGGCAAAGCAGGCTGTGGCCGATGTACAGGCTCAGGGTGCGCTGCCCGAGCGGGCTGAACCACCGGCACCAGCGCGCCCTGCCGCCGTTCGCGGCGAGCGCCAGCGCGGCGAGGTAGCAGGCCGCGAGCGGGAGGGCGATGAAGTCGCCCAGCGCATCGATCCACGGGCGCCACGCATCCGCGGCGCCCACCGCGGCACAACCCCAACCGTAGACGCAGCCCAGCGCAGCCAGGGGCGGGCCGCAGCGCCACAGGAACCGGCGCAGCGGCGCGCGCCAGCGGCGGTGGGTCAACAGCCGCAGGCGTGCCGCCGCCACGCCGCAGGCCATGCACAGGTAGGTCACCGGCACTGCCAGCGGCAGGCTCACGGCGAGCCCGATCGCGTAGGAGCTGGCGTTGAGCTGCAGGAAGGGCCAGCCGCCCTGGACGGACGCGATCGACGGCACGTCGGCCGTGTCGGCGTCGGCGCCGAACCCCACGAGGACCAGCAGCCACGCCAGCTTGGCCAGCAGCGCCCAGGCCAGTGCGTGCCACAGGTTGCGGCGCAACCCGCGCCAGGGCTGGTGCAGGCGGCGCAGCAGCCGCCGGCCGACCAGCGCGTACAGCGTCAGGATGTCGCCGAAGTACACGAACACGCCGTGCACGATGCCCAGCCCCAGCAGGCGGCGGTTGCGCACCAGGCCGCGCTGCAAGGCCTCGGGCCGGCCTCGCCGCCGCGCCGCCAGCCACAGCGACATCCCGAACACGAAGGACAGCATCGCCACGCCCTTGCCCTGCAGCAGCGCGCCCACCAGGCCCTGGGTCACCGCGCTCCAGGCGCTGTCGGACGGCATGCGCACGCCGAGCATCGGGCCCCACGGAGCAACGGCGTAGCCGATCGCATTCACCACCAGCACGGACAGCATGGCGATGGCGCGCAGCGTGTCCGGCAGTGGATCGCGGCCGGGCGAGCTGTTCACCCGGGGCCGCCCCCCGCCGCGAAGTCGCGCAGCGCCTGCCCGTGCATGCGGTAGCGCACCCACTCGCTCTGCGGCTTCGCGCCGATGGACTGGTAGAAATCGATGGCCGGCTGGTTCCAGTCCAGCACGCTCCATTCGAAGCGGCCGCAGCCCTCGGCCACGGCGATGCCGGCCAGGTGCTGCAGCAGCCGCTTGCCGGCGCCATGGCCGCGCGCCGCAGGCAGCACGAACAGGTCTTCGAGGTACAGGCCCTTCTTCGCCTGCCAGGTCGAGTAGTTGAAGAAGTAGACCGCGAAGCCGATGGCCTGGCCGTCCTGCTCGCAGACGAGTGCCCGCGCGGGGCTGCCGGGGCCGAACAGGCTCGCGGCCAGCGTCTCGGGCGTGGCCTCGACCTGGTCCTCGGCCTTCTCGTAGATCGCCAGTTGGCGGATGAAGTGCAGGATCAGCGCGGCGTCGGCGCTGCTGGCGTTGCGGATGGACAGGCTCATTGCTTGGGTATGTTCGCGCGGGCGATGACCTCGCCCCAGCGCTTGATCTCGCGGTCCAGCTGGCCGGCCAGCTGCTCGGGCGTGCTGCCCTGCGCGATGAGGCTCAAGGCCAACAGCTTGTGCTGGACGTCCGGCAATGCCAGCGCGGCGTTGGTCTCCTTGCTCAGCCGTGCCACCACGTCCCTGGGCGTGGCGGCCGGCACCGCCAGGCCGTTCCACGAGGCGACGTCGAAGCCGGCCAGGCTGCCGCCCGTCTCGCGCACGGATGGCGTGTCCGGCAGCAACGCGGTGCGTTTGGCGCCCAGCACCGCCAGCGGGCGCAAGGTCTTGCCGCCGATCTGCGACATCAGTGGCCCGAGGATGTCCAGCATGGCGTCGAGCTGGCCGCCGCGCACGGCCGTGATCACGGGCGGCGTGCCGTTGAAGGGCACGATCTGCGCGTCGATGCCGGCCGTGCTCTTGAACAGCTCGGCCGCCAGGTTCTGCGTGGTGCCGATCTGCGGCGTGCCGATGTTGAGCTTGCCGGGGTTGGCCTTCGCGTAGGCCACGAGTTCGGCCAACGTCTTGAAGCGGCTGTCCTGCGCGACCACGATCCCGAGGTCGAAGGTGGCCAGCATGGAGACGGGCGCGAAGTCCTTCTGCGTGTCGAACGGCAGCGACTTGAACAGCGCCGCGCTGACCGCCGTGCCGCTGGACACCAGCAGCAGCGTGTGCCCGTCGGCCGGCGCACGCGCTACCGCCTCGCCGGCCACGATGCCGCCCGCGCTGGGCCGGTTGTCGATGACCACGGGCTGGCCCAGCGCGTCGGCCAGCTTCTGGCCCACGGTGCGCGCGGTGAGGTCGGCCGCGCCGCCGGCCGCGTTGGGCACGACGAGCTTGAGCGGCTTGGTGGGGAAGGCCTGCGCTGCGGCGAGCCGCGGCAGCAGCACAGTGGCGGCACCCGCCGCCAGGAATTCACGTTTGGTCCACATGCTGGATCTCATGTCCTTGGGTCTGGAAACACAAAATGTAGCCAGCTGGCTACAAGTTCACGCATGTACAGCGTCCTCGAAATCGAGCAGTCCTCTGCCTGGCTGATGGGTCTCAAGGATCGCACCACGCGCGAGCGGCTGCAGTTGCAGCTGCGCAAGACCCTGCGCTGCTGGCCGCGGCATTGGGCGACGTCGCCAAGGCACGCGGCATGTCACAGCTGGCGCGCGACACCGGCCTGTCGCGAGAGAGCCTGTACAAGAGCCTGTCGGGTGAACGCGCGCCCAGTTCCGACACGCTGTTCAAGGTGCTGCACGCTTTGGGCTTGAAGATCACCTTGTCGCCCGTCGCATCCGGCAGCTGAGGCCACGCTCAGCGCACCACACCCAGCAACTGGTCCAGCAGCGCCGGCTGCGCCCGCAATTGGGCCGCGCCCGCGCGGTGCACCACCGTGCCGCGGTCCAGCACGGCGGCGAGGTCGGAGATCGCGAGGATCGCCTGCGGATGCTGCTCGACGATGATGGCCGACAGGCCCTCCTCGCGCGTGATGCGGCGAATGGCGCGCAGCAGCTCCTCCACGATGATGGGCGCCAGGCCCTCCAGCGGCTCGTCCAGCAGCAAGAGGCGCGGATTCAGCACCAGCGCCCGGCCCACGGCCAGCATCTGCTGCTCGCCTCCGGACAGCTGCGTGCCCAGGTTGCCCTTGCGCTCGGCCAGGCGCGGGAACATCTCGTAGACACGCGCCGGCGTCCACTGCGGCGCGCCGCCGCGCCCGGGGCGCGCCACCGCCGTCAGGTTCTCGTGCACCGTGAGCGACTTGAAGATGTTGCGCTCCTGCGGCACCCAGCCGATGCCGGCCGCCGCGCGCTCGTGCGAGGGCAGCCGGTGCAACGCCACGTCGCCCAGGCGGATGCTGCCCGCGTGCTGCCGCGTGGCCCCGGCCAGCGTGTTCATGAGCGTGGTCTTGCCGGTGCCGTTGCGGCCCAGCAGCGCCAGCGTCTGGCCTTCGGGCAGCGCCAGGTCCACGCCCGTCAGCACCACGGCCTGGCCGTAGCCGGCACTGAGATCCTCGACTTGCAGCAGCTCAGCCATGCACTGTTTCTCCGTGTCCGAGGTAGACCGCCTTGACCTGCGGATCGCTGGCGATCTCCTGCGGCGTGCCTTCGGTCAGCAATGCGCCGTTGACCAGCACGGTGATGCGCCTGGCGAAGTCGAACACCAGGTCCATGTCGTGCTCGATCAGCAGCACCGACACATCGGCCGGCAGCGCGGCCACGGTCTGCAGCAACTCCTCGCGCTCGCCGGGCGGCACGCCGGCCACGGGCTCGTCCAGCAGCAGCACGCGCGGCTCGCAGGCCAGCGCGATGGCGATTTCCAGCAGCCGGCGCTTGCCGTAGGCCAGCACCTCGGTGCGCTGGTCCATCACGTCGGTCAGGTGGAACTGCTCGAGCAGCTCGGCGCAGCGCTCGGCCACGCCGGTGCGCGCGCCCAGCTTGTGCCACCAGCGCGCGCCGATGCCGCGCTGCTGCGAGACCACCATCGCCAGCGTCTGGAGCGGCGTCATGGTGTGGAACAGCTGGCTGATCTGGAAGGTGCGCACCATGCCGCGCTGCACGCGCGCATGCGGCGAAAGCCGCGTGATGTCCTCGCCCAGCAGCGCAATGCGGCCTTCGGAGGGTTCGAGCACGCCCGTGAGCAGGTTGATCAGCGTGGTCTTGCCCGCGCCGTTGGGACCGATCAGCGCGTGGCGCGCACCTTTTTCCAGGCGCAGCGTCACATCGTTGGTGGCGGTGATGCCGCCGAAGCGCTTGACGAGCTTGTCCGCCGAAAGAACCACCTCGCCCATCACGCGCCCCCCCGCTTGCCGAACCAGGTCCAGGGCCTGAGCAGCCGGTCGCGCCCGACCTGCACCAGCACCACGAGGAACAGGCCCAGCCAGAACGTCCAGTACTGCGGCGTGATGGAGGCCAGCACGTCGTACATGATCTTGAACACGATGGCGCCCGCCACGCCGCCGTACAGCCAGCCCGTGCCGCCCACGATCAGGATCAGCATCACGTCGGCCGAGCGGTGGAAGTCGAACACGTCCAGCGAGGCGAACCCGGTGGTCTGCGCCAGCAGCGCGCCCGAGGCGCCGGCCAGCGCGGCGGCGACGGTGTAGGCCGTGGCGATGCGCGCGTTGACGGGGATGCCGATGGCGCCCGCGCGCAGCCGGTTGTCGCGGATGGCCTTGAAGCTCGCGCCCAATGGCGAGTGCACCAGCCGGCGCGCCAGCACGAAGCACAGCAGCAGCACCGTGAGCGAATACCAGGCCGCCGTCTGCCCGTACAGGTCGAACTCGAACCGGCCCAGCAGCGGGCCGATGACCACGCCCTGCAGGCCGTCGGCCCCGCCCGTCAGCCAGTCCAGCTTGTTGGCCAGCTCCAGCATGATGAGGCCCACGCCCAGCGTGACCATCAGCCGCGTGAGGTCGGTGCCGCGCATCACGGTCAGCGAGCCCACGGCGCCCAGCAGCGTCGCCGTGGCCACGCCGAAGGCCAGGCCCACCACCGGGTCGGGCATCACATGCTTGGCGAACAGCGCGGCCGCATAGGCGCCCATGCCGAAGAAGGCCGCATGGCCCAGCGAGACGATGCCGGCATAGCCGAGCACCAGGTCGAGCGAGACCGCGAACAAGGCGACGATGGCGATCTCGTTGACGATCAGCGCCTTGCTGGGCAGCAGCAGCGGCATGGCGAACGCCAGCAGCCACAGCACGGGCTCCCAGGGCCGCATGCGGCTGATGTCGAGCAGCGAACTGCGGGCGTCGCTCATGCTTCCGCCTCCGTTTGGTTACCACGCATCGAAGGCAGCGCCGGTCGGCGGCCGAAGCCAGCCGCGCTGTTGTCGGTCCCCGCTGCGCGGGGCCCTTCGCCAGGTGCACTCATGCCTTGCCTCCCTTGCGCACGAACAGGCCTTGCGGCCGCCAGATCAGGATCGCGATCATGAGGCTGTAGACGATGAAGGCCCCCATCTTGGGGATGTAGTACTTGCCCGCCACGTCGGCCACGCCCAGGAGCAGCGCGGCCAGCAGCGGCCCGGTGATGGAGGCCGTGCCGCCCACCGCCACGACGATCAAAAAGTACACCATGAACTTGAGCGGGAACTGCGGGTCCAGGCCCAGCACCTCGGCGCCCAGCGCGCCGCCCAGCCCCGCCAGGCCCGAGCCCACCGCGAAGGTGGCCAGGAACACGAAGTTGACGTTGATGCCCAGGCCGGCCGCCACGCGCTGGTCGTCCACGCTCGCGCGCAGCCGGCTGCCGAAGCGCGTGGACGACAGCACGTACTGCAGGGCCAGCGTGAGCAATGCGCACACCACGATGATGAACAGCCGGTAGTGGCCCATGCCCAGCGCGTACGCGCCGCTGCCGAACTCGCTGCGGCCCTTGAGCCACTCGGGCAGCTGCATGATCTGCTGTGTGGAGCCGATGAAGTAATCCACCGCCGCCACGGCCATGAAGACCAGGCCGATGGAGAACAGCACCTGGTCCAGGTGCGGGCGCCGGTAGAGCGGGCGGTAGAGCGTGCGCTCCAGCACCGCGCCCAGCAGCGCCGGCACGAGGAAGGCCAGCGGCAGGCAGGCCAGGAAGGGCCAGCCCGCGCGCTGCATCAGCAGCACCGTGGTGTAGCCGCCCACCATGGCGAAGGCGCCGTGCGCGAGGTTGATGAAGTTCATCAGCCCCATGGTCACGGCCAGGCCCACGGCCAGGATGAACAGCAGCATGCCGTAGGCAATGCCGTCGAAGAGGATGGTCAGCATGGAGTGCGAGGAAAGGGATGGCAGCGCGCCCGGCGGGCCGCCATCCGGGGCCTTCAGGCGCGGCCGTTCACTTGGTCTTGCCGGGGTCCTTGACGTCCTTGATCACGTCGAACTCCACGTTCCAGAGCTGGCCGTCCTTCTTCTCGACCTTGCGCAGGTAGATGTCCTGCACGATGTCGCGCGTCTGCGCGTCGATGTAGATCTTGCCGCGCGGGCTCTCGAAGATCTGGCCTTTCATGGCCGCGACCAGGGCCTCGCCGCCGCCGGCGCCCTTGGTGGACCTGAGCGCCTCGTAGATCACGCGCATGCCGTCGTAGCCACCCACGGCCATGAAGTTGGGCCGCAGGTTCTTGTTGGCCTTCTGGAACGCGTCGACGAACTTCCTGTTGAGCTCGGACGGGTGCGCGGCCGAGTAGTGGTGCGAGGTGACCACGCCCAGGGCCGCGTCGCCCATGTCGTTGAGCTGGTCGTCGTCGGTCACGTCGCCCGTGCCGATCAGGCGGATGCCGGCCTTGTCCATGCCGCGCTCCGTGAACTGCTTCATGACGGCCGCGCCCGCGCCGGAGGGCACGAACACGAACAGCGCATCGGGCTTGAGGTCGCGCACCTTCTGCAGGAAGGGCGCGAAATCGGGGTTGCGCATGGGCACGCGCAGCGCCTCGATCACCTTGCCGCCGTTGTTGACCATGCGCGCGTTGAAGTACTTCTCGGCGTCGATGCCCGGGCCGTAGTCCGAGACCAGCGAGACCACGGTCTTGATGTTGTTCTTCGGCGCCCAGTCGGCCAGCGCGACCGAGGCCTGCGGCAGCGTGAAGCTGGTGCGCACCACGAAGGGCGAGGCCTCGGTGATGCTGGAGGTGGCGGCCGCCATCACCACCAGCGGCGTCTTCGATTGCGTGGCCAGCGGCGCCACGGCCAGCGCCGAGGGCGTGATGCCCATGCCCGCCAGCACGTTGACCTTGTCGCCCACGATCAACTCCTGCGCCAGGCGGCGTGTCTGGTCGGGCAGGCTGGTGTCGTCCTTGACGATCAGCTGCACCTTCCTGCCGGCCACGGTGTCGCCGTTCTGCGCCATGTACAGGCGCGCGGCGGCCTCGATCTGCCGCCCCGTGGTGGCCTGTTGCCCGGTCATGGGCAGGATCAGGCCGATCTTGAACACGTTGTCCTGGGCTTGGGCCGGCGCGGCGGCCAGGCCGGCCAGCGCAGCCGCGGCGGCCACGGTCAGCGCCGTGCCGAATGTCAGCGCCGTTCGGCGGGTCGTGGGTGCTTGCATGTCATCTCCTTCATTGGTCTGGTAATCGAACGGGTTCGTGGCCGCTTTTGGTCGCGCATTGTGCGATAGCTTCAGCGTGCGCTGGCGTCCTTGCGGGGCCGGCCGCGCCGGCGCGGCGCGTCCGGTGCCGGCGCGGGCTCCGGCGACTCGGCCTCGGGCACCACCAGCCGCACCCCCGGCGCGCGGCCCGGCATGGGGGCGGCCATGGCCTCGCGCAGGTTGCGCTGGGCAATGCGCGCGTGCTCGCGCAGGATGGCTTCGGCGCGTGCGCTCTCGCGCCGTGCGATGGCTTCCAGCACCTGGCGGTGCTGGTCCTGCGCCACGATGAGCATGTCGCGCGCCTGCGGCGCATGGGCCTGCTGCACGACGAAGGCCGAGGGCGATGCGAACGGCAGGCGCAGCACGCGCTCGAGCTCGCGCGCCACCACCTCGCTGCCGGCCATGCCGTGCAGCAGGTGGTGGAAGCGCTCGTTCGCGGCCACGTAGCGCTGCCAGTGGGCGTCGTCCAGCGCGCTGTGGCGCAGCACGGCGTCGATCTCGTCCAGCGCTGCATCGGCCAGCGCCAGCATCTCGGCCGGCACGCCGCGCTCGGCCGCCAGCCGGGCCGCCAGGCCCTCCAGCGTGCCGCGCAGCTCGATCGCGTCGGCCACCTCACGCTCGGAAAACACGCGCACGGCGTAGCCGCCGCCGGGCAGCGCCTGCAGCAGGCCTTCCTGTTCGAGCCGCAGCAGCGCGGCGCGGATGGGCGTGCGCGACACGCCGATGCGTTCCACCAGCGCCACCTCGGCGATGCGCGTGCCGGGCGCCAGCGCACCGCCCAGGATCAGCTCGCGCAGGCGCAGCTGGGCGCGCAGCGACTGCGATCCGCCGGCGTCGTCTGCTTCCCGGCTTTCGGCGTCTATGTATACATTCATCCGAGTAATTCGCTAAGAATGGCTTATTTTGAAGCAACATTGCGTCTTGCGGTATACATTACAACCCTAATTTCAACCCCACGGAGACCGCATGTTCCCGCGCAACACCTGGTACGTCGCCTGCACGCCCGACGAGATCGACGCCAAACCCCTGGGCCGCCAGATCTGCGGCGAGCACATCGTGTTCTACCGCGGCGCCGACGGCCAGGTCGCCGCGCTGGAGGACTTCTGCCCGCACCGCGGCGCCAGGCTGTCGCTGGGCAGCGTCTGCGAAGGCCAGCTGGTCTGCGGCTACCACGGCCTGGTGATGGGCTGCGACGGCAAGACCGTCTCCATGCCCGGCCAGCGCACGGCGGGTTTTCCGAAGATCCGCAACTTCCCCGTGGTCGAGCGCCACGGCTTCATCTGGGTCTGGCCCGGCGATGCCGCGCTGGCCGACCCAGCCGCCATCCACCACCTGGAATGGGCCAACAGCCCCGACTGGGCCTACGGCGGCGGCCTGTACCACATCCAGGCGGACTACCGGCTCATGGTCGACAACCTGATGGACCTCACGCACGAGACCTACGTGCACGCCACCAGCATCGGCCAGAAGGAGATCGACGAGACGCCGGTGACCACCAAGGTCGAGGGCGGCCAGGTCGTCACCAGCCGTTTCATGGAGAACGTGATGGCCCCGCCCTTCTGGCGCGCCAACCTGCGCGGCAACCATCTGCCCGACGACCAGCCGGTGGACCGCTGGCAGGTGTGCCGTTTCACGCCGCCCAGCCACATCATGATCGAGGTGGGCGTGGCGCTGGCGGGCCAGGGCGGCTACCACGCGCCGGCGGAGCAGAAGGTCTACAGCATCGTGGTGGACTTCATCACGCCCGAGACCGAGACCTCGCACTGGTACTTCTGGGGCATGGCGCGCAACTTCAACGTGAAGGACAAGGCGCTCACCGCGCAGATCCGCGAAGGCCAGGCCAAGGTGTTCGCCGAAGACATGGCCGTGCTGGAGGCGCAGCAGCGCAACCTGCTGCTGCACCCGTCGCGCCGCCTGCTGCTGCTCAACATCGACGCGGGCGGCGTGCAGTCGCGCAAGCTGCTGGACAAGATGATGGCGGCCGAGCAGGCCGCAACGGCGCCGCAGGCGCAGGCGGCCTGACATGAAACTGCCCCCACGCTTCCCCGCTTCGCGCGGTCCGCTGCCCCCCGAGGGGGTGCGTCAGTGCCTTCGGGCGGCCGGGCGACACTGACATGGAGCAGCTCACCGTCAAGGTCCTGCGCAAGACGCAGGAGGCGCAGGACATCGCCAGCTTCGAGCTCGCCCGCATGGACGGCGGCCCGCTGCCGGCCTTCAGCGCGGGTTCGCACATCGACGTGCAGGTGCCTGACGCCCAGGGCGGCACCACGCGCCAGTACTCGCTGTGCAACGACGACCAGGAGTCGACGCACTACCGCATCGCCGTGCTGCGCGACGCGGCCTCGCGCGGCGGCTCGGCCGGCATGCACGACGCCGTGCACGAGGGCGACGTGCTCACCATCAGCACGCCGCGCAACCACTTCCCGTTGGTGCGCGCCGAGCGCACGCTGCTCCTGGCCGGCGGCATCGGCGTGACGCCGCTGCTTTGCATGGCGCAGCGCCTGGCCCTGCTCGCCGCCGACTTCGAGCTCCATTACTGCGCGCGCTCTGCCGAGCGCACGGCCTTCCGCGCCGAGATCGCGGCCGCGCCCTGGTCGCAGCGCGTGCACTTCCACTTCGACGACGGCGACGCCGCGCAGAAGCTCGACGCCGCACGCCTGCTGGCCACGCCGGCCGCCGGCACCCATGTCTACGTCTGCGGCCCCACCGGCTTCATCGACCACGTGGTCGGCACCGCCCAGGCGCAGGGCTGGGACAAGGCCAACATCCACCTCGAGTACTTCGGCGCCGCGCCGCAGGACACCAGCGGCGACGGCAGCTTCGAGGTGCGCATCGCCAGCAGCGGCCAGAGCATCACCGTGGCCAAGGACCAGAGCGTGGTGCAGGCCCTGCTCGCCCACGGCATCGAGGTCATGACCTCGTGCGAGCAAGGCGTCTGCGGCACCTGCATCACGCGCGTTCTGGAGGGCGAGTGCGACCACCGCGATTTGTACTTCAGCGACGAGGAGAAGGCCGCGAACGACCAGTTCACACCCTGCTGCTCGCGGGCGAAGAGCGCGGTGCTGGTGCTGGACCTGTAGCGCGCCTCAACCGCGCAGCGTGGCCGACGGCGATTCGCCGAAGCGCTGTGCGTAGGCCTGCGCGAAGCGGCCCAGGTGCGTGAACCCGCAGTCCAGCGCCACCGTGGCCACGGTGGTGCCGGCCTGCGGCTCGCGCAGCCGCCGGTGCGCCACATCCAGCCGCAACTCGCGCAGGTACTGCATGGGGCTGCAGTCGCGCGCCTGCTGGAAAGCCTCCTGCAGCGTGCGCACCGGCACGCCGGCCGCTTCGGCGATGTCGGCCATGCGCAGCGGTGCGTCGGCGTGCTCGCGCATGTAGGCTTCGGCCCGGCGCACGCAGGCGCGGCCGCCTTGCCCTGCACGCAGCATGGGCGCAGCCGCCACCTCGGTCCACGGCTGGCCCGCCAGCAGCAGCTGCACCAGCAGCCGCTCCATCTCCAGCGCCACCAGCGGGTGCGCATGTACGGCCGCCAGCATGGGTTCGGCGTTGAGCAGCAAGTGCAGCTGCTGCAGCCAGGCCTGCAGCGCGGGGCGGCGCAGGTCGAAGGCGGTGTCGAAGCGGATCGGCCGGCCGGCGTGCGCCTCCAGCATGCGGCGGTCCAGCCGCAGCACCAGCTGCTCGGCATCGGCCGACAGCGCGGCCACGAAGCGCTCGCCGGGTGCGCAGGCCATGCCCTGCAGCCCGTGCGTCTGCAGCGCCTGGCCGCCCACCAGCGTGTCGGCCCGGCCGCGCAGGCAGAACATCAGCAGGTGGTAGTCCTCCACATGCTCCACGTCCACGCGCATGGCCTCGCCGAAGGCGATGGTGCCGATGCCGATGCCGCCCACGCAAAGGTAGTCCATGTGGGCACGGCCGCCATGGGCACGCGCGATGGGCTGCAGGCCGTGCGGCTGCATCACGCGCGAGATGCGCTCGCGCGTGTCCTCCAGGTCACTGGATTCGAACAGGCGGCGCGCGCGCAGCAGCGCAGGCTCGAACCCGGAAGGCGTGGCTGGACGGAAGGTCTGGCTGGGCAACACGGCTTGGTCCGGCGCAAGAAGCGCGCCAGGGCGCCGTGGCCGCAGACGGCTGCGCAAAACGGACAGCGGCCGCCTGCCGGCGCGCAAAGCGGATAGCCAGCGCCCCCTGGGTCTTCCAAGATTGGCCCCACTCGCCGCCCCGGCGCGGCGCATGCCACGAGGACCCACCATGAACCATCCCGTCGACATCAGTGCACTGAAATCGATCAAAGCCACGGCCGAGGCGGCCCGGCTGGTGCATTTTCCGCAGGCCGACGGCTCGCGCGTGCCCTACGAAGTCTTCAGCTCGCAGGAAGTCTTCGAGCGCGAGCAGGAGCGCATCTACCGCGGCCCGACCTGGAGCTTCGTCGCGCTGGACGCCGAGATCCCCAAGGCCGGCGACTACAAGAGCACCTTCGTGGGCGACACGCCCGTGGTCGTCACGCGCACCGAGGATGGCGGCGTGGCCGCCTGGGTCAACCGCTGCGCGCACCGCGGCGCCATCGTCTGCCGCAACGCGCGCGGCAACGCCACCTCGCACACCTGCGTCTACCACCAGTGGAGCTTCGACACGCGCGGCAACCTGCAGGGCGTGCCGTTCAGGCGTGGCCAAAATGGTGCACCGGGCATGCCGGCCGACTTCAACCCCAAGAACCACGGCCTGCGCCAGCTGCGTGCCGAGAGCTACAAGGGCCTGGTGTTCGCCAGCTTCAGTGCCGAGGCGCCGCCGCTGCCGGAGTACATCGGCCCGCAGATGGCGCCCTGGGTCGACCGCGTCATGCACAAACCCGTGGTGTACCTCGGTTGCACGCGCCAGTACGCGCGTTCGAACTGGAAGCTGTACTACGAGAACGTCAAGGACCCCTACCACGCCAGCCTGCTGCACCTGTTCCACACCACCTTCAACATCTTCCGCGTGGGCATGAAGGCGCGCTCCATCGCCGACGTGCGGCACGGCCTGCACAGCATCATCACCGCGACCAAGGTCGACGAGAGCGACACCGCCACGGCCTACAAGCAGCAGGCCATCCGCTCGATGGACGAGGGCTTTCACCTCGAAGACGACTCGGTGCTGGGCTTCGTCTCCGAGTTCGAGGAAGACTGCACCAACCACATCCAGACGATCTTCCCGCAGCTCGTGCTGCAGCAGATCCACAACACTCTGGTGGCGCGCCAGGTGCTGCCCAAGGGCCCGGGCGAGTTCGAGCTGGTCTTCCACTTCTTCGGCTACGCCGACGACACGCCCGAGCTGCGCGCGCTGCGCATCAAGCAGGCCAACCTGGTCGGCCCGGCCGGCTACATCTCCATGGAAGACACCGAGGCCACCGAACTGGTGCAGCGCGGCACGGCCCGCGATCCTGAAGCCACCTCGGTCATCGAGCTGGGCCGCTCCGACCCGACGCGCGAGGACACCATGGTCACCGAGAACCTGATCCGCAAGTTCTGGACGGGCTACCAACAACTCATGGGCTACTGAGATGGACACGACGCTGGCAGAACGCCCCACCACCACCGCATCGCTCGACAGCCTGCTGCTCTGGTTCGAGATCCACCAACTGGGCGAGCGCTACTGCGCCGCACTCGATAACGACCGGCTCGAGGAATGGGCCACGCTGTTCACCGAGGACTGCCTCTACGAGATCGTGCCCAAGGAGAACGCCGACCTGGGCCTGCCCATCGGCCTCATCTACTGCAACAACCAGCGCATGCTGCGCGACCGCGTGGTCTCGCTGCGCCACGCCAGCATCTACGAGGACCACAGCTGCCGCCACATGACCAGCGGCCTCGTGCTGGCCCCGCAAGAAGACGGCAGCGTGCAAGCCGAATCCAGCTACGTGGTGATCCAGACCCGCACCAACGGCGAGAGCTTCGTCTACCAAGCCGGCCGCTACCTCGACCGCATCGTGCGCACGCCAGCTGGCTGGCGCTACGCCCAGCGCCGGGTCATCTACGACACCTCGCGCGTCATCACCCTCCTCGCCACCCCGATCTGACATGGACACCACCACCATCCTGCAGCCCGCGACCTGGACCGACGTGGGCGAGCCCAACGACTTTCCCGACGGCGCAGTCTGGCCCGTCGTGGCCGGTGGCATGCCGATTGCTATGTTCAGGCAAGGGGAGTCGCTGCATGCGCTGCACGACCTGTGCACGCACGGCAACGCCCGGCTGTCCGATGGCTATGTCGAAGACGGCCGCATCGAATGCCCGCTGCACCAGGGCCTGTTCGACATCTGCACCGGCGCGGCCTGCGGCGGCCCGGTGACCGAGGACGTGCGCAGCTATCCGGTCCGCGTGCGCGACGGCCGCGTCGAAGTCGCCACGCCGCTTCTCCCCTGATCCGATCTGTCCATCCCCACGGAGTGCCCATGCCCGCATCGAAGAGCTTCACCACCCTGCGCCATGGCGGCGCCGCCTTTGCGCTCGGTTCCGCGCTGGCGCTGGCCGCCAACGCCGCCCTGGCTGCCGACCCCATCAAGGTCGGCCTGGCGCTGGACATCTCCGGCCCGTTCGCGGCCGGCGGCGCCGAGACTCGCGACGCGATCAACCTGGCCGTCAAGCTGCTGGACGGCAAGCTGGGCGGCTACCCGGCCGAGTTCCTGCAGGCCGACACGGCCGGCAGCCCCGACCAGGCCAAGCAGGTGGTCGACCGCTTCATCCAGCAGAACAAGATCGACTTCTTCACCGGCCCCACGCCGTCGAACGTGGCGCTGGCCGTGGGCCCGGCGCTGTTCGCAGCCAAGGTGCCCTTCATCACCAGCAACCCCGGCCCCAGCCAGTACGCCGGCGCGCAGTGCAACCCCTTCTTCTTCGGCCAGAGCTACCAGAACGACACCTGGGACGAAGCCGCCGGCCAGTGGGCCACCGACAAGGGCCTGAAGACCTCGTTCATCGTTGCGCCCAACTACCCGGCCGGGCGCGACCACCTGACCGGCTACAAGCGTCTGTACAAGGGCGAAGTGGTGGCCGAGGTCTACACCAAGGTCGGCCAGCTCGACTACGCGGCCGAACTCGCGCAGATCCGCGCCGCCAAGCCGCAGGCCGTGTACTTCTTCCTGCCCGGCGCCATGGGCATCAACTTCATCAAGCAGTTCGTGGCGGCCGGCCTGTCGCGCGACATCCAGCTGGTCACCGGCCCGGCCTCGGCCGACGAGGACACGATTGCAGCCGTGGGCGAGCCCATGCTGGGCCTGTTCTCCACCTCGCAGTACTCGCACGACGTGCCGAACCCGGCCAACCAGAAGTTCGTCGCCGAGTTCCGCAAGGCCTACAAGCGCTACCCGACCTTCTACGCCGCCCAGGCCTACGACGCGATCCTGGCCATGGACGCCGCCGCGCGCGACACCAAGGGCAACGTGAAGGACAAGGCTGCCGTGCTCAAGGCGCTCAAGGCCGCCAACTTCCAGTCCATCCGCGGGCCGTTCAAGTACGGCAACAACAACTTCCCGATCCAGGACTACTACCTGCGCGTGATCGGCAAGGACGCCGCCGGCAACATCACGAACAAGACGCTGTCCACGCCGCTCAAGGGCTACCAGGACGCCTACCACCAGCTCTGCAAGATGAAGTGAAAGCGCGCGCCGCATGACGACCACGCTCTTCATCGAACAGATGCTCAACGGCATGGGCTACGGCCTGATGCTGTTCCTGCTGGCCGCCGGCCTCACGCTGGTGTTCGGCATCATGGACGTCATGAACCTGGCGCACGGCTCGCTGTTCATGGGCGGCGCCTACGTGGCGGCCAGCGTGCACACGCTCACCGGCTCCTTCATCGGCGCGCTGCTCGCGGCGCTGGCGGTGGTGGTGCTGGTGGCGCTGGCGCTCGAAGCCCTGCTGGTGCGCCGGCTCTACGGGCGCGACCACCTGTCGCAGGTGCTGGCCACCTTCGGCATCATCCTCATCGCCGACGACCTCGTGAAGATGGCCTGGGGGCCCTCGCCCATCATGGCCTCGGCACCGGCCGCGCTGGCCGGCCCGGTGGAGCTGATCCCCGGCCTGCCCTACCCGGCCTACCGCTTCGTGATCATCGCGGCCGGCGTGCTGGTGGCGCTGGGCCTGTACTTGCTGGTCAACCACACGCGCGTGGGCATGCTGGTGCGCGCGGGCGCATCGAACCGCGCCATGGCCGAATGGATGGGCGTGCGCGTGGACCGCGTGTTCTCGCTCGTCTTCCTGCTCGGCGCGGCTCTCGCCGCGCTGGCCGGCGCGCTGATGGGGCCGCTCACGGCCGTGCAGGTGGGCATGGGCGAGGAGATATTGATCCCCTCGCTCGTGGTGCTGGTCATCGGCGGCATCGGCTCGGTGCGCGGCGCCTTCGTGGCGGCCATGCTGGTCGGCCTGGTGGACACCATCGGCCGCGCCTTCGTGCCGATGGCGCTGCGCAGCGTGCTGCCGCCCACGCTGGTGTCCGACCTCGCGCCGCTGATCGCGGGCCTGGCCACCTATGCGCTGATGGCCGGCGTGCTGGCCTTCAAGCCCACCGGCCTGTTCCCCGCACGAGGCTGACTCCGCATGCAATCCACCCATTCCAAGGCGCAACGCTGGCTGCCCTGGGCCGCGTTCGCACTGCTCGCGGCCTTCCCGCTGCTGGCCCCGCTGCTGGGGCTGGACTACTACATCAACTTCGTGCGCCGCGCGCTCGTCTTTGCGCTGGCTGCGGCCAGCCTGAACTTCATCCTCGGCTACGGCGGCCTGGTGGCGCTGGGCCACATGGGCTTCGTGGGCGTAGGCGCCTACACGCTGGTGGCGCTGGCCGATGCGGGCCAGACCTCGGCCTGGCTGATGTGGCCGGCCGCCATGCTGGTGGCCGGTGGCGCGGCCGCGCTGATCGGACTCGTCGCACTGCGCACGCGCGGCGTGTACTTCATCATGATCACGCTGGCCTTCGCGCAGATGCTGTACTTCGTCGCGGTCGCGCTGCGTGCCTACGGCGGCGACGACGGCTACAACCTCATGGAGCGCCCGCAGTTCGGCCTGGGCCTGGACAGCACGCACGAGCCCACCTTCTACTGGGTCGTGCTGGTGCTGTTCGCGGCCGTGATGGCAATGCTCAACCGGGCGACCGTCTCGCGCTTCGGCCACGCGCTGACGGGCATCCGCGACAACGAGACGCGCATGCAGGCCATGGGCTTTCCGGTGTTCCGGCTGCGGCTGGCGGCCTTCGCGCTGGCCGGTGCGCTGGCCGGGCTGGCGGGCGCGCTGCTGGTCTCGCACAACAGCTTCGTGAGCCCGCAGATCATGCACTGGACGCAGTCGGCCACACTGGTCGTGATGGTGGTCATCGGCGGCGTGGGCAGGCGCTGGGGCGGGCCGGTGGGTGCGGCCGTGTGGATCGGGCTGGAAGAGGTCGTCAAGCTCCACACCGAGTACTGGCACCTGCCGCTGGGCGTGCTGCTGATCGCCATCGTGTTCCTGGCGCCGCGCGGGCTGGCCAGTGTGCTGGAGCGGCGGCCTGGCAAGGCTGCGGCGTTGCACGGACAGGAGGCACTGCAGTGAGCCTGTTCCAGGTCGAAGGATTGGTCAAGCGCTTCGGCGCGCTGCTGGCCACGGACCATGTGTCGCTGACCGTGCAGCCCGGCGAGATCCATGCGCTGATCGGCCCCAACGGGGCCGGCAAGTCCACGCTCGTGAACCTGATCTCGGGGCTGATCCCGCCCGATGACGGGCGCGTGCTGCTCGACGGCCAGGACCTCACGCGCCTGCCCATGCACGCCCGCGTGCGCGCCGGCCTGTCGCGCTGCTTCCAGATCACGAGCATCTTCCGCGAGGCGACCGTGCGCGACAACCTGCTGCTGGCAGCCCAGGCCCATGCCGGCTCCAGCTTCGGCCTGCTGCGCGACCGGCGCCACGAGCGCCCGCTGGCCGACACCGCGCAGGCACTGGCCGAACGCGTGGGCCTGGCCGCCGACCAGCACCGCGTGGCCGGCACCCTGCCGCACGGCGCGCAGCGCAAGCTCGATGTGGCGCTGGCCCTGGCCGCCAACCCCAAGCTGCTGCTGCTCGACGAACCCATGGCCGGCATGGGCCCCGAAGACTCCGAACGCATGACCGAACTGATCCAGGAACTCAAGAAGGACATGGCGATCCTGCTGATCGAGCACGACATGAAGGCCGTGTTCGCGCTGGCCGACCGCATCTCGGTGCTGGTCTATGGCAAGGTGCTCGTCTCGGGCGGTGTCGACGCCATCCGCGGCAACCCGCAGGTGCAGGCCGTCTACCTCGGCACCGAAGACAGCGTGGGAGCACCTGCCTGATGGCCGCCCCGGAACCGCTGCTGCAGGCGCGGCAACTGCAGGCCGGCTACGGCGCGAGCCAGGTGCTGTTCGGCGTGGACCTGGACATCCCCGCCGGCCAGGTCGTGACCCTGCTGGGCCGCAACGGCATGGGCAAGAGCACCACCATCAAGACGCTGATCGGCGCGCTCGCGCTGCGCGGCGGCAGCGTGCGCTTCGGCGGCCAGCCGCTGGCCGGGCTGCGGCCCGACGCGATTGCGCGGCTGGGCGTGGCCATCGTGCCCGAGGGCCGGCAGTGCTTTCCCAACCTCACGGTGCGCGAGCACCTGCTGGCCTTCGCCGACCAGCGCAACGGCCAGCGCGGCGGCTGGGACCTGGCCCGGCTGTATGGCCTGTTCCCGCGCCTGAAGGAACGCGAGAACAACATGGGCAACCAGCTCTCGGGCGGCGAGCAGCAGATGCTGGCCATCGCGCGCGCACTGTCGACCAACCCGCGCCTGTTGATCCTGGACGAAGCCACCGAGGGCCTGGCGCCCGTGGTCCGCGAGGAGATCTGGCGCTGCCTGGCGCAGCTCAAAGCCGACGGGCAGACCACGCTGGTGGTCGACAAGTACATCGAGCGCCTGCTGTCCCTGGCCGACCACCACGTGGTGCTGGAGCGCGGGCGCGTGGTCTGGCAGGGCAACTCCGCGGCGCTGGACGGCGACCGCGGTGTGTGGGCGCGCTACCTGGGCGTCTAGCGTCCCCAGCGCAGCACCAGCGGGTCGAGCCGGCGCGCCGTCTCGAGCAGGCCCTTGCGCACCTCCGGATGCATGGCCGGCCAGGGCGCGCGCGGTGCGTCGCAGGCGATCACGCCGCCTTCCAGCATCAGCGCCTTGGCCGCCAGGAAGCCGGCCTGCCGGTTCTCGTAGTTGATCAGCGGCAGCCAGCGGGTGTATTGGGCGATGGCTTCCTCGCGGTTGCCGGCGACATACGCGTCCAGGATCTGGCGGATGCCGTCGGGGTAGCCGCCGCCCGTCATCGCGCCGGTGGCGCCGGCGTCCAGGTCGGGGATCAGCGTGATGGCCTCCTCGCCGTCCCACGGCCCTTCGATGGCATCGCCGCCCAGGCGGATCAGCTCGCGCAGCTTGCCGGCGGCGCCGGCCGTCTCGATCTTGAAATAGCTCAGGTGCTCGATCTCCTGCGCCATGCGCGCGAGGAACGCGGCCGACATCGGCGTGCCGGCGGCCGGCGCGTCCTGCACCATGATGGGAATACCGATGGCGTCCGACACGCCCTGGTAGAAGGCGTGGATCTGCGGCTCGCCCACGCGGAAGGTGGCGCCGTGGTAGGGCGGCATCACCATGACCATGGCCGCGCCCATGTCCTGCGCGCGGCGGCTGCGCTCGGCGCACACCTTGGTGCTGAAGTGCGTGGTGGTCACGATCACCGGCACGCGGCCGGCCACATGCTCGAGCACGGTGCGCGTGAGCAGCTCGCGCTCGTCGTCGGCGATCAGGAACTGCTCGGAGAAGTTGGCCAGGATGCACAGGCCGTGCGAGCCGGCGTCGATCATGAAGTCGACGCAGCGCTTCTGGCTGTGCAGATCCAGGCTGCCGTCCTCGCGGAAGATGGTGGGAACGACGGGGAAGACGCCTCGGTAGCGGGGTGCGGTCATGGTGATCCTCAATGCGAATGGCGTGGCACGTCGGCGCCGCGGCAGCCGACCAGGAAGTCGAAGTCGCAGCCCTCGTCGGCCTGCAGCACGTGTTGGACGTAGAGGCCGGCGTAGCCGCCGCGCGCGGGCTGGGCCTGCAGCGCGGCCTGCGCGGCGCGCTCGGACAGGCGGCGGGCCAGTTCCTCGTCGGGGATGTCCAGGTGCAGCCGGCCGCCCGCGCAGTCCAGCTCGATCCAGTCGCCGTCCTGCACGGCCAGCAGCGGGCCGCCCGCCCCGGCCTCGGGCGCCACGTGCAGCACCACCGTGCCGTAGGCCGTGCCGCTCATGCGCGCGTCGGAGATGCGCACCATGTCCTTCACGCCTTGGCGCAGCAGCTTGGGCGGCAGGCCCATGTTGCCGACCTCGGCCATGCCGGGGTAGCCGCGCGGGCCGCAGTTCTTGAGCACCAGCACCGAGTCGGCATCGACCTCCAGCGATTCGTCGACGATGCGTTCCTTGTAGTGCTCCAGGTTCTCGAACACCACGGCGCGGCCGCGGTGCTGCAGCAGCGCGGGCGTGGCGGCCGAGGGTTTGAGCACCGCGCCGCGCGGCGCCAGGTTGCCGCGCAGGATGCGCATGCCGCCGTCGGGCAGCAGCGGCTTGTCCAGCGGGCGGATCACCTCGTCGTCGTAGCTCGGCGCGTCCTTCACGTTGTCCCACAGCGTGTGGCCGTTCACGGTCAGCGCCTCGGGGTGCGGCAGCAGGCCGTGCTCCCCCAGGCGCCGCAGCACGGCCGGCAGGCCGCCCGCGTAGTAGAACTCCTCCATCAGGAAGCGGCCCGAGGGCATGAGGTCCACCAGCGTGGGCGTGCCGGCGCCGATGCGCGTCCAGTCCTCCAGCTCCAGCGGCACGCCGATGCGCCCGGCGATGGCCTTGAGGTGGATCACCGCGTTGGTCGAGCCGCCGATGGCCGCGTTCACGCGGATCGCGTTCTCGAAGGCCTGGCGCGTGAGGATCTTCGACAGGCTGAGCCCCTCGCGCGCCATGGCCACGATGCGCGCGCCCGACATCTGCGCCAGCACGTAGCGCCGCGCGTCGACGGCCGGGATGGCCGCGTTGTGCGGCAGCGAGGTGCCCAGCGCCTCGGCCATGCAGGCCATGGTGGAGGCCGTGCCCATGGTGTTGCAGGTGCCGGCCGAGCGGCTCATGCCGCCTTCGGCCGCCAGGAACTGGTGCAGGTTGATCTCGCCGGCCTTCAACGACTCGTGCAGCTGCCACACGGCCGTGCCCGAGCCGATGTTGCGGCCCTCCAGCTTGCCGTTCAGCATCGGCCCGCCCGTGACCACGATGGCCGGAACGTCGCAGCTGGCCGCGCCCATCAGCAGCGCGGGCGTGGTCTTATCGCAGCCGGTCAGCAGCACCACGGCGTCGATGGGGTTGCCGCGGATGGCCTCCTCCACGTCCATGCTGGCGAGGTTGCGCGTCAGCATGGCGGTCGGCCGCAGGTTGGACTCGCCGTTGCTGAACACCGGGAACTCCACCGGGAAGCCGCCCGCCTCGGAGATGCCGCGCTTCACGTGCTCGGCGATCTTGCGGAAGTGCGCGTTGCAGGGCGTCAGCTCCGACCAGGTGTTGCAGATGCCCACGATGGGCCGCCCGTCGAACTCGTGGTCGGGGATGCCCTGGTTCTTCATCCAGCTGCGGTACATGAAGCCGTTCTTGTCGGCGGTGCCGAACCAAGCGGCTGAACGGAGTTTCTTGTCGGTCATGGAGATGTCACCGGTTGGGGCCGCGCGCCGTGATGAAGCGCTGCAGCAGGCAGAACACGAACAGCAGCACGCCCACGACGATGCGTGTCCACCAGGAGCTGAGCGTGCCGTCGAAGGAAATCAGCGTCTGGATGATCCCCAGCATCAGCACGCCAAAGAGCGTGCCCGCCAGGTAGCCCACGCCGCCCGACAGCAGCGTGCCGCCGATGACGACGGCGGCGATCGCGTCCAGTTCCAGCCCCAGCGCGTGCAGGCCGTAGCCCGACAGCATGTAGAACGTGAACAGCACGCCGGCCAGAGCCGAACACAAACCCGACAGCGCGTACACGCCCACCAGCGTGCGCCGCACCGGCAGCCCCATGAGCCGGGCCGACTGCTCGTTGCCGCCGATGGCGTAGACGGTGCGGCCGAAGGGCGTGCAGTGCGCCACGAACATGGCCAGCGCCAGCACCGCCAGCGCGATCACCGCGGACAGCGACAGCGAGGTCTCGCCGGGCAGCGGGATGCGGATCTGCGCCAGCTCCGCATACGCCGCGCTGGTGATGCTGATGGAATCGATGCTGATCAGGTAGCACAGCCCGCGCGCGAGGAACATGCCGGCCAGCGTGACGATGAAGGGCTGCAGCCGGAAGCGCTCGATCAACAGCCCCATGAACGCGCCGAAGAGCGTGCCCATCGCCAGCACCAGCGGGATGGTGGACAGCGGGCTCCAGCCATGCCGCTCGACCAGCGTGGCCGAGACCATGGTGGTCAGGGCGATGACCGAGCCCACCGACAGGTCGATGCCGCCCGTGAGGATCACGAAGCTCATGCCGATGGCCACCACCAGCACGAAGGCGTTGTCGATCAGCAGGTTCAAAAACACCTGGGCCGAGAAGAAGCCGTCGTAGCGCAGACCGCCCAGCGTGGCCACGGCCACGAACAAAGAGACGGTGGCGGCGAGCGGCAGGTATTTCGGGTCCAGCCGCGGCGCATGCGGCGTGGGCGCCATGGCGGGCGCGGGCACGCTGCTCATCGCAGGCCTCCCGCGGGCCGCACGGCCAGCACGCGCAGCGCGCTGCGGAACTCGGCCGATTGCAGCAGCATCACGGCGAACACCACGACGGCCTTGACCACGAGGTTGATCTCGGGCGGCACGCCCAGCGAGTAGATGGCGTAGGTCAGCGTCTGGATGATCAGCGCGCCGATCACGCTGCCCACCAGGCTGAAGCGCCCGCCCGTCAGCAGCGTGCCGCCCAGCGTCACGGCCAGGATCGCGTCGAGCTCCAGCAGCTGGCCGGCGTTGTTGGCGTCGGCGCTCTTGATGTTGGAGCTGATCAGCAGGCCCGCCATGCCGGCACACAGACCGCAGACCGCGTAGGCGCCCAGCACCAGCCGTTTCGCCTGCACGCCGGCCACGCGCGCGGCCGTGGGGTTGATGCCTACCGACTGGATGAACAGGCCCAGCGCGCTGCGCGTGGCGGCCAGGTACAAGAGGCCGAACACGGCCGCCACCACGAACACCGAGAACGGCAGCCCCAGCAGGTAGCCACCGCCCAGGAAGAAGAAGGGCTTGTGGTAGACCGTGAGGATCTGCCCGTCGGTGATCAACTGCGCGACGCCGCGGCCGGCCACCATGAGGATCAGCGTGGCGATGATGGGCTGCATGCCCGCGCCGGCGACCAGCACGCCGTTCCACAGCCCGCAGGCCAGCGCCACGCCCAGCGCAGCCACGATGGCCAGCGGCAGGCCGAAGCGCGCCGTGCCGTCCACGTTGCCGCCGATGGTCCAGGCCGCGACGGCCGCGCTGATGGCCACCACGGCGCCCACCGAGATGTCGATGCCGCGCGTGGCGATCACCAGCGTCATGCCCAGGGACACGAGGATCAGCGGCGCGGCGCGGTTCAGGATGTCGATGAGGCTGCCGTACAGATGGCCCTCGCGCCACTCGATGCGCAGAAAGCCGGGGTTGAAGGCGGCGTTGACGATGAGCAGGATGGCGAGCGTGACGAGCGGCCAGGCCAGGCGGTGTTGCATCCAGCGGGTCAGCATCCGGGCTCCCTGTGCAGGGGGTGACGTGGCGCGCGGGCCGAGGCCACCGGGAGGCCCCTTCCGCGAATGTCCCCCGCCTGGGCCGCAGGCGGCCCAGGCTCCTCCTTGATTTCGCTGCAGGGGCCTCCCAGTACCCTCGACCCTGGACACGTCGCGTCGTGCTGGCCCATGCGACGCGACGCTGCCAGACCGCGACGATGGTGTGCTCCACGCAGCGAAATAAAGGAGGAGGCCTTGCCCGCCTTGACGGCCCCAGGCCGGCAAGGCGGGCAAGGCCGGGGGACATTCGCGGAGTGGAGCACACCGTCGGCGTGGTCCCGCGCCAAGCGTGCAAACTGGTGTCGCGTCATGCAGCCGCCGCAATCATCTCGTACACATCGTCCTCCGTGCTGCCCGCCGGCAGCTCCCCCACCTTGCGCCGGTCGCGCAGCACCACGATGCGGTGCGCCACGCGCACCACCTCGCTGATCTCCGACGAGATGAACACCACCGCCATGCCGGCCTCGGCCAGCTGCAGGATCTGCTCCATGATCTCCTGCTTGGCCGCCACGTCGATGCCGCGCGTGGGCTCGTCCAGGATCAGCAGGCGCGGCGCGGTGGCCAGCCAGCGCGCGATCACGGCCTTCTGCTGGTTGCCGCCCGACAGCAGGCCGATGGGCGTCTCGATGCTGGCGGTCTTGATGCCCAGCTGCTGCACGAAGCGCTCGGCCAGCCGCGCCTGCTCGGCGCGCGACAGAAACTTGCCCACGCCCATGCGCGCCTGCAGCGCCAGCGCGATGTTCTCGCGCACCGACAGCTCGGCGACGATGCCATCCGTCTTGCGTTCCTCCGGGCACAGCGCCAGCCCCGCGGCGATCGCGTCCGACGGGCTGGCGAAGCGCACGGCCTGGCCGTCGATGGCCAGCGTGCCGCGGTCGGGCGCCTCCAGGCCGAACAGCAGCCGCGCGAGTTCGGTGCGCCCCGCGCCCAGCAGCCCCGCCAGGCCCACCACCTCGCCGGCGCGCACCTGCAGGTCGATGGGCTGCAGCTGCGCCGCCTGGCCCAGGCCTTCGGCGCGCAGCAGCGGCGTGGCACCGGCGTCGGCCACCTGCACGGGCGCAGGCCGCGCCTGCGCGGCGGCCAACTCGCGCCCCAGCATCGCGGCGATCAACTGCGGCGCCGGCAGCTCGGCCACCGGCCACTCGCCCACCCAGCCGCCATTGCGCAGTACCGTGATGCGGTCGGACACGGCATAGACCTGGTTCATGAAGTGCGTGACGAAGACGATGGCCAGCCCCTCGTCGCGCAGCTTGCGCAGCACGGCGAACAGCTTGCGCACCTCATCCTCGTCGAGGCTGGAGGTGGGCTCGTCGAGGATCAGCACCCGCGCATCGACACCCAGCGCGCGCGCGATCGCCACCATCTGCTGCACGGCCACCGGGTAGCTGGACAGCAGGCGCGTCACGTCGATGGCCAAGCCGATGCGCGCCAGCAGCGCGCGCGCCTGGGCGTGCACTTCCTTCCAGTCGATGCGCCGGCCCTGCAGGACGCCCCGGCGCGGATAGCGGCCGGCGAACATGTTCTCGGCCACCGACAGGTTGGGGCACAGGTTCACCTCCTGGTAGACCGTGCTGATGCCCAGGCGCTGCGCGGCGATCGGAGAGTCGGGCCGCACCCGCTCGCTGCCCAGCCGGATCTCGCCCGCGCTGGCCGGGAACACGCCCGTGAGCACCTTGATCAGCGTGGACTTGCCCGCGCCGTTCTGGCCCATGAGCGCGTGGATCTCGCCCGGGTACAGGCGCAGCTGCACGTCCTGCAGCACATCGATGTCGCCGAAGCGCTTGCCGATGCCCGAGAGTTCCAGAACAGGCAGCGCGCTCATGCCTTGTTCTTGTGGTAAACGTCGATGAACACGGCCGCCAGCAACACCAGCCCCTTGATGACCTGCTGGTAGTCGATCCCGATGCCCAGGATCGACATGCCGTTGTTCATCACGCCCATGATGAACGCGCCGATCACCGCGCCCATGACCTTGCCCACGCCGCCGGAAGCCGAGGCCCCACCGATGAAGCAGGCCGCGATCACGTCGAGCTCGAAGCCCAGGCCGGCCTTGGGGGTGGCGGTGTTGAGCCGCGCCGCGAACACCAGGCCGGCCAGTGCCGCCAGCACGCCCATGTTGACGAAGGTGAGGAACGACAGGCGCCGGGTGTCGATCCCCGACAGCCGCGCGGCCTTCTCGTTGCCGCCCAGCGCATAGACGCGCCGGCCGATGGTGGTGCGCCGCGTGACGAAGTCGAACAACAGGATCAGCAGCGCCATGACCACCAGCACGTTGGGCAGGCCGCGGTACGAGGCCAGCAGCCACGAGAAGCCGACCAGCAGCGCGGCGAACACGACGGTCTTGGCCACGAAGAAGCCGCCCGGCTCGCTCGTGATGCCGTGTGCGCGCTGGCGCTGGCGCGCGCGCCACCCGGTCCACACGAACAGCAGCGCGGCCGCCACGCCCAGCAGCAGCGTGAGCAGGCGCAGGTTCTGCTGCCCCGGCGTGGGCGGCGCGGCCAGCGGGTCGGGGATGAAGCCCGAGCTCAGCGCCTGGAACACGTCGGGAAACGGCCCCACCGACTGCCCCGCCAGCAGCGCCAGCGCGAGCCCCTTGAACACCAGCATGCCCGCCAGCGTGACGATGAAGGACGGGATGCGCGCATAGGCCACGAACCAGCCCTGCGCCGCGCCGATGACGCCGCCGCACAGCAGGCAGGCCACGGTGGCCGGCAGCACGGGCCAGTCGTGCTGCACCATGAGCACGGCCGCCAGCGCACCGACGAAGCCGCAGACGGAGCCCACCGACAGGTCGATGTGCCCCGCCACGATGACCAGCAGCATGCCCAGCGCCATGATGACGATGTAGCTGTTCTGCAGCACCAGGTTGGTCAGGTTCAGCGGCTGCATCAGCGTGCCGTCGGTCATGACCTGGAAGAACACCATGATCGCCACCAGGCTCAGCAACATGCCGTATTCGCGGAAGTTGTGGCGCAGGTAGCTGCCCAGGGAGGGCGCCGGGGCGGCGGGCGCGGTCTGCGCAGTGCGCGCGGAAACGGTGTCTTCGGTCATGTCACTTGTTCTGGTCGTGGCGCATGGGCCTTCAGGATGGCGGCCATGATGCGTTCCTGCGAGGCTTCGGCCGTGGGCATCTCGGCCACGAAGCGGCCCTCGTTCATCACGTAGATGCGGTCCGAGATGCCCAGCAGCTCGGGCATCTCCGACGAGATCACGACCACGCAGCGGCCCTGCGCCGCGAGCTCGGCGATCAGCGCATAGATCTCGTACTTGGCGCCCACGTCGATGCCGCGCGTGGGCTCGTCCAGGATCAGCACCTGGGGTTCGGTGAACAGCCACTTGCCCAGCACCACCTTCTGCTGGTTGCCGCCCGAGAGGTTCAGCGTCTTCTGCAGCACATTCGGCGTGCGGATGCGCATCGACTTGCGGTAGCGCTCAGCCACCGCATGCTCCTGTTCGCTGGAGATCACGCCGCCGCGCGAGACGCCGGGCAGGTTGGCCAGCGAGGTGTTGAACTGGATGCTCTCGTCCAGCACCAGGCCCGCGCCCTTGCGGTCTTCCGTCACATAGGCCAGGCCGTGCGCGATGGCCTTGCCGACGGTGGACACGTCCACCGGCGCGCCGTCCAGCAGCACCTGGCCGCGGATCTGCCGGCCCCAGCTGCGGCCGAACACGCTCATCGCGAACTCGGTGCGGCCCGAGCCCATGAGGCCGGCGATGCCGACCACCTCGCCATGGCGCACGTTCAGGTGCAGGCCGCGCAGGAAGTCGCGGTCGGCATGCTCCGGGTGCCGGGCCGACCAGTCGCGCACCTCGAAGCCGATGGCGCCGATCTGCGGGCTGCGCGGCGGGTAGCGGTCGGCCATGGCGCGGCCCACCATGCCGCGGATCACGCGGTCTTCGCTCACGGGCGCGCCCTGGCAGTCGATGGTCTCCACGCTGCTGCCGTCGCGCAGGATGGTCACCGAGTCGGCCACGCGCGCGATCTCGTTGAGCTTGTGCGAGATCAGGATGCAGGTGATGCCCTGCGCGCGCAGGCCGATCAACAAATCCAGCAGCGCCTGGCTGTCGTTCTCGTTCAGGCTGGCCGTGGGCTCGTCCAGGATCAGGAGGCGCACCTTCTTCGACAGCGCCTTGGCGATCTCCACCAACTGCTGCTTGCCCATGCCCAGGTCGCCCACCGGCGCCTCGGGCGATGCGCGCAGGCCCACCTTGGCCAGCAGCGCCTGCGTGCGCTGGTGTGCCGCGGTCCAGTCGATCACGCCGCGCGTGGCCACCTCGTTGCCCAGGAAGATGTTCTCGGCGATCGAGAGCATCGGCACCAGCGCCAGCTCCTGGTGGATGATGATGATGCCGGCGCGCTCGCTGTCGTGGATGCCGCCGAAGCGCTGCACCGCGCCGTCGTAGACGATCTCGCCCTCGTACGCGCCATGCGGGTACACGCCCGACAGCACCTTCATCAGCGTGGACTTGCCCGCGCCGTTCTCGCCCACGAGGGCGTGGATCTCGCCCTCGCGGATCGCCAGGTCGACCCGGTCCAGCGCCACGACGCCGGGGAAGGTCTTGCGGATGGCCCGCATCTCCAGCAGCGTGCGCATGGCCCTTGCCCCGGCGATTACTTGATCTGGGCGGCCTTGTAGTAGCCGCTGCCGACCAGCACCGGCTCCCAGTTGGCCTTGTCCACCGTCACCGGCTTGAGCAGGTAGGACGGCACGACCTTCACGCCGTTGTTGTAGGTCTTGGTGTCGTTGACCTCGGGCGCCTTGCCCGAGACCACTGCGTCCACCATGTTGGCCGCCACCTTGGCCAGCTCGCGCGTGTCCTTGAAGATGGTGGAGTACTGCTCGCCGCGCAGGATCGACTTGACGGACTGCACCTCGGCGTCCTGCCCGCTCACGACGGGGCACGGCGTCTGCTTGGTGCAGTAGCCCACGCCCTTGAGCGACGAGAGGATGCCGATGGACAGGCCGTCGTAGGGGGAGAGCACGGCATCGACCTTGGCATTGCCGTAGAAGGCCGACAGCAGGTTGTCCATGCGCGCCTGGGCGACGGCGCCGTCCCAGCGCAGCGTGCCGACCTTGTCCATGCCCATCTGCTTGCTGCGCACGACCAGCTTGCCGCTGTCGATGTAGGGCTTCAGGACCGACATCGCGCCGTCGTAGAAGAAGAAGGCGTTGTTGTCGTCCGGCGAGCCGCCGAAGAGCTCGATGTTGAACGGGCCCTTGCCGCTCTTCAAGCCCAGCGCGTCGACGATGGAGGACGCCTGCAGCACGCCCACCTGGAAGTTGTCGAAGGTGGCGTAATAGTCCACGTTCTTCGAGCCCTTGATGAGCCGGTCGTAGGCGATGACCTTCACGCCCTTGTCGGCCGCGTTCTGCAGCGCCTTGGAGAGCGTGGTGCCGTCGATGGAGGCGATCACGAGCACCTTGGCGCCCTTGGTCACCATGTTCTCGATCTGCGCCAGCTGGTTGGGGATGTCGTCGTCGGCGTACTGCAGGTCGGTCTTGTAGCCGCGCTCCTTCAGCACCTTGACCATGTTGTTGCCGTCGTCGATCCAGCGGGCCGAGGACTTGGTGGGCATGGAGATGCCGACCATGCCCTTGTCCTGGGCCTGCGCCCAGGGCGCGAGGGCCAGCACGGTGGCGGCCGCGACGAGGGTCTTGAGGAATGTGCGCTTCATGGCGAGTCTCTTTGTTGTGGGGGATGCGATCAGTACTTGCGCTTCGGGAACTCCGCCGCCGCCGTCTCCATCGGGAAGATGCTCTCCACCGTCTCGATGCGCTTGGGGATGGTCTTGCCGGCCACGATGTCCTTCACCGCCGTCATGAGCTGCGGCCCCAGCAGCGGGCTGCATTCCACCGACACGTTGAGCTTGCCGGCGATCATGGCCTCGAAGGCGCCCTTCACGGCGTCGATGGAGATGATGGTGATGTCCTTGGCGGGCTTGAGGCCGGCCTCCTCGATGGCCTGGATCGCGCCGATGGCCATGTCGTCGTTGTGCGCGTAGAGCACGTTGATGCCCTTGCCCTCGGCCTTGAGGAAGGCTTCCATCACCTCCTTGCCCTTGGCGCGCGTGAAGTCGCCGGTCTGGCTGCGCACGATCTTGAACTTCGGGTCGGCCTTGATGATTTCCTCGAAGCCCTTCTTGCGGTCGATGGCCGGGGCCGAGCCCACGGTGCCCTGCAGCTCGACGATGCGCACCTCGCCCTTCTGGTCCTTCATCTTGTCGACCAGCCAGCGGCCGGCCTTGCGGCCTTCCTCGACGAAGTCCGAGCCCATGAAGGTGACGTAGAGCGAGGTGTCCTTCGAATTCACCGCGCGGTCGGTCAGCACCACGGGAATCTTGGCGGCCTTGGCTTCGCGCAGCACGTTGTCCCAGCCCGATTCGACGACCGGCGAGAACGCGATCACGTCGACCTTCTGCGCGATGAAGGCGCGGATGGCCTTGATCTGGTTCTCCTGCTTCTGCTGCGCGTCGGAGAACTTGAGCTCGATGCCGGCGTCCTTGGCCGCGGCCTTGATGGATTCGGTGTTGGCGGTGCGCCATTCGCTCTCGGCGCCGACCTGGCTGAAGCCCAGCACGATCTTCTTCTGGGCGAAGGCCTGGCCCGGCAGCACGCTGCCAAGGGCGAGCGCCGCGGCGGCGGCAACGAGGTCTCTGCGGTTCAGGGCGATGCTGTTCAGGGCGGTGCGGTCTTGTGGCATGGCGTTGTCTCCTGCTGGTTTGGTAGGGCGGTATCCGCGTCTTGCTATGGCTAGAGCGGCTTGCCGGAGCCGGGCGCCAGTGTAAGAATGAAAAATGTATCAATCCAATTGTTTTTTGGACAAAACCGATATCAATTCAATCATCAGGAAAACCCGATGTCGCACTGGTTTCTGCAGGCCCGGCTCAAGACGCGCCAACTGCTGCTGCTGTCCGCGCTGGCCGAAGAGGGCAACATCCACGCCGCCGCGCGCCAGCTCAGCATGACGCAGCCGGCCGCCTCCAAGTTGCTCAAGGACCTGGAGGATGTGCTGGAGGTGCCGCTGTTCGAGCGGCTGCCGCGCGGCATGCGCCCCACCTGGTACGGCGAGACCATGATCCGCCATGCGCGCCAGGCGCTGGCGAGCCTGAACCAGGCGCACGAGGAGCTCAGCGCGCTGAAGGCCGGGCGCTACGGGCAGGTGGCCGTGGGCGCGATCACGGCGCCGGCGTTGGCCCTGCTGCCGCCGGCCATCGCCATGGTCAAGCGCGAGCAGCCCAGCCTGCGCGTGGCGCTGGAGATCGAGAACAGCCCGCCCCTGATCGAGCGCTTGCGCCAGGGCAAGCTGGACATCGCGGTGGCGCGCTTCTTCGCCGGCGAGGACAAGACCAACCTGCGCTACGAGGCCGTGACGGGCGAGCCCGTCTGCGCCGTGGCGCGGCCGGGCCATCCGCTGGCCGGTGCGAGCGGGCTCACGCTGGCGGATGTGGTGCAGGCCGGCTGGATCGTGCCGCCGGCCAGCAGCGTGCTGCGGCACCGCTTCGATCTGATGTTCCAGGAGGCCGGCCTGGAGCCGCCCTTCAACGTGATCGAGAGCGCGGCCATCCTGTTCATCACGCGCATGCTGCAGCAAAGCGACATGCTGTGCGTGGTGGCGACCGAGGTGGCGCGCTACTACGCGGCGCACGGCATCGTCAGCGTGCTGCCGCTGGACATGCCCTGCCACATGGACGACTTCGGTCTCATCACGCGCAGCGACCGGCTGCTCTCGCCGGGCGCCACGCTGCTGATGCAGGCGCTGCGCACGGCCGCGTTCTCGGCCTATGGCAAGCGCATGGACAGCTGATCAGACCCAGCCGGCGTCCACCGTGAACTCCTGCGCCGTGCACATCCTGGCGTCGTCGGACGCCAGGAACAGCACCATGGCGGCGATGTCGTGCGGCGCCAGCTTGTCGGGCAGGCACTGGTTGCGGGCCAGCTCCTTCTCGCCCTCGGCATCGAGCCAGAGGCGGATCTGCCGCTCGGTCATGACCCAGCCGGGCGACACGGTGTTGATGCGGATGCGGTCGGCCCCCAGCGTGCGCGCCAGGCCGCGCGTGAGCCCGTTGACGGACGACTTGGCGATCGCGTAGACCGGGTAGCCCGTGCCCTTGCCCTGCCAGCCCGTGGAGCCCAGGTTGACGACGGAGCCGGCGCCGAGCCGGCGCATGCCCGGCACCACGGCCTGGATCGCGAAGAAGGCCGGCCGCTCGTTGATGGCGATGCGGTCGTCGTAGTAGGCCGGCGTGACCGATTCCAGCGTGTGCCTGTCGTCGCTGGCCACGTTGTTCACAAGCACCGCGAAGTCGCCCAGCGCCGCCTGCGCGTCGGCGATGGCGGCCTGCAGCGCGGCGATGTCGCGCACGTCGCAGGTGCGCCACCAGACCTCGCCGTGGCCGGCCTGGGCCAGGCCTTCTGCCAGCGCGCGGCTGGCCGCCTCCGCAACGTCGACGAAGGCCACGCGCGCGCCTTGGGCCGCCAGCGCGGAGACGATGGCCGCGCCGATGCCGCTGCCCCCGCCCGTCACGAAGCAGTTGCGCCCGCGCAGGCTGGGGTATGAGGTGCGGGTGTCTCCGGGGAATGTGTTTGACATATTCAGTTTGCTATCGTTCAAAGACAAAATCGTCTCTTTCAAATATGAATGTGCCTTGATACGATGCGCCGCGTCAAGCCCCCGCCCATGCCGCACGATCCCAAGCCCATGCCTGCCGCGCCGCGGCCCCTGTCCGCGCCGCGTTGCGTGTGGGCTGCCGATGCCCTGCTCGGCGAAGGCGCGCTGTGGTCGCCGCGCACGCAAGCGCTGTGGTGGGTCGACATCCTGGGCCGGCGGCTGCACCGCTGGCGCTGGCAGGACGGCGCACGCAGCAGCTGGGAGTTCGGCGAAGAGGTCTCGGCCGTGGCCGAATGCGGCGATGGCACGGACGGCACCGGCCTGCTGCTGGCGCTGCGGCACGGCTTCGCCACCTTCGATCCGCAGGACGGGCGGCTCACGCCGCTGCACCGGCCCGCGGGCGAGCCCGCGCACAACCGCTTCAACGACGGCAAGTGCGATGCGCAGGGCCGCTTCTGGGCCGGCAGCATGGACTTCGACTGCGCCGCGCCCACCGGTGCGCTGTACCGCTTCGATCCCGATGGCGGCTGCAGCCGGCACGACGGCGGCTTCGCCGTCACCAACGGCCCCACCTGGTCGCGCGACGGCGGCACCATGTACTTCAACGACACCGTGCAGGCGCAGGTGCTGGCCTACGACTTCGACACCGTGGCCGGCACGGTCTCCGGGCGCAGGCCCTGGCTGCGCTTCGCCGCGCAGGACGGCGTGCCCGACGGCATGTGCACCGACGCGGCCGGACGTATCTGGATCGCGCACTGGGGCGGCGGCTGCGTGAGCTGCCACGACCCCGAGAGCGCGGCCGAGCTGTGCCGCATCGCGCTGCCCGCGCGCCAGATCACGAGCTGCGCCTTCGGCGGGCCCGACCTCTGCACGCTGTTCGTCACCAGCGCCGCCACCGGGCTGGATGCCGCGGCCCGCGCCGCGCAGCCGCTGGCCGGCGCACTGTTCGCCGTGGCGCTGGACAGTCCTGGCCTGCCGGCCCACCGCTTCGGAGACAAGGCTTGACCCATCCCCAACACCCCGTGCGCTGGCTGCGCCACGCAGGCCAGGAACTCGGCCTCGTGCCCTCGCTGGGCGGCGCGGTCGCGGCCTGGCGCTGCGCGCGGCCCGACGGCAGCCAGCTGGACCTCTGGCGCCCCTGGGACGGCCAGGCTGCCGACCTCTACCAGC
This sequence comes from Pseudorhodoferax sp. Leaf274, assembly GCF_001422445.1. Taxonomy (GTDB): domain Bacteria; phylum Pseudomonadota; class Gammaproteobacteria; order Burkholderiales; family Burkholderiaceae_C; genus Pseudorhodoferax. Next base: position 224,769 of record NZ_LMNA01000027.1, read on the forward strand.
TGGCCTCGTTCGCGATGCTGCCCTGGTCCAACCGCATCGCGCAGGGCGGCTTCACGCAGGACGGCCACCTGCACGCCATGCAGCCCAACCGCGCAGGCGAGCCCTACCCCATCCATGGCGATGGCTGGCTGCAGGCCTGGTCGCTGGAGCAGCCGGCCCCCGACACGCTGCGCATGGCGCTGCGCTCGCGCAACTTCGGCGGCAACCCCTACGACTACGCGGCCACGCAGCACTTTCGCCTGGTGCCGGGCGGGCTCGACCAGACGGTCGAGGTGCAGCACCTGGGCGCCGCGCCGCTGCCCTATGGCCTGGGCCTGCACCCCTGGTTCTCGCGCACGCCGGGCATGCGCGTGCAGGCCGATGTCGACGGCGTGTGGCTGAGCGGCAAGGATCCGATCCCGACCGGCTACACCCGGGATCTGCCGGCCGACTGGGACCTCAACGCCGGCATTCCCGCGCACGGCAGCTTCATCGACAACGGCTACGGCGGCTGGCAGGGCCAGGCCCGCATCGACTGGCCCGAGCACGGCCTGCGGCTCACGCTGAGCACGCCCGACCCCGGAGCATCCGCGCCCTGCTGCCTGGTCTACCGGCCGCCCCACGGCCCGGCGCTGTGCTTCGAGCCGATCACGCACCCCATCAACGCCTTCCACATGCCCGGCCGCCCTGGCCTGCGCGTGCTGGCGCACGGCCAGGCGCTGCGCCTGCACGTGCAGTGGCGCTTCGGCAGCCTCTGATCCCCAAGCACCCACAGAAGCCGGGGCCTGGGCCATGGCGGCGGGAGGCGCACTACACTGCGCGTCCCCGCAAGCGCCCGCCCGCAGGCTCGCCGTCCGCCGCAGGGCGTTTGCGCAATGCGTCGCCCACAACGGAGGAAACAATGCACCAATTGCCCGCCCGCTACGACCACGTCGGCAGCTTCCTGCGCCCCGCCTACCTGCTGCAAGCGCGTGAACAGAAGGCCGCCGGCCAGATCACGCCCGAGCAGCTGCGCCGGGTCGAAGACCAGGCCATCGCCGAGATCGTGCAGTTCCAGCAGGACGTGGGGCTCCAGAGCATCACCGACGGCGAGTTCCGCCGCACCTACTTCCACATCGATTTCCTGGAACAGCTGGGCGGCGTGAAGACCGACATCCCGGTCACCATCCGCAAGCCCGACGGCACCGAAGAGCTCGCGCCGCCCGTGATGCGCGTGATCGACAAGGTGCGCCACGCCAAGGACATCCAGCTGGCCGACTTCCAGTACCTCAAGAGCCAGGTGGCCGCCGGCAACACCCCCAAGGTGACCATCCCCTCGCCCACCATGCTGCACTTCCGCGGCGGGCGTGCCGGCATCAGCAAGGACGCCTACCCCGAGCTCGAGCCGGACTTCTACGACGACGTGGCCAAAGCCTATGGCGACGAGCTGCGTTCGCTGGCCGCCGCCGGCTGCACCTACGTGCAGATGGACGACACCAACCTGGCGTACCTGTGCGACGAGAAGATGCGCGAGGCCGCACGCCAGCGCGGCGACGACCCCAACGAACTGCCGCACCGCTATGCCAGGTTCATCAACAAGGTCGTGGCCCAGAAGCCCGCCGGCATGCTGCTGGCCATGCACCTGTGCCGCGGCAACTTCAAGAGCACGCACGCCGCAGCCGGCAACTACGAGCCGGTGGCCGAGGCACTGCTGCAGGAGATGGACCTGGACGCCTACTTCCTCGAGTACGACGACGACCGCTCGGGCGACTTCCGCCCGCTGCGCTACCTGCCCAAGGGCAAGACCGTGGTGCTGGGCCTGGTGACCACCAAGTTCGGCCAGATGGAAAGCAAGGACGACCTCAAGCGCCGCATCGACGAGGCCGCCCGCCACGCGCCTTTGGACCAGCTCGCGCTGAGTCCGCAGTGCGGTTTTTCCAGCACCGTGCACGGCAACAACATCGCGGTGCAGGCGCAGCGCGACAAGCTGCGCCTGGTGATCGAGACCGCCCAGGAAGTCTGGGGCTGACACCCACGCCGGCGCACCGGTGGCGCATGCCCTGATATCCTGGCTGCCCAGCGTCTCGCAGCACCTGCTGTTCGGCGCGCTGGCGGTGCTCGTCTACATCCTGACCAACCGGGCCCGGCGCCAGCCGCGCGCGCCGACCACGGCCATCGCCTGGGTCATGGGCCTGGCGCTGCTGCCCTACCTGATGCTGCCGCTGTTCCTGCTGTTCGGCCGGCGCAAGCTGCGGCCGCTGGGCCGCCCACGGTTGCGCGGCAGCCGGCCCACGCGCTTCACGCACTGGGCGGCCGACCTGCTGGACGGCTTCGAACTCGCGCCGCCCAGCCACAACCGCACACGCTTCCATGCCGGCGGCACGCAGGCCTGCGCGGCGCTGTGGGAACTCATCGCCGGCGCCCAGCACCGGCTGGACATCTGCACCTTCATCATCGGCCGCGACGCCTTCGGCGATGCGGTGGTCGACCGGCTGGCGGAGCGCGCCAGGGCAGGCGTGCAGGTGCGCGTGCTGCTCGACGGGTTCGGCGCGCTGCAGCTGCCGCGCCGGCATTTCGACCGGCTGCGCGAGGCCGGCGGCGACGTGGCGGTGTTCCGCCCGCTGCTGAGCCTGCGCAACAACGGCCCGCGCAACCTGCGCAACCACCGCAAGCTGGCCATCGCCGACGACCACCGGCTGTGGAGCGGCGGGCGCAACCTGGCGGCAGAGTACTTCGAGGGCGATGCCGGCATCGCCGCCTGGACCGACCTGTCCTTCGACGTGGAAGGGCCGGTGGCCAGCGCCGCGGCCTGGCAGTTCGAGCGCGACTGGGCCGCCGTGCGGCAGTCGCAGCCGCGCACGGTGGCGCCCGTCGCGCCCATCGCCGCTGGCGACCGGGGCGCGCCCGCGCAGTTCCTGCCCAGCGGCCCCGACCAGGCCGACGACACCGCCCACGCGCTGCTGATCGACGCCTGCTACCGCGCCGAGCACCGCATCCTGGCGGCGACGCCCTACTTCATCCCCGACGACGCGCTGCGCGATGCCTTGCGCCGTGCCGCCCGCCGCGGCGTGGCGGTGGACATCGTGCTGCCCGCCGAGTCCAACCACCGGCTGGCCGACTTCGCGCGCAGCCGCGCCATGCGCGACCTGGCCGAGGCCGGCGTGGCCTTCCACCTGCTGCCCGCCATGTCGCACGCCAAGGCCGTGGTGGTCGACGAGCAGATCGCGCTGGCCGGCTCCATCAACCTGGACCTGCGCAGCCTGCTCCTGAACCACGAGGCCGGCGTGGTGTTCTACGGCGCGGCCGAGATCGGCTGGCTGGCGCAGTGGATCGAGGGCCAGCGCGCACTGGGAAGCCCCTACCAGCCCGAGACGCCAGGGCTGGGCCGCGACATCGCCGAAGGGCTGCTGCTGGCGGTGGCCTTCCAGCTCTGAGCGCGCGGCAGCGCCCGTCCCACGCCCGCCACCCGCCCGCCGCGCGCGCTCACGTCCGCGCTCACCCCGCCCGCCTGCGCCCGGCCGCACGCTCGGGCACGTTGCCCCAGGTGCCCACGTTCGCCGACTTCAGCAACGCCGACGCCTGCCCCGTGGTGGCCAGTTCTGCCGCCGCCTCCAGCAGCGCCGGCCCGAACTGCTGCATGCGCGACGCCGTGAGCCGCGCCGACGGCCCGGCCACCACCAGCACGCCCGTGGCCGGATCGCCGGGCCGCTGCACCGGCGCGGCCATCGAGCTCATGCCCGGCGCATAGGCCTCCTCGATCACGCTCCAGCGCCGCTTGCGGTGTTCGTCCAGCACCTTGAGCAAGGCCTTGAACGAGGTCGGCGCGTTGGGGCCGAAGTTCTTCGGCTGGCCCATGCCCTGGCGCGTGACGTAGGCGATGGCCACATCCTCGGGCAGCGTCATGAGCCAGGCCTGGCCCGCGGCGCTGCACGACAGGCGCAGGTCGATGCCCATGTCCGGGTCGTACAGCAGGCCCGAGCGCGCGCCCTGCGCCTTGGCCACCAGGGTCAGCCGCTCGCCGTCGACGATGGCCAGGCGCACCAGTTCCCCGGTGGCCTGCGCCAGCCGGTGGATCACCGGCTGGGCGATGTCGACCACGCCCGACTTGGAGAGGAAGCTCAGCCCCATCGAGGCCATCTTGGTCGTCAGCGCGTAGTCGCCACGCTGCGGCAGCTGGCGCACGTAGCCGTGGCGGATCAGCTCCTGCAGCGTGCGGTGGCAGCCGCTGCGCAGCTGGCCCAGCTCGGTGGCGATCTGCGCCAGCGGCACACCGTCGGGGTGGGCGATCAGGTATTCCAGGATGGCCAGGGACTTCTCGAGGGCGCCGCTCATGCTGTGCTTTCAAGGACTTGCGATGTTCAAAATTTGAATGGCTTCCAAAATTTGGAAGACTTTCAACATTCTGCAATGATCCGCCCGCTTTTTCGAACGAGGAGACCCATGCAACACCCATCGCTTTCCCGCCGCCGCCTGGTGGCAGGCGCCGCCGGCGCCGCATTGCTCGGCGCACCGGCACTGCATGCGCAGGAGATCCGCGAGCGCACGCTGCGCTTCGCCTTCAGCCTGGCCAAGGACCACCCGCTGGGCCTGGGCGCGCAGAGGTTCGCCGACGCCGTGGCCCAGCGCAGCGGCGGCAAGCTGCGCGTGAACCTGTTCCCGGGGGCGGTGCTGGGCAGCGACATGCAGAACCTGTCGGCCGTGCGCGGCGGCACGCTGGACTTCACCTCCATGGCCACCGGCATCGTGGCCTCGCTGGACAAGCGCTTCATGGTGTTCGACCTGCCCTTTTTGTTCAACACGCCGCAGGAGGCCTATGCGATCGCCGACGGCCCGGCCGGCACGCAGCTGCAGGCCGACCTGGCCCAGCACGGCATCGTGGGCCTGGGCATCTGGGACCTGGGCTTTCGCCACATGACCAACAGCAAGCGGCCCATCGTGCGCGCCGAGGATGTGGCGGGCCTGAAGATCCGCGTGATCGGCTCGCCGATCTTCCTGGATCTGTTCAACGCACTCGGCGCCAATCCCGTGCCCATGACCTTCGGCGAGGTCTACGGCGCGCTGGAGTCGCGCGCCATCGACGGCCAGGACAACCCGCTGGGCGTGATCGAGTCCGCCAAGTTCGCCGAGGTGCAGAAGTACCTCTCGCTCACGCGCCACGTCTACACCGGCATGCCCTTCATGATGGGCCGGAAGACCTGGGACGCGCTCAACGAGGCCGAGCGCAAGGTGGTGCGCGAGGCCGCCGACGACGCCCGCCAGTTCGAGCGCCAGGCCGTGCAGCGCAAGGAGGGCGAGTCCATCGAGGCGCTGAAGAAGAGCATGCAGGTGAACGAGGTCAGCGCGGCCGAGATCAAGCGCCTGCGCGAGAAGGTGCAGGCCGTCACCGACAAGTTCTCGCGCGAGGTGGGCGAGGCGCTGGTGCAGCAGGTCAATGCCGACCTCGCCCGCCTGCGCGGCGGCCAGTAGGGGCGACGCCTTGGCGCTTCTTGGCAAGGCCGCGCTGGCCATGTGGTGGGACATGGCGGCGCCGGCCCGCGAAGATTTCGAGCACTGGCACGCGCACGAGCACTTCCCCGAGCGGCTGGGCATCCCGGGCTTTCGCCGTGCCTCGCGCTGGCGCAGCGCCGACGGCGGCGCGGGGGTGTTCGTGCTGTACGAGCTGGAGGACCACGGCGTGCTGTCCTCTGCGGCCTACCTGGCGCGGCTCAACGCGCCGACGGCCTGGTCGACGCGCCTGATGCCCGAGCACCGCGAGATGGTGCGCAGCCAGTGCCGCGTGCTGGAAAGCCGTGGCGGCAGCATGGCCGGCCACGCGCTGGCCGTGCGGCTGTCGCCCGCGCCCGGGCACGAGGACCGGCTGCGCAGCGCGCTGCGCGGGCTGGCCGCCGAAGCCTGCGTGCAGCCCGGCCTGGCCGGCCTGCACCTGCTGCGCCACGAGACGCCGGACATCGCGCAGACCGCCGAGCAGAAGCTGCGGGGGCTGAACGACCGCTACGCCGACTGGGTGCTGCTGGCCTGCGGCTACGACGCCGTGGCCCTGGCGGCGCTGTCGGACGGCCCGCTGGCCGATGCCCGGCTCACCGCCCTGGGGGCCGCGCCGGGAACGCAGCGCAACCTGTACCAGCTGGCCTACAGCGCGCTGCCGGGCGACGTGGCCGACGCCGTGCTCTGAACCCTCAGGAGCTCGCCAGCGGCGCCCGGCGGCTGGGCGGCCTGACCTCGACACGGTTGCGCCCGGCGCGTTTGGCCTCGTAGAGCGCGGTATCGGCGGCGGCGATCCAGTCGCGCGGCGTTGCATAGTGCCGCTGCACGGCGGCAATGCCGATGCTGCTGGTGAAGCGCAGCTCCTCGTGCTCGCGGAAGCGGTGGGCCTCGGTCTCGGCCCGGATGCGCTGGGCGATCTCGCGGGCCTGCGCCATGTCGGTGCCGCGCAGCAGGACCGCGAACTCGTCGCCGCCGTAGCGGCCGGCACAGTCGCTGGCACGCACGCAGGCACGCACGATCTGGCCCATGGCGCGGATCACGTCGTCGCCCACCGTGTGGCCGCGGCCATCGTTGATCTGCTTGAAGCCGTCGATGTCCAGCATCATCAGGCAGGCCGGCTCGCCGGTGGCGCCATGGCGCCGCAGGACCTCGCTGGCCTGCTGCTCCCAGTGGGTGCGCCCGTACAGGCCGGTCAGCGGGTCGATGCGGCGCAGCTCGTCGAGCATGCGGTTCTGCTGCGAGACCTTGCGGATCAGCCGGTAGCTCGACACGTTGACCGCCAGCGTGTGGATGACCAGCATGGGAATGCAGGCGACGACGACCTGCATGCTGCTCTCCACCACCATGGGCGCCCCCATCCACCACGCCGCCAGCGCAGCGGCCGCCAGCATGCCCGGCAGCGACCGCAGCCACAGCAGCCGCACCCCGGTGCTGATCTTGTCCATCGTGGTCAGCGTGACCAGCAGCACGCTGGGCAGCAGGTTGAACTGCATGAGCGGCACGAAGGCGCCCGCGATGGCCGAATCGACGAGCAGGTTGCGCACCTCGGCGCGCTGCGGATGGCCGCTGCGCCGTGCCAGCCAGTACGCCAGGTGCGGCCAGACGAAGCCGCCGCAGAACACCACGGCCCACACCGCTGGCGCGGCCTGGCGCTCGTGCAGCACCACCATGGCGACGGCAGCGCCCAGCCCCATGCCCACCACACGCAGCGGGTAGACGAGCCGGGGCAAGCGATTCAGTTCGGCGGCCATGCGGGAAGCAAGAAGAAGGACGGCAGCCCCGCCGTGGGAGCTGGCCTGGGCCAAAGCGGCGCGAAAGTCTAATGCCGCGTGCACAGGGCCGGCGGGCCGCTCCGCCCTGTGGTGCGCCAGGCCGGACGGCCGGTCGGGCCGGCGTCCCGCGCAGGAGGCGCCCGCGCGCTATTCCTTGACCGACCCGGTCATGCCCGAGACGTAGTACTCGACGAAGAACGAGTAGATGAAGGCCACCGGCAGCGAGCCCAGCAGCGCGCCGGCCATCAGCGGCCCCCACTGGTAGACGTCGCCCTGCACGAGTTCGGTCACCACGCCCACCGGCACCGTCTTGACCTCGGACGAGGACACGAAGGTCAGCGCATAGATGAACTCGTTCCACGACAGCGTGAACGCGAAGATGCCGGCAGAAATCAGGCCCGGCACCGCCAGCGGCAGCACCACCTTGACGAGGATCTGCCAGCGCGTGGCCCCGTCGATCAGCGCGCACTCCTCCAGCTCCATCGGGATGGAGCGGAAGTAGCCCATCAGCAGCCAGGTGCAGAACGGGATCAGGAAGGTCGGGTAGGTCAGGATCAGCGCGAGCCGCGTGTCGAACAGGCCCAGGTTGAACACCACGCTGGCCAGCGGGATGAACAGGATGGACGGCGGCACCATGTAGGCCAGGAAGATCGACAGCCCCACGTGCTTGGAGCCCTGGAAGCGCAGCCGCTCGATGGCGTAGGCCGCCAGCACCGAGGCCACCAGCGACACGATGGTGGACACCACCGAGACCAGCACCGTGTTCCACAGCCACTGCGGGTAGGTGGTCTCGAACAGCAGCTTGTGGAAGTGCGCCAGCGTGGGCTTGACCACCCAGAACGGGTTGCCGTCGCGCGAGAGCAGTTCCGCATCCGGCTTGATCGAGGTGATCACCATCCAGTAGAACGGAAACAGCAGCACGATCAGGAAGACCAGCAGCGGCAGGTAGACCGTCACCGCCTTGCGCGGGACCGAATCCAGGTAGGACATGCCGACCGTGTCGACATCGGAACTGCTGGCCATCAGTCTTTACCCCCTTGTTGCCAGGCGCGGCGTTGTAGTCCGAAGAAGCTGAACAGCACGCACGCCAGCAGGAACGGCACCATGGCGATGGCGATCGCCGCGCCCTCGCCCAGCGCACCGCCCGAGATCGCGCGCTGGAACGACAGCGTGGCCATCAGGTGCGTGGCGTTCAGCGGGCCGCCGCGCGTGATCACGTAGATGAGCTGGAAGTCGGTGAACGTGAACAGCACCGAGAAGGTCATGACCACCGCGATGATGGGCGTGAGCAGCGGCAGCGTGACATGGCGGAACTGCTGCCAGCGCGTGGCGCCGTCGATGGCCGATGCCTCGTAGTACGAGGGCGAGATGGTCTGCAGCCCGGCCAGCAGCGTGATCGCCACGAACGGCACGCCGCGCCACACGTTGGCGATGATCACCGCGATGCGCGCGTTCCACTCGTTGCCCAGGAAGTCGATGTAGCGGTCGATCAGCCCCATCTTCACGAGCGCCCAGCTGATGATGGAGAACTGCGAGTCGTAGATCCACCAGAACGCGATGGCCGACAGCACGGTCGGCACGATGTAGGGCAGCAGGGTGACGGCGCGGAAGAAGGTCTTGAAGCGGATGTGCTTGTTGAGCAGCAGCGCCAGCCACAGGCCCAGGCCGAACTTCAGGATGCTGGCCACCACCGTGTAGAACAGCGTGTTGAACAGGGCCAGCCGGGTGACAGAGTCGTTCCACAGGTAGATGTAGTTTTCCAGCCCGACCCACACGCCGGCCCGGCCCACCTTGGTGTCGGTGAAGCCGAGCCAGGTGCCAAGGCCCAGCGGATAGGTCAGGAACAGCAGCAGCAGCACCGCCGCTGGCAGCATGAACAGGAAGCCGAGACCGTTGCGGCTGTTTTGCAGTCGGGCGAGCATGCAGACCCTAGACAGGTGCGATCAGGAAACCGGCCGGGCGCGCAGCGCACGCTCGGCCGGGCGGCGGACAGGTGCTAGACCTTGTAGTAGCGCTCGGCGCGCTTCTGGGCGCGTTCGGCCGCTTCCTTCGGGCTGCGCGAACCGCTGGCCGCCTCGGCCACCATGTTGGCGACGATGAAGTCGGCCCCGGCGCCGGCGGACGCATAGCCCAGCTTGCCGTCGTAGCCCGCGGGCCGCATGTTCTTCACGCAGTCGCGGTACGGGGTGTTCTTGGGGTCGGACGTCCAGATCGGGCACGACTCGTATGCCGCCAGCGGCTGGCCGATGTAGCCGCCGGCGCCGATCAGCCAGGCGTCGAACTGCTCGCGCTCCATCATGAAGCGCAGGAACTCCTTGGCCGCATTCGGGAACTTGGTGTACTTCATGACCATCTGGTTGAAGAACAGGTGCGACTCCGTCGGCACGCCCGCCGGCCCGATCGGGAACGATGCGTGGTTGATGTCGGCCGCCATTTCCTTGATCTTGGGATCGGGCGAGTTCTTGGCCGCGTAGTAGATCGAGATGCCGTTGTTGGTGACGCTGATCTGCCCGTCCAAAAAGGCCTTGTTGTTGTTCGGGTCGAGCCAGGACAGCGTGCCCGGGATGAAGGTGGCGTACAGCTCCTTGGCGTACTCCAGCGCTTTCAAGGTTTCCGGGCTGTCGATCACCACCTTGTTGGTCTTGTCCACCAGCTTGCCGCCGTGCGACCAGATCAGCCAGTTGGTCCACAGGCTGTCGCCGGTGGCGTTGCCCAGCGCGTAGCCGCCCGGCGTGCCCTTCTCCTTGAGCGCCTGGTGCAGCTTCAGGAAACCCGCCGTGTCCTTGGGGAAGGTGTCGAAGCCGGCCGCCTTCACCATGCTCTCGCGGTACACGATCATCGAGCCCGAAGCGCCCAGGCCCAGGCCCAGCCAGCGCTTGCCGTCGGGCCGCAGGTACTGCTGCACGGCCGGGTACCAGCCGCCGTATTTCTTGCCCAGGTACTCGGCCAGGTCGGTCACGTCGAGCAGCTTCTCGGGGTAGAGGTTGGCGTCGTCGTTGGTCGACAGGATGATGTCGGGGCCGGCGCCGGTGTTGGCGGCCACGGCGGCCTTGGGGCGCACGTCTTCCCAGCCCTCGTTGTCCACGCGCACCTCGACGCCGGTGGCTTCGGTGAACTTCTTGACGTTGGCCATGTAGGCGTCGATGTCGCCCTGCACGAAGCGGCTCCAGCGCAGCACGCGCAGCTTGGCGCCCTTCTCGGGCGTGAACTTCAGCGTCTGCGACCGCGCGAACGGCGAGAACAGCACGCCGCCGGCACCGATGGATGCCACGGCGGCCGCGCCCGCCGAGCCCTTGAGAATGCTGCGCCGGCGTCCTTGGAACTCACTCATGCCTGTCTCCTTGGGGTAGTTGGTCGGGAAAAGAACTCAGGCCACCAGCCGTTGGCCGGTGCCTGCGTCGAACAGATGGGCCCGCGCGAGATCGGGCTGCAGGTGGATCAGCGTGCCGGGCGCGAAGTCGTGCCGCTCGCGGAACACGGCCGACAGCTCGGCCCCCTCATGCCGGCAGGCGACGAAGGTGTCCATGCCCGTGGGCTCGAGCACGGCCACCTTGGACGGGATGCCCGTGCTGCCCAGCGTCAGGTGTTCGGGCCGCGTGCCGTAGACCACGCTCTGCCCGTCGCGGCCGCCGCTGCCAAGCGGGGCCGCCAGCCGCGTGCCGTCGCGCAGCTCGACCTCGGCCGCACCGGCAGCCTGGCGCAGGGTGCCGGGCAGGAAGTTCATCGCGGGCGAGCCGATGAAGCCGGCCACGAACTGGTTGGCCGGGCGGTCGTAGAGCTCCAGCGGGCTGCCGGTCTGCTCGATGCGGCCGTCGCGCATGACGACGATCTTGTCGCCCATGGTCATGGCCTCGATCTGGTCGTGCGTGACGTAGACCGAGGTGGTCTTGAGCCGCTGGTGCAGCTCCTTGATCTCGCTGCGCATGGCCACGCGCAGCTTGGCGTCCAGGTTGGACAGCGGCTCGTCGAACAGGAAGACCTGCGGGTCGCGCACGATGGCGCGGCCCATGGCCACGCGCTGGCGCTGCCCGCCCGAGAGCTGGCGCGGGTAGCGGTCGAGCAGCGGCACCAGCGCCAGGATCTCGGCGGCCCGATTGACCTTGGTGTCGATGGTGGCCTTGTCGGTCTTGGCCAGGGCCAGCGAGAACGCCATGTTGTCGCGCACCGTCATGTGCGGGTACAGCGCGTAGTTCTGGAACACCATGGCGATGTCCCGCTCCTTGGGCGGCAGGTCGTTGACGCGCCGGTCGCCGATGCGGATCTCGCCGCCGTTGATCTGCTCCAGCCCCGCGATCATGCGCAGCAGCGTGGACTTGCCGCAGCCCGACGGGCCGACCAGGACGGTGAACGAACCGTCCTGGATGTCGATGTCCACCCCGTGCAGGATGGGCACATCGCCGAAGTTCTTCTTCACACCCTGGATCGTGACGCTGGCCATGCGCTCGGTTCGTTGTTGGTTGGAGGACGAGCGCTCGCAAGCGCCCCGAAGCCCGCGCAGTATCGGCATGCCACACCGGCTTGGCATCAGGGAAATCCGGTAGGCGAAAACCCGGCAATTTGTATGATGACCCGATTAAAGTACAGCGCTTTGACGAACGCCTGAACGTGCCCCACCGCCTCGTCGCCCCCGCCCCGCCCGCGGCCCAACCCCTGCGGCAGGAGGCGGATCGGCTGTCCGACCGGCTGGCCCACCGGCTGGCCCAGCAGATCGCCACCGGCGCGCTGCAACCCGGCGCGCGGCTGCCCACCGAACAGCAGCTGGCACAGACCCATGGCATCTCGCGCACCGTGGTGCGCGAAGCCGTGCACCAGCTCAAGTCGCTGTCGCTGGTGGTCTCGCGCCAGGGCTCGGGCGTGTATGTGGCCACGGCGCCCGCGCACCAGCCGCTGGCCTTCGACCCGCGCGTGCTGGGCTCGGTGGATGCGGTGGTGCACGTGGTCGAGGTGCGCCGCGTGCTCGAGGGCGAGATCGCCGCGCTGGCGGCCGAGCGCGCCACGCGCAGCCAGATCGCCGGCATGCGGCGCCAGCTCAAGGCCATCGACCTGGCGGTGGCCGAGGGCCGCGACGGCGTGGCCGAAGACCTGGGCTTTCACCGACTGATCGGCGAGGCCACGGGCAACCCGCAGTTCCGGCTGCTGCTGGGCTTTCTCGAACAGTACCTGCGCGAAGGCATGCGCATCACGCGCGGCAACGAGGCGCGCCGCGCCGACTTCATGCAGGCCGTGCAGTTGGAGCACCGCGCCGTGGTCGACGCCATCGCGGCACGCGACCCGGCTGCCGCGCGGCGCTGCGCGGTCGACCACATCCTGCACGGCGAGCAGCGCCTCGTCGAAGGCGGCGTGATCGCCGGCCAACGCAAGAAGACTTCCCAACCCCTGTCACAAGGACGACCCTCATGAAACTCCTGATCACCGGCGGCGGCGGCTTCGTCGGCGCGCGGCTGGCGCGCACGCTGCTCGCGCGCGGCCAGCTCGACGGCAAGTCGATCGAACGCCTGGTGCTGACCGACATCGCGCCCCCGCCCGCCGATCTGCTGGCCGATGCGCGCGTCGAGGCACACACGGGCACGCTGCTGTCGCAGACCGAGGCGTTCAAGGGCGAGGACTTCGACGGCGTGTTCCACCTGGCCTCGGCCGTCTCGGGCGAGTGCGAGCTCGACTTCGAACTGGGCCTGCGCTCCAACCTGGACAGCACGCGCGCGCTGCTCGACGCGCTGCGCGCACGCACGGCCGCCACCGGCAAGGTGCCCCGCTTCGTGTTCTCCAGTTCGGTGGCCGTGTTCGGACCCGACCCCTCGTTCGCCTGGCCCGGCACCGTGGCCGACGACACGCTGCCCGCGCCGCAGACCTCCTACGGCACGCACAAGCTGATGTGCGAGTACCTGATCGCCGACTACACGCGCAAGGGCTACCTGGACGGCCGCTCGGCCCGGCTCATGACGGTCACGGTGCGGCCCGGCCGGCCCAACGGCGCGGCCTCGGGCTTCTTCAGCGGCATCATCCGCGAGCCGCTGGCCGGCACCGCATCGGTCTGCCCGGTCGATCCCGAGGTCTCGCACCCGATGTCTTCGCCCTCGCAGACGGTGGACGGCCTCATCAAGGTCTACGAGGCCACGCGCGAGCAGCTGAACGGCCGCCTGGCGCTGAACCTGCCGGGCCTGAACGTGCGCGTGGCCGACATGCTGGCCGCGCTGGAGGAAGTGGCCGGCCCCAAGGTGCGCGCGCTGGTGCGCTTCGAGCGCGACGAGCGCATCGCCGGCATCGTGGCCAACTGGCCCAGCGGCGGCACGGCCAGGCGCGCCGAGAAGCTGGGCCTGAAGCCCTACGCGAGCTTCGCCGAGATCATCCGCGAGTACATCGCTGACTGCCAGGCCGGCCCGAACGCAGCCGAGACCCTCAAGGGCATGCAATGAGCAAGAAGGACACCACGATGAAGGCATCCGCCCGCGCGGCGAGCAAGGCGGAAGCCGCGAACGCGACCAAGCCGAAGAAGGGCAAGAAAGTCGCCGGGGCCGCCAAGACGGCCAAGATGGCGCAGCGCCTGCGCTCGCAGGCCTGGTTCGACAACCCGTCCAACGCCGACATGACGGCGCTCTACATCGAGCGCACCATGAACTTCGGCCTGTCGTTCGAGGAGCTGCAGTCGGGCCGGCCCATCATCGGCATCGCCCAGACCGGCTCGGACATCGCGCCCTGCAACCGCCACCACATCGTGCTGGCCGAGCGGGTGAAGGAAGGCATCCGCGATGCGGGCGGCATCGCCTTCGAGTTCCCGATCCACCCGATCCAGGAAACCTGCAAGCGCCCGACGGCCTCGCTGGACCGCAACCTGCAGTACCTCTCGCTGGTCGAGATCCTGTATGGCTACCCCATCGACGGCTGCGTGCTGACCACGGGCTGCGACAAGACCACACCGGCGCAGCTGATGGCCGCGGCCACGGTCGACATCCCGGCCATCGCGCTGAACTCGGGGCCCATGCTGAACGGCTGGTTCCAGGGCGAGCGCACGGGCTCGGGCACCATCGTCTGGAAGGCGCGCGAACTGATGGCCGCCGGCGAGATCGGCTATCCCGAATTCCTCAAGCTCGTGGCCTCCTCCGCACCGTCCACGGGCCACTGCAACACCATGGGCACGGCCTCGACCATGAACGCGCTGGCCGAGGCGCTGGGCATGACGCTGCCGGGCGCGGCCGCCATTCCCGCACCCTACCGCGACCGCCAGGAGATGGCCTACCTGACCGGCAAGCGCATCGTCGAGATGGTGCGCGAGGACTTGAAGCCCTCGGACATCATGACGCGCGCGGCCTTCGAGAACGCCATCGTCGTCAACTCGGCCATCGGTGGCTCGACCAACGCGCCCATCCACCTGAACGCCATTGCCAAGCACATCGGCGTCAAGCTCGACAACGACGACTGGGAGAAGCACGGCTACAAGGTGCCGCTGATCGTGAACCTGCAGCCGGCCGGCAAGTACCTGGCCGAGGACTACTACCGCGCGGGCGGCCTGCCTGCCGTGGTGGCCGAGCTGATCGCCAGGGACAAGATCCAGCCCGCCGTCACGGCCAACGGCAAGACGCTGGTCGAGAACTGCACGGGCAAGTTCAGCAGCGACCGCGACGTGATCCTGCCCTACGCCAAGCCGCTCAAGAAGGACGCCGGCTTCCTGAACTTCAAGGGCAACCTGTTCGACTCGGCCATCATGAAGACCAGCGTGATCACGCCGGAGTTCCGCCAGCGCTACCTGGAGAACGCGGCCGACCCCATGGCCTTCGAGGGCGAGGCCGTGGTGTTCGACGGTCCGGAGGACTACCACCACCGCATCGACGACCCCAAGCTCAAGATCACGGCGCAGAGCGTGCTCTTCATGCGCGGCGTGGGCCCCGTGGGCTACCCCGGCGCGGCCGAGGTCGTGAACATGCGCGCGCCGAGCTACCTGCTCAAGAAGGGCGTCACGGCCCTGCCCTGCATCGGCGACGGCCGCCAGTCGGGCACCTCGGGTTCGCCGTCCATCCTCAACGCCTCGCCCGAGGCCGCGACGGGCGGCAACCTGGCGCTGCTGCGCACCGGCGACCGCGTGCGCATCGACCTCAAGAAGCGGCGCGCCGACATGCTGGTACCCGACGACGAGCTGGCCCGGCGCCGTGCCGCACTCGATGCCCAGGGAGGCTACCAGTTCCCGCCCAGCCAGACCCCGTGGCAGGAGATCCAGCGCGCCGTGGTGGGCGAGCTCTCCGAGGGCATGGTGCTCAAGCCGGCCGTCAAGTACCAGAAGATCCACGCCACCTTCGGCGTGCCGCGCGACAACCACTGAACCGCCACGGCGCCGCGCCAGGCCGGGGGTGACCCCGGTCACAGCGCAGCCCCGGCGCCGTGCCCGCGGGCCGGTCCCGTGGCATGCTGGCCCGCTGCCCGTGCCGGAAGATGCCCCGGCCCGGTGCCAACAGGGAGAAGCCTATGAGGAAACCGACGACGTGCGCACTGCTGTGCGGCTTGCTGCTGGGTGCCAGCGCCCACGCCGCGCTGGTGCGCGTGGCCGATGCCGAGATCCGCGGCACCTGGCAATACGACTTCGACACCGGAACGGAGGTTCTCTTCGGCGGCGAAGACGTGCAGTGGCAGCAGATCAGCGCCACGGCCCGCGCGCTGACCGTCGGTTTCGGCGGCGGTGCGCTGCTGTATTCGTTCGGCAGCGTTGCCTTCGACGCCATCACCGAAAGCCAGCTCATGGCCTTGGCCTACACCGCCGACCCGATCGCGGGGCCTCCGGCGGCCGGCAGTCCCTTGCAGGTGGGCGATGTGTTCGGCGTGCGCACGACCGAGGGCAACTTCGTCAAGGCCCTGGTGACGGGCTACGACAACGGCCTGGCAGACCGCCCGTACTACGACATGCAGCTGCGCTACGCGCTGTACGACGGTGAGCCGGTTGTGGGCACCGTGCCGGAGCCGGGCAGCACCGCCTTGCTGGCCCTGGGCCTGGCCGGCCTGGCCTGGCAGGGCCGCCGGCGCAGCCAGCCCGGCGCACGCTGAAGCGCGCGTGCCGCCCGGCACGCCGCCACTGCAGACCACCGGCGGGGGCTCCCGCCCGCCCGCCCGCCGCGTCCACGCATGCCCCAGGGCGCGGGGGCACGCGCATCGCCCCGCCTGCGCCTTCGCCTTCGCCTTCGCCTTCGCCCCAGCATCCGTTCCGACATCCGGCCGCCACGCCGCTGCCACGGAACTGTCATGCCGCGCTTCTACGATCTGGCCGCGCGCACGCAGTGCCGCATCCACGACCACTACAACAGGCTCCTTGCGGGCCACCAGATCGATGTCCAACCTCCCAACGACTCCCGTCACGTCGCGCCGCCGCATGCTCCAGCTGCTGGCAGGCGCCCCCATGTTGCCGCTCGGAACCGGTGGCCTGCTCGCCACCACGCTGGCCGCGTGCGGCGGCGGCGACGATTCCGACCTGCGCTTCGCCTCCGCCACGTTCACCGGCATGGCCGCGCCCAGCGCGAGCAGCCCCGAGGCGCTGGCGACCACCACGGTGGGCTCCAGCCTGCAGGTGACCTATGGCAACGGCACCACCACCACCTACCAGCTGGCCTACCAGCCCTTCTTCCTGACCGGCCAGCAGGTCACGGGCACCAGCGGCGCGCAGGTCGTCGCGGGCGGCTACTACGACATCAACAACCAGCCCATCATCGACAGGAGCGTCGCGGGCAAGGAACGGCAGTTCTTCTCCGACTGCCCCGACGGCACCTCCCTGCTGACGGTGGCCGGCGCCGCGGCCGACACGGTGTTCGCCGTGGTGCAGTTCGAATACACGACGGCCGACCAGTCCGGTGCCAGCACCTACGGCACGCTGCCCTCGCCCATCGCCGTGCTGACGCTGAAGCAGGACGCCGCCAACGGCCACCTGAGCCTCGTGAAGTACCACAACGTGGACACCTCCAAGGTGCACGGCCTGTGGATCACCTGCGGCGCCAGCCTGTCGCCCTGGGGCACGCACCTGTCGAGCGAGGAGTACGAGCCCGACGCCTTCAACCAGGGCCTGGCCGGCCAGACGCTGGCCACGCTCAAGGCCTACAGCAAGAACGTCTACGGCAACGAGACCTCGGCCAAGGCCTACAACTACGGGCACCTGCCCGAAGTCACGGTCAACGCCGATGGCACGGCCTCGATCCGCAAGCACTTCTGCCTGGGCCGCATCTCGCACGAACTGATCCACGTGCTGCCCGACGGCCGCACTGCGCTGATGGGCGACGACGCCACCAACGGCGGCTTCTTCATGTTCGTGGCCGACAAGGCCAAGGACCTGTCGGCCGGCACCCTCTACGTGGCCAAGTACACGGAGAAGCTGACCGACACCACCACGGCGAAGATGCAGTGGATCAAGCTGGGCCACGCCACGAGCCAGGAGATCGAGAACCTGGTGAACGTGAGCAACATCCAGCCCACCGACATCATGGACTCGACGACGACCGATCCGGGCGACGCGAGCTACACCAAGATCGTGCTGAACAAGAAGACCGCCTGGGTGCGCCTGAAGGCCGGCCAGGAAAAGGCCGCCGCCTTCCTGGAGACGCACCGCTACGCTGCCCTGCTGGGCGGCAGCATGGCCTTCACCAAGATGGAAGGCACGACCGCCAACGCCAAGGACAAGGTCGCCTACTCGGCACTGGCCAACATCCAGGATTCGATGGTCGTGGGCGGTTCGGGCTATGTGGAAGCCAACAACGTGGCGTTCCCGAAGATCACCGCCGGCGGCGTGCTCGCGCACGACATGGCGGCCGGCCAGAAGGACAGCAAGGGCAACGCCATCGACAGCGAGTGGGTGCCGACGCAGTCGCGCCTGCTGCTGCGCGGCGAGGACATCGCCGCCGACAGCCTGGGCAACACCGCCAACCCGGCCAAGGTCGCGAGCCCGGACAACCTCAAGTTCTCCGAGAAGCTGCGCACGCTGCTCATCGGCGAGGACAGCGGCAACCACCTGAACAACTTCCTGTGGGCCTACAACGTCGACACGAAGAAGCTCGAGCGGCTCCTCTCGTGCCCGGCCGGTGCCGAATCGACCGGCCTGCACGCGGTGGACGAGATCAACGGCTGGACCTACATCATGAGCAACTTCCAGCACGCCGGCGACGAGTGGAACCGCTTCTCCGCGCTGGACGCCGGGCTCAAGTCGCAGGTCGACGCGATCATCAACGCCAGGTACGACAACAAGCACAGCGCAGCCGTGGGCTACCTGACCGCCACGCCGCTGCAGCCGCAACTGGGCAGTTGAGCCTTCGCCGGTCCCCCGGCCGGGGCACCGTGCAATTCCGTCGTCCGGAATTGGTGGCGTCAGCCTGGTCCGTATCCACGGAACAATGGCGGCACCACTGCAACGGACGACCACCATGTACCGCACCGATCTGCTCCAGGGCCAGCGCATCCTCGTGACCGGCGGGGGCTCGGGCCTGGGCGCCGAGATGGCCGCCCGCTTCGCCGGCCTGGGCGCCGCGCTGCTGCTGTGCGGCCGACGGCTCGAGATGCTGGAGGCCACCGCGCAGCGCCTGCGCGCAGAGTCCGGTGCCAGCGTGACCGTGCTGGCCTGCGACATCCGCCAGCCCGAATCGGTCGAAGCCATGCTGGACACCGCCTGGCGCGACGGGCCCGTCGATGCCCTCGTCAACAACGCGGCCGCCACCTTCATCGCGCAGACGCACAGGATGTCCACGCGCGCGATCGACGCCATCCTCGCCACCACGCTGCACGGCACGCTGTACTGCACGCATGGCATGGGCCGGCGCTGGATCGATGCCGGGCGCGGCGGCAGCGTGTTGAGCATCCTGTCGACCTCGGTGCGCACCGGCCGGGCGTTCACGGTGCCGTCTGCCATCGCCAAGTCGGGCGTGCTGGCGATGACGCGCAGCCTCGCGGCCGAATGGGGCGGGCGCGGCATCCGCCTCGTGGCCATCGAGCCGGGCCCCTTCCCCACCGCCGGCGCCACGCGGCAACTGCTGCCGCAGGCCCGTGCCGCCGGCCGCACGGCCGCGCTGCGCAATCCGCTCGGCCGCACCGGCCAGCCGGAGGAACTGGCCAACCTGGCCGCCTACCTGCTGTCGGCGCAAGCGGCCTACATCAACGGCGAATCCATCGCCATCGACGGCGGCGCCCACCTGCGCACCTCGGGCGCGGAAGACCTCTGCGAGTGGAGCGACGCCGACTGGGACGCCCACCGCGCCCAGCGCAGCTGACCGGACACACCAACCTCAGGAGACAAGACATGGAATTCGAGCTCAAGGAAGAGTGGCGCATGCTCAAGGACCTCGTGGCCCGCTTCGTACGCGAGGAGCTGGTTCCGCTGGAGCCTGCGCTGCTGCAGCGCGAGGCCGAGGGCGGCAGCATCGGGCTGTCGGAGGAAGAAGGCGCGCGCATCGACCGGCGATCGCGCGAGCTCGGCCTGTGGGGCCTGGACGCGCCGCAGGAGATCGGCGGGTCGGACCTGCCCATGGCCGCGATGGTCGGCGTCAACGAGGAGATGGGGCACAGCATCGTGCCGTACTACCTGCCGCCGGACACGCCCAACCTGCGCCTGCTCATGCTGACGGCCACGCCCGAGCAGAAGAAGCGCTACCTGGAACCCTATGTGCGCGGCGAGACGAAGTCGGCCATCGTGATCTCCGAGCCCGGTGCCGGCGGCGACCCCTCGGGCCTGTCCACCCGCGCCGTGCGCGACGGCGACCATTGGGTCATCAACGGCCGCAAGATCTGGATCTCCAACCTGGAGCGCGCCGACTTCGGCATCGTGATGGCCCGCACCTCGGGCTCGCCGGGCTCGCGCGGCGGCATCTCGGCCTTCATCGTGGACAAGGGCACGCCGGGTTTCATCCCGGCGCGCAAGATCCCGATGATCGGCGGCAGCGCCACCTGGGAGGTGCTGTTCGACGACTGCCGCATCCCCGCCGGCCAGTTGCTCGGCACGCTGGACCAGGGATTCGAGCCCATGCAGGCGCGGCTCGGCGCACGCCGCGTGCAGATGGCGGCCTGGGCCATCGGCAAGGCGCAGCGCGCGCTCGACATGCTGTGCACCTACGCGCCGCAGCGCAAGACCTTCGGGCTGCCGCTGTCCGAGCGCCAGGCGATCCAGTGGTGGATCGCCGATGCCGCCACGCGCATCCACGCCACCCGCCTCATGACCTACGAATGCGCCTGGCGCATCGACCGCGGCCTGGACGTGCGCACGCAGACCTCGATGGTGAAGGCCTATGCCACCGAGATGGCCTGGGAGGTCGTGGACCGCGCGATGCAGACCTTCGGCGCCATGGGCATGACCAAGGAGTTGCCGCTGCAGCAGATGGCCAACGCCGTACGCCTCATGCGCATCTACGAAGGCCCCACCGAGGTGCACCGCATGGTGGTGGCGCGCAACACGCTGGCGCGCTTCCGCTAGCGACGCCCCCCCGCGCGATGCACCGGCCCATGCAGCCGGGCACGCGCCCGCCCCACCGCAGGAGACAGACCATGCACATGAGACGACGCGCCCTGGTCGCGGCCGCCGCGGCCTTGCCGCTGGCACGGCTGCGCGCCGAAACCTGGCCCAGCCGGCAGATCACCATGCTCGTGCCCTCGACGGCGGGCGGCGTGGTCGACATCGCGGCCCGGCTGCTGCAGCCCGGCCTGTCGGCCGAGATCGGCCAGACTGTCGTGGTCGACAACCGGCCGGGCGGCGGCGGCCACATCGCCGCGCAGGCCGTCGCCCGCGCCGCGCCCGACGGCTACACCCAGCTGTATTCGGCCGGCAGCATCCTGATCTCGGGCGTGGTGCGCAACCTGCCCTACGCGCCCATGAGCGACCTGGTGCCGGCGTGCCGCGTGACCATGGGCGGCTTCCTGCTGCTGGTGCCGGCGCATTCGCCGTTCAGGACGCTGGCAGAGCTGATCGCCTTCGGCCGCGCCCATCCCGGCAAGCTCAGCTTCGGCTCCAGCAGCGTCGGCAACTCCACGCACATCGCGGGCGAAATGCTGAACCTGCTGGCCGGCGTGCAGGCCGTGCACGTGCCCTACCGCGGCAACGTGCAGTCGCTGACCGACCTGGCGGGCGGGCGCATCGACTTCGCGTTCGACAGCCGCGCGCCGTCGGCCGTGTTCCTGCGCGCCGGCCAGGTGCGGCCCATCGCCGTCACCAACACCGAGCGCCAGGCCGACCATCCGGACCTGCCGGCCATCGCCGAGCAGGCGCCCGGCTACGGCATCGAGGGCTGGACCGGGCTGTTCGTGCCCAGCCGCACCCCGCCCGAGACCGTGCACCGCCTCGGCGAGGCCGCGCAGCGCGCGGTGTCCGACCCTGCGGTGGTGCAGCGTTTCGTCACGACCGGCGGCGCGCCGCCGGCCTTCCTGGGGCCGGCCGACGCACTGGCCTACATGCGGCTGGACCACGAGCGCACGGCCCGCGTGGTCAGGCAGGCCAACATCACGGCCGGCTGAACGCCATGGCAACGCCGCCCTCCGCACCCCTCGCCGGCCTGCAGGTGCTGGACCTGGGCCAGATCTACCAGGGCCCCTACTGCGGCTTCCTGCTGGCCATGGCCGGCGCCACCGTGGTCAAGGTCGAGCCGCCCGGCGGCGAAGCCGGCCGCGCGCGCCGCGCCGCCACCTTGCCGCTGGCCATGCTCAACGGCAACAAGCGCGGCATCGCGCTGAACTTCAAGCACCCCGAGGGACGCCGCCTGTTCCTGGAACTCGTGCAGCGGTTCGACGTGGTGCTGGAGAACTATGCCCCCGGCGTGATGGACCGCCTGGGCATCGGCGCCGATGTGCTGCGCGCCGCCAACCCGCGCCTGGTCTACGCCAGTGCATCGGGCTACGGCACCTGGGGCCCCGACCGCGACCGGCTGGCCATGGACCTCACGATCCAGGCCACCAGCGGCGCGATGGAAGTCACGGGCTGGCCCGACCGTCCGCCCGTGAAGGCCGGCCCGGCCTTCGCCGACTTCCTGGGTGGCACGCACCTGTATGCGGCCATCATGACGGCGCTGTACGAGCGCGAGCGCACCGGCACCGGCCGCCGCGTGGAGATCGCGATGCAGGATGCGATGTACCCGCCCATGGCCTCCAACCTCACGGTGTTCTTCGAGAACCCGCAGGCGCAGCCGCGCACCGCGAACCGCCACGGCGGCTTGGGCCTGGCGCCCTACAACGCCTACCGCGCGGCCGACGGCCACGTGACCATCATGTGCGTGACGCCGGGGCACTGGGGCCAGCTGGTGCAGGCCATGGGCCGGCCCGAACTGGCGGGCGACCCGCGCTATGCCGACCACGCCACGCGCGCCGCCATCATGGAAGAGGTCGATGCGCTGGTGGAAGCCTGGACGCAGCAGCACACCAAGGCCGAACTGCAGGCGCTGGCGCAGGCCCACCACTTCCCGTGCGCCCCGGTGCGCGGCCTGGCCGAGGTCGTGGCCGATCCGCACCTGCATGCGCGCGGCATGCTGCAGCGCACCCACCACCCGGAACTGGGCGACGTGGTGCTGCACAACAGCCCGCTGCGGTTCGACGGCTTCGACCCGCTGGCCCTGGTGCGGGAACCGCGGCTGGGAGAACACACGGGCGAGGTGCTGGCCGAATACCTCGGCATCGACGCGGCCGAGCTGGAGCGGCTGGCCCGGCTGGGCGCGGTCACGGTCGCAGCGGCCTGAGCGGCGCGGCGCGCCCGGCGTTCAAGCCATCGCGCGCCGGATGCGCCCCGCCGTCTGCAGCAGCAGTTCGCCGTAGCGGCGCTGCGCCGCCGGTGCCTGGTCCTCGGCCGGCGCCCGGTAGCTGATGTTCAACGCGTGCAGCGGATGGCCCGGCAGCTCCAGCGGCGCCGCCACCGCCATCACGCCGCTGCGGTGGTCGTGGCCGCAGAAGCCGTCGCGCCGGATCGCGGCGAGCGCGCCGGAGATCTCGCGGCGGGTGCCGGCCCAGCGTTCTGCGTAGCGCTCGGCCAGCACCGCCAGCATGCGCTGGCGCGCGGCCGGCGCCAGGCCGCCCAGCCAGGCCCGGCCCAGCGCCGTCTCGGCCATGGGCAGCCGCGTGCCGGTGATGATGTGGCGAAAGATGCCGAGCTGGCTCTTGCGCACCGAGTCCAGGTAGACCATGTCGCAGTCGTCGGCCAGGGCCAGCCCGACGTTGATGCGCTGGCCCTCCGAAACCTCGCGCATGAAGGGCAGCGCCGCCTGCAGAACGGCGGAGCCGCTGCGCACCGCCAGTCCCAGGCCCAGGAACGGCGCCCCGAGCCGGTACAGGCCGGTGCCCGCCTCGTGCTCCAGGAAGCCGGCCGAGACCAAGGTGCCCGCCAGCCGGCTCACGCTGGCACGCGGAAAGCCGGTGCGTTCGGCCAGCTCGGCATTGCTGAGCGAGGTGATGCCCGGCCGGAACGCGCGCAGCAGCTGCAGGCCCCGCTCGAGCGACTGCACGCCCGGCGTGTCGCGCACGAACACGCCAGACTCGCGCGTGCGCTGGCGCGACGAAGGGGCGGCGGTCTTGGGCGCGGCGTTCGGCATGCGGTCGATGATACGAACGGCACGTCGCCGCTTTGGCACCAGGCGCGCAGGACCTGCCGTTCGACCTGGCCGACGCCTCCATCGCCGAGGCGGCGGCGCGGCTGAAGCTGCGGCACCTGCTGTCCATCGACGCCGACTTCGACGTGTACCGCGACCGCGCCGGCCGGCCGCTCGTGAACCTGCTGCGGCGCTGAATCTTTGCCCCACGTAAACTGCCGCGCCATCCGGCCGGCATCGCCGTCGGCCCCATCCATCCGACGAGGAACCCACATGCGCAAGACCCACTCCGCGGCGCTGGCCACAGGCGCCCTGCTCCTGGCCCTGGCCCTGGCCTCCACCACCGCCCATGCCGGCAAGACCCTGGACGCCGTCAAGGCCCGCGGAACCGTCAAGTGCGGCGTCACCAACGGCGTGGCTGGCTTCTCGGCGCCCGACACCCAGGGCAACTGGTCGGGCCTGGACGTGGACACCTGCCGCGCGATCGCCGCCGCCGTGCTGGGCGACCCCAAGAAAGCCGAGTTCGTGCCGCTGAACTCGCAGCAGCGCTTTGCCGCGCTGCAGGCCGGCGAGGTCGACATCCTCACGCGCAACACCACCTGGAACCTCACGCGCGATGCCTCGCTGGGCCTGAACTTCACCACCATCAACTACTACGATGGCCAGGGCTTCCTGGTGCCCAAGAAGATCAAGGTGACGAGCGCCAAGCAGCTCAAGGGCGCCACCATCTGCACCCAGGCCGGCACCACCAACGAGAAGAACGTGGCCGAGTGGTCCAAGGCCCAGGGCATCCCGGTCAAGACCGTGGTGTTCGAAAGCTTCGAGGCCTCGTTCAAGGCCTTCTTCTCGGGCCGCTGCCAGGCCTTCACGACCGACACCTCGGCGCTGGCGGGCCTGCGCAACAAGGAAGCGCCGAACCCCGACGACTACCTCATCCTGCCCGAGCTGATCTCCAAGGAGCCGCTGGCGCCGGCCGTCAAGCGCGGCGACGACGAATGGTTCGCCATCGTCAAGTGGGTGCCCAATGCGCTGATCGAGGCGGAGGAACTCGGCATCGCGCAGGCCAACATCGACCAGCTGCGCGGCAGCAGCAAGGACCCCGCGCAGCAGCGCCTGCTGGGCACGGGCGACGACCTCGGCAAGTTGCTGGGGCTGGACAAGGACTGGTCCTACAACGCCATCAAGGCGGTGGGCAACCACGGCGAGATGTTCGAGCGCAACGTCGGACCCAAGTCGGCGCTGGCGCTGCCGCGCGGCAGCAACAACCTGTGGAACAAGGGCGGCCTGCTGTACGCCATGCCGGTGCGGTGAGCGGCACTGCGCGCGTGCCCGCGGCGCTGTGGGCGCTGCTGGCGTTCGCGGCGACAACCGGCGCACTCTGGCTGTTGCGTGAAGTCCCCGGCATCAGCGGCCTGTGGACCTGGCTGGCCGCCCAGTTCGGCTTCCTGCAGCAGCCGGCCGGCTTCGGCATCGCCGAGGGCTGGCTGGCCTTCGACTCGGGCGACAGCTACGCGCGCGCCTTCGCGGCCGGCCTCGTCAACACCGTGCGCGCAGCCGTGCCGGCCGCCGTGCTGGCCGTGGTGCTGGGCACGCTGCTGGGCGTCGGCCGACTGGCCTCGCACCTGCTGGTGCGCGCGCTGTGCACGGCGTATGTGGAAGCGCTGCGCAACGTGCCGCTGCTGGTGCAGCTCCTGATGCTGTACTTCGCGCTCACGCACCTGCTGCCCGACTCGACCGAGCCCGTGCAGCTGCTGCCGGGCTGGTGGCTCAGCAAGGGCGGCCTGTCGCTGCCCTGGCCCGTGCGCGAGGACGGCGCGTTCTGGCCCAGCCGGCTCGACTGGCCCGAACCCACCGCCTTCAACGTGATCGGCGGCGCGGCGCTGAGCCCCGAGTACCTCACCATCGTGCTGGGCCTGTCGCTCTACACCGCGGCCTTCGTGGCCGAGATCGTGCGCGCGGGCATCGGCTCGGTGGCGGTGGGCCAGAAGCTCGCCGCCCAGGCGCTGGGCATGCAGCCGGGCCAGCAGCTGCGCCTGGTGGTGCTGCCGCAGGCGCTGCGCGTGATCGTGCCGGCGCTGACCAACCAACTGCTGAGCCTGACCAAGAACTCCTCGCTCGCGGTGGCCGTGGGCTACCCGGAACTCGTGTCCGTGGCCAACACCTCGCTGAACTCCACGGGTCGGGCCTTCGAATGCATCGCCATCGTGATGGCCGTGTACCTCGCGCTGTCGCTGCTGATCTCGGCCGCGATGAATGTCTACAACGCGCGCGTCGCGCTGCGGGGCTGGCAATGAGGCCCGGCATGGCCAACGGCTCCGCCTGGCGCGGCGAGCTGTTCGGCTCGCCGGCGCGTGCGCTGGTCACGGCCGTGCTGCTCGCGCTGCTGGCCTGGGCCGGCTGGCATGCCCTGGACTGGGCGCTGCTGCACGCGGTGTTCCGCCCCGATGCCGCGGCCTGCCGCGCGCTGGAACACGGCGCCTGCTGGGGCGTGGTGGCCGAGAAATGGCGGCCGCTGCTGTTCGGCCGCTACCCCTATGAGGAACAGTGGCGCCCGGCCGTGGCCATGGTGCTGCTGTCGGCCACCACGCTGCTGTCGGCCTGGCCGCGCAGCTGGCGCTGGTGGCTGGCGCCGCTGTGGCTGGCGGTGCTGGCGCTGACCGTGCTGCTCATGGGCGGCGGCGCGCTGGGCCTGGCCAGCGTGCCCAGCAACCGCTGGGGCGGGCTGCCGCTGACCATCGGACTGGCCGTGGTCGGGCTGGCGCTGGCCTTCCCGCTCGCGCTGGGGCTGGCGCTGGCGCGGCGCTCGTCCTGGCTGCCGGCGCGTGCGCTGTCGGCCGGCACCATCGAGCTGGTGCGCGGCGTGCCGCTGATCTCGGTGCTGTTCATGGCCTCCTACCTGTTGCCGCTGCTGTGGCCGGCCGGCTGGCGGCCCGACGTGCTGCTGCGCGTGCTGGCCGGGCTGGCGCTGTTCGTGGCGGCCTACCTGGCCGAGATCATCCGCGGCGGCCTGCAGGCCGTGCCCAGCGGCCAAGTCGACGCCGCCATGGCCATGGGCTTTTCACGCTGGCAGGTGCAGCGCCACATCGTGCTGCCGCAGGCGCTGCGCATGGTGGTGCCCGCCCTGACCAACAACGCCGTGGGCACGCTCAAGGACACCTCGCTGGTCACCGTGGTCGGCCTGTTCGAGCTGACCGGCGCGCTGGGCCTGGCGCTGGGCGGCGACCCGGTCTGGCGGCCGTTCTACCTGGAGGGCTACCTGTTCATCGCGCTGGTGTACTGGTGCATGTGCTTCGGGCTGTCGCGCTACAGCGCCTGGCTGGAGCGGCGGCTGGCGACGGATCACGCCAAGAGCTTGTAGAGGTAGGAGCGCGAGATGCCGAGCTGCTCGGCCGCGCGCTTCTTGTTCCCGCCGCACGCGGCCAGCGTCTGCAGCGCGGCCGTGCGCTCGTGGTCCTTGAGCCGTGCGGGCGCTTCCCGTGGCGTGGCCACAGCCGCCTGTGGCACCGCGCCCCGGTCGAAGGCCTCCAGGCTGAGCCGCTCCAGCGGCGAGAACACCAGTGCCTCCTCGATGCGGTGGCGCAGCTGGCGCAGGTTGCCGGGCCAGGGTTGCTCCGCGAGCCAGGCCGCCACGCCGGCATCGATGCGCGGCACGGGCCGGCCGTTGCGCTGGCAGAACTGCAGAACGAAATGCCCGAGCAGCGCGGGGATGTCCTCCAGCCGCTCGCGCAGCGGCGGCACCTGCAGCCGCACGCCGCTGATGCGGTAGAACAGGTCGTGGCGGAAGGCGCCGCTGGCCATCAGCGCGCCGATGTCGCGGTGCGTGGCCGACACCAGCCGAAAGCTCAGCGGTTTGGCCGCGTGGCTGCCCAGCCGCTCGGCCACGCGCTCTTCGAGCACGCGCAGCAGCTTGATCTGCACGTCCAGCGGGATGTCGCCCACCTCGTCGAGGAACAGCGTGCCCCCGTTGGCCATCTCGAACTTGCCGGGCCGGCCCTGCTTGGCGCTGCCCGTGAAGGCGCCGGCCGCGTGGCCGAACAGCTCGGACTCGACCAGGCTGTCGGGCACGGCCGCGAGGTTCAGGCTCACCAGGGCCTGGCCGGGCCGGCCCAGCGCATGGATGGCGCGCACCACGAGCTCCTTGCCGGTGCCGCTCTCGCCCAGCACGAGCACAGGCACGTCAAGCCGCGCCACGGCCGCCACCTCGGCGCGCAGCCGCTGCATGGCCTGGCTGTCGCCCACGAGTTCGGCCACGGCACCGCGTGTCTCGCGCAGGCCGTCGAGCTCGCGGCGGTAGAACTCCAGCTGCGTGCGCAGCTGCTGCATCTCGGCCGCCATCTGGGCCACGGCCTCGGTGTCGCGGAACATGACCTGGCCCACGGCGCCGATGACCTGGCCATTGCGCCGCACGGGCCGGCGGTTGACCACGCGCGTGACGGCGTTGCCGAAGGCCAGCGGCTGGCCGATCTCGGCCTTGCCCGACTCGACCACCGCGCGCAGCCGCGAATTGCGGATCACCTGCTCCACGGGCTTGCCGGCGCCGCCGCCCGGCGGCAGGCCCAGGAACTTCTCGTGCACGGGGCTCACGTAGCGCATGGTACCGGTGTGGTCGGCCACCGTGATGCCCTGGTAGGGGTCGCTGAGGATCTGCTCGAAGATGTCGAAGGCGAAGGGCACGGCCGCGATGAAATCGAGCAGCGTGGTGCCGCTGTCGGCCGGGCGGACCAGGACGATCTCCAGCCCGTCCGCACGCAAGGCGGTGGCGATGCCGGGCCCCGTGGGCAGCGGCAACTCGAACAGCGTGCGGTCGCCGGCCTCTGCCAACGCCGCCGCCAGGGCCCGCTGCACGGCTGCGCCGGCCGCCAGGCCCAGCGCGGCCACCACGGCACCCTGGCGCTGCACGAACACGCCCAGGGACGCGCCGGAAATCTGTTCTTCAGGCATACACAAGAAACACACGGAGGACAGCCCACTGTAGCCAGGGAAGACACTTGGGGCAGGAACACCGGCGACAGCACGGCCTGGACGCCTGGCACGGTCGCTGCAATGCTGAAGGCATGACTAGCACTCACCCCGCCTCCCCGTCTGCGCCCGACGCGATCAGCTACTTCGGCATCGAGGTCCCCTTCATGCAGCACATCGGCCTGCGCCCGCTGCGCATGGACAACGACAGCTGCCACACCCTGTTGGCGATGCGGCCCGACCTCGTCAACAGCCGCGGAGACATCCACGGCGGCACGCTCATGAGCGCGTTCGACTTCACGCTGAGCGGCGCCGCGCGCGCCCACGACCCGCAGCGCCTGGGCGTCATCACGGTCGACATGACCACCCATTTCTACGAACCGGCGCGCACCGACCTCACCGTGATCGGCCGCTGCACGCGGCGCGGCAAGTCGCTGGCCTTCTGCGAGGGCGAGATCGTCGACGCGGCCGGCACCGTGGTGGCCGTCGCGCGCGCGGTCTTCAAGCTGGTGGCGCGGCAACCCGCCTGACCGCCCCGCCCCGATACCACAACGACACAGGAGACTCCATGAACAAGCTGCTCATCGCCAACCGCGGCGAGATCGCACTGCGCGTGCAGCGCGCTGCGCGCGACCTCGGCATCGCCACCGTGGCCGTGTACTCGCAAGACGACGCCGCCTCGCGCCACCGCCTGCTGGCCGATGAGGCCCATGCGCTGGCCGGCAGCGGCCCGGCGGCCTACATCGACATCGCCGCCATGCTGGCCGCCGCGCAGGCCACGGGCTGCGACGCCGTGCACCCGGGCTATGGCTTCCTGAGCGAGCGCGCCGACTTCGCCCAGGCCTGCGCGGACGCCGGCATCCGCTTCGTCGGCCCCACGGTGGAGCAGCTCGCGCTGTTCGGCGACAAGGGCCGCGCGCTCGCGCTGGCGCGCAGCTGCGAGGTGCCCGTGATGCCGGCCACGGCCGGCGCCGCGACGTTGGAGGAGATCACGCGCTTCTTCGACGACCAGGGCGGCGCCGGCATCGTCATCAAGGCCGTGGGCGGCGGCGGCGGGCGCGGCATGCGCGTGGTGAACCGCCGCGACGACCTGGCGCAGGCCTATGCGCGCTGCCGCTCCGAGGCCGCCACGGCCTTCGGCGTGGACGCGCTGTACGCCGAGCGCCTGGTGGCCCGTGCACGCCACATCGAGGTGCAGATCGCCGGCGACGGCGAACACGTGGTGGCACTCGGCGAGCGCGACTGCACGCTGCAGCGCCGCTTCCAGAAGCTCGTGGAGATCGCGCCCAGCCCGGTACTCGACGCCGCGCTGCGCGAGCGCATCACCAGTGCGGCCAAAGTGCTCGCGCGGCGCGTGCAGTACCAGAGCCTCGGCACCTTCGAATTCCTGGTCGAGGAGAACGCGGCTGGCCAGCAGGCCGGCTTCGTCTTCATCGAGGCCAACCCGCGCCTGCAGGTCGAGCACACCGTCACCGAGCAGGTGACGGGCGTGGACCTGGTCGCGCTGCAGCTGGGCCTGGCCGCCGGCCGCAGCCTGCGCGCGCTGGGCCTGGACCCGGCCGCGCCGCCCGTGCCGCGCGGTTTCGCGATCCAGGTGCGCGTGAACGCCGAGGCCAGCGATGCGCAGGGCCAGGCCCGGCCCGCGCACGGCCGGCTCGAGCGCTTCGAGCTGCCGGCCGGCCCGGATGTGCGCGTGGACACCCACGGCGCCACCGGCTATGCACCGCCGCCCGCCTTCGACACGCTGTTGGCCAAGCTCATCGTGACCAGCCAGAGCAGCCACTTCGCCGACGCGGTGCGGCGGCTGCAGCGCAGCCTGGCGGAGTTCCGCATCGCCGGCATCGCGACCAACCTGGACCTGCTGCGCGCACTGGTGGCGCGGCCGGACTTCGCCACGCAGGACGTCCACACGCGCCACTTCGAGGCCATCGCGCCCGAGCTGCTGGCTGCAGCCGCCGCCATCGCCGAAGCACAGCAGGCGCGCGATGCGGCATCGGGCCTGGCCCAGGCCGCCACGCCCGTGGCCGTGGCGCCCGCCGAACAGGCTGCACCCGCCGGCCTGCTTGCCGTGCGCGCGCCGCTGAGCGGCCGCGTGGTCGAGCTGTCGGTGGCCGTGGGTGCGCTGGTGCAACCCGGCCAGACCGTGGCCGTGCTGGACGCCATGAAGATGGAGCACAGCGTCACCGCCACGGCGGGCGGCCGCGTGCTGGCCGTGCAGCTGGAGACCGGCGCGCAGGCGGCCGAAGGGCAGATCCTCGTGCTGCTGGAGCCCGTGGCATCGGACGCCACCGCGGCCCAGGCCACCGAGGCGCTCGACCCGCACGCCATCCGCCCCGACCTGCAGCGCGTGCTCGACCGCCACGCCCCGCTCTACGACGCGGCCCGCCCCGAGGCCGTCGCCCGCCGGCGCGCGCGCGGCCAGCGCACGGCACGCGAGAACGTGGCCGACCTCGTCGATGCCGACAGCTTCGTGGAGTACGGCGCGCTCGCGCTGGCCGCCCAGGCCAGCCGCCGCAGCCAGGCCGACCTGATCGCCAACACGCCGGCCGACGGCCTCATCACCGGCATCGGCAGCATCAACGGCGCGCTCGTCGCCAAGGAACGCGCGCAGAGCGCCGTGATGGCGTACGACGCCACCGTGCTGGCCGGCACGCAGGGCAAGCGCAACCACATCAAGACCGACCGCCTGGTGGAGGTGGCGCTGCGCGACGAACTGCCGCTGGTGCTGCTGGCCGAAGGCGGCGGCGGGCGACCCGGCGACGTGGACTTTCCCTCGGTCTCGGGCCTGTACCAGCCCTCCTTCGCGGCCTTCGCCGACCTGTCCGGCCAGGTGCCCGTGGTGGGCGTGGTGTCGGGCCGCTGCTTCGCGGGCAATGCCGCCTTCCTGGGCTGCTGCGACGTGATCATCGCGGACCGCTCGGCCAACATCGGCATGGCCGGCCCGGCCATGATCGAAGGCGGCGGCCTGGGCATCTACAAGCCCGAGGACGTGGGGCCGGCCCACGTGCAGTTCGCCAACGGCGTGATCGACGTGCTGGTCGACAACGAGGGTGAGGCCGTGCAGGCGGCCAAGCACTACCTGTCGATGTTCCAGGGCCCGGTGGCGCAGTGGAGCGCGCCCGATGCGCTGCAGCTGCGCCAGGTGGTGCCCGAGAACCGCCTGCGCGTGTACGACACGCGCCGCGCCATCGAGGGCATCGCCGACACCGGCAGCGTGCTGATGCTGCGCGGCGGCTTCGGCCTGGGCATCCACACCGCGCTGGCGCGCGTGGAGGGCCGGCCCGTGGGCATCATGGCCAACAACCCGCACCACCTGGGCGGCGCCATCGATGCGGACGCGGCCGACAAGGCGGCCCGCTTCATGCAGCTGTGCGATGCGCACGGCCTGCCCATCGTCTCGCTGATCGACACGCCCGGCTTCATGGTCGGCCCCGAGGTCGAAGCCAAGGCCCAGGTGCGCCATGTCTCGCGCATGTTCCTGGTCGCGGCCAAGCTGCGCGTCGCGCTGCTGGCCGTGACGCTGCGCAAGGGGTACGGCCTGGGCGCCATGGCCATGGCCGGTGGCGGTTTCCGCTCGGCCAGCTTCACGGTCTCCTGGCCCACGGGCGAGTTCGGCCCCATGGGGCTGGAAGGCGCGATCACGCTGGGCTTCAAGAAGGAGCTGGAGGCCGTGCCCGACGGCCCCGAGCGCCGCGCGCTGTACGACAGCCTGGTGGCCAAGGCCTACGAGCGCGGCCACGCGATTTCGACCGCCGCGGCGGTGGAGATCGACGCCGTGATCGACCCGGCGCACACGCGCCAGTGGATCGCCAAGGGCATCGCCTCGGCCGCGGTGCGCGGCAAGCGTGCGCGCCGCGGCTTCGTGGACGCGTGGTGAACGCGGTGACGATGCAGGGAGACAGCATCGACCGTGCGCCGGACGCGGCCCAACTGGCGCTGCGCGGCCTCCGCGTGCTGGAGATCGGCACCGGGCCAGCGCTGGCCTACACGGGCAAGCTGTTCGCGGACTTCGGCGCCGAGGTGGTCAAGGTCGAGGCGCCGGCCGGCGATGCCTGGGAGCGCATGCCGCCGCTGCTGGACGGGCCCGAGCCGCGCAGTGCCTTGTGGGCCTGGCTGCACACCAACAAGCGCAGCGTGACGGCAGACCCTGCGCGGGACGCGGTCTGGCTGCAACAGCTGGCGCAGGGCTGCGACGTGGTGCTCGATGCGCGCGCGCTCGATGAAGGGCTTGCAGTGCTGGCCCAGCCCATCGCTGGCGCGACGCCGGTGCCCGTGGAGATCGTCTTCACCTGGTTCGGCGAAGACGGGCCGTACAGCGGCTACGCGGGCTCGGAGGCCGTGTGCCGTGCACTGTCGGGGGCCGTCTTCAACAGCGGCCCCGTGGAGGGCCCGCCGCACATGCCGCACGAACTGCAGACCGGCATCGCCGCCGGCCTGGCCGCGTTCTCGGCGGCCGTGGCGGCGTGGATCGGCCGCGCCGATGGAAGCCGCCGCTACGTGCTGAGCATCCATGAGGCGGTGTTCGGCACCGTGGAGATGGAATCCGGCATGGTGCAGGACGGCCGGCACGCGCCGCGCCTGGGCGTGAACCGCTTCTGCGGCACGCACCCCACCGGCATCTACGCCACGGCCGACGGCTGGATCGGCATCTTCACGCACACGCTGGCGCAGTGGGCGGCGCTGTGCGAGGCCATCGGCCGGCCCGAGCTGGCGCACGACCCGCGCTATGCCAACGGCGCCGAACGCATGGCGCGGGCCGACGAGATCGACGCGATGCTGCAGGCCGCCTTGCGCACGCGCACGGCGCAGCAGTGGTTCGAGGACCTGGGCGCGCGCAAGCACCCCACCGTGCTGGTGCCGACCATGGCCGCGCTGCTGGCGCAGGACGTGCACCGCCAGCGCCACGCCTTCGTGCCCGTGCACAGCGGCGCTGCGCACTGCGAAGGCCCCATCGTCCCGCTGCGGCTGGGCGCAGCCGGGCCGCTGCGCGGCGGCGCGGCGCCTGCGCGCGGTGCCGACGATGCGCACTACCGCGGCGCGGGCCTGGACCGGCCAACGGCCCGGGCACCGTCACCGCCGGCCGGCAATGCACAAGGCCTGCCGCTGGCCGGCACCACCATCGTCGACCTGACCATGGGCTGGGCCGGCCCGCTGGCCGCGCGCACGGCGGCCGACCTGGGGGCGCGGGTCATCAAGGTCGAGAGCGCCGTCTACCCCGACTGGTGGCGCGGCGCCAACTTCACCGAGGCGTTTTACCGCGAGCGGCTGTACGAGAAGAATTCGAACTTCAACCTGATGAACCGTAACAAGCAGGGCATCACGCTGGACCTGGCGCGCGACGAGGGCCGGCAGCTGCTGCTGCAGCTCGTGGCCCAGGCCGATGCGGTGATCGAGAACTACTCGGCCGAGGTGCTGCCCAAGCTGGGGCTGGACTACGCGGCGCTGCAAGCTGTCAACCCGCGCCTGGTCATGGTCTCAATGCCGGCCTTCGGCCTGGGCAATGCCTGGAGCGACACGCGCGCCTACGGCGGCACGCTGGAGCAGGCGACCGGCCTGCCGCTGTGCACCGGCCATGCCGACGGGCCGCCGGCCATGACCTCGTACGCGTACGGCGATCCGGTCGGCGGGCTCAACGCGGGCGCAGCCCTACTGCTGGCGCTGTGCGTGCAGCGGGACACCGGCCGCGGCATGCACCTGAACCTGTCGCAGGTCGAGGCCATGCTGCCCATGGCCGCGCCGTTCGTGCTGGAGCAGTCGGTGCACGGCGCGGTGGCCGCGCGGCAGGGCAACCGCCACCCGCTGCACGCGCCGCACGGCTGCTGGCGCTGCGCGGGGCCGGACGACTGGCTCGTCGTGAGCGTGCGCGACGACGGGCAATGGCAGGCGCTATGCGGCGCGCTCGGCCGCCCCGACCTGGCCGCCGATGCCGGCCTCGCGCACGCGCCGGGGCGGCGCGAAGCGCAGGAACGGCTGGACGCCGCCATCGCGGCCTGGACCGCCACGCGCAGCGCCGACATGGCCATGCAGCAGCTGCAGCAGGCCGGCGTCAGCGCCGGCGTGGTGCGCTCCATCCCCCACCTCATGGACGACCCCCACCTGCGCGCACGCGGCTTCTGGCAGCAGCTGGAGCGTACGCACGTGGGCCGGTACCTGAGCGGCAGCGCGCCCTACCGCGATGCCGGCCAGGGCGGCCGGCCGCTGCCGATCCGCCAGGTGGCGCCCACGCTGGGCGAGCACACGGCCCAGGTGCTGGCCGAACGGCTGGGCCTCACGCCGGCGCAACTGGACACACTGGAACGGCAAGGCATCACGGGCCGAAGTGCGCGGCCCAAGGCCGGCCGACCCGCCGCCTGAAAACCGCCAACCACCCACCGCACAACACAAACCCCAAGGAGACCGAGATGAGACAAGCCCAATTTCCTTCCCGCACCACGCGCCGCGCAGCGCTGCACCTGGCACTCGCGCTGGCCTGCGCGGCGGCCGTGCCGGCGCATGCCCAGGACGCCGCCTGGCCCCACAAGCCGATCCGCATGATCGTGCCCTTCCCGGCCGGCTCGTTCACGGACACCGTGGCGCGCGTGGTGTCCGACACGTTGAGCCGCTCGCTGGGCCAGCCCGTGGTGGTGGAGAACAAGGTCGGCGCCAACGGCGTGATCGGCGTGTCCGAGGCCGCGCGCGCCGCGCCGGACGGCTACACGCTGCTGCTGACCAACTCCAGCAGCATCACGATCAACCCGCAGCTCTACCGCAAGCTCAGCTACAAGACGGCCGACCTCGCGCCCGTGACCATGGTGCTGGAGGCGCCCTTCATCCTCACGGTCAACCCCGAGTGGGCGCAGAAGAACGGCATCGCCACCGTGGGCGACATCGTGCAGTTCTCGCGCCGCAACCCGGGCGCGGTGAGCTACGGCTCGCCCGGCGCCGGCAACATCGCCCACCTGAGCTACGCGATGCTGAGCAACCGCACCAAGATCAGCACCACGCACGTGCCCTACAAGAGCACGGCGCAGGCGCAGCTGGCCACCATCGCCGGCGAACTCAACAGCGCGTTCGACGTGCTGACCGCGGTGCCCCACATCCAGGCCGGCAAGCTCAAGGCGCTGGCCGTGACCTCGCCGCAGCGGCTGGCGCAGCTGCCCGACGTGCCCACCATGGAGCAGGCTGGCATCGCCGACTTCAACGTGGCCTTCTGGATCGGCCTGCTGGCGCCCGCCGGCACGCCGCCGCAGATCGTCGCAAAACTCAACAACGCCGCGCAGGGCCTGCTGGCCGATGCCAAGGCCAAGGCAGCCCTGGGCGCGCAGGGCGAACTCACGATGCGCGACCCGGCCACCTTCGCCAAACGCATCGCGGCCGAGGTGCCGGCCTGGGGGGCCGTGATCCAGGCGGAAGGCATCGCGCTGGATTGAAACTGCCGCGCCGCACCATCGTCCATATGGATGATGCGGCGCCATGAGCGCTCCCGTGACACTGCGTCGCGCTTTGCAACATCCATGCGAGGAGGAGTGACCATGACACACCGGGTTCCCACACAGGCTGCGCTGCGCAGCCCCATCTCCAACCGACTGCGCTGGGCATTCGCCAGCATCGGGGCCGCAGCGGCGCTTGCCGCCTGCGGCGGCGGCGGTGACGACAACGAGGCGGCCGCGCCGGCGCCGGCACCTGCGCCGGCACCTGCACCTGCACCGGCTCCCGCCGTCGCCACCACGCTGACCGGCACGGCGGCCACCGGGGCGCCGTTCGCCGGCGCCGCGCTGCAGGTGACCGACGCCAGCGGCGCCACGGTCTGCGACACGACCACCGGCGCCGACGGCAGCTTCACCTGCACGCTGGCACCCACCGTGGCGCGGCCGCTGGTGCTGCGCGCGGTCAAGGACGACCAGGTGCTCTACAGCGCCACGGCCACCACCGGCGACGTGCGCGCCAACGTCACGCCGCTGACGACCATCATCACCGCGCGGCTGGCACCCAACGGCGATCCGTCCAAGCTGGCCGCCTCGCCCCAGTCGGTCACGGCCGCGGCGTTGCAGGCGCAGTCCACGGCCCTGGTTGCCGCCTTGCAACCGCTGCTCACCGCCCTGGGCCTGACGATCGACCCGCTCGCGGGTGCGCTGACCGCCGATGGCACCGGACAGGACAAGCTGCTCGACAGCATCTCCGTGACCGTGCAGCCCAGCGGCACGGCGGCCAACATCGAGGTGACGGTCAAGACCCTTCCGACCAGCGCGGGCGCCCAGCCCGAGCCGCTCAAGTTCAGCAGCAGCGACACGAGCCTGCCGACAGTCTCCACCGCCGTCGTCGCAGCACTCGCGCCAGTGCCTGCTCCGACCAAGGTGGCCGACCTGTTCGCGCGGCTGAATGCCTGCTACGCACTGCCGCTGACGCAGCGCGTCGACAGCGCGAGCAGCGACACGGTCAGTGCCATCGGCACCGCCGCCAATGTGAAGGCCGCGGTCTGCCGCGGCCTGTTCCAGAACAGCGACCCCGCCACCTTCATTTCCAACAAGGTTGGCGTGGGCCGCAACGCCAACAACAGTGGGGCCTTCGCCAGCCTGTTCCGCTCCGGCGCCACCGGCCTGCAGTGGACCGCCGGCGACGTGGAGTTCTTCCGCGCCAACGGCGACATGATCGTCACCTACAAGTGGGTGGACAGCGCCGGCAACCAGGACTTCGACCAGATCGCCGCGCACGCCGATGCCGACGGCACGCTGCGGCTGGTGGGCAACAGCAACACCTACCCGGTCACGATCCGGCCCGTCTCGGAAGACCGCGATCTGCTCAACACGCCAGCCTTCAGCTACTACACCACGGGCTACAACATCCAGATCGACAACCGGACTTCCAATGGCCAGCCGGTCTTCAGCAAGGTGATGGTGACGACGCCGATCGGCCTGACGCTGACCATGCTGCCGACCGCGGGGTTGTCTTACCTCGCAATCGCACCGGATGGCGTAACACCCTCTGGCTCGCCCGTGCTGCGGCTGGCCGGCGCCTACCGCGACACCGCACAGGCCGGCAATCCGCAAGACAAGGAGCCCAACCTGGTCTATGTCACGCCGCAGTACACCGAGCAGCAGATCGCAGCACTGGACAACAACGGCGTCTGGACCATCGAGTTCTTCCATGCCGACAGCAGCGTGGCCAATGTCGTGCAGTACTACCGCACGGTGCGCCGGGCCGAGACCATCGGCGAAATCCGCACCGGCCGCGTGTTCGCCGAGCTGACGCCCGCCGCGCGTGCCGACCTCATCCAGCAGTCGCAGGCGAACGGCTACATCTTCATCGACGTTCCCGATCTGGCCTACATCGACACCCCCGGCGGAGGCGATGCCTGGGCGGTGCCGACGGGGGCGCTGGCGCCGACCTCCATTGGCATCTTTGGGCGCGCGCCATTCGGCAGCACGACCGCAGGCCAGAACGGCCAGCGCTTCAACGACAGCGCGGGTGTGGCCAGCACGGCGCGCAAGACCATCGTCTACTGCTCCGCACAGACCTCGGCCGACAAGCACTGCGACGCTGGCGGCCAGGGCCGCTATGCCGTGGGCACCACCGCCAACATGCTCGAACTGTGGGCCCGCAACCCCAAGCAGCTCGAGGTGAGCAAAAAGGCCGGGCTGTATAAGCTGCAGTGACATTCGGCGGCGGACGCCGCACACGGCAAGGGGGCCATGGGCCCCCTTTTTTCATGGAACGTACGGATTGAGCGGCCTGGATCCCAGGATTTCAAACAGCATCCGGGTTTGAAGTGGGCGGGCAGGGTTATTGCTAGATGGACTAGGGTAAACCCTTGGAGCCCGCCATGATCCAGCCCCTGCACTTCCTTTGGCCGCAACTGCTGTGGCTGCTCTGGGCCGTCCCGCTGTTGGTGCTGGGCTACGTCTGGCTGCTGCGCAGCCGCCGCCAGCCGGTGCTGCGCTACGCGCACGTGGCCCTGGTGCGCCAGGCCATGCTGCCCGGCGGGGCCTGGCGGCGCCACCTGCCACCGGCCCTGCTGCTGGCCGCACTGGCTATGCTGCTGTTCGCGTCGGCCCGCCCGCAGGCCGCGCTGCCGCTGCCCACCGACCAGGCCACCGTGATGCTGGCCGTGGACGTGTCGCTGAGCATGCAGGCCGACGACATCAAGCCGAGCCGGCTCGACGCCGCGCGCGAAGCCGCCAAGGCCTTCGTGCGCCAGCTGCCGGCCGGTGCACGCGTGGGCGTGGTCAGCTTCGCGGGCACGGCACAGGTGGTGCAGCCGCCGACCTACAGCCGCGAGAAGCTGCTCGCCGCCATCGACGCCCTGCACCTGCAGCACGGCACGGCCATGGGCAGCGGCATCGTGGCAGCGCTGTCCGAGCTGTTCCCCAACGAGGCTTTGGACCTGGGCGAGGCCGCCTTCCTGCCGCTGACGGCCCATGCGCCGCGCGCCACACCCAAGCCGGTGCCGGCGCGCCGGGAGACCGACGCCGAGCCGGCCGCCACCATCGTGCTGCTGACGGACGGGCGCAGCAACTTCGGCGTGCACCCGTTGCAGGCCGCCGACATGGCGGCCGCGCGCGGCGTGCGCATCCATGCCGTGGGCCTGGGCACGGTGGAAGCACCCGGCGCCGACCAGGACGACTGGTCCATGGTGCTGCAGCTGGACGAGGCCATGCTGCGCGAGGTGACGGGCATCGCCCATGGCGACTACTTCCGCGCCGGCAGCGCCGAGAGCCTGCTGCAGGTCTACGAGAAGATGGGCGCCCGGCTGCAGGTGCAGATGCGCGAGACCGAACTCTCCGGCCCGCTCGCGCTGGGCGCGCTGCTGCTGATGGCCGGTGCGGCGCTGCTGTCGCTGCTGTGGTGCCAAAGGGTGGCGTGAAAGGTCGCCAGCGCGACGAAGCAAGGGATGCCGCTATGCACGGCGGCCGGGTGCTTTTGATAGATTGCCCGGTCTTCCACGCCACACGCACATCCCCATGGCCCTGATCCAGTACCTGACCCAGATCCAGTTCGACTTCGGCGCCATCCGCCTGCTGTCCGAAGAGTGCAAGCGCATCGGCATCACGCGCCCGCTGGTCGTGACCGACGCCGGCGTGCGCGCCGCCGGCATCCTGCAGAAGGCGCTGGACGCGCTGGGCGACCTGCCCGTCACCGTGTTCGACGAGACGCCCTCCAACCCGACGGAGGCATCGGTGCGCGCCGCGGTCGCGCTGTACCGGCAGGGCCGCTGCGACGGCCTGATCGCCGTGGGCGGCGGCTCGTCCATCGACTGCGCCAAGGGCGTGGCCATCGCCGCCACGCACGAGGGCCCGCTCAAGCACTACGCCACCATCGAGGGCGGTTCGCCACGCATCACCGAGGCGGCGGCGCCCCTGATCGCCGTGCCCACCACCAGCGGCACCGGCAGCGAAGTGGCACGCGGCGCCATCATCATCGTGGACGACCACCGCAAGCTGGGTTTCCACAGCTGGTCGCTGATGCCCAAGGCCGCCATCTGCGACCCCGAACTCACGCTGGGCCTGCCGCCCAAGCTGACGGCTGCCACCGGCATGGACGCGATCGCGCACTGCATGGAGACCTTCATGTCGGCCGCCTTCAACCCGCCGGCCGACGGCATCGCGCTGGACGGGCTGGAGCGCGCCTGGGGCCACATCGAGCGTGCCACCACCGACGGCGGCGACCGCGAAGCGCGGCTCAACCTCATGAGCGCCTCGATGCAGGGCGCCATGGCGTTCCAGAAGGGGCTGGGCTGCGTGCACAGCCTGTCGCACAGCCTGGGCGGGGTCGACCCGCGGCTGCACCACGGCACGCTCAACGCGCTGTTCCTGCCGTCCGTGGTGGCCTTCAATGCGGGTGCGGAATCGGTGCAGAAGGATGCCCGCCTGCAGCGCATGGCGCAGGCCATGCACCTGGACGGGCCTGGCGACATCGGCGAGGCGATCCGCGACATGAACGCGCGCCTGGGCTTGCCCAAGGGCCTGGCGGAGGTGGGCGTGACCTCCGCCCTGTTCGAGCAGATCATCGACGGCGCGATGGCCGACCACTGCCACAAGACCAACCCGCGCCTGGCCACGCGCGAGGACTACCGCGCGATGCTGGACAGCGCGATGTAGCGCCTTTCAGTCCAGGTCCGGCGCCTTCGGCTCGCCCGCAGGCCGCGGCTGGCGCTTGGCAGGCTTGGCCAGGATCTCGACGTAGAACTGCTGGCCGCCGTCCTTCACCACACCATCGATGAGGCCGGTGATGTCCGACAGGTGCACGATGCCGGACGATGCCTCGTCCGCGCCGAAGCGGCAGTCGAAGTCCCAGAAGTCCGCGCCTTCGGGCAGCTCGCGGCGGCGTTCGCGCTTGATGTACTTGCGGATCTCGTGCTTGGTGGCGTCGAGCAGGCGGTCGGGGTGCTTGCCCTCGACCTGGAGCGGGAATGTTTTTCTCATGGGTGATCGTAACCCTCGTGGCGCACCGGCTTCGCAGCAAGGCGCAGTACAGTTGGCGCCCTCGACGAAGGCAGGTGAAAGACATGGCACGCGCAAACGACTGGTCCAGCAAGCTGATGGCATTGATCAACGGCGGCAACCAGAGCGCGGCCATTGCGCAGATCAAGGTGGCGCCGACGCTCAAGGACCTGCAGGCGCTGCAGACCATCATGACGCTGTCGAAGATGAAGGGCCGCTATCCACGCGTGGACGCGGCCATCACCGACAACCTGGCGCTGCTGTCGGCGCCGCGGCTGCACCGCTCGCCCTGAGCCCTGCACCCAGGGCCTGGCGGCTGGCCTACTGCCCGCTGCCCGGCAGCGCGTAGGCGATCACGTAGTCGCCGCGGTCGGGCGACTGGCGCGCACCGCCTGCCGTGATCAGCACGTA
Organism: Pseudorhodoferax sp. Leaf274; assembly: GCF_001422445.1. Classification (GTDB taxonomy): domain Bacteria; phylum Pseudomonadota; class Gammaproteobacteria; order Burkholderiales; family Burkholderiaceae_C; genus Pseudorhodoferax. The sequence goes on from NZ_LMNA01000027.1 coordinate 266,274, forward strand.
CTGGCGCCCGCTCTTGGGCGACACATAGGTCATCGGGCCGCCCTGGCTGCCCACCGGCAGGCGGGCCTTCCAGACTTCCTTGCCGCTGGCGCTGTCGAAGGCGCGCAGGTAGTAGTCCTGCGTGCCGGCGAAGAACACCAGGCCCGACTGCGTGGCCAGCGACGGCCCCAGCGTGGGCATGCCGATAGGGATCGGCAGGCGCATCTTGATGCCCAGCGGGCCGGTGTCCTGCACCGTGCCGACCGGCACCTGCCACAGCAGCTGGCGGCTCTTGAGGTCGATGGCCGACATCGTGCCGAACGGCGGCGCCTGGCACGGGATGCCCAGCTGCGACAGGAAGCGCTGGCGCATGGCGCCATACGGCGTGCCTTCCTGCGGCACGGCGCCCATCTCGATGCCGCTGGCGTTCTTGGGCATCTTCTCGCGCGGGATCATGTAGTTGGCCAGGCCCAGGCGCATGTCGTTGACGAACATGGTGTGCGTGGTCGGGTCCACCGACACGCTACCCCAGTTCATGCCGCCCAGCGAGCCCGGCATCTGCAGCGCGTGGTCCAGGCCCGGCGGGGTGTAGACGCCTTCGCTGCGCATGCCCTTGAAGCTGATGCGGCACAGCAGCTGGTCGAACGGCGTGGCGCCCCACATGTCGGACTCCACCAGCGTGGTGTTGCCGATCGACGGCATGCCGACCGAGAACGGCTGCGTGGGCGCATAGCGCTCGCCCGGCAGATTGCCCTGCGGCACGGGCTTTTCCTGCACCTCGGCCAGCGGCACGCCGGTCTCGCGGTTCAGCATGAAGATCTCGCCCTGCTTGGTGGTCTGCACCAGTGCCGGATCGGTGCCGCCCTGGGCGTTGGGCACGTCGATCAGCAGCGGCTGGGACGGCAGGTCGAAGTCCCACAGGTCGTGGTGCGTGGTCTGGAAGTGCCAGCGCACGCGGCCGGTGGCGGCCTCCAGCGCCACGATGGACGAGCTGTACTTCTCCTCCTCGGGCGTGCGGTGCGCGCCCCAGAAGTCGGGCGTGGCGTTGCCCGTGGGCAGGTAGACCAGGCCCAGCTTGGCGTCATACGACATCGCGGCCCAGACGTTGGGCGAGCCGCGCGTGTAGGTCTGGCCCTCGGGCGGCAGCCTGGTGATGGCGGGGTTGCCCGAATCCCAGGCCCAGGTGAGTTCACCCGTGACCACGTCGAAGGCGCGCACCACGCCGGGCGGCTCGTCGACCGACCAGTTGTCGGCCACGCGGCCGCCCACGACGACCATGCGGCCGGCGACCAGCGGCGTGGACGTCTGCTGGTACCAGCCGAACTTGATGTCGCCCATACCGACCGACAGGTCGACCGTGCCGTCCTTGCCGAAATCGGCGCAGGGCTTGCCGGTCTTGGCGTCGATGGCGATCAGGCGCGCATCCAGCGTGGGCAGGAACAGGCGCTGGCGGCAGACGGCCGCCGGCTGCGCGGTGGCAACGGGCGCCTCGGCGTCCTGGTCGAAGTAGCCCAGGCCGCGGCAGCGCTGCCAATTGGGGGCCTTGGCCTGCGGGTCGAACTTCCAGCGCTCGGCGCCGGTGTCGGCGTCCAGCGCCAGCACGCGGCCGTAGGCGGTGCAGACGTAGACCGTGTCGCCCACCTGCAGCGGTGTGTTCTGGTCTTCGGCGCCCGCGCCGGTGCTCTGCGGCACATCGCCGGTATGGGCCGTCCAGGCCACCTGCAGCTCGCCCACGTTGGCGCGCGTGATCTGGTCCAGCGCCGCGAAGCGGCTGCCGGCGGTGGTGTTGCCCCAGTGCAGCCAGTCCTTTTGCGCGGCGCCGGGCGCCACGGGCGTGGCCGCTTGCGCCGGGTTCTGCGCTGCGACGACGGGCATGGGCACGAAGGCGTAGCCGCCCGTGGCGACGAGCGCGGCCACCAGCACGGCGGCCACCGCGTAGGCGCCCTTGCCGGGCCGGCCACCCGCGGCGCGGACCAGCGCCGGATAGGCCAGCGCCATCAGCACGCCCAGCACGCCGAAGGCCACGAGGCGCGAGACCAGCGGCCAAAAGCGCAGGCCCACGTCGACCAGCGCCCAGAAGGCGGTGCCCACCAAGGCCAGCGCGAACAGCCAGGCGCCGGCCGGGTTGCGCCGCACGACCAGGAAACCACTGGCCAGCAGCGCGATGCCGGCCAGCACGAAGTACCAGCTGCCGCCCAGGCTGGCAAGCCAGGCGCCGCCGACGGCCAGGAAGGCGCCCATCAGGAGCGTGAGCGCGCCCAGCGCGACGAGGGGCCAGCGGCGGCCCCGGTGTTGTTGTTCGGTGTCTGTCATCGGAATGTCGGGTGCTTGCAGAGCATGCAGCGGCGCGGTGCGGCCGCTGCGGCGAGCCCGGCATTCTCGCAAAACTGAGGGTTAACCCTTATTCACCCCTGCGGAGACCGCCCTGGCAACAGGGCGGCTGCCGTCAGCCGCGCTTGCCGCGGGCCTTGGCCGGCGCGGGCAGCTCGTCCAGGGCTTGCACGTCGTCTTCCTGTTCATCGTCTTCCTCTTCGTCCTCTTCTTCGGCGTAGGCGTCATCGTCATCGGCATCGACGCCACCCAGCGGCTGCTGGGCCAGCGCGTCGATCAGGTGCTTGCGGAACTCGGCCAGCTTGCGCGCCGACCTGGCGATGTCCTTGTTGTCCTGGTCGGCCACCTTGCCGACCAGCAAGGCGGGGTCGGCGTCGAGAATCTCGGCGATGAAACCGTCGGCCAAGTCGGCGGCGGCGAGCATCTGGGCAAAGCTGGGTGCGTGCGGCATGGAAAGGCTCCAGGGTGGCGAAGAGGCCCATGGTGCGGGCGGCATGTGACACCCGCATCACAGCGCAGTCCCGGCCCGCCCTGCCCCGCCTCAGCCGCCTCAGCTGCCATACAGCAGCGACTCAGCAGCGCGCGGCCAGCCAGTCCAGCAGCGCGCCGCGCACCGGCGCCAGGCCGCGGTAGGCCAGCACCGCCGGACTCATGCTGGCCAGCGCCTCGCGCAATCGTGCGGCCTGCGCCGGCGTGGCCACGGCCTGCGCCAGCGGCCGCACCTCCACCAGGATCGTGAACACCGCCTGCGCCGCGCCCGGCACGGGGATGAAGGTCTGCCGCTCGGTCCGCCACCAGGCGTTGGCGACATCCACGCCGGCCCAGCCATGGGCGGGCACATGGTCCGGGTGCGCCTGCAGCCGGCTGCCCGGCGCGATCGTCCAGACGAAGCGCTCCCAGTGCGCTGGCCCGCTCACGAGCTGCGCCAGGCCCCGGGCCGCGTGGAGCAGCAGCGCGTTGTCGGCCACCGGGGCATGCACTTCGGCGAATGGGCGGCCGACCTTGCGCTCGGGCGCCCAGTGCGAAGGCAGCGCCACGGCCAGCCAGGGGATGCGGGTGGTGGCGGCGTCGAGGATGGCGAAGTCCTCGGCGAAGGCCAGGGCCAGCAAGCCCGCGAGCCGCCAGCCGGCGGGCAGCGCCTGCAGACACTGCAGGGCATCGGCGTTCGCCGCTGCGTGTACGGCGTCGGCGTTGGCCGCTGCATGTAGGGTCTCGGCGCTGGCCATCGCGTGCAGGGCGCGCGGCGTGTCGCCAGCCACGGCCAGGCCCAGCGCGGGCGCGCGGGCCTCGTGCCCGTCCCAGGTCCAGGCGGCGGGCTGTTCGGCGGCCGCGTGGCGGCACAGCTGCGCCAGGGCCGGCTGGGGATCGAAGCCCGGCGCGCGGCACAGGGCTTGGCCGGCGCGCGTGGACAGCACGGCCAGCTTCTCGCGCCAGTGCGCGCCGCCCACCGGCATCGGCGTGAGCTGGGCGGCACCGGCCTGCAGGCGGCGCAGCCCGGGCTGCATGCGGAACGGCGCCTGGACGGCGGCATCGAAGTCGAACGGCATGCGCGCATGGTGGCAGACGGCGGCCATGCCGCCCCGCATCACCCCATGCGGACACGGCATGCCCGGCCCCACCCGTCCAGGCACGGTTCCTGTATCTTCCGCCGCGCCCCGGGACACCGGCCTGGCGCCATGCACCACAAGGTGGCGCGCGCCGCGCCGGCGCCCGGGCCATACGCAAACACTCCAGGAGCTTTCCTCATGCATTTCCCCTCCCGCTTCCGCGCGTTCGCGGCCAGTGCCGCACTGCTGGCGGCCAGCGCCATCGCCCATGCCCAGGCCCTGCCCAATGTGGTGATCCTGGCCACCGGCGGCACCATCGCCGGGGCCGGCGCATCCGCCGCCAACAGCGCCACCTACGCCGCCGCCAAGGTGCCGGTGGACAAGCTGATCGCCGGCCTGCCGGAAATCTCCAAGGTCGCCAACGTCAAGGGCGAGCAGGTGTTCCAGATCGCCTCGGAAAGCTTCACCAACGAGCACCTGCTGACGCTGGCCAAGCGCGTCTCGGCGCTCGCCAAGCAGGGCGACGTGGACGGCATCGTCGTCACCCACGGCACCGACACGCTGGAAGAAACCGCCTACTTCCTGAACCTCGTGGTGCGCACCAGCAAGCCCATCGTGGTGGTCGGCTCCATGCGCCCGGGCACCGCGCTGTCGGCCGATGGCGCGCTGAACCTGTACGACGCCGTCAACGTGGCGGCCAGCAAGGACGCCATGGGCAAGGGCGTGCTGGTCACGATGAACGACGAGATCAACAGCGGCCGCGACGTCAGCAAGTCCATCAACATCAAGACCGAAGCCTTCAAGAGCCAGTGGGGCGCGCTGGGCATGATCGTCGAGGGCAAGAACTACTGGTTCCGTGCGCCGGTCAAGCGCCACACCGCGCAGTCGGAGTTCAACATCGACGAGATCACCGCGCTGCCGCAGGTCGACATCGCCTACGGTTACGGCAACGTGCCGGCTTCCAGCGTCGAGGCGATCGGCAAGGGCGCCAAGGCCATCATCCACGCCGGCACCGGCAACGGCTCGGTGGCCGACCGCGTGGTGCCCACGCTGCAGAAGCTGCGCGCCGACGGCGTGCAGGTGATCCGCAGCGCGCGCGTGCCCGCCGGCTTCGTGCTGCGCAACGCCGAGCAGCCCGACGACAAGTACGACTGGGTGGTCGCGCACGACCTGAACCCGCAGAAGGCCCGCATCCTGGCCATGGTCGCGCTGACCAAGCCGCTGAGCTCGGCCGACCTGCAGCGCGTCTTCTGGGAATACTGATCGGCGATCCGGGGCCTGCCACGGCGCAGGCCCCGCACCGCAGCTGATCCAGCGCTGCAACGCGGCGCCCTGCAAGAAAAAGGGTAACTCCCTATAATCGTTAGCAAGCTAATTAATAGAGCGCTAACGAAATGTCCGAGAACCCGCTGAGCCTGCCGCCCGAGCGCGAGACCGCGCTGATGGCGGCCACCATGCTGCTGTCGGTGCTGCAGCGGGCCTACAAGTCCATGGCCGACAAGGCGGTGGCCCACCATGGCGTGTCGGCCACCATGGCCTGGCCGCTCGTGATGATCGGCCGCCAGGGCGACGGTGTGCGCCAGGTCCAGCTGGCCGAACTGCTGGGCATCGAGGCCGCCTCGCTGGTGCGCTCGCTCGACCAGCTGGTGGCCGCCGGCCTCGCGGAACGCCGCGAAGACCCGGCCGACCGCCGCGCCAAGACCCTGCACCTGACCCCGGCCGGCGCCACCGCCCGCGCCCAGATCGAAGCCACGCTGCACGACCTGCGGGCCCATCTGTTCGAAGGTGTGCCCGACACCGACCTCGCCGCCTGCCTGCGCGTGTTCGCCACGCTGGAGCAGCGCCTGGGCTGCGTGATGCCGAGCCGGGCGCCCGCCTCCGCATCTCCCTCCGCCAACCGGCCCGCGCCATGACGCTGCGGCCTGCGCTGCCGCGCTTCACGCGCGGGGAATTCGTGTTCTCGCTGAAGAGCTTCGGCGCGGCCATGCTGGCCATGTACTGCGCCAGCCGGGCTGGCCTGCCGCGCCCGTTCTGGGCGCTGCTGACGGCCTATGTGGTGGCCAACCCGCTGGCCGGGGCAGTGCGCTCCAAGGCCATCTACCGCTTCCTGGGCACGCTGCTGGGCTGCACGGCCACGCTGCTGCTGGTGCCAGCGCTGTCCTCCGCGCCCGAGCTGCTGACGCTAGCGCTGGCGCTGTGGGTCGGCACCTGCCTGTTCTTCTCGCTGCTGGACCGCTCGCCGGCCTCCTATGTCTTCATGCTGGCCGGCTACACCGCCGCGCTGATCGGCTTTCCCTCGGTCCAGACGCCGCAGACCCTGTTCGACACGGCCACGCTGCGCGTAGAGGAGATCTGGATCGGCATCGTCTGCGCCACGCTGGTGCACAGCATCGTGCTGCCGCAAAGCCTGGCGCCCAGCGTGCTGGGCCTCCTGGACAACACGCTGCGCGACGCGCGGCGCTGGCTGGCCGACCTGCTGCGCCAGGACAGCCAAAACAGTGGCCAGGCGCTGGAACTGGACCGCCGCCGGCTCGCGGCCGACATCACGCAGCTGCGCCTGCTGTCGACCCACGTGCCCTTCGACACCACCCATTTCCGCTGGACGGCCGGCGCCATCGGCGCGATGCAGGACCGCGTGGCCGCGCTCACGCCGCTGCTGTCGGCCGTGGAAGACCGGCTGCAGGCGCTGGAGCAGGACGCGGGTGCGCTGCCCGAGGACGTGACGGCGCTGCTGGCGCGCATCGGCACCTGGCTGCAGGCGCCCCACGCCAGCCCGGCCGCGCTCCTGCGCCCGGACATCGACGCCCTGGCGGACGCCCCGGCAAGCGACTGGCAGCGCGCCCTGCGCATCGCCCTGGCCTGCCGCCTGGGCGAACTCGTCGAGAGCTGGGCCGCCTGCACCGCGCTGCGCCAGGAGATCGACGCCGGCCTGCAGGGCGCGGCGCCGGCACGCCACCAGGCCGCGCTGGGCCACCGCGTGCTGCACCGCGACGTGGGCATGGCGCTGTGGTCGGGCGCGGCCGCGGTGCTGGTGGTCTGCCTGTGCAGCGCCTTCTGGATCCTGACCGGCTGGCCCTCGGGCTCGGTGGCGACCATGATGGCCGCGGTGCTGTGCTGCTTCTTCGCGACCATGGACGACCCGGCGCCGGCGATCAACGCCTTCCTGAAGTACACGCTGTGGTCCATCCCGCTGTCGGCGCTGTACGTGCTGGTGCTGCTGCCGCTGGTGCAGGACTTCGGCATGCTGGTGCTGATCTGCGCGCCGGCCTTCCTGGTGCTGGGCTGCTACATGGCGCGCCCCAGCACCTTTCTGGCCGCCATGGCCATGCTGATGGGCGGCCTGGGCGGCACGCTGGCCATGCACGACACCGGCAACGCCGACATCGTGGGCTTCCTGAACGCCACGCTGGCCCAGACGCTGGGCGCCGTGGCCGCGGCCCGCATCACGGGCCTCATGCGCTCGGTCGGCACCGACTGGAGTGCGCGCCGCATCCAGCGCGCGATCTGGCGCGAGCTTGGCGAGATGGCGGCCGCCCCGCGCGCGCCGCAGGACGATGGCTATACGGTGCGCGTGCTCGACCGCATCGGCCTCTTGGCACTGCGCATCACCACCGCCGACGGCCGCAAGGACGCCACCACCAACGACGCGCTGCGCGACCTGCGCGTGGGCAAGGACATCGTCACGCTGCAGCAGGCCCGTGCCCATCTGCCGACGGCGACGACGGGCCAGCTGCTGGGCGCCATCGCGGCCTTCTTCGGCGCGCGCAGCAGCGGGCCGGCGGCGCCCGTGCCGGCTGCGCTCCTGCCGGCGCTGGACGACACGCTGCAGGCCACGCTGGCCGCGCCGCGTACCGGCCCGGAATGGCACGCCGCCGTGGCCGCGCTGGTCGGCCTGCGGCGCAACCTCTTCCCGCGCGCACAACCCCTGGCGCAAGGAGCCACACCATGATCGGCGAGCTGAGTTTCTACGGCCTGTACATGCCCTGGCTGATGCCGCTGGCACTTTGCACGCTAGGCGTGCTGTGGGGTCTGCGGCGCCTGCTGGCCGCCACCGGCCTGTACCGCCACATCTGGCATCCGGCGCTGTTCGACGTGGCGCTGTACGTGCTGCTGCTCTACGGGCTCAGCCGGGCCGCTTACCTTCTGCAAACAGGTTCACCATGAAGACCGCCTCCTTCTTCAAGCACCCCTGGACCGTGGGCAGCGCCCGCGTGCTGCTGACCCTGCTCGTGACGGCCGCCGCCATCTGGGCCGGCCTGCGGCTGTGGGACCACTATGAGGTCGCGCCCTGGACGCGCGACGGCCGCGTGCGCGCCAACATCGTGCAGATCGCGCCCGACGTCTCGGGCCTGGTCACGGCCGTGCCGGTGGCCGACAACCAGGCCGTGGCCAGCGGCACGCTGCTGTTCGAGGTCGACCGTGCGCGCTTCCTGCTCGCGCTGCGCCAGGCCCAGGCGGCGCTGGGCGCGCAGCAGGTCGCGCTGTCGCAGGCCCAGCGCGAGGACGCGCGCAACCAGGCGCTCGGCAACCTGGTCTCGCAGGAGGTGCGCGAGCAGACGCGCATGCGCGTCGCGCAGGCCCAGGCCGGCGTGGCGCAGGCCACCGTCACGCGCGACACCGCGCAGCTGAACCTCTCGCGCGCCGAGGTCCGGGCACCGGTGGGTGGCCTCATCACCAACCTGGATCTGCGCCAGGGCAGCTACGCCACGGCCGGCCGGCCGGCGCTGGCCCTGGTCGACGCCGCCTCGCTCTATGTCGAGGGCTATTTCGAGGAGACCAAGCTCCCGCGCATCCACATCGGCGACCGGGTGCGCGTGACGCCCATGAGCGGCGGCGTGCTGGAGGGCACGGTGGACAGCCTGTCGGCCGGCATCGCCGACCGCGACCGTTCGACCAGCGCAAACCTGCTGCCCAGCGTGACGCCCACCTTCAACTGGGTGCGCCTGGCCCAGCGCGTGCCCGTGCACGTGCGCCTGGACCCGCTGCCCGAGGGCACGCGCCTGGTCGCCGGCCAGACCGTGACGGTGCAGGTGGTCGAGACCGCCGGCGCGCCCAGGAGCTGAGCATGGCCCGCCTCCTCGCCCCGTTCGCCCTGGCCTCGCTGCTCGCCGCCTGCAGCACGGCCCCGGTCGGCCCCAACTACCACCAACCGCCCGAGGCGCTGGCCAGCCAGCCGGCCGCAGCAGGGCCCTTCGCAGGCGCACAGGCCGCGCCGTTCTCCGCCGAACCGCTGCCGCAGGACTGGTGGCGGCTGTGGCACGACCCCGTGGTCGACCGGCTGGTCGGCCAGGCGCTCACGCACAACACCGACCTGCGCCAGGCCGTCGCCAACCTGGAGCGCATGCAGGCCGTCGAAACCGAAGTCGGCGGCGCGACCAAGCCCGGCATCGGCATCAGCGGCGGCCCCTCATACGGCCATGTCTCGGGCCTGTCGCTGCTGCAGAAGGACTACGTGCCGCCCAACGCCGTGCACTACGGCGCCAACGCGTCGCTGTCCTACCAGGTCGACTGGGTCGGCCAGATCCGCCGCGCCATCGAGGCGGCCGAAGCCGGCAGCGCCGGCGCGCAGGCCGCCGTCGACCTGGTGCGCGTGAACGTGGCCGCCGCCACGGCACGCGCCTACGCCCAGGCCTGCACCAGCGGGCTGCGGCTGCAGGCCGCGCAGAAGTCCGTGCAACTGCAGCGCGAAGCGCTGGGCGTGACCGAGCGGCTGCAAGAGGCCGGCCGCGCCGGCAGCATCGACGCCGCCCGCGCCCGCGCCCAACTGCAGCAGCTGAACGCGGCCTTGCCGCCGCTGCAGGCCGAGCGCCAGGGCGCGCTGTACCGGCTGGCCACGCTGACGGGCGCCTTGCCGCAGGATTTCCCGCGCGACGTGGCCAGCTGCGAGACACCGCCGCAGGTGGCTGGCGCCATCCCCGTGGGCGACGGCGCGGCACTGCTGCGGCGCCGGCCCGACATCCGCCAGGCCGAACGCGCGCTGGCCGAGGCCACGGCGCGCATCGGCGTGGCCATCGGCGATCTGTATCCCAAGGTCACGCTGGGCCTGTCGGCCGGCTCGGTCGGCGCGGCATCGGGCTTCGCGCGTGGCGACACCTTCAGCTGGAGCCTGGGCCCGCTGATCTCCTGGACCGTACCCAACACCGGCGTGGCCCAGGCCCGCATCGCGCAGGCGCAGGCCGGCACGCGCGCGGCACTGGCCCGCTTCGACGGCACGGTGCTGACCGCCCTTCGCGAGACCGAGACCGCGCTCGTGGTCTACGCGCGCGAACTCGACCGCCATGCGGCCCTGCAGGCCGCACGCGACGACAGCGCCAGCGTGGCCCGGCAGGCGCGCCAGCTGTACCAGAACGGCAAAACCGGCTACCTCGATGCGCTGGATGCCGAGCGCGTCATGGCGGTCAGCGACGCCGCGCTCGCAGCCTCGGATGCACAGCTGGCGGACGACCAGGTGGGCGTGTTCCTGGCGCTGGGCGGGGGCTGGTAGCAGGCCGGGGCAGACATTTGACGTCTCACGTCTTCGGCTCCAGAATGGATCAGATCCAATATGGAGCCAATATGCCAAATCTCTCTGTCAAAGATGTGCCGGAAGCGTGGGCGGAGGCGCTGCGCCAACGCGCCGCGCGCAACCACCGCTCGCTGCAGGGCGAGTTGATGGCCATTCTGGAAGGCGCCGTGGCAGGCACCCCAGCCCCCGCCGCCAAGCCGGTGGGCCAGGTCCAGGGCTGGAAAACCGTCGCGCAGATCGCAGCAGAACTGCGCGCGAAATACCCCAGGCCGATCACCGGTGTATCGACCGGGCGGGACATCATCCGCGCCGAACGCGACGCGCGCTGACGATGCCGCCGTCCGCCCTGCATGTGGCCGAACCGCCAGCGCACTACCTGGTGTTGCCCCCGCTGGTGGTCGACTGCAGCGTGCTGGCCGGGCTGCTGTTTCAGGAAGAGTGGGAGCGGCAGGCGGGCGATGCGATCGAAGCCCGGACCCTGCACGCCCCGCACCTGCTGGCCACCGAGATCACGAGCGTCGCCCTGAAGAAGCACAGGCAAGGCATGCCCGACACGGCGAAAGACGGCCTCGCAGCCTTCGCGCAGATCGAGATCACGCTGCACGACGTGCCCCCCGCACAGGTGCTTGAATTGGCCATCCGCTACCAGCTCAGCGCCTACGACGCCGCCTACCTCTGGCTGGCCGCCGAACTCAAAGCCCCGCTGGCCACCTTCGACGCCAAGCTGGGCACAGCGGCCCAGACCCATCTGGCCAGCCTGGACTGATCAGGCTTTCAACGCCGCGAGCGCCTGGGCCGTGGCCGCATCGGCCGGAAAGAACGACTCCACCGCCAGTTCCTGCAAGGTCACGTCCACCGGCGTGCCGAAGATCGTCGTGGTGCTGATGAAGCTCAGCACGCCCGTCTCGGTGCGCAGCTGGAACGGCACGACCACGCTGGACAGCTCGCCGCCGCCCGCCGTCGCGGCGTGGCCGCCTTCGCCGACCGAATAGGCCGCCAGTTCGTCGTGCAGGGCCTGCAGCACCGCGTCCCCCGTGGCCGCGACCTGCTGCTGCAGCCGTTCCAGCAGGTGCGCGCGCCACTGCGCCAGGTTGGCGATGCGGCTGGCCAGCCCTTGCGGATGCAGGGACAGCCTCAGCACGTTGACCGGCGGCTGCAACAGCTCGGGCGCCGCGCCCGCCATCAGCAGCGGCACGATGGCATTGGCCGCCACCAGCTGCCAGTGCCGGTCCACCGCCAGCGCGGGATAGGGCTCATGCCCCTTGAGCACCAGGTCCACGGCACGCCGCGCCGCCGCCAGGGCCGGGTCGTCCAGCGCGCGCTGGCGGTACATGGGCGCGAAACCGGCCGCCACCAGCAGCGCATTGCGTTCGCGCAGCGGCACCTCCAACCGCTCGGCCAGGCGCAGCACCATCTCGCGGCTGGGCGCGGCGCGGCCGGTTTCCACGTAGCTCAGGTGCCGGGTGGAGATGTCCGCCTCGCCCGCCAGGTCCAGCTGGCTCATGCGCCGATGCTGGCGCCAGTGGCGCAGGTGCAGGCCGAACGGGTCGCGGGCGCCGGGCTGGCGCAGGGGATGGGAGGGGCTGGGCATGGCGCCGATTCTGGCGCCCGGCCACCGCGCGCCCATGACCTGCGAGGTCATGGCTTCGCAGCGCCGCCCGCGCAACCATGCGCTCCAACGCCAGGGGACGGTCCCCGGGCGTGCAACCCAAGGAGTCCGCCATGTCTTCCTCGTTCTTCGCCGCGCCCCGCTTCCTGTCCCGCGTGATGTGGGTCGATGCCGCCTCGTGTGCCGCCACAGGCGCGTTGCAGGTCGGCGCCACCGACGCCCTGGCCCGCCTCACGGGCCTGCCCGGCGGACTGCTGCTGGGCACCGGCCTGTTCCTGCTGGCCTATGCCGCGGCAGCCGCCGCCGTGGCCAGCCGGGCCTCGCCGCCGCGCACCCTGGTCGGGCTCGTGGCCATCGGCAACTTCGGCTGGGCCGCGGCCTGCGCGGCGCTGCTGGCCAGTGGCCTGTACGCCGTCACGGCGCTGGGCATGGCCTGGGTGGTCGCCCAGGCCGTGACGGTGGTGCTGCTGGCCGAGGCGCAGTGGATGGGCTTGCGCGCCACGCGCCCGCAGCGCGGCGGCCTGGCGACTTCGGCCTGAAGTTGCACCAATCCCCCGGGGACTGCTGGTTTAAATATGGACAATTGCGCCCATGAGCGCAACGCCCTTGCCCCACAACCCCTCGATCTGGGCCACGCTGCGCTACCAGCAGTTCCGCGCCCTGTGGAGCGCCGGGGGCATCTACTTCATCGGCAACGCCATGCAGACCATGGCCGGTGCCTGGATGATGGTCGAGCTGACCGGCTCGTCCTTCCTGGCCGCGCTGGTGCAGACGGCCGTGTTCCTGCCGATGTTCCTGCTGTCATTGCCGGCCGGTGTGCTGGCCGACATCACCGACCGGCGCCGGCTGATCCTGACGGCGCTGGTGGTGCAGGCGGTGGCGGGCACCTTGATGGCGGTGCTGCTGCTGGCCGGCATCGGCGGGCCCGGCACGCTGCTGTTCATGATCTTCGTGGCGGGCTGCTGCACGGCACTGCTGTCGCCGGCCTGGAACTCCACCATCGCCGATTCGGTCACGCGTGCGGACCTGCCCCAGGCCATCACCTGCGTCTCCATCGCCTACAACGCGGCGCGCGCGGTCGGCCCGGCCCTGGCCGGCCTGGTGTTCACGCTGGTGGGCGGCGCCTGGAACTTCGCGCTGGCTGTTGTCGCCGTGGTGGTGATGGCGCTGGCCATCCGGCGCTATCCGCCCAAGCCGCACCCGCCCTCGCGGCTGCCGGCCGAACGCCTGTGGGGCGGCATGATGGCCGCGCTGCGATTCGCCTGGCATTCGCAGACGGTGCTGGCGCAGCTGGTGCGCACCGTGGCCTACGCCGGCGCGGGTTCGGCGCTGTGGGCGCTGCTGCCCACCATCGGCGCGCAGAAGCTGGGCCTGGGCGCCACCGGCTACGGCATGCTGATGGGCTGCCTGGGCACCGGTGCCGTGCTGATCGGCCTGGTGGTCGGCCAGCTGCGCCACCGCGTGGGGCTGGAGAAGCTGGTCGCCATCGGCTGCATCGTCTATGCCGTGGTGAACCTGATCGCCGCCTTCGCGCCCTGGCCGGCGCTGGTCTACCTCTCGCTGGTGGCCGGCGGCGCGGCCTGGATGGCCGTGATGTCCACCTTCAACACCGCCACCCAGACCAGCGTGCCGCCCTGGGTGCGCTCGCGTGCGGTGGCCATGCACACCTTGTGCGCGCTGGGCTCGTTCGCGCTGGGCTCGGCCTTCTGGGGCGCCATGGCCGACATCACGGGCTTGACCTTCACGCTGGTGGTGGCGGCAGCCACGATGGCCGGCGGCCTGCTGCTGGGCAAGCCCTTCCCGCTGCGCATGGGCGAGGCGCAGGAGGTGACGCAGACCACACCCTGGGACGAGCTCTACGTCTCCAAGGAGCCCGCGCCCGAGGCCGGCCCCGTGGCCATCGAGATCGGCTACCGCATCCGGCCCGAGGAGGCCGCCACCTTCCTGGAGGCCACCAGCCTGCTGCGCGCGCACCGCAAGCGCGATGGCGCCACCTTCTGGCGTGTCTACCGCGACCTGGCCGATCCCTCGCGCTACGTGGAGCGCTTCATCGTGAGTTCCTGGGCCGACTACTTGCACCAGCGCGCGCGCCACACGCAGGCCGACCACGAGCTGGAGGCCACGGTGCGTGCCTTCGTGCTGCCGGGCGAGGCGGTGGAGATGAAGCACTACCTGGCCGAGGCATGAGGTCCATCGACGCGGCCGCGGTCCACGCCGCCCTGCCCTTCGACCGCCTGATCCCCACGCTGCGCCAGGCCTTCGCGGAGCCCTGCACCGTGCCGCTGCGCCACACGCACGCGGTGGAGAGCGGCTTCACATCGCTGATCATGCCGGCCTGGACCGCGCGCCACTACGGCGTGAAGGTCATCAACATCGCGCCAGGCAATGCGGCGCGCGGCCTGCCCGGCCTGCACGCCAGCTACCTGCTGCACGACTCCGCCACGGGCGTGCCGCTGGCCCTGCTCGACGGCGACGCGATAACGGCGCGGCGCACGGTGGCGGCCTCGGCGCTGGCGGCCTCGTACCTGGCGCGCGAGGACGCGCAGCACCTGCTCGTGGTCGGCGCAGGCCGGCTCGCGCGGCTGCTGCCGGCGGCCTTCGCGGCCGTGCGGCCGATCCGCCGCGTGACGGTCTGGGCCCGCTCGGCCCCGCAGGCCACGGCCCTGGCGGCGAATCTGCGGGAGGACGGCTTCGACGCGCTGGCCGCGCACGACCTGCCCACCGCCTGCGCGGGCGCCGACATCGTGAGCTGCGCCACACTGGCCACCGCGCCCGTGGTGCACGGCGCCTGGCTGGCCCCGGGCAGCCACTTGGACCTGATCGGCAGCTTCTCGCCCCAGATGTGCGAGGCCGACGACGCCTGCTTCGCCGGTGCCGGCCTGTGGATCGACACGGCCGAGGCGCTGCAAAAGAGCGGCGACCTGCTGGGGCCGCTGGCGCGCGGCGTGTTCCGCGCCGAGGACGTGCGCGGCACGCTTTCCGATCTCGTGGCGGGCACCGCCCAGGGCCGCCGCACGGCCGGCGAGCGCACCGTGTTCAAGGCCGTGGGCACAGCGCTCGAAGACCTCGCTGCAGCGGTCGCCGTGCTGGATGCAGAGGAACAGGCCGACGCTACGCGTCGACCTTGACCTTGCCGTCGCGCACCACCTTGCCCCACTTGGCGGTCTCGCTGGCGATGAACTGCGTGAACTTCTCGCGCGTGCCACCGCCGTCCTCCGCACCGTAGGTGTCCATGCGCTCCTGCACGTCGGGCATGGCCAGCACGGTGTTGACGTCGCGGTTCACCTTGTCGGCGATCGGCGTGGGTAGCTTGCCAGGGCCGACCAAGCCGTACCAGGTGGTGGCCTCGAAGCCCTCGAAGCCCTGCTCCTGCATGGTCGGCACGCCCGGGTGGCCCTTGGCGCGGCGCGTGCGCGTCTGCGCCACGGCCACCACCTTGCCGCTCTTCACGTGCGGCGTGGCCGCCGTCATGGTCTCGAAGCTGTACTGGATCTGGTTGCCCATGAGGTCGGCCAGCAGCGGGCCGCTGCCCTTGTAGGGCACGTGCATGGCGTCCAGCCCGCCCTGCAGCTTGAACATCTCCAGCGCCAGGTGCTGGGCCGAGCCCGCGCCGGCCGAGCCGAAGCTGACCTTGCCGGGCTCGGCCTTGCACAGGGCCACGATGTCCTTGAGCGCCGTGGCCTTCTGGCCGGGGCCGGCGATCAGCAGGTTGGGCGTCACGCCCACCATCACGATGGGCACGAAGTCGCGCTGCACGTCGTAGCGCAGCTTGGGCTGCAGGCTGGGGGCCAGCGCGTGGCTGTTGATGTGCGCCATCAGCAACGTGCTGCCATCGCTGGGCTGCTGGGCCACGTACTCGGCCGCCAGCACGCCCGCCACGCCGGGCTTGTTCTCCACGATGACCGACTGGCCCCACATGGCCGTGAGCTTCTGCGCCACCACGCGCGCCAGCGCGTCTGTGCCGCCGCCGGGCGGAAAGCCCACCACGATGCGCACCGGCCCGGAAGGCCAGTCTTGCGCGAACAGCGAGGGGGCGCCGAGCGTGGCCGCCGCGGCGCCCACGGCCTGGATCAGGGAACGTCTTTGCATCGTGTGTCTCCGGATGTGTTGGGATGCCGCGAACGCTTCAGCTGACGTTCTTGAGGGGCGAGGGGGCGGGATGGCGCGCGAAGTGGTCCATGGTGGCCTGCACGCCGCTGCCGGCCAGCTTCACGCCGGCCAGCTGCAGGCCCATCTCGACGCCCGCCACCATGGCCACCAGCGTGAGGTCGTTGCTGTCGCCCAGGTGGCCCATGCGGAACATGCGGCCCTTGAGCTTGCCGAGGCCCGTGCCCAGCGACAGGTCGAAGCGCTCGTGGATCAGCTTGCGCAGCGCGTCGGCGTCCACGCCCTCGGGCGTGATCACGCCGGTCAGCACGGGCGAGTAGACGGCCGGGTCGGCGCACTGGATCGGCAGGCCCCAGGCGTTGACGCCTGCGCGCACGCCGGCGGCCCAGCGCTGGTGGCGTGCGAACACGTTCTCCAGGCCCTCGCTCAGCACCATGTCCAGCGCTTCCGACAGGCCATACAGCAGGTTGGTGCTGGGCGTGTAGGGCCAGTAGCCGGTCTTGTTCATCTCGACGATCTCGGCCCAGTCGAAGAAGGCGCGCGGCAGCTTCGCCGACTTCGATGCCTCCAGCGCGCGCGGCGACAAGGCGTTGAAGCTGATGCCGGGCGGCAGCATGAGGCCCTTCTGCGAGCCGCTGACCGTGACGTCCACGCCCCATTCGTCGTGCCGGTAGTCGGCACTGGCCAGACCCGAGATGCTGTCGACCATCAGCAGCGCCGGGTGGCCGGCCGCGTCGATGGCCTTGCGCACGGCGGCGATGTCCGACGTCACCCCCGTGGAGGTCTCGTTGTGCACCACGCACACGGCCTTGATCTTCTTGTCCACGTCCTTGCGCAGCCGCGCCTCGATGAGGTCGGCCTGCACGCCGCGGCGCCAGCTGCCGGCGTTCGGCAGGTGTTCGTCGCGCCCCTCCCAGGCCAGGAACTCGGTGGCGATGCCGAGCTTGGTCGCCATCTTGTTCCACAGGCTGGCGAAGTGCCCGGTCTCGTACATCAGCACGTGGTCGCCAGGGCTCAGCGTGTTGAGCAGTGCGGCCTCCCAGGCGCCGGTGCCCGAGGCCGGGTAGATCACCACCGGGTGTTGGGTCTTGAAGATCTGCTGGATGCCCGACAGCACCTTGCGCCCGAGGCCGGCGAACTCCGGGCCGCGGTGGTCGATGGTGGGCAGGCTCATGGCCCGCAGGATGCGGTCGGGCACCGGGCTGGGACCCGGGATCTGCAGGAAGTGGCGGCCGGTCGGGTGGATGTCGAGCTGGAGCATGTCGGGTCCTTGTTGCCTTTCGAATTTTTGCATTCAAAAAACATTGTCTAGGCATGGATAACCCTAGCTCTATGGCAACGACCAAGCAAAAATTTGAATGCAAAATCCATTTGTCCGAGGAAGACATGGCCGACATCATCGAAATCTCCCGTCTCGCGCTGCACGACCAGGTGGCCGCGCGGCTGCGCACCATGCTGGTGGAGGGCCGCATCGCGCCCGGTGCCAAGCTCAACGAACGCGAACTGTGCGAGCAGCTGCGCGTCTCGCGCACCCCGCTGCGCGAGGCCATCAAGCTGCTGGCGGCCGAGGGCCTGGTGGACCTGCTGCCCAACCGCGGCGCCGTGGCCGTCAAGCTGACCGAGGCCGATGTGCTGAACACCTTCGAGGTGCTGGCCATGCTGGAAGGCCAGTCGGGCGAGCTGGCGGCGCAGCGCATCACGGATGCGGAGCTGGCCGAGCTGCGCGCGCTGCACTACGAGATGCTGGCCTGCCATGCGCGGCGCGACCTGTCGGGCTACTACCGGCTCAATGCGCTGATCCACACCGGCATCAACGCCGCCGCACGCAACCCGGTGCTGGCCAGCACCTACCGCGCGATCAACGCGCGCGTGCAGTCGCTGCGCTTTCGCACCAACCAGGACGAAGCCAAGTGGCAGCACGCCGTGCAGGAGCACGAGCAGATGGTCGCGGCGCTGCAGGCGCGCGACGCCGCTGCGCTGCGCGATGTGCTGGTGGCCCACGTGCTGCGCAAGCGCGACACCGTGCTCGCACTGCTGCGCGCGGGCGAGATCTACCCGATCGCCGCCGCAGCCCGGAAAAACTAGGAACACCCCATGCACATCGACCCCGCAAGCGCCCTGCTCCCGGCTGGCACCGTGCTGCCACCCAACGAAACCTGCGAGGCGCTGGCGCGCCGGCTGCGCGCGGAGACCGAGGGCGAGGTGCTGTTCGACGCCGGATCGCGCGGGCGCTACGCCACCGATGCGTCGATCTACCAGATCATGCCGGTCGGCGTGCTGGTGCCCAAGACCGCGCGCGACGTGGCGCTGGCCATCGACATCGCACGCGACCTCAAGGTGCCGGTGCTCGCGCGCGGCGGCGGCACCAGCCAGTGCGGCCAGACCACGGGCGCCGCGCTGGTCATCGACAACAGCAAGCACCTGCGCCGCGTGCTCGACATCGACGTGCAGGCCCGCACCGCCACGGTGGAGCCCGGCCTGGTGCTGGACCACCTCAACGCGCAGCTCAAGCCGCACGGCCTGTGGTACCCGGTGGACGTGTCGACCAGCGCCCAGGCCACGCTGGGCGGCATGGCCGGCAACAACTCCTGCGGCTCGCGCTCGATCGCCTACGGCAACATGGTGCACAACGTGCTGGGCGCGCAGGCCTGGCTGTCGGACGGCGAACTCGTCAACTTCGGGCCGGTCGCCGGCCTCGGCGGCCGCGCGGCGGCGATCGCCGACCACGTGCGCAAGCTGGCGGCGCAGCACAGCGCGGAGATCGCCGCGCGCTGGCCCAAGGTCATGCGCCGCGTGGCCGGCTACAACCTGGACATCTTCTACAACCAGAGCGAGAAGCCCTACACAGCCGACGGCAGCGTGAACCTGGCGCACCTGCTGGTCGGCTCCGAAGGCACGCTGGCCGTCACGCGCAGCCTCACGCTGCAATTGAGTGAGCTGCCGCGCGCCAAGGTGCTGGGCATCGTGAACTTCCCGAGCTTCCACGCCGCCATGGACGCGGCGCAGCACATCGTCAAGCTCGGCCCCACGGCGGTCGAACTGGTGGACCGCACCATGATCGAACTGGCGCTGGCCAACCCAGCCTTCCGCCCCACGGTGGAGACCGCGCTGATCGGCAAGCCCGCCGCCATCCTGCTCGTGGAGTTCGCGGGCAGCGAGAAGGCCGCGCTGCTGCCGCAGCTGCGCCAGCTGGTAGAGCTGATGGGCGACCTGGGCCTGCCCGGCAGCGTGGTGCAGATGCCCGACGACGCACCGCAGAAGAACCTGTGGGACGTGCGCAAGGCCGGCCTCAACATCATGATGAGCCTGAAGGGCGACGGCAAACCCGTGAGCTTCATCGAGGACTGCGCCGTGCCGCTCGAGCACCTGGCCGAGTACACCGACGCGCTGACCGAGGTGTTCGCGAAGTACGGCAGCCGCGGCACCTGGTACGCGCACGCTTCCGTGGGCACGCTGCACGTGCGGCCCATCCTGGACATGCGGACCGACGGCGGTGCCAAGATGCGCGCGATCGCCGAAGAGGCCAGCGCGCTCGTGCGCAAATACAAGGGCGCCTTCAGCGGAGAGCACGGCGACGGCCTGTGCCGCGGCGAGTGGATCGAATGGCAGTTCGGCCCGGCCATCAACGCGGCCTTTCGCAGCATCAAGCAGCACCTCGACCCGATCGGCCTGCTCAACCCCGGCAAGATCATCGACCCGCCCAAGATGGACGACGCGGCGCTGCTGCGCTTTGCGCCGCCCGCGTCGCCACGGCCCTACCAGCGCATCGAACTGAAGCCCGTGCTCGACTGGTCGGCCTGGAACGTGCAGGCCGATCCGGTCACCGAGGTGACCACCGCACCCGGCACCGGCGGCGACAGCACGGGCGGCTTCGCCAAGGCCGTGGAGATGTGCAACAACAACGGCCACTGCCGCAAGTTCGACGCCGGCACCATGTGCCCCAGCTACCGTGTGACGCGCGACGAGCAGCACCTCACGCGCGGCCGGGCCAACACCTTGCGCCTCGCGCTCTCGGGCCAGCTGGGCCCCGATGCACTGGCCAGCGAAGAGCTGCACGCCACCATGGACCTGTGCGTGGGATGCAAGGGCTGCAAGCGCGACTGCCCGACCGGTGTGGACATGGCCAAGATGAAGATCGAGTTCCTGGCCCACTACAAGACCCAGCACGGCCACACGCTCAAGGACCGGCTCATCGCGCGCCTGCCCGACTACGCGCACCGCGCCAGCCGCCTGCCCTGGCTCATGAACCTGCGCAACCGGGTGCCGGGCGCGGCCTGGCTGGGCGAGAAGGCGCTGGGCCTGTCGGCGAGGCGTTCACTGCCCGCCTGGCGCAGCGACACCTTCTGGCGCGCGCGCGATGCCCAGCTGTTCGCCGGCCGCGAGGCCACGCTGGCCGCAGCCCAGGCCGGCCAGAAGACCGCCGTGCTGTTCGTCGACACCTTCAACGGCACGTTCGAGACCGAGAACGCGCTGGCCGCCGCGCGCGTGCTCAAGGCCGCCGGCTACCTGCTGCACACGGTCGAGAAGGCCGGCGGCCACCATTGCTGCGGCCGCACCTACCTGGCCAGCGGCATGGTGGACGAAGCGCGCGCCAAGGCCGCGGCGCTGGTCGACGCGCTGGCACCGTTCGCGCAGGCCGGCATCGCCATCGTGGGCCTGGAGCCCTCGTGCCTGCTCACGCTGCGCGACGAGGCGTTGGTCATGGGCCTGGGCGACAAAGCCGTCAGCGTGTCGCAGCAGGCGCTGCTGTTCGAGGAGTTCGTCGCGCGCGAGGCCAAGGCCGGCCGCTTTTCCATCGCGCTACAGCCCGCCGGCAAGCCCATCCTGCTGCACGGCCACTGCCACCAGAAGGCCTTCGGCGCGGTCACGCCGATCCTGGATGTGCTCAGGCTGATCCCGGGCGCCCAGCCCGAGCTGATCGAGAGCAGCTGCTGCGGCATGGCCGGCAGCTTCGGCTACGAGGCTGCGCACTACGCGGTATCCATGCAGATGGCCGAGGCCAGCCTGTTGCCTGCCGTGCGCCAGCAGCCCGACGCCATCGTCGTGGCCGACGGCACCAGCTGCCGCCACCAGATCGCCGACGGCGCTCAGCGCGAAGCCGTGCACGTGGCGGTGCTGCTGGACCGGTTGCGCGCGGCGCGCGCCTGACGCCCGGGCTCAGGCGTTGCGCTTGCGGTCGAAGAAGTGCTGCATGTAGGCAGCCGGCTCGCCGCCCGCATAGGACTGGCCGAACACCGCGATGCTTTGCTGGAGCCCGCGCTCCAGGTGCGGCGCCTCCCAGGCACGCAGCAGCGCCTTCTGCGCGCGCACGCTCTCGGGGCCGTTGGCCAGGATCTCGCGCAGCGTGGCGGCGACGTCCTCGTCCAGTGCCTCGGGCGCCACGCAGTTGGTCAGGTAGCCCCAGCGCTCGGCCTGCGCGCCGTCGATGGCCGCGCCGGTCAGCAGCAGCCAGCGCGTGCGGCCTTCGCCGACCAGGCGCGCCAGCAGGTTGGCGTGGATCACCGACGGGATGCCGATGCGCACCTCCGGCATGGAGAAGTGGCTGGCGGTGCTGCCGATGCGGATGTCGCAGGCCGCTGCCAGCTCCATGCCGCCGCCCATGCACCAGCCGGCCAGGCGCGCGATGGTGGGCACGGGGAAATCGCGCACGGCCTCGCACAGGTCGTGCAGCCGCGTGATGAAGGCGACCGCCGTGTCGGGGTCGAGCCGGGCCAGCTCATGGATGTTGGCGCCGCCGACGAAGGCCTTCTCGCCGCTGCCACGCAGCACCAGCGCGCGCAGCCGCGCATCGCGCGCCAGGCTGCGCAGGGCCTGGGTCATCTCCACGATGGTGGGCGTGTCCAGGATGTTCAGCGCCGTGCCGTTGGCGATCTGCAGCGTGGCGACGCCGGCGTCGTCCAGGTGCAGCTGGGCGTGTTGCAAGGGGTTCATGGCAGGTTCCATCGACGGTGTTGGCGCATCGGAGCATGCGGCAGGCGCCAGGCGATGCGGTCCGCAGTCCGCGCCGTCCGCCCTGTGCTACAGCACGTACTCGAGCGCCCAGTAATGCGGCCACGCATGCATGCGCACCTGGCGCGCCGCGCCTTCGAGCGCGCTGCGCAGCGCCTGCTCCGACGGAAAGTTCTTCAGCACGCGGTGCGTGGAGCCATCCTGCAGGCGGCGCAGCTGGTATGTGTTGCCGAACGCATCCGTCTCTGCGATGGGCGTGCTGCTGCCCTCGACATAGCGGTTGTCGAGGAACACCACCCGTGCGCCCGGGGCAAGCGTGGCGTGCAGCCCCTGCAGGAACAGGGCCACGCGCTCCTGCGGGATGTGCGAGAACCAGAAGCCCGCAAACGCCGCGGAGAAACCGCCCGGACAGGCCGGCAGCCGGTAGGCATCGCCCACCGCGAACAGGGCATGCGCGGCGGTGACACGGCGCCGCGCGATGGACAGTGTTTCCACCGACGCATCGATCCCCAGCATCTCCTGCACGACGGGGGCGAGGAAGCGGCTCCAGTAGCCGGTGCCGCAGGCGACCTCGACCAGCCTGCTGCCGTGGAACACCGTGGGCAGCCAGGCCTCGATCGCACGCAGGTCCGCCTGCCGTTCGGGCTTGTCGTAGACGCGGTCGTACTCCGGCGCCCTGGCGGCGTAGTAGCCCTGCATGGCGTCCGTGCCCATCCGGTTAGCCGCCCCGGCCTAGGCGGCCGGCTTGAACATCGGCAGCATGGCTCCGCCCTCGGCCGCCTTGAACACCAGCTCCACGCGCTGGCCGATGGCCAGGGCATCGAGGTCGCAGTCGACGATGTTGGTCATCATGGTCACGCCCTCGTCCAGCCGCACGTAGGCGATGGCGAATGGGACCGGGCCGACGCGGCGGCACACGGTGAAGCTGTAGATCGCACCCTTGCCCGCCGAGGGCTTGAACGCCGTGCGGTCGGACATGCAGAACGGGCATTGCGTGCGCGGGTACCAGTGCGGCTTGCCGCATTCCTCGCAGTGGCGCACCAGCAGTTGGCCCGCGGCGGTGCCGGCCCAGAACTCGGCGTTGTCGGGGTAGACGACGGGCGCCGGCCAGGTGCGGTCTTGTGCAAGCGTGGTCATGTTCAGGCCCTTTCCATGATGAGCGTGGCACTGCCGTGGCGCGAACCCAGCAGGCCGCCCGTGCCCTGCGCGAGCGCCAGGCCGCAGTTCTTCACCTGCACCGCGGGGTGCGCCTCGCCACGCAACTGGCGCACGGCCTCGATCACCTTGGTGATGCCGCCGCGGTTGGCCGGGTGGTTGTTGCACAGGCCGCCGCCGTCGGTGTTGACGGGCAGCTTGCCGCTGCCCGAGATCAGGTTGCCATCGGCCACGAAGCGGCCGCCCTCGCCGCGCTTGCAGAAACCCAGGTCTTCCAGCTGCATGAGCACGGTGATGGTGAAGCTGTCGTAGATGGAGGCGTACTGGATGTCGGCCGGCTTCACGCCAGCCTCTTCGAACGCACGCGGGCCGGACCACACGGCGCCCGAGTACGACAGGTCGATGTTGCCGCCCTCCTGGCCCTTGAGCGCCTCGCCCGCGCCGAGCACGTTGACGATGGGCCGCTTCAGGCTGCGCGCGATCTCGGGCCGCGTGACGACCAGCGCGCCGCCGCCGTCGCTGACCACGCAGCAGTCGAGCTTGTGCAGCGGGTCGGAGATCATGGGCGAGTTGACGACGTCCTCCACCGTGACCACGTCGCGCAGCATGGCGTGCGGGTTGTGCTGGGCGTGGTGCGACATCGCCACCTTGATCCAGGCCAGCTGCTCGGCCGTCGTGCCCCAGTCGTGCATGTGGCGCATGGCGACCATGGCGTACATGTTCACCGTGACCGGGCCGAACGGCGCCTCGAAGGGCTGGTCGGGCAGGTTGGGCCCCCAGTTGCGCGGCTGCGTGCCGCTGGAAGCCTCGGAGCGCGGGCGCCCGGCCAGCGTGATCAGCGCCACGTTGCACTTGCCGGCAGCAATCGCCTGCGCGGCATGGCCCACGTGGGCCAGGTAGGACGAGCCGCCCATGTCGGTCGAGTCCACATGGCGCGGGTGCAGGCCGATGTGGTCTGCGATGTTCAGCGCGCCCAGGCCCGGCGCGTCGCCGGCGCAGAAGTAGCCATCCACGTCGCCAAGCGTGAGCCCGGCGTCGAGCAGTGCACCGCGCGCCACTTCGGCGTGGAGCTGGGCCACGGTCTTGTCGGGCGCCTTGCGCGTGGGATGTTCGTAGGCGCCGACGATGCAGGCCTGGCGTTTGATGCTCATGGGTCGTGTTCTCCCTCGGTCGGACTTGTTGCAGCGCGGGATCTTCGCAGCGGCCGCGTGGCGCGGCCGTCTCCGTCGGGACAAGGCGCAGCCGTGCCCACTACTGCATCTGCGGCAGGTTGCCGATGCGCAGCAGCATCTCGGTGAACATCTGCATGTCGGCGTCCAGGTCCGCCACTTCCTTGAACTCGTTGGCGTTGTGCGCCGTGTACTTCTTGCCCGGCATGGCGGGGCCGAAGTTGATGGCGTTGGGCATCTGCTTGGCCGTGGTGCTGCCGGCCGTGGACACCGGCGCGGCCGGCAGGCCCGTGGTGTCGCCGAAGATGTTGAGCAGCGTCGCGAGCCAGGCGCCCTTGGGGTCGCGCGCCATCCAGTTGCCCTGGGTGTGGGCCACCTCCACCGCGATGCCGTTGGCCGCGCCCCATGCGCGCACCCTGGCCTGCGTGGCCGCGCTGAGCGCCTCGGGCGTGTTGCCGCGCGGCATGCGCACGTTGGCCGTGACCTCGACCTTGCCCGCGTTCTCGCGCACCAGCGTGGGCGAGGCCGTCAGCGGGCCCATGAAGCTGTCGGCATAGGCCAGGCCCATCCTGTTGCCCAGGTAGTCCAGGCCGAACAGGTCGGCGATGTAGCGCGTGGCCTGGGCGTAGCCGTTGTCGGCCAGTGGCACGCCGGCCGTCTGCAGGAACAGCGCCAGGCGCGGCAGCGGGTTCACGCCCTCCTCGGGCCGCGAACCGTGGGCCGAGGTGCCGGTGACCTTGATGTCCACGCCATCGGCGCGCGGCGCCACCTCGATGGCGAACTTGCCCTGCGCGGTGTACTGCTGCACGAATGCGGTGGCGGCAGCCTTCAGCCTGCTGGCCAGCGC
Source organism: Pseudorhodoferax sp. Leaf274 (assembly GCF_001422445.1). Lineage (GTDB taxonomy): Bacteria > Pseudomonadota > Gammaproteobacteria > Burkholderiales > Burkholderiaceae_C > Pseudorhodoferax. The sequence goes on from NZ_LMNA01000027.1 coordinate 291,472, forward strand.
CGCCGGATCAGCAGCCTGCAGCCGCGCCGTGGCGGTCTGCGGAATTGCGTTGGCGGATGCCGCGCCGGCCAGCGCCGTGATCGTGGCGGCACCCGCTGCAGCCGGGCGTGCCAGGCCCACGGCAAAGCCTGCACGCAGCGCGCCCGTGCCCTTCTCGGCCACCACCGCTGGGTAGCGGCTGTCGAGCACGATGTTGTACTGGGGCAGCTGCGTGCGCTGCTGGTAGTAGCGGATCGCGTCGCCGCCGGTTTCCTCGGTCGTGTCGACCATGAGGCGGATGGTGCGGGCCAGCGGCAGGCCGCTGTCCTTCACCGCCTTCATGGCGTAGAGCACGGTGGCGATCGAGCCCTTGTCGTCGATGCTGCCGCGGCCATAGAGAAGGTCACCCGCGGGGCCGCCCACGCGCGTGAGCTTGAACGGATCGAGCCTGGTGCCGTCTTCGAGCACCCATTCGCTGGCGACCACGGGCACCACGTCGGCGTGCGTGAGGATGCCGAACTCCTCGCCACCGCTGCCCGCCAGCCGCACCTCGAAGACGCGGTTGTCGACGTTGCGGTATTGCAGGCCGAAGTCCGTGGCCATGCGGCCGAGCAGCTGGCCGAAGGCGATGATCTGCGGGTCTTCGTGCGGCGGCATGCTGCCGCGCACCGTGGGCAACGCCACCATGCGCGCGGTGGCGTCGATGACGCCGGCCTGGTTCGACAGCCTGTTGTGCAGGCCCAGCAGGCGCGCGGCCTGCAGCGATTCAGCGTCCGTCAGCGCCTCGCGCCGCTGCACGCGCTGGGCCAGCGGCGCCAGCGCAGGCCGGTCCTGTGCCACCTGGGCCAGGAATGCTGCGAACGATGCCGGCACGCGGCCCTGCTGCTGCGCAGCGATCTGGTCGAGTTCGGGCTTCTTGAGCGGGCTTGCCGGCGCTGTGCCGGTGGAGGTGGCGCAGCCGGCGAAGGCCAGCACGGCGGCGATGCTCGCCAGCCGGAAAGGAAGGGGGGTCATGGGGGCTCCTCGGGTCAAGCGCCCAAGCTTAGCCCCATGCGGCTCAGGGAACGGCGACGGCCACCTGGCCCGTGGCGAAGAAGCTGCGCAGGTTCTCCAGCACCAGGTCGCCCATGGCCTTGCGCGTCTCGTGCGTGCCGCTGGCCAGGTGCGGCAGCAGCACGGCGTTCTCGCAGGCGATCAGGCGGGCGGGCACGCGCGGCTCGTCTTCATAGACGTCCAGGCCGGCACCGGCGATGGTCTTGTTCTCCAGCGCCTCGACCAGCGCCGCTTCGTCCACCACCGTGCCGCGCGCGATGTTGACGAGGAAGCCCTTGGGGCCCAGCGCGGCGAGGATCTCGCGCGAGATCAAGTGGCGCGATTCGGCACCACCCGCGGCCGCCACGACCAGGAAGTCGGCCCAGCGCGCCAGGCCTTCGAGCGTGGCCTCGTAGCCTTCGACGCCCTCGACCGGACGCCGGTTGTGGTAGCGCACCTCCATGTCGAAGCCGCTCGCGCGGTGTGCGATCACGCGGCCGATGCGGCCCAGGCCCACGATGCCGAGCTTCTTGCCGCTCACGCGCGTGGCCAGCGGGTACGGACCCTTGAGCCAGTCGCCGCGGCGCAGGTAGCGGTCGGAATCGCTGAAGCGGCGCGCCGCGTCGATCACCAGGCCGAACGCCGTGTCGGCCACGCAGTCGTTCAGCACGTCAGGCGTGTAGCCCACGGGGATATTGCGCGCGCGGGCGGCGGCCACGTCGACCTTGTCGAAACCGACGCCGAAGCTGGAGATGACCTTCAGGTTGGGCAGCGCCGCGATGGTGGCACCGTCGATGCCGACACCGGCGCTCGTGGCCACGCCCACGAAGCCGGCGCCTTCCCGCGCGAGATAGGCCTTGGGATCGGCCTCGCCGGCCAGCAGGTGGATGTCGTACTGGGCGGCCAAGGCTTGCTCGGTGGCGGGCAGCAGCTTGCCGATCTGGAGGATGCGTGGTCGGGTCATGGAGCAGAAGTCCGGTCGGTTGAAAGGAGGGTCGATGCGGCTCAGACAGCGTGGGCCGACTCCGGCGAGGATACGGGAGCGTGCGCCAGCGCCGCGACCTCGGCAGGCGCAAGCGCTTTCATGCGGTGGTCGCTCCAGACCTGGCGCCAGCGCCGCGCGCCAGGCAGGCCGTGGCGCAGGCCCATCATGTGGCGCGCGATCGCGTGCCAGTGGGTGCCGTGCGCGCGCGCCTCGCGTTCCATGTAGCGCAGCATCTCTTCTTCGACCCATTCGCGCGTGCGCGCAGGCTCGTCGGGCAGGCCGAAGAAGGCGCTGTCCCACTCGGCCAGCCACCAGGGGTTGTGGTAGGCCTCCCGGCCCAGCATGGCGCCGTCCAGCATGGCGAGTTGCTCACCCACCTGCGCCGTGGTCTTGAGGCCGCCGTTGATGACGATGGCGAGCGCCGGGAAGTCGCGCTTGAGCTGGTGCACGAGTTCGTAGCGCAGCGGCGGGATCTCGCGGTTCTCCTTGGGAGACAGGCCCTTGAGCCAGGCATTGCGCGCGTGCACGATGAAGGTGCGGCAGCCGGCTTCGCTGACGGTGCCGACGAAGTCCCGCACGAAGCCGTAGTCCTCGCCGCGGTCGATACCGACGCGGTGCTTGACGGTCACCGGCACGCTGACGGCATCGACCATCGCCTTCACGCCATCGGCCACCAGCTGCGGCTCGGCCATCAGGCAGGCCCCGAAGGCACCGCGCTGCACGCGTTCGGAAGGGCAGCCGCAGTTGAGGTTGATCTCGTCGTAGCCCCACTGCTCGCCCAAGCGGGCGCAGTGCGCCAGATCGGCCGGTTCGCTGCCACCCAGCTGCAAGGCAACCGGGTGCTCGCTCGCGTCCAACCGCAGATGCCGCGCCACATCGCCATGCAACAGCGCCCCTGTCGTCACCATCTCCGTGTACAGGCGCGCGCGCCGCGACAGCAGGCGGTGGAAGTAGCGGCAATGCCGGTCGGTCCAGTCCAGCATCGGGGCAACAGAAATGTGCAGCTCCGAGGGAAAACCCCTTTTCTCTGTGAAAACGCTGTCTGCGCTTGATGTTGGATTCAACTTGGTTCGCCTGAATTTGCCGTGATTTTTGGGGTCGAGTGCTACATTTGGTGCAACACAAATTTCATGTTGCACCGACCCATGGGAACAATTATCCGTCGCCGCCGGAAAGACGGCTCGATCGGGCACACCGCCCAGATCCGCATCAAGAAGGACGGCAAGGTGGTGCACACCGAAACCCAGACGTTCGACCGGGAATCGCCGGCGCGGCTTTGGATGGCCCAGCGCGAGGAGGCCCTCGCCAAGCCTGGGGCGCTAGTCAAGAAGGAAGATCCGACGCTGGCCGGCGTGATCAACACCTACCTGGCCGACAAGCTCAAGCCGCACGGCGTGACGAAAGACCAGGTACTGCGCACGATCAAGAACTCGTGGCTCGGCCAGCTGCGCTGCTCGGAGATCAAGAGCACCACGATCATCCGCTACCTGCAGGAACTGGAATCGCAGCCGCAGACCAGGGGCAACTACCTCTCGCACCTGTCGGCAGTGTTCAAGGTGGCCAGGCCCGCCTGGGGCTACCCGCTGGATGTGGCCGCCGTGGAAGACGCGCGCGTGGTCGCTGACAAGCTGGGCCTGATCGCCCGCTCGCGCTCGCGCACGCGCCGGCCCACCCTGGCCGAGCTGGAAAAGCTCTTAGCTCACTACTCCGTGTACGAGCGAAAGCGGTCCGACTCGATCCCGATGACACAACTGATCCTTTTCAGCATTTTCTCGACGCGCCGGCAGGAAGAAACATGTCGGATTCTCGCCGAGGACGTAAACGAGCAGCAAAGCCAGGTGATTGTGCGCGACATGAAAAACCCCGGCGAGAAGATCGGCAATGACGTGCACACGACATTAACTCCAGAGGCGCTGCAGCTGATCAAGGCGCGCGGCGTGACGAAGGGAAGGATCTGGCCCTACAACGCGGAGTCTGTCAGCTCATCGTTTACCCGAGCGTGCAAGTTTTTAGGGATAGAGGATCTGCATTTCCATGATCTTCGACATGAAGGAGTCAGCCGCCTCTTTGAAATGGGATGGACCATACCGCATGTTGCTATGGTTTCAGGCCATCGCTCATGGAAAGGGCTCCAGCGATACACCCATGTCAAACAAACCGGCGACAAGTATGAAGGCTGGCAATCCCGGCTCAAATAATCACTTGAGATCCAATAGCACTACCAGTTCAACCCACATGAAATCTCTTTTTCCAGGTTATTACCCACTATCAGACGAGCAATATAAGCTGCTCTGGAAAGAAGCAATCATTGTTCCAGACACAAATGTACTCTTAAATCTCTATCGTTATCCGGAGCGCGCCAGAGAGGATTTCTTGAATGCACTAAATTTACTCCGAGATCGCCTTTGGATCCCCCATCAAGTGGCCCTCGAGTTTCAACGTAACCGTCTAAAAGTGATCGAGGCAGCTTGGAGCCTGTCAGGAAATGAACAGGCAAAGTCAAGCGAACAACTGAGCAGTATTGTTGCAGGTTTTCAGAAACTTGAAATTGAAAAGCGCTCGAAATCTATCGATGTTGACAAAATACTCTCGGACCTCCGAGTTGCACATGCCCGCTTGGTCGATTCAATAGTGGAAATACATCGCAGTCAACTGGAGGTTTCTTCCTCCGATCCAATAAGGGATCGAATTGACGATCTACTGTACGGATCGATAGGCGAAGGCCCTAAGACGCAGCAGGAGTTAGACAGCCTTACGGAGGGCGGAGAGGATCGGTACAGCAAGGAAATTCCACCTGGCTATCACGATGCTGATAAAGAGAAAAACCCTAAGTTCGCGGAGTTCATCCACAACCATTTGGTTTATAAAGCCAAGTTCGGCGATTTGATTCTTTGGCGGCAAATAATTAATCACGCAAAAGGCCGGAACATCAAGCACCTGATTATCGTCACAGGAGACCAGAAGCCGGATTGGTGGTGGCGAGAGCATGGAAAGACTATGGGCCCACATCAAGAATTGGTGTCCGAAATTCTGAGGAACACCCCCGTTGAACTATTCTGGATGTATTCGTCCGACCAGTTCCTCGCTAATGCGCACAAGCAGTTGAATGCGCCCATTGCCGATCAATCGGTTCAGCAGGTTCAGCAGGTTCAGCTGGTAGAGTCCGAGCACGACAGAATCGAAGCTGCAAATCGTCTATTTGAGAATAGTGCCACCTTAACGAGTTATTTGGGACTTGACGATATAGAGCCCGTTCGATATCCAATGAGCCAAATAACGAGAATAGTACAAAATTGGCTATCGTCTCAGTTTGGCGAAGTGATAGAAATTAGCAAGGGAATTCAAAAGAGACTGCTAGCCCACAGAGGCGACGGACTTGAGACGTTTGATGTCATCCGACTATCTTCGCTTAATACTGGCGTATTAATGGAGAAAATTAAGTACAGTAATTGGGAGCAGGACGAAATAATACTTGATGACGAGGATTTCAAGCGAACTTTGATTGTCGTTCTTGGCCAAGAACCTCAAAACGCTCTTTTCTCTAACAATAGAGGGAGACGGTTTCTCAACCATTTGCAAGAATTAGTCAATAATTCGAAGATTGAGACGGTCCTAATCGGAACGATAGTTAAGCAAGAGTTCGAATTGATCCTTCGAATTCACCGAGATACGCAGCGCCCCTAGAAGCTGTGAATTGGGAAACGAAGCGCGCCACTTGACTCATCCAAATGCAGATGATGGCGCTGGGCTGTCACCCGGAAAAGATCGTGTTGCGCGCACCCGGCCTCCGCTGACGGCTACGCCGCTGCACATCCGAGCTCGGCCCGCTTATACTGTTTGCATGAACAGTGCTCTAGACGAAGAACGTGAGCGACGTCACACCATGGTTTGAACCTGGCAGCGGCTTCTATCGCATGGGCCAATGGGCACCCGGAAGCATTGCCGACAAGGAAGCTCGCCCGAAAGCAGCTTACCGCTGCGTCATCTACCGCATGCGCCGGCCACGCACCGGCGCCAAGCTCGCGCCGGGCGAGGTGCTACTCCAGACACCGGTCAGCGCCGGCATCATCTGCACTGACCGCTTCACAGGGCCGCACTGGCATGCCGAGGCCCTTGAGCTGCCAGGCCTTGATCGCCAACTGCTGCAGATGCACGAGGTGCGCCTGGTGCGCGTCCGCGGCGGATTTCGCCAGTACCAGGGCATTGAGTACGGCGAGAAGGCACTGACGAGTTGGAACCAGACGTGGTTTTGCGCGCCCAATCAGGCCGCCGCCATAGCAGTGCTGGATCAGATGGCCGCATCCAGATAGCCGCCGCTCCGACCCTCGAACAACGCGGATCAGTCCGGCAGCTCAACGAATCCCGTGACCGGCGCGGCCGGGTTGGCTTTGATGTCGGCCAGGTCGATGTACTGCCAGCCTGGCTGCAGTGGGTCGGTCTTCGCATAGGGAAGCAGCTTGCCGGGCCCGCGCAGGGCCCAGACCCTGGCCGCCCCTTCACGCTGCATCTCGGCGGCCATGTCGCGCCAGTGCGCGCGGTTCATTTCAGCCTTCAGCCCGCGAATCTCGCACTGGTCCTGCGGCTGGCCGAAGTGCGGCTGCCGCCACACGACCGTGCCAGCGCCGATGTAGGGATCGCCCGGCAACGCGCCGGGGCGGAAGATGCGGATCAGACCCGTGAGCTTGCGGTAGACCAGCGAGCGGCCGACGAACTCCAGGAAGCCGGCGACCTTCTCGTAGCGGACGAGGCCGGTCATCGCGGCCAAGCCTCCACGAGGCCGGCGCGCTTCGCGCGCTCGCACCCGTAGGCGCCGATCCACTCCACCGTCCAGGCCGACAACTGCTGCGCGCTGGCGTTGCTTTCCAAGTCAGCGGGTGTCGAGCACGGCGTCGACAGCGCCACAGGCGGCGGGTCGATCTTCGCGGGCACAGCGCGCGGCGTCGTTGAGCAGCCGGACAGCGTCAGCAGGCACAGGGCAAACAGCCAGGGGTTGAGTCGCACGTTCGATCTCCTTGACAGTCTTGGTGAGGTAGCGGTCCCGGTACACCGTCTGCACAACGATGCGCTCCTCAACCTGGGCAGAACGCCCTCGGTTCTCATCGGCCTGGCGGACGGCCGCCCGATCCGCCGCGGCCACATGGGCGTCGAACCTGATCTGGACAGCTTGGGCGCCCTGGCGGTAGGCGTACCAGTGCGTGCCGGCCAGCGCCGCCGCCAGCAGCGCTGCGCCGACTATGCGAAGGTCAATCACGGCTGCACCTCACGATCTCGGACGGCCAAGGTGTGGGCCATGGACCGCCGACGCGCTTGAACGCGCACGGCCACAGCCTCGGGCCCATGGCCACGAAGAGGCCGCCCGTCCAGCGCCAGCTGTCGGGCAGCCCCAGCGCCTCGGCAGTCGCCTCATGGCAATACCAACGGTCGGCGGTCTGGCTCAGCACTCCGAGCGCGAAGCGCGCGGGGCCCAGCACGTCGTAGCGCGCGCCGGCGTTGTCCGCGAACCATCGGCGCGCGGGCGCCTCAAGGTGGTCCGGCAGGTCGAAGAAGTCCCAGCGGTCGGCCGCGTAGTGCTCAGGCGGCATGCGCCGCAGTTGCACGCCGCCATCCATCCAGGCCGAACCGGTGATGCGGTCGCTGAAGATCAATTCGCCGTGGCTCCAGCGCGTGTGATCGAGCTTGGCGCCGAGCTTGTGGGCCAGAGCCATGCGCCATCCAGGCAGCGGGGCGCGCAAGAGGGCGAGCCTCATGCGACCCCCAGGAACTGCCGCACGCGCGCGTGGTTGCGGCCCCACTTGGCCCGCAGCTCGGCGCGCTCCGCGGGCGTGCCGCGTGTCCATGCACCCGGCCGCCAGGCGCGCAGGTACAGCAGCCACGCGCCCTCCTCGTCGGCAGGCGTGGGCAGCGCAGCAGGCTCAGACCACAGCAGCAGGCGCGCCAGGCCGGCGGCCAGCACATCGTCCCGCTCGATCGCGTCCCAGATCGCCGCATCGGTCGCCGCCACGCCGCGCGCACGGTAGAGCGATGCCGCCAGACTGGCCGTGGCCACATGCAGCCGCACGCCGCGCACCATGCCACCGCCGATCTCCGCCTGCCAAAACGACTTGGCCGGCCCGGTTGGTCGCGGCGGGCTGCCGACCAGCTGACGGCGCTCCGTGAAGCGGCTCTCCTGCAGGCCGATGGCGAGAAGCATGATGCGTGCGCGCGGCGTGTCCATGGTTGCAGGCAGCAACGCTAGCGCTGGCCCAATGCCTTGGGCCGAGATTTCGTCAAGGGTCATCAGCGGTCTCCGAGGGGCGCGGGCATCGAGGCCGCGGGTTCAGGCGGCGCCGCGCCGCGCAGGCGCTGGCGCGCGTTGGCAATGGCGTCGGCCGTGAAGCGATCGACGATGCCGAGCCAGCGGCCGCGGCTGGCGCCGGCGGCCACGATGATCAGCACGCGGAAGTCGCGGGTGATGGCCGGCAGCTCCATGGACGTGAGCCCGGCTGACCAGCTGTTGTAGCCCTGGATCAGCAAAAAGGCCGCGGCGCCACCGAACAGCGCCACCACCATGTCCTTGACGAGCACGAGGCGCACATTGCCGACCAATTGCTCGTTGGAAACCAGGGTCAGGATGGTGCGAGCCGCGCCACCCACCAGACCGGCCGCGAAGGCCAGCAGCAGGGACACCCAGTCGTAGCCCGCCAGGTCCTGGGCCAGCGTGGACTGCGCGTAGCAGAGCGCGCTGTACGTCGTGAGCCATGCCAGGATGAAGAGGTCAACGCGTCTGCGCATTGATGCACTCCCGCAGTTGTTGGGCGTTGAGCGACACGCCGTAGGCACCGCCCACCAGCAACGAGCCCATGGCGCGCAGCCCATAGGCCCACTCCACCGCGCCAAGGTCGAGCGGCGTGGCCAGCGCCGCGAGGTAGAGCCAGACGACCGCAGCACCGACCGCGCCACGGGCAGCCATCCGGCGCGGCCAGGCCATGTGCAGCGTGCGTGGAAAGCAAAGCAGCGCGACGAGGTGTGGCAGCGTGAGCAGCAGGCAGGCCGAGAATGCGGCCGCCACCAGGTACACCGACGGCGCCATGCCTGCCACTCGGGACACGAGCGACTCAGGCACCAGGAACAGGTAGAACAGCGGCTCGGCCATGGACACTAGGAAGCCAGCGGTCACGATGGCTGCCAAGGTACGCACTTCGGCCTTGTCTTGGTTGCGCGGCAGCGCACAGGTGTCCTCGACCCACCTGCGCAGGTCAACGACGATCGGTGTGGCCTTGCTCATGGCATTTGCCGGGCTTGCGCAGGGACCGGTCTGGCTTGGGCATGTGTCATCGGGAGCCTTTCGGGCAAAAGAAAGCCGCCTCGGTGGGCGGCTTGGTGCGGGAACTGGAAGGACTATTCGGATGGCCAGGCGACAGCGGCAACGGACGACTCGGTTGCGTCCTCGGCAAAGATCTGCGCTCGCAGACCGCGCGACACCTGATGCACTTGGTCCGCGTGGTTCGCCAGCGCGACCAGCATGCCCACCATCTGCGCGGCGTCGAGCTCCAGGACGCTGTTGTCCTGGCAGGTCCATGCGATGCTGAACGGCGCCCCGATGGCCAGCGCGGCCTGCGCGGCCGATGTGGCGCCCGTGATCCGCAGCGCGCTCTCCGCATCGCTGTCCACCATGCGCCCCAGGTACTCAAAGCCGGCTTTCTCCACCCTGTCGCGCTCGGCCTTGATTTCGACCCACTTCGCCGCCTGGAGGACTTGCAGGGCAGAGCCGCCTGGCGGCGTCCACAGCACCCATTCGCATGTCGCGAAGTCCAGCACATGCTGCGGACTCGGCCGCGGCCCCAGCTCGTGCAGCTCATCCGCGATGAAGACCGAGCGCGTCGGGTCGACAGCGTCGGGCGTCTCGATGACCGTACCGCCGCGCTGGGGCGCCGGAAGCGCAAGGCTGCGCCCGGCAAAGTAGATCTCACCGTCAGCGCTGTACTCGATCCAATACTTCATCGGTGGCTCGCAAGAATGGTCAGGCGCTGGTCCATGTGCGTCACCCACTGCTGGCGGTGCATGGTCTGCAGCAGGTAAGTGTTGGCGCCGATTACGGGATTGAAGTCCACCAGAGTGATTTCGGTGTCCCGCACGTTGCTCTGGTCTTCTTCGAACAGCTTCTTGCCCATCCACCGCTTGATCTCTTGACCGGTTGTCTGGTTGAACAGACGGAACTCGGGTATCTGGGTAATTGCTGTTGTGGGGACTTCCATGTGCGAGATGAAGGCGACGACACCGTTGCCACCGGATTTCAGGGTCACGGCCAGCGAGAGCATCGTGATCCAGTTGTCCGCGTTGTCGCCGCCGTAGTAGTTGCTGGAGCCGCTGCGCACCAGCGCAAGCGTCGTGGCCCCTTGCCCCGCGATGTTGAGCGTATTGACGGCGTTGATCGCATCCGCGGTGAAAGACCCATTCAGAAGCATCGCACCCGAGTCGAGGTTGTACTCGAGCCGGTTGCCCACCCCGTCGTCGGCACCCATGTATATGCCGCTGGGACTGATCTGAACGCGCCGGCCGTTCTTCAGCATGTGGATGGACTTGTTGTCCAGATCCACGCTCATCATTCCGTCAGCCGACACCAGACGACCGTAAACCACGATACCCAGGTTGGGAACAATCGAAGACAGGCTGCCGACAGAGATTTTCTCGGCAGTGACGGCCAGCGCCTTGAGGTGCCGCGTCTCGATCTCCAGGCTTCGGATGTGGTACGCGTAGATCTGGTCCGCATCGAGCATCCGCGCCTTGAGCACGCCGTCAAGGAACATGTTTCCGGTGAAGCCGAAGCTGGCGACGCCGCCAATGGAACCGAACACCACTGGGTACTTGATCTCGCCGCCGGCGCCTTCCATCGCCCAGGCGAAGCGGTCGGACAGCACGACGAAGTTGCTTTGCGTGCCGTCGTTGTTCTGGATGAAGCCGCTGACCTTGCCGTCCACGGTCAAGCGCACGCCGTACTTGGCGAACAGCTGGCCATCCGCCTGGGCGCGCACGGAAGCCTCAGTGGTCACGCTGGCCGCAACCTGGCCCACTTGAGCCGCCAACGTCTCGCGCGCCAGCGCCTCGGCCGCATCGCCATTGGCACGCGCCGTGCGCTCGGTCTGGATCGCCGCCAGCGTGCCAGCGTCGGGGGCCCCGGTGATGTAGCTGGTGATTGGCTTGCGGCCGACCTCCACCTTTGCACGCGCAAAGCCAAGCACGCTGCCTGAGGCATTGATCCAGTCAACACTGAACCGGAGAAACGCAGCGCCCGCAGGGGCTTGCGCCTCGATAGCGGTGGCTTGACGCACGGCAGCAGTGAAGTTGGAGAAATCGGTCGGGCCATTCCAGGGCCCAACGACCCCTGAAATGTCTGCGTGCGCGGCGTTGTAGAACTGGATGCGCAAGCGCCATTGGCCGCCCGCCGCGTGCATCTGCACCTCCATCGCGGCGGCGTACCACAACCCCTGCCCAGCCTGCGCTTCAGAGGTGAAGAGAATGCCGCTGGCTGGATGCGTCACGCTCTGGGTAATGCGGCCGACCACGCTGTCGTAAGCAACAAACGAACTGACGTTCCCGCCCCACCCGTCCATGCCGTACTCGAAGCCGCCGTTGTAGAGCACATTGGCGCGCACGTAGCCTGTGCTCGACGCCGAGATGTTCTCGATTTGCTGGGCCAGCTGCTCGTCGCCCTCGGTGATGAGCTGCGTGACCGCCTCGATCGCGGTGCCGCGCGCAGCCGCCTCGGCCAGGATCTTTTGGTCCGTGTCTTGCCCCAGCTCGACCAGATCCTGCACGACTTCGTCCAAGCCCTCCTGCAGTTCCTGGATCGCCTCGGAGATATCGGGCAGCACGGTGACCAGAACGGTTCCCGGCGCCCCGCGGTTGCCGCCCAGATCGATCGCGGCCACCCAGTAGCGGTAGTTCCCAGCAGCGGACACGGTTTGGCTGAAGGACAGGGCATCGAGCGTGCTCAACAGCTGCGCGCCGGCATAGACGTCACCCAGGCGCACCTCGTAGCCACGCAGAGGCTGCGTGGCCGACACAGCGTCCCATGCCAGCTCGACAAGCGATTGCCACGCGAGCCCTGTCACCACAGGCTGGCCTGGCGGCACGATCGAGATGGAGGTGAACACTGGCGCGGACGTGTCCCCGGCAGAGTTGACGTGCACCGCGTAGAACATCAGCTGGCCGGCCTGCAACCATCCGAGGTTGCAGGTGTTGGCCTTGCCCTCGAAGACGGGCGATGCGGTCTCCCACGAACCGCCGGCCAGGCCCAAGCGGATCCGCGTTGCCGCATAGTCGATGGAGTCGATGTCTTGCGGCGTGTTCCAGCGCAGCACCACACCGTTGGTTTCCACGGCGGCGGTCAGGCCCAGTACGCCACCGACCAGCACGCTCGGGTCGGTGAAGATCACCGACGCGACGGTGCCCATGCGTCCCAGACCGTCGAAGGGGCGGACCTCGACGGACCACGTCTGGTCGGAAGGCACGCGCCAGGCCAACCGGGTGCCGTACACGTTGCTGTCAATCAGCACCAGGGGCTGGCCAGCAGGCGCGGCCCACACCTGGGCATGGTCGTAGTTGCCGGTCACATCCCAGGTTGCCGACAGCTCATGCTCCCAGCCGGCTCCTACCTTCACGCGGGACCGAGTGATCTGCAGGTTGCTCGCGACAGGCAGGTTGGCGGTCAAGGACGAGCCGTTCGGCGCCGGAACGTAGTTCCCATTCAGCACATAGTCCCAGAACTCGGGGCCCTCGGGCACGCAGGAAATGCGCGCACCCTTCAGGTCGGCCTCGGGCTCCATGCTCACCACTCGAACGCGGTAGCCGGGCGTTGGCTTGAAGTCGTAGCACCACAGCGTGTCGTGCGCTGGATCGTCTTCCGTCGCGCCGGGCAGCGGGAGGCCTGAAGGCCACGGGTCGGCCAGGGTCACCTGGTCCCCGGCGATGGACAGCGCCTCGACCTGGAACACCCGGTAGTCGCGGTAGCCCGGAAGCCGCAAGCCGATGAAGGCCTGTGCCAGGGGCGGCACTGCCTCATCCAACTGCAGGACCACCTTGCCGGCCACCCGCTGCGCCGAGACGAGCCGCCCGCCGAATCCCCACTGCGTGAGGTCGTGGCTGATGGACAGCAACGACAGGCGCCGGTAGTCCAGGTGCTCGATGTCTGCCGTGTAGCCGATCGTCTTGAACTGGTACAGGCTCTGGGCGAGGTGGTAGCGCGCCATGATGGCGGCGTGGGCCTCGCTGGTGACGCCCTCACCCGTGATGCGGGCCGGGTTGAGCATCGTGGTCACGCCGGGCGCGGACACGCGCAGCGTCTGCGTCTCCCAGTTCCGCTCGCGGTCCAGGTACTGGTACTCGATGCCGTCGGCGGCGTTGCTCAGGCTGTAGGAGACCTCGAACGACGCCTTCAGCATGTTGGCCATGTTGACCACGCCCGACAGCGGCTGGCCGCTGGAGACGAAGACCGCCGTCGGCCGGCTGCCATCCGTCCAGCTGAACTCGCCCATGCCGGCCAGCGCCACCTCCTGGCAGAACTGGCCGAGCGACACGGCATCGGTCACCCACTTGTCGTAGGTGTAGCCGTTCGCCGTGCAGTGGAGCATGAAGGCCTTCAGGCCCTCGATGTCGATCTGTTCGTCCGGCAGACCGAAGCCGAACTGCAGCTCGCCATTGGCGTACACACCGCGCATGGTCTGCAGCAGGATGGCGCCGGGGTTGGACAGCCCGTTGTCCCGCGCTGTGGCCGTGACCCAGGCCGACCCGTTCCAGATGGGCATCGGACGGGCGCGGTAGGTGGCGCGCACGGTGTCCAGGCTGCCGGACAGCTGGCCCGACGCGCGGATCTTGATGCCGATGCGCCCCCAGCCGCTGTAGTCGGTTTGGTCCGGCTGGATGCTTTTGAGGACGTTCCAGCCGATCTTGCACTGGTCCTTGCCCTCGCCCTCGTCCCAGGTCGGCGGGCCCAGGCGCACGCGAACGTCGTACTGGCCCTGCGCGACCTGCAGCGTGAACGTGCGGCGCAGCACGTCGGCCGTGCTGTTGGTCAGCGTGGGCGAAGATGCCGGCACCCAGTTGTCCGAGCCCACGGGGCGTGTCTCGATGAACAGCTGCACGCTGTTGGGCAGCGTGTTGCCCTTGACGCCCACGTCGTACAGCTGGCCCTCGAAGTCCAGCTGCAGCGCCACCACGTCGGGCGAGCTGGTGCGCACGACCCAAGGCCCGTTCTTCTCCAACTCGGCGCCCGAGATCGTATCGGCGTTGCTGTACAGCGGAATGTCCTGGCTGGCCATGCCCGGAAAGCCGCTGTAGAACAGGCTGACGTCCGAGTAGCCGCTGAACGGCGTGTCGCCCACGGCGAGGTCGGCCGCGCTGTGCACGTTGATGCCGCCCAGCAGGATCAGGCTCAGGTACTGGTCGTCGCCCTCGAACCAGGTGTAAGCCGCGCTGGCCACGTCAGGCGTGACGCGCATCTCGCCCCAGAGCGTCGGGATCGGCTGATTGGGGCGCGCGCTGTTGCGCTGGCCGCTCAGGCTGTAGACGGCACGCGCCGCCTCGGCCGATTGAGCCTTTGGAACCTTTGGGGCGAGCACTTTGTTGATCAGCACCGACCCGGCCACAAACGCACCGACCCCCACCATGGTGACACTCAGGCCTGTCGTCGCCGCAATTGCCGTGGCCGTCGTGCCCCAGGCGGCCAAGCCGGCACCCAGCGTGAAGTAGGACAGCACAGCCAGCGCGACGATGGCAACAACCTGCTTCCCGCCCGTCGCGCGGCAGGCTATCAACATCCCGTGCTTTGGGAAGGTGGTGCGCCACATGGCCTGCGGCACGGCGGCGCCCGCGATGCTCACCGACCAGGCGCCGGACTGGATGCCTGGCACGTGGCGCTCCAGGAAGGCCGCCAGCGACTCACCAGGCCGCAGATCCGCCGGGACGTTACGCTGGCCTTCCAGCGTCGCAAAGTTCGGCGTGACGACCAGCCGACCGCCGGCGTCGATCAGTTCGGCAGGCACGCCGTTGACTGCGGCAAGCTCAGCGCGGTTCACTTCCATCGGTAGTACCCCATGACCGTCAGGCCCATGGCCGGCAGGTCTTTGATCTTGTGCAGCGAGCTGCCGCCCTGCATCCATGCCGCGGCGTGCAGGACACAGGGCGCGTAGCCCGTAAAAAAGTAGGTTCCGACGTGGCCAGCCATCGTCTTGCCGCCCTCGCGCATGAGCACCACGTCGCCATCCACCGGCTCGGCCACCGGCAAGGCCAACTCGGCACAGTAGGCCGCCAGCGCGGCGTCCTGCGCGGCGCTGTCCAGAGGCCGCGGGCGCTTGCCGGCGAACACCACCTCGCGGCCAAACAACTCGCGCTGCACCAGCATCACGAGGTCGGCGCAGTCCATCCGCCGAGGGCAATACGGGATGCCAAGGAACCGATCGGTGTGCACGCTAGAAGATGCCCGGCAAGGTAAAAGGGTTGGCGATCTGCTTGCAGGCAGCTTGGTCCATCAGGTCCTGAACACTCGCGGTTGCACTCGCGGTGGTGCCGGTGATGACAACCCCAGTGATCGGCATCCAGAACACGTGCTCGTGCACGTCGGGCGTGTCGCGCGCGGCGATGATCAGCCTCGCCATGGTGGTGCTTCCCGGCAGACGCCGCTCAAGCTCGGTGCTGATGTCTCGCCCGACGTTGTCCATCACCAGCTGCATGCGCGGAGACTGCCCGCTCACGTCGTCGGGCAGTGTGAAACCGAACGGCAAGGCGATGTAAGTGATCCCCTTGCTGGTGAAGTCCTGCACGTCGTTGCAGATATGCATAGGGCCTGTGAAGCCGGGGTTCGTCACTTCCAGTAGCTCGACGTGGCCGACCGTGTTGGTCAGGCGCTGGTTGCGCTCGCGGAACTGGGTCATCGCAGGTACTGCAGGGTGACGTCGCGCTTGGCCAGCGCGTAGCCAGACGTGACGGGCACCAGCTTGCCGATGTCGCCGCCCTTGAAGCGCACGCTCAGCAACTGCCCAGTACGCGGGTTGGGCCAGTCGAAGAACCCGATGCGTTTGATGGTCTGGAAGTACCAGGTCTCGAAGCTGATCGTGTCCTGCTGGGCGTAGAACATCAGGGTCGCCGGGATCTCCACGATCACCCGGCTCTGCCCGACGCGCATCTTGGACATGCCCCGCTCCATCTCAGAGACCACAACGCCGGGATCAAACTCTTCGCCGGCACCCTCCAAAAGGATGCAGACGTAACTTGGAAGTGCAGCCATCACATACCTCGCCTGCTGCGCGCCTGCATCGCCTGACCGACCGGGCCGTAGTTGCCTGCGATCTGGCCGGCTACAGCGATTGCAGCCTGGTTGACGAACACATCGACGATCTCTTGACCACCGCTCCCGCGCCTCGTCTTCTGCTCCACAGTCGATCCAGCCGGCACGTGGACATTCACCACCGTGCTCGGGCCGTTGGCCGCGGGGGAAAACGGCACGCTGCTCGAGCCGCCCACGCCGCCGCTGGCGTGGCTGCGCCCGCTGCGGATGGTGGACACCAGCTGCGCGAAGCCCGCCGGGCCGCCGATCTTGGCCATGTCGCCCTGGTTCAGGACGCCCTCGCCTCGGTGCACGATGCCCGCTGGCTGGTACTTGCCGCCGGCGCCGGTGTAGCCGCCGTCCACGAATCCAAAGAGGCTCATGAACCCGGTCACCAGGGAGCCCCAGCCGCCGCCGGCGGCGCCACCGCTCGAGCCCTTGGCCCCGAACAGCGAGTTCACCATCTGCTGCCCGAGCTGCTTGCTGATGAGGTTGTTGAACTCGTTCAACACGGACTTGCCGAAGTCCTTCACCGCATCCTTGGCGGTCTTGGAGCGGTCTGCGATGTCGGAGAACAGGTTGGAGAACGAGCCCTCGAAGGTGGAGCGAAGCTTGTCGCCGAGCGGGTCGATGGACGCATTGAGCTCCTCCATCTGCAGCTTGAGACGGTTGAAGGCCTGCTGTTGCTCAGGGGTGAGTACGGCGACGGCCTGCAGCTGCACGAACTTGTCGATCTCCTGCTGCAGCAGCCCGATCCGCTCGCGCCGCGCGGCGCCTGTGCGCTGCAGGGCCTCCATCTCGCTGATGGTGCCGGCCTCGCGGTCGAGCGCGATGCGCTTCTCGGCGTCGCCCAGGTCGCCTTGGATCAGCGAGAAGCGCTGCGTCAGCTCGTTGAGCTGCGCCTGCGCCACGGTCGACTCCTTCAGCTTCGCCAGCGTGTCGAGGCCCTGCTGGTTGCCGTTGGCCTGAAACAGCTTCTTCAAGCCCTCGTTCGCCTTGTCGAAGTTCAGCGCGGCCGCCTCGGCGGTCTGGCCGCGCAGCTCCATCAGCCGCACGTTCACATCCTGCAGCGAGTCGGCCAGTTCCTTGGCGGCCTGCTGCTGCTTCACGTCCAGCTCGATGGCGGCCAGGCCGGCGTCCTGCTGCACCTTGGCGCGCTTGGCGACCAGTTCGGCGATCTTGCCCTCGGCGTCGGCGCGGTCGGTCTTCTTTTCGGCTGCGTTGCGGTACTTCTCCAGTGCGGCGATCTGCGCGTCGTAGGCCTTCACCTGGCCCGCGGTTGCCTCCTCCAGGATGGCGCGCTGGGCGTCGTAGAAGCCCTGGACCGACACCAGCCCCTGGCCGTTGTACAGGTCCAGCATGCGGTTGCGGTCGGCCATGATGCCGGTCTGCTCCTGCACCAGGCGGTCGAACTCCTTGAGTTGGTTGGCCAGCAGCGCCTTGGTCGGATCGTCGCTGCCGTCACCCTTAGTCGGAATGCGCGGGGGCTTTGGCCGATCCTTGACGGGGCCGGCGCTCGCGGCTGGCCTGTTGGCATCAGCGACCAGGCCGGCGCGCATCTTGCGAAGCTGCTCAAGCTTCGCCGTTGTCTCCTCGACGTACTTGCCGTATTCCCTGAAGCCCTCCGCGCGGGGGTCTGTCGTCTTGAGCGCCCGCTGCGCTGTGACCAACCCGGTCTCCAGCGACGCGATCTGCTCGTTCAGCCGCTCGATGGGATCGGCCGAGCCGTGCGCCATACTGCCCAGCGCCTCGCCCACGAACCGGCTGAAGTTGATCACGTGCGTGGTCGCCGACGCGAGGAAGGAGATGACCGACGCCAGGCCGGCCGTGAGCGCGGCGAAGGCCTGTTTCGTCTCCGACGAGTTCATCTGCTTCGTCAGATCCTGGATGGACTCGGTTGCTCCCTGCAGGCTGCCGTCATCGCCGGTCATGAGGCTGTTCAGGCTGTGCTGCAGCTCGGAGATCGCGCCGCCGAAGGTGTTGCGCGCGGCCTCGGCGGCCCCGCCATACGAGGACTTCAGCTCTGCAAGGACGATGGCCTGCGCCTCTGCCGTCCTCCCCGTTTCCTGGAGTCTCTGCGCTAGCTTTACCTGCTGTTCCGTGAAACTGAAGCCCTGCTTCTTCAGCGCGCTCATGCCTTCCGAAGGCACGTTGAGCGCCTTGCCGACCGTCTCAGCGGCCTGCTCTACCGTCATACCCATTCGCGCGGCCATGTCGACAGCCGCCTGCAGCGCTTCGGGGAACTCGTTCCCCACGACGTTGGTGTAGGCGAGTAGGCGCGTCTGTGCGCGGTTGATGTCGCCGTCGCTGAACACGCCGGCCATGGCCGAAGCCATCTCGTTGAGCTCTTCGGCGGAGTAGCCGGCCGCCTCCTTCGTGCTCTTGAGCACGGCGACCAGCTGGGCCTGCTCGGCCTGGGCATCCTTCGATTCCTGGATGAACTTGCCGAAGGTCGATCCGATCGTGATGCCGGCGAAGCCCGCCGCGATCGCGGTGCCCAGCGTCGACCACTCCTTCTCGATCTCCTTCTTGCGCTTTGACAGCTCGCGCGCGGTGCGCCCGGCCTGCCGCTCGGCCTGCGTTGCGCCCTGCGTGAAGCCGCCGATCTTCATAATTAAGTCGAGCGTGAGGGTGCCAAGGCTCCTGCTCATCTGGCCCCTCCATCAGCGTTCATCATCTGCGTACCTCCACCGGCGCACCGAACATGCGCGCGATCATTTCCAGGGATGCTGCGGACGCCTCAGCTGGCTTTTCTTGCGGCGGCTCGTCGTAGTACCGCAGGAACTTGTCCAGCGGCTCCTTGCCGCCGTGGCTGGCATGGCGCACCCAATCAGACCGACCGAAAAGGAACTCCAGCCGATGGCCAAGGTTGAGGGTGCCAAAGCGGGCCCGGTACTCGGCCCACACCATCACCTCTTCGGCGCTCAGGCGCTCACGGGCTTCTGCGAGGGTTCGGCCGCCGATTCCGTTGAGGACGAGTTCGCAGAGGAGCTCTTCCGCGGCCGAGAGTTTTTTGCTTCACCTGCCATGGCTTGGTTGATGGCCGTGAGCAGCTTGAAGCCCAGCTGCGAGTTCAGCGCGCGCGCGTTGTCGGTGCCCAGCGGCACCAGCTTGCCGGCCTCCTCGACCAGGATCATCTGGCCGATGGCGGCTGCGCGCTTGTCGGGCGAGTCCTCCAGCTGCAGGTCCATCGCCATGCCGAAGGCCATTGGCTTGACGTGCACGTCAATGGAGTAGTCCTCGCCGTCGTCGCCCCGCCAGTCGATGGTCTTCATGACCGGCGCGAGGTCGCGGATCGCTCCGGCCGACTTCATGCCGGCCAGGCCTCTGAGTTTTTTCATGGGAGCCTTTCAGAAACGAAAAAGCCGCCTCGGTGGGCGGCTTTGATGGGCGATCAGCCCGGCAAGGGGCCGGATCAGACGTAGACGCCCGTTAGCCGATCAGCCGTCATTGCGTAGGGGCTGATCGCCATCGCTGAGAAGCTGGCCTTCGCTGCCCCGCCGTCTGAAGCCTGGGGTCCGTAGGGCGCCGGCCAAAGCGCTGCCAGTGCGGACTCGTAGAACGTCGTTGCCAGGTAGCGGCCGGTCTTCTGGTCCCAGATCCCGCTCAACGTGGCGCAGTACTGGTAGCCCAACTCCGGGATGCATAAAGGCTTGTTGTGGGTGGAGGCCAAGACCTTAATACTGGACCAGCAGCCCGCAGGCCTATTGTTCTGGCCAAGCAGCGACACCGAGGCGTCATTGCGGTTGTCATAGGTGTCCATCGAAATGATGTCCACGTACGAGGAGCCAGGCCAGAACAGGTTTGGGTCGACGCCTGTGCTGCCATCAACGTTCCAGCAGTAGAGGACATGCGTGAGGCCTTTGACATCGCGCAGGTAGTTCACGAAGTCGCGCCACAGCAGGATGAAGTCGGATGCACGATCCACCCCATTCCACCAAAACCAGTCGCCGGTCGCCTCATGCCACCAGCGAAGGATCACGGGGATCTTGCGCCCCTTGCTGTCCACCAGGCTCGCCAGGAAGTCGGCAAGGCGGTCCAGGTATGCCAAGTATTCGGCCCGCTTCGATCCGCCCGGCTTGATCACGCTCAACGGGGAGCCGGTCCGATCCTTGAACGTCCCCTCGCCGGTGGCCGTCGTCGGGCTGACCGTGCCATTGCGCGACAGGTTGCCCGTGTCAGGGTTCCCGGGATGGTTGTGGAGCGTGAGGATTGCCCCTTGCTCGTAGGCCTCGATCATGACCCGCCGGCACTCGGCGGTGCCGGCAGAGCCCCAGCGGTTCGCCCACTGCGGATCGTGCCACTCGACCCCCAGCACGCCAGGGTTCTTGCCCGTGACGGCGCGGAAGTTGTCGAAGGCGCCAGTCCACACCGGAACAGAGCTCTGGGCCGGCATGTTGATGAACTGGTCGCTGGTGCCGAGCGCGTACCGGAAGCTCTTCTTCTGCGTCATCAGCCAGCGGTACAGACTGATCGTCTGCGCCGTGGCGCCTGTCGAGACGGGCAGCGCCAGGCTGGGCTTCAGCGTGTTGCGCCTCATACGTTGCGCCCGAGTGCAGTCATGAAGGTCTGCATGCTGTTCTTGAATTTCAGGGCGTTGGCAGTGTTGATCACGCCGCCTTGGAACGCGTAGCCGACCGACGAACCCGGAACCAGACCGCCAGCAGCGGCGCCATCCGCGTTGCTTGCACCGATGTAGGTGTTGCGGCCCGGGCTTGCAGCAGCGACGGTGGCGGTAATGTAGGCCACCTCGACCGCGTTCTTCAGCATGATCAGCAGGCTAGCCGACGTGCGGCAAAGGTGCCACAGGCCGGCAGTCAGACCGCCGGTGACGGCGGCGTATGGGGCAACGGTGTTGTCGCCGTAGACCCCGTACACAGAGCCGGATTGCGCGGCCCCCGCACTGCTGCCGTTGCCTGTGATCCGGTATGGCTGAGAGCCAGAGTTGCGAACGCCAAAGATAGTGCGCTGAGTCGTGTCGCTGGGTTGCGTGTCTCGCAAGTAGGCGCCGATGGTGCCGGTGATGGATGGCGCAAACGTCATGTCCACGAACTGCGTGACAGCGTTGAACACCCAGCCCTTCGCAGCCTCGTAGGTGACACCGGCACTCCAGACATCCAGCGCGGCGCCGCCGCCGACAAGCAGCGGGACCTTCTGGGCATTGGCGTCGCCCATGGGCACCATCAGGCGAGGGTTCCAAGCCGGCAGGTAACCGTCTGCGTTGGCCGCCGTGAAGAACGCATCTGCAGCGTCGCGCTCGGTGTTGCTCACCGAGCCACCATTGGCTGCCACGCGGTTCAGGTAGTCCGTGGTCTGGGCCTGCAGGCCACCGGCTGCAACGACCACGAAGGCCGCGCTTGCCGCACTGTCCACGGCGCCCGCGGTGTTCGTCGCGGTCTCGATGAGGCGGATCGATTTCCCAATGTCTGCGGAGATTGGGGTGTACGGGGTGTTGGCCGTGCCGATGGGGGAGCCGTCCAGCGTGGTGCGGAATGTCTTGGTCGGCGTCGGGCTTCCGGATGCAGTGCCTGACGTGAACATCACAGCCGAGCCGACCATTGCCGACGTGACCACCGGAGCGCTACTCCAGGACGGTGCTACCGGGATCACCGCAGCCGCTTGAGCGTCCGGAACGGTGTAGGTCAACGTTGCCTGAGTGCCGTCGTACTCGAAGTAGGCGTACGTCCTGTAGCCGGCCTGGCGATTGTCGAAGCCGTACGACGCAACCTCGGCAGCGCCCACCGCCGTCGGCACGTTGACGCCGTTCGCCAGTAGGGTAACTCGCGTGCCTTTGCCAGGGATAGCGCCCGCCAAGTCGAACGTGAACGCCAGCGGGCCGGCGATCTGGTACGCACCCATGTCGTAATCGCCGCGGAAATTGATCGCTGGCGAGAACGGGATGGACGTGCTTCCCCCGCCACCGAACGCATTCTCCTGAGCCCACGCGCCGGTTGCCTTGCGGTAGACGATGCCCGCCGCCTCGTCCAGCGCGAGGTCGCCGTTGTCACCGATGCCGGAGCCGGGCGCGCCTGTCGTAGAGTGCACGCGGCTGTCGTCGTTGGGCAGGGTGAACTTCTTGAACGCGATCACCACAGCGCGGCCGTGGCTGGCCGCAGCGTTGGCCGACGCCGAGCCCGCCGATGTCGATAGCGTCCACAGGCGCTTCACCGCGGCGGGCTCGGCCAGCACCTGCAGGTCGATGCCGTCGTACCAGACGGGCAGACCCATGGCGATGCAGGCGCGCTCGTCGGCGACGCCCTGGAGGAAGGCTGCGCGGTCGGCGTACACCTTCTTTGTGCCCGGGATCGCATCAGGTGCACTGCGGTCCAGGGCAGCGATGTAGCGTTGGGTGGTGCCGGCGGGGGTAGTGAACTTGGGCATGTCGGCCTCCGATCAGGAAGTGGTCCAGTCGCCAGCGGTGGGCTGCGAGTGCGGGTAGTCCATGCGGAACAGGCGCCACACCACGCCATCGGCATCGGTGAAGGTCACCGTCGACTGCTCGGGCGACGGGCTGCTGCCGGTGTTGGCGCCCGACAGGCCGGCGCCGTTCCAGTCGCCCGGCGTGTTGGTGTCGTCGCGGAAGGTGACGCCGGATGCGGCGACATCGGCCGGGAAGGCAGCCCAGCCGTAGTTGCCGGTGGTGGTCTGCAGGTTGTCGATCGTGCCGACCTTGCTGCCGGGCGAGCCGAACACGGTGGCGGCATTCAGGAGGGCCTGCGTTCCGCTGGTGTGCGCGTTGGCCGGGCCGACGAACCAGCGCGGCCGCGGTCCGGTGCCAGAGGCCTTCGGGATCAGCACCTGCGTGCCGCTGATCTGGATGCCGACGGCGGACTTCACCACGTCGTTCAGGTTGAAGCTGAACGGGAAGGAGTTCATGAAGCCCTCGAACAGCAGCCAGGACCGGCCGTCGGGCAAGTCGAAGTCATCGTTCACGACCTCGGGCGGCAGGTCGATGGTGCCGTCGGGTTGCATCGGACCGTCGCCCCAGCCGATCGCCCACTTGAGCGTCAGGCCCAGCTGCTTGAGCTGGTACAGCTTCAGGTGCGAGGCGTCGGACGGATCGATGTTGATGCCGAAGGAGGCCGCGCCCGGCTGGCCCATGCCGGCCCGGTACTTGCGGTCCTTGCCCGAGTTGAGGCAAGTGGTCTCGATCTGTTCGACCGACGAGTCGATGCCGTCGATGGTGGTGACGCAGCCGACGTTGATCAGGCTGTTGTCGCGCGGGTCGATGGCGAACAGGTCGGTGCCTTGGGTGGTAACGGACATGGCATGGGCCTTTGCAAAAGAAAAGGCCGCGAAGGCGGCCGACAGGTTGGAAAACGAGGAAGGCCGCGGTGAGCGGCCTTCGGGGTGGGTGGCGGCCTTGCGGCTACCGGAAGACGATCCAGGACACGTCGAACCCGACGTGCAAGTTCTTGGTCTGCGGGTCGACGCTTTCGCCGCGCCAGGCGGTCACGTAGGCATGGCCTTCGATGGCGTCGCGCAGTGCGATGGCCACGGCGCGCACGGTGTCGACGCCCTGCGATGGCTTGGCGTAGACGTCGATCTGAAACAGGCCGGCGTCGTGGTCCGGCCTCTTGGACAGGGTGTTGCCCGGCGTGCCGGCGGCGGTGCGCCAGACGGCGTACGGGTACTGCACGTCCTGCGGCGCCATGCCGAAGGCGTAGAAGCGCAGCGGGCCGCGCAGCGCGCGCAGGTGCGCCTGCACGGCCGGGACGTTGACGGCCTTGAAGATGGGCGGGGTCATCAGGCGCCAGCCTTCTTCGCGATCCGGTCCAGCTCGCGTTCCAGGTGGGTGGCCGTGGCCGCGGTCACCTGGTCGATGTTGCTTTCCAGGGCCGGCCGCAGGAACGGCTCGGCCGCCGCCTTCTCGGTGCCGAGCTCCACCAAGTGCCAGTGCGGCGTGTTGCCCTTCGGCCCCGTGTCTGGGTTGCCCTTCGGAATGGGGCCGCGCTCGGTGACCACGCCCACGCTGATCATGATGTCGCCGGTGCGCTTCTGGTAGCCCGAGCGCACGCGCTGCACCACGTTGTCTGCGATCTTGCGGCCGGTGTCGGGGTCGTTGATGCGCTCGGCATTGCTCTTGGCCGCATTGGTCACCAGCCGCGCAGCCTTGCCCAGTGCCGACCGACCGGCCTTGCCACGCAGTTGCACTGGCAGCGCGCGCAGCTTGGCCATCGCGCCGTCGAAGCCCTTGAGGTCGAAGGTGTCGGCCATCACTGCCCCTCGCTCACGCCGCGCGAGCAAGGCGCGGTCAGGTACTCCAGCCCGGAATCCCTGTCGGGCAGGAACTCGGCGGGGCTGTAGATCACGCCACGGCCGCCGGCGCGCAGGTGCACGAGCCGCATGGAAGCATCCAGGCCATCGCGGTAGCGGATCACGATGCGCGCCACGATCTCGGCTTGCGTTTTGGCGCTCTGGATGAACTCCCGCGCGCTCAGCGGCTCGATGGACGCCCACACGGTGGCCACCTCGACCCACTGCTGGGAGGTGGCGCCGGTCTCGGGGTCTTGGATGACCGCACCTGTCTCGTCGCGCATGTCGTCCAGGCGCTCGATGCGCACGCGGTGGCGGAGATTGCCTGCGCGCAGCATCAGACGCCCAGCCCACGGCGGTAGGGCCAAAGGAGCGCCTTGGCACCCTCGGGCAGTTGCGTCGCGGTCGTGCCGGTCACGACCTCTTCGCGGTTATCGTACAGGTGGCCCAGCGTCAATAGCATGGCATGCACGACTGCACGAGGGACCGGATTGCCCGGACCGTGCCCGCCCTTGAACCGCACACGCACAGCACCAGGCATGTCCAGCAGAGACGGCATCGCAACGCCTGGCGTGCTGTACAGGCCCGGCTGGTCCGGATGGGCATACAGCCGGTAGATGCCCGCGGCAAGATCAGCCGGCTGCCCATCCTCGCCGATGTATTGCACGCCCAGCAACTCGCCCACGGGCGCCACTGGGAAGCGGACGATGCAGGGCAGCTCGTCGAGCAGCAGCTCGTAGGTGCCGTTCGTGAATAGGCGCTCCGTGAACTGCTCGGCAGCCTGGCGCGCCGCCGTCACCATGGACAGAAGTTTCGAGTCGTCCGGATGCGATTCGCCCTCTGCGGCATCTACGCGGACGTGCGCACGCGCCTCGGCTAGCGTGATCGGCTCGTCGAAGGCGCCAGGCATGGCGACCATGGGCAACACGCGCGGCATGGACCAGTTCACTTCTTCTTGGCCGGGGCGGAGGGCTTGGCGGGCGCCGCCTCGTCTGCAGCTGCGGCCGCGGCGTCGGCGGCGGGCACGGACACCGGCTCCGGCGCAGGAGCGGGAGCGGGCGCAACAGCCGAGAGAGCAGCTGCCGGCGCCGAAGGCGGTGGCGGCGGCGCGAGAGGGGCCGCGGCGGGCGCGGCGTCTTCGCGGTGCGCATCGGCGGCACCCTGGTCGATGAGCTGCTGGCCGCGCTGGCTGTCCATCTGCGCGACGACGCCCGCACGCGGGTCAGGCGCCTTGAACTTGATGAGCATGGTGTTTCTCCTGCGTTGGGAGGCCCCGCGATGGGGCCTCCGTTCAGCCGATGGCGATCAGGTGACGTTGCCGAAGTCGCCGTAGATGAAGGCCTCGGGACGGTAGACGGCCAGCGCCAGACGCTCTTCGGCCAGCACGGTGACCATGTTCTTGACGAAGTCGTCTTCGTTCTCGGTGGCCACCTCCACGCGGGCGAGCCAGCGGTCGAACACCTGCGCACCCAGCTGGAAGGCGCCGACCAGGAACTTGTCCACGGTGATGGCGGGGGTGCCCACCACGGGGCGGTTCCACAGCGTGGGCGACAGCGTGCCCTGGGGGTTGCCGATGATGTAGCGGCCGGTGGTGTCTTTCAGCAGCTCGATGCGGGCCCAGTCGATGGGGTTCATCACCACGCCGCTGGCGGGGTATTCGGCCAGCTCGGCCTGGAGCATGGCCAGACGGATGTTGTCGATGTTGGTCTCGGTGCCGGGAGGATCGAACGGCGCGGAGAATGCCGAGGCCTGGGGGATGATGCCCAACAGGTTCTGGCCGGTGCCGTTGCCGTTCAACAGCTGCTGCTCTTCGACATAGGCCAGGCCGTAGCGCAGGCGGCCGTCGATGAGGCTGGCGAGCTGGGAGGCATCGCTCAGGATCTGGCGCGAGGCCTTGACGAAGTGGGCGATGACCCGCGCATTGGTGCTCACCAGGTCGAACTTCATCGAGGACTCGGGCTTCTTCGCGCCTTCGGCCACGGTTGCCGCGCTGTTGGTGAAGCCGGTTTCCTTCACGTATTCCAGCGCGCTGCCGTCCATCTGGCCCGGGGTGATCAGGTCGCGCACGGTCATGCGGCGCTGGGGCATCTGCAGCACGCCGGGCAGCCGGGTGCTGCGGACCAGGTCGCCAGCGGAGCCGTCGGCATCCGTGGTAAGCGAGGTGATGGCGGCCTTGACCTCCATGTCCACGCGGCCGCGCGGGCGGGCCTGGCTGGCGAACGCCTTGTAGTTTTCGGCGTTGACGAACTGGTGGCCCAGCGAGTGCTGCACGTCACCGCCGGCGCCATTGGCCTCGACCTTGGCGATGGCCTGCTGGGCGGCCTGCAGGCTCGCCTGCAGTTCACCCTGCTTCATGAGCAGTTCGTCGACCTTGGCGCGCGTCTCGGTGCCGAGCTGGCCGGTCTTTTGCACGGCCTCGGCGTAGGTCTTCAGGTTGTCGCCGACGCCTTTCAGGTCGGCCTGCACCTGCTTGTATTCGGCTTCGAGGTTGACCGTGGTGCCGGCCGCGCCGGCGAGCGCGACGCCGGCGAGCAGGTCGCCGTGGGGCGCGAGCAGCGCGGCCACGTCGAAGCCCGCGGCCTGGGCGGCGAGGGATGCGAGCGCCAGACCGGCCAGGCCGACGAGCGCGAGGATGCGAGAGGTTTTCATGGGTTGCCTTTCAGATGGTGGGCAGGAGGGAACGAAGGGACGCCGACAGGGCCGAGGCGGCACCGCTGGCAAATGCGGCATCGCTGCCGCGCTCGGTGGGATCGCCCTCACCGCCGCCAGCAGGGTCACCCTGGCTGGACTTGAGATCGCTGATGAGGCGCATGGCCTCGGACTTGGGCATGCCGCTGGCGCGCAGCGCGGCCTCCACGCGGCGGGCTGCGGCCGCGTTGGCCTTGCCTTCGCCGCGCCCGACTTCGTCGGAGGGCAGCAGCTCGTCGGCCAGGCCCAGCTCGATCGCAGCGCTGCCATTGATCCAGGACTCGGCATCCATGAGCTTGGCGGCGGCGTCGGCCTTCATGCCGGAGCGGGCGACGTAGATGTCGGCCATGGCGGCGTCGAACGGCTCCAGCCACGTGGCGATCTCGCGCAGGTCGTTGCGGTTGCCGGCTGCCAGCACCCAGCTGTTGTGCACCAT
This sequence comes from Pseudorhodoferax sp. Leaf274, assembly GCF_001422445.1. Lineage (GTDB taxonomy): Bacteria > Pseudomonadota > Gammaproteobacteria > Burkholderiales > Burkholderiaceae_C > Pseudorhodoferax. The sequence goes on from NZ_LMNA01000027.1 coordinate 319,147, forward strand.
GAAGAAGCCGGCGCGGGCGATCTGCACCTTGTCGCCGGCCATGGCGATGATGGAGCCGGCCGAGGCGGCCAGGCTGAGCACCTTGACCGTGACTTCGCCCTTGTGCTCGCGCAGCAGGTTGTAGATGGCCAGGCCTTCGAACATGTCGCCGCCCGGCGAGTTGAGGTTCACGGTCACGGGGCCGGCGCCCATGCTGCGCAGCGCGGCCGCCACGCGCTTGGCGGTCACACCCTCGCCGGTCCAGTAGTCCAGGCCGATCACGTCGTAGATGCTGATGCTGCGCTCGTCGTCGGCGTCGGCGGCCACAGCCGCCTGGATGTCGCGGCTCCAACGCTCCAGGGCGCGCGGCTGCAGTTCGCTGCGCACGGCGGCGGTCGGGCGGCCCGTGGGGGCGCCCGGCAGGGTTCTCATGCTCATGGATCAGTCCTTGTTGTCCTCGAACCCGAGGAGGTTGCGGATGGCGGCGCGGGCCTGGTTGGCGTCGTTCGATGTGCCCAGGGCATCGAGCGTGGTCATGGCGGACTGCACCGTCAACTTTGCGGCGTTGCCGCCCATGGGCTCACGGTCTTCGAGCTCGCGGATCTCGTCGCGGGTGAGGATGCCTTTGTCGACCATCGCGCCGTAGAAGGCTGCGCGGCCCGCGCTGTCGGCGCGCAGCAGGCCCTCCACCGCGAACTTGGGGTAGTAGCGCGTGCGCTCGGCCGGCGTGAGCAGGTCTTTGCTGATGGCCTGCTCGATGCGGCGCAGCCAGGGCCCCAGCGTGAAGGTGAGGAAGCCGATCATCTGTTGCTCGATGCCCGAGCCCCAGCTGGTCGACTTTTCGGTGTGGCCAACCATCCAGGGCGGCACGCGAAACCACCGGCAGACGGTCTCGACGCCGTAGCCGCGCGACTGCAGGAGCTGCGCGTCGGCCGGGCTGATGCCCACCGCCTGGGCGTCCATGCCGCCCTCCAGGATGGGCGCTTCGCCACGCTCGATCGAGCCGGCGATGTTGGCCTTGAACTCCTCACGCTGCGCTGGCTTGAGGAACGCGCTGAGCTTGTAGTAGACCCGGGGCAACAGGCCGCGGCGGAAGGTGTTGGCCGCCGACTTCTCTGCGGCGATGGCGGTGCCGAACACCTTGGCGCCGTAGCCGATGACCGAGACACCGTCGACACCGTCCAGCGTGAAGCCGGGCACCGTCCAGATGCGCGCCGCAGGGATGTCGCGCATGGTGCCGTTGGCCCGCGGGTAGCTGTAGATGCGCCGCCCCGCCAGATCGCGCGACACGACGAGCCTGTCGGGCGCGAGAAAGGCCAGACCGACCAGCGACGCGCCGACGTAGAGCTTTTCTGCACGGCCGCAGCCACGCAGCAGCATGGCGGCGACCATGGCCTCCCAGAACACCGCCGCGGTGGAGTCGATGTTGGGCTGATCATGGATGACGAAGTGCAGCGGGTGCTGGCTGGCCATGCGCCGGCTGCCGCCGGTGCGCTCGTGCATCGACAGCGGCAAGGTGGCGATGGTCTCCGAGATTAGCCGCACGCAGCTCCACGCGGCATCCAGCTGCATCACGGCCTTGGCCGTGACCGCGACGCCGGCGTCGCTGTCGGACTCCCGGTCACGGTACAGCTCAGCGTCGCGCGGCGAGAACGATCGCACCCAGCCATTGATGGCAGCACGCACGCGCTGCAGCGCTCCGGCAGGTCGAGAAGGTTTCATGCGTGTCCCATGGTCATGCTGCCCGCCCGGTCATCACCGGGTTGGCCAATGCCGCATCGAGTCCGAGCGACGGGTCGACCGCGACTGCGCGGCTCAACGCCATCACCTTTGCCACCACGCCGTCGATCCGACCGGCCTGCTGGCTCTTTTTCTTGTCCGGCCTGTAGTTGCCGTTGGTGTCGAACAGCAGTGCCACGCTCATGGCGCAGTACCGCAACACCGGGTTGCCGCCATGCGCCATGCGCCGGCCATAGACGAGCTCTTCCAGCGCCTTGCTGCCCGGGTACATGCCGCCGGTGTTCTGCGGGATCTCCACCAGCGGCACGCCGTCTTCCATCAGCTCGTTGCACAGCTGCTGCGCGTTCCAGCGGTCGAAGCCGATCTCTGCGACGTCGAATTCCTGCATGGACCAGCGCACTTTCTCCCGCACCGGGCCGTAGTCGGTCACGTCGCCGGGCGTGGCCACCAGCCAGCCCTCCTCCACCCAGCGCTTGTACGGCGCTGCGTCGTCATGCTCCTGCAGGTCGACCTTGGCTTGCGGGCACCAGAAGAAGGCCAGCACGTGCCAGGTGCCGCCCAGGTCGTCGGGCGGGAACACCAGGACATAGGCGGTCAAGTCGCGCGTGCTGGCCAGATCGAGGCCGCCGAAGCAGCGACGGCCGCGCAGAAGCCGCCAATCGAATGGCTTGCCGCCTTGGTCCCACACCTGCATGTCGAACCAGCCGTTGGCGGTGTTGCACCAGACGTTCAGGTCTTTGGTCAGGAAGTTGACCTTCGCGCCTGGTAGCGCCGCCGCCTTGCGGGCGACACCGCGCATGTACTCCACCGTCTTTGACTTGCCCAGGCCAGGGTTGGCCTTGATCCAGACCCGTTCGTCGAACGGGTCGTCGCCCTCGTCGATGGTGTAGACGTAGCCGAAGAACGAGTCGTCCTGCCGCTTGCCCTCCAACACCGACTGCAGGTAGCCGCGCACCTCGGTGCAGATGCCGTCGAGGATGAACCCGGCGGTGGTGATCGCGCTGAGCAGCGGCTGCGCGCGGGCACCGAAGCCGGACTCCATCACATCCCACTGGTCGCGCGACTTCGCGGCGTGCAGCTCGTCGTACAGCACAGCGGACGGGTTGCGCCCGTCCTGGTTCTCCGCATTGGAGGGCAGCGGCTCGAACACACTGCCGTCCGTCATCTCGATCCGCTCCTGGTTCAGCCCCGCGAAGATGCGGAACGACCTGGCGATGCCGGGCGACACGCGCGCCCAGCGCTGGAAGTTGGACAGCGCCGGCTTGAACACCGTCATGGCCTGTGCCCGGGTGGTGGCCATGGCGTAGACCTCGGCTCCGACCTCGCCATCCATCGAGAACAGGTAGGCCCCTTGCGGCGCCTTCCACGTGCTCTTGCCGTTCTTGCGGGCCACCTCCTCATAGGCCTTCGAAAAGCGCCGCAGGCCGGTACCGGCCCGCAGCCAGCCGTACAGCACGGCCGTCCAGAACTTCTGCCACGGGTCCAGCAGGATCGGCGTGCGCGCCAGCGGCCCTTTCGTGTGAACGAAGAACTTCTCGATGTACGTGATCACATGCCAGGCCTGGGCCGGCATGAATTCCAAACCGCGCTTTGGCCCGTCGATCAGGTCCTGGTAGTGCCGCTGCACCGCCAGGTACACAAGTCGCCCCGTGACGATCTCGCCGCGCAGAACGGGCAGGCCGTAGGCCTCATCCCACTCGTGCAGCTCGGCCGGCGTCAGTGCCGCGAGGCGCTTGCGGGTGAGGTGATAGCGTGGCCGACGACTTCGGCGAACAGGTCGTCCTGCTTGCCCTGGTCGCCCGTGTCCTTTCGAACCCTGGCCAGCGACGGGATCGTGAGACACGCTTTTGGCAACCATTGGCCCAACTCCATCTTCAGCCGCTTCTCGTCGTCGGCCCACGGCGTGGGCGTGGCCCAACCGGTCTTGCTGGTCTGCGTGCGGCCTTTGTCATCGCACTCCGCGCACGCCTTCAGCCAGTCGGCAAAGGTGCGCACGATGATCGCGATCGGCATGCTGGCCGTGAGGTGCTCGATGCCGGCCTCGCGCAGCGTGCCGCAGATGTGCTCGTACAGCGCCAGCTCGTCCGGCGACAGATCCAGCATCGGCGGCGGCTTCGGCGAAGTGATCGCGCCAGGCGCAGACACAACACGGGCCCCACCGACAGCTGGAAGCGCCGCGGTGAAGTTCGTCTTGCCATCCATCGCTTTCAACCTCAAACCCCCGGGGGGTAGTTTTCACTCCGCATAAAAATGGCCCTGGAGGCGCGGTTTCCGCTGGGCACCGGTCAGACTTTCGACCCACCCCTCCCCATGATCCATGCACCGATCAGGTGCGCCGACGGCCGCGCCACCGGCCACGCGTCGACTCGGTCCGACTCTTGGCCTCATGGCAGTCATCGCACAACGCCTGCACGTTGCTGTCGTCATCGGCACCACCTTCAGCCAAGGGCTTGATGTGGTCACGCTGGGTGGCCTCGGTGACGCGGCCGAGCCTCTCGCACTCCACGCACAACGGGCACCGCGCGAACAACTCGGCGCGCATGCGCTGGAGCTTGCGGCCCGTCGTGCGCGGCGTCGCCTTCACGGGCTTGGCCCATGGGTCGCGCTGATGCTCGGCGCATCTACCCGCCTGCACAGCCAGCTTGCGGCAACCTGCGTGGCCACATGGCCTCGGCGCTGCAGTCGGCATATCAGCGCACGCGACCACTCAGGTATGACGTGGGCTCTTCCTCACCATTCGATTCAGTCGCCGCCTCGCCCATCGCTGTGACCAGCGCCTCGTTGCTGGCTGCCAGTCGGTTGATGGCCTGGGTCTGCAGGTGCATAGCCTGGACCAGCCTGGCGATGTTCAGGTTCAAGGATTGATCGGGCTCGCTCATACGCCACCTTGGTCCACTTGGTCAGCCAGGCACGACGTGCGGCGCATCCGGTGCATGGCATAGGACCCCTGCTGTTCAACGCTGCGACCTGGCGCACCAACGAAAAAGCCCGCCGGTCTTGCGACTTGGCGGGCTTTCTGTGGGCGCACCTATCCCCCACGGGGGCGGACGATATCAGAAAAATCGCGCACGTCCACAATTTTTTTAAAGAACGCCGGCCACGACGAGCCGGCGGGTCAAGAGCCTGCGCGCCTCCAGCAACACCGCGCCGCGCTCCATCGGATCACGCGGCAGCCGAGGCGACAGCCACACCTTGCGGCCCGTGTAGCAGTTGCGCGCGATGCAGTACACGGCGGCGCGATACGGCTCCGGCAGGCCACCCTGACCGCGCTCGTCGCCGCTCACATGGAAGTCGACCGCCCGCATCAGCCGCACCTCCAGTTCGCGGTCCAGGATGTCGTCGGCCGAATCCCAGCCGCTGCGGGTGGCCACCTCGCGGAAGGCCGGGTCATCGAGCCTGTCCACGCCGTTGATCGGCTTGTCCTTCATCCAGTGATGCCAGCGCGACAGCACATCGTCGAGCACTGCGTCGGTGTCATGGCCCTCGGAGTCGGCGCGCATCAGCATTGCGGTCCTTTGGTGGTGGCGGCCTGGTCTTTCGCAGCCTCGACAGCAGCGATGACCCGGGCCCGGTATGTACGGAACGGCTCGCCCTGCCCTCGGTTGTATGCCTGCTCGTCCCATGGGCCAACGCCGTGAACGCGGCCCTGCTGCTCCACGCCGCAGCGCTTCTCGGACCAGCGCCATGGCGGTCCTTCAGGCGCGGGCTTGCTGGTGACGGCTGTTGCGCGGCCTGCGTGCTCGGCCTGCGCTCGATCGTGGCGCCGGCTGTTCGGCTGTTCGGGCTTGGATGAGTTATCAACATGCCCCCCGCGACAGCGGGGGGTAAGGGGGGTATTGGTTCTTGATGGTTCTGAAGATTCGGGTGTCATAGCTGTGACACCCTTCTTGTCTTGGTTGACACCCATATTGTTCTGGTTGACACCCATGTGGATAACGTTATCCACAGATTCAGGGTCTGTAACAGAGCCTTCGTCTTCATCAGGAATGGGTGTCAAACTGACACCCATGGTTGGCAGTTCGCCCCCAGCGATCCAGGCTCTGCAGATGCGGTACTCGGCCGTGTCACCGCGCCCACCGCCGCCACCCTTGCGCACAACCTCAAGCCAACCGCGCTCCAGCATCTTGCGAAGCAGCCGCTGCACAGTGGAACGACTCATCTTGGCCTTGTGCGCGAGCAGGTCCAGACTTGGCCATATGTTCGAACCATCATCATGCGCGTGGTCGGCCAAGGCCAAGGCCAGCATGCCCTCGTTGCCGCCGAACGGGTAGCGCTCGAACACAGCATTCATCACACGCACGCTCACGGCCAGCACCTCACCTGCTTGCTCATGACGCCCGCACCGCCGCAGGCTTGCCCGCCATGTTGCTGGCCACGAACGCCGCGTTCAGCTGGTGCAGTGCGCGCATCAGTTCGCCCGTGCTGCGCGTCACGCGGTCCAACTCGTTGTCGGTCGTGCGCCCATCTGCCCGAGCAGCCATCACCTCGGTCATCAGCTCGCCAAACTCGCGTGCAGCGGAGGTCGCGGCGCGCATGCAGTCGTCGTCGTCCACATCCAGCCCCTCGGGCAGCGGCAGCAGCATCTGACCGCAGGCACCCGCAAAGGCAAGCAGGATGCGCAGGTCGCCGGTACGCTGCGTGATCTTCACGGCCGTGGCCAAACCCAGTTTGGCCTGCGGCGTGCCGTTGACCTCCTGCGTCAACGTCGACGCCGCCTTGTCGATGCGCGGCGCAAGCGAGGCAGCGCCGCCGGGATAGTCGGACACGACGTTGAACGCCGCATCCAGGACGCACTGAGGCATCACCAGTCTCCTGTAACGAAGTGAGAGACGCGCGCCCGCGGGCTGTGCACACTGCGCGCATGAAAAGAGAAGAGCCCCCGCACCCCGGCGCCGCCAACACCACGCACCGTCCCGTGCGTGGCAACCATGGCAGCGGAGGAGACAACACCCGCAAGCGGGCGGCACCGGCTGTGGCGGCGCGGAGGCAAAAAGGCGCCCGCCCACCCCTGGCATACGATGGAAGCTCCTACACAACCATCGCCAAGGAGGGCGGACATGGAATATCTTGGGCAGCCGTTCACGATTCAGAACACCGCAGAGCACGGCTGGCAGGTCACCTGGCCAGACTCAGTGATACGGCGCATCAATGGCGAGCCGGTGGAGTCCATTTCGTTCACGGTGCTGATTCCGCGGAATCCGAACCTGACGATGGAGGACGTAGTGGCGTTTTCGAGGAAGCGCGCGGTGGAGCTTCTTCAAGAGGCGATTCGGCCGAACGGCGACGCCCCATAGCGCCGCAATCGCAGATCCACCGCTCATCACTGTCTGCGATCGTGGTCACCCAGATCTGCGCGGTGCGCGCGCATCGCGGGCACGCAAGCGGCGCTTCTGACGGCTCAGGCATGGGCGCCCTCCGACACAGAGGGAGACAAGCAATGCGCGGCGCCTCCCGGACTCAACCCGAGCGCGGCCGCTCGGTCGGCGGGCCTATCGGCCACCAACTCGCCGTTGGTTGCCAACTGCGCTTGGTACTGCCTCCCCTCAGGCACGGAATCCTTTTCAAACCACTCATTGACAGACGGCTGGGAACACCCGAGCGTTCGGGCAATGGCGGCCTGTGACCCGAAGTACGCAAGAAGAGCGGAAGGTTTCATGGGTCAGCATTTTAGGAATACCGATTGTAAAAGCAATAGGTTTACCGAAAACCCACCGAGCCATGATCGACGCGTGCCGAAAAAGCTGGAGCCCGCCCCCCTGTCCACGTTTGGTGGCCGGCTCGCCCATTGGCGGAGGCTGAGGGGCTTCGCAAGCCAAGGCGCGTTTGCCGCAGAGCTGGGGATTCGACAGGGGAGCCTCAGCGAACTTGAGTCAGGCAGATCGAAAAGCCCTTCAGCGGAAGTGCTCGTGCGCGCATGCGAGCTGCTTCAACTCCGCCCGCGCTATCTCTGGCTGGGCGAAGAGCCCGCTGAGCTGCTCAACTTTTCCGACTTGTCGGGCCCAGAAGCTCAGCTGGTGATGATGTTTCGCGGGCTGGCTACCGACGCGGCGCGGCAGGGCCTGCTGATTGATCTGCACGCCAAACAACAGGCTCGAGGGAACACTCCCGCCGCACCTCAGAAGGCGACCGCGTTGGGGGGATCGTCCTTCAATTCGGCAAGCCTCAAAGGCACCGGCACCGAAGGCAAATGACCCCCGAGGGGCGATGCTATCGGCCGGCCCTTCATTTGCAACAAGTCGTAACCCTAAATGGGGTTCAACTTGACGGCGCCTGCAAGGTCGACGAGCGGTGGTTCTGCTCACTGGGAGGTTACGAACACTGCCCTGGCGACGCGAGCGGCTGTCCAAACGCCCTAAAGCGTTGCGATTGACGCATCAGCAAAACTGCTGAAACCGCCGAATGGCACCGTGCCCACGCTGCAACAATTGGCCCTTTTACACAAGGGGGATACATGCCTGGCATTTCTCGATTCAGCCACGTTCTCGCTGTGACTCTGGGTCTGGTGGGATGCGCCACACAGGCGCCTACGAGGCCTGACGGCTCCCCGGTAACACCTGCCGATGCAGGACCACCGCCGACCGATCCGATGGAAGTCATTGGCCCACTACTACGGAACTACTTGAAAGATCCGCACAGCGCTCAGGTGCAAATCGTTGCTGGGCCTGCATTCTTCTTCCATAAAGGCGGGCTCTTTGGTGCGCCAATTTATGGCTGGGGGATTTGCTTTGAAGTCAATGCCAAGAATGGCTTCGGCGCATACACCGGCTTCCGCCGAATGGCTGTTGCCTGGCGTCACGGCACCGTCCAGCGCGTCTATGGCGACATGCGCGACAACGTTTTTGACCAAGCGCTCACGTCCGCCGCCTGCCAGACGATCCGCGACAGCATGACCGCAAACCCACCGAACTCCGCGACCGGTCTGCCACGGTCCAGTCTCTAGTTCTAAACAGAACGCGAGAAAGTTTTCGGTTTACCTATTGACGAAAGTTTAGGTTTACCGATAATTGAGTCTCCTACCCAGGAGGCTCAATGTCCGCATCCCTCGCCACCCGCAACCCAGCTGACGCCAGCACCTGCGCCAGCCGCACCCCCAAGGCCCAGGCCGCCCGCCTGCGCCGCCTGGACGCCCGGATCGTCCGCCGCGCGATGGCCGCCATGGCCATCCACGCCGAAGGCGATGCCCATGCCACCGCCGCAGCACAGGCCCTCACCGAGGCTGAACGCCAGCGCCTTGAAGCACTGGTCGACGCCACCTGCCCGCGCTTCGACCACGCTCTCCAGCAGATGGCCATTGCCTGCCGCCTGCGTGCTGTCATTCAACGCGATGGCGGTGCAGCATGAACACGGCACAGCTTTCCTACCCTCTCACGCTGCCCGCAGGCGCCAGTGAACCAGCGAAGACCGCCAGCGCTTCGCGGCCCCTCGGCACCCTCGACAAGCAGCTTGCGCACTTCTATCAACCCTCTCACGCTGCCCGCAGGCGCCAGTGAACCAGCGAAGACCGCCAGCGCTTCGCGGCCCCTCGGCACCCTCGACAAGCAGCTTGCGCACTTCTATCTCGTCCAGATCGAGCAGAAGCAGCAGCACAAGACGCACCTGAACGCGCTCCTGGACCGCCGCAAGCGCACGCGCGGCCACCGGGATTGGCAGACCGAAGATGCCATGCGCGCCGGCGCCTACGCGCTGGAATATGTGATTGAGTCGTACGTCGACACCGTGCGGGCCCGCGGCTGTCTGCTCCACGTCGGGTGCCTGCCATGATCGGCACCCAGCCTACCGGCGCGATCGCGGGCGCCGTCGTCTCCACCGTGTCGCACGAGGGTCTGTCGGTCCACGTCGACGGCAAGCCCGCGCGTCTGGCCATCGTGCTCGATGACGGCACGATAGTGAGCGCAGGCCCCGCCGTGGCGCGGGAGGTCGAGGCAGTGGCCATCAACGGCTACCGCGCCATGCTCAAGGCGCAGGGCTTCCTGCGCACCTACGGCCAGCCGATTGCGGTCGGCGCAGGAGGCGCAGCATGACGCGCAGCCCCACCCTCCCAGTTGGTGGGCGCGGCAGGCGCAGGGCTTCCTGCGCACCTACGGCCAGCCGATTGCGGTCGGCGCAGGAGGCGCAGCATGACGCGCAGCCCCACCCTCCCAGTTGGTGGGCGCGACGCCCTGGCCCAGGTCGCGCGCTACATCCTGGCGGCCCTCATCGGCATCGCCCTGGGCAGCGTCTACCGCCTCGACGCGGTGTCGGCCCGCCCGACCGCAGACGCTGAGCCGGCCGCGCGCCTGCAGCACGCCATGCTGTTGGTCCAACAGGCCGAGCGCGAACGCGCAGAGGCCTTGCGCGATGCGCAGCGCGCCTGCCGGGCCGCGCGCGGCACCGATGCCGTGATGTTCACCACACCCGAGGGCCACCTCGTGTGCCGCCGCCGGACGCCCGCGCTATGACCGCCTTCCTCATCGATCCCAACGTGGTGGCCTTGGCCATCGCCATCGTGGTGGTTGGCGCCCTGCTCGCGCTGCTGCTGATGCTCACCCTGGAGCCAACGGCCGGCGACCGCTTCGAGCGCGCCGCCGCCCAGGAGCGCGCCGAGACGGACGCCATGCACCGCCTGCTCGACCGCCTGGACTACGACCACCGCGTGAAGAGGCCTTGCGCGATGCGCAGCGCGCCTGCCGGGCCGCGCGCGGCACCGATGCCGTGATGTTCACCACACCCGAGGGCCACCTCGTGTGCCGCCGCCGGACGCCCGCGCTATGACCGCCTTCCTCATCGATCCCAACGTGGTGGCTTTGAGCATCGCCATCGTGGTGGTTGGCGCCCTGCTCGCGCTGCTGCTGCTGCTCACCCTGGAGCCCACGGCCGGCGACCGCTTCGAGCGCGCCGCCGCCCAGGAGCGCGCCGAGACGGACGCCATGCACCGCCTGCTCGACCGCCTGGACTACGACCACCGCGTGCTGCTGCCGCCCGAGTCGGCGCGCCAGCTGCCGCCCTTGCTTTCCAACCAAAGCGCCGCCGCGCGCACACGCCAATGAGACCTTTCAACCTCCTGCTGGTCGACCTGAACGCCGGCCAGACCAACGCCACGCTGTCCGCCCACATGGAAGAGCTGCTGCAGGCCGTGAAGAAGCACGGCCGGCCCGGCACGCTGACCGTGAAGCTGAAAGTGGCGCCCGCCGGCAAGGGCCAGGCTGACGTGGACAAGGTGCTGGTGGCGTGCGAGTCCCAGATCTCGTTGCCCAAGCCCGAGCAACCGACCGACTTCTTCTGGATGACCGACGACGCCGAGYTGTCGCGCAAACACCCCAAGCAGCGCGAGCTGCAGCTGCAGGACGTGTCCTCGCACGGCGCCACCAATGCGCCGCTGACGGCCGCCGCCACTGCGGCCGTCGCAGCCGCAGAGCCCAGCAGCTTCACGCCAGCCACACCCGTGGCCGCACTCGTCCAGGCCGTCGCCAACGGCGCGCCGACCACCTTCACGCCGCCCGATGACGACGGTGTGATCCAACCCCTGGCCTGAATGGCCKCCACCCAGGAAGCACCATGACGCCCACCCCCCAAGACGGCAACGACAACACCGCCAGCACGCTGCAGATTGCCGCCGTGCTCACCGAACTCACGGCAGCCGCCATCGCACCCGTGCAGGTCGGCAACAACCACTTCGTGATCTTGCCGCCGGGCTACGAGCACAAGGACATCACCGACCTGGTGGCCAAGACCAAGGACACGCCCGCGCGCAAGAGCGGCACGACCGTGGTGCATGACGTGCCCAGCCTGCTGCTGCTGTGCGCTGACCGCGCGCAGGAGCACGCCGACGCTCAGGGCTACATCTACGCCGACCTCACCGGCCGCGCCATCACCGCGGTGTGGAACGACCAGCGCCAGGCACACACGCCCGGCTGGCGCGATCACCGCGCGGTCTTCAAGGCCGAGCTGACGCCCGAGTTCAAGCGCTGGATCGAAAACGACCGCAAGCAGATGTCGCAAGAGACGTTCGCCGAGTTCATCGAGGACAACGCTGTCGATCTCCCCGAGGCGACGCTGCTGCTGGAGGTGGCCGGCACCCTGCAGGCCAAGACCGACGTGCAGTTCCGCAGCGCTCGCCGGCTGGACAACGGCCAGGTGCAGCTCGGCTACACCGAGACGATCAACACCACCGCCGGCGCCGAAGGCGCTCTCACCGTGCCGAAGGAGTTCAAGGTCGGCGTGCGCATCTTCAAGAACGGCAGCGGCTACCTGATCAACGCACGCCTGAAGTACCGGCTGCTGCAGGGCGCCGTGAAGTTCTTCTACGAGCTGGACCGCCCCGAGCGTGCCGTGGAACTGGCCTTCGAGGGCTACGTAAAAGAGGTGCGCGAGAAGTCCGGGTACACCCCGATCCTGGCCGGCGCATCAGGACCACACCATGAGCAAAACGTTTCAGATCGAACTCGGCGCGCGCGTGCGCATTGACTGCAGCGGCGAGGAAGGCGAAGTTCGCGGCCGCGCTGAGTATGTCGACGCGGAGAGCACCTACTTCGTGCACTACAAGGCCGCCGACGGCCGCGCAACCGAAGCCTGGTGGCGCGAGACCGCGCTGACCACCATCAGCTGACAGGAGACACGCCATGACCATGCGTCATACCGGCATCGTGCACATGCGCAAGTCCAAGCCCACAGGCATCGTGTCGGCATCGGGCACGTTCGTCGCCACGCTTCCGGTGCTGGACGCATGGGGAACCCATGCACGCGAGCCCTGGCGGCTCATCTGGGCGGGCGACGAGGCCCGCGCCTGGTGGGACCGCGAGGGCCACACGCTGCAACCCGGCGACACCCTGCAGGTGGAGCTGGAGAAGGTGCGCGTGGATCTGGGCGGGCGACGAGGCCCGCGCCTGGTGGGACCGCGAGGGCCACACGCTGCAACCCGGCGACACCCTGCAGGTGGAGCTGGAGAAGGTGCGCGTGCACGCCGAAGGCAAGGGCTGGGACGCCAAAACCGAGATCCACGCGCACGTCCTGACGGCGCATCTGGTCAAGCGCGCCAAGAACGAAATGGCGACCGCGTGATCGCGCGGCCCGCCCACACACATCACCACATGTCACACCACGCGACCCCCACCATCATCGCCCTCGCGGGCTACGCCGGCGCGGGCAAGGACTCCGCCGCCGACATCCTGGTGAAGCATGCCGGCTTCCACAAGATCGCCTTCGCCGACGCGCTGCGCGGCGAGGTGGCGCGAGGCTTCAACGTATCACGCGACTTGCTGGAAGACCGATCCAAGAAGGAGCTGCCGCAGGCCGCGCTCGCCCTGCGCTACGCGCCCGCCGAATTCCTGGGCTCACTGTTGCGCACCGAGCACGGCAATCTGCATCTGGACGAGCCCCGCACGCCGCGCACGATCCTCCAGCTATGGGGGACCGAGTACCGCCGCAGCCAGCACCCGGAGTACTGGGTGCGGCAGATGACGGCCGAGCTGCGCACGCGCGCCATGTGGGGGCTGCGCCGCTTCGTGATCACCGACTGCCGGTTCGCAAACGAGGCGGCGTATGTGCGCCGCGCGGCCGGCTTGGTCTGGCAGATCGCGCGCCCCGGACTGAACGCCGGTACCACGCCCGAGGGCCAGCACCAGAGCGCCGCGGACGGCAGCGGGTTCGCACCCGAAGTGGTGCTGCACAACTTCGGCACGCTGGCCGATCTGCGCGACAGAGTTCTGTCGGCCTGGTGGTCGCACGAGGCCGGCGCATCGGTGACAGCCGTGGTCGCGGGAGCCACGGCATGAGCCACCCATCCCTTAACGCGATCTTCGAGCGCTGCACCGAAGAAGGCGACTGCTGGCTTTGGCAGGACGGCGTGAACGGCGCTGGCTGGCCCTCGATCAGCATCGGCGGCCGCACACAGTACGTGCGCCGGGTGGTTCGCGGCATGATGGACGGCGAGCCCGTGCCAGCGCGCATGCGCGTGCCGGCCAAGTGCGGCCAGCGCCTGTGCGTCTCGCCCTACTGCTCCATCGTCTGCACGCACCGCACCTCGCACAGGATGGCCGCCGAGCGCGGCGCCTTCGGCCGGCCAGACGCCATCCTGCGCACCACCTTGCGCCAGCGGGCGCAGTCAGCCTACAGCGACGAGCTGGTCTCTCAGATTCGGACATCCGAGGAAGACACCGCGACGGTGTGTCAACGCACCGGCATGTCATCCAGCCACGTGCGCCGCATTCGCTCCGGCGAAGCGCGCCGGGACCTGTCGAACCCACTGAATGGACTGGGGGCCCGCGCATGAAAACCGCTCATCGCCTCGCGTCCATCGCCAAGCGCAACGCACCGGTGCAACCTTCCAAGTTCTGGCGCGCGCCGCTCCCCGCCTCCAAGCAGACCGACGCCAAGATCATCCACTGGGACCTGATCGACCGCTTCACCAATGGCAGCGCGAACGAGGCCGACATGTGGGACTGGATCGAAACCGGCTTCGTCTACAGCCACATGATGTACCTGCTGGCCAGCGAGGAGGCCATGCAGTTCTCACCCGAGGCCATTGCAGCTGTCGCCGAGCAGCTGCAGACCTATGCGACCGTCACGAAGCGCTACAACACCACCGGCCGGGCCTGCTTCGCCGGCGCAGAGCTTCTGGCCGCGCGCGCTGCAGCCAACGTGATGGACAGCGTGATCGAGCTTGACCGCCACGGCATCGCCGAGCGGGCCGGCCTGTGGGCGCAAGGGCAAACACGCCGCCTGATGAATCGCTTCGGGAGCGCAGCATGAAAGCACACGACGCGGCCGGCCTCGTTCGCCAGTGGGAAGACTGCATTGCCCCTCACGACTTGCCACGATGGGCCGAGGCCGCAGCTCTGACGCTGCGCGCTCTGGTCGCCCAGCCCGCCCTACGTACTGAGGAAGATGGTGGGACCGCGCGGGCGGCCTTCGAGGCCCGGTTCTCGGCCGAGCCGCACGGGCTTCGCATGGACCGCTGGGGCAGCCGAGCCGCACTGTGAGGAAGATGGTGGGACCGCGCGGGCGGCCTTCGAGGCCCGGTTCTCGGCCGAGCCGCACGGGCTTCGCATGGACCGCTGGGGCAGCCGAGCCGCACTCGCCGGCGAGTACAAGAGCTTCCAAACCCAGTTCGCCTGGGAGGGCTACCAGGCTGGCCGGGCCGCCCCTGGTGCTGCTGCGGCTGCGCCGACTTCGGCCGACACCGAGCGCCTGGACTGGCTGGAGGCAAGAGGCCATAAATCGTGGGGTAGCGACTACAGGGTCTTGTCCGTCAAGTGGATGGCCATCACCTCGCTCCGCGAAGCCATCGACGCAGCCCGCGCCGCCAATTTTGGATGTGTGGGAGGTGCACATGGCTGAGCGTCCGATCCTGTTCTCGGCGCCGATGGTGCGCGCGCTGATGGCCAGCACCAAGACGCAGACGCGGCGCGTGTGCAAGCCAGCCCAGGCCGCCGCTCTGTCTCACGTCGTGGAAGTGCCCGATCCGGCCGAGCGCGGGCAGGTCTACAACGGCAGCACCTTCGGCGATGAGGAAGGCGAGGCGCAATTCGCCTGCCCGTACGGTGGCCGCGGCGACAGGCTGTGGGTGCGCGAGACGTTCGGCCGCCCTTGGCACCATGCTCAGCCGCGGTTCTTCTACCGCGCCACCGACGACGAGAAGGTCGGTTGGCATCCAGACTTCGACGGCTGGACGCCGAGCATCCACATGCCCCGCGCGGCTTGCCGCCTGGTGCTTGAAGTCACCGAGGTTCGCGTCGAGCGGCTGCAGGACATCAGCCGCGGGGACGCGATGGCCGAAGGCTGCCCGTTCCAGAACATGGCCCAAGGCCCCGACCCGCGCCAGTGGTATGCCGAGCTGTGGGACCAGATCAACGGCGCCGGCAGCTGGGCGGCCAACCCCTGGGTGTGGGCCGTCAGCTTCAAGGCCGTCCCATCACCAGCGGAGGAACAAAGAAATGGCTGAGACCACGCAGATGCGCGTCGAGCACATCGGCGACGCCACCCTGTATCTGGGCGACTGCATGGAAGTCTTGCCCCAGCTGGCCAAGGCCGACGCGGTCATCACGGACCCGCCGTATGGCATCGGCGCCAGCGCCGGCACGGGGAAGTACGGCCGCCTGAAAATCGAAGCGGGCCAGGATCTTGGCTGGGACAACTGCGTGCCGGCCGAAGAAGCGCTGCGCGCGGTTGTCACCGCCGGGGAGCGCGCGGTTGTCTTCGGCGGCAACTACTTCGGCCTCGGACCCAGCCGGAACTTTCTGATCTGGGACAAGGGCGCCGGCTTCAAAAACCGCGACTTCGCCGAATGCGAGATGGCCTGGTGCTCGTGGGATGCGAATGCCCGCGTGCTCACCTACGACCCCCTGGCCCGCGGCGACTACCGGGACAAGCAGCACCCGACCCAGAAGCCGGTGGCGGTCATGGCCTGGGCCATCCAGCACGCCGGCAAGGCCGACCTGATCCTTGACCCCTACATGGGCAGCGGGAGCACCGGCGTGGCCGCGATCAAGCTCGGCCGAAAGTTCATCGGTATCGAGCGCGAGCCAAGGTACTTCGACATCGCCTGCCGACGCATCGAGCAGGCGACCAAGCAAGGCCAACTGTTCGAACCAGCTGCAGCTCAGCCGGTCCAGATGGGCCTGGAGGTCGGGTAATGCAGACCCGCACCCAATCTGCGATCGAGGCCGGCGCAAACGTGCTGGTCGGCTACCTGGTGGCCCTGGCGTCCCAGCTGCTGGTCTTCCCGCTGTTCGGCATCCACATCCCGTTCAGCAGCAACCTGGCGATCGGCGCCTGGTTCACGGCCATCAGCCTGGTGCGCAGCTACGTGCTGCGCCGCTGGTTCAACGGGCTGCGGTTCCGCACCGCGCCCACCAAGTCCAACCCTACCCGCTGAAGGATCGAAATGCTGAAGCAATCCACCATCCAGCAACGCGGCGCTGTGACCTTCCCTGAATTCACGGGCGAGCGCGTCTACATGCTGCCGTTCAGAAAGGCTGAAGGTCTGCCGTTCGACCTCGCGCGCTGGCAGCCCACCGTTGACGCCATGCTCGATGGCATCGATGTCGCCAGTCCGATCTACCTGATGATCGACCAAGGCGTTGTCCAGCCAGGCGCGACGCATCGCCGGCCGGGCGTCCACATCGATGGGTACTGGAGGCCAGAGATCGCAGCGCACGGCCAGCCGGCCCCCAGGCCAGGACACGGCCACCAGCCGCCGGAGCCGTGGCGACCCCATGTGTTCACCAGCTCTTGGGACCACCAGCCGCCAGGGCCGACATGGGTTTACGCTGGTAGCCACGGGCAGCACGTCACCAGCCGTCGCCAACGCGAAGCCATCATCTTGGCAAGCAGCGTTCAAGGTGGCGCAGCCTGGGTCGGACAGTACGACGGAGAGCCCGGCGAAGGCGGGGACTTCAGTCACCTGGACCTGGCCAGCCTCGCCGAGGTGCCCATGGGCGCAGGCTTCGTGTGGGCCGGCGATGCGATGACCACGCTGCACGCATCGGTGCCACTGGCCCGCGCTACGCCTCGCACGCTGGTCCGGCTGAACGTCCCGGGCTGGGTTCCCACCTGACTTTCCAACCCTCTGCCGACGATGACCTTACGACTTACTGTTGCCCGCCTTGTCGAGCACCGAGCGCAGCCAATCCACGCCGCCCAGGGCTTCCCAGGTTGCACGCTGATCCGGCGTGCACCTGGTGACAAATGGGCTGTCGATCCGAGACCGATCCACCCTAGCGCACGCAAATGGGCTGTCGATCCGAGACCGATCCACCCTAGCGCACGCCGCGCGCATCGTCCGAATCGCAGCGGCCAACACGGCCAAGCCGCTCGGCTGATTCCCATCACCTGCCGACGATGACCYTACGACTTACTGTTGCCCGCCTTGTCGAGCACCGAGCGCAGCCAATCCACGCCGCCCAGGGCTTCCCAGGTTGCACGCTGATCCGGCGTGCACCTGGTGGCCGGGATTGTGGCCGTGCGGTCCGTCTTGATGCTGCCCTCGGGCCGGCCGATCACCAGGTTGACAAACTTGCCTTCGCCCAATCGGCCATAGGCCACGCTGGCCGGCTTGCCGCGCGTCTTGGACGGCGCGTTGATGATGGTGCGATTGGCCAGGGCGACGACGGCAGACAAGGCCGCGTCATCCGGCACTTCGGTGACGGCCAGCGCGGCGGCTGCTGGGGGGGACGCGATCCATTGAGCATCCATGCTGGCTCGCGCGTTGATCCGGAGGTAGACGACTTTCATGGCTATCCCTCAGGCGGCCAGCAGGGCTTGATCGGCGGCGATGTCGCGTTCGAAGATCGCGATGGCACTGGCGTTGGTCAGGGTCGGCAGCGTAGCCAGGGCCTTTTCCAGGCGGGCGCGCACTTTGGACTCGGGGACGGGACGGCCGTCTGCCTGGCGGAGCATGCGGTCCAGGTGGGCAGGAGTCTTGGCAGCCACAGGTGCAGCGGTCTTGGCAATCCACTTCTCATGCGGGTTGTAGCCTTCGCCGCCCTCGTTTTGCACGTCGTTCCAGGCCTTCCAGGCGGGGTTGATGGTGTGGCTGTTGCTCATCTTGATCTCCTGCGGCTGCACCGTGCTGCCGATGAGTTTATTGTAATGCAGAAAACTGAGATTGCAAGGAATTTTTTGTGATGCAGTTAAATAACATTGGCACCATGACCAACCAAACAGAACAAGGCGCGGCCGTCCTGCGCGCGATCTTGGACTTTGCGTCCAAT
>NZ_LMNA01000028.1 GCF_001422445.1 Pseudorhodoferax sp. Leaf274
TGTTCATCCGAGGTTGTTCTGGGTTGATGGTTTGGCGTGAGAACCTCCATCTTCCCCGACTACTTCGGGTGAACAACCTCTTGGGAAACGACAGCTAGTGAACGATTGGGGTGCGCCTGGTGTGGCGTTCGACATTGCCCTGTTCGACGGCCCGATGCAGTGCTGCTCGATGCAGCCCACCGTCTGGCCGAGCAGGATGGCCTTGTCGTCGACCTGTGGCGCTTTGCCCCAGGCTGTTATGCGTGCCCCTGAGCGTGCGTGAAGTTGCCAGTAGCCGGGGTAGATCAGCTTGTCGGGACGATGACCACTCAGCTACGCCACTGCAGGATCGCAGGCCGCCCTCAACGTCGCACGCACTCCCAGTCTCGCGCGCGGCAAGCTCTTGGCCATGCACGCGGAGGTGAGGTGAATAGATTGTTCATGTCTTCAATCTGCTGCGATGCTGTCCTTCGCTGCCCCTGGGCTAACGGGCTGCAATGGGCGCATAGCTACCGCTCATGACCAGCAGTTTTGCCACAAGGAGTGGCGTTCATTGACCCTGGCCGCGAGCCAGCATCAACGACGCAGGAAGCAAGAGTCCCTGTTTGAAATTGAAGATGCTCCTGCAAGCCCTCTGCCACCTGACAGCCGAGATCGCCCCCGCCCACTCTTGCGGCATCCCGCGCACCCGCACCCCTTGTCGCTGTATCCGATACAGTTCCGAACAAATATCGCACCACTTCCGTCAGGTTAGTGCGCAGATCTGTGCTAGCGCGGCACAATCCGGCCTCGCTGCCGGGCTGTGCCCTGGCGGAACGCGAACGCGAGGACTTGGGGCAACACACCGGACATGGCTGAGAGCGTTTTTCGATTCGACCGCGCCGAACTGCGGCTGCACGCGCGCGAGCTGCGCCTGGATGGCGCCCCCGTGGCGCTGGGCGCACGCGCCTTCGACCTGCTGCAGGCGCTGGTGACCCACCGCGACCGGCTGGTGACCAAGCACGAGCTGATGGAGATGGTCTGGCCCCGGCTGGTCGTGGAAGAGAACAACCTGCAGGTGCAGGTGAGCACGCTGCGCAAGCTGCTGGGCAGCAAGGCGATCGCCACCGTGCCCGGGCGCGGCTACCGTTTCGCCGCCCCGCTGATCGAGGACACCCGTGCGCCGGCCGCGCCGCCGCCGCGCGTGGTGGCGCCGCCGGCCTCGCGCGGGCAGGCCGGCAACCTGCGCCAGGGCGCGCCGCTGCTGGGCCGCGCCGCCGACCTGGCGACCGTGGCCGCGCTGGTGCGCACGCAGCGGCTGGTCAGCCTGCTGGGCGCCGGCGGCATCGGCAAGACCAGCCTGGCCAGCGCCGTGGCGTGGGAGCTGGGCCACGCGTTCGCCGACGGCGTGTGGCTGGTGCCCCTGGCCGATGTGGCCGAGCCCGCGGCGCTGCCGCTGGCCGTGGCGCGCGTGCTGCAGATCAACCTGCCCGGCCCCGACCCGCTGGCCGCGCTGGCCGAGCGGCTACCGCCGCAGCTGCTGCTGGTGCTGGACAACTGCGAACACCTGGCCGGCGCGGTGGCCCCGCTTGTGGAACGCCTGCTGCAGGCCTGCCCCGGGCTGCACGTGCTGGCCACCAGCCAGGAGCCGCTGCGGCTGGCGCGCGAGCAGCAGGTGCGCCTGGAAGCCTTGGCCGTGCCCGCGCCCGGCACGCGCGAGACGGCGCTGGCGCACGGCGCGGTGGCGCTGTTCCTGGCGCGGGCGCAGGCCGCGCTGCCGGGCTTCGCGCTGGACGCCGGCAACGAGCCGGCCGTGGTGGAGATCTGCCGCGCACTCGACGGCGTGCCGCTGGCGCTGGAGTTCGCCGCCGCGCGCGTGCCGCTGCTGGGCGTGGAGGGCGTGCGCCAGCACCTGGGCCAGCGCCTGCGCGTGCTGAGCCGCGGCGCGCGCGACGCGCCCGAGCGCCATCGCACGCTGCGCGCCACGCTGGACTGGAGCCACGCGCTGCTGCGCGAGGACGAGAAGAAGGTCTTCCGCCGCCTGGGCGTGTTCGTCGGCGGCTTCGGCCTGGAGCTGGCGCAGCAGCTCGCGGCCGACGACACCACCGACGCCTGGGACGTGCTGGAACTGCTGGGCAACCTGGTCGACAAGTCCATGGTGGTGGTGGACATGGCCAGCGCCGTGCCGCGCTACCGCCTGCTGGAGACCGCGCGTGCCTACGCGTGCGACCAGCTGGATCTGGCCGGCGAGCGGCCCGCGCTGCAGCGCGCACATGCACGCGCCATGCTGGCCATGTTCGACCGGCGCACGCGCATGGAGCGCCTGGGCTTGGAGACCGTGGACCAATGGATGCAGGCCTGCCAAGGCGAGGCCGACAACCTGCGCGCCGCCATCGACTGGGCCGTGGCCGCGGGCGAAAGCACGCTGGCGCTGGACCTGGCCAACACCGCGGCCGAGTTCATGTACGAGGCCGGCCGCTACCCCGAATGCGTGGCGTGGATGCGCCGCACCGAGCCGCTGATCGACGCCGGCACGCCCGAGCTGGTGGTCGCGCGCTTCCAGTTCGGGCTGGCCATGGTCGGCCTGCACGGCGGCGTGGAAGGTGCCGAGCGGCTGCGCCTGCTGGACGCTGCGCTGGCCACGCTGGAGCGCCACCCACCCTCCATGGTGCTGGTCTACGCGCTGTGCATGCGCGGCTACGTGGCCGGCATCTGCGGCGACCTGGCGCTGGCCCGCCGCACGCTGGACCGCGTGCACGCGCTGACCGAGCCGGCGCCCATGGTGCCGCTGCGCGGCCTGCCGCTGTACATCGAGGGCATGGTGCGCCGGTTCGAAGGCCGCCCGCACGAGGCCCTGGCCGCCTTCACCGAAGCGCTGCCCTACGTGCGCCGCCACGGCGACGGCCGCACGCTGTTCTACCTGCAGAGCAACATGGCCGCCGTGCACCACGAGATGGGCCACCTGGACGAAGCCGTGGACCAATACCGCCGCGCCATCGCCGCGCTGGAGGATTCGCCGCGCACCGACCCGCAGATGATGTCCTTCGCGCTGGTCTGGTACGCCCATGCGCTGACCGTCCAGGGCGCGCTGCACGAGGCGCTGGAGCAGGTGCGGCGCAGCCTGCCGTACTGCAGGCGCTCGGTGGGGCTGCGGCACTTCGCGGGCATGCTGGCGCTGCTGGCGGCGCGGCGCGGGCGGCTGCGCGAGGCTGCGCTGCTGCTGGGTTGCGACGACGCCGCGCGCCAGCGCCGTGGCGAGGTGCGCACGCCGTTCGACGTGCGCACCATGAAGGCCGTGCTGGCGCTGGTGGGCGCCCAGCACGGCGAGGAGCGCGTGGTGGTGTGGCGGGTGCAGGGTGGCGCGCTGGAGGAGGCAGAGGCGGCGGAGCTCGTGCTCGGCACCTAGGAGGCCGCGCGGCGCCCCAGCGATCGGCGCAGCCACTGCAGCAGGTCGTCCACGTAGGTGAACACCACCGGCACGACCAGCAGGCTCAGCACGGTCGAGGTGACCAGCCCGCCGATCACCACGATCGCCATGGGCTGCCGGAAGCTCGGCTCCGCGCCCAGGCCCAGCGCATTGGGCAGCATGCCGGCGGCCATGGCGATGGTGGTCATGACGATGGGGCGCGCGCGCTTGTGGCAGGCGTCGACCACCGCCTCCAGGCGCGCCAGTGCCCGGTCGCGCCGCGCGACGATGGCGTACTCCACCAGCAGGATCGAGTTCTTGGTCACGATGCCCATGAGCATCAGCACGCCGATGACCACCGGCATCGAGAACGACTGGTTGGTGAGCCAGAGCGCGCCGAACGCGCCACCGAAGGCCAGCGGCAGCGCGCACAGGATGGTGGCGGGCTGCAGGAAGTCGTGGAACAGCAGCACCAGCACCGCATAGATGCAGAACACGCCGATGGCCATTGCCGTGCCGAAGCTCGTGAACAGTTCGGCCATGCGCTGCAGCTCGCCCTGTTCCACGAGGCGCACGCCGGCCGGCAGCGCGGTGAAGGCCGGCAAGGCCATGGCCTCGCGCTGCACCTCGCCGAGCGCGCGGCCGTTGAGCTCCACGCTCAGCGTCACGTTGCGGGAGCGGTCCAGGCGGTCGATCTGCGAGGGGCCGCTGCCCATCGCCACGTCCGCCACCGCGCCGAGGCTGACCGTGCCCTGCGCGCCCTGCACGCGCAGCCGGGCGACCGCGTCCATGTCGGCGCGCACGGCATCGTCCATGCGCACGCGGATCGCGATCTGGCGCTCGGGCAGGTTGAGCTTGGGCAGCGCCGTCGCGTAGTCGCCGTAGGTGGCCAGCCGCACGGCGTCGGCCAGCGCCTCGGCGGTGACGCCCAGTGCCGCGGCGCGCGCATGGTCGGGCCGCACCTGCACTTCAGGCCGCTGCAGCGCCGCGCTCGACGTGACGTTGCCGATGCCCCGGAGCGAGCGCAGCTGCTGCTCGGCCTGTTGCGCGGCCTTGTCGAGCACCTCGGCATCGTCGCCGGCCAGCGTGATCTCCAGGGTCGAGCCGTTGCTGCTGCCGCTGACGCCGACGCGCACGCTGGCGATGGCCCGCAACTGCGCGCGCATGGCGGCTTCGACCTGGGACTGCTTGCGCGCGCGGTCGCCCCGGTCCACCAGGTCGACCGTGAGCGTGGCGCTGCTCACATCCGTGGTGGAGGTGGTGGCCATGCCATTGCCGGAGCTGGCCGTGCCGGCGGCCATGAACACGGACCGCACCTCCGGCATCGCGCTCAGGATCTGCTGCGCCTGCCGGCCGACGGCGACGGTCTGCGCCAGCGTGGCGTCGGGCCCGAGCTTGAGCGTCACCGTGCTCTGGGCCTTGTCCTGCGCCGGCATGAAGGCCGTCGGGATCGACAGCGCCAGCCCCACCGACAGCACCAGGAAGAGCAGGGCGGCCGCGGTCGTGGACTTGCGGTGCCGCAGCACGCCGCGCACCCAGCCCAGGTAGCGCGTCATGGTGGGCCCGTCCGTCGAGGCGCCGTGCAGGTGGGCGGCCTTCGGC
This sequence comes from Pseudorhodoferax sp. Leaf274, assembly GCF_001422445.1. Taxonomy (GTDB): domain Bacteria; phylum Pseudomonadota; class Gammaproteobacteria; order Burkholderiales; family Burkholderiaceae_C; genus Pseudorhodoferax. The sequence continues at coordinate 4,967 of NZ_LMNA01000028.1, forward strand.
CTGAGCAGGTAGGCCGCCATCATCGGCGTGAGCAGCCGCGCCACCAGCAACGACGCCAGCACCGCGACCGAGGCGGTCACGCCGAACTGGCGGAAAAACTTGCCCGGGATGCCGCCCATGAAGGCCGTGGGCAGGAACACCGCCACCAGCGTGAAGGTGGTGGCGATGACGGCCAGGCCGATCTCGTCCGCCGCCTCCATCGCCGCCTGGTAGGGCGTCTTGCCCATCAGCAGGTGGCGCTCGATGTTCTCGATCTCCACGATCGCATCGTCGACCAGCACGCCCACCACCAGGGACAGCGCCAGCAGCGTGATGGTGTTGAGCGAGTAGCCGGCCAGCGCCATGAAGGCGAAGGCCGGGGCGATGGACAGCGGCAGCGCCGCCGCGGCGATGAGCGTGGCGCGCCAGTCGCGCAGGAACCATCCCACCACGAGCACGGCCAGCACCGCGCCTTCGAGCAACAGCTCCATCGAGCCGTGGTAGTTCTCCTCGATCGGCGTGACGGTGTTGCTGGCCTCGGCGATGCGCACGCCGGGGTGCGCGGCGGAGAACTTCTGCAGTGCCGCCCGCACGCCGTCGGCGACGCCGGTGTCCGAGAAGCCCTGCGAGCGCTTGACCTGGAACCCGATCATCTGCCTGCCGTCGCGCAGCGCCATGGTGGTCCGCTCGGCATGCGCATCGCTGATGCGGGCGATCTGGTCCAGGCGCACATAACGGCCATCGGCCAGCGGCACGGCGATGGCCGCGACCTCGGCGGCCGAACCCACGGTGGCCAGCGTGCGGCTGGACTGCTTGCGTCCGCCCACGAACATCTCCCCGCCCGAGGCCTCCTTCTGCGTCGCCTTGAGCCGCGTGGACACGTCCGACGGCGTGACGCCCAGGCCGGCCATCAGCACCGAATCGAGGTCGACGTGGACTTCGCGGCTGACGCCGCCCACGCGCGACACCGCGCCCACGCCCGGCACGGCCAGCAGGCTCTTGGTGACCTGGTTGTCGACGAACCACGACAGGTCCTGCTCGTCCATCGATGGCGCGTCGATGGTGTAGGTCAGCAGCGCGCTGCTGGCCGTGGTCAGCTTGGAGACCGTGGGCGACGCCATGCTGGCGGGCAGGTCGGCCTTGGCGCCGTCGACCGCGTTGCGCACCTCGTTCAGCGCTTCCTCGGAGTTCTTGTCGATCTCGAAGCTCACGCTGATGCTCACCAGCCCGTCGGTGATGGTGGTGGTGATGTGGTCCAGGCGGCTGAGCGATGCGAGCTTGTCCTCGATCTTGCGCGCGACCTCGGTCTCCAGCTGCGCCGGCGCGGCACCCTCCAGCGTCGCCGAGACCTGGATGGTCGGCAGGTCGGTGTCGGGAAAGTCCTGGACCTGCAGCGACCTGAAGCCGATGAGCCCCAGCACCGTGAGCAGCACGAAGGTCAGGACGGCCGGGACCGGGTTGCGAATCGACCAGGATGACACGTTCATCGCGCCGCCTCCTGCCGCGCCACCGTCACCTGCACGCCGTCGGACAGCAAGGCGCCGCCGCTGGCCACGACGCGCGCATCGCCGGGCATGGGCGACAGCAGTTCCACCCGGTCGTCCTGGCGGCGGCCCGTCGTCACGGCCTGCGCCGAGACCTTGTTGCCGCCATCGACGAGGTAGACGTAGGCGCGCCCGTCGCGCATGACGATCGCCGACTGGGGCAGCGTGGCCGCCGGCGTGCTGCCCAGCCGGAGCCGCCCGCTGGCGAACATGCCCGCACGCGCGGTGCTGGCGCCGTCCAGGCTGACGTACACGGTGGCGCGCCCGGTGTTGGTCGACAGCGTCGGCGCCGCGACGCGCACGGTGCCGGTGGTGCGTTCGCCGCCGGGCAGCGTCAACTCGGCCTTCTGGCCGGCCTTCACGGCAGCGATGGCGTTGGCATCGAGTTCGGGCCGCCATTCCAGCCGGCCCTGCCGGACCAGGCGCAGCAGCTCGGTGCCCGCGCTCGCCACGTTGCCGACGATCCCGGCCCTGGACGACACCACCCCGTCGTCGGGGGCCAGCACGCGCGTCTGCGCGAGCTTGAGCTTCACGCTGTCCAGGTCGGCCTGCGCCGATTGCAGCGTCGCGCGCGCCGTCGCCTCCGAGATGCGGTACTCCTCGATCTGCTGGTCGGAGAGCGAGCCGGTGGCCCCCACGGCGTCGGCACGCCGCACATAGGCGCTGGCCTGCTCCAGGCTGCTGCGCGATTGCGCGACCACCGCCTGCTGCTTGCGCAGGTCGACCTGCAGGCTGTCGTCGGCCAGCCGCGCGAGCACCTGCCCGCGCCGCACCACGGCGCCGACATCCACCAGCAACTCGGCCACGCGCAGGCCGCCGGTCTCGGGGCTCACGACGATCTCCTGCCACGGCGCGATGGGCCCGCTGCCGGGCAGGACCTGGGGCCAGTCGCGGCGGTCGGGCGCGGTCACCTCGACCGTCATCGCGCTGGCGGGGGTGGATGCTGCCGGCGCGTCCGCGGCTGGCCGCAGCAGCATGGCGGCGGCGCCGAGCGCCAGCACGGCGCACACGACACATAGGGCGGCGAGGGCGCGGCGCGGGATCTGGGGTCTGGACGGGGTGCTCATGGTTTGTTGCGCGTGTCATCGGCCGCTGCCTGGGGCGGCGCGACCGGGGTGCCGGGTTGCCATCCGCCGCCGACGGCCTTGTAGAGCGCGATCCAGTACTGGACGCGGTTCTGTTGCAGGGCGATCTCGGTGATCTCGGCCGACAGCGCCGAGCGCCGCGCCTCCTCCAGCGTGAGCAGGCTGGTGCGGCCCGCGCGCCAGTTGCTTTCGCTCGAGACAAAGTAGCTCCGGTACTCGCGCGCCGCCGCCTGCGCCTGGTCCGCGCGGCGGGCGGCGCCATCGAGGTTCAGCAGGGCTTGCTCCACGTCGCGCACGACGGTGCGCACACCCTGGCGGTAGCTGGCCAGCGCCGACAGGTGGCTGGCCTGCGCGGTGTCGACCGCCGCGCGCCGCTGCCCGCCGTCGAACAGCGGGATCGACAGCGACGGCCCGAACGACCACAGCGTGGCCGGCGAAGCGAGGCTGCTGGCCGACACGCCGACCGAGCCGCTGAGCGACAGGCTCGGGTACAGGTCTGCCTGCGCCGCGCCGATCTCGGCGCCCGTGGCCGCCACCTCGCGTTCGAGCGCGGCCAGGTCGGGGCGCTGGCGCAGCACCTGCGCCGGCACCGCCTGCACCTGCAGCGCGGCCGGCTGTGGAATGCGGTCCTCGCCGCCAGCGAGCAGCGTGCGCAGCGCCGGCTCGTCGGCCCCCGTGAGGTAGACCAGCGACTTGACGAGCAGGCCGCACTGCGTGCGTTGCTGCAGCAGGCTCGCGCGCGCGCTGGCCAGGCTCGCGCGCGCCAGCATGGCTTCCGACGGTGCGGTGGTGCCGGCCTGCGCAGAGGCCGCGGTGGCCCGCTCGGTCGCGGCCGTGGAGCCGGCCTCGCGCTGGTAGGCGTCTGCGAGCAGGTTGCAGGCGCGGTATTGCACGTAGGTGTCGGCCACCTCGGCCGCGAGCGAGACGCGGGCGTCGTGCCAGTCGGCGGTGCGCGCCTCGACCCGTGCTTCGGAAGCCTCGGCGTTGCGGCGCACCTTGCCGAAGAGGTCGATCTCCCACGAGGCGTCGAAGCCGGCGCTGCGCGACGTGCCCGTGGCCACCGCCGCACCGGACTGCAGCTGGTTGCTGCGCGAGGCCGATGCGTTGGCGCTCACGCCCGGCAGGGCCTGCGCGCGCGTGCTGCGCAGCGTCGCACGGGCCTTCTCGATGCTGGCCCAGGCCTGCGTGAGCGTGGGGCTCTCGCGTTCGGCCATCGCCACCAGGCGGCCGAGCCGGGCGTCGTCGAACTGCTGCCACCACTTCTGCAGGTCGCCGGCACTGCCGCCATGGGGCAGTTCGGCCTGCCAGGCCGGCGGCGCCTGCGGTGGCGGCGGGTCTTGCGGCGGGGCCGTGGCGCAGGCGGCCAGGCTCCAGGCCACGCAGGCGGCGAGCGGCGTGGCAAGCAGGGAACGGGGGGGTGCTTTCATCGGATCTTCTTCCTGCGCCGAGCGTAGGAGCGCCCACTGTTGGCTGCGGTCAGCCAGCGTTAAGCTGGGTAAATGCCAGCCCCGGTCTGGTAGCGCGCAGCCCGATCGGCGCCATACTCGCGCCGATGCACAGGGTTCTGCTTGTCGACGACGACGTCGACCTCACATCGATGCTGTCGCTGTACATCTCCCGCGAAGGCTTCGACGTGCGCGTGGCGAACGACGGCGAGACGGGGGTGAACGAGGCGCTGCGCGGCGGCTACGCCCTCGTGGTGCTGGACATCATGATGCCGCGCCTGTCCGGCATGGAGGCGCTGCGCCGGATCCGCACCGCCAGCAATGTGCCGGTGCTCATGCTCACGGCGCGCGGCGACAACGTCGACCGCATCGTCGGCCTGAACATGGGCGCCGACGACTACGTGCCCAAGCCCTGCACACCCGGCGAACTGGTCGCGCGCATCCACGCGATCCTGCGGCGCACCGGGGGCCGCAGCGAGCCGGGGGCGGCCAACGCGGCGCAGGCGCTGACGGTGGGCGCGCTGACGCTGTATCCCGGCACGCGCCAGGCCCTCTGGCACGGCGCGCCGCTGGAGCTCACGGGCACCGAGTTCAGCCTGCTGGACGTGCTGGCGCGCCACGCGGGCCAGTTGACCAGCAAGCAGGACATCTCGCAGGCCGCCTTCGGCCGGCCGCTCACGCGCTTCGACCGCCGCATCGACGTGCACATCAGCAGCATCCGCCAGAAGCTGGGCCTGCGCGACGACGGCCGCTCATGGATCCAGAGCGTGCGCGGCCTGGGCTACCAGCTGCTGAAGGATTGAGACGCCGTGCCGCGGCCCACGCGCCTGTTCCGCAAGCTGCTGCTCGTGCTGTCGAGCTGCATGATCTCGAGCATCGCGTTGACGGCGCTCTACCTGTGGCTCATCGGGGTCACGCCGCCGCCGGGCGATCCGGTGTTCAAGGTGGGCGGCATGCCTGTCGTGCCGATCTTCATTGCCGTGCTCGCCAGCCTGGTGTTCGGCGCGTTCCTGGCCTGGTATCTCTCGCGGCCGCTCGCGCACCTGCGCTGGGGGCTGCAGCGCATGGCCGAAGGCCAGCTGGGCACACGCGTCGAGCCGCTCATGAACGGGCGCCGCGACGAGATCACCGACCTGGCGCACGACATCGACGGCATGGCGGCGCAGCTGCAGGCGATGATCGCCGCGCGCGACCGGCTGCTGCACGACATCTCCCACGAGCTGCGCTCGCCGCTGTCGCGCATCCAGGCGGCGATCGGGCTGCTCCGGCAGGGCTCGGCGCCGGCGGAAGGCATGGTCGATCGCGTGGAGCGGGAGACCGAGCGGCTGGATGCGCTGATCGACGAGATGCTCACGCTGCACCGGCTGACGGCGGCGGCGCCGATCGCGCGCAGCGCGGTCGACGTGGTGGAGATCCTGCACGACATCGCCGCCGACGCAGACTTCGAGGCGCGCGCCCGGAACCGCGCGGTGCGCATCGAGACGCCCGAGCGCTTCGTGGCCCAGGTCGACGGCGACCTGGTCTACCGCGCCTTCGAGAACGTGATCCGCAACGCCGTGAAGCACACGGCCGAAGGCAGCGCGGTGGACGTGCGGGCCCGCCTGGCCGAGGGCGGGCAGCTCGAGGTCGTCGTCAGCGACCGCGGGCCGGGCGTGCCGCCGCAGATGCTCGAAGCCATCTTCGAGCCCTTCGTGCGCATCGACCCGCGCGACACGGGCCGGGGCTCCGGGCTGGGCCTGGCGATCGCGCGCAGCGCGCTGCAGGCCCATGGCGGGACGATCCAGGCGCTGCTGGGCGACGAGGGCGGCCTGCAGGTCAGGATGAGGCTGCAGCCGGGACCGCCGGCCGCGCCCGTCCCGTGAACGCGGTATTCAAGCGTCCGCCGGGCAGGGCTATCCTGCGGCCCCCTGTTGCAGATCCGGAGATCCCGCGCCATGAAACTGTCTCTCGGTCTTGCGTTTGCGACAGCCATGGCGCTCGGGGGCCTCGGCACCGGCGCACAGGCGATCCCTGTCGACCTGTCCTCGGGCACCGGCGGCTTCGTGCGCACGCCCGGCAGCGGCGGGTTTTCCGACCTCTACACGTTCACACTGGCCTCGACGACCACCGTCAACGTGCTGCTCAGTTCGGTGGTGGGCGGCAGCCAGGACGTCGACTTCTCCAATGTGTTCCTGACCGGCCCGTCTGGCCAGGTGAACGCGGCCGCATTCACCGGCGACCCTTTCGAAAGCTGGGTGATCTTCGGCGCCACGCTGGGCCCGGGCGGCTACACGCTGACCGCGGCCGGCACCAACAGCGCAGCCGCCGGCACCTATGTCGGCAACATCGCGCTGGGGGGCGCCAGCACGGCGTCGCAGGGCGGCTCCGGCGGGCCGCTGGACCTGTCTTCGGGCAGCACCGGTTTCGTCAACACCCCTGCGGCGGGTGCGTTCACGGACTCCTACACCTTCACGGTGGCCTCGAAGACGGCTGTGAGCGTGTTGCTCAGTTCGGCCGTCGGCGCCAGCCAGGACGTGGACATCACAAGCCTGCTGTTGACGGGGCCATCGGGGGTGTTCAGCGGCGAGGCGTTCACGGCCGACCCGTTCGAGAACTGGCGCCTGAGCACGCCGGTGCTGGCTCCCGGCAGCTACACGCTGACCGCCAGCGGCACCAACAGCAGCGCCATGGCGACCTACGTCGGCAGCATCGCCCTGTCGCCAGACGGCCCCACGCCACCCAACACGGTGCCCGAGCCGGGAACCTCGGCATTGCTGTTGGCCGCGGGCATCGCCGCGGCGCGCGCCACGGGACGGCGCCGCCTCCTCAGTTGAACCGGTCCAGCTCCTGGAGGATCCACGGGTAGACCTCGCGTGCGGCCGTGCGCCCCACGAACAGGTCCATGTGCGCATACCCCTCGAACACCTGACGGCGGTACAGCGCGGGATCGTTGTACCGCTGTAGCCAGGCCTGCGTGCGCAGCGAGGTCTCGGGGAAGAACAGCTGGTTGTCCGCGCCCGCCATGAAGCTGACCGGCAGCGCCAGCCGCGGCGCGTTGGCGGGCGTCACGTAGCAGTCGTTGCCGTCCGCGTCCACGGCCTTGCCGCGCTGCATCACCAGGCTCAGCTGCTCGAAGGGGTGCAGCGAGACGGTGCCGAACATGCCGCCTAGCGCCGTGTGCGTGGCGTGGTTGAGCTGGCTGTGCGTCCACGAGGGGCCGAACACCGCGAACACGCGGCGGCACAGCGGGTTCTTGCAGGCCTCGCCATCGGGAACGGGCAGCTTGTAGGCCAGCGTGTCGATGGTCAGGTCCAGGTCGGTCGTGCCGGGCACGCTGTCGAAGCGGCCTTGCAGCGGCGCGTAGCCTTCCAGCAGCCGGGCCAGGCCGATGTCGGCCTTGGCCGCGTTGAGCCAGTTGGTCACCGGGTGCAGCGTGAGCTGTGACGCGATCAGCGAGCGCACGCCCTGCATGCCGTCGAGCAGCGCCATCAGCAGGCTCATCGCCCCCACGCAGTGCGCCATGGCCTGCACCGAGGCCGCGCCCGTGGCGGCGCGGATGGTGCGGACGGCGGCCGGCCAGTCCTCGCGCACGATGTCGTCGATGGTGAACGGCGCCACCGGGCTGCCGGAGTCGCTGCTGGCGCGGTAGTCGAACAGCCAGCAGTCGTAGCCGCGCGCGCACAGAGCCTCCACGAGGTTCTGGTCCACGGTGTCGGTGGCGAACGAACTGGCGCGCACCGAGAAGCCGGGCGCCAGCACCACCGGGCCGCGCGTGCCGCCGCGGTAGCGCGTGAGCCGGATCTGGAAGCCGCGCGCCGGGTCGCCGACCGGCACCTGCACCACCTCGGGCTGCGGCGCGCGCAGCATGCGGCGCGGCAGGTGCGGCGCATCCTGCGCGGGGAAGTTGTTGAGGTCGGCCAGCAGGCCGCCGTAGGCGCGCAGCAGCGTGGTGCCGAAGAAGCCGGCGAATTTGCCCAGGTAGACCTGCGAGATCGCATCGCGGGCGCGCGGCACGGCGTTCTCCAGTTCGCCGATCCAGTTGGCCGGCGGCGCCAGGCGGATGGTGGAGGCCTGCCAGGCCAGGTCTTCCAGGCCGAGCGTGAGCAGGCCCTGGGCCACCAGCGGCATGGTGGCGTCGTCGAGGTCGTAGACCTTGACCATCAGCGTGGTGGTGTCGGTCCATGGCGAGGATCCGGGCCGCTGGTGCAGCACCTTGTGGCCCTTGAAGCGCAGGCGCGAGCCGTTCTCGCGCAGCAGCACCATCTCGTAGCCCATGGTCCAGGTCTCCACCTGCTGCGGATCGACCGGGAACAGGTGGAACACGCCGCTCTGCACGGCCATGGGCTGCGGGCTCAGGGCCGGGCAGGTCACCGTGCCGCGGATGTGCGCCGGATGCGTGGGATCGTCCAGCAGGCGCGAGAGGTCGTCGGTGTGGATGGTCAGCTCGAACGCCATGGACTGGCCCGCCGCACGGCCCCAGGCGGCCGCCACGGCGTAGTCGCTCGCCAGGCGCTGGTCGGTGTTGGTGCGCACGGTGACCGCCTGGGTGCTGATCCAGCCCGCCATGGTCTCGGTGAACTCGAAGCTCGGCGACAGGCGCGCCGGGTCGTGTTCGATGATCTCGGCCACGGCCTTCTTGGCGGCGTCCAGCACGCCGTCCTCCACCACGTCGAGCGCGCGCTGCCACCAGTGGCGGTGCTTGCCCGGTGGCGGGGCCGGCGCCGGCATGGGCTTGCGCGGGCCCAGCGTCTGGTCGGTGGTCCAGCCGCGCGCATCGCACAGGTGCTGCAGCGCGCGTTCGGCCAGCGCCGAGATGGTCAGCAGCGGGTTCACGCCCACGGCGCCGGGCAGGATGGCGCCGTCGCAGACGAACAGGCCCTCGTGCACCGCCGTGCCGGTGCTGCCGGCGAACACGCGGCCCAGGTGGTCGACCACGCCGTGCGTGGCGTCGTCGCCCATGCCGCAGCCGCCCAGCGGGTGCACGGTGATGAGCTTGTTGCCCAGCGGCTGGCTCCACAGCGGGTTGGGCACGAACTGGCCCGAGATCGCCTGGCTGGCCAGGTTGAGCCAGTCGTTGTCGCGCACGATGGCGGGGCTGCTGCCCGCGCCGGGCCAGTGGATGCGCAGGCGGTCGTTCTGCAGCCGCAGTTCTCCGGCCGACTCGTCCACGCTCATCACGAGGTAGGTCTGCGTGCGCGCCACCGCGCCGGCATAGGCCGTGGCGGCCAGCTGGCTGGGGTGCTGCACGGCATCGGCCATGGTCTGGGCGTCGAGCAGGCGGGCCTTGGCCTGGCCGGCGCCGAAGGTGAACTCGCCGCCGTTCAGGGCTTCGTTGAAGAACAGCGCAGGCGTGAGCAGCGTGGCCAGTGCGCCGGGGATCACGCCTTCCTCGATCACCAGGCCGTCGGCCAGCTCCGGCGTGGCGCGCATGTCGATGAGGCCGGTGATGCAGGGGCCGGGCAGCTGCGGCTTGGGCACGGGGTTGGTGCCGGCGCCCACGCCGTTGATGTTGCGGCGCTGGTCCTGCCCGTTGGGCGCGTCGGCTTGCGCGGGCTGGGGGTCCCAGTCGGCGTCGAAGCCCAGGGCCAGCACGTCGCCGTTGCCCGAGAAGCGCTGGCCCAGCCGGTCGGACAGCGCCAGGCCCTGTTCGCGCGAGCGCAGCAGGATCTCGGTGGAGCCGAGCGCGCCGGCGCCCAGCAGCACCATGTCGGCGTAGACGCTGCCGGGCGCGGCCGGGCCCGGCGCGGCACCGCGCAGCGCCACGGCCTCGAAGAACACGCGCCAGCCGGCACCTTCGCGCGCCACGTGGCGCACGCGCGCGCCGGTGAAGATCTGCGCGCCGTGCGCATGCGCGTCCGGCAGGTAGTTCATGCGCGTGGTGTTCTTGGCGCCCACGTTGCAGCCGCTGGTGCAGTCGCCACACAGCGTGCAGGCCGGCTGCGGCACGCCGAAGGGGTTGGTCTGGTCCTCGAAGTTGACCGTGATGGGCGGGCGCGAGAAGGGCTTCTTCAGCACCTGGGCCGACTTGCGCAGGGCTTCGAGCTTGTTGAGCTTGGGAAAGTGCTCAGGGTAGGGCGTGGGCGCCAGCACGCGGCGGGCGCGCTCCACGTAGGGCGCGAGCAGCGCCGGGTCGTCGCGGAAGGGCCGGGGCCAGGCGGTGGTGGCGAAATGGCGCGGATCGACCTCCAGCGCCACGTTGGCGTTGATCAGCGAGGTGCCGCCCAGGCCGCAGCCCACCATGGCCAGCATGTCGTCGTTCAGGTGCAGGTTGTACAGGCCATCGGCCGCGCCGAGCTTGCCGCGCGCGGTGTCGACCTGCATGTCGGCGCGCGCGTTGGCCAGGCCGTCGGGAAACTGGCCGGGCAGGATCTCGCGGCCGCGCTCGAGCACGCAGACGGACTGGCCGGCGCGCGCCAGCCGCGCGGCGGCCACGCCGGCGCCGTAGCCCGAGCCGACCACCACGGCGGTGTAGCGTGCGCCGATCTCGTGCAGCGGGCGGGCGATGGGTTGCAGGGTCACGAGGGCTCCCGGGTGTCTTGTCGTTGTGGGTGGTTCATGCGGCTTCGGCGTCGAAGAAGTCGTCCAGCAGCTGGCGGGCGCGCTGCTGCAGGGCCTCCTGCGCGCAGCCGGAGAACTGCTGCCAGGCGCCGCTGGTCTGCGCCAGCGCATCGGCGAGTGCGGCCAGCATGGGGTTGGCCGCGTCGCTGAAATCGCCCACGCCTGCGGCGCGCACGGGCGGCATGCGGCCGTTGACGGGGTCGTTGAACAGGCGCAGCGCGGCCATGTTGAGGTCGGCATCCAGCAGCACCATCGAGGCGCCCTGCGTGGGCGTGAGCGTGGGCTGGTCCATGACCCAGCCGCCGGTGTTGAACACGGCCACGGGGCGCTCGAAGCCGGCCACGGGCAGGCGGTCCTCGAAGGGCTTGTGGGTGTGGCCGAACACGAAGCCCAGGTCGAGCTTTTCGGGGTGCAGGATGCCGGTGCGGCGCAGCTGGCGCCGGGTCGGGCCGCCGATGTACCAGGCCAGGTCGGCCGTGTCGGCGGCCGTCATGGTCTGGGCGTAGCTGGCGCGCTGGGACTGCGCCACCTGGCCCAGCGTGGCGTCCACCGCGCCCAGCACCAGCTGGTCCAGCGTGATGCCCTGCACCAGCGCGGCGCGGCCACTGGTCTCGAAGGTCTTGCCGACCCAGGCCACGAGCTTGGTGGCCAGCTTGCGCGAGAAGGCGTGCGAGGCGCCACCGTCGCGCATGATGTCGTACAGCCGCATGGCCGTCTTGCCGGTGCTGCCTGCGCTGCCCAGGTCCGACCACAGGAAGTCGACCCAGGCGCCGTTCTCGGCCTCCAGCTGCGCCACCGTCAGCGAATCGGCCGGCCGCGGCGTGCGCGCCAGGCCTGGCAGCTGTGCATTGAGCGTGGAGACCATGCGGTACATCGGGTCCACGTAGTGGCCATGGTGCAGCACGCGGCAGCGCGTGGCGGCGGCGTCGACCAGCGCGAGGTTGGGGTAGGCGATGTCGCAGCGCATGCCGGCCAGGCCCGGCACGCTGCGCAGCAGCCGCGTGAGCAGCGGCGAGGGCGGCAGCGGCGCGTCGGGCTGGTCGTAGAGCGCGGTGTGCTGCAGCAGGTCGCGCGGAATGCGGCCCGTGTCCAGCGCGGCCTGGAACTGCTGGTCCTGGGCGGCGCGCCACAGGTGGTGGTCGTGGTTGCCGGGCACGCACAGCACGCGCGGCGCGAACAGGGGCTGGCCGTCGGCGTCCACCAGTGCCTCGCGCGCGAACACGGCGAAGGACTGGGCCACCGCGCCCATGGGCGACAGGCCCATGTCCAGCACGTCGCCGAGCAGGATCAGGGTGGGGCGTTCGGCGCCGGGCGGCACCAGGCGCTGCAGCAGCTGGCGCAGCGCGGCACCGAAGGCGGCCAGCGTGTCGCTGCGGCGCGTGGGGTCGGGCAGGCCGCCCGCGTCGGTGCCGACGAGGCAGCTGTAGGCCGCGCCCAGGTGCAGGTCGGAAAGGCAGAGGTAGCGCAAGGCGGGCATGGGGTGGTGGGTTTCAGTGGTTCACGGCGCTGGCGCGCCATCGGCAGGGCGCTGAACCGGCGCGCAGGCCGCTGTGCGGGCGGGCGGTTTCATGTCATGCGGGCTGGGGGGCATGGCGCGGCAGCCGGCGGGGCGGCGGGGGCGGCGTCTCGGAGGCGGGCAGGTGGGCGCTGACATGGTGCCGCGGCGGCAGCACGTCCAGGTGGCGCGCGAAGAAGCTGGCCACGCGGATCTCGTAGGCCAGCGGCAACGCGCGGTAGGAGCCGCTGTGGCCTTCGCTGTCGGTGCGCCAGCATTCGCCGCCGCAGGCCTCGGCCAGCGCGTGGGCGTCGGTGGCGGGCACGAAGCGGTCGCCCTGGCTGTGGATCACGAGCACCGGACGGCTGCGCAGCCGCGGCATGCACGACAGCGGTTGCACGCGGCGCACGTCCACGCCCAGCAGCAGCCGCGCGGCCGCCAGCGTGCCCGGCAGGAACCAGCCGGGCAGCCGCGACAGGCGCGAGAACTGGCGGCCCAGCATCTGCTCGAAGCTGGCGAACGCGCTGTCCAGCACCAGCGCGCCGATGGCGGGCTCGTCCACGGCGGCCAGCGCCGCCGTGCCTGCGCCCAGCGAGACGCCCAGCACGCCGATGCGGCCCGGCGCATAGCCGCGCGCGCGCAGGAAGTCCACGGCGCCCAGCACGTCGTGGCGTTCGTGCCAGCCGTAGCTCAGGCGCGCCGGGCTGCTGCTGCCGTGGCCGCGCAGGTCGATCAGCAGCACCGACATGCCGACGTCGCGCAGCCGCTCGGCCAGCGCCAGCGAGGGTGCCTTGCCGTGTTCGCCGCGGCAGGCGTCCTTGCCGTGCACGAGGATCACGGCGCCCTGGCGCGGTTCGGCCGGCAGGTACCACGCGTCGATGTGGGCGCGGCCGTCGCGCGCGGCGAACTGCACGGCATGCTCGCGCAGCTGCGGATGCGCCGTGTGCGGCGTGTGCCGGGACGGGCGCACGCGGGTGAAGCGGTGGGCGATGCAGGCACAGGCCAGCGCATAGGCCAGGCCCAGTGCAACGAACAGCGCGAGGGTGGCCAGGGGAGGTGCGAAAGCGGTCAGGTTCAAGGCGGGTGCTCCGGTGGAAACGGGCAGCCCGCACTATCGGGAAAACCCGTGCCGAAGTCCTGAAAGCCACCTGAAAACTGCCTGAAACTTCGGTGTCAGCGGTCCGTGCGCAGCGTCGACGGCGTGTCTGGCAGGCCGAAGCGGTGCCAGGCGCGGCGCAACTGGGTGTCCGACGCGAAGCCGGCCAGCTCGGCCGCCCGGGCCACGTCCAGCCCGTTGTGCAGCGCACGCTGGGCCACGGCCAGCCGGATGCGGCGCAGGTAGTCGAGCGGCGCCACCTGGGCATGCTGCATGAACAGCCGCGTGAGGTGGCGCGGCGAGACATGGGCCACGCCGGCCATGCGCGGCACGCTCCATTCGGCGTGCGGCTGCCCGCTCACGGCGTCCTGCACGCGGTGCAGCGCCGGGTGCAGGTGGCCGCGGTGCGCCAGCATGGGCGAGAGCTCTGGGTCGTGCGGGCCACGCCGCAGCGCCACCACCATGGTCTGCGCCACCTGGGCGGCGATGGCCTCGCCGCAGGCTTCGGCGATGCGGTGCAGCACGAGGTCGATGCCGGTGGTCACGCCGGCGCTGCTCCATACCGGTGCGTCCTCGACGAAGACGCGGTTGTCCACCACCTCGCAGGCGGGCTCGACGGCGCGCAACTCGTCCAGGTGGTGGTGGTGCGTGGTCACGCGGTGGCCGGGCAGCAGGCCGGCGTGGGCGGCCAGCAGCGTGCCGGCGCAGACCGTGACGAGTTCGAGGCGGCCCGGCGCCAGCCGCAGGCCGCGCAGCCAGTGCAGCAGCGCGCGGGCCGGCGCGTCGTCGACCGCGATGCAGCGCCCCGGCATGCCGACCAGCACCAGCCAGGTGCTGGCCGCGGGATCGGCCGGCAGCGCCTGGGCCAGCGGCAGCAGCCCGGCGATCTGCACGCCGACGGACGAGTCGGTGTCGGGCTGCGGGCTGGCGAAGCGCAGCGCAAAGCGCTCGGGCCGGCCCTGGGCGCGCAGGCACTGGTTGGCGATGCGCAGCGCCTCGGCCGGGCCGGCCCAGTCCAGGATCAGGCTGCCGGGCAGCAGCGCGAAGACGACATGGATGGGCGCGGCGCCCAGCGCCGGGCCGGCTTCGGCCTGGCGCGGCGCCGGGGCACCTTCGCCTGTCGCGAGGGGGCACGCCCCCTTGGGGACGGCCGGGCGGGGGCTCACGGGGTGGGCCGCCAGGCGTAGTCCATCTGGCGCGCGGTGCGCTCGGCCAGGGCCTGGCCGGTCAGGCGCGCGACCAGGTGCAGGCTCAGGTCCAGGCCGGCGCTGATGCCGGCGCTGGTCCACAGGCGTCCGGCCGCGTCGTGCGGCACCCAGCGCGGGCCGCCCTGCACCTGCAGCGCGGGAAAGGCGCTGCGCAGGTCGTCCAGGTCTTCCCAGTGCGTGGTGACCGGGCCGCTGCTGCCCAGCAGGCCGGCCTGGGCGAGCAGGAAGGCGCCGGTGCAGACCGAGGCCACGGTGGCGGCGCGGGCGGCGGCCTGCGCGATCCAGGCGATCGTGGCGGGGCAGGCCAGGGCGCCGTCGACCACGCCGCCGGGCACGATCAGCAGGTCGCTTGGCGGGGCGCTTTCGAAATCCGCGTCGGGCAGCACGCGCAGGCCGGCGCGGGCGCGCACGGGCGCCAGGCCGCGCGCGATGCAGCGCACCGCGAACGGTGCGGGCTGGCCCGGGTGCAGCCGCGCGTGCATGCGCACCGCCGTGGTGAACACCTCGTAGGGGCCGGCGAAGTCCAGCGCCTCGACCTCGTCGAACACGAGGATGCCGACGTTCAGCATGCGGCGTGCTCCAGGCGTGCGATGGCCTCATCGACGCCGACGACCTTGGCGAAGCGGTCCTGCAGCACGGTGGCGGTACGCGTGCGGATGTCGGCCGCGGGCAGCACCGAGCCGTCGAGGTTGCGCATGTCCCAGGTCAAGGTGGCCTCGGTGCAGAAGTCGACGGCCCAGCCCAGGTCGGACGCATGGCGGGCCGTGGCCTCGCAGCACTGCTCGGTGCGGATGCCGCTGACGAGCAGGCGGGCGATGCCCTGCTGCGTGAGCCAGACGTCCAGGCCGGTGCCGACGAGCGCGCTGTGGCGGTTCTTGTGGAAGCTGGCGGCGGGCGTGCAATCGGCCAGGCCCTCGATGGGGCGCACATGGCCAGAGGCCAGCGCGAACGGGTTCTCGGGCGTCTGTGGGCCGGCCACGTGCAGCACGCGCACGATGGGCACGCCGCGCTGCTGGCAGGCCGCGATCAGCGCGTTCTGCGCCGCGAGCCAGGCCGGCAGCGTGGCCGGGTCGTAGAACGGGCGGTGCCGGAACGAATCCTGGGCGTCGATCAGAATCAGACTTGTCTTCATGCGGTTCTCGCTGGCGATGGGATGGCACGATTGTTCCCCGTGCAGGCGGCCTGCGCCACGGCCCCGCGGACCAGTTTCGATCAGATCAGGACATCATCGCTCGGCATCGCCGCCGAGGCCCGCCAACGTGCCGACGCGCACCGGCACGAGCGGCGGGCGCGGGGCCGGCGGCGCCCAGCCGAACAGCACGCGCGCGGCCGCGCCGCAGACGCGGCCCTGGCAGGCGCCCATGCCGCAGCGGGTCTGCAGCTTGGCCTCGGTCCAGTCGGCGCAACCGGCCAGGGCGGCGAGCGGCACGTCCTCGCAGCGGCACAGCAGCGTCTCGGGCGTGGCCAGGTGGCGCAGGTGTTCGCCGAGCGCGAAGTCCCGGTGCAGGCGCGCGGCAAAGCGGTCCCAGTGCGCGAGCGCGGGGCGCAGGGTCTGCGCCTGCCGGGCCTGGCCGACGGCGGCGTGGCCGGCGATGGCACCCTGCACCAGCGCGCGTTCGCTGCCGCCCACGCCCGTGCATTCGCCGGCCGCGTGGATGCGCGGCCGGCTCGTGGCCTGCCAGTCGTCCACGGCCAGCGCGGGCTGGCCATGGCGTTCGACGGTGGCGCAGCCGAGCAGGCGGCCCAGCTCGGTGTTGGGCACCAGCCCGAAACCGCAGGCCAGCCGCTCGCAATCGATCTCTTCGGTGCGGCCGCCCGGGCCTTGCAGGCGCACGGCGCGCAGCTGGCCGTCGCCCAGCGCCGCCACGGCATGGCTGCCCGCGCGGTAGCCGGCGCCGCGCAGCGCCAGTGCCTGCCAGGCCTTGCCGGGCCAGCGCGGCAGGCCCAGCGCGAGGCGTGCCAGGGCCGGCCAGCCGGCCTGCTCGGCCACGCGCAGCACCTGGGCACCGGCCTGGCGCGCCGTGGCCGCGGCGGCCAGCAGCAACGGCCCGCTGCCGGCCACGACGATGCGCTCACCCGCCACGGGCATGCCGGCCTTGACCAAGGCCTGCAGGCCGCCGGCGCCGGTCACGCCGGGCAGCGTCCAACCCGGGAACGGCAGCAGCAGTTCGCGCGCGCCGGTGGCCAGCACCAGCGTGCCCCAGCGCAGCCGCCAGGCGCGCCCGGCGTCCTCGAGCAGCAGCTCGTCCGCGGCCGGCGCGGCCACCACGCGCACGCCGCTGCACATGCGCACCTGGGCATGGCCCTGCACGCGCGCGCGAAGCCGGCGCGCCATGGCTGGCAGCTGCACGCCGGGGCCGTCGCGCCAGATCTGGCCGCCCGGGGCCGGGTTGTCGTCCAGCAGCACGGTGCGGGCGCCGCTGGAGGCCGCGGCCTCGGCCGCCGCCAGCCCGGCCGGGCCGGCGCCGACGATGGCCACGTCGCAGTGTTCAATCATCATGGCGCGGTGCCCGTGGCGACCCGCATGCCGGCGGCCACCAGGGTCTGGCAGGCCAGCCGGCGCTGGCCGTCGATGGCGACGCGGCACTCCTGGCACACGCCCATGCCGCAGGCCGGCGCGCGCAGCGTGCCGCCCACGCTGCGCCGCGTGGCGCCGCTGCCGGCATGGCGCAGCGCCGCGGCGACCGAGATGCCGGCCGGCACCTCGACGGCCTGGCCGTCGACCACGAGGGCGATGCGTGCCGCCATGTGCGTCGTCATCCGCCGCCCCCGAGCAGCCGCGCCGGCGCGTAGGGCAGGGGGTCGAGCGGCGGGGCGCTGCCGGTGATGAGGGCGGCCAGCAGCGCCGCGCTGGCCGGTGCGGTGGTCACGCCCAGGCCTTCGTGGCCCAGCGCCAGCCACAGGCCTTCGTGGCGCGGGTGCGCGCCCAGCAGCGGCAGGCCGTCGGCCGTGGCGGCGCGCAGGCCAGTCCAGCTGCGGATGGCGTTGAGGTCGGCAAGCGCCGGCAGGTAGCCGATCGCACGGCGCAGCATGCGCGCCAGCAGGGGCTGCTCGACCGAGGCGTCGACGGTGTCGAACTGGCGCGAGGAGCCGACCAGCAGCTGCCCCGTGGGCCGCGGCTGCACGTTGAAGGCCACCGAGTCGCCCTCGGCATGGTGGGCGCTCTTGACATAGCCCAGCTCCACCAACTGGTGCTGCACGGTGCCGGGGTAGCGGTCGGTGATGAGCAGGTGGCCCTTCTTGGGCCGCAGCACCACATCGGCGCACAGCGCGGCGGCGTGCAGGCCGCAGGCCAGCAGCCGGTGCGGCGCGCGGCGCTGCCCGCCATCGGCCAGCTGCACCGCGTCGCCCTGCAGCGCGATGGCGCGCGCGCGTTCGCGGTGCAGGCGCGGGCCGGCCTCGCGCAGCAGCCAGGCCGCCGCCGCGGGGGCGTAGGCCAGGCCGTCGCCCGGCACCTGCAGCGCGCCGGCCAGCCCGGGCCGCAGCGCCGGCTCGGCCGCGTGCAGGGCCCGTGCGTCGAGCCAGCGGCTGGCCACGCCGGCGCCGGCCAGCCGCGCCTGCTTGCGTTCGGCCTCGGCCGCCTCCTCGGCGTCGGCGGCGATCCACAGCGTGCCGCAGGCGCGCGCCTCGCAGGCGGCGGGCAGGCGCGGCGCCCAGTCGCGCCATTGCGCGAGCGAGGCGCTGCTGAGCGCGAGTTCGGCCGGGTTGTCGTCCATCGCGACCAGGTGGCCCATGCCGGCTGCGGTGGCGCCGGGCTGGCCGTCGTCGAGCACCAGCACGTCCAGGCCCGCGGCGCACAGCGCCCGCGCGCAGGCGGCACCGACGATGCCGGCGCCGATGACGATGCAGTCGGCGTCCATGGCCCGCGGCTCAGGGGCGGATGCCCCAGCCGAAGGGATCGTCATCCTCGATCAGCAGCGTGGCCTCGGCGCTCAGGTGGGCGCGGCCGCGGATGGTGGGGATCACCTGGCCGTGCGCGCCGGGCTCGTAGCTGGCCTCGAACCGGCTGCCGATCACGCTGGCCTGGCGCCACACTTGGCCGGGCGCCAGCTTGCCGTCCGCCGCGAGGCAGGCGATCTTGGCGCTGGTGCCGGTGCCGCACGGCGAGCGGTCGTAGGCGTTGCCGGGGCACAGCACGAAGTTGCGGCTGTCGGCCTCGGGGTCGTCGGCGAACAGCTCGATGTGGTCGATCTCGGCACCCTCGGCGCCCGTGACGCCCTGGGCCGCGAGGGCCAGGCGCAGCGCCGCGGTGTAGGCCGTCAGCGCTGCCAGGTTGCCGCCGTCCACGCGCTGGCCGTGGTCTGCCACCAGGAAGAACCAGTTGCCGCCCCAGGCCACGTCGCCACGCACGGTGCCGTGGCCCGGCAGCGCGACCGCCACCTGACGGTGCAGCCGGTAGGCCGGCACGTTGCGCACGCTGACGCTGCCGTCCGCATGCAGCGTGGCCGTGACGGTGCCCACCGGCGTCTCGATGCGGTGCGCGCCGGCCTGGATGCGGCCCAGGTGCGCCAGCGTGGCCACCAGGCCGATGGTGCCGTGCCCGCACATGCCCAGGTAGCCGCTGTTGTTGAAGAACACCACGCCGGCCGCGGCCGTGGGGTCCTGCGGCGCGCACAGCAGCGCGCCCACCACCACGTCGCTGCCGCGCGGCTCCAGAACGGTGGCGGCACGCCACCGGTCGTGCCCGGCCGCCAGCAGCGCGCGCCGCTCGGCCATGCTGCCCTGGCCCAGGTCCGGGAAGCCGGCCAGCACCACGCGCGTGGGTTCGCCGCCGGTGTGCGAATCGATGACTTGGATGCGGTGCATGGCTCGGCGTCGGTGGGCTTAGTAACTGGCCAGGGGCGACATCTTGCCGGCCTTGAAGGTCGACACGGTGACGGGCGCCTTCTGCAGGTTGCCCTGCGCGTCGTAGGTGTAGCTCGCGGCCACGCCCTGGTGGGTGTTCTTGTGCAGGTAGTCGGACACCTTGAGCGGATCGGTGCTGCCGGCCTTGCCCATGGCCTCGCCGAGGAACATGGTCTGGTCGTAGTAGGCGGGGGCGTAGGCGTCGGCGTCCTGGTTGAAGCGGGCCTTGTACCTGGTGCGGAAGGCCGCGGCCGGGCTGCCGTCCTTGGCCATGGCGCCGGCCTGCGCGCAGAACACCGTGTCGTTCACCGCGTCGCCGCCGAGCTTGCCCATCTCGGGGCTGCACAGCGTGTCGCCGCCCAGCAGCTTGGCCGTGATGGCCAGCCGCTTCATCTGCGCCGTCATGGGCGCGGCCTGGGGCGCGTAGCCGCCGAAGAAGATCACGTCGGGCTGCTTGCCCTTGAGGTTGGTCAGGATGGCCGAGAAATCCGTCGCCTTGTCGGTCGTGAACTCCTTGCCCACCACGGTGAGGCCCTGCTTCTCGGCCTCCTTGACGAACTCGTCGGCCAGGCCCTGGCCGAACGCCGTGCGGTCGTCGATCACGCCGACCTTCTTGACCTTGAGCACCTGGGCCGCGTAGACCGCCATGGACGAGCCGATCTGGTTGTCGCTGGCGATGATGCGGAACAGGTTCTTGTAGCCGCCCTGCGTGACCTTGGGGTTGGTGCCCACGGTGGACATCACCACGTCGCCGCCGTCGTACAGGCGCGAGGCCGGGATCGCCACGCCGGAGCAGTACGGCCCGAGCACGAACTTGACGTTGCTGTCGACGAACTTCTGCGCGACGGCGACGCCCTGCTTGGGGTCGCACTGGTCGTCCTCGGACACGAGCTCGAACTTCAGCGTCTTGCCGCCGGCGGCGATCTTCTTCGCGTTGAGATCCTCGATGGCCAGGCGCACGCCGTTCTCGTTGTCCTTGCCGGCGTAGGCGTTGGGGCCGGACAGCGGGCCGCTGTGGCCGATCTTGACGACCTGTTCCTGGGCCAGCGCGTTGCCGGCCAGGGCCAGGCCGGCGAGCGCGATGAAGGTGGTGGGGCGGAATGCGAACGGCATGCGGAGTCTCCTTCGGGGTGTGCTGCGACGTGCGCCGGGGCATGGCGCCCCGGAGCCGGCGCCATCCTACTGCGGTGTACGCAGCTTCGGGTTTGCCAGGGGGCGTATGCAGCGGCCGGTGCGACCCGCCCGGCGCAGCTGGCGGTGCCGCAGGCCCTGGGGCCAGCCCCGCGTCAGTGCGCCGCCTGCGCGTCCGGCCGCGTTTTGTAGAAGGTCATCGGCTGCGCCTGGGCCTCGTTCAGCACGGCGCGCTTGATCCTGCCCACCACGTGCATCTCGCAGGGCTTGCAGTCGAAGCGCAGGGTGAGCTTCTCCTTGCCGTTGATGAGCGCCAGCGGCTCGGCCTTGACCTGCCCCTGTACGCCCGTCACGCCCTTGGCCTGCTTGGGACACAGCGACAGCGAGAAGCGCACGCAGTGCTTGGTGATCATGAGCGAGACCTCGCCTTCCTCCTCGTGCGCCTCGTAGGCGGCGGCGATCACGTTCACGCCGTGGCGCGCGTAGAACCGGCGGGCCTGGTCGTTGAACACGTTGGCGAGATACGTCAGCGTGTCCTCGGGGTAGGGCACGGGCGGCTCCACCGCGGCGGCGCGCTGCGGGCGCTGGTAGGCCGCCAGGCGTGCGGCCTCCAGCCGCTCGCAGGCCTCGCGGCGCAGCTGGTTGACGAGCGAGGCCGGCACGAACCAGGGCTGGGCCAGGTCGATCGCGATGTCGATGGGGGCGAAGTCGGTGGCGCCGAAGCGGCCCAGGTGCTCGCGCAGGCTGGAGAGACCGCGCTCGGCGTCGCGTGCCGGTTCGTGCGCGTGGCGCGCCGTGGCCTGCGCCTGGTGGCCGTCCTCGTCGGTCAGTTGCAGCACGAAGCCCTGCGCGGTCTGGCCGAAGCGCACCCACACGCCGATGCGGCGCTCGCTGGACTTCTTGTCCAGCATGCGCACCCAGTCCATGTCGCGGTTGCGGTTCACCTCGGTGCCCTGGCGCAGGTCGCGCAGGCCGGCCAGATCGTCCTTGGGGAACACGCGCCAGCGGTTCAGCTTGGTGGGGCTGGCCGGCTCGGCGCGGTTGACGGCCAGGCCTACGAGCTCCTTCTGCAGGTCGTAGTAGCACAGGCCGTCGCCGTTGTGCAGCAGGGTGGCGGCGTCCGTGGTCTCGATCTCCACCCAGTTTGGGCCGACCTGCGTGACCCAGCCGATCGCACGGCCCGGGTTCTTGGGCGTGTCGAAGGCGCCGATGTCGTCCTTGCGGCCGTTGACGAAGTAGTCGGTGAACTCGCGGTTGAAGTTCTGGTCCGGGTCGGGCGTGAACGTGAAGCTGGTGCGGCCACTGGAGGCGCGCGCCAGCGGCGCATGCATGGGATCGTTCTCGCGCGCCTCGATCAGCTCGTCCATCAGCCTGCGGTAGTGCGCGGTGATGTTCTTGACGTAGGCCATGTCCTTGTAGCGGCCTTCGATCTTGAAGCTGCGGATGCCGGCATCGACCAGCGCGGCGATGTTGGCCGACTGGTTGTTGTCCTTCATCGACAGCACATGCTTGTCGTGCGCGACGAAGCGGCCCTTGCTGTCCACCACCTGGTAGGGCAGGCGGCAGGCCTGCGAGCAGTCGCCGCGGTTGGCGCTGCGGCCGGTGTGGGCATGGCTGATGTAGCACTGGCCGCTGTAGGCCACGCACAGCGCGCCGTGCACGAAGAACTCCAGCTGGCTGCGCGCCGGATCGAGCACGGCGTGGATGGCGCGGATCTGCTGCAGCGTGAGCTCGCGCGCCAGCACGATCTGCGAGAAGCCGGCGTCCTGCATGAAGCGGGCCTTCTCGGGCGTGCGGATGTCGGTCTGGGTGCTGGCGTGCAGCTGGATGGGTGGCATGCCTTCGAGTTGCAGCAGGCCCATGTCCTGCACGATCAGCACGTCGGCGCCGGCGTGGTAGACGTCCCAGGCCATCTGGCGCGCGCCGTCCAGCTCGTCGTCGCGCAGGATGGTGTTGAGCGTGATGAACACCTTGCTGTTGAAGCGGTGCGCGTGGCGCGCCAGGCGCTCGATGTCCTGCACCGGGTTGCCGGCCGAGGCCCGGGCGCCGAAGCCCGGGCCGCCGATGTAGACGGCGTCGGCGCCGTGGTCGATGGCGGCGATGCCGATGTCGGCGTCGCGGGCGGGCGCGAGCAGTTCGAGCTGGTGGGCGAGCAGGGACATGGCGAGGCGGCGCGCACCTTGGCGGTGGCGGCGGTCTGTACGTGGGGAGCCGCGGATTTTATCGGCCGCGCGGCCGGTCTGCGGCGCGCGCATGGCCGGACCATCGGTATGTGCACCGATAGCGTGCGCGACCATCCTGTGGTCCAGTTGCATCCTTTTGCAGGCCGGCCGGGCACACGATTTGCTGCATCCGTGTGACTCCCGCGCGAACGCACCACATTCGGCCCCACGCCAAGGTGAACATGAAGAGCCCTCGGGCTGAAGACTCCGGTACCGGGCAGGCAAGTCCCCCGCTGCGTTCCCCGATCCGCCATGCCGCGCTGAAGGGCGCGGCATGGCTGGCCGCGCTCGTCTTCGTCGGCCTGAGCGGCGCGCTCGGCTACCTGAGCTTCGAGCGCCGCGCGGTGGACAACCTGCAGGCCGACGTGCGCCACCGGCTGGAGCTGTTCTCCTCCGCGGTGGAGGGCATGATCCAGCGGCTGGAGGACGTGCCCGCCACGGTGCAGCTCAGCGAGGAGATCCAGCGCCTGTTCCATGCGCCGCACCGCGCCGCCGTGCGCGAGCGGGCCGACCGCTACCTGCAGCGCCTGAATGCCTTCATGGGCGGCATCGCCATCTACGTGCTGGACGAGCGCGGCGCCATCGTGGCCTCCAGCGCCCGCACCCGCATGGACACGCTGCCCGAGGAGGACTTCTCGTTCCGGCCCTACTTCCAGGAGGCGCTGTCGGGCCGCGTCGGGCGGCACTTCGCGATCAGCCTGGTCGGCAACCGGCCCGCGTACTTCGTCTCGCACCCGATCCGCGACGGCGCCAAGGTGGTGGGCGTGGCGGTGATCATGATCAACCTGGACCCGATCAACCAGATCTGGGACATGCTGGGCGCCCCCGCGCTGCTGGCCGACACCAACGGCGTGGTGATCCTGTCGTCCGACCCCGCCTGGACCTACACCACGCTGCAGGAGATGCCGATCGAACGCCGCGTCGACCTGCAGCTCAGCCGCATGTACAACCGCATGCCCCTGCAGCGCTTTCCGCTGCCCGTGCAGCTCAAGGTCAACCCCGAGACCCTGTCCATCCATGGCAGCCTGGCGCAGGCCAACCGCTACTTCGGCTTCCAGGAGGTCGCGCAGATCGTTTCGGGCCGCAGCATCAACGGCATGGACTGGCGCGTGATGCTGTTCACCGACGTGGCCGGTGCGCGCGAGGAGGCGGTGCTGGCCGGCGCCGTGTCCGCGACCGGTGCCGCCTTCCTGATCCTGGTGGTGCTGTTCATGGCCCAGCGCCGGCGCATCCACCGCCACCGGCGCGAATCCGAGCGCCTGCTCGAGCAGGCCAACCTCTCGCTGGAGCACAAGGTCGGCCAGCGCACGGCGGCGCTGACGCTGGCCAACGCGCAGCTCGTCAAGGAAGTGGCCGAGCGCAAGCAGACCGAGGCCACGCTGCGCGCCACCCAGGGCGAGCTGGTGCACGCCGGCAAGATGGCGGTGCTGGGCCGCATGGCCGCGGGCATCACGCACGAGCTGACGCAGCCGCTGGGCGGCGTGCGCACCTTCGCG
The DNA here is from genome assembly GCF_001422445.1 of Pseudorhodoferax sp. Leaf274. GTDB lineage: Bacteria > Pseudomonadota > Gammaproteobacteria > Burkholderiales > Burkholderiaceae_C > Pseudorhodoferax. The sequence goes on from NZ_LMNA01000028.1 coordinate 29,050, forward strand.
GGCAACGCGATGGAGTTCGCCAAGCGCCAGGACCTGGAAAGCGTGCAGCAGAACCTGGAGATCATCGCCCGGCTGACCGAGCGCATGGGCACCATCATCCATCCGCTGCGCAGCTTCGCGCGGCGCACCGAGCCTTCGCTGAGCACCATCGACGTGGGCCAGTCCATCGCCAACGCGCTGTTCCTGTACCAGACGCAGCTGGCCCACCTGGGCGTGGCGGTGGACAATCGGACCGCCGGCGAACACCTGCCGGCCTGGTGCGATGCGCACCGGCTCGAGCAGGTGCTCGTGAACCTGGTCGGCAACGCCATCGACGCGATGGCCGATGCCCCGCTGCGCCAGCTCACGCTGGTGGCGGAACGCGCACCATCGGCGCACGAGGCCACCGCCGCCGATGGCCGCGCCTACTGCCTGCGGCTGGACGTGGAGGACACCGGTTGCGGCCTGCCGCCGGACTTCGCCTCGCACCTGTTCGAACCCTTCTACACCACCAAGCAAAAAGGGCTGGGCCTGGGCCTGACGATCTCGCGCGACATCGTGCAGGACTTCGGCGGCGCGCTGCGGGCCTGGAACCGCGACGGGCCCGGCGCTTGCTTCAGCATCTACCTGCCCTGCGCACCACAACGAGGAGAACCCCACGATGGATGACGAGATGACCGTGCTGCTGGTCGAGGACGACCCCGACATGCAGCTGGCCTGCCGCCAGGCGCTGAGCCTGGCGGGCATCCGTTCACGCGCGCTGGACGCCGCCGAGCCCGCGCTGCCCATCATCACGCCGGGCTACCGCGGCGTGGTGGTCACCGACATGCGGCTGCCCAAGAGCGACGGCCTGAGCCTGGTCAAGTACGCGCACAGCGTCGACCCCGAACTGCCCTGCATCATGATCACCGGCCATGGCGACATCAACCTCGCGGTGGACGCCATGCGCGAGGGCGCCTACGACTTCATCACCAAGCCGTTCTCGCCCGAGAAGCTGGTCGATTCGGTGCGGCGCGCGCTCGACAAGCGCCGCCTGGCGCTGCGGGCCAACCTGGCCCGGGCCGCGCCCCCGCCTGCGGCCGGCGACGGGCTGGCGCGGCTGGTGGGCTCGTCCGCCGGCATGCAGGCCGTGCGGCGGCTGATCACCGAGATCGCCGGCTCGCCCGTGGACGTGCTCGTGCACGGCGAGACCGGCACCGGCAAGGAACTCGTGGCGCAGTCGCTGCACGAGCTGTCGGGCCGGCGCAAAGGCCCTTTCGTCGCGCTCAACTGCGGCGGCATGCCCGACAACCTGCTCGACAGCGAACTGTTCGGCCACGAGGCGGGCGCCTTCACGGGCGCGCAGAAGCGCCGCATCGGCAAGATCGAGCATGCCAACGGCGGCACGCTGTTCCTGGACGAGCTGGAGAGCATGCCCATGGGCATGCAGGTCAAGCTGCTGCGCGTGCTGCAGGAGCGCCGGCTGGAGCGGCTGGGCTCCAACACCTCCATCCCGGTCGATGTGCGCGTGGTCGCGGCGACCAAGGAGAACCTGGTCGACAAGGCCAGGAGCGGGCAGTTCCGGCTCGACCTGTACTACCGGCTCAACGTTGTGACCGTGGACCTGCCGCCGCTGCGCCGGCGCACCGACGACATCGCCGAGCTGCTGGCGCATTTCTTCGTGCTCGCCGCCAGCCGCTTCGGCCGGCCGGTGCCGCCCGTGGGGCCCGAGCTGCTGGAGCGGTTGGCCGCCTACGCATGGCCCGGCAACGTGCGCGAGCTGCGCAACCTGGCCGACTGCATCGCGCTGGGCGTGTCCACGCCGCTGCTGGGCGCCACGCTGCAGCACGCCTCCAGCGCGCTGGTGTCGCCGCGCTCGCTGTCGGAATCGGTGGAGGACTACGAGCGCCAGCTGATCCTGGACGAGCTCCGGCGCAACAACGGCAGCCTGGCCCGCAGTGCGCGCGCGCTGCGCGTGGCCAAGACCACGCTGAACGACAAGATCCGCCGCTACGGCATCAGCGTCGCCCCGTCCGAACCCAGGGACGAGTGAGGGCCCCTCGGCAGCCGGCGCGGCCGTGGTGGCGCCCGCTGCGCAGGCGCTGCGGCGCGGCCAGCATCAGCGCCGCGCAGGCCAGGCCGAACACATGGGCCTGCACGATGATGGCGCCGCCCACCAGCGCCATCTCGTGCCGGTCCGGCCCGCGGATCAGCTGCGCACCCAGCCAGGCCGCCACGGTGCACAGCGCCGCGATGCTGACCGGGTCCAGCCGCCGCACGCCCGGCCACAGCGCCAGCAGGAACAGCCCGTACAGCACGCCCGACAGGCCGACGTAGTGGGCCAGCGTGGGCACCAGCGCCACGAACAGCAGCGAGATGCCGGTTGCCAGCACGAACCATTGGCGCAGCAGCGTGAGCGGTGCCGGCGGCCGGTCGGCCAGCAGCGCGTACACCAGCAGGCCGAGCGCGTTGAGCGCCCAGTGCACCCAGCCCAGGTGGACGAGGTGCCCGGTCCACAGGCGCCAGAGCTCGCCCTGCAGCACGGCGGCGCGCTCGTAGCGCAGCGCCTGCTGCCAGGCATCCGGCAGGGCCTGCAGTGCGGCCATCGCCACGCTGGCGAGGGCCACCGTGGTCAGGGCGCGTGCGCAAGAGGGGGCCATGGCGCTCTCCGGGGCAGGTCCGCGTCAGTCGACGGTGTAGGCTTCCTTGGGCTTGTCGTTCAGGTTGGCCCAGGCCGCGCGCGTGGCGGGCGATGCCGGCATGTTCAGCGACGCGCCGGTCGGCGGGATCGGCTGCACGAACCACTTGTCGTAGAGCTTGGCCACGGTGCCGTCCTTCACCTGGCGCGCGATGCTGTCGTCCACAGCCTTCTTGAAAGCCGGGTCGTCCTTGCGCAGCATGATGGCGATCGGCTCGACCGACAGCGGCTCGCCCACCAGCTTGAAGCCCTTGGGGTTCTTGGAGCGCGCGATGTTGCCCGCCAGGATCTGGCCGTCCATCACGAAGGCGTCGGCGCGGCCCGATTCCAGCAGCAGGAAGCTGTCGGAGTGGTCCTTGCCGGCGATCTCGCGGAAGCTCAGGCCCTGGGCGCGCTTGTTCTGGCGCAGCAGCTGCACCGAGGTGGTCCCGGTGGTGGTGACCACGGTCTTGTCCTTGAGGTCGGCCACCGACTGGATGGCCGAGTCGGCGCGCACGGCGATGCGCACCTCCTCCACGTACAGCGTGCTGGCGAACGCGACTTCCTTGGCGCGGTTGGCGTCGTTGGTGGTGGAGCCGCACTCGATGTCCACCGTGCCGTTGCGCAGCAGCGGGATGCGGTTGGCCGAGGTCACCGGCTGGTACTGGATCGTCAGCTCCGACAGGCCGAGCTGGCGCCGCACGTCGCTGATGACATTGGCGCACACGTCGTAGTGAAAGCCGGTGTAGACGCCGGTGCCCAGCATGTAGGCCAGGGCGCCCGAGGATTCGCGCACGCCCTGCACGATGGTGCCGGAGCTCTTGACCTTGGCCAGCGTGTCGGTGGTTTGGGCCTGGCCGGCGCCGGCAGCGGCCAGCAATGCGCAGATCAGGGGAAGGGCACGGAGTTTCATGGTGGGCTCGCAGGTTGGTGGCGCGCAGGCGCGCCGATGGAAGGAATCCGGTGGGGATGGACAGGTCACTGCAGCGGCCTGTCGTTGGGGTTCTGGAACAGGTCGAGCACGTCCTGCGACGGCGGCCAGTTCATGTTCAGGCCCTTGGTGGGGATCGGCCGCTCGAACCACTTGCGGTAGACCGCGAGCAGCTCGCCGGAGCGCATCAACCGCTCGATCTCCTGGTCGACGATGCGCTTGAGCTGCGCATCGTCCTTGCGCATCATGCAGCCGTAGGCCTCGCGCGTCATGGGCGTGCCGACGACGATCCAGTCCAGCGGCTGCTGGGCCTTGGCGCGCTCGCCGTAGAGCAGGGCGTCGTCCATCATGAAGGCGTCGGCCTGGCCGCGTTCGAGGGCGCCGAACGACTCCTCGTGCTCGCGCGCGGTGAGGATCTGGAACTTCAGGCCCGACGATTCGGCGAAGGTGCGGATCAGCCGCTCGGAGGTGGTGCCCGAGGTCACCACCACGCGCTTGCCGGCCAGGTCCCTGAAGTCCTGGATGCCGGCCTCGCGGTGCACCATCAGCCGCGTGCTGATGACGAAGAACGAGGTCGAGAACAGCACCTGGCGCGCGCGCTCCTGGTTGTGCGTGGTGGAGCCGCACTCCAGGTCGACGTTGCCGCTGACCACCATGGGGATGCGGTTCTGCGCCGTGACCGGCACCAGCTTGGTGGTCAGCGCGGGCAGCTGCAGCGCGCGCCGGACCGCCTGCGACACCGCGGTGGACAGGTCGTGGGAATAGCCCACCACCTGCTTGCGCGTGTCGTAGTAGGAGAACGGCACGGACGACTGCCGGTGGCCCAGCGTGATGGTGCCGGTCTGCTGGATCTTGCGCAGCGTCTCGCCGGCCATGGCGGGCGCGCCGTGCGGCCATGCCAGTGCGGCGGCGAACAGCATCGGGATCAGGGAAAAGGGTCGCATGGAGACGTGGAAAGCATGTCGGATGCCGGGCCGGTGCGCGGGCTGTCCACGCGCACCGGCCGGGCAATGCACCGCGCGGCGGCGGTGCGTGCTCAGGCGCTCAGAACGGCACCGTGCAGCGGGCGGTGGCGTCGGTGGGCCGCACCACGGGCGTCAGCGTCGTGAAGCTGGCAGGGGTGCCGTAGCTCATGCGCCGTTGCGCATAGGCCGCCGCGGCGCCGGTGCCGGTGCCGATCACGAATTGCTTCAGGATGCCGTCGGACGGGTCGATGTTGGCGAACGGTGCCGCCAGCGCTGGGCAGGCCGCGCCGCTGGCCGTGGGCACGTTGCCGAACGCCTGCACCGTGGCCGGGCCCTTGACGTAGAGGTACTCGACCACGGCGTTGTTGCCCGAGCCCGAGACCGTGCGGCTGAAGTAGCGGCCCGACCAGATGCGCGAGCGCGTGGCCTCGCTGAAGCCGGTGACGGCCTGCGCGCCCAGCGTGCTGCCCAGCTTGACCAGCCGCAGGCCCGACAGCGAGAGGCTGCCGTCGGCCTGGATGTGCGCCACGCCCGGGTTGCTGGGCACCGACAGGTTGCCGTTGAAGTCGATGGTGGTGGCGCCGAACTCCACCACATCGGCATTGGCGCCGCTGGTGGCGTAGCTGCCGATCTGCACGCCGACGTTGCGGGCCGTCTCCAGCGCGGTGGCGGTGCCCGTCTGGCGGTCGTTCTGGTAGTAGAAGGTGCTGTGCGCGTAGGTGCCGTCCTCCAGCAGCACCATGTACTCGGGCCGGCTCAGGCCCATGGGCCGCACCCAGCCGCCCACCAGCGCGTTGCTGGCGCTGGCCACGCGGGTGAGGCTGGTGCCGTCCAGCGTCATGGCGTTGCCGGCCACCGTCGCCGTGTGCGCGCCGGCCGCGGGTCCGCGCGCATTGGCCGCCTCGATCAGCTCCAGCGACAGCGTGGAGCCGCTCAGGCTGTAGCGGCCGTAGCGGTAGCCCAGGCCGTTGTCGAAGGCGTAGTTGGCGCCGACCGGCGTGGCGATGACCTGGTGCACGAAGGTGCCGTCGCCACCGAACAGGAACACCTCGCGCGTCGTGCCGTCGGTGCGCACCCAGGCGCCCTCGATGGGCTGGGCCGCGGTGGCAGCCTTGGCCTTGGCCACGCCGGCCAGCGTGGCGGCGCTGGGCACCAGGCTGTCGCGCGTGGCCAGGAACAGCGACTCGCGCTGCTCCGGCGTCAGCGTGGACGGGATCTGGTAGAGCAGCTGCTGCAGCGAGCCCGGCGCCACGGCGGCGTAGGCCTCGAAGACGGCGCGGCTGCCGCCGCCCACGCTGGCGCCCACCTCGGCGAAGCCGCGCGTGAGCAGCTGGCCCAGCGCCAGCATCTTCTGCTGCGCCGCGCTGGCCGTGGTGCCTGCGGCCGCCTCGTAGTTGTCGTAGAGCTGGATGCCGCCGACCTGCCCGGCCGAGCCGACCAGGAAGGACAGCAGCGTCTCCTCGGCCTGCGCCAGGTTGGCCGAGCGGCCCGAGTCGACCTCGGACTGCAGCAGCGTGGTGTAGGGCGAGATGACGGCATGGCGGCCCAGCGGCGCGCTCAGCACATAGGGCGCGACGACCGGGCCTTCGGACGTGGTGCTGCCGGTGCCGGCCTGCACCAGCACGACGGCGTCGGCGGCCTGCGTGGTGGTGATCTTGAAGTTGCCGTTGGCGGTCATGGCCGACGGTTCGCCGGCATCGCAGGCGCGGTTGTCGTTCAGGTCCAGGCAGGCGGTCGCGTTGTTCAGGCCGCGGTCGAGCACGTAGCCGGTGACTTCGCGCGAGGTGCCTGGCGGGTTGGCCGGGTCATCGCTGCCGCCGCCGCCGCAGGCGGCCAGGAAGGTGGACGCGGCCAGGGCCAGGGCCGAGAGCGCGCAGGTGTTGCGGGAATGCATGTGGTTTCCTCGAAATCGTTCTGGTGGGCTGCCGGGCCCGCAGTGCAGGCCCGGCGCTTGGACGGGGCTCAGGCGCCGTTGGCGGCGGACTGCTTGCGGCGACGTTGCAGGGCCACTGCAGCCAGGCCGGCCAGCGCGGCGGCCAGGCCACCGACGGCGCCACCGCCACCGCTGCTCTTGGCTTCGGCGACGTCCAGGAACGCGGCCGACACGGCGCCGGGCTTGCCGTCGCTGTTGGTGCCCTGCACATAGACCATGTGGCGGCCCGGGGCCAGGCCGGTCGTGTCGATCTGGCCGAAGGCGCGCTTGGTCGCGTCAGGGAAGTCGGACTTGGCCTGGTCCGAGGTGCCCAGCTCCAGCGGCTTGCCCTGGGCCCCGGCCTCCCAGGGCATCTGGTCGATGTAGACCTTGGCGTCGCGGATGTTGTAGACCACCGGGTAGGGCGGCGGCAGGATGGTGGACTGGCCCGCGTTGCTGTAGCGGTAGCGGTTGTCGTCCACGAGCGCGGAGACGTTCACCTTCGTGCCGGCGGGCACGGCAGCGGTCTGCTCGACCTTCACGTCGACGGTGTCGGGGCCGAACGGCAGCTGGTAGACGCGGTGCAGCGCACGGCTCATGTAGTGGAAGCCGTTGAAGTTCTCCGGATAGGTCTCGCGGTCGAACACGCCGCAGTCCTCGTAGAACGAGCGGCCCATCTCCACCGTGTACGAGGGCGCGCCCAGGAAGCCGTAGAACGCGTCCTTGGTCGTGCCCTCGGTGTTGTAGCTGAGCAGCTGCTGCGACGAGTAGTTGTTGTGGTAGGCCAGGCGCTGCGCGATGACGGCCATGCCCTTGTTGTTGGGCGTGTGGGTGTTGAAGCCGTTCTCGGCGCGCTCCACGCCCCAGGGCCACAGGATCGCGCGCGCATTGCTGTGCAGGTCGACGAACATGCCGCCCGGATAGTCCTCGGACGCACCGGTCTGCCAGTCGAGCTCGCCGCTGCCGTTGTTGGCACGGTTCTCGGGGTTGCAGTAGGGGCCGGGGGTGCCCACGAGCGCCTTGCCCGTGCTGTCCACCGCCCACTTGTTGCGACCGTCGGGCAAGGCGCCGCCTTCCCACTTGCACTGCGCCTGGTTCCAGGTGCCGCGCACGTAGTTCAGCACGGCCTGCGTCTCGGGCTCGGAGGCCGGGCCGGTGCCGCGGAAGGTCTCGCCGCAGACGTTGCCGTCCGAGCCGCCGGCGCCGCCGGTGGCCCAGCCGAACGGGTAGTTGCGGTTCAGGTCGACGCCCGAGCTGAGCTGGCCATTGGTGCCCGTGGTGCACAGCGCGGTCAGGTAGTTGGTGTTCTTGCGCTGGCGGGCGGCGCGGTCCTGCTCGGCCAGCTTGCGGCCGTCGGGGTTGTGGATGATGTAGTGGTACTGGTTGTTGTCCAGCATCATCGTGGCGTTGGGGTCCTTGCCGTAGTTGTCCAGCAGCCACTCGATGAACTTGGTGCCCACTTCCTGCGGGGCGTACTCGCGGGCGTGGATGCCGCCGGTCCACACCATGCGCGGCACCTCCTTGCCCTCCTGCTTGGCGAAGTTGCCGACGACGATGGCGCGCACGTCGTGCGGCTGGGCCGGGAACAGCGACAGGTTGAAGCGCTGCAGCAGGCTCTGCGGGACGAACTTGGCCAGCAGGCTGGTGTAGCTGGACCAGGAGTTGTCGTACTGGTTGTTGACGACGGTAGGATCCTTGATCTGCGTCTTCATCCAGGCCGGCCCCAGCGTCTTGAGCTGCACCAGGTTCGGGTACTTGGCCTTGAGCTCGTCGAAGGTGGCGTAGGTCTGCTCCACGGTGCGGTAGCACGCGTGGGTGCCGTCGGCGACCGAGCTGGGCTGCTCGCGCGAGGAGCGCTTGAGCGCGCCGGAGGCCTGGTCGCGCGAACGCGATGCGATGAAGTCCTTGATGCGCGCAGTCTCCTCCACGTCGATCTGCACGCCGATGCCCAGCGCCTCGACCGCATGGAGTTCGGTGTCGCTGATCTCGGCGTGGACGACGCGGGTCTTCTGGTCCACGTAGGGGTGGTCCAGCATCGCCGTCAACTTGGACAGCTGGTCTTCCGACGCGTAGGGGATCTGGACCGCGTAGACCTGGTCTGGATCACCGCCATGGGCATGGATGACCCCGGCAGCACAAGCGAGGACGACGGAGGCCACGATGGCGGCGACCGGGGTCAGGCGGGGTGGACAGAATCGTTTCATCGAACGCTAACTCCTCAAAATGGACGGTTGGCTGTGCCTTGGTGCTTGGCGCACACCAAGGACATGGCAGTTCGCGTGCCAGCCACCGTTCACGAGGGATCGGCGTTCAAGTCATTGATTTGTATGGGGGGCCTTCAGGGCGTGCCCCGGCCTGGCGTTCGGTGGACCGTTCGCCAGCCGGCCGCCCGTTCGGAAATCCGACCGCTAGCGTCGATCGTGCGGGCCGGGCCGCGGCTTGCGCCCGGTGAGCATGGCGCGCACGAGGTTGTCGCGGTGCTGCCAGCTGGTGAACACCACGCCGGCCAGGTGCAGCGTGGCCAGGCCGACCAGCGACCAGCCCAGCACGAAGTGCGTCCAGTAGAGCCAGCCATAGCCCCACAGCCAGTCAGTGGTGTAGAGCCAGCCCGACAGGCACAGCGTGGCGCAGTTGCCCAGGAGCGCCAGCACCATCCAGCCGCCGAGCGGGTTGTGCCCTAGGAAGCGCGGCGCCTGGCTGCGCCACACGGTGCGGGCGTAGGCCCAGGTGGTGCGGGGCCCGCGCACGAAGTGGGCAAAGCGTGCGTGGCGGCTCGGCCCGAACCCCCAGGCCAGCCGCAATGCGACGATGGCGGCGACGGCGTAGCCGAAGTTCTCGTGCCAGCCGTCGGTGCGGCCGCCGGTCCACCAGGCCGTGGCGACGCACACGACCAGCGCCCAGTGCAGGAGGCGCACCGGGAGGTCCCAGATCTTCAGTTCACTTTTCTTCGACACGCTCGAAGGTCTTGGGGTCGAAGAAGGCTTCGACGCGCTTGCCCTGCGGGTCCTTGCCGTAGACCTCGTAGCAGGTGTCGGTCTTTTCCATGCGGCGCACGGTCCAGCCGTCCTTGACGAGCTTTTCCTGCAGCTCGGTGTGCGGGCGCCATTCGGCCTTGGGGTACTTGGTGCAGGTGACGTTGCCGTGGGCCATGGCGTTGCCGGCCATGAGTGCCAGGGGAATGGCCAGCGCCAGGGGCAGGGCGCGCGTGAAAAGGGTCTTCATGGAGGTCTCCTTCGGAGGATCAGGTCACGGCCCAACGCCGGACCAGGTTGTGGTAGATGCCCATGAGCTTGAGCACACGCGGGTCCTGCGCGGACAGCGTGGTGCTGAGCTCCTGGATGGACTGGTCGAGGTCGTAGAGCAGCGTGCGCGCGCGGTCGTCCTCGACCAGGCTCTCGACCCAGAAGAACGCCGCCACGCGCGCACCGGAGGTCACTGGCGTCACGCGGTGCAGGCTGGTGGACGGGTAGAGCACCAGGCTGCCTGCGGCCAGCTTGACCGACTGCACGCCGTAGGCGTCCTCGATCTCGAGCTCGCCGCCTTCGTACGCGTCGGGCTCGGCCAGGAACAGCGTGGCCGACAGGTCGGTGCGCAGGCTCTGGCCGCCCGGCAGCTGCATGATCGCCGCATCCACGTGCGCGCCGTACTGGCCGCCACCGGCGTAGCGGTTGAAGCGGGGCGGGTGGATGCGCCTGGGCAGCGCGGCCGAGACGAACTGCGGTGTCTCGCCCAGCCGGCGCAGCAGGTGCTCGCCCAGCTGCAGGCCGACCGCGTCCAGCGCACCGACCTGCTGGTTGTGCTTGACCTGGCGTGCGGCGCTGCCGGCGGTGGCGGCGCCGTCCTCCCAGGAGGCACGGTCCAGGTGGGCGCGGAACTGGCGGACTTCTTCAGGCGCCAGCACGTTCTCAATCGTCAACAGCATCGGTCGTCCTCTTTCGCCGCATCGGGCAGCCCGTGCGCCGGGACCGGGGGTCGCGCGCCGCACGTCGGCGAGTGTCGCGCAAGCGGGCCGTGCCATGCCTGCTTGCACGGACCGGCCGGCAGGGGAGGTGCCGGCCGCGATGTCGCACCCTGCGGATCAGAAATCCATTTCCAGCGAGGCCATCACGCGGCGCTTGTCGCCGATCGTGAGCCACTTGCCGGAGCGGTAGGCGCCGGTGTAGTAGTCCTTGTCGGCCACGTTGAGCACCGTGCCGCGCACCATGAAGTTCTTGTTGATGCGGTAGCTGGCGAACAGGTCATACACCGTGAAGCCCGGCACGCGCTGCGTGCAGCTGACGGCGACGGTGGCGGCAGCGCCGGTGCCGGTGGTGGAGTAGGCCGCTGCCGTGTCCGGCTGGCCGCCGCAGCGGTAGCTCTCGTGGCGCGCGATGGCGCCAAAGCTGAAGGCCTGCGTGAACTGGTACTTGGCCTGCACGTTGAACGTCTGGTCCGCAAAGTTGCCCAGGCGCTGGCCGATGTTCAGACGGCCGGTGCCATTGCTCAGCGATGCGTTGGACTTGGTGATCTTGGACTTCATGAAGGCCGCACCGGCTTGCACCGTGAGGTTGTCCGTCACATTGCCGACCAGGCCGAATTCCACGCCCTGTACACGGTAGCCGCCGGTGTTCAAGGTGCCGATCTGCGCGCCTTCGGCCTGGCTGACGCCCTCCATCACGTCCGACTTTTCGGTGCGGAACACCGCGGCCGTGGCGAGCAGCTTCTGGTTCAGCAGGTTCCATTTGGTGCCGAGCTCGAAGTTGCGCGTCGTTTCCGGCTTGGAGTTGAGGTTGCCGTCCAGCGTCGACGTCACGAGGCCGCCGTAGCCCGGGTTGGTGCCCGAATCCGGTTCGCCGCCGTTGATGTCCTGGCCGGTGCCATAGCCGAGGTAAACCATGCCTTGCGGGGTCAGCTTGTAGCTCAGGCCGCCCCAGAAGTTCGCCAGCGTCTTCTTGTATTCGTAGTCGCCGGTGACCGCGCCGGTGGTGGCGTTCATGGTCTGGGCGTTGAATTTCAGGATGCGGTCCAGCCGCACGCCGGCGAAGCCGGTGAAGCGGTCGGTGAAGTCCATCGTGTCCATGGCGCTGAGCGCGACGGTCTTGATGTTCCAGTCGTAGTTCTGTCCGTTCTTCGCCCAGCTCACGCCCTTGAGGGACTGGATGTTGGCCAGCGGCGTGATGGTGCCGTCCGGACCGAACGTGGTCATGCAATACGCGTTGTTCGCGCCCACGCCCGCGGTGGTCTTGCAGTTGGCGGCATTGCTGTTGGTCGCGATGTAGGCGCCTTGGTCCACCCGGTGGTCGGAGTATTCGAAGGTGGCCACGAATTCGTTCTTGCGGCCGTTGCCCAGGTCGGTGTCCCAACGCAGGCTGTCCTGGTGGGCGAAGTACTTGACGTCCTGCCAGCGGCTGTGCACTTCGTCGATGACCGCGGCGCCCGTCGTGGCGGGGTTCGTGCCGGCGTTGCTGCCGTCGTGGGCAGTGGTGCTGTAGTTCCCGGTGCTGAACGCGTAGGCATTCTTGGTGCGGCCGAAGCGCGTGCGGCTGTCCAGCGAGAGCACGGGCGAAATCTTCCACTGGACGCGCGCCGTGGCGGTGTCCGAGTCGGACTTCATGAAGTCGGCATCCTGCGCATGCGGCGGCATCACGGTGCCGGGCACGCGGTTGCCGGCGGTGCCGGTGAGCCAGCCGCCTGCGTCGTAGTAGGGGTTGCTGGCGCGCAGGCCGTAGTAGTCGAGCGTGACGGAGAGGTCCTTGCTCACCTCGAGCAGGCCCGACACCGCCAGGCCTTTGCGCTCACGGCTGGAAGGGGAGCGGTCGGGCACGTCCTGGTCGGCCCACAGGGCGTTGATGCGCACGGCGAGGTTGTCGTTCACGGCACGGTTGAGATCGACCGTGTGGCGCTGGAACTTGTCGGTACCGAAGCCGATGCTGGCGCGGTTGAAGTCGTAGTCGAGCGTGGCCTGCTTGGTGACGGCATTGACCGCGCCGCCGGAAGAGCCGCGGCCGGCGAAGCTGGAGTTCGGGCCCTTGGTGATCTCGACCTGCTCGATCGCGAAGCTTTCGCGCGTGTTCATGCCGGGGTCGCGCAGGCCGTCCACGAAGATGTCGCTCTTGGCGGCCTGGCCGCGGATGAAGTAGTTGTCGCCGAACATGTTGCCGTTCTCACCCACGCCGAGCGTGACGCCGGGGGTGGCCAACAGGATCTGCGCCAGGTCGGTCTGGCCCGAATCTTTGATGGCGTCGGCGGTGATGACCGAGATGGTCTGCGGCGTCTCGGCCAGCGGGCGCGTGTGGCGCGCGTCGCCCGAGGACTTGGCCTTGTAGGGCACGCCGACCTCGGCGTTCGGGTTCGGATCGATCCTGGTGGCCTGGACCTTGACCTCGTTCAGCGTGCCGCCGCTGGAGGTGGTCTGGGCCAGCGCACCCAGGGGCATCAGCATCACGGTGGACATGCCCAGTGCCACGGCGGGGCCGGTGCTGCGGGCTGCGCTGCGCAGGCTTCTGGGGATCTTGGTGTTTCGGCGCATGGTGTCTTCCTGTTGGCGTTGAATGGAAAGGAGGCTGCTCGACAGCTGCTCGAATGCCTGCCGCACTGGTGGCGGAAAAGGGAACCGCAGGCCGCAAAAAAAAATGGACAACCGTTCAGCGCGGTGCAGGTCGGCCAGCCTGCGTCGCCGGCCGTCGGCCTGGTCGACACGGCGCTGCGGCGCATGCGCTGCAGCGCCCGCGCAGCGTGAACACCATGTCCTGCACCTCGAAGCCCTCGGCGGCTGCGGCGGCCAGCAGCCGCTTGCGCAGTGCCGATGCCTCCAGGCTCCGCACGGCCTGGCAGCCGGTGCACACCAAGTGCGTCATGTGCGCGGCGCGCCGGACCACGAAAACGGTCGGCCCCTGCTCGACGGAATGGCGGTCGATGGCCTGCGCCGCCACCAGTTCGGCCAGCACCTTGTAGATGCTGGGCACGCTGATCGGCGTGCCGCGCTGCTGCAGATGGATGTAGAGCTCGTCGACCGTGGCCCCGCCTTTCTCGGTGTCCAGGGCCATCAGGCTTTCCAGCAGGTGCACGCGCAGCAGCGTGGGGCGCTTGTGGCTGCGCTGCAGCATGGCCAATGCGCGCTGCGTCAGCTCGGTGGTGCAGGGGGCGCGCGGCGGGAAGATGGTGGCGGGCATGGTGCGTCTCGGCGGGCGTTCTTCATCGCCTGCCGCACGAAGACGCCAAAAAGGGAACCGCCGTGCAGCCCCGCCTCAGAACGCCGTGCTCAGCGCCAGCCGCAGCGTGCGCGGCGCGCCCGGCATGATGTTGTTGTTGCTGTGCGCGAACGCGTAGTAGCGCCTGTCCAGCAGGTTCTCCACGTTGAGCTGCACGCGCAGGCCGGGGGCGGGGGTGTAGAACACCGCCGCGTCCACGCGCGCATGGCCCGGCAGGCGCACGCTGTTGTCGGTGCTGGCGAACACCATGCCGCGCAGGCTGGCGCCCAGGCCCAGCGCCCACTGCGGGTTCAGTGCCACGCGGTTCCACAGCGAAAAACTGTGGCGCGGCACATGCGGCATGACCGCGCCGGCCGGTGCGGCCGGCGAAAGGGCGTTGCGCACGCGGCTGTCCTGCCAGGCGTAGGCGCCCATGACCTGCCAGCCGGGCCGCCAGCTGCCGGACAGGCCCAGCTCCAGGCCGCGCGTGCGCTGGCCGTCGATGAAGGTCTGGGTGTTGGTGGCGGTGTCTTCCACGCTCACGTTGCGGCGGTCCAGCTGGTAGAGCACGGCGCTGGCTTGCAGGTCGGCGTGCGGGCGCCACCTGGCGCCGACTTCGTGGTTGACGAACTGTTCCGGGCGCAGGGCCTGGTTGTCCTGTGTCAGCGCGATGAGCTGCTCGCCGGCACGCGGCGCATAGCCCACGCTGCTGCCCAGGTACAGCGAGAGCGCGTCCTGCGGCTGCCAGAGCAGGGCGGCGCGTGGCGACCAGAGCCGGTCGCGGCTGGACGGCGCGCGGCGCTGTGCAAAGTCCTGCATGTCCACCGACAGGCGGTCGTGCCGCAGGCCGAGCGTGGCCTGCCAGCCCGGTGCGAGATGGATCTGGTCCTGCAGGTACAGCGCGAGCTGGTGCGCCTCGCTGCGGCTGTCCGGGTCGCTGGGCCGGCTGCGCCAGGACAGCGGCGTGAAGAAGGTGGGTTGCGAGACCGGCAGGTAGAGCGTGGTGGCGCCATTGGCGAAGAAGCCGGTCTCGCGCCGGTTGTCGCCGGCCTGGCGCGACAGCTCGATGCCGGCCAGCAGCCGGTGCTGCATGGCGCCCTGGTTCCACGACCAGCCCAGGTCGGTCTGGCTGGTGGTGTTCTGGCGCCGCATGCGGCTGTTGTGGGCCAGCAGCGCAACCTCGCGCTGGCCTGCGTTCTCGCGCACGCTGCCGGCGAAGACGTTCTGGAAGAACTTGTCGTAGCCGGCATGGCGCAGCCGGCTCTGCAGGCGCAGGCCATCGCCCAGGTCGGCTTCGAGCTGGGCGTTGAGCGCGTTCAGGCGCACCCAGGTGAAGCTCTCGTCGGGGTCGCCGAAGAAGGTGGTGCGGTCGGTGTCGAGCGGGCGGCCGTTCCAGGAGGGTATGCCGCGGTCGTCCGTGCGCCGGTCCTGGAAGTGTTCGTAGCCGACGGTCAAGCGGGCCTGGCCCGGCAGGTGCCAGCGCACGACCGGGTTCACGCCCAGGCGGCGCAGCTGGAAGCCGTCGCGCCAGCCGCCCGATTCCTCGTACAGCAGGTTCAGGCGCGAGGCCAGGTCGGCGCCGTGGACCTGCGATGCGTCCAGCGTCACGCGGCGCTGCTGGTCGCTGCCGGTGGCCAGGGTCAGTTCGCGCCGTTCCGTTCCGTCGGGGGCCTTGCTCACGCGGTTGATGAGGCCGGCCACGGCGCCGTGGCCCACGCGCATGGCGTCGGGCCCGCGCAGGGCTTCGACGCGCTCGACGTTGTACAGGTCGCGGTAGTACTGCATGTCGTCGCGCAGGCCGTCGACGAGGAAGGCGGCCGTCGTGCTGATGCCGCGGAACACCGGCGTGTCGCGGTTGCCCTCGCCCTGGGCCGCGCCGACGCCGGGCACGTAGCGCAGCAGCTCGGCGATGTTCTGCACCGCGAGGTCGGCGATGAAGTCCTGCGTCAGCACCGTGAGGGACTGCGGCAGCTCCTGCAGCGGCGTGCCGCTGCGCGTGAGGGCCGGCGCGGCGGTGCTGGTGTAGGCCGGCGCGTCGGTGAAGGCGGGCGCGCGCACCGTCACGGGGGGCAGCACGGTGGGCGTCGTGGCCGCCTCCGGCATGCGGGGTGCTGGCAGCGGCGGCGGCGCTGCCGCTGCCGGGCGCAGCGTGTAGCGCGGGCCGTCCTGCACCAGTTCCAGGCCCGTGCCGTCCAGCAGCTGGCCGAAGGCCTGCGGCAGGGCGTAGCGGCCCTGCAGGCCGGGCGTGGTGCGTGCGTCCAGCAGACGCGCGTCGGCCGAGAACAGCACGCCGGCCTCGGCCGCGAGCTGGGCCAGCGCGCTGCCCAGCGGGCCGGCGGGGATGCGCCAGTCGCGCGCCGCTGCGCCGGTCTGTGCCCAGGCCGAGGCAGTGGCCAGCAGCAGGGCGCAGGCGCTCAGGCGGGCGCGCATTTCAGCGGTCCATCGCGCCGGCGTGCCACCCGTAGAACACGAAGCCGGCGCGCCGGCCGCGGGGCGAACGGCCGCGGAGCAGGCCATGCGCGTGCACCCGCGCAACGGGCGCCGCCCGACCGCCGGGGAGGCCGGGGAGGCCTGGCAGGCCGCGCCGGTCCGGTGGCCCTGCCCCGCGCCAGGCACCAACGGTCCACTGGACCCTGTGTGCCCGGGCTCGGCCCCTGCACGGGCGTCGGATGGCTGCACAAAGTGAGCCGGCCAAACGGGGTGGTTCCATGTCAGGCCGCTTCGATGCGGACGAACCAGAGCAGGGGGCGGAACACGCGCACCGGCAGGCTGTGCTCCAGCGCCTGCCAGATCTGCTCGGGCTGGTCGAGCGGGTAGGCGCCGACGACGCGCAGTTCGGCCACCTCGGGCGCGCAGGCCAGATGGCCGTGGCGGTGGCGCGCGAGTTCGGCCGCCAGATCGGCCAGGCGCATGCCGTCGGCCACCAGCATGCCGCGCGTCCAGGCATCGCCATGGGAGGGGGCGGCCTCGGGGGTGCCGGTGCCCCGGGCGTCGAAGCGCAGTTGCTCGCCGGCCGGCAGCAGCAGGCCCTGCGCCTGGGTGCGCGGCTGCACGCGCACCGCACCCTCGAACACGGCCACCTGGCAGGCATTGCCCTCGCGCCGGGCGGCAAAGCGCGTGCCCACGGGGCGCAGCCAGCCCGCGTCCATCGCGACCACGAAGGGACGCGCGGGCTGCTGCGGGTCGGCCGCCGTGTCGATGCGCAGTTCGCCCCGCAGCAGCTGCAGCTGGCGCTGCTGGCCGTCGAAGGACAGGCGCACGGCGCTGTCGGTGTTGAGCCAGAGGCGGCTGCCGTCCGGCAGCCGGGCCTCACGGCGTTCGCCCACGGCGGTGGCGTGGTCGGCCGTCCAGCGCTGCCAGCCCTGGTCGCGCAGGCCGGCCCAGGCCAGCACGCCCGTGCCGGCGGCCACGCCCATGAGCTTCATGTGGCGGCGGCGGCTGCGGTCGAGCTGGCCGAAGGCGCTGCGCGTGGCGCGGCGGTCCAGCCGCGGCGAGAGCTGGTCGAACTGCCGGCCCAGTGCCTCGACGCGCGCCCAGGCCTCCTGGTGGCGCGGGTCGGCCGCCAGCCAATGGCGCCAGCGCTGGCGCTGGCCTTCGTCGGCCCGGTCATCCTGCAGGGTGGCGAACCATTCGGCCGCCTCGCGCAGCACGGCATCGGCCGCCTGCTCATGCATGCTGGTTCAGCAGCAGCCGGTGCATGGCCTGCGCCATGTATTTCTTGACCATGCGGTCGGAGACGCCCAGTTCGGCCGCGATCTCGGCATAGCCCAGGCCGTCCAGCCGGGCCAGCAGGAAGGCCTGGCGTGCCTTGGTGGACAGGCCGGCCAGCAGGGTGTCGACCTGCTGCAGCGCCTCGAACGCCAGTGCCTGCTCTTCGGGCGAGCCGGCCAGGTACTGGCCCTGCGTGGCCAGCGCGTCCAGGTAGGCGCGCTCCAGCTCGAGCCGCCGCCAGTGCGAGACCACCAGCCCGTGCGCCACCGTGGTCAGGAAGGCGCGTGGCTCGCGCAGCGCGGCGCAGGCCTGCGACAGCAGCACCTTGAGGAAGGTGTCGTGCGTGAGGTCCTCGGCCTTGTGCGGGCAGCCCAGCTTGCGGTGCAGCAGCGTCTGCAGCCAGCTGCTGTGCTCGGCGTACAGGGAGCCGACGGACTCGGGGTGGGAGGGCTGCATGGGGCAGGATGCTACTGAAAACGTTTCTCATTTGATTCTATGGCGCGTATCGCGTGGCGCCGCTGCTGTCTGTGCCGGGCATGTGCCAGGTGTGACATGCATAAGACAGTGCAGCCGCTTGACCGGTCGGGCGCGGGCTGGATAATGCTGTACAAATCATCAGTATGTGCAAATCCCATGGCGTCCTCTTTCCTTCCGCAGCGGGCCGATGTCTGGCGCGGCGATGCGCTGGGCCTGGCCCCGGCCGCCGCCCTGCCCAGCGGCCATGCGCTGCTGGACGCCGAGCTGCCCGGCGGCGGCTGGCCCGCGGCCGGGCTCACCGAGTTGCTGCAGCCCTCTGGGGTGCAGGGGGCCTGCCACGACTGGCGGCTGCTGCTGCCCGCGCTGGCGCGCCTGGCCACGCAGGCGCGCGGCCCCGTGGCCCTGGTCGGTGGGCCCGAGGGCCTGCAGCCCTTCGCGCCGGCGCTGGCCGCGCAGGGCCTGCCGGCCGCGCGCCTGCTGTGGGTCCGGCCCGCGGACGACAAGGCGCTGCTGTGGGCCAGCGAGCAGGCCGTGCGCTGCGCCGACGTGCCGGCCGTGCTGGCCTGGCTGCCCCGGGCGCGTGCCGACGGGCTGCGCCGCCTGCACCTGGCCGCGCTGGACCACGGCAAGCCGCTGTTCGCGTTCCGGCCGCTTGCGGCGCAGGCGGAGTCTTCGCCGGCGCCGTTGCGGCTGCGGCTGGAGAGCGAGGGCGAGGGCGCCATGCAGGTGCTGGTGTTCAAGCGCCGCGGGCCGCCCATGGGTCGGGCTTTGGCCTTGCCGAGCGAGGCACCGGCGCTGGCCGCGCTGCTGGCATTGCGCCGCCGTGCGCACCCGGCACGGCCCATGGACATGCCGGCGGCGCCGGCCGAGACCCGCCATGAACTGGATCGGCATGACCTGGATCGCTCTGTGGCCGCCTGAAGACCAGCTGCAGCCCTGGTGCTGGCAGGCGCTGCGCTTCACGCCGCGTGTGGCGGTGGACCAGGGCTGCGTGCTGCTGGAGGTGTCGGGCACGCTGCGGCTGTGGGGTGGGTTGCGCGCGCTGCTGCGGCAACTGCTGCAGCCCGGTGCGTTGCAAGCCTGCAGGGCCTGGGCACGTGCCGGTACGGCCCCGGTCGCGCTGGCGCTGCTGCAGCTGAAACGCCAGGACCGTGAGCCACCGGCCCGACTGCCGGACGGCTTGCCGCTGGACACGCTTGCCGCGGCGGCGCCGGCCCTGGCGGTGCTGGAGCGCACCGGCTGCCGTAGCTTCGGCGCGCTGCGCGCGCTGCCGCGTGCCGGCGTGGCGCGCCGTTTCGGCGCCGACTTGCTGGAGGCGTTGGACCAGGCCTATGGCGCCCGCCCGGTCACCTACGACTGGTGCCGGCTGCCGCCCGTGTTCGACCAGAACCTGGAGTTGCCCGCCATCGCCACCGCGGCACCCGAACTGCTGTGGACCGGCCAGCGCCTGCTGGATGCGCTGCACACCTGGCTGCGCGCGGGCCAGCGCGGGGTGCTGGCGCTGGAGCTGGAATGGACGCACGACCTGCGCCGGATCGACGGCCGCAGCCTGCCGCGCCTGGACCGCCTGCCCATCCGCACGGCCCGGCCCACGCAAGACATGGCGCATTTGTGCCGGCTGCTGCTCGAACACCTGCAGCACCGCAGCCTGGCCGCGCCGGCCAACCATCTGCGTCTGCGCACGCTGGAGGTGGCGCCGCTGCCGGGTGCCAACGCCAGCCTGCTGCCCGAGGAGCAGCAGCAGGGCGAGCCCCTGCACGCACTGGTCGAGCGCCTGGCCGCGCGCCTGGGCGCGGACCGCGTGCTGGTGCCCCGGCTCGTGGCCGACCACCGGCCCGAGTGCATGCAGCGCTGGGTGCACGCACAGGAGGCGCAGCAGGGCGGCGCGCCGGCCGCCGAGGAACTGGCGCCCGACGCCGCGCTGTACCCGGCCTGGCTGCTGCGCGAGCCCTTGCCGCTGGAGATGGACCGGCAGGGCCAACCCGTCTTCCATGGTCCGCTGCAACTGCTGGCCAGGCCGCGCCGGGTGGATGGGGCGGGGTGGTGGGACCTGGACGCCGCCCAGCCTGCCATGCGCGATTACCGGCTGGCCCGCAGCGCAAAACTGGGTCTGCTGTGGCTGTACAGCGAGCGGCCGCACAGCGGCCAGGCCGAACCGCGCTGGTTCCTGCAGGGCGCCTATGCCTGATCCCTCGCGCAATGCCCAGGAGAAGGACGAAGAACGCGATCCCTGGAAATGGCCCTTGCCACAGCCCGTGTCCGACATGGCGGATCCGCTGGGCGACTACACCGAGCTGCATGCCTTGAGCAACTTCAGCTTCCAGCGCGGCGCTTCGCATCCGGCTGAACTGGTGGTGCGGGCCTACCGCCTGGGCTACCGCGGGCTGGCGCTGACCGACGAGTGCTCCGTGGCCGGCGTGGTGCGTGCGTACATGGCGCTCAAGGACTACGAGACCATGCTGGAAGGGGCGGAGCAGAAGACCGGGCAGGTCTACAGGCGTGATTTCCGGTTCCTCCCGGGCAGCGAGTTCGCCTTGCCCGGTTGCCGCCTCGTGGTGCTGCCGCACGACTTGGTGGGCTGGGGCCAGCTGTGCGAACTGATTTCGCACGCGCGCCGGCACCAGGAGGTCGACAAGGGCGACTACCGCATCGGCTGGGACGACGACTGGGCTTCGCTGCGCAACTGCGAGATCCTCTGCGTGCCCGACCGCCACCCCGCGCCGGACCCGCTGCGGCTGCGCGCCACCTTGCGCCGGCTGCATGCGCTGTTCGGCCCACGGCTGTGGCTGACGGTCGAACTCGTCGGCGCAGCCGACGACGCGCTCTGGCTGCGCCAACTGCGCCAGCTGTCCGCCTTGACCGGCGTGTCCCTGGTCGCGGCCGGCGGCGTGCTCATGCATGCGCGTGCGCGCAAGCCCCTGCACGACGTGCTGTCCGCCGTGCGCCTGGGCAAGCCCGTGGCCGAGTGCGGCTTCGCGCTGGAACCCAATGCCGAGCGGCGGCTGCGCTCGCGCGTGACCTTGCGGCAGATCTATCCGGAAGAACTGCTGGCAGCGACCGAGACGGTGCGCGAACGCTGCCGGTTCGACCTGAAGGAGATCGCCTACCACTACCCGCGAGAAGCACTCCCCCCGGGGCTCTCGCCCACCGAAGCCTTGCGCCGGCTGACCTATGCCGAGGCCGAGCGGCTGCGCTATCCGAATGGCATGCCCCCCGACATCCGGGACAAGGTCGAGACGGAACTGGAACTCATCGCCTACTGCAAGTACGAGATGTTCTTCCTGACCGTGCACGACATCGTGCGCGAGGCGCGCCGCCTGGGCATCCTGTGCCAGGGCCGCGGCTCGGCCGCCAATTCGGTGGTCTGTTACTGCCTGGGCATCACGGCGGCCGATCCGCAGCTGTCGCATCCGCTGATGGCGCGCTTCATCAGCAAGGAGCGCATGCACGAGCCGCCCGACATCGATGTCGACTTCGAGCACGAGCGCCGCGAAGAGGTGATCCAGTACATCTACCGGAAGTACGGCGCCGACCGTGCCGCCATCGCCGCCGTGGTCATCAGCTACCGGCGCCGCAGCGCGATCCGCGACGTGGGCGCGGCACTGGGCATTCCGGCGGCACTCGTCGATGCCTTCGCCAAGGAGCACCACTGGTTCGACCCTGGCCTGATCGACGAGCGCCTGCCGGTGCTGCTGGAGGCGCTCAAGATCGACATCGATCCACGCCGCGTGCTGCAGTGGGTGCTGCTGGCCGAACAGCTGCGCGGCTTTCCGCGCCACCTGAGCCAGCATGTGGGCGGCTTCGTGCTGACCGAAGGACGGCTGACCAGCCTCGTGCCCATCGAGAAGGCATCCATGAAGGACCGCTCCGTGATCCAGTGGGACAAGGACGACCTGGAGCGCATGGGCCTCATGAAGGTCGACGTGCTGGCGCTGGGCATGCTCACGGCGCTGCGCCGCTGCCTGGACTTCGTGAACCCGCTGCGCGGCCGGCAATGGGACCTGGCCCGCATTCCCATCGAGGATGCCGAGACCTACGACATGATCTGCCAGGCCGACACGGTCGGCGTGTTCCAGATCGAGAGCCGGGCGCAGATGTCCATGCTGCCGCGCCTCAAGCCCAGGGAGTTCTACGACCTCGTGGTCGAGGTGGCCATCGTGCGGCCCGGGCCGATCGAGGGCGGCATGGTGCATCCGTACCTGAAGGCGCGGGAGCGGCGCGACAAGAAGCTGCCGATCGAATACGAGAAGCCGGCGCTGGAGCCTGCGTTGAAGCGCACCCTGGGCGTGCCCATCTTCCAGGAGCAGGTCATGCAACTGGCCATGATCGCGGCCGGCTTCACCGCTGGCGAGGCCGACCGACTGCGCCGTTCCATGGCCGCCTGGAAGAAGGAGGGCGACATCACGCCCTGGCGCGACCGGCTGGTCCAGGGCATGCTGGACAAGGAGTACAGCCTCGAATTCGCCGAACGCATCTACAAGCAGGTCTGCGGCTTCGGCGAATACGGCTTTCCCGAGAGCCACGCCTACAGCTTCGCGCTGCTGGCCTATGCCAGCAGCTGGCTCAAGTGCCACGAGCCGGCCGCCTTCCTGGCCGCGTTGCTGAACTCCCAGCCCATGGGTTTCTACCCGCCGTCCCAGCTCGTGCAGGACGCGGTGCGCCATGGCATCGCCGTGTGCGCGGCCGACGTGTCGTTCAGCGATTGGGATGCCGCGCTGGAAGATGCGCCCGGCGTGCGGGCCCGGCCGGCCAGGCAGGGCCAGCCGGCCGTGCGCCTGGGCCTGCGCCTGGTCAAGGGCTTCAACGAGAAAGCCGCCGGACGCATCGTGCAAGCCCGTGCCGCCGGCCCCTTCGCAGATGTGGAAGACCTGTCGCTGCGCGCCGCGCTGGACCGGCGCGAACTCGATGTGCTGGCCGCCGCCGACGCACTGCAATCCCTGGCCGGCCACCGCCGCCAGCAGGTCTGGGAGGCGGCCGCACGCCACCGGGCCCCGGCGCTGCTGCGCGGCGCACCCGTGCACGAGGCCCAGCTCACGCTGCTGCCGGCCCGCGAGGGCGAGGAGATCCTGTTCGACTACGACGCCACCGGCCTCACGCTGCGCCGCCACCCGCTGGCCCTGCTGCGCGAACGCCTGGCGCGCTGGCGCATCTTCAACGCCGATCAACTGAACGCGATGCCGCACGGCCGGCGCGTGCGCGCCTGCGGCCTGGTCACGGTGCGCCAGCAGCCCGGCACGGCCAAGGGAACCATCTTCGTCACGCTGGAGGACGAGACCGGCCCCGTCAACGTGATCGTGTGGGAGCGCCTGCGCGAGCAGCAACGCGAGCCGCTGCTCAAGGCGCGGCTGCTGGCCGTCGAAGGCCTGTGGCAGCGCGACGTGGACAGCGGCGGCCAGGTGCGCCACCTCGTGGCCGAGCGGCTGSGCGACCTCACGCCCCTGCTGGGCCGCCTGGGCCAGCTGCGCAGCCGCAGCAGGGATTTCCACTAAGTAGCGGAAAGTCGCAAGCCATATGCTCGGTTAGCATCCCCGTCATCGATGTGACACGTTGCGACGCGCTTCCCCATGCCACTTGCCGGATCGCAGAAACTGACCGAAGAGCTGGGCTACAGCGTCGCACGCATCGAGTGCGACACGCCCACCGGCGTGCAGTGCGGCACCGGTTTCTTCTTCGCCTTCCTGCTGGAGAACGGCAAGCGCAGCCCCTGCCTCATCACCAGCCGCCACGTGGTCCACGGCGCGCGCAGCGGGCGCTTCTTCATCACGCGCAAGGATGCCGACGGCAAGCTGCAGCCCCAGCAGCCGCTGGAGTGCCGCATTGCCGATTTCGAGGACAAATGCCATCCGCACCCCGACCCGTCGGTCGATCTCGTGCTGATCTTCGTCGGCGCCAACCTGCAGGCCCTGAAAGCGGGCGGGCAGGATTTCCAGGTCGCCTACCTGTCGCGCTCGGCCATCCTGCCGCCTGAGCAGCGCGCCACGCTGGCGCACCTGGAGAGCGTGGCCGTGCTCGGTTATCCGCTGGGCCTGTGGGATCCACAGCAGCTGCAGCCCGTGGCGCGCCTGGGCATCACCGCCACGCATGCCGGGCTGCCTTACGGCGGCGCCTGCGAATTCCTGATCGATGTACCCTGCCACCCCGGCCTGGGCGGCGCGCCGGTGTTCCTGTGCACGCCGGCCCCGGCGGGCGAGGGCGGCACGCAGGCGCAGCGGTCGCCCGGCGTTGCGCTGCTGGGCGTGCTGTATGCCCAGCGCCATGCCCACCTGCAGGGTGAAACCGGCGTCGAGCCCATCGTCGGCCGCGTGCGCGCAGGCCGGCCGGTGCCGCCGCCGGCCTTGCCGGGGCCGCAACCGCTCGGGGTGGTGCTGGGCACCGACCGCATCCTGGACTTCGAGCCCCTCGTGCGGGCCATGGTCCACGGCTACGTCAGCAAGTACTGATCAGGCTCCGACGGGCCGACCGCGCCTGGCCTGGGCCGGGCAGCACCGCTGCGGCGCGCGACGCCGGGTGCCGCTGTCCGGCCCCTACAATGAGGGAATAAGAATTCTTCTCATCCAGTGAACCCGCAGCAGCCCCTCGTCCAGTTCTACCAACAGCACCACGGCTGGCTGCGTGGCTGGCTGCAGCGCCGCCTGGGGCATGCGGGCGATGCGGCCGACTTCGCGCACGACACCTACCTGCGCGTGATCGAGTCGCGCCAGGCGCTGGAGGACATCCGCGAACCGCGCGCCTTCCTGACCACGGTGGCCCGGCGCGTCATGGTCAGCCACCTGCGCCGGCGCGAGGTCGAGCGCGCCTACCTCGATGCGCTGGCCCACCTGCCCGAGAGGCTCGCGCCTTCGCCCGAGGAGCGCGCCATCGTGCTGGAGACCCTGCTGGAGATCGACCGCATCCTGGACGGGCTGCCGGCCAAGGTGCGCCAGGCCTTCCTGTGGGCCCAGCTGGACGGCCTGTCCTACGCCGAGATCGCCGAGCGGCTGGGCGTCTCGCTGAGTTCGGTCAAGCAGTACATGGCGCGCGCCATCCGCCAGTGCTACTTTCCCGAAGGGGTGGCATGAGCACCGCCGGGCCGCCCCAAGGTGCTCGGCGCCGCAGCGCGCAGCGCGGAGGCTTTGGTGAGCTCGCCGCCGGGCCGCCCCAAGCTGCTCGGCGCCGCAGCGCGAAGGTCCACCGGTGAGCGCCGCGCCGCTGCCCGCCGCGGTGGTCGATGCCGCCGTGGAATGGCTCGTCCACCTGTGGTCTGGCGAGGCGACCGAGGCCAGCCGCGCGCAGTGGCAACGCTGGCGTGCGGCAGACCCGCTGCACGAACAAGCCTGGCACCGCGTCGAGGCCACGGACACGCGCTGGCGCGCGGCCGCGCCGGGCCTGGCCGCGGCCCTGGCCGCCAGGCCGGCAGCCGCGGGCCGGCGCCGTGCGCTGGGCGGCATTGCCGCGCTGGCCGTGGCCGGCCTGGCGCTGTACACCGGCCGCGAGCAGATGGCCACGCGCGGCTGGCTGGCCGGGGTGCGCACCGCCAAGGGCGAGCAGCGCCGCCTGCAGCTGCCCGACGGTACGCAGCTGCTGCTCAACACTGCCACGGCGCTCGACATCGATTTCAGCCCCGCGCTGCGCCGGCTGCGCCTGCACCAGGGCGAGCTGCTGATCGCCACCGCGCCCGACACTGAATGGACCAGCCGCCCTTTCGTGGTCGACACGCCAGCCGGCCGCGTGCAGGCGCTGGGCACGCGCTTCACGGTGCGCCACGACGCCGACGGCCCGGCCGCCCGGGCCACGCGTGTGGAAGTGTTCGAGGGCGCGGTGGAACTGCGCGGCGCGGCATCCGTGCTGCGC
Source organism: Pseudorhodoferax sp. Leaf274 (assembly GCF_001422445.1). Classification (GTDB taxonomy): domain Bacteria; phylum Pseudomonadota; class Gammaproteobacteria; order Burkholderiales; family Burkholderiaceae_C; genus Pseudorhodoferax. Next base: position 54,680 of record NZ_LMNA01000028.1, read on the forward strand.
GTCGATGCCGGCCAGGCCGCCCGGCTGCCTGCCGGCGGCGGCACCGCCGAAGCGCTGCCGCCCCCTGCCGCGCCGGCCTGGGCCGACGGCGTGTTGGTGGCCTCCGACATGCGGCTCGATGCCTTCGTGGACGAGCTGCGCCGCTACCGGCCCGGCCTGCTCCAGCTGGCGCCGGAGGTGGCGGGCCTGCGCCTGTCGGGGGTGTTCCCGCTGGGCGACACCGACCGCATCCTGCAGGCGCTGGTACAGGTGCTGCCTGTGCAGGTGCATGTGCCGGTGCGCTACTGGGTGCGCATCGGGCCCGCCTGAGCGGCCGGTCCGCCACCGGCCTGTACCTTTGCGCGTCTCGCGCGACAAGGAGGGGAGAACCACCTTTTCCCCTCCTTCCCAGACACCATGCAAGCATCTCCCGCGCCGCGGCGCGTCCTGTTCCGTTCCACCTCGCTGGCCTGCGCACTCGCGGCCGCCTTCGCCATCGCCGGCCCGCTGGCCGCACCCTCCGCACGCGCCCAGGCGGCCCCGGCCGGGCCCGTGGCCTACCGCATCGCCGCCGGCCCGCTCGACGCGGCGCTGACCGCCTTTGCCCGCACTTCGGGCGTGCTGCTGGCCTACCAGCCCGAGCTCGTGCGCGGCCTGGCGAGCCCCGGCGTGCAAGGCAGCCTGCCGCCCACGCAGGCCCTGGCCACGCTGCTGGCGGGCACCGGCCTGCAGGCCGTGGTGGCCGAGAACGGCACCTGGACGCTGCGCCGTGCCGCCGAGCCGGCCGCCGGACCTGCCCCCGCAGCGCGCCCGGCCGCCGCCATCGGCGCGGCCGCCACCGCGCTGCCCGAAGTCCGCGTGACGGCGCAGGCCGAGCGCGACGGCCGCACCGAAGGCACCGAGAGCTACACCGCCGCCGGCCCCAGCGGCGCCGCCACGGGCCTGGCGCTCACGCTGCGCGAGACGCCGCAGTCGGTCAGCGTCATGACGCGCCAGCGCATGGACGACTTCCATCTGGAGACGCTGGCCGACGTGCTGGTGCAGACGCCCGGCGTCACCGTGAGCCGGCAGGCCGACATGACCACCTTCAACGTGCGCGGCTCCAGCGTCAACCTCAAGATCGACGGCAACCGCCTGCTGTCCAGCGGCTGGGGCTGGAACAGCCACATCCTGTATTCGCTGGACGACCTGGCCGAGATCGACCGCGTCGAGGTGCTCAAGGGCTCCTCCGGCCTGGTCAACGGCGACGGCGCCTATGGCGGCACCGTCAACCTGATCCGCAAGCGGCCCACGCGCGAGTTCCAGGCCAGCGCCAAGGTCGGCGTGGGCAGCTGGAGCAGCACCCGCGCCGATGCCGACATCAGCGGCCCGCTCAACGCCGCCGGCACGCTGCGCGGCCGCCTGGTCGCCGCGCACAAGGACGCGGATTCGTTCCGCGACCGCCAGCACAACCGCAGCAGCACGGTGTACGGCACGCTGGAGGCCGATCTCACGCCCGACACCGTGCTCGGCGTCGGCCTGACCTACAAGGAGCGCACGCTGCACGGCGCCACCGGCACTACGCCGATCCAGGCCTTCTCGGGCGACGGCGTGGCCGTGCCGCGCATGCCGCGCGCCTTCAACATCGGCGCGTCCTGGGCCGGCTACGACCAGGAGGCCCTGGGCCTGTTCGCGCGGCTGGAGCACCGCTTCGCGGACGGCTGGACGGCCCGGCTGCAGCTGGCGCGCGACACGGTGCAGACGCCCGACATGCGCATCGGCTACCTGCGCTACGCGCTGCCGGGCCAGGTCCAATACAACCGCTACACCGACATCGACGACCGCAACGACAGCGTGAGCCTGGACGTGCAGGGCCCGTTCCAGCTGTTCGGCCGCCAGCACGACCTGCTGCTGGGCGCCGGCAGCACGCGGGCGCGCACCACGCTGCTGCGCGGCAGCGGCCTCGCGTCCACGCTCACCGCGGCCGGCATCGGCTACGCCGGTGGCGGCGCCGGCATCGCCGAGCCGGACTGGAGCCGCCTGGCCTACTCCAACGACCTGTTCAGCCGCAAGAACCGCTACGCCTACGCCACCGGCCGCTTGAACCTGGCCGATCCCGTCAAGCTGATCGCCGGTGCGCGCGTGTCCGACTACGACCAGGACGACGTCACCGACATCGGCTGGTACAACTACCGCATGCGCGAGCGCGGCGTGTTCACGCCCTATGCCGGCCTGGTCGTCGACGTGGCGCCCCAGATCTCGGCCTATGGCAGCTACGCCAGCATCTTCCAGCCGCAGAGCGCCAAGGATGCGGCCGAGCGCACGCTGCCGCCCGAGGAAGGCAGGACTTACGAGATCGGTGCCAAGGGCGAGTTCTTCGACAAGCGCCTGAACGTGGCGCTGAGCCACTTCTGGATGCGCACCGACAACACGGCCGAGGAGGTCGGCCTGAACGACAACGGCGACAGCATCTACCGCGCCGTCAAGGGCGCGGTGCGGCGCGGCTACGAGCTGGAGCTGTCGGGCGAACTGGCGCGCGGCTGGCAGGCCCAGGGCAGCTACGTGCGCAACAGCAGCAACCTGGACAGCGCCTCCACCGTGCCCGAGCACCAGTTCAAGCTCGGCAGCAGCTACCGCTTCGCGGGTGGCGCCCTGCAGGGCCTGACCGTGGGCGGCGGCATGCGCTGGCAGAGCGCCATCTCCACCAGCCGCGGCACGGCCACGCTGCGCCAGGACGCCTATTGGCTCTTCGACCTCATGGCCCGCTACCAGGTCGACCGCCACCTGAGCCTGGCCGTCAACGTGGACAACGCCTTCGACAGGAAGTACCTCGCGGGCGTCACCAACTTCACGGGCCAGGGACTGTTCTACACCTGGGGCATGCCGCGCAGCGTGAACCTCAGCGCGCGCTACGACTTCTGACCTGGCGCCAGGAAGCGGGCGAGGGCGGCCAGCACGGCCTGCGGCTGCTCGCGGTGCGGCACGTGGCCGCAGCCGGGCAGCAGCAGCGTCTCGGCCGGGCCGGCCACGCTGGCCGCGATGCGGCGGGGGTGCACGAGCGAGCCGTATTCGTCGTCCTCGCCGTGGATGGCCAGCACCGGGCAGCGCACGGCCGGCAGCGCGGCGTGGATGGACCAGCCGGCGAACGCCGGCGAGAGCCAGGTGCCGGTCCACGCCTGCAGCACCCAGCGCGCCTTGTCGCCGTGGTAGCGCGCCAGGCGGTCGAGCTGGCCCGGCTCGGCGAACTGCGCCTGGGCCACGCGGATGCCCGCGAGCGTGCGGTCTTCGGCAAAGGTCTGGGCCGATTCGGTGACGAGCGCCGTGCAACGCTCGCCGAAGGCCGCGGCCGTCTCCACCGCCATGGCGCCGCCCACGCTGTGGCCAAACGCGGCGAAGCGGTCGATGCCGAGCTGCGCGCACAGCGCCGGCACATTGGCCTGTGCCTCGTGTCGCACGAAGGCCGGCGTCAGGCTGGCGCTGCAGGCGTCGGACTGGCCGAAGCCCAGCCGGTCGTAGGCCACCACGCGCCGGCCGGTGGCCTGGGCCAGCGCGGCGGGAAAGTCGCGCCACAGCGCGACGCTGCCCAGCGAGTCGTGGAACAGCAGCACGGGCGGCGCAGGCGGCACGCCCGCCACCGCGTCCGGCACCCAGCTGCGCGCGAACAGCCGGCCAGCCGGCGTGGCAATGGCGTGGTCCGCGGTGCGCACGGCCTCCGCGTTCCCCGCCGCGCGGGGTTCGCCTGCGCCCGAGGGGGGTGGCGCAGCGTGGCTCATGCCGGGTCGCGCACGTCGGCCACCGGGTTGGCGCCGAAGTCGGGCCGTGCCAGGTAGGCCAGCACGCGCGCGGCGGCTTCGTCGGGCGCGGTCAGCTGTCCGCCCGCATGCATCTTCGCGAAGCTGCCCTGGTCCGGGAAGCTGGCGGCGTCGGCGCCACGCAGCTGGGCCTGCATGTCGGTGTCGATCACGCCGGGGGCGAGCGAACAGACCTTGGCGCCGTTGGGCCGGGCCGTCTCGTCCAGCGCCAGGCAGCGCGTGAAGTGGTCCATGCCGGCCTTGGCCGCGCAGTAGGCCGATTGCGAGGCCTGGGCGCGCCGGCCCAGGCCCGAGGAGATGTTGAGCACACGGCGCTGGCCGCTCCAGCCGGCGGTGGCGCCGAGGAAGGCCGCGCTGAGCTGCATCGGCGCTTCCAGGCCCACGCGCAGCGCGCGCGCCAGGTCGGCCGGGTCGGCCTCGCTGAGCGGCACCAGCGCCGGGATCACGCCCGCGTTGTTGACCAGCGTGGCGCTGGCCCAGCGCGCGCCGTGGTGGGCGCTGAGCCAATGGTCCAGCCGCGCGGCCACGGCCGCGCCGTCGGCCAGGTCGGCCTGCCACTGCGTGCAGTGCGCGCCGCCGGCCTGGGCCAGTTCGTCGTTGGCCTGGCGCGAGATGCACAGCAGGTGGTGGCCAGCCTGCAGCAGCTGCCGGGCCATGGCCAGGCCCATGCCGCGCGAGGCGCCGGTCAGGATGGTGAGGTGGGAAGGGGAGGTCATGGCGGTGCCGGAGGCGGGAAACGGGGGAGCGGCCATGTTAGGCCAGGCGCCGGCCAGGAAGGCGAGGCGTGCCACGCAGGCACACTCCGACGGGTTCCAGCCTTTCACCACACCCAGGAGACACACCATGCAAGCGTTGCGCCGCCCGTTATCCCACACCCGGTTTTCCCGCCCCCGGTTCTTGCGCCTCGGGTTCGTTCGCCGCGGATGGCTCGCCGCCGCGGGCGCGGCCTTGTGCGCCATGGCCGGCCCGTCCGCATTCGCGCAGGCCTGGCCCGACCGGCCGGTCCAGCTCGTCATCCCGTACCCGCCCGGCGGCAGCGCCGACCTCGTGGCCCGGCCGCTGTCGATCAAGCTGCAGGAACGCCTGGGCCAGCCCGTGGTGCTGGAGTACAAGCCCGGCGCGGGCGGCACGCTGGCCTCGCAGTACGCCGCGCGCGCCAAGCCCGACGGCCATACCTTCATCATGGTGCTGGCCGCGCACGCCATCAACGCGAGCCTGTACCCCAAGCTGCCCTACGACACGCGCAAGGACTTCGCGCCGGTCTCGCTGGTGGCCAACCTGCCGCTGCTGGTCACGGGCAGCAGCTCGCTGAAGGCGCGCACGGTGCCCGAGCTCATCGCCGAGGCCAAGGCCAACCCGGGCAAGATCACCTTCGCCTCGGCCGGCAACGGCAACACCAGCCACCTGGCGGCCGAGTACTTCAGCACGGCGGCCGGCGTGAAGATGACGCACGTGCCCTACAAGGGCAGCGCGCCCATGGTCAACGCGCTGCTGGGCGGCGAGGTGAACCTGGCCTTCGACAGCGCCTCGACCTCGCTGCCGCATGTGAAGGCCGGCAAGCTGCATCCGCTGGCCGTGACCGGCGACCGCCGCATGCCCATGCTGCCGGACGTGCCGACCATGCAGGAGCTGGGCGTGCCCAACTTCGTCGTGAACGGCTGGTACGCCATCCTGGCACCGGCCGGCACGCCGGCCGAGATCACCGAGCGGCTGAGCCGCGAGATCGCCGCCGTCGTGGCGCAGCCCGAGACCCGCGCGCAGCTGGAGGCCAGCGGCTACCAGCTGGTGGGCTCCACCCCGGCCGCGCTGGGCGCGCACATCGATGCCGAACTCACGCGCTGGGCCAAGGTGGTCAAGGACTCGGGCGCGCGCGTGGATTGAACGGCGCGGCCGGTGCGCGACCGGTCCGCCAGCGCCGGCGGGCACGGCCAGGCCTTCGGGGAACGCCATGCTTGCTCAACAATTGCGTGCCGGCCTGGCGGGAGAATTTGGCACTTCGCCGCACAGCGCCCGCCTCCCGGGTGCGGTCCACGCGGCCCACCGGAGTTCCCGCGCCATGCCCGCATCCTTCGCCGAGGTCAGCTACAACCACTGGGTCGTGGCGCTGTCGTTCCTGATCGCCAGCTATGCCTCCTTCGTCGCGCTGGACCTGGCGCAGCGCGTGCGCGCGACCGACCGCACCATCGCCCGGGCCTGGTGGGTCGGCGGTTCGCTCGCCATGGGCACGGGCATCTGGTCCATGCACTTCGTCGGCATGCTGGCCGCCACGCTGCCGTTCGAGGTGGGCTACGGCTATGCCATCACCGCGCTGTCGTGGGTGGCGGCGGTGGTCGTGTCGGGCGTGGCGCTGCACACGGCCAGCCTGGCCCGGCTGAACCTGGTGCGGCTGTGCCGCGGTGCGCTGGCCATGGGCGCCGGCATCTGCGCCATGCACTACCTGGGCATGGCCTCGCTGGAGCTGACGCCGGGCATCCAGTGGGATGGGCTGCTGGTGCTGGCGTCGGCCGCCATCGCCGTGGTGGCGTCCGCCGCGGCGCTGGTCATCTTCTTCGCGCTGCGCGGTTACCGCGGCGTGGCCGCGCGCAACCGGCAGGTGCTGGCCGCGCTGGTGATGGGCGCGGCGATCAGCGGCATGCACTACACCGGCATGGCCGCCGCGGAGTTCTCCACCGGCAGCGTGTGCCTGACCGCCAACCAGCTGCGCGGCGACAGCCTGGGCGTGCTGGTCACCGTGGCCGCCACCCTGCTGCTGAGCATGGCCATGTCCACCTCGCTGCTGGACGCCCGCATGCAGGGCAAGACCGAGAAGCTGGCGGTGTCCCTGAAGGCCGCCAACGCCGAGCTGCAGCAGATCGCCTTCCGCGACGCGTTGACCGGCCTGCCCAACCGCCTGCTGTTCGACGACCGCGTCACGTCCGCGGTGGAGCGCTGCCGGCGCGACAGCACCAGCCTGGCGCTGCTGTTCATCGACCTGGACGGCTTCAAGCCCGTCAACGACTCCTTCGGCCACCGCGTCGGCGACGCGGTGCTGCAGGAGGTCGGGCGCCGCCTGGCGATCGGGCTGCGCGCCTCCGACACGGTGGCGCGTGTGGGGGGCGACGAGTTCGTGCTGCTGCTGGAGGGCTGCTGCGATTCGGCGGCCATCGCCCAGACGGCCCAGCGGCTGATCGACGTGGTCAGCATGCCGATGGAGCAGGGCGGGCACGAGGTGCGGCTGTCGTGCTCGATCGGCATCGCGCTGTTCCCCTCCGACGGCCCGGACGCCGAACTCATGGCGCATGCCGACGCGGCGATGTACGCGGCCAAGCGTGCCGGTGGCGCGTCCTACGCCTTCTTCGAGGCGCACATGAACGCCGGCGTGCGCGAGCAGATCGCGCTGCAGCGCGACCTGCGGCTGGCCATCGAGCGCGGCGAACTGGCGCTGCACTACCAGCCCAAGGTCAGCGCGGGCCGCGCGGTCATCACCGGCGTGGAGGCGCTGGTGCGCTGGCACCACCCGGCGCGCGGCCTGCTGGGCCCGGCGCTGTTCATCCCGGTGGCAGAGCGTTTCGGCCTCATCTCCGCGGTCGGCAACTGGGTCGTCGAGGAGGCCTGCCGCCAGGTCGCGGCCTGGCAGCAGCAGGGCCTGCGCCTGCGCGTGGCGATCAACCTGTCGGTGCACCAGCTGCGCCAGGAGGATTTCGTGCGGCGCGTGGCGGCCATCATCGCGCGCGCCGGCATCGACCCCGCGCTGCTGACCTTCGAGATCACCGAGTCGGTCGCGATGGACGATGCCGAGGGCACGCTCAAGGCCTTCGAGGCGCTGAGCGGCATCGGCGTGCAGCTGTCGATCGACGACTTCGGCACGGGCTATTCCAGCCTGTCCTACCTGCGCCAGCTGCAGGTGGGCGAGCTCAAGATCGACCGCTCCTTCGTGCAGGACCTGGAGTCCAGCGCCGACGCGCGGGCCATCGTGGAGGCCGTGATCCGGCTGGCCCATGCGCTGGGCCTCAAGGTGGTGGCCGAAGGGGTGGAAACCGCCGCCCAGCGGGACGTGCTGACGCACCTGCAGTGCGACGACCTGCAGGGCTACCTGTTCGCCAAGCCGATGACGGCCGAGCGCGTGGCCGAGTGGGCTGAGGACAACCGCCGGCCGAACCAGTTGCCGTTCGCGCTGTCGACCTACCGGCCGGCTTGAGCTTGCCGGCGCGTCAACCCGCGCGCACGGGCACCTGCAGGCCGAGCTTGAGGCAACCCAGCGCCACGGAGGTGCGAAAGCGCCGCACGTTCTCGTCGCCGCGCAGCAGGCGGTCGGCCAGCGCGTCGTAGTCGGCCATCGAGGCCACGGTGACGACCAGCAGGTAGTCCGCCTCGCCCGTCCGAGCCAAAACGAGCCGCTCGGCGCAATACATTCTCTCCAATGTCGTCCCAACGCAGCCTTGCCGGCACCTCCCTCTGGTTTCCCTTCCTGGCCATCCTGGGCGCCGTCGGCTTCCTGGGCATCGGCACCTCCTGGGCCAAGATCGCCCTGTTCCCGCTGGTCGGCGCACAGGGCACGACGGCCGTGCGCGTGGGCCTGTCGGCCGTGGTGCTGCTGCTGTTGTGGCGGCCCTGGCGGCGCCTGCCCGGCCGCGCCGACCTGCGCGTGATCGCCTGCTACGGCGCGGCGCTGGGCATCATGAACCTGGCGTTCTACATGTCGCTGCGCACCTTGCCCTTCGGCGTGGCCGTGGCCATCGAGTTCTCGGGCCCGCTGGCGGTGGCGCTGTACGGCTCGCGCCGGCCGGTCGACTTCGTCTGGGTGCTGCTGGCCGTGGCCGGCCTCGCATTGCTGCTGCCGCTGGGGCACGGCGTCGCCACGCTCGACCCGGTGGGCGTGGGCTTCGCGCTGCTGGCGGCCGTGTGCTGGGCCACCTACATCGTCTTCGGCAAGCGCGTGGGCCATGTGCCGGCGGGCCTGTCGGTGTCCATGGGCCTGGCCGTGGCCGCGCTGGTGGTGCTGCCGGTGGGCGTGGCGCATGCGGGTGCGGCGCTGCTCTCGTTGCCGGTGCTGGGCATCGGCCTGTGCGTGGCCATCCTGTCCAGCGCGGTGCCGATCTCGCTGGAGATGCTGGCGCTGCAGCGGCTGCCGAAGCAGGCCTTCGGCATCATGATCAGCATGGAGCCGGCCGTGGCCGCCCTGGTGGCGCTGGGCCTGCTGGGCGAGCGGCTCAGCGTGGGGCAGTGGGCGGCGATCGGGCTGATCATGGCGGCCTCGATGGGCAGTGCCGCCACGGCGCGTGGCACGGCGGTGCCGCGGCAGGCCAGGCAGGCGGCCGATGCTGCGGCGATGGCGCCGCGCTGACTGCCGCAGCTTGTGGTTTGCTCTGGCCGAACTAGATACTCTGCGGAAAATTAAGCAGCAAAAACAGGCCGCCGCTCACTGACGCGTATCCCAGGACGAACCACAGTCGGGCGCGGCGCCGCCACTGCCACGGCGTCAACAGACTCAACAGGCACAGCGCCCACGCAACAGGCAGGAGCAGCGGAAGGGGCAGCATGAACAAGAGCAGGAGCGACCAGAACCGCAGGCCAAATTCATGGTCGTGCCAGCGCGTCAGAACGGGCACAAGATGAGACTTCTCCAGCTCCGCCTGGAAATCTTCGGCATCTGAAAACGCGATGGCCTGGTCGCCACGGACGATGTAGTAGCTCTTTTCATCGGCCGGCTGACGTTCGCTTGTCGCCGTCGCGGGATCGTATTGCGCGACCAGGGCACCGCGGTAAAGATAGAACGAGGTGAATGCCAAACCATCCAGCGTCACCACGCGATGGTCCCCGCCATCGTGCGACAGTTCGTACCCTCCAGGCACCACCTCTTTCCAGGCGGACAAGCCGCCTGCCCATGCACTGAAGGTGCAGCACAGAAGCACGAACGTGAACCACTGCTTGCGTATCGGCCAAAACATGAATGCGATGGGATGAATGGAACTCTCGAGCCGGGCCAGCTTCACGGCCTCGGCGCGCACCGGGTCCTGCGGCACCGGCACATCGACCAGGCCCATGGCCAGCGCCGCGTCGTCGCCGATGCGCCGGCCCGGTGGGGTGGTGCGGCTCAGGCATGGTGGTTCGGGTCGACCAGCAGCGCGCGCAGCTGCGGCACGACCTCGTCGACCGTGCGTTCGAGCTGGGTGATCAGGCCGCCCACGCCCACGGCGAAGCTGGCACCGGCCGAACCGGCCGGCGCCGCGACCGCGACGATGCCGATGCCCTCGGTCACCACGCCCCTGGAGAAGGCGTAGCCCTGGCGCCGCGTCTCCTCGACGCGCGCCATCACGAAGTCCGCATCGATGGTCTGCCCGCCGGGCTGCAGCCGCAGGTTGCTGCGGTGCACTGCGCGCGCCATGTGCTCGTCGCTGCCGGCGGCCAGCAGGGCCCAGCCCATGCCCGACATGCACAGCAGCCGGCGCGTGCCGGGCTGCACGTTGAACTGCACGGCACGCGTGCCCAGGATCACGTGCACGTACTGCGCGTAGATGTCGTTCTCCACGCCCAGGATGGCGGTGAAGCCGGTCTTGCGCGCGATCTCGGCCAGCGAATCCAGCACGCGGCCGCCCTGGAACATGGTGTCCATGACCCAGTCGCCGATCGAGGCCAGCCGCGGTGTCGCCAGGTAGGCGCGCAGCGCGGAGTCGTAGCGCAGGTAGCCCAGCGTGGCGATGCTCTTGAGCAGCACCTGGGCGCTGGACAGCGGGTAGGCCAGCTTCTCGGAGATCTCGCGCACCGTCACCGGCCGGCGCACCTCGCGCAGGTACTCCAGGACCTCGAACACGCGTCCCGCCGTCTTGATGACCGATTGCTCCATGCCTGCCCCGTTGTTGTCCACCGTCGGCATCTCGACACGGTCGTCCAGCCAAACGGCGGCCATGCTACTGCAGCCCGGGGCCGGGCCCGGGCCCGGCCAGCGCGGCGATGGCCTCGGGCGCCAGGCCCGCCTCGCGCAGCACCTCGGCCGTGTGCTGGCCGATGGTCGGCGCCTGGCGGTACACGCGCGTGGGCGTGGCGGCGAAGCGCGTGGTCGGGCGCAGCTGGCGGACCGGGCCCTCGGTGGGGTGCTCGGCGTCCTCGAACAGGCCGACGGCCTGCAGCTGCGGGTGCGCGGGCAGCTCGTCCAGCGTGTAGATCGGCGTGGCCGGGATGTCCAGGCGCTCGCACAGGGCCATCCAGTCGGCCGTGCTGCGCAGGGGCGTCAGCGCGCGCAGCTGCGCGTACAGCGCGCGCACCTGGGCATTGCGCGCGTGCCGGTCGCGGATGCCGTATTTCTCCGCCAGGTCGGGCCGGTCCACCTCCAGGAAGAAGGCGGCCCAGTGGCGCTCGGTGTAGGGCAGCATGCTGATCCAGCCGTCGCGCGTGGGCGCGGGCTGGCGCCCGCCCTCCAGCAGGCGCGGATAGCCGGCCTTGACGTGCGATCCGCGGAAGGTCAGCCCGCCCATGTGCTCGGCCAACACGAAGGCGGCCATGGTCTCCAGCATGGGCACCTCCACGTACTGGCCCTGGCCGCTGCGGCTCTTGTGCAACAGCGCGGCCATGACGGCGTTGGCCACCACCAGGCCGGTGGTCTTGTCCGCGATCAGGCTGGCGGTGTAGGCCGGTGTGTCGCCACCGCCCGCGCCCAGGCTGGCCAGGCCGCAGCCGGCCTGGATGATGTCGTCGAAGGCCGGCTTGTCGCGGTGCGGCCCGTCCTGGCCGAAGCCCACGGCCGCGCAGTAGACGATGCCGGGGTTCAGCGCCGCCACGGCCGCGTAGCCCAGGCCCAGCCGCTCGATGGCGGCCACGCGCATGTTGTGCACCAGCACGTCGACGGTGGGCACCAGGGCCTGCAGCGCCGCCAGGCCCTGGGGCGTCTTGAGGTCCAGCGCGATGGAGCGCTTGTTGCGGTTCACGGCCAGGAAGATCGAACCCATGCCCGGGTGCTGCGAGATGCCGTTGGCACGCATCATGTCGCCCTCCGGCGGCTCGACCTTGATCACGTCGGCACCGTAGTCGGCCAGCGTCAGCGTGGCCAGCGGGCCGAGCACCACGGCCGTGAGGTCGAGCACGCGGATGCCCTGCAGCGGGCCGGTGGGGGTGGTGGGATCGGTGGTCATCTTGGAGATCAATTCGGGAGCCCGACGAGGTGGCGGCTCATCACCACGCGCTGGATCTGGCCCGTGCCTTCGACGATGTCCAGCGCCTTGACGTCGCGGAACAGCTTTTCGACCAGGTGCTCGCCGGCGCCGCCGGCCAGGCCCAGCACCTCCATCGCGAAGGCAGTGGCGTCGAATGCGGCCGGCGGCGCCATGGCCTTGGCGGCCGAGGCCTCCAGCATGTTGGGCTGGCGCTGGTCGGCCAGCCAGGCGGCCTTGAGCGCCAGCAGCAGCGCGCCCTTGAGCTTGCGGCGGTGGCGTTCCAGCCGGTCGCGCAGGCGCTGGTCGGACCACAGGCCTTGCGCCTGCATCGCCTGCGCGGCTTCGTCGAGCGCCGCGCGGCCGATGCCCACCGCCATGCCCGCGATCGCCGGCCGGCCGGCGTTGAAGGTGTTCATCGCGCCCTTGAAGCCGCCGGAGCGCTGCCTGTAGTAGTCCTCGCCGCCGAGCAGGTTGGCATGCGGCACGCGGCAGCCGCTCAGGAAGAACGAGGTGGACTCGTAGGCCTTCAGTCCCATCTTCTTCTCGGTGCGGAAATCCGCGAGCCCGGGCGTGCCGCGTTCGACCACGAAGGCGCGGTGGCCGGCGCGGCCCAGCGCCGGATCGACGGTGGCGAACACCACGATCCATTCGGCCCGGCCGGCGTTGCCCGAGAACGACTTGGCGCCGTCGATGACCCAGCCGTCGCCATCGCGGCGCGCACGCGTCTTGATGTTGGCCACGTCCGAGCCGCCCGAGGGCTCGGTCATCGCGAAGGCGCCCCAGATCGGCTTGGCGGGATCGACGAAGGGCGCGAGGAAGCGCTGCTGCTGTTCGGGCGTGCCCATCGACAGGATGGCCGGCTCGCCCAGGCCGGGGCCGGGCAGCGCCACGCCGATGCCGCGGTCCCAGTAGGCGCCTTCCTCGGCCAGCAGCACCTGGGTGACGGCGGACTCGGCCTTGTTCGGCGCCGTGGCCGCACTGCCGGTGCCGTCTGCCCCGCCCGGGGGGCGCCAGCGCGTGCGGCCGAAGCCCTCGGCCAGCATGCGGGTGAAGAACGGGTCGTCGGCCGGCAGCGGTGCGCCGGCGCGGTCGGCGCGCCAGCCAGCGGGCCGCATCTGCTCGCGGCCGAGCTGGCGCAATCGCGCGATCCTGGCGGCCTGGTCGGTGGTGATGGCGAAGTCCATGTTCAGTGCTCCAGGGCTGCGGTCTTGAGGAATGGCGGCAGGGCGCCTTCAGCCACGGCGTCGTCGCGTGCCGCGTCGGCGCCGCCCAGCAGAAGGCCCAGCGCGCGCAGCTCGCGCAGGTGCTTTTCCACCGGCACGTCGCGCATGAAGCCGGCGCCGCCCAGGATCTGCACCGCGTTGGCGCCGATGAACAGCGCGGATTCGGCGGCCTCGACGAAGGCCGTGGCGGCGGCGGCCGTGTCCTGCGCATCGGCGTCGAGACGCCAGGCGGCCTCGTACGCCACCTGGCGCGCGGCATCGACGGCGATGTGCATGTCGGCGATCAGGAAGGCCAGCGCCTGGTGGTGTGCGATGGGCCGGCCGAAGGCCACGCGCTCCAGCGCGTAGTGGCGCGCGTACTCGGCCGCCGCATGCATCTGGCCGACCAGCAATGCCGCCACGTGCAGGCGCGCATGGGCCAGTGCGCGCGCGGCGGCGGTGCGGTCGGTCCAGTGCGCACGCACGGGCGCGGCCTGCAGGCGGACCGCGCTGGCGCCCGCGCCGCGCAGCCCGCTGCCGGCGACCGCGGTGAGCGCCAGTCCCTCGTCGACCAGCACCAGGCCGTCGCGCGTGAGCACGGCCAGCAGGTCGATGCGGGCGCTGGGCACCCAGGCCAGCTCGCCGCTCAGGGTGTTGCCGTGGCGTTGCAGCGCGCCGCGCGCGTCGAACACCAGGCAGGCGCGCGCGTCCGGCGTGGCGGACAGGCGCTGCGCATGCGCATCCAGCAGCTGCGGGCCGCCGAACGCCAGCAGCGCGTGCGCCACGCTGCCCATGGGCTGCAGCGCCAGCGCCGCGGCCGGGCAGCCGGTAGCCAGCGCCTCCAGCATGCGCACCCGTGCCAGCGCCCCCATGGCGGCCCCGCCGCACGAGTCGGGCCAGTCGATGCGCTCGAAACCGATGGCGGCGGCCTCGCGCTGCAGCTGCGGCGGCACACCAAGCGCCGATTCGAAGGCGCGTTGCTGCGGTGCCAGCCGCTCCTGCGCGAAGCGCCGGGCGGTCTCCAGCACCAGCTCCAGTGCCTCATCCGTCGCGAAATCCAGCATTTGCCCGTCTCCTCAGTCCATAAAAACATGAATGTGTTTTTATTAAACCATGGATGTATTATTGACACGCGAATTCCAGCCAAAAGGAGACAACGTGAAGCCAATGAGAAGACAGGTCTGCGCCGCCGCCCTGCTGGGCTGGGCGGCCGGCCTGGCCGCCGCGCAGCCCGCGCCGTACCCGAACCGGCCGATCAGGATCGTGGTGCCGTTCACCGCGGGCAGCGGTTCGGACAATTCCTCGCGCTACTTCGGCGACCAGATCGCCACGCTGCTCAGCCAGCCGGTGGTGGTGGAGAACAAGCCCGGGGCCAACGGCATCATTGCGCTGCAGGCCGTCAAGAACGCGCCGGCCGATGGCTACACGGTGCTGCTGGCCAGCAATTCACCCATGGCGGTGAACCCGCTGGTGGTCAAGGACCTGGGCTACGACTCGGTGAAGGACTACAAGCCGGTGTCCGGCCTCACGCGCGGCATGAACGTGATCGTGGTGTCCAACGACGCGCAGTTCGCCGACATCGACGCGCTGCTGGCCGCGGGCCGCCAGCGCGCGCTCAACGTGGGCACCTATTCGGCCGGCTACGAGCTGGCTGCGTCGTGGCTGTCCAGCGTCTCGGGCGCCCGGTTCACCAACGTGCCCTACAAGGGCCAGGCGCCGATCATGACGGACGTGATCGGCAACCAGCTGGACTTCGCGCTGGTCGACCTGGGCGGCGCGATGCCGCTGATCAAGGGCGGCAAGGTGCGCGCGCTGGCCGTGACCGGCGAGGCGCGCAACGCCGACCTGCCCGATGTGCCCACGGTGCGCGAGCGCGGCTTCGACGAGTACGTGCAGTACAGCTGGGTCTCGTTCTACGTGCGCACGCAGACGCCCGACGACGTGACGGCGCGGCTCGCCAGCGCGCTGCAGACGGCGCTGGGCGCGCCCGGCGCGCGCGACTTCGTGCGCAGGAGCGGCGCCGAACTCATGGCCTACGGACCCGAGCGGATGCGCGCCTTCCACCTGTCGGAGATCGAGCGATTCCGCAAGATCGCCGAGGCGGCCGGCGTGCGGCCCCAATGAGGAAGGACGACGCCATGGTGTTCACACGCCGACGCATGGCCCAGGCCGTGGCACTGGGTGCGGGCCTGGCCGCGCTGCAGCTGCGCGCCGCCGGCTTTCCCGACAAGCCGATCCGCATGATCCTGCCGTTCTCGGCCGGCGGCGGCACGGACGAAAGCTCGCGCTCTTACGCCGACGAGATGCACAAGCTGCTGGGCGTGCCCATCGTGGTGGAGAACAAGCCCGGCGCCAGCGGCCTGGTGGCCATCAACGCCTTGCTGGCTGCGCCGGCCGACGGCTACACCATGCTGGTGGCGACCAATTCGCTCGCGGCCGTGAACCCGGTCATGCGCAAGGACCTGCCTTACGACGCGTTCAAGGACCTGCAGCCCATCCACGGCCTGGTCAACAGCGCGCCGGTGGTCTCGGCGCCGCTGTCCTCGGGCGCGGTGCCGCTCAAGGAGATGCTGCTGCGCGCGAAGAGGGAGGGCAGGGCGCTGTCCATCGGCAACTACTCCGAGGGCTACCAGCTGCTGGCCGCCTGGATCGGCACGCTGGAGCAGGTGCCGGTGGTGCACGTGCCCTACAAGGGCCCGTCGCCGATGCTGGTGGACCTGGTCGGCGGCCGGCTCGATTTCGCCATCAGCGACCCGACCAGCGCGATGGAACTGGTGCGCACCGCCAAGCTGCGCGGCGTGGCCACCGGCGGCGCCGAGCGCGAGCGCCAGATGCCCGACATGCCGACCATGGCCGAGCTGGGCTACCCGGAGTTCGAGACCTACGTGTGGTCGTCGCTGTTCGTGCGCGCCGGCACGCCGGTGGACATCGCGAGGAAACTGGCCGACGCCGTCGGCGCGGCCTTGGTGGCGCCCGCCGTCGTGGCGCGCAACGCCAGCCGGCCCGGCACGCCGATGATGATGGCGCTGGGTGCGCTGGGAGATTTCCAGCGGCGCGAGTACGAGCGCTTCAGGCGCGTGGCCGACGCGGCCGGGATGGCGCCGCGCTGACCGCGCCGGGGGCGCAACTGCCCAGCAGGTGCTGCACGAACAGCTGCGCCGCCGGGCCCAGCGCGTGGCCCTCGCGCAGGCACAGCACCAGCTGGCGCGCCGCCCAGGGCTCGGCCAGCGCCACGCGCTGCACGCCGGCCTGGCGCGCGCAGCGCAGCGCCACGGTGCGCGGCACGATGCCCACGCCGATGCCGGCGCCCACCAGGCGGCAGACCGACTCGAAGCTGCGCAGCCGCACCCGGTAGGCCAGGCGCCTGCCGATGCGCCGGGCGTGCTGCGCCAGGTGCGCGTGGAAGGCGCTGTGCTCGGCCAGGCCGACCAGCGGTGCATCGGCCACCTCGGCCAGCGTGACGCCGGCGCGGCCGGCCCAGGCGTGGCCGCGCGGCACCACGAGCACCAGCGGATCTGCCCACAGCGCGTGCACCTGCAGCCCGGCCAGGTCGGCCGCGTCCGAGGCCAGGCCGACATCGCACAGGTCGTTGCGCAGCGCGTCGGCGATGTCCTCGCTGGGCCGCTCCTCCAGGTCGACCGAGATGCCGGGGTGCTCCGACAGGAAGGCGGCCAGCACGCGCGGCAGGTGCTCGGCCATGGCCGAGGTGTTGCACAGCAGGCGCACCTGGCCCTGCAGGCCGGCGCCGTAGTGGCCCAGGTCGGCCTGCAGGCGCTCGACCTGCAGCAGCACCTGGCGCGCGTGCTGCAGCAGGCTGCGCCCGGCAGGCGTGGGCTGCACGCCGCGCGGCTGGCGCTGCAGCAGCGGCACGCCCAGCGAATCCTCCATCGCGCGGATGCGCTCGCTGGCCGAGGCCAGCGTCATGTGGCTGGCCTGGGCGCCACCGGTGATGGTGCCGGCCTGGTGGATGTGGGTGAACAGGCGCAGGTCGGTGAGGTCGAAGCGCATGGCGGCACGCTACCACGCCGGTGGCGCCGCGGTTCAGGCATGGCCTGAGCCCGGCTGCGCGCATGCCGGCTGGTCGCCGCAGGCCGGTGCTGCGCAGAATCGGCGCCATGGCCCTGTCGCAAAGCCTCGCCCAATCGCCCTTCGTGCTGCCCGCGCTGGTGGCCGGTGTGTTCCTGCTGGCCGGCCTGGTGAAGGGCGTGGTCGGCATGGGGCTGCCGACCGTGGCGCTGGGACTGCTGGCGCTGTGGATGGCGCCGGCCGAGGCCGCCGCACTGCTGATCGTGCCCTCGCTCGCCACCAACCTGTGGCAGATGCAGCCCTGGGGCCGCCTGCTGCCCATGCTGCGGCGCCTGTGGCCCATGCAGCTGGGCGTGGTGGCCGGCACGGTGGGCGGGGCCTGGTGCTTCGGCGCGCTGGCCGGGGCCTGGGCGCCGGTGGCGCTGGGACTGGCGCTGGTGGCCTATGCGCTGTGGAGCCTGGCGGGCCTGCGGCTGGCGGTGGCGCCCGGGGCGGAGCCGGTGCTGGGCCCGCTGGTCGGCGGCATCACCGGCCTGGTGACCGCCGCCACGGGCGTGTTCGTGCTGCCGGCCGTGCCCTACCTGCAGGCGCTGCGCTGGAGCAGCGACGAACTGATCCAGGCCATGGGCATCTCGTTCACGGTGTCCACGCTGGCGCTGGCCATCGGCCTGCGCCTGGGCGACGGGAGCGCGGAGATGGCCTGGGGCCTGTCGCTGGGCATGCTGGTGCCGGCGCTGGCGGGCATGGCGCTCGGGGCCGGGCTGCGGCGGCGGCTGTCGCCGGCGGTGTTCCGGCGCTGTTTCCTGGCCGGGCTGCTGGTGCTGGGCGCGCACATGGTGCTGCGCGAGCTGCTGCGCTAGCGGCGGCAGGACGCCTTCTGCGCGCCCGGTGTGGGGCGCTGCCGGAGCGCGTTCAGCCCGCGCCGTGGCCGCGCGGCGCATCGGCACCGGCATCGGCCCGTGCGGCAGGCGGCCGGCTGCCGGCGTGCAGGTCCAGCGCGGCAACGCGCTGCGCCAACGCCTCGATGCCTTGGGGCGAGAGGTCATCGGCCTCGACGACCCGGCGCTGCCCCCAGGCACGGAAGTACGAGCGGTTGGAGCGCGCGTACCAGGGGTCGTAGTGCCGCGTCACCAGCTCGTCGAACAGCTGCGGCAGCTGGCGCGCCAGGGCCATGGCCTGCCAGGCGGACGTGGTCTCGTTGCCGTGCAGCGGCTTGAGTGGATCGAGCCGGTCCGCCAGCCACTGCGGCCGCTCGCCCAGGTAGGCATAGTCGCGCAGCAGGAATTCGACGCGCGCCGCGGTCGACGCGTTCAGCTCGATGCAGGGGCTGTCGCGCATGCGCTCGACCAGGGCGAGCGGCACGGTCAGGCGGCCGATGCGGCGGCCCTCGCCCTCGACGTACAGCGGGCGTCGGGGGTCCAGCCCTTCCAGGACGGTGGCGATGGCGGTCTCGAAGGCCGTCTGCGAGGGTTGCGGCTGGTCGGGCAGTGCGCCCAGCAGCGAGCCCTTGTGCCGGGCCAGGCCTTCCAGGTCCAGTGTCTGCTGCCCCTGCGCGGCCAGCGCGTGCAGCAGCCGGGTCTTGGCGGTGCCGGTGGCGCCGCACACCACCACCAGCGCCAGGTGCGGCGCCTGCTGCGCGATGGTGTCGATGACGTGGCGCCGCCATCCCTTGTAGCCGCCGGCCAGTTGCTGTGCGTCCCAGCCCACCAGGCGCAGCCAGGAGGTCATGGAACCGCTGCGCAGCCCGCCGCGCCAGCAGTAGACGAGCGGCTTCCAGTGCGCGGGGCGGTCGGCGAGCGGGCCCTGCAGGTGGCGCGCCAGGTTGGCGGCCACCATGGCACCGCCGACGCGCCGGGCCTCGAAGGCGCCGACCTGCTTGTACAAGGTGCCCACGATCCGGCGTTCCTCGTTGTCGAGCACGGGATAGTTCACCGCGCCGGGGATGTGGTCGATGGCGAACTCGGCCGGGGTGCGCGCATCGATCAGCGTGTCGAAGCCGTGCCTGTCCTGCACGCGGGTGGGCGCCTTCATGCGGGCACCTTGCGGCTGGCCGTTGCACCAGCGCCGCGCGGCTGCGGTGCCTGCGGACCCGTCGATGGAGGGTTCTCGGTCATGGTGCGCATTGTCGGTGCGCCATGCACGGCGGCGCGCGGGCCTCTGGGAAAATCGGGGCGTTGCCGATGCCGCCCTGCCGACGCCCCGCACCCTGGACACACGCCATGAACGCACCCGACCAGACCGCAGAACCCCGCCTGACCTCGCTGTCCCACGGAGGCGGCTGCGGCTGCAAGATCGCGCCGGGCATGCTGTCGGAGATCCTCAAGGGAACCTCCTCGATGCCGATCCCGAAGGAGCTGCTGGTCGGCATCGAGACCGCCGACGACGCCGCGGTCTACCAGCTCAACGGCGAGCAGGCCCTGGTCGCCACGACCGATTTCTTCATGCCCATCGTCGACGACCCGCACCACTTCGGGCGCATCGCTGCCACCAACGCGATCAGCGACGTGTATGCCATGGGGGGGCGGCCGATCATGGCCCTGGCACTGGTGGCCATGCCGATCGCCGTGCTGTCCACGCAGACGATCGGCCGCATCCTCGAAGGCGGTGTATCGGTCTGCCGCGACATCGGCATCCCGGTCGCGGGTGGCCACACCATCGACTCGGTCGAGGCGATCTACGGGCTGGTGGCGCTGGGGCTGGTGCATCCGCGCCACGTCAAGCGCAACGCCGATGCCCGGCCCGGCGATGTGCTGGTGCTGGGCAAGCCGGTTGGCGTCGGCGTGATGTCCGCCGCGCTCAAGAAAGGGCTGCTGGGCGAGGCCAGCTATGCGCAGATGATCGCGACGACCACGCAGCTGAACACGCCCGGCCCCGACCTGGCGGCGCTGCCCGGCGTCCATGCGCTGACGGACGTGACCGGTTTCGGCCTGGGCGGGCATGCGCTGGAGATGGCCCGTGGCGCGGGCTGCGATGTCCGGCTGGACTGGGCGGCCGTGCCGTTGATGGCCGGCGTCCGCGCGCTGGCGTCGCAGGGCTTCGTCACGGGGGCCTCGGGCCGCAACTGGGCGGGATACGGCGGCGACGTGGCCTTGCCCGCGTCCTTCGCCGCCGAGGACCAGGCGTTGCTGACCGATCCGCAGACCAGCGGCGGCCTGCTCGTGTCGTGCGCGCCCTCCGCGCTGGACGAGGTCATGGCCGTCTTTCGCCGCCACGGTTTCGACCAGGCCGCGGTCGTCGGCAGCATCGGCCAGGCGAGTGAAGCCCCGCGCCTGGTGGTGGGCTGATCCCGGCTTCTCAGCCCTTGCCCGGTGCCAGCCGGGCCGCCAGCAGGCTCGCCGTGTACCGCAGACGGCTGATGTCCGCGTCCGCCTGCACGCCGCGGCTGAAGCAGCACAGCGTGCCGTAGACCGTGCCGTCCGCCAGGCAGACGGGCGTGCTCAGGTGGGTGCCGATCGGCATGCCCGGATCGGGCGCCAGCCCCGACGCGACGAAGGGCGCTGCGTCGTCCATGCACTCGGGCAGGCGGCCTTCGACCACGCGCTGGCACCAGCTCTCCTCGATGGGATCCGACATGCCGACCTGGATCGGGCTGAACTCCGGCGCGCAATCGACGGCCTTGAAGGTCCGGCGTCCGCCGGCGATCTGCGAGACGAAGGCCACGTCCATGCCCAGGCGCTGGCGCAGCAGTCGCAGCACCTCCGACACGGCGGCCGGCAGTTCGGGGTCGGCGACGTCGCTGGTGGCGACCAGCAACTCGGAGATCGTGACGTCGAAGGCGTCGGGGCTGTAGTCCAGGTGCATGGAGCGGGGTGTCCTCCAGCGCCGCCCAACTTGCGAAAGGCACATGGCGCAGCTGTGGTGGTGGAGCGCGGCGCCACGTCGCCGCGCCGGCCGCCAAGATTGCACAGTCTAGCCAGTCGGTACAAGCCCCTGCGGTCACAGGGTGTGGCGGGCGCCCTGCGCCGGATCAGGCGGGCTTCACGGGCGCGGTGCCTGGCGGGTTGGCCGCCGGCCGCGCACCCATGTACTGGTTGGTCGTGAGGCCCATCGAGACGTAGATGCTGGTCAGGCCCTCGATGCCGATGTCGGCCCGGCTCACCCAGTCCTCGGGCACATACAGCAGGCCGCCGCCGACGGGCACCGGCGCGGTGGGGACCAGCACGCCGAGGTAGCGCCGGCCGCCGTCCATGACCACGGGCTCGGGCGTGCACAGCAAGGCCAGCACGGCCACCTTCTGCGCGTCGCTGCCCGCGGCGCCCTCGGCCGGCCGGCCGCCGAAATGCAGCCACACCGGGCTCATCGAGCCCAGGCCCTCGCCGCCCCGGCGCGAGAACAGGTCGACCATGCGCTTGACCAGGTCGTAGATGTTGCGCACCAGCGGGATGCGCGTCACGAGCCGGTCGACGATGCGCTGCAGGCCACGCTGCAGGCCGGCCTGCACCAGCAGCCCGAGCGCGTAGATGGCCACGCACAGCAGCAGCAGGCCCAGCACGTAGCCGATGGACTCCGAGCGCGTGACGGAAAAGCCGATCGCCACCAGCACCGAGCCGAACAGGCTGGACGGGCCGAACCAGGCCGCCAGCAGCTGCCAGAACCAGCCCAGCAGCGTGAGCGTGGCGGCCAGGGGCAGGATGGCCAGCAGCCCGGTCAGGAAGGGGCGGGCGAGGTGTTTGGACTGGGCCTGCAGGCGGGCGAGCATGGTGTGGTGGCGGGGAGGGTGGGGGCGGGCGATGGTAAGGCCAGTGCCGTGCCGGCGAACGCGCGCAGCAGCACGGGCGTGAGCTCGTGCATGCCGCCCAGCGCCGGGCCGCGCGGCGCCAGGCCTTCGACGAAGCCCGCGTCCAGCAGGTGCTGGCGCAGTGCGCGGTCGTGCCCCATCACGTGCACGGGCACGTCCCAGGGCGCCTGGGCGCCGCTGACGCCGGCGAAGGCCTGGTGGTCGCCGAGCACGATGGTCACCAGGCCCGGTGGTGCCAGCCGCTGCAGGTAGTCGCCCAGCCAGGCCCAGGTGCCGGCGATGGACTGCACGTAGGCCGGCACCGGCGCGCGCAGGGACACCGGCTCGTCGAGCGCCTGCGCGCGTTCCTGGACGGTGTAGGGCTGCGGGCCGGCCAGCCGCTGCCAGTCGGCGACGAAGGGCGCCAGTGGCCGGAACGGGGCGTGGCTGTCGAGCGTGGGGAACACCACGAAGCGCGGTGCGCGCGGCGCCGGGCTGGCGAACTCCTGCGCATGCAGCTGCGCCATGGCGGCCTGGTCGGGCAGGCGGGCGTTGCCAAAGGGCATGCCGGCGCGGCCGATGTCGCGCGCGTCGGCGATGCGGTCGAAGCCGAAGAAGCGGCCCTCGGGCCAGTCGCGCTGCAGGCCCGGCATCCAGCCCACCGTGCGCCAGCCGTGGGCACCGAAGTGCTGCACCAGCGTGCGGCGCTGGCTGCTCAGCAGCAGTTCGTAGTCCAGCGGGTCGCGCGTGTCCACGCCGGCCAGCAATGCGCCGTGGGCCAGCCACGAGCCGCCCGCGAAGGTGGGCGAGCGCACGCGCGCCGACACGGCCCAGCGGCCGCTGCCATCGAGGGCCCGGGCCAGCGCGGCGCGCGGGGCGGCGAGCGCGGCATCCTGCGCGGGCAGGTCCAGCGTGCTGACGCCATAGGACTCGGAGAACAGCAGCAGCACGTCGGCGCCGTGCAGGCCGTCGAGGCCGGTGTCGAAGGCCGGGCTGGCCGTCAGCCGGTCGGCCGCGGCATCGCGTGGCAGCAGCAGCGCCGTCAGCGCCAGCTGGCGTGCCAGCACGGGCGTGACGGTGCCGGCGAACCAGCGGTGCCGGTCCAGGCCCTGCACACCGTGCGCGCTGAACAGCGCCAGCAGCAGGGCGCTGGCGCCCAGCGCCGCGTGGCGCAGCGGCCCCACCGCGAGCGCCTGGCCCAGTGCGCGCCAACCGGCCAGCGCCAGGCGGTACAGCAGCGCGCAGGCCAGCACGAGCAGGCAGGCGCCGGCTGCCACCTGCCAGCGCGCGACGCCCTGGTCCGCCAGCACCTGGCCCAGGTGGCGGCCGTCCCAGTAGATGTGCAGCGTGCGGCCGTACAGCGCGGCCGAGGTGACCTCGGCCAGGCGCACCACCACGAGCACGGTGGATGCGGCGGCCAGGGCATGCGCCAGGCGGGCCGGCAGGCGGCCGTGCCAACCGGTCCAGGCCGCGGCCAGCAGCACCGCCATGCACAGCTCGGGTGCGATGCGCGCGGCCAGCTGCGGCCAGGGTGTGGGCCCGGGATTGACCAGCGTCAGCAGCGCATTGAGCAGCAGCAAGGGCACGGTCAGCCGCAGCAGCGGCAGGCCCCAGCTCACTTGCGGATGGCCTCGAACTCGATGAGCAGCTGCACCTCGTCGCCGACCCAGCCATTGGCCACGCCGTAGTCCATGCCGAAGGCACTGCGCTTGACGCTGCCGCGCGCCGACACGCCCATGGTGTGCAGCTTGGTGATCGGCGAGGGCGCGCTCTTGTTCCACGTGGCGGTCAGCGTGAGCGGCTGCCTGCGGCCCAGCAGCTCCAGCTCGCCGACGATCTCGTACTGGCGTTCGGCCACGCGCTTGCCGCCGGCAGCGGTGAAGACCATGCGCGGGAAGCTGGAGGCATTGAGGAAATCGGAGCCGCGCACATGCCGGTCGCGGCCGTTGTGCTGCGTGGTCGCGCTGTCGGTCTCGACCTCGATGCGCACTGCGCCCAACTGGCCGCTGGCCTCGTCGAAGCTGTAGCTGCCGCTGGCCTTGCGGAACTGGCCCAGCACCTTGGCGTAGCCGATGTGCTCGACCAGGAAGGCCAATGTCAGGTGGTCGGGGTCGATCTCGTAGCGCGCGCCCTGCGCGAAGGCGGGCAGCGCGGCGGCGCAGAGCAGGCCGGTGCACAGCAGGCGGCGCAGGCGGGCGGGAGCGGATTTCATGGGTGGACTCCGGTGGCGTGCCGGCGCGCGAGCCAGGCGATGTCGACGGCGAAGGACCAGGCCAGCAGCGCCAGGCTGGCCGCGGCCAGCGCGCCGGACGCCAGCGGCGGCACGATGGGTCCCAGGCACACGATGAGCGCCACGATCTGCACCACGCAGACCGTCTTGCGGCGCCAGCTCGGGGGCAAGGGCGCGTCCAGCCAGGGCCAGGCGCGCGCGGCCAGCACGAAGGCATAGCGCATGCCGCCTGCGGCCAGCACCCAGGCGCCGGCCTTGCCGAACTGCAGCACCAAGGCGCAGAGCACGAGGATCAGCAGCGCGTCGGTCTCCATGTCGAAGCGCGCACCGAAGGCGCTGGCCTGGCCCCGGGCGCGCGCCAGCGGGCCGTCCACGGCGTCGAGGACGGCCGTCAGCGTGGCCAGCAGCACGGCCGCCCAGGCCAGGCCGGGCTGGCTGGCCAGCGGCTCGCCCAGTGCCGCGGCCAGCAGGGCGGCCAGCGCCAGCCGCGCCAGCGTGATCGCGTTGGCCGCGCCGAAGCGCCGGTGTGGCGCATGCGCATGCAGGCCCTGCCAGACGCAGGCCGCGCCCAGCCCGAACAGCGCCAGTGCCTTGGGGGCGTACCACGCACCGAAGCCGGCCAGCAAGCACGCGGCCACGGCCGCCGCCAACAGCGCCAGCGTGGCGCCGGCCAGGGCGAGCGCCGTGTCGCGCCGCAGCGCCGCGCGATCGCGCGGTGCATCGCGTGGTGCAGCAAGGGCATGGGCCGTGGTCATGGAGTGCCTCGATAAGATGCGGGCAAGCATGCCAGCAACGCATTCCCCGAAAGTGTCCAAGGGTTACAGCGCCTGCTGGACCGAAGCGCCCGGCCGCGCCGCGCTGCGCCAGGGTGCGCTGCCCGCGCTGGCCGCCGGCATGCTGCAGGTGCGCGCGCTGCACAGCGCCGTGAGCCGCGGCACCGAGCTGCTGGTGTTCCGCGGCGAGGTGCCGGCCAGCGAGGCCGCGCGCATGCGCGCCCCGTTCCAGGAAGGCGAGTTCCCCGGCCCGGTGAAGTACGGCTACGCCAGCGTCGGCGTGGTCGAGGACGGCCCGGCCGACTGGCTGGGCCGCCAGGTGTTCTGCCTGCACCCGCACCAGACGCGCTACCAGGTGCCCGCCACGGCCGTGCACGCGCTGCCCGAGGGCCTGCCCCCCGCCCGCGCGGTGCTGGCCGCCAACATGGAGACGGCCGTCAACGCGCTATGGGACGCCACGCCGCGCCTGGGCGACCGCATCGCCGTGGTCGGCGGCGGCGTGGTGGGCCTGCTGGTGGCCTGGCTGGCCGCGCGTGTTCCCGGCTGCGCGGTGGAGCTCGTCGATGTGCAGCCCGCGCGCGCGGCCGTGGCCGCGCGGCTGGGCCTGGCCTTCGCGCTGCCTGCGGCGGCACGGCGCGAGGCCGACCTCGTGGTCCATGCCAGTGGCCAGCCGCAGGGCCTGGTCACGGCGCTGGGCCTCGCCGGTTTCGAGGCGACGGTGCTGGAGCTGAGCTGGTACGGCCAGCGTGCCGTGACGCTGCCGCTGGGCGAAGCCTTCCACGCGCAGCGTCTGAGCCTGCGCAGCTCGCAGGTCGGCCATGTCGCCGCGCCCCAGCGCAGCCGCTGGAGCCATGGCCGGCGCATGGCCCTGGCGCTGGACCTGCTGCGCGAGCCCGCGCTCGACGCGCTGCTGACCGACCACGCGCCTTTCGACGCGCTGCCTGCCGTGCTGCAGCGCCTGGCGGGCGGCGCGCCCGACACCCTTTGCCAACGCATCGACTACACCCCACCATGACCATCGCCTCCACCCTGCAGCACCTGGCCCAGCGCAGCCCGGCCAGCGAACGCAACCGCGAACCCATCCTGCAGCGGCTGCTGCAACTGCTGCCGCCGGCCGGCAACGCGCTGGAGGTCGCCAGCGGCACCGGCCAGCACGTGGCCTTCTTCGCGGCGCGCATGCCGCTGTGGATCTGGCAGCCCAGCGACCGCACGGACGAAGCCTTCGCCTCCATCGACGCCTGGTGCGCGCAGGAGGGCGCGGCCAAGGTGCATGGGCCGGTGCTGCTGGACGCCACGGCGCCGCGCTGGCCCGACGACGGCCCGGCCTTCGAGCCCGCCAGCTTCGACCTCGTGCTGTGCGTCAACATGCTGCACATCGCGCCCTGGGCCGCCTGCGCGGGCCTCATGCGCGGCGCGGCGCGCTGCCTGGCGCCCAATGGCCGGCTCGTGACCTACGGGCCGTACACCGAGGCCGATGTGCCCACCGTGCCCAGCAACCTGGCATTCGATGCCGACCTGCGCCAGCGCGACCCCGCCTGGGGCCTGCGCGCGCTGGCCGACGTGGTGGCCGAGGCCGAGGCCGCCGGCCTGCGGCTGGCCGAGCGCCACGCCATGCCTGCCAACAACCTGCTGCTCGTCTTCCAACCGGCCTGAACCCATGTACAGCGTCAACGTCCGCGACCACTTCATGATCGCCCACAGCTTCCGCGGCGAGGCCTTCGGGCCGGCCCAGCGCCTGCACGGTGCCACCTACGTGGTCGATGCCACGTTCCGGCGCCGCGCGCTCGATGCCGACGGCATGGTGGTCGACATCGCGCTGGCCACCTCCGTGCTGCGCGAGGTGCTGGCCGCGTTCAACTTCCGCAACCTCGACGACGAGAGCGCCTTCGCCGGCCAGAACACCACGACCGAGTTCATGGCCCGCGTGGTGTTCGAGCGCATCGCCGCGCGCGCGCTCGCCGGCGAATTGGGGCCGCATGCCCACGGCCTGGAATCGCTGCGCGTACGCCTGCACGAATCGCACGTGGCCTGGGCCGAGTACGAAGGCCCGCTGGCGCCGGCCGCGGCCTGACGGTGGTGGCCATTCCGCGCCGCTGCGTGTTCCTGGTGCCGGGCGATCCGCAGGCCCGCACCGGCGGCACGCTGTACGACCGGCGCATCGCGGGCGGCCTGCGGGCCGGCGGCTGGCAGGTGGACTGGTGTGCGCTGGCCGAGGGCTTCCCCCGGCCCGGTGCCGCCGCGCTGGCGCA
The DNA here is from genome assembly GCF_001422445.1 of Pseudorhodoferax sp. Leaf274. GTDB lineage: Bacteria > Pseudomonadota > Gammaproteobacteria > Burkholderiales > Burkholderiaceae_C > Pseudorhodoferax. The sequence goes on from NZ_LMNA01000028.1 coordinate 81,773, forward strand.
GGCCGAGGCGCTGGTGGACGCCCTGCCCGATGGCATGCTGGTGGTGGCCGACGGCTTGGCCTTCGGCGCGCTGCCGGAACTGGCCGAACGCCATGCGGCCCGGCTGCGCTGGGTGGCGCTGGTGCACCATCCGCTGGCACTCGAAAGCGGCCTGTCGCCGCGCGCGCAGGACGTTCTCCAGGCCAGCGAGCGGCGCGCGCTGGCCTGCGCGCGCCAGGTGGTCGTGACCAGCCCTGAGACCGCGCGGGCCCTGGCGCCGTACGCGGTGCCGGCGGCGCGCATCGCCGTGGTCGAGCCGGGCACCGAGCCGGTGCCGCCGGCGCAGGGCAGCCCCGATGGATCGGGCGAATCGGGCGGACTGTCGCTGCTGTGCGTGGCCACCGTCACGCCGCGCAAGGCGCATGCGCTGCTGCTGCAGGCGCTGGCGGGCCTGCGCGACCGGCCCTGGCACCTGCACTGTGTCGGCAGCCTGGCGCGCGATGCGGCCACGGCCGCCGCGGCGCAGGCCCTGGTGCCGGCGCTGGGGCTGGCCGGGCGCGTGACTTGGCACGGCGAGCTGGCGTCCGCGCCGCTGCAGGCGCTGTACCTGCAGGCCGACCTGTTCGTGCTGCCCTCGCTGTACGAAGGCTACGGCATGGCCTTCGCCGAGGCGCTCGCGCATGGATTGCCGGTGCTGGGTTGCGCCGCCGGTGCGGTGCCCGACACGGTGCCGGCCACGGCCGGTGTGCTGGTGCCGCCCGGCGACGGGGACGCGCTGCAGGCCGCGCTGCAGGACTTGCTCGACGACGCGCCGCTGCGCCGGGCGCTGGCCGCGGGCGCGCGCGCGGCGGGCCTGCAACTGCCGCGCTGGGAACAGTCGGCCGCCCGCTTCGCGGCCGTGCTGGAGGCTTGCGCGTGAGCGCCGTGCCGGGCTGCCCCCGACGAGCGCGCTCGCCCTCGGGTGGAGAGCCCGCAGGCCGATGGGGGCACCAATGAGCGGTTTCAGCCCCGGCTGGCTGGCCTTGCGCGAGCCCTTCGACCGCGCTGCACGCGCCGCTGGCGATGCCGCCATGGCCATGCTGCGTCCGCCCGGCCTGCTGCAGGTGCTGGACCTGGGCTGCGGCACCGGCAGCAGCCTGCGCGCGCTGGCGCCTCGCCTCGGCGGCGCGCAGCGCTGGTGCCTGGTGGACCACGACCCGGCGTTGCTCGCCACCGTTCCGCAGGCCGTGCAGGCATGGGCTGGCAGCGAAGGTCTGCGCGTGCAGACGCAAGGCCCGCAGTGGTTGCTGCAGGGCGCCGGCCTGCAGGTCGAATGGGACAGCCGGCAGGCCGACCTGGCCACGGGGCTGGCGGGCCTGCCGTTCCCGCAGGCCGGCCTGGTCACGGCCTCGGCGCTGCTCGACCTGGTGTCCGAGGGCTGGCTGGCCGATCTCGTGGCGCGCTGCCGCGCAGTGGGCGCGGCCGTGTGCTGGGCCTTGAGCGTCGACGGGGGCGTGGACTTCACGCCGGCCGATCCGGCCGACGCGCAGGTGCTGGCGCTGTTCGCCGCGCACCAGCAGCGCGACAAGGGCTTCGGCCCGGCACTGGGCGCTGCGGCGCCCGCGCGGGCAGAGGTGCTGCTGCGCGCGGCCGGCTACCGCACGGTACGGCTGCAGAGCGACTGGCACATCGCCGGAGCCAGCGGTGCGGACGGCCGCGGCATGCTGCGTGCGCTGGTCGACGGCATCGCCACGGCGGCCCTGGAGCAGGGCCCGCACGATGCCGAAGCGGTGCAGGCCTGGCGCGCGCGCCGCCTGGCCCGGCTGGCCGGCACGCGGCTGCGCGTGGGCCACGCCGACCTGGTCGGCACGCTGTAGCCGGCCTGGTTCAGCCGCGCAGGTCCATGTCCCACAGCACGTCGCCGCCCAGGGCGAACGTGCGCGTGGGTGGCCGCAGCGCCTGGGCCATGGCGTCGGCGCGGCGCACCTGCAGGCCGGGCCGGCCGGCGCCGATGACCACGGGCGCGACGATGAGGTGCAGCCGGTCCAGGCAGCCCTGCTGCGCGAACTGCGACACCGTGACGCCGCCGCCCTCGACGAACAGCGTGCGCAGGCCGCGCTCGGCCAGCGCCTGGCGCAGCGCCGGCAGCGGCAGCTGGCCATCGGCGCCGGGCACGAGCGCGATGACCTGCTCAGCGCCCAGCCGCGCCTCGGCCTGCGCCCGGTGGGCGGCGTCGCAGACCAGCAGCGTGGGCGCCGCGCCGTCGCGGAACACGCGCGCATCGGCGCGCACGCGCAGCCGCGGGTCCAGCACCACGCGCACGGGGTTGGGGCCGGCCACGTGGCGCGTGGTCAGCTGCGGGTTGTCCAGGCTCGCCGTGCTGGCGCCCACGACCACCGCGTCGCACAGCGCGCGCAGGCGGTGCAGGTGGGTCAGGCCCTCGGGGCCGTTGACGTAGAACGCGTCACCGCAGTGCGTGGCGATGCAGCCGTCCAGGCTCTGGCCCAGCTGGGCGATGGTCCAGTCGGCGCCCGCGCCCTGGCGGTCCAGCAGGGGCTTGAGCAGCGCGAACAGCTGCATGGCCTCGGCGTCCCAGCCCGGGCGCAGCGCATAGCCGCCCGCCCCGGACCAGCGCAGCGCCGCACCATCGGCCAGCGGCAACCGGCCTTCGCGGCGGCGCTGCGCGAGCGCCAGGCACAGTGGCCACAGGGCATCGATGCCGCACGGCTGGGCGGCGGCCTGCGTTGGTTCGGCTGGCGGTGCGTCGGCGTGCAGCAGGGGAACGGCGCTCAGGGTCTTCTCCCGGGGACAGGCACGCGCCGGACTGGCGCGGGCAGCTGCGGGCCATGCTAGCAGCGCGCGGCAGGGGTCCCTGTAGGCCAGGAGGCCTTCGCCGGGCGTGCGGCCGCGGCGCGCAATGAGTCTTGCAACCGGCGTCTTACACTGGCCCGCGCCATGCCCGACATGTCTTCTCCCTTGCCGGCCGAGAGCTGGCCCTACGTGCAGATCCTCGTGCGGCTGGCGCTGAGCCTGGCCCTGGGCCTGCTGATCGGCCTGGAACGCGAGCGCCGCGGCAAGGAGGCCGGGCTGCGCACCTTCGGCTTCGTCTGCCTGCTGGGCGCGCTGGGCGGCTCGATGGGCACGCCCTTCGCGCTGCTGACGCTGGCGCTGACCGGCATGCTGGCCGTGGTGCTCAACGTGCAGACGCTGCGCGCGGGCCAGGGCGCGGAGCTGACCACCTCGGCCGCGATGCTGGTGACCTGCATGTCGGGCATTCTGTGCGGGCTGGGCCACACCATCTCGCCGGCCGCCGTGATGGTGATCGCCACCGCGCTGCTGGCCTGGAAGGAGCGGCTGGCCGGCCTGTCGATGGGCCTGTCCGAAGGCGAGATGCGCTCGGCGCTGCTGCTGGCCATCCTGGCCATCGTGATCTACCCGGCGCTGCCGACCGGGGCCATCGGGCCCTTCGGCCTGGTGGAGCCGCGCGCGGCCTGGGTCACGGTGATCCTGATCGCGGGCATCGGCTTCGTGAACTACATCCTCTGGAAGATGTACGGCACGCGCGGAGCCGAACTCTCGGGTTTCCTCGGCGGGCTCGTCAACAGCAACTTCACGGTGATCGAGATGGCCTCGCGCGTGCGCCAGTCGGCCGGTGCGCTGCAGGGCACGGCCTTCCGCGGCATCCTTTTGGCCACCGCGGCCATGCTGCTGCGCAATGCCGCGCTGCTGGCCATCCTGGCGCCGCTGGCGCTGCTGGGCTCGCTGGGCGCGTTCGGTCTCATGCTGCTGTGCTGCCTGGTGCTGGTGCTGGCCAGCCTGCGCGGGCGCCGCGGTGCGCTGCCCGCGCCCGCACCGGCCATCACGCTGGACCTGCCGTTCTCGCTGCCGCAGGCGCTCAAGTACGGCGTGGTGTTCCTGTTGCTGCACGTGGTGGGCGCGCTCACGCAGCGCCAGTTCGGCGATGCAGGCTTTTATTTCGTGAGCGTGGTCGGCGGGCTGATGTCCAGCGCCAGCGCGGTGGCGGCTGCCGCCACGCTGGCCGCGCAGGGCAGCCTGGCACCGGGCGTGGCCGGCACCGGCGCGGTGCTGGCCTCGTTCACGAGCATGGCGTTCAGCCTGTCGTTCGTGCTGCGCACGCGCGAACGCGGGCTCATCCTGCGCCTCGGCGCGGCCATGCTCGGCGTGGCTGCCGCCGGCCTGGCGGGCCTGCTGCTGGCGCGCCGGATCGAACCCCTGCTCACGCAGTGGCTGCCGGCGCTGGGCCGGCTGCATTCCTAGGCGCCTGGCCGGGCGGCGGCCGGGCTCCGAACGCGAACACGATCTGCGTGATGCCGGCGGCCAGCCCCATCGCCGCCGCGACCTGCCAGGCCAGCTGGTAGTTGCCCAGCAGGTCGTAGACCAGGCCGCCGCCGAAGGCGCCCAGGAAGCTGCCGAGCTGGTGGCTGCAGAAGGCCACGCCGGCCAGCATGGCCTGCCAGCGCAGGCCGAAGGTGTCGGCGATCCAGCCCGAGACCAGCGGCGCCACGCCCAGCCACAGGAAGCCCATGACCGAGGCGAACACCAGCGTGCTCTGCACCGTGGGCAGGGTGTGGAAGTACCAGACCACGACGAAGGAGCGCAGCACGTAGATCAGGCCCAGCAGCACCTGCTTGGGCCAGCGCCCGCCGGCCCAGCCGAAGAACAGGCTGCCCAGCACGTTGAAGCCGCCGATCAGGCCCAGCGCCTGCGCGCCGAGCATGGGGTCCATGCCGCACAGGTCCAGGTAGGCCGGCAGGTGGGTGGTCAGGAACACCAGCTGCATGCCGCAGACGAAGTAGGCCAGTGCCATCACGACGAAGGGCCGGTGCGCCAGCGCCATGCGCAGCGCGCTGCCGGCGCCTTGCTGCACGCCGCCGGCCGGCGGCACCGGCGCGGGCAGGCGGTCGACCCGGCCGGCCCACCAGGCGGCCGGCAGCATGGCCAGCGCCAGCACCGCGAAGGCCACCACGCCCATGCGCCAGCCCGATTGCTGGCTGATGGCCTGGCCCAGCGGCGCCGCGACCAGGGCACCCAGGGAGCCGGCCGCAGAGACCATGCCCAGCACGCTGCTGCGCAGCAGCGGCGGCACGGCGCGCGCGGCCACCGCCATGGCCAGCGCGCTGCCGGTGCAGGCCATGGCCGCGCCGATCAGGATGCCGGCGCCCAGCAGCACGCCCAGGAAGCCCTGGGCCATGGCCAGCAGCACCAGGCCCAGCAGGTACAGCACCGCACCGCCCAGCAGCAGCGGCCGGTAGCCGATCCGCACGGCCAGCGCGCCCGCGAACGGCTGGAAGAAGCCCCAGGCCAGGTTCTGCACCGAGATGGCGATGGTGAAGTCCGACACCGAGATGCCGATGTCGCGCGTCAGCGGCGGCATGAACAGGCCCAGGCTCTGGCGCAGCCCCATGGCCAGGCTCAGCAGCAGCGAGGCGCCGACGAGGATCGGAAGGACGGGGCGCGCGTCGGTCCAGCGGGACATCGCTTGTCTCTGGTCGTGGGGAGCGGGCAAGCATAGTCCTGCGGGCGCCCTGCGGCGCGCACGGCTGTCGCCTGCGCGTCTGGGTATCAAAACGGCGCCGGACTGCCGAACTCCAGGGTGCGGCCATCGGTCGGGTGCTGCAGCTGCAGGCAGCACGCATGCAGCAGCAGCCGTGGCGCACGCGCCTGCACCGCTGCGCCGGCGTAGAGCGGATCGCCCAGGATGGCGTGGCCCTGCGCCGCCAGGTGCAGCCTCAGCTGGTGCGAGCGGCCCGTGACCGGCTCCAGCGCCAGCCGGCTGCGCTGGCCATCGCACGCCAGCAGCTGCCAGCGCGTGCGGCTGGGCTTGCCGGCCGCGGGGTCGACGATGGACAAGGGCCGGCGCGGCCAGTCCAGGCGGATCGGCAGGTCGATGGTGCCCCAGCCATCGGGGCCGGGCGGCAGGTCCCACGCGCCGTCCACCACGGCTTCGTAGCGCTTGCCGATGCGGCGCTGCTCGAAGGCCATGGACAGCGCACGCTGGGCCTGCGGCCCGCGGCCCATGAGCACCAGGCCCGAGGTGGCCATGTCGAGCCGGTGCACGACCAGCGCGTCGGGGTAGGGGGCCTGCGCGCGCGCGGCCAGGCAGTCCTGCTTGTCGGGCCCGCGCCCCGGCACGCAGAGCATCCCCGCCGGCTTGACGAGCACCAGCAGCGCCTCGTCGACGTACAAGACCTGCATGTCGATGGACTACCGCGCGGCAGCCCACCCGCCGAGCACGACGCCGGCCCGCAGGCCGCGGGACCGAAGGTCGCGGAGCAGGCCGTGCGCGTGCGCCCGCGGGACGGGCTTCACCGGACCGCTGGGTGCGCCGCTGCGGGGGGATGCAATGGCGACGCGCAGTGCGCCATTCCAACGGGGCGTTTCCATCCCTTCAAGCGCTTTCCTGCAGCAGCCGCTGCACGGTGGCGCACAGCTCCTGCACGTCGTTGGGCTTGTGGATCAGCGCGCGCGCGCCCTCGGCCATGGCCTCGCGCTCGATCTCGGCCGTGACGTAGCCCGAGGCCAGCGCCACCGGCAGGTCGGCGCGGATGCCACGCGCCTCGCGCACCAGGTCCACGCCGCAATAGCCGGGCATGTTGTAGTCGGTCACGACCAGGTCGTAGCCCTGGGGTTCGGCACGCAGTGCATCGGCCGCGGCATGCGGATCGGTGAACCCGCTGACGCGAAAGCCGCGCCGGCGCAGCAGGCGCTCGACCAGGAACACGAGGGCCTGGTCGTCGTCCACGTACATCACGTGCTGGCCGGCACCCTGCACGCTGGCCGGCGGGGGCGGCGCGCTGGCGGCGGTCTCGGCCGCCTCGCTGGTGGCGGGGAAGTACAGCATGAAGTGGCTGCCGCGGCCGGGCTCGCTGTGAACATCCACCGCGCCGCCATTGCTGCGCATCACGCCGTGCACCACGGCCAGGCCCAGGCCCGTGCCCTGGCCGACTTCCTTGGTGGTGAAGAAGGGCTCGAAGATGCGCTCGCGCGTGGCCGGGTCCATGCCCGGGCCGTTGTCGCGCACGCTGAGCCGTGCGTAGTGGCCCGGCGCCAGCCCCAGCCGCGCGCAGCGCGCGGGCGAGGGCGCCTCGCTCTGCAGCTCGATCCAGACCGTGCCGCGCGCCTCGGCCGTCGCCTGGATCGCCTGGATGGCGTTCGTGCACAGGTTCAGCACGGCCTGCTCGACCTGCGTGGGATCGGCCAGCACCGCGGGCACCCCGGGATGCACGCGCAGCTGCAGTTCCACCTGCGGCGGCAGCGTCACGCGCAGCAGGCGCTCGGTCTCGCTGCCGACTTCGGCCAGGTCGATGGGCACGCGGCGCGGCGCCTCGTTGCGGCTGAAGGTCAGGATCTGGCGCACGAGGTCGCGTGCGCGCCGGCCGGCCTTCTCGATCTCGCGCAGGCTTTCCTGGGCGGTGGCGTTCAGGGCGCTGTCTTCCTTGGCCAGTTCCACGTTGCCCAGGATGGCGTGCAGGATGTTGTTGAAGTCGTGCGCGATGCCGCCGGCCATGGTGCCCACGGCCTGCATCTTCTGCGACTCGCGCAGCTGCGCCTCCAGCGCGCTGCGCTGCGCCTCCTCGCGCTTGCGCGCGGTGAGGTCGCGCGCGAACACGGTGGTGGTGTCGCCGAAGGCCATGCTGACCTCGACCGGCACGGCGGCGCCGAGCGCGGTGCGGGCCTGCATCTCGGTGGCCGGCAGCTCGGTGGAGATCTGGTGCATCGCCAGCACCTCGGCCGCGTCCGGGAAGAAGCGCTCCAGCGGGCTGCCCAGCGCGTCGGCCGGCGGGCACTGGAACAGCGCGGCGGCCGTGGGGTTGAACACCGTGATGCGGCGCTCGCGGTCGACGCAGACGATGGCATCCAGCGAGGAGTTGATGATGTCGGCCAGCCGCGCCTCGCTCAGGCGCAGCTGCTCGTTGCGCTGCTGGAGCTCGGCGCCGCTTTGCAGCAGCGCGCGGCGCTCGGCGAGCAGGGGGCCCTGGTCGATCACGGCGCAGATGAAATGCGCCACCGGCTCGTGCGCGTTGTCCAGCCGCGCGATGTGCAGGTCGCCGGTGATGGCGCCGTCCTCGCCGATCTGGAACACGACCTCCTTGGCCTCGGCATGGCCCTCCGTGCGGGCCTGCGCGAAGGCGGCCTGCACGGCATCGGCGCTGCCGGCGCTCACGAAGGGCATCAGGAAGTTGAGCGGCCGGTCGCGCTCCGTCGGCTGGAACGAGCGCTGCGCCATCGAGTTGCTCTGCACCACGAGGTCGTGCTCGTCGACCACCATGAGCGCCAGCGGCACGCTGGAGAACAGCGTCTCGAAGCGCTCGGACGCGGCCTCGGCCATGGACTGGCTGTAGCGCAGGACCTTGTTCTGGCTCTCCAGCTCGGCCTGGTAGGTGCGCAGGTCGCGGATCAGCTGGGGCAGCTGGTAGCTCTCGATGGTGGGTTCGGCCGGGGCCCCGGCCAGGGGGTGGGCGGGGGTGTTCATCGCGCGCCGCCCGCCGCCCTCGTCAGGCGTAGGCGTCCACCGGCACGCAGCTGCAGAACAGGTTGCGGTCGCCGTAGACGTTGTCCACGCGGGCCACCGGCGGCCAGTACTTGGCCAGGGCCTGGCCCGGCCGGGCGACGGCACCGAGCTCGCGCGCATACGGGCGCGGCCAGTCGGCCTGCAGCAGCGTGGCGGCGGTGTGGGGAGCGTTCTTGAGCGGGTTGTCGTCGCTGGGCCATGTTCCGTTCTCGACCTGCCGTATCTCGGCGCGGATGGCGATCATCGCATCGATGAAACGGTCCAGTTCGTACAGGGTCTCGCTCTCGGTGGGCTCCACCATCAGCGTGCCGGCCACCGGGAAGGACAGCGTGGGCGCGTGGAAGCCGTAGTCGATCAGGCGCTTGGCCACGTCCTCGGCCGTCACGCCGCTGGACTTGGTGATGGGGCGCAGATCCAGGATGCACTCGTGCGCCACGTGGCCGTTGGCCGAGGCATACAGCGTGGGGAAGTGATCGCGCAGCCGCGCGCTGACGTAGTTGGCCGACAGGATCGCGGTCTCGGTGGCCTGCGTGAGGCCGGCGGCGCCCATCATGCGGATGTACATCCAGCTGATCGGCAGCACGGCCGCATTGCCCAGCGGCGCAGCCGAGACGGCGCCCACGCCGGCATGTTCCAGGCCCGCGGCGTCGTGGCCGGGCAGGTAGGGCACGAGGTCCTCGACCACGCAGACCGGGCCGACGCCGGGGCCGCCGCCGCCGTGCGGGATGCAGAAGGTCTTGTGCAGGTTCAGGTGGCTCACGTCGCCGCCGAACTCGCCCGGCGCGGCCACGCCGACCAGCGCGTTCATGTTGGCGCCGTCCACGTAGACGCGGCCGCCGTGCCGGTGCACCAGCGCGCACAACTCCTTGACCTGGGTCTCGAACACGCCGTGCGTGCTGGGGTAGGTGATCATCACGCAGGCCAGGCGGTCGGCGTGCTTCTCGCACTTGGCGGCCAGGTCGGCCAGGTCCACGTTGCCCTGGCTGTCGCAGGCCGTCACGACCACCGTGAGGCCCACCATCTGCGCGCTGGCCGGGTTGGTGCCGTGCGCCGAGGAGGGGATCAGGCAGATGTCGCGCTGGCCCTGGCCGCGCGCCTTGTGCCAGGCGCGGATGGCCAGGAGGCCCGCGTACTCGCCCTGCGAGCCGGCGTTGGGCTGCAGGCTGATGCCGGCGTATCCGGTGGCCTGGGACAGCCAGTCGCACAGCTGGCGGTTCAGCGTGGCATAGCCCTGCAGCTGGTCGGCGGGCGCGAAGGGATGGATCTCGGCGAAGCCCGGCCAGGTGATGGGGATCATCTCGCTGGTGGCGTTGAGCTTCATGGTGCAGCTGCCCAGCGGGATCATGCTGCGGTCCAGTGCGAGGTCCTTGTCCGACAGCGCGCGGATGTAGCGCAGCATGCCGGTCTCGCTGTGGTGGGTGTTGAACACCGGGTGCGTGAGGAAGGGCGTGCTGCGGCGCAGCGCGGCCGGGATGCGGTCGGGCGCGCCGGCTTCGAGCGCGGCGAAGGCGGGCACCTTGGCCGGGTCGTCGGCGAACCAGGTCCACAGCGAGACGACGTCCTCGCGCGTGGTGGTCTCGTCCAGCGCCACGCCCAGGCGGTCGGCCGCCAGCTGGCGCAGGTTGGCCTGGCCGCGCTGGGCGCGGTCGAGGATGGCGGAAGTCTGCTCGGCCGTGCGCACGGCCAGCGTGTCGAAGCCGGCGCCGTGCACGGGCGCGAAGCCCATCTGCTCCAGCCCGCGGGCCAGGATGGCGGCCAGGCGTGCCGTGCGCTGGGCGATGCGTGTCAGGCCTTGCGGCCCGTGGTAGACCGCGTACATGCTGGCGACGACGGCCGGCAGCACCTGGGCCGTGCAGATGTTGGAGGTGGCCTTCTCGCGCCGGATGTGCTGCTCGCGCGTCTGCAGCGCGAGGCGGTAGGCGGGGCGGCCCTCCACGTCGACGCTGACGCCCACGAGGCGGCCCGGCAACGAGCGCTTGAACGCGTCGCGGCAGGCCATGTAGGCCGCGTGCGGGCCGCCGTTGCCCATGGGCATGCCGAAGCGTTGCGTGGTGCCGACCACGATGTCGGCGCCCCAACTGCCGGGCGCTGCCAGCAGCGTGAGCGCCAGCAGGTCGGCCGCCACGCACAGCGCAGCGTCCTGCGCGTGCAGCGCGTCGGCCAGGCCCTGCACCTCGGGCAGCGCGCCGTCGGTGCCCGGGTACTGCAGCAGCAGGCCGAAGCCGGCCTGCGTGCGCAGTTCGGCCAGCGGCGCGACCACGACGGCGATGCCCAGCGGCTCGGCGCGCGTGCGCACCACCTCGATGGTCTGCGGATGGCAGTCGTCCGCGACCAGGAACACGTTGCTCTTGCTCTTGACGCTGCGCCGGGCCAGCGTCATGGCCTCGGCCGCGGCCGTGGCCTCGTCCAGCATGGAGGCGTTGGCAATGTCCATGCCGGTGAGGTCGGTCACCATGGTCTGGAAGTTGACCAGCGCCTCCATGCGGCCCTGGCTGATCTCGGCCTGGTAGGGCGTGTAGGCCGTGTACCAGGCGGGGTTCTCCAGGATGTTGCGCAGCACCACGCCCGGCGTCAGCGTGCCGTGGTATCCCTGGCCGATGTAGCTCTTGAACACGCGGTTCTGCGCGGCGATGGCGCGCAGCTCGGCCAGCGCGGCGGCTTCACTGGTGGCCGGCGGCAGCTGCATGGGCGTGGCCCGCGCGATGCTGGCCGGCACGATGCCTGCCACGAGTTCCTGGCGCGAGGCGGCTTCGACCACGGCCAGCATGCGGGCCTCGTCGTCCGGCGTGATGCCGATGTGGCGGGCGATGAACTCGGACGGGTTCTCGAGTTCGGAAAGAGAAGGCGTGGTCTCGGCCATGGCGCGCAGGATCCGGTGTCAGTCAGCTGTTGGCGGCGAACGCGTTGTAGGCCGTTTCGTCGAGCAGGGCGTCCAGTTGGCTGGCGTCCGAGAGCTTGACCTTGAAGAACCAGCCGGCGCCCAGAGGATCGCTGTTGGCCAGGGCCGGGTCGGCGCGCAGGGCTTCGTTGACCTCGGTGATCTCGCCGTCGACCGGCATGTAGACGTCGGCCGCGGCCTTGACGGATTCGACGACGCCGGCAACGTCCTTGTGCGCCAGGGTCTTGCCGACTTCGGGCAGGTCGACGAACACCACATCGCCCAGCGCGTCCTGCGCATGCACGGTGATGCCGACGGTGGCGGTGTCGCCCTCGACCTTCAGCCATTCGTGGTCTTCGGTGTACTTGATCATGGGTTGTCCTTGGGTTGGGAAAAGGTTCAGCCGCGGTGGTAGCGCGGCGGGATGAAGGGCAGGGCGACCACTTCCATGGGCACGGCCTTGCCGCGCACGATGGCGTGCACCCTGGTGCCAGGCGCAGCAAATTCCGTGCGCACGTAGGCCATGGCGATGGGTTTGTCGACGCCGGGGGCGAGCAGGCCGCTGGTCACTTCGCCGATGGCCTGGCCGTCGGCCGACTGCAGGGTGGTGTGCTCGCGCACGGGCACGCGCTCCAGCGCGACCAGGCCCACGCGCTTGCGTTCGACGGGCGCGCTGCCGTCCAGCTGCGCCAGCACCTTGCTGGCGCCCGGGAAGCCGCCCGCGCGCGCGCCGCCGGTGCGGCGCACCTTCTGCATGGCCCAGTTCAGCTGGGCTTGCACCGGCGTGGTGGTGGTGTCGATGTCGTTGCCGTACAGGCACAGGCCGGCTTCCAGCCGCAGCGAGTTGCGCGCGCCCAGGCCGATCGGCAGCACCTCGGGCTGGCCCAGCAGCGCGCGGGCCAGGGCCTCGGCCTTGGCGCCGGGCACCGAGATCTCGAAGCCGTCCTCGCCCGTGTAGCCGCTGCGCGTGATGTACAGCGCGGCGCCGTCCCAGTCGAAGGCGCCGCCGGTCATGAACACCAGCCTGTCGACGCCGGGCACCACGCGGGCCAGCGCGTCCACCGCCTTGGGGCCTTGCAGCGCGAGCAGGCCGTGGTCCGGCATGGGCACCACCGCGCAGCGTTGGCCGATGCGGGCCTGGATGAACGCGATGTCTGCCACCTTGCAGGCGCCGTTGACGATCACGAACAGGTGGTCGCCGCGGTTCACGAACATCAGGTCGTCCAGGATGCCGCCGTCGTCCGCCAGCAGCAGGCCGTAGCGCTGCCTGTCGATACCGAGGCCGAGCACGTCGACCGGTACCAGCGTCTCGAATGCGGCTGCCGCATCGGGCCCTTCCAGGCGCAGCTGGCCCATGTGCGAGACATCGAACAGGCCGGCGGATGCGCGCACCTGCAGGTGTTCGGCCATCAGGCCCTTGGGGTACTGCACCGGCATGCTGTAGCCGGCGAAGGGCACCATGCGCGCGCCCAGTTCGAGGTGCAGGGCGTGCAGCGGCGTGTGCAGCAAGGTGTCGGTGGACATGGCGGTCTTCCCGGAGGCAGAAACACGGCATGGCGCTCCCCAAAAGGAAACGCCACGGGCTGCCTCGCTGTCCGCTTTACCTGAGAGATTCGCCGCTTGCGCGGGTTGCCCCTTCGGTGGACCCGCTCGGGGCGGGCCTCTCTCCAGTGAGGAAGGTCGGATGACCTGGGTCAGTCTTTTTGCCTGAGCGTTCGGGTGGTGTCCTGCGCCGTCGGCGGCCCTTGCGAAAAAGGCTCTCTCCTGACCGGCGGCGAGTATAGCCGTGGGTCTACTTGAATCCCCACAGGTGCGGCAGCCAGGTCGACAGCGCCGGCACGAAGGTCAGCAGCACCAGCACCGCGCCATGCGCCCACAGGAAGGGCACGAGCTCGCGCACCAGCGGCCCCATGGGCACCTTGGACACGTTGGCCGTGACGAACAGCAGCCCGCCCACGGGCGGCGTGATCATGCCCAGCGTGAGGTTGACGATCACCACCATGGCGAAGTGCACGGGGTCGATGCCCAGCTTGAGCGCCACCGGCGCCAGGATGGGCACCAGCACCATCACGCCCGGCAGCGGCTCGATGAAGATGCCGAACAGCAGCAGGAAGATGTTCACGAAGACCAGGAACATCCAGGGCGACAGGTTCATGCTGATCAGCCACTCGGCCAGTTGCTGCGGGATGCCCTCGATGGTCAGCACCCAGGCGAACGAGGCCGACAGCCCGATGATGATCAGCACCGAGGCCGACAGCAGGGCCGAGCGCGACAGGATGTCGGGCAGCGCCTTCCACTGCAGCGTGCGGTAGACGAACTTGCCGCAGACCAGCGCGTAGAACACCGCCACCACCGAGGCCTCGGTGGGTGTGAACCAGCCGGCGCGCATGCCGCCCAGGATCACCACCGGCAGCAGGATGGCCGGCAGGGCCCGCCAGGTGGTGCGCAGGATCTCGGCCAGCGGGGGCAGCTGGCCGTCGCCCTTGTAGTTGCGTTGCTTGGAGACCCGGTAGTTCACCACGCACATGGCCACCGCGATCAGGATGCCCGGGACGATGCCGGCCACGAACAGCGCGCCGACCGAGACGCTCTCGTCCTGCAGCGCGTAGATGATCATCGTGATCGACGGCGGGATGATGGGTCCGACGATGGCCGTGGCGGCCGTCAGCGCGGCGGCGTACGAGCGGTCGTAGCCGGCCTTGTCCATCATGCGGATCAGCATCGAGCCGGGGCCGGCGGCGTCGGCCAGCGCCGAACCCGAGATACCCGAGAAGAAGGTCAGCGAGACCACGTTGGTGTAGCCCAGCCCGCCGCGCTTGTGGCCCACGAACTGGCCGGCGAAGCGCAGCAGCACCTCGGTCAGCGAGCCGCCGCTCATGAGCTCGGCCGCCAGGATGAAGAAGGGCACGGCCATCAGCGGAAAGCTGTCCATGCCCGTGAAGGTCTCCTTGAGCAGCACCATCAACGGATAGTTCTCCGCGAGGATCAGCGTGGCGGCCGTGGCCAGGCCGAGCGCGAAGGCCACGGGCACGCCGATGGCCAGGAAGATGCAGGCCGAGACGATGAGGACGAAAGAAGCGCTCATTGGAAAACCTCCGCGTTACGCGCTGCGGTGCGAGCGCCTTCGGGCGGCCAGGCGGCGCTCATAGCGATGCACTCGCGGTGGCGTCGAAATGCTCGTCGGCGGCGAAGCGCCGCTCCAGCACGTAGCCGCGCACGATCAGCAGGAAGTGCACGATCAGCAGCACCCCGCCGATGGCCATGGCGCTGTAGACGTAGGCGAACGGGATCTGCGTGACGGGCGTGAGCTGGAACATGGTGCGCTCCATGTAGAGCCAGCCATACCAGACCATGAAGCCGAAGAAGCCGAACAGCAGCGCGGCGACGACGGCGCGCAGCGCGATGCCGGCGGCGCGCGGCAGCGTGTCCTGCAGGTTCTCCACGGCGATGTGGCCGCCGTAGCGCAGCACCGGGCCGGCGCCCAGGAAGGTCAGCCAGATCATCATGTGCCGCGCCACCTCCTCGGCCCATTCGAGCGAGGAGTCGGTCAGGTAGCGCAGCGCCACGTTGGTGAAGATGATCACCGACATGGCCGCCAGCAGCAGGATCAGCGCCCAGCGGTTGGCGGCGAGGAAGTAGCGTTCGAAGGTCTGCATGGGCGTCGGGTGGATTCGCAAGCGACAACGCCCGGGCGGGCCCGGGCGCGTGGAGGGGCGTCAGCGCCTCACTTCATGTCGGCGATCTTCTTGATGTTGTCGGCGCCGAATTCCTTGGCGTAGCCCACATAGGCGGGCTTGAGCGCCTCGCGGAAGGCGTTGCCGTCGACGGTCTTGGTGACCTTCATGCCGTCTTTCTCGAGCTGGGCGATGCCGTTGCTCTCGTCCTCGTTGACCTTCTTGCGCTGTGCGATCGAGGCCTTGTGCGCGGCTTCGGTGAAGACCTTCTTGTCGGCGTCCGACAGCTTGTTCCAGACCCTGGGCGAGAGCAGCAGCAGGGCCGGCGAGTAGACATGGCCGGTGAGCGAGAGGTGCTTTTGCACCTGGGCGAACTTGGCCGACAGGATCACGGGGATGGGGTTTTCCTGGCCGTCCACGGTGCCCTGCTGCAGCGCGCCGAACAGCTCGGGGAAGGCCATCGGCGTGGGCAGGATGCCGAAGGTGCGGTAGCCATCCATGTGCACCTTGTTCTCCATGGTGCGCATCTTCAGGCCCTTGGCGTCCTCGGGCTTGACGATGTCGCGCTTGCTGTTGGTCATGTGGCGAAAGCCGTTCTCGGTCCAGCCCAGCGCGATCAGGCCCTTGCTCGGGAACTTGGCCAGGATGTCCTGGCCGATCGGGCCGTCCATGACCTTGCGCGCGTGGTCGTAGTCGCGGAACAGGAACGGGATGTCGACGATCTTGACCTCGGGCACGAAGTTGCCGACCGGGCCGGTGGAGGTGTTGACCAGGTCCTGCGTGCCGATCTGCACGGCCTCGATCTGCTCGCGCTCGCCGCCCAGGGCCGAGTTCGGGAACTGCTGGCACTTGTAGCGGCCGGCCGTGCCCTTCTCGACCTCTTCGCAAAAGACCGTGGAGCCCACGCCATAGTGCGAGGTCGGCGCCGTGGCATAGCCGATCTTGAGCACGGTCTGGGCGAAGGCCGGGGCGGCGAGGGTGGAGGCGGCGGCCACTGCAACGGCCAGTCTTGAAAAGCGCATGGTTGTCTCCTGCATGAAACCGGTCTCAGGGCGGGCCGAAAAAAAGCGGCCATTGATTGCTCAATGGCCGCTTGGTTCGGTCCGCAGTGCGCGCGGATTATTTCCGGGTTTGCTGCAGGGCAGCATCCGGGTTTTCGCGGGGTTCAGGCCCTGCCTGCGCCCTCACATGCCCGCGTAGTTCGGTCCGCCGCCGCCCTCGGGCGTGACCCAGACGATGTTCTGTGTCGGGTCCTTGATGTCGCAGGTCTTGCAGTGCACGCAGTTCTGCGCGTTGATCTGCAGCTTGTCGGCGCCGGCATCGGTCTTGACGAACTCGTACACGCCGGCCGGGCAGTAGCGGGCCTCGGGGCCGGCGTACTTGGCCAGGTTGATCTGCACCGGCACGCTCGGATCCTTGAGCGTCAGGTGCGCCGGCTGGTGCTCGTTGTGGTTGGTGTTGCTCACGAACACGCTGGACAGCTTGTCGAACGTGAGCTTGCCATCGGGCTTGGGATAGACGATGGGCTTGCATTCGGACGCCGGCTTGAGCATGGCGTGGTCGGGCTGGGTGCGGTGCAGCGTCCACGGCATCTTGCCCTTGAGCACGAACTGTTCGAAGCCGTTCATGACGGTGGCCACCGTCAGGCCCTTCTTGAACCAGTTCTTGAAGTTGCGGTCCTTGTTGAGCTCGGTGTAGAGCCAGCTCTTCTCGAACGCCTCGGGGTAGGCGCTCAGTTCGTCGTGCTGGCGCCCGGCCTGCACGGCGTCGTACGCGGCCTCGGCGGCCAGCATGCCGGTCTTGATGGCGGCGTGGCTGCCCTTGATGCGGCCCACGTTAAGGTAGCCGGCCTCGCAGCCGATCAGCGCGCCGCCCGGGAACACGGTCTTGGGCAGCGACAGCAGGCCGCTGGCGTTGATGGCGCGCGCGCCATAGGCCAGGCGCTTGCCGTGCTGGATGCCCTTGGCCTCGTTGCCTTCCAGGTACCAGCGGATGTTCGGGTGCGTCTTCCAGCGCTGGAATTCCTCGAACGGGCTCAGGTAGGGGTTGCTGTAGCCCAGGCCCGTGATGAAGCCCAGGGCCACCTGGTTGTTGTCCAGGTGGTAGAGGAAGGCGCCGCCGTAGGTGTTGTTGTCCAGCGGCCAGCCGGCGCTGTGCAGCACCAGGCCGGGCTGGTGGCGTGCGGGATCGATCTCCCAGAGTTCCTTGACGCCCAGGCCGAAGCTCGGTGGGTCGCGGCCTTCGTCGAGCTTGAAGCGCGCGATCAGCTGGCGACCCAGGTGGCCGCGCGCGCCTTCGGCGAACACGGTGTACTTGCCATGCAGCTCCATGCCGATCTGGAACTCGTCGGTCGGCTCGCCGTCCTTGCCCACGCCCAGGTTGCCGGTGGCCACGCCCTTGACGGAGCCGTCGTCGTTGTAGAGCACCTCGGCCGCGGCGAAGCCCGGGAAGATCTCCACGCCCAGCGCCTCGGCCTGCTCGGCCAGCCACTTGACCACGAAGCCCAGGCGCACGATGTAGTTGCCGTGGTTCTGGAAGCACTCGGGCAGCAGGAAGTTGGGCGTGCGCACGCCGGACTTCTCGCCCAGGAACATGAAGGCGTCGTCGGTGACTGGCTGGGTCAGCGGCGCGCCCTTTTCCTTCCAGTCGGGGATGAGCTCGGTCAGCGCGCGCGGGTCCATGATGGCGCCCGACAGGATGTGGGCGCCGGGCTCGGAACCCTTCTCGAGCACCACGACCGAGATGTCGTTGCCCTTCTGCGTCGCCAGTTGCTTCAGGCGGATCGCCGTGGCCAGGCCGCCGGGGCCGCCGCCGACGACCACCACGTCGTACTCCATGGCTTCGCGCGGGCCGTACTGGGCCAGGATTTCTTCGTTCGTCATGTGGGCTGTCTCGTTCGTGGAAAGGGCATCCGGCGCGGCGCTGGCACGGGCCGTCCGCGCGCGGGAAAACCCGGGGATTCTATGCACAGCCCCGCGTGCGGCCTTCCACCTTGGCGACAGTCACAATGGGCCGCATCGAAGCGACACCACCCAGCGAGGCATCCATGCCATACACCATCGATCTGTCGGGCCGCGTGGCCCTGGTCACCGGCGCATCCAGCGGGCTCGGCATGCAGTTCGCGCAGGTGCTGGCCCGCGCCGGCGCGGCGGTTGTGCTGGCCAGCCGGCGGATGGAGCGGCTCAAGCGCTTGCGTGCGCGCATCGAGGGCGAGGGCGGCGATGCGCATGTGGTCGAGCTCGACGTGACCGACCTGCACTCCATCCGTTCGGCCGTGGCGCATGCGGAGACCGAGGTCGGCTCCATCGACATCCTGGTCAACAACTCGGGTGTCAGCACCATGCAGCGGCTGCAGGACGTGCAGGAGGACGACTACGACGAGATGTTCGACACCAACGTGAAGGGTGCGTTCTTCGTCGCGCAGGAGGTCGGCAAGCGCATGCTGGCCAGGGCGCGCGGCGACGCGCCGGGCAGCTGGACGGGCGGGCGCATCATCAACGTGGCCTCGATGGCGGGCATCAAGGCGATGCCGCAGATCGGCGTGTACAGCATGACCAAGGCGGCCGTGGTGCATATGACACGCGCCATGGCGCAGGAGTGGGGCCGCTTCGGCATCAACGTGAACGCGCTGTGTCCGGGCTACATCGACACCGAACTGAACCACGCGCACTGGCAGACCGAGCAGGGCAGGAAGCTGGTGCAGGCGCTGCCCCGCAAGCGCGTGGGCAAGCCTGAGGACCTGGACGCGCTGATCGTGCTGCTGGCCAGCGACCAGAGCCATTTCGTCAACGGCGCCGTGATCGCGGCCGACGACGGATTCGCCGCTTGACGCCATGCGGATCGCCATCCCCGAACGCAAGAAGCTGGTCTATGAGACGCGCATCGCGTTGCGCTGGGGTGACATGGACGCCATGGGCCACCTCAACAACGCCAACTACTTCCGCTACATCGAGACCGCGCGCGTGGACTGGTTCCAGCAGCTGGGCTGCATGGCCAACGGCCGCGGCGCGGGGCCGCTGATCGTCAACGCCTTCTGCAACTTCTACGCGCAGCTGCAGTACCCGGGCGAGGTGGTCGTCAAGCTCTACGCCAGCGACCCGGGACGCACCACCTTCGAGACCTGGGCCCAGCTTGCGCGGGCCGATGCGCCCGAGGTGGTCTGCGCCGAGGGCGGCGGCACCACCATGTGGGTGGACTACGAGGTCGGCAAGGCGGCCACGATGCCGGACTGGCTGCGCGCCATCGTCGCCGACTGAATCACTGCTTGGCCTTGGGCACGCGGCCCATCAAATAGAACTCGCTGTTGGGCTGCATGCCGGTGAAGCTGGCCATGCGGTTGGACAGGCCGAAGAAGGCCGTGATGGCGCCGATGTCCCAGGCGTCCTCGTCGCTGAAGCCGTGTTCGGCCAGCGCGGCGAAATCGGCGTCGTCGATCTCGTGCGACCGCTCGCAGACCTTCATCGCGAAGGCCAGCATGGCGCGCTGGCGCGGCGTGATGTCGGCCTTGCGCCAGTTCACCGCCACCTGGTCGGCCACCAGCGGCTTCTTCTCGTAGATGCGCAGCAGCGCGCCGTGCGCCACCACGCAGTACAGGCACTGGTTGGCCGCGCTGGTCGCCGTGACGATCATCTCGCGGTCGCCCTTGGTCAAGGGGCTGCTGCGGCCCACGCTCTCGGGGTCCATCAGCGCGTCGTGGTAGGCGAAGAAGGCGCGCCACTCGGCCGGCCGGCGGGCCAGCGCGAGGAACACGTTGGGAACGAAGCCGGCCTTCTCCTGCACCTCGAGGATCTTGGCGCGCAGGTCGTCGGGCAGCTGGTTCAGGTCGGGCAGGGGGTAGCGGTCGGGCATGGTGTGTCTCCTGGGCGGCGGCGCGCGCTGGCTGCGCGCTGGATGCGTGCGTTCGGTCGTTCGTCGCGCGTTGTACCACCGCCGGCGGTGCCCTGTGCTCAGCCAGGCAGCGGTGCCGCACCGGGTGCGCCGCCGTCCAGGATGGCCAGGTCGCTCTCGTCCTTGAGTTCCACACCGGTCAGGCCGCGGCGCAGGGCCTCGCGCAGCAGCCAGCCGAGCTTGAAGGCCGCCGCGTCGTAGCCCAGGCCCTGCGGCCGTATGTTGGAGATGCAGTTGCGCTGCGCGTCGTGGCGCCCGCGCCCAGGGCCGTGCGTGAGGTAGAGCCCCAAGCTGTCGGGAGACGACAGGCCCGGTCGCTCGCCGATCAGGATGGCCGCCACGCGGGCGCCCAGCGCCTCGCCCACCTCGTCGGCCAGCGCGACGCGGGCCTGCGTGGCGATCACCACGGGGCCGGTGCGCAGGCCGGCCGGCAGCTGCGTGCGCAGCGCGGCCAGCAGCGGCACGGCATGGCGGGCGACCGCCAGCGACGAAAGACCGTCGCCGACCACCAGGCACAGGTCGCAGCCTTGTGCCGCCCCGGCGCGCAGGCGATCCGCGTCGTCGGCATCGAGCTGGCGGCCGAGATCGGGCCGGCGCAGGTAGCTGGTGCGGTCGGCGGCGCGGCTGCGCACGGTGCGGGTGTCCCAGCCGCCGGCCTGCAGTTCGGCGGCCAGCGCATCGGTGTCCAGGGCCGCGTGGATCGCATCGCGCGCCATCGCGTGCGCCCAGCCGAAGCGCAGCGTCTCGTCGGTCGGCATGCCCTGGCCGGCGCGGCCCAGGGCCAGCCGCGCGGGCGTGGCGGCACGCCAGTCCTGCCAGGGGTCGGGGGTCACGCCGGGGATGGGCTGCGTCATGCCGGCCGCCCCAGCGCCGCCAGCGCATCCATGCCTTCCAGCAGGCGGTTGGCGGACGGCGGCGCGAGCCTGCCGCCAGCCTGCGTGATGTGCATGCGCTGCAGCCAGGCCTCGAACTCGGGCGCGCGCTTCAGGCCCATGGTCTCGCGCAGGAACAGCGCGTCGTGGAACGAGGTGCTCTGGTAGTTCAGCATCACGTCGTCGGCGCCCGGCACGCCGATCAGGAAGCTCAGGCCCGCTGCGGCCAGCAGCACCATCAGCGTGTCCATGTCGTCCTGGTCGGCCTCGGCGTGGTTGGTGTAGCAGATGTCGCAGCCCAGCGGCAGGCCCAGCAGCTTGCCGCAGAAGTGGTCTTCGAGCCCGGCGCGGATGATCTGCTTGCCGTCGAACAGGTACTCGGGGCCGATGAAGCCGACCACGGTGTTCACCAGCAGCGGCCGGTAGCGCCGCGCCAGCGCGTAGGCGCGGGCCTCGCAGGTCTGCTGGTCCACGCCGTGGTGGGCGTTGGCCGACAGCGCGCTGCCCTGGCCGGTCTCAAAATACATGACGTTGTCGCCCAGCGTGCCGCGGCCGAGTGCGCGCGCCGCGGCGCAGGCCTCGTCCAGCAGTTCGGGCGTGACGCCGAACGAAAGGTTGGCCTTCTCGGTGCCGGCGATGGACTGGAACACCAGGTCGACCGGGGCGCCGGCCTCCATGAGCCGCAGGGTGTTGGTCACGTGCGTGAGCACGCAGCTCTGGGTGGGGATCTGGAAGCGCTGGACCACCTCGTCCAGCAGGCGCAGCAGGCGGTCGAGCGCGGGCAGGCTGTCGGAGGCCGGGTTCAGGCCGATCACCGCGTCGCCCGCGCCGTAGAGCAGGCCGTCCAGCGTGGAGGCGGCCACGCCGCGCAGGTCGTCCGTGGGATGGTTGGGCTGCAGCCGCACCGCCAGGTGGCCGGGCAGGCCGATGGTGTTGCGAAAGCGCGTGACCACGCGGCACTTGCGCGCCACGGCGATCAGGTCCTGGTTGCGCATGAGCTTGGAGACGGCCGCCACCATCTCGGGCGTGAGGCCGGGCGCCAGGGACGTGAGCGCCGCGCTGTCGGCCGCGTCGGACAGCAGCCAGTTGCGGAAATCGCCGACCGTCAGGTGTGCGACTGGCGCGAAGGCCGCGGCGTCGTGCGTGTCGACGATGAGCCGCGTGATGTTGTCGTCCTCGTAGGGGACCAGGGCTTCGGTGAGGAACTGCCGCAGCGGCGTGTCGGCCAGCACGTGGCGCGCGGCCATGCGCTGCTGCGCGGTGCCGGCGCCGATGCCGGCCAGGTAGTCGCCGGAGCGTGCCGGGCTGGCGCAGGCCATCACCTGGCGCAGGTCGTCGAAGGCGAAGACCTGGTGGGCGATGGTGGTGCGGTAACGCATGGCGCTCGGGTTCAATCGTTGCCGGACAGCAGATCATCGTGCGCCGCCGCCGCGCGCTGGCCGGCCGTGCGCCGGAAGTAGATGTAGGCCAAAGCCATCAGCACCAGGAACAGCACCGTCAGCAGGGTGTTGAACCACACCATGGCGCCCAGGCACACCAGGCCCAGCCCCAGCGCAATGGCCGGGAACACGGGGTAGAACGGCGCGGTGTACGGGCGGTGCAGTTGCGGCTCGCTCGCGCGCAGCTTGAACAGCGCGGCCATGGAGATGAGGTACATCACGATGGCGCCCAGCACCGCCATGGTGACGATGTTGGCCGTCAGCGTCTGCCCGCCGAAGCTGATCCACCCGTCGCTGAAGATGGCGGCCACGCCGATCACGCCGCCGGCCACGAGCGCGCGGTGCGGCGTGTTGAAGCGCGGGCTCAGCGCGGCGAAGTAGCCGGGCAGGTAGCCGGCGCGCGCCAGCGCGAAGATCTGGCGCGAGTAGCCCATGATGATGCCGTGGAAGGAGGCGATCAGCCCGAAGAGCCCGATCCACACCATCATGTGCAGCCACCCGCTGGAGGCGCCCACCACCGCCTTCATGGCTTGCGGCAGCGGGTCGTTGATGTTGGCCAGCTGGCGCCAGTCGCCCACGCCGCCGGCGAACACCATGACGCCGAAGGCCAGCACGACGAGCGTGACGATGCCCGTGGTGTAGGCCAGCGGAATCGTGCGGTGCGGGTCGCGCGCTTCCTCGGCCGCCATGGCCGCGCCTTCGATGGCCAGGAAGAACCAGATCGCGAACGGGATGGACGCGAAGATGCCCGAGATGGCCTTGCCGTCCAGCACGCTGCCGCCGGCCCAGCCGTTGGCCACGAAGTTGGCCATGGACCAGCCCGGCGCCACCACGCCCATGAACACCAGCAACTCGAAGATGGCCAGCAGCGTCACGAACAGCTCGAAGGTGGCGGCGATGTTCACGCCCACCCAGTTCAGCGCGATGAAGACCACGTAGGCGCCCAGCGCCAGCATCTTCGGGTCGATGCTCGGGAACTGCACGTTCAGGTAGGCGCCGATGGCCAGCGAGATGGCCGGCGGCGCGAACACGAACTCCACCAGCGTGGCGAAGCCGGCGATGAAGCCGCCCGTGGGCCCGAAGGCGCGCCGCGCGTAGGCGAACGGGCCGCCAGCGTGTGGAATGGCCGTGGACAGCTCGGTGAAGCTGAAGATGAAGGTGGTGTACATGGCCGCCACCAGCACCGTGGCCACCAGGAAGCCCAGCGTGCCGGCGGTGTTCCAGCCGTAGCTCCAGCCGAAGTATTCGCCAGAGATGACCAGGCCGACGGCGATGCCCCAGAGCTGCAGCGGCCCGAGGACCTTGTTGAGATGACCCGAAGCCGGGGCGGATGCGGCAGGAGAGGGGATGGCGCTCATCGCAGCAAGGCTCACAGGGAGCGTGGAACAAGGATGGAGCCGATTGCAGCAGCGCCGCGCGCCCGCCGCTATCCGGTTTCGGAAAATCCGCAGGCGCCGACGACGTGGCATCGGTCTTGCATCCGGCCTGCGCATGGACGCCCTCTACCAAGTGCGGCGCAGCGACGACGTGGACGAGCACGCCAGCCACCTGTCGTCCTGGTGCCAGGAATACGACCAACTTTCGTGCGGCCACTTCACCGGCATGGTGCGCGAGCTATGCCTGCAGGCGCCGCGCCTGCAGGTGTTCCACGAATTCACGGGCCGGCAGACCAGCCAGCGCTGCCGCCCCTGGGCCGGCTCGGTCTGGTTCGGCATCCCGGACGGCATAGGCGAAGGCGCGCTGCATTTCTCGGGCCGGCTGCAGCAGGGCGAGCGCCTGCGCACCGTGATGGCCGCGCGCGCGGACGCCGGTTTCATGCTGCGCACGCCCGAGCGCTTCGGCATCTACGGCGTGGTGCTCGACGGCGACTGGCTCGCGGCTCAGTGCGAGTCACGCGGGCTGGCGCCGCTGCTGCCGGAGCGCATGGAGATCAACGCGGCGGCCGTGCCACCGCACCGGCATGTCGCGCTGTGCCAGACCATCGAATCCATGCTGTCGCTCGGTGCCGGCGACGAGATCGCCCAGCCCTGGGGCTGCAAGGCGATGGACATGCTGTGCGGTCAGTTGCTGCAGTTGCTGGCCGAGTGCGGCGACGATGCCGCGCCCCAGCCTGCGGGCGTGCAGCGCCGGCTGGCGCTGGTCATGGCCGCGCGGGACATGGCAGCCGACCCGTTCAACCACACGATGTCGGTGGACGCGCTGTGCCAGCGCCTGCACCTGACGCCGCGCACGCTGCACAACCATTTTCTCGGCACCGTGGGCACCGCGCCCGCGGAGTTCCTGCGGTCGGTGCGGCTGAACGCCTGCCGGCGCAAGCTGCGCGGCGGCGCGCAGGCGCCATTGCGGGTGCAGGACGTGGCGGCCCAGTGGGGCTTCTTCCACATGGGCCGGTTCTCGCAGGCCTACAAGGCGCTGTTCGACGAGCTGCCCTCGCAGACGCTGCGGCAGGCCCAACGCGCAGCGCTCAGCGCGTGACCAGGCGGTGCACCAGTTCGGCCGTGGAGCCGGCGCCGTACTTGCGCATCACGCGCGCCCGGTAGATCTCCACCGTGCGGTGGCTAATGCCGAGCGCGCGGCCGATCTCCTTGGCCGTGAGCCCCAGCATGACCTGGGCGGCGATCTCGCGCTCGCGCGGCGTCAGGCTGGCGTGCACGCTGCGGCGCGCGCTGAGGTCCTCGAAGCTCCAGATGCCCGCCGCGTGCGGCGCTGCGCGGTCGAACGCCCGGCCCGTGACGTGGCACCAGAAGGCCTCGCCCTTGAAGCGGCCGTCCACGCGCCGCATGATGCGGTCGTCGGCGTAGTGGCCCTTGGCGTTCATGATCGGCGTGATGCGCTCGCCGGTGCGTTCGTACTCGTCGGCGCTGGGGTAGAGCACGCGGAACGACTGGCCGACCAGCTGCTCGCGTGGGGCGCCGAACATCTCGCACAGGTGGCGGTTGCAGTCCACAATCGTCCGCTCGCGCGACACCACCAGCCCGATGGGTGCCAGGTCGAATGCCAGCCGGTAGTCGATGTCCATCGGGATTCTCATTAGGAAAAACTACGTACCTGGCTACGTAGTATCGTCCGCCCATCCGAATCCACAGGAGGCTTCCGTGAACAAAATCTATCCTTCCGCCGAAGCGGCGCTGAAGGGCATCGTCCAGGACGGCCAGTTGCTGGCCGTGGGCGGTT
The DNA here is from genome assembly GCF_001422445.1 of Pseudorhodoferax sp. Leaf274. Lineage (GTDB taxonomy): Bacteria > Pseudomonadota > Gammaproteobacteria > Burkholderiales > Burkholderiaceae_C > Pseudorhodoferax. Next base: position 107,188 of record NZ_LMNA01000028.1, read on the forward strand.
TCGGCCTGTGCGGCATCCCCGAGGCGCTGATCGAGGCGCTCAAGGATTCCGGCGTCAAGGACCTGACGGTGATCTCCAACAATGCGGGTGTCGATGGCTTCGGCCTGGGCAAGCTGCTGGAGACGCGCCAGATCAAGAAGATGATCGCCAGCTACGTGGGCGAGAACAAGGAGTTCGAGCGCCAGTACCTGGCCGGCGAACTGGAACTGGAATTCACGCCGCAGGGCACGCTGGCCGAGAAGCTGCGCGCCGGCGGCGCGGGCATCCCGGCCTTCTTCACCAAGACCGGCGTCGGCACCCAGGTGGCCGAAGGCAAGGAACTGCGCGAGTTCGATGGCGAAACCTACGTGATGGAGCGCGCGCTGCTGCCCGAGGTGTCGCTGGTCAAGGCCTATGCGGCCGACAAGTCCGGCAACCTGCAATTTCGCCGCACGGCGCGCAACTTCAATCCGGCCGCCGCGATGGCCGGCAAGATCTGCGTGGTCGAGGTCGAGAAAATCGTCGAGACCGGCGACATGGACCCGGACGCCGTGCACCTGCCCGGCATCTACGTGCACCGCATCGTGCTCAACGCCCACCCCGAGAAGCGCATCGAGAAGCGCACGCTGCGCGCCGCTGCGCCCGTGGATGCGGCCGCTGCGAAGGTCGAGGCCCAGGCCGTGATCGCCCAGGCCGCGGCCGTGGACGAGGTTCCGGTGCCCAAGGTGCCTGTCAACAAGCAAGCAGGAGTCTGAACATGCCCTGGACCCAAGACCAGATGGCCGCGCGCGCGGCGCAAGAACTCGAGGACGGCTTCTACGTGAACCTGGGCATCGGCATCCCGACCCTTGTGGCCAACTTCGTGCCGTCCGACAAGGAGGTCTGGCTGCAGAGCGAGAACGGCATGATGGGCATCGGCCCGTTCCCGACCGAGGACGAGGTCGATGCCGACCTCATCAACGCCGGCAAGCAGACCGTCACCACGCTGCCGGGCACCTCGATCTTCGGCAGCCACGAGAGCTTCGCGATGATCCGCGGCGGCAAGATCAACCTGTCCATCCTGGGCGCCATGCAGGTCAGCGCCGAGGGCGACCTGGCCAACTGGATGATCCCGGGCAAGATGGTCAAGGGCATGGGCGGCGCCATGGACCTGGTGGCCGGCGTCAAGCGCGTGATCGTTCTGATGGAGCACGTGGCGAAGAAGAAGGACGGCACCGAGGACATGAAGATCCTGCCCAAGTGCAGCCTGCCGCTGACCGGCGTGGGCGTGGTCGACCGCATCATCACGGACCTGGCCGTCATGGACGTGACGCCCGAGGGCCTGAAGGTCGTAGAGATGGCGCCCGGCGTCACGCGCGAATCGCTGCAGGCCAAGACCGGCGTCACGCTGATCTGAACTTGTTCGCCGAGGCGATCGCCGCCTTCGCGCCGCGGCTGCCGCTGGCCGTGGCCTACAGCGGCGGCGCCGATTCCACGGCGCTGCTGCGCGCCTGCGCCGCGCGTTGGCCGGGCCAGGTGCATGCCGTGCACGTGCACCACGGCCTGCAGGCCGCGGCCGATGGTTTCGAGGCCCATTGCCGGGACACCTGCGCCGCGCTCGGCGTGCCGCTGGCCGTGGCCCATGTGCAGGCCCGCCCTGCACGCGGGCAGAGCCCCGAGGATGCCGCCCGCCGCGCGCGCTACGCGGCCATCGGCGATGCCATCGCGCACACCTGGGGCGCTGGCGGCCCTGGCGACGTGGCGCTGGCGCAGCATGCCGACGACCAGATCGAGACCATCTTGCTTGCGCTCTCGCGCGGCGCCGGCCTGCCGGGCCTGGCGGCCATGCCGGGGCAATGGGAGCAGGGCGGTTTGCGCTTCCACCGTCCGCTGCTGCAGGTGCCGGGCGCCGAGCTGCGCGCCTGGCTCGACGCCCAGGGCGCCAGCTGGGTCGAAGACCCGAGCAACGCCGACACGGCCTACGTGCGCAACGGCATCCGCGCGGAGCTGCTGCCGGTGCTGCAGCGGCTGTTTCCGTCCTTTCGCACCACCTTCGCGCGCAGCGCCGCCCATGCGGCCGAAGCGCAGCAGCTGCTGCGCGGCCTGGCCGGGCAGGACCTGGGCACGACCGGCATCCCGCCTGCCATCGCCGCGCTGCAGGCGTTGCCGCGCGCGCGGCAGGCCAACGCCTTGCGCCATTGGCTGGCCGAAGCCCACGGCACCGCGCCCAGCGCGGCGCAGTTGGCCGAACTGCTGGACCAGATCGACGCCTGCCGCACGCGCGGCCACCGCCTGCACCTCAAGGTGGGGGCCGGTTTCGTGCGGCGCAGTGGCGCGTTGCTCGATTGGTACAATCCCGCGCTTTCGAGTTGACACACAGCAGGGGCGCAGCCGGCCGACAGCCGAGCCCGGACAAGGCGCCTCCTGCCACTATCCATGGCACTCATCGTTCATAAATACGGCGGCACGTCGATGGGCTCGACCGAGCGCATCCGCAACGTCGCCAAGCGCGTGGCCAAGTGGGCCCGCGCCGGTCACCAGATGGTGGTGGTTCCCAGCGCCATGAGCGGGGAAACCAACCGGCTGCTGGGCCTGGCCAAGGAGTTGGCACCGGCCAGGCCTGCCGATGCCTACCACCGCGAACTCGACATGCTGGCCGCGACCGGAGAGCAGGCCTCTTCCGCGCTGCTGGCCATCGCGCTGCAATCCGAGGGCGTGCAGTCGGTCAGCTATGCCGGCTGGCAGGTGCCGATCCGCACCAACAGCGCCTACACCAAGGCCCGCATCGAATCCATCGAGGACGACCGCGTGCGCGCCGACCTGAAGGCCGGCAAGGTCGTCATCGTCACCGGCTTCCAGGGCGTGGACGAGCGCGACAACATCACCACGCTGGGCCGCGGCGGCAGCGACACCTCGGCCGTGGCCGTGGCCGCCGCACTGAAGGCGCAGGAGTGCCTGATCTACACCGACGTCGATGGCGTCTACACCACCGACCCGCGCGTCGTGCCCGAGGCACGCCGGCTGCAGACCGTCAGCTTCGAGGAGATGCTGGAGATGGCCTCCATGGGCTCCAAGGTGCTGCAGATCCGCTCCGTGGAATTCGCCGGCAAGTACAAGGTGCCGCTGCGCGTGCTGTCCAGCTTCACGCCCTGGGACATCGACCTGGACGAGGAAGCCAAGTCGGGCACGCTGATCACTTTCGAGGAAGACGAGCAAATGGAACAAGCCATCGTGTCGGGCATCGCGTTCAACCGCGACGAAGCCAAGATCTCCATCCTGGGCGTGCCGGACAAGCCCGGCATCGCCTACCAGATCCTGGGCGCCGTGGCCGACGCCAACATCGAGGTCGACGTCATCATCCAGAACGTCAGCAAGGACGGCAAGACCGACTTCAGCTTCACCGTCCACCGCAACGACTACGCGAAGACGATCGACCTGCTGAAGGAAAAGGTCCTGCCCGGCCTGGGCGTGCAGGAGGTCGTGGGCGACGCCAAGATCTGCAAGGTCAGCATCGTCGGCATCGGCATGCGCAGCCATGTGGGCGTGGCCAGCAAGATGTTCCGCTGCCTGTCGGAAGAGGGCATCAACATCCAGATGATCTCCACCAGCGAGATCAAGACCTCGGTCGTGCTCGACGAGAAGTACATGGAACTCGCGGTGCGCGCGTTGCACCGGGTTTTCGATCTGGATCAGCCCGCCGCGGCCTGATTCGGCTTGAATCCGTGCCATAATGCGCGGGTTTTCCAGGAAACGTGACCGAGTGGCCGAAGGTGCTCCCCTGCTAAGGGAGTATGGGGTGTAGAGCCTCATCGAGGGTTCGAATCCCTCCGTTTCCGCCAAACAACAAGCAAAGACGGGCCTTCGGGCCCGTTTTTCGTTGGCGCTGCAGCCGACGCGATCCATCTGTTGCGTCGAGAAGAAGTACAGCCTGTACATCTGCGAACGTCATGCGGCGCTGCCCCTGACCCATGCGCCGTCAGGCGACCGGCGCACTGCCATGGCGGCTTATGCGCTCACCATCGCGGCATCGCAACGTGAAGAATCGAGTGATGGAAGTCGCTACGTCGTCGTAGCGCTTGTCTGCTGACAGGCGGCTCGTTGGCCTGCTGCGCCGTGCTGCGGCAACACGGCATGGAGTGGAGCGGGTGAAGGGAATCGAACCCTCGTATGAAGCTTGGGAAGCTGCCGTTCTACCATTGAACTACACCCGCGCGGCGCGCATTCTACTGTGGAGAACATGTCGATCCCGCCGCGTTGGAGCGGGAAAACCTGCTCTCGACCGACGGCGTGCATCAGCCGACGTGCCGCAGCCCTGCCGTGGCCAGCACGCCCAGCAGCACGCTGCCGAACTGGCCCGCCCGCAGGGACCAGGCCACGGCCACCGTCGCCAGTCCGCCCAGCACGGTCGGGTCCAGCCCGCGGCCGGACGCGCCCACCACCGAACTGGCCAGCATGCCGGCCAGCAGCGCGGCCGGCAGTGCATCGACGAAGGCCGCCACGCGCGGCGGGAAGCGGCGCCCGTGCAGCAGCACCGGGCCGATGGCCTTGATCGCATAGTTGATCGCCGCGAACGCCAGCACGGTCCACAGCATCGTGCTCACGGCGCCGCCCCGCCGCGCAGCAGCATGGGCAGGGCGGCGGCGCTGGCGGCCATCAGCGCCACGCCGGGCGGCACGAGCCAGCACATGCCCGCCGTGATGAGCACGGCCAGCGCGACGGTGCCGCGCCGCCGCGGTTCGCTGCGCAGGATGTCGAGCACGAACACCAGGAAGAAGCCCGGGAAGACGAGGTCCAGGCCGATCGCGCGCGCCAATGCGGGCGCGGGCGCGAGATACGCGCCCAGGGCGGTGCCGACGACCCAGGCGGGCCACTGTGCCAGCGTGGCCCCCAGCATCTTGGTGCGGTCCACGCTGCCATCGGGCCGGCGCGCGGCAGCCCAGGATGCATCGACCACGGCCTGCGCTTCGAGCGAGCGGCGCCACGGCCCGCCCTTGAATTCGGACGTCAGCGCCATCGGGATGAAGCGCAGGTTGATCAGCGTCGCCGCCCCCAGCGCGGCCGACATGCCGCCACCGGCGAAGGCCATGACCAGCGCGAACTGCGCGCCGCCCGCGAACACGATGGCCGACATGAGCGTGGCCAGCCAGGCCGGCCAGCCCTGGGCGACCGCGGCCGCACCGAAGCCGACGGCCAGCGCGAATGCGCCCACGCCGAAACCCGCGCCCACGGCCAAGCCCGCGCGCCAGCCGCCGCCGGGTGCCGCGGTCCGCTCTGCCTCCATGCTGTCTCCCCAAAGCCAGGAGCCGAGAATCTAGCAGGCCAAGCACAGGCGACATGCGGCTAGGCCTGCGGCCCGCAGAATGCGGAGCGATTTCCACGGAGACTCCATGCACGTTCCACCCGAGGCCCTGCGCGGCGGCACCGTCGCCGACCTCATCGTCGCCGCCATCGCCAAATACCCCGAGCGGCCGGCCTTCGCCAACGACGAGGCCACGGTCCGCTACGCCGAACTGGGCCAGGCCATCAGCCGCATCGCCCAGCACTTCGACCGGCTGGGCCTCAAGCCCGGCGACACCGTGGCCCAACTGGCCGTGAACCGCTGGGAAGTGTTCGCGGTGGTCGCTGCCGTCTACCTGCGCGGCCTGCGCTCGGTCACGCTGCACGCGCTGGGCAGCGAGGCCGACCATGCCTACATCCTGGGCCACAGCGGCGCCCGCACGGTCATCGTCGACAGCCACCACCAGGCGCGCGGCCACGCGCTGCGCGCGCAGTGCGGCCAGGTGCAGACCTGGCTGTCCCTGGGCGCCATCGACGGCTTCGGCGACCTGCTGCAGGCGGTGCAGGACCTTGCGCCGCAGCCGCTGGTGGCGCACGGCGACGCCGAGACCGTCGTGCGCCTGGCCTACACCGGCGGCACCACCGGCCGCCCCAAGGGCGTGATGCTGACCAACCGCGCCCTGGCCACCAACGCGGTGCTGGACCTGGCCGTCAAGGACTGGCCGCAGGAAGTGCGCTACGTGTGCCCGGCGCCCATCTCGCACGGCGGCGGCTCGCTGGTGGTGCCCACGCTGGTGCGCGGCGGCTGCGTGACGCTGCTGCGCGGCTTTGCGGCCGGCAGCTTTGTCGATGCCGTGGCGAAGTACCGCTGCAACCTCTCCTGGCTGGTGCCGACCATGCTCTATGCGCTGCTGGACAGCCCGCGCGTGCGCGAGGTCGACTGGGGCGCATTCCATACGCTGATCTACAGCGCAGCGCCGGCCTCGCCGGCCCGCATCCGCCAGGCGCTGGACATCTGCGGACCGGTGCTGGTGCAGAGCTATGGCCAGACCGAATCGCCCAACGACATCCTGATCCTGGACCGGCAAGACCATGCGCGGCTGACCGACGCGCAGCTCACGGCCGCCGGGCGGCCGTATCCCCTCATGCAGCTGGCGCTGCTCGATGCACAGGGCGCACCCGTGGCCGACGGCGAGCGCGGCGAGATCTGCGTGCGCGGCCCGCTCGTGATGTCGGGCTACCTGGACAACCCGGCCGAGACCGCTGCCGCGCTGGCTGGCGGCTGGCTGCACACGGGCGACGTGGCCTACCGGGGCGCCGACGGCCTGTACTACATCGTCGACCGCATGAAGGACCTGATCATCTCGGGCGGCTTCAACGTCTATCCCAAGGAGATCGAGGATGCGCTGTGCGCCGAGCCCGGCGTGGCGGCCGCCGCCGTGATCGGCATTCCCGACGAGAAATGGGGCGAGCTGGTGCTGGCCTATGTGCAGCCCAAGCCGGGCGCTGCGCCATCGGCAGACGCCCTGGTGGCGGCCGTGCGCGCCGCCAAGGGCGCGGTGGCCGCGCCCAAGCGCGTGGAGTTCATCGACGCGCTGCCGCAGACCGCCCTGGGCAAGATCGACAAGAAGGCGCTGCGCGCGCGCCACTGGGCCGCCGGCGCCCGCTCCGTGCATTAAGGCGCTGCGGACAGCCCCTCACGACCGGTCAGATCCGCTCGAACACGGCGGCGATGCCCTGGCCGCCGCCGATGCACATGGTGACGAGCGCGTAGCGGCCGCCCACGCGCTGCAGCTCGTGCAGCGCCTTGACCGTGATCACGGCGCCGGTGGCGCCGATCGGGTGGCCCAGCGAGATGCCCGAGCCGTTCGGGTTGACCTTGGCCGGGTCCAGGCCCAGGTCCTTGGTGACGGCGCAGGCCTGGGCCGCGAAGGCTTCGTTGGCCTCGATCACGTCCAGGTCCGAGACCTTCAGGCCGAGCTTCTCCAGCAGCTTCTTGCTGGCCGGCACCGGGCCGATGCCCATGTACTTGGGGTCCACGCCGGCATGGGCATAGCCGACCAGGCGCGCCAGCGGTGCCAGGCCGCGGGCCTTGGCCACCGAGGCCTCCATCAGCACCACGGCGGCGGCCGCGTCGTTCAGGCCCGAGGCGTTGCCGGCCGTGACCGTGCCGTTCTCCTTGACGAACACGGGCTTGAGCTTGGCCATGTCTTCCACGGTGGCGTCGGCACGGAAATGCTCATCGGTGTCGAACACCACATCGCCCTTGCGGCCCTTGGAGACCACCGGGACGATCTGCTCCTTGAAGTAGCCCGCGGCGCTGGCCTTGGCGGCGCGGCGGTGGCTCTCGACGGCCAGGCCGTCCTGGTCGCTGCGCGTGATGCCCCACTTGGCGGCGATGTTCTCGGCCGTCACGCCCATGTGGATGGTGTGGAAGGGGTCGTGCAGCGCGCCGACCATCATGTCCACGAGCTTGGTGTCGCCCATGCGGGCGCCCCAGCGTGCGTTGAGCGAGGCGTAGGGGGCGCGGCTCATGCTCTCGGCGCCGGCGCCGATGGCGATGTCCGTGTCGCCCAGCAGGATGGACTGCGCGGCCGAGACGATGGCCTGCAGGCCCGAGCCGCACAGGCGGTTGACGTTGAATGCAGGCGTGTCCTCGCCGCAGCCGCCCTCGAGCGCGGCCACGCGCGAGAGGTACATGTCGCGCGGCTCGGTGTTGACGACGTGGCCGAAGACCACATGGCCTACGTCCTTGCCCTCGACCTTGGCGCGTGCCAGCGACTCGCGCACGACCAGCGCGCCCAGCTGCGTGGGCGGCACGTCCTTGAGGCTGCCCCCGAAGGTACCAATGGCGGTGCGCACACCGCTGACGACGACGACTTCACGACCCATGTTGTTGCTCCTGCTGGTAAGAAAAATCGGCCGGCGATCTTCCCACGATGGCGCCGGGCCCGGTGTCACCAAGCTGCCAAAGGTGGCAATTCAGTGCGCGCCGTGCACATGCCGCGGCCATGCCTGCACGGTCGGCGCAGGCTCCTCGGCCAGGCTCCTGAGGATGCCGCAGTCTCCGGTGGCCTGGGCTTCGTGGCACTGGCTGCGCAAGGCCTGCAGCTGGCGTTCGAGCGCGCGCAGCTCGCGGATGCGCAGCGCCACATGGCCGATGTGGGCGTCCAGCAGCGCATTGACGCCGCCGCAATCGCCGCCCGGCGCGTCCTGGAACTGCAGCAGCGTGCGGATCTCGTCCAGCGCCATGTCCAGCGCGCGGCAATGCCGGATGAAGGACAGGCGCTGCACATGGGCCTGCGCATAGTCGCGGTAGTTGCCCTCGGTGCGCGGCGCGGCCGGCAACAGGCCGGCGCGTTCGTAGTAGCGGATGGTTTCGACCGACGTGTCGGTGGCGGTGGCGAGTTGTCCGATCTTCATGGCGCTTGACTCTACAGCGGCTTCAGGGTTTCCAATGCCTGCAACCGAGGAAAGACACCGCATGAAGCATTGCTGTTCCGAACCCGCGCCACGCGCGCAGGCCGCACACACGGGCCACGCCCACACGCCTGGCCAAGCGCACGGCCACGAAGGCCACGACCACCACGATCCTCACGACGAGGACGGCGGCCATCTGCACGACCATGACCACGGTGCGGGCCCGGGCGTGGGCCGCCTGGCCGCGGCGCTGGGGTTCGCCATCGCGGCCGAGCTGCTGCATTTCATGGCCGGCGATGCGCTCTGGTCCAAGGCGCTGGGTCTGGCCGTGGCTGCCGTGGCCATCGGCCTGTCGGGCGTGGAGACCTACACGCAGGGCTTTGCCGCGCTGCGTCGCGGCCGTCTGAACATCAACGCGCTCATGAGCGTGGCCGTGACGGGCGCCTTCCTGATCGGCCAGTGGCCCGAGGCCGCCATGGTCATGGCGCTGTACGCCATCGCCGAACTCATCGAGGCGCGCGCTGCCGACCGTGCGCGCAACGCCATCGCGGGCCTGCTGGCGCTAGCGCCCGGGCAGGCCGAGGTGCTGCAGCCCGACGGCAGCTGGCGCGCCCAGCCTGCGGCCGAGGTGCCGCTGGACGCCGTCGTCCGCATCCGCCCTGGCGAGCGCGTGCCGCTCGATGGCACCGTGACCGAAGGCCGCAGCAGCATCGACCAGTCGCCCGTGACGGGCGAGAGCCTGCCGGTGGACAAAGGCCCGGGCGACACCGTGTTCGCCGGCACCGTCAACGCCGAGGGCGCCCTGCAGTTCCGTGTGACGGCCGCTGCGGGCGACACGCAGCTGTCGCGCATCATCCACGCCGTCGAGCAGGCCCAAGCCACGCGGGCGCCCACGCAGCGCTTCGTCGACCGTTTCGCCGCCATCTACACGCCGGCCGTGTTCGCGCTGGCGCTGGCCGTGGCGCTGGGCGGGCCGCTGCTGTTCGGCATGGCTTGGCTGGACGCCATCTACAAGGCGCTGGTGCTGCTCGTCGTGGCCTGCCCCTGCGCGCTCGTGATCGCCACGCCGGTCACCGTCGTCAGTGCGCTGGCCGCGGCTGCGCGGCGCGGCATCCTGGTCAAGGGCGGCAGCCACCTGGAGAACGCGCGCCTGCTCAAGGCCATCGCGCTGGACAAGACCGGCACCATCACCGCCGGCAAACCGCAGCTCGTGCACTGGGAAGCGCTGGGCGCGGACCGCAAGACGCTGGCCGGACTGGCCGCAGCGCTCGCTGCGCGCTCGGACCACCCGGTCTCGCGCGCGATCACACAGGGGCTGGCCCAGGCGTCGGCCCAGGAGTCCGCGCAGGATTCGGCACAGGGGCATGACGCCGCACCGCTGCCGGTCGACGACTTCCGCGCCTTGCCCGGCCGTGGCGTGCAGGGCCGCATCGGCGGTCGCGAGTTCGTGCTGGGCAACCACCGCCTCGTCGAGGAACGCGGCCAGTGCGGCGCGGGCCTGGAAGCACTGCTGCGCACGCACGAAGCGCAGGGCCGCACGCTCACGCTGCTGGCCGATGCCAGCGGCGTGCTGGCGTTGTTCGCCGTGGCCGACACCATCAAGGACAGCTCGCGCGAGGCCGTGGCCGAGCTCAAGCGCCTGGGCGTGGTGCCCGTCATGCTGACCGGCGACAACCTCGCCACGGCGCAGACCGTGGCGCGCGAGGCCGGCATCGCGGAGGTGCAGGGCAACCTGCTGCCCGAAGACAAGCTGGCCGCCATCGAGGCCTTGCAGCGCCGCCACGGCCCCACCGCCATGACGGGCGACGGCATCAACGACGCACCGGCGCTCGCGCGCGCCGAGATCGGCTTCGCCATGGGCGGCGCCGGCACCGACGTGGCCATGGAAGCGGCCGACGTGGTCATCATGAACGACGACCTGCGCCGCATCCCCGAGACCATCCGGTTGTCGCGCCGCACGCACGCCGTGCTGTGGCAGAACATCGTGCTCGCGCTGGGCATCAAGTCGGTGTTCATGGTGCTGGCGCTGCTGGGCACGGCCACCATGTGGATGGCCGTGTTCGCCGACATGGGGGCCACGCTGCTGGTGGTGGCCAACGGGCTGCGCCTGCTGCGCGCGCGCCCGGCCTGAAGCTCAGCCGGCTTCGCGTTCGAGCACGAGCGCGAACAGCTCGTTGCGGAAGTGGATGCCCAGCCGCGCGAACGCACGGTTGCGGTAGGTCTTGACGGTCGGCACGGACAGCGCGAGGTCGGCCGCGATGCCGTCCTGTGTCATGCCGCGCAACAGCCGGGTGCACACGTCCAGCTCGCGCACGGTGAGTTCGCCGTTGACCTGCAGCAGCCGCTGGCGCAGGGCCTCGGGCGAGCGCTGCGGCTCCGGTGCCGGCCCGCGCAGCGCGACCTGCTTGCGCGCCAGTGCCAGCAGCGCAGGGGCCAGCTGCTCGAAATCGCCGATCTGCGCATCGCTCAGCGCGCGCTGGTGCGCATGCCGGTAGAAGTTGACGGCGAACAGCGCATCGTCCTCGCCGTGCTGCACGATGGACACGCGCTCGGCCATGCCATGTGCCTCGTAGACGCGGGCGCGGTGCTCGTCGGCCACCTCGCGCGCCGTGATGTGGCACAGCTGCGTGCGTTGCGCCGGCGCGCCGTCGAAGCCCAGGCTGCGGTCCTGGCGCACGGGGCCCGATAGGTAGGCGTTCCAGCAGGCGCGCGTGGTGTCCGGAATGCCCAGGCTGGCCGAAAGGTACAGCCGCGGCGCGCAGCCCGGCCCGACCTGGTAGACCGACCAGGACGCAGCCGGCAGGGTGGGGTGCAGCTGCTGCAGCAGCCGGGCGCCGAAGTCGTCTTCGCCCAGTCGCTCGACCATGGCGCCCACGGCGGTGGCGACACCGGCTGCGGGTGTGCCTGGCTGCCAGCTGTCGGGGGCCCATTTGCGCATGGTTCGTCTCCTGGTTCTCCCGTCATCCTCTGGGATGACAGGCGCCGCCGCACGGCGGATTTACGCTCGGCGCCGATTGTTACTCCGATCCCGATCCGTGCGTCCGCCCCGTTCGTCCGATCTTTCATTCCAACCCGCCACGCCATCTTCACAAGCCATGGATTCCGCTTCGATCAGTGCGCCGCAGCTGCGGCCGTTCGCCGGTTTCGCCGTCGAGGTGGCCGAACCCCAGGTGGTCGGCCCCGTGCCGCACGGCGTGCGCCGTGTGATTCCCATCCTGGGCGGCACCGTGCAGGGCGAGGGCTGGAGCGGCCGCGTGCTGCCCGGCGGCGCCGATTTCCAGCTCATCGTGAACGAGGGCTATGCCGAACTCGACGCGCGCTACGTGGTCGAGACCGACGGTGGCGACCTCGTCTTCGTGCAGAACCAGGCCGTGCGCAGCGGCCCGCCCGCGCTCATGCAGCGCATTGCGCGCGGCGAGCCGGTCGACCCCGGCCAGATCTACTTCCGATGCCAGCCACGCTTCGAGACCGCATCGAAGGCGCTCGGCTGGATCAACGAACGCTTGTTCGTGGGCAGCGGCGTGCGCCGGCCCGACTGCGTCGTGATGCGCTTCTTCGCGCTCGACTGAACCTTTCGACCATTCCAAGGAGACATGCCATGAACTTCACCCGCCGCCTGGCGCTGTGCGCCGCCGCGCTCGTCCCGTTTGCCGCCCTGGCCCAGGCCCCGGCCTATCCCAGCAAGCCGGTGCGCATCATCGTCGGCTTTCCGGCCGGCACCGGCCCCGACATCGTGGCACGGCTGCTGGCGCAGAAGCTGTCCGAGGGCTGGGGCAACCTCGGCGTGATCGTCGACAACAAGCCCGGCGCGGCCGGCCTGATCGCGGCTTCGGAAGCCGCGCGCGCCGCGCCCGACGGCTACACGCTGATGCTGGGCGAAACCGGCCAGCTCAGCATCGCGCCCAGCAGCTACAACAAGCTGCCCTACGACCCCGCGCGCGACTTCGTGCCGGTGTCGCAGGTCGTGACGGCCGATTTCATCCTGCTCGTCAACCCTGCGAAGGTGCCTGCGAAGAACGTCAAGGAGTACGTGGACTGGACACGCCAGCAAAAGGGCATGTTCATGGCTACCTTCGGCGCCGGCACGCCTGGCCACTTCGGCGCCTTCATGTTCGGCGACGCCATCGGCATCAAGCCCGAGCCCGTGCACTACAAGAGCACCGGCGACGCCATGAGCGGCATCTTCGGCGGCGACGTGTCGGGTGTGTTCGCCAGTGCCGGCCTGGCCGCGCCCAACGTCAAGTCGGGCAAGCTGGTCGCGCTGGCCAGCACGGGCGGGCAGCGCACGGCGGCCTTGCCGGACGTGCCGACCTTCAAGGAGCAGGGCTACGCCAACCTGGAGTTCAACTCCTGGTTCGGCATCGTGGCGCCCGCGAAGACGCCGCCCGAGGTCGTGGCCAAGCTCAACGCCGACATCGTGCGTGCCATGCACTCGCCGGATGGACAGAAGAAGATGGAGGACGCGGGCTTCCGCGTCACCGGCACCACGCAGCAGGAGTTCGCCAGCGTCATCGCCGCGGACACCGCCAAGTGGGGCAAGGCCGTCGCCGCAACGGGCTTCAAGGCCGACTGACAGTTTTCCAAAAAGAGGAGACACGTAGATGAAGAACACGCACATCGCCTTTCCGCTGTCCACGTTCGCGCTGGCCTTGCTGGCCGGTTGCGGCGGGGGCAGCGGCGCATCGCTGCTGGAACTGGACGCCAAGGCCGCCGAAGCCGCCTGCGCCGACATGGTGACCAAGTCCGGCCTGCCCGCCACCACGCTGACGACGCGCTATGTGGCAGACGGCACGCGCCGCCCCGGCACGCTGACCAGCGGCGACTACCTGGGCGGGCACTGCGTGGTCACCGGCAGCCGCGACGCGCGCACCGGCACGGACGGCAAGCCCTATGCGATCGGCTTCGAGCTGAGCCTGCCGGACCGCTGGAACGGCCGCTTCCTGTACCTGGGCGGCGGCGGCAACGACGGCACGCTGCGCGACACCTCGCTGTCGTCCAGCATCTCCATCGGCACGCCTTCGCCGCTGGGGCAGGGCTATGCGGTCGTGTCCGCCGATGCGGGCCACCAGGGCACCAGCGCGAGCTTCGGTGCCGATCCGCAGGCGCGCATCGACCATGCCTACAACGCGCACGACAAGACCGCGCAGTCGGCCAAGGCGCTGATCGCGTGGCGCTACGGCCAGGCGCCCAACTACTCGTACTTCTCCGGCTGCTCGGGCGGAGGGCGCCAGGGCATGATGTTCTCGCAGCGCTTTCCGAGCTACTTCGACGGCATCACGGCCGGTGCGCCGGCCATGCGCGTGTCCAGCGGCGCCACCGTGGCCGCGATGTGGAACAACCGCAAGTTCAACGACATCGCGCCGTTGGGCGCGGACGGCAAGCCGGTGCTGTCGCAGGCCCTGTCCAACGGCGACCTGAACCTCGTGGCCAACGCTGTGCTGGCGGCCTGCGATGCCGGCGACGGTGCCGTCGACGGCCTGGTGCAGAACACGCGGGCCTGCAGCTTCGACCCGGCCGTGCTCCAGTGCACCGGCGCCAAGAACGACAGCTGCATCAGCGCGGCCCAGGTCGGCGCGCTCAAGGCGGTGTTCGGCGGCCCGAAGAACACGGCCGGCCAGGCGCTGTACGCCGGCCAACCCTGGGACCCGGGCATCCGCGACAGCGGCTGGCGCGCCTGGACGCTGGGCACCTCGACCACCGCCACGCCCAACTCGCGCTACATCACGCTGATGCTGGATGCGCTGCGCAACGAGTTCTTCACGCCGGCAGACCCGACGTTCGACGCGCTGGCCTTCAACTTCGACACCGACCCGGCGCGCATGGAGGCCTTCTCGACGGTCTACGACACCTACCGCGACACGCAACTCGCGGCCTACAAGGCGCGCGGCGGCAAGCTGCTGTTCATCCACGGCATGGCCGACCCGATCTTCTCGGCCAAGGACACCGTGGACTACTACGAGCGCCTGGCCGCCAGCAACGGCGGCATCGCAGCCACGCAGGGCTTCGCGCGCAACTTCCTCGTGCCGGGCATGGCGCACTGCTCTGGCGGCCCGGCCACCGACACCTACGACTCCCTGCAGGCCATGGTGGACTGGGTGGAAAAGGGCGTGGCGCCGGACACCATCGCCGCGCGCGCCAGCGCCACCAATGCCTATTTCCCAAACCGCACGCGGCCGCTGTGCGCCTACCCCAAGTTCGCGAAGTACAAGGGCACGGGCAACATCGAGGACGCGGCCAATTTCAGCTGCGAGGCGAGTTGACGGCAAGGGCGGCGCCTGCCCTAAGATCGCGCCGCCCATGACCGACGCCAAGCCTGCCACTTCCCCACGCCGCAAGGCCGTGCGCGCCGTCAAGCCCGAGGGCCAGTGGCACCACGGCAACCTGCGCGAGTCGCTGATCCAGTGGGGCACGCACCTGCTGGACACCGAGGGCAGCGACGCCATGAGCCTGCGCGCCACGGCCAAGTTGGCGGGCGTCTCGCAGGGCGCCCCGGCCCACCACTTCGGCGACAAGAACGGCCTGTTGGCGGCCATCGCGGCGCAAGGGTTCCGCGACCTGGTCTCGCAGCGCCAGCGCCGGCTGGCCACGGTCGACGCGGCCGACGGCCGGGCCCGCCTGCGTGCGCTGCTGCTGACCTACATCGAATTCGCGCAGGCCCATCCGGCGCGCTTCCAGCTCATGTTCGGCCCCCTGCTGGGCCGGCGCGACGACTACCCCGAACTGATCGAGGCCGGTACCGCCTCGTTCGCGCTGCTGCGCAGCGTGGTGCTGCCGCTGCTGCCGTCGCCGCGCTCCGACCTGCTCAGCGACGACGAGCTGGCGCACATCGTCTGGGCCGCGGTGCACGGCCTGGCGACACTGCGCATGCACCGCCGTGGCGCGCCCCTGCGCACCGGGCCGCGGCTGAGCATCGAGCAGATCGGCGATGCGCTGGTGCGCTTCTGCCTCCTGGCCTTCTCGGGCCTGGCGCTCCCACCCGGAACCACGGGCGGCCCCACGGGCGAACCCCGCGGCTGACCCGCAGGGGCTTGCCGCGCCGGCCGGCTGCGTGCTAATCTTGCGCTCAACTAGACAGTGCCTAGTTCAGCCGCCGACACCGGCGCGCCTGCACCGCCCCATCCAGAAGGAGACCCGCCGCCATGAGCCTGCCGCCCATCCTGTCCGAACGCTTGCGCCTGCCCGTCGTGGCCTCGCCGCTGTTCATCATCTCCAACCCCGACCTCGTGATCGCCCAATGCAAGGCCGGCATCGTGGGCTCGTTCCCGGCGCTCAATGCGCGGCCGGCCGAGCAGCTGGAGGTCTGGCTGGAGCGCATCACGACGGAGCTGGCCGAGCACGACCGGCTGCACCCCGAGGCGCCCTCGGCCCCGTTCGCCGTCAACCAGATCGTGCACCGCTCCAACGACCGGCTCGAGCACGACATGGCGGTCTGCGCCAGGTTCAAGGTGCCCATCGTGATCACCTCGCTCGGCGCGCGCACCGAGATCAACGACGCCGTGCACGCCTGGGGCGGCATCGTGCTGCACGACGTGATCGACAACCACTTCGCACACAAGGCGATCGACAAGGGCGCCGACGGCCTGATCGCCGTGGCCGCGGGCGCGGGCGGGCATGCGGGCTTCCAGTCGCCGTTCGCGCTGGTGCAGGAGATCCGCGAATGGTTCGACGGGCCGCTGCTGTTGTCGGGCGCCATCGCCTCGGGCCGCGCCATCCTGGCTGCGCAGACCCTGGGCGCCGACCTGGCCTACATCGGCTCGGCCTTCATCGCCACCGAGGAAGCGAACGCGGTGGAAGGCTACAAGCAGATGATCGTGGACAGCAGCGCCAAGGACATCGTGCACACCAACCTCATCACCGGCGTGCACGGCAACTACCTCAAGCCCTCGATCCGCAACGCCGGCATGGACCCGGACGCTTTGCCGACCAGCGATCCGTCCAAGATGGACTTCGGCTCCGACCGGCAAAAGCCCAAGGCCTGGAAGGAGATCTGGGGCTGCGGCCAGGGCATCGGCGTGCTGCGCGACGTACCACCCGCGGCCGACCTGGTGGCCCGCATGGCGCGCGAGTACGACGCGGCCCGCCGCGAATGGGTGCAGCGGGTGCTGCCGGCGGTGACGCAGGCGGCCTGAAGGTTCGAATCCTCGCTCCCACGCTCCAGGGGATTGCCGGGTCGGCGTCCTCGGACGTCAGATGGCCCAGCGCAGCCAGGGCTTCGACTTGGAGAGCAGGTGGGCGGCTGCCAGCGCCGCCGCAAGGCACAACGCGAACAGGACGGTTCGATGCGCGTGCACATGCGGCGCCAGGAGGAGCAGGGGCAACGGATGGATGAGATAGACGCCCGTCGACAACAAGGCCAACCTGCGGCCATCGCCCGAGAACTGCAGGCGCGCCACGGCCAGAAAGATGGCGGGACACACGATCACCAGCGTGAGCAGCATGTCGATTTTCCGGTCGCCCATGCTGTAGGCCAGTGAAACCTCTCCCAGCATCAGCAGCGCCCCGACGGCCAGAAGGATCGCCAACGCCGTGCCGGAGATCTTGTGGCGCCAGTCTTCCCGGGCAGCCAGATAGCCTGCCGTCATGAACGGCAGCCCGAAGAACAGGAAGTTGCGCCATGTCCATTCGTACGGGGCCAGTCGTTCCAGCAGGGGGTGCTCGGGGTTGCCGTAGAGGCTGATGTACTGCCAAGCCGCGCCGCAAAGGAACAGGAGCATCGCGACACCCAGCAGCAGCACCGTGCCGCAGTGTCGAACCTTGTACAACAGCAACCCAGCGAGGGGCACCGCAATGAGGTACCACAGGTGGAAGTAGCCCGTTGCCAGGGTGGCGCAGAACACGCGCCACTCGTAGAAGGTTCCGTTCACGGGAAGATAGAACGGCAGGAACACCAGCATCCAGATGGCATACATGCCGAACAGATGCCTGGCCCACGAAGCGAATCGCGCAGGGTCGTCGATCAGGCGCGCCAGGAAAAATCCGTTGATGATGAAAAAGATCGGAACGGCAACCCGAAACAAACCATTGACCAGGAAGAAGCTCAGCTGGGGCGAGTACTCGGCCAGGACCGAGGTGTGCAGCCCCACCACAAACACTGCCAGAACCATCTTCAATGCATCGATTGCGGCACTGCGGCCAGCGTCGATCGGGTCGGCCTTCGCTCCCATCGGTACTCCCTGTTTCTGCAGCAATTCTTGCACGCTGCCGGTACCGGCCAAGGAGCGCCGGCCTCGTGGGGCGCGGTCCGCTGCACGCCCATGCGGCAGCCGGAGTCGGGGCGGACAAGTCCGGTGGTCTCAACCTGCAGCTTGCATGCCGCGCCGCTTGGCCATCTCCCGGCCCATGGTGTTTTGCTGCGCCGGTGTCAGCCCTGCGCTGGCGGCAGGAAAGGCGCGCGCCTCTTCGGCCGCCAGGTGCCGCCGGTACAGGGCTGCGAACTGCGTCCAGCGCGCCACGGCGGGCGGCAGCGCGCTCCCGCCCAGGCTGCCGTCGACGACGGCGAGCAGGTCAGGCCGCAGCCGCGCCCAATCGTGCTCCATGACCTGGTGGTCGGCGCGCAGCCGCGCGGCCAGGCCGGCCTGGCCTTGTGCGCGCAACAGCGGCAGCACGTGCTGTTCCTCGTCCTGGTGGTGCAGCGGCGCGGCGATGTCGAAGTAGCGCAGCACGTCGGCCGCGGCACTGGCGGCGTGCGCGTCGCAGCCATGGGCGTGCAGGTGGTGGCCCAGGCGTTCGAGCAGGTCGAGCGAGCGGTCCATGCGCGCATGGCAGGCTGCCAGCATCTCGAAGGGCTGGTCGAAGCCGACGCTGGGGCCGGCATGCAGCAGTGGGTGCGGGGTGTTCATGCGCGCCGGCATTGTCCCTGCCACGCGGACTGGCGCACAGGGCCGAGGGCATGGATGCGCCGGCGTTTGATCCGCGTCAAACGCCGGCCGCTTTCTCAGAAGCCTTCGAGCACCACCTTGCCGCGCGCCTGGCCGCTCTCGATGTGGGCATGGGCACGGCGCAGGTTCTCCGCGTCGATGCGGCCATAGTGCTCGCCGATGGTCGAGCGCAGCACGCCGGCGTCGACCAGGCGGGCCACCTCGGTCAGCAGCCGGTGCTGCTCGACCATGTCGGGCGTCTGGAACAGCGAGCGCGTGAACATCAGCTCCCAGTGCAGCGAGACCGCTTTGCGCTTGAGCAATGAGATGTCGATGCTGCCCGGCTTGGGATCGTCGATCAGGCCGAAGCGGCCCTGCGGCGCGATCAGTTCGGCGATCTGCGCGAAGTGCCTGTCGGTCTGCGTGAGCCCGACCACGTAGCGCGGCGCGGGCAGACCGGCGTCCTTCAGCGCCTGGGCCAGCGGGAGGCTGTGGTCGATCACGTGGTGGGCGCCGAGCTTGCGCGCCCAGTCCTGCGTCTCGGGCCGCGAGGCCGTGCCGATGACGGTCAGCCCGGTCAGGTTGCGCGCCAGTTGCAGCAGGATGGAGCCCACGCCGCCGGCCGCGCCCACGACGAGCAGGCTGTCACTGCTGGGCGCGGTGTCGCGCGCAATGCCCAGGCGGTCGAACAGCAGTTCCCAGGCGGTGATGGCCGTCAGCGGCAACGCCGCGGCATCGGCGTCCGTGAGGCTGGCAGGCGCCAGCGCGGCGATGCGCTCGTCCACCAGGTGCAGCTCGGCATTGGCGCCCGGGCGGTCAATGGCACCGGCGTACCACACGCGCTGGCCCGGCTGGAACAGCGTCACCGCGCTGCCCATGGCGCGCACGGTGCCCACGGCATCCCAGCCCAGCACCTTCCAGCCGCCGGGTGCGGCGCTGGTGCTGGCGCGCACCTTGGTGTCGACCGGGTTCACGGCGATGGCGCGCACCTCGACCAGCAGGTCGTGTGGGCCGGGCGTGGGGTCGGGCAGGGTCACGTCCTGCAGCGCGTGCGGGTCGCTGATGGGCAGTGCGGTCTGGTAGGCGATGGCTTGCATGGCGATTTTTCTGGAAATGGTGGCAGTGGCGCCAGTGTGGCGCGCATCGTCCATGGCAACCAGCATGCGGCGGGCGATTCACTTTCAAAGAAAATGGAACGATGACCCGCATCGCCGACCTCGAACTGCTGGTGCGCGCGGCCGAGCTCGGCAGCCTCACGGCGGCAGCCCGCGCGCTGGACTGGTCGCCGGCCGCGGCCAGCGCCGCCGTCAAGCGCATGGAGGCCGAGTGGGGCGTGCCGCTGTTCGTGCGCAGCACGCGCAGCCTGCGCCCGTCTGCCGAAGGCGAGCGGCTGCTGCCACATGTGCGCCAGGCCCTGCAGGCGCTGCAGCAGGGGCGCGATGCGGCCCAAGCACAGCACCAGGCGCTGCAGGGCGAACTGCAGCTGGCCCTGCCGTCAGACCTGGGCCGGCATGTGCTGCTGCCCTGGCTGGAGGAGTTCCAGCAGCGCCACCCACGCCTGGCGCTGCGCCTGCACTTGGCCGACCTCAACAGCGACCTGCTGCGCACGCCGATCGACCTGGCCATCCGCTATGGCGCGCCCGACGCGGCCACGCAGGTGGCGCTGCCGCTGGCGAGCGACAACCGGCGCGTGCTGGTGGCCGCGCCGGCCTACCTGGCGCAACACAGCAGCCCAACCACGCCGCAGGATCTGGGCGCGCGCGAGGCGCTGCGCTTCATGCTGGGTGGCGAAGTGCCGCCGGCCTGGCCGCTGCAGGTGGACGGGCAGTGGCTGCAGGTGCAGGTGCAGGGCCGCCGCTCGGCGAACGACGGCGAGGTCGTCAAGCGCTGGGCGCTGGACGGCCTGGGCATCGCCTACAAGTCCTGGCTGGACGTGGCGGCCGAGCTGGCGGCCGGCCGGCTCGTGCATGTGAACCCGCACTGGCTGGGCGAGCCCTCGCCGCTGGCCCTGGTGGTGCCGGCGCGCCGGCAGCTGACACCGGCCGTGCGCAGCCTGCGCGACTGGTTGCACGCGCGCTTTGCCGCGATGGCGAAGGGGGCGGGACGCTGAACCTTCAGCGCTTGGGCGCGAACGGCTGGCCGGCCAACTGGTAGCCGGCCTTGATGCCCTTCTTGGCGAACCAGCCTTGGTTCATCTCGAGCACGAAGCGCACGGGCTTGGCGGAGCAGTGCGAATCGGTGGTCTGCGGCTTCATGTCTGCCAGGTTGACGATCACGCCGGCGTCGTCGACGAAGGCGGCCGTCAGCGGCAGCAGCGTGTTCTTCATCCAGAAGCACTGCACACCGGGCTCCTCGAAGATGAACAGCATGCCCTCGTGCTGCGGCATCTCCTTGCGGTTCATGAGGCCGATCTGGCGCTGCAGCGGCGTGGTGGCCAGCTGCACGTCCAGGTGGTGCATGCCGGCCGCCAGCTGGGTGCGCGGCAGGTCGAGTTGCGGCCCCTCCTGGGCCAGGCCGGCGCCGGCGAAGCTGGCGAGAAGCAGGGGGGCGAGCAGGCGGAACAGCTGGGAAAACGGGCGCATGGCAGCGGTCTTTCAGTGGCGGCGAAGCGGCCATTTTTCCACGCCGGGCCGTCGCCTGCGTGCCAGCGGGCGCGCCGGGGCGAGGGCTAGAATCGCCGCGCTTTTCGTCCGGTGCGAAGCTTGCCGCGCACCGCGTCCCCACATCCCCGATTCCCAGCCTGCGCCGGAGTTCCTCCCACCATGTACCAGCACATCGCGCCGCCCGAACGCGGCCAGAAGATCACGGTCAACGCCGACCATTCGCTGAACGTGCCCGACGAGCCCATCATCCCGTTCATCGAGGGCGATGGCGTGGGCCGCGACATCACGCCGGTCATGCGCAAGGTGGTCGATGCGGCCGTGGCCAAGGCCTATGGCGGCCAGCGCCAGATCCAGTGGATGGAGGTCTACGCCGGCGAGAAGGCCACGCGCCTGTACGGCGCCGATGCCTGGCTGCCCGACGAGACCGTGGCCGCCGTGCGCGAGCACGTGGTCTCCATCAAGGGCCCGCTCACCACGCCGGTGGGCGGCGGCATCCGCTCGCTCAACGTCAAGCTGCGCCAGCTGCTGGACCTGTACGTCTGCCTGCGCCCGGTTCAGTACTTCAAGGGCGTGCCGTCGCCGCTCAAGGAGCCGGAGAAGACCGACATGGTCACCTTCCGCGAGAACTCGGAAGACATCTACGCCAGCATCGAGTTCGCCGCCGAGACCGAGCAGGCCAGGAAGCTCATCGACTTCCTGGTGAAGGACATGGGCGTCACCACCATCCGCTTTCCCGGGACCTCGGGCATCGGCGTCAAGCCGGTTTCGCGCGAGGGCACGGAGCGCCTGGTGCGCAAGGCGCTGCAGTACGCCATCGACCATCAGCGCGACAGCGTCACGCTGGTGCACAAGGGCAACATCATGAAGTTCACCGAAGGTGCCTTCCGTGACTGGGGCTATGCGCTGGCCGAGAAGGAGTTCGGCGCCGAGCGCATCGACGGCGGCCTGTGGTGCCGGTTCAAGAATCCTGATACAGGCAAGTGGATCATGGTCAAGGACGTGATCGCCGATGCCTTCCTGCAGCAGATCCTGATGCGCCCGGCCGAGTACGACGTGATCGCCACGCTGAACCTCAACGGCGACTACATCTCCGATGCCCTGGCCGCGCAGGTCGGCGGCATGGGCATCGCGCCCGGCGCCAACATGTCGGACACCGTGGCCGTGTTCGAGGCCACGCACGGCACCGCGCCCAAGTACGCCGACAAGGACTACGTGAACCCCGGCTCGCTGATCCTGTCGGCCGAGATGATGCTGCGGCACATGGGCTGGAAGGAAGCCGCCGACCTCATCATCCACGCGATGGAGCAGGCCGTGCTGTCCAAGAAGGTCACCTACGACTTCGCAAGGCTCATGGACGGCGCCACGCAGGTCTCGTGCTCTGGCTTCGGGCAGGTGATGGTCGACCAGATGTAACGCGCAGCGTCACCTCATCCCAGTTCGCCTCATAGGCCGTAGATTTTTGAAAGAAATCTGCGGCCTTTGTGTTTCAGGGCGCTCCACGACATTTCGAGAAATCCCGCCGATCTGGCCATGGCCTTGCCGGCGCATGGGGGCGCGCGTTTCATCAACGACTGACCTTTGTCTCCAACCATGACACAGACCAAGACCACCCGCATCGGCATGCTCGTGTTTCCCAAGATCACCGCGCTCGACATCCTGGGCCCATTCGAGGTGCTGGCCCGAACCCCGAACTGCAGCGCGCAGCTGGTGTGGAAGGACACATCTCCTGTGCAGGGCGATACCGGCCTGCGCCTGCTGCCCGACGTGGATTTCGCCAACGCGCCCCAGTTCGACGTCATCGTCGTACCCGGCGGGCCGGGACAGACCGATTTGATGGAGGACGAGGAAGTGCTGCAGTTCCTGAGGCGTCAAGCCGCTGGCGCGGAACTCGTCACCTCGATCTGCACGGGCTCGCTGCTGCTGGCAGCCGCTGGCCTGTTGACGGGCTACAAGGCAACCTGCCACTGGCTGTCGATGGACCAACTCGAGCAGTTCGGCGTGCAGACCGTGCCCGAGCGTGTCGTGGTCGACCGCAACCGCATCACGGGGGCTGGGGTGACCTCGGGCCTGGACTTCGCGTTCACCGTGGTGGCGACCTTGCGCGGAGAGGATGTCGCCAGGTCGATCCAGCTGATGATGGAGTACGACCCCGCGCCGCCGTTCGACAGCGGTCATCCGCGGGTGGCATCCCCATCGCTTGTCGAGCAGGTTAGGGCGGCTGCTGCGGCGATGCTGGACCGGCGGCGCGCCGTGTCCGCGCGTGTGGCCGCGCGGCTGAGGAGCAGCTAGGCAGTGGCAGGGTGCGGCCGCCCTCTCTCGCGTTGGAGGGTGCGCAGTGGTGACCCTGCGGGCTCACATGGAGCAGTGTTCAAACAACTTGTCGGGCCTGGATGACGGCGGCGCTAACCGGCCGGACCCGCAGCGTCGCGCGCATTGTGACGGGCGCGGAACGCGCGCTGAGCGCGCGAAACTGTGTCGCTCCACCAAACTGCTGAAGCACCAATACCGCTGTCGGCAGTCTCGCAACGCGCCGTCAAGGCTTGTTTGAACGCGCTCGCAAGGCTTCCAGAAGGATGCCCAGAAAAGGAGCTCCGAGAATCCAGACTGGGATGGCCCAGCTATGCCAAGTGTTGTTCATGTCATCTCCTTGAAAAGAGATCGCTACGGCAGCGGTCCCGTCGCCCATGGTGAAGGTGCTGCGGACCTCCATCGTCAGACACGGCGCCGGGGCTGTGTGGGCGCGATGCGGGGACGTCATTGGGCAATGAGCGGAGAGAAGCCAGCCGGATGTGTCGGAGCACAGGCCGCGAGGGGATTGAGTGTGGCAGGGCCTGGGCGTCGCAGGTGGCCGATGGGATAAACCCAACCAGCGCAAGGCTCACGTCGAAGCAACCGCCCCAGCGAAAAGCAGGTTGTTCTGAAACGCTTTGGGTGCTCGGCATTTCGGCCTCGTCTTGTATGCTCTGGACTCCATGGGCAGCGATTCCAAATGGCTTGATAGCGCCCGCGCGCAATGGCGCTGGCGAGGGAAAGAGCGGCCGCCGTTCGCCAATGTCACAGCGTCGGGGCAGGTTTCGGTTTGGGATTTCCCGAGGCCGCCAGAGCTCGTGCGTGAAGCACGTGAGATCGTCGTGCGCTGGGGCCATCTCGAGGTGGCGCGCACCCGCGCTGCTTGGGCGGTCCGCGAAACGGCCCACCCACCGACGTTTTACCTGCCGCTGGTCGACGTACAGCCTGGACTGTTGGAGCCCGCTGGCGGTAGCTCGTTTTGTGAGTGGAAGGGACCGGCGCGCTATTGGAATCTGGTAGATGGCGCACGCCGCTTGGACCACGTCGCCTGGAGCTACCCCCATCCCCTGTCTGGTGCCGAGCCGCTCGCCGACTGTGTGGCCTTCTATGCCCACCATCTCGACTGCCGCGTCGGCGGATCGAAGGCCCATCCGCAAGCGGGCCGCTTCTATGGGGGCTGGATCACCCCCGACTTGGCGGGGCCCTTCAAAGGCGAACCCGGTAGCGAAAGTTGGTAGCCAGTCGGTTTCGGCGACCCGGCGAACAGGCAAGGATCACGCACATCAAGTGCCATCGCGAGTGCGACAGCGGTCACCTTGGCAGACGGTGTGCGCTGGAGGACAAGGCGCCGACCGCGTCGTCCTCGGAGGCAGGTTGCTGCCGTCACGTCACGCACCTGCATGTGGGCCGCGTGGCGGTATGCGCTGGTGCGGGTGAGCTGTCCGGGCTCGACGCGAAGGTCGAGTCCGTATCAATCCAGGGTGATGCCCGCTGCAGACGTGACGGATTTCCACATCGGCACCTCCTCGCGGATGCGCGCCGCAAACTGCTCAGGCGTGCTTCCGACGCCATCGCTGGCCGTGGCCGCAAGCCTCGCCTTCACGTCAGCACTCTCCAATGCACTGACGGCCGCATCCCGCACCTTGTTCACAACCGGAGCCGGCGTCCCTGCCGGGGCGACCAGCCCATACCAGCCCAGCACGTTCACGCCCTTGATGCCCATTTCGGCCAGCGAAGGGACGTCCGGCAAGTAGCGCGAACGCCCGGGTCCCGTGACCGCCAGCGCCTTCAGCTTGCCTGCCTGAAGATACGGCATGACGGGTGTCAGGTCCGACACGATGAACTGGATGTGGCCTGAGAGCAGGTCCGTGACGGCGTCATGTCCTCCCTTGTAGGGCACATGCATGGCACTGACGCCGCTGGATGCCTTGAACAACTCGGTCATCACGTGGGGGAACCCACCCACGCCCGATGAGCCGTAGTTCAGCCTCTTCGGATCGGCTTTCGAGACACCGACCAGGTCCTGGACGCTGTTCATCTTCGATGCGGGGTTGACGACCAAGGCCGTGGGCGCCGAGGCGACGATGCTGACCGCCTCGAAGTCCTTGACGGGATCGAACGGCATTTTTCGCGTCAACCCAGGGTTGACGACGAAGCTGCTGGTGATCAACAAAAGGGTGTAGCCATCGGCGGGCGCCTTGGCCACCAGGTCGCTGCCAAGCAGGCCGTTCGCCCCTGGACGGTTGTCGATGACGACCGGCTGCCCCAGGGTTGGCGCCATCTTCTCGGCCAGCACCCGCGCCAGGATGTCGGCTCCACCACCGGCTGCGAACGGCACGACGAGGCGAATGGGCTTGACCGGGTAGGCCGGGGTTTGGGCGAGCACGGTCGTCGGCGCACCCCAGCCGGCGGCGCCGAGGACGGCACAGGGGACCAGCGCCAAGGCAAGGCGCCGTGCCCGGAACTGGGCGTCGTGTCCAGGAGTTCTCGTGTGTTTGGATCGGTCGATGTTCAGCATTGCGTCGTCTCCTTGGTGGTGGTGTGCAAATCCAGTGGCGCCTACCCGCGCGCAACCTCCAACAGGTCCCGCACCTGCGCGGCCTGCGTGATCGGCCGGGGATTGGTCGCGATCCAGGGGTCTTCCATCGCGGCCAGGGCGATGGCATCGAGCTGCGCATCCGTGGTGATGTGCACCTCGCGCAGCGTGCGCGGCACGTCCAGACCGTCGATGAGCCGGGCCACCAGGTCTGCTGCCGCCGTGGTGCGGCTTCCGAGCGCCTGTGCGATCAGCACATGCCTGTCGTGCACCGCCGCTTCGTTGAAGCGCATCACGTGCGGCATCATGATGCAGCTGGTGTAGCCGTGCGGCACATGGCCCGTGCCGCCCAGCGCGTGCCCGATGGCATGGCTTGCGCCCATGTTGACGCCCGCCTGGGGCCCGACGGACGACAGCCACATGGCCATCTGCGCATCCAGCCGGCTCTGCAGGTCTTGCGGATCCTTGCGTGTTGCAGGCAGGGCGCGGGCGAGCAGCCGGATCGCCTGCAGTGCCGTGCCTTCAGAGAACGGCTGCGCATCGACCGAGCAGATGTCCTCCACCGCGTGGTCGAGTGCCCGCACCCCGGTCGACAGCCACAGCCAGTCCGGCGTGTGCAGGGCGACCTGCGGATCGAGCACCACGATGCGTGGCGCCTGCAGCGGGTGGGTGAAGACTTCCTTGACGCCGCGCTGGCGGTTCGTGATGCCCGCATAGGGCGTGAACTCGGCGCCGGCCAAGGTGGTCGGGATGGCGATCATGCGCACCGTGGGCGCGCGCAGGCCCGGCCGTGCAGCGGTCATCGCTTCGTCCGGCCGCTTGCGCAGCGCATCGATCTGCTCCAGTGCGGTGACGTTCTGCGCCAGGAAGGTCTGCACGCCCTTGGCGGCATCGGTGATCGAGCCACCGCCGATGGCGACGATCACCTCGGCCTGCGCCTCGCGCGCCGCGGCGGCCGCGGCGAGCACGTCCTCGCGCGGCGTGTGGGCGGCGATGCCGCTCCAGACCGTCACGCTCTTGTGCTCCAGCGCAGCGACGATCTGCGACACGAGGGGCGTCGCCTCCACCAGCGCCGTCGGCGCCATCAGGAACACGCGGGTGAAGCCCAGCCGGTCCATCTCCTCGCGCACGACCTCGGCGGCGGGACGGCCGAAGACCACGCGCTCGGTGGCGGGAAAGGTGTAGGTGCCTTGGTACATCTGCTGCTCCTTCAGATGACCCGGGCTGCGCGCAGCTCGGCAAGGCGTTGCGCCGACAGGCCCAGCATCTGGCCGAAGACCTCGTCGTTGTGCTGGCCCAGGCGGGGACTGGGCCGCAGGACCGGTGCCGGCGCATCGCCCAGGCGCAGCGGCGTCGTCGGCAGCACCACCGGGCCCAGGTCCGGGTGGTCCACGTTCTGCAGCATCCCGCGCTGGTGCAAATGCGGGTCGTGCATCAGCTCCTCGAGGTTGCGCACGGGCGCCGCCGGCAGATGCGCGCGCCGGGCCGCGGCGAACACCTCGTCCTTGGTCTGCCCGGCCGTCCAGGCCTCCACCAGCGCGTCCACCTCCGGCATGATCTTCACGCGGTCCGCGTGGGTCGCGAAGCGCGGGTCCGTCGCCAGATCTGGCCGGCCCATCGCACCGGCCAGGCTGCGCCAATGCCCGTCGGTGACGCAGATGATGGCGGCGTAGCCGTCCTGCGTGCGGTAGACGTTGTACGGCGCCATCGCCATGCCGCCGTGGCGGTTGCCGGTGCGCGCCAAGGCCTGGCCCTTGGTCGCATGGTGCATGCCCAGGTTGGAGCACAGGGTAGGGTAGACGGCGTCGAGCATGGCGACTTCCACGTTCTGGCCCTTGCCGGTGCGCTCGCGCTGGTACAGCGCCGTCATGATCGCGCCATACAGATGGATGCCGCCCAGGAAGTCCGAGACGGCAGGGCCGGCCTTGACCGGGGGCAACTCGGGAAACCCGGTCGCTTCCATGATCCCGCCCATGGCCTGGATGGTGAGGTCCATGGCCAGGTAGTCGCGGTACGGACCATCGGTGCCGTAGCCCGATGCCGATGCATAGACCAGCCGCTGGTTGCGCTCGCGCAGCACGGCGGCGCCGACGCCCAGCCGGTCCATCACGCCAGGCGCGAAGTTCTCCAGCACCACGTCGGCCCGGTCCGTGAGTTGCAGGAACAGCGCCCGGCCTTCCTCCGACTTGAGGTCCAGCGTCACGCCGAGCTTGTTGGAGTTGAGCATGGCCAGTGGGAGCGAGGCCACGTCGATGTCGGCGCGCAGGCGCGCGGGTTCGCCGCGCAGCGGCTCGACCTTGATGACCGTGGCGCCGGCCATGGCCAGCAGCAGCGAGCAGTAGGGGCCCTGGTAGATCTGTCCGAGGTCGATGACCAGGACGCCAGCCAGCGGTGCGGGTGGGGCGGGTGCGTTCATGAAGATGGCCTGAAGTGGATGCGTGCAGCGCGGTTGGGGGGAGGTCCGTCGTTCAGGCCCGCAGGTAGCCGGTCTTGACGATGGTGTGGAAGTCGCGCGCATAGCTGCCCTGCTCGCGCGGGCCGTAGCTCGAACGCTTGCGGCCGCCGAACGGGACGTGATAGTCCGCGCCGCCGGTGGGCGCATTGACCATCACCATGCCGGCCTGCGCGTTGCGCAGGAAGTGCCGGGCATGCTTGAGCGAGGCCGTGCAGATGCCGGCGGCCAGGCCGAACTCGGTGTCGTTCGCCACGGCCAGCGCCTCCTCGTAGTCGCGCACGCGGATGACGGCCGTCACCGGCCCGAACACTTCCTCGCGGTTGATCCGCATCTGTGGCGTGGTCTCGGTGAACAGGGCGGGCGCGAGGTAGTGGCCGCGCTGCGGGCGCTCCACCAGCGTCCCGCCGGTCACCAGGCGCGCGCCTTCCCGGACGGCCCCTTCGATGTAGCGCAGGTCCTTGGCCAGCTGGTTCTCGTCGACCACGGGTCCCATCTGCGTGGCCGGGTCGAGCGCATGGCCCACCCGGATGGCGCGCAGGCGCTCGGTCAGCGCTTTCACGAACCGGTCGTGGATGCCCTGCATGACCACCAGGCGCGTGGACGCGGTGCAGCGCTGCCCGGTCACCGTGTAGGCGGCCAGCGCGCACTCCAGCGCCGTGTCCAGGTCGGCGTCGTCCAGCACCACGAGCGGGTTCTTGCCGCCCATCTCCAGCTGGAACCGCGCCATGCGGCGCACCGCGGACGCGGCGATCTTCTCGCCGACGGCCACCGAGCCGGTGAACGAGATGCCGTCGACGAGCGGATGGTCCACCAGGGCCTGGCCGGCGCGCGCGCCCGCGCCCATCACCAGGTTGAATGCGCCGGGCGGCAGGCCGGCGCGCGAGATGATCTCGGCCAGCACCCAGGCCGATCCCGGTGTCAGTTCCGCCGGCTTGTGCACCACGCAGTTGCCGTAGGCCAGCGCCGGCGCGATCTTCCACGCCGGAATGCCGAGCTGGAAGTTCCACGGCGTGACCAGGCCGACCACGCCGAGCGGCTCGCGCGTCACCTCGATGTCCAGTCCCGCCCGCAGCGAACCCAGCGCCTCGCCCGCGTTGCGCACGGCCTCGCCCGCATAGAAGCGGAAGATCTGGGCTGCGCGCAGCGCCTCGCCAGTCCCTTCGGCCAGCGTCTTGCCCTCCTCGCGCGAGACCAGCGTGCCGATCTCGTCCTTGCGACGGAACAGCTCGTCGGCGACCGTGTCCAGCACGTTCGCGCGGTCCTGCACCGTGGCCGCCGCCCAACGCGGGCGCGCCGCTGCGGCGGCCTCGGCCGCCTGCGCGACCGTCGCCGCGTCGGATTCGGCGTAGTCGCCGATGCAGTCGCCGAGATCGGAGGGGTTGAAGTTCGGTCGGGCATCGCTGGCAGCCAGCCATTCGCCGCCGATGTAGTTGGGATAAGTCTTCATGCGTGTGGTCCTTGCGGGCGGATCTTGGTCACCAGGCAGCTGTCAACACGGCCAGGTAGTCGGGCGCGGCCATCGGTCGCGGGTTGCTCTGCGACGAATCGGCCAGCGAGCGCTCGGCGTAGGCGGGCAGCGCCGAGCGCTCGATGCCGAGGTCGCGCAGGCGGCCGGGAAGGCCGAGGCGTTCGCGCAGGCCGTGGAAGTAGCCCGCCACGTCGCCGGCCTCGCCCAGGCCCAGCGCATGCCGCAGCCGGGGCAGCTTGTCGGCCAGGGCCGGCGCATTCCAGGCCAGCACATGCGGCAGCAGCACGGCGTTGAGCTGCCCGTGGTGGACGCCGGTCGCGCCCAGCGGGTGCGACAGTGCATGCACGGCGCCGATGCCTTTCTGCAGGCACATGCCGCCCTCCAGCGCGCCGAGCATCATCTCGGCCCGGGCCCTGGCATGCAGGCCGTCCTGGGTCGCCGCCTCGATGCTGGCTGCAAGCCGCTGCAGGCCGTCCAAGGCGATGGCATCGGCCAGCGGATGGCGTGTGGGCGAACAGAACGCTTCCACGCAGTGGCTCATCGCATCCACGCCCGTGGCAGCGGTCAGGCGCGCCGGCAGGCCGTGGGTCAATTCCGGGTCGCACAGCGCCAGGCGCACCACGCCCTGCGCGAGGATGCCGGACTTGCGGCCATCCTTGAAGGTCAGCACGGCGCCGCGGCTGACCTCGCTGCCCGTGCCTGCCGTGGTGGGCATGAGAACCAGGGGCGGCACGGCTGGCAAGGCCGGCGCATTCCAGCCGCACACGTGGAAAGCACGGTGCGCGAGCGGCCTCCCGTCGCCGACCAGCACGGCCAGCGCCTTGGCCAGGTCCATGGGCGAGCCGCCGCCCAGCCCCACGATGCCGTCGCACGACCGCTCGCGGTACAGCACCGCCGCCTGCTCCACGGCGGCCTCGGTCGGGTTCTCGGGCACGGCATCGAAGAGCTCCGGCCGGCGGTCGGCGGCGAACGCCGACACCACGCGTTCGGCGATGCCGGCCCGCACCAGCCCGGCATCGGTGACAAGCAGCGGGCGGCGCACGGCCAGTGCGTCGAGTTGCGTTGGCAGGCCGCTGCGGACGCCATCGCCGAGGATGACGCGGGTGCCGAAGTTGAAATCGATCATGGGTGTGTGACGCGGCGGCCTAGGAGGCATTTCGACCCCGGGCCTTGCGGCGCCGTGGTCGGGATGCAGACACTTGCCAGCCCGCGCAATCTCCTGCTTTTTGTGATGCGCCAATTTAGCGGCGCATCCCGCTCCGTGGCTGCCGGAGCATCGGCAGATTTCCGTTCTTTGGAAATGTCAGGCTGCCTGCCAACCCGTGCTGCGCCCAGGCTTGCAGCCTGCACTAGCGGCTGAGCGACAGGCCTCCGTCCACCACCAGCGTCTGGCCCACCACGTAGTCGCCGGCGCGGGAAGCGAGGTAGACCACCGCGCCCGCGATGTCCTCGGCGGTGCCGAGCCGTCCCGCGGGGATGCCCTGGGCGGTGTCCTGCGGCGCATCGCGCGCGGCCGTGTTCATGTCGGAAGGAAACGCGCCCGGTGCCACGGCGCTCACAGCGATGTTGTCGCCGATCAGGCGCAGTGCGAGCCGGCGGGTCAGGTGCACCAGGCCCGCCTTGCTGGCGGCATACGAGTAGGTCTCCAGCGGATTGACCGAGGTGCCGTCGATCGATGCGATGTGGATCACCTTGGCCAGGCCTGCGCGGCCGGCTTCGCGCAGCAGCGGGTGCAGGGCCTGGGTCAGGAAGAAGGGGGCCCGCAGATTCAGGTCCATCACCTTGTCCCAGCCGGAGCGCGGGAACTCCTCGAACGGCGCGGCCCAGGCCGCGCCAGCGTTGTGGACCAGCACATCGAGCCGAGACTCGCGCGCCGCGAGCCCGTTGGCGAGCGCCTGGATGCCCTCGTCGCGGCCCACGTCGGCCGGCAGCGAGACGCACGCGCCCAGGTCCGAGAGTTCGCGCGCAGTGGCGTCGCAGGCCTCGCGCTTGCGGGACGAGATGTAGACCTTGGCGCCGCGCCGCAGCAGCGCTGCGGCGATCAACCTGCCCAGTCCGCGGGATCCGCCGGTGACGAGCGCAGTCTTGCCATGGAGGCTGAAAAGGGGGTCGAGCGTGGTGGGGTGCATTGGACGAGGCGCCGTTGCGGCGCGGTGGAGAAAGGGTGCCGCCATCGGTCGATCGCGGCCTGCAAGGATCACGCGGATCTTAGGAACGGCCTGCGCCGCCGCGCACGCCAAGCCCTCCATCAATTCCATTCGCCGGAAATACCGCGGTGCCCACCAGGTCGATCCTGGTCAGACTTCCGCGCACCGTCTCCGGCCGTTTGCGGGGGCGACAACCTGAAAGGCTCCGATGTTCGAAATGACTCCCCGCGTCCAGGCGCTGCACCAGCGCATCTCTGATTTCATGGACGAGCACATCTACCCCAACGAGCGGCGGCTGTACGAGGAGGCCGAGCGCCTCGGTGCCTGGGCGGTGTATCCGGTGGTGGAGGAGCTCAAGCCCAAGGCCCGGGCTGCGGGCCTGTGGAACCTGTTCCTGCCGCAGTCCGAGCGCGGGGCCGGGCTGACCAACCTGGAGTACGCCTCGCTGTGCGAACTGATGGGCCGCTCGCACCTGGCGCCCGAGGTCTTCAACTGCTCGGCGCCCGACACCGGCAACATGGAGGTGTTCGAGCGCTACGGCACACCGGAGATGAAGAAGCGGTGGCTGGAGCCGCTGCTCGCAGGAGAGATCCGCTCCTGTTTCGCGATGACGGAGCCGGCGGTGGCCTCGAGCGACGCCACCAACATCCAGTCGGCGATCGTCCGCGATGGCGACCACTACGTGGTGAACGGGCACAAGTGGTACACGACGAATGCCACCGACCCGCGCTGCAAGGTGGCAATCTTCATGGGCAAGACCGATCCCGACCATCCCGACCGGCACAAGCAGCAGTCCATGGTCGTGGTGCCGATGGACACGCCCGGCGTGCGCGTCGTGCGGCCGCTGGGCGTCTTCGGCTTCTACGGTGTGCCGGACCGCGCCTCGGAGGTGGTCTTCGAGAACGTCCGCGTGCCCGTGCAGAACATGCTGCTGGGCGAGGGGCGCGGCTTCGAGATCGCCCAGGGCCGGCTGGGGCCGGGCCGCATCCACCACTGCATGCGGCTGATCGGCCTGGCGGAGCGCGCGCTGGAGATGATGTGCAAGCGCGGCCTGGCGCGCGTTGCGTTCGGCAAGCCGGTGGTTCGCCACGAGGTCTGGTACGAGCGCATCGCCGAATCGCGCATCCTGATCGACCAGGCCCGTCTGTTGACACTGCAGGCCGCAGAGCTGATGGACACGGTCGGCAACAAGGCGGCAAAGTCCCACATCGCCATGATCAAGGTCGCCGCGCCGCAGATGGCCTGCCGGGTGATCGACTGGGCCATCCAGGCGCACGGCGGTGGGGGCACCAACAACGACCTGGGCCTGGCCAGCTTCTACGCCACGGCGCGCATCCTGCGGCTGGCCGACGGGCCCGACGAAGTCCACCGCGAGCAGCTCGCCAAGATGGAGCTGAAGAAGTACGACACCGCCCGGAGCGCGCCGTGAGCGCCGCCGCTCCGCTGGCGGCGGCAGAGTACCTTGCCGCGGCCCGGCGTGAGGCCTGGCGCGTGCCCGATCTGGGGGAAGCGGTCGCGCGGCCCGTGGGCACGGTCGGCGTGCTGGGCGCCGGCACCATGGGCCGCGGCATCGCCATGTGCTTCCTGAACGCCGGCATCGCCACGGTGCTGGTGGACACGAACGAGGCCGGGCTGCGCGCAGCCGTCCAGACCGTGCGCGGCCTGTACGACGCCAGTGCCGACAAAGGACGGATCACCGCGCAGCAGGTGGATGCACGCATGGCGCTGCTGCGCGTGCAGACCGACGACGCCGCACTGGCGCAATGCGATCTGGTGGTCGAAGCCGTGTTCGAAGATTTGGTGCTGAAGCAGCAGGTGGCCGCCCGCCTGGGTGCACTGTGCAAGCCCGGCTGCGTCATCGCGACCAACACCTCCACGCTCGACGTGGACCTGGTCGCCGAAGCCAGCGGGCGTCCGGCCGACGTGGTGGGGCTGCACTTCTTCAGTCCCGCCAACGTGATGAAGCTGCTCGAGGTGGTCCGCGGCCGGCACACCGCGCAGGATGTGCTGGCCACCGCGCTGGCCGTCGCCCGGACCATCGACAAGCAGGCGGTCGTCTCCGGCGTGTGCTACGGCTTCATCGGCAACCGCATGGCCGAGGTCTACCTGCGGGAAACCGAGTTCCTGCTGCTGGAGGGCGCGACGCCCCGGCAGCTCGACGCCGTGATGGAGTCCATCGGCATGGCCATGGGGCCGTGCCGGATGCTGGACATGGCCGGGGTGGATGTGGGCGCCAAGACGGTGATCGAGCGCGGCAAGGCCGGCGGGCTGCCCGACGATCCGGGCTACCGCTGCCTGGTCCGCGAACTGCATGCCCAAGGACGCCACGGACAGAAGACCGCAGCCGGTTTCTACCGCTACGAAGGTCGTCTTGCGGTGGACGATTCCCGCACCCTGGAGATCGCCGCAGCGTTGGCGCAGCGCCACGGCATCGCCAGGCGCGACGGCATCGACAGCCAGGAGGTGCTGGAGCGGCTGCTCTATCCCATGGTGAACGAGGCGGCGCGCCTGCTGGAAGAGGGCATCGCCCTGCGCGGCAGCGACGTCGACGTGGTGTGGACCAGCGGCTACGGCTTCCCCGAGGCGCTGGGCGGGCCGTTGTTCATGGCGGACGCCATCGGCCTGGCCGACATCGTCCGGCAGCTCGACCACTACGCCCGACAGCACGGCGATGGCCACGGCTACTGGACCGTCTCGCCGCTGCTGCGGCAACTCGCGGCCGAGGGCCGCCGGATTTCCCAATGGAGAACATGCGCATGAGAGAAGCAGTCATCGTGTCGACCGCCCGCACCGGGATCGGCCGCGCCTACAAGGGCGCCCTCAACAACGTCCGTTCGCCGTCGCTGCTCGGCCACGTCATCTCTCACGCCGTGCGCCGTGCGGGCGTCGATGGCGGCGAGATCGAAGATGCGGTCTTCGGCACCGTGCTGTCCAGCGGAACGGCCGGCATGAACGTGGCACGCAACGCCGTGCTGGCGGCTGGCCTGCCCGCCAGCGTGGCAGCCCAGACCATCGACCGCCAGTGCGCCTCCGGCCTGATGGCCATCGCCACGGCAGCCAAGCAGATCACGGGGGACGGGATGGACGTGGTGCTGGCCGGTGGGCAGGAGAACATCACGGCGGAACAGAAGTCCTACTTCGAGGGCATCACGCGCGCACGGGACGCGCTGGTCATGGCGCGGGCCCCCCATGCGTACATGCCCATGCTCGAGACGGCCGAGTTCGTGGCCCGCCAGTACGGCATCACGCGGGAGGCGCAGGACCTCTACGCGCTCGAGTCGCAACGCCGCACCGTCGCGGCCCAGGCCGCAGGCCGCTTCGCGGACGAGATCGTCGCCTTCGAGACCCGCATGGCTGTGGCGGACAAGGCGAGCGGCGCCATATCGCACCGCGCGGTCACGCTCGACCGCGACGAGGGCAACCGGCCGGACACCACCCTCGAAGGGCTGGCGGCCTTGAAGCCCGTGGTCGACGGTGGGGTGGTGACGGCCGGCAACGCCAGCCAGTTGTCCGACGGCGCCGCCGCCTGCGTGCTCATGGAGGCCGGGCTGGCCGAGCGCCGCGGCATCCGCCCGCTGGGCATCTTCCGCGGCATGGCGGTGGCGGGCTGCGCGCCCGAGGAGATGGGCATCGGTCCGGTGTTCGCCGTGCCCAAGCTGCTGGCACGCCATGGCCTGCGCGTGGACGACATCGGCCTGTGGGAGCTGAACGAGGCCTTCGCCTGCCAGGCGCTGTATTGCCGCGACCGGCTCGGCATCGACCCGGCGCGCTACAACGTGGACGGCGGCGCCATCTCGATCGGCCACCCTTACGGCATGACGGGGGCGCGCCTGGTCGGCCACGCCCTGCTGGAGGGCCGCAGGCGCGGCGTGAAGTACGCCGTGGTCACGATGTGCGTGGGCGGCGGCATGGGCGCGGCGGGGCTGCTGGAGATCCTGTGACGGCAGGCCGCGCCCCGGACTTCGACACGGCTGCGCTCGGCGCCTACCTCGCCCGGCACATCGACGGGCTGCGCGCGCCGATCGAGGCGACGCGCTTCGCCGGCGGGCAGTCCAATCCCACTGACCTGCTCACGGACGCGCAGGGCTGGCGCTTCGTGCTGCGCCGCAAGCCCGGCGGCGCGTTGCTGGCCTCGGCGCACGCCATCGACCGCGAGTACCGCGTGGCCAGCGCGTTGGCGGGCAGCACCGTGCCCGTCCCGCGCATGCACTGCTATTGCGACGATCCCTCGGTGATCGGCATGGCGTTCTACGTCATGGCCCATGTCGACGGGCGGATCTTCTGGGATCCGGCCCTGCCGGAGCTGCCGCCGGCGGAACGGGCGGCACTGTATGCCGATGTCAACCGGGTCGTGGCCGGCCTGCACCGTCTCGACGTGCGGGCCATCGGCCTGGAAGACTTCGGGCGGCCCGGCAACTACTTCGAGCGCCAGATCGCGCGCTGGACGCGGCAGTACCGGGCGGCCGAGACCGAGCCGATCGCTGCGATGGAGCGGCTGATCGCCTGGCTGCCCGCGCATGTTCCCGCCACCGGGCCGGCGACGCTGGTGCACGGCGACCTGCGGATCGACAACATGATCGTCCACCCGACCGAGCCGCGCGTGGTCGCGCTGATCGACTGGGAACTGTCGACCCTGGGCCATCCCCTGGCGGACTTCGCCTACCACCTGCTGCCCTGGCGGCTCACGTCCGAGCAATTCCGCGGCATGGCCGAGAAGTCGCCGCTGCCCGAGGGCGTGCCATCGGAGGCCGGCTACGTGGCGCGCTACGACACTGCCATGGGCACGGCGACGGATCCGCAGGCCCTGGAGTTCGCCATCGCCCATGCGATGTTCCGCATGGCGGCCATCCTGCAGGGAATCCACCGGCGTGCACGCGATGGCAATGCGTCGAGCGCCGAAGGGCTGGCCGTGGGCGCCCGTGCACGCCGGATCGCGGACGCCGCGTGGGCGCAGGTGCAACAGCACTTCGCCGACGCACGTTGAGGCGGCGTCTCAGGGCACGGCCAGCCGCGCCGCCTGGTCCCAGGTCCCGAGGATCTCTTCGCGCAGCGCCAGCAGCAGGCTGCCGTAGTACGCCTCCTGGGACTTGGGCACGTCCATGGAGTGGTAGGTGATGCTCAGCGCGTAGCTGCGCCCGTCGGGTGCGGCGATCGGGGTACCGATGGCCGTCATGCCTGGCGCCCAGTAGGCCACGCAGTGCCCGTGCTGCGCCACGTCGGCGAAGGCCGCCTCGATCTCGGTGCGCAGGGCCTTCCATGCACGTCCGTGCTTGTGGCCCAGCTGCTGCAGGACGGCGCGGCGGTTGGGCTCGTCCAGGCCCGACATGAAGGCCCGACCGCCGGCCGTCAGTTCGATGGGAAAGCGCGACCCGGGCACCGCGCGCCGGAAGATGCCGCGCTTGCTCTCGCGCAGCGAGACCACGTAGACCATCTCCAGGTGGTCGGCCACGGACAGGCCGACGTTGATGCGCTCCTTCTCGGCCAGCGACTTCATTTTCGGGAATGCCGCCTCGGAGGTGTGGTCGTTGCGGCTGAAGGTGTCAGCCAGGCTCAGGATGACCGGCGCCAGCCGGTAGGACTGGCGTTGGATGTCGTAGTCCAGGAAGCGCTCCTGCACCAGGGTGCTCGTCAGGCGGCTGACCGTGGAGAGCGGCAGCCCCGCACGGACTGCCAGTTCGCCGTTGCCCAGCAGCTCCGCGCCATGGTTGAACGCGCGCAGGAGCTGCAGGCCACGCTGCAGCGAACGGTTGATCGGCGTGACACGCGTGAACGTGCCCGATTCGCGCGTGAGCGCCCGCGACGACTGCGCGGGCGTGGGACGGGATGCCATCTCGATGCCTCATGGATTTCCGAAGAATGGAATTCTAGGCTGGTCCGCAGCCGCGTCGCGCCGAAGAATGTACCCACAAACACGGAGACGACCGCATCCCTGCGGACTGGCAACAGCATGGCGACACCACACCCTCATCTTGCGGTTCATGGCGACGACCCCATCGCGCGGGTTGCGTTGAACCGGCGCACGGTCCTGTTGCGCAGCGCGGCGCTGCTGGCAGCGGGCGCCGCCGCGCTGCCGTCCAACGCCGCCTCCTTTCCGAGCCGGCCGTTGAAGCTGGTGGTTCCGTTTCCCCCCGGCAGCGGCACCGATGCGGGTGCCCGGCTGATCGCACAGGCACTGTCCGCGCTGACGGGCGTTCCGGTCATCGTCGACAACAAGGCCGGCGGCAATGGCGTGATCGCCGTGCAGCACGTGCTGGGAGCGCCGGCAGACGGGCACACCATCCTCATCGGCAGCAACACCACGCTGTCGGCCAACGCGGCGACCTACCGCAAGCCGCCCTACGATCCTTTGGCCGACTTTGCGCCGATCTCGCTGTTGCTGAGCGCACCGGTGCTGATCGCGGCACCGGCCGAATCACCGTACCGCAGCTTCGGCGCACTGGTCGAGGCCGCGCGGGCGCGGCCCGGGGCACTGAACTATGGAACCGGCTCGGTCAGCTACACGCTGTACGGCGAATGGCTGTGCCAGCTCGCGGGCGTGCGTGCCACACCGATCGCGTTCAAGGGATCGGGCGACGTGGTCCCCGCGGTGATCGCCGGCACCGTGGACTTCGCCGTGCTGGACGCCAGCACCACGGTCGAACTCGTCCGGACGGGGCGCCTGCGCGGGCTGTTGCTGGGCGCAGCGGAGCGCTTCCCCCAGTTGGCCGATGTGCCATCGGCCACGGACGCGGGTGTGCCCGCGTTCGACGCGTTCACCTGGGTTGCCGCTGCCGTCAGCGCACGCACGCCCACGCCTGTCGTTCAAGCACTGGAAGCGGTCTTCGCCAAGGTCGGCGCCGATGCCGATCTGCGCCGTGCCTACGCCGGACAGATCACCACCGTGCGCATGACCGACGCCCAGGAGATGCGCCGGTTCCAGGTCACCGAGATCGCACGCTGGAAGGCGTTGGTCGCCAAGGTCGGTCTCGCGTTGCAATGAGCGCCGTGCCCGTTTCCAGCCCCCGGCGAGCCGCCCCGTCAGGGCGACCCGATCTGTCCGCATCCGATCTGGCCGCCCCGCAACTGCGCCTGCGCGGCGTGACCGTCCGGTTCGGCGGCATCACCGCGCTCGACGACCTGTCGTTCGACGTGGCGCCTTCCACGATCTGCGGCCTGATCGGCCCGAACGGCGCAGGCAAGACCACGTGCTTCAACTGCATCAGCGGCGTCTACCAGCCGGCTGCAGGAACGATCGTGTTCGAAGGCACGAGCTTGACCGGCATGGCACGGCACGCCATCGCCGCCGCCGGCATCGGGCGCACCTTCCAGAACCTCGCCTTGTTCCCCTCGATGTCGGTCGAGCGCAATGTGCTCGTCGGCGGGCATGGCCGCACACGCGGTGGATTTCTCGCGCACATGGCGCGCCTGCCGTCGGTGCTGCGGTCGGAGCAGACCTTGCGCGAGCGTGTGCTGGCGTTGCTGCGCCGGTTCGAGCTCGGCCAGGTGGCCGACACGCCGGTGGGCGAGTTGCCCTTCGCCGTTCAGAAACGGGTGGAACTGGCGCGGGCGCTTGCCGGGCAACCGAAGCTCCTCATCCTGGACGAACCGGCCGCCGGGCTGAACCATGAGGCCGTCGAGCAGCTGGCCGACAACATCCGCCGCATCCGCGACGACGACGGCATCACCGTGCTGCTGGTCGAGCACCACATGAACCTGGTGATGCGCATCTCCGACCAGGTGGTCGTGCTGGACTTCGGCCGCAAGATCGCCGATGGCGTGCCGGACGCGGTGCGGCGCAACGCCGACGTCGTCCAGGCCTACCTGGGACAAGCGGCATGACCGCGCCGCTGCTGGAAATCCGGAACCTGCAGGCCTGGTACGGTGGCGTGCAGGTGCTGTTCGGCTACGACCTGACGGTCGCGCAGGGCAGCATCACCGCGCTGCTGGGCGCCAACGGCGCCGGCAAGACCACCACGCTGCGCGCCATCTGCAACGTGATGGTGCGGCGCCAGGGCGAGATCCGCTTTGGCGGCCGCTCGCTGCAGGGCCTGCCGGCCCAGGACGTCGTGCGCCTGGGCATTTCCCACGTGCCCGACGGGCGCGGCACCTTCGCGCAGTTGTCGGTGGTCGAGAACCTGCAGCTGGGCGGCTACACGCTGCCCTCGCGCGACGACGTGGCGCAGGGCATCGAAGAGGTCTACGCGATGTTCCCCCGGCTCAAGGAGCGCCACGGCCAGCAGGCTGGCACGCTGTCGGGCGGCGAACAACAGATGCTTGCCATCGGGCGCGCGCTCATGCCACGGCCGAAGCTGCTGCTGCTGGACGAGCCCTCGTTCGGCCTGGCGCCGTTGATCGTGCGCGGCATCTTCGACACGGTGCAGCGCATCGTGGCCGAGCGCCAGGTGAGCGTGCTGATCGTCGAGCAGAACGCCCACCTGGCGCTGGAGATCGCGCACGAGGCCTGCCTCATCGACGTCGGCCGCGCCGTGCTCAGCGGCAGCGCCGACGACCTGCGCCGCGACAGCACCGTGCGCCAGGTCTACCTGGGTTATTGATGTCCGCACCGAGGTCCCCCGCATGAACGGCTTTCTCCAACAGATCGTCTCCGGCCTCGCCATGGGCTGCGTCTACGCCAGCCTCGCGCTCGCGCTCGTCATGATCTACCAGACCACCAGCCTCGTGAACTTCGCGCAGGGGGAGATGGCGATGGCCTCGACCTTCCTCGCCTGGTCGCTGGTGGCGCATGGCGTGCCGTACTGGCCCGCGTTCGTCGCGACGGTCTTGGTCTCGTTCGCCGCCGGCATGGCGATCGAGCGCTTGCTGATCCGCCGCTTCCGGCACGCGCCGGCCCACTCCGTGATCATCGTGATGGTCGGGCTGATGATCCTCATCGACGGCATCGTCGGCTGGAGCTTCGGCTACGACGTGCGTGCCGTCGACAGCCCCTTCGAGAAGATGCCATGGCTCTCGCTCGGCCTGGTCTCGGCGCACCAGGCGGGCATCGGGTTGGTGACGCTGGTGCTGATGGCGCTGATCTTCTGTTTCTTCCGCTTCACGCGGCTTGGACTGGCCATGCGGGGCGCCGCGCTCAACCCGCTGTCGAGCGCTTTTGTCGGCGTCAATGTCGGCCTGATGCTGTCCCTGGGCTGGGGGCTGGCGGCGGGCATCGGCGCGATCTCGGGAATGCTCACCGCGCCGATCGTCTACCTCGATCCCAACATGATGCTGCACGTGATCATCTACGCCTTCGCCGGCGCGGTGCTGGGCGGCATCTCCAACCCGTGGGGCGCCGTGTTCGGCGGCCTGGTGATCGGCGTGGCCGAGAACCTCGCGGGCGCCTACGTCGTGGGCACCGACCTGAAGCTGGTGTTCGTGCTGGGCATCATCGTGGCGGTGCTGACGCTGCAGCCGAACGGCCTGTTCGGCCGCCGGATCGTGACCCGCGTGTGAACCGGCCATCCACCAGGGCACTCTCCATGCACACCTCTTCGCTCCGTTCCGCGGCACCGTCGGCTTTTTCCCCGAAGGCGCGAGGGCGCGGCCTCGCGCGCCATCTGCTGCCGGCCGTGCTGCTGGCCGCCGGCATCTCGGCCATCTTCGCGTTCAAGGGCTACCAGCTCCTGCTGGCGGCCAACATCGTCTCGTACGCGATCGCCATCCTCGGGCTGAACCTGCTCGCGGGCTACAACGGACAGATCTCGCTCGGCCACGGCGCCTTCCTCGCGATCGGCGGCTACGCCACCGCGATCCTGATGGAGCGCTTCGGCGTGCCGTATTGGCTCGCCGTGCCGATGTGCGGGATGGTCGCGATGGCGGTCGGCTTCCTGGTGGCGATCCCGGCTCTGCGCCTGGAGATGCTGTACCTGGCGCTGGCCACCTTCGCACTGGCCATGGCGGTGCCACAGCTCGCCAAGAACAAGCTCGTGGCGGACTGGACGGGCGGCGTGCAGGGCCTGTCCCTGCCCAGGATCGCGCCATGGAGCGCGCTGGGGCTGGACGTGGACCAGACCGTCTACGCCTACACGCTGCTGCTGGCCGTGCTCGCCTTCGGCGCGGTGGTCAACCTGCTGGGCGGCCGGATCGGCCGCGCGCTCGAGGCCATCCGCGACCAGCCGGTGGCCGCCGAGACCATGGCCATCGACATCCGCCTGTACAAGACCGTGGCCTTCGGGCTGTGCGCGTTCCTGACCGGCATGGCCGGCGGCCTGGGCGCCATCGCGACGCACTTCGTCTCGCCGGACAGCTACGCCATGTTCCTGTCGATCACGCTGCTGGTGGGCGCCGTCATCGGTGGCTTCCGCAGCGTCTACGGTGCGCTGTGCGGCGGCGCCTTCGTGGTGCTGATGCCGGGCTATGCCGAAAAGCTCTCCCAGGGCGCGCCCTGGGCCATCTACGGGGCCTGCACCATCGTGTTGATGCTCGCCATGCCCGACGGCCTGGCCGGCCTCGTGCACGGCCTGGCGCGACGCTGGAAGTCGCGCCACCCAGGCTGACGACCGGCCGCCGCGCTGCGCCGTCGGAAATGGCGCAGCGGTTCCGCCCACGCTGCGGCAACGGCCGCCCACCCGACATCCATCTTTCCAGGAGACGACCCGATGAACATCCCACGACGCACCTTCACCCTGTCCATGGCGGCTGCGGCGCTGCCGGCGGTCCGGCCCGCCCTCGCGCAGCC
The DNA here is from genome assembly GCF_001422445.1 of Pseudorhodoferax sp. Leaf274. Taxonomy (GTDB): domain Bacteria; phylum Pseudomonadota; class Gammaproteobacteria; order Burkholderiales; family Burkholderiaceae_C; genus Pseudorhodoferax. The sequence continues at coordinate 149,852 of NZ_LMNA01000028.1, forward strand.
CGCGGCCATGCCGGGCGTCACAGACAAGGAGATCCGCATCGGCTCGACGGGGCCGCTGAGCGGGCCGGCGGCCGCCTGGTCTGCGGTCAACAAGGCCATGCGCGCCGGCTTCGACAGCGTCAACGCCGCCGGCGGCATCAACGGGCGCCAGATCAAATTCATCCTGGTCGACGACGGCTATAGCCCGCCGCGCACGGTGGAGCAGACGCGCAAGCTGGTCGAGGTGGAGCAGGTCGCGTTCGTCACGGCGCAGATCGGCTCGGCCACCGGCATGGCGGCGCGCAAGTACATGAACGAGGCCAAGGTGCCGCAGCTCTTCATGGCCTCCGGCGCGGACGCCTGGCTGGACGACATCGACAAGTTCCCATGGACGCTGGGCTCGTTTCCCTTGTATTCGGACGAGGGGCGCGCCATCGGCCGGCACCTGCTGGCCGTGAAGCCGGGCGCCAGGGTCGGCGTGCTGTACCAGAACGACGATGCCGGCCGCAGCTTCCTGCGCGGCCTCAAGGAGGTGCTCGGCAGCACCAAGGCGATCGTGCGCGAGGAGTCCTACGAGACGACCGATCCGACGGTGGACTCGCAGGTCGTCTCGCTGCAGTCCGCGGGCGCGGACACCCTGGTCATGTCCGCAAATCCCAAGTCCGCCGTGCAGGCCATCCGCAAGAGCCAGGAATCGTGGCGGCCGCAGCTCTACATGACGCAGCCGACGGCATCGATCTCGCAGGTGCTGATGCCGGCGGGACTGGAGCGCTCCAAGGGCGCCATCTGCTTCAACTTCGTGAAGGATCCGAGCGACCCGGTGTGGGCGAACGACCGGGGCGTGCAGGAATTCAACGCCACCATGGACAAGCACGGCCAGGGCCTGCCGCGCGACACGCTGACGGCGCTGGGCGCGTACCTGGGCTCCTGCGTCGTCCAGCTGGTGCGCCAGTGCGGCAACGACCTGTCGCGCGAGAACCTGCTCAAGCAGACCATGGCGCTGGACCTGGAGGTGCCGATGCTGCTGCCGGGTCTGCGCGTGAAGACGGGGCCGCAGAACCGCCACCCTCTGCGCGAGCTGCGTCCCATGCAGTTCGACGGCACGCGCTGGGCCTTGCTGGACCGGCGATGACAGGCCCCGGCAACGCCGGCTCTGGCCGCACGGAAGAGGCTGGCATGCACCCGCCATCCCTGTTCATCGTCACGGGCGCGTCGCGTGGACTCGGCCGAGCCATCGTCGAGCTGGCGCTGGTGCCCGGGCGCACGGTGGTCTGCATCTCGCGCGGCGTGGAGCCGGCGCTGGCGCTGGCCGCACAGTCCTGCGGCGCCCGCCTGGTCCAATGGCCGGTCGATCTGCAGCAGCCCACCGAGGCGGCCGACCGGCTTGCCGGCTTTCTGGCGGAGCAGGACGGCAGCGTCTTTGCGCGCGCGGTGCTGGTCAACAACGCGGGAACGGTGGGACAACCCGGTCCCCTGGCGACTGCTGACGCGGCCGATCTGGCGCGCGCACTGCGCATCGGCCTGGAGGCACCGCTGCTGCTGTGCGCGGCGTTCCTGCGCGGCACCCAGGCGTGGCCGGGCGCCCGGCAGATCCTCAACATCTCCTCGGGTCTCGGGCGCCATGCGATCCCGAGCCAGTCGGCCTACTGCGCAGCGAAGGCGGGAATGGACCATTTCTCGCGCGTCATCGCGCTGGAAGAGGCGCTGCGGCCGGGCGGCGCACGCGTCGTCTCGCTCGCACCGGGCGTGATCGACACCGACATGCAAGGCGCGCTGCGCGCGACCGATGCGCGGCTCCTGCCGGACCGCGCGCGCTACGAACAGCTCAAGGCCGAGAACCGGCTCGATTCACCCGCCCTCGCGGCATCGAAGGTGTTGGCCTACCTGGAGCGCGCCGACTTCGGCAGCCAGCCGGTGGCCGACGTCAACGCCGCCGCATAGGCGGGCCGCCCCCGCTCATTCACCCGTTCGCATTGGAACCCCGACCATGCACCTGCATCCCGACACACGTCCGGCCCGCCGGGCCTTGCGCCGCGCCACGGCCTTCGGCGCCGCACTCCTGTGCGCCGGCGCACTGTCACTCACCGGTTGCGCCGGCACCTCCGACGGCACGCCGCGCGGCGCGGCGCGCGGCCAGCCGAAGGACCAGGCGCCGGCCTTCTACCGCATGCCCCTGGGCGACTTCCAGGTCACCGCGCTGTCCGACGGAACGGTCAAGCTGCCGCTGGACGCGATCATGTCGAACATCCCGGCCGGCCGGGCGCGCCAACTGCTGGATGCCGCCTTCGAATCCACGCCGCCCGAAGCATCGGTCAACGCGTTCCTCGTCCACACTGGCGACCGTCTGCTGCTGGTCGACGCGGGTGCGGGCAAGCTGTTCGGTGCGGGCGCAGGGCATCTGCTGGAGAACCTGAAGGCGGCGGGCTATGCGCCCGGCGACATCGACGCCGTCCTCCTCACGCACCTGCACAAGGACCACTCCGGCGGCCTGGCCGTCGACGGGCGGCGCCTGTTCCCGCGCGCGACCGTCTACGTGCACAAGGCCGAGCGGGACTTCCGCTTCGACCTCCAGGCAGAGGCCAAGGCGCCACCGGGCGCGAGGCCCTCGTTCGCCGAAGCGCGCGAGGCGCTGTCGCCCTACGAGGCTGCGGGCAAGGTCGTGCTGTTCGAGGGCGAGGGGGAACTATTCCAGGGCGTGCGCACGCGCGCCGCACACGGCCACACGCCGGGCCACACGCTGTACGAGGTGGAAAGCCGCGGCGCCAGGATCCTGTTCATCGGCGACATCATCCACGCGGGCGCAGTGCAGTTCCCGCATCCCGAGGCCACCATCGCGTTCGACACCGACCCGCACGCGGCCGCGAGCGACCGCGCCGCCTTGTTGCGCGACCTGGCCGCGGGCAAGACGCTGGTGGGCGCCGCGCACATTTCGTTCCCAGGCCTGGGCTACGTCGCCGTCGGCAGCGCTGGCGAAGCCTACCGATGGATGCCCAGGCCCTACAGCCGTTGACCCCGCCCCAACCGTATCGCACGAACCGAGAACACACGATGTACCAAGGAACCTACCAACTGCCCAAGATCGAACGCGTGGTGTTCGGCCGGCCCGCCGCCGACGTGGTGCGCGAGGAAGCCGAACGCGCCGGAGCACGCCGCGTGGTCGTCTTCGCGCCCGAGATCCTGGCCCGCAACACCGAGGTGCTGTCGCGGCTGGAGCGCGCGCTGGGCGAACGCCACGCCCTCACGTGGACGCGCATGGCCGCCCACACGCCGCGCGAGGATGTCGTCGCCGCCACCGAGGCCGCGCGTGCAGCCGGTGCCGACCTGCTGGTCACGGTGGGCGGGGGCTCCATCACCGACGCGGCCAAGGTCGTCAACAGCTGCCTGGCCAATGATGTCCGCACGGTCGAGCAGATGGACCTGCTGCGCAAGCCGCCCGGCGCATCGATGGTCGGCGGCCGCGAGGGGCTGCGTGCACCGGCGCTGGCGCAGGTCGCCGTGCCGACCACGCTGGCCGCGGCCGAATTTACCGCCTACGCCGGCGTCACGAACACGGCCACTCGGCTGAAGGAGGTCTTTACCCACCCGCTGCAGGTGCCCAAGGTGGTCGTGCTCGATCCCGAGGTGACGTTGCACACGCCGCAGGCCCTGTGGCTGTCGACCGGGATCCGTGCGCTGGACCACGCGGTCGAGGACATCTGCTCCATCGACGCACAGCCCTACTCCCAGGGCACCGCCTTGCAGGCGATCCGCTTGCTGGCGCGGGCCCTGCCGCAGACGCTGCGCGACCCGACCGACCTGCGTGCGCGGCTGGACGCGCAGGTGGCGGCGTGGCTGTCCACCGTCGGCTCGCAAGCCGGCGTGAACAAGGGCGCCAGCCACGGCATCGGCCATGCGCTCGGTGGAACGGGCGGGGTGCCGCATGGCTTCACCTCCTGCATCCTGATGCCGCACGTCATGAAGTTCAACCAGCCCGTGGTGGGCGACCGCCACGCGCTCATCAGCGAGGCGATGGGCGAACCTGGCGTCGACGCATGGCGGCTCGTGGAACGGCTGATCGCGGAGCTCGGGCTGCCCCGCAGCTTGCGCGAAGTGGGGCTGGAGGCGCCGGAGACGCTCGACGCCATCGCAGAGGCGGCGATGCATGACCCCTGGATCAAGACGAACCCACGACCGATCGGCAGCGCAGCGGAGGTCAGGGCCTTGCTGGACCTGGCACGTTGAGGCCGGCGCACGGCAGCGGCCGGCAACCGCTGTGCCCCTGCGGCAGGGCCGTTCCCGGCCGCTGACCGCTTAGGGCAGGTCCACGATGACCTGCCCGATCTTTCTTCCGGACTCGACAGCGCGGTGTGCATCCACGATGCGGTCGAGCGCGAACCGCTCTGCGATGCTGAACCGCGCCTGGCCGCCCATCGCCCACGCAGAGATGTCCCGGATGGCCGCTTGCTTCTCGGGCATGGGCAGCCCGTACATGTGCACGAAGCGCAGCACGAGGTTGCGCTTGAGCAGTTCGAAGAAGGGAATCTGCGGCGTGCGCGCCAGCGCAGCGTAAACGGAGATGGAGGCCCCCATCTTCGCGACCTGCAGGTCGAGCGCCAGGTTCTGCGCGAAGTCGACCTCCACGATGCGGTCGACCCCGACGCCATCCGTGAATGCGAGGATGCGCTCGGCGGCGTCCTGCTGGCGGTAGTCGATGGCCGCATCGGCGCCGGCGGCGCGCGCGTGTTCGGCCTTCTCCGGCGAGCTGACGGTGGTCACCACGCGTGCGCCGGCCCACTTCGCGAACTGCACGGCGTAGTGCCCCACCACGCCGGCGCCGCCGGCGACCAGCACCGTCAGGCCGGTGGGCGGACCCTCGGCAAAGACGGCGCGGTGGGCGGTGATGACGGGAATGCCCAGGCAGGCACCTGCGGCGCCATCCAGGCCTGGCGGCAGCGCGACCGCCTGGGCAGCAGGGACCACGGTCCATTGCGCAGCGGTGCCGCCGGCACGTTCGAAGGCCGCATTCCAGATCCACACGCGCTCGCCCAGACGGTTACCGGGAACGCCCGGACCGACCTCGTCGATCACGCCCGCCCCGTCGCTGTGCGGGATCTGGCGCGGGAACTGGATCTGGCGGGAACTTCCCGCGCGCGACTTGACATCGGACGGGTTGACGGCCGACGTGACGATTCGCACCCTCACTTCGCCGGGTCCGGCATGCGGCTGCGGCAAGTCGCCGACGACCAGCACATCGGCGGCGTCCCCATTGCGTTCGTACCAAGCTGCTTTCATTCTTCCATCCACCTGTGTTCGGGTTGATCCATCTTCGGCAACGCCATGTCCCGTCGCGAAGGCTGAATGGAATCTATGCGAGGGTGGGCGAGGGCGATCTCTTGCACATCCGGAAGTTTTCGCCCCTTGGAATTGAAGACCGTTGGTGCACGCACCTTGCGGTTTCAGGCCCGGTGCGAGTGCTGCGATGGGTCGCAAGGCAACCCGTCGGGCAGGCATTTCCGATGTCCGCTGAGGAATTTGCGTCCTGAGAATGATCTCAACAGGTCGATGGGTCCTGCAGCATCTACGACGCGCGGCCGATGGCCTGGATATTCCGGTGCCGTATGCGAACAGCGGGCAGTTCAAGACCTTGTTGGTGATGGCGCAATCCAACTCTCCCACGGGCCAGCAGTGCTCGCGAGAACCCGAGCCTGAATCCGAATCCGAATCTGAATCGCGGCGCCTGCGAAAGAGTCACCGGCTACAGTGATGGCGCGAGCGTGAAGTCCAGTCGAAAGCCGTTGTTGTGGCTTGGGTCACATGACTGCCTGAGTTGCAGTCAGGCCTTCAGATCCTCTGGCGTCTTTCCTCCGGCCAATGCTTCTGTGAACCAGCGCGGCTTCGGTCCAAACCCAGACCACGCGTTGCCTGCATCGTCCTTGTACTTGATGACGCCTGCGCCAGAGCGAGGCTTCTTGAGTGGCTTGGCTGCTTCCGTCTCCAACGGGTTGGCACCTGTCGCGGCCTGCACCCTGCGCTTGGCCAGCTTTTCCGACTTGACGCTCGCAACAGATTCGCGGGCACCGCGGAACCCGAGCTCGGCGGCGGTGATGCCGTAGTAGGAGATGGCTTCCTTGATGCGTGTGATGACGCCCGATTTTTCGGCGGTGACGATTGTCGCGGCGCGTTCCTTGAGTCGCGCAATCTCCTGGTCAATCTCCTTGAGCGTCTGGGTCGGCTCACTGACCAGCGGTTGCACTTGCGTCCGGCGATGCTTCATAGCGTTCAATCGAGTTGCGAATGGGCGATCAGTCTAGTGCCGTTGATTGGCGTGACACGTCAGGTCACCCGTCTTTTCATTCAAGGCTTGTAGGTGCGCAAGCCCACAGGCCAGTCGAGCGAAAGCAATCATGCGCATTGCGCCGGCGACACCGAAGAGCCGCTGAAAGCGGCACTTGCAAGGCAACTTCCCGATGAGATCCTGAATTGCGCGTCGGTACTGATGCCGAAGCGGCATTCACACAGGCGTGCGCATGAGACTTTCCCCATTGGAATGCGAGGCCGTCATCCAGGCTTCGCAACGCACCTTCATTCCCTTGCGGCAACGCGTGCCGTCGGTGGACGGCCAGGCCCGCACGCCGGGCGTCACCCTCAAGCGCAGCATCGCTGAACTGGCCGCATCCCTCAAAGAATACGGTGGGCTGCAGAACCTGATCGTCGTGCAGGGCGCGCGCAATCTCTATGAGGTCTGCGCGGTTGGACGTCCTTTCGAAGCCCTGACCCAACGCGTGAAGACCGACGAGTGGCCCGAGAACGATCCCGTGCCTGTGCTGGTCTTCAGCCCGTGGCCCGTTCCGTTGCATGGCCTTGAGAAGAAAAAAACCCTGCAAGAACAATGTCCTGCAGGGTTTTTTGCGGTCTTCTTGCGCCTCGATGAGACGCTCAAGAATGTGTGTTTGGCGGAGCAGGCGGGATTCGAACCCGCGGTGGGCTATTAACCCACACACGCTTTGGGTTGGCGGCCCCTGCGGGGCCTTCCAGGCGTGCTCCAAACCGTCCCTGTGTAACAGTTCAGTGTAGCAGTTTGGGCATGTCGGAGAACGCCATGTGCACTTCTACTGCTGCCGCTGGACAATCCGGCAATGCAACAGCCCTTTGTCTACCTGTACGACCGCGACCACTATTTCTATTTGGGGGTAGAGATCGCCGACCAATGCCAACTAACAGGCGTCCCAATACTTCCGGGCTTTGCAACCTTCAAGGCCCCGCCGAGTTTAGAAACACGAGACTCGCACATCTCTGTTTTCGATCCGACCGCACAAGAGTGGCGGCTGGCACCAAATGATTTTTGGCGGCCAGACGTAACGCGCAGACTTGTGAACTTGAAAAACACTCTAGGAGGTGATTTCTCAATCATGCAAGTCGAATGCCATCGATGGACATCAAAATACAACGGGATACCTCGCGTCATTTCTCCCGGCGTCATCTCCATGAATCTAACTGGCCGACTGACCATCTATCTCTGAGATTGACAGAGATTTTGCGCCTGGACTCCAGCTTTCGCCAAAGTCGAATGACTACAGTGGTTCAAATTATTACAATGACAGCAGAGGATTTTGTCATTGGAATGAAGAGATTCATTGATGATATTTTCGTGTACGAGTGGGTGGAACAAGTCCGCTTAGCAGGACTATTGCGTTCAGTGCGGAAGCTTGAGATTCAAGGCGTCAACGAAATTGACAGGGTCAGTCTTGCTCCGGCCCGAGGTCACCTGCAAAGCCTGTTCTCGAGGCACCAGCTGTTCCTCGAAACCCTAATTGACCTGAGAAACTCGTTCGCGCACCACACGGCGGCACCCGAGGCACGAATGCTCTTTGGCGTTGAGCGTCCCACTGTCAATACAGCGTTTTCCAAGAATGGAAATATTGCAAAAATCGAGGTGATTGAGGTAGCAATTGAAGACTTGGCAAAGTCATTCAATTCATTTGTACTTGATGTGCTGCAGGTAGATGGACCAAATGCACCGCAATTTTAAAGACCACAAGCGACAAGGGGCTTGAAGATGCTCCGGATGGATGCCCTCAATAATCTAGTATCCAAGAGCGAAAAGGGCTTGAAATGACTAAGCACATCCAATCCACAGCTGAGCTTGAGCAGCATCTGAGCGAGCACATCGAATTCATGAAGGCTTCCGCAGATGCGTTTGACGCGGGTTCTACCGGCGAGGCAAAGCGCATTGCGGTATCGCTGAGGGTGCTCCTGCACGACACCACTTCTTCGGTGTCTCTTCTGGGCCAACTTGGGCGCAAGTCGGTGCAGTTTGTTGACTCCTCAACGCCGATGAATCCCCGCAACATGCTGTCGCAGAATGTCCTGGTTGCAATGCTCATGGGGCCCTCGGGCGGAAGCTATGTTCCCTTTCTGGATCTATCCCCGGAGCCCCCGCGCATGTTGCCATTCGACGCTTGGTGGGATGCCGTAGTTGTTTCCGATGCAAAGAAGAACTCTCTGAGTCGGAAGCAACTCATACTCGCAGCCGCCAATCAAGATGGCGGAGCGCACGTGGACCCGAAGCTCAACGCGATCTATGCCGCCTTGTCTCGCCAAAATTCTTCCGGATGGACGTATTCTGAAGGCGGTAAATTGAGCATCCCGAAGGGCGAAGAACTGGCTGCGATACGGCAGATCGGTCATGAAGTGCTCAAGACTTTAGTGCCTGGGTACACGAAAGAGGTGAAGCTTCCCGACGAGTCGGCGATGTTTGGTGGCGCAGTGTTCATGGAGGCCGAGCAGGCCCCTGTGCCTGCGGGGGCCCCACTTGGCGTGCCGGTGAGAGTTGGCCGTAACGACAAGTGCCCGTGTGGTAGCGGCGCCAGATACAAGGAATGCCACGGCAAGTTGACGTAGCCGTCACCCGGCGCAGCGCTACCCCAGCTTTGCCGCCAGCTTTCTCGCGTCCAGGTGCGTGTAGCGCATCAGCATTCGCAGGTCTTTGTGGCCCGAAATGGCGGCCACCTCCACAGCATGGAGCCCGCGCTCGAAAAGCCGGCTGATGGCCTCGTGCCGCAGGTCGTGAAAGCGCAGCCCCTGGATGTCTGCGGGTTCACAAGCCCGCTGGAAGGACTGCTTTACCGCTTCGGTGGTAATGCCCGTCCAGACCTGTCCCGTCGCCCGGCCCGGCGGCCTGCGGTGCTTCAACAGCGCCACGGCAGTGGTGCTCAACGACACCGTGCGCGAGTCCCCATTCTTCGTGTCCACAAGGTGCGCTGTCTGTTTGGCCAGGTCGATCAGTTCCCAGCGCAAGGCGATGAGTTCGGATTGCCGCATTGCGGTTTCCAAGGCCATCACGACCACCTCGCGCAAGTAGTCGCGCCGGCTTTCCGCACAGGCCGACAGCAACAGGTCTTCCTCGCCCGACAGCAGCCGTCCGTTGCGGCCTTTGCTGCTCTTGGGCCGTGCAACGTCAGACACGGGATTGATGTGGCCGATGTCCTGGGGCCGCTGGCGCCGTGATGCCCTAGGACTGCGCGACACCGTGCGCGTTAACGAGCGTGTGTCGTGCGCGGGCGCACTCGCGTGATACCGGGCGCGTTGACGGGCGCGTGGCTCAGGGTGGGGCCACGGGGGAACTCGGGGTGCGAGCCGTGGCGTGAGGCCCACGAAAATCTCCGGCGATTTTTTAGACGCTAACTGCGCGCTCTGATCGTCCCTTGTAATCGGCTATCCGAAACATTCTTGTGGCCGCAATAGTCTTGGAGGAGGCTTTCCACGATAGTCTTTTCAGCGGTGGTTGCCATCGGCCCAAGCGTCACTTTCATCTGTTGCAACTTCTGCGGGTCAATATCGACGTCAAAATATTGAAGCTCCGGCCCTTGGCCCTTCGCCAAGGAGACAGCAATGTGATTTGAATATGACGCAAACGCTGAGTCGCTCTGGAGGAAGTCCGATATTGGACCCGGGGTTGGAAGAATGTAGAGCACGAACCGATACTCGTGCTGGAATGCCCATTCTTTACTCTTGTGTACCGCGATATCCCCGGGACCGCGGCCAGTTCCGCTGAAAGTTCCATCAGGATTAACCTTGATTTTTAAGGCATCCGCATAGATGCCTTGGCTGTTCTCCACGTAGCTAACTTTCGAGCCAAACTTGTCGGGCTTGAAAAAGCTTGGGACTACAAAATGCTTGTCGCCCATGATCTGCTCAATCGACAATGGCGAAAAGACGTCTTCGGTCAAGTGGAGGCCGGGTCTTTGCTGCTTAGGGATTAAGAGATACTGGAATGGGTTTTCCGGGAATGAAAGTCGCACACCTCGCATGTTTCCCGTGTACATGTTCCAAAGGGGTATGTTCTCCTCATCGCTGTCTGTCCAACAACTGATGTAGAGGAAGGGTGCGAGGGTGTAGTCTCCAAAGGTGCTTGACTCACTGATATCGTCAACGCGATCAAGCCTATTAAACCGGATCTTCTTCGATCTGAGAATTAGAGAAAGTGTTTCAATGCTCGTATAGTGATGAAGCATGTGGGTTCCGAAAGCGCAGGTATCTGATTATGAGTGGCGCGATGCAGTCGGCAGACGTTGGATAGCCGCATCCAGTGCAGCAGGAGCCATCTGCCCCGCGCCGTAGGTTCCCGCCGCACCGCCTTCACTGTGGCCCATGAGGGCCATGCGCACGTCTGGCGGCACTCCAACGGCCCGGCACATGCCCGCGAAGGCATGCCGCCATGAGTGGAAGGTGATGCGGTCGTCTGCAATGCGCCATGGCCCGCGCAGTGCCCGTCCGTACCACTTGGACAAGGCATCGCTGATGACGCCGAACTTGTTGGCGTCAGCAGGGAACAGCGCGCCATCGGGTTGTCCCTTCGCCCACGTCCAGAATTCGGCAACCCCGGAGTGCAAGGGCACCCATCGCCGGCTTCCTGCATTCTTAAGCCGCATGGCCAGGCCGGGCATGCATTCGCCATGGTCGGTGATGCTGATGCCTCGGATGCCGTCGCACTCGACCACATCCATGCGGCGCAGTTGGTGCAGTTCATTGAGACGTGCCCCTGTCCAGCGCGCAAGGCGGGGGAGCCAGTAGCGGGCCGGGTGCGTGTCCTTGTACACAGCGGTACCGGCCATCACTACATCGGCCTGTGCAGGCGAATAGGGCATGCGGGCCTCTACGGCGCGCTTCGCGGCCGGCAGGGTCGTTTCCTCAGCTGCATTAGCCGTGATGATGCCGCGCCCCTTCGCAACGCCGAGCAACGCACGCAGGAAGGCCATGCGGCCGTTCACGGTCACGACCGACTTGCCGGACTCTTGCAACTTGTCGCGGTACATGACCACCATCGTTCGCGTGATGGCCTTCAAGGCAGGGGAGCGATGCAGCGCGTCGAACTCTTCGACCGCCCTCGTATAGGCGTGCTCGGTCTTGTCGTTGGGCCTGCGCTCGCGCTTCCAGATGGGCAGCATTTCGGCGAGGCGTTCGGCGTCGGGCTTGGGTGCAGAAGAGGGTGTGGCGCCAGTAAATGCGGCCACGGGCCGAGGCAGGGCGACAGGCAAGGGCGTCGGCGTTTCATCTGCCATCGGCGGTGTACCCCGCAACTCTCACCATCGATCATCCAGCGCGCAGCGCCTTGCGCATGGCCTCTGGCCGGTCTTTCGTGCGAAGGGAGTGAAGAACCTCGCGCTGTCCGCCGTGAGCGGCTACAAGGTCTTGGGGGATACGGCGGCGGAAGTAGTAAACCCCGCCCCGTTTGATGATATGCATCTGTCGCTCCTGTGTAGCACACACAGGGAACAGATTGCCAAGAGTGCTGATTTGTTTTTATAAATCAACAACTTAGATGTCTTGGCGGAGCAGGCGGGATTCGAACCCGCGGTGGGCTATTAACCCACACACGCTTTCCAGGCGTGCGACTTAAACCACTCATCCACCGCTCCGTGGGAAGCCCGCGATTCTAGCAGTCAATTCGTGGCGTTTCGCTGCGGCCAGGCGTGGCGTTGCAAATCTTCCAGCAGCACGAACTCCAGCGCGCTGATATGCGTGGATTCCAGCACCACGTGCGGCGCGCAGCCGGCTTCGTGCGCCTCTTTCCAGCGTGCCGCGCACAGGCACCACCGGTCTCCCGGCTTGAGGCCGGCGAAGCGGTGCTCGGGCCGGGGCGTCGAGAGGTCGTTTCCGCGCAGCTTGGAGAAGGCAAGGAACGCCGCCGTCACACGGGCGCAGATGACATGCGAGCCCAGGTCGCCGTCGTCGGTGTTGCAGCAGCCGTCGCGGAAGTAGCCCGTCAATGGCGCGTAGGAGCAGGGCACCAGCTCGGAGCCCAGGACGTTGTGCGCCACGGTGTCGCTCATGGCCTGGGCTGCTGCAGCCGCACCATGTTCATGGCGGAGCCGATCAGGGCGGCCGCATCGGCCATGTTGCTGGGCACGATCAGCGTGGTGGTGGCATCGGCCGCCACCTTGCTGTAGGCGTTGACAGCGGCCTCGGCCACCTTCAGCTGCACCGCCTCGTTGCCGCCGGGTTGGCGGATCGCGGCGGCCACGCGCTCGATGGCCTGGGCCGTGGCGTCGGCCACGGCGGTGATCGCGGCGGCCTCGCCCTGGGCCTGGTTGATGGCGGCCTGCTTCTCGCCTTCGGAGCGCGCGATGAAGGCCTCGCGCTCGCCGGTGGCGATGTTGATCTGCTCCTGGCGCCGGCCTTCGGAGGCGGCGATCAGCGCGCGCTTCTCGCGTTCGGCGGTGATTTGCGCCTGCATCGACCGCAGGATCTCGGCCGGCGGCGTCAGGTCCTTGATCTCGTAGCGCAGCACCTTGACGCCCCAGTTCAGCGCGGCCTCGTCGATGGCGGCGACGACCTGGGCGTTGATGATGTCGCGCTCCTCGAAGGTCTTGTCGAGTTCGAGCTTGCCGATCACGCTGCGCAGCGAGGTCTGCGCCAGCTGCGTGACGGCGACGATGTAGTTGGACGAGCCGTAGCTGGCGCGCATCGGGTCGGTCACCTGGAAGTACAGGATGCCGTCGACCTGCAGCTGCGTGTTGTCGCGCGTGATGCAGACCTGGCTCGGCACGTCCAGCGGGATCTCCTTCAGGCTGTGCTTGTAGGCCACCTTGTCGACGAAAGGCAGCAGGAAGTTCAGCCCCGGCGTCAGCGTGCTGTGGTACTTGCCCAGACGCTCCACGACCCAGGCGTTCTGTTGCGGCACGACCTTGATCGACTGCGAAACGAACACCGCGGCAATGACCAAGAGCACGAGTGCGACTTCCATCCAGGAACCTCCAGCGCGTTGAAAGGGAAAGCGTTCAGGCCTTGTCGACCATCAGCCGGTTGCCGACCACGCCGACCACGCGGTAGATGCCGGCCACGGGCGGCTGTGCGGCGCGCTGCACCACGGTCCAGCGCGCGCCGCGGTAGTGTACGGACGCCGTGCCATCGGCATTCCAGCTGTCCACCGAGAGGACTTCGCCGATGTCCAGGTTCATGTCGGGGTTGGCCGTGGCGCCGGCCCGGCGGCCGCGTGCGCTGCGCACGGCATACCAGATGGCGACGGCGCCGCCGCCGGCGATGGCGGCCGTGGCGACCTGCCCGGTCAGGGCCAGGCCCAGATAGGCGGCCAGCGCCGCGGCCACGAAGCCCAGCGCGAGCATCAACAGGTAGAAGGTGCCGGTGAGCAGTTCCAGCACGATGCAGGCACCGGCCAGGAGCCACCAGAAGGTCGAATCTGCGATGCCCATGGCTGCGTGCCCTCCTTTGAATCCCGCGCATTGTGGGACAAAAGCCGCCGCGCTCATCGGGCCGTCATGCATTGTCCGTACACTTCGCGCCTTTCCATTTCAGCCTGGCCCGGAGCTGTCCATGAAGTTTCGTTTCCCCATCGTCATCATCGACGAGGACTACCGCTCGGAGAACACCTCCGGCCTGGGCATCCGCGCGCTCGCCCAGGCCATCGAGAGCGAGGGCTTCGAGGTGCTGGGTGTGACCAGCTATGGCGACCTGTCGCAGTTCGCCCAGCAGCAGAGCCGCGCCAGCGCCTTCATCCTGTCGATCGACGACGAGGAGTTCAGCGCCGGCCCGGACCTCGATCCCGCGGTGCTGAACCTGCGCAAGTTCATCGAGGAGGTGCGCCGCAAGAACCTGGACGTGCCGATCTACGTGTACGGCGAGACCAAGACGTCGCGGCACATGCCCAACGACATCCTGCGCGAGCTGCACGGCTTCATCCACATGTTCGAGGACACGCCGGAGTTCGTGGCGCGCCACATCATCCGCGAGGCCAAGAGCTACCTGGAGAGCGTGCAGCCGCCGTTCTTCAAGGCGCTGCTGGACTACGCCGAGGACGGCTCGTACTCCTGGCACTGCCCCGGCCACTCGGGCGGCGTGGCCTTCTTGAAGAGCCCGGTCGGCCAGATGTTCCACCAGTTCTTTGGCGAGAACATGCTGCGCGCCGACGTGTGCAATGCGGTCGAGGAACTGGGCCAGCTGCTGGACCACACCGGCCCGGTGGCCGAGAGCGAGCGCAACGCGGCGCGCATCTTCAACGCCGACCACTGCTTCTTCGTCACCAACGGAACCTCGACCTCCAACAAGATGGTCTGGCACCACACGGTGGCGCCGGGCGACGTGGTGGTGGTGGACCGCAACTGCCACAAGTCGATCCTGCACGCGATCATCATGACGGGCGCAGTGCCCGTGTTCATGAAGCCCACGCGCAACCACTTCGGCATCATCGGCCCCATCCCGCAGAGCGAGTTCGAGCCCGCCGCGATCAAGGCCAAGATCCGCGCCAACCCGCTGCTGGCCGGCGTCGACGCCGACACCGTCAAGCCGCGCGTGATGACGGTCACGCAGTCCACCTACGACGGCGTGCTCTACAACACCGAGACCATCAAGGGCCTGCTGGACGGCTACGTCGACACGCTGCACTTCGACGAGGCCTGGCTGCCGCACGCGGCCTTCCACCCCTTCTACGGCGCCTACCACGCCATGGGCAAGCGCCGCGCCCGGCCCAAGGAGTCGCTGGTGTTCGCCACCCAGTCCACGCACAAGCTGCTGGCCGGCATCAGCCAGGCCAGCCATGTGCTGGTGCAGGATTCGCAGCACCGCAAGCTGGACCGCCACCTGTTCAACGAGGCGTTCCTGATGCACACCTCCACGAGCCCGCAGTACGCCATCATCGCCAGCTGCGACGTGGCCGCCGCGATGATGGAGCCGCCCGGCGGCACGGCGCTCGTGGAAGAAAGCATCCTGGAGGCGCTGGACTTCCGCCGCGCCATGCGCCAGGTCGAGCGCGAGTTCGGCGCGCAGGAGTGGTGGTTCAAGGTCTGGGGCCCGGACGCGCTGGTCGAGGAGGGCGTGGGCACGGCCGACGACTGGATCATCAAGGACGCCGCGGCCGCCAAGTGGCATGGCTTCGGCGACCTGGCGGACGGCTTCAACATGCTGGACCCGATCAAGTCCACCATCGTGACGCCGGGCCTGGACCTGGACGGCAAGTTCGCCGCCGAGGGCATCCCGGCCAGCATCGTCACCAAGTACCTGGCCGAGCACGGCATCATCGTGGAGAAGACGGGCCTGTACAGCTTCTTCATCATGTTCACCATCGGCATCACCAAGGGCCGCTGGAACACCATGCTGGCGGCGCTGCAGCAGTTCAAGGACGACTACGCCAAGAACCAGCCGATGTGGCGCATCCTGCCGGAGTTCTGCCAGCAGCACCGCCGCTACGAGCGCATGGGCCTGCGCGACCTGTGCCAGCACGTGCACCAGCTCTACGCCAAGTACGACATCGCGCGGCTGACGACCGAGATGTACCTGTCGGACCTGACGCCCGCCATGAAGCCCAGCGATGCCTACGCCCACATCGCGCACCGCAAGACCCAGCGCGTGCCGATCGACGAGCTGGAAGGCCGCATCACGACCAGCCTGGTCACGCCGTACCCACCCGGCATTCCGCTGCTGATCCCGGGCGAGGTCTTCAACAAGAAGATCGTCGACTACCTGAAGTTCTCGCGCGAGTTCAACCTCCTGTGCCCGGGCTTCGAGACCGACATCCACGGGCTCGTGGAGGTGGAGGACGAAACCGGCAAGGTGAGCTACTTCGCCGACTGCGTGGCCGAGGGCACGCCGATGTCCGAGGCCGAGAAGATCACGCGTGCCGAGGACATGATCCAGGTCGGCAACGACGGCCCGTACAGCCGCACGATCTGAGTCAGCCGTCGCTGCGCACGCGCAGGAAGCGCGCGTGGCGCGGCAGGCCGCTGGCGTTCAGGCCGTTGTAGCGGTAGGTGACCAGGCTGCCGAGGGGCGGCGGGTCAGCCCGCTGCGCGTCCGTGAAGCCACCGCCGAGCTTGAAGCGCCGGCCCTCGCCGGTCTCCACCAGCAAGGCGCCCAGCCGGCCGGCGTGCCGCCCCTGGCCGGGCAGGTGCCCGACCACGCGGGCCTCGGCATCGTCGTAGGGCTTGAACTTGAGCAGGTCGTCGCTGCGCTCGCTGCGGTAGGGCGCGGTGCCCAGGTGCAGCATGAGGCCCTCGCCGCCATCCCGGACGATCTGGTCGAGCCGGGCCTGCAAGGCCGCGTGCGTGCCGGCGCGCTGCTGCGGCACGGCGACGATCCATGGCGCGCCGGCGATGGGCAGCAGTTGGCGCAGCCGCGCGAGGCGGTGGTCGAAGTCGCCGGGTTCGGCCGGCAGGTCGAACACCATGAAGCGCAGGGTGCGCCAGGCCGCATCCGTGGGCTGCTGGCTGCGCACGGTGGACAGCGCATGTTCGAAGCGGCCGCGGCCGGCCCAGAGTTCGCCGTCCAGCGGCATGGCGGGCAGCGGGGCCGTGAACCAGGCCGGTGCGGCAACGCGTTCGCCACCGCGTGTCCACAGCGCCTGCCCGTCCCAGTAGCCGCGCAGGCCGTCGTACTTCTCGCTGACCCAGTAGCCGGCCAGCGGCATGCCGCGCCGGTAGACGTTGGCCAGCATGAGCCTGGGCGGTGCCGCCCAGGCGGGCAGCCACGCGCTGCCCAGCGCCGCGAGCAGCAGCGCGCGGCGGCGCTTATTCGCCGTCGATGCCGCCCACGACCTGGCTGAAGCCGCCGTCGACATAGGTGATCTCGGCCGTGACGCCGCCGGCCAGGTCCGACAGCAGGAATGCCGCCACGTTGCCCACATCCTCGATGGTCACGTTGCGGCGGATGGGCGAGACCGCGGCCACGGCGGGCAGCAGCTTGCCGAAGCCCTTGATGCCGCTGGCGGCCAGGGTCTTGATGGGGCCGGCGCTGACGCCGTTGACGCGGATGCCCTTGGGGCCCAGCGAGCCGGCCAGGTAGCGCACGGATGCTTCGAGCGAGGCCTTGGCCAGGCCCATGGTGTTGTAGTTGGGCACGGTGCGCACGGCGCCCAGGTAGGTCAGCGTGAGCAACGCCGACTTGTCGCTGAGGTAGGGCAGGGCGGCCTTCGCCATGGCCGGGAAGCTGTAGGCGCTGATGTCGTGCGCGATCTTGAACGCCTCGCGCGACAAGCCTTCGAGGAAGTCGCCGGCAATCGCCTCGCGCGGCGCGAAGCCGATGCTGTGCACGAAGCCGTCGAATCGGGGCCAGACCGCACCGAGGTCTTCGAACAGCTTGGCGATCTGCGCGTCGTCGCCCACGTCGCAGTCGAAGATCAGCTTGGAATCGAAGTCGGCAGCGAACTCGGTGATGCGGTCCTTGAAGCGCTCGCCCACGTAGCTGAAGGCCAGTTCGGCGCCTTGTGCGTGGCAAGCCTTGGCGATGCCGTAGGCGATGGAGCGGTTGGACAGCACGCCGGTGATCAGCAGCTTCTTGCCAGTCAGAAATCCCATGTGGTTCGGTCTCGTTCGTTGCGACGTTTGCCTGCGTTCGGCCATCCGTTCAGGGTTTATCCGAAGGCGCAAAGCGATTGGTGCAGAATTGTCGCATGCGATTTCTGTGGCTCTGGTTGGCATTCGCGGCGTGTGCGCCGGCCTGGGGAGCCCACGCTTACGCGCAGTTCGGCGACATCAAGTACGGACCGGACTTCAGCCACTTCTCCTATGTGAATCCTGAGGCGCCCAAGGGCGGCGAGATCCGCATGGTGCCGCCGACGCGGCCGACCAATTTCGACAAGTTCAATCCGTTCACGCTGAAGGGCACGGCGCCCTACGGCATCGGCGGGCTGCTGTTCGAAAGCCTGCTGACCGGCAACATGGAGGAGCCGACCACGGCCTATGGCCTGTTGGCCGAAGACGTGGAGGTGGCGGCCGACAAGCTCTCGGCCACGTTCCGCATCAACCCCAAGGCGCGCTTTCACGACGGCTCGCCGGTGCAGGCGGCCGACGTGGTGCATTCGTACGAGATGCTGGTCGGCAAGCTCGCGGCGCCGCAGTACCGCGTGATCTACGCCGAGGTGAAGCGCGTGCGCGCGCTGTCCGAGCGCGAGGTGCGTTTCGAGTTCGCCAATCCCAACGCCGAGCTACCGCTGGTGGTGGGCGGCATGGCGGTGTTCAGCCGCCACTGGGGTGGCGGCAAGCCCTTCGACCAGATCACGACCGATGTGCCGATCGCGTCCGGCCCCTACAAGATCGCCAACCCGCGCCTGGGCCGCGACATCACCTACCAGCGCGACCCGGCGTACTGGGGCAGGGACCTCGCGGTGCGGCGCGGCCAGTTCAACTTCGACCGCATCGTCTACAAGATCTACCTGGACGAGACGGCGCGTTTCGAAGGGCTCAAGGCCGGCGAGATCGACTTCATGCGCGAGTTCACCTCGCGCAACTGGGCACGGCAGTACTACGGCCCGCAGTTCGACCGCGGCGACCTGGTCAAGCGCGCGTTCGAGAACCGCAACCCGGGCGACTTCCAGGGCTTCGTGTTCAACCTGCGCAAGGACAAGTTCAAGGATGTGCGCGTGCGCCAGGCCATCGGGCTGGCCTACGACTTCGAATGGCTCAACCGCCAGATGTTCTACAACCTGTACCAGCGCGTGCAGGGCTGGTTTCCGAACAGCGAGTTCCACGCCGATGGCCTGCCCGGGCCGGACGAGCTGGCGCTGATGGAGCCGCTGCGCGCCAAGCTGCGGCCCGAGACCTTCGGCCCCGCGCTGGTCTCGCCCAGCACCGCGCCGCCGGGCAGCCTGCGTGAGAACCTGCGCCAGGCCCAGCGGCTGCTGGCCGAGGCGGGCTGGACCTACCGCGATGGCGCGCTGCGCAACGCCAAGGGCGAGCCGTTCACCATCGAGCTGCTGAACGACCAGCCGGGGCTGATCCGCGTGATCACGCCGCTGCAGGGCAGCCTGCGCAAGCTCGGCATCGAGATGACGTTCCGCACGGTCGATTTCTCGCTCTCGCAGCAGCGCATGGACGGCTTCGACTTCGAGATGACGACGATCCGCCTGCCGGGCACGTCTGCGCCGGGCGGCGAACTCATCGAGCGCTTCGGCTCCGAGGCGGCCAAGACCAATGGCTCTTCCAACATCTGGGGCATCGCCGATCCGGGTGTGGACGCGATCGTGGCCAAGGTGGTGGCCGCCACCACGCGGCCCGAGCTGGCCACCGCCATGCGCGTGCTCGACCGCGTGCTTTCCTACGGTTACTACACGATCCCGCAGTACTACGGCAGCCCGTTCCTGATCGGCTACTGGCCCAAGCGCTTCGTGCTGCCCGAGACCATCCCGCCCTACTACGATGCCGGCACCTGGGCCGCGTCGACCTGGTGGGCGTCCGAAACCAACAAGTGAGCGAGGCGACGACGCGTGGCAGCCTATATCTTCAAGCGTCTATTGCTGATGCTGCCCACGCTGTTCGGCGTGTTGCTGTTGACCTTCGTGGTGATCCAGTTCGTGCCGGGCGGGCCGGTGGAGCAGATGGTGTCGCAGCTGCAGGGGCGCGATTCCGGCGGCGAGGGTGCAGCCGCCAGCGGCGCCGGCTACCGCGGCCGCCAGGGCCTGGACCCCAAGCGCATCGAGGAGATCAAGGCCTTCTACGGCTTTGACAAGCCGGCGCCCGAGCGCTTCTGGCAGATGCTCAAGTCCTTCGCGCGGTTCGATTTGGGCCAGAGCTTCTACCAGCGCAAGGGCGTCTGGGAACTCATCAAGGAGAAGATGCCGGTGTCCATCAGCCTGGGCTTGTGGACCTTCTTCATCAGCTACCTCATCGCCGTGCCGCTGGGCGTGGCCAAGGCCGTGCGCGCGGGCTCGCGCTTCGATTTCCTGACGACGCTGGTCGTGCTGGTGGGCTATGCGATCCCCGGGTTCGTGCTGGGCGTGGCGCTGCTGGTGGTCTTCGGCGGGCAGCTGCAGTGGTTCCCGCTGCGCGGGCTGGTCTCGTCGAACTGGGAGCAGCTGTCATGGGGGGCGCGCATCGTCGACTACCTCTGGCACATCACGCTGCCGGTGACGGCCATGGTGCTGGGCAGCTTCGCCGTGACGGCCATGCTGACCAAGAACTCGTTCCTGGAAGAGATCCGCAAGCAGTACGTGCTGACGGCCCGCGCCAAGGGCCTGGACGAGCGCCGCGTGCTGTGGAAGCACGTGTTCCGCAACGCGCTGATCCCCATCATCACGGGCTTTCCGGCGGCCTTCATCGGCGCGTTCTTCACGGGTTCGCTGCTGATCGAGACGCTGTTCTCGCTCGACGGTCTGGGACTGCTGAGCTATGAGAGCGTGATCCGGCGCGACTACCCGGTGGTGCTGGGCACCTTGTTCTTCTTCACGCTGATCGGGCTCGTGACCAAGCTGATCAGCGACCTGTCCTATGTGCTGGTCGATCCACGGGTGAAATTTGACTAGCAGCACCATGCCCCCCACGGCAGCGGCGCCAGCGCCGGTGCCGGCGCCCGAACCGCGCCACCTCTCGCCTGGCCGCCGCGCCTGGCAACGCTTTCGCCGCAACAAGCTGGGTTTCTACAGCCTGGTGATCTTCTGCACGCTGGTGGTGCTGAGCCTGTTCGCCGAGGTGCTGTCCACCGACAAGCCGCTCGTCGTGCGCTACGAGGGCCAGACCTACTTCCCGATCTGGCAGGACCACTCGGAGAAGGTGTTCGGCGGCGACTTCGAGAGCCCGGCCGACTACCTGGACCCCTTCATCCGCGAACGCATCACGGGCGGCGGCAACTGGGCCGTCTATGCGCCCAACCCCTACGGCCCACGCACGCTGAACTACTTCGCCAGCAAGCCCAACCCGGCCGCACCGTCGACCGAGAACTTCTTCGGCACCGACGACCGCGGCCGCGACCTGCTGGCCCAGCTGATCTATGGATTCCGCGTGAGCGTGCTGTTCGCGCTGGCGCTGACCGCGATCGGCGTGGTGCTGGGCATCGTCACCGGCGCCATCCAGGGCTACTTCGGCGGCAGGACGGACCTGGCGTTCCAGCGCTTCATCGAGATCTGGGGCTCCATGCCCGAGCTGTACCTGCTCATCATCTTCAGCGCCATCTTCGCGCCCAGCGTGTCGCTGCTGCTGGTGCTGCTCTCGCTGTTCGGCTGGATGGGGCTGTCGGACTACGTGCGGGCCGAGTTCCTGCGCAATCGGCAGATGGACTATGTGCGCTCGGCGCGCGCGCTGGGCGTGTCCAGCGTGCAGATCATGTGGCGCCACATCCTGCCCAACTCCATGGTGCCGGTCGTGACCTTCCTGCCCTTTCGCATGAGCGCGGCCATTCTCGCGCTGACCTCGCTCGACTTCCTGGGCCTGGGCGTGCCGCCCGGCACGCCCTCGCTGGGCGAGCTGCTGAGCCAGGGCAAGGCCAACATCGACGCCTGGTGGATCTCCATGTGCACCTTCGGCGTGCTGGTGCTCACGCTGCTGCTGCTCACCTTCATGGGCGACGCGCTGCGCGATGCGCTCGATCCGCGAAAGGCCGAGAAATGAGCGCCGTGCCGGGCCGTTCCGAACAAGCCCGCTCCCGCCTGGCGGGACAGGCCGCAGTCAGAAGGGTGCGCCGATGACCCAGCCGTTGTTGCTGAACGCCAAGCAGCTGCAGGTCTCCTTCGGCGGCCACACCGTGGTGCATGGCGTGGACTTTGCGCTGGCCCCGGGCGAGAAGCTGGCCCTGGTGGGCGAGTCCGGCTCGGGCAAGACGGTCACGGCGCTGAGCCTGTTGCGCCTGGTGCCGGACGCGCAGGTCACGGGCCAGGCGCTGTTCCAAGGGCGTGAAGGCTGGAGCGACCTCGCGAGCCTGCCCGAGCGCGAGCTGCGCGCCATCCGCGGCCAGGAGATCTCCATGATCTTCCAGGAGCCGATGACCGCGTTGAACCCGCTCTACACCGTGGGCGAGCAGATCGCCGAGGTGCTGCAGCTCAAGCAGGCCCTGCTGCGCGGCGAGGCCTGGCGCGAAGCCGTGCGCCTGCTCGGCGACACCGGCATTCCCGATCCCGAGCGCCGCGCTGGCGCCTACCCGCACCAGCTGTCGGGCGGGCAGCGCCAGCGCGCCATGATCGCCATGGCGCTGGCCTGCAAGCCCGCACTGCTGCTGGCCGACGAGCCCACCACCGCGCTGGACGTGACGCTGCGCGGCCAGATCCTGGACCTGCTGTCCGACCTGCAGCGCAGGAATGGCATGGCCGTGCTGCTGATCACGCACGACCTGAACCTGGTGCGCCGCTTTGCCGACCGCGTGGCGGTGATGGAGGCCGGCCACATCGTGGAGCAGGGCGCGGTCGAGCAGGTCTTCGCCCAGCCCAGGCACCCCTACACGCGCCGGCTGATCGACAGCCGGCCGCAGCGCGATGTGCTGGAGGCGCCGGCCGAGGGCGCGCCCGTGCTGCGCGCCGAGGGCATCCGCGTGAGCTATCCGGTCACACGCCCCGGCGTCGCGGGCTGGTTCCGCAAGGGCCGCTTCGAGGCCGTCAAGGGCGCGGACTTCGCGGTGCCGCCGGGCCGTACGCTGGGCGTGATCGGCGAGTCCGGCTCGGGCAAGTCGACGCTGGCGCTCGCGGCGCTGGGCCTGCTGCCGTTCCAGGGCCGGCTGGACGTGGCCGGCGGCGCCTGGGGCGGCGGGCGGCGGGCCGAACTGGCGCTGCGCCGGGCCGTGCAGGTGGTGTTCCAGGACCCGTTCTCCTCGCTCTCGCCGCGCATGACCATCGAGGAGATCGTCGGCGAGGGCCTGCGCGTGCACGCGCCCGCGCTCACGCCCGAGCAGCGGCGCCCGCGCGTGCAGGCGGCGCTGGCCGACGTGGGCATGACGGCCGAGCGCTTCCCGGGCCTGCTGCAGCGCTATCCGCACGAGTTCTCGGGCGGCCAGCGCCAGCGCATCGCGGTCGCGCGCGCGCTGATCGTCGAGCCCACGCTGCTGGTGCTGGACGAGCCCACCAGCGCGCTGGACGTGACGATCCAGAAGCAGGTGCTCGAGCTGCTGCAGAAACTGCAGCGTTCGCGCGGCCTGGCCTACCTGCTCATCACGCACGACGTGGATGTGGTGCGGGCCATGGCACACCACGTCATCGTCATGAAAGACGGCGAAATCGTCGAGGCCGGCGCCGCCGACAGGGTGCTGGACAGCCCGGAACACCCCTATACGCGCAGCCTTGTAGCGGCTGCCGCACCCGTAGGTGGTCACAGCGCGCCGAATCTGGGCTAGAATGCGCGCTTCACGACCAAATGGGCGGGTAGCTACCGGCCCTTTTTTTTTGGCCGCTTGATTTTGGGGATTGACGCAGGCACATAGGGCAAGTAGGCGCTTGTGCCTGGTTTGCGTCGATCGCGTTGTTGGTGTCGGTTGTTTGGGTTGAAGGAGAGCCGTGGCATTGCAGGAGCTGGTGACCAAGACTGTCGAAGGTCTGGGATACGACTTGGTGGAGATCGAGCGCTCCGCTGGCGGCTTGCTGCGCATCACGATCGACCATCCCTGGGTGCCGGGTACCGGCAAGGGCGCCGAGCAGTTCATCACGGTGGAAGACTGCGAGAAGGTCACGCGCCAGCTGCAATTCGGCCTGGAGGTCGAGGGCGTGGAGTACCGCCGGCTCGAGGTGTCCTCGCCCGGCATCGACCGCCCGCTGCGCAAGGAAGCCGATTTCCAGCGCTTCGCCGGCGAGCTGGTCGACCTGACGCTCAAGGCCCCGCTGGGTGCCGCGGCGGGTGGCCAGGTGGCGCCGACCCGCAAGAAGTTCCGCGGCCGCCTCGAGCGTGCCGAAGCCGTGCAGGCCGATGCGCCGGCGCAGTGGCAACTGCTGTGGAGCGAGGAGCCGCCCGCACCCAAGCCCGGGCAGAAGCCCTCGCGCAAGAAGCTCGACCTGCCGGTGCATGTGCTGGGCTTCACGCTGGACGAACTGCGCGACGCCCGCTTGGCGCCGGTGGTGAATTTCAAGGGCCGCGGCAACAGCGCGGCCACCGAAGAATGAAGGGACGCCCCAGGATGTCCCCGCAACGAATGAAGACTGCAGGAGAAGCATGACATGAACCGCGAAATGCTGATGTTGGTCGACGCGATCTCGCGCGAGAAGAACGTGGAGCGCGATGTCGTGTTCGGCGCGGTCGAGGCCGCCCTGGCCCAGGCCACCAAGAAGCTGTACCAGGGCGAAGTGGACATCCGCGTGGCCGTGGACCGCGACAGCGGCGTCTACGAGACGTTCCGCCGCTGGCTGGTGGTGCCCGATTCCGCCGGCCTGCAGAACCCCGAGGCCGAGGAGCTGTTCTCCGACGTCAAGGAAGACATCGCCGACATCGAAGAGGGCGACTACATCGAGAAGCCCGTCGAGTCGGTGCCGATCGGCCGCATCGGCGCCATGGCCGCCAAGCAGGTGATCCTGCAGAAGATCCGTGACGCCGAGCGCGAGATGCTGCTCAACGACTTCATGAGCCGCGGCGACAAGATCTTCGTCGGCACCGTCAAGCGCATGGACAAGGGCGACATCATCGTCGAGAGCGGCCGCGTCGAAGGCCGGCTGCGCCGTAGCGAGATGATCCCCAAGGAAAACCTGCGCACGGGCGACCGCGTGCGGGCCATGATCATGGAGGTCGACCTCACGCTGCGCGGCGCGCCCATCATCCTGTCGCGCTCCTCGCCGGCCTACATGGTCGAGCTGTTCCGCCAGGAGGTGCCCGAGATCGAGCAGGGCCTGCTGGAGATCAAGTCCTGCGCCCGTGATTCGGGTTCGCGCGCCAAGATCGCCGTGGTCTCGCACGACAAGCGCGTCGACCCGATCGGCACCTGCGTCGGCGTGCGCGGCACCCGTGTGAACGCGGTCACCAACGAGCTGGCCGGCGAGCGCGTGGACATCGTGCTGTGGAGCGAAGACCCCGCGCAGTTCGTGATCGGCGCGCTGGCCCCGGCCAACGTCTCGTCCATCGTGGTGGACGAAGAGCGCCACGCCATGGACGTGGTGGTCGACGAGGAGAACCTCGCGATCGCGATCGGCCGTGGCGGCCAGAACGTGCGCCTGGCAGCCGAGTTGACCGGCTGGAAGATCAACATCATGGATGCCGCCGAATCGGCGCAAAAGCAGGCCGAGGAGACCGACTCCAGCCGCAAGCTGTTCATGGAAAAGCTCGATGTGGACGAAGAGATCGCCGACATCCTGATCAGCGAGGGATTCACCAGCCTCGAAGAAGTCGCCTACGTGCCGCTGCAGGAAATGCTGGAGATCGAGTCCTTCGACGAAGAGACCGTCACCGAGCTGCGCTCGCGCGCCAAGGATGCCCTGCTTACCATGGAAATCGCCAAGGAAGAAGGCGCCGAAGGGGTGTCGCAGAACCTGCGCGACCTCGAAGGCCTGTCGGCCGAGACGATCGACAAGCTCCAAGCGAATGGGGTGAACACCCGCGACGATCTGGCCGATCTGGCCGTCGACGAACTCACAGATATCACAGGCCAGTCCGCGGACGAGGCCACGGCCCTGATCATGAAAGCGCGCGAGCACTGGTTCTCCAGCGATGCCGCTTCGCATGAGTAATGGCTATGAAAGGTTGCGCAGTACATGTCCACCACCACCGTCGCTGAATTCGCCTCCGAACTGAAGAAGCCCGCAGAAACCCTGCTGGAACAGCTCAAGGGAGCTGGCGTCTCCAAATCCTCCTCGGCCGACACCCTGTCCGAGACCGACAAGCAAAAGCTGTTGAGCTACCTGCAGGCCAGCCATGGCACGCAGAGCGCCGACCGCAAGAAGATCACGCTGGTCAAGAAGTCGACCACCGAGATCAAGCAGGCCGACGCCTCGGGCCGTGCGCGCACGATCCAGGTGGAGGTGCGCAAGAAGCGCACCTTCATCAAGCGCGACGATGCCGCCGAAGGCGAGGTGCAGGCCGAAGGCAGCGAGGAAGCCGAACGCGCCGCCGAGCGCGAGGAAGCCGAACTCGCCCGCCGCGAGGAAGAAGCCCGCCAGCAGGCCGAAGCCCTGCGCCGCCAGGAAGAAGAACTGGCCGAGCAGCGCCGCCGGCGCGAGGAACAGGAGCGCCGCGACCGCGAAGCCGCCGAGAAGGCCGAGCGCGAAGCCGCCGCCGCGGCTGCCGCGGCCGAAGCCGCGCGCAAGAGTGCGCAGCAGGCCCAGGCTCAGGCGCAGGCTGACGCCGCCCGCGCGGCCGAGGCCAAGGCCACCGGGCCGGCCACCGCAGCCCCTGCGGCTGCCGCACCGGCCGCTGCTGCCCCGGCACCCGCTGCAGCCCCCACACCTGCCGCAGTGGCACAGGCCGACAAGGCCGCCGCCGCTGCTGCCGCTTCCAAGGCCCGTGCCGAGGAAGAAGCCGCCCGCGCCAACGAACTGGCCGAGCGCCGCCGCAAGGCCGAGGCCGAGGCGGCAGCCATCCGCTCCATGATGGCCGCGCCCAAGAAGGTGCTGGTCGCCAAGAAGGAAGAACCCAAGCCCGTCGCCAAGCCGGCCGAAGCCGCCAAGCCTGGCGTCAAGGGCACGCTGCACAAGCCCACCACGCCTGGCGCTCGCCCGGCGGTGGGTGCGCGCCCGGGTGCACCGGCGCCAGCCGCGCCCGGCGGTGCCGGCAAGGAAATCAAGTCGGCCAAGACGTCTTCCGCCTGGGCCGGCGATCCGGCCAAGAAGAAGGCCATTCCCACGCGCGGCGATTCCAGCGGCGGTGTGGGCCGTGGCAACTGGCGCAGCGGCCCGCGTGGCCGCCGTGGCGACAGCCGCGACCAGCGCGACGACCATGGCCAGTCGGCTCCGGCCGAGGCGCGCATCCTCGAGGTGCACGTGCCCGAGACCATCACGGTGGCCGAGCTCGCACACAAGATGTCGATCAAGGCCTCCGAGGTCATCAAGCACCTGATCAAGCTGGGCCAGATGGTCACCATCAACCAGCCGCTGGACCAGGACACGGCCATGATCGTGGTCGAGGAAATGGGCCACAAGGCCGTCGTGGCCGCGCTGGATGATCCCGAAGCCTTCACCGAAGACGAAGTGCAGGGCGCGCAGGCCGAAGCGCTGCCGCGCGCACCGGTGGTCACCGTCATGGGCCACGTGGACCACGGCAAGACCTCGCTGCTGGACCGCATCCGCACCACCAAGGTGGCGGCGGGCGAAGCCGGCGGCATCACGCAGCACATCGGCGCCTACCACGTCGACACGCCGCGCGGCATGGTGACCTTCCTGGACACCCCGGGCCACGAGGCCTTCACGGCCATGCGTGCCCGCGGTGCGCAGGCCACCGACATCGTGATCCTGGTGGTGGCCGCCGACGACGGCGTCATGCCCCAGACCAAGGAAGCCATCAAGCACGCCAAGGCGGCAGGCGTTCCCATCGTGGTGGCGATCAACAAGATCGACAAGCCCGAAGCCAACAGCGAGCGCGTCAAGAGCGAGTTGGTGGCCGAGCAGGTCGTGCCCGAAGAATTCGGCGGCGATTCGCCGTTCGTCGAAGTCTCGGCCAAGACCGGCAAGGGCATCGACGACCTGCTGGAACAGGTGCTGCTGCAGGCCGAAGTGCTGGAACTCAAGGCGCCGGTGCAAGCCGCGGCCAAGGGCCTGGTCATCGAAGCCCAGCTGGACAAGGGCCGCGGCCCGGTCGCCACGGTGCTGGTGCAGTCCGGCACGTTGCGGATCGGCGACGTGGTGCTGGCCGGCTCGACCTCGGGCCGCGTGCGCGCCATGCTGGACGAAGACGGCCGCCCCTCCAAGGAAGCCGGTCCCTCGATCCCGGTCGAGATCCAGGGCCTCACCGAAGTGCCGCAGGCCGGCGACGAGTTCATGGTCATGGCCGACGAGCGCCGTGCCCGCGAGATCGCCACCTACCGCGCCGGCAAGTTCCGCAACACCAAGCTGGCCAAGCAGCAGGCCGCCAAGCTGGAGAACATGTTCTCCGACATGACGGCGGGCGAGGTCAAGACGCTGCCCATCATCCTCAAGGCCGATGTGCAGGGTTCGCAGGAAGCGCTGGCGCAGTCGCTGCTCAAGCTCTCGACCGACGAGGTCAAGGTGCAGCTGGTCTATACCGGCGTGGGCGGCATCAGCGAGTCGGACATCAACCTGGCCATCGCCTCCAAGGCCGTGGTCATCGGCTTCAACGTGCGTGCCGACGTCGGTGCGCGCAAGCTGGCCGAAGGCAACGGTGTCGACCTCAAGTACTACAGCATCATCTACGACGCCGTGGACGAGCTGAAGACCGCGATGGCCGGCATGCTGGCACCCGAGCGCCGCGAAGAGATCATCGGCCATGCCGAGATCCGCACCGTGTTCGTGGCCACCAAGATCGGCACGATCGCCGGTTCCTACGTGCTCGACGGCGTGGTGCAGCGCAATGCGCACTTCCGCCTGCTGCGCGACAACGTGGTCATCTACACGGGCGAAGTCGAGTCGGTGCGCCGCATGAAGGACGACGTCAAGGAAGTGCGCGAAGGCTTCGAGTGCGGTATCAAGCTGCGCAACTACAACGACATCCGCGAAGGCGACCAGCTCGAGCTGTTCGAGATCAAGGAGATCGCCCGTACCCTGTAAGGGGTCCGGGAGGAGCACGCCATGCCCGCCAAGAAGTCCGCAGCGCCCAACCGCAGCCTGAAGGTGGCCGACCAGATCCAGCGCGATCTGACGGAGATCATCGCGCGCGAGCTCAAGGACCCGCGCGTGGGCATGGTCACCGTGCAGGCCGTCGAGGTCACGCCCGACTACGCCCACGCCAAGGTGTTCTTCACCGTGCTGGTGGGCAAGCCGGACGAGACGCAGGACGCGCTGAACCAGGCCGCAGGCTTCCTGCGCAACCACCTGTTCAAGCGCCTGCACATCCACACCGT
The DNA here is from genome assembly GCF_001422445.1 of Pseudorhodoferax sp. Leaf274. Lineage (GTDB taxonomy): Bacteria > Pseudomonadota > Gammaproteobacteria > Burkholderiales > Burkholderiaceae_C > Pseudorhodoferax. The sequence continues at coordinate 178,937 of NZ_LMNA01000028.1, forward strand.
GCCGACGCTGCACTTCCAGTTTGACCGCACCACCGAGCGTGCGGCCGACATGAACGCGCTGATCGCGCGCGCCGTCGCCTCGCGCGCCAAAGACGACTAGACCGTGAGCAACGCCGGGCCGCCCCAAGGTGCGAGAGCCCCCTTGGGGGGCAGCGATTTACACGCAGTGAAAGAGCGTGGGGGTCAAATTCGAGCGCCACGCACCAGGGTGCAGCGGCGCCCTGTGCATGGGGTGTTGCTGCTCGACAAGCCGCTGGGGTTCTCCAGCAACGACGCCTTGCAGAAGGCGAAGTGGTTGCTGCGCGCCGAAAAAGCCGGCCACACCGGCACGCTGGACCCGCTGGCCACCGGCGTGCTGCCGCTGTGCTTCGGCGCGGCCACCAAGTTCAGCCAGCTCCACCTGGACGCCGACAAGACCTACGAGACCACCGTGCGCCTGGGTGTCACGACGACCACGGCCGATGCCGAGGGCGACATCGTCCAGCAGCGGCCCGTGGCCTGCAGCGTGGGCCAGGTGGTCGAGGTGCTGGACCGCTTCATGGGGCCCATCGCCCAACTGCCGCCCATGCACAGCGCGCTCAAGAAGGACGGCAAGGCGTTGTACGAGTACGCGCGCGCCGGCCTGACCGTCGAGCGCCAGCCGCGCAACGTGGTCATCCATGAACTGGAGCTGCTCGAGATGCAACTGGAGGGCGATGCGCCCTTCCTGCGCCTGAAGGTGGAGTGCTCCAAAGGCACCTACATCCGCACGCTGGGCGAAGACATCGGCGAGGCGCTCGGCTGCGGCGGACACCTCGTCGCGCTGCGCCGCGTGGCCACCGGCCCGTTCGAGGCCGCGCAGTGCATCACGCTCGCCGACCTCGAAGCCCTGCCCGAAGAGCAGCGCCTGGCACGGCTGCTGCTTTGCGAAGCCCTGCTGCCCGAACACATGCGCGTCACCTTGTCCGTGCAGGATGCGGGCCGTTTCCTGTCGGGCATGCGCAGGCGTGGTGCCTGGCCCGACGCCGATGCCGCCGCGGTGTTCGGCGACCAACCGCATGCCCTCCTGGGCACCGCCCATGTCAAAGCCGGGGAGCTGATCCCGTCCCGGCTGCTGAGTCCGACCGAAATCCAACAGATCCTGGAAACCCAACCATGAGCAAACAGATCCGCAACATCGCCATCATCGCCCACGTCGACCATGGCAAGACCACGATGGTCGACCAGCTGCTGCGCCAGAGCGGCACCTTCGCCGAACACGAGAAGGTCGTCGACACCGTGATGGACAACAACGCCATCGAAAAAGAACGCGGCATCACCATCCTGGCGAAGAACTGCGCCGTGACCTGGAAGGGCACGCACATCAACATCGTCGACACCCCGGGCCACGCGGACTTCGGTGGCGAGGTGGAACGCGCCCTGTCCATGGTGGACAGCGTGGTGCTGCTGATCGACGCGCAGGAAGGCCCGATGCCGCAGACGCGCTTCGTGACCAAGAAGGCGCTGGCCCTGGGCCTGAAGCCCATCCTGGTGGTGAACAAGGTCGACAAGCCGGGCGCGCGCCCGCAGCACGTGGTCAACGCCGCGTTCGACCTGTTCGACAAGCTCGGCGCGACCGACGAACAGCTCGACTTCCCCGTGGTCTACGCCTCGGGCATCAACGGCTGGTCCTCGCTCGAAGAAGGCGCACCGGGCGAGCAGTGGGGCTCGGACATGTCGGCCCTGTTCGACACCATCCTGGACCACGTTCCCGCGAACTCGGGCGACGCGGCCGCACCGCTGCAGCTGCAGATCTCCGCGCTCGACTTCTCCACCTTCGTCGGCCGCATCGGCGTGGGCCGCATCAGCCAGGGCACGATCAAGCCCATGATGGACGTGGTGGTCATGGAAGGCCCGGACGGCAAGACCTACAAGGGCCGCGTGAACCAGGTGCTGACCTTCCAGGGCCTGGACCGCGTGCAGGCCACCGAAGCCGGCCCCGGCGAGATCGTGCTGATCAACGGCCTGGGCGACATCGGCATCGGCGTGACCATCACCGACCCGGCCAACCCGGCGCCGCTGCCCATGCTCAAGGTGGACGAGCCCACGCTGACCATGAACTTCTGCGTCAACACCAGCCCGCTGGCCGGCCGCGAAGGCAAGTTCGTGACCAGCCGCCAGATCTGGGACCGCCTGCAGAAGGAACTGCAGCACAACGTCGCGCTGCGCGTGAACGAGACCGACGAAGAAGGCATCTTCGAGGTCATGGGCCGCGGTGAACTGCACCTGACCATCCTCTTGGAAAACATGCGCCGCGAAGGCTACGAGATGGCCGTCTCCAAGCCACGCGTGGTGTTCCGCACCGTCGACGGCGAGAAGCACGAGCCGATCGAACTGGTCACGGCCGACATCGAAGACCAGCACCAGGGCGGCGTGATGCAGGCCCTGGGCGAGCGCAAGGGCGAACTGGTCAACATGGAGCCGGACGGCCGCGGCCGCGTGCGCCTGGAGTACCGCATCCCGGCGCGTGGCCTGATCGGCTTCACCAACGAGTTCCTGAACCTGACGCGCGGCTCCGGCCTGATCAGCAACATCTTCGACAGCTACGAGCCGCACAAGGGCGACATCGGCGGCCGCAAGAACGGCGTGCTGATCTCGATGGACGACGGCGAAATCTTCACCTACGCGCTGGGCAAGCTGGACGACCGCGGCCGCATGTTCGTGCGCGCCAACGACCCGGTGTACGAGGGCATGATCGTCGGCATCCACAGCCGCGACAACGACCTCGTGGTCAACGCCACGCGCACCAAGCAGCTGACCAACTTCCGCGTGAGCGGCAAGGAAGACGCGATCAAGATCACGCCGCCGATCGACCTCACGCTGGAATACGGCGTCGAGTTCATCGAGGACGACGAACTGGTCGAGATCACGCCCAAGAGCGTGCGCCTGCGCAAGCGCTATCTGAAGGAACACGAGCGCAAGCGCGCCAGCCGCGAAGGCTGATCGGTATTTCCTAGGGTTAACCCTTGAAGCGGCCTCCGGACATCCGGAGGCCGTTTTGCTTGTGCGTCTGGAAGGCCGGGGCGGCGGCATGTGGCGCGGTTGGAATCCATTGGTAAATCAATGGGTTGCGCGCCCGTCTACGGTGGCACGGGCATTGCGAAGCGGCTTCTTTCTCCACCACCAAGAGACAAGCCATGGACCAAGACTCCAAGCCCCGTCCGTTCTACCGCTCGCTGTACTTCCAGGTCATCACCGCCATCGTGATCGGCGTGCTGCTCGGGCACTTCTATCCCGACACCGGCGCCGCCATGAAGCCGCTGGGCGACGGCTTCATCAAGCTGATCAAGATGATCATCGCGCCCATCATCTTCTGCACGGTGGTGGTCGGCATCGCCGCTGCTGTATTTCGAGATCGTCAGCTCCATCGCGCTGGTCGTCGGCCTCGTCATCATCAACATCGTCAAGCCCGGTGCGGGCATGAACGTGGATGTGAGCCAGCTCGACACCAAGGCCATTGCGGCCTACACGCAGCCCGGCCAGATGCAGGGCACGGTGGACTTCCTGCTGCACGTGATCCCCAACACCGTGGTCGATGCGTTCGCCAAGGGCGAGATCCTGCAGGTGCTGCTGTTCTCGGTGATGTTCGGCTTCGCGCTGCACCGCTTCGGCGGCCGGGGCACGCTGGTGTTCGACTTCATCGAGAAGTTCTCGCACGTGCTGTTCGTGATCGTGGGCTACATCATGAAGGTCGCCCCCATCGGCGCCTTTGGTGCCATGGCCTTCACCATCGGCAAGTACGGCCTGGGCTCCCTGGTGCAGCTGGGCCAGCTGATGGCTACGTTCTACGCCACCTGCCTGTTCTTCATCTTCGTGATCCTGGGCAGCATCGCCAAGGCCCATGGCTTCTCGATCTGGAAGTTCATCAAGTACATCAAGGAAGAACTGTTGATCGTGCTGGGCACCTCGTCCAGCGAATCGGTGCTGCCGCGCATCATGGCCAAGCTGGAGAACCTGGGCGTGCGCAAGTCCACGGTCGGCCTGGTGGTGCCCACGGGCTACTCGTTCAACCTGGACGGCACCAGCATCTACCTGACCATGGCCGCGGTGTTCATCGCCCAGGCCACCAACACGCCGCTGGACATCACGCACCAGATCACGCTGCTGCTGACCATGGCCGCGGTGTTCATCGCCCAGGCCACCAACACGCCGCTGGACATCACGCACCAGATCACGCTGCTGCTGGTGCTGCTGCTGACGTCCAAGGGCGCTGCCGGCGTCACCGGCTCGGGCTTCATCGTGCTGGCGGCCACGCTGTCGGCCGTGGGCCATGTGCCGGTGGCCGGCCTGGCGCTGATCCTGGGCATCGACCGCTTCATGTCCGAGGCCCGCGCGCTGACCAACCTGATCGGCAACGGCGTGGCCACCGTGGTGGTCGGCAAGTGGACCGGCGACCTGGACACCGCGCGCATGCAGCGCGTGCTGAACAACGAGACCGGCGCCCTGGCCGACGCGCCCGAGGCCGTGCTCGATGCGGTGGACCACCACATGCCGACGGGCAAGGCGGGCGCCTGAGTTCTGCGGGCAACTTGGTGCAAGATGGGGGCCGGCCGCCGCACCGGCGTCCGCATCCGTCCTTTGCATCCAGGAGACAAGCCATGGCAAGCAGCAAGACCGGTATCGACACCGAGGCCCTGATCGCGCAGTACGAGCAGGCCACCACCCAGCAAGGCCAGGCGCTGCGCCAGGCCGTGCACGACATGACGCTCAAGGCCCTGCAGCAGCGCGAACTCACGCTCAAGGCCATCAAGGAGGTGGTCAAGTCCGTGACCGAGGCCGCCGCGCAAGGGGCGGCGCGCAACACCCACGGCGTGGACGTCGAGGCCATGCTGGCCCAGACCGTGGCCGGTGTCGACGACGCCGTGCGCCAGGCCGTGCAGGCCAGCCAGCGCGCCTTGCAGCAGCTGCTCGACCAGGGGCTGGATCTGCGCGAGAAGCAGGCCAAGAAGGCCATGGACGACATCGAGAAGATGGAGGACATGGTGTTCCAGACCATGCGCAAGGCCACCAGCGGCGCCGCGCTGGCGCCGATGCAGGGCGCCTGGGCGCAGGCCCTGATGCTGTTCGGCCAGGGCGACAGCGCCACCGGCCAGGCCGCCAACGACGCGGTGGAGCAGTTGCTGGCCAAGGCCCAGGCCGCCACGCGCGAAGGCCGGGCCTTTAACCAGCGCGCGGCCCAGGCCTTCATGGACCACTACGCCACGCTGGTCAGCGGCGTGCTGATCGGCATGTCCGAGGCCATGGGCGCAGCGCCCGCACCCGCTGCCAAGCCAGCGCGCAAGAGCCGTTGACCGGCCGGCGGGAGCGCGATGGCGGACAGCCCGACCCAGCCAGCCCGCCCGATGCGCATGGCAGCGCGCCCGGCCACGCGCCTGACCGCGCGCCTGGCCGTGCGCACCGCCACCGCCGTGCTGCTGATCGGCCTGGCGGCCTGGGCCGGCAGTTGGCTCGCCATGCGCCAGGGCCTGGCCGCGCTGGAGCAGGTGGCAGCCCAGCGGCTGGAGGTGGCGGCCGCGCGGCTCGACGCACAGCTGTCGCGCTTCGACTTCCTGCCCTCGCTGCTGGAGACCTCGCCCGAGGTCATGCAGTTCTTCGCCCAGCCCGACAACGCCCAGCGCGGCTACGGCGTCAACCTGTACCTGCAGTCGCTCAACGCCATCGCGGGTTCCGACAACCTCTACCTGGTCGACCGCGCCGGCATCGCCATCGCCGCGGCCGACTTCGCCTTGCCCGGCACGCCGTACGGGCGCGACCTTTCGTACCGGCCCTACGTGCGCGAGGCGCTGGCCGGGGGGCGTGGCCACTTCTACGGCCTGGGCGTGACCAGCGCGCGCGCGGGCTACTACCTGTCGTACGCGCTGCCTTCGCAGGGCACGGCCCTGGGGCTGGCCACCGTCAAGGTGGACCTGGCCGGCATGGAGCAGGAGTGGCGCCAGCTGCCCGGGCCCGTGCTGGTGGTGGACGAACACCAGGTCGCCATCCTGTCCAGCCGCGACGACTGGCGCTGGCGCCCGCTGGTGGCGCTCTCCGAGGCGGCCCGCGCCGAGGCCGCCGCCGCGCGCCGCTACGGGCCGAGCAGCCTGGAGCCGCTGGGCTGGCGCGACCGCGGCGCGGGCGAAGGCCAGGCCCGGCGCGTACAGGCCGCCGGCCAGCGCTGGCTGGCCAGCACGCGCCAGGTGCACCAGGGCCGCTGGCAGTTGATCCTGCTCGACGACGAGGCCGCCGTGCGTGCCAGCGCACGCAACTGGGCCTTCAGCGCGGCGCTGGCGATGGCGCTGCTGCTGGCGGCGGCGGCCTTGCTCGACGCGCGCCGCCGCGCGATCCGCCAGCACCTGGCCAGCCGCGCGGCACTGCAGCGGGCCCATGACGCGCTGGAGCGCAAGGTGGCCGAGCGCACGGCCGCGCTGCAGGCCGCGCAGGACGAACTCGTGCACGCCGGCAAGCTCGCGGTGCTGGGCCAGCTGTCGGCCGGCCTGGTGCACGAACTCAACCAGCCGCTGGCCGCGCTGCAGACCGTCTCGGACAACGCCGACCAGCTGATCCAGCGCAACCGGCTGGACGAGGCGCGCGACAACCTGGCCCGCATCGGCCGCCTCGTGGCCCGGCTCAAGCGCCTGTCATCGCAGCTGCGGCTGTTCGCCAGCAAGCCGGCCGGCATCCTGGGCAGCGTCGAGCTGCTGCGCCTGGTGCAGGAGCTGCAGCAGCAGCTCGCGCCGCGCCTGCAGGAGGCCGGCATCGCGCTGTCGCTGGACGGCGTGCCGGCCACCTTGGCCGTGGCCGGCGACGAAAGCCGCATGGAGCAGGTGCTGGCCAACCTGCTGGGCAACGCCATCGATGCGCTGCAGGGCGTGCCCGGGCCACGGCGCATCGAGGTGCAGGCCACGGTGGCCGAGGGGCGCGCCCGCGTCGCGATCCGCAACAATGGGCCTCTGATCCCCGACACCATCCTGGCCCGCATGTTCCAGCCCTTCATCACCACCAAGCCCGCCGGCAAGGGCATGGGCCTGGGCCTCATGGTCTCGGCCCACCTCGTGCGGGAGTTCGGCGGCACGCTCAGCGCGCACAACCTCGTGCCCACCGGCGCCGAGTTCGTCATCGACCTGCCGCTGCGGCGCGCGGACGCGGAATGAACCGATCCCGCCTGTTGCCGACGAGCCGCAGCCATGTGCGCTGCGCTGGAGCACCGGCATGAGCACGGGCCTGCATCCCATCCATGTGGTCTTCGTCGAGGACGACGAGGACGTGCGCGCCGGCAGCGCCCAGGCGCTGGAGCTGGCCGGCTTCGCTGTGCGGGCCTACGACTCGGTCGAGGCCGCCCGGCCCGCCGTGGCCGCCGGCATGCCGGCCGTGGTGGTCAGCGACGTGCGCCTGCCCGGCACCAGCGGGGTGGCGTGGCAGGCCGAGCTGCGCCGGCTGGACGCAGAACTGCCGGTGGTGCTGATCACCGGCCACGGCGACATCGCCATGGCCGTGCAGGCCATGCGCGAAGGCGCCTACGACTTCCTGGAAAAGCCCTGCAGCTCCGAGCAGCTGGTCGCGGTGGTGCGGCGCGCGGCCGACAAGCGCCAGCTGGCGCTGGAGGTGGCCTCGCTCAAGCGCCAGCTGGAAAGCTGGCCCGGCATCCAGGCCACGCTGCTGGGCCGCTCGGCCGCCATGCAGCGTGTGCGCGCGCTGGTGCGCACGCTGTCGGCCGCGCCGGCCGACGTGGTGCTCTACGGCGAGACCGGCACCGGCAAGGATCTCGTGGCGCGCTGCCTGCACGAGCACAGCGCGCGCCGGCAGGCCCACTTCGTGCCGGTCAACTGCGCCGGCCTGCCCGAGTCGCTGGTGGACAGCGAGATCTTCGGCCACGAGGCCGGCGCCTTCACGGGCGCCACGCGCCGGCGCATCGGCAAGTTCGAGCATGCCCACGGCGGCACGCTGTTCCTGGACGAGATCGAAGGCATGCCGCTGCCCGTGCAGGCCAAGCTGCTGCGTGCGCTGCAGGACCGCAGCATCGAGCGGCTGGGCTCCAACCAGGCCGTGCCGGTGGACTGCCGCGTGGTCGCCGCCAGCAAGGAAGACCTGCGCCTGGCCTCCGAGCAGGGGCGCTTTCGCAGCGACCTCTATTACCGCCTGGGCGTGGCCTTCATCGCGCTGCCGCCGCTGCGCGAGCGGCGCGAGGACATCCCGCTGCTGTTCGAGCACTTCGTGCTGCAGGCCGCGCGCCGCTACGAGCTGCCCGCGCCGCTGGTCACGCCCGAGATCCTCACCGTGCTGATGGCCCACACCTGGCCGGGCAACGTGCGCGAGCTGCGCAACGTAGCCGACCGCTACGTGCTGGGCCTCATGGACGAGGAGCAGGCCCGGCTGCTGGGCGACGGCCCGCCGGCCAGCAGCCTGCCCGAGCAGCTGGAGCAGATCGAGCGCGTGCTGGTGTCCGAGGGGCTGCGCCGCGCGCACGGCGACGTGGGCGCCACGGCGGGGGCGCTGGGCATCGCCAAGCAGACGCTGTACGACAAGCTCAAGCGGCTGCGCCTGGACGCAGCCGCCTACCGCGCGGGCGAGTGAGGGATCGGGAAGATCGGGCGAGCGAGCGCCTTCAGGCGTATTTGCCCGTCAGCCCGCCATCGACCACCAGTTCCGTGCCCGTCACGTAGGCCGCCGCGTCCGACAGCAGGAAGGCGCAGGCATGGGCCACGTCCCAGGCCGTGCCCATGCGCTGCATCGGCACCTGGCGCGCGCGTGCGGCGCGCGCCTCGTCCAGGCTGCTGTCCGAGAACATCTTCGCCACCGTGCCGGCGATGCGCGGCGTGTCGATCAGCCCGGGCACCACGGTGTTGGCGCGGATGCCCTGGCCCGCGTACTGCTGCGCCACCATGCGGGTGAACTGCGTGACGGCCGCCTTGGTCACGCTGTAGCCCAGGTGCGGGTAGCCCACGTAGCGCATGCCGGCCACGGAGGAGATGGCCACCAGCGCGCCGCGGCCGCGCGCGGCCATGTCCGGCAGCACCTGCTGCGCGCACAGCAGCAGGCTGCGCACGTTGACGGCGTGGATGCGGTCGAAGTCCTCGGCGCTGGTCTCCATGGGGCCGCCGGTCTTGCCGATGCCCACGTTGTGGTGCAGCGCGTCGATGGGTCCGAAGCGTGCGCGGGCGGCAGCGAACAGGCGTTCCACGTCGGCCTGCACCGCCACGTCGCCCACCAGCGTCTCGGCCTCGCCACCCTCGGCGCGGACCAGCGCCGTGGTCTCGGCGGCCGAATCGGCATCGCGGTCGGCCACGCACACGCGCGCGCCCAGGCGGGCGTAGGTCACGCACGCCGCGCGGCCGATGCTCCAGCCCGGGCCGGCCGAGCCGCCGCCGGCGACGAAGACCACGCGGCCGTCCAGGCCCAGGGGCAGGCCGGCGTTCATGCGGCGCCCCGGCTCATTGCGCGCCCTCCGGCGCCTTGCCCACGAAGGGGATGGCGTGCTCCACCGTGTCCCAGATGAAGCGGCCCGAGGGGCTTTGCTGCTCCTCGACGATGTGGGCCACCAGGCCGGCCGCGCGCGAGATCACGGCAAAGCCGCGCATCACGTGGGTCGGCACGCCGATCTCGCCCAGCAGCGCGGCCACGGCGCCCGTCGCGTTGATGGTGATGGGCCGGCCGGCAACCTGGTCCACGGCCTTGGACAGGGTCTCCAGCGCGCGGATGCGGTCGCCCTTGAGTTCGGGCTCGGCACGGCCGAGCTCCAGCAGCTTGTAGGCGCGCGGGTCCACCGGCTTGTGCAGATGGTGGCCGAAGCCCGGCACGGCGCCCCTGATCTCCTTGTAGTGGCGGGCGATCTGCAGCGCCTCGGCATCCGGGTCGGCCGCGGCGGCGATGCGATCGAGCAGCGGCGCGCAGTTCTCCATGGTGCCCACGAAGGAGCTGCCCACGGCCAGCAGGCCCGCGGCCACCGCGCCCTGCAGGTTCTCGGGCGCGCTCATGTAGATGAGGCGCGTGGCGATGGCGCTGGGCGTCAGGCCATGTTCCATCAGCACGATCAGCACCACGTCGCAGATGCGCATGTCCACCGGGCGCGGCGGGCGCTGCAGGATCTGCATCAGCATCACCTCGGTGAAGCTGCGCTGGCCCATCAGGTCTTCGACCAGGTTGGCGTCGCCGTAGTGCAGGCTGGTCAGCGTGTGCGTGCACAGGCGGGTCTCGGGGGTCTTGGTCTTCATGCGTGTCTCCTTGGACATCAATCGGCTGCCAGCGCGCGTTCGCGCACGGCGTTCTTGAGCACCTTGCCCACCGGCGAGCGCGGCAGGCTGGCGTGGAAATGGATGCGCTTGGGCGTGGCCACCGGGCCCAGCCGCTCGCGCACGAAGGCCATCAGTTCGGCCTCGCCCGCCTGCCGGCCGGGGCGCAGCTGCACGGCCGCCTGCACCGCCTCGCCCCACTTGTCGTCGGGCACGCCGAAGACCGCGCATTCGTGCACGGCCGGGTGCTGGCCCAGCGCGTTCTCGACCTCGATCGGGTAGACGTTGAAGCCGCCCGTGATGACCATGTCCTTGAGCCGGTCCTTCAGGTAGAGCATGCCGCGTTCGTCGATGAGGCCGCGGTCGCCCGTGTGCAGCCAGCCGTCCACCAGCGTCTCGGCGGTCTTGTCGGGCAGGCGCCAGTAGCCGCTCATGACGAGATCGCCGCGCGCCACCACCTCGCCCACCTCGCCGCTGGGCAGCAGCCGGCCGTCCGGCGCCATGATGGCCACGTCGCTGAACCAGGCGGTGCGGCCGACCGAGGCCCAGTTGCGCTCGTCCTCGAAATCCTCTGGCTGCAGCACGGTCAGGATCTGTGGCGCCTCGGTCTGGCCGTAGGTGGTGGCCAGCACCGGGCCGAAGAAGGCGCGCACCTCGCGGATCTTCTCGGGCGGCATGGGCGCGCCGCCGTAGATCAGCCGGCGCAGCTGCGGGAAGTCGGCCCGCTGCGCGCCCGGCAGCGCCATCAGCATGTAGATGAGCGTGGGCGGCATGAAGGCCACCGTGCCGCCGCGTTCGCGGAAGGCCTGGCGCACGGCCTGCGCACCGCTGCCGTCCAGCAGCACATGGCAGCCACCCTGGGCCAGGATGGGCAGCAGGTAGGTGGAGGTGCCGTGCGTGACGGGCGCGGCCAGCACGTAGCGCTCGTGCTCGTCGAAGCCCCAGCAGTGGATCTGGTTGGCGATGTTGGCCATCCAGGCGCGGTAGGGCTGCATCACGCCCTTGGGCGCGCCGGTGGTGCCGCCCGTGAACTTGATGGCCTGGGTGGCGTCGTCCGGCAGCGCGATCGCGGGCTGCGGCGCGCCGGCATGGCGGGCGAGCAGCGTGGCCACGGTGTCGCCGCCGTCAGGCGCCGCATCGGTCCACAGCCGGTGGCCGGGCGCGCCTTCCAGCAGATCGGCGCAGTCGGCGTCCAGCACGAGGATGCTGGGGCCGGTGGCGTCCACCAGGCGGCGCAGTTCCGGCCGCGTGCTCTTGGGGTTCAGCGGCACCCAGACCTTGCCGCTGGCGAGCACCGCCAGCAGCGCGGCGATGTGGGCCACGCTGTTGTGCGCGCAGATGCCCACGCGGCTCTGCGGCGCCGGGTCGACGGCCTGGAGCGCGGCCGCCAGTGCGCGCACGCGTCCGGCCAGCTCGGCGTAGGTGACGAGCCCCTCGGGCGCGTCGATGGCGGTGCGCCCGGGCCAGCGGGTGGCGGCGCGCCAGAAGAAATCGATGGGGTACATGGCGTGTTCCGGTGCGGGGTGGGCAGGCTTACTCGACCGAGGCGCCCGAGGCCTTGACCACCGCCTGCCAGCGTGCGATCTCGGCGTCGGCGAAGGCGCGCATCTGCGCCGGCGTGCCGGCGGCGGGCGTGGCCGCCAGGTCCTGCAGGCGCTTTCTCACCTCCGGCGTCTCCAGCGCCTGGTTCAGCGCCTGGTTGAGCCGGGCCACGACGGGCGCCGGCGTGCCGGCCGGCGCGGCCAGGCCGAACCAGGACTGCACGTCCAGGCCCGGGAAGCCGGACTCGGCCAACGTCGGCACGTCGGGCAGCATGGGCAGGCGCTGCGCGCTGGTCACGGCGATGGCGCGCAGCTTGCCCGACTGCACGTGCGGCAGCGCCGAGGGCGCGTTGTCGAACATCGACTGCACCTGGCCGCCCAGCAGGTCCGCCACGGCCGGCGCGCTGCCGCGGTAGGGCACGTGCAGCATGTTGAGCCCGGTCTGCATCTTGAACATCTCGCCTGACAGGTGGATGGACGAGCCGCTGCCCGAGGACGCGAAGGTGATGCCGTTCTTCTCGGCCTTGGCGAAGCGCTGGTACTCGTCCACCGTCTTGACCGGCAGGCCCGGGTACACCACCAGGATGTTCGGGATCTTGGCTATGAGGCCGATGGGCGCGAAGTCCTTGCGCGGGTCGTAACCCAGCTTGCCGTACAGCGAGGCGTTGATGGTGTTGGCGATGGTGTAGACGTAGAGCGTGTAGCCGTCGGCGGGGGCGCGGGCCACCACCTCGGCACCGACGTTGCTGTTGGCACCCGTGCGGTTGTCCACGATGACCGGCTGGCCCAGCAGCTCGCCCATCTTCTGGCCGACCAGCCGGGTGACCACGTCGGTCGCACCGCCTGCCGCGTAGCCCACCACCAGGCGCACGGGTTTGGCGGGCCAGGTCTCGGCGTGGGCGGGCAGGGCGGCCAGGCAGGCCAGGCCGGTGGCACAGGCCAGCAAGCGGCGGCGCGAAGGATGGCGGTGGTTCATGTTGTCTCCTTGGGTTGGATGGTGCGGCCGGGGCTGCGGCACACTGCGCGGCATCGCTCCCGACCGCCGGAATTCTTCGCCATGGCCCGCCCCAGCACGAACCAGAACGTCCACAGTGCGGACGTTTCTCCCGCCGATGCCACCGGTGCGCGTGCGTTGCGGCGCGGGCTGCAGCTGCTGGACGCGGTGCTCGATGCCGGCCCCGAGGGCCTGCGCGTGGTCGAGCTGTGCCGCGCCTGCGGGCTCGAGCGGGCCACCGTGCACCGGCTGCTGGCCACGCTGCAGGCGGCCGGCTACGTGGCCGCGGCGGGCCGATTCCGCTATGCGGCGGGGCCGCGGCTGGGCCGCACGGCGGCAGCCCCCGCCCAGCCCAACATGGCGGTGCGGCTGCAGCCGGTGCTGGCACAGGTCAGCGCGGCCTACGGCGATGCCGCCTTCGCCATCGTGCGCGAGGGGCCGCATTCGCACTGCATCGCGCGCGAGGTCGGCACCCACCCGGTGCAGGTGCTGGTGATCCAGGTGGGCACGCGCCAGCCGCTGGGCGTGGGCGCGGCCGGGCTGGCCTTGCTGTCGGCGCTGCCGGACGCCCAGGTGCAGCAGATCGTCGCCGCCAACGCGCCCGTGCTGGGTGCCTACGGCGGCATGACGGCCGAGCGGCTGCACCTGCTGGTGCGCGCCACGCGCGAGCGCGGCTGGTCGGTGATCGGCAACCACGCCACGCGCAACGTGCTGGCGGTGGGCATGGCGGTGCGCGATGCGCGCGGCGAGCCGGTGGCCGCGATCAGCCTGGCCAGCACGCTGGCGCGCATGCCGCGCGAGCGCCAGCAGCTGGTGGCGCGCACCATGCGCGAGGCCCTGGCGCCGCTGGCCGCCTGAGCGGGTGCTTCCGACACGATGGGGCGCGGGCCGGTGGATGTTGCAAGCACCGTTCCGAGCGGCGGCGCACGCTGCCGGCTGCAGCACAATCGCGCCCGGCCGATGCCTGGCCGGAGACAAGAACCCATGCAGCTGACCCATACCCGCGCCCTGTTCCTCATGGTCCTCGTGACGCTGATGTGGTCGATCGCCGGGGTGGTCACGCGGCACCTGCAGGCGGCCGAGGGCTTCGAGGTCACCTTCTGGCGCAGCTTCTTCACGCTGCTCACGCTGCTGGTGCTGCTGCCGGCGCTGCAGGGCCGGGCGCTGCTGGCGCGCATGCGCGCGGCCGGCTGGGCGCTGTGGGTCTCCGGCGTGTGCTGGAGCGTGATGTTCACGGCCTTCATGCTCGCGTTGACGCTGACCAGCGTGGCCAACGTGCTCGTGACCATGGCGCTCGGGCCGCTGTTCACGGCGCTGGTGGCGCGCTTCGCGCTGGGCCACCGGCTGGCGCCGCGCACCTGGCTGGCCATCGTGCTGGCCGGCATCGGCATCGCCTGGATGTACGGCACGCAGCTCGGCCTGGGCGAGGGCGGCGTGCTGACCGGTACGCTGGTGGCGCTGTGCGTGCCGGTGGCCGCGGCCGTGAACTGGACCGTGGTGCAGCGCAGCCATGCGTCCGGCCGCGACCTCGACCTGGTGCCGGCCGTGCTGGTGGGCGCGCTGCTGTCCTCGCTGACCACGCTGCCGGCCGCCCTGCCGCTCACGGCCACGGCGCACGACGTCGGCCTGCTGGCGCTGCTGGGCGTGGTGCAGCTGGCCATTCCCTGCGTGCTGGCGGTGCGCTGCGCGCGCGTGCTGGCGGCGCCCGAGGTCTCGCTGCTGGCGCTGCTGGAGGTGATCTTCGGCATCGCGCTGGCCTGGCTGGGTGCGGGCGAGCAGCCCGGGCCCTCGGTGCTGGCGGGCGGCTCGCTGGTGATCCTGGCGCTGGTGGGCAACGAGTTGCTGGGCTGGCGCGCGCGGCGGTAAACGAATCCACCCCGTTTGGCTGGCGCACTGCGTGTCGCCATCCGATACCCCTCACGGCGGCGCACCCGGCGGCCGGGCAAGCCGGTTCCGCGGGTGCACGCGCTTGGCCTGCTCCGCGGCCGTGCGGCCAGCAGCCGCGAGCCGGTTCCGTGTCCTGCGAGTGGCTCCAGCGCGATGAGCACGCGCGGCAGGGATATGCTCGTGCCATGCCGCACCCGACTCCACCGCCCCGGACCCGTCCGCCCGCACGCGTGCCGGCGGCATGGCGCACCCTGGCGGCCTTGCCGATCCTGGCTGCGCTGGCGGCGCTGGCCGCGCCCGCGGCCCAGGCCTCGCCGTCCATGCGCTGCAATGGCCACCTCGTGGGCAAGGGCGAATCGCCGGTGGCGCTGCTGCACAAGTGCGGCGAACCGGTGTACCGCCAGCCGGTCTGCGTGCCGATGCTGCAACTGGGCTGGATCGTCACGCCCTACCGCGGCGACGGCCCGGGCGCCGTGCTGGCCAACCAGTGCGTGCCCATGGAGGAGTGGACCTACGACCGCGGCCCCGGCAACTTCCTGGGCATCGTGCGCCTGTACAACGGCGCGATCGAGTCGGTGCGCGACGGCGCGCGGCTGCGCTGAGCCCCGGTCAACCCAGCCGCGCCACCAGCGCCGCCACCCAGACCCCGACGCAGAACAGCAGCGCCAGCAGCACGGCCGCGCTGCCCAGGTCCTTGGCGCGCTTGGACAGCGCATGCCACTGCGGGCCGAGCCGGTCGATGGCCGATTCGACGGCCGTGTTGAGCAGCTCCACCACCAGCACCGCCACCACGCTGCCCACCAGCAGCGCCACCTCGACCCAGCCGCGGCCGAGCCAGAAGGCCAGCGGCAGCAGCACCAGCGACAGCTGGGCCTCCAGCCGGAAGGCCTTCTCGGCCCAGCCGGCGCGTAGCCCCTCCAGCGAATAGAGCAGCGCATGCCACAGGCGCACGGGGCCATGGCGGCGCTTGTGCGGGTTGTCGAACGAGGGCGCGGGCGGGGTGGAGCGGTCTTGGGTCACGGTGGGGAGGGTGGATGGCCGGGCGCAGTGCCCAGCGTGAGGGTGTCGCAGCGCCAGCCGTCGGCGTCCGGCCCGGTGGTGGCGAAGGTGCCGCCATGCACGGCGGCCACGCGCCGCACGACCTGGTGGCCCAGCCCCAGGCCCAGCACGGCGCCGCTGCGGCGGCGGTCGGTGGGGTGCAGCACGCTGGCGGCGTTGTCGCGCACCTGCAGCGCGGGTGGGTCGGCCTGCACGCGGATCTCGACGGCCGTGCCCGGCGGCGTGTGGCCCAGCGCGTTGACGACCAGGTTGCGCAGCGCGATCTCCAGCAGCACCGGGTGGCCGTTGGCCATGCATTCGGCCGGCGCGTCGACCGCCAGCTCGTGCACGCCGTCGAACGCCTCCTGGGCCTGCTCGGCCGCGATCCGGCGGGCCAGTGCCGCCAGGTCCAGCGGCTGGGCGGCCTCGGCCAGCTGGGCCCGGCCGGCCCGGGCCAGGGCCAGCAGGTCGTCCATGATGGCCGCGGTGCGCGCGGCATCGGCCTCGACCTGCAGCAGCGCGGCCTGGCGCTGCTCCGGCTTCAGCGTGCCGCGCAGCGAGGCGGCGTGCAGCCGCAGCGAGGACAGTGGCGTGCGCAGCTCGTGCGCGAAGGTGTCGGCCAGCTCGCGCTCGTGCACCAGCGCGGTCTGGTAGCGCGCCGCCAGCGTCTGGATCGACTCCACCATGGCCTGGAACTCGGCGTGCGCCGGCGCCTGCAGCCGGCTGGCATGGTGGATGTCCAGCGCCCGCACGCGCGCGCTCAGGTCCAGCAGCGGGCGCAGGCCGCGCCGCACGGCCAGCGTCAGCACCAGCGTGACGATGGGCAGCAGCCACAGGCCGGGCGTGGCCACCTGCTCGGCGATGTCCTCAGCCAGCTCGTCGCGTTCCTGCACGCTGAGCAGCACGGCGACCTTGCGTTCATGGCGCGCACCGTCCCAGCGCACGAACACGCGCCAGGCCTGGGCCGGCTGGCCCAGCTGCAGCGTGGAGAAGCCTTCGGGCGCGTCGGCGGGCGGCAGCGGCGCCGGGCCGGTGCTGGTCAGCAGCGCGCCGTCCGCGTTCCAGACCGCCACGCTGAGCGACTGCTGGTAGTCGTGCGCCTTGAGGCTGGGCGACACGCCCAAGGGTGCGGCATCGGGCCGCTGCTCGAACACGGTGCCGGGCTGCGACAGCAGCAGCGAGGCCACGCTGGCCAGGTGGCCGTCGGTGAGTTCGTCGGCTTCTTCCACGCCGGTGTGGTAGCCGACCAGCATGAACACCGACCAGACCACGACCAGCGCGCCCAGCGTCCAGGCCAGCAGCTGGCGCTGCAGCGAGGGCCGGCGCGTCACTTGCGCACGTCCTCGGGCACGAAATAGCCGACGCCGCGCATGGTCTGGATCAGGCCGTCGCCGAGCTTCCTGCGCAGGTGGTGCACGTGGACCTCGATGGCGTTGCTCTCCAGCGCCTGGTCGAAGTTGTACAGGCTGGCCTCGATCTGCTGGCGCGAGAGCACGCGCGGGCTGGCCTGCAGCAGCGTGAGCAGCACGCCGAACTCGCGCGTGGACAGGTCCACCGCGCGGCCGTCCTGGCGCACCTGGCGCGCCGCCGGGTCCAGCTCCAGCGTGCCGCGGCACAGCAGCGGCTGCGGGCGGCCGGCGGCACGGCGGCACACGGCGCGCAGCCGGGCCGCCAGTTCGTGCGCGTCGAAGGGCTTGCCCAGGTAGTCGTCGGCGCCCATGTCCAGGCCCGTGATGCGCGAGGCCACCTGGTCGCGCGCGGTCATGATCAGCACCGGCGTGGCCGGGTCGGGCCGGCTGCCGGTCGGCGCGTGGCGCAGGCGCTGCAGCAGCGTGGCGCCGTCGCCGTCGGGCAGGCCCAGGTCCAGCAGCACGGCGTCGAAGGGCTCCACGCGCAGCGCCGACCAGGCCGCCTCCAGGCTGCCGACGCAATCGACCGCCCAGCCGTGCTGGCCCAGCGTCAGGCGCAGGCCCTGGGCGATGCCCGGATCGTCTTCCACCACAAGAACACGCATGCCGCCATTGTGCCGAGCGCTCTTAAGGGTTCCTTAAGTGAGCGGCACGAAGCTCGCCGGCATGCAAGATCGACACGGAATCAAAGGCCCCGGCATCGTGGTGCTGGCCCTGCTGGCGCTGCCGCTGCTGTGGGACGCCGGCGGCTGGGACCTGGCCCTGGCCCAACGGATGGGCGGCGCGGACGGCTTCGCGCTGCGGGGCAACTGGTGGCTCAACCATGTGCTGCACGACGGCGCGCGCCAACTGGCCTGGGGCCTGGGACTCCTGCTGTGCCTGTCCGTGGCCTCGCCGGTCGGGCCGCTGCGCCGGCTGCCCTTCGCACGGCGCCTGCAGCTGGCGCTGTCGGGCCTGCTGGCCACGGGCATGGTCTCGCTGATCAAGTCGGGCAGCCACACCAGCTGCCCCTGGGACCTCGCGGCCTTCGGCGGCGTGGCCCGCTACCAGTCGCACTGGCTGGGCTGGCTGCAGGAAGACGGCGGCGCCGGGCGCTGCTTTCCGGCCGGCCATGCCAGCGCCGGCTTCGCCTACGTCGCGGGCTGGTTCGCGCTACGGCGCGACCTGCCGCGCCTGGCCACGGCCTGGCTGGCCGTGGCCATCGCCACGGGCCTGGTGCTGGGCCTCGCGCAGCAGCTGCGCGGCGCCCATTTCATGAGCCACACGCTGTGGACGGCCTGGATCTGCGCGGCCGTGGGCTGGGCCGTGGACGCCGCGTTCGCGCGTGTGCGGACCGACATGCAAGGAGCGATGGCATGAGCGCCGTGCCGCGCCGCGCCCGGCAAGCGCGCACCGCCGAAGGTCTCCGCATCACGCGCCGTCCGGTTTCGCCCCTGTGGCTGGTGCTGGCCGCCAGCCTGTGGATGACCCTGCTGGGCAACGGTGCGCTGTGGCAGCGCCTGTCCGAGCTGGGCCTGCTCGCCGGCGGCCGTGGCCTGGCCTTCGGCGCCACGCTGTGGCTGGCCATCTGGGCGCTGCTGGCCGCGCTGCTCGGCCTGTTCGCCTGGCGGCCCACGCTCAAGCCCATGCTCGTGCTGCTGCTGTTCAGCACGGCGCTGGCGCGGCACTTCATGGGCAGCTACGGCGTGCTGATCGACCCCGGCATGCTGGTCAACGCCATGCAGACCGACTGGCGCGAAGCCGGCGCGCTGCTGAACTGGCAGCTGCTGGCCGGCGTGCTGGTGCTGGCCGTGCTGCCGGCCTGGCTGGTCTGGCGCCAGCCCGTGGCCTACGGCGCGGTGCGGCGCCAGCTCTGGCGCAACCCGGCGTTCTCGCTCGCGGCCCTGCTGGCGCTGGCCGCGCTGGTGCTGGCCATGTTCCAGCCGCTCGCTTCCGCCAGCCGCAACAACAAGGACCTGCGCTACCTCGTCAATCCGGTGTCCAGCCTGGTGTCGGTCGCGCGGCTGGCGGCGCGGCCCTTCCAGCACGAGGCCGGCCCGCTGCAGCCGCTGGGCGAGGATGCCCAGCTGGCGCTTGCCACGCCGGCCGGCACCGCCCCAGGCGCGCGGCCGCGCCTGCTGCTGCTGGTGCTGGGCGAGACCGCGCGCAGCGACCATTTCGGGCTGAACGGCTACGACCGGCCGACCACGCCCGCGCTGGAGCGCGAGCAGGTGCTGAGCTTCCGCAACGCGTGGTCCTGCGGCACCAGCACGGCCGAGTCGCTGCCCTGCATGTTCTCGCACCTGCCGCGCGAGGAGTACCTGCACCGCAGCGGCAACTACGAGACCTTGCTCGACGTGCTGCAGCGTGCCGGCCTGGCCGTGCTGTGGTTGGACAACCAGTCCGGCTGCAAGGGCGTGTGCGACCGGGTGCCGAACGGCGCCACCGACACCACCGCCGCCAGCCCACTGTGCAGCGGCGGCGAGTGCCTGGACGGCGCGATGCTGGAGCAGCTGCAGGCCCGCCTGGCCACGCTGGACCCGGCGCGCCGCGCGCGCGGCACCGTGGTGGTGCTGCACCAGATGGGCAGCCACGGCCCGGCCTACGCCCACCGCTCGCCGGCCTCGGCCAAGCGCTTCCTGCCCGAGTGCACGAGCAATGCGCTGCAGGACTGCGATCCCCAGGCGCTGCGCAACGCCTACGACAACTCCATCGCCTACACCGACCAGTTCCTGGGCGAGGCCATCGCCTGGCTGCGGCGCAACCCCACGGGCACCGACAACGCGCTGATGTACGTGTCCGACCATGGCGAATCGCTGGGCGAGAACAACCTGTACCTGCACGGCATGCCCTATGCCATCGCGCCCGACGTGCAGAAGCATGTGCCCTGGATCACTTGGCTGTCGACCGGCTTCGCGCAGGCCACGGCGCTGTCGGACGGCTGCCTGCGCGCGCGTGCCGACGCGCGGGTCTCGCACGACGACTACTTCCACTCGGTGCTGGGGCTCATGGACGTGTCCACGCGCATCTACCGCATCGCGAACGACGCCTACGCGCCGTGCCGGCAGGACGCCACCTGGGCCGGCCGCCTGCCGCGCCAGGCCGCGGCGCTGGCCGGCGCGCCGACAGGCGGTTCCTGAACCGCGCTGTGCGGCTCGGCCGTGGCTTGGAACTTGCGGGTCCCGCCGCATGCTCCAACGCCTGTCCCTCTTCCAGAAATTCGCCATCCTCGCGCTGATCGGCGTGCTCATGTGCCTGCTGCCCAGCTGGCTCTACACCCGCGGCGCGCTGCAGACGCTGCAGCAGGCCAGCCACGAAGCCCGCGGCGCCGCGCCGCTGGCCGCGCTCAACCAGACCGTGCAGTGGATGCAGGTGCACCGCGGCCTGTCGGCCAGCATGCTCAGCGGCAACGAGGTGCTGGCCGCGCGCCGCCCGGCCGCGCGCGACGCGGTGGCCAAGGCCCTGGAGGCCGCGGACGCGCGCTTCGCCGAAGCCGATGTGCCGGCCGCGCAGCGCCAGGCCTTTGGCCAGGTGCGCCAGACCTGGCAGCAACTGGAGTCCGAGGTGGCCGCGCGCAGCCTGGAGGCGCCGCAGAGCACCGCGCGGCACACCGCCCTCGTCGCCGCCACCATGCGCATCGGCGAGGAACTGCTGCAGAGCTTCCGGCTCACGGTGGAGCCCGACCCCGCGCTGCAGGCGCTGATCCAGGCCTCGCTGGTGCAGGCCCCCATGCTGGGCGAGAAGCTGGGCGTGATGCGGGCGCAGGGCGCGTCCTTCCTCGCGCGCGGCGAATTGCCGCCGCCCGGCCGCGCGCTGCTGCAGTCGCTGCGCGAGCGCGTGCTCGAGCTGCAGGGCGAGGCCTTTCGCAACTTCGCGCGCGCCACCGCGGCCGACGCCGGCCTGCGCGAGGCACTGCAGGCGCCGGCGCGCCAGCAGGCCGAGCGCATCAGCGCCACGCTGCAGCTGGCCGAGCGCGAACTGCTGCAGGCCGCCACGCTCACGCTGCCCGGCCAGGCCTACTTCGACGACTTCACCCGGACCATCGACGGCCTGTACGCACTCAACACGCTGGCCATGGCCAGCCTGGACGCGGCGCTGCAGCAGCGCATCGTGGACCAGCGCCGCGCGCTGCTGTGGACCGGCCTGGCGCTGGCAGTGGCGCTGCTGCTCGCCGGCGGGCTGATGGCCGCGTTCGTGCGCTCCATCACGCGGCCGCTGGCGCAGGCCGTCGCGCTGGCGGGCGCCGTGGCGCAGGGCGACCTGGCCGGCCCGGGCATCGCGCACGGCACGGACGAGGTCGGCCGGCTGATCGCCGCGCTGCTGCGCATGCGCGAGCAGCTGACCCAGGTGGTGGTGCGCGTGCGCGGCAATGCCGACGGCGTGGCCACCGCCAGCGCCGAGATCGCCCAGGGCAACAACGATCTCTCTGCGCGCACCGAGAGCCAGGCCAGCGCGCTGCAGCAGACCGCGGCCTCGATGGAGCAGATGACCGCCACCGTGCGCCAGAACGCCGACACCGCGCGCCAGGCCAGCCAGTTGGCGGCCAGCGCCAGCAGCGTGGCCGAGCAGGGCGGCGCCGTCGTCGCGCAGATGGTCCGGACCATGCAGGGCATCCATGCCGCGTCGGGCCGCATCGCCGACATCATCGGCGTGATCGACGCGATCGCGTTCCAGACCAACATCCTGGCGCTCAACGCCGCCGTGGAGGCCGCGCGCGCGGGCGAGCACGGCCGCGGCTTCGCGGTCGTCGCCAGCGAGGTGCGCATCCTGGCCAAGCGCAGCGCCGACGCGGCCAGGGAGATCAAGGCGCTCATCACCGACAGCGTGCAGGGCGTCGACGCCGGCAACGCGCTGGCCGGCCAGGCCGGCACCACCATGCAGGAGCTGCTGGCCGCCGTGCGCCGCGTGTCCGACCTGATCGGCGAGATCAGTGCTGCCAGCCAGGAGCAATCGCAGGGCGTGGCCCAGGTCGGCGAGGCCGTCACGCAGATGGACCAGACCACGCAGCAAAACGCCGCGCTGGTCGAGCAGATGGCCGCCGCCGCGGGCAGCCTGCGCAGCCAGGCCGGCGCGCTGGTCGAGGGCGTGGCGGTGTTCCGCACGCAGGCATCGGCGCGAGGCGCGCTGCTGCTGGAGCCGGCCTGAGGGCCTGGACGTCTGGGTTCCTGAGCGCTGAGCGCTTGAGCGGCGCGCGCGCCGACCCAGCCGCTCGCGCGCTTGCCTTTCAGGCGGCGAGCAGGCCGCCGTGCGTCTGGGCCTGGGCCTGTGCCGGGGCCTCGGCCTGCAGCTGCCATGGCGCCGACAGGCCCAGCATCAGCCCCAGGTTCTGCACCGCGCCACCGGCGGCCCCCTTGCCCAGGTTGTCGAACACCGCAGACAGCAGCACCTGGCCCGTGCGCTCCTGCGTGAACACCGCCAGACGCAGGCGGTTGCTGCCGTTCAGCGCGCGCGGGTCGAGCCGCTGCGCATCGGCATCGGCGCCCAGCGGCTGCAGTTCGATGCAGGCCTGCCCCGCGTAGCGCGCCGCCAGCGCGGCGTGCAGACGCGCGGCCGTCACGCCGGCGGGCAGCAGGCGCAGGTGCAGCGCGATGGTCAGCACGATGCCTTGCCGGTAGTGGCCGTAGGCCGGCACGAACACCGGCGCATGCGCCAGGCCCGCATGCTGCTGGATCTCGGGCACGTGCTTGTGCTGCAGCCCCAGGCCGTAGACCTGGAACGGCGCCGCGGTGGCGGCCGCTGCGCCCTCGTGGTCGTCGAGCCCGGCGCGCCCGCGCCCGGAGTAGCCCGACACCGCGTGGATGGCCAGCGGATGGTCGGCCGGCAGCAGCCCGGCGTCGACCAGCGGCCGGAGCAGGGCCACGGCGCCGGTCGGGTAGCAGCCGGGGTTGCTGACGCGCCTTGCGCTGGCGATGCGGCCGGCCTGTTCGGCGTCCAGCTCCGGCAGGCCATAGACCCAGCCCGGCGCGGTGCGGTGCGCGGAGCTGGCGTCGATCACGCGCACGCCGGGGCGGCGCACCAGCGCCACGGCCTGGCGCGCGGCCTCGTCCGGCAGGCACAGCAAGGCGACGTCGCAGTCGTTCAGCGCCTCGGCGCGGTGGGCGGCGCTCTTGCGGTGTGCGGGCGGCAGCTGCAGCACGCGCAGGTCGGTCCGGCCGGCCAGCCATTGCCGCACCTGCAGGCCGGTCGTGCCTTGGTCGCCATCGATGAAAACGAGAGGGGTCATGGGGCTGCTCCGGTGGGGTTCGGGGCGCATGGTGCAGCGTGCGGCGCGTGCAGGCCAGTTGAATCTGACAAACTCGCCATGCACGAATCCTGAATCACCCTGCGCCCCCTGGGCGCTGCACGATGCGCGAAATCAACCTCGACCGCCTGCGCACGCTGCTGGCCGTGGCCGACCTCGGCTCCTTCGCCAAGGCGGCCAAGGCACTGCACCTGGCGCCGCCCACCGTCACGCTGCACGTGGCGCAGCTCGAAGCCCGCCTCGGCACGCGCCTGCTGCACCGCGCGCCCTCGGGCGTGACGCCGACATCCGCCGGCAGCCTGCTGATCGACAAGGCGCGGCGGCTGCTGGCCGAGGCCGACGACCTGCTGCAGGCCGTCCAGGCCCAGATCGCCGCGCGCGGCGGCCGCGTGCGCCTGGGGGCGTCCACCGGCGCGCTGGCGCACCTGCTGCCGCAAGCGCTGGAGGCCCTGGCGGCGCGGCACCCCGAGATCGACGTGCAGGTTGCGGTGGTGACCAGCGTGGAAGCCCTGGCGCGGCTGGCCGCCGGCAGCCTGGACATCGGCATCGTCGCGCTGCCGCAGCCGGTGCAGCGCGGCCTGCGCGTGCAGGCCTGGCGCAAGGACCCCGTGCTCGCGTTCATCCCGACCGGCTGGAATCCGCCGCGGCATGTGACGCCGGCCTGGCTCGCCGCCCGGCCCCTGATCGCCAACGACCGCGGCACGCGGCTGTCGCGCCAGACCGCCGAATGGTTCGCCGCCGCCGGCGAGCGGCCGCAGGCGCGCATCGAGCTGAACTACAACGACGCGATGAAGAGCCTCGTGGCCGCGGGCTATGGCGCCGCGCTGCTGCCGCACGAAGCGGGCGCGCCGCCGCCCGAACCGCGCATCAGCATGCGGCCGCTGCGGCCGGCCCTGTCGCGGGCACTGGGCATCGCGCACCGGGCCAGGCTGGACGACGGTGCGACGCAGGTGACGCTGCGGGCCTTGCTGGCGATGAAGGCGGTGTGAGCGGGAGGGACGGCGAAAGCCCGCGCAGAGCGGGCAGAAACGCGCAAGGCCCGTTGCCGGGCCTTGCGTTGGGGTGAAGAGGGCGAAGAGCCCTCTGGCGTCACAGGGCGCCGTCGCCCAGCACGATGCCCTCGCGGCGTGGGTCCACGCCGCCTTGCAGCACCCACTTGCCGTCCTTCTGGACGCGCATCACGGTGGAGATGCCGCTGGACTGGGCACCGGTGTTCACCGTGTGGCCCAGGGCCTGCAGGCCGCTCACCAATCCCGAGAGGTCCAGCGTGGCATTGGGGTTGGCAGCCCTGCGGAAGTTCGAGCCGTCCACGTTGGTCGTAACGCTGTTGGTAGCGCCGAAGTCCACCAGCGAGGTGGCCTGCTGCGCATCCAGGCCCCAGTCGAGCGCGCCGACCACGGTCTTGAGCACGTACTGGATGATGGTGCCGCCGCCCGGTGAGCCGGTGGCCATCATGAAGTCGCTCGTGTCGGCACCGCGGAACACCAGCGTGGGTGCCATGGTGCTGCGCGGCCGCTTGCCCGGGGCAATGCGGTTGGCGACCAGAGTGCCGGTGCTGTCGGTCGGCTGGACCGAGAAGTCGGTCAGCTGGTTGGTCAGCAGGAAGCCGTTGGTCATGTGGAAAGAGCCCATGCTCGACTCCACCGTCGAGGTGACCGAGGCCACATTGCCGTAGGCATCGACGATGGAGAAATGCGTGGTGCCCGCTTCCGTCGAGGTGTCCCGGCCCAGCGGCACGTTGCCCAGGTCACCCGGCTGTGCGGTGCCCATGCTGCGGGTCATGCTGATCAGGTTGGCGCGGCTCTTGAGGTAGTTCTTGTCGAGCATGGTCGCCAGGCCACTGCCGGGCAGCGGGATGTAGTCCGTGTCGGCCACGTACTTGTCGCGGTCGGCGTAGGCCAGGCGGTTGGCCTCGGACACCAGGTGCACGCCCATGACGCTGGGTATGCCGCCCTCGTTCTCGGGGTTGGTGGGGCCGTAGCCCGACATCGTGAAGTTCTCCAGGATGCCCAGGGACTGCGCGATCGCGATGCCGCCGGAGGACGGCGGCGCCATGGAGCAAACGTAGTAGGCGCGGTAGGTGATGCAGGCCGGATCGCGCTTCTTGGGTTGGTAGCCTGCCAGGTCAGACAGGGTCATGAGGCCCGGGGTGATCGGCGTACGGGCGGCGTCGTCGCCCACGCTCTGCGCCACCTTGGCCACGATGGCCTCGGCGATCGGCCCTGTGTGCAAGGCATTGGCGCCTTGAGTGGCCAGCGCTTTCAGGGTGTCGGCATAGGGCAGATTCTTGTTGGTGTCGCCGGCCTTCTTGGGCGTGCCATCGGCGTTGAAGAAGGCGGCCACGGCGTTGGCGTCGCGGCGCAGGTCGGCTGCCGTGCTGTTGATCGCATCGCCCATGCGCCTTGGAATGATGTAGCCGTTCGTTGCCAGGTCGATGCCTTCATCGAAGAGCTGGTTCCATTTCAGCTTTCCGTGCTCCTTGTGCGCCATCTCCATCATGCGCATCACGCCTGGAACGCCAATCGAGCGGCCGCTGCGGCGGGCGTCCGGAACTGGGCGCGGCGACCCTGCATCTGCCTGTTCCTGGCGGGCCAGGTAGAAGTTCGTTGCCGCGGCGGGCGCGGTTTCACGGCCGTCGTAGGCCGTGATCTTCTTGCTCCCGGCGTCGTAGTACATCATGAAGGCGCTGCCGGCGAGGGTGCTCGACTGGGGTTCGACCAACCCGAGCACGGCCTGCACGGCGATGGCGGCGTCTGCGGCCGTGCCACCGGCCTTGAGCACCTCGCATCCAGCCTTCACCGCGAGTGGCGTGTTGGCCACCACCATGTAGCTGTTGGAGTTTTTGGCCTTGTAGCCGAGGCGGTAGTCCGAGGCCGGCTCGGGTGCCGCCGGGTCGCCGGCCAGTCCCGACCCCACAGTGATGGGCGTCCCGCTGCCGTTGGCCAGTGAGCAGCTGCTCGGGTTCGTGTCGACGACCAGATCATCTCCATCGCCGCCGCAAGCGACGAGGGCGAGAGCGACTGCAATCGGGGTGGCGATCCAGAGAGGGGTACGTGTTGTTGATTTCATTGGAATGGATGGACCTCGGGACAGGAAATCTGTGCCCCAACATGGAGCACAGGGCGACGTGGGAAGCACCTACTGTGCCAGCGAGGCCTCCATCCAGGCCATTGCTGCAAACCAGCAAGTTGTTGCCACGTGTTACGGACGCTGAAGGCTTACTTGCGCGTCGGCAGCCGCACCACGCCGGTGGCGAGGGACGTCCCGCACAGGATCACCGCGCCACACCCTAGCATCGCCGGCGTCAGCGCCTCGCCCAGCAGCAGCGTGCCGTACAGCACGCCGAACACCGGCACCACGAAGGTCACGGTCAGCGTGCGCGCCGGCCCCACTTTGGCGATGAGGCGGAAGAACAGGATGTAGGCCAGCGCCGTGCACAGAACGCCCACGGCCGCCAGGCTGGCGAGCGCCTTCAGGCTCGGTGTCTGGCCGGGCCATAGCCACAGCGCCGGCAGCGCCAGGCCCAGCGTGGCGCCCAGCTGGCTGCCGGCCGCCAGCACCAGCGGCTTGACGTCGCCCAGGTAGCGTTTGGTGAAGCTGGCGGCGAGGGCATAGCAGATGCAAGCCAGCAGGCACGCCAGCACGGCCCAGCCGGTGGCGGCGGCGCCGGCCTTGGGCGTGAAGCTGGCCTTGTTCCAGGCCAGCAGCGCCACGCCCACGAAACCCAGCGCCAGCCCGAGGCTGCGCGAGGCGCCGGGCCGCTCGCGCAGCCAGGCCCAGGCCACGACGGCACCGAACAGCGGCACGGTGGCGTTGAGGATGGCCGACAGGCCAGTG
The DNA here is from genome assembly GCF_001422445.1 of Pseudorhodoferax sp. Leaf274. GTDB lineage: Bacteria > Pseudomonadota > Gammaproteobacteria > Burkholderiales > Burkholderiaceae_C > Pseudorhodoferax. The sequence goes on from NZ_LMNA01000028.1 coordinate 206,086, forward strand.
GAGATCGACAGCACCGCGTACGAATACAGCGCGAACGGGATGCCCGAGTTGAGCAGGCCCACGAACAGCACCGGCCGGTGGTGGCGCACGAGATCGGGCCACAGGCCGCGCCGCCACAGCAGCGGCAGCAGGCACAGCGCCGCGATGCCCACGCGCGCGGCGGCGGTCGGCAGCGGGCCCAGTTCGAGCGCGGCGTTGCGCATGAACAGGAAGGAGGCGCCCCACAGCGCAGAGAGCAGGACGAAGTCGCCGATCCAGGCGCTGCGCTGGTCCTTCATGCGGCCACTTCCAGCTCTGCGCTTTCCAGCGCCAGCAGCGCCTGCTTGCGTGGCAGGCCGCCGGCATAGCCGGTCAGCGCGCCGCCGTGGCCCAGCACGCGGTGGCAGGGCACGATCACGCTGACCGGGTTGCGGCCCACCGCGGCGCCCACGGCGCGCACCGCCGCCGGACGCGCGATCTGCCGGGCCAGCGCGCCGTAGCTGCTGGTGGCGCCCGCGCCGATCTCCAGCAGCGCCTGCCAGACGGCCTGCTGGAACGGCGTGCCGCCGGACAGGTCCAGCGGCAGGTCGAAGCCCGTGCGCCGGCCGCCGAAGTAGCCGTGCAACTGGGCCTGCGCGGCCTGCAGCACCGGGTGCTGCGGCGCCTGCGGCCAGGCGTCGGGTGCGGGCTGGTGGCGCTGGCCGTCGAACCACGCGCCATTCAGGCCAAGATCGGAGGCGGACAGCACCATGGCGCCCAGCGGCGTGTCGATGCGGGTGTGCACGGTGGAGGGGTGGAACTGCATGGTCATTCCTTGGTTGTCTTGGTGGTTTTCGTGGGGCGCGCCGGCAGCAGGGCCCAGGCGCGCAGGACGGCGTAGCTGCGCCAGGGTTTCCAGGGTTCGGACGCGGCCTCGGCCGCACGCGCGGGGTGCGGCGCATCGCGCACGCCCAGTGCGTTGTGCAGTGCCACGTCGCCGGCGGGGAAGGCGTCGGGCCAGCGCAGCGCGCGCATGGCGATGTACTGCGCCGTCCAGTCGCCGATGCCGGGCAGCGCTTTCAGCGCGGCGATGGTGGCCGGCACGTCGCCGCCGGGCTGCAGGTGGAGTCCGCCGGCCACGGCGTGCGACAGCGCCACGATGGCCGCCTGGCGCTGGCGCACGATGCCCAGGCCGCCCAGCGCATCGCCGGCGGCATCGCCCAGCTCGGCCAGCGCCTGCGGCGCGGGAAACAGGTGGGTGAGGCCGGGCTCGGGCGTGGCGATGGGCTGGCCGAAGCGCGTGACCAGGCGGCTGGCCAGCGTGCGCGCGGCCGCCACCGTGATCTGCTGGCCGAGCACGGCGCGCACGGCCAGCTCGTAGCCGTCCATGCAGCCCGGCACGCGCAGGCCGGCGCCATCGGGAAAGCGCGTGCCCAGCACGGCGTGGATGGCCTGCGGGTCGGCATCGAGGTCGAGCAGCACCCGCACCCGCCGGATCACCAGCGGCAGCACGGCGCGCAGGCTGTCGGACACGCGCAGCAGCAGCTGGTGGCGTTCGGGCGCGAAGGCCATGTGCAGCCAGCCCGTGTGCCGCTGCCCTGCCGCCTGCAGCGCCAGTGTGCGCGCGATGCCGGGCGACGCCGCGTCGGGGTCGGCCACCGTCTCCATGCCGGGAATCTGCCGCGCCGCGAAGAAGGCCAGCATGGCCTGCCAGTCGTACGGCGGGCGGTAGCCCAGCCGCACCTGGCTGCCCTGGCCTTCGCGCTCGCCGCCGGCGCGGCGCAGCGCAGCGGGGTTGAGCCCGTAGTGCGCGACGAAGGCCGCGTTGAAGCGGCGCAGGCTGTGGAAGCCGCTGGCCTGCGCGACCTGGGCCACGGGCAGGTCGGTGTCGGCCAGCAGCTGCTTGGCCGCGAGCAGCCGGCGCGTCTGCAGATACTGCAGCGGCGAGACGCCGAACTGCGCCTCGAAGATGCGGCGCACATGCCGGTCGGACACGCCCAGCCGTTCGGCCAGCGCCTGCACCGTGGGGCCGGCCTCGGGCCAGGCGTCGGGCGCGTCCAGCAGCCGCGCGGCCTGCTGCGCGAGGGTGGCCGACGCGTCCTGCGTGGACCAGGGCAGCACCTGCGGCGCCAGCTCGGGCCGGCAGCGCAGGCAGGGCCTGAAGCCCGCGCGCTCGGCCTGGGCCGCGTGCTCGAAGAAGCGGCAGTTCTCGCGCCGCGGCGTCTTCACGCTGCAGACCGGCCGGCAGTAGATGCCGGTGCTGGTCACGCCCGTGAAGAAGCGGCCGTCGAAGCGGGCGTCGCGCGCGGCCAGCGCGCGGTAGCGGGCTGCGTCGAGCGGGTCGCCGGGGGAGGTGGTGGACGCGTCCATGGCCCGGATCATAGGGGGCGGGATGCCGGTGGACTGGCCGTTTTCGGACATGTGCCTCGGCCGCTGCCGACAGCTCTGCAGGACGCCGGCCGACAGCCACCACGCCGCGCTGCAAGCACCATCGCAGCCGAAAGAGGATGCCATGACCCCTGAACATTTTTGCGTGACCGCCGTGCGCTACCAGAACCAGCAGCTCACCGCCGTGCAACTCGGGCAGGGCGACGGCAGCGGCGCCTGGCAGCAGGAGCCGCATGCCGTGGCCATCGACCAGGTCGTGGCCCGCATCGATGCGGGCGACAAGGTGCATGCGCTGCTGCGCGACGGCGACCATGTGTCGCTGGGCCCGCGCCTGAAGGTGGTGCAGGCGGGCGAGGGCGGCCGCTCGCTGGCGCTGGACAACGCGCCCACCGACTGCCTGGAACTGTCCGACCTGGAGCGTTTCTAGCCATGCAGCGCAAGCCCCTCAACCACGTGCAGTACCTGGCCGAACTGAACCAGCGGCTGTGGGCCGACCCGGAGTTCGCCGAGGGCATGGCCTTCCACATCTATCCCGACGGCAAGATCGCGGGCCACCTGCGCGATGCCAGCGATGTGGGCAGCTGCCGCATCCCGGCGGTGTTCAGCCGCATCGAGCAGGCCGTGGCGTGCGAGTACGAACTGGTGGTGCCCGTGGCCGCGCCGCGCATCGCCGAAGGCATGCTGGCTTGAAGGGCATGGCCACGCCGGCGGGCTCCTAAACTGGGGCTTTCCATTCGCCCTGAGGAGACCCGCATGTACAAGCAGATCCTGGTTCCCGTGGATGGCTCGCAGACCGCGCTGGCCGCGCTGCGCCATGCGGTGGAACTTGCGCGTGCGTTCGACGCCGGCGTGTTCGTCGTGCACGTGGTCGACATCTATCCGTTCCTCGGCGTCGGCGCCGACAGCGCGGTGGGCCAGGCCGAGTATCTGCAGGCGGCCACCGCCAATGCCAATGGCGCGCTCGGCGCGGCCTTGGCGATCGCCGAAGCGGCGGGCGTGGCGTGCGAATCGGCGACGGTGGAAGGCCACGCCGCCGAGGAAGGCATCCTGAACACGGCCGGGACCTGCGATGCCGACCTGATCGTGATGGGCTCGCACGGCCGGCGCGGCATCGAGAAGCTGCTGCTGGGCAGCGTGACCCAGCGCGTGCTGCAGAACGCACGCGTGCCCGTGCTGGTGGTGCGCGGCACCGACGACTGACGCGGCGCGCCCGCCCCGCGGGCGTGGCACCATCGGCGCCCACCATCCCGCCGAAGGAGCGCCATGTCCGCCGATGTCACCCTGCACGCCACACTGGGCGCCACGCCCTATGCCGTCCAGTTCCGCGACGAGGCCGGCCACCGCTGGAGCGGCGACGAGCCCGCGGTGCAGGGCGGCGGCGACACCGGACCGACACCGCACGCCTTGCTGCTGTCCAGCCTGGGCGCCTGCACCGCCATCACGCTCAAGATGTTCGCCGCGCGCAAGCAGTGGCCGCTGGAGGGCGTGCAGGTGGCCCTGACGCTGCGCGCCGCCGCGCCCGGCACCGCCGGCACCGACATCGCGCGCAGCATCACGCTGCAGGGCCCGCTGGATGCGGCCCAGCACGAACGGCTGCTGGCCGTGGCCAACGCGTGCCCGATTCACAAGGTGCTGACGGGCGAGGTGCGCATCGCGACCGGGCTGGCGGGCTGAACCGGCGCGGCTGCGGCGCCGGCAGCCATCACGGCATGCCGTCCCACACCTGTGCATGCGTGCAGCGCTTAGGCTGCTGCTGCGAAGCAGGCCCGGACCTGCCTTCGGCCCTTCAACCAACGTTTTCAGGAGCAGCGCATGGCCCGATCCAGGCAGAACCAGATGGCGGAGTCGTCCGCACAGGCACATGGCGAACGCGATGGCCTCGGTGCACGCGATGCGGGCGGCGGGCAGCAGCAACAGTCCGCGTCCGATTCCGTTTCCTCCGACCCGTCACGCGAGCAACGCATCCGCGAGGCCGCCTATGCCGCGGCCGAGCGCCGCGGCTTCGCGCCCGGCCACGAGGTCGAGGACTGGCTCGATGCCGAGCGCGAGGTGGGCCAGCAGGTGACCCAGCAGGCGGGTTGACGGCGGCGGCGCGCCGTCAATGCACCTTGAAGAAGCCGTGCCGCTCCGCCAGCAGCGCGAGGATGCGGCGCGGGTCCGACACGAAGTGCCTGCCGTTGACGGTCTGCGCATCCGCCGGCGGCGGCAGGCTGTCGCCGAAGATCAGCACGGGCAGGCCCTGGTGGTCGGCATCGAGCGCAGCCACCACCGTGCTGCGCGGCCTGGCGAAGGCCACGCGCTCCACGTCCAGCTGCGCGCCGCGCGTGGGATCGGTCGACAGCAGCCCTTCGATGGGCAGGCAGTCGATGCAGACGAACTGCTCGCCCGGGTACTTGGCGTCGCTGAAGCCGGGCTGCAGCAGGATCAGGCGGTCGTTGGCCACGGCGCGCCTGCTCAGCGGTTCGGCTGCGGCGTGATGCGCAGGTAGGGCCGCACGGCGGTGTAGCCCTTGGGGAAGCGCTCGGCCAGTTCCTGCGGGTCCTGCAGGCTGGGCAGGATGACCACGTCGTCTCCGTTATTCCAGTTGGCCGGCGTGGCCACCTTGTGGCTGTCCGTCAGCTGCAGCGAATCGATCACGCGCAGGATCTCGTCGAAGTTGCGGCCGGTGCTGGCCGGGTAGGTGATGGTGGCGCGCACCACCTTCTTCGGGTCGATGATGAACACGCTGCGCACGGTGGCCGTGGCCGATGCGTTGGGGTGGATCAGGTCGTACAGCTCGGACACCTTGCGGTCGGCGTCGGCCAGGATGGGGAACTGCACCGAGGTTTTCTGCGTCTCGTCGATGTCCGCGATCCACTGCTGGTGCTTGTCGACCGGGTCCACGCTGACCGCGATGGGCTTGACGCCGCGCTTGGCGAATTCACCCGACAGCGCGGCGGTCTTGCCGAGCTCGGTGGTGCACACGGGCGTGAAGTCGGCCGGGTGCGAGAACAGCACGACCCAGTCGTTGCCGGCCCAGTTGTGGAACTGGACCGTGCCGAGGCTCGATTGCTGCGTGAAGTCGGGGGCGGTGTCGCCCAGTCGAAGGGTGGCCATGGAGGGGGCTCCGTCAGGTTGAAACCCCGCCGAGTATGGAATTGCGCGCGCCACAGACAACGAATTTCTGCGTCTATGCTTACTCGCTCGCTGCCCTGCCGGTGAACCAGGCCATGGGTTTTGGCGTACAAGACGGCGCCTGCCCTTCCTCGACGTACCCATGGCCTTTTCTTTCGCGCTGCATCGACTGCCCTGTATTGCCGCGCTGGCGCTCGCCGCGGCGCAGCCCAGCGCACATGGGCAGCAGACCTGGTTCACGCTGGTCGGCAACCCCGTCGCCGCCGAGACCGACACCATCGAGCTCGATCCGGTGACGGTGACGGTGGACGGGCCGATCAGGCTGATGGCGATCCGTGTGAACCGTAGCGCGGAGCGTGTGAGCCGCGACGGCGTGCGCTTTCGCTCGTTCAGCGGCCTGGTGCAGTTCGATTGCAGCACGCGCATGGCGCGCTTCGTGCAGAGCAGCTTCTTCGCGCTGCCGCTGTGGCAGGGCCCGAGCGTCGAGCTGCGCTATGGGCCCGACCAGGTGCGGCCCATGGCGTTCCGCGGCTTCGAGCCCAACCCCAGCGAGCGCGTGATCCGCGCGGCTTGCCGCAGTTACGCAGAGTGATTCAGGGCCTTGCCAGGCCCAGCAGGGCACTGGCCAGCAGCAGCACGCCGCCGCCCGCCAGCAGCCGCGCGATGCGCCGGGGCGCGTAGGTGAGCGTCAGCACCACGGCCAGCGCGGCCACCGTCATCGCGCCGAACCAGAACACCCAGCCCTGGGCGCTGCCGTAGCCCGCGATGGCGGCCCACAGCGACAGCACCAGACCGAGCCCGCCGCCCAGTTGCAGCCCGCGCCGCAGCCCGGGCGGCGGGGTGTTGCCACGGCCCTTGTAGTCCTCGTAGTGCCGGTCCATCGCCAGGCTCAGCGCCGAGAAGGCGGTCAGCGCGGCCGAGAACGCGAGCAGCCCCTTCATCGGCCGGCTCCGGCGGGTTCGAGCAGCGGCTCGGGCGTGCGTGCCGGGGCCGGCGCCTTGGCTGGCACCGCACGCGGCTTGGCGGCCGGCTTGCGCTTGCCGGCGTACCAGGCCGCCGCGAGCAGGCCGGCGCCCAGGGTCAGCGCGGTCAGGTCGAAGCCGGCGATGCGCCATTCGCCCGCGGGCAGGCTGGCACCGAGCCCCATGCCGCCCGTCAGCGCATTGAGCACCGGCAGCAGCCCGAACAGCAGGCCGCCCAGCGCCAGCTGGAGCTGCCACATGCGCCGGGCCGGCCAGGCCAGGCCAGCCACGGCCGCCAGGCCCCAGGCCCAGAAGAAGCAGGCGATCTCGGTGGCCGGGCGTTCGGCCATGTTCACGGGCACGAAGCGGTTGGCCCAGAAGAACGCCGCCATGGCCAGCGGCAGGCCGGCGATGGCGCCCACGTTCAGGCTGTCGACCAGGCGCAGGCCGAAGCCCACGCGGCCGCCCTGCGCCAGCGCCTTGGCGTACTTCTGCCGTTCCTTGACGGACCAGAGCAACAGGCCCGTGGCCACCATCACGCAGCCCGCGACGCCCGAGACGAAGAACAGCCAGCGCAGCAGCGGATGGGCGAAGCGGCCGATGTGCAGGCCGTAGAGCACGCCGCGCGTGTTCGACGCCGGCGCGATGTCCTCGCCGGCACGGCCCAGCAACTTGCCGCTGGCGCCGTCGAAGGTCATGGAGCTCTGGTTGGCCGAGAGCTTGCCGCCCTCGTGCCGGTACAGCGTGACGCGGGCCGTGGCATCGCCCGGGTTGTTGACGACGACGCGGCTCACGGACGTGCCGTGCCAGGCCGCACTGGCCTGGCGCATCAGGTCGGCCACGGGCACCAGCGGCGCGGCCACGCCCGATGGCTTCTGGTTGCTGAAGCCGGCGGAGGAGGGGAACACCTCGGCGATGTAGGTCTGGCGGTCGTCCTTGTAGACGGCCTCCTGGCCCCAGGGCATGTACAGGAACATCAGCGTGACCAGCCCGGTGTAGGTGATCATGAGGTGGTAGGGCAGGGCCAGCACGGCGGTGGCGTTGTGCGCGTCCAGCCAGGAGCGCTGGCCCTTGCGGGGACGGAAGGTGAAGAAGTCCTTGAAGATGCGCTTGTGCGTGACGATGCCGCTGACGATGGCCACCAGCATGAACATGGCGCAGAAGCCGACGATCCATCGGCCCCAGATCGCCGACATGTAGTGCAGGTCGAAGTGCAGGCGGTAGAAGAAGTCGCCGCCACGCGTCTCGCGCGGGGCCGCCACCGGTTGGCCCGTGGCCGGGTCCAGCGTGGCCGAGGCGAAGCGCGCGCGGCGCGGGCGTTCGCCGGCGGCGCGCGGGGCCGATGCGGCGGCGGCCGGCTGCGGCACGGTCCAGCCGGTGCGCAGCAGCGGCTCGCGTTCGCTGGGCAACTCGATGCTCCAGCGCGGGCTGCCGGCCGCTGTGTCCTGCAGGTGCAGCAGGGCCAGGGCGGCCGCCTGGGCGGGCTCGACCGGCGCGGCAGCCGTGGCGGCGTGCAGCTCGGGTTTCATCCACAGGCTGATCTCGTCGCGGAAGTAGGCCGAGGTGCCGCCCGCGAACACGAGGAACAGCACCCAGCCGACCAGCAGGCCCGACCAGGTGTGCAACCAGGCCATGGATTGGCGGAAACCTTCCTTCATGCCGCCGCTCCTGCGCGTTGCGCCAGCCACAGGCCGCAGGCCAGCAGCAGCGAAGGCACGGCCAGGCCGCCCCAGGCGCGCCAGGCGTTGCGCGCCGCGAAGGCCCACATCACCGCGCAGGTGTAGACCACGAAGGACGCCAGCGTGCCCGTGATCACCGCCTCGGAGCGGTGCAGCGGCAGGTACAGCGCCAGCACCGTGGCGGCCAGCGCCGACAGTGCATAGCCGCCACCGATGGCGGCCAGGGCGCGCGAGGCCACCGCGAGGCGGTAGCGCGCGCCGATCTTTTCCTTCGACATCCCTTGTCTTCCTTCGGCCCCGGTCGGGCCGGCTGGGCCCGGCACTGCGGGCTGGCGGGGAACAGGTCGTCCCCGGAAGCGGGCGATCTTAAATGAAAATTACTCTCAATTGAGAGCGGCGGGGCGTAGCAGCGCCGTCAAGCCGCGCCGTCAAGCCGCGCCGTCAATCCGCGTCGGTCAGCACCACGCGGTTGCGCCCGCCACGCTTGGCGTCGTAGAGCGCGCGGTCGGCGGTCTGCAGCAGCCGGTCGAGGCTGGCGTCGGCCGGCTGGCTCACGCTGGCGCCGATGCTCACGGTGAAACCCATGGTCCGGCCCTGCTCGAGGTCCACCGCCGTCTGGGCGCAGGCCTGGCGCACGCGTTCGGCGACCAGGCGGGTCTGCTCGCGGTCGGCGCCGGGCAGCAGCACGGCGAATTCCTCGCCACCCAGCCGTCCCAGCAGCGGCGGGCCTTCGGGCAGGTTGGCGGCGACGACGTCGGCCACGAGCGTGATGACCTGGTCGCCCACGGCGTGGCCGTAGGTGTCGTTGACGCTCTTGAAGCGGTCGATGTCCAGCACCAGCAGGCCCACGCCCTGCCGTGCCGCACGGGCGGCATGCAGGGCGCTGCCGGCGTGCTCGGCGAACGCGCGGCGGTTCATGGTGTCGGTCAACGGATCGTGCTCGGCCATGTGGCGCAGCCGTGCCATCAGCCGGCGGTTGGCGGCCATGGCGCTGGCCACGGCGAGCGGCGAGATCGCGATCAGCGTTACGCCCAGGCGCACCGACATCAGCATGGCAGGCGACTGGACCTGCACCGCGGTGTCCAGGATGCCCTTGGAGATCGCCACCAGCGTCCACGAGGTCGTCAACAACGCCAGCACCGAGGTGGGGAAGACGCCGTAGCGCATGCCGCACCACAGCAGCGCCGGCACCGGGAACGCCATGGCGCCCGGCCCGCCGACCACCACGGCCGCGCCCAACGCGGCCACCAGCGCCAGCAGCGGCACGGCGCGTCGCAGCGGCGGCACGCTCTGGCGCCACCGGCGCACCACCTCGCGGTGCCCGGCCGCGGGAATGCTCAGCACGGCCGGCAGGATGGTGAAGTAGTTGACGATCTCGCTGACGAACCAGGCCAGGCCCGATTCCACCGCCTTGCCGCCGAACGCCATCGGCCCCACGATGCTGCCCGCCACGCCGCCGGCGGCCGATGCCACGCTGGCGATCGCCAGCAGTTGCAGCACGCCGGCCGCACCGTTCAGCCGCCTGGCGTCGGTGCCGAAGCGCTGGGCCAGCAGCAGGTAGCCGGTCACCACGCTGGCGAAGTTGGTCAACGTCAGCAGCACGGACATGTGCAGTGGATCGCCCACCAGGTAGCCGGCCAGCAGGTGGCCCGCGCAGGCGCCGGCCCAGCCCGCCGGAGTGTCCAGCCGCGGAAAGCGCATGAACAGGCCGAGCAGCAGGGCGTTGGCCGGCCAGAACACGGCCAGCTGGCCGGCCAGCCGGGTCCACACGCCGAACAGGCAGATCGCCGCGATGACCGCGGCCACCAGCACGCCGCCGGCCAGCAACTGCGCAGGGCTTGCCGGCAGGTCGGGGGGGCCTGTTTCCAGCTTGTGGGGGCGGCTCAGCTTGTCGCGTTGGGAGTTCAAGGTCTGCATTGCGTCTCCCTGCGTGGTGGGGGCGGGCGCGCAAGCGTGCCGGCAATGCAAATTGTTGCAGATGTCTCACCCTGCTCGGCCAAGGATTTGTGAATATCTGACAGCAAATCAGCCGAGCATGGCCGTTGACGGCCGAAATGCTGCGCCTGGCGCAGCGGGGATCAGGTGTGTGTCAGTCCACCGTGGCGCCCGAGGCCTTGACGATGCGTTCCCACTTGGCCAATTCGCTGCGCGTGTAGGCCGCGAACTCCTGCGGCGTGTTGCCCACCGGCTCGGCGCCCAGCCCGGCCAGGCGCTCGCGCACGGCCGGTTGGCGCACGGCCTGGGCGATCTCCTGCGAGACGCGGTTGACGATCTCGGCCGGCGTTCCGGGCGGTGCCCACACGCCGTACCAGGTGCTGATGTCGTAGCCCGCCACACCGGATTCGGCGATGGTCGGCACGTCGGGCAGCGCGCTGGCGCGCTTGGCGGTGGTCACTGCGATGGCGCGCAGCTTGCCGGCGCGGATCTGGCCGATGCTGGACGGCATGGAGTCGAACATCAGTTGCGTCTGCCCGCCGATCACGTCGGCCAGCGCCGGGCCGCTGCCCTTGTAGGGCACGTGCTGCATCTGCACGCCGGTGGCGATCTTGAAGGCCTCGCCCGCCAGGTGCGGCGCCGCGGCGTTGCCCGAGGACGCGAAGTTGAGCCGGTTCGGATCGGCCTTGGCCGCGGCGATCACGTCCTGCACGGTGGAAAAGCCCAGCGAAGGCGCGGCCACCAGCACCAGCGGCACGTCGGCGATCAGGCTCACGGGTGCGAAGTCGCGGATGGCGTCGTAGGGCGGCTTCTTGTACAGGCTGGGGTTGATCACGTGGATGGACGCGTTGACCAGCAGCGTGTAGCCGTCTGGCGGCGCCTTGGCCACGATGTCGGCGCCGATCATGCCGCTCGCGCCGGGCTTGTTGTCGACCACGACCGGCTGGCCCAGCCGGCCTTCGAGCTGCTGCGCCACGATGCGGCCCAGGATGTCTGTGGGGCCGCCGGGCGGGTAGGGAATCACCATGCGGATGGGCTTGTGCGGCCAGGCCTGGGCCTGCGCTGGGGTGGCCAGGCCGGTGCCGGCGGCCACTAGCAGAGCCGCCAGTGCATGGACGGTGGCGCGGCGGTTCAGATGGGGCATGTGTGTCTCCTCGGATGGGTGCGTTCAGCCCTGCACGGCGATGCCGTCACGTTCCAGCGCAGCGGTTTCGTCGGCGGAATAACCGATCTCGGCCAGCACCGCGCGCGTGTGCTGGCCGGTGGCGGGCGCCGGCGGGATCGGGCCGCCGCGCGGCGTGCCTGGCACATAGGGCATGGGCAGGGGCTGGTAGGGCGGCTGCGCGAGTTCGCCGAAGGCGCCCAGGTGCTGCATCTGCGGGTGCTCGCGGAACTGGGCGTAGTCCTGCACCTCGGCACACAGCACGTCGGCGGCCTCCAGCGTGGCGATCCAGTGCGCGCTGGTGCGTTGCGCCAGCTGCGTGGCGATGGCGGCGTTGAGCGCGGCGGCGTTGCGGCCGCGCGCGGTGTTGTCGGTGTAGTCGCTCGCCGTGCGCCACTCGGCGCGGCCCAGCGCGTCGCACAGGCGCAGCCACATGTCCTGGCGCAGCACCAGCAGCGTGACGAAGCCGTCCAGCGTGCGGAACACGCCCGAGGGCACGGCCGTGGGCGGTGCCTGGCGGCCCGCGAACAGCGCGCTCTCGTAGATCGGCGCGGCCTGGAACGCGGCGCAGCACTCGGCCAGCGAGATCTGCACATGCCGGCCGCGCCCGCTGCGGCTGCGCGCGTACAGCGCCGCGCCCACTGCCTGCGTGGCGTACAGCGCCGACACCGTGTCGGGCACCAGCATGCCGATGCGGCGCGGGCGGCCGTCGGCCTCGCGGTTCAGCATGGCCAGGCCCGTGTAGGCCTGCAGCACGGAGTCGGTGCCAGGCTTGTCGACCCACGGCCCGCTGGCGCCGAAGCCCGAGATCGACAGGTACACCAGCGCCGGATGCCGCGCGCACAGCGCAGCGGCGTCCAGGCCCAGCCGGGCCATCACGCCAGGGCGGAAGTTCTCGACCAGCACGTCGGCCTGTGCCGCCAGTCGCTCGATGGCGGCGCGGCCCTCGGGCTTGCGTGCGTCGATGCACAGCGAGCGCTTGCCCAGGTTGCTGGCCACCGCGAGCGGCGTCATGCCGGCCTTGCCGCCGCCCATCACGCGGATCCAGTCGCCGCCGGGCGGCTCGACCTTGACCACGTCGGCGCCCTGCAGGCCCAGCAGCGCGGCGCAGTAGGGGCCGGCCACGCCTTGGCTCATGTCGAGCACGCGCAGGCCGGCGTAGGCTTGGTCGTCCAGCAGCATCATTCGACCTTCACGCCCGTGGCCGCGACCACCTTCTTCCACTTGTCGATCTCGGCCGCGATCTGCCGGCCGAATGCTTCGGGCGAGCTGGCCACCGGGGCGGCGCCCATCTCCTGCAGGCGCTGCGCCGCCGCGGGTTGCCGCAGCAGCTCGGCCACGCTGCGCTGCAGCAGCTCGACGATGGGCCGCGGCGTGCCGGCGGGTGCCAGCAGACCGAACCAGGCGCTGGCCTCGTAACCTGGCACGCCGCTCTCGGCCACGGTGGGAATGTCGGGCGCGCCGGGCCAACGCTGGGCCGTGGTCACGGCCAGCGCGCGGATGCGGCCGGACTGGATGTGCGCCATCGACGACGGCAGGTTGTCTACGCCCACGGGTATCTGGCCGCCGATCAGGTCGGTCAGCATCGGGCCGCCGCCCTTGTACGGGATGTGGACCATGTCCACGCCGGCCATCATCTTGAGCAGCTCCACGCTCATGTGCGGCGAGCCGCCTGCACTCGTGGAGCCGAAGCTGAGCTTGCCGGGCTGCGCGCGCGCCATGGCCAGCAGCTCGGGCAGCGTCTTGACGGGCAGGGCCGCGTTGACGGTGATCACGTTGGGCGTGCTGGCCACCAGCGTGATCGGCGCGAAGTCGGCCACGGGGTCGTAGGGCAGGGCCTTGTTCAGCGCGCTGTTGATGCCGTGCGAGCTGATCGTCGCCATGACCAGCGTGTAGCCGTCTGCCGGCGACTTGGCCACGGCCAGCGAGCCGATGGCACCGCTGGCCCCCGCCCGGTTGTCGACCGTGAAATTCTGGCCCAGCTTCTCGCCCAGGCCGGCCGCCACCAGGCGGGCCAGCAGGTCGGTGGTGCCGCCGGGCGGGTAGGGCACGACGAGGCGCACGGGCTTGTGGGGGTAGGCGGCCTGCGCCATCGCGGGCGCCGCGGCGCAGGCGGCCAGCGCGCCCAGGCCCAGCACGGCGGTGCGGCGCTTCATGCCGTGGCCTTCTCGGGGTGGTTGCGCAGCTGGCCGACCAGCGCCTCGGGCACGTCGATGGGAAAGCGCAGCAGCGCGGCCGACATGGCCTTGCCGTACTGGTCCAGCGCGAGGCTGCGCGAGACGCCGCCGCCCAGCGCGCCGTGCGCGACGAAGTTGATGGCGTGCAGGCCGTCGACGGGGTAGCGCAGCACCTCGCCCGTGATGGCGCCCTGGTAGAAGGCCTTGAGCTTGTCGGCGGTCAGCTGCTCGACGAGCAGCGGGTACAGCGCGGGCTCGTAGGCGAACACGGCGATGTTGACGGTGTTGCCCTTGTCGCCGGAGCGGCAGTGGGCGAGGTGTTGGAGCATCACTTGCATGTTGGGGTCCCGTGGTGTTTTGGAGCGCGCAGCGCAATCGGTGGCGCGGCCGAGCGAAGCGATGGCCCGTATGTGACCCCGCTCCCACCCCTGTGCGCACGCTGAGGAGCGCAGTGGCCGGGGCGGCGCGGGGAACCTCGCGCTTTGTTGACTGACTCATTGCACTTGTTCGAGCTGAACGAACGCAGTGAGTGGTGCGAGTTGTGCAATGCGCCCAGGCCGCGAGCACCGCAGGTTGCCCGGAGCGCCTGAACGAACGCAGTGAGTGGTGCGAGTTGTGCAATGCGCCCAGGCCGCGAGCACCGCAGGTTGCCCGGAGCGCCAGCGGAGGGACGGGGGCACCGGGGCCGCCTTCTTTTGCTTCCTTTTCTTGGCGGAACAAGAAAAGGGAGTCGCCGTGCGGGGGCGAATACCCCGCCTCCTCACTCTGATCGGCAGGTAGTGTGCATAGAACAGACTGCTTTCGCGCGAGCACCTGGAGTCGGGATGTGCGCCCGGCAGCGCAGTCACTTTCTCTTGCTTCGCCAAGAGAAAGTAACCAAAGAGAAGGCGACCCCGGTGCCCCTGTCCCTGCGCTGGCGCTCCGGGCAACCTGCGGTGCTCGCGCCATGGGCTGCATTGCGCAACTCATGCTGTTCACTTGTGCCCCTGTCCCTGCGCTGGCGCTCCGGGCAACCTGCGGTGCTCGCGCCATGGGCTGCATTGCGCAACTCATGCTGTTCACTTCGTTCACTGCATTCGGACAAGCGCAATGAGTCAGTTCACGAAGCGCGAGGTTCCCCGCGCAGCCCATGGCACTGCGCTCCTCGGCAGGGGCACAGGGGGAAGTCACATTCGGGCCATCGCTGCGCTCGGCCTGGAGCTCGGGCCGTCGCTTCGCTCGGCCGCTGGGCGCAGATTTGGAGCGCTGCACCTCAATTCTCCAGGTAGTGGATGCTGGGCTGGATCGCCTCGCGCGGCACCAGCGTGGACCACACGCCGATGACCTCTCTGGTGCGGTCCTGGTGCGGCACGCGCTTGCCCGTGTGGGCGATGCCTGAGACGGCCATGCCGTCGACCTCGCGGCCGACCTTGAGCGCTTCCTCCTTCGTCCGCGTGCGCGCCGCCACGCGCACCGCGATCTCGTAGGGCTCGGGCCAGTCGGCCGGCGTGGCCTTGCCGTGCACCGCATTCATGCCCAGGAAGTCGATGCGCAGGTCTTCGGCCTGGAGGCCGACGATGCGAAAGCGCTCTTCCAGGATGCGCTTGGCCAGCGTTGCGCGGCGCAGCGCGCCGGGGCCGGCGTAGAAGAACATGTCCTCGCCGATGAAGCCCTCGGTGCAGCCCACCGAGGCCTTGAGCGTGGGGGTGCGCGGCTTGCCGCCGATGCCGGACACGCGTACGCGGTCGGGGCCGATCTGCTCGAGCCGCGTGGTCGTGAAGTCCACCACCACGTCGGGGGTGATGTAGTTGGCCGGGTCGTGCACCTCGTACAGCAGCTGCTCCTTCACCGTGCGCAGGTCGATGGCGCCACCGGTGCCGGCCACCTTCTCGATCACCGCGCTGCCGTCGGCCGACACTTCGGCGATGGGGAAGCCGAAGTTCCAGGGCTCGGGCACGTCCTTGAAGCCGGGGTCGCTGAAGTAGCCGCCCGTCACCTGCGCGCCGCATTCGAGCAGGTGGCCGATGCCATTGCCAGCGCCCAGGCGCGCATGGTCCAGCGCGTCCCAGCCGAACTCGGCCATCATGGGCGCCATGAAGACCGAGGGGTCGGCCACGCGGCCCGTGACCACGATCTGCGCGCCGGCGCGCAGGGCTTCGGCGATGGGTTCCGCGCCCTGGTAGACCTCGGCCGAGATGATGCTGGCGGAAAGCGTTGCCAGCGGCGCGCCGGTCTCCATGACCGTGTCGGCCAGCTGGCCGATGCGCTCGGTGACGAGGCTGCCGTCCACGGCGGCGATCTTCACGCCCTTGTGGCCCATGCCGGCCAGCAGCTCGGCGATGCGTGCCGCGGCGCCGCGCGGGTTGATCCAGCCCTGGTTGGAGACGATGCGCACGCCCTGCGCGATGCAGGCCGGCAGCACGGCGCGCATGCGGTCGTCCAGGTAGGTGTCGTAGCCGGGGAAGGACGGGTCGCGCCGCGCGCGCACCTGGGCGGCCGAGATCGTGGCCTCGGCCATGGTCTCGAAGCACAGGTAGTCGAGCCGGCCCTGCTCGGCGTTCAGCTGGGCGGGTTCGACGCGGTCGCCCCACCAGGCCGAGCCGGAGCCGATGCGGATGGTCTTGGTCATGGGGTCTCCTTCAGTTCGCTGTCAGTTCGATGAGTGCATCGACGACGGTGGCGCCTTCGCCCGCCGGGCCGAGCAGCACCGGGTTGAGGTCGATGGAGGCGATGCGACCCTGGGCCGCGACGATGAACCGGCCCACCTGCACCGCCACATCCGCCAGTGCCTGCACATCCAGCGGCGGGTCGCCGCGCGTGCCGGCCAGCAGCGGGGCGATGCGCAGTCGGCCCAGCGCCGCCACCACCTCGGCCCTGTCGAACGGCGGCACCAGCAGCGCCACGTCGCGCATGGCCTCCACGTACTTGCCGCCATCGCCCACGGCCACGACCGGGCCGAACTGCGGGTCGATGTGGGCACCGACCATGGCCTCGTGCCGGCCGCGGCGCATGCGGGCGACCAGCACGCCGTCCTGCGCGGCGCCCATGGCCGCGAGTCGGTCCCATTGCTGCGTGAAGGTGGCGGCCACCGCGTCGGCATCGGCGAGGTTCAGCGCGACCAGGCCGTGCTCTGACTTGTGGGGCACGTCGCGCGAGCAGGCCTTCACGGCCACGGGGCCGCCGAGTCCGGCAAGTGCCGCGCGCGCCTCATCGGCCGTGCGGCACAGTCGGTGCGCGACCACCGGAACGCCCTGGGCGGCCAGCAGCGCCAGGCTGTCGGCTTCGTTGAGCAGGCCGCTGGTGGCGGGCAACGCAGGCAGGGGCAGCGCCTCGGCCTGCGGCGCCGGTTCGCGCAGCAGCGCCATGTGGCCAGCCACCTGCGCCAGCGCGCCCAGGGCGTCGTGTTCGTTGGCATACGTGGCCACGCCCGCGGCACGGAACACCGCGGCCACGCTCTCCTGCCAGGCCGCCACGGCCACGGGCTTGCCGCTGGCTTTCGCGAACGCCGCCGTGTCGCGCGCGAAGCGCTCCACGTCGTAGCCGGCGCCCGAGACCGGGATGTGGATGAACACCATGTCGGCCGCATCGTCCTGCGCCAGCACCGGCAGCACCTCGCTGAACAGCCCGCTGTTGGACAGCAGCGCGGCCGTGATGTCGATGGGGTTGGTGGTGGTCGCGAAGCCCGGCAGCCGCGCGGCAAGCGCGCGCCGCGTGGTGTCGGACAAGGTGGCGATCTGCAGGCCGTGCTGCTCCGCGGCGTCGGCGCCCATCACGCAGCTGGCGCCCGAGTTGCTGACGATCACCAGCCGCCGGCCGCGCGGCTGCCAGCCCTGCAGGTAGCCCGGTGCCGCCAGTGCCAGCGCATGCGGATCGCGAACGCGCCAGATGCCGTGGCGGCGCAGGAAGGCGTCGACTACGCGGTCCTCGTTGGCCAGCGAGCCGGTGTGCGACGAGGCCGCCAGCGCGCCCCCGGCCGTGCGCCCGGCCTTCACGGCCACGATGGGCAGGCCGCGCGTGCGCGCATGGGCGGCCGTGGCGGCCAGCAGTGCGGGGTTGGCAATGTGCTCCAGGTACAGCAGCAGCAGCTTCACGTCGGGGTCGTGCGCCACGGCCCAGGCCAGGTCGGCCACGCCCACGTCGGCCTCGTTGCCGGTGGCGTGCACATGGCGCACACCCAGGCCGCGTTCGCGCAGCAGGCCGTAGGCCATGGCCGCCATGCCGCCGCTCTGGCTGACGACGGCCACGGGCCCGTCATCGGGCGGCATCTCGGTGAACAGCGTGGAGAAGCTGGCGATGGCGCCCGTGCCGAAGTTGGCCAGGCCCTGCGTGTTGGGGCCCACCAAACGCATGCCTGCGGCGCGGGCCACGTCGCGCATGTGGTCCTGCCGGGCCTTGCCGGCCGTGCCTGTTTCGCCGAAGCCCGAGGCGATCACGACGGCGCAGCGCACGCCACGCGCGGCGCAGTCCTCCACCGCGGCGATGGCCTGGTCGCCGGCGACGATGACGATGGCCATCTCGGGCACTTCGGGCAGGTCGGCCAGCGCGGCGTAGCAGGCCAGGCCCTGCAGCTCGCGCCGGGCCGGGTTGATCGGGTAGAGCCTGCCGCGGTAGCCCATGCGCTGCATGTAGGCGATGGGCCGGCCGCCGATCTTGTGCGGGTTCTCGGACGCGCCGATGACGGCGATCGAGGCGGGGTTCAGCGCTGCGGTGAGCAGGTCGGTCATGGGGCGTGGTAGGTCGGCTTGCGTTTGTCGAGGAAGGCCGCGATGCCTTCACCGGCCTCGGGGCCGTACAGGCTCGCGACG
Source organism: Pseudorhodoferax sp. Leaf274 (assembly GCF_001422445.1). GTDB lineage: Bacteria > Pseudomonadota > Gammaproteobacteria > Burkholderiales > Burkholderiaceae_C > Pseudorhodoferax. The sequence continues at coordinate 224,245 of NZ_LMNA01000028.1, forward strand.
AAGGCGTCGCGCTCGGCGTCGAGCTGGGCGCGGTGGCCCCGGCCTCTGGCGGCATGCACGAGCTGCTTGATGCGCTGCTGCGCCACGCGCGGGCCGGCAGCCAGGCGCTCGGCCCAGGCCAGCGCGGTGGCCACGGCCTGGCCTGGTGGCGCGATGCGGTTGACCAGGCCCAGCGCGTGCAGGCGCTGGGCTGTGGTCACGTCGCCATCGAGCAAGAGCTCCAGCGCCGCCTGTGGCGGCAGCGCGCGGGCGAGTGCGTCGGAGCCGCCGCCATCCGGCGACAGGCCGATGCGCACATACGACATCACGAAGCGCGCATCCTGCGCCGCGACGATCAGGTCGCAGCCCAGCGCCACCGAGAAGCCGCCGCCAGCGGCTGCGCCTTCGACCGCAGCGATGACCGGCACCGGGCAGGCGCGCATGGCCTCCACCCAGTCGTGCAGCGCGTCGAGGATCTGCAACTGACCGGCCTCGGCTTGCGTGCGCTGCTGCTGCAGCCGGCGCAGGTCGCCGCCACCGCAGAAGTGGGCGCCGTCGCCGCACAGCACGATGGCGCCCAGGCTGTCGTCCTCTACCGCAGCGCGGAAATGCTGCGTGGCCTCGGGGTACAGGCTGGGGTGCAGCGCATTGCGCAGCGCGGGCTGGCTGATGGTCAGCAGCAGCACGCGGCCACGGCGCTCGGACAGTAGTTGCGCCGCCATCAGTCCATCTTGATGTTGGCGGTCTTCACGACCTTGCCCCACTTCTCGATCTCGCTGCGCAGCATCTGCGCGAACTTCTCGGGCGTGGTGGGCATGGCCTCGGCGCCGGCGTCGAACAGGCGCTGCTTGACGTCGGGCTGGGTCATGACCTTCTGCAGGTCGGCGCTGATCTTGGCCACGATGTCGGGCGGCGTGCCCTTGGGCGCCACGAGGCCGGCCCAGGAATAGGCCTCGTAGCCCGGCACGCCCGATGCAGCGATGGTCGGCAGCTCGGGCAGCAGGGCCGAGCGCTGGGCGCTGGCCACGCCCAGCGCGCGCACCTTGCCGGCACGGATCTGCGGCAGCGCGGTCGGCGCGTCGGCGAACATCAGCTGCACCTGGCCGCCCAGCAGGTCGGTCATGGCCGGCGCGCTGCCCTTGTAGGGGATGTGCTGCAGCTGCACGCCGGCCTGCATGTTGAACAGCTCGCCGGCCAGGTGCGTGCCGCCGCCGTTGCCCGAGGAGCTGAAGGCGATCTTGCTGGGCTCCTTCTTGGCCAGCGCCACGAGCTCGGCCACGTTCTTGGCCGGCAGCGAGGGATGCGCGACCAGGATGATGGGAAACATCGCGCCGAAGCTCACGGGCACGAAGTCCTTCTCGATGTCGTACGTGAGGCCGGGCCTGAGGGCGGGCAGCACCGAGTGGTGGATCGCGCAGACGAACAGGTTGTAGCCGTCGGCCGGCTGCTTGGCTGCGATCTCCGCGCCCACGATGCCGCCGGCACCGGCGCGGTTGTCGACGATGCCGGGCTGGCCCCAGAGTTCGCCGAGCTTTTGCGCCATGGCGCGGGCCGTCACGTCGACCGGGCCGCCCGCCGGGAACGGCACGGTGAACTTGACGGGCCGGTTGGGGTAGCCGGCGCCTTGGGCGAACGCCGGCAGTGCGGCCAGCGCGCTGGTCGCCAGCACGATGCGGCGGCGGGTGGGGTGGGCCATGGGAGTCTCCTTCGTTGACTGGGATTCAGGCGGCCAGCAGGGCGCGGCCGGCGTCGAGCACGGTCACGCCGCGCTCCACGGCGATGGCACGGAACGCGACCTCGCCCGGCGCGGCGCCGCGGTACATCTCGAAGCGCAGCGTCTCGCCGGGATACACCGGCGAGGAGAACCGCGCGAACAGGCTCTCGAGGGCCTCGGGCCTGCCGCCGCCCCAGGCCATCAGCAGCGCGCGGCCGGCGATGCCGTAGGTGCACAGGCCGTGCAGGATGGGGCGCGCGAAGCCCGCGGCCTGGGCCGTGCTCGGGTCCGAGTGCAGCGGGTTGCGGTCGGCACAGAGCCGGTACAGCAGGGCCTGCTGCGCCAGCGTGCAGATCTCCAGCACCTGGTCCGGCGTGCCGGTGGGCGGCTTCGGCGGGGCGGGCGGCGCGCTGTCGGTCTTGCCGTTCCCGGCCGAGAAGCCGCCGTTGCCGCGCGCGAAGGTGGTGTGGCGCACGGTGGCGAGCAGCTGGCCGGAGGCGGCGTCGTACAGGGCCTTGTCGTAGGTCACGGTGGCGCCGCGGCCTTCGCCCTTGTCGACCACGGACACCACGCGGTGCTCTGCGCGCACGGTGCCCGCGGCCGGCAGCGGCGCGTGCAGCGTGACCTCTTCCTCGCCGTGGACGATCTTCGTGAAGTCGATGCCGGTGGCCGGGTCCTGCATCCACGAGCCGGGAAAGCCCAGCACCACGGCCATGGTGGGCAGGGCCAGCGGCTGGCCGGGGTTGGTGTCGTTGACGAACTGCAGCTGCAGCGGGTCGAGCGGATCGTCGCCCAGGCCCAGCGCGAGCGCGTAGCGCATGCTGTCGTCCGCGGTGTAGCGGTGTTCGATGGACGGGAAGGTCCAGTTCTTGAGGGTGTCGTAGTTGATCATGTTGGTAATGGAAGCGAGCGAAGCGGTGAGGCCGAGCACAGCGATGGCCCGAATTTGCCCCCGCTTCCACCCCTGTGCCTACGCCGAGGAGCGCAGTGGACTGGGCGGCGCGGGGAACCTCGCGCTTTGTGAACTGACTCATTGCACTTGTTCGAGCTGAGTGAACGCAGTGAACGGTGCGAGTTGTGCAATGCGCCCAGGCCGCGAGCACCGCAGGTTGCCCGGAGCGCCNTGCACTTGTTCGAGCTGAGTGAACGCAGTGAACGGTGCGAGTTGTGCAATGCGCCCAGGCCGCGAGCACCGCAGGTTGCCCGGAGCGCCAGCGGAGGGTCGTGGGCACCGGGGTCGCCTTCTCTTTGGTTACTTTCTCTTGGCGAAACAAGAGAAAGTGACTGCGCTGCCGGGCGCATATCCCGGCCTCTGGTGCTCGTAAAAACCACTACGGTTGATCGACGTGAGGAGGCGGGGATTTCGCCCCCGCACGACGACTGACTTTTCTTGTTTCGCCAAGAAAAGTAAGCAAAAGAAGGCGACCCCGGTGCCCCTGTCCCTGCGCTGGCGCTCCGGGCAACCTGCGGTGCTCGCACCATGGGCTGCATTGCGCAACTCGCACCGTTCGCTTCGCTCACTACGCTCGAACAAGCGCAATGAGTCAGTTCACGAAGCGCGAGGTTCCCCGCGCAGCCCATGGCACTGCGCTCCTCGGCAGGGGCACAGGGGGAAGTCCCAAGCGGGCCATCGCTCCGCTCGGCCTGGGATTCGGGCCTTTGCTTCGCTCGGCCGCGGGGTGTGGGGTTCATTCGATCGTGGCGCCCGACACCTGGACCACCTTGGCCCACTTGTCGATCTCGGCATGGATGAAGCCCGCGAAGGCTTCGGGCGTGGTCCAGGCAGCGGCGAAGCCCTGGGCCTCGAAGCGCTCGCGCACCTCGGGCTGTTCCATGGCGGTGCGCAGTTCGGCGCCGAGCCTGGCGACGATTTCGCGCGGGGTGCCGGCCGGGGCCAGCAGGCCGTTCCAGGCGATGGCCTCGAAGCCCGGCAGGGTCTCGGCCACGGTGGGCAGGTCGGGCGCGGCCGGCGAGCGCTGGGCGCCCGTGACGGCGATGGCGCGCAGCTTGCCGCCCTTCACATGCGGCATGGCCGACAGCATGGTGTCGAACATCAGCTGGGTCTGCCCGGCCATGGTGTCGGTGAGCGCGGGCGCGCTGCCCTTGTACGGCACGTGGCGGATCCGGGTGCCGGCGGTGGCGTTGAACAGTTCGCCGGCCAGGTGGGTGGATTGGCCGTTGCCGGACGATGCGAAGTTGAGGTCGCCCGGCCTGGCCTTGGCCAGCGCGATGAGTTCGGGGACGGTGCGCGCCGGCAACGCGGGGTTGACGACCACGACCAGCGGTCCGCTGGTGAGCTGCGTGATCGGCGCGAAGTCGCGGCCGAACTGGTAGCTCAGGTTTTTGAACAGCGAGGGGTTGATCGCATGCGCCGTGGTCGCCACCAGCAGCGTGTAGCCATCGGGGGCGGCCCGCGCCACGGCGGCCGCGCCGGTGTTGCCGCCGGCGCCCGCCAGGTTCTCGATGTCGAAGGGCTGGCCGGTCTGCGTCTGCAGGCGTTGCGCGATCACGCGCGCCACGATGTCGGTGGGTCCGCCGGGCGGGTAGGGCACGACGAGCTTGACGGGCTTGCTCGGGTAGGCCTGCGCCAGTGCGCCGCCGGCCACCAGTCCGGTGGCCAGTGCGCACAGGGCCGCGGCGAGGCGGCGTCGGGTCTTCTGCATGCTTCTTGTCTCCTCGTTCTCGCGCTGCTCAGGCCAGCGGCGCGAAGCGCAGCAGGCTGCGGCTTTCGTGCGGGAAGGTGCCGGCCCGCACGCGGTCGCCGATGCCGGTGCCGGGCAGTGCATGGCCGACCACGCGCGGGCCCTCGGCCAGCTCGACCAGCACCAGCGTGTAGGGCACGAGCGGGCGGAAGGTATCCGAAGGCGCGCGGTTGACCACGCTGGCGGCCAGCACGGTGCCGCGCCCGCTGGCTTCGCGCCAGGCCAGGCGCTGGCTGCCGCAGGCCGTGCAGGCCAGGCGCGAGAGCGTCTGCGGCGCACCGCAGTCCTCGCAGCATTGGTAGCGCAACTGGCCCTGGGCCAGGCCGTCGGTGAAGGGGTGCAGGGACTCGGTCATGGCGGTTCAGGTGGCAAGGATCAGGCTCACATGGGACGAGAGCACGCCGCCGTCGGCGTGCACGAAGGCGCGTTGCGGCACGCGGGCCAGTTGGCGCGCGCCGGCCTGGCCGCGCATCTGGCGCACGGCCTCGACCGCATGGCCCATGCCGCCGGCCACGCCGCAGTGGCCGAACGACAGCAGCCCGCCGTGGGTGTTGAGCGGCAACGCGCCGCCGGGCGCGAAGCTGCCGTCGCGCACGCGCGCGGCGGCCTGGCCGCGCGGCGCGAAGCCGGTCTCCTCCAGCAGCATGGCCAGCGTGATCGTGAAGGAGTCGTAGATGCCCAGGTAGTCGATGTCGGCGTTGGACAGGCCGGCCTCGGCGAAGGCACGGCCTGCCGCGGCCGAGGCGCCGGTGGCCAGCACATCGTCGATGGCCGACAGGTGCTGGTGCTGGTGCGCCTGGCCTGCGCCGACGATGGCGACCGGCGTGCCCGGGCCGGGCTCGGCGGACACCACGAGTGCCATGGCGCCGTCGGAAATCGGGCAGCAGTCCAGCAGGCGCAGCGGCGTAGCGATGGGCTTGGACGCGGCCACGTCGGCGGCCGTGATGGGCACGCGCAGGTGGGCGTCGGGGTGGCGCGCGGCGTTGTCGCGCATGAGCACGGCGAACTCCGCGAGGTCGTCCTGCGTCGTGCCGGTGGCATGCATGTAGCGCGAGGCCAGCAGCGCGTAGTAGGTCGGCACCGAGGCGCCGTTGGGCACCTCCATCTCGGCGTCGCCGACCTGGGCGAGCGTTTGGATCGCGCTGTCGCGCGCCTGGCCCGAGAGCCGGTTCTCGCCCGCGACCACCAGCACGCGCTTGCAGCGGCCCACGCGCACGAGGTCGCGGGCCAGCATCAGCATGGCCGCCCCCGTGGCGCCGCCCAGCGCCATGCCGTGGCCGTACTGCACCGACAGGCCGAAGCGTTCGGCGAACAACGTGGACAGCATCAGGTGCGGCAGCGTGGTGGCGTAGCCGCAGAGCAGGCCGTCGATGTCGCCGCGCTGCAGCCGGGCATCGGCCAGGGCCTGCGTGGCAGCCTGGCCCATCAGTTCGAGCGGCCCCTGGCCTTCCAGGCGGCCGAAGGCGGTGTTGCCGACGCCGGCGATGTGGGCGAGAGGGGAGGTGTTCATGTGTCGGTGTGGAGAAGGGCCTGGCACAGCGCGGCCTCGCGCTGCAGGCCGGCTGCGAGTTCGGCTTCGCGTTCGACGATGCGTTCGTTGAGCGCGGCGATGCTGAGCGCGGCCACGGGACGGCCGTCGGCGCCCAGGATGGGTGCGGCCATGCCGCCCATGCGCTCGACCACCACGTCCAGCAGCACGGCGTAGCCGCATGCGCGTGCCTGGGCGCAGCGTTCTGCCAGCAGTGCGCGGTCGATGCGTGGGTAGCGGCGCTCGCGTGCCAGCTGGGCGGCCACCACGTCGAGCGCGGCCTCCTGCTCGCGCGGCGGCAGCCAGGCCAGCAACGCGAGGCTGCCGGCGCCCACGCCGAGCAGGCGGCGGCTGCCGATTTCCAGGTAGTTGGCGCGGATCGGGTAGCGGCCCAGCTCGAGGTCCAGGCACAGCGACTCGGTGCCGCTGGGCACCGACAGGATGGCCGTGTCCTCGAACTGGCCGGCCAGGCGCAGCAGGCTGGGCCGGGCGATGGCGCGCGGGTCGCGCTGCGCGAGCGCGGCGGCGCCGGCCCGTTGCAGCTCGGGCCCGCCGCGGTAGAGCTTGCTGGCCTCGTCGCGGCGCACGAAGCCTTCGCGCGCCAGCATTTCCGCCAGGCGCAGCACGGTGGCCTTGTCCAGGCCCGTGGCCTGGGCGATGTCGGTCAGGCGCAGCGCGTCGCCGGCCGCCAGCGCGCGCAGGATGCGGCAGGCCTTGGCGACCGAGGAGGGCGCCTCGAGGGTGTCGGCGTGGGCCAGGACGGCCGAATCAGATTTCATTGAACGAAAGCCTAGGAGCGGCATGCATCCTAGGCTTTCGTTTGCTCAGGCGGGTCTAGGGTTTTCTCCAGTTTTGCCTGATGAACCCTAGCGTCGTGCGTGCGTCTTCAGAACGTCACGTTGGCCGAGATCCAGAAGGTGCGGCCCGGCATGGTGGTGCCCGACACCGACGAGCCGCCCTGGAAGTACTCGCTGACCCAGGTCGGCGTGCCGTTCAGCGGCACCTGTTGGTACTTGCGGAAGTCCTTGTCGAACAGGTTGAAGATGTTGGCGTTGAAGCTCACGCTCTTGTTCAGCTGGTAGGTGCCGCCCAGGTGGAACAGCTCGTAGGCCTTGAGGTCGCCCACGGCCTGGTAGATGGCCGCGTTGTTGCCGGTCAGGCGGGCCGGGTCGCCCGAGAAGCGCGGGCTCTTGCCACGGTACTCGCCGCGCAGCCACACGCGCAGCTGGTCGCTGGCGGTCCAGTCGAGCTGGGCGTGCGCGATGTGCCTGGCAGTATTGGCGAGCTGGCCGTTCTTGACGCCGCCTTCGATCACTTCGCTCTTGGTCCAGGTGTAGCCGGCCTTCAGGCCCCAGCGCGCGGCGAACTGCACGCGGCTGCTCAGTTCCAGGCCCCAGGTCTTGGCCTCGTCCACGTTGATCGAGTACTCGGCCACGGGGTTGGCTGCGCAGCTGGAGATGAACAGGCTGGCGCAATCGCCGCCGCTGCTGATCTTGTCCTTGACCTTGTTGTGGAACAGCGTGGCCGAGGCCGTGAGGCCCTGCTGGCTGTCGAACAGCGCGCCGAGTTCGGTGCTGGTGCTGGTCTCGGGCTTCAGATTCGGGTTGCCGATGTTGATGACCGTGCCCTGGCCGCTGACGCCGCTGACGCCGTCGATGAGCTGGTTCAGCCGCGGCGCGCGGAAGCCCTTGCTGACGCCGCCCTTGACGGTCCAGTGCTGCGTGGCGTCCCAGACCAGGTAGCCGCGCGGGCTGACCTGGCCACCGAAGGCGCTATGGTGGTCGTAGCGCGCGCCCACGGTGGCGGTGAGGCTTCGGGCCAGCCGCCATTCGTCCTCCGCGAACAGCGACCACATGGTCTGGTCGTGCTTGCGGGGCAGCAGGCCGTCGGTCAGCTTGGCGTCCCACCACTGGCCGCCCACGGTCAGCACATGGGCCTCGCCGAGCGGGGCGACGAGCTTGCTGTCCAGCACCGTGTTGGTGGTGCTGAGCTCGCGGTCGGTGCCGCGGCGCGGGTCGCCCACCGGCACAGCGGCGCCCGGGATGGTGCGGCCCAGCGTCTCGGTCACCGTGCGCATGAGGCTGGTGTCCACGGTGCCGAAGCCCAGGCGGCCGGTATGGCCGACGGCCACCTGGTCGCGGTTGAAGCGCATCGCGTCGCGGTAGCCGGGCGGGTTGTTCGGCGTGGCCGCATCGCGGTTGCCCAGGCGCCCGTCCTCGTTGTTGTACCAGGTGTGGCCCGTCTCGGCGTCCAGCCACAGGTCGTGCTGGCGGTTGGGCGTGAGCGACAGGCGCGCGCCCAGGTTGTGCTGGCGGCTCTCGGCCGGTGCCGGGTTGCGTGCGCCGGCGGGCTGCGTGGCGCCGGGCGCCAGCACCCAGTCGGAGGCATCGCGCTTGTAGAAGTCGCCGCGCACGGCCAGGCCCAGCAAATCCTCCTTGATCGGGCCGCTGGCGTAGACGTTGGTGCGGTATTGGTTGCCCCATTCGCTGTCCTGCGGCACGCCTGCCTGCAGCGAGACGCTGCCGCCCCACTGCCTGGCCACCTTGCGCGTGATGATGTTGACCACGCCGCCCATGGCGTCCGAGCCATACAGCGTGGACATGGGGCCGCGGATGACCTCGATGCGCTCGATCGCCGCGATCGGCGGCATGAAGCTGGTGTGGGCCGCGCCGAAGCCGTTGGGCGTCACGTCGCCGGCCACGTTCTGGCGGCGGCCGTCGACCAGGATCAGCGTGTACTCGCTGGGCATGCCGCGGATGCTGATGTCCAGGCCGCCGGTCTTGCCGGTGCTGCCGGCCACGTCGATGCCCTCGACGCCCTGCAGCGCCTCGGCCAGGTCGCGGAACTGGCGCGTCTGCAGTTCATCGCGCGTGATGACCGAGATCGAGGCCGGGGCCTGCTTGAGGTCCTGCTCGAAACCCGAGGCCGAGACCACGACCTCGTTCAGCGTGGCCTGCTGGGCATGCGCGCTGCCGAGTGCGCAGAGCGCGGCGACGACGAGGGACAAGGGAGAGGGGCGCAACGGGCAGGCGCCGCTGCGGGACGGAAACAGCATGGAAAACACTCCAGAAACGAAAGGACGGGTGGACCCGTGCGATGCGCTCTGTTGTGTGTTGTGATGCGGCAGCCGAGGGAGAAAACGGCGCGCAGTGTATCGCAAATGAAAACAGTTGTTATTCGCGTGAGCGCCGGCATCTGCCCCACTGGCGGGCGCTGGCTAAAATCCCGCGCCGATTCCAGCAAAGTTTCCGAAGGCCTGCGTGCGCGCAGCCTCCTGACCGCGCACCGGGACGCCGGGTGCCGCGTGGTGCGGACCGACCTTCGAGACCTCCTTTCGTAACCGATCGCCCCCATGAGCCCCAACGCCAAGCCGCCCGCCACCGTCGCCGAGATCCGCAAGTCCTTCCTGGATTTCTTCGCGTCCAAGGGCCACACCGTCGTCGCGTCCAGCCCGCTGGTGCCGGGCAACGACCCCACGCTGATGTTCACGAACTCCGGCATGGTGCAGTTCAAGGACGTGTTTCTGGGCAGCGACAAGCGCAACTACGTGCGCGCGGCTTCGGTGCAGGCCTGCCTGCGCGCGGGCGGCAAGCACAACGACCTGGAGAACGTGGGCTACACGGCGCGCCACCACACCTTCTTCGAGATGCTGGGCAACTGGAGCTTCGGCGACTACTTCAAGCGCGAGTCGCTCAAGTGGGGCTGGGAGCTGCTGACGCAGGTCTACAAGCTGCCGGCCGAGAAGCTGCTGGCCACCGTCTACATCGACGACGACGAGGCCTACGACATCTGGCACAAGGAGATCGGCCTGCCGGCCGAGCGCATCGTGCGCATCGGCGACAACAAGGGCGGCAAGTACAAGAGCGACAACTTCTGGATGATGGCCGACACCGGCCCCTGCGGCCCCTGCTCGGAGATCTTCTACGACCACGGCGCGCACATCCCCGGCGGCCCCCCGGGCAGCCCGGACGAGGACGGCGACCGCTTCATCGAGATCTGGAACCACGTGTTCATGCAGTTCGACATGCAGGAAGACGGCAGCCTGGTGAAGCTGCCCGCGCCCTGCGTGGACACCGGCATGGGCCTGGAGCGGCTGGCCGCGATCCTGCAGCACGTGCACAGCAACTACGAGATCGACATCTTCGACCGGCTGATCCAGGCCGCCGCGCAGGCCACCGGCACGACCGACCTGGCGAACCCCTCGCTCAAGGTCATCGCCGACCACGTGCGCGCCACGTCCTTCCTGGTCAGCGACGGCGTGATCCCGAGCAACGAGGGCCGCGGCTACGTGCAGCGCCGCATCATCCGCCGCGCCATCCGCCACGGCTACAAGCTGGGCAAGAAGACGCCGTTCTTCCACAAGCTCGTGCCCGAACTGGTGGTGCTGATGGGCGATGCCTATCCCAATCTCAAGGCTTCGGAGCAGCGCATCGTCGACGTGCTCAAGGCCGAGGAGGAGCGCTTCTTCGAGACGCTGGAGAACGGCATGGAGATCCTCGATGCCGCCCTGGCGGGCGATGCCAAGGTGCTGCCCGGCGAGGTGGCGTTCAAGCTGCACGACACCTTCGGCTTTCCGCTGGACCTGTCGAACGACGTGGCGCGCGAGCGCGGCGTGACGGTGGACGAGGCCGGCTTCAAGGCCGCGATGGAGCGGCAGAAGGCCGCCGGCCGCGCAGCCGGCAAGTTCAAGATGGACCGTGCGCTGGAGTACGGCGGCGCCGGCAACCTGTTCACGGGCTACGACAAGCTGGCCGAGCCGGCCAGGGTCGTGGCGCTGTACCACGAAGGCACGGCGGTGCAGCAGCTCGGCGAGGGCCACAGCGGCATCGTGGTGCTGGACACCACGCCCTTCTATTCGGAAAGCGGTGGCCAGGTGGGCGACAGTGGCATCCTGGCCGCCGAGGGTGTGCAGTTCGGCGTGGAGGACACGCAGAAGATCAAGTCCGATGTCTACGGCCACCACGGCGTGCTGACGCAGGGCGTGCTCAAGGTCGGCGACGCCGTCACGGCCCAGGTCGACGTGGCGCGCCGCCAGGCCACCATGCGCAACCACAGCGTGACCCACCTGATGCACAAGGCGCTGCGCGAGGTGCTGGGCGACCACGTGCAGCAAAAGGGCTCGCTGGTCGATGCCGACAAGACGCGCTTCGACTTCACGCACAACGCACCCATCACCGACGCCCAGGTCACCGAGATCGAGAAGCGCGTGAACGCCGAGATCCTGGCCAATGCGGAGACGCTGGCCCGCGTGATGGACATCGAGGCCGCCAAGGCCACGGGCGCCATGATGCTGTTCGGCGAGAAGTACGGCGACAGCGTGCGCGTGCTGGACATCGGCACCAGCCGCGAACTGTGCGGCGGCACGCACGTGGGCCGCACGGGCGACATCGGCCTGTTCAAGATCGTGTCCGAGAGCGGCGTCGCGGCCGGCATCCGCCGCGTCGAGGCGATCACGGGCGAGAACGCGCTGGCCTACCTGCAGCAGCTGGAAGCCAGCGTGCACCAGGCCGCCGCCAGCCTGAAGGTGCCCGTGGCGGAGTTGCAGACCCGCATCGCACAGACGCTGGAGCAGATCCGCGCGCTCGACAAGGAAGTCACCGCGCTCAAGGGCAAGCTGGCTTCCAGCCAGGGCGACGAACTGGTCGCCCAGGCCATCGACGTCAAGGGCCTGAAGGTGCTGGCCGCGCGGCTGGACGGTGCCGACGTCAAGACGTTGCGCGAGACCATGGACAAGCTCAAGGACAAGCTCAAGACCGGCGCCATCGTGCTGGCCGTGGTCGACGGTGCCAAGGTACAGCTGGCGGCCGGTGTCACGGCCGACAGCGTGGGCCGGCTCAAGGCGGGCGAGCTCGTGAACTTCGTGGCCCAGCAGGTCGGTGGCAAGGGCGGCGGCAAGCCGGACCTGGCCATGGCCGGCGGCACCGACGCGAGCGGCCTGGCCAAGGCGCTGGCATCGGTGCACGGCTGGGTGGCCGAGCGGGCCTGACCACGGCCGGGGCAGGCCGCCCGCTGCGCCGAAAAGGCGTCAGAGGGCGGACGCCGCCACCGCCTCGATGGCGCGCACCACGGCGTGGGGCGCGTCGTGCTGGATCTGGTGGCCGCTGTCCGGCACGCGCGCCAACGTGGCGCCGCTGCGGCGTAGCCAGTCCTGGCGCAGCCCCTCCAGCATGTCGCGCAGTCCCTCGCCCATGTAGACGGGCGTGAGGGTCGAGGCCAGCAGCACCGTGGGCGCCTTCAGCGCGGGCTGCTGCTCCACCTGTTGCAGGCAGTCGGCCTGGGCGTCGAATTCCTGCGCCATGGCCGGCGTGAACACGGTCTGGCGGGCCAGTTGCAGCAGCGCCGCGGCAACGGGCTGCGCCTGCTCCAGCGTGGCCTGCAGGCGCGGATGGGTGGGGTCCAGCAGCACCAGGCCGGCCACGTCCTGCGGGTACATGCGCGCATAGACGTACTGGTACAGGCCGCCGAGCGAGTGGCCGACCAGCACATAGGGCGGGCGCAGGCCCGCCTGGTGCAGCAGGGCGTGCTGTTCCTCGGCGATGCGGCAGGCGCTGCGGCTGCCGTCCCGGCCGGGGCTGTCGCCGTAGCCCGGCCGGTCCGCCACGATGGCCGCGTGCTGCGCCGGCAGCGCGTGCAGCACAGCGGACCAGCTCGCGTGGCCATCTCCCAGGCCGCTCTGGAACACCACCACCGGCCCGCGCGCCTGGGGCGCGGCCTGGTGCACGAAGCTGATCGGCGCGCCGGCGACCATGGCCACCGAGGGCGCAGGTGCCTGCACGTCCGCGCGCGGCGCGGTGCCGGAGCAGGCGGCCAGCGCCAGGCCGAGCAGGGCCAGGGTGGCGCGGCGCCACGGGGCAGCGGGGCGGTGGGCAATCGGGAGGCTGGAGTCGTGCGGCACCGCAGCATTCTCGAGCGCAGGGCGGCCGCAAACCGGACAAATCCTCCCCAGTTGCCGCCAGCGATCCGCGCGGCTGCCTGTCGGCCGCCGTCCGGTGGTGCGCCTCGGTCTGGCCGGGAACGGGGATGCAGGCTTTCAGTTCCGACAAGCTGTAAGCGCTGCAACACGCCGTCACGGCGGCATCCTCAATTGAGCGGAAAAAGCGCTGGCGCCGGTTGAAAACCAGCGCCCAGCGCGTGCCGGCGGACGGCTGTCGCTCCTAAACTGGTAGCGCTTCGGACCCGATCCACGCCATGCGGGACCAACCCCGATCAGGGCCAGGTGGAACCGGAGCGCACGACGGGCCGCGGCAGGCAGGTGTGCATCCGCGGCCCACTTCACCAGACGACACGGCCAGCGACGGACTCGCGTCCGGCGCGGCAGCGCCTTGTCCACTGATCTCGAAAGGTTCCAATGCGCTATTCCAAGACACACATCAGGGCATGGGGAGTGGGGCTGATGGTCTCGCTGTGCCTGGCGGCCTGCGGCGGCAGCGACGATGACGCCGCGACGCCGAACGAGCCGACCCAGCCGACGGGCCCGACCGCCACCATCGCCGGCAAGGCCGTCGACGGCCGGACCGGCCTGCCCATCGCAGGCGTGAGCGTGCGCGTGGGCACGGCGTCCACCAGCACCGCCGCCGATGGCAGCTTCACGCTGCCGGGCCTGGCGCCGGGGTCGCGGGTCCCGGTGGTGTTCGCGTCCTCCGGCTATGCCGAGAATGGCCGCATCGCCGACCTCGTGGGCAATGCCAGCACCGATGTGCAGGCGCGGCTGCTGCCCGTCGCCACGACCGCCGCCGTGCCCGTGGCGACGGGCGGCACCGTGGATTCCGGCACCGCCAGGGTCGTGCTGCCGGCCAACGGCGTGCAGCGTGCCGACGGCACCGCGCCCACCGGCGACATCACGGTGCAGCTCACGCCGATCGACTCGGCGCTGGACCCGCAGCTGATGCCCGGCGACTTCCGGACCGGGACCGCGGGCGGCACCACCTCGCCGATCGAGAGCTTCGGCGCGCTGAACGTCACGCTGACCGACAGCACCGGCGCGGCACTGAACCTGCGCAGCGGCCAGACCGCCACCATCCGCATCCCGGCGGTGTCGCGCGGCGCCACCCCGCCCGATTCGATCCCGCTGTACTACTACGACACCGCCACCGGCCTGTGGAAGCAGGAGGGCACGGCCACGCGCGTGGGTTCGGGCACCAGCGCGTACTACGAAGGCACGGTCACCCATTTCTCGACCTGGAATGCCGACCAGGTCTATACCACCGTGTTCGTGCGCGGCTGCGTGAAGGACGGCAGCGGCGCCGTGGTCGCCAACGCCTACGTGGGCAGCGATGGCATCGACTACGTCGGCACCAGCTACGCCTACACCGACGCCAGCGGCAACTTCAGCCTGCCGGTCCGCAAGGAAAGCCAGGCCGCCATCACGGCCGTGGCAGGCGGGCGCCTGACGAACACCGTGCGCAACCAGTCCAGCGCGGTCGACATCAACTGGACCGAATGCCTGACGCTGAGCCAGGCCGGCGCGGGCATCACCATGAAGCTGACCTGGGGCGCGCTGCCGACCGACCTGGACTCGCACCTCATGACGCCCAGCGGCGAAGAGGTGGACTTCAGCAACGACGGCTCGTTGACCGCCAAGCCGTTCGCCAACCTGGACGTGGACGACACCAGCAGCTACGGCCCCGAGGTCATCACCATCACCAAGCTGATGGTGGGCACCTACAAGTATTCGGTGCACCGCTATTCGAGCGGCGGGACGATCGCGCAGTCCGGTGCGCGCGTCGAAGTCAACATCCCCGGCCGTGCCGTGCAGCTGATCACCCCGCCGACCACCGGCGAGACCGGCAGCACGGACTACTGGAACCTGTTCGAGTTCGACGTCAGCGCCAACTGCACGATCACCGTGCGCCCGGTGCAGACCTACACCAGCACGGGCCTGACCGCGCCGACCACGTCGGAGCCGCAGTACTGCACGCCCTGAGCGGGCGCCGCCGGCCTCAGGCCGGCGCCGGCTCCAGCCGGCCCAGCGTGCGCTGGCTCTCGAAGCGGCGCCGCTGCCCCGTCACCGGATCGGTGAACGCGATGGCCTGCGCCAGCAGCTGCAGCGGCTGCGTGTGGTCGTCGGCCTCGTCGGGCCCGCGCAGCACCTCGGGGTAGAAGGCATCGCCGCGGATCGGGATGCCCAACGCCGCCATGTGCACGCGCAGCTGGTGGCGCTGGCCCGTGCGCGGCGCGAGCCTGTAGCGGCCCCAGCCGCCGGCCGACTCCACCAGCGCCAGCTGCGTGCTGGCGTTGGGCTCGCCATCCACCTCGCACTGCCGGAAGAAGGGCGTGCCCTGCACGATGCGGCTCTCGCGCGTGAGCGGCAAGGCCAGGGCCGCTCGCAGCGGCGCGATGGCCTCGTACACCTTGTCGACCGCACGCGCGCGGAACAGCGCGTGGTAGGCGTCGCGGTCCGCGCGCCGCAGGCTGAACAGCACCAGGCCCGCCGTCTCGCGGTCGATGCGGTGCAACGGCTGCAGCTCGGGCAGGCCGGTGGCGTGCCGCAGCCGCGCCAGCAGGGTCTCGTGCAGGTGGCGCCCGCCCGGCGTCACGGCCAGGAAGTGGGGCTTGTCGGCCACAAGCAGCTGCGCGTCGCGGTAGAGGATGGTGGCCTCGAACGGCACGCGCGGCTCGTCGTGCAGGCTGCGGTAGTACCAGGCCTTGCCGTGCGCGCGGTAGGCCGCGTCCGGCTGCAGCGGCAGGCCTTGCACATCGCACACCTGGCCGGCCTGCAGGCGGGCCAGCCATTCGGCGCGCGGAACGTGCGCGAAGCGCTCGGCGAAGAAGTCCAGCCAGGTGGCCCAGGGCCCGGCCGGCAGGCCGACGGCGCTGGCCGTCACGCCATCGCGCATGGGCAGGGCGGGAGGGCAGGCGGCGGGCATGCGCCAAATTGTCGCTGAGCTGTCATGTCCCTTGGTGGAAACCCTGGGCCGCTATCATCTGCCCGCCTTTTCACAGCCTGTACAACGCCCATGCCTTTGCTCCGTCCCGTATCGCCACCGGCCCCCGCAACCTTCCAGGGAGCCATGCGATGAGCTCGGTGGGCTGGGGCGAGGCCGCCGTCCTCGGCGTGATCCAGGGCCTCACCGAATTCCTGCCGGTGTCCTCCAGCGCGCACCTGCGCATCTTCGGCCCGCTGCTGCCTTCGGGCGGCGACCCGGGCGCGGCGTTCACGGCGATCAGCCAGATCGGCACCGAGGCCGCCGTGCTGCTGTTCTTCCGCCACGACATCGTGCGCATCTTCCTGGCCTGGTGGGCCTCGCTGGCGCAGCGCGGCCGCCCGCTGAGCCCGGATGCCCGCATGGGCTGGCTCGTGATCCTGGGCACGGCCCCCATCGCCGTGCTGGGCCTGCTGTTCAAGAACGCCATCGAAGGCTCGCTGCGCAACCTCTACATCACGGCCACCATGCTGATCGTGTTCGCGCTGGTGCTGGCCGCGGCCGACCGCATGGGCCGCAAGCAGCGCACGCTGGACCGCCTGACCTGGGGCCACGGCATCCTGTTCGGCTTCGCCCAGGCCATGGCGCTGATCCCGGGCGTCTCGCGCTCGGGCGGCACCATCACCATGGGCCTGATCCTGGGCTACACACGCGAGGCAGCGGCGCGCTACTCGTTCCTGCTGGCCATCCCGGCGGTGCTGCTGTCGGGCTTCTACCAGCTCTACAAGACCTGGGGCATGGAGAACACCGTGGGCGGCGGCCAGACCCTGCTGGCCACGGTCATTGCCTTCTTCGTCGGCTACGCGGTGATCGTGGGCTTCCTCAGGCTCGTGTCCACGCGCAGCTACATGCCCTTCGTCTACTACCGCGTGGTGTTGGGCATCGCGGTGTTGGCGCTGCTGGGCGCGGGCATCCTGCAGCCGCTCTGAGCTTCAGGCCCGGCGGAACACCAGGTCCCAGACGCCGTGGCCCAGCCGGATGCCGCGGCGCTCGAACTTGGTGTCGGGCCGGTAGTGCGGCCGCGGCGCGAAGTCCGCCGCCGTGTTGGCCAGCAGCGGCTCACCGGATAGCACCTGCAGCATCTGCTGCGCATAGGGCTCCCAGTCGGTCGCGCAGTGCAGGTAGCCGCCCGGCGCCAGGCGCTGCGCCAGCCGCGCCACGAAGGGCGGCTGGATCAACCGGCGCTTGTGGTGGCGCAGCTTGTGCCAGGGGTCGGGAAAGAAGATGTGGATGCCCGCCAGCCCCTGCGGGTGCTGCGCCGCATCCCAGGCCGGCAGCATGTGGTCCAGCACTTCGACCGCGTCGTGCGCGAGGATGCGGATGTTGGACAGCCCGCGCTCGCCGATCTGCTTGAGCAGCGCACCCACGCCGGGCTCGTGCACCTCGCAGCACAGGAAGTTGGTTTCGGGCAGCAGCTCGGCGATGTGCGCCGTGGCGTCGCCCATGCCGAAGCCGATCTCCAGCACCGTGGGCGCCTCGCGGCCGAAGGCCTGCGCAAGGTCCAGCGGCGCGGCCTGGTAGGGCAGCACGAAGCGCGGGCCCAGTTCGGCCATGGCCTTGGCCTGGCCCAGCGTGGTGCGGCCCGCGCGCTTGACGAAGCTGCGGATGGCGCGCGGGTGGGCAACGTCGGAGGGGGCAAGGCCTGCGGCCTGGTCCGGCGTTTCGCCGGTGGGGGAAGAGGGCGTGTTCACGCGGCGGGATTCTATGTGCGCACACCCAGCCGTCCGGCCAGCCATTGCAGCGCCGCCTCGGGCGATCCGGCAATGCCGACCGAGCGCGACAGCATCAGGTTCAGCGGTTGCCCCAGCCCCTCGACCATGGTCCCGTCGGCCACCTCGCGCAGCACGCCTTGGGCGTCGGGCGCGCAGGGGCGGGCCGCGCCCACGCGCGCGGCGTAGCTGCCTGGCGGCACGCCGTACGCCGCGACGGGCTTGCCCAGCGCGATGGCATAGCCGACCTCGAACACCGTGCCCGAATCGGGCTCCAGGCCACGGAAGTCGGCCAGGTTGGCCAGCACGCCGTCGGCGGCCTGGATGCGTGCCACGTTGCCTTCGTAGATGCGCTGGGCCAGCGCGTCGCCCTGCAGCGCGGCGTCGCCGGTGGGGCCGTCGTCCTCGGGCTCCAGGCCGGCCAGGCCCAGACGTTCGCAGCAGGCCTTGAGCCGCGCGAAGACCTCGGCGCTGTCGGGCCGGAACACGTCGGGGCCGGCGAGGTAGATGCGGGGAGGGCTGTCGACAGGCATGCGCGCATTGTCGCCGCGCGCACCGCGGCGCTCAGCCCGCGTCCAGCAGCCGTTCGACGCGCTGGCGGCCCAGGCCCCACAGCGCCGCGCCCAGCGAGGCCTGCATGCCGTAGCCGCCGCGCGTCGCGGTCTCGCCGCGCAGCTGCGCGGCGAACGCGTCGCCGAAGCGCGCGGCCCAGTCCGCATCGCGCGCGGGCCCCGCGCCGGCCAGGGCCGCGCGGTCGTCGTCGAGCACGGCGCGCACACCGTCGCGCGCCGCCTCGGTGCGCTGCAGCGCCGTGCCGACCTGCTGCAGGGCCTGGCGGGCGCCGCCCTCGTCCTGCAGGCTCCATTGCCGGGGCGTCAGCACGTCGGGCTGCGGATCGGCCGCGACGCGGTGCAGGCGGCCCGCCGCGAACTGCCGGCCTTCGCCCTGCAGGGCCAGGCCGTCGCGCACCTGCGGCCAGCGCGGTTCGGCAACCGAGAAGCGCAGGCCACCGGCCGCGTCGGCCTCGGCCTGCAGGCCCAGCGGCGCCAGCGCCTGGGCGAAGCCGTCGGCGCGGGCCTGCGGCGTGGCCTCGGGGTCCAGCAGCACACGCACGCCGGGGCGCGCGGCCGAGGGCAGGCCGACGGCCAGGGTCAGCGTCTCGCGGGCCTGGGGCGGCTGGTCCAGCCCGCGCACCGTGAAGCTGCGCCGGGCCGGCTGGTCGGCGCTGTAGTGCAGCTGCGGGTCCAGCGCGGTGCCGGCGGCGGTGCTGCGTTCGGTCCAGAGCTGGTCCAGCCGCGTGCGCTGGCTTTCCAGCCGCTCGGCCGGCACGGGCTGGCCGGCGGCCGCGCGGCCCAGGTCGGTCTGCAGGTTGCGCAGGCGCGGGGCCAGGCGGTCCAGGTAGTCCAGCGCCTGCTGCGCGCCGGCCACGCGCGTGTTGCGCTGCGCGTCCAGGCCGCGCAGGCCGGCATGCACCACGGGCAGCGCGGACGGGGCGGGCGCCGGCGCGGCGGCCTGTGCCTCGCCGGCTCGCGGCACCGCCGCCACGCTGTCGGACGCCTGCGGCCGGTCCAGCCCCAGGCCGCCGGGACGCAAGGGAGTGATCTGCATCGTGGTTCAGCCGGCTTTCAACCTAGAAACCGCAGTTGGCTGCGCCCGAGTGTGCCGTGATCGGCGTGCCAGGCAAGGCGTGACGACGCAGTGGGCTCCTGCCCACAAGGAGGAGCAACGCGGCATGGCGCGGCGAGCGCGGTGCAATCGGGTGCAGAGCGCTGTTCACCCAAGAGGTGAACGTGATCGACGGCAGAAAAGTCAATACGCACGCGGCTCTCCTGATGGATGCAAGCGGTCAACTGCGGTTTCTAGGTTCAATCCAGGTTCAGAGTTGCGAGAACAGCGACAGCCCGGCCACGCGCACATAGGCCTTCTGCGTGGCCTGCAGCGCCGTCTGGTAGCCGGTCAGGCGGATCGCGGCCTCGCCGTAGTCGAGTTGGCTCAGCGCGATCCGGGCCTGGTCGGCGGCCAGGCCGACGTTGCCGTGGGTGTCGTCCAGGGTGGACAGGATGTTCTGCGCGCCGCCCAGCCCGGCGATCTTGCCGCTGACCGAGGCCATGGCCTCGTCCGTGCCGGTCAAGGCGTCCTGCAGGATGGCGCGCACGCCCGCGTCGTTGTTGTCGATGCCGGGCGTCTGCAGCTGTTCCACCGCCCGGTCCAGCCGGTTCAGCAGCGCGGCCAGCTCGGGCAGGCTCACGTTGGCCGACTGGGTGATGTTGTTGCCCACCACCACCTGCTGCCTGGCGTCGTTGCCGGCGAAGCTGTAGCGGCTGCCGGCGGCCGCCGTGCCGTCCAGCGCGATGGTGGCGGTGGTGCTCAGCGTGCCCGAGAACAGGTAGCGGCCTTCCTGGTCGCGGCTGTTGGCCGTGTAGTACAGGCTGTCGCGCAGGCTCACGAGCGCGCCGGCCATGGCGTTCAGGTCCTCGGCGGTGTTGCCGCCGTCGCTGGCCCAGACCATCAGGTCGCGCACCTGCTGCATGTCCTGCAGGCTGCTGTCCAGCGCGGTCTCGTTCTGCGTGAGGCGCACCGACAGCGCGCCGATGTTGTCGCGGTACTGCGCCAGCGCCGCCTGCTCGCGGTCCATGCGCGACAGCCGCACCGCGGTGACGGGATCGTCGGACGGCAGCAACAGGCGCTGGCCGGTGGACATCTGCTGCATGACCTTCTCCAGCCGCGTCTGCGCGGCCGCCAGCGTCTGGCTCATGGTCATGTGGTATTGGCTGGTGGCGATGCGCATGGCTTACCTCAGGATGGCCAGGGTGGCTTCGAACAGCGTGTTGGCCGTGCTGAAGACCTTCATGTTGGCCTGGTACATCTGCTGGTACTGCACCAGGTTCACGGCTTCCTCGTCCTCGTTGACGCCGCTGGTCGAAGCCCAGTTGGCCTTGGCATACGAGCGCACCGTGTCGGCCACGCTCAGCGCCGCCTGGTTCTGCTGGCTCGTCGTGCCGATGTTGCTGACCAGCTGCGTGTACGCGTCGCCGAGCTGCACCGACCCGAGCGAGGCGATGTTCACCGACTGGTCCTTCAGGCCGATCAGCGCCAGCAGGTTGGCGCTGTCGCCGGGCAGCGCGGCGTCGCTGGAAAAGCCCAGGTCCTGCGCGGTCAGGCCGGGCGTGATGGTCAGCAGCGCCGAGACGCTGGAGGTGTCGAGCTGGAACAGCGGCTTGCCGGCCGTGCCGTCCAGCGCGTAGCCTGCCGCCAGCTGCGTGTTGAACAGCGTGGCGAGGCCGGTCGCCATGTCGCTGATCGACTGCGTGAGCGGCTGCAGCGTCTTGGCCTGGTAGTCGTCCAGGCCGCCGAGCTGGCCGCCCATGTTGCGGCTGGCCAGCGTGAAGACCTCCTTGGCGAAGCGCACCGTTAGCGCGGGCGTGCCGTCGGCCAGCGGCGCCGCCGCCTCCAGCCGGCCCACCGTGGTGCCCACCACCAGCGGCGTGCCGTTCTTGAGTGCCACGCTGCGCGCACCGTCGGGCTGGTCGACCACGTTGACGCCGACCAGCGCGGCCAGTGCGTCGATGCGGTTGTCGCGCTCGTCGACCAGCGCCGAAGGGTTGGTGCCGCTGGCGCCGGCGGCGGCGATCTTGCCGTTCAGCGTGGCGACCTCGGCCGACAGCACGTTGACCTGGTCCAGCACCGAAGCGCGCTGCTGCGTGATGGCGGTGCGCTGGTTGGCCAGCACCTGGTTCATGCTGTTGAAGCGCACCGTCAGCGATTCGGCCGAGGCGATCGCCTGCTGGCGCAGCGGCGCCGAGGTGGGCTCCACGCTGGCCGCGTTCAGCGCCGCGTAGAAGCCGTCCAGCCCGGCGTTGATGGTCGAGACATCGTCGCCCATCACCTGCTCGAGCTGCGTCAGGTAACCCTGCACCGCCGAGTGCCGGCCCTGGGTGGAGGCCGATTCCCACAGCTGCTGGCTCTTGTAGGCGTCGGCGAAGCGGATCAGCTGCGGCGTCTGCACGCCGTTGCCGGGCGAGGTGCCGCTGTGGCCCGTGGGCGCGGCGGCGCGCAGCAAGATGCCCTGGCGCGTGTAGCCCTGGGTCTGCAGGTTGGCGATGTTCTGGCTCGTCACGGCCAGCGCGGCCTGGGCCGCCATCGCGCCCGACAGCGCGTTGTTGATCATGCTCATGGGGTCGGCTCCGGCGGATTTGTCTGCGGCATCTGCTGAGACAAGGCGGCGCCATCGGCCGCCGGCTTAAGCGCCGCGGCGG
Source organism: Pseudorhodoferax sp. Leaf274 (assembly GCF_001422445.1). Lineage (GTDB taxonomy): Bacteria > Pseudomonadota > Gammaproteobacteria > Burkholderiales > Burkholderiaceae_C > Pseudorhodoferax. The sequence continues at coordinate 246,056 of NZ_LMNA01000028.1, forward strand.
GCGCGGCGCTGGGATAGAGCTGGCGCAGCAGCATGTCGGCAATGCCGAAGGCGCGCTGGCCGGCCAGCTGGTCGGCCATGAGCTGGTCCGCGAAACCCAGCAGCGGGTCGTCCGGGTCCTGGCGCAGAAAGCCGTCCGCGCCGGCCAGCGCACCATTGCCCTGGCGCATGGTCTTGAGCATCTGCTGGATGAACATGCCCTCGAACTTGAGCGCGGCGTCCTCGATGCGGGCGCGCACGGCATCGTTGGGCGTGGTGCCGGTCGCCAGCGAAGAGACGGGCCTGGTCTCCATCAGATCACCACCAGTTCGCCGTCGATGGCGCCGGCCTGGTCGAGCGCCTGCAGGATGGCCATGATGTCGTCCGGCGTGGCGCCGATGCTGTTGACGGTGTCGATGATGGTCTGCAGCTTGGCGCCGGCCGGCCAGGCGAACATGCGGCCGTTGCCTTGCTCGACCTGCACCTGCGACTGCGGCGTGACCACGGTCTGGCCCTGGGCGAAGGGCTGGGGCTGGCTCACGCGCGGGTTCTCGCTGATGACCACCTTGAGCGCGCCGTGCGAGACGGCCGCCGGCCGCACCGTCACGCCCTCGGCGATCACCACCGTGCCGGTGCGCGAGTTGAACACCACGCGCGGCGTCTCCAGGCCCACGTCCACGCGCAGCGCCTGCAGCTGGGCCACGAAGGCCACGCGCCGGGTCGGGTCCAGGGGCGCCTGCACCTCCACCGTGGTCGCGTCGCGCGTGCTGGCCACGCTGCCGAAGCTGCGGTTGATGGTGTTGACGATGTTGGTGGCGGTCTCGAAGTTGGGCCGGCGCAGCGACAGCCGCACATGGGGCGCGGTGTCGAAGTCGGTCTCGATCTCGCGCTCGATGCTGGCGCCGTTGGGAATGCGCCCGCCGGTGGGGGTGTTCACGGTCACGCTCGATCCGCTGGCGCCCTGGGCCGACAGGCCGCCGATCACCACGTTGCCCTGGGCCAGCGCATAGACCTCGCCGTTGGCCGCGCGCAGCGGCGTCAGCAGCAGCGTGCCCCCGCGCAGGCTCTTGGCATCGCCCAGCGAGGACACCGTGATGTTGATGGTCTGGCCCTTGCGGTAGCCGGGCGGAAAGCTCGCGCTGACCATCACGGTGGCGGTGTTCTTGCTCTTGGCCTCGACGCGCTCGGGCATCTTGAGGTCGAACTGCTTGAGCATGTTGTTGATCGACTGCCCGGCCGACTTGACCTGCGTGCTGTCGCCCGAGCCGTGCAGGCCGACCACCAGGCCATAGCCGATCAGCTGGTTCTCGCGCACGCCCTCCACGTGGGCCAGGTTGCGCAGCGCCTGGGCGGCGGCGAGGGCCGGGGCGGGCAGGGCGCCCAGCAACAGGGCCGCGGCAGCGCAGAAGGAGATGGAAAGCTGGCGCATGGCGGCGTCCTCAGAAAGGCATCCAGGGGCTGTTGAAGAAGGCCGTGAGCCAGCCCTGGCGCTGGCTCTCGGCCAGCGTGCCGCGGCCCGAATAGGTGATGCGCGCATTGGCGATGCGCTGCGACGAGAGCCGGTTGTCGGTGTCGATGTCGGACACGCGCGCATAGCCCGTCACGCGGATGAATTCCTCGCCCAGGTTCAGCGTGAGGCTCTTCTCGCCGCGGATGGCCAAGAGGCCGTTGGGCAGCACCTCGTGCACGACCACCGTGATGGCGCCCTGCAGCGCGTTCTGCTGGGTGGCGGTGTTGGCCGCGTCCGAACTGCGCGCCGCGTCCACGCCGAGGTCGGTCTTCAGGCTCTTGCCGCGGAACAGGAACGGCGTGATCGAGGTGCTGCTGTTCTTGTCGCTGGTCACGCCGCTGCGCTTGCTGGCCTGCGTGGTCTCCTGCAGCACCACGGTCAGCACGTCGCCGGGGCGGAAGGCGCGGCTGTCGGCCGTGAGCGAGGTGACCGTGTCCATCGGCAGCACGCCGCCCGACACGCCGCGGCGCGGGTTGCTGACGATGATCAGCGGCTCCTCGGGCTGCGCGGCGGCCTTGGGGATGGGCGGCAGGGTCTCGCAGCCGGCCAGCAGCAGCGCGGCCAGCGCGAGGGGAAGGGGCCTGGGCGACTTGTTCATGGCATGCCTGTCGGTGTCGGCGCTGCGCCTACCTCGCCACCTGCGCCAGGTTCTGCAGCATGTTGTCGGCAGCGGCCAGCACCTTGGTGTTCATCTCGTAGGTGCGCTGCGCCGCGATCATGTCCACCATCTCCTCGGCCACCTGCACGTTGGAGCCCTCCAGCGCCCCCTGCTTGAGCTTGCCGCGGCCGTCCTCGCCCGGGTTGCCCTCGGCCGGCTCGCCGCTGGACTGGGTCTGCTGGTACAGGTTGTCGCCGATGGCGAGCAGGCCCGTCGGGTTGACGAAGGTGGCCATGGTCAACTGGCCCAGCTCGGTCGGCGTGGTGGCGTTGCCCACCGTGGCCGAGACCATGCCGTTCTCGCCGATGGTGATGCCCGTGGCGTTGGCCGGGATCGTGATCTGCGGATTGATCGGCAGGCCCTGGGCGTTGGTCAACCGGCCTTCCAGCGACAGGCCGAGCTGCCCGGCGCGCGTGTAGGCGGTCTCGCCGCTGGGCAGTTCCACCTGCAGGAAGCCGTTGCCGATGACGGCCACGTCCAGCTCGCGCCCGGTGGTCTGCAGGCTGCCCGAGGTGAACACCTTCTGCGTGCCGGCCACGCGCGTGCCGTTGCCCAGTTGCACGCCGCCGTTGGCGTTGCGGTTGGCCGCCATCTGCGCGCCGGGCTGCTGCTCCACCGTGTAGAACAGGTCCTCGAACACCACGCGGTCGCGCTTGAAGCCCACGGTGTTCACGTTGGCCAGGTTGTTGGCGATGGCCTGCAGCTTGGCGTCCTGGGCTTGCACGCCGGTCTTGCTGACCCACAGGGCTGGATTCATGTCGTTTCTCCTTGTCGTTTCAGGTGCCGCGCGTCACTCGCGCAGCAGCCGGTTGCCGTTGGCGGCCATTTCGTCGGCGGCCTTGAACAGCTTCATCTGCAGTTCGAAGTCGCGGTTGAGCTGCAGCGTCGCCACCATCTCCTCGATGGGCGCGACGTTGCTGCCTTCCAGGTAGCCGCCGCGCACCTGCACCTCTTCGCTGGTCGGCAGCGGCCCGCCCTCGCGGCCGACCAGCAGGCCGACCTCGTTCTTGCGCAGCGCGCCGGGCTCGGGCTTGACCAGCTTGAGCTTGTCGATGACCTGCATCTCCTGCGTGCCCTCGGGCAGCACCAGCACCGTGCCGTCGGCCGCGATCTCGATGCGGTTGGTGGCCGGCAGCACGATGGGGCCGCCTTCGCCCAGCACGGCGCGGCCGTCCAGCTGCAGCTGGCCTTCGGCGTCGAGCGTGAAGGCGCCCGCGCGCGTGTAGGCCTCGCCGTCGCCGTAGGCCACCGCGAACAGGCCTTCGCCGACGATGGCCGCGTCGAGTTCGCGGCCGGTCGGGCTCAGAGTGCCGCTGCGCGTCTGCACGGCATCGCCCTGCAGGCGCGCCATGTGGCGTGCGTCGTAGCCGTAGCCTTCCACGGCCTGGTGCGCGGCGGTCTCCATGTCGGCGCGAAAGCCCGTCGTGCCGGCGTTGGCCAGGTTGTTGGCGCGCACCTGCTGGGCCTTGAGCACGCGCTCGGCCCCGGCCATGGCGGAATAGATCAATGCATCCATGTCAGCTCCTCAAGGCCCGGCGCGCCACTCGCGGAGTGCAGAGCACGGTGCGCCAGCCGCTGCTCGAGAGGCCGCGGAGCAGGCCATGCCAGCGGACGCCGCGGAACTGGCTCTGCCAGGCCGCAGGCGTCGCCCCCTTGAGGGGGTTGGCGGAGCGCGCGGCGCGGAGACTGGGGGTGGTCCATCACACCGCCTGCATCAGCGACTGCATCATGTCGTCGGCGGTCGAGATCACCTTGGTGTTGGCCTGGTAGTTGCGCTGCGAGGTCATCAGGTTCACGAGCTCGGAGGTCATGTCCACGTTGGACTGCTCGATCGCGCCCACGGTCAGCTGGCCGGCCATGCCGGTGCCGGGCGTGGCGTACAGCGGCGTGCCCGACGTGGAGGTGGTGGTCCAGCTGGTGTCGCTGATGGCCTGCAGGGCCTGCTCGTTCGGGAAGGTGGCCAGCGCCACGGTGCCGACCTTCTGCTTCTGGCCGTTGCTGTACTCGGCGATGACCGAGCCGTCCTCGGACAGCGTCACGTTCACGCGTGTGCCCGATGCATAGCCGTTGGGCGCGTTGACCGAGGGGCGCGACTCGCCCGCGTACTGCGTGGTGCCGGTGTAGTCCAGCGCGATGGTCAGCGCGTCGGCACCGGCCGGCGTGGCCGCCAGCGTGATGGCGGGCACGGTGGCCAGCTTGCCGTCGGTGCCGAAGTTCAGCGCCTGCGGCGTGCCGATGGCGGCGCCGTCGAAGGTGTAGTGCACCGTCACCTGGTTGGAGGCGGTCTTCACGAAGTACTGCGTCACGGTGTGCTGGCTGCCCAGCGAGTCATACACCACCGACACATCCGAGCTGTTGTAGGTCAGCGGGTTGCTGGTGTCGAAGGCGGCCGTGGGCGCGACCCAGTCGGACGACAGGTTGCTCACGTACTGCAGGCGCGAGCTGGCCTGCGCCGCCACCTGGCCGCTGGGCACCTGCACGTCGCCCATGGCGCCCAGGCCGGCACCGTCCACCGGCACGCCGGCGGCGTCGCGCGTCACGGCGTAGCCCTGCACGCGGCGGTTGGAGGCGTCCACGAGGAAGCCGTCCTGGTCGGTGCCGAAGATGCCCACGCGGGTGTAGACCTCCACGCCGCTCGCATCCTTGGCGACGAAGAAGCCGCGGCCCTGGACCATGGCGTCCAGCCCGCGGCCGGTGGTCAGCGCGCCACCGCCGATGTCGATGCTCTGCGTCAGCGAGTTGATCTGCGCGCCGGCCGGCTGGCTGCCCGCGTAGAGCGAGGCGAAGTTGGCGCGCGTGGACTTGAAGCCGTAGGTGCCGGCGTTGGCGATGTTGTTGCTGATGGAGTCCAGCGAGGTGTTGATGGCATTGATGCCGGACAGCGCGATTTCGAAGCTCATGGCGTTCTCCTGTGGACTTCAGTTGACGGTGGTGGGGCGGCCGTGGAAGCCGACGAGGGACGAGGCGGGAACCTGGCCGACACCGGCGACCAGCACCATGGCGGCGCCGTTGCTGCCGATCTGCACGTTGCCCAGCAGGCCGGTGACGCTGGTGGTCGGCGCCTCCTGGGTGCTGGTCTCCACGCCCAGCGTGTAGCTGCCGGGCGCCAGGCCCAGCGCGGCCGGATCGACGGCAGTGGAGACGGTGCCGATCGGCTTGGTGCCCAGCTCGATGCGGTGCTTGACGCCGCCCGAGCCGGTCAGCACCAGCGTGGTCTTGGTGCTGGGGCTGGAGAGCGTGAAGTCAACCTGCACGGGTTCGGTGTCCAGCTGCACCTGGCCGGTCTGTACCGTGACATCGGTGCCGACCTGCGATCCGAGCGTGATCACCTGCATGCTGGCCATGGCGCTGGCGCTGGCCGTGCCCTGGTCGGCCAGGAGGCGCAGCGCCTCGACCTGGCTCAGCTGCGAGAGCTGGCCCACGAAGGCTGCCGGGTCGGTCGGCTCCAGCGGGTTCTGGTTCTTGATCTGCGCGACCAGCAGCTTGACGAACAGGTCGGAGATGTCGCCGCCCAGCGCGGAGGCGATGCCGGGCAGGCCGGCGCTCGCCGATGCGCCGCTGGTGGTCTGGTGGGTGACGGTGGTGGCCATGGGGTTCAGCTTTCTCCGAGGCGCAGCAAGGAGGCCTGCATCGACTTGACGCGGCCCAGCACCTCGACATTGGTCTCGAAGGCGCGCGAGGCCGACAGCATGTCGGTCATCTCGGCCACCGAGTTGACGTTGGAATAGAAGACGTTGCCCTCGGCGTTGGCCAGCGGGTGGCCGGGCTCGTGCACGCGGCGCAGCGGCTCGGGGCTCTGCACCACGTCCAGCACCTGCACGCGGCTGCCGGCCGACTGGGTGCCCTGGCCTGGCTGGGCGATGGCCGCGAACACCGGCTTGCGCGCGCGGTAGCCGTCGGTCTCGGTGCCGGCGGCGCTCTGCGCGTTGGCCAGGTTGCTGGAGATGGTGTTCAGCCGCACGGTCTGCGCCGACATGGCGGAGCCGGCGATCTGGGCGATGGCGCGGAAACTCATGGCTGCCTCACTGTCCTGAAATGGCCTTGGCCAGGCCCTTGAGCTTCATGTCCACGAAGCGCAGGCTGGTCGCGAAATCGGCCGCGTTCTGCGAGAACGCGGCCTGCTCGACGCCGAGCTCCACCGTGTTGCCGTCCTGCGATGCGTGCTGCGGCAGCCGGTACATCAGGTCCGGCGCGCCGCTGTCCAGCACCGCGAACGGATCGTCGCCGCCGGCGCGGCGCAGCGCCTGCGCGAAGTCGACATCGCGCGCCTGGTAGCCCGGCGTACTTTCGTTGGCCAGGTTGGACGCGAGGACCTTGGTACGATCCGCGCGTAGCCGCAAGGCGTCCGCATGCAGGCCCAGGGCCTTGTCGAATTGAAGTCCCATCACATTCCCTTTCGTCGGTCGTTCTGGTCGTGCGTCTTGGCCGTGGCCGTGCCGCTGGTGGCGCTGGCCACGGTGCCGGCGCGTGTCGAAGACATGGTCGAGCGGGCCGCGCGCGACTGGCTGGCCGGGCAGGCCGATGCCCGCGGCCTGGCCGAGCCCGTGTTCGAGGTCAAGGCCGTGGCACAGCTGCCCCAGCCCCTGCCGCCGTGCGCCGAGGCGCTCACGGTGGACGCGCTGGAAACCCGCTCGGCCGCGCGCATGCGCTTCGCCGTGGTCTGTCCCGGCACCGACGGCTGGCAGCGCGAGTGGACCGTGCGCGCCGCGGTCTCGGCGCTGGTCGTGGTGGCCGCGCGCGACGTGCCGGCCAACCGCGCGCTGCAGGCCGAGGACCTGGCCGTCGAGCGGCGCAGGCTGACCGACCTGGCCGGTGCCGTCACGCTGCCGGAGGACGCCATCGCGCAGTCCAGCAACCGCGTGCTCCGCACCGGGCAGGCGCTGCATGCGCGCTGGCTGTCGGCGCCGGTGCTGGTCAAGCGCGGCGACAGCGTCACCATCCGCGCGCGCAACGGCGGTGTCGAGGTCAGCGCGGCCGGCGAGGCGCTGGAGAACGGACGGCCACGCCAGGTCGTGCGCGTGCGCAACACCACCACCGGCAAGGTGATCCGTGCCAGGGTGCTGCAGGAAGGTCTGGTCGAGCCGGAGAGCATGGGCGGTTCCTGATGCGGCGGGTTCATTCGGCCGCGCCGCGGGCCTGCACCTGGCGCACCACGCGCGCCAGCTTCGCCGCGTAGTCCGGGTCGGTGGCATAGCCGCCGCGCGCCAGGCCCTGGGCGAAGGCCGCGGCGTCGCTGCCGGTGTTCAGCGCTTCCTGGTAGCGCGGGCTGCCTTGCAGCAGCTGGGCGTAGTCGCGGAAGGCGCTGGCATGGTCGGGGTAGGCGCGGAAGGCCTCGGTGGTCTTCTGCGCTGCGCCGTCTTCGTACTCGGTGGTCAGCGCCTGCACGCTGGCGCCGCGCCAGTTGCCGCTGGCCTTGATGCCGAACAGGTTGTGGCTGTCGCCGCCGTCGGCGCCACGCAGCGGGCGCCGGCCCCAGCCTGATTCCAGCGCGGCGTGCGCGGCCACGAGCTCGGGCGCCACGCCCAGCGCTGCACCGGCCTCGCGCGCCCACGGTGTGATGGCCTGCAGGAAATCGCGCTGCGCCGCGGCGGGCACGGCCTGGCCGGGCGCCAGCGCGGCGGTGCCGGTGCCGATCCCCGTGCCGGCCCGGCTGGCGGTGCGGGCCAGTGCCGGGGTCGGCAGCGGCAGCGCATCGCCCGGCGCGCCGTCCACGGCGGCCGCCTGCAGCGCGGCCGCGCGGCGCAGCAGGCCCTCGGTGCCCAGCGCAGGCAGATCGCCCTGGCCCCAGCCGTTGCGCACCAGGTCGGTGATCTCGGCCTGGGCGCTGCGCATGGCATTGGCGAAGCTTTTGGCCTGCGCCGCACTGCCGCTGGCGGCCAGCGGCAGCGTGGGCGCCGACGGGCCGAGTGCCCGCGGGAAGGTGGATTCAGGCGTCCGCATACAGCGTGTCCTCCGGGCCGTGCAGCACGCGCGCGAGCAGTGCGTTCTGTTCGGTCAGCAGGCGGGCGTTGCGCAGGTTGCGGGCCTTGCAGTCCTGCACGGCCTGCTCCAGCCGGTCCCACAGTGCCTGCACGGCCGCGCGCCGCGCGGCGGGCCACTGCGCCACCAGGGCCGGCACGCTGGGCGTGGCGCCACCGGTGAGACGCGCGAGCAGGCCGACGCGGAACTGGCGCCGCGCGTCGAGCTGGTCCACCACGGCCACGATGCGCCCGGCCAGCGACTCCATCGCCTGCGCGTCGTGGCGCAGCGCGCCGGCGAATTGCGCGTCCAGCAGGTCGTTCAGTCCGGCGTAGTCGGCCAGGTCGGCCTGCACGTCGCGCAGCAACCGCTCCATGGCCGCGCGCGGCATGGCAGGCGCCGCGCCGGAATGCGCGGGACGGGTGTCGGTGGCGGCACCGGGCAGGCTCATCCGTGGCTCCCGTGGTAGCGCTCGATGAGCCGGGCCAGCTTGCCGGCGTCGAAGCCGATCTCGCCCCGCTCCAGCGCGGCGCGGATCTCGGCCACGCGGGCGGCATCGACCTCGGGCATCTGCTGCAGCTGCGCGCGCGCGCTGGCGAGCAGCGCGCCGGCAGCCGAAGCGCCGCTGCTGGCGGTGCCGGCGGCCGGTGCGGCCGCCGCGGCAGAGGGCGCGGCGGCCGCCGCGGGCGGGGTGGCAGGGGTGCCGGTGCTGGTGATCTTCATGCGCAATCCTCTTGTTCTGGTGTCCATGGCGGCCCTCAGCGTGCCACCAGGCGGTCGCGCAGCGCCTGCAGCGCGCTGCGTTCGGGAAGCACGGCGTCGGCGCCCGGCACGAACTGCGCGCTGCTCGCGGGCGGGCCGAACATGGCGCGGATGGCCTGGGCGTGCTCGCTGGTCAGCACCAGCAGTTCGATGCGGCGGTTCACGTCGGCGTCGGAGCGGCTGAGGTCCAGCGGCGCGCGGTCGGCCATGCCCACCACCTGCAGCACGCTGGTGCCGGGCATGCCGCCGGCCATCATCTGGAAGCGCGCGGCCATGGCGCGGTTGTTGGCCAGCGACCAGTTCGACACCGCGCCGGGGTAGGTCTCCACGCCCGCGAACGGCGTAGAATCGGTGTGGCCCACGATCAGCACCTGGTTCTCGGCCTGCGCGAACACCGGGCCGAGCTGGCGCAGCAGCTTGCGGAACCGCTCGGTCGGGTAGGCATTGCCGCGCTCGAACATGCCGAAGCGGTCGGTGTCGTGCAGCAGCACGCGCAGGCCGTAGGGCGTGATGATGTTCTGCAGGTTGCTTGCCAGGCCGGTGTCTTCGGCCATGCGCGTGATCATCACGGCCAGCTCGCGCAGGTCGGCGGCACTTTCGTAACGGCGCGCGGGCGGCTGGTCGGGCTGGGTCTTGTTCGGCTGCCCGGGCTTGCTGGTGTCGCCGTTGGCGTAGGCGCGGCGCGGCTGCAACGTGTCGCTCTGCGCCGGCACCGGCTCGCGCGGGATCATGCTGCCGCGCTGCTGGTCGAGCTTGGAGATCATGCTGCCGCCGTCCTCGAACAGCTTGCCGCCCTGGGTGCGGCGCAGGTCGGCCACGGCTTCCTCGGAACTGCGCGCGGCCAGGATCCACAGCACCAGGAACAGGCACATCAGCGCCAGCACGAAATCGGCGAACGCCACCTTCCAGGCGCCGCCATGGGCCTCGTCGTGCCCCTTCTTGGACACCTTCTTGATGATGGTGGCATGGCCCTTGTCGGCCTTGGCGGCGGTGTTCATGTCAGGCTCTGTCGCCAGCGCGCCGCGCCGGCTCGGGTTCGCCGCCGCCGGCCAGCGCATTGATCCAGCCCTCCAGCTTGGCGAAGCTGGGCTTGGTGTTGAGCTGCACCAGGCGCCGGCCCGCGTCGATGGCCAAAAGCGGCGGCTTGCCGGCCACGTGCGTGACGATGACGACCTTGACGATCTCCAGCATGGACTGCTCCTCGGCCACCAGCTGCTTCATCATGTTGCACATCGGGTCGAGCAGGCAGTAGCACATGAAGATGCCGATGAAGGTGCCGACCATCGCCGCGCCCACGCGCGAGGCGACCTCGGCCGAGCCGGCGCCCTCGCCGATCGCGTTCATGGTCATCACGATGCCCAGCACGGCGGCCACGATGCCGAAGCCGGGCATGGCCTCGGCGATCTTCTGCAGCGACTTGCCGGGCTGGCTCAGTTCCTCGTGGATGGCCTCGATCTCGTGGTCGAGCACGCCTTCCAGTTCATGCGCGTTGATCTTGCCCATCGCCATCAGGCGGAAGTTGTCGACGATGAAGGCCAGCAGCTTGGGGTCGGCCAGCACCAGCGGGTAGCGCTTGAACATCTCGCTTTCCTGCGGCGCCTCGACGTGCGCGTCCAGCGCCTTCAGGCCGCCGGCGGCGGTCTGCAGCAGCTCGTACATCAGGAGCAGCAGCTGGCGGTGGAACTCGTTGCCGTCGCGCCGCTTTCCGAGGCTGTGCTTGACCTGCAGCCACAGTTCGCTGAGCACGTGCTTGGGGTTGCCGATCACGAGCGCGCCGGCACCGGCGCCGCAGATGATGACGATCTCCACCGGTTGCCAGATGGCGCCCATCTGGCCGCCGTGGAACATGTAGCCCCCGAACACGGTGACCGCGATGATGAGCAGGCCGACGAAGAATTGCATGGTGGTGGTCTCTGTCAGGCTTCCTTGAGGAAGTCCTTCATCTTGCGCAGCGCGCCCTTGTTGATCTGGCACACGCGGGCATCGGTCAGGCCCAGCACCGCGGCGATTTCCTTGAGGCTCAGGTCGAACTCGTAGTACAGCTGCACCACGCGCTGCTCGCGCGCGTCCAGCACCGCGAGCGCCTGCTCGATGCTGCGCCGGGTCATCAGCGCGGCCTCGGGCGACTGGCCCTGCGAGGGCAGGCGGTGCAGCTCCTCGACGATCTCGTCGAAGCTGACCAAGAGCTCGGCGTTCTCGGCCAGCCGGTGTTCCTGCAGTTCGTCGGCACTGATCTGCAGCTCGGACTGCAGCTCGGCCTCGCTGGGCGCATGGCCCAGCCTGCGCGTGAGCGCGCGTTCGGCGTCGCGCAGCCTGTGGCTGTCCTGGCGCACGCTGCGCGGGCGCCAGTCCTGGCGGCGCAGTTCGTCCAGGATGCTTCCGCGCACGCGCAGCGCGGCGAAGGCGGCGAACTTGGCGTCCGGCTCGCCGTAGCGGCGCAGCGCCTCCAGCAGGCCCATCAGGCCGATCTGCTCCATGTCCTCGCGGTCGATGGCGCCGCCGATCTGCGAGGACAGCTGGCGCGTGATGCGCTTGACCAGCGGCAGCCACTCGAGCAGCTGTTTCTGCTCGAGCGCGGCTGCGCCGCGGTCTGCGGCCCCCTTGAGTTCGGCGTATCCGTCGCGCAGGTCCATGGCTTCACTCGATGATCAGCTTGCTGATCAGGGCCTCGGCGAAGGGTTGCTCGATGCTGTCGGCGCTGTAGCGCGCCTTGTAGGCGGTGTTGACCTCGCTGGTCAGCTGCTCGATGGTGAGCGCGCCGGCCTTGTCCAGCGTGAACTCCGAGAGCGCCTTCACGGTCACGCTGCGCAGCAGCGGCAGCTGGTCCTTGACGGCCTTTTCCTTGACCGCGTCCTCGGCCTTGAACACCACGTCCACGGCCATGTAGTGCGCCAGCGGGTCGCCCGACTGGCTGCGCAGCATCACGATGACCTTGTCCATCGAGACGTAGCGGAAGGTCGACGGCTTGGGTGGCGGCGGGGCCTTGGCCTCGGTGCTGTGCCCGCGCTGCCACCACCAGAAGCCGCCACCGGCGGCCCCCGCGGTCAGCAGCACGGCGCCGGCGATGATGGCGATGAGCTTGCCTCGGGTCATGGGCGGTCCGCCGCGAGTGCGAAGCGTTGGCCGGCTTCGGGCTGTTCATCGAGCGCGCGGCCGGGCTGCTGCTGGCGCTGCTCGCCCTGGCGCTGGCGGCCGTCGGCGTCGCCGCGGGCCTGCTGCTGCGCGACCTGCACGCTGACATCGCAGCCGTGGCGCTGCGCGAGTTCCTGGCGCAGGCCGTCGCCGATGGCCTGCAGCTGGCGCACCACGTCGCCGTGGCTGGCGCTGAGCTGCACCTGGGTGGCGCCGCTGGCGTCCTGGCGGATGTGGATCTCGATCTGGCCGCGGTGCGGCGGGTCCAGCCGGATCACCACGCGCTCGCTGCCGCGTTCGATCTGCACGGCAATGCGCTCGCCCAGCTGCTGCAGCAGCGAGGGCGCGCGGCCCTGCGGCGCGGCCTCGGCGCTGCTCGCCTGCACGGTGTCGTCGCGCGTGGCGGCGGGTGCCGGCGCCAGGCCGGCGGTGAGGTTGCTGCGGTCCTGCGGCAGCGCCGCGGCGGCGGTGTCGGCCGGCGCGGCCTGGGGGGCTGCCGCCGGCAGCGCGGGCACGGGGGCGGGCGCTGCCGACTTGGGGGCGCCGGCCGTGGCCGTCGCGGTGGCGGGCAGTGCCGGGGCCGCGCCGGTGGCGGCCTGCACGGCCACCGCGGCGGCGGCGGGGGCCGGGCGCAGCGGTGCCTCGGCCAGCGCGCCGGCGCTGGCCGGCAGCGGTACGGCGATGGCGGGCGGCGGCTGCAGGCTGGCCAGCGCGGGATCGAACTGCAGCGCGGTGTCGGTGTCGGCGTCTTCCTGTGCGGGCGCGGCGGGTGCCAGCGCGGGCGTGGCGCTGCCCGGCGTCGGCAGCGCCGCGGCGCCGTCCAGCAGCAGCTGCAGCGTGCGGTCGAAGCTGGCGGGCGGGGCCGCCAGCGGCGCTGCGCCGGCCATGGGCGCCAGCACGGCCAGCAGCGCTGGCGGCAGGGCGGTGCCGGCCGCGGCGCCTTGCTGCGGCAACAGGGCTTGCAGGGGCAGGGCGTTCATGGGCGGGCCCCGAAGGAGGATGCGTTGTCCTGCAGCGCGTAGGCGAGCCAGCCGTCGCGGCCCTCGCGCATCTGGGCGATGTGCTGCTCCAGCGCCTCGCTGGCGTCGCGGCACAGGCCGCGCGCCATGGCATGGGCCGTGCCGAGCCGCTCCAGCGCCTCGAGCTCGGCGCCGGTCCAGGGGCCTTGCGCGGCCAGCCGCGGCAGATCGCGCGCGAGTTCGCGGTCGGCCTGCTGCACGGCCTGCCAGTCCTGCGCGCGGGCCGCGCCCAGCACCTGGGCCGCCAGCTGGGCGAGCTGCTGCTGCCTAGACATGGGCGGCCCCCACGGCGTTGCCGCTGCGGCGCAGGTCCTGCGCCTGCACGTCCTGCCAGCCGCCGCGCAGCGTGCGCAGCAGGCCGGCGACCTCGTCGACCATGGCCGGATCGAGGTCGCCGCCCGCGCGGTAGAGCCGCCAGCTGCAGTAGTCGTACAGCCGCGCCAGGTTGTCGACGACCTCGCCGCCCCGCTCGGCGTCCAGCGCGCTGGACAGGCCGTTCAGGATGTCCACGCACTTGTCCAGGCTCCGGGCCTTCTCGGTGAAACGGCGCGCGGCGATGTGGGCGCGCGTGCGCGCCAGCTCCTCGAGCAGCCCGTCCAGCAGGATCAGCACCAGCTGGACCGGCGAGGCATTGGCCGTCTGCGCGTGCAGGTTCACGGCGTGGTAGTGGTGGTAGGCGTCGTGGTCCAAGGCGTGGGTCCCGTCGGTATCAGGTGGTGGTCGAGAGCGCGCTGAACAGGCTGGAGGTCTCGCTCATCTGCGACTGCAGGTTCTGCAGCTGCGTGAACTGGGCCAGGTAGCGCTGGTAGGCGTTCTCGTACTGCAGCTCCAGGCGGTCCTGGCCCTGCGTGATGCGTTTCTGCGTGACCTGCACGCTGTCCTGGCGGCGCTTGATCTGGCCGGTGGTGCTGTCGGTCCAGCTGTCGGCCACCGACTGCAGTGCGCCCAGCACGCCGGAGGAGGTGGTCAGGCCGGTGTTGCCGAACAGCGCGTCGAGCTTGTCGGGGTTGGCGGCCAGGGCCTTGTCGAGCTTGGCGGTGTCCAGCGAGATGCTGCCGTCGCGGCTGCTCTTGATGCCGAAGTCCGCCAGCCGCACGCCGTCCACCTCCATGCGCAGGGCGTTGTTCAGGCGGTTGCGCAGGTTGCGCACGCCGGCATCGGAGGCGAACGCGGCCGAGGCGCTGCCGTCCTTGCCGTAGGCGGTGAGCTCGTCCAGTGCCTTCTCCAGCGCGTTGAAGGCGGTCACGAAACCCTGCAGCCTGGCGGTGGTGGCGGTGTTGTCGTTGGCCACCGCCACGGTGGCCGGCGCGCTGCCGCTGGCCATGGGCTGGGCCAGCGTGAGCGTCAGGCCCTCGATGGCCGTGAAGGTGTTGGAAGCCTGCTGCACCCGGATGCCGGTGCCCTGCGCGCCGAGCCACACCACGGCGTCCTGCGCCGCCACCAGTTCGCGGCCGTTGCCCAGTGCCGTCTTCAGCGCGCTGTCGGGCAGGGCGCTGGCGTCCAGCGCGATCGCGCCGTCCGCGCCGCTGGCACCGGCGCTGAGCACCAGGTGCGTCTGGCCGCCGCTGGTGACGGTGCTGGCCACGGCCTTGCCGGCGTTGTGCTCGGCCAGGTTGATGGCGCGCGCGATCTCGGCCTGCGAGATGGTGCCGTCGCTGTTCTGGTCGGCCGCCGTGAGATCGACCGAGAAGCTGCTGCCGTCGCCCAGCTGCACCACCAGCGGGCCGCCCAGCGAGACCGGCACCGCCGGCAGGTCTTCGAAGGCGACCTGGTGCACGGTCGCGACCTTCTCGACGAAGACCTGGTGCGTGGCCGCGGCGGCCGCGCCGCTGGCGCTGGCGGCGGTGATGGCCGTGCCAGCGCCGCTGAGCGTGGCGCTGCGCTGCACCACGCCGGCGCTGCGCGTGGTCAGGCCGCTGACGGCGGTGTCGAACGCGCCGAGCGCCGACTGCAGCTTGGTCAGCGCGGTCGACGTGCTCTGGGCCTTCTGGCTCTGCGTGGTCAGCTGCTTCTGGGCGCTGGCGACGTACAGGTTGGCCAGCTGGGTGGCCATGGATGTTGGGTCGATTTCGGCCATCTCAAACTCCTATGCGGGGGTTACCCGAGGAGAAGGCGACCGTTGCCGGCCGGCCATGAAGTGCGGGGGCGAGGCTCATGGCGCCCTCCGCTGCCAGCTCTGCCGGGCGATCTCGTCCTGGCGCTTCTGCTCGGCGCTGCGCTGGGCACGCGCGTGTTCCTGCAGCCGCTGCACCAGCACCTGGTCGATGGCGCCGTGGCGGCGCGTGGCGGCCAGCAGCGCCAGCCGGGCGCGGTCGACGGCCTGCTCCTGGCGCGACAGGTCGCCGCGGTGGCGTTCGGCCAGCTCCATCACGTTCTGCTTGTAGTTGGCGCAGTTCAGCGAGGCCAGGGGCAGCAGGCCGCTGGTGGTGCTGGTGCGCCACAGGCCGTCCAGCCGCTCCTGGTTGCGGCGGCGCCGTTCGGCGTCGGCCAGCTGCTGCGCCAGCTCGGTCTGGCGGCGCTCGACCTCGCGCTCGCGCAGTTCGGCCAGGCGGCCCAGGGACGGGGCAGGGTGGTGCGGGTTCATTGGACGAGGCCTTCCAGTTGCGCCAGCGTGGCCGCCATGGGCGCGGCGTCGTGCGTGCCCTGCTGCAGGAAGGCTTCCATGCGCGGGAAGGCGGCCACGGCCCGGTCGGTCGCCGGGTCGGCGCCGGCCACGTAGGCGCCCAGCGGCAGCAACTCGCGCACCTGGGCGTAGCGGCCCAGCAGTTCCTTGACCTGCAGCGCCGCTCGCTGCTGGGCGGGGCTGGCGACCAGCGACATGCAGCGGCTGATGGACGCGCCGATGTCGATGGCGGGGTAGTGGCCGCGCTCGGCCAGCGCGCGCGACAGCACGATGTGGCCGTCCAGCACGGCGCGCGCGGTGTCGACCACCGGGTCCTGCTGGTCGTCGCCCTCGGCCAGCACGGTGTAGATGGCGCTCATGCTGCCCTCGGCCAGCTCGCCGTTGCCGGCGCTTTCCACCAGCTGCGGCAGCTGGCTGAACACCGAGGGCGGGTAGCCGCGCGTGGCCGGCGGCTCGCCCAGGGCCAGCGCCACCTCGCGCTTGGCCATGGCGTAGCGGGTCAGCGAATCGACGAGCAGCAGCACATGCTGGCCCTGGTCGCGGTAGTGGGCGGCCACGGCGTGCGCCAGCTCGGTGGCGCGCAGGCGCATCAGCGGCGATTCGTCGGCCGGCGCCACCACGAGCACGGCGCGCGCCAGCCCGGCCGGGCCGAGCGAGCGCTCGATGAACTCGCGCACCTCGCGGCCGCGCTCGCCGATCAGGCCCACCACCACCACGTCGGCCACGGTCTGGCGCGTGATCAGGCCCAGCAGCACGCTCTTGCCCACGCCGCTGCCGGCCATCAGGCCCACGCGCTGGCCCTTGCCCAGCGTGAGCAGGCCGTTGATGGCGCGCACGCCCACGTCCAGCGGCTCGTGCACGGGTTGCTTGCGCAGCGGGTGCACGCGCGGCGGCTGGGCAGCCAGCGGGTGTTCGCCTGACAGCGGGCCGCGGCCGTCCATGGGCTCGCCCAGCCCGTCGACGATGCGGCCCAGCCAGCCCGGGCCGATCAGCGGCTGGCGGCGCTCGGCCAGCGGCAGCACGCGCGCGCCGGTGGCCAGGCCCTCGATCGCGCGGAACGGCATCAGGTAGGCAATCTCTTCGCGGAAACCGACGACCTGGGCCTCCACCCATTCGCCGGCCGCCGTCTCGACGCGGCAGCGCTGGCCGGTGTGCAGCGTGCAGCCCGCGCTTTCCAGCAGCAGGCCGGAGGCGCCGACCAGCCGGCCGGTGGGCCGCGCCACGGGCACCTGGCCGAGCTCGACATCGCGCAGGGCGGCACGCAGGGTCATCGCACCACCTGCAGGGCCGGCGCGGCCGGCAGTTCGTCTTCGTCCTCGCCCAGGTCGGGCGCGGCGCCGGGCCGGCCCTTGCCCTTGAGCTGGGTGCGCACCTGCTCCATCACGGCGGCCTGGCGCTGGCGGCAGCCGGCATCGGCCTCGTGGCGGCCGGCGCGCACATGGCATTCGCCGGGCTCGAGCCGCGTGTCGGGCAGGAGCTTCCACTTCTTCGCGCGTTCCGGGTCCAGGTCGGTGATGCGCTGCAGGTCTTCGGGGTGCAGGAACACCTCGACCTCGCGGGCCCGCACGCGCGGCAGCGTGGCCAGCGTCTCGTCCACCATGGTCAGCAGCTGCAGCGGCTGCAGCGCGAGTTCGCAGCGGATCACCTGGCGCGCCACCTTGCCGACCAGCTCGACCACCTCGTCGCGCAGCGCTTCCTGGTAGTCGGCCTGCAGCTTGTGAAGCGCCTCCAGGATGGCGTCGACCGGGCCGGCCTTCTCGTCGAAGCTGTCCAGGATCTCGCGGCGCGCCTGCTCGGCGCCCTGGCGCAGGCCTTCGGCATGGCCGCTCTTGTGGCCCAGCGCCTCGCCGGCCTCCTTGCCGCTGCGCAGGCCTTCGGCATAGCCCTGGTCCATGGCCTGCTGGAAGGCCTGGCTCGCGTCGCCGCCGTCGGGCCCGCCCACGCGGGCCTGCACCTGCGCCAGGGGCGGGAAGCGGTGGGGGCGGGCGTTGCGCAGCGTGGGGGCCATGGTCATTCGACAGTCGCCTCGGCGAACAGCTGGATCTCGATCTCGCCGGCATCGGCCAGCGCCTTGACCTGGGCCATGATCTCCTTGCGCGTCTGCTCCACGCGCGACATCGGCACCGGGCCGGCGCGGCGCAGGATGTCCTGGAAGCTCTGCGCCTGGCGCTTGGGCATGGTCTGCAGGATGGCGTCGCGGATGCTGGGCTCGGCGCCCTTGAGCGCGATGGCCCACTGCTCCAGCGGCACTTCCTCCAGCAGCCGGCTGAGCACCGTCTCGGTCTGGTTGGAGAGGATGAAGAAGTCGTACATGCTGGCCTCGATCTTGGAGACCAGCTCGGCGTCGTGCACGCGCAGCGACTCGATCATCTGGCGCTTGTCGCCCGGCAGGCGGTTCAGGATCTCGGCCACCTGGCGCGTGCCCTCGACGGCGGCGCTCTGCGTGCCCATCTCGTCCAGGCAGCGGCTGACGATCTCGTCCAGTTCGGTCAAGAGCTCGCTGTCGATCTCCTGCAGCCGGGCCATGGCGATCAACAGGTGGTCGCGGTCCTGTGCGGGCAGGTTCTCGATCACGCTGCCGGCCTGCGGCGGCGGCAGGAACGACAGGAACACGGCCTGCATGCGCACGTGCTCGTGCGCGATGCGCTCGGCCAGCCACTTGGGCGCGGCCCACTGCAGGCGCAGCATCTTGGGCCGGATGGCGTCGCCATAGATGCTGTTGAGCACGCTGCCGGCGATCTGGGTGCCCAGGGCCAGGTCGAGCGAGCGCTTGAGGTAGCTGCGCGAGGCGCCGTGCACGCCGCTCTGCTCGCGGTAGTTGTCGAAGAAGCGCGTCATGGCGTGCTTGACCGCCTCGACCTTGATGCCCGACAGGCGCGACATCACCTGCGTGACCTCCAGCAGCTCCTCGCGCGAGAGGTGGCGCAGCACGGCCGCGGCCGGCTCCTCGCCCATGCACAGCAGCACGATGGCGGCCTGCTCGATGGGGCTGGCGGCGGCAGGCGCCGGCACTTCGGCCAGCGCAGTGGATTCATTCGGCTCGGCCATGCTTTTGCACCCACTGTTTGACGACTTCGGCGACGCGTTCGGGCTCCTTGGCGGCCAGCACGCGCAGGTGGTTGACCATCACGTCCACGGGCGAGCCGGGCGGCGGCAGGTCGTAGTCCTCCAGCAGCGGCACCACCGGGATCTGGGCGCCCGCGGCCGGCGGCAGCGCCGCCACGGCGGCGGGGGCGGGCTGCGGGCCGGCCAGCGCCGCCAGGGGCGGCGTGTCGGCGTCCTCGCTGCGCCGGCGCGGCGTGGCCGGCTGCGGCGCCAGGTGCTGCTGCACGCTGCGCAGCAGCGGGCGCGCGAGCAGGAAGTAGGCGAGCACGGCGCCCAGCAGCCACAGCACGGGCGTGGCGTATTCGTAGATGCGGTCGGGCTGCTTCCACCACGGCGCCATCTCGGGTGGCGCGGTGAAGGCCAGCGCCGAGACGGCGAGCTTGTCGCCGCGCTCGGCGTTGATGCCAAGGCCGTTGCGCAGCACGCCCTCGATGCGCGTGAGGTCTTCGGCGGCCCAGCCGTTGCCGCCGGGCGCGGCGGCGTTGTTCAGCACCACCGCCACGTTCAGGCGCGCCAGCTGGCCGCGCGCGTGGCGGATCTGGCGGATCTGGCGGTCGTAGGCGTACTGGCGCGTGGTGGCGTTGCGGCGCGCGGTGGCGTCGTTGCCGGCGTTCTGGGCGTTGCCCTGCGCCTGCGCATTCGGGTTGGCGGGCGGGGGCGGGCGGTTCGACAGCGAGCCCGGCACGCCGAGTGCGGACTGCGAACGGTCCTGCTCGTCGCGCACCGCCTCGGAGGTGATGCGCGGCGTCTCGCCGAGCTTCTCCACGGTCTCGTCGATGCGGTCTTCGCTGACCTCGGCCGTCACGCTGGCCTTGAAGTTGTCCACGCCGACCACGGGCGCCAGCAGCTCGCGCACGTTGGCCAGCGTGGCCTCCTGGTGGCGGCGCGCGGCATCGCCTCCGCCCACCGCGTCGAAGCCCTGGCTCAGGTCCACGCGCGAGGACAGCAGGTTGCCGGCCTGGTCGACCAGGCTCACGCGCTGCACGTCCAGGCTGGAGACGCTGCCGGCCACCATGTTGACGATGGCGGCAATCTGCTCGGGCGCCAGCTTGCGGCCGGCCTTCAGCGCCAGCACCACCGAGGCCGAGGCCTTCTCGCCGTCGCCCAGCACGAACGAGGTCGAGCGCGGGATCGACAGGTGCACGCGGGCCGATTCCACCGCGTCCAGCGTGCGGATGCTCTGCGACAGTTCGCCCTCCAGGCCGCGGCGAAAGCGCACGTCCTGCACGAACTGGCTGACACCGAGCGGGTCGCTCTTGTCCATCAGTTCCAGCCCGGCCGGCAGCTGGGCGGTGACGCCCTTAGCCGCCAGCAGCATGCGCACGCGGCCGAGCTGGCTGCCCGGCACGAGCACCTGGCCGCTGTCGGGGTGCAGGCGGTAGGGCACGCCCTCGGCATCGAGCACGGCCATCATGTCGGAGGCGGCGATGCGCTCGCGCGCGCCGAACACGGGCTTGTAGCCGGCCTCGTCGCGCCACAGCAGCATCATCACCACGGCGGTCAGGCCGACGGCCAGCAGCAGGATGGGCACGAGCGAGCGGGACAGCCCCGCAGGCAGCGCCGGCATGCCGGCGCTGCGCAGGTTCTGGACTCCGGCCTTCAGGGTGGCGATCACGTGGTCGTCCCGGGGTTCAGATCGGCAGCTTGACCAGGTCCTCGACCGCGGTCACGACCTTGTTGCGCACCTGCATGAGCATGGAGAACGACAGGCTCGCCTGCTGGCTGGACAGCATGGCGCCGACCAGGTCGTCGCTCTGGCCGCTGTCCACGGCGGCCATCTGCTGGCCGGCGGCGTGGTCCTGCGCGTTCACGCTGTCCACGGCATCGCGCATGCGCTGGGCAAAGCCGCCCTGGGCCGACGCCGGCTCGGGGCCGTCGTAGGCGGCCTGCGGCAGGATGGTGTGGAGGTTTGCTGCCTGCGCCTGGATCTGTGCCAAATTCGCAGCAATTGCGTTTCCCATGTGGTTTTCCATGACGCATTCCCTCACTGTTGCGTTGGACTCAATGCGTTAGTGTTGAGTATTTCGCACCATGATAAGTCCAATTTGCTCAATTTCGTGAATTTTGCGCATCTCAATTTGGAAAGTAGACCTATGCGCCGCACTGCGGTGAAGAAATTCAGACACTTACGGCCGTTTGTTGAAGCGGCGGTAGGATCGCGGCCTTGTCGCGTTCCATGAGGTCCGGTGGATCTGCGCGCCACAAACAGGGGGTCGGGTCTTGGACTGGAGCAAATGGATGGGGGGCGCGCTGCTGGTCGCGGCGGCCGCGGTGCTGCTGGTGATCGCCGTGCTGCGCGTGCGCGAGGCCCGCAAGGCGCTGCAGGAGGCGCGCTCGGCGCTGACGGCGCGCAACCAGTTCCTGGGCATGATGGCCCACGAGATGCTGACGCCGCTGCAGACCATCGTGAGCTCGGTCGAGCTGATCGAGCTCGGCGGCAAGGTTCCGCACGGCGACGAGACCTTCCGCCGGCTGCGCCGCAGCGCACAGCAGCTGGAAGCTCAGATGAACGACACGGTGGAGTTCGCGCGGCTGTCGGGCGGGCGGCTCAAGGTCTCGCCCACGCTGTTCCAGCCCGACCTCATGATGGAACTCATCGCCGCCGAGTTCGACGAGGCCGCGCGCGAACGCGGCGTGGTGCTGCGCGTGCAGATCGATCCGCAGCCCTGCCCGCGCGTGGTGACCGACCCGGCGCGGCTGCGCCAGATCGTGGCCAACCTGGTCTCCAACGCCGTCAAGTACGCCAGCCCGGGCGAGGTGGTCTGCTCGATCCAGGTGCGCGAGGCCCAGCGCGAGGTGACGGTGGCCGTGATCGACCAGGGCCCGGGCTT
Organism: Pseudorhodoferax sp. Leaf274; assembly: GCF_001422445.1. Classification (GTDB taxonomy): domain Bacteria; phylum Pseudomonadota; class Gammaproteobacteria; order Burkholderiales; family Burkholderiaceae_C; genus Pseudorhodoferax. The sequence continues at coordinate 267,632 of NZ_LMNA01000028.1, forward strand.
CGACACCTCGGTCGACATCTGGGAGCCTTTCACGCGCGGGCGCGACCACGTGCAGATGGGCAGCGGCCTGGGGCTGGCGGTGGTCAAGCTGATGGCCGAGCTGCTGGGGGGGCGCGCCTACGCGGTCAGCCGCCCGGGCGAGGGCTCGGTCTTCACGGTGCGGGTGCATGCCGAGGTGGAGGCGATCCAGCGCAGTGCGGTGGCGCAGGGCGCGGACCGGCACCTGCGCGTGCTGGTGGTGGAGGACGACCCCGACGTGCGGGCCAGCCTGCACGCCATGCTGCTGGCGCTTGGCGCCCAGGCCGACCTGGCCGACTCGGTGCGCGAGGCGCGCCTGCTGCTGGACACCGACCGCTACGACGGCGTGCTGCTGGACCTGCGCTTGCCCGACGGCTCGGGCTACACCGTGGCCGAGCATGCGCGCAAGCCGGGCGCCCTGAACCTGGAGACGCCGCTGGTGGCGCTGTCGGCCTACCACGAGGCCGATGCGACGGCCGATGCGCTGTTCGCCGCCAAGTTCGACAAGCCGATCAGCGCGGGCCGCCTGCGTTCGGCACTGGCCCTGTTCGGCGGCGGCGCGGCGACTAGCGGATGGCCTGGGCTTGCTCCAGCAACTGGCGCAGCTGGGAAATCACGAGCGCCAGGCGGAAAGGCTTCTCGATGACGGGGATGCGCAGCGCCGTGGCCACCTGCACGATGTCGGCCTCGCCGGCGTAACCGGCGGCGATGGCGCCGGTGGTCAGGATCATTGGCACCGAGGGCTGGGCCCGGCGGATCGATTGCAGCACCTGGTTGGCGGTCTGGCCGTTGAGCCACCAGTCCATCAGGTAACCGTCGAACGGGGCTGCGCTGGCGCGTTCGGCCAGCTCGGCGGCCGAGCCGAACAGTTCCACACGGTAGCCGGACGCCTCGAAGGCGTCCTTCATGTTGGCGGCCAGGTCGCGCGAGTCTTCCAGCACCGCGATGCGCGGCAGTGCTCGCTGCGAGGGCGTCACCACCAGCTGCAGCACGCGGCGCCGCGGCCCCTGGCTGGTCTCCGCGCCAAACGGCTGGACCAGCCATTCGGTGCCTTGCTGGGTCGCCACCAGTTCGCAGTGCTCGCCGCTTTGCAGCGGCGCCCCCAGCGTGGCCTTGCAGCTCAGCGCCAGGATGCCGATCAGCACGCGCGCGTCGTGCACCTCGCCGTCGATGCGCGGGGCCGCCAACGCGGGCTCGGCGCTCAGCAGGGCGCTGATGTCCACCTGGAAGTGCTGCGCCAGCGTCTGCAGGTCGCTGGCCGAGAACGATGCGTCCTGGAACTTGCGGAACGCGCCCGAACGCGACAGGCCCAGGATCACCGCCAACTGCGACGCGTGCTTGTGCCGCGGCAGGCCATGGTCCGAGAAGAAATCGTGCAGCCGGCGCGCCACCACGCTGTCTTCGCCGTCATCGGCGATGTCGTCTTCTGGCGCGAGGGCGATGCTGGGCAAGGTCTTGCTCACTTGCATGGTGTGGCGACGAAGGGGATCGTGGTTGGTTTAAGCGGCGGAAACGCGCGTCAAATTAATGTGCCACGAAAAGTGACTAGAAATAGTGGACAATTTCCCTGACGATGGTAAAAAATGTGAGAAAAGCGCATCTAAGTTGTCTCGTCTGCAGCAACAGCAGAACGAGCCCATGCCATTCCGGGCCTGTTTGGGGCTTGCCGATTGTGCACATGGTTGCATCCGATCTACGTGGGAACTTGAGCCATGTCCGTGTCAGACGCTAGTCCAACCCAGGTGCCGCGCGTGCTGGATCCGCGCACGCTGGGCCGGCCCATGCACCTGCTGGGCGCGTTTGCCGAGCGCTTCGGTGCCGATGTTTCCGAGCTGTTGCGCCAGGGGCTCAACCGGCGCTACGCCATTGGCCTGCAGGTGGACGGCACCGGCATGCGCCAGCGCCAGCACAACCAAGACCCGGTGCGCTGGAACGTCTACATGGGCCCGGCCGGCCGCATCGGCATGGCCGTGCCGCGCGCGCTGGTGCTCAAGCTGCTGCTGTACCGCTATGGCGGCGGCGACGCGGCCCCGGTGGAGCCGGGCGCGGTGGCGGTGACGGCCAGCGAGGAGCGCCTGTCGGCCAAGCTCGGCCAGCAGCTGGCCCTGGCGCTGGCGCGGCGCATCGATGCCGGCCTGCCGCCCGTGGGCGTGGCCGCCGATGCCGCGCCGGCCGACCCGGCCGTGCCCTTCCATTCCGAATCCGCGCTGCCGACCGGCCTGTGGCAGCTGAGCCTGACGCTGGTCGAGGCCGACGGCGGGCAGCGCCACGAGCTGCGCTTCAGCCTGGACGACGGCTGCATGCACCAGCTGCTGGACCGGCTGGGCCGCGGCCGCCTGCCGGCGCGCGACGGGGCCTCTGTGGCGGCGCTGCCGCTGTCCTCGCGCCTCAAGCTGCGCCTGACGGCGCGCCTGGTGCAGCAACGGCTGCCGCTGGGCGCCATCCTGGACCTGCAGCCCGGCAGCGTGCTGCCGATTCCGCAACCCACCGCGGTGGTGCTGGTCAAGGATTCGCCCTTGTTCAGCGCCAGCGTGGCCGAACACAAGGGGCGCCTGTGGCTGACCGCATTCCAGGACCTGTGAACACCATGACCGACAAGCAGCACACCAACGACGTCGACGCCCTGATGGACGACCTGACGGTCGACGCCGGCGCCGCCGAAGCCCCCGCCAAGCCGCGCCGCGACCTCTCGCTGATGCTGCGCAAGATCCCCGTCACGCTGACGCTGGAGGTCGGCTCGGCCGATGTCTCGCTGGACCAGCTCATGGGCCTGGAGCACGGCAGCGTGGTCGAGCTCGATGCGCTGGCCGGCGCGCCGCTGGTGATCAAGGTCAACGGCACCGCCATCGGCCGCGCCGAGGTGGTGGTCTCGGGCGAGAACTACGGCCTGAAGGTGCTGGAACTGTCGGACCTGGACCTGCTGTCGCTGGACACGCCCTGAAGCGCAGGGAACACACCATGAAGATGCCGAGCGCGTGGCGCACCCTTGCGCTTGCGCCGGTGCTGCTGCCCCTGGCCGGCGCCGCGGCCGAGATCCCGCTGCTGTCCGCCGTGACGGGCAACGCCCAGACCGACTACACGGTCAAGATGCAGGTGCTGGTCATCATGACCCTGCTCGGGCTGCTGCCCGTGCTGGTGCTCATGTGCACGAGCTTCGTGCGCTTCGTCATCGTGCTGTCGCTGCTGCGCCAGGCGCTGGGCCTGCAGCAGGGCCTGCCCAACCGCATCGTGACCGGCGTGGCGCTGATCCTGACCATCCTGGTGATGCGGCCCGTCGGCGAGCAACTGTGGGAGCGCGCCTTCGTGCCCTACGACGAAGACCGCATCGGCCTGCAGCAGGCGCTGGTGGAGGCCAAGGAGCCGCTGTCGCGCTTCATGCTGGCGCAGACCAGCAAGGCGGCGCTGCAGCAGGTCAGCCAGCTGGCGCGCGAGCCGGCCGTGGCCGAGCCGGCGCAGCACGCCTTCGCGGTGCAGCTGGCGGCCTTCGTGCTGTCCGAGCTCAAGACCGCTTTCCAGATCGGCTGCATGCTGTTCATCCCGTTCATGGTGATCGACCTGGTGGTGTCCTCGGTGCTGATGGCCATGGGCATGATGATGCTGTCGCCGCTGGTGATCTCGCTGCCGCTCAAGCTGCTGCTGTTCGTGCTGGTGGACGGGTGGACGCTGACCGTCAACACGCTGGTGACCAGCGTCCGGGCCTTCTAGGAGGACCGCCATGCTGACCCCTGACATCGCCGTCGATCTCGTCAGCGCCAGCTTGAAGCTGGTGATGCTGCTGGTGTCCGTGCTGGTGCTGCCTGGGCTCATCGTGGGCTTCATCGTCGGCATCTTCCAGGCCGCCACGCAGATCAACGAGCAGACCCTGAGCTTCCTGCCGCGCCTCCTGGTCACGCTCTTGGCCATCATCCTGACGGGCGGCTGGATGGCCGCGCAGCTCATGGATTTCTGCGTCGAGGTGTTCCGCCGGGCGGCGGCGCTCGTGGGGTAGCCGTGGAAGGCATCTTCACGACGCTGCTGGCCGAGTTGTCGGCGCTGTGGTGGCCCTTCGTGCGGGTGCTGGCCATGCTCAGCGCCGCGCCCATCGTGGGCGACACCTCGGTGCCGCTCACCGTGCGCGTGCTGCTGTCCATGGTGCTGGCCGTGGTGCTGCTGCCGATGGCAGCGCCGGCCGTGCCCATCGCCGCGTTCTCGCTGCACGCGCTGGCGGCCACGGCCGAGCAGGTGGCCGTCGGCGTGGTGCTGGGGCTGGCGCTGCACTTCGTGATGGCGGTGCTGCTGGTGCTGGGCTACATGGTGTCGTCGCAGATGGGGCTGGCCATGGCGCTCATGAACGATCCGCTGTCGGGTGTCTCGTCCGACGTGGTGTCCAGCCTGCTGTCCATCCTGGGCATCCTGGTGTTCTTCTCGATCGACGGCCACCTGGTGCTGGTGCAGGTGATCGGCCAGAGCTTCACGCTGTGGCCGGTGGGCAGCGGGCTGCGCATGGGCGCGCTGCAGGCCGTGGCCTTCAATGTCTCGTGGGTGTTCTCTGCCGCGCTGCTGCTGGCGCTGCCCATCGTGTTCGCCACCATGGTGGTGCAGCTGGGCTTCGGCTTCCTCGCGCGCGTGGCGCCGCAGCTGAACCTGTTCGCGCTGGGCTTCTCCGTCATCACCATCTTCGGCCTGTTCATGCTGGCGATGCTGGTGCGCTTCATCCCCGAGCACTACCTGCGCATGACGCGGCAGGTTCTCCAGATGCTCGAGCAGACCTTCGGAGCGCGCTGATGGAGCAGGGAAGTTCGTCCGCCGACAAGAGCGAGAAGGCCACGCCGCACAAGCTGCGCAAGGTGCGCCAGCAGGGCCAGGCCGCGCGCTCCAAGGACGCGGTGATGGCCGTGGGCATCGTGGCCAGCCTGGCGCTGGCGTACTGGCTGGCGCCGGGCTGGCTGCAGGACATGCGCCGGCTGTTCAGCGGGGGGCTGGCAGACCTGGCCGGCAACGGCGCACTGGAAGACACCTGGTCCACGCTGTTCCGCGACGCCGCCTGGCTCACGGTGCGCATGGTCTCGCCGCTGCTGCTGGTGCCGCTGTCGCTGCTGCTGGCCTCGCTGCTGCCGGGCGGCTGGGCCTTGTCGGTGGAGAACCTGCAGCCCAAGCTGGAGCGGCTGAACCCCATCAGCAACCTGGGCCGGCTGTTCTCGGGCAAGCACCTGGCGGGCGTGGCCGCCTCCATTGCCAAGGCGGTGCTGCTGTGCGTGGTGCTGTGGTTCCTGTGCACGGGCAGCGCGCAGCAGTTCCTGCGGCTACAGGGCCTGCCGCTGCCCGAGGCCATCGCCCAGGGCGTCGGCCTGCTGATCTCGGGCGTGGTGGCCATGGTGCTGGTGTTCGTGCTGTTCGCGTTCATCGACCTGCCGGTGCAGGTGTTCTTTTTCCTGCGCGGCCAGCGCATGAGCAAGCAGGACGTGAAGGAAGAGCACAAGAGCACCGAGGGCCGGCCCGAGGTGAAGAGCCGCATCCGCCAGCTGCAGCTGCAGATGTCGCGCCGCAGCCTGAACAAGACCGTGCCGCAGGCCGACGTGGTGATCGTTAACCCCGAGCACTACGCCGTGGCGCTGAAGTACGACGGCCACCGCGCGCAGGCCCCGTTCGTGCTGGCCAAGGGCGTGGACGAGATGGCGCTGTACATCCGCCAGCTGGCGCGCACCCACCAGGTGGAGGTGGTGAGCCAGCCGCCGCTGGCGCGCGCCATCTACAAGACCAGCCAGGTGCAGCAGCAGATTCCCGTGGCGCTGTACGGGGCCGTGGCCCTGGTGCTGAACTACGTGCTGCAGCTCAAGGCCTTCCAGGCCGGCCGGCGCCCGCATCCTCCAGGGCTGCCACAGCAGTTGCCCGTTCCTGAATCCCTGTCAAACCCATGAAGCCCGCACGCCCATCGCTACGCGTATCGCCGCCCCCCAAGGGGGCGCTGTCGTGGCTTCGGGCGGCCGGGCGGTCACGACCATGAAACTGACCCTCGCCGACCTGCTGGCCGCGCTGCGCCGCACCCGTGCCATGGCACCCGTGCTGGTGCTGGCCCTGCTGGCCATGATCATCCTGCCGATGCCGCCGCTGGCGCTGGATGTGCTGTTCACGTTCAACATCGTGTTGTCGGTGATCGTGATCCTGGTGGCCGTGTCGGTGCAGCGGCCACTGGATTTCTCGAGCTTCCCGACCATCATCCTGGCCACCACGCTGCTGCGGCTGGCGCTGAACGTGGCCTCCACGCGCGTGGTGCTGCTGCACGGGCACGAGGGCACGCATGCGGCCGGCCAGGTGATCGAGTCCTTCGGCAACGTGGTGATCGGCGGCAACTTCGTCGTCGGCCTGGTGGTGTTCGTGATCCTCATGATCATCAACTTCATCGTGGTGACCAAGGGCGCCGAGCGCATCTCCGAGGTCTCGGCCCGCTTCACGCTGGACGCGCTGCCCGGCAAGCAGATGGCCATCGACGCCGACCTCAACGCCGGCCTCATCAACCAGGAAAAGGCGCAGCTGCGCCGGCGCGAGGTGGCTTCGGAGGCCGACTTCTACGGCGCCATGGACGGTGCCAGCAAGTTCGTGCGTGGCGACGCCATCGCCGGCATCCTGATCCTGCTCATCAACATGATCGGCGGCGTGGCCATCGGCGCACTCATGCACGACCTGAGCTTCGGCGAGGCCTTCCGCACCTACGCGCTGCTGACCATCGGCGACGGCCTGGTGGCGCAGATCCCGGCGCTGCTGCTGTCCTCGGCGGCCGCCATCGTCGTCACGCGCGTGAGCGACGCGGGCGACCTGCAGACCCAGATCGGCCAGCAGCTGCTGGCCTCGCCGCAGGCCTTGTACAGCGCCGCGGCGCTGATGCTGGTGCTGGGCCTGATCCCGGGCATGCCCTGGGCCAGCTTCATCGGCTTTGCCGCGGTGCTGACCTATGTGGCCTGGCGCATGGCCAAACGCCAGACCCAGCCCCAGGCGGGGCTTGAGGCGGGCGCGCTGGGCGCCGCGCTGCTGACGGCCGAACCGCCGGCCGAGCTGGACTGGCGCAGCCTGCCGCGCGTGGATGCGCTGACCGTGGCGCTGGGCTACCGGCTGGTGGCCATGATGGACCAGGGGCAGGGCGCGCCGCTGGTCAAGCGGCTGCAGGGCCTGCGCCAGAGCATGAGCGAGAACCTGGGCGTGCTGCTGCCCCAGGTCGGCGTGCGCGACGACCTGGGCCTCAAGCCCACGCAGTACACGGTGCTGCTGCGCGGCAGCGTGCTGGCCCGCGCCGAGCTGCAGGCCGACCGGCTCATGGCCGTGCCTTCGCCGCAGCTGTACGGCCAGGTGGACGGCGCCCCCGGCGTGGACCCGGCTTACGGCCTGGCGGTGGTATGGATCGAGCCCGACCAGAAGGCCCACGCGCTGGGCCTGGGCTACCAGGTGGTGGACGGCCCCAGCGTGATCGCCACGCACGTGAGCAAGCTGCTGCGCGAGAACCTGCCCGAGCTCTTCAACCACGAGGATGCCGGCGAGATCATGGAACGCCTGGCCGGCCAGGCCCCGCGCCTGGCCGAGGCGCTGGGCAAGGCCATGACGCATGTGCAACTGCTCAAGGTGTTCCGCACGCTGCTGGCCGAGAACGTCTCGCTCAAGGACATCGTGCCGATTGCGACCAGCCTGCTGGAGACGGCGGAGACCACCAAGGACCCGATCCTGCTGGCGGCCGAGGTGCGCTGCGCGGTGCGCCGCCAGATCGTCGAGCAATTGGCCGGGCAGCGGAGCGAGCTGCAGGTGTTCAGCCTCACGGGCGATCTGGAGAACATGCTGCTGGGGGCCTTGAACCAGGCCAGGCAGGGCGGGGCGAAGGTGGCGCTGGACAACTTTCCGGTGGACCCGAATCTGCTGTCGCAGCTGCAGACGCACATGCCGCTGGCCAGGGATCAGATGAAGCAGCAGGCGACGCCGCCGCTGTTGCTGGTGATGCCGCAGATCCGGCCGCTGCTGGCGCGTTATGCGCGGCTGTTTGCGCCGGGGCTGGCGGTGCTCTCGTACAACGAGATTCCGGAGCAGCGGGAGGTGAGCATTGTGGGGACGGTGGGGTAGGGGGCACTCCACTGCAGGCATCCACACAATTGAGGAAATTGGGATGGCGGAATTTGTAACCAGCGCGGTTTTTGTCGGATTTTTTAGTAGGGTTGCCGTTCCGCATCGAGACGAAAATCGTCAGAAAATCAACTATTTATGTGCTGAGCCGACGGCCTGATAACACGACAGTAGTTGTGATACCTCGCGCTGGCTTGCGTGATACATCAAGTTAGGCATCACGATGGGCTATGACATCCACCTTACGCGTCGAGAACATTGGTTTGACGAGAACGAACCCGAGATTTCGCTGCAGCAGTGGCTTGAGTACGTGGCGACCGATTCAGAGATTCAACCCGATCCGGAGAACCCTGATCCCGAGAACTTTGTGGTGACGCTAGACGGAGTGGTGTGGCCGCTCTGGTGGGACAGGGGCGAAGTGACCACGAAGAATCCACATGAGCGAGTGATCATTAAGCTTGTGAAGGTTGCGCAGGTCCTCAAAGCTCGCGTTCTAGGTGACGACGATGAGATTTACGGTAGCGATCCTGGCAATCCCCTCTCGGTCGAACGCCGGTGATGCCTAACCCTGCAATGGATCGGACATCCAAGCATTGGCCGCGCTGCTGCCCCTGGTTATTTTTGCCTTCGCGCGGCCAATGCTTGGCTGCCGCTCATTTGGAACGTTAGCCAGCATGAAATTCCTCCTCGCAAGTGCTGAACTTCGAGCCATGTTCGAAGTGGCGAATCGGTACGCAGCAGGGGCGTCGTCGGTGCATGAACTGAACGGCGCCATCTGCAACGCACGAGACATGGCTACCGCCGCTGACGCTGATGCAGCTGTAATCTCGTTACTCGACGATTGGCGCCGCATGGTTAATCGCCGCTGGAATGAATGGGGACTCGAAAAGCAGCCAATCTCCGAGGAAGAATTTCAGGCATGGCTCCGGGAACAACTCGTCAACCCCGAGCATGCTGGCTAACCTTTCAATCAGCCGGACATGGTCCGGCAAGCCGGCCCATGCCGGTTATTTTAAACGTTAGGCATCACGTATGACGCCAGCGCAGATTCGGGAGGGCGTAGACAAGTTGCAGGCGAAAACTGTCAACGGGGAGGAGGAAGCATGGGCTGTCCTAAAGCCTCTTGGAATTGAAGTTGTGCCGTATCTTTTGGAAGCCTTTCCTCGCTTTCGAAGGTGGCAGGCTCGTACTTCCCTGATGTATCACGCAATTCGATATGCCCGCCGAAGCAATGAGGCATTCCAATTGGGATTGTTAGGGACGAAAGATAAATCGACCTTGGTCCGATATCGCGCGTGTGGCCTGTTGGCATATTCACTTCGAAAGGATGCCTTAACGAGCCTGCAACAACTGCTGACCCATTCCGACCAGCGGACAGTGCAAGACGCGGTGGCCGCAATTGATGCGATCGAACGGCAGAACCATCATCTGTTCATTGACCGCAATCACTCCGGTCAATCTCTTTGGGTCGTTAGCGACGAGGATGGCGATGCCTAACAAGTCGCTCCATCGGACGGCTTCGCCGCCCGCTGAGCTTGCGCGTTAGCCAAGGGGAACTCGTGCTGCTTGCTGACAAGATCAATCTCGCTATGGCGATTGCGACCGGACTGTCCGTGATCGTGTCCGCTGCCATGGCGGTTCTGACCTATGCGGTGCTTAAAGCCAATCGGGCAACGGTCGAGGCAATGCAAGCTCAAATCGAAGCCGCATCTCGACCCTACATTCAAATAGCACCGATAGCTCGCGCAATGACAACGGCCATCGAACTGCATATCAAGAACATAGGTAGTACCTCGGCAGTTCGACTTCGCTTGTCTCTTGATCAAGACTACCACTTCAATGCAGAAGAAGGTGAGCATAACAACATCAGAAATTATTCTGCCTTCTCCAAAGAGATTCAGATGCTGGCACCTGGCTCTGAGCTGCGATTTCTCCTGGGAGTCGGCCATAAGATCTTGAGAAACCCCAAGCTTTGTCCAATGCAGTTTTCTGTCGATGCGAAGTATGAATTCGAAGAAAAGAGGGTCGTAGAAAAAACTACGATTGATTTGGCACCCTTCGGAAAGTCCGTTCAGCCCACCGACCCAATAGCTGAGCGCCTTGATAAGCTTGCTGTCGAATTAAAGTCAATTCGTGGGGCATTGCAAAATGCAGCAGGCTAACAAACCGCTGCATCGGACCGCCTGCGGCGTCCGCTGAGCTAAATCGTTAACCACCCAAATGACGTTCAGCCTGTTCAAGAAACGAGGCGCTGCAGCTTGCGTTTGCGAGCCGGGTGATCGCCCACCTAAAGCGTCGCCTTTTGAGAAGACGGAGAGTCTCACTGGTCGGTATGAGCATGAGAACGTCGCATTGGCCCGTTGTCGAAAGTGCGGCAAGGTGGCGCTCTATTACTCGGCAGATGTTTACGACGATTTTTGGCAGTACTGGTGTCTCATCAATGACTCGGAACGTGCTTTGCTAATGGCTCCAGACGAAGGCGAAGAGCCCGAGCGTCCCTCACGCGCGCGTGGAATTCTTGGGCATCGCCCGACTCTTATCAACGGTCCGGTGCATGGCTTCGAATGGGCTCATTCCGGTGCGAACGTGGTACAGGGGCCGCCATGGTAAGTGCAGCCGTGGTTAACCTCTCATTCGAGCGGACCGCCTACGGCGTCCGCTCACTTTCACGTTATCCATGAAGGGCATCCGTGTCTGACGGAAAAGTAGAAAATAAGAGCTTCGAGGCGTATGGACTGTTTCTCAGGGAAAACCATCGGCCACCGAGTAGAGGTGGGAATACGAAGGCGCTTCACTCTCATGTCTTAACTATCGAAGGCGAGCGGTACAGCTTTCTTGCACTTGGTTCTCAGCAATGGGCTCACAGGAGCGATACGGTATCTTTCGAGTACGAGGTTAACGATGGCTACAAAAATGTGGTCAAAGAGACTTTCAAAGCAGTTTCGAAATCAGGAGAAGCCGTGGTTCGCGGGAATCGTGGCTTCAAAACAAAACTGCGAACCGCAGTATCCAGACTTCCAGCTAGCCGCCGCGAGCAACGGGATTGATGGATAACAGTTCTTTCCATCGGACCGCCTGCGGCGTCCGCTGAAATCAGGCGTTAGCCAGACCATGGATGCACTGATCGACTTGCTTATGCTGCTGGTGTTCCACTGGCGGCTGGGGTTGTCAGTAGTCTGCACAACCGTTTTTGCTGTATTTCTCGCCGCCACCCTCCCATGGTTCTCCGGGGCTTTCGGTCTTGCGCTCGTGATTGGCTCTGTCGGCTTGGGGCTGTTGTGGGAAGGCGCTGCCGATAAAAATCGAGCAGAGCGCGTTGCCAAGGTGAAAGAGGGACGTTGAAATGGCTAACATTTCTTTCCATCGGACCGCCTTCGGCGTCCGCTGAAATCAGACGTTAAACCTCACGCAAGACATGTTTGTGTTCGAGCTTCTGTTCCTCTTGGGCCTTCCGCTTCTCTTTGCTTGTGGCACGACCTACATGACTTGGAGGGCCCTGTCGCGGCCATTGGTATTCCTAATAGTTGCGACGGTAGTTCTGTATCTTGTCTACGCCGCGTCAATGTGGCTGCTGGCCGCCGGGCCTGTTGGCTACACACTTTCGATCCGGTCGCCAGGCGAGGCTCCCGCCTCTGAACCGTTGTTCCTACTGCTCCCGCCGTACAAGATTCCGCTCATCGCATTTGCGGGGGGCCTCAATTCCGGTGCTGGCAGTACTGCTGCGCGCGTTTAGGAAGGAGCGTGCCGATGAGGTTTAACCTGCCATTCGAGCGGACCGCCTACGGCGCCCGCTCACTTTCACGTTAGAGCGCAATCGGCGCATCTGTGGCTATTCGAATGAACCCGTTCCGGTGGTTTCTTAATCTCAGCGCAAACTTGGCGCAAAGAAGAGGTGGCTCACGCGATCCTTGGGCTTACTCATACGACGCCTCGGTTGACTCACGCGAGTACGAAGCCTGGATCGAATTCGATGGCGCCGGACTCTTTGTCGGGAACAAAAAATGGCCAGAGTGCTGGTCACTGCTTTCGCCGGATTCAATGCGGTATGCAAGGGTGGTTGAAGCGGGGGATGGATCAGTCCGACTCACGGTCTATGAACGTCGAGATTCCGAGCGCTACGGCCCTGTATGGAGTGAATGGGAGGGGCCGTCGTGCTTGCAACCCGTGACGAGGCAATGGCTTTAGGCCAGCAACTACTAATACGCTGAGAAGCATGCGCTCTAACATGTCGGTCAACGCGGACGCCTTGCGGCATGCGCCCACTTCGCGGCCTCTTGCCGCAAGTCACCGGTTACCTTTACGTTAGCCACCTAGGAAACTCATGCGACATCTCTACCAGACCCTCGTCTTGGCATTTTGCGCCGCTCTTATCAGCGCATGCTCAAACACTACGCCATCCCCCTCCCCAAAAATCGAGTCCAGAACAACCCAAGCTGGCAAGGGTGTCCCCAATGGTCGAAGTGACTCAGCAGCGCCATTTGCCAAAGTGGCAAGCGTCTCTACCGACTCAACCTACGGGCGAACCCCCAGCAATCCAATCAAGGTTGGTACTGGCACAGGCGACCCAAGGCAAGGTTCCCTCGTCTCTCGCATGTATCTCAATGCGCTTCGAGGCGCAAACGGCCAGCCCCTTGAGTACGAGCGTCGCGGCTCTTGTTGTGCTTTCGCTACACCAAACGGCGTAATGGGCGGAGGGCTTCTTGATGTCTACGACATAAAGGTTGACGGAGTTAAAGAGCCCGTTGTGCTTTATGTAAACATGTATGACCCTGGCACTCTTATGGCTCCTACGGGCTTTACCGCTAGGTCACAATAAATGTGGCTAACCCCTCGTTCCAGCGGATCGCCTACGGCTCCCGCTGACCTCCAACGTTATGCGTCAGTACCCACACGCTAGGCTTATTCGCTGGGATGCTTCAGTCGTCGTCGCGACTTGGGTGTTGCTGGTCGTCGCAGGCGCCGCCGTTTTGCTTGCTGGGCTGATCCAGCCGGCGGCTATGCGATGGGCAATGTTGGTGCTATATGTGGCCCTCGGCTTTGGGGCGTTGCACGCTGTCCTTGCCTTTATTCATAAGTGCCCGATGTGCGCAAAACGTCCGATGGTTGAAGGCTTCACCCAGATTCACCCCGACGCGGTCTCGCAGTCCAAGTTAAGAGGATGGGCCGGCGTGGCCTGGAATGTGCATCGCAATCAACGTTTCGTTTGTATTCACTGCGGAACTCCATTCAAATGCGACCTGTGACGCATAACAGGCCGCTGCATCCGACCGCCTTCGGCGTCGGCTGAGCGGCGGCGTTAAGCTCAGTCATGGGCGTCGAGAACTCGTTGAATGAATCCCGGCAGCGAGAGTTGCGCGCGGAAGTTGCAGCCGTTGCGCCCGGCATTTACTTGCGCACTACGCCCCTTCTAGACGGCGCTCGCCGAATTGCCGCATTGAGATTTGACGTTGCTGGATGTGAGCATGACGAAGACTTCATGCTGTTTGCTGTGATCGATTCCGAGACGGACCACATTCCAAAAGAGTCAGCTCGTGAGTTTTGCGCCTCAACTTGGCTTGCGCAGCGCGATCTGGAAATTCATGAGACTTGGGGGGTTTATGAGTGTCGTGTCAAAGCCTCCTGCGAGCGTCTTTGCGCTCGGTTCGCAGATGAGGCTTAACCTTTCATTGCAGCCGACCTGCGCCAGCTTCGCTGGCTGGTCGGCTGAATTCAAACGTTAGACCAATGCCGCTGTACACATACATCGCGACCTTCAAAGGGGCCTCCTGCGTTGTGCAGGGCAGCTACAGCAATTTCAGAGGTTTCGTATCTGCGTGGTCGGGTGATCTTCCAGACAACGCGCTGCCAGGGCTGACGGTAGCGCTGCGAAAGGAACTAAGCAGCAAAGCCTATCGAAGCGACTTTGTGGAAGTCCCGAATCGCAAGCATGTTTGGCGGAAAGTGATTGACTTAAATGGCGCGGAATTCTTGGTATATGCAATCCAAACTCAGGTCTAACATTTCGCTCCAGCGGATGGATTCGCCGTCCGCTGAGCTCGAACGTTAGACGCTGTCATATGCTTACCGAAATACTTGGTGTCCTCGAAAAAACAAATACACGTCCAGTCTTAACTGCGTTTGTAATCTTGTCATTGATGATTAAGGCAACAGATGGTGGTTTGATGAGAAACCCAGTATCTTGGGAAATGGCCCTACTGCTCGTTTTTGGTCCAATGGCTTATGCAATGGTTTTCTACTGGATAATTGGAGTGACTCGTTTAAATTCAAGTCTCCCAGAAAATGACGTTGTCAGCTATGGACCAATGCTCGGCAGCAGTCTGCTTGCGGTGTGCCTCATATTTGCTTTTTCGTACTTGGCAAATCATCCTGAGGGCTTATCATTTTCTCTTCTCGGGCAGCCAAACTTCATCTATTTTTGTACCTTGTTGCTCCTTTCGGCAGAAACAACAAAGATCCGCAGGCACTGAATGGCTAAGCACATGCTTTTGCCAGTATGGTCTAACTTTGCAGTCGAGAGGGACAGCCACAAGCTGCGCTTGTGGTTCCCTGCGCTTCGCTCCGTCTGCCCCTCAATTCCACGTTAGCAGGACAATCGCAATGAAGCGCGCTGCCACCGTACTTTTCTTGCTTGGTTGCTTTGCGACCGCGCGAGCCCAGCCTCTTCAGAACCCAGAGATCGCGGCCAAACTACTTCGCTGTTCTATTCTCTATCTGGCTATTTCAGATATCCGAGGCGAGCAGCAATCAGCAAGGAAGAGGTCCCAGCCCGTTCCTGTCTCAGGGTATGACGTACCGTGGAATGGCGTTGGCACTCACGAACTCGGAATTCGTAACTTCCGAACTTGAAATTATCGGAAAAACAATAGGTAGCCGCTCCGCCGCAGACGCTGTCGCATTGCTGAACAATGCCCAGCCAGCATGCATGGAGCTGCCCGTTGCCCATGCGCAGTCAATCACCGAGGCTTTCGAGCGCACGAAGGCTAAAAAGCAAGTGGAGGCGAGCACGAAATGAATGACAGTCCACCTGCTAACAGGTCATTGCAGCGGACGCCTTCGGCGCCCGCTGAATTCCAGCGTTAGGCCTTTCGGGCGTGGCAGCACGCCTATCTCCGTTGTCGCGGGTGTGACGAGCCGAAGGTTGCCCCTCGGCTAGGCTTGTTTCGTCCAAAACAGTTGAGGTAAATGTATGAGCCAAGACTGTCCGCCGCTCGAATCTCTGAGATCTCTCAATGCACTCGCTGCATTTAATCGTTGGTGTGCAATTGAAGTTGTTGAAGCATAGGTTGGGCGGGTTGTCATCGAAATGCCATGGCGCGCTGAGGTCGGCCAGTACGTTGGATTTATGCATGCTGGCGTTGTGGGGGCCTTGGTCGACACAGCATGCGGTGATGCGGCAGCCACAATGGCGGGCCACAACTTGTTGGCCTCCCACTTCTCTGTGAACTGCCTTCGTCCCGCAGTCGGGGAGCGCTTCTCAGCAAGGGCGCGAGGCATCAAGCCTGGAAAGTCCCAGGTATTTACGTCTTGCGAGCTGTATGCGCTATCGGAAGGAACGGAAGTTCTCGTGGCCACCGGAGAAACGCTGCTCACGGTGGTTGCCAAATGACAGATAGGCCTAAACGGTCTACAGGGACTTGCCCTTTTCAACAGCGGCTCTCTTCTTGATTGACGGCATTCGTATTCATTGATCGCAGATGCACGATGGATTCACAAGCCACCGCAAAAGGGACAGACTGCACATCGACAGACAGGCTTTTTTCGGCCAATGGTCCAAGCCCCCAGATACGAGCCGCTCGGCAGGACCCCACTCACTCGACGTGATTGAAGCACGCAAGGGTTATCGAGTTCCCCTGCCGCCGGTCTGATCTGTGGTGGGTATCTGCCATCGCACCTCCGACTCAGAGAATCAATTCGTACCGGTTGCGGCTTTTGCTGCGCTGCGGGCATCTGCAGCACATGGTCGGGGTCGAACTGGCCAGCGCGCGCGAGTACGGCCCCACGGGATGCGCTTGCTTTATTGGCCATCGCCACCATGGCTTTATGCCAGCACTGGCCGGCCGACGAGAAGCCGGGCGCGTCGCGCTGGGGGCACCGACGATCGGGTGCGCCTGCTGACGCCGTTCGACCCGGTCGTCTGGGACCGGCGCCGCTTCGAGCTCTTCTGGGGTTGGGCGTATCGGGTCGGGGCCTACACACCCGCGCCGAAGAGGAAGCTCGGCTACTACGCGCTGCCGTTGCTCTGGGGCGAGCGCGTGATCGGCTGGGGCAATGTCGCGATGCTCGAGTGGCGCTTGCAGGCGGTGATCGGGCGCGCTTCGGGCAAGGGCATCGAGCCGGCGTTGCGGCTCAGGCTCGATGCCGAGAGGGAACGCTTCGGCGCGTTCATGGGCGCGAGCAACGCACGCTGGGCACGCGCCTGAACCGCGCCTGCGTTCACTGCACGACGAGTTCGACGCGCCGGTTGCGCGCACGGCCGTCTTCGGCCGCGTTCGAGGCCACCGGCGCGAGGTTCGCCACGCCCTTCGCGACGAGACGTTTCGCGTCGACCTTGTACGTGCCGCTAAGCGCCGCGACCACGGCTTGCGCGCGCTGCTGCGAGAGCGCGAGGTTGGCGTCGAGCACGCCCTGGTTGTCGGTGTGGCCGACGATGTAGACCTTGAGCGACGGCTGCGATTGCAGGAGCTTCGCCATCTGTTCGAGCTGCGGATTCGACTCCGGCTTGAGCTGGGCTTTCGCGGTGTCGAAGTAGATGCCGTAAAGGGCGATCTTCCCGTCGGCCGCGAGGCCGGTCTGCAGCGCCTTCGCGTCGACCGTGACCTGGCCGGTCGGCATCGCTTTCGGCTCGACGATGATGAGCGTCGTGCCCGCTGTTTCGGTGGTCGGGTTCGCTGCGACGCCGGTGTAGAGAAGCACGTGCACATCCGCGCCACCGCGGGCGATCGTGCCGTAGAGGAAGCGGCCTTCTTCGGGCGCGATGGCGCCGTACATCGAGTAGCGGCTGCCGCTCGGCGTCGTGATGCTGCCGTCCGCCCACTTGAAGCCGGTCACGACGTTGAAGGTGTCGAACCAGGCGAAGTACAGGTCGGCGCAATCCTTCTCGCAGGCGAACTTGCGCTTGAAGCCGGCGGCCGTGAGCGCCTGCTCGTAATTGCGCTGCACTTCGAGCGGGCTCTTGCCGCGCGGCGCGAGGTAGACGAGCTTCGTCACCTTGCCTTCGAGCGTGACGCTCTCCTTCATCTTCTTGTCGGCGACAGCCATGCCGGTCGGCAGCGTGATCTGCTCCCAGTCGCTGTAGCGATAGCCGACGAGCGACGAGCCTGTGAAGCGCTTGATCAGCGGGTGGTCCTGCGCGCCGGGCACGTCGGGGACGGGCTTGTCGGCGGCGGGTGCCGCGGCCAGCGCCGACAGCGCGACCGACGCAAGGGTGAGGGCGAAGAACGAGCGAAGGCGGGTGAGCGGGAAGGTCATCGTCGACGATTGGGATGGATCGAGATGCCGAGGATAGTTCCTCGACCCGGCGGCTCAGCCCGCGGCGTTCGCCAGCGGCTTCTGCCCCCACGCGATCCCCGCGCCGAGCAGCAGCACTGCCGCCGAACACGCGAGCCCGCCGCGCAGGCCACCGGCGCCGTCGGCGACGAGGCCCACCAGCGTCGGCCCGACGATTTGCCCGGCCGCGAACACGATCGTGAAGGCCGCGATGCCGGCCGGCCAGGCGGCAGCTGGCAGGTTATGGCGCACCAGCGCGGTCGTCGAGGCGACCACCGAGAGGAACACGCCGCCGAACAGGACGCCCGACGCGAACACCGCGACCGGGTGCGCGCTCGCCACCGGCAGCACCGTCGCGACCGCGAGCAGCGCGTTCAGCAGCCGCATCGCACCGCCGCCACGGTGGCGCTGCAGGAGCCCCGCCCAGACGAACGACGAACCGAGCACCGCGACGCCGAGCAGCGCGTAGAACACCGTGATCGCGACGCTGCCGAGATGCTGCTCGCGCAGCAGCGTCACGACGAAGGTCATGTAGCCGATGTAGCCGAGTCCGAACAGGAAGTACGAGGCGAGGCCGGCCGCGAAGCGCGGCCACACGAAGCCGCTGCCGCCGGCCGGCGCCGCGCCGGCCGGATCGAGCGTGCGCGTTGCCGCCGCCGTGATGGCCGTCGCGACCAGCGCCGCAACGCCGAGCGCGATCCACGCGCCGTGCCACGCGTGCGGATGCGGCATCGCGCTGAGCGGCGGCACCAGCAGCGCCGAGAGCACGATGCCGACGCCCGTGCCGCCGTAGTAGATGCCGAGCACCAGGCCGGGCGACGGCGCGACCGTGCCGGCGCGCGGGGCGCGTCCGCTCAGACGCGCCGCGAGCAGGCCGCCCGAGACGAAGGTCGCCGCGCTGGCGACACCGGTCAGCGCGCGCAGCACATAGAGCGCCGCGTCGCCCGTCACCATGCCGTGCGCGGCCAGCAGGATTGCCGAGCCGATGCCGCCGGCGAGCAGCGCGCGTCGAGCGCCATAGCGCCGCAACCATCCTGGCGCGAGCAGCGCGCCGACGAGGTAGCCGGCGGCGTTCACCGTGTTCATCGCACCGGCCGTCGTGTAGCTCCACCCGAGGTCCGCGCGCATCGGCGGCAGCAGCAACGCGTAGGAGAAGCGCGAGAGACCGAGCGAGACGGCGGCGGCGAGCGCGAGCGCCGCGGCGATGGCGAAGGTGGGCAGTTCGCTTGGGGCGGGTGAGGCGGTCGCCTTTGGCATGGGCTCGACGGTATCAGCAGGCTGGCCGGGACGCCGGCGCCGGGAAATGCATCGCACGATGCGCGGTCTCCAGCATGACAATGGGCAAGGGGGCTGACAAGTCTTTCCAGCAGGCCGCCTTTCAAGGTGGCTCGATTGCAGGAGTCATCAACGACTTCAATGGAGGAAGTTGGTCCCGATGCGAGACTGCTTGTGTGGTACTTCCTGCTGGAGCGTCTATCAAAGAAATAAAGATTTCGAGTCGAGCGGGTGTAGAACGGGTTTCGTACCTGGCCAGTGGTTCGAATCCGCACGATCCGAATTCGCCAAACGTTCTCAAGTACGGCGGCGTTCTCAACGCCGGGTCAATGGGAGACTTCTCAGGTTATCAAGGACTTCAGTTCAATCCCAAAAGCCATTCTGTATGCACTACCGCCAAGAATTGGAGCGGCGACCAACCAACCGCACAGACGGTTCGCGTCATATTCGAACGCTAGACATTGGTGATGCAGTTCCGTTTAGCAACGCGGCAAGACCTTGCCAGCGTTGCCGACGTACTTTCTGCTGCTGAGGCTTGCTACTGCGTCATGCGGTCGAAGTGACGTCGGTGCGCGCAATGTCTAATATTTCTTTCCATTGGACCGCTTTCGGCGTCCGCTGAAATCAGACGTGAGGTGCCATGAAGGGTACTCCGCGCCGGTCGCGAGGGCGCAGCGGAGTTCTTTTCCCGTTGGGTTTCGAGCCCTCGGCTCTTGCCATGGAACGACGGCGCAGGTAGCGTGCGCTTGACCATTCCATCGAGCGGACGTCCATGGGCTGGCCGCGCTGCTCTAGTTTTTACTGGTAGCGCCTCAGATATGATGTGCAGCGCCCGTGAGAGCAGTCGGCATGACAGTCCTGATCGCGCGATGGTTTGCGCGCAAGTGACGCGGATTTACTGGCAACGATGGGACATCGCGGAACCGACAACACGCCGACCAAGGAGAAAACATGCCTATCATTTCTCTCGATGTCTATGCGCCTTTCGAGCCGACGCTGCCCGAGTTGGCGGCGCAGATCCTTCAATCCAACGCGATGCAGCACCTGCATTTCGACCCGGGCCTGACGACGGTGCGCATATCGTTCGCGTCTTCGAACGATCAATGGTTTCAGGATTCCAGGTTGTTGAATCGGCAGCAGGAGCCCACTTTTCACGCGAACACCATCATTGGAAACAAGACGGCGACCAATCTAGAGATCGCTTATTTCGTGACGGAGACAAGAAACGCGCTGGAACAACTGTTTTCACAGATTTTCCCGGGGACCCAATACCCACAGCTACCCGATCGGAACAAGGTGACGGTCGTTGAAATGCCATGAGTCGGCGGGCCAAAAACTTGTTTTGACAACGCCTGACCATCCTCGAAGCCCAATCCACCTCCAGCAAACAGACGCCCGCGGTCGATCCGGGATCGATGGGCTCGAACCTCTTGCATCTGGCCAGTCAGCAGCTTGCACATCAACTCAACCCACCCCAGCCTACCCCCCACCCCATGATCGACCACACCGGCATCACCGTCAGCGACTTCCCCAACAGCAAGTCCTTCTACGCCTGCGCATTGGCCCCGCTGGGCTACGCGATGGTCATGGAGCTGTCGGCGGCCGTCACGGGCCACACCGACACGGCAGGCTTTGGCGAGCCGCCGAAGCCGGATTTCTGGATCAGCACGGGCAGGCCGAACCAGCCGCCGCTCCACATCGCGTTCCGCGCACCGTCGCGTGCCGCGGTCGATGCGTTCTACGCCGCGGCCATGGCGGCGGGCGGCAGGGACAACGGCGCACCCGGGGTGCGGCCGCACTACCACCCGGACTACTACGGCGCCTTCGTGCTCGACCCGGATGGGCACAACATCGAGGCCGTCTGCCACGCTCCGCAGTAGGCGCAGGGCCATCTGCCGGGTCCGCGCAGGCGCGGCACGGCCGGGATGGTGGGCGCGCAGGGCTCAGCCCTGCGCTGCGCCGGCCAGCCAGCCCCCCAGCGCATCGCCCGCCATCGGCCGCGCCACAAGGTACCCCTGCGCCACCCCATACCCCTGCGCGCGCAGCAACTGGTCCTGCGCGGCCGTCTCCACGCCCTCGGCCACCACCGTCAGCTTGAGGCTGCGCCCGATCTCCAGCACGGCGTTGCTCAGCGCGCGCGCGGCGCCGTCGCTCTCCAGGTCGGCGACGAAGCTGCGGTCCAGCTTGATCTCGTCCACGGGCAGGCGGCGCAGGTAGCTCAGGCTGGAGTAGCCGGTGCCGAAATCGTCCATCGACATGCGCACGCCCAGCGCGCGCACGTCGGCGATGGTCTGCAGGGTGCTGGGGTTGGTGTCCAGCAGCACGCTTTCGGTCAGCTCCAGCATGAGGTCCTGCGGGGCCAGCGCGTGCTGCGCCAGCAGGTCGGCGATGGTGCGGGTGAGTTCGCGGTCGTGGAAGCTGGTGGGCGAGAGGTTGACGGAGACCGAGGGCACCAGCAGCCCTTCGCCGCGCCAGCGCGCGAGCTGGCGGCAGGCTTCGCGCAGGGCCCAGCGGCCGATGTCGGCGACCAGGCCACAGTCTTCGGCCAGCGGGATGAAGCGCGCGGGCTCGATCTCGCCCAGCACGGGGTGGCTCCAGCGCGCCAGGGCCTCCACGCCGTGCAGGGCGCCGCTGGCCATGTCGATCTGCGGCTGGTAGTGCAGCTGCATCTGGGCCGTGCCGATGGCCTGGCGCAGCGCGGTCTCCAGCGCCAGCTGCTGTTGGACCAGGTCGTTCATGTCGGCGCTGAAGAAGCGGAATCGCCCGCGGCCGCCGCTCTTGGCCTGGTACATGGCCATGTCGGCACGCTGCAGCAGCGCGTCCATGTCGCGCCCGTCGGCCGGGAACATGGCCACGCCCACGCTGGCGGTGACCGACAGCGTGGTGCCCGCCACCGCCAGCGGCGTGGCGAGCAGGGCCTGCAGCCGCGTGGTGATCTCGGCCGCGTGTTCGGCGTCGCATTGCGGCAGCACGACGACGAACTCGTCGCCCGACAGGCGCCCGGCGATGTCGGAGCCGCGCAGCTCCAGCTGCAACTGCGCCGCGGCGTGGCGCAGCACGGCGTCGCCGGCCGGGTGGCCGAGCGAGTCGTTGACCTGCTTGAAGCGGTCCAGGTCGACGAACAGCACGGCCAGCATTTCCCGGTTGCGCGACGTGGCGGCGATGGCCTGGTCGGCCTTGGCGTGCAGCAGGCTGCGGTTGGGCAGCCCGGTCAGGCTGTCGTAGAAGGCCAGCTGGCGGATGTGCTGGCGCGTGCGTTCGCGCTGCAGCGCCAGCGCGCACAGGTGGGTGCAACTGTCCACCAGGCGCTGGTGGAATGCCGCGCCCGCCGGGTTGCGCGGCTGGCGGAAGTAGAAGGCGAAGGTGCCCAGCACGCCGCCCTGGCTGTCGCGGATGGGGGTGGACCAGCAGCCGGAGTAGCCCAGCGGCAGGATCAGGTCGCGGTAGGGGGCCCACAGCGGGTCGGTGGCGATGTCGTCCACCATCACCGGCGCGTTGCGCCAGGCCGATGTGCCGCAGGAGCCGACGCCCGGGCCGATGGGCAGGCCCTCGATGTGCTGCGAATAGCTGGCCGGCAGGCTGGGCGCGGCCAGCGGGTGCAGCCGGCCCTGCTCGTCGACCTCCAGGATGCTGGCGCTGACCTCGGGCGCCAGGTGCTCGACCTGGCGGCAGATGAGCTCCAGCACCTCGGCCAGCGGCCGTTCGCGGGCCATGGCCTCCAGCACGCGGTGCTGCAGCGCGGCGTGGGTCTTGGCCAACGTGATGTCGGTGTAGACCGAGACGGTGTAGCGCCGGCCGTCGTGGTCGTCGAAGATGGGGTGGCTGATGATCTTGACCCAGCGGCTGTGCCCGTTCTTGCCCAGGGCGATGCGTTCGCGCTCCACGGGCCGGCCCGCGCGCAGCGTGGCGCGGAAGGCCTCGATGGCCACAGGGTCCTGGTTGGACATCAGCCACACCACGGCGTTCTGGCCCGCCACCTCGTCGGCGCGCCAGCCCAGCATGCGCGTGAAGCCGGCGTTGACATAGAGGATGCACGCCTGCGCGTCGGTGATGACGATGGCGGCATCGGTGGTGTCGGCCGCCAGCGAGAGGCGGCGCAGGTGGGCCGCGTCGGCCCGCTCGCGCAGCAGGCGTTCGGTCACGTCGGCGGCCACTTCCAGCACTTCGGTGACTTGGCCGCCGGCGTCCATCACGGGGGCGTAGGTCGATTGCAGCCAGCAGCTGCTGCCGTCGTGGCGCTCGCGTTCGACCGGGCCGGCTTGGGCCTGGCCGCGCCGCAGGGCCTGCCACAGCTCGGCGTATTCCGTGCTGACGGCCGTGGCCGGCGTGCACCAGCGGCTGTGGTGGCTGCCCACGGCCACGTCGGCCGTGCAGCCCAGCAGGGCAAGGTAGCGCGCGTTGGCGCGGCGCAGGGTGCCCTCGGGCGAGAACTCGGCGATGGCCATGACATCGTCCAAGGCACGCAGCTGAGCCAGCTGCTGCGCAGCGGGTATCTGGTCTGCCCCACGGATCATCGTGCCTCCCGATGGTGTTGGCGCCGGCATGGGCACGAGGCGGTGCCATGGTTTTGGTGGTGCCAACTTCTGTGTCGGGATGTTATTCGATACCACGTTGTGCAGATGGAGCGGTTGATCTGGCGCTAAGAGCGCGCTTATCGAATGCCGCGGCCGACATGGCGGCGCAGGGCTTCCAGCGCCTCGGTGCCGGCGCGGAACAGGGCCAGCGGCAGTTCATGGCTGCCGATGGCGGGCACGGCGGTGGCGGCCTCGGGCACCGCGACATCGGGGTCGTGGCGCACATGGCAGCGCATGAGGCGCAGGCCGGCGCGGCCCATGCGCGCGGCGATGGCGCCGACCTGCGCGCGCAGCGGCGCGACGCTGGCGGCGTCGGCCACGGTGAGCGTGAGGCCGACCTGCACGTCCAGCACGTCCAGCTGGAGCCCGACCGTGCCCAGTGGCGCCAGCGCCACCGACAGGCACAGGCGCGTGCCGGCGCGGCGGCGTGCGCGGCGGTTCGGCCCGCCGGTCCAGCGCCGTTGCTCCAGCCACAGGGTGAGCGGCCAGCCATGCCAGGGCAGCACGCGCAGCAGCAGGCCGGCTTCGGTGGCGCTGGGGGCATTGGCCGCGTTGGCGGCGGCTGGCGCCATTGGCGCCAAATTGGCCGATGGGGCGGCGGATGCGGCGGGGGCTTCGGCGCCCGCGATGCTGGCATGCGCGGGCGCCAGCGTGGCCGCCTGCTGCAGCGCGGCCAGCGTGCGTTGGCGCCAATGGGCGGCCAGTGCCATGGTGTCGTTCGACGCGGCGGCCAGGCGCAGGATGGCGGCCTGGTCGGGCCGCAGCGCGGGTGGCTCGGCATCGGAGCCGTCGTGCGGCCCGGCGGCCGTGCCGCCTTCGGGCGCCAGCACGCCGAGCACGCGCACTTCCATGGGCGGGCCGGCGCGCAGCACCTGCACCAGCACGGTCTGGCCTTCGCGCCACTGCGGCAGGCCGTCGCCGCCGCCGAGCCGGTAGACCTGGCCATGCTCGCCGCGGGCCAGCTTCTCGCCCGCGGCGCCGGCGCCCAGCACCAGGCGCAGCGTGAGGGCCGGGTCGGGCGGGGCGCGCTCCTGCGGGCCGGACGCGGCCGCGCGCATGGCGGCGGCGCGGCTGGCGGCGGAGATCGGCTCCAGGTTCATCGGTGGGCGGCGCGAGGCATTCGGGCATGAAAAAGCCAACCGGATCGCGGTTGGCTTCAGGGGGCGGCGTGGCCGCTTATTGCAGCAGCGACAGGGCCAGTTGCGACATCGCGTTGGACTGCTTGAGCATGGAGGTGCCGGCCTGCATCAGCATCTGCTTGGTCGTCATGTTGGCCGACTCGGAGGCGTAGTCCACGTCCATGATGCGGCCGCGTGCGGCCTCGGTGTTGGTGCTCATGTTGCCCAGGTTGTTGAACACATGGTCCAGGCGGTTGGAGATGGCGCCCAGGCCCGAGCGGAAGGTGCTCAGCTCGGTGATCTTGGTGTCGATCGTCGTGATCGCCGCGGTGCCGGTGGCCGCATCGGTGACGGCCGTGACCGTGCTGGCGAACGTGGTGGGGATGGTCAGGCTGGCCAGGGTCAGGGTTTCGCTGGCGGAGGCACCGATCTGGAACTGCGTCGCGGTGGTCAGCGCATTGGTGCCCGTGAACAGCGTGCGGCCGCCGAACGAGGTGTTGGTGAAGATGTTGGTCAGCTCGGCTTCCAGCGCCGTCAGCTCGGCGCTGATCGCGGTGCGGTCGTCGGTGCTGGCGGTGTCGGACGCGGCTTCGGTCGCCAGGTCCTTCATGCGCAGCAAGATGTTGGTGGACTCTTGCAGCGCGCCTTCGGCGGTCTGCAGCATGGAGATGCCGTTCTGCGTGTTGCGCTGGGCCACGGCCATGCCGCGGGTCTGCGAGTTCAGGCGGGTGGCGATCTGCAGGCCGGCGGCATCGTCCATGGCGGAGTTGACGCGGTAGCCGGTGGACAGGCGCGTCAGCGAGGTGGTCAGTGCCTTGTTGGTCGAGGTCAGCGTGTTCTGACCGGTCAGCGACGCCGCGTTGGTGTGCAGGCTCAGCATGGTGGTTACTCCTTGCGGTTGATGGGGTACAGGCCACTGTTGCGCCCGTACCTGGACAAGGCGGTCAATCGCAGGAAAAAACTAAATCGAAGTTTGCCGGGGGTGGCGCGGCGGGTGCGTGGTGCGCCGAACTGCGGGTGAAGCGGCAGTCCGTGTGGCGTCCCTACAGCGGTTCATGCGCCGGCCCGCAGGCTGTCCCCACCGCGGCCCACGCCGCGGTCCAGCAGGCCAGCCGTTCGGCCGGACTGCCCGCGGCCTGCGGCAGGCCCAGCCGGCCGGCGGCAGCCTGCAGCGCGGCGGCAGGGTCGCGCAGGTCCAGGGCCTGCGCGCCGTTCTGCTTGGACAGCTTCTCTCCGTCGGCCGCCAGCACCAGCGGGGTGTGCAGGTAGCGGGGGCTGGGCAGGCCCAGCGCGCGTTGCAGCAGGATCTGGCGCGGCGTGTTGTCGGCCAGGTCGGCGCCGCGCACCACGTCGGTGATGCCCTGGGCCGCATCGTCCACGACCACCGCGAGCTGGTAGGCCCACAGGCCGTCGGCGCGGCGCAGCACGAAGTCGCCCACGGCCCCCTGCACGTCCTGCTGCTGCGGCCCGAGCCGGCGGTCCTGCCAGGCCACCGGGGCCGCACGGTCGGTGCGCAGGCGCCAGGCGCGCGCGCGCCGGCCGTGCAGGCCGTTGCGGCAGGTGCCGGGGTACACCAGCTCGCCGTGGCGCTGGGTTGGGTCGGCCGCCTGGGCCAGCGCGATCTCGCTGCGCGAACAGGCGCAGGGGTAGGCATGGCCGGCGGCGACGAGGCGCTCGAGCGCCGCCGCATACAGGGCGCCGCGCCGGGACTGCCAGGTGGGGGCCTCGTCGGGCAGCAGCTGGCAGGCGGCCAGCTGGGACAGGACCAATGCGTCGGCGCCGGGCGGGCAGCGCGGGGTGTCCACATCCTCGATGCGCACCAGCCAGCGGCCGCCGTGGGCGCGGGCGTCGAGCCAGCTGGCCAGCGCGGCGACCAGCGATCCGGCGTGCAGCGGCCCGGTGGGCGAGGGCGCGAAGCGGCCGGTGTACGGGTGCGGCAGGGGGCGTGGCGCGGGGTTCACGCCATCTGCAGCGCCAGCTCCAGGCCCGAGACGAAGGCGTCCTCGACGCGGTGGCCCAGGCACCAGTCGCCGGCCACGCCGATGCGCAGCGCTTCGTCCCAGACATGGCTTGCGCCCAGCGGCGCCAGGGTCTGGGCCTGGTGCCACAGGTGGGCGGTGGCGAAGGCCGGCGCGGCGCGGATGCCGGTGACTTCGGCGAACGCGCGCAGCAGCTTGGCCTGCACGCGGGTGGGGTCGTCCTGCAGGTGCTCGGCCGACCAGGCGGTGGAGGCCTGCACGGTCCAGCGTTCGATGGTGCCGCGGCCGGGCTTGGAGTTCTCGCGCGCCAGCCAGGCGATGCGGTGGTGGGTGCTGCGCGCCGCGTTCCACTGCGGCCCCAGGTGCGGCAGGCCGACCTGCTGCGCCTGCGGAAAGGCCAGCAGCAGCGTCCAGCACGGGCCCACGCTGACGGCGGCCATGCGCTCCTGCAGGGCCGGCGCCAGGCTGCTGGCGCGCAGCAGCTGCAGCGCCTGCACCGACGGCACGGCCAGCACCACGTCCACGAAGCCGCCGAACACGCGCTGCGCATCCGGCGTGCCGAGCATGCCTTCGGTGGTCAGCTGCCACTGCTGCGGCTGCAGCCGGTCGGGGGCGATGCCGGTCACCCGGGTGCCGAACTCCACGGCCAGCGGCGTGGCCCAGTGCGCGGGCAGGGCCTGCATGCCGGGCGCCGGCACCCAGTGGCGCTCGCCGGTCGGCAGCGCGGCGGCGGCCACGCGGCCATAGGGGTCCAGCACGTGCACGGTGTTGGCGCTCCAAGGCCGGCACATGGTCTTGGCCGTTTGCTCCAGCGCCTGGGCGAAGCGCGTGTCGCGCACGGTGAAGTACTGGGCGCCGTGGTCGAAGCTGCCGAAGGCCGTGTCGGCCGTGGCCATGCGGCCACCGGGCACGGTGTTGGCTTCGAACACCTGCACGTTGTGGCCGGCCTGCGCCAGCGTGCGCGCGCAGGCGATGCCGGCGATGCCAGCGCCGATGACGGCGATGCGCCGCGCGGGCGCGGCGGATGTTGTGGATCTTGTGGGCCGGGTGCGCGTGTTCATGGGCCGACTCTACACGGTGGGCGCGGGGCTTTGCCCGGCGCACCCACCCGCATCAACCCGCATCAACCCGCATGAAGGGCATTGAGCAGCGCCGCGCGCGTGGCCGGGCTTTCCAGCTGCTGCAGCCACCACTGCACGGCGCGGCCCAGGCCCAGCCCGCTGGAGGCGGCATGCCAGGCGTAGCCCACGTCGACGATGCGCTCGGGCTGCTGCACGCGGCGCGCCACCAGGCGGCCGGTGTCGATGTAGGGGCGGGCCAGGCTCTCGGGCAGGAAGCCGCAGCCCAGCCCACGCAGCTGTGCCTCGAGCTTGGCGCGCATGGTCGGCACGGTCAGCACGTCCTGCCCGCCCAGCAGGCCCAGCGTCACATTGGCGCGCTGCGCCGAATCGGCCACCGCCACGGCGCGGTGTTGCTGCACCAGCGCGTCGGGCAGCGGTTCGTCGGCCTGCGCCAGCGGGTGGTGCGGCGCCATGGCATAGACGAAGCGCATCTTGCCGAGCGGCTTGACCTGCAGGTCGCGGATCGCGCCGCCGTGGGTGACGACGCCGATGGCCAGGTCGGCCTGGCCGGTGACGAGCGCCTCCAGCGTGCCCGAGAGCACTTCTTCGCGGATCTTCAGGCGCGTGGGCGGCGCGGTGGCGTAGAAGGCCTCGCACAGGTCGAGCATGGTGGTGCGCGAGATCACGCTGTCCACCGCCAGCGTGAGCTGGGGCTCCCAGCCCGTGGCCACGCGGCGCACGCGGTTGGCCACCGCGTCGATCTCGTGCAGCAGGCGCTGGCCTTCGCGCATGAGCTCGGCGCCGGCCTCGGTCAGCCGGGCCTGGCGCGAGCTGCGGTCGAACAGCAGCACGTCCAGTGCATCCTCGATCTGGCGCACGCGGTAGGTGAGCGCGCTGGGCACCAGCCCCAGCGCGCGGGCGGCCGCCGCGAAGCTGCCGGACACCGAGATGGCCTGCAGCATGGCCAGCGCATCGGGGGTCAGCACGTCGCGGGGGCTGGGAGGGCTGTGGATGGGCATGGCTTTGTTCAGTGGCTTTGAATGATGACGCGAATTCGCGTGCATTGTCTTTGAATGCCCGCCACCTAAAGTTCTCGCCATGCGCCGCCTGGCGCACGTCAAACCAAGGAGCCCCACATGCTGACACTGCGCAAATCCGCCGACCGGGGCCATGCCGACCACGGCTGGCTCAAGTCCCACCACAGCTTCTCGTTCGCCGGCTACCACGACCCGGCGCACATGGGCTGGGGCAACCTGCGCGTGATCAACGAAGACCGCGTCGCCCCCGGCAAGGGCTTCGGCACCCACGGCCACCGTGACATGGAGATCATCAGCTATGTGCTGTCGGGCGAACTGGCGCACAAGGACACTCTGGGCAACGTCAAGGGCATCCCGCCCGGCGACGTGCAGCGCATGAGCGCCGGCACCGGCGTGATGCACAGCGAGTTCAACCATGCGCCGGACCAGACCACGCACTTCCTGCAGATCTGGATCGAGCCGGCCAGGAACGGCATCGCGCCGAGCTACGAGCAAAAGCGCTTCGAGGCCGACGAGAAGCGCGGCCGGCTGCGGCTGGTGGCCTCGCCCGACGGTGCCGACGGCTCGGTGACGGTGCATGCCGATGCCGCGCTGTACGCCGGCCTGTTCGACGGCGCCGAGGCCGCCACGCTGGCCCTGGACCCGGCGCGCAAGGGCTACGTGCACCTGGTGCGCGGCGCGCTGGACGTGAACGGCCAGCGCCTGCTGGCCGGCGATGCCGCGCTGCTGCAGGGCGAGTCGCAGCTGGCGCTGTCGGGCGGGCAAGACGCCGAAGTGCTGGTCTTCGACCTCGCGGCCTGATACTGCGGGGCCTGCGCGCCAGGGTGGTGCGCAGGCCGTTTCCCTTGGGTTTCCACACGGAGCACGACATGAACACCTCGACCTCTCTTTCCCCCAGCCCGGCACAGGATGGCCTGGCGCTGCTCGGCCGCATCCTGCTGGCCGTGCTGTTCATCCCGGCCGGTTTCGGCAAGCTGACCGGTTTCGCCGGCACCGTGGGCTACATCGGCTCGGTCGGCCTGCCGCTGCCGCAGGTGGGCGCGGCGCTGGCCATCGTGGTCGAGCTGGGCCTGGGGCTGGCGCTGCTGCTCGGCTTCAAGACGCGCCTGGCGGCGCTGGTGCTGGCGCTGTTCACGCTGGCGGCCTCGTTCTTCTTCCACAAGTACTGGGCGCTGCCTGCCGACAAGGCCATGGTGCAGCAGCTGATGTTCATGAAGAACGTGGCGATCACGGGCGGCCTACTGGCCTTTGTGGCATTCGGCGCAGGGCGGCTCAGCATCGACCGGCGCTGACTACACTGCCCCGATCCACGATCAGAAAGTGCACACGCATGGCCATCGAACTGCTGTTGAACGGACACGACAAGGACCTGGGCGGCGGCTTCACCGTGCGCCGCCTGCTGCCGGCGGCGAAACGCCAGGCGGTCGGCCCCTTCCTGTTCTTCGACCATTTCGGGCCCGCCGAGCAGCGGCCCGAGGACAACCACGACGTGCGGCCGCATCCCCACATCGGCCTGGCCACGGTGACCTACCTGTTCGAGGGCGCGATCTTCCACCGCGACAGCCTGGGCTCGGAGCAGGAGATCCAGCCCGGCGCGGTCAACTGGATGACGGCCGGCCGCGGCATCGCGCATTCCGAGCGCCGGCCGGCCCGGCTGGCGCAGCAGGCTTACGTGAACCACGGCCTGCAGCTGTGGGCGGCGCTGCCCGAGGCCAACGAGCACGATGCGCCGAGCTTCCAGCACACGCCGGCCGGCAGCATCCCGGAGCTGAGCGTCGACGGCGTGCAGGTGCGCGTGCTGATCGGGCAGGCCTTCGGCAAGGTCTCGCCCGTGACCACCTTCTCGGAGACGGTGTACCTGGACGTGGCGCTCAAGGGCGGCACCAGCTTTGTGCTGCCGCCGCTGGCGCCCGAGCTGGCGGTCTACGCCGTCGACCATGCGCTGACCGTGGACGGCGAGGCGCTGGCCCCGCGCCAGATGGCGGTGCTGCGCCCGGGCGCCGGCGTGGCCATCCACAGCACCGCGCCGGCGCGCGTCGCCGTGATCGGCGGCGAGCCACTGGGCCACCGCCACATGTGGTGGAACTTCGTGGCCAGCCGCAAGGAGAGCATCGTGCAGGCGGCCGACGACTGGGAGGCCGGCCGCTTCGGCCGCGTGCCGGGCGAACGCGAGTTCATTCCCTTGCCCGAGCGGCGTTTCAGCGCGTGAACGGCTGAGCGCCACGCCACGCCACGAAAAAAGGCCGGCACCTCGCGGTGCCGGCCTTTCGCGTTGCGGCGGTCGACGATGGCTGTACTACGCAGATTTCTGCGAGATGCTCAGCGCACCAGCAGGGCCTCGATGGCCAGCAGGTCCTCGGCGCGCAGGCTGCCGCTGGCCTGGCGCAGGCGCAGGTCGCCCAGCAGCACGTTGTAGCGGGCCTGGGCGAGGTCGCGCTTGGTCTGGTAGAGCTGGCTCTGCGCGTTCAGCACGTCGATGTTGATGCGCACGCCCACCTGGTAGCCCAGTTTGTTGGCGTCCAGAGCGCTCTGGCTGGAGGCCTCGGCGGCCTGCAGGGCCTCGACCTGGCCCTTGCCCGACATCACGCCGAAATAGGCCGTGCGGGTGTTCTGCACCACGGTGCGCCGTGCCGCCTCCAGGTCGGCCGCGGCCTTCTCTTCGAGCGACAGGGTCTCGCGCACGCGGTTCTGCACCGAGAAGCCGGCGAACAGCGGCACCGTCATCTGCACGCCCAGCACGGCCTGGTTCTGGCGGGTGCCGAAGGCCAGGCTGTTGCTCGGATAGCCCTGCGGGTAGCGGTTGACGCCGTAGCTGGCCTGCAGGTCGACCGTGGGCTTGTGGCCGGCGCGCGCCTTCTCGGTTTCCAGCCGCGCGACATCCACGCCGATCCGGGCCTGCAGCACGACGGGATGGCCCTCGGCCTGCTGCACCCAGCCCTCGACATCGCCCGCCAGTGCGGGCAGCGGCACCGGCTGGGCCAGCGGCGTGGGCCGCGCGTCGGTGCGGCTGACCACGGTGTCCAGCGCCAGCTTCTTCACGCGCAGGTCGTTGGCGGCGGCGATCTCCTGGGCCATGACCAGGTCGTGCCTGGCCTGGGCCTCGCGGGTGTCGGTGATGGTGGCGGTGCCCACCTCGAAGTTGCGCCGCGCCGAGGCCAGTTGCTCGGCCACGGCCGTCTTCTGCGCCTGCACGAAGGCGAGCGTGTCCTGCGCGGCCAGCACGTCGAAATAGGCCTGGGCCACGCGGATGACGAGTTCCTGCTCGGCCACCAGCAGCTGGGCACCGGCGATGTCGGCCAGCTTCAAGCCCTGCTCGTAGCCGGCCCAGTTGCCGGGCCGGTACAGCGGCTGCGTGGCACCGATGCTGGCCGTCAACGAGGTGTAGGTGCCGTCGACGGGCGGCGTGGTGCTGTCGTAGGTGTTGCGCGACGCGCCCGCCGTGAGGTTGGCGCTGGGCAGGATCAGCGCGCGCGACTGGTCGGCCTTGGCCAGGTTGGCGTCGTACTGAGCGCGGGCGCCCTGGTAAGTGGCATCGGTGGCGCGTGCCGCCTCGAACAACTGCACCAGCGTCTGGGCCGACGCCGCCGGCACCACGCCCAAAGCCGAGAGGAGCAGCAGGCTGGAGGTGCTGCGCCGGAGTGCGATCTTGTATTTTCTCGTCTGCACCATGGCCTGCCTTCGTCCTAGTAACGGGGAACGGATGGGTCGCGCTGCTGCGACCAGGCGTCGATGCCTCCGCTGATGTTGGCGACGTGCTCGAAGCCCTGCTGGACCAGGAACTGCGCCACGCGCATGCTGCGCGCGCCGTGGTGGCACAGGCAGGCGATGGGCTGGCTGGGGTCGAGCTCGGCCAGGCGGGCCGGGATCTCGCCCATCGGAATCGCCAGCACGGCGAAACCATCGGGCTGGACGCTGGCCACGGCCAGCTCCGCAGGTTCGCGCACGTCCAGCACGGTGACCTGTCCTTCGGAAGCCTTGCCCTGCTGCCAATCGCCGAGCAGGGCGGGGGTGACGTGGTCGATCATGGTCTCAGAACTGGAAGGACGAGGGTTCCGCGAAGTTCTGCAGGCGCGGCACGATGGCGTCCCAGGGCGAGGCGGTCTCGAAGCGGCCCTCTCCCACGCGGGTGATGACCTGGGCGCGCATCATCGGCTCGCCGCCGACGATGGCGAACAGCCGGCCGCCCGGCTTGAGCTGCTGCAGCAGCGCCGGCGGCACGGCAGCCACCGAACCGCTCAGCAAGATGGCGTCGAACGGGCCATCGGCGGCGGCGCCCTTGGCACCGTCGGCATGGCGCACCTCGGCGTTGGCGATGCCGGCCTCGCGCAGGTTGGCGCGGGCGGTCTCGGCCAGCGCGGCCTCGATCTCCAGCGTCAGCACGCTGGCGGCCAGGCTGGCCATCAGCGCGGCGGAATAGCCGGAGCCGGTGCCGATCTCCAGCACGCGGTCGGTCTTCTTGAGCTTGAGGTCCTGCACGCTGCGCGCCTCCACGCGCGGGGCCAGCATGCAGTGGCCCTGGCGCAGGGCCGCTTCGTGCGGGGTGCGCAGCGGCACCTCGGTGTCCATGAAGGCCAGGCCGCGCAGTGCGGCCGGCGTGAACTGTTCGCGCCGCACCTGCCCCAGCAGTTCCAGCACGGCGGGATCCAGCACATCCCAGGGGCGGATCTGCTGCTCGATCATGTTGAAACGGCTGAGTTCGATTTCGGCGGAATTCATTTTTCGGGGGGGCGTAGCAGGGGACGCGGAGTCACGACAGAGCCGGGATTCTAGAGGCCGGTGCCTGGCCGGGCTGCAACAGTCCATGCAGGATGATGTCCAGCTGGGAGGCGATGTAGCGTTCCGGCATCAGTTGCTCGGGCACGGGGGCAACCAGGCTCAGCGCATGCTTGTGCATGACCAGGTAGAGGATGGTGCTGGTGATGCTGTAGACGGCGTATTCGGCATCGAGCGCGCGGAACTCGCCGCGGTCGATGCCGCGCTGGATGAGGCCGCGCAGCAGCTGCTGCGACGGCCGCACCACCTCGGCGTGGTAGCAGGCGGCCACCTCGGGGAAGTTCTGCGCCTCGCTCATGACCAGCTTGGTCAGGCCGGTGAGCTTGGTGGCACCCACCCGCGTCCACCAGGACTGCAGCGCATGGTGCAGCATCTCCACCGCGCTGCCGTCCATGGTCTCGTACTCGGCTTTCCAGTCGGCGAAGCGCGTCGACAGGTTTTCGTGCACCACGGCCCGGAACAGCTCTTCCTTGCTCGGGAAGTACAGGAACAGCGTGCCCTTGGAGACGCCGGCCCGCGCGGCCACGGCCTCCACCCGCGTGGCGGCGAAGCCCTTTTCGACGAACAGGTCCAGCGCCGCGTCCAGCAGTTCGCTCGGGCGGGCGTCCTTGCGCCTGGCGTGCCTGACGGCAGCCTTGGCGCGGGGGGAGTGGGAGGGTTCGACCATTCTTAATGACTGACCGGTTAGTAATGTAGGCAGCCGGGAAATGGCCTGTCAAGGCGGCGCGGGTGTGGCTGGCGTCAGCGCCCCAGGCGCAAGGCCAGCCACTCGCGCACGACGGCCGATGTGTTGGACAGGCCATGCGTCGACGGCAGCCACTCCAGCAGCGGCCGCTGCAGCGGCACCGCAAAGCCCATGGGCGCTGGCAGCACCTGGAGCCCGGCCGCCTCGAAGGCCCGCACGGAGCGCGGCATGTGCCAGGCGCTGGTCACCAGCGCGATGCGCTCGATGCCGTCGCGGCGCAGCAACGCGGCCATGTTCCGGGCGTTCTCGATGGTGTCGCGCGACTGGCCGTCGGCCCAGCGCAGCGGGGCCAGCCCGGTGCGGGACAGCATGCGTGCCACGGCATCGGCCTCGTCGGGGTGCTCGGCCTCGCCGGCATTGGCCCATCCGATGCCGCCCGCAAAGCCCAGCGGCAGGCCGCTCTCGCGCGCCAGCCAGGCCGCGTACAGCGCACGCGTGCCGGTCTGGCTGGATGGCTGGGGTCCTTCCAGCTCGGGCACGCGCGGGTACAGGCCGCCGCCGAGGGCGATCACGGCCTGCACCTGCCGCGCCTGCAGCATGGCCACGGCCTGGGCCGGCGGCAGCGCCACCACCGGCGGCAGCAGCAGGTCGGACAGCCGCACGGCCACCGCATTGCTGCACAGCAGCCACAGCAGCACCAGGCCGGCCAGGCCGAGCGCACGCCCGGCCCGGCGCCGACGGCGCGCGAGCAGCCAGCCGAAGGCGATCAGCAGCAGCGGGCCGGCCGGCGGCAGCACCAGCGTGGAGAGGATGGGGCGCCACTCGGCAGGGTTCATGGGCAGGCGGACCGGCGAAGGGTTGATGGAGGCGGGCGGGCATTCTCGCGGATGGCCACGGCACAATGCCGGCTGCAAATTCTGGCGAAGGGCATGGCATGGCAACGGAAACCATCACACTGGGCGGCGGCTGCTTCTGGTGCACCGAGTCGGTGTTCAAGGAGGTCGAGGGCGTGCTCGACGTGGAGAGCGGCTACAGCAATGGCCAGCTGTCCAACCCCAGCTACGAGCAGGTCTGCACCGGCCGCACCGGCCACAACGAGGTGGTGCGCCTGCAGTTCGATCCGGACCGGATCAGCCTGCGCGAGATCCTGGAGATCTTCTTCGTCGTGCACGACCCCACCACGCTGAACCGCCAGGGCAACGACGTGGGCACGCAGTACCGCAGCGGCATCTACCTGGACAACGCGGCGCAGGAGCCCGTGGCACGCGAGGTGATCGCCGAGCTGGCGAGCCACAGCGCCGCGCCCATCGTGACCGAGGTGCTGCCGTTGTCCAACTACTCGGCGGCCGAGGAGTACCACCAGGACTTCTTCGAGAAGAACCCGCACCAGGGCTACTGCATGGCGGTGGCCGCGCCCAAGGTGGCCAAGTTCCGCAAGACCTTCAGCCGCCTGGCCAAGCCCTGATCCTGGTCTGATGCACCGCCTGCGCCTGTTGCAGCGCCGGCCACTGTGGTGGCTGGGCCTGCTGCTGGGCGTCTGGCTGTCGGCGCAGACGCTGGCGCTGGCCCACCGCGAAGTGCATGGCAGCGCCAGCGACCATTTCCACCCCGGCCATGCCGCGGCCGATTGCCAGCTCTACGACCATGCCGGCGCGGCCGACGTGCTGGCCGGCGTGCCGCTGCCGGCACCGGCACTGCTCGATGCGCCGGCGCCCCATGCGCCGCAACGCCCGGCGCTGCGCGCGCCGGCGCCACCGCCGTTCCACGCCCGCGGCCCGCCCGCGCTTCGCTGAATTCCCTCGCCTTGGCCGCGCGCCTGCCCACACGGCAGGTGCGCGGCCGCATGCACGACCGATTCAACGAAGCCATTCCATGTCTCCTCATTTCTCGCGCGGCGCCGTCGCCGCCGCCGTTTCCTGCGCCTGCCTGGCCAACTGCTGGGCGCAGTCCGATGCCGCCACGCTGAAGGAAGTCACCGTCACGGGCAACCCGCTCGGTTCGGCCGACGCCGTCGCTCCCACCACGCGCCTGGAAGGCGACGAGCTGACCCTGCGCCGCCAGGGCACGCTGGGCCAGACGCTGGACGGCCTGCCCGGCGTGGGCAGCACCTACTTCGGCCCCAATGCCAGCCGGCCCGTCATCCGCGGGCTGGATGGCGACCGCATCCGCGTGCTGCAGAACAGCGGCGCCATGCTGGACGCCTCCTCGCTCAGCTTCGACCATGCCGTGCCCTCCGATCCGCTGACGGTCGAGCGCATCGAGGTGCTGCGCGGCCCCGGTGCGCTGCTGTATGGCGGCAGTGCCGTGGGCGGCGTGGTCAACCTGATCGACAACCGCATTCCGCGTGCGCCGCTGTTCGACGCCAAGGGCGGCGTCACGGGCGCGGCCGAGGCGGGCCTGTCCACCGGCGACAAGGGCCGCGACGGCGCGCTGCTGCTCGAAAGCGGCAACGACCGCTACGCGCTGCACGCCGATGTCAGCAAGCGCCGCACCGACGACGTCGCGGTGCCCGTCGAGCTGGCCTGCAGCAAGCCCGGCAGCGCGCAGCTGGCCCGGCGCATCTGCAACTCCGCCAGCGACACCGAGAGCGGCTCGGTCGGCGGCTCGCTGTTCTTCGACCACGGCTACCTGGGCGCATCGGTCACCGACTACCGCAGCGACTACGGCACCGTGGCCGAGGACGATGTGACGATCGGCATGCGCTCGCGCCGCTATGCGCTGGCCGGCGAATGGCGCCAGCTGCCAGGCTGGTTCAGCAGCGTCAAGCTGCAGGCCGCGCACACGCGCTACCGCCACACCGAGTTCGAGGGCGATGAGGCCGGCACGCGCTTTCGCAACCAGGGCAATGACCTGCGCCTGGAAGCGCGTCACCAGCCCATCGGCCCGCTGGAGGGCGTGGTCGGCCTGCAGCTGGACAGCAACCGCTTCTCCGCCGAGGGCGAGGAAGCCTTCGCGCCGGCCAGCCGAACGCGTCAGCAGGCGCTGTTCGTCTACGAGGAACTGCCCACCGGCTGGGGCAAGTGGACGCTGGGCGGCCGCGTGGAGCGTGTCAAGGTGCGCTCGGACCGCAGCAGCGATCCAGACGTCACGCGCTTCGAGACGGGCGAGCGCAGCTTCACGCCCCACAGCCTGGCCGGCGGTGCGCTCGTGAAGCTCTCGCCGGCCTGGCAGTTCACGGCCAATGTGGCGCACAGCGAACGTGCCCCGCGCGACTACGAGCTGTTCGCCAACGGCCCGCACCTGGCCACGGCCGCCTGGGAGACGGGCGATGCCTCGCTTGCCAAGGAAAAGTCCAACAGCGTGGACCTGGGCCTGGCCTGGCAGTCCGGCCCGCACAAGGCGGCGCTGAACGTCTATGCCAGCCGCTTTTCCAACTACATCGGCCTGGTGGACACCGGCAACACGCGCAACGCCGAGGGCGAAGTCAATCCCACGGACGGCGACGAGGCGCTGGCCGACCTGCGCTACGCCGGCGTGCGTGCGCGCTTCCATGGCGCCGAGGCCAGCGGCACCGTGCGCCTGCTGGGCGCGGGTGGCCTGGGCCGCGCGGACACCATCGGCACGCTGGACTTCCTATGGCGCGCCGACCTCGTGCGTGCGACCAACCTGGACAGTGGCGAGCCGCTGCCGCGCATCGCGCCGGCCCGGCTGGGCGGCACGCTGTCGTGGGCACAGGGCGCCTGGGGCGCGCAGCTCGGCGTGGACCTGGTGCGCGCGCAGCGCCGCGTGCCGGCCGAAGGCCAGCGCGCGACGGACGGCTATGCACTGTGGAACGCCGCGCTGAGCTACCGCGTGCCACTGGGCGGCTCCGAACTGCTGTGGTTCGCGCGCGTGGACAACATCACTGACGCGCTGGCCTACAGCGCGGTTTCGGTGCTGACCACCACGGCCTTCCCGAAGTCGCCGCTGCCCGGGCGCAGCGCGCGGCTGGGTGTTCGGCTGACCTTCTAGCCCGCGCAGACGCGGTTGCGGCCGGCGTGCTTGGCCGCGTACAGCGCGCTGTCGGCGTGGCCCAGCAGCGCGTCGGCACCTTCGCCGTCCTGCCACTGGGCCACGCCGAAGCTGGCCGTCATGCGCAGCGCGCAGTGCGGCGACAGCGGCACGTGCATGGCGGCGATGCGCTCGCGCAGCCGCTCCGCCAAGTGCAGCGCGGCCTCCATGTCCGCCTCGGGCAGCAGGATGCCGAACTCCTCGCCGCCCAGGCGGCCGACCAGGTCCTGCTGGCGCACCATGGCGCAGCAGGCGGCCGTGGCCTGGCGGATCGCCTCGTCGCCGGCCGAGTGGCCGTACTGGTCGTTGATCTGCTTGAAGTGGTCGATGTCCAGCATCACGATGGCCAGCGGCCGGCCGTAGCGGCGCGCGCGCTGCAGTTCGGACGCGGCCCGCGCCATGAAGTGGCCGCGGTTGGCCACGCCGGTCAGCGCGTCGGTGGTGGCCAGGCGGCGCAGCTCCTCCTCCATGTGCTTGCGGGCCGTGATGTCGATGACGGTGGCCATGACCGAGGCCTCGCCGTCGTAGACCATGGGCACCAGCGTGACCAGCCCCCAGCGGTCCTCGTCATCGCGCGTGCGCAGCAGCACCTCGAAGTCGCGCACCACGCCGTCGCGCCGGTAGTGTGCGTACAGCCGTTCGCGGTCGCGCACGTCGCGGTAGAGCATGGCGGCCGGCTGGCCGATGAGCTCTGCCGGCGTCATGCCCATGCCCGCGGCCGCCGGTCCATTGGCGTAGACGAAGATGCCGTCGGATGCGCGCGTGACGGTCATCGGCACCGGCGCGTTGCCGAGCAGGGCGAGCATGCGCTCCTCGCTCTCGCGCAGCGCGCGCGTGCGGTCGGCCACGCGCTGCTCCAGCGTGGCGTTGAGTTCGCGCAGGCGCTCGACCAGCTGCGCGTTGTCCAGCGCCGCCACCACGTTGCCCGACAGCAGCCGCAGGAACGCGGTGCGCTCGGACGAGAAGGCGCCGCCGGTGGCCTCGTTCTCCAGGTACAGCGCACCGACCACCTGGCCTTGCCGCAGCAGCGGCAGGCCCAGCACCGAGCGCCCGCCGTGCCGCGCGAAGTAGGGCAGGGCCTGCCAGGCGGGCGCGTGGCGCAGGTCGTCCACCAGCACCGGCTCGGCGCTGTTGAGCACCGTGCGCAGCAGGGGCAGCGGCAGGCTGGCATCGCAGTCTTCCAGCGCGCCCAGCCGGGCCGCCGCGCCGGTGTCGGCCGCCACCTGCCAATGCCCTGCGCTGCCGGTGCCGCCGCCGGTGCCGCCCAGGACGATGGCGGCGCGCTGGGCGCCGGCGTTCTCGCGCAGCAGGTGCAGCAGCCTTGCCAGCAGCGGCGCCAGCGCGGTCTCGGTGGTGATGGCCTCCACCGATTTCATGAGCGATGCCAGGTCGAGCGCGGCGCTCGGACCCTGGCTGGTGGCCGTGACGGTGGCCGGCGCGCTGCCCGCCAGCGCCACCGCCCCCCAGCGCAGGAAGGCGGCGCGGGCCTCGGCGGCGTCGGCCGCGGCCTGGCGCGGGGTGCGCTGGTGCCGCCAGCCGGCCCGGCCCTGCAGGGCCAGTGCCTGCAGCAGCGGGTGGTCGCCGGCCGCACCCAGCGCCCGCGCGTGCGCGGCCTCTGCTTCGTCCTCGGGCGCCAGCAGGGCCTGCAGCAGCAGGGCCAGCGGCGCCAGTTCGGGGTTGTGGGCGGTGTTGCGCTGCAGCTGGGCCAATGCCGTCTCGGCGCGCGCGCGGCGCTCGTCGGCCAGTCCGGGTTCGGCCGCGGCCAGGCGCAGTGCGGCGCTGGCCGTGAAGAACAGGCAGAACGGCACGATGAGCATGCCGCGGCCGGCGCTGAACAGCCGGGCGGCGGCCTGGCCTTCGGCCTCCGCGCGCGCGTCCTGGCCCGACAGGGCCAGCAGCATGCAGGCGAAGGCATGGCGGAACATGGCGCCGGTCTGGTCGCCGCGGGCCGCGTAGGTGGCGTCCAGCGCGGCGGTGGAGAAGCCTTCGCCGTCCAATGGCGGGTCGGCCAGCGCGCCCCCCTGCAGCACCGCCACCACGCGCTGCAGCACCCGCACGTAGTCCAGCGCGACGGGCTGGCGGATGCGCCGCAGCACCTCGGCGTGCGACTGCAGCACGGGCGCCAGCGCGGCCAGCGGCTCGCCGGCCAGCAGCGCATGGCAGCCGTGCAGGTACAGCGCCAGTCCGGCATGGCGCAGGTTGCCGAAGGTCTGGCCGTTCTCGGCCACCTCGCGCAGGGCCGGCAGGCCGGTGCGGATGGGTTCGATCCAGTGCCGCAGGAAGGCGTTGAACGAGAAGCCCGCGTGCGCCTGCACCTGCCGCCAGCCGTGGCGTTCGATCAGGCCCATGGACATGCGGCCGAGCCGGTAGCCGAACGGGTAGTCGCCCAGGAACTCGGCCACCATGAGCCCCAGCACCGAATAGGCCGACAGCGCCGCCGGCGCGTGGCCGCGCGCCACCATGAGGCGCACCTGCAGCACGGTCAGCAGCGGCAGCAGCGCCGGACGGCCGATGTAGGCCGCTGCCGTCATCTTGGCGGCGATGGCCAGCTGCAGCAGCGCATCGGCGTCCTGCATGGCGGGGCGCTCGGCCAGGGCGTCGACGCCGATGGCCTCGATCTCGGCGCGCAGCGCGGCCACCAGGGCCACGACCTCCTGCGCGCTGGCCGCCTCGGGCAGCACGGCGCCGAGTTCGCGCAGCGCCTGCAGGCCCAGGTCCAGCGTGCCGGCGAGCTGGCCGGCCGCGTACAGCGACTCGATGCGCACATCCATCAGCTGGGCGCGCTCGGCTGCGTTGCGGGCGTGGGGCAGGGCCGCGTCCAGGCAGGCGTCCAGGCGCGCCGGCCGGCCGGCCAGCGCGGCCATGCGGGCCGCGTGCACGTGCAGGGCGAGATGGGCCGCATGGTTCTGCGCCCAGGCGTCGGCGGGGGCCAGCGCCAGTGCGTGGTCGGCATGCGCGGCGGCCAGGTCGAAGGCGGCGGCGTCGCGGGCGCGCTGCGAGGCCCGCAGGTTCAGCGCGGCCAGTGCGGCGCGCTCGCGCGCATCGCCGATCAGCGCGGCGCCGCGGTTGAGGTGCTCGACCACGTCGAAGGCCGGCCGCTGCGGGTCCGTGCGCGGCAGCAGCAGCCGGCCGATGCGCAGGTGCAGCGCCGGCATCTCGGTCGGTGCGGCCAGCGCATAGGCGGCTTCCTGCACGCGGTCGTGGGCGAAGTCCAGCACCACCTGCAGGCTGGCACGCTCCTCGGCCTGCAGCACGCCGACCCAGCGGTACTGCCCGTCCGTGGGCTGCAGCAGGCCGGCCTGCAGGGCCGGCGCCAGGTGCGCCATGGCCTGGTCGTCGGCCTGGCCGCTGGCGGTGGCCAGCGTGCCCAGGTCGAAGCGCCCGCCCAGGCAGGCGGCGACCGAGAGCAGCGCCTGTGTCGGCGCCGGCAGGCGCTGCAGCTGGCCGGCCATCAGCGCGGCCACGTTCTCGGCCAGGCGTTCGCCGGCGATGGCCTCCAGCGACCAGCGCCAGCGCGCCGCGGGGCGGTCCAGCCAGAGCAGCTGGCGCTGGGCCAGGTCCTCGACGAAACGGCGCAGGAAGAACGGGTTGCCGCCGGTCTTGGCCTGGCACAGCGCGGCCAGCGCCTGCACCTCCTCGCCCTGGCAGTACAGCGTGTCGGCCAGCCACTGGCGCGTGTGCTGCGGCGCCAGCGGGCCGACCTCGAGCAGCAGCGCCTTGTCCTCGCCCAGGCTGGCGTACAGCGCGAGGTCCTGCGCCAGCGGATGGTCGGCCGGCACCTCGTTGGAGCGGTAGGCGCCGATCAGCAGCAGGTGGCGCAGGCCTTCGTCCTGCACCATCTCGCGCAGCAGGCGGCGCGCGGCGCGGTCGGACCACTGCAGGTCGTCGACGAACAGCACCAGCGGCTCCTCGGCACTGGCCAGGGCCGCGCAGCACTGCAGCACGCTGCGCACGAAGCGGTTCTCGGCCTCGGCAGGGCCCAATGGCAGCAGCGGCGGCACCGGGCCGAGCAGGCGCGCCAGGTCGGGCACGGCCTCGGTGACCACGGCGGCGTTGTCGGCCAGCGCGTCCAGCAGGGCGGCGCGCCAGCGTGCGCGGGCCGCGTCGGGCAGGGCGAGGATCTGCCGGCCGCGCTGCTGCAAGGCCTCGAAGAAGGGCGCGCAGGGCGCGTGGCCGCCGTACTGGTTGAACTTGCCCGAGACGAACTGGCCGCGCAGGCCCAGCAAGGCGCGCTGCACCTCGTGCACCATGGCCGTCTTGCCGATGCCGGGCTGGCCGGCGATCGCCAGCAGCCGGGCCGGGCCCTGGGCGGCGGCCTGCACGCAGCGCAGCACGCGCTCGACCTCGGCATCGCGGCCGTACAGCCGGCCGGACAGCTGCAGCTGCTGCGGCAGGTCGCCCTGGGCCAGGCGGTGCGCCGCCAGCTGCGCGGGCTGGTCCAGGTGCGCCAGGAGGTGCAGCAGGTCGCGGCGCAGCGCGTGGTGGCTCTGGTAGCGGGCCTCGGGCGCCTTGGCCAGCAGCCGGGCGACGAGCGCGTCGAGCAGGGCCGGCACGTCCGGGCGCCAGGTGGCGAGTGCCGGCGGGGCCAGCGTGAGGTGGGCATGCACCGCGGCGACCGGGTCGTCGAAGGCGAACGGCGGGCGGCCGGCGATGCATTCGTACAGCGTGGCGCCCAGCGCATAGAAGTCGGCGCGGTAGTCGACGTCGCGGTTCATGCGGCCGCTCTGCTCGGGCGCCAGCGTCGCCAGCGTGCCTTCCAGCGCGTCGGGGCGGGCCAGCACCGGGCGTTCGCTGGACAGCTCGGCCGCGATGCCGAAGTCGATCAGCCGCACCACGCCGCGGTCGAGCTCGGCGATCACGTTGCCGGGCGAGACGTCCTTGTGGATCACATGCCGGGCGTGCACGGCCTGCAGCGCATCGACCACCGCCAGCGCCACGCGCAGCACGGCCGCCAGCGGCAGCGGCCCCTGGCGCAGCAGCTCGCGCAGCGACAGCGCGCCGTCGTCGGGCATCTCGTAGTACAGGACGCCCTCGAAGCTGGCGCGCCGCGTGGGCCGCAGCACGTGGGGATGCTCGATGCGCCGCGCCAGTTCGTACTCGTGGCGAAAGCGCGCCATGGCCACCGCCGGCTGCGCGGCCGCGGGCCGGTGGATCTTGACGACGACGGGCGCGGTGGCGTCGTCGCGCGCACAGCGCAGCACCAGGGAGCGGTCGCTGTGGTGCAGTTGCTGCAGCACCGTGTAGCCGGCCCAGCGCCGGCCGGGAACCGC
Source organism: Pseudorhodoferax sp. Leaf274 (assembly GCF_001422445.1). GTDB lineage: Bacteria > Pseudomonadota > Gammaproteobacteria > Burkholderiales > Burkholderiaceae_C > Pseudorhodoferax. The sequence goes on from NZ_LMNA01000028.1 coordinate 310,977, forward strand.
CAGCTCCCGTGCGTTCAGCTGCATGGCAGGCGGGGGCGCATCAGGCACCGCGGAAGCAGGAGAGCCCCCAGGGGGTCAGCTTCACCGGCAGGTGGTAGTGGCGCGTGGTGTCGGCCACCGCGAAGCGAAAGACCTGCACGTCCATGAACGCCGGTTCGGGCAGCGCGGTACCGCGCGCGCGGTAGTAGTCGGCCACGTGCAGGCGCAGCTCGTAGCGGCCGGCGCCCATGGGTTCGGCCACCCCCTCGATGGCCGCGACCAGGCCGTTGCCGCCCACCGTGCCCGACACCAGCTCGCGCCATTGCCCGGCCTCGTGGAACAGCACGTCCACGCGCATGTTGCGCGCGACCAGGCCATTGGCGACATCGACGACGTGGACGGAAATGGTTTGCATGGCGGGGGTGCGGAGTGAAGGCGGCGCATCCTAACTTGCCGCAGGGCAGTCCGAAGAGGCGGCCGGCGGGGCGGCGCCGTCGCGCTCCGCCGCGTAGCGCAGTGCCTCCTCGCGCAGCCAGCCGATGAAGTCCATGGGCGGCGTCTGCGCGCCGGCCGGCTGCGGCCACACCAGCCAGTAGGGGTAGGCGTAGGGCGCGCGGATGCCGGTCAGCGCGACCAGCTCGCCGGTGCGCAGCAGGCCATCGACCAGGCTCAGCCGCTCCAGCGCCACGCCCAGCCCCAGGCGCACGGCCTGCAGCGAGAGGTTGGAGTCGTTGATCCACAGCCCGCCCGCGGGCGAAGGCTCGGGCAGGCCGGCCCGCTGGCACCAGGGCGCCCAGGACTCGGCCGAGCGGATCAGCGGGCACTGCAGCACCTCGGCCGGGGTGTGCGGCAGCGCGCCGCCGTTCAGGCCGGGCGCGGCCACCATGACCAGCTCGTCGGTGAACAGCTGCTCCTGCACCATGCCGTCCCACGGACCCTGGCCCATGCGGATGGCCAGCTGCGCACCGGCCTGGCGCAGGTCCTGCAGGTCCAGGCTGGCCTGCAGCCGCACGCGCCGGCCCGGGTGCGCCGCCAGGTAGCGCGGCAGCCGCGGCAGCAGCCAGTGCTGGCCGAACGAGGGGATCAGCGCCACCACGAGTTCGCCCGCGCGCGGGCGGATGCGCAGCGCGCGCGTGGCGTCGCCGATGCCCTGCAGCGCATCGCGCACCTGCAGCGCGTAGAGGCGGCCGTTCTCGGCCAGCCGCACGCCGCGGCCCTCGCGCTCGAACAGCGCCAGGCCGAGCATCGCTTCGAGCTGGCGCAACTGCTGGCTCACGGCGGAGTGCGTGACGTGCAGCTCGTCCGCCGCGCGGCCCACGCTGCCCAGCCGGGCCACGGCCTCGAAGCAGCGCAGCGCGTTCATGGGAGGAAGGTCGCTCATGTCAGTGGCGCCAGGCCGCCCGAAGACACGGACGCCCCTCGGGGGGGCCGCGGACCGCGCGAAGCGGGGAAGCGTACGGGCAGTCTCATGTCAATTTTTCTAACGGTTTGGCCAAGAAAAAAGCGATGGATGGTAGTTGCAATGCCAGATAGATTCATAGCCACTGAAAGGAAAACTGCAATGTTGGAACTCATCGGCATGCTCGACTCGCCCTATGTGCGCCGTGTCGCCATCAGCCTGGAACTGCTGGGCCTGCCCTTCGTCTCGCGGCCGATCTCGGTGTTCCGGCAGGTCGATGCGTTCCGCGCCATCAACCCCGTCGTCAAGGCGCCCACGCTGGTGGCCGCGGACGGCACGGTGCTGATGGATTCCAACCTGATCCTGGACCACGCCGAGGCCCTGGCCGGCCCGGCGCGCAGCCTGTGGCCGGCGGCGCCGGCCGAGCGCCTGCGCGCCTTGCGCCTGACCGGCTTGGCGTTGGCGGCCTGCGAGAAGGCGGTGCAGATCGTCTACGAGCAGCAGCTGCGCCCGCCCGAGAAGCAGCACCAGCCCTGGCTGGACCGCGTGCACGCCCAGATGCTGGCCGGCTTCGGCGCGCTGGAGGACGAACTGCGGCGCGGCCCGCCGCCTGCGCCGGCCGGTGGCCAGCCGCTCGGGCAGGCCGGGCTGACCCTGGCGGTGGTCTGGCATTTCGCGCGGCAGCTGGTGCCAGGCCATCTGCCCGAGGCGCCGTTCCCGCTGCAGCGCGCGGCCTCGGTGCAGGCCGAGGCCATGGCCGCGTTCGCGGCCTGGCCGCACGGCTGATCAGCGCCAGCCGAGCCGCCGCGACACCTCGGCCGCGGCCGCGCGCACCGCCTGCGCGGCGGCCGAGTCCCAATCCGCCGGGAAATGGTCCTGGTGGCCCAGCGCAGTGACCACGATGGCGGGCTGGCCCTCGTGGTCCAGCGCCGCGGCGCTGAAGGCGTTGACGCCCGGCATCGGCCGGCCGTTGGCGCGCGCCACGCCGTGGGCGCGGTGCTCGGCCACGGCCGTCTCCAGCTCGGCGCGCTGGGCGGGCGGCAGGGGCCGGCCGGCCTGGTCCGGATCGCCCAGCGGGCCGGCCAGCGTGCGTTCGATGCGTTCGAGCGGCAGCACGGCGGCGAAGGCGCGGCCGGTGGCGGTGTTCAGCAGCGACATCACCGTGCCCGCCCGCATCGACACATGCAGCGGCTGGCGCGCGTCCACCATGCGCACGATGGTGGCGCCGAAATTGCCCCACACCGCCAGCGCCACCGCATAGCCCGTGCGCTGCGCCAGCTCCTCGGCCACCGGCACCGCGGCCTTCACGGGGTCGAGCTGGTGCAGGTAGGTCAGCCCCAGTTGCAGCGCCGCGGGCCCCAGCGCATAGTGTCCGGTGCCGGTGTCCTGGGCGATCAGCTCCAGCTTGGCGAAGCTCACGAGGTACGGGTGGGCGCGCGATGACGGCATGCCGGCGGCCGCCGCCAGGTCCTTGAGCGACATCGCGCCGGGCTGCCCGGCCAGCGCCAGCAGAAGCCGCGCGCCGACCTCGGCCGACTGCACCGCGCGCTGGCCCTTGTCTTCTTTCTTGTCCATGCCGTGAGTTTGCAGGATGCAAATGGGTTTGACAAACGCGAATATTGCGAAATAATGCGAACCAGTTTGTCAATGACAAATCCCGATCCCTAGGAAACCGCAGGAGACACCCCCGATGAGCACGCAGAAAAAGTTTGCCTCCCAGGCCGATCTGGAAGAGAAGAAGGTCACCTTCAGCCAGATCTCCGAGCACGCCTGGGCCTACACGGCCGAGGGCGATCCCAACACCGGCATCGTGATCGGCGACGACGCCGTGCTGGTGGCCGACACCCAGGCCACGCCCGCGATGGCGGCCGACGTGATCCGCCGCATCCGCGAGGTGACCGACAAGCCGATCAAGTACGTCGTGCTGACGCACTACCACGCCGTGCGCGTGCTGGGCGCCAGTGCCTACCAGCCCCAGCAGATCCTGGCCAGCCAGGACACCTACGACCTCATCGTCGAGCGCGGCGAGCAGGACAAGGCCAGCGAGATCGGCCGGTTCCCGCGCCTGTTCCAGAACGTGGAGACGGTGCCCGCGGGCATGACCTGGCCGACCATGACCTTCACCGGCAAGATGACCGTGTGGCTGGGCAAGCTGGAGGTGCAGCTGCTGCAGCTGGGCCGCGGCCACACCAATGGCGACACCGTGGTCTGGCTGCCGGGCGAGAAGGCGCTGCTGTCGGGCGACCTGGTGGAGTTCGGCGCCACCCCGTATGCGGGCGATGCCTACTTCAAGGACTGGCCGAAGACGCTGGACAACCTGGCCGCCTTGCAGCCCCGGGCCCTGGTGCCGGGTCGCGGCGCGGCGCTGACCACGCCCGACGACGTGGCCAAGGGCCTGCGCGAGACGCGCGACTTCATCGCCGATGTCTACGCCAACGTGCAGAAGGGCGTGGCGGCCGGCAAGGACCTCAACGCCGTCTACAAGGACACCTTCGCGGCGCTCAAGCCCAAGTACGGCCACTGGGTCATCTTCGACCACTGCATGCCCTTCGACGTGACGCGCTGCTTCGACGAGGCCACGCAGTACGCCGACCCGCGCATCTGGACCGCCGAGCGCGACATCCAGATGTGGAAGACGCTGGAAGGCTGAGCGGGCGGCGAAGGAGGAGACAAGACATGCAGCTCCAAGAGCTCACCGAAGCCGCGGCCCGCGGCCCCATCGACTACCAGAAGCTGGTGTTCGACTACCGGCCGCACGCGGACCAGCGCGCCGCCACACCCGCGCGGCATCCCGTCGTCGTGGTCGGCGCCGGCCCGGTCGGCCTGGCCCTGGCCATCGACCTGGCCCAGCAGCAGGTGCCCGTGGTGCTGCTGGACAACGACCACCGGCTTTCCACCGGATCGCGCGCGATCTGCTTTTCCAAGCGCTCGCTGGAGATCTTCGACCGCCTGGGCTGCGGCGAGGCCATGGCCGCCAAGGGCGTGTCGTGGAAGGTCGGCCGCGTGTTCCTGCGCGGCGAGGAGGTCTACAGCTTCGACCTGCTGCCCGAGCATGGCCATGCGCGCCCCGCCTTCGTGAACCTGCAGCAGTACTACGTCGAAGGCTTCCTGGCCGAGCGCGCCGCCGCGCTGCCGTCGATCGACGTGCGCTGGCAGAACAAGGTCACGGGCGTGGAGCAGCGGGGCGACCACGCGCTGCTGACCATCGAGACGCCCGACGGCCCCTACCAGCTGCAGGCCGACTGGGTGGCCGCGTGCGACGGCTCACGCTCGGCCATGCGCCAGCTGCTGGGGCAGGAGAGCCACGGCCGCGTGTTCCGCGACCGCTTCCTGATCGCCGACGTGAAGATGAAGGTCGATTTCCCGGCCGAACGCTGGTTCTGGTTCGACCCCGACTTCCACCGCAACCAGAGCGTGCTGCTGCACCGGCAACCCGACGGCGTCTGGCGCATCGACTTCCAGCTCGGCTGGGACGCCGACCCCGAGGTCGAGAAGCGGCCCGAGAACATCATGCCGCGCGTGCGCGCGCTGCTCGACGCCTCGCCGTTCAAGGGCGCCGAGGTCGAGCTCGAATGGGCCAGCGTCTACACCTTCGCCTGCCAGCGCATGGACGCGTTCCGCCATGGCCGCGTGCTGTTCGCGGGCGATTCGGCGCACGGCGTCTCGCCGTTCGGCGCGCGCGGTGCCAATTCGGGCCTGCAGGATGCCGAGAACCTGGCCTGGAAGCTGGCCGCCGTGGTGCGCCGGCAGGCGCCCGACGCGCTCCTGGACAGCTATGCCCGCGAACGCGAGCTGGCGGCCGACGAGAACATCGCGGCCTCCACGCGCGCCACCGACTTCATCACGCCCAAGAGCGAGATCAGCCGGCTGTTCCGCGATGCCGTGCTGCAGCTGGCGCGCAAGCACGACTTCGCGCGGCGCATGGTCAACAGCGGGCGGCTGTCGGTGCCGGCCACGCTGCAGGGGTCGGCGCTGAACACCGAGGACGCGGACGGTTTCGCCGGCCGCATGGTGCCGGGCGCCGTGGCCGCCGATGCGCCCGTGGCCGATGGCTGGCTGCTGCGCCGGCTCGGCAGCACGCGCTTTGCCGCGCTGGTGTTCGGCGAAGGCGAGGGTGCCCAGGCCAGCCTGCGTGCGCTGGCCGCGGCCGAGCTGCCGCTGCAGGTCGAGCGGGTGCCGCTGGACGCGGCCCACGCCTTGGCGGCCGCGCGCTACGACGCGCAGGACGGCACCACCTACCTGCTGCGCCCGGACCAGCATGTCTGCGCGCGCTGGCGCCGGCCCACGGCCGCCGCGCTGCGTGCGGCGCACGACCGCGCGCTGGCCAGGGCCTGAAGGAGACACGCATGCAAGCAATGCCGGAACACCTGGACACGGGCGCGCGCCTGGCCGCGCCCGACGATTTCTACGAAGCCCTGATCGACGCCCACCAGGGCCTGTCGACCGACGAGAGCCATGCGCTCAACGCGCGCCTGGTGCTGCTGCTGGCCAACCAGGTCGGCCAGCTGCCGGTGCTGCGCGAGGCCCTGGCCGCGGCACGCGAAGCCTGACGATTTCACAACCACTGGAGACACAACATGATGCGCTTTCTGACCACCGGCCTCGTGGCCGCCACCCTGGCTTTCACGGCATCGGCGCAGTCCGGCAAACCCATCGAATGGGTCGTCGGCTACGCGGCAGGCGGCGGCTCCGACGCCGTGGCGCGTGCCACGGCCGAGGCCATGGCCAAGACGCTGGGCGCGCCCGTGCTCATCAACAACAAGCCGGGCGCGGCTACCAACATCGCGGCCGAGTACGCGGTGCGTGCCAAGGACCTGGAGCACACCTTGTTCACGGCCGACTTCGCCACGCTGGCCGCCAATCCGTTCCTGTTCGCCAAGCTGCCCTACAGCGCCGAGAAGGACTTGAAGCCCGTCGGCCTGCTGGCGCGCTTCCCGCTGGTGCTGGTGGTGGGCCCGCAGGTGCCGGCCAGCAACTGGCGCGAGTTCGTGGCCTGGGCCAAGGCGCAGAACGGCAGCGTCAACTACGCCTCGGCCGGCGTGGGCAGCCCGCACCACCTGGCGACCGAGCTGCTGGCAGAGCAGGGTGGCCTGAAGCTCACGCACGTGGCCTACAAGGGCGCGGCGCCCGCGGTGGCCGACGTGCTGGGCGGCCAGGTCCCGTTCATGCTGGTGGACACCGCCAGCGGCAACCAGTTCGTGCTGTCGGGCAAGCTCAAGGCCATCGGCGTGGCCAGCGCCCAGCGCATCGCCAGCTTGCCCAATGTGCCCACGCTGGCCGAGCAGGGCCTGTCGGGGTACGAGGCCTATGCCTGGCAGGGCCTCACGGTGCCGGCCGGCGCGACCGACGCCACCGTGGCCCGTTACAGCAAGGCGCTGCAGGAGGCGCTGGCGTCGCCGACCGTGAAGGCACGCTACGAGGCCCTGGGCGTGGAAGGCCTGCCCGGCACGCCCGAGCAGATGGCCGCCTACGCCAAGCAGGAACGCGAGCGCTGGGGCCGCCTGATCCGCGCCAACAACATCCGCATCGATTGAAAGGAAGACCATGGCCCAGGACCCGCTGCGCTACCAAAGCGGCTTCGGCAACGAGTACGCCACCGAGGCCGTGCCCGGCAGCCTGCCGCAGGGCCGCAACAGCCCGCAGCGCGCGCCGCACGACCTGTACCCCGAGCTGATCTCGGGCACGGCGTTCACGGCGCCGCGGCATGAACAGCGGCGCAGCTGGATGTACCGGCGCCAGCCCTCGGTGGTCGCTGGCCGCTACCAGCCCTACGCGCAGCCGCTGTGGACCACGGGCGGCGACCGCGGCATCGCGCTGGCGCCCGAGCCGCTGCGCTGGCATCCGACGCCGCTGGACGGGGCAGAGTTCGACTTCGTCGACGGCATGCGCACGCTGGCCGCCAACGGCGACGCCGACGCGCAGACCGGCGTGGGCTCGCTGGTCTATGTGGCCGGCAAATCCATGGGCCGGCGCTCCTTCGTCAACGCCGACGGCGAGCTGCTGGTGGTGCCGCAGCAGGGCCGGCTGCGGATCACGACCGAACTCGGCGTGCTCGAAGTTGCGCCCGGCGAGATCGCGCTGCTGCCGCGCGGCCTGGCCTTCAAGGTGGCCTTGCCCGATGGCCTGTCGCGCGGCTATGTCTGCGAGAACTACGGCGCGCAGTTCCGCCTGCCCGAACTGGGACCGATCGGCTCCAACGGCCTGGCCAATGCGCGCGACTTTCTCGCGCCCGTGGCCGCCTACGAGGACGAAGCGGGCCCTTACGAGCTCATCAAGAAGTTCGGCGGCCGCTTCTGGCGCGCGCCGGCCAAGGGCACGCCGTTCAACGTGGTGGCCTGGCACGGCAATCTGGCGCCCGTGAAGTACGACACCAAGAATTTCATGACCATCGGCTCGATCAGCTTCGACCACCCGGACCCGTCGATCTTCACGGTGCTGACCTCGCCCAGCGACACGCCGGGCACGGCCAATTGCGACTTCGTGATCTTCCCGCCGCGCTGGCTGGTGATGGAAGACACCTTCCGTCCGCCCTGGTACCACCGCAACCTCATGAGCGAGTTCATGGGCCTGGTCTACGGCGAGTACGACGCCAAGCCCGGCGGCTTCAGGCCCGGCGGCGCGAGCCTGCACAATGCAATGGTGCCCCACGGCCCGGACGAGGAGGCCTTCGAGAAGGCGTCCTCGGTCGATCTCAAGCCGCAGAAACTCGACAACACGCTGGCCTTCATGTTCGAAAGCCGCTGGCGCTTCATTCCCACTGCGTGGGCGCTGAACACCGCACCGCTGGACCAGGACTACGCCGACTGCTGGGCCGGCCTCCAAGACCACTTCAAGCCATGACCTCTGTGAACTCCACCCACGCCCCCCAGCTGCGCAGCTGGGTCGCGTCTGCCAACGTGGCGGGCTGCGACTTCCCGATCCAGAACCTGCCGTTCGGCCGCTTCCGCGCGGCGGGCAGCCTGGATGCCTTCCGCATCGGCGTGGCCATCGGCGACCAGGTGCTGGACCTCCGGGCCGCGGGCCTCGTCGACCACGGCGACATGAACGCGCTGATGGGCGCCACGCCGGCCGAGCGCCAGGCCCTGCGCGCACGCCTGTCCGCCGGGCTGGCCGAGGGCAGCGCCGAGCAGGCCGCATGGGCCAGCGCGCTCGTGCCGCAGGCGCAGTGCGCCTACACCGTGCCCTGCGATGTGCGCGACTACACCGACTTCTACACCAGCGTGCACCACGCCACCACCATCGGCAAGCAGTTCCGGCCGGACAACCCGCTGCTGCCCAACTACAAGTGGGTGCCCATCGGCTACCACGGGCGTGCCAGTTCCATCGTGGTCAGCGGCAACGCCTTCAAGCGCCCGCACGGCCAGACCAAGGCGCCCGATGCGGACGTGCCCAGCTTCGGCCCCTGCAAGCGGCTGGACTACGAGCTGGAGCTGGCCTACTTCGTGGGCCAGGGCAATGCACTGGGCGAGCCGGTCGGCATCGATGCGGCCGAGGCGCACCTGTTCGGCGTGGGCCTGTTCAACGACTGGTCGGCGCGCGACCTGCAGGCCTGGGAATACCAGCCGCTGGGGCCCTTCCTGTCCAAGAACTTCGCATCCACGGTGTCGCCCTGGATCGTCACCATGGAGGCGCTGGCGCCGTTCCGCGCGCCGTTCACGCGGCCGGCGGACGACCCGCAGCCGCTGCCCTACCTGGACGGCGCGGCCAACCGCGCGCAGGGCGCGCTCGACATCACGTTGGAGGTCTGGCTGCAGACCGCCAGGATGCGCGCGGCAGGCGAGGAGGGCGTGCGCCTGACGCGCGGCAACACCACGCGGGCCGCCTACTGGACGGCCGCGCAACTCGTGGCACACCACACCGTGAACGGCTGCAACCTGAACCCGGGCGACCTGCTCGGCTCGGGCACGCTGTCGGGCCCCACGCCGGGCGAGGCCGGCTCGTTGCTGGAACTCTCGCAGGGCGGCAAGCAGCCGATCAGCCTGCCCAACGGCGAGACGCGCAGCTTCCTCGAAGACGGCGACACGCTGGTCCTGCGCGGCTGGTGCGAGCGCGAAGGCGCGGTGCGCATCGGGCTGGGCGAGGCGCGCGGGACGGTGGTGGGCTGAGAACGTGTGAGCGAACCGCTCACACCCACGCGCGGCCCCATGAGCGCCTGTTGTCATCAGGGTCGCCGCGCCCAGGGCCTCGCCCTGCGGGCCGTTGCGCGCCCTGTCGAATGCCCGGGCAGCCACGAACTGTTGTTCACCGGTCTCGTGCGGCTGGCGCGCGCGGTGGTGGAGGCGGGCAGGGGCTAGGCGATCAAAGCCGCGTGGCCCTGGCTTGCCCGGGAAAATCCTGAGTCGCAAACGTTTGCGCAAACGTTTTTGCAGCCCTATATTGCCTGCCTGTTCCGGCACGCATCACAAGGAGACACGCATGCACCCGACCCGCCGCACCCTCACCTCCGCGCTGGCCCTGGCCGGTGTCCTGGCCTTCGCACCGT
>NZ_LMNA01000029.1 GCF_001422445.1 Pseudorhodoferax sp. Leaf274
CACGGGCCAGTGGCGCTGGCTGCCGATCGGCCTGGCCTGTGGCTATGCCTTCGCCTGGCCACAATCCCGGCCACCAGGTGCACGCCGGATCAGCGTGCAACCTGGGAAGCCCTGGGCGGCGTGGATTGGCTGCGCTCGGTGCTCGACAAGGCGGGCAACAGTAAGTCGTARGGTCATCGTCGGCAGGTGATGGGAATCAGCCGAGCGGCTTGGCCGTGTTGGCCGCTGCGATTCGGACGATGCGCGCGGCGTGCGCTAGGGTGGATCGGTCTCGGATCGACAGCCCATTTGCCTCGCGCGAAATGCGTTCCAGGTCGTCGCACACCTTGGTGCACTCGGCCTGCGMGCGGGCAGATCGAGCGGCCCAGGAGCGCAGCAGCTTGCCGATGGCGGCATTGCAGGTGGCCGCTCTCCGCTCGATGCGTTCCTGGCGAGCCTGGAGSCGGCCGGGCTCGCGCTTCGATGCCAGTCGCTGCCATCGGGCGCGCCACGCATACAGCCTCTCGTATTCAGTTTCAGCGGATTCCATGTGTCAGCGGGGAGGGTGTGGCTTGGAGATGTGAGAGGTCGTGCGCTGCGAGCCGGCGATACTTCCTTGCCGAAACTCAAACTTGCACCGATGGCCTACGAAATCCTGCAAACGTGCTTCCTCGTGCCGAACGTCAGCGTGAGCAACTGCTCTGGCTGGGTGCAGGCGTGGGGCACTCTGGCGGCGCTGATCGCGACCTTTTTTGTGGTCCGGTATCAAGGGCAGCAAGCCCGGATCCAGGCAGACAGTCAGAGGCGCGCGGTCAAGATAGAGAAGTTCATGACAGTCCATGGTGTCCTGATGCACGTTGCTTCTGCGCACACGATCGCTGCAATAACGCTTGCCAGTGCGGATCCGGAGTGGAGCAGTGCTTCCCAAGAGGCTGATGAAGCTCTGTCGGGACTGGCCTCGTTGAGGTCCTCGCCCTTCGAGCTTCCACATTTCGAGCTTGTGTGGAGGCTTGATCTCCTTATCCAAGACATGAGGTCTACGCGTCGGCTGTTGAGCGCCGAGATTGCCGTGGCCAAGGGTGAGGATGACGAGATACTTCCCGAACTGCAGCGCAGGGAAAGCAGGGTTCTGGCCACCGCCGTTTGGTGTACTACGCAGGCTCATGATCTCGCTGATGAGCCGGGCAAAGCGGAGCTCCTCACTGCCATGCGCCGAGCTTCGGAGTCTGCGAGCTGAGAGTTGCTCACGCATTGGGGTGTGCCTCCGCTGGGGGTGTGGCGGATGCTGTGCCTGCGCTGGCCTGGTCGGACTGCGACAGGGCGTGCGCGACGTGACGGGCGTAGGTGGCCACGGCGCGCCAGTAGGCCGCCATCGGGCCCTTGCGCCGGCGCCAGGCCGTCTCGGCCTCGGTGTTCGCCTGGTCACGCAGATCGCGCATCACGGCCTCGATTCGCTCGCGGTCGGGCGCCGGCAGGGCCAGCAGATCGCGGCCCGCGGGCAGGCGCAGCAAAGGGTTGATGTAGCCCATCAGGAGGCCCCTTTCTCTCGTGGCTGGTTCTTGCGGCAACGCCAGCACCTGGCGCAGTAGATAGCGGCGCCGGAGCACCACACCTGGTGGCCGCACTCCAGCTCGACTTTGCGGCGCGCGTAGCCATCGGCAGCCGGGATCACCTCGCCGACGATCTTTCGCAGAGGCGCGGGCGTGCGGTCCTCAGCCATGTGCACCTCCCACACATTGGAAATCTTCGTCGTTCTCGGGCGCGTGGTCCTCAATGTCGAAGACCAGGCCGCAGGCTGCGCAGCGCTCCTCGCTGCTGTCCGGCTTGGTGCAGAAGTCGTCCTCGCCGTCGTCGTACTGGTAGGCCACCTTGCAGCCGCAGGATGGACAGGCCATCAGGCGCCTCCTTGGCTTCTGGCCGCGCGCGCGGCTCGACGCGACTCGGCGACTGCTTCCTGCAGACGCACGCGCTCGGGGTTGTGCGGGTTGCTGCCATGGAGATCCTCGCGCGCGTAGACCTCCACGTAGTGGCCCGTCTCATCGAAGTCCACCGGGACGCCTTGGTCCCAGCGGATTGGGCGCTGGCCAGAGCCGGCAGGCCACATCACTAGGTCGGGGTGATCCCGCTGGAACTTCTCGCAGACCATGTGCAGCAGCCCATCCAGCGCGCGCTCGAAGCCGTCCGGCAGTTCGACGGCGGCGCTGAAATGGATCTCGATGCTTCGCAGCTTGTCAGCCATGTGCACCTCCCGAGGGTGGGACGATCAGGTCCGCATCGATGCGGTTCTGCAGTTCGTTCAGCACGGTCTGGCGCTTCTCGCGCGGCACGAAGAAAAAGGCGTAGCGCATGGCCATCTCGGCGCCGTCTTCTCCGTCCCCGGTCAACTCGATGCTGCCCATCGGCGTGCGCAGCTTGAGCGCCACACGGTGCGCCTTGGCGCGGTGTCCAATCTTTCCGGGCATCACGCACCTCCCTGTGCCTGGGCGGCGCGGGCTGCGTCGATGGCGGCGCGCGGGTCGTGGGAGTACGACCGGCCGATCTCGCGCTCGTGTGGCTTGGCCATGTGGTGCTCGATCACCACCCAGTGCACGTCGCCGTCTCCGGCGCCGGTGGGCACGTCAATGCAGCGCAGATCCAGGCAGTAGTCGCGCAGGCAGTCCAGGCGCTCAGTATCCGGGTGCGCAGCCGCTGCAGCACCAGGGGCGGCGCGCAGCAGTGCCAGGGCCTGGTCGATGGCGTCGCCAATGACCCGCGGGTCCGGCATCTCGTCGCCGGCCAGGTTGCCCCGGCGCCAGGTGTTGTAGCGCTCCAGGGTCGCGATGACAGCCTCGCGGCTCGTCGCGCCCTCTTCCTCAGTACGTAGGGCGCCGCTCATGCTGCCTCCGGGGTCAGCACCCAGCCGCCGTTCGGGTTCGCCTTGGACTGGCGGGTGTAGCTGATGCGGCCGGCCTTGCGCAGATGCTGCAGGCGGCGGTCCACGATGCGCCAGGCTTCGACATGCCGGATCGGAGGCTTGCCGCGGTTTTCTGCCGCCTCGATGGCCTCGGCGTGGCGACGTGCGTAGCGGCTGATGTCCTGAAACTCGCGGTGCCCCGCAACGCAGATCGCGGCGATGATGGCCACGTCGAGCGCGGTGTAGTCGGTCTTCGTCTTCATATTTCGATCCTCAATCGGTGCGGGTGTGCCTTGCTGCGGCAAGGGTGGCGAGGTATCAAGCAGCGCGCTTGAGCTTGGGCGCTGCCTTCGCCAGCAGCCAAACGCGGCCGAAGCCATCGCCGTAGTCGCTCATGGTCTTGATGACGCACTCGATGCCGTTCCTGTCCGCATGGGTGCGCAGGGAGTTCGCCAGCTTTGCCGCCGTGGAGCCAGCCGGGCACTTGATCGCTTGGCCGATCTTCATCTTGGAGAACAGAGGTCCGTACTTGCTGGCGGGCTTGGCGCGCTCTGCAGGCATCTCGTCGTCGCAGATGCTGAGCAGGTTGAGGTCGATGGGCTTGCCGGCCGGGGCCTTGGGCTTGTTGTCTTTCGTCATGGCTTGTCCTGTCCAGGGGTTGCGGTGGTTGGCAAAGGAGGTGTGGGCGGTCTGCATCACCGCACCTCAAGCCGCTTGCCAGCGGTCAGCCGGGCACCAGGCACGTCGTCGCCGGCCTTGAGTGCCGCGCTGATTGCCTTCTTGTCGGGAGCGGGGGGCGGCAACTCCGGCCGCACCATGAACTGCGCGGGCAGCAGTTCCGGCTCGAACACATCAACTGCGCCGGGGTTGTCGCGCACCGAGAGGCGGAAGTGGGGGCATTCGATCTTGGTGACGCCGGCCGCCTGCATCGAATCGAGGACGTAGCGAAGCAGGCCGGCGGATCGGTTCTCCATGGCCTTGCGGCGCTTCGCCATCTCGCCCTCGGCCTTCTTGATGGCCTCGGCCATGGCCTCCAGGTTGCGAGCGAAGAACACCACGTTTTGCGCCTTGACCTGCAGATCGCCGCCCAGGCCCTCCAGCGTGTCGGCGATGGTCTGCTCATCCAAGTCCAGTTCGGCCAGCTTCTCGGCAGCTTCGCGGTACTCGGCGGCGATGTCATACAGGGCGGTCATGCGGGCTCCTTGGGCCATGCGGCCGTCAACTTGTTTTGCGTCTTAGCGTCCAACTGCTGCCAGATCGCATCGCGGTCTGCGTCGTCCAGACTGATGAGGTAGTCGCACACACCAACTGCATCGCCCTTGGCAACGCCGGCCGTCAGGCGCTTGGCAATGGCTGCGGGGCTGCTGTCCTGGGCGGGCGGGGCCGCGTCTTGCTTGCGTTTCGCGGCGGTTGCTTGGTTGCCGTCGTCATCCTCCGGCGCCATGCCGCAGGCCGCCATCAGCGAGTAGCGGCGGGCGTACGTCAACGCCGAGCCGTAGCCTTGCGGGTCTTGCTTGGCAGCAGGGACTGACAGCTTGCCGGCGCTGATCGTCTCGCCGGACTCGTGCACGAAAACCGTCTCGACGGTCACGCCGCGCTCGGACTCGTGGGACGACTGCATCAGGAAGATGCCGTTGGTGTTGAGCGCATCGATCACCGCTTCGATGCAGGCCGACAGATCGGCGTACTTGTTCTTGAAGTGCGGGTTCGTGTGGGTCTTGAGCGCGGGGCCGAACTGCTGCTGGGCCTTGACCATTGCGCTGGCGATGTTCTTCATGGCGTCCTCAGAACGGCAGGCCCTTGAAGGCCATGCCGTAGGCAATGCGCGCGGCGTACCGGCGCGAGTGGTGGGCGGCGTACAGCCGATAGATGGCGATGAAGTGGCGCAGCCTGTTCATGCGAACACCTTCAAAGCAAAGCCGGTCAGGCCGGCCAGATAGGTAAGCCAGAAGAGGGCGGGGGACATGTCAGGGCTCCTTGGCGGCCAGGATTGCTGCCTGCTGTGCGTCGTTGAGAGAGTCGGCAGTTGCCTGGGCGGCGTCCACCTCGTCAAACTCGGGGTCAACTGCTGCAGCACCGATGACGACGCAGACAGCAGCGGCGATGAGCCAGATGCGGATGGTGGTCATGCCGCCTCCTTGATCTGCTCCAGCAGCAGCGCACGGGCCTCGGGCTTCATGCACTGCAGAAGAGTCGCCGCTGCGTCGCGGATTTGCTTCTGGCTCATGTGCAGCTGGATCTGTTGGGCGCCGCTGGAGAAGTCGATCTCCCCGACTCGGCGTGCGACCAGGGGGACAGGCTCTGTTAGGTCGTACATCTCGTGCTCCTTCAATTTGCGCGCCCAGAACCGGTCGCGCTCTTCCTCTTGGAAATTTCGGGGTAAGGGCTGCATCAGTCCATCGCCTGAATGCGGGCCAGCTCTGCGCCTTCGGCTGCATGGGCTTGGATGTCCAGCCAGAAGGCGCGAAGGTCACAGGCGTCGGGGTTGGCCTGGGCCAGCTCCTTACAGAGCCTGTCCAGCTCATCACGGACAGCCTGGGCGAGGCCGTTCTGCGTGGTGGGCTCGTCGTCTGGCTCGCTGGCGAGGTCGTAGAACACCTGCTTCTGAGGTGTCCAGCCTGGGCGGGCGTTCATGGCCGCCTCGCCTTGCGCGCTTTCAGCATTTGGTCGGCCAACTCGTAGGCTTGCTGTGCGACAAGCTCCGTACTTCCCCATCCCCAGGTCGTGTCATGCGCACAAATCCCCTGGAGGGCCAATCCCGCGAAGTGATCGCGCAGGGACATGCCGTCATGCGTGACCGCAGCAGCCTCGTTCGGCGTGCCATCCTCTGCCAAGACCGTTACCTTGGCTTGCGGGAACGCCGGCCCGCCGTCGTCTTGCTTGCTCATCTTCATTGCTCCAAATGAAACAGCCCGCATGGGGCGGGCTGGTGGGGGAGGGGTGGGGATTGCTACGAGTCGTAGCGTGGTGTTGAGATGCGCACGCAGTTCGCGGCGGCCGGTCGAATCTCCAGGGTGGACTCGTAGAGTTCTCCGTCATGCTTCGTCACCTCGACAGCCCGGACATCCAAGCTGCGCCCGTCAGGGCGGATGCTGACCTCGAACATCGTTCGCCCGTTCTCGTCCGCGAACCGAACGAGCTTCCCCTCGATCAACTTGACGTCTTTCGTGACGGGGTGTCCGATCTCAATGTGCAATCCCATTTCTCACTCCTTGTTGAAGACACCCGCCTGCTGCCGATCCAAACGACCAATCCAACCCAAGAGGGCGTGGCATAGCTTGATCGTCGGCAAAGGTCTCGGCTCCTTTTCGCCTGCTCCCCAAGCATCAGCTGATGATGGGATGTTTTGCCCACGGGGACCTAAGGTCGTGGGCTCAGGCGGGCATCAGAACGGAGCCCTGCTACTGGGCCAGTCTGTTCACCGCCGCATGCGCAACGGAACAGGGCTCCGATCTGATGGCCCTCACGGGGAGGGCGGGGGGGTTAGTGGGTGCCGGTGCGCGGGACAAGTCGTGGCATCTGCGCTTGCGGCTTTGGCGGCTCAATTTCTTTCATCATCTTGGCCGCTTGGTCGGCTAGCGCGAGGCCGTAACGACGCATGCCGTCCTGCTTTGCAGTCAGAATCGGATCGTCAGTGCGGACCAGCTGGGCGCGACGGACAGACCGCAGTTGTTTTCGCGTGCCAGACTGGAAGCCATCAACGCTGCGAGATATGCGCTCGTCCGGAGCGAGGCACTTGAAGCCGATGCCAGACACAGCGCCTAGGTCCTGGTTCTCGTCGTTCAGCAGACGTTTGCGCCATGCTGCGACCACTGCGCGGTAGCGGTTGTCTTCTCGCTTGTGGCCAATCACGCGCTCAATGTCCTCGTGCGCGATTTCGTCACCTTCTTGGATGTCAGGGAACGCTGCAAGCAGCTTCTTCACATCGGGTTCTGTCGGCATGCCGCCGAAATAGACTTTGGACATCAGTTCTCCTTTTGGTTTGCGCATTGCGCCCTTGCCGTGCCTGGCCCAGCCCAACCTGGCCCGGGCTCGCCCAGCCCCACCGGTCCCAGCCGCTGCCACGTGACACCGGCAAACAGTTGCCCGTTTGCCGCTATCGAGTAGCCCATGCCGCGCCTAGCCCGGCCCCGCCAAGCCCCGCCGGGGCAGGCATCTGCCGCGTGCGATGCGATTGCATCGAACAAGCCGGCACGCCAGCCTGTTCGCTGCATTGCAGCCCTAGCCCCACCCCGCCCCGCCACGGCACGCGAAGCCCCGCCCTGTCACTTCAGTTGATCTGCTTCACCTTTGCCGAGAACATTCCGAAGGAGCCCGGCGTCTTGCCGCCCGGCCGCCAGTCGCCCAGGCCCTTGTATCGGCCGGCGTAGTGCAGGATGTCGATCAGCACCTTCTCAGTAAGTGCCTCGTCCCACACGGAAAGGGTGCCGCTCGCTGTCCACTGGTCGAACCGTGGGCGCACCCGGATGTGCTTGGAGGTGCCGACCTTGGCGCGCTTCACGAACAGGCTGAAGCCCAGCTGTTCGGCTGTCTTGCGATGCGCCTTGAAGTCGTTTTCCTTGAGCAAAGCGTTCACGCTGCTCATCGGGATCGCGGCGCCAGCAGAGCCCAGCGTCCAGTAGGCTGCATCGACCATCATCCCGGACTGCGTTTGCGACTTGAACGTCTTGCCGCCGCGTCCGCCTGGCACCAGCACCTGGGCGCCGCCTTCCATCATGCAGCGCATGAGGTTGTCGGCCGGGATGGCGACGTGCTGGCCGTCGTGGTACATCGAGCCGATCCAGCGCCATGCAGGTGTCCGGTCGTCGCCGGCCTTGCTGTTCTTCTTGTTCTCGGGATTGTTCTTCCAGTCCTCCATCTCATCCGCCCAGTCGATGTTGTCCCAGTGCATGAGCAGGGGTGTCTCGCCGGTGATGTCGATTTGGTACTTCCGCATTGATTTCTCCTGTTGAATGTTTGCGCTTGTGCGCCCTTGCCACGCCGCGCCTGGCCGAGCAATGCCCAGCCAAGCCAACGCTTGGACATTGATGCGGTTGCATCGGATAGACCAGCACGCCGATCTATCCGCTGCAGTTGCAGCCCTTGCCACGCCTTACCCCGCCAAGCCCAGCCTCGCCTGGCCTCACCAGGTTCGAATTGGTCCGCGTGGGTTTGGGCTTAAAACACCAAAGGTCACACGTCGCGGCCTTTGGTGTTCGCCCTGTCTCCAGGGCTTCGAGATGCGTCCGCCAGAACCCTCCGGCGTACATCCCTGCTGGTCTGTTCCTTTCGGTTCCCAGCGTTCCTTGCAACTTTTCGGCTGTGCCTGCCTCCACCCTCGGCCTCAGAAGGGCGCAGACCTTGGCGGCTGCTCAGCTAGGGGATTCCGTCGCTGCCTTCGTCTCTGGCGTCACCGCTGCTTGTGTGCTGCGGTGAGGAGACTTTAGCAATACTTTGCTAGTCGTGCAAGCAAAACTTTGCTCATTGTGCGAAAATTTCTTCACGCCCTGATCGAGGGCGCGTTAAAAAGCCCGCGTGGTGCGGGCCATGGAGGTGTCATGAAGCGACGTTTATTTCTTGCTGGCGCAGGCCTCGGCCTGGCAGCTCCCGCCGTCGTCACGGCAAGCAACCTGATGAGGCTGGCGCCGCTGCCAGAAACGCTGTGGGGTGACGGCGTTCACGACGACACCGGCGCCCTGCAATCGTTGCTGGACGGACGCCCGGTTTTTTCGCCGAGTGGTGAGGCGCTCCCCAAGTTCCGGCTTGTCGGCGGGACCTACAGAATCTCCGGCCAGATCACCATCAGAAAGCCGGTCTTGGTGACGCACAACGCGTTTCTTAAGACGCGTCGGAGCCCAGACGACTTCGCAGGCTTCTACCTCCAGAAAGGAGCCAGAGGAAGCGTCTTCACCGATAACTGCCTACAAAACCTGGGGCTATGCGCAATGCCGGCTACTTGATTCCCAAGAGCCTCGGGTCAAACGCAGTCTCAGTGCCGCACTGGTCGCATACGGCATAGGCGCCCTTAGACGGCGGATCTTCCAGGCGGACGTTGGCGCCGTAGCTCTGCACCGTATGCGACCCCTCCTTCTTGTTGGCCTTGGTCTGCCTAAAGGCCAGCAGGGGTCGAGTGCATCTGGGGCACGTGATGTTGATGACTTCATCTTTGAGCATTGGCCCTCCTTGCCTTGCGGCACTCCCTCACATCCACCAGCGTCAGCGGCACTGCGTGTTAGTCCAGCCAGCACCCATTGGCATGGTCGTGCAGTTGATAGTTCTCGGCATCGGCGGGACCGGAACGGGCTGGTAGACAACTGGGGGCGGCGAGCTTGCTTGGATCGCACGCATGATGGCCAGTCCTCGCGCGGCCTCCGCGTTCGCCTGCGCGGCCTGCGCCTGCGCAGCGGCCTCATTGGCGCTCGCAAGGCCCATGTCCGTGTCTCGCTCCAATGCGTCGCGCTGGTCCAGGTAGGCGCCCCAGGTGATATCTCCCGCGTAGAGCTTGGCAACAAGGCCGACTGTGCGCGAGTGGTGTGCCTCGATCCATGCCGCCTGCGCGGGAGTCAGGTAGGCGGCCCGGAAACTACGGCCCATGTCCACGCAACTTTGATATGCGACGGTCCAGATGTTCAGGGCTCTCCTCTCTTCCTCAGTTGGCGTGTCCTTGCTTGCGCGCATAGCGAGCGTCGGGCCACCCATGCCTGTGCCGGTCCTCGCACGGAGTGGGGCAAAGCGCGCATCCCCTGCGTTGCCATGGTTGCACGTCCTTGTCGGGTCCTCGGGGCGTGCGGCATTGCCGAAGCCCATTGGGCCACGGCCTGCGCACCCGGCGAGAACGGCGACCACGACCAGTGCAGCGGAAAACTTGAGTCCCATCATTGCCATTCCTCCACCAATTTGTGGACGGCCACTGGGGCCGTCCCTACGCTCGGATCGTGATACGTCGTGTTACAAAATCCACATGCAAGACAGTGGATTGGTGCGGGCGCACCTTCCCCGCTGCAGCTAAGCCGCGAGGCGTCCAAGACGATCTCCCCCCAACGGCGGCGCGGTAGGTTGCGGCCTTTCGTCGTGCGGCCTGGTCGCCTTGTGCACCAGTCTTGCCTGCTCCAGCAGTGTGCCCCGGGCCGAAGCAGGCATTTCCCTGAAGAGGGCCGCCAGTTCCACTGCCTGTTGCTCTACGCCGGCGTCCTGGGCTTCGCTCAAAGGAATCAGCATCTCCCACGGGCTCATGCCCAGGGCGACGGCGATTTTTGCCATCTCGGTCAGTTTGGCCGATGGCTCCTTGCCCGAAGCGCTGGCCGCGCGCCTGTCCGGGTCGAGGTAGTTGCCGATCGATGTTTGTGCCACGCCTGACAACTTGGAAAGCGCCATCTGCGACAGCTTGGCCGCGTCCATGCGGCGGCGCAAGTTCTCTGCGAAGACTGTGTTGATGGACGGCGACGGCACTTCTTGAGTCTGGCCGACGCGGTCAGCAAAGTATTGCTTGCTGACATAGCAAAGTTTTGCTATCGTCGTCCTCATGAAGAAACCTCTTGACGCCGCTGTCCGCGAACAGCTGGAAGCCCAGAAGGGCTCATGGCAGGCAATCGCCGACGACGCGGGCGTCAGCTACTCGTGGATATCGAAGTTCGTGAACAACCGGATTCCGAACCCGGGGTTCAAGACGCTTACCCAGTTGCAGGCGCACCTGTCCAAGCGCCGCCCCACCGCCACAGAGGGGGCCTGAGTCATGACGTACTCCATGGCCCAAATCCTCGGCGCCCTGTGCGCCCTGTGCCTCCTCGGCATGTGGCTCGCCCTCGAATCCGACCGCGGCCCTATGGCCGGCGCTCTGCTCCTCATCGGCAGCTTCTTCGGCATCTGCTCGCTGCTGTGGGGCGCTGGGCCGCTGCTGTAACCACACGGGTAGCGCGTCCAGCACGTGCACCCATCCACCAACCGAACCAAAACAAATCAGGGAGTTTGAACCATGGCGTACCCGACCACTGACCGGCCGAGCAAGTTGCGCAAGCCGATAGCGATGCTCCGCGGCAACGAAGACGAGGAGGCGGAGCTGGACCAGCTGGTCGAGTTGTACGGCGGCGGAGAGCGCGCTGCAGTGCTGCGCGAGGTCCTGCTGTCTGTTGCACGGGAGAAGCGTCATGAGGCGAATTCTTTGTCCCACCGCCGCATGGGATCAAAGCTTGACAAGAGCGCATTCGGACGCCTGCTGGCCGCCTGAGATGGCGAAGGGACCACTGATGAATCGACAGGATCAGAGCCGCGTCATCGCGGAGATCGATCTGCATGGCGCCTCTGAACAAGAGCTGGCCTGCATTGAAGGCGAGGCGCAGAAGCACGGCATTTCGTTTGAAGAGGCGTCGAAGCGCCTTCTGCTGGAGCACTTCCGCGCGTCCAAGCGCAACCCCATTGCAGTAACTGTTGCGCAACTCTTCCGGCGCCAAAGCGTGCACTAAGAGTTACTGAACAGTAACTGTGACGCGATATCCAGACAGGACCAGCATGACCAAGATCGTCGGCAACGCCTTCACCGGCCACATCTTCGACCCACGCCCGTACGTGGCCGACAAGGCCCCGAAGAACCCGCAGCGTGGCAAAGCCATTGACCTGAACCCGCGCCGCAGCGGGATCGTCATCACCCCGCCTGGCTATGCATCGTCCAAGCGGATCTTGCGCAAGGGAGCTGTCTGATGAACTGCCCGACCATGAAGACGCGCCTGCTGGCCCTCCTGCGCCGCGGCTGGGTTACACCGGTTACGGCCCTGAACGGCGCCGGCTGCTTCAGCCTCTCGCAGCGAGTGGGCGAGTTCCGCCGTCGTGATGGGCTGACTGTCCTGGACAAGTGGGTCACGACCCCTGGCGGCTCACGCGTCAAGGCGTATCGGCTGGGGAAGGAGGCACGGTGAAGCGTCCGGCTTTCCAGTTCTATCCGGGCGACTGGCGCAAGGACGTTGAGCTGCGCGCCTGCTCCCTGGCCGCGCGAGGCCTCTGGATCGACCTCATGTGCGTGGCCCACGAGTGCGAGCCATACGGACATCTGGTGCTGAACAACAAGCCCATGACCATGCAGCAGATGGCCGGTCAGATTGGCGTGCCTGGTGTCCAGGTCAAGAAGCTTCTGGAGGAATTGCTGGAGAGTGGTGTTGCCCGCCAAACGCCAGAAGGGGTGATCTACAGCAAGCGCATGGTCGAGGATGAGCGAGTCCGCAATGTACGCGCAGAAGGCGGAAAGGCCGGCGCAGAACATGGTGCGAAGGGCGGTTCTCACGGATCTAAAGGCGGGCGTCCGCCAAAACCGAAGGGGGGTTTTGAAACCCCCCTTCAAGGTGCCGAAGAACCCCCCCCTTCTTCTTCCTCTTCTTCTTCCCCTTCGGGTGATTCAGAAGCTAACGCTTCTGCCGGCAAGCCGGCCCTCGAACCCGCCGAGATCATTTTTGGCTACGGGCTCCCATTGCTGACGAACGCCGGGACTCCGGAGAAGCAGGCCCGGTCTTTCCTCGGCGCGCTGCGCAAGCGTCCTGGAGGCGACGCAGCCGTGGTCAATGCCATCCGCGACTGTTTGCGTGAAAAGCCCCTGCAGCCTTTGGAGTGGCTGGCTGCCGCTCTCCCGCCTGCTGGAAGCGCCAAGGCAAAAGCCGAGCCCATGTCCTACGCAGACCGTGACCGCATCAACGGGCAGTTGCGGTGGGAAGAGATGACGGGCCAGCGTCACCCGGCCCTGGAGAAGCTTCGCGAAGCCGGCGAAGTCATCGACGTACTGCCAACTACCGCCACGCCAAGGATCGAGCATGTCGCTGCCCACTGAAATCATTGATCGACTTTTCCATCGCCTGTCGGGCGCATACATGTCCGCATGGGACCGCGCCATCGGCAACACGCCAATCAACGATGTGAAGTCCGCATGGGCGCACGAGCTTTCCGAGTTTGGCCGCTCGCGCGAGTCCATGACCCGCATTGGCTGGGCGTTGGACAACCTGCCGGACCGACCGCCGAGTGCGCCTGAGTTCAAGCGCTTGTGCCGTCAGGCCCCAATGGTTGAGGAGTTGGCTCTGCCGATGCCGAAGGCTGACCCGAAAAAAGTCTACGCCGAGCTGTCAAAGCTGGCCCCCATCAAGGCGGCTATGTCTGCGGTCACCAGCAGCGGCAACAAGGAGTGGGCGCATCGCATCCTCGCCAGCCACGACCAGGGCGACAAGATCCTGCCGTACACGCTCAAGTGCGCACGCGAGGCTGTCGGCCAGCAGTTCAGCGAGGTTTCAGCATGACCCGCGAACACCTCACCGAGATGGCGCGCGAAGCCATGCATGTGCTGGACATGGTGCGCGCCGGCATGGACGTGCCAGCCAAGCGCATCACCTGGGCGCTGATGGTCACGGGCGATCTGACTCTGGCCGACCTGGCATGACCGAAGCCGAGCGCATCGCTGTGGAGCACATCAAGGCCAACGCCAAGGAATGGCGCTGGACCTCTGCTGACATCCTCGAATGCGCCCGGCACCACGCATCCCTTGACCCACACCAACTCTCCCGCCTGCCCACCCTACTGCAGGAAGAGATAGACAAGCACCGAGCAACCAAGAAGGAGCAAGCATGACATTCGCAAAGATCGTGATCGCCAGTGACGGCGAACAGGTGTTGTTCTTCAAGGAGGAGGGAGACGAAGGCCCGGAGTTGGTCCAGATGACGATGGAACAGGGCGTCACCGCCAGGCTCGCCATGGGCTTTGAGGACGACGAAGAGGGCTCGGCTGACGCGAAGCGTGATGCAGCCTTCGACAAGGCAGGCGCTGACTACGCGGATCAGGTGCGCAAAGCCGTCAAAGGCTTTTTCGACGCACGAGGCTGACCGCACAAGGCAAAGAAGGAAGCAGCATGAGCAAGGCATTGGATGTGGCGCTGGTCGCCTTTCTGGCCATCCTGATCTGGGTACTGCAGGCGGCATGGCTGCTGAGCGTGCATCGGCAAGGCATCGAAGGCGACTGCCGGATGATGGGCCAGTCTCGGTCGAAAGAAACCATCATCGTCTGCAGCATTAAGGAGCCAGCATGACATGCCACTCCTGCGGTGGAGGCTTCGGCGACAGCCACGCCATGTGTGCGAAGTGCGCCGACGCCTACGACCGGCTGACCCAGCGTCGCGTGGATTGGCGGTTCGGTGGCGAATCGCCGATGAGAGACGCCCACCCCGACGACTACCAGCGCCGCTGCATCCGCCTGGACGCAGAGCGCGCCGCCAAGATGGGGGAGACCCCGGACAAGGCCTGCAGCTACTTATCCACCTCCTGGCAGTCCAGGGAGTGGTACGACGCCTACGCATCCGAGAAGCTGCGGGAGAAGGTGGAGGCGAAGCGCAATGGCTAACTACGACACGCAGATCATGGTCTACCTGTCCAAAGTAGGCGGCAGCACGACCGGCACCATCGCCAACTACGTGAGGCCGATGTTCGGCCACAGCGCTAGGACGCACTCCGCTTTCATCCGCACCCGCCTGCTTGCCCTGCAAAAGGAAGGCAAGGTAGCACCGATGGATGAACTGAAGCCGGTGGCTTGGGTGAGGTTGACCGATGGCTGAGACCCTGCACATCTACCCGCAGGAGAGCGAGCACATGGATGCGTTCATCCTGGGATCGCGCTCTGCACTGCTCCAACTTCGCGCCCTGATCGACAAGGCGCTAGAGGGCAAGCCGGAAGACGGCGAGTTCATGCAAAGCGACGGCGAGGGGTATCCGCTGTCGGTACGGTGCGTCGCAGAGGCGTGGGCGGATGCGCTCCCAACCGCTTATGACATGTACCGCGGCAAGGAATGGAGTGACGCAGACAACGCGGCATTCCAAGCAGCCATGGACGGGAGGGCGTATGGCTGACAAGCGCACCTTCAAGCTCGTCCACGGCATGGCCCGCGCCAATGCAGTCTCCGGCGTCCAGCAGGCCCCAGAGGGCTATGTCGTCACGATCCAAGAGCCAACCCGCAGCCTGGACCAGAACGCGGCCATGTGGCCCATCCTCGATGCCTTCGCCCGGCAACTGGAATGGCCCGTCAACGGCGCCATGGTCCGCATGTCCGCCGAGGAGTGGAAGGACGTTCTGTCCGCCGCCTACCGCCGCGAGACAGTGCGTGTCGCCCAAGGCCTGGACGGCGGAATGGTGATGCTCGGCAGCCGCACCAGCAAGTTCAGCGTGCGGGAGATGAGCGGCTTCATCGAGTTTCTGCATGCGACGGCTGCGCTTCGGGGTGTGGTTGTCTACGAGTTGGAGGTCGCGTGATCGACTCCCTCCCATTCGCCCCCAAGCCTAGGCCCTGCAAGGTCTGCGCCAAGGCGTTCGTCCCGCGCACCTCGATGCACTCGGTCTGCTCGCCTCGCTGCATGGCGCGCAAGGTCAAGAAGGATGCCGCCGACGAGCGCGCACTGCTGCGGGTCCGCAAGGAAGCGGCCAAGCCGCGCCAAAAGTGGTTGGACGAGTGCCAAGCCATCGTCAACAAGATCGTGCGCATTCGGGATGCGCATCTGGGCTGCTGCTCCTGCGACCGCGGCCCGAACTGGAGCGGCCAGTGGCACGCCTCGCATCTGCGCTCAGTCGGCGCAGCCTCTGCCGTCCGCTTCCACCTCTGGAACATCCACAAGGGCTGTTCCATCTGCAACAACCACCTGAGCGGGAACCTGGCCGAGTATGGGCCCCGCATCCGCGAGCGCATCGGCAACGCCAAGGTGGATTGGCTCTACACCCAGAACCACCGCGTCACGCACAACGTGGAATACCTCAAGCGCTTCAAGGCCGTGATGGGCAAGAGGCTGCGCAGGATGGAAAGGAGGATGGCATGAAGCCCAGGCTCAGGCGCACTTGGTGCGACGGGTTCTTCTTCTACGTATGGTTCGCTGGTGGCTACGCGTGGCGCTGCGAGGGCGCTGGACTTGTTGCCCATGGCTGGACCCCGGAACTTGCCTACAGGCACTGGGCAGAGGACTACAACCAACCATTGCGCCGCGCACTGCGCTGGCTCAAGGACTTGAGGAAAGGAAATCAGTGATGGCATACGTGTTTGCATCAATCAGTGCCGTGGCGCTAACTATGTGGCTTCAAGCGCCTTGGTACGCCGCAGCGGCTATCGGGCTGTTCTGCGGTGTTTTCTTCGCACGGGCCTTTCGTGATTAGCCCGTGCATGTGGTCGGCACTCGCGACTCTTGCGATGGGTCAGATTCAGGCCCAGATCGCGCAAGAAAGTGTTGAGGCCGAGGTTGTCCGAAGGTCTCACGAGTGGCCAGATGGTGGCGTCGTCATCGACGTTGACGCCAGGATCATTCCCGACGCGCAGCCACAAATCCGGGACTTGAGGAAGGAGAGGGAAGCATGAAGGTCGCAGACAAGGCGAAGGCTCGAAAGGCCGTCTTCAAGCGGGCGAAGGGGAAGTGCGAGTACTGCGGGATGCAGTTGTCGCTCGCAACCATGACCTTGGACCACTACTACCCCAGACACCTCGGCGGCGGCAACAACCGAGCGAATCTGAAATGCGCCTGCACCGACTGCAACAACCGGAAGGGGCCGATGCATCCGTTCCATTGGGAGAAGGCAATGGAGCTAAGAGCATGACCACCGCCTGCACCCTATGCGGCTCCACCAACCACAGCAGATCAGGCTGTCCCATGGGAAGGGCCCTCAACACCATGCGCGTCAACTACCGAGAAGCCGGCAAGCAACGCGAGGCTAAGGCAATACGGCACGCCATCAACATGCTGGCTAAGACTTCGAAGGAGATGAGGGCATGACAGAACGCTATGCACTGTTCGCGGGAGATGAGTTCTACCCAAATGGTGGTTTTGAGGACTTCATCGCATATGGAGGCCTGGACGAATTGAAGGCCATGCTTCCGAGGCTGGCAAAGAAGGATTGGGCGCATATTGCTGATCTGAAGGAAAGGCGTGTTGTCCTTGTCATGGCCATCAACAAATACAACCGTACCGACGCCGACGAGTGGCAGGAGGCGGACGAGTGGAGCCAGCCGTTAGGCCTAGAAGGCGACGGGTTCGCAGCAAAGGGGGAGTGATGGCAACGCAGAAAAAGCCACGAGGCCGGCAGACGACGTACACGCAGGAGATGGCGGATGCGATCTGCTCGAGGCTTCGGACTGGAGAGCCGATGGCGTCGATCTGCAGGGACGAGAGCATGCCTGCAGTGCGAACGGTTGGCGACTGGAAAGACGCGAACCCGGCATTTGCCGCCAGCATCGCACGCGCGCGCGAGGAAGGATTCGATGCGCTGGCCGCCGAATGCCTCGAGATCGCCAACACGCCGCTCGAGGGCATTGAATCGACCACCAAGCCGAACGGTGATGTCGAGGAGAAGCGCGGCGACATGCTCGGCCATCGAAAGCTGCAGATCGAGACGCGCCTGAAGCTGCTGGCCAAGTGGGACCCGAAGCGGTACGGCGACAAGATGCAGATTGCTGGTGACCCTGATGCGCCGCTCGAGACCCGCACGACGCTGAACGTTGCCGGCCTGTCCACCGATGCACTGGCCGAAATCATGGCCGCTCGAGATGCAGCTAAGCCACGATGAACTGCTCGAGGTAGAGCGGGAGCTGTGCAAGCGCTCCCTTGCCCAGTTCGCGCGCCGGGCTTGGCATGTGCTCGAGCCCGCGGCCGAACTCAAATGGGGCTGGGCGCTTGACGCGATTTGCCTGCACCTGGAGGCCGTGACGGATGGGCGTATCACGCGCCTACTGATGAACGTTCCTCCCGGCTCCATGAAGTCGCTGCTGACCGGCGTCATCTGGCCAGCGTGGGAGTGGGGGCCTCGAGGGATGCCCGAGATGCGGTTCGTCGGGACTGCCCACGAAGAGCAGCTGGCGATCCGGGACAGTCGCAAGTGCCGCGACCTGATCAAGTCGGAGTGGTTCCAGGGGCTATGGCCGACTGAACTGATGCGCGACCTGGACGGGAAGAAGGAGTTCGGCAACTCGAAGAAGGGTGTGCGCCAGGCTCGAGCATTCAGCAGCATGACCGGCGTTCGCGGGGATCGCGTCATCTTGGACGACCCGATCAGCGCCGACAACGCCAACTCTGAAGCCGAGCTTGAGGCCGCGCGCATCGCCTTTACGGAAACCCTCCCGACGCGCGTGAACAACGAGAAGAGCGCCATCGTGGTGGTGATGCAGCGCCTGAGCGAGAAGGACACGAGCGGCGTCATCCTGAAGATGGGGTTGCCATACGTGCATCTGTGCATCCCAATGCGCTTCGAGCCGGAGCGGCGCTGCACCACATCCATCGGATGGACGGACCCGCGCACGGAAGAGGGCGAACTGATGTTTCCCGAGCGGTTCGGCGAGCAGCAGGTGACAGAGCTGGAGACCACGCTCGGCAGCTACGGCACGGCTGGCCAGCTACAGCAGCGGCCGGCGCCTCGAGGTGGCGGCATCCTCAAAGAGCAGTGGTACAGGTACTGGACAACGCTGCCGGCGCTTGAGTTTCGGACGATCCACATCGACACGGCACAGAAGACCGGCCAGGAGAACGATTACTCCGTTCTGCAGTGCTGGGGGCGTTCAATCGTGGGCCAGGCCGTCCTCATCGACCAGCTGCGCGGCAAGTGGGAGGCGCCGGAGCTTCTGACCCAAACCCGGGCCTTCTGGTTCAAGCACAGGGAGGCACACAGGTCGCAGCTGCGTGCTCTGATGATCGAGGACAAGGTTTCAGGCACGGGGTTGATTCAGACGCTGCGCCGCGAAAGCCTGCCGGTGATCCCCGTTCAGCGCAACAAGGACAAGATCTCTCGAGCACACGACATCGCGCCATTCGTGGAGGCTGGCAATGTGCTGCTACCGCAGGATGCGCCGTGGCTGTCCGAGTTCCTCGCCGAGTCATCGTCCTTCCCGGGCGGAGCGCACGACGACCAGCTCGATCCGATGTTCGATGCGCTGGTGACGGTGCAAAAAGCGCCGGCAACGCAGCAGGCTTCCGTCTCCGTCATCCCCACCCGCAACCCCATGGCAGGCCGTCCAGGCAGGCGTTGATTGGAGAAATCGCCACGGACTCATAGAATCTATCTATCACGCGCGCGTGCGCGATAGGGATTACATATGAGCCAGCGCCAGACCGCACAACTCCGGCAGATCCACGCAGAGGCGATGCTGGAGTTCGACCAGATCCAGGCTGCGGTGTGGCCGGGGCGCATGGAGGCGCTGGACGACCGGCGTTTCTACTCGATCAGCGGCGCTCAGTGGGAAGGCCAGTGGGGCGAGCAGTTCGAGAACAAGCCTCAGTTGGAGATGAACAAGGTTCACCTGGCCGTCATCCGCATCTTCAACGAGTACCGGGCCAACCGCATCACGGTGGACTTCCTGCCCAAGGACGGCGAGACCGGCGAGGACGTGGCCGAGGTCTGCAATGGGCTGTACCGGGCCGACGAACAGGACAGCACGGCGGATGAAGCCTACGACAACGCCTTCGAGGAATCTGTCGGTGGTGGCATGGGTGCCTGGCGCCTGCGGGCCTGCTACGAGAACGAGGAAGACGAGGAAGACACACGCCAGCGGGTGAAGATCGAGCCGATCTTCGACGCTGACAGCACGGTGTTCTTCGACCTGGATGCGAAGCGCCAGGACAAGGCCGATGCGAAGCGCTGCTACGTGCTCACGTCCATGACGCCAGAGGCCTACAAAGACGAATACGGCGAGCTTGACGCCGACTGGCCCAAGGACATCCAGCGCCCCGAATTCAACTGGTTCAGCGCGGATGTGGTCTACGTCTGCGAGCACTACCGCATTGAGGAAAAGGCCGAGGTCATCAACTTCTTCCGTGGCCTGGTGGACGACGAGCCCGACATGCGCGTCCCGCAGTCCGAGTTGGACGAAGACCCCGAGAAGATGCCAGAGCTGCAGGCCCGCGGCTTCCGCCTGGTGCGGACCAAGCGCATCAAGGTCAAGCGGGTGCACAAGTACATCCTGTCCGGCTCCAAGGTGCTCAGAGACGAGGGGATCATCGCCGGCAAGTGCATCCCGATCATCGTCACATACGGCAAGCGCTGGGTGATCGACAACATCGAACGCTTCATGGGACATGTGCGGCTGGCCAAGGATGCTCAGCGGCTGATCAACATGCAGGTGTCCACGCTGGCCGAGATGGCAGCGCTGTCGCCGCGAGAGAAGCCCATCTTCACGCCCGAGCAGATGAAGGACCACGAAAACCAGTGGGCCGACGATGCCGTTAAGAACTTCCCGTATCTGCTGGTCAACGCCATGCGCGACCAGGACGGCAACCCGATGCCAGCTGCTGCGCTGGGCTACACCAAGCCACCCATGGTCTCGCCAGCTGCTGCCGCGCTGTTCCAGGTGGCAGAGCAGGGCCTAGGCGACCTGCTGGGCAACCAGCAGGCCGGCGAAGAGATCGAGGGCAACCGCTCGGGCAAGGCGGTGGAGCTGATCCAGCAGCGCCTGGACATGCAGGTCTTCATCTACATGAGCAACCTTGCCAAGGCCATGAAGCGGTCGGGTGAAGTCTGGCTGTCCATGCAGAAGGACATCCTGATCGAGGAAAACCGCAAGATGAAGACGCTCGATCCGCAGGGCGGCGTCGGGTCGGTCGTCGTGAACCAGCCCGCCTACGACAAGGAAAAGGCGCTGGAGTACGTCAAGAACGACGTGAGCGATGCCGCACTGGATGTGGCTGTCGATGTTGGCCCATCGTCCACTTCTCGGCGCTCCGCGACGGTCAAGGCCCTGACCGGGATCATGGCCATCACGCAAGACCCCGAGACGCTCGGAGTCCTGAACAGCCTCACCCTCATGAACATCGAAGGCGAAGGGTTGAGTGATGTTCGCGACTGGGCGCGTGGCCGACTCGTCAAGGGTGGCGTCATCAAGCCCACCGAGGAAGAAGCGCAGGAAATGGCGCAAGCCGCCGCAAATGCGCAGCCGGATCCTCAAGCGCAGTACCTGCAAGCTGCTGCAGCGCAGGCCGAAGCGGACGCGGCCAAGAAGCGCGCAGACACCGTGCAATCCATCGCCAGCGCGAACCTCAAGGACGCCCAACGCCAAGAGACCCTGGCCAGCATCGGCATGCAAGAGCAAAACACCCGCATCGCCACCGTGCAGGCTCTGCAATCGGTCATGCAACCGCCCACGCCGGCTAAAAATTCTCAATAGACTATTCAAATCACCGTTGCGTAGTCGATAGAGAATAACTATCATTGGCCCACGGCGCCCACCAGCCGTTCCTTGGTGAGTCCAACAGGGTCGTGAATGTCCAACCAGGCAGAAGAAATCGAGGAAGTCGAGGACCAAGCGGAAGAGCAGGTCGAGGAATCAGAAGTCGAGCAGGAGGAGGTCGAACAGACCGAGACCGAGGAGACGGAAGAGCCCGAAGCCAGCGAGTCCGATGAGGTCGTCGTCTCCATCGGGGATGAGTCGCCGTCATCCGAGGACGAAGAAAGTGCACCGGCTCCCGAGTGGGTGAAGAACCTGCGCAAGGAACGTCGGGAATTGCTCAAGCGCGTGCGCGAGTACGAGGCGAAGGAACAGCAGCAGACCAAGGCGGTGCAAGCCGTGCAGGTCGGCCCGAAACCCACCCTCGAAGGCGCGGATTACGACGCGGAGAAGTTCGAAGCGCAGCTCACTGCATGGCATGACCGCAAGCGTGCGGCTGACGAGCAGGAGCGCAAGCAGCGTGATGCAGCAGAGGCCGATCAAAAGGCCTGGAATGCCAAGTTGGAGAACTACAGCCGGCAGAAGGCCGCGCTCAAGGTCTCCGACTACGAGGACACCGAGGCGCAAGCCCTGGAATTCCTCACTGGCAATCAGCCGCAGATCCTCGTTGCTGGTGCCGACAACGCCGCGAGCCTGATCTACGCGCTCGGCAAGAACCCGGCAATTGCCAAACAACTGTCTTCTATCACTGACCCGGTGAAGTTTGCTTTCGAGGCCGGAAAACTGGAGTCCAAAGTGTCCATTACTACCAAGCCCCGCAAAGCAGCCCCCATGCCGGAATCCAAGGTCAGCGGCTCAGGCCGTCTGCCCTTGTCCGGTGACAAGAAACTGGCCGAGCTGGAAGCCCGGGCCGACAAGACAGGCGACCGCACCGAGCTGGTCAACTACCGTCGTGCCCAAAAGCTGAAACGCGTGGCCTGATCACCAAGGAATCAGGAAATGGCAAACACTTTTTCGCGCGAAGAGCGCGTCATGTTCGATGAAGTGCTGGAGGGCTTCGAAGACGGCCTCGTCATCTCGAAGGCAGCAACCAAGTACGAACCCCTGTCGCCCCTGGAGATGAACCGGGTTGGCGACAAGTTCTGGATCCCCGCTCCTGACATCGCCGTGAGCTACGACGGCTTCGACCAGACCGCCAACTTTGGCGACATGACCGAGATGTCTGTCCCGGTGTCCATCGGCTTCCACAAGTCCACGCCCGTCAAGATGACGGCCAAGGACCTGCGCAGCGCGACGACCCTCAAGCGCAAGGGCGACGCCGCCAAGCAGAAGCTGGCCAGCGACATCAACCTCGCGCTGTTCAACACCGTGGCTCTGCAGGGCTCGCAGGTCATCAAGCGCACCGTCGCCCCCACGGGCTTCGATGACGTGGCCCTCGCCGACGCGCAGCTGACCGAGCAAGGCATCGGCCTGGCCAACCGCGTGATGTTCCTGGCCCCGCGCGTCTACAACTCGATGGCCGGCAACCTGGCCAAGCCGCAGACCTCTGGCCTGCGCGAGACCATGACCGCCTACCAGCGTGCCCGCGTGAGCGACGACATCGCCGGCTTCGAGGTGTTCAAGAACGACCAATCGCTGCGCCTGGCTGCTGCCGGTGGCGGTGCAACCACGGTCAACGGCGCGAACCAGTACTGGGTGCCGAAGTCCACGAGCACGGCCGCTACGGGCGAGACCGAGAACGTGGACAACCGCTACTCGATCCTGAACGTGACCGCCACGACCTACGCCGCGATCAAGGCCGGTGACGCCTTCACGATCCCTGGCGTGAACTCGGTGCACATGATCACCAAGCAGGACACCGGCCAGCTGCAGACATTCCGCGTCATCGGCAAGCCGTCTGCCGGCGCGATCCTGGTCGCCCCAGCGATCATCTCCGGCCAAGGCGGCACCCGCCCCGAGCTGGAATTCAAGAACGTGACGGCCACGCCCGCCAACGGCGCCACGCTGACCTGGCTGAACACCGCCACGGCCGAACTGAACCCCTTCTTCAAGCGGGAAACGCTCCTGCTGCTGCCGGGCTCGTTCCAGGTGGACCCGGAAGACGGCTGGCAGGTCATGCGCGGCACCACGGAGAACGGTCTGAAGATCACCTACACCCGCCAGGGTGAGATCAACGACCTGACCGTCAAGGCTCGTTGGGACATCGACTTCGGCACCTCTCTGCTGAACCCGCAGATGGCCGGCGTCGAGCTGTTCAACCAGACCTAAGCGTCTGGTCCTTCACGCACACGCTTGCGTCCAGCGTGACGCGCCCCGGCATGGTGCTGGGGCGCTTCTCTCAACCTAGCTGGAGTGAACCATGAGCAAGAAGCCCGAAGCCCAAGCCCCCGAACTGTCGGACGCCGAAAAGCGCGAGGCGGAGAAGGAAGGCCTGAAGCAAGCCTACGCCGAAAGCGCAGCTACCAACTTCCGCACACAGTCGGAGACGGTGGGCGAGCCGCAAGCCGACCGCTGGCCCGACCGCCACGAAATCATGCAGTGGAGCCACCTGGTGGACCTCGGCCTGGATGCGTTCAAGGACGCCATCAAGCCCGACGCCGAACCGCTGGTGCCCGAGGGCAAGGTTGCCGGCCTGATGGAGCTGGAGCGCAGCGGCAAGAACCGCACGGAGTACGTCAAGGCACTGTGCGACCGCCTGGGCGTGTCCTCGCCGCTGGAAGTGACCAGCGCAGGGCCCGGCCATACCAACGATGTGACTGCGGTCAACCCGATCAAGCGGGGCTGACCCGAAAAGCAACGAGACGCGGCGGCCCACAAGCCGCCGCTCTCACAAAGGGGGAACGATGGACAACGCAACGATGCTCTACCGGCCTGGCAGCATGGACATGCTGCACGGTTTCATGGTGGACTGGCAGATCGTGGATGGGCACGAGGTGGAAGCCGCGCTGGCTGATGGCTGGTTCCTCACGCCCACCGAGGCGGCCGAGTCGCTGAAGGTCGTTCCTCCTGTGACCGAGGTGCCCGCCGATGACGCGCCCGTCACGCGAGTAGAGCTGGAGACGAAGGCCAAAGAGCTGGGCATGAAGTTCGACGGCCGCACGACCGACAAGAAGCTCGGCGAGCTGATCGCGGCAAAGCTGGCAGGCTGACATGCTCAAGATGCGCGTGTACCCGGAGGCATGGAGGGGCAAGAAACACCTCTATGTCGATGTGCGCGTGTTCCGCGACCGAAAGGCCATGCACCGTGACATCAAGTCCGGCCACTTTGGCCCGGCCAACAACTGCCACGGCCAATGCTCGGGCATTGCTCACTACGACAAGCGCGGCAAGTTGACTGGCAAGTTCGCCATCATGTGGCTGAACGCTGAGGATCTGCGCGCCAAGCCTGCGGAAATCGTCGCGCATGAGTCCATCCATGCAGCCATGCGGCACATGAAGAACAAGAGCGTGGATCTATCCGACATGGCTGGCGAAGAAGCTTTGTGCTACTGCGCCGGCAGCATGACGCAGCAGATCAACGACCGGCTCTATCGGGCGAAGGTGTTCGCATGAGCTGGACCAAGCGCGCGCTCGTCTCCGAGGCTTTCTCAGAGCTTGGGCTTGCGGGCTACGAGTTCGACCTGTCGCCTGAAGAGCAGATCGGCGCACTTCGTCGCTTGGACTCCATGGTCGCGGCATGGGAGGAGGACGGCATTCGCCTGGGCTACCTGCTGCCCACTTCGCCCGAGGACTCCGACCCCGACGACGACAGCGGCATCCCCGACACCGCGGCCGAGACCGTCTACCTGCAGCTTGCGATCCGCATCGGCCCGAGCTTTGGCAAAGCGCTGAACGCGACCACGCGCAAGGTTGCAACGGATGGCTATGCCCGCCTGCTGCGCCGCGCATCCGTCGTCCCGCAAATGTCCCGCCCGCGTGTTCTCGCAGGCGCCGGAAACAGGGGCCGCGCCCATGGCCGCGTCTTCCTGCCACAAGAAATCAAGCGACCGCCTGGCTTTGATCAGGACGGCAACCACAACTTCCCGGAGTGAGCATGGACACGATCTATCGACTCAATCAAGGTGTGCCCAGCGCATCGGCGCAAATCCCGTACTACGACCCGCAGAACGGGCAGGGCAGGCGCGCGCCCATCAGCGCCATTGCCGAGACCGTGGGGCAGATGCTCACGACGCCAGGCGCTGTGCCCGGGGCAAGCCTGGTGATCACGTCCGATGGCCTGCCGGACAACGCAACAGGGGCCGATGGCTGGATGGCGGTGGACCCAATGACGGGTGCCATCTACGCTCGCGCCAACGGCGTCTGGGCACTCAAGTACAGCGGCACCACCTCGCCCCCGCTGGAGGTGTCCGGCACTCCCGTGCTCAACGCCGAGGTGGGCGTCCCGTACCCTGGATTCGTCATCCAGGCCAGCGGCGGCAAGGCTCCGTACACCTACTCTGACCCAGCCGGCTCCCTCCCTGGCGGCCTGACGATCCATCCCACCGTGGGGCTGGTCTACGGCACGCCGACTGTGGGCGGTGAGACGGGCCTGATCGTGCTGATCGCCACGGACGCCACCGGAAAATCCGTGCTGTTCGCCCCCTTCCGCATGGAGATCGAGCCACAGGGCGCGCCTCTGGAAATCTCCGGCACACCCTTGACCAGCGCAACGGTTGGCGTTCCCTACGCCTTCGATGTGACCGTGATCGGCGGCGACCAGCCCTACACGCGCAGCATCACCGGTCAGCCCTCCGGGATGGTCTTCACGGTCTCGGGTGTTTCCTGGCCGAACCCCATCGAAGGCGCGTATTCCGGCATCACGGTGAGCGTCATCGATGCACTGGGCGCAGTCGTGAGCCTGCCCCCCTTCACTCTCACGGTTTCTGCTGCTGCCGGCGTGCTGATGCTCGACGGCGGGACGCTGGAGCTGGACGGTTCCCCCTTGTATCTGGAGGCCTGACATGGCACTGACTCGAAACGGCGTTCCTCTCACCTCGGCCGAGCAGGCCACGCTGCGCGCCGGCATTGGCGGCAGCGTTTCGCAAATCCCCTACAGCACCGTGATTCCCCTGGACGGGGACAAGGTGATGCCACGGCAGACCATCGCCGGGGCGGTATCTCTGACCATTGGGACGCGGATGGCGGGCGGCCGATGCCGCCTGTACTTCCTGAGCAACGGCAGCAACATCCCAAGCATCGCCGGGGCGACCGAGTGGGCCGATTCCTTTGGCTACAACAACGGCGGCTCGAATCTGCTGAACTGCCTGGACGCGTGGTGCGACGACGGCACGAACGTCTACTACGCCTGGAGCGAGCCGCTGGTAAACAACCCAGTCGTGACGCCGGTGGCCCCGTCGTGGAGCAGCGCTCCTGCCGTCACTTCCGCAACGGTTGGGTCGCCGGTTACGTTCACGAGCGGTGCGGTCAGTGGCACGCCGACGCCCACCAAGACGTTCCGCACCACGCTGGACGGATCGCCGATTGGCACCGCTAACACGGCTTACACGCCTGTGTCTGGCGACGTGGGCAAAGCGCTTCGCATCATCGAAACCGCCACCAACACCGCCGGAACGGTAGACAGCTCGCCCAGCTCCCCATTCACGGTCGTGGCATCGGGTGGGCTGCAGGCCCAGACCACGGACTACATGAACCGCGTGGCGGCGAATGGCGGCACGGTGTCCAATGCAGAGCGCGATGCAGTTGACGCGTTCTTCGTGTCGGCCAACGCTGCGGGCTACCTGTCGGCGTGGGCGCCACGGTTGGCTGTGCCTATGGGTGATGCGCTGGCCCGCGTGGTGCCTCTGCTGGTAGGTGGCGGCGCGACGTTGGACATCATCGCTGGCGGCGTGACATATGGCGCTGCAACTGGATGGGTCACGGACGGGACCGGGTACATTCGCACCGGGTACACCCCTTCTGGGCAGACGCCCAGCTTGGGCGCGTACCTGCGCACCGCACAAACCGCAAATACAACGCTGCGCACCATTATTGGATGCCGCAGTTCTGACAACGCTCAGTCGTACCGCATCAACGGGAACCTCGACGCCAGTGGGACGCCAACGGCAGGATCAATCCAGGGTGTGATGGGTGCAGCCGTGAACACGCCTCATGTGTCGGCTACCGGTGGCCTCGTCGCAGGGCTGTGGCATGTCGCGCGCCTGAGTGCGAACTCGCTGGTGCTGGCGAAGAACGGCGTTCAGCTGGCAAACGGCACCACCACGGCCGTCACGGTTGCATCTCCTGCGCAAGAACTCTACGTGCTCGGTGGCAATGCGGCAGGCACCCTAGGCGGGGCGCTGGAGGCTGGATCCTCTGTCGGCGGCTACTTCGCAGGCGCCACTTTGTCCACGGCAACCAGCCTCACCTTCTACAACCATTTCCAAGCGCTCATGACGGCCCTGGGCCGGAACGTATGAGACGCATCGACTATCCACGGGCGCCCGTCACGTCTGCGGCCATGGTCATCCACGGCCATGGCAACAGCATCATGGCCGGCGCCAGCGCGTCCGACACAAGCATGTGGTGGATGGCTCAAATGGCAACGATGGATCCGCTTGCCGGCAAGGGAATCACGATCAATAACCGCGGCGTGGGCGGCCAGTCCATCGCAACCGAGCGGGCTGGCTATGAGGGCCTGATGATGTCGGTGACGGCCCCATCAGCTATTGATGCGAACCTCGTCGCTGGCAAGATCAACGTGCTGATCTGCTCTGAGTTTGTCAACGAGCTTGCAGCCAATGGGTACAACGGAGCGGCGGCCCATGCGAGTTGGAAAACCTACTGCTTAGCTCGCAAGGCCGCAGCGGCGTCTGCAGGGCGTACGTTGCGCATCATCACCTGCACCACGCAGCCTTTCGGCTCGGTCTCGGCGCCGCAGGCCACTGTCGACTCGCGCATGGCGCAATTGATCATCGCCAACAACCTGATGCGCCAAAGCTACCGCGAGTATGCCGATGTGCTTTGTGACATCGCGGCGCATGGCGCATTCGGCGCGATGTACGGCGCCAACGTCTGGACGCAGGCCGCTTTTGTCGCGGCCGGCGTTTACGCTCCTAGCAACGGCTCCAGCATCGACTATCTACACCCTGGCAATTCCGGGCACACGATCATTGCGCGCTGCGCCGCTCGGGCTATCACTCGCGTGCGGCGCTGAGGGAGACAGATGCAGCCCTTCCAACCCCTCTACGGCAGCAACCAGGTGGTGACCTCGGCCGCGGTGTCGGCAGTGGTCGGCATTCCTTCGGGCCGCGGCGCCGACTGCCTGCGTGTCGTCAACACCGGCACTGGCTTGGTCCACGTCCGCACGTTCAGCAGCAAAGACTCTGGCGCGAACGGCGTGGCGTCGGCTGCTGACTTCCCCATCCCTCCAGGCGTGGCAAGCACCATCTACGCCGGCCAGCACGACCGGCTTGCGCACATCTCTGCGGCGGGGACCACGCTGCAGATCATCGCAGGGCAGGGGTTCTAGATGGACATCGGGTTTTTGCCGCCATACACCGGCCCGGTGATCTTGCCCGGGACCTACACGGTTGACACGCTGCCCACCGCGAGCACTGACAACTTGGGCTCATACGCCCGCGTGTCCGACCTGTTTGGCTCGAAAACCGACCTACTGCTGTGCTCGATGGCAGGCGGCTCCTACTTTTGGCAACCCGTGCGCCCATTCTGGCCAGGCTCCATGTCGGCGAACCAGAATGCCACGCTCCTGCCTCTGAAGACGCCAAGCATCATCCGATTGGACAACACGCTGACGGCGAACCGCACGCTGACCCTGAGCCCTGCGCTCGCCTGGCCAGGCTGCCAGTTCGAGATCCAGATGACCGGCACGCTGAATTTGTTCTCGCTCACCATCGCAGGCCTTGCGCTTGGCGCAACTCTGTCCATCTTGCTCGGCGGCACACGCCGGGTGTACTTCGACGGGAGCGCCTACCAGGCGTTTGGCTGATGCAGATCCCGATCATCAACGGCATCTACACCGACGAGTCGCCAGACTTCCGGTCCAGCTACCCGCGCAACATGGTCCCGGTGCCGAAGCCCCAGGGGATCAGTAAGGGTTACCTGCGCCCTGGTGATGGGATCAAGCTGTTCGGAACCGGCCCGGGCCCAACGCGCGGCGTCATGGTCTGGGATGGCGTGCAGTACCGGGTGATGGGCACGAAGCTGTGCCGTGTCGAGCGTGACGGCGCAGTCACGGTGCTGGGTGACGTTGGCGGGACTGGCCCCGTCACGATGGATTATTCCTTCGACGTGCTCGGCATCGCCTCAGACGGTAAGCTGCACTACTGGGACGGTTCGGAACTGACGCGAGTCACGGACCCCGACATCGGGACCGTGAACGATGTGGTCTGGGTCGATGGCTATTGGATGGCGACCGATGGTGTCACGCTGGCGGTCACCGAGTTGAACGACAGGTATGCAGTCAACCCGCTGAAATACGGCAGTTCCGAAGCAGACCCCGACCCGGTGCTGCCGCTGCTCAAGCTGCGCGGTGAGATCTACGCACTCAACCGCTACACCACCGAAGTGTTCAGCAACGTGGGCGGGGACAACTTCCCATTCCAGCGCATCGACGGCGCCCAGGTGCCCCGCGGTGCCATTGGTACGCATGCCGCGTGTCTGTTCGCCGAGACCATCGCGTTCCTGGGTTCTGGGAAGGGTGAGGCTCCTTCCCTTTACCTGATCAACAGCGGTTCGACCGTCCAGATCGCCACCGCCGAGACGGACCGAATCCTGCAGGGCTACACCGAAGAGCAGCTGTCCCAAGTCGTTCTGGAGGCGCGCGTCGATCGGTCGCACAAACTGCTGCTGATCCATCTCCCGGATCAGACGCTGGTCTACGACGCCGCCGCATCCGTGGTGGTCGGCGAGCCGGTCTGGTTCACTCTGACGACAAGTGTGGTTGGCCTTGGCGTCTACCAAGCGCGCGACATCTGCTGGTCCTACGACCAATGGATGGTGGGCGACCCCACAAGCGGACGGATCGGTGTTCTGACGCAAGATGTGTCCACGCACTACGGCGCCGTGATCGGGTGGGAGTTCGGCACGCAGATGCTCTACAACGAGGGGCGCGGCGGGATCATCAACGAATTGGAACTCGTGGTGCTTCCTGGGCGCGTTCCTCTTGGCGCCGATCCGGTCATCTGGACCAGCTATTCCCTTGACGGTCAGACTTGGAGCGAGGAGCGGCCGACTGCTGCAGGAAAGCAGGGCGAGCGGAACAAGCGCATCGCGTGGCGCCGACAGGGCAAGTTCCGCAACTACCGCATGCAGAAGTTCCGCGGCACCAGCGACGCGCACTTGTCCGTTGCTCGGCTTGAGGCGCAAATCGAGGCGCTGGCCTGATGGCAACAATGCGCAGCACGGGGGCAATCCCTGCCGACCTGATCGCCACACTGACGAAGCTGCCCAGGCTTCAGACCCAACTGCGCGACCTGTCGCAGGATGTCGCCATCGGCATCCCCGAGGCGGTCGCTGAAGCGTTGGACAAGGCGACCGACGCGCTGGAGATCGCAGAGGAAACCAAGACCCAACAGTTCCTCCTGTTGAGCGTCACACCCTCGCTGCCGAACGCGCGCGGGCTGACGGTTGGCACTGGGCTGGCAACGACCGATAGCGGGCCAGGCAACGCATTCCAACTGCGGCTGCAGGCCTTCCTGGCGGCTCTGTCTCAACTGACCGGCAATGGCATCGTCGCCAAGACCGCATCAGGCGCCGAGCTGAGGGCCATTCAAGCGGGATCGTCGCGCATCGAGGTCATGTATGGCGACGGTGCGGACGGCAACCCGTCTATCGACATTGACGAGCCAAGCCTTGATCTGGGGAGCATGGGGGGCTTGCTCGGTGTGAGCCAAGGCGGAACCGGTGTCACTGTTCTTTCCGCCTTCAGCGCGCACAACAACGCTGTGCTCCAGACCATTCCTGCCGGCGCGTTCACCAAGGTCAACTTGAGCACCGAGCTGTTCGACCTGAACGGCGACTTCGCGTCTTCCGCCTGGACGCCGCCAGCCGGCCGGCCCGTGCTGATTCAGGGCTCGGTCCTTCTGGCAATGACCGAGGCTGCTCCTGTGGATGTGGCGATCTATAAGAACGGTGTGATCTTCAAGGCAGGTGGCAATGCGGAGCGGGCCTCTGCCAGCAGCGTGCGTGTCGCCGTGAGCTGCATGGATGTCCCGGACGGGGATGATGTCTACGACCTGCGCGTCTATCACGGTGCGTCCGGGGCACAGGGCACTTCGGGTGCGCCGGCAAACACATGGATGTCGGGGTCGATGCTATAGCCCGTGCGTATGGCGTTGCGCCGCTCGATACCTGCGCCATATAATCCGCCCCAGTCGCGCATGCGCGATTAGCTGAGATCTTCAACGAGCCGCCAGCAGCTCACAGAACCCCGACAGGGAGATGTGACTGACATGCGGAACTTCATGCGGATCGCCACAGGTGTCAACGTGACACCGCTCATGCTGGCGATTGCCCGACGCCCCGAGCTTTGGACTGAAGACACGTTCCTGCGGCACTACCCGCAAGGTCCGTTCGGCATGGTTGATTCGATCATGCTCCGCTTCCCCGAGAAGGTCGTGTTCGAGGGTGACGACCAGGCCGAGCAGGAGCGCAAGGTTGCCCTGTACAAGGCCAATCAACTTCCGGGCCACGACCAGCACGAGTCCACCGACTATCCGGCCTACGCGAAGCTTCCCGAGGCCCGCGAAATCGTCATGAACGTGTTTGCCGCGGTGCGCGGTGAGCGCCTGGGCCGCGTGATGATCAACCGTATTGCCCCTGGCGGCGTGATCTATCCGCACGAGGACACGCCTGAGCACTGCCGGTACTACTCGCGTTTTCACGTCGTGCTGCAGAGCGCGCCCGGCGTGAAGTTCCGCAGCGAAAAGGAAGAAGCGTATTGGGAGACCGGCGCCGTCTTCTGGTTCAACAACGCGCTCGAACACGAGATCGTCAACAACTCCGATGTGGACCGCATCCACCTGGTGATGGACGCGAGGTGCAGTCAATGACTGCCGTCTACGCCGTCGAACGCTGGAAGGACATCCGCCCGGAAATGTTGCCGTTGCTGGTGCGGCACTGGCGCGAGATCGCGCTGAACCACGCCGATGTTCCCTTGGACATCGATGAGGCGAAGTACGCCCAACTGGACGATGCCGGCGCGCTGCACATCGTGACCGCGCGCAACGACGGCGCCTTGATTGGCTACCACGTCGCCATCGTCTCCGGCCATCTGCACTACGCATCGACCCTGCACGGCATCACGGACGTTTACTGGATCGCCCCCGAGTACCGGCAAGGCTTCACCGGCATTCGCCTGTTCCAGCGGGTCGAGAAAGAGATGCGCGCGCTCGGCGTGAAGAAGCTGTTCACGGGCACCAAGGTGCATCTGGACATGAGCAAGCTTTTCGAGCGCTTGGGCTACCGCCGTGTGGAGTACCTGTACGCCAAGATCTTGAAGGAGGACGCCCATGCGCAAGAGTGACACTCGGCGATGGTCGGAAGACGGGCTGCAAGCACGAGCCTTGACTGTCGCTGCCGCCGTGGTGGGGGCTGGTGTGATCGGTGGTGTCGCCTCCTCCAGCGCCGCCAGCAAAGCAGCCAAGTCGCAGAACAAGGCGGCCGACGCCAGCATCGCGATGCAGGAGCGGCAGCTTGAGGCGACGCGCGAGCTTCTGTCCCCGTTTGTGCAGGCCGGCGCCGGCACTGCCGCAAGCCCAGGTGGCCAGTTCGACGCGCAGGCATATCTGGCGCAGAACCCCGACGTTGCGGCCGATCCGTACTACAGCCAAAACCCGCAGGAGCACTACAACCGGTTCGGCAAGGCGGAGGGCCGGCAGATGCCGCTGACGGCTGCAACGGCAGGGCAAGGCGGCTCTCTGCAGGCGCAGCAGGATCTGCTTGGACTGAATGGCAATGGCGCGCAGCAGACGTCCATCGACGCGCTGAAGACCTCTCCACTGTTCACGTCCCTCCTGCAGCAAGGCGAGAACAGCATCCTGCAGAACGCATCAGCCACGGGCGGGCTACGCGGCGGGAACACGCAGGCCGCGCTGGCGCAGTTCAGCCCTGCGCTGCTGGCTCAGGTCATCAACGACCAGTATTCCAAGCTGTCGGGCATCACAAGCCTGAGCCAAAACGCGGCGGCAGGGGTGGGGAATGCCAACCTGTCCACGGGCAACAACATCTCCAACTTGCTGGGGCAGATGGGATCGGCGAATGCCGGTGCTGCGCTCGGGCAGGGGGCGGGCATCGCCAATGCTGCGAACTCCGCTGCGGGCGGGTATGCGCTGCAATCTGCTCTGGCGAGGAGTGCAGCCCCTTCTGGCTGGAGCCTGCCGAGCAATCTCTACGGCGGCAGTGGCATCGACTTCTCGGGCACCGGCCTGCCGGCGTTCTGACATGGCTGGCCCCTTCGACTATTCCATCCAGTCCGGCAACCCGTTCCAGGCCGCCCTGCAGGGGTTCCAGATCGGCAACACGATCCAGTCCAACCAACTGGACCAGCAGGCGCAGCAGGTCAAGATCCAGCAGCAGCAGGCGGCATTGCAGGCCCAACAGCAGCAGCAAGCCCGGGTTCAGGCTCTGACGCAGAAGGGCTCGGCGGCTACTGCTGACGACTGGATGGGCGTGCTCCTGGGTGACCCCAAGAACGCCGACAGCATGGCCAAGGTCTGGTCGATGCGCAACGACGAACAGCAGCAGTCGCACGCATCGAACCTCCTGCAGTGGGGCGCCGCAATCAAGAGCGGCCGACCAGATTTGGCGGCCCAGCAGATGAAGGACCGCGCGGACCTCGTGGAGAAGTCTGGAGATGCGCGCGAAGCCCAGGCCTTGCGTGCCAATGCTGCTGCGCTTGAGCAAAACCCCCAGCTTGGCCTTGCCGTCATCCAGGCCCAGCTGTCGGCAAACCCGCGCGGCAAGGATGCTGCCGAGACGCTGGCCAAGTTCGGCAGCGAGCAGCGCTCGGCAGAGTTGCACCCAGCCGCCATGGAGAAGGCGACGGCGGACGCCAAGACCGCCACCACGGGCGCCAAGTTCGCCGAGTCCAAGGCTGTGCTGGACCTGAAGATGGGCGAGGAGCAGATCAAGAAGTGGGCCGCCGACACCGAGATCGCCAAGATGAATTCGCGCATCGCCGCGATGAACGCTGCGACCAGCCGCGCCAACAGCGACATCCAGCGGCAGGAGCTGAGCCTGAAGCTGCAGGACGCCATCAGCAAGCGCGACGACAAGCTGCGCGAGAAGGTCTCCACTGCCGAGGCCGGCGCGA
Organism: Pseudorhodoferax sp. Leaf274; assembly: GCF_001422445.1. Classification (GTDB taxonomy): domain Bacteria; phylum Pseudomonadota; class Gammaproteobacteria; order Burkholderiales; family Burkholderiaceae_C; genus Pseudorhodoferax. The sequence continues at coordinate 34,237 of NZ_LMNA01000029.1, forward strand.
CCAACATCGACAACATGCTGAACACGATCCAACGTATTCAGCAGAACCCGCGCTTGAACTCGGTCATCGGCTCCATTGAGGGCCGCCTCCCCGACATGGGCAGCGACCAGAGCGCCGACGCAATCGCCCTGATCGAGACGCTTGGATCGCAGGCTTTTCTCGCTCAGATCCCCAACATCAAGGGCATGGGCGCACTGTCCAACGCCGAGGGCGAAAAGCTTCAGTCTGCGCTGCAGAACCTGTCCCGCAAGCAGTCCGAAACGCAGTTCCGCGCGAACCTCAACGAGGCAAGCCGACTGCTAATGAAGGGCCGCGAGAACATCGCGAAAAGCACAGGCGTTGACATCGGCAAGCCCGACACGCCCGCAGCACCTGGCGCCCGGCCGCCACTGTCCTCTTTCCAGCGCTGAACATGGCATTCGACATCGAAGGCGCGCGCAAGGCTGGGTACACCGATGCGGAAATCGCTTCGCATCTAGCGCAGCGTGACGGCTTCGACCTGTCCGCAGCCAAGAAAGCCGGCTACTCCGATGGCGAGGTCATCTCGCACCTTGCAGGGTCGGCTACTTCGCCGGGTTCGGCAGTAGGCCAGATCCCGACCGCTGGCGCCCCTGTCGCCCCGCCGTCTGATGGCAACTCCCGCCCGGCGCCCGATGTCGGCCTGGTGGATCGCGCCATCGGCACGGGTGAGGCCGCACTGGCCACTGCGACCGGCGCAACCGGTGGTGCCCTGGGCATGATCGGCGGCACGCTCAAGGGGCTGGCAGAGCAGATCCTGTCGGGCAACTTCGGCACCGCCGAGGCCGCAAAGCTGGTGGAGCAGTCGGCACAGTCCGGCGCCCAAGCCCTGACCTACGCGCCTCGCACGCCGTCCGGTCAATCGCAGACCCAAGCTGTTGGCGAGGTGATGCAGAACCTGATCCCGGTTGCGCCCATCTTGCCGGGCGTGGCTCCGGCCGCCGCTGGTGCGCGCAATGCTGCTCCTGCTGGGGTGGTGGCCCGTGCCGGCGCAGAGGGCCTTGGGCGGGCTGTGGCGGGCGAGGCCGGGGCTTCCGCAGTGGCATCGGGCATTGATGCAGGCTCACGCGTGGCCCAGTTGGCGGCCAGCAAAGCGACGACTCTGCCGCGCCGTGCCCTGGAGGCCATCACGCGCGACGATTCCCGGCCCACGCCTGGCACCCGTGGCAGCGTCAACGCCGCAGCAACCGACATGGCCACTCAGCGCCGTGCGACTGCCGAGACGCTGGGCTTCACGGGCGACACCGCCTTGACCCGCGGCCAGGCCACGCGCGACCCGGCGCAACTCAAGTTCGAGCGCGAGACGGCCAAGATGCCCGACGCAGGCAATCTGCTGCGCGAGCGTACGAACGCCCAGAACAACCACATCCTGACCGTCCTGGAGGGGGGCGTCGATGAGACAGGCGCCCAGGCCCCAACCTTGCGCGCGACCGGCATCGCCGTGGATAAGGCCTTGGTCGAGCAGGTGAAACGCGACAAGGCCCAGATGCGCGTGGCCTACAAGAACGCTGAAAAAGCGGGCGAGATGCGCGCCCCGGTGTCGCTGGTGTCAATGGTGGACTATCTGAACGAGGCCGCCCCTGAGGCCGCAACCGCGCCCCTTCTGACGACTGCGCGCAACCTGGCGGTGCGCCTGGGCATTGCTGAGGAGCAGGGCGGCCGGTTGGTCCCGTCTGCCGCCCGGCCTGCTGACTCGCTGATGAACCGTCCTGCTGTGTCTGGCGTCACGCTGAAGTCGGCTGAGACATTCCGCCAGGCCATCAACCGCAACACGGACATGGAGCCGACGAACATCCGGCAGGCCACCATCATCAAGGGCCTAATCGATGAGGCGACCGAGGGAGCTGGCGGCGACCTCTACCGACAAGCTCGTGCTCTGCGGCAACGGTTCGCTCAGAACTACGAGGACCGGGCCTCCATTGCGAAGCTGTTGAACACCAAGAAGGGCATGGCCGACCGCCAAGTGGCTCTGGAGGACGTGTTCAGCCATTCGATCTTGCGCGGCAGCCTCGACGACGTGCGCAACACGCGCCGCGTCCTGCATCGCAGCGGTCCCGAGGGTCAGCAGGCGTGGAAGGAATTGCAGGGCGCAACCGTGCGGCACATCCGCGACGAAGCGACGGGCAACGTGGCCACCGACGCGGCAGGCAATCGCGTCGTGTCACCGGCCAAGCTGGACAAGGCCATCCGCGAGCTGGACGCAGACGGCCGTCTCGATTTCGTGTTCGGCAAGCAAGGCGCCCAGAAGATGCGTGACATCAACGATCTGGCGCAGTACACGCTGACCGTCCCGCCCGAGGCTGGTGTGAACCTGTCGAACACGGCCGCCACGATGTTGTCCGCCTTTGCCGACGCCGGAATGGTGGGCATGAGTGGCCTGCCGGTTCCGGTCGCCTCCATCTCCCGCTTGGCCTTGAACCACATCAAGGACGCCAAGCTGCGCCGCCGCATCTCCGACGCATTGAACGACACGCAGAGCAAGCCGCCCCGCGCGCCTGGCCCTGCTCCGACCGCACCACCCGCACCACAGCCGACCCTCCACTGAGGATTGACCATGCTCGCCATCGAATCTCCCTACCCGCAGTTTTTCGAGCTTGACGGCCGTCCGCTGGATGCTGGCTACGTCTACATCGGGGCGGAGAACCAGAACCCAGAGACGACGCCGATTTCGGTCTATTGGGACTCGGCCCTGACCCAGCCGGCAGCACAGCCACTGCGCACCAAGAACGGCATGTTGGCCCGCAACGGGGCGCCCGCCTTTGTCTACGCGGCCACCAACCATTCCATGATGGTGCGCAACTCCAAAAAGGTGCAGGTGCTTTACGCGAAGTCCTCTCAGGAGTTCAGCGTTGGCAGCCTCATCAACACGTTGCGCTCTGACCTTCTGGGGGTCGGAACGGGCAAGGGCGCGGACATGGTTTCATTCCAGCAGGACGGCTACAACGCGGTCATCCGCACGCTGCTCGCCAAGGCGCGCGAGATCATCAGCGCCGATGACTTCCCAACCTTGCAGGAAGCGGCCAACGCTGCAGCCGGGAAGACCCTGCGCTTGACGCCTGGCAAGACCTACACCGTGGTGGACAGCCTGGCTTTCACCTCGCCGAACACCCATGTCGAGGGTTACGGTGCAACGATCCTGTACCCCAAGCCCAGCGCGAACTACTTCCACTGCATTCGTGCCACAGAGGACGGATTCCAGGCACGCGGCCTTCGGATCGTCATGCAGGGCACCGGCTTGGTCCGGGGCGACTCGGGCTTCGGCATCTGTGTGTTCAACGACACGAAGCACATCAAGGGTGCGGTGATCGAGAACTGCCACGTCAGCGGCATTGCCTCGGCCGGCATGTGGCTGCAGAACGTCAGCGAAGTGATCGTGATGAAGAACACGGTCAAGAACTGCCTTGCGGACGGCATCCACCTGTCGGACGGCGCAAGCCAGATCGTCATCGCCAACAACATCGTTCTGGACAACGCCGACGACAACATCGCACTGGTGAACGATGTTTCGGGCGCTCCGTACCTGACCGGCTTCACGATCACCGGCAACTACATCAACTGCGCCAACGTTGCACACGGTGGTGGTGGGATCGTCCTGATCGGGGCCGTGTCTGGCACGGTATCCGGGAACACGATGGAAGCCACGTACGGGGGCGGCATCCACATGTACCAGTGGTCCGACGATTTCAAGACGGACAAGGTGCTTATCGTCGGGAACAAGTTCACCAACACCGGCCGAGCAACGGGCACCGGCACCGATGCAACGGGTGGTCTTGGGATCCTCTTGCAGCTCACGGCCGGCGTGCACATCGTCGGCAACGACTTCTCGGACATCGGCTACAACGCCGCCGCGCCGAGTAACGGGGCTGTGTGGGTTGCTGACGGCAAGAACGTCAGCATCACCGCAAACAATTTCCAGAACATCGCCTGCGATGCGGTCAATCTGCTGACCAGCGGCCCGATTTCTGGAGGGATGATCCTTACGGTCAACTCCAACGTCTTCGGCTACGTCGGGCGCAATGCTGTGAACCTCGGGCCGGTGGTGGACCTCGCCGCTGCGACGGTCAAGGACAACATCTTCCAATCCACGGCGGGCACGCACGACATCTACCTGGACAAGCCCACGGCGACGATGATCGTGCAGGGCAACAGCTGCAAGAAGCTGGTCTACGTCAACGGCAACAGCACGTCGCTGCTGTCTCGCGTTGAGGTCGAGTCCTTCACCCCGGTCATCGGTTCGGCTGGCGGAGCGATCACATCCTCGAACGCCACCATGGTCTACCAGCGCATGGGCAAGTTGGTCCTGGTGTCGCTGACGGTGGAAATCGTCACCAACGGCACGGGCGCTGGCGTCATCACCGTGTCTCTCCCATTCCCTGTGGTGAGTGGCAGTCTGAGCGGGCGCGAAACCGTCGTGTCCGGCGTGGCGGTCATGGGCCTGATGAACGCCGGGGTTCTGCAACTGCGAAGGTATGACAACGGATACCCAGGGGCCAATGGTGCCGTGCTGGTGCTGTCCGGAATTCTGGTGCTGCCGTGAAGACAGAAGAAGCCGCGCTGACGGTTGCCGGCGTCGCGTCGAAGACGACCTACAGCGGCGCGGGTCTGACCATCTGGGGCGTTCTGTTGACCAACGAGTTCGCCGTCTTGGTCGGCATCTTGGCGGCGGTTGGCGGCTTCCTGGTGAACTGGTACTACAAGCGCCAGGCTGAGAAGAGGGCGGAGCGGGCGGATGCTGCCAAAGAGGCGCGCGACCGGGTGCTGTTTGAGATGCGCCAGGAGTGGCTGCGGAACGGGCGGAACCCACTCACCGACTTCGGCGGCCTCGGGGAGGATGACGATTGACCCCCGCACAACGCACAGCCGCCATCACGGTTCTGGCAGCAGCCATTGCGGTCCCGGCTGAAGGTCTTCGTCAATGGGCCTACCGAGACCCACCCGGCATTCTCACGATCTGCTACGGGCACACCGGGCCAGATGTGACCGCCAAGAGCTATCGGACCATGGACGAGTGCAAGGCGCTGCTGGACCAAGACATGGCCCAGGCCGTGGCCGCGGTCGAGCGCTGCCAACCGGGCCTGCCCGTGCCCATCGCCGCCAGCTTGGCTGATGGGGTCTACAACGGCGGGACCCGTATGGCCTGCGACAGGCCGAACAGCACCCTGGCCCGGCTGTTGGACCAGAAGCGCTACGACGAGGCATGCAGACAGCACCCGCGGTGGAACAAGTCCCGCGTGGCCGGCGTTCTCGTGGAGCTGCCTGGGTTGACCAAGCGAACCAAAGAGCGCGAAGCCCTCTGCCTGACCTGGAGACAGGGGTGATCCCGTACGCGCGCGAGCTTGGAGCTTTAGCGCTGCTGGCAGTGGCCGGCTTCGCAGGCGTGCAGACCATCCGCCTGTCCACCGAGAAAGCGGCGCATTTCCAGACCAAGACCGCTCATGCGGTGCAGCTGCAGCGCCTCGCCGAGCGCGCGAAGGACGTGGCCGATGCCGCCGTCATTGCGCAGCAAGCCCAGTACCGATACGCCGCCGCCATCGATGCCCAACGATCCGAGGAGAAAGACCATGCACTCGCCGACAACGACGCTCGTCGCGCTCGTGACCTTGCTGGCTCTGGTGGGATGCGCATCCCAGCCACCTGCCCGCGACCCGCAGCCGCCCCAAGTCTGCCCAGCGCCACCGCTTCCTCCGGCGTGGATGCTCAAGCCGCCGACATCCCTGCAGCGTTTCGACAGGAGCTTTGGGATCTCCGCGCCGCCCTGATCACTGAGCAGGCTCAGCTTCTAGCCCTGCAAGACTACATGCGGCGACTTGCCGCGGGAGACAAGCCATGAGCCGCGTTCGCATCCAAGAGCTGCCCCTGCTGCCGACCTTCATCATCCGGGCATACCCGGAGGAGGGGTTACCCCTCATGGCCGACTTTCAACTGGTCTGCACTGGCCAGGAGACAGCCCCGGATGAGGTGTGGCTGCATGGGATGTACGGCAGCAGCAACCGGAAAATTTGGCGTGCCCTGGGGTTGGCCCTGATGGATCGCGGCGTTCGCTATATCCGAGCTATGCGCGCGCCTGGCCGGATCCTTCCGCGCGGCCAGTTGATGCCCGATGGTTCGCTGCGGATCGACCTCGACCAACTGATGCAGAAGCCCACGGACACGGGCTTCACGCCGCTCACCTGATCTCGCGGGGTGTCTCCTGATCGGCTCAAACCCGATCTTCACAGGCCCCGGGCGGGAAGGTCCGGGGCCTTTTCTTTAAAGACGGGCAGAGATCTTCTCGGCGGACTCTCGGTAGTACACCCGCCGGAGCAGATCGAGATCGCGGTGTCGGCTGATCCTGGCAAGCGTCAGGATGTCCATCTTGCGGGACATCAGGGTCAGCGCAGTTGCTCGAGAGTCCCGGAATTCGAGGCCCTCGATGAGGGTCTTTTTGCAAAGCTTGCTGAAAAGCGTGCTGGCCTCGTTCGGTTCGACCTTGAGCTTCTTCGGCATCTTCGCGAGCACGCGATGCGCTTGGCGGGTCACAGGGATATCTTCCGGGCGTGGGTTCGTCTTGCTCGGCGGGATGGTGACAACGCGCCTCTTGGCGTCGAAGTTCGCCGGGGCAGCCAGGGCTTCCTGTAAGCGCATGGCCGTGCGCAGCGCTATGTGGAAGGCCTGGGTCACCTCGAGCGTCTTGCCGCCCGTTCGCTTGCCCGCCCTCAGAATGCGAAGGATCAGCAGCCAGGTCCAAACGGCCTGGCGCGGCTCGGCCTCTTTCGGCAAGCGGACGCCTTCAAAGGGGCTGTGCTCAAGCCACTTCCATTCGGACACCGCCAGCCGGAACATGTTGCGGTAGAGGTTCACCTCACGGAGCACGGTGGAGCCGGAGACAGGTTTGCGCACCTTCTCTGGGTCCGGGTCCTCGACGCCGTTTAGCCTCGAGTCCCGCCACTCGCCCATGCGCTCACTGGTGATGTCTGCCAGTTGGATGTCGTCGCCGAAGTAGGCGCGTAGGGCCGCGAACCTGCGGCGCTCCCATTCGACCGCGTTGCGCTTCTCTGCGCTCGCTGTCTCTAGGTACTTTTCGCAGGCTTGGCCAAGAGACCGATCCCGCCGCAAGGACTTCTTGCTTTCCTGCTCGAGCGCCCACGCCTGGGCATCTCGCTTGTACTTGAAAGTCTTCGAGACTCGAGCCCCGTCCTTCTGGACCTGGGCGCGCCAACCATCCCGGAAAGGGCCAATGTACGCCATCGTGTTCGCTCCGCTTGTTCGCTTTTTGTGCGAAGAGTTGTTCGCAGAGCTAACTGGTCTGTTCGCTCCTCTCTAGGGAGGAATGCTAGCCTAGACTGACATAAACCATCTAAAACTAGGTAAGTGGTGCCCGGGGCCGGAATCGAACCGGCACACCTTTCGGTGGGGGATTTTGAGTCCCCTGCGTCTACCAATTTCACCACCCGGGCATAGCCAGCGAAGGCAGCCCGAAATTATGGCACAGTGCGGCCATGCAATACCCGACGATCGAAGACGCCATCGGCCGCACGCCGCTCGTGGCATTGCAGCGCATCGGCGCTGCCGACAACAAGACGCGCGGCAACGTGGTGCTGGGCAAGCTCGAGGGCAACAACCCGGCCGGCTCGGTCAAGGACCGGCCCGCCGTGTCGATGATCCGGCGCGCCGAAGAGCGCGGCGACATCCGGCCGGGCGACACGCTGATCGAGGCCACCTCGGGCAACACCGGCATCGCGCTGGCAATGGCCGCGGCCATCAAGGGCTACCGCATGGTGTTGATCATGCCGGAGGACCTGTCGATCGAACGTGCGCAGACCATGAAGGCCTTCGGTGCCGAACTGCTGCTGACGCCCAAGAGCGGCGGCATGGAGTACGCGCGCGACCTGGCCGAGCAGATGCAGCGCGACGGCAAGGGCCGCGTGCTCGACCAGTTCGCCAACGCCGACAACCCGCGCATCCATTACGAGACCACGGGGCCGGAGTTGTGGGAAGCCACGCAGGGCTGCATCACGCACTTCGTGAGCGCCATGGGTACCACGGGCACCATCACGGGGGTGTCGCGTTTCCTCAAGGAAAAGAACCCGGCGATCCGGATCGTCGGCGCGCAGCCCAGCGAGGGCTCGCGCATCCCCGGCATCCGCAAGTGGCCGCAGGAATACCTGCCCAAGATATTCGACGCTTCGCTGGTCGACGAGACGGTCAACGTGGGCCAGGACGACGCCGAGGAGATGTGCCGGCGCCTGGCGCGCGAAGAGGGCATCTTCGCGGGCATCTCCGCGGCGGGTGCCTGCTGGGTGGCGCAGCAGGTCGCGCAGCGCGAGGAGAACGCGACCATCGTGTTCGTGGTCTGCGACCGCGGCGACCGCTACCTGTCCACCGGCGTCTTCCCGGCCTGACCGCCACCCGGCCGCCCGGAGGCGGTCAGCACCGTCGCGCGAAGCGCAAGGTACCGAAGGATCACCCCCATGCAGTTCAAGTTCTGCCCCGTCTGCGCCACGCCGCTGGAATGGATCACCTCGCTGGAGGACGGCGGCGCCAAGGAGCGCCTGCGCTGCACGTCCTGCGGCTACACGCACTGGAACAACCCGACGCCGGTGCTGGCCGCCATCATCGAGTACGAAGGCAAGGTGCTGCTGGCGCGCAATGCCGCGTGGCCCGGCAAGATGTACGCGCTGATCACGGGCTTCATGGAGGCCGGCGAGTCGCCCGAAGAGGGCATCCGGCGCGAGATCCAGGAGGAAACGGCGCTGGAGGTCAGCGCGCTGGACCTGGTGGGCGTCTACGATTTCCAGCGCATGAACCAGGTCATCATCGCCTACCACGCGCAGGCGCACGGCGAGGTCCGGCTGTCGCCGGAACTCGTGGACTACCGGCTCTATGCGCTGGAAGACGTGAAGTGCTGGCGCGCCGGCACCGGGCAAGCCCTGGCGAAGTGGTTGCTCTCGCGCGGCATCACGCCGCAGTACCTGGAGCGCTGACTAGAATCCGCCGCATTTCGAGGAGCCCCATGGACAACGATCTGAGCATCGACAAGGAAATCGATACCCGCGGCCTGAACTGCCCGCTGCCCATCCTCAAGGCCAAGAAGGCCCTGGGCGACATGGACAGCGGCCAGCTCTTGCGCGTGGTGTCCACCGACCCGGGCTCGATGCGCGACTTCCAGGCGTTCGCCAAGCAGACCGGCAACGAACTGGTGCAGCAGAACACCGCCGGCGCCGAGTTCATCCACGTGCTGCGCCGGCGTTGAGGCGCGGCGCCCGGGCAGGGCACCGGCGCCCGTCCCTCAGATCGCGAGGGTCTTGAGGTATTCGCGGAAGCCCTTGCTGACTTCCGGGTGCTGCAGGGCCAGTTCCACCGTGGCTTCCAGGAAGCCGTGCTTGCTGCCGCAGTCGAAGCGCTTGCCCTCGTATTCGAAGGCATGCACGATTTCGGTGTTCAGCAAGCCGGCGATGCCGTCGGTCAGCTGGATCTCGCCACCGGCGCCGCGCTCCTGGTTGCGGATGTGGCCGAACACGGCCGGCGTCAGGATGTAGCGACCGGCCACGCCCATGCGCGAGGGCGCGGCTTCGGGTGCCGGCTTCTCCACCATGTGGCTCACGCGCGTGAGCCGGCCGCCTTCGATGTTGGTGATCTTCTCGCCAGCCACGATGCCGTAACGGCGCACCTGCTCCAGCGGCACTTCCTGCACGGCCAGCAGCGAGGTGCCCAGGCGGCTGAACGCGTCCGTCATCTGCGCCAGCACCGGCGTGCCGCCCGACGGTCCGATCATCAGGTCGTCGGCCAGCAGCACGCCGAAGGGCTCGTTGCCGACCAGGTGTTCCGCGCACAGCACGGCATGGCCCAGGCCCAGCGAACGCGGCTGGCGCACGAAGGAGCAGTTCATGTCGTCCGGCGCGACCGAGCGCACCAGTGCCAACAGTTCCTTCTTGCCGGCGGTCTCGAGTTCGCTCTCGAGTTCGTAGGCGGTGTCGAAGTGGTCTTCGATGGCACGCTTGTTACGGCCGGTCACGAAGATCATCTGCCGGATGCCGGCCGCATAGGCCTCTTCCACGGCGTACTGGATCAGCGGCTTGTCCACCACCGGCAGCATTTCCTTGGGTTGGGCCTTGGTGGCGGGGAGGAAACGCGTGCCGAGACCGGCAACAGGAAAAACAGCTTTGGTGACGGTCTTCTGGTAGCTGGACATGGTGTTGGAAACTTTCTCTTTCTATGGATTGGGAAGCACAAGGCGCGACAGCGTACCGTTCTGCAAGCAATGCATATGCCATCCAGAACGGTGCACTGGTGTCAGCCCAATCGTACAAGTTGCGCGTGAAGCCTCTGTAACGTGGCCGAGAACTCCGCCACGCGCTTGCGTTCCTGGTCGATCACGGCGGGCGGTGCCTTGGCGACGAAGGCCTCGTTCGACAGCTTGCCGTTGGCCTTGGCGATTTCGCCCTCGATGCGCGCCGCCTCCTTGCCCAGGCGCGCCTTCTCTGCCGCCACGTCGACCTCCACGTACAGCGCCAGCCGGGCCTCGCCCACCACGGCCACGGGCGCGGACTGGGCCGCGGCATGCCAGGCGGCCTCGTCGTCGAACACCTTGACCTCGGCCAGCTTGGACAGCGCCTGCAGCACCGGCGCTGCCGCGCGCATGAATTCGGCATCGCCCACGACGTACAGGGGCAGCTTGGTGGCCGGCGAGACGTTCATCTCGCCGCGCAGGTTGCGGCAGGCATCCACCACCGAGCGCAGCTTGGCCACATGCTGGATGGCAGCCTCGTCGATCTTGGCCGGCTGGGCCTGCGGGTACTTCGCCACGCTGACCGAGGCGCCGGGCAGGCCGGCCACGGGCGCGACCTTCTGCCACAGCTCTTCCGTGATGAACGGAATGATGGGGTGCGCAAGCCGCAGGATCGCCTCCAGCGTGCGGATCAGCGTGCGCCGTGTGGCGCGCTGCTCGGCCTCGCCACCGGTCTGGATCTGCACCTTGGCGATCTCCAGATACCAGTCGCAGAACTGGTTCCAGACGAAGTCATAGAGCGCATTGGCCACGTTGTCCAGCCGGTACTCGGCGAAGCCCTTGGCGATGTCGGCCTCCACCTGCTGCAGCACCGAGCTGATCCAGCGGTCGGCCTGGCTGAAGTGCATGTAGCCGTGGAACGGGCCGCCGGGCTGGCACTGTTCCTTGGTGTGTTCGGCCAGGCCGCAGTCGCGGCCTTCGCAATGCATCAGCACGAAGCGCGTGGCGTTCCAGAGCTTGTTGCAGAAGTTGCGGTAGCCCTCGCAGCGCTTGCTGTCGAAGTTGATGCTGCGGCCCAGCGAGGCCAGCGCCGCGAAGGTGAAGCGCAGTGCGTCCGCGCCGTAGGCCGGGATGCCCTCGGGAAATTCCTTCTCGGTGTTCTTGCGCACCTGGGGCGCTGTCTCGGGCTTGCGCAGGCCGGTGGTGCGCTTGTCCAGCAGCGGGGGCAGCGCGATGCCGTCGATCAGGTCCACCGGGTCGAGCACGTTGCCCTCGGATTTGCTCATCTTCTTGCCCTGCGCGTCGCGCACCAGGCCGTGGATGTAGACGTGCTTGAACGGCACGCGGCCCGTGAAGTGCGTCGTCATCATGATCATCCGGGCGACCCAGAAGAAGATGATGTCGTAGCCCGTCACCAGCACGGTGGAGGGCAGGTAAAGGTTGTAGTCGTCGGTGGGCGCGTCGGTCTGCCCGGGCCAGCCCATGGTGCTGAACGGCACCAGCGCGGACGAATACCAGGTGTCCAGCACGTCCTCGTCGCGGCGCAGCTGCTTGCCGGGCGCTTGCGCCTGGGCCTCGGCCTCGCTGCGCGCCACGATCACGTTGCCGTCCTCGTCGTACCAGGCCGGGATCTGGTGGCCCCACCACAGCTGGCGGCTGATGCACCAGTCCTGGATGTTGCCCATCCACTGGTCGTAGGTGTTGACCCAGTTCTCGGGCACGAAACGCACCTCGCCGCTCTTCACGGCGTCGATGGCCTTCTGCGCGATGCTCTTGCCGGTGGGGTCCTGCTCCGACACCTTGGTCATGGCCACGAACCACTGGTCGGTCAGCATGGGCTCGACCACCTCGCCGGTGCGCGTGCAGACCGGCACCGTGAGCTTGTGCTTCTTGGTCTCGACCAGCGCGCCCAGGGCTTCGAGGTCGGCCACGATGGCCTTGCGCGCCACGAAGCGGTTCAGGCCGCGGTATTTCTCGGGCGCCTCGTCGTTGATGGTGGCCTGCAGCGTGAGCACGCAGATCATCGGCAGCTTGTGGCGCTGGCCCACGGCATAGTCGTTCACGTCGTGCGCGGGCGTCACCTTGACCACGCCGGTGCCGAAGGCCTTGTCGACGTAGTCGTCGGCGATCACCGGGATCTCGCGGCCCACCAGCGGCAGGATGACCGTCTTGCCGATCAGGTGCGTGTAGCGCTCGTCCTCGGGGTGCACCATCACGGCCACGTCGCCCAGCATGGTCTCGGGCCGGGTGGTCGCCACGGTGAGGCTGCCCGAGCCATCGGCCAATGGGTAGGCGATGTGCCACAGCGAGCCATCCTTCTCCTCGCTCTCGACCTCCAGGTCGGACACGGCGGACTGCAGCTTGGGGTCCCAGTTCACGAGGCGCTTGCCGCGGTAGATCAGCCCTTGCTCGTAGAGCTTGACGAAGGTGTCGGTCACCACCTTGGACAGCTTGTCGTCCATGGTGAAGTATTCGCGGCTCCAGTCCACGCTGTCGCCCATGCGGCGCATCTGCGTGGTGATGGTGTTGCCCGACTGCTGCTTCCACTCCCAGACCTTGGCCACGAAGTTCGGGCGGCCCAGGTCGTGGCGGCTGATGTTCTGCTCCTGCAGCTGGCGCTCCACCACGATCTGCGTGGCGATGCCGGCGTGGTCGGTGCCGGGCACCCAGGCCGTGTTGTAGCCCTTCATGCGGTGGTAGCGCGTCAGCGCATCCATGATGGTCTGGTTGAACGCGTGGCCCATGTGCAGCGTGCCCGTCACGTTGGGCGGGGGCAGCTGGATCGCGAAGGAGGGTGCGTCCGCATCCGGCACGCCGGTGCCGCGCACGCCGGCGGCGCCGAGGCCGCGGCGCTCCCATTCGGGGCCCCAATGGGCCTCGATGGCGGCGGGTTCGAAGGACTTGGACAGGTCGGCCAGGCCGGGTTGTGCGGGGGTGTCGCTCATGGGAATCCAGACGGGAGGCGGCGTCCGTGGGGCGCCGCGGGGCAGAACGCGAAGGCCGGGATTTTAGGCCGTGTCGCATCGGCCACCGGCCACCGGCGGGATGCCTGCCGCGGGCCGGCGGCACCCTGCGTATCATGCCGCCAGCCAGGCCGTGCCGCGGGCGCCGTTCCGCATGCCAAGCCCAGGCGTGGCACCCAGCCATCCCATCGTTCGCAGCGTACTTCCCAGGAGTTTTGGATGAAACACACCATGGTTGCAGCCGCCGTGCTGCTGGCCGCATCGTTGGCCTCGGCCGCCGAGATCAGCGTGCCCCTGCAGATCGCCGAGAAGCAGGGCGCCGGCGCCGACGTGGGCACTGTCCGCATCGTCGAGACGCCCTACGGCCTGGCCTTCTACCCCGCGCTCAAGGGCCTGCCGCCCGGCCTGCACGGCTTCCATGTGCACGAGAACCCCTCGTGCGCTCCCAGCGAGAGCGCCGGCAACGTCGTGCCGGCAGGGGGCGCCGGCGGGCACCTGGACCCCGCAGGCACCAAGAAGCATGGCGAACCCTGGGGCGACGGCCACCTGGGCGACCTGCCGCCCTTGTTCGTCGCGGCCGATGGCAGCGCCACCGCGCCGGTGCTGGGCCCGCGGCTCAAGCTGGCGGACGTGCGCCAGCGCGCGCTCATGGTGCATGCGGGCGGCGACAACCACGCCGACCACCCGGCGCCGCTGGGCGGTGGCGGGGCCCGCATCGCCTGCGGCGTGATCGGCGGCTGAAGCGCCGCGGCACGGGCCGCCGGCTTCAGCGGCCCCCGCCCCCGGCGTTGCCGGGCAGGTAGAAGCGCTGCAGCAGGCGCTGCACCGTCACGCGCTCGCGCGCGCTCAGGCGGCCGGCCGCCTCGTTCTCCATCTCCACCACCACCTTCTCGGTTTCCTGCGCCAGCACATGGCCGGCCTGCGTCAGGTGCAGGCCCACCGCGCGGCCGTCGCGCGGGTGCGGGCGGCGCTCGATCAGGCCCCGCCGGTCCAGTGCGGCGATCAGGCTCACGAAGTTGGGCGGCAGGATGTCCAGCGTGGCGCAAAGCTGGCGCGAGGTGGCGCCGGGGTTGTGCGCGAGCAGCGCCAGCACCGAGAAGTCGGCCTGCGTGAGGCCGTAAGGCGCCATGCGCTCGAAGAACATGGCGCCGATGGCGATGGATGCGCGGCGCGCGTTGTAGCCGATCAGGCCTTCGAGCACACTGGTGTCCAGCGGCTCGGCGGTGGAGGGGGCGGGAGGCGTCGAAGTCTTGCGTGCGCGGGCCATGCGGGCGATTGTGGCGCTCAGCCAGCCGCCGCCTGGGCCACGGCCTGCGCCGCCTGCTTGACCATCGTCAGCCGCATGTCGAATTCCGGCAGCACCCAACGGCGCAAGGCCGCGGCGGGCTGCGTCCAGCGCGCGTCGCCCGCCGCGCTGGCCTCGATGCGCGCCCAGGCCCAGGCCAGCAGCGCCAGCGCGGTCACGCGCAGGAAGTCGTCGGCCACCTCGTAGGCCAGGCGCGGTCGGGCCTGGGATGCCATCGCCACGCTGGTGGCCAGGTAGCGCAGCTGGGCCAGGCGGCGCTGGGCGTCCGCATCGGCCTCGCGCGAGGCGTCCAGTTCGTCGCGCAGCTCCAGCAGCATGGCGCTGAAATCGGCGCCCGCATCGGGCAGCACCTTGCGCACGAGCAGGTCGATGGCCTGGATCTCGTTCGTGCCCTCGTAGACCATGGCCACGCGCACGTCGCGCAGGTTCTGCTCGATGCCCCATTCGCGCACGTAGCCGTGGCCGCCGAACACCTGCAGGCAGGCACTCGCGCCGTCGAAGCCCTGTTGCGTGCAGGCGGCCTTGAGCACGGGCGTGACCAGCGCGCACCAGCGCTGGGCGGCGGCGCGGGCCTTGGGGTCTTCGGCGTGGCGGGCCAGGTCCAGCCGCAGGCCCGTGCGGTAGGCCAGCAGGCGCGCGCCGTCGATCCAGGCGCGCTGGGTGTCCAGGATGCGCGCGATGGCGGGGTGCTCGGCAATCGGGCTGGGCTCGGGCCCTGGCGCGCCTGGCGCGCGCATCTGGCGCCGCTCTGCCGCATAGGCATGCGCCTTCTGCCAGGCCGCGTCCAGCATGCCGATGCCCTGCAGCGCCACGTGCAGCCGGGCCGCGTTCATCATCACGAACATGGCGTGGAGGCCGCGGCCGGGTTCGCCGACCAGCCAGCCCTGGGCGTCGTCGAAGCGCATGGCGCAGGTGGGGCTGGCGTGCAGGCCCATCTTCTCCTCGATGCGGTCGCAGAAGGCGGCGTTGCGCGTGCCGCCCTCCAGCAGCTTGGGCACCAGGGCCAGCGACAGGCCCTTGGGGCCGGGCGGTGCGTCCGGCAGCCTGCACAGCACCAGGTGCACGATGTTGTCTGAGAGGTCGTGTTCGCCGCCCGAGATGAAGATCTTGGTGCCGCTGACGCGCAGGCTGCCGTCCGGCTGCGGCACGGCACGCGTGCGCACCAGGCCCAGGTCGCTGCCGGCGTGGGCCTCGGTCAGGCACATGGTGGCCAGCCACTCGCCGGTGGCGATCCTGGCGAGGTAGCGCGCCTTCAATTCCGCGCTGCCGTGGTGCCTGAGGCACTCATAGGCGCCGTGCAGCAGGCCCGGCGCCATCGTGAAGCCCTGGTTGGCGGCCGACAGCCATTCGTAGAGCACGGCCTGCAGCACGGCCGGCAGGCCCTGGCCGCCATCGGCCGTGTCGGCCGACAGGGCTGGCCAGCCGGCCTGCCGGAACGCCTGGTAGGCCGCGCGAAAGCCCGGCGGCGTGGCGACCGCCCCGCCTTCGAAGCGGCAACCGGCCTCGTCGCCACCGCGGTTCAGCGGCGCGATGGCCTCGGCCACGAACTTGCCGGCTTCTTCCAGCACCTGGTCCGCCAGCGCATCGTCGACCTCGGCGAAGGCCGGCAATGCGCGCCACTGGCCGCCCGCGCCCAACACCTGGTGCAGCAGAAAACGGGTGTCGTCGGGGCGGGGGCGGTAGTCCATGGGCGGTTCGGTGTGGAAGGGGCTTACTTGCAGCTGAAGCTGCTGGCGAGTTCGAGGCTGCCGCTGCCGTTGTAGCGGGCCACCTGGGGGTAGGGGCACAGCGGGCGCGAGCGGTCGGCGGCCCAGCCGGCCGGGACGTCTGCGTTCACGCCACCGGCATTGCCGGTGCCGCGCGCGCTGGCGACGATGCGCTCGGGCGCCTGGCCCTTCTCGACCCAGTTCACCAGCGCGTCGAGCATGTCGAACTGGTCGGTGGCAGGGCCGCCGCTGCAGTGGTTCATGCCGGGCACGAGGAACAGGCGGGCGAAGTTGGACGCATCGCCGCCATTGTCCTGGCGCAGCGTCCGGTACCAGTCCACCGTGTCGTCGCTCGAGAAGATCGGGTCGGCCGTGCCGTGGTAGACCATCAGCTTGGCGCCGCGGCCCTTGAGCGCGGGCAGCCTGCCGTAGTCGACCGGCTGCATGAACGACAGCGCGCTCTCGGTATAGGTGGTGTTGGTGGCCTGCACCTTGGCCAGCATGCTGTCCAGGTTGCCCGTGAGTGCGAAGGTGGTGCCGTTGAAGCTGGCCCGGTCCTCTGGCGGAACCTGCCAGACGAAACCCACCGCGCCCGTGTCCAAGCTCAACGAGTTCGTGAACTTCCAGCCGGCCCAGCCCGTGGTCTGCAGGCCGTTGTCGTACGGGAAGCTGGCGTAGATCTTCGTGCCGCTTTCCGTCGTGGCGCCCTTGAACAGGGACGCGATGCGGGTCTTCTGGTCCGCGCTGAGGCAGGTGCCGTCGCGTGCGCCGCTGCAGGTCGGCACGTCGCGGGCCAGGTCGAACGCGCCCTGGCAGGCGGCGGTGTCCTGCACCAGGCCATCGCTGGCGCCATCGAGCGCATCGCACTTGGCCAGCACGGCCTGGCTCACCAGTGCGCGCTCGGCCTGCGTGAAGCCGGTGCCCAGGTTGCCTGCGGTCGTCGCCAGGGCCGCATAGGTCTTGGCGCCCGCGATGTTGGCGATGGCCGCGCGTGGCAGCCGCGTGCCGGGGTTGCCCGCGATGATGCCGTCGTACTGGTCGGCATAGCGCGAGGCGGCCACCATGGCATGGCGGCCGCCATTGGAGCAGCCGCCCAGGTAGGAGCGGTCGGGCGCCTTGCCGTAGGCGGTCTGGATGGCGCTGCGGGCCATGGGCGTGAGCTTGCCCACGGCCTGGTAGCCGTAGTCGAGCCGGGCCTGCGGGTCCAGGCCGAAGAAGGGGCCCAGCGAGCCGGCATGGCCCGCATCCGAACTGAGCACGGCGAAGCCCTTGTTGAGCGCCGTGTCCAGCGGGCCGCCGCCGCCGATGCCGCCGCTGGCCGTGCCCACGCTGCCGTCCAGGCCGCCGTTGGCCTGGTAGAAGAAGCGGCCGTTCCAGCTCCTGGGCATGCGCATCTCGAAGCCGATGGCGTAGCTCTGGCCGTCCACGGCGCTCACGCGGTCGTACATGCGCCCGGTCACGCGGCAGTGCTCGGGAACGTCCTTGCCGGCGATCTTGAGCGTGCCGGCCGCGATGGTTTCCGACGCCGTGATGGTGGTGTTGGCAAAGGCGATCTTGCCCGCCAGGTCGGCACAGGACAGCAGCTGGGCCGACGTCGCCGCGGCCAGTTGCGGCAGGTCGTCGTCGCCCGAGCCGCAGGCGCCCAGCAGCAGGGCCGGGGCCAGCGCGGCGCCCATGGCGCGCCATGGCCATGCAATCGTGCTTTTCTTCATGTGTCTCCTCCAGTGGTGGTGGGTGGGGTCAGGACTCGGCCGTGAAGCCGATCTGCTTGACGAGCGGACCCCAGCGCTCGAACTCTGCCTTCTGGTCGGCCGCCATCTCCTGCGGCGTGCTGCCGTGCGCCACCAGGCCCACGATGGCCAGCGCGTCGATGACGGTCTTGTCGTGCAGCGCCGTGTTGATGGCGGCATTGGCGGCGGCGATGGTGGCGGCCGGTGTCCTGGCGGGCGCGTAGAAGCCGAACCATTCCTCGGACGTCACGTCGGGGTAGCCCAGCTCGGTGAAGGTCGGCACGTCGGGCAGGTAGGGCGAGCGCTTCTTGCCCGAGGTGGCCAGCACACGCACGCGGCCGGTCTTCATGTACTGCAGGTAGTCGCCGCTGGGGTTCATGGCCGCGGCGATCTGGCCGCCGACCAGGTCGGTGATGCTGGGCACGGTGCCGCGGTAGGGCACGTGCTTGAGGTCCACGCCCGCGCGGATGCCCAGCAGCGCGCCCAGCAGGTGCGGCATGGAGCCTGCGCCCGGCGAGCCGTAGCTGGCCTTGTCGGGATTGGCCTTGGCCCATGCCAGGAAGTCCTTCAGCGTCTTCACCTCGGCCGGCACGGCCGGTCCCACGGCCAGGCCGTGGAACATGATGGCGCCGATGGAGACCTGCGTGACCTCCTCGGGCTTGTAGCTGAGCTTGGGGTAGATGTGCGGGTACACGGCCAGCGCCGAGACTGGCGCCAGCGTCAGCACCGAGCCGTCGGCCACGGCCGCCTTCAGCGATTCCACGGCAATGCGGCCGCCGGCGCCGGGCTTGTTCTCCACGTAGCCCGGGTTCTTGCTGTAGGGCGTGCCGCCCAGCTTCTCGGCCACGCGGCGGGCCACGCTGTCGCCCGCGCTGCCGGGAGGAAAGCCATACATGATCTTGACCTGGTCCAGCGCCTGGGCCAGCGCGGACAGCGGCGAGAGCGCGCCGATGGCGGCGATGCCGGACAGGGTGTGCAGGAAGTGGCGGCGGTGTTGCATGCGGTTGTCTCCTCGGGGTGGATCAGCGGGGGGCCATGCGCAGCGCGCCATCCAGACGGATGACTTCGCCGTTCAAGTGGCCGTTGGTGACGATGTGGCAGGCCAGCTCGGCGAACTCCGAGGGCTTGCCCAGGCGCGGGGGGAACGGGATGGCGGCGGCCAGCGACTGCTGCACCGGCTCGGGCAGCTCCAGCAGCAGCGGCGTGGCGAAGATGCCGGGCGCCACGGTGCACACGCGGATGCCGTGCTGCGCGAGGTCGCGCGCCATCGGCAGCGTCATGCCGACCAGCCCGCCCTTGGACGCGCTGTAGGCCTGCTGGCCGACCTGGCCGTCGAAGGCCGCGACCGAGGCCGTGAACACCATCACGCCGCGTTCGCCGCCGTCCAGCGGAGCCAGGCTGGCGCAGCGCGCCGCGAACAAGCGGCTGATGTTGTAGGTGCCGATCAGGTTGACGCCGATCACCTTGGCGAAATCGGCCAACGGCGCGGCCTTGCCGTCCTTGCCCACGATGCGCTTGGCCGAACCGATGCCGGCCACGTTCATGAGGATGCGGGCCGGGCCATGCGCGGCGGCGGCGGCATCGAGCGCGGCCTCCACGCTTTCGGTGTCGGCGATGTCGCAGGCGTGCGCGGTGCCGCCGATCTCGGCCGCGACCTGCTGCGCGCGTTCGAGGTTGCGGTCCAGCACCGCCACCCTGGCGCCCAGGCGGGCCAGTTCGCGGGCCGTGGCCTCGCCCAGGCCCGATGCGCCGCCCGTGACGAGTGCGGCCTCAGCTTCGATCTTCATGCGGTTCTCCTCAACGCGGGGTGATGGTGTGGGGCAGGGTGCCACCGTGCAGCGCCTGCACGGCGGCGTCGCGGTGCTTGAGCACGGCGCGCTGGTTGATCGAGCCCTTGTCGGTGACCTCGCCCTTGTCGATGGACGGCGGCTCGGCCACGAGCACGGCACGCGCGATGCGGTTGGCGCTGCCGGTGGCGTCGGCGGCGAGCTTGTCCAGCACATGCTGGAAATGCGCCTGCACGGCGTGGTGCGCGACCACCTCGGCCATGGGCGCGTCGGCCGGCAGCCGGGCCAGCTCGCGCACGGCCTGCGTCGGGAAGACCAGCGCGCCGACCTCCTTGAGGTTGATGCCGGTCAGCACCGCGTCCTGCACATAGGGCGCGCCGTAGGCCGTGATCTTCGCGCGCAGCGGGCCCACGCTCACGAAGGTGCCGGTGGCCAGCTTGAAGTCCTCGGCGATGCGGCCGTCGAAACGCAGGCCCAGGTGCGGGTTCTGCGGGTCGATCCACTCCACGGCGTCGCCGGTGCTGAAGAAGCCCTCCTCGTCGAAGGACTCGTGCGTGGCGTCCGGCATGCGCCAGTAGCCCGGCGTCACGTTGGGGCCGCGGTAGCGGATCTCGGTCTTGCCGTCGGTCGGCACGAGCTTGAGCTCCATGCCGGCGGCCGGCAGGCCCAGGTCGCCCGTGGCCACTTCGGGCCGCGTGATGTACAGCGCGAACGGGCCGGATTCGGTCATCCCGAGGCCGGTGCCCATCACCAGGCGTTCGCCGATCTCGGCCTCCTGGATGCGGTGCAGCTTGTCCCACACGGCCTGCGGCAGCGCCGCGCCGGCATAGAAGAACATGCGGGCGCGCGACAGCAGGCTGCGGCGCAATGCGGCATCCGTCTCCATCGCGTCGGCGATCGCCTCGAAGCCCGTGGGCACGTTGAAGTAGACCGTGGGCGCGATCTCGCGCAGGTTGCGCAGCGTCTCGGCGATGCCGCCGGGCGTGGGCTTGCCCTCGTCCACGTACAGCGTGCCGCCGTTGTCCAGCGCGATGCCCACGTTGTGGTTGCCGCCGAAGGTGTGGTTCCAGGGCAGCCAGTCCACCAGCACGGGCGGCTCGTCGCCCAGGGCGGGGATGGACTGGCGCATCTGCTGCTGGTTGGCACACCACATGCGGTGCGTGTTGATGACGGCCTTGGGGTTCTTGGTCGAGCCCGAGGTGAACAGGAACTTGGTGATGGTGCCGGGGTGGATGTGGGCCATGGCCTCGTCGACGGCGGGCGTGGGCACGGTGGCCAGCAGCGCGGCCAGCGGCGTCGTGGCGCGGTCTTCCAACTGGCCTTCGCCCAGCACCACTTCCACGTCGGCCGGCACGGTGGCGGCGATGGCGGCGCCGTAGCGCGCGTCGCTGGCGAACACCAGGCCCGGCGTCAGCGTGCCCATCACGTGGCGCAGCTTCTCGAAGTCCTTGCTGACCAGCGCATAGGGCGGCGACACGGGGCAATGCGGCACGCCCACCAGCAGGCAGCCGAAGGCCACGAGCGCGTGGTCGATGCCGTTCTCCGCCAGGATGGCCACGGGCCGTTCGGCCGAGACGCCGCGCGCCAGCAGCGCCTGGCCGATGGCGCGGGCCTTGGCCAGCATCTCGCGGTAGGAGACATGCACCCAGTCGCCGCGCCGGCCATCCGGCAGCCGGGCACGCTGGGCGATGAAGGTCCGCTCGGGCGTGGCTTCGGCCCAGTGCAGCAGCCGGTCCGTCATGCGGTGCGCATAGGGCTGCAGGGGCGCTTCGGCCTGCACGTAGCGCACGCCTTCGGCGGTCACGCGCACGCTGGCGCGGGTCACGCCGAAGGCCAGGGCGCGGTATTTGGGCAAGGCTGCGCCCTGGCTGCCGGCGGCAGCCTCGTTCGTTCTCGTCATGTCTTCCTCCGAAAAAGTGAGGGGAGTCAGTCCTTGGAGACCTTGGCGGCGCGGCCTTCCAGGAAGGCGCGCACGCGTTCCTTGGCAGCGGGTGCGTCCTGGGCGATGCCGGCCATCAGCGCTTCGGTGAACAGGCCGTGGTCGGCAGGCTGCTCGGCGATGCGGGGCAGGGCGTGCATCAACGCGTAGTTGGTCAGCGGGGCGTTGGTGGCGATGCGCCTGGCCAGCTCGATGGCCTTGGTCAGCGCCTGGCCCTGCGGCACCAGGTACTGGGCGAAGCCGGCGCGTTCGCCTTCCTCGGCCTTGTAGACGCGGCCGGTCATCATCATGTCGGTCATGCGCGCCACGCCGATCAGCTTGGGGATGCGCACCGAGCCGCCACCGCCGACAAAGATGCCGCGCGTGCCTTCGGGCAGCGCATAGAAGGTGCTCTCGTCGGCCACGCGGATGTGGCAGGCGCTGGCCAGCTCCAGCCCGCCGCCGACCACCGCGCCGTGCAGCGCCGCGATCACCGGCACGGGGCCGGACTGCACGCAGTCCAGCGCCTGGTGCCACATGCGCGAATGCAGCACGCCCTGGCCGGCATTGCGCTCCTTGAGTTCGGACAGGTCCAGCCCGGCGCAGAAGTGCTCGCCGGCACCATCGATGACCACCGCGCCCACGCCCTCGGGCAGGTTCTGGAAGGTGTCGCGCAGCGCGAGGATCAGCCCGTCGTTGAGCGCGTTGCGCTTGGCGGCGCGGTTCAGCCGCACGATGGCGATGTCGTCCTGGCGTTCGAAGGAGAGGTCGGGGTGGGTCATGATTGCGTCCTGGGAGTGGATCGATTATGGTTATGAAAAATAACCAAATCAAGGCAAAATCGACCGCCGGATTGCTGGTACTTACCCTTAGAACGGAGACCTTCGTGGACTGCACCAACCTCATCGCCATCGACACCCACACGCACGCCGAGATCAGCTGCTGGAACCCTTTCGACAACTACGGCGAGGAGTACGACCGCGCCGCCGACAAGTACTTCCGTTCCAGCCGCCGGCCGACCATCCAGGAGAGCATCGACTTCTACCGCGAGCGCAAGATCGGCTTCGTGATGTTCGGCGTCGATGCCGAGTCGCAGCTGGGCCGCCGGCGCATCCCGAACGAGGAGATCGCCGAGGCCGCGCAGAAGAACAGCGACATCATGATCGCGTTCGCCAGCATCGACCCGCACAAGGGCAAGATGGGCGCGCGCGAGGCGCGCCGGCTCGTGGAGGAGCATGGCGTGAAGGGCTTCAAGTTCCACCCCACCGTGCAGGGCTTCCACCCCTACGACAAGATGGCCTGGCCGATCTACGAGGTCATCGCCGAGCACAAGCTGCCGGCGATCTTCCACACCGGCCACAGCGGCATCGGCTCGGGCATGCGCTGCGGCGGCGGCCTGCGGCTCGAATACAGCAACCCGATGCACCTGGACGACGTGGCGATCGACTTCCCCGACATGCAGATCGTCATGGCACACCCGAGCTTCCCGTGGCAGGACGAGGCGCTGTCGGTGGCCACGCACAAGCCCAACGTCTGGATCGACCTGTCGGGCTGGAGCCCCAAGTATTTCCCGAAGCAGCTGATCCAGTACGCCAACACCATGCTCAAGGACCGCGTGCTGTTCGCCAGCGACTGGCCGCTGATCTCGCCGGACCGCTGGCTCAAGGACTCGGAGGAGGCGGGGTTCAAGCCCGAGGTGATGCCGGGGATCCTGAAGGGCAATGCGATGCGGCTGCTGGGGTTGAAGTAGCGCCTGGTGGGGGCTTCGGTGCGTGCCGGATAATTTCGGGTTGCACCTCCAACGCCACGCATGCTGTTCCTGCTGTCTCCTGCCAAGTCGCTCGACTACGAAAGCCCGGCCACGCCGGTCTCGCACACCCAGCCGTTGTTCGCCGAGCAGACGGCCGAGCTCATCGCCGTGCTGCGCGAGAAGTCGCCGCGGCAGATCGCCGACCTGATGGACCTGTCCGACCAGCTGGCTGCGCTCAACGTGGCGCGCTACCAGGCGCACAGCCCGCGCTCCACGGTCCGCAATTCGCGCCAGGCCGTGCTGGCCTTCGACGGCGATGTCTACGGCGGCCTGGACGCGCGCAACATGCCCGCGGAAGACCTGCGCTGGGCGCAGAAGCATGTGCGCATCCTGTCCGGCCTGTACGGCGTGCTGCGCCCGCTGGACCGCATGCAGCCCTACCGGCTGGAGATGGGCACGGCGCTGGCCACCGAACGCGGCAGCAACCTCTACCAGTTCTGGGGCCCGCGCCTGGCCGAGTTCCTGGACGGCGAGCTGGCCGGCAGCAAGCACCCCGTGGTCGTGAACCTGGCCTCGCAGGAGTACTTCAAGGCGGTGGACCGCAAGACCCTGCAGGCCCGGGTGGTGGAGTGCGTGTTCGAGGAATACAAGGCCGGCCACTACAAGGTCGTCAGCTTCTTCGCCAAGCGCGCGCGCGGCCTCATGGCGCGCTACGCCATCACCCACCGTATCGCCACGCCGGCCAAGCTGCGCCAGTTCGACCTGGAAGGCTATGCCTACGACGCCGATGTGTCGGAGCCGAACCGCCTGGTGTTCCGGCGCCGCGCCGGCTGAACCCTGCAAGCGAAAAAGGAGTCGCATGTCCGCCAACGCACCGACCCAGGCCATCACGCCGCAGCTGCGCCAGTGGATCGTCGAGCAGGCCCAGTCCGGCCACGCACCCGAGGCGGTGCTCAAGGCCATGCGCGATGCCGGCTGGGACGAGGGCGTGGCCGCAGAGGCCATGGAGAGCACGCTGCGCGACCACCTGGAACAGAGCGCCCAGGCGGCGGGCCTGCCGCCTGCCGCCACCGTGCCCGAGCCCGCGCTGGACGACACCCCGCTGTACCTGCAGGCCGGCGACCGCCGTGTGCATGTGCTGAGCGCCCAGCTGCAGCCGCGCATCGTGGTGTTCGGCAACCTGTTGTCCGACGAGGAATGCGAGGCGCTGATCGACCTGGCGCGCCCGCGCATGGCGCGCTCGCGTACCGTGGCCACCAAGACCGGTGGCGAGGAGATCAACGTCGACCGCACCAGCGACGGCATGTTCTTCCAGCGCGGCGAGACCGATCTCATCACGCGCATCGAGGAACGCATCGCCGTGCTGCTGCGCTGGCCGCTCGAGAACGGCGAAGGCCTGCAGATCCTGCGCTACGGCCCGGGCGCGGAGTACAAGCCGCACTACGACTACTTCGACCCCGCCGAGCCCGGCACGCCCAGCATCCTGCAGCGCGGCGGCCAGCGCGTGGGCACGCTCGTGATGTACCTGGGCGAGCCCGAGCGCGGCGGCGGCACCGTGTTCCCCGACGTGCACCTGGAGGTCGCGCCCAAGCGCGGCAACGCCGTCTTCTTCAGTTACGACCGTCCGCACCCGAGCACCCGCACCCTGCATGGCGGCTCGCCGGTGCTGGCCGGTGAAAAATGGATCGCCACCAAGTGGCTCAGAGAACGTGAATTCGCCTGACCAATCCCCGCTCGGCAAGGCCTCGCCCTATGCCGACCAGTACGACGCATCGCTGCTGTTCCCGATCGCGCGTGCCGAGAAGCGCGCCGAGATCGGTGTCGACGGCACCGGTGCAAGACCGCCCTTCTTCGGCGCCGACCTGTGGACGGCCTACGAGCTGAGCTGGCTCAACCCGCGCGGCAAGCCGCAGGTGGCGCTGGTGCAGTTCACCATCCCCTGCGAGACGCCCCACATCGTCGAGAGCAAGTCCTTCAAGCTCTACCTCGGCAGCTTCACCAACACCCGGTTCGACAGCGTGGACGCCGTGCGCGCACGCCTGCGCACCGACATCTCCGAGGCCGTCTGGCGCGGCAGCGCCACGCCTTCCACGGTGGGCGTGCGCGTGCTGCTGCCCGAGCAGTTCGACCAGCAGGCCATCCACGAGCTCGACGGCCTGAGCCTGGACCGGCTCGACCTGGAGTGCACGCAGTACCAACCCGACCCCACGCTGCTGACGGCCGCCTTCGACGAGGTGCCCGTCACCGAGGTGCTGACCTCCGGACTGCTCAAGAGCAACTGCCTGGTCACGGGCCAGCCCGACTGGGGCAGCGTGCAGATCAGCTACTCGGGGCCGCAGATCGACCAGGCGGGCCTGCTGCAGTACATCGTGAGCTTTCGCAACCACAACGAGTTCCACGAGCAGTGCGTCGAGCGCTTCTTCATGGACATCTGGCGCCGCTGCCGGCCCGTGAAGCTGACCGTGTATGCGCGCTACACCCGGCGTGGCGGGCTCGACATCAACCCCTGGCGCACCAGCCACCCGGGCGCGGCGCCGGCCAACGTGCGCACCGCGCGCCAATAGCCAGCAGGCGGTAGGCAGCAGGCAGCAGGCAGTAGCCAATGGGCCGAGCGCCGGCCCCGTCCCGGGTACGCAGCATGGCTGTGGCGCGGCAGGGGGCGCCCATCAAATGATGTAGGCCCGTGCAGGAGGCCGCATTAACATCGCCCCCGTTACGATTTCCCATCGCCTGGAGGCGATTTCTTCCTTGCCAAACGACGCCATTGGAGCGATTGCATCGGGCGATCCGGTGCTGGCGCTCCGCAGCGCCACACAGGCGCTGCATGCCCAACTCGACAGCCAGCTGCCGCTGGCCCAGCCGGCCGATGCCACCCAGTCCCTGCACCACTACCACGCACACCTGAGCGTGCTGCACGGCTGGCTGTCGGACCTGATGCCGGCGCTGCAGCGTGCCGGTTGGGGCCAGGACCTGCTGGAGCCCCTGCGCGCCGACCTGGCCGACGCCGGCCTGGCCGGCGAGCCCGCGGGCCAGGCCCGGCCGCCGGTGCAGACCGAGGCCGCCGCATGGGGCCTGGCGTACGTGGTCGAAGGCTCGCAGTTGGGCGGGCGCGTGCTGCACCAGCGCCTGCGCAGCGCCGGCGTGCGGGTGCCGCTGCGCTACCTCGAGGGCCGCGGCGCCGGCACGGCGGCGCACTGGAAGGGCTTCCTGCAGTCGCTGCGCGCCGCGCTCGTGGAGCCGGCCGACGTGGCCGCCGCCAGCGCCGCGGCGTGCTGGGCCTTCGAAGACCTGTTGGCGCGCTTTCGGCGCAGTGGGTGGATCCAGGATGCGCGTTGACGGCGCCCCGCTGGGCCTTTCCAACTGCGACCGGGAGCCCATCCACATCCCGGGCCGCATCCAGTCGCACGGCGTGCTGCTGGCGTTCGGTGCCGATGGCCACCTGTCGCACCGCAGTGCCAATGCCGCGCAGATGCTGGGCGCCGCGGCGCCCGCGCTGGGCCAGCCGCTGGCGCAGACCTGTTTCGCTGCCGACGCCGCCATGCACGGCCTGGTGCAGGAATGCCTGGCGGCCGAGCCCGCGGAATCGCAGCCGGTGGCGATCGAGGTGGAACTGGCCGGCCGGCCGTTCGAGCTGATCGGCCACCGCCTGGGCGGGCTATTGCTGCTGGAGCTGGAGCTGCTGGCCGACGAGGCCGCGCTGTTGCTGGCCGACGATGCCTTCAAGGGCCACCGCGCGCTGGTGCGCCTGAAGCGCCAGCGCACGGTGGACGACTTGCTCGCGGTGGCCGCCGAAGAGGTGCGCGCGCTGACCGGCTTCGACCGCGTGATGGCCTACCGCTTCCGCCACGACGACAGCGGCGACGTCGTCACCGAGGCACGCGACCCGGCGCTCGAACCCTTCGCAGGCCGCCGCTACCCGGCCAGCGACATCCCGGCGCAGGCACGCCGCCTGTACCTGCTCAACACGCTGCGCACCATCGTCGACGTGGGCAGCACGGCCGTGCCCATCGAAGCGCTGGACGCGGACGCGGCGCCGCTGGATCTTTCGCACAGCGTGCTGCGCAGCGTCTCGCCCGTGCACATCGAGTACCTGTCGAACATGGGCGTGGCCGCGTCCATGAGCATCTCCATCGTCGTGCAGGGCAGGCTCTGGGGCATGCTGGCCTGCCACCACATGCAGCCGCGCCACGTGCCCTACCGCGTGCGCAGCGCCTGCGACGTGCTGGCCCATGTGCTGGCGGCCGACGTGCAGACCGCGCTGGCGCGCGCCAGTGCCGCCCGTCTGGCCGCTGCCGCGGGTGCCCGCGCGCGCGCCATCGAGACGCTGCTGCACGCCGAGGACGGCGTGCAGGCCCTGGTACGCGAAGCCGACGCGCTGACCGGCATGTTCGAGGCCCACGGCCTGGTGCTGGCCGAGCGCGGCCGCGTGCTGGCGGCTACCGGTGTCTCCGTGGAGGCGGCGCGCGAGCTGTTGCCTTTCCTGGCCGCGCAGTTGCCGCTGCAGGGCGGGATGTGGCTGTGCGACAGCCTGGACGGCATGCCGCCCGCGCTGCGCGAGGCCCTGGGCAGCTGGTGCGGCCTCCTGGCGCTGCGCTTTTCCGATGCCGCCGACGGCTGGCTCGTGCTGCTGCGCAAGGAGCAGGTCGAGACCATCGCCTGGGGCGGCCGGCCCGACAAGGAATACAGCCATGGCCCGCTGGGGCCGCGGCTCACGCCGCGGGGCAGCTTCGACGTCTGGAAGGAAACCGTGCGCGGCCGCTGCGTGCCCTGGAGCGAGACCGATCTGGAGATCGCGCGGCCGCTGCTGAGCGAACTGGCGCGCGCCAGCGCGGCGCGTGGCGCCGACCTGGACCGCGCGCGCAGCCACCTGCTGGCGCTGCTGAGCGCGGGCGTCGATGGCGACGTGCCCCAGCCCGTGGACCCCGACCCGGCCGGCGGCCGCATGCAGCGCCTGGTGGCCCAGGTGCTCGATGCAGCGCGCGTGCGCGGCGGCACCGGCCTGGATCTGCCGCTGGCGCCCGTGGACCTCGCGCAGCTGCTGCATGCCGTGGTCGACGAGACGCAGGCCGCGCAGCCGGCGCAGCGCTTCATCCGCGAGGTGCCGCGCAGCCTGCTGCTGAACGGACATGCCGCGCGCCTGCGCCAGCTGCTGGCCTGCCTGGTCGGCAATGCCGCGCGCCATGGCACGCCGGACGAAGCGGTGGTGGTGCAGTTGCGCCACGAGGGCGGCGCCGTCGTGCTGGACGTCAGCAACGTGGGGCCCGAGATCGCGGCCCCCGTGCTGGCCGCGCTGTTCGACCCCTTCCATCCGGGCGCTGCCGGCCTGGGGTCCAGCGCGGACGGCCTGCGGCTGGGCCTGTACATCGCGCGCCAGATCGCGCGTGCGCACGGCGGCGAACTCGAACACGCCTACGCCGAGCCCTACGTGGTCTTCACGCTCAGGCTGCCGGCATAGGCTGGCGGCGGTCGGCGCGGGCTCAGTTCGGGCCGGTGAACGACTTGGTGCTGTACAGGCCGTGCGGCAGGCGAGCCAGCACCGGCAGGCCGGTCGCCGTGTCCTTGGGCAGGCCTTCGATGTAGCTGAAGAACACATCGGCGTCGAGCACGCCGATGTCCAGGCGGCGCGCGGCCGGCACGGCGGCCAACGTCTTGTAGCCGTCGCCGCCTGTCGCGTTGAAGCTCAGCACGAACAGCCGGTAGCTCTTGCCCACGTCCAGCGCCACCCAGTTGCCGGTGGCCTGGTCGCGCACCTCGATGCCGGTCACGCGGTTGCCGAATGCCGCGGTGGCGTTCACGTCGAAGCGCATGCCGCCCGTGTAGGGGTAGGGGCCGGTCGATCCACCCGTGCCGTAGACCGCCTCCAGGCCGTCTTCGAGCATGCCCTTGACCTCCTGGCCCGTCACGTCGAGGCGGAACAGCATGTTGCCGAACGGCAGCACCTGGATCGCCTGCGCCGCCGTCACCGTGTCCAGCAGCGGGACGCGCACGCCGCCGCCGCTTTGCAGCGTGATGTCGGCGCCGCCATAGTTCCTGTTCGCGACCTCCAGGTAGGCCTGGGCCACCAGCTGTTGGATGTCGCCGCCGCGCACGCCCACGCTGCCCTCGGCGGTGCAGGCCGCGCTGGAGCGGCTGTAGTCGGGCGAGCCCGGGCCGCCCGGCACGCGGCGCGAGCACAGTTCCTGCGGCGCCACCGCCACCCGGGTCTGGTTGAACACTGCCACCTTGTCCTTGAACGGCTGCAGCACGGCCGTGGCCGCGGCCTGGGGCGCCGTCACGCGCAGGAAGCCGGTGGCCGCCACGCTGGCGGCGATCGCCGTGCGCTGGGCCGCGGTGGCATCGGCGCTGCCCAGCTTGTAGTTGTCGCCGATCAGCACGTGCGGTGTGCCGTTGCAGGCGGTGACCTCGCCCTTGGCGTCGAAGCTGACCTTGAGCTCGCCGACCACCTGCGCGTACTCCCAGGCCTGGACCAGGCAGACGTTCTTGCCGTCCTTGTCGGCCAGCCGCGTGGGGTAGGCGCCGCCCGGCGTGCCCACGCCGGTGGTGCCCAGCGGGTCCGGGCCCAGCAGCGTGTGCGAATCGCCGCCCACCACCACGTCCACGCCCGACAGCTTGGCGATGACCTGCTGGTCGTACTGGTAGCCGATGTGGCTCATCACGATGATCTTGTCGATGCCTTGCGCGCGCAGCCTGTCGATCTCGCGCTGCGCGGCCACGGCCTCGTCCTCGAAAGTCGTGTCCGCGTCGGGGCTGGACGATGCCTTGGTCTTGCCGGCGATCGTCAGGCCGACGATGCCGATCTTCTGGCCGCCGCGCTCGACCACCGTGGACGCGTTGACCAGGCCCGGCGCGCGGCTCGCGTTCAGTGCCGAGTTGGCGCCGAACCGCACGTTGGCGCTCAGCACCGGCGTCTTGCAACTGCCCGCGTGCAGGCGGTCGATGAAGCCCTTGAGCCCGCTGTCGCCTTTGTCGAACTCGTGGTTGCCCAGCGTGAAGGCATCGAAGCACACCGTGTTCATCATGGCGGCGTCGGCCTCGCCGTCGGCGCCTGCGCGGTTGAAGTAGAGCGTGCCCGTCAGGGCATCGCCGGCGTGCAGCTTGAGCACGTTGGGCGACTGCGCCGCCAGTTCCGCGATGGCGGCCGTCACGCGCGGAAAGCCACCGGCGTCCACGGTCACGGCCTGCGGTGCGGCACCGCCGGCCGAGAGCTGCAGCGTCTTGCTCTTGCTCTCCAGCGTGGAATGGTGGTCGTTGATGTGCAGGATGGTCAGGTCCATCGGCTTGCCGTCGTCATCGGACCCGCCGCAGCCTGCCAACACGCCCGCCACTGCCGAGGCCACCATCGCTTTTCGCCACATCGTCATCGCCACTCCAGATCGTTCGGAAAGAGGAAAGCCGTCATGTTCGTGAGCGCCGGTGACATGGGCGTGAAAGGCCCGGCGGTATAAACCGGCGATGTCCGTTCTTCCCGATCCGATCCCGCGGCTTCAGGCCGCCGCCCAAGCCCTGCAGACGCCGTGCGGCGATGGCCACATCCAGTGGCACCGCTGGGGCCCTGCCGATGCCGGTGCCGCCGGTCCCGTGGTGCTGCTGCACGGAGGCAGCGGCAGCTGGATGCACTGGGTGCGCAACATCGACGCGCTGGTCGCCTCGGGCCGCCAGGTGCTGGTGCCCGACCTGCCGGGCTTCGGCGACTCCGCGCGCCCGCCGGGCGGCGGCGATGCCGACGACGTGGCACCTGCTCTGGAGCAGGGCCTGGCCGAACTGTTGGGCGCCCAGCGCTGCGACCTGGTCGGCTTCTCGTTCGGCGGCCTCACGGCCGGCCTGCTCGCGGCGGCGCATCCGGCGCGCGCGGCGCGGCTGGTGCTGGTCGGCGCGCCCGCCATGGGCGTGTCCGATGCCGGCGCCATCGTGCTGCGCGGCTGGCGCCACCTGGACGATGACGCCGCACGCGCGGCCGTGCACCGCCACAACCTCGCGGTGCTGATGCTGTACCGGCCCGAGGCCATCGACGCGCTCGCGCTGGCCCTGCACACCGCCAACGTGGTGCGCGACCGCATGCAGCGGCGCCGGCTGGCGCGCACCGAGGCGCTCAAGGACGCGCTGCAACAGGTGCGCTGCCCGGTCTGGGCGATCTACGGTCGCGAGGACGTGCTCTACAGCGGCCGCATGGACCGGCTGGCCGAGGCGTTTGCGCGGGGCCCGCGGTTCCAGGGGCTGACGCTGGTCGACGATGCGGGGCACTGGGTGCAGTACGAGCGGCCCGCGGCGTTCGATGCCGCGTTGGCGCAGGTGCTGCGGGCTTGAGGCGGCGCGTGGCGCACCGCTGGCCTTCGCTCAGCGGCGTGTGCTGCCGTAGGCCGGATCGCGGTGCTGGTGTCTGATGACCAGAATCCGCACGCCCGCGTCGGCCTCGCGGTAGATCAGGGAATAGGGAAACCCATGCATCGGAAACCAGCGTCGTTCTTCGCTGGTGGGCGTTCCCAGGCCCGGCTCGCGGGCCAGAAGCAGGGCCACCCTGTCGAATTCGGCCAGGAAGCGCAGTGCAACGCCGCGTCCAGCCTCATGCCGGTAGAAGCGGGCGGCCTCGGCCAAGTCCTGCCCCGCTGCGCGATGCAGCGTGAAGCTCACTTCAATTCTTCGCGCAGCTGCGCCGTGAACGCGAGCCCATCGACTTCGGCGGCTGTTCCGTCGGAGATCTCGGCGTCGCGGCTGGCGGCAATGGCATCCCAGGCGCGATCGCGGTCGGCGTCCGCATCCAGGCTGGCAACCACCCGGTCGAGCAGGCGTGCGCGTTCGGCGGTCGGCAAACGCAGGAGTTCTGTCTCCAGGGATTCGAGCGGAATGGACATGGCGTGATGAGGCGCGGTGGCGGGTGGGTCAAGCTTGCCACAGATGGCATGTGCACGGTGCAGGGCAGGGCAAGCGCAAGGGCGGCTTACCATCGGTTGCAAGAGAAGGAAGGAACGCTGCCATGCTGAAACCCTTGATCCTGGCATGTGTGCTGTTGTCCTGGGGAGCCCAGGCCAGCGCCCAATCCCTGCGCTGCGGCCGCGACTTCGCCCAGATCGGCGAGACCAAGTTCGTGATCGAGTCCAAGTGCGGCGCCCCGGCCGCCAAGGACAGCTTCTGCAAGCCGATCGGCATCGCGCCCAGCACCATCGGCCGGCCACCGCACGTGGCCTGCGACATGGTCGAGGAGTGGACCTACAAGCCCGGCATCGGCCAGTTCATCACCATCCTGCAGTTCCGCGAAGGGGAACTGCGCGAGATGAAGTACGGGCCGCGGCAGTAGGCCATCAGCCCGGCGCCGCGCTCCGGATGTACTCGATGTAGCCGGCGCGGTAGGGCGCGCAGGCGGCCTGCAGCTTGCCGTCCACCTCGGCGCCGACGCGCTCGCCGGTCCACAGGTGCGGCGCGACGGAGCCGTCGCTGGCGATCTGCAGCATGCCGATGTTGGTGTGCGTCATCTGGCCATCCTCGGCCACCACACCCTGCTGCAGGCACACGCCGATGGGCACGCCGGGCTTGCTGCTGGGCGGCACGATGGCCACGGCCGACAGCTGGCCGGCGATGGGCCGCTCGGGCACCACGACGGTGCGGATGCCTTCGCGCGGCTGGGCCAGGGTCTTTTGCAGCGCGGCGACCAGCGCCTTGGCGCGTTCCTGCGCCGCGGTGCCGCCGGCGATGCGCTGCATCTCCTTGGCCAGTTCCTGCGGGTAGCGCTGCGCGGCAGGCGGCGACAGCAGCGGATGGGGGCTCTGGGCTTGCGCCAGCGGTGCGTGCAGCGCGAAGACCGCTGCGCAAGCCAGCAGGGCCGTGCGGTGGCGTGCGTGCATGGTCAGT
This sequence comes from Pseudorhodoferax sp. Leaf274, assembly GCF_001422445.1. GTDB lineage: Bacteria > Pseudomonadota > Gammaproteobacteria > Burkholderiales > Burkholderiaceae_C > Pseudorhodoferax. The sequence goes on from NZ_LMNA01000029.1 coordinate 67,465, forward strand.
CCGCCGCCAGCAGTTGCGCGGTGGTCAGCACCTGCCCGCAGGTGGCCGCCACCCACTGCAGCGCCATGTCGTGCTTCTCGCGCGAGAAATCGGCCAGCGCGTCTGCCACGAAGAACGGCTCGATGTCGCGCTGGAAGGCTTCGCCGGCCGTGCACAGGCAGCCGATGTGGGCGTAGACGCCCGTGATGACGAGCTGGTCGCGGCCGCGCACGCGCATCAGCGTCTCCAGGTTGCTGCGCTGGAAGGCGCTGTAGCGGTGCTTGGTCAGCACGTGGTCGCCGGCCTGCGGCGCCAGCGCTGCCACGATCCGTTCGTGCTCCGGCAGGGCGCGCATGCCGGGGCCCCACAGCTCGGCCTGCAGTCCGCGGTCACGCCGGTCCTGGTTGCCGTGCTGGGCCGTGTAGAACACCGGCACGCCGGCCTGGCGGGCCCAGGCCAGCAGCTGCGCAAGATGGGCCACGGCAGTCTGCAGCGGCTCGGCCGCGGGCGGGAAGGCGGCGAGGAAGTAGTCCTGCATGTCGTGCACGAGCAGCGCGGCGCGCGAGGCGTCCAGGCGCCAGGGCGCGCGCGACGGCGGCAGTTCATCGGCGCGCGGCAGCGCGTAGGCAGGGATGCTGGGCAGGCGGCGTGGGGTGTCGGTCATAGGTCCGGTGACAGGAGCGCGGGGTCGATGCCGAGCGCGTTGAGCATGGCATTGAATTTTGCGCGCGTCTCGGCGGCCTCCAGCGCGGGTGCGGAGTCGGCGACGATGCCGGCGCCGGCGAACAGGCGGGCCTCGTGGCCCTGCACGTGCGCGCAGCGCAGCGCCACATGCCACGCGCCGTCGCCGGCCGCATCGCACCAGCCGACGGCGCCGGCGTAGAAGCCGCGCGGCACGGGTTCCAGCTGGGCGATGAGCGCGGCGGCCGCGGCGCGCGGCGTGCCGCAGACGGCCGGCGTGGGGTGCAGCAGCGCAGCCAGTGCGGCGCTGGAAGACTGCGGCAGGCCGCCGGGCGAGGCGTCCTTGAGCTCGCCCTCGATGCGCGTGCCCAGGTGCCACATGCTGGCCGTGGCGTGCAGCGCGGGCGTGGCCGGCACGCGCAGCTGGCGGCACAGCGGCGCGAGCAGGTCGGCGATGGCCTGCACCACGTAGCGGTGCTCGCCCAGGTCCTTGGCCGAGCGGCGCAAGGCCTCGGCGCGGGCTTCGCTGGCGGCCAGGTCCGGGCCGCGCGCAGCGGAGCCGGCCAGCGGCTCGCTCGCGATGGCCGCGCCGCGGCGCGACAGCAGCAGCTCGGGCGTGGCGCCGACCAGCCAGGCCGGCGCGGCATCGGCGGTCTGCAGGGGCAGCACGTAGCGCAGCACGCCCGGGTCGCCGGCCAGGCGCCGCGCCAGCCACCAGGGGTCGATGGGCGTAGCGCTGCGCGCGCGCAGCGTGCGGGCCAGCACCACCTTGTGCAGGCCCGTGCCGCCAGGGGCCGCGCCCTGCAGGCGTTGCACGGCCCTGGCCACGGCGTCCGCGTAGCCGGCGCGCCCGGGCTCGGCCTGCAGCGACCAGCCTTGCGGCGCCTGGGCCTGGCCGGCCATGCAGTGCAGCCAGGCGGCGGCGGTGCCGGCGTCGCGCACGCGGCGCGGCGCCAGCAGGTGCGCGGGCGCGCTGCGGTCGAATGGCAGGGCGCCGACCAGCCTGGCATCGGCTGCGGCGCCCGCGAAGTGCTGTGCGACCGCGCTGCCCAGCTGCGCCGCCGGCACGGCCAGCTGCGCCTGCAGGCCTTCGCTGAGCAGGCCGCCTTCGCGCGACAGCAGCAGCATGCGCGTGCCGCCATCGGCGGCCTGCTGCGCAGGCCGGGCAAGGTCCTCGCGCATCATGCCTGCATGTCCGCCTGCGCCATCCTGGCGGCCAGCAGCGGTGCGATCGATGCGGTGGCCTCGGCGCCCGTCATCTGCGCGTGCAGCAGCGGCACTTCCAGGGTGTCCACGCGCCCGGCGTAAGCGCTCCAGCGCGCGGCCTGCAGCTGGGGCTTGCCGGCATGGTCGCGCGCGGCGCGCACATGGGTCAGCGTGCCGGCCATGCGCTGGTGGCGGTGCTGGCGGATCAGGCGGTTGGTATCGGTCACCACGCGCACCACGCCTTCGAGCGCGGCCGCGGGCAGGTTGCCCAGCGCGGTGTCGCCCGCGCGCAGGAAGTCCACCACCTTGTCGCGCGTGTCCAGGTCGGGGTGGCCTTCGGGGTCGTGGCCGGCGATGGCCAGCAGCGCCCGCAGGGCCTGCAGCGGCGTGGGCTCGGGCTCGTCGCGCCAGCAGTCGGCCGGGTAGGCGTCCAGCAGTGCGACCAGGCCGACCTGGCGCCCCATCTGCTGCAGGGCCACGGCCATGGCCTGCGCGATGATGCCGCCCACCGACCAGCCGGCCAGGTGGATGGGTCCCAGCGGCTGCAGCGCGGCCACGCGCGCGGCGTAGTCCTGGGCCAGCGCTTCGATGCCGCCCGGCAGCGGATGCTCGGGCGCCAAGGCCGGCGATTGCAGGCCCCAGACGCTGCGCGAGGGGGCCATCCGGCTCACCGCGCGCGCCAGCAGCCGGTAGCCCCAGGCGATGCCGCCGGCCGGGTGCACGACGAACAGCGGGGCCTGTCCCGCATCGCCGGCGGCCAACCGGATCAGCGGTTTGAGCCCGTTGTCGAAGCGCACCGCCTCGCCGTCGATGGCGGCGGCCAGCGCGGCCACGGTGGGTGTCTCGAACAGCGAGCCCAGGCCCGGGTTGCGGTGCCAGCGCTCCTCGATCTGCAGCAGCAGCTGCACGGCCGAGAGCGAGTCGCCGCCCAGGCTGAAGAAATCGGCGTCGGCGCCCACCGCGGTGCCGGCCGGCAGGCGCAGCAACTCGGCGAACAGTGCGGCGACGGCCACCTCGGTGGCGGTCTGCGGCGCCCGGCCGGCCGCGGCGCCGTCGGCGAAGCGCGGCGCCGGCAGGGCCTGGCGGTCCAGCTTGCCGTTGGATGTGACGGGCCAGTCGGACAGCGGCACGATGGCCGCGGGCAGCATGTAGTCGGGCACGCGCGCGGCCAGGCGCTCGCGCAGTTCCCCGGCCGAAGCCGCGGCACCGTCGCTGCTCAGCTGAACGTAGGCCACCAGGCGCCGTTCTCCATCCTGGCCACCCGTGTCCTCGCGCAGCATGACCTCGGCGCGCGCCACCAGGCCGGTGCCGTGCAGCGCCGCCTCGATCTCGCCGAGCTCGATGCGCAGGCCGCGCAGCTTGACCTGGTGGTCGCTGCGCCCGAGGAAGACGACGGCGCCGTCCTCGGCGCGCCAGCGCGCGAGATCGCCCGTCCGGTAGAGGCGTTCGCCCGCGCGGTGCGGATCGGGCAGGAAGCGCTCGGACGTGAGGTCGTCGCGCCCCAGGTAGCCGCGCGCGAGCTGCACGCCGCCCAGGTACAGGTCGCCGGCCACGCCCGGGGGCAGCGGGCGCATGCGGGCGTCCAGCACGTAGAGCCGCGTGTTCCAGACCGGCAGGCCGATCGGCACGGGCCGGCTGCGGTCGTCGGCCAAGGCCGGCCACCAGCTCACATCGACGGCGGCCTCGGTCGGGCCGTACAGGTTGTGCAACTCGGCCGTGAGCGTGGCGTGCAGCCGGTCGCGCAGCGGGGCGGGCAATTCTTCGCCGCTGCAGAAGATGCGCTGCACCACGAGGCCGCGCGCGGCCGGGTGCGCGAGGAAGGCGGCCAGCATGGACGGCACGAAGTGGCAGGTGGTGATGCGCTGCCCACGGATGATCTGTGCGAGCGCGGCCGGGTCGCGGTGCGCCCCGGGCGGCGCGATGACCAGCGTGCAGCCCGTCACGAGCGGCAGGAAGAACTCCCAGACCGAGACGTCGAAGGTGGCAGGCGTCTTCTGCAGGATGCGGTCGTCGGGCGTGAAGCCGTAGTGCTGGCGCATCCATTCGAGCCGGTTGACGATGGCCTGGTGCGCGATCAGCACGCCCTTGGGCTCGCCGGTGGAGCCCGAGGTGTAGATCACGTAGGCGGCGTCCACGGGGGCGGGCGGCGCGTCCAGCATGGCATCCGTCTGCTGCGGCCAGTCGGCCGTGCGCAGGCGTGTGAGCGTGGGTGGCAGGCGCGCCGCGTCCTCGGCACGCACGAGCGCGCAGACGGGCCTGGACAGGCCGACCACGCGCGCGAGACGCTCGGGCGGGTGCGACAGGTCCAGCGGCAGGTAGGCGCCGCCCGCGCGCAGCACGGCCACGAGCGCGACCACCAGCTCCAGCGAGCGCGGCAACGCCACGGCCACCAGCCGGTCCGGCCCCACGCCACGCGCGCGCAGCGTGCAGGCCAGTGCACGCGAGCGCTGCTCCAGCTCGGCATAGGTCAGCGCCTGGCCTTCGAACTCCAGCGCGGTGGCTTCGGGCCGCTCCGCCATCTGTTTCGCCATCTGCGCCTCGATCAGCGCGGCCAGCGTGGTGGCCGGCACGGCATGCTCGGTGGCGTTCAGCGCGAACAGGTGGCGCTGCGCCTCGGCGGGGCTGGCCAGCGGCATGTCGTCCACCGCATGGGCCGTGAGCGCGCTGCGCAGGAACTCGGGCAGCCGCGCCAGGTGGCCGGCCACGCTGGCTTCGCTGTAGAGCGCGGGGTTGGCCTCGATCTCCAGCGCCAGCTGCTGCACGCCGTCGCCGCGCCAGCCGATGGTCAGGTCGTCGATGGGCCCCGTGCCCAGGATCTCCAGCCGCGTCGAGAGGCCGGGCAATGCCAGCGGCTTGTAGAAGGGCTGCACGTTGATGAGCGCGGCATGCAGCCGGCGCTGGCCGCCCAGCAGGTTCAGGTCGCGGCGCAACTGCTCGCTGCGGTAGCGGCCATGGCGGCGCGCGCGGCTCTGCGCACGCACCAGCTGCTCCGTGAAGTCCGCGAGCGGCTGGCCCGGCGTGGCGCGCACTGCCAGCGGCAGCACGTTCATGGTGGTGGCGCTGGCGCGCGATGCCGCGCTGCCGAGCCGGCCCATGAACGGGATGCCCAGCACGGTGGATTCGGCCGTGGCCATGCGCAGGCAGTACAGCGCGGTCCAGGCGGTCAGCAGGTCGGGCCAGCTGGTGTCCAGCGCCTGGGCCTTGGCCAGCAGCGAGGCCCGCAGGTCCGCGGGCAGCGGCGCGCTCTGGCGGTGGCAGGTGTGGGAGGCATGGGCTCTTCCTGTCGCCAGGCCGGCCACCTCGGGCACGGGCGTCAAGGCATCGCGCCAGTGGGCGGCGTCCTGCGCGCGCTTGGGCGAGTTGCGGTAGGCCGCGTCTTCGGCGACCAGTTGCGCGAACGGGGCGAGCGGCTGGCGCGCGGGCGCACAGGCCACGCGCTCGGTGTACAGCTCGGCCAGGCGCTGGCTCCACAGCGCCATGCCGTAGCCGTCGCTGGCCAGGTGGTGGGCGCGCTGGTACCAGCAGTGGCGCGCGGGGCCGAGGCGGTACAGGCGCTGGACCGCGAGCGCGTCGCGCGTGGGCTCCAGAGGCGTCTGCATGTCCGCGCCCATCGCGGCCAGCGCGCGCTCGGCCGCGTCGGTGTGGGCCGAGAGATCGATGGTCTGCAGGGCCGGTCGGCGGGCTGGATCGATCCACTGCTGTGGGCCGTCGGGCGTGTCGCGCAGTGCCAGGCACAGCGACTCGCATTCGGCAGCGGCCTGCTCGGCGGCGGCCGTGAACGCTGCCACGTCGAGCGGCCCGTCGATCCACAGCGCGTGGCCGCAGTTGAAGGCCGGGTTGGCCGGGTCGAGCTGCTGCGCGTACCACAGGCCGTTCTGCGCTTCGGTCAGCGGCCAGTGCGCGGCGTCGCGCGGTTCAGCCGTCATGCCTGCCGCTGCTGGACCAATCTCCACCAGCCATTCAGCGTCGTCTCTGCGCCGATCTCCGACATGTCCAGCTGCAGGCCGCCTTCGTTCCAGGCCAGCACCAGGTTGAGCAGCCGCATGGAGTCCAGGCCCCAGTCCATGAGGTTGTCGTCCAGGCCGATGTCGGCGGGGTCTTCGCGCAGCATGCGGGCCACGTCGGCGTGCATGCGTTCCAGGGTCAGGGTGCTCATGTTCGGTTCATCTCAAAGCGTGTAGCGAAAGCCCTCGACCAGCGCGCCGGGGGCGCGCATGCCGCCCAGGGCGCGCTGCGAATAGGTGGAGGTGGCCGGCGCGATCTCGGTCTCGCGCGACAGTGCCAGCAGCTGCTGCGGACCCAGCGCCTCGTACAGGCTCTGGTCCCAGCGCAGGTCGGCCGCCAGGGGGCCGGCGATCTCGCCGTCCTGCACCCAGAAGCAGGCATAGCGCGTCATGCCGGTCACGCGGGCCGAGGCCGGGTCGCTCCAGTTCAGGTAGTGCAGGTTGGCCACGTACAGGCCGGTGCCGAGCGCCTGCAGCACGGCGTCCTGCGCCAGGCTGCCGGGTGCGATATCCGGCGCGCGCAGGAACTCGCCGGCGTCTGCGCCGTTGGCGACCAGGCCGTGCTCGCGCGCCGTGCGCGCGCTGACCAGCAGGTTCTGCAGCCGGCCGCCGGCCAGCAGCGGCAGGCGTTCGGGGCTGGTCTCGCCGCGGCTGTTGAAGCGCGGCGCCAGGCCCATGCCGAAGTTCTCGTCCAGCTGCAGCAGCGGCGAGAGCTGCAGCTCGCCTTCGATCAGGCGCTTCATCGGGCTGCGTCCCTGCTTCCACGCGTCGGCCGACAGGCCGCGCCAGCCCAGCATGCCGACGAGTTCGGCAAAGGCCTGCGGCGCCAGCCAGGTGCGCCAGGCGCCCGGGGCCACGTGCTGCGCTGGCCGGCGCAGCAGGGCCAGCTGCGCCGCGGTGTGGGCCAGGTGCGTGGACCAGGCCTCGGGCTCCCAGGCCGTGCCGGCGTAGACGCCCTTGGCCGCGCGCTGGCCTTCGTAGAGCGAATAGTCCAGGAAGAAGCTCTGCGTGCCGAACCAGTGCGCGCTGCCGCACGAGCTGCGGTGGCCGCGCACCACGCTGCCGCCGGCGTACAGGCCGGCCAGGTCCAGCGTGCCGGCGTGCGCGGCCATGGCGTGCAGCACTTGCGCGGCGCTCGGCAGGTTGCCTGTGAACTGCGCGTGGCTGCGGCCTTCGTCGCGCAGCGCGACCAGGTGGGGATCGGGCGGCAGCTGCGCGGCCTGCGCACGCGCCTGCGCCAGCAGCGCCAGCACCGCGGGCAGATCGCGCGCGGGCCGGCCCGACAGCACGCCGCTGCACTCCACGCTGCGGCCGTCGCGCTGCAGCAGCAGCGCGAGCCGGGCCTGCTGCACCTCGGTGTTCTGGCGCAGCCGGCCGGCGTTCAGGCGCAGGAACAGGCTGTCTTCGGCGTCGAGGTTGAGCGCGAGCGCCTCGCCCGGCGCCAGCACGTCGAACAGCGCATCGGCCAGCCGCGCGAACCGTGCCTCCTGCAGTACCTCGACATCGCTCATGCGCCTCCCCCGAACACCTCGACCCCGCGGAACAGACAGGGCGGCGCGGCGTGGCCGACGCGGATGATCTGGTTCGGCTCGCCCTTGCCGCAGTACGGCGTGCCGTAGGCCGCGTCGTCGCGGCCGACGCCGGCCAGGCGGTTCCAGAAGTCGACGGTGACGCCGCGGTAGTTGGGATTGCGCACGACGCCGGTGAGCCGTCCGCGTTCGATGCGCTGGCCCCATTCGCAGCCGAACTGGAACTTGTTGCGGTAGTCGTCGATGGACCAGGAGCGGTTGGTCGCCATCAGGATGCCGTCGTCGACCTGCGCGATCAGTTCGTCCAGCGTTGCATCGCCGGGTTCGAGGTCGATGTTGGCCATGCGGTCGATCGGTGCGCGGTTCCAGGAACTGGCGCGGAAGTTCGCCACGCCGGGCAGCCCCGAGCGGGCCTGCGATTCCAGCGAGCCCAGCCCGCGGCGCAGGATGCCGTGCTCGATCAGCCGTTCGCGCCGGGCGGGGTTGCCGGCGTCGTCCCAGCCGTAGCTGGCCAGCGCATGGTCGCGGCCGGGGTCGAAGCAGACGTTCATCAGCGGCGAGCCGTAGCGCAGCACGCCGAAATCGCCGGGCTGCACGAAGCTCCAGCCGGCGTAGTTGCGCTCGTCGCCGAGGATGCGGTCCAGCTCCAGCGGATGGCCGATGGATTCGTGGATCTGCAACATCATCTGGTCCGGCATCAGCAGCAGGTCCATGCGGCCGGTCGGGCAGTCGGGCGCCTGCAGCAGCACCAGCGCCTCGTGCGCGATGCGGCGGCCCTCGGACCCGGCCTGCGCCAGGTCCAGGGCCTCGGCGCCCCACTGGCCGGTGCGCGACCAGCTGCGCGTCTGCGACTGCATGCCTTCGGCGGCGGTGGCCTGCAGGCCGATGTCGACGAACTGCCAGCGCTGGTCGAGGTCGGCCCCGTTCGTGGACAGGTAGCGCTGCTGCGTCTGCACCAGCGAGGCGTGGGCGTTGCGCGTGACGAGGCGCGCATCGTCGCTGCGCATCGCAGCGCTGGCGGCCAGCAGGTAGGCCAGCACGCGGGCGGTGTCGGCGCCGGCGAGCGGCTCGCGGTGGGCGCTGGCGAAGCGGCCCTGCACGGGCGGGCGCTGGGCCTGGTCGAAGGCATGCAGCCGCTGGGCGGCGGCGGCGCGCGTGGTGGCTGCGGCGCGGGCCAGTGCGGCGCGCAGGCCTTCGGTGCTGGTGTCGGCCGTGCCCGCATAGCCGATCTGGCCGTCGACCATGACCTCGCACATGGCGCCTTCGTCGTGCGCGCTGCCGTTGCCCAGTGGCTGGTCGTTGCGCACGCCGTGGTAGGCGGCCTGCTCGCGCACATGGCGCACGGCGGCCCAGCTGCAGCCAGGGGGCAGCGTGTCGAGCGCGGCCACCATGGCGTGGGTGGGGTCGGCGGCGGCGTTCATTGCTTGGACAGGAAGTCGGCGCGCAGCCGCGCGCGCAGCTCCTTGCGGCTGGTCTTGCCGACCGCCGTCTGGTCGAAGGCGGCCACGAAGACGATCTGGTCGGGGATCTTGAAGGCGGCCACGCCGCGTCCGCGCATCCAGGCCTTGATCTCGGGCGGGCGCGGCTTGCTGCTGCTGTCGTCGCCGCGCGGGATCACGAAGGCGCAGATGCGTTCGCCCAGGTACTCGTCGGGGATGGAGACCACGGCCACGTCGAACACCTGCGGGTGCGCGAGCAGGTGGTCTTCCACCTCCTCGGCCGAGATCTTCTCGCCGGCGCGGTTGATGTGGTCGTGCGCGCGGCCCTGCACCACGAGGTAGCCCCCGGGCCGGCGCAGCACCATGTCGCCGGTGCGGTAGAAGCCATCGGCCGTGAAACTGCGCGCGTTGGCGGCGTCGTCGTTGTGGTAGCCGCGGATGGTGTAGGGGCCGCGCGTGAGCAGGTAGCCCACCTCGCCCTCGGGCACGGGGTTGCCGGCGTCGTCCACCACCAGCACTTCGTCGTCGGGGCTGATCGGGCGGCCCTGCGTGCCGAGGATGGTGTCCTCGTCGTCGTCCAGCCGCGTGTAGTTGACCAGGCCCTCTGCCATGCCGAAGACCTGCTGCAGGCGGGCCGGCAGGCCGGCCACCACGCGGCGCGCGGCCTCGGGCGTGAGCTTGGCGCCGCCGACCTGCAGCACGCGCAGGCTGGACAGGTCGTGCGGCGTGCTGGCCGCGGCCTGCGCCCACAGCAGCGCCAGCGGCGGCACCAGGCCGACGTCGGTCACACGCTCGCGCGCGACCAGCGCGAACGCCGCTTCGGGCGCGGGCGAGGGCGACAGCACCACGGTGCCGCCGGCATGGAACACGCCGAACGCGCCGGGCGAGCTCATCGGGAAGTTGTGCGCGGCCGGCAGCGCGACGAGGTAGACCGAATCTTCGCGGATGCCGCAGATGGCGTTGGATGCGCGAAAGCTGTAGATGTAGTCGTCGTGCGTGCGCGGGATCAGCTTGGAGAGACCCGTGGAGCCGCCCGAGATCTGCAGGAAGGCGACGGACTGCGGGTCCGGGTCTTCCCTGGGCAGCAGCGCAGGGTCGCCGGCCAGGCTGTCGAGCGCGGTGAACTCCGCCGCGTCGCCGACCACCACGACCTCGCGCAGGCCGATGCCGAGCGCCAGGATCTCACGGGCCAGGCTGCGGTGGTCGAAGCCGTCGTACCTGTCGGCCACGACATAGGCCGCGGCCTGGGCCTTGCGCACGAAGTGGGCGATCTCGGTGCTGCGGTGCGCGGGCAGCGCGTAGACCGGCACCAGGCCGGCGCGGAACAGGCCGAACACCACGGCGTAAAAAGCCGCGATGTTGCCCAGCTGCACCACCACGCGCTCGCCGGGCTGCAGGCCGCGCGCCAGCAGGCCGGCGGCGATGGTCTCGGCGCGGCGGTGCAGCTCGGCATAGGTCCAGCGGTCGTCGCCGCCGACGATGGCGGTGCGTTCGGCAAAGCGCTCGGCGCGTTCACGCAACAGGGCAGGGAAGGTCTCGCCGCGCCAGTGGCCCGCGGCGCGGTAGCGCGCGACGAGCTCGGCGGGCCAGGTCTGGCGCAGGGGGATCGGTTTGTCAGTCATGCAGTGGCCGTGCGCCGCAGGCGCACGAAGGAAAAGAAGGCCAGCGACCACAGGCCCAGGCCCACCAGCAGGTAGGGCAGGGCGGGCGAGACGCGGTACAGCAGCGTGCCGACGATGGGGCCCAGCACCATGCCCAGGCCTTGCGCGGCCGACAGCGTGCCGGCGGCCGCGCCCTGTTCGTGCGGCTGCACGGCGTTGGCGGCCATCGCCTGGAAGTTCGGGAAGATCAGGCCCATGCCGAAGGCCGCCACGCCGTAGCTGGCCCACAGCATGGCCGGCGACCGCGCGGCCGCCACACTGGCAAAGCCGATGCCGGCCACCAGCGCGCCCAGCACGATCCAGCGCGCCAGCGGCACGGTCTTGCAGCGCACCACGCACTGCTGCGAGACGACCAGCGCGCAGCCCACGCAGGTCAGCGCCAGGCCGGCCACGCGCGCGCCCTGGTCCACGGGCAGGCCGAGCCGGTCGATGGCGAAGAAGCCGACCAGCACCTGCGCGATGGAGACAGAGCCCATGGCCGTGAAGCCGGTCAGCGTGGCCACGCGCAGCCGGGCGTCGAACAGGCCCATGGGCCGGGCACCGGGCGGGCGCCGGGCGGCTGCGGGCCTGCCGCCTGGCAGCAGCAGCCAGACCACGGCCAGCGCGACGACGGGCAGCATGGCCGCGGCGTACAGGGCGAGCGAGAGGTCGTGCCGGGCAAGCCAGCCCGCCGCAGCCGGGCCCAGCACCAGGCCCAGCGCGTTGGCCGAACCCAGCTTGGCCATGGCGGCCGGGCGCTCGCGGGGCTGCGTGTGGTCGGCCACCACGGCGGCGGCGGTCGGCGGCACGGCGGCGTAGAAGGCGCCGATCATGGCGCGCGCGCCGACGAGCAGGGCCAGCGCGGCCAGGCCGCCGATCTTCTGGTGCAGGGCGAGGTCGATGCCCACCGCGAGCGCCCAGTAGGCGATGGCGAAGGCCGCGAAGCCGACCAGCAGCACGGGCTTGCGGCCGCGCCGGTCGCCCACGCCGCCCCACCAGCGGGCCAGCAGCATCCAGAGCAGGCCGCCGGCCGTGACCGACAGGCCGGCAACCCATTCGGGCAGCGCCAGGCGGCGCACGATGGGGCCGACCACGGCGACGAAGGCCATCATGGCCATGGTGCCCGTGAGCGCGGCGAAGACCAGCGGGCCCACGGGCGGGCGCGTGGCGGGGGTGGCGTTCGGGGAGGTGGCTTGCATGCTCACGCGGCGGCGAAGGCCAGCGTCGGCGGGATCGAGGCCGGCCGCATAGCGCCGTGGCCGACGCCCGGGAAGGTCTGGAACGTGAGGTCCAAGCCTGCGCGCAGGGCCAGGCGCTCGGCCAGCCGGGGCGTGGCGTCGCTCAGCATGGCGCGGCGGTTGAACGCGGTGTCGTCCATGCCCGGCCGCTGCGAACGGGTGGCGGTGCCGGCGCCGCCCGCCATCAGCAGCAGCTGGGTGCGGCGGTCGGCTGGCAACGGGCGCGCCCGGTCCTGCACCGACAGCATGAAGCCGTCGTGCCACCACAGAGATGGATCGGCCGCGGCATAGCGCGCGAACAGCGCCGGCCGTGTGAACAGCGCGTACAGCGCGAGCAGGCCGCCATAGGAGTGTCCCCACAGCGTGCTGCGGGCCGGATCGCAGCGCACGCGGCGGTGCACCTCGGGCAGCACCTGCTGCGCGACGAGGTCCAGGAACAGGTCCGCACCGCCGCCGGTGCGCTGGCGGCTCGCGTCGTCCCAGGTCGGGTTCTCGCCCGGCACGGGCGGCGTGTAGTCGAAGGCGCGCGCTGCCACGTCCAGGCCCTGCGGGCTTTCATGGCCCAGCGTGGCGATGGCCAGCGGGCGGCCGCTGGCGGCCTGGCGCGCCAGCACCTCGTCGGTGAGGGCGGCGAACGCGGCGTTGCCGTCCAGCATCACGAGCAGCGGGTGGCCGCCAGCCGGCGGCGCGGCGTGGGGCAGCACCAGCTGCACGCGGTAGCGGCGCTGCCCGTCGGCGGACACCAGTTCGAAGCGCTCGCTCCGGTGGGGCGCCGGTGCCGGCCGGGCGGCGGTGCAGGCTTGCAGGCCTGCGCCGGCCAGCGCCAGCAGCAGGCTGCGGCGCGGCCACGCGGGAAGGGAGGACAAAGGACTGGGGATCGCCACGGAATCGAAGAGCAGCAAGGGCGGCACGCCGGCCACCGGTTTCGACCATCGGGCCGGCACTGCTTCTAGATGAGAATTATTTGTACTGACCAATTTTAGGCGCCGCGGATGGCCATCCGGCCCATCAGGCCTTTGCTTCGCAATACTTTGCATTGGCGTAGGGCCGGCGGTGGCGGCGGCCGCGGGGCCCTGTGGCAACATCCGCGGTTTGCCCTGCAATTAGGAATCGTTCGTGAATAAAAGCCTGCACCGCCTCGTCGTCGCGTGCGGCCTGGTGCTGTCGCTGCTTGCGGCCCTGCTGGCACCACCGGCCGTGGCCGCCGAGCTCACCGACCTGCGTGGCCGCAAGGTCACCGTGCCGGACGCCGTGCGCAAGATCACCATCGACGACGGGCGCTTCCTGGTCGCGCTGTCGCTGATCCAGCCCGACCCCGTGAAGTGGCTGGCCGCCTGGCCGCGCGACGTGCACCGCATCGGCGACGCCACCTACGCGCAGTTCCTGACCAAGTTCCCGGCGCTGCGCGGCGTGCCGCAGGTGGCGTCCTCGGCCGGCAGCTTCAACCTGGAGGCCGTGCTGGCTGCCGCGCCCGACGTGGCCGTGGTCTCGGTCGGCTCCGGGCCCACCGATGCGCAGATCGCGCAGCTGCAGGCCGCCGGCATCCCGGTGGTGTTCATCGACTTCTTCGACAACCCGTTCAGGAACCAGGAGCCCAGCCTGCGCATCCTGGGCCAGCTGACGGGCGGCCAGGCCAAGGCCGAAGCCTTCGTCGCGTTCCGCCGCGAACACGTGGACAGGATCGCCCAGCGCGTGGCCAGGCTCGCGCCCACGGCCCGGCCCACGGTGTTCCTCGAAGCCCATGCCGGCATGACGGGCGACTGCTGCAATTCGCCCGGCAAGGGCAACATGGGCGAATACATCGACTTCGTCGGTGGCCACAACATCGGCGCCGACGTGCTCAAGAGTCCCACGGGCAAGCTCAACATCGAATACGTGATGTCGCGCGACCCCAAGGTCTACATCGCCACGGGCGGCGCGCACCTGGAGAAGGCCGGTGGCCTGGTGCTGGGCGCGGGCTACGACGCGGCGCGCGCGCGCGCCTCGCTGGCGGCCGTGACGCAGCGCCAGGGCATCGCGCAGCTGTCGGCGGTCAAGACCGGGCAGGCCTTCGGGCTGGCGCACCAGCTGATCAACTCGCCGATCGACATCGTGGCGATCGAGGCCTTCGCGACCTGGATCCACCCAGAACTGTTCAAGGACGTCGACCCGGCGAAGACGCTGGCCGAGATCAACCGCAATTTCCTCGCGGTGCCGTACCAGGGCGCGGGCTGGACCTCCCTCAAATGAGCGCCACGCTGCCCGTGAACGCGAGCGACGTGCTGGCGGCCTACCGCCGCCTGGTCGTGCGCCGCATGCTGATCGTGGCCGGCCTGGCCGTGCTGTGCGTGGCGGCGTTTGCGCTCGACCTCGTCACCGGCCCTTCGGCGCTGACGGCGGGGCAGGTGCTGGGCGGCATCCTGTCGCCCGAGACGCTGAGCCTGCCGCAGCAGGCCATCGTGTGGCAGGTGCGCCTGCCGTACGCGCTGATGGCGGTGCTGGTGGGCGCCGCCCTGTCGCTGGCCGGCGCGGAGATGCAGACCATCCTGAACAATCCGCTGGCCAGCCCTTTCACGCTGGGCGTGTCGTCGGCCGCCTCGTTCGGCGCGGCGCTGGCCATCGTGCTGGGCATCAGCCTGCCGTTCGTGCCGCTGCAATGGATGGTGCCGCTCAATGCCTTCCTTTTTGCGTTCGGCTCGGTGCTGCTGCTGCAACTGATGGCCCGGCGCCGCAGTGCGGGCGTGGAGACCGTGGTGCTGCTGGGCATCGCGCTGGTGTTCGCGTTCAACGCGCTGGTGGCGCTGGTGCAGTTCCTGTCGTCGCAGGAGGCGCTGCAGCAACTGGTGTTCTGGAGCATGGGTTCGCTGTCGCGCGCGACCTGGAGCCATGTCGGCGTGCTGGCCGCGGTGCTCGCGCTGGTCGTGCCGTTCTCGCTGCAGGCCGCGGGCCGGCTGACCTCGCTGCGCCTGGGCGAAGACCGCGCGCGCAGCTTCGGCGTGGACGTGGGCCGGCTGCGCTTCCTCGCGCTGCTGCGCGTGAGCCTGCTGGCCGCGACCTCGGTGGCTTTCGCGGGCACCATCGGCTTCATCGGCCTGGTCGGCCCGCACATGGCGCGGCTGCTGCTGGGCGAGGACCACCGCTTCCTGCTGCCGGCCAGCGTGCTGTGCGGCGCGCTGGTCATGTCGCTGGCCTCGGTGGCCAGCAAGACGCTGGTGCCGGGCGCGATCATGCCGGTGGGCATCGTGACGGCCATCGTCGGCGTGCCGGTGTTCCTGTTCCTGATCTTCCGCGGCCGGGATCGCGCATGAAGCAGGACGGCACATTGCAGGTGCGCGGCCTGTCCACCGGCTACCGCGACCGCCAGATCATCCAGGGCCTGGACCTGCCGGAGCTGCGCGCTGGCGAAGTGCATTCCCTGGTCGGCCCCAACGCCGCCGGCAAGAGCACGCTGATGCGCGCCCTGGCCGGCCTGCAGGCTGCCAGCGGTTCCGTCCGTCTGGGCGGCCAGGAACTGGTGGGCCTGCCGCTGGCCGAACATGCGCGCCGCGTGACCTACATGCCGCAGACGCTGCCGCAGGGCGTGGCGCTGTCGGTGCTCGAAAGCGTGCTGGGCGCGCTGCGCGCCTCGTCCACGGGCGATCCCGCGAACGACGGCATGCAGGCCAGCCAGCGCCGTGCGGTGGCCATCCTCGAACGCATCGGCATCCTGCGCCTGGCGATGGAGGGGCTGGACCACCTGTCCGGCGGCCAGCGCCAGCTGGTGTCGCTGGCCCAGGCTCTGGTGCGCGAGCCGCGCGTGCTGCTGCTGGACGAGCCCATCAGCGCGCTCGACCTGCAGCACCAGCTGCGCGTGATGCGGCTGGTGCAGGAGCTCGCGCGCGAGCGCGGCATGATCGCCATCATGGTGTTGCACGACCTGCAGATCGCCGCGCGCTGGTCCGATGGCATCGTGATGCTGTCGCAGGGCGCGGTGGTGGCCACCGGCACGCCGGCCGAGGCCATCACGCCGGCCTCGCTGGCCAAGGTCTACGGCGTGCAGGCGCGCGTGGAGCATTGCTCGCGCGGCGGCTTGCAGATCATGGTGGACGACGTGCTGTGAGCGCCGCGCCGGGCCGCCCCAAGCAAGCTCGCTCCCCCGCGGGGGGACAGGCCGCAGGCCGAAGGGGGCATCGATGAGCGCCGCGCCGGGCCGCCCCCAGCAAGCTCGCTCCCCCGCGGGGGGACAGGCCGCAGGCCGAAGGGGGCCTCGATGAGCACGTGCTGGTCGCCTGCCGAACTGGCCGGCGCGCAGACGCGGCGCTGGCAGGCCCAGGCCAATGGCCGGGCCTACCGCGTCAGCGTCTGGGTGCCGCCCGGTACGCCGCCGGCGGGCGGCTTCCCGCTGGTCTGCGTGCTGGACGCCAACGCGCTGTTCGGCACCTTCGTCGAGCTGGTGCAGCGCTCCAGCCGGCGGCCCGATGCCACCGGCATCGTGCCGACCGCCGTGGTCGGCATCGCGCACGACGCGGACGCGCTCTTCGCCGAGGCGCAGCGCCGTCTCGACTTCACGGCCGGCCCGCCGGCCGATGGGTCCGTGGCTGGCGGCGTGGGCGGCGCGCCGGCCTTCCTGTCCTTCATCGCCGACGAGCTGCTGCCGGCGCTGCGTGCCGACCGGCCGTTGGACGCCGCGCGCCAGACGCTGTTCGGCCACTCGCTCGCGGGCCATTTCGTGTTGCAGGCGCTGGCCGCGCGGCCGCAGGCCTTTCGCACCTGGGCTGCCATCAGCCCGTCGGTCTGGTGGGACGAGGCTGGCCTGCGTGCGGCTCTTGCGGCCAATCTTGCCGCGGCGTTGCCTGGCCGACCGGGCCCGCGCGTGTTCATGGCGGCCGGCGCCTGGGAGGACGAGGTGCCACCCTGGCAGCGCCAGCACCCCGGCTACGACCAACTGGTCGCGCGCCGCGCGCAGCGCCGCATGGTCGGCAGCGCCCAGGCGCTCGCCGCGGAGCTGCAGGCCTGGCTGGGCGCGGAGCGGATCGCGTTCCGCGTGTTTCCCGACGAGGACCACGCCTCGGTGGTCATGGTCGCGGCGCAGCGCGTGCTGCGTTTCTGTTCCGCCTGAAAACAGGAACGCCCCGGTTCCCCGGGGCGTTTTCCAGGGGCGCTGTGCCGCTCAGCGCACCGTGATGCGGCCGATGCGGTCGCCTTCGCCGTCTTCCGAGCCGCGGGCCTTGTTGACCGTGAAGGCCGTGCCCTTGCCGTCCAGCGCGACGTGGTTGGGGAAGCTGCCCACGTCCAGGTTGCCGAGGATCTTGCCTTCCGCGTCCAGGATGGTCACCGTGTCGCTGGCGCGGTTGGCCGCGTAGACGAGACGGCGGACGGGGTCGAAGCTCACGTTCAGCGTGCCGGCGCCCACCTTCACGTCCCGCAGCGTCTTGCCGGTCTTGGCGTCGACGATGACCACGTTGTCCGAACCCTGCGCGGCCACGAAGATGCGGTCGGTCTGCGCGTCGTAGGCGATGCCGGAGGCCGACACGGCGGCCTCGACCGGGAAGACCTTCTCGACCGTGTCGGTCCGGGTGTTGACGATGGCGACCTCGCCGCCCGAGCTGACGACGAACAAGCGGCTGCTGGCCTGGTCCAGTGCCAGGCTCATGGGCGAGAAGTCCTTGGCCTGCGGACCGCGCAGGCTGGTCTGGATCGGGATGTTCTTCAGCAGCGCCGGGCTCTTGGTGTTGAACACGGCGATGCGCGGCTCGCCGACGGGCGAGGCGTAGGCCTTGCCCTGCACGCCGTCCACGAGGATGTCGCGCGCGTGCGGCACCACGCCGGGCTCGAACTGCTTGACGATGGCCAGGTCGGACTGGCGGTACACGGCCACGGTGTCCTGGCGCGTGTTGGTGACCCAGACGTTGCCGTTGGCATCGTCCACGCCCACCCCATACACCGCGTACAGGCCGGGCAGGGCCGGTGCGTTGGCCGCGGGCGCAGGCGCGCCGGGGCGAGCCGGCGGCGTGGGGGCCACGGGTGCCGTCACGCGCTGTTCGATGGCCAGCGTCTGGGCGTTGACCTTCACGAGTTCGCTGCGCGTGACGGGCGGGCGGCCCACGGCCGAGGTCACGAACACGCGGTCGGTCTTGGCCGAGTAGCCCGCCTGGTACAGGCCCGGCACCAGCGCCTGCGACTGCACGTTGAAGCGTTCCTGGCCCGACAGTGGCACGTCCGGGGAGATCTTCAGCGGCACCAGCAGCGAGGCGGCCGGCTCGGCGGCGCTGGCCACGAGCGAATAGCGTCCCACATCGGCATCGGCCGGCAACACGAACTGGGTGCGGAAATTGCCGTCCTTGTCGGCCGTGGCGGTCTGGCCCAGCACGACGCCGCCATAGCTCACGGTGACCTTCTGGCCCGGCTTGAAGTCACGGCCGGCAAGCTGGACGGGCTTGCCGGCCAGCACCACGGGCGTGTCCGTCACGCTGATGCGGCCCTTGAAGGCGGCATCCTGCGCGTTGAACTGCGGGCCCGAGGCACAGGCCGCCAGGCCCAGGGCCATGGCCACGGCCAGCGCGGTCTGCACAGGGCGGGCCCACACGGCGGACGTGTTGGCGGCAGGACGGCGGTTGTTCATGCAATCTTCCTTGTGGTTGAAAAAAAGAGGGGCGGCCGCCGGAGGCGGCGCTGCAGCTTGCGCAGGACCGGGCCAGCCGATTGCGCAATCAGGGATGAGAATGATTTGTATTGGCCAAGAATTCTAAATGTGACGTGGCCGGTCACAGGGCCGAATGCCCCTACTTCGCAATTCTTTGCAATGCGCCAGGATTCGTGGGTGCCTGCGGCGCGGGCCCCCTCACGTCGACGACACCTTCAGAACAGCTGGCCTGTCGTGTCCACCGGCTCCGCGCGCTCGGCGATCTCGCCGGGCCGTGCCAGCGCGCCCACGCGCACGCCCAGCAGCCGCAGCCGCCGCTCCAGCGGCACGCGCTTGAGGCACTGGCCCGCCGTCTGCCGGATCTGGCGCGCATCGGCCGTGTGCACCGCGATGGTCTGGTCGCGCGTGACGATCTTGAAATCGTCGAAGCGCAGCTTGATCCCGATGGTCTTGCCCACGTAGCCCTTGCGCTGCAGGTCTTGCGCGAGCTTCTCGCACAGCTGCGTGAAGATCGCAGACAGCGCGGCGCGGTCGCGCACGGCGTGCAGGTCGCGGTCGAAGGTGGTTTCGCGGCTCATGGAGACAGGCTCGCTCTCGGTCACCACGGGCCGGCTGTCGCGGCCCCAGGCGGCCTCGTGCATCCAGGCACCGTAGGCGCGGCCGAAGTGCTCGACCAGCCAGGCGCGCTCCTTGGCGGCGAGTTCGCCGATGGTGGTGATGCCCAGCGCCTGCAGCCTGGCATCGGCCTTGGGGCCGATGCCGTTGATCTTGCGCGCCGGCAGCGGCCAGATGCGGCTTTCCAGATCGGCCTCGTGCACGATGGAGATGCCGCCCGGTTTGTCGAACTCGCTGGCCATCTTGGCGATGAGCTTGTTCGGCGCCACGCCGATGGAGCAGGTCAGGCCCGTGCGCTCGAAGATGGATTTCTGGATCAGCCGGGCGAGCACGCGGCCGCCCTCGCGCTGGCCGCCGGGCACCTCGGTGAAGTCGATGTAGACCTCGTCCACGCCGCGGTCTTCCATGAGCGGCGCGATCTCCAGGATGGTGGCCTTGAAGGCGCGCGAGAAGCGCCGGTACTCGTCGAAGTCCACCGGCAGCAGGATGGCCTGTGGGCACAGCTTGGCGGCCTTCATCATGCCCATCGCCGAACCCACGCCGAACGCGCGGGCGGGGTAGGTGGCCGTGGTGATGACGCCGCGGCCCACGTAGTCGCCCAGCCGCGGAAACTCCGCGACCGGCAAGTCCTCGCGCTGCGCCAGCACGCTGTCGGCGCGGCGCCGGCCGCCGCCGATCACGAGCGGCAGGCCCTTGAGCTGCGGATAGCGCAGCAGCTCGACGGAGGCGTAGAACGCGTCCATGTCGAGGTGGGCGATGCGGCGGGTCAAGGGCGGCGTCGGATGCAAGGCCGCGAGCATACGTGCTGCCTGCAAGACGCCCCTGGCCGGGCCCAACGGTATACAGGCGGCGCAGTTGGGCCGATTGGCGCAGGGGCCGTCGGCCCTGTCGCTATCATCGCCCCCGACCCCACCCCCTCGGAGCCCATTTCCATGACGTCCGAACCGGACCTCGTTGACGCTGCCCGCCGCCTGCTCGGCGGCCTGCAGGCCTTGTTCGACACCGCTGTGTCGGCAGTGGCGCAGCGCTGCAGCAGCGGCCCCGGACGGCTCGACCCGGCCGCGCTGGACGCGGCCCAGGGTGTCTCCTACGAGCTGGCCTGGGCCAGTGCCGAACTGCTGGCCGCGCAGACCGTGTTGCAGGCACCGGCCGATGCGGGCCTGGACCGCGCACTGGCACTGCTGTTCGCGGCCGAGGCCATGCGTTCGGTGCAGGCGCGGCTGGAGTCCGTGGCCATCGACGCGGACCTGGACGGCGCGCCGCTGCGCGCCTGGAACGCCGATCCGCAGTGGCCTGCCTTGCGCCGCGCCGTGGCCGGCCCCGCCGCGCTGACGGCGGCGGCGCATGCGCTCGCCGCGGCCGAGTCCGAGATCGGTCCGGTCGCGGTCAGCGAGGAAGTGGCCATGGCGCGCGATGCGTTCCGCCGCTTCGGCTTCGAGGTGGTGGCACCGCTGGCCGCCGAGATCCACGCGCACGACCTGACCATCCCAGAGACGATCCTCGGCCCGCTGCGCGAGATGGGCGTGTTCGGCCTGTCGATCCCGCAGGAATATGGCGGCAGCGCGCCCGGCCAGCACGACGACACGGCCATGATGATCGCCGTGACCGAGGCGCTGTCCGAAGCCTCGCTGGGCGCGGCCGGCAGCCTGATCACGCGGCCCGAGATCCTGTCGCGCGCGCTGCTCGCGGGCGGCACCGAGGAACAGAAGCAGCAGTTCCTGCCGAAGATCGCCGCTGGCGAGCCGCTCTGCGCGATCGCCATGACCGAGCCCGACCATGGCTCGGACGTGGCCAGCCTGGCGCTCAAGGCCACGCGCGTGGCCGGCGGCTGGCGGCTGGACGGCGCCAAGACCTGGTGCACCTTCGCCGGCAAGGCGGGCCTGCTCATGGTCGTGGCGCGCACCAATCCCGACAAGGCGGCCGGCTACAAGGGCCTGTCCATCCTGCTGGTCGAGAAGCCCTCGACCGAAGAGCACACCTTCGACTTCCGGCCCCAGCTGTCGACGGGCGGCGGCGGCCGCCTGCGCGGCCGGGCCATCCCCACCATCGGCTACCGCGGTATGCACTCCTACGAACTCGCGTTCGAGGATTTCTTCGTGCCCGACAGCCATGTGCTGGGCGGCGAGGCCGGACTGGGCAAGGGCTTTTACTTCAACATGGCCGGCATGGTCGGCGGGCGCATGCAGACCTCGGCGCGCGCCACCGGCGTGATGCGCGCCGCGCTGCGCGAGGCGCTGCGCTACACGCAGGACCGCAAGGTCTTCGGCCAGCCGCTGATCGACTTTCCGCTCACGCAGTCCAAGCTGGCGCACATGGCCGCGCGCCTGGCGGCCTGCCGCCAGACCGCGTATGCCGTCGGCAACCGGCTGGAGGCCGCGGGCGGCCGCATCGAGGCCGCGCAGATCAAGCTGCTGGCCTGCCGCTCCGCAGAACTGCTCACGCGCGAAGCCCTGCAGCTGCATGGCGGCATGGGCTATGCCGAAGAGACGCCCGTGAGCCGCTACTTCGTGGACGCGCGCGTGCTGTCCATCTTCGAGGGCGCCGAGGAAACCCTGGCGCTCAAGGTCATCGCGCGCGGCCTGTTCGAGAAGGCCCTGGCCTGACCGCATTCACCTTTTTGTTCAACGTTTCACCACTGCTCTAGGAATCCGTCATGGCAGAGACCAAGCCCAAGATCATCTACACCCTCACCGACGAGGCGCCGCTGCTGGCGACGCATTCCTTCCTGCCCATCGTGCGTGCCTTCGCCGAGTCGGCCGGCATCGACGTGGAAACCAGCGACATCTCGGTGGCAGGCCGCATCCTGGGCCAGTTCCCCGAGCTGCTGACCGAAGAACAGCGTGTGCCCGACAACCTGACCGAGCTGGGCAAGCTCACGCTCAAGCCCTCGGCCAACATCATCAAGCTGCCCAACATCAGCGCCTCGGTGGCCCAGCTGAAGGCCGCCATCAAGGAACTGCAGGACAAGGGCTACAAGATCCCGGACTACCCCGAGAACGCCAAGACCGACGAAGAGAAGGACATTCGCGCGCGCTACAACAAGTGCACGGGCTCGGCCGTGAACCCGGTGCTGCGCGAGGGCAACTCCGACCGCCGCGCACCCAAGGCCGTCAAGGAATACGCGCGCAAGAACCCGCACAGCATGGCCGAGTGGAGCCAGGCGTCTCGCTCGCATGTGTCGCACATGCACGGCGGCGACTTCTACCACGGCGAGAAGTCCATGACGCTGGACCGCCCGCGCGAGGTGAAGATGGAGCTCATCACCAAGAGCGGCAAGGCCATCGTGCTCAAGCCCAAGGTCTCGCTGCTGGACCGCGAGATCATCGACTCGATGTTCATGAGCAAGAAGGCGCTCGTGGCCTTCTATGAGAAGGAGATCGAGGACGCGCACAAGACCGGCGTGATGTTCTCACTGCACGTCAAGGCCACGATGATGAAGGTGTCGCACCCCATCGTGTTCGGCCACTGCGTGAAGATCTTCTACAAGGAAGCCTTCGAGAAGCACGCCAAGCTGTTCGAGGAGCTGGGCGTCAACGTCAACAACGGCATGGTCGACCTGTACAACAAGATCGCCACGCTGCCGCAGAGCAAGCAGGACGAAATCAAGCGCGACCTGCACGCCTGCCACGAAGGCCGGCCCGAGCTGGCCATGGTCGACTCGGCCAAGGGCATCACCAACTTCCACTCGCCCAACGACATCATCGTGGACGCATCGATGCCCGCGGCCATCCGCAACGGCGGCAAGATGTGGGGCGCCGACGGCCGCCTGAAGGACGTCAAGGCCGTGATGCCCGAGTCCACCTTCGCCCGCATCTACCAGGAGATCATCAACTTCTGCAAGTGGCACGGCGCGTTCGACCCCAAGACCATGGGCACCGTGCCCAACGTGGGCCTGATGGCGCAGCAGGCCGAGGAATACGGCTCGCACGACAAGACCTTCGAGATCGCCGAAGACGGCGTGGCCAACATCACCGACCTCAACACGGGCGAGGTGCTGCTGAGCCAGAACGTCGAGGCCGGCGACATCTGGCGCATGTGCCAGGTCAAGGACGCCGCCATCCGCGACTGGGTCAAGCTGGCCGTCACGCGGGCGCGCAACTCGGGCATGCCGGTGGTGTTCTGGCTCGACCAGTACCGCCCGCACGAGGCGCAGATGATCACCAAGGTCAAGATGTACCTGCACGAGCACAACACGCAGGGCCTGGACATCCAGATCATGAGCCAGGTGCGCGCCATGCGCTACACGCTGGAGCGCGTGATCCGCGGCCTGGACACCATCAGCGCCACGGGCAACATCCTGCGCGACTACCTGACCGACCTGTTCCCCATCATGGAGCTGGGCACCTCGGCCAAGATGCTGTCCATCGTGCCGCTGATGGCCGGCGGCGGCATGTACGAGACGGGTGCCGGCGGCTCCGCGCCCAAGCACGTGCAGCAGCTGGTGGAGGAGAACCACCTGCGCTGGGATTCGCTGGGCGAGTTCCTGGCGCTGGCGGTGAGCCTGGAAGAGCTGGGCATCAAGAACAACAACGCCAAGGCGAAGCTCGTGGCCAAGGCGCTGGACGCGGCCACCGGCAAGCTGCTGGACAACAACAAGGGTCCGAGCCCCAAGACGGGCCAGATCGACAACCGCGGCAGCCACTTCTACATCGCGCTGTACTGGGCGCAGGAACTGGCCGCGCAGACGGAAGACAAGGAGCTGGCCGCCAGGTTCGCGCCGCTGGCCAAGACGCTCACCGAGCAGGAGGCCACCATCGCCCAGGAACTGGTCGAGGTGCAGGGCAAGCCGGTGGACATCGGCGGCTACTACAAGCTCGACGAGGCCAAGGCCGCAGCCGTGATGCGCCCCAGCAAGACGCTGAACGACGCGCTAGCGGCACTGACGGCCTGAGCGCCAGGGCTTGTCATGGAGGGCTGGGAGCGAAAGCTCCCGGCCCTTTTTTCATAGGCACGAGAACACGATGAACATCCCCACCACCATCGCCACCCACAACGGCTCCTTCCACGCGGACGACGTGTTCGGCGTGGCCGTGCTGCGGCTGCTGCATCCTGAAGCGAGGCTGCTGCGCACGCGCGATGCGACGCTGATCGCCGCCGCCGATTTCGCCGTGGACGTGGGCGGCGAATGGGACGCCGCGCGCGGCCGCTTCGACCACCACCAGCGCGGCTTCGATGGCGCGCGTACCAGCGGCGTGGTCTATGCCAGTGCAGGCCTGGTCTGGGCCGCGCACGGCCCGGCCCTGGTCGCGCAGCAGTGTGGCCTGGCGGAGCCGACGCTGGCCCAGGCCATCGCCGACAGCCTGGACCGCGAGCTGGTGCAGCACCTGGACCGTGCCGACACCGGAGCGGCCAATGCCGCGCCCGGCCTGTTCGGCCTGTCGGCGCTGCTGGCCCAGTTCAACCTGCCCTGGGACCGGCGCGGCAGCGCCGAGCAGGACGATGCCGCCGCGCTGGCACGCTTCGAGCAGGCGATGGCGGTCGTGACGCAGCTGCTGCTGGCCGCGCTGGACCAGCAGCGTGCACGCCACCAGGGCGCGCAACAGGTGCGCGAGGCGCAGGTGCTGCTGGACGGCCGTGTGCTGCTGTTGCCGCGCGGCGGCCTGCCCTGGCGCGACGTGGCCAGTGCCGAGATGCCGGACCTGTGGTTCGTGGTCTACCCGGACGCCAGCGACCGGCAGCACCAGCTGCATGTGGTGACGGTGGAGCCGCAGTCCTTCACCGCCCGCAAGGATCTGCCGCGCGCCTGGGCCGGGCTGCGCGAGGCCGAACTGGCCGCGGCCACCGGCGTGGCCGATGCGGTGTTCTGCCACAACGGCCGCTTCATCGCGGGTGCCGGCTCGCTGCAAGGCGCGCTGCGCCTGGCCGAACTGGCGGTGGCAGCCCCCTTCGACCCGAAGTGAGGCCGCGGCGCGGCGGCTTCAGCCGGCCGCGTTGATCTTGCCCACCACCTCGCGCAGCTTGGCGTCGGCCTGCGCGTTGTCCACCTGGCAGGTGCCGGCGGCCTGGTGGCCGCCACCGCCGTACTGCAGCATCAGTTCGCCGATGTTGCACTGGCTGCTGCGGTCCAGGATGGACTTGCCGGTGGCCAGCACCGTGTTCTGCTTCTGCACGCCCCACATCACGTGGATCGACACCTTGGCCTGCGGGAACAGCGCGTAGACCATGAAGCGGTTGACGGCCCAGATGGTGCCCTCGTGGCGCAGGTCCAGCACCAGCACGTGGCCGTCCATCCTGCCGCAGCGCAGGATCTGCTCGCGCGCCTTGCCGGCATGCTCGTGGTACAGGTCGACGCGCTCCTTGACGTCGGGCAGCGCGAGGATCTGCTCGATGCTGTGGTCGCGGCAGTACTTGATGAGGTCCATCATCAGCGTGTAGTTGCTGATGCGGAACTCGCGGAAGCGGCCCAGGCCGGTGCGCGCATCCATCAGGTAGTTCAGCAGCACCCAGCCCGTGGGCGCGAGGATCTCGTCCTCCACGTACTGGGCCGAGTCGGCCTTGTCCACGGCCTCCATCATGTCGTCGGGGATCCTGGGGAAGCGCTGCTTGCCGCCGTAGTGGTCGTACACCACGCGCGCGGCCGAGGGGGCCTTGGCGTCGATCACGTGGTTGCTGCCGGCGCCCGGGTTGCGGATGGTCTCCGACAGGTGGTGGTCGAACGCCAGGTGGGCGCCGGCCACGTAGGGCAGGTTGGTCGTGATGTCGCGGTCGGTGATGGCGATCTTGCCGTCCTGCATGTCCTTGGGGTGGACGAACGTGATGTCGTCGATCATGTCCAGCTCGTTCAGCAGCACGGCGCAGACGAGGCCGTCGAAATCGCTGCGGGTGACGAGGCGGTACTTGGGCGTGGGCATGCGCGTTCTCTTTCCAGATGAAGAAGCGCGGCATTGTGGTGGTGCCGTGCCGCGGCCGCACCGCCGCCCGGGGCTTGCGCTGACGGAAGGCGCGGCCGTTCTGCCAGGCGGCGCGCGCAGGTCGCGGCTTGTCAGGCCTCGGCCGTGCTGCTGCCGTCCACGCCGGCGTGGTGCGCCACCACGCGCTGCAGCATCTCCATGAAGGCCTGTCGCTCGGCGGCAGACAGCGGCTCCAGCATGCGCTGCTGCGCGCTCAGCATGGTGGGCAGCAACTGCAGGCGCAGCGCTTCGCCCTCGGCCGTCAGGTGCAGCAGGCGCACGCGCCGGTCCTGTGGCGACAGGCTGCGGGCGAGCAGGGCGCGCGCCTCCAGCCGGTCCACCACGCCGCCGATGGTCGAGGTGTCCAGGCTCACCGCGCGGGCCAGCGTGCGCTGGTCGATGCCCGGCTGGTCTGCCAGCGTCTGCAGCACGGCGTACTGCACCGGCGTCGTGCCTGTGCTGGCGGCCTCCTGCATGAACACGGCGAACGCGATCTGCTGCAGCCGCCGGATGCCGTGGCCGGGTTGCGACTGCAGGTCGATGTCGGGGGTCTTCGTCATGGTCGCGCCATTCTCTCATTGTGCAAATGATATGTATGCTGATAATATTAATGCGTACGTTAACGGACTTCATCAGGAGACAGGTGCCATGCAATTCCATCTGGACGGATTCCAGCCCGGCGATCCCCGCATCGCCCCTGCGTCGCCGGCTGCGCTGCAGCCCACGGACACGCCGCCCGCGCAGGTCGATGTGCTGGTCGTGGGCTGCGGCCCGGCCGGCCTGACGCTGGCGGCGCAGCTGGCCGCGTTCCCCGACATCCGCACCTGCATCGTCGAGGCCAAGGACGGCCCCCTGCAACTGGGCCAGGCCGACGGCATCGCCTGCCGCACCATGGAGATGTTCGAGGCCTTCGGCTTCAGCGAGCGCGTGCTGCAGGAGGCCTGCTGGATCAACGAGGTGACCTTCTGGAAGCCCGGCACGCAGGACGGTGGCGGCATCGTGCGCCACGGCCGCGTGCAGGACACGCCGGACGGGCTCTCCGAGTTCCCGCACGTGGTGCTGAACCAGGCCCGCGTGCACGACTTCTACCTGGAGCGCATGCGCGAGGCGCCTGGCCGCATGGCGCCGTACTACGGCCGCAGCGTGGTCGACGTGTCCGTGGACCCGCAGGCGCACGACCATCCCGTGGCCGTGCGCCTGGCCCGCGCCGGCACGGACCGGCAGGAAACCGTGCGCGCCCGCTACGTGGTCGGCTGCGACGGTGCGCGCAGCGCGGTGCGCAAGGCCATCGGCCGCCAGCTGGTGGGCGACTCGGCCAACCAGGCCTGGGGCGTGATGGACCTGCTCGCGGTGACCGACTTCCCCGACATCCGCAGCAAGGCCGCCGTGCAGTCCGAGCACGGCAACCTGCTGGTGATCCCGCGCGAAGGCGGCTACCTGGTGCGCCTGTACGTGGAGATGGACAAGCTGGGCGAGGACGAGCGCGCCGCCCAGCGCGGCATCACGGTGGACGACCTGGTGGCCACCGCCCGGCGCATCCTGCACCCCTACACGCTGGAGGTGAAGGACGTGCCCTGGTGGTCGGTCTACGAGATCGGCCAGCGCATCTGCGACCGCTACGACGATGTGCCGGCCGCGTTGGCCGGCACGCAGCTGCCGCGCGTCTTCATCGCCGGCGATGCCTGCCACACCCACAGCCCCAAGGCCGGGCAGGGCATGAACGTCTCCATGCAGGACAGCTTCAACCTGGGCTGGAAACTGGCGGCCGTGCTGCGCGGGCAGTGCGCGCCCACGCTGCTGCACAGCTACAGCGCCGAGCGCCAGGCGGTGGCCCAGCAGCTCATCGACTTCGACCGCGAGTGGGCACGCATGTTCAGCGACCGGCCCCGCGAGGGCGGCGCCGTCGCCGGCACCGGCGGCGGCGTGGACCCGAAGGCGTTCCAGCGCCACTTCGAGCAGCACGGCCGCTTCACGGCCGGCGTGGGCACGCACTACCGGCCCTCCGGCATCTGCGGCGACGGCACCCACCAGGCGCTGGCCAGCGGCTTCGTGGTCGGCACGCGCTTCCATTCCGCGCCGGTGGTGCGCGTGGCCGACGCCAGGCCCCTGCAGCTGGGCCACGTGGCGCGGGCCGACGGCCGCTGGCGGCTCTATGCCTTCGCCGCGGCGAACGACCACCTGGACGGGGCCACCGGCGTGCGCGCGCTGTGCCGCTTCCTGGCCGAGTCGTCGGACTCGCCCGTGCGGCGCCACACCCGGGCCGGGCAGGACCTCGACGCCGTGTTCGACCTGCGCGCCATCTTCCAGCAGCGGCACGACGGCCTGGCCATCGAGACCATGCCGGCCCTGCTGCTGCCGCGCAAGGGCCGGCACGGGCTCGTCGATTACGAGAAGGTCTTCGCGGCCGGCGGCAGGCCGGGGCAGGACATCTTCGAGCTGCGCGGCATCGACCGGGCGCGCGGCGCGCTGTTGGTGGTGCGGCCCGACCAGTACGTGGCGCAGGTGCTGCCGCTGGATGCGCACCAGGCGCTGGCCGGCTTCTTCGCCGGCTTCATGCTGCCAGGCTAGAGCCGCGCCGGCAGCGTCTCCAGCAGCTCGGCCGCGCGGTCCAGGTCGAACTGGGCCAGCGCATGCTCCACCTGGGCGGCATGCTGCACCAGGCCCTGGCCGCGCAGGCGCTGCAGCACGGCGGGCAGATCCGCATCACCGTGGTCGCCGTTGCGCAGGGCCTGCACGGTGGCGCGCAGCGAGTCGCGCCAGGGCTGCTCGTCCCGGCTGGGGGCTTCGTCGAACAGCGCCTGCAGTCCAGCCGGCAGCGCCGTCTCGGGGTGGGGCGCGGCTGGGGCGGGTGGCGCGCTGTCGGTGGCATGTGCGGGCGTCGCCGCGGCGGCATCGGCCAGCGGCAGCAGAACGCGGAACACGCTGCCCTGGTCCGGGCTGCTGTGCAGCGTCAGCGTGCCGCCCATGCGCTCGACCAACTGCCGCGCCAGCGTGATGCCCAGGCCCGCGCCGCCGAAGCGCCGGCTGGCCGAGCCGTCGGCCTGGGAAAAGGCCTCGAAGATGCGGGCCTGGTCCTGCGCCGCAATGCCGATGCCGGTGTCGTGCACGGCCAGCAGCACCTGGCCCTGCTGGCGCGCGAGCTGCAACCGCACGGTGCCGCGCTCGGTGAACTTCACGGCGTTGTCCAGCAGCTTGTCCAGCACCTGGCGCAGCCGCGCGTCGTCGCCCTGGAACGCATCGCCGAGGCCGGGCTCTGCATCCAGCCGCAGCGCCAGGCCCTTGCGCTCGGCGGCGTTGCGCTGGGCGGCCAACGCCTCCTGCGCCAGGCCGCGCAGCGAGAAATCGGCCGCCGTGCACTGCAGCTGGCTGCGCTCGAGCTTGGCCATGTCCAGGATGTCGTTCATGAGCCGCAGCAGCGCGGTGGCGGCCTGGCGCACCTTGAAGACGTACTGGCGCTGCAGCGTGTCGAGCTCGTCGCGCAGCACGATCTCGGAGAAACCGATGATGGCGTTCAGCGGCGTGCGCACCTCGTGGCCCATGTTGGCCAGGAAGTGGGTCTTGGCGGCCACGGCCTGCTCGGCGCGGTCCTTGGCATCGCGCAGCGCCTGTTCCATGGCCTTGCGCTCGCTGATGTCGACCACCACCCCGTCCAGCCACAGCACGCGGCCCGCGGCGTCGCGCACGGCCTGGCCGCGCTCCCGGGCCCAGAAGCTGCGTCCATCGCGGTGCATGGCGCGGTATTCGAGCGTGTAGCTGCGGTCGGCATCGATGGCGGCCTGCACCTCGGCGCTCACGCGCGCGTGGTCGTCCGGGTGCACCAGTTCGCGCAGCAGTGCGGGCGATGCCTCGTAGTCGGCCGCCGACCAGCCCGACAGCTTCTGCACGGCATCGCTGATGAACAGCACGGTCCAGTTGTCGTCGGCGGTGCAGCGGTAGGCCGCGCCGTGCACGCTGTCGATCAGCGCGGCATACAGGGCCTCGCGCTGCTGGGCCTGCAGTGCGGCCGCCCGGTGGCGGGCCACGTCGGGCGCGGCGGCGGCTTGGGCGGCCTGCTGGCGGCGCAGTGTGGCCGCCTCTTCGCGCAGCTGCAGCGATTCGCCGCGCGCCGCGCGCAGCGCACGCCACTGGCGCCAGCCGACGACAGCCGCCATCGTCAGCAGGAGCGCCAGCCCGAGGCACACGATTTCCAGGGTGGCCATGCCGGGTGGCGGGCTGAGCGGCGAAGAGAGCGGAGAGGTCGGCATCCCCAAGGCCTGGGCTGGATGGAGGGGGCTGCGTTGGTGCAGCGGCCGCGCAACTATAGAGAGCTATCCGCTCCTATTTCACGCTTTTGCGTGCGCCCATCCGTCCGAAGTGATGACTTTCGCACAGTCGGCCGGTTTATTGCCATCACGGCGCAGCCGGCCTGGCAGGCGCGGCTGCGGCGCTGCCCGCAGGCTTGACGGAGGCGCCGCGCACCTCGATACGCACCGCGTCGAGCACGGCGCCCGTGGCGTCCACCAGCTGCAGCTGATGGCGGCCCGGCCAGGGCAGCCAGGCGAGTTCGCGGCCGCGGCCCAGCGGCTTGCCATCCATGCGCCAGCGCGCGTCCGCGCCCTGGGCGCGCAGCCACAGGCGCTGGTGCGCGGGCGGGATGTCCGGGTCCAGCGCGACGATGCTGCCGTCCACCGGCGCCAGGATGCGCGGCGTGGCGGCGCGGTCGTCGGCGCTGCCCGCCAGCGCGAACAGGGGTTGCGCCGTGCCGGGCAGGAACCATTCGCGGCGCGGTGCTTCCAGCGCGTCGCCGAAGCGCACGGCGGCCTGCTCGACGCCGGCCGGCGCGCGCGGTGCGCGGCTGGGTGCCTGCCGGTGCAGCTGCTGCATGAGCGCGGCCCAGAGGGGCGCGGCGCCGCTGGTGCCGCTGACATTCCACATGGCCGCGCCGCCGGCATTGCCGACCCACACGCCCACGGTGTAGCGCTCCGACCAGCCGATGGCCCAGTTGTCGCGCATGTCCTTGCTGGTGCCGGTCTTGACGGCCGCCCAGCCGCGCGTGGCCAGCACGCTGTCGGTGCCGAAGGTCATGGCGCGCGCCAGCGGGTCGGCCAGGATGTCGCCGACGATGAAGGCCGCGCCCGCGTCGAGCACGGCCGGGCCCGGCGCAGGCCGCGGGCCGGGCACCAGCCGCACGGGCCCGGCACGCCCGCCGTTGGCCAGCGCGCGGTAGGCGTTGGTCAGCGCCAGCAGCGAGACCTCGGCGCTGCCCAGCGCCAGGCTGGTGCCGTAGTAGTCGCCGCCGTGCGCCAGCGCCAGGCCCAGCGCCTGCAGCTGCCGCGCGAAGGCATCGGGCGAGACCATCACCAGCGTGCGCACGGCCGGCACGTTGAGCGAGGAGGCCAGCGCCGTGCGCACCGAGACCCAGCCCTTGAAGCGCCGGTCGTAGTTCTGCGGGATGTACAGGCCCGCCGGCGTGGCGATGTGCGTGGGCGCGTCCTCCAGCAGCGAGGCCGCCGTGAGCCGGCCCTCCGCGATGGCCTGGGCGTACAGGAAGGGCTTGAGCGTGGAGCCGGGCTGGCGCGGCGCCAGCACGCCGTCGACCTCGGCCGCGCGCGACAGCACGCCCGACGAGCCGACCCAGGCCAGCACCTCGCCGCTGGCGTTGTCCAGCACCACAAGGGCGCCGTCCTCCACGTTGCGCCCGCGCAGCTCGCGCAGGTGCTGGTCCAGCTGCTGCCGGGCAAAGCGCTGCAGGCCGGCGTCCAGGCTGCTGCGCAGGCTGGGCGCGTCGGTGCCGGCTTCGTGCAGCAGCCGGCGCGCCAGGTGCGGCGCGATGCCCTCGCTGGCGGCCCAGCCGCGGCGCTGCAGGGCGCCCAGCGTCAGCAGCTCCAGGCCGGCGCAATCGGCCGCGCCCGTGCTGTCCTTGAACACCGCGCAGGCGCGGCGCACGACCACGTTCGGCGCAGCGTTCGGCCCGCGCACCAGCGCCGCGGCGATGGCGGCCTCGCGCGCGTCCAGTCCATGCGGCGCCTTGCCGAACAGGCTGCGCGCCAGCGCATCGATGCCGACGGTCTCGCCGCGCAACGGCACCAGGTTCAGGTAGGCCTCCAGGATCTGGTCCTTGCGCCAGCTGCGCTCCAGCCGCTGCGCCGCCACGGCCTGGCCCAGCTTCTGGCCCACGCTGCGGCCACCGGACCCGGCGCGCCAGTCCTCGTCCAGCAGGCCGGCCAGCTGCATGGTCAGCGTGGAAGCGCCGCGCGTGCGCGTGTTCCACAGGTTGGCCCAGGCCGCGGCCGAGACGGCGCGCCAGTCCACGCCGCTGTGCTGCCAGAACAGCCGGTCCTCGCTGAGCACCAGCGCCGTGCGCAGCGCGGGGGAGACGTCGGCCAGCGCGACCCAGGGGCCGCGCCGCACGCTGGCATCGGTGCGCACGCGCTGCAGCAGCTGGCCGTCGCGCGCGAGCACCAGGGTTTCGGACGGGCGGTGCGCGCTGCGCACTTCGTCGTAGGAGGGCAGGGCGTGGGCGTTGCACGCCAGTGCCGCCGCCAGCGCCATGGCGACACGCTTGAACCTCGTGTGCATGGTAGATATCATGGAAGATATCTTTTGAAGGAGTCCCGCATGCAGACCGCCAAGGTATTCGTCACAGGCCGCAGCCAGGCGGTGCGCCTGCCGCGCGAGTTCCGCTTTGCCGAGACGGAAGTGTTCATCCGCCGCGACCCTGTGACCGGCGATGTGGTGCTGTCGCGCAAGCCGGCCGATTGGCAGGGCTTTCTGGACGTCGTGGCGCAAACGCCGGACGCGGACGACTTCATGGCCGAGCGCCAGCAGACGCACACACGGCGCGACCCGTTCGGGGACTGGAGCGAATGAGCGCCGTACCGGCGGGCGGGCGGTACCTGCTGGACACCAACGTCGTCAGCCACGTCATCCGGGCGAAGGACGCCGGCTTGCTGGCGCGCGTCGCGCAGACGCCCATGGGGCGCATCGCCATCTCCAGCGTGAGCCTGGCGGAACTGGAATACGGGTGGCAGCGCGCAGGTCGCCCGCCGGGCTTGCGCCTGCGCATCGACGCCTTCGTGCAGCGTGTCGACGTGCTGGTCTGGAACGACGATGTCGCCAGGTGCTACGGCGACGTTCGTGCCGCCTGGGAGACCAGTGGGGTGAGCCTCGCCGACCTGGACATGATGATCGCCGCGCATGCCGTGGCCACGGGTTGCATCCTGGTGAGCCGCGACCGTGCCTTCGGCCATGTGCCAGACCGCTTGGCGCTGGAGGTCTGGTAGGGCAGCGCTCACGGTGCCGCCTCCTCGCGGTCGCGCGGGCCCACACGTCGGCTTGGGTCGGCGGCTGGCGCGGTTCGCGCTGGCGTCGATCCCCGCTGCGCGTGGCCCCTCNCTCGCCGCGTGCGCTCACGGCGCCGCCTCCTCGCGGTCGCGCGGGCCCACACGTCGGCTTGGGTCGGCGGCTGGCGCGGTTCGCGCTGGCGTCGATCCCCGCTGCGCGTGGCCCCTCGCCGCGTGCGCTCACGGCGCCGCCTCCTCGCGGTCGCGCGGGCCCACACGTCGGCTTGGGTCGGCGGCTGGCGCGGTTCGCGCTGGCGTCGATCCCCGCTGCGCGTGGCCCCTCGCCGCGTGCGCTTACGGCGCCGCCTCCTCGCGGTCGCGCGGGCCCACACGTCGGCTTGGGTCGGCGGCTGGCGCGGTTCGCGCTGGCGTCGATCCCCGCTGCGCGTGGCCCCTCGCCGCGTGCGCTCACGGCGCCGCCTCCTCGCGGTCGCGCGGGCCCACACGTCGGCTTGGGTCGGCGGCTGGCGCGGTTCGCGCTGGCGTCGATCCCCGCTGCGCGTGGCCCCTCGCCGTGTGCGCTCACGGCGCCGCCTCCTCGCGGTCGTGCGGGCCCACACGTCGGCTTGGGTCGGCGGCTGGCGCCGTTCGCGCTGGCGTCGATCCCCGCTGCGCGTGGCCCCTCGCCGCGTGCGCTCACGGCGCCGCCTCCACCTTCACCCGCGCGTTCGGCAGCTCGCCGAACATCTCGGGCGCGTACATGGCCTCCACGCGCGTGGGCGGCAGCGCGAACTCGCCCACGTTGTTGAGCCGCACCGTGTAGCTGGTCTTGACCTCGCCCTTGGGCAGGAAGCCGTAGTAGCTGCGGAAGGCCTCGAAGCCGCGTTCCTCGTAGGCGGGCCAGGTGTTGCCGCCGCTGCGCTCGCCCTGGGTGGCGATGGCCCCGATCGTTGTGTCGCGGCCCAGGCCGCTGCCCAGGATGGTGGCGCCGCCCGGCACCGGGTCGGACAGCACGACCCAGCTCATGTCCTGCGCGGCCGTCACGGTGATGGTGATGCGCAGGATGTCGCCGCGCGTGGTGCGGCCGGGCCGCGCCTGCTCGATGGGCACCACCTCGCGCGCGATGCGGTAGCCGCCATCGAACGGCGCCTTCAGTTCCACCGCGGCCAGCGACTGCAGCGTGAGCCAGGGCTTGCCGCTGCCCTCGTGCGTGGCCTGCAGCGTGGCGGCGCCGGTGCCGGGCCAGGGCAGGAACTGGGCGGCAGGCGCACCCTTGCCCGGCCAGTCGGCGCGCACGCTCTCGCTGCCCAGTTGCGCGCGCGTGCTGCCGCTCACGGGGTCGGCCTCGTACCTGGCCGAGAACTTGCGCAGCGCCAGGCTGCCCCAGAGGTTGGCCGTGGTGGTCTGCCAGGCGCCGCGCTGCTGGCGCGCGATGAGCCCGCTGGCCAGCCGGCCCATATCGGCCTGCCAGCCGGCTTCGTTCTGCACGGCCAGCAGCAGGCGGGCGGCATTGGCGTCGGTGTTGGCCATCAGCCACCACCAGGCATCGCCCTGCTCGGTGGAGAAGCCCACGCGCGTGCCCGAGAACGCGAGCCGCGTGCGCAGCAGCTGCTGGGCCTGCTCCAGCCGCTGGGCGCGCTGCGGCACGTCGGGCACGCGCTGCAGGATCTGCAGCCAGTCCAGCAGCGCATGCGTGGGCCACTGCTCGGGCACGAGCGTGAGGCTGGACACCATCCGGCCTTGTGCGCGGCCCGTGCGCGACAGCGCCTCCAGCGCCGCGAGCTTGCGCACGTCCAGGTCGGCGCGCGGGCTCCAGAAGCTGCGCTGCAGGCGGCCCTCGACGAAGGCCAGCAAGCCGTCCTCCATCTGGCGGCGCTGGGCCTCGGGCAGCGCGAAGCGCGGATCGAGCGCGGCCGCCTCGTGGGTCACGGCCAGCAGGTAGGCCGTCAGCGTGTCGCTGCCGCGCGCGGCCTCGCCGTCGCGCGGCGGGAAGTAGTTGGCCAGGCCGTCGCTGTCCAGGTAGGTGGGCAGCTGGGCCACCACGCCCTTCCACAGGGCTTCGTCCTCCAGGCCCAGCGCGCGGCTGGCGCTTTGCTCCAGGCAGCTGTAGGGGTAGCGTTGGAACCAGTCGCGCACGCCGGGCAGGCCATCGGCCAGGCGGGGCTGCAGCGCGAGCGACAGGCCGCCGCGCGGCTTGCCGTTGGTGACCAGAGCCTGCGCCGGCGGCTTCACCTGCTGCGTGAACGGCCCGTCCAGCTGCACCAGCGTGGCCTGCTGCACGGCGATCGGCACGGCCGGCACGATGCGCTGGCTGGCCTTGAGCGCATCGCGCGCATTGCCCGACAGGTCGCGCGCCTCGACCTCCCAGAGGATGGCCTCGGTGCGCGTGTGCGCCAGCTGGGTCGGGGCCACCACCTCCCAGGTCGCCTCGCGCGCTTCGTTCGGTGGTATCTCGATGGTCTGCGGCGCCAACTCCAGCAGCGTGGCCCGCGGCTTGAACTCCACGCGCATGGCCTTGGCCGTGGTGTTGCGCAGCGTGAACTGGGCGCGGAAGCGGTCGTCCTCGCGCACCAGCGGCGGCAGGCCGCTGATGATCTGCAGGTCCTGCGTGGTGCGCACCGTGGCCTGGCCGGTGCCGAACAAGGCCTGGCCGCTGTCGGCCACGGCGACGATGCGGAAACTGGTCAGCGCGTCGTTGAGCGGCACCTCCACCGTGGCCTGGCCCTGCGCGTCCAGCACCACGCGCGGGTTCCACAGCAGCAGCGTGTCCAGCAGCTCGCGCGTGGGGTTGCGGCCGCCGCCGCCGCCGGCTGGCACGGCCTTGCGGCCGTAGTGGCGCCTGCCGATGATTTCCATCTGCGCGGTGGCTGTGTGCACGCCCCAGGCGCGGCGCTGCAGCATCGCGTCCAGCAGGTCCCAGCTGTCGTTGGGTGCCAGTTCCAGCAGCGCCTGGTCGACGGCGGCCAGCGCCACCTCGGCGCCCGCGGCCGGCTTGCCATCGGGCAGCCTGGCACTGATGCGCACCTGCACACGCTCGCGCACCTGGTAGCTCGTGCGGTCGGGCTGCACCTGCACGTCGATGCGGTGCGCGCGCGTGCCCACCTTGAGCTCGGCCACGCCCAGGCGGAAGGCCGGCTTGGAGAGGTCGACCATGGCGCTCGGCGCCACCACCTCGCCGCGCGCATTCCAGAACGCCGACCACCAGCTGCGCGGCGCCTTGTAGCCCCAGGTGAAGAACGAGTACCACGGCACCTCGCGCAGCCGGCCGCGCAGCACCAGCGCGCTGACGTAGACGTTGGGCCCCCAGCCTTCCTGCACCTTCAGGCGCAGCGTCGGGTCCTGCCCGCTCAGTTCCACCACCTCGTGCCAGAGCACGCCCTCGCGCTCCACCGTGACCAGGGCCGTGGCCTGGCGGAACGGCATGCGCACCTGCAGCAGGGCGGTGTCGCCGGGCTGCACTTCGCGCTGCTCGGGCAGCAGGTCGATGCGGTCGTGGTTCTCGCCGCCGAACCACAGTTCGCCCTGGCGCGTGACCCAGACGGAGCTCGACGCCTGCACGCTGCGGCCCGCCTCGTCCTTGGCCGTGACGACCAGCTCGACCTCGCCGCCCTGGCCCAGCTGGGCCTCGCACAGCAGCAGGCCGCGCGCGTCGCTCTTGCCGCTGCACACGCTGCCCAGGTCCTTGGTCTCGCGCTTGGTGTCGTAGGTGTAGAAGCCGCCCACCATGCGCTTGCGGCTGGTCGTGGCCACATGGGCCTGGGCGCGCACGTCCAGTGCCACGCCGGCCTTGGGCTTGCCGTTGAGGTCGAGCGCCAGCGCCTGCAGCTGCACCTTGCCGCGCGCCGAGACCCAGCCCTCGGTCTTGAGGCCGGCCACCACGCCGGCTGGCCAGACCGTGTGCGTGCCGCGCAGGGTCTGGATCTCGCCGTTCGGGTCGGCGTAGCGGGCTTCCAGCAGCAGCTCCTGCGCGCGCGGGGCGGCCGGGATGTCGGGCAGCGCCACGCGGCCCGCGCCCTGGGCGTCCAGCGTCACGGGCAGCTTGTTGGCGATCACGCGCGGGCCGTTGGCGGCCTCGGATTCCTCCTCGCCTTCGTCGGAGTTGCCCTGGCGCCGGTCGCGCGGCGGCGCGAAGCTGAACGCGTCATAGCCGTCGAAATGCAGCCAGCGCTCGCGCAGCAATGCCGAGACCTCGACCGGCAGCCTGGCCGCGCCGCCGCCGGCCACGTAGTTCACCTGCACGTTGGCGGCCAGGCTGCCGGGCTGCACCAGCGGCCCGCCGGTGGCCGGCGCGATGCGGCCCTCCATCACGGGCAGGCGGAACTCCTCCACGCGGAAACGGCCCGACACGAGGCTGCGCTCGGCCTCCTGGTCGATGCCCACGAGTTCGACCTGGTACTCGCCGAGCTTGGCCGCGGGCGGCAGCTTGAAGCTGCTCTGCGCGCTGCGCCCGCCGGTGGCCGTGTCGCGCCAGGCCAGCGGCTGCTCGAACTGCTGGCCGCTGCCCACGTGGGTGATGCGCAAGGTGGCCGGGCGCCAGGCGGCCGGCGCCAGGCCGGCGCTGGTCTCGGTGCGCAGCAGGTGCTTCATGCCCACGGTCTCGCCCGCGCGCAGCAGCGTGCGGTCCAGGATCGTGTGGGCGCGCAGGTCCGGCGCTACCTCCTGGCTGGTCGGCAGGTCGAAGCGCCAGGGCTCGATGCCGCGGTTCCAGTCGCTGAAGGTGAAGGCCAGGTCGTCCACGCCATCGCTGCCGCGCGCGCGCGCCGTGACGAACCAGGCGGCAGCGCCTTCGTCCTGCGCACACGACGGCGGTTCGGGCGACAAACCCTTGAGCTGCACGACGCCCTGGCCGTCGGTCTGGCCGCTGGCCACCTCGCGGCCGCGGCAGTCGCTGACCGCCACGCGCGCGCCGGCCACGGGCTTGCCGCTGTCCAGCGCGGTGACCCAGGCCATCGCGTTCTCGCGGCCGAGCTTGAAATGCACGCCCAGGTTGGTGACCAGCGCGGCCGTGCGCACGACCATGGTGCGCTCCGGGCCGTAGCGTTCGTCGAGCAAGGCCTCGCCCAGCTGGCGCGAGGAGATCTCGACCACGTGAAAGCCTGGCGTCATCGGGATGCCCACGACCTCGAACGGCCGCGCCTCGTTGCCATCCGGTGCCGGCAGCTTGAGCTGCTGCACGCCGTTCTGCCCGGCCAGCAGCGACAGCATGCGCGACTGCACCCAGTTCTTCTGGTCGGGGTCGACCACGCGCGGCAGCGGCCGCCTGAGGTCGGCGGCGGCCTGCTTGCGCTCGACCTGGAAGCGGTCGTAGCGCTGCACCTTGCGCCACCAGGCCAGGATCTCGGCATCGCTCTGCGGCCGCAGCGTGGCCACCTGGCCGTCGGCGATGCGCAGCGCACCCACGCCGGGCGCGGCCTCGATGCGGCGCACGGTCACGGGCAGCAGGGGCGGGCCGTCGGGCTCGGCCAGGCGCTCGACGATGCCGAAGGGCGCGGAGGCGAACTTGGCCAGCGGCGGCATGGCGCCCGTGCGCACGGCCAGCGGGAAGCTGTCGGCGTTGTCCAGCGGCCGGTCGGAGGCGTCGCGCAGCTTGGCGGGCAGCGTCAGCTGGTAGTCCGTGCTTTCGGTGAACGGCGGGTCGAAGCGCAGGCCGTCGACGAGTGCGTCCGTGTTGTCGTCGATCTGCGGCGCGATGCTGCGCCCGCCGCCCTGCAGCCGGATGGCGGCCGCCTGCTCGCGCGGCAGCGGGGCGCTGAACTGCAGGCGCAGCGGCCGGATCGGCAGGCAGTCGGCCTGGGCGTTCTCGCGCTCGCAGCTGAAGTTGGCCGTGAAGGGCGCGCGCACGGTGAAGTCGAAGCGCCGCTCCACCCGGTTGGCGACGCCGCTGGGCGTGGCCACGCCGGGCCCGTAGACGATCTGCAGGTCGGCCGAGGGCGGCAGGCGCCGGTTGCAGGCCAGCGTCTGCACGGCCAGCGGCGCCTTGGCGGCCTCCTGTTCGAGCCGGCGCGCCTGGAGCAGCGCGGCGCGTTCGGCGCCCTCGACGAGGCGCACGGGCACGCGCTCGCCGATGCCCTCGACGGCGCACCAGACGTTGGCGCGCACGCTCTCCAGCGTGGCCGGGCCGTTGAGACGCAGCACGAAGAACTGCTGCTCGTCGACCTGGCCGCCGTAGGGCCAGGTGCTGCGCACCACCGGGCCGCCTGTCTGGAAATTGAAGCGCGTGCGACCCGTAAGTTCCAGACTGGTGTTGGCCGTCAGTTCGCAGCGCTGGCCGGGCGGCAGGTCGTTCTCGAACTGCCAGACCCATTCGCGCGCGTTGTTCCAGCGGCCGGTGCCGCGGCCGGCGGCCTCGTCGGCGCAGCGCACCGTGGCCGGTGCGGCCGCGCGCGCATCGCCGAAGTGGGTGGCGTCCTGGTCGAAACGCACGACGACCTGGCGCGCCTCGCGCACCTCGCCCTGGGGCGTGACGGAAGTGATCTGCAGGGCCTGGGCGGCGGGGGCGGCCAGGGCGGCAAGGAGGAGGGTGGGAAGCAGGGAGTTGAGCGTCACGCTGGCGGTCCTTCGGTCAGCCGCCGAGGTTAGCTCACCCGTGGTGTCGCTTGCGTTCGCGCGCCCGCAGCGTGCGCTGCCACTCGGCCAGCCGCGGATCGGCGCCGACGCTGCTGGCGATCAGCTGGTCGAGCAGGATCTCCTGGTCGGTGCTGAAGCGTTCCGGAAACACGGGCTCGATCTGCACCACCTGCGTGCCGCGCGGCCCGCGGTGCCGCACTGGAAAGCCCAGGCCGGGCAACTCGTACTGCTGGCGGCCGCGCTGCAGCGCCAGCGGCTGCACGCCGTCCAGCGTGGGGATGGACACGGGCCGGCCGGCCGCCCAGGCGAAGCCATCGACGGGCACCTTGCAGTGCACGCTGCCGTCCGCGTGCAGCGTGAACAGCGGGTGCGGCGCCACGCCCACCTGCACCTCCAGGTCGGCAGGAGCTCTGCGTGCTGCCACGTGCAGCAGGTCGCCGTCGCGCACGCCGGGCGGGATGCGCGCCTGCACCTCGTAGGCCTGCGCGGCGAGCTTGCCCGTGCCTTCGCAGTGGCTGCAGTCTTCGCGCGCCGTGCCGGTGCCCGCGCAGTCCACGCATTCCTCGGGTTGGCCGGGCCAGCCGAACCAGGCCGATGGCCGCACGAAGGTTCCGCTGCCGCGGCAGCGCCTGCAGGCCTGGCCGAGCACGCGGTGGCCCAGGCCGGCGCAGTGGCCGCAGTCCGCGGTGAACTTGCCGCGCAGCGTCTTGATGCAGCCGGCCGCGGCCTCTTCCAGCGAGAGCTTGAGCTTGCGGTGGATGGGCGCATGGGGAGGCCGCGCCTGCTGTTCGGAGGTGGAGGCCCTGGCGGCGGGAGCGGGCGCAGGCGAAGGCGCAGGGGCGGGAGAAGGGGAGGCGGAGGACGCAGGCGTACCGGCGCTGCCCTCGCGTGCGCGCTGGATGGCCTCGAACGCCTGGTTGATGCGCTGCATCCGGGCCACGGCCTGCGCGCTGGCGTTGCGGTCGGGGTGCCAGCGCGAGGCCAGGCGGCGCCAGGCGGCCTTGATCTCGGATGGGCTGGCGTCGATGGGCAAGCCCAGTTCGGCGAAGGCTTGGTCGTTCCCCACGTTGGTTCCTCTGCTCTGGCCGCATGGTAGCCGATGTTGTTGCGCCGCAGCATTTTCCGAGACGGCCGGTTTTTCCTCGTTTTTCGGTGCTTCGCGCGCCGGCGGCACCGGCCTAATCGGAGCCTTCTTGTCACAACGGGTTACAGGGAGTTCCGATGCGATCCACCGCCACGCCGCTGTCTGCCACGCCGCCTGCGATCTCGCGCGGCCGGCTGATCCGCGAGCTGTCCATCTTCGCCGCGCCGCGCAACAAGAGCGGCGCACTGCTGCTGCTGCGCGACGGCGCGTTGTACTGGGGCCTGTGGGCCGCCGTGCTGTTCGCGCCCGCCATCGGCTGGAAGATCCTGGCCAGCGTGCTGCTGGGCATCCGGCTGACCTCCATGTACACGCTGGCGCACGACGCATCGCACCGCACGCTGTTCGCCAGCCGCCGCTGGAACTGGATCGCGGCGCTGGCCCTGGGCGTGCCCTCGGTGCAGAACTACCGCATGTGGACGCACGACCACAACCATGTGCACCACCCGCGCACCAACGGCGACCACTTCGATTTCTACCGCCCGTTCTCCAAGGCCGAGTACGACGCCCTGGGCCCGCTGCAGCGGCTGGCCGAGCGCCTGTGCCGCGCGCCCAACGTGTTCGGCCTGTTCGTCTACTGGCTGGTGCGCTGGATTCCCACGCGCGTGTGGCCCAACCCGCGCACGCCGGTGGCGCAGCGTCGCGTGTCCATGGCCTACGCCGTGCCGTTGGCGCTGTTCCATGGCGGCATGCTGGCCTTCCTGGCGCTGGTGGCGCCGCGCATCGCGCCCGTCGAGGCCGGCACCGCCGTGCTGCTGGGCTGGTTCGGGCCGCTGATGCTGCACTTCTGGATCAGCAGTGCATCGCTGTACCTGATGCACACGCACCCCAACATCCCCTGGTTCAAGGGCGACATCGTGCGCACCGGCGACTACGCGCCCGAGCTGTGCTCCACCGTGCTGACCACGCCCGACTGGTTCAGCAAGATGGTCAACAACGTCTACTGCCATGCCGCGCACCACGCGCACCACGGCATCCCCAGCTACATGCTGCTGCCGGCGCAAAAGCGCATGAACGACCTGCTGGGCAACCGGCTGGTGGTCGAGCCGCTGTCGCTGTTCGGGATGCTGCGCACGCTGCGCACCTGCAAGCTCTACGACTTCGAGCGCCACCAGTGGTTGGACTTCGACGGCCTGCCGACGGCCGCGCCGATCGACCTGTCGGCGCGCAATGCGGTGGCCGAGCAGGTGGCCGCTGCGCCGCGCCTGCCCCGGCAGGCCGCGACCGCCTGAGCGCGGCCGCCGTCGCAGCCGCGTGGAAACTCAGCCCGCCACGCGCGTGGCGGTCCAGGCGGCACCGTCCACGGTACCGCGCATCGTCGTGCCGGCCACCTGCCCGGTGTAGGTGCGCCCGCCGGCCGTGAAGCGGATGTTCGCGCCGTCCAGCCGCGCATCGGCCAGCGGCGAATTCGCGCCCAGGCGGCCCGTCAGCTTCTGGAAGGCCTGCGTGAGCACGAGCCGCTCGCCGCCCAGCTGCCAGCTGCCGCCGACCTTGGCCGGCACCACCCACTTGAGCGCGTTGCAGTAGCCCGAGCAGCCCTCGACCACGTTGAACGAGTCGTCGGGCTCCCAGTCCTCCATCGTGAACGAGTTGGACATCACACGTGTGCCGGCCGGCATGTCCAGCAGCGTGGGGCGCAGCCGCATGTTGAGGTTGGGCAGCAGGAACAGCGTGACCACCGTGGCCTCGGAGAAGTTCGACGCGAAGATGTCGGCCTGCTCGAAGGTGGCGCGCGCCGCCACGCCCTCGGCCTCGGCGGCGCGCTTGGACAGCGCCACCATGTCGGGGTTGTATTCGATGCCGCGCGCCCGCGCGCCGCGCTTGGCCGCCGTGATCACGAGCCGGCCGTCGCCCGAGCCCAGGTCGACCAGCCGGTCCTGCGGCGTGAGGCCGGCCATGTCCAGCATGCGGTCCACCAGGGCCTGCGAGGTCGGCACCCACACCACGTCCTTGCCGCCCTGGCCGACCTGCGGCTGGTAGGCGGTGCCGCCCGGTTGCGCCCAGGCATGCTGGGCGAGGCTGGCCGCGCCGAGCGCGGCACCGAGGAAGGATCTGCGTGCAATGGTCATTCGAAGCTCTCCTGGGCAAGGGTCGGATGGAGGGAATGGCGGGGCCCGCGGCCGGCCGGCGGCGGGCGGGACCGGCGATGGAGTCCGGCCGCGCCCCGAATGTTCCGCGTTCAGGCGTCGCTGGCAAGGCCCGGCGCGCGCAGGCACAGCACCAGGCCCTGGATGGGCTGGCGCTGGTCTTCGCGCAGCGTGAGCATCTGCTCGTGCACGGGTTGCAGGCCATGCCGGGCCGCCAGCGCGCGCAGGTGGGCGGCGCCATGCGCATAGCGCAGGCTGGGCCGCAGCAGCAGGTCCTCGCCATCGGACAGCTCCACCGAGAACGCGAACACGCCGCCGGGCTGCAGCACGCGCCGCACGCCCGCGAACACCGCGTCGAGCGCGCCGACGTAGATGAACACGTCGGCCGCGGCGACCAGGCCGTAGCGCTCGGGCGTCTCGTGCAGGTAGGCGGCCAGGTCGGCCTGCACCAGCTGGTCGTAGGCGCCGCGTGCGCGCGCCTGTTCCAGCATCGTGGGCGACAGGTCCAGGCCGTGCAGGCTGCGGGCCAGCGGGCGCAGCAGCGGGCCGCACAGGCCGGTGCCGCACCCCAGGTCGAGCGCGGCGGCCACCGGCGTGCCGGCCAGGGCCGCCGCGGCCGCCTGCGCCACGGCCTCGTGGGCCCGGTAGCGCAGCACCGTCAGCAGGTGCGGCTCGAAGTCGTCGGCGTAGCTGTCGAACAGCCCGCGCACATAGGCCTGTGGCGCGGTGGCCGGCGCCTCGCCCGCGCCCAGGCCGGCGAGGAAATAGCGGCACAGCGCGGCATCGGCGCCGGCGGCCAGGGCCTGCTCGAAGGCGGCGCGCGCCGCGGCGGGGCGCTGCAGGTCGCGCAGCAGCTGGCCCAGCAGCAGGCCGGCCTCGGCCAGGCCGGGGTCGAGGGCCACCGCGCGTTCGTAGGCGGGCAGGGCCTCGGCGTGGCGTTCCAGCGCCTGCAGCGTCTGCCCGCGCAACTGGTGCGCGGCGGCGGTGCCGGGGTGCTCGGCCAGCAGGGCGTCGAGCAGCGCCAGTGCCTCGGCGTGGCGGCCGAGCTGGTTCAGCGCCAGTGCACGCTGGAAGCGGCCGGCCGGGTGCCCGGGCTCCAGCGCGGCCAGCGCATCGAGCGCTTGCAGCGCATCGGCCGGACGCCCCAGGCGCAGCCGCACCACGCCCAGGTTGAGCAACGTCGACGGCCGGCCGGGCACGAGCGCGGCAGCGGCCTGGAGCCGGCTTTCGGCCTCCGCATGGCGGCCGGCCTCGGTCAGGGCCACGGCGTCGAGGAACAGGGTCTTGGCCTGCGCGAAGGCGTCAGCGGTCGGTTCGGTCATGCGGCCGCAGCATAGCGGCTGGGCGCGGGCCGGCGGTGCGCGTGCACGCAGCTCAGCACGCTGGCGGCGACGCAGGCCATGGCCAGCCACTCCGCCACGGTGGGCGTGCGCCATTCCCACAGGAAACCGTAGAGCAGCGCGAACAGGGTCTCGAACAGGATCATCTGGCCGACCAGGGTCAGCGGCAGCAGCCGGCTCATGCGGTTCCACAGCGCGTTGCCGACGATGGACGCCGCCAGCGCCACGCCCACCGCCACGCCGGACAGGCGCAGCCAGTCGGCGCCGGCGTGGTCGCGCGGATCCAGCCACAGCGCGAACGGCAGCAGCGCGAGGGCCTGCGCGCCGGTGGCCACGCCGGTGGCCAGGTTCCAGTCCTGCACCGAGACGTGCGGTCGCTGCGCCAGCGCGCGCGCATTGCCGACGGCGTAGGCCGTCCAGCAGGCCAGTGCGCCGAGCGCGCACAGCATTCCCAGCGGCGAGGCGGCGGCGTGGCCCAGCGATTGCCAGCCGATGCAGGCGATGCCGG
This sequence comes from Pseudorhodoferax sp. Leaf274, assembly GCF_001422445.1. Lineage (GTDB taxonomy): Bacteria > Pseudomonadota > Gammaproteobacteria > Burkholderiales > Burkholderiaceae_C > Pseudorhodoferax. Next base: position 112,192 of record NZ_LMNA01000029.1, read on the forward strand.
CCAGCCCGCACAGCAGCGAGGGCAGCAGCCGGCGCAGCGGCAGCGCGCCCTGCGCGCGGCTGCCGATCACGGTCACGGCCACCGGCAGGAAGCCGATCACGAGCGAGGTCATGGCGATGCCGCCGCGCTGCACGGCGTTGGCCAGCAGCAGGTAGTACAGCGTGTTGCCCAGCAGCGCCAGGCGCGCGAGCAGGGCCCAGTCGCCCCGGCCGAGTTGTGCGGCCAGCCGGCGCCAGCGCGGCAGCAGCAGCGCGCAGGCGATGAGGCCATAGGCCAGGAAACGGCCCGCCGTGAGCTGCAGCGGCGTGAAGCCATGCGCGAGTTCGGGCGCGAGGAACACCAGGCCCCAGAGCGCGCCGGCGGCCATGCCGCACAGGATGCCCGCCCAGTGGCCGTAGGCTGCGCAAGAGGGGGAAGAGGGGGACGAAGAAACCATACCCGCACTGTCGCGCGGCGGGCCGGCACCGTCTCGGCCAGGACTGCCGCGTTTTAGGCCCGGCCTCGCGCTGCGCGCCGGACCGCGGCCGGCGTGCTGCCGGTGGCGCGCCGCATGGCGCGCGTCAGTGCGTTCTGGTCGGCATAGCCGGCCGCCAGCGCCAGTTCGGCGATGGGGCGGTTGGTGGTGACCAGCCATGCGCGCACGCGTTCCAGCCGCAGCTGCTGCAGCCAGGCGGCCGGCGTGCGGCCGAGCTCGCTGCGGAACAGCGCATGCAGGCGGCTCGTGCTCAGGTGCGCCTCCTGCGCCATGCGCTGCGCCGTCCATGGCGCACCGGGCTCGGCCTGCACCCGGGCCAGCAGGGCGCCGAGCCGCGACACCGCGCGCGGCGCCTGCTGGGCCAGCTGGTCCAGCAGCAAGGGCACCCAGTGCTGCAGCTGGCCGGTGGTGGCGGGCCCGCCCTGCAGCACCAGGCCCATGTAGTCGACGAGCCGCCAGGCGGCCGGCGCGATCGCCTGGTAGGGCTGCGCGGCCAGCCGGTCCAGCAGCGGCATGGGCACCTGCTGCGCATCGAGGTCGAGGATCAGCGCCTGGTTGTGTTCATGGGACACCTGGGTGTGGCGCATGCCGGTCTCCACGAAGGCGGCCTGGCCCTGGCCGAGCAGGCGCTCGCGCCCGCCGATGTCCAGCAGCAGCCGGCCGGCCAGCGGCAGCACCAGCTGCGCATGCGCATGGCGGTGCTCTTCGGCAGCCAGGCCGTAGCTGCGCAGGTTCAGCGTGAATGGAGGGAGGGCAACCATGGCCTGCAGCGTACCGCAGCGGCCGGCCCCGCCGTCACTTGCCGCGCACCAGCGCCATGATCTTGGCGGTGTCCAGCGTGCGCGCCTGCTCGCGCATCTGCGGCAGGTACTGCTGGTGCAGGCCCTGGGCCTGCTGCGTGAGGCTGGCGTAGCTGTCCTTGAGCAACTGTGTGGACAGCACGCGGCCGCCCGCGTAGTAGCGCTTGGCCACATGGCCGAGTGCGTAGGTGGTGGCAAAGCTCATGCCGGAACTGACGGCCTGGCGGCCGACGCCGCCCAGCAGCCCGCCGCCGAGCTTGCCGAGCAGGCCGCCCAGCAGCTTGCGGCCGGCCTGTTCCAGGTATTGCGAGGTCAGCCCCACGCCCACGGTGGCCAGGAAGTCCTTGATGTGGCCGCTGTCCAGCGCGTAGCCGTGCGCCTTGCCGATGTTGAACACCAGGCGCATCTGCAGCGGGATGATGGCCATGGTCGACAGGCTCTCGGGCAGCAGCTCGAGCGCGCCGTTCAGGATGGCGGCGTTCAGGATGGTCTTGTCGAGCGCAGCCTCGTCCACCGCGGAGCGGGCCGGTGCCGGCGGGGCATCGGCGGTGGCCAAGGGTGCTGCCGCCACGACGTCGGCCTGCTGAAGGAAGCCATCGGCCGCGGCCGGGGCCAGGGCCAGTGCGGCCTTGGCCTGCTCGAGGAAGCGCAACTCGGCCGGCGAGTGCACGCCGTCGGCATCGCACACGCAGACCGCCATCTCGTAGGCCAGCTGGCGCGCATCGGCGCCCGGCAGGGCGGCAGCGATGCCGTCCAGTTGCACGCGCTTCATGAGCACGTCCTGCACCAGCGTGGGCAGGTGCACGCCATCTGCCTGGGCCAGGCTGTCGGCAATGCGGCGGATCTCGGCGCGCTCGCGCTCGTGCTTGTCGCCATCGACAAAGGCGGCCATCAGCGTCAGCGACAGGATGGCGCGGGTTTCTTCAACGGTCATGGAATGGTCTCGGCAGCTTCAACCTGGATGCGAAGGCCCCGGTGGCCGGGGCGGGCCGCAGCTTAAGCCTGGGTGTCGGCCAATGCGTGCAAGGCCTTGGCCACCGGATGGTGATCGATGGGGCGCACCAGCCGGTCGACTTCGCGGCCGTCCTGCAGGAACACCAGCGTGGGCCAGAGCTTCACGCCGAACGAGCGGCCCAGCGGCCGGCCACGGCCATCGGCGATCTTGAGGTGGCGCACGTCGGGCCGGTCCTGCAGCGCACGCGCGATGGCGGGCTCGGCCGCGCGGCAGAAGCCGCAGAAGTTGTCGCCGAACTCCAGCAGCACGGGGCCGCGCATGGCGTCGACGTCGGCCCGGCCTGGTTCGTCGGAGCTGTAGGGTGTGGACATGGCAGCTGGGCCGTGGAAGGGGCTCTGCTTCAGCGTTCAGCGGCCCCGCACGGGCGAGGTGGGTGCCTGCGTGCGGGCGCCGACCTGGCGTGCGCGCTCCTGCGCCAGTTCTTCGGCCTCGGCTTCGGCCTCGAGCGCGGCATCGGCGTCGGCCTTGACCTGGGCCCGTGCACGCGCGGCGCGGGTCGCGTCGTCCGTCTCGCCGGCGGACTCGCGCACCGGGTCGGTGATGGCCTTGCCCAGCGATTCGAGCATGCTGTCGGACTGCGCGGGGCGGGCCGGCGTGGGTTCTGCGGGGCGGCGGGGCGTGTCGGATTCGGCCATGTTGATCTCCTGTTTCGGTGTGCCGCCATGTTCGCGCCATGCCGGCCGGCCCGCTGCCGGCCGGCGTCCCGCCAGCGCGCGGCGGTGGGGCGCTGGCCACTGTAGTCGCAGGCCTACAGCGCCCGGGGTCCATGCGCCGCGGTTCAGCCCAGGCGCACCGGCACGAAGATCTTGTCCTCGCCGCGCTGGATCAGCAGCGCCACCGACTTGTCGGCCCGGGCCACCGCGGCGCGCGCCTGCTCGGTGCTGCCGACGGGTGTGCCGTTGATGGCCAGCAGCACGTCGCCGGCCTCGACCCCCGCGCGGGCCGCGGCACCGCCCACCTGTTCGACCACCAGACCGCCCTCGGCCACGCCCGCCGCCTGGCGTTCCTGCGGCTGCAGCGCACGCAGCGCCAGGCCCAGCCGTCCCTGCGCCGCGGCATCCGGCGTGGCCGCGGCCACGGCCTGGTCCTTGGCGCCGCCCAGCTTGGCGCGGATCTCCTGCGCACTGCCCTTGCGCCACACATCGAGCTTGACCGTCTCGCCGGGCGCGGACAGGCCGATCGCCGCCGGCAGGTCGCCCGAGGCCACGATGGCCTTGCCGTCGATGGCGCGGATCACGTCGCCCGCCTGCAGGCCGGCCTTCTCAGCCGGGCCGCCCTTCTCCACGCTGGCCACCAGCGCGCCCTCGGGCTTGTCGAGCTTGAAGGAATCGGCCAGGGTCTGGTTGACCTCCTGGATGGACACGCCCAGGCGCGCATGCTCGACCTTGCCGTGCTGCACGATCTGCTGCTGGATGCGGCCCACCAGGTCGATCGGGATCGCGAACGACACGCCCTGGTAGCCGCCCGTGCGGCTGTAGATCTGCGAGTTGATGCCTACCACCTCGCCGCGCGTGTTGAACAGCGGGCCGCCCGAGTTGCCGGGGTTCACGGGCACGTCGGTCTGGATGAACGAGACCGCGCTGTCGCTGGGCAGCGAGCGGCCCTTGGCGCTGACCACGCCGGCCGTCACCGTGTTCTCGAAGCCGAACGGCGAGCCGATGGCCAGCACCCATTCGCCGGGCTGCAGGTCGGCGGGCGAGCCGATCTTGACCACCGGCAGGTTCTTGGCATCGATCTTGAGCACCGCCACGTCGGTGCGCGGATCGGCGCCCAGCACCTTGGCCTGGTACTCGCGCCGGTCGGTCAGCTTGACCGTGACCTCCTTGGCGCCCTTCACCACGTGCGCATTGGTCAGGATGGTGCCGTCGGCGCTGACGATGAAGCCCGAGCCCTGGCCGCGCACCAGGGGCGCCTCTTCGCGGGGGCCGCGGCCCTGGCGCTGGCCCTGGCCCTGACCGGGCTGCTGGAAGCGGCGGAAGAACTCGAAGAACGGGTCGTTGCCGAACGGATCGTCGCGCTGGGCGGCGCGCTCCTGGTCCGCCTCGTCGGCGGTGCCGGTCACGCTGATGTTGACCACCGCCGGCCCGTATTGCCGCGTGATCTGCGAGAAGTCCGGCAAAGCAACAGCTACAGGTGTTGCAGTTGTAACTATTGGTGTTGGCGCGGCATGGGCGATCTCGGTGCGCACGAGGCCCACGCCAGCGCCGCCGATGGCCCCGGCTGCCAGCAGCGCCAGCACGAGGCGGGAATTTTTCACGGAAAACTGGCTGAATCTCGGGTTCATGGCGTCCATCCTTGGGGTGTGTTGCGGATGTCCGAAATGATGAAGAGCCAGCCTTAGACCAGTCTTAAACCGGTCACGCACCGTTTCCAATGCTTACTGGCACAACTGACAGCTGACGCATGCCGATTGCCCTGGTGCAATCGCGCACTTTGTTGCAAACACAGTACGCCTGTGCACCGATGCAGGGCATGACATGAACGATCAAGAATTACTCGAGTTCGTGGAGGATGGGGACGGGCCCGCGCCGGCACCGCCTGGAGACGCCACCCCGTGGCGCATCCTGGTGGTCGACGACGACGCCGACGTGCACGAGAGCACGGCCTTCGGCCTGCGCGGCATGGAGATCGAGGGCCGGCCGCTGGAGCTGCTGCACGCCTATTCGGGCGTGGAGGCGGTGGCAATGCTGCGTCACGAGCGCGACATCGCCGTCATCCTGCTCGACGTGGTGATGGAGAGCGAGGAAGCCGGCCTGGCGACGGTGGACCGCATCCGCGGCGAACTGGGCCTGGCCCATGTGCGCATCGTGCTGCGCACCGGCCAGCCCGGCCACGCGCCGGAGATCGACACCATCCGGCGCTACGACATCAACGACTACAAGACCAAGAGCGAACTCACGCGCGTCAAGCTGTACACGGCGCTGACGGCCGCGATCCGTTCGTACGACCAGTTGCTGCGGCTGGACGCCAGCCGCCGCGGGCTGGAGAAGATCATCGAGGCCAGCAACCAGTTCCTGGCCGAGCAGGGCCTGCGCACCTTCGCCGAGGGCGTGATCACGCAGATCGCCAGCCTGATCGGCGTGCTGCCCGAGGGGCTGGTCTGCGCGTCGCGCCCCACGCCGGACGGCGGCCTGGCCACGCGGTGCACCGTCATCGCCGCAGCCGGCGCCTTCGCCGCGCTGATGGACCGCGACATCGCCGACATCGGCGACAACGTGGTCGCAGACAGCCTGGGCCGCGCGCTGGCCGAGCGGCGCAACCTGCTGGAGCCGCACCACCTGACGCTGTTCTTCGCCGGTCGCGACGGCAACGACTTCGCCGCCTTCGTGCGGGCCGGCAAGCCGCTGCGCGACGTGGACGTGCGGCTGCTCAACGTGTTCTGCGCCAACATCGCGCTGTCGGCCTCCAACATCGACCTGCTGGTGCGGCTGCGCGAGTACGCGTTCAAGGACCGGCTGCTGGACCTGCCCAACCGCATGGCGCTGCTGCAGCACATCGACCACGAGGCCGACGCGGGCCGCGGCGCGGGGCAGGTGCTGGCGCTGCTGGACATCGACCGCTTCGCCGAGACCAACGACATGTTCGGCTACGCCTACGGCGACCTGCTGCTGGCGGCGATCGCGCGGCGCCTGGTGCAGGGCCTGCCGCAGCGTTGCCTGCTGGCGCGCGTGGCCGGCGACACCTTCGGCATCTGGGGCGCGCACGCGGCGCTGGAGCCGGCTCGGCTCGCCGCCTTGCTGGAGCCGCCTTACGAGATCGAAGGCGTCGCCCGGCCCGTGTCCTTCTCCATGGGCCTGGCGCCCAGCGAGTCCGGCGCCGGCTGCAGCGGCCAGGAGCTGTTCAAGAACGCGCTGATCGCGCTCAAGCAGTCCAAGAGCGCGGGCCAGGGCCATGCCCATACCTACACGGCCGAGGTCGGCATCGCCGCGCGCGAGCGCACCCGCCTGCTGCACGGGCTGCAGCAGGCCTTCGACCGCGAGAACCTGTTCGTCGTCTACCAGCCGCAGCTGTCGCTGGCCAGCGGCCGCGCGGTCGGCGCCGAGGCACTCGTGCGCTGGCGCACCGAGGACGGCCGCTTCGTCCCGCCGGCCGCGTTCATTCCGGTGGCCGAGCAGTCCGGCCTGATCGTGCCCATCGGCCACTGGGTGCTGCGCACGGCGCTGCGCGCGCTGGTGCACCTGCGCCAGGAGCAGGGCGATCTGCGCATGGCGGTCAATGTGTCGCCGCTGCAGTTCGCGCAGCCGCAGTTCCTGGCCGAGGTCGATGCCGCGCTGCGCGATGCCGCGCTGCCCCCCGACAGCCTGGAGCTGGAGATCACCGAATCGGTCGCCGTGATGGGCATGGAACGCGTGTCGGCCCTGCTGCAGCAGATCAAGGCGCGCGGCATCGCGGTCGCCATCGACGACTTCGGCACCGGCTTTTCCTCGCTGTCCTACCTGGACCGCCTGCCGGCCGACCGGCTCAAGATCGACCGCGCCTTCGTGACCGCGCTGGATGCGGCCGACGGCACGGCCCGCATCGCCGAGATGATCGTGCCGCTGGGCCACCGGCTCGGCATGCAGGTGCTGGCCGAGGGCGTGGAGACCGAATCGCAGGCGCAGGCGCTGCGCCACCTCGGCTGCGACGAGGTGCAGGGCTACTTGTACGGCAAGCCCATGCCGCTGGACGACTTCGCGGCCTGGCTGGTCCAGCGGCAAGGCGGTGCATGAGGCACCGGAGCCTGCGCGCAGGCCGGGGCAGGGGCAGACGGGCCGCGTCGGCCGCTGGCAGCCGCCCCGCGCCGACGCGATGAAATCCGGGCGGGTCTGGAAGCTGCGCGCGCACCTGTTCGCGCTGCTGCTCACGACCATGGGGTTGACCTTCACGGTGGTCAACATCGCCATGCTGTTCTGGCGCGTGCCGCAGATCGAACGCGAGAGCCTGCAGGTCTTGCGCAACGAGGCGCAGGACGTGGCCGACCGGCTGGAACTGCTGCTGGGCGCGCGCCAGTCGCGGCTGGAACTCATGGCCAGCCACCTGCGCGGCCGCACGCCGGCGCAGGCCGGCGCCATGCTGGCCTCCAGCCTGCGTGGCGACAGGCTGTTTCGCGCCGTCTACCTGGTGTCGCCGCGTGGGCGGGTCGAAGCGCTGGCGCTGGCGCCGCAGGCTGGCGGGCAGGGCCGGGATTTCCTGGGCAGCGACCTGTCGGCCCATGCCCTGTTCCAGGCCGTCGACGCCGCACGGCCCACGGCATGGAGCGGTCGGCTGGTGTCGGCGCTGTCTGGCGCGCCCGTGGTGGGCGTGGCGCACCGCGACAGCAGCGGCCGCGTGCTGGTCGGCGAGGTGCCCACGGCGGCGCTGCTGGACGAGCTGCGCTCGGTCGCCAGCGCACACGCGCCGATGCTCTGGCTGGTGGACCGCAGCGGCGAGGTGGTGGCCGACACCGGTGGCAGCACCACGGGCCGGCTCGCGCTGCACGACTGGCCGCTGCTGCAGGCCGCGTTGCAGGGCCGGCACGTGCCTGAGCACTTCACATTCGAACGGCAGCGCATGCAGGCGGCCCTGGCACCGGCACCGACGCTGGGCTGGTACGTCATCGGCGGCATGGCGCGCGGCTGGGGCCATCCAGAGGTCCGGCGCCTGGCGCTGTACGTCTGCGTCGGCGTCGTGGGTTGCCTGTTGATCGGCCTGCTGCTCGCGCCGTTCTGGGCCAGCAGGCTGGTGCGGCCGCTGCAGCGCATCGTCGCGCGGGCCGCGCTGAACACGGCCGGCCGCGGGGGCGGCAGCCCCTGGCCACGTGGGCCGGTGGCCGAGTTCAACCGCCTGGCCGGCGACCTGGAGGCCATGGGCCAGGCCGTGCAGGAACGCGAGCACAAGCTGCAGGCCCTGTTCAACCTGGCGCCGGTGCCGATGGCGGTGACGGACATGGACGAGGCCCACTGCTTCCTGGACGTCAACAGCGCCTGGTGCGAGGAGACCGGCTACACCCGCGCCGAGGCGATCGGCCTCAACTCGCTGGAGTTGGGCATGTGGAGTTCGGTGCAGCACCACGAAGACCTGCTGCAGACGCTGGAGGACGGCAGCTTCGCCGGCGAGGTCGAGATCATCTGCAAGAACGGCGAGGCCAGGCTCTACCAGTCCTTCGGCCGCCTGCTGGATTTCAAGGACCAGCGCCTGGTGGTGTGGGGCAGCATCGACATCGGGCCACTGCGCGCGGTCGAGCGGGAGCTGCGCGCGCTCAACCACGACCTGGAGGTGCGCGTGGCCCAGCGTGCCGATGCGCTGGCCATGGCCAACGAGGAGCTGTCCGGCACGCTGGCGCAGCTGCGCTCGGCCCAGGCCGGGCTGGTGCAGACCGAGAAGATGGCCGCGCTGGGCGCCCTGGTGGCCGGCGTGGCGCACGAGCTCAACACCCCGCTGGGCAATGGCGTCATGGCCGTCAGCGCGATGGCCGACGAGACGCGGCGCCTGCGCGCCACGCTGCAGGCCGGCCTGCGCCGCGCCGATCTGCAGCACTGGGTCGACGGCCTGGCGCAGGGCTGCGACATCGCCGGCCGCAACCTGCGCCGCGCGGCCGACCTGGTGCACAGCTTCAAGCGGGTGGCGGTGGACCAGACCAGTTCGCAGCGGCGCCGATTCGAGCTGGCGGAGGTGGTGCACGAGCTGGTGGTGAGCCTGCGGCCCAGCTTCGCACGCACGGCCTACCGCATCGTGGTGGAGGTGCCGGAGCACGGCTTGCGGCTGGACAGCTATCCCGGTGCGCTGGGCCAGGCCCTGGCCAACCTGATCCAGAACGCCGTGCGCCACGGCTTCGACGGCCGCGACCACGGCACGGTGCGCATCACGGCCGGGCGCGAGGGCGGTGGTGACGCAGGGGACGGGAGCGAGGGGGGCGATGCGACCGATCGCCGCATCTGGCTGCGCGTGCAGGACGACGGCGTCGGCATCCCGGACACCGTTATCGGCCGCATCTTCGACCCCTTCATGACCACCAAGATGGGCCAGGGCGGCACGGGGCTGGGGCTGCACATCAGCTACAACGCCGTGGTCCAGCTGCTGGGTGGCACGCTGGCCGTGGACAGCACGCCGGGCCACGGCGCCGCGTTCGAGATGCGGCTGCCGCCCGTGGCGCCGCGCACCGCGACCGAACCCGAGGCCGCGCTGTGACGGCGCCGATGCCGCAGCGCGAGCAGGCGCCGCGCACTTGGCGCCTGCGCACCCACCTGTCGGCGCTGCTCGTCGTCACCATGCTGCTGACCATCGCTTTGGTGGGCAGCGCCATCGTGGTCGCGCGGCTGCCCGGGGCCGAGCGCGACACCCAGGCCGACCTGCAGACCGAGGTGGAGCAGCTGGCCGGCCGGCTGGAGCTGCTGCTCGGCACCGCGCAGGACCGGCTCGAACTGCTGGCCGCGCTGCTCGACGGGGCCGGGCCCGGCGCCGCCAACGCGCTGCTGGACGAGGGGCTGCGCGCCGGTCTGCGCTTCGATGCGGTCTACCAACTCTCGCGCAGCGGTGTGGTGCAGGCCGCCGGGCTGCTGGACGAATGGCAGCCGCGCCGCCGCGGCCTGGTCGGCCGAGACCTTTCGTCCAGCAGCCTGTTCCAGGAGGCGTCGCAACGCGCCGGTGCGGTCTGGAGCGGCCGCTATGCGTCCGTGCTGACGGGCCTGGGCGCCGTCGGCCTGGCGGTGCGCGGCGAGGACGGCCGGGTGCTGATCGCGGAGGTCTCCTCCGAGACCCTGCTGGGCGCCGTGCGGGTGGCGGCAGGGCGCAGGGGCGCGTCGGTCTGGATCGTGGACCGCCACGGCGACGTGATCGCCGACACCGATGGCGGGCGCGAGCAGGGCCGGCTGAACATCCGCGACTGGCCGCTCATGCAGGCGCAGCCGGTCGGCGGCACGGGGGTGGTGGCGTTCGGGCACCGCGGCCAGACGCGGCATGCGGCCATCGCGCATTCCGACGCGCTCGACTGGTACCTGGTAGGCCACGCGCCGCAGGGCTGGGCCAACCCGCGCGTGCAGCGCCTCGTCATCTACCCGGCCGCCAGCTTTGCCACCTGCCTGCTGGTCGGCCTGGTGGTGGCGCCGTTCTGGGCGCACCGGCTGACACGGCCCCTGCAGAGCATCCTGGACCGGGCGGCCCGCGCCACCCGCGGCGAAGCCGGCGACCGGGCCTGGCCGCGCGGTCCGGTCGCCGAGTTCAACCAGCTCTCCCGCGACCTGGAGGCCATGGCCAACGCGCTGATGGAACGCGAGCAGAAGTTCCTCGCGATCTTCAACGCGGCCCCGGTGCCGATGAGCGTGACCGATGCGCGCCGCGGCTACGCCCTGCTCGACGTGAACGAGGCCTGGTGCCGCGCGTTCCGCTACCAGCGCGCGCAGGTGCTGGGGCGCACCGGCGTGGACATCGGCATGGTGTCGATGGCGCAGGGCAAGGCCCTGCAGTCCCGCCTGCGGGCGCTGCGCATGCAGGACGAGGCGGTGCTGCTGTGCGGCGACGGCACGCCGATCCAGGTGCAGGTGTTCGCGCAGCGCGTGGAGCTGGCGACGCAGGATCTGGTGCTCTGGGCGGCGGTGGACATCGGGCCGCTGCGCCGGGTCGAGCAGCAGCTGCGCGAGCTCAACCAGCAGCTCGGTGCGCGCGTGGCGCAGCGCACCGAGGCGCTGGCCGCCTCCAACGCCGAGCTGGCCAGCACCGTGGCGCAGCTGGGTGCGGCCCAGGAGGAACTGGTGCGCACCGAGAAGATGGCCGCGCTGGGCAGCCTGGTGGCCGGCGTGGCGCACGAGCTGCACACGCCGCTGGGCAATGGCGTGATGGCGGTCAGCGCCATGGCCGACGCGGTGGGGCGCTTCCAGGCCGGCATGCGAGCGGGCATCCGGCGCAGCGACCTGCAGCAGGTGCTCGACAGCGTGGAGCAGGGCTGCGACATCGCCGGGCGCAACCTGCGCCGCGCCGCCGATCTCGTGCACAGCTTCAAGCAGGTGGCGGTGGACCGCACCAGCGCGCAGCGCCGCAGCTTCGAGCTCGCCGAGGTGGTGCACGAGATGGTGGTGAGCCTCAAGCCCAGCTTTGCGCGCCAGCCCTGGCGGATCGAGGTGGACGTGCAGGCCGAAGGCCTGCGGCTGGACAGCTACCCCGGTGCGCTGGGCCAGGTGCTGGGCAACCTGATCCAGAACGCGGTGCTGCATGGCTTCGACGGACGCGACCACGGCACCGTGCGCATCACGGCAGGCCGCGGCGACGACGGGGCGATCCGGCTGCGCGTGGCCGACGACGGGCGCGGCATCGCGCCCGCGCACCTGGCGCGCGTGTTCGAGCCCTTCATGACGACCCGCATGGGCCGCGGCGGCACCGGGCTGGGCCTGCACATCAGCCGCAACGCCGTGGCCGAGTTGCTGGGCGGCACGCTCACGGTGCAGAGCACCGAGGGCCAGGGTGCCGTGTTCGAGGTGTGCCTGCCCGCGGTGGCGCCCGTGGTGGCCGCCGCTGCGGGGGCCGGCGGGGAAGGTGCGGGCGAGGCGCAGGCTCAGGCGCATGGGATGGGGGCGGCCGGGCCAGGCAGGGCGATGGCGCCCGCCCGGCACCGTGGCGCCGGGAGCGCCGGCGCATGATGCATGCCCGGCGGCCCGCGGGGCGCCTCTTCACTACCTGGCGCTACGGTGGGCCGCAGGCCCGCAGGGGGACTGCGGCAGGCCTTCGACGGCGGGCAGCTGTTCCTGCTCGACCAGCCGCAGCTGGCGTTGGCCAGCGGCCAGGCCATCGGCGCCTGGCTGCTGCGCACCGCACTGCAGGCGCTGGCCGGCATGCAGTCGCTCGTGCCGGGCGCGCGCACCGGACGGCAGCCCAATGACGGTCCGGGCCTGGCGGCTGCGCACCCACCTGTCGGCGCTGCTGCTGGCCACCATGGCGCTGGCCTTGGCCATCGTGGTGGTGTCGGGCCTGTTGTGGCGGCTGCCGCAGTTCGAGCGCGATAGCCAACGCCAGCTGCGCCAGCAGACGCGCGACGTGGCGGCGCGCATCGAGCTGCTGCTGGGCGCACGCCAGGCGCGGCTCGCGCTGCTGGCCGGCGTGCTCGGTGGCGAGGCCTCGGGCGACGAGGCGGTGCTGCAGGCCCAGGTCGGGCCGGGCCAGGATTTCCAGGCGCTGTACCTGCTGTCGGCCCAGGGCGTGGTGCGGGCCGTGGGCGAGGCGGGCGGCACGGCGATGGTCGCTCCGGGGCGCAGCCTGGCGGCCAATGCGCTCTTCGCCGCGGTGCGCGGCGGGCGCAACACCGCGTGGAGCGGCGATCCCACGGCCCTGCCTTCCGGCGCGGCCAGCGTGGGCCTGGCCTACCGCCGGTCCGACGGCATGGTGCTGATCGGCGAGCTGCCGCTGGCCTTGCTGCACGAGGTGCTGCAGGCCGTGGCCGGGCATGGCACGGCGGAGGTCTGGGTGGTGGACCACGCCGGCACCATCCTCGCCGACACCGAGCAGGGCCGCGACTGGGCACAGCTGCCGCCCGGTGCCATGCCGGTGCTGCAGGCCATGCGCGCCGGCCAGGCGGTGCCGGGCGGGTTCGCCATCGGCACGCAGCAGCTGTGGGCGGCGGCGGCCGAGTCCGAGCGGCTGGGCTGGTTCTTCATCGGCCGCGCGCCGGCCGGCTGGGACCACCCGGCCGTGCGCGAGCTGCTGCCCTATGGCGTCGCCGTGTTCGGCGCCTGCCTGGCGCTGGGCCTGCTGATCGCCGCCGCCTGGGCACGCCGCATGGGACGGTCGCTGCACGAGATCCTGGCGCGCGCGGCACAGACGACGGCGGGCCAGGCCGGGGGCGGCGCCTGGCCGCGCGGCAGCGTCGCCGAGTTCAATGCCATCTCCAGCGACCTGGAAGGCCTGGCCGCGGCGCTGCAGGAGCGCCAGCAGAAGTTCCGCGCCATCTTCAACGCGCTGCCGGTGCCGATGGCCGTGACCGACGCGGACGACGACGGCCGCGCGCTCAATGTGAACGAGGCCTGGTGCCGCGTGCTGGGCCACCGGCGCGAGGACGTGCTGGGCCGCACCGAGACCGAGATCGGCCTGTTCCCGCCCGGGCAGCGCGCCTGGATGCTGGAGCAGCTGCGCGGCGACAGCACGACGCTGGAGTTCCAGATGCTGCGCAAGGACGGCCAGGCGCTGCCCATGCGCTCGTCCTGCCGGCGCGTGCGCCTGCCGCACGCGCACTGGCTGGTCTGGGCCAGCGTGGACATGGGCGCGCTGCGCTCGGTCGAGCGCGAGCTGCGCGAACTCAACCAGCAGCTGGAGCAGCGCGTGGACCGGCGCACCCAGGCGCTGGCCGATGCCAACACGCAGCTGGCACGCCAGGTGCAACAGCTGCGCCTGGTGCAGGACGGCCTCGTGCATTCGGAGAAGATGGCCGCCCTCGGCGCGCTGGTCGCGGGCGTGGCGCATGAACTCAACACCCCGCTGGGCAACGGCGTGATGGCGGCCAGCGCGCTGGGCGACGCGGTGCGGCATTTCCGCGGCCTGGCGCAGGCCGGCCTGCGGCGCGCCGACCTGCAGCAGCTGACCGAGGCCGTGGCCCAGGGCGTGGACATCGCGCAGCGCAACCTGCGCCGCGCGGCCGACCTGGTGCAGAGCTTCAAGCAGGTGGCGGTGGACCAGACCAGCTCGCAGCGCCGGCGCTTCGAACTGGGCGAGGTGGTGCACGAGATGGTGGTGAGCCTGCGCCCGAGCTTCCACCGCACGCCCTACCGCATCGAGGTCGACGTGCCCGAGACCGGCCTGCTGCTGGACAGCTATCCCGGCGCGCTGGGCCAGACCATCGGCAACCTGATCCAGAACGCCGTGCTGCACGGCTTCGACGGGCGCGCGCACGGCACGGTGCGGATCGCCGCCGGCCGGGGCACCGACGACGCCACGGTCTGGCTGCACGTGCAGGACGACGGCAAGGGCATCGCGCCCGAGCACATCGACCGCATCTTCGAGCCCTTCATGACCACCCGCATGGGCCGCGGCGGCACCGGCCTGGGCCTGCACATCAGCTACAACGCGGTGGTCAACGTGCTGGGCGGCACGCTCACGGTGCAGAGCGCGCCCGGGCAGGGCAGCTGCTTCGTGCTGCGCATCCCCAGCGAGGCGCCGCTGTCGGTGCCGCAGCCGCTGGAGCCCCTCGCATGAAACCCCGTGCCTGGCGGCTGGCCGACCACCTGACCGCGCTGCTGCTGGTCGCCATGCTGGCCAGCTTCGCGCTGGCCGCCGCGGCGCTGCTGCTCTACCGCATCCCCGAGATCGAACGCCAGGCCGGTGCGGTGCTGCAGCGCGAGGTGGACGGCATGTCCGAACGCCTGGCGCTGCTGCTGCAGACGCTGCAGGGCCGGCTCGAGCAGTCTGCGCAGCTGCTCGACCAGTTGCCCGCCAGCCGGGCCGAGGCCTTGCTGGACGCCACCATCGACACGGCCCAGGTGGCGGTGGCGCTGTACCGCCTCGGGCCGGACGGGCGGCTGCAGGTGCTGGGCCTGCCGTACGACCAGCGCGGCCGGCGCCATGCGTCGATCGGCAGCGACCTGTCGCGCAGCCCGCTGTGGGCGGCCCTGGCCTCCGGGACCGGCGTGGCCTGGGACAGCGGGCATCTCTCGCCCATCACCGGCCTGCCCACCGTGGCCGCGGCCTGGCGCGACACGCACGGCCACGTGCTCGTGGCCGAGATGCCGGCCGGCGCGCTGGTGCGCACGGTGGCGCTGGCGGCGGCCACGGACGCCGCGCCCATGTGGGTGGTCGACCGCAGCGGCGAGGTCGTCGTCGACGCCAGCGGCCAGGGCGACGAGGGCCGGCCGGACCTGCGCGAGCGGCTGGCGGCGGCCGCGCCGCACCTGCCTGGCCAGCTGCATTGGCAGGGCCGCGACTGGCGCGCCGCCGTGGCCGAGGCGCCCGCGCTGGGCTGGCGCATCGTCGGCCGCGCGCCTTCGGGGCTGGACAACCTGCAGGTACGCCGGCTGTTGCTCTTCAACTGCGTTGCGCTGGCGGCCAGCCTGTTGGCCGGCGCGCTGATCGCGGCGCTGTGGTCGCAGCGCATGGCGCAGCCGCTGCAGGCCACCGTCGAGCGTGCGCGCCAGGCCATGGCCGGCGAACTGCCGCTGCCGGCGGCGCGGCGCAGCAACGTCGTCGAGTTCAACCAGCTGGCGCAGGAGCTGCAGACCATGGCCGTGGCGCTGCACGAGCGCGAGCTGCGCTGGCAGAGCATCTTCAACGCCGCGCCCCTGGCCATGGGCGTGGCCGACGCCCGCACGGCCATGCGGCTGCTGGCCGTGAACGATGCGTGGTGCCGCGATTTCGGCTTCACGCGCGAGGAGGCGGTGGGACGCAGCGTGCTGGAGCTGGACATGCTCCTGAAGCCGCCGAGCGAAGAGGAGCTCGCCGGGCTGGTCGCGGCCGGGCCGGCCCGCACCGAACTGCCGCTGCGCAGGCGCGATGGCCGCATCGTGCAGACGCTGATGTTCGGCCCGCACCCCGTGCCCGGCAGCGACCGCGAGGTGATCTGGGCCTCGATGGACCTCAGCGCCTTGCGCGAGGCCGAAGATGCGCTGCGCGAACTGAACCAGCAGCTCGAGGCCCGGGTGGCGCAGCGCAGCCATGCGCTGGCCACGTCGAACGAGGCGCTGGCGCGCAGCGCCGAGCAACTGCGCCTGGCCCAGGCCGAGCTCGTGCAGGCCGAGAAGATGGCGGCGCTGGGTGCGCTGGTGGCCGGCATCGCGCACGAACTGCAGACGCCGCTGGGCAACGGCCTGCTGGCCATCGGCAGCCTGGCAGCGGTGCTCGAGCGCTTCCAGGAGGCCAGCCGGGCGGGCCTGCGCCGGGCCGACCTGGCGGCTTTCCTCGCCGGCCTGGAGGAGGGTGCGGAGATCGCCGAGCGCAGCCTGCGCCGCGCGGCCGATTTGGTGCAGAACTTCAAGCAGGTGGCGGTGGACCAGACCAGCGCGCAGCGCCGGCGCTTCGAGCTGCACGACGTGGTGCGCGACATGGCCGCCAGCCTGCGCCCGGGCCTGGCCGGCACGCCCTACACCATCGAGGTGGACGTGCCGGCCACCGGCCTGCTGCTGGACAGCTACCCCGGCGCGCTGGGCCAGACGCTGGGCCAGCTGGTGCACAACGCGGTGCTGCACGGCTTTGACGGGCGCGACCACGGCTGCGTGCGCATCACGGGTGGCCGCGGCGAGGACGGCCAGGCCTGGCTGCGCGTGGCCGATGACGGCAAGGGCATCGCGGCCGGGCGCATCGCGCAGCTGTTCGACCCCTTCGCGGCCGGCCAGGGCGCGCAGGGCGGGCCGCATGGTGCAGGGCTGGGCCTGTACATCGCCGCCAATGCGGTGGCCAGGCTGCTCGGCGGCGGGCTGACGGTGCACAGCACCGAGGGGCAGGGCAGCTGTTTCGAACTGCGCCTGCCGGACCACGCGCCGGGCCCGCGCAGCGCGCGCGACGGCGCGAGGGAACCCTGGTGATCGTCATGGCCCCCGCACCGCCGCGCGGGCGGCGTGCCGGCGCCGGCTGGCACGTGCGTCGGCCGGCGCCCGACTGCGCCGGGGCGGGTCAGCCGCCCGTGACCTGGCGGGCCCGCAGGTCGGCGATCTCCGCCTCGCCGTAGCCCAGCTCGCGCAGCAGCGCATCGCCGTGCTCGCCGGTGGCCGGCGGCTGCAGCCGGATGCCGGGCCGCTGCCCGTCCAGCGTGAAGGGCAGCAGCGGCACCTTGGACATCCGGCCGTCGTTCATGCGCACCGCGCCGAAACCGCCGCTCTCGTTCAGGTGCGGGTCGTCGAACAGGTCCTGCGGCCGGGCGATGGGCGCGAACGGCAGTTCGTTGGCCTCGAACACGGCCGCCAGCTCGGCGGCGCTGTGCCCGGCCAGGTGCGTGCGCAGCCTGGGCAGCAGCCAGCCGCGCGCCAGCACGCGGTCGTTGTTGGTCTTGAGCCGCGGATCGGCCAGCAGTTCATGCAGGCCGAAGGCCTGGCAGAACACGGCCCACTGCCTGTCGCTGACGGCGGCCAGGAAGATCTGCTCGCCATCCCTGACCGTGAACACGTCGTACACGGCCCAGGCCGAGATGCGGCTGGGCATGGGGTCCGCGGCGCGGCCCGTGGCGGCGAACTGCATCATGTGCTGCATCACCAGGAACACGTTGTTCTCGAACAGCGCGGCCTGCACCTCGCAGCCCTGGCCGGTCTGCTCGCGCTGGCGCAGCGCGGCCATGGCACCGATGGCGCCGAACATGCCGCCCATGATGTCGTTGACGCTGGTGCCCGCGCGCAGCGGGTCGCCGGCGCGGCCCGTCATGTAGGCCAGGCCGCCCATCATCTGCACCACCTCGTCCAGTGCCGTGCGCTGCTCGTAGGGGCCGGGCAGGAAGCCCTTATGGCTCACGTAGACCACGCGCGGGTTGAGTTTCTTGACGCTGGCGTGGTCCAGTCCCAGCCTGGCCATGGTGCCGGGCTTGAAGTTCTCGCTCACGATGTCGGCCGTGGCCACCAGCCGCAGCGCGGCCTCGCGGCCTTCGGGCTGCTTCAGGTCGAGCGCGATGCTCTTCTTGTTGCGGTTGAAGGCCGGGAAGAAGCCGGCGCCCGCGCCGAGCAGCCGGCGCGTGTTGTCGCCTTCCAGCGGCTCGACCTTGATGACCTCGGCGCCCAGGTCGCCCAGCAGCATGCCGCAGGTCGGGCCCATGACCATGTGGGTGAATTCGACGATGCGGATGCCGGCATAGGGCAGCGGTGCGGGGCAGGGGGTGTTCATGGCGCGGGGTCGGGGGCGAAGCGCACGGCGGCGGCCAGGCCGCCCAGCCGCGCGGATGGGGCGAGCTGCAGTGTCGCACCGTGGCGCTCGGCGATGGCGTGCGCGATGGTCAGGCCCAGCCCGCTGCCGCCGGCCGGGGCGCCGGGGCTGCGGTAGAAGCGTTCGAACACGCGGGCGCGTTCCTCGGGGGCGATGCCCGGGCCGTCGTCGTGCACGGCCAGCTGCCATGGCGCCACCACCAGGTCGATGCGGCCGTCCGCGGCGCCGTACTTGATGGCGTTGTCCAGCAGGTTGCGCAGCAGGATGGCCAGCGCGTCGGCGTCGCCGCGCACCGGCGCCAGGGCGGCTTCGTCGCCCTCGATCTCCAGGCCCAGGTCGATGCCGCGTGCCTGGGCCTGCGGCAGCGCCTCGGCCAGGGCCTGGCGGGCGAGCGGCGCCAGCGCCAGCGGCGGCAGCGGGCCGCTGTCCTGCACCGCGGCTTCCTGGCGCGCGAGCAGCAGCAGTTGCTGCATGAGCCGGATCGCGCGGTCGATGCCCTGCTGCAGCCGGGCCAGCGCCACGCCGCGTGCGGGGGCGTCGGCGGCCCGTTCCACGGCCTGGGCCTGCAGCTTGAGCGCGGCCAGCGGCGAGCGCAGTTCGTGCGCGGCGTTGGCCACGAAGGCGCGCTGCGCGGCGAACGCCTGGTCGAGCCGGCGGAACAGCGCGTTGATCTCGTCCACCAGCGGGCGCACCTCGTCCGGCAGGCCGGTGCCCTGCAGCGCAGACAGGTCGTCGGCCGCGCGCACGGCCACCTCGGCCTGGGTGCGGGCGAGCGGCGCCAGCGAGCGGCTGATGCCCCACCACACCAGCAGCATCAGCACGGGTGCCATCAGCGCCATCGGCAGCGTGGCGCGCAGGGCCAGCGCGCGGGCCCGGGCCTGGCGCGCGTCCAGGTCCTGGGCGATCTGGATGGTTTGGAAGCGCGTCTGCACCGTGTAGACGCGGTAGTGCACGCCGTCCAGCCGCGCGTCGGAGAAGCCCAGCACGGCGCGCGGCGGCAGCGGCGTGGGCACGGAGCGGAACAGCTGCACGCCGTCGGCGCCCCAGATCTGCACGAGGTACTCGTCGCTGCCGTCCGCGTCGCGCGTGGGCGGTGCCAGCGGCAGGCCGCCGCGCAGCGCATGCGCCATCTGCTGCAGGTGGTAGTCGAACATCTCGTCGGCCTGGCGCAGCGCGCTGCGCCAGGCGGTGCCGGCGAGCACCGCCGCCGCCAGCACGATGACGGTCATGACGTAGCCGAGCAGCCGGCTCCTGAGGGAGTGACGGGAAGCGTTCATGCCTTGGGCATCAGGTAGCCCAGCCCCCGCACGTTCTGGATCAGGCCGGGCCCGAGCTTCTTGCGCAGGCCGTGGATGTAGACCTCGATGGCGTTGGAGCTGATGTCGTCCTTCCAGCCGTAGAGCTTCTCTTCCAGCTGCGCGCGCGAGAACACCACGCCGGGCCGGGCCATCAGCGTCTCGAGCACGGCCCATTCGCGCGCCGACAGCACCACGGGCTCGCCGCCCTTGCTGGCCTCGCGCGTGGCCGGGTTGAGCGCCACGTCCTGGTAGCGCACCACGGGGTCGGCACGGCCGTGGGCGCGGCGGATCAGCGCGTGGATGCGGGCCAGCAGCTCGTCCAGGTCGTAGGGCTTGAGCACGTAGTCGTCGGCACCGGCATTCAGGCCGGCCACGCGCTCGGCCACGGCGTCGCGCGCGGTCAGGATCAGCACCGGCACCGTCTCCTGGCGCGCCCGCAGCGCGCGCAGCACCTCCAGGCCGTCGCGTCGGGGCAGGCCCAGGTCGAGCAGCACGAGGTCGTAGCGCTCGGCCTGCAGCGCGGTGTCGGCCATCTCGCCGTCGCGCACCCAGTCCACGGCGAAGTGCTCGGCCCGCAGCAGGTCGAGCACGGTCTCGCCGATCATGGTGTCGTCCTCGACCAGAAGCAATCGCATGCGGTGTCCTCGTTGGCGGCGATTATCCCGACGGGGCCGGCGCGAAACTGAAGCGGAACTGAAAGCCGGCCGCCCGTGGCTTAATACCGGGTTTTTCAAGGAGATGCGACATGGGCGCGCAGTGGAAATCGAAGGGCAAGGAGCTCGTGGCCAATGCCAAGGGCAAGCTGTTCAGCAAGCTGGCCAAGGACATCATGCTGGCCGCACGCAACGGCGCCGACCCGGCCAGCAACGCCAAGCTGCGGCTGGTGGTGGAGCAGGCGCGCAAGGCGTCCATGCCCAAGGACACGCTGGACCGCGCCATCAAGAAGGGCGCGGGGCTGACCGGCGAGACGGTGCACTTCGACCACGTCATCTACGAGGGCTTCGCGCCGCACCGCGTGCCGGTGATGGTCGAGTGCCTGACCGACAACGTGAACCGCACCGCCCCGGAGATGCGCGTGCTGTTCCGCAAGGGCCAGCTCGGCACCTCGGGCTCGGTCTCCTGGGATTTCGACCACGTCGGCATGGTGGAGGCCGAACCCGCTGCCGCCGGTGCCGACCCCGAACTGGCCGCCATCGAGGCCGGCGCGCAGGACTTCGAGCCGGGCCACGAGGAGGGCAGCACGCTGTTCCTGACCGACCCGGGCGACCTCGACCTGGTCAGCCGCGCGCTGCCGGCCCAGGGCTTCACGGTGCTGTCGGCCAAGCTCGGCTACAAGGCCAAGAACCCGGTCGACCCGGCCAGCCTGTCGGCCGCGGACCTGGAGGAGGTCGAGGCCTTCCTGGCCGCCATCGACGCCAACGACGACGTGCAGAACCTGTTCGTGGGACTGGGCGGTTGACGCCAGGCCCGGAGCGAAGGTCCTACCGCGCCAGCCGCATCAGCTTGCCGCTGTCGGTGAGCAGCAGCAGCGCGCCGTCGGGCGCCTGCCGCACATCGCGGAAGCGCTCGCCCAGCGTGCCGAACATGGCCTCGCGCGCGCTCACGGTGTTGCCGTCCAGCGTGAGGCGCCACAGGGCCTGGCCGGCCAGCGATCCCGAGAACAGCTGGCCGCGCCATTCGGGGAACATGCTGCCCGTGTAGAACGCCAGGCCGGCCGGCGCGATGGACGTGGGCACCCAGTAGGTCAGCGGCTCCACGTAGTCGGGCGCGTGCGTGCCGCCGCCGATGCGGCAGCCCGTGCCGACCGGCGATCCATAGGGGCAGCCGTAGCTGCGCAGGGGCCAGCCGTAGTTGGCGCCGGCACGGGCGATGTTGAGCTCGTCGCCGCCCTGCGGACCATGCTCGCTGACCCACAATTCGCCCGTGCCGGGGTGCAGCGCGGCACCCTGCGGGTTGCGGTGGCCCATGCTCCACAGGCCGGGCAGCGCACCGCTGCCGAAGGAGGGGTTGTCCGCCGGTGCCGTGCCGTCGCGCTGGATGCGCACTACCTTGCCCAGCGTCTGGGCCGCGTCCTGCGCGGGGCTTTCCAGCGCGCGTTCGCCCAGCGTCACGAACAGCGTCTTGTCGCGGCCGAACGCCATGCGCGCGCCAAAGTGGTTGCCGCCCGTGGTCTTGGGCACCTGGCGCAGGATGACGGTGGCGTCCACCAGCGCATCGCCCGCCAGCCGCGCGCGCAGCACGGCCGTGCCGGCGGTGCCGGCCTGGGCGCCCACGCCGGGCTCGGCATAGCTCAGGTAGACCCAGGGTGCGCCCGCGCTGTAGTCGGGGTCGAGCGCCACGTCGAGCAGGCCGCCCTGTCCGGCCGCCGCGACGGCCGGCACGCCGGCGATCTGCGCCAGCGTCGTGCGGCCGTCGGCCGACAGGCGCAGCAGGCTGCCGGCCTTCTGTGTCACGAGCATCTGGCCGTCCGGCAGCACCGCCAGGCTCCAGGGACTGGCGAGGCTGCTGTGCAGCGTGGTGAGCTGCGGCTCGGCGGGCGTTGGGGGCGGCGTGGCCGCGTCGTCGCTGCCACCGCCGCCGCAGGCCACGGCCCCGAGCACGAGGAGCAGGGCGGCTGCGGCAAGGCGCGGACCGGTCGTCGTCGTCATGGCGTTCTCCAGCATGAGAGTGCGCGCATGCTAGGCAAGGATCGCGGCGCCGGCTGTAGGCCCCGGCCGCGTCCGTCCGGGGTCAGCCCAGGGTCAGTCCAGCGGTTGCGTCAGGTACACGGCCTCGCGTCCGACGATGGGCTCGCGCGTGGGCATGAACACCGTGCAGTCGTCGCAGGGCGCCACGATGGCGTGCGGCCCGTCGGTGGCGATCAGTTCGCCACGGGCGAAGCTCTCCAGCCCGATCAGCGGCCGCGTGAAACGGAAATCCGCGGTGCGCACCAGGTGCGTCTCCAGCAGCTCGAAGCGCAGTTGCGGCTGCGCGGGGCGTTCGGCGGGCGCATCGACGAGGCCGAAATGCGCGAGGAAATCCAGCGTCACGGCCGTCGCCAGGCTGGCGGAGGCCTGCTGGAAGTGCTGGCCGCACTCGACCACCAGCGCCACGCCCGGGCCCGGCCCCTCGTTGCCGTGCGTGCCGTACTGGATCAGCGGCGTGCCCGAGCCCAGCCCCCGCGGCATGACCAGGTGCAGGGCCGGCCGGCCGATGGCCAGCGCCACGGCGGCATTGCGCGAGAACGCCGGATAGACCCAGAACGGCGGCACCGCCTGGCTGGTGGAATGGATGTCGAGGATGTGGTCGGCCGCATCGACCACGCTGCGCAGGGCCCGCGCACGCTGCAGCTCCGGGCTGTCCTCGGCGCCGTCAAGCCAGTCGGCGGACCAGATGCGGTTCATGTTGTGCACGAGTTGGCGGCTGTCGAACGGACGCTCGATGTCGAAGCTCTCGTAGGCCGCCACGTTGGCGAAGCTGACCGTCAGCGTGCCGATGCTCGGCCGCACGCCGGTGTCCAGCAGGTGCGTGGCGGCCACCATGCCGCAGATCTCGTTGCCGTGCGTGAGCGCGTTGATCAGCACGTGCGGGCCGGGTTTGCCGGAGCTGAAGCGGTGCACGTAGTCGACACCGGTGTTGCCCTGGCGGTAGGCGGAGAGGTCGCGCGGCAGGACTTCGAGAGGGGGCGTGGTCATCGGGTCATCTTACGATCGGCCACCGCGGCAAGCACCGCGGAAAATTGAATTCAAAATAGAATCCCATTCGATGCGCGCGCCAGGACATGCGCGCACGACACCCAGGAGACCTTGCCCATGCCCACCCCCTCCCCGCGCCGCCAGACGCTGGCCGACCTGCTGCGCCGCACGCGCCTGCGCTACCCCGCCAAGACCGCCATCCGCTGCGGCGCGGTGTGCTGGACCTACTCGGAACTGGACGACACCTGCACCCGCCTGGCCCGCGGCCTGGCCGCGCAGGGCGTGGCCGCGGGCGACCGCGTGGCCGTGCTGGCGCGCAACTCGCACGCCTTCGCCGCGCTGCGCTTCGCGGTGGCGCGGCTGGGCGCCGTGCTGGTGCCGATCAATTTCATGCTGAACGCCGAGGAGGTGCGCTACATCCTCGACCACTCGGGCGCCAGCCTGCTGGCCATGGACAGCCTGTCGGGGGCCGTGGCCCGCGAGGCCGCCACCGGCACGGCCGTGCGCCAGCAGCTCTGGCTGCCGGGCGAGGATGCGTCAGAGCCGATGCCGGGCCTGCCGACGTTCGAGTCGCTGCTGGTCGACGGCCCGGCGCTGCCCGAACCGGCGCTCGACTCCGACGCGCTGGCCCAGATCATCTACACCAGCGGCACCGAGTCGCGGCCCAAGGGCGCCATGCTCACGCATGCCGCCGTGATCGCCGAATACGTCACCTGCCTGGTCGATGCCGAGATCGCGCACGGCGACGTGGTGCTCCATGCGCTGCCGCTGTACCACTGCGCCCAGCTCGACGTGTTCCTGGGCCCCTGCATCTACGTGGGCGCCACCAACGTCATCACGTCCAAACCGACGGCCGACAACCTGCTGGCGCTGATGGGCCGCGAGGGCATCACCTCGTTCTTCGCGCCGCCGACGGTGTGGATCGCGCTGCTGCGCGCGCCGCAGTTCGACACCACCGACCTCACGCGGCTGGCCAAGGGCTACTACGGCGCCTCCATCATGCCGGTGGAGGTGCTGAAAGAGATCCTGCGGCGCCTGCCCGCCGCGCGGCTGTGGAACCTGTACGGCCAGACCGAGATCGCGCCCGTGGCCACCGTGCTGCTGCCCGAAGACCAGCTGCGCAAGGCTGGCTCGGCCGGCCGCGCCGCGCTGAACGTGGAGACGCGCATCGTCGACGACGCGATGCAGGACGTGGCGCCCGGCCAGGTTGGCGAGATCGTGCACCGCTCGCCGCAGCTGCTCAGCGGCTACTACCGCGACCCCGAGCGCACCGCCGCGGCCTTCGAGGGCGGGTGGTTCCACAGCGGCGACCTCGGCGTGCTCGACGACGAGGGCTACCTCACCGTGGTCGACCGCAAGAAGGACATGATCAAGACCGGCGGCGAGAACGTGGCCAGCCGCGAGGTGGAGGAGGTGCTGTACGGCATCGAAGGCGTGTCCGAGGTGGCTGTGATCGGCCTGCCGGACCCCAAGTGGATCGAGGCCGTCACCGCCGTCATCGTCCTCAAGCCGGGCAGCCCGCTGGACGAGGCCGGCGTGATCGCCGCGGCCAGCACGCGCCTGGCGCACTTCAAGCTGCCCAAGCGCGTGCACTTCGTCGAGGCGCTGCCCAAGAACCCCAGCGGCAAGCTGCTCAAGCGCGAGCTGCGCCGGCTCTACGACAACTAGGAAGCGCGCTGGTTCCGCGCGCTGGCCGGCAGGTCCGGCCCGGCACCGGGCAGCTCGACCGGCACGCCGGACTCCGCGCTGTAGCGGTGCTTTTCCATCTCGCCGATGCAGCGTGCGCGGTCGTGTGCAGCCAGCGCGTCCAGCAGCCGGGCATGCTCGTCCAGCGTGCGCGCGCGGTCGTCGGCGCGTTCGTACTTGTTCCACATCAGCGGCTCGGCCATGGCCCACAGGCGCCGCACCTCTTCCAGGATCAGGTTGTTCGGCGACAGGCTGAACATGCGGAAGTGGAACTGCCGGTTCAGCTCGATCAGGCCGCGGATGTCGACCGCCGCCGCGCTCTTGCGCATGCCCTCGTTCAGCTGGCGCAGCATGGCCAGCGTCTCGTCGTCGGGCCAGCGGATCGTGCTCATGAGCTCGGTCTCCAGCAGGTGCAGCATGCGGCGGATCTGCGCATGCTCGGCCGGCGCGCGCTTGGTCACGAAGTAGCCCTGGTTGCGCCGGTGCACCAGCAGCCCCTGGTCGGCCAGCACGTTCATGGCCTCGCGCAGCGGCACGCGGCTCACCTCCAGCTGCTCGGCCATCTCCTCCTGGCGGATCTGCTCGCCCGGACTCAGCTCGCCGTTGACGATCATGGCTTTGAGCTGCTGCAGCGTGTGCGCCATGGCGCCGCGGGCCTTCTCGGGCGTGGTTTTCGGAGTGGTCGCGGTGTCGGTCATGGCTTGCCTGCAAAGCGTCCGGCGCGGAAGGCGCCCGGCGGAAGTGCCAGATGCTAGCGCCCCCGTCCCCTAGGGGGAACCCCGATCCCATTCAAAATTGAATTCAATATGATCTAACGCAATTGAATGCGATGCTGCGCGGCCAGCGCCCGCCTTCAAGTCCATCCCACGACAGACCTCGCAGAGGCAGAAGGAGACAAGGATGCGCAGAACATGGAACCGCGTGGCGGGCTTGCTGCTGGCAGGCGCGCTGGCCTGCACGGCGCAGGCGCAGGAGACCGTCAAGGTCGGCGTGCTGATGAGCTATTCCGGCGTCAGCGCGCTGGCCGGCCAGTCCACCGACAACATCATCAAGCTGTACCAGGCCAGGTACGGCGCCGAGGCCGGCGGCCGCAAGCTGGAGTTCGTGCGGCGCGACAGCACCGGCCCCAACCCCGAGGTGGCGCGCCGGCTGGCGCAGGAACTCATCGTGCGCGAGAAGGTGCAGATCCTGATCGGCCCCGACTTCACGCCCAACGTGCTGGCCGTGGCGCCGCTCGTGACCGAGGCCAAGGTGCCGGCCATCATCACCGGCGCCTCCACGCAGGGCATCATCGGCGAGAAGTCGCCGTACTACCTGCGCACGTTCTATTCGGTCCCGCAGGTGGTGCGGCCGATGGCGCAGTGGGCCGCACGCAACGGCATCAAGAAGGTGGCCGTCATGGTGGCCGACTACGGCCCGGGCCAGGATGCCGAGGCCACCTTCGCCAAGAGCTTCACCGAGGCTGGCGGCAGCATCGCCACCACCATCAAGGTGCCGGTGCGCAACCCCGAGTTCTCGGGCTACATGCAGCGCCTGAAAGACGCGAACGCCGATGCGGCCTTCGTCTTCATGCCCATCGGCGAGCTGTCGCTGCAGTTCCTCAAGGCCTATGCCGACGCCGGCCTCAAGGACGGCAGGATGAAGCTGCTGGCCACCTCCGACGTGACCGACGAGACCACGCTGGACGCCGCCGGCGACGCCGCGCTGGGCGCCATCACGGCCGGCAACTACTCGCCGCTGCACGATTCGGCGCTGAACCGCGAGTTCGCCGCCGCCTACGACAAGGCCGTGGGCAAGACGCCGCGCCTGTCGCTCTACCACCCGGTGATGTGGGATGCGATGCACATCCTGTACAGCGCGCTGGAGGCGCAGCGCGGCGCGAAGTTCGATGCCGACAAGTTCATGGCCCACGCGCGCGGCATGGCCTTCGAGAGCCCGCGTGGCCCCATCGCGATCGACAGGCAGACCGGCGACATCGTGCAGGACACCTACATCCGCCGTGTCGAGCGCGTGAACGGCGTGCTGCAGAACGTCGAGTTCGACGTGGTCAAGAACGTGCCGGCCAGGTAGGCCGCGTTCCAGGTCCACGCCCGCCACCGACCCACCACGCCGCGCCCGCACGCGGCACGCCACGATGATTCTTCTCACCACCCTGTTCAACGGGCTGGCCTACGGCATCTTGCTGTTCGTCATGGCCGTCGGGCTGTCCATCACCATGGGCATGATGCGCTTCGTCAACCTGGCGCATGTGAGCCTGTGCATGCTGGGCGGCTACGTGTCGGCCAGCGCCATGGAGCTGTGGGGCCTGCCGTTCCTGGCTACCCTGCCGCTGGCCTTCGTGGCCACCGCGCTGTTCTCGGTCGCGCTCGAACGGCTGGTGCTGCGGCACTTCTACGGCAGCGACGACCTCACCCAGGTGCTGCTGACCATCGGCCTGGTGTTCATGTCGGTGTCTGCCGCGGCCTTCGTCTGGGGGCCGTCGTTCAAGCCGGTCGAGGTGCCCGCATGGCTCACCGGCCGGGCCGCGGTGGCGGGCCTGGAACTGGAGCGCTACCGCCTGTTCCTGCTCGCGGTGGGCGCGCTGCTCACAGTGGCCATCTTCTTCGGCCTGGAGCGCACGCGCTTCGGCGCCATGGTGCGCGCCTGCGTGGACAACCGCCGCGCCGCCTCGGCCTGCGGGCTGGACACGCACAAGGTCTTCGCGCTGACCTTCGCCATCGGCGGCGGCCTGGCCGGACTGGGCGGTGCGCTGTCGGCCAGCCTGCTGGGGCTCGATCCGAACTTCCCGTTCCGCTACCTCGTCTACATGCTGATCGTGGTCTCGGTCGGCGGCATGGGCACCATCCTCGGCTCGCTCGCCGCGGCGCTGTTCATCGGCGTGGCCGACGTGGCCAGCAAGTACTACCTGCCGGCCGCGGGCGGCTCCGTGATCTACCTCGTGACGGTGGCCGTCATGCTCTGGCGGCCCGAAGGCCTGCTGGGCCGCAAGGGTCGCCATGCATGAGTCGCCACACGCCTTCTTCCGCACCCGCGCGCGCTGGAGCCCTTGGGAAACCGCGTTCTGGCTCTGCTGGGCCATCGCCTTCTTCGTGCCGGGCGCCAACCTCGCGCTGCTGACCCAGGTGCTGATCTGGGGCCTGTTCGCGCTGTCGCTGGACCTGCTGCTGGGCTACCGCGGCATTCCCTCGCTGGGGCACGCGGCCTTCTTCGGCATCGGCGCCTACACCGCAGGTTACCTCGGCAAGTTCGGCTGGACCGAGCCGATCTCCGGCCTGGTGCTGGCCGCGCTGATGGCCGGCCTCACCGGCCTGGCCACGGGGCGCATCGTGCGCGGGCTGCATGGCGTGGGCCTGCTCATGGTCACGCTGGGGCTGAACCTGCTGCTCTACGACTTCGTGCACCGCTCCACCGCGCTGACCGGCGGCGACGACGGGCTGCAGGGCATCGACATCGCGCCGGTGCTGGGCCTGTTCCGCTTCGACATGTTCGGCCGCACCGGCTACGTCTACGTGCTGGCCGTGGTGTTCGTGCTGTTCCTGCTGGTGCGCGCGCTGCTGCACTCGGCCTGGGGCCTGGCGCTGCTGGGCGCGCGCGACAACGCGCGGCGCATGACCATGCTGGGCGCGCCCGTCGCGGCCGACCTGACCTGGGCCTTCGGCATCTCGGCCGCATTGGCCGGCGTGGCCGGTGCGCTGCTGACGCAGACCACGCAGTTCGTCTCGCCCGAGGTCATGTCGTTCCAGCGCTCGGCCGACCTGCTGGTGGTGCTGGTGATCGGCGGCGCAGCCATGCTGTACGGCGGCTTCGCGGGCGCGCTGGTGTTCCTGGTGCTGCGCGACCTGCTGGCGGCGCTGAACCCGATCTACTGGTACTTCTGGATCGGCCTGATGCTGGTGCTGATCGTGGCCTTCTTCCGCAAGGGCATCCTGCCGACGCTGCGCAGCGCGCTGCAGCGCAGGGCGAAGGCGCGTGCGCCGCAGCCCGTGCCTGCGACCGAGGTGGTGCAATGAACGACACCGTGCTGGCCACACGCGGCCTGGGCATGTCCTTCGGCGGCCTGCGCGTGTTCTCGGGCATCGACTTCGCGCTCGCGCGCGGCGAGCGCCATGCCGTGATCGGCCCCAACGGCGCCGGCAAGAGCACCTTCGTCGCCATCGTCACCGGACTGCTGCGGCCGACTGCGGGTGCCGTGCTGCTGGACGGCCGCGACGTGACGCGCAGCAGCGCCGGCGAACGCGTGGCCGCGGGCATCGTGCGCACCTTCCAGATCAACACGCTGTTCCCTTCGCTCACGCCGCTGGAGTCGGTGGTGCTGGCGCTGTGCCAGCGCGACCGCAAGGCACGGCCCTCGCTGCGCGCGTTGCGCCACCGCACGGAACAGATCGACGAGGCCGCTGCGCTGCTCGAACGCTTCGGCCTGGCCGACGACGCGCAGCTGCCGACGCAGGAACTGGCCTATGGCCAACAGCGCCTGCTCGAAGTCGTGCTGGCCTACGCGCTGCGCCCACGCGTGCTGCTGCTGGACGAGCCCGCCGCGGGCCTGTCGACCACGCAGGGCCATGCGCTGTTCGAACGTCTGGCCACGCTGACCGAAGGCACGACGCTGTTGTTCATAGAGCACGACATGAACATCGTCTTTCGCTACGCCGAGCGCGTGACCGTGCTGGCCGGCGGCAGCCTGCTGGCGCAAGGCACGCCCGACGAGATCCGCGCCCACGCAGGCGTGCGAAAGGCCTACCTTGGAAGCTAGCACCGCCTTGCTCGAACTGCGCAACCTGCAAGCCGGCTACGGCCCCTCGCGCGTGCTGCACGGCCTGAGCCTCACGCTGCACGCCGGCGAGACGCTGGTCGTCATCGGCCGCAACGGCGTGGGCAAGACCACGCTGGTGGAAACCATCATCGGCCTGACCGACCACCACGGCGGCGACATCCTGCTCGACGGCGTGCCCATGCACGCGCTGGCGCCGCACCTGCGCAACCGCGCCGGTATCGCCTGGGTGCCGCAGCAGCGCGAGGTGTTCCCCTCGCTCACGGTGGAGGAGAACCTCCAGGTGGTCGCGCGGCCCGGCGACTGGACGCTGGCGCGCGTGTACGAACTGTTTCCGCGGCTGGCCGAGCGCCGCCGCAACCATGGCGACGAGCTCTCCGGCGGCGAACAGCAGATGCTGGCCCTGGGCCGCGCGCTGATGACCAATCCGCGCGTGCTGCTGCTCGACGAGCCGGTCGAGGGCCTGGCGCCCATCGTCGTCGAAGAGATGCTGCAGGCCATCGACCGCATGCGGGCCACCGGCCGCATGGGCATCGTGCTGGTCGAGCAGAAGTACGACCTCGCGCTGGCGCGTTCGGAGCGCTGCATCGTCATCGACCACGGCGCCGTGGTGCACGCCGGCCCCAGCGCCGCGCTGCTGGCCGACCAGGCGCTGATCGACCGCCACCTCGGCCTATCGCATTGACCTTCCAGGAGAGACCCGCCATGTCCAGTTCCACCACCCGCCGCCCGCGCTCGATCGAAGTCGAAGGCGTGACGCACGGCGCCGCGCCCATCCCGATGGCCGCACGCGTCGGCAACATCCTCATGACGTCGGGCGTGCTCGGCAAGGACCCGGCCACCGACACGCTGCCGGCCGACGGCCCGTCGCAGGCCCGCTTCCTGTTCCAGAACCTGCGCACGCTGCTGGCCAACGGCGGCGCGACCCTGGACGACGTGGTGCGCATCACCGTGTTCGTGAAAGACAACGGCCAGCGCGAGGCCATCAATGCCGAGTGGCTCAAATGCTTTCCCGACCCGCACGACCGGCCGGCGCGGCATACGCAGGTGGTGGATCTGCCTGGGGCCATGTTGGTCCAGCTGGAAGCCATGGCTGTGGTGCAGGAGCGTTGAGATGACGCCTTTCCACGGTATGTGTCCTGACCGCGCCGACGGTGTGCACCACTCCGCGAATGTCCCCCGCCCCGGGCCGCAGGCGGCCCGAGGCTCCTCCTTTATTTCGCTGCGTGGAGCACACCATCGTCGTGGTCCTTTGGCGCTGCGCTTGACCGGCCCGCACAACGCGTGGCTTCCAGGGTCGAGGGTACCGGGTGGCCCCTGCAGCGAAATCAAGGAGGAGCCAGGGCCGCCTGCGGCCCTGGCGGGGGACATTCGCGGAAGGGGCCACCCGGTGGCCTCGGCCCGCGCGCCACGCCCGCACCCGAGTGTGTTGTCTTCGACCCATGCGCAACACACCGCAGGAGGGCACTGAAATGCCCGAAGACTTCGTCAAGCGCCTGAACAGGCTGGACTGCTGCGCCGTCTCCGACGCCATGGACAAGCTGGGCCTGGCCGGTGGCGTCAGCGGGCTCGAGCAGCGCGCCGGCACACGCCGCATCGCCGGCCGCGTCGTCACCTACAAGCTCGTGCCCAAGGACCAGGCACCCGTGGTGTCCGGCCCGCCACGCCACCTGGGCACCACCGCCATCGAGACCGCGCAGCCCGGCGACATCGTCGTCGTGGAGCAGCGCACCGGCCTGGACGCCGGCTCCTGGGGCGGCATCCTCTCGCTGGCCGCCAAGCTGCGCGGCGTGGCCGGCGTGATCGCCGACGGCCCCGTGCGCGACATCGACGAGGCCCGCGGCTACGACTTTCCCGTCTACTGCCGCAGCCTCACGGCGCGCACGGCCCGCGGGCGCGTGGCCGAAGCCTTCACCAACGCGCCCGTCACCGTGGGCGAGATCACCGTCCACCCAGGCGACTACGCCATCGCCGACGCCAGCGGCGTGGTCTTCGTGCGCGCCGACGACATCGCCCGCGTGCTCGACGCCGCCGAGGCCATCGCCGGACGCGAGGCGGCCATGGCCCGCGCGCTGCTGGCCGGCCTGCCCGTCAGCCAGGTGATGGGCGCCGACTACGAACACATGCTGCGCTGAACGCGCGGCCCATTCCCGAGGACCACCATGACAGACCCGAACGTCGCGCGCGCCGCGCTACTGGACACCGCCACCCTCAGCGATGCGCTGGACAAGCACGGCCTGAACGGCCAGTGCCACCGCATCGCGCCGCGCAGCACCGATTCGCGCATGACCGGCCGCGCCTGGACCCTGCTGTACGGCCCGGCCGGCACGCCGGCCGGCACGGTCGGCGACTACATCGACGACGTGGCGCCCGGCAGCGTCATCGTGCTGGACAACGGCGGGCGCGACAACGCCACCGTCTGGGGCGACATCCTGACCGAGGTGGCCCATGCCAAGGGCATCGCCGGCACCGTGATCGACGGCATCAACCGCGACGTGGCGCTGAGCCTGCAGCTGGGCTACCCCATCTACAGCCGCGGCCACTGGATGCGCACCGGCAAAGACCGCGTGCAGGTCGAGGCCACGGGCGTGCCCGTGAACATCGGCGACGTGCGCGTGTGCCCGGGCGACCTGGTGCGCGGCGACGCCGACGGCGTGGTCGTCATCCCGAAGTCGCACGAAGAGCAGGTGCTGGCCACGGCCGAGGCCATCCAGCAGGCCGAGGACGCGATCCGCCGCTCCGTGCGCGAGGGCATGGCCCTGCGCGAGGCCAGGGTGCAGCACGGCTACCACCAGCTGCAGACGCGGGAGGCGAAGTGAGCATCGAGCTGCCCCGGCCGGCCGGCCCGACCATCCGGGACGCCATCGAGCGGGTGGACGCAGCCACCGTGGCCGCTGCGCACGCATTGCCGGCCGCCACGCTGCACGAGGCCGGTGGCCGCATCGGCGTGCTGCCGTCCGCCATCAAGCCGGTGGCCCCGGCGTTCCGCATCTGCGGCCCCGCCGTCACCGTGCAATCGCCGGGAGGCGACAACCTCTGGCTGCACCGCGCGCTGTATGTCGCTGCGCCTGGCGACGTGCTGGTCGTGCACGTGAGCGGCGCGCACGACTTCGGCTACTGGGGCGAGATCATGTCGGCCGCGGCCAACGCGCGCCAGCTCGGCGGGCTGGTCATCGACGGCTGCGTGCGCGATGGCGCGGTGCTGGCCGATTTCGGCTTTCCCGTGTTCGCGCGCGGGCTGTGCATCCGCGGCACCGGCAAGGACTTCGGCGCGCGCGGCTGGATCAACCACCCCTTGCTGTTCGACGACCTCGTGGTGCAGCCGGGCGACCTCGTCGTGGGGGACACCGACGGCGTGGTCGCGCTGCCGCGTGCACGGGCCGCCGAGATCGTGCAGCTGGCCCAGGCCCGCGAGGCCAAGGAGGCCGGCATCGTGCAACGCATCCAGGCCGGCGAGCGCACGCTCGAGGTCTACAACTTCTGATGGCCGCCACCTCCCACTGGCTGTCCGTGCGCGTGCACGCGGTGCGCGCCGAGGCGCTGGACGTGCAGTCCTTCGACCTGCGCGCGCCGGACGGCGGCGCGTTGCCGGCCTTCACCGCGGGCAGCCATGTCGATGTCGAGGTTTCCACCGCCACAGGGCCGCTGCTGCGCCAGTACTCGCTGTGCAACGACCCGGCGGAGCGCCACCGCTATGTGATCGGCGTGGGCCGCGACGCGGCCAGCCGCGGCGGATCGGTGGCCCTGCACGACCAGCTGCGCGCCGGCGCCATCCTGCGCATCGGCGCGCCGCGCAACAACTTCGCGCTGGACGAAGCTGCGCCGCACAGCGTGCTGGTGGCCGGCGGCATCGGCATCACGCCCATGTTGGCGATGGCGCGCCGCCTGGCGCTGCTGGGCCGGCCGTGGACGCTCTACCACTGCGTGCGCTCACCCTGCCGCGCGGCCTTCGCCGAAGAGCTGCAGGCGCTCGCGCCGCCCGGCGGGCCGGGCCGCGTGGTGACGGTGGTCGATGGCCTGCCGGGCGCGGTCCGGCTCGACCTCGCCGCGCTGGTGCGCGAGGCGTCGCATGGTGCGCACTTCTACTGCTGCGGTCCCGTGCCCATGCTCGAAGCTTTCGGCCGTGCCACGGCCGGGGTGGGCGATGCCCGTGTGCACGTCGAGTGGTTCAGCGCGCCGGCGCCGGCCGCTACGGCCGATGCACCGGCCGGCAGCTTCAGCGTGCAGTTGAAACGCAAGAACCGCCGCTTCGACATCCCGGCCGACCAGTCGATCCTCCAGGTGCTGCTGGACGGCGGCATCGACGTGGACCACTCGTGCCGCGAAGGCCTGTGCGGCACCTGCGAGACGCGCGTGCTGGCCGGCATGCCCGACCACCGCGATCCCATCCTCGCCGGCCGCAAGGACCCGCCGCAGGACCGCATGCTGGTCTGCGTATCCCGTTGCGCTGGCCCCGAGCTGGTGCTCGACCTCTGACACCTTTTTTTCCAGGAGACCTACCCATGATCATCGACTCCCACGCCCACGTCGTCGTCCCGCCCGAGAGCTACAAGTACATGGCCGAGCTGGTCGCCAGCCGCGCCAACCCGGCGGCCGCGCCCAAGCTGACCGACGAGGCCGTGCGCACCGCGGGCCAGAGCATCGTCGACATCATGGACAAGGTGGGCACGGACATCCAGTTCCTGTCGCCGCGGCCCTACATGCAGATGCACTCGGTCAAGCCGGCCAAGGTCACCGCGCTGTGGACCCGGCACATGAACGATCTGGTCTACCGCACGGTGCAGATGTTCCCCACGCGCTTTCGGGCCGTGGCGGGCCTGCCGCAGTACCGCGACGAGAGCCCCGAGAACTGCCTGGCGGAGCTGGAGTTCCGCGTGAAGGAGCAGGGCTTCATCGGCTGCCTGCTGAACCCGGACCCGACCGAGGGCGACGCCTCGCCGCCGCCCGGCCTGGGCGATGCGTTCTGGCATCCGCTGTACGAGAAGCTCTGCGCGCTGGACATCCCTGCGCTGATCCACTCGGCCGGCAGCTGCCAGCCGCGCGAGAGCTACACGCTGAAATTCATCAACGAGGAGAGCATCGCCATCGTCTCGCTGATGAACTCCGATGTGTTCGAGAGATTTCCGGACCTCAAGCTCATCGTGCCGCACGGCGGCGGTGCCATTCCGTACCACATGGGGCGTTTCCGCGCGTGGAGCGTGCGGCGCGGCGGCGAGTTCTTCGACGACCAGTTGAAGCGCCTGCACTTCGACACCACCACCTACGACCAGGACGCGCTGGAGCTGCTGTTCAAGGTGGTCGGGCCGGACCGCGTGCTCTTCGCCACCGAGAACCCGGGCACTGGCAGCGCCATTGACCCCAAGACCGGCCGCGCCTACGACGACCTCAAGCCTGTGATCGAGGCCATCCCGTTCCTGACCGAGGCGGACCGGCGCAACGTCTTCGAGTGCAACTGCACCAAGCTGTACAGCCGCTTCCGGCGGGACGCCTGAGATGGCGCAGATCGTCCTGGGCATCGGCGCCTCGCACACGCCGCTGCTGACCCTCACGGCCGAGCAGTGGCAGCACCGCGCGGCCGTGGACTACGCCAACACCCAGCTCAACATGAGCGACGGCCGGCTGCTGCGCTACGACGAGGTGCTGGCCGAGCTCGGCCCGCGCTGCGCCGACCAGGTGACGCCGGAAATCCTGGCGGCCAAGGAACGTGCCTGCCAGGCCGCGCTCGACCGCCTGGGCGATGCGCTGGCCAGTGCCGCGCCCGATGTGGTGGTGATCGTGGGCGACGACCAGCGCGAGCTGTTCGGCCCGGCCAACCAGCCGGCGATTGCCATCTTCCACGGCGAGGAGATCGTCACCAGCGACAAGTTTGGCGACGAGGAGGGCGCCGACTGGGTCAAGGCCATGGGCCGCGGCTACCTGATGGACGACGCGCACGTGGTGCCCGGCGCGGGCGCGTTCGCGCTGGAGCTGGTCCGCGGGCTGATCGACGCCGAGTTCGACATCGCCGCCTGCGCGCGCGTGGACGACCCGAAGACGGCCGGCTTCGGCCACGCCTACGGCTTCATCGTCAAGCGCCTGTTCCAGGGCCGCGCGATCCCGGTGGTGCCGGTGCTGCTGAACACCTACTACGGCCCCAACGTGCCCAGCCCGGCGCGCTGCTGGAAGCTGGGTGCGGCGCTGCGCCAGGTGATCGAGGCCAGCCCGGGCCACCAGCGCGTGGCGGTGGTGGCGTCCGGGGGCCTGAGCCACTTCGTCGTCGACGAGGTGCTGGACCGTGGCGTGCTCGACGCGATGGCGCGTGGCGACGCCGGGTTCCTCGGCGCCATCCCGCGCGGTGCGTTGAACTCGGGCTCGTCCGAGATCCTGAATTGGATCGTCGCGGCGGGCGCGGCCGGCGGCCTGCCGCTGCGCTGGCACGACTACCAGCCCCTGTACCGCACGCCGGCCGGCACCGGCGTGGGCGCGGCCTTCGCCGTCTGGGGCGCTTGAACCGAACGAAAGGAGACCACGATGTTGAGCGAAGAAAAGAACCGCCTGCTGACCCAGGTCGGCCCCGGCAAGCCCATGGGCGAACTGCTGCGGCGCTACTGGATGCCGATCGCCGGTGTCTCGGAGTTCGCGCAGCGCAGCACCAAGCCCATGCGCCTGCTGGGCGAAGACCTGGTGCTCTACAAGGACCTCTCGGGCGCCTTCGGCCTGGTGGACCGGCGCTGCGCGCACCGCCGCGCCGACCTGGCCTACGGCATGGTCGAGCAGCATGGCCTGCGCTGCAACTACCACGGCTGGTGCTTCAACCAGACCGGCCAGTGCG
This sequence comes from Pseudorhodoferax sp. Leaf274, assembly GCF_001422445.1. Classification (GTDB taxonomy): domain Bacteria; phylum Pseudomonadota; class Gammaproteobacteria; order Burkholderiales; family Burkholderiaceae_C; genus Pseudorhodoferax. Next base: position 148,487 of record NZ_LMNA01000029.1, read on the forward strand.
TGAGCCAGCCGTTCGAGGACACCTGCTTTCCCGAGCGCAACACCAAGGAGCGCGTGCGCATCAAGGCCTACCCGGTCGAGCAGAAGGGCGGCATGCTGTGGACCTACATGGGCCCGCAGCCCGCGCCGCTGCTGCCCGACTGGGAGGCCTTCTCCTGGCCCGACGGCTTCGCCCAGGTGGTGATCTCCGAGGTGCCGTGCAACTGGTTCCAGTGCCAGGAGAACTCCATCGACCCGGTGCACTTCGAGTGGATGCACGAGAACTGGGGCAAGCGGCTGCGCACGGGCGACACCACGCTCGGCCCCACGCACCTGAAGCTGGAGTTCGACGAGTTCGAGCACGGCTTCGTCTACCGCCGCATCAAGGAAGACACCGACGAGCGCGACGACGCCTGGACCATCGGCCGCGTCTGCCTGTGGCCCAACGGCTTCTTCCTGGGCGAGCACTTCGAATGGCGCGTGCCCATCGACGACGAGAACACGCTCAGCGTGACCTGGAAGTACACCCGCGTGCCGAAGGGCCGCGAGCCCTACGTGCAGGACAGCATCCCCACCTGGTATGGCCCGCTGCGCGATGCCGACGGGAAGTGGATCGACACCCACGTGATGAACCAGGACTTCCTGGCCTGGGTGGGGCAGGGCACCATCGCCGACCGCACGCAGGAGCGGCTGGGCGCCAGCGACCGCGGCATCGTGGCCATCCGCCGCCGCTTCTTCGAGGAGATGGAGGCCGTGGCCGCGGGCGGCGAGGCCAAGGGCACCATCCGCGACCCCGCGCGCAACGTGCGCGTGCCGCTGCCGATGATGGACCGCGCGCAGACGTTGGAGGGCTACACGGTCGAGCAGATCCTGGCCAGCCCGCGCATGAAGCTGTTCTACACCACCTACATCTTCCAGGCCGGCCAGCCCGAGGCCGTGCAGCGCGCGTTCTCGCAGGCCATGGGCATCGAGGTCGGCGCGTTCGATGGCGTGATCGGCTCGCGCGGCTCAACGGCCCAGGCCGCGGCCTGACCACGAGACAACGAGGAGACAAGCATGCAGACCCCACGACATTTCTCGCGCCGGCAGTTGCTGGCCGCCGGCGCCGGCCTGGCCGCGTGGCACGGCACCGGCGCGCACGCGCAGGGTGGCGAGTTCCCCAACCGGCCCGTGCGCATCGTGCTGCCGTTCCCGCCCGGCACGGTCAACGACGCCGTGCTGCGCCTCGTCGGCGACGGCCTGGCGCAGCGCTGGAAGCAGCCCGTCGTCATCGACAACCGGCCCGGCGCCAGTTCCATCATCGGCACCGACCACGTGGCCAAGTCCGCGCCGGACGGCTACACGCTGCTGGCCAACATCACGCTGGTGGTGCAGAACCCGGCGCTGCGCAAGAAGCTGCCCTATGCCTTCAACGACCTGCGGGCGGTGACGCAGTTCAACCGCCAGCAGCTGCCGGTGTTCGTGCGCGCCGACCTGCCGGTGCAGAGCGTCACGCAACTGCTGGCGCTGGCGCGCGCCCAGCCCGGCAAGATCAACTTCGCCACCTGGGGCCTGGGCTCCACCGCGCACCTGCTGCAGGAGAAGATGCGCGTGGACAACGGCGCGCCGATGACGCACGTGCCCTACAAGGGCGGCGCGGACATCATCAAGGCGCTGCTGTCGGGCGAGGCCGACGTGGCCGTGGCCGACCTGCTGAGCCCGGACGCGCATTTCAAGTCGGGCAAGCTGCGCGTGATCGGCGTCACCGGCCCGGCACGGCCGCCCAACATGCCGAACGTGCAGACGCTGCAGGAGGCCGGCGTGACTGGTTTCGACGGCTACAACTGGCTCGGCCTGTTCGCCCCGGCGCGCACGCCGGACGCCATCGCGCGCAAGCTGTCGGACGACATCAACAGCGTGCAGGCCGATCCCGCGCTGGCGCGGCGCTTCATGGAAGAGATGTACGTGAACCCGTCCGCCACCACGCCCGAGCAGTTCGCGCAGATCGTCGACCGCGACCTGCAGACCTGGACCGGCGTGATCCAGCGCGTGGGGGTGGCGCTGGACTGACGGGCGGGCTGGCGGTTGGGCCCTGGCCCGGCGCCTGGCCGGGGTCTGGCCGAGGCCGACGTTGCTGCGCCGCACACATTTTGAGATGTGCGTGGTTTGCGCGTATGTTTTCTGTGATTCGCGTCAATTATGATGCGGATTGCTCGGCAGCAAGTGCTTCCCTTCGTGTTGGAAAAGGGGGCCTCGGGCGCAGGCAGCATGACCAGACCCAGCCCTTCCGCGCCCGACCACCGGCCCGCGCCGCAGGCCGCACCGACCAGCGTGCACCGCGCCACGTGGCTGCGCCCTGCCGTGGCCGCGGGACTGACCAGCCTGGCGCTGGCGGTGGTGCCCCTGCTGTACTGGCAGAACCGCCAGCACGACGCCGAGCACGTGCTGCAGATGCTGGTCGCCCAGCAGGCCGATGGCGCCGTCGCCGACGTGCAGACCCAGCTGCGCGCGTTCGAACTCGTGATGCGCGGCGTCAAGGGCTTCTTCGAAGGCTCGGACGCGGTCGATGCCGCCGAATTCAGCGCCTTCGTCGGCTCGCTGGCGCTGCAGCGCACGGCGCCGGGGCTGCAGGGCGTCGGCTTCGTCGCCCATTTGCACGATGCGGCAGTGCCGCAGCATGCCGCCGCGGCCGCCTTCGATGCCTCCGGCCTGGTGCTGCGGCCGGCAGGCCAGCGCGCGGCCTATGCGCCCATCCTGTTCCTGGAGCCCCGCACGCGCGACAACCAGGCGGCGCTGGGCCTGGACGTGCTGACCGTGCCGGCCGCGCGTGCCGCGATCGACCGGTCCATCGCCACCGGGGCGCTGGCCCTGACGGGCAAGCTGCAACTGGCGCAGGATGCCGGCAGCGCGCCGGAGCCCGGCTTCGTGATGTACCTGCCGGTGTACCTGCCGCAGACGCGTGCGCCGGGGCAGGACGCGTACGGCGTGCCGCCCGCGGGCTGGGCCGACGGCCCGTTCCGGCTGCGGGAGCTGCTGGCGCCGGTCGCGGCCGACCTGCTGCCCGGCCTGCACCTGCAGGTGTTCGACGGCGACGGCCCGTCCGCGCGCAACCACCTGTTCGGCCTGCTCGATGGCCAGTCCGCCGCCTTCGTCAGCACCGCGCAGACGCCCTACGCCGTGCGCCGCGTGGCCGCCTTCGGCGGGCGCACCTGGACCTACGAGCTGCTGCCCACCGAGGCCTTCATCGAACGGCACCGCAGCAGCGACCACCACGGGCTGGCGGCCGCCGGCCTGCTGCTGAGCCTGTCCGCGGGCGCCATCGTGTTCCTGCTGCTGAACGCGCGCGACCGCGCGCAGCGGCTCGCGTTGGAGATGAGCGGGGAGGCGCGCGCACTGTCGGCCGAGATCGCCGGCACGCTCAACGCCATCCCCGACCTGCTGGTCGAGATGGACGGCGAGGGCCGCTACCTGGCGCTGCGGGCGCGCCGCCTGGACGGGCTGGTCGCGCCGCCCGAGCGGATGATCGGGCGCACCGTGGACGAGGTGCTGCCGCCCGCCGCGGCCCTGACGGTGTTGGAGGCGCTGGCGCAGGCGCGCGTGCGTGGCCGCAGCGCCGGCCTGCGCATCGAGGTCGCCATCGCCGGCCAGCCGCGCTGGTTCGAGCTGTCGGTGGCCTTGAGGGACCAGCATGCCGACGCCGCGCAGGCGCGCTTCATCGTGGTGTCGCGCGACATCACCTCGCGCATGCGCGCACTGCAGGCCCTGCAGGAGAGCGAGCGCGTGCTGCTGGAGGCGCAGCGTGTCGCGGCGCTGGGCCATTTCTGGGTCGAACGGCAGGCCCGGGCCTGCCGCCTGTCGCCGGCCTGCGCGCGCCTGCTGGGCCTGCCGCCGGCCGAGCGGCTGGCGTTCGACTGCTTCCTGGCCTGCGTGGATGTGCGCCAGCGCCAGCGCGTGGAGGCGCTGTGCCTGGGCGAGGCCACGCCGGTGACGCTGGAGTACGAGTTCCGCGTGGCCCAGGGCGACGACGCCGCGCCGCGCTGGATGCTGCTGAGCACGCCCGGCGCGTCGGAGGGCGATGCCGAGCGCTTCTTCACGCTGCAGGACATCAGTTCGCTGCGCGCCTCGCAGGACCAGCTGCACCGGCTCGCCTACTACGACCATCTGACCGGGCTGCCCAACCGCAGCCTGTTCGTGAAGGAGGCCACGCAGGTGCTGCAGGCCGCCCACGCGCAGGGCAAGGTCGGTGCGGCCATCCTGCTGGACCTGGACCGCTTCAAGGCCATCAACGACAACTGGGGCCACCGCAGCGGCGATGCCGTGCTGCGCGAGGTGGCGCAGCGCCTGCGCGCCTGCGTGCCCCCGGAACACCTGGTGGCGCGCCTGCATGCCGACGAGTTCATCGTGCTGCTGGACGCGCTGGGCCACGGCGAGGACGAGGCCACCCAGCGCGCGCAGGACCGCTGCCGCAACGTGCTGCGCATGCTGGCCGCGCCGGCCCAGGTCGGCGGGCGCGAGCTGTACTGCTCGGCCAGCATGGGCATCGCGGTGTTCGGCCACGAGGCACTGACGCTGGAGGAACTGCTGGCGCGCGCCGATTCGGCCATGGAACTGGCCAAGCACGACGGGCGCAGCACCTTCCGGCTGTTCGACGAAGGCCTGCGCGGACGGCTGGCCGAGCACGCGCAGCTGGAGGCGGCGCTGCGCCAGGCCGTGCCCCGCAACGAGCTGACGCTGCTGTACCAGCCGCAGATCGACGCCGGCGGCGCGCTGGTGGGGGCCGAGGCGCTGTGCCGCTGGACGCATCCCGAGCGCGGGCCGGTGTCGCCGGCGGTGTTCATCGCGCTGGCCGAGGACAGCGGCAGCATCTACGCGGTGGGCGAATGGGTGCTGCGCACGGCCTGCCGCGAGTTGGCCAGCTGGCGGGCCGGCACGCCGCTGGGCGAGGCGGTGATGGCGGTCAACGTCAGTGCGCGGCAGTTCCACCACCCGGACTTCGTCAGCCAGGTGCTGGACGCGCTGCACAGCGCCGACGCCGACCCGGCACGGCTCAAGCTGGAACTCACGGAAAGCGTGGTCGCGCGCGACCTGGACGCCATCGTGACCAAGATGGGCGCGCTCAAGGCGCTCGGGGTGCGCTTCTCGCTCGACGATTTCGGCACCGGCTATTCGTCGCTGAACTACCTCAAGCGGTTGCCGCTGGACCAGCTCAAGATCGACCAATCCTTCGTGCGCGACCTGCTGGCCGACCCGAACGACGCGGCCATCGTGCGCACGGTGATCGCGCTGGGCGCGAGCCTGGGCCTGTCGGTCGTGGCCGAGGGCGTGGAGACCGCCGAGCAGCGCGCCATGCTGCTGGCGGCCGGCTGCCACATCTACCAGGGCTACCTGTTCGCGCCGCCGCTGCCGGCCGAGGCGCTGCTGGCGCTGGCCGGGCGGGGCTGAGAAGCTGCGCATTCACAGCGTCCGATCCTTCAGCGGCCCTCGAAGCGCGGCGGCCGGCGTTCGGCCATCGCGCGCACGCCCTCGCGGAAGTCGGCCGTGGCGTAGTGCGCCTGCTGCATCTCGCGCTCGTGGCGGTTCACGCGCTCCACCTCGTCGGCCAGGCCGCGGCGCAGCGTGGCGCGCGTGCTGGTCACGGCCAGCGGCGCAGACACCGCGATCTCGGCCGCCAGCGCCAGCGCGCTGGCGCGCACCTCGGCCTCGTCGACCAGCTGGTCCGCCAGGCCCATGCGCACGGCGTCCTCGCCGCCGATGCGCCGCCCGGTGAACAGCAGCAGGGCCGCCTGCTGCGGGCCGACCAGGCGCGGCAGCGTGGCGCTGAGGCCGAAGCCGGGGTGGAAGCCGAGGCGGTTGAAGTTGGCGGAGAAGCGCGCCTGGGCACAGGTCACGCGGAAGTCGGCGGCCACGGCCAGGCCCAGGCCCGCGCCGATGGCCGCGCCGTGCACCGCGGCCACCAGGGGCTTGGCGGTGCGGAACAGCCGCATGGCCTGCACGTAGAACGCGGCCGGGTCCTGCGCGCCGCCGCTGAAGTCGGCGCCGGCGCAGAACACGCGGCCCTCGGCCGCCAGCACGGTGCAGCGCACGGCGGGGTCGGCGTCCAGCCGCTCCAGCGCGTCGGCCAGTTCGCGCAGCATCTCCAGGCTGGCGTGGTTGTGCGGCGGGCGGCGGATCTCCAGCAGCGCCACGTGGTCGTGGCCGGAGTCGAGCAGGGCGATGTCGGTCATGGGATGGCTCGTGGCGGGGTGGCCTGTGGTGGTCATTGGATGTCGATCTTGGCGATCTCGACGTACTGCTTCCACTTCGCGCGCTCCTCGCGCTCGAAGGCGGCCAGCTCGGCCAGGCCCACCCTGGCCGGCGAGAAGGCGAAGCCCTCCAGCCGCGACTTGATCGGGTCGGTCGTCACGGCCTCGTTGATCCAGCCGTTGAGCTGCTGCTGCGTGGCCAGCGGCGTGGCGGCCGGCACGGCGATGCCCAGGAAGCCGCCGCGGATCGTGAAGTTGGGGATGCTCTCGGCGATCAGCGGCAGGTCGGGGTAGCGCTGCAGCCGCTTGTCGCTGTGCACGGCCAGCGCGCGCAGCTGGCCCGAGGCCACGAAGGAGTCGCCCTGCACGGTGTCGGTGAACACCACCTGGATCTGGCCCGCCATGAGTTCGGACATGGCCTGCCCGACCTGCTTGTAGGGAATGGCCGTGAGCGCGATGCCGGCCTCGTGCGCGAACAGCGCGGCCGTGACCTTGGAGGTGGCGTTGAAGTGGCCGTAGTTGATCTGTCCGGGCGCGGCCTTGGCCGCGCGCACGAAGTCCTGCAGCGTCTTGTAGGGCGCGTCCGGCCGCACCAGCAGGTAGGTCGAGCCGGGGCCGAACGAGCCGACCAGCCGGAAGTCCTTGCCCGGGTCGTAGGGCAGCTTGTGGAACAGCGCCGGGTTGGCCAGGTGCGTGGAGGTGGTGGCCAGCAGCAGCACCGAGCCGTCGGCCGGCGCGATGCGCGCGGCCTCCACGCCGATGATGCCGTTGCCGCCGGGCTTGTTGTCCACGACCACGGCGCGCCCGGTCTTCCTGGTCAGGAACTCCGACAACATGCGCGCCGAGATGTCGCCCGAGCCGCCGGGGCCGAACGGCACGATGATCTGGATGGGTTTGTCCTGCGCGTGCGCGGGCAGCGCCGCGGCCAGCGGCAGCGCGGCCAGGCCCATGAGCCACTGTCTTCTGTCCATGCGTGTCTCCTTGTTCGTTGGTGGAATCAGCCCCGCAGGTCCTGCGTGTGCTCGCCCAGCTCCGGCGCACGCCCGCGCATCGGCGGGCGTTCGCCGTCGAAGGACAGCGGCAGGCCGACCACGCGCAGGTCGACCCCGGGAATGTTCTGGAAGATGCCGATGGCCTCGGTCTGCGGCTGCGCCATCACCTGCGCGAAGTCCTGGATCGGGCCGCAGGGGATGCCGGCGTCCTCCAGCGCCGTGATCCAGTCGGCCGTCGGGCGCTGGCGGAACAGCGCCTCCAGCTGCGGCACCAGCTCGGCCTTGTGCTGTACGCGCAGCGCGTTGCTGGCGTAGCGCGGGTCGGCTGCCCATTCGGCGTGGCCGACCAGGCGCGCCAGCTTGGCGAACAGCCGGTCGTTGGCGGCGGCGACCACCACCTCGCCGTCGGCCGTCGGCAGCGCCTGGAACACCACCACGTTGGGGTTGCCGCTGCGGTGCCGCGCGGGCTGCTGGCCGGTGGCCTGGAAGCCCGCCATGGCCACCTGCAGCCAGCCCAGCGCGGTCTCGAACAGCGAGGTGTCGACCACGCAGCCCTTGCCGCTGCTGGTGCGCTGGAACAGGGCAGCGATGCAGCCCAGCGCGGCCCAGATGCCGCTGCCCAGGTCCAGCACCTGCATGCCCACGCGCGCCGGCGGCCCGTCGGCGGCGCCGTTGACGCTGAACAGGCCCGCATAGGCCTGCACCATGGGCTCGTAGCCGGGCGCCAGCTGCTTGGGGCCCTTGTGGCCGAAGGCCGTCAGCGAGCAGTACACCAGGCGCGGGTTGGCCGCGCACAGCACATCGGGGCCCAGCTGCAGCTCGGCCAGCGAGCCCGGCCGCATGTTCTGCACGAACACGTCGGCCTGCGCGATGTGCTCGCGCAGCCACTGCAGGTCGGCCGCGTCCTTCAGGTCCAGCGTGATGCTCTTCTTGCCATGGTTCATGGCCTGGAAGGTGGTGGCCGTGCCGCGCCAGAACGGCGGGCCCCAGCCGCGCGCGTCGTCGCCGGTGCCGGGGCGCTCGACCTTGACGACGTCGGCGCCCAGTGCCGACAGGATCTCGCCCGCGTAGGGGCCGGCGATGTTCTGCGCGATCTCGACCACGCGGATGCCCTTGAGCGGTTGTGCGGCGAAGTTTTCCATGCTCATCGTCCCGTGAAGCGGGGCGCGCGCTTCTCGATGAAGTGCTGCACGCCCTCGCGGAAGTCCTCGGTGCCGCGGCAGGCTGCGATCTCGCGGTCGCCCGCGTCGGTGGCCTCTGGCAGCGTCTGCGTGCGGGCCTCGCGCAGCTGGCGCTTCATGGTGCGCACCGAGCGCGGCGAGGTGGCGTTGGCCAGCTCGCGCGCCTGCTGGAGCACGGCGTCGATGAAGCCCTCGGCCGGCAGCATGCGCGCCAGGCCCATGCGCTCGGCCTCGTCGGCCAGCAGCGTGCGGCCGCTCAGCAGCAGGTCGGCCGCGTGCATCGGGCCGACCAGCCGCGGCAGCAGCCAGGCGATGCCGTGTTCGGCCGCCAGGCCGCGCCGCGCATACGGGGCCGTGAGCTTGGCGCCGGCGGCCACGAAGCGCAGGTCGCAGTACAGCGCCAGGCACAGGCCGACGCCGGCCGCCGCGCCGTTGATGGCGGCCACCAGCGGCTTGTCGATGCGGTCCATGAACAGGTAGCGCCGGCCCTCGGCCAGCGGGCCGCCGCTGCGGTCCCCGGACGCGCTCAGCACCTCCATGTCCATGCCGGCGCAGAAGGCGCGGCCGGCGCCGGTCAGCACGATGCAGCGCACGCCGTCGTCCTGCTCGGCCAGCGCCAGAGCCTGGCGCAGTTCGGTCTCCAGCGTGGCGGTCCAGGCGTTCATGCGCTCGGGCCGCTCGAAGCGCAGCACGGCGACGCGGTCTGCGACGCTGTAGTGCAGCTGTGTGAATTCCATCGGTTGTCTCCGTTGTCGTCGAGCCGACTGGCAGTATTGCGAGGCCACCCTCGAGCGGCAAGCGCACAATTTCGGAATTCGAAATTGCAGCGGACCTTGCCATGGCCTCCGAACACTCCACGCGCACGCGCACACGCGCCTCCGGCAGCTTCGTGCGCAGCACGCCCGGCAGCCAGTCGCTGGAGCGCGGCCTGCTGCTGCTGCGCGCGTTCCGCCTCGGCGGCCGCACGCTGGGCAACGCCGAGCTGGCCGAGCGCAGCGGCCTGCCGCGCCCGACCGTGAGCCGGCTCACGCGCTCTCTGGTGGACGCCGGCTTCCTGGCCTACGACCACCAGCAGCAGGGCTACCGCCTGGGGCCGGTGTGCCTCACGCTGGCGCTGGTGTACCGCGCGTCGGAACGCGCGCTGGAGGTGGCCTTGCCGCTGATGCGCTCGCTGGCCGAGGGGCGGCGCGTCAACGTCGGCCTGGCCATGGCCGACCAGCTGGAGATGGTCTACCTCGACTCGGTGCGGCTGAGCCGGCTCGGCATGTTCCGGCGCATCGTGCCGGGCTCGCGCATTCCCATCGCCAGCACGGCGCTGGGCTGCGCCTTCCTGTCCGGCATGGCCGTGGCCGAGCGCAAGGCGCTGCTGGCGCGGCTGCGCCAGGCCCATGGCGGCGGCTGGCCCGCCTTGCAGCGCGGCGTGGATGCGGCGCTGGCCAGCGTGCGCGCGCAGGGTTTCTGCCGCGCGCAGTGGCAGGCCGGCATGGTCTCGGTGGCGGCGCCGCTGCGCACGCCGGGCGGCGAACTGTACGCACTGAACGTGAGTTTCCCGGTGCCCGCGGCGTCCACGCAGGAGGGCGACGAGAACCATGTGGGCCTGCTGCTGCGGCTGGCCGCCGACATCCAGGCCGCCTGGGCCGCGGCCGACCTGTAGATCGAGCGCCGCGCGGCCACGCGGCCAGGCCGGGTCAGTCCGGCGTGAAGCGCGCCTCGAAGCGTGCGGCGTCGGCCTGCAGCTCGAAGGTGACGAGCTGGCCGTTCTTGCCATCGGCCAGCCGGTGCGCGGCGAACAGGCTCCAGCGGCCCTGCGGGTCGTAGCTGGGCGGGTCCACCAACGCGTACATGTGGGGCACGAAGACCTCGTGCGCGAAGAGCTGGCGGTCGCGGTTGCGCGGCGAGGGGTAGAGCTTGTAGATGGGGGTGGTGATGGCTTGTTCGGGCATGTCGGTCGTCCGTGGGAGTGCGGTTCAGGCCAGTGCGTCGCCGAAGCGGCTCTCGAATGCCGCGCAGAACGCCGCCGAGCCGGCCAGCGACAGGCTGAACACCCGGCGCGGCGTTCCGCTGCCGTCGGCCTCCTCGCTGCACTGCACTTCGGCATGCCATTCGCCGCCGTCTTCCAGCGGCGCGGGCACGCCGAAGTGCCCGCCGGCCCAGTCCAGCACGGCGGCGATCTCGGCCTCGACCGCGCCGGCCTGCGCGGGCAGCACGGCGGCCATGGCCTCGAAGGCGCCGGTGCCGTCGCCGCCTTCGCTCTGGTCGAACAGCAGGAACTGCAGCGTCATGGCTTGCCCGCGTCGGCAGCGGCGGCGGCGGCGCGCAGCTTGTCCTTCTTGCTCGGCCGGCGGCCCTTGATGCCGCCCTGCGGGTCGGACACGGCGGCCGGTGCCGCTTCCCGGGCCTCGAAGCCCGGCACCTGTTCGCGCGCCACGGCCAGGCCCTGGCGCTTTTCGATGAGCTGGAAATGCGCCTCGGACGCCGGGGGCACGAAGCTCAGCGCCACGCCGCTCGCACCGGCGCGCCCGGTGCGGCCGATGCGGTGCACGTGCTCGGTGGGCGAGCGTGCGAGGTCGAAGTTGACGACGGCGGGCAGCTGCACGATGTCGATGCCGCGCGCGGCCAGGTCGGTCGCCACCATCACCTGCACACGGGCGGCCTTGAAGTCGGCCAGCACCTGGCTGCGCTTGCCCTGGCTCAACTGGCCGTGCAGCGGCTCGGCCGACAGGCCGGCCTTGCGCAGCTTGGCGGCCACCGTCTCGCAGGCCAGCTTGGTGGCCACGAACACCAGCACCTGCGGCCAGGCCTCCTGCGCGATGAGGTGGCGCAGCAGCTGCGTGCGCCGCCCGGTGTCGACCACGATGGCGCGCTGGGCGATGTCGGGCAGGGCCGCCAGCTGCGCCGGTGCCTGCACCTGGGCGGGGTCGCGCAGCAGGCCGTCGGCCAGTGCCTGCACGGCGGGCGGGAAGGTGGCCGAGAACAGCAGCGTCTGGCGTTCGGCGGGCAGCCGGCGCAGCAACTGCTGCAGTTCGTCGGCGAAGCCCAGGTCGAGCAGGCGGTCGGCTTCGTCCAGCACCAGCGCCTGCAGCCCGTCCAGGCGCAGCGCATGGCGCGCGGCCAGGTCGAGCGCACGGCCCGGCGTGGCGACCACGATGTCGGCGCCGCCACGCAGCGCCAGCATCTGCGGGTTGATGGAGACGCCGCCGATGGCGCGCACCAGGCGCGGCGGTTCGGGCAGCGCGGCGGCCAGCGCCTGCACCTGCTCGGCCACCTGGGTGGCCAGTTCGCGCGTGGGCACCAGCACCAGCGTGTGCAGGTGGCGCGGCTGCTGGCGCGGCGCCCCGGTCCAGCGCTGCAGCAGCGGCAGCACGAAGGCGGCGGTCTTGCCCGATCCGGTGGGGGCGCTGGCCCGCAGGTCGCGGCCCTGCAGCAGCAGCGGGATGGCGGCGGCCTGCACGGGCGTGGGCTGGTCGTAGCCCTGCGCGGCGGCGGCGTGCGCCAGCGCGGGCACCAGGCCCAGGGCGGAGAAGGGCAGGGCCGGATCGGGTTCGTTCATGCGGAGAAGGGCGGCGTGCGCGGGGTGCGGCGCGGCAGTGTACGTGGGCAGCCCCGCGGGGGCTGCGGTCTTGCCGGTATGGCGCGGCCGGCGGGTATGCTGCGCGCGCTGGTTCAAGACGCGACAGGATTCCACCATGACCACTCCCATTCCCGCCACCCTGATTCCCGGCGACGGCATCGGCCCCGAGATCGTCGAGGCCACCGTGGCCGCGCTCGACGCGCTGGGCGCACCCTTCGCCTGGGACCGCCAGATCGCCGGCCTGGGCGGCGTGCAGGCCGCCGGCGACCCGCTGCCCCAGGCCACGCTGGACAGCATCCGCCGCACGCGGCTGGCGCTGAAGGGCCCGCTGGAGACGCCCTCGGGCGGCGGCTACCGATCGTCCAACGTGCGCCTGCGCGAGGAGTTCAAGCTCTACGCCAACCTGCGGCCCGCGCGCACGGTGATCCCGGGCGGGCGCTTCGACAAGATCGATCTGCTGGTCGTGCGCGAGAACCTCGAAGGCCTGTACATCGGCCACGAGCACTATGTGCAGATCGACGACGATCCGCACGCCGTGGCCATGGCCACGGGCATCAACACGCGGGCCGGCAGCCGCCGCATCCTCGAATATGCGTTCGACACGGCGATCGCCACCGGCCGCAAGAAGGTCACGCTGGTGCACAAGGCCAACATCATGAAGGCGCTGACGGGCATCTTCCTGGAGACCGGCGAGCAGCTCTATGCCGAGCGCTACCAGGGCAAGTTCGCGCTGGAGACCGTGATCGTCGACGCCTGCGCGATGAAGCTGGTGCTGAACCCCTGGCAGTTCGACATGCTGGTGACGACCAACCTGTTCGGCGACATCCTCTCGGACCTCGTGGCCGGCCTGGTCGGCGGGCTGGGCATGGCGCCGGGTGCCAACATCGGAAAGGACGCGGCGATCTTCGAGGCGGTGCACGGCTCGGCGCCCGACATCGCGGGCAAGGGCATCGCGAACCCCGTGGCCATCATGCTGGCCGCCGCGCTGATGCTGGAGCACGTGCAGCTGCCAGACCTCGCGCGCCGCTTGCGCGAGGCCATCGACGCCACCCTGAACATCGACCAGGTGCGCACCGGCGACCTGGGCGGCCAGGCCGGCACGGCCCGGTTCACGCAGGCGCTGGTGGCGCGCATCCGCGGCGGCTAGGCTGCGGCCGCCAGGTCGCGTTGCCGCGCGGGGCCGTACAGCACGCGCCCGCCCAGCGCCGGGTCGAGCACCACGCAGTTGCGGCCCCGCGCCTTGGCCTCGTAGAGCAACTGGTCGGCCCGGCGGCACAGCGACGCGGCGGACTCGTCCGGCGCCAGCAGCGCGCAGCCGGCGCTGACGCTCAGCCGGTCGGTGGTGGCCGAGGCGGCATGCGCGATGCCGAGCGCGCGCACCTCCTGCAGCATGCGCGCGCCCAGCGCCACGGCGTCCTGCGCGGTGGCGCCGTGCAGCAGCAGGCACATCTCCTCGCCGCCGGTACGGAACGCCTGGCCATGCGGCGGCGGGGCGATGCGGTCCAGCGCGCGTGCGAGGCGCTGCAACGCCAGGTCGCCGGCCTGGTGGCCGCAGGTGTCGTTGTAGAGCTTGAAGTGGTCCACATCCAGCATGACCAGCAGCGCGGGCGCCTCGCGCTGGCGCGCCGCGTCCAGCGCGGCCGTGAAGACGCGCCGGTTGAACAGGCCGGTGAGCGCGTCGCGCGAGGCCTGCCACCGCAGTTCGTGCAGCAACAGGAACTGCCCGCGCTGGGCGTACTCCCGCATGTAGGCGCTGGTGGCGCCGGCCACGCCGGCCACCAGCATCAGGATGGCCAGCCGCGTGAGCGTCGCGGCCGCATCGGCCTGCGGCAGCACGGCGCCCAGCACCGCCACGGCGCCGGTGCAGGCCAGCGCCACGGCCGCGGCCTCGAAGAAGCCGAGTCCCAGCGGCAGGAAAACGGCGATCATGACCAGCGCCAGCACCCAGTTGTCGTGCGACTGGCGCAATTCGAGGTAGATGGCGATGGCCGCGGCCCCACCCAGGGTCAGCAGGAACAGCATGCCGGCCACCAGCACGCGCTGGCGGGGGTGGTGGCCGCGCCACAGCGCCACCATGCCGACGACGAAGACCAGCAACACCAGCGCGCGGATCGCGGCCAGCCGCCACAGCGGCGCAGGCCAGTGCGGAAAGCGCGCCACCAGGTCGAGCCGCGCGAAGTCCATGCCGATGAACACCAGCCAGACGGCCATGCCGGCCGCTCCGGCCACCAGGGTCAGGTGGCTGAGTCCCTGCAGCGATGCGGCGCGGTACTCCGCCTCCAGCGCTGGCGCGAACCGCAGCCAGCGGAAGCCGGCCCGCAGCTGCTGGCCGTAGGGCGTATCGGTGGTCTCGGTCGGCAGCGGAGGAGCGAACATCGAACGTGGAGCCTTGCGTCGGTGCAGGCAGCGTGTGCCGGCGGGCAACAATGCCGCCCGGTGCGGCGCCTGTTGCCGCATCTTTGCCGGAGAACCTGCCCATGACCGCATGCATGTTTGTAATCACCTGTATCCCGGAGGGTGCATGAGCACCGCCGGGCCGCTCCGGGGGGTGCCCGTCCTTTCCCTCGCCGAGGCGCGCGTGCTGGGCGTGCTGATCGAGAAGCAGCGCACCGTGCCCGACACCTATCCGCTGACGCTGAACAGCCTGGTGGCCGGCTGCAACCAGAAGACCAGCCGACATCCGGTGATGGAGCTGAGCGAGGCCCAGGTGCAGGACGCGCTGGACAGCCTGCGCAGCATGGCCTTCACCAACGAGACCAGCGGTGGGCGCGCCATGCGCTATGCCCACAACGCCGATGGCGTGCTGCGCATCCCGTCGCAGTCGCAGGCGCTGCTCGCAGTGCTGTTGCTGCGCGGGCCGCAGACGGCGGGCGAGCTGCGCATCGCCAGCGAGCGCATGCACAACTTCGCCGACATCTCCTCGGTCGAGGCCTTCCTGGACGAACTGGCCGAGCGGCCCGCCGGTGCGCTGGTGGCGCGGCTGGCGCGGTTGCCCGGTGCGCGCGAGAGCCGCTGGATGCACCTGCTGTCGGGCGATGCGCCCGAGGCCGCCGCTGCGCTGGACGCGCCGCTTTCGGCGGCCGATCCGGTCGGCGAAGTGCCCGCGCTGCGTGCCCAGGTGCAGCGGCTCGAAGGCGAGGTGGCCGCGCTCAAGGCCACGGTGGCGCGGCTGTGCACGGAGTTGGGCATCGCCCCGCAGGCCTGACGCGCGGCGCAGATGTAACTCCTCTTGAACGCGCCGCTGCACACCGGAAACCGCAGCAGAATCACCGTCCCGCACCGTATGCAAGACAAGAGGAGACTTTCGATGCGTTGGACCTTTTCCCTTTCGCTTTCCGTCTGCGCCGCCGGCTGCGCGGCGGTGTGGACCAGCGCCGCGCTGGCGGCCTCGCAGGCGCCGGTGGCGGCCGAGAACGGCATGGTCGTCTCGGCCCAGCACCTGGCCACGCGCGTCGGCGTGGATGTGCTCAAGGACGGCGGCAACGCCGTCGACGCGGCGGTGGCCGTGGGCTATGCGCTGGCCGTCGTCTACCCGGCGGCCGGCAACCTGGGCGGCGGCGGCTTCATGACCATCCGCCTGGCCGATGGCCGCAGCACCTTCCTGGATTTCCGCGAGAAGGCGCCGCTGGCCGCGACGGCCAACATGTACCTGGACAAGGACGGCAACGTCATCAAGGGCGCGAGCACGCTGGGCCACCTGGCCGTGGGCGTGCCGGGCTCGGTGTCGGGGCTGGAGTACGCGCGCGAGAAGTACGGCACGCAGCAGCGCGCCACGCTGATCGCGCCGTCGATCAAGCTCGCGCGCGACGGCTTCGTGCTGGAGCAGGGCGACATCGACCTGCTGGCCACGGCCACGGCGGACTTCCGCCGGGATGCGCCGACGGCCGACATCTTCCTGAACCGCGGCGAACCGTTCCAGAGCGGCCAGAAGCTCGTGCAGCGCGACCTCGCGGGCACGCTGCAGGCGATCAGCGAGCGCGGCGTGGACGGCTTCTACAAGGGCCCGGTGGGCGCTGCCATCGTGGCCTCCAGCCAAGCGGGCAAAGGCATCATCACGCAGGCCGATCTGGACCAGTACAAGACGCGCGAGCTCAAGCCGGTGGAGTGCAACTACCGCGGCTACGGCATCGTCTCGGCACCGCCGCCGAGCTCGGGCGGCGTGGTGATCTGCGAGGTGCTGAACATCCTGGAAGGCTACCCGCTCAAGGACCTGGGCTGGGGCGCGGCGCAGGGCGTGCACTACCAGATCGAGGCCATGCGCCACGCCTACGTGGACCGCAACAGCTACCTGGGCGATCCGGACTTCGTCAAGAACCCGATGGAGCGGCTGCTGTCCAAGGACTACGCGGCGCGCATCCGCGCGGCCATCGCGCCCAACCAGGCCGCCAGCAGCCGCGCGCTCAAGCCCGGCGTGGCGCCGCACGAGGGCAGCAACACCACGCACTACTCCATCACCGACAAGTGGGGCAATGCGGTGTCGGTCACCTACACGCTGAACGACTGGTTCGGTGCCAAGGTCACGGCCGCAGGCACGGGCGTGCTGCTCAACAACGAGATGGACGACTTCACGGTCAAGGTCGGCGTGCCCAACCTGTACGGCCTGGTGCAGGGCGAGGCCAATGCCATCGCGCCCGGCAAGCGGCCGCTGTCGTCCATGAGTCCGACCATCGTGACCGGCAAGGACGGCCAGCCGCTCATGGTGGTCGGCACGCCGGGCGGCAGCCGCATCATCACGGCCGTGCTGCACACGATCCTCAACGTGCTGGACTACGGCATGACGGTGCAGGAGGCGGTGGACGCGCCGCGCTTCCACCAGCAGTGGCTGCCCGAGGCCACCAACGTGGAGGCGCGCATGCTCTCGCCCGACACGCGCCGCATCCTGGAGGGCTGGGGCCACCAGTTCGCCGCGCCGCAGCCGGCCAACCACCTGGCCGTGATCCTGGTCGGCGCGCCGGCGCTGGAAGCCAAGCCCGTGCCCGGCAAGCGCTACTTCGGCGCCAACGATCCGCGGCGCAATACCGGTCTGGCGGCGGGGTACTGAGTCAGGTCCAGCCCAGGAACGCGCGGACCTGGGCGGCCTGGGCCAGCGTGTCGGCGCGGCCCAGCGCCATCAGTTCGCCCGTGAAGCCGGCATCGAACAACAGGTAGCTTGCGAAAGCGGAGGACTGTGTGGCCGCATGGGCGGCCGGGCCGCCGGCCGCGAACAGCCGGCGCACCACGCCCGGCAGCGCCTGCGCATGGCGCGCGGCGATGGCGTCCAGCCGCTGCGAGGGCGCGATCAGCAGCAGCTCCACCGGCCGCAGCGCCGTGGCGGTGCGCGCCGCGGCAGGCACCAGGGCCAGCGTCTGGTTGATGCGGTGCAGGCGTTCCACGTCCACGCCCAGCGCGTCCAGGAAGATGCTGGACAGCGCATGGCCGGCGATCTGCGCCGCGCTGGGTTCGCCGGTGTGCAGGGTAGGGCTGCTGCCGCGCGGCTCCTGCAGGCGGCCCGCGCCGACGGCCAGGATGCGCGCGGCGCCCAGGTGGATCGCGGGCGACAGCGGCGCGGCCTGGCGCATCGAGCCGTCGCCGAAGTACTCGGCCGCATCCGCCGGCCCGATGGACATGGCCGGGAACACGAAGGGAATGGCCGAGGATGCCAGCAGGTGCGCATGCGTGATGGACCCCGGCACGGCGCGGCGCTGCGACCGCAGCCAGGGCTCCATGGGCGCGGCCGACTGGTAGAAGGTGCAGTGGTCGCCCGCGCTGTAGCTCGATGCGGTGACGGCCAGCGCCCGCAGGTGGCCGGCACGCAGCAGTGCGGGTAGCCGGTCCAGCGGCACCAGGCGCTGCAGCAGCGCGGCCAGCGGCTGGTTGTCGAGCAGGCTGTGGGGCTGCGCGATGCGCCAGCGCGCGAGCAGCCGGGCCATGCCCCAGAACATGCGCACGCGGCCGGGCTGGTCCAGCAGATCGAGCGCATCGGCACGGTAGACCTGCCCGGGCCGCAGGTGCGCCCAGACCTCGGCGATGGCGGCCACCGCAGCGTCGAAGTCGTCGGTGCCGCAGGCCAGCGCCGCGGCGTTGATGGCGCCGGCCGACGTGCCCACGATGATGGGGAAGGGGTTGCCCGTGCTGGCGGCCGCGGTGTCCTGGCGCAGCTGCGCCAGCGCCTGCAGCACGCCGACCTGGTAGGCGGCCCGGGCGCCGCCGCCCGTCAACACCAGTGCCGTGGCGGCGGAAGGGGAAGGGTGTGCCATGGGTGACAAGTCTAGGGGCGCACCCGGATGCTCCGGGCAGGTCTTCTGGCCTACTCTCGGCCGCTCCGTCCACTTCCGGCCCGTGCCCATGTCCCTGACCGTCGACCGCCCCCACCACAAGTTCTGGCCCTCGCGCGTGCCGCGTGCACTGACCGTGCCGGCCACCTCGTTGTGGCACAACCTGGCGACCAGCGCGGCGCGCTACCCCGACAAGCCGGCCCTGGTGTTCTTCGACCGCGTGACCACCTACGCGGCGCTGGCGGCGCAGGCCGAGGCGCTGGCCGGCGCGCTGGCCGCGCAGGGCGTGCAGCGTGGCGACCGCGTGGCGCTGTTCATGCAGAACTGCCCTCAGCTGGTGGTGGCGCACTTCGCGATCCTGCGGGCCAATGCGGTGGTCGTGCCGGTCAACCCCATGAACAAGGCGCAGGAGCTCGGGCACTACCTGGTCGATGCCGACGCCAAGGTGGCGATCACCACCGGCGACCTGGCCGGCGAACTGGCCAAGGCCAGCGATGCCTTGCCGGCAGCACAGCGGCTGGCGCACCTGGTCGTCACGCAGTTCAGCGATGCCTTCGATGCCGCGGCGGCCGACGGCCCGGCCATGGCGCCGGCCTGGCGCAACTGGTTGCTGGCGCGCCACCCGCTGCCGGCGCTGGCCGACGGCGCCGTGCACGCCTGGGATGCGCTGCTGGCGCAAGGCCTGGCCGCGCCGGCGCACACGGTGGGCGCGAACGACATGGCGCTGCTGCCCTACACCAGCGGCACCACGGGGCTGCCCAAGGGCTGCATCCACCACCACAGCAACCTCATGCACAACGTGGTGTCCAGCACGTTGTGGTCGTGCTCCAACTCCGAATCGGTGGTGCTGGCGGTGGTGCCCATGTTCCATATCACCGGCATCGTGAGCATGATGCACACGGCGATCGCTTCCGGGGCCACGCTGGTGCTGATGCCGCGCTGGGACCGCGACGTGGCCGGCCACCTGATCTCGCGCTGGAAGGTCACGGCCTGGACCAACATCCCCACCATGGTGGTCGACCTGCTGGCCAGTCCCAACCTGCCGAACCACGACCTCACCAGCCTGCAGCAGATCGGCGGCGGCGGCGCGGCCATGCCGCAGGCCATCGCCCAGCGCCTGGTGGAGCAGTATGGCCTGCGCTACCAGGAGGGCTACGGCCTGACCGAGACGGCCGCGCCCACGCACACCAACCCGTTCGAGCGGCCCAAGCAGCAGTGCCTGGGCATCCCCATCTCGACCACCGACGCGCGCGTGGTCGATCCCGACAGCCTGCAGGAGATGCCCGTGGGCGAGTCCGGCGAGATCATCGTGCACGGCCCGCAGGTCTTCCACGGCTACTGGAAGCAGCCCGAGGCGACGGCGGCTGCCTTCGTCGAATTCGAAGGGCGGCGCTTCTTTCGCACCGGCGACATGGGCCGCATGGACGAGGACGGCTATTTCTTCATGACCGACCGCCTCAAGCGCATGATCAATGCCAGCGGCTTCAAGGTCTGGCCGGCCGAGGTGGAGCTGCTGATGTACCGCCACCCGGCCGTGCAGGAGGCCTGCATCATCGCCACGCAGGACGCCTACCGCGGCGAGTCGGTCAAGGCCGTGGTGGTGCTGCGGCCCACGCACAAGGACACGGCCGCAGAAGACATCATCGCCTGGTGCCGCGACAACATGGCGGCCTACAAGGTGCCGCGCCAGGTGCAGTTTGCCGACGCCTTGCCCAAGAGCGGCAGCGGCAAGGTGATGTGGCGGCTGCTGCAGGAGGCGGAGTCGTCCGCGGGCTGAGAGCGGGCGCTCCAGCGCGTCAGCGCGCCGGTGCCCGCCGGGAGAACGCGCGCAGCAGCGCCGCCTTGAGCGGGCCCTTCAGCCGCTCGGTGCGCGCGCCCAGCAGCCACACCACGGCGAGCGGCCCCAGCACGACGGGCAGCATGCGGTGCTCCCACCAGCCGAGCCAGTGCACCAGCGCCCCGAAGAACTGCAGCAGCGGGTTGTGGAACAGGTACAGCGCGAACGTGAAGCCGGCCACGTAGCGGATCGCGCGCTCCAGCCGCTGCGGCACCGATGCACTCTGCTGCAGCAGGCGCCGCGCGCCCACGAAATGCAGCGCGACGAGCGCACCCACGAGGTAGTTCGCAAGGAAATTGGACGACCAGCCCAGGCGCTGCGTGGTCGCATCGCCCAGCCATTGCACGGTGAACAGGGCCAGCCCCTCGGGCAAGGCCGAGTAGCGGTAGGCCAGGTAGCCGGCCAGCGTGCCCGCGCACAGCACGCCCGCAGCCAGGGGCGCCATGCGCTGCGCGAGCGGGCTGCGGTAGGCCCACACGCCCGCCAGCCAGACCGGCAGCAGCAGCAGGATCCGGGGGCCCATGACCAGCACGACCAGACCGCACGCCAGCCAGCGCATGCGTCCGCGCGCGAAGAGCCAGGCGCCGAACAGCACGTAGTACCAGAACTCGTAGCCCACGGACCAGTAGGGCGTGTTGGAAAACGGGTGCAGCGACCAGAACCACAGTTCGTTCAGGAACAGCAGGCTGGCCACCGCGCGGGCGACCGGATGGCTGTGTTCGTACCACGGGAAGTCGTACAGCGTGGGGGCGAGCTGGATGCCGATGCCGTCGACCAGCATCGTCAGCAGCAGGGCCGGCACGCAGACCGACCACAGCCGTGCCAGCCGCGCCGCTGCGTAGCCGCGGGCGCTGGCGGCCTCGCGCGTGGCCACGTGCGCGATCACGAAGCCGGACAGCACGAAGAACAGCATCACCGCATCGTTGCCGAAGACCGCGAAGCGCCAGAAGAACGGCAGCCCGCCCGAGAAGCGCTCGAAGCTTGCGTGCAGCATGAAGACCGCAAGCGCTGCGAGAAAGCGCAGCAGATCCAGGTAGACCGACAGACCGCGGCTCACGTGTTTTTTCCTTGTTCGTGGACTTGCACCGGCGGGCGGCATTGTGACCGAGCCGCATGGCCCGCCGCCCGGGCGGGCACGAAGCGCGCTTGACCTACATCAAGTGGGGGCGCGCGGAGATAGCATCGCGGCGAACCACTGGCCCATCGGGTCCCCCATGCCGCTTCGCATCTTCCTCGTGGAAGACAACCCCCTCATCCGCCAGACCATGCAGGAAATGCTGGAAGAGGTGCTGGGCGCGCAGGTCGTGGACTGGGCCGATGGCGAGAGCGCGGCCATCGAGGCCATGCGCCGCACCGAGTGGGATGTGGCCCTGGTCGACCTGTTCCTGGTCCAGGGCTCGGGCCTGGGCGTGGCCAGGGCCTTCGAGCAGCGCCGCGCGGGGCAGCGCATCTATGTGCTGAGCAACTACGCGACGCCCAGCATCCGCGAGCGCTGCAACGCCATGGCCATCGACGGCATCTACGACAAGTCCACCGAACTCGACCGGCTGCTCGAGGTGCTCGAAGAGCTGCCGCGCCCGTGACGGGCCGGTCTCAGGCTGCGGCGGCGCGGCGCGCCTTCAGGCTGGCCACGTAGCTTTCGCGCGTGCCGGACACGTGCACGCGCATGAGTGCGTCGAAGGCCGCGAAGTCGCCATCGCTGAAGTAGGCCAGCAGCTGCTGGTGCTGCTCGTAGCCGGCCGGGCGCAGCACGTCGGCCGGGGCCGACAGGTGCGTGCGCAGCGCGGCGATCTTGGCGCCGGCGGTGGCGTAGGCCGCCTGCAGGTAGCTGTTGCCGCAGTGCAGGACGAAGGCCTCGTGCAGCCGCGTGTCGGCGCGGCTGTAGCGCACGCCGTCCTTGCTCTTGCGGGCCGCGGCCATCTCGGCGACGGCGGCCTTGATCTCGGCGATGGTGTCCTCGCGCGCATGGCGGAATGCGAGCTCGGCCGCGCGTGGCTCGATCAGGCTGCGGAACTCGCACAGGGCTTCCACGTCGGCCTCGGTCGCCTCGAACACGTAGCTGCCGCGCTGCGGCTTGACCGCCACCAGGCCCAGCAGCTGCAGCTGGTTCAGGGCCTCGCGCACGGGCGTGCGGCTCACGCCGAACGAGGTGGCGAGCTGCTCCTCCGGAATCATCTCGCCCAGCGCGAACTGGCCGTCGACGATGGCTTCGCGCAGCCGCTGCGCGACCTGGGTCGCCAGCGAACGGGGGGCTTCGATCTTGAAACTGGGTGCGCTCACGGCGCGGTCTCCTGGTGGGTGCACCTTCACGGCAAGGGGCGCCTGAGTCTCGCAGAACTGGGCAATTTCCCGCGCAGGGCAGCGCATTCTGCCATCCGTGTTTGTACTAGTGCTTCAGTACCTTACATACAAGGATACTCGCCGGCCATGAACACGACCACACCGGCGGGCGCAGACGCGGCCCGCGCCATCGAAGTGCTTTCCACGCTGCGTGAGCAGCTGGGCGCGGCCGCGGTGCTGATCGGCGCCGACGTGCCCGAACGCAACCGCAACGACTGGAGCACGCAGCCGCCCACCCACCCGCTGGCGGTCATCCGCCCGGTGGACGCGGCCGGCGTCTCGGCCGCGCTGCGCGCCTGCCGCGCGGCCCGCCTGCCCGTCGTTCCCCAGGGCGGCCTGACCGGCCTGTGCGGTGGCGCACGGCCCGAGGACGGCTGGGTCGCGCTGTCGCTGGAGCGCCTGGTGGGCGTGGAAGAGATCGACCCCGACAGTTCCACCATGACCGTGCGTGCCGGCACGCCGCTGGAGGCCGTGCAGCGCGCCGCCAGCGACGCCGGCCTGTACTTCGCGCTGGACCTGGGCTCGCGCGGCTCCTGCGCCATCGGCGGCAACCTGTCGACCAACGCCGGCGGCAACCGCGTGATCCGCTACGGCATGGCACGCGAACTGGTGCTGGGGCTGGAATGGGTGCTGCCCGACGGCACCATCGTCACCAGCCTGAACAAGATGATGAAGAACAACGCGGGTTACGACCTCAAGCAGTTGTTCATCGGCAGCGAAGGCACGCTCGGGATCATCACGCGCATCGTGCTCAAGCTGCACCCGCAGCCGGGCTGCACCATGTCGGCCCTGTGCGCGCTGCCCGACTATCCGTCGGTCGTGCGCCTGCTGAACGCCTCGCGGCGCGGCCTGGGTCCGCTGCTGTCGGCCTTCGAGGTCATGTGGCCCGACTACTGGGAGGTCGTCACCAAGCGCGTGGGCGTGCGCCCGCCCGTCACCGGAGACCACGGCTTCTACGTGCTGGTCGAAGCCCAGGGCACGGACGAGGCCGTGGACGGCCCGCGCTTCGCGGCCTGGCTGGAGCAGTTCGCCGACAGTGGCGGCCTGGCCGACGCGGCGCTGGCCCAGTCGGTGGCCGACACGCAGTCGTTCTGGGCGCTGCGCGATGCCTGCTCGGAGTTCTTCCAGGCCCTGGGCCCTCACGTCTCGTACGACGTGGCGCTCGCCGTGCGCGACATGGACGCCTTCGCCGCCCAATGCAAGGCCGCGCTGCTGGCGCAGATCCCGGGTTGCGAGAGCGTCTACTACGGCCACATCGGCGACGGCAACGTGCACCTGGTGGCCTGGGTCCCCGGCCTGTCCATCGAGGAGCAGCCCAAGAAGCGCATGGACGAGGTGATCTACAGCACCGTGCGCGACTTCAAGGGCAGCATCTCGGCCGAGCACGGCATCGGCACGGCCAAGAAGCCTTACCTGTCGTACGCGCGCAGCCCGGAAGAGATCGCCCTGATGCGCACGCTGAAGGCAGCGCTGGACCCGCAAGGCCTGCTGAACCCCGGCAAGGTGATCTGATGGACCGGCTCTTCAAATGCATCGAGGCCGTGCTGGCAGCATTGCTGCTGGGCATGGTGCTCATGGTCTTCGGCAACGTGCTGCTGCGCTACGCGTTCAACTCGGGCATCCAGGTGTCGGAGGAGTTGTCGCGCTTCTTCTTCATCTGGCTGACCTTCATCGGCGCCATCATCGCGATGCGCGAGGGCGCGCACCTGGGCATGGACAACTTCGTCAGCAAGCTCTCGCGCCGGGGTAAGCTGGTCTGCCTGGCGCTGTGCCAGGGCCTGACGCTGATGTGCTGCGCGATGCTGTTCCGGGGCACCTGGGTGCAACACGAGATCAACGCCACCACGTCTGCGCCGGTCACCGGCCTGTCGATGATCTGGGTGTTCGGCGTGGCCTATCTGACAGCGGGTGCCATCGGCATCATGGCGCTGCGCACGCTGTGGCGCATCGCCACCGGCCGCATCACCGACGACGAACTCGTCTCCATCAGCGAGAGCGAAGAGAACCTGCACCCGACCACCCCCGTGGAGGCCCGGTCATGACCATCGCCGTCTTCGCCTTCTCCCTGCTCGGCGCCATGATGCTGGGCCTGCCGATCGCGTTCGCGCTCTTGGTCTGCGGCGCCGCGCTGATGGTCGCCCAGGGCCAGATCGACACCACCATCCTGTCGCAAAAGCTCATCGAGGGGGCCGACAGCTTTCCGCTGCTGGCGATCCCGTTCTTCATGCTGGCCGGCGAGCTCATGAACGCGGGCGGCATTTCCAAGCGCATCGTGAATTTCGCGCTGGCCTGGGTCGGCCACATGCGCGGTGGCCTGGGCATCGTGGCGATCTTCGCCTCGGTCATGATGGCCGCGATCTCGGGCAGTGCCGCGGCCGACGCGGCCGCCATCGGCGCGCTGCTGATCCCGATGATGCGCAGGGCCGGCTACAACGTGCCGCGCGCCGCCGGCCTGATCGCCGCCGGCGGCGTGATCGCACCCGTGCTGCCGCCGTCCATCGGCCTGATCGTATTCGGCGTGATCGCCAACGTCTCGATCGGCAAGCTGTTCCTGGCCGGCATCGTGCCGGGCCTCATGATGGGCCTGTCGCTGCTGGTGGCCTGGCAGTGGGTGGCACGCCGCGACAACGTGTCCGTGCTGCCGCGCCAGAGCATGGCCGAGCGCGGCCGTGCCGCGGTCGAAGGCGTGTGGGCACTGCTGATGCCGCTGGGCATCATCGGCGGCCTGAAGTTCGGCGTGTTCACGCCGACCGAGGCCGGCGTGGTGGCCTGCGTCTACGCCTTCGTGCTGGGCGCCTTCGTCTACCGCGAACTGCCGCTGCGCCAGCTCTACCCGCTGCTCGTGTCCGCGGCCAAGAGCACGGCCGTGGTGGTGTTCCTGATCGCCGCGGCGCTGGTCTCGGCCTGGCTCATCACCACGTCGGAAGTGCCGCAACAGGTCTCGGCCATGCTGCAGCCCTTCATGTTCAACAAGATCGTGCTGATGTTCGTGATCATGTTCATCGTGGTCATCGTCGGCACGGCGCTGGACTTCGCGCCCACGCTGATGATCCTGACCCCGGTGCTGATGCCCGTGGTCAAGGAGGCCGGCATCGACCCGGTGTACTTCGGCGTGCTGTTCATCATGAACAACGCCATCGGCCTGATCACGCCGCCCGTGGGCATCGTGCTCAACGTGATGTGCGGCGTGGCCAAGATCTCGATGAAGGACCTCATGAGTGGGCTGTGGCCCTTCCTGTGGGCCGAACTCATCGTGCTGTTCCTGCTCGTGCTGTTCCCCGACCTCGTGCTCGTCCCACTGCGCTGGCTGAGCTGATTCCCTTTCTCTTCCCTTCCGGAGACATGACCATGAAGAAACTTTCCCGCGTCGCCCTGACCGCCATGGCCGCCGCCACCCTGGCCTTGGCCGCCGGCACCGCTAGCGCCCAGTTCCAGAACCGCAACTTCCGCGTCTCCAACGGCGTGAGCAAGGACCACCCCATGGCCAACGGCCTGGCGGCCATGGGCGCCTGTACGCTGGAGAAGTCCGGCGGCAAGATGAAGATCCAGGCCTTCTGGGATGGGTCGCTGGGCAGCGACCTGACCAGCACGCAGAGCGTGCGCACCGGCTCCATCGACATGGTGCTGACGTCCACCGCACCGGTGGTGTCCATCGTGCCGGCGCTGGGCGTGTTCGACCTGCCGTTCCTGTTCAACACAGCGGCCGAGGCCGACCAGCTGCTGGACGGCAAGGTGGGCGACTGGTTCTCGGCCAAGCTGCCGGCCGTGGGCCTGGTCAACCTGGCCTGGTGGGAGAACGGCTTTCGCCACACCACCAACTCCAAGCGCCCGATCACGAAGTTCGAGGACTTCGACGGCGTGAAGATGCGCGTGATGCAGAACAACGTCTACCTGGACACCTTCAAGACCCTGGGCAGCAACGCCGTGCCCATGGCCTTCACCGAGGTCTACTCTGCGCTGGAGACGCGCACGGTCGACGGCCAGGAGAACCCGTTCACCAACATCGAGAACATGAAGTTCTACGAGGTGCAGAAGTACCTCACGCTGTCCAAGCACGCCTACAGCCCCACGCTGGTGCTGTTCTCCAAGAAGGTGTGGGACGGCCTGTCGGAGCAGGAGCACGCCGCGCTCAAGGAATGCGCCGTGGTCGGCCGCGCCGAGCAGCGCAAGGCCAACCGCGCCATGGAGGCCAAGAGCGTGGACAACCTGCGCAGCAAGGGCATGGCAGTGAACGAGATCAGCCCGGCCGAGACCGCGCGCATCCGCGAGAAGACCAAGGTCATCTACGAGCGCCACGCCAAGGCCATCGGCGAGGAGCCGATCGCGCTGGTGACCGATGAACTCAAGCGGATCCGCGGGCAATGAGCGCCGCGCCGGGCCGCCCCAAGCAAGCTCGCTCCCCCTTGGGGGGCAGCGAACCACGCGCAGCGGGGAGCGTGGGGGCCACATGCGCCGCGCCGGGCCGCCCCAAGCAAGCTCGCTGCCCCTCGGGGGGACAGGCCGCAGGCCGAAGGGGGTGCAAATGAGCGGTTTGCTCGAAGGACAGGTCGCCTGGGTCACCGGCGGCGGCAGCGGCATCGGCCTGGCCGGTGCTGTGGACCTGGCCAAGGCCGGTGCGCGCGTCGTGGTCTCGGGCCGCGACGCGGCCAAGCTCGACGCCGCCATCGCCGAGGCTGAAGGGCGCGGCGCGCCCGTTGGCAGCATCACGGCCAAGCCGCTGAACGTGGCCGACGCGAAGGCCGTCAACGCCGTGGCGGACGCGATCCAGGCCGAGTTCGGACGGGTCGACATCCTCGTCAACAGCGCGGGGCTCAACTATCCCAAGCGCTACTGGTGCGACACCGACGCCGAGACCTTCGCCGACGTGGTGGGCATCAACCTGAACGGCGCCACCTACTGCACGCTGGCCGTCGTCAAGGGCATGCGCGCGCGCGGGCAGGGCACGGTCATCAACGTGGCCTCGTTCGCGGGCTTCCACTACGAGTACATGACCGGGCCGGCCTACACCTCGAGCAAGGCCGCGATGATGGCGCTGACGCATTCCTTCAACATCGAGGAGTGCGTGAACGGCTTGCGCGCCACGTCGCTGTGCCCGGGCGAGGTGGCCACGCCCATCCTCAAGAAGCGGCCGGTGCAGCCGACCGAGGCCGACAAGGCCCGCATGCTGCAGGAGGCCGACCTGGGCCGCACCATCCGCTTCATCGCCGAGGCGCCCGCGCATGTGTGCGTGAACGAACTGGTGATCTCGCCGGTGTGGAACCGCACCTACGTGCAGGACCAGCCGCTGGTCCGCAAGAAGCCCGCCGCATGACAGCAGCCTTGGTGGTGGCCGTCACCGGCTCGGGCCAGGGCATCGGCCTGGCCGTGGCGCGCAAGTTCGCCGGGCGCGGCGCGCGCGTCGTGATTTCCGACATCGATGCCGCGCGCTGCCAGCGTGCTGCCGAAGAGATCGGCGCCCTGGGCGTGCCGGCCGACGTGACCGATGCGGCGCAATGCCGCCATCTCGTCGAGCAGGCCGTGGCCGCGCACGGTCGGCTCGACGTGATGGTCTGCAATGCCGGCATCATGCAGCTCAAGCCCCTGCTGGAGCTGGAAGGCGCGGACTGGGACCGCATGCTGGGCGTCAACGTCAAGGGTTGCTTCCTGAGCCTGCAGGCCGCGGCGCGCCAGATGCTGCAGCAAGCGCCGCTGGCCGAGGGGCGGCCGCGCGGCAAGATCGTCACGATGGCGTCCATCGCCGGGCGACCGGGCGCCGGGCCTATCGCCTCCGTGATCCCGCACTACCGCGCGAGCAAGGCCGCGGTGCTGAGCCTCACGCAGTCGGCCGCCATCGCGTTCGCGCCGCAGGTCACCGTCAACGCGATCTGCCCGGGCCTGGTCGAGAGCGAGATGTGGCGTGGCATGGACCGCGACTGGGGCGCGCTGCAAGGCCTGGGCGAAGGCCAGATCTGGCAGCAGCGCATCGCCGGCATTCCGATGGGGCGCCCGCAGCGGCCCGAGGACGTGGCGGATGTGGCCACCTTCCTCGCAGCGCCAGAATCGGATTACATGACGGGCCAGGCCATCAATGTCGATGGCGGCCTGATGATGAATTGAACCGATGACCCACCCTGCAATCTCCCTGAAAAGCCTGCTCGCCAGCGGCACCATCGTCCAGGCGCCCGGCGCCTACGACGGCCTGAGCGCCCGCCTGGTCGAGCGCGCGGGCTTTCCCGCGATCTACATGACCGGCTTCGGCGCCACGGCCACGCGGTTGGGCCAGCCCGACATCGGCCTGCTCACGCAGACCGAGATGACCACGCATGCGCGCGACATGGTGCGCGCCGTCGGCATCCCCGTGATCGCCGATGCCGACACCGGCTACGGCGGCCCGTCCAACATCGAGCGCACGGTGCGCGAATACGTGCAGGCCGGCGTCGCGGCGATCCACCTGGAGGACCAGGTGGCGCCCAAGCGCTGCGGCCAGATGGCCGGCATCCGCCTGATCGACGCGGCCGAGAACGCGCGCCGGCTGCGTTGCGCCGTGCAGGCGCGCGGCCAGGATGGTCTGCTCGTCATCGGCCGCACCGACGCGCTGCCGGCCGCCGGCATCGACGAAGCGGTGTCGCGCGCCCAGCGCTACCGGGACGCGGGCGTGGACCTCGTGTTCGTGGACGGCATCAAGACCGTGGCCGAGGTCGAGGCCGTGGCGCGCCGCGTGGCCGGCCCCAAGGTCGTCTCCATCGTCGACGGCACGCCGGCCGTGGCCTTGACGGCGCCCGAGCTGCAGGCGATGGGCTTTTCCATCGTGTTCTACGCCGTCACGGCCCTGTTCAGCGCTGCGCGTGCCGTGCAGGAGTCGCTGGCCGCCCTGCACGCGGGCGGCACGCCGGGCGCGCTGGCGCAGCCCGGCCTGTCCTACGCCGCCTTCGCCGACACCGTCGGCCTGCCGCACCACCAGCAGCTGGACGAACAGTTCGGCGGCTCGGCCTGATTCCACCGACCCGAAAGTCAACCCATGAGCACCCCTGTTTCCCATGCCGGCATCTGGCCCGCACTGCTGACGCCCCTGAACGCCGACCTCGGCATCGACATCCCGAAGTTCGCCCAGCACGCCAAGGCGCTGATCGACGGCGGCTGTGCCGGCGTCACGCCCTTCGGCACCACGGGCGAGGGCCCCTCGTTCACGGTGGCCGAGCGCCGCGCTGCACTCGAAGGCCTGATCGCCGGTGGCGTGCCGGCCGAGCAGATCCTGGTCTCGACCAGCTGCGCGGCCCTGCCGGACACGCTGGAGCTGACGCGCCACGCGCTGTCGGTCGGCGCCACGCGCTGCCTGATCCTGCCGCCGTTCTTCCTGAAGGGCGTGCCCGACCAGGGCATCATCGATTCCTACCGCTACGTGATCGACGGCGTGGCCAACGCGCGCCTGCGCGTGGTGCTGTACCACATCCCCCAGGTCTCGGGCGTGCGCCTGTCGCACCAGGTCATCTCCACGTTGCGCCTGCTGTACCCCGAGACCATCGTCGGCCTGAAGGACAGCGGTTGCACGTGCGCCGACTCCATCGCCTATGCCGAGGCCTTCATGCCCGGCATGCAGGTCTGGGTCGGCAACGAGCCCGACCTGCCCACCATGGGTGCGCGCGGCAGCCTGGGCGCGGTCAGCGGCATCGCCAACGTGATGCCGCATCTGGTCGGCCGCCTGGCGCTGGCGCAGGGCGACGACGCCGCGCAGCGCGACTTGCAGCGCGTGCGCGCCTTCCTGGACATCCTGGGCGGCTACGGCATGACGGCGGCGTTCAAGGCCATCATGGCCATCCTCGACGGCGACGCCGGCTGGCGCCGCGTGCGGCCGCCGCTGGTGGCGCTGGACGATGCGGAACTCGCGCGCATCGACGCGCAGATGGCCGCCTTCGCGCTCGACCGCAGCAAGGACTGATCCCCATGGTGGATGTCGTCTGCATCGCCAGCTGGAATGCCGACCTGGTGTCGCGCGTGGCGCGGCCCATGGCGCGCGGCGAGACCGTGCTGGCGCGCTCCTTCGACATCAGCCCGGGCGGCAAGGGCTCGAACGCGGCCGTGGCCTGCGCGCGGCAGGGCGCGCGCACCGCAGTCGTCGCGCGCATTGGCCGTGACGATTTCGGCCGCATGGGGCTGGACCTGTGGGCGCGCGAAGGCATCGTGACAACGCACGTGGAGCAGGTGGAGGGCGAACGCAGCGGCGTGGCGCAGATCCTCGTGTTCGACGACGGCGACAACAGCATCGCGGTGGCGCCGGGCGCGGGCGTCGGCCTGGGCGCGGCCCAGGTGCAGGCCGCGCAGGCCACGATCGCGGGTGCCCGCATCGTGATCGCCTCCAACGAGGTGCCGCAGGCCGCCACGCTGGCCGCCTTCCGCATCGCGCGCGCGGCCGGCGTGGCCACGCTGCTGAACCCCGCACCGGCGGCCGCGCTGCCGGACGAACTGCTGGGCCTGACCGACCTGCTGACGCCCAACGAGACCGAGCTGCGCAGCCTGGCCGACCTGCCGCCCGACGCGCCGCTGGAGCAGGGCGCGCAGCGCCTGCTGGCCTGCGGCGTTGGGGCAGTGCTGGCCACGCTGGGCGCAGACGGCTGCCGGCTCTGGCGCCCGGGTGCCGCAGCGCTGTCCATCCCGGGCTGGCGCATGGACGCCGTGGCCGACACCATCGGCGCCGGCGACACCTTCAACGGCGCACTGGCCGCGGCGCTCGCGCGTGGCCTGCCACTGGAGCAGGCCATGCAGCGCGCCAATGCGGCGGCGGCGCTGTCGGTGACGGGGCAGGGCGCCATCGGCGGGATGCCGACGGCAGCGCAGGTGGACGCGTTGCTGGCCCGACAGGGCTGACTCAGGCGGGGCCGGCCGCGAACGGATTGACGATGCGCACTGGCCCCATCTTCTCGCCAGTGTTCAGATCCTCGCTGAACAGCACATTGCAGCCGGCCGTCTGCGCGCTGGCCACGATCAGCGCGTCGTAGAAGCCCAGGCTGCGCGTCTGGTGCAGGTCCAGTCCGGCGCGCACGATCACGGGCGTGACCTGCACGATCTCGAACTGCTCGTACAGGTCCAGCCGCGCGCGCAGCTGCTGCGCCGGCATGCGCAATTTCTTCAAGGCCACGTTGCAGTACTCCTGCAGGACCTGCGTGGACAGCACACCGCTGGCCTGCTCATACAGCTGCCTCAAGAGGTCCAGCGCCGCGCGCTGCTTGGCGGGCAGGTCGCTGGCCTCGGCATAGACGAGGACATTGGTGTCGATGAAGGCGCGCTCGGCCATGGCTCAGCGCGCGTTGGCTTCGTCGCGGTCGAAGCGCCAGCCGTCCAGCCGGGTGGAGGCATTCAGGCAACTCTGCTCGAATTGCGCCCATTGCTGCTCGCGCTGGGCGCTGCCGGCCAACTGCTCCAGGTAGTCGCGCACGGCCTGGTTCAGGCTCTTGCCCATCTTCTGCGCAGCCTCGCGCGCGCGCTGCGCTACCTGCTCATCAACGGAAAGCGTGATGTTCATGGAGACCTCCAATTCACACATATTATGTGCGCAAGTTTGATGTGTTTCAAGACTGGCACGCTCCCTGCAAAGACCCCCGTATTCGCCGGCAGCCCTGCCCGCGCGGGCACCGTCCCGGTGACCGCGCACCAGTCCGGCCCGGGAGCGTGCCCCAGATTGGGGATACTCACGGGTTACTCTGTATATACAGGTCTGCTCAAGCGAATGAGACTGCGCGGCGCGTGCCCTTCCCCGGGGTGCGCGCCGGCGACACCAGCGTTCCGAAGCGTTCAACCCCAACCCAGGAGGGCCGCATGGCCAAGACAGTTTTCTCCAAGATTGCCACTGTGCTGGCTGCCGGCGCGCTGGCCGCCATGGCCCAGGGCGCTGCGGCCCAGACCAAGGTCGTGATCGGCATGTCCGGCTGGACCGGCTTCGCGCCGCTGACGCTGGCCGACAAGGCCGGCATCTTCAAGAAGAACGGCCTGGATGTGGAGATCAAGATGATCCCGCAGAAGGACCGCCACCTGGCCCTGGCCTCCAAGTCCATCCAGTGCGCCGCCACCACGGTGGAGACGCACGTGGCCTGGAACACGAATGGCGTTCCCATCGTGCAGATCTTCCAGCTCGACAAGTCGTACGGCGCCGACGGCATCGCCGTGCGCAACGACATCAAGACCTTCGCCGACCTCAAGGGCAAGACCGTGGCCGTGGACGCGCCCGGCACCGCGCCGTACTTCACGCTGGCCTGGCTGCTCAGCAAGAACGGCATGAACATCAAGGACGTCAAGACCGTCACGCTGGCGCCGCAGCCGGCGGCGCAGTCCTTCGTCACGGGCCAGAACGACGCCGCCGTGACCTACGAGCCCTACCTCTCCACCGTGCGCGACAACCCCGCCGCCGGCAAGATCCTGGCGACCACGCTGGAGTTCCCGCACATCCAGGACACGCTGGGCTGCGCGCCCGACTGGCTCAAGGCCAACGGCACGGCCGCCAAGGCGCTGGCCGATTCGTACTTCCAGGCGCTGGACATGATCAAGAGCGACACCGCCAAGGCCAACGAGATCATGGGCGCGGCCGTCAAGCAGACCGGCGAGGCCTTCGCCAAGTCGTCGGGCTTCCTGCGCTGGCAGGACAAGGCGGCCAACCAAAAGTTCTTCGCGGGCGAGCTGGAGACCTTCATGAAGGAAGCCGCGGTGATCCTGCAAGAGGCCGGCGTCATCCGCAAGCAGCCCGACAACTGGTCGGCCATGTACGACGCCAGCTACATCAAGTAAGCCATGGCCGGCGACACCACCCGCGTTCTTCCCTCGGCGGCGCCAGCGGCCACGGCCGCCCCGGCGCGCCGGCGCCGCGGCATGGTGCCGCTGGAGCCCGTCAGCCCGCAGGCCCGCTGGCTGCTGGGCCTGGCCTTCTTCGTGCTGTTCGTGGCCGTCTGGGCGTTCTTCACGCTCGGCGGCTTCGTCTCGCCCACCTTCCTGGCCAGCCCCATCACGATGGTGCAGGAGGCCTGGCTGCTGTTCACCGAGTACGGCTTCATCCACGACATCGGCATGACCGTCTGGCGCGTGCTGGGCGGCTTCATCCTGGCGGCCGTGGTCGCCGTGCCGCTGGGCATCGCGATGGGCGCGTACAAGCCGGTCGAGGCGTTCCTGGAGCCCTTCGTCTCGTTCTGCCGCTACCTGCCGGCCTCGGCCTTCATCCCGCTCTTGATCCTGTGGGCCGGCATCGGCGAGACGCAGAAGCTGCTGGTGATCTTCATCGGCTCGGTGTTCCAGATCATCCTGATGGTGGCCGTGACCGTGGGCGGCGCGCGCAAGGACCTCGTGGAGGCCGCCTACACGCTGGGCGCCGACAGCCGCGGCATCGTGCGCCGCGTGCTGATCCCGGGCGCCGCGCCCGGCATCGCCGAGACGTTGCGCCTGGTGCTGGGCTGGGCCTGGACCTATGTGATCGTGGCCGAGCTGATCGGCTCGTCCTCTGGCATCGGCCACATGATCACCGACAGCCAGGCGCTGCTGAACACCGGCCAGATCATCTTCGGCATCATCGTGATCGGCCTGATCGGGCTGGTCTCCGACTTCATCTTCAAGGCGGTCAACAGGAAGCTGTTCGCCTGGGCCTCCCTATGAGCAACCAGCTGTCTGTCCGCGGCGTCTCGCGCACCTTCACGAGCCCCGGTGGCAAGTCCACCCAGGCCCTGCAGCCGGTGGATTTCGAAGTGCGCAAGAACGACTTCGTGACCATCCTCGGCCCTTCGGGCTGCGGCAAGTCCACGCTGCTGCGCATCGTCGCGGGGCTGGACTATCCGACCAGTGGCCAGGTGCTGCTGGACGGCCAGACCATCGAAGGGCCCGGCGCCGACCGCGGCATGGTCTTCCAGAGCTACACGCTGTTCCCCTGGCTCAACATCGAGCAGAACATCCGCTTCGGCCTGCGCGAGCGCAACCTGCCCGAGGCGCAGCAGAAGGAGCGTGCCGACTACTTCATCGCCAAGGTCGGCCTGCGCGGCTTCGAGCAGCACTTTCCCAAGCAGCTGTCGGGCGGCATGCAGCAGCGCACGGCGATTGCGCGCGCGCTGGCCAACGACCCCAAGATCCTGCTCATGGACGAGCCCTTCGGCGCGCTCGACAACCAGACCCGCGTGCTCATGCAGGAGCTGCTGCTGGGCATCTGGGAGGCAGAGCAGAAGACGGTGCTGTTCGTCACCCACGACATCGACGAGGCCATCTTCATGGCCAGCCGCGTCGCCGTGTTCAGCGCGCGGCCGGGCCGCATCAAGAGCGAGATCGCGGTCGACCTGCCGCACCCGCGGCACTACACCGTCAAGACCACGCCTGCGTTCATGGACCTCAAGGCCCGGCTGACCGAAGAGATCCGCGCCGAGTCCATGGCCGCCGCCGAGCATTGACATGAAGTCCGGCTCCGCGACCGCCCGCCACGCCTCTGCACGCTCCGGGGTTGCACGCTCCGAGGCCGCACCCGCGCTGGCGCTGTACGAGCAGGTCAAGGAGCACATCACGCGCCGCATCCAGAGCGGCGAGTGGCCGGCCGGGCACCGCCTGCCGTCCGAGCACGAGCTCGTGGCGCAGTTCGGCATCTCGCGCATGACGGCCAACCGCGCGCTGCGCGAACTGATGGACCAGGGCCGCGTGGTGCGGGTGGCCGGCGTGGGCAGCTTCGTGGCCGAGGCCAAGCCGCAGTCCACGCTGCTGCAGATCGCCAACATCGCGAGCGAGATCCGCGGCCGCGGCCACGACTACGGCTTCCAGCTGATCGCCGCCGAGCGCGTGGCCGCCTCGCCCGACGTGGCCGTGTGGATGGACGTGCGCATGGGTGAATCGCTCGTGCACTGCGTCTGCCTGCACCTCGAAGACGGCGTGCCCGTGCAACTGGAAGACCGCTACGTGAACCCGCGCCTGGTGCCGGCCTTCCTGGAACAGGATTTCTCCAGCGTGCCGCCCAGCGAATACCTGGTGCGCAACGTGCCGTTCGACCAGATCGAGCACCTGGTCGACGCCGTGCTGCCCACGGCCGAGCAGGCCGAGCGCCTGGCCATGGACCGGGCCGAGCCTTGTTTGCTGCTCACGCGCCGCACCTGGTCGCGCGGGCAGACCATCACGCTGGTGCGCTGCCTGCATCCCGCGTCCCGTTACCGCCTGGGCAGCCGTTTGCGCAACGACGGCAACCAGGGGCTGGCATGAGCGCACGCAGCGGGGATCGACGCCAGCGCGCATGTCGCCGGGCACCGACCGGCGCAACCGTTGCACGGCCGGAGCGCAACGGAGGTGCCTGGCATGAGTTTTTTGCGCCCTTACTTGTATAGACAGGAAATGCGATGAGCACTGAAACCACCACCTTGACGCTTTCGCCTGGCGCTGTGAGCCTGGCCCAACTGCGCCGCATCCACGCGGGGGGCGTGCGGCTGGCGCTGGACGAGGGCGCGCGCGCCGGCCTGCTGGCCGCGCAGGCCACCGTGCAATCCATCCTCGACGCCGGCGCCGTCGTCTACGGCATCAACACAGGCTTCGGCAAGCTTGCACAGACGGTCATCCCGCCAGGTCGCCTGGCCGAGTTGCAGCGCAACCTCGTGCTCTCGCATGCGGTCGGCACGGGCGCGCCGCTGGCGGCCGGCGTGGTGCGGCTGGTGCTGGCGGCCAAGGCCGTGAGCTTGGCGCGCGGCCATTCGGGCATCCGGCCCGAGATCGTCGATGCGCTGCTGGCCTTGTTCAACGCCGGCGTGCTGCCGCGCATCCCGGCCAAGGGTTCGGTCGGCGCCTCGGGCGATCTCGCGCCGCTGGCACACCTGGCCTGCGTGCTGATCGGAGAGGGCGAGGCCGAGCTCGCGGACGGCCGTGTGGTGCCCGGTGCCGAGGCCATGCGCGCTATCGGCCTGGAGCCCTTCGTGCTCGGCCCCAAGGAAGGCCTCGCGCTGCTCAACGGCACCCAGGTCTCGACCGCGCTGGCGCTGGCCGGCCTGTTCGGTGCCGAGAGCGTGTTCGCCGCAGGCCTCATGGCCGGCGCGCTGTCGCTCGAGGCCATCCAGGGCTCGATCAAGCCCTTCGACGCGCGCATCCATGCCGCGCGTGGCCAGCCCGGCCAGATCGCGGTGGCCGGCGCCGTGCGCACGCTGCTGGAAGGCAGCGAGATCATCCCCGGCCATGCCAACTGCGGCCGCGTGCAAGACCCGTACTCGATCCGCTGCATCCCGCAGGTCATGGGCGCCTGCCTGGACAACCTGGCCCACGCATCGCGCGTGCTCGTGATCGAGGCCAATGCGGCGTCCGACAACCCGCTGGTCTTCACCGACACGGGCGAGGTCATCTCGGGCGGCAACTTCCACGCCGAGCCCGTGGCCTTCGCGGCGGACATCATCGCGCTCGCGGTGGCCGAGGTCGGCGCGATCTCCGAGCGCCGCATGGCGCTGCTGCTGGATTCGGGCCTCTCGGGCCTGCCGCCCTTCCTCGTGCGCGATGGTGGGGTGAACTCCGGCTTCATGATCGCCCAGGTCACGGCCGCCGCGCTCGCGTCCGAGAACAAGTCGCTGGCCCACCCGGCCAGCGTGGACAGCCTGCCCACCTCGGCCAACCAGGAGGACCATGTGTCCATGGCCACCTTCGCCGCGCGCCGCCTGGGCGACATGGTGGACAACACGGCCGTGGTCGTCGGCATCGAGGCCATGGCCGCCTGCCAGGGCATCGAGCTCAAGCACCAACTGAAAAGCAGCCCCTTGATGGAAGCCGAGTTCGACGCGATCCGCGCCCACGTGGGCTTCATCGAACACGACCGCTACCTTGCGCCCGACGTGGAATCCATGCGGCAATGGGCGCTGGGTGCCCAGGGCCGCGCCTGGCCCGCCGCCGTCACCGCCATCCTGCCCAGCCACGCCTGAACACCCCTAGGAGAACGCCATGAACGCACCCGAGCCCTTCATCGCCCAGATCGGCACCCGCCACGACCCCAGCCGCAAGATCGCCGCGCCCACGGGCAGCACGCTCACGTGCAAGAGCTGGCTGACCGAGGCGCCGTTCCGCATGATCCAGAACAACCTGCACCCCGACGTGGCTGAGCGGCCCGAGGACCTCGTGGTCTACGGCGGCATCGGCCGCGCGGCGCGCAACTGGGAGTGCTTCGACCAGATCCTGGCCTCGCTCAAGGACCTGGACGAGGATGAGACGCTGCTGGTGCAATCGGGCAAGCCCGTGGGCGTGTTCAAGACCCATGCGGATGCGCCGCGCGTGCTGCTGGCCAACTCCAACCTCGTGCCCAAATGGGGCAACTGGGAGCACTTCAACGAGCTGGACCGCAAGGGCCTGTTCATGTACGGCCAGATGACGGCGGGCAGCTGGATCTACATCGGCGCCCAGGGCATCGTGCAGGGCACCTTCGAGACCTTCGTCGAAGCCGGCCGCCAGCACTACAACAACAGCCTCACGGGCAAGTGGATCCTGACCGCCGGCCTGGGCGGCATGGGCGGCGCGCAGCCGCTGGCCGGCGTGCTGGCCGGCGCCTGCGTGCTGGCCATCGAATGCCAGCAGAGCAGCATCGACTTCCGCCTGCGCACGCGTTACCTCGACAAGCAGGCCAGGGACATCGACGACGCGCTGGCGCTGATCCAGCAGCACACGGCGGCGGGCGAGGCCATCTCCATCGGCCTCCTGGGCAACGCGGCCGAGATCGTGCCCGAGCTGGCGCGCCGCGCGAAGGCCGGTGGCCCCAAGCCCGACCTCGTGACCGACCAGACCTCGGCCCACGACCTGATCCACGGCTACCTGCCGGTCGGCTGGACCGTGCCGCAGTGGAAGGCCGCCATGGCCGACCCGGCGCAGCACGCCACGCTCAAGGCCGCGGCCGCCAAGGGCTGCGCCGTGCACGTGCAGGCCATGCTGGACTTCCAGGCCATGGGCGTGCCCACGGTGGACTATGGCAACAACATCCGCCAGGTGGCCAAGGACGAAGGCGTGCAGAACGCGTTCGACTTCCCGGGCTTCGTGCCGGCCTACATCCGTCCGCTGTTCTGCGAAGGCAAGGGCCCGTTCCGCTGGGTCGCGCTCTCGGGTGATCCGGAAGACATCTACAAGACCGACGCCAAGATCAAGGAGCTGTTTCCAGAGAACAAGCACACGCACCGCTGGCTGGACATGGCGCGCGAACGCATCGCCTTCCAGGGCCTGCCGGCGCGCATCTGCTGGCTGGGCCTGGGCGAACGGCACCTGGCGGGCCTGGCTTTCAACGAGATGGTGCGCACGGGCGAGCTCAAGGCCCCCATCGTGATCGGCCGCGACCACCTGGACACCGGCTCGGTCGCCAGCCCGAACCGCGAGACCGAGGGCATGCGCGACGGCACCGATGCCGTGAGCGACTGGCCGCTGCTCAACGCGCTGCTCAACACCGCCGGCGGCGCCACCTGGGTCAGCCTGCACCACGGCGGCGGCGTGGGCATGGGCTACTCGCAGCATGCCGGCATGGTCATCGTGTGCGACGGCACCGAGGCCGCCGACAAGCGCCTGGCGCGCGTGCTCGTCAACGACTGCGGCTCGGGCGTGATGCGCCATGCCGATGCGGGCTACGACCTGGCCATCGCCACGGCCAAGAAGTTCGGCCTCAAGCTGCCGATGGTCAAGTAGGCCATGGCCGGCGCGCCCGTGGAGCATGCGCCGTTCCCGCGCCTGGTGGGCTGAGGGGCGGGCCCCGATCCTGCTAGTTCCTGCGCTTCCTTCACTTTCCCCAACGGAGAACCCCATGACCCTTCGCCGCCATCTGCTCGCCCTGGCCCTGCTGTCGACGACCGC
Organism: Pseudorhodoferax sp. Leaf274; assembly: GCF_001422445.1. GTDB lineage: Bacteria > Pseudomonadota > Gammaproteobacteria > Burkholderiales > Burkholderiaceae_C > Pseudorhodoferax. Next base: position 187,628 of record NZ_LMNA01000029.1, read on the forward strand.
CCTCGGCGTGCACGCCCAGGCCGTGCTCAAGGTCGCCACCGACGCCACCTTCCCGCCCATGGAGTTCTTCGAGAACAACCAGCGCACGGGCTTCGACACCGAACTCGTGGAGGCCATCGGCAGGCAGATGGGCCGCAAGGTCGAGTGGGTCGACATCGACTTCAAGGGCCTGATCCCGGCCCTGGTCTCCAAGCGCGTGGACATGGCCGTCTCGGCGATCTACATCACCGACGAGCGCAAGAAGGTCGTCGACTTCACCGAGCCCTACTACGCGGGCGGCCTGGTCGCCATGGTCAAGGCCGACAACGCGACGATCAAGTCGCCGGCCGACCTGGCCGGCAAGAGGGTCAGCGTGCAGGTGGGCACCAAGTCGGTGAGCTACCTCAAGGAGGCACACCCCAAGGCGCAGCTGGTCGAGGTCGAGAAGAACCAGGAGATGTTCAACCTCGTCGACGTGGGCCGCAGCGATGCCGCAGTCACGGGCAAGCCGGCCGCCTACCAGTACGTGCGCACGCGCCCGGGCCTCAAGGTGCTGCCCGAGCAGCTCACGACCGAGGAATACGGCATGGCGCTGCGCAAGGACACGCCCGAGCTGACCAAGGCCGTCAACGAGGCGATCGCCAAGCTCAAGGCCGATGGCAGCTACGCGGCCATCGTGAAGAAGTGGTTCCCGGTCACGCCATGATGTCTGCGCGCTCAGGCCGAGCGCAGCGATGGCCCGGAACCCGGGCCAAGCGAAGCGATGGGCCGACTGGGACTTCCCCCTGCGCGCCTCGGCGTGGACACAAGGGCCCCGGGCGCGGGGTCACCCACGGGCGATCGCTGCGCTCTGCCTCGGTTTCTGCCGGCATGGATTTTTGACATGGATCTGGACTTCTCCCCCGTCTGGGCCGGCTGGGACGCGCTCGCACGCGGCACGCTGGTCACCGTCGAGATCACGGTCTGCGCGCTGCTGCTGGGCTGCGCGCTGGGCCTCCTGGTCGGCATCGGCCGCCTGCAACCGCAGCGGCGCTGGCTGTACGGCGCCTGCACGGCCTACGTGACCGTCGTGCGCGGCACACCCTTGCTGGTGCAACTGTTCATCCTGTTCTTCGGCCTGCCGCACTTCGGCCTGCTGCTGCCGGCCTTCCTGTGCGGCGTGCTGGGCCTGGGCGTGTATTCGGGCGCCTACGTGTCGGAGATCGTGCGCGGCGCCATCCAGTCCATCGCCCAGGGCCAGACCCTGGCCGCGCAGTCGCTGGGCATGACGGCGCCCACGGCCATGCGCCACATCATCCTGCCGCAGGCCGTGGTGCGCATGATCCCGCCGCTGGGCAACGAGTTCATCGCGCTGATCAAAAATTCCGCCCTGGTCTCGCTGCTGACCATCCACGACGTGATGCACGAGGGGCAGAAGATCATCAGCGTCTCGTACCGCTCGCTGGAGGTGTACCTGGCGATCGCCGCCGTGTACTTCGCGCTCACGGGCACGGTGATGCTGGTGCTGCGGCATTTCGAACGGCGCATGAGCCAGGGAGGGCTGGTGCGATGACACGGCCGGTGCAACGCTTCGACGTGGACGCGCTCGCCGCCACACCCTGGAAGAACGGCGGCGGCAGCACGCGCGAGATCGCGAGCTGGCCGCCCGGGGCGGGCTTCGACGGGTTCGACTGGCGCGTCTCGGTCGCCAGCATCGCGGCCAGCGGCCCGTTCTCGCGCTTCGCCGGCGTGGACCGCATCATCACGCTGCTGGGTGGCGATGGCGTGCGGCTGCAGGGCGAGGGCATCGACCACCACCTGGCCACGCCGCTCGCGCCGTTCGCGTTCAGCGGCGATGCGCGCATCGACTGCACGCTGCTGGGCGGTGCGTCCAGCGATTTCAATGTGATGACCCGGCGCGGCCGGCTGCGCGCCGAACTGCGCGTGCTGCGTGGCGCGGCCGGACTGGCGGCGGCGCCGCATGGCCTGCTGCTGGCCTGGCGCGGCGGCTGGCGCGCGGGCGGGCAGCCACTCGCGCAGGGCCAGGGTCTGTGGTGGGCCGACGCCGCCACACCCTGGGCCGTGGCCACCGACGACCCCGACGCCGCGCTGCTGGCCGTGCAATGGCACACCGCCACCTAGGAGACGAGCCCATGCCTTCCTTCGACACCCTGCCTGCGGCCGATGGCCTGTGGACCGGACTTACCGGCCTGGACGGCCAACCCTGCGCCATCGCCGTGGCGGACGGCCGGATCGCCTGGACCGGCGCCCCCGATGCGGTGCCACCGGCCCACGCAGGCGCGCCGCGCCACGCGGGGCAGGGCGCGCTCGTCACGCCCGGCCTGGTGGATTGCCACACCCACCTGGTCTACGGCGGCCAGCGGGCCAACGAGTTCGCGATGCGCCTGGCCGGCGCGACGTACGAAGAGGTGGCCCGGGCCGGCGGCGGCATCGTCTCCAGCGTGCGCGCCACGCGCGAGGCCAGCGAGGACGAATTGTTCGCCAGCGCCTCGGCGCGGCTGCGCAGCCTGCTGGCCGAGGGCGTGTGCGCCATCGAGATCAAGTCGGGCTACGGCCTCGCGCTCGAACACGAGCGCAAGCAGCTGCGCGTGGCGCGCCGGCTGGCTGCCGCGCACGGCGTGACCGTGCGCACCACCTTCCTGGGCGCGCACGCGCTGCCGCCGGAATACGCCGGGCGCAGTGGCGCCTACATCGACCTGGTCTGCCGCGAGATGCTGCCGGCCCTGCACGCCGAAGGCCTGGTCGACGCGGTCGACGTGTTCTGCGAGCGCATCGCGTTCTCGCTGGCCGAGACCGAGCAGGTGTTCCAGGCCGCGCAGGCGCTCGGCATCCCGGTCAAGCTGCATGCCGAGCAGCTGTCGGACATGGGCGGCGCGGCGCTGGCGGCGCGCTACGGCGCGCTGTCGTGCGACCACATCGAGCACCTGTCGCAGGCCGGCATCGACGCCATGGCGGCGGCCGGCAGCGTGGCCGTGCTGCTGCCCGGCGCCTACTACACGCTGCGCGACACGACCCTGCCGCCCATCGCGGCGCTGCGCGCGGCCGGCGTGCCGATGGCCGTCTCGACCGACCACAACCCCGGCACCTCACCGGCGCTCTCGCTGCTGCTGATGGCCAACATGGCCTGCACGCTGTTCCGGCTCACGGTGCCCGAGGCGATAGCCGGCATCACCGTGCACGCTGCGCGCGCGCTGGGCCTGCAAGAGTCGCACGGCACCCTCGCCGCCGGCCGGCCCGCGAACTTCGTGCTGTGGAACCTGCAGCACGCGGCCGAGCTGGCCTACTGGTTCGGCCAGCGACCGGTGCGCTGCGTGGTCCGCCAGGGCCGCATCGCGGAGGGGGCCGTATGAGCGCCGACTGCGCACCGCGGGTCTTGCTGCAGCCCACAAGAGGCGCGGCATGAGCGCGCTGTTCGCCACCGACGCACTGTTGCCCGCGGGCTGGGCCCGCAACGTGCTGCTGCGCTGGGATGCGTCTGGCACGCTCGTGCAAGTGCAGCCGGACGCTGCGCGCCCCGAGGGCGTCGGCCTGGCCGAAGGGCCCGTGCTGCCCGGCCTGCCCAACCTGCATTCGCACGCCTTCCAGCGCGGCATGGCCGGCCTGACCGAGCACCGCGGCCAGGGCGAGGACAGCTTCTGGAGCTGGCGCACGCTGATGTACCGCTTCGCCGGGCGGCTCGACCCGGCGCTGCTCGAGGCCATCGCCTTCGGCCTGTACGTGGAGATGCTGGAGGCCGGCTACACCAGCGTCTGCGAGTTCCACTACGTGCACCACGACCGCGGTGGCCGCCCCTATGCGGACGACGCCGAGCTCGCGCTGGCGCTGCTGCGCGCCGCGCAGCGCGCCGGCATCGGCCTCACGCTGCTGCCCGTGCTCTACCAGGCCAGCGGCTTCGGCGGCAAGCCACCGGGTGAGGGGCAGCGCCGCTTCATCCGCTCCACCGACGACATGCTGCGCCTGCTGGAGCGGCTGCGCCCGCTGTGCGCCGCGCAAGGCGCACGGCTGGGCCTGGCGCCGCACTCGCTGCGCGCCGTGCCGCCCGATGCGCTGCGCGCGGCCGTGGCCGGCCTGCACGCGCTGGACGCCACGGCGCCCGTGCACATCCACATCGCCGAGCAGACCCAGGAGGTGGACGACTGCATCGCCTGGAGCGGCCAGCGCCCCGTGGCCTGGCTGCTCGACCACGCGCCCGTGGACGCGCGCTGGTGCCTGGTGCACGCCACGCACATGGATGCCGACGAATACCGCCGCGCCGCCGCCAGCGGCGCCGTGGCCGGCCTGTGCCCGAGCACCGAGGCCAACCTGGGCGACGGCCTGTTCGACTGGCCGGCCTGGCAGGCCGCGGGCGGCGCCTGGGGCCTGGGCTCGGACAGCCATGCCTGCGTCAACGCGGCCGAGGAACTCATGCTGCTGGAATACGGCCAGCGCCTGGCCACGCGGCGGCGCAACGTGATGGCGACACCGGCGCAGCCGCAGGTGGCGACCGCCATGCTGCTCGCGGCCGTGGCCGGTGGCGCACAGGCGGCCGGCCGCCCCGCGGCCGGCCTGGCCATGGGCCAGCAGGCCGACCTCGTCACGCTGGACGCACGGCATCCCGCGCTGGCCGGCCTGCCGGCGCACCAGATGCTGTCGGCCCACGTGTTCGCGAGCCACCGCACGAGCGCGGTCGGCACCGTCCATGTCGCTGGCCAGGCGCGCGTGGCCGCGGCGCGGCATGCCGAGCACCACCGCGCGATCCAGGGCCTGGTCGCAGCCCGTACCCAGTTACTCCAGGACAGCCCATGAGCTTTTCCACCACCGAACCCCCCTTCCGCTTCCGCCAGGGCACCCGGCCGCTGCTGGTCTCCATGCCCCACGTCGGCACCCACGTGCCGCCAGCGCTGGCCGCCCGCTTCACGGACGAGGCGCGCCACGTGCCCGACACCGACTGGCACCTGGAGCAGCTCTACGGCTTCGCCGACGCGCTGGGCGCCTCGGTGCTCGTGGCCACGCACTCGCGCTACGTGATCGACCTGAACCGGCCGCCAGACGGCGCGAGCCTCTACCCAGGGCAGAACGTCACCGGCCTGTGCCCCGTCGACACCTTCGACGAGACGCCGCTGTACCGCGATCCTGCCGACCAGCCCGGCGATGCCGAGACCGCCGCGCGGCGCGACGCCATCTGGCACCCGTACCACGCCAAGCTGGCCGAGGAACTCGCGCGCATCAAGGCACAGCACGGCATCGCCATGCTCTGGGATGCGCACTCCATCCGATCCGTGCTGCCGCGCTTCTTCGAAGGCAAGCTGCCCGACCTGAACCTGGGCACCGGCAAGGGCACGAGCTGCGATCCGGCGCTGGCCCAGGCGCTGCTGGCCATCGCCAAGGAGGCGACGGGCTACACCAGCGTGCTGAACGGCCGCTTCACGGGCGGCTACATCACGCGCCACCACGGCCGCCCGCACGAAGGCCAGCACGCCGTGCAGCTCGAGATGACGCAGAGCAGCTACATGCAGGAGGCCTTGCCCTTCGACTACCTGCCTGCCGCGGCGGCCGGCGTGCAGCCGCACCTGCAACGCATGCTGCAGGCGGTGCTGGACTTCGCCGAGACGCGCCGGTGAGCGGCCTCCTCGAAGCCCTGCGCGCGGTGCTGGGCGACGACGCCGTGGCCACCGGCGAGGCCATCCCCGCCCGCCAGCTGGCCGACTGGAGCGGCGTGCCGCCCGTGCGCCCGCTGGCCTGGCTGCGCCCGCGCAACACCGAACAGGTCAGCGCCGCGCTCCGGCTGTGCACGCAGCACCGCGTGCCCGTCGTGCCCCAGGGCGGCATGACTGGCCTGGCAGGCGCGGCCCAGCCGTTGGCGGCGGGCGTGGCCCTGTCGCTGGACCGCATGCAGGCCATCGAGCAGGTGGACGCCGCCACGCGCACGCTGACCGTGCAGGCCGGTGCCACCGTGCAGTCCATCCAGGAGGCGGCCAGTGCCCAGGGCCTGCTGTTCGGCGTGGACTTCGGCGCGCGCGGCTCGGCCCAGGTCGGCGGTGCGCTGGCGACCAACGCGGGCGGCAACGGCGTGCTGCGCTTCGGCATGATGCGCGAGCAGACGCTGGGCCTGGAGGTGGTGCTGGCCGACGGCAGCGTGCTGCCCATGCTGCGCCCCATGCAGAAGAACAACACGGGCTACGACCTGAAGCAGTTCTTCATCGGCGCCGAGGGCACGCTGGGCGTGATCACGCGCGCGCTGCTGCGGCTGCACCCGGCGCCGGCCGCGAGAGTGAGCATGCTGGCCGCCGTGCCCGACTACGACGCCGCGCTCGCGCTGCTGTCGCGCCTGCAGCGGCGTGCCGGCGCGGGCCTGGCCGCCTTCGAGCTCATGTGGCGCGACTTCGTGCAGGCCTCGCTGGCCTGGCAGAAGCTGCGCGAGCCCTTCGACGCGCCGCACCCGCTGCTGGCCCTGGTCGATCTGGACGGCCCCGATGCGGCCCAGCTGCAGGCCGCGCTGGAGGATGTGCTGGCACCCGCCTTGCAGGATGGCCTGGTGCTGGACGCGGCCATCGCGCAGTCCGAGGCCCAGGCGCGCGCGTTCTGGAAGATCCGCGAGGCCACGGCCGAGCTGCCCACGAACATGCACCCGCCCGTCAACTTCGACGTGAGCCTGCCCATGGCCGAGATCGGCCGCTTCGCCAGCGCCTGCCGCGCCGCGCTGGACGCGCGCTGGCCCGGCCATGCCAGCGTGTTCTTCGGCCACATCGGCGACAGCAACCTGCATGTCTCCACCGACGCCTCGACCATCGCGGGCGATGTGGAAGGCCTGGAGCACCTGGTCTACGGCCTGGTCGGCGACTTCGCGGGCAGCGTCTCGGCCGAGCACGGCATCGGCCTGCACAAGAAGCCCTGGCTGGGCCGCAGCCGCACGCCGGCCGAGCTGGCTGCCATGCGCGCCGTGAAGGCGGCACTCGACCCCTTGCACCTGATGAACCCCGGAAAGATCTTCGACCGATGACCGCCCCCGACCTGCTGGCCCTGGCCCGGCCCGAAGTGCCGCCGCTGCCCATCTACAACGCCGGCCTGTCGTCCGAGGCCGTGCGTGCGCGCCACGGCGTGGACCGCATCGCCCGCCTGGGCAGCAACGAGAACCCGTACGGCCCCAGTCCGCGCGTGGCCCAGGCGCTGGCAGGCCTCGCGCAGCAGGTGCTGTGGTATCCGGACGCCGACAGCAGCGCCCTGCGCGCAGCCATTGCCGCGCGCAGCGGCACCACGGCCGCGCACGTCGTGGTGGGCAACGGCTCCGAATCCATCCTGCAGATGCTGTGCCTGGCGCTGCTCTCGCCCGGCGAGCGCGTGCTGGCGCAGCGCCCGGCCTTTGGCCTGCACGAGATCTACCCGCGGATGGTGGGCGCCGGGGTCGAGCTGCTGGACCTGTCGCCCGCGCTGGGCTTCGACGTGGACGCCTGGTGCGCGGCGCTCGCGCGCGGCCCCAAGATGGCCATGCTGGCCAACCCCTCGAACCCGGTGGGCTGCATGTTCGGCACCGCGGCCTTTGCGCGGCTGCTGGACGCCACGCCGGCCGGCACGCTGCTGGTCGTCGACGAGGCCTACGTGGAGTACGCGCGCCTCACGCCCGGGTTCCCCGACGCCCTGCCCATGCTGCGCGACCGGGGCAGTGCCTGGATCGTGCTGCGCACCTTCTCCAAGGCCTATGGCCTGGCCGGGTTGCGCGTGGGCTACGGCATCGCGTCCGATGCCGCGCTGGTGCAGCTGCTCGACCGCGTGCGCACGCCCTTCGGCGTGAACCTGGCCGCGCAACTGGCCGCGCGCGCTGCCCTTGTCGACGAGGCCCACATGCGCCAGGCCGTGGCGCGTACCGTGGTGCAGCGCGATGCCATGGCCCGCGCACTGCAGGCCATGGGCCTGCGCGTGGCGCCGTCGGCCACCAATTTCCTGTTCGTCGACCTGGGCCGGCCCAACGGCCCGGTGAACGAGGCGCTGCTGGCGCTCGGCGTGATCGTCAAGCCCTGGAAGGAGCCCGGCTTCACGCAGTTCCTGCGCATCACGGTGGGCACCGACGAGGACAACGCGCTGTGCCTGCAGGCGCTGCGCGACGCGCTGGCGTGTTGAAAGGCGTCGCCCGTGGTGTGCTTTGCGGCACCCGGGCCAGGCGCGCGGTAGCCTTGCGGTGCCGGGCGTCGCCTTGCTGCAACAGGCGCATGGAGCCGCAAGGGGCCGGTGCTATGTTCGGCGCGCCATGCCGATCCGCCCACCCAGCCCGCCGCGTCCGCTCCGTGTCTTGTCCGTTGCCATCTTGGGCGCCATCGGCGCCACGGCACAGGCCGCCGAGGACTTCCAGGTCCGCTACAACCTTGCCGGCAGCCTGGGCGGCGAGATCTTCGCGCCGGCCGACCTGCAGGGACTGACCGGCGGCATCGCGCTGACGCGCGTGGACATCCGCAAGGTGACCGGCAACGACGGCGAGCCGCTCACGCAGACGCTTGCGGGCGGCACGCTGCCCCTGCCTGCACCGACGCCCGCGGCGCTGTACCCGACCTACGGCGCGGCAACCGGGCGCATCGACGCCCGGGGCTCGCTGCTGCAATGGAACCTCGGCCTGGCGTGGCTGAGCCAGGCACGCTATGGCGGCGGCCGGCTGGCGCTGGCCGTCAACCTGCCGTATGCCACCAAGAAGCAGGGCTTCGCCGCGGACGCGCAGACGCCCGCGCTGAACTGGAATCCCGCTGTGCCCACGGCGACGCAGTCCGCCGTGCAGGCCCGGTTCGACACGCAGTTCCAGAGCACGGTTGCAGCGCTGGCCGCGGCGGAGGGCGGCAGGGTGTCCGGCCTGGGCGACCTGGAGCTGCACGCGGGCTGGCGCCATGCCGATGCGCAGCTGCGCGTGCTGGCCGGTGCCTCGCTGGTGCTGCCCACGGGCAAGTACGACGCGGCCTCCGGTCCGGACATCGGCTTCGGCAATTTCTACACCTTGCGGCCGGTGGCCCAGCTGGTCTACCTGCCGCGGCCCGACATCGCGCTGGCGGGCCGTGTGACGGTGGGCCTGAACACGCGCAACCGCGACAACGACCTGCGCAGCGGCAACTGGGCGAGCCTGGAAGTCGCCGCCGGCACCATGACGCGGCTGGGGCCGGTCGGCGTGCACGTGCTGCAGGCCCAGCAGTTCCAGGACGACAGCGGCAACCGCTGGGGCACCAGCCGCTACCGCTCGACCAACGCGGGACTGTTCTTCACCACGCGCATCCCCGTGGTCGACCTGGTGCTGACGCTGCAGCACATGGCGACGCTGCAATCGCGCAACGCCAAGCACGGCACCTATTCGCAGGTGCGGCTTACCAAGACTTTCTGAGACGCGGGCCGCCCGACGGCCTGGTGCAGCACGGCCGGCATGCGCCGCGCCGCAGCGTGGCCGCCTTCCGGGTTTGGCCCTGGGCCCGGGCCGCTTCGGCTGCATGGGCAGGCCGGTCCCGCGCCGCTTTCCTAGGGTTTGTCCGGGTGCCGCCATGGCCGCTTGGGCTTGATTGCGTCCGTTTTTTGGATACAAAATTCGAACCCAATAAACGGACGCAATGCACGTCCGACCAGCCCAGCCACCCATCAAAGGAAGACCATGAGCACTGCAACCGTCAGTCAGGTACCGGGGGAGACCAACGCAACCGGGGCGGGCCCGGCACACACCGGCCATGCCGCAAGCAACGCCGCCATCAAGCCGGATTACCACCCGCGCCTGACCAACGAAGACCTGGCGCCGCTCAAGCGGCAGACCTGGGGCCAATACAACATCTTTGCGTTCTGGATGGCCGACGTGCACAGCGTGGGCGGCTACATCACGGCCGGCAGCCTGTTCGCGCTGGGCCTGTCGAGCTGGCAGGTGCTGGTGGCCTTGCTGATCGGCATCGTCATCGTGCAGTTCTTCTGCAACCTCGTGGCCAAGCCCAGCCAGGTCACGAGCACGCCGTACCCGGTGATCTGCCGCGCCTCGTTCGGCGTGCTGGGCGCCAACATCCCGGCCATCATCCGCGGCCTGATCGCGGTGGCCTGGTACGGCATCCAGACCTACCTGGCGTCCAGCGCCTTCATGATCCTGGCACTGCATCTGTTTCCCAACCTGGCGCCGTACGCCGACCTCGCGCAGCACGGCTTCGCCGGCCTGTCCACGCTGGGCTGGGTCGCGTTCATGGTCATGTGGGTGCTGCAGGCCTTCGTGTTCTGGCACGGCATGGAAGCCATCCGCAAGTTCATCGACTGGGCCGGCCCGGGCGTCTACGTGGTCATGGCCATCCTGTGCGGCTGGCTGGTCTGGAAGGCGGGTTGGCGCAACATCGACCTGAACCTGGGCGGCGTGAAGTTCGAGGGTTGGGACGCCGTGCCCGTGATGCTGTCGGCCATCGCGCTGGTGGTGAGCTACTTCAGCGGGCCGATGCTGAACTTCGGCGACTTCTCGCGCTACGGCAAGAGCTTCGATGCGGTGAAGAAGGGCAACTTCTGGGGCCTGCCGATCAACTTCATCTTCTTCTCGCTGCTGACGGTGGTCACCACCGCGGCCACGCTGCCGGTGTTCGGCGAACTCATCACCGACCCCGTGCACACGGTCGGCAAGATCGACAGCACCACGGCCGTGGTGCTGGGCGCGCTGACCTTCATGATCGCCACCGTGGGCATCAACATCGTGGCCAACTTCGTCTCGCCCGCGTTCGACTTCTCCAACGTGGCGCCGCAGCACATCAGCTGGCGCACGGGCGGCATGATCGCGGCCGTGGGCTCGATCTTCCTGACGCCCTGGAACCTGTACAACAACCCGCAGGTGATCCACTACACGCTGGACGTGCTGGGCTCGTTCATCGGCCCGCTGTTCGGCATCCTGATCGCCGATTTCTACATCGTGCGCAAGCAGCGCGTGGACGTGGACGCGCTCTATTCGATGAGCGAGCAAGGCGCCTACTGGTACCGCAACGGCTACAACATGAAGGCCGTCTGGACCATGGTGCCGGCCGCCTTGATCCCCATCCTGTGCGTGATCGTGCCGGCATTGCGCGGTGGCGCCAACTACGCCTGGTTCATCGGCATGGGCCTGGGCTTCGTCATCTACACCCTGCTGAACCGCAAGAGCTGAGCACCATGCGCATCCTCGTCATCAATCCCAACACCACGGCCAGCATGACGGCCAAGATCGGCGAGGCTGCACGCGCCGTGGCGCGGCAGGGCTGCGAGGTCACGGCCGTCAGCCCGGCCATGGGACCGGCTTCGATCGAGAGCCACTACGACGAGGCGCTGGCCGTGCCGGGGCTGCTGCAGTGCATTGCGCAGGGCGAGCGCGAGGGCGTGGACGGCTACGTGATCGCCTGCTTCGGCGATCCGGGCCTGAAGGCCGCACGCGAGCTGGCGCGCGGCCCTGTGGTCGGCATCGCCGAGGCCGCCATGCACCTGGCCAGCCTGGTCGGCACGCGTTTCTCGGTGGTGACCACGCTGGCGCGCACCATCGGCCAGGCCCGCCACCTGGCCGAGGCCTATGGCATGGACCGCTTCTGCGCCAATGTGCGCGCCTGCGAACTGCCCGTGCTGGAACTGGAAGTGCCCGGCTCCAACGCGCGCGAGCGCATCGTGGCCGAATGCCGGCGCGCGCTGGACGAGGACGGCGCCGACGCCATCGTGCTGGGCTGCGCCGGCATGGCCGACCTGTGCGCGCACATCCAGCAGCTGCTGGGCGTGCCCGTCGTCGACGGCGTGGCGGCCGGCGTGCAGCTGGTCGAATCGCTCCTGGCACTGGGCCTTGGCACCAGCAAGCGCGGCGAACTCGCGCGGCCGCTGCCCAAGCCCATGGCGGGGCTGCTGGAAGGCTTCACGCTTGCGCGCTGAGAGCCTGCTGTCGGTGCGGCTGCGGCGTCCGCTGGGCCACAATCCGGCCATGTCCCGCGCTCCGAAAACCGACGACGACACCCCGGCCGAACCCGCCTGCGCGCCGGCTGTAAAGGGGCAGTCCATCGAGGCCATCGCCCAGGGCATCGCCATCGCCATCCTGGAAAAGCGCCTGCCTCCGGGCACCTGGCTGCGCGAGGAAGCGCTGGGCCGGGTCTACGGCGTGAGCCGCACCAAGGTGCGCGCGGCGCTGCTGATGCTGTCCAAGGACCGGCTGATCGAGATGATCCCCGACAAGGGCGCCTTCGTCAGCAAGCCCACGGTGCAGGAGGCCCGCGAGGTGTTCGCGGTGCGCCGCATCCTGGAGGCCGAGGTGGTGCGCCTGTTCATCGCCAAGGCCGGCCCGGCCGACTATGCGGCGCTGGAGCAGCACATCGCCATGGAACACCAGGCCGCCCGCCGCAGCACCGGCATGCGCGAGGAACTGCTGGGCGATTTCCACGTGGCGCTGGCCAAGGCCACGGGCAACGCGACGCTGACCGAACTCGTGCACGAGCTGGTCGCGCGCAGTGCGCTGATCGCCATGCTGTACCAGTCGTCCAACGACCCGCATTGCTCGACCGACGAGCACGCCGACTTCCTGCGCCTGTGCCGCCAGGGCGATGCGCCGGCGGCTGTGGCCAGCATGACCGGGCACCTGGAGCGCATCGAGGCCAGCCTGCAGCTGGACACCGGCCCGCCCGGCCGGCCCATGGACCTGGTCAAGGCGCTGCTGGCCTGACCGGACGCGTCCGAAGCCGATGGGCGCGGGTCCTTGGGTGCCGCAAAGCTCAGCGCGGCTGCTGCACCACCGACACCCCGTGCCGGCCCAGCCCCAGCGCGGTCTCGGCACCCGGGGCAAGCACACGCTCCAGGTCGGACGACACCACGAACACGGCGCCCAGCGGCGTCTCGAAGCCGTATTCGTAGAAGCCCCCCAGGTAGGCGGCCTTCCTGAGCGTGGCCGGCAGGCCGCCGGGCGTGCCGATCTGCCAGGCCTCGGGCCGTACGGCGACCTTGACGAGGCCGGCCGCGACCGGATGCCGCGGCGTGAGCCGCAGCGGCCCCAGGGCCACCTGGCCGTCGGCCAGGGCTTCGCCCGGGAACACCATGGCCTCGCCCATGAATCCCGCCACGAACTCGCTCTGCGGCCGGCTGTACAGGTCCTCGGGCGTGCCGCGCTGCGCGATCACGCCGTGGTCCATCACGATGATCTGGTCCGACACGGCCAGCGCCTCGCTCTGGTCATGCGTGACGTAGGCCACCGTGAGCTTCAGGCGCTGCTGGATCGCGCGGATCTCCTCGCGCATCTCGCGGCGCAGCCGCGCGTCCAGGTTCGAGAGGGGCTCGTCGAACAGCAGCACGGCCGGCTCCAGCACCAGCGCGCGCGCCAGCGCCACGCGCTGCTGCTGGCCGCCCGAGAGCTCGCTCGGCAGCCGCTCGTCGAAGCCCACCAGGCCCACGCCCTTGAGCGCATCGCCCGCGCGGGCCGTGGCCTCGGCCTTGGCCGCGCCGCCCATGCGCAGGCCGTAGGCCACGTTCTCCACCACGTTCATGTGCGGGAAGAGGGCATAGCTCTGGAACATCATCGAGACGTTGCGCTCGCCCGGGCCGAGCGTGGTCACGTCGCGCCCGCCCATGACGATCCGGCCGCCGGTCGGCGACTCCAGCCCCGCGATCATGCGCAGCGTGGTGGTCTTGCCGCAGCCCGAGGGGCCGAGGATGGTGGTCAGCGTGCCCTGCGGCACCTCGAAGCTGATGCCCTTGACGGCCAGGGGCGCGCTGGCGTCCGTGCCGTAGCGCTTGGTGACGTTGTGAAATTCGATGCCGTTCATGCTGAGAAACTCCGCCCCGAAGGGCTGCGGTGCCGCGCGTCTGCGGGCGGTCGGGCGGCGTTCATACGGACTCCATCTTGTGGTGGCCCTGGTGCGCAGGTGTCTTGCGCCGGCCCAGCTTGCGTTCGCCCACGAGGAACTGGATCAGCGCGATGGCCAGCGACATCAGCACGATCAGCACCGTGCAGTAGGCCAGCGCCACGCCGTAGTCGCCGTTGCCCACGCGCCCGATGATGTAGGTGGTGGCCAGCTCGTTCTCGGCCGTGACCAGGAAGATCACGGCGCTGACGGTGGTCATGGCGCGCACGAAGCTGTAGACCAGCGCCGCCACCAGGGCCGGCTTGAGCAGCGGCAGCACCACGCGGAACAGGGTCTGCGCGGTCGATGCGCGCAGCATCAGCGAGGCCTCGTCGAGCGAGCGGTCCAGCTGCTTGAAGGCCGCCGTGCCGGCGCGCACGCCCACGGGCAGGTTGCGGAACATGAAGCACAGCACGATGACGAGCCCGGTGCCCGTGAGCTCCAGCGGCGGCACATTGAAGGCCAGGATGTAGCTCACGCCCAGCACCGTGCCCGGGATCGCGAAGGCCAGCAGCGCCGCGAACTCGAAGGCGCCCTGGCCCTTGAACTCGTTGCGCGCCAGCAGCCAGGCGATCAACAGGCCCAGCGATGCGGTGATGGGCGCCGAGATGCCCGCCAGCTTCACGGTGGTGATCAGCGAGTTCCAGGCCGTGCCGGCCCACACCAGGCCGAACTGCCCCCACTCGAGCCCGAAGGCGGTGTGGAAGTGCTTGAGCGTGGGCGTGTAGTCGCGCCCCCAGGTCTGCACGAAGCCACCCGCGAACGCGAACAGGTAGACCACCACCGTGAAGCCGATCCAGGGCAGGGCCACGCCATGGCAGGCGCGCCGCACGCCGTCCGGCAGCGCCATGGCGATGCCGGCGTCGCCCTTGCCGCTCACGGTGGTGTAGTTCTGCTTGCCCAGCACGCCGCGCTGCAGCGCGAACACCGCCAGCGCGAAGACCGTCAGCACCCAGGCCAGCGAGGCCGCGCGGCCCGCGTCGTACTGCGCGCCGACGATGGCGAAGAAGATGTCGGTGGACAGCACGCTGTACTGCCCGCCCACCACCACCGGGTTGCCGAAGTCGGCAATGCTTTCGATGAAGCCGACCAGGAAGGCATTGGCCAGCCCCGGCTTGAGCAGCGGCAGCGTGACGGTGAAGAAGGTGCGGCGCCGGTCGGCACGCAGCATCTGCGCGGCTTCTTCCAGGCTGGGCGAGATGCCCTGCACCACGCCGCGCATGATCATGAAGGCGATGGGCGTGAACGCGAACAGCTGCGCCGTCAGGATGCCCGGCAGCCCGTAGAACCAGCGCGTGGGCTGCAGGCCGAACCAGCTCTCCAGCAGCTGGTTGACGACACCGGCGCGGCCGAACAGCAGGATCAGCCCCAGGCCGACGACGAAGGGCGGCGTGATGATGGGCAGCAGCGCAACCACGCGCAGCGGCCCCTGCAGGCGGCGGTTCCCGCGTTCGGCCATCAGCGCGATCATCGTGCCCAGGACGGTGGTGCCGGTGGCCGTCAGCAGTGCCAGCAGCAGCGTGTTCCAGGCGACACCGCAGCCGGTGCCGCCCGACAGGCACCCCAGGCCCCAGATGCGTTCCGTGAACACGCGCTCGAAGAACGCCATCAGCGACCAGCCGCCGTCTTCCAGCAGGAAGGCGCCGGCCAGCGCCTTGCCGACCGGGTAGGCGATGAAGAGCGCCAGCAGCACGCCGCAGCCGATGACCGCGCCCGAGACGAACAGGTCGCCGCGGAAGAAGCCCAGCCGCGCCAGGCCGAAGGCCGCCAGCAGGATCAGCGCGGCCAGCGCGACGAAGCCGCCGGCGCCGATGCCGAACTGGTTGGTCGCGAGTTCGCCGAAGGCGGTGTTCAGCGCCGGGATGCTCCAGCCGCGCGCGCCGATGGTGAAGCCGGCGATGGCCAGCCCCAGCGCGCCGACCAGGCCGCCGGCCAGCAGCCAGCGCCCCTGGCCGCGGCCCGGTGCCTGCAGCGCACCGACCGCGCAGAGCACCAGGCCCGCCAGGCCGGACAGCAGCCAGGGCCGGTTCTGCGCCAAGGCCTGCAGCAGGCCGTTGGCCGCATCGCCTTCGGAGAAGACGCCCGGCAGGGCCTGGTACCAGCTGGTGTCCTGGATGGCGTACCAGGGCAGCGCGACGTAGGCGAGAAGACCCGCCGCGACACAGATCCAGGCCGCGGCGTTGGGGTTGCGCTTCTTCATCACACCGCCGACAGGCCGCCCTCAGGCGGTGTGCGGCCCCCGCGGGGGGCCGCGAGCACACGAAGTGCCGAGCGTGGGGGCTTCATTCAGCGCGGGAGCGAGTTGACCTCTTTTTCCCAGCGCGCGATGAGCCGCCGCCGCTCCGTGCTCGCCCCGTACTTCTTGTAGTCGTAGTCGATCATCTTGATCTTCTTGAAGTCCGGCACGTTGGGGTCGACCACGGTGGCCTTGTTCGACGGCAGCTGGTATTGCTTGGCGGCGGCGCCGAAGGCCTGGGGGCCGGGCGTCAGCGCCCATTCGTAGAACTTCTTGGCCTGATCGAGGTTGCGCGCGCCCTTGATGATGCTCATGGAGCCGATCTCGGCGCCCGTGCCCTCGCTGGGCGTGGCGGTCTCGACGGGGAAGCCCTGCATGCGTTCCTGCGGCGCGTCGTGCACGAAGCTGATGGACACCGCCGTCTCGCCGCGCGCCACGGCCTTGATCGGGCCGGTGCCCGAGCGCGTGTACTGGCCCACGTTCCTGTGCAGGCCCTTGAGGTACTCGAAGGCCTTGTCCTCGCCCATGAGCTGCACCAGCGTGGCGATCATGGTGTAGGCCGTGCCGCTCGACGCGGGGTTGGCCACCTGGATGTCGCCCTTGTACTCGGGCTTGAGCAGGTCGGCCCAGCTCCTGGGCGCGGCCAGCTTCTTCTTGGCCAGCAGCTCGGTGTTGTAGCCAAAGCCCAGCGGGCCCGAGTAGATGCCCACGGTCTTGAAGCCCGACTGCTGGGCCTGCTGCTGCGCCCAGGGGTAGAGCTGCGGCAGCGAGGGCGACTTGTACTCCAGCGTGAGCCCCTGCTCGGCGGCCTGCAGGTGCGGGTCGCCCGTGCCGCCGAACCAGACGTCGGTCTTGGGGTTGTCCTTCTCGGCGATGAGTTGGGCCAGCGCCTCGCCCGAGCCCTTGAGCGCCAGGTTGATCTTCACGCCCGTGGTCTTGGCATAGACCGTGGCAATCATGTTGCACCAGTCGGCCTGGACCGAGCAGATGACGTTGACCTGCTGGCCCGATGCGCCCGCGCAAGCCGCCAGCAGTGCGCCGGCGACGAAGATGTTGTGGATGGTTTTCATGGCGCTGCGCCTTGTGCGTGACAAGAAAGACGGCCCTCGGAATCGGAACCGAGGGCCGCTGCAGAGCCTAGCAATATGTCAGTGGCGTGACATCGGTGGCAACCCGGGCGCGTCAGCGCACCGAATGGTCTTGCTCGTCGGCCGGCTTCAACGGCTGCATGCCGCTGTTGCGCAGCCAGGCCCGGTACTCGCGGCGGCGCCTGCGGCGTTCCTCGCGCCTGGCACGGCGCTTGGCCCGCGCCCGCCGCACGAGCAGCGCCACCGTGATGGCCACCAGCGCGACGACGATCAGCTGAAACGACCAGTCGACGACGAACAGCTGATCGATCTCATCTTGCATGGTGGGTGGCGGTCGGTCGTGCGTTGGACAAGCCCCGGTTTTACCACCGCCGCATGGCGATTCGCGGCCTTGGCCTACAAGCGCTCCGGCAGCTTTCCGCTGGCCGCCGCGCACGGCCTCCAGCACAGTGGCACGAATGCAGTACACGCAACGCGCCGCCATGCCTTCCAACGACGCCGGGCTGGCGGACCAGGACCTGCACTTCTTCCGCGAAGGCACGCACACCGCGCTGGCCGGCAGGCTCGGCGCGGTGCTGCAGCCAGGCGGGCAGGGCGCCCGCTTTGCGGTGTGGGCGCCGAATGCCAGCGCCGTGAGCGTGATCGGCGAGTGGAACGGCTGGCAGGCCGACGCCGAGCCGCTGACGCGGCGCGAGGACGGCAGCGGCATCTGGGAGGGCGTGGCCCCCGCCGCACAACACGGCCAGACCTACAAATACCGCGTCGTCACCGCCGCGGGCCAGGCGTTGGACAAGGCCGATCCCTATGCCATGGCGTCCGAGCTGCCGCCGGCCACGGGCTCGCGCCTGTGGTCGCTGGACTTCGAATGGACCGACCAGGACTGGTTGGCCGCGCGCGCCCAGCGCCAGGCTGGCGACGCGCCCATGTCCGTCTACGAGGTGCACCCCGGCTCCTGGCGCCGCGACAACGGCCAGTTCCTGGGCTGGCGCGCGCTGGCCCATGCGCTGGGCGAACACGTGCAGGCCATGGGCTTCACCCATGTGGAGCTGATGCCGGTGACCGAGCATCCGTTCTACGGCTCCTGGGGCTACCAGACCACGGGCTACTTCGCGCCCACGGCACGCTACGGCACGCCGCAAGACCTCAAGTACTTCATCGACCACCTGCACGGCCTGGGCATCGGCGTGGTGCTGGACTGGGTGCCCTCGCATTTCCCGACCGACGCGCACGGCCTGCAGGCCTTCGACGGCACCCACCTGTACGAGCATGCCGACCCGCGCCAGGGCTTCCACCCGGAGTGGAACTCCAGCATCTTCAACTACGGCCGCAACGAGGTGCGCAGCTTCCTGCTGTCGTCGGCGCTGTTCTGGCTGCGCGAGTACCACTTCGATGCGCTGCGCGTGGACGCCGTGGCCTCCATGCTGTACCTGGACTACGCGCGCAAGCAGGGCGAGTGGATTCCCAACCGCCACGGCGGCCGCGAGAACCTGGAGGCCGTGGACTTCCTGCGCACGCTGAACGCGGCGGTGGCGCGCGAGTTGCCCGGCGCGCTCGTGGTGGCCGAGGAATCGACCGCCTGGCCCGGTGTCTCGCACCCGACCGAGGACGGGGGCCTGGGCTTCTCCATGAAATGGAACATGGGCTGGATGCACGACACGCTGGACTATTTCGGCCTGGATCCGGTCTACCGCAAGCACCACCAGGGCCAGCTGAGCTTCTCGCTGGTCTATGCGTTCAACGAACGCTTCGTGCTGCCGCTCTCGCACGACGAGGTGGTCTACGGCAAGGGCTCGCTGCTGGGCCGCATGCCGGGCGACGCGTGGCAGAAGTTCGCCAACCTGCGCGCGCTGTTCGGCTTCATGTGGGGCCATCCGGGCAAGAAGCTGCTGTTCATGGGCGGCGAGTTCGGCCAGGGCCGCGAGTGGGCGCACGAGGGCGAGCTGGACTGGGCGCAGTCCCGCGAGCCCTGGCATGCCGGCGTGGCCAAGCTCGTCGGCGACCTGAACCGCCTGTACCGCGCCGAACCCGCACTGCACCGCCTTGACTTCGCACCCGAGGGCTTTGCCTGGGTGGCGCAGGACGACAGCGAGGCCAGCGTGTTCGCCTTCCTGCGCAAGGGCTCCGACGGCGAGCCGCCGGTGCTGGTCGTCAGCAACCTCACGCCCGTGCCGCGCCACGGTTACCGGCTCGGCGTGCCGGTCTCCGGCCTTTGGCGCGAACTGCTCAACAGCGATGCGCGCGACTACGGCGGCTCGGGCCTCGGCAACCAGGGAGGCGTGCTGGCCGAAGACGTCGGCGCCCATGGCCATGCCCATTCGCTGGCGCTGACACTGCCGCCCCTGTCCACCCTCATGTTCCGCCCGGAACTGGATGCCCATGCCGACTGAAACCCAAGCCGACAAGAAGCCCAGGCGCGCACGCGCCAAGACCCCGACCGCCGCGGCGGTGGTGCCCGCGGCGCCGGCCGTGCCCTTGCCGGCCATGCCGCAGCAGGGCCAGGCCCGGGCCGTCATCGACGCGGTGCTGCCGCAGGTCGACGCCGGCCGCTTCGCGGTCAAGCGCGTGGTCGGCGAGGCGCTGGCCGTCACGGCCCATGTGTTCACCGACGGCCACGACAAGGTGCGTGCCCGCCTGTGCTGGCGCAAGGAGGGCGCGGATGCCGCGCAGGGCTGGCAGGAAACCGAGATGCAGCCCGAGGGCAACGATGTCTGGTCCGCCAGTTGCGCGCCCGACGCCCAGGGCCGCTGGCGCTACACGGTCTGCGCCTGGGTCGACCATTTCCAGTCGTGGCGGGCCGAACTGCTGCGCCGCGTGGACCTGGCCGACATCCTGATCGCCGCCCGCGTGGGCGCCGAACTCGTGCGCCAGGCGTCCGAGCGCGCGCAGGGCGAGGACCGCACCCGGCTGGCCAGCCTGGCCGACAACCTGCGCAACCGCGCCGAGCAGGCCGGCCGCGCCACGATTGCCGAGATCGATTCGGTCTCGCTGGAGGTGGCCTCCATCAAGGCCGCCGCGCTCAGCGACGACCTCGCCCTGCTGGCCGACCGCTGGCCCGACCGCAGCCACGCTGTCTGGTGGAGCGCCGAAGGCCTGCCGCTGGTGGTGGACCGCGAGCGCGCGGCCTTCAGCAGCTGGTACGAGATGTTCCCGCGCTCGGCCGCGCTGGAGGAGGGCCGCCACGGCACCTTCAAGGACGTGCAGGCGCGCCTGCCCTATGTGGCCGAGATGGGATTCGACGTGCTGTACCTGCCGCCGATCCACCCCATCGGCCGCGCGCGGCGCAAGGGCCGCAACAACACCCTGGTCGCGCAGGACGGCGATGTCGGCAGCCCCTGGGCCATCGGTGCGGACGAGGGCGGCCACAAGGACGTGCTGCCGGCGCTGGGCACGCCGCAGGACTTCCGCGACCTCGTGCGCGCCGCCAACGCACTGGGCATCGAGCTGGCGCTGGACATCGCCTTCCAGTGCGCGCCCGACCACCCCTATGTGAAGGCCCATCCCGACTGGTTCCGCAAGCGGCCCGACGGCAGCGTGCAGTACGCCGAGAACCCGCCCAAGAAGTACCAGGACATCTATCCGTTCGACTTCGAGACCGAAGACTGGCGCGCGATGTGGCTGGAGCTCAAGAGCGTGTTCGACCACTGGATCGGCGAGGGCGTGCGCATCTTCCGCGTCGACAACCCGCACACCAAGGCCTTCGCGTTCTGGGAGTGGGTGATCACGGCCATCAAGGCCGAGCACCCCGACGTGCTGTTCCTGGCCGAGGCCTTCACGCGGCCCAAGGTCATGCACCGGCTGGCCAAGCTGGGCTTCTCGCAGAGCTACACCTACTTCACCTGGCGCAACAACCGCCATGAACTGATGGAGTATTTCGAGGAACTCGCGCACGGCCCGGGCGCCGACTACTACCGGCCCAACGCCTGGCCCAACACGCCCGACATCCTGAACGAGCACCTGCACGACGGGCCGCGCTCCATCTTCATGAGCCGGCTGGTGCTGGCGGCCACGCTGTCGGCCAGCTACGGCATCTACGGCCCGCCCTACGAGTTGCTGCAGGGCGAGCCGCGCGAGCCCGGCAGCGAGGAATACCGCGATTCCGAGAAGTACCAGGTGCGCCATTGGGGCGAACTCACGCTGGAGCGCGAAGACAGCATCGCCGGCTTCATCGCCACCGTGAACCGCATCCGCAAGGAGCACGTGGCCTTGCAGTCCAACAGCTCGCTGCGCTTCTTCGACACCAGCAACCCCTACCTCATCGCGTACGCCAAGCGGGACGCGCAGGGCCGCAACGCCGTGCTCACGGTCGTCAACATCGATGCCACCTTCACGCAGAGCGGCTGGGTGCATCTGGACGCGGCCTGGCTCGGCGCCGAGGGCGGCGGCTTCGTGGCCGAAGACCTGTTGACGGGCCAGTCCTTCGACTGGCAGGACGGTGGCAACTTCGTGATGCTGGTGCCGTCGCAAATGCCGGCGCATGTGATCAAGATCAGAGGGAACGCATGAAGAACCCAGAACAGGCGGCCGCTGCCGACGGCATCCCGCACCTGCCCGAGGCCGGGCAGGGCCCGGTGACACCGGTCACCGACGAGGCCCTGTGGTACCAGGACGCGGTGATCTACCAGCTCAACGTCAAGGCCTTCGTCGATTCCAACGCCGATGGCGTGGGCGACTTCAAGGGCGTGACCAGCAAGCTCGACTACGTGAAGGACCTGGGCGTCAACACCATCTGGCTGATGCCGTTCTATCCGTCGCCGCTGCGCGACGACGGCTACGACATCGCCAGCTACATGGACGTGCACCCGCAGTACGGCACGCTGGACGACTTCAAGGAGATGCTGGCCGAGGCGCACAAGCGCGACCTCAAGGTCATCACCGAGCTGGTCATCAACCACACCTCGGACCAGCACCCCTGGTTCCAGCGTGCGCGCAAGGCGCCGCCGGGCTCGCCCGAGCGCGACTTCTACGTCTGGAGCGACAGCGACCAGAAGTACCAGGGCACGCGCATCATCTTCACCGACACCGAGGTCAGCAACTGGACCTACGACCCGGTGGCCAAGGCCTACTTCTGGCACCGCTTCTTCAGCCACCAGCCCGACCTGAACTTCGACAACCCGGCGGTGCTGGAGGCGGTGTTCGAGGTCATGCGCTTCTGGCTCGACCTGGGCGTGGACGGCTTCCGGCTCGACGCGATCCCCTACCTGATCGAGCGCGAAGGCACCAACAATGAGAACCTGCCCGAGACCCACGCCATCTTGAAGCAGCTGCGCGCCGCCATCGACGCGAAGTACAAGAACCGTTTCGTGCTGGCCGAGGCCAACCAGTGGCCCGAGGACGTGCGCGAGTACTTCGGCGATGGCGACGAGTGCCACATGGCCTACCACTTCCCGCTGATGCCGCGCATGTACATGGCCATCGCGCAGGAGGACCGCTTCCCGCTCATCGAGATCATGCAGCAGACGCCGGACATACCGCAGGGCTGCCAGTGGGCGATCTTCCTGCGCAACCACGACGAGCTGACGCTGGAGATGGTCACGAGCAAGGAGCGCGACTACATGTACAGCACGTACGCGGCCGACCCGCGTGCGCGCATCAACGTGGGCATCCGCCGGCGCCTGGCACCGCTGATGGACAACGACAGCGACCGCATCAAGCTCATGAACAGCATGCTGCTGTCGATGCGCGGCTCGCCCATCGTCTACTACGGCGACGAGATCGGCATGGGCGACAACGTGTTCGTGGGCGACCGCAACGGCGTGCGCACGCCCATGCAGTGGAGCCCCGACCGCAACGCCGGCTTCTCGCGCGCCGATCCGCAGCGCCTGTACCTGCCGCCCATCATGGACGCCATCTACGGCTACGAGGCGCTCAACGTGGAGCAGCAGCAGCGCGAGCCGGCCTCGCTGCTCAACTGGATGCGCCGCATGCTGGCCGTGCGCGGCAGCAGCAAGGCCTTCGGCCGTGGCGACCTGGTGTTCTTGAAGCCTGGCAACCGCAAGATCCTGGCCTACCTGCGCGCCTATGGCGACGAGGTTATCCTGTGCGTGGTGAACCTGTCGCGCTCGGCGCAGCCGGCCGAGCTCGACCTGTCGATGTTCAAGGGCCGCGTGCCGGTGGAGATGCTGGGGCGCACGGCCTTCCCGCCCATCGGCGAGCTGCCGTATCTGATGACCATCGCCGCGCACGGCTTCTACTGGCTGCGCCTGGCCACCGACGTGGCCGTGCCCAGCTGGCACCAGGAGCTGCTGCCGGCCGAAGACCGGCCCGTGCTGGTGCTCTTCGACGGCTGGGCCAGCCTGTTCCGCGACCAGGTCGTGCCCTGGCGCATCGGCATGGCGGTCAAGACGCGCCAGCAGTTCGAGAACGAGATCCTGCCGCGGCACATCGAGACCCAGCGCTGGTACGCCAGCAAGGGCACGCCGGTGCAGCGCGCGCGCATGGTGCAGCACGCGCTGTGGGAGCAGGGCGACGACGGCTGGCTGCTGCCGCTGGTGGAGCTGGACGGGCCGGCCGATTCGGTCTACTTTGCGCCGCTCGCGCTGGCCTGGGAGGAGCGCGAGGAAGAGCGCTACCGCGCGTTCGGCCCCGCGGCCGTGGCGCGCGTGCGCCAGCAGGCCGAGGTTGGCTACATGGCGGACGCGTTTGCCGACGAGCGCTTCTGCCGCGCGGTGATCGCCGCCATCGGTGCCGGCCGGGCCCTGGCCACCAACACCGGCAGCATCCGCTTCGTGCCCACCAAGGCCTTCGCCGAGCTGGCCGGCGCCGACATCGAGCAGCTGCCCGTGGCGCGGCCGCAGGCGCAGAGCAGCAACACCATCGTGATGGTGGACGAACGCCTGTTCCTCAAGGGCTACCGGCGCATCCGCAAGGGCGTGAACCCGGAGTTCGAGGTCGGCCGCTTCCTGACCGAGGTCGCCAGGTTCTCCCAGTGCGCGCCGGTGGCCGGTGCCGTGGAATTCGTGGCGGCCGACGGCAGCATCAGCACGCTGGCGCTGCTGCAGGCCCACATCGAGAACCAGGGCGATGGCTGGGCCTACCTGCTGGGCTACCTGGAGCGCCATCTCGAGGAGCTGCGCACGCCCGTGGCCGTGGCGCTGCCCGACGACGTGCACGGTGCCCACATCGCGCTGATGCAGACGCTGGGCCGCCGCACGGCCGAGCTGCACCTGGCGCTGGGCACCAAGAGCGGCGATGCCGCCTTCGACCCCGAGCCGCTGGCTACCGCCGATGTGGTGGGCTGGCGCGAGCAGACGCAGGCCGACCTGCAGCAGAGCCTGGCCCTGCTGCAGTCCTCGCTGGCGCGACTGCCCGCCGGCGTGCAGGACGATGCACGCGCCGTGCTGGCGTCGAGCACCGCGCTGGCGCAACGCATCGCCTCGGGCGGCGTGCTGGAGAACGAGGGCCGCAAGATCCGCATCCACGGCGATTACCACCTGGGGCAGGTGCTGCTCACGCGCAACGACTTCGTGATCGTCGACTTCGAGGGCGAGCCCGGCCGCGCGTTCGCCGAGCGGCGCGCCAAGCAGTCGCCGCTGCGCGACGTGGCGGGCATGCTGCGCTCCTTCGACTACGCACGCGCCGTGGCGCTGCGCCAGGCGGCCCACACGCCAGAGGAGGCGGCCCCCATGGCCGCACCCGCGCGCGAATGGGAAGCCGCCTCGCGCACGGCCTTCCTGCAGAGCTACCGCGACACGCTGTCCGGCACGCCGCTGGCGGTGTCGGACCAGGCGCTGAGCCTGCTGGCCTTGTTCGAGCTGCAGAAGGCCTTGTATGAGCTGCGCTACGAACTCGAGAACCGGCCTGACTGGGTCTCCATCCCGCTCGCGGGCATCCTGGCATTGGCCCAGGTGCCGGCGGGCTGAAGCAACAGGGCAACACCATGGACCAAATCAACGTGATGCTGGAGCCCGTGCGGGCTTTTCTGATCCAGACCGGCGCCTTCCTGCCGCGGCTGGCGATTGCGCTGCTCGTGCTGGCCGCGGGCTTCCTCGTGGCCAAGGCCGTGCGCTTTGCGGTGGAGAAGGGGCTGCGCGCCATCAACTTCCACATCGTGACCAAGCGCGCCGGGCTGGACGGCTTCCTGCAGCAGGGCGGCACGCACATCGACACCATCGGCGTGCTGGGCGTGCTGTCGTACTGGGTGGTGATCCTGGCCGCGCTGATCGTGGCCTTCAACGGCCTGGGGCTCACGCACGTCACCGAGCTGCTGAGCCGCGTGATGCTGTTCGTGCCGCAGCTCATCGTGGCGCTGCTGGTGCTGGCCTTCGGCTCGTACTTCGCGCGCTTCCTGTCCAACGCGGTGGCCACCTACTGCAAGGGTGTGGGCATGCGCGACGGCCAGGCGCTGGGCCGCATCGCCTACTACGCGATCCTGGCCTTCGTGGTGATGATCGCGCTGGACCAGATGGGTGTGGGCGGCAGCATCGTGCGCGATGCGTTCCTGCTGATCCTGGGCGGGGTGGTGCTGGCGCTGGCGCTGGCCTTCGGCCTGGGCGGCAAGGACTGGGCGGCCGCCCAGCTGGAGCGCTGGTGGCCGACCAAGGACGACCCCCGCGATCCACCCAGCCGGCTGCGTTGAACATGCAGTTCGGTGCGCAGGTCCTGGCCGTGGGCGGGACGCGGTTCAGGCTGTGGGCGCCCGCCGCGCGCCAGGCCGAGGTGGTGCTGGAGCCCGGTGGCGCGCATGCCATGCAGGTGCTGGCCGACGGCTGGCACGAAGCCGTGGTGCCGGGTGCGGGGGCGGGCAGCCGCTACCGCTACCGGCTCGACGGCGGCACGCCGGTGCCCGACCCGGCCTCGCGCTACAACCCCGACGACGTGCACGGCGCGAGCGAGGTCGTCGACCCCGCCGCCTACGCCTGGCAGGACGCCGGCTGGCGCGGCCGGCCGTGGCACGAGGCCGTGGTCTACGAACTGCACGTGGGCTGTTTCACGCCGGAGGGCTCGTTCGCGGCCGCGGCCGAGCGGCTGGCCGAGCTGGCGGCGCTGGGCGTCACGGCCATCCAGCTGATGCCGCTGGCCGACACGCCGGGCGCGCGCAACTGGGGCTACGACGGCGTGCTGATGTTCGCGCCCGAGGCCGGCTACGGCCGGCCCGACGACCTGCGCGCGCTGGTGGACCGCGCCCACGCGCTCGGCCTCATGGTGTTCGTGGACGTGGTCTACAACCATTTCGGCCCGGACGGCAACTACCTGCACGGCTACTGCCCGCAGTTCTTCAACGCCGCCCACCAGACACCCTGGGGCGCGGCCATCAACTACGACGGCGAGCACAAGGCGGCCGTGCGCGCCTTCTTCGTCGCCAACGCGCTGTACTGGGTGGAAGAGTTCCACTGCGACGGCCTGCGGCTGGACGCCGTGCACCAGATCCGCGACGACTCGGCCCTGGCCATCGTCGAGGAGATCGCCCAGGCACTCGCCCAGGGCCCGGGCCGCCAACGCCATGTGCACCTGGTGCTGGAGAACGAGCGCAACCAGGCGCAGCGGCTGGCACCGGCCGGCCTGGCCACGGCGCAGTGGAACGACGACCTGCACAACGCCGCCCATGTGCTGCTGACCGGTGAGACCGACGGCTACTACGCCGACTACGCGCAGGCGCCGCACGAGCTGTTCGCCCGGGCACTGGCCGAGGGCTATGCCTACCAGGGCCAGGTCTCGCCGCACCTGGGCGAGCCGCGCGGCGAGCCCAGCGGCCAGCTGCCGCCCACGGCCTTCGTCTCCTTCCTGCAGAACCACGACCAGGTCGGCAACCGCGCCATGGGCGAGCGGCTGGACCGGCTGGTCGGTGCGCAGCGCCTGGAGGCGCTCTACGCCTGCCTGCTGCTGGCCCCGCACATCCCCATGCTGTTCATGGGCGAGGAGTTCGCGGCGTCCACGCCCTTCCTGTTCTTCTGCGATTTCGAGGGCGAGTTGGCCGACGCCGTGCGCAACGGACGCCGGGCCGAGTTCAAGCGCTTTGCCGTGTTCGCCGACGAGGCGGCGCGCGCGCGCATCCCCGATCCCAATGCCGAGGCCACCTTCGCGCAGTCGAAGCTGCGCTGGGCCGAGCGCGAGACCACGCCGCACCGCGAACGCCTGGCGCTGGTGGGGCGGCTGCTGGCGCTGCGCCACCAGCACCTGGTGCCGCGCCTGGCCGGTGCCGCGCAGGGCGGCCGCTCGCTCGGCGCCGGGCGCTTCGTGCGCGTGGCCTGGCCGCTGGCCAATGGCGCGCGCTGGGAGCTGCAGGCCAACCTGCAGGACGCGGCGGTGCCCGCCCCGCTCGCCGTGTCCGAAGGCGGCCAGCCCATCTATGTCTCGCATGCCGGCACCGGCATGCCGCCCTGGTCCGTCCGCGTGAGCCTGCACACCCCATGACCGCCTCCATCCCCCGCGCCACCTACCGGCTGCAGCTGCACAAGGATTTCGACTTCGCAGCCGCCCAGGCCATCCTGCCCTACCTGCAGGCACTGGGCGTGAGCCACGTCTACTGCTCGCCGATCACGCGCGCGCGGCCCGGCAGCATGCACGGCTACGACGTGGCCGACCCGCGCGAGATCAGCCCCGAGCTCGGCGGGCGCGCCGGCTTCGAGCGCTTCGCGCTGGCGGCGCGCGCGCTGGACCTGCAGCTGCTGCTGGACATCGTGCCCAACCACATGGGCGTGATCGGCAGCGACAACCCCTGGTGGTCCGATGTGCTGGAGCACGGCCAGGCCTCGGTGTATGCCGGCTTCTTCGACATCGACTGGAACCCGATGGACCCGGCCATGGCCGGCAAGGTGCTGCTGCCCCTGTTGGGCGCGCCCTATGGCGAGGTGCTGGAGCAGGGCGAGCTGCAACTGGCGTTCGACGAGTCGGCGGGCCGGTTCGTGCTGCGCTACTTCGACCACCGCGTGGCCACCGATGCGGGCACCTGGGGCACGGTGCTGCGCCTGGCCGCCGACCACGCCGCCGATGCCGACACCGCCGAGGCGCTGACCGCGCTGGCCGAGCGCGCCGAGGCCATGGCCCCGCGCGAGGACACCGGCAACGCCGGCGCGCGCAGCCGCGCCGCCGCCGCGGCACGGCTGCGCCAGCTGCTGCAGGACTGCCTGGCGCAGCGCCGCGAGGCTTCGCGCGCCATCGATGCGGCGCTGGAGCATCTGGGCGCCGCGGCCGGCCGCGATGCGCTGCATGCCTTCCTGGAGGCACAGGCCTGGCGCCTTGGCTTCTGGCGCGTGGCGGCCGACGAGATCAACTACCGGCGCTTCTTCGACATCAACGAACTGGCCGCGCTGCGCGTGGAGGACGAAGAGGTGTTCGAGGCCACGCACGCGCTGGCGCTGGACCTCACCGCAGCGGGCATCGTCGATGGCCTGCGCATCGACCATCCGGATGGGCTGCGCGACCCGGCGCAGTACTTTGCGCGGCTGCAGGACGGTCATGCGCGCCGCCTTGGCCAGCTGCGCCCGGGCGAGCCGGCCCCCGCCAACGACCTGCCGTTGTACGTGGTGGCCGAGAAGATCACCGCCGCCCACGCCGACATGCCCGATGGCTGGCGCCTGCACGGCACCACGGGCTACCGCTTCGGCGCGCTGCTCAACAGCCTGTTCAGCGACCGCGGCCAGGCTGCGCGCATGGAGCGCGTCTGGCGCGGCTTCACGGGCCAGTCCGCCAGCTGCGAGGACATGGTGTTCGACGCCAAGCTGGCGGTGGCCTACGGCGCGCTGGGCGCCGAGCTCAACCTGCTGGCCACGCGGCTCAAGCAGATCGCCGGCGCCAACCGGCGCACGCGCGACTTCGGTTTCACCACGCTGCGCACGGCCATCGCCGAGGCGGCCGCGGGCATGCCGGTCTACCGCACCTACGTGGTCGATGCGGCCGGCGAGGAAGACCGGCGCTTCATCGACTGGGCCATCGCCCATGCGCGCCGGCGCACGGCCATCGCGGATGCCAGCGTGTTCGACTTCCTGCGCGCCTGCCTGCTCGGCGAGTGCGCGCCGGGCAGCGGCGAGGACGCGCTGTTGCCGGTGCGGCGCTTCGCCTGGCGCTTCCAGCAGTTCTGCGCGCCGCTGGCGGCCAAGGGCGTGGAGGACTGCGTGTTCTACCGCTACCTGCAGCTGGTCTCGCTGAACGAGGTGGGCGGCGACCCGACGGCCCAGGGCCTCACGCTGCAGGCCTTCCATGGCGCCAGCGCCGACCGCGCGGCCCGCTGGCCGCACACCATGCTGGCCACCTCCACGCACGACAACAAGCGCTCGGAGGACGTGCGCAACCGCATCGCCGTGCTGTCCGAACGGCCGGCGCTGTGGCGGCTGGGGCTGATGCGCTGGCACCAGCTCACACGTTCGCTGCGCCGCGAGCTGGCCAGCGGCACCGCGCCCTCGCGCGACGACGAGCTGCTGCTCTACCAGGTGCTGCTGGGCCTGTTGCCCGACGAGGAGATGGACGCCGACGGCCTGGCCGCGCTGCGCACGCGCGTGGGCCAGTACATGGCCAAGGCCGCGCGCGAGGCCAAGCTGCGCACAAGCTGGATGCGGCCCGATGCCGACTACGAGCAGGCCCTGCAGGCCTTCGTCGACGGGCTGCTGGGCCGCCTGGCGCCCAACCCTGCGCTGGCCGACCTGCGGGCGCTGGCCCGGCAGCTGGCCTGGTTCGGCGCGCTCAACAGCCTGTCGATGGTGGTGCTCAAGTTCACGTCGCCCGGGGTGCCCGACATCTACCAGGGCAACGAGATGCAGGACCTGAGCCTGGTCGACCCTGACAACCGCCGGCCCGTGGACTACGCGCAGCGCCAGGGCACGCTGGCGGCGCACGAGGCCCTGCTGCTGGCGGCCGAGCCCGACCGGCTGGCCGGCCTGGCGCGCATGTCGGCCACGCCGGCCGACGGCCGGCTCAAGCTCTGGGCGACCTGGCGGCTGCTGGCACTGCGCCGCGAAGACCCGGCGCTGCTGTGCGGGGGTGCCTACATCCCGCTGCGCGCCACCGGCCGCGCGCGCGAGCACCTGGTGGCCTACGCGCGCCGCACGCCCGAAGGCCTGCTCGTGGTGCTGGCGGCGCGCCTGTTCGCGCGACTGCTCAAGAACGCCGACGCCGCACCCGTGGGCGAGGCCTGCTGGGGCGACGCCAGCGTCGACCTGACGCCGGCCTTCAAGGACTGGAGCGGCAGCGCCGGCGACGTGACGGCCCTGGAGCTCATGGGCCACGTGATGCGCCGGCTGCCGCGCGGGCCGCTGCGGCTGGCCGATGCGCTGCAGGCGCTGCCGGTGGCGGTGTACTGGGTGGATGCGCGCAAGCCGGCGCTGAAGGACGTGCAGGACGCGCCGGGCACTAAGGCATGAGCGGCTGCAGCCCGGTCGGGCGCCGCAGCGCGTCTTCCTCGGTCGCGGTCTCGTAGCGCGCGCGGCCCTGCTGCTTGGCGCGGTAGAGCGCGGCGTCGGCCGCCATCACGAGTTGCTCGGGCGCGATCCCGGGCTGCGGCACCAGGCTGGCCACGCCGATGCTGACGCTGATCCACGGCGACAGCGGCGAGTCCGGGTGCGGCAGGCGGGCCTGGGCGATGGCGTCCAGGCAGCGCTGCGCGACGCGGGCGCCGGCCTGTGCATCGGCATCGACCAGCAGCACCGCGAACTCCTCGCCGCCGTAGCGCATGAGCTTTTCCACGGGCGTGCGCAGGCAGGCCGAAAGCACCTGGGCCACGGCGCGCAGCGCGGCATCGCCTTCTGGATGGCCCAGGTGGTCGTTGTAGCGCTTGAAGTGGTCCACATCGAGCATCAGCAGCGCCAGCGGCTGGTGGTTGCGCAGGTCGCGGGCCCATTCCAGCGCCAGCGTCTGGTCGAACTGGCGGCGGTTGGCCACGCCCGTGAGGCCGTCGGTCAGCGACAGCGCGGCGAGTTGCGCGTTCATGCGCTCCAGCTCGATCTGCGAGCGCTTGCGTTCAGAGATGTCCAGGTGCGTGCCGACCACGCGCAGCGGCTTGCCGCGCGCATTGCGCTGCATCACCATGGCATGGGTCAGCACCCAGAGCCAGTGGCCGTCGCGGTGGCGGTAGCGGTGCTCCAGCCGGTAGCTGGGGGTCTCGCTGCGCAGGTGGGCGGCGATGGCGCGGTCGGCCTCGACCTGGTCGTCAGGATGCAGCAGGGCGCGCCAGAACTCCGCACGCAGCGGCTCGTCGGTGGGCGGGTAGCCCAGCATCTCCATCTCGCGCGCATTGACGGTGAGGGTGTCGTCGGCCAGGTTCCATTCCCACAGGCCCAGGTCGGCACCGCGCAGGCCGAATTCCAGCCGGCGCGCGCTCTCGCGTTCGGCCCTGGCGGCGTTGAGTTCGGTGCGCTCCTGCAGGCGGCGCCGGCCCTGGTGCCAACGCAGCCAGATGCCGCTGATGGTCATGGCCAGCACGAGCAGCAGCAGCTCGTTGCGCACCTCGGCCAACCAGGGGGCCAGCACGGCATCGCTGTGCCGGCCCATGCGCACCACGAGCGGCTGGTCCAGGTGCAGCGCGGGCGGCGCCACGCTGCGCATGGCCATCATGCGCGGCTCGCCGTTGCCCACCGCGCGGCCATGCAGCAGGCTGTGGGCGCGCCCGCTGGCCATGTGGGCGCGGAACATGGAGCCGGGCTGGTCCAGGTCGGTGCCCGGGGGCGCCTCCTCGAAGGGCGAACTCACGATGACGATGCCGGCGCCGTGCACGAGGCTGGCGCGGGCATCCGGCGCGTAGAGCACCGAACGCAGCACGACCTCGAAGTAGCCCACGTCGAGCGAGGCGCTGACCACGCCGGCGAAGCTGCCGTCGGGCTCGTACAGCGCGCGCGACAGCACCGTGGTGAAGTTGCCCAGCACCGAGCGGAAGGGCGGCGAGACATACAGCGTCTTGCCGCTGCCGCCGTCGCGCGCGGTGGCGAAATAGGCGCTGCGGCTCACGTCGCGCCCGGTCAGCTCCGCCTGGCTGGCGGCGACCACCCGGCCGTGCCGGTCGGTCAGCTGCATGCCGCCCACGCCGGGCATGGCGTCGACCATCAGCTTGAACTGCGATGGCACCGGGTGGGACTGGCCCAGGTTCTCGGGCAGCAGCAGGCGCGCGCCCGCCAGCGCATCGTTGATCGCCTGCAGCTGGCGCGTGATGTGCAGTTCCACGGCCTGCGCCTGGCCCTGCAGCCGTTCCAGGTCTTGCTGGACCGTGCGCTCGCGCGAGGTCCAGGCGGTATGCACCGCAAGCCCCAGGGCCAGCAGGCAGAGCAATGTCCACAGCGCCCATTCGCGCTGGCTGCGCCGGCGCGGCGGCGTCGCCGGCCCGCGCCGCCCGTGGGCAGCCTCCAGGGGCGCGTTGCTGGTATCCGCGGAATGCATTGGCAGCCGATTGTGGAAGGCCGGCCCGCCGCGTCAAGTGCCGGTCTGCGGCACCGTCCGCACCTTGGCGGACAAACCGGCCCTACAGCCGCAGCCAGTCCGGCCCAGTCTGCTGCGCATCGGTCGCCGAGAGTTCGTCCAGGAACGCGCGGCACCACCAGTGCACGTCGAACTGCCGGATGTTGGCCATCAGGTATTGGTGGCGGCGCCGGCGTTCGGCCAGCGGCAGTTGCAGCGCGAACTGGATCGCGTCGGCCGTGGCGGTGCTGTCGTAGGGGTTGACCAGCACTGCGCCCTCGCGCATCTGCTCCACCGCGCCCGCGAAGCGCGAGAGCACCAGCACGCCGGGGTCCTCGGGGTCTTGCGCCGCGACGAATTCCTTGGCCACGAGGTTCATGCCGTCGCGCAGCGGGGTGACCAGGGCCACGCGCGCCGCGCGGTACAGCCCGGGCAGGCGCTTGCGCGCCATGGTGCGGTGCATGTAGCGCACGGGAATCCAGTCGAGCTCGCCGAAATCACCGTTCATGGAGCCGGCCAGGCTTTCGAGTTCGCGCAGGATGTCGCCGTAGGCGTCCACGTCCTCGCGGCTGGGCGCGGCGATCTGGATCAGCGTGGCGCGGCGGATGTTGTCCGGGTGGCGGCGCAGCAGCTCGCGGAACGCGCGCAGCCGCTGCGGCAGGCCCTTGGAGTAGTCGAGCCGGTCCACGCCCACCAGCAGCTGGCGACGCGAGTACTCCTCGCGCATGCGGCGGTACATCTCGGTGGCGTCGTGCGCATGCGTGAGCGCGTCGAACTCCTCCACGTCGATGCCGATCGGGAAGGCCTCGGTGCGCAGCGTGCGGCCGAAGGCGCGCCAGCGGCGGCCGTCGCCGTCACGGTCTTCGGCACGCGATTCGGTGGCGGCGTAGCGGTTGAAGTGCTCCAGGTCTGCCTCGCTCTGGAAGCCCACCAGGTCGTAGGCGAACAGGGCCTGGGCCAGCCAGTCGTGCGCGGGGATGGCCGTGAAGATCTGCGGCGGCGGCAGCGGGATGTGCAGGAAGAAGCCGATCTTGTTGCGGCAGCCCAGCGCGCGCAGCTCGCTGGCCAGCGGGATCAGGTGGTAGTCGTGCACCCAGACGATGTCGTCGTCCTTGAGCAGCGGCATGAGCTTGGCCGCGAACAGCTGGTTCACGCGGCGGTAGCCGTCGATGTAGCCGGCGTCGAAGTCGGCCAGGTCCAGCCGGTAGTGGAACACCGGCCACAGCACGGCATTGGAGTAGCCCAGGTAGTAGGCGTCGTGGTCCCACTGCGAGAGGTCCAGCGTGGCCAGCGTGACGTTGCCTGCCTGTTGCTGGTGCACGGGCGTGTCCTCCGGGGTGGCGCCTGCGCCGGGCAGGATCTTGCCGCTCCAGCCGAACCACATGCCCCCATTGGCCTGCAATGCGCCCGACAGGGCGACGGCGAGGCCGCCGGCCTCGGTTTTGCGGGGATCGGCGACACGGTTGGAGATGCAGACGAGACGGGCCACGCGTTGTTCCTTTTCTTGGCAGGCGTTGGAGGGATTCGATGTGCGGATCAGCGGGCGAGCCAGGCTGCGAGGCCGGCGCGCACGGCGGCAGGGCCGGCGATGCGGTGCTGCGCCAGGGTCTCGCCGGCACCGACCTTGATGCCCGTGCCGCCCAGCTTCTGGGCGACCTGGAAGCCGGGTTCGTCGGTGGTGTCGTCGCCCAGGAACACGGGCTTGCGGCCGGCGAAGGGCGGCTCCTCCAGGAAGGCGCCGAGCGCCTTGCCCTTGTTGGCCAGCGAGGACTTGGCCTCGAACACCATCTTGCCGTGCAGCAGCGTGACGCCGGGCGAGGCGGCCACGGCGGCCTCCATGGTGCGGCGGCACAGATCTTCGAGCTGCGGCGCCTGCCGGTAGTGCAGCGCCACGGCGCCGCGCTTGGGCTCCACGGCCAGCGCCGGGTGTTGCTGCAGCAGCTGCGCGGCGGCCTGCTCGATGGTGTCCAGCGAGGGCGTGGGCAGCAGCACCAGGTTGCCGTTGGCGGCCCGGCGCTCGCTGCCATGCACGCCGGCGGCAGGCAGGTCCAGCGGGTGCAGGAAGGTGTCGATGGCGCCGACCGAACGGCCGGAGACCACCGCCAGCGCGCCGCCCAGCCGCTCGCGCAGGGCAGCCAGCAGCGACACCAGGTCGGGCGGGATCACGATGGCGTCCGGTTCGGGCGCCAGCTCGACCAGCGTGCCGTCGAAGTCCAGAAACAGGGCGGACGTGCCGGCGTCCAGCAGCGGGGCAAAGGAGAAGTCGGTGGCCTGGGTCATGCGTTGCGGGAGCGGTCCTTGTGGCGGATCTCGAGGGCGAGGAAAGCGAGCACGGCCAGCGCCAGCGGCGCCAGGTAGTACAGCGCGCGGTAGGCCAGCAGCGTGCCGATCAGCTGCGCGGGCGGAACCTGCGTGCCGAGCAGCGCGACGAACACCGCCTCCAGCACGCCCAGCCCGGCCGGCACATGGGTGACGACGCCGGCCACGGCGGCTAGCAGCAGCACGGTGAGCACGGTGGCGTAATCGACGCGGCCCTGCAGCAACACGAAGATGGTGCCGGCGATGAGCGACCAGTTCAGGCAGGACATGGCCAGCTGCAGCAGCGCCGTGCGGCCCGACGGCAGCGTGAAGGTCTGGCCGCGCAGCGAGAGGCTGCGCTTGCGCGAGAACGCGCAGGCCGCCACGTAGCCCAGGGCCATGGCGGCCAGCAGGCCGCCTGCGATCTGCAGCACGGCATCGCTGATGTCCCAGTCGGCCGGCAGGGACGGCGGGAACAGCGCGAAGGCCAGGCCGCCCAGCAGCAGGTAGCCCAGCCAGTTGGTGACCATGCTGAGCGCCATGATGCGCGTGACCTGCATCTCGTCCAGCCCGAGCCGGCCGTACAGCCGGTAGCGCGATGCCACGCCGCCGACCAGCGCGCCCATGTTGAGGTTGAACGCGTAGCTGATGAAGGTGACCAGCATCACCGTCGGTGCCGGCAGGCTGTGGCCGACGGCGCGCCGGCCGAGCAGGTCGAAGGTGGCGTACAGCAGATGGCTGGCCAGCGCGAGGCCGCCGGCGGCCAGCAGCACGGGCAGGGGCAGTTCCTGCAGGGTCTGGCCCACCTCGTCCCAGGCGATGCTGCGGGCCTGCGTCACCAGCAGGTAGCCCAGCAGCGCGAAGAAGGCGAGCCAGAAGCCCTTGCGCAGCCACGGCCACCAGGGGCGCGCGCGCAGGGGCTGCCGCCGCGCGGTGGCGTCGGCTGCCGTGGCACCCACCCCGGCGGTGCTCATGGGTGCACCCTTCGGCCTGCGGCCCGTCCCGCCAGGCGGAAGCGAGCTTGCGCGGGGCGGCCCGGCGCGGCGCTCATGGCGTGGCCTCCCGGGCTGCCACGGGGCAGGCCTCGACCAGGGCGTCGGTCTCCAGGGCCGGCACCAGCTTGGGGTTGTGGCGCGGCAGGCCGCCGAGCCAGCTCGGGTAGCGGCGCAGCACGTGGAACACCACATAGCTGCGCATCAGCTGCCAGCCGCTGGGCTCGCCGATGCTGGCGCGGTCGATCTGCTTGCAGGCGTTGTCGACGAGGTGGTCCAGCCGCTCGCGCAGGGTGCGGTTGAAAGCCTGGTCGTGGATCAGCACGTTGGCCTCCAGGTTCAGCGCCAGGCTCAGCGGGTCGAGGTTGCTGGAGCCCACCGTGGCCCAGCGGTCGTCCACCAGCGCCACCTTGCCGTGCAGCGGGCGCTCGCAGTATTCGTACACCTCCACGCCGGCGCGCACCAGGTGGTGGTAAAGCATCTGCGCTGCGACCTTGACGATGGGCATATCGGGTTCGCCCTGCAGGATCAGCCGCACCTGCACGCCGCGCTTGGCCGCGCGGCGTAGTTCGCGGATGAGCCGGTAGCCGGGAAAGAAGTAGGCGTTGGCGATCGTCACGTGCTCGCGCGCCGCGCGGATGGCGAGCCGGTAGTAGCGCTCGATGTCGTCGGTGTGGTGCGTGTTGTCGCGCGTGACCAGCATGGCCTGGGCGTCGCCGGCCGGCGGCAGCGCGCGCGCGCGCTGGCGCATCAACGCGCGGTGGCTGAACCAGCGCTTGATGCCCGTCTGGTGGCGCAGGCCCTCTGCCAGCATGGCATGCACGAAGCGGTGGATGTCGCCCACCAGCGGCCCGCGGATCTGCACGGAGTAGTCCTGCTTGGCCTGCGGGCCGAAATCCATCAGGTGGTCGGCCGAATAGTTGATGCCGCCGATGAAGGCCAGCTCGGCATCGACCACGACGATCTTGCGGTGCATGCGGCGCAGCATGTTGGTGCGCCACTTCCAGATGCGCAGGCCAGGGTCGAACACGTGCACGCGCACGCCGGCTTCGCACAGGCTGCCGATGAAGCGGTCCGACAGGTCCGGCGATCCGAATCCGTCGATGGTCACGTCGATCTGCACGCCACGCCTGGCGGCCGTCAGCAAGGCCTCGTGCAGCGCCAGGCCGACCTTGTCCTCGAACAGGATGAAGGTTTCCAGCACGACTTCCTGGCGGGCGTTGGCGATGGCCTCGAAGACGCGGGGGAAGAACTGCTCGCCGTTTTCCAGAAGTTCAAGCTCGTTGCCGCTGGTCCAGCGCGTGGCGTTCATGGTGGGTCAGGGTGACAAAGGTGAGGGCCCATGTGTACCCCGCACCCCGGGGGGACACTGTAGGACAAGGGCGGTTGGGCCTGTGTCGGGATGCCCCGATCCGCAACTGGTCTTTGTGGGATGAGCCGTAGAGAGCTCTTTTGAGATCGATTGCGTAGCAGAATGTGCAATCCACTAAAATTGCTACAATTAATACTCTTACAGGCCAGAAAGATCGTTGAAATGAGCATCGTGGCGCAACTCGTGCAGGCCCGCAAACACAGCGGCATGACCCAGGCAGCGTTGGCGGCCGCGGCAGGGCTGTCGCGCATGACGGTGCAGCGCATCGAGAGCGGCGACATCGACCCGCGCCTGTCCTCGCTGCTGGAGATGGCGCGCGTGCTGGGGCTGGAGGCGCTGGCCGTGCCCGCCACGCTGCGGCCCGAGCTGGAGGCCTTCGTGCGCGCCGGCGGTCGGCTGCTGGGCCAGCCCGCCGGGGCCGGCGCGCCGCCCTCGGTGGTCGACACCATCGGCCGCCAGCACGGTGGGCCCGGAGGATGAGCACCGCCATCCGCTATCTGCGGATGCACCTGCACCTGCCCGACCGCAGCCGGCGCGCCATCGGCTACCTCTCGCAGTACGGCGACATCATGCGCGCCTCGTTCGACGCCGACTACATCGCCGATCCGCAGCGCCCCACGCTGTCGCTGGCCTTCCGCGGCGAGCGCGAGGACGACACGCGCGCCATCCTCGCCGCGCCGCACGACGCCCGCCTGGTGCAACTGGGCGGGCGCTGGCCGGCCTACTTCGCCAACCTGCTGCCCGAGGGCCATAACCGCGAGCGGCTGGCGCGCGAGCGCCGTTGTGGCCCCGACGACGAGTTCGAGCTGCTGGCCGCCGCCGGCCACGACCTCATGGGCGCCATCGAGGTCGAGCCCGTGCCCGCGCGCGAAGGCATTCCCGACGTGGTGCGGCACTGGCACACGGCCCTGGGCCTGGACGTGCTGGAGCCCGGCTTCGTCGAGGAGCCCGTGGAGGACGCGGCCGCGCTGCCCGGCGTGGTGACCAAGTTCTCGGCCGTGCAGGACGGCAGGCGCTACCTGGTGCGCCGCCACGGCCAGGCCGGTGCCTTCATCCTCAAGCTGCCCACGGCACGGCACCCCGACCTGGTGGCCAACGAGATGGCGGGCTACCGGCTGTGCGGGGCGCTGGGCCTGGCCTGCGCCCAGGCCCGCGCGATCTCGCGCGCCGACGCCGAACTGCCCGAGCAGCTGCCGTTCGACCAGATCCTGGCCGTGCAGCGCTTCGACCGCGGCCCCGACGGCCAGCGCATCCACATGGAGGAATTCGCCCAGGCGCTGCAGTACCCGCCGCAGCACAAGTACGGCCGCGAGATGGTGCGCGACTACGCCACCATGCTGCAGGTGCTGGACCGTTACTCGGCCCGTCCCGCGCCGGACGTGCGCGAGTTCATGGCCCGCTTCGTCGCGTTCATCCTGCTGGGCAACACCGACGCCCACCTCAAGAACTGGGCGCTGCTGTACCCCGACGCGCGCCAGCCGGTGCTGGCGCCGCTGTACGACCCGGTCTGCGTCAGCGCACTGTTCGCCGACGTGGGCCCGCACGACTACGCCGTGAACCGCGCCATCGACACGCGGCTGCGCGCCTTCGGCTGGGACCAGCTGGAAGCCATGCTGAAGGCCGCGCGGCTGCTGCGCGTGCCGAATCTGCTGCGCATTGCGCGCCAGCTGGTGCGGCAGGCGCAGGCGGATTGGCCCGCGTTGCTGCGGGAGGCGCCGCCCGCGGTGCACGGGGCCGTCACCGAGCGGCTGGCGGGCGGGGTGGCGCTGGCCGGTTGATCGAACCGACTCAGGCAAAAGCCTTCGCGATCTCCCGCGTGACGCGCAGGAAGCGGTCCACGTCGTCCGTGCCGTGGCAGTGCAGCGGCGACACGCGCACGGCGCCGGCCAGGCCGAACGATTCCAGCATGCGCCTGGAATACAGGCTCGTGGCCACGCGCTCGTAGACCACCACGCCGCGGCGCTCGTACTCGCGCACGGCCTGGGCGTGCTCCAGGCCCTCGATGCCGATGGCCAGGATCAGGTCGCGCTTGGACAGGTCCTCGAAGTCCAGGAACACCTGCACGCCCGGCAGGCGGCGCAGGCCCGGCGCCGCGTCGCTGCCGTCGAGCAGGCGTGCCAGCAGTG
Source organism: Pseudorhodoferax sp. Leaf274 (assembly GCF_001422445.1). Classification (GTDB taxonomy): domain Bacteria; phylum Pseudomonadota; class Gammaproteobacteria; order Burkholderiales; family Burkholderiaceae_C; genus Pseudorhodoferax. Next base: position 226,824 of record NZ_LMNA01000029.1, read on the forward strand.
CGCGCTCGTGCAGTTCGATCTTCTCGATGCCGCGCGCGAACAGCGCGCGCCGGTCGCCGGTTTCGCCGGACTGCGTGCCCAGCCAGCACACGTAGTCGACGATCTCGCTCATCACCGCGAACTGCCAGGGCGCGGCGCTGCCCAGGTCCCAGAAGTCCGGCTTCTTGGCCGCGAGCTTGTGGTGCGGCAGCAGGGCCGCACGGTCCGACAGCCAGGCCAGGCCCGAGCCGCGGCAGCCGAAGAACTTGTAGGGCGCGATGTTGATGCCGTCGACCGGCGTCTTCGACAGGTCGATCAGGCCGTGCGGCGCGTGCTGCACGGCATCGACCACGATGTACAGCTCCGGCTGGATGGCGCGCGCGCGCCGCACGATCTCGGCGATGTCGAGCTTGGCGCCCGAGATGTTGGAGGCGTAGATCACGCTGAGCAGCGCGGTGTCGGCATCGACGAGGGCGCAGATGGCGTCCACGTCCACCCCGCCCGTGACCGGGTTGGACGGCGCCACGCGCAGTTCGCGGCCGGTGCGCGTGGCATACAGCTGCATGGCATCGAAGGAGGAGGGGTGCTCCAGCACGGTGGTCACCATGTTGGTGCCGGGCACGTTCTCGGCGATGGCGCGCACCATGTCGAACATGGCGCCCGAGGCGGTCAGCGCCGCATACACGCTGCCGCCCTCGGCGTTGAGCACGGTGCGCAGGTCCTGCGTGCCCTGGGCCTGCACCTGCTGCAGGAACACGGCGGCTTCGTGGATGCGTTCGGGGTTGTCGGGCACGGCGTCGATGCGCGCGAACTGCTCCACCGCGGCCTTGAGACGAAACGAGCCGCCCGCGTTGTCGAAGAACAGGCGTTCGCGGCCGCCGAGGTCGTGGTCCACGTGCAGGAAGCGGGACTTGATCTGCGCCTGCAGCGCGCTGGAGAAGAGTTCGCCTTGGGGGGCTGTCATGGGTTGGGTCCTGGTGGGATGGACAGATTCTGCGGGGCGTGCAGCATTTCTAAAAGCGATATTTATGGATACGATTCCAAGAGGAAAAGTGTTCTTTCAAGGCCTGGCGATGATGACCTTCAAGCAACTCGAAGCGCTCTACTGGATCGGCGAACTGGGCAGCTTCGCGCTGGCGGCGCAGAAGCTGCACACCTCGCAGTCGGCCGTGTCCAAGCGCGTGCACGAACTCGAGCAGGCGTTCGACACCGCGCTGTTCGACCGCAGCCAGCGCTCGGCGCGGCTGACCGACAAGGGCGAAGAGATGTTCGTGCTGGCCAAGGGCCTGCTGGACCAGCGCAATGCCGCCATCGAGCAGTTCGGCCGCGCCGAGGTCGTCGCGCGCCGCGTGCGCATCGGCGTGACCGAGCTCACCGCCATGACCTGGCTGCCGCGCTGGGTCGAGCTGATCCAGGTGCACTACCCGCAGGTCACGCTGGAGCCGGATGTGGACAGCAGCGTCAACCTGCGCGAGAAGGTGCTGGCCGACGAGCTCGACCTAGTGGTGGTGCCCGATGCGTTTGCCGACACGCGCATCCCGAGCAAGCAGGTGGGCGCGGTCGAGAGCGCCTGGATGTGCAAGCCCGGCCTGGTCGAGGCCGGCCGGCGCATCCGCCTGCACGAGCTTGCGCAGTACCAGCTGCTGCTGCAGGGCCCGCGTTCGGGCACCGGCCTGCTGTACGACAGCTGGATGAAGAACCTGGGCGTGCAGCCTGCCAAGCCCATCGTGGTCCACAACCTGGTGGCGTTGATCGGTCTCACGGTCTCGGGCCTGGGTGTGAGCTACCTGCCGCGCGAGGCCGTGGCGCCCATGCTGCAGGGCGGCTTGCTGGCGCTGCTGGACGTCACGCCGGCGCTGCCGGCCGTGCCCTACGTGGCGATGTACAAGGGAGAGCACCGCAGTTCGCTGCTGGCCTCGGTGGTCATGCTGGCCCAGGAAAGCTGCGACTTCTCACGCATGTTCCAGGGCGATTGACCACTGGGCTCAGACCCCGTCGCTGTTCGGTGCCTTGTAGATCGCCTTGACCGCGTCGGTCATCGGGAAGTTCAGGTTGGCATTGTTGGGCGGGATCGGCCGCAGAAACCACTTGGCGTAGATCTCGTTGATGGCGCCGGAGGCCATGGTCTCGGTCACGGTCTTGTCCACCAGCGCCTTGAAGGCCGGATCGTCCTTCCTGTACATGATGCCGTAGGGCTCCTGGCGCAGCGATTCCTGCGTGAGGATGCGGAAATCCTCGGGATTGGGCGAGGTGGCGATCAGGCCGGCCAGCTGCACGTCGTCCAGGATGTAGGCGGCCGTGCGGCCCGAGGCCATCATGAGGAAGCCGTCCGCCGTGTCCTTGGCCGCGAGGTCCTGCACCTCGATGTTGCCCGTGCGCTTGTAGCTGCGCAGCAGCTGCACGCCCGTGCTGCCGGCCACGGTGGAGACGGTCTTGCCGTTCAGGTCGGCGAACGCCTGGATGCCCGAGTTCTTCTTCACTGCCGCCGTGATGCTGGTCACGAAGTGGCTGGGCGCGAAGGCCACCTGCTGCTGGCGCTGCACGGTGTTGGTGGTCGTGGCGCAATCCAGGTCGACCGAGCCGTTGGTCAGCAGCGGGATGCGGTTGGTCGAGGTCAGGATCATGTAGCGCACCTCGATCTTCGGCAGGCCGAGCTGGGCCTTCACGGCATCGACGATCTTCAGGCAGATATCGTTCGTGAAGCCGGTCGGGTCGCCGCCGCCGGTGGGCTTGTACGAGAACGGGATCTGGCTGTCGCGCGCGCCGATGGTGATGGCCCCGCTGGACTTGATCTTGGCCAGCGTGTCGGACTGGGCCGCGGCATGGCCGCAGGCGAGGGCGGCCGCCATGGCGATCGTCAGGGAGGAAAAGTGCTTCATGTCGGGGCCTCGCAGGGGTTGGGGGATGGGATGGCCGCGATTCTCAAAGCAAGCCGGCTGATCCAAAAGCGATTTAAGTTCATCGATCCCCGTTCGGAAAAGCGATGAGTCGCAGCCGCGTCGCCTCAGCGCCCCTGGAAGCTGCTGGGCGGCTGCCCCATGGCGGCCTTGAACATGGCCGAGAACGCGCTTTCGCTGGCATAGCCGGTCGCCGCGGCAACATGCGCCACCGACGCCCCCTGGGCCAGCAGCGGCAGCGCGTGGGCCAGGGCCGCCTGCTGGCGCCACTGCTGGTAGCTGGTGCCCAGCTCGGCCTGGAACAGCCGCGCGATGGTGCGTTCGCTGGCGCCGACGTCGGCGGCCCAGTCGGCAAGCAGCGTGCGTGCCGCGGGCGCGCGCACCACGGCCTCGCACAGTGCGCGCAGACGCTTGTCGCCATGCTGCGCATGCGGCATGGGCACGGCCAGGGCCTGCGGGTCGGCATGCGTGATCTCGTCGTGCACCAGCGGCATCAGCAAGGCCTCGCGCCCGGGCCGCAGGGGTTGCGCGTCCAACGCCTGCACCAGCTCGCGCAGCAGCGGCGAGGCCACGATCATGCGGCTGCCGCTCCAGCCCGCGGGCGTGAGGCTGGCGTGCAGGTACAGCGTGCGGAATTCGGCCGCCTCCAGCACATCGATGCAGTGCAGCTGGCCGGGCGCGATCCACACCGCGCGCGAGGGCGGCACGATGTAGGTGAGCTCATCCAGCCGCTCGCCCTCGGGCAGTGCGCGCACGCGCAGGGTGCCGGTGGCGCAGAAGGCCAGCTGCGCCCACGGGTGGCGGTGCGGCTCGAAGTGCGTGTCGGCCGGCATGCTGCGCGCGCGCACGCGCACCGGGCGCGCGGGGTCGGGCGTGAAGGGGTCGGTGTCGCCGACGGGTTCGAGGCGAGGATGTCGCTGGGCCATGCGCAGATTGTCCGGTATTCGACGAATCCTGTCCTTTCGTCGTATTTCTGCAGGCGTAGCATTCCGCCCCATGACGACGACGACAGCGGCCTCCCTGCCGGCGGGCAAGGCGAGCCTGAGACAAGACGCCCACGTGATCGGCCTGGTCGGCATTGCCCACCTGGTCAGCCATTTCAGCCAGTTGTTGCTGGCGCCGCTGTTTCCATGGCTGAAGGACGACTTCGGCGTGGGCTACGCGGAACTCGGCTTCCTGATGACGCTGTTCTTCGTCACGTCCTGTGCGGTGCAGGCGGCCTCGGGCTTCGTCGTGGACCGCTTCGGCCCGCGGCCGGTGCTGTTCGCCGGTCTCGCGCTGCTCGGGCTGGCGGCCTTCGGCTATGCGTCCAGCACGCAGTACTGGATGCTGGCGTTGTTCTCTGTGCTGGCCGGGATCGGCAACGGCGTGTTCCACCCGGTGGACTACACGCTGCTGAACCGCAAGGTCAGCGCCGCGCGGCTCGGGCATGGCTACAGCGTGCACGGCATCACGGGCAGCCTGGGCTGGGCGGTGGCGCCGGCCATGCTGGTGCCGATCACGATTGCCACCTCCTGGCGCACGGCGCTGGTGTGCGCCGGCATCTTCGCGTTCGCGGTGCTGGCGGTGCTGCTGCTCAACCGCGACAAGCTGGCGCTGCCCGCGGCCGCCCCGGCCAGGCCCGGCGCCGCCGCGGCCGACAGCAGCTTCGGCTTCCTGCGCATCCCCGCGGTCTGGATGTGCTTCGGCTTCTTTTTCTTCTACGCGGTGGCGCTGGGCATCGTGCAGGTCTTCGCACCCGGCGCCGCGCGCGAGCTGCACGCCGTGCCGGTGGCGCAGGCCGCGCTGTGCCTGACGGTCTACATGGTCTGCAGCGCGCTGGCCATGGTGGCGGGCGGCTTCCTGGTGTCGGACCCCACGCGCTGCGAGAAGCTGGTGGCACTGGGTTTCGGTTTTGCGGCCTGCGTGGCGCTGGCGCTGGGCCTCGCGCATCCGCCGGCCTGGATGGTGCCGGTGATGTTCGGCCTCATGGGGCTGGGCGCGGGCATCGCCGGGCCCTCGCGCGACATGATCGTCAAGCGCGCCACGCCGGCCAATGCGAGCGGCCGCGTCTACGGCGTCGTCTACTCGGGCCTGGACATCGGCCAGGCCCTCGCGCCGCTGGTGTTCGGCCCGCTGATGGACCACGGGCGCTACGGCAGCGTGTTCTTCGGCCTGGCGGTCGTGCAGGCCGTGCTGATCGCCAGTGCGTTCAACGTGGGCCGCGCGCGGCGCACGGCGCTGGCGCCGGCCTGATGTCCCGCTAGCGCCGGATGTCGGTCGCGCTGGTTGCCTGGGTCGCCATCGGCGCGGCCCTGGCGGGTTTCGTGCAGGGCCTGTCGGGCTTTGCGTTCAGCATGGTCTCGCTGTCGGTCTGGGCCTGGACGCTGGATCCGCTGCTGGCCGCCTCGCTGGCGATCTTCGGCGGCTGGACCGGCCAGGTGATCGCGGCCTTCACGCAGCGCCGCCTGCCCGACAAGGCCTTGCTCTGGCCCTTCCTGGCCGGCGGGCTGTGCGGCGTGCCGCTGGGGCTGTGGCTGCTGCCGCGGCTGGACGTGGTGGTGTTCAAGGCCGCGCTCGGGCTGCTGCTGGTGGTCTGGTGCCCGACGATGCTGCTGTCCGCGCGGCTGCCGCGCATCGGCGGTGGGCGGCTGGGCGATGCGCTGGCAGGCCTGGTGGGCGGCGTGATGGGCGGCATCGGCGGACTGTCCGGCACGGTGCCCACGCTGTGGTGCACCTTGCGCGGATTCGAGCGCGATGCGCAGCGCGCCGTCATCCAGAACTTCAACCTGGCCATGCTCAGCGTGGCGCTCGCGCTGCATGTGCTGGGCGGACACCTCACGGCCGCCATGCTGCCGCTGCTGGCCATCGTGGCCGCGGCCGTGCTGGTGCCCGTCCTGCTGGGCGCGCGGCTGTACCAGGGGCTGTCCGAGGCGGCCTTCCGCCGCCTCGTGCTCGGGTTGCTGACGGCCTCGGGCGTGGCGATCCTGGCGTCGGCGCTGCCCGAACTGCTGCGGCGCTAGAACGCGTCCGCCCCCTGTCCAGGTTCCCGGACCGGGGCGGACACCTTCTCAGGCCGCCAGCAGCGCATCGAGGCGCTGCAGCCCGGCGATCGTCTGCACGCAGGCGTGCGCGGCCTCCGTGCCCTTGACCGCGAAGTGCTGGTGGAAGTACTTGCGGTGCTCCACATGCTCGTGGAAGTGGTGCGGCGTCAGCACGGCCGACAGCATGGGCACGCCGGTTTCGAGCTGCAGGTCCATCAGGCGGCTGACCACCGTGTTGGCCACGAACTCGTGGCGGTAGATGCCGCCGTCGACCACGAGCGCGCAGCACACCACGGCGGCATAACGGCCCGACTGGGCCAGCCGCTTGGCATGCAGGGGGATCTCGAACGCGCCGGGCACGTCGAGCACGTCGATGCGCTCGCGCGGCACGCCCTGGCGTTCCATCTCGGCGAGAAAGGCGTCGCGTGCCTGGTGCACGATGTCGGAATGCCACTGCGCCTCGACGAAGGCGATGCGGCGCTGGTCGCCGCCGGTGTGGGAAGACAGAGGAAGGTCGTTGAGCTGACTCATGGTGTTTCCTTGGAACAAGGTTGGCCTGAATCAGGGCGCACGAAAGCAACCGCCTGCACGCGTCCATGGCAGACGCGCGCGGGCACCGCGATCGCGCTCTCTTTCATCCGGACTTTAGGAGCGTGTTCGAGACCGAACACGTTCCAACCGTCGGCTCCGGGATCGCACCGGATCTGCTGACCCTTGCACGGTGGCGTGCAAGGCGCTCGCGGGCTTGTGCGGGTTGCCCCGCCATCACCGCCGGTGGGGAATTGCACCCCGCCCTGAGAACGCTTTGCGCCGGCCCGTGGAGGTCGGCGCCAGGAGATTCTAGGCCGCGTGCACCGGCCCTCTGGCGGCTAAGGACGCCTGTGCGACAGGAAGAAGCGCAGCATCTCGGCGCTGGCATCCACGCCGCCCGGCGCGGTGTAGCTGCCCTGCGGGCTGCCGCCCGACCAGGCATGGCCCAGGCCGTCGAGCGCCCAGTGCTCGGCCCGGCTGCGACCGTCCGGGCCGCGGTAGACGGTGTGGGTGAAGGCCTGGCCGTTCGGCGCTCGGCCCTTGGCGATCTCGGGCGCGGAACCGTCGCGGGGGCGGGCTGCACGCAGGACGGCGGCGCCATTGGCCGGGTGGACGGTGGTGTCGGCCCCGCCATGGAAGACGATCACCGGGCATCCCGGCAGATCGGTGGTCGCCACGCCAGCGGGGCCGCTGCGCATCGCCGACAAGGCCGAAGGCAGGTCGCTCGCCGCGCCGAGCGGCAGGCCCGAGTGCACGCCGACGGCGGCGAACAGGTCGGCATGGCTGCGGCCCAGGATGTCGGCCATGGCACCGCCTGCCGACAGGCCCGCGGCATAGACGCGCGCGGGATCGACCGCATGCGCGCCTGCGATCTGCCGCGTCAGTGCCGCCAGCAGGTCCGGCTCGCCCTGGTCGCGCCGCTGGTGCTGCGTCTTGAACCAGTTCCAGCACTTCTGCGCGTTGGCATGCTGGGTCTGCTCGGGGTAGAGCACCAGCATGCCCGCCGCCCGCGCCAGCTGGTTCATGCGCGTGCCGGCGGCGAAGTCGTCGGCGTCCTGCGTGCAGCCGTGCAGCATCACGAGCAGCGGCCGCGGCGCAGTGGCCGTGCCGGCCTCGGTGGGCGGCACATAGAGCCTGTAGGCCAGCGTGCGGCCGCGGTGGCTGAAGCTGCCGCGCAGCCATTGCTCGGCGGCGGGCGCAGGCGCCTGGCCATCGGGCGCGGCACTGCGGGCGGTGGAGGGCGGCAGCGCCTCGTCTTCCAGCACGCGGCTTTCGGCGTCGATCACCATGCCCCGGGCCGGGTGCGGTGGCTCGGGCGCCGCGCCGGCCAGGCCGGCGTCGCGCAGGGTGCGCTGGATCAGGTCGGTGGCGGCCTGCAGCTGGCCGCCCTGCGTCAGGCGGGTGGCCTCGCCGAACAGTTCGGTGAACATGTGCTTCATGGTGGGGGTTCTCAGGTGATGCGTCCGGCCAGGGCGGCGCGGACGGCAGGGCTCGCATGCAGCGCGCCCAGGACGGTGATCGATTCGATGGTCTGCGCCGCAAGCTCTGGCGGCACATCGGGTGCGATGCTGGCAAGGCCCAGCACGCGGATCTGCAGCTTCTCGCCGGCTTCGCGGGCCCGTGTGAGGTCTGCGACCGAGAACTGCTGTAGTCCAAGCACCAGCATCTTGCGTGCAACCACCTGGCGCAACGCGTCGCCGTGGGTCGCCAGGTGGTTGCGGATGGCGGTGCGGATGAAGTCGCTGCGGTTGGCGTAGAAGCCCTCGGCAACCAACAGGTCGATCTGGCCCAGATCGACGTAGCCGAGGTTGATGGTCAGTTTCTCGGACTCGCTGATGCGTGCGACAGAGCTGGTGGTGGTCATGAAAACATCCTCATGCCATCCATATGGATGGTGAGTGGATGATTTCAAGGGCCCGAAAGCCCGAATGCGCAAATCAGTCGGCCTGCGCGTCCAGCGCCATCCGCTGCGCGCGTGCCGTGCGGCCGCGCTGGTCGTGCACCACGTACAGCCCAGAGCCGACCAGCAGCGCGATGCCGCACCAGGCCCAGGCGTCGGGCACGTCGCCCCACACCACATAGCCCAGCACGACGGCGAACAGCAGGGCCGAGTAGCGGAACGGCGCCGTCAGCGAGACCTCGCCCTGGCGCATGCACTGGATGATCAGGAAGTAGCCGGCGACGAGGAAGACCGAGGCCGCCGCGAGCCAGGCCAGCGGCACGAGGCCGAAGGGCTGCCAGCCCTGGGCCAGCGACATGGCCGCCGACAGCACGGTGACCGCGACCGCCGTGGCCAGCGTGACCACGATGGAGGGAATGGCCGGATCGATGCGGCGCGTGAGCAGGTCGCGCGTGGCGTGGAACAGCGTGCCCGCCAGGCACAGCAGCGCCCAGGCGTTGAAGCCGTCGCCGCGCGGCTGCACCACGCACAGCACGCCGGCGAAGCCCACGGCCACGGCCAGCCAGCGCGCGGCACCGGGGCGCTCGTCCAGGAACCAGACCGCGAACAGCACCAAGAACAGCGGAGCCGCCAGGTTGATGGCCGTGGCGTTGCCGAGCGGCAGGTGGAACAGCGAGAGCAGGTACATCACCGTGGCGCACGCGTCGACAGCCGCACGCCCGGCCACGCGCGGGTGCAGCACCTGCCGCAGCTGCCCGCCGGCGCCCAGTGCGAAGGCCAGGCCCAACACCAGCAGCGAGGCGAAGGCCCCGCGCAGGAAGATCAACTGCGCCGAGGGCATGCCCTGGCTCACGTGCTTGACGATGGCGTCGTTGACGACGAAGCCCGCCATGGCCCCCACCATCATCCAGATGCCGCGTCGGTTGGCGGCTGCTTGGGTGGAGGGGGAATGCACGGCGCGGTTATACCGCGCTCACACGGCGCTTCTGTGGCGTTCGATGCAGGTGTCCAGCACCTCGCCGCCGGGGCGTTGCCACCAGTCGAGCTCCGAGAAGATCTCCACCTCGGCGAAGCCCGCGAAGCCGGCCTGCTCGACCCAGCCGCGGATCTTCTTCAGTTCGACCACGCCGTCGCCCATCATGCCGCGGTCGTTGAGCAGGTCGCGCGTGGGCGTGAGCCAGTCGCAGACGTGGTAGGCCAGCAGGCGTGTCTTCTTCGCATGGCCGGCGCGCGCGATCTGCTGCTGCAGCTTGGGGTCCCACCAGCAGTGGTAGACGTCCATGGCCACGCCCAGCATGCCGGTCTGGCCGGGGTCGAGTTCGTCGCACAGGTCCAGCGCGTGCTCCAGCGTGTTGATGCAGGCGCGCTCGGCCGCCTGCATGGGGTGCAGCGGCTCGATGGCCAGCGGCATGCCGACCTCGCGTGCGTATTCGAGCGAGGCGGCGATGCCGTCGCGCACCTCGTTGCGGGCGCGGGCGATGTCGGTGTAGGCCGGCTTGCCGGTCAGCGCACCTGGCAAGGCGCCGACCACGAGCACCAGGCAGGCCGCGTCCAGCGTCCTGGCCTCGTCGATGGCGCGGCGGTTGTCGTCGAGCGCGGCGGCCAGGCCGGCGGCGTCGGCGGCCGGGTAGAAGCCGCCGCGGCAGTAGCCCGACAGCTGCATGCCGTGCTCCTTGAGCTGCCTGCGCGTGGCCTCCAGGCCGGCCGCTGCCACCTGGTCGCGCCAGGGGCTGATGGCGCGGATGCCGCGGCGTGCGCACTCGTCGATGATTTGCGGCAGCTGCCACTGCTTGCGCACGGTGGCGGTGTTCATGGACAGCCATTCGTGGCTGGAAGAGAAATCGCGCATGGGGTGAAGGCTCAGGAAGAAGTGGGGGGAGTGCGTTCGCGGCGCAGCTGGCGCACGATGGCGGCGTTGTCGAGTTCGCCGTCGCCGGCCGCGATGGCGGCACGCATGAGCGCCGCGTGGGTCTGCGACAGCGGCAGGCCCTGGCCTTGGGCCGCGGCGGCGGCCAGCATGAGGTCCACGTCCTTCAGATGCTGGCGGATGCGCGACTGCGGTTCGAAGCGCTCCTCGACCATCATGCGGCCCTTGGCCTCGGCCGCGCCGGAGCGCGCGGGCGTGGCCAGCACCAGTTCGAGGAAGGCCGCAGGTGCGATGCCCAGGCGCTCGGCGAAGACCATGCCTTCTGCCAGCACGGCGCGGTTCAGGCCCAGCACGAGGTTGGTGGCCAGCTTGGCGCGCGCGCCCATGCCGGCACCCCCCACGTGCACGCGCGTGGTGGCGATGCGGTCCAGCAGCGGTGCTGCGCGGGACAGGGTGGCCGCGTCGGTGCCGACCAGCATGGTGGCCTCGCCGGCCGCGATCTGTTCGCTGGAGCCGGACAGCGGCGCCTCGATGAAGCCCAGGCCGCGTGCGGCCAGGCGTCCGGCCAGGGCCTGCAGCTTGTCGGGGTCGCCCGTGGAGCAGTCGATCAACAGTTGCGTGCGTGGCGCTGCTGCCGACAGCAGGCCTTGCGCGCCCTCGACGCTGTCGACCACGCCGCCGGTGTCGAACACGGCCAGCACCACGGTGTCGCAGCGCTCGCCGAGCAAGCGCACGCTGTCGGCTGCTTCACCTTCGAACGCTGCACGCGCCTCGGCGCGGATGTCGTAGCCCAGCGTGGCGATGCCGGCTTCACGCAGGCGCTGCGCGATGGCCTGGCCCACGAGGCCCAGCCCGATCAGTCCGACGGGTGAGACGGGGACGGTCATAGCGAAGCGCCACCGCAGACGCGGATGTCCTGGCCCGTGATGGGCGCAGCGGCCGGCGACAGCAGGAAGCCCACCAGTGCGGCAATCTCGTCGGGTTCGATGAGCCGGCCCATGGGCGGCAACCTGGGTTTCTCGGTCTGGCGTGCCGGGTCGGCCAGCATGCCGGTGCGCGTGGCGGCCGGCGAGACCACGTTGACCGTAACCCCCTGTGCCACGACCTCGGCCGCCCAGCTGCGCGCCAGCGCCAGCATGGCGGCCTTGGTGGCGGCGTACTGGCTGCGGCCGGCCACGCCGCTGGCGACACGGCTGCCGACCAGCACCACGCGGCCCTGGCCTGCGCGCGCCATGGCGGGCAGCAAGATGTTGGCGATGCGGCTCAGCGCGTCCACATGCAGTTGCCACATGAGGGCCCCGTCCTCGGGCTGCAGGCGGCCCAGCGGTGCCACGCGCAGCACGCCGGCCGCGTGCACGAAGGCCTCAGCGCCCTCGGCAGCGCGGGCCGCGGTTTCGGTGGCGGCACCGTCTGCCAGATCGACCTGCACATGCCGGTAGCCCGCGTGGGCGATGGACGCCGTCGCCCGGTCCATGCCCGTCACGGCCCAGCCCTGCGCGAGCAGGGTGTGGGCAATCGCGGCGCCGATGCCGGCACTGCTGCCGGTCACGACGGCACGGGACTCACTCGGGGCGGATGTTGGCATCGGCGATGGTCTTGAACGCGCGCGCCGTGTCGTCCTTCTGGAAGCGTGCGAACTCTTCGGGGCTGCCGCCGCCGAGCAGGATGCCCTGGCTGGTGAGCCGTTCCTTCATCTCGCCGGCCAGCGCCTTGTTGACCTCCGCGTTGAGCTTGGCCGTGACCTCGGCCGGCAGCTTGGCCGGGCCCCACAGGCCATACCAGCTGTAGAACTCGTAGCCTGGGATGGTCTCGCCGACGGTGGGCACCTCGGGCAGCGTGGGCAGCCGCGTCTTGGAGGTGACGGCGATGATCTTGAGCAGGCCGCTCTTGTAGAACGAGGTGGCGCCCAGCACCGGGTCGACGAAGCCGGCGATCTGGCCGCCCACCAGGTCCTGGTAGGCCGGCGCCGAGCCCTTGTAGGGCACGATCTGCAGGTTCAGGCCGGCGCTGCTCTTGAGCAGCTCGGTCGAGAAATGCCCGGCCGAGGCGATGGAGCCGACCGCGAAGCTCAGCTTGCCGGGGTTGGCCTTGGCATGCGCGATCAGCGACTTGACGTCGGTGATGGGCAGGTCCTTGTTGACCGAGACCGACAGCGGCGCCTTGGCCACCAGCGCGATCGGCGTGAAGTCGGTCGCCGGGTCGTACGGCGGCGTCTTCAGGAAGTGCGTGGAGGTGGTGAACGTGGACGCGTTGAACAGCAGCGTGTAGCCGTCGGCCGGCGACTTGGCCACCGTGCCCGCACCGATGGTGGCGTTGCCGCCCGGCCGGTTGTCGACGATGAAGTTCTGGCCCGTCTGCTCGCTGAGCTTTTGCGCGAGCAGCCGGCCCACGGTGTCCAGCGTGCCGCCCGGCGGGAACGGGATGATCACGCGCACGGGCTTGTTGGGGTAGGTGTCGGCCAGCGCGGCCGTGAACGGAAGCGCGAGGGCGAGGGCCGCCAGGGCCCGGCGTGAAACGACGTGCATGGATGTCTCCTATGTTGCGGATCGGGCCATTCGCGGCCCCGGGGGCTCAATCGATGCCGTGCACGGCCAGCAACCCGCGCATGCGCTGCACGGCCAGCTCGGGCTTTTCCAGCACGTTGGCCGCATCGGCCAGGCGGAACAGCTCGGCCAGGTGCTGCAGCGAGCGCGTGCTCTGCTGGCCGCCGACCATGCTGAAGTGCTTCTGGTGGCCGTTGAGCCAGGCCATGAACACCACGCCGGTCTTGTAGAAGCGGGTGGGCGCGGCAAAGATGTGGCGCGACAGCGGCACCGTGGGGCCCAGGATGGCGTGGAACTCTTCCAGCTGGCCCTGTGCCAGCTTGCCCAGCGCAGCGCTGGCGGCCGGCGCGATGGCGTCGAAGATGCCCAGCAGCGCGTCGCTCTGGCCGTGCAGGGGCTGGTCGCCCCAGCCGTCGCCTGCGATCAGCTCGGCGTAGTTGAAGTCGTCGCCCGTGTACATGCGCACGCCCGCGGGCAGGCGCCGGCGCATGGCGATTTCCTTGTCCTTGTCGAGCAGCGAGATCTTGATGCCGTCCACCTTGGACGGGTTGGCGGCGATGACGGCCAGGGCCGTGTCCATCGCGGCATCCACGTCCTTGGTGCCCCAGTAGCCGGCCAGCGCGGGGTCGAACATGTCGCCCAGCCAGTGCAGCACGACCGGCTGCCTGGCCTGCGACAGCACGCGGTCGTACACGCGCTCGTAGTCGGCCGGGCTCTTGGCCACGCGGGCCAGCGCGCGGCTGGCCATGACGATGAGCTTGCCGCCGAGCTTCTCGATGGCGGCCATCTGCTCCTCGTAGCCGCGGATCACGTCGTCCACGGTCTTGACGCTGTCGATGTCCAGGTGGTCGGTGCCGCAGCCCGAGGCCACGAAGGCGCCCGGGTGGTCCTTGGCCGCGTCCAGCGAACGGCGGATCAGTTCCAGCGAGGTGGGCCAGTCCAGGCCCATGCCGCGCTGGGCCGTGTCCATGGCTTCGGCCACGCCCAGGCCCAGGGACCACAGGTGCTGGCGGTAGGCGATGGTGGCGTCCCAGTCCACGGCGGCCGTGAGCCAGGGGTCGACGGCGGCCAGCGGATCGGCCACGACGTGCGCGGCCGAGTAGGCGATGCGGTTGAACTTCAGGCCTGCGGGCGGGCGGGCCAGCGGCTGGCCGCGCAGGGTGTAGTCGGCCAGGCCTGCCGGCGAAGAGGGCGTGGGGAGCTTGATGGACAGGGCCATGGCGTCAGACCTTCAGCTCGGGCACGTCGACCCAGCGGCGTTCCTTGTGCGACTGCAGCGCGGCCTCGACCAGCTGCACGCCCTTGGCGCCTTCGGGCAGCGTCCAGGCGTAGGGCGCGTCTTCGACCACGTGGCGGATGAAGTGCTCCCACTGGATCTTGAAGCCGTTGTCGTAGACCATGGAATCGGGCACTTCCTGCCACTGGTCGAAGAAGTTCATGGTCTGCTTGACGTCGGGGTTCCAGACCGGGCGTGGCGTGTTCACGCGGCTCTGGGCGCGGCAGTCCGACAGGCCGGCCACGGCCGAGCCGTGCGTGCCGTCGACATGGAAGGTCACGAGGTCGTCGCGGCGAACACGCGTGGCCCAGCTCATGTTGAGCTGCGCGATCACGTTCTCGCCGCCGTGGCCCTGCAGTTCGCAGGTGGCATAGGCCGCGTCGTCGGCCGTGGCGGTGTATTCCTTGCCGGCTTCGTCCCAGCGCTTGGGGATGTGCGTGGCCGCCAGGCAGGAGACCGACTGCACCTTGCCGAACAGGTTGTCCAGCACATAGCGCCAGTGGCACATCATGTCCAGGATCATGCCGCCGCCGTCTTCGCTGCGGTAGTTCCAGCTCGGGCGCTGGATCGGCTGCAGGTCGCCCTCGAACACCCAGTAGCCGAACTCCAGGCGCACCGACAGCATCTTGCCGAAGAAGCCCGCGCGGCGCAGCATGTCCAGCTTGCGCAGGCCGGGCAGGAACAGCTTGTCCTGCACGGCGCCGTGCTTGAGGCCCGACTTGCTGGCGGTCTTGGAAATCTCCATGGCCTCGGCCAGCGTGGTGGCGATCGGCTTTTCGCAGTAGACATGCTTGCCGGCGCGCAGGGCCTGGGCCAGCAGCGTGGGGCGCATCTGGGTGGTGCCGGCGTCGAAAAACACCGTGTCGTCCTTGTTGGCCAGCGCGGCTTCGAGGTTGGTGCCCCAGCGCGCGATGCCATGGGCCTTGGCCAGCGCCTCGATCTTCTCGGCGTTGCGGCCGATCAGGATCGGGTCGGGCATGACCTTGTCGCCGTTGGAGAGCGTCACGCCGCCCTGGTTGCGGATGGCGACGATGGAGCGGATCAGGTGCTGGTTCATGCCCATGCGGCCGGTGACACCGTGCATGATCAGACCAAGGCGTTGGGTAGGCATAGCGGACTTCCTGCGAACGTGGAGAGGGAGATGAAGGGGGCGGGGGGGTCAGTTGGAGGGCGAGAGTCCAGCCGCCTTGACCAGCTTGGCGTTGGCCTGGATCTCGGTCTTGATGTAGGCGTCGAACTCTTCGGGCTTCATGGTCCAGGCGTCGGCACCGAGCTTGGTGAAGCGCTCCTTGACCTCGGGGCTGGCCAGCGCCTTGAGCACTTCGTCGTGCAGGCGGTTGACGACCTCGCGCGGCGTCTTGGCCGGGGCCATCATGCCGATCCAGAAGTTGAATTCCGAGCCGGGCACGCCGCCTTCGGCCGTGGTCGGCACGTCGGGCAGGGCGCTCGCGCGCTTGGGCGAGCCGACCGCCAGGGCCAGCAATTGGCCGTCCTTGATCTGGCCGATGACGGGCGCGATGGGCGAGAAGTAGTAGTCCACGCGCCCGGCCAGCACCTCGGTGACGGCCTCGGCCGAGCCCTTGAACGGGATGTTGGTGGCGTCGATGTGCGCGGCCATCTTGAACTTCTCGGCGTTCAGGTGCGTGGCGCTGCCCTGGCCGGCCGAGGCGAAGTTCATCTTGCCGGGCTCGGCCTTGGCCTTGGCCACGAGATCCTGCACCGACTTGATGCCCTTGGCCGGCGAGATGACCAGCACGTTGGGCGTGCTGGAGATCGGCGTGACGGCGGCGAAATCGGCCACGGTGTCGAACGGCAGCTTGGCGAAGGTCGACGGGCTGACCGTGTGCGACGACGAGTGGATCATGATCGTGTAGCCGTCCGGCGCGGCCGTGGCCACGGCCTGCTGGCCGATGGTGCCGCTGGCGCCGCCGCGGTTGTCGACCACCAGCGTCTGGCCCATGCTCTGGCCCATCTTGTCGGTGATGGCGCGCGCGATGATGTCCGTGGTGCTGCCGGCCGCAAACGGCACGACCACGCGGATCGGCTTGGTCGGGTAACCGCCCTGGGCAGCGGCGAGCGCGGGCAGCAGGGCGGTGGCAAGCAGGGCGGCCAGGCGGGTCAAGGTCATGTCGGGTCTCCGGATGTTGGCTGATTTTTCACCAATTGGTGAATTGCCGCATTCTAGAAACCCGTTCGCGCCGGCGTCAACGCGCGCCCGCGGTCAGCTTCTAAGTACATACCCTAGGACGACCTCGCACATGTGGGAAAGGCGTTCGTGCTGCGCCTTGGGGGTCATGAGGTCGCGGCCGAACACGGCCCGCAGCGTGTGCTGGTTCGACAGGTAGAAGTACGCCATGCCGGCGATGGAGACGTACAGCTGCAACGGGTCGATGCCGCCGCGGAACAGGCCTTCGGCGCGGCCGCGCTCCAGGATCTGGGCCAGCGTGTCGATCAGCGGCGAGTTCATCTCGCGCACCCGGGCCGACTCCGCCAGGTGGGCGCCGCGGTGCAGGTTCTCGCTGTTGAGCAGCGTCAGGAATTCGGGGTGGGCGAGGTAGTAGTCCCACGTGAATTCGGTGAGCCGGCGGATGGCCTGGGCCGGTGGCAACTCCTCCAGGTGCAGCTGCTTCTCGGCCTCGCGGATGTCCAGGTAGGTCTGCTCCAGGACGGCCAGGAACAGTCCGTCCTTGCTCTCGAAGTAGTAGTAGATGAGGCGCTTGTTGATGCCTGCGCGCTCGGCGATGCGGTCGACGCGGGCGCCGGCCAGGCCGTAGCGCGCGAACTCCTCGCGCGCGGCATCCAGGATGATCAGCTGCGAGCGGTCGGCATCGCGGGTGCGCGGTTCGAGGGGCGTGGGGGTGGCGCTCATGGCTCAATAATTAACTGATTGGTGAATAAAGGCAAGCCCCGGAGGGCCGCGGCCCATAATGGCCGCCGTCTTTCGCAACGCAGCTTCCCACAGGAATTCCATGAGCAAACAGATCGCGGGTCATTTGTTGGTGCAGTGTCTGGTCGAGCAGGGCGTGAGCCATGTCTTCGGTGTTCCCGGCGAGAGCTATCTCGCGGCGCTGGACGGCTTCCACGCCTACGGCGAGCGCATCCAGTTCGTGGTCAACCGCCAGGAGGGCGGGGCGGCCTTCATGGCCGAGGCCCATGGCAAGCTGACCGGCCGGCCGGGCGTTTGCTTCGTGACGCGCGGGCCCGGTGCCACCAACGCCTCGATCGGCGTGCACACGGCGTTCCAGGACTCCACGCCCATGGTGCTGTTCGTGGGCGACGTGGCCAGCGATTCGCGCGACCGCGAGGTGTTCCAGGAGGTCGATTACCAGAGCTTCTTCGGCCCCAGCACCAAGGGCTTCGCCAAGCGCGTGGAACGCATCGACGACGCGCGGCGCATTCCGGAATACGTGGCGCGTGCGTTCGCGACCGCCATGAACGGACGGCCCGGCCCCGTGGTGCTGGCGCTGCCCGAGGACATGCTGGTGCAGGAGGTCGATGTGGCACCGCTGCCCCGCGTGGAAGCGGTGCAGGCCTGGAGCGATCCGGGCGCGCTGCGCACGCTGCGCGAGATGCTGCTGGCCGCGCGCAGGCCCTTCGTGATCGCCGGTGGCAGTGGCTGGACGCCGCAGGCCGCGCAGGCACTGCAGCGCTTCGCCGAGAACTGGCGTTTGCCGGTGGGCAATGCCTTCCGTTTCCAGGACACCTTCGACAACTGGCATGCGCAGTACGCCGGCGACATCGGCATCGGCCTCAATCCCAAGCTGGCCCAGCGCGTGAAGGACAGCGACCTGGTGCTGGCCATCGGCCCGCGCCTGGGCGAGATGACCACGGGCGGCTACACGCTGCTGCAGGCACCGCGCAGCGTGCAGAAGCTGGTGCACATCCACGCCAGCGCCGAAGAACTCAACCGTGTCTACCAGGCCGACCTGGCGATCAACGCCACCATGAACGCGGCGGCGCGCTCGCTGGAGGTGCTGACGGCGCCGACCAGCCTGCCCTGGGAGGACTGGACCCAGGCGGCCCATGCCGACTACCTGGAGAACCTGCAGCCGCAGGCGCTGCCGGGCGACATCGACATGCCGGCCATCGTGGGCCTGCTGCAAAAGCACCTGCCGACCGATGCGGTGGTGACCAACGGCGCCGGCAACTTCGCGAGCTGGATGCACAGGTTCTTCCGCCACCACGGCCTGGCCAAGGGCCACAAGACGCAGCTGGCGCCGACCAATGGCGCAATGGGCTACGGCGTGCCGGCAGCGATCGCCGCGGCCATCACGACCGGCCGCACGGCCTTCACGATCGCCGGCGACGGCGACTTCCTCATGAATGGGCAGGAGCTGGCAACGGCTTCGCAATGCGGCGCGAAGAGCATCGTGCTGCTGCTCAACAACGGCATGTTCGGCACCATCCGCATGCACCAGGAGCGCGAGTACCCCCAGCATGTGAGCGGCACCGCGCTGGCCAACCCCGACTTCGTGAAGCTGGCCGAGGCCTATGGCTATGCCGGTGTGCGCATCACGCGGACCGCCGAGTTCGAGGCGCAGCTGCTGGCGGCGCTCGAGCGCCCGCAGGGCACGCTGATCGAGGTGGTGCTGGACCCCGAGGTCATCACCACGCGCGGCACGCTGCGTGCGATCACGGAAGCTGCGCTGAAGAGGGGCGGCAACGGGGCATGAGCCCGGCAGCCCCAAGTTCATCGAATCCCGTGTTCAGCGGCGCCACGTCGGGCGTTGCCGATGCCCGTTGAACCCGGACGCTTCGCGGCTTCAACGGGCGGTTTCATCTGCTGAGCTGGCCTGCGGCGCCTCCTGGCAGCGCCTTCTGCGGATCGCCGGCCCTGGTGGCAGCGGACGGGTCGTCGCAGCGATCGCGCAATGCACGTCCGGCGAACAGATCCTGCAAGGTCTCCTTGCAGCCCCGCACGATGGTGCTTGCGCTCGTGTTCAGGTTGTCCCGCACTTCTGGCGAAAGCGACCAGCCCAGTGGCGGTTCCGGCTGGTTCTTCTCCAGGTCGGGCAGATACGCCTCCACGACGATGCCATTGCGGCTGCGGAACGCTTGCGCAGCCGCCACGACGGCCAGGCGTTCGCGTTGCTCGCGCGTGGTCAGCAGGGCGTTGATCGGGCTTGTCAACTCCGGAAGCAGCCAGCCCGGCGATAGCGGCTGGCGCTCCAGGCGGTGCGTGCTGAGCGACAGGCACTGACGGTCCGCAAGCTCTCCTTTGCAATACGGCTCGGTACCTGGCGAGTTGCGGATGAGCAGCAGCACAGGACGTGGGCCGCCGCCGTTGCGCATCCCGGCCTGGCCTTGGGCTTGTGGCGCGGAAGCGGTGTCGTGGCTTTGGCGGGAGGGATCCAATGCGCTCAGGAGTTGGACGATGGTCGCCGCACCGGAGTTCTCGAAGTAGCCGCCATCGACGATGCGCGCATCGCTGAACGGCCCCTTGCCCGTGCAATCGCTCAGATTCTTCAGCCGTCCCGCCGGACTGACATAGGTGAACCGCGCGCTGTTGTGCACGGCGGCTGCGA
This sequence comes from Pseudorhodoferax sp. Leaf274, assembly GCF_001422445.1. Taxonomy (GTDB): domain Bacteria; phylum Pseudomonadota; class Gammaproteobacteria; order Burkholderiales; family Burkholderiaceae_C; genus Pseudorhodoferax. The sequence continues at coordinate 246,365 of NZ_LMNA01000029.1, forward strand.
GCGAGATGCTGGCAGTGCTGGGTGCCCTGTCCGCCGGCAGGCGAGGGCAGCCAAGGTCGTACACGTCCAGGAACTGCTCGACGTTGACGTTGGCCTGGATGGCGCGCCGACCGTCCTCGACGATGGTCGCGTTCAGGAAGATCATCGGCGTGCGCGCCGCATGGGCGCCGAGCGCACGCAGCGGCTTCCTGAACGGGCTGCCCGTGACATCGTCGAACGCATCTGCGAAGGCGTTCTCCAGGCCACGGGACCGGTCCAGCGCACCGACGGGGATCGGGAAAACACGCTGTACCGCGTCGTAGAAGAGCAAACCGGCGACCGCAGGCGAGAAGAAGTCCTGGCCGAGCTTGTGGCTGGCAAGGTACTGGCTCGACGAACCACCGGCAGGCGGGGTGTCCTTGACGGGCGTGGCGAACAGTGTCTGGTGGACGGCCGCGAATGCGCTCACACCAAGGCTTCCGCCAGAAACCCCGGACATCGCAAACAGTGCGCAGTCGAAGTTGCGGCCGAGCTGCACCGACAGTTCTTCCAAGACACGCGCCGTCCAGTAGGCCGCGCGGATGCCTCCGCCTGCAGCGGCCACATACAGGGTCGGCGCCGCATCACCGGAGGGGCATCCCTGCGCAGCGCGTTCCTGTGCCCAGCCGGCTGCATGGACGCTTGGCAACTGGGCAACGGGTGCAGCCGCGCCGCCTTCAACGGGCCGCATCCCGTGGTTGTCGAGCCAGATCCCGGTCACCAGCAGCGCGAGGAAGGCGGGTGCGGTGTACGTCGGCTTGCCGCGCGACAGTGGCCAGTAGACCAGCGCCATGGTCGCGATGAAGCTCAAGCCACCGATGCCGAAGAAGATCAGGGCGGTGCCACCGAACAAGCGCGGCAGGCCGACAGGGAAGGCCGCGAAGGCGATGGCCAGCGCGACGTAGACCCAGCACGCGAGCAGGATGAACCCCGTCGTCGCGGGCGAGAGTCGCTCATCGCTTGCGGTCACGTCAGGGATCTGCAGAGGATGGTCTGCCGCGACCGCCCCACGGGCCGCTTCCTCCGGTGGCCCATACGGTGGCCGGCTGGTCTCGTTGGCCGCTGCCGGAAGGCCGCCAGGGCATTGGCCACCGGCGAGCACACTGCCATCGTTTGCTTTTGGCGTTCGATCGGCAAGCGCCCCGACACGTCGCGCGAGCTCGACGATCCACGCGTTGCGCACGGCCGCAATCCATGTTGGCCTTGAGGCCGAGAGCTTTCTCAACCATTCCCGGCGGTATGCCAGTCCGACCAGCAGCGCAGCGGTGACTGCAAACCACATGGTCGAGATGCCGACGGCGAGTGTGTCGTACGCGCGAGATGCGATGAGCGCGTAGCCCAGGCCGGCGGCGAACGGCGGCAGAGCGGCCAGCACGCGTGGCAGCCATTTGCGGATCGTGCGCGTGGCTGCGGCGTCGACGGGGTAGAAGCGGAAGCTGCGGGACACAAGCCGGCGCGCCGCATACCAGATGGAGAGCGATGCCACGGCGACGGAGGTGCCGGACAGAAGGCTCCGCAATGCGGTGGACGGAAAGGCGCTGCCGAGCGTTCGACCCGCATCGTCCGGTCCCCACGACAGCTCGCTCAACGCCGCGAGCATCAGGTCAAGGCCTTGGTCGGAGAGAGCAATCACGTAGGCAGCGATCACACTCCCGAGGATGGGGTAGGCGCACAGGACAAGCACACGTAGCGAGGCCTGCACCTGGCGCCATGGGCCGGGGGGAACTGCACGCTTGTTGCGCCTGGGATCCGCATTGATAGGCATGGTCGATCTCTCCATGGCTGGGAAGCCAGCCTGGTGCCAGCTGTGCTGCTGTTCGATGAACATCCTCTGACCAGGCCATGACAGGCGCTTGTGCTGCGCGACGGTGTGCCACCGGGACCGTCAGGCGCGTCAGAGGTATTCATGCGTCCAACGTACAACGTAGCAGATGTCGTGGGCGTTGGAAACCTTCAGGATCGAGCAGGTTGTGCTGCCGATCTTTTCTCGATGGCGCCCGGCTGTGCCGGAGTGGCGTGAGCATGCCTGGGATCTACGGTCTCAAGACCAGTGTCGGCCAACGTCGTTCGCCGGCCCGCCGAGCTCATGGTGCGCACCGACCGCGTGCCCAGCGCCATCATCCCGTCGCGCAATGCGTGTTGCATGGCGCGCAGCGCGCTCGCGAACGGGACCAGGGTCACCACATGGGAAGGGGCCGCCAGCTGCGCGGGTGTCCGGTGGCACCGGCGGAGCGATTCCCCCGTGTCACACCCCCTGGCGTGCGCGGGTCCGAGCAGCCGCAGGTGGCGCAGTGCCAGTCCGTCGCCGATCGGTACCGCGCAATGCCCGACCATGGCGTGCCGGCTTCACCGCGGCAGTCCCAGTCCGCGCTGGGCGATCAGGCTGCGCTGGATCTCGTTGGTGCCGATGCTGATGGCCCACATCAGCGCATGCCGCAGGTTCTGCTCGATGCGGCCGCGCAGGATGGCGCCCGGGCTGCCTTCGCCCAGCGTCGCTACCATGCCCAGGATGTCGAGGGCCGCCTCGCCGAAGCGCTCCATGAGTTCGCCGGAATACACCTTGCTGACGGCAGCGTCCTGCAAGGGCGTCTCGCCGCCGTCGACCTGGGATGCGCAGTGCATCATCATCTGGCGGCCGGCCTCGATCTGGGCGGCCAGGTCGCCGATCCGGTCGCGCACCAGGGCGTCGTCGCGCAAGGGGCGCCCGTGGGCTTCGGCCGTGCGCACGTGGGCGCACAGCAGCTCGAAGGCGCGCGCGACCTTCATCACGATCCCGCCGCCGATCAGGCCGCGCTCGGTGGCCAGCGCACCGGTCAAGGCCTTCCAGCCGCCGTTGACCTCGCCCACGATGGCGTCGGCAGGCAGGCGCAGGTTGTCGTAGAACACGTTGGCGAAACTGCCGCCGTACATCGTCGTGGACGTCTTGATCGTGATGCCCGGCGTGTCCATCGGCACGATGAACAGGCTCAGGCCCGCGTGGCGGGGCTTGGCGTCGGGGTCGGTGCGGGCGGCCAGCAGCATGTAGTCGCCCCAGTAGGTGGTGGTCCAGATCTTCTGGCCATTGATCAGCCAGCCATCGCCCTTCTCGTCGTGCACGCGCTCGGCGCGCGTGCGCATGGATGCGAGGTCCGAGCCGGCGTCGGGCTCGCTGTAGCCCATGCCGTAGATGGCCTCGCCGCGCAGGATCTCGGGCAGCAGCCTCTGCTGTTGCTCCGGCGTGCCGTAGACCTGCAGGATGGCGGCCTGCACCGGCGCACCGACACGCGGGGCATCGACGCGTTCGACCTCTTCCACGAAGGCGATCTGCTCCAGCGCGCTGCGCTCCTGGCCGCCGAAGCGGCGCGGCCAGGACAGCCCGACCCACCCCGTGCGGCCCAGCGCCTGGGCGAACTCCTTGTTGTATTCGCGCTTCTTGAACGAGAGCTTCTCGTGGGCCTCGCGCTGGTGGCCGGCCCAGTTCTCGGCCAGCCAGGCCCGCACCTCGTGCCGGAACGCGTTGCCGGCCTCGCCCAGGTCGTACTCGGGCAAGGTGCCGCCCTCGCCATCGAGGAAGAAGGCGGCCAGCTCTTCCCGTGCGCGCCGGCCACCGCCATGGCGCAGCACGTCCAGGTGCACCTGCTTGAAGTGCCGCGGGGCTTCGTGTTCCTCGCTGTAGCCGATGGCGCCGAACGTGTGCTGGATCTCCAGCATCGCCAGGCGCAGGTTGCTGCCGGCCAGGGCCCAGGCAGCGGCGCTGAACCAATGCCATTGCGGCGTGCCCAGGTCGCATTGCAGCGCGGCGTTGGTGTTGCACAACTGCAGCCCTTGCAGTGCGATGTGCACATTGGCCAGCTTGTGCTGGATCGCCTGGAAGCTGCCGATGGCCTGGCCGAACTGCCGGCGGATCTTGGCGTAGTCGACCACCAGCGCGAACGCGCGCTGGGCGGCGCCCCATGCGCGCCCGGACAGCCCGAGCCGGGACCAGGCGGCCAGGTCGCGCGGTGCGCCGGCAGGCAGCGGCCGGTGCACGCCCGCCACGCCGTCGAGCCGCAGCCGGTGCAGGCCTTCGGTTCCCATGGCCGGGGTCGCGTCCAGGTGCACGCCCTCGGCGGTGGCCTGCACGAAGACCACGGCAGGGCCGGGCACCAGCAGAGCGAAATGCGTGGCGGCATGCGCCGCTTCGACATACGCGATCTCGCCGCTGAGGCGGTTGCCGGCCCAGGTGAGCGCGGGCGCGGCATCGGCGCCGTCCATCGCCAGGACCACGCAGGCATCGCCTGCGCGCATGGCGGCCAGCGGTGTGTCGCGCTCTTCCAGGCGCAGCAGGTTCAGCAGCGCGGCCGACAGCACCGGGGCAGGGGAGGCCGCGCGGCCCAGCTCTTCCATGACCAGCACGATCTCGCGCATGCCGCCCTCCGAGGGGTCCGTGCCGAGGGCGGCGACCCCTTGTTCGGCCAGCAGCTTCCACTGCGTGCGGACGGCCGGGCCGCTGCGCGACAGCTCGACGGCCTGGTCCACCGGCCAATGGCGCTCCAGCAGCCGGCGCACGGCGTCGCGCAGAAGGCCGCGTTCTTCATCGGAGGGGAAAGTGCGTTCGTTCATGTCGTCCACATGGTTGTCAATGGTTGCACCATTATGACGACAACAGACGGCAATGGAAACAGTGCACGCAGGGCCTCGTCATATCATGCGGACCCCACGTCCCAGTGGTCGGCGCCATGCGATCGTTCTCGCGCCATTCATTCCATGTGTTCTCGCGCCCAAGAGGGAGTAGTCCAGTGCCCCGTTCCAAAATCGACAGTGCCGCGGCCGACGCCGCGCCGAAGGCCGAGCCGTCCGCATCGTTCAGCGCCATCAAGTCGGCGCGCGCCTTCGAGGAGATTGCCACGCAGATCCGCGACGAACTGATCGCCGGGCGCCTCAAGGTCGGCAGCCGCCTGCCGGCCGAGCGCGCCTTGTCGGAACAGTTCGGGGTGTCGCGCAACACCTTGCGCGAGGCACTGCGCTCGCTCGAGCATGCCGGGCTGATCCGCCTGCAGAAGGGCGCCAGCGGTGGCGCCTTCATCAGCGAACGCAGCGGACAAGCCATCGTGACGGGCCTGCTGGACATGTACCACGTCGGCGCCATCCAGCCGGCCCAGCTGACGGAGGCGCGGATCTGGCTCGAATCGGTGATCGTGCGCGAAGCCTGCGTGCGCGCCACGCCGCAAGACCTGGAGCTGCTGCACCACAACATCGAGGAGGCCGCCCAGGCCAATGCGCAAGGCAACTTTCCGCTGCGTGCGCAAAAGCACCTGGAGTTCCACCGCATCCTGGCGCGCATGACCGGCAACCCCATCATGGTGATCATGATGAACGGCATGCTGGACGTGCTGCAGCACTTCATCAATTCCATCGGCGACTACAGCAACGTCTTCGTGCTGCCGTCGCGCCGCCGGTTCATGAAGCACATGGAAGAGGGCAACGTGGCCGCCGCAGTCGAGGAGATGGAAACCAGCCTCAAGCGCCTGCAGCGCAGCTACCTGTCGCGTGTGGAAGTCAAGGCCGATGCCGCGGCCGCCGCGGCGGAGGTGGCCGCGACGGCGCCGTCGCCGGTGGGCAGGAGCGCCAGGACGGCGCGCAAGACGCGCGCCGAACCTGGTTGAACCGACGCACCCGACGCGCTGCCCCAGCGCCCCGGCCAGCCGCTTGCGGCTGGCTTTTTTTTGCACGCGGCACGCGTTGACAAGCATCGTCGTCGGCGCATAACATTCGTCAATGGTTGGACCATCGTGGTCTGTGGGGCAGGGCTGCCCCATGGCGCGACCTGCCATCCGACGAGGGCACAGCGCCAGTTCTGCGAGCGCTGGCCCCCCTTACCGGCACCCCACCGATACCGACGAGAGACGAGCCATGCCCCAGACCCCCCCCGACCGTCCCGGCATCCTCGATGGCGTGCGCGTCATCGACTTCACGGCCATGATGTCCGGCCCCTACGCCACGCGGCTGCTGGCCGACATGGGCGCCGAGGTCATCAAGATCGAGCCGCCCGAGGGCGACCACATCCGCAGCCGGCCGCCGCGTCGCGAGGGCCACAGCACCTATTTCGCGCAGCTCAACTGCGGCAAGAAAAGCCTGGCGCTGGACCTCAAGAAGAAGTCCGCCGTCGCGCTGGTCAAGCAGCTGGTGGCGACCGCAGACGTGCTGGTCGAGAACTACCGCCCGGGTGTCATGCAACGCCTGGGGCTGGACTACGCCACGCTGTCGGCGCTCAACCCCAAGCTCGTGTACTGCTCCATCTCGGGCTTCGGCCAGACGGGCGAGTGGGCCGGGCGCAGTGCCTACGCACCGGTGCTGCACGCGGCCTGCGGCTTCGACCTGGCCAACCTGGGCTACCAGGACGGCATCGAGCGGCCTTTGAAGAACGGCATCTTCATCGCCGATGTGCTGGGCGGTTCGCTGGCCTTCGGCGCGATCCAGGCGGCGCTGCTGCGCGCTGCGCGCACCGGGCAAGGCGACCAGGTCGACCTGTCGTTGATGGACGCCATGGTGGGCATGCTGGTCTATGAATGCCAGGAGGCGCAGTTTCCCGCCGAACGCCGGCGCCCGCTGTACCAGCCCACCAAGGCGAGCGACGGCTTCCTGCTGATCGCGCCCGTGAGCCAGAACAACTTCGAGGCCATGGCGCGCGTGGCCGGCCATCCGGAATGGATTGCCGATCCGCGTTTTGCCACCATCCATGCGCGCGAACACCACTGGGGCGAACTCATGGCGCTGCTGGACGACTGGGCCGCCAGCCGCACGGCAGCGCAATGCGAAGAGGCGATGAACGCGGGCGGCGTGCCCAGTTCGCGCTACTTCAACATCCGCGAGGCCATGCAGCTGCCACCCGTCGCCGGGCGCGGCGCGCTGCAGACGATCCACGACGGAGCCGGCGCGTTCCAGGTGCCCAACCCTGCATTCCGCTTCCACCACACGGCGGCACATGCGCGCGACAGCGTGCCCGAACTCGGCGCGGACGGTCCGGCGCTGCTGCAATCGCTGGGGCTGGGCGAAGCCGAGATCGAAGCCCTGTGCGCCGAAGGCGCCGTGCACTGGTGCGCGCCCGCCGAGCAGGCCTGAACCGCCCCCACGACAACGAGGAGACCGACATGCATCCCCATCCGCTACGGCGCCGCGGCGCCCTGGTCCTGCTCGCGGCTGCCGCCGCGCTGCCCGCCTGGGTGGCGGCACAGAACTTCCCCAGCCGACCCATCACCATCGTCGTGCCGTACCCGCCGGGCGGCACCACCGACGTGCTGGCGCGCGCGCTGCAAGACCCGCTGCAAAAACTGCTGGGCCAGCCGGTGATCGTGGAGAACCGGCCGGGCGCCTCGGCCATGCTGGGGGCCAAGCTGGTGGCGCGGGCCCCGGCGGACGGCTACACGCTGCTGTTTCCCAACAACGGGCTGGTGATCTCCCCGCACATCACCCGGGATGCGGGCTACGCGCCGTTGACCGACTTCGCGCCGGTGTCGCTGGTGTCGCTGCAGCCCATGGTGCTCGTGGTCAACCCGTCCGTGCCGGCCAGGACGCTGCCGGAGTTCATCGCCTACGCCCGCGCCAACCCCGGGAAGATCAACTACGCCAGCGCCGGTCCGGCCTCGTTCGGCCACCTGGCCACCGTGCAGTTCGCGCGGGCGGCGGGCCTGGCGCTGGAGCACATTCCCTACAAGGGCCAGGCGCCGACCACGCAGGCGGTGTTGTCCGGCGAGGTGCAGATGCTGCTGTCCACCAGTTCGGCCCAGATGAACGCCTTCATCAAGGAAGGCCGGGTGCGGTTGCTGGGCGTCAGCTCGGCGCAGCCGTCGCCGCTGGTGCCGGGCGGCGTGCCGATCGCCCAGACCCTGCCGAACTTCCAGGCCGATGTCTGGTTCGGGTTGTTCGCGCCGGCCGCCACGCCCAAGGACGTGGTCGCGCGGCTGAACGATGCCATCGGCAAGGCGCTGCAGCAGCCGGAGTTGCGGGCCCGCTTCGAAACCGCGGGCGGCCTGCCTGTGGGCAGCACGCCCGAGCAGATGAAGGCGCGCATCACCCAGGAGTCCGAGGGCTGGGCCGCCATCATCAAGGACGCCAACATCAAGGAAGAGTGAGCCGCGAAGCCCGCGCTACCGGGTGGCGCGGGTCCAGCCCGTCAGCGTGCGCCGGCCTCGGGTGCCGGCCCGAAGCCGGTGTAGGGCGGCGGCCGCTTGGCCAGCATGGCCGCGACCGCCAGCCGCGGTTCCGGCGCCGCGAAGGCTGCGCCCTGGCTGTTCGCCTCCAGCGTGAACATGGTGTGCTGGTCGGAATCCAGCGACGCGTTGAGCGCCGCCTTGGTCAGGCCCAGCGCGGTCGGCGATGCGTGCGTGAGCCGCAGGGCGATGTCGCGGGCGCGCGCCTCGATGTCGTCGCTGGCGTGCACTTCCATCACCAGGCCCATCGCGCGGGCCTCCTCGGCATCGAGTTCGCGCGCCGAGAAGATCAGCTCCTTGGCGCGCTGCAGGCCCACCATGCGCGGCAGCAGGTAGGTCGGCCCGAGGTCGGGCACCACGCCCAGCTTGAGGTAGGACATGGCGAACCGCGCCTGTGGCGAGGCCAGCACGATGTCGGCCGTCAGCGCGAGCGTGAAGCCGGCGCCGAAGGCCGGCCCGTCCACCACCGCGATCAGCGGGCGCGTCAGGTGCAGCAGGTCGTTGATCAGGCGCAGGCCCGACTGCAGGCGCTGCTGCCAGTAGGCCGGCCCGGCGTCGAGCTGCTCCTGGATGAACTGCAGGCTGCCGCCCGCGCAGAACGCGCCGGGCGTCCCCGCGAGCACCACCACCCGGATGCCGAGGTCGGCGCGCACGCGGTCCAGCACCTGGATCAGGTCTTCGCGCAGTTCGCTGTCGAACGGGTTGCGCTTCTTCGGCCGGTTCAGGCGGATCCAGCCGATGCCGTCTTCCACCGTGAAATCGAGGGTTTGCAATTGCAGCATGCGCGACCTCACGCGGGCGTGAACATGGGCACCGCGCCGCCGCCTTCGGCCGGCTTGAAGCAGACCTGCACGCGCTGGCCGATGCGCAGCGCATCGAGATCGCAGTCGACGATGTTGGTCAGCATGGTCACGCCCTCGTCCAGCGTCACGTAGGCGATCGCATAGGGGATGGGGCCGGCGCGGCGCGTCACGCTCACGCTGTAGATGGTGCCGGCGCCCTTGGTGTCTTCCCACGCGGTGTCGCCCATGCAGAACGGGCACACCGGCCGCGGGTACCAGTGCGGCTTGCGGCAGTCCGTGCAGCGGCGCAGCCGCAGCACGCCGTCCCGGGCGCCTGCGAAGAATGGTTCGGTCGCCGCGTCGATGGCGTTGGCCGCGAGCGGCCGGTCCTGGTGCATCGTGGTCATCGTGTTCACTCCCGTTCCATGATCAGTGTGGCGCTGCCGTGGCGCGAGCCCAGCAGGCCGCCCGTGCCTTGGGCCAGTGCCAGCGCGCAGCCCGGCACCTGCACCTTCGGATGGGCTTCGCCGCGCAGCTGGCGCACCGCCTCGATCACCTTGGTGATGCCGCCGCGGTTGGCCGGATGGTTGTTGCACAGGCCGCCCCCGTCGGTGTTGAAGGGCAGCCTGCCCACGCCCGAGATCAAGTTGCCGTCGGCGACGAAGCGGCCACCTTCGCCCTTCTTGCAGAAGCCCAGGTCTTCCAGCTGCATCAGCACGGTGATGGTGAAGCTGTCGTAGATCGATGCGTACTGGATGTCTGCCGGCAGCACGCCGGCTTCCTCGAAGGCGCGCGGGCCGGACAGCGCCGCGCCCGACCAGGTCAGGTCCACCTGTCCACCGAGCTGGCCCTTGATGGTCTCGCCGGCGCCCAGCACGTTGACCACGGGCCGCTTCAGCGCGCGGGCGATCTCCGGGCGCGTGACCACGAGCGCGCCACCGCCGTCGCTGACGACGCAGCAGTCCAGCTTGCGCAGCGGGTCGCTGATCATCGGGGAGGCCAGCACGTCCTCCACGGTGACCACGTCGCGCAGCATGGCGTGCGGATTGTGCTGCGCATGGGTGGAGGCGGCCACCTTGATCCAGGCCAGTTGCTCGGCGGTGGTGCCGTACTCGTGCATGTGCCGCGCCGCCGCCAGCGCGTACATGTTGACGGTGACGGGACCGTACGGCATCTCCCAGGGCACGTCGGGCGTGCCCGCGGCCACGATGCGCGGCGCCACGCCGGTGGAGCCTTCGCTGCGCGGGCGCCCGGCCAGCGTGATCAGGGCGACGTTGCACTTGCCCATGGCGATGGCCTGGGCTGCGTGGGCGACATGGATCAGGTAGGCCGAACCGCCGGTGTCGGTGCTGTCCACATGGCGCAGTTTCAGGCCCAGGTAGTCGGCCATGCTGTTGGCGCCCAGGCCCGGCGCATCGCCGGCGCAGAAGTACCCGTCCACGTCCTGCAGCGTGAGGCCGGCGTCAGCCAGCGCACCGCGCGCGCATTCGGCATGCAGTTGGGCGACGGTCTTGTCGGGCGCCTTGCGGGTGGGGTGTTCGTAGGCGCCGGCGATGCAGGCGCGTCTGCGGATGGTCATGGAGGTCTCGTGTTGACGTTGGAACGCCGTTGATCGTATCATTGGTTCTACCATCAAACAAGGAAACACATGTCCTCTGCCGCTCCCATCGTCTCGCTCGAAGGCCGCACCGTGGTTGTCACCGGTGCCGGACAAGGCATCGGCAAGGCTCTTGCGGAACTGACCATCGCGCTCGGCGGCAACGTGGTCGCCGTGGACCTCAACGGCGAGACCTTGCAGGCCGCGCTGGCCCCCCTGCCGCAGGACCGCGTGCTGGCCGTGGTCGGCAGCGTCGTCGACGCCGACCTGGCGGCACGCGCGGTCTCCGACGCCGTGGCGCGCTTCGGCGCCGTGCACGGGCTGGTCAACAACGCCGGCATCACGCGCCCGGCCATGATCGACAAGATGACCGCCAGGCAGTGGCAGGACGTCATCGACGTGCACCTGACCGGCACCTTCTTCTGGACGCAGGCCGTGGGCCGCCACATGCTGGAGCGCGCCAAGGGCGGCGACCGGACGGGTGGCTCCATCGTCAACATCTCGTCGGACGCAGGGCGCAAGGGCTCCATCGGCCAGATCAACTACGCCGCGGCCAAGGCCGGCATGCTGGGCATGACCATGACCGCTGCGCGCGAGTGGAGCAAGCACAACATCCGCAGCAACTCGATCTGCTTCGGTGTCGTGGAGACGCCCATGACCGAAGTGGTGCGCGGCGAGAAATTCCGCGACGGGATGCTGGCGCAGATCCCGATGGGCCGCTGGTCGACACCTGAAGAGGTGGTCAAGACCGTGTGTTTCCTGCTGTCCGACGGCGCCAGCTACGTGACCGGGCAGCACCTGGCGGTCAACGGCGGTTTCCACATCAGCCTGTGACGGTGCAGCCAGGCGTTGGACTGCTGGCCGCGTGCGCGTGCGCGACGGCCGGGTCCGCGCCGCCGCACCGACCCATGGCCTGAACCCAAGGAGACCCGGATGTACATGCCTCCCGACAGCCGGCTGCGGTTGGACCCGATCGACGAATACACGCACACGCCCGAGGCCGCCGCCAACTACAACGAAAGCATGTACTTCAATGCCTTCGATGCCGGCGCCGGCCTGGGGCTGTGGCTGCGCCTGGGCAACCGGCCCCACGAAGGCCATGCCGAGATGAGCTGCTGCGTCTACCTGCCCGATGGCCGCGTCGGCTTCATGCACGCACGCCCCGCGATCGCCGACAACCGGGCCATGGACGCCGGCGGCCTGCGCATCGAGGTGCTGGAGCCGTTCAAGCGCCTGCGCGTGCGCTACGCGGGCGATCTGCTGCTGATGGACGACCCGCTGGCGATGGCCGACCCGGGCAGCGCGTTCAAGCGCCATCCCAAGCGGCCGGCGTCGATCGAGCTGGAATTCGAGGGCGTCTCGCCCATGCACGGCGGCGAGATCGTGGCGCTGGACGGCTCGCCCATCGTGCTCGACCCCGAGCAGGCGGTGTACCGCGGCCATACCGAGCAGAACATGGCCGTCCATGGCCAGGTGACCGTCGACGGCGTGCGCCACGCCATCGCCAACGGTACCGGCTACCGCGACAAGAGCTGGGGCCCGCGGCACTGGCACAGCTTCTATTGGTACAAGTGGCTGCCGGTCACGTTCGACCGCGATTTCGGCGTGCTGCTGTCCATCAAGGGCCGGCCCGACAGCGGGCCCCACCGCATCAGCGGCAACGTGCTGCGCAATGGCGTCTACGAGGAGGTGATCGACGGCCGGATCGACACCGACTACGACGGGCAGTTCATGCCGCGCGCGCTGACCGCCGAGGTGGTCACGCGCGAGGGCCGCTACACCCTGAGCGCGCGGGTGCTGGCCACCGTGCCGCTGCGGCACAAGCGCGTGGGCGGCGACGCCCGCAACTACACCCGCATCACCGAAAGCATGAGCGAGTACCGCTGCGGCGACCTGCGGGCGCTGGGCATGACCGAGTATTGCGACGTCGTGCGCGACGGGGTCCCGGTCTCGATCGCGCTGGAGGGCGCCGCACCGTGAGCGCACCGACCTTGAAGGTCACGCACGGCGACGGCGTGGCCACCATCACCCTCGACCGCCCGGAGGCCAGGAACGCCTTGTCGCCCCAGATGGCCGACGAGCTGCTGGCCGCGCTCGACGCGCTGCAGCGCGATGGCCGCGTGGGCGCCATCGTGCTGACCGGCGCGGGCGGCAGCTTCTGCGCGGGCGGCGACGTCAAGGGCATGGGGCAGGGCGCCACGCGCAGCACCGAGCAGCGGCGCGCCGGCATGCAGCGTTACCGCCAACTCACGATGGCCCTGCTGGGGCTGGACAAGCCCCTGGTCGCCGCGATCGACGGCGTGGCCTACGGCGCCGGCTTCAGCATGGCCCTGGCTGCGGACATCGTGCTGGTCAGCGACCGCGTGCGCATGGCCATGGTGTTCCACCGCATCGGCCTGGTGCCCGACCTGGGCGCCTGGTACACGCTGCCGCGCGTGGTCGGCCTGCAGCGGGCCAAGGAGTTGATCTACTCCGCGCGCGAGATCGGCGCCGCGGAGGCACTGCGCTTCGGCCTGGCGTTCGAGGCGATGGCGCCGGATCTGCTGCTGCCGCGCGCCACCGCCATCGCCCGCAGCTTCTGCGGCGCATCGGCGCTGGCCATGGGCCTGTCCAAGCGCGCGCTGCAGTCGTCGCTGCAAAGCGAGCTGGGCGCCATGCTGGACATGGAGGCGGCCGGCCAGGCCATCGCCAGCGGCAGCGACTATGCGCGCGAAGCCGTGCGCCGCTTCGCCGCCAAGGAGGCGCCGCAGTTCCAGTGGCCTGCCACCCCGACTTCTCCCAACTGAACGGGCTTTCCCATGATCGACTTCGACAAGACGCGCGCCTGGCAATCGGACGACGTGCGCCACAGCTACACCCACAAGGACAGCATCCTCTACGCTCTCGGCGTCGGCCTGGGCGCCGACCCGCTGGACGCGGCCCAGCTGCGCTTCACCTACGAGAAGGACCTGGTCACGCTGCCCACGATGGCCGCCGTGCTGGCTTCGCCCGGCTTCTGGATGCGCGAACGCAGCGAGCTGGGCATCGACTTCACCAAGCTCGTGCACGGCGAGCAGAGCGTGACCCTGCATGCGCCCCTGCCCGCCGCCGCGACGGTGGTGGGCAAGAGCCGCGTCACGCGCATCGTCGACAAGGGCGAAGGCAAGGGCGCGGTCATGCACGTGGAGAAGACGCTGACCGACGCCGCCAACGGCCAGCTGCTGGCCACCACCGAGCAGGTGCTGTTCCTGCGCGGCGATGGCGGCTTTTCTGCGCGGGGCGGTGGCGACGCGCCCGCCACGCCGCTACCGGCCACACCGGAGACCGCGCCCGACCTCGTGCTGGACCTGCCGACGCGCCCCGATGCCGCGCTGCTGTACCGGCTCTCGGGCGACATCAATCCCCTGCATGCCGACCCGGCCTTCGCCGCCAGGGCCGGCTTTCCCCGGCCCATCCTGCACGGGCTGGCGACCTTCGGCGTGGCCTGCCACGGGCTGGTCAAGGGCTTGTGCGGCTACGACCCGGCGCGCCTGAAGGCCATCCGCGCGCGCCTGTCGGCGCCCGTATACCCGGGCGAGACGCTGCGCCTGGAGGCCTGGCGCCTGGAGGGCGGCGCGCTGGCATTCCGTGGCCGGCTGGTCGAGCGCGACGTGACGGTGCTGACGCACGGCCGCGCGCAGCTGTGATGCGGCCAGGCGGGCACGATGCCCCGGCCTGGCGGCCTGGGCGCTGCGCCGCGTCTCACCAAAGTCCGGGGGGCGATGCAAGGTCGCCGTGGCGTGCGCTGTTCGGCGTACCTTCGGCGGCGGAGCGAGCGGCTTCGGGCGCCGCCCGGGCCGCGCACATGCCGCTGGATCAATGCAGCAGCTGCCGCGCGATCATGTTGCGGTGGATCTCCGAGGCGCCTTCGTAGATGCGCAGCACCCGCAGGTCGCGGTACACGCGCTCGACCACGGTGCCGCGGCAGTAGCCCGAGCCGCCGAAGATCTGCAGCGCCTTGTCGGCGATGCGGCAGGCCGCCTCGGTGCAGATCACCTTGACCATGGAGGCCTTCAGCCGCGCGTCCTCGCCGCGTGCGGCGCGCCACACGGCTTCCCACAGCACCATGCGCGCGGCGTGCAGGTCCATGGCCATGTCCGCGATCATGTGCTGGATGGCCTGGTGCTCGGCCAGCGCCTGGCCGAAGGTGACGCGGGTCTTGGCGTGCTCGATGGTCTGTTCCAGCGCGATGGTGGCCGGGCCCAGCGCCTGGCAGCCCACGTTCAGCCGCCCTTCGTTCAGGCCCGACATGGCGTAGCCCAGGCCACGGCCTTCCTCGCCCAGCAGGTGGCTGGCGGGAATGCGGCAGTCGGTGAACGTGACCTCGCACAGGCTGTCGTCCATCCAGCCCATGGTGGGCATGGTGCGCGCCACCCGGAAGCCGGGCGTGCGCGTGTCCAGCAGGAAGGCCGAGATGCCGTTCTTGCCCTGGCTGCGGTCGGTGGAGGCCAGCACGGTCACGCTCTGGCAGTGGTTGGCGTTGGAGATGAAGACCTTGCTGCCGTTGAGCACGTAGTGGTCGCCGTCGCGCACGGCGGTGGTGCTCATCTTGGCGGCGTCGGAGCCCGCATGCGGCTCGGTGATGGCGATGCAGTTGCGCGAGGTGCCGGCGGCGATGCCGGGCAGCCACTGCCGCTTCACCTCCTCCGAACCGTGGTCCACGATGATGTGCACGCCCGGGCCGAGCGCGGACCGCACGAACGGCCAGAACTGCGGCGGCAGCCGCCCCAGTTCGAGCTGGATCGCGGTGCTGGTGATGCGGTCCAGCGGGTTGCCGCCATAGGCCTCGGGGATGGACATGCCGTAGAAGCCCATCGCGCGCAGCGCGTCTTCGACGGCATCTGGCACCTGGCCGGTGGCGTGGTACTGGGGCTCGAGCTGCAGCAGCTCGTCGACCACCTTGCGCGTGGCGGCCTGCATCTCGGCGGCGTCCGGGGGGAGGTTGAAGTCCATGGGTTTCTCGGTAGGATGGATGCGCAATGTTAAATGGTTGGACCAATGAGAGCAAGCCCGAAGCGGGCACAGCTCAGCTGGCCGGCCAGCGCCGTAGGACGGCTTCGACCGTGCTGGCGTGCGTGGGCGCCAGCCCCTGAACCTGCGACGGCGTGCGCGAGAAGCGTGGCGCAGGGGCCGGCTGCACCACGCCCTGCACGTCCACGAACGCCGCGCGGGCGCGGTTGTGCGGGTGTTCGCGCGCCTGGCTGAGCGGCAGCACCGGTGCGAAGCAGGCGTCGCTGCCCTCCAGCAGTGCGCACCACGCGGCCTGCGTGCGCGTGGCGAAAAGGCGCTCGAACTCGGCCCGCAGCGCGGGCCATGCCGCACGGTCGGCCTGCGATCCGCGCAGATCCTCGGCCACGCCGATGCGTTCGCACAGCTGCGCGAAGAACTGCGGCTCGATGGGCCCGATGCTCACGTACTCGCCGTCGGACGTGCGGTAGCTGCCGTAGTAGGGCGCGCCGCCGTCCAGCAGGTTGCTGCCGCGCTGCTCCACGAAGCTGCCGCGCAGCGCCATCGTGGCGAAGGTGCTCATCAGCGAGATGGTGCCGTCGGTGATGGCGGCGTCGACCACCTGGCCGCGGCCCGAGCGCTGGCGCTCGTGCAGCGCCGCCAGGATGCCGCTGACCAGGTACAGGCTGCCGCCGGCGTAGTCGCCCACGAGGTTCAGCGGCGGGCACGGTGGTCCGTCCTTCGGCCCGATGGCGTGCAGCGCGCCGGTCAGCGCGATGTAGTTGATGTCGTGGCCGGCCGCCTTGGCCAGCGGGCCGGTCTGGCCCCAGCCGGTGATGCGGCCGTAGACCAGGCGCGGGTTCAGGGCGGCCACGGCGTCGGGCCCCAGGCCCAGGCGTTCCATCACGCCGGGGCGAAAGCCCTCGACCAGCACGTCGGCCTGTGCCAGCAGGGCCAGCACCTGGCCGCGTGCATCCGGGTCCTTGAGGTCGGCCTGCACCACCGAGCGGCCACGGCCGACGATGTTCTGGCGGTCGCCCAGTGTCTTGTCCGGTCGGTCGACGGTGACGACGTCCGCGCCCATGTCGGACAGCAGCATGCAGGCGAACGGCCCGGGGCCGATGCCGGCGAACTCGACGACGCGCAAGCCGGTCAGCGGGCCGGCGGGGTTCAGGTGGGAGTGGTCCATTGCAGCAGGGTGTGGGGAAAGGGGTGGGAGTGGTGTTCGAAGACGCCGGTGACGGGCGCGCCGATGTGCACCTCCTGCAGCGGGTCGCCCAGCAGGTTGCCCAGCATGCGCAGGCCGCCGGCCTCCGGCAGTTCGACCAGCACCACGAGGTAGGGGCCGTGGCCCTTCAGGCAGGCATGCGAGGGGTGCCAGACGCGCTCCCAGCTGAAGATGCGCCCTTGCGGCACCACGTCGACCCAGGCCGGATCGAAGGTGTGGCACTGGTGGCAGATCCATTCGGGCCCGAACTGCCAGGCCTGGCAGGCGCTGCAGCGCTGCACGCGCAGCCGGCCCTCGCGCAGGCCGTCCCAGTAGGGCTTGGAGAGGTCGTCGGATTCGGGCACGGGCGCGGGCAGTCCGGGCGGCAGGTAGGTCGTCGTGCTCACAGCGTGTTCTCCGATCCCAGCAGCAGGTTGCTGGCGGGCGAGACCATGGGGCCGCCGATGACCAGCGCCACATCGCTGCGGCGCGCCTGGCTGGTGGAGGTGCCGCGCACCTGGCGCACGGCCTCCAGCACCAGCTCGAAGCCGTGCATGTAGCACTCGGCCAGGTTGCCGCCGCTGGTGTTCAGCGGCAGCCGGCCATCGGGGGCCAGCAGGTTCTCGGTGCGCAGGAAGTCGTTGGCCTCCTCGGGCGCGAAGAAGCCGTGCTCGGCCAGCGCCATGACCACGCCGCCCGTGAAGTTCTCGTAGCTCTGCACCACGCCGACGTCCTGCGGGCCCAGGTCGGCCATGCGGTACAGGTCGGCGGCCACGCCGCTGTAGTTGGCGCTGGCATAGCGCGGCGCGGCATGGGGCGATGCCGCGGCACGGTACTCCGCGCCCGTCGCTGCACCCAGGATGTAGGCCGGCTTGGGCGCCAGCGTGCGCGCGCGCTCGGCCGACACCAGCAGCACCGCCGCGGCGCCGTCGTTCTCCATGCAGCAATCGAACAGCCGCAGCGGCTCGACGATCCAGCGCGCCGCTTCGTAGCGGGCTTCGTCCAGCGGCCTGCCGTGCATCACGGCGCGTGGATTGGCCTGCGCATGGTGGTAGGAGGCCATGGCGATGGCCCGCAGCGCTGGGCGCTCGATGCCGTGCTCGTGCAGGTAGCGCTGCACGCGCATGGCGAACTTCTGCGGCGGCGCCAGCACGCCGTAGGGCATCTGGTAGGCCATGTCGCCGCTGACGGTGGGCTCGCCACCGCTCTGGCCGAAGCGGCCGAATTGGCCCTGGGCCAGGCCGCGGTAGACCACCACGCAGTCGGCCAGGCCGGCGTGGATGGCGGCCGCACCGTTCGCCACGGCCGCGCAGCAGCCGCCACCGCCGCCGCCCCACTGCATGGTGGCCGAGCGCAGCTGGCGCACGCCCAGCGCGGCCGCCAGGCGCGCCGGGTCGCTGCGGTCGTTGCTGTACGAGGCGAAGCCGTCGACCGTGCGCGGGTCGATGCCCGCGTCCCGGCAGGCCGCGAGGATGGCCTTGAGCACGAGCTTGAACTCGGGGTCGGGCGAGCCGCCATGCTTGTAGTAAGGCGTCTCGCCGATGCCCGCCACGGCGACCTGGCCGCGCAGCGTGCGCGCCGCTGCGCTCATCGCGCCTTCGCCGTGTCGATGGCGCCGGCCTGCGCCAGCGCAGCGATGCGCTCGGCGCTGTAGCCCAGCCTGTCGCGCAGGATCTGCTCCGTGTGCTGGCCGATGTCGGGCGCGGCCACGGGGTCGGCCACGGGCGTTGCCGAATAGCGGATCGGCGAGGCCACGTTGGGCACCCAGCCGTGCTGCGGATGGGCCACGCGGCTCACCAGGCGGCGCTCGACCGCCTCGGGCGAGCGCAGCGCCTGGCCCACGCTGCGGACCTGGCCGCAGGGGATCGCGGCAGCCCGCATGCGCGGCTGCCAGTGGCTCCACGGCTGCCGGGCGAAGGCCTGGCCGAGGATGGCGAACAGCTCCTCGCGGCGAGCGATGCGGTCCTTGGGCGTGGCGTACTCGGGCGCGGCGGCCAGGTCGGGCCGCTCCACCACCTGGGTCATCAGGCGCTGGAAGATCTTGCTGTTGCCGCAGTTGATGTAGAAGGCACCGTCGCTGGCGTGGAACACGCCCGACGGGCAGGTGTCCGGACTGGTGTTGCCATGGCGCTGCGGCTCCTCGCCGCTGAACAGGTGCTGCACGCTGGCGTAGCCCGTCATCAGCACGGCGTTGTCGAACAGGGCCACGTCCACCTGCTGGCCGATGCCGTGGCGCTCGCGCGCCATCAGCGCGCCCAGGATGGCGTTGCCGGCCATCATGGCGGTGCTGATGTCCATGACCGGCGACAGCGCGCGCACGCCCTCGCGGTCGGCGTAGCCGTTCATGGAGACGAAGCCGCTCTCGACCTGGGCGATCGGGTCGAACCCCAGGCGGTCGGCGAATGCGCCCTCGCGCCCGTAGGCCGACACCGAGGCATAGACCAGCCGCGGGTTCTGCGCCTTCAGGGCCTCGTAGCCCAGGCCCAGGCGCTCCATCACGCCGGTGCTGAAGTTCTCGGCCACCACGTCGGCATCGGCGATCAGCTCGCGGGCGATCTGCTGGCCTTCAGCGCTCTTGAGGTCCAGCGCGATGCTCTGCTTGTTGCGGTTGCACCAGAGGTAGGGCCCGCCCAGCGTGGGGTCGTCGGGATGTGCCGGGGGGTAGTAGCGGTAGGCATCGCCCTGGCCGATGGCCTCGACCTTGATGACCTCGGCGCCCATGTCGGCCAGGATCATGGTGGCCAGCGGGCCGGCGATGAAGTGCGTGAAGTCCACCACGCGGATGCCGGCCAGCGGCAGCGGGGCGCCGGCGGGGCGCGGCTGGTGTTCGGGAAAGTCCGCCAGGCGGCTCTGGATGTCGTTGCTGTGCATATCGCCTCGGTGCTTCACATCTCGATGCGGGCGCCGTGGATCACGGGCTTCCACTGCTGGATCTCGTCGCCGATCAGCTTCTCCATCTCGGCCGGCGTGCTGCTGCGCGCTTCCACGTTGCGGCCGGTGAAGAGCTTGTGGATCTCCGGCCGCGCCACGGCCGCGACCACCGCCGCGTTCAGCTTCTGGACGATCTCGTCGGGCGTGCCCTTGGGCGCGAGCAGGCCGAACCAGGCCGCGCTCTGGAAGCCCGGCAGCGCATCGGCGATGGCGGGCACGCCGGGCACCACGGGCGTGGCCTTGAGCGTGCTCACGCCCAGGTACTTGACCTTGCCGGTGGCCAGCATGGTGGCGCCGTCCAGCCCCGTCACGAAGCTGGCCTGCACCTGCCCGCCGAGCATGGCGGTGGTCAGCGGCGCGCCGCCGTTGTAGGGCACGTGCACCAGGCGGATGCCGGCGGCCGTGTTGAAGTATTCGCTGGTGAGGTGCGAGAACGAGCCGTTGCCCACCGAGCCGATGTTGAGCTTGCCGTCCTGCTTCTTCACATAGGCGACGAACTCCTGGACGGTGCCCACCGGCAGATCGGCCGGCACGGCCAGGATCATGGGCGTGAACGCCACGGTGGAGATCGGGCGGAAGTCGCGCACTTCGTCGTACGGCGTCTTGCGCATGAGGGACAGCAATGCGCTGGGGCCGCTGTTGCCGAAGACCAGCGTGTAGCCGTCGGGCGCGGCCTTGGCCACCATGTCGGTGCCGATGGCGCCGCCGGCGCCGGGGCGGTTGTCGATGATGACGGGCTGGCCCAGCGCCTCCGCCAATGGCTGCTGCACGGCACGCGCCAACTGGTCGGTGCTGCCGCCGGCCGCGTACGGCACGATGACGCGGATCGGCTTGCTGGGGTAGGTCTGCGCGGCGGCCGGCAGGGCGGCGGCCAGCAGGGCGAGTGCCAGCGCGTGGCGGCGAAGGATGCGGGACTGGGTCATGTCGTTTCTCGTGGGGATGGGGAACGGAGGAGGGGCGTCGATCAGGGCGGGGCGGGCCGGTCGCCGGGGCTGTCGAGCAACTGGTGCCAGTGGCGGCTGGCGCGGTGCATGTGCCCCAGCACCAGCGCCTGGGCGGCGGCGGTGTCGCGCCGTTCGATGCACGCGACCATCTGCCGGTGCTCGGCGGCCGAGGCCGCGCCTTCGGCGCGGTCCTGGAACCAGACGGCGCGCCGGCCGGCCGTGAACTCGTAGAACGCGTTCAGCACCCGCACCAGCACCGAGTTGTGGGTGGCGTCCGCCACCGCCAGGTGGAACTGCGTGTCCTGCGCGGCGATGTTGCCTCCCTCGGCCAGCAGCTGCTCGGTGCGCTGCTGGATGCCATGCAGGCGCTGCAGGTCGGCGTCGCTGCGGCGTTGGCAGGCCAGGCCGGCGGCCAGCACCTCCAGGTGGGCGCGCACCTCGGTGGTCTCGGCCACCTCGTTCGCGGTCGGCGTCTCGCCCAGGCCGGTCAGCATGACCAGCGCCTCGAAGCTGCTTTCCTTGGCCATGTGGCGCAGGTAGATGCCCGAGTTGGGCCGCGAATCGACCACGCGCAGCGCCACCAGCGTGGCCAGTGCCTCGCGCACGGCATTGCGGCCGACGCCCAGGCGTTCGGCGAAGTCGCGTTCGGACGGCAGCCGGTCGCCCGGCTGCAGCCGCCGCTCGCGCAGGTAGTGCACGATGCCGACCATGGCGGGCTGCGCCGACTGCTTCGCAGGTGGGGCGTCGTGGGCCGTGGGGAAAGCTTCTGCCAGCATGCCCGTGCCTCAGAGGTCCAGCACCAGGGTCGGCGAGCGGGCACCCGAGCAGCACACCATGATGGCGTCGTTGCAGGCCTTCTCGTCGTCGGACAGGTAGTCGTCGCGGTGGTCGGGCGTGCCGTCGACCACGCGCGTGCGGCAGGTGCCGCAGACACCGGCCGAGCAGGCGTACTGCACGTCCACGTCGTGATCGAGCAAGGTGTCCAGGATGGTCTTGCCTTCGGGCACCGTGAAGCGGCGGCCACTGCGCTGCAGCACCAGTTCGAAGCCGCCTGCGGTGGCGGCCGCGCTGCTGGCGGCGAAGCGCTCGGTGTGCACCTGCGCGGCGGGGCGGCCGGCGCAGGCGGCGACGAACGCGTCGATCATGCGCGCCGGGCCGCAGCAATACAGGTGCGCCTCGGCCGGCGCGGCTGCCACGATGGCCGCCAAGGGCATGCGCGCGTCGCCGCTGTCGCCCAGGTACAGCTGCACGGCCTGCGCACCGGCGTCCAGCGCGGCGAGTTCGTCCATGAAGGCCGCGGCCCGTGCCGAGCGCGCCGCATAGTGCAGCTGCCAGGCCCGCCGCGCGCGCTGGCGCTGGCGTGCCATGGCCAGCAGCGGTGTGATGCCGATGCCGCCTGCGATCAGCACGGCCGGCGCCGTGGTGTCGGCCAGCGCGAAGTCGTTCGACGGGGCGCCGGCCTGCAGCACGTCGCCCACGCGCGGGCGGGTATGCATCCAGGCCGAGCCGCCGCGGCCTTCCCTGTCGTGCTGCACGGCGATCACGTAGCGGTGCGTCTCGGCCGGGTCGTTCAGCAGCGAATAGCTGCGCACCATCTGCTCGGGCAGGTGCAGGTCGATGTGCGCACCGGCCGTGAAGGCGGGCAAGGCCTGGCCCGTGGCCGACACCAGCTCGTACGAGGCGATGTCCTCCGCCTCCAGCCGGATCTGGCGCAGGCGCAGCTTGAGCAGGTCGTTCACGTGCGTGTCCCGTCGCCGCCGGTCACAGCGCGTAGCCGAAGTCTTCGCCCAGGCGGGCCGTCATCGCCAGCTTGCCGCCGTCGTCCTTCCACGATTCGCTGGCCGGCAGCGTGAGCGAGACCGCGCGCACCATCCACAGTTCGGGGTCGTCGTAGCGGGGCGGCTTGACGCCTTCGGCCGACAGCTTGCGCACGCTGTCCAGCAGCAGGCGGCGGGTCATGGCGATGCCGGTGTCGCTGATGCCCAGGTGCTCCTTGGAGCGGTCGTAGATCGGCGCCACGCCGGACTGGCAGGCGGCGTCCTGCACCCACAGGCCGGGCAGGCCGGAGAACCAGGTCTTGGTCTGCGCGTCGTAGTTGAACAGGAAGCCCGTCTCGTTGTTGAACTTGGTCCAGTACTTGGCGAACGGCTGCGTCGGCGGGCGCGGCACGTAGGCGTCCTGGCTCGGGTGCCCGGTCTCGCGGCCGGCGTGGCCTTCCACGAAGAGCTTGCGCGTCTTCTCGTAGAACGGCGTGACCGGCGTGTACGAGAACATGATGCACAGCGTGTGGTGGTCGTCCAGCGGCACCCAGGCATGGCCGCTCAGCTCGGGGTACTTGGACTGCGGCGGCACCAGCGTGTAGAAGGGCAGCAGGAACTGGTTCACGCGCCAGTAGTGGGTGTTGTCGTCCAGCACGCGGCGCGAGGCCACGCTCATGCCGAAGTCCTGCTTCTGGCATTCGAAGATCGGCCGCAGGTCGCGCTTGGCCACCCATTCGCTGATGGCGCCCTGCGCGTCGATGCGGCCGTGCAGGATGGCGGCATGGGCGGAGTCGATCTCGCCCTCCACCGCCTGCAGCCAGTTGCACTCCTGCACGCGAAAGCTCACGTGCACGTTCTCCTGCGGCACCATGTTCCATTCCAGGTGGGGCAGCGGCGGCGGGGCGTCCTGGTCCGGCCCCATGTAGGCCCAGACCATGCCGTTGCGTTCGGTGCAGCGGTAGTGCTTGAGGCGGGTCTTGTCCTTCAGCCGGGTGTCCGCGGGCTCGGCCGGCATGTCCAGCACCTTGCCGTCCACGCCGAACTTCCAGCCGTGGTAGACGCAGCGCAGACCGCAGTCTTCGTTGCGGCCGAACACCAGCGGCGCGCCGCGGTGCGGGCACGCATGGTCCACGAGGCCGAGGCGGCCTTCGCTGTCCTTGAACGCCAGCAGTTCCTCACCCAGCAGGCGCACGCGCTGCGGCTGGCCGCCGGGCGGCAGATCGGTGCTGGGCAGGAAGGGGAGCCAGTACAGGCGCATCAGCTGGCCCATCGGTGTGCCGGGGCCGACACGCGTGAGGCGTTCGTTGTCTTCGGTGGTGAGCATGTTCGGTTCTCGTGGTCAGGTGGATCGAGGTCGCCCTGGGAAGCTCTGGGCGGTGGTGGGCCAATGTGGTTCTACCAATATTAATATCATTGGTAGAGCCAATCAAGAAAAATTTGGGCTGGTGCGTCCCTGCGCGTTGACGGCGCGGGGTGCGCTGTCCACAATAAACAATTGGTTCAACCAAAAATCAGGAGACACCGTGCAAGCCCTTTTTTCGAGAACCGTGGCCGTGGCATGGACGCTGGCGCTGCTGGGCAGCGCGGTCCATGCGCAGGAGGCGCCGTTTCCCGCCAAGCCAGTGCGCTTCGTGATCCCGACGGCGGCAGGCGGCAACCTCGACGTGCTGGCGCGGCTGGTGGCCGAGAAGGTGGGCGCGTCCTGGGGGCAGCCCGTCATCGTGGAATCGAGGGCAGGGGCCAACAGCATCGTGGCGACGTCGTACGTGGCCAAGAGCGCGCCCGATGGCTACACCGCCTTGTTCACATTGAGCGGCTTCGTGCAGAACCTGGTGCTGCAGGCGAACCCGCCCTATAGGGCGGCCGACCTGCTGCCGGTGTCGCTGGTGGCCTGGTTCCCGATCGCCCTGGCGGCGAACGCGGACGTGCCGGCGCGCGACCTGGGCAGCCTCGTGGACCTGGCGCGGCGCAGGCCGGGTGCGATGTCGTACGGCAGCTACGGCACCGGCTCGTCGGCGCACATCATCGGAGAGGGCCTGAACAGGGCGGCCGGCATGCAGATCAAGCATGTCGCGTACAAGGGCGAGGCGGCGGCCTTCCCGGACCTGGCGAGCGGGCAGATCGAGCTGGCCTACGGGTCGGTCGGCTTCTATGCCCGGCAGGCCGGCACCGGCCGGGTCCGGATCCTGGCGGTGGCCAACCCGCGGCGGCTCAAGGCCTTCCCCGATGTGCCGACCCTGGCCGAGGCCGGCTATCCCGATGTGAACCTGCCCGGCTGGGGCGGCGTGTTCCTGCCGGCGGGCACACCGCAGGCCATCGTCGACAAATTCGAACGCGAAGTGCGCCGCGTGACGCTGCTGCCGGACGTGCAGGCGCGCATCCTGGAGTTGGGGTTCGAGCCGGTGGGCAGCAGTGCCGCAGAGTTCTCCACCGCCATCTCGGAAGACCTGCAGAAATGGGGCGCGGTGGTGCGCGCCAACAACATCAAGCTGGAGTGAAAGAGAAGATGAACACCATCGATACCCGCGTGAGCCGTCTGCTCGGCATCGGCATTCCCATCGTCCAGGGCGGCATGCAGTGGGTCGGCCGCGCCGAACTGGCGGCCGCGGTCAGCAACGCGGGCGGCCTGGGCACGCTGAGCGCGCTGACCCAGCCCACGCCCGAAGACTTGGGCCGCGAGATCGAACGCTGCCGGCGCCTCACGGACCGCCCGTTCGGCGTGAACGTCACCATGCTGCGCTCGACCCAGGCGCCGCCCTACGACCGCATCTTCGCCACCATCGTGGAGCACGGTGTGCGCGTGGTCGAGACCGCCGGCAACGTGCCGCAGGAGGTGTTCGACCGGCTGCGCGGTGCCGGTGTCACGGTGGTCCACAAGTGCACCTCGGTGCGCCACGCGCAGGCCGCCGAGGAGCGCGGTGTCGACATCGTGAGCATCGACGGCTTCGAGTGCGCGGGCCATCCGGGCGAGGACGACGTGCCGGGCCTGGTGCTGATTCCCGCCGCGGTGCGCGCGCTCAAGGTCCCGGTGATCGCGTCGGGCGGCATCGCCGATGGACGCGGCATGGCGGCCGCGCTCGCGCTGGGGGCCGAGGGGGTGAACATGGGCACACGCTTCGTCGCCACGCGCGAGGCACCGGTGCACCAGAACATCAAGGACGCGCTGGTGGCGGCGCAGCAGACCGACACGCGGCTGATGTTCCGCACGCTGCGCAACACCGCCAGGGTGCTGTCCAACGCGGTGTCCGAGGAAGTGCTGGCGCTGGAGCGCCGGCCCGGCGGCTGCAGCTTCGACGACCTGCGCCCGCTGGTGGCCGGCGCCCGCGGGCAGGCGGCGCTGCAGTCCGGCGAGGTCGACGACGGTGTGGTGTGGGCCGGGCAGGTGGTCGGCTTGATCGACGACATCCCGTCGTGCGAGGAACTGCTCGCGCGCATGGTGGTCGAGTGCCGCGAGAGCCTGTCGGCGGCGCTGGCGCTGGCCGCGTGACGGCCGCGGTGCGGGACGGGTCAGCGCCGCCGGCGCAGCGCCCGTCCGCTTGACGGACACGCGGCGCTGCCCGGCCGGCGCCGCGCTGCTCAGCTGGTGAGCTTGATGCGCCCGTCGTCGACGAGCTTCTTGACGGCGGCCAGTTGGTCGGCCATGAAGGCCGCCAGCTTCTCCGGCGGCCAGGCGACCGACTCGAAACCCAGTTCCAGCAGCTTGGCCTGGATGTCGGGCAGCATCACGATGCGGTCGATCTCGCTGCCCAGCCTGGCCAGCACCGGCCGAGGCGTGGCGGCCGGCGCCATCAGCGCGGCCCAGCCGGGCAGGTTGACGGCGGGCAGGCCCGATTCCGCGAAGGTGGGTACATCCTTGTAGAGCGGAAAGCGCGTCGGGCTGGCGACCGCCAGTGCCTTGATCTTGCCTGCGTAGCGCGAGACGCCGCCCAGCGACACCACGGCCGCGTCGACCTGCTCGCCCAGCAGGTCCTGCAGCGCCGGGGCCTCGCCCTTGTAGGGCACGTGGACCATGTCCAGCCCGGCCGCCACGTTGATCTGCTCGCCCACGAAGTGCCCGCCCGAGCCCGGCCCGTAGGAGGCATAGCTGAACTTGCCGGGCCGGCGTTTCACCAGCGCCACGAACTCCTGCACCGTGTTGATGTTCAAGGAGGAGCGCACGCCCAGCGCGATCGGCGTCATCGCCATCATGCTGACCGGCGCCAGCTCGCTCAGCTTGTAGGGGGTGTTCGGCTGGAGCACCAGGCTGCTCAGCAGCGCGCTGTAGCCCAGCAGCAGCGTCTGCCCGTCGGCCGGCTGCTTGGCGACGTAGCTGGCCGCGATGGCGCCGCTGGCGCCGGCCTTGGACTCCACGATGGTGGGCTGGCCCCAGGCTTCGGTCAGCTTGGCGCCGATCAACCGCATCATGGTGTCATGGCCGCCGCCGACCGGCGTGGGGATGATGAAGCGGATCGGGCCGTTCGGGTAGGCCGCCTGCGCCCGGGCTGCGGGCCAGGCCGTCGCGGCCAGCAGGGCCAGCGCCGATTGCAGCGTTGCGCGTCGAGAGGGGGTCATGGTTTGTCTCCAATATCGTGGGGGAAGAGGCTCAGGACCGCATCAGCTCGCGCGCGATCACCACGCGCTGGATCTGGTTGGTGCCCTCGAAGATCTGGTTCAGCTTGGCGTCGCGCATCATCTTTTCGACCGGGTAATCACGCACGTAGCCGTAGCCGCCGAAGACCTGCACGGCATCCGTCGTGACCTTCATGGCCACGTCGCTGGCGAAGCACTTGGCCATGCTGGCGAAGATCGGCAGCTGGGCCCAGTCCTCGGCGTCGCCCAGGCGCGCGCATTCGTAGGTCAGCGCGCGCGCCGCCTCGATCTGCATCTTCATGTCGGCCAGCATGAACTGGATGCCCTGGAACTCGATGATGGCGCGCTTGAACTGGCGGCGCTGCCTGGCGTAGTCCAGGGCCGCGTCGAACGCGCCCTGCGCCAGGCCGACCGAGGCCGCGGCGATGGCGGGGCGGTTCAGGTCCAGCGCGCGCATGGCCGAGCGAAAGCCCTGGCCCTCCGCGCCCAGCATGTGGTCCACCGGCACGCGCACGTTGTCCAGGTGGATGGGCACGTTGATCGTGCCCTTCATGCCCATCTTGCGTTCGTTGCGGCCGAAGCCGAGGCCCTTGGTGTTCTTCACGTCGACGATGAAGGCGCTGATGTCGCTGGCGCCGGCGCCGTCGCCGGTCTTGGCGAACAGCATCAGGTAGTCGGCGCGGCTGCCGAAAGTGCACCACTGCTTCTGGCCGTTGATGACGTAGTGGTCGCCCTGGCGCACGGCGCGCGTGCGCATGCCGCCGACGTCCGATCCGCAGTCCGGCTCGCTGATCGCGATGGCCGTGACGGTGCGGCCGCGGGCCAGCAGGGGCAGGTAGTGCTGCTTCTGCGCCGCGCTGCCGAAGTGCATGATGGGCAGCGCGAACATGGTGTTCATGCCGGCCATCAGCGCGCAGGATTCGGACACGCGCGCGATCTCCTCGCGCGCCAGGCACACCATGGTGAGGTTGGCACCGGGCCCGCCGTAGGCCTCGGGCACCCACAACTGCAGCAGCCCCATGTCGCCGTAGACCTCGATCAGTTCCTCCGGGAAGCGGTCGTTCTCGTCGATCTCCGCCGCGAGCGGGGCCACGTGGTCCTGCACCATGCGGCGCACGCCATCGCGGAAAGCGGTCTGGTCTTCACTGAGTTGCATGGTCGGTGCCTCGGTGTGGATGCGCGGTCCAGCGCGGGTTGTTGATGTCCAGCGCCCCGTGCAGCGACTGGCGCAGGTGCTGCACCAGCCCTGGCGCATCCAGCGGTATCGCGCCGGACGCGATGGCGTCGTGCAGTGCGCGGTCGAGCGTGGCGGTATCGCCCTCGCGGTGCAGCAGGGCCTGCAGGCGCGCCCGCGCCGCGGCGTCGTGCGCGGGCGCCAGTTCGGCCTCGCGCAGCGCGATGCGCAGCACGTTCGCGGCGATGCGCGTCTGGAACCGGTGGTAGCCGTCCAGCGTGGGCAGCAGTTCGTGCTCCAGGTAGTCGGCCGTGGCCTGCAGCAGTGCGGTGGCGGGCGGGATCATGGCGCGGTCTCCAGCAGGTGCATGAAGTCCCAGAGCGGTTCTTCCAGCCGGCGGCCGACGGCGCAGAGCTCCAGGCTGGCGGGGCGGCCGTCGGCGCGCGCACCCAGCCCGCGGCGCACGCACGCGATGGCCCACTTGAGGTTGCCGAAGGCCTCCCAGAAGCGCACGCGCGCCGGGTCCACTGGCATACCGCCGGCGGCTTCGTAAGCGGCGTACAGGTCCTCGCGCGTGCCGAAGCCGCCGACCTCGCCGGTTCCTCCGAAACGCCAGGTGCGCATGCACAGCACACCCAGGTCCTGCATCGGGTCGCCGATGCGCGCGATCTCCCAGTCCAGCACGCAGCGCAGGCCCTGCTGGTCGACGATCAGGTTGCCGTTGCGGAAGTCGGCGTGCACCACCCGCGCATCCCATTGCTGCGGCAGGTGCTGGCCGACCCAGCGCAGGGCGTAGGCCAGCGCCGGATGGGCGATGGCGTGGTCGCGCAGCAGGCCGCCGTAGATCGCCAGTTCGTCGGCCGGCGCGAGCCGGGCCAGGAAGGGCAGCTCGGCCGTCGGCATGCGGTGGATGGCGGCCAGGGCCTCGCCGCACTGGCGGGCGAGCCGCCCGCGTGCCATGGCGAAGGCGCTGTCGCGGGCCAGCTTGCGGCCCATGGTCTCCCCGGCCACGTGCCCGGTGACGTAGCCCGGCCCCAGGCCGTGCTGCGGCTGCAGCACCAGCCGCACCGTGGGCACCGGCACGCCGCCCTGGCGGGCCGCGCGCATGAGCGCGGCGTCCTGCCCGGCGTCCAGCCGGGGCGGATGGCCCGGCGGCGCGGCCGTGGCAGCCGAGCGTTGCAGGATCAGCGTCCCGCTGGTGCCGGGCTGGTGCCAGTCGAAGCACCAGGTCTCCTTCGTGGCGCCGCCGGTCAGGCGGCGCAGGCCGCGCACCTCGCCCGCCGGCCCGGCGCCGCGCAGCGCAGCCGCCAGCGCGGCCTCGATCTCCGCGGGCTGCATGCCGGCGTTCAAATGCTGCGGCCGGCGCCTTGCCAGAACGGCTCGCGCAGGCGACGCTTGAAGATCTTGCCGCTGTCCTCGCGCGGCAGCGCGGCGTGGAAATCGATGCGCCGCGGCAGCTTGTACTTGGCCAGCCGGGGCGCGAGGTAAGCCCGGATGTCCTCGGCCGTCAGCGTGGCATCCGGCACGGCCTGGACGGCCGCGGCCAGGGATTCGCCGAACTCGTCGTCGGGAATGCCGAACACCGCGCAGTCCTGCACGCCGGGGCACTGCAGCAGCACCATCTCGATCTCGGCAGGGTAGATGTTGGTGCCGGCGGAGATGACCATGTCGGACCGGCGGTCGCACAGGTACAGGCGTTCGTCCTTCAGGTAGCCGACATCGCCGCAGCTGATCAGCCCGTCGCGTTCGACACCCGCGCGCTTGGCTTCGTGGTTGAGGTAGGTGAAGTCGGCATAGGCCGGAACGCGCATGTAGATCTCGCCGATCTCGCCCGTGGGCACGGGCCGGCCGTCCTCGCCATAGAACGCGATGCGCGTGCCCGGCGTGGGCACGCCGACGCTGCCGGGGTGGGCCAGCCAGTCCTGCGGCGTGGCCAGCGTGGCCGTGCCGACCTCCGAGCCGCCGTAGGTTTCGTAGACCACGGGGCCCCACCATTCCATCAACGCCTTCTTGACCTCCACGGGGCAGGGCGCGCCGGTGTGCGTGACCCAGCGCAGCGAGCTCACGTCGTAGCGCGCGCGCACCCCGGCCGGCAGCTTCAGCAGCCGCACGAACATGGTGGGCACCATCACGGCGTGCGTCAGCCGGTGCCGGGCGATCAGGGCCAGCGTTTCCTCGGGGTCGAACTTGGACTGCAGCACCAGCACATCGGCGTTGGGCAGCGCCTGGCGGCCATAGGCGTTGGGCGAGGCGTGGTAGAGCGGGCCCGCCACCAGCGCCCGCACGCCGGGCGTCACGCCGTACACGCTGGCGATCAGCGCGACATAGGCGGCCGCCTGCTCGGGCGTGGCCGCTTCGCGTTTGACACCCTTGGGGTGGCCGGTGGTGCCCGAGGTGTAGATCATGGTCGCGCGGCTGCGCTTGGGCGGACCGTCCCAGGGGCTGAAGCCGGCGCACCAGTCGTCCCAACGCAGGTCGCCCGGCTGCGGCTGCGCCAGCGCCTCGGAGATGCCGTAGCGTTGCTGCACCTCCGGCGGCGTGGGCACCACCAGCAACCGCAGGCCGGCGGGCAGCTGGCCGCGCAGCGGCGCGACCAGATCGGCATGGGCCACCAGCACCTTGGGCCGGGCGTCGCCGAGCACGTACAGCACCTCCTCGGGCTTGCCGTGCCAGTTGATGGGGACGCAATAGGCACCGAGCGCGGCGGCGGCCTGCTGGCCTTCGAAGAAAGCGAAGTCGTTGCGCAGCAGCAGGGCGACGAAGTCGCCTTCGCCGACGCCCAAGGCGTCGAAGCCGGTGGCGGCGCGGCGGGCCTGCAGCAGCACGGCATCGCGCGCCACGGCGCGGTCGTCCAGGTAGATCAGCGGGGAATCCATGGGGCTTGTCTCGATATCAATGGTAGTACCAAATGGTAGCGACTGGCCTGCCTGTGCGCAAGCGACGATCGCCTGCGGAGCCTCATGCGCCGTCGAACGCTCCGCGAGGGCGACGGCGCCGGCG
This sequence comes from Pseudorhodoferax sp. Leaf274, assembly GCF_001422445.1. GTDB lineage: Bacteria > Pseudomonadota > Gammaproteobacteria > Burkholderiales > Burkholderiaceae_C > Pseudorhodoferax. The sequence continues at coordinate 277,480 of NZ_LMNA01000029.1, forward strand.
GCGCATGGAGCAGCCGCAGCGTCGGCCCGCGACGGGGACGGGGTTGCGCCGCGTGGCACGGTCACATGCGCACGGCCCATGCGTCCGCGAGCCGGGCGGCCTGGGCCGCGCTGTCGCCGAACAGCTGGTCCAGCACATGGATGCGCCGCAACGCGTGGCCGACGGCGTACTCCTCGGTCATGCCGATGCCGCCGTGGATCTGCACCGCGTTCTGGCACAGCTGCCGGGCATGCCGGCCGATCACCAGCTTGGCGCGCAGCAGGTCGGCCGCGGATTCGGAGGCATCCGGCCGGTCGGCCGCGATGGCCGCGGCCATGGCCATGCTGCGCGACATCTCCAGGCCGACCTGCATCTCGGCGGCCTTGTGGCGCAGCGCCTGGTTCTGGCCGATCAGCCGGCCGAACTGCTGGCGCGTGTTCAGGTACTCCACGGCGAGTTCGAAGGCCAGCTCCATGGCGCCCAGCATGTCGGCGCACACGGCCGCCAGGCCGGCGTCGAGCGTGCCCTGCAGTGCGACACGGGCGCGGGCGTCGTCGCGCGGGTCGCCGAGCGGCTGGGCGGCGACGCCGTCCAGCACCAGCTCGGCGGCAGGCGTGTCGTCCACGAGGCGGTAGCCGCGGCGCTGCTGGCCGGCCGCTTGCGCGTCGACCACGAACAGCGCGATACCGGCCTCGGCATCGGGCGCACCGTCGGTGCGCGCGGTGACCACGAGATGGTCCGCGCTCTGGCCGTGCAGCACATGGCGCTTGCGTCCGGTCAGCGTCCACTGGCCAGCGTGCTGCGTCGCCTGGGTTGCCACCCAGCAGGGGGCATGGCGCGCGTCTGCCTCATCGTGCGCCCAGGCCAGCAGCAGCCGGCCGGCGGCGGCGGGCGCGAGCAGGCGCGCCTTGGCGGCGGCATCGCCGGCCAGTTGCACGGCCGTGGCGCCCAGCACGCTGGACGACAGCACCGGCTCCAGCAACAACGCGTGGCCGCAGGCCTGCAGCACCGGCAGCCGGTCGACCGCGCCGCCGCCGAAGCCACCGTGGGCTTCGTCCACGCACAGCGCGGTGACGCCGAGCTCGGCCAGGTGCCGCCACAGGCTGCGCTGGAAGCCGTCGGCCGTGGCGGCGGCTGCCCGCCGTTGCTCGAAGCGGCCATGGTCGGCCAGCAGGCGGCGCACGCTGTCCTGCAGCTGCGCCTGCTCGTCAGTGGGTTCGAAGTTCATCTGTGCGTTCTTTCCGTGTCAGCCCAGCAGCGTCTTGGCCAGGATGTCTTTCTGGACCTCGCTCGTGCCGCCGTAGATCGAGGCCGCGCGCGAGTAGAAATAGCGCGGCACCAGGGGACCGGCGCCCGGGTCGTCCAGCGGGCGGCGTTCCAGCCCGGCGGGGCCGGCCAGGCGGGCCAGCAGGGCGGCGATGTCCTGCTGGAGCTCCACGCCCTTGAGCTTGAGCACGGACGCGAAGCTCGGCAGCGCCTCGCGCGCGCTGTCGGTCAACAGAAAGCGCCAGTTGGTGATTTCCAGCGCGCGGATCTCCGCGTCCAGGGTGGCGAACTCGCTCCGCAGCTGGGGCGAGTCGATCAGGCGGTGGTGGCCGTCGCGGGTCGTCTCGGCGATCTCGCGCGCGAAGTCCAGCCGTTCGCGGCACAGGCCGACGTTGGCGATGCCGGTGCGCTCGTTGCCCAGCAGGAACTTGGCGCAGTTCCAGCCCTTGTTTTCCTCGCCCACGAGATGTCCGACCGGTACCCGCACCTCGTCGAAGAAGACTTCGTTGAGATGGTGGTCGCCATCCAGCGAGACGATGGGGCGGATCGTGACGCCCGGGGTCTTCAGGTCGATCAGCAGGAAGGAGATGCCCTCCTGCTTGCGCGCCTGGCTGTCGGTGCGCACCAGCGCGAACACCCAGTCGGCCATGTGCGCCGTGGTGGTCCAGATCTTCTGGCCGTTGACGATGTAGTCGTCGCCCTCGCGCCGCGCCGCGGTGCGCAGCGAGGCGAGATCGGAGCCCGAACCGGGTTCGGAGAAGCCCTGGCAGAACCACAGGTCGAGGTTGGCCAGCTTGGGCAGGAAGAAGTCGCACTGCTCGGGCGTGCCGAATTTCATAAGCACGGGGCCGAGCATGGTCACGTTGAACACCTGGGGCAGCGGCGCGGGCGCGCGGTAGAGCTCGTCCATCAGGATCAGGCGCTCCATCTGGCCCAGTTCGGCGCCGCCGTAGCGCCTGGGCCAGTGCGGCGCGGCCCAGCCGCGTTCGTTCAGGATGCGCTGCCAGGCCACGGTGTCCTGCTTGCGCGGGGGGTGGCCCAGGCGCAGGCGTTGGCGGATGTCGTGCGGCAGGCGCTGCTGCACGAAGGTGCGCACCTCGTCGCGGAACGCCTCCTGCGCGGGGCTCAGGTTCAAGTCCATCGGGTCTCCATGGCAAATCGATTCGCCGAAAGTGTATCGGCAATGATGTATAGGTTCAACCAATAAGATATGGAGTAAAGGCCGGCGTCCGGGTAGTACGATGCGCAGCACAACAAAACGTGTTCCGAAACTTGCCTCCTATGCCCGATTCCAAAGATGCTTCCGCCACCGTGACGACCGGCGGGCCGGTGTTCCAGCCGGTGCGCACGCGCCGAACGTTCGAGGCGGTGTGCGACGAGATCCGCCGCCAGATCTCCAATGGAACGCTGCAGCCGGGCCACCGGCTGCCCGGCGAGCGGGAACTGGCCGAGCAGTTCGACATCAGCCGCAGCGGCGTGCGCGAGGCGCTGCGCAGCCTGGAGGTGGCCGGCCTGGTGGAGGCACGCACCGGTGTGCATGGCGGCTTCTTCATCAACACCCGCCAGCCCGAAGGCCTGGCCCAGGCCGTGCGCGACATGGTGTCGCTGGGCCAGATCCCAACCACCAGCGTGACCGAGGCGCGCATCGAGCTGACCTGCGTCGCGATCCGGCTGGCCTGCCAGCGTGCCACGGACGCGGAGTTCGACGCCATCGAGGCCGACATCGATTTCCACGCGGCGCTGTTCCGCGAAGGCGGCGGCTCGCGCAACACGCGCTCGGTGGGCGAGTTCTACCGCCTGCTGGCACGCGCCACGCACAACGACGTGATCGTGATGCTGGTCGACGCGCTGTCGGAGATCGTGCGCAGCCTGCTGGCGCGCATCGACCCCAAGCCGCGCGAGGACATCATCCAGGTGCGGCGCAAGGTCCTGCGCCACCTGCGCGCGCGCGATGCGGACAAGGCCTGCGCCGCGATGGCCGAGCACCTCACCAACCTGAACGACTATTTGGAAGAGCAAAGCCGCGCACGCGCGGCGGCGGCGGCGTCGGCGGCAGCGGCGGCGTCAGCGGCGCCTCGGCGTGCGTCGCGCCGCACGCCGCGCGGCTGAAGGTCGCGTTCAGCGGCCCGACCAGACCGGCGCGCGCTTCTCGAAAAAGGCGCGCAGGCCTTCCTCGAGGTCGTCGCTGCCGCGGATGGATGCCAGGGCCTGCTCCGTGGCCTGCCAGCCGGCCGCATCGGCCAGTGCCAGCAGGCCGTTCATCGCCCCCAGGCATGCCTGTACCGACAAGGGCGCATTGGCGGCGACCTGGGCGGCCAGTGCCTGCGCCTTCACCAGCGCGTGCCCGGGCTCCGCGAGATGGTTCACCAGGCCCAGCGCGTGGGCACGCGCTGCGGCCATGGGCTGGCCGGCCAGCACCAGCTCACGCGCGATGTGCGGCGGCAGCGCCTGCAGCGCTCGGAACAATGCGCCGCAGGTGGGCAGCACGCCGCGCTGCACTTCCGGCAGGCCCAGCCGTGCGTTGTGTGCCGCCACCACCATGTCGCAGGCCAGGGCGATCTCCAGCCCGCCACCGAGGGCCATGCCTTCGACGGCTGCGATGAGCGGCTTGCGCCGCTGGCGGCGGATGATGCCGTACTCGCCGCCGCGGGCGGTGACGTAGTCGCCGCGCGACGCCAGGTCGCTGCCCGCGCAGAAGACCGAAGGGCCGCCGTAGAGCACCCCCACGCGCAGGTCCGCGTCATCGTCCAGGGTGTTCAGCGCCGCGTCCAGTGCATCGGCCAAGGCACGGTCGACGGCGTTGCGCTTGTGCGGGCGGTGCAGGGTGATGGTCCAGACCGCGCCGTCGCGCGCGGTGTGGACGGTGTCGGCCAGGTCGGGTGCGGGCATTGGGGCTCAAAAGGTGATGACGACGCGGCCGATGCCGTTGCGGTCCTGCGCGTGCTCTGCGGCCTGTGCGAAACACGCGACCGGCAGGACACAGCGCAGCACGGGGCAGATGCGCCCCTCCGCGAACCAGCGGATGCACTCGCGCAGGAGAGCGTCTGCGCGACCGGGCTCGCGCTCGCCGTACTGGCGCACGTCGACACCGACCAGCGCTGCCCCCTTGACGATGGACAGGTTGGTCTTGAGTGCACCGATCTCCCCGCCGGCGAAGCCGATCATCAGATGGCGGCCGCCCCAGCCCAGGGTGCGGAACGCCGTGTCCGTGGCCGCACCACCGACCGGGTCGAACACCAGGTCCACCCCGCGCGGCCCTGCCTGGCGCTTCACCATGTCCTTCCAGTCGCTGCCGCTGTCGATCACCGCATCGGCACCCGCGGCGCGGACGGCGGCGCGTTTGGCGTCGGTCGAGGCCAGGGCCAGCACGCGTGCGCCCAGTTGCTTGCCGATCTGCACTGCCGCGTGGCCCACGGCGCCGGCGGCGCCCAGCACGAGCAGCGTGTCGCCGGCCCGGATGCCACCGCGCTCGCGCAGCGCGTACAGCGCGGTGTAGGCCGAGGCCGTGGCGACGGAAGCGAGCGCCGGGTCGGTGCCCGGCGGCAGTTCGTGCACGCGCGAGGCGGGCGCGCAGACGTACTCCGCCCAGGCGCCCTGGCGCGTGCCGCACACCAGGTCGCCGGGAACGAGGCCCGTCTCGGTGTCGGGGCCGATGGCATCGACCACGCCGGCGTATTCGCTGCCGGGGATGAACGGTGGGGTGGGGCGCACCTGGTAGGCGCCGCGTGCCAGCAGCAGGTCGACGTAGGAGATGCCGCTGGCCTGCACGCGCACGCGCACCTCTCCGGCTCGCGGCACGGGCTGTGCGATGTCGCGCACGGTGATGTGGTCGTCGGGACCGTAACCCAGGACTTGCAAGGCTTTCATGCGGGTGTGCGCACCGGGCGGTCTGCCGGGCGGCGTGGCGTGGAAGGGGGATACATGCTAGACCAGAAAAATAATTGGTTCAACCTATTGACTGTAGCGCGGCGATTTGGAACATTCCGTGTCCTCTGGCCCCCTGCGACGCGACCAGACCCCTGCCAAGCCGACAGCAACGGAGACACCCACGGAGACACCGATGCCACTTACGCGCCGCCAGACCCTGGCCCTCCTGGGCGTGACGCCGCTCGCGTCCAGCGCATGGGCCGACAGCCATTTCCCCGAAAGGCCGATCAAGCTCGTCGTGCCATACCCGCCGGGCGGCCAGACCGATGCCGTGGCGCGCGTCTTCGCACAGAAGGTGGAGGCCGCGCTGGGCCAGCCGCTCATCGTCGACAACCGGCCTGGCGCCAACTCCATGATCGGGACCGAAGCGGTGGCCCGTTCGCCGGCGGACGGCTACACGCTGCTGTTCAACATGACGGCGCTGGTGACCAATCCACTGCTGCTGCCGCAGGTGGGGTACGACGCCTTCCGCGACTTCGTGCCCGTGGCGCGGTGCTACGAGATCACCGGCATCTGGGGCGTGCCGCCGCAAGGACCCAGGACGCTGGCCGAGTTCATGCAGCGGGCCAAGGCCGCGCCCAAGCCGCTGAGCTTCGGCACCACCGGCCATGCTTCGTCCTCGCACTATTTCGGTGAGATCCTGGCGCGTGCCGGCGGCTTTGCGCTGAGCCATGTGCCCTACAAAGGCGAGGCGCCCATCATTCCCGACCTGATGGCCGGGCGCCTGGATGCCGGTGTCGTGTCCGGCCACGCAGCGATGCAGTTCGCCAAGGACGGCCGCATCCGCGTGCTGGCCACCACCGGGGCGCAGCGCATCGCGTCGCTGCCCGATCTTCCGACCTTCCAGGAACTGGGCGTCGGGGGCCTGGCACCGGAGTCCTTCGCCGGCGTCTTCGCGCCGGCCAGAACGCCCAGGGCCGTCGTCGATCGCATCGCCGACGCCTTCGCCCAGGCGGGTGCCGCGCCGGATGTGCGCGACCGCATCGCCGCGTTCGGCCTGCAGCCGCCGACGCCGATCACGCAGGCGCAGTTCGTGGCCGTGATGCGCAAGGCGCACGACGAGTGGCTGGCGATCAAGAACAACAGCGCGATCCGCGTGGAATAGCAGTCCGTGCGCCACCGCCTCCACCGTTCCACTTCCAAGCAACGAGACTCCATGACAGATGCCATGGTCTCTGACCCGCTACTGCGGATCGGGCCTGGAGGCGGCCAACATCGCGGCGCAGAAGGTGAGCTCGTGGTGGGAGGAACTGGTGGTGGTGGGCGGCGTGGAATCGATGTCGCGCATCGCCATGGGCGCGGCGCCCAGCGCCCGCGATGCCAATCCGCAGCTCAACTTTCGCATGCAGCCGGTGCCCCAGGGCGTCAGCGCCGACCTCATGGCCACGCTGGACGGCCACACGCGCGGTCAGGTCGATGCGCTCGCCTCGCACCAGCGCGCGGCGCAGGCACGTGCCGAGGGGCGCTTCGCCCGGTCGCTGGTGCCCGTGAAGGACCTGGACGGCCTGGTGATCCTGGCCGAGGACGAGACCATCCGGCCGGACGCCTCGCTGGACACGCTGGCCCGGCTCCAGCCCTCGTTCGCCGACATGGGCGAGATGGGGTTCGACGCGCTGGCCCAGTTGCGCTACCCGCAGGTCGAGCGCATCGCCCATGTGCACACTGCCGGCAACTCGTCCGGCATCATCGACGGCGCCGCGCTGCTGCTGATCGGCAGCGAGGCCAAGGGCCGCGCCCTGGGACTCACGCCACGTGCGCGCTTCGTGTCCGTGGCGGTGACCGGCGCCGAGCCCACCATCATGCTGGCGGCGCCCGCGCCGGTGGCGCGCATGGCGCTGGCCAAGGCCGGCCTGCGCGTACAGGACATCGACCTGTTCGAGGTGAACGAAGCGTTTGCCAGCGTCGTGCTGCGCTTCATGCAGGAGATGGAGGTGCCGGCCGACCGCGAGAACGTCAACGGCGGCGCCATCGCCATGGGCCATCCGCTCGGGGCGACGGGCTGCATGCTGGTGGGCACGCTGCTGGACGAACTGGAACGCCGCGGCCTGCAGCGCGGCCTGGTCACGCTGTGCGCCGCCGACGGCATGGGCGTGGCAACCACCATCGAACGTGTTTGAGGATTCCTCCGTGACCGAACCCACCGCCATCACCATCCACTGGGGCGACGACCGCATCGTCACGCTCACCATCGACATGCCCGGGCAGTCCGCGAACACGATGAACGGCGCATTCCGCGCGGCCTATGCGGACGCGGTCGAGCGGCTGGAGGCCGGGCGCGAGCGCATCGCCGGCGTCATCCTGACCTCGGCCAAGAAGACCTTCTTCGCCGGTGGCGACCTCAACAGCCTGCTCGCGGCCCGGCCCGAAGACGCCGCGGCGCTGTTCGACCGCGCCGAAGGCATGAAAGCGCTGATGCGCCGGCTCGAGAAGCTGGGCCGCCCCGTGGTCGCGGCCATCAACGGCACCGCGCTGGGCGGTGGCTTCGAGCTGTGCCTGGCCTGCCATGCCCGCTTCGTGGTCGACGACGCCCAGCTGTTGCTGGGCCTGCCGGAAGCCGGCCTGGGCCTGCTGCCGGGCGCGGGCGGCGTCGTGCGCACGGTGCGCATGCTGGGCCTGCAGGCGGCCATGCCGCTGCTGGTCGATGGCACGACCTTCGGCCCTGCGCGTGCGCTCGAGCTTCAACTGGTGGACGGCGTGGCGCCGGACATGGACGCCGTGCTGGCGCTGGCGCGGGCCTGGATCGCCGCCCACCCAGAGCCGCTGCAGCCCTGGGACCGCAAGGGCTTCCGCATCCCGGGCGCCACGGACCGGTCGCCGGCGCCACTGGCCTGGCTCCGCGCGGCGCCCGTGCTGCAGATGAAGAAGCAGCGCGGCCTGTACCCGGCACCCGAGGCGGCCATGTCGGCGGCCATCGAGGGTGCGACGGTGGACTTCGACACGGCCTCGCGCATCGAGAGCCGCTACCTCGTGCACCTGGCCACGCATCCGGTCGCCAAGAACCTGATCACCACGTTCTTCTTCCAGGCCAACGAGATCAAGTCGGGCAAGGGGCGGCCCGCTGGCGTGGTGCCTGCGCGGTTCACCCGCATCGGTATCCTGGGTGCAGGCCTGATGGGCTCGGGCATCGCGCAGGTCTGCGCCCAGCGGGGCCTGCAGGCGGTGCTGAAGGACGCGACCTTGGAGGGGGCGCAGGCCGGCAAGGCCCGGGTGGAGAGCGCGTTGGCCAAGCGCGTGGAGAAGGGCGCGCTCAGCGCCGAGCGCATGCAGCGCACGCTGGCCGCCATCACGCCCGCCGGCACGGCCGCGGACCTCAAGGGTTGCGACCTGATCGTGGAGGCCGTGTTCGAGAAACGCGAGCTCAAGGCGGCCGTCACGCGCGAGGCCGAGCCGCAGCTCGCGCCCAATGGCATCTTCGCGTCCAACACCTCCACCTTGCCGATCACAGGCCTGGCGCAGGCGTCCTCCCGGCCGGAGAACTTCATCGGTCTGCACTTCTTCTCGCCGGTGGACCGCATGGCTTTGGTGGAGATCATCAAGGGCGCGCGGACCTCGCCCGAGACGCTGGCACGCGCCTACGACTTCGTGCAGCAGTTGGGCAAGACGCCCATCGTCGTCAACGACAGCCGGGGCTTCTTCACGAGCCGCGTGTTCGGAACCTTCACCAAGGAAGGCGCGGCCCTACTGGCCGAAGGGGTGCCGGCGGCCGAGATCGAGAACGGCGCGCTCAGCGTCGGCATGCCCGTGGGGCCTCTGGCCGTGATGGACGAGACCTCGATGGCCCTGTCCTGGTCGGTGCGCCAGCAGACGATTGCCGACCTGCAGGCCGCGGGCGAGGCCGTGCCGCAGCATGCGGGCTGGGCCGTGATCGGGCAGATGGTGGCGCTGGGCCGGCCTGGACGTGCGGGTGGCGGCGGGTTCTACGATTACCCCGAAGGCGGACGCAAGCAACTGTGGGCGGGGCTGGCCGGGCATTTCCCCGGCCGTGGCGGGGCGGTTCCCCATGCAGACCTGCGCGACCGGCTGCTCCATGTGCAGGCCCTCGAATCGGTCCGCTGCATGGAGGAGGGCGTGATCGAGGCGGCGCGCGACGCCAACATCGGCTCGGTGCTCGGCATCGGATTTCCGCGCTGGACGGGCGGCACGCTGCAGTACATCAACAGCGTGGGGCCGCGGGCCTTCGTGCGGCGCAGCAGCGAACTGGCGCAGCGCTACGGCGACCGGTTCCAGCCGCCCGCGCTGCTGGTCGACATGGCCGAGCGGCAGCAGCTGTTCGCCTGAGAGGGAGCGCTGCATGACCGGCGCCGTGGACGCGGCGTTCCGCGCCATGCGCCTGCCCCTTCCACTCCCCCCATGGCTTCAAGGCCGTGGTCGACAGCGGCCTCTTCGGCGGCGGGACAGGCGCTCAAGCCAGCCGCTTTTCCATCTCGCGCGCGATCAGCTCCTTCATGATCTCGTTGGTGCCCGCCAGGATGCGGTGCACGCGCACGTTCTGGTAGAGCCGCGCAACCGGGTATTCGGTCATGTAGCCGGCGCCGCCGTGCAGTTGCAGGCATTCGTCCACCACCTTGCCGCAGGCCTCGGTGACCCACCATTTGGCCATGGCTGCGGTGGCGGGCGAGAGCTGGCCAGCCAGCAGGCGGCCAGCGCAGTCGTCGAGGAAGGCGCCAGCCAGGTGCGCCTGGGTTTCGCACTCGGCCAGCTTGAAGCGCGTGTTCTGCATGGAGAGCAGCGGCTGGCCAAAGACCTTGCGGTCGGCCGTGAAACGCAGGGTCTCCTCGATCGCACGCTCCATGCAGGCCAGCGACATCAGGGCGGTGATGATGCGCTCGCGCGCCAGCTCCTTCATCAGCTGCCGGAAACCCTGGCCTTCCTCGGGGCCGAGCAGGTTCTCGCACGGCACGCGCATGCCGTCGAAGAACAGCTCGCAGGTGTCCTGCGAGTGCATGCCGATCTTGTGCAGCGGCTGGCCACGGCGAAACCCCGTGACCTGATCGGTCTCGACCACGATGATGGACACGCCGCGCGCGCCCTGGGCCGGGTCGGTCTTGGCCACCAGGCAGACCAGGTTGGCGCTGCCGCCGTTCGTGATGTAAGTCTTGCTGCCGTCCACGACGTAGTGGTCGCCGTCGCGCAGCGCGCGGGTCTGGATGGCCTGCAGGTCGGTGCCGGTGCCCGGCTCGGTCATGGCCAGGCCGCCGATGAGCTCGCCGGTGGCCATCCTGGGCAGCCACTTGCGCTTCTGGTCCTTGCTGGCGAAGTTCTCGATGTAGTGCGCGACGATGCCGCTGTGCAGCGAGTTGCCCAGGCCGCCTGCGATGGCGCGCGCCTGCTCGGAGAAGATCACGGCCTCGTGCAGGAAGTTGCCGCCGCCGCCGCCGTATTCCTCCGAGATGCCCGGGCACAGCAGGCCGGCGGCGCCGGCCTTGTACCAGACCTCGCGGTCCACATGCTGCTGGGCGCTCCAGCGGGCTTCGTGCGGCACCAGTTCGGTGTCGTAGAACCGCCGCGCGCTGTCGCGCAGCGATTGGAGTTCGGCGTCCATCCAGTGCGGTTGGTGCATGCTTGGTTCGTCTCTCGGGAAATGGCGGGTTCGGGAAGGGTGCGTCGGCCGTGCCGGCTCAGTCGGCCCACTGCACGGCATCGGCCAGCGGTGCGCGGATGGTGCGGAAGCGGTTGGCCGGATGCTCCGCGTCGGCAAAGCCGAAGGAGATGCCGCACACCAGGCGCCGGCTGTCGGGCAGTCCGAAGTGCGTGCGCACCAGCGGGCCGCGCGCGGCCAGGGCGGCCTGCGCGATGGTGGCGACGCCCAGGCTGGTGGCGGCCAGCAGGAAGTTGGCCACATAGGCGCCGCAGTCCACGGCGCCGTAGAGGCCGAGCGCCTCGTCGGTGGTGATCAGTGCGACGTGGGGTGCGCCGAAGAGGCGGAAGTTTTCCATCGCCTGCCGTGCCGATGCCGCGCGGTCGCCACGCGCGATGCCCACGCTGTCGTACAGCGCAAGGCCGCACTCGCGTCGCCGCTGCTGGTAGACGCCCTGGTACGCGCGCGGCCATGGAAAGTCGGGCGCGGCCGGTGCGCCTGCGTGGTCGAGCAGCAGTTGCCGCAAGCGCTCTGTCGCCTGGCCGCTGGTCACGGTCACCTGCCAGGGTTGCGCGTTGCACCACGAGGCGCTGCGCTGCGCCAGGGCCAGCATGCGCTCGATGGTGGCGCGCGGGACCGGATCCGGGCGGAACTGCCGGCAGCTGTGGCGCTGGGCCAGCAGGTCGTCCAGGTGCGTACTCTGGTGCGCGGGGTGGGTTGGGTTCATCGAACAGGCCGGATCGTTGCTGAAGAAATCTCATCATATTAAAGGTAGAACCAAAATAACAGAAGATCAGACTTCGGTCGTCGGACAGCGTGTCGGTGAGGGGTTGGGCCGGATGCACAGCATCACAAAGTCGTGCTAGTATTTTAAATGGTTGAACCATAAAAACTCGACGTGTGAAGGCTTTGCTTTCCGCTTTCCGAGACGTTCGCACCTACTCCAGAAGAGACATGACCCATCCCTCCACCGTTGCCCAGAAGCACCCGGACCGCCCCGCCGTCGTCATGGCCGGCAGTGGCAAGACGCTGCGTTTCGCCGAACTCGTCGCGCGCGCGAACCAGGGCGCGCACCTGATGCGTGCGCTCGGGCTCAAGTCCGGAGACCACCTCGCGGTCCTGATGGAGAACAACATCCGCTTCTACGAGGTCTACTGGGCCGCGATGAGTGCCGGCCTGTACTTCACGCCGATCAGCACGCACCTGAGCGCGGCCGAGGCGGCCTACATCGCCAACGATTGCGGCGCCCGCATGCTGGTGTCGTCGGCGGCGATGGGTGAGCTGGCCCAGCAGATGCCGGCGCTGTGCCCCGGCGTGCAGGACTTTCTTGCGGTCGATGCGGCCTTCGGCCCGTTCGCGCAATGGGACGAGGCCATCTCTTCCTGGCCCACAGCGCCGATCGCGGACGAGGTCGGCGGCCACAACATGCTGTATTCGTCGGGCACGACAGGCCAGCCCAAGGGCATCAAGGTGCCGTTCGCCAACAACCCGATCGGAGCGATGGTGCCCATCATGGCGCTGTTCGCGCAGACGCTGGGCTTTGACGAAGGCACGGTCTATCTGTCGCCCGCTCCGCTGTACCACGCGGCCCCGCTGGGCTTCAGCACCGCGGTGCAGCGCATGGGCGGCACGGTGGTGGTGATGGAGAAGTTCGATCCCGAAGCCTTCCTGGCGCTGGTGGAACGGTACCGCGTCACGCACACGCAGGTGGTTCCGACGATGTTCGTGCGCATGTTGAAGCTGCCGGACGCGGTGCGGGGCCGGTACGACCTGTCTTCGCTGAGGTGCGCGCTGCACGCCGCGGCACCTTGCCCTGTCGACGTCAAGCAACAGATGATCGACTGGTGGGGGCCGTGCATCGTCGAGCAGTACAGCGGCTCGGAAGGTTCGGGCTGCACGTTCATCACGTCCACCGAGTGGCTGTCGCACCGCGGTTCGGTGGGCAAGGCGTTGCTCAACACGGTGCGCATCGTCGGCGAAGCCGGCCAGCTGCAACCGCCGGGCGTTCCGGGAGCGATCTACTTCGAGGGCAGCCGCCGCTTCACCTACCACAACGACCCTGGCAAGACCGAGGGCGTGTTCAACGACAAGGGATGGTCGACGCTGGGCGATGTCGGCTACCTAGACGAGGACGGCTACCTCTACCTCACCGACCGCAAGGCCTACATGATCATTTCCGGGGGCGTGAACATCTACCCCCAGGAAGCCGAGGGCGTGCTGACGCTGCACCCCAAGGTGGTCGACGTGGCGGTGTTCGGCGTGCCGAACGCCGAGTTCGGCGAGGAGGTCAAGGCCGTGGTGCAGCCGGTGGACATGGCCGAGGCCGGCCCGGCGCTGGAGGCCGAACTGATCGCCCATTGCCGCGCGCGCCTCGCCGCGCTCAAGTGCCCGCGCAGCATCGATTTCGAGGCGCAGCTGCCGCGCCAGGACAACGGCAAGCTCTACAAGCGCCTGCTGCGCGACCGCTACTGGGCTGGGCGCAGCAACCGCCTGGTTTGACCATGGCGCGCAGTGCACGCCAGGTCGCCACGCCATTTCTTCCCCAGGAGACAACCATGCCCCTTCGATCCCGTCTCATGGTGCTGCTGACCACCGCCGTGGCGGCTGCCACGCTCATGGCCGTACCGGGCGCCCAGGCGCAGGACTACCCCACGCGCCCGATCACGCTGGTCGTGCCCTTTCCCGCGGGCTCTCCCGTCGATGCGATGGCGCGCGAGATCGGCGTGGACCTGCGCACAACCCTCGGCCAGCCGGTCGTGGTGGACAACCGTCCCGGCGCGAGTTCGCTCACCGGCACGCAATACGTCGCGCGCGCCGCACCCGACGGCTACACGCTGCTGTTGATGACCACCAGCCACCTGATCAACGCACAGCTGCAGCCCAAGCCGGGCTACGACCCGTTCGACAGCTTCGTGCCAGTCACCGAACTCATCAAGTCGCCCGTCGTGTTGGTGGTGCGCAGCGGGCTGCCCGTGGCGAACATGGCGCAGCTGGCGGCGTACGCCAAAACCCACCCGATGTCGTTTGCGACATGGGGCATCGGCTCCAACACCGACATCTATGGCGCCATGATTTCCGAGGCGATCGGGGCCGATCTGCTGCGTGTTCCGTACAAGGGCGAATCGCCGCTGGCCAACGACCTGCTGGGCGGCCAGGTCGACAGCGCGATGATGACCGTGGGCATGTACAAGGCACACGCCAAGGGCGGTGCGCTGCGTGCCTTGGCGGTCAACGGTCCGCAGCGGCTGTCGGCCTTCCCGGAGCTGCCCACGCTGCCCGAGTCCGGCGTGCCCGGACCGAGCGTCCTGGGCTTCGCCGGCATCCTCGTGCCGGCGGGCACGCCGGCGCCCATTGCGGACAAGCTGGCCGCCCACATCCAGCGGCACCTGCAGAAGCCGGACGTCAAGGCGCGGTGGAACGAGCTGTGGGGCTTCCAGGTTTCCTCGGTGCAGCGCGATGCGTTCGGCGCGCTGATGCGCAAGGATGCAGCGCGCTGGAGCGCGGCCATCCAGGCGGCCCACATCAAGCTGGATTGATGGGCCGTGGGCTGCCAAGGCCAAGTGCGCTGCGGGCTTGCCGTGGCTTCGCCGGTCGCAGACGGCTGATCACTCTTGCAGGCGCAGCCATGCGCCTTTCCCGCTGAGCCCATCACGAGCCAACGCCATGCCACCTGCCTCTGCAGCATTCCCATCGGCCGATCCGGCCATCCTGCGCTTCGAGGGCAAGCGCGTGCTCGTCGTCGGGGGATCCAGCGGCATCGGCAATGGCGTGGCCCAGGCATTCCGCACGGCCGGCGCCGAAGTGCATGTCTGGGGCACGCGTGCCCGCGCCGAAGACTACCGGCCCGAGGAAGGGTCGGACCTTGCCGGGCTGCGCTTCTCGCAGGTGGACGTGGGCGATGCGCAGGCCATCGCGGCATGGACGCCGCCCTTCGACGCGCTCGATGTGCTGGTTCTCTCGCAGGGCATCGTGGAATATGGCCGCGCCGAGTTCGGCGATGCGGCCTTTCGCCGCGTGGTCGAGGTCAACCTCAACAGCGTGATGAGCTGCTGCATGCACTTCCAGCCAGCGTTGAAGGCGGCGCGCGGTTCGGTCGTCGTGGTCAGCTCCATCTCGGGCTACAAGTCGTCGATCGGCAACCCGGCCTATGCGGCGTCCAAAGCCGGTGCGATCTCGCTCACGCGCACGCTGGGCGCTGCCATGGCCAGCGACGGCATCCGCGTGAACGGCATCGCGCCCGGGCTGGTCGCGACCAAGCTCACGCGGGCGACGACGCAGCATCCGAAGCGGCTGGCCTCGACCCTGCAGCGCATTCCGCTCAACCGTGTGGGCACGCCGCAGGACATCGCCGGTGTCGCGCTCTTTCTTGCTTCGCCGCTGGCTGCCTACGTGGCCGGACACACCATTCCCGTCGATGGCGGCCTGCACGCCTGAACATTTCTCCAGAAAGGAACACCCATGGCCTGGGACTTCGAAACCGATCCCCCATTCCAGCAGCAGCTCGACTGGGTCGACGCCTTCGTCCGCGAAGAGGTCGAGCCGCTCGAACACGTGCTCGTGAGCCCCTACGCAGTGCAGGACCCGCTGCGCAACAAACTGGTCAAGCCGCTGCAGCAGCGCGTGAAGGAGCGCGGACTCTGGGCCTGCCACCTCGGGCATGGATTGGGCGGGCCGGGCTATGGCCAGGTGAAGCTCGCGCTGCTCAACGAAATCCTGGGGCGCTCGTCCTTTGCGCCCACGGTGTTCGGTTGCCAGGCACCGGATTCGGGCAACGCCGAGATCCTGGCCCACTACGGCACGGAGGAGCAAAAGCGCACCTTGCTCGCCCCGCTGCTGGCCAACGACATCGTCTCGAGCTTTGCCATGACGGAGCCGCACGGCGGGTCCGATCCCACGCTCATCCGCACGACGGCGGAACGTGACGGCGACGCGTGGGTGCTGAACGGCCAGAAATGGTTCGCCTCCACCTCCAACTATGCGTCGTTCTTCATCACGGTGGCCGTGACCGATCCCGACGCGGCCCCACACCGACGCCTGTCGGCCTTCATCGTGCCGGCGGACGCGCCCGGCCTGCGGCACATCCGCGACGTGCACCTCGCGGGCCGAAAGCCGCAGGGCCACGCCCACGGCTACATCGGTTTCGAGAACGTGAGGCTGCAGGCCGACCAGATGCTGGGCGAGCGCGGCAACGCGTTCGAGGTGGCGCAGACGCGGCTCGGAGGAGGGCGCATCCACCATGCGATGCGCACCATCGGCGAAGCGCGCAAGGCGTTGGACATGATGCTGGAGCGTGCAGTCTCGCGGCGTTCGCGGCGCGGCAGCCTGGCCGACAAGCAACTGGTGCAGGCAATGGTCGCGGACTCGTGGATCCAGCTGGAGCAGTTCCGCCTGCTGGTGCTGCGCACGGCCTGGCTCATCGACAAGCACAACGACTACAAGAAGGTGCGCAAGGACATCTCCGCCGTCAAAGCGGCGATGCCCAGGGTGCTGCACGACATCGTGTCGCGTGCGATCCAGGTGCACGGGTCGCTGGGCGTGAGCAACGAGATGCCGTTCCTCGACCAACTGCTGGCCTCGTACGTGATGGGCCTGGCCGACGGGCCGACCGAAGTGCACCAGGTCACGCTCGCCAAGGAGTTGCTGGCCGCCGTGAAGCCGGCCGACGAGTCGTTTCCGAGCCAGCACCTGCCGGCGCTGCGCCGCAAGGCGCAGGAGCGTTACCGCGAGGTGCTGTGACCATGGCCGCCGCTTCGGCATCCGCCGGGCACGGGTCGCTGGTGGACACCGACCGCTTGCGCGGCTGGATGGACGGGCGCGGCATCGGCCACGGCGAGCTCACGCAGCGCCAGTGGCTCACGGGCGGCACACAGAACGTCCTGCTCCGCTTCGAGCGGGGCGGGCAGGGTTACGTGCTGCGCCGCCCGCCGCCCCACCCCCGGCCGGAGAGCAATGCGGCCATGTTGCGCGAGGCGCGCGTGCTGGGTGCGTTGGCGGGCAGCGGCGTGCCGCATCCCGAACTGGTCGCCGCGTGCGCCGACACCGAGGTGCTGGGCACGGCGTTCTTCCTGATGCGTGCGGTCGAGGGGTTCAATGCCGGAACTTCCGGTCTGCCGGCGCTGCACGCATCGCGCCCCGACATCCGCCGGCGCATGGGCATGGCCATGGCACAGGCCGCGGCGACGCTGGGCCGACTGGACCCCGAAGCGCTGGGACTGCAGGACTTCGGCCGGCCTCAGGGGTTCCTGACGCGGCAGGTGCAGCGGTGGGGCCGCCAGTTGGAGAGCTACACGCAGCATGCGGGTTGGCCGGGCCTGGCCGGGCTGCCGGACATCGGGCCGATCGCGCATTGGTTGCGTACCCACCAGCCGGCCGACACGGCACCCGGCGTGCTGCACGGTGACTTCCACTTGTCGAACGTCATGTTCCGCCATGACGGCGCCGAGCTGGCCGCCCTGGTGGACTGGGAGATGTCGACCGTGGGCGACCCGCTCGTCGACCTGGGCACGCTGCTCGCCACCTGGCCGCGGCCCGATGGTTCGCACCACATCACGAACAACATTGCGCCCTGGGACGGCTTCGCCGCAGCGCACGATCTGGTGGAGCACTACGCCTGCCACAGCCCGCGCGACCTGACGGCCTACCGCTGGTATGCGGTGCTGGCCTGCTACAAGCTCGCCATCGTGCTGGAGGGCACGCACGCGCGTGCACGCGCCGGGCTGGCGCCGGCGGCCACTGGCGAGCGGCTGCACAAGGCGGCCTGCGGCCTGCTTCTGCGGGCAACTCGATGGATCGAATGACGAATCTGTGGGCGGCATGGCCCGGAGCGTTGGCAGCGCGTTGCCGGGGGGACGCCATTGGCTCGCGGAGATCAGACCGGCAGCAGCCCGAGCCGTTCGGCCGCCGCAACCGTCTGGGTCGCGTGCGCGATGAAAGGGCCGTCCACCAACTTTCCATCGACCAGGAAGGCGCCCATGCCGTTGGACAGCGAAGCACGGGTTGCCTCCACCACCTTCACCGCATGTGCGATGTCCGCAGCCGTCGGGCGGAAGGCCTGGTTCGCCAGCGCGATCTGGCTGGGGTGGATGCAACTCTTGCCGGCAAAGCCGAGCCGGCGTGCCGCTTGTGCATCCGCCAGGTAGCCGTCCGGGTTCGCGACGTCGACATAGGCACCGTCGTACGCCGCCACGCCGGCTTCGCCCGCAGCCAGGCGCACGGCGAAGCGAACGGCCTGCACCGCAGCGGGTTCGCCCTGCACGATGCCCAGGGGTGCCAGCAGGTCGCCATAGCCGATCTGCAGGCCGATCACACGCGGATGCGCCGCGGCGATCTCGACCGCTCGCCGCACGCCGCGTGGCGATTCGATGTTGGCCAGGATGGAGATCGGCCGTTCGAGGCCGCGTTCCGCCTCGTGGCGCGCAATGGCCGCCACCGCATGCCTGACGGCATCGGGGCCGTCGAGCATCGGAAGGTTGACGACGTCGACACCGGCGCGCACCACGACGCCGATGTCGGTTTCGAAGTCCGGCGTGTCCACGGCGTTGACCCGCACCACGATGCCTTTTCCGCGCCCCTGCCAGCGCGGTGTGTCGGCCAGGAAGGCCGCCAGTGCCGCGCGCGCGCGGTCCTTGCTGGCGGGTTCGACCGCATCCTCGAGATCGAAGGACACCACGTCGGTTTGGCTGGCCATCGCCTTGGCGAACAGCTCGGGGCGGGACGCGGGCACGAACAGCTTGCTGCGCATCAGCATGTGCGGCCCTTCCTGGGTTGGGCGAAATGCGCCAGCACATCGGCCATCGGCACGACGTCGGCGAACTGCCGGTCCATGTCGAACAGCGAGATCGCATGCGAGACCGGGATGCGGTCGAACACCGCCTCGTGCGGGACGATGGCCCGGAAGTTGTATGACGCGGCATCGAACACGGTGGCGCGGATGCAGTTGCTGGTCGCGCCGCCGACGATGACCACCGTGTCGATGCCGCGCTCCACCAGGTAGCCGAGCAGCGGCGTGCCGTGGAAGCCGCTCGGCTTCTTCTTCACGAACACCACGTCGCCAGGGGCCGGCGAGAGTTCGGGCACCAGTTCGGCACCGACCGTGCCTTCGAGGCACCAGTGCGGGCTTTGCAGCAGGTCGCGCTTGCGGCGATAGACGCCGATGTCGGCGCCGTCGGCCGCGAGTTCGAAGCGGGTGAAGAAGCACGGGACGCCAGCGTCCTGCGCGGCGCGGACCAGTGTCGCGATGGCGGCGACCGACCGGCGGCCGATGTCGCCGCAACTCGACGGCCATTCGGCATCGCGGCCGGACTCGCCGACCATGTACTTCTGCGCGTCGATCACGACCACGGCAGTGCGTTCGCCGAAGCCCATGCGGCGCCCGAACTTGCCGCGTGCGAGCACGGTGCGGTCGGTTTCGGAAAGGTAGTCGGCCCAGGGCAGGGCGGCGGGCGAGGGTGTGGAGGGCGTGTTCATGGGAGGTTCGGGTTTGTGGGTCGGCGCTGCGTTAGAGGCGTCCAGCCGAGGTCGGCCGACAGCGCCTCGGCCATCGCCAGCAGCCGCGCCTCGCCGAGCGGGCGTCCGACCAACTGCATGCCGATGGGCATGCCATTGCTGTCGAGCCCGATCGGCATGTTCAGTACCGGCACGCCGAGGTAGTTGAAGGGGCGTGTCAGCGCCGTGAGCGATGCGACGACGCCGAAGACGCGGCCCGGGGCTTCGACGTCGGCTTCGGCACGCGTTGGCACCAGCACCGGCATGGTGGGCAGCATCAGCACGTCGGCCTGACCGAGCGGACCGCGGACGAAGTCCGCCAGGACGCGCGCCCGCACGGTCAGGGCTTCGAGATAGCGCACGGCCGGCACATGGAGGCCGGGCTCGGTCCGCGAATAGACCGCCTGCGAATAGGCCTGGGGATGTGCGCGCATCCAGGGACCGTGCAAGGTCGCGGCCTCGACCTTGGAGAAGACATCGGCCATGGCATAGCAGGCATCGAGCGTCTCGAAGGCCACGCACGGCGCGGCGCCATAGCGCGCCGAGGCGACGCCGACCGCATGCGCGAACGCCGCTTCGACCTCGGGATGCAGGGCAACGCGCTCGGTCACCAGCACGCCGATGCGGCTGCCTTGGGCCGCGCCGGGCAGTGCGGCCAGGTAGTCGGGAACCGGCGCGGGCAGGCTGGTCGCGTCGGCGATGTCGTGGCCCGCGATCGCCTGCAGCAGCAGCGCGCAGTCGCGTGCAGTGCGGGCGAGCGGGCCGACGCATTCCAGCGAGAAGGCACGCGGGAAGCAGCCGCTGCGCGAGACGCGTCCATAGGTCGGCTTGAGCCCGAACAGCCCGTGCATGGACGACGGCAGCCGGATGGATCCGCCGGCGTCGGAGCCGAGCGAGCCATGCACGATGCCGGCGGCGACGGCGGAGCCCGAGCCGCTCGACGAGCCACCGGAAATGCGATCCGGATCCCAGGCATTCCGGCAATCGCCGAAGTGCGGGTTCTGGCCGGTCGGTCCGGCCACCATCTCGCTGAGGTGGAGCGCGCCGATGTCGACGGCGCCGGCCGCGGCCAGGCGCTCAAGTGTTTCGGCGCGCCGCTGGCCTGGCATGAGGCCAGGCATGCGCGAACCGAGGGTGATGGTCTCGCCAGGGCGTTCGAAGCAGTCCTTGTGCGCGAGCGGGATGCCGTGCAGCGGCCCGCGCCATCGGCCGGCCATGGCTTCGCGGTCGAGCGCCCGGGCCTCGGCCAGTGCTTGGTCGGCACGCATGCGCACGAAGGCGTTGACGCGTGCCTGTCCGGCGTCGGCGCGCTGCAGTGCCGCGCGTGTGAGCTGTTCGGATGTCACCGCGCCCGCGCGCAATCCGGCGGCGGCGTCGGTCAACGGCGCATCTAGGAGGGCATCGGCACTCATGCCGCCACCCCGTTGGTCGAGTCCGCCAGGGCCACCAGGGCGTGCAGGTAGGCGCCGGGCGGATCGCTGCAGGGCAGGTGCGGTTCGACGGCGGTCTGTACCGCATCGTTCAGGCGCAGCACCTCGGCGGCAATGCGCACGCTCTCGGTGCGCGAGACGATGTGGTGCAGGCGCTCGGCCGTCCCGGCGAGCGCCGCCTGCATGGCGTCGAGGTCCGCCGGACCGGCAGTGGGCACAGGCGGCTTGTTCATCCCAGCACCCCGGCCGCGCGCAGCCCTGCGATGTCGTCGGCGCTGTAGCCATGGCGCCCGAGCAGTTGCTCGGCGTGCTCGCCGAGTACGGGTGCAGCGCGGGGTGCCGGCGGCTCGGCACCGCCGAAACGGATCGCGCGCGTCAGGCCGCGGTAGCGCCCGAGGAGCGGATGCGCGAAGGTCTCGACCATGTGCTCGGCCTGGACCTGCGGGTGGTCGAACATGTCCTCGATGGTGCGCGCCGCCGCGCACGGGACGCGCTCGCCGAAGAGGGCTTCCCATTCGATTGCGGTGCGCGCCGCAAGCGCTTCGCGCAGCCGCGGGACGAGCTCGTCGGCATGTTGCGCCCGCAGCCGCACGCTGGCGTAGCGCGGGTCGGCGGCAAGTTCGGGCAGCCCGGTGAGTTCGCACAGCGCCGCCCAGAAATGGGGCGTGTTCGCGGAGAGGTACAGGCTGCCCTGCCGGGTCGGATGCAGCCCGGTGATGCCGCCGGAGCGCATGTCGCGGCTGATGTCCCGGGGCTCGCCTTCGGCCCACACCATGCGTGCAGACTGCATCGCCAGTGCGCTGCGCAGCAGCGACACGGCGACATATTGCCCGGTGCCGGTTCGCTCCCGCTGGAACAGCGCCGACGCGATGCCCGCGGCCAGCAGCGATGCCGCGTAGTAATCGACCACCGAGCCATAGACGATCTGCGGCGCATCGGCCGTGCCCTGCATCGCGCAGATGCCGGTCAGGGTCTGCAGCACCTGGTCGTAGCCGGCCTTGCTGCTCGCGGGGCCATGGTCGCCATAACCCGTCAGCGCGCAGCAGACGAGCCGGGGATGGGCCTTGTGCAGCGTCGGCCAGTCGACGCCCAGGCGCTCCGGCACGCCCGGGCGGAAGTTGTGCACCAACACATCCGCTTCGCCCAGCAGGCGTTCGAGCACGGCCCGGCCTTCCGGCTTCTTCAGGTCGATCGCCAGACCCAGCTTGCCGCGGTTCACGCCGACGAAGGCACGCCCTTCGGCCGCCAGCGTCGAGGGGTAGTGCCGAAGGTTGTCGCCGCCCGGCGGCTCGATCTTGACGACCTCGGCGCCCTGGTCGGCCAGCAGCGTGCAGCCATAGGGGCCCGCGATGTAGGCGCTGAGATCGAGCACGCGCACGCCGCAGAGCGGGCCGGCGGGCGCGTCAGTGGCGGCGAGCGAGGGGAGGGGAGGCGGGATTTTCGTGGTCAATGTCTTTCCTTATTGCGGTGTGATGCCGGCGCGCCGGGCGGTGTCGGTCCAGCGCTGCACATCGGTCACGAGAAGCTGTTGCAGAACGTCCGGGGTCGAAGGGTCGGCCGCCGCGCCGGCGGACTTGAGGAAGGTCGCGAATTCCGGCTGTGCCACGGCGACGCCGATTTCCTTGTTCAGGCGGTCCCGGATCGCGGTGGGCATGCCCTTGGGGCCGAAGGCGCCCCACCAGACGTCGACCACGTAGGCCAGCCCCGTCGCTTCCTTCACGGTCGGCACCTGCGGGTAGTCGGCGTTGCGCTTCTCGCTGGTGAAGGCCAGCATTGGCAGCTTCTCGGCGGGCGTGCCGCGGATCGAGGCGATGGTGGTGATCACGACGTCCAGGCGGCCGGCGATGAGGTCCATCTGGGCCGGTGAGATGCCCTTGTAGCCGACCGGTTCCATCTTCAGGCCGGCCACGTTGCTGAGCAGCTCTGTGGCGAGCTGGGTGCTGTCGCCCAGCCCGGCGCTGCCGTAGTTGATCTTGCCGGGGTTCGCCTTGGCATAGGCGATGAACTCGCCCATGGTCTTGGCCGGGAAGCCGTCGCGCGTGAGCACGACGAAGGGTGCGCTTGCTACGCGCGAGATCGGCACGAAGGCCGTGAGCGGGTCGTACGGCGTCTTCTGCACCGCCGCCGTGGTGGCGAGCGAACCGGAGACGAAAAGCAGCGTGTAGCCATCGGCCGGCGCGGTCGCGACCACGTTCGAGCCGACGGTGCTGCCGCCGCCGGCGCGGTTGTCGACGACAACCGACTGGCCCAGCGATGTCGACAGCTGCATGGCCAGCCGACGCGCGATGACATCGTTGCTGCCGCCAGGCGCGAACGGCACCACGAGGCGGATCGGCTTGCTTGGCCACGGGTCGGCGGCATGGGCCGGCATGCCGCCGACGGCCAGCAGGGCGGCGGGGGCGGCAAGGGAGAAATAGCGATGGAACTGTCTGCGGCGCATGGAGGGCCTTTCAAAGCTTCGGTGAAGTTGGAAAGCAGCGTCCATGCAATATCGATGCCCTTCAACCAAAAGCAAAACGACGTTTCGTCAACGGGGAAGTGAGTTTTTCTTATGATTCGGCGATGAAGATCGAAACGCTCCGCAGCTTCCAGGCTGTGCTTGCCACCGGCAGCTTCGCAGGCGCCGCGAAGCAGCTCAACCTCACGCCGAGTGCGGTGAGCCTGCAGATGAAGCAACTCGAGGAGTACTTCGGCCAGATCCTTTTCGACCGCTCCACCCGCACGGCGCTGCCGACGCCCTTCGCACTCGCGTCCGCCCTGCCTCTCGCGCAGTCGATGGCGCTGATCGATGGGTTGCGCAACCCACGTGCGCTGTCGGCGACCGGCATTGTTCGGCTCGGCGTCATCGCCAGCATCGAGAAGAGCGTGCTGCCTCGGACCCTGCGCCTGTTGCAGGCCGAGCATCCAGCGTTGGCGGTGCGGATGAGCCTGGATGTGTCGGGCGCGCTGGTGGACTCGGTCAAGGCCGGGCGCATCGACGCTGCAGTGGCCGTTCGGCCGCAGTCGGGGGGGTCGACCCGCCTGCACTGGTGCGACCTCATGCGCGAGTCGTTCGTGCTGCTGGCACCGCCCTTGTCGCTCGGCGGCAGCCCGGACGGTACGCCGGCGCAGCTGCTCGAACGCCTTCCGTGGATCCGCTACGACACCAAGCTCACCGGTGGCCGCATCGCCGCTGCCTACGTGCGGCGCATCTGTGCCAGCCCGAAGCCGGGCTTCGAGATCACGTCAACCGACGCGATCATGGCCATGGTGGCCGAGGGCCTGGGGGTGTCGGTGGTGCCGCGCCCGCGCGCCACCATGCTGGCGTCGTACGCCGTGCGACTGGTCGAACTCGGCCCGCACGCGCCGTCACGCCAGATCGCCCTGGTCGCCCGCAGCGGCGATGCAGAGGATCGGCGCGTGCTGGCTGTTGCCCATGCGCTGCGTCGCGCTGCCGCGTCGACTGTGCTGTCCTGAGGTGCTTTGGCAGGGGGTGTTGCTGACCGCTGGAGAGAGCGTGCGTGCAGCCAGCCGTTCAGGACGCAGCGCATCGGGCGCCGAAAGCGTCGTCTTCGGCGACAAGCCCGGCTGGCATCTTCTTTGGCGGGAACTTGCTGCGTGTGGTGCGGCCTTGTCCGTACGCTGGCACTGGGGACGGGCAGCGCTTGCCCATCCAAGGTCGGCGCCATCTCGTGCACCACCTGCGACGGCGCCATCTGGCGGAACAAGGCCAGCCCGATCACCAGCCACACGGCATGTTCGGCCGGCGCCTTGCACCGCCGGACCGACGCCTTGCCAGTGGCTTGCAGTGCCTGCTCCATCCAGGCGGGGTCGATCAGTGCGTTCAGAGCAGCCATGCCGCCCGCGGGCAGCTCGGGCAAGGTCTCATGGCGGGTGGTTTGCGGCAGGCCAGACCAAAGAAAAAAGGGAACGTGGTGAACACGTTCCCTTGTTAGAGGCCTTCAGCTTGCCTGGGCTCCACTGAATGGCATTGCGGCAGTGCCGGCCTTTGCGCAAGGCGGCAGACCGTCTTACTTGAGGTGCTTGCCGATCAGGCCAGCCATTTCGAACATGGACACCTGGGCCTTGCCGAAGACTTCCTTCAGCTTGGCGTCGGCGTTGATCATGCGCTTGTTGACTGCGTCCTGCAGCTTGTTCTTCTTGATGTAGACCCACAGCTTGCTGACCACCTCGGTGCGGGGCACCGGCGTTGCGCCGACCACCGCAGCCAGCTCGGCGCTGGGCGTCAGGGCCTTCATGAAGGCGGCGTTGACGGCGCGCTTCTTGGCGGGTGCTGCAGCTTTCTTGGCCGGAGCGGCCTTCTTGGCGGGTGCGGCGGCCTTCTTGGCCGGAGCCGCAGCCTTCTTTGCAGGTGCAGCGGCCGTCTTCGCCGCCGGAGCCTTCTTCGCAGCAGCCGGAGCTGCCTTTGCCGGAGCCGCTTTTTTCGCGGGCGCTTTCTTCGCAGTTGCCATGATTGAGATTCCTTTTTGGTGTTGCGTTGTCACCAGCGAAAAAAACCTTCCTCACTGGCAGAGCGGATGCTAATGGAGAAGAAACGCCTTTCCAAGAGAGAAGAAGGCTTTTTCGCTCTGCGCGGCGCGGATTTCTTGCCTGGATGTGGCGGCACGCGCGGGCCATCTGGACCATGTGTTGCAGCATGTGCCGCAAGGTGCTGGCCCAGCGTTCCGTCGGTGGTTGCGCAGCACCGCAGTTGCACAGTTGGGGAACGATGCCGGTGCGATTTTGGTCGCGGAATGAAAATCCGCCGATGATTTAATTTTAGATAAGTAATATTGTCTTCTACTTGAATTTCAGAAAGAATTGTTGATGCTTGCTGAAGCCCACGCCCTCGACGCCTATGACGACAAGATCCTTGCGGAGCTGCAGGGGGATGCCCGAATGACCATGGCAGAGCTTGGCCGCAGGGTGCATCTGAGCCAGCCGGCGGTGACAGAACGTGTGCGAAAGCTCGAGATCGCCGGTGTCATCAAGGCCTATCGCGCAGAGGTCGATCTGTCGCGTCTTGGCTACGGTATCCGTGCACTCGTGCGGGTCGGGCGCGCCGAGTACGCGCGTGTGGTCAAGCTCGTCGAGCAGACGCCCGAAGTCATCAATGCCTTCAACGTGACCGGTGAAGACAGCTGGGTGCTCGAGATCGCGGTGATCGATGTGCCGCATCTCGATGCGGTGGTCAGCAAGTTCTGCGTGCTGGCAGACACGTCCACGTCCATCGTGCTGAACGCACCGCGCGAGCATGCGCCGGTGCTGCCCGCGCGGCAGGAGAACGTGCGCCCGGCGGCGCACCGACTCAAAGATCGTTGACCGTGCGGCTTGGCAGGGTGGCGAGGGCCACGCCGGCCAGGGCGATCAGCAGGGCCAGCACCTCCAGTGCGCCCATGCTCTCGCCGAGTGCCAGCACGCCGGTCAACGCAGCGCTCACGGGCAGCAGCACGCTGAACACGCCCGCCTGCGCCGCGGGGATGGCACGCAGGCCCGTCATCCAGAGCCACACCGTCCAGATGCTGGCAGCCAACGCATAGAACACCAGCAAAACCCACAGCCCGGCGTCGATGGCGCCAAAGTCGAATTGCGCGGCCAGGTGCAGCCCGAACGGCGTCGCCAGCACCAGCCCCCAGAGGTTGATCAGCGCACTGATGCGCTTGGGCCCGAGGCTGCCGGTGAGCTTCTTGCCGATGACGGCGTAGGCGGCTTCGCACAGCACGGCGGCGAACAGCAGCAGGTGGCCCCACAGCGCGTTGCCTTGGGCGCTGCTGCCCGGTGCGCCATGGCCGGGCCTGGCGATGCCGAGCAGGCCGATGCCGACCACGGCGCAGGCGACGGCCGCCCAGGCGCGGCTGGTCACGCGTTCGCGCAAGAGCAGCCAACTGGCAATGGCCACGGCGGCTGGAATGGCCGCCATGACCACACCTGCCGACACGGCGCTGGTCATGCTGACGCCGTAGATCATGCAGATCGAGAACAGGAAGTTGCCGAGGAAGGATTCCAGGAACACGAGGCGGCGGACGCTGCGCGGCATGGACGGTTCGTGGGCAGGCTTGCGCAGCCACGGCAGCATGGCCACGGCAGCGATGCCGAAGCGCAGCCATGCCAGCAGCAGCACCGGGAATGCCGCTGCCAGCGGCTTGGACAGCGCGACATAGCTGCCAACCAACGCCATGCTGGCGGCAAGGCAAGCGCTGGCGGCCAGGCGGCTCGGCATGGTGTTCACAGGGCTCCTCATCTTTTTGGGCAAGCCGCGCATCATGTCTTACGCGCCGCGCTGGTGACCTCACGCTTGCGCCTTGCCCGCTCGTGATCCAGGTGCACGGTGGCGCGCGGGGCGACTGCGCGCTGATGCGGGATGGGGCAGGGTGGCCGTAAATTGCTGCAGTGCACGATCAAAAACCTTATTCCGCAATACGAAAAATTTAAGCCGTGCAGTTTCGGAGATGCTTTTGCAATGGAGATTTAAATTTTTTAATGTGGGATGTCATAGATAAGCCATTGATTTTTATCTATTTAATTTATGTCTTATATAAGACATATGAGAAAAACGTGTCTTATATAAGACATAGAATCTGCTCATCCCATCAACGCTCCGGAGAGATCCCATGCCCCAATCCCTGACCGAACAACTCAGCCGTGACCAGCAGATCGCTGCCCTCGAAAAAGACTGGGCGACCAATCCGCGCTGGAAGGGTGTCAAGCGCGGCTACAGCGCAGCCGACGTGGTTCGCCTGCGCGGTTCGCTGCCCATCGAGTACACGCTGGCCAAGCGCGGTGCCGACAAGCTGTGGGAAAAGATCAACGGTGGCGCCAAGAAGGGCTACGTGAACGCATTCGGCGCCATCTCCGCTGGCCAGGCCATGCAACAGGCCAAGGCGGGCCTGGAGGCTGTGTACCTGTCGGGCTGGCAGGTGGCCGCGGACGGCAACACCTCCGAGACCATGTACCCCGACCAGTCGCTGTACGCATACGACTCCGTGCCGACCATGGTTCGCCGCATCAACAACACCTTCAAGCGCGCCGACGAAATCCAGTGGGGCCGTGGCATCGAGCCGGGCAACAAGGACTTCATCGACTACTTCCTGCCCATCGTGGCCGATGCCGAAGCCGGCTTCGGCGGCGTGCTGAACGCGTTCGAACTCATGAAGAACATGATTGCGGCCGGCGCCGCGGGCGTGCACTTCGAAGACCAGCTGGCGGCCGTCAAGAAGTGCGGCCACATGGGTGGCAAGGTGCTGGTTCCCACGCATGAAGCTTGCGAGAAGCTGATCGCGGCGCGCTTCGCTGCCGACGTGATGGGCGTTTCCACCATCGTGCTGGCGCGCACCGATGCAGAAGCGGCGAACCTGATCACCTCCGACCACGATGCCAACGACAAGCCATTCCTGACCGGCGAACGCACGCAAGAGGGCTTCTACCGCGTCAAGAACGGCCTGGAGCAAGCCATCAGCCGCGGCGTGGCCTACGCACCCTATGCCGACCTGGTGTGGTGCGAGACCGGCACCCCGGACCTGGGCTTCGCTCGCGAGTTCGCGCAGGCCGTGCATGCCAAGAGCCCGGGCAAGCTGCTGTCGTACAACTGCTCGCCGTCGTTCAACTGGAGGAAGAACCTGGACGACAAGACGATTGCCAAGTTCCAGGACGAGCTGTCTGCGCTGGGCTACAAGTACCAGTTCATCACGCTGGCTGGCATCCACGTCAACTGGTACAACACGTTCAAGTTCGCCCACGCCTACGCGCGCGGTGAAGGCATGAAGCACTACGTCGAGATGGTGCAGGAGCCGGAGTTCGCTGCGCGCGAACAGGGCTACACCTTCGTGTCGCACCAGCAGGAAGTCGGCGCCGGCTACTTCGACGACGTGACCACCGTGATTCAGGGTGGCTCGTCCAGCGTCAAGGCGCTGACCGGCTCGACCGAGGAAGAGCAGTTCCACTGATTCCGGTAAGGTCCGGAGACTAGGCCCCGGCAGGAAACTGCCGGGGTTTTTTTGACGTTCGGGCCGCTAGAATGCGCGCTTTGCTTCCACGAACAAGGGCGAGAAAGGCATGCTGGTTATGACACCGCGAACTACGACGGAGACCTCCACCGGCCCGTCCACTGGACGTTAGGGCCGACCGTTCGCGTCTGCCTGCCTGCATCTCCACCAGAAAAGCGCGGACTCGTTCCGCGCTTTTTTGTTGGCGCATCCCTCACCACCCCGATGAGCATTGAACCCATGATCCACATCACGCTTCCCGACGGTTCGCGGCGCGAATTTCCCGGTCCCGTCACGGTGGCCGAAGTTGCAGCGTCGATCGGCGCCGGCCTGGCCAAGGCGGCCCTGGCCGGCAAGATCGACGGCAAGGTCGTCGACACCAGCTACCAGATCACGGCGGACAGCCCGCTGTCCATCGTGACGGCCAAGGACGCCGATGGCCTGGACGTGATCCGCCATTCGACGGCCCACTTGCTGGCCTATGCCGTCAAGGAGTTGTTCCCGGAGGCCCAGGTCACCATCGGCCCGGTCATCGAGAACGGCTTCTACTACGACTTCTCCTACAAGCGTCCCTTCACGCCGGAGGATTTGCTCGCCATCGAGAAGAAGATGGGGGAACTGGCTGCCAAGGACGAGACCGTGACGCGCCGTGTGCTGCCACGCGACGAGGCCGTGGCGCACTTCAAGAGCCTGGGCGAGCACTACAAGGCCGAGATCATCGCCAGCATCCCGGCCAACGAAGACGTGTCGCTGTACCGTGAGGGGCATTTCGAGGACCTGTGCCGCGGGCCGCACGTGCCCAGCACGGGCAAGCTGCGCTTCTTCAAGCTCATGAAGGTCGCTGGTGCCTATTGGCGCGGCGACCACCGCAACGAGATGCTGCAGCGCATCTACGGCACGGCCTGGGCCACGAAAGACGAACTGCAGCAATACCTCACGATGCTCGAGGAGGCCGAGAAGCGCGACCACCGCAAGCTGGGCCGCGAGCTCGATCTTTTCCACATCGACGACCATGCCCCAGGCATGGTGTTCTGGCATCCCAAGGGCTGGGCCCTGTGGCAGGAGGTGGAGCAGTACATGCGCCGCGTCTACCGCGACAACGGCTACGAGGAGGTCAAGGGCCCGCAGATCCTGGACAAGGGACTGTGGGAAAAGACGGGCCATTGGGACAAGTACCGCGAGAACATGTTCGTCACAGAGTCGGAGAAGCGCGACTACGCGCTCAAGCCGATGAACTGCCCCGGCCACATCCTGATCTTCAAACAGGGCATCAAGAGCTACCGGGATCTGCCGCTGCGCTACGGCGAGTTCGGCAACTGCCACCGCAACGAGCCCACGGGTGGACTGCACGGCATCATGCGCGTGCGGGGCTTCACGCAGGACGACGGGCACATCTTCTGCACGGAAGACATGATCCAGGGCGAGGTGACGGCGTTCACGACGCTGCTGCAGAAGGTCTACAAGGACTTCGGCTTCACGGAGATCCTCTACAAGCTGTCGACGCGGCCGGAAAAGCGCATCGGCACCGAGGAAAGCTGGGACCGTGCCGAAGCCGCGCTGGCCGATGGCCTGCAGGCATCGGGCTGTGCGTTCGAATACTTGCCAGGCGAGGGCGCTTTCTACGGCCCCAAGATCGAGTACGTGCTGAAGGACGCGCTGGGCAGGCAGTGGCAGTGCGGCACGATCCAGGTCGATCCGAACTTGCCCGAGCGGCTGGACGCTGATTTCGTCGGCGAGGATGGCGCGCGCCACCGGCCCATCGTGCTGCACCGCGCGATCGTTGGCAGCCTGGAGCGGTTCATTGGCATCCTGATCGAACAGCACGCCGGCGCATTGCCTGCGTGGCTCGCTCCGAAGCAGGTTTCCGTCCTCAACATCACGGATGGACAGGCCGACTACGCCCGGACTGTTGCCAAAACGCTGCTGGATCAAGGGTTTAGGGTGGAGCTTGATCTGCGCAACGAGAAGATTACCCGTAAAATACGGGAGCATTCGATGCAAAAGCTTCCTTACATCCTTGTCGTGGGCGACAAAGAACGGGAAGCCGGTGCCGTCGCAGTGCGTGCCCGAGGCAATCTGGACCTCGGCGTGATGCCGCTACAGGACTTCCAAGCGAAGCTTGCCGGTGACATCGCTTCCAAGGTGTGATCCGGGGTCAGGCAAGACCCCTTGTTCATTCTTGGCCGCACGTGCTTGACGGCTGTTGCTATTTTAAACATAGCGTTTGATGTTGAAGGATTGAGCCATCGCTACTGAATTTCGTGACCGTCGTCACCGCGAAGAACGCAAGCACCGCCTGAACCGGGAAATCATGGCTCCGGAAGTGCGCCTGTCCGGCCCCGAGAACGAGCCCCTGGGCATCGTGAGTCTGGCCGAAGCGCTGCGCATGGCGGGTGAACTGGACGTGGACCTTGTCGAGGTCGTCGCCGCGGCGAACCCGCCCGTCTGCCGGTTGATGGACTACGGCAAGTTCAAATACCAGGAACAGAAGAAGGCGGCCGACGCCAAGGCGAAGCAGACGGTCATCGAAATCAAGGAAGTCAAGTTCCGCCCTGGTACCGACGACGGCGACTACAACATCAAGATGCGCAACATCCGGCGATTCCTGGCCGATGGCGACAAGTGCAAGATCACGCTGCGGTTTCGTGGCCGCGAGATCACGCACCAGGAGTTGGGCATGGCGCTGCTGCAGCGCATCCGCAACGACCTGCAGGACTTGATCATCGTCGAGCAGTTCCCAAAGCTGGAAGGCCGTCAGATGATCATGATGATCGCGCCGGCCCGCAAGAAGCCTGCCGCGGCCAAGCCTGCGACCGAAGCCGCGCCCAGCGCAGCTTCCTGAAGCAGGCACAAGAAGAATTCAATACCGGCGGGTTGGTCGCCTGCCGGTGATGAACGCGAGGGCTGCAAGGCCCGCGCACCAAAAGTGGCTCGGGGCCAGCAAGTCCGGAATTGGTTTTCGGCGCCTCACGAGCACAACCAAGAAGGAGCATGAACATGCCCAAAATGAAGACCAAGAGCGCGGCGAAGAAACGCTTCCGCGTTCGTCCCGGTGGCACCGTCAAGCGCGGTCAAGCCTTCAAGCGTCACATCTTGACGAAGAAGACCACCAAGAACAAGCGCCAACTGCGTGGTGCGGTGACTGTGCACGAGACCAATATGGCCTCGATGGCGCAGATGCTGCCCGGCCGCGGCATCTGATCTAACGGACGAACAAGGAGTAATTTATGCCTCGCGTCAAACGTGGTGTTACCGCCCGCGCACGTCACAAGAAAGTTCTGACCCTCGCCAAGGGTTTCCGCGGTCGCCGCGGTAACGTCTTCCGCATCGCCAAGCAGGCGGTGATGAAGGCGGGCCAGTACGCCTACCGTGACCGTCGTACCCGCAAGCGCGTGTTCCGTCAGCTGTGGATCGCCCGTATCAATGCCGCTGCACGCGAACTGGGCCTGACCTACAGCCAGTTCGCCAACGGCCTGAAGAAGGCTTCCATCGAGATCGACCGCAAGGTGCTGGCCGACATCGCCGTGCACGACAAGGCCGCTTTTGCCGGCATCGTCGAGCAGGTCAAGGCCAAGCTGGCGGCCTGAGTCCACGGGGTGGGGCAGCCAACCGGCATTCACGCACCACCCTCATCCACTCAGGACCTCAGGGGCCGGGATTTCTAGCAGGAGTCTCGGCCCCTTTTTCATTTGCCAAGAACCCGTATGAACGATTTGGACGCCATCGTCGCGCAGGCGCGCGAGGACTTCGCCGCTGCCACCACGCCAGCCGACCTGGAAAACGCCAAGGCGCGCTTTCTCGGCAAGTCCGGTCGCCTGACCGAACTCATGAAAGGCATGGGCTCGCTCAGCGTGGACGAGAAAAAGACGCGCGGTGCCGCCATCAACCAGGCGAAGCAGGCGATCGAAGCGGCTTTGAGCGCCGCACGCCAGGGGCTGGCCGATGCCGAATTGGCGCTGCAACTCAAGGCCGAGGCACTCGACGTGACGCTGCCGGGTCGCAACCAGGGCACTGGGGGCCTGCATCCGGTCTCGCGCACGCTGGAGCGCATCGAGGCCATCTTCGCAAGCATGGGTTTCGACGTGGCCGATGGCCCGGAGATCGAGAGCGACTGGCACAGCTTCACCTCGCTGAACAACCCGCCCAACCATCCGGCGCGTTCGATGCAGGACACGTTCTACGTCGACATGCAGGGCGAGGACGGCATTCCCTACAACCTGCGCCCGCACACGAGCCCCATGCAGGTGCGCTATGCGCATCAGCACATCCGCAAGCATGCTGCCGCTTTCGAAGCAGCGGCAGCCGATCGGAGCGGACAGACCAAGGCGCCGGAGATCCGCGTGATCGCGCCAGGCCGTACCTACCGTGTGGACAGCGACGCCACGCATTCGCCCATGTTCCACCAGTGCGAAGGCCTGTGGCTGGGCGAGAACGTGAGCTTCAAGGACCTGAAGGTCGTGTTCACGGATTTCTGCCGCACCTTCTTCGAGAGTGACGACCTGGTGCTGCGCTTTCGACCGAGCTTCTTCCCCTTCACCGAGCCCAGCGCGGAGATCGACATCCAGTTCCAGAGCGGCCCGCTGGCCGGCCGCTGGCTCGAGGTTGCAGGCTCCGGCCAGGTGCACCCGAACGTGGTGCGCAACATGGGGCTGGACCCCGAGCGCTACATCGGCTTCGCCTTCGGCATGGGGCCGGACAGGCTGACCATGCTGCGCTATGGCGTGAACGACCTGCGGCTGTTCTTCGACGGCGACCTGCGCTTCCTGTCGCAGTTCCAGTGATCCCGCCGCTTTCCGAATAGACGAGAACAACGATGCAATTCCCAGAGTCCTGGCTGCGCGCCTTCTGCAATCCGCCGATCGGCAGCGCCGAGCTGGCCGAAACCCTGACCATGGGCGGCCTGGAGGTCGAGGAGCGCCGCCCCGTCGCGCCGCCGTTCAGCAAGATCGTCGTCGGCGAGATCAAGGAAGCCGTCCAGCACCCGAACGCCGACCGCCTGCGCGTGTGCCAGGTCGATGTTGGCCAGCCGCAGCTGCTGAACATCGTCTGCGGCGCGCCGAATGCGCGGGTCGGCATCAAGGTGCCCTGCGCGCTCGTTGGCGCAGAGCTGCCGCCTGGTGAGGATGGCCAGCCGTTCCGCATCAAGCTTGGCAAGCTGCGCGGCGTCGAGAGCCAAGGCATGCTGTGCTCGGCGCGCGAACTCAAGCTCAGCGAAGACCATGGCGGCCTCCTTGAGCTGGCCGCCGATGCAGCACTGGGCCAGGACATCCGTGCGCACCTGGGCCTGGACGACATGCTGCTCACGCTCAAGCTCACGCCCAATCTGGCGCACGGGCTCTCGGTGTTCGGCGTGGCGCGTGAACTGTCGGCCCTGACCGGCAGCCCGCTCATCGCCGCCGAGCCCGCAGCCATTGCGCCGCGCACCGACGACCGCCTGCCCGTGCGCGTGGAGGCGCCCGAACTGTGCGGCCGCTTCTCGGGGCGCATCGTGCGCGGGGTCGACACGCGCGCCACCACGCCGGCCTGGATGGTCGAGCGCCTGGCGCGCTGCGGCCAGCGCAGCGTGTCGCCGCTCGTGGACATTTCCAACTACGTGATGTTCGAGTCCGGCCAGCCCTCGCACATCTTCGACCTGGACAAGATCCACGGCGGCCTCGTGGTGCGCTGGGGGCGGGAGGGCGAGCAACTCAAGCTGCTCAACGGCAACACCGTCACGCTGGACACCAAGGTCGGCGTGATCGCCGACGCACAGACCGTCGAGTCTCTGGCGGGCATCATGGGTGGCGATGCCACCGCCGTGTCCGACGACACGCGCAACATCTACATCGAGGCCGCGTTCTGGTGGCCCGAAGCGATCCAGGGCCGTTCGCGCCGCTTCAATTTTTCCACCGACGCGGGCCACCGCTTCGAGCGTGGCGTCGACCCGAGCCGCACCGTGCAGACCATCGAGCGCATCACGCAGCTGGTGCTGGAGATCTGCGGTGGCGACGCGGGCCCCATCGACGACCAGACGCTGCAGCTGCCCGCGCAGAAGCCCGTGCAGCTGCGCGTGGCCCGCGCTGCCCGCGTGATCGGCATGCCGCTCACGCAGGCCGACTGCGCCGGTGCGCTGCGGCGTCTGGCCTTCCCGGTGGAGGAGGGCGACGGCGTGTTGACCGTGACGCCGCCACCGCACCGCTTCGATCTGCAGATCGAGGAAGACTTGATCGAAGAGGTGGCGCGCCTCATCGGCTACGAGCGCTTGCCCACCACGCCGCCGCTCGCGCCCATCACCGCGCGCGTGCTGCCGGAGGCGCGCAGCAGCCGCTTCGCCGTGCGCCGCCGGGTGGCCGCCCTGGGTTACCAGGAAACCATCAACTTCAGCTTCGTGCAGGCTGCCTGGGAGCGCGAGTTGCATGGCAACGCCAACCCGATCACGCTGCTCAATCCCATCGCCAGTCCCATGGGCGTGATGCGCTCTTCGCTGATCGGCTCGTTGCTGCAGGTGCTCAAGTTCAACCTGGACCGCCGCGCGAGCCGCGTGCGCGTGTTCGAGGTGGGCCGCGTGTTCGTGCGCGATGCGACGGTGGCGACGACCGACGCGACTGTGCAAGGCATCCACCAGCCCATGCGTGTGGCGGGCCTGGCCTTTGGCGACGCCGAGCCCATCGATTGGTCGCGCAAGGGCCAGCGGGTCGACTTCTACGACGTCAAGGGCGATGTCGAAGCCTTGCTGGCGCCGCGGCATGCCGTGTTCGAGCCGGTCGACCATCCCGCGCTGCATCCGGGCCGCGCGGCACGCGTGCTGCTCGACGGTCGCGCCATCGGCGTGGTCGGCGAGTTGCACCCGCGCTGGCGCCAGTCATGGGAATTGCCGCAAG
The DNA here is from genome assembly GCF_001422445.1 of Pseudorhodoferax sp. Leaf274. Lineage (GTDB taxonomy): Bacteria > Pseudomonadota > Gammaproteobacteria > Burkholderiales > Burkholderiaceae_C > Pseudorhodoferax. The sequence continues at coordinate 312,965 of NZ_LMNA01000029.1, forward strand.
CGCCGGTGCTGTTCGAGCTGGAACTGGACGCCGTGCAGGCGCAGCCTGTGCCCGTGGCGCGTCCGGTGCCGCGCTTCCAGGATGTCGAGCGCGACATCGCCGTGGTCGTCAAGGAATCGGTGACGCACGCTGCGCTCATGGCAGCGATCCAATCCGCGGGGACGGCCGGCATGCTGCGGCACGCCGAGCTGTTCGATGTCTACCGTGCCAAGCCCGGGGCCGCCGTGCCCGCCGGCCTGGCTGCCGACGAGAAAAGCCTGGCCGTGCGGCTGGTGCTGAACGGCGGAGATGCGACACTTGCGGAAGAACAGATCGAGTCGTGCGTGCAGGGCGTCCTGGCCCGTTTGGGCGAGCGCGTTGGCGCACGGCTTCGCACTTGAGGAGGGCAGCATGCAGGCGCGCGACGATTTCGACGATGTGGACGACGAGAGGAGGAGTGCGGTGAAGATTTCCGTGGAAAGCCTGGAGACGCCTGCGCTCACGAAGGCGCAGTTGGCGGAATTGCTGTTCGAGCAGATCGGCCTGAACAAGCGTGAGTCCAAGGACATGATCGACGCGTTCTTCGACCTGGTGACCACCAGCCTCGTGAACGGCACCGACGTGAAGATCTCCAGCTTCGGCAATTTCCAGATCCGCGTGAAGGCGCCGCGGCCAGGGCGCAACCCCCGCACCGGTGAGGCCATCCCGATCAAGGCGCGTCGCGTGGTCACGTTCCACGCGAGCCACAAGCTCAAGGACCAGATCCAGGGCTGACGTTGTCGCGCAAGGCCCTGCCGGCAGGCCTTGCGGCGCCCAGGTTGCTTGGCGCATGGCGGCCGTTGGGGTAACCTTTGCGGCCCTCGCGCAGTCGTCCCCTTCTCATGGGCAACACCCTCCCTTCGATCCCCGCCAAGCGTTACTTCACCATCGGTGAAGTCGGCGACCTGTGCGGCGTCAAACCGCATGTGCTGCGCTACTGGGAGCAAGAGTTCACGCAGTTGCGCCCCATGAAGCGGCGCGGCAACCGGCGCTATTACCAGCACCATGAAGTGCTGATGATCAGGCGCATCCGCGACCTGTTGTACGACCAGGGTTTCACGATCAGCGGCGCACGCAACAAGCTGCAGGAACATGGGCAGTCCGAGCACGAGCGCCTGGAAGATTCCGATGCACAGGCTACAGGCACGGAAGACGGGGACGGATCCGCTGCAGACGAGGCCGCCTTCGACGCATTCGAGCACCTGCTGATCGGCGACGACGAGGCCGGTGCCACGGCGCGCCTGGCGCAGGTGCGGCGCGAACTTTGTGAAATTCGTTCGCTGCTCTCCGATGTCTCATGATTAGTCGGCTATACTCATGGGCTTCGGTGTGTGGCGCAGCCTGGTAGCGCACTTGCATGGGGTGCAAGGGGTCGAAGGTTCGAATCCTTTCACACCGACCAAGAACAAAAAAAAGCAGATCAACGGGTCAGGGCCACAAGTCCTGACCCGTTTTTCATTGGCGCAGACGGTACGTGCCGACGGTAGGCGCCGATGGTAGGTGCCGCCGCACCCGCCATGCCCGGCAAGGTTGGCGTCGCGTCGCCGGCCGAGGCCCGGCACCTGCAGGGACAATGGCATCCGTCTTCCCTGTCTTCACTCCATTTCTGGATCCCCGATGGTTGAGAAAAACCACGTGCTCCACGTCAGCGTCGCACCCATGCTGGATAGGACTGACACAATGAAAAAAGCGCTTTGAGATCAAAGCGCTTTTGTTTTTCGGGTAGTGCCATGTTGCACTAATGTTGCACCGAGCCCCGTGTCATCTGCTCCAGTTCCTTCTTGGCGGCGGCACGGCGAGCGTCGATGTGGTCCGCCAGATCCGTCAAGTGAACGCCGCGGGCGGCCTTCTGCGAGCTGCTCTCGATGCGCGTGAGTGGGATCTTGATGTCGCCCGTGGCCACTTTCCGCACGAAGTTGGGGACCGTGAGATGTGGGAAGTAGTCGCGCACGACTGCCTCCACTGGAATCACGGCCTGGGCGTTGTACTGCGCCATCAGCAGAAAGGCGGTGTTCATCATCGAGCTCCGGATTCCTGCGGACCGAGGGAGAGGGTCGAACGGGCTGCGTCCATCGCGGCATCAAGATCCGCCTTGCTGCGGTACTCGACGCCCTCGAAGGTGATGGGCAGGCCCGGCCAGGCGATCGGCCCGCACCCGCTCATCTGCCACGGCCTGGGCGTAGCTCTTGATTGCGGCCTGCACCTTTTGCCAGCTCTCGGCGGTGTCTGGTCCGCTGCCGCTCGCGCGGGCGGCTCCGTACATGCCGATGGCATCGAGTAGAGCGGGCAGGGGCGGCATGCTGGGGGTCTGGTCAGGCATCGTCATCTTCTTCCACCTCCGGGTCCACGCGATCAGCCAGGCGGCGCAGGCGGTCGATCTCGCGCGACAGTGCCAGCTCGACACTGCCGTGGTGCTTGTTGTCGCGCGTGTACTCCAAGTGGTGACTCGCGATCTCGTTCGCGCGCCGCTTCAGGATCTCGGCCAGTTGCTTGCGATCCGATGGGGTCAGGGCGTCGATGTTGCTCATGGCTTTTCTCCAGAGGTGGCGGCCTGTCGTCTTCCCCAGGTGGCCCAGCAGTGCCAGCACATCAAGCCCAGGCCCCTGACGTGCCACCAGACGTAGCCGCGAGGGCTGTCGTCCAAGCGCGTCTTGTCGCACCGGGGGCAGTGTCGCTTCGTGGCCATCACGCACCTCCCTTTCCATGGGACTGCTCTGCACATGGGAATGCTCGGCCTTGCCAAGTCGGCCGGCCATCGCCGATCCGATGCAGCGCTGCGATCATGTTGCTGAACAACTGGTCGTTCTTGGCGGCGTACGTGATCAGGCCGTGCTCGTCGGTCGTCTGGGTGACCAAGTCGTCCAGAAGGTGGTGGGCCTGCCGCTGAAACTCCAGAGCCTGCGCCCAGGCCACGTCGAAGGACTCGTTGCGGCTAAGGCCCCACTGAGACTTTGCCTCGTCCAGCCAGCGCTCGCGGAGGCGGGCGGTTTCGCGATAGTTCTCCAGCAGGCGCTCTGCATTGCCGGCTCGGCGATCTGCGTGATCGCGTTCGGCCTCCAGTGCCGCCACCTGTGCCTGCACATCGGAAGCCGGGCCGGCGCTTTCGGCCGGCGGCCGGCCGCCTGGCTTGGAGAACCGCGCCTGCAGCCAGTGTTCCTCGGGCNCCACCTGTGCCTGCACATCGGAAGCCGGGCCGGCGCTTTCGGCCGGCGGCCGGCCGCCTGGCTTGGAGAACCGCGCCTGCAGCCAGTGTTCCTCGGGCAGGTAGTTGTAGGGGTGCAGGATCGCCGCGCGCAGCTTGCCACGGTTGATCAATCCGCCCTCGGTGCGGAACTGGTCGGGGGCCAGCTCCAACGCCTGCAGGACATCGTCCGACGCCTCGCGCTCCGCTACTTTGCGACCCTTCTGCCACCAAGCCTCCAGCCAGTGGTCGGCCGGGGCCGGGCTGGTGCCTTGGTAGCCGGACGTGAGAGCGCCATCGATGGCCGCTCCGAACAGCTCCTGCAGGCGCGGATCGTCCAGTGGCTTGGCCTGCCCGTAGCCCTCGCACATCGAAATCGCAGGTGCTGCGTCCAGGATGCCGCGCACGCGCGCGCCGAGCATGTCGAAGGCGGCGGCATACCAGGACTCCCAGTCCTCGCCGTCCTCCGGCGCTTTGGACGCAAAGTCCAAGATCGCGCGCAGGACGGCCGCGCCTTGTTCTGTTTGGTTGGTCATGGTGCCAATGTTATTTAACTGCATCACAAAAAATTCCTTGCAATCTCAGTTTTCTGCATTACAATAA
>NZ_LMNA01000030.1:0-600808 GCF_001422445.1 Pseudorhodoferax sp. Leaf274
GGGGCGCCGGAGACGATGCAGCCGGCCTGCAGGGTCATCTGGGCGTTGAGCTGGCCGGCCAGGGAGCCTGCGGCGATGACGTTGGAGGAAGCCAGCACGGCCACGGTGGCCAGGGTGGCCAGGGCGATCTTGGAGACGGTGGTGTGCATGGTGGACCTCGGTTGCGGTGGGTTGCAGGGGCCGGATCGCTGTGATCCGATGGGTTGGATTGTTCAACCCGGGGCCCCTGNTGGAGACGGTGGTGTGCATGGTGGACCTCGGTTGCGGTGGGTTGCAGGGGCCGGATCGCTGTGATCCGATGGGTTGGATTGTTCAACCCGGGGCCCCTGGAACCGTGGCGCAACGGTGGCACTTTGCGGCGTGGCGCGTCACACTCGCGCCACATTCGGGGGCCGGCGCTGCCGGCCCCGGAGGGTCAATGCGCCTCGGCGGCCTTGGCAGCCTCGATGGCGTCGGCCGTGCTGTCGCCCGTGCCGTTGAAGTAGATGTTGAGCAGCACCGCGGCGATGGCCGTGAGCAGGATGCCGGACTCCAGCAGCGGATGCAGGCCATGCGCCATCTGCTGCATCCAGCGCGGCGCCACCAGCGGGATCAGGCCGAAGCCGATGGCCAGCGCGACGATGTACAGGTTGTTGCGGTTGCCCCGGAAGTCCACCGCCGACAGGATGCGGATGCCGGTGGCCGCGACCATGCCGAACATCACCAGGCCCGCGCCGCCCAGCACGAAGGTGGGCACGCTTTCCACCAGCGCCCCCATCTTGGGCAGCAGGCCCAGCACCACCATGATCGCGCCGCCGGCCACGCAGACCCAGCGGCTGCGCACGCCGGTCACGCCGACCAAGCCCACGTTCTGGCTGAAGCTGGTGTAGGGGAAGGTGTTGAAGAAGCCGCCGATCACGGTGCCCAGGCCGTCCGTGCGCAGGCCCGCGGCCAGCTCCGTCTGGGTGATCTTCTTGCCCGTGATGTCCGACAGCGCGAGGAACATGCCGGTGGACTCGATCATGACCACCACCATGACCAGCGTCATGGTCAGGATCATCACGGGGTCGAAGGTCGGCATGCCGAAGGCCAGCGGCGTGACGATGTCGAACCAGGCCGCCTCGGCCACCTTGTGGAAGTCCATCTTGCCCATGGCCACGGCCACCGCGCAGCCGGCCACGATGCCCAGCAGCACCGAGATATTGGCCACGAAGCCGCGGCCGAAGCGCACCAGCAGCAGGATGAAGACCAGCACCGCGGCGGCGATGCCCATGGTGTCCAGCGCGCCGTAGCGGGGGTTGTCCACCATCGGGATCGGGCCGAGCAGCTGCCCCATGGGCACGCCCTTGGCCGCGGCGGCGGCGCGCGTGGCGTCGACCAGCCGGCCCAGGGCCTCGGCATCGACGGTCTGCGCCATCGTGGCCGGGCCGCCCATGGCCCAGCCCACGCCCACCCGCATCAGGCTGATGCCGATGACGGCGATGATGGTGCCGGTGACCACGGGCGGGAAGAAGCGCAGCATCTTGCTGATGACCGGGGCGATCAGCATGGAGATGACGCCCGCGCCGATGATGGCGCCGAAGATCGCGCGGGCGCCCTCCACGCCAGGCATGGCGTTGGCGAACGCCACCATGGGGCCCACCGCCGCGAAGGTCACGCCCATCATCACGGGCAGCCGGATGCCGAACCAGCGCGTCATGCCGAAGGACTGGATCAACGTGACGATGCCGCAGCAGAACAGGTCGGCGCTGATCAGCATGGCCACCTGGTGGGGCGTCAGCTGCAGCGCGCGGCCCACGATCAGCGGCACCGCGACGGCGCCCGCATAGATCACAAGGACGTGCTGCATGCCCAGCGCGGCCAGTCGGCCGGTGGGCAGGCGTTCGTCCACGGGGTGGACAGCGGGCGTGGTCATCGGGGGGTCTCCAGGACTTGCTAAAAGTGCACGCGCGCTGGGCGGCTTTCGGTGGGGGAAGCCGCGGCCAGTGCCGGCCGGTTCTTCCCCCCACCACAGCGGGTTCTGTGAGGAGCTGGGGTCGCAAAACCCCTTGGGAACAAGGAGACCCGCGGCGACCTGGATATAAGGCTTATCGTATACACGATAGAAGGATTTTGTCTCCGGAAAAACCCTTTGATCGCATACGAAGAAGGGCTCAGGAGCCGCGGTAGGTGCTGTAGCTGAAGGGGCTCACGAGCAGCGGCACGTGGTAGTGGCCGGCCTTGTCGGCGATGCCGAAGTCCAGCTGCACGCTGTCGACGAAGGGGTATTCGGGCAGCGCGACGCCGCGTGCGCGGAAGTACGGCGCCACCTCGAACACCAGGCGCCAGCGGCCGGTCTCCATGCTGGCGGCGTCGAGCAGCGGGCCGCCGTCGTTGCGCCCGTCGGCGTTCAGCGTGAGCGTCTTGACGGTCTGCGCGCTGCCGTCGGCCTGCACGCGCTGCAAGGTGACCCGCATGCCGGCGGCCGGGCAGCCGTGGGCGGTGTCGAGAACGTGCGTGCTGAGGTGTCCCATGTTCGGTTTTCCTTGTCAAAGAGGGTTGTCGGGCTTCGGATCGTATACGCGATGCGGCGCCTGCACCCCCTACGCTGTCGCGCAAGGCATGCAAGCGCCGTACCAGCAGGCGGTGGGGGTCAGGCCGGCTTGTCGCCGATCTTGAACTGCGACAGGGTCTCGAGCGCGCGCACCATGCCCGAGTGGTCCCAGGCCGCGCCGCCCTGCGCCACGCAGGCCGAGAACAGCTGCTGCGCGCCGGCCGTGCCCGGCAGCGCCAGGCCCAGCTGGCGCGCGGCGCCCAGCGCGAGGTTCAGGTCCTTCTGGTGCAGGGCGATGCGAAAGCCCGGCTCCACCGTGCGCGCGACCATGCGTTCGCCCAGCACCTCGAGGATGCGCGAGCTGGCCAGGCCGCCCAGCAGCGCCTCGCGCACGCGGGCAGGGTCGGCGCCGGCGCGCGCGGCGAACAGCAGGCCCTCGGCCACGGCCTGGATGGTCAGCGCCACGACGATCTGGTTGGCCACCTTGCAGGACTGGCCGTCGCCGCTGCCGCCCACGCGCGTGATGTTCTTGCCCATCGCGGCCAGCACGGGCCGGGCGCGCTCGAACGCCTCGGGCTTGCCGCCGCACATGATGGACAGCGTGGCGTTGCGCGCGCCCACGTCGCCGCCGGAGACCGGCGCGTCCAGGTAGTCGGCGCCCAGCGCCTCGATGCGGCGCGCGAAGTCCTGCGTCTCCACCGGAGAGATGGAGGACATGTCGATCACGAGCTTGCCGGCGCCACCGTTCGACAGGCCGGCGGCCACGCCGTCCTCGCCGAACAGCACGGCCGCCACGTCGGGCGTGTCCGGCAGCATGGTGATGACGATGTCCGCGCGCTCGGCCACGCCGCGTGCCGAGGTGCATTGCGTGGCGCTGGTCTCGGCCAGCGCCGCCGGCACCTTGCCCAGCGTGTGCAGGAAGAGCTGGTGGCCGGCCTTGATGAGGTGGCCCGCCATGGGCGTGCCCATCACGCCCAGGCCGATGAAACCGATCTTGAGGGGAGAAGAAGTCATGTCTTGGAGCTGGTCGTTGTCAGTGGTTGGGGATCCAGGAGAGGCCGTCCTCGGTGCGGCCGGCGGGCTTGTATTCGCAGCCGACCCAGCCGGCGTAGCCGATGCGGTCCAGGTGGGCGAACAGGAAGGGGTAGTTGATCTCGCCCGTGCCCGGCTCGTTGCGTCCGGGGTTGTCGGCCAGCTGGATGTGGGCGATGCGCGGCAGGTGCCGGGCGATGGTGGCCGCGAGCTCGCCCTCCATGCGCTGCATGTGGTAGATGTCGTACTGCAGGTAGGCGTTGGGCGCGCCGACCTCGTCGAGCAGCGCCAGCGTCGGCGCGCTGCGGTTCAGGTGGAAGCCCGGGATGTCGAAGCTGTTCACCGGCTCCACCAGCAGCTTCAGGCCCGCATCGGCCAGCTGCAGCGCGGCGTAGCGCAGGTTGTCCACCAGCGTGGCGTGCACCCTGGCGGCGTCCACCCCGGCGGGCGTCTTGCCGACCAGGCAGTTGAGCTGCTGCACGCCGAGCACGCGGGCGTACTCGATGGCCTGGCCCACGCCGGTGCGGAACTCGCGCTCGCGCCCCGGGATGCAGGCGATGCCGCGTTCGCCGGCGTCCCAGTCGCCGGCCGGCAGGTTGTGCAGTACCAGCTGCAGCCGGTGCTCTTGCAGGCGGCCCAGGATGTCGGCGGCCGAATACGGGTAGGGGAACATGAACTCGACGGCCTGGAAGCCGGCGTGCGCGGCGCGCTCGAAGCGGTCCAGGAACGGCACCTCGTTGAACAGCATCGTGAGGTTGGCGGCGAATCGGGGCATGGCGTCCTCCCTCAATCCAGCATGGCGGCCGCGATGGCCGTGGGCACGTCGGACTTGTTGGACGCGAGGTCCTCGAACTCCACCACGTTGTCGATCTCGGTGCCCATGGCGATGTTGGTCACCTGCTCCAGCAGCACCTCCACCACCACCGGCACGCGGTATTCCTCCATCCAGGCTTCGGCCTGGCGGATGGCCGGCGCGATCTCGTCGGAACGGTGCACGCGGATGGCCTTGCAGCCCAGGCCCTCGACCACCTTCACGTGGTCCACGCCGTAGCTGCGCACCGCCTCGTCCGCGGCGGTGTTGATGTTGTCGAACGCCAGCTGCACGCAGTAGTCCATGCCGAAGCCGCGCTGGCTCTGGCGGATCAGGCCCAGGTAGCTGTTGTTCACCACGATGTGCAGGTAGGGCAGCTTGAACTGCGCGCCCACGGCCAGTTCCTCCAGCATGAACTGGAAGTCGTAGTCGCCCGACAGCGCGACGATCTTGCGGCCCGGATCGGCGGCGCGCACGCCCAGGGCCGCCGGCACGGTCCAGCCCAGCGGGCCGGCCTGGCCGCAGTTGATCCACTGGCGCGGGCCGTAGACATGCAGGAACTGCGCGGCCGCGATCTGCGACAGGCCGATGGTGGAGACGTAGGTCACGTCCTTGCCGAAGGCGTTGTTCATGCACTGGTACACGCGCTGCGGCTTCATGGGCACGCTGTCGTAGTTGGTCTTGCGCAGGTACTGGATGTCGCGCTTGCGGTCCTGGCATTCGGCGGCCCAGGCGGAGCGATCGGGCAGCTTGCGCTGCGCGGCGCGCTCGCGGGCGGCCTGCACGAAGAGTTCGAGCGCGGCCCGGGCGTCGGAGACGATGCCGTAGTCCGGCGCGAACACGCGGCCGATCTGCGTGGGCTCGATGTCCACGTGGATGAACTTGCGGCCCTTGCAGTAGACCTCGGGGCTGCCGGTGTGGCGGTTGGCCCAGCGGTTGCCGATGCCCAGCACGAAGTCGCTTGCCAGCATGTTGGCGTTGCCATAGCGGTGGCTGGTCTGCAGGCCGCACATGCCGGCCATGAGCGGGTGGTCGTCGGGGATGCTGCCCCAGCCCATCAGCGTGGGGATGACCGGGATGCCGGTCAGCTCGGCGAACTCCACCAGCAGCTCGTCTGCATCGGCGTTGATGATGCCGCCGCCGGCCACGATCAGCGGGCGCTCGGCGCCCTCCAGCATGTCCAGCGCCTTGTCGATCTGCGCGCGCGTGGCGGCCGGCTTGTAGACGGGCAGCGGCGCGTAGGTGTCGATGTCGAACTCGATCTCGGCCATCATCACGTCGAAGGGCAGGTCGATCAGCACTGGGCCCGGGCGGCCCGAGCGCATCAGGTGGAAGGCCTGCTGGAAGGCGCGCGGCACCTGGGCCGGCTCCAGCACCGTGGTGGACCACTTGGTCACGGGCTTGACGATGCTGGTGATGTCCACCGCCTGGAAGTCTTCCTTGTGCAGCCGAGCGCGGGGCGCCTGGCCCGTGATGCACAGGATCGGGATGCTGTCGGCGCTGGCCGAGTACAGGCCTGTGACCATGTCCGTGCCGGCCGGGCCCGATGTGCCGATGCACACGCCGATGTTGCCGGCCTTGGCGCGCGTGTAGCCCTCGGCCATGTGCGAGGCGCCCTCGACGTGCCGGGCCAGCACGTGGCCGATGGTCTGGCGCTCGCGCAGTTGGGCGTAGAGCGGGTTGATCGCGGCACCCGGCACGCCGAACGCCTGGGTGATGCCTTCTTTCTCCATCACGAGCACTGCGGCCATCGCCGCCTTCATCTTTGCCATTGCTGGTCTCCTGGTTGATGCAAGCTGGGGCGGATGATGGAGAGCGGGCCGCGCGGCGTGAACGCCTGGGGCCGGATATCAACTATTCCGCGTTGGAATACAGCCCCTACACTGCGCCCATGGACCGACTCATGACCATGCAGGTCTTCGTGCGCGTCGTGGAGACCGGCAGCTTCAGCAAGGCCGCGGCCGAGCTCGGCACCACCCAGCCCACCGCCACCAAGGCCGTGGCCGAGGCCGAGCGCCGCCTGGGCGCGCGTCTCCTGCACCGCAGCACGCGCGGCGTGGCGCCGACCGAGGTGGGCCTGCTGTACTACGAGCGCTGCAAGGCACTGGTGCGCGATGCCGACGAGGCCGACAGCGTGGCCGCGCTGGTGCAGGGCGGCGGCAGCGGCCTGCTGCGCATCAACACCTCGGTGGCCTTCGGGCGGCGCGTGCTGGTGCCGCTGGTGCTGCGCTACATGCAGGCGCATCCGCAGCTGCAGGTCGAGCTGTCCTTCGACGACCGCTACGTGAACCTCGTGGAGCAGGGTGTGGACCTGGCCGTGCGCATGGGCCGGCTGGCCGATTCGGCGCTGGGCGCGCGCTACCTGGGCCGCAATCCCTGGATGCTGGCCGGCGCGCCGGCCTACCTGGCCGCGCGCGGCATGCCGCACGGCCCGGGCGACCTGGCCGGGCACGACTGCCTGGTCTACAGCACCGTGCAAGGCGATGCGCGCTGGCCCTTCGTCGCCCCCTCGGGCGAGGAGCTGGCCGTGCCGGTGCGCGCGGTGCTCAAGTCCAACAACCTGTCGGCGCTGCTGGCGGCCTGCCGTGCGGGCATGGGGCTGGCGGTGCTGCCCTGGTACGTGGCCAACACCTCGTGCGCCGACGGCAGCATCGTGCAGCTGCTGGCCGACCACGCGCTGCCTTCGCAAGAGGTGCATGCGGTGTTCCCCTCGCCCAAGCTGGTGCCTGCCAAGGTCTCGGCCTTCATCGCCTGGCTGCAGCAGCAGCTGCAGGGCGAGTGGTGGCTGCGCGAGCGCAGCGCCGACGCTGCGCGGACCGAATAGGGCGATTGCCGCTCTCGGCTGTATTCAGTTTCGAGCGGCATCTGCAGCCACGATCCGGCAGCTTCCGAGAGAGCGGGGCGGCAACGGATACCCATTGCAGCGTCCAGGGCTTGCGTCGCCTCGGATTACTGTACACAATCAAGCCAGTCAATCGTCTTCAATCCATCATGCCCCGCAAGCCCGCTTCATCCCTGCGTCTGGTGGATCCGGTGCGCACGCCGCGCGATGCGCCCAGCACCACGGACCAGATCGTCGAGTCCATCACCAGTGCCATCGTGGAGCAGCGCCTGATGCCCGGCACCAAGCTGGTGGAGCAGCAGATCGCCGACGTGTTCTCGGTCTCGCGCACCGTGGTGCGCCAGGCGCTGAACCAGCTCAGCCGCAGCCGCCTGGTCACGCTGATGCCCGCGCGCGGCGCCTTCGTGGCCACCATGTCGGCCGAGGAGGCGCGCCAGGTGTTCGAGCTGCGCCGCCTCGTGGAAGGCGGCATGGCGCGCGAGCTGGCGGCCCGCATCACCGACGCGCAGATCGCACAGCTGCGTGCGCACCTGCAGGACGAGCGCAACGCCGTCGCGCGTGCCGACGTGACCGGCCGCACGCGGCTGCTGGCCGATTTCCACGTGATCCTGGCGCGGCTGCTCGGCAACGAGGTGCTGGCCGAATTGATCGCCGACCTGCTGTCGCGTTCGCAGCTGATCGCGCTGATGTTCCAGAGCGGCCATTCGGCCGAGCACTCGCAGTCCGAGCACATCGAGATCGTCGAGGCGCTGGAAAAGCGCGACGGCCGCGCCGCCGCCAGGCTCATGGAGCAGCACGTCACGAGCGTGGAACGCAACTTGCGGCTCGACCCGCGCACCCCCGACCTGGCCGCCGTGCTGCGGCCCAAGCACTGAAAGAGACAAAGCTCGACCATGGCTTCCCCGAACGCTTCTTCCCGCGATCCACGCTACCCGCGCGACCTGCGCGGCTACGGCCGCAACCCGCCGCATGCGCAATGGCCCGGCAACGCCCGCGTGGCCGTGCAGTTCGTGCTGAACTACGAGGAGGGCGGCGAGAACTCCGTGCTGCACGGCGATGCCGGCAGCGAGCAGTTCCTCTCCGAGATGTTCAACCCCGCCGCCTATCCGGAACGCCACCTGAGCATGGAGGGCATCTACGAGTACGGTGCGCGCGTGGGCGTGTGGCGGCTGCTACGCGAGTTCGAGCGCCGCGGGCTGCCGCTCACGGTGTTCGGCGTGTCCATGGCGCTGGAGCGCTGCCCCGAGGTCACGGCCGCCTTCGTCGAGCTGGGCCACGAGATCGCCTGCCACGGCTGGCGCTGGATCCACTACCAGAACCTGGCGCCCTCGGTGGAACGCGAGCACCTGGAGCGCGGCATGGAGATCATCCAGCGCATCACGGGCCAGACCCCGCTGGGCTGGTACACCGGCCGCGACAGCCCCAACACGCGCCGCCTGGTGGCCGACCACGGCGGTTTCGAATACGACAGCGACTACTACGGCGACGACCTGCCGTTCTGGCTGCGCGTGAAGAAGACCGACGGCAGCCTGGCCCCGCACCTGGTAGTGCCCTACACGCTGGACTGCAACGACATGCGCTTCGCGCTGCCGCAGGGCTTCAGCCACGGCGACGAGTTCTTCGAGTACCTGCGCGATGCCTTCGACGTGCACTACGCCGAGGGCGACGAACGGCCCTCGATGATGAGCATCGGCATGCACTGCCGTCTGCTCGGCCGGCCCGGCCGCATGCGCGCGCTGCAGCGCTTCCTGGACCACGTGCAGGCGCACGACCGGGTCTGGGTCACGCGCCGCATCGACATCGCGCGCCACTGGAAGCAGGTGCATCCCTTCGATGCCAACACCGCCTTTGTCTGGGAGTGAACATGCCGCTCACGCTGGAGCAACTCAACGCCGCCACGCAGGCCGACTTCGTCGCCTTGCTGGAAGGCACCTACGAACACTCGCCCTGGGTCGCCGAGGGCGCCTGGGCGGCGCGGCCGTTCGCCTCGCTGCCCGCGCTCAAGCACGCACTGGCCGAGTCCGTGCGCCGCGCCGGGCGCGAGCAGCAGATGGCGCTGGTGCGCGCCCACCCGGAGCTGGCGGGCAAGGGCATGGCCAGCAACACGCTGACGGCCGAGTCGACCCACGAGCAGGGCAAGGCGGGCCTGACCCAGTGCACGCCCGATGAGCTTGCGCTGATCGGCCAGCTCAACGCGGCGTACAACGCGCGCTTCGGCTTCCCGTTCATCATGCCCGTGCGCGGGCCGCGCGGCACCGGCCTGTCCAAGCAGCAGATCATCGCCACGGTGCAGCGCCGGCTGCACCACCATCCCGACTACGAATTCGCCGAGGCGCTGCGGGCCATCCACCGCATCGCCGAGATCCGGCTGGACGACAAGTTCGGCCAGACGCCCGTGCTGGGCAACCTGGTCTGGGACTGGGCCGAGCAGCTGGCCGTGCACACCGACCCCGGCTACGCCGAGCGCGGCGAACTCACCGTCACCTACCTCACCGACGCCCACCGCGCCTGCGCCGCGCAGCTGGCCACCTGGATGCGCGAGGACTGCGGCTTCGACGAGGTGTCGATCGACGCGGTGGGCAACGTGGTCGGCATCTACCACGGCACGGACCGCAAGGCCCCGCGCCTGCTCACGGGCAGCCACTACGACACCGTGCGCAACGGCGGCAAGTACGACGGCCGGCTCGGCATCCTGGTGCCCATGGCCTGCGTGCGCGAACTGCACCGCGCGGGCCGGCGCCTGCCCTACGGCTTCGAGGTCGTCGGCTTCGCGGAGGAAGAAGGCCAGCGCTACAAGGCCGTGTTCCTGGGCTCGGGCGCGCTCACTGGCGACTTCGACCCGGCCTGGCTGGACCAGCAGGACGCCGACGGCATCAGCATGCGCGCGGCCATCGCGCACGCCGGCCTGCGCGCCGAGGACATCGCCGGCCTGCAGCGCGACGCGTCGCGGTACCAGGGCTTCGTCGAGGTGCACATCGAGCAGGGCCCCGTGCTCAACGAGATCGACCTGCCGCTGGGCATCGTCACCTCGATCAACGGCAGCGTGCGCTACGTGGGCGAGGTTGTTGGCATGGCCAGCCACGCAGGCACCACGCCGATGGACCGGCGCCGCGACGCGGCCGCGGCCGTGGCCGAGCTCGTGCTGTTCATGGAAAAGCGCGCCGCGGCCGAGCCGCACCTGGTCGCCACCGTGGGCATGCTCGAAGTGCCGAACGGTTCGATCAACGTGGTGCCGGGGCGCTGCAAATTCAGCCTGGACATCCGCGCCACCACCAACGACGCGCGCGACGCCTGCGAGCGCGACGTGCTGGCCGAACTGCGTGCCATCTGCGAACGCCGCGGCGTGCACCACCAGGTCGAGCAGACCATGCGCGCCTCGGCCGCGCCCAGCGCGGCCGGCTGGCAGCACCGCTGGGAGCGTGCCGTGCAGGCCCTGGGCCTGCCGCTGTACCGCATGCCCAGCGGCGCCGGCCACGATGCCATGAAGCTGCACGAGCGCATGCCCCAGGCCATGCTGTTCGTGCGCGGCGAGAACGCCGGCATCAGCCACAACCCGCTGGAATCGACCACCAACCACGACATGGAACTCAGCGTGCGCGCGTTCCAGAACCTTCTCGACCAACTCGCGAGCGAACAACGATGACCACGAACACCACCTACGAGCTTCTCGACCGCTGGGTCGACGCGCATTTCGACGAGCAGGTCGGCTTCCTGCAGGCCCTGGTGCAGGTGCCCACCGACACGCCGCCCGGCAACAACACGCCGCACGCCGTGCGCACGGCCGCGCTGCTGAAGGACTTCGGCTTCGAGGCGCAGGCGCACGAGGTGCCGGCCGCGACCGTGCAGGCGCATGGCCTGGAGTCGATCACCAACCTGGTGGTGCAGCGCCGCTACGGCAAGGGTGGCCGTGTCGTCGCACTCAATGCCCACGGCGACGTGGTGCCGCCCGGCGAAGGCTGGACGCGCAAGCCCTACGGCGGCGAGGTCGTGGACGGCAAGCTCTACGGCCGTGCAGCGGCCGTCAGCAAGTGCGATTTCTCCACCTTCAGCTTCGCCACGCGCGCGCTGGAGGCGGCCGGCGTGCCGCTGGCCGGCGGCGTGGACCTGCTGTTCACCTACGACGAGGAATTCGGCGGCGAGCTCGGCCCGGCCTGGCTGCTCGAGAAGGGCCTGACCAAGCCCGACCTGGAGATCGCGGCCGGCTTCAGCTACCAGGTGGTGACGGCGCACAACGGCTGCCTGCAACTGGAGGTCACGGTGCACGGCAAGATGGGCCACGCGGCCGTGCCCGAGACCGCGGTGGACGCGCTGCAGGCCGCCAACCGCATCCTGACCGCGCTGTACGCCGAGAACGGCGAGCTGCGCAAGACCAAGAGCGCGGTCGAGGGCATCAACCACGGCTACATCAACGTGGGCCAGATCAACGGCGGCACCAACACCAACGTGGTGCCCGGCAAGGTCGTGCTCAAGGTGGACCGCCGCATGATCCCCGAGGAAGACCCGGTGGCGGTCGAAGCCCGCCTGCGCGGTCTGATCGAGCAGGCCGCTGCAGGCCAGGCCGGCATCAGCGTGGAGATCAAGCGCCTGCTGATGGCCCATGCCATGAAGCCCCTGGCCGGCAATGCGCCCCTGGTCGAGTCGCTGTGCAGCCACGCCACCGCGCTGTTCGGCGAGCCCGTGAAGGCCTCGGGCACGCCGCTGTACACCGACGCCCGGCTGTTCAGCGAGCGCGGCATTCCGGCCGTGATCTACGGCGCCGGCCCGCGCACGGTGCTCGAGTCCAACGCCAAGCGCGCCGACGAGCACATCGTGCTGGAAGACCTGCGCCGCGCCACCAAGGTGGTGGCGCGCACGCTGTTCGACCTGCTCAAGGCGTGATCCAGATCAAGGCCTGCAGGTCCTTCTGCGCGTTCCCCGGCCACCCGGCCATCGTGAAGGGCATGCTGGCGCCGGCCCAGTAGTCCGGCGCCGTGCGGTGCAAGCGGCTGCGGGCCTGGCCCGCGCATAAGCTTGCGCGAAAAGCTTCGTTGGGCTGGCGCTGCTTGCTTCGAACAATGGCCCGCTGCGTGCCCAGCACCGCCGCCGGCGGTGGCGGCGCGCCAGGAGCCCGCATGTCCGATCTCTCACCGCTGTCCGATGCCGCGCTGGACCGCCTGTTCCGCCAGGCCCGCACGGTGCATGCCTTCCAGCCCGTGCCCGTGCCCGACGCCACGCTGCACCAGCTGTACGACCTGCTCAAGTGGGGCCCGACGGCCTTCAACGCCCAGCCCGCGCGCTACGTGTTCGTGCGCAGCGCCGAGGCCAAGGCCAGGCTGCTGCCTGCCGTGTCCAAGGGCAACCTGCAGCAGACCCAATCGGCCGCCGTGACCGTGATCGTGGCGCAGGACCGGCGCTTCCAGGACCATCTGCCCACGCAGTTCCCGGCCTACGACGCCAAGCCGCTGTTCGACGGCAACGCGCAGCTGGCCGACACCACGGCGCTGCGCAACGCCAGCCTGCAGGGCGCCTACCTGATCCTGGCGGCGCGTGCGCTGGGTCTGGACGCCGGCCCGCAGTCGGGCTTCGACGCCAAGGCCGTGGACGCGGCCTTCTTCCCCGATGGCCGCTGGCAGAGCAACTTCCTCGTGAACCTGGGCGTGGCCGACCACGGCGCCACGTTTGCACGCGGCCCGCGCCTGCCGTTCGACGAAGCCGCGAGGATCGTGTGATGGCACAACGCAAGCTTCGCCTGGGCGCCTTCATCATGGCCACGGGCCACCACATCGCGGCCTGGCGGCACCCGGGCTCGCAGATCGACTCGGGCGTCAACATCGACCACTACATCGAGGTCGCGCAGACGGCCGAGCGCGGGCTCTTCGACCAGGTCTTCGTGGCCGACAGCCCCGGCATCGGCTTCCGCGGCGACGAGGAGGCGCTGCGCCGCCAGGGCCGCGTGTCCTACTTCGAACCCGTCACGCTGTGGGCCGCGCTGTCGGCCGTCACCAAGCACATCGGCTTCGTCGCCACGGCCTCGACCACCTACGAAGACCCCTACCTGCTGGCGCGCAAGTTCGCCTCGCTGGACCACATCAGCAAGGGCCGCGCGGCCTGGAACGTGGTGACCACCAGCGCCGACAACGTGCACGGCAACTTCGGCCTGGATGCGCACCCCGATCCGGCCCTGCGGTACGAGCGCGCGCACGAGTTCGTGCAGGTGGTCAAGGGCCTGTGGGACAGCTTCGAGGACGACGCCTTCGTGCGCGACGCGGGCTCGGGCGTGTACTTCGACCCGGCCAGGCTGCATGCGTTGAACCACGTGGGCAAGCACTTCAAGGTCAAGGGCCCGCTGAACCTGGAGCGCCCGCCGCAGGGCTACCCCGTGATCGTGCAGGCCGGCTCGTCCGAAGACGGCAAGGAACTGGCCGCCGCCACGGCCGAGGCCATCTTCACGGCCTGGACCAGCCTGGCGGAGGCCCAGGCCTTCTACCGCGACGTCAAGGGCCGCATGGCCAAGTATGGCCGCCGGCCCGAGCAACTGCTGGTGCTGCCCGGCATCTCCCCCGTGATCGGCCGCACCGAGGAGGAGGCGCAGGCCAAGTGGGCCGAGCTGCAATCGCTGATCCATCCCGCGGTGGGCCTGGCCGCGATCGCGCCGTTCTGGCCCGGCGAGGACCTCGCCCGCTGGGATTTGGACGCGCCGCCGCCGTACATCCCCGAAGCGCCGAAGGGCATCCAGAGCCGTACCCAGGTGGTGCTGGAACTGGCGCGGCGCGAGCGCTTCACGGTGCGCCAGCTCTACGAGTACCTGGCAGGCGCCCGCGGCCACTGGGTCGTGGTGGGCACGCCGGCGCAGATCGCCGACCGCATGCAGGAGTGGTTCGAGAACGGCGCTGCCGATGGCTTCAACGTGATGCCGCCCGTGCTGCCGGCCTCGCTGAACGAGTTCGTCGACCTGGTGGTGCCCGAGCTTCAGCGGCGCGGCCTGTTCCGCACGGCCTACGAGGGCCGCACGCTGCGCGAGAACCTGGGGCTGGAGCGGCCAGCCAACGCGTTCGCGCAGGCGCAGCGGCAGGCGGCTTGAGGCGGCCTGTTGCCGCGGCTGGCGGCGCACAGGCGGCCGCTAGGCGGCGGCCGTGATGCCCGCCGCCTGCGTTCGGATCCAGCGCCGGAACGCCGTCAGCGGCGGGTACCAGGCCCGGTTGGCGGCGCAGGCCAGGTAGTAGCGCCCGGCGCTGCGGCAGCGCACGTCGACGGCCGGCACCAGGCTGCCGCGCGCCAGTTCTTCCTGGAACAGGAACTCCGGCAGCAGCGCCACGCCCAGGCCGGCCGCGGCCGCCTGCATGGCGGTGGCGAACTGGTCGGTGCTGACGGACGTGCCGGCGCGCTGCGCGCTGCGGTGCTGGGCACCCTGGGGCGGACCGGCGGCGGCCATTCCTGCATCGGCATGCAAGGCCAGGCCCTGGCCTTCGAACCATTCGGCCCAGGCCTGCGGGCGCGAGGCCAGGTGCAGCAGCGGCGCGCCGAGCAGGTCGGCCGGTGCCGCGAAGCCGTGTTGCGCCTTGAGCGCGCGCGAGCAGGCGGGCACCACGGTCTCCTCGAACAGGAAGTCGAGCTCGGCGCGCGGCCACTCGGGCGCACCGTAGTGCAGGGCGGCGTCCACGCCGTCGGTCTCCATGTTGAAGGGCTCCAGCCGCGTCACGAGGTTCAGCGTCACGCCGGGGTTCTGCTGCGTGAAGTCGGGCAGCAGCGGCGCGAGCCAGCGCGTGCCCATGGTGGGCAGGATGGCCAGCGTGAGCGTGCCGGCGTCCGGGCTGGCCTTCAGGCGCAGCGTGGCGTGGGAGATGGCGCGCAAGGCCTGCCGCACCTCCGCCGCATAGGCCTCGCCGGCGGGGGTCAGGCGCACGGTCTGGCGCTCGCGGGCGAACAGCTCGACGCCGACGATCTCCTCCAGTGCGCGGATCTGCCGGCTCACGGCGCTCTGGGTCAGGCTCAGCTCGTCGGCGGCCGCGGTGAACTTCTGCAACCGGGCGCAGGCCTCGAAGGCCACCAGCAGGCCCATGGAGGGGAGATATTTCCGTGCGTGCATGAACTGGTGTGCGCTGAGGCCGACCGCCCAGGCGCCAGAAACGGCGCGCGCCGAGAGGGGATTTGATGAGAGCCGCGCGATTCTAGCCACGGCGTTGCTACGTATTTCCCGCAATGGTTCATTCTGGTTTGGAATGAACCTCTTCCGAAACATTGATTGATCTCTGGGCAGGTTGTCGCAACCATGCGTGGCTTTGCGGCGTGCCGCCTGCCGCTGCGCCACCGATTTCCGGAGCCCCCTTCGATGACCCGATCCACCCTGTTCCAGACCCTCCCGCGCAAGCATTTCCTCGCCACGCTGGCGCTGCTGGCCACCGGCCTCGCGGCGCCTGCGTGGGCCCAGGGCGACTACCCGAGCAAGCCCGTCAAGCTGGTCGTGCCCTTTTCGCCGGGCGGCAACACCGACCTCATCGCGCGCATGCTGGCGCAGGGCCTGGGCGAGCAGTTGGGCCAGCCCGTGATCGTGGAGAACCTGGCGGGCGCCAACGGCTCCATCGGCGCCAGCCGCGTCGCAGGCGCCCCCAACGACGGCTACACGCTGCTGTTCGGCACGGCCGGCACCCAGGCCATCAACCAGAGCCTGTACCGCAACCTGGGCGAGAAGAACCTGGCCGACTACGAGTACGTGGCGCTCGTGACCAGCATCCCCAACGTGCTGGTCGTCAATGAAAGCAAGACGCCGGTGCGCACGGTGGCCGACTTCGTGGCGGCCGAGCGCAAGCGTGGCGCCGGCCTGAGCTATGGCTCGCCGGGCACGGGCTCGACGGTGCACCTGTCGGGCGAGCTGTTCAAGACCGCCACCAAACTGGACCTGCTGCACGTGCCCTACAAGGGCAGCGCACCGGCGCTGACCGACCTCATGGGCGGGCAGATCGACTTCATCTTCGAGAACGTCACGCCTGCGCTGCCGTTCGTGCAGTCGGGCAAGCTGCGCGCGCTGGCCGTGACCTCGGCCGAGCGCCTGCCCGCGCTGCCCAACGTGCCGACCATGAAGGAGAGCGGCTACCCCGACTTCGTGACGGCCACCTGGAACGGCGTGCTGGCGCCCAAGGGCACGGCACCGGCCATCCTCAAGCGGCTGCAGGACGCCACGCTCAAGGTGGCCGGCAGCGCCGACTTCAAGACCCGCGTGACGGCGCTGGGCGGCGAGGTGCGCCTGCTCGAGTCCACCGCGTTCCGCGACTTCACGCGCACCGAGTACCAGCACTGGGGCGCCATCATCAAGAACGCCGGCGTGACGGTGCAATGAGCTCTTTGATCGAGACCCTGGCCGGCATCGTCGGCGCGGCCCATGTGCTGACGGGCGAGGACGCAGCCGGCTACGAGCAGGACTGGCGCCGCCGTGCCCAGGGCCGCGCGCTGTGCGTGGTGCGGCCGGGCTCCACGCAGGAGGTGGCCGCGGTGGTGCAGGCCTGCGCCGGGGCCGGCGTGGCCATCGTGCCGCAGGGCGGCAACACCGGCCTGGTGGCCGGCTCCGTGCCCGACGGTTCGGGCACGCAGGTGTTGCTGAGCCTGCGCCGCATGGCGGCCGTGCGCGCTGTCGATCCGCACAACATGACCATCACGGTCGAGGCCGGCTGCATCCTGCAGACGCTGCAGGAGGCGGCCGACGCGGCGGGTTTCCTGTTCCCGCTGAGCCTGGGTGCCGAGGGCAGCTGCACGATCGGCGGCAACCTCGCCACCAACGCGGGCGGCACCCAGGTGGTGCGCTACGGCAATGCGCGCGAGCTGTGCCTGGGCCTGGAGGTCGTCACGGCCCAGGGTCGCACCTGGGACGGGCTGGCCGGCCTGCGCAAGGACAACACGGGCTACGACCTGCGCGACCTGTTCGTCGGCAGCGAGGGCACGCTGGGCATCATCACGGCCGCCACGCTGCGGCTGTACCCCAAGCCGGCCGCGCAGCTGACGGCCTGGGCGGCCGTGCCGTCGCTGGAGGACGCCAACCGGCTGCTGGGCCTGGCGCACCAGCACCTGGCCGCGGGCCTCACGGGCTTCGAGCTCATGAACCGGTTCGCGCTGGGCCTGGTGGACAAGCACTACCCGCAGCTGCGCGTGCCGATGTGGCAGGACACGCCCTGGTGCGTGCTGCTGGAAATCTCCGACCACGAATCCGAAGCGCATGCGCGCGGCCTGTTCGAGCGGCTGCTGGAGACCGCGTTCGAGCAGGGCACCGTGGCCGACGCCATCGTGGCCGAGAGCATGAAGCAGGCACACGACCTCTGGCACATCCGCGAGAGCATCACGCTGGCCCAGGCCGAGGAGGGCTTGAACATCAAGCACGACATCTCGATCCCGGTCTCGCGCATCCCCGACTTCGTGCGCGCGGCCGATGCCGCGCTGCTGGCGGCCGTGCCGGGCGTGCGCTTCGTCAACTTCGGGCACCTGGGCGACGGCAACCTGCACTACAACATCCAGGCGCCCGCCGAGGGCGATTCCAGGGCGTTCGTGCAGCAGCACGAGGAGCAGATCACGGGCATCGTCTACGACACCGTGAGCGCGTACGGCGGCTCGATCTCGGCCGAGCACGGCATCGGCGAGCTCAAGCGCCACAAGCTGCCGCTGCACAAGTCGCCCGTGGCGCTGGACCTCATGCACGCCGTCAAGAACGCCTTCGACCCGCTGGGCACCATGAACCCGGGCCGGGTTCTGGCGCCGCAACGCTGACCCACCGTTTTCCCCCATCCCCACGTTTCCATCGCCATGCCAACGTTTGCCAGTTCGGACCAGATCCGCGACCTGTTCTCCCGGTCCATGTCGGCCATGTACAAGACCGAGGTGCCGCAGTACGGCATCTTGCTCGACCTGGTCGCGGACATCAACCGCGCGACGCTCGAGGCGGACCCCGGCCTGCGCGGGCAGCTGGAGGCCGCCGACGAGCTGCGCCGCCTGGATGTCGAGCGCCACGGCGCGATCCGGCTGGGCACGGCCCGCGAGCTGGCCGACATGCGGCGCATCTTCTGCGTGATGGGCATGCACCCGGTCGGCTACTACGACCTGTCGGTCGCCGGCGTGCCCGTGCACGCGACGGCCTTCCGCCCGGTGGACGACGCGGCGCTGCGCAACAACCCGTTCCGCGTGTTCACCTCGCTGCTGCGCCTGGACCTGGTGGCCGATGCCGCCGTGCGCGAGCAGGCCCAGGCCATCCTGGCCCGGCGCGCGATCTTCACGCCGCGCGCGCTCGAACTCACGGCGCTGGCCGAGCAGGCCGGCGGCCTCTCGGCGCAGCAGGCCGCGGAGTTCGTGCAGGAGGTGACGCAGACCTTCCGCTGGCACAGCGAGGCCACCGTGAGCCACGCCAGCTACCGCCAGCTGCACGGCGCGCACCGGCTGGTGGCCGACGTGGTCTCGTTCAAGGGGCCGCACATCAACCACCTGACGCCGCGCACGCTGGACATCGACGCGGCCCAGGCCGAGATGCCCCGCCGCGGCATCGCCGCCAAGGACGTGGTGGAAGGCCCGCCGCGCCGCCGGCACGCCATCTTGCTGCGCCAGACCAGCTTCAAGGCGCTGGAAGAACCCATCGTGTTCGCCGGGGATGGCGCCGATGGCTCGCACACCGCGCGCTTCGGCGAGATCGAGCAGCGCGGCATGGCGCTCACGCGGGCGGGCCGCGCGCTGTACGACCGCTTGCTGGCGGGCGTGCGGTCGATGCAGGGCGCCGGCAGCGCCTCGGCCGACTACAGCGAGCGGCTGGCAGCGGCGTTCCGCGAATTCCCGGACGACCTGGACACGCTGCTGTCGCAGGGCCTGGCCTTCTTCCGCTGGCGCGTGGCCGATGCGGACGGCCTGGCCCGCGTGGCCCGAAGCGGCGCCGCGTTCGACCTGGACGCGCTGCGCGGCCAGGGCATCGTGGCGGCCAGCCCCATCGTCTACGAGGACTTCCTGCCCGTCAGCGCGGCCGGCATCTTCCAGTCCAACCTGGGCGGGGCCGAGCAGAAGAGCTATGCCGCCAACGCCGCCCAGGAGGCCTTCGAGGCGGCCCTGGGCGCCCCGGTGGCCGACGAGATCGCGCTGTACGCGCAGAGCCAGCAGGCCTCCATCGAGGCCGTGCGGCAGCAGTACCTGGCGCGGCAGGCCGGCTGACCTGCGGCGACGGCGTCACGCGCTGACGCCGACCTGGTTGCGGCCCTTGCGCTTGGCCTCGTAGAGCGCGGCGTCGGCCGCCTTCAGCAGTGCCTGCTCGGTGTCCTGCGGGCCGGGCACGGCGGCCGCCACGCCCAGGCTGATGGTCACCTTGCCCGCCACCACGGCGGCGTGCGGGATGTCCATGGCGGCCACCGCGGTACGCGCCGCCTCGGCCACCATGGTGGCGCCGAGCACGTCGGTCTGCGGCAGCAGCAGCACCATCTCCTCGCCGCCGTAGCGCGCGACGAAGTCCTCGGGCCGCTTGACGGTGGCGCGCAGCGCCGCGGACACGCGGCGCAGGCATTCGTCGCCCTCGACATGGCCGTAGTGGTCGTTGTACTTCTTGAACGCGTCCACATCGACCATGACCACCGCCAGCGGGCCGCCCTCGCGCTGCGCCTGGCGAAAGACGCGCGCGAAGCGACGGTCGAAGTAGCGCCGGTTGGGCAGCCGGGTGAGGTCGTCGAAACGGGCCAGCGCGGCCAGTTTCTCGTTGGCGTTGGCCAGCGCATCGCGCGCCTCGCGCAGGCCGGCCTCGGCCTGCAGGCGCTGCGCCATCATGCGGCGCGTGTAGGCGCCGGCGCGCTCCAGCAGCAGGCACAGGAAGACGACCCAGACCGTCTGCAGCGCCGAGTTGAGGCGCCAGTTGGCCAGCACCTGGTTCTTGCCGGCCGCGACACTCACCTGCAAGGGGTAGCTGCGCGCGTGCTCGAAGCTGATCAGCCGTTCCACGCCGTCCAGCGGCGAGCGCGCCTCGGTCGTGCCGGAGCGGTGCGTCTCCAGGGTGGTGCGCACCGCCGACGGCGGCAGCGGCTTGCCGATGTCAGCGTCGATCGAGGGGTTGCGCGCCACCATGCGGCCGGCCACCGTGAGCAGGATCGCGCCCTCGCCGACGTCGAACCGCTCCAGCACGCCGCGCAGGTGCGGCACGCTCAGCGTGGCCAGCGCCACGCCCGCGAAGCGGCCGTCGATGTCGTTGAGCCGGCGCGAGACCGGCACGATCCACTCGCCGGACGAACGGCTCAGGATCGGCGGGCTGACGAGGACCGAGGCGCTCTGGCTGTCCCGGTGGTGGATGAAGTAGGCGCGGTCGGCGTTGTTCCAGCTGGGGTCCCACTGCGGCACCGAGGTGGCGATCCACGCACCTTTCGCGTCGTAGACGAACAGGCCCTTGAGCTGCGCCGTCCGCGCCACGTGGTTGACCATCAGCGGCTGCATGTCGTCCAGCGCTGACTGCGAGAAGTCCGTGCGCTCGATCTCGTAGACCAGGCTGTCCAGGATGTGGTCGGTCTCGGACACGGACGCTTCCATGCGTTCCGCCACGGCGCGTGCCAGGTTGGTGCTGGCCAGGTGCGCCTGCGCGATGGCATGGGCGCGCGCGTCGACGATGAACCAGACGTTGGTGGCCAGCAGCGCCAGGCAGACAAAGACCACCATCAGCCGCGCGCGCCGGATCGGGTCGCGCGCCGGCGCGGGCGCGTCCGGCTGCGAGCCCAGGGGTGCAAGGTCGCTGAAGCCCGAAGCGGGGCCCAGGCGGGATTGCGGTGGAGGTTGAACGCCTTGTGGGGTGGGCATGGCCTGAGCCGCGCAAGGTGAGTGCCAGGGCCCTGGGCGGCGCAACATGGCCGCTGGTCCAGGATTCGCTCGCTCAACGCGCGCTTGTTGTGATATTAGCGCACGCGAAACAGCACAAGTCAGTGGGGCGATCCGGCATGCCGCGCGGTATGGTGGCACCGGCCCGGGCAACCGCGTCGGCGGGGCGCTCCGGGCGGCTTTTCACGCATCCAGCGGGTCGTACCGCGAGACCACCCAGGGCAGGCCGGAACGCTCCGTGAGCTCCTTGTGTCCTTCGGCCTCGGCCTGGGCGCCGGCGATCTCGGCCAGCGGGGCCACCACGCGTTCCAGCGCCTCGATGCCCTCGAAGGCCCGCATCGACAGCTGCAGGAAGGCCGGTGTCAGGCGGCGCGCATCGTGCAGCTGGATCAGGTGGTCGATCAGGTCGGCCGCCAGGCCGTCCAGTTCGGGCGGGACGGCGATGGTGCCGAGAAGGCGTTGGCAATGTTCGAGGCGGGTGCGGATTTCAAGACTCTGCATGGTGCCCGGCGACTGTATGCGCGGCCATGCGGGCCGCGCCCGCCCGAGCCTGCCTGCGGTCGCCCCGGCGGCACCGCCGGGCGCGTTTGCGCGGGGAGCGCGCAGCACGGGAGCGTGCGTCTGGCGATGGCGGCGTTCGTGTTCGTGGGGGGCGGGCCGATGGCGGCGCAGCCGGTGGGGCGGGCCTGTCCCGATGGCCTGCCCGACAGGAATCGAACCTGTGACCCACAGCTTAGAAGGCTGTTGCTCTATCCAACTGAGCTACGGGCAGATTGGCTTGCCGGGTGGTCCGGCGCCAGGGCCGCGATCATAGCCTCCTGGTATGCCTGGGCCTTGGGCGGCGTGAACAGCAGGATGCACTCCGCCCCCTGCGGCCCGGCCTGCAATGGCGGCGGCGCTTCGTCCGCCCACCAGGCCAGGCTGTCCCAGCGCTGCAGCGTGCGACCGCCTTGCGCCAGGCTGCCGCCCAGCACCACGGCGAACGTGCAATCAGTGGCCGGCGGCACGGCCGGCTGCAGCCAGGCATGCGGCGGCAGGCGGTGGACGCGGGCGCCCAGGCCGTCCTGCGCCACGGCGATCACGTCCTCGCTCTGGGGCGCCTGCAGGGCGGCCAGGGAGCCGGGCGGCATGCATGCGATGGGGCCGGCCTGCACATGGCGCTTGGGGCCGCGCACCATCTGCTCGCGTGCCTGCCCGGCCGGGATGGCGCCGCTTTCGCACACGGGCCGGATCGTGAAGTAGTGGATGCCTTCGGCCCCGGCCACCAGCGGGCCATAGCCGGTGTAGGCGCCAGCGTAGTGCACGGTGACCGGCGCCAGCGTGTCGCGGCCGATGGTGCCGCCGCCGTGCACGAACAGCTGGAACTGGTTCTGCCGGTGGAAGTGCGTGCCCAGCGTGCTGTGGGGCGCCTGCTCGATCAGCGAGATCGTGGGCGAGCGCAGCGGGTCGTCGCCGCTCTCCATCCATTCGCTCTTGAAGAATGGCACGCCCATGGCCGTGATGGCGCGGCGCTTCGATGCGCCATGCTGGCGGGTTCCGACATGGGTCATGCCAAGCTCCTGTGGATGGTGGTGTTCATTCTGGCCGGATGCCGGCCTGGCGCGCCACCTGCTGCCAGCGTGCGCTTTCCTGGGCGATGTACTGGGCGAAGGCCTGCGGCGTGGAGGGCGCGGCGGCCACACCCTGCCGGGCGAACTGCGCCTGCACCTCGGGCTGGGCCAGCACCCTGGCCAGCGCGCGTTCGAGCCGCGCCACGGCCTCGGGCGGGGTGCCGCGCGGCGCCACGATGCCTTGCCAGGAACTCACGTCGTAGCCGGCCAGGCCCGATTCGGCAACCGTCGGCAGCTCCGGCGCCACCGCCGATCGCGTGGCCGTGCTGACCGCCAGCGCACGCACCTTGCCGCTGCGTGCCTGCGGGTACAGCGTGGAGATCGGGTCGAACAGCACCTGCACCTGGCCTCCGATGAGGTCGGCGATGGCGGGCGCGCTGCCCTTGTAGGGCACATGCGTCATGCGGATGCCGGCCATGTGGTTGAACTGCTCCACCGCCAGCTGGACCGAACTGCCGGCCGTGCCGAAGTTCAGCGCGCCGGGCCGGTCGCGGGCCAGCGCGATGAGCTCGGCCAGGGTCCTGGCCGGCACCTCGGGATGCACGGCCACGAGCAGCGGCTGCAACGCCACCATGCCCACCGGCGTGAAGCTGGCCACCGGATCGTAGGGCAGCTGCGCGAAGGTGGCGCCGTTGACGGCCAGCGTGGAGATGTTGCCCATCAGCAGCGTGTGCCCGTCGGGCGCGGCCTTGGCGGCGATGCCGCTGCCCAGGATGCCGCTCGCGCCGGCGCGGTTGTCCACCACCACGCTCTGGCCCAGTTCCGTGCCCAGGCGGGCGGCGACGATGCGCGAGACCAGGTCGGTCACGCCGCCGGCGGGGAAGGGCACGATGAGCTGGATCGGCCGGCCCGTGGCGTCCTGCGCCAGGGCCGTGCCGCCGCACAGCAGCGCAGCGCCGTGCAGCAGGAAGGTTCGGCGGCCCCGCATGTCAGGCCACCTGCAGGCGCGCATCCTTGGCCACCTGCGTCCAGCGCGCGATCTCCTGGCGCACGTAGCGGTCGTAGGCCTCGGGCGTGCTGGTCACGGTGTCGGTGCCGAGCTCGGCCAGTTGCTTGCGCACGCCCTCGTTCGCCAGCACGTCTGCCATGGCCTGGTGCAGCCGCGCGACGATGGGCGCGGGCGTCTGCGCATGCACCATGAGCCCCTGCCAGGCGCTGGCCTCGTAGCCGGGCATCCAGCGCTCGGTGACGGTGGGCACGTCGGGCAGCGCGGGCAGGCGCTGCGCGCTGGTCACGGCCAGCGCACGCACGCGGCCGTCGCGGATGAAGGGCAGGGCGGAACTCATCGCATCCACGGCGAACTGGATCTGGCCGCCGGCCAGGTCCACCAGCGCCGGCGCGCTGCCCTTGTAGGGGATGTGCGTGGCCCGCAGCCCGTTGGCCTGCAGCAGCTGCACCGGGATCACGTGGGTGATGGTGCCGTTGCCGGCCGAGCCGTAGTTGTAGCGGTCCGGCGCCTGGCGCACGGCCTCGATGAACTCCTGCACGCTGTGCGCCGGGAAGGACGGGTGCACGATCAGCACCGTGGGCGCGGCCGCCGTCAGCGTCACGCCGCGCAACTGTGCCGGCTCGTAGGGCAGCTTGGGCGAGAGCGCTGCCGACAGCGCGAACGACGAGGTGTTGTAGAGCAGGGTGTGGCCGTCGGCAGGCGCCTTGGCCACCGCATCGGCCGCCAGCACCGCGTTGGCGCCGGGCTTGTTGTCCACCACCACGGGCTGGCCCAGCAGCGGCCCCAGGCGCGCGCCGACGATGCGCGCCACCACGTCGGTCGGGCCGCCGGCGGAAAAGCCGATGACCATGCGCAGCGGCTTGGACGGATAGCCCACCTGCGCCAGCACGGGCAGGGCCAGCGCGGCAGCGCCGCCGGCCAGGGTCTTCAAGGCGGTGCGGCGCCCCAGGGCTGGGGGTGGGGGCGCGGATCGGGTCGTCATGCCTGCTTGTCTCCGGATCTGTCTTGTTCGAAGACGCGATGCTATGCAGCCGCGCTCGAATCATAAAATTAATTATTCAGAGCCTGTCATAAGCAGAGAAGAGCCCATGATCGATGTGTCCACCCGCGTGCTGCGCGCCATGATCGCGCTGGACGAGCTGCGCCACTTCTCGCTGGCGGCCGAGCGCTGCAACGTCACCCAGTCGGCGCTGAGCCAGATGGTGGCCAAGCTCGAGCGCGACGTGGACCTGCGCCTGGTCGACCGCGACCGGCGCCGCGTCTCGCTGACGCCCGAGGGCGAGCGCTTCGTCGCGGTGGCGCGCCGCGTGATGGTCGACCTGGAGGAGATCGACGCCGACCTGCGCCAGCATGTGAGCCTGCACCGCGGCCGGCTGTCGATCAGTGCGCTGCCCTCGCTGGCGGCGCACTGGCTGCCGCCGCTGCTGGCGCAGTACCGCGCGCGCTTCCCCGAGATCCGCGTGGAGCTGTTCGACACGCCGCCCGAGCGCGCGCTGGAGCTGGTGCGCCAGCGCCGCGTGGACTTCGCGCTCACCGGCGTGGGCCCCGGCCTGGCCGGGCTGCAGAGCCAGCTGCTGTTCGCCGAGCGCTTCTACCTGGTCTGCCGGCACGACCACCGGCTGGCCGCGCGCAAGCGCATCGCGCTGGCGCAGCTGGCGGGCTGCGACCTGATCCGGCTGATCCGCACCGGCAGCATCGCGCAGCACCTGGACCACGCGCTGCGCGCGGTGGCCGTGCGCGACACCGGGCTGGAGGTGGAGCAACTGGCCACGTTGTCGGGCCTGGTCGCCAGCGGACTGGGCGTGGGCATCGTGCCGCAGGCGGCGGTGGACTACTTCGACGGTGCGCGCGTGGCCATGGTGCCGATCAGCGACGCGCAGCTCACGCGTTCCATCTACATGGTCTGGCCCGCGGCCGGCGCTTGGTCGCCGGCGGCCAAGGGCTTCATCGAGCTGATGCAGGCCGGCGTGCCTCCGGCGGCGCGTGCCAAGTGATGGGCGTTGCTGATGACAGCCGCAGAATAATTAATTTCCCTTGCGGTGCGGGCCGGCCTAGCATGGCCGCCGACTTCCTGGCTCCGCACGCATGCAATCCACCACTTCGCAAACGCCGGCCGGCGCGCTGGACGGCATCCGCGTCCTCGACCTCACGAGCGTGATCATGGGGCCGTACGGCACCCGCATCCTGGCCGACATGGGCGCGGACGTGGTCAAGATCGAGCCGCCCGAGGGCGACACCTTCCGCCGCTACGGCCCGAGCCGGCACGCGGGCATGGGCGGCTCGGTGCTGAACCTGCACCGCAACAAGCGCAGCGTGGTGCTGGACCTGAAGCAACCCGCCGCGCGCGCCGCGCTCGACCGGTTGCTGGCCGGGGCCGACGTGCTGGTGCACAACCTGCGGCCCCAGGTGGCGGCGCGGCTTGGCCTGGACTGGGAGGGTGTGGCCGCGGTCAACCCGCGCATCGTGGTCTGCGCGGCGCGCGGCTTCGGCGAGGACGGGCCCTACGGCCACAAGCCCGCCTACGACGACCTCATGCAGGCCGGCTCGGGCTTCGCGGCGCTCAACGCGCAGCTGTACGGCACGCCGCGCTACGCGCCCACGGCCTGGTGCGACAAGATCGCTGGCCAGGCCATCGCCTACGCGGTGCTGGGTGCGCTGCTGCACCGCGAGCGCGGCGGCAGCGGCCAGCAGGTGGAGGTGCCGATGTTCGAGACCGCCATCGACTTCATGCTGGTCGAGCACCACGGCCCGGGCGCCTTCGAGCCGCCGCTGGGGCCCATCGGCTTTCCGCGCCAGCTCTCCCCGCAGCGCAAGCCCTACCGCACGCGCGATGGCTGGGCCTGCATCCTGCCGTACTCCGACCGCAACTGGCAGGACTTCTTCGCCTTCGTCGGCCAGGCGCAGTGGCTGGAGGACGCGCGCTTCGCCGATGTGGCCCGGCGTGTGGAGCATGTGGACGCGCTCTACGCCATCGTCGAGGCCTGCGCGGCCGAGCGCAGCACGGCTGAGTGGGTCGCCTTCTGCGACCGCGTGGGCATTCCCTGCATGCCTGTGCTGGGTTTGGAGGAGCTGCAGCACGACGCCCATGTGCAGGCCGTGGGTCTCATGGGCACGGCCGAGCATCCCACCGAGGGCCGCTACCAGGCGCTGCGTTCGCCGCTGCGCTTCTCGGCCACGCCCTATGCCTTGCAGCGGCATGCGCCGCGCACCGGCGAGCACACGGCCGAGGTGCTGCGCGAGGCCGGCCTTTCGGCCGACGAAGTGCAGGCCTTGCTCGCCGCGCATTGACACCGCTTGCGCCACGCCGCTAGACTCGCCCCCGCTCCGGGGTGCACGTATGGCGTGCTGAGATGGCGAACCTGATCGCCGGAACCGCGAACTTGATCTGGGTCATACCAGCGTAAGAAGAGCTGCAGTGCCGTGGTGCCTGCGCGCGCCCTCATGGCGCGCGTGCGCGCATCCCGGCCGATGCGGAGCAATCCATCCAACGCCAAGGAGATTGCCCGCATGAACGCCCCCGACCGCCACGCCGTCCCGCTCGCCGAGCGCCTTGCGCTCACGCGCGAACCCTTCCCCGGCTCGACCAAGGTCTACCTCGAAGGCTCGCGCCCCGACCTGCGCGTGCCCTTGCGCGAGGTGCTGCTGACCAACGGCGAGCGCATCCACCTCTACGACACCTCCGGGCCCTACACCGACCCGGCGGCTGCCATCGACGTGCGCAGCGGCCTGCCCGCACTGCGTGCGCCGTGGCTGGACAGCCGCGGCGACACCGAGACCTACGAGGGCCGCATCCGCCAGGCCCTGGACGATGGCGGCAAGGACGATGCGCGCCTGGCCCAGTTGCGCGCCGAGGCCGCAGCGCTGCAGCGCGCCCCGCGCCGCGCCAGGGCCGGTGGCAACGTGACCCAGATGCACTACGCCCGCCGCGGCATCGTGACGCCCGAGATGGAGTACGTGGCGCTGCGCGAGAACGGCCGCCGCGAGTGGATGGCCGAGTACCAGCGCGATGCAGGCCGCGAGCGCCGCCTGGCCGGCAACCCGCTGGGTGCCGCGCTGCCGAAGGGTCCGATCACGCCCGAGTTCGTGCGCGACGAGGTGGCGCGCGGCCGCGCCATCATCCCGGCCAACATCAACCACCCCGAGGTCGAGCCCATGGCCATCGGGCGCAACTTCCTGGTCAAGATCAACGCCAACATCGGCAACTCGGCCGTGACCTCCAGCATCGAGGAGGAGGTCGACAAGCTGGTCTGGGCGATCCGCTGGGGCGCGGACAACGTGATGGACCTCAGCACGGGCCGCAACATCCACACCACGCGCGACTGGATCGTGCGCAACAGCCCGGTGCCCATCGGCACGGTGCCGATCTACCAGGCGCTGGAGAAGGTCGGCGGCGTGGCCGAAGACCTGACCTGGGAGATCTTCCGCGACACGCTCATCGAGCAGGCCGAGCAGGGCGTGGACTACTTCACCATCCACGCCGGCCTGCGCCTGCCCTTCATCCACCTGACGGCGGACCGCATGACGGGCATCGTCTCGCGCGGCGGCTCGATCATGGCCAAGTGGTGCATCGCCCACCACCGCGAGAGCTTCCTCTACACGCACTTCGAGGACATCTGCGACATCATGAAGGCCTACGACGTGAGCTTCTCGCTCGGCGACGGCCTGCGCCCCGGCTGCGCGGCCGACGCCAACGACGAAGCCCAGTTCGCCGAGCTGCGCACGCTGGGCGAACTCACGACGCTGGCCTGGAAGCACGACGTGCAGACCATGATCGAAGGCCCGGGCCATGTGCCCATGCACCTCGTGCAGGCCAACATGGAGGAGCAGCTCAAGCACTGCCACGAGGCGCCGTTCTACACGCTGGGCCCGCTGACCATCGACATCGCGCCGGGCTACGACCACATCGCGAGCGCCATCGGCGCGGCCATGATCGGCTGGATGGGCACGGCCATGCTGTGCTACGTGACGCCCAAGGAGCACCTGGGCCTGCCCGACCGCGAGGACGTCAAGCAGGGCATCATCGCCTACAAGATCGCCGCGCACGCGGCCGACGTGGCCAAGGGACACCCGGGCGCGCGCGCCCGCGACGACGCGCTCAGCAAGGCGCGCTTCGAGTTCCGCTGGACCGACCAGTTCAACCTGGGCCTGGACCCCGACACCGCGCGCGAATTCCACGACGAGACGCTGCCCAAGGACGCCAGCAAGGTCGCGCATTTCTGCTCGATGTGCGGCCCCAAGTTCTGCTCGATGAAGATCACGCAGGAGGTGCGCGAGTTCGCGGCCAGCGGCATGGCGCAGAAGTCGGCCGAGTTCAAGGCCGGCGGCGGCGCGTTCTACATCCCGATCGACCAATCCTGATGGCCCGCATCGGCATTGCAGGCGCCGGCCTGCTGGGCCGGCTGCTGGCCTGGCGGCTGGCACGCGCGGGCGCGCAGGTGGCGGTGTTCGACGCCGCGCCCGGGCCGGCGCCGCAGTTCGACGCGCGGGGCCCGGCCGCGTTCAGCGCGGCCGGCATGCTGTGCCCGCTGGCCGAGCGCGACCATGCGGATGCGCGCGTGGCGGCGTGGGGCTGGCGTTCGATCGCGCTGTGGCGCGGCATCGTCGCCGAACTGCCCGCGCCGCGGCCGTTCTTCGCGGAACGCGGCAGCTTGCTGGTGGCGCACCGCAGCGACCTGGCCAGCGCGCAGCGCGTGCTGGCGCGGCTGGCCGACGAGACGCGCGCGGCGCCCGAGCCGCTGGACGCCGCCGCGCTGGCCCGGCTGGAGCCTGCGCTGCCGCCGCCGGCCCATGCCTGGCTGCTGCCGGGCGAGGCGCAGATCGATCCGCTGGCCACCATGGCAGCCCTGCATGCGTCGGCCGAGGGCGTGGCCTGGCACTGGCAGCGGCCGGTGGCGCGGGCGCTGCCGGGGCGGCTGCAGTTCGAGGACGGCAGCGGTGCGGCCTTCGACTGCGTGGTCGACGTGCGCGGCCTGGGCGCCCGCCACGGCACGCCGCTGCGCGGCGAGCAGACGGAGTGCATGCCGCCGCGCGGCGAGCAGACGGAGTGCATGCCGCTGCGCGGCGTGCGGGGCGAGACCGTCTGGCTGCACGCCCCGGGCCACGGCCTCACGCGGCCCGTGCGCCTGGTGCACCCGCGCCACCGCGTGTACCTGGTGCCGCGCCCGGACGACCTGCTGTTCCTGGGCGCGACCGAGATCGAGAGCGAAGACCGCTCGCCGGTCTCGCTCAAGAGCGCGGTGGAGCTCATGAGCGCGGCGCACAGCGTGCTGCCCATGCTGGCCGAGGCGCGCATCCTGCGGCTGGACCGGCACCTGCGTCCGGCGCTGCCGGACCACCTGCCGCGCACCGCGCACGAAGACGGGCTGCTGCGCATCAACGGCCTGTTCCGCCATGGCTGGCTGATGGCGCCCGCGCTGGTCGAGGACGCCCTCGCGCTGCTGGCGCAATGGCAGGCCGCATGACGGCAGTCACCGTGCAGATCGTGCTGGACGGTGCGCCGCATGCGCTGCCGGCCAGCACCACGCTGGCCGCGCTGGTGGCCGCGCTGGGCCACCGGCCCGAGGCCGTGGGCACGGCCGTCAACGGCGTCTTCGTCGCCCGCGGCCACCGCCACGACCACGCATTGCAGGACGGCGATGCCGTCGTGCTGTTCCAACCCATCACCGGAGGATGAGCCATGCATGACGCTGGACCACCGAACGACGACAGCTGGCAGGTCGCCGGCACCACGCTTGCCAGCCGCTTCCTGCTCGGCACGGCCGGCTATCCCTCGCCCCAGGTGCTGGGCCTGGCCATCGAGGCCTCCGGCGCCCAGGTCGTCACCGTGGGCCTGCGGCGCGCACTGGCGGCCGGGGGCGACAACGGCTTCGTCGCCACCGTGCGCGAGGCCGTGCAGCAGCAGGGCGCGCGCCTGCTGCCCAACACCGCCGGCTGCCGCACGGCGCGCGAGGCCGTGCAGCTGGCGCAGATGGCGCGCGAACTCTACGGCACGCCCTGGCTCAAGCTCGAGGTGGTGGGCGACGAGCACACGCTGCAGCCCGACCCGTTCGAGTTGCTGCAGGCCGCGCAGCAGCTGGTGCGCGACGGCTTCGTGGTCTGGCCCTATTGCACCGACGACCTGGTGCTGTGCCGCCGCCTGCTGGACGCGGGCTGCCCGGTGCTGATGCCCTGGGGCGCGCCCATCGGCTCGGGCCAGGGCCTGTTGAACCCCTTCGCGCTGCGCACGCTGCGCGAGCGGCTGCCCGATGCCACGCTGATCGTCGACGCCGGCATCGGCGCGCCCTCGCACGCGGCGCAGGCGCTGGAGCTGGGCTTCGACGCGGTGCTGCTCAATTCGGCCGTGGCGCAGGCGCGCGACCCCGTGCGCATGGCCGGTGCGTTCCGCGCGGCCGTGCAGGCGGGCAGGGCGGCCTGGCAGGCCGGCGTGATGGCGCGCCAGGACTTTGCCGTGCCCAGCACGCAGGTCGGCGGCGCGCCGCTGCTGATCGGGGGCATGGCATGAAGCGCGTCTGGAGCATCGCCGGCACCGACAGCAGCGGCGGCGCGGGCCTCGCGGCCG
Source organism: Pseudorhodoferax sp. Leaf274 (assembly GCF_001422445.1). Classification (GTDB taxonomy): domain Bacteria; phylum Pseudomonadota; class Gammaproteobacteria; order Burkholderiales; family Burkholderiaceae_C; genus Pseudorhodoferax. Next base: position 31,097 of record NZ_LMNA01000030.1, read on the forward strand.
ACCAGCGTGCGCTGGATGCCTGGCCCGGCACGCACTACTGCGGCGTGGTGGCCGCGGTGACGGCGCAGAACTCGCAGGCCGTCACGCGGGTCGAGGCGGTCAGCCCGCAGCTGCTGCAAGCCCAGCTGGCCGCGCTGGAGGCCGACATGCCGCCGGCCGCGCTCAAGACCGGCCTCCTGGCCGACGCCGCGCAGATGCGCAGCGTGGCCGCCTGGACCGACCGCCTGCGCGAGGCCACGCCCGGCCTGCCGCTGGTGGTCGATCCGGTGCTGGGCGCCAGCAGCGGCGCGAACTTCGCCGACGATGCCGCCGTGGCCGGCTACCGCGCGCACCTGCTGCCGCGTGCCACGCTGGTCACGCCCAACCGGCGCGAGGCCGCACGCCTTCTGGGTTGGCCCGCGCTGCGCCGCGACGAGGTGCCAGCTGCCGCGCAAGCGCTGCGTGCGCTGGGCGCGCAATCCGTCTGCATCACGGGCGGCGATCCGGCCGACACACCCGACGACGCCACGGCGGCGGAAGCCGGGCTGGCGCTGGACTGGCTGGACAGCCCGCACGCCGGCGGCTGGCTGGCGCTGCCGCGCATCGGAACCGGCAACACCCACGCCACGGGCTGCACCTTCGCCAGCAGCGCGGCAGCGGCGCTGGCGCATGGTTTCGTCGCGGCCGACGCCGTGGTGCTGGCGAAGATGGCGGCCACGCACGCGTTGCGCCATGGCCATGCGGCGGGGCGCGGCCCGGGCCAGGTCCTGGCGCGCGCGGGTTTCCATGCCGAACCGGCGTTGCTGCCGCAGATGGGCTGGGACGCCGAGCCGGTGTTCGCCGCCGCACCCGCCGAGCGCGCGGCGCCGCTGGGCCTGTACGCCATCGTCGACAGCGCGGCGCGCGTGCAGGCCGTGCTGGCGTGCGGCGTGCGCAGCGTGCAGCTGCGCATCAAGCAGACCGAGGCGGCGACGCCGGCCTGGTGGGATGCACTGCACGCCCAGGTGGCCGAGGCCGCAGCGGCGTGCCGTGCCGCGGGCGCGCGCCTGTTCGTCAACGACCATTGGCGGCTGGCGGCCCGGCACGGCGCGCACGGCGTGCACCTGGGCCAGGAAGACCTGCTGGCGCTGGGCGCCGCCGAGCGTGCGGCCCTGCGTGCCAGCGGCCTGGCACTGGGCATCAGCTCGCACAGCCTGTGGGAGCTGGCCCGTGCGCGCAGCCTGTCGCCGGCCTACATCGCCTGCGGCCCGGTGTGGCCCACGTTGACCAAAGCCATGCCCTGGCGGCCCCAGGGCCTGGACAACCTGGCCTGGTGGTGCGCCATGGCCGGCGCACCCGTGGTGGCCATCGGCGGCATCCTGGAACACGCGCAGATCGGCGCGGCCGCCGCGACTGGGGCCGACGGCATCTGCGTCGTGCGCATGCTGGGCGACGACCCGGCGGCCACGGTGCCGGCCATGCACGCCGCGCTGGCCAGCTATCGGGCCGACGCGGCCCTGGCGGGCGCTGCCATGGCCTGGCCGCACCCCAGCCTTGCGGCTTGATGGGCGTCAAACTGTTTCTCTGAATCAACAAATGGGCGAACTCATTTGATTCATATTTAGTGCACTGTTAGACTTCCCGACAGCAAACGCAATGAGAGTTGCGCACGCAAAGCCACAGGCCCTCAGCCGGCGCACGCGCGCCGGGTCGGGCAGCTGGGTTGCATCCCACAGGGGTCACCGGGGATCGGGCACCGTGCGCGCGTCTTGCGTTGCACTGGTCGACCGTCCTCAACCCGCAGGGATTCCCATGCACTTACTTGCCCTTTCTCCCGCCCTGCGCGCCGCGCGCCTGGAGTGCCAACCATGAGCGGCCTGCGCAATCTGCGCATCGGCGCGCGGCTGGGGCTGGCGTTCGGCGTGATCCTGTTGATCGTGGCGGCCAGCGCGGCCATGGGCGTGTGGCGGCTGGAGCAGTCCGATACCGCCACCCAGCAGCTGGGCACGGTGGACAAGGAGCGGCAGGAGGTCGCGATCCGCTGGCGCCAGACCATCGACCTGAACTGGGTGCGCACCGAGGCGGCGCTGCTGGATTCGGACACCACGCACATCCCGCGCTGGCAGGCCGACATGGACAAGACCTCGCAGGTCACGGCGGCCTCGCGCGAGCGCCTGCACCAGCTGGTACAGACCGAGACCGGCAAGCGCATGCTGAAGGACATCGACGACCGCCGGGAGGCCTACCGCACGCCGCGGGCGGCGCTGGTCAAGCGCCGCCAGGCCGGCGAAGATGTCTCGGCCGAGCTGGAGCGCACGCTGCGCCCGCTGGCCGCGGCCTACAGCGACAGCATCCTGACGCTGGAAAAGCGCCAGCAGGAGCTGTATGCCGAGGCGCTGCGCGACGCCGCGGACGCCGCCGCGCAGGGGCAGACGGTGCTGGTCACCAGCGGCATCGCGGCGGTGCTGCTGGGCGCGCTGTTCGCCTGGACCATTTCGCGCTCGATCACGCAGCCGCTGGCCCAGGCCGGCGTCGTGGCGCGGCGCATCGCCGACGGCGACCTCACGCAGCCCGTGCACGTGGAGGGCCGCGACGAGGCCGCCGACCTCGCCACGGCGCTGCGAGACATGCAGCAGCAACTGGCCAGCGTGGTGGCCGGCGTGCGGCGCAATGCCGATGGCGTGGCCACGGCCAGCGCGGAGATCGCGCACGGCAACAACGACCTGTCGGCGCGCACGGAGCAGCAGGCCTCGGCGCTGGAGGAGACGGCCGCGTCGATGGAGCAGCTCAGCTCCACCGTGCGGCAGAACGCCGACAACGCGCGCCAGGCCAAGAGCCTGGCCGAGAACGCATCGAGCGTGGCCGGCCGCGGCGGCGATGTGGTTGCGCGCGTGGTCGACACCATGAAGGGCATCGACGAGAGCTCGGGCAAGATCGCCAGCATCATCGGCACCATCGATTCCATCGCGTTCCAGACCAACATCCTGGCGCTGAACGCGGCCGTCGAGGCGGCGCGCGCGGGAGACCAGGGCCGCGGCTTCGCGGTGGTGGCGAGCGAGGTGCGCAGCCTGGCCGGCCGTTCGGCCGAGGCGGCGCGCGAGATCAAGGCCCTGATCGGCACCAGCGTGGAGCGCGTGCAGCAGGGCACGGTGCTGGTGGGCGAGGCCGGCAGCACCATGCAGGAGGTGGTCCACGCGATCCAGCGCGTGAGCGACCTGGTGGGCGAGATCAGCGCGGCCAGCAGCGAGCAGAGCGCGGGCGTGTCGCAGGTGGGCGAGGCCGTCACGCAGATGGACCAGGCCACGCAGCAGAACGCGGCGCTGGTGGAGGAATCGGCCGCCGCCGCCGACAGCCTGCGCGGCCAGGCCGAGCAGCTGGTGCAGGCGATGGCGGTGTTCAAGCTGCGCGCGGGCGGGGCGCACGGCGCCGCAACGGAGCCGAGCCTGGGCTATGGGGGCCAGCCGGCCCTGCTGGGCGCGGCCTGACGGGGCCACGCACCGGCTGAGCGCTTCGAGGATTCAGCGCGGCCGGCGGCTTCAGCGCCGCTGGTACTGCGTGGCGCCGAACAGGTTCTCGCGCGCCTTGCCGTCGGTGATGGGCTTGCGCAGGTCGGCCAGCACGGCCATGCCGCGCTGCACGGCTGGGCGCCCCGCGATGCGGTCGAACCAGGCCTTCAGGTGGGGGTAGTCGGCCCAGGCGATGCCCTGGTTCTGCCAGTTGCGCAGCCAGGGAAAGACGGCGATGTCGGCAATGCTGTAGTCGGGCCCGGCGATGTGCGCGCTCTCGGCCAATTGCCGGTCCATCACGCCGTACAGGCGCCGCGCCTCGTCGGTGTAGCGCTGGACCGCGTAGCCGATCTTCTCGGGCGCGTACTGCCGGAAGTGGTGGTTCTGGCCCAGCATGGGGCCGACGCCGCCCATCTGGAACATTAGCCACTGCAGCACCGCATAGCGGGCACGGTCGCCCTCGGGCAGCAGCTGGCCGGTCTTGCCGGCCAGGTACAGCAGGATGGCGCCCGATTCGAACAGCGTGACGGGCTGGCCGTCCGGCCCGTCGGTATCGACGATGGCCGGGATCTTGTTGTTGGGACTGATGCGCAGGAAGTCGGGCTGGAACTGCGCGCCCGCCCCGATGTCGACCGGCACCACCGCGTAGGGCAGGCCGCACTCCTCCAGCATGATGTGGACCTTGTGGCCGTTCGGCGTGGCCCAGCTGTAGAGCGTGATCATCCGTAGCGGTTCAGGCCTGCTGCGCGAACTTCCAGGCAAGTTCGGCGAGCGGGCGGGCGCCGGCACCGGATGTGGCGGCGCGTTCGCTGGAGGCCGTGCCCGATTCGGCCCGCTTGGCGATGCCCTGCAGGATCGCGGCCAGGCGGAACATGTTGTAGGCCAGGTAGAAGTTCCAGTCGCGCGCGAGTTCTTGCGGGGTGGCGAAGCCGGTGCGCTCGCAGTAGCGCGCGATGTAGTCGGCCTCGGCCGGGATGCCCAGCGCCTTCAGGTCGAGCCCGGCGATGCCGCGGAACTGGCCGGGGCTGATGTGCCAGGACATGCAGTGGTAGCTGAAGTCCGCCAGCGGGTGGCCCAGCGTGGACAGCTCCCAGTCCAGCACCGCGACGATGCGCGGCTCGCTGGCGTGGAACATGGTGTTGTCCAGCCGGTAGTCGCCGTGCACGATGCTCGTGAAGCGCTCGTCGCGCGCGCTGGCGGGCATGTTGCGCGGCAGCCAGTCGATGAGCTTGTCCATTTCGGGGATGGGCTGCGTGATCGAGGCGACGTACTGCTTGCTCCAGCGGCCGATCTGGCGCTCGAAGTAGTTGCCGGGCTTGCCGTAGCCCGCGAGCCCGCGCGCGGCGAAGTCCACGCTGTGCAGCGCCGCGATCACGCGGTTCATCTCGTCGTAGATGGCGGCGCGGCCGGCCGGCTCCATGCCGGCCAGGCCCTGGTCCCAGAGCACGCGACCTTCCTTGAACTCCATGATGTAGAAGGCGCGGCCGATGACGGATTCGTCATCGCACAGGCACAGCATGGCTGGCACGGGCACGTCGGTTCCGGCCAGGCCGCGCATGACGGCGAACTCGCGCTCGATGGCGTGGGCCGAGGGCAGCAGCTTGGCCACCGGGCCGGGCTTGGAGCGCATCACGTAGCGCTGCGTGGGCGTGGTGAGCTTGTACGTGGGGTTGGACTGCCCGCCCTTGAACAGCGCGACCTCCAGCGGTCCGGCAAAGCCGGGCAGCTGCGCGGCCAGCCAGTCGGTCAGCCTTGCGGTGTCGAAGGCGTGCTGGCCGCTGACTTCCTTGGTGCCCTCGAAATGGTCGAATTCGCTCATGCGGGTTGTCTCCCTGTGTCGGTGTTGTGGTTCAGCGGTCGGAGTCGACGATGCGCATCAGCGCATCGCGGTCGCGCACGATGAGGCCGGTCGCTTCGATGCGGATGGCGTCCTCGCGCTCCATGGTCTTGAGTTCCTGGTTCACGCGCTGGCGCGAGGCGCCAAGCAGCTGGGCCAGCTCTTCCTGCGCCAGCTGCAGGCTGATGCGGACCTCGTTGCCGTCTTCCAGGCTGGGCACGCCATAGCTGCGCACCAGGTGCAGCAGCTGCTTGGCCAGCCGCGCGCGCAGGGGCAGGGTGTTGAGGTCTTCCACCAGGCCGAAGAGCAGCCGGATGCGGCGCGACTGCAGCCACATCAGCGCCTCGTAGAGCTCGCTGTGCGCGGCCAGGATCTTCTTGAAGTCGGCACGGGCCACGCAGACGATGGTGGTGGCGCCATGCGCATAGACGTCGTGCGTGCGGCGGTCGCTGTCGAAGAAGGCCACGTCGCCGAACCAGATGCCGGGCTCCACGTAGGTCAGCGTGATCTGCTTGCCCGAGATGGAGGTGGAGCTCACGCGGGCCGCGCCCTTGGCACAGGCGATCCACTCTTCCGCGATGTCGCCGCGGGCGGCGATCAGTTCGCCGTTCTTGTAGCGTCGGACATAAGCGCATCGAAGAATGTCGTGCCGCAGCGAGGGGGAGAGGGATGAAAACCAGCGCCCGGCGTTGATCGCTTCGCGCTCGGCGATGTTAAGAATCGGTTCGTCCATGTTCTGTCTTTTGGGTGACTGCGGCCCGGCGGCCGGGCTGGGCTCAGGTCAGCGGTGCCGCGCCGCGCTGTTCACGGAACGCGGCGATGGCCGCGCCCGTATCTGCGTGGTGCAGGTTGGCGACGAAGCGGTCGCGCTCGTGCGCCAGTTGCTCGGGCAGCGTGGCGGCCTCGGCGAGGGCCAGCAACTCCTTGCCGCTGGCCACGGCATGCGGCGCAAGCGCGTTGATCTGCCCGGCCAGGGCGAGGGCTTCATGCAGCGCCGTGCCCGGGCCGCAGACGCGGTTGACCACGCCCAGCGCGTGCAGCCGCTCGGCGTTCACGCGCGTGCCCAGCATCAGCAGTTCGCCGGCCAACTGGCGTGGCAGTGCCCGCGCCAGGCTCCAGCTCGCGCCCGCATCGGGCGACAGGCCCAGCGCGCTGCCTGCCAGCGCGAACTGCGCGTTGCGCGCGGCGACGATGAAGTCGCAGGCCAGGGCCAGCGCGAAGCCGGCATCGGCGGCCACGCCCTCGACGGCGGCGACCACGGGCTTGGGGAAGCTGCGGATGGCCTCGATCCAGCTGTGCAGGCCTTCGGTCAGCGCGACCTGGTGCGACGCGCTCTCGCGGCGGCTGGCCTGCAGCTGCTCCAGGTCGTGGCCCACGCTGAACACGGCGCCGGCGCCGGCGATGACCACGCTGGCCACCTCGTTGCTGGATTCGGCCACGTTCAGGGCCTCGACGCCGGCGGCCCAGATGTCCGGCCCCAGGGCGTTGTGGCGCTCCGGATGCGACAGGGTGAGCACCATGGTCGCGCCATGGCGGGTGCTGAGCAGGGCGGCGGGCATGGGGCGGGTGGCTTCAGGTTTCTTCGTGCAGCAGGGACAGGCCGATCGCACCGCGGCGCCGCAGCCAGGGGCTGGGGCGGTAGCGCGCATCGCCGTAGACGGTCTGCAGGTTGAACAGCACTTCCAGTATGTTGGTCGGGCCGCAGCGGTCTCCCAGCGCCAGGGGGCCGGCGGGATAGCCCAGGCCCAGCGTGACGGCCAGTTCCAGGTCGCGCGGCGTGCAGATGGACTGCTGGCAGATGTCGGCCGCGATGTTGACGATGGTGGCCACCACGCGCTGGGTGACGAAGCCGCCACTGTCGCGCACCACGCTGACGGCCTTGCCGTCGCGTGCAAACAACGCGTGCGCGGCATCGCGCATGTCGACGCGCGTGGCCGGGTTTGTTGCCAGGACGCGACGCTTGGTCGCGGCATCGTCGAGCAGCATGTCGATGCCGATGGTGCGTGCGGGATCCAGGCGCTCGACCACGGCGACGGTGGTGATGTCGAAACCCAGCGGCGCGACCAGGGTCAGCGCTTCCATCGAGGGCGACTGGCCGGTCTCGATGCGGGCGCCCAGGTCCTTGAGCAGCTGGAACAGCTCGGCCCGGCGTGCGGCGCGCGGCGACACCCACACCGGCGGAATCTGGTCGACCTGCGGCACCGGCGGTTCGGCCGGCACCTGCGCCACGCCGTCGACATAGCGGTAGAAGCCCTCGCCGACCTTGCGGCCGACCACGCCGCCGGCCACACGCTGGGCCGCCAGCGCACTGGGGCGGTAGCGCGGCTCGTCGTAGTACTGCCGGTAAATGGACTCCATGACCGGGTGTGAAACGTCCAGCCCGGTCAGGTCCATCAATTCGAAGGGCCCCAGCTTGAAGCCGACCTGGTCCTTGAGGATGCGGTCGATGGTGGCGAAATCGGCGACCGATTCGCTGACGATGCGCAGTGCTTCCGTGCCGTAGCCGCGCCCGGCATGGTTGACGATGAAGCCAGGCGTGTCGGCCGCCTGCACGGGCGTGTGGCCCATGGCACGCGCGAACTGGGTCAGGCCGGCGCAGACGGCGGCATCCGTCTTGAGCCCGGCGATGACCTCGACCACCTTCATGAGCGGCACGGGGTTGAAGAAGTGGTAGCCGGCGAAACGCCCGGGATGCTGGAGCGCCGCGGCAATGGCCGTGATCGACAGCGAGGAGGTGTTGCTGGCCAGCACCGCGTCCGGCCGCACGATGGTTTCGAGTTCTGCGAACAGGCGCTGCTTCACGTCCAGCCGCTCGACGACCGCCTCGATGACCAGATCACAGTCGGCCAGATCGGCCAGCGCCGCTACCTCGGTCAGGGCTTCGCGCTGCGCATGGAGCGCCGGTGTGTCCAACCGGCCTTTTTCGTGCAGCTTGGCCCACTGTGCATACACGGCTTCCCGGGCCTTGGCGGCGGCGCCCGGCGCCACGTCGAAGAGTTTGACGGTACTACCTGCTTGTGCTGCAATTTGGCCGATTCCGCGGCCCATTGCGCCGGCGCCGACCACGCCGACAACGCGATATGCTGTGTCCATCGATCAATTATGACGTGCCGATCCGAGTGGTATGGTGCGCAAATGATTCATACGCACTCACTGTGAAACTACAACACAAGCTGGTGGGGCTGGGGCTGCTGGGGGTGGCTGTCGGCAGTTCGGCATTGAGTCTGGGCCGCGCACGCGGCAACGTGGTTCTGGGCCAGCCGTTGAGCCTGGCAGTGGAAGTCCGGGTCGACCAGCCGGAAGACGCCACGGTGCAGTGTTTCCGTGTCGAGGTGTTCCATGGCGACACGCTGATCGAGTCCTCGCGCGTGCGGCTGGTCATGCAGGCGCCGGCGGCCGGCGCGCAGGAGGCGGTGCTGCGCATCCGCTCCAGCGCCGTCATCGACGAACCTGTCGTGGGTCTCGTGTTGCACGCGCTGTGCGGCCAGGGGGGCTCTCGGCGCTATGACTTCCTGCCCGAGTTTCCGGCCGAGTTGAAGGCAGCGGCAGGGCCGGTGGACCTGTCCAGGACGGCGCCCGCACCGTCGGCGGCAGCGCCACCTGTTGCTGCTGCACCACTGCCTCCGGTCGAAGCCGTGCGGCCTGCGCCCGCGCCGGCACCGCCGCGTGCAGCCGCCGCGCCGGCGCCGCGTCCGCCCCAACGCCAGGCGCCGGCGCGTCCGCCGGCCAAGGCCACTGCGCCAAAGGCGGCCCCCGCGCCTGCGCCACGGCCCGCCGAACCCAGGCCGCAGGCGGCTGCATCGGCCCCCGCGGTCGCCGCGGCTGGTGCGCCCCGGTTGACGCTGGATGCTCCGGCAGGCCCCGTCGCCGGCATGCAGCCCAGCCCGGCCCTGAATTCGCAGATCGTCGACGATGCGGCGCAGCGCGAAGCCGTTGCCGCCATGTGGCGTGCCTTGCGGACCACGCCGGAAGAGATCGTCCGTGACAAGCAGCGCCTGGAGGCCCTGGAAGCGCAGCAGGCGGTGCAGAGCAAACAGGCGGCAGAGCCCAGCGCGGCCGAACGCGAACTGCGGGCCCGGCTCGAGCGTGCGGAGCGCCGGCTGGACGAAGCGGAGAGCGGCCGCGTCGACATCCTGCTCGTCTACGGCCTGCTGGCCCTGTTGGTGCTGATGGTCGGCCTGGCCGCGTACTTCTGGCAGCGTGCCCGCCATGCTGCACTGGCTGCCGCGCACTGGAGTGGCGATGCCGCGCCGCCCGTCGTGGTGGCTGTGCCGGAGCCGTCGCCTGTCGCGCCACCTGCGGTGACGCGCCCGCCCGTGGTGTCCAGGCCATCGCTGGCCGATGAGTTCCTGGACAGCGAGCCCGCTTCTGCGCTCGGCATCGGGCGCCCGTCGACGGTGGACACCGGCGCCGTGGCCGCCGCGGTGTTCGCGCACGACCGTGCCTTGCCGGTGGACGCCTCGCGGCCGGTGCGTCCGGACGAGTTCGTCGACGTGCAGCAACATGCCGACTTCTTCGTCTCGCTGGGCCAGTACGAACAGGCCATCGAGGTGCTGCAGCAGCACCTGGACGAGCACCAGGACATGAGCCCGCTGGCCTTCCTGGAACTGTTCGGCATCTACCACCAGCAGGGCCGCAAGGACGACTTCAATGCCTTGCGCGCGCGCTTCCAGCGCCGCTTTAACGCGCATGTGCCCAATTTCGCGGCCTTCGCGGACGAAGGCCTGGCCCTGGAGGACTATCCCGCAACGCTGCTCAGCATCGAGACGGTCTGGGGCCATGTGCGTGTGCTGGACACGATCGAAGCCAACCTGCTGCGCCATCCGGAAGATACCGGCCGCCCGCTGGACCTGGCGGCTTACCGCGATCTGCTGATGCTCTACGGCGTGGCGCAGGACGTCTTCGTCCCGGCCGGCGGCACACGTTCGCCTTCGGGTTTCGGCGTCATCGCGCCGCCGGAGTCCGTGGCTTCCACGGGCCGTGGGCTGGGCACCGGCCTGGCGGCGGCGGGCACGCCGCTGGCCGCCGCCGCTGCGGTGGATTCGATGCTGGAATTCGTGCCCGATTCCGGGGTGGCCCCATTGCCGACCACCCACGACGGCAGCGGCCTGGAACTGGACATCGATCTGTCGACGAGCAGCGGAGACATTGCCGCAGCACCGGCCCTGTCGCTGGTCGATATCGACATCGACCTGCCCTTGCTGGACGACGACGCGCTGGCCGAAGTGCCTGCGTCGGCGCCGACCCCGATCGCGCCTGCGGGCGATGTGCCGGCCAGGTCCGACAAGCCCGAGATCGACAGCGGGCTGATCGACTTCGACCTGTTCGACCCGAACACCGAAGCGCGCATCGCCCCCAAGTCCACCCGTTGATGCCGCGGGGCAGGGGCGGCGCCTTTCAGCGCCGCACTTGCAGCGAGCCCGGGTTGACGATGTTGGTGGGCGTGCCGCGGATGTAGTTCAGCACGTTGTCGAACGCCGCATTGAAGTACATCTCGTAGCTCTGCAGTTCCACATAACCAATGTGCGGCGTGCAGATGCAGTTCTCCAGGCGCAGCAAGGCATGGCCCTGCAGGATGGGCTCGCTTTCGAACACGTCGACGGCTGCCATGCCGGGGCGTCCGCGGTTCAGCCCGGCCAGCAGCGCATCGGGCTCGATGAGTTCGGCGCGCGAGGTGTTGACCAGCAGCGAAGTCGGCTTCATGCGCGCCAGATCGTCGAGCTTGACGATGCCGCGCGTCTCCTCGTTGAGCCGCAGGTGCAGCGAAAGCACGTCGCTGTTGGCGAACAGCTCGTCCTGGCTGGCCGCGATCTGGTGGCCGTCTGCCAGTGCCCGCTCGCACGAGCCGGCACGCCCCCAGACCAGCACACGCATGCCGAAGGCACGTGCATAGGTGCTGACGATCTGCCCAATGCGGCCGTAGCCGAAGATGCCCATGGTGCGTTCGCGCAGCACGGTGCCCAGGCCGAAATTGGGGGGCATGGACGCTGTCTTCATGCCGGACTGCTGCCAGGCGCCATGCTTGAGGTTGCCGATGTACTGGGGCAGGCGCCGGGTTGCGGCCATGATCAGCGCCCAGGTCAGCTCGGCAGGTGCGACAGGCGAGCCCACGCCTTCGGCCACGGCCACCCCACGTTCGGTGCAGGCGGCGACGTCGATGTGCGGGCCGACACGGCCGGTCTGGGCGATCAGCTTGAGCTTGGGGAGCTTTTCGATCAGCGCACGGTTCAGGTGGGTACGCTCGCGGATCAGCACGAGGATGTCGGCATCGCGCAGCCGGACCGACAACTGCCCCAGGCCCTTCACGGTGTTGGTGTAGACCTTGGCCGCATAGGGTTCGAGCTTGGCTGCGCAGTCGAGCTTGCGCACCGCATCCTGGTAGTCATCGAGGATCACAATGTTCATGCGGCCATTGTGCCTCGCGCCTCCATGGCGCCCGGGCCGCAGCGGGCAGGGAACCCGTTGCCGCCGCCGCTCTGCCTGCTGCTTCAGTGCCGTGCTGGCGCGGATTCGGCGGCGGCCAGCCGGTCGAGCTCGGCACACACATCGGCCATGCGGCCCGAGATGACCATGCGGCCTGCCGCGGCACGGGGCTGGTGCGGCTCGAACACACGCAGCACCCGCAGCGCCGGTGCCGGCCGCACGGAGGCCGGTGCCACATGCGAGGGGCTGCGGCGCAGCCGTTTGTTCAGGCGGGCGCTCAGGCGCGCGCCCAGGCGGTCCGCCAGCCGCGGGCCGAATTCTTCAAACCATTGCGGCAGCCGGGCCACGCGCACGGCGGTCAGCATTGCGATTCCCATTTCAAACTCCTTCCGTCCATCGGGCGGATTGGGGCAGGATTGGTTGAAAGGCACAGCACCAGGGTTGCCGCGCGCTGCGCGCGGCGGACGCCCGCCACCTGGCATTGTGCGAACAGCGGTGCGACCTACATCAGCATGGTGTTGCGGATCAGCCCCACGGCCAGGCCTTCGATCTCGAAGGGCTCGCCGGGCTCCACGAAGATGGTGGGGTAGTCGGGGTTTTCGGGGTGGAGCTCGATGCTGTCGGAGGTGCGCTTGTAGCGCTTGACCGTGACCTCGTCGCCAAGCCGGGCCACGACGATCTGGCCGTTCTTGGCGTCCTTGGTGGCACGCACCGCGAGCAGGTCGCCATCCATGATGCCGGCGTCGCGCATGGACATGCCACGCACGCGCAACAGGTAGTCGGGCTTGTGCTGGAACAGGCTGCTTTCCACGTAGTAGGTCTGGTCGACATGTTCCTGCGCCAGGATGGGCGAGCCAGCCGCCACACGGCCGACCAGCGGCAACGCCAGCTGCGCCAATTCCTGAAGGGGCAGGCTGAACTGCTTGCTGCGTCGCTCGTTGACCGAGCGCAGCATGTCGCTGCGCAGGCGGATGCCGCGCGAGGTGCCGCTCACGAGTTCGATGACGCCCTTGCGCGCCAGGGCTTGCAGATGCTCTTCTGCGGCATTGGCCGACTTGAAGCCCAGTTCGGCGGCGATTTCGGCACGGGTCGGCGGGGCGCCTGTGTTTGCGATGGCGGCCTGGATCAGTTCCAGAATCTGTTGCTGGCGCGCCGTGAGCTTGGCCGGGAAGGCAGGAGAGGCGTCTGACATGGCAGTTCCTTGTGCGTCTTGGTACAGCTACCCTGTAGGCTGGAGCGATGGACACAGTGGTCTGTGTAAATTTCCAGTACCTGTATTTTCAATCAGTTTCTACAAGCATGCAAGCATCTGAAGCATTTACCGGTTCATCGCGGCGCACGCTGCTCATCCTGGGTTCCGGCGGCACCATCGCGGGCCTGGCACCGCGCCCGGGCGACACGCTGGGCTACCAGGCGGCCCAGGTCGGGGTGGCGCAGTTGCTGGCGGGCTTCGACGCGCCGCCCGGATGCGAGCTGCAGGTCGAGCAGGTCGCCCAGATCGACAGCAAGGACATGGACGCCGCGGTGTGGCTGCAGCTCGCGCGACGCTGCGCCGAGGGTCTGGCGCACGCGCATGTGCAGGGGATCGTGATCACCCACGGCACCGACACGCTGGAGGAGACGGCGTACTTCCTGCAGGCGGTGCTGGCGCCGTCCAGGCCGGTGGTGCTCGCCTGCGCGATGCGGCCTGCCAATGCGGCCATGCCGGACGGCCCGCAGAACCTTCGCGATGCGCTGGCCGTCGCGGCGCAGCCGGGCGCGCGCGGTGTCGTGGCCGTCTGCGCCGGTGTGGTCCATGGGGCGGCCGACGTGCGCAAGGTCCACAGCTACAGGCTGGACGCGTTCGGCTCGGGCGATGCCGGGCCGCTGGGCTATGTGGAGGCGGGCGCCTTGCGCCAGTTGCGCGCTTGGCCGCAGGCGGCGCCGGACCCCGGTCTGCTGGGGCGGCTGCCGGCGCAGCCACAGGCTTGGCCCCGCGTCGAGCTCGTGTTCAGCCATGCAGGCGCGAGCGGCGCCAGCGTCGATGCGCTGGTGCGCGATGGCGTGCAGGGACTGGTGGTCGCCGCGACCGGCAACGGCAGCGTGCACCATGCACTGGAGGCCGCCTTGCTGCGTGCGCAGGCCGCGGGCGTGCGGGTGCTGCGCGCCAGCCGTTGCGACCAGGGTCAGGTGATGGGGTTGCCTGGCGACGCGCTGCCCGGGGCCGGGGCGCTGTCGCCGGTCAAGGCGCGGATCCAGCTGCAGCTGGACCTGCTGGCGGCCTGAATCAGGCGGCCAGGGCCGCGAGCGCGCGCGCGGTGATCTCGTCGACGCTGCCGGTGCCGTCGATCTTGCGGTACTTGGGCGCGTTCGCCGGGTCGCCCTTGGCCCACTGCGTGTAGTAGTCGATCAAGGGGCGCGTCTGGGCGCTGTAGACGTCCAGGCGCTTGGTCACCGTGGCTTCGCTGTCGTCCTCGCGCTGCACCAGCGGCTCGCCGGTCGCATCGTCCAGGCCTTCGGCCTTGGGTGGGTTGAAGCGGATGTGGTAGACGCGGCCCGATGCCGGATGCGTGCGGCGGCCGCTCATGCGTTCGATGATGGCGTCGAAGGGCACGTCGATCTCGAGCACGTAGTCCAGCTTCACGCCGGCGGCCTTCATGGCATCGGCCTGGGGAATCGTGCGCGGGAAGCCGTCGAACAGGAAGCCCTTGGCGCAATCGGGCTGGGTGATGCGTTCCTTGACCAGGCCGATGATGATGTCGTCGCTGACCAACGCGCCGGAATCCATGACCGATTTGGCCTGCAAGCCCAGCGGCGTGCCGGCCTTGACGGCAGCGCGCAGCATGTCGCCGGTGGAAATCTGGGGAATCCCGAACTGCTTGCAGATGAACGTGGCTTGCGTGCCTTTGCCGGCGCCTGGCGCGCCCAACAGAATCAGTCTCATGGATGTCCTCGGATTGCTTGTAGATATTGGGCGGCAGCGCTGACGGCGCGCAGGCCGTCGCAGTGCTTTTCCGTCAAAGGATAGCATGCACTCCGGGGGCGTCAGTCCCCGGTGCAACAGTTCGTCAAAACAGCTTGCGGACCCGTTCCAGGTCTTGCGCCGTGTCCACGCCCGGCCCCGGCGCGTGCTCGGTCACATGCACCGCGATCTGGTGCCCGTGCCACATGGCGCGCAGCTGTTCGAGCGCCTCGCTCTGCTCGATCGGCGCCTGCGCCAGCGCCGGGAAGCTGCGCAGGAAGCCGGCGCGGTACCCGTAGATGCCCACATGGCGCAGCGGCGCCGGTTGGGGCAGCGCGTTGACGCCGTCGGCGAAGCCATCGCGCCACCACGGGATGGGCGCACGGCTGAAGTACAGGGCCCGGCCGCGCGCATCGCACACCACCTTGACCACGTTGGGATTGCGCAGGTCCTCCACGCTGTCGATGGCATGGCCGGCCGTGCTCATGCTGGCTTCGGGATGCTCGTGCAGCAGGGCGGCCACGGCGTCGATCAGCGGCGGCGCGATCAGCGGCTCGTCGCCCTGCACGTTGACGACGAGGTCGTCGCCGTCCAGGCCCAGCAGCGCGCAGGCTTCGGCCAGCCGGTCGCTGCCCGACGCGTGGTCGTCGCGCGTGAGGATGGCCTCCACGCCGTGGGCGGCGCAGGCCTGCATGATCTTCTCGCTGTCGCAGGCGACGACGGTGCGTGCAGCCTGCGAGCGCATGGCGCGCTGTGCCACGCGCACCACCATGGGCGCGTCGCCCAGCGCCGCGAGTGGCTTGTTGGGCAGGCGTGTGGAGGCCAGGCGTGCCGGAATCAATACCGTGAAGGTGCGCATCGCAGCACCTTGGGGCGGCGCGGCGTTGCTCACAGCCCCAGTTCCTCGTCGCTCAGCGTGCGCGCCTCGTTCTCCAGCAGGATGGGAATGCCGTCGCGCACGGGGTAGGCCAGCCGCGCGCTGCGCGACACCAGTTCCTGGCGTTCGCGCTCGTACTGCAGCGGGCCCTTGGTCACGGGGCAGACCAGCAGTTCCAGAAGCTTGCTGTCCATGGATGAAGAGGTGGAAGGATCGAAAGGGCGCTATGGTACCTGCGGTGTTCCGAGCGCCGCGAGCCGGGCGTCCAGCACCTGCCAGGCGCCGGCCTCGAGCTCCACCTGCAGCGGCACGGCCCAGGCGCCGGGGTGTTGCGCCCACAGCTTGACGGCATCCTTTTCGGTGCAGAGCCAGACAGCCGGCGCCCCGGGCGGCGGCTGCCAGCCCTGGAAATCCTGGTGGTCGGCCAGCGGCAGTTCATGGATCCGGTGCAGGCCGGCCGCGCGCAGCATGGTGAAGAAACGCTCGGGCCGGGCGATGCCGGCCAGCGCCAGCACCGGCGTATCTGCCAGTTCGGCCAGCGCCAGGCGCTGGCCGTCGGCCCGCCGCGCGTGCGCCGCAAGCAGGCGGCGTGCGCGAAAGCCTGCGAACGCCGGCCGCTCGCCGCTGTGCAGCACGAGGTCGGCGGGCCGCGGCCAGGGTTCGCGCAGCGGGCCGGCCGGCAGCAGCCAGCCATTGCCGGTGCCGCGGTCGTCGAACACGCAGACTTCCAGGTCGCGCGCCAGTGCCAGGTGCTGCAGGCCGTCGTCGCAGACCAGCACATTGGTCTCGGGATGGCGTGCCAGCAGTGCCTGGCCGGCCTCGGCCCGGCGCGCCGCGACGAACACCGGCACGCCGCAGTGGCGCCGGATCAGCGCGGGCTCGTCGCCGACCTCTGCGGCGGGGCTGCCGGGCAGCACCTCGCGGCAGTCGGTCGTGCTGCGTCCGTAGCCGCGCGACAGCACGCCCACCTGCCAGCCCTGCGCCTGCAGGCGCTCGACCAGCGCCATGGTCACCGGCGTCTTGCCCGAGCCGCCGGCCACCACGTTGCCGACCACCAGCACCGGTACCGGCAGGCGCGTGCTGCGCCGCAGTCCGGTGCGGTAGAGCAGGCGGCGCAGGCCGGTCACCGCGCCGTAAAGCAGCGACAGCGGCCACAGCGGCCAGGCCCACACGCGCGACATCCACAGCCGCGGCAGCAGCGCAGAGAGCCAGCCACGCATGGGTCGTGCCGGCCGGCCTCAGCGCCCGCTGGCCGACCGCTGCGTGGCGAAGGTGAGCTGCTGCAAGCCGGCGCGGCGCGCCGCGTCTATGGCCGTGATGACAGCCTGGTGCGGCGTGCTGGCATCGGCGCTGATCACGACGATGGGGTCCTGCACACCCTTGGTGGCGCCCAGCAGCGCCTGCACCAGCGCTTCCACGCTGCGGCCGTCCAGCGGCTGCCGATCAATGGCATAGCGGCCGTCCGCGGCGATGGCCACCACCACCTCGCGCGGGCGCTCGCGCTGCGCTTCGGCGTTGGCCAGCGGCAGGCGGATCTGCAGTTCGGCGTACTTGCTGTAGGTGGTGGACAGCATCAGGAAGATCAGCACGACCAGCAGCACGTCGATGAACGGGATCAGGTTGATCTCGGGCTCCTCCGCCCCGCGGCGACGGAAGTTCATGCGCTCTTGCGCAGGCCGTTCAGGTGGCGCGCGAAGCGCTCGCCCGACAGTTCCAGCGTCAGCAGGTAGCCGTCGACGCGGGCGCGGAAGTAGCGCCAGAAGATCAGCGAGGGGATGGCCACGATCAGCCCGAACGCGGTGTTGTACAGCGCGATCGAGATGCCCTGCGCCAGCTGCGCGGGGTTGCCGGCTGCACCGCCGGTGGCGCCGGGTTGCGAGCCGAAGATCTCGATCATGCCGATCACCGTGCCCAGGAGCCCCAGCAGCGGCGCTGCCGAAGCGATGGTGGCCAGCGCCGTCAGGTACTTCTCGAGCCGGTGCGCGACCGCGCGGCCGGTGTTCTCGATGCTGGCCCGCAGGTCGTCCTCGGAACAGCGCGGATTGCTGCTCAGCGCCCGCAGGCCGCTGGCCAGCACCTCGCCCAGCGCCGAATCCTGCGCCAGCTGCGTCACGATGCCCGGCTCGGGCACCGATTTCTGCGACACCGTGATCGCCTCGTCCAGCAGCCGCGGCGGCACGATGCGGCGGGCGTTCAGGTTGATGAAGCGTTCGATGACCAGGGCCAGCGCGAGAACCGAGCACGCAATCAGGGGCCAGATGGGCCAACCGGCGGCTTGTATGATCGAAAACAAGAGCAAATCTCCCCTGGCAATGGAACGCTGCGCGGATTATGGCGCAGTGTTTTCGGGCTTCTCGCCGCACTGCCCATGCCAGCGCCGTCTGTCGGCGTCCGTCGGACGGTACCCACAGGAGATGTGGATAACTTTGTGAAGAACTCGCTTCGCAGCGCGCCAAACCCAGCACTGGCGCGGCTCTTTGACACTTTGATTAAAACGCGGGCACAAAAAATCTCAATGAAATCAATGCATTGCTACATGGGTGCTGGACGGATCGGGTGTTCCCAGGGGCGGGAAGCACCTGGGCACGGCGCTGTGGAGTATTCGTCCGCCGAATGCTGTGGTGCAGCAAGGGCCAGCGCATGCATGCGCCGCTGATGCCTGCAACGGCGCCGTTTGTCTGGCAGGTCGGGGCGCTGTGCCGCGCCATTGCTGGGGCCCTGGAGCAGAAATTCAATCCCGTCGCGGTCCGTGGCGAGATTTCGGGCTTCTCGCGCGCATCCAGCGGGCACTGCTACTTCCAGATCAAGGATGGGCAAGGCCAGATCCGCTGTGCGATGTTCCGCCGCGCGGCCGCGCTGGTCGATTTTTCGCCGCGCGATGGCGACCTGGTGGAATTGCGCGGCCGCCTGTCGGTGTACGAGGCGCGGGGCGACCTGCAACTGGTGGTCGAGAGCCTGCAGCGCGCCGGCGCCGGCGCGCTCATGGAGCAGTTCCTGCGCCTGAAGGCAAGGCTGGAGTCGGAGGGCCTGTTCGACCCGGCCCGCAAACGCCCGCTGCCGGCCCTGCCGCGCGGCATCGGTCTCGTGACCTCGCCGGGAGCGGCGGCGCTGCACGACGTCGTCACCGCGCTCCGGCGCCGCCTGCCGCATGTGCCGGTGCTGCTGGCGCCCGCCCTGGTGCAGGGGGCCGACGCACCGGCCGACCTGGTGCGTGCGCTGCAGCGCCTGTACGGCCACGCACGCGCCGGCAGCGGCACGCCGGTCGACCTGATCCTGCTGGTGCGGGGCGGCGGTTCGGTCGAAGACCTCTGGGCCTTCAACGACGAGGCGCTGGCCCGCTGCATCGTGCAGAGCCCGGTGCCGCTGGTCAGCGGTGTCGGCCACGAGACCGACTTCAGCATCGCCGACTTCGTGGCCGACCTGCGCGCACCAACGCCCACGGCCGCCGCGGAACTGGCCGCGCAGCCGCGCGAAGTGTGGCTGGCCGTGCTGGACGGCATGGCCGCGCGCCTGCACGACGCCGCCACGCGTAGCCTGGATGCGCGCGCCCAGCGGCTGGACCAGGCCGCCGCACGGCTCGGCCGCCCGTCCCAGGGCGCCGGCCGCCAGCGCCTGCACCTGGCGCAGCTCGCCCAGCGCATGCAGCATGGCGTGGCCACGCAACTGGCGCAGCGGCGCCACCGGCTCGATGTGCAGCAGCCGCGGCTGGATGCCGCCTTGCAGGGCCGCGTGCAGCGCGCGCGCAGCGCGCTGGCGCATGCGGGCCGCGGCCTGGAGTTGCTGGACCCGCGCGTGGTGCTGCAGCGCGGCTACGCCTGGCTCACGGACGCGGCCGGCGGCACCGTCACCAGCGTCGCGCAACTGCCGCAGGGCGCCACCGTGCGCGCCACCCTTGCCGACGGCGAGGCCGATCTGCAGGTGCGCAAGACCGGTCGCGTTTAATTCCTACAATGCCGCGTCCCCAGAGACCCCATCATTTCTCCAACCCACCCACGAGGAAAGAACATGGAACACAAGCTGCCTGAACTGCCGTATGCCATCGATGCGCTGGCGCCCCACTACTCCAAGGAAACCCTGGAGTACCACCACGGCAAGCACCACAACGCCTATGTCGTGAACCTGAACAACCTGCAGAAGGGCACGGAGTTCGAGAACCTGACGCTCGAGGAAATCGTCAAGAAGTCCAGCGGCGGCATCTACAACAACGCCGCCCAGATCTGGAACCACACCTTCTTCTGGAACTGCATGAAGCCGGCCGGCGGTGGCGAGCCCAGCGGCAAGCTGATGGAGGCCATCAACGCCAAGTGGGGCAGCTACGCCGCGTTCAAGGAAGCCTTCGTCAAGTCGGCCGTGGGCAACTTCGGCTCGGGCTGGACCTGGCTCGTCAAGAAGGCCGACGGTTCGGTCGACATCGTCAACACCGGCGCCGCCGGCACGCCGCTGACCACCGCCGACAAGGCGCTGCTGACGGTCGACGTCTGGGAACATGCCTACTACATCGACTACCGCAACCTGCGTCCCAAGTTCGTCGAGACCTTCCTCGACAAGCTCGTGAACTGGGAGTTCGCACAAGCCAACTTCGGCTGATCGGCACCAGCCGGCCACAAAAAAGCCCCGCGACCGCGGGGCTTTTTGCTGGGTCATGCCGTCAGATGCGTCCCATCAGCAGCAGGACCACGATGACGATCACGACCAGGCCCAGGCCGCCGCTCGGGTAATAGCCCCAGCTGCGGCTGTGCGGCCACGAGGGCAAGGCCCCGATCAGCAGCAGGATCAGCACGATCAACAGAATGGTCGACAGGGTCATGGCCGTTCCCTCTATGGGATGTTGTGGTGCTGCGATGGTCTCCCGGTGCCGCGCCGCCGTCCGCCGGTCCGCGACGCGACACACGGTGAGGGTTTTCCTACGGTAGGCGCGCAGGCTTCGTCCCTACAGTGCGGCGACCTTCCACACTCCGACCGAGGACTGCACCCATGACCGACCGCCGCCTGTTCCTGGCCCGCTCTGCCGGCGCACTGGCCGCCGTGGCCGCACCTGCCGTGCTGCGTGCGCAGGCCTATCCGGCGCGGCCGATCCGCTACATCTGCCCCTGGCCCGCGGGCGGCTCCACCGATGCCGTGATCCGTTCCCTCGCCGACAGCGCGGGCCGCATCCTGGGCACCAGCGTCATCGTGGACAACAAGCCAGGTGCCGGCGGCACGCTGGGCGCGCTCGAGCTCGTCAATGCCAAGCCCGATGGCTATGTGGTGTCGCAGCTGCCGCACGGCGTGTTCCGGATCCCGCACATGCAGAAGGTGTCGTTCGACGTGCTCAGGGACTTCACCTGGATCGCCTGCCTCACGGGCTACACCTTCGGGCTGGTGGTGCCGGCCACGTCGCCGATCAAGTCGATCCAGGACTACGTGGCCTACGCCAAGGCCAACCCGGGCAGGATGACCTACGGCCACACCGGCGCCGGCACCAGCCCGCACCTGGCGATGGAAGAGTTCGCGCAGCGCGCCGGCATCCAGCTCGTGCACGTGCCGTTCAAGGGCAATGCCGACAACATGCAGGCGGTGCTGGGCGAGCACGTGATGTCGGCCAGCGATGCCACGGGCTGGGGGCCGCATGTGGAGGCCGGCAAGCTGCGCCTCCTGGCCACCTACGGCAGCAAGCGCACCAAGCGCTGGCCGAACGTGCCCACGCTCGACGAGCTGGGCTACCAGACGGTGTCGGATTCGCCCTTCGGCGTGTGCGGCCCCAAGGGCATGGACCCGGCCGTGGTGCGCGTGCTGCACGATGCGTTCCGCAAAACGCTGGACGACCCGGCCGTGCTGGCCACCTTCGACAAGTTCGACCAGACCGTCATCTACAAGAACACCGAGGACTACACGCGCTTTGCGCGCGAGAGCTTCGCGTCGGAGAAGGCCACGATCGAGCGGCTCGGCCTGGCGGCCAAGACCTGATCAGAGCCTGGCCAACCGGTCCAGGGCGGTGCGCAGCGTCGCGTCTTCCTTGGCGTAGCAAAAGCGCACCACGCGCTGGTCGAAGCCGTCGGCGTAGAAGGCCGACAGCGGGATCGCGGCCACGCCGATCTCGTTCGTGAGCCACTTGCAGAACTCGGCCTCGGGCAGGTCGCTGACGTCCGAGATGTCCACGCACTGGAAGAAGCTGCCCTCGCTGGGCAGCAGCTTGAAGCGCGTCTTGGCCTGCAGCCCTTCGCGGAACAGGTCGCGCTTGGCCTGGTAAAAGGCCGGCAGCGCCAGGTAGTGCCGCGGCTCGGCCATGTAGCGCGCCAGCCCGTGCTGCACGGGCGTGTTGACCGTGAACACGTTGAACTGGTGCACCTTGCGGAACTCGGCCGTCAAGGCAGCCGGCGCCGCCACCACGCCCACCTTCCAGCCCGTCACGTGGTAGGTCTTGCCGAAGCTGGACACCACGAAGGCGCGCGCCGCCAGGCCCGGGAAGCGCGCCGCGCTCTCGTGGGCGCGGCCGTCGTAGACCATGTGCTCGTAGACCTCGTCGCTGATCAGGAACACGTCTGTCGGTGCGAGCAGGTCTTGCAGCCGCTGCATGTCCTCGGCCGACCAGATCGTGGCACTCGGGTTGTGCGGCGAGTTGACAAGGATCGCGCGCGTGCGCGGGGAAAGGGCCGCGGCAATTTTGTCGAAATCGGGCCGGAACGTGCCCGGCACCAACGGCACGCGCACCACCGTGCCGCCGGCCAGTTCGATGTTCGGGATGTAGCTGTCGTAGCAGGGTTCCAGCACGATGACCTCGTCGCCGGGCCGCACGATGGCCAGGATCGCGGTCAGGATCGCCTGCGTGGCGCCGGCCGTGATGGTGATCTCGTCCTGCGCGCTGTAGCGCTTGCCGTGCAGCGCTTCGATCTTGGCCGCCACAGCCTCGCGCAGCTGCAGCACGCCGGCCATGGGCGGGTACTGGTTCAGGCCCTCGCGCATGGCCCGGTCGACGGCGTCGACCAGCAGCGGGTCGCAGGCGAAATCAGGGAAGCCCTGGCCAAGGTTCACCGCGTTCTTCTCGGTCGCAAGCGCCGACATGACGGTGAAGATGGTGGTGCCCACCTTGGGCAGCTTGCTCTGGATCGTGGGGGTGCGGGGTGCGATCGGCATGGCGATGGGCAAAGAGAGGGAAGGGGGGTCAGAGCTCGTAGTCGTTGGCCTGGCCGGACATCGCCCGGGCCACCAGGTTGCGGTCCAGCCGGTCGCTCAGCAGCTCGGCGAAACGGTAGACGAAGTTGCGCAGGTAGGCACCGCGCTTGAAGGCGACGCGCGCCACGTTCATGCCGAACAGCTGGCCCATGGGGCGCGACACCAGTTCGCTGCCCGGGTCGTCGCGCACCGCCATCTCGGCCACGATGCCCAGGCCCAGGCCCAGCCGCACATAGGTCTTGATGACGTCGGAGTCGATCGCCTCCAGGGCAATGCGCGGCGTCAAATGGCGCTGCGCGAAGGCATGGTCCACGCGGGTGCGGCCCGTGAACGAGGGGTGGTAGGTGATGATGGGCTCGGCCGCGATGTCTTCCAGCGTCAGCCGCTCCTTGGCCGCCAGCGGGTGCTCCTTGGGCAGCACCAGCACGTGCTGCCACTCATAGCAGGGCAGGGTCAGCAGCTCGGTGTAATTCGACAGCGATTCGGTGGCGATGCCGATCTCGGCCACCTCGTCGATCAGCATGCGCGCCACCTGGTCGGGCGCGCCCTGGTGCAGGCTCACGTTGACCTTGGGGTAGGCCTCGCGCAGCCTGGCCACGGGCACCGGCAGCACATAGCGCGCCTGCGTGTGGGTGGTGGCGATCGACAGCGTGCCGCTGTCTTCCGCGCTGAACTGCTCGCCGATGCGCTTGAGGTTGCCCACCTCGCGCATGATCAGCTCGATGCTGCGCAGCACGTGCTGGCCGGGTTCGGTGATGCGCTTCAGGCGCTTGCCATGCCGCGCAAAGATCTCGATGCCGAGTTCCTCTTCCAGTTCGATGATGGCCTTGGACACCCCGGGCTGCGAGGTGTGCAGGGCCTTGGCCGCTTCGGTGAGGTTGAGGTTGCGGCGCGCGGCTTCCTGGACAAAACGGAACTGGTGCAAATTCATAATGATTTCGCCTAACGACGAAAATCATTATGCCGCAATCATCTATAGAGTCGCCAATTGGGCGAACAGGTCAAGTGCGCCCGGGTGCTCACCCACGGGCGGCAACACCTGAATGCTGAGATGGGGGCAGCGTTCCTGCAGTACATGCACCAAAGCGGGGAGATCCTCGCGCGCATGTCGGCCCATGCCCAGGAACATGGGCAGCACGCGCAACTCGGTCACGCCCAGTTCCACGAGCTCGGCGGTGGCGGTGGCGAAATCGGGCGCGCACAGTTCCAGATAAGCACAGCGCACCGCGGGCGCATCGGCTTGCGCCGCGATGCGCGCGGCCACGGCCTCGATGGGCTGGCGCCACGCCGCGTCGCGCGAACCATGGCCGAACAGCACGATGCCCTTCATCGCCGCAGCACCAGCCAGCCGAACGCACCGAGCGACACGGCGCTGTAGATCAGCCCCGGTGCCGCCGCTGTCAGCCACGGCTGCCAGTTCTGCAGGTTGCCGATGTAGCCGAACACGTTGTTGAGCAAGAAGAAGCTGATGCCGGCCATGACGCCGCCGAACACGTAGCCGGCGATGCCGGTGTTGCGGAAGTGCAGGTAGGCGAAGGGCAGGGCCAGCACCACCATCACCACGCAGCTGATCGGATAGAACACCTTGCGCCAGAACTCGATCTCGAAGCGCTGGGCCGATTGCTGGTTCGCGTTCAGGTGCTGGATGTACTGGAACAGGTCGATGGTGCGCATGCGGTCGGGCTTGAGCAGCGCCGTGGTGACCATCTCGTAGGTGATGCCAGTGGGCCACTGCAGCGTGGGCACGCGCTCGCGCTGCACGCTGGCCTCGTCGCCGACGTGCCGGTACACGGTGCGCTGCACGCCGTCCAGTTCCCAGGCGCCGCTCGCGAAGCGGGCGCCCGTGGCCTGCACAGTCGAGCGCAGCGTGTTGCTGCCGTCGAACTCGAAGATCCGGACGCCCTGCATCTGCCCTTCCGGGGTCAGCGCCGCGACGTTGACCGCGTAGGAGTGTTCGCGCTGGCCTTCCTTGAGCCACGCGCCGGTCTGGCCGATCGTGATGCGGCCCTGGTAGCGCGCCTTCAGCAACTGCGCGGTGCGGTCGGCCGCCGGCGCCAGGTAGTCGCCCACGGCGAAGGTCAGCAGCACGAAGCCCAGGCCCAGTGCCACCAGCGTGCCGAGCGCGCGCCAGGGCCCCAGGCCGCTGGTGCGCAGGATGGTGTATTCGGAGCTCTGCGCAAAGCGTGCCATCACGAAGATGGTGCCGATCAGCAGCGTGATCGGCAGCAGCTCGTAGAGATGGTTGGGCACCAGCAGCGTCACGTACAGCAGCGCATGCGTCAGCTGGTAGCCGGACGCACCGTACTTGCCGATGTCCGACAGCTCGTCGACGAAGTCGAAGAAGAAGAACAGCGCCAGAAAGCCCAGCGTGACGAAGGCCACGGCTGTCAGCTGCTCGCGGTAGATCAGGCGGCGGATGGTCTTCATGTGGCTTGCGCAGGGTCGGGCAGGGCGCGGCCGCGGCGCAGCCAGGCGCGCAGGCTGAAGCGGTGGTGCCGCTGCGCCAGCGCCAGCAGGCCCAGCAGCAGCACGCCGCCATGCACCAGCACGACGAAGGTGGCAAAGCCGATGCGCCCGCTGGCGATCCAGTTCTGCCCCAGGTTGATCAGGTTGTAGTAGACGACGAAGGCGAACAGCGACAGCACCAGGTTGCCGCTGCGTGCCGAGCGCGGGTTGCCGCTGGACAGCACCAGCGACAGCAGCAGGAAGTTGAAGGCCGCGATCGCAAAGCCGATGCGCCAGGACAGCTCGGCCTGGTTCGCGGGCGTGGGCTCGGCCAGCAGCGCCATGGTGGACAGCGTGCGCGGGTTCACGCGCTGCGCGCCGCCGGCCTTGCTGTCGCCGATGCGCGTGCCGTACTCCTGGAATTCGCTGATGCGCAGCGACTCCTTGCCAGCGGTGGTCTCCAGCCGCTGCCCGTCGGTCAGCAGCACGAAGCGGTCGTCACCGCGGATCTCGGTGCGGGCCGAACGGGCCGAGGTCACCGACTCCTTGTTCGCATCCTGCGCCGACATGAACACGTTGTTCACGTTCATCGCGTCGGGCGAATCCTTGTCGACGAAGAACACGCGGCTGCCGTCGGCCGACTCCTGGAACTGGCCCGGCGTCACGCGTTCCACGTCGCTGCGCTGCTCGAAGCGCGTGCGCAGTTCCTGGATCTGCTGGTTCGACCAGGGCCACACCACCAGCGCCATGCTCGCCACCACCAGCAGCATCGGCCAGGCGAAGCGCAGCAGCGGCACGAACAGCCGCGCCGGGCCCTGGCCCGAGGTGAACCAGATCACCATCTCGCTGTCACGGTACATGCGCGACAACGTGGCCACGCAGGCGACGAACAGGCTCAGCGTGAGGATGGTGGGCAGGTGGCCGAGGATGGTGTAGCCCAGCACCTGCAGCACGTCCGAAGGATTCACGCGCCCGCGCGAGGCCAGCCGCAGCGTGCTGATGAGCAGCATGGTCATCACGATGGTGATGAGGGCGACGAAGGTCGCGCCGAAGCCCCTGGCCAACTCCTTGCGTAGGGAGGAATGGAATAACATCGCCAGCCGAAAAAAGGCTGGATTATGAACTTCGAACTCAAGTCCCTCGACGCTGCGGGCTGTGCCGGCGCCAAGTGCGATGCACTGCTGGTATTGGTGCCCGAAGCACCCGTCGCGGGGACGGACGCACTGTCCGGCTGGATCGCGCAGGCACGCAAGGCCGGCGACCTGGACGGCAAGCCGGGCAAGGCCCTGGCCCTGTACCAGCCGCAGGGCGTGGCCGCCACGCGATTGGTGCTGTCCGCCAGCGGCGACGGCAGTGCGCGCGCCGTGCGCCAGGCCGTGCTGGCCGGCATGGCCACGCTGCGCCAGGCCAAGCGCCTGGTGCTGTGCTGCGCCGGTCCCTGGACCGAGGCGGCGCTGCGCGCGGCCATCGCCGCCGTGGCCGATGCAAGCTATGTCTACACCGCGACCAAGTCCAAGGCCGAGCCGCGCAAGCTGGCCCAGGTCGTCGTGGCCGTGGCCGAGGTGGCCAAGGCCCGCGCTGCGTTCGACCAGGCGGTGGGCCTGGTGGCCGGCGTGGAGTTCGCCAAGGAATGGGGCAACCGGCCCGGCAACCACGCCACGCCCACGCTGATCGCGAACGCGGCCAAGTCGCTGGCGCGCCACAACGGCATCACCTGCGAGGTGCTGGGCCCGCGCGAGGTCGCCAAGCTGGGCATGGGCAGCTTCATGGCCGTGGCCCAGGGTTCCGAGGAACCGCTGCGCTTGGCCGTGCTGCGCTACAACGGCGCGGCGCGCGGCGTGGCGCCCACGGTGCTGGTCGGCAAGGGCATCAGCTTCGACACCGGCGGCATCTCCATCAAGCCCGCTGGCGAGATGGACGAGATGAAGTTCGACATGTGCGGCGCTGCCAGCGTGCTGGGCGTGTTCCGCGCGCTGGCCGAGATCCAGCCCGCCATCAACGTGGTCGGCCTGATCGTCAGCTGCGAGAACATGCCCGACGGCCGCGCCATCAAGCCCGGCGACGTGGTCACCAGCATGAGCGGGCAGACCATCGAGATCCTCAACACCGACGCCGAGGGCCGCCTGGTGCTGTGCGATGCGCTGACCTATGCCGAACGCTTCAAGCCCGCGGCCATCGTCGACATCGCCACGCTGACGGGCGCCTGCGTCGTCGCGCTGGGCGGCGTGCGCAGCGGCCTGTTCTCCAACGACGAGGCGCTGGCCACCGCGCTGCTGGAGGCCGGCGAGAGCGCGCTCGACCCGTGCTGGCGCCTGCCGCTCGACGACGACTACGCCGATGGCCTGAAGACCAACTTTGCCGACGTCGCCAACGTGGCGGGGCGCGCGGGCGGTGCGGTCACGGCCGCCAAGTTCCTGCAGCGCTTCGTCGGCACACGGCCCTGGGCGCACCTGGACATCGCCGGCACCGCCTGGAAGGGTGGTGCCGCCAAGGGGTCGACGGGCCGGCCGGTGGGCCTGCTGCTGGCCTACCTGCTGGGCCAGGCCGCGGCGGCCACGAGCGCTGCGCCCAAGGCCAAGGCCCCTGCCCGCAGGCGCAGCGTCAAGGCCTGATGCGCCGGCGCGGCCAGCGGGCATGACCGAGATCGCCTTCCACTTCAACGCCCCGGACAAGCTGGCCTACGCCTGCCGGCTGCTGCGCAAAGCCGTGGCCGGCGGTGCGCGCGCCGTCGTCAGCGGCCCGGACGACATGCTCGCCCGGCTCGACCAGCAGCTCTGGACCTTCTCTGCGCTGGACTTCGTGCCGCATTGCATGGCGGGCAGTCCGGCGCGCGTGCTGGCCGCCTCGCCGGTGGTGCTGGCCGTGGACGTGCTGCAGGCACCCGCGCTGCCGGTGCTCGTGAACCTGGGCGACCTGGTTCCGGCCGGCTTCGAGCGTTTCGAGCGCCTGATCGAGGTGGTTGCCAACGACGAGGACGACCGCGCCCTGGCGCGCGGGCGCTGGAAGCACTATGTGGCGCGCGGCTACGCCATCGTGCGGCACGACCTGGAACTCAAGGAGTGATGCGGCCATGAACGATGCGCCCCGCGTGCCGCCGCGCTACGTGCCGGTGCTGACCGAAGTCGTCGGCGCCGCGGCGCGCGTGGAGCCGGTTCCCGTCGCGGTGCCGGCCCCCGCGCCGGTGGTTGCCGGTGCGCCGGTGCCGGCCCGCGCCCCGGTGGCTGCGCTGCCCAGCGCGGAGGCGCTCGAAGACCAGCTGCTGCACCGTGTCATGCAGCGCGTGGACGTCGCGCTGGAGCAGCAGCTGCACGACGCGGTGGCCAGCATGGTGCTGCAGCACACGCACGCGCTGGTGCCGCGGCTGCGCGAGGAGATCGAGTTCGTCGTACGGCAGGCGGTTGCCGAGGCCGTGGCGGCCGAACTGGCCCAGCGCCCCCCTGCGTGAAACCCCTAGTGGCGTTTCTGCCGACCGGCTCGGCTGGGCCCGTAAATTGCATACCGGTCGATGTATAAACCTGTTCTCTCGTTTTTCCCTGTTTGGAGGATTCTTATGCAGTTGAAATGGACCGCTGTTGCCCTGGCCGCCATGGTGCTCGTCGCGTGCGGCAAGAAGGAAGAACCGGCGCCAGCGCCCGCATCTGCGCCAGCCGCTGCAGCCCCCGCTGCCGCACCCGCCGGTGAGACCATCACCGTCAAGATCGGCCACGTCGGTCCCACCAGCGGTCCCATCGCCCACCTGGGCAAGGACAACGAGCTGGGCGCCCGCATGGCCATCGAAGAACTCAATGCCGCCGGCTTCAAGATCGGCGACAAGGTGGCCAAGTTCGAACTGCTGGCCGAAGACGATGCCGCCGATCCCAAGCAGGGCACCTCGGTCGCCCAGAAGCTCGTGGACAGCAAGGTCCAGGGCGTGGTCGGCCACCTGAACTCGGGCACCACCATCCCGGCCTCCAAGATCTACAGCGACGCGGGCATTCCGCAGATCTCGCCGTCCGCCACCAACCCCAAGTACACGCGCCAGGGCTTCAAGACCGCCTTCCGCGTGGTGGCCGACGATGTGCACCTGGGCAGCACACTGGGCAAGTACGCCGTGGGCGAGCTGGCCGGCAAGTCCGTCGCCGTGATCGACGACCGCACGGCCTATGGCCAGGGCGTGGCCGAGGAATTCGAGAAGGCCGTCAAGGCCGCCAACGGCAACCTGATCGGCCACGAGTTCACGACCGACAAGTCCACCGACTTCAACGCCATCCTGACCAAGCTCAAGGGCGCTAAGCCCGATGTGCTGTTCTACGGCGGCATGGACGCCGTGGCCGGCCCGATGCTGCGCCAGGCCAAGCAACTGGGCCTGACGGTCAAGTTCATGGGCGGCGACGGCATCTGCACGAACGAGCTGTCCAAGCTGGCGGGCGACGCGATGGCCGACGGCCAGGTCGTGTGCGCCGAGGCCGGCGGTGTGGACGGCGACCTCAAGCCGGGCCTGGACAAGTTCAAGGCCGACTTCCAGGCCAAGTACAACGTCGACGTGAAGCTGTACGCGCCTTACGTGTACGACGCCGTGAAGGTCATCGCCACGGCCATGCAGAAGGCCGGTTCGCCCGAGCCGGAGAAGTACCTGCCCGAGCTCGCGAAGATCGAATACAAGGGCATCACCGGCAACATCGCCTTCGACGAGAAGGGCGACATCAAGAACGGCGCGCTGACGCTGTACACCTACAAGGGTGGCCAGCGCGAGCAACTCGCCGTGGTGCGCTGATCGCAGCCTGCCACGCCAACGACAAGGGGCCTTCGGGCCCCTTGTCTTTTGGTGCTCACGCCGTCCGCAGCCGCCGCGGGTCGAGCGCCGCCACCAGGCGGGCCGGCAATGGCAGGGGTTCGCCGTGCAGGCGCGCGGCCAGCAGTTCGGCGGCCAGTGGCGCAAGCGTGAGGCCGCGCGCGCCCAGCGCGGTCAGCACCCACAGGCCGGGAGCCCAGGGGCCGGCCAGCGGCAGCCGGTCCGGCGAGGCGCAGCGCACGCCGGCCCAGGCGGCGGGCGCAGGGCCCTGGGCGATGGCCTGCGCAGTTGCGGGCAGCAAGGCCTGCAGCCGTTCGAGGTTGTAGCGCTGGTCGGTCTCGCGCAGGTCGGTGGCGGTGTCGCCCCGCTCGAAGCTGGAGCCGCTGAGCCAGAGCGGTCCCTGCGCACCCGGCACGGCCGGGATGAAGTGGCCGTGGCCATTGACCGGCATGGCCGGCAGGGGCAGCGCAGGCGGGCAGGGCCCCAGGCTGACCTGTCCGCGCACGTTCTGCAGCGCGTCCAGTTCCAGCAATGCCGCACTGCCGATGCCGGCCGTCACCACCAGCAGGGGCGTGCTGTGCAGTTCCCGGCCGTCGGCATCGCGCAGCGACCAGCCCTGGGGCGTGGCCTGCACCGTGGTGGTGCGGCAGCCGCCGCGAAAGCGGATTGCCGGATGCGCGAGCAGCGCCTGCACCAGCCGGGCCGGGCGCACCCAGCCGGCCACCGCATGCCATTGCGCGGGTGCGTCCGCGGGCAGGCCCGCGGCCTGCAACTGCGCCGCATCGGCGGCTGCGCTGAACGCATCGCCCGGCGCGGTCGGCGTCCGCGCGCCGCGCATGCGGCGCTCCAGCACGCCGCTCAGCGCGTAGTCGCTGTCCGCTTGCAGCAGCGCCTGCAGCAGGTCGGCCGTGCAGCGTGCGCCCGCGCGCGACAACTGCGTGGGCAGGGTGTCGTTGGCGGCGTCGTGTGGCGAGAACAGGCCCACGGGCAGGCCGGAGGCGCCGGCCGCAGGGGCTTGGCCTGCATCCAGCACCTGGACCTGCCAGCCACGCTCGGCCAGCTGGCGCGCCACGCTGGCGCCGGCCAGGCCCGCGCCCAGGACCGTGCAGTGGCCAGGCACGGCGGGCAGGGCATCGTCGTCGTGCCAGGGCTGCGGGCGCTGCCTGGGCGTCCACGCGGGCGCATAGCTGGCTTCCAGCCGGTCGCGCTTGGGCGGCACCCCGGCCACGCGCTGCACCGTGAAGCCGCACTGCGCCAGGCTGTCGCGCACGGCGCGCGCGATGGTCCAGGTGGCCAGCCGCGTGCCGGCGCGGCAGCAGCGCGCCACGGCCTTGAGCGTGTCCAGGCTCCAGATGCCGGGGTTGCACGCGGGGCTGAAGCCGTCGAGGAACACGCTGTCGGCCGGGCACACCAGTTCGCGCAGCATGGGCTGGGCTTCGCCGATGGCCAGCGTCAGCAGCACGCGGCCCCGGTCCAGCCGCAGCCGGTGCACACCGGGCCGCAGGCCCCAGCATTGCGCGGCGAGCTCGTCGGCCAGGGGCTGCAGTTCCGGGAAGGCGTGCGCGCTGCGGCGCAGGTCGTCGGCCGAAGCGGGGTAGGCCTCGACCGAGACGAAGTGCAGCCGTGCGGGCCGCTGCGGATCGGAGCGCCAGGCGGCCCACGCCACCAGGAAGTTCAGGCCCAGGCCGAAGCCGGTCTCCAGGATGGTCCAGTGCGCCCGTCCGGCCCAGGCCTGCGGCAGGCCGCAGCCCTGCAGGAACACGCCGCGCGCCTGCGCCAGGCCCGCCTCGGAGCGGTAGCGGTCACCGAAGCGCGGGTTGTAGGGAGCGCCATCGGCGAGCCACTCGATGGGCTCGGCCATGGGCGCTCAGGCGGCGGGCGGCACGTAGCCCTGGACAGCGTCGGCGCCGGCGCCGAAGAAGTGGTTCTCCATCTGGCGCGACAGGTACTGGCGCGCGCGCTGGTCGGCCATGTTGAGCTTGTTCTCGTTGATCAGCATGGTCTGCTGCTTGAGCCAGGCGGCCCAGGCCTCCTTGCTGACGCTCTGCCAGATGCGCTTGCCCAGTTCGCCCGGATAGGGCGGCAGGTCCAGGCCTTCGGCCTCGCGGCCCAGTTTGATGCAGTTGACCATGCGTGCCATGTCGAGTGTTTCCTTGGGGATGCAGGCCGTGGGCGGCCTTGTTGGATGCGGATTGCGGGCGCGGATTATCGGCCGGCCAGCAAGCCATCGGCGATCAGGGCCCAATGCACGGGATCGACCGGCGTGATCGACAGCCGGCTGCCGCGCTGCAGCACCAGCATCTCCGCCAGGCCGGGGTGCGCACGCAGCTCGGCCAGCGGCAGCAGGCGCGTCTTGCGCACGGCCTGCACATCGCGCAGCAGCCAGCGCGGCGCCTCGGGCCGGGAGGCGGCGTCGTGGTAGGGCGAGGCAGGGTCGAACTGCGTCGGGTCCGGCCGCGGCCCGGAGGCCACGCGCGCGATGCCGGCGATGCCGGGCGCGGGGCAGCTGGAGTGGTAGAACAGCACGCCGTCGCCGACCTGCATGCCATCGCGCATGAAGTTGCGGGCCTGGTAGTTGCGCACGCCGGTCCAGGGCACGGTGCGGTCCGGCGCGGCCAGCGCGTCGTCGATGGAGCATTCGTCGGGCTCGGACTTCATCAGCCAGTAGCGGTGGGATGCGGCGTTCATGGCGTGGACTGTGGTGTGAAAGCCGCGAGAGGATGCCACATCGGGCCGCGACCTTCTCCTACAGGGCGGCGGCTCGCCACAATGGCACACTCCGCTCGCCCGAACGATCCATCCGTGTACACAACCGCTCCATGACAGCGGACGTCAACCCTCCCGACCTCACCTCCTGCGACCTGGAGCCGATCCGCTGGCCGGGTGCCGTCCAGCCGCATGGCCGGATGCTGGTGCTGCACGCGCAGACGCTGGCGCCCCTGGCCGCCAGCGCGCGCTGGCCTGCGGCCGAACGCGCCGCCGTGCTGGCCCAGCTCAACCGCACGGCGCTGGCCTCGCTGCCGGCCATCGGCGCCGGCAGCTCGCCGATCAGCCTCGGCCGGCTGCAGCTGCCCGGCGGCGTGGCGCAGGAGGTGTCGGCCCACCGCACGCCGGCCCACGTCATCGTCGAGTGCGAAGACGCCGGCCCCGAGAACCACAGCCCGGCACCCATCTACGAATTGGCGCGCAGCTTCCTGCCGCTGCTGCAGCGTGCGCGCGACCTGCCGGCGCTGTGCCTGCTGGCGGCCCAGGAGATGCAGCGGCTCAGCGGTTTCGGCCGCACGCTGGTCTACCGCTTCGACGAGGACGGCCATGGCCAGGTGCTGGCCGAGACGCTGCAGGAGGGCTACGACAGCTACCTGGGCCACCACTTCCCGGCGTCCGACATCCCGCGCCAGGCGCGCGCGCTGTACCTGGTGAACCACTTCCGGCTGATCCCCGACGCGCGCTACGCGCCGGTGCCGCTGGAAGGCATGGACGGCAGCGCTGCGGCGGAGATCGACCTCTCGCAGGCCTTCCTGCGCAGCGTCTCGCCGGTGCACCTCGAATACATGCGCAACATGGGCACGCTGGCCTCCATGTCGGTCTCGCTCATCGTCGACGGCAAGCTCTGGGGCCTGATCTCCTGCCACAACCATGGGCCGCGCACCCTGGCACTCAGCGCACGCGCGGCCTGCGAGCACCTGGGCCAGTTGCTCTCGCTGCAGATCGGCGCGATGCAGGCGGCCGAAGAGGCCGCCGAGCGCCTGGAGCTGCGCCAGCTCACGCTGTCGCTGGTGGCGCAGCTGGCCGAGAGCGACGGCACGCTGAACCGGCTGGTGCGCAGCCAGGGCCTGCTGCGGCTGGCGCGTGCCGGCGGCGCGGCCGTGGTGCTAGACGAAACCGTCTGGACCGTGGGCGAGACGCCGCCGGCGGCCGAGGTCGAGGCCCTGGCCCGCTGGGTCGTCGACCGGGGCGAGGACGTCTACGCCAGCGACGAATTGGCGCGCGACTATCCCGGCGCCAGCGCGCTGCTGGCGCAGGCCGCCGGCGTGCTGGCGGTGTCCATCTCGCAGGTGCACCGCCACGTGATCCTGTGGTTCCGCCCCGAGGTCGTGCGCACCGTGCGCTGGGCGGGCAATCCGCGCAAGTCGGTCGACGAGGGCGGGCGCATCCAGCCGCGCAAGAGCTTCGACAGCTGGGTCGAGCACGTGGGCGGCCGCTCGGCCCGCTGGCTGCCGTCCGAGCTGGCCGCGGCGCGCGAGCTGCGCGAGGCGCTGATCGGCATCGTGCTGCGCCGCGCGCAGGAGATGGCCGATGCCGCCACCGCGCTGGCCCGCGTCAACAAGGAACTGGAAGCCTTCTCCTATACCGTCTCGCACGACCTGCGCGCGCCCATGCGCCACATCGCGGGCTACGCCGACCTCGTGCTGGAGCTGGATGGCAAGCACATCGGCGAACGCGGCAAGCGCTACCTGGGCCACGTGAAGGAGGCTGCGGCGTTCGCCGGCCAGCTCGTCGATGCGCTGCTCGATTTCTCGCGGCTGGGCCGCGCCGCGCTCAAGCCGCGCAGCGTGGACACGGCCACCATGGTGGCCGAGCTGGTGCGCGAACTGTCGCGCGACGAGCCTGGCCGCCGCGTGCGCTGGGAAGTGGCGCCCGGCCTGCCGCGGCTCTACGCCGACCCCCTGCTGCTGCAGGTGGCCACGCGCAACCTGATGGCCAACGCGCAGAAATACACCCGCGGCGAGGCCGCCCCGCACGTCGTCGTGCGCGCCGTTTCGCGCGATGGCATGGACGGCCTGGAGATCGAGGACAACGGCGTCGGCTTCGACATGAAGTACGCCGCCAAGCTGTTCGGCGTGTTCCAGCGCCTGCACACGGCCGAAGAGTTCGAAGGCACGGGCATCGGCCTGGCCAACGTCAAGCGCATCGTCGAACGCCATGGCGGCGAGGTCTGGGCCCGCGGTGAACCGCAGCGCGGCGCCAGCTTCGGCTTCCTGTTGCCGCGCAGTTCCAAGGATTGAAGTCCACCACCCACATGCTCAAGCCCATTCTTCTCGTCGAAGACGACACCCGCGACCTGGAGCTCACGCTGCTCGCGCTCGAACGCAGCCAGCTGGCCAACGATGTCGTGGTCCTGCGCGACGGCGCCCAGGCCCTGGCCTACCTGCGCCGCGAGGACGAGCACGCCGACCGCAACGAAGGCAACCCCGCCGTGATCCTGCTCGACCTCAAGCTGCCCAAGGTCAACGGCCTGGAGGTGCTGGAGGCCGTGCGTGCCGACCCGGCGCTGCGCAGCATCCCCGTGGTCATGCTGACCTCCTCGCAGCAGGAGACCGACGTGATCCGCAGCTACGAGCTGGGCGTGAACGCCTATGTCGTCAAGCCCGTGGAATTCAAGCAGTTCGTGGCCGCCATCGCCGACCTGGGCGTCTTCTGGGCCGTGTTGAACGAGCCGCCGCCCGGCTCGTTGAAGGTCAGCCGGCGCTACGAGCATGAGTGAACCGCTGGCACTGCTGCTGCTGGAGGACTCCGCGTTCGACGCGGAACTGGTGCAGGAGGCCGTGCATGCCAGCTACCCCGGGGCGCACTGCACGCTGGTGCGCGATGAGGCCGGCTTCCTGCAGGCGCTGGCCGCCCAGCGCTTCGACGCGGTGCTGTCCGACTACCAGCTGCCCGGCTTCGGTGGCGATGCGGCGCTGGCCATCGCCAGGGCCAGGGCGCCGCAACTGCCGTTCATCTTCGTGTCCGGCGTGATCGGCGAGGACAACGCCGTCGAGCTGCTCAAGCGCGGCGCCACCGACTACGTGAGCAAGGGCCGCCTGGAGCGGCTGCCGCTGGTGCTGGAGCGCGCCCTGCGCGAATCGCGCGCGCGCGCTGCCCGCGACGCCGCCGAGGCACGGCTGCGCGAGGCCGACAGCCTGTATGCGCGCATCGTCGAGTCGCTGCGCGACTACGCCGTCCTGCTGCTCGATGCCGAGCACCGCATCACCAGCTGGAACCGCGGCGCGCAGGCCATGTTCGGCTTCGAGCGCGCCGAGGCCGTGGGCCAGAGCGCAACCCTGCTGCTGCCCGAAGGCGAGGACGCGCAGGAGACCTGGCGGCGCGACCTGCGCCTGGCCGCCACCGCGCAGCGCGCCGCCACCCAGCGCTGGATGCGCAGGCGCGACGGCTCGCGCCTGTGGGCCGAGGGCGTGCTGATGCCGCTGCACAGCGATGCGGGCGAGCTCTCGGGCTGGTGCAGCATCACGCGCGACACCACGGCCGAGCACCTGGCCGCCCAGGCCCTGCGCGAGGCCAAGGAGCAGGCCGAGGCGGCCCGCCACGAGGCCGAGCGCGCCAGCCAGGCCAAGGACCGGTTCATCGCCATGCTGTCGCACGAACTGCGCGCGCCGCTGTCGGCCGTCTCGGCCGCGATGCACCTGCTGGAGCGCCACGCCAGCCTGCCCGTGTCGCACCAGGACCTGGTGCCGATGGTGCGCCGCAACGTGGCGGTGGAGGCGCGGCTGATCGACGATCTGCTCGACATCTCCGCCATCTCCAGCGGCAAGCTGGGCATCAAGCCGGAAGTCGTGGACATGCACGTGGTGTTGCACGAGGCCCTGGCCATGCTGGCCGAGTCCGTGGCCGAACGCGGCATGCAGGTCGACCTCGCCCTGGCCGACCGGCCGGCCTGGGTGCATGCCGACCCGGTGCGCATGCAGCAGGTGGTGGCCAACCTGCTGCGCAACGCCATCAAGTTCAGCGAACCCGGCGGCGTGGTGCACCTGCACACGGCGCTGGAGGCCGGCGAATTCGTCTTCTCGTGCTGCGACCAGGGCATCGGCATCGCGCCCGACGCGCTGGAACGCATCTTCACCGCGTTCGAGCAGGCCGACCGCGACACCGCGCGCGAGCGCGGCGGCCTGGGCCTGGGCCTGGCCATCGCGCGCCACCTGGCGCTGGCCCACGGCGGCGTGCTGCTGGCCGAGAGTCCAGGCCTGGGACAGGGTGCGCGCTTCACGCTGCGGCTGCCGCTGCGCGAGGGCGCGGTGCCGCCGCCCCCGCCGCCGTCCCTGCTGCCGGCGGCCGAGCCCGCGCCGGTCCGCCATGCGCGCGTGCTGATGGTGGAGGACCACCCGGGCGCGGCGATGGCGCTGCGCATGTGCCTCGAAGAATTCGGCTACTCCGTCGAGCATGCCGCCAGCGTGGCCGAGGCGCTGCAGCTGGCGCAGGCCCATCCGTTCGACATCGTGCTGACCGATCTGGGCCTGCCCGACGGCAGCGGCGTGGACATCGGCCGTGCGCTCGGCACCCGCCTGCCCGTGCTGGCGTTGAGCGGCTACGGCGCGGAGAGCGACCTGCGCAGCACCGCCGCTGCAGGCTTTGCCGGCCACCTGGTCAAGCCGGTGGACCCGCCGCAGGTGCATGCGGTGCTGCAGAAGCTGCTGGTACGGCCCGGGACATGAAGCCGGCGCTGCCGGACCTGAACCTGCTGCGCGTGTTCGATGCCATCTGGCGCTCGCGCAGCGTGACGGCCGCCGGCGCCCAGATCGGCCTGACTCAGGGCTCGATGAGCAATGCGCTGAACCGCTTGCGCCAGCACTTCGACGACCCGCTGTTCGTGCGCCTGCAGGGCCGCATGCAGCCCACGGTGCTCGCCGAGGGCCTGGCCGAGCCGGTGCAGCTGGCGCTGCGCCAGCTCGAGCAGGCACTGGCGCAGCGCCGCGCCTTCCTGCCGGCCACGGCCGCGCAGGGCTTTCGCATCTGCATGACGGAGATCGCCCAGCGCGTGTTCCTGCCGCGGCTGGTGCAGCACCTGGCCCAGGAGGCCCCGCGCGTGCACCTGGCCACGGTGGACATGCCGCCCGCACGCGCACAGGCCGCGCTGGCGGCTGGCGAGATCGATCTCGCGATCGGCTACTTCGCGGCCTTCGGCGACAGCTTCTTCGCGCAACGGCTGTTCGCCGAGCACTACGTGGTGCTGGCGCGTGCCGGGCATCCAGGCATCGGCACGCGGCTCACGCGCAACGCCTACCTGCAGGCCGCCCACATCTCGTACCGGCCGGCCGCGGCCAACCATGAGCTGCTGGACGAGCGGCTCGACCGTGCGTTCGCGCGGGCCGGCGTGCAGCGCCGCGTCGGCCTGCAGGTGGCGCACTCCATGGGCCTGTCGGTGGTGGTGGCGCAGACCGACCTGGTCGCCACCGTGCCCTCGCGGCTGGCGCTGAGCTTTGCCGACACGCCCGGCCTGCGCGTGCTGGCGCTGCCGCTGGCCGTGCCGGCCATCGAGATCCGCCAGCACTGGCACCTGCGCAGCCACCAGGATCCCGCGCACCAGTGGCTGCGCGCGCAGATCGCCACGCTGTTCCAGGCCTGAGCCCTCGCAGCCGCATTCACGCCGTCAATACGGTGCATTGACGCGCGCGGGTTCCGGCGCGCGCCCTCCTTGCCTAGACTGGACGCACCACCACGATGGCGCGCCCGAACCGTTGGCGCGGAGACAGCCATGATCGACCTGCACGACATCCGCTACGTGCGCCTGGGCACGCGCGACCTGGAAGGCGCCGTGCGCTATGCCCACGACATCCTGGGCCTGGCCGAGGGCGGGCGCGGCGGCAACTCCAAGAACGGCCAGTCGGTCTACCTGCGCAGCGACCCGCGCGACCACACGCTGGTCTACTTCGACGGCGACCCGCACGACCACACCGTGGGCTTCGAGCTGCGCGAGGGCGTGGCGCTGGACGCGGCCGCCGCCGAGCTCGAACGCCTGGGCCACCCGGTCCACCGTGGCAGCGACGAGGAGTGCGCGCAGCGCCGCGTGGGCGCCGTCGTCCAGTTCCGCGACCCCAGCGGCAACCGCATCGACCTGCTGGAGCGCCAGCCGCGCGCCGACCGGCCCTTCACGCCCACGCGGCCCGTGGCCAACACCGGCTTCTCGCACGTGGGCCTGCGCAGCACCGACCCGGCGCGCGACGAGGCCTTCTGGACGGGCGTGCTGTCGGCCAAGGTCAGCGACCGCATCGGCGCCGCGCCGCTGCTGCGCATCGACGAGGTGCACCACAAGATCGCGCTGTTCCCATCGGCATTCGCGGGCGTGCAGCACATCAACCACCAGGTGGCGTCCATCGACGACATCATGCAGTCCTGGTACTTCCTGCAAGGGCGCGGCGTGCGCACGGTGTTCGGGCCCGGCCGGCACCCGACCTCGGGCGCGATGTTCCTGTACTTCGAGGGGCCGGACGGCATGGTCTACGAGTACTCCAGCGGGGTCCGCCAGATCACCGACCCGGCGCACCGGCCACGGCAGTTCCCGTTCGAGCCGGCTTCGTTCTGCATGTGGGGCGCGCGGCCGGACATCGCCGAATTCAGGCAGTGAGCCAAGCGCGCGGCCGGCCGCGCGGTCCGCGGGTCCGGCGCGTCGTCGGGCCTGCCGCCTTGCTCCACAATGCGGCCCCATGTTGGAGACAAACACCTTGGGCGGGGCTCCCGTCCTGATCGCCGGCGGCGGCATCGGCGGCATGGCCATGGCGCTGACCTTGCACCAGATCGGCGTGCCCTGCGTGGTCTACGAGGCGGTGCCCGACCTGCAGCCGCTGGGCGTGGGCATCAACCTGCAGCCCAATGCCGTGCGCGAGCTCTATGACCTGGGGCTGGACGCGCCGGTGCTCGACCGCATCGGCATCCAGGCGCGCGAATGGGCGCTGGTCGGCCGCAACGGCCGCGAGATCTACGCCGAGCCGCGCGGCCTGGCCGCAGGCTACCGCTGGCCCCAGTATTCGGTGCACCGCGGCGAACTGCAGATGCTGCTGTACCGCACCGTGCTGGAGCGGCTCGGCCCGGATGCCGTGCGGCTGGGCCACCGCGTCACGGGCTACCACCAGCGCGATGGCGGGGTGACCGCGCTCATCGAGACGCGCGCGGGCCAGCGGCTGGAAGTGCAGGGCGCCCTGCTGGTCGCCGCCGACGGCCTGCACTCGGCCGTGCGTGCGCAGATGCACCCGCAGCAGCCGCCCATCCACTGGGGCGGCGCCATCATGTGGCGCGGCACCACGCCGGGCGTGCCGATCCGCAGCGGCGCGTCCTTCGTCGGCCTGGGCAGCCTGAAGCACCGTGTGGTCTGCTACCCCATCTCCAAGCCGGACCCGGCCACGGGCCTGGCCACGATCAACTGGATCGCCGAGATCACGGTCGACAACTCCCAGGGCTGGACCCAGGGCCGGACCGAAGGCAACTGGAACCGCCGCGTGGACATCGACGAGTTCATCGGCCACTTCGAAGGCTGGGACTACGGCTGGATCGACGTGCCCGCCATGCTGCGCGGTGCGCGTCAGGTGTTCGAGTACCCCATGATCGACCGCGATCCCGTGCCCAGCTGGGTCGATGGGCGCGTGGCGCTGCTCGGCGATGCGGCGCACGTGATGTACCCGGTGGGCTCCAACGGCGCGAGCCAGGCCATCGTGGATGCGCGCGTGCTGGGCGCGGCGCTCCAGGTCGAGGGCGTGGGCCCGGCTGCGCTGCGCCGCTACGACGACAAGCTCTGCGCCGACATCTCGGCGCTGGTGCTGCGCAACCGCGGCGCCGGGCCGTTCGGCCTGCTGGGCCTGGTGGACGAGCGCTGCGGCGGAGTCTTCGACGACATCGACCAGGTGATCCCCGCGGCCGAGCGCGAGGCCTTCATGGCGCGCTACAAGGCGGCGGCGGGCTTTGCCATCGAGACGCTCAACGCGGCGCCGCCCACCGTCCGCGTCTAGGCGGCGTTGTCCAGCTTGTCCTGCGTCTTCGTGTCGAAGTCGCTCGCCTCGTGCCGTTCGCGCAGCTGGCTCTCGGGCTTGCCCTGCATCCGGTTGACCATGCGGCCGCGGCGCGCACCGGGGCGCTGCGCGATCTCCTCGGTCCAGCGCTGCACGTGGGTGTATTCCTGCACCTGCAGGAAGTTGCCCGATTCGCCGTATAGCTGGCCCTTGGCCAGCGCGCCATACCAGGGCCAGATGGCGATGTCGGCGATGGTGTAGTCGTCGCCGGCGACGAAGCGGCTCTCGGCCAGGCGGCGGTCCAGCACGTCGAGCTGGCGCTTGACCTCCATCGCGTAGCGGTCGATCGCATACTCGATCTTGCTCGGCGCGTAGGCGTAGAAATGGCCGAAGCCGCCACCCAGGAAGGGCGCGCTGCCCATCTGCCAGAACAGCCAGGACAGGCACTCGGCCCGCGCCGCGCCGCCGGCCGGCAAGAACGCGCCGAACTTCTCGGCCAGGTACAGGAGGATGGCGCCGGACTCGAACACGCGCACGGGCTCCGGGCCGCTGCGGTCCAGCAGGGCCGGGATCTTGGAGTTGGGGTTGATCGCGACGAAGCCGCTGCCGAACTGGTCGCCTTCGCCGATGTGGATCAGCCAGGCGTCGTACTCGGCGCCGGTGTGGCCCAGTGCCAGCAGCTCTTCCAGCAGCACCGTGACCTTGACGCCGTTGGGCGTGCCCAGCGAGTACAGCTGCAAGGGGTGGCGGCCGACCGGCAGCTCCTTGTCGTGCGTGGCGCCGGCCACCGGCCGGTTGATGTTGGCGAAGCGGCCGCCGCTGGCCTTGTTCCAGGTCCAGACGGCGGGTGGGGTGTAGGTTGGATCGTCGGGCATCGATCCAGTCTATCGAGATCAGCCGGGCGGCGCAGTGCCTGCCGCGGCGGCCCCGGCTTCGAGCAGGAATTCGGTGACCTCGTCGGAGAAGCGTGCGCGCCGGCCGTCGACGAGCACGCTGTCCGGGTCCTGCGGGTCAGGCCGCGCACCCGGCATGCCGTGGGCGACCAGGGCCTGCGCGCATCCCAGCCAGTCGCCCGCGGCCCCGTCGGGCTGGTTGCTCGAGGCCCATTGCAGCGTGCCGCAGCAGTCGTCGCCATAGCCATGGCGCTCGGTCCATTGCGCGCCATGCTCCAACAGCAGGCGCGCCATGGCCGCTTCGCCGCGGAACACGGCCTGGTTCAGCGCCGAGGCGTCCCAGTCGCCGCCGCGGGTGGCGATGGGCCAGCCCAGCTGCACCATGCACCGCACCGCGTCCAGGCAGCCCTGGGCTGCCAGCTCGGGCAGCAGGCGCAGGTGCTCGGCCGGTAGCGTTGCCGGCCAGCCCGGGTGCCCGGCCTGCAGTTGCCGGGCCTCGGCCTCGTCGCCGCGCGCGCAGGCGGCGAGAAAGCGTTCCAGCGCTGCAGCAGGTGGCTGCACGCCGGCCGCGACCAGCAGCGCGGCGACCTCGGGCAGGCCGTAGCGCAGCGCCAGCGTGGCGGCGTCCGTGCCGTCCGGCGTGCGGGCCTGGGGATCGGCGCCGGCTTCCAGCAGGGCCGCGACATGCGCGGCCGAGCGGCGCCGGCGGATCGCCCACAGCAGCGGCCGGCCCCAGGTGGCGGTCGGCTCGCCGGGTGCGGGCTCGTTCGGGTC
Organism: Pseudorhodoferax sp. Leaf274; assembly: GCF_001422445.1. Lineage (GTDB taxonomy): Bacteria > Pseudomonadota > Gammaproteobacteria > Burkholderiales > Burkholderiaceae_C > Pseudorhodoferax. The sequence continues at coordinate 73,389 of NZ_LMNA01000030.1, forward strand.
GGCACCGTGGGCCAGCAGCAGGCGCAGCTGGGGCAGGGCGTCGAGGTCGAGCACGCGGTACAGCGCGTTGCTGCCCGTCACGCGTGCGCCGGCCTGCAGCAGCAGCCGCGTGCATTCCACGCTCTCCAGCGCGTGGTAGAGCGATTCGCCGTCGTTGGGGTCGGCGCCCGCGGCCAGCAGAAGGCGCGTGAGCTCCGGGTCGCGGTTCTGGCCGGCCGCGCCGTACAGGGCGGACAGCCGCTCGGTGGAGGACGGCGATTGCAGCGAGGCCGGCGGCCAGCGGTTGCCCACCGACTGGTTGGCGTCGGCCCCTGCGCCCAGCAGCAGCTGTGCGCAGGCCAGCAGGCCGGGCCGGAACGCGGGCAACCGCCACAGGCTGGAGTGGGCCACGGCGAACAGCGGTGGCAGCTGCAGCGCACCCTCTGGACGGTGCAGCCAGCCACGGTCTGCGGCGATGGCCGCGCGCAGACGCGCGGCGTTGCCGGTGGCACAGGCCATGAGCAGGTCGTCGCCCGCGAGTGCGGGCTGTTCGGCCAGCAGGCGCGCGGCCACGGCCGGCTGGGCCCGCCCGGTGCCGCCCGCCACGTCGCCGGCATAGGCCAGCTGCAGCCAGCGCAGGCGTGCACGCGCCGGGTCGGCGATGGCCTCGGCATGGGCCAGGCGCGCGGCCACGAAGCCCATGAGTTCAGGCCAGGAGACGAAGCCGTGTTCGCGCGCGATGCAGGACTGCGCATCGTGCAGGCGCAGGTCCATGGCGGCGATGGCGGCATCGCAGGCGCCGGCCGCGGCCGGCAGGGCGGTGCGCATGCGGGCCAAGGCCTCGGCCTCGCCGGCGCGCAGGGCGGCCAGCAGCTGCTTGGCCTGCTTCTTGAGGTGCGCGGCGTCGGGCCGCGGGGGGACGTGCTTCAAGGAAACCTCCGTGCGTGGAAGGCCGGGGACCCGCAGCATCGGCCGCACAAAGGTGGGGGAAGACCTCAGCCGCACGCGGAGCCGCGTGCGTGGGGGCAAGTGGGTTCAACCCTTCCCGCGGGTCCGGGCGCGGCTTGCTCCGCGGCCGGGATGGTAGCTCACCGGCGGCCCAGCAAGGCGCGCATCTCGACGACGGTGAGCGGTCCCTGGCCCGGCAAGCCGGCGGGCCGTGGCAAGCCCGCCAGCACGGGAAACTGCCCATCGGGCTGCGCCACTTCGTACAGCTGTGCGATGCCCTGCTGCACGGCGCGCAGCTGCGCGCCCTGGCCGGGTTGCAGCGGCATCCGCAGGGCCTGGCGCAGCAGGCGTTCGGCCAGTTCCAGGCTGTCGACGAAGTAGGGCAGGCCGCGCGTCTGCAGGCTGGCCAAGGCCGCCACGAAGGCGGCCTGCGGGGCGGATTCGCCGTAGGGCTTCTTCTTGCCGTGGTCCAGCGCATCGCGCAGCGAGGCGGCCCAGAGCACGGCGGCATCGGGCAGCTCGGGTGCGCGCTGCGCGAGGCTGCGCGTCCAGGCCTGCAGTTCGGCGATGCGGCCAGTGCTGGCCTGCAGCAGCATGCCGGCCGTCAGTGCCACCTGGCCATTGGGCTGGTCTTGCGCGGCGGCGCGCAGGTGCTCGGGGTCGGCGCGCTCGGCGGCCTTGCGCGGGCTGCCCAGCTCGGCCTCGCGCAGCAGGGTCCACAGGTGCTGGTAGTGCGGGTTGTGGGCCGACGGGCCCAGGCGGGCCTGGAGCTTCTGCAGCCGCGGCCCCTCGTGCGGCGTGGGCCGGCCGAACTGCAGGGACAGGCGGATCGGCACGGGGCCGTTGGCATCGGTCGGCAGCGCCACGGCGAGCCGCTCGCGCTGCACGTGCTGGACGCCCTCGAACACCAGCAGCACGCCGCCGGCGCGGGCCGGCAGTTCCAGGTCGACCTGCACCAGGCTGCTCGCATCGTCGCGTTCGACGGCCAGCAGCACCAGCCCTTGGGCGAGCGGCCGGCCGTCGTCGAGCCCGAGGGCGTGCACGCCCTCACGCCACAGGATGGAGGCGTACTCGTGGCCCATGCGGCGGTGGATCTCGTGCATGTCCTGCGTCAGCAGCTCGAACGCGATCGCGTCGTGCACCGCCAGCGCGGGGTCGAAGCGTTCCGCGCTGGCGCGCAGCGCCGCGGCCAGGGCGTCCGGCCGGGGCCGCGCGGCGCCCACGCGGGGCAGTGCGCCCGGCCCGGGCCCGGGCGGTGCCGGCACCGGCGCGGCCAGCAGTTCGGTGACGACGAGCGCGTCGTCGCCCTCCACGCGTGGGCGCACGGCCTGCTCCAGCTGGCCCTGGGCGGCCGCGCCCAGCAGCTTGTTGACGTCCTCCCGCACGGCGACCACCAGTTCGCGGAACTCCAGCCGCGCATCGGCGCCGCCACCGCCGCGCACGGCGTTCAGCACGGCCTGCCCGAACAGGGTGTGCGGCTGGCCGGGCACCTGGTAGGCCTGCATGCCGGGCGAGGTCGCGGCCAGCGAGGCGGCCGTGCGCGGCACCTGGGTGCTGGCCTGCAGCAGCGGAAAGCAGGTGTTGGCCGTGGCCCCGCGCGAGGCCAGCGGCGAGAACTCGTTGCGGCAGGCGTCGATCAGCGCCAGGTGCTCGCCCACGGGGCTCTGCTCCATCCAGTCCTGCAGCTCGCGCGTGCTGACGCAGTTCTGCAGCTGCGGCGCGCCGGGGTCGGGGTCGAGGTAGTCGCTGGGCAGCAGCAGCGCGCGCCAGTTCGACTGCACGCCGTGGCCGCTGAAGAAGAACAGCGTGCGGCTCTGGCGCGCGGCGGCGGGTGCGCTGGGCACCTGGCCCGTCCAGCGCTGGATGGCCTTGACCAGCGTGGCATGGTCGGCCGGCGCGTAGTGCGCCAGGCCGCGCGCGTCGAAGCCGGCCTTCTCCTGGGCCGTGGGCGCCAGCAGCAGCTGGCACCAGACCAGCGGCAGGCCGTCGTGCCGGAAGTCGGCGCGCAGCCAGTCGAACAGGCTGGCCGCCGTGTTGGCCGAGGCGCCCAGCTGGCCCAGGCCGAAGGCATCGGGCGCGGGCGTGCTGCCGCCTTCAAGGTGCGGATAGGCGCTGACGCCGGCGAGCAGCGCGTACAGGCCGGGCATGCCGGCCTGCCATTGCGGGTCGCGCCACAGGCCGGGCGTGCCGGCGACGGGTTCCAGGGCCATGGGGTCTCCTAGGCGTAGCGGGGCGGGAGCGGCGGCGGCCCGGCCAGGGCCGGCGGTGCGGCGCGGCCGGCGGTGCGCGCCCAATCGGCCGGCGCCTGCAGCTGCAGCGCGAGCAGGCACCGGACGCCGCCCGCGGAAAGCCGCAGTTCGTAGCGGGGGGCGGGCAGCGCGATGGCATGCGCCGTGCCGTCGGCGCCGCGCAGCGCGGTCAGCTGGAAATCGGGCGGCAGCACGATGCCGGCAGAGCGGCCGTGCGCATGGTCGTGCAGCTGCACCTCGGCTCCCGGGCCGTCCTCCTCGTCCTGCCAGAAGCCCAGCCACAGGGCCTCGTCCGCGCCGCAGGGGGCCAGCCACTGGTCGCCGGCGCGGTGCAGGGCGGCCACGCCCCAGCTGCGCAGCCGCGCCCCGGCCTGCCAGTGGGCCAGCCCGATGCGGTGCACGCGCATGCGCAGGCCCTGGAAGACCAGCAGGTCGCGCTGCAGCTCAGGCGTAGAGCTTGCGGATGGTGGCGGCATCGCCGGCCGACAGCTTCCACGAGGGCATGAAGCTCTTGCCGTTGGTGGTCCAGTGCGCGGGGATCGTGTAGATCATGACCGAGGCGCTGTCGAAGTCGGTGGTGATGGTGGTGGACGCGTCGAACTTGGCGAACACGTTGTGCGCGATGGTCGCGTCGTCCCAGAAGTTGGGCGCGCCGCCGAGGTCGGCCTTGACGGCGGCTTTGTCCCAGTCCACCAGCGCGCCGGGGTGGTTGTGCTCGTGCAGCAGCCCCAGCGCATGGCCGAACTCGTGGATCACCACGCTGGAGAAGTCCTGCTCCGGCGTGTCCAGCGTGGCCCAGCCCAGGTTCATGGTGGCCTGCGAACTGCGGATGCCCTTGGCGTCCGTGCCCACGTAGGACCACGATCCAGCGGCGGGGTCGAAGCTGATGCGGATGTCGCCGGCCTCCAAGGGCCGGGCCTGCTCCAGCTGCAGGTGCACGCCGTCCACCAGCCACGATTGCGCGGTCTTCAGCGTGCGTGCGTGCAGCGCCGGGTCGCCTTGCAGGAAGCGCACCTTGAGCACCGTGTCGCGTGGCCACAGCTTGTTCTTGGCCGCCACGCCCATCGGCGTGAGTTGCGTGGGGCTGCCCGCCACGCGCTGGCCACCGTCGATGTCGACGGCCGTGCAGATCCATTGCTTGCGCTCTTCGCTCATCGTGGGCTCCTTCGTGCGTCGGCACGTTCTCGCGGCCACGGCGGGCCGCTGCCACGATTGTGCGGCGCCCACCGGCGAACGCAATCCTCAGACGGGTGGAGGAGCGTCCCGCAGCAGCCGCATGACGCGCAGCATGTGGGCGTCACGCTCCTGCGCCATGGCCTCGGTGCTGCGGCCCTGTGCTGCGTCCTGCATCTGTGCGATGAGCTTGGCGCGCGTGCCGGCATCCAGCGTCGGCTGGCCCAGGTCGGCCCACCAGCTTTCCACGGCCGGGCCCAGCCGCTCCAGGAAGGCGGCCATGCCCTGGGAGCCGCCGGAGAGGTGGAAGATCGCGTGCGGGCCGCACACCGTCCAGCGCGCGCCCAGGCCCTCGGTCACGGCGCGGTCCACGTCGGCCACCGTGGCGTAGCCCTCGGCGACCAGGTGCACGGCCTCGCGCCACAGCGCGGCCTGCAGCCGGTTGACGAGGTGGCCCGTGGCCTCGCGCTGCAGGCGCACGGTCTGCTTGCCCAGGGCGCGGTAGAAGGCCTCGGCCCGGTCCATGGCCTCGGCGCTGGTGGCCTGGCCGCCGACCAGCTCCACCAGCGGCATCAGGTAGGCCGGATTGCAGGGGTGGGCGATGAGCAGGCGCTCCGGGTGCGCCAGGCCCTGCTGCAGCAGCGTGGGCATCAGGCCCGAGGAGCTGGACATCAGCAGCGCTTCGGATGGCGCGGCGGCTTCCACGGCGCGGTAGGCCGCGCGCTTGAGTTCCAGCTGCTCGGGCAGCGCCTCCTGGATGGCGCAGGCGCCCTGGACGGCCTCTTCGATGCCGGTGACCAGGCGGGGCAGCGTGGGCTGCGCGGCCAGCATGCCCAGCGCCTGCATGGCGGGGCGTGCGCGCGCCAGCATCGCATCGATGCGCTGCTGCGCATCGGGCGCGGGATCGGCCACGCGCACGTGGCGGCCCGCCAGCGCGAAGAAGGCCGCCCAGGCGGCGCCGATGACGCCCGCGCCGAGCACGGCGACAGGCCCTTGTGGCGAGGGGTTCAAACTTCCAGGTCTCCGTGTGAAAGGTAATCCCACATGCGTTCGAAGATGCGGCCGGCGCGGGTGGCGCGGCGCGTGGCTTCGTCGGCCGTGAGTTCGGCGGGCTCGCCGCCGGCGGCGGCGCAGTCCAGTTCGATGCGGGCGGCGTCCTCCAGGTACCAGGTCAGCACCACGGCATCGGGCAGGCTGGGGCCGGCCACGACCACGCCGTTGCCGCGCATCACGATGGCCGGCGCGGCGCCCATCTGCGCCACCAGGGCCTCGGCCTGCGCGTCCGAACGCAGCAGCTGCACGTCGTCCCACAGCGGCGTGCCCGGGTGGAAGTAGCTGCCCATGCCATGCAGCACGCGCGGCGTGCGGCGCAGCGTGGACAGCGACATGGTCCGCGGCGGCATGGCCCGCACCACGCCGCCGACATCGGGCCGGCGCCGGTAGATCTCGCGGTGGATGCGCACCTCGCCCAGCAGGTGCTCGGGAAAGTCGCCGGCCAGCGGCACCACGGTGCCCGGCACGCCGAAGCCGATGGTGCCGGGCGGCTGGCTGGCGCAGACCAGGAAGTGGCCGGCATCGAGCCGCATGCTGCAGTGGCCGTAGGCGTGCAGCAGCCCGTGCCGGGCCAGCGCGCGGCCGGCGCGGCGCACGAGCAGCTGCGCGGCTTCGAGGGAATCGGGGTCCATGGGAGTGTCCTTTCGGGTCGTGTTCAGCGTACCGCGAGCAGGCGTCGGCGGATGAACTGGCTGGCGATGAACAGGTCGCGCTCCACCGCCAGGCGCACGCCCACGGGGTCGTGGCGGGCCAGCGCCGCCAGGGTGGCCTCGTGGGCATCCTCGAGCGCCGCGGCGGCGTGCGGCACCTCGAGCAGGCGGCTGGCCACCGGGCCGGCCTTGAGCCACAGGCCGTCGATCAGCTCGAACAGCAGCGGCGAGCCTCCCGCGCGGTACAGGCGCACCTGGAAGTCCTTGTGGGCCGCGAGGTAGCCTGCCGCATCGCCCTGGGCCAGTGCCTCGCGCATGCGCGCCCCCTGCGCCACGAGCGCGGCGCGGCCGGGCTCGTCGATGCGCAGCGCGCCGCGCTCGGCGGCCTCGCCTTCGAGCAGCATGCGCATCTGCACCAGGTCGTCGAATTCGGCCGGCGAGAGCTTGGGCACGACGACGCCGGCGTTGGGCACGTTGCGCAGCGCGCCCTCGGCCGCCAGGCGCAGCAGCGCGGCGCGCACCGGCATGAGCCCGCAGCCCAGGCGTTCGGCCAGCTGCCGGATCTTGAGCCGCTCGCCGGGCTGGAACTGGCCGACCGTCACCCACTGGCGCAACTGCGCATAGATGGCGTCCTGCTGGGTGGCCGGGGCGGGCGGGGCTGCAGGGGCTGCAGGGGCTGCAAGGGCTGCGGAGGCGGCTGGCATCGTCAAAGGCCCAGGTGCCCCTGCACGGTCGCCTGGTCGGCGCGCAGCGCCGCGCTGTCGCCCTGCCAGACCACGCGGCCTTTTTCCAGCACCACGTGCTGGTCGGCCAGGTCCATGAGCGCGCCCAGGTTCTTGTCCACCACGAGCATGGCCATGCCGGTGGCGCGCAGTGCGCCCAGCACACGCCAGATCTCGGCGCGCACGAGCGGTGCCAGGCCCTCGGTGGCCTCGTCCAGGACCAGCAGCTTCGGGTTGGTCATCAGCGCGCGGCCGATGGCCAGCATCTGCTGCTCGCCGCCCGAGAGCTGGTTGCCCAGGTTCGCGGCGCGCTCGGCCAGCCGCGGGAAGAAGCCGTAGACCCGCTGCAGCGTGAACGGCTGCGTGGCCCCGTGCCGGTTGGCCGCCGTGGCGACGAGGTTCTCCTGCACCGTGAGCGTGGGAAAGACCTGCCGCCCCTCGGGCACCCAGCCCAGGCCCAGGCGCGCCACCTCGAAGGCGGCCATGCGCGTGATATCGCGCCCGGCGAAATGCACGCCGCCGGCCTGCTTGGGCAACAGGCCCATCACGCTCTTGAGCGTGGTGGTCTTGCCCATGCCGTTCTTGCCCAGCAGCGTGACGATGCAGCCATCGCCCACCGTGAGGTCGATGCCGTGCAGCACGCGGCTGGCGCCGTAGCCGGCCTGCAGGCCTTGGACTTGGAGCAGGGCCATCGTCATTCCTCGCCCAGGTAGGCCTGGCGGACCGCCGCGTCGGCCTGCACCTCGGCCGGGGTTCCGCAGGCGATGGCGCGGCCATAGACCAGCACGCTCACGCGGTCGGCGAGGCTGAACACGGCCTGCATGTCGTGCTCCACGAGCAGCATGGTGTAGCGCCCCTTGAGTTGCTGCAGCAGTTCGACCATGCGCGCCGATTCGCCCTGGCTCATGCCGGCCAGCGGCTCGTCCAGCAGCAACAGGCGCGGCTGCATGGCCAGGGCCATGGCCAGTTCGAGCTGGCGGTGCTCGCCATGGGCCAGCGCCATCACGTCGTCGTGCGCGCGTCCGGCCAGGCCCGCCAGTTCCAGGGCCTGCAGCGCCGGCCCGGTCAGCGCGCCCTGGCGGTGCACGGGCGTCCATGCACCGAAGGAATGGCCGCTGCGTGCCTGCACGACGAGCATCACGTTCTCCAGCACCGAGAAGCCGTGCAGCAGCTGCGTGATCTGGTAGCTGCGCGCGATGCCGGCCAGTGCGCGTTGCGGGGTGGGCCAGCGCGTGATGTCCTGGCCGTCGTAGAGCACGCGGCCGGCATCGGGCAGCAGCTCCCCGGTGAGCTGGCCCATCACCGTGGTCTTGCCCGCGCCGTTGGGTCCGATCAGCGCATGCGTCTCGCCCGGGGCCAGGGCCAGCTGCAGGCGGTCGGTGGCGGTGAGGCCGCCGAAGCGCTTGACCAGGCCTTCGACAACCAGCAAGGGCTGGCTGGCTGGCGCACCTGTGGGCGGGCCGGCGGTGCTCATCGCTTGCCCTCCCAGCGCAGCACCACGCCCCAGATGCCGCGCCGCGACACCAGCGCGACCAGCACGATCAACGGCCCGAGGACGGCCATCCAGTGCTGCGTCCAGCCCGACAGCATTTCCTCCAGCACCAGCAGCACCACGGCGCCGACCAGCGGTCCCATGACCGTGCCCATGCCGCCCAGCACCACGATCAGGATCAGCTCGCCCGAGGCCTGCCAGGACAGGTAGGACGGCGAGGCGAAGGCCGTGAGGTTGCCCTGCAGGAACCCGGCCAGCGTGCAGACCAGTGCCGAGAGCACATAGGCCGTCAGCTGGTAGCGCAGGCGCGGAAAGCCGGCCGCCAGCATGCGCCGCTCGTTGGCGTGGAAACCGCGCAGCACCATGCCGAAGCGGCTGTGCACCGCGCGCCACACGAGGAACATGACCAGCAACAGCAGGCCGAGCGCCAGGTAGTACAGCGCCAGCTTGCCCTCCAGTGCGGGCAGCGGCGCGAGCTGGCTGCGCTCGCCCAGCGGCAGGCCATCGTCGCCGCCGTAGGTCTTCAGGCTGATGGCCAGGAAATAGAACATCTGTCCGAAGGCCAGCGTGATCATGATGAAGCCGATGCCGCGCGTGCGCAGCGAGACCAGGCCCGTGACCGCGGCCACGCCCGCCGCCAGCGCCAGCGCGATGCCGAGCTGTGCCCAGCCGTTCGTCAGCCCGTGGAAGGCCGCGATGCCGACCACGTAGGCGCCCAGGCCCACGTACAGCGCATGCCCCAGGCTGACCAGCCCGCCGTAGCCCAGCACCAGGTTGAGCCCGCTGGCCGCGATGGCGAACACCACGATGCGCGTGGCAAAACTCAGGTAGAAGCTGGAGCCGGCCCATTGTGCGAACAAGGGCACCAGCAGCATCAGCAGCACGATGGCTGCGGTCAGCCAGGCGCGTGGCGAGCGCCAGGAGAGGGATTCAGGAAACATCTCGTCGTGCCTGCAACAGGATCTGGCGCAGGCGCGGTGCGCGGGCCGAGGCCACCGGGTGGCCCCTTCCGCGAATGTCCCCCGCCAGGGCCGCAGGCGGCCCTGGGCGGGGGACATTCGCGGAGTGGAATACACCGTCGGCGCGGTCTCGCACCATCGGAAACTTGAGTCTCATCGCCGCACCGGAAACAACCCCGCCGGTTTGACCGCCAGGATCAGCGCCATGAACAGGTAGATCAGCATCGAGGCCAGCGCCGGCCCCGCCGCGTCCGCCGCGCTGCGCTCGAAGAACTGCCGCGTGATCTGCGGCATGTAGGCGCGGCCCATGGTGTCCACCAGCCCGACCAGCAGCGCCGCGTAGAACGCACCGCGGATCGAGCCGATGCCGCCGATCACGATGACCACGAGCGCCAGGATCAGCACGTTGTCGCCCATGCCCGACTGCACCGAGACGATGGGCCCGACCAGCCAGCCCGCCAGCGCCGCCAGGCCCGCACCCACCGAGAACAGCAGCGTGTTGAGCAGCCGTGCGTTCACGCCCAGCGCCGCCACGGTGTCGGGATGCGTGGAACTGGCGCGCACCAGCATGCCGACGCGCGTCTTGTGGATCAGCACGTAGATGCCGGCGGCCACCAGCAGCCCCGCCACGATGATCATGAGCCGGTAGGCCGGGTAGCTGAAATCGCCGAACTGCAGCGAGCCGTTGAGCCAGCCGGGCTGCGCCGTGAAGACCGGCTGCGAACCCCAGACCATGCGCACGGTCTCGTTGAAGAACATGATGAGGCCCAGCGTGGCCAGCACCTGGTCCAGGTGGTCGCGGCCATACAGCCGGCGCAGCGCCAGCCGCTCGATGGCGAACGCCAGCAGCATCGCGCCGCCGATGCCGGCCAGGCCGGCCAGCAGGAACGAATCCGTGCGCGCCAGCGCGGCCGCCGCGAAGTAGGCGCCCAGCATGTAGAACGAGCCGTGCGCCAGGTTGATGAAGTTCATGATGCCGAACACCAGCGTGAGGCCGGCCGACAGCAGGAACAGCAGCATCCCGAGCTGCACGCCGTTCAGCAGCTGGGAGAAGAACAGGCTCCAGATCAAGCCCGGCTCACTTCATCGGGCAGTCTTGGACGTAGGCGTCCTTGTGCGCCGTGAGCTGCTTGCTGACCGTCTTGAGGTTGGCGTTGCCCTTGGCGTCCTTGGCGACCTCGAACACGTAGAAGTCCTGCACCGGGAAGTTGTTGGGGCCGAAGCTGAAGGTGCCGCGCACCGACTTGAAATCGGCCGCCTTGAGCGCCGTCTGCAGCGCGGCCTTGTCGGTGTTGCCCTTGGTCTTGCGCAGGGCCGAGTCGATGAGCAACGCTGCGTCGTACGACTGCGCGGCGTACTCGCTGGGCGTGCGCTTGTACTTGGCCTCGAAGTCGGCCACGAACTTCTGGTTGGCGGGGACCGGCAGGTCAGGCCCCCAGGCGGAGGCCGACATCACGCCCAGCGCGCTGTCCTTGAGCGCCGGCAGCGTGGTGCCGTCGGCGGTGGACACGGTCAGGAGCGGGATCTTGGCGGTGAGGCCCGCCTGCTGGTAGGCGCGCACGAAGGCCACGCCCAGGCCACCCGGGTAGAACGCGTAGACCGCATCGGGCTTCTCGGCCGCGATGCGCGAGAGCTCGGCCGAGAAGTCGAGCTGCGTCAGCGGGGTGTAGATCTCGTCGGCCAGCGGTGTCTTGTAGACGCGCTTGAAGCCGCTCACGTAGTCCTTGCCCGCCTGGTAGTTGGGCGTCATCGCGATGATGCGCTTGTAGCCCTTGTCGGTGGCGTACTTGCCCATGGCCTCGGCGAACTGGTCGTTCTGCTTGGACACCACGAACAGGTTGGCCGCGCACTGCGCGCCCGCCAGCGGCGCCGGGCCGGCATTGGCGCCCACCACCACCACGCCGGCGGAGGTCAGCTTCTTGCTCACGGCCATCATGATGTTGGAGAAGGTGATGCCCGCGACGATGGGCACCTTCTCCTTCTCGATGAGCTCGTCGGCGATCTGGTTGGCCACCTCGGGCTTGAGCTGGCTGTCGCGCCGCAGCACGTTGACGGGCACGTCGCCGAGCTTGCCGCCGTTCTGCTCCACCACCAGCATGAAGGCGTCCAGCATGTCCTGGCCCAGCGCGGCCTGCGGGCCCGAGAGCTCGGCCATGAAGCCGATCTTGACGGGGGTCTGGGCCTGGCCCGGCGCCGAGAAGGTCAGCGCCACGGACGCGAGCGCGCTGGCGAGAAGCGTTGGTTTCAAGTCGATCTCCTGGTCGTTGGTCTGGCCGCTGGACTGGCACGCCCAGCGCGCCATCGGCGGGCCGCATTGTTCACCAAAAGAGTGCAGCCACCTTGGTGGCTAACCCGGAGGGCGTCGCGGGATCCCGGCCGGCCGCTGCGCCCGGTGGCGAGCAGGCGCTGGCCGCAGGGATGGCGGCCGGCCGATGGCCACGGCCGGTGCCGGCCTTCGGAGCACGGGCCCGCGAATCTTCTTGCGCGCCGGGCGCCGGCGGGGCTATCTTCCCGGACCTATGACCACCTCTCATACCCTGTCCCGCCTGGCCGTCCGCGCCGTCCGCGCCGTTGGTGCCGGTTGCGGCGCCTGCGCCGCCTTGCTGATGGGCGCTGGCGCCGGTGCTGCCGAACTGTCCGCCACCGCCGCGGCCCGGCACGCACAGGCCAGCTACCGTGAATACTTCGACCTGCTGGCGCTGCCCAACGATGCGATCGTGCCGGCCGACGTGCGCAAGAACGTCGAGTTCCTCGAGGCCTCGTTCCGTCGGCGCGGCTTCGACACGCAGCAGCTGGCCAACGATGGCAAGCCCATGCTGTTCGCCGCGCTGCCCGGCGCCGATCCACGGCGCAAGACCGTGCTCTTCTACATGCACCTGGACGGCCAGCCGGTGATCCCGGCGCAGTGGGCGCAGAAGAGTCCCTGGGTGCCGGTGCTCAAGCGCCGCACGGCCAAGGGCGACTGGGAAGAGATCGATCCGGCACCGCTGTTCAGCGGCCCGGTCGATCCGGAATGGCGGGTGTTCGGCCGCTCCTCGGCAGACGACAAGGCGCCGATCATGATGTTCCTCGCCGCCTTCGATGCCTTGAAGGCCAGCGGCGCCGCGCTGGGCGTCAACGTCAAGGTCGTGCTCGACAGCGAGGAGGAAAAAGGCTCGCCCTCCATCGGCAAGGTGATGGCGGCGCACCGGGAGCTGTTGCGCGCGGATGCGATCGTGATCCACGACGGCCCCATGCATGCCACCAACCGCCCCACGCTGGTCTTCGGCAACCGTGGCGCGGCCAAGGCGATGCTCACGGTGTATGGCGCCAAGGTGTCGCTGCACAGCGGGCACTACGGCAACTACTCGCCCAATCCCGCGCAGCGCCTGGCCTCGCTGCTCGCCTCGATGAAGGACGACCAGGGACGGGTCACCGTGCCCGGCTACTACGACAGGGTCAGGCTCGGCGATGCGGAGCGCGCGATCATGGCGGCCGTTCCCGATGACGAAGCGGCCATGCTGCGGCGCCTGGGCATCGCCAGGCCGGACCAGGTCGGCGCCAACTACCAGGAGGCGATGCAGTACCCGTCGCTCAACGTGCGGGGCATGGCATCGGCCGCGGTGGGCGACAAGGTTGCGAACATCGTTCCCGACAGCGCGGTGGCCGAACTCGACCTGCGCACCACGCCCGATTCCGATGCCAAATACCTCGGCAAGCTCATCGAGACCCATGTCCAGAACCAGGGCTACCACCTCGTGCCGGGTGCGCCGACCGACGAGGACCGCCGCCGCTACGAGAAGCTCGCCACCTTCAGCTACCAGAGCGAAGGCGGCAACGCCGCGGGCACGCCGATCGATTCGGCCGTGGGCCGCTGGGCCTACCAGGCGATGGTCGAGGCCTTCGGCGCCAAGCCGGAGCCCGTGCGCATCCGCATGATGGGCGGCACCGTCCCGACGGCGGAAATCGTCGAGGCCCTGGGCGTGCCGTTCGCCATCGTGCCGCTGGTCAACGCCGACAACAACCAGCATGCGAGCAACGAGAACATGCGCATGGGCAACTACATGGACGGCATCCGCACCATCTACAGCCTGGTCACGCGCCCCTTCTGAGCGGGGCGGGCCGCCCTGCGGCGCGGGCTGCAGGGGATGCTTCGGCGGGCGGCCATGCCGGGCGGCGGCGAACGGTTTCGTCGCCCTTCATGGCACTCGGCTATCGTCGGCGCCCATGACTTCATCGACTGTGCGCGCGCACTGGGCTGCGCGCTTTTTGTTTTTTGCGGCCGGCTGCATGTTCGCCACCTGGGGCGTGCAGATCCCGACGGTCAAGGCCGTCTACGGCCTGGGGGTGGGCGCCATCGGCGGCCTGGTGCTGGCGGCAGGCGTGGGTTCGGTGCTCGGGCTCACGCAGGCCGGCTGGTTGATCGCGCGGCACGGCGCGCACCGTGTGGCCTGGTGGGGCGCGCTGCTGTCGGCGCTGGCGCTGGTGCTGCTGCTGCACATGCCGCACCTGGTGCTGCTGTGGGTGCTGCTGGGCCTGTTCGGCATGGCCACGGGCCTGCTGGACGTGGCCATGAACGCCGACGCCTCGGAGCTGGAGCGCCAGGCCGGCCGGCCGCTCATGAGCGCCTTCCACGGCATGTTCAGCCTGGGCGGCATGGTGGGGGCGGGCGTGGGCGGGCTGATGTTCACGGCAGGCGTGGCGCCGAACTGGCAGCTGGTCGGCGTGGCGGCGTTCAGCATGGCGCTGGTGGCGTGGAGCGTGCGGCAGATGCCGGCGCCGCAGGGCGTTGCCGAGGACGCGCACGGGCGCTTCGTGCTGCCGCGCGGACGGCTCGCGCTCGTGGGGCTGCTGGCCGCGCTGGGCTTCGTGGTCGAGGGCGCCATCTACGACTGGAGCGTGCTGTTCCTGGCCAGCGAGCGCAGTGCGCCGCAGGAGCAGGCGGCGCTGGCCTATGCCAGCTTCTCGGCCGCGATGGCGGCTACGCGTTTCGTGGGCGACCGGCTGCGTGCGCGCTGGTCGTCCGTGGGCTTGCTGCGCGCCAGCGCCTGCCTGGCCGCGCTGGCACTGGCGTTGGTGCTGCTGTCGAGCAGCGTGCCGCTGGCGCTGGCCGGCTTCGCGCTGGTGGGCGTGGGCCTGGCCAACGTGGTGCCGGTGCTGTTCAGCGCGGCGGCGCAGGTGCCGGGCGTGGCGCCGGCGCAGGGCATTTCGGCCGTGGCCTCGCTGGGTTACTGCGGCTTCATGGTCGGGCCGTCCATCATCGGCTTCGTGGCCCATGGCAGTTCGCTGACCGTGGCATTGGGCCTGGTCGTGGGCTGTGCGTTGCTGCAGGCGGCGCTGGCGCGGCGCGCATTGGGCCCTTGAGACGGCCCTCGACACGGCGGTTGAGCCGGCGCTCGACCAGCGCCACGGCAATGCCGGCACCGCAGATGCAGGCGATGCCCAGCGCCGTCGTGGCGTCGGGCAGCTGGCCGAACACGGCCCAGCCCAGCGCTGCGGCCGAGAGGATCTGCAGGTAGCTGTAGGGGGCCAGCAGCGTGGCCGGCGTGCGCGCATAGGCGGCAGACTGCAGGCCGTGGCCGATGGCGCCGGTGATGCCCGTGGACAGCAGCAGCGCCCATTGCACGGGGCTGAGCGGGGGCAGTTGCCAGACCCAGGGCAGCAGCGGCGTGAGCGCCACGGTGCCGAACAGGCCGCCGTAGTAGTTGGTGGTCAGCGGAGCGTCGGCCGCCAGCCGGCGCGTGGCGATCTGGAAGGCCGCGAAGGTCAGCGCCGTGGCCACGCCCAGCAGCACGCCGACAGTGTCGAGCCCGGCGCCCGGCCGCACCACCAGCAGCATGCCGGCGAAGCCCAGCACCACGCCCAGCCAGCGGTGCAGCCGGTGCGGCTCGTGCAACAGCCAGGGCGCCAGCGCCATCAGGAACACCGGCGCCATGAAGTTCATGGCCGTGGCCTCGGCCAGCGGCACGCGTTGGAGGACCGAGAAGAAGAGCAGCGTCGACGCGACCATGAGCGCCCCGCGCAGCAGCTGGCCGCGCAGCGAATGCGTGCGCAACAGGCCCCGGCCGTGGCGCGGCAACAGGATGGCGCTGGAAAGGGCCGTGTGCACGGCATAGCGCACCCAGGCCACGAGCAGGACCGGCACGCCCAGCAGCGCGAGGTATTTGCCGCTGGCGTCCAGGCTGGACAGGACCCACAGGCCCAGCACATGGAGCACGACGCCGTTCTTCTTCATATAAGCAATGAACTTTATATTCTTATGAGTTTTATAAAAAAGCGCGTAGATTCCCGCCCCTTGAAGTGAATAAGGGTTTCCACCGAGGTGGGCCCCAAGGCAAGCCATGATCGAGTTGAGGGGTATCACCCAGACCTACCAGGGTAGCAGCGGGCCCGTGCAGGCCTTGCGCGGGATCGACCTGGAGGTGGCGGCCGGCGAGGTGTTCGGCATCATCGGCCGCAGCGGCGCGGGCAAGAGTTCGCTGGTGCGCGTGATCAACCTGCTGAACCGGCCCACGGCCGGGCAGGTGCTGGTCGACGGCCGCGACATGACGACGTTGGACGATGCGGCGCTGCGCGTGGCGCGGCGCGACATCGGCATCGTGTTCCAGCACTTCAACGTGCTCAGCTCGCGCACGGTCTACGACAACGTGGCGCTGCCGCTGGAGATTGCGGGCCTGGACGCCGGTGCGATCAGGAAGCGCGTGGAACCGCTGCTGGACCTGGTCGGCCTGTCGGCGCTGGCCCGGCGCCATCCCTCGCAGATCAGCGGCGGGCAGAAGCAGCGCGTGGGCATCGCCCGGGCGCTGGCGAACCGGCCCAAGGTGCTGCTGTCGGACGAGGCCACCTCGGCCCTCGATCCGGAGACCACGCGCTCCATCCTGGGCCTGTTGCGCCAGATCAACCGGGAGTTCGGCCTGACCATCGTGCTGATCACGCACCAGATGCAGGTGATCAAGCAGGTGGCCGAGCGCGTGGCCGTGATCGATGCCGGCCGCATCGTGGAGCAGGGCCGCGTGATCGAGGTGTTCTCCAACCCGCGGCACGCCACCACGCGCAGCCTGATCGAGGAGATCGTGCCGCAGGAGCTGCCCGACTCGGTGCTGGCGCGCCTGCGCACGCTGATGGGCGCGAGCCCGGCCGGCGAAGGGCAGGGCTTGCGCCTGGCCTTTGCCGGCGATGGCGCCGACCAGCCGCTGCTGACCGAGCTCGTGCGCCGCTTCGGCCTGGACCTGTCGATCCTGCATGGCCAGATCGACGAGGTGCAGGGCCAGCCCTTCGGCACGCTGGCGGTGTTCGCGCGCGGCGCGGCCGACCAGCTGCAGGCCGGCATCGCGCACCTGCGCCAGGCCGGCGTGACCGTCCAACCCCTGGTGCCGGGAGCCAGCCATGTTTGATTTCATCGACACCTTCAACGGTCCGCTGCTGGAGATGTTCGCCACCTCGATGTGGGAGACGCTGGTGATGGTCGGCATCTCGGGCCTGGCCGGTGCGCTGATCGGCGTGCCGCTGGGCGTGCTGCTGCGGCTGACCGACCGCGGCGGCGTGCGCGAGAACGCGCCCGTGAACCGCACCGTGGGCGGCATCGTGAACGCGGTGCGTTCCACGCCCTTCATCATCCTGCTGGTGGCCATCATCCCGTTCACGCGCTTCGTCACGGGCTCGTCCATCGGCACGGCCGCGGCCGTGGTGCCGCTCACGCTGGCGGCTGCGCCCTTCGTGGCCCGGCTCGTGGAGACGGCGCTGCGCGAGGTCGACCATGGCCTGGTGGAAGCCGCACAGGCCATGGGCGCGACCACTTCGCAGATCGTCTGGAAGGTGCTGCTGCCCGAGGCGCTGCCCGGCATCGTGGCGGCGCTCACGATCACCCTGGTCAGCCTGACGGGCTTCTCGGCCATGGCCGGCGCCATCGGCGGCGGTGGCCTGGGCGACCTGGGCATCCGCTACGGCTACCAGCGCTTCCTGCCGGAGGTGATGGCGGCCGTGGTGCTGGTGCTGATCGTCTTCGTGCAGCTGGTGCAGAGCGCCGGCGACTGGCTGGTGCGGCGCATCCGCCATTGATCTGTTTCTTCAGGAGCTTCCCATGCAAAAACGTACATTCATTTCCACCATCGCGCTGGCGCTGCTGGCCTCCACCGCCATCGCCCAGGACAAGCCGCTCAAGATCGGCGTCACCGCCGGCCCGCACGCGCAGATCTTCGAGCAGGTCAAGCGCATCGCCGAGAAGGACGGACTGAAGCTGCAGGTCGTCGAGTTCAGCGACTACATCCAGCCCAACGCAGCCCTGGCCGCCGGCGACCTGGATGCCAACAGCTACCAGCACCAGCCCTTCCTCGACCTGCAGGTCAAGGACCGCGGCTACAAGCTCGTCTCCGTCGCGCAGACCGTCAACTTCCCGATCGGCCTGTACTCCAAGAAGGTCAAGGACCTGAAGGACTTGAAGGAGGGCGCGCGCTTCGGCATCCCGAACGACCCGACCAACGGCGGCCGCGTGCTGCTGGTGCTGCAGGACAAGGGCCTGATCAAGATCAAGCCCTCGGCCGGCCTGAAGGCCACGCCGCTGGACGTGGTCGAGAACCCGAAGAAGCTGCGCTTCGTCGAACTGGAGGCCGCGCAGCTCGCGCGCTCGCTGGACGACCTGGACGCCGCGGCCGTCAACACCAACTTCGCGCTGTCGGCCGGCCTGAACCCGGCCAAGGACGCCATCGCGCAGGAGAGCGCCAAGTCGCCCTACGTGAACGTGCTGGTGGTGCGCGAGCAGGACAAGGACAAGCCCTGGGTGGCCAAGCTGGTCAAGGCCTACCAATCCGACGAGATCCGCAAGTTCATCCAGTCCGAGTTCAAGGGCGCGGTGCTGGCGGGTTTCTGAATCTGGGCTAAGGTGGGCGTCCTCCCCATCACCTGAAAGGATGCGCTCCATGGCCCAGATCAAGATCGCCGTGCTCGTCGGCAGCTTGCGCAAGGATTCGCTCAACCGCAGGCTGGCCCTGGCGCTGGCCGGGCTGGCGCCGAAGGACGTGGTGTTCGAGCAGGTGCGCATCGACGACCTGCCGCTGTACAACCAGGACGACGATGGCAGCCCGGCCGCCAGCGTGACGCGCCTGAAGTCGGACATCCAGTCGGCGCAGGGTCTGCTGTTCGTCACGCCCGAGTACAACCGCTCGATCCCGGGCGTGCTCAAGAACGCCATCGACCACGCCTCGCGGCCCTACGGCAAGAGCGCGTTCCCGGGCAAGCCGGCGGGCGTGATCGGCGTGTCGGTGGGAGCCATCGGCACGGCGCTGGCGCAGCAGCACCTGCGCAACGTGCTGGCCTACCTGGACGTGCCCACGCTGGGCCAGCCCGAGGCCTTCGTGCAGGCCAAGGACGGCCTGTTCGAGGCCGACGGCAGCATCGGCGAGGCCAGCCGTGCCTTTCTGCAGGGCTGGATCGACAAGTACGTGGCCTGGGTGCGCCTGCACACCGCGGGTTGATCAGCCGCGTGGCCGGTCCTGCGGCCGCGCGAACCAGGGCCAGGCGTTGAGCAGCGCATAGAGCGCCAAGCCCGCGACCATGATCGCCAGCAGCGTGGGCAGGCCCGCCCCCATGCGCAGCGCCAGGTGCCCTGCCAGGTACACCACCAGCAGGCGCGCCGCGCCGGCCACGATGCTCCAGCCCATGCGCCGCGCGCCCTGCGAGGCGAAGTAGAGCGACAGCCCCAGCCCGAACAGCCCGTAGGCCGGCCCCACGGTGCGCAGGTATTGCGTGCCCACCCGGATCGCTTCCTGGTCGTGCGTGAACAGGCCCAGCCAGGCGGCGGGGAACAGCGCGGCGGCCAGGCCCACCAGCGCAGTGGCCGCGGCGGCGAGCAGTGCGCCCGTCCACGCCACGCGGCGCGCGCGCACGAGCTGGCCGGCGCCGGTGTTCATGCCCACCATGGCGACCATCGCCGCGCCGAAGCCGAACACGATGGGGATCTGCAGGTATTCGAGCCGGATGCCCAGCCCGAAACCGGCCAGTGCCTCGCTGCCCAGCGGGCTGACCAGCGCCGTGGCCGTCAGCACCGACAGGTTCAGCGTCACGTTGTTGACGATGGCCGGCGCACCCACGCCCAGGATGTCGCGGAACAGCGCCCAGCGCAGCCGGTGGTTCAGGCGCAACTGCACGCCACCGTTGCCGCGCCACACCGAGACCAGCATCACCGCGGCCGCGGCGACGTAGTAGACGACCAGGGCCAGGCCCGCGCCCGTGATGCCCAGCGGCGGGATCGGGCCCCAGCCGAAGATCAGCACGGGCGAGGCCAGCAGCAGCAACAGCACGCCGCCGGACAGCACCATAGCCGGCAATGCCATGTTGCCGCTGCCGCGCAGCACGCTGGCCATGCCGTTGGCCAGCCACAGGAAGATGGCGCCGACGAAGATGGCGTTGGAGTAGGCGAGGGCGGCCTGTTGCACGGCCGGCGTGGCGCCCATGGCGCGGTACAGCAGCGGCCCGCCGAGCAGCCCGCCCAGCATGCAGGCCACGCCGAACGCCAGCGCGATGACCAGCGCGTGCAGCGCCAGTGCCTGGGCCTTGTGCGTATCGCCAGCGCCGATGGCACGCGCGATGGCCGAGGAGATGCCGCCGCCCATGCCGCCGGCCGACATGGTCTGCATCAGCATGACCAGCGGGAACACCAGGGCGGCGCCGGCCAACGCGTCCACGCCGAGCAGGCCGACGAAGTAGCTCTCCAGGAAGTTGGCCGCGGCCTGCGCCAGCATCACCACCAGGTTGGGCGCAGCCAGCAGCAGCAGCGTGGCCAGCACCGGCCCCTGCAGCAGCCGCTGGGAGCGGGCCTGTGCGGCGAGCGCACCTGCCACGGCGCTCACGACTCCGCCCCTTGCTGCAGCAACTGGGCACGTGCGCTGGCGAGCAACGCATCGGAGATCGGGTCGCCCTTGGTGGCACGCGAGAGCAGCAGCGCGCCGACCAGCGTGGCCATCTCGGCCAAGGCGCGCTGGCCGGCCTCGGGCGATCCGGCATCGGGCTGCAGGCTGGCCAGGCGCGCGGCCATGGCCTTCACGCCGTCGAGGTAGGCCGCGCGCACGGGGGCGTCGGCCTGCGCACGCGCCACATCGCCGGCCAGTGCGGCCGCGGTGCAGCTGCTGCCGGGGCGGTCCCGCGTGGCCGTGGCCAGGTAGCCCTCGACGTAGGCACGGCGGCGCTCGCCGGGCTCGGGCAGGTCGGCGAAACGCTGGTCCCAGCGTGCGCCGGACTGCTCGAACGCCTTGGCGCAGGCCACGGCCGCCAGCCCGTCCTTGGACGAGAAGTGGCCGTAGAAGCCGCCGTGCGTGAGCCCGGCCGCGGCCATCACTTCGGCCACGCTGACGCCGTCCAGCCCTTTCTCGCGGAACAGGCGGGACGAGGCCTTCTCGATCGCGATGCGGTTCTGGTCGGTCTGCTGCTGGGACACGCGTGGCATGGCGGGTGCTCCGATCTTGATAAATGACATGCATCATAAATCGGATGTGAAAATAAATGTTGTCCATCATGTTTCCGTCCAACACGCCGTGCTACCGCTTTTTACAGAACTTCATGCGGTCGATGTCGTCCTGGCGGACGCCGGGCCGTTGAATGCACATCTGGTTTTGCTGTCACTGGAGATCCGCATGAAACGCCTGTCCCTGCTTGCCGTGCTGGCCGCCGCTGCGTTGAGCGGCTGCGTGGTGGCGCCCGTCGGCCCGGGCTACTACGGCTACCGCCGCCCGGTGGTGGTGGCGCCGCCCGTGGTCGGGCCGCCGGTGGTGATCGTTCGTCCCGGCTACGATGGCCGGCCCGATTACGGCTACGGCCGGCGCTGGCGCCGCGACGACTGACGCGCTTCCCGCCCCCCGGCGGGAACCAAAGCGCGGCAGCTGCAATCCCATCGCCGACAATCACGGGTCGCCATCCGCTGGATGGCCCCGCTACAAGAAACGTCGCAAGAAAGGGTGGGAATGCTGCTGCGAATGTTGGACCAGGCACCGCGCAAGGTGCTGGCCCTGGTGAGTTTGGTCTGTATCGCCCTGCTGGGCTACGGCCTGTACCTGCAACACGGCCTTGGGTTGGAGCCGTGCCCCATGTGCATCGTGCAGCGCTACGCCCTCGTGCTGGTGGCTGTCGTCGCGGGGATCACCGCCATGCTGCGCTCGCGCGGGGCCCATGTGGCGGGCAGTCTGGTGACGCTGGTGATCGCCGGATTCGGCGCCTTCGTTGCGGCGCGGCAGAGCTGGCTGCAGTGGTACCCGCCCGAGATCGCGACCTGCGGCCGCGACTTCTACGGAATGATCGAGACCTTCCCGCTCAAGCGCGCGGTGCCGATGATCTTTGCAGGCGGCGGCGACTGCGCTGCGATCGACTGGACCTTCCTCGGCGGCTCGATCGCGAACTGGTCGTTCCTGTGCTTCGTCGCGATCGGTCTGACCATGCTGGGCCTGATCTGGCGCCGGCTGGCACGGCGCTGAGCCATTCCCCCTGTGCCGCAGGTGTCGGCGGCCGCCTACAAGGGCTGGTGTCCAAACCTGACTGCAAGTAGGGGGTCGTGCACGCTACCGTCGTGCATCGATTCACATTGGGGAGTGTTGGTCCATGTCATCTGCCGCGCTGCATGCCCTGGAGGCGGCGCCTGCCGCCCGCCCGGCCCCCGACGACGCGGCGTCGCTTGCCGAGGAAGCCGCCCGCTATGCGGTGCTGCGCCGCATGGGTTCTGCCATACGGCACCAGATCGCCGGATCGCTGCAGCCCGTGAGCATGGTCGCTTCACTGTTGGAGCGCAGGGTCCAGGCGCCGGCACCCAACATGGACGCCCTGCGGCGCAACTGCAGCGAGATGAACACGCTGGCGCGGTCGGCCAGCAGCGAATGCGTGGCCTTGATGGGCTGGCTGGCGCCGCATGAAGGCGAGCAGGTGGCTCTGGGCGCCGGTGTCGCCGATTGCCTGCATCTGCTGACGACGGAGTTGTCGTTCCGTGGCTTCACGGTGCTGGACACGACGCAGGCGGTGCATGCGCGCGTGGCGCGCCTGGGCCTGCGCACGCTGGTGCCAGCCTGCCTCATGGCGCTGACGGATGCCGCGGCCGCGCCCTCTCAGGTGCGCATCGAAGCCAATGCCGAAGGGGCGGTGGCGCACCTGTCGATGGTGCTGGTGCCGGCGCCCGATGCCGAGGGTGCTGCACAGCGCGCCAAGGCGTACAGGCCGCTGACCTGGTCGGACGTGACGGCGCTGGCGCAGGCCGAAGGTGTCGATCTGCAACTGGGGCCGCAGACGGTGCGGATGCAGTTCGACGTGCAGCCGGCGACGGACGACAAGGATGTGCGCTGGGGCTGAGGCCCCTCGGGTCTGCGCCAAAAGAAAAGGGGCTCGATGCGAGCCCCTTTTTCATGTGTGGCACCAGGCCACTCGTTCAATCGATCAGCTTGTTCTTGAGTGCGTAGTAGGTCAGGTCGCTGTTGGAGCTCAGGTTGAGCTTTTCCATCAGCCGTGTGCGGTAGGTGCTGACAGTCTTCACGCTGAGCGACAAGGTCTTGGCGATGTCGCCTGCGGTCTCGCCCTTGGCCAACTTCAGGAAGACCTGGAATTCGCGCTCGGACAGCTGCTCGTGCGGCGCCTCGTCGCCCTTGCGGTTGATCTGCTGGGCCAGGAGCTCCGCCACGGCGGGCGTGATGTAGCGCCGGCCCATGGCCACCGTGCGGATCGCGTTCACGATCTCCATCGGGTCGCATTCCTTGTTCAGGTAGCCGCTGGCGCCCTGGCGGATCAGGTTCATCGCATAGTGCTCCTCCGGGTAGCCCGAGAGGATCAGGATGCCCAGATCCGGCGCCTTGGCGCGGATCATGGCGAGGACGTCGATGCCGGTCTGACCGGGCATGGACAGGTCCATCAGCAGCACATCCATTTCTGTGTTGCGGACCAGGTCGATGGCTTCGCGACCGCTGGCGGCTTCGCCGACCACGCGCAGATCCACGTGGTCCGAGAAGAACTGCCGCAGACCTGAACGCACGATGGCGTGGTCATCCACGATGCCGACTTTGATCATCTGGCTCCTTCCGGTGAAGCGTGTTGTTGCTGTGGGGAGTTTGTACTTTGGCCGCTTTGGAGCGTCTGTAGGACAGCGGCCAAATCGGGACGGCGCGCGGGGCGCTCTGGGAGGAATCTGGCGACGGCGCCGGCACGTTGGACTGCCGATCTGTCTGGTGCGGGCACTGGCCGCACCGCCGTCGCCGTGAATGTAGGCGGGGGCCATGGCAGCCACAAGGCATGGCGCCGCAGCCCGTCGCGCAGGGCGTGACATTTGTCGTGTTCGCCCTGCAGGTTTCAGCCGGCCCTGGCCTGGCGGCCGACCACGGGATAGGAGGGGTCGGTGTAGCCGGGCGTGGAGGGGTGGCCCGGGGGCACGAGGCGGTTCACGACGGCCTCGTCCTCAGGCGTGAGGGCATGGTCGAGCGCCGGAAGGTAGTCCTTCCACTGCGCCAGCGTGCGCGGGCCGGCGATGACCGAAGACACCGCGCCGCTGCCCAGCACCCAGGCCGTTGCGAATTGGGCCAGCGTGATGCCGCGGTCCTGCACGTGCGCCTGCAGCGCCTGCGCGACCTGCAGCGATTCGTCGCGGAACTCGGTCTCCATCACGCGCTTCTCGCCACGGCCCACGCGGCTGTCCGCGGCCGGCGTGGCACCCGGCAGGTACTTGCCCGAAAGGATGCCGCGCGCGATCGGGCTGTAGGGCACCACGCCCAGCCCGTGGTGGCGGCATGCTGGCAGGATCTCGACCTCGGGCATGCGGTTGAGCAGGTTGTAGTAGGGCTGGCAGACGGCGGGGCCCGGCATGTTCAGGCGTTGCGCCAGGTGCGCGGCTTCGGCGATGCGCCAGCCGCGGAAGTTCGACAGCCCCCAATAGCGGATCTTGCCGGCGCGCAGCAGGGTGTCGATCGCGCGCAGCGGCTCCTCCAGGTCCAGCCCCTCGAAGTCGCGGTGCAGGTAGTAGATGTCGATGTGGTCGGTGCGCAGCCGGCGCAGGCTGTTCTCGACCTCGCTCATCACCCAGTGGCGCGAGTAGTGGCTGTGGTTGGGCGCATCGGACATCTTGTTGCCCAGCTTGGTCGCCACGATCCAATGGTGTCGCCGGCCGGCCAGGATCCGGCCCAGCATCTCTTCGGACGCGCCCTGCTTGTAGACGTCGGCCGTGTCCAGGAAGTTGACGCCGTGGTCCTCGGCGTGCGCGACGATGTCGCTGGCCTCGGCCAGCGCCGTCTGGTCGCCGAACATCATCGTGCCGAGGCACAGCGTGGAAACGCGCAGGGGGCTCTTGCCGAGGGGGCGGTAATGCATGGAGGTTCCTGTATCACGAGGTTGGACGGCGCATGCCCGGCCGGCCGTCACCATAATGACGTTTCCATTCCATGGGGCATGGCCCTGGAGTTGCCGCGATGAACAAGCGATGGATGTGCATGGTAGCGGTGCTGTGGGTCGGGGCTGCCTCGGTGTCCATGGCGCAGGAGCAGGCCCAGGTGCTGTCGGCCGTGCCTGTGGTGCAGGCGCGTACGCTGGCGCAGCAGGTGTGCCGTGTCGAGCAAGAGGTGGCGCCGCAGCAGAACACCGGCACCGGCGCCTTTCTTGGCATGGCGGTGGGCGGTGTGGCAGCCAATGGCGTCGGCAGTGGCGAAGGGCGCGCACTGGCGACCTTGTTCGGTGCGGTGTTGGGTGCCCTGTGGGGTGACCGTGTCGAAGGAAGGCCCGTGCCGCAGATGCAGCAGGTGCGGCATTGCACGCTGCAAGGCGTGCTGCAGCCGCAGGTCGTCGGCTACGAGGTGCAATACGAGTACGCCGGGCTGCAGTACAGCACACGATTGCCGCACGATCCTGGCCCGACACTGGCGGTTCAGGTCACGCCTGCACCGCTGCAAGGCAGCGATTTCACGCGGGCACAGAAAAACCCGCCACGCATGGGTGGCGGAGTCTTTCGCGAAGATTGAAACGTACTGGCAGCGCGATCGCTGCCGGGCTCAACGGGCGAGCAACTCGTCCAGTTCCTTGCACGAGGGTGCGCAGACGGCTTGCGACTTGCCGATGACCTTGCGCGTGCCCAGTTGGGAACGCAGGCGGTGCTTGCCGCACAAGAAGCATGACATCGTGGAGCCGCCCATCGACGTACCTGCGGTGAAGGGCGAACCGGAGACCTTGGTCTTGTAGCGTAGCCCGTCAGCCAAGATTGCGGTTTTCACTTCAGCTTTGGCCATTGGCGGAACTCTCCCTGGGTATTTGCATTGCGCGCTGGATCACGGTCCTGGCCTGCTGCTCGGCTGCCACGGATGCATCCAATGGCGAGCGACACAGGCCAGCGACCTCGTAACGCGTATTTTCGTACAACTCTGAGGCTGCTGGATGTTCGGCCAGCAAATCCCGCAGTGCATCGCTCGGTTTCGCCGTGCGCAGCGCTGCATCCAACCGTGCCACGACGGCCCGGTACTGTGCGGCATCGACCGGAATGGCACTGTGTTCGAGCCGCTCCAGCAATGCAGCCAGGACGCGGACCGGTGCGAGTTCGGAAAGGGTGGAGTGCGAGGTCTTCATGCTGTTGAACATGGGGCCGGACACTGCCGATGCAAGCGCTGCAACAAAGCGAAAGGCCCCGCATCCTGGGACACGGGGCCTCGTCTTCTCTGGCTCCTCAACCTGGGCTCGAACCAGGGACCTACGGATTAACAGTCCGGCGCTCTACCAACTGAGCTATTGAGGAAAAGATCGGTGAATTTCTGGCTCCTCAACCTGGGCTCGAACCAGGGACCTACGGATTAACAGTCCGGCGCTCTACCAACTGAGCTATTGAGGAACGGAAGCCCATGATTATAGCGTTATTTTTCTGGGCTTCTGCAGGCGCTGCGCCTAGAAATCGGCCTGCATGGCAAGCCGTAGCGTGCGCGGGGCACCGGTGAACAGGTAGACGTGGCCGAACTGGGTGGGCGATTCCTTGTAGTAGCGGCGGTCCAGCAGGTTCTCGACGCCCAGCGTCCAGTGCGTCGCCACGCCCCCGAGCTGGGTCGCATAGCGCAGGGCGGCGTCGAAGCGGGTCCACGACGGCAGTTCGACCGAGGCATCGGTGAGCACGGAGCGGCGACCTTCGTGCACCACCGTGCCGTCCACGGCCAGTCCGGGCACGCTGGGCACCGCATACGAGGCCCGCCCCCGCAAGACCAACTTGGGCACGTTCACGGGGCGCGTGCCATTGATGGCGGTGTCCACGCTTCCGCGGCGCTTGGCGTCGAGCACGGTGGCGCCACCGTCCAGCCGCCACGGGCCGCCACGCCAGCCCAGCGTGCCCTCCAGGCCCTGGTGGACGGCTTCGCCGTCGTAGGCGCCCGTGCAGTTGCCGCAGGTTTCGATGTTCGTCACCGGGCGGACGATGCGGAACAAGGCAAGCTGCCAATCCCACGCGGCATCGCCCCCCTTGGCGCCGATCTCCTGCTGGCGCGACTTGCGCACTGGCAGTGCCACGCCCGGGTTCAAGTACTGGCTGCTCTTGTTCGGCACCAGATACGACTCCACGCCCTGGCCATAGCTCGCGTAAAGCAGGGGGCCGCCCTGGATCTGGTAACTCAACGCCAACCACGGCGTGGTCAGGCTGGAGTCGTAACCGGTGGGGCGAGAGCCGTCGGTGCGGACGCTCTCGCGGTCCAGGCGCGTGTGGCGCAGGCCCAGCCAGGTGGTCCACTGCGGCGACCAGCGCACAGTGTCCTGGAGCGAGAGTTCCAGCGAGCGCTCATCGCGGTTCGTGTTGAAGTCTGTCAGCGACGGGTCGGGCGATGTGACGGCCGAACCATTCACATTTCCTTCTCCCACGTAGTTGTAGGCCTGGTCCTGGAAACGGTTGCGCACGCGGGAGGACAGCAGTCCGGCGGACAGGTCGTGCGCGATGCTGCCCGTCGTGAGCTTGCCCTTGAGCTTGACCTGCGCAGCGGTCAGCCGGCGTCGCTCGTTCTCGCTGCGGAAGTCGTACATGTCGTAGGTACCGTCGCTGCAATAACGGTCGTAGTTGCCTTCCGCATCGCAGCCGAACGCATACGCCAACCGGTCGTCCGTCTTCAACCGCTGCTGCCCCAACTGCGCCGACCAGCGCCAGTCTGCGTTCAACGCCTGCTCGATGCGCAGCGTGCCCGTCAGCGCACCGAACACCGAGGGCTGCGACCACGGCTGGTTGTTCAGGTTCAGGTGCGGGCTGGGCACGGGGGGCAGCACGTTGCCCAGCAGGCTGTAGCCGGCCTGGCTGGGCTGCGACTTGCGGCTCCATTCGACCTCGGCCTCCACCAGCGTGTCGCGGCCCACACGCCAGTCGGCAGCCAATGCCACCAGGCTGCGCCGGCCATCGAGGTCGTCGACGCGCGGGCGCAGCGTTTCGTGCGCCACGTTGAAGCGGTAGCCGAACACACGGTCCACGCCGAAGCGCCCGCCCAGGTCGACCGCGCCCAGCACGCCGCCACGGCCGGACACTTCCACGGTCGCGCTGCGCAGGTCCTTCTCCGTCGGCCGCTTGACCACGTAGTTCACCAGCCCACCCGGCGCGCTGGTGCCGGCCTGGATGCCACTGGTGCCCTTGAGGATTTCGATGCGCTCCTTGTTGTCCAGCGGGATCGAGGTCTCGGCGCTGATCGGCAGTCCCTCGCGCCGGTAGTTGAAGCGGTTGTCCAGCGTGAAGCCGCGGATGCTCAGGTAGTCCCAGTAGCCGGGCGAGTTGTAGGCGTCGGTGACCGACGCGTCGAACTGCGTCAGGTCGGCCAGCCGGCGCGCACCGCTGGCCTGCAGCGCCTGGGCGTCGACCACGGTGGCCGACAGCGGAAGTTCACGCAGCGGCTGCTCGCCGAAGCCGGTCACGTCCGCTTGCGGCAGTTGCTTGCCGGCTTCGACGCTCACGGTGGGCAGCGTGGGGGTTGCGGTCTGGGCGCTCGTCGCCGAGGCGAACAGCAGCGCCGCAGCGCCCGCCAGGGCATGCGGTCTGAAGGAAAAACGGTTCATTGCCACAACGCTTTCGACGTCATAGCAGGTCGGCCTGCCGGATCGTGGCGGCCGCTCTTGTCGCCACCGGGGCGGTGGCGCGGCCAATCTGGTCAATGCTTCCCTGCGCGAGGATTACCTCAAACCCGCCGTGTGCACGGCGGTACAGGTTCGAAGGGTTTCATCTCAGCCCGCCCGGTTTCCCGGGCCAGCACCCCTAGCGAGGCGCGGATTGTATGCGTGGCCTTCAGGCGCCGCGCCGCAGCCCGGCATGCAAACACGGCATGCCGTGTCCGCGGACGCGCTCCTACACTGGCGCGTCTTTGACCAGGAGTACCGCATGAGCACCCCCGCGTACCGCATCGAGCACGACCTGTTGGGCGACCGCGAGGTGCCGGCCGACGTCTACTACGGCGTGCACACGCTGCGCGCGGTGGAGAACTTCCCGATCACGGGCACCGCGATCTCGATCTACCCCGAACTCATCAAGGCGCTGGCCTGCGTGAAGCAGGCGGCGGCCCACGCCAACCACGAGCTGGGCCTGCTGGACGAGGTGCGCTGCAACGCCATCTCCGCCGCCTGCGACGAACTGCTGGCCGGACGGCTGCACGAGCAGTTCGTGGTCGACGTGATCCAGGGCGGCGCCGGCACCTCGACCAACATGAACGCCAACGAGGTCATCGCCAACCGCGCGCTCGAACTGCTGGGCCATGCCAAGGGCCAGTACCAGCACCTGCACCCCAACGAGCAGGTCAACATCGGCCAGAGCACCAACGACGTCTATCCCTCGTCGCTCAAGATCGCCACCTGGTTCGGCATCGCCGGCCTGGTCGATGCGATGGAGGTGCTGCGCCAGTCCTTCGCGCGCAAGGCCGAGGAGTTCAAGGACATCCTGAAGATGGGCCGCACCCAGCTGCAGGACGCCGTGCCCATGACGCTGGGCCAGGAGTTCGGCACCTACGCCGTGATGATCGAGGAAGACCAGCATCGCCTGCGCGAGGCGGTGCTGCTGATCTGCGAGATCAACATGGGCGCCACGGCCATCGGCACCGGCATCACGGCCCACCCGGACTATGCGCCGCTGGTGCTCAAGCACTTGCAGCGCATCACGGGCATCCCGCTGGTCACCGCGCCCAACCTGATCGAGGCCACGCAGGACTGCGGCGCCTTCGTGCAGCTGTCGGGCGTGCTCAAGCGCGTGGCGGTCAAGCTGTCGAAGATCTGCAACGACCTGCGCCTCTTGTCCAGCGGCCCGCGCGCGGGCCTGAACGAGATCAACCTGCCGGCCATGCAGGCGGGCTCCAGCATCATGCCGGGCAAGGTCAACCCGGTGATCCCCGAGGTGGTGAACCAGGTGGCGTTCGAGGTGATCGGCAACGACATCACCGTCAGCTTCGCGGCCGAGGCCGGGCAGCTGCAACTGAACGCCTTCGAGCCCATCATCGCGCACAGCCTGTTCAAGAGCGTGGCGCACCTGCGCAGCGCCTGCCTCACGCTCGCCTCGCGCTGCGTGGACGGCATCACCGCCAACACCGAGCACCTGCGCGGCCTGGTCGCCAACTCCATCGGCATCGTGACCGCGCTGAACCCCTACATCGGCTATGCCAACGCCACGGCCGTGGCGCAGGAGGCGCACGCCACGGGCGGCAGCGTCTATGCCATCGTGCTGGCCAAGGGCCTGCTGACCAAGCAGCAGCTCGACGAGATCCTGCGGCCCGAGGTGCTCACGCGGCCCACACCTCTGGCGCGGCCCTGAGCGCTGGCGGTCCGCCTCGGCGGACCGGCTTCACGCCGGGATGAACAGGGCCGGGTCCACCATCGCCCGGTTCAGCATCACCGACCAGTGCAAGTGCGGCCCGGTCACGCGGCCGGTGGCGCCGACGGCGCAGAACGCATCGCCCGCGCGCAGCTGGTCGCCCGGCTTCACGTCCATCGCGCTCAGGTGGCAGTACATGCTGAGCAGCCCCGCGCCGTGGTCCAGCCACACCGTGCCGCCGTTGAAGAAATAGTCGCCGACGTCGACCACGCGGCCGTCCAGCGGCGCGCGCACCGGCGTGCCGGTGGCCGCGGCAATGTCCATGCCGCTGTGCGGATTGCGCGCCTGGCCGTTGAACACGCGGCGCAGGCCGAACGAACTGGAACGCCGGCCCGGCACGGGCACCTGCATCTGCAGCTGCCGGGGCACGCCCGGGCTGAAGGTGGCCATGACGCCGGCCAGGTGCTCGCGCTCGCGCTCGTAGCGGGCCTGGTCCTCGGGCGACAGGTCCACCGTGCGCGGCGAGACCGTCAGGCGCTGCTCCTGGTACTTCTTGGGCGCGATGCGGTAGGGCAGGCGGCGCGGCGGCTCGCCGGCCTCGGCCACGGTGATCGAGGCCTCGCCCGGCCGCGCGGCGAGCGCGATGCCGACCACGGCGGTCCACTCGATGGCGTCGCCGACGACCAGCAGCGGCACCTCGCCGGCATGGGCCTGTGGGCGCGTGGCCGATGGCCCCAGCGACAGGCGCGCCACGCCACCGGGCACGGCAGCGGGACGCGGCCAGACATCGGGCGGTGGCGGCAGTTGTTTCCTGGCGGGCGCGGCCCCCAGTGCGGGCAGGGCGAGCAGGCTGGCGGTACCGAGCAGGGCGGTTCGACGGGATGGGTGGGAGGGCATGCGCCGATTGTGGCGGCCGCGCCAATATCCTCCCAGGCTGGCGCTCAGCCGACCGCGCCCGTCTCTGCCAGCCGGCGCGCGTAGACCGCCAGCACGATGCGCTCCGAATGGACGAGATAGTCCTGCAGCGTGGTGGCAGCCTCGGCGTAGCGGCCGGCCTCGGTCGCTTCCAGGATCTTCACGTTCATGTCGACATAGGGCGCGTGCAGGAACTCGGCGTCCTGCAACAGGCCGAAGGCCAGCCGCAGCTCGGCCAGCACCGGCGCGAACATGCCGTTCAGCCGCTCGCTGTCGGCCAGCTCGACCACGGCCATGTGGAATTCCATGTTGGCCGTGCCGACGGCCGGCCAGTCGCCCGTCTCGCGCGCGCGCAGCGCGGCCTGCACGGCCGTGCGCATGCGCTTCTTGGCCGGGTGGCGCGGGTAGGCCTGTGCCAGCGCCTGGCACTCGATCAGCCGGCGCACACGGTAGATGTCGATGATGGACGCGATGCTGGGGATGGCCACGAACACCCCACGGTTGGGCGCGTGCTTGACCAGGCCGTCCTTGGCGAGCGTGCGGAACGCCTCGCGCAGCGTGTTGCGCGACACGCCCAGATCGTCGCTCAAGGCCTGCTCCGACAGGCGCTGGCCCGGCGCGAACACGCCCTGCGTGATGCTCTGGCGCAACTGCTCGACAACGCGTTCGCTCAGGGTTTCGGCGGGCAGGGCGGGCGGGGTGGCGGTGGTCATGCGGTGGGGATCCTGCGGCATTGCGGAGATCGGCTCGGGCCGCGGTTGTAACAGACCCACGGCGGCAACCGCCCCTGTTTTGTTCAACGATATAGGGTTAGTCCGGATCTTCTTGTGCAGGGGTGCCGCGAGAATCCAGAAAATTGTTCAACAAAACAATTTTTAAGTAGATCAAAATACATTGATCGTTGAACGTTCTGGCAGGAGCTTACGTGTGACCCCCACCATCAACCTTTGGCCCCTGCTCGGGGTGGCCGTCATCATCGCGGGCTTCGTGCTGCGCTTTAACCCCATGCTGGTCGTGATCGTCACGGCGGTCACCACGGCCCTGGCCGCGGGCTTTCCGCTCGACAGGATCCTCGCCACGATCGGCACCGGCTTCATCAAGACGCGCAACCTGCCGCTCATCATCCTGCTGCCGCTGGCGGTGATCGGCCTGCTGGAGCGCCACGGCCTGCGCCAGCACGCGCAGAACTGGATCAGCGGCATCCGCTCGGCCACCGCAGGCCGGCTGCTCGTCGTGTACCTGGCGGCACGCCAGCTGACGGCCGCCATCGGCCTGACCAGCCTGGGCGGCCACCCGCAGATGGTGCGGCCGCTGCTGGCGCCCATGGCCGAAGGCGCCGCCGAGGCCCGCCACGGCAAGCTGCCCGAGCGCGTGCGCCACAAGCTGCGCGCGTTCTGCGCCGCCACCGACAACGTGGGCCTGTTCTTCGGCGAAGACATCTTTGTGGCCTTCGGCGCCGTCGTGCTGATGACCACCTTCCTGCGCGAAGCCGGCATCGAGGTCGAGCCGCTCCACGTGGCGCTGTGGGGCCTGCCGACGGCGGTCTGCGCGTTTGCGATCCACGCCTGGCGGCTCAAGCGCCTCGACAGGATGCTGGCCCATGAGGTCGCCCAGCACGGCGCGGCCAGCGGCGAGCCTGCCATGCCCGCCGCCAAGGGAGCGTCGGCATGACTCTGTCCATCCAGCACCTGTACGACCTGGTCGGCGGCATCCTGGCCGTCACCGCGCTGATGACGCTGGCCGACCGGCAGCACAGCCGGCGCTTTTCCAGCGCATTCTTCTGGGGGCTGTACGCCCTGGTGTTTCTCGTCGGCGACAGCCTGCCGCCGGTGTGGGTCGGCGTGGGCGTGGTGGTGATGGCCTTGATCGCGGCCTTCGGCGGCGTGGGCATCGGCCGGCACGTGGAACGCGGCGCCGCGCAGACGCTGGCCAGCGTGCAGCGCCTGGGCCACAAGCTGTTCGTGCCGGCGCTGGCCATTCCGCTGGTCACCATGCTGGGCACGGTGTCGGCCAAGTACCTGGTGTTCGGCGGCGTCCCGCTGCTGGACCCGAAGAACACCACGCTGGTGAGCCTGGGCATCGGCAGCGTGGTGGCACTGGCGCTGGCCTGCTGGCTGACGCGCGAGACGCCCGTGCAGGGCATCCGCGAATCGCGCCGGCTGACCGACGCGCTGGGCTGGGCGCTGGTCCTGCCGCAGATGCTGGGCATGCTGGGCCTGGTGTTCTCCGACGCTGGCGTGGGCAAGGCCGTCGCCCACGTCACCACCACCTACATCAACATGGACCTGCGCTTCATCGCGGTGATGGTCTACGTGGTCGGCATGGCGCTGTTCACCATCATCATGGGCAACGGCTTCGCAGCCTTCCCGGTGATGACCGGCGGCGTGGGCGTGCCGGTGCTCGTGGGCATGTACCACGGCGACCCGGCCGTGATGGCGGCCATCGGCATGCTGTCGGGCTATTGCGGTACGCTTTTGACGCCCATGGCGGCCAACTTCAACATCGTGCCCGCCGCGCTGCTGGAGCTGCCGGACAAGAACGCCGTGATCCGCGCGCAGGTGCCCACCGCGCTGGCGCTGCTGGTGTGCAACGTGTTCCTGCTGTACTTCCTGATGTTCCGCTGAGGACCGCGACATGACTCTTGCGAACGGCCACGTGCTGGTGACGGGCTTTGAGCCCTTCGACCGGGACACGGTCAACCCCTCGTGGGAAGTGGCGCGCGCGCTGGACGGCTGGGTGTGCGAAGGCGCCACCGTGCGCGCCGTGCAACTGCCCTGCGTGTTCGGCCGCGCGGCCGAGCGGCTGGACGAGGCGCTGGCCCACGGCATGCCGCAACTGGTCGTCGGCCTGGGGCTGGCGAGCGGCCGCACCGAATGGACGCCCGAGCGCGTGGCGGTGAACTGCGACGACGCCCGCATCCCCGACAACGCCGGCCAGCAGCCCATCGACCAACCCGTCGAGCCTCTGGGCCCGGCGGCCTACTTCAGCAGCCTGCCGATCAAGGCCATCGTGCAGGCACTGCGCGCGCAGGGGCTCCCGGCCTCGGTCTCCAACACGGCCGGCAGCTTCGTCTGCAACCACGTGTTCTATGCGCTCATGCACCGGCTGGCCACACGGCCCGCGCTGGCCGCCGCGCGCGGCGGCTTCGTGCACGTGCCTTGCCTGCCCGAGCAGGCCGCGCTCCATCCCGGTGCGCCCAGCATGGCGCTGGCGACCCAGGTCCAGGCCTTGCAGGTGCTGCTGCGCACCGCGCTGACGGTGCGCGCCGACGTCCGCGTCACCGGCGGCCAACTCCATTGAAGGAACCCACCATGCACATCGACCTCAACAGCGACCTCGGCGAAAGCCTGGGCGCCTGGACCATGGGCGACGACGCCGCCATGCTGTCCATCGTCAGCAGCGCCAACGTGGCCTGCGGCTTCCATGCCGGCGATGCGGCCGGCATCCTGAAGACGCTGCGCGCGGCCGCCGAACGCGGCGTGGCCGTGGGCGCCCACGTGTCCTACCCCGACCTGGCCGGCTTCGGCCGGCGCAACATGGATGTGGCCAGCAGCGACCTGCAGGCCGACGTGATCTACCAGATCGGCGCGCTGCAGGGCCTGGCCCAGGTGGCCGGCACCACGGTGCGCTACGTCAAGCCGCACGGCGCGCTGTACAACACCATCGCGCACGACGAGCGCCAGGCGCGCGACGTGATCGCCGCCATCCGCGCGATCGACCCCGGCCTGGTGCTGGTGGCGCTGGCCGGTGCGCCGCTGGTCGGCTGGGCGCGCGAGGCCGGCCTCGCCGTGGTGGCCGAGGCCTTCGCCGACCGCGCCTACACGCCGCAGGGCACGCTGGTCTCGCGCCGCGAGAAAGGCGCCGTGCTGCACGACGCCGGGCTCGTCGCCGCGCGCATGCTGCGGCTGGCACGCGAGGGCGTGGTCACCGCCATCGACGGCAGCAGCGTGCGCATCCAGGCCGATTCGATCTGCGTGCACGGCGACAGCCCCGGCGCGGTGGAGATGGCGCGCCAGGTGCGCGCCGTGCTGGAGCAGGCCGGCGTGGCCGTGCGCCCCTTCGCGCAAGCGGCTGCATGATGCGCCTGCTGCCCGTCAACCTGGACGCGCTGCTGGTCGAGCTGGACGACCTGCCGCAGACGCTGGCGCTGCTGGCCTCGCTGCAGGAGCGGCCGATCGCGGGCGTGGACGAACTCGTGCCCGCCGCGCGCACCATCCTGGTCCGGTACCGGCCGGCGGCCGTGTCCGCTGCGGCGCTGGCGAAGGACATCGCCGGCCGCCGGCTGGACCGTCAGGTCGAGCGCGCCGGCACCCGCATCGAGATCGAAGTCGACTACGACGGCGAGGACCTGGACGAGGTCGCGCAGATCCTGGGCGCCACGCGCGAGGAGGTGATCGCCTGGCACACCGGCAGCGACTACACGGTGGCCTTCACCGGCTTCGCGCCCGGCTTCGCCTACCTGAGCGGCGGCGACCCGCGCCTGGACGTGCCGCGCCGCAAGACGCCGCGCACGCGCGTGCCGGCCGGCGCCGTGGCCCTGGCGGGCACCTTCAGCGCGGTCTATCCGCAGGCCAGCCCGGGCGGCTGGCAGCTGCTGGGCGTCACGCACACGCCGATGTGGGACCTGGCCCAGGCGGTGCCCGCGCTGCTGCAGCCCGGCTTTCGCGTGCGCTTCGTCGATGCGGCGCGCCGGCCGCCGCGCGCCCGCACCGCGGCACATGCCGTGGCGCCGGCCGTCGCGGGCACCGCCGCGCCGGCCCCGGGCATGGCTGCCGGCCCCGCAGGTGCGGTGCTCGAAGTGCGCAACGCCGGCTTGCAGGCCGTGTTCCAGGACCTGGGCCGGCACGGCCAGGCCGGGCAGGGCGTGTCGGCCTCCGGCGCGCTGGACCAGGGCGCGCTGCGCGCCGCCAACCGCGCCGTGGGCAACCCTTGCGACGCGGCGGCGATCGAGATCGTCGACGGCGGCTTCGAGCTGTGCAGCCAGGGCGACACCGTGCTGGCCGTGGCCGGCGCCGACGGGCCGCTGCACCTGGTCGCGCCCGATGGCCGGCGCTGGCCCCAGCCACGAGGGCAGGCGCTGGCGCTGTCCGATGGCGACCGGCTCGTCGTCGGTGCCCCGCGCGCCGGCGTGCGCTCCTACCTGGCGGTGCGTGGTGGCTTCGCGGTGGCGCCCGTGCTGGGCAGCTGCGCGACCGACACGCTGGCCAAGGTCGGCCCCGATCCCATCCGCACGGGCGACCGCCTGGCGGTTCGGCCGGCGGTGCGCGGCACCGTGGGCACACCCGAACTGGCGCCCGGCGACCTGCCGACCGCGCAGGACATCGTCGTGCTCGACGTGGTCATGGGCCCGCGCACCGACTGGTTCACGCCCGAGGCGGTGGCGTTACTCGCGCAGCAGCTGTGGAGCGTCACGCCGCAGTCCAACCGCGTCGGCCTGCGGCTGGCGGGCGAACAGCCGCTGGCGCGCAGCCAGCCCGCCGAACTGCCCAGCGAAGGCACGGCGCTGGGCGCCATCCAGGTACCGGCCAGCGGCCAGCCCGTGCTGTTCCTGGCCGACCATCCGCTGACCGGCGGCTACCCCGTGATCGGCGCCGTGGCGCCGCACCACCTCGATCTCGCAGGGCAGATCCCCATCGGCGCCCGCATCCGTTTCAACCCCATCCGGCCGTTCGCGCCCATCACGCCATGAACATGACCCCCACGCTCGTCGCCGCGCATCCTTCGCTGCCCCCCGAGGAGGCGCCGCATGCCTTGGGGCGTCCCGGCGGCATGCGCAAAGTCCTCATCGCCAACCGCGGGGAGATCGCCGTGCGCATCGCGCGCGCCTGCGCCGACTACGGTGTGCAGTCCGTCGCCGTCTACGCCGACCCCGACCTCGACGCGCTGCACACCCGCGTGGCCGACGAGGCGCATGGCCTGGACGGCAGCCGCCCGGCCGACACCTACCTGTCGATCGGCAAGCTGCTGGCCGTGGCCAAGAGCAGCGGCGCCGACGCCGTGCACCCAGGCTACGGCTTCCTGTCGGAGAACGCCGGCTTCGCCCAGGCCGTGCTCGACGCCGGCCTCACCTGGATCGGCCCGCCGCCTTCGGCCATCGCCGCGCTGGGCGACAAGGTGCAGGCGCGCAGGCTGGCGCTGGAGGTCGGTGCGCCGCTGGTCGCCGGCACGCCCGGCCCGGTGCAGGGCGCCGACGAGGTGCTGGCCTTTGCCCAGCAGCACGGCCTGCCGATCGCCATCAAGGCGGCCTACGGCGGCGGCGGCCGCGGCATCAAGGTGGCGCGGCGCATGGATGAAGTGGCCGACCTCTACGCGTCCGCAGTACGCGAGGCCATCGCCGCGTTCGGTCGCGGCGAATGCTTCGTCGAGCAGTTCCTGGACAAGCCGCGCCACGTCGAGGCCCAGGTCATCGCCGACACCCATGGCAACGTGGTCGTGCTCGGCACGCGCGACTGCTCGCTGCAGCGGCGCAACCAGAAGCTCGTGGAAGAGGCGCCCGCGCCGTTCCTGACCGACGCGCAGCGCGAACGCATCCACCAGTCGGCCAAGGACGTCTGCGCGCGTGCGGGCTACGTCGGCGCGGGCACTGTCGAATTCCTGCTCAGCGCCGCTGGTGCGATCTCGTTCCTCGAAGTCAACACGCGGCTGCAGGTCGAGCACACGGTGACCGAGGAGACGGCGGGCATCGACCTGGTGGTGGAGCAACTGCGCGTGGCCGACGGCCTGCCGCTGTCCATCACCGAAACCCCGGTGCCCCAATGCCATGCGTTCGAGTTCCGCATCAATGCTGAGGACGTGGGCCGCGGCTTCCTGCCCGCGCCCGGCCCGGTGCGCGTGTTCGAGGCCCCGGGCGGCATCGGCGTGCGGGTGGACTCGGGCGTGGTCTCGGGCTCTGTGGTGCCCGGCCAGTTCGATTCCATGATGGCCAAGCTCATCGTGACCGGCGCCACGCGCGCGCAGGCCATCGCACGCGCACGCCGCGCGCTCAAGGAATTCCGCATCGAGGGCCTGGCTTCGGTGCTGCCGTTCCACCGCGCGGTGATGGCCCATGCGGACTTCACCGGTGGCGACGGCTTCAAGGTGCACACCCGCTGGATCGAGACCGACTTCGCGAACGACCTGGCCGCGGCCCTGCGCGCGGAACCGCAGGACGATGGCCGCTTGCTGCGCACGGTGGCCGAGATCGACGGCCGGCGCGTGATGCTGGCCCTGCCGGCCGCGCTGCTGGGTGGCCTGCAGGCTGCGGCGCCCTCCACGGCCGCCTCCACGGCGCCGGCCAGCGCCCCCGCGGCCGATGCAGCGGCAGTTGCCGCCCCGGTGGCCGGCACCGTGGCCGCGTGGAAGGCCGAGGACGGCGCGCAGGTGCAGGAGGGCGAACTCGTCGCCATCATGGAAGCCATGAAGATGGAAACCCAGGTGCTGGCGCACCGGGCCGGCCGGCTGGTCCGGCTGCTGGAGCCCGGTGCCTACGTGGGGGCCGGGGCGCCCATCGCCCGCATCGGTTGATGCGCCCGCGCCATCACGGCGCCGGCTTGTGGAACAGCACCATCTGGGTGTTCACGGTCACGTTCTCGCTGGCATCGGGGTCGCTGCGCGTGGTGAACTCCTTGGTGGCCATGACGTCGCCGCCGACGATGCGCCAGTCGCGGATCGCCATCGCCAGCGTGGGATCGGCAAACGGCTGGATCCATGTCGGGAAGGCCGCGGTGACCCAGCTTTCGTGGTCGGTGGTGGTGGACGGCTGCTCGCAGCCCGTGGGATTGCGCGGCGAGGACAGCGTCACGCTGTAGCTGGAGCCCAGGCCGGTCGGGGCCACGGCGGGCGTGAGGTAGAAATCCTGCACCTCGGCGCGTTGCGCCACGCCGCCCTGGCGTGCGGTGAAGCCCAGCGAACCCCACACGGTGGCGTCGACCGGCGTCGTGCTGTTGACCGACGCGCAGGTGTGCCCATAGGTCACGCTGTAGCCGCTGGAGCTCAGCGGCACGGCCGCCGGCGAGGTGGCCACGTACGAGCCGCCGCTGGCGTAGAAGGCGATGCCCAGGTTGAACGGCAGCGGCACGCGCGCGCTGACGCTCTCGCGCACCGTGTGCGCGTCCACGTCGGAGCCCTCGGTCAGCACCATCTGCGAATCGATCTGCAGTTCGAAGTTGAGGCACTTGGCCGTGGCCGCCTCGGCGTCCTGCAGCCAGGCCGGGTCGGCCACGCCGGGGCTGCCGGCCAGGCCCAGCAGCTGGGCCTGGCGCGACAGGCCCAGGTAGTAGGGCAGCATGCGCGTGACGATGTGCTCGTCGCGGCACAGCGCGTACTCCTCGCGCGTGCAGGCGGCGGTGGCCTGGACCATGATGTCGCCATACAGCGCGCTCTGGCTGTAGGCGTCGTCCGGGTAGCCCAGCAGCTGGCGCTGGCGGCTGCGGCCCAGCACTGTCTGGATGGCCAGCCGGCCGGCCGCGCAGCTGCTGCCGGCGGCGGCGATGCGCGGTTGGAGCACTTCCTCGTCGTAGGCCTTGAAGATGTCGTCCAGGTTGAGTTCGGCCGGCGTCTGGCCCAGCAGCTGGCGCTGGCGTTCCTGCAGCAGCCGCTCGGCCGTCAGGCTCTGCAGCCGCGCCTCGGCGTCGCCGCCCAGCCGGTGGCGCGCCGGCTCCAGCGTGGCATTGGTGCCTTGGCGCGCCAGCAGCAGCGCGTAGCCGCTGAAGTGCAGCAGCTTGAGGCTGGTCTCCCGCCGGGTCGGGTCGAGCGCGGCCAGGGCCACGGTGTTGTTCTCGCCGCTCCAGCCGATCGGCAGCTGGCGCTCGACCGGCACGCTGGCACCGGGTGGGGGCGTGATGGTCAGCGTCACGTAGTTGGTGAACTGCGCACCGTCCGGGCCGAGCTGCACGCCGTAGGCCGCATCGCTGGCGAGCCCGTCCACCGCCAGGCTGCCCAGCGGCGTGAGGCTGATCTCGGTGGGTTCCGTGAGGGCGTTGTTTGGCACCGTGAGCGTGTAGACCGATCCGTCGGCGCCGATGGCCGACAGCGTGCCGCCCTCCAATGGCATGCGCTGCGTGACGGTGCGTGCGGTGTCGGCAACCAGCGTGGCGCGCAAAGGGTTGGTGTCGACGGCGATGGCGGCCGAACCCGTGCCGGTCACGGTTCCTGTTCCCGTGCCAGTGCCAGTGCCAGTGCCAGTGCCAGTGCCAGTGCCCGGGCCTTGCGCTGAACCGCCATCGTCTGCGCCGTCTCCGCCGCCGCAGGCCACGAGCACGGCGATGGCGAGACCGATGGCGGCGTGTTGCAGCCAGGTTCTGTCAGGGGAGCGGCCCCCCTCGGCGGGATGTGGCATGGAACCTCCGTGTGGTAGCGGCCGGCAGCGGCCGCGGCGCACGCAGGATAGGAAGGGCCGCCTCTGGCGGACAGTGTCCGGAGTCATGCTGGACGCGGGCCTCGGCCGGCACCTCTTCCAGCATCCCTATGGGCAAGCACGGCGCCGCCAGCGCCGCGGCCCTCGCCGCGTCAGTGCGGCGCCGCGCCGCCTTGAGCCGGCGCGTCGGCCGCGTGGCGCAGCGTGTACAGCCCCACGTCGACACGCCCGCTGCGAAACCCGGCCTCGCAATAGCACAGGTAGTACTCCCACAGCCGCTTGAACGGCAGGTCGAAGCCCTGGGCCTCGATGGCCGGCCAGGCCGCCAGGAAGCGGCGGCGCCATTCCACCAGCGTGGCGGCATAGCTGTCGCCGAACAGCAGTTCCTGCTGCAGCACCAGGCCGGCGCGCGCGGCCTGTTCGCGCAGTGCGGTGGGCGAGGGCAGCATGCCGCCCGGGAAGATGTAGCGCTGGATGAAATCGGCGCCGCGCCGGTAGCCTTCGAAGTGCGCGTCGGCGATGGTGATGGCCTGCAGCACGGCGTGGCCGCCCGGCGCCAGCCGGTCGCGCAGGGTGGCGAAGTAGGTGGGCCACCAGGCTTCGCCCACGGCCTCGACCATCTCGATGGAGACGATGCGCGCGTAGCGGCCTTGCACGTCGCGGTAGTCCTGCAGGCGCAGGTCCAGCTGCTGGGCGCAGCCCTCGGCCAGCGCCCGCTCGCGCGCGAAGGCCAGCTGTTCGGTCGACAGCGTGAGCCCCGTCACGCGCGCAGCGCGGCGCTGCGCCAGTGCCAGCGCGAGCGCGCCCCAGCCGCAGCCGATCTCCAGCACATCGGCGCCCTGCGGCGCATCGACCAGTTCCACGATGCGGTTCAGCCGCTCGGCCTGCGCCTGCTCCAAGGTGGCGTCGGGCCGCGTGTACAGCGCGCTGGAGTACAGCATGCTGGCGTCCAGCCACTGGGCGTAGAAGGCGTTGCCCAGGTCGTAGTGGAAGGCGATGTTCTCGCGGCTGCCGCGCTTCGTGTTGCCGCGGCGCAGGTGCGCCAGCCTGGCCAGCAGGCGCGACCAGGCCTTGCCCTGCAGCCGCTTGCCGGCCTGCTGGTCGTTGGCTGCGCCGAACTGCAGCAGCGCCACCAGGTCGGGGGTGGACCAGTCGCCGTCGCGCCAGGCACGCGCCAGGCCCAGGTCGCCCTGGGCGGCCAGGCGTAGCAGCGGGCGCCAGCGGTGCAGCACCAGCTGCGCCTGCGGGCCGGGCGCAGCGCCGCGCGCCAGCACGCGTTCTCCGTGCGGCAGCACCACCGTGAGTTCGCCGCAGGCCAGGTCGGCCAGCTGGCTGTGCAGGGCCTGGCGCAGCAGGCGCTGCGGCAGGGTCGCAGGTGGGGTGGGCGCGGCGGCGTGGGCCAGCAGGTCGGTGGCAGGCTTCATGGCGTGTGGTCGGGCGAAGGGCGGGTGACGAAGGTGACGGGCTCGGCCGGAGCGGCGGGGCGGGGATGCAGGCGCGCGCCCTTGCACCACAGCTTGAGCGCCTCCCAGTGGATGGCGGCGATGACCTTGAGCGTGAGCAGCGGGTGCGTGCAGAAGGCGCGCAGCAGCGCGCCATCGGTGAGCGGGCGGCGCTGGGCATCCAGCCGTGCCAGCAGCACGGCGCCGGCGGCGTCGTGGGTCTGCACGCCGATGGACAGCTGCTCGCCGGGCGGACGCACGCGAAAGCGGTAGTGCATGTCCAGCGGCAGGAAGGGCGAGACGTGCATGCGCTTGTCGCAGCGCTGCGTGATCCATGGCGCATCCGCCTCGGGGCCGGTGGTCAGCAGGTAGCTGTGGCGCTCGCCGAAGGTGTTGTTGACTTCGTAGAGGATGGCCTGCAGGCCGCCGGCCGGCGCGTGGCAGAAGTACACGGCCAGCGGATTGAAGGCATAGCCCAGGATGCGGGGCATCGCCAGCAGGCGGATGGCGCCGCCCACGGGCAGGCCGGCGGCGCGCAGCTGGCGCTCCACATGCGCGCGCGGGCCTTCGGGCTCGCCCGCGCCATGGTCGCGCCGATGGAAGCTGAACAGGTTGAAGCGGTCCAGCGAGAACAGCCGCAGCCGCGCGGCCAGGGCCGGCAACTCGTCCAGGTCCAGCAGCAGCGAGAACATGCGGTAGCGCAGGCGGTGGCGCAGCGGGCGCAGCCGCTGGTGCATCACCGTGCCGGTGTAGAGCGCGCTGTTCATGCGCTGGCCGCCCGGGTGGGATCGGTGGCGGCCGGCAGCACGATGCGGCCCGATTCGTCGGCCACCGTCCAGGGCCGGCGCACACCGCCGAGCGCCTCGGCCACGGCCAGGCCGGCCTGCAGGCCGTCCTCGTGGAAACCGGCGCCGAAGTAGGCGCCACAGAACCAGCTGCGCCGCTGGCCCTGCAGCGACCACAGCCGGGCCTGGGCACGCAGCGCCTCGGCATCGAACAGCGGGTGCTCGTAGACCTCGGTGCGCACCAGGTGCTCGGGCCGCGGCGCCTGCGCAGGGTTCAGCGTGACGAACAACGGCCGGTCTTCCGGCAGGCCCTGCAGCCGGTTCATCCAGTAGGTGACGCACAGCGCATCGGGGTGGCTGCGGTCGGCCAGGTAGTTCCAGGCCGACCAGACCGCGCGGCG
This sequence comes from Pseudorhodoferax sp. Leaf274, assembly GCF_001422445.1. Taxonomy (GTDB): domain Bacteria; phylum Pseudomonadota; class Gammaproteobacteria; order Burkholderiales; family Burkholderiaceae_C; genus Pseudorhodoferax. The sequence continues at coordinate 116,201 of NZ_LMNA01000030.1, forward strand.
CCGCGGCATCAGCGCCGGGTCGCTGTGCAGCACCGCCAGGTTGCGGCTGTAGCCGAAGGCGCCCAGAAGATGGCGCTCCTCGCCGCTGGCGTCGGGCAGCAGGCGCAGCGCCTGGTCGGCGTGGCAGGCCAGCACCACCTGGTCGAAGCGCTCGGGATGCCAGCCCTGGCGGGTGCGCAGGCGCACGCCTGCCGCGTCGCGCTGCACTTCCAGCACGGCGGTGTCCAGGTGCAGGCGCTCGCCGAAGCCCTCGGTGAGCCGGCGCACATAGCTGCGGCTGCCGCCCTGCACGGTGCGCCACTGCGGCCGGCCGTTCACCTGCAGCAGGCCGTGGTTCTGGCAGAAGCGCACGAAGGCCGCCGTGGGGTAGCGCCCGACCTGCGCCGCCGGCGTGGACCAGATCGCCGCGGCCATCGGATAGAGGTGGTCCTCGCGCAGCGCGGCGCCGTAGCCCTGCAGGTCCAGGTAGTCGTCCAGCGGCTGCAGGCCGGCGGCCTTGGCATGGCCCGGCGCCTCGCGATAAAAGCGCAGCAGCTCGCGCAGCATGCGCCAAAAACGTGGGCGCAGCAGGTTGCTGCGCTGCGCGAACAAGGTGTTCAGGCTGCTGCCCGCGTACTCCAGCGCGCCGCCGTCCAGGCTCACGCCGAACGACATGTCTGTGGCCTGCGTGGGCACCCCCAGGTGGGCGAACAGCGCGGTGAGGTTGGGGTAGGCCGGTTCGTTGTAGACGATGAAGCCCGTGTCCACCGCCACCGAGCCGCCGGGCTGGGCCACGTCCACCGTGTGGCTGTGGCCACCGGGCCGGCGGTCGGCCTCGAACACTTCCACATGGTGGCGCTGGGCCAGCAGCCAGGCTGCCGACAGGCCGGCGATGCCGCTGCCGACCACCGCCACGCGCAGCGGCTGGCCGCCGGCCGTGGCAGCGATGGCAGGGGACAAGGTGTGTGCTGGCTGCATGCGCAAGATCCTTGGAGGCGAGGGGCCCATTTTGTTTGCCGTCTGACGGTGCCTTCTACGCGGCCGCGCCGCATTTGGATCTCCGCAGTGATCCGGTGCAGGGGCCGCTGCGTAAGATGGACCATGAGCCCACAGCAGCCCCAGCCATCCGCACCGACGGAGCCCGTCGCGTCCGGGCTGCGCCCCAGCCATTTGTCCATCGTGCCACCACCCGGTTCGCGCAGCGCCGTTCCCAGCCCCGAAGACCTGGCCCACTGGCTGAACGCGGTCGCACAGGCGGGCGACCGCCAGGCCTTCGGCCAGCTGTTCGCCTATTTCGCACCGCGCATCAAGAGCTACCTGCTGCGCGCCGGCACCGACGATGCGCTGGCCGAAGACCTGGCCCAGGAGACCATGGTGCTGCTGTGGCGCAAGGCCGCATTGTTCGACGCGGCCCAGGCCGGCGCCGCCACCTGGGTGTTCACCATCGCGCGCAACCTGCGCGTGGACCGCTTCCGCCGCCAGGGCGGCGCCGCCGCACTGCAGGCGGACGATGTCGACATCGACACCCTGGCCCATGCCGCACCCGAGCCCGCCACCCAGCTGCACGCGCAGCGCATGGAGCGCCAGGTGCAGGCCGCGCTGCGCCAGCTGCCGCCCGAGCAGGCGCTGGTGCTGCAGCTGTCCTATTACGAAGACCAGCCGCATGCGCGCATCGCCGAGCGGCTTGGCATTCCCCTGGGCACGGTCAAGTCGCGCGTGCGGCTGGCCGTGAACCACCTGCGCCGGCTGCTGGCCGCGTTCGAAGACCCCGCACCATGAGTACCGCGAGCATCCAACACCACCCCGGCGACGATTTGTTGCTGGCCCTGGCGGCAGGGCAGTTGCCGACCGCCCCCGCGCTGGTGCTGTCCAGCCACGTCGAGGACTGTGCGCACTGCCAGGAGCAGCTGCGCGTGCTGCAAGCCGCCGGCGGCGCGCTGCTGCAGGAGCTGGCGCCCGCGCCACTGCGCGACGATGCGCTGGCGCGCGCCTTGCAGGCCATCGACGCGCCGCAGGCGGTGCCTGCGGCCGTGCCCGTGCGCGGCCTGCCGCCGCTGCCGGCCGGTGCGCACTGGCCGCGGGCGCTGGCCGGCTGCCGCATCACCCGCTGGCGCTGGATGGCGCCTGGCATGCGCTACGCCCGCGTGCGCGTGCCGCACGATCCGGCTGCCAACGTGTTGCTGCTGCGCATCGCGGCCGGCATGTACCTGGCCCAGCACACGCACAGCGACCGGGAACTGACCCAGGTGCTGCACGGCAGCTTCCACGATGGCCGGGCCCAGTTCAGCGCGGGCGATTTCGACGCGGCCGACACCCAGGTGCACCACCAGCCCGTGGTGCAGGCCGGCAGCGAATGCATCTGCTTGGCCTCGATCGAAGGGCGGCTGGAGTTCAACGGCTGGTTCGCGCGCACGCTGGGTTCGCTGGTCGGGATATAGGGCGCGCGGCCCCTGTGCGGTGGGGTGCCCATGCCGGTACACCACCGCACAGTTACCCGAAGATGCCCGAAGATGCCCGAAGGTATAGGGCGGTGCGCAAAGATGCGCAGCGCGCCAGGGCAATTGGCCCTCAGTTCTTGAACACCGCCGCGTGCAGCCAGGGGGCTGCTGCGGCACCGCCCGCCGCCGCCATGGCGGTCACGAAACTGCCCCAGGCCAGGTCGGCCAGCGTCACATGCCAGGGCCAGTCCTTCAGCACCGCCTGGTTGGTCAGGTCGAACGTCGCGTAGGCCAGCAGGCCCAGCAGCGCCCCGTGGCCCAGCGCGGCCAGCACCGGGCGGCGCGACTCCAGCGTTGGAGCGATGGCGAAGAACACGATGCCGCCCACGTACAGCACGTAGAACAGCACCGCCGGTGCCGCGGCGAAGCGCTCGGCCATGAGGTGGCCGATGCCCGGGCGGTACAGCCGTTCGGCCATGCTGCCCAGCCAGATGGCGTCCAGCCCCAGGAACACGAGGGCGCTGACGGCGTAGGCGATGGCGGCTAGGGACAGTGGCATGCGATGGCTCCGGCGGTGGGTTGCGTGCAGTACGCGGCTGGCGCCGCGTTGGATCACCAGCGCAGCAGCACCGGGCTCGGCGGCGGGGGCCAGCCTCCTGCCGCGCCGTGTCCCGCGTCAATACCCGTTTGGATGACGGCCGTCGGCGATGCGTTCCACACACTCGGCGCTTCATCAACCAGCAGCGAGGGAATTGGCGTGGCACGAGCAGCACAACAGCGTTGGAGGCATCCCGTCACGGTACTGGCCTTGGTGGCCACGGGCGTGGTGGGATGCGGTGGAGGGGGCGAAGACGAAGGCTCGGGATCGGGCACGGGCGGCTACGTGAACTGGAACAACAGCACCAACGGGGCCGTGGTCGTGGATGCCGACAACGAGGAGTTCCGCGTCGTCTCGGACAGCCGCCAGATCGAGGACCGCAGCGGCAAACAGGCACGCGGCATGACGGTGGACAGCGATGCGCGCGTCTTCGTCGAAGGCAGACAGGTGGGCGTGGTCCAGCTGGTCGACGGCAGCAACGGCACGAAGATCGCGGCGTTCCGCTGTCTCAACGGCTCGGCGATGGACATCACGTTCCAGGCCGACAACACCTATTCGTACGCTTGCGCCGCGCCGGCTTCGGGAGGCTCCACCGGCGCTGGCGCGGCCACCGGCACCGGCGGCGCGGACAGCACGGGCTACCTCACGTTCCAGGGCAACGGCAACGGGACGGTCGTGCTGGACAGCGACGACGAACGCTTTCAGGTGGCTGCTGCCACCCGCACGGTGGTGGACCGGTCCGGCGTGCGCCTGTCGGGCCTGGTGGTCGACAGCGGCGGCAACGTGCTGCGCAACGGCGTGACCATCGGCGCCGTCACGCTGGCCAGCGGCACGGGCGGCAGCCCTGTCGCGGTGTTCAGCTGCAACAACGGCAGCCGCATGAACCTGACCGTAGGGGTCCAGGGCTGGGGGCAGACCTGCGCGTCTGACAGCACAGGCGCCGGCAACCAGGCCGGAGGATCGACGGGCGGCAGCAGCGGCGGGCAGAGCCGCTCGTTCATCACGTGGACCGGCTCGGCCAACGGCGAAGTCGTGCTCGATGCGTCTAACGACCCGTTCAAGTTCAACAGCGCCACGCGCTGCCTCTACAGCGTGAACCGCGACATGGAGTACGGCAACTTCTGCCTGGCCAGCGGATCGGCTTCCATCAGCTTCGGCGGGACCACGTATTCCGTCACCCGGTTGCTCAGCACCAGCAACACCTGCATCGTCGGGCTGACGACGGCGGATGGCTACAAGGCGGACATCGTGACGGACGCCACCCGCATCGACAACATCCGGGCCACCACCGATCGCCCGGTGGCTTGCTGATTTCGGGTGCGACCCGGCCCCGCCGTCCGGCCCGTGCGACGCCGGGTCACGCCGGGAGCAGCACCAGCCCCGGCGGCAGCGCCTCGCCGAACACGCGGCGCTGGTCGGCCTCGTCCAGCACCGTCACCTCGCGCACCATCGCGGCCCAGCTCGGGGCGGCGTGGGCGGCCTGCAGCTGCGCAACGATCTGCAGGCGCAGGGCCTCGGGCAGGTCGCGTGCGCGGTCGCCGGTGGCCTGTGCGATCTGGGCCACGGCGAAGGCCGCGGCCTCGTTGCGGGCCCAGTCCGGCGCGATGGCCGCCACCTGCGCCAGCCAATCCTGCGCCGTGGCGGGCGGCAGCACATGGTGCACGCTGGCATACAGCGGCTGGCGCGCGCCCAGGCGGCCCAACGCCCACCAGAGTTCGGCCGTGGCGCCGCACTTCAGGCGCTGCAGCAGCCAGTGGCCGAACTGCGTCTTGTGGGCGGGAGAGATGCGCTCGAACGAAGCCGCCATGCGCAGCAGTTCGTCCAGCGCCTGCATGGCCGGCCCCTCGGGCGTGGCGATGTCGGTGCCGCCCGGCGGCTGCAGGTAGTAGGCGATGACCTCGAACACCATCTGCTGCTGTTCGGCGTCGAGCCCGCCCGCGATGCGGCGCCACAGCAGCCACCACTCGGACCATTGCTGGCTGTCGTGGCTGTGCGCGATGCCCGGGCCGAACAGCTCCCACATCTGCGCCATGCGCCAGCCGTCCAGCGCGTCGCCGAAGCCGGGGCGCAGCGTGAAGCCGACCAGGTTGAACCAGGTGCGCTCGTGCTGCAGCGAGCGGCGGCGCCGCCTGGCGCCCTGCAGCAGCGCGCCGAACAGCGTGCGCAGCAGGGCCGCATGCCAGGTGGAGCGCTCGCCGAGCAGGCGCTCCAGCGTGGCACGCAGCTGGCGCACTTCCCTGGCTTCCACGCCTTGCTTCTTGTCGCCGTAGACGCGGGCGATGGCGGCCAGGGCCTCGGCCAGGCGCGGGTGGGCGGCCACGGGCACATCGGCATCCTGTGCGGCGGCGTCGCCACGCAGCTGGAATTCGAGCCGCCAGCGCTGGCGTGGCGCGTCGGCGGCCACGCAGTGCATCTCCAGCGTGCCGACTTCGGTGATCTGCGCGTCCAGCAGCACCTGCACCTCGGCGGCGGCGCCGCCGGCCGCAGCGGCTTTGGGCTGCAGCACGGTGGCGATCGGCGGCAGGCGTTGCAGGCCGTCCTGCAGCGCGACGAGATCGCCCGCGCGGTGCCGCAGGTCGACGGCGCTGGTGGCCAGGTTGAAGCGCACCGGCCGGCCCAGGCGCAGGCTGAAGCGTTGCGCGTCCAGCCGCACCGTCTCGCCTTCGGGCGTGCCGTGCGGCAACACGCAGACGCCCTGGCCGTCGTCGAGCGCGAGGTAGTAGGCGCGCGCGGCGCCGCTGCGGATGCGCGGCCCGCTGCCGGCGCGGGCCATGGCATAGGCCACCGCGCCGCGCGCCACGGCGGCATCGAGCCGGGGGGCGTCCAGCAGGCGGATCGGCGTGCTGCCTGCCGGCTGCCAGCTGCGCAGCGTGGCCAGCAGGCGTTCGCGCAGCACCTGGGCATGGAACACGCCGCCGTTGAGCAGCACCGTGTCGGGCAGGGCGCCGCCCTGGCGCTGCAGGAAGGCCGCGATGTGGCGCGTGATGGCCGCGTCGCTGGCGTAGGGCAGGCCGAATTCGACCAACGCGCCGCGGGCGCGCCGGGGCTGGGCATCGGCCGGCACCTGCGGGAAGAAACCTTCGACCAGCAGGCGGTCCACATCGGCGCGGGTCAGCAGGGCCGAACGCGCGCCGCCGATCAGGCGGCTGCCACTGCCCTGCAGCGTGACCGTGGTTTCCAGCGGGCCATCGGGGGCCAGCAGGCGCTCCTTGGCGCTGCGGCAGCGCTGCGTGAGCTGGGCCAGTTGGATGGCACTGAGCCGTTGGCCCGGCGTGCCGCCGGACAGCCGCGGCTCGATCCAGCGCGCCAGGGCCAGGTCCATGTTGTCGCCGCCCAGCACCAGGTGGTCGCCCACGCCGGTGCGCGCGAGCTGCGGCTGGCCCTGGGCGTCCAGCGTGACTTCGATCAGCGTCAGGTCGGTGGTGCCGCCGCCCACGTCCACCACGAGCAGGCGGCGCGTGCCGGCCAGATGCGCGGCCAGGTCGGCACGGTGCGCGAAGACCCAGTCGTAGAAGGCGGCCTGCGGCTCCTCGATCAGGTGGACCGCACCCAGGCCGGCCAGCTGGGCCGCCTGCAGCGTGAGCTGGCGTGCGCCCTCGTCGAACGAGGCCGGCACCGTGAGCACGGTGGGCTGCCGTGCCAGCGGTGCCCCGGGATGGGCGTGGTCCCAGGCCTGGCGCAGGTGGCGCAAGTAGCTCGCGCTGGCCTCGAGCGGGGAGACCTTGGGCACCTCGTCGGGCGCGCCCCAGGGCAGGATGGCGGCCGTGCGGTCGACCGACGGGTGCGACAGCCAGCTCTTGGCGCTGGCGACCAGCCGGCCCGGCGTCTGCTGGCCGAGTTCGCGTGCGAAGGCGCCGAGGATGGCCTTCTCCTCCGATGCCCAGGGCAAGGGCAGGTCGGCCGCGGCCAGCGCGCCCTCGGCCGCATGGAAGCGCAGCGAGGGCAGCAGCGGCTGCGGGGCGACCTCGCCGGCCGCGATGCTTTGCGGGACCGCAAACACCGCGATGTCGCCACCCATGTCCGCGTTCAGCGGCGCGAACGCCAGCACCGTGTGGGTGGTGCCCAGGTCGATGCCGATGCAGAACGCGGCGGTCATCCCTCGCCGCGGACGTCGAACTCCACCTTCCAGTGCGCGCCGCCAGCCGCTTCGGCCAGAAGCTCCAGCGTGCCGACCTCGGTCACGCGCGCACGCAGTTGCACGGGCACGACCTCGCCGACGGCGCGGCCTTCGGCCGGCAGCGTCGCCTCGATCTGCGCCAGCTCCTGCAATTCGTCTGGCGTCCAGAAATCCAGCAGCGTGCCGGGCCGGTCCTCGCGCCGCGTGGAAGAACCGAAGAAGCGAAAGCGCACCGATTCGCCGACGACCAGGCCCAGTTGCTGCGGCGGCAGCGGCGCCTCCGAGCCTTCCTCCATGCCGAAGGGCGCCACGCACAGCGCCTGCACCGGCGGCTCCAGCCCCGGCACGGCCGGCATGCTGGACTCGATGCCCACGTAGTAGGCCTGTGCCGTGCCGCCGCGGATGCGGATGCCCTGGCCTTGGCGCACCTGGCCGTAGTAGGCGGCGCCGCGCGCCACGGCGTGGTCCATGTCGGCGCCCTGCAGCAGCCGCGCGGCGGGTGCGCCGTCGGCGGCGAGCCAGGCGTTGAGCGTGTCCAGCACGCGCTGCACCAGCAGCGCCGACTTGAACACGCCGCCGTTGAACAGCACGGCAGTGGGGTGCAGGAAGCTGGCGGCCTCGGCCTGCGCGAAGCCCGCCAGCTGCGCCGTGGCGCCGAGCTGGCGGCCCAGCAGCGCGGCCAGGTGGCGCGTGACGGCCGCGTCCTGCGCATAGGGCAGGCCGATCTGCGTGAGGCCGGCACGCGGACGGCTGACGGGCCGCGCGTCGCTGGCCACGGCCGGGAAGAAGCCGTCGAGCAGGATGGTGGTGAGCAGCGCGCGCTGCAGTTCGGTCTTGATCGAGCCGCCGATCAGCTTCGATCCGCGGCTGGGCACGACCAGCGGCACGCTCTGCAGGTCGGCATCGCCCAGCAGTTGCTCCTTGGCCAGGCGGCAGGCGTAGGTCAGCGCGCGCATCTGCCAGGGGTCCAGGGTCTTGCCCTCGGCGGCCAGGCCGCGCGCCACGCCGTGGGCCAGCGCCAGGTCCATGTTGTCGCCGCCCAGCAGGATGTGCTCGCCCACGGCCACGCGGTTGAGCTGCAGGTTGCCGGCCTCCTCGGTCACGGCGATCAGCGAGAAGTCGCTGGTGCCGCCGCCCACGTCGACGACCAGGATCACGTCGCCGACCTGCACCTGCTTGCGCCAATCCCCCGCGCTGCCGGCGATCCAGCTGTACAGCGCAGCCTGGGGTTCCTCCAGCAGCGTGACGGCATGCATGCCGGCGGCCTGGGCGGCCTCGGCCGTCAGCTCGCGCGCGGCCGGGTCGAAGGAGGCCGGGATGGTGACGGTGACCGACTGCTGGTCGAACGGCGCCTCGGGATGGCGGTGGTTCCAGGCGTCGCGCAGGTGCTGCAGGTAGTGCGTGCTGGCCGCCAGCGGCGAGATGCGTTCGACCTCGGCCGGTGCGTCGGCCGGCAGGATACCGGCACGCCGGTCCACGCCGCCATGGCCGAGCCAGCTCTTGGCGCTGGAGACCAGGCGGATCGGCGTCAGCGCGCCATGGCTGCGCGCCCATTCGCCCGTGATGCGGTCGGGCGCAGGGTTCCAGGGCAGGGCCAGGTCGCTGGCCGCGAATTCGCTGGCGTTCGGCAGGTAGAGGAAGGAGGGCAGCAGCGCGAAGTCCTGCACGGCGCCGGGGCCGCTCTGCTGCGCAATGGGCAGGATCTCGGGGGCTGCGCCCTCGGCCTGCAGGTCGACCCAGGACAGTGCGCTGTGCGTGGTGCCCAGGTCGATGCCAATGGCGTACCGCGCGCCGCTCAAAGCTCGACCTCCGCCGGCGCGATCACGCGCGCGTCGTGGCCTTCGGTCAGCGCGGGCAGCCGCACCGCCGTGGCGCGCCAGCCCTTGTGCTGCAGCGTGCCCGTGAACGGCGCCTGGCCGACCACGTTGCCGGTGAGGCGCACGGCCGCCGCGTCGAAGCCGGCGGGCAGCGTCAGGCGGCCGCCTTCGGCCTCGCTGCGCACGGGTTCGAGGTCGAAGGTGTCCTTGAGCACCTTGCGCGCGCCGCCGTGCAGCAGGCGCGCGGCGCCGCCCACGTCGGCGTCGGAGTAGGCGGCGATATCTTCCTGCAGGAAGTCGACCAGCCGCGCCTCGCGCTGCAGCAGGCCCAGCAGCTGCAGCGCCGCATCGACCTGGGCGGTGGCGCGCACGGGCGAGGGGGCCGGCGCCGGCGGGGGCGGCACCGGGGCCGGCGCAGGCGGCTGCGCAGGGGCCGGCGTGCCATTGCGCAGGGCCTGGACCTGGGCGGCCAGCTTGCCGTCGCCCAGCAGTGCGAAGAAAGTCCCGATGGCCAGCGCCAGGCGGGAGAGGAAGGGCAGGGGTTGTTCGTTCATCGGTGTGCTCGCAACAAGGCAAACGGCCTGGGGGAGGTCCAGGCCGCGGGGGCTATTGTCGCGGTTGGCGGGGCGGGCCCGCTGCGGATGGGCCACGGCGCGGCAAGGGGATGGGATCTCGGCGCCACGGATGGCCGCGGCCGGCGGCCCGGCACTGCGCCGCAAGGGGGATGCGCGTGGCCGCCCCGTCCGCAGATCAAGCCCCGCGTACCGCCTGTAGCGCCCATCGCCTGGCACCGCCGGCGCGCGGCGAAAGGGTGTTACAAAAGCCGCCCCCGGCCATCTGCCGCAGGCGTGCGTTTCCTCGCATGCCCACGAACACCAGCCCCCGCTGCATGACCAGCCTTTCCTCCCCGATTTGGCATCGCCCCCCCGATGCAGACCCGGCGCTCGCCACCATCGAGCCCATCGACCGCGACATCGACCGCACCGCCCTCGATGTCGACGACGCACAGGCCATCGTGGCCACCCTGCGCAACCTGGCCATGCGCGCCGAGCCGGTCACCCTGTACCCCGCGGGCGGCAGCACCTGCGTGTCGGGCCGGCTGGTCAGGCTGCAGGAGCCCGGACTGCGCTGGACCGTCCAGGCCGAGCCCGCCGCGGTGCCGCTCGCCGGCCCCGCGTTGCTGGTGGCGGCGCCCGAGGAATTGCGCGTGCAGTTCATCGCCCATGTCGCATGGCAGCGGCGCGAAGGCTGCGCGCTGGAGGCCACCGCCGATGCGCCCCACGCCATCGTGCGCCAGCAGCGGCGCCGCTTCGTGCGCGTGGAGGCGCCGCTGGGCCCGTCGCTGCGGGCGGAGTTCTATGCCGAGGGCAAGAAGCGCGTGATGGTGGTGGACGACCTGTCGCTGGGCGGCGTCGGCCTGCGCGGCCCGCTGCGCGAGCACCGCGACCTCATGACCAAGCTGCGCCTGGAGCGCGTGCGGCTGGAGCTGGGCGGCGCGCGCCTGCCCGACCTGCGGCTGGACGTGTGCTCGCACCGCAGCTACCGCTCGTTCCTGGCGGGCGAGCAGGTCCACTTCGGTTGCCGGTTCGTCGACCTGGCTGCGCGCGACCGCGCCACGCTGGAGCGCGTCCTGCACAGCCTGGAGCAGGAGCGCCGGATCGACACGACGTTCTGAGCTAGGACACCGCCCCGTACACCAGGTTCTTGTAGAGCATCCGCGTGTGGATGCGGTTGGACGGGCACTGCGCCATCAGCACGCCCACCAGCCGCTCGCGCGGGTCAATCCAGAAGCTCGTGCCCCAGGCGCCGGCCCACATCGCGTCGCCGGTGCTGCCGGGCGTCCAGCCCACGCCGTCGTACAGGCGCACCCCCCAGCCCAGGCCGAAGCCGTAGCCCGGGCCGGTGGTGGCGTTGGGCACGCCGGCCTTGCCGACCAGGTGGTCGGACAGCATGAACTCGGTGGTCTTGCGCGACAGGTAGCGCGTGCGGCCGTCGGTGCCGCCGTTCAGCACCATCTGCGCGAACTTGAGGTAGTCCGCCCCGGTGCCGACCAGGCCTGCACCGCCCTTGAGGTACTGGCGCGGGGCCGGGTCGCTGTCCTGGCGGTAGGCGCGCGTCATGGCGGCCTTGAGCGGGTCGCTGTCCAGCGTCTCTGCCAGGCGCGCGCGCTTGGCCGGCGGCACCCACCAGGCCGTGTCCGCCATGCCCAGCGGGCCGATCAGCAGTTCCTGCGTCAACGCATCGAGCCGCTTGCCCGACACGCGCTCGAGCAGCAGGCCCAGCACGTCGGTGGCGATGGAATAGAACCAGGTGGTGCCGGGCTGGTAGAGCAGCGGGATGGTGCCCAGGCGCTTGAGCATCTCGTCGCCGGAAATGTCGGTCTCCAGCGATTCGATGTTGAGGTCGGCGTACATCTTGGCGATGCGCGGCGAGGGGCTGGCCGGGCCGTAGACGAAGCCGGCCGTGTGCATGAGCAGGTCCTGCACGGTGATGGGCCGGGCCAGCGCCACGTCGCCCTGCGGCGTCTCGACCTTGAGGTTCTTCAGCTCCGGCAGCCAGTTGGTCACCGGGTCGTTGATCTTCAGCTGGCCCTGCTCGGCCAGCATCATCGTGGCCACCGAGGTGATGGGCTTGGTCATCGAGGCCAGGCGGAAGATGGCGTCGCGCGGCATGGGCCGGGTCTTGGCCGCGTCCAGGAAGCCCACGGCCTCGTGCTGCACGATCCTGCCGTCCTGCGCCACCAGCGACACCGCGCCGGCGAAGGTGCCGATGCGCACCTGCGCGTCCAGCGCGGGCGCGATGCGGCCGAGCCGGTCGGCCGACACCTCGGTGCGCGGCATGGCGGGTGGGCTGGCGCAGCCGGCCAGGAACGTGCTGCCCAAGGCAGAAAAGGCGAGCTGGCGCCGGGTGATCGTCATGTGCTGTCTCCTATTTGGTATTGGAAGCGCACAAATTCTTTCGATCCTTGGCATCGATTGGTGAACGGGTAAACCCCCGGATACCGGGCGCCATGCCCGCGCAATTGTGTCAATCCGCAATCAGGCGGCGAACCCGCCGTCGATCAGCAGGCTGCCACCCGTGACCATGCCGGCTTCCGGGCCGACCAGGTAGGCCACCATGCCGGCGATCTCGTCGGGGTGGGCATGGCGGTCCAGCGCCATGAGGCCGTGCATGCCGGCCGCCATGGGGCCGTCGGCGGGGTTCATGTCGGTGTTGACGGGGCCGGGCTGCACGTTGTTGATGGTGATGCCGCGCGGGCCCAGGTCGCGTGCCAGGCCGCGGGTGAGGCCGACGATGGCCGCCTTGCTCATGGCGTAGACGGCGCCGCCGGCCCAGGGCATGCGCTCGGCATTGGTGCTGCCGATGTTGACGATGCGCCCGCCCTTGCCCATGTGGCGCGCGGCAGCCTGCACGCCGACGAACACGGCGCGCACGTTCACGTCCAGCGTGCGGTCCAGGTCTTCCAGGCGGAAGCTGTCGAGCTCGCCCATCACGGCCACGCCAGCGTTGTTGACCAGGATGTCGAGCCGGCCGAACTGGGCGGCGGCGCGGTCGATGGCCGCGCGCAGCGCGTCGGCGTCGGCGCTGTCGGCCTGCAGGGCCAGCGCGCGGCCGCCGGCGGCCTCGATCCCGGCGGCCAGCGCTTGCGCCGCGGCTTGCGAGCCGGCGTAGGTGAAGGCCACGGCCGCGCCGTCGCGCGCCAGGCGGCGCACGATGGCCGCGCCGATGCCGCGGGCGCCGCCCGTGACGAAGGCGGCCTTGCCGGCAAGGACGGGGGAATGGGGGGTGGTCGGGGCCATGTCGAAACTCCAGAGTGGTGTGGGTGCTGGCAGTGTCGGCACGGCGGCCTGATCGCGGTAGCCATCAATGGGATGGATCAATTTCAACCATCCATTGAAAATGGTGGCCATGCCATCCCTGAGCCACCTGGAGTGCTTCGTGAAATCCGCCGAGCGCGGCAGCTTTTCGGCGGCCGCGCGCCTGCTGGAATGCACGCCGGCGGCCGTCAGCAAGAACATCGCGCGGCTGGAGGCCGAACTCGGCGTGCGCCTGTTCCAGCGCAGCACGCGCAGGCTGGCGTTGACGGAGGGCGGCGAGCGTCTGCTGGCCCAGGTCGGCGGCCCGCTGGCCGCGCTGTCCGATGCGGTGGGCCACGTGGCCGAGCAGGACCGCCAGCCCGCCGGCACCTTGCGCGTGAGCATGGGCCAGGCCTTCGGCCGCGCCTACCTGGTGCCGCTGCTGGACGAGTTCCTGCGGCGCTATCCGGCCGTGGTGCCCGATTGGCGCTTCGAGAACCGCCAGGTCGACCTGATCGGCGAAGGCTTCGACGCCGGCATCGGCGGCGGGCTCGAACTCAAGCCGGGCATGGTGGCGCGCACATTGGGCCGCATCCACATCGTGGCGGTGGCGGCGCCGGCCTACCTCGCGGGCCGCGCGCTGCCGCACCATCCGAGCGGGCTTGCGGCGCTGGACGGCATCGTGCGGCGCTCCAGCCAGAACGGCCGCATCTACCAGTACACGCTGCGCCGCGCCGATGGCGAGGTGGCGGCTGCGGCCCAGCGCACGCGCGTGGTGTTCGACGACCCCGAGGCCATGTGCCAGGCGGCCCTGCTGGGCCTGGGCGTGGCCCTGCTGCCCATGCCGTTCGCCGCACCCTGGCTGCGCAGCGGCGCGCTGGTGCGCGTGCTGCCGGGCTGGTCGGCAGAAGCCGGGCCGATCTCGCTGTACTACCCGGCCAAGAAGCTGTTGCCGGCGCGCACGCGCGTGTTCGTCGACTTCGTGCTGGAACAGTTCCGCGCGCGGGGCTTCGAGCAGTTGGTGCAGGACGTCTGAGGCGTCCGACGCGCCGGTGATGCGGCCGTCCACTCAGCCGTCTGTGCAGCCGTTTATGCAGCCGTCAGTGCAGCCGGTAACGCAGCTGCCTGCCGCTGCGCACGGTCGAATCCAGCCCCACCCAGTCGCCCGCTGGCGTGTACCAGACGTCGATCGGCTGCTCCGGCCCTTCGATGCGCCAGCGCTCGGCCGACCGAGGCTGGCCGCGCACGTCCACGGTACCGCTGTCCATGCGCCTGATGCGCACGGCCTCATGGCGGCCGGTCTGGGCGTTGAGCAGCTGTGTCTGCAGGCGCATCGCCGGGTTCCAGTAGGCGTAGCTCATCACGCAGCCAGGCAGGCTCAGCGCGCCGGCCGGGCCGGTGACCTGCAGCACGTCGCCCCTGGCCTGTGCCTGCACCTTGCCGGGCTGGCCGTCGTCGTCGGTGCTGGCATCCAGCGCGGCCAGGCAGTCGCCGCGCCATTGCTCGCTGGCCTGGTGGCGGTACCGGTAGACGGTGAGCCCCAGCAGCTTGACGGCGAACGCGGCTTCGCTGCGCACCGTGCGGGCCTGCGGCGTGCCGCCGAGCGTAAAGCGGTGGGTGCCGATGGGCTGGTCGTCCAGCGTGACGCCGAACTCCTGCGCGCCCGCCAGGCCGGGCAGGGCGGCCAGCAGCAGGGCGCACAGGCGCGACCGCTCAATCCGCATGCGGGCGCACCGGGCCGGGGAAGAATGCGTTGGTGCGGGCGATGTAGTCGCGGTAAGCCGGGCGCCGCTCGGCGATGTCCTGCTCCAGCAGGCGCACGCCGGAGACCTTGAGCAGCAGCACCGTCATCAGCACCGGCGCCACGATGCTCCACGCCGCAGCCATGCCACCGGCCAGTGCGGTGAGCCACAGGCCCCACCAGACGCAGCACTCGCCGAAGTAGTTGGGATGGCGCGAATGGCGCCACAGGCCCTGGTCCATCACCCGGCCCTTGTGCGTGGCCACGGCCTTGAAGCGCGCGAGCTGCAGGTCGGCCACGGTCTCGAACACGAGGCCGAACGCGGCCAGTGCCAGCCCCGGCGCATCGAGCCAATGCAGCGGCCGCCCACCCGCCAGGCCCGCCAGCAGCGGTGCCGACACCACCCAGGCCAGCAAGGCCTGCAGCGCGAACACGAGGTAGAGGCTCTTGAACGCGAAGCCCGGCTGGTTGCGCGCGCGGATGGCCTGGTAGCGCCGGTCTTCGCCATGGCCCCAGTTGCGCCAGGTGATGAAGGCGCCGAGCCGCAGCGCCCACACGCTGGCCAGCAGCAGCATGGCCAGGCCGCGCTGCGACGGCGCCGGCAGCAGCGCCCAGTAGACCCAGCCCGCGCCCACGATCAGCAGCGCCCAGACGCGGTCGACCAGGCTCACATCGCTGCGCACCACGCTGGCGAGCCAGGCCAGCACGGCGGCGGCTCCCGTGAAGGCAAGGCCGGCGAGCGCCGTGCCCCACAGCGGCAGGGGTTCATGCATGGGGCACCTGCGGTTCTGAAACACCGTCGAACTGCGCCGACAGCCGCACCAGCAGCGGCAAGGCCAACGCCCACACGATGGCCAGCGTGGCGAGCGCAGCCGTGGGATGCAGGAACTGCGCGCCGCCGAGCCGCACGCCGGCGGAGAAAGCCATCGGCCCGACCACGGCGCCCAGCCCTGCCGCCAGCCACAGGCGCCCGCGCAGCCAGCGCATCGTGACGTTCAGCGCGATGGCCAGCAGCCCCCACAGCGCCACCATCCAGTACGGCGGCAGCTGCGCGAACGGCTGGCCCGAGGGATAGGCCACGTTGCCCTGGAACACGACCCATGTCTCGACCCCCAGGCCGACCAGGCTGGCCAGCAGCACCAGCCAGGCCTCCCGCGCAGGGCGCGCCGAGACCGCCAGGTGCCAGCCGATGGCCGCCACCACGCACAGCGTGCCCGCCAGCGGATGGTGGCGGGCTGCGCCCAGCACGGCGGCCCACCACGCCAGCTGCGACACCGCGAAGTTGGCCAGCTGCATGGCCCGCGTGGGCCTGGCGGCGGCAAGCGGCGCGGCCGGCGGGCGCAGCGGCCAGGACGGAGCCATCATGCGGCGCGCCGCTCGAACAGGTAGTGGCTGACCCACCACTGCTGGCCATCGGCGTAGCCGAACAGTTCTTCCACGGCCATGAAGAACAGGCGCCAGCGCTGCCACCAGATGCCGGCATGGTCCTCGCCATAGGTGGAGGCCAGCAGCGGCAGCAGCGTGGCCTGGCCGGCATCCATGTTGGCCAGCCAGGCGGCGGCGGTGCGCTGGTAGTGGCGGCCGTCCCAGCGCCAGCGTTCGAGCAGGCGCAGGTCGTCCTGGCACTGCAGCGCCAGGTCGTCGCTGGGCATCATGCCGCCGGAGAAGAAGTGCCGGCTCATCCAGTCGCTCTCGTCGCGCGGCTCGAAGGCGTAGGGTGCCTCGCGGTGCGCGAACACGTGCATGAAGAAGCGGCCGCCGGGCACCAGCCAGCGCGCGACCTGGGCGAAGGCGCGGGGCCAGTTGCGCAGGTGTTCGAACATCTCGACCGACACCACGCGGTCGAAGCGCTCGTCGGTGTCGAAGGCGTTGATGTCGCGGGTCAGCACGCGCAGGTTGGACAGCCCGCGCGCCAGTGCCTGGGCCTCGATGTAGGCGCGTTGCGAGTGGGAGTTGGACAGCGCCGTGATCCAGCTGTTGGGGTAGCGCTCGGCCATCCACAGCGACAGCGAGCCCCAGCCGCAGCCCAGCTCCAGCACGCGCTGGCCGTCCTGCAGGCCGGCGCGCTCGCAGGTGGCCGCGAGCGCGGCGGCCTCGGCGTCCTCCAGGCGCTGCACGCCCGGTGCCCAGTGGCAGCTGCTGTACTTGCGGTGCGGGCCCAGCACGCCGGCGAAGAAAGCGGCAGGCAGCTCGTAATGCTGTTCGTTGGCCTTCTCGGGCAGCGGGGCCAGCTCCGCCGCGCGCATCTGCCCGAGGAAGTCCTGGGCGATGCGCGCACCGGCCTCGGCATTGCCGCTGTGCAGTTCCGCAAGGCGCTGGCGCAGCAGGTGCCGGATGCCGCTGCGCACCACGCGGTCGGGCAGGCGGCCTTGCTCGGCCCAGCGCAGGGCGATGGCGGAGGAGAGCTCGGGGTTGTGCGTCATGCCGCTGGTACGCGGCGGGGGGGCGGGTGGATCACTGCGTGCCCCGCGCTGGCACACCAAGCGGTCCGGACGGATGGTCAACCGCCTCAGTACAACTCCATCGATGGCACCAGCGCGCGGACGGGCGGCATGCGGGCCAACGCGTCAAGCAGGCTGCGCACGCTGCTGCTCTGCGTCTTGGCGCGGATGGCCGCGATCTGGGTCAGCACCGTGGTGCGCGCCACTCCGTGGTCCTGGGCGATGGCTGCGGCGTTCAGACCGCGGCACAGCTGACGCAGCACGGCTGTCTCGGCGGGCGTCAGCTGATAGCGCAGGGCGAACATCTGCAGCTCGACGCTGCCGCACAACTCGTCGCGGCCGAACACCGCGAAGGCCAGCTGCGCCTGCGGCAGGGCCAGCGGCGACAGGACGACCGAGATGGTCGTGTCGTCTGGCATGCGCACGCGCAGCAGCTCGCGCTTTCCTTTTGTGCAGACCTGTACCAGCGCTTGGGGCCAGCAAGACGGCAGCCGCAGGGGGGCGCCTGCTGAAGCCGGTGCCCAGCCCAGGCGCGACCAAAGTGACCGCGCGCTGGTATTGGCGAAGCGTACCGTGCCGGCTTTTTCGAGGAGCGCGACACCGTGCGCCAACCTATCCAGGCCAGCCCGCAACGCACCGTGCAGCGTGTCCAGTTCTGTCGGCCGGCTGACCACGGCGGTGCTGCCGACGGGCGGTTCTTCGTATTCGATGGGGTTCCACATGGTTCTTCCTCCGTGTTTCTGTCATCAGGCGCGGGCATCGACGCGGTGGTCGCGATCTCCGCCCGTGAGATCCACCGTGGCTTCCTGCGTGCCTACCAGCACGCGTAGTACTCCGATCCGGGTACCCGCGGCCGTAGCCGTAACCGCCCCGAGGCGGGCAGACAGCCGTCGAAGATCCGCAGCGCAGGCTGTTGCGCCAGGGCGAACACGGCAACCGGCACACCCGCTGGGCCGAGGAGCTCCAGCATGCCGCGCCGTATGGCGTCGGCTGGCGTCGGGTGGCTCATGTCGTTGCGTGTACTGGGTGTGGCCGCAGGCTTGTATGACCCATGGGGCGCATGCCAAGGCGGGGGTACAGGTGCAGCCTTTCATCGAAACCTCCTTGGATCCTGGCTGGTGTCGGCCGGATGGCCGCCCGGGCCACCAGGACGCATGGACAGACTTTCTCAAGGCATGCGGGGTGGCGTCCTTTAACACAATGAAACATGCGCTAAACATTTCTAACCTGCATGAAGCGGGTAAATTCACACGAAACAACCTGTGGAAACGGTCCTGCTTGCGCAGGACCGGCCTGGGAGGGCTGCTAGCGTGCGGAACAGTTTCAGATTCGGCCGCTTCGAGTTGCGGGCGGACGAGCGGGTTTTACTGGGCGATGGCGCGCCGTTACGCCTGGGCGGGCGAGCGTTCGACATCCTGTTGGCCCTGGTGGAGCGGCGCGAACGCCTTGTCGAGATCGATGAACTGCTCGACCTTGTCTGGCCTGGGTTGGCGGTTGAAGAGAACAACCTTTCCGTTCAGATCTCTACGCTGCGCAAGCTGCTGGGCGATGGAGCCATCACCACGGTGCGCGGGCGAGGCTACCGGTTCACGGCCCCGGTAGCGCCGCCGCAGCTCCTGCCAGCGGCGCCAGCGCCAGCGCCGGCATCGCAGCCGACCATCTCTGTCTTGCGCCCGCAGGTGGCCCTGGTGGCCGGCCGGCTGGACCGATTGCAATTGCCCACGGGCGCTACCGATGATTCAGGCGCCGCGCTGGCCCTCTTGCGTGCTTTGCCGGACCCTGCGGCTCGCGTGCACCGGATGGCTGGCGCTAGCTTCGTGCTGGTGTTTCCTCACGTGCGCACCGCCGTGGCATGGGCGCTGAAGGCGCAGCGCTGGCTGGCCGCACAGGCTGGGGTGCTGCACGGTGGTTTTGGCATTGCGCTGGCCGACGCCCGCGAGCCCGCAGCCGAAGCCGAACGTGCCCTCGGCTTGGTCGCGTTGGCAGCCAATGGCGAGGTGCTGGTCGGGCCGGAGGTGATGGCGGAGCTGGTGCCGGGTTTAGACGCCGAGGTCGACGACCTGGGCGACCTGGGGCCGGACGGGGGCATGTCGCGCGCCTACCGCCTGGGTCCGGCGGCCGGCATGGCGCCGCTGGACGATGCGCTGGCCCACGCCCAGGGAGGCTACCGGCCCAGCATTGCGGTGCTGCCGTTCGAGTCGCTGTTGGGCCAGGACGGTGATGACCTGCTGGGCGAGGCGCTGGCTGACGAGGTGATCGCCGGCCTGGCGCACATTCCCGACGTGTGCGTGGTGTCGGGCATGTCGTCACGTCGCCTGAAGCGCTGCGGTCTGACGCTGACCGGCCAGGCCGACTGCCTGTCGGCGCACTACCTGCTGACCGGCGTGTACCGCCAACAGGGCGGCGGGCTGGTGCTGCAGGTACAGTTCCAGGAGGTGCGCAGCGGCGCCATCCTGCGCGCGCAGCAGTTCTCCACCACGTTGGCGACGGCGTTCGATCCGGCCAGTTCGGTGGGGCAACAGATTGCGCAGGACGTGGGGCAGGCGGTGTTCCGGCACGCGATAGAGCGCTCGCGCAGCGCGGCCTTGCCGGGATTGGATAACTATGCCTTGTTGCTTGGTTCCATCGGGCTGATGCACCAGAACCTCGGGCGCGAGTTCGAGCGCGCGCGCGCCATGCTGGCCTACTTGGCGGCGCGGCCGGGTTGCGCTGGCATTGCCGCCGCCTGGCAGGCCAAATGGCATGTGCTGCGCGTGGCGCAAGGCTGGTCGCCCGATCCGATGGCCGATGCACGCAGCGCGCTGGATCTGGTGCACCGCTCGTTGGACGAAGGTTCGCGCAACGCGCTGGCGCTGGCTATTGGCGGCCTGGTGCACGCCTACTTGCTCAAGGACCTGGATACCGCAGGGCACATGTACGAGGAAGCCATCGACGCCAACCCCTCTGAGCCACTGGCCCGCTTGTTCAGTGCCACGCGCCACGCTTACCTGGGCCATGGCGCCGAGGCCGAGCAAGGCGGCGAGCAGGCGCTGCGCCTGTCGCCCATCGACCCGCTCAAGTCATTTCTGGATTCACTGGCTGCAACGGCAGTGCTGAGCAACGGACGCTGGGACCGGTCGGTGCAGCTGTGCCGCCAATCGATCCGGAGCAACCGCAACCATGCGTCGAGCTGGCGCACGCTGGTGATCGCTCTAGCCATGTCCGACCGCATGGAGGAAGCGCGGCACGCGGCGCAGCAGTTGCGCCAGATTGAGCCGGGGCTCACCGTGGCCCTGTTTCGCGACCGTTTTCCCGGCCGCGACGGGCCGGTGGCCGAGCCGTGGGCTCGGGCTTTGCAATTGGCGGGATTACCGGCTTAACAAAGGAGATGCGATGACCATGGGACCAATGAGCGGCGGTGCAGGTACGGCTGGAACTGCAGGGACGGCGGGGACTGCTGGAACGGCCGGGACCGCCGGCACTGCCGGGACGGCTGGAACCGCAGGCGCCCCCGTCGTAGGGCTGGATGGGATGCTGGGCTACCCCGCTTATTCCGGTGCCTTTCCCAGTCCGATGGTGACAAATGCGCTGATCACAACGCGTGAAGCTGCCATTGCTGGAAAGGCGGTGTGGAGCATTCATGAAGCCAAGCAGAATCTGTTGCGTCAGCCGTTCCTCCCTCCAAGCGCAATCGTCGATTGGATGCCTAGGTCAAAAGTGGCCGGCCTCCAGACCAGCGTGCGTAGTGCGCTGATCGAGATGGAGCTGCTGAAAAATCTAAGCTACGCATACGATGCGAAAGGAAAAAACGTAGAGCTGACAGCGGGTGGAATAAGTTTGGTAAAAGTTCACTGCCCAGACAAAACGGTCTTTGACAAACAGTTGAGCTTGGTTGAATCGTTCTCCGCGTTGCGTGCCGAGCGTACTGCAGAAATCTTGACACAAGTTGTGCCCCAGACCTCCCACTGGAGTTCAATCGCTGCCTTGTCGCCGGATCGGCATCGCTACACCTGGGAGCTTATCGGCATCGGCTTGCGTTTTGCCATGATGATAGTAATGCGCTTCAAGTACGACTTCAACGTCAAGCGAGCTTGGCAGCGGTCGGCTGTCATACAACCCATGATTCTTACGCCTGGTCATGCCGCTTATCCATCAGGCCACGCCACGGAGGCGGCCTTCGTGGCGGAGTTTTTGCCATTGCTGATGGGAGATCCTTCGCACCCCTTTTCTAATGAGTACCCCAGCCGTGATGATGACAATATCATAATTGGAATGGAGAAGCATGCTGGCGAAGAATACGGCATGGCTCGGCAGTTGAACCGGTTGGCATTGCGTGTTGCCGAAAATCGGGTCGTTGCAGGACTTCACTACCCAATTGATACGATCGCAGGTCAGGCCTTGGGGTGCATGTTGGCTCGCTATATGGTGTGGTTGACTGGCGATCAACCAGCGCCGTGGCTGCAGATGAAAGCGTTGCCGGTTGGGGCCATCGCGTTCAGCAGTGCGGTGACGGGCCATGATGATCGCCCCGGTTCCGATAGTTTTGTTCATGAGCAGCATGGTATTGAAAAGGATTCGGTGAAGCAGCCATTGCCCGCCGCTCCGAAGAATGAAGCAATTGTCTTGCGCGACCTTTGGGTCTTGGCACGTCGCGAATGGGTTAACTCGTAGGAGGCGGCCATGTGGAGCGACTTGGAAGACATGAAAATCAAAACATTGGTGCAGTGGAGGCGAAAGCGTTTGCATCGGTGCGACCCGTACTTGGTGTGGGCAGATGCAACCACAGAACCGCAAACCAACAAACATCTCGATATTTTTGTTTTGGTTGAGTTATGCGATAAGAATGATTTTTGGTGGTTTTTCGCGCGCATGAATTTAGATGTCAGAAGGCGCGGACTTCATTTTCTCCCCAATGGGGTTGAGGGTTGGAATACGAGTTGTTTTGTCACGGGTGTGGTCAGCCAGACGGGTTTGAAGCGATTGGTCACGGGGGTGCTCAAGAAGCACATTGCCCGCTTTTCATTGCAGGAATCCCGCGCAGATTTGGCAGACAAGATGCGCTTGAATTTCTGTGCGTCGGATTTTTTGAGGGCTGGAGAGAAAGAATCAAAGGTCGAGCCTGTACGCCAGGGTGGAACCTATCTGGCCATCATTGACGATGGATTGCCGCTGCTGGCGATTCGAGACTTTATTCAGTTTGTCAAAAAACCTGTCCGCCTGTGGGATCAGGGCTGGGTCGGCAGATTTATGCAGGGCGAAAATCCAAGTAGTCCAACGAGCAAGCCGCCGGCAAAGTACGACCGCTATTGGACTAAACCTTGGGATGTGAATAGGGGATTTCTCTATGGGCGACGCTCAAAGCCCTGGCCGACTGTATTTCTAGCGCCGTCTGAATTGGGCGAGGGTGAATACTTTGCGGCGCGCTACTTTTCCCCTGCGCCACGATCGACCCATGGGGCGCGTGTGCTGGGCTTGATGGCGCCCTGGTTATCGGGTCTCAAGCACGAAGTGCAGTGGCCGGAATACGTCAGCGGCCTTGCCATGGTTCAGTTGCCAACGCGCACGGTCCGCGATAGCGCAGGTGGGTCGCTGGCAATGCGTGTACTGGACGGCTTGCGGTTTATCCTTTGGCAAGAAGAGAAAGACCGGCCGGATCCCAAGTGCGCGCGGCCGCTAGTGACGAATATCAGCTACGGCGTCCACGCGGGACCGCACGACGGTACCTCCATGCTGGAGCGGGCGTTGAAGGAGGCTTTGAATCTCCACACGAACCTGCATGTGGTTTTACCTGCAGGCAATGGCCATCGTGCGGGTTGTCATCTTCGAAAAGAGCTGCAAGTGAAAGGCTCCGTTGGTGACGCTGCAAACATGATGCTGCGCGTGTTGCCGGACAACGCCGGTGACACCTTCGTTGAAATCTGGATTCCGAAGTTCGCCGAGATTTCGTTGAGTATTCGCATGCCCGGCACGGACGTTGCCGTCCCCGTTGGGCGAGGCGATGCGAAGTTCCACTACGAGCCGATGGACCATGGCCAGCCGAAGCTGCCCAACGTGCTGCATTTCGCCGCCATCTATGCCGAGGAAGTTGCGCAGGGTACCGAGGGCACGATGATCCTTCTGGCGATCGGTCCGACACAGGCCAGACGCATAGCCGACGGCGCCACCGCGCGTGGTCTCCATGGTGGCCGGCGCAGGCATGTCATGGCGAGACCGGGCTTGTGGCAACTGGAATTGCGCAACCTCAGTGCCCGGCCGATCGCTGTGGACGCATGGATCGAGCGCGCAGACGCGCCACCGGATCAGCAAGGCAGCGGCAGACAGGCGTTTTTTCCCGAATCTTGCGCACGCGAAATGGCAGTGGGCAACGCAACGCCGGCCGGCACCTTGAACGGCATTGCCACGTTTGAGCATGATCGCGCCCACGTTGTGGGCGCGATGCGTCGAGACGGCAGGCTGTCCGACTACTCTGCGGCCGGAAAGGGCCGCAAACCTGCTCAGAAAGAAATCGATGTGGTCGCCCCGGCCGATTGGAGCAACAGCATCGCCGGTCTGCAGACGATGGGCTTCGCATCGGGTGCAGTGTGCCGCATCAATGGCACGAGCGCCGCGAGCGCCGTTTACGCACGTGCGCTTGCCAAGCACCTGGACAAGCAGCCGACCACCTTGCCGCTGGCGTCAACGCCTCCAGACCTGCCGCCGGAGATTGACTGCGCGCCGGAGCGCCAGCCTGTCGCCGATCCGAAGTTGAGAGGGCAGCAGCGGCGGATGCTTTTCCCCTACGAGATCGACCGCTGAAGCGCCGCCTACCGCACCCCCACGCCCAATGCCCTCCGCAAGCGTGTCGATGTCGTCGTGTACTCCACCACCACCTTGCGGCCGCTGACGAGCCGCTCCGCCGCGTCGTACGCCGCCAGCGTCGCCTCGTGGAAGGCGCACAGGATCAGCTTCTTCTTGCCGGGGTAGTGGTTCACGTCGCCCACGGCGTAGATGCTTGGCAGCGATGTGGCGCAGGTAGCAGGGTCGACTACCACCTGCTTGCGCTCCAGCGCCAGCCCCCAGTTGGCCAGCGCGCCAAGGCGCGGCGATAGGCCCTGCCGCACCAGCAGTAGGTCTAGCGCCAGCGTTGTGTCCGGCCCTTCCGCATGGCTCAGTTGCAGCGCGCTGAGCTGGCCGCGCTGTTCGGCAAAGCCTGTGGGCTGGCCGGTGGCCAGTTGCACGCGGCCGGCTCCCAACAGGGCTTGCAGCGCGGCCAGCGCTTCTGCATGGGCCTCGAAGCTGGTCTTGCGGTGCACCAGCGTGATACTGGCCGGTGGTACCGCCAGCGCGGCGCACTGCAGTGCGGCAGCCACCGCCTCTTCGCCACCGCCCACGATGGCGATGCGGCGGTCGGCCATCAGCGCCTCGTCAGGCAGGTGGTGGTGCAGGCTGTGGCCTTCCAGGCGCTCCAGGCCATCGATGCGCAACCGGCGCGGCTCGAAGGCACCGATGCCGGCAGCGATGAACACGCTGCGCGCCAGAAACTGCGTGCCGGCGCTGGTAGCCAGCTGCCAGCGGTCATCGGATGCGGCAACCAGCTGGCTGAGCTCCTGCCCCAGGTGCAGCTCTGGCGCGAACGGCGCGATCTGCTGCTGCAGCGAGGCGACCAGCTCGCGCCCCGTGCACACCGGCACGCCAGGAATATCGTAGATGGGTTTGTCGGCGTACAGCGCGGCGCACTGGCCGCCCACGTAGGGCAGCACGTCGACGATGTGAGCCCTGATCTCCTGCAGTCCGAGCTGGAAGGCCTGGAACAGGCCGGCGGGGCCGGCGCCGAGGATGAGCGCGTCGGTCTCGATCACGCGCGCCCAGCCGTCACTTCACCAGTTCGGTGATCTTGTTCGGCTTGTCTTTCCAGTCGTCGGCATCGGCCAGCGGCGCCTTGCGCTTGGTGATGCTCTTCCAGCCGTCGGCCAGCGCCAGTTCGGCGTTGAGCTTGATGAAGGCCAGCTGGTCGGCCGGCAAATCTTCCTCGGCGAAGATGGCGTTGGCCGGGCACTCGGGGATGCAGACCGCGCAGTCGATGCACTCGTCCGGGTCGATCACCAGCATGTTCGGGCCTTCGCGGAAGCAGTCCACGGGACACACGTCGACGCAGTCGGTGTATTTGCAGCGGATACAGTTTTCGGAGACGACGTGGGTCATGGTGCTTGGCGTTGCGGGCGGGCAAGGCCGCTAGAGGGAAACCCGCGATTTTAAGGAGATTTGCACCACGCACCGTGCGCGGCCCTTGGGCCGGCATGGGCGGGGGGCGAACGGATACGTCTTCAGCGCACCAGAACGGCCGCGGCCGTCTTGTGCGAGGCCTGGTCGACCAGCACGAGTGCGCCCAGGGTGCGCGACTGCGTGAAGGGCCGCGTGGCGATGGCGTCCTGCAGCACCAGCTCGACCTGGCCGATGGCATTGGCCTCCAGTTGCGTGGCGTCCTGCTCGGCCAGCGTGTGGATGTCCAGCCGGTGCACGATGCGGCGCACCTTGGCCTTGACCCAGCGGTGGCCGTGCAGCGCCCAGTAGGCGCGGCCGGGCACGAGCGGCTCGTCGTCCATCCAGGCGACGGTGGCGGCGATCTCGCGGCTGCCTTGCAGTGCGGTGCCATCGTCGGCTTCGGCCAGCAGCCAGTCGCCGCGCGAGACATCGACCTCGCGGTCGAGCACGATGCCGGCGCTGTGGCCGGCGGCCACGTCCTGCTCGGCACGCACGTGGCTCAGCACGCGCGCCACCGTGGCGCTCTGGCCGCTCGGTAGCACGCGCACGCGCTGGCCGACGCTGGCCTGGCCCGTGGCCACGCGGCCCCAGAACACGCGGCGGCCCTGGCTGGTGTCGGACGAGGACGAGAACTTCTCGACCCACTGCACCGGGAAGGCCAGCGGCAGGCCGGTCTCGGAGGGCGTATTGGACAGCCCCTCGAGGATGCGCAGCAGGCTGGGGCCGTGGTAGCCGCACCAATGCGTACCCTCGGACGCGTCCGGCGCCGCATCGACCACGTTCCAGCCCTTGAGCGCGGAGACGGGCACGATGGCTTCCACCGCGATGCCGGCCTCCTGCGCAAAAGCGCGCAGCGCGGCCTCGATGCGGGAATAGGCGAGCCTGGGGTCGGCCACCGCGTCGAGCTTGTTCACCGCGAACACGATGGCCGGCACGCGCAGCAGCTGCACCAAGAGGGCATGGCGCCGCGTCTGCTCCAGCAGCGGGAAGGCAGCATCCTGCCAGGCCAGCTTGGTCGCGTCGACCAACAGCACGGCGCAGTCGGCGCTGGAGGCGGCCGTGACCATGTTGCGCGTGTACTGCTCATGGCCCGGCGTGTCGCCGATGATGAACTTGCGCCGCGTGGTCGAGAAGTAGCGGTAGGCCACGTCGATGGTGATGCCCTGCTCGCGCTCGGCCGACAGGCCGTCGGTCAGCAGCGCGAGGTCGGTCTCGCGGCCGTCCTGGCCTTGGCGCTGCACGCCGGCCAGCTGGTCCGACAGCACGGCCTTGCTGTCGACCAGCAGGCGGCCGATCAGCGTGCTCTTGCCGTCGTCGACGGAGCCGCAGGTGATGAACTTCAGGGCCGCGGTCGGGGCGGCGTCGTTGGCAGCGTCGTTCACGGCGGTCGTCACGGGGTGTTCCAGGGTGGCAGTCATCAGAAGTAACCGTCCTTCTTGCGCTTTTCCATCGAAGCTTCGGAGGTCTTGTCGTCCATGCGCGTGGCGCCGCGCTCGCTGACGTCGGACAGCAGCGTTTCCACGACGATTTCTTCGGGCGTGCTGGCGAGGCTTTCGACCGGGCAGGTGCAGGTGATGTCGCCCACGGTGCGAAAGCGCACCTGGCGGCGTTCGGCGGTCTCGCCTTCCTTGAGCGGCGTGAGTTCGGTCACGGGCACCAGCAGGCCGCGGCGCTCGACCACGGTGCGCTCATGGCTGTAGTACAGCGAGGGCAGGGCGATGTTCTCGCGGGCGATGTACTGCCACACGTCGCGCTCGGTCCAGTTGGAGATCGGGAACACGCGGAAGTGCTCGCCGGGCTGCAGGCGGGTGTTGAACAGCGTCCAGAGCTCGGGGCGCTGGGCCTTGGGCTGCCATTGGCCGAAGCTGTCGCGGTGCGAGAAGATCCGCTCCTTCGCGCGGGCCTTCTCCTCGTCGCGGCGGGCGCCGCCGATCAGCGCGTCGAAGCGGAATTCCTCGATGGCCTCCAGCAGCGTGACCGACTGGTGCACATTGCGCGACTCGCCCGGGTGCGCCAGGCGCACGGTGCCGCGGGCCATGGAGTCTTCCACACTGCGCACGATCAGCTCGGCGCCGAGTTCCTTGGCGCGCAGATCGCGGAAGTCGGTCACTTCATGGAAGTTGTGGCCGGTGTCGATCATCAGCAGCGGATACGGGATGCGGCCCGCGCCGAACGCCTTCTCGGCGCACTTGAGCAGCACCAGCGAATCCTTGCCGCCCGAGAACAGCAGCGTGGGGCGCTCGAAGGCCGCGGCCACTTCGCGCAGCACGAAGATGGCCTCTTCTTCCAGCGCATCGAGCTGGGCGTCGGCCAGCGGGGCGTGGGCCACGGGCGGGTGCAGCACGTCGGCTTGCTCGTCGAATTGGGTGCGGGCGTTCATGGTTGGATCGGTTGTTCGGTGCGCCAGGGTGGGCCTGATCGGTTCAGGTGGGCTTCAGTGGCTCAGGTGCAGGCCGCATTCGCGGTTGTCTTCACCCTTGGTGGGGTCCACATAGTCGAAGTTGTTGGGCAGGTCGTGGGCCTTGCAGTACTCGTGCAGTTCCTTGGACGACCAGTGCAGCAAGGGCGCAACCTTGATCAGGCCGTCGGGGTTGAGGCTCACCGGCTCCATCTGCGCACGCACGGCGGTGTCGGTGGCGCGCAAGGCGGTGAACCAGACCTTGGGGGCCATCTCGCGCAGCGCGCGGGTGAAGGGCTCCAGCTTCACTTCCTCGGTGAAGGCCTGGTGCCGCGGGTCGTCCAGCGCAGGCGTGGCGCCTTCCACGGCTTCGCGGTGCGCACGCGAGCGGCGCGGCAGGTAGACGTGCAGGTTCAGCTTCAGGCGCTGGGTGACTTCGTCGACGAAGCGGTAGGTGGCCTCGGTGTTGTAACCGTTGTCCATCCAGACCACCGGCACATCCGGCTTCGCTTGCGTGACCAGGTGCAGGATGACCGCTTCGAACGGGCGGAAGTTGGTGGTGACGATGGCCGGCTGGCGCAGGCCGAGGGCCCAATCCACCAGCGCGGGCGCGTTGCGGCCCAATTCGGTGTTGATGCGGGCGAGGTCGATAGCGGACATGGTTGATTCCTAAAACGCTCAGGCGGCGACCTGGCGCTCGACCTCGGCCGCGTCGGCAGCGGCGTTGTCGGCCTCGGCGAAGTGCGGCGCGGGATGCGCAGCATCGCCCTGGTAGAAGCCCTTGAAGCGGTCGAACTGGCGCTGGGCGGCGTCGGCCTTCAGGCCCTGGCGCAGCACGGCGGTCGTGAAGCCCGAGCGGGCCATCTGCACGAGCTGGTCGATCAGCACGTCGCCGGTGGCGCGGATCTCGCCCGCAAAGCCCAGTCGGCGGCGCAGCAGGTAGGCCTGGCTGTAGGCGCGGCCGTCGGTGAACTTGGGGAAGTGCAGGTCGATGCGCTGCACGCCGTCCAGCGCGATGCTGCGCGGGTCGACCGTGTTGTCCACCACCAGCGCGCTGGCGTCGCCTTGGGCCGGGGCCTGGTGTGCTTCGAATGTCAGGATGTTCATCGGGGGCTGCTCTTCTTCAGGCGGTCTGGGCTTCCGGCTTGCGCGCCGTGCTGACGCGGGCGGCGTTGGCCGCGGCCTTGAACGGGTCGTGGCCGACGCGGCGCAGCGTGGAGATGAAGGTCTCGCCGCTGCCGCGCTGGGCGCGGTAGGTGTCCAGCAGGGCTTCGATGACCTCGGGCACCTCGGCCGCCGCGAACGACGGGCCGACCACCTTGCCGGCCGCAGGCGCGCCCGACAGCTGCGAGCCATCCGAGCCGGCCAGCGTGATCTGGTACCACTCCTGGCCGTCTTTGTCGACGCCCAGGATGCCGATGTGGCCGGTGTGGTGGTGGCCGCAGGAGTTGATGCAGCCGCTCATGTGCAGGTCGATCTCGCCCAGGTCGTGCAGCTCGTCCATGTCCTGGTAGCGCGCGGTGATGGCGTGCGCGATCGGCAGCGAGCGGGCGTTGGCCAGCGCGCAGAAGTCGCCGCCGGGGCAGGCGATCATGTCGGTCAGCAGGCGCACGTTGGACTTGGCCAGGCCCAGCTTGCGGGCCTCCTGCCACAGCGCGGGCAGTTCCTCGGCGCGCACCCAGGGCAGCACCAGGTTCTGGTCGTGCGTGACGCGCACCTCGCCAGCGCTGAAGCGGTCGGCCAGTTCGGCCGCGCGGTCGAGCTGGTCGGCCGTGGCGTCGCCGGGCGCGAAGCCCATGCGCTTGAACGACAGCGTGACGATGCGCAGCGCGGGGTTCTTGTGCGGGGCCACGTTCTGCTGCAGCCAGCGCGCGTAGTCGCCGTCGCTCTCGGCGGCCGCGCGCAGCGCGGGGTCGGGCTGGCCGGCGGCGGGCGTGGCGGGCGCGTGGAACGAGGCGGACACGCGGTCGAGCTCGGCCTGCGTGATGGTGTGGGCGGCGCCGTCGTGCGCCATGATGCCGGCGTATTCCTCTTCGACCTCGTCGATGTAGCGCTGGCCTTCGGCCTTCACGAGGATCTTGATGCGTGCCTTGTAGATGTTGTCACGCCGGCCCCAGCGGTTGTACACGCGCACCACCGCCTCCAGGTAATTGATGACCTGGTTCCAGGGCAGGAACTCGCGGATCACCGTGCCGACGACGGGCGTGCGGCCCATGCCGCCGCCCACCAGCACGCGGAAGCCCACCTCGCCGGCCTCGTTGCGCACCACGTGCAGGCCCACGTCGTGCCAGAAGGTGGCGGCGCGGTCGTCCGTGGCGCCGGTGATGGCGATCTTGAACTTGCGCGGCAGGAACGCGAACTCGGGGTGCAGCGTGCTCCAGTGGCGCAGGATCTCGGCGAAGGGGCGCGGATCGACGATCTCGTCCACCGCGATGCCGGCGCGCTCGTCGCTCGTGATGTTGCGGATGCAGTTGCCGCTGGTCTGGATGCCGTGCATGTTGACGCTGGCCAGCAGGTCCATCACGTCGGCGCTCCTGTCCAGCGGAATCCAGTTGTACTGGACGTTCTGGCGCGTGGTGAAGTGGGCCACGTGGTCGGGCAGGCTGGTCAGGTCCGACAGGCCGGCATTCGCCTTGGCCAGATCGTGGCCGCTCTTGTCGTCGTAGTCGCGGGCGATCGTTGCCAGAACGCGCAGCTGGGCGGAATTGAGCTCGCCATAGGGCACCGCGATGCGGAGCATGGGCGCGAACCGCTGCACGTACCAGCCGTTCTGCAGCCGCAGCGGCCGGAATTCGTCTTCCGCCAGTTCGCCCAATTGCCAGCGCTCGAGCTGGTCGCGGTACTGGGCGGCACGCAACTGGACGAATTCGCGGTCGAAATCTGTGTATTTGTACATCGTGGGTGTTGAAAGCAAGTGGCCCGCGCCGGGCCGACAGGGTCTCAAGACTGGTGGAAACCCGCGTACTCTAAGGACTGCGCCCTTAGAACCAAACTATTTATTTGTTGTGGCGCTATGTGTGCTTGGTTATAAGCAAAGCGCCAGATGCGGCTAAAAGCCGCTCAGGGCCAGTGGCCAGGGGGTCTTGGACCAAGCCTGCGCTTCTTCGCGCAGCAGGTGCGCGGACTGCGGGAAGGCCTCGACCCAGCCGGCGCGGCAGGTGAGCAGGCGGGATGCCTGGCGGCCCTTGCCGGCCGACAGCTTCAGGCCTTCGATGTCGGGGTCGCGCCGGGCGTGGCACAGGATCACGGCCAGCCGCAGCGCCAGCAGCTGCTGGGCCAGGGCAGGGTCGGCCAGTTCGGCCTCCAGCTTCCTGAGCTTGCCGCGGTGCCCCAGCACCAGCTGGCTCAGCCGGTGCAGTTCGGGCATGGCGAAGCCCGGTGCATCGGCGTTGTCGAGCACGTACGCGCCGTGGCGGTGGTAGCTGCTGTGGGAAACCAGGAAACCGATCTCGTGCAACTGCGCGGCCCATGACAGCTTGCGCTGCATGCGGTCGACTTCCTCGGCCGGGTGCTCGCCGCTGGCCTGCAGCTGGGTGAAGAACTGGTTGGCGACCTGGCCGACGCGCTGGGCCTGGGCCTGGTCGGTGTCGAACTTGCGGGCCAGCCGGCGCACCGAGGCCGAGCGCACGTCGCTGTCGGCGCCGTCGCGTTCCATGAGGTCGTACAGCACGCCATGGCGCAGCGCGCCGTCGGCCGCATGCATCTCGCTGATGCCGAGCAGGTCGAAGATGGCCAGCAGCACCGACAGGCCGCCGCCGATCACGAGCTTGCGGTCGTCCTTCATGCCGTCGACCTGCAGCTTGTCGACCGTGCGCGCCTTGAGCAGGCGTTCGCGCAGCCATTCCAGGCCGGCACGCGGGATCAGGCCGGGCGGGCCACCCGCGGCAGCCAGCATGTCGGCCACGGCGCCGACGGTGCCGGAGGCTCCATAGGCTGTGTCCCACTGGGTGGGGCCGTAGGCGGCCAGCGCCTCGTCGAGCACCGCCTCGGCCGCGATCTGGGCCATGCGGAAGGCGTCGGCCGTGAATTCGCCCTTGGGAAAGTAGCGCATGGACCATGCCACGCTGCCCACGCGGAAGGACTCCATGACCCGGGCCTCGAAGCCCTGGCCCAGGATCATCTCGGTGGAGCGGCCGCCGATGTCCACCACCAGGCGGCGTTCGTCGGACTGCGGCAGCAGGCGCGAGACGCCCTGGTAGATCAGCCGGGCTTCCTCGCGGCCGGGGATCACGTCGATCGGAAAGCCCAGGACCTGGTGGCCGCGGCGCAGGAATTCGTCGCGGTTGCGCGCCTCGCGCAGCGTCTGCGTGGCGACGGCGCGCACCTGGTGCTTCTGGAACCCCGCCAGCCGCTCGGCGAAGCGGGCCAGGCAGTCCAGCCCGCGCTGCATGGCGTCTTCGCTCAGGTTGCGGGCCTCGTCCAGGCCATTGCCCTGGCGCACCACCTCTTTCAGGTACTCGGTGCGGCGGATCTGCCCATGGTCGAGCCGGCCGATCTCAAGCCGAAAGCTGTTGGAGCCCAGGTCCAGGGCGGCGAGAAGGGTTCCGTTCTGCATGGCTGGGGCGGGATGCTAGCACCGATGCTGCAGTGCAGCGACGGGTTCCGCAGCGAAAGTTTGCGTACCGTTTCGTGTCATGTTGCTGTCACACAAGCTTCTTAAATTTGCGGCCATCGAAGGCGGCGAACCCCGCTGCCTGGTCCCCACCCGCAAGCACTCGAGAGAGGTTTTCATGCAATCGACCATCCGCTACTCCACCATCGGCCTGCTGGGCCTGGCCCTTTCCGGTGTCTCCGGCCTGGCTGCCGCGCAGGACGTGACCGGCGCTGGCGCCAGCTTCCCGGCGCCGCTGTACGCCAAGTGGGCGGCCGATTACCACAAGGCCACCGGCACCAAGGTGAATTACCAGTCCGTCGGTTCCGGCGCCGGCCTCAAGCAGATCGAAGCCAAGACCGTGGACTTCGGCGCTTCCGACGCCCCCCTGAAGGACGCCGACCTGGAAGCCAAGGGCCTGATGCAGTTTCCCACCGTGATCGGTGGCGTGATCCCCGTGGTCAACATCCAGGGCATCAAGGCTGGCGAACTCAAGCTGACCGGCCAGGTGCTGGGCGACATCTACCTGGGCAAGATCACCAAGTGGAACGACCCCGCCATCGTGGCGCTGAACAGCGGCGTGAAGCTGCCCGATGCCGCCATCGCGCCGGTGCGCCGTGCGGACGGCTCGGGCACCAGCTTCCTGTTCACCAACTATCTGTCCAAGGTCAACACCGAGTGGAAGGACAAGGTCGGTGAAGGCACGGCCGTGAACTGGCCCACGGGCGCGGGCGGCAAGGGCAACGAAGGCGTGGCCGCATTCGTCGGTCGCCTGCCCAACTCGATCGGCTACGTCGAGTACGCCTACGTCAAGCAGAACAAGATGACCTATGCGCTGCTGCAGAACGCTTCGGGCAAGTTCCCGCAGCCCGACGACACGGCGTTCAAGGCCGCTGCCGCCGGTGCGCAGTGGGACAAGAGCTTCTACCAGATCCTGACGAACCAGAACGGCGACGGCGCCTGGCCCATCACCGGCGCCACCTTCATCCTGATGCACAAAAAGCAGGACAAGCCGGCCGTGGCCGCCTCGGCGCTGAAGTTCTTCTCGTGGGCCTACAAGGACGGCGACAAGACCTCGGAAGACCTGGACTACGTGCCCATGCCCGCTTCCGTCAAGGGCGTGATCCAGAAGTCCTGGGGCCAGATCGTCGACGCTTCCGGCAAGCCGGTCGCGCTGGCTGCCAACTGACCGGCCACCAGCCCCTCTGACCTGACCTAAGCCGAGCCACTGACGTGTCTTCTACACTTCCAGCGAACGGCGCCCCCTTCGATCTGTCCGGCAAGGGTGCCGGCAAAGGGGGCGAACGCGCGATGACAACACCACCCCCCAAGAAGGCCCGCAGTGGTCCCATGGCAGACCGGCTGTTCGGCCTGGCTGCCAAAGGCGCGGCCTGGCTCACGCTGCTGCTGCTGATCGGCATCCTGTTGTCGCTGATCCAGGGCGCCTGGCCGGCGATCTCCAAGTACGGCCTGTCGTTCCTGACCAGCACCACCTGGGATCCGGTGCAGGAAGAGTTCGGCGGCCTGGTCATGATCTACGGCACGTTGATGACCTCGGTCATCGCGCTGCTGATCGCGGTGCCGGTCAGCTTCGGCATCGCGCTGTTCCTGACGGAGCTGTCGCCGGCCTGGCTCAAGCGCCCGCTGGGCACGGCCATCGAGCTGCTGGCGGCGGTGCCGTCCATCGTCTACGGCATGTGGGGCCTGCTGGTGTTCGGCCCGATCCTGTCGACCTACGTGCAGCAGCCGCTGCAGAGCCTGTTCTCCGGCGTGCCTTACCTGGGTGCGCTGGTGTCCGGCCCGCCGGTGGGCATCGGCATCCTGTCGGCCGGCATCATCCTGGCCATCATGATCATCCCGTTCATCGCCTCGGTGATGCGCGACGTGTTCGAAGTGACGCCGCCGCTGCTCAAGGAATCGGCCTACGGCCTGGGTGCCACCACCTGGGAAGTCATGTCCAAGGTGGTGCTGCCCTACACCAAGGCCGGCGTCATCGGCGGCATCATGCTGGGCCTGGGCCGCGCGCTGGGCGAGACCATGGCCGTCACGTTCGTGATCGGCAACATGAACCAGCTCGATTCGCTGAGCCTGTTCCAGGCCGCCAACTCCATCACCTCGGCCCTGGCCAACGAGTTCGCCGAAGCCGGCGCCGGCCTGCACCAGGCTGCGCTGATGTATCTGGGCCTGGTGCTGTTCTTCATCACCTTCGTCGTGCTGTCCTGCTCCAAGCTGCTGCTGGCCCGCCTGCGCAAGAGCGAAGGAGCCAAGTCGTGAACACGCCCACCACGAGTCAAATGCTAGTCAACAAGGCCGCCTACGAAGCCGGCAAGGCGGCCAAGTACGCCAGCCGCAAGCGCGTCAACCAGGTCGCACTGGCCCTGTCGCTGGCGGCCATGGCCTTCGGCGTGTTCTGGCTGGTCTGGATCCTATGGGAAACCATCCGCCTGGGGCTCGGCGGCCTGGCGATCGCCACGTTCACCGAGATGACGCCGCCGCCCAACGAGGCGGGCGGCATCGCCAACGCACTGTACGGATCGTTCCTGATGGTGCTGGTGGCCACCTGCGTGGGCACGCCCATCGGCATCCTGGCCGGCATCTACCTGGCCGAGTACGAGCCCAAGGGCTGGCTGGCCTCGGTGACGCGCTTCGTCAACGACATCCTGCTGTCGGCCCCGTCCATCGTGATCGGCCTGTTCGTGTATGCCGTGGTGGTCACGCAGATGCGGGCCTTCTCGGGCATCGCCGGCGCCATCGCGCTGGCGCTGATCGTGATCCCGGTGGTGATCCGCACCACCGAGAACATGCTGCAGCTGGTGCCGCCGGGCCTGCGCGAAGCCGCCTACGCACTGGGCACGCCCAAGTGGAAGGTGATCATGGCCATCACGCTGCGCGCCGCCCGCGCCGGCGTCGTGACCGGCATCCTGCTGGCCGTGGCCCGCATCGCCGGCGAGACCGCACCGCTGCTGTTCACCGCGTTGAACAACCAGTTCTGGACTTCCAGCATGGGCGAGCCGATGGCCAGCCTGCCGGTGACGATCTTCAAGTTCGCGATGAGCCCGTACGAGAACTGGCAGCAACTGGCCTGGGCCGGCGTGTTCCTGATCACGGTGGCCGTGCTGGGCCTGAACATCCTGGCCCGCGTGCTGACGCGCTCCAAGCAGTAAAACGAATTCCAAAGTGAGAACCGATATGTCCGCAAGCATTGCCGCCCCGGTGGCCGAACGCGCCAAGATCGCCGTCAAGGACCTGAACTTCTACTACGGCAAGTTCCACGCCTTGAAGGGCATCAACCTGGAGATTCCCGAGAAGAAGGTCACCGCCTTCATCGGCCCGTCCGGCTGCGGCAAGTCCACGCTGCTGCGCACCTTCAACCGCATGTTCGAGCTCTATCCCGAGCAGCGCGCTGAAGGCCAGATCATCCTGGACGGCGAGAACCTGCTGGAGAGCAAGCAGGACGTGGCCCTGGTGCGTGCCAAGGTCGGCATGGTGTTCCAGAAGCCCACGCCGTTCCCGATGTCGATCTACGACAACATCGCCTTCGGCGTGAAGCTGTTCGAGAACCTCTCGGCCACCGACATGGAAGAGCGCGTGGAATGGGCGCTGCGCAAGGCCGCGCTGTGGACCGAGGTGAAGGACAAGCTGAACCAGAGCGGCTCCGGCCTGTCGGGCGGCCAGCAGCAGCGCCTGTGCATCGCCCGCGGCATCGCCATCAAGCCCGAGGTGCTGCTGCTGGACGAGCCCTGCTCGGCCCTGGACCCGATCTCGACCTCCAAGATCGAGGAACTGATCACCGAATTGAAGACCGAATACACGGTGGTGATCGTGACCCACAACATGCAGCAGGCCGCCCGCTGCAGCGACTACACGGCCTACATGTACCTGGGCGACCTGATGGAGTTCGGCGCCACCGAGCAGCTGTTCTTCAAGCCCAAGCGCAAGGAGACCGAGGACTACATCACCGGCCGCTTCGGCTGATCCGGATCATCGGTCCAAGAGGGAACACAACATGTCGGACAAACATCTTTCGACCCAGTTCGACGCGGAGCTGAACAACGTGTCCAGCCGCGTCATGGAACTCGGCGGCCTCGTCGAGTCGCAGATCCGCAAGGCGATCTACGCGCTGGCGCAGTTCAGCACCGAGGTGGCGGACGAGGTCGAGGCCGCCGAGCAGCAGGTCAACGCCATGGAGGTGGAGATCGACCGCGAGCTGGCCTCCATCATCGGCCGGCGCCAGCCCACGGCACGCGACCTGCGCCTGCTGCTGGCGATCTCCAAGACCACCGCGAACCTGGAACGCGTGGGCGACGAGTCGGCCAAGATCGCGCGCATGGCCAAGTCCATCGCCCAGAGCGGCTCGGCGCGCCAGCTGCCGACGCTGGACCTGCGCGTCTCGGCCGACCTGGCATCGGGGCTGCTGCGCAAGGCGCTGGACGCGTTCGCGCGGCTGGACACGGCCGCTGCCGTCAGCATCCTCAAGGAGGACGACCTGATCGACCGCGAGTTCGACGGCTTCGTGCGCAAGCTCATCACCTACATGATGGAAGACCCGCGCACCATCTCCGCCAGCCTGGACCTGCTGTTCCTGGCCAAGGCCATCGAGCGCATCGGCGACCACGCGAAGAACATCGCCGAGTTCATCATCTACATCGTCAAGGGAGCCGACGTGCGCCATGCCAGCATGGAACAGGTCGAGTCCGCCGTCCAATGAAGCACATGCCGCGCGTCCTGATCGTCGAGGACGAACCCGCGATCGCCGAACTGCTGGCCGTAAACCTGCGGCACAGCGGCTTCCAGCCGACCTGGGCCATGGATAGCGTGACCGCACAGGTCGAGCTCGACGCGGTGCTGCCCGACGTGATCCTGCTCGACTGGATGCTGCCGGGCGAGAGCGGCCTGTCGCTGGCGCGCAAATGGCGTGCCGACCCACGCACCAAGGCCGTGCCCATCATCATGCTGACCGCGCGCGGCGACGAGCACGACCGCGTGGCCGGGCTGGATGCCGGGGCCGACGACTACATCGCCAAGCCGTTCTCCACCAAGGAGTTGCTGGCGCGCATCCGTGCCGTGCTGCGCCGGCGTGCGCCAGAGCAGGCAGGCGGTGCCGTGCAGATTGCCGGCCTGCTGCTGGACGCGTCCACGCACCGCGTGAGCTTCGAGGGCCAGCCGCTCAAGATGGGCCCGACCGAGTTCAAGCTGCTGCACTACCTCATGCAGCACGCCGAGCGCGTGCACAGCCGCTCGCAGCTGCTCGACCGCGTCTGGGGCGACCACGTGTTCATCGAGGAACGCACGGTGGACGTGCACGTCAAGCGCCTGCGCGAGGCGCTGGGCGCGGCGGGCCCCATGGTCGAGACGGTGCGCGGTGCGGGCTACCGCATCACGTCGCAACCGGCGGCCGTTCCGGCGGTGCCGCGCGCCACGCGCGCGGCGCAGGCGCCTTCGACTTCCGCCTCCGCTTCCTGAGATTTCGCCCGCGCGGGCTGCCGCGACAATCGCCCGCATGTGGTTGCGTTTCACGAGTTTCGTCGTCTTCCTGGTGGCCGGTGCCGCCGCCGGCTGGTGGCTGCGCGGCTGGCCCGCCGCCTGCGCCGGGCTGCTGCTGGCGGCCACGGCCTGGTGGCTGGTCGATGCGCTGCGCGCGGTGCGCGTGCTGCGCGGCCTGCGCGAGGACGAGACGCTGGCGCTGCCGCGCATGGGCGGCCTGTGGGGCGAGCTGGCGGACCGGCTGCGCCGCCTGCAGCGCACCGGCGAGCGCCGCCTGCAGGCCAGCGAACGCCGGCTGCAGGAGTTCCTGGAAGCGATCCAGGCCTCGTCCAACGGCGTGATGCTGCTGGACGCCGAGGGCCGCATCAACTGGTGCAATCCGACGGCGGCATCGCACTTCGGCATCGACGTGGAGCGCGACCACGAGCAGTTGATCGGCAACCTAGTGCGCGATCCGGCCTTCACGAGCTACTACGCGAACCCCGACCCCAAGCGCAATGCCATCGTCACCGGCAGTGGCGACAGCGCCGGCCGGCCGGTCAGGCTGGCCGTGCGCCTGCATTTCTATGGCGAAGGCCGGCGGCTGATGCTGTCCAACGACGTCACGGCGCTGGAGCAGGCCGAGGCCATGCGGCGCGATTTCGTGGCCAACGTCTCGCACGAGATCCGCACGCCGCTGACGGTGCTGACCGGCTTCGTCGAGACGCTGCAGTCGCTGCCGCTGCAGGAGGACGAGCGGGCGCGCTACCTGGAGCTCATGGCGCAGCAGGCATCGCGCATGCAGACCCTGGTCAACGACCTGCTGACGCTGTCGCGCATCGAGGGCAGCCCGCCGCCGGGCCGCAGCGAATGGACGCGGCTGGGCGATCTCAGCGACGACTGCGAGGACGAGGCGCAGGCCCTGTCGGCGCTGCTGACTGCGGGCCAGGGCGCACCGCATGCCCTGGCATTCGTGCCGCCGCCGGCACTGGCGCTGGCGGGCTCGCGCACCGAGCTCATGAGCGCGCTGTCCAACCTCGTGAGCAATGCGGTGCGCTACACGCCGGCCGGCGGCAGCGTGACAGTGGCCTGGCAGGCGCTGTCCGCCGGCCAGCTGGAATTCGCGGTGGAAGACACCGGCCCCGGCGTGGCCCCCGAACACCTGCCGCGCCTGACCGAGCGCTTCTACCGCGTGGACCGCAGCCGTTCGCGCGAGACCGGGGGAACCGGCCTGGGGCTGGCCATCGTCAAGCACGTGGTGCAGCGCCACGGGGCGGAACTGCGCATCCAGTCCACGCTGGGCAAGGGCTCGCGCTTCGCCATCGTGTTCCCGGCCAGCCGCGTGCGGGCGGACGCGCCCGTCAGCGCGAACGCGTGAGGCGCCAGAGCAGCACGAGGAACACGGCCGCCGTGGTTCCGAGGGCCGCGGCACCCGCCATCCAGAACGCCGCCGGCGATTGCAACGCCGGCCACGGGCCGATGCCGCGGTAGGCCAGCAGCTGGCCGCCGTAGAGCCCCACGCCCCACAGCAGCACGCCATACACCAGCAGCGGCACCAGCGTCACGCGGTAGCTGCGCAGCACGAACACGCAGACCGCCTGCACGGCATCGGCCAGGTGGTACAGGGCCACCCAGCCCAGCAGGCCGGCGGCCACCGCGGCCACGGCCGGGCTGCCTGCGTAGAGCCCGGCGATCGGGCCGCGCAGCAGCGCCACCGTGCCGGCCAGCAACAGCCCCATGCCGGCGGCCAGCGCCAGGCCGGTGCGCAGGCTGGCACGCGCGCGGGCCGGGTCGTCCTGGCCGAGCCACCAGCTCACGCGCGCGCTGGTCGCCAGGCCCAGCGACAGCGGCACCATGTACAGCACGGCCGTCATGCTGGCGGCGATCTGGTGGCCGGCCGACGCGACCGTGCCCAGCCGCGCGATCATGAGCGCCATCAGCGTGAACGAGGTGACCTCGACCAGCACGGCCAGGCCGGCCGGTACGCCGAGCCGCAGGAATTCGGCCAGGCGCTGCCAGTCGGGTGCCTCGATGCGGCCGCGGATCGCGAGTTCGGCGTACAGCGGCTGGCTGTGCAGCATCCACCAGGCGACGGCCAGCATGGCGTAGTTGACGACCAGCGTGGCCCAGGCGCAGCCGACCGCGCCGCCCGCCGGCAGGCCGGCGCCGCCGAAGGTGAACCAGACCGACAGCGGCACCTTGATCACGAGGCCGATGACCTGCAGCCAGGTCACGAACAGCGGCCGGGCCAGCGCCTGGTTCAGCGTGCTGTAGAGCCTGAACAGCAGCGCCGGTGGCAGCGCCATGGCCAGCACGGCCAGGTAGTCCTGCACCTCGACGCGCATGGCGGGCGGCACATCGGCCCAGCGCAGCAGGGGGGCCGGTGCCAGCAGCGCGCAGCAGCCCAGCGCGGCGCAGGCGCCGGCGAGGTAGAGCGACTGGCGCACCGAGCGGCCGATCTCGGCGGCGCGGCCACCGCCGCGCAGCTCGGCCCAGATGGGCAGCAAGGCCTGCAGCACGCCCATCAGGCCGACATAGACGCTGATGTACAGCGCCGAGCCGACCGACAGCGCGGCCAGCGCGGCGTCGGAATGGCGGCCGGCCACCAGCGTGTCGGTCACGCCGAAGGCCATCACGGCCAGTTGGCCGACCAGGATGGTGCCGGCGTGCCGTGCGATGCGCGAGAACTCTGGCGACTGGAACGCGGGCACGTTCTCAGCGCCGGAACAGCAGCATGTCTTCGTCCTTGTCGGCCGGGCGGCGCACGGAGGCGACCAGCGTCCAGGGCTGGGTGCCGACCGTGTCGCGCACCGTGGACACCGCGTCCGAGTGCACCAGCAGCCAGGGGCAGTCCGAGGGCTGGTCCGAGGCCGGCCGCAGGTCCATGCCGCCGTGGAAGCGGAACGCCGCGATCTGCGCGCGCGTGAAGCCGTGGATCTCCACGCAGCCCTGGGGCCCCTTCATCTGCGCCTGCACCAGGCGCACCAGCGGCGCGTAGCTGCGCGCGTAGTTGAGCGTGGGCATGCCCAGCGTCATGAGCAGGAACCAGCACAGCGCCGTGCCGCCGGCCGGCAGCACCAGGCTCTTCCAGATGGCGGCCGGGTGGCGGCCGACGCGCCAGCGCACCAGCCAGATCCAGACGCCGGTGGCGGCCAGCGCCAGCACGAAGGCGGGCAGCGAGAACAGCGGCTCGAAGCCCGGCGCGAGCTTGAACACATTGGCGGCAGGCTTGGCCGGCACGCCGGTCTGCAGCGAGATCCAGATGACCCAGATGGTGATCGCGCAGCTCGAGAAGAACAGCAGCGTGAACCAGTCGATCAGCGCCGCCATGCTGCGGCCGAATGTCGGCAACGCGAAGGCGGCCAGGGCGGCCATGGCCGGCAGGCCCAGCAGCAGCGCGCGGTCGGACGGCGGGGCCACCAGCGTGCCGCCCAGCAGTACCAGCAGGAACCACAGCGGGATCGCGAAATGCCGCTCCGGCCGCCCGCCGAGCAACTGGCCGCGCCAGCGCCACAGCGTCCACAGCGCCAGCGGCCAGACCGGCCAGGTGAACCACAGCAGCAGGCGGCCCAGGCTGCGCCAGGTGCTCCACTGCGCGGCCGGCAGGGCAATGCGCCAACGCCACAGGTCCAGCGCCACGCAAAGGGCGGCCGTGGCCAGCGCCAGCAGCAGCACCCACAGCGCCAGCCGGCGGCGCACGGCCGGGCTGTCGTCCTCGCCACGCTCGACCAGGCAGGTGGCGGCGCCACCCAGCCCCAGCAGCACCGCCACGCTGGGGGCGCCGGACAGGGCCAGCCCGACCAGGCCGGCGGCCAGCGCGGCCAGCGCCTGGCCGGTGCGGTAGGGCAGCGCGGCCAGGCCGAAGAAGGCCAGCGCGGAGCAGCCGAGCTGGGCCAGCGCCGGCGTGGTCTCGTGCGAGAGCTGGGCCAGGCCCAGGCAGGCGATCAGCGCCAGCAGGCCGCCATCGG
The DNA here is from genome assembly GCF_001422445.1 of Pseudorhodoferax sp. Leaf274. Lineage (GTDB taxonomy): Bacteria > Pseudomonadota > Gammaproteobacteria > Burkholderiales > Burkholderiaceae_C > Pseudorhodoferax. The sequence continues at coordinate 157,769 of NZ_LMNA01000030.1, forward strand.
CGAGTGCGCGCGCGTAGTCGGCGGGGCGGGCCTCGCCGCCGAAGGCGAAGGCCACGGGCTGGGCCCGCGGCGCGCGGGCTAGGTAGTACACGCCGTACCAGGTGGAGGCCAGGGCCGCCGCCAGCAACGCCATGAACGGGATGCGCGCGGCGAACGCCGGATCGATCCAGGAAGGTGCCAGCGCGATGGCGCCGGCGCCCAGCCAGAACGGCAGCAGCACGCCGGGCTCGGGCTGGCCCATCAGCGTGGGGTCCCACCACGAGGTGGTGCCGGCCACGAGCTCCAGCATGGTGCCGAAGGCGGCGACGTCGGTGTTCTTGAGCGGATCGCGCCCCACGAACCCCGCCAGCACATAGGCCGCGCACAGCAGCAGCAACGGCCAGCGCGGCAGGCGACGGACCGAACTCTGGGCGACGATGGCTGGGCTGGGTTGGTTCACGGAGTGGAGGGGAGCGGAGAGGGCAGCAAAAAGGGCAGCGCGGTCGAACCGGGCTGCCCTTGGGCTGCTTGCCTTGCGAGCGGCTGCTTACTTGGCAGCTGTCTTGCCGAAGCGGTTGCGGAAGCGCTCCACGCGGCCACCCATGTTGTCCACCGACTTTTGCGTGCCGGTGTAGAAGGGGTGCGATTCGCTGGAGGTGTCGAGCTTGAACAGCGGCAGTTCGCGGCCGTCTTCCAGCTTGACCATTTCCTTGGTGCTCACGCACGAGCGCGTGACGAACTGGAAGTTGTTGGACATGTCCTGGAACACCACTTCGCGGTAGTTCGGGTGGATGCCTTCTTTCATGGAGATTCCTTCTGTTTCAGCTGCGACAGCCGTCACGTGCCTTGCATGAACCATTCATGCAATCAAAAGCCGAGATACTTGCCGCGAAAAGCCCGCGATTATCACATATCCGCGGGCAGGGGAGTGCTGGGCGTTCAGCCGCCGCGGCGCATCATGTCGAAGAACTCGTTGTTGGTCTTCGTGGCGCGCATGTTCTTGAGCATCAGCTCCATCGACTCGATCTCGTCCATGTTGTACATGAACTGGCGCAGGATGCGGCTCTTCTGCAGGATCTCGGGAGCCAGCAGCAGCTCTTCGCGGCGCGTGCCGCTGCGGTTCAGTTGCAGCGATGGGAACACGCGCTTCTCGTACAGGCGGCGGTCCAGGTGGATCTCGCAGTTGCCGGTGCCCTTGAACTCTTCGAAGATCACTTCGTCCATGCGGCTGCCGGTGTCCACGAGCGCGGTGCCGATGATGGTCAGCGAGCCGCCTTCTTCGACATTGCGGGCCGCACCCAGGAAGCGCTTGGGGCGCTGCAGCGCGTTGGAGTCCACGCCGCCCGTGAGCACCTTGCCCGACGAGGGCACGACGTTGTTGTAGGCGCGGGCCAGGCGCGTGATGGAATCCAGCAGGATCACCACGTCCTTCTTGAGTTCGACCAGGCGCTTGGCGCGCTCGATCACCATCTCGGCCACGTGCACGTGGCGCGCCGCCGGCTCGTCGAAGGTGGAGGCGATGACCTCGCCCTTGACCGAGCGCTGCATCTCGGTCACTTCCTCGGGGCGCTCGTCGACCAGCAGCACCATCATGTAGCTGTTGGGGTAGTTGGCCGCGATGGCGTGGGCGATGTGCTGCATCATCACCGTCTTGCCGCTCTTGGGCGGGGCGACCAGCAAGGCGCGCTGGCCTTTGCCGATGGGCGCGACGATGTCGATGATGCGGCCGGTGATGTTCTCTTCGCCCTTGATGTCGCGCTCGAGCTTCATCTGCTCTTTGGGGAACAGCGGGGTCAGGTTCTCGAACATGACCTTGTGCTTGTTCTCTTCGGGGCCGCCGCCGTTGACCTTGTCCAGCTTGTTCAGCGCGAAATAGCGTTCGCCGTCCTTGGGCGTGCGCACCTCGCCTTCGATCATGTCGCCGGTGTGCAGGTTGAAGCGCCGCACCTGGCTCGGGCTGATGTAGATGTCGTCGGTGCTGGCGGTGTAGCTGGTGTCGGGGCTGCGCAGGAAGCCGAAGCCATCGGGCAGGATCTCCAGCACGCCGTCGGCGAACACCTGCTCGCCGGCACGCGCGCGCTTCTTGATGATCGCGAACATCAGCTCCTGCTTGCGCATGCGGCCCGTGTTCTCGATCTCCAGTTCCTCGGCCTGCCGCAGGACTTCGGACACGTGCAGAGCCTTGAGTTCGTTTAAGTGCATGGAATGACTCCGTCGGGGAGTTCAGTGGTGGCTTACGCGGGGGAGGTGGTGCGGGTGAGGCGGCATGCGCCTTGGCACCGAATCGAACCACCTGCCCCTGGTGGGGGTGGCGGCGAACTGCGGGGGATTATGACAGGAAAGAACGCCTGTCCGAGGTGCCGGTGCGTGGAGGACCGGATCGGGCAGGCGTGGGTGCGGTGCTCAGGCGAGCTGCTGGTCGATGAAGGCGGTCAGCTGCGCCTTGCTCATCGCGCCGACCTTGGTGGCGGACAGCTCGCCGCCCTTGAACAGCATCAGCGTGGGGATGCCGCGGATGCCGAACTTTGCGGGGATGTCGCGGTTCTCGTCGACGTTCATCTTCGCGATCTGCAGCTTGCCGGCGTAGCCCGTGGCCACGTCGTCCAGGATGGGGGCGATCATCTTGCAGGGGCCGCACCACTCGGCCCAGTAGTCCACGAGCACGGGCGTGGCGGACTTCAGCACATCGGCTTCGAAGCTCGCATCGGACACATGCTTGATCAATTCGTTTGCCATTGTTCGCTTCCTTTATGGTGATACGGTACGGCTAAAGTCGCGGCATTGTGACAGAAACCAAGTATTCGAGCGGGGCCCCAAAGGCTATAGCCGCCATAGCGAAAACGGCTATTCCAAAGGCTCCATGCACACCCTTGACGCGATGAAGCCGACCCCGCAGATCGCCGTGGTCGGTGGTGGTCCCGCCGGCCTCATGGCGGCCGAATGCCTGGCCCGCGCGGGCCTGTCGGTCGACCTGTTCGATGCCATGCCCTCGGTCGGCCGCAAGTTCCTGCTGGCCGGCAAGGGCGGGCTCAACCTCACGCATTCCGAAGACGGGCCGCGCTTCGTGTCGCGCTACGGCGCGCAGCAGGGCGCCGTGGCGGCCTGGCTCGCGCGGCTCGATGCACAGGGCGTGCGCGATTGGGCCGAGGGCCTGGGCGTGGCCACCTTCGTGGGCAGCTCGGGCCGCGTGTTCCCGTCCGACATGAAGGCAGCACCGCTGTTGCGCGCCTGGCTGCACCGCCTGCGCGAGGCCGGCGTGCGCCTGCACATGCGGCACCGCTGGATCGGCTGGACCGAGGACGGCCGCCTCGGCTTCGAGGCACCCTCCGGCCCCGTGCAGACGCGGCCCGCCGCCACGGTGCTGGCCCTGGGCGGCGCCAGCTGGCCGCGCCTGGGCTCGGACGCCGCGTGGGTGCCCTTGCTGGCCGCGCGCCAGGTGGCCATCACGCCGTTGGTGCCGGCCAACTGCGGCTTCGACCTTGCACCCACGCCACGCGCGCAGGCCGGCATGGGCTGGAGCGCGCACTTCGCCGAGCGCTTCGCGGGCCAGCCCTTCAAGTCCGTGGCCTTGCGCTGCGCCGACGGGCAGGGCGGCTGGTTCACGCGCAAGGGCGAATTCGTGGCCACCGCGGGCGGCATCGAGGGCAGCCTGGTCTATGCCGCGTCCAGCCTGCTGCGCGAGGAGATCGCGCGCAACGGCCAGGCCCGGCTGTGGCTGGACCTGCTGCCCGACCGCACGCCCGAGCAGGTGCTGGCCGCATGCCGCCACCCGCGCGGCGCGCGCTCACTGTCCAGCCACCTCAAGAGCCGGCTGGCGCTCGACGGCATCAAGCTGGCCCTGCTGTACGAGGTGCTGGCGCCCGACACGCTGCACGACCCCGCCGCGCTGGCGCAGGCCATCAAGGCCGTGCCGCTGGCATTGGCGGCGCCGCGGCCGGTGGCCGAGGCCATCAGCACCGCCGGCGGTGTGGCGCTGGATGCGCTCGACGCCCACCTCATGCTCAAGGCCATGCCTGGCGTGTTCTGCGCAGGCGAGATGCTGGACTGGGAGGCGCCCACCGGAGGCTACCTGTTGACGGCCAGCATGGCCAGCGGCGTGGTGGCGGCACAGGGCGTGCTGGCGCACCTGCAGACGCGTTGAGCGGCCTTGCACGGCTGCGCGCCGCGCTGGCCAGGTGGCGGCCGGCCATCCACGGCTGCGCAAGGCGGGCGATGCCCGATCCGGTCGACGCGCCGATGCACGACCCAGGCCTCAAGGCGGCAGCAGCGCGGACGCGCTGAAGGGCTCGCCCTCGTCGGCCTCGCGCTGGTCCCAGCGCTGCTTGACCTCCAGCACCTGCGGCAGGATGGAGGCGAACACCGGCACCATGTCCGGATCGAAGTGCGAGCCCGCGCCTTCGTGCAGCGCCAGCATGATGCGCTCGAGCGGCCAGGGCTCCTTGTAGGGCCGCCGCATGCTGAGCGCGTCGAACACATCGGCGATGGCCACGATGCGTGCCGACTCCGGGATGTCCTTGCCGGCAAGGTGCTGCGGATAGCCCGAACCGTCCCAGCGCTCGTGGTGGGCGAGCGCCACCTCTGCCGCCAGTTGGAACACCGGCGCGCGGCTTTTGACCAGGATGTCGTGGCCGATGCGCGGATGCGTGCGCATGATTTCCCACTCCTGTTCGTCCAGCTTTCCTGGCTTGCACAGGATGGTGTGGGGAATCCCGATCTTGCCGGTGTCGTGCATGGGCGCGGCCAGTTCCAGCATGGCGGCGTGCTCGGGGTCCCAGCCCCAGGCCATGGCCAGCAGCCGGGCGTAGGCGGCCATGCGCCAGATGTGCACGCCGGTGTCGTTGTCGTTGTAGTGGCCGGCCTCGCCCAGCATGAAGATGGCGGTGCGGTAGCTGTTCTCCAGCGCGGTGGCGCGCACCAGCGACAGGTGGGTGCGCACGCGCGCGCGCACGATCGGCGGCGACACCGGCTTGACGATGTAGTCCACGCCGCCGGCCGCAAAGCCGGCGGCCTCGTCGCCGACCTCGGACAGCGTGGTCACGAAGATCACCGGCGTGTCGCGCGTGGCGGCGTCGGCCTTCAGCCGGCGGCACAGCGCGTAGCCGTCCATGTCGGGCATGCGGATGTCCAGCAACACCAGCGCCGGCTGGTGCTTGTGCGCGGCGGCCAGCGCTTCGGCGCCGTCGCGGGCGAACACCAGCGGATGCTCGTCGGCGAGGATCTGGCGCAGCGTGGCAAGGTTGGCCGGTTCGTCGTCGACGATCAGGATGGGCCGGCGGCGCAGCATGGGGTCTCCTTGGCGCGGTTCAAAGGGTGTCGAGCAGGCGGCGCACATAGCGTTCGCCGCCACGGAAGTCGTAGCTGTCCAGCAGGTCCTGCAGGGCCTGCACGTCGGCTGGCGGCAGGTGCCGGCCCAGTGCGGCCACCAGGGCTTCGGCGGGGCCGGGTTCGTCGGCATCGAGTGCGTGCAAGAGGGCCTGCAGCAGCGGCTGTGGCCGCTCGTCGGTCGCCGGCTGCGTGGCCGCCGGCGGCGCGGCGAAGGCAGGGTCCGCGCTGAGCTGGCCCAGCGAGGCGCTGGCCGTGTCCAGAGCCTGCTCCAGCCGCTGCAGCGCCGCGGCCGCGTCCTGTCCCGCCTGCAGCGCCTGCTCGATGTCGGCCGCGGCCTCGGCGGCTTGCGGCAGCGCCAGGTGGGCGGCGCCACCGCGCAGCCGGTGGGCGAGCGCGCCCGCCTGTTCGGTTGCGCCGGCGGCCAGCAGCTTGCCGATCTCCTGCGCGCTGGCGCCATGCTCGTGGAGGAAGCGCGCCAAGAACCGGCGGTAGGCGCGCGCGTCGGTCCAGATCTGCAGGCCCTGCGCCAGGTCGATGCCGGGCAGCTGCGGCAGCCCCGGTCCCTCGCGCCGCGCACCGGGCGCGGCGACGCTGGTGGGCGTGCCATCGCGGCCGGTCAGGCGCCGGACCAGGGCGATCGCCTCGGCCACGTCGAAGGGCTTGCCGATGAACCCGTTCATGCCGGCCGCCCAGGCCGCGTCCTCCTGGCTCTTGAAGGCGCCCGCCGTCAGCGCGACCACGGGCAGGTGCGCCAGCTGCGGCTGGCTGCGGATGCGGCGGGTGGCCTCGATGCCGTCCATGACGGGCATCTGCACGTCCATCAGCACGATGTCCACGGCGGCGGCGGCGCTGTCGCCAAGCCGATCCAGCGCCTGCTGGCCATCGCCGGCCAGCACCACGGCGGCACCGGCACGCTGCAGGATGCGCTGCGCCACCTCGCGGTTGATCTCGCTGTCGTCCACCACCAGGATGGACACGCCGGCCAGGGGCTGTTCCGCCACCGGCCGGCCTGCTGCCGGTCCGTCCGGCACGGCGCTGCGGCGGCGCTGGGCTTGCACCACCGCGTCGTAGAGCTTGGAGCTCGTGAGCGGCTTGTCCAGCACGGCGTCCACCAAGTCGGGGCCGGCCTGTGCGAGCAGCGCGCCGCGCGCATGGGCGGTCACCATGATCACGATGGGGCAGGCGTGCGGCGGCACCGCGGCGCGGATGGCGCGCGCGGCGGCCAGCCCGTCCATGCCCGGCATGCGCCAGTCCAGCAGCACGACGTCGGGCAGGCTGTGCGTGGCGATGCGCCGGTCGATGAATTCCAGCGCGTCACGGCCCGAGGCCACGGCCTCCATCTGCCAGCCCAGTCCGCGCGCGGTGGCCACGGTGGCCTCGCGCACGAGCGGGTTGTCGTCGGCCACGAGCGCCTGCACCTGCAGCATGGCCGGCGAAGAGAAGTGCGTGGCCGGCGCCGGCTCGAACGGCACCGTGAACCAGAAGGTGCTGCCCTGGCCCGGCGTGCTCTGCACGCCGATCTCCCCGCCCATCAGTTCCACCAGCTGCCGGCAGATCGCCAGCCCCAGCCCGGTGCCGCCGAAGCGCCGCGTGGTCGAGGTGTCGGCCTGGGCGAAGGGCGCGAAGATGTCGCCGACCTTGTCCGGCGCGATGCCGATGCCCGAATCGACCACCGAGAAGCGCAGCCGCACCTGCCGGCTGTCGCGACGCTCCAGCGCGGTGTGCAGGGCCACCTGGCCGCGGTCAGTGAACTTGATGGCGTTGGCGGTCAGGTTCACCAGCACCTGCTGCAGCCGCAGCGCATCGCCCATCAGCTGGCCCGCACCCAGCGGCGGCGGCGAGATCACCAGCTCCAGCGGCTTGTCGCCGGCGTTGACGCCCATGATGGTGGCGACGTTGTCGATGACCTCGTCGAGCCGGAACGGCGCGCGCTCGATCTCCAGCCGGCCCGCCTCGATCTTGGAGATGTCCAGCACGTGGTTGATGGTGCCCAGCAGCGTGCGCCCGGCGGCGTGGATCTTGCGCACCAGGTCCAGCGACTCGCCCTCCAGCGCGCCGTGCTCCAGCAGGTAGGCGAGCCCCAGGATGGCGTTGAGCGGCGTGCGGACCTCGTGGCTCATGTTGGCGACGAAGGCGGCCTTGGCCCGGCTGGCCTGCTCGGCCGCATCGCGCGCCTGCACGAGTTCGGCCTCGGCGCGCTCCAGGTCCGAGATGTCCTGCAGGAAGACCACCGTGGCCGGTCCGTCGGACAGGTCCACCGCGGTGCAGGCCACCAGCACGGGCAACAGCGCGCCGCTCTTGCACACGCTGTGGGCCTTGCCGGCGCCGGCCGGCGCGGCCTGCGGGGCGGCCAGCGCCGCGTGCGCATCGACCGCGAACGCCGCGCGCCAGTCGTTGCCGGCCAGCGTGTCGCCGCTGCCGTAGCCGTGCATCTCCAGGAAGCGCTGGTTGGTGTATTCGAAGCGCTCGCCGCGCAGGATGGCGACGGCCGTCGGCGCGTTCTCGATGAGCATGCGAAAGCGCGCCTCGGACAGCTTGAGCGCGGTTTCTGCACGGCGCGCCGTGATGTCGCGCACCACGGCCAGGAAGCGGGGCCGGCGCTCGGTGGTGGCCGGCAGGTACTGCAGGAACACTTCCGCGGGGATCGGGTGGCCATCGCGGTGCCGGTGCACGACCTCGACCAGCTGCGAGGGCATGCGGCCTTCCACCAGCGGCCGCGTGCGCTCCAGGTACTGGGCCGGCGTGGTGTCCCACAGCAAATCGGTCGGCTTCATCGCAAGCAGCTCGGCCTCGCCATAGCCGCTCATGCGGATGGCGCCTTCGTTGACGTAGAGGAACTGCAGCGTCTGCGCGTCGAGGATGAACACGCAGTCCAGCGTCTCGTCCAGCATGCTCTTGAAATCGCGCAGTTCGGCCTCGCGCGCCGCCAGGGCCTGGGCCGATTGCTGGCGCGCCGTGACATCCATGTGCGTGCCCGCCAGGCGGACCGGCGAGCCGTCGATCCGGTTGCCGCGCGACAGCAGCCAGACCCAGTGGCCGTCGGCATGCCGCACGCGGAACTCAGCCTCGAAGCGCGGTGCGCGGCCTTGCGCGTGGTCGGCGGCATGGGCCAGCACGCCGGCCGCATCTTCCGGGTGCAGCCGCTCGGACCAGGGCTGGCGCTCCAACTGCAGCTGCGTCGGCGTCAGGCCCAGCATGCTGCAGCCGCGCGCGTCGAGCACGATGCGGCCGCTGTCCAGGTTCCACTCCCACAGGCCCAGGTCGGCGCCGCGCAGCGCCAGCGCCACGCGCTCCTCGCTCTCGCGCTGGGCGGCGCGGCCAGCCAGCTGCAATGCCGCCAGCTGGGTGCGGCGGCGCTGCAGCAGCCCCAGGCCCACGCTGCTGGCCAGGGCCACCGCTGCGAACAGCAGGCCATAGGTCTGCGCCTGCTGCCAGATCGGGGCATACATCGCGGTTTCGGAGCGGCCCACCGCAACCACCAGCGGCTGGTCGACCTGCACCCGCGGCGACAGCACGGTGCGCACGGCCACCAACCGCTCGAGGCCTGCGCCCTGGTCGTGGTGCAGGCTCTGCGGCGCGCCGGCTGCCGCGTGCTGCTGCCAGAAACCGTCCGCGCCATCGAGGTCGTCCAGCATGTCGGCGGACGTCAGCGGAGCGACCTGGAACAGCCGGCCCTGGCCGTGCAGCACGGCGGCCCACATGTCCGGCGCGTAGGTGACCGAGCCGAGCACGCCGCCGAAGTATTCCGGGTCCAGCGTGGCACTGGCCACGCGCAGCACGCTGCCATCGGTTGCGAAACTGGCGCGCGCCACGTTCAGCGCCACGCTGCCCAGGTAGGAGCGGAACGGTGCGGACAGCGACAGCATGCCCGTCTTCGGTGCGCTCCGGGCGGCCCGGAAGAAGTCGCGGTCGGCGTAGTTGCGGCCCAGCAGTTCGGGCCGGTTGGCAGACAGCACCCGGCCCTTGTTGTCCATGACCGCCAGCGTGCGCACGCCGGGCATGACATCCACCAGCGCATGCAGCGCGGCATCGCCCACGCTGCCGGCCGGCGATGGCCAATGCGCAGCCGCGGCCAGCGTGGTGCGCAGAGCCTGGTCCACGCTCTCCAGCTGGCGGCGCACATGGTGGTCCACGACCTGTGCCTGCGTCTGCAGGCGGACACTTTCCGACAATCCAACGCGCCGGTGTTCTCGCACGAGGGCGTACACCATCAGTCCAGCCAGCACCGCAAGTACACCAGCCAGAAGCAGCCATTCGCGCAGCAATGCAGACCATAGGGTCCTGCGGACCTTATTAGCAGTCATTTTCGTGCATTTTAATAAGGTGAATCGCTCAAATTCGGGTCATATTACCGCGTGCCATGCAACGGCGAAAAGGCAGGGAAATGGAGCCGAATGCCGTGGCCCCGGGGCACGGCGGGCCTGCGGTCGCGGCACGTACCACCGCCGTCGAGCGGTGGTGCCGACATGGGGCGTTGACATGCGCGGCCTATGCTGCGCCGATGGATTTGTGGGACGCGCTCCAGGCGTTATGGCAACTGCTCGTGCTGGTCGCGCGCTTCCTGGGCTGGCTGCTGGGCGTGGGGCACTAGGCCGTGGCGACCGGTACTCGGTCAGAAGCCTGTCTTCCGTCGCGCTCTGGCAGGGCTTGAGCCGCGCCGCCGAAGGCCGCTCACTACTTCCTGGCTGGCGAGGAGGCCATGGCCTCCAGTGCCTCGATGCTCGCCTCGGTCCCGGGGATGCCGCGCAATGCGTCCAAGGCTTCCAGCATCATCGACTTGGTGAGCTTCTGAAAGCGGATGTAGATCTCGATCCGCTCGACCAATTCCAGGCCGTCTTTCCGGGCTTGCTCGTCCGCGACATGGGCGAGGCACTCGCGGATGTGCTGCAAATGGGTCAGTGCGGCAGGGTGTCTGTGCATCGCTGCAATGTAGGCGATCCGACGCGCGCGTTCCACCCATTGCACGCGGCGCCTGGGCCGCTCGGGCGCTGAAACAGGGAGAGGGAGGGGGTGACGAGCCTTGACCCCGGCACTGGCTACACAGTTAGGGCTGCTTGGTTCCCCACCTGACCCGGTTGGCCGCTTCACCATGCGGGAAGGCCCGTCGAGGCGCATTGTAGCCGCGCCGAATTGCCCCCTGGACCGGTTCGTAGAATGCGCGGATGTCCTATCTGGTTCTCGCGCGCAAATTCCGACCCAAGACGTTTGGAGAGATGGTGGGGCAGGAGCATGTGGTCCGCGCGCTCGAGAACGCACTGACCAGCCAGCGCTTGCACCACGCCTACCTGTTCACGGGCACGCGCGGCGTCGGCAAGACCACCGTGTCGCGCATCCTGGCCAAGTCGCTCAATTGCCAGGGCCCGGACGGGCAGGGCGGGGTGACGGCACAGCCCTGCGGCGTGTGCCAGGCCTGCACCGAGATCGATGCCGGCCGCTTCATCGACTACACCGAGTTGGACGCGGCGTCCAACCGCGGCGTGGACGAGGTGCAGGGGCTGCTGGAGCAGGCCGTGTACAAGCCGGTGCAGGGCCGCTTCAAGGTCTTCATGATCGATGAAGTGCACATGCTCACGAACACGGCCTTCAACGCCATGCTCAAGACGCTGGAGGAGCCGCCCGAGTACCTCAAGTTCGTGCTGGCCACCACCGACCCGCAGAAGGTTCCGGTCACGGTGCTCTCGCGCTGCCTGCAGTTCAACCTGCGGCCGATGGCGCCCGAGACGGTGCGCGAGCACCTGGGCCGTGTGCTCCAGTCCGAGGGCGTGCCGGCCGACGACGCCTCGCTGCGGCTGCTGGCGCGTGCGGCACGCGGCTCCATGCGCGACGCGCTGTCGCTGACCGACCAGGCGATCGCGTTCGGTGCCGGCCAGCTGCAGGAGGCCACCGTGCGCCAGATGCTGGGCAGCGCCGACCGCAGCCACGTGCTGCGCCTGCTGCAGGCGCTGGCCGATGGCGACGGGCGCACCGTGGTCGACACCTGCGAGGAGCTGCGCCTGCAGGGCTTGTCGGCCGCGGCCACGCTGGAGGACATGGCCGCCATGCTGCAGCGCATGGCCGTGCTGCAGGCCGTGCCCGATGGCGCCCGCGGCGACGACGCCGAGCTGGCCGACGCTGCCCGACTGGCCGCCGCGATGCCGGCCGACGAGACGCAGCTGCTCTATTCCATCTGCCTGCACGGCCGCGCCGAACTGGGCCTGGCGCCGGACGAGTACGCCGGGCTCACGATGGTGCTGTTGCGGCTGCTGGCGTTCAAGCCGGCCGGCGCCACGGCGGAAAAAAAAACTCCGCATGACGGCGGTGCCGGCCTGAGCCGCGCGGCGCAGGCCTCTGCCCCCACCGTCACTCCCACTGCCACACCTCCATCTGCACCGGCACCCAGCGCTGCGCCCGCCCCGGCGCCGTCCTCCGCGCCGCGTCCGGCCATGCCGTCGGTCTCGGCGGCCCCGGCCAGGCCCGAGGGCGAACGCCTGCGTGTGGTGGAGATGCCGCCCGTGCAGGTGCAGGCTCCCGCGCCCGCTGCGCCCGTCCATGCGCCGCAGCAGGACGTGGTGGCCGTCGCCGTGCGCGAGCAACCCGAACCCGGCGCGCGCCAGCAGCCCCAGTCCGCCACCGGGCCATCGCGGCTGGTGCCCAACGAGGAGGGCGACCTGTGGCACCAGACCGTGCAGCAGCTCGTTGCCGCCGAGGCCATCACCGCGCTGGCGCGCGAACTGGCGCTGCAGGCCCAGCTGATCGCGCGCGATGGCGACCACTGGATGCTGCGCGTGGAGCGCGAGTCGCTGAACCAGGCGGGCAGCCGCGAGCGGCTGCGGGCCGCACTGGAGCAGGCGGGCCTGGGCACCCGCCTCAGCGTGGAAGTGGGCACCGTCAGCGACAGCCCGGCGCGCCGCAATGCCGCGTTCGCAGCCGAGAAGCAGCGCGTGGCCGAAGAGACCGTGCGCAACGACAGTTATGTGCAAAGCCTGGTGCGCGACTTTGGCGCGAAAATCGTCGCCAGCGGCATCAAGCCACTTTGATTCAAAAACCTCTAGGAGTATTCGCATGTTCAACAAGGGACAACTGGCCGGCCTCATGAAGCAGGCCCAGGCCATGCAGGACAACCTCAAGAAGGCGCAGGACGAGCTGGCCTTCATTGAGGTCGAGGGCGAGTCCGGCGCCGGCCTGGTCAAGGTCGTCATGACCTGCAAGCACGACGTCAAGCGCATCACCATCGACCCCAGCCTGCTGGCCGACGACAAGGACATGCTGGAAGACCTGGTGGCCGCCGCCTTCAACGCCGCCGTGCGCAAGGCCGAAGAGACCAGCCAGGAAAAGATGGGCAAGCTCACGGCCGGCATGCCGGGCCTGCCGGGCGGCATGAAGTTCCCTTTCTGAGGCCGGCGGCAAACCTTCCGTGGCCGATTCCGGCTCGCTGCAGGCGTTGGTCGAGGGGCTGCGCCGCCTGCCAGGCGTGGGGGCCAAGTCGGCCTCGCGCATGGCCTTCCACCTGCTGCAGCACGACCGTGTCGGTGCGCAGGCCCTGGCCCGCGCGCTGACGCAGGCGGTGGACCAGGTGCGCCACTGCGCGCTATGCCATACCTTCACCGAAGCCGAGATCTGCAGCACCTGTGCCGACCCGCGCCGAGATGCCAGCAAGCTGTGCGTGGTGGAGACGCCGGCCGACCAGTCGGCCGTGGAGCGCACCGCCGCCTTCAGGGGGCGCTACTTCGTGCTGATGGGGCGGCTCAGTCCGCTCGATGGCATCGGCCCCAAGGACATCGGCCTGCACGAACTGGTCGACCGCGCCTGCGACGGCGTGGTGCAGGAGGTCATCCTGGCCACCAACTTCACGGCCGAGGGCGAGGCCACGGCACACGCCATCGCGTCATCGCTCAAGGCCCGCGGCCTGGCCGTCACGCGGCTCGCGCGCGGCGTGCCCGCGGGCAGCGAGCTCGAATACGTCGACCTCTCGACCATCGCGCACGCGCTGGTGGACCGTCGCTGAGGGCTGCGCCGCGCGGGGCGCCATCCGCAGCATCGCTTACGTGCTTTCCCCAAAGGGATGTTCCGGATGACGCGCGCCGCAGGGCATGACTATGCTGGGCCGGCCTTGTGCCAGGAACCAGAACCATGCAGACGCCTGCTTTTCGACGACGCTGCATCGTGGCTGCCGGCCTGGCCGGTGCGGCGTGGGTGGCCGCTCCTGCCCTGCGGGCCCAGGAGAAACCCGAGAGAACGCGGCTGACCCTGGCCGTGGGCGGCAAGGCCACCTTCTACTACCTGCCGCTGACCATTGCCGAGCAGCTCGGCTACTTCAAGGCCGAGGGCCTGGATGTGGTGGTCGAGGACCATGCCGCGGGCGGGCACGCCATGCAGGCCGTGCTCAGCGGTACGGCCGACATCGGCGCCGGCCCCTTCGAGTCCCTCGTGTTGCTGCGCAGCCGCAACCTGGCCTACCAGTCCTTCGTGCTGCAGGGGCGCGCGCCGCAGATCGCCATGGGCGTTTCCACGCGCACGCTGGCCCAGTACCAGGGCCTGGCGAGCCTGCGCGGGCGCAGCATCGGCGTGTCGGCACCGGGCACATCCACGCAGATGGTGGCGCAGTTGCTGCTTGCGCGCGCCGGCGTCAAGCCGCACGAGGCGCGCTTCGTCGGCGTGGGCACGGGGGCCGAGGCACTGGCCACGCTGCGCGCGGGCGAGCTCGACGCCATGAGCAACACCGAGCCCGTGATGACCATGCTCGAGCAGCACGGCGATGTGCGCATCGTGGCCGACACGCGCACGCTCAAGGGTTCGCAGGACCTGTTCGGCGGCAACATGCCGGCCGCCTGCCTGTATGCGTCCACCGCCTTCATCGCGACCCAGCCGCGCGTCTGCCAGGCGCTGGCCCACGCCATCGTGCACGCGCTCAAGTGGCTGCAGACGGCCGGCCCCGGCGACATCGTGCGCACCGTGCCCGAGAACTACCTGCTGGGCGACCGCGCGCTCTACCTCGCCTCGTTCCAGAAGGTGCGCGATACGATTTCTCCCGACGGCCTGGTGCCCGAGGACGGTGGCGCCACGGCCTTGCGCACGCTGGCCAGTTTCGATGCAGACATCGACAGCGCGCGCATCGATCCCGCCAGGCTGTTCACCAACGCGTTCGCGCGCAAGGCCAAGGAGCGCTTCAAGCTCTGACGCGGCAACGCAAGGCAGCGCCATGCACGGCCGGGCCTCAGGTGCCCGGCTCGATCTCCAGCATGCGCACGCGCGCGTTCTCCACGTGCGCGCGCATGGCGTGGCGCGCGGCCTGCGGGTCCTGCGCGCGGATCAGCGCGAAGATGTGTCGGTGCTCGTCCAGCGCATCCTGGGTGCGGCGCCAGGGCTGCATGCGCGCCAGGTGGCGCCACAGGTTGACGGCATGGCTCACGTCGTACTCCAGCGACTTGAGCACCTGCGCCATGCGCGGATTCGCCGTGGCCTGGGCAATGGCCTCGTGGAAGCCGTGGTCGAAATGGTGGGCCACGTCGCCGCGGCGGTTGGCATGCTCGAAACCCTCCAGCATCTCCTCCATGCGGGCCAGGTCGCGCGGCTTGCGGCGCATCGCGGCGAGGTAGGCGCATTCGGGCTCGACCACCAGCCGCAGCTCCAGCCCATGCGCGATGTGGCTCAGGTCGGCCGTGCTGCGCGCCAGTGGCACGATGGGCATGGTGGCGGGTTCGGTGCGCACATAGGTGCCCGAGCCGCGGATGGATTCGACCAGCCGGTCGCTGCGGAGCCGGTCCAGCGCCTGGCGCACCACCGGGCGCGAGACCTGGAAGCTGGCCGCCAGTTCCACCTCGGACGGCAGCCGCGCGCCCGGCGCCAGGCGGCCGGTCATGACCGCATGGAACAGACTCTCGTACACGCGTTCGGCAAACCGCTCGTGCCGCACGGGCTGCAGGCCCAGGGGCAGGGACGGTGCGGCTGGTTCTTCTGAATTTGTCATCCGAATTGACTTGTAGACGCGATCGTGCACCGGCAGGAAGCGGGATAGTACGGAGTCGGCGCATGAAGTAGTAAAACACTTTGACAACTCTGGCGGCAAGCTCCTAACATCCGCGCCGCCAACGTCGGCCAGGAGACAAGCATGCAGCAGCATTTCATCGGCAACCGCCGCGTCGCGCCCGCCTCGGGCGAAAGCATCCCCGTCGTCGATCCGTCCGACGGCCAGGTCTTCGACGCCATCGCGCGCGGCAATGCAGCCGACATCGACCTGGCCGTGGCCGCCGCGCGCGGGGCCTATGAAGGCGACTGGGGCCGGTTGACCGCGGCCGAACGTGGCCGCCTCATGCACAAGCTGGCGCTGCACCTGGCCCAGCACACCGACGAGCTTGCGCACATCGAGGCGCGCGACGCCGGCAAGCCCATGAAGCAGGCACGCGCCGATGCGCTGGCCATCGTGCGCTACTTCGAGTTCTATGCCGGTGCCTGCGACAAGCTGCACGGCGAGACCATTCCCTACCAGAACGGCTACACGGTGCTGACCTGGCGCGAGCCGCATGGCGTGACCGGCCACATCGTGCCGTGGAACTACCCTCTGCAGATCTTCGGCCGCAGCGTGGGCGGCGCGCTGGCCGCCGGCAACGCCTGCGTGGTCAAGCCGGCCGAGGACGCCTGCCTGTCGCTGCTGCGCGTGGCAGAACTCGCGGCCGAGGCCGGCTTTCCGAGCGGCGCCATCAACATCGTGACGGGCTATGGCCACGAGGCCGGCGACGCGCTGGTCAAGCACCCCGGCATCGACCACGTGTCGTTCACGGGCTCGCCCAACATCGGCAAGGTCGTCACGCGCGCGGCCTGCGAGAACCACACCCCGGTCACGCTGGAGCTCGGCGGCAAGAGCCCGCAGATCGTGTTCGCCGATGCCGACCTCGATGCGGCGCTGCCCGTCATCGTCAACGCCATCGTCCAGAACGCCGGCCAGACCTGCTCCGCGGGCAGCCGCCTGCTGGTCGAGCGCAGCGCCTACGAAGCCGTGCTGGCGCGCCTGGGGCCGATGTTCGCCGCGCTGCGCGTGGGCTCCTCGCAGATGGACCTGGACTGCGGCCCGCTGATCCGCAAGACCCAGCAGCAGCGCGTGGCCGGGTTCCTGGACGAGGTGCGGCGCGACGGCCTGCCCATCGTGGCCCAGGGCAGCGTCGACCCGGCCGCGCCGCAGGGCGGCTTCTACCAGCCGCCCACGCTGGTGCGCGACGTGCCCGTGGCGCACCGGCTGGCGCAGGAAGAGGTGTTCGGCCCGGTGCTGGCCGCCATGCCCTTCGACGACGAGGCGGACGCCGTGCGCATCGCCAACGCCACCGACTACGGCCTCGTGGCCAGCGTCTGGAGCCGCGACGGTGGCCGCCAGTTGCGCATGGCGCGCCAGCTGCGCGCGGGCCAGGTGTTCGTCAACAACTACGGCGCGGGCGGCGGCATCGAGTTGCCGTTCGGCGGCGTCAAGGCCAGCGGCCATGGGCGCGAGAAGGGATTCGAGGCGCTCTACGCGTTCACGGTGCTCAAGACCGTCGCCATCCGCCACGACTGAAGCCACACACGGAGACACCGAGAACATGCAACGCAGACGATTCCTGGCCCGCGGCAGCGTGGCCGGCACCCTCGCAGCGGGCCTGGCCGCGCCCGCGCTCGCGCAAGGCAGCAACCCGCAGGTCCGCTGGCGCCTGGCCTCCAGCTACCCGAAATCGCTGACCACGATCTATGGCGCCATGGACATGGCGGTCAAGCGCGTCGGCGAGCTGACCGAGGGCCGCTTCAACATCTCGCTGCACGCCGCCGGCGAACTGGTGCCGGCGCTGCAGGTGCTGGATGCCGTGCAGTCCGGCTCGGTGGAGGCCGGCCATTCCGCCAGCTACTTCTACATCGGCAAGGACCCGGCCTACGGCTTCGGCACCGCGCTGCCGTTCGGCCTCAACGCACGCGGGCAGAACGCCTGGCTCTACGAGGCGGGCGGCATGGACCTGCTCAACGAGTTCTATGCCACGCAGGGCGTGGTCATGCTGCCGGTGGGCAACACCGGTGCGCAGATGGCCGGCTGGTACCGCAAGGAGATCAAGACCCCCGAAGACTTCAAGAACCTGAAGTTCCGCGTCGGCGGTCTGGCCGGCATGGCCCTGGCCAAGCTCGGCGTGGTGGCCCAGCAGCTGGCGGCCGGCGACCTGTACCCGGCGCTGGAGAAGGGCGTGATCGACGCCGCCGAATTCGTCGGCCCCTACGACGACGAAAAGCTGGGCCTGCACAAGGTGGCCAAGTACTACTACTACCCCGGCTGGTGGGAGGGCTCGGCCACGCTGAACCTGTTCATCGGGCCCAAGGCCTGGGCTGCGCTGCCGGCGCACTACCAGGCGGCCGTGCGGGTCGCGGTGGCCGAGGCCAACCAGTGGTCCACCGCCAAGTACGACACCGAGAACCCGCGTGCGCTGGCGCGGCTGGTGTCGGGCGGGGCGCAGCTGCGCGGCTTCTCGCGGCCGGTGCTGGACGCCTGCTACAAGGCCACCGAGCAGCTCTACACCGAGCTGGCCGACAAGAGCCCGGCGTTCCAGAAAATCTTTGCGCACTGGATCAAGTTCCGCAACGAGCAGGTGGTCTGGCAGCAGTACTGCGAGGCCCCGTTCGACACCTACATGGCGGCCGTTTCGCGCAGGCGCTGATGGCCCGGCTGGACCGCGCGCTGTCCATTGCCGACCTGCGCGCCATCGCGCGGCGCCGGCTGCCGCGCTCGGTGTTCGAGTTCATCGACGGGGGAGCCGAGGACGAGCTCACGCTGGCCGACAACCGGGCCGCGTTCGAACGCGCGCGCATCGTGCCGCGCGTGCTGGTCGACGTGTCCGCGCCCGACCTGTCGACGGACATCGCCGGCACCCCGTCGGCCGCGCCCTTCGTGGTGGCGCCCATGGGCTCGTGCGCGCTGGGCTGGCCCGGTGCCGACATCGCCATCGCGCGGGCGGCGGCGGCGCACGGCATTCCCTACACGCTGTCGACCATGTCGACCACCGGCATCGAGCGCATGGCCGATGCCGTGCAGGGGCCGCTGTGGTTCCAGCTCTACGTGCTGCGCGACCGCGCGTTCAACGCCACGCTGGTGCAGCGCGCCTGGGCCGCGGGCTATGGCACGCTGGTCGTCACGGTGGACCTGCCGGCTGGCGGCAAGCGCGAACGCGACCTGCGCAACGGCGTCGCCATCCCGCTGCGCATGACGCCACGCCACCTGTGGGAGGGGCTCACCCACCCAGGCTGGGCATGGCGCATGGCGCGCGGCGGCAGACCGGGGTTCGAGAACGTGCGCGGCCTGCTGGGCGACGACAGCGCAGGCCTGACGATCGCGGCCAGGGTCGGCCAGAACCTGGATGCGTCCTACGGCTGGGACGACCTGCGCGTCCTGCGCGACAGCTGGCCCGGCCGGCTCCTGGTCAAGGGCGTGGAGCACCCAGACGATGCCGAGCGGCTCGCGGGCCTGGGCGTGGACGGCATCTGGGTGTCCAACCACGGCGGGCGCCAGCTCGATGGCGCCCAGGCCTCTGCCGATGCGCTCGCGGCCATTGGCGCGCGGCTGGCAGGGCGCCTGCCGCTGCTCGTCGATTCCGGAGTGCGGCGCGGCGTGGACGCGCTCAAGGCCCGCATGCTGGGCGCGCAGGCCGTGGCCATCGGCCGTGCCGCGCTGTTCGGCGCCTGCGCGGGCGGCCAGGCCGGCGCCCACCGTGCCATCGCCATCCTGCTCGGCGAGCTGAAGCTGGCGATGCAATTGGCCGGCGTCGCCGCGCTGGCCGATGCCCGGCGTTCCGACCTGTTGCGCAACACGACTGGCCCGCAGACTTGACGCAGGTCAATTCGCGCGTCGGCCGCGCGAAATTTTGATTTTATTTGCTTGTTTATGTGACTAGACTGTGCGTTCCGACCAACGAGTGGGGACAACATGCGCAACAACCAGCCCATCACCGGGCACGAATACCAATTCCCTGCCGACCAGACGTTGGTCTCGGTGACCGACCTGAAAGGCCGCATCACCTACTGCAACCCGGCCTTCATCGAGGTCAGCGGCTTCACGCGTGACGAACTGCTGGGCCAGCCGCACAACCTGGTGCGGCATCCGGACATGCCGGCCGAAGCCTTCCGCGACATGTGGGCCACCATCCAGGGCGGTGCGCCCTGGAGCGCCCTGGTCAAGAACCGGCGCAAGAACGGCGACCACTACTGGGTGCAGGCCAACGCCACGCCGATGATGGATGGCGACCGCATCACCGGCTTCCTGTCGGTGCGCACCCACGCGGCGCGTGCCCGCGTCGAGGCGGCCGAGCGCCTGTACGCCAGCATGCGCGAAGAGGCGGCCAGCGGCAGCCTGAGCCACGTGCTGCAGAGCGGCGAGGTGCGGCGCCGCGACCTCTGGGGCCGGGTCGCGCAGGGCCTCAAGCCGCAGGCCAACGGCAAGCTGCTGGCGCTGCAGTTGACGGCCTCCGCCGCCATCGTGCTGGCCAGCTGGTTCGACCTGCCAGACGCCGCGGTCCTGGCGGTGGCGGCCGTGGCCACGGCCGGCGCGGTGTGGGGCGTGCGCCAGCTCATGCTGGCGCCGCTCAAGGGCCTGGTGGCCGACGCCAACCGGCTCGCATCGGGCGACCTGTCGCACCGGGTGGCCACCGACGCCACGGGTGCGGTGGGGCACCTGCAGCGCGCGCTGATGCAGATGTCGGTCAACCTGCGCACCGTGGTGTCCGATGTGCGCTCGGAGGTGCGCCAGCTGGGCGAGGCCGTGGGTGAGATCGCCGCCGGCAACCACGACCTGTCGGCCCGCACCGAATCGCAGGCCAGCAGCCTGCAGCAGACCGCCGCGTCGATGGACCAGATCAACGGCACGGTGGAGCAGAGTGCGACCTCTGCGTCGCGCGGTGCCGAGCTGGCGCACGCCACCTCGGAGGTGACCGAGCGCAGCAACGCCGCCGTGCTGGCCGCCGCCGAAACCATGGAGCGCATCACGCAGTCGTCCAAGCAGATCGGCGAGATCGTGCAGCTGATCGAGGGCGTGGCCTTCCAGACCAACATCCTCGCGCTGAACGCCGCGGTGGAGGCGGCGCGCGCCGGCGAGAGCGGCCGTGGCTTTGCCGTCGTGGCCTCGGAGGTGCGTGCGCTGGCACAGCGCAGCTCGGGTGCGGCGCGCGAGATCCGCGAGCTGATCGTCGAGTCGGCTGCCCGCGTGGAGCAGGGCGCCAGCCGCACGGGCGAGGCGCGCGAGCGCATGCAGCAGGCCCTGTCTTCCGTGGCCAAGGTGCGCACCGCGCTGGACGAGATCAGCAGCGCCGCACGCGAGCAGCAGCGGGGCATCGCGCAGATCAACGAGGGCGTGAACCAGATGGACGGCATCACGCAGCAGAACGCGGCGCTGGTGGAGCAACTGGCCGCAGCGGCGCAATCGTTGCAGGGCCGGACCCAGGGCGTCAGCGACTCGATGCGGCTGTTCCGGCTGGTGCGTGGCGAGCAGTCGCTCGCCGAGGTCGATGCGGTGGCGCTGCGGCGCGCGGCGCGCCCGGAGCTGGTCGGGGAGGCCGCCTGATCAGCGCGCGGCGCGCTTCTTGGCCGGCTGCCGCGCCGACGGTGCGGCCTGGCGCGTGGCGGGGCGGCTCTTGGCCACCGTCTGCGTGCGGGCCGCGGTGGCGCGCACCGGCAGGAACAGGGTAATCGCCTGGCCGGCGCGCAGCGCGGCCGAGGGTGCGATGTCGTTCCAGTCGGCAACCTGCGCGGTGCTCACGCGGTAGCGCCGCGCCAGGCTGGCGATGGTGTCCTTGCGCGCGGCCTTCACGACGGTCTTGCGCGTGACGATCTCGGGCGCCAGTTGCAGGCTGGCGTTGTCGGCCATCTGGCTCGTGACATCGCCCATCTTGCCCGAGCGCGGCACCACCAGCACCGAGCCGGCCTTGATCAGCATGCGCGGCGGGATGTTGTTGACGTTGCGCAGGTCTGCCTCGCTCATGCCCACGCGGTCGGCGGCCACGGCCACGCTCATGGTGCTGGGCACGGTCCAGGCGCCCCAGCTCGCGTACTGGCCCTTGGTGTGGGCATCCAGGTTGCGCTTGAACACGAGCGCGTTGTCCCACGGCAGCAGGATCTGCGGCGTGGCGGCGGCCAGGATCACCTGCTTGTTCATCGCCGGGTTGAGCGCGCGGAAGTCGTCGGGCGAGACGTCGGCCAGCCGCGCGGCCAGCGCCACGTCGATGTCGTGCGACAGGTCGACCATCTGGAAGTAGGGGTGGTTCTCGATCAGCGGCAGGTCGGCGCTGAAGCGCTCCGGCTGGGCCACGATGTTCTTGACCGCCTGCAGCTTGGGCACGTAGTAGCGTGTCTCGTTGGGCATGGACAGGTCGGTGTAGCCCGTCGGCAGGCCGGCGCGCTGGTTGCGCGCGATGGCACGGCCCACGCTGCCTTCGCCCCAGTTGTAGGCTGCCAGCGCCAGGTGCCAGTCGCCGAACATGCCGTAGAGCTTCTGCAGGTAGTCCAGCGCCGCGCGCGTGGAGGCCAGCACGTCGCGCCGGTCGTCGCGAAAGATGTTCTGCTTGAGCTCGAAGTAGGTGCCCGTGGCCGGCATGAACTGCCACATGCCCGCGGCCTTGGCCACCGACACCGCCTGCGGGTTGAAGGCGCTCTCGATGTAGGGCAGCAGGGCCAGCTCGGTCGGCATGCCACGCACCTCGAGTTCCTCGACGATGTGGAACAGGTACTTGGACGAGCGCTCGGTCATGCGCTGGATGTAGTCGGGCCGCGTGGCATACCACTGCTCGCGGTCGCGCACGAGATCGCTGTCCAGGTCGGGCATGGCGAAGCCGCGGCGGATGCGCTCCCACAGGTCGGCCGGCGGCAGCTGCAGCGTGACGGGCCCGGAGCGCAGTTCTGACGAGGTGATGGGGCTCAGCGGGCCCGCGGGAATGATGGCCTGGCGCGGGCCGGCCGGGATGGCGGCGCCGTCCACCTGCACGGTGGTGCCGGGAGGCTGGGGGGCGTTGGCGGAGATCGTGGAGCCGGGGCGGTCGATGCTGGCGCAACCGGTCAGCCAGAGCAGGGCCGCCACGCCGAGGTACTTCATCAGGACATTCATTTGAATTCGTTTTTCCACTGCCGTAGCGCGGCCAGCACGCCGACGGCGTCCTGCGCGCCGGCGTCGAAGCCACGGGCCGCTTCGGCCACCAAGGGTTCGCGTACGCGCAGGAAGGGATTGATGCGCCGTTCCAGCGCGATGCGCGAAGGCAGCGTGGGCTGGTTCAGCGCGCGTTGTTGTTCGCACTGCGCGCTGTAGTGGAGCAGATCCTCGCTCGCAGGTTCCACGGCGCGTGCAAATTTGAGGTTGGACAGCGTGTACTCATGGGCGCAGCACACGCGCGTGTTGCCGGGCAGGGCGGCGAGCCGGTCGAGCGAGTCCAGCATCTGCGCGGGCGTGCCTTCGAACAGACGGCCGCAGCCGCCCGAGAACAGCGTGTCGCCGCAGAACAGCACGGGCGCGCCGTCCGCATCGTCCAGGCCCACGCACCAGTAGGCGATGTGGCCGGCCGTGTGGCCCGGCACGTCGATGACCTCGAAGGCCAGGCCTAGCGTGGCGGGATCGGCCGGCAGGCGGTCGCCACCGGACACGCGCGTGAGGGGCTCGGGGATGCGCTCGCGCGACGGGCCGAACACCTGGGCGCCCGTGGCATCGCGCAGCGCCGCCACGCCGCCGACATGATCGGCGTGGTGGTGCGTGACTAGAATCGAGCGCAGTTGCAAACCGCGGCGCTGCAAGGCCTCGAAGACCGGCGCGGCATCGCCCGGATCGACCACCAGCGCCGCCTGTCCGTCGTGCAGCATCCACACGTAGTTGTCGGCGAAAGCGGGCAGCGCAATGAGTTCCATGAGCGGTCAAATTATAGGTTTGCACGAATGGTTCCAGACCCCGCCCGGCCGCTATCTGCTGGCCTGGGAGCAGGCCGCGTTCGACCGGGCGGTGGCCGACGTCTTCGGTTACCACGCGTTGCAATTGGGCGCGGGCGAACTCGATGGGCTGCGCGCCTGCCGCATCCAGAACCGCTGGCTGGCTGCGGCCGAACTGCCGGGCACGGCCGGCCGCGCCGCGTTGGCCTGCGACTTCTCGGCCTTGCCGTTCGAATCGAACAGCCTGGACCTGGTGCTGCTGCCGCACGCGCTCGAACTGAGCCCCGACCCGCATGCCACCTTGCGCGAGGTCGAGCGTGTGCTCGTGCCCGAGGGCCAGGCCGTGATCTGCGGTTTCAACAGCGCCAGCCTGTGGGGCCTGCGCCAGCGCCGCGGGCGGCTGTACCGCAAGCTGGGCCTGGGCCAGCTGTACCTGCCGGCCGATGGCGAGTTCATCGGCTACCTGCGGCTGCGCGACTGGCTGCGGCTGCTGTCCTTCGAGGTCGAGTCCAGCCGTTTCGGCTGCTACCGGCCGGCCGTGGACAGCGAGGCCACGCTCGGCCGTTTCGGCTGGATGGAGCCGCTGGGCGAACGCTGCTGGCCCATTCTGGGCGCGGTCTACTTCGTCACCGCCGTCAAGCGGGTGCGTGGCCTGCGCCTGCTCGAGGCCAACTGGAAGGGCGCGCGCAAGCTCACCACCCGGCCCGTGCCGCTGGCCAACCGGCGCCCGCGGCGCCCTGTCCACGAGCCGGCGCACGCTGCGCCGGCGCCTTCTGTTTCCAAGAGAGAAAAAGGACTGCGTTGAACCACGTCGAGATCTACACCGATGGCGCCTGCAAGGGCAACCCCGGCCCGGGCGGCTGGGGGGTGGTGCTGAAGTCGGGCACGCTCGAAAAGGAGTTGTTCGGTGGCGAGCTGGCCACCACCAACAACCGCATGGAGATGACCGCCGTCATCGAGGCGCTGGCCGCCCTCAAGAAGCCCTGCGAGGTCACGCTGTACCTGGACAGCGAGTACGTGCGCAAGGGCATCACCGAGTGGGTCAAGGGCTGGAAGGCGCGCGGCTGGGTCACCTCGACCAAGCAGCCGGTGAAGAACGTGGAACTGTGGCAAAAGCTCGACGCGCTGGTCGCCACCAGCGGCCACAAGATCGACTGGCGCTGGGTGCGCGGCCATGCCGGCAACCCCGGCAACGAGCGCGCCGATGCGCTGGCCAACAAGGGCGTGGACAAGGCATTGGGGCGCGCATGAGCCATACCTTCCTCTGGCACGACTACGAGACCTTCGGGGTCGTGCCGCGGCGCGACCGGCCCTCGCAGTTCGCCGCCATCCGCACCGATGCCGAGCTCAACGAGATCGGCGAGCCCATCATGCTGTACTGCCAGCCGGCGCCGGACTACCTGCCCGATCCCGGCTCTTGCCTGATCACCGGCATCACGCCGCAGCTGTGCCTGGAGCGCGGCGTGCCCGAGGCCGAGTTCGCCGCGCGGATCGAGGCCGCGTTCAGCCAGGCCGGCACCATCGGCGTGGGCTACAACACCATCCGCTTCGACGACGAGGTCACGCGCTTCCTGTTCTGGCGCAACCTGATCGACCCGTATGCACGCGAGTGGCAGAACGGCTGCGGCCGCTGGGACCTGCTGGACGTGGTGCGGCTCACCCACGCGCTGCGGCCCGAGGGCATCCAGTGGCCGCAGCGCTCCGCCGAGGAAGGGGGCGGCCCCAGCTTCAAGCTCGAGCACCTGAGCGCGGCCAACGGGCTGGTGCACGATGCCGCGCACGATGCGTTGTCCGACGTGCGCGCCACGATCGCGCTGGCCCGCCTGATCCGCCAGGCGCAGCCCAAGCTGTTCGACTTCGCGCTGGCCCTGCACAAGAAGGACCGCGTGGCCGCGGAGCTGGGCCTGCCGACCGCACCGCAGGCAGCGCGGCCCTTCCTGCATGTCTCAGGCATGTTCGGCACCGAGCGCGGCTGCCTGGCGCTGATGTGGCCGCTGGCCATGCACCCGACCAACAAGAACGAGCTGCTGGCCTGGGACCTCGCGCACGACCCGCGCCAGCTGGATGGCCTCACCGTCGAGGACGCGCGGCTGCGCCTGTACACCCGCGCCGCCGACCTGCCGCCCGGCATGGCGCGGCTGCCGCTCAAGAGCGTGCACCTGAACAAGTCGCCGATGGTGGTCGGCAACCTCAAGACGCTGGCGCCCGCGATGGCCGGGCGCTGGGGCCTGGACCTGCCCGCCCAGCTGGAGAACGCCGCGCACGCCGCCGCGCTGCCCGACCTGTCGGACCTGTGGGAAGGCCTGCTGCGCCGCGAGCCCCAGGCCACGCCCGACGTGGACGAAGACCTGTACGGCGGCTTCATCGGCCCGGCCGACCGGCGCCGGCTGAACCAACTGCGCCAGCAGTCGCCGCAGGCACTGGCCACGGCGCGCAACAGCTTCGACGATGCGCGCCTCGAGGAGATCTTCTTCCGCTACCGTGCGCGCAACTTCCCCGACACGCTGTCCGAGGAAGAGCAGGAACGCTGGCAGCAGCACCGCGCCGCGCGGCTGATCGAAGGCGAGGGCGGTGTCCGCAACGTGGACCAGTTGCTCGAGGAGCTCGACCGCCACGGCCAGGATGCCGATGCGCGGGGCGCGGAGATCCTCGAGGCCCTGCACGCCTATGTCGAGGACATCACGGCGGATCTCGGCTGAAATGAAACCACCCCGTTTGGCTGGCTCACTTCGTGTAGCCATCCGATACCCCTCCAGGGGCGCCGCCAGCGGCCGGGCAGAGCCCGTTCCGCGGCGTCCGCTGGCATGGCCTGCTCCGCGGCCTTCCGAGCCTTTGCTTGCGGCCCGGTTTCGTGGGCTGCGGGTGGCGCGCAGCGCCGTGGAAAACTGAGATGCAGGCACCAGCCGCACCAGCCGCACCGACCGCACAGGCCGCGCAAGCCGCGCTGGCCGCGTTCGTCGCCCGCCATGCGCGCCTGCTGGTGCTGACGGGCGCCGGCGTCAGCACCGAGTCCGGCATCCCCGACTACCGCGACGCCAACGGCGACTGGAAGCGGCCGCAGCCCGTGACCTACCAGGCCTTCACGGGCGAGGAGGCCACGCGCAAGCGCTATTGGGCGCGCAGCCTGCTGGGCTGGTCCACCATGGCCCACGCGCAGCCGGGTGCGGCCCACCTGGCGCTGGCGCGGCTGGAGGCCGCGGGCCGCGTCGAACTGCTGCTGACGCAGAACGTCGACGGCCTGCACGGTGCCGCCGGCAGCCAGCGCGTGGTCGACCTGCACGGCCGCATCGACACCGTGGTCTGCCTGGGCTGCGGCACCCGCTCGCCGCGCGCCGCGCTGCAGCTGGAGCTGGTGGCGCGCAACCCGGCCTTCGCCGGCCTGTCCGCAGGTGCCGCGCCCGATGGCGATGCCGACCTGGAGCTGGCCGATTTCTCGGGCTTCGATGTGCCGCCCTGCAGCCGGTGCGGCGGCATGCTCAAGCCCGACGTGGTGTTCTTCGGCGAATCCGTGCCGCGCGAACGCGTGGCCGAGGCCATGGCCGCGCTGCAGCGCGCCGACGCCGTGCTGGTGGTCGGCTCTTCGCTGATGGTGTATTCGGGCTACCGTTTCGCCCTGGCCGCGGCCGAGCGGGGCCTGCCCATCGCCGCCCTGAACCTGGGCCGCACGCGCGCCGATGCTCTGCTGTCGCTCAAGGTCGAACTGCCGATCGGCGCCGCGCTCGCGGCGCTGGCCTGATACCAGGCTTTGCACAAGGCCAGCATTGCGCCACGGCTGCTTTACATTCGCGCCCTAAGCTCGATTCCAGCCTGGCACACCGGGCAGAGAAAGGACTCCAGATGAACCGCTCGAGATTCACCGCCGCGCTGCTGGCCCTGACGTTGGGCGTGTCGGCCGTCGGTGTCGGCGCGCAGCCGCGCGACCGCGACGACGACAGACATGGCCGCCAGGACCGCCGCCACGACGACCGCCGCGATGACCGGCGCGGTCCGGGCCGCCACGACGACCGCGACCACGGCCGCCCATCCTACAACCCGCACCGCGGCCCGCCGCCCCACGCCCATGGCGGCCCGCCGCCGCGCCATTGGCACCGTGGCGAGCGCCTGCCGCCGGCCTACCGCGCCCGCACCTACGTGATCGAGGACTGGCGCGGCCACCACCTGCGCCAGCCGCCGCGCGGCCACCGCTGGGTGCAGGTCGGGGCCGACTATGTACTGATCGCCATCGCCACCGGCGTCATCGCGCAGGTCATCCTGTCGCAGTGAGCCCGGGCCGGCTCAGGGGGCCGGAGGGATCGCCAGCCCGCGCTGCACGGCCGGCCGTGCGGCGAAGGCGTCCAGCACGCGCCGCACCTCGCGGAAGTCGTCGAAGCCCGTGATCTCGCCGGCACCATAGAAGCCGGCGAGGTTGCGCACCCAGGGGAACACCGCGATGTCGGCGATGGTGTAGTCCTTGCCCATGAGCCAGTCGCGCCCGGCCAGACGGCCATCGAGCACCTGCAGCAGCCGGCGCGATTCGGCCACGTAGCGGTCGCGCGGGCGCTTGTCCTCGTAGTCCTTGCCGGCGAATTTGTGGAAGAAGCCGAGCTGGCCGAACATCGGGCCGATGCCGCCCATCTGGAACATCAGCCACTGCAGCGTCTCGTAGCGCGCGGCTTCGTCCTGCGGCATCAGCTGGCCCGTCTTGGCCGCCAGGTAGACCAGGATGGCGCCCGACTCGAACAGCGCCAGCGGCGCGCCGTTCGGCCCATTCGGGTCGAGGATGGCCGGGATCTTGTTGTTCGGGTTCAACGACAGGAACTCGGGCGAGAGCTGGTCGTTGGTGTCGAAGGCGACCCGGTGCACCTCGTAGGGCAGGCCGGTTTCCTCCAGCGCGATGGAGACCTTGACGCCGTTGGGCGTGGGCAGGGAGTACAGCTGCAGGCGCTCGGGGTGGCGCGCGGGCCACTTCCTGGTGACGGCGAAGGCGGACAGATCGGGCATGGTGCTTTGGAACCCTTGGGGAAATGGACGAAGCGCGCAGCATAGGCCGGCGCCGGGCGCCATGCGCGGCCGGGGTCTTGGCGTTCAGGGCGCGGCGCGCGACTTGGGCAGCGGCGGCGGCCGGCTCTCGCTGGCGGGCAGCGGATGGTCCTGCAGCGTGGTGTCGGCCGGCGCCACCCAGACCTCCACCGTGTTGGGCCTGGGGCGGTAGCGTGCCGACAGCGGTTCGACGATCCAGTCCGTGAAGCCGGCCTTGGGCCCGAGCGCACGCGCGCAGGCCAGCGACGCCGGGTCGTGGAAGCGCACCGTGGTCCGCTCCACCGGCACCGGGCTGGCGTAGCCGCGCGCGTTGGCGGTTTCCACCACGTCCTCCAGCGGCGGCACCTCGGCGCCCATGGCGCGCCAGGTGCGGCGCAGCGGCCAGACGGCGCGGCGTTGGCTCGGGCCGTAGATCTGCATGAAGACCGTGGTGCCCGCGCATTCGTGGCTGGGCGTCGGCGTGGGCAACGGCGGCAGCGTGGCGCCCGGCGAGGGCGGCGCCACCGGCGTGCCGCTGGCGGCCGGGACCGGCGCGCGCGCGAACACGCCTTCGGCGAAGCGGCCGGTGTAGCGGCAGCCGGCCGGTGGCCCGTCGCGCGGTGCGCCAGTGGCGGTCTGCTGCAGGTAGACACGCTCGGCCACGACCGGATCGCAGGGGTGCGAACTCGAGGCCGCGCCCTTGCCGGTGTAGTCGTACACCCAGTAGCGCGGCGGCGGCGCCACCGCCAGGATCTCGGGCGCCGGCACCAGGCAGCTGCTGTTGGAGCGCGTGTCGGCGTGGCGCTCGCCGGTGGCCAGCAGCGCGGCGCAGGCGGCCGGCAGGGTGTCCGTCAGCGCCGCGCATTGCTGCATGGCCGACTGGTGGATGCGCCGGGCCAGGTCCGAGCGCGTGAACCAGCGCGCCTCGTCGGTCGGGCACAGCGTGTCGGCCGTGCGCAGCAGCGCGGCCGCCAGGTTGCTGGCGGCCGCCGGGTCGGGCCGGGCCTGGCCGCCGGGCGTGGCCTTGGACCACAGGTCGGCCAGTTCCTTGAGCGCGGCGCGCTCGTCCAGCGTCTGCTTGGAGAACGCGGTGCGCGCCGTCTCGATGGCCTGCCACACCGTCACGCCCAGCGTGGCGGCAGCGCCCAGGCTCAGCGTGGCGCCCACTGCCGTCGCGGCGCCGCTGATGCGGGCCGGCAGCCGGCCGCCGGCGGCGCGCGCACCTTCGTGCTCGAGCGCGGCGCGCGAGGCCTGCGCGGCGGCAAAGGGCGAGCAGTCGTCGTCTTCGAACCAGGCCGCCGGGTCGCGCAGCAGCTCGCCGATCCAGGCGCGGTTGAGGTTCTGGCCCAGGAAGGTGCCCAGGTGGAAATAGCTCTCCCACTGCGCCTCCGAGAAGAACTGGTCGGCCGTGGTCTCCTGCGGAAAATCGGGGTTTTGGCGCTTGAAGTTGACGAGGTCCACCGGCAGCCCGTCGCACAGGTTGGGCTTGATGACGATGAGGATGCCGGTGGATGGCTGCGCACCGCCGTACAGCACCTTGGCCAGCGCCAGGCAGGCCGTGCTCTCGGGCGAGGCCAGGTCGTTGAGCGAGCCGAAGCGGACCAGCCCGGCAGGGATCTCGTCGCTGCCCGCAGGCAGGCGGCGCGGCCGCTGGAACAGGATGTCGGCCTGCAGGTCGATGCGCGCCTTGCGCACCAGGTCCTCCAGGTTGTCGAAGCCGTAGCGCGGGTCGGCGCCGCAATCGGCCAGCACGATCACCTCGGCGCGTTCGGCCAGCAGCGCATAGGCGCCGGTGTTCTCGAAGTGGCCACCGTCGGTCAGGAACCAGTTGTCGCCGCGTCCGCCCATGAAGCTGCCGAAGGTCTCGCTGAGCACGCCGCAGGACTTGACGAACAGCCGGGGCCAGCGGCGCGCCGTGCCCGTGCGCGCCGACACGTTCCACCAGTAGCCGAGCCGGATGCCCGCGAAGGTGGCCAGCGCGGAGATGCCGCCGCGCGTGAGGTTGCCCAGGCCCGGCGCGATGGCCGCCCCCGAGATCGCCATCCAGCCGCCCAGGGTGGGCAGGCCGTGGGCCGGCGGGCGTTCCCAGTCTTCCTGCGAGACCTTGAGCAGCCCGCCGGAGGCCACCGACAGCGGCAGGCCGCGCCGGTCCTGGTTGAACAGGCCGCCGCGCGGGTCGCGCGTCTGGTTGATGCACACGTTCATCAGGTGCACCGGCCCGCCGCAGTCCTGCGGCCGGTAGCGCTCCATCGCCACATCGTCGTCGGCGTTCAGGTCGTCCACGGGAATGTGGCGGCGGCGCACCGGCAGCACGGGCGGCACCTCGTTCAATGCGGACAGCGCGCCGGGCCCCGCGCCCAGCCGCGCGCCGTTGGCCGCGCCCAGGTAGCTGCGCACGATGCGGGCCTGGTAGAAGGCGTGCAGCGAGGACAGGTTCAGGAACTCCACGTTGCGCGCCGTCGCCAGGAAGAAGACCGCCAGCGGCAGCAGGAACACCAGCCACATCTGCCAGCCCTGCGCGAACTGCGCGCCGTTGTAGCTGAACACCGCGCCCATGACCGCCTTGTGCACGAGCGAGACCCACCAGATGCACAGCGCGAACGACAGGCCATAACCCAGCACGCGGCCGATCACCAGCAGCGCGCGCGTGAGGATGCGCCCGGGCAGCAGCTGCGAGGCCAGCGGCAGGGCGGTGCGGATGATGGCGGCCCAGGCCGCCAGCCACAGCGCGGCGGCGCCTTGCCCGGCCTCGGTCAGCGGCTCCAGCTCGAAGGCGAGGAACCAGGCCGCGCGGTCGATCAGCCCGGCCAGCGCGATGGCGCTGAACCAGCGGAAGGAGTTGGCCAGCTGGGCCGTCAGCTCGCTGCGTGCGGTGTCGGCGGTGGGGCCGGCGGCCCGCAGCCTGGCGCGGCGCAGCGCCACGGCCCCGAGCGGCACGGCCAGCAGCCACAGCAGCAGCAGGCCGGCCGTGATGCCCCACAGCGTGGTGCGCATGACCTCGCCCACCGGGCTGATGCTGGCCTCCACCAGCCGCCAGTACCACGCCAGCAGCCAGGCCGTGCCCGCTGCCACCGCCAGCCAGCCGGCCACCGCCCAGCGCCGCGCCAGCAGGAGCCAGGGCACGATCCAGTACGCCATGGCGCGCACGGCGCCCAGCAGCACCACGAACGGCAGCAGCAGCCAGGCCATGGGCACCCACAGCGGCACCCAGTCCGGCAGGTTGCGCAGCGTGGCGAACACCGGCGTGGGATGCGTGAAGCCCAGGTGGTGCGCCAGCTGCCAGCCCGCGAGGTTGCCGGCCGTCAGCAGCACGCCCAGCAGCAGCGCCAGCATGCCGAGCTCGAAGTGGATGGCGACCAGGTTGCGGATGTACAGCGCGGCCACGAAGGTGGCGTCGCGGGCGCCGCGCGGAATCAGGTAGCGGCCATTGGCGCGCAGCCACCAGACGAACCAGTTGGTGCGTGCCGCGCCCAGGGCGTGCTGCACCCGGGCGGCCTCCTGCGGGGTGGTGGCGCGCGAGAACAGCCGCCCCAGCAGGCCGCCGATGTGGCCGCCGCCCGAGACGGTGGACAGCAGGTCGAAGCGCAGCAGCAGCCCCTCGCGCGCCAGTGCGCGCAGCAGGCCGAAGCAGAAGGTGGCGCTGCGGATGCCGCCGCCGGACAGCGCCAGGCCCCACAGGCCGGCTTCTTCCAGCGGCTTGCCCAGCTCGTCGTCGGTGCCGGCGTTGGCCCAGGCCTGCCGGCGCACCTGCACCTGCTTGCGCAGTTCGTTGTCCACGCCGCCTCCGTCCGCTGTTGTGCCGGGACCGAGGCTAGCCCTGGCGCGCTCGAACCGCGCCGGGCGAATCATTTCGTTACGTTGCCGGGCCCTTCGCCGCTCAGCGGCGCGCCGGCATGAACGCGGTCGCGTCCGGGCGGTCGGGCAGGTGCAGGCGGGCGGTGGCCGGTGGACTCTCGGCCAGAACCCGGCCCTTGCGCACCACCTTGAGCCGCGTGGCGCGCAGCCGGATCGCCTCGACCGGGTCGCGCGCCTGCAGCAGCACGAAGCTCGCGTCGCAGCCCGGGGCCAGCCCGTACCCGCGCAGCCCCATCACACGCGCGGCGCTGGTGGTCACGGCGTCGAAGCACTGCGCCATGCCGGCCTCGCCGGTCATCTGCGCCACGTGCAGGGCCATGTGGGCCACCTCCAGCATGTCGCCGGAGCCCATGCCGTACCAGGGGTCCATCACGCAGTCGTGCCCGAAGGCCACGGTGACGCCTGCGGCCAGCAGCTCGGGCACGCGCGTCATGCCACGGCGCTTGGGGTAGCTGTCGTGCCGGCCCTGCAGCGTGATGTTGATGAGCGGGTTGGCCACCACGCTGACGCCACTCTCGGCGATCAGCGGCAGCAGCTTGCTGACGTAGTAGTTGTCCATGCTGTGCATGGAGGTGCAGTGCGAGCCGGTGACGCGGCCCGACAGGCCCAGCCGCAGGGCTTCGCAGGCGAGGGTCTCGATGTGGCGCGACAGCGGGTCGTCCGATTCGTCGCAATGCATGTCCACCGGCAGGCCGCGCTCGGCCGCCAGTTCGCACAGCAGCTTCACGCTGGCCGCGCCCTCGGCCATGGTGCGCTCGAAATGCGGGATGCCGCCGACCACGTCGACGCCCAGGTCCAGTGCACGCTGCAGGTTGGCCAGCCCGCCCGCGCTGCGCAGCACGCCGTCCTGCGGGAATGCGACCAGCTGCAGGTCCAGGTAGGGCGCCACGCGGCGGCGCACCTCCAGCATGGCCTGGACGGGCAGCAGGCTCGGGTCGCTGGTGTCCACGTGGCTGCGGATGGCCAGCAGGCCGCGGGCCACGGCCCAGTCGCAATAGGCCAGCGCGCGCTCGACCAGCGCCTCGGCCGTGAGCAGCGGCTTGAGCTCGCCCCACAGCGCGATGCCTTCGAGCAGCGTGCCGCTCTGGTTGATGCGCGGCAGGCCGCGGCTCAGCGCCGCGTCCATGTGGAAGTGCGGATCGACGAAGGGCGGGCTGACCAGCAGTCCGCCGGCGTCCAGCGTCTGGTGCGCGGGGGCCTGCAGGCCTGGCGCCACCTCGACGATGCGGCCGTCCTGCACGGCGATGGACATGTCGGATGCGCCGTCCGGCAGCGTGGCGTGGGTGACGAGAAGATCGAGCATGGCGTGGTTCGCGGCCGCGCGTCGCGGCGGGCTGGTGCAATGGCGTTGCCCTGCAGTATCCATGCCACGGCCCGCGGCCTCGCGGCCTCGCCGTCCCGGGGGCGGGCGCCGGATGGTGCGATGCCTGCACCTAGAATTCGCCCCCACGTATTCGACTATTGCGCCGGGCCCACGGCCGGCGCACCATTGGCCCCATGTCCAGCGCGCCCCCCAAGACCCTCCTGATCGTTGACGACAGCCGCGTGTCGCGCATGATGATCCGAACCCTGGTGACGGCCCGCAAACCGCACTGGACCCTGCAGGAATGCGAGAGCGGCGACGAGGCGCTGGCCCGGCTGGCACATGGCGTGCCCGATTACGTGAGCATGGACATCAACATGCCTGGCACCATCGGCACCGATGTGGCCGAACGCATCCTGCAGACCTATCCGCAGGTGCGCGTGGTGGTGTTCTCGGCCAACGTGCAGGCCGTGCACCAGGCGCGTGCCGCCGCGATGGGCGCCTGCTTCGTGTCCAAGCCCGTGGGCGATCGCAGCGTGCAGCAGGCCCTGAACTTCTTCGACGAGGCCCCGTGATCGCGCTGACCGAGCTGCAGACCGACGCGCTGGCAGAAATGTTCAACGTCGGCGCAGGGCACGCGGCGGCCAGCCTGTCGGAGATCGTCGGCGACGAGGTGCTGCTGTCGATCCCGCGCATTGCGTTCTGCCACCGCGACGACCTGGGCAGCAACCTGTCCTCGCTGCGCAGCGAGCGGCTGGGCGCGGTGCGGCAGGACTTCAGCGGTGCGTTCTGCGTCAGTGCCTCGCTGCTGTTCACCGAGGACAAGGCGCTGGAGATCGTGCGCGAGATGCTGGGCTCGCAGGTCAGCGTGGACGACCTGCCCGAGTTCGAGCAGGAAGCGATGTGCGAGCTGGGCAACATCATCCTCAACGCCTGCATGGCGGCGATCTCGGAGATGCTGGGCGTGGAGATGACCAGCACGCTGCCGCAGTACCTCGTGAACCGCACGGAGAGCGTGCTGGACGAACTCACATCCGACATGCAGCAGCCGGTCGTGCTGGTGCTGCACATCGACCTGACCATCGAGAAGCGCGAGACGCACGGCGCCCTGGTGTTCCTGCTGAGTTCTGCGTCGTTCCACGAGCTGATCGCGGCCGTCGACAGGTTCCTGGCGCGCATTTGAACGGTCAAGAGGCTTCGCGCCCAAGGCACCGATGACAGACCCGCATCCGACGGTCGACTGGCCGATGCTGTACGACGCATTGGCGCTGGGCCTGGTGCTGCTCGACGGCAAGGGCCGCGTGCTGCACTGGAATGCCTGGATCAGCCGCTACGCCGGCATCGCCCTGGCCGATGCGCAGGGCCGCACGCTCGACGAGGTGTTTCCCGATGCGCTGTCCGGCCCGTTCCGCAAGGCGCTGGGCAATGCGCTGCGCCACCGCCTGCCCATCGTGCTGTCCAACGTGCTGCACCGCGCGCCGCTGCCGCTCTATGCGCGGCCCGAGCACCGGGCTGGCGGCCAGCGCCTGCCGCAGTCGGTGACGATCACGCCGGTGGCCCAGCCCGGCGCCACCCATCTGTGCCTGCTGCAGGTCACCGACACCAGCACGCTGGCCACGCGCGAGCGCGTGCTGCAGTTGCGCTCGGACCGCCTCTCGCGCGAGGCCGTGATCGATGGCCTCACCGGCATCTACAACCGCAAGTACCTGGACGACAAGCTGCGCTCCGAGCTGGAGCGCGCGCAGCGCACACAGGTTCCGGTGGCGCTGGTGATGTTCGACGTGGACAGCTTCAAGGCCTACAACGACACCTATGGCCATCCGGCCGGCGACCGGGTGCTGGTGGCCATCGCCCATGCCGCGCGCGAGCAGATCAACCGCGGCACCGACGTGCTGGCCCGCTACGGCGGCGAGGAATTCGCGGCCGTGCTGCCGGCGTCCGACAAGCTCGGCGCGCAGCGCGTGGCCGAGAAGATCCGGGCTGCCGTCGAAGCGTTGGCCATCCCGCACCTGGCCTCGAGTGCGGCCCCCCGGGTGACCGTGAGCCTGGGCGTGGCCTGCCACGATCCGCGCGACGGCCACCACGCTGCCGACGAACTGCTCGAGCTGGCCGACCGTGCGCTCTACGTCGCCAAGCGCAATGGCCGCAACCAGGTGCGCTGGACCGTCAGCAGCGCCGCGCCGCTGGACGTCTTCCCGTTGGCGCAGCCCTGATCAGCGCGCCAGCCGCATGTCGCGCGCGAGCGCGGCGGCCAGCATCTGCGGATCCTCGACATAGCGGATGAGGTCGGTGACCTCGCCCGCGCGGATGGTGCCCAGCCGGGCCATCTCCTGCACGCGCTGCTCGAAGCCCTTCCAGTACACCGCGCGCGGACCGACCAGGTAGATCGGCACCGGGTCGAGCTGGCGGCTCTTGATCGACTCCACCGTCTGGTAGATCTCCCACTCGGTGCCGGTGCCGCCGGGCGTGACGACCACGGCCGCGGCGTGCAGCACCATCATGGATTCGCGCATGGCCACGCTCGTGAACACCAGCCCGTCGCTGACGATGGGCTGGCCCTGCCAGGTCTGGAAGGCGAGCCGGGCATCGGCCTTGTCGCGCGCGGGGCCGTAGTAGGTGGTGTAGCCGATGCTGGGGCCGCCGGCCTCGGTGGCGCCGCGCGCGGCCGCCTCCATCATGCCGGGGCCGGCGCCGGTCAGGATCGGGAACGTGGCCCCGTGCGCGCGCGTCCAGTCGGCGGCGAAGCGCCGCACGCCCTGGTAGAGCCGGCCGCTGTCGGTGGGCGGCGCGCCGGCCTTGTCCTCGCCCAGCCGCGAGCTGCCGTACACCACGACGAAGCCGCGCGGGTACTTGGCGGCCTTGAAGGCCTCGGCGCACTGCAGGTCGCGCGCCATGTCGGCCGCCGTGAGACGGTTCTCCTCGCCCTTGTAGGGGCCGGTGTAGCTCGCGTTGGGCGCCACGCTGGTGCAGGCCGTGGAGGCCGGCGGCGTGGCACAGCCCTGCAGCAGGGCCATGACGGTGGCGAGGGCCAGGCAGGCGGCGCGCATGGTCGTGGCCCCGCTACTTGGTGCCGAAGATGCGGTCGCCCGCGTCGCCCAGGCCCGGCAGGATGTAGCCGTGCTCGTTGAGCTGGCGGTCGATCGCCGCCGTGTAGATCGGCACGTCGGGGTGCTCCTTCTGCATGGTGGCGATGCCCTCGGGGCAGGTCAGCAGGCAGACGAACTTGATCGACTTGGGGTTGAGCTCCTTGAGCCGCTCGACCGCCGCGCTGGCCGAGTTGCCGGTGGCCAGCATCGGGTCGACGACGATGATGTCGCGCTCGTGCATGTCGTGCGGCATCTTGAAGTAGTACTCCACGGCCACCAGGGTCTTGGGGTCGCGGTACAGGCCCACATGGCCCACGCGCGCGCCAGGCACGATGTTGAGCATGCCTTCCAGGATGCCGTTGCCGGCGCGCAGGATGGACACGAACACCAGCTTCTTGCCGTCGATGACGTTGGAGCGCATGGTCTCCAGCGGCGTCTCGATCTCGATCTCCTGCATGGCCATGTCGCGCGTGACCTCGTAGGCCATCAGGCTGGACAGCTCGTTGAGCAGCCGGCGGAAGGTGTTGGTGCTGGCATCCTTGCGGCGCATCAGCGTCAGCTTGTGCTGCACCAGGGGGTGGTCGATCAGGTGGACGTTGGACATGGCTGCGTTGTTGTTGGTTGGAGGATTCATCTAGAACACGGTGCCATCGCTGGCGATGTGGAGCGGCGGCAGACCCCCACGCAAGCGCTGGGCCAGCACGCGGCCCGCGGCCCAGGTGCCGCCTTCCAGCACGCAGGCCAGCGGCAGCTGCGCAGCCGGCACGCCCAACTGGGCCCGCACGATGGGCGCGAGTTCATCGAGCAGCGCCACGGTCAGCGCACGCCATTCGACCACCAGTTCGTCGCCCGGCTGCCAGGTGCGCGTGGCCAGCGCCGGGTCGCGCAGCGCCAGCACGCCGGCGTCCAGCAGCAGGCCGCCGTTGCGGTACTCGGGCAGGCCGGTCAGCGCGTCGATGCCATCGACATGCACGCCGGCCCACTGGAACGGCTCGAGCAGCGAGTAGGTGAGCCATTGCGAGAGTTTGTGGAACGGCATCCAGCCGGCGGTGAGGCCGGGGCCCGCCACGGCCTCGTGGCGCCAGCAGTCGCCCAGCGGCTGCGTGCCGATGGTGTTCTGCGCGGGCCAGATGCTGGACAGCGACATCAGCAACTGCGACAGGATGCCGTGGGCCGCCACGCTGGCCGTGGGCGCGATGCCGGACGGCCCGAGCGGCGCGACCAGCATGTCGAACAGGCCGCCGGGCCGGCCCTGCGGGCCGAACACCTCGGGCTGGGCCGCCAGCGCCTCGCCGAGCCGGCGCAGCAGCAACACGCGGCCATCGAGCCCGACCAGCGGGTTGGACGCGCCGACCTGGAAGGCCTGGGCCAGCCGCTCGGGAACGAGGCCGCGCAGGCCGGCCGCATCGACCTGCAGCGGGTGCGCCGGATCGCTGGAGAACAGCCCGCCCAGGAAGGCATGCCAACTGGCCACGCCCAGCCCCTCGGAGCGCGTGAAGCGCTGGCCGCTGGCGGCCTCGGCATAGCTCCAGTCGGGGCCGGCACCGGCGTCCAGCAGCACACTGACGAGCGCCAGGTCGATCATGGCGCGCGCGCGCGCCGGCGGGTCCAGCGGCGCGAGCCGCGCGTCGAGCCCGGCCTTGCGGTCCACGCCACCGGCTTCGAAGTGGCGCCAGCGGCTGTGGAACGGGATCTTGAGGTCGGGGTAGCGCTGGCGCGTCAGCGCGGCCACGTCGGCGGCGGCGGACTGCAGTGCGTCGTCGTGCACCACGAACCAGCGCGAGGCGCCCACGCGTGCGCGCTCCAGCAGCTGGCGCGCGCGGGAGCGCACGGCCAGCGTGGTGCGCAGCGCCGTGGCCGCGCCTTCGGGGTGGCCCGTGTCGAGTTCCAGGGAGGTTCCGTCGAAGCTCATGTCATGCGTCCAGTCCGCGGCCCTTGGCCTTCTTGAGTTCTTCCGCGTCGGGCACCACGCCCGGCGTGAAGTAGCCGGCCGCCATCTTGGCGTCCATCTCGACGCGCGCGTCGGCCGGGATCAACGCGTCCGGGATGTTCACGCGCACGCCGACCTCGATGCCCGATCCCGTGATGGCGTCGTACTTCATGTTGCTCATCGAGACCAGGCGGTGGATCTTTCGGATGCCCAGCCAGTGCAGCACGTCGGGCATGAGTTCCTGGAAGCGCATGTCCTGCACGCCGGCCACGCACTCGGTGCGCGCGAAGTACTGGTCGGCCGTGTCGCCGCCGACCTGGCGCTTGCGCGCGTTGTAGACCAGGAACTTGGTGACCTCGCCGAGCGCGCGGCCCTCCTTGCGCGAGTACGAGACCAGGCCCACGCCGCCGCGTTGGGCGCCCTGGATGCACTCCTCGATGGCGTGCGTGAGGTAGGGGCGGCAGGTGCAGATGTCCGAGCCGAACACGTCCGAGCCGTTGCACTCGTCGTGCACGCGGGCGGTCAGCTCCACGTCGGGGTTGGCCAGGTCGCGCGGGTCGCCGAAGATGTAGACGGTCTGCCCGCCGATGGGCGGCAGGAACACCTCCAGGTCGGAGCGCGTCACGAGTTCGGGGTACATGCCGCCCGTCTCCTCGAACAGCACGCGGCGCAGGTCGGTCTCCGAGCAGCCGAAGCGCTTCGCCACGCCGGGCAGGTACCAGACCGGCTCGACCGCGGCCTTGGTCACCATGGCCGCGCCGCCCGCCGTCAGGAACTTGCCGTCGGCCTTCAAGCGGCCATTCTGCAGGGCTTCGAGCACCTCGGGCAGGATCACGTGGGCCTTGGTCACCGCGATCGTCGGCCGGATGTCGTAGCCGGCGGCCAGTTCGGTCGCGAACACGTCGGCCACGGAGGCGCCCCACGGGTCCAGGCTCACGATCTTGCCGGGCTCGCTCCACTGCGGGTAGGGCCCGATCAGGTCGGTCGGCATGGTGTTGGTGAGGTCGGCCCTGTGCTGGCGCGAGAGCGCACCCGCCGCGACGGCCAGCGCGCGGTAGACGCTGTAGGAGCCGCTGTGCGTGCCGATCACGTTGCGGTGGGCGCGCTTGGAGGTGGTGCCGACCACCGGTCCGCGTTCGACGGCGGTCGCGGCGCCCCAACGGATCGGCAGCGCGCCGAAGCCGCCGCTATGCGAGGTCAGTCGGATGTGGCCCGCGGCCGGCTTGGGACTGGCGGCAGGAGAAGGAGAGGGGGCGGCGGCGCCGGCTTCTGCAGACATGGTCGTTCCTCGGAAGGGACCGGCTGCGCGGTGGGACGCAGCCGGCCTGCTGGCACACCGGATGGTGGTGTTCGCCAAGCATAGCGACTCGCCGGCCTGTTCTGCATGCGGGGCGCATGCAGTGCCGTGGCGCGGTGTGCATCCGCGCCACAGCGGGGGACCGATCAGGCCTTGGAGGCTGCGGTCGACTTCTTGCCGGCGTGGTTGCTGGTCTTGTGGGTCTTCTTCTTGGCCACGGGCTTCTTGGCGGGCTTGGCCTTGGTGGCTGCATCCGCCGGTGCGGTGGCCGCAGCGGGTGCCGCAGGGGCGGGGGTCTGGGCGAAGCCGGCCGAAGCGGCGAGGGCGAGGGCGGCAGCGGCGATCAGGGTCTTGGTGCGGTTCATGGTGCGGTCATCCGAAAAGCAAGACTCGTTGCAACTCCGAGTCGGGTGAGTGGGCTGGGCATTTGCCTGGCTTGGAACCACAACGCGGCTCGGTGCACGCACAGCGACAGCCTGCGCACGGGCCAAGATGACAGATGCAACAAAGGCCGCATCGAAAAGCTGCTACGCGTTGCCGGCCGCCACATGCACGCCCGGCTTACGCCCGTCGTTCCAGCGCCCGCCGATGGCACGCTCGACCTGCGCGGCCAGCTGCAGCAGCAGCCCGTCGCCGGCCTGGCGCGTCTGCGCGTGCATGCCCAGCGGCAGGCCATGCTCGTTGCAGGCCAGCGGCAGCGAGATGCCGGGGATGCCGCACAGGTTGGCGATCGGCGTGTAGGCGAAGTTGTGCCAGAGGTTGTCGAACCAGTCGTGCACCGAAGGGTTGTCGCTGGTGGTCAGGTACTCGGTCGTGCCCACGCGCGGCGTGGGCAGGGCGGTGACGGGCGAGAGCAGGATGTCCCAATCCTCGAAGAAGGCGCCGAAGCCGCGGGCCGTGGTGTTGAACGCGGCCTGCATCTGGAAGCGTTCGGCGTAG
The DNA here is from genome assembly GCF_001422445.1 of Pseudorhodoferax sp. Leaf274. Taxonomy (GTDB): domain Bacteria; phylum Pseudomonadota; class Gammaproteobacteria; order Burkholderiales; family Burkholderiaceae_C; genus Pseudorhodoferax. Next base: position 198,355 of record NZ_LMNA01000030.1, read on the forward strand.
CTGGTGTCCCGGCCGGCCTCCCAGATCTTGATGTTGATGGGCTCGATCTTGTCGGCGGGCGGGTGCGCGAGCCCCAGCGTGCGCAGCAGGGTCTCGATGGTCTGCGCGAAATTGCTGATGTAGCACAGCGTCTGCGCCTTGAACGCGGCGCGGATGTCGACCGCCGGCTGCGCCCATTCGACATGGTGGCCCAGGCCCTGCAGGAAGCGGCCCACGCGTTCGAGCTCGGCCGCGATGTGCGGCGTGGCCGCTAAGTCGCCCCACTGGTGCACCAGCGCGATGCGCAGCCGGCCCGGGTCGCGCTGGACCAGCTCGGCATAGGGCTCGGGCGCGGTCCAGTAGGGCATGAACTCGCCGGGCGCGCCGCCGCGGCAGTGGTCCACGAAGCGGGCCATGTCGCGCACGCTGCGGCTGATGGCACCCTGCGTGGAGACCAGGCCGGAGAGGTCGGACAGCCCCGGCGCGATGGAGAACACGCCGCGCGAGCACTTCAGCCCGATGGCGCCGTTGACCCCGGCCGGGATGCGGATGGAGCCGCCGCCGTCGGTGGCGTGGGCGATCGGCACCACGCCGGCTGCCACCATCGCGGCCGAGCCGGCCGAGGAGCCGCAGGTCGTGTAGTCCAGGTTCCAGGGATTGCGCGTGACGAAGAGGTCGTTCTCGACCGAGCTGCAGACGCCGAATTCCGGCGTCGTGGTGCGGCCGATGATGTTGAGCCCGGCCTGGCGCAGCTTGCCGGCCAGGAAGCTGTCGGCGCTGGCACGGTTGCCCTGCATGAGCTGCGAGCCCATCTCCTGCAGCCGGCCCTTGAGCGTGGGCCCCAGGTCCTTCATGAGGTAGGGCAGGCCGGCGAACGCGCCGTCGGGGTCCATGCCGTCGCGCAGCGGATCGGCCACCACGTCGTCGAACACCTCGACCACGGCGCTCGTCGGGCCGTTGGTGCGGGCGATGCCGGCCGCGGCCTGGGCCGCCAGTTCGGCGGGCGTCAGTTCGCCGGCGCGCACGCGCGCGGCCAGGGCCGTGCCGTCGTGCGCGGTCCATTCGTCCCAGGACATCGCGAGCGTCATGCCGGCATCTCCTCAGGTGTGGTCAACAGGGCATCCATGGTGTGCGTCCCTCAGGGAAGGGGTGGGGTGGAACGGGTGAACGAGAAGGGCGGCTCCTGCGCCGCAGGCTCGTGCCAGAGCCGGTGCCAGGTGCCGCGCAACACGATGCCGCGCGCCTCGGGCGGCGCGGGCAGGGTGGTGGGCACGACCGGCGTCCAGGGTGCCTGCGGCCCCGCACGCTCGGCGATGCGGTAGCGGAAGCTGTAGAACGGCGCCGCGCCCATGCGCAGGTCCGACAGCAGCAGGCTGTCGCCCTCGGCGTTGGCGAGCAGGAAGCCGCTCGCGAACCAGCGCAGCCGCGCGACGGCCGGTGTGCCTGCCAGCGCCTGCAGCGCGGCGGTGTCGCCGGCGTGGCGCTCGAAGCGCAAGGGCCCGCGGTCGGTGGGCAGCGAGCGGTAGCCTTCCAGCATGCCGTCCGGCGTCAACGCGACGACGCGCCACAGCAGCGTGTTGAACGGCGTGGGCGTGGAGAAGAAAGGGGCATCGGCCAGGCCCTGCGCGGCCAGCGCGGCGCGGGCATCGCGGTCGACCAGCGTCTTGGCCAGCAGCGACCAGCCCAGGTAGGCGGTGGACAGCACCAGGCCCCAGGCCAGGAAACTGCGTCCCACGGGCCGCAGGCCCACCACCAGCACCGCGATGAAGCCCGCCAGCAACGGCAGCGTGTAGGCCGGGTCGATGATGAACACGCTGGACCACATGGTGGGCCGTGGCGGCAGCGGCCACCACAGTTGCGTGCCGTAGACCGTGAAGGCGTCCAGCAGCGGATGCGTCAGCAGCGCGAGCCAGATCGCCAGCAGCCAACGGCCGGGCGCCTCGCGCACGGGCGACCACCGGCGCCGCAGCAGCCACCACAGCAGCGCGCCGAACAGCGCCAGCACAGGCAGGGCGTGCGAAGGGCCGCGGTGCCAGGTGACCAGCGTCACGGCGTCCACGCCCATCCAGCGCATCGGGAAGCTGTCGAGGTCGGGCAGGGTGCCCAGCACGGCGCCGGCCAGTGCGGCGCGGCGGCGGTGGGCAGCGGGCACGGCCAGCGCGGCCACGCTGCCGCCCAGCACGATCTGCGTCAGCGAATCCAACTAGCGTTTCCGGCCGCCGAAGATGCCGCCCAGCACCCCGCGCAGGATCTCGTTGCCGATCTTGGTGCCCATGGTGCGCATGGTGGACTTGGCCATGGTCTGCACCAGGCCGTCGCGCTTGCCGCCGCGCGGGCCGGTGGAGCCGAACAGCAGGTCGTTCAGGCCGTCCATCATGCCGCTGTCGGCACCGCTGCCCTGGCGCGCGCCGGCCGTGGCCTTGGCGTCGGCCGCTCCGGCGGCGGCGTTCTCGGCGCGGCCCTTGAGCTTCTCGTACGCCGATTCGCGGTCGACCACCTTTTCATAGACGCCCGCCACGAGCGAGCCGGCCAGCAACGCCTGGCGCTGCGGGGGCGTGATCGGCCCGACCTGGCTGCCGGGCGGCAGCATGTAGACGCGCTCGGTGATGCCGGGGCGGCCCTTGGCATCGAGCAGGCTGACCAGGGCCTCGCCCACGGCCAGCTCGGTGATGGCGGCCTCGATGTCCAGGCCGGGCTTTTGCCGCATCGTCGAGGCGGTGGCCTTGACGGCCTTCTGGTCGCGCGGCGTGAACGCGCGCAGCGCGTGCTGCACGCGGTTGCCCAGCTGGGCGAGCACGGTGTCGGGAATGTCCAGCGGGTTCTGCGTCACGAAGTACACGCCCACGCCCTTGGAGCGCACCAGCCGCACCACGAGTTCGATGCGCTCGACCAGCACCTTGGGCGCCTCGTTGAACAGCAGGTGCGCCTCGTCGAAGAAGAACACCAGCTTGGGTTGGTCCGGGTCGCCGATCTCGGGCAACTGCTCGAACAGCTCGGACAGCAGCCACAGCAAAAAGGTGGCGTACAGCCGCGGCGAGTTCATGAGCTTGTCGGCCGCCAGCACGTTGACCATGCCATGGCCGTTGCCGTCGGTCTGCATGAAGTCGGCGATGTCCAGCATCGGCTCGCCGAAGAACTTGTCGCCGCCCTGGCCCTCGATCTGCAGCAGGCCGCGCTGGATGGCGCCCACGCTGGCGGCGCTGATGTTGCCGTACTCGGTGGTGAAGCTCTTGGCGTTCTCCCCGACGTGCTGCAGCATGGCGCGCAGGTCCTTCAAGTCCAGCAGCAGCATGCCGCTGTCGTCGGCGATCTTGAACACCAGGTTGAGCACGCCGGCCTGTGTGTCGTTGAGGTTCAGCATGCGCGCCAGCAACAGCGGGCCCATGTCGGAGATGGTGGCGCGCACCGGGTGGCCCTGCTCGCCGAACACGTCCCACAGCTGCACGGGGCAGGCCAGCGGCGTGGGCGGCGCGATGCCGCGCTCGGCCAAGATGGCCGCCATCTTGGCGTTGGGCGTGCCGGCCTGGCTGATCCCGGTGAGGTCGCCCTTGACGTCGGCCATGAACACCGGCACGCCGATCCTGGAGAAATTCTCGGCCAGCGTCTGCAGGGATACGGTCTTGCCGGTGCCCGTGGCGCCGGTGATCAGGCCGTGCCGGTTGGCCAGGCCCGGCAGCAGCGCGCATTCGGTGTTGGCGTTCTTGGCGATCACGAGCGGCTCGGCCATGGGGGTCCTTCAATCGAAAAGTAAAATCCGCGCCCGAGATTAAATCAGACCGATAGAAGGATTCTTCGTGGCCGGACACAGCAAATGGGCGAACATCCAGCACCGCAAGGGCAGGCAGGACGAAAAGCGGGGCAAGATCTGGACGCGCATCATCCGTGAGATCACGGTCGCGGCCCGCCAGGGCGGCGGCGACCTGTCGGCCAACCCGCGGCTGCGGCTGGCGGTGGACAAGGCCAAGGCGGCCAACATGCCGGCCGACCGCGTCAAGTACAACATCGACAAGGCCACGGGCAATGCCGAAGGCGTGCACTACGAGGAAATCCGCTACGAGGGCTACGGCATCGCCGGCGCGGCCATCATCGTCGACACCATGACCGACAACCACGTGCGCACCGTGGCCGAGGTGCGGCACGCGTTCAGCAAGTACGGCGGCAACATGGGCACCAACGGCTCGGTGGCGTTTCAGTTCAAGCACTGCGGCCAGATCGTGCTGGCGCCCGGTGCCGACGAAGACAAGGTCATGGAGGTGGCGCTGGAAGCCGGCGCCGACGATGTGCTGACCGACGCCGACGGCGCCATCGAGGTGCTGACGCCGTATCCCGAGTTCGAGAAGGTCAAGAACGCGCTGGAGGCCGCCGGCTTCCAGCCCGAGCTGGCCGAAGTGACCATGCGGGCCGAGAACACCATCGAGCTCACCGGCGAAGACGCCGAACGCATGCAAAAGCTGCTGGACGTCCTGGAAGACCTGGACGACGTGCAAAACGTCTACCACAACGGGGCGCTCTGAAATGAAGCACCCCCGTATGGATTTCTCATTGCGTGTAGAAATCCCATCCCCCCTCCAGGGGGCGCCGCGAGCGCCCGGGCAGAGCCCGTTGCGCCGCGTCTGCTGGCATGGCCTGCTCCGCGGCCTTCCGAGCAGCGGCTTGCGAGCCGGTTTCGTGTCCTGCGGATGGCGCGCCAGCGCCGTGGAAAACTGAGATGAAAGTTCTTGTGATCGGCGGCGGTGGCCGCGAACACGCACTGGCCTGGAAACTGGCCCAGTCCCCGCGCGTCACGCGCGTCTACGTGGCGCCGGGCAACGGCGGCACGGCGCTGGACGAGCGCCTGGTCAACGTGCCCATCACCGACGTGGTGGCGCTGCGCGAATGGGCGCAGAAGGAGCACATCGCGCTCAGCGTGGTCGGCCCCGAAGGCCCGCTGGCGGCCGGCGTGGTGGACGAGTTCCGCGCCCATGGCCTGCGCGTGTTCGGCCCGACCAAGGCCGCCGCGCAGCTGGAAAGCTCCAAGGCCTTCTCCAAGGCCTTCATGCAGCGCCACGGCATTCCCACGGCCGAGTACCAGACCTTCAGCGACCCGGCGCAGGCCCATGCCTACGTGGACGCCAAGGGCGCGCCCATCGTCGTCAAAGCCGACGGCCTGGCGGCGGGCAAGGGCGTGGTCGTGGCCACCACGCTGGCCGAGGCCCATGAAGCCATCGACTTCATGCTCGTGGACAACACGCTGGGCGTGGCGCACAACGAAGGCGGCGCGCGCGTGGTGATCGAGGAGTTCCTGTCGGGCGAGGAAGCCAGCTTCATCGTGCTGTGCGACGGCAAGAACGTCACCGCCATGGCCACGAGCCAGGACCACAAGCGCCTGCAGGACGGCGACCAGGGCCCCAACACCGGTGGCATGGGCGCCTATTCGCCCGCGCCCGTGGTCACGGCGGACGTGCACGCGCGCGCCATGCGCGAGATCATCCTGCCGACCATCCGCGGCATGGAGAAGGACGGCATCGCCTACACCGGCTTCCTGTACGCCGGCCTCATGATCGACGCCCAGGGCCGGCCCAAGACGCTGGAGTTCAACTGCCGCCTGGGCGACCCCGAGACCCAGCCGCTGCTCATGCGCCTGAAGTCCGACCTGTTCGAGGTGCTGTGGGCCGCCACCGAGCCCGGCCCGCACGGCAAGCTCGACCAGGTCGAGCTGGAATGGGACCGCCGCATCGCGCTCGGCGTGGTGCTGGCCGCGCACGGCTACCCGCTGTCGCCGCGCAAGGGCGATGCCATCACCGGCCTGCCGGCCGCCGAGCCGGATGCCGTGGTGTTCCACGCCGGCACCCAGCGCGACGCCGATGGCACCGTGCGCGTGAGCGGTGGCCGCGTGCTGTGCGTGACCGTGCTGGCCGACAAGGTCAAGCTGGCCCAGCAGCGCGCCTACGAGGTGGTGCGCGGCATCCAGTTCGACGGCATGCAGTACCGCCGCGACATCGGCCACCGCGCGGTCCGATGACAGACGCCGCCACCGGCTTCGCGGCCTGGCTGCGCGGCCTGCAGGACGAGATCTGCAGCGCCGCGGCGGCCGTGGACGGCGGCACCTTCCTGACCGACCGCTGGACCAAGGGCGAAGGCGAAGTGCTGCAGGGCGAGGGCGTCACGCGCATCCTGGAGGACGGCGCCGTCCTCGAACGCGCCGGTTGCGGCTTCTCGCACGTGCGCGGCCCGCGCCTGCCGCCCTCGGCCACGCAGCATCGCCCGCAGCTGGCAGGGGCGCCCTTCGAGGCCATGGGCGTCTCGCTCGTCTTCCACCCGCGCAACCCCTATGCGCCCACCGTGCACATGAACGTGCGCATGATCGCGGCCGGCCACCCGGGCGAAGTGCCCGTGTGCTGGTTCGGCGGCGGCATGGACCTGACGCCCATCTACGGCTTCGAGGAAGACGCGCGCCACTTCCACCGTGTCTGCCGCGATGCGCTGGCGCCCTACGGCGACGACAAGTACCCGCGTTTCAAGCAATGGTGCGACGAGTACTTCTTCCTCAAGCACCGGCAGGAAGCGCGCGGCATCGGCGGCGTGTTCTTCGACGACTTCTCCGAACTGGGCCTGGCGCGCAGCGGCGCCATGGTCCAGGCCGTGGGATCGGCCTTCCTGGGTGCCTACCTGCCGATCCTCGCGCGCCGCAAGGACCAGGCCTACGGCGAGCGCGAGCGCGCGTTCCAGCTGTACCGGCGCGGCCGCTATGTCGAGTTCAACCTGGTCTGGGACCGCGGCACGCACTTCGGCCTGCAGTCCGGCGGACGCACCGAATCCATCCTGCTGTCGATGCCGCCGCAGGCCGCCTGGTCGTACCGCCACACGCCCGAGCCCGGCTCGGCCGAGGCGCAGCTGACCGAGCACTTCCTGGTGCCCCGCACTTGGATCTGAGCCACCCCACCATGCTGCGCGTCGGCGTCTACGGCGGTGCCTTCGACCCGCCGCACAACACCCATGTGGACCTGGTGCGCGCGGCCATGGCCCAGTTTCAGCTCGACCGCCTGCACGTGCTGCCCACGGGCCAGCCCTGGCACCGGCCCAAGCAGCCCACCGATGCGGTGCACCGGCTGGTCATGGCGGAGCTGGCATTCGAGGGGCTTGCCGGCGTGGTCGTGGACGCGCGCGAAATCGAGCGCACCGGCCCCAGCTATACCGTGGACAGCCTGCGGGAACTGCAAATCGGCTATCCTCGCGCCCGGCTGTACCTGCTGATCGGCTCCGATCAAGCGCGTGCGCTGACCAGCTGGCACGAGTGGCAGGAGATCGTGGCACTGGCCAATCTGTGCGTCGCCGCCCGCGTGGACGACGCCGCGCCGCAGGGCAGGATGCCCGACCTGGCATTGCCGGGCGCGACGATCGACTTCCTCCACACCGTTCCGGTGGCGACCAGCGCCACCGAAATCCGCCAGCGCGTTGCAGCGGGCCAGGGCATTGCCCATCTGGTTCCGCCAGCCGTTGCACGCTATATTGACCAACACCACCTCTACCGAACCGCTCGATGACCACTGGCACCACCACGGAATCCGCCGCCAAGAAAGACACCCAGAAGCTGCAGAGGTCCATCATCGATGGCCTCGAAGACGTCAAGGCGCAGGACATCCAGGTCTTCAACACCGAGCACCTGTCCCCACTGTTCGAGCGCGTGATCGTCGCCTCGGGCACGTCGAACCGCCAGACCCGCGCGCTGGCCGCCAGCGTGCGCGATGCCGTGCGCGAAGCCGGCTTCTCCAAGCCGCGCGTCGAGGGCGAGGACAACGGCGAGTGGATCATCGTGGACTGCGGGCCGGCCGTGGTGCACATCATGCAGCCCAGCATCCGCCAGTACTACCACCTGGAAGAGCTGTGGGGCGACAAGCCCGTGCGCCTGAAGCTCGGCGCGCCCAAGCCCGCCGCGCCGGCCAAGGCCGTCGAGAAGGCGCCGGCCAAGAAGGTCGCCGCGAAGAAGACGGCAGCCAAGACGCCTGCCGGCAAGGCCGCAGCCAAGAAGGCCCGCAAGCCCGAGCCCGAGTACGCACCCGAGCGGCCCGTGATCGAGGCGCCCGCCCGCAGGAAGGCGCCGGCGAAGAAGGCGGCCCCGGCCGCACCGGCCGCCAAGACTGCCGTGCCCGCCAAGAAGGCGCCCCTGAAGGCCGCGGCCAAGCCCAAGACGCTGGTCGTGGGCAAGCCGGCACCGGCCCGCAAGGCTGCCCCGGCGAAGAAGGCGGCGCCCGCCAAGAAGGCCGCCGCGCGCCGCTCCTGATCCGGGTGTGAAGCTCGTCATCGTGGCCGTGGGCCTGCGCGTGCCCGACTGGGCACAGACGGCCTACGACGATTACGCCAAGCGCTTCCCCGCCGAACTGCGCGTCGAGTTGCGCGCCGTCAAGACCGAGCCGCGCGGCTCGCGCACCGTGCCGCAGATGCAGGCCGCCGAGCGCGAGCGCATCGAGGCCGCCATCGCCTCGGCCGTCGGCCGCAATGCGCGCGTGGTGGCGCTCGACGAGCGTGGCATCACGCTGACCACGCAGGCCCTGGCCACGCGGCTGTCGACCTGGCAGCTCGAAGGCGACGGCGTGGCCCTCGTGATCGGCGGCCCCGACGGCCTGGAGCCGGCCTTCCGCCAGGCCGCGCACGAGCGCATCCGCCTGTCGGACATGACCTTGCCGCACGCCATGGCGCGCGTGCTGCTGATCGAGCAGCTCTACCGCGCCTGGTCGATCAACGCCAACCATCCCTACCACCGCGAATAGCGGCGCCCGGCATGCCCGACTTCGTCTACCTCGCCTCGCAGAGTCCGCGCCGGCGCCAGTTGCTCGACCAGATCGGCGTGCGCCACGAACTCCTGCTGGCCGGGCCGGGCGAGGATGCCGAGGCGCTGGAAACCGTGCGCGGCCGCGAGGCACCGGCGCGCTACGTGCAGCGCGTGACGGCGCTCAAGCTCGATGCCGCCGTGGCGCGCCAGCGAGCGCGTGGCCTGCCCGCTGCGCCCGTGCTGTGCGCCGACACCACGGTGGCGCTGGGCTCCACCATCCTGGGCAAGCCCGAAGACGCCGACGATGCAGCGCGCATGCTGGCCGCGCTGTCCGGCCACACGCACCGCGTGCTGACGGCCGTGGCAGTGCAGCACGGCAACCAGCGGCTGCAGGCCCTGAGCGTGTCCGAGGTCTGCTTCGACACCCTCACGCCCGCGCAGATCGCGGCCTACGTCGCCAGCGGCGAGCCGCTGGGCAAGGCCGGCGCCTATGCCGTGCAGGGCAGGGCGCAGACCTTCATCCGCACGCTGCGCGGCAGCTACACGGGCATCATGGGCCTGCCCCTGTTCGAGACCGCGCAGCTGCTGCGCCAGGCCGGCCTCGCCTGCTGAAACCCGCGCGCGGGACTCTGGGACTTGTCCCGGCCGCCTGTGGATATCGTTGGGGACAGGCTTGGGAGGGGCGGGCGCCGCGCCAGTGCCCATGCGGGCCGCCACAGGATTGCCTCGTTTTCGGGCAGCCGGCGCGCTGTGGACCGTCAGCCTTGCGGGCGCGCATGAGGTCCGCGGACGTCGCCGCGTCGGGCCGCGTGGGTGCATGGTGCAACCGGCCGGCGCCGTGGTGGACAGGGCAGGGGTGGGCCATCGCGGTCAGGTTCTGGACAGGTTCCGGCGGGCCGCGGCGCTGCACCGCTCGCGCGAGCGTTTAGACTCTCGCCCCCTGCCTGCCCAGCCCGAAGCGTCGGCAGGCTGCGGCCGGTGCAGCACCTGGCCGCACGGCCCCAGGCCATCCCCTCCGTTCGATTTTCGTTTTCGCCCCAGTCACGAGGAGACTTCATGACGTTGATCCGCCGTTCCTTTCTTGCCCTGTCCGCTGCGCTGGCCGCTGCCGCACCCGTGGGCAGCGCGCTGGCCCAGCAGCCGCGCGAGATCAAGATCGGCTATGCGCTCGCGCAGAACTCGCACTTCGGTGCCGGCGCGCTGGCCTGGTCCGAGGCGGTCGAGAAGTCGACCAACGGCGCCTTCAAGTTCAAGCACTTTCCGTCCAGCGCACTGGGCGGCGAGCGCGAACTCATCGAAGGCCTCACGCTGGGCACGGTCGAGGCCGTGATCGTCTCCAACGGCGCGGTCAGCAACTTCGTGCCCGATGCCGGCGTGATGGACGTGCCCTTCCTGTTCCGCGACACCCCGCACGCCCGCGCCGTGCTGGACGGCAAGTTCGGCGAAGACCTGCTGGCCAAGTTCCGCGGCCGCGGCCTGATCGCGCTGGCCTGGGGCGAGCAGGGCTTTCGCCACCTGACCAACAGCAAGCGCCCGGTGGTCAAGCCCGAGGACGCCAAGGGCCTGAAGATCCGCGTGACGGAGAACCAGACCCACATCACGGCGTTCCGCCAGCTCGGCATCGCGCCCACGCCCATGTCCTGGCCCGAGGTCATCGGCGCACTGCAGCAGGGCATCATCGACGGCCAGGAGAACCCGGTCTCGGTCATCGTCTCGGCCAAGCTCTGGCAGGTGCAGAAGTACATGACGCTCACGGGCCATGTCTACGCGCCGATGGCGCTGATCGTCTCGCCCGCGCTGTGGGGCAGCCTCAACGACGCGCAGAAGAAGGCCTTCACCGACGGCGCGCGCGCCGGCGGCCTGGCTTCGCGCAAGTTCGTCGACGACGTGGAGAAGAGCGGCGTCGAGGAGATCAAGAGCCATGGCGTGGCCGTGGTCACGGATGTCGACAAGGCAGCCTTCCGCGCCGCGTTGGCGCCCGCCTACAAGCAGTTCGCGACCAAGTTCGGCCAGAAGACGCTGGACAACATCGCGGCCGTCAAGTGAGCCGTTTGGAGAAGGCGCTGGTGGCCGGCAACCGCTGGCTGCTGATCGTGATGCTGCTGACCATGGCCTGCATCGTGTTCGCCAACGTGGTGCTGCGCTACACCACAGGCGAATCGCTGGTCTGGGGCGAGGAGATCTCGCGCCAGCTCATGATTTGGGTGACCTTCCTCGGTGCCGGCATGGTGCTGCGCTTCGGCGGCCATGTGGCGGTGGACAGCCTGCACGCGGGCACGCAGCCGCCGCTGGCGCGCGCGATCCGCGCCGTGATCGTCGTGGGCATCGGCATCTTCTGCCTGGTCATGGCGTACTTCTCGTCCTTGTACGTCTGGGCCACGCGCTTCCAGACCACGGCCGCCACCGAGATCTCGATCTCGTGGATCTACCTGGCCATGCCCGTCGGCTTCGTGCTGTTGTTCGTGCACCTGCTGTTCATCGCGCGGCGCTTCATCGCCACCGGCCAGTACGCGCCATCGGACGAGCTCGACCCCGACGCCGCCGCATCCCTCTAAGCCATGAGTGTCACGCTGTTCATCGCGGCCATCGTGTTGATGGTCCTGGGTTTCCCCATCGCGTTCGCGCTGGCCATCGCGGCCTCGCTGGCGGTCTTCGTCGGCGGGCGCTATCCGCAGCTGATCGTGTTCAAGGAGATGTTCACGGGCATCGACAGCTTCCCGCTGATGGCCGTGCCCTTCTTCATCCTGGCGGCCGAGCTGATGTCCGGCGGCGCGCTCACGCAGGTGCTGCTGCGCTTTGCGGCGCAGTTCGTGGGCCACCTGCGCGGCGGCCTGGGCTATGCCAACGTGCTGTCGCTGACGCTGTTCTCAGGCATCTCGGGCTCGGCGCTGGCCGACGCCGCGGGGCCGGGCTCCATGGCCGTCAGGATGATGGAGAAGGCCGGCTACTCGCGCGCCTACGCGGCCTCGCTGACGGCCAGCACGGCCATCGTCGGGCCCATCATCCCGCCGTCGATCGCGATGATCATCTACGCCATGCAGGACGAGCAGGTCTCGGTCGGCGGGCTGTTCATGGCCGGCTTCATTCCCGGCGCACTGATCGCGCTGGCCATGGCCTTCGTCAACTGGCGCGTGTGCCGCCAGCGCGGCTACCGCTCGCACGAGGCGCGCCCCTCGCGCCGCGAGATGTGGGTCAACAGCATCAAGGCCATCCCGGCGCTGCTGCTCATCTTCGTGATCCTGGTGGGCATCCGCTTCGGCATCTTCACGCCGACCGAGGCCTCGGTCGTGGCCGTGTTCTACGCGCTCATTTGCGGCAAGTGGATCTACCGCACGCTGCAGTGGAAGGCGATCCCCGCCATCGCCTCGCGCTCGGCGCTGCTGACGGCCTCGGTGCTGCTGGTCATGGCCACCTCGTCGGCCTTTGCCTGGGTGCTGACGGTGGAGGGCGTGCCGCAGATGCTGTCGCAGATGGTGACGGGCTGGAACCTGCCGCCGGTGGCGTTCCTGCTGGTCGTCAACGTGTTGCTGCTGCTGTTCGGCATCTTCATGGAGCCGCTGCCCGGCATCATGATCCTGGTGCCCATCCTCGCGCCGATCTCGGCCGCGCTGGGCATCGATCCCACGCACTTCGCGATGGTGGTGATCGTCAACCTCACGCTGGGCATGATCACGCCGCCGGTGGGCGGGCTGCTGTTCGTGGTCTCGGTGGCCACGCGCGTGCCCATGGCCCAGCTGGCGCGCGAGCTGCCGCCGTTCCTGGTGGCGCACCTCGTGGTGCTGGCGCTGATCACCTTCGTGCCGGCGATCTCCACCTGGCTGCCGCACACGCTGGGTTTCTGAGTTCGCGGTGGTGGGCGCGACTACACTCGCGCCTCTACAGACCGACCCAGAACAAGGAGCCGCCGTGACGACCGCCAAGCCCGCCCGCAAGTCCACCACCGCCAAGAAGGCTGCCGCCCCCGCGCGCAAGGCAGCGGCCAAGCCCGCGCAGGCCGAAGCCCTGCTGCCCAACATGACGCGCGATGCGCTGGGCGAAGTCACCGAGACGCTGGAATTCATGTGGTCGGCCACGCAGGCCGTGTTCGGCGAGAAGGCCCGTCCCGAGCATGCGATCTCGCTGCTGCCGTACGCGCTGGACGCGCTGGAAGTGCGCCGCCTGCTGGCCGAGGACGTGGCCAAGCAGGCCAAGCGCAAGGCCTGACGGGCCTTGTCGATTCCGGCCCACGCGGAGCGTCGTGGGTGCAGAGGGTCGTCCTCGGCTTGAGCAGGAGCACCGCATGTCCGCATCCACCCACACCATCCGCCTGCACCGCGTGCTGCGCGCGCCGCCAGAGCGTGTCTACCGCGCTTTCCTGGACCCCGACGCCATGGTCAAGTGGCTGCCGCCGCACGGCTTCACGGCCAAGGTGCACGCCATGGACGCGCGCGTGGGCGGCAGCCACCGCATGTCGTTCACCAACTTCACGACGGGCCAGAGCCACAGCTTCGGCGGCACCTACCTGGAGCTCGTGCCGGGCGAGCGGCTGCGCTACACCGACCGCTTCGACGATCCCAACCTGCCCGGCGAGATGCAGGTCACCGTCAGCCTGCAGCAGACGCTGGTCGGCACCGAGATGCACGTGGTGCAGGAGGGCATTCCGGCCGTGATCCCGGCCGCCGCGTGCATGCTGGGCTGGCAGGAGTCGCTGACCTTGCTGGCGCAGCTGGTCGAACCCGAAATTCCCGACGGCGCATGAGCGGTGCGCAGGGCCGCCCCGACCAAGCGCGCTCCGCGGGCGGAGCCGAAGGCTCTCGCGCGCAACAGGCCTTGCCGCGCCGCGGCGGGCGCTAGCGCGGTGCAGCCCTTTCGCGTGCACGGCGGCCCCGGCGCGGCCGGGCCGGCAGCGCACGATTTCTCGACCAACGCCAACGCCTGCGGCCCATGCCCCGCGGCGCTGCAGGCCGTGCAGGCCGCCGATCCCACGCGCTACCCCGACCCCGGCTACGGCGCGCTGCGCGAACAGCTGGCGGCCTGGCACGGCGTGGCGCCGGCGCGCGTGCTGGTCGCCGCCAGCGCCAGCGAATTCATCATGCGCATCAGCGCGGCGGTGGCCGAGCCGGGCGCCGCCGTGCAGGTGCCCGCGCATGCCTATGGCGACTATGCCTGGGCTGCGCAGGCGCAGCAGATGGCCGTGCGCAGCACCGATGGGCCGGTGCGGCTGGCCTGGGCCTGCGAGCCCTCGTCGCCGTTGGGCCAGGCCCATGCCGGCCTGGCCTTGCAGCTGCAGGCCCTGGCGACCGGTGTGCCGCTGGTGCTGGACTGCGCCTACGCGCCATTGCGCCTGTCCGGCCAGCCCACGCTGGATGCGGCGCAGCAACAGCAGGTCTGGCAGCTGTGGTCGCCCAACAAGGCGCTGGGCCTGACGGGTGTGCGCGCTGCCTATGCGGTCGCGCCGCGGCATGCCGATCCGCGGTTGCTCGCGCGGCTGGCGCAGCTCGCGCCGTCCTGGCCGGTGGGCTCGCACGGCGTGGCCATGCTGCAGGCCTGGACCGGCAATGCGGCGCAGGACTGGCTGGCCGCCAGCCTGGCGCAGCTGCGCGCCTGGAAGGCACGCCAGGCCGCGCTGTGCACCAGCCTGGGCTGGCAGGTGCTGGCGAGCGACACCAACTTCTTCTGCGCGCAATTGCCGCAGCCGGCGCGCATCGCCGAAGACCTGGCCGTGCTGCGCGCGGCCGGCGTGCAGTTGCGCGACTGCGCCTCCTTCGGCCTGCCGGGCCATGTGCGGCTGGCCGCGTTGGCCCCATTGCACCAGGACGCACTGGCCCGCGCATGGCCGCGCCGCTGACGCGCAGAGCGCGTACGATCCGGCACGGACAACACGAACAACGAGGAGCTGCTGTGCGCACCGTCGCCGCCACCCGGTGGCCGCGCGCGCGCTCCGCAACAAGGAACGCATGCAGCAGGACATCCTGATCAACTGGTCGCCGCAGGAAACGCGCGTGGCCATCGTCGAACACGGCGCCGTGCAGGAACTGCACCTGGAACGCACGCTGGAGCGGGGCCTGGTCGGCAACGTCTACATGGGCAAGGTGGTGCGCGTGCTGCCCGGCATGCAGTCGACCTTCATCGACATCGGCCTGGACCGCGCCGCCTTCCTGCACGTGGCCGACCTGCTGCCCAGCGCGGCTGCCGTGCGCGGCGAGGGCGAACCCTCGCAGCCGCGCCCTGGCGCGCACGGCCAGGTGCCCATCGAACGCCAGGTCTTCGAGGGCCAGGCGCTGATGGTGCAGGTCATCAAGGACCCCATCGGCACCAAGGGCGCGCGCCTGTCCACGCAGATCAGCATCGCCGGCCGGCTGCTGGTGTTCCTGCCGCAGGACGAGCACGTGGGCGTGTCGCAGAAGATCCCCGCGGCGCAGCGCGAGGACCTGCGGCGCCGGCTGCAGGCGCTGGTGGGCGAGGCCGCCAGCGGCGGTGGCGGCGGCTTCATCCTGCGCACCAACGCCGAGGACGCCAGCGATGCCGAACTGGCCGAGGACATCGCCTATCTGCGCAAGGCCTGGGCGCGCACCAAGGCTGCGGCGCACAAGCTGCCGCCGGCCTCGCTGCTGCACCAGGACCTGGATCTGCTGCAGCGCGTGCTGCGCGACCTGGTGACCGAGGAGACGCAGAGCATCCGGCTCGATTCGCGCGAGCAGTTCGACAAGCTCATGGCCTTCGGCCGCGAGTTCATGCCGGCGGCGGCGCAGAAGCTGCAGCACTACAAGGGCGAGCGGCCGATCTTCGACCTGTTCTCCATCGACGACGAAGTGGCCAAAGCCCTGGGCCGGCGCGTGGACCTGAAGTCCGGCGGCTACCTGATCGTCGACCAGACCGAGGCCCTGACCACGGTGGACGTGAACACCGGCGGCTACGTCGGCGCGCGCAACTTCGACGACACCATCTTCAAGACCAACCTGGAGGCGGCCGGCGCCATCGCGCGCCAGTTGCGGCTGCGCAACCTGGGCGGCATCGTCATCGCCGACTTCATCGACATGGTGCGCGACGAGCACCGCACGGCCGTGCTGGCCGAGCTGCGCAAGCAACTGGGCCGCGACCGCGTGAAGACCACGGCCAGCGGCTTCTCGCCGCTGGGGCTGGTGGAGATGACGCGCAAGCGCACGCGCGAATCGCTGGCCCACATGCTGTGCGAGCCCTGCGCCATCTGCCGCGGCACCGGCGCCGTGAAGACCGCACGCAGCGTGACCTACGACATCCTGCGCGAGATCCTGCGCGAGGCACGCCAGTTCAACCCGCGCGAATTCCGCGTCGTGGCCTCGCCCAAGGTGGTGGAGTTGTTCCTGGACGAGGAAAGCCAGCACCTGGCCGGCCTGTCGGACTTCATCGGCAAGCCGATCTCGCTGCAGGCCGAAAGCGCGATGGGGCCTGAGCAGTACGACATCATCCTTCTCTGAGCTTGCACGGGGGCCTGCGCACGGGGCTCACACGTACGGACGCCCGCGCTGCGCGCCAGCGTCGGCTCAGACCCCCCGCCGCGGCCGCACGCTCAATGCCCACGTCCACAGTTTCTCGCTGGGCAAGGGCAGCACCATGAACCAGTGTTCCAGCACCGCCAGGCTCAGCAGCGTGGCCACCAGGCAGGCGCCCGTGGCCCCGAATGCCGTGGCCACCGGATGCGCGGCCGCCTGCCACACCGCGCCCGCTGCCAGCGTGCCGGCGATCACCGAACTCGCGAACAGCGCGTTGCTGGGCCGCTGGCGGAAGTAGCTGTGCATGTAGCGCAGGTGCTCGGGCAGGAACTGCTCGTTGAGGTTGCGCACGCCCAGGAACACGTTGAGCTTGGCCGACAGGCGCATCACCCACAGTGCGAGGAAGGTCCACAGCGCGACCTGGTTGGGCTGGCCCCAGGTGAGCCAGAGCACCGCTGCACCCAGGCCCAGCAGCGCCAGCTCGTGCCACAGGATGGCCATGATGGCGTGGCCCACGCGGCGCCAGCCGGCGGACCCCGGCGGGCAGGGGCTGCGGCGCGGGCCGGTCACGTAGCCGAGCAGGAAGCCCAGCTCCTGCCAGCCCCAGACCGCGATCGCCGCCGTGAAGGCGAGGTAGGCACCGCTCACGCGGGTGTCGTCGGCGGTGGCGGCCACGCCGCACAGGGCCACGCCCAGCAGCACGGTGGCCATGCCCATCAGCGCGGCGTGCCAGCGGCGCGGCAGGCCGTTCAGGTAGAGGATCACGCCCGTGCTGGCCCACCAGACGATGAGGGTGTAGAGCAGCGGGGCGAGCAGCCGCATGGCGGGGTGGCCGTGTGGTGGGGCGGTGGTTGTGGCGGTGGTCGTGCGGGTGGGCGCGGGGCCTACCAGCTCGGCGCCACGCGCATGTCGGCCGGCAGCGCGTGCTGCTTCACCGGTCGCAGGTACAGGCGCAGGAAGCTGCCCGCCGCGCCGACCGCGCCGATGGCCTGCTGCACCCGGCCCACCACGCCGCCGCGCGCCTTGCCCGCGTCGATGCGGCGCGACCAGTGCAGCAGCCGCTCCAGCCCGGCGCGGAAGGCCGGGTGGTCGGTGTCCAGGCTGATCGGGAAGACCTGCTGGCTGATCTCGGTGGTGATGTCGAAG
This sequence comes from Pseudorhodoferax sp. Leaf274, assembly GCF_001422445.1. Lineage (GTDB taxonomy): Bacteria > Pseudomonadota > Gammaproteobacteria > Burkholderiales > Burkholderiaceae_C > Pseudorhodoferax. The sequence goes on from NZ_LMNA01000030.1 coordinate 215,680, forward strand.
ACCTTGTAGTCGTAGGTGGTCGGGTCCATGCCCAGCGCCTCGGCCAGCCAGGGCCGCGTGTGGTCGCGCACGTACATGGTGGCGTACACGGCCAGCAGGAAGAAGCGGATCCACAGCAGGTTGGCGCCCTGCAGCAGCCGGGGCTGCGCGCGCATCAGCAGCGCGAAGGATTCGCCGTGGCGGAATTCGTCGTTGCACCAGCGTTCGAACCAGCGAAAGATCGGGTGGAAGCGGCGCTCCGGGTGGCGCTCCAGCTGGCGGAAGATGGTGATGTAGCGCGCATAGCCGATCTTCTCGCTGAGGTAGGTGGCGTAGAAGATGTACTTGGGCTTGAAGAAGGTGTAGGCCTTGGTGCGCTTCAGGTTCACCAGGTCCACGCCCAGGCCGAAGTCCTTGAGCGACTGGTTCAGGAAGTTCGCGTGCCGCGACTCGTCGCGCGTCATGTAGCGCATGAGCTGCTTGATCTCGGGGTTGTCCACGTGCTTGGCGATCTCGGCGTAGAGCACGCAGCCGCTGTATTCGCTGGTGAGCGAGCTGACCAGGAACTCCTGGAAGTCGCGGCGCAGCTGCGGCGACCACTGGGCCGAGGCGGCGGCCACCTCGGCGGCGAAGGCCGCGTCGCGCTGGAAGTGGTCGTGGTTGTTGTCGCCCTCGTACTCGGCCATCATGGTGTCCCACTCGGCGCGCACCGGGCCCACGTCCAGCCGGTTCATGGCCGCGTAGTCGGTGGTGTAGAAGCGCGGCGTGAGCACCGTCTCCTGCTTGGCCAGGCGGGCGGCGTCGTCGGGGGTGTGCAGCTCGGCTTGCATGGTCGTTCCTTGATTCAGAGGAGCCGTGCGAACACGGCGGCGTTCACCGGTCCGAAGGACTCGAGGTCGATGCGGCGCTGCGTGGCCGGGTCGACCAGGGTCAGGCGGCCGTCGCTGCGGCCGATCAGTTCGAAGGGCATCTCGGGGCCGATGCCCTGGCGCTTGCGCTCGCGCACCAGGCCGCGCATGGTGCTGCGGATGAAGCCGCCGGTGCCGGCCACCACCGTGTCGAGCACCTTGCCGCTGCGGTCGTCGATGACCTGCAGGCTGCCGTCCTGCGCATCGGCGAAGCGCAGCGCGCGTTGCGAGACCGTGGGGGCGTCGGCCTGCTGCCGGATGTCGATGCCGGTGAGCCGCACGGCCGCCGTGGCCGCCAGCACGCACAGCACCAGCACGACCATCGCGAGCAGCGGCAGGGGGGCGAGGCGTTGGGTGGTCATGGCGATCTCTCGGGCGGTGGTGGTCGGCGTGGCGTCAGGCGTGTGCGTGCAAGCCGGGGGCGTTGGAAGGCGCGGCGGCGGCCTCGCGCACCGGGCGGCGCGGCAGCGGCTGCACGGCCTCGCCCTGCGGCACCGCCACGGGCGCCGCCACGGGTGCAGCGACGGGTGCAGCCGAAGGTCCGGCGATGGGTGCTTCGATGGGCGCAGCAGCCTGCCCGTGCGCCACCCGCAGCGCCTGCGACAGTTGCGCCGCCACGGCGGCCGCCTGGGCCTCGGGCAGCGCGCGCAGCATCGGCTGCGGCTGGCGCAGGTGCCAGGGGCGCGCATGCGGCCACAGGTGCGGGTAGGCGATGCGGTCGTCGCCGGCCAGGGCCAGCGCGATCTCGCCGCTGCCCTTGCGCTGGCGCAGGCCGGCGGACGCGATGCGCTTGAGCGGCAGGTTGAAGGTGATGGACAGCACCACGCCGATGCGCATGACCACGCGCGCGCTCGTCAGCGTGTAGACGCTGGTGCGCGCCAGCAGCCAGGCCATGCCCGCGATCAGGCCCAGACCCAGCGTGATGGGCGCGAGCATGCCCACGCAGCCCATGAGCGCAGCGCCCAGGCCGGCGCCGTCGTACAGGTCGCTGGCAAGCCGCCACACCAGCAGCAGCGCGAAGTACAGCGCCACCTTGCGGATGTGCAGCACCTGCACGGCCAGCAGCTTCGCGTCGGGGCTGCCCTGCCACAGCAGTGTCTCGCCGGGCGGCAAGGCCTCGGGCAGGCCGTGCGTGGCCTCGAACTCGTGCTCGTGCGCGGGCTCCAGGATGTTGACCGCCTTCACAGCAGCGGCTCCTGCCGGTCGGCCGTGGCATACAGCGTGCCGGCGCCGTAGTAGGCCATGATCTTCTCTTCCTCCAGCAGGGTCACCTGTTCCGGGTCCTTCGTGCCGGGCACGTCGGCGAAGTGCTGGCCCAGGATGGCGCGCACCAGCACGCGGCGCTTCTGCATGCGCGCGAAGTTGATCGGCAGCAGCACGCGCCGGCCGTTGGCGGCCTGCAGCTCGACGTAGCGGAACAGCATCTCGGCGCGGTCCACCCACAGGTCGACCACGGTGCCGCCTTCCACCATGTCGGCACCGTAGACCGGCAGGCCGCGCGGGTCCACGTCCTCGCGCGCCACGCCGAAGCCGCCGGCCACGCGCAGCGGCACGATGCGGGCGTCGCCCTCGACGGTGCGGTCGGGCCGGTCGGCGCGGTCGGCCCAGGCACCGGGACCCACGCCGGCCAGCAGGGGGTTGCCGGTGGGTTCGAGCGGCAGGCCGCGGTACACGCCCTCGTGCAGCGCCGGCTGGTTGTCGCGCCGCGCATTGGGCACCTGCAGCGTGCTGCCGTCGGCCATGCGGTAGGTCTTGGGCTCGGGCACCGCGGGGAAGCCCTGGTGCGTGATGCGGCCCGAGCGGTCCGACTCCAGCGGATAGCCCTCGCGCTTGTTCTCGCGGTGCAGGTAGTAGATCAGGCCCGCGAAGAACACCCAGAAGGCGTAGAGCACGAGTTGGGCGACGTCGATGTAGCCCGTGATGGCACCGGTTTGCATGGAAAGCTCCTTCAGCCAGGGAATTCCGCCAGGCCGAAGCGCCGGGCAGTGGGGGAGGGGTCGGTGCGTGCCGCGCGGCGGCTGCGCACCAGGGGACCGATGGCGACCAGCGCGGCGAACAGCAGCGCGATCTCCAGGTGGTAGACGGTGCTGTAGGGCACCGAGATGTCGGTCATCGCCGGCCCCAGCACGCCGTGCGCGCTGAGCCAGCCGAACACGTCGCGCAGCAGGCCGCCGGCCGCCGTGGCCAGGCCCGCGCAGCCGGCCTGCACCGCGCCCCAGGCACCCAGCGCCAGGCCCGCATGGCCGTCGACCTTCAGGCCCATCGCCACGATCAGCATGCACACGGCGAACAGCCCGCCGCCCAGGCCGATGCCGAACGAGCCGATGCGAAACAGCAGCGCCGACTGCAGCGGCGCGGCGAACACCACGGCCGCGAAGGCGAAGATGCCCACCAGCGCGCCCAGCGCCGCCAGGCGGTACGGATCGGCGCCCTGCTGCAGCTTGCGCGCCGCGAACGCGAAGGCCAGCAGCGAGCCGGCCGCCAGACCAGCCGTCAGCAGGCTGGTGGCGGCGACCGACAGGCCCAGCACGGTGGCGCCGTAGGGCTCCAGCACCACGTCCTGCATGGCGAAGCCCGCCGTGCCCAGGCCCAGCGCCACCAGGAAGCGCTTGGCCTGCGGCTGCGCGACGAAGCGGCTCCACGCGCTGCGGAAGGGCGCCTCGGGCGGCTCGGCGCGCCGGTGCGGGCTGCGCGCCTCCTGCTTCCACAGCGCGATGCCGTTGAGCACCACGGTGAGGATGGCCGCGCCCTGCACCACGCCCACCAGGCGCGTGGGCGTGAAGCTCGTCAGCACCACGCTGAAGAAGGCGCTGCCCACCAGCATGCCCACCAGCAGCATCACGTACATCAGCGCCACCACGCGCGGGCGCTTGTCCGCCGGCGAGAGGTCGGTGGCCAGTGCCAGGCCGGCCGTCTGCGTGGTCTGCATGCCCAGGCCCACCAGCATGAAGCCGAAGGCCGCGGCCGCCTCGGGGATGGCGGGGATGACGATCGCCGCCTGGCCCACCACACCGCTCGGCGCCATCAGCAGCAGCGCGAAGGGCAGGATGGACAAGCCGCCGAACTGCAGCAGCGTGCCGAACCACAGGTAGGGCACGCGCCGCCAGCCGAGCGCCGAGCGGTGCGTGTCGGAGCGGTAGCCCACGAAGGCGCGCAGCGGCGCGACCAGCATGGGCAGCGCCACCATCAGCGCCACCAGCCCGGCCGCCATGCCCATCTCCACGATCATCACGCGGTTCAGCGTGCCCACCAGCAGGGCGGCTGCCATGCCCACGGACACCTGGAACAGCGCCAGGCGCAACAGGCGCGCCAGCGGCAGGTCGGCACTGGCGGCATCGGCGAAGGGCAGCAGCCGCGGCGACATCCGCGTCCACAGCTTGATCAGGGGGGCGGGGGCGAGGTGCATCGCTCAGCCCCTGCGTGCCATCTCGCAGGCCTGCGAGGTGTAGAAGCCACTGGCAATCCGCTCGGTGCGGGCCTGTTGCCAGGCCGGCACGTCGCGCGAGAGGCGGGCGCGCAGGCCGTCCACACCGACCGGCACGATGGACGGCGCCCGGTCGCCGCGTGGGAACAGCTTGCCGACGTTGTGCATCACCGTCAACAGCGGCGTGCGCGGCGCCACCGTGAAGAGGATGCTGCGCCGCACGCGGCCCGACCAGCCTTGCAGCAGCGCGGCCGCATCCTCGGGTTGGTAGTGGATCAGCGAGTCCATCGCCACCACGTGGTCGAAGTCGCCGTCGTCGGGTGCACGCATGTCGCCGCTGCGCCAGGTGATGCGCGCGCGCAGCAGGGCCGCATCGGGTTCGGCGTCGCAGCGCTCGCGGCCCAGTTGCACCAGGGTGGGCGAGAGGTCGATGGCCAGCACTTCAGCGCCGCGCCGTGCGGCCTCCATGGCCAGCGCGCCGGTGCCGCAGCCGGCGTCCAGCAGCCGCAGGCCCGTCATGTCGGTGGGCAACCAGGACAGCAGGGTCGAGCGCATGCGGTCGCGCCCCGCGCGCACCGTGGCGCGGATACCGCTGACCGGCGCGTTGGACGTCAGCCGCGCCCAGGTGGCGGCGGCCGTGCGGTCGAAGTAGGTTTCGATCTCGCCGCGGCGTTGGACGTATTGGCTTTGCGCGGTCATGGTCAATCGAATCCCAGCAGGTCGAACAGGTCGCGGTCCTTGAGCGGAATGGCCTCCAGCGGCTCACCGCCCAGGTACAGGGCCGCAGCCAGCCGCATGTATTCCGCCTGCACCTTCTCCAGCTCGGGGCTGGCCTCCATCTCGAACAGCGTGCTCTTCTTGAGCCGGCTGCGGCGGATCACGTCCAGGTCGGGGAAGTGGGCCGCGAGCTTCAGCCCGGCGCGGGTGTTGTACTTGTCGATCTGGTCGGTGGCCGCGCTGCGGTTGGCGATCACGCCGCCCAGCCGCACCTTGTAGTTCTTGGCCTTGGCGCCGATGGCCTGCACGATGCGGTTCATCGCGAAGATCGAATCGAAGTCGTTGGCCGTGACGATCAGCGCGCGGTCGGCATGCTGCAGCGGCGCGGCGAAGCCGCCGCACACCACGTCGCCCAGCACGTCGAAGATCACCACGTCGGTGTCTTCCAGCAGGTGGTGTTCCTTGAGCAGCTTGACCGTCTGGCCCACCACGTAGCCGCCGCAGCCCGTGCCGGCGGGCGGGCCGCCGGCCTCCACGCACTGCACGCCGTTGTAGCCCGCGAACATGAAGTCCTCCGGCCGCAGCTCCTCGGCATGGAAGTCCACCGTCTCCAGCACGTCGATCACGGTGGGCAGCATCTTCTTGGTCAGCGTGAAGGTGCTGTCGTGCTTGGGGTCGCAGCCGATCTGCAGCACGCGCTTGCCCAGCCGCGAGAACGCGGCCGAGAGGTTCGACGAGGTGGTGCTCTTGCCGATGCCCCCCTTGCCGTAGATCGCGAACACCTTGGCGGTGCCGATGCTCACGTTCGGGTCCAACTGCACCTGCAGGCTGCCCTCGCCATCGAGCCTGCGCTTGCTGATGGTGCGGATCGGGAATTCTTCGACTGCGTTCATGCCGCGGCCCTTTCGACGAAGACACCTTCGAGGCGGTCTTCCAGTTCATCGCCGGCCTGGCGCAGGGCTTCGAGCGTGTCGGCGTCCGGCTGCCAGTACTGCCTGTCGCAGGCCTCCAGCAGACGGTTCGCCAGCCGCGCCGATGCGGTGGGATTGAGTTGGGCCAGGCGCTCGCGCATGGCCGGGTCGAGCACGAAGGTCTCGCTCAGGCGCTGGTAGACCCAAGGCTGCACCTGGCCGGTGGTGGCCGACCAGCCCAGCGTGTTGGTCAGGTGCACCTCGATCTGGCGCACGCCCTCGTAGCCGTGCTCCAGCATGCCTTCGTACCACTTGGGGTTGAGCATGCGCGTGTGCGTCTCCAGCGAGACCTGCTCGGAGAGGGTGCGCACCACGCCGGCGTCGCCCACGGTCTGGTCGCCGATGTAGACGGGCAGCAGGGCGGCAGCCTCGCCGCCGGGTGCTCGCTTGGCGCGCTGCACCGCGCGGCTGATGCCGCCCAGCGTGTCGAAGTAGGTGTCCACCGTGGTCACGCCGAGCTCCACCGAATCGAGGTTCTGGTAGGCCAGCTCCACGTTCTTGAGCACGCTGGCCAGCAGCGCGGCCTTCTGCACCGGCCGGCCGCTGCGGCCGTAGGCGAAGCCCTTGCGGCGCGTGTAGGTCTCGGCCAGTTCGTCTTCTTCCTGCCAGGCGCCGTTGTCGATCAGGCTGCCGACGTTGGCACCGTAGGCGCCCTCGGCGTTGCCGAACACGCGCAGCGCGGCGGTCTCCAGGTCGCAGCCCTGCTCGCGCTGGTAGGCCAGCGCATGCTTGCGCACGAAGTTCAGGTGCTCGGGCTCGTCGGCCGATGCGGCGAGGAACGCGGCCTCGGCCAGCAGCTTGATCTGCGCGGGCAGCAGGTCGCGGAAGATGCCCGACAGCGTGACCATCACGTCCACGCGCGGGCGGCCGAGTTGGTCCAGCGGCACCAGCTCGGCACCGGCGAGCCGCCCGTAGCTGTCGAAGCGCGGCGTGGCGCCGATCAGGGCCAGTGCCTGGCCGATGGGCGCGCCTTCGCTCTTGAGGTTGTCCGTGCCCCACAGCACCAGCGCGATGGATTCGGGGAAGCCGTGGCCGTCCTGCGCGTGGCGTTCCAGCAGGCGCGTGGCCTGCTGCGCGCCATCGAGCACGGCGAAGCGGCTGGGGATGCGCGTGGGGTCGAAGCCGTGCAGGTTGCGGCCCGTGGGCAGGATGTCGGGGTTGCGCAGCAGGTCGCCGCCGGGCGCGGGGCGCAGGTAGCCGCCGTCCAGCGCGTGGACCACGGCCGCGAGTTCGCTGTCGGTGGCCAGCAGGCGCGCGGTGTTGGCCAGCGACTCCATGTGCAGGCGCCGTTCGGCGTCGGCGCTGCGGCCTTCTTCGAGCAGCAGCTCGGCGGCGCTGGCGCCGGCGACCAGGCGTTCGACCTGGGCCACCGTCGGCGCCTGGCCGGTGGGGAAGCTGGCCTCGGCGCAGGCCAGCAGCATGCCGACGCGTTCGCTGGGCTTGGGCACTTCGCCCAGCACATGCAGGCCGTGCGGGATCAGCGTCTGCTCCAGCTCCTGCAGGGCTTCGGCGAGCCGGTGGACCTGCGCCTCGGCCGTGGCGTCCCATGCGGCGGCGCCGGCCGGCAGCAGGTGCATCGCCTGGCCTTGCGACTGCAGCAGCGGCGCCAGCGCGGCACGTTCGGCCACCGCGTCGGGTGGCAGCGTGCGCCAGCGTTGCAGCGACGCCTGCAGGTCGACCAGGCCGTTGTACAGCCCGGCCTGTGCCACCGGCGGCGTCAGGTAGCTGATCAGCGTGGCGGCGCTGCGGCGCTTGGCCAGCATGCCTTCGGAGGGGTTGTTGGCCGCGTAGAGGTACAGGTTGGGCAGATCGCCGATCAGCCGGTCGGGCCAGCAGTCGCCCGACAGGCCGGCCTGCTTGCCGGGCATGAATTCCAGCGCGCCGTGCGTGCCGAAGTGCAGCACCGCGTGCGCGCCGAAATCCTCGCGCAGCCAGCGGTAGAAGGCCGAGAACGCGTGCGTGGGCGCGAAGCCGCGCTCGAACAGCAGCCGCATCGGGTCGCCCTCGTGGCCGAAGGCGGGCTGGATGCCGACGAACACATTGCCGAAGCGCTCGCCCAGCACCTGGATGCTGTTGCCGTCGCTCTGCTGGCGGCCGGGGGCGGGGCCCCAGGTGCGCTCGATCTCGGCCAGCCAGCGCTCGCGGCGCACATGCTCGTTGGCGGGGATGCGCGCGTGCACGTTGGCCAGCGCCCCATGGCGCGCGGCGTTGCCGACCAGCAGGCGTTCGCGCAGGTCATCGACGCTGGCGGGCATCTCCACCGTGTAGCCCTCGCGCTGCAGCGCCTGCAGCGTGTTGTAGAGCGACGCGAACACGCCCAGGTAGGCGGCGGTGCCGGTGTTGCCCGCGTTGGGCGGGAAGTTGAACAGCACGGCAGCGATGCGGCGCTCGGCCCGTTCGCTGCGCTTGAGGCCCACCAGCCGTGCCACGCGCGCGGCGAGCATCTCGGCGCGGTCGGGGCAGGTGTGCATGTCGTTGTGGCCTTCGCTCTTGTCGAAGGTGCAGTGCCGGCTGCAGCCGGTGCAGGCGGCGCCGGCGGCGTCGCTGCGGCCGCCGTAGACCATGGGGCCGGTCGAGCCGTCCAGCTCGGGGATGGCGACCATCATGGTGCTCTCCAGCGGCAGCAGGCCGCGCTCGGAGCCGCCCCAGGCCTCCAGCGTCTGGAACTCCACCGGCATCACGGAGAGGTAGGGCACGTCGAGCTGTGCGAGCAGCGTCTCGGCCGCCTTGGCATCGTTGTAGGCGGGGCCGCCGACCAGCGAGAAGCCCGTCAACGACACCATCGCATCGACGGTGACGCGGCCGTTGTCGATGAAGAACTTCTCGACCGCGGGCCGCGCGTCCAGCCCGGTGGCGAAGGCCGGCAGCACCTGCAGGCCCTTGGCCTCCAGCGCGGCGATCACGCCGTCGTAGTGGGCGGTGTTGCCGGCCAGCAGGTAGGAGCGCAGCATGAGCAGGCCCACCGTGCCGCCGGGCTGCGTGCCGGCCAGTGCGATGGGGCGCGGCAGGTCGCGCGCGTGTTCGCTGATGCGCTGCGCCATGCGCGGGTGGTAGACGCCCAGCTCGGGGTATTCGGTCGGCTCGGCCGGCCGGGCGCGGCCGCGCAGCGCGGCGCGCGGGCCGGCGGCGTAGCGGTCCACCAGCAGGTGGACCAGCGCGGCGATGTTCTCCTGCGAGCCGGCCAGCCAGTACTGCAGCACCAGGAAGTACACGCGCACGTCCTGCGCGGTGCCGGGGATGAAGCGCAGGATCTTGGGCAGGCGGCGCAGCATCTTCATCTGCTGCGCGCCGGCACTGGCCTTGGCCTTGTCGTCGCCGCTGGTGGCCGACTTGCCGCGCAGGCGCTTGAGCAGCGCCATCGGCGCGCTGACCTTGCCGTCCATCGAGAACTTGCCCATGCGCGTGAGCTTCATCACCTCGCCGGCGGACATGGCGCAGACCATCGCGTCGCAGGCCTCGCGGCGCGCGCGCAGCGCCTCGAGGATGGGCAGGAAGTGGTCTTCCATGAACAGCATGGTGACCAGGATGATGTCGCCGCGGCCGATGTCGGCGATGCAGTGGCGCAGGGCTTCTTCGTCGGTGGCCCAGTCGGCGGCCGCGTGCACCGACAGGCCCACGCCTGGCAGCGCGCGCGCCAGCACGCCGTGCGCGCGCTCGGCCGCGCTGCGCAGGTGGCTGTCCATGGTGATCAGCACCACACGCATCGGCACCGCGGGCGGCGCGCGACCCGCAGCCCGTGTCTCAACGACTGAAATGGGCTTTGGCATCGTAGAGGGTCTCGATGGTGATGGTGGCCACGCCCTGGTCGAGGGCGTAGCGCTCGGTGTTGCGCCGGGCCTTGCCGCGCACGAAGAACGGGATCTTGCCCAGCTCGCGCTCGGCGTCCGGCGCCCAACGCGCGACGACGATGGGCTCGGCGCCCGGCGCGGGCATGGGGGCGGCGGCACTCGCCACGGGGGCGGTGTTCGCCACGGGGTCGGCGAACGGCACGGGGTCGGCACTCGCCGCGGGCGCGGGCGCCGGGTTGTTGCGCGTGAGGTGCGAGGGCGCGGCATCCTCGTGGAACTCGAAGTCGCCCTTGAACATGCCGAGCAGGTGCTCTTCCAGCCCCATCATCAGCGGCTGCACCCAGGTGTCGAAGATCACGTTGGCGCCTTCGAAACCCATCTGCGGTGCGTAGCGCGCCGGGAAGTCCTGCACATGCACGGGCGCGGAGATCACGGCGCAGGGCAGGCCCAGGCGCTTGGCGATGTGGCGTTCCATCTGCGTGCCCAGCACCAGCTCGGGCGCGGCGGTGGCGATGGCGGCTTCGACATCCAGATAGTCGTCGCAGATCAGGGGTTCGACGCCGTAGAGCGCGGCGGCCTCGCGCAGGTCGCGGGCGAACTCGCGGCTGTAGGTGCCCAGGCCCACGACCTGCAGGCCCAGCTCCTGGCTGGCGACGCGGGCGGCGGCAATGGCATGCGTGGCGTCGCCGAACACGAAGACGCGCTTGCCGGTGAGGTAGTTGGCGTCGACCGAGCCCGCGTACCACGGGCTGTGCGAGGCCGTGGCGTCGACGCGGGCCGCTGCCTCTTGCGGGTCGATGCCGGCCAGCCCCGCCACCTCGGCGATGAACGCGCGCGTGGCCTGCACGCCGATGGGCACGGTGCGGGTGTGCGGCTGGCCCAGGGTGCGCTGCAGCCAGCCGGCGGCCAGCTGGCCGGTCTCGGGGTACAGCACCACGTTGAAGTCGGCCTCGCCCAGCCGGGTCAGGTCGTGCGGGCTCGCACCCAGCGGGGCGACCACGTTGACCTCGACGCCGATCTGCGCCAGCAGGCCGCGGATCTCCTTCAGGTCGTCGCGGTGGCGGAAACCCAGGGCCGTGGGGCCGAGGATGTTGCAGCGGGGGGCGGCGCCACCCGCAACACGTTCTTCGCGCGCCACGCGCGTCTTGGGCACCAGGTTGCGGACCAGCTGGTAGAAGGTTTCCGAAGCGCCCCAGTTCTCCTTCTTCTGGTAGGAGGGCAGTTCCAGCGCCACCACGGGGATCGGCAGCGCCAGTGCCTGCGCCAGGCCGCCGGGGTCGTCCTGGATCAGCTCGGCGGTGCACGATGCGCCCACCAGCATGGCCTGCGGCTGGAAGCGCTCGAAGGCGTTGCGCACGGCGTCCTTGAACAGCTGCGCGGTGTCGCTGCCCAGGTCGCGCGCCTGGAAACTGGTGTAGCTGACGGGCGGGCGCGTGCTCTTGCGCTCGATCATCGTGAACAGCAGGTCGGCGTAGGTGTCGCCCTGCGGCGCGTGCAGCACGTAGTGCAGATCGCGCATGCCCGTGGCCACGCGCATGGCCCCCACGTGCGGGGGGCCTTCGTAGGTCCAGAGGGTGAGCTGCATGGCGCGGTGCGGGTCGGTCTATGCGGCCAGCAGCTGGCGGCGGTGCAGCGGGCGGCTGAAGAGCCCGGCCAGGTCGGCCGCCTGCTCGAAGCCCTGGATCGGGCTGAACACCAGCTCGATGGACCACTTGGTGGTGTAGCCCTCGGCCTCCAGCGGGTTGGCCAGGCCTAGGCCGCAGACGATGAGGTCGGGGTCGGCGGCGCGGCAGCGGTCCAGCTGGCGTTCCACGTCCTGGCCTTCGCTGAGCACGGTGCCGGCCGGCAGCCAGGCCAGCTCCTGCGCCAGGTGCTGGCGGTGCAGGTAGGGCGTGCCGACCTCGGTCAGCTGCATGCCCATCTCGCGCGCCAGGAAGCGGGCCAGCGGCAGCTCCAGCTGCGAATCGGGAAAGAAGAAGATGCGCTTGCCGGCGAGCTGGCGGCGGTGCACGGCCAGCGCGGCTTCGGCGCGCTGGCGGGCGGGCGCCATGGCCTGCAGCGCCAGCGCCTGGGGCACGCCCATCGCGTCCGCGGCGGCCAGCAGCCAGGCGGCGCTGCCTTCCACGCCGAGCGGGAAGGGGGCGGCGACACGTTGCGCGCCGCGCGCTTCCAGCAGGCGTGCGGTTTCGGCCAGGAAGGGCTGGGCCAGCAGCATGCGGGTGTGCGGGCCCACGGCCGGCATGCTGCCCGCGCGGCGGGCCGGCAGGAAATCCACGCGCGTGATGCCCATGGCGCCGAGCAGGCGGCGGAACTGGTCCTCCACCACATCGGCCAGCGCGCCGACGATGAGCAGCGAAGGCGTGTCGTCCGTCGCCTCGGCCAGCTGCGGCACGAGCGCGGCGAGGCAGGCGTCCTCGCCCTGCGTGAAGGTGGTCTCGATGCCGCTGCCGGAGTAGTTCAGCACCCGCACGGCGCCGTGCTGCTGCGACAGCCGCTGCGCGGCGCGCGACAGGTCGAGCTTGATGACTTCGGACGGGCAGGAGCCGACCAGGAACAGGAGCTTGATGTCGGGCCGGCGCTGCAGCAGGCGCGAGACGACCTTGTCCAATTCTTCGTTCGCGTCGGCCAGGCCGGCCAGGTCACGCTCGTCGATGATGGCGGTGGCGAAGCGCGGCTCGGCAAAGATCATCACGCCGGCGGCCGACTGGATCAGGTGCGCGCAGGTGCGCGAGCCGACCACGAGGAAGAACGCGTCCTGGATCTTGCGGTGCAGCCAGATGATGCCGGTGAGGCCGCAGAAGACTTCGCGCTGGCCGCGCTCGCGCAGCACTTCGGTGTCGGTGCAGCCGGTCTCCAGCTGGATCGGGATGACCGCCGCGTTCATGCCGCCACCCCTGCCGCCATGTCCAGCCGCGCGGCGCGCAGCTTCAGCACGAATTGCGTGGCGTTGATCGCATAGGCCGCGTAGGCCGCCAGCGCCAGCACCATCTGCCCGGTGGCCGTGCCCCAGCCGTTCCACCACGCCAGCAGGTAGCCCGTGTGCAGCGCCAGCACCAGCATGCTGAACACGTCTTCCCAGTAGAAGGCCGGCGCGAAGAGCCAGCGGTCGAACACCACCTTCTCCCAGATGCAGCCCGTGACCATGATCAGGTAGAGCAGCGCGGTCTTGGCCAGCACGCTCCAGGCGGCCCACTGTTCGCCCTGGCCGGTCGCCAGGAAGCGCAGCACCAGCACCACGCTCACCAGGAACACCAGGAACTGCACCGGGGCCAGCAGGCCCTGCACCAGGGTCCAGCGGGTGGCATCGCGGCGGGCGCGCTCGGTGGGGGTGTAGAGCGGCGCGCGCCCAGTCGGGGGCCTCAATGGCGCTTCGGACAACGAGGCAATCGGGGGCATGGGCCGAATCTAGGCGGCCAGCATCCAGGTGTCAACATTAATTGACGTTAAGCGAAATAGACACTTCCTAGGGTTTGCCCGTGGATGGCGTGTTTCGCCTTGACTATCCCCAATCGGCCCACGATATTGCTGCCCGGGCGACCTAAACCGCAGGATCGGGCGGCACCCAAGCATCCGTTGTCAACCGATGTTGACGCTGCGGGCGCTGTTCGAAAAATGATTGGCAGTGGCACTGTCCTGTGTACCGAACACGGGGCGCCGGTTCCCACGAACGAGGGCGCATCCTGGCAGTGCTGCTGTGAGTCCACCCGAGGAGACACGCGGTGGGTGCAACGAATCCTGATCGGTCCGAGCGTCGCGGCGCCACGTCGCCGGGTTTCAACCGTACCGACACGGAGCCAGATCCCGGTCGGCTGCCGGGCGGCACAGGCGCACGCGCAGGCCCCCAGCTGGTGTCCGACAACTCAGGCCACGCGCAGCAGTTGTCCCGGATCGTCGAGCTGGAGATCATTCCCCGCCTGCTGTTGATGCATTCGCACGCGGCGGCCACCTCCAGACGCAGCGGTGTGAAGATCACATCGGACCATGTGTCCACCTTGGCGGAGCTGGCGGTCGACGACGATCCCTTGAGCGTGCCCCGTTTCGTGCAGGCGCTGACCCAGGCCGGCGCCACGCCGAACCAGGTGCTGCTGGAACTGCTGGCGCCGTGCGCGGCGCTGATGGGCAGTTGGTGGTGCAGCGACGTGTTCAATTTCGCCGACGTGACGATCGGCATCTGCCGTTTGCAGCAGGCGCTGCACGAGCATGTGTTCCTGGCGCGCCCGGTCCTGCGCGGTGGCGCGCCGCGCATCCTGGTGGCGGCGCCGCCCGAGTCCCAGCACACGTTCGGTGCCGCCATCGCGGCCGAATGCTTCGCCCATGCGGGTTGGGATGCGCAGTACGCGCCCGGCCTCGGCTGGGACGCGCTCGGCGAGACGCTGAATGGCGAGCGGTTCGACGTGATGGCCTTGTCGTTGACATGCGATGCGCAGGTGCCAGGTGTCAGTTCTGGTATCGTCAAACTGCGTCAACTTTCCTGTAACCCTGCGATGGGGGTGCTGGTCGGCGGACCCCTGGCACTCTCTGGGGGGGATCTGGATGTCCGATGCGGCGCCGACGGCATGGTGCTCAGCATCGGCGCGGCGGTCGAATGGGCCCAGCGCTGGGTGGCTGGCTCCAGCCGAGAGGGCGATGCGGCGGGCACCGGCTGAGCTGGCGTCCATTTCTAATCTGTGCAGCAAACGTGTTGCTGTTGTTACGAGCACCGAAAACGTTTGATGCACAACCGGAGTCTTGACATGGCGACCCGTCCCGCTTCGCAGGCTCTTCTCCTGACGGATGCGGATGCCGGAATGATGACGGCGGTGGTCTCGGCGGCCTCGGACATCGCCTTGGTCATCGATGCGCAGGGCGTGATCCGGGAAGTGTCGCTGGGCGAAGAGGCTGCGCAGGACCTGGCCGAGACCCACCTGTGGGTCGGCCGGCGCTGGTCCGAGACGGTGACGGTGGAAAGCCGGCCCAAGGTGCTGGCCCTGATCGCCGGCACGCAGGGCGAGGAATCCGAATTCACGGGCCCCGGCGTCACGCGGCAGGTCAACCATCCCATCGGCGGCGGGCTCGACCTGCCCGTGGCCTACCGTGTCGTGCCGCTTCGCAGCGGCGGGCGCATCCTGGCGCTGGGGCGCAACCTGCGCACCTTGGCCGTCGTGCAGCAGCGCCTGGTCGACGCGCAGCAATCGATGGAGCGCGACTACCTGCGGCTGCGCCATGCCGAGGCGCGCTACCGGCTGCTGTTCGAGGCCGTGGAAGAGGCCCTGGTGGTGGTCGATGTCGCGACGCTGAACGTGGTGGAGCACAACGCCGCCGCTGCGCGCATGGTCGGCGACACGGCCCGGCGCATGGTGTCGCGGCCAGCGCCTGACCTGTTCGAACTCGAGTCGCAGCCCGTCGTGCAGGCCTTGTTCTCGCAGACCCGCAACGCGGGCCGCGGCGAGGCGCACGGCCTGCGGCTGGCCGGCGGTGCCGAGGTGCGGCTGGTGGGCTCTCTGTTCAAGCAGGACGGTGTCACGCTGCTGCTGCTGCGCCTGGTGCCGGCCAACGCCGCGCAGGCGCGCGGCCAGGGCGGGCCTTCGCTGCTCGACGTGGTCAACGCCATGCCGGACGCGTTCGTGCTGTCCGACATGCTCGGCCGCGTGTTGAGCGCCAACCAGGCCTTCGTCGACATGCTCCAGCTGCCCGCTGGTGAGCCCGTCATCGGCCAGATGCTGGACCGCTGGCTGGGCCGCTCGACGGTGGACCTGAACGTGCTGATCGGCAACCTGCGCCAGCACGGCGTGCTGCGCCTGTTCCCCACCACGCTGCGCGCGGGCGATGGACAGACCACCGCGGTCGAGATCTCGGCCGTCGCCGTGGTCGATGGCCCGCAGCCCTGCCTGGGCTTCACGATCCGCGACGTGGCCCGGCGTTTGCCCGCGGAAGGCCGCAGCCAGCGGCTCATGCCGCGCTCCACCGAGCAGCTGACCGGCCTGGTGGGGCGGCTGCCGTTGCGCGACATCGTGGGCGAGACGACCGACCTGATCGAGCGCCTGTGCATCGAGGCGGCGCTCGAACTCACGCGCGACAACCGCGCGTCGGCGGCCGAAATGCTGGGCCTGTCGCGGCAGAGCCTGTACGTCAAGCTGCGCCGCTTCGGCATCCACGATCCCTCTGGCGGCGCCGCCGAGTGAGGGGTCTCGGCCGCAGCGCGGACCGAGTGTAAATATTAGTTGACATCGACGGGTGTCAGTCCAGAATGGGCTGATGGCCTTGCCCCGCGCGTCCGCCGTTGCCGAGCTGCTCAAACCCATCACCTGGTTTCCGCCGATGTGGGCCTTCGGCTGCGGTGTGGTGGCATCGGGCATGCCGACCGAAGGGCGCTGGGCGCTGATCGTGGCCGGCGTGCTGCTGGCCGGTCCCTTCGTGTGTGCCAGCAGCCAGGCCGTCAACGACTGGTTCGACCGGCATGTCGACGCGATCAACGAGCCACAGCGGCCGATTCCCTCGGGCCGGCTGCCGGGCCGCTGGGGCCTGTACATCGCCATCATCTGGACCGTGTTGTCGCTGCTGCTGGGCAGCCTGCTGGGGCCGGTGGCCTTGCTGGCGGCCGGCGTCGGCCTGTTGCTCGCCTGGGCCTACAGCGCGCCTCCGCTGCGGCTCAAGCGCAACGGCTGGTGGGGCAACAGCGCCTGCGCGCTGTGCTACGAGGGGCTGGCCTGGATCACGGGCGCGGCGGTGATGGCGGCCGGTGCACTGCCCGATGGCCGGTCGCTGGCGCTGGCCTTGCTCTACAGCCTGGGGGCGCACGGCATCATGACGCTGAACGACTTCAAGTCCATCGAAGGCGACCGGCAGATGGGCATCGCCTCGCTGCCGGTGCAGCTCGGCGTGCAGGGCGCGGCGCGTGCCGCCTGCCTGGCGATGGCGCTGCCGCAGCTGGTCGTCGTGGTGCTGCTGTGGCTGTGGGAAGCCCCCGCGCACGCAACCGGCGTGGCCGCACTTCTGGGCGTGCAGTTGCTGCTGATGCGCCGCTTCCTGGCCGCGCCGCTCGCGCGTGCCACCTGGTACAGCGCGCTGGGCATCAATTTCTTCGTCATCGGCATGCTGGTCAGCGCCTTCGCGCTGCGAGGGGGCCACTGATGCAGGCGGCCCCGTTCGGCTGGAGCGGCATCCTGCGCCTGGGCCTGGTACAGATGGCCCTGGGCGCCGTGGTCGTGCTGACGACCTCCACGCTGAACCGCGTGATGGTGGTCGAACTGGCGCTGCCGGCGCTGTTGCCCGGCGTGTTGCTGGCGCTGCATTACGTGGTCCAGGTCAGCCGGCCGCGCATGGGCCATGGTTCCGACCGGACCCGGCGCCGCACGCCGTGGATCCTGGGCGGCATGGTGGCGCTGTCCGCGGGCGGGTTTGCCGCGGCACTGGCCACGGTCTGGATGGCTTCGGCGCCCGTGGCCGGCATGGTGCTGGCGGCCTGCGCGTTCGTGCTGATCGGCCTGGGCGTGGCGGCGGCCGGCACCGCGCTGCTGGCGCTGCTGGCCAGCCGCGTGCCACCGCAGCGCCGCGCCGCAGCGGCCACCACGGTGTGGACCATGATGATCGCCGGCTTCGCGGTCACGGCCGGCACGGCCGGGGCCTTCCTGGACCCGTACACGCCGCAGCGCCTGGTGGCGGTGGCCGGCGTGGTGGCGCTGCTGGCGCTGGCCTCGACGGTGGCCGCACTGTGGGGCCTGGAGGGGCGCGCAGGCGCACAGCTCGAGCAGGCGCAGGCCGCCGCGGGAGGCTTCCGGCTGGCGCTGCGCGAGGTCTGGCGCGAGGCGGACGCGCGGCGCTTCACCATCTTCGTGTTCGTCGCGATGCTGGCCTTCAGCGCGCAGGACCTGATCGTCGAGCCCTTTGCCGGCACGGTGTTCGGCTACTCGCCAGGCGCCTCGACGCAGCTGTCCGGCGTGCAGCACGGCGGCACGCTGCTGGGCATGGTGCTGGCGACGGTGGCCGGCCGGCGCGGCTTCGGCTCGCTGCGCGGCTGGGTGCTGGGCGGCTGCGTCGCGTCGGCGCTGGCGTTGCTGGGCCTGGCTGCCGGCGGGGTGGCAGGTGCCGGCTGGCCGCTCAAGGCCAACATCTTCCTGCTGGGCGCTGCGACCGGCACGTTCTCGATCGCGGCCATCGGTTCGATGATGCGCCTGGCCGGGCAGGGCAGGGCCGGCACCGAAGGCCTGCGCATGGGCCTGTGGGGCGCTGCGCAGGCGCTGGCGTTCGCGCTCGGTGGCCTGCTGGGCACCGGCGCCAGCGACGTGGCAAGGATGCTGCTGGCCGATGCCGGCCAGGCCTACGCCACCGTGTTCGGCCTGGAGGCGTTGCTGTTCCTCGCCGCAGCGCAACTGGCGGCCAGCGTGGAGCCGCGCGCACGCCCTGCGGCCACGGCGATCGACGAGCTCGGGCTGCGCAACCTGGTGCGGCCTGCCGCGAGAAGGGTGCTTCCATGAACGACATCCAGGATGGCGACGTGGTGGTCGTCGTCGGCGGCGGTCCGGCCGGCGCCACGGCGGCCGACGACCTGGCGCGCGCCGGCCACCGCGTGGTGCTGCTGGACCGCGCCGGCCGCATCAAGCCCTGCGGCGGCGCCATCCCGCCGCGCCTGCTGGCGGACTTCGCGATTCCGCCGTCGCTGCTGGTGGCCCGCGCCGACGCGGCGCGCATGGTCTCGCCGCGTGCGCAGCAGGTCGACATCCCCATCGAAGGCGGCTGCGTCGGCATGGTGGACCGCGAGCACTTCGACGCATGGTTGCGCCAGCGGGCGGTCATGCACGGCGCCGAGCTGGTGGAAGGCCGCTTCGAGCGCATCGAGCGCGACGGCGATGGCAGCGCGGTCGTGGTGTACCTGGATGCCGGCGGTGCAGTGCAGCGCCTGCGCGCGCGTGCCGTGGTGGGCGCCGATGGCGCGCGCTCGCGCGTGGCGCAGCAGGCCGTGCGCGGTGCCGACCAGGGCCGCTGCGTGTTCGCGTACCACGAGATCGTGGCCACGCCCGCCGTCGCGCCGCCGGACTTCCGGCCGAGCCGCTGCGAGGTGCACTACAACGGCGCGCTGTCGCCCGACTTCTACGGCTGGGTCTTCCCGCACGGCGACACCATCAGCATCGGCACCGGCAGCGCCGACAAGGGCTTCTCGCTGCGCCAGGGCGTGCAGGCGCTGCGTGCGCAGGTGGGCCTGCAGCACGCGCGCACGATCCGCCGCGAGGGCGCGCCCATCCCCATGAAGCCGCTGCCGCGTTGGGACAACGGGCGCGACGTGGTGCTGGCCGGCGATGCGGCCGGCGTGGTGGCGCCGGCCTCGGGCGAAGGCATCTACTACGCCATGGTCGGTGGCCGGCTGGCCGCCGAAGCCTGCGCCGAGTTGCTGCGCACCGGCCGGGCCGGCGCACTGGCGCAGGCGCGCAAGCGCTTCATGCGCGAGCACGGCCGCGTGTTCTGGGTGCTGGGCATGATGCAGCGCTTCTGGTACGTGAACGATCGCCGCCGCGAGCGCTTCGTCAGCATCTGCCGCGACCGCGATGTGCAGCAGCTGACCTTCGACGCCTACATGCACAAGCGCCTGGTGCGTGCCCGGCCGATGGCGCATGTGCGCATCTTCTTCAAGGACCTCGCGCACCTGCTGGGGCTGGTTCGTGCATGAGCACCGCCAGGCCGCCCCAAGGTGCTCGGCACCGCAGCGCGCAGCGCGAAGGGACGCTCCGTGAGCCTTGCGGCGCACCGTCCTGCAGGCCGCGCGCGGGCGGTGGCCTGGGCGGCGGGCGCGGCGATCGCCACCGCGCTGCTGGGCGGCCTGGCCACCGACCTGTCGCCCTGGTATTACGCGCTGCGCCAGCCGCCGTGGAAGCCGCCGGACTGGCTGTTCGGCCCGGCCTGGACGCTGATCTACACGCTGGCGGCGACAGCCGCCGTGCTCGCCTGGGAGGCCAGCCCGCCCGGGCCGCAGCGGCGCCGGTTGCTCGTCGCGTTCGCGCTGAACGCGCTGCTCAACATCGGCTGGAGCTGGCTGTTCTTCACGCTGCGCCGCCCCGACTGGGCGCGCATCGAGGCGCTGCTGCTGGTGGCATCGGTGGCGCTGCTGGTCGTGCTGGTCGGCCGGCCGCGGCCACTGGCCGGCTGGCTGCTGTTGCCCTACCTGCTGTGGACCGGGTTCGCCGGCTGGCTCAACCACGCCGTGGTGCTGCTCAATGCCTGAACTGAGCCTGGAACTGCTGGTCGACCTGGTGCTGGCGGTGGGCGCGCTGGAGCTGCTCGTGCTGCTGGTGCTGCGGCGCACCGCGCTGTGGTTCACGCTGCTGGCCGGACTGGCGTTGATGGTGGCGCTTCGTCTGACAGTCGCCGCCATTTCGCCTGCCTATATTTGTCTGGCGCTGGCGGCCAGCGGCCTGCTGCATGTCATCGACCTGCAGCGCCGATGGTCGGCTTCGGCCGGTCGCCGTGCGCTGTTGTCCGTTTCCCTCCCCACGAAAGAAAACCATGAATAACCGTCGTCAATTCATCCGCATCGTGCCGGTGGCCGGTGCCGCCGTGTTCCTCTCACGCACCGCCTGGTCGCAGGCCATGGTGGACGAGAAAGACGCCCAGGCCGCGGCCTTGGGCTACGTCTCGGACGCCGCCAAGGTCGACAAGGCCAAGTACAAGAACTTCGTCGCCGGCAGCCACTGCGGCAACTGCGCGCTGTTCCAGGGCAAGCCTGACGGTGCCAGCGGCCCGTGCCCGCTGTTCCCCGGCAAGCAGGTGTCCACCAAGGGCTGGTGCAGCGCCTACGCCAAGAAGGCCTGAACCTGCCCGTCCATGAGCGCCGCGCCGGGCCGCCCCAGGCCAGCTCGCACCGCAAGCGAAGCTGCAGGTACTTCCATGCGCCTCGCCCGGCCGCCGCTCACGGCTCGCTCCGCAGCCGCTGGCGAAGGAGCCCGGTGAGCCTGCCACGCCTGCTGCCGCCCGACCTGGCCGAGCGCGCGACGTTGGCGGCGGAAGTGCATGCGCGGCCGTCCGAGCCGCTGACGGCGCCTGCGCGGGCCAGCCACGTGGCGGTGCTGGTCGACGCTGACGAGCGCGCCCAGGAACTGGCGCACCTGCGCAAGCTGTGCCGGCACTACCAGATCGCGCAGCCGGCCGAGGGCGACCAGCAGTGGAGCGGCAGCCTGGGCCACCTGCGCCTGACCTGGGAGCGGCATGGCGAGTTCTCTGCCTACACCCTGCTGGTGGCCGGCCGCGCCGCACCCCCCTTTTCCCAGACCGCCGTGGCCCTGTTGCCTGATGGTTGGCTGGCCGACGTGCCCGGGTTCACCGTGCAGGCCTGCCACGCCGAGATCCTGCACGCCGAGGAGGAATTCGACCTGCCCGCGCTGCAGCAGGCCGCGTTCGCAGGCCACGCCGTGATCGGCTCGGCACTCGGCGACGGCGTCGCGCTGGCCTGCTCCGACTTCCGCCTGCATGCCGACGGGTTCGGCCGCTTCCTGTTGGCCGACCGCGGCATGGACCCGCTGCTGGCCGGACGCATGCTGCAGCGGCTGTTCGAGATCGAGAGCTACCGCATGATGGCCTTGCTGGCGTTTCCGGTGGCGCGCCGGCTGGCGCCGCGCATCCAGGCGATCGAGAAGTCGCTGGCCGGCCTGACCGACGACATCGCCCGCGCCGGCAGCGACAGCCGCAGCGACGAGGCTTTGCTGCAGCCGCTCACGCGCCTGGCGGCCGAGGTCGAGAGCGGCCTGTCGGCCAGCCAGTTCCGCTTCGGCGCCTGCCGTGCCTACGCCGAGCTGGTGCGCACGCGCATCGACGAGCTGCGCGAGCAGCGCCTGGCCGGCCTGCAGACCATCGGCGAATTCATGTCCCGGCGCTTCACGCCCGCCGTGGCCACGGCCGCCACCGTGTCCCAACGGCTGCACGACCTTTCGGAGCGGGTGTCGCAGGCCAGCCATCTGCTGAGCACGCGCGTGGACATCGCCCGCGAGCAGCAGAACCACGCGCTGCTGGCCAGCATGGACCGCCGCGCCCGCCAGCAGCTGCGGCTGCAGCAGACCGTCGAAGGCCTGTCGGTCGCCGCCATCGTCTACTACCTGGCCGGTGTCGTCGGCTATGTGGTCAAGGGCGGCGAGGCGATGGGCCTGCCGCTCAACACCCCGCTGTTCGTGGGCGCCAGCGTGCCCGTGCTGGCGCTGTTCGCCCTGTTGGCGGTGCGGCGCGCGCGCCGGCATGCCGAAGAGCCTGGACCCGACTGATGCCCCTGCCTTTCCCCTTCTCCGCCATCGTCGGCCAGGACGAGATGAAGCTCGCGGTGCTGGTCGCCGCGGTCGAGCCGGCCATCGGCGGCGTGCTGGTGCTGGGCGACCGTGGCACCGGCAAGAGCACCGCCGTGCGCGCGCTGGCGGCGCTGCTGCCGCCGATGCGCGCGGTCGAGGGCTGCGCCTACCACTGCGATCCGGCGCATCGCTGCGGCCACTGCGCGCCGGGCGCGAAGTCCACGCTGCTGCCCGTGCCGGTGGTCGACCTGCCGCTGGGCGCGAGCGAGGACCGCATCGTCGGCGCGCTCGACCTGGAGCGCGCCCTGTCCAGCGGCCAGAAGGTGTTCGAGCCCGGCCTGCTGGCACGCGCGCACCGCGGCTTCCTGTACATCGACGAGGTCAACCTGCTGGAGGACCACCTGGTCGACCTGCTGATCGACGTGGCCGCCTCGGGCGAGAACGTGGTCGAGCGCGAGGGCCTGTCGGTGCGGCACCCGGCGCGCTTCGTGCTGATCGGCAGCGGCAACCCGGAAGAGGGCGAACTGCGCCCGCAGCTGCTGGACCGCTTCGGCCTGTCGGTCGAGGTGCGCACGCCCACCGACCTGCTGCAGCGCGTGGAGGTGGTCAAGCGGCGCGATGCCTACGAGCGCGACCCCGAGGCCTTCCACGCGCAGTGGGCCAAGGCCGATGCCAAGGTGCGCAAGCAGCTCGGCCGGGCGCGCGAGCGGCTGCCGGATGTCGTGGTGGATGACACGATGCTGCTGCGCTGCGCCGAGCTGTGCCAGCACCTGGGCAGCGACGGTCTGCGCGGCGAGCTGACGATGGTGCGCGCGGCGCGCGCGCTGGCCGCGTTGCACGGCGACGATGGGGTGCAGCTGTCGCACCTGCGCGAGGTCGCGGCGCCCGCGCTGCGCCACCGCCTGCGCCGCAACCCGCTGGACGACACCGGATCGGCCGAGCGCATCGCGCGCGCCGTGGGCGAGCTCTGGAACTGAGATGAATCCACCCCGTCTGGATGGCTCACGTCACGTAGACATCCCGTACCCCTCCAGTGGCGCCGCCAGCGGCCTGGCAGAGCCAGTTCCGCGGCGTCCGCCGGCATGGCTTGCTCCGCAGCCGTTCGCGCAACGCCGTACGGGCGGATTGCTTGCTCCAACGGTGGCGCGCCAGCGCCATGGATGACTGACATGTCTGCAAGCGCCTGGGCCGCCTGCCTGCTGGCGCTCGACCCGGCGGGCCTGGGTGGCGTCGTGCTGCGCGGTGGCCCCGGCCCGGCGCGCGATGCGCTGGTGGCGCAATGGCAGTCCCTGCGCGCGCCGGGCACGCCCTGGCGGCGCTGTCCGCTGCAGATCGACGATGCGCGGCTGCTCGGAGGCCTGGACCTGGGCTTGAGCGTGGCCGCCGGCCGGCCGGTGGCGCAGGCCGGCCTGCTGGCCGAGGTGCGCGGCGGGGTGCTGGTGCTGCCCATGGCCGAGCGCGTGCCGACCGCGCTGGCCGGCCGGCTGGCGCAGGCGCTCGATGGCGGCGGGTTCAGCGTGCTGGCGCTGGACGAGGGCGCCACGCCGGACGAGCGCGTCGCCACCTGCCTGGGCGAACGGCTGGCGCTGGTGGTGGACTCCCCCCTGGCCAGCTCCGCCGATTGGCCTGCAGCGCCGCCGCCCAGCGCGCTGGCCAAGGCGCTGCACCACCTGCGCGCGCTGCCCTTCGACGCCGAGGGGGCCGAGGCGCTGTGCGCCTGTGCGCAGGCGCTGGGCATCGTGGGCCTGCGCGCGCCCTGGCAGGCCTGGCGCGCGGCCTGTGCCGTGGCGGCTTGGCGCGGCCATGCCGAGGTCATGC
The DNA here is from genome assembly GCF_001422445.1 of Pseudorhodoferax sp. Leaf274. Classification (GTDB taxonomy): domain Bacteria; phylum Pseudomonadota; class Gammaproteobacteria; order Burkholderiales; family Burkholderiaceae_C; genus Pseudorhodoferax. The sequence goes on from NZ_LMNA01000030.1 coordinate 239,524, forward strand.
AGGACGATGCCGAACTGGCCGCACGGCTGGTGCTGGCCCCGCGCGCGCGCGCGCTGCCGCCTGCGGAACAAGCCACAACAGCGCCGCCCGCTGCCGAACCTCCCGCAGCCGACCCGCCTGTTGACCCCGCCGCGCAGCCCCCCGCCAGCGCCGATGCGCCCGCCGCGCCACCGTCCGAAGCCGCGCCTGCGCACAGCGCCGCGCCAGCCCCGCCGCCGCGCGAGGAGCACGCGCAGCCGCTGCCCGACCGCCTGATCGCCGCGGCCCAGTCGGCGATTCCCCCGGACCTGCTGGCGCTGCTCGCGGCGGGTCTTGCGCCCCAGCGCGGCACGGCCGCCGGCCGCCAGGGCGTGGCCACGCGCAGCGCCAGCAGCGGCCGGCCGATGCCGCCGCGCCGTGGCGCACCCCGCGGCGCGCAGCGGCTGGACCTGCTGGCCACGCTGCGTGCGGCCCTGCCGTGGCAGGCACTGCGCCGCCAGGAACGCGCGCAGCTGGCGCTGCCGCCCACCCGGGCGCGCTGGCTGGTGCGCCGTGACGACTTCCACTGCCGGCGCCATCGCCGGCCCGCCGAGACGACCACGGTCTTCGTGGTCGATGCGTCGGGCTCCCAGGCGCTGCACCGCCTGGCCGAGGCCAAGGGCGCGGTCGAGCTGCTGCTGGCCGACTGCTACGTGCGCCGCGACCGCGTGGCGCTGATCGCGTTCCGCGGCACGGCTGCCGAGCTGCTGCTGCCGCCCACCCGTTCGCTGGTGCGCGCCAAGCGCGCGCTGACGGAACTGCCCGGCGGTGGCGGCACGCCGCTGGCGGCCGGCATCGAGGCCGGCTGGCAGTTGGCGGCCGGCCTGCAGGCGCGCGAGGGCGCGCGGGCGCAGCTGGTGTTCCTGACCGATGGCCGGGCCAATGTCGACCGCCAGGGCCGCGGTGGCCGGCCGGGTGCCATGGCCGACGCGCAGCAGATGGCGCGGCGGCTGGCGGGTGCCGGCATCGCCAGCCTGCTGATCGACACCTCGGTGCGCCCGCAGCCCGAATCGGCCGCGCTGGCCCGGCAGATGGGCGCGCGCTACCTGGCCTTGCCGCAGGGGCGGGCGGAGTTGCTGCACCGGGCGATCGGCGCGGCGTTGTGACCGGCTTTGTGAGCGGCGCGGGCCGTCAAAGCCCCAGTTCCGCCAGCAAGTCCTCCACCACCCGCGGCGACTCCTCATGCGCCAGGTGGCCCAGCCCGGGCAGCAGCCTGAACCGCGCGCCGGGCAGCTGCTGCGCCGCGCGCCGGGACTGTGCGGGCGCCACCGTGGTGTCCGCGCTGGCCGCAGCCAGCAGCAGCGCCATGGGTTGATGCGCCATGCGGTGGCGCAGGGCCGGCACCAGCGGGCCGACCTGCCAGCTGGCCATCATCTGCAGCGCGCCAGCCACATGGCGCGGCTGCTGCAGCAGGTCGCGGTAGTGCGCCACCTCCGGCGCGCCGAGCCGCGAGCCGGTCGAGGCCACCAGGTGCTGCAGCGAGCGCGGCCGTGACGCCGCCTGCGACGCCAGCCAGGGCACGACCGGCAAGGCCGCCATGGCACGCGCCAGCGGCGGGAACACGGCGCCGGCCAGGCCCGGCAGCGGCTGCAGCGCGCCGTTGAGCGACAACAGCCCGCGCGCGGCCGGCAGCGCGCCGTCGAGCCAAAGCTGCAGCATCAGCGCCGCACCGGCCGAGTGGCCGACCACGGCCACCGGCGCCGCCGCCTGCGCGCGCAGCAGGGCGGCCAGCGCCTGGGCCATGCGCGGCAGGCTGGCCACGCCGTCGGCAAAGGCGCCACTGCCGCCGTGGCCCGGCAGGTCGGGCACCAGCAGGCTGAAACGCCCGGCCAGCCGCGCCGCGCTGCCGGCCCACGAGCGGCCGGACGAGCCCGTGCCGTGCAGCAACAGCAGCAGCGGCCGGTCGCCCTGCGGCCCGGCGGAGCGCCACACGTGCCAGCGCAGGCCGCCGGCGGTCGGTCGTGTTTCTTCCAGTGGGGCAGGGTCCAGGAGCATGCCGGTCTATTGTCAACTAAACATGACACTACTACTATTGCCGATATGTTGACACATGCGCGTCCCAGCGACGCCCGTCCCCACGCGGTGGTCATCGGCAGCGGCTTCGGTGGCCTGGCCGCCGCCGTGCGCCTGGGGGCCCGCGGCTACCGGGTGACGGTGCTCGAACGGCTGGACGCCCCGGGCGGGCGCGCCTACGTCCACCGGCAGGACGGCTTCGTGTTCGACGCCGGCCCCACCGTCATCACCGCGCCCTTCCTGTTCGACGAGCTCTGGCAGCTCTGCGGCAAGCGGCTGGGCGACGACGTGGAGCTGCGGCCGGTTAGTCCGTTCTACCGCGTGCGCTTCGACGACGGCACGGTGTTCGACTACAGCGGCGACGCCGAGGCCATGCGCGCCGAGGTGGCCCGCATCGCGCCGGACGACGTGGCCGGCTACGAGCGCTTCCTCGCGGCCAGCAAGGCGATCTACGCGGTCGGCTTCGAGCAGCTGGGCGACCAGCCCTTCGACCGCTTCGCCGACATGGCCGCCGCGCTGCCGCAGCTGCTCAAGCTGCAGGGCTACCGCACGGTGCACGGCCTGGCCTGCCAGCACGTGCAGAACGAAAAGCTGCGCGTGCTGCTGACCTTCCAGTCGCTGCTGGTGGGCGGCAACCCGTTCCAGACGACATCGGTGTATTGCCTCATCGCGCACCTGGAGCGGCGCTTCGGCGTGCACTTCGCCATGGGCGGCACCGGCCGGCTCGTGCAGGGCCTGGTCGGGCTGGTCGAGGGGCAGGGCGGCCGCGTGGTCTGCAACGCCACGGTCGAGGAGATCCTGTCCGAAGACGGCGCCGCCACCGGCGTGCGGCTGGCCGGCGGCGAGCGCATCGATGCCGCCGTGGTCGTCTCCAACGCCGACGCCGCCTGGACCTACGGCAAGCTGATGCCGAACGTGGCCCGCAGGCGCTGGACCGACCGCAAGCTGCGCCGCGCGCGCTACTCGATGAGCCTGTTCGTCTGGTACTTCGGCACGCGCCGCCAGTACCCTGACGTGGCGCACCACAGCATCGTGCTGGGCCCGCGCTACAAGGGTTTGCTGGACGACATCTTCGTGCGCCAGCACCTGGCCGACGACTTCAGCCTCTACCTGCACCGGCCCACCGCCACCGACACCAGCCTGGCGCCGCCCGGCTGCGACACCTTCTACGTGCTGGCCCCGGTGCCGCACCTGGACAGCGGCGTGGACTGGCAGCAGCGCGCCGAGCCCTACCGGCAGGCCATCGCCGCGCGCCTCTCGGCCACCGTGCTGCCGGGGCTGGAGAGCCAGATCGCCAGCTCGCGCCTGCTCACGCCGCAGGACTTCCAGGACCGGCTGCTGTCCGTCAAGGGCGCGGCCTTCTCGTTCGAGCCCGTGCTGCAGCAAAGCGCGTGGTTCCGCCCGCACAACCGCAGCGAAGAGCTGCGCGGCCTGTACCTGGTGGGTGCCGGCACCCACCCGGGCGCAGGCCTGCCGGGGGTGCTGACCTCCGCCAAGGTGCTGGACCGCGTGGTCCCGCATGCCGACACCCTGCGCGGTCCGCGCGCCGCCCCCCTGGAGATGCCGCATGTCCGTCGCGCCCACCGTGCGGCTTGAGCCGCATCTGGCCCGCCACTGGGCGGCCGATGTCGCCGCCTGCCGCGCCAGCCTGCAGCACAACAGCAAGACCTTCCACGCCGCGTCGCTGCTGCTGCCGCAGCGCGTGCGCGAGCCGGCCACCGTGCTCTATGGCTTCTGCCGCCTGGCCGACGATGCCGTGGACGAGCAGGGCGGCCGCGGCGAGGCCATCGCGCGGCTGCGCGAGCGGCTCGACCGCGTCTACGCCGGCCAGCCCCTGACCGTGCCCAGCGACCGCGCACTGGCCGCGGTGGTGGTGGCCTACGCCGTGCCCCGGGCGCTGCCCGACTTCCTGGTCGAGGGCCTTGCATGGGACGTGGAAGGGCGCACGTACGAGACGCTGGAGCAGCTGCATGGCTACGCCGCGCGCGTGGCCGGTGCCGTGGGTGCCATGATGGGCCTGCTGATGGAGACGCGCAGCCCCGCCGCGCTGGCCCGTGCCTGCGACCTGGGCGTGGCCATGCAGCTGTCCAACATCGCGCGCGACGTGGGCGAGGACGCGCGCAACGGCCGCCTCTACCTGCCGCGTGCCTGGCTGCGTGAGGCGGGTGTCGATCCCGACGCATGGCTGGCCTGCCCCGTGCCGGACGCGCGCGTCGATGCCGTGGTGCTGCGCCTTTTGGCCGAGGCCGACCGCCTGTATGCGCGTGCCGCCGCGGGCGTGGGCAGCCTGCCGCTGGACTGCCGGCCCGGCATCAACGCCGCGCGGCTGCTGTATGCCGGCATCGGCCACGAGGTGCGCCGCGTGGGTGGCGACGGCGTGCGCCGCCGCGCCCGCGTGCCCGGCTGGCGCAAGGCCGGCCTGCTGGTGCGCGCCGCCGCCAGCCTGTGGCCGTCGCAAGCGGCGCTGGCCGCGCCGGCGCTGTCGGCCAACCAGCCGCTGCTCGATGCCGTGGCCACCGCGCCGCATCCGCGCCGCCAGGGCTCGGCCGAGTTCGTCGTCGACCTGTTCACGCGGCTGGCCCGCGACGAGCGCCAACCGCACCGCGCGCCAGCCGGCGTGCTGGCGAGAGGAGAGATGCGATGAGCGCCGCCCCGGCCCGCCCCAAGCCAGCGCGCTCCCCCTCGGAGAGACAGGCCGCAGGCCGAAGGAGGTCCCCATGAGCCTCATGGCCCTCGGGCTGAACCATGCCAGCGCACCGCTGGACCTGCGCGGGCGCTTCGCCTTTCCCGTGGAGCGCCTGGCGCCCAGCCTGCAGGCCCTGCGCGGCCACCTGGCGGCCGTGCAGTCGCCGGCCAGCGGGCTCACCATCCTGTCGACCTGCAACCGCACCGAGCTGTACCTGGGCCTGGCGCCCGACGCGCAGCCTTCGACCGAGCTGTTGCAACCCGTCATCCACTGGCTGGCCGAGCAGGGCGGCAGCAGCCCGCAGGCCTTGCGCGACCACAGCTACCTGCTGCAGGGCGAAGACGTGGCGCGGCATGCGTTCCGCGTGGCGTCGGGGCTGGACTCGATGGTGCTCGGCGAGCCGCAGATCCTGGGCCAGCTCAAGCAGGCTGTGCGCGAGGCGGACGACGTGGGCGTGCTCGGGCCGACGCTGCAGCAGCTCTTCCAGCGCAGCTTCTCGGTGGCCAAGGCGGTGCGCACCAGCACCGAGATCGGCGCCCATGCCGTGAGCATGGCGGCGGCGGCGCTGCGCATCGCGCAACAGCTGTACGGCGACCTGTCGGAGCGGCGCGTGCTGTTTATTGGCGCGGGCGAAATGATCGAACTGGTCGCCACGCATTTCGCGGCGCGCTCGCCGCGCCTGATGGCGGTGGCCAACCGCAGCGCCGAACGCGGCGAGGCCCTGGCCAGCCGGCTCGGTGCGCAGCTGCTGCCGCTGGTCGGGCTGGACCGGCGGCTGGCCGAGTTCGACATCGTCATCAGCTGCACCGCCAGCAGTCTGCCGCTGATCGGCCTGGGCGCCGTGCAGCGTGCGCTGGCCGCCCGCAAGCGCGAGCCCATGCTGATGATCGACCTCGCGGTGCCGCGCGACATCGAGGCCGATGTCGGCAAGCTGGAGGATGTGTTCCTCTACACCGTGGACGACCTGGCCCAACGCGTGCAGCAGGGTGGCGAGCGCCGCCAGGCGGCTGTGCAGCAGGCCGAGGCACTGGTCGATGCCGGCGTGCACCGCTTCAGCCGGTGGCTGGAGCAACGCTGCAGCGTGCCGCTGATCCTGGAGCTGCGCCAGCGCAGCGACCACTGGCGCCAGGTCGAGCTGGACCGCGCCCGGCGCGCGCTGGCCCGCGGCGAGGGCGTGGAGCAGGTGCTGGAGCAACTGGCCGGCAGCCTCAGCGCCAAGCTGTTGCACGGCACGCTGGCCGGCCTGAACGCCAGCCGCGGTGCCGAGCACAGCGACTGGGCGGCGGCGGCGCGGCGCTGTTTCCTGCACGAAGCCCCGGACGCGCGCCACTGACCCCGCGCCATGCGCGAGCACATCGGTCTGATCGAGCTGCTGCTGTTCTTCGGCCTGGTGTTCGGCTGGGCGTTCTGGCAGTGGTGGGACTGGCGCCGATGGAAAAAGCGGCAGCGCGAGCAGGAGCCGCCGCCATGAACGCCGCCCGGCCGCCCGTGGGCGCCGGCGGCACAGGCCAGGCCGAAGCGTCTCCATGGCGTGGAGGGCCGCCGAAGCGCGTGCTGCTGCTCGGCGCCAGCGGCAGCATCGGCCGCGCGACCGCCGCCGCGCTGCGCGCGCAAGGCCATGCGGTGGTGTGCGCACTGCGCCCGCGTGCCGACATCCGGCAGGCCGCGCGCCTCTTGCCCGGCGCCATGCTGCGCTTCGGCGACGTGGCCGATGCCAGCTGGCTGGCGCAACAGGTGTTTGCGCCAGGTGAACGCTTCGATGCGGTGCTCTCGTGCATGGCCTCGCGCAGCGGCGTGCCGGCCGATGCCTGGGCGGTGGACCACCGCGCGCACAGCCAGGTGCTGCAGGCCGCGCTGCGCGCCGGCGTGCCGCAGTTCGTGCTGCTGTCGGCCATCTGCGTGCAGAAGCCGCGGCTCGCGTTCCAGCAGGCCAAGCTGGCGTTCGAGCAAGAGCTGATGGCCTCGGGCCTGCGCTACGCCATCGTGCGGCCGACCGCCTTCTTCAAGTCGCTGTCGGGCCAGGTCGAGCGCGTGCGGCGCGGCAAACCCTACCTGCTGTTCGGCGACGGCCAGCTGACCGCCTGCAAGCCCATCGGCGACGCCGACCTGGCCGACTACCTGGCCGGCTGCCTGCACGATCCGGCGCGCTGGAACCGCGTGCTGCCCATCGGCGGTCCGGGCGCGGCCATCACGCCGCGCGAGCAGGGCGAGGCGCTGTTCGCGCTGCTCGGCCAGCCGCCGCGTTTTCGCAGCGTGCCGCTGGGCCTGCTGGACACCATCGTCGGCGGCCTGTCGGTGGCCGCGCGGCTGGCGCCGGCCCTGGCGGCCAAGGCCGAGCTGGCACGCATCGGCCGCTACTACGCCAGCGAATCGATGCTGGTGTGGGATGCGCAGCGCGCCCGTTACGACGCCGAGGCCACGCCCTCGACCGGGCGCGAGACGCTGCTGGCGCACTATGCGGCGCTGTTGCGCGGCGAGCGCGTGCACGCGCGTGGCGAGCACGCGGTGTTTTGAGCGATCAGCGGCTGCGCCGCGGCATGCGGAACGGCAGCATGGCGTGCACCAGCGGCCGGTCGAAGCGGCCCAGGTCCAGGCTTTCGTGCATCCAGGGCGCGCCGCCCTGCGCATCGGCCAGCAGGCTGCGGCAGTAGAAGGGCCCGGATTCCAGCGTGGCGGCCACGGTGGGCGCGGCGGCGGGCAGCGCGCGCGTCTGACGGTGCAGGCCCCAGCCACTGGCGGGCAGCGGGCAGGCCGGCGGCGCGTCGCGCACGGCGATGGCGCCGTCGGCCGCGATCTGCAGGTCCAGCGCCTGCGGGCCGCCCGTGCGCGGCTCCAGCGCATACAGCACCCGGCTGGCATCGCCCGGCAGGCGTTGGCGCGACCAGTGCCACCGGCTGAAGTCGCGCGCCAGCGGGCGCTGGCCCCAGTTGCTGTCCAGGTAGGCCTCGCCCTGCCAGCGGGCAGCGGGTGCGTCCAGCGCCACGTCGATGCGTGCCACGGGGCCGATGGGCTGCCAGTGGTGCAGTCCGCCCGGGTCGAGTGCGAACTGGCGGGCCGGGTGCGCCTGCAGTTGCACCACCAGGCTGCCACGCACGCGCTGCGGCCAGGGCGCGGCCCATTCGTCCAGGTCGATCCGCAGCCGGTCGCCGCCCTCCCACTGCAGGCGGCTCGGGCCGATGGCCAGGCTCTGCCGGTCGCGGTGCAGGTCGCGGTGGCCGCGCTCGGTCATGGTCCACCACTTGGCGTAGCGCGCGCTGCCCGGTGCGCGGCGGTACAGCGAGACGTTGACGGCCACGTGCTCCTCGGCCAGCGCCTGGTCGTCGCCGCCGCGGCGGCGCTGCCAGGCGTAGTAGGGCGAGAACACGCTGCCGATGAAGGCGATCAGCGTCAACGCCCAGGCGCTGCCGTCGGGCTGCGGCGTGCTCAGCGCGTCGAGGTACCACCAGGCATAGCCACCGGGTGCCACCGGAAGGTCGAAGCCAGGTCCGCCTGGATCAGCCGCGCTGCCAGCTGGCCCGACAGCGAGGCCATCGGCACGCCCGGCCCGGGGTGGGCGCTGCCACCGGCCAGGTACAGGCCCGGCACCGCGCTGCGCTGCTGCGGGCGCTGGAAGCTCGCCTGCCAGCCGTGGCTCGCCTGCCCGTACAGCGCACCGGCCGAGCCCGGGTATGCCGCTGCGAACTGCGCCGGCGTCGTGCGCTGCGCCGGCCACGGGCCAGGGCGCAGCACCAGGCCCATGCGGGCCAGCTGCTGTTGGGTCTGCTGTTCGCATCGTTGCAACTCCTCTTCCGTGGGCGGTCGGGTGGGGTCGTGCGCGGGCGCGTTGACGAGCAGCATCAGCCGCTCGGGCCCAGCCTTGGCTGCGGGCCGCAGCGCCGCGCTGCGGTCCTGCGCGCACAGGTAGACGGTGGGCGAGGGCGGCAGGCGGCCCTCTGCCAGCGCGTCGAATTCGCGGCGGTAGCCGTCCCGCGCCGGGTCGCAGAAGAACACGTTGTGGTGCGACAGCGCGAAGCCCTCGGGCGTGGCCACCTGGTGCCAGGTCAACGCCGACAGGGAACGCTGCGCCGGTGCCAGGGCCCGCAGGCCCAGGCCGCGCTGCACCGCGGTGCCGAGCAGCCCCTGGGCCATCGCATCGGCATCGCCGTTGAACAGCACGGCGTCGGCCTGCAGCGTCTCGCCACTGGCCAGCACCACGCCGCTGGCGCGTCCGCGCGCGAGGGTGATCTCGCGCACCGCGCTGCCATGGCGGAGCAGGGCGCCCTGGCGCTCGGCCGCACCGGCCAGCGCCAGCGCCAGCCGGTGCATGCCGCCTTTGACCTGCCAGACCGCATCGCGCTCGACATGGGCCACCAGCATCAGCGTGGCCGGCGCGCTGAACGGCGACGAGCCGCAATAGGTCGCGTAGCGGCCGAACAGCTGGCGCAGCCGCGGGTCGTGGAAGTGCCGGCCCAGCGCCTGCCACAGGCTTTGGAACGGCTGGATGTTGGCCAGCCCGCGCGCACCCGGCAGTCCCTTGCGCAGCAGGCGCGCCATCAGGCTCAGCGGGTTGTCGGGCCGGCTGGCGGTGATGAAGGACGATTCCAGCGTCTGGTAGACCGCCTGCGCCTGCTGGCAGAAGGCGCGGTAGCGCCGGGCCTCGGCCGCACTGCTGAAGGTGCCGATGGCGTCCACGCTGGCCTGCAGGTCGGCCAGCAGATCGAGCCGGTCGGCGGCCTCCGGCCCCCAGGCATGGCGCGCCAGCACGGCGCAAGGCTGCAGCTGCAGTTGCCGTGCGAACGACAGGCCCAGCGTGTCGAACAGCTGCTCGAACACCCAGCGCATGGTCAGCACCGTCGGCCCGGCATCCAGCCGGTGCGGGCCGACCTGCCGGGTGCAGGCCTTGCCGCCGGGACCATCGGCCTGCTCCAGCACGGTGACATCCAGCCCGGCATGGGCCAGCAGCGCCGCGGCACTGAGCCCGCCCACACCGGCGCCCACCACCAGCACGCGCGGTGTGCGCTGGGCGGTGGGCGGCAGGCGGTCGGGGCGGATCTGCATTGACGGCACGGGTGGATGTGTCTAATCTGCGTGACAGTCTCAAATGTATTGCAAAGATGACTAGAGGTGGGGCCCAGCCTGGCCTCTTCATGCCGCAACCAAAGGACCGCCATGCCCGACCGCATCGAAAGCGCACTGCAAGCCAGCCTCGAGGGCTGCCTTGCGCCCGGTCATCCGCCGCGGCTGGCTGCGGCCATGCAGCACGCCGTATTCCCGGGCGGCGCCCGCGTGCGGCCCAAGCTGGTGCTGGCGGTGGCCCATGCCTGCGGCGACGACGATCCGTCACTGGCCGACGCGGCGGCGGCGGCGATCGAGCTGCTGCACTGTGCCTCGCTGGTGCACGACGACCTGCCCTGCTTCGACAACGCCGCCACGCGGCGGGGCCTGCCATCGGTGCACAGCGCCTTCGGCGAGCGGCTGGCGGTGCTGGCGGGCGATGCGCTGATCGTGCTGGCCTTCCAGAGTGTGGGTGCCGCGGCCGGCGGCCATCCGTCTCGGCTGCCGGGCCTGCTGCACACCGTTTGCCAGGGCGTCGGCATGCCGCACGGCATCAGCGCCGGCCAGAGCTGGGAATGCGAACCGCAGGTGGTGCTGGGCGACTACCAGCAGGCCAAGACCGGCGCGCTGTTCGCCGCCGCCACCATGGCCGGCGCACAGGCCGCCGGGGCCGACCCCACGCCCTGGCGCGCGCTGGGCCAGCAGCTCGGCCAGGCCTACCAGGTGGCCGACGACATCCGCGACGTGCTGTGCGATGCGCAGGCGCTCGGCAAGCCGGTGGGCCAGGACCTGCTGCTGGACCGGCCCAGCGTGGCGCGCGAGCTGGGCCTGGAAGGCGCACTGGCCGAGTTCGAACGGCTGGTCACCGCCACGCAGGCGCTGGTGCCCCTGTGCCGCGGTGCCAAGGCCTTCCGCGGGCTGATCGCGCTGGAGGCCGAGCGTCTGTTGCCCGTCGGCCTGTTCGGCACGCGCAGCGGCGGCGCCACGGTCGCCGCATGAGCGCGCAGACGAGGGGCCCCGCTTGCGGGGATCGGCCCAGCGAAGGCGGCTTGGGCGCCGACGGCACACGCGTAGCGCAGGCACGAACGCACGGAGGTGCCGCATGAAGACGCAGGGCGCGGCCGTGGCTGCGCCATTGCACTGGAGCGACACCTGGCTCGCCTGGCGCGACCGGCTGCTGGCCAGCCCGCGCTTTCGGCGCTGGGCCGAAGGCTTTCCCCCCGCGCGCTGGATCGCCCGCCGACGCGCGGGCCAGCTGTTCGATCTGCTGGCCGGCTTCGTCTACAGCCAGGTGCTGCTGGCCTGCGTGCGGCTGGGCCTGTTCGAGCGGCTGGGCCGCGATGGCCCGCAGAGCCTGGCGGCGCTGTCGGCCGTGCTGCCGCTGCCCGAGCCGGCGCTGGACCGGCTGCTGCAGGCCGCCTGCGCGCTGCGCCTGCTGGAGCGCCGGCGGCAAGGCCGCTACGGCCTGGGGCCGCTGGGCGCGCCGCTGGTGGGCAATGCCGGCCTGGCGGCCATGGTCGAGCACCACGAGGCGCTGTACCGCGACCTCGTCGATCCACTGGCGCTGCTGCGCGCAGCGCCGGGGCAGGGCGCGGGCGGCGCGCTGTCGGGCTTTTGGCCCTATGCCCGTGCGGCGGACCCGGCGGCGTTGGATGCGCAGCAGGTGGCCGGCTATTCGCAACTGATGGCCTCGTCCGTGCCCTGGGTGGCCGAGCAGCTGCTGCAGGCCTATCCCGTGCACCGCCACCAGCGGCTGCTGGACGTGGGCGGCGGCGAGGGGGCGCTGGCCGCCTGCCTGGCGCGTGCCGTGCCCGGGCTGCAGGTGCAGGTGTTCGACCTGTCCGAGGTGGCGCGGCGTGCCGAGGCGCGCTTCGCGCGCGAAGGCCTGGCCGGGCGCTGCAGCGCCAGCGGCGGCAACTTTCTGCGCGATGCGCTGCCGTCCGGTTTCGATGCCATCAGCCTGGTGCGCGTGCTGCACGACCACGACGACGCGGCCGTGCTGCGCCTGCTGGCTGCCGTGCGCGTGGCGCTGCCGGCCGGCGGCCGCCTGTTGATCGCCGAGCCGCTGGCCGACGCGCCGGGCGCACCGGCCATGGGCGCGGCCTATTTCGGCCTCTACCTCTGGGCCATGGGCAGCGGCCGGGCACGGACGGTGGCGCAGCTGCGCGATCTGCTGGAGCGCAGCGGCTTCACCGATGTGCAGGCGCGGCCCACGCCCATGCCGCTGCACAGCGGCGTGCTGGTGGCCACCACCGGCGTCTTGGCGACACCAAGTGTAAATTTGAATTGACATTGTGTTGTGTCTTCATAAGATGACTCCATGAACACCGGCCATTCCACCGCGCACCGCCAAGGAGCCATCACATGAACACCCAGGCCGTCGTGCTGGAGGCGCCCGAGCAACTGTGCGTGCGGCCCCTGCACCTGCCGGCCTTGCAGGGCGACGACGTGGTCGTCGAGGTGGAATGGAGCGGCATCAGCACCGGCACCGAGCGCCTGTTGTGGCGTGGCGAGATGCCGATGTTCCCGGGCATGGGCTACCCGCTGGTGCCCGGCTACGAAGCCGTGGGCCGCGTGCTGGAAGTCGGCAAGGAAGGCAGCCGCCGCGTCGGCCAGCGCGTCTTCGTGCCCGGCGCGCGCTGCTACGGCGACGTGCGCGGCCTGTTCGGCGCGTCTGCCTCGCGGCTGGTGGTGCCGGGCGCCAAGGCGCTCCCGGTGGCCGAGCACCTGGGCCCGCAGGCCGTGCTGCTGGCGCTGGCCGCCACGGCCTACCACGCAGTGGCAGATGGCGGCCGCGGCGACCCGCACACGCCGCCGGATCTGATCGTGGGCCACGGCGTGCTGGGCCGCCTGCTGGCGCGCCTGAACATGGCGGCCGGCTACACCGACTTCCGCGTCTGGGAAACCAACCCGCAGCGCAGCCAGGGTGCCCTGGGCTACGAGGTGCTGCACCCCGAGGCCGACACCCGGCGCGACTACCGCGCCATCTACGACGTGAGCGGCGACGCCGGCCTGCTCGACACGCTGGTCGCCCGCCTGGCCCCTGGCGGCGAGGTGGTGCTGGCCGGGTTCTACGCCAAGCCGCTCTCGCTGAACTTCGCGCCGGCCTTCATGCGCGAGGCCCGCATCCGCGTGGCCGCCGAATGGAAGCCGGCCGACCTGGCCGCCGTGAACCTGCTGCTGGACGACGGGCGCCTGTCGCTCGACGGCCTGATCACCCACACCGAACCGGCTGCACTGGCGCGCGAGGCCTACGGCCAGGCGTTCGGCGATGCGGCCTGCCTGAAGATGGTCCTGGACTGGAGAGCCCACCAATGAACGACGCACGGCCGCCCGAAGGCGTTCAGCACCGCAGTGCGCAGCACGGAGGTACTCGATGAACACCGCCACGATTCCCGCCGAGGCGACGGTTCGCTTCCAGTCCCGCACGGACATCCTGCGCGCCGAGGCGGCCATCGAGCCCGACCCCGTGCCGAGTGCGGCCACCAGCCCCGCCGCCAAGACCACGCAGATCATCGCGATCTACGGCAAGGGCGGCATTGGCAAGAGCTTCACGCTGGCCAACCTGAGCTACATGATGGCCCAGCAGGGCAAGAAGGTGCTCTTGATCGGCTGCGACCCCAAGAGCGACACGACCAGCCTGCTGTTCGGCGGCAAGGCCTGCCCCACCATCATCGAGACCAGTTCGAAGAAGAAGCTGGCCGGCGAGGCGGTCGCCATCGGCGACGTCTGCTTCAAGCGCGACGGCGTCTACGCCATGGAGCTCGGCGGCCCCGAGGTCGGCCGCGGCTGCGGCGGGCGCGGCATCATCCACGGCTTCGAGACGCTGGAGAAGCTGGGCTTCCACGACTGGGGCTTCGACTTCGTGCTGCTCGACTTCCTGGGCGACGTGGTCTGCGGCGGCTTCGGCCTGCCGATCGCGCGCGACATGTGCCAGAAGGTCATCGTCGTGGCCAGCAACGACCTGCAGTCGCTCTACGTGGCCAACAACGTGTGCTCGGCAGTCGAGTACTTCCGCAAGCTCGGCGGCAATGTGGGCGTGGCCGGCATGGTGATCAACCGCGACGACGGCACCGGCGAGGCCAAGCAGTTCGCAGGCGCCGCCGGCATTCCGGTGCTGGCAACCATCCCCGCCAACGAAGACATCCGCCGCAAGAGCGCCAGCTACGAAATCATCGGCCGGCCCGGCACGCAGTGGGCGCCGCTGTTCGAAGAGTTGGCGATCAACGTGGCCGAGGCGCCGCCAGTGCGCCCCAAGCCGCAGACCCAGGACCAGCTGCTGGGCCTCTTCAGCGCCGAGGTGACGGGCCGCGACTTCAAGATGGAGCCGGCCACGCTGTTCGACATGGTCGGCAAGACCGACATCGCGAAGCCCACGCTCGAAGTCGTCTACGACGCGGCTTGATCACGAAAGCCCTCATGTCCAGTTGCCACGCGACCCCCGAGCAGGCCCAGGCCCTGGCCTCGGCCATGCCGGAGGCCACGCAGCAGACGCTGGCGACCTACGCCGCGGACTACCCCAAGGGCCCGCACGACCAGCCGCAGAGCATGTGCCCGGCCTTCGGCGCGCTGCGGGTCGGGCTGCGCATGAAGCGCACGGCCACCATCCTGAGCGGCTCGGCCTGCTGCGTGTACGGCCTGACCTTCACCTCGCATTTCTACGGCGCGCGGCGCAGCGTGGGTTACGTGCCCTTCAACAGCGAATCGCTGGTCACCGGCAAGCTGTTCGAGGACATCCGCGAAGCGGTGCACGCGCAGGCCGATCCCGACAAGCTCGACGCGCTGGTCGTCATCAACCTCTGCGTGCCCTCGGCCAGCGGCGTGCCGCTGCAGCTGCTGCCCAAGGCCATCCGCGGCGTGCGCATCATCGGTGTCGACGTGCCCGGCTTCGGCGTGCCGACGCATGCGGAAGCCAAGGACGTGCTGGCCGGCGCGATGCTGAAGTACGCCCGCGCCGAGGCCGAGACCGGCCCCGTCTCCGCCCCGCGCGGCTGGCGCGAGCAGGGCCTGGACAGCGCCAAGACCGTGAGCCTGCTGGGCGAGCTGTTCCCGGCCGATCCGATGGTGATCGGCATGCTGCTGGCGCCGCTGGGCCTGAAGGTCGGCCCCACGGTGCCCACGCGCGAATGGCGCGAGCTGTACGCGGCGCTGGACTGCACGGTGGCCGCCGCCATCCACCCCTTCTACACGGCGAGCGTGCGCGAGCTGCAGGCCGCCGGTCGGCCCGTGGTCGCATCCGCGCCCGTCGGTGCCGAAGGCACGGCCGCCTGGCTGCGCGCCGTCGGCGAAGCGGCCGAGGTGCCCACGGCGCAGGTCGAGGCGGCGATCGCCGGCATCGTGCCCGCCATCCGCGGCGCGCTGGCCAGGTCGCCGATCAACGCCAAGGTCACGGTCAGTGGCTACGAGGGTTCCGAGCTGCTGGTCGCGCGATTGCTGATCGAGAGCGGCGCCACCGTGCCCTACGTCGGCACCGCCTGCCCGCGCACGCCCTGGTCCGAGCCGGACCGCCTCTGGCTGGAAGCACGCGGCGTGGAGATCCAGTACCGCGCCTCGCTGGAGCAGGACCTGGCCGCCGTCGAGCGCCACCGCCCGAACCTGGCCATCGGCACCACGCCCCTGGTGCAGGCCTGCAAGGAACGTGCGATCCCCTCGCTGTACTTCACCAACCTGATCTCCGCCCGCCCGCTGATGGGCCCGGCCGGTGCCGGCTCGCTGGCCCAGGTGGTCAACGGCGCCATCGCCAACCAGGTGCGCTTCGACACCATGCGCGAATTCTTCGGCGAGACCGGCAAGGGCGACCGCGCCGGCATCTGGAGCGAGACGCCCATCCTGCGCCCCGAGTTCCGCGCCGAGACCAAGCGGCAAGTGATCAAGATCATGAAGCGCCGCAAGGCCGAGGAGATGGTGTGAGCTTCGTCCTCGACCACGACCGTGCCGGCGGCTACTGGGGCGCCGTCTACGTCTTCACCGCCATCAAGGGCCTGCAGGTCATCATCGACGGCCCGGTCGGTTGCGAGAACCTGCCCGTCACCTCGGTGCTGCACTACACCGACGCGCTGCCGCCGCACGAACTGCCCATCGTCGTCACGGGCCTGGCCGAAGAACAACTGGGCCGCGAAGGCACCGAGGGCGCCATGAAGCGTGCCCATGCCGTGCTGGACCCCGACCTGCCGTCGGTGGTCGTCACCGGTTCCATCGCCGAGATGATCGGCGGCGGCGTCACGCCCGAGGGCACGACGATCGCGCGCTTTTTGCCGCGCACCATCGACGAAGACCAGTGGCAGTGCGCCAACCGCGCCATCTACTGGCTGTGGAGCGAGCATGGCCTGCGCAAGGTGCCGGCGCGCAAGCCGTTCGCCGAGCGCCCGGCCGGCGAGAAGCCGCGCGTCAACCTCATCGGCCCGAGCTACGGCGTGTTCAACAGCGCCAGCGACGTGCACGAGATCCGCCGCCTGGTCGAAGGCATCGGCGCCGAGATCAACATGGTGTTCCCGCTCGGCAGCCACGTGGCCGATGTGGCGAACCTGGTGGAGGCCGACGTCAACGTCTGCCTGTACCGCGAATTCGGCCGCATGCTGTGCGAGGCGCTGGACCGGCCCTACCTGCAGGCGCCCATCGGGCTGCACAGCACCACCGCCTTCCTGCGCGAACTCGGGCGGCTGCTGCACCTGGACCCGGAACCCTTCATCGAGCGCGAGAAGCACACCACCATCAAGCCGATCTGGGACCTGTGGCGCTCGGTCACGCAGGACTTCTTCGCCACCGCCTCCTTCGGCATCGTGGCCAGCGAGACCTACAGCCGCGGCGTGCGCCACTTCCTCGAGGACGAGCTGGGCCTGCCCTGCCAGTTCGCCGTGGCCCGCAAGCCCGGCGACAAGACCGACAACGCCGCCGTGCGCGACCTGATCAAGGCCAAGGCGCCGCTGGTGATGTTCGGCAGCGTCAACGAACGCATGTACCTGGCCGAGGCCGCGACGCATGGGCCGATGCGGCCCAGCTTCATCGCCGCGAGTTTTCCCGGCGCCATCATCCGGCGCGCCACGGGCACGCCCTTCATGGGCTATGCCGGCGCCACCTGGCTGGTGCAGGAGGTGTGCAACGCGCTGTTCGATGCGCTGTTCCACATCCTGCCGCTGGGCACCGACATGGACCGTGTCGACCCGACGCCGGCCCGCGCGCTGCCCGAACTGGTCTGGAGCATTGACGCGCGCGAGCTGCTCGACGAGTTGCTGGAAGCCCAGCCCGTGCTGGTGCGCATCTCCGCGGCCAAGCGCCTGCGCGACCAGGCCGAGGCGCGCGCCCGCGAGGCCGGCAGCGCCGCGGTCCATCCCGAACACCTGGAAGGGCAGGCACGACAGATCGTCACCGCCGCGCTGGGAGCACTCGCATGACCTGCGCAGCGCGTGCTCCACGCCCCCTGATGACGCCTGCAGGCCTGCCGCCTGGGTGTGCCTTGCCGCGCGGGAGCTGCGCGGTGCTGGCCGAGAGGCCAAAGTTGAGGAGTGATCCAAATGGCTGAAGACAGGAGAGGCTCGTTGTCCGGGCTGACCGAAGGAGAGGCCAGGGAATTCCACGGCATCTTCATGGGCAGTTTCATGGGGTTCACGGCGATTGCCGTGGTGGCCCATGTGCTCGTGTGGATGTGGCGGCCCTGGCTCTGAGCTGAAGTAACCGACGCGCCAGGAGACATGCCATGCATGACAACGCCGCCATTTCAACGGCAGCCCTTGTGCTGCGGAACAAGGGCTATGGAGTCCTGTTCCTGCTCAGCATCGTGTTCCTGCTGCTGGTAGCACTCGTCGGCCAGGTCCTGTTCTTGAACTGGCGCGACTGGTTTCCCGGCGCAGAGAGCGAGACATCGTTGTTCAAGAGTGTGCGGGCGGGGGTTTACACCTTCATGTCGCACCTCAATTAGGAGAAACAAGCATGTGGAAAATCTGGTTGTTGTTCGATCCACGGCGCGCGCTGGTGGCCCTTGCGGCCTTCCTGTTCGTGCTGGCGCTGATCATCCATTTCATCTTGCTGAGCACCAACAAGTTCAACTGGCTCGACGGTCCCCGCACCGCCGTGGTCAGCCAGAACTCGGCCATGCCGGCAGCGGCGCCGGCCGCGGCACCGACGAAATAGCGCCGATGGAGGCGGGCCGGCGCTGCCGGCGCGTCTTCCCGGCGCATCCCCACCCGGGCCCCACGTCAAGCGGGCGCCCTTCTCATTCTGGTCCCCGGAGGTGGCTGCCATGGCCATGCTGAACTTCGAGCGCAAGTACCGCGTACGCGGAGGTACGCTGCTGGGAGGCGATCTGTTCGACTTCTGGGTCGGCCCCTTCTATGTCGGCTTCTTCGGCATCACCACCGCGTTCTTCTCGCTGGTGGGAACGCTGCTCATCGTCTGGGGCGCCTCGCAGGGGCCGACCTGGAACCTCTGGCAGATCAACATCGCGCCGCCCGACCTCAGCTACGGCCTGAGCCTGGCGCCGCTCATGCAGGGCGGGCTGTGGCAGATCGTCACCTTCTGCGCGGTCGGCGCCTTCGTGAGCTGGGCGCTGCGCGAGGTGGAGATCTGCAAGAAGCTGGGCATCGGCTACCACGTGCCCGTGGCCTTCGGCTTCGCCATCCTGGCCTACGTCACGCTGGTGGTGGTCCGCCCGCTGCTGATGGGCGCCTGGGGGCACGGCTTCCCGTACGGGATCATGAGCCACCTGGACTGGGTGTCCAACACCGGCTACCAGTACCTGCACTTCCACTACAACCCGGCGCACATGCTGGCGGTGAGCTTCTTCTTCGCCACCACCTTCGCGCTGTCGCTGCACGGGGCGCTGGTGCTGTCGGCCACCAACCCGGGCAAGGGCGAGGTGGTCAAGACCGCCGAGCACGAGAACACCTTCTTCCGCGATGCCATCGGCTACTCCATCGGCACGCTGGGCATCCACCGCCTGGGCCTGTTCCTGGCGCTGTCGGCCTCCTTCTGGAGCGCCATCTGCATCGTCATCAGCGGGCCGTTCTGGACCAAGGGCTGGCCCGAATGGTGGGGCTGGTGGCTGCGGTTGCCGGTGTGGAATTGAGAAGGATGCGCCATGGCTGAATACCAGAACCTCTTCACCAGCGTGCAGGTCGCCGCGCCTTCTTACCCGGGCGTCTCGCTCGGCCGCAAGGACGGTGAGCGCGTCGGCAAGCCGACCCACATGCACCTGCTGGGCCGCCTGGGCGATGCGCAGATCGGGCCCATCTACCTGGGCTACCTGGGCCTGCTGTCGCTGCTGTGCGGCTTCATCGCCATCGAGATCATCGGGCTGAACATGCTGGCCTCGGTGAACTGGGACCCGATCCAGTTCGTGCGCCAGCTGCCCTGGCTGGCGCTGGAGCCGCCGCCGCCAGGCTACGGCCTGCACCTGCCGCCGCTCAACGAAGGCGGCTGGTGGCTGATGGCGGGGCTGTTCCTCACCAGCTCCATCCTGCTGTGGTGGGTGCGCATGTACCGCCGCGCCCGCAAGCTGGGCATGGGCACGCACGTGGCCTGGGCCTTCGCCGCGGCGATCTGGCTGTACCTGGTGCTGGGCTTCATCCGCCCGCTGCTGATGGGCAGCTGGGGCGAGGCGGTGCCCTTCGGCATCTTCCCGCACCTGGACTGGACGGCCGCGTTCTCGCTGCGCTATGGCAACCTGTTCTACAACCCCTTCCACATGCTCAGCATCGCGTTCCTGTACGGCAGCACGTTGCTGTTCGCGATGCACGGCGCCACCATCCTGGCGGTGAGCCGCTTCGGCGGCGAGCGCGAGATCGAGCAGATCACCGACCGCGGCACGGCCAGCGAGCGCGCCGCGCTGTTCTGGCGCTGGACCATGGGCTTCAACGCCACGATGGAGTCCATCCACCGCTGGGCCTGGTGGTTCGCGGTGCTGTGCCCGCTGACGGGGGGCATCGGCATCCTGCTCACCGGCACGGTGGTGGACAACTGGTTCCTGTGGGCTGTCAAGCACGGCGTGGCGCCCCACTATGCGCCGGTGTTCGCACCGGTGGTCGACCCGCTGATCGGAGGTGTGCGATGAATCGCCGGCTGCCCCTGCGCCGCTGTGCGGCCGTGATCGCTGCCGCACTGGCGCTCGTCGCCTGCGAGAAGCCCCCGCCGGAAAGCGTGCAGCGCGGCCCGCGCGGCACGGGCATGGTGCAGGTCTACAACCCTGCCACGCTGGCCGCGCAGGCGCCGAACAACGTGGCGCCCGAGCCCTTGCCGCCCGCATCGCCCGACGGTCCCAAGGCCGGGCAGGTCTACCAGAACGTCAAGGTGCTGGGCCACCTGAGCGTGGCCGAGTTCGCCCGCACCATGACGGCGATGACCAACTGGGTCGCGCCCGGGCAGGGCTGCGTGGCCTGCCACAACCCGACCAACTTCGCCGACGACTCGCTCTACACCAAGGTCGTGTCGCGCCGCATGCTGCTCATGACGCAGAAGATCAACGAGCAGTGGAAGCCGCACGTGGGCAACACCGGCGTGACCTGCTTCACCTGCCACCGCGGGCAGAACGTGCCGGCCGAGGTGTGGTTCCAGCCGCTGCAGGAGCCGCGGGCCAACACCTTCGCGGGCAACAAGGCCGGGCAGAACAAGCCGGTTGAGACGGTCGGGCTCAGCTCGCTGCCTTTCGACCCGCTCACGCCGTTCCTGCTGGAGGACCACAACATCCGCGTGGCCGGCACCACGGCACTGCCCGCAGGCAACAAGCAGTCGGTCAAGCAGACCGAGTGGACCTATGGGCTGATGATGCACATGAGCAAGTCGCTCGGCGTGAACTGCACCCAGTGCCACAACACGCGCAGCTTCTCCAGCTGGGACGGCGAGGCCTCGCCCCCGCGCCTGACGGCATACCACGGCATCCGCATGACGCGTGCGCTGAACAACGAGTTCCTGGTGCCGCTGACGAAGGACTTCCCGGTCAACCGCCTGGGGCCCGGCGGCGACGTCGCCAAGGTCAACTGCGCCACCTGCCACCAGGGCGCGCACAAGCCGCTCTATGGCACAGAGATGGCCAAGCACTATCCCGAGCTGTTGACGACCACCCCCGGCCCGGCCACCCCTGGCACGGCCACGACCGGGCAGGTGACGGCAGACGAGGTGCAGCTGCTCGCGCCGATGAGGCAGGGCACCGTCGCAGCAGCCGGCGCGAAGTGAGCCGGCAGCCTGCGGGCTGCCGGCCTGTCGAGATCAGGCGCGCCGGCGGCGGGTCGCGCCGGCAAGGCCGGCGATCCCGGCCATCACCAGGGCCCAGGTGCCCGGCTCGGGAACCTCTGCGGCGGAACTGACGTTGAAGCCCGAGATGTCGAGCGTGGAGACGAGGTCGGTGGAATTCACGTCCAGGATGCCGAACGCCAGCGAGTGGTCGCCGGCCCCGAACGTGTGGCTGAACTGCCCATTGACGGCCGTGAGGGCCACGTCGGCCAGGGATTCGAACAGGCTGCCGTCGATCACGACGAAGGCGCGGTCGATGTAATCCGCGTCGAACAGGGCGGTGCTCAGCGACCAGGCGAAGCTGATGGTGGTGCTGGCCAGCGCGCTGAAGCTCAGCTGCAGCCCGGATCCTTCGATGGTGTCTGCCGGCAACACGCCGCCCGCCAGCTTCAGCGCCGGCTCCAGCTCGTAGAACAGCAGGGCGCTGGACGCACCCGAGGGTTGCTCGCCAGATTCGGCGGCGGCGGTCGTGATGCGGGCCGAGGTGCCCGAGGCCACGGTCACGTCGCCGGCCTGGGTCCACTGCGCCAGGTTGGCGGTGACGGGTGCCGCCGCTGCGTGGCCGGCCCACAGGCTGGCGGCCAGTGTGCCGAGGAGGAGATGCTTGATCATGGTGGTGTTCCGGGTCGGGTTCATTGCACGCCGAGATCGCGGCTGGGCACGATGCTGGCGGGGTTCACGTTCTGCAGCGTGGCGAGCGTACGGGCCGCGACGGGGCCGGCGCTGCCATCGGTGTCGATCTGCAGCAGGGTGTCGGCGCCGGAGGCCACGAGCTTGACCACGCCGAAGCCGAAGGCGTCGCGGCCCGCGCCGATCGACGCCAGCAGCGCGCCCAGGTCGATGCGGTCCTTGCCCGGCACGAAGTCGGTGATGACGTCGCCGAGGTCGCGCAGCGACTGGTACACGAACACGTTGCTGCCGCCACCGCCGGTGAGCTGGTCGGGGCCCGCGCCGCCGATGATCACGTCGTTGCCGGCCGTGCCGACGATCACGTCCCGGCCCGCCGTGCCCTGGATGGTCTTCGCGTAGTTCAGGCCGATGACCACCGGATCGTGGTCCGAGGAGCGGTAGGGCGAGACCTGGTAGGGGTCGGCCGGGCAGCTGGCGCCGTTGCAGGCCTGCGGTGCCTTGAACTCCAGGTTGTAGTCCGCGAGCGCCGTCTCGTCGGCATTGATGTGCCAGATCGCAGCGCGGTTCACGCGGGCCGACAGGGTGCCGCTGGCAATCGCATGGTCGAGCCGGCCCGCCGCGCCGTCGAACACATACGAGTAGCCCGAGGCGTCGAAGCGGCCGATCTGGTCGACGAAGCCGCTGCCGGTCAGCTGGACGATCGGGTCTTCCTGGGCATAGGCATTGAAGTCGCCGATCAGCAGGGCATCGTTGCTGCCCGCCGCGGCCTGGCGCTGCGCCACGAACATCCCGAGGCGCCGGGCCTGCTGCACGCGCTGCGCGTTCCAGCAGCCCTGGCCGTCGCCGGTGTCGGTGTTGCCGGCGGCGTCGGCATCGCCAGCGGCCGGGCAGCTGCTCTTGGACTTCAGGTGGTTGACGAACAGTGTGAAGCGCTCGCCGCCGGGCAGGCTGAAGGTCTGGGCCAGCGTCGGCCGGTTGTTGACGGGGTCGGCATCGCTGACCGCCGGACCGACCGCCGTCAGCCTGGCGGGCTTGTAGATCACCGCGACGCGGATGGCATCGGTGCCCGTGCCTTCGGCCGGCACGGACGTGGTGCGGTAGGTGTTGGCGCCCATCCTGGCGTTGAGCGCATCCGCCAGGTTCTGCGCGGCGACGTTGCCGTTGTTCTGGATCTCCATGAGGCCCAGCGCGTCGGCATCGATCGCGGCCATGGCCTCGACGATCTTGGCGCGCTGGCGCTGGAACTCCTCGATGTTGCCCGCACCGCGGCAGTTGGACGCGCTGACCGCGCTGCCCAGCGTGCAGCCCTGGCCGGTCTGGCCCGTGGCGGTCGCGCCGTTGGTGAACGTGGTGAAGTAGTTCAGCACGTTGAAGCTGGCCACCTTGATGGTGCCGCCCACGTCCTGCGGTGCGGCGGTGCGCGGGTTGGCGATGGCGAATGTGGGCGCAACCGTCGGATGGACCTTGTAGTCACCGAAGCCGGTGTTGCTGTTGGTCGCCAGGCCGTAGTCGATCACGCCGGTGATGGCACCCGTGAGGTCGCCTGCGCGCGGCAGGGCGTCGGCACCGAGGTAGGGCGTTGGGTTCGGGTTCTGCAGGCTGCTGCCGTCGTCCAGGATGATGCGGCGGCGCGCGTTCTCGTCGGCCAGCGCGTTGGCCTGCGGGCCCGGCCGGAAGCGGTTGGTCGGCGTCTCGATCCGGCCGCCGACGGCCAGCGTCAACTGGCCGTAGCGGCCCTGGAAGTAGTTCTGCTGTACGGTGAACGGGCCGGTCAGCGTGACCAGCATGCCCTCGTAGCGTTCCAGGTCGCCGTCCACGCTCTCGGGCAGGTTCACGACGGTCGGCGCGATGGCGAAGCCGCTGTTCAGGAAGTTCACGGCGCCCACGCCGCTCAGCTGGGTCACGGTGCGGGCCAGCGTGTCGGCGTTGCTGGCAGCGCCCGTGTTGAACTCGGCCACGTTGGCCGTCACCTCGACCAGGTTGCCGACAGCGGCCGCCGGGAAGGCGGCCTGGTTCGTGAACACGAAGATGCCGTCGGAGGTCAGCGGGTTGTTGTCGCCCGCCTGGTCCTGCATGAAGAAGCCGTTGTTCATCAGCTTGGTGACGACGCCGCGCGTGCGCACCAGCCGGCCGACCAGCGGGCTCTTGGCGCCGTTGCCCTGGATCTCGTAGATGGCCGCGGCGAGCGGCTGCGCCGGCCCGGTGTCGCCGCTGCACACGAGGGCGGCCGTGGCGCTGCTGCGCGGCGCCGGCGCGGCGATGGAGAAGTCGCTGCCGTTGTTGCCGGTGTCGGTGCAGCCGCCCGCGTTGCGCAGGGCCGCGGTGGTGTTGGAAAGGGATGGCGTGGGGCTGCCTTCGGTCGGTGTCGCGCTGCCGAAGCTCACGATGTCCACCAGCGCGCCGCCGGCCGGCGCGGTGCCCGACAGCGCGTTCGCGTTGCTGACCAGCGCGACCTTGCCGTTGGTGCCCGACATCATGATCGTGCCGCTCACGTCGCCGGGCACTTCCACCGTGCCACCGCTGCCCGCGGCCTGGTTGATGAGCAGGTAACGGCCGGGCTGCAGCGCCGTGCCGGCCGGGATCGGCGTGACTTGCCACGAGCTGCCGGCTGCCGATGTGTATTGGACCGACCAGCCGCCGATGTCGGCGGGCGCGCTGCCGTTGTTGAACACCTCGATGAAGTCGTTCTTCAGCGTGGCACCGGAGTTGCCCCCGCCGCCGTAGACCTGGCTGATCACCACCGCAGCGCCGGCAGGCGCAGCCAGCGCCAGCAGGCCGAGCGGAAGTGCAATGGAGAGCGCAGCCGGCAGCCGGCGCAGGGGCGAAGTCTTGGGCATGTCGATGTTCCCGAGGGACCGGGTTGCAGGGTGGGGCCGTCGAAGGCCGATCCGCCCGCATGCTAGGAGCGGTGCATGAACACCGGATGACATCGGCGTGCTGCGCAAACCGGGAACCCCGGCGGCCCGCCCTGCCGGCGGAGCAGATCCCGGGCGCCGTGCAGCGAGGACCCAGCCTAATGCGCGGCTGGCAGCCAGCGCGCCAGCGTCGCGGCCAAGGCCTCCAGCGTCACGGGTTTGGTCAGGTAGGCGGACATGCCCGCTTCGATGCACCGGGCCTCGTCGGCCGACCCGGCATTGGCCGTGAGCGCCACGATGGGCACGGCGCCACCGCGCTCTTGCGGCAGCTGCCGGATGGCGACGGTCGCCTGGAATCCATCCATCACCGGCATCTGGCAGTCCATCAGGATCGCATCGAACGGCTGCGCTGCGAGCATGTCGAGTGCGGCCGCGCCGTTGACGGCCAGTGCGTTCTTCACGCCGAGCATGTCGAGCATGGCCGCCACCACGCACTGGTTCACGGGGTTGTCCTCGACCACCAGCACATGGCCGCGCAAGCTGCTCACCGGCTGCTTCGCCGGCTTGCGCTCGTCGCTCGGGCGGTGCATGCCTTCGCGCGCACGCTTGACGGCACGCCGCACATCGGCCCGGCGCAAGGGTTTGGCGAACTGGCAGGCGATCTGCAGTTGGCGGTAGTGCGCGAGCTCTGCTGGCGACTGTCCGCCGCCCATCAGCACCACCTGGCACGCTCCCAGCGCGGGCCGGCTGCGGATCTCGGCAGCGAGCGCCATGCCGCCCATGCCCGGCATCCGCGCATCCACGAAGACGAGGTCGACGACACGGGCCTGTGCGGCAGCCTCGTCCAGCGCCTGCAGTGCCTGGGCGCCGCCATCGGCACCGGTCGCCACGACGTGGAGCGCCTGCAAGCGCGCGATCAGCACCTGGCGGCTGGTCGCGTTGTCGTCGACGACGAGCGCAGCGAGCCCCTGGCCTGGCCGGTCGGGCGCGCCCGGCGCGGCATCCGCAGCGCCAGCGGCAGGCACCTGCGGCAGCGCCAGATCCACAACGAACCGGGCGCCTTGTCCGGGGCTGCTCACGACGGTGAGCTGGCCCCCCATCCGCTCGGTCAGCTTGCGGCTGATCGGCAGCCCCAGGCCGGTGCCGCCGAATTGCCGCGTGGTGGAACTGTCCGCCTGCGAGAAGAGTTCGAAGATGCGGGCGTGTGCCTCGGGTGCGATGCCGATGCCCGTGTCGCTGACCGCGATCAGCACGCGCGCCGCGCGGTTGCCGGATGCGAACACGGTGGCGTGGAGTTCCACGTGGCCGGTTTCCGTGAACTTGACGGCATTGCCGATCAGGTTGACGAGGATCTGCCGCAGCCGCAGCGGGTCGCCATGCAGGCGGGTCTCTCCATCCTGCGGCGTGAACCGGCCCACCAGCTCGAGCCCCTTGGCCTGGGCAGGTTGAGCGAACATGGTCAGCGCTTCCTCCAGGACGTCGCCCAGGACGAAGTCCACTGTCTCCAGGTCCAGTTGGCCGGCCTCGATCTTGGAGACGTCCAGGACGTCGTTGATCACCCCCAGCAGGTGGCGGCCGGACATCAACGCCGTCTCGGCCCAGCTGCGCTGCTGCGGCAGCAGCTCGCTGCCCATCAACAGCTCGGTCATGCCCAGCACCCCGTTCATCGGCGTCCGGATCTCGTGGCTCATGGCGGCGAGGAACTCGCTTTTCGTCTTGGCGAGAAACTCCGCGGCCCGGCGCGCATCCTCCAGCGCCGTGCGCATGGCGAACTCCTTGCGAAGCGCGTATTCACGCCACCAGCCGATGCCCGCCGGCAGGATGAACAGCGTGGCGACGTGGTACGACCAGTACGCGAACTCGCCGGGGGAATGGCCCAGGTCCACCCCCAGCGCGCCGATGAACAGAAGCAGGATCAGGCAGCCCGACCAGAGCGCCAGGCGGAACTGCAGCCCCAGGATGACGAAGCAATAGAACTCGAGGAACGTGAAGTTGAGGATGCCCACCCAGCTCTTGAGGCCTGCGCCGCCCTGCCGGTCGATCAAGGACAGCAGCCAGAACAGCGCGACGCTCAAGGCGACGATGAAGCCCGCGATGACGGGCTGCCAATGCTTTCGGGCCACCGGCATGCACGTATATGCCAGGCCGGCCAGGACGATGGGCACGGCCACCTGCAGGCGCAGCAGGTTGGCGCTGGCGGCGGGCGCAGCAAGGTGGTCCACCGCAAAGTCGCCGATGATGAGCAAGAGCCCCAGCACCAGGCTGGCTTGCGCGTACCGGAAGTAGAACCTGACGTAGTGCTCGACGAAGCGCCGCTCGTACGCTGGCGACGAGAACGACAGCAGCAGCCGCAGCGGCATGCCCGTGTCGGCGGAGCCGGGCAGCGGATGACCCGCCGATGCCGGCTGCGCGGATGGCGGGTTCACTTCAAGGGCGGCATCCGATCCGGGCACCTGGGCCGGACCAGCTCGCAGTGGGGACATGGGGCACTTCCGCGCAGCATCACGGTCGCGGGACCGGGTGCACTGACATGAGCTGCGGGTCCGTCAGGCATGGCGCGGATTGTCGGCAGCCGCGAGGCCGCGATGGTGGAGAAACTGTGACGGCCCGCGGGCACGCCACCGCTGTCCGGACCGCGAGGCTTGGCCTGCGCACCCGGCTGGTCGCAGGTGCACCGCGTGGCGGCGCGGCTGGAGGCCGCGGGGCATCGTCGTCGACCTGGGCGACTACACCGACTACCTGATCCAGCCGGCCGGCCGGGCGGAGCGCGCGCCGATGCAGCAGTTCAGCGAGTGGTTGCTGGGGGAGTTCGGCACGCAGCCATGTGGGGCACGAAGGCGTGCAGGAAGACGTCTTCTCGCACTGACGGCTGCCTGCATCTCTGGCGCCGATTCATGGGGGCATCATGCATGTCATCGATCGGCCCCAGCAGCGCCCTGCGGCACGCGCTCGAGTCGTGCGGTGTCGTAGCCCATCGCCGCGACCTGCCGGACCATCGCATCGTAGTCGGCCTGCGGCAGCGTCGGCGTGCGCGCCATGATCCACACATGGTCGCGTTTTTCGCGCGCCACGATCACGCGGCTGTAGTCCGGCGCCAGCCATGCGATGCGGTAGTCGGCCCGGATCGGCCAGATGAACTGCACGCCCCAGGTGGCGTTGTCGCCGTTCTCGACGAACCCGCGTGAGCCCAGGGCTTGCTCGGAGCCGCCCGCGCCTCGGCGGTAGCGGAAGTCGATGTCCACGCTGCCGTCCGGACGCAGCGTGTAGTGTTCTGTTGCATCGACCACTCCGCGTTCGAGGAAGGTTGGAATGCTGCTGATCACATACCACCGGCCCATGTAGTGCGGCAGGTCGACAGCGCTGGCTTGGGGCAGGGGCGGTGCGGGCGGGCGCTGGGCCATGCTGCTGCAGGCGACCAGTGCCGCGCCGGATGCTGCGGCGCCCAGCAACAGCGCGAGGGTGCGTGGTTTCATCGGAATGCCTTCGATGCGAAAGCACCCATGCTTTCAAGGCGACCGCACCCTGTGATTCGGCGCCCATGCCGTCTGCAGGTCAGCCGGCGCGCTGCGGGTGCGCTCCTACGCCTTGCGCCAGCGTGCCCGCCCCGAGCACGCCGCCATCCTCCAGCTCCGCGATCTGCTGCGCCGAGTACCCCGGGCCGCCACCTGGGGGTGCTGCCCCACATCGGCATAGCTGGCCACCCGCGCGCACAGGATGGCTCTGCGGATCGCGATCGCCTCGGCCGCTGCCTCCCGACGCGCGCAAAGCTCCACGACTCCCGCATGCATCGGCTCTCAACCCAATCCCGACCTGGATCAAGACTTGTCCATCCTGGACTTCAGGAACTCCTCGAGAAAGCTCACGCAGACGCGCACCTTGGCGGATGTGTTCAGGCGCGAGGGATACACGGCCCAGACGTTCGCTTCCTGGGTGTACTCGGGCAGGATGTGCACGAGCTTGCCTTCCTGGATCAGCGGTCCAACATCCCATGTCGAGCGCAGCGCAACGCCGCGCCCGTCCACCGCCCACTGAACGACCATCTCCCCGTTGTTGGACGACAGGGGCCCGCGCACCTTGATGGTCTCCTCCTGCTTGCCATGCCGCAGGCGCCACACGCCGAAGGGGTGGTCTCGCTCCTTGATGATGAGGCAGTCGTGCATCGCGAGGTCCGCCAGCGTTCTGGGCGTACCGCGCCTCTTGAGGTAGGAGGGCGCTGCGCAGAGAACTCGGTGGTTCGAGGCCAGCCGTTTCGCGATGAGGTGCGGGGCGATCTCGTCGCCAACACGCACGTCGAGATCGAATCCTTCGGTCGCGACATCGACCAGCCGGTCGAACACCTCGAAGCGGACCTGCAGCAGCGGGTACTTGGCCAATAGCTCTGACAAGGCTGGTGCGACAACGCGGCGGCCGAAGCCGAAGCTGCTGCACACGCGCAGCGAGCCTCGGGGCACCTTGCGCGTCACGCCGATCTCCTCGATGAGGTGGTCGACGTCGTCGAGGATCTTCAACGCCCAGTGGTAGACCCGCTCGCCTTCTTCGGTGACGACCACGCGCCGCGTCGTGCGATGGAAGAGCTTGGTGTTGAGGATGGTCTCGAGGATGCGAACCCGCTTGGTCACATAGGCCGGCGAGACACCCAGCTCTTCCGCAGCGCCGGAGAAGCTCGACTTGCGCACCACGGCGCTGAAGACGCGCAGGTCCTCGGGGAGAGGGTCATTGTTCACGAAGTGTGCAAAACGAGTTCACATTCATGGTGATTGTAGAAGGGCATGGCACTCCTACCATGCGCGTGGTCCAAGAAGTCGCAACGAGGAGGAAAGGAATGGGATCCCCATTGAAAATTGCAGTCATCCCGGGAGATGGCATCGGCAAGGAGGTCATGCCGCAAGGCGTGCAGGTCGTGGAAGCCGCAGCCAAGCGCTTTGGCATCGACATCCATTTCAACCACATCGAGTGGGCCAGCTGCGACTACTTCGCGCAGACCGGCGCGATGATGCCCGGCGACTGGAAACAGAGGCTTGGCGGCCACGACGCGCTCTACTTCGGCGCCGTTGGGTGGCCCGACACGGTCCCCGACCATGTCTCGCTCTGGGGCTCGCTGCTCAAATTCCGACGCGAGTTCGACCAGTACGTGAACCTGCGGCCCGTGCGGCTCTTCGAGGGTGTCCCTTGCCCACTGGCAGGCCGCAAACCCGGCGACATCGACTTCTACGTCGTGCGGGAGAACACCGAAGGCGAGTACACCAACCTGGGTGGCCGGATGTTCGAAGGCACAGACCGCGAGGTCGTGATCCAGGAGTCGGTGTTCTCGCGCCACGGGACCGACCGGGTGCTTCGCTACGCCTACGAGCTTGCGCAGTCGCGCCAGCGCAAGCAGCTCACGGTGGCGACCAAGAGCAATGGCATCGCCATCAGCATGCCCTGGTGGGATGAGCGCGCCGATGCCGTCGGCAAGGACTTCCCCGAGGTCAAGGTCGACAAGCAGCACATCGACATCCTGAGCG
The DNA here is from genome assembly GCF_001422445.1 of Pseudorhodoferax sp. Leaf274. Lineage (GTDB taxonomy): Bacteria > Pseudomonadota > Gammaproteobacteria > Burkholderiales > Burkholderiaceae_C > Pseudorhodoferax. The sequence continues at coordinate 269,484 of NZ_LMNA01000030.1, forward strand.
CGCGCTTCGTGCTGCAGCCCCAGCGCTTTGATGTCGTGGTCGCGTCCAACCTGTTCGGCGACATCCTCTCCGACCTCGGCCCGGCTTGCACGGGAACCATCGGCCTGGCGCCCTCGGCGAACCTCAATCCCGACAGGAAATTTCCCTCGCTGTTCGAGCCCGTCCATGGTTCTGCGCCCGACATCTACGGCAAGGGGATCGCCAACCCCATCGCCATGATCTGGTCCGGCGCACTGATGCTCCAGTTCCTCGGCCACCACGCGGCGCACGACGCCATCGTCCGTGCCATCGAACACACCTTGAAGGAGGGCCCTCGCACAAGCGACCTGGGAGGCACTGCAAGCACTGTGGAGGTCGGCGCCGCCATCGCGCGCCATGTCCTCGATTCATCGTCGTAGTCCACGACAGATTTTCACTACATCAAGCAACCATCTTGAATGACTAAGTCAAACCGCTTCAGCGAGGTCGTTGCGCCAAGGCGACTTGGTGCGTGCGATGGCGTTCAAGATGATCAGCAGCTTGTGCATGCAGGCGACCAGCGCGACCTTCTTGGCCTTGCCTGCCGCAATCAGCTTGGCATAGAAGGCCTTGAGCACGGGATTGAATCGCGTACCGACCAATGCAGCCACGTACAGCACGCGGCGCACGTCGGCGCGCCCGCCGAAGATGTGGCGCTGCCCGCGCAAGGTGCCCGAATCGCGATTGATGGGCGCCAAGCCCACCAGCGAGGTGATTTGCTTGCGGTTGAGCTTGCCCAGCTCGGGCAACTGGGCCAGCAGCGTGCTGGCCGTAGTGGGGCCTACGCCCTTGACCGAGGTCAGCAAGGCCGCCAGATCGGCGTGGTGGGCCAGGACATGCTCCTTGAGCTGCCCGTCCACGTCGTTCAGTTGCTCGGCAATGGCGTCCATGATGCGCAGGATGCTGGGNGGATTGATCACCGACACGCGCAAGCCTGCCGCGGACAAGGCAAGCGCCAGGTCTTGCTCGTAGCCGCCCGTGGCCTCCAGCAGCACCAGACGCGGCGCCAGCGGCACCAGCAGCTGGCACAGCTCGGCATGACCGGCTTCATCGTTGCCAAGGCTCAAGGTTTGTGCCTCACCAGTGGCGGCCACCTCGAAGGTGCTCTTGGCCACGTCGATACCTACGTAAACGGGTTCACTCATAMAAGTCCTGTGGCTCCCAGCCTTATGAATACGAAATGTGTTCGGTCAACCATTCGGGATGCGGCAGAACAAAGAGACCACCACCGTGCGCCCTTGGCTTGTGTTCGAGCTCGGGCTCGCAGGAGACACAGGCTGCGCGGCGGTGAGTCAACCAGTTCAGCARTCAAGGCTGGCAACAACGCCCTGACCACTGAAGTTTGAATGATCTGAAAGATATAAGGAGACCCTATGAGCAAGAAAGAACGCTCGCAAGGCGCGCGCCTGCGCGCACGCCTTGCCAAGATCGCGGCCGCATCGACCGTCGCCCTCGCTTCGTTCGGCGCGAACGCGCAGGCAGCTGCCGGCATCCCGACAGGTGGTCCGACCTCGGCGGCGGCGACCGTCAAGGCACGGCAGCACATGTTCGGCTTCGAGAACGTCAACCCGGCGAACGGAGAGGTGCGCAGGGACCGCGTCATCTTCGCCTGGCTCACCACCACCACCTTTGCGGTGGCCGCCAACGGCAAGGTGTTCCTGCTCGACGGCTACATCGACGATGACCAGGTGGTGGCGGCGCCCGCGCGCAAGCGCACCCCGACCGGCCTGCAGGAACTCGTGGACCTGAACCCGGCCTGGATCTTCATCGGGCATGGCCACAGCGACCATACGGCTTACATCGCCAACATCGCCTACCGCACCGGCGCGACCGTCTTCGGCGCACAGGAGCATTGCGACGGCATGCAGGTCGATGCCGGCCGCCAGTTTGGCACAGGCGCCACGGTCAGTTGCAAGGCAGTGCTTGCCGCGGGTGTGCCCATCGGCACCACCAACATGAATCTGCCGGACCTCAAGCCGGCGCTGTGCCTCAACGTCATGCGCCACCTGCACGGCGCTGCGACGCCCGCAGACACCAGCATTCCGTTCAATGGCATCGGCTTTCGTGACGGCGAAGATCCGCGCGAGTTCGAACTCTGGGGAACCGGTCCGCTCGCGTACCCCCGCGTGACTGCGTCCGGCGGCGGCGGCAGCCTGTCCGTCCTGTACCAGTTCACGGTGCCCGGTCCGCGCGCGTTCTCCTTCTCTGTCTACGACAGCGTCGGGCCGTACAAGGAGCTCGCCCCCGAGCTCATTCCCGCACTCAACGCATGGCCGGCCACGGACGTCCTGGTCGGCGCCGTCAGTGGCGCCAACAACCCTACCAATGGCATGCGCGACGCGGCCATCTACATCCGAGACATCCAGCCCAAGGTGTTCATCCCGAGCCACCACGATGAATCGCAACGTCGCCGCGGCGCGGCGGGCAACTCCGGTGAATGGTGGAAGCGCAACCTGCTGACCTCGATGACCAACATCGGCATCCCGGCCGCGCAGCAGCCGGAAGTGCGCTGGCTCAACGACCCGTACGACTACATCCGCCCCTCGCTGTTGACGTTTGACCCGGCATCGCCGCGCTGGGCCAAGACGGGTGCGCGCACCAACGCCGCCTGCAGCTGAAAACACTCAAGTACGGAGACACCATGAATCAATTTTCGAAGTTCCCTCTGCGCCCGCTGCATCTGGCACTCGTTGGCGCCGGCGTGGCAATGGCCATCGTCGCCTGCGGCGGCAGTGGTGGCGACGACGCGCCTGCGGAGCCCGCCGGCCCCACGCCTCCGGCAGCACCGGCACTGGCTGAACAAATCGCAGCGCGCACGCACTACTTCGGCGCCGAGAACGTCGATGCCACGACCGGCGAAGTGCGCAAGGACCTCGTCATCATGTCCTGGGCATCGAACACCACGTACGCGGCCGCCATCAACGGCAAGGTGGTTCTGCTGGATGCGTCCTTGCTGCGCCGCGAGCAAGCGCCCGGCCGCACGCCCACGACGCTGCCGGAAATGGTCGCGCTGATGCCGTCCTACATCGTGCTTGGCAAGGCGGCACCGGGCTACGCAGACCTGGCGGCGAACATTGCCTTCCGGACCGGCGCGACCGTCGTGGGCGCGGCGGAGCATTGCGATGTCGTGGAGGCGGATGCCAGGCGCCAGCAAAGCTGGACCGGCAGCGCCAAGCTGCTCAAGTGCACCGTGGTGGTTCCCAAGGACCAGGCTGTCGGCCTCTCGGTGAACACGCTCTCGCTGCCGGACCTGCAGGCCTGCGTTCGCGCCGTGAAGCACACGGATGCGGCGGTGACCGTGGCCGACCCGACATTGCCGGCCGCTGCGTTCGACTGGAGCCTTTACAGCGACCCGCGCGATGCCGCGTGGTGGCCCGTCGGCACGGCGGCAACCGATGGCATCACGACGACCGGCGCAGCGACAGGGCCGTCTGTGCTGTACCACCTGACGCTCGGCAGCGGCCAGAGCTTCGGCATGCTGTGGAACGACCGGGTGGGCTCGCTGAAGGAGAACTCGCCGGCCGCTGCAACCCTTGTGCGTTCGCTGCCGAAGACCGATGTGCACATCGGCTCCGTCGATGTCGGGAACGCGAGCTCGAACGGTCTGCGCGATGCGGCTCTGTACATCCAGGCCGCGCAGCCCAAGATCTTCTTCCCGGCTGGACACGATGCTGCTTCGCAACGTGCCGGTGCCTTCAACACGGGCGAGCTGATGAAGCGCGCACTGGAAGAGGCCATCGACAACGTCGGCATCGTCAACCCACCGGAGCTGCGCGTCAACTTCGACCCGACCGACTACGTGAAGCCGCACTACATGACCTTCGACCCCGCTGCCGCTGGCTGGCAACAGGCGGGCGACAAGGCTTCCGCTACGGCCTGCAACTGAACTTCGCCACCGAGAGACAGCCATGAAAATAAAAGCAATCCTGACCGTGATGTGCGCAGTCGCAACCGCGGCGGTGATGCCCACGACCGCGAGCGCGCAAGCCTTCCCCACCAAGCCCGTCACGCTGGTGATTCCGTTCGCCGCTGGCGGCCCGACTGACTTGCTGGGCCGCGCCCTTGCGCAGTCCATGGCCGCGGCCCTCGGCACCTCGGTCATCGTCGAGAACCGCACGGGCGCCGGGGGCACGGTGGCCGGTGGTGTCGTGGCACGGGCCCAGGCCGATGGCCACACGCTGCTGCTGCACCACATCGGCATGTCGACGGCCCCGGGCCTGTACCGCAAGCTCGCCTTCGACCCGATGAAGGACTTCGAGCACATCGGGCAGGTTGCCGATGTGCCGATGACGGTCATCGGTCGTCCTGGACTGCCTGCCAAGACCCCGCAGGAACTCATCGCCTGGATGCAGAAGGAGAAGCAGACGGCCAATCTGGCGCATGCCGGCCTGGGCGCCGCCTCGCAGCTGTGCGGCATGTTGCTCCAACAGTCCATCGGTGCGCAAAGCACCACCGTCCCGTTCCAGGGAACGGCACCTGCGCTGACGGCGCTCCTAGGCGGCCAGGTCGACGTGATGTGCGACCAGACCACGCAGACCATCCCCCACATCAAGGGCGGCAAGGTCCAGCTGTACGCCGTCACGACGCCCGAGCGCCTCAAGCCGCTGCCCGACACGCTGACGCTGCGCGAGGCCGGGCTGAAGAACTTCGAGGTCGTGGTCTGGCATGGCCTGTATGCCCCGAAGGGCACGCCGGCCCCGGTGCTCGCGGCGCTCAACACGGCGTTGCGCAAGTCGCTAAAAGACCCTGCGCTCGTCAAGCGGCTGGACGAAGTCGGCGTGCAGGTGGTTGCAGAGAACCTGCAGACGCCTGACGGTCTTCGCAACCATCTCAAGTCGGAAATCGACCGTTGGGGCGCGCTCATCCGGCAAGCCGGCACGTACGCCGATTGAGTCCGCTACGTGATGCGTTCTCGTACCTACATGGTGCTCGCGGTGGCAACGCTGGGGCATGTGCTCTTCACCGCGCCTTTGGCAGCAACGGCGTGCGGCGTCTGGCCACCCAAGCACGGCGGGCAGATGAACTACGAAGGTGGCGAAGTCGCAGTCGAGCTGGTCGGCCATGGCCGGCAGGTGAGCCTGTACCTGGAGGACCACGGGGTGCCCATTCCAGCGGGGCAGGTGAAGGGGACGCTGGCTGTCAAGCGCGGCGCGACAGGATGGACTGCTCCCGTCAAGGCTGCCGGCGACAACCGGGTCACCGTCCAATTGCCTCGCGCTCTCGCCAAGGGCGATGAGATCGTTGCCGACCTGGCCTTCGCCAACGGGAGCATCACGCAAGGTCGCTTCGTCTACGGCGAAGAGGTGCAGATGCGGACCCAGTTTGGCGCCGGCCGAGCGAACGCCCTTCCAGGCTTCGCGCCACGACCGGCAACCATGTCCCAGTGATCCCCACCCCGTCGCGGCGCAGCCCAGTGCTGCGCCGCGCAGGCCATACTTCGGCAGAGTGACTCCACAGCTGGTCCCCGGCCGGCGTGGCGGTGGCATCACAGTCAGGCTGCTGAACGCCAAGGCTCGGCAGTGCCTCGAAATGCCCGACCTTGGCCGCCTTGGAAGGCTTGGGCAACGTACTGTTGAGGCTGACGCGCCAGTGTGCCGGACCGAGCCCCTCAGGGCGGTCCCCGCACCGCATGCACAGGACAGGACGCGCTCGGTGCGGCTGCGCATGCGGACCATGGGTTGGCCTGGTGACGTCCTGCACGTGCTGGAACCGCCAGTTGCTCCGACGGTGGCGCATTCCGGGCCTTCTCGGTCCCTTCTAGCGCTTTGACCAGGGCAGCGTCTTTGAAGCCCCTTCCGGCGGCGAGCTTCTGCCACTCCTTGGCCGTCAGGTGCTTGTCGCTCATGAGTCGCTCTCCGGAAGGTTTAACCGTTGACGCGTAATGTAATCACTCAGGCTGCGGTGGATGCGGTTTCGTCGCCTTCGCCGGCACCACCCCGGATGCTGCCATCACCGTGCCAGAGGTCGTACCGTACAAGCTACACATGCCGAACCCCGCAGCCCATGTTGTGCGGGGCGCTTGCGAGCGCGACGCGATGCGCTGGATCCGCCATCACACGCGGATGAGCGTGGGCCTGGCAAAGCAGGGTGTGGGCATCGCGGACGATTGGAGTCGCGGGCCCGGCATCGCCATGACCGGCTCGACAGGGCGCCGGCCTCTGCATACCGCCAACGCGGTATTGACGGGTGGCCGTCTGCTCAACACACTGCGCGGCGTGCAGGTCGTTGCGACGCTGGCGATTGAATTCGAGTTCTTCGACCCATCTTGGTGTCACTGTCATGCAGGTCCATCACCGGGCGGCAGGTCATGCCCTCGTCGCGTGCGAACGCGCTATTTCTCACCGGCGTGGTGGCCTTTGCGACAGCGCGCAGGTGGCCACACGCCGGAAGTCGGCGCGTCGTGCGAACGGTGCGCGCCCAATGCTGGAGACACCGATGTACCGATCCCCCATGTTCCAACCGTCTGCAGGAATGCATCCATGACGCTTTTTTCCGCTGTGACGCGCTTCTCGACGATGGCAACGGTTTGTCTCGCAGTACACGTCGGGGCTGCGCATGCCAGTCCGGTGTATGTGACAGTGGACGTTTCGGGCACGTCCGATATGGACGAGAGAGGCGCCGAAAGCAACACCGTCAGAGACCTGTCCATCGGCGCAGGCGCGACCATCGAGAGCTTGAAGTGGGCCATCAATCTCACCAGCTACGATCCCAGCTATCTGTCAGAGATGCAACTGACCTTCAGCGATTCGCTTGGCAATGGCGTCACGTTCACTCCGGGGGGCGGCGACGACTTTGAAGGCACCAACAGCTACGCCGGATTCCAGGACTTGCGCCTGCTCGGCCAGCAGTTTCAACTGGGCGACGACGGATTGCTGCGTTTGGAGTTTCACGACGCTTACAAGGACCTGGCGTTCGACGAGCCGGAGGGCATGTGGAACTTCGGATCCCTCACTTTCGGCGTTTCGACGGTGCCGGAGCCACAGGTTCTCTCATTGATGCTGGTTGCGTTGGTATCGATGCTGGGCGTTGCAAGATGGCGCTCGTCCACGGCGCAACGCGCCTGACGCGCGTCGCGGACGCCGTCATCCCCTGAGCCGCATTTCGAGTTCTTCCAGGCCCCAACATGTCGTCAAGCACCCTCTTTCATGCTTTCGCGCGTCTCTTTCACCGTGTGGCTGGGCCGGCGGCGATAGCCCTTGCCTCCTGGACCGCCGGACCCGGCGTGTTCGCGCAAGCCGTTTTTGAGGTCGCCAAGCCCATCCCGCTCTACTCTTACTACGCTGAGGGCAATGTGAACGCCGTGGTCAACGCGCCCACATCCCGCCCCACGCCTTCGTTCGTGCTGATGGGCGGGGGGCCAGACGTCGATTCCGCCTTTCGATGGCTCATTCAACGAGCGGGCATCACACGCGGCAGCGGCGGGCGGTTGGTCGTGGTTCGAGCAAGCGGAACCGGCGCCTACAACCCCTACATCCTCTACAGCGATGAAACCCTCTCGACGTCCGACAAGGTCGCAGACCAGTGGGTCGGCGGTGCCTCCTTGGGCCTGTCGTCGGTCGAGACGCTCGTGATTCCGAGCGTGAAGGCGGCCAACAGCGCGGCCGTCAACGCCATCGTCGCCAAGGCCAATGTGGTCTTCATTGCCGGTGGCGACCAAGGCCAGTACATCCGGTTCTGGAAAGGGACGGCGCTGGAGCAGACGCTCAAAGGCCTGATGCAAAGGAACGTCCCCATTGGCGGAACGAGTGCGGGCTTGGCGGTGCTCGGGCAGTTCGACTATTCCGGGCTCTACAACTCGGCCACTTCAGAGTTGGCGATGCTCGATCCGTTCTACAGAGACATCACGTTCGACCCCTCTCCCTTGAGCCTGAGCGGTGGCTTCATTGCACCACCTGCCTTGGAGAGTCTCATCTTCGATTCCCACTTCGACAGCCGCGATCGCATGGGGCGACTGGTGGTCTTCACCTCGCGGATCGTCGCGCCCGTCAGCATGTCTGGCAGCGTCTATGGATGCAGCGGTGGTGTGCTCCCTGCGTCGTCCAGCGGCAACAAGACGGCGCGCGGCATCGGCATCGGTGTCGAAACCGCCCTATTGGTGCAAGGCAATGGTGACGGCCGACCGGTCACTGCGACGCGCGTCACCAACCCGTCAACGACGACTGAAAGCGCGGTCTACTTCGTCCGTCCCTCGATCCCGCCAACCGTTTGCAAGCCGCAGACACCTCTGTCCGTGTCGACGGTGGAGGTGAGGAAGTTGGCTGATTCCGTGACCACTTTCAATTTGACCGATTGGACCGGTGCGCCGCTGTACCGGTACGTCGATGTGAACGCCGGCCAATTGTCTCCGGCGGATTGGCATTAGCCCTGCGAACGGCTGGCCACATGGCCGCGGCAGCCGAAGCAGTGATGGGTTCCCCACGCCTTTGAGGTCGACGGCTTGCTGGACCGGCGATTCGCTCTTCACACCACTCGAGATGAGCCTTGATTGCGCGCCAGTGCTTCTGATCTCTTTGAAGCACCAGAGGGGCGACCCCCGGCGATGGCGTTGTGGAGTGAGCCGTCAATGAACCGCGCCCTTGCGCGCGGCGCCAGCTCCAACCCGCGCGCAGCGCTCTACGCCGCGCCGAGCACGATGGTCCGGGGCAGCATGAGGGGCGGTGGGGCAGTTCTGCGTGGAAATCCACAAGCTTTCCCTGGAAGTGACGCACAAGGAATCGCGGCGCCACATGGAGCCGATCACCGAGTTGGGCCTGCCCGCGCTGCAGATCCACCACTTTTTCGGCCTGTACGTGCCGGCCGGAACGCCCGCTGCGGTTGAGGTCCACAATCCGCACGCCCTCCGGATGGTCTCCACGCCTATGCTGACATCGCTCGACCCTGCCCGAATTTTTCTCAAAGACCTCCCATGGACCTTCCTCGGAGAAGTCGCGCTGCGAAGCGTCTTCGCCTACTGCGCCGTCTTCGTGTTCTTGAAGCTCAGCGGGCGCCGTGGCATTCGGCAGTTGTCGCTGTTTGAGCTGGTGGTCATCCTGACGTTGGGGTCGGCCGCAGGCGACGTGTCCTTTTACGAGGACGTGCCGCTTCTGCCGGTGACGATGGTGTTTCTGACACTTCTGGCGCTGTATCGGCTGACGACGTTTGCCACCGCGCACAGCAAGAAGTTCGAGACGTGGATGGACGGCAAGCCGGTGACTGTCATCGAGGACGGTCTGTACAAGCTGGAATCGTTGGAAGGTCTGAACATGTCGTCGTCCGAGCTGTTCATGGAGCTTCGGCAACAAGGCGTGGAGCACCTCGGCCAGGTCAGGTTGGCGATCTTGGAGATCGACGGCGAGGTGAGCTTGTACTTTTTCGAGCCGGAAGACGTGCAGGCCGGCCTGTCGGTGCTGCCGCCCGAGCATCGCCAGGTGGTCACCAGTCCGCCATCGCAAGGGTTGTACTGTTGCGTGCGGTGCGGCATGCCCCGTGAACTGCGTGTGGGCACGACCGCGCGTTGTGCTCGCTGCGACAACGACACCTGGACCAAGGCACTGACAACGCGCAGACCACGGTAGACGGTCGCCTGCTGCACGCCGCGCGCGGCACCGTCTTGTCTGCATTGGAGGCAGCGGACGTTGGTGATGGGCCCTATGCTCCAGCCTTTCCGCCATGATCGGCGCGTGCCATCTGCCGGGTTCGTCAAGAAGGGGAAGCAGTGACCGACAAGTACCAGAGTCCAGAGAATGGCGAGCCCCACGAGAAGGACAGGCAAGGCCGTGCCAGTGAGATGCTGGCGCCGACGTTCGGCGCAGCGGGCGATGCGACCCAGGCCATCGCCGCCTTGCTGCCGGAGCTGAAGTTCACGATCGGCCTGGTCACAGCGGCCTGCATCATCACGGGGCTCTACTTCGGGCGCGACGTGCTCGTGCCGCTGGCACTGGCGATCTTTCTCGGGTTTGTGCTGGACCCGCTCGTCGTCAAGCTCAGGCGGCTTGGTCTGCCAAGAACACCGGCCGTGATCGTCGTGGCCATCGCAACCTTGGCCGTGATTGCCTTGAGCGCCACATTCCTGGCGACCCAGATCGCCACGCTCAGCGCCCGCCTTCCAACCTACCAGAGCAACATCGCGGACAAATTGAAGAGCCTGCGGGAGAACGTCGACCGGCCCGGCATGTTCGAAGGCGCGTTCAAGACCTTGGAAATCGTGCGCCGCGAGATCAATGTGGTCGTGGCGGCGCCGCGCCCTGCGGCAGCCGCATCCCAGGCGCCCGGCGATCTGCCGCCCCGACGGGTCCTGATCGAGGAGACGCCGCAGTCGGTCATCGAACAGGCGGCCGACTGGCTGAAGTTGGGCAGCGGCCCCTTGGCGACGACCGGCATCGTCATGGTGTTCGTCGTGCTGATCCTGCTGGACCGCCTCGACCTGCGCGACCGCATGTTGCGGCTCTGGGGCGGCAGTTTGCAGCGGTCCACGGATGCCATGGACGAAGCCGGCGCGCGGATCAGCAAGTATCTGATCATGCAGTTGGTCGTCAACGCCAGCTTCGGGCTGCCCTTCGCCTTGGGCCTTTGGCTGATCGGCGTGCCGGGTGCACTGCTGTGGGGCGTGGCGGCGGTGATCACCCGGTTCGTGCCATATGTCGGGCCGATGCTCTCGTCGGTGTTCCCACTGGTCTTGGCGTTCGCCATCGACCCTGGCTGGGGCATGGTCCTGTGGACGATCGGCCTGATCTGTGCGCTGCAGTTCATCAGCAGTTACTTCATTGCACCGTGGCTCTATGGTGCCAGCACGGGCCTGTCAGCGATTTCGCTCATGACCTCTGCCATCTTCTGGACAGCCATGTGGGGACCGGTCGGTTTGGTGATGTCGACGCCACTGACCGTGTGCCTGCTCGTGATCGGCCGCTACCTCCCGCGCCTGCAGTTCCTGGACGTGCTGCTGGGAAGCCAACCCGCTCTCGATACGCAGACGCGCATCTACCAGCGCCTGCTGGCGGGCGACGTCGAGGAAGCGACCGAGTTGGCCCACGATCAGACGGCGGGTGGAAAGGTGACCGCGTTCTACGACCAGGTGGGCATGCCGGTCTTGCGCATGGCAAGCCATGACCATGCGATTGCGTCGACGACCCAGCACCGCCACCGCGTGGTGATCGGCATGAACGCTCTCATCGACGATGTCTCCGAACAACATCCGAGCACCGCAAGCTCCGGCCAACTCATGGCAATCTGCTTGGGTGCGAAGTGGGAAGTGGACTCGCTCGCCGCGCGAATGCTCGCCCATGCGCTCTCGCTGGAAGGCATTCCGGCGGCCCACCGCCCCGCTGCGACGGTCAGCGCCGACTACGTCGGCCGCCTCGACATCAAGGGCGCCAAGGTCATTTTGCTGTCGTATTTCAGCGGTGATCCGCGCATCGCTGCGCGTCAGTTCTGTCGCCGGCTTCGCAGACGCTGGCCCGATGCACAAATCATCCTGGGCCTTTGGAACGCGCCCGCCGACCTGCTCGGTGAAGACGCTTGCAAGGATCTCGGTGCCGACGCGGTGGTCACATCGGTCAACGAAGCGGTGGTGCGGATCGTGGCGTTGACGGGCGCCCGCTTGGCGGGGGGCTACGAGCCCGCGCAGGTGCTGCCCGATGACGGCGCCCGGGTCCAGGCATTGCGTGCGAGTGGTGCGCTCGACGCCCGGGCGATTCCCTTGTTCGATGCAGCGTCCAAACGCGCTGCCGACATCTTCGACGTGCCGCTGGCGATGGTCTCGTTGATCGACCATGATCGGCAGATCATCGGCTCTGCACGAGGTCCCCTGACGAACGCCGGTCCGGGCGGGAGCGCGGCCCTGTCTGGCGATGACCTCAGCATGCCGCGGTCACTGTCGATGTGCGGTCACGTCGTGGCCAACTCGCAGACCATGGTCGTTCCGGACGTTGCCCGGGATCTCCGGTTTGCCGGAAATCCGGCCCTGGCCGCCAAGGGTGTGCGCTTCTACGCAGGTGCGCCGTTGCGTAGCGCCAGCGGTCATTTGCTGGGTTCCTTGTGTCTTTTGGACCTGCAGCCCAGGATGATGACCGATCGAGAGGTCAAGCTCCTGGAGGCGATGGCCGACGACCTCGTGGAAAGCCTGCGCCAACACAGCGCCGACTGGGGCGCGAGCGTGCCCCAGGGCGATGTTCAGCTGCCCGCGTCGGCCATCGTCGGGCAGCCCATCGCGATGGGTTGACCGAAGGCCGAGTGCCCGCGCTCGAACCGATCATTGCTTCCGATGCCGGACCGCCGCGCGGTACAACGACATCAGCGGTGTCGCCGAAATGCCATGCAAGAAGACCGACACGGACACGGCCACCAGCACCGCGTCCGCGATCCCGTCGCTGCCGCCGGAATCCGCGCCGTGGGTCACCGCGTAAGCGAGGTAGTAGACCGATCCGACGCCCCTGATGCCGAACCATGCGGCCAGCCTTCGCTGTGAAGGGGCCCATCTGCCCCAGTAGGTGGTGATGTACACCGACAGGGGCCGTGCCACCGCCAACAGCGCAGCGGCCAACAGCAAGTTGCGGCTCGTGAACATGGCGGGCCGAAGCAGACAGCCGATCACAAGCATGGCCGCCAGCTCGACAAACTTCTCGAGCTCCTTCGCAAACCCAAGAACCTCGCGCGTCATGAGGTTGGCGGTCCGCGCAGTGGCCACCAAAGAAGGGTCGGGCTGGGGCTTTTCGTCGCTCTGGCGGCGGGCCTCGGCATCGGCCTCGCGCTGCACGTACCGCATGCTCAGACCCGCGACGAACACCGCCAGGAACCCGTACACATGGGCCTGCACCGCGATCCCATAGGTCACCGCGATGAGACCCAGCGCCAGGAAACTCTCCATCCCCATTGCCTGCTGCTTCTGGCTTTGCAGGTACAGCATCAGGCGGGTCGCAGCCGCGCCGCAACTCCAACCCAGTGCCAGGCCCCCGGTGATCGCCCACACGACGTCGAGGGCGATCCATCGGATGCCGCCGGTGCCAAGGCCGTGCAGGCCCACGAGGCCGAGGGCGAGAAGCACCATCGGAAACGCGGTGCCGTCGTTCAGTCCTCCCTCCGCCGTGAGGCCGAACCGCAGCTCGTCGTTGTCCTTTTCATGCTGGACTTGGACGTCGGACGCCAGGACAGGGTCCGTAGGAGCCAGGATGGCGGCGAGCAACAGGGCACTGGCCGTCGACCATTGCAGCGCCAGTCCGACACCCATGACCACGGCGATCGTGATCACCATCGCCACTGTCGCAAGCGCAACCGGGAGCCGCCAGCTGTTCCAGGACGTGCGCACCTGCAACCGCAGGCCCACGGCAAACAAGGAGATCAGCACCGTGGCTTCGCAGATCAACTCGACCCACCGGGCGTCGGCATGGATCTGCAGTTGCCACCATCCAAGGACGCTGGGGCCGACCATGTAGCCGATCAGCAGATAGAGCGCGGCAGCGCTCATCGGAAGCGTCTTGAGCAGGCTCCCGGACATGGCCATCAGGATCAGCAATGCGCCCACAAAAATATCCCACGTCGCGGCCGTCATCGATGGAATCCTTTGGTGCAAGCGCAGCATGGTCTGAAAGCGGCCTCCCCGAACGAGGGCCGTTCACTGCGAGCGCAAGAGTACGCCCAGCGGACCACGCTGAGCTGTCAGGCAGGTAGTCGCCGATGCCGCGGCATGGTCAGCACGCGCCGCAGTCCAACGAGGAATGCATGCGCATACGCGCTCGTCCGACAGCTTTGACGCGGTTTCCCGGTCAATATCTCTCGTCCCCCCCCGAGCACTCCCTGACCTGCACCACCCGGAACGAACATGACCTCCACCACCACCAGTGCACCCGCGTCGAATGAAGAGTTCATTGCATTCGCTCAGGAAGTGTTCCAGCGCGCGCGAACGGGTGATGCACAGACACTCGCCAAGCTGCTGCAAAAGGGGTTGCCACCCGACATGAGCAACCACAAGGGCGACACGCTGTTGATGCTGGCCTCCTACCACGGGCACGTCGATGCGACGAAAGCCCTGCTGGAAGCCGGCGCGGATCCGGATCGCTACAACGACATGGGGCAGACGCCGCTGGGCGCCTCTACGTACAAGGGATACCTGCCCATCGTGGAGCTGCTGCTGTCGCATGGTGCAAATCCAGGATTCGCTGCACCGGGCGGCAAGACGCCCTTGATGTTCGCCGCCATGTTCAACCGGCTCGAGATCATGCAAGTCTTGTTGGCGCAGGAAATCGACGTCGACGCAAGAAGCACGGAGGGTTTGTCGGCGCTTGATCTGGCGCGCAGCATGGGCGCTGTGGACACGGCGACGTGCCTGGAAGCGCGGACGCGGGCGGCGGACTGAAGCTTCTTCCGATGGAGACATGGAAGGCAGTGCAGCCGACAACGGGCATTCCTGCGGAACAGACGCATTGACAACTGTTGCCTCCTCAGACCGGCGGCAAGGTTGACCCAGCTCCCCGGTCCGGGGATGCGCGCCGGTTGCCGTCGGCAGGGCGATCGTCAGGTGCGCGGGTCGCGGTCCGACTTCGCGTTCGGTGCCGAGTCTGTTTCAGGCGCTCCGCCCGCACCCGGAATGCCTTCGCTGATGTGACGCTCAGCTGGGACTTCAGCCTTGGGCGCTGTGTCTGGTTTCGACGCGGCCCGGCCGGTGGCACCGGTCTTGCCGCCCTCAACCGCCGTCGCATCCTGGCGCGGGTGGTGATCCCCGTCAGCCCGGTACTCATGCGCCTTGCCGCTGATGGGCGTTGCTTCCATCGCCTCGGTGGCCGAGGCCCGTTCACCCGTCGGGTCGAGCTTCCTGATGTTCGCCATTGCATGCCTCCTTGGATTGCCATTGCAGGCTAGGACATCTGCGCGGCCTACATGTCGGATGGCAGCTCGAACACCGATCAGTTGGCGTGCCGAAGACCGCGTTGCCGGGTCTTCGCAGACGCCGCTGGGTGGGACCGACGACCGTCCGTGCACTCAACCCCGTTGGCCGGGCGTGATGGTGCCGCGCGGGCAGCTTTGACGCATTCCGATCCATCAGAGCTTTCGGGCACTGGCCGACACCTACAAGTGCCGGTTGTCGCGACATGCCGTCGCGTTCGAAAGTTGCGCGCACCGCTGTGAATGGTCGCGACTGTGGTGGTGTTTGTGGTGGGTGATCGAGCGCACGTGCTGGTGTACGGCCGCGTCACAGGGCTGCGCTACTGTTCCCATTCGGCTTGGGAGGCACCCGCCGGTATTCATCGCGATGGACCATGAAGCGGTGGTACGACATGCGCAGGGGCAGTCGCAACCGCTTGGGTCGATGGTGAAGAGCGAACTCAGCGCGGACGAAGGCGTGGCGCTGTGGTACGAGGGATCGAAGTTCCTGTACTGCTACGCTACCGTCCTCCCTCCCGTTGCACGTTGCCGACCATGCCATCTGCACTCCGCGATTCCTCCCTGATCCGCAACTGGCATGCCCACGTCTACTTCGACACCGGCTCCCGGCAGGAAGCGCTGCAGCTACGCCAGGCGATCGAGACACAGCTCGCCGGCAAGCTGGAGATGGGCCGTTTCCACGAGAAGCCGGTCGGGCCCCACCCGATGTGGAGCTACCAGCTGGGCATCGGCACGGCGGACTTCGCGCGGGTGGTCGGCTGGCTGGCCTTGAACCACGGGACGCTGGACGTCTTCGTCCACCCCAACACGGGTGATCCGCTGCGGGACCACCGCGACGCGGCCTTGTGGATCGGCGCGTCCCACACGCTGGTCCTGTCGGTGTTCGATGGCGGCGCCAGCTGAGGGGCCGGCCATGGACGAACGCCGGTTCAGGATCGAGGTGCCGGGCAGCGGATCGGTCGGCGCCGTGGCCACGGGCGGGGGCGAGCCCGATGCGGCCTACGTGTTCGCCCATGGCGCTGGCGCGGGCATGGACCATGTGTTCATGCAGCGTGTCGCTGCCGGCCTTGCCGATCGGCGGATCGCCACGCTGCGCTTCCAGTTCCCGTATTCCGAGGCCGGCAGGCACCGGGTGGACGCACCCGCCGTGGCCCAGGCCACCGTGCGGGCGGTCGTCGGGCAGGCCAACCAGTTGTGGCCGCTCACGCCGCTGTTCGCGGGTGGCAAGTCCTTCGGCGGCCGCATGGCATCGCAGGCGCAGGCGCTGGAGCCGCTGGCCGGCGTGCTGGGCCTCGTGTTCCTCGGCTTTCCGCTGCATCCCGCGGGCAAGCCGTCGCTCGACCGCGCGCCGCACCTGTTCGACATCGGCGTTCCCATGCTGTTCGTGCAGGGCACGCGCGACGCCCTGGCCGAGGCGCCGCAGCACGCGGCCTTGCTGCAGCGGCTGGGGGCGGCGGCGACGCGTGCCGACATCGACGGCGCCGACCATTCCTTCTCGGTCCTGCGGCGCAGCGGACGCACCGACGCGCAAGCGCTCGACGAAGCGCTCGACTGGATACTGGTGTGGACCCAGGCCGTCACCTGCGCCGCGCGGGACACCGCGGCATAGGCCAGCCCGCATCGGCCATGACGGCGCCCGCCGACGCGCCGATCAGGGCAGCGCCGACGCGGCACCCGGGGCGCACTGCCGCAGCATGCCCGCATGCAACACGACCGTCTCGACACCGCCGAACCCATCCAGCAGATGGAGTCCCCGACCTGTGCCGCCAAGCGCATGGCCGCAGGCCTGCATGCGGAACTCGGCTTGGCCGCGAACGGCAAGGCCCTGCGCCACGATCGCCTGGGGCCATGGGACACCGACCGGGCCGCGCGCAGGGACGCACGCCCCATGTGGTGACCTGGGGGCGCTGACGGCCACTCGATGGGGCGCCACCGACCGTGGCGCTGCGCGCTATGTGGCGCGGCCCGGCAGGGCAGAGAACTGCCAGCGTGCCTCGCCGGTCAGTTCCAGGTGGTGCGTGTGGAACTTGCGCACGGCGTCCCGGTGGGCCACGCTGATCAGGCAGGCCCCGCTGCGCCGCAGCCGGGCGTAGATCGCCGATTCGTTCTCTGCGTCCAATGCGCTGGTGGCTTCGTCCAGCACCACCACCGCGGGGCGGTGCACCAGCACCCGCGCCAGGGCCAGGCGCTGCTGCTCGCCCATGGAGAGCAGCTTGTCCCACGGCCGATCCGCATCCAGGCCCTGCGGCGCGTGGGCGAGATGGTGCAACTGCACGTCGGCCAGTGCGCTCAGCAGCTCCGCATCGCCGACCTGCGCATCAGGGCAGGGGTAGAGCAACTGGCTGCGCAGGCTGCCCTGGCGGACGTAGGGCCGCTGGGGCAGGAAGAACAGCTGCTCGCCGGGCGGATGGCAGATGCGGCCCGAGCCTTCGCGCCACAGCCCGGCCAGCGCGCGCAGCAATGAACTCTTGCCGCACCCGCTCACGCCCGTGATCAGCAACGCGTCGCCCATCGCCAGCGCGAAGCTGAGCTGCTCGATCAGGATGCGCTGCGAGCCCGGGACCGCCACGCACAGCTGCTGCGCGCCGATGAAGTCGGCCGCGTCGTGCCGGATCCCCGGGCCTTGCGCCGCATGTTCCTGCACGGACGCAGCGCCCTCGCGCCCGCCCTCGTGCCGCGGCTTGAGCAGTTGCTGCGACAGCTCGTGCAGCCGGTCGATCCCCGCGACGAAGCGGCTCAGGCTCTCGAAGTTGTCGACGATCAGCGCGACGGCGCCCAGCACCATGGCGAACGCGCCGGCGGCCTGCACCGCATGCCCCACCTCGAGCCGGCCGGCCAGCACGTCGGCGGCAAGCAGCACCGCCGGCAGCACCAGGGTCAGCTGCGTGAACGCGCGCTGGAAAAGGTTCAGTGCGCATTGCCGGCGGATCAGGCGCGCGCAGTTGCTGAACACGGCCGCGAAGCGCGCGTCGATCTGCGAGCGCTCCTGCGCCTCCCCGCGGTGGAACGCGATCGACTCGGCGCTCTCGCGCACCTGGATCAGGTTGAAGCGCAGGTCGGCCTCCTTGCGCAACTGGGCGAAGTTCAGTGTGATCAGGGGCCGGCCGAACAGGTACATCGCCCCCACCGTTCCTGCAAGCGCGTAGACCACGAGGAAGCCGACCAGCGCCTCCGAGATCGACCACAGCACGGCGCTGAATGCCGCCAGCTGCATGACCGAGCCGATCAGGATCAGCAGGAAGTGCGTCGACCGCGCGGTGAACGTGTTGATGTCTTCGGCGATGCGCTGGTCCGGGTTGTCCAGTTCGTCATGCTGGCCCAGGGTGTAGTAGCGGCGGTCGGCCAGGTAGCCATCGAGGAACCGCCCGGTCAGCCAGCGCCGCCAGTGGTTGGCGAACGTGTCGCGCATGAAGTAGTAGACGGCGTAGCAGGGCGCGGCGAGCCCGACGAGCAGCAAGGTCATCCGCGCCGCATGCCAGAAGCGGTCCGCGTTGCGGCCCGCCAGCGCGGACATCAGCTCGCCCGCCTCGTCGTTCAGGAGCACCGCCAGCCGGGTCTCGCAGAGCATCAGCAAGACCAGGGCGGCCAGCAGGCTCCAGGCCTTGAACCGCTCGTTGCCGAGCCAGAACGGCTTGGCCAATTGCATGAAGCGTTGCCAAGTGCTGCTGCAGGGCAGCGGGAGGCGCGGGGTGCGGTCCGGATCCGGGATCGCTTGCGGCGTGGGCAGCGCCGCGGAGTTGACGTCTGGCATGGTCGGTGGCAAGTGGTTGCAGCGAGGCTAGGCCCCGTGCCTGCCCATCCTTGTGGGACAGCACCGCAGCTTGAAGGGAGCTTCGTTGCCGAGCGCTGCGTGCCGGGCCAGCCGTGGGCACCCGCGGCTTGCGGGACGGGGCAGGCGCTGCACGTATGCTCCCGGCATGTCCAGGGTGCTCATTGCGTGGGAACTGGGTGGCGCGTATGGCCACCTGTCGCGGCTGCTGCCGGTCGCGCTGGCCTTGCGGGCGCGCGGCCACGAGCCCGTGTTCGCCGTGCGCGACCTGATGGAAGTCGAATCCCTGCTGACGCCGCACGGCATCGCGGCCGTGCAGGCGCCGCTGTGGCTGGGACGGCTGCACAACCTGCCGCCGGCGATCCACTATGCCGAGCTGCTGATGCGCTTCGGCTATCTCCACCCGACGGCGCTGACGGGCATCTGCCGCGCCTGGCGGCACCTGCTGTCGCTGCTGCAGCCGGCCCTGGTCGTGATGGACCATGCTCCCACCGCGCTGCTGGCCACGCGCGGGCTGCGGCTCGGGCGGCTGAACCTGGGCGATGGCTTCTGCATTCCGCCGCCGGGACGGCCCATGCCCTCGTTCGTCTGGTGGCAGCCCGGCCAGCCCGCCCGCGTGCAGGATTCCGAGGCCCAGGTCGTGGCGGGCGCCAACGGCGTGCTGCAGGCGCTGGGTGCGCCGCAGCTCGGTGCGCTGTCCGAGCTGGCCGAATGCGATGCGCAGATGCTCTGCACGTTCGCCGAGCTGGACCACTATCCCGGCCGCGACGGGGCCGAGTTCGTCGGCCCCATCTTCTCGCTGGGCCGCGGGGTGGACATGGACTGGCCCGGCGGCGATGGGCCGCGCGTGTTCGTCTACCTGCACGCCGGCTACCCGCAGATCGAATCGGTGCTGGCGGCGCTGCAGCGCACGCCGGCGCGGGTGCTGGCCCATGTTGCCGGCGCGTCCCAGCAGACCATGCTGCGCTTCGGCTCCGCGCGCCTGCGGTTTTCCCCTGCGCCCCTGAACATGGCCGCCATGTGCGCGCAGTGCGACCTGGCCGTCGGCCATGGCGGCGCCGGCACGGTGGCGGCCATGCTGCTGGCGGGCAAGCCCCAGCTGCTGCTGCCCATGCACATGGAGCAGGCCATGGCCGCGCGGCGTGTCGCGGGCCTGCAGGCTGCGGCGGCCGTGCCGCCGGAGTCGGCCGGGCAGGTGCAGGAACTGCTGGCGGCGCTGCTGGCCGAGCCCGCGCTGGCGCAGGGTGCGCGCGCCTTCGCCGCGCGCCATGCCGGCTACGACCAGGCCACGGCCATCGACCGGGTGGCCGACTGCTGCGAGGCGCTCATCGCACAGGCCATACAGGCCTCACAGGCCACGCGCTGAGCGCACGCTAAGCCGACGCGGCCTGCCAGGCCGCGCTTACTCAGCCGCCGTCGCCCAGGTCGCGGGCGAGGGCGGCCCGGTCCGCGGGCGGCGCCGCGTCCAGCAGCGCGGCGACGAACAGCGCCTGGTCGCCCTGGCTGCGCTCGGCCGCGCGCTTGACCATCACCCGCGCGATCGGGCCCATGCGGCGCACCATGAGCTGCATGGCACGGGCCTGGAATTCCTCGCCCAGCGCCACCCTGGCGACCGGTCCCGCAGCGCTGGCCGCAGCCGTGGCGCCCGGGCCCGGCTGCGCGTGGGTGCGGCCCGCTCCGGTGCCGCTGCCCGTGGCCGCCGCCATGACCGTGCCGCCGCTGATGGCGCTGATGAACTTCTGGCGCTGCGCGGCTTCGGGAATGTGGGCCGACACGGCCTCCGCCAGGCTCGTCACGTCGCTGCAGCTGCCCGCGGCCCTGCGCACCATGATCTTGGCCAGTGGCCCGATGTGGCTGGCCAGGGCGCGTTCGACGCGGCTGAGCTGGTCCGCATCCCAGGCGCCAGGCGCGGCGGTGTGCGCCGGGCGGGACGTGCCGTCGGCCGGGCGCGGCTCGCGCACCGCCGTGGCCACCGCGCGCGCCCAGTGCTCCGGCGCGACGATGACCGTGGCATCGCTGCTGGCGGCGGCCGCGGCCGCGCTGGCCGCGTCCAGCAGGGCCTGGCGCATGTCCTTGGCGCTGCCGAAACGGTCGGCCGGCGACTTGGCCATGGCCCGCGCGACGATGCCGTCGTAGGCCGCCGGCCGCATGCCGCCGCTCGCCACGCTGGCGGGCGGCGGCTGCTCGTTGAGGATCTTGTACATGACGACTTCGGCGGAACCGCTGAACGCGGGCCGCCCCGCCAGCAGCCGGAACAGCAGCACCCCGCAGGCGAAGAGGTCGGTGCGGTGGTCGATGCCTTCGCCGATGTACTGCTCCGGCGCCATGTAGCCCGGCGTGCCGATCATCGACGCCGCCTGCGTAAGCCCGGCGTGCTCGATCCGGGCAATGCCGAAGTCGGTCAGCTTCACCTGGCCGGCGGCGGTCAGCAGCAGGTTGGCGGGCTTGATGTCCCGGTGCCAGACGCCGTTGGCGTGCGCCACGGCCAGCGCGTCGAGCAGCTGGTCCATGATGCGCAGCACCTGCGCGTCGGCCAGCATGGCGGTGCCGGCCAGCACGTGGTCCAGGTTGCGGCCTTCGACGAACTCCATGACGATGTAGGCGTCGCCCGCGTCCTCGCCGAACTCGTGGATCGCCACCACGCCCGGATGCGCGATCCGGCCGACGGCCTGCGCCTCGTTGCGAAAGCGCGCGACGACCGAGTCCTTGGCTTCGTGGTCGCGCAGCAGCGCCTGGTGGATGACCTTGATGGCCACCGGCCGGTGGATGTGCGGGTCGAAGCCCTTGTAGACCACGCCCATCGCGCCGGCGCCCAGCACTTCTGAGACGCTGTACTTGCCGATGCGTTCGGGAATGTCCATCGACGTGTCAGGCGTCCAGCATCTTCATGGCCTGGTCCAGGCTCTTGCGCATGCGGCCGAACGATTCGGACAGCACCCCGATCTCGTCCTTGGACTGCAGCTCGAACTGCGGCGCATCCTCGCCGAGCGATACCTTGTCGGCGATGGCGGACAGGCGCGACACCGGCTGGATCACGAGCTTGTACAGCATGAAGTTGAGCGCCGCGCCGATGAGGACGAACACGGCCGCCAGGACGCCGGCCACCACCATCAGCGCCTCGTCGGCGCGGCGCATGGGCACCGACATCGGGACGGACACCACCTGTGCCCCCAGCACTTCGTTGAGCTTCCAGCCGAAGCCGTTGGACGGGCCGTAGTGGTCGACCAGGGTCTTGGGCGCGGCGCTCGGCGTCGAGTGGCAGGACAGGCAGGCGGCGTTGCCGATGCGGATCGGCCTGGCCACGTACAAGGCCGTGCCGGTGGGCGTCTCGCGCTGCCCGACGAATTCCTTCAGGTCGGGCGAGCTGCGGAACTTGTTCACCACGTCCTCTTCCCATTCCACCGCCCTGTCGCGCGGGTTGGTGGGGTTGAGCATGGCGGACTTGAAGCCGTACTCCGGATACGTCTTCTGCAGCGCGGCCAGCACCTCGGCCGACGAATAGGCGGGCACGGACTGCGGCAGGAAGCTGTACTTCATCTGCGTTTCCAGCAACGGCCGGATCTGGTCCGCCGTGTAGGTGCTGACGGCGTTGGCCTTCTCGATCAACAGGCGCGCACGGTCGGCGACTTCCTCCTTCGCGGCCGTCTGCAGCATGTTGCGCGCCACCAGGCTCGCACCCGCGAGGCCGACCAGGAAGACCAGCAGGAAGATCAGGTTGAACTTGAGTAGCAGTTTCATGGTGCTCCGCGGTCGTGGTGGGTCAGTAGGGAGGGCGCCGCGGTTCCGGCGGCGACAGGATCGGGCCCCATTCGGGGTGGTTCTTGAGGCCGGACACGAGGCCGCGGCGGAACTCGGGCTGGCGCGCCAGTGGCCGCCAGCGCGCGAGATAGGCGCGGCGCAGCGCGGGCTCGGCATCGATCCACGGCTGCGCATGGGCATACGACAAGGCCCCGGCCGCCTGCGGCTCGACCGCCTGGTCCCGCCAGCGGGCCAGCCGCGAGGGCAGCTTGTCCATGAACGTGCGCGGCAGCGCGCCCAGGAAGGCGCGGCTGGGCCGGTCGGCGCGCTCGGGCGGCGCCGTGCCCCCGGCCGGAACGCTGAACAGCTCGCCGGGTTGCAGCACCACCGCCTCGCCGCCTGCGGGGCGCTGCACGGTCGCCTCGCCGGCTTCTGCGAACAGGCTGGCACCCGCCGCGTGCAGCCACAGCACCACGGTGCCGCCGGCGGTCGACACATCCAGCCAGGGCGACAGCACGCGGGCCCTGGTGCCGGCCGGTGCACTCAGCTTGAGCCAGCCCGACAGCAGGTACAGGCGCGCGCCGCCGCGGGCACCCGCCAGGCGCGGCGCCAGCAGCGCACGGGTGTCCGGGCCCAGGGCGATGTCCACGCCGTCGTTCTGCTCCAGCCGGGCCAGGCGCGCCTGCGCAGGCACATCGAACAGGTCGTCGGCCTTCAGGGCGACGCCTTCGGCCAGCGCCAGGCGTGCGCTGTCGCGCAGCAGGAAGGCCTCGCCGTCCAGCGTGGTGAGGACGCTGGTGGGCGGCGTGGCAGCGGCGGCAGGCCCGGTGCGCACGCCCATGGCCACGACGGTGCACAACGCGATACGTCGGGTTACAAACATCGGCGCATTGTCGCTCCCGGGTCTGCGGGCGGCAGGCATTCGTGTGTTTCGCAACACTTTTCCAGCGCTGCATCCGTTCAAACCGAGCAGCATTTCCTCGCTCTGGCGGGCGGCGCAGCTTGGCCGCAGCATGTTCGCGAACATCCGTGCACGGGTGTTACCGCTTGTCATTTGCTGCGAGCTATTGCACGATTTCGCGCCCCTATAGAAGGGCTGATAGGAGCGCTATGTGAGCGACATCGACCTGACCGAAGCGCTGGTGCATCCGAGATGGCAGCCCGCCTGGAGCGGCTGGACGTCGACGAGCTGGCTGCCCTGAATCTTTCACCATCACACGCCCTGGACCGGGCGCAGAGGAGCCGAGCATGAGCGACAAGAATCTGACCGAGCTGGAATGGAAGAAGTTCTCCAAGGGCCGCAACCTCAAGGACGCGGCCCTGGTCAAGGCGCTGGCCGACCTGGAGCGCGCCGCCAAGAGCGGCCCCGACGCCGAGCTGGCGGCACTGGCGGACATCGAGAAGCAGGCCGAGGTCCTGCGCAAGGCGGGCAAGGGCGACAAGGAGCTGGGGGCCTACCTGGACGGGCTGGACAAGGCCCTGGACAAGCAGCGCAAGCTCAGCACCGCCCAGGCCAAGAAGGCCGCCGCCCCGGCGCCCAGCGAAGGCGAGGACGAGGATTCGCCGGCGCTGCTGACCAGCAAGATGGTCCCGCTGATCCGCCAGGTCAAGAAGGGCGAGCAGATGCACGCGCTTCTGGCCAACACCGGCAAGGAGGTGGCGGTGATGCTGGCCAGGCGCGCCATCTCGCCGGCCCGGCGCAAGCTCATGACCGACTACCTGGACGGCGCGACCGCCAAGTTCTTCCCCGGCATCTGCATCTGGGAAGAGAACGCCTACACCTTCGTGCTGCAGACGCAGGCCGGCGGCCTGGCCAAGAAGGTCCGGGCCGCGCTGCTCAAGCAGGTCGAGCTGCGGCTGAAGGTGCGGGTGCGCGGCGAGGACCCGAGCGACGTGGACGACGACGGCGAGCCGGCCGAGCAGGAGGGCGAGGGCGCCGGGAACCAGGCCGCCAACGCTCCTTCGCCGGCGCAGGCCGGCACCATCCCCGACGCCCCGCCGCAGCCGCCCGATCCGCTGAAGGCGCAGTACGACACCCGCATGGCCACGCTGGAGCCGCGCGTGCTGGCCGCGCTGAAGGCGCAGGCTGGCGACGTGTCCAAGATCCGCGCCGTGGCCGAGTTCGTGCGTGGCAAGGCGCAGCTGAACGAATACAAGGCCGCGCTGGCCGGCATGGATTCGCTCGAGAAGCTGCTGCCCGGTGCGGCGCCGCAGCCGGCGGGCGACGAGGCCGGCGCCTTCAATGCGCGGCTGGCGGCGCTGCTGCCGCGCGTGAAGACGGCGCTGGCCGCGGGCGGGCCGGACGACATCAAGCTC
The DNA here is from genome assembly GCF_001422445.1 of Pseudorhodoferax sp. Leaf274. Taxonomy (GTDB): domain Bacteria; phylum Pseudomonadota; class Gammaproteobacteria; order Burkholderiales; family Burkholderiaceae_C; genus Pseudorhodoferax. Next base: position 294,178 of record NZ_LMNA01000030.1, read on the forward strand.
AAGGTGAGCGAGGCCGGCGTGTTCGCGCGCAAGAAGGACTTCGCCCAGGCCCGTGCGCTGCTGGACGAGGCCGAGCGGCTGATGGCGGCCTCTGGCGGCGGCGGCGAGCCGGCCGCGGCGCCGGTGGCGCCTGAAGGCCAGTCCGCCAAGGCGGTGTCGCAGGTGGCATTCACGCAGTCGCGCCTGGCCTGGGACCAGGTGCGCAAGTTCGTGCAGGGCGAGCTGCGCAAGCTCGAATCGGCCATCCTGGCCGAGAGCACCGAGGAAGAGGACTACGACGCCATCCAGGCCGGCAGCAAGCAGCTGTACGAGGTGCTGGACGTGCTCGACGAGCGCCTGATCGACAAGCTCGACGAGGCCCTCAACGCCGAAGGCGACCAGCGCCGGGCGCTGCACGGCGAGGCCCGCGAGATCATCGACGAGTACCTCGACTACGTGAACAGCGAACCGTTGATGCAGGACATCGACGACAGCGGCTTCGTGGACCTGCAGATCCGTTCCACGCTCACCACCCGTTTGCAGAAGATGGCCGCCGACCTCGGTGCCAGCTTCGACCGTTACTGATCCGGAGACGACCGATGGCACTGTCCTCGAAACAACAGCAATTTCTCGACAACTACGTCCGCAAGCACTCCATCAAGGGCAAGGGCAAGACCAAGCGCGCCTCGGCGTTCTCGCTGGTGCGCCAGCAGACGGTGGAGCTGCTCAAGGCCCAGCCCTGGCTGCTGCCCGAGAACCCGGCGTTCCGCACGCGGCTGGACGACGCCGACGCGCTGGGCGAGCAACTCAAGTTCGACCGTGCATCCGTGGCCATGGGCCAACTGCTGGCCGACCTCAAGCAGGCCGTGCAGAACCGCCCGCAGGCCCCCGATCCGAAGAAGACGCAGGCGGGCGATCCGGCCCGGCGCCTGCAGCTGCGCAACCAGCGCGACGCCATCGTCAATGCGAACGACTGGACAGCGCTCTCGACCGGTGGCAGTGGCGGCGACCTCAAGATCATGCGTGCCCGCCTCACGCCGCTGCTGGACCGCGACCCCTTCACCGCGGCGCAGCTGGAAGAGGCGCGCACCGTGATCGACGAGCTGACCGTCAAGCGCGATTTCCTGCGCCAGCGCAAGGCCGAGATCGACAAGCGCATCCTGCAGCTCAACAAGTACGCGCTGCAGCTGCAGACCGCCAACCAGGCCTACCCCAACGTGGCGGTGCAGCAATTGGCCCAGAAGGCCCAGACGCTGGCCGGCAAGGCCGCCGCCACCTGGACCCGCGCCGACGAGAACGAGGCCACCTCGCTGTACCTGGACATGATGCTGGCGCTGTCCGAGCGCGACAACGTGGACCACAAGAACTTCAAGGAAGGCCAGGGCGGCGAGATCGTGCTGGCCGTGCGGCGCAAGTACAAGACCGACAACAACCAGCAGCCCCTGCCGGACGAGGCCAACTTCAAGATGGTCGTCAAGCCGATGACCGCGGAGATCCCCGTGGACGGCTTCAAGGCCGGCGGTGGCGCATCGCGCGAGATGATGGGCAGCGTCATGGGCGACAAACTGCAGGAGATGCTGGGCATCGACCTGAACGTGGCCAAGACGCGGCTGGTCAAGGTGGATGGCGCCCAGATCGGCCTGCAGGGGGGCGGCCAGACGACGGCGTCGGTGCAGGCCTTCGTCAAGGGCGGCATCTCGCCCATGGACCAGGCGGACCAGAACATCAGGGCGCGCGGCGTCACCGGGAAGATCTGGACCGCCGACGCCGCAAAAGAGGCCCTCTCCATCCTCAACACCAACGTGTCGGATGACGAGATCCAGGGCAAGGCCGTGTTCGACCTGATCGCGCTGCACGCAGACCGGCACATGGGCAACTTCCTGCTCGACGCCAACAACAAGCTCGTGCCCATCGACCACGGCAACATCCTGCCCACGCGCGAAGGCCTGCGCGGCCGCAGGTCCGAAATGGGCCCGCCCCACGCCATCCTGGCCGCCACGGACGCGGCACAGGAGAAGCTGTCACCCGAGATGGCCGACCGCGTGGAGCGGCTGAACATCGACGAACTGATGGCCGGCATGAAGACAGCGCACGAGGAGATGCGCCGTGTCACGCCCGATGCCGACGTGGGCGACCTCGACGAGGGCCTGGCCAATGCGCGCCGCTCGGCCGAGTTCATGAAGTTCGCGGCGCGCCAGCTCACCGTCGCGCAGGTCTATGCGTGCTACTCGAAAAACTTCGAGGACATCTTCTGCACCGAGGAGGACGACAAGCTGGCCGGCTTCACGCGGGCCGTGGTGTCGCAGACCGATGACACGACGGCTCGGGACACGCTCAAGCAACGCGGCAGTGATGAGGAACACCGCAAGACTGTGTGGGACCTGGGCTGGATGCGCTGGGGCAGCAACAACTACAACCCGCTGTTTGTCAGCACCATGCTGCCCAACTACCCGGAGCGTGTGCTGGAAATTCTCGACAAGCAACTGGCCGCACCGGCACTGAAGGCACCGCCCGGCATGGCGCCGTGTCCCAACGACGTCAAGGTGGACCATTGGAACTTCTACTGGGCGCTGGGCGGGGATGCCGCGGCCAAGCGCCTGGGGCTGCTGGGAGAAGACAACATCGGGAACCGCAACCAGGTGATGGCGCTGCGCCTGGCGGTCACGGGCAAGCTGCCCTGAGCCAGGCCGCCGGGCCCGGCCAGGCCCGGCCTACCGGACCACGTCGACGCGGAAGCGCGCCGCGCCGTAGGCGTCGCAGCCATCGCCGATGCAGCTCTGCGGCGCCGTGCCCACCAGCAGCGGCGTGGGGCGTTGCCACTGGGCGAGCAAGGCATCGGCGCGCGCGCCTTCAGGCAGCTTCAGGAACAGGTACTCGCGTTCGGTGCTGAGCGCGGCATAGTCGCGCGGCTGCTCGCTCACCACCACCAGGAAATGCTCGGCGCCCGCGGGCTCGACGGTCTCCAGCGGCCAGCTGGCCTGCGGCAGCCGCAGCGTCTGGCCGGGCTGGATGCGCTGCGGCTTGGCCTGGCTGTTGGGGAACAGCTGCAGCAGCGAGCCATCGGGCCCGAGCACCAGCACCTGCACATAGCCGGCGCGGGCGCTGCTGACCGAAAAGCCCAGGCTGTCCTTGCCGATGCGCAGCTGTGGCTTGGTCGGGCGCGCCTGCACGTCGAAGCCGGGCGTCTGCCCGGCCAGCACGCGTTCGAATTCCTGCTGCGCATCGAAGCGGCGCACGGTGGCGGCAGGCGCGGGCGGCGGTTGCACCGCGGCCACGGCAGGTGCAGGTGCCGGCGCGGGGGCGGGTGCAGCGGGCTGCGCCGCCACCTGCGGTGCGCTGGCCACAGGCGGTGGCGTGCGGCTGCTCAGGAAGTACGCCGCAGCACCGCCGCCGAGCAGCAGCACGGCCAGGCCGCCGATCAGCGGGGCCTTGCTCCTGGGCTTGCTTTCGGCAAGGTGGGTGGCGGGCACCTGTGGCGTGGTCTGCTGCAGCCGCGTGGGCGCGTCGCCCGGCATCGCCGTGTCGCCGAACGCCGATGCGGGCCCCTGGCGGGCCGGCACAGGTGCGTGGCTGGCTTCCCCGAAACCGAGGTCGGCGCGCAGCGCGTCGATGGTCTGCGTGCGCGCCTCGGGCTGCACGATCAGCGCCTTGTCGAGCGCCTGCAGGAAGCGCGCGCTGTAGCGCCCCTCGGCCGCCTGCACCAGCGGAACATAGTGGTCGCTCATGAGCCGGCTCACGGCCGCCGGCGGGGTGCGGCCCATGATGGCGAAGTGCACGGTGGCGGCCAACGCATAGACATCGGTCCAGCCGCCCTGCTTCATGTTGGGCGCCTCGGCGTACTGCTCCACGGGCGCGTAGCCCGGCTTGAGGATCACCGTCAGCGCCTGCGTCATGTCGCCGATCACGCGGCGCGCGGCGCCGAAGTCCAGCAGCAGCGGCTTGCCCGTGGCGGCCAGCAGGATCACGTTGTCGGGCGCGATGTCGCGGTGGAAGCAGCGCTCGGCGTGGATCACCGACAAGGCCTCGGTCAGCGGCCCCAGCATGTCCATCAGCCAGGCCTCGTCGGGCGGGCCGCCCATCTCCTTGAGCCGGTCCTTCAGCGTCGTGCCTTCGTAGAACGGCATGACCATGTAGGCCGTGCCGTTGGCCTCCCAGAAGCGGTAGACCTTGACGAGCGAGGGATGGTCGAACTGCGCCAGCAGCTTGGCCTCGTTGATGAAGCTCTTGCGACCGAGCTCGAAGGTCTCGCGGTGGCGCTCGGACTTCACGTGCACCTGGGTCTGCCCGCTGCGCGCGGCCAGCGACGACGGCATGTACTCCTTCAGCGCGACCTTGCGGTCGAGCGAGTGGTCCCAGGCGTCGTAGACGATGCCGAAGCCGCCTTCGCCCAGCACGTTGCGCAGCTCGAACTCGTTCAGGCGCGTGCCGACCTGCAGCGCGTTGCCGCTGTCGCCCGAGCTGCTGGCCACCGGGCCTGCGGGCGCACCGGATGGCGCTGGCGCGGTGACGGGCACGGGGATGGGTGCGGGGGCTGCCACGGGCCCGGGTGCGGGTGCCGGCGAGGGCGCTGGCGCAGGTGGCGGCGACGGCTGCGGCGCCGCGCGCGGGCCGATGATCTTGGTGCGGTCGTCGTCGTCTTCAGGCGTCGGATGGGTCATGGGTGCTGCGGTGACATGGCGGTCGATTCTGCTGCATGGACCCGGGCCGGACAACGCCGGCGCGGGCACGCGGATGGGGCGTGAAGATCGCGTTGCGAAGCACGGAGTGCGCTTTCATAATCGCGCACTTTCCAAGGAGCACGAACCTGATGATGAATATCTTGAAGCGTTGCGCCGCACCGCTCCTCTCGGCCCTGCTGGTGCTGGCATCGCATGCGGCGCTGGCCGAACCCGGCCAGGTGGTCGCGGGCAGCTATGTGAACAAGATCCAGGATCTCAACTTCAAGGAAAACAAGTACACGCTGGACTTCTTCCTGTGGTTCCGCTGGAAGGCCACGGGTGCGCTGGAAGACTACAAGCCGCTGGAGAGCGTCGAGCTCATCAACGGCAAGATCGAGGACAAGAGCAGCGTGGTGGAGAAGAAGATCGGCGACATCAGCTATGCGTCGGTCCGCGTGCGCGCCACCATGTCGGAGAACTGGGAGCTGGCCAACTTCCCCTTCGATGCCCACACCATGCAGGTCCACATCGAGGACAGCGGCAAGTCCCAGGACGAGCTGGTGTTCGTGCCCGACACCGCCAATTCGCGGCTGGGCGACGAGATCGACATGGCCGGCTGGACCGAGTCGAACTTCACGACCAGCGTCGTGCCCAAGGTCTACCGCACCAACTACGGCGACCCGTCCTTGCCGACCGACGCGCGGTCCGAGTTCTCGCGCTTCGTGATGTCGATGGAGATCCACCGCGAGAGCTACGGCTCGGCCATCAAGCTGCTCAGCACGGTGCTTCTGGCCACGGCCGTGGCCTTCGTGGCGTTCATGGTCAAGCCGTCGGACCTCGATGCGCGCTTCGGCATGGGCGTCGGTTCGCTGTTCGCGGTGGCGGCCAGCGCGTTCATCGCGGCCTCGTCGGTGCCCGACTCGGGCGTGATGACGGTGGCAGACCAGGTGCACATGGTGGCGCTGGCCTTCATCTTCGTGTCGCTGCTGATGTCCTCGCTGTGCCTGAAGTTCGAGGTCACGGGGCGCGAGGAACTGGCCTTCCGCATCGACCGCTGGTGCGTGGTGCTGTTCCCGATCGCGTTCTACGGCTGGGCCACCGTGGCGATCATCAAGGCCATCGGCTGAACCTGGCGCGCCCGCGCGCGGCGACCCGGCGCCGGCGCAGTGCCGGGGGCGGACGCCGCGCATGCTCACTTCAGGGAGGCCAGCAGCGCCTCGAGTTCGGGGTCCATCTCGGGCTCCGCCGCGGGCTCGGCGCCAGGGTCGGCCGCGGGGCTGTCGTCGCCCAAGCTGGCCAGCAGCGCATCGAGTTCATTCTGCGCGGCATCGACGGCGGGGTTCTGGGCTTCCTGGGTCTGTGGCGTTGGCAGCGCATCCTGTGCAGCCGATGCATCCGGCGTGTCCGCTGCCTCGGCCTGGAGGCCGGCACCGCCGTCCTGCGCGCCCGCGTCCGGGGCATCGGGCGTGACGGCCCGCGGCGGCGCATCGGCGACCGGTGGCATGGCCGCACCCACGGCCACGGTGCCGGCGCCGCGCTGCGCGGGCGACCAGTCCACGCCGACCTTGCCTGCCACCTTGCTGCCCACCGCGCCGCGGCTGTCGCTCGGCGCCTTGCGCGGCGCCGCGCCCGGGCCCGCGGCCAGGCCGTCGCCGTTGACGGCCTCCAGCCCGGCCAGGCGCACCAGCGCCTCGCCCTTGTGCGCCATTACCGCGTTGATGCCGTAGTCGCGCAGCAGGCTGGCGGCCTGCGTGCCGATCAGGCGGTCGGTGCAGGGCAGGGCGATGCTGTCGCCGTCGGCGTCCACGTAGAAATGGAAGGGCAGGTCGCCGATGGCCAGCTGCCCGCCGCGCACGCCGAGCACGCACAGCGCCAGCAGCGCGGGATGGCCCCACAGCATGCCGCGCAGGCCGGCCGAGCGGCTGAATTCCTCGAACGCGAAGCTGGAGATCGGATCGCTCTTCTTGCCGTACGGATGGCGCAGCAGGAAGTGCGGCGCCAGCAGCGCCAGGTACGACGCATCGGGCAGCTGCCGCAGCGCCGCGAACGCCTCGCGCACGAGGCGGTGCGGCGGTTCGCGCCGGTCGGTGAAGGCGTCGCTGGCGATGGCCGTGATGAACGGCGCGCCGGCATGCGCGGCGACGCGGGCGGCGCGTCCCAGCAGTTCGGCGTGCGGCGGGCTGGCCTCGAACTGGTAGCAGCCGGCGATGTAGCTGTAGCCGCCGTCGGCGTCCTGCGCGGGCTGCTCGACCAGCAGCTTGTACAGCCCGGACTCGGCCAGGTCGTCCACCGCGCTGAGGTCGGCCGCCAGCTCCTCGGCGCTGATGTCGATCAGGTGCACCTGCAGCGCGTGGCTGGTCTCCAGGCGGCGCAGCAGGAAGTCCACGCCGCGCCACAGCGACTCGGCGTTCTGGAAGTCGCCCTGGCTGAGCACGGCGCGCATGGCATCGGCCAGCGCCGCATCGACCGTCGCCACCAGCGCGTCCTTGTTCGGGCTGGCGGCCGGCTGCACGAATGGGCCGACGATGCGCCGCAGCAGCGCGTCGATGGAATCGTCGGCCTGCGCCGCCACGCCGGGGCGGCCGGTCAGGCGCGCGAAGTCGTCCAGCCGCGCACCGGCCGATGGCGCCGCACCGCGCGCGCGCCCCTGGCGGGCCATGCGCGATGCGCTGGGCGTGGCGTCGCCGCCCCAGCCCTGCACCTCGGCCGCGGCGGCCGCGAAGGTCGACGGGGTGTTGAGCCGCTTGCGCAGCGCGGCCAGCGCCGAGAAGACCTCGACCTCGCGGTACAGCGTGTCGGGGTGGAAGGCATCGAGCTCGGTGATGGCGATCTCCACCGGCGCGCCGTCGGCGCCCAGCGGCAGCGTGAGCCGCAGGTCCAGCCGCGCCAGCGCGTCCTCCAGCGTGTCGAACTCCACCTTGAGCGGCTTGCGCCTGGCCAGCGCGGCGCCCTTGTCCAGGCGGCCGCGCAGCGCGCCGGCGCCGAAGTCGCCGAGGATGGCGATGCGCATGGGCCGCCGGGCGTTCCACTGGGGAGCGCTTGCGTCGATGCCGCCAAAGTTCAGTTCGTCGCTCATGGTGTCTTCCTTGGAGGGGTGGTGGTGGTCACGGCGCAGCGCGGCGCGCCGTCCGTGTCGGTGAAGGTGCCGGTGTTGGGAAGCGGGTGGGCGCGGGCATGGCCTAGCCTTCGCCCGCTGGCGGTACGCGGGCGCCGAGCAGCGCGTCGAAATCGGTGCCGCGCGGCATGCCCTCGCGCGTGTGGGCACGCAGTGCGCCGTGGGCGTCGCCATGCATCCAGCAGGCCTGGCCCGGGGCCAGCCGGCCCAGGCCGGGCGCGTGGGCGGGATCGGTCCACTCGGGCGTGGCCGGTGCCGGGCCGCCCAGGCGCAGCAGCTCGGTCTCCAGGCGTTCCGCGGTCCAGTCCTCGTCCAGCGCATCCAGCGCCAGGTCGTTCAGGCGCTGGAGCCAGGACAGCAGCGCGCCCACCGCGCCCGGCGTGGCGGGCAGGGCGGGCAGGCGCAGCGCGAGCGTGAGCGGAAAGTAGCGGCCCACGCGGTCCACCGAGGGCATCAGCACGCCGGCCCAGCAGCCGCTGCCTGCCGGCAGCGGCAATGCGCTGGGCGCCAGCACGAAACGCCAGCTCGGGCTGGCCAGGTAGCGCTCCAGCCAGGTGGCGGGCTCGCGCCCGCGCCACGCGGCGAGGCCCTCGGCCAGCCACAGGTCCCAGGTCTCGATGAAGCCGGGATCGAGCCGGCGCGAGGCGAAGTCGCCCAGGCTGGGCAGCTTGCCGTACCAGCCGGCTGCGCTGGCGCCGTCATGGGCGGCCACGCTGGTCCATGCGCTCGCTATCATGGCCGCGCCGTTCCTTCCGAGAGCCTGCCATGACCTGCTTCTGCTCTGCCCGACTCGGCAGCCTGGTGGCTTCGCTGACGCTGCTGCCGCCGACACTGCACCTGGTGCCACCGCTGCCGCCCAGCCTGCTCGCGGTGGCCGCCGGCCCGGCGCTCGGCGGCTTCGGGCCGATGCCCGCCGCCCAGGCTGCGCTGACGGCCAACCTCACCGCCATGGCCAGCCTGTCGGCATCCCTGCAGGCGGCGATGGGCATGCGCCTCACGGCGGCCATGGCGCCGGCCGTGCAGGCGTCGCTGCAGGCCAGCCTGGCGGCCACGGTGCAATCGTTCCAGGCCGCCGGCAGCATGCTGGCCCTGCAGGCCGGGCCGCTGGCCAACGTCACGCTGGGCCTCACGGGGCTCACGCAGCTGGCCGCCCTGGTGCTCTCGGTGCAGGCCGCGTTCGGCATCGACCTGCGGGCCAGCGGCGCGCTGCTGGCGCTGCAGGCCAGGCTGGACGCATCGGCCAGCGCTGCCGTGCAGGTCTCCGCCGTGGCGGCGGCCATGGCGGCGCTGGGGCTGCGCATGGACGCGCAGGGCGCACTGGCGGCCAATGCCTCGGCCACGGCGCTGGCCAGCATGGTGGCCAGCCTGCCGTCGCTGAGCCTGAACCTGCCCGCGCTGTTGCAGTTGTCCGGGCTGGTGTCGATGGTGGCGACGGTCCAGGCAGGCCTGGGCGTCAACCTGCTGGCCATGAACGCGATGGCCAGCCTGAAGGCCGCGCTGTCCGGATTGCCGCTGGCCGCATTGGCCAACCTCAACGTGACGGCGAAGGCCGCAGCCACGGCAGCGCTGGCGGCACCGGTGCCCCCCGTGCCGGCGGTGCCGCCGGTGGCCCTCAACCTGCAGGCCGTGGCCAGCGCCAACCTGGCCGGCGTCCCGCCCCTGGCCATGCTGCTGGCCCTGAGCGCCAACGCCAAGCTGGGCCTGCCGGCCGGCAGCTGCGGCCAGCCGTGCCCGCTGGCGTTGCTGGCGGCGCCCGGGCTGTCCGGCAGCGCCAGCGTGGCGGCCTGAGCCGCCGCCCGCGGCCGACTGCGCAGCCTTCACGCGCGGCGCACCGGCCCGGCTTCGGCGCACGGCGCCTCCCGGTGCGCAGTGCAAGCGTTGCCCTGCATCACAGCGCATCGGGACAGCGGAAGGTCTGCATCTCGCGCATGCGCAGCGGGTTGATGGCGCTGGCCGAGATCACCTCCAGCTTGGCCTTCTTGCCCTGCAGGTCCAGCAGCACGGTGAACCGCTCGGGCTGGGCCGAGGGCTGCACCTCGAACCTGTTGATCAGCCGCAGCAGCGCCCAAGGGCCTTCGAACAGCTGCGGTGCGTCGGCGTCGGCATGGATCCGGATCTGCGAGGCGACCTTGCTGCTCGGCCAGGTGACGGTCTGCGCTGCCGTGCTGGCGGCGGAGAACTTCAGCGGCTGGCCATCGATGTCCAGCGTCAGCTCCTTCATGCCCTCGCCCATCTCCAGCACGCGCAGGTCGACCTTGAAGCCCGGCTGCTTGCCGCCGTTGCGGAAGAAGGCCTCCTTGATGCGCGCGGCACGCTGGAAGTCGGCCAGCGCGGCACCGCCGGCGGGCTTGCTGCCATCGGTCAGCGGGCGGTAGGCCCACGGCGTGACGCCGGTGTCGACCACGGCGGCCAGGCGGCGCTGGTAGAACTCGTCCAGCATGCCGCCAACGCCGAACAGCTGGCCGAAGTCGTCCGGCAGCACATCGGACTTGGACCCCAGTGCGAACGGGTAGCGGCCCGCCACCGTCTTGCTGCAGAAGCTGGCGATGGGCTGCAACTCGGCCGACAGCCCCTGGCGCTCGGCCGTGCGGCTCTGGCTGGCGCCGGCGTCGGCCAGCGATTCGAGCATGGACTTGATCGGCTCGGGCTGCAGCGCCGCGGCGGCCTTGGCCGCGCCGCCGCCCGCGCCCGGCGGCGGGGGCGACTTGCTCTTCTGCGCGGCGTCCACCGCGGTCAGCTGCACATAGACCTCGTTGAACAGCTTCATCGTTTCCTCGATCGGCGCAGGCGTGCCGGCCACGAGCCGGTGGATGCGGGCGAAATGGTCGTCGACCATGGCCTCGATCGGGCGGCCCGGCGCACTGCCGCTGTCGGCCTCGGGCTTGCCGCCCGCCAATGCCGCCAGCGCCTGTTGCGCCTTGCTGGCCTGGCCGGCCAGCCCGGTGGCAGCGAGCGCGCCCGCGGCGCCCGGGGCCTTGGCGGCCTCCAGCGCCATCGCCTCCAGCTGGGTCTCGCGCGCCACCGCGCGCAGGTAGGCGGTCAGCGGCGAATCGGGCGCGGCCAGCACGCGCGCCACGGCCAGGCTGCGGTCCAGCCCGCCGAGCTTGACCAGCCGCACATCGGCCAGGTACTGGTCCCACACCTTGATGTATTCCTGCAGGTACAGGCGGCGCACGCGGGTGTCCAGGTCCTCGGCGCCGACGCTGGCCTTGCCCAGCGCGTTGACAGGTGTCTTCACGTCGAGCACCCAGCGCTCTTCCTGTGCCAGTTGCTTGGCCACCGCCGTGACCGAGCCCTTGAAGGTCTTGAAGTAGGCCTCCCGCGTGAACAGCCCCGGCACGCCGCGCGTGATCGGCTGGCCGCTGGCGCGCTCGAACACCTGCGCGGCGTTGGGCCCACCGGCCGATGCCACCGAGAACTCGGGGAAGTCGCTGCCGACGCGGGCGCGCTTGAGGCGGCTGAAGACGCGGTACTCCAGCGGGTAGGCCACCAGCATGTCGCGCACGTTGGCGACCAGCGTCCGGTCGATCGGCGCCAGGGCGGCCGGCGCGCCGCGCGAGAGCGCGGCCTGCAGGTGTGCGCTCAAGGCTTCGCGCTGCTCGGCGCTGAGCGTGGCCGACAGGTTCATGTCCCAGTCCAGCGTGACCCAGTTGGCCAGCGCCTCGGCATCGAAGTGCTCGGGCGTGTACAGCATGAGGTAGCCCTTGAGCGCCTCGTAGGCCAGCTCCAGGTTGTTGCGGTTGACCGCGCGCAGCCGCTCTTCCAGGCGCCGCGCCACGCGCGGCAGCAGCGCATGGTCCAGCAGGTGCTGGTAGCCGATGTTGGCGCCGGCGCCCACATAGTCGCCCTGGTACAGCCCCAGCGTGTTCAGCAGCGGCGGCGCGTCCAGCGCGAAGCCCGTGGGCACGGGCGCGGCAACCACCTGGTTCAGCACCTGCGGCAGGGCCGTGACATCGCCGTTGGCGGCCGGTGGCAGGGCGTCGACCGCGCGCTTGACCTCCGGCAGCCGCGCCTCGATCTCGGCCAGGTAGGCCTTGTTGCGGCTGTAGCTCACGCCCCAGCCCGCCAGCACGCCCAGGCTCACCAGCGCCAGCAGGCCCACGCCGGCCAGGCGCAGCCGGCGGCGGCGCACCTCGGCCTGCCGGTTCTCGCCGACCAGCCCCTGCTCGGCGAAGACCACCTCCTTGAGCAGCCGGCTCAGGAAGAAGCTCTTGCCGCGCGCCGACGCCACCGGCGGCGCCTTGCCGTTCACGCCGAAGGTACGCGCCAGCGTGCCCATCACGCGGTCGATCGGCGTGCCCTCCTGCGTGCCGCTGGTGAAGTACACGCCGCGCAGCAGCGCGCGCTGCTCGAGCGCGGCGCCGCCGTCGAACACCTGCTCCAGGAAGCCGCCCAGCAGGCCCTTGAGGCCGCCGAACTGCTGCGGGAAGGCAAAGATCGCCGCGCGCTTGCGCACATCGCCCTCGGCCTGCATGGCGTCCAGCAGCCGGTCGCGCAGGCGCTTTTCCAGCGCCGCGAACTCGCTGCCGAACTGCTGCATCGGGCTGTCGGTGCCGTGCGGGTCGTAGGTGTAGCTGAAGCCCCAGACCTGGTCGCGCTCTTCCTTGCCCAGGTCGCCGAAGGTCTCGTTGAAGCCGGCCACCAGGTCGGTCTTGGTGACCAGCACATACACCGGCGGGCGCACGCCCAGGCGCTCGTGCAGCTCCTGCAGGCGGGTGCGCAGGCGCATCGCGTGGTCCTTGCGGTCGGCCGGGCTCTGCTGCAGCAGGTCCTGCACGTTGACCGTGAGCATCACGCCGTTGATGGGCCGGCGCGGGCGCGACTTGCGCAGCAGCGCGAGGAAGCTCTCCCAGGCCGATGCATCGGTCTTCTGCTCGGACTGCTGCAGCGTGTAGCGGCCGGCGGTGTCGATCAGCACTGCGTCGTCGGTGAACCACCAGTCGCAGTTGCGCGTGCCGCCCACGCCCTTGACGGAAGCCTGGCCCATCTTGCCGGCCAGCGGGAAGGTCAGGCCGGCGTTCAGGAGCGCGGTGGTCTTGCCCGAGCCCGGCGCGCCGATGAACACGTACCAGGGCAGCTCGTAGAGGTACTGGCCGCGGTTGAACAGGCCGCGCCTGCCGGTCTTGCGCGCACTGTCCTGCAGCACGTTCAGGGCCTCGGCGAAGCGCTGGTCGAGCACCTGGGCTTCGCGGTCGGCGGACGAAGCCCCGCCCTTGATGCCGGCCAGCATCGCGGCGTTGGCGCGGCGGCGCTTGAGCCAGCGCCACAGCCACACCGCGGCGAAGGCGAGCACGATGAGCCCGATGACGAGCAGGCGCGCGCCCTCGCTGCCCAGGGGCGTGTGCCCCTTGAACGTGGCCAGCGGGCCGACCCACCACACCACGGCCGACAGGCACAGCAGGCCCAGCAGGCCGAACACCACGGGATGCAGCAGCGGGCGCAGCAACGCTTGAGGGATCTTTTTCATGCGGGGTACCTCACTCGGCCGGCTTGACGAACAGCGTCAGTTCGACGCGGCGGTTCCTGGCCCGGCCGGCCGCGCTGCCGTTGTCGGCCACGCTCTCGGCATCGGCGCGGCCTTCGGCGCGCACGCGTTCGGGTTTCAGGGTCTTGACCAGTTCGGCCTTGACCGTGTCCGCACGGTCCTGCGACAGGTGCCAGTTGGACGGGTAGCGCACGGTGCGGATCGGCTGGTTGTCGGTGTGGCCGGTGACCAGCACCTGGCCCTGGCCCGGGATCTCGGCCATGGCCTGCGCGATGCGCGGCAGCAGCGGGCGCACGGCGCTGGAGATGGTGGCGCTGCCGGGCTCGAAGAAGCCGTCGCCCTTGACGGTGACGACCGACCGGTCGGCGAAGTCCTGCACCTGCACCAGGCCGGCCAGGATCTCCGGCTGCAGCAGCTGGGCCAGCCGCGGCGCGGCAGCGGGCGGCGGCGGTGGCGGCGGCGCCGAGGGGGCCGCCACCTGGGCGGCCTTGGCATCGAGCGACTGCAGCACCGCGAAGGACGGCTGGGCCAGGTCGGCCAGCTGGAAGCGCAGGCCGATGAACACCAGCGTCAGCAAGAGCGCCGCGACCGAGGCGATGACCCACAGCGGCACGCCGTCGCGCAGGCGCACGCCGCCGGCCGGCTGGCCCTGCCAGCGCGGCGACAGCGCCTTCTCGTAGCTGCCGCGCTGCTGCTTGAGCATCTGGGCCAGGCGGTCGCGCACGCTGTCGAGCTGGGCGCGGCCGTTCTCGATGACCTTGTAGCGGCCCTCGAAGCCGAAGGAGAGCGCCACGTACAGCAGCTCCAGCAAATTGCGGTTGCCGGCCACGTTCTCGGCCAGCTTGGACATCAGCTGGAACACCTTCTCGCCGCCCCAGGTCTCGTTGTGGAACTGCACCAGCAGGCTCTGGGCCGACCATGCGCCGGCCCCGCCCCACGGGGTGCTGGCGGCCGATTCGTCCAGCAGCGTGCACAGGATGTAGCGCGCCGCGATCACCTGCTCGTTGGGCAGACCCTGCGCGCGGGCCTGGGTCTCGAACTTGCGCAGGCCGTCGGCCAGGGCCTCGCGCAGCCCGGCGGGATTGGCATGGTGCGCGGTCGCGCGCATGGTGGGCGCGGCGGTCAGCAGCGGCATCGCGGCGGCGACCAGCGGGTTCAGCCCGGTGGCGCTCAGCGCGTCCAGCGCCAGCGGCGCATCGCGCCCGGCCGGTGCGCCGCCCGCGGGCGGCACCGGCGCGTCGGCGCCGCCACCTTGGGGGCCTGGGGTGGCCGCGGGCCGCACGGCCGCCCGCCCGGCCGACGGCTTGATCACCGTCTTGTCGGAATTGAAGGCCGCGAACGGGTCGTTCCTGTCGTCCTGGGTCATGGCATCAAGCCCTCACTGCCCACAATTGCAATTCGAGCCCGGGGAAATCGCCCGCGATGTGGATCGCCAGGCCGCCCGAGTTTTCCAGCTGCCGCCACATCTCGTTGCCGCGCGTCTCCAGCTCGAAGTAGTTGTAGCCGGCGTGGTAGGGGATCTGGCGCGGCGCGACCGGCAGCGGCCGCAGCAGCACGCCCGGCAGCTGCAGGTTGACCAGGTTGCGGATCTGCTCGACGGTGCCGATCTTGACCTGCGTCGGAAAGCGCGCGCGCAGCGCATCGCCCGGCAGCTGCGCGGCCACGGCCAGCACGAACTGGGCGCTGCGCTGCAGGGCCACGTCGGCGATGATGGCCACGCGGATGCCGTACTTGCGGTCCTGCAGCTCGATCGGGATGGCGGTCTGCTCCATCACCATCGACAGCGACTGGCGCAGGCTGTCCATCAGCGGCTTGAAGCAGCGCGCCGGGTCGTCGTGCAGGTAGGCCGGCAGGTCCGCCGGCCGGCGTCGTTCGCCGAAGGTGGCCAGGTCGCCGGCCAGCGAGACGGCGCCGAAATAGAACTCCTTGGGCGACAGGATCGAAGTCTGGCGCCACTGCGCCAGCAGCGGCTCGTGCCGGTTGATCGCCTCCAGCAGCAGGAAGTCGGCGATCTCGCCGACACCGGCGCGCCCGGGCTGGGCCAGCCGCGCGGCCAGTGCCTCGCCACGCTGGTGCAGCAGGCCGTGCAGCTCGCGCAGGTAGGACGCCAGGATCTCGTTGCCGCCGCTGTGCAGCGTGGGCGGGATGAAGGTGGTGTCCAGCACCAGCTTGTTGTCGGCGCGGCGTTCGACCACGCGGCACAGGCCCAGCGTGGCGTAGCCTTCCTGCGCATCGCGGGCCAGCATGATGCGCAGGTGCAGCCGGCCGATCTGGATCGGCGCCATGCGCTCGCCCGTCACGTTGGTGTCGCCCACCTCGATCTCGGCGGCGGTGTAGCGCGGCGGCATGGAGCCGGCGTCGCCCTCGGCATCGGTCTCGGCCACGCCGGGGCGCTGCAGCGACAGCGCCAGCACCACGAGCTGGTCGCGCACGTCGGCCGGCACGTCCAGGGCGGCCGGCGCGGCGTCCTGGCCCGGGATGTCGAAGGCCACGCCGTCGGGCATCAGGCCCTGGGCCGCGTTCAGCGCGATCTTGCCCAGGTTCAGCGCGGCGTTGTCGATGGACAGGTTCAGGAAGCCCCAGCCATAGGCCTGCTGGGCGGCAGAGCGCTGCAGTTCCTGCGACAGGGTGTAGCGGTCATGCTGCTGGAAATGCTGGGGCTGCAGGAACATGCCCTCCGTCCAGATGACTTTGTTGGTCCACGTCATGGTTGTTTCACGATCCTGTCGGTCAGGGAATCTGGTGGGTGACCTGGCCTGCGAAGCTGATGCTGACGACGCCGGCAAAGGCGCACATCAGCTTGCAGGTGTCGTCCAGGGCGGGGATGTTGGAGAGCAGCACCGTCGGCACGCCCGGCACCCAGGGCGCGGGGAACACCGGCACGCACGGCATGGGCGTGAGCACGCCCAGCGCGGCGGCGGTGGCGCTGGCCACGCTCGGGTTGGCCAGCGAGCTGCACATGCCGAACGGCGGCACGTTGGCGATGGGCTTGTTGTCCATGATGTTGCCGGCATCCATGTTGCTGGTCATGACCATCTTGGGCGTGGCGATGAACGTGGACGGCGCCATGCCGAAGGTGCATTGCAGCAGGGCGCCGGTGCAGACCTGGTTGGGCATGTCAGTGGTCCATGGCGCGGCGCGGCCGCGGCACTGGTTCTGCGAGGCCGGTGGCGGCTGCCCCTGAGGTGTATGGCATGTCTGCACGGAGCGAGACAGCCGAACGGGGTGGGTTCATCTCAATGTCCTTTGCCGATCCACACCGTGATGGCGCTGAAGTTGTCGTGCGTGGCGTTGCCGGCGTGCGCCGCATTGCGCAGCACCAGCTGCTCCAGGGCCGTCAGCCAGGCGTGCGGGTCGGCCGCGCGCGCCAGGCTGGCGCTGAACTCCACCTCGTTGACGTATTCCCACAGGCCATCGGTGCACAGCAGAAACACATCGCCGTCTTGCAGGTGCCAGGGCTTGGTGGCGGTGGTGATGTGCAGGTGCTCGGCCTGCGTGCCCAGCGCCGACAGCAGCTCGCTGCGCCGCGGGTGGGTGCGCATCTGGTGGGGCTGCAGCAGCCCGGCCTCGACCAGCGACTGCACCACGCTGTGGTCGTGCGTGTGCGCCAGCATCTGGCCGCCGCGGAACAGGTACATGCGCGAATCGCCGGCGTGGCCCCACAGCGCCAGGCCTTGCTCCAGGTCGATGAACAGGCTCACCACGGTGGTGTGCATGTTGGCCTGCCCGGGCCCGTCCGCGCGGTGGTGGATGACGGTGGTGTTGGTGTCCAGCAGCAGGTCGTGCACCTCGTCGGGACGCGACAGCGGCGCGGCGGCGAACTGCTCGATGATGTGGCGCACCGCCAGCTTGGAGGCGATGTCGCCGCCGCCATGGCCGCCCGCGCCATCGGCCACCACGCAGCACAGCTGCCGGTCCGAATGCCAGTGGCCGCAGGCGTCCTCGTTGTGGCTGCGCCCGCCCACGCGCGACATGATCGCCAGCGCGATCTGCGGCAGCGTGCCGCTGGCGCCCAGGCGCTCGGCCAGGGGCCCGGCCTCGGGCTCGGGCGCGTTCACGGGCGGGGCTCCTTGAGCTGGTCGATGTGTTCCTCGTAGGCCTTCAGGAAGGCCTTGCCGAACAGGCTGTGGAAGTCGTCCTCGGCCTCTGCGCTGATCTGCGCGTAGTGCTCGGTGAACACTTCCCACATGCGCGCCTTGCGGCTGCCCGGCAGCAGGGACATGAGGCCCGAGCGCTGCGTCAGCCGGCCCTCCAGCTCGGCCGGGTCGAAGCGCTCCAGCATGCCGGCCAGGGCCGCGCGCATGCCGGCCACGAAGCCGAACTGGTGGGCGCGCAGGTCGTCGAAGGCGTCGTCCATGGCCTGCGCGGCCGGCATGAAGCCGCGCGTGGGCGGCGACAGCAGGTGCTGCAGCGCGGCGTCGGCCGTGGGCGAGAACTTCAGCGGGTTGTTCTCGCGCGCGACGATCATCGTGGCCTCGGCGCGGACCTCGCGCTTGAGTGCGGCGCGGGCCACCAGCAGGTCCACCGTGCCCGCTGCGCAGGAGTGCATCAGCTGGCCGACCAGCCGCATGAGCTCGGGCGTGAGCCGGTCGATGCTGAGCCCCGGCACGGCCAGGCCTTCGCGGAACGCGGCCAGCAGCGCAGCCGTGTCGCCGTCCTGCGCGGCCGGCGTGTGTCCGGCGGCAGCGGCAGGCGCCGCGACAGGTGTTGCGGCCGGGCCGGGCGTGGCGGCCGGCGCCGGTTCCGGCCAGGGCTCCGGTGCTGCGGGAGCGGGCGCGGGCGGCGCCAGCGGGTCGGCCGCGGCGCGCCGGGCCGGCACGATCACCGTGTGCGAGGTGTCGGCCTGCTCCTGGCCCCAGGACAGCACGGCCCCGGCGGGCAGGGCAGCGGCGGGGGCCGACGCTGGCATCGGGGCCGGTGCTGGGGCAGGGGATGGGGCAGCGGATGGGGCAGCGGATGGCCCGGCCGGCGCGGCAGAAGGCGCCAGCCGCGAAGAGAACGGCTGGTTCAGCTCCGAGAAATCGTCGCGCGCGGCCGCGGCGCTGGCGCGGGGCGCGGCGTTCAGCGAGGCCATCGGGTCGGCATCGGCCGCCATGTTGGGCAGAGCCGCCGGCGCACTCAGGGCGGAGTTGGCGAAGGGGTCGGCACCGGTGCCGCCGCCCGCCTTGAGGCCGAACAGATCGTCCAGCGAACTCTCGCCGCCGGCGGCGCCGCCCATCCCGGGGATCAGCGGCCCGGCGGACGCGGCGCCAGGGTCCAGGCCCAGCGGGTTGCCCGCGCCGAAGCCCGGCCTGGCGCTGGAGGCCGGGGCCGGCGTTTCCGGCGCGAACGGGTCCCAGTCTTCCGGGATGCCGCCGGCCATGGCCGGTGCGGCGGGCGGCGCCGGCATGGCGCGCTGGCCGCCGGCATTCGGCGCGGCCGGCGGCAAGCCCAGGCCGGCCAGCGGGTCGCGCAGCGGGGTGGCGCCGCCCGCGCGCTCGATGCTGGCGGCCGATGCGGGGCCCAGCAGGTCGGCGAACGGGTCGCTGCCGGACGCCGCCTGCGCGCCCGGCGCGCCGGCCTTCACGGCCAGCACGTAGCCGCCGATCTGGATCTGGTCGCCGGCCTGGATGCGCTGTTCGCGGCCGTTGCCGACCGCCTGGCCATTGACCAGGATCGGGTTGGAGCCACGGTCGACGACGGCAAAGCCGCCATTGCGGAAGACCAGTTGCGCGTGCACGCGGGAGATGGCGCGGTCCGGGTCGGGCAGCACCATCTGGTTGGTGTCCGCGCGCCCGATGGTGCCACCCAGTTCGTCGAAGCTGGCACTCAGGCCGCTGTCGCCGGGCGCGCCGTTGTAGGAGATGACGGTCAGCGTGATCACGGGTTCTTTCCTCTCGGTCTCAGGCCTGCGCGGGTCGGTCAGCGCAGGACATACATCGTGCCTTCGACGGCGGTCAACCGCAGCGGCAGGGCCCAGGTGCGGCCATCCGCGCCGGACGCGCTCTGCAGCGCGGGCGTGCCGTCGGCGCGCAGCGCCTCGAACAGCCGGCCGCCGGCGAGCGGGCGCAGCGCGAAGTCCGCGGCCACGGGGGCGGGCCATGCCAGCCCCTGGGCCGCATGGGCCTGCAGCAGCGCCTCGCGCAGGCGGGCGCGCTCGGTCTCCGCGTCGCGCTGGTAGGCCTGGGCCAGCTCCTCGCTGCGCAGCCTGCATGCGGCCATGAAGCTGTCGGTCTGGCCGCGGCTCAAGTCGTCCGCCAACGTGGTGACGAAGGCCAGCGCCATGGCCAGCAGGGCGGGCGACGCGGGCCCCGGCACGGGCGGCGCGTTGAGCCAGCGCCAGCGCGGAAAACCGATGGGCAGCGTCACGTCCTGCACCAGGCGCAGCGGCGCCACGAACTGCGTGCCGGCGGCGGGGTTCCAGTCCAGCTGCGCCAGGCTGCGCGCCTGCGTTTCGTCGGCCGCGCTGCCGATGCGCGGCAGCAGCACGCGCAGGTGCGCACGCTGGTGGCCGTCGGCCATGCAGGCCAGCGGCGCGGGTGCCAGCGCCGCCGGTTCGGCCGCCGGCCGCGGGAACAGCACCAGCTCCAGGCGGTTCTCGCCGGCCAGCGTGTACTCGTGCACCGGCACGCTGCTGCGCGGCCGGCCGGCGTCCACGCGCGCCACGGGAAAGCCGTTCAGCCAGGCCTCTGCATCGCAGCCCTGCGCCTCCAGTTGCACGACGAGCAGGCGGTCCATCAGTCCAGGCTCCAGTCGACCAGGGTCATGGCCGGCAGCAGCGGGTGCGGCAGCAGGCGCTGCTGGCCCAGCAGCGGATCGTGCAGGTGCAGCGTGGCGACCACCGGCTCCACCGCGATGCGCGCGAACCACTGCAGGCCGGCGCCCGCCGGGTGCGGCCGCAGCCCGGCCGCGCCGACCACCGCGCCGGCCACCGGCTGCAGGGCGTCGAGCATGGCCAGTTCGGGCGTCGCGATGTTCTCCAGGTGCAGCACGAAGGGGTGGCGGAACACGCACTGCGCCGGCTTGAACACCGCCGCCAGGTCGTCGTCCCGCGGACCGCGCTGGGCGTCGAACCGGAGTTCTTCCCGCGCGGCGCAGTGCAGGTGCAGGCGGCTGCGCGTGCCCTGCAGCGCCAGCTCGCCGGACAGGCGCAGGTCGAGCTGGCAGGCCACCAGGTCCAGCAGGCCGGCGACACGGTAGAACGGCGCCGCGGCCAGGCCATCGGGGCTGGCCGCCCAGCCCCAGGTGAGGCCGGCGCCGCCGGCCAGCACGGCGGGCTCGGCCTGCAGCCGGCCGCTCTCCACGCCCGATTCGCGCTCCCAGGCGATGAACAGGCGCGCCAGGCCCTCGGCCAGCTGGGTGTCCAGTTGCGCCAGGCCGGCCTGCAGGGCCTGCACGTCCTGCGCCTTGCCATCGCATTCGCGGCGCCCGCGCGGCGCGGCCGCGGGCGGCGGCGCCTGGGCGGGCAGGTCGAAGCCGGGCGACGGTTCGCGGCGCCACGCCAGCATGTGCTGCTCGGGCGGGTACACGGCCAGCGCCACGTGCTGCTCGCCCATCGGCGCGCCGCTGTCGCGCAGCCCGCAGCCGGCGACGGTCAGTTCGCTGAACGCGGCCGGGCTGCCGGCCGCCATGGCCGCGGGGCCGTCGGCGCGGGGCGGCTCGTGCGGCAGCGTGACCAGCAGGTCCTGCGTCATCGGGCCGCGCCGGTCGTAGTGCCCGTGCACGCCGTTGAAATTGACCAGCGGATGCACCTTGGCATCGCAGACATGGCGGGCCAGGCAGCGCAGCCGCAGGCGTGCCTGGCTGCTGTCGGCGGCACCCAGCAGATGCAGCTGCGCCGGCAGCGGTGCGTTGCCCTGCGTGGACAGCACGCGTTGCAGCTCCGCATCCAGCCCGGTGGGCACGCGTTGCCAGCGGCCCTGCTCCACGGCGTAGTGCTGCCGCACGCCAGATTCGATCTGCGTCACGTCGACCGCGTCGATGTCGCAGGCGCTGCCCAGCACCAGGCGCTCGCGCGGCAGCAGGCTGCCCATCGCGCCATGGCCGGCCAGCTCGGCGTCCAGCAACGCCAGCGCAGCATCGAACACCGCCGGTGCCGGCAGGCCGGTGCCCGGCTTGGCGGCGTGGCGCTGCAGCTCCTCGCGGCTGCGGCGGCCCAGCTGGAAGACGCGCAAGCCTTCGCTGGCCTGGTCCTGCACCAGCGCCTGCTGCGCCCACTCGAAGCCGGGCCTGGTCTCGAACTCCACGCCGAAGACGAACCACGCGGCCAGGTAGCGCGCCAGCGCCAGTGCGTGCGCGAGCCCCAGTGCCTGGGCGCGCCGCCAGCCCAGTTCCAGCAGCGCGGCCTGGCGCTCGCCGATGCGCGCGGCGGCCTCGGGGAAGGCGCGGGCCAGCGCCGCGCCGACCTGGGCCAGGTCGCGCTGCAGCGCCAGCGCTTCCAGCGCCCGCTGCTGTTCCAGGGTGAGCTGCAGCGCCACCTCAGGCCTCCACGGCGCGCAGGCTGGCGCACCCGTGCGCGCGGCTGTGGCCGGTCATGCGGCCGCCATCACGGGTTGCCGCGTCATGGTCAGCCGGCCGAACTGCTGTGCGCACAGCGTCCAGGCGTCGGTGCCCACGACGACCAGGCCCTGCATGGGCGCCAGCATCTCTTCGACCTGGTCGGCGCTGGCCAGCGACAGCAGCGCGCGCAGCACCGGCGGGTCCATCCAGTCCAGCGCGATCTCCTGGCCGCTGCCCAGGCGGGCCTTGCACAGGGCGCGGCAGTGGCTGCGCAGCGCGAGGAAGCTGGCGGACGAGCGCATCAGCACGCCCCATTCGCCGAAATCGGCGGCGGCCTGCTGCAGCAGCCAGTCGGTGAACGGGCTGTCCTGCCGCAGCGCGACCAGGTAGGGCGCCTGGCGCCGCTGCTGCGGCGCCAGCGCACCGGGCCACAGGCAGTCGTAGCTGTCCAGCGCGCGCGCGGCATCGGCCTCGGCCAGCGTCCCGGCCAGCCCGGGCACGTTGCGCCCCAGCACCAGCGCGTAGACCCGCAGCGCGGCGTCGGCCCACAGCGCGGCCTTGAGCTGCGCGGGCGACAGGGCGGCAGGCGTGGCGGCGGCGGGCGTGGACATCAGGCATTGGCTCCGCTGCCGCCATCGGCGGCGGGCAGCGGGTCCTTGTTCTTGGTCGGTTCGGCCGGCGCCACGGGCTTGGGCGGCGCGGCGGCCTTGGCCGCGGTGGCCGCGCCCCCGCCGCCGCCGCAGTTGATCTTGACCATGGGGCCGTCGATGGTGACGCCTGTCGGGCCCAGCGTGATGGTGCCGGCGCCGGCCTTGAGCGTCATCTGCGTGCCGCCGTCGATCACGATGCCCATGCCCTTGAGGCTGACGCTGGACGTGGCCGTCATCGCCAGGGTCTGGCCGACCTTCAGGTCCATCGCCTGGCCGGAGGTGATGGCGATGGCCTGGGCGCCCTTGATGTCGATGGCGTCGCTGACCTCCAGGCCCAGCGCACCGGTGACGGCCATGTGCAGGTCGGCGCCCAGCGTGGCGCTGACGTCCTTGTCCACCTTGAGCTTGGTGGCCTCGGCGATGGCGATGTCCGCCGTGCCGCCGATCTTCAGCGAGTAGTTCTTGGTGACATCGCTCCAGTGGTTGTTGAGCACCGAGGCGAAGCTGTCGTTCTTGACCCAGCTGTGCATGTCCTTCTCGGCCTGGAACCAGACGTACTCGCTGCCCTTCTTGTCGTCGAAGCGCAGCTCGTTGGCATTGCCGAGCGAGCCCTTGGTGCTGGACTGCGTCTTGATGCCGCTGACCGTGGCCTGCGCCGGCAGCGTGTAGGGCGGCAGGTTGTCGGCGTTGTAGACGCGGCCGGTGATCAGCGGCCGGTCGGGATTGCCCTCCAGGAACTCGACCACCACCTCGTCGCCCACGCGGGGCAGGGCGATGATGCCGAACTGCTTGCCGGCCCAGGGGTAGCTGACGCGCACCCAGCACGAGCTCTTCTCGTCCTTGTTGCCCACGCGGTCCCAGCGGAACTGCACCTTGACGCGGCCGTACTTGTCGGTGGCGATCTCGGCACCGCTGGCGCCCACCACGGTGGCCGTCTGCGGGCCATGGACGATGGGCTGCTGGTGGCGCGGCTGCGGCTGGAACGCCACGGTCTTGGGCACGACCTGGATGCGCGCGCTGAAACCGGCCGAGGTGTCTGCGGCGTTGGCCTCGTAGGCGCTGAAGTCCAGCTCGTACGAGGCCGTGGTGATCAGGTACTCGACGTTGGCCGGCTTGTCCGGATGGCCGGCGAACCTGAAGGTGGAGCCGCAGGCCACGCCGCGGTAGGCGGTGAGCGCGGTGCAGACCTGGGCCGACGAGTCCCAGGCGTCCACGCGCAGCTTGGCCAGGCGTGCGGCCTCGGTCTTGGCCGTGCCATTGGCGGCGGACATCTTGGCGTCCGGCAGGCCCGGGTCCACGTAGCGGCCGGGGTAGTCGTAGACCTCCAGCGGGTTGGCCGACTGCGGCGTGGCGTGCGTGACCGAGCGCGAGGACTGCTTGCGCATCGAGGTGGTCGGCGCACCGAAGTCGAAATCGTCGTGCACGAAGGTCAGCGGCTGGATGGTGTGCACCCGGCGCCACTTGAGGATCAGGTCGTCGGCCTGCTGGTCGCCTTCCTGGGCCGGGGCCCAGGTCAGCGTGGACTTGGGCAGGGGCTTGTGCGCGCTGTCGCTGTCGCACAGCACCAGGGTGTGCTGGCCCTGCTCGTGCGTGAAGTAGTAGTAGATGCCTTCCTCTTCCATCAGCCGGCTGACGAACGCGAAGTCGGTCTCGCGGTACTGCACGCAATAGTCGCGCTTGCGGTAGGTGGCGGTCAGCTTGTCGGAGACCTGCTGGGTGGTGTACTCGGCGAACACCGCCTGGATGATCTCCTTGGCGTCCTTCTCCTGGAAGATGCGGCTGTCGGCGCTCAGCGTCAGGTGCCAGAGCCAGGGCCGCAGCTCCATGCGGTAGACGTCGAACCCGTTGGCGACGCCGCCTTGCTCCATTGCCACGACCCAGAAGTTGAAGAAGCGCTCGCTCTTGTCGGCGCTCACCACCTTGACGCTGACGTTGGTGCCCAGGAAATCGTCGACCTGCAGCGGGGGCTTGTCCTGCGGGCGCGCCAGCTCGATCCGGTACTCTGGCAGGCGGCCCAGCTCCTCGCGGCCCTGCATGCGGCGAAACAGCAGGTCCTCCGACGGTTCGGACGAGATGAAGACGGCCTCGAGGGACTGGTTGGTCGCCATGTTGGATTCCTGGAGCCTGCGCGTTCAGCCCGGGTCGGTCAGTCGAAGCGGTAGGTGAACTCGCCGCCCGACGCACCCAGGGTGATGCCCTGGAGCTCCTGGCCCTGCGACATGCGCGAGAGGTACTCGACCGAGATCTTGGGCAGCACGGTGTTGGTGAGGATCGAGTCGATGATGCGGCCCCCCGCCTCGGGGTTGTCGCAGCGCTTGACGATCAGGTCCACCGCCTCCTGTTCGTAGTGGAACGGGATCTTGTGGTTGGCCTCCACCCGCTTCTTGATGCGGTTCAGCTGCAGCCGGATGATCTTGCCCATCATCTCGGGTGACAGCGGGTAGTACGGGATCGTCACCAGACGGCCCAGCAGCGCGGGCGGGAAGATCTTCATCAGCGGCTCCTGCAGCGCGGTGGCCAGCGACTCGGGATCGGGCAGCAGTTCCGGGTCCTTGCACATGTTCATCACCAGCTCGGAGCCGGCGTTGGACGTGAGCAGGATGATGGTGTTCTTGAAGTCGATCATGCGGCCTTCGCCGTCTTCCATGCGGCCCTTGTCGAAGACCTGGAAGAACAGCTCGTGCACGTCCGGGTGCGCCTTCTCGACCTCGTCGAGCAGCACCACGCTGTAGGGCCGGCGGCGCACGGCCTCGGTCAGGATGCCGCCCTCGCCGTAGCCGATGTAGCCCGGTGGCGAGCCCTTGAGCGTGGAGACGGTGTGCGCCTCCTGGAACTCGCTCATGTTGATGGTGATGACGTTCTGCTCGCCGCCGTACAGCGCCTCGGCCAGCGCCAGCGCCGTCTCGGTCTTGCCCACGCCGGAGGTGCCGCACAGCATGAACACGCCGATCGGCTTGTTCGGGTTGTCCAGCCGCGCGCGCGAGGTCTGGATGCGCTTGGCGATCATGTCCAGGCCGTGCTGCTGGCCGATCACGCGCTGGCCCAGCGTCTCGCCCAGGCGCAGGATGTTCTCCAGCTCGTTCTTGACCATGCGGCCCACGGGAATGCCGGTCCAGTCGGACACTACGCTGGCCACGGCCTGGGCGTCCACCGAGGGCATGATCAGCGGCGATTCGCCCTGCAGGGCGGCCAGCTTCTCCTGCGCGCCGCGCAGCTCGGACAGCACGGCCTCGCGGTCGACGGACTTGGCCTCTTCGCCTTCCAGGCGCAGCCTGGCGCGCAGCGCGAGCACCTGGTCGACGACGGCCTTCTCGTCCTTCCACTTCGCCTGCAGGCCGACCAGGCGCTCGCGCTCGCTGGCCAGCTTCTCGGCCACCTCGGTGCCGCGCGTGCCCACCTGCACGCCGACCGCCAGTTCGCGCGCGATGATGCCTTCCTCGATCTCCAGCGCCTCGATGCGGCGCGTGCAGTCCTCCACCTCGGCCGGCGTCGCGTGCTGGCTCACGGCCACGCGGGCGCACGCGGTGTCGAGCAGGCTGACGGCCTTGTCGGGCAGCTGGCGCGCCGGGATGTAGCGGTGGGACAGCCGCACCGCCGCCTCGATGGCCTCGTCCAGCAGCTGCGCGCGGTGGTGCTTCTCCAGCACGGTGGCCACGCCGCGCAGCATCAGCACGGCCTTGGCCTCGTCGGGCTCGGGCACCTGCACGACCTGGAAGCGGCGCGTGAGCGCCGGGTCCTTCTCGATGTACTTCTTGTACTCGGCCCAGGTGGTGGCGCCGATGGTGCGCAGGTTGCCGCGCGCCAACGCCGGCTTGAGCAGGTTGGCCGCATCGCCGGTGCCGGCCGCGCCGCCGGCGCCCACCAGCGTGTGCACCTCGTCGATGAACAGGATGATGGGCTTGGGCGAGGCCTGCACCTCGTCGATCACCTGGCGCAGGCGCTGCTCGAACTCGCCCTTCATGCTGGCGCCGGCCTGCAGCAGGCCCAGGTCCAGGCTCAGCAGCGAGACCTCCTGCAGCTGCGGCGGCACGTCGCCGCGCGCCAGGCGCTGCGCGAAGCCCTCGACCACGGCCGTCTTGCCCACGCCGGCCTCGCCCGTGAGGATGGGGTTGTTCTGGCGCCGGCGCATCAGGATGTCGACGATCTGCCGGATCTCCTCGTCGCGGCCCGTGACCGGGTCCATCTTGCCCTCGCGGGCGCGCTCGGTCATGTCGACGCAGAACTTCTTGAGCGCCTCGCCCTTGCCCATCGCGGCCGGCGCCATGGCGCCGCTGTCGCCGCCGGGCTCGCCCGAGCCGATGCCCGTGCCGTCCTGCGCGCCGAGCTTGCTCTCGGCCGTGCCGCCGCAGATCTTGGCGAAGTTGTCGGCCAGGTCGTCGGCGCGCACCTTGGCGAATTCCTTGGAGATGGCCAGCAGCGCGTTGCGCAGGTGGGTGCTCTTCATCATGCCGATCACCAGCGTGCCGGTGCGCACCTGCGCCTCGCCGAACTGCAGCGTGGCGTAGACCCAGGCGCGCTCGATGGCGTTCTCGATCTGCTCGGAGAAATCGCTGATCGCGGTGGAGCCGCGCGGCAGCCGGTCGAGCGCGGCCGTCATGTCCCGGGCCATGGCCGAGGCGTCGACCTGGTAGTGGCGCAGGATGGCGTCCAGGTCGGTCTCGTTGTTCTGCACCAGCTGCACGAACCAGTGCACGAGCTCCACATACGGGTTGCCGCGCATCTTGCAGAAGACGGTGGCGCTTTCGATGGCCTTGTAGGCCAGCGGGTTCAGTTTGCCGAACAGGGCAACGCGGCTGATTTCGCTCATGGTGAAGGCGTCCTTGCGGGTCGAGTGGTCGTTCTGTGGGTGCGTTCGACATCGATGACGAGGTCGTCCGCGTCGGCCGAGGGCCGGTAGTTGCCGAGCCAGCAGCTGCGGCCGAGCTCGCCGCTGCGGGCCAGTCGCATCGGGCGCACGTCGGCCCGGGCCAGGATCAGTTGCAGGTCCCACTGGAATTCCAGTCCGACCCACTGGCGCACCAGCGCCTGCAGCCGCGCCAGCTCCC
Organism: Pseudorhodoferax sp. Leaf274; assembly: GCF_001422445.1. Taxonomy (GTDB): domain Bacteria; phylum Pseudomonadota; class Gammaproteobacteria; order Burkholderiales; family Burkholderiaceae_C; genus Pseudorhodoferax. The sequence goes on from NZ_LMNA01000030.1 coordinate 321,588, forward strand.
GGCCGCCGGGCAGCAGCGCGTGGTAGCGCGCCGCGCGCAGCGGGCCGATGACGATGCGGAACTTGTGCTGCACGTCCCACACCGCGCTGCCCAGCACCGCGCCGCGGCCCAGCTGCTGGCCGGCGCTGCGCTGCAGCGGCGCGAACAGCCGGGTGCGCTCGTCGCGGCCCAGCGCCATCCAGTGGCCGCGCCACTGCTCGATGCGCACGGGCACGCCGAACTCCAGGCGGATCCACTGCAGCAGCCCGTCGGCATCGCGCACCTGGCGCGACAGGCGGCCGGCGAAATGCAGCTTGGCCGCATCGCCGGCGGCATCGCGCTGGTGCAGTGCGGGCTCGCCGATGCCGACCAATGCGCCCAGCCGGGCGCTGAAGTCGTTGCGGCCGGGCCGGTCCAGCGCCACCACGGGCTGCGCCTGGGCCCAGGCGCGGTAGAACAGCAGCGCGAAGCGGTGGGTCAGCAGATCCAGGAAGCGCAGCAGCGTCGCGTCGCCGGCATGCAGGGCGCGCTCGCGCACGTATTCGGTCAGGTGGATCGGCAGGGGCCCGTTGGGGCCGAGCATGCCGAAGATGCGCTGCTGCAGCCGGGCCACGCCGGCGCTGCTGTGCTCCACGCTGTGCAGCGACGCCGGCGCGAAGCTCAGCTCCGGCGGCTGGGCCAGGCGCAGCGGTTCGTCCGCGGGCCGCAGGGCCTCGCCCAGACGCGGCAGGTGCGGGTGCGCGGCCTCGATGTGGCGCAGCGCCTGGTAGAAGTCGTGGCGCCAGGGTTGCGCGGCCAGCGCGCCCAGCCAGGCCTCGAAGCCGTCGGCCGCGGCGGTCACAGCACGGCCCTCTTTCCGTGCGATGGCTTCCAGCGCATGATCTCGCCGCGCGTGAGCGACCGGAGCGAGGTCTCCACGAAGCTGTTCATCGACACGTGGCGCGACAGGTAGTGGTGCATTGCGGCGCCGAACAGGTGGGCGCTGCCGCCCTGGTAGCCCAGTTCGTCCACGGTCAGCTCGACCTCGATGCCGCGCGCGAATGCGATCGGCCCGGGCGCCGGGTGGCGGCGCACCACCGGGCGCGCCGCCACGCTCTGCAACGCCTCGATCTGGCGGCGCACGGTGGCATCGTCGCCCTGCGGGAAGCGGCTCAGCAGGCCGCGCAACGCGGCCACCGCCTCGCCTTCGCCGCTTTCGATGATGGACAGGTAGTTCTGCGACAGCAGGTTGATGAAGCGCCAGGCCACGCCGCCCTCGCGCAGCGAGGTGTGGGGGCGCGAGGGCCCCGCCACGGCGCGCACCGATGCCAGCGGGATGCCGGCGTCGAGCGTGAACTCGCTGAGCCCGCCGGTGCCCAGGAAGATGGGCAGGTCGCGGTTGGTGCAGCGTGTCTGCACCGACAGCTGGCGCAGCGCGCCGGGGTAGGGCGTCTCGCTGGTGTCCACGAGCGAGACGAACACCTCCGAGCCGATGTAGCCCGAGCGCGGCCCGTCGCGGCGGGCCTGCTCGGACGCGAGCCGCGGCTCGCGCCAGCTGGTGTAGTAGGCCGGCTGGCCCGGCAAGGTGGCGTGGCTGGGCGCGTACAGCGGCAGGAAATGGCGCTCGTTGCCCTGGTCGTCGTAGCCGTTCAGGCCCAGCACGTCGTAGACCTCGAAATCCAGCGGCGCGCTGCGGTCGGGCACGACCTGGAACTCGTGGTGCCCCTCGTCGACCTGGATGCGGTCGGCGCGCTTGGGAAACAGGTTGATCGCCGGCGTGCAGTGCAGCAGGAAGTTGCCCGCATCGACCATGCCGTCCAGGCCCTGGCCCTGCGCCGACAGCAGCAGCACGATCTCCAGCTCGTTGCCGGGGCAGGCCTGCAGCGCGGCGCGCAGGCCGGCGATGCGCATGAACAGGAAGCGCTCGGGGAACGCGAAGTACTCCTGCAGCAGGCGCACGCCGGCGAAGCCGCGCGGCGTGGACGGCAGCAGCGCCTCGTCGTCGGCGTAGCCCACCGGCTGCACCGCATCGGCGGGCAGCAGGCGGCGGGCCTGCGGCTGGCCGGGCGGCCCCGCGAGCACTGCCACGGTGTTGCCCAGCAGCAGCGCGTGCAGCCGCATCGCCACGTCGGTCTGGCCACCCAGGTGGATGCACAGCGCGTCCAGGTCAAGCTGCGCCATCGGCATGCCGGGCGGCACCTGCAGGCGCAGCCGCAGGCCCGCACGCGGGCGCACCGGCAGCTGCAGGCCGGCCAGGCCGAGATCGGCCACGTTGAGGAAGTACTCCGCCTTCGCCACGCTGAGCGGCGTCAGGCGCACGGCGTGGGCGGTGCGGAACTCGCAGCGCGTGCGGCTCTTGCCGCTGGCCGGCCCCAGTACCTGGCTGTCGCGCGGCACCGTCGGCGCCTTCAGCAGGTTGGGGTCGGGCACGGGATGCAGCTGGGCCACCATCATCGCCGGCGTCGGCGCCAGGAAGTTCGGGTAGACGATCTCCAGCAGCCGTTGCGAGAAGCGCGGGAACTCGGCGTCCTGCTTGAGCTGCACGCGCGCGGCCAGGAAGGCGCTGCCTTCGAGCAGGCGCTCGACGTAGGGGTCGGCCACCTCCAGGCCGTCCATGCCCAGCCGCGCCGCGATCTTGGGAAATTCGCGCGCGAACTCGCCGCCCAGCTCGCGCAGGTAGCGCAGTTCCTGGTTGTAGTAGCGAAGGAGGCGGGGGTCCATGGCGGTGGCTGGTGACGTCGGCGTCAAGGGCGCAGGTCGCGCACGCGCGTGTTGCCGGTCTCGATGTCCAGGTCGGCCGCGAGCAGCAGCTCCAGCGGCACCGGCTGGTTCCACATCTGGCCGCGGATGGTCAGCTGCAGCGTGTTGTGGTGGTTGTCCGGGTCCATGCGCACCGAGACGGCCAGCGTGTCGGCGGCGATGCGCGGCTCGAAATCCTTGATGACGGCGGCGACCACGCGCTCGATCTGCTGCGTGTCCATCGACGACAGCGTGGTGCCCGCGAACGCCGGCATGCCGTAGTTCAGCACCGAGTGCCGCGCGTGCGGGTTGTGCTGCCACAGCCGCACCTCGTCCTCGCGCGTGGAGGCCGGCTCGGGCTCGGCGCGCGTGGCGTTGAACAGCCAGGAGAGGTCGCGCAGCACGGCATGGCGCAGCTGCTGGCGCGTGAGCACGCGGGCCTCCAGGGCCTCCTGGCTGTCGGACGGGGCGCTGTCGGTCAGGCGGTCCAGCAGCGAGGGTTGCAGGCGGTCGCGCGAATTGAGTTCAGCCATCGGCCTGCGCACCCGCGTTGGCGCCCGGCGCGGCCGCCGCATCGTGGAACTCGATCAGGCGCACGCTCAGCATGTCGTGCTCGCCCGTGTCCGTCACGAGCACGCGCTGGCCCAGGCCAGCATAGCGCTCGTCCCCGATGGCGGCCCACTCGGTCCTGGCGGCCATCAGGATCTGCCCGTCCTCGCTCTTCTCGGAGCCGGGGTAGCGGGTGGGCACCATCGCGATCGCTTCGCCGCCGTTGGCAAAGCCGATGTGGGCCGGCAGCCAGACGCGGTCGCGCAGGTCGCCCGGGTCGTCGATGGAGATGCGCGACAGCCGGCTGAACGGGATCCAGTAGTACTTGCCGTTGACCATGGCCTCCAGCACCGGGCCGAGGCGCGAATCGGCATCGGCGATCCACTCGAACGGCTCGCCGTTGAGCAGGCCGGCCGTGGCCGGCGCGGCATCGAAGGCGGCGGCGGCCAGGTGCGCGCTCTGCGCGGCGTCCTTGCGCTGCAGCATCGACTCGATCAGCAGCGCCAGCCATTCGTCCGGCTGGCCGAACACCATGGGCGTGCGGCGGCCGTCGAACACCGCGGCGCGCAGCAGCTCGCAGCGCAGCGCGTGGCCGACCATCTCGCGCATCGGGCCGGCGGTGCTGTCCATGTCCGCGACGACGTTGAGCTGCGTGTGCGCGCGCTCCCACTGGCCCAGCACGCACAGCAGCTGCGCCATGAAGATGCGCAGCTTGGGATTGGCCGGCGCGGCCTTGACGGCCGTGGTCAGCGCGGCCAGCGCGGCCTTGGGATCGCTGGCACGCACGGCGGCTTCGGCCGCGGCGAGAGCTTCTTGGTTCATGGCGGGTGTCCGATCAGGTTCGCGTCGTGGGCCGTGGCTGCGGCATCAGAATCCGTGGCCGCAGTCGCCGCAGAAGCGGGCGCTGCGTTCGGTCATGGCGCCGCAGCCGGGGCAGCTCTTGTGGGTGCTGGCCATGTCGAACCCGCACTCCGCGCAGAAGCGCCCGCCGTGGCTGGCGGTGCCGCAGTTGGGGCAGTCCGGGCTGCTGCTGCGGGCGGGTGCGGCAGGGGCCTCGCGCATTGCGCCGCCGTGGCCGCGCCGGGCGATGTGGGCGCATTCGTTGCACAGGTGGGCGTCGGCGTCGAAGCAGTCGACGCAGAACGCCTTCTTGCAGTCCTCGCATTCGCCGAAGTGGGCCAAGGCCAGCTGGCGCGCCGCGGCGAGCGCGTCGTCGCGGGCCTGGCCGGCGCCGGACTCCGCCACGCGGCGGCTGGCGGCCTCGGAGGCGCGTGCGCCGCTGACCAGGTAGTTGAGGTTGAACAGCCAGCCCGCCAGCCGGCCGCGCCGGTACGGCTGCAGCGGGCTGCGCCAGCGGTACGCGCAGTTGGTGCAGCGGAACTCGAACTGGAAGCCGGCATCGGTGTCGGTGAACTCCGGGCTGACGTCGGTGTAGTTGGTCAGTGCCATGGCCGTGGTGTCTCGTGCATGCGTTGGCGCGGCGATGTCAGAAGCTGCCCAGCGGCGTCAGGAAGTCGTTGCCGGCAGCCTGGCCGCCCGCCTGGCCGCCGGATGCCCCCGGGGCGCCGGACGTGCCGGACTTGCCCTTGCCGGCGGGCGTCGGCGGCTCGGCCGGCTTCTCGATGGTCACGTTGGCGCCGGCGTTCTTGTGCTTGAAGGTGATGTCGCCGTAGTCGAGCTCCCACTCTTCCTTCATGGTGACGGACTTGTCGTCGCTGTTGGCGGTGAGCTTGTAGCTCTTGATGCGCACGTCCGTCAGCGTGATCGTGAGGTCGAAGATGCCGCCGGTGTCGTCGTCGCTGCCCTCCAGCTCCTCGAACAGGTGGAAGTCGGCGCGCTGGAACAGCAGGTCCTCGACCTGCGCCTGCATCATGCGCGTGGTCGAGCTGTCCGGGGCCTTGCTGAAGTTGAAGGTCTTGGGCTTGGCGTAGTTGGCCGCCTTGCCCGGCACCGCGCCGTGCGGGTCGTCGCGCTGCGACATGTCCCAGCTGCAGCCCTCGAGCTGGATCCAGTGCGCATGGCCCTCGGCCTCGACCTCGCCCTTCACGAGGCTGCCGCCCTTGTCGATCAGTTGGAGAAACAGCAGCGATGCCATGGCGATGCCTCGGGGCTTGACGGAACGGTCGGGCTGGCCAGACGGTACGCGCTGGCAGTCGTCACTTCTTCCTGTCCAGGTCTTGGGTGAAGACGAAATTGGCGCTGCGCGCGGTGCGGTCCTTGCGGCTCGACTTGTAGTAGACGACCTCGATCTGGCGGTAGGACAGCTTGATGGTCTCCATCAGCTTGGCCGACTTGTCGCTGTCCGACAGGCTCAGGTTCACGTCCTTGATCTGGCCGTTCGACAGCGTCACCGTGAAGGCGGGGTTGGCCACCTTGGCGCCGCCGGAGACCAGGTGGTGGTCGACCGTCAGGCGTGCCTGGTCGAAGCGCGCACCGTTGGCCAGGTAGCGGGCCAGGTTGGTCGACGACTTGTCGTAGAACTTGGTGATGCTGAGCGTGTTGCCCGCGGCCGGCGCGGGCTTCTTGGGCGGCGGCTTGTTGTCCCGGGTGGCTTCGTAGACGGCCTGGCGGTAGGACTCCTCGGCCTTCTCCCGGGACGCGGCCGATTCCTCGCCGAGGTCGAACGAGAAGCTCTCGATCTCGATCTCGCCTTCGTAGCCGACGGTCGAGCCTTCGCCGGCAATCGCCCGGCCGTGCACGTCGAGGTAGAGGAAGATTTGGGTGGACATGGCAGGACGGGGCGGCCGGACAGGGGGTCAGCCGCTGGCCCGACCCCCTGCCTGCGCGTGCAGCGACTCAGCCCTTCAGGGCCTTGATGTCCGGTGCGGTGATGCCGTCGGTGGTCATCTTGGCGATGTCCCAGCCGAAGTTCATCTGCACATCGAGTCCGCCGTCCTGCTTCTGCGGGCGGTAGCCCAGCGCGATGTCCTTGAACACGAATTCGACGTCCTGGGTGACCGAGCCGTCCTCGCCGCCCTTGCTCGACACCTTGGTGATGAAGACCGAACGCATCTGCACACCGAAGTAGATCTCGCCCTTGCCGTCCGACGCGCCGGTCTGCTTGAGCATCACCACCTGCACTTCGGCGAAGTGGGTGCCCAGCACGATGCGGTTCATGATCGCGGGCGAGGCCGTGTCATAGGGGTGGGTGATCGAGAAGGTGCCCGGGGTGGGCTTGCCCACGGCCGCGCCGCTGCCCTTGAGGAAGCTGGTCTCCGCCTCGATGTCCCAGCTCCAGTCGGTGATTTCGTTCCAGCCGGATTTGCCGGGGTGGGTTTCCGCTTGCGACTCCCCCTTGTCTACGCCCTTGAACTTGATGAAAGCGTTTCCTGGCATGTCATTTCCTTTGGTTGGCGCCTACGCCCGTGCGGGCCGTGGCAGATTCAGCGATTGGTCTAACGGTCAACACACTTGAGGGCTGTTCAGGGCAGTCCTCAACCCTTCTCGCTCGGCAGCTTGGACACCAGTCGCAGCGAAACGGTCAGGCCTTCGAGCTGGTAGTGGGGCTTGAGGAAGAACTTGGACTGGTAGTAGCCAGGTGCGCCTTCGACTTCCTCCACCACGACCTCGGCCGCCGACAGCGGGCGCTGCGACTTGGTGGTCTCGCTCGAATTGGCCGGGTCGCCGTCGACGTAGGCCATGATCCATTCGTTCAGCCAGCGCTCCATCGCGTCGCGCGACTTGAAGGAGCCGACCTTGTCGCGCACCATGCACTTGAGGTAGTGGGCGAAGCGGTTGCAGGCGAACAGGTAGGGCAGGCGCGCGGCCAGCGAGGCGTTGGCGGTGGCGTCGGGGTCGTCGTACTCGGCGGGCTTTTGCAGCGACTGGCCGCCGATGAAGGCTGCGAAGTCGGAGTTCTTGCGGTGGATCATCGCCAGGAAGCCGGCCTTGCTGAGCTCGGCCTCGCGGCGGTCGGAGATCGCGATCTCGGTCGGGCACTTCATGTCCACGCCGCCGTCGTCGGTCGGGAAGCTGTGGGTGGGCAGGTTCTCGACGGCGCCGCCGGACTCGATGCCGCGGATGCGCGAGCACCAGCCGTAGAGCTTGAACGAGCGGTTGATGTTCGTGGCCATGGCGTAGGCCGCGTTGCACCAGCTGTACTTGTCGTGGTCGGCGCCGACCGTGTCTTCCTCGAAGTTGAAGGCGTCGATGGGCGCGGTCTTGGGGCCGTAGGGCAGGCGGCCCAGGAAGCGCGGCATGCACATCGCCAGATAGCGCGCGTCGTCGCTCTCGCGCAGCGAGCGCCAGGCGGCGTACTCGGGCGTGCTGAAGATCTTGGTCAGGTCGCGCGGGTTGGCCAGCTCGCCCCACGAATCCATCTGCATCACGGTCGGCGCGGCGCCGGTGATGAAGGGTGCGTGCGCGGCCGCGGCGATCTTGGACATCTCGCCCAGCAGCTCCACGTCGGGCGGCGAATGGTCGAAGTGGTAGTCGCCCACCAGCGCGCCGAAAGGCTCGCCGCCGAACTGGCCGTATTCCTCTTCGTACAGCTTCTTGAACAGCGGCGACTGGTCCCAGGCCGTGCCCTTGTAGCGCTTGAGCGTCTTGCCCAGGTCCTGCTTGGAGATGGACATCACGCGGATCTTGAGCTGCTCGTCGGTCTCCGTGTTGTTGACCATGTAGTGCAGGCCGCGCCAGGCCGATTCGAGCTTCTGGAAGTCGGCGTGGTGCAGGATCAGGTTGATCTGCTCGGACAGCTTGCGGTCGATCGCGGCGATCATCGACTCGATGCTGGCGACCGTGTTGCTGCTGATCAGCTTGGCGTTGGTCAGTGCCTGGGCGGCCAGCGTCTGGACGGCGGCCTCGACCGCCGAGCGTGCCTCGTCGGACTTGGGCTTGAATTCCTTGTTCAGCAGCGAGGCAAAGTCGTTGCCCTCGACCGTGACGCCCTCGAACGCGGCGCCGTGTTGTTGCAGTTCAGCCATGAAGGAGCTCCGGATGCCTTGTGGTGATGGGGTCAGGCCTCGCTCGGCTTGGCCGAGGCGGACAGGCTGGCGAGCAGTGCGGGATCGTTCAGCACCTTGGCGATCAGCTCTTCGGCGCCGCCCTTGCCATCCATGTAGGTGACCAGGTTGGACAGCTGCTGGCGTGCTTCCAGCAGCTGCTTGAGGCCTTCGGACTTGGCCGCGATCGCCGCGGGCGAGAAGTCGTCCATGTTCTCGAAGGTCAGGTCGATGGACAGGTTGCCGTCGCCCGTCAGCGTGTTGGGCACGGTGAACGCCACGCGGGGCTTCATGGCCTTCATGCGCGTGTCGAAGTTGTCGACGTCGAACTCCAGAAACTTGCGGTCGGCCACGGGCGGCAGCGGATCCTCCGGCTTGCCCGCCAGGTCGGCCATGACGCCCATGACGAATGGCAGCTGGATTTTCTTCTCCGCTCCATACAGTTCGACATCGTATTCAATCTGTACACGCGGTGCACGATTGCGTGCAATGAATTTCTGGCTACTGCCCATGGTGACTCTCCGCTAGGTTAAACAAGCCCACGCTCGGCTGATGAATGAATAACAGTGTCAAGTGCCATTCATGGCACATTAATCAGTAGGAACCCGAATCCCGGACGGATTCAGGATCGACTCCCAGGATTTTGGCGACCTCGTTCAATGCATCGGGTGCGAGGTCGCGCACGAGCTGCAGAAAATCCTTGTCGATCAATCTCTCTGCGCGGCGCAGGAGTAACTGCGCCGGATTGGTGGGCTCATGGCGGTCCAGATAAGCGCAGACCAATTGGATTGCACGCACGGCATCTTCGCGGCTGTCCACCGCGAATACGCCGGTGCGGCCGGATGCTATGGGGGCCTGCTGCGGCTGCCCGGGCTCTTCGTGCGCTTCCGTCGGCTCCGGAGTGCCGTCGGTCTGTGGCAGGACCGACTGGACGCCCACCAGCATCTCGCGCAGGTTCTTGGTGTCGGCCCCCTGGCCATCGCCGAAGCGCTCGTTCATGAGCGCGTGCAGGGCCCGCAGGTGGCGCAGGGCCTCCTCCACGGCGGTGGCCAGGCGCGCCGCCAGGTCGGGCTGGTCGCGCAGGGTGCCTTCGATCTGGCCGCGCGACAACACGGCTTCGTCCGCGCGGGGGGCCAGCTTGTCGCGGGCGATCTCCACGGTGCGCACGCGCAACGTGGAGACGCGCCGGTCGACGATCAGCTGCGCCTGCCGCACATCGCCGAGCAGCCCGCCGATGGCGTCCAGGCTGGCCAGCACGCTCAGGCGGGCGAATGCGTCGCCGTCGTCGGGGTCGGGCCGGGGGTGCAGGTCGTCCCAGTAGCGGTCGAGCCAGCCGTGCAGCAGCGCCAGGCCGGCGGGCAGGCCCTCCAGGCCCTCCAGGTGGACCACGGCGCGCGTCCAGTGCATCGCCACGCGCAGGTCGCGCGTCTGCCCGAACAGCTGCTCGGCCAGGTCGCGGCCCAGGCGCCAATCGGGCGCCTCGGCCGGCCCGAACTGCGTTTCCGGCTTGCCGGCGACCGCCTGTTCCAGCTCCATGAAACTGGGGTCGTATTCGAGGTCAGGACCGCATGCGTCACCGTCGAGGGGCTCGAGCCAAACGTCGATCACCTGCGTATCCATGCTGCAAATCTGTGAGGGAGATTCTTGTTGAATGAATCAGGCGAAGCGACGCTCAACGCTATTGGGACGGCGAAGTCTTGGAACCTTGAGATTGGGCTAGCCAGTCTAGTCTTTCAATGTAACACTCTGCACACGACGAAACCGAAATTTTTTAAAGCAGTTTGTTGTTGGATGCCGGCGCCCCGTTGAACACTCGGTATTCATTTGAATTTTTGTATGCAATCTCATCAAAAATGCTGAAGCGCATTATCTTTTGGGCAGGCGGGCAATGAGCACCATGATTATTCGACGCGTCGGCTCGGTGGCAGCGCCGGGCCTGTTGGCACTGGCCTGCGCGCTGTCGACGGCGCAGGCCCAGACGGCGGCTGTGGCCGTGCAGCGCGAGGCGCGGCTGGAGGTGACGGCGTTCCGGATCGAGGGCAACACGCTGTTGCCCGAGGCCTCGCTGCAGGCCGTGCTCGCCCCCTTCAAGGGCGAGCGCAGCCTGGCCGACCTGAAGCAGGCCGCGGCCGCGGTGCAGGAGCAATACCGCCAAGCCGGCTATGGCGCGGTGATCGCCTACCTGCCAGAGCAGCGCCGCGCCGACGGGGCGGTCACGATCCGGGTGCTGGAAGGGCGCGTGGGGCGCGTGGTCGTGCTCGGCAACACCGCGTTCAGCGAAGCCAACATCCGGCGCAGCCTGCCGCTGCTGGTGGAGGGCCAGACGCCGCAGGTGCAGCGGCTCGACGCGCAAATCCAGCTGGCCAACGAGAACCCGGCCAAGCAGCTGGCCGTGGTGCTGGAGCCCGGGCAGCAGCAGGGCGAGGTGGACGCGCGCATCAACGTGACCGAGCGCCCGGTGGGTGCCTGGTCGCTCAGTGCCGACAACACGGGCAACCGCGAGACGGGCCGCTACCGCGTCGGCCTGGCCTACCAGAACTTCGCCCTGTGGGACCTGGACCACCAGCTGATGCTGCAGGCCCAGACCTCGCCGGACCACGTGGACCAGGTCAAGATCTTCAGTGGCAGCTACCGCATTCCGTTCTACGGCCAGGGCCTGGCGTGGGACCTGTACGGCGCCTACTCGAGCGTGGACGGCGGCAGCACCAGCACCGCCGCGGGCGCGTTGCAGTTCAACGGCCGCGGCCGCGTGCTGGGCACGCGGCTGACCAAGCTGCTGCCGCGCCAGGGCGAGCGCGACCAGCGCGTGGTGCTGGGCCTGGACCAGCGCGCCTACCTCAACGACTGCGCCATCGCCGGGCTGCCGGCCGGCGTGTGCGGCGGCGCGGGCGAGAGCGTCACGGTCCAGCCGCTGAGCCTGGAATACCAGCTGCAGCAAGGCGGTGCCTTGCCCTATGGCGCCAACATCGCCCTCGTGCACAACCTGGGGCTGGGCGGGCGTAACAGCGGGCAGGCCGATTTCGAGGCCGTGCGCCCCGGTGCCCGGCGCGACTACAGCATCGCGCGGCTCGGCGGCTTCGTGCAGGTGGGGCTGCCGCGGGACTGGCGCGTGCAGGCGCGCGCCAACGGCCAGCTCAGCAACACCGCGCTGGTGCCGGGCGAGCAGTACGGGCTGGCCGGCGCCAGCGCCGTGCGCGGCTACGAGGAACGCGAAGTCAGCGGCGACCAGGGCGTCTCGGGCAGCATCGAGCTGGTGGGCCCGGAGCTCGGTGCGGCGCTTTCCGAATCGATCCAGAGCCTGCGCCTGCTGGCCTTCGTTGATGCGGGCCGCGTCTGGAACCGCGGCGGCGCGCCCTGCCTGGGCAACCGCGATGCCTGTTCGCTGGCCTCGGTGGGGCTGGGCATGCGGCTGGTGGCCGGAGGGCTGCAGCTGCGCGTGGACCTGGCCGATGCCCTGAAGGCCGGCACGCGGACCGACCGCCACGACCTGGGCCTGCACCTGCAGGCCATCTACAGCTTCCACTGAGAAGCTGAAACGCCCCAACCCATGCCCACGCGAGACCTTCCATGAGCAGCAAGCCCCACGCACCTTCCACACGGCCGCGCGGCCCTGCGCCGCGGCCGCACCGGCTGGCCCTGGCGCTGGCGGCCGGCTCCCTGCTGACGCTGCCGCACGCGGGCGCGCAGGTGCTGCCCAGCGGCGCGGTGGTGGCGGCCGGCCAGGCGCAGATCGCCGTCAACGGCGCCAACATGACCGTCACCAACACGGCCAACACCATCCTGAACTGGAACAGCTTCTCGATCGGTGCGCAGAACGCCGTGCGCTTCCAGCAGCCGGGTGCGGCCAGCCAGGTGCTCAACCGCGTCACCGGCAACGATCCATCGCAGATCCTGGGCCAGCTCAGCAGCAACGGCAAGGTCTGGTTGCTCAACCCCAACGGCGTGCTGTTCGGCCAGGGTGCGCGCATCGATGTGGCCGGCCTGGTCACGTCCACGCTGCGCCTGAACGACCAGGACTGGCTGGCCGGGCGCTACGCCTTCGGCGCCGGCAATCCCGGCGCAGCGGTGGTGAACCAGGGCGAGCTGCGCAGCACGCTGGGCGGGCGCGTGGTGCTGCTGGGCGCCACGGTGCGCAACGAAGGGCTGATCGAAGCGCCGGGCGGGCAGGTGCTGCTGGCCGCCGGCGAGAGCCTGGAGCTGGTGGACACCGGTGCGCCGCACCTCAGCGTGCGCATCACCGCCCCGCAGGGCGAGGCGCTGAACCTGGGCACCCTGCGCGCCAGCGGCGGGCGCATCGACGTGCACGCCGCCGTGGTCAACCAGCAGGGCCTGGTGCAGGCCGACGGCCTGAGCGCCGGGCCGGCAGGCGAGATCGTGCTGCAGGCCAGCGGCCGGCTGAACCTGGCCGACGGCAGCAGCACCAGCGCCGCGTCCGCTGGCGGGCAGGGCGGCCAGGTCAAGCTGCTGGGCCGCGAGGTCGGCCTGTTCGGCCACGCGCGCGTGGACGCCTCGGGCGCCAGCGGTGGCGGCGAAGTGCTGGTAGGCGGCGGCCTGCAGGGCAAGGACGCCAGCGTGCCCAATGCCGACGCCGTGTACTTCGGCCGCGATGCGCAGATCAAGGCCGACGCCACCGTGCAAGGCGACGGCGGCCGCATCGTGCTGTGGAGCGACAGCGCCACGCGCGCGTTCGGCAGCCTCAGCGCGCGCGGCGGCGCGCAGGGCGGCGACGGCGGCTTCGTCGAGACCTCGGGCGGCTGGCTCGATGCGCGGCCGCTGGCCATCGACGTGGGCGCGGCGCACGGCAAGGCCGGGCAGTGGCTGCTCGACCCGTACAACATCACCATCGCCAACGGCGTCTCGGGCAGCGGCTACGACGCCAATTTCACCGCGAACGCCGACAACGCGGTGATCGATGCCAATACCCTGACGGCGGCGCTCAACGCCGGCACCAACGTGACGGTCTCGACCGGCGGGCCGGCCGGAACCCAGGCCGGCAACATCAGCATGGGTGGGGCATCGATCGTCACCAACGCCGTGAACCCCGGCAGCCTGACGCTGATCGCCGACGCGGACATCACCTTGACGGGCGCGACCATCGACAGTGCCACCTATGGAGGGCGCATGCCGGTCTCCCTGTTCGCCGGCCGCGGCGGCAGCGGCGGCATCTCCCTGTCCGTCAGCACCATCCGCACCGGTGGCGGCAACGTGATCCTGGGCGGGTATGGCACGGGCACGACCGCGGATGGCAACAGCTTTTCCGGGGCGGCCCCTGGCGGCGTGACGGTCTTCGGCGGCACGCTGGACGCGGCTGGCGGCCGGCTGGAGATCAATGCCACCCGGGCCAGCGGCAATGCGATCGACATGTCCAATTTCGGCGACTACCGCGCAGCCGACATCGTGATGCGTGGGCAGAGCACGGCTGGCGCCGGTGTGTCCATCAACGTCTCCTCGCTTGCGGCCACGCACAGCCTGTCCATCGATGGACGAGGCACCGGCAAGGGCGTCTACATCTACCGCAGCGAGCTGAGCGTGCAGCCCGTTGCCTTGGACAGCACGGCTTCCATGTCCGTGGTCGGCCGCAGCGAAGGTGTCGCCGCGGGGGTGGACTTGCAGTCGTCGACGGCGACGTCTGCGCAGCTGCGGGTGTCCAACGGCGCGTCCATGGCGCTGCGGGGCGCCAACATCTATGACCCGGAAGCCCTGGGCTACCAGGCTGCCGTGAATCTGATCAACGCCTATTCCGACGGCTACGGCGGCTCGGTGCCTTTGCTGTACAGCGATTCCTACGGCGGGCCGATCTCGGTCAGCGCGCTGGGCTTGGACAACGAGATCGCCGGCCGCGGCCTGATCGCGAGGGCCAATGCGGGTTCGTTGGCCATGATCGCCCCCGGCAATCTGTCCCTGGACGCGGCTCGGCTCGATGCGGCGGGCCCCATCGAACTGCGCGCCCGGGAGATCGAATTGGCCAACAACACGGCCATCGTGTCCGGCGCTTCCGGTGACGCGATCGTGCTCAGCGGCAACGGCCCGGTCGCCATGGAGTACTTCTTCAACGACAACCCCGGCGCGCTGTCGACGCCCAACGGCCGCTGGATCGCCTGGGGCAGCGACGTCTTGGCCTCGTCCAGCTTCCAGGATGGCGGCCTGGCCTACGACTTCAAGCGCTATGGCGTGGGCAGCAGCGCCGACTGGGCCGGCGACAGCGGCAACGGCTTCGTCTTCAGCGCCGGGCAGACCGCCGGCGTGAACCTGTTCGCGCTGAACAAGACCTACGACGGCACCACGCAGGCGCAGCTGTCCGGCGGTTCGGCCAGCGGCGTGAACGGCGACACCGGCAGCCTGCGCTCCGGCGCGACGGCGGCCTTTGCCGACAAGAACGCCGGCACCGGCAAGACCGTGAGCCTGACCAGCGCCGACCCGTTCGCGATGTTCGACAGCAATGGCAAACCGGTCTATGGCTACACGTTCAGCGGCACCGGCAGCGCGACCATCACGCCGGCCCGGCTGACGGCCACGCAGGCCGCGGCGCAGAACAAGGTCTATGACGCGAGCACGCAGGCCAGCATCGCCGTGGGTGGCATCACGGGCCTGGTGGGCAGCGAGACGGTGCAGGTGCGCGGGCAGGGCACGTTCGCCGACAAGAACGTGGGCACCGGCAAGGCCGTGGGCAACGCCCAGTTCACGCTGGCCAACGGCAGCAATGGCGGACTGGCGGCCAACTACGTGTTCGACGCGCCCTCGGTGTCGTACACGGCCGACATCACGCGCAGGGCGGTGGCCATCGGCGGCCTGACCGCGGCCAGCAAGGTCTACGACACGACGACCAACGCCACGCTCGTCGGCTCGGCCTTCGTCACGCCGCTGGCGGGCGACCAGCTGGGCCTGACAGGCACGCCCTCGGCGCAGTTCTCGGACAAGAACGCCGGCACCGCCAAGACGGTGCTGCTCACGGGCCTGGGCCTTTCGGGTGCCGACGCCGGCAACTACCAGCTGAGCCCCACCAGCCTGCAGGCCGACATCACGCGCCTGCTGCTTTCCATCGGCGGCCTGACGGCGGCCAGCAAGGTCTACGACGCGACGACCGGCGCCACGCTCTCGGGCACGGCCTTCGTCACGGCGCTGGCGGGCGACCAGCTGAGCCTGACAGGCACGCCCTCGGCGCGGTTCTCGGACAAGAACGCCGGCACCGCCAAGACGGTGCTGCTCTCGGGCCTGGGCCTGGCCGGTGCCGACGCCGGCAACTACCAGCTCGGCACGGCCGGCCCGCAGGCCGACATCACCCGCAGGCTGGTGGCGCTCGGCGGCCTGACGGCGGCCAGCAAGGTCTACGACGCGACGACCAACGCCACGCTGGTCGGCACCGCCTTCGTCACGCCGCTGGCCGGCGACCTGCTGGGCGTGAGCGGCACGGCCTCGGCGCAGTTCACGGACAGGAACGCCGGCACCGCCAAGACGGTGCTGCTCACGGGCCTGGGTTTGGCGGGGGCCGACGCCGGCAACTACCAGCTGAGCCCGGTGAGCCTGCAGGCCGACATCACGCGACTGCTGCTGTCCGTCGGCGGCCTGACGGCGGCCAGCAAGGTCTACGACGCGACGACCAATGCCACGCTTTCGGGCACGGCCTTCGTCACGCCTGTGGGCGGCGACCAGCTGGGCCTGACGGGCACGCCCTCGGCGCAGTTCTCGGACAGGAACGCCGGCACCGCCAAGACGGTGCTGGTCACGGGCCTGGGCCTGGCCGGTGCCGACGCCGGCAACTACCAGCTGAATCCGGCTGCGCTGCGGGCCGACATCACGCCCGCGCAACTGCTCTATGTGGCCGACGTGGCCACGCGCATCGTCGGTGCGCCGCCCACGGGCCTCACCGGCACCGTGAAGGGCTTCCAGGGCGCGGACACCCAGGCCGATGCCACCACCGGCACGGCCAGCTTCTCCGTGCCCGAGGCCGTGACGCGGGTGGGTTCCTACGCCATCGAGGGCAGCGGCCTGCGCGCGCAGAACTACGTCTTCGCGCAGGCGCCCGGCAACGCCACGGCCCTGCAGGCGGTGCCGGCGCGCGTCGACGATGGCGGCGCGCGGGCCGACGTGTCGGTGCAGGCGGCCGTCCAGTCCCTGGAAGTGCCGACCTTGCCGCGCACGCAGGCCGTCAGCGGCCTGGCCGACATCAGCGTGGCGCGCAGCACCGCCTCGCCTGCGGCGGCCGGAGCGGCGACCGGGGCGGCGACCGGGGCGGCCGCCGGCAGCACCACGCCGGCCGGCTCGGCGGCAGACTTCGGCAGCGTGCGCGTGGGCAGCCTGTCGCGGGGCGACCTGCAGGCCCTGCTGGATGGGCGCGACCGCTACAAGAAGACCGTGTTCGCCGAGTCGATCACCAAGCTCGAACAGGACCCGTCGCTGGCCGACATGCAGGCCTGCACCAGCATGGCGCAGGCGCAGGCCGGCGGCTGCCTCGTGACCGCGGAGCTGCGCGCGCAAGCCCAGGCGGGCATGGCGGCGGCACCGCCGGCCGCGGCCGCACAGGCCGCGCCCGCACCTGCTGCGCCCCCGGCTGCCGCTGCGGCCGCCGCCACGCCGCCCGCCGCCGCACAGGCCGCAGCGGTGGCCGCTGCGGCCGCGCCGACGCTGGGCCAGACACCACCGTCGACGCCCGCGCTCGCCAGCCGGCGGCGCGTGCAGACGGCCTCGCTGCCGCAGATCGAGCGCAAGGTGGCGCTGGTGATCGGCGTGAACCGCTACGACGACGCCAGCATCCCGCAGCTGGGCAATGCGGTCGGCGATGCGCAGGCGCTGGGACGGCTGTTCGAGAGCAAGCTGGGCTACGAGACGGTGGTGCTGGAGAACAGCTCCAAGTCGGCCGTCGTGGCCGCGCTGAACCGGCTGGCCCTGGAGCTGGGCCCGCGCGACTCGGCCCTGATCTACTACGCCGGGCACGGCGAACTCATCGAGTCGACGGGCCAGGGCTACTGGCAGCTGCGCGACAGCGATGCCAAGAAGCCCGAGACCTGGCTGTCCAACGCCGACATCGCGCGCTTGATGCAGCAGATCGGCGCCTCGCAGGTGGCGTTGATCTCGGACAGCTGCTATTCGGGCTCGCTGGCCGAGGGCGAGCGCATCCGCGCCACGCCGGGGCAGGCCGACCCGGGCAAGCTGCTGAACCAGAAGGCGGTGGTCGCCATGTCTTCCGGCGGCAACGAGCCGGTGTTCGATGCGGGCAAGGGTGGGCATTCGCCGTTCGCCTGGAACCTGCTGAACTCGCTGGGCCAGGTGGACAACTGGCAGCCCGGCGGCAACGTGTTCGAGCGTGTGCGCTTCGCCGTGGCGCGCGAGCTGCCGCAGCGCCCGCGCTATGGCGCCGGCGCCGGCCACCAGCGCGGCGCCGACTACCTGTTCGAGCAGCGCCAGCTCGAACAGGGCAACTGACATTCCCCGGCAGGTCCGCTGCGCGGACCGCCGTCAACACAGAAGGAAGCTGGCACATGAACACCACTCGACACACCCTCAAGAAGGCCATCGTGCTGAGCGTCGCGCTCGGCATGGGCGCGGCGGCGTTTGCGCAGAGCGGCTCGGCCAACCCGGTGCTGCGCGGCGCCCAGGTCACCGAAGACGCACTCGTGGACGCGCTGGCCATCGACCAGCCCGAGGTCGCCGGCGGCGGCGCCACGCGGGGCTTCCGCCCGGCCACGCGCCCCGGTGGCGCCGCACCGGCCAAGGCCGGGCCCGGCAAGGCCAGCCTGCTGCTGACCTTCGGCACCGACTCGGCGGACATCAGCCCCGAGACGCAGAACGTGCTGGACACGCTGGCGCGCGCGCTGCAGTCGGACGCCCTGGCGGGCTTCAGCTTCAAGGTCGAAGGCCATGCCGATGCGCGTGGCGATGCCGACCACAACCAGCGCCTGTCGCAGCTGCGCGCCGAATCCGTGGCCGCCTACCTGGTCAACAAGCACGGCATCCTGCCCGAGCGGCTGTCCGCCATCGGCAAGGGCTCGGCCGAGCCGCTCAACAAGGCCCGCATCGATGCGGCGGAGAACCGCCGCGTCACCATCGTGACGACGCGCAACTGAGCCCGGCCCCGGCGCCGCATGCCCCACCCGAAACCTGGGCAAGGCTCCGCTGCCCGGCCCGCGCGCGCCGCTGCGCCCGTGCGAAGGCGGCCGGCGCCCGTCCCCGTCCGGCGCCGGCCGGGCCGCGGCCTGGCGGTCTTCGCGGTGGCGTTGGCCATGTCGGGCGGGGCGGCATGGTGGTGGTGGCGGCCGCCTGCGCCCGCGCCGGTGGCGCCTGCGGTGCCGGCCGTGGCTGCACCGGCGCCCACGCGCATCGAGATCGCCGAGGCCACCGTCACGCAGATGCTGCAGCAGCAGCCGCTGCAGGACTGGCGCATCGCGCGGCTGCAGGGCAACGCGGCCGTGCTCGTGATCGAGTTCCCGGGGCTGCTGTCCCAGGGCCAGGCCATGAACCGCGTGGCCGCGCTGCTGGAGAAGAAGGGCGCGAGCCGCGATCGCGTGCTCGGCGATGCCGAACTGGCCAGCCTCATCCGCGCCAGCGGCGACAACGCCGCCACCTTCTACCTGGGCCACGACTACACCGCCGAGGGACTCGCGCGCTTCTTCAGCCTCGCGCAGGCGCAGGGCGTGGCGCTCGCGGCGGCCGAGCTGAGGTTGCGCCAGCTGCTGCTGGACACCGGGATGCTGGCCGAAGGCGGTGGCGGTGGCGCGCCGGCGTACCGCGCCACCGGGCCCGGCGCGGTCGTCAGCTTCAGCGCCGTGCAGGCCGACGATCCGGCCACCACGCAGGACGAGAGCATGGACGAACGGCGGCGCGCCTCGGTGCTGCGCCATGAACTCAGCCACGGCGATTTCTTCACCAAGGCGTCGTACCGCGCCCACTGCTGGCGCTTCTGGCGCCAGCTCGACGACGCCGAGCGGGCGTCGTGGCGGCGCTACCTGCGCGGCCTGGGCTATGACGATGCCGACGAGGAACTCATGGTCAACGAGACCCAGGCGCTGCTGATGCACACGCCCGACACGCGCGATTTCAACGCGGCTGCGCTGGGCGTGACACCGGCGCAGCTGGAGGCCTTGCGCATGCGCTTCCAGCTCAGCGCACCCTAGCCGGACTGGCCGCCCGAGGCCTTAGCGGCAGATGCCGTAGGGCCCGCGGTCGAAGTGGAAGTGGTCGGCGTGGGCCTGGTTGTAGTCGGGCCCCAGCACGCCCGTGAACAGCCCGCAGGCGCCCTCGTGCACCGACCGCAGGAACTGCGCCGCCGGCCCGGGCCGCCCCCAGTCGCGCGCCACGCCGATGCGCCGGCCGTCCTGCAGCACGAAGCCCGCCAGGTCCACCGCATTGGCCGTGGCGTGCTGGCTGCGCCGGCCGGCCGTGCTGCCGGCCACGTTCCGGCAGGCGTAGCTGCCGTAGTGCTCGATGCTGCGCACCGGCTGGCCGAACCACAGCTGGGCCTGCGGCTGCAGCACGTGGCGCTCCCACAGCGCCAGCGAGGCGGCCGCCACGCAGGTCATCGCGAGCGGCTGGCCGATGGACACCGCGGTGCGCTGCACCTGGATGGCGTCGTGCATGCCGCAGCCGGGGCCGGTGTCGCGGTCGGCGATGGGCTGGAAGCGCCACGGTGTGTCGGCCATCAGGGCCAGGCAGGCCTCGGGCTGTGCGGCCAGGCGCTGCAGCTTGTGGCGCGTGAGCCAGTTGGGCGGCTCCGCGTAGTGCAGCGGCGCCCACGGGTTGTGGCGGTCGGGCAGCGTCCAGTGGTGCCCATGCGTGGCGATGGCGGCCAGGCCGGCCAATGCCAACACGGCCAGCAGCCACTTCATGGGCCGGGCCGGCCTCAGCGCCGCCCGAACGGTGGCTGGCCGCGCCAGTAGCGGATCACCAGCCAGCCGCCCAGCAGCCCGCCCAGGTGGGCGAAGTGGGCGATGCCGCTGGCGCTGCCGGTCACGCCCAGCGTGAGTTCGATGGCGCCGTAGAGCATCACGAAGGCCCAGGCCGGCATCGGGATCGGCGGCAGCAGCGGCGTGATGCGGCGCTGCGGAAACACCATGGCAAAGCCCATCAACATGCCGAACAGGCCGCCCGAGGCGCCCACCGTGGGCGCCATGCTGCCGCCCATGCCGGTGACCAGCAGCTGTGCCAGCGCGGCCGTGCCCACACTGGCGGCATAGAACACGCCGAGCCGGCGCGAGCCCCAGACGCGTTCGAGCTCGCCGCCGAACATCCACACGCCATACATGTTGAAGGCCAGGTGCATGAGGCTGCCATGCAGGAAGGCGTAGGTGCCGACCTGCCAGGGCATGAACATGCCCGATTCCAGCGGCCACAGCGCGAACCAGGCCATGATGTCGCCGTCCAGCAGCATCTGGAGTACGAATACGCCGATGTTGGCGACGAGCAGGGCCTGGGTCAGTGGTGGCATGCCGCGATGCTATGCGAGCCGCGTTGGCCGTCCGCCGGATGCGGGATTGGCGGGCTCGGCTTCTCAGTAGCTGTTCGAGCGCCCGGCCGCGGCGCCCGTGTCGCGCCACTGCGCCGCGATGCCGTCCACGCCGTTGCGCAGCACCAGCATGTCCATCGCCACGGCCACGAACTGCGCGCCCAGCGCGATGCAGGCGCGGGCGCGTTCGGCGTCGGCCATCAGGATGCCGGGCGCCTTGCCGGCGCGGCGGATGCGCACGATGGCGTCGTCGATGGCGGCGTCCACCTCGGGGTGGCGCGGCTGGCCGGGGTGGCCCATACTGGCCGACAGGTCGGCCGGGCCGATGAAGATGCCGTCGATGCCATCGATGGCAGCGATCGCCTCGATCTGCGCCAGCGCTTCGCGCGTTTCCACCTGCACCAGCAGGCAGATGTCCTCGTGCGCGTGTTCCACGTAGCCGGCCGTGCGGCCGAAGTTCGTGGCCCGCGTGGAGCCGCCCATGCCGCGCACGCCGGCCGGCGCATAGCGCGTGGCGCGCACGGCCGCGCGGGCTTCGTCGGCGTTCTGCACGAAGGGCAGCAGCAGGCTGCGCGCGCCGATGTCCAGGTAGCGCTTGATGAGCACGGTGTCGTTCCAGGCCGGGCGCACCACGGGCTCCATGGGCGTGGCACCCGCGGCGGGCGTGGCCGAGGCCACGGCCTGCAGCTGGTTCAGCATCAGCGGCACGTCGCTCGGGGTGTGCTCGGTGTCCAGCAGGCCCCAGTCGTAGCCCGCGCCGGCCACGAGTTCGGTGGCGTAGGGCGAGGCCAGCGTGGACCAGATGCCGATCTGCGTGCGGCCTTCGCGCAGCGCGCGCTTGAAGAGGTTGGTTTGCAAGGTGTTCATGTCAGGGGTCCGTCGTGTGGGGCCGCGCGCGATGCGGATGTTGCCGGCCTTGCGCCATTGTGCGGCCTCGTCGGCCACGAGGCTCTGCTGTGCCGGTGCCGCGGCGCGCGCATGCCCGCGACGCGTGAGGTTCACGGCACCACGCGGCCCAGCCGCTGGGCCAGCGTGGCCTGCGAGAGTTCGCCGATGCGCGCGTCCACGAGCCGGCCCTCGCGGTCGAAGAAGTAGGTCGTCGGCAGCGCGCGGTGGCCGAAGGCCTGGCCCGCACTGGCCTTGGGGTCGAACAGCACATGGTGCAGTTGCAGCTGCTGGCCGGCGAGGTACTGCAGCGCGCGCGCCGGGCTCTCGCCCTGGTTGGCGAAGACCACGTGCACGTCGGGCCGGCTCGCCTGCAGCTGCTGCAGCACCGGCATCTCGCGCCGGCAGGGCGGGCACCAGCTGGCCCACAGGTTCAGCACCACGGGCTTGCCGCGGAAGGAGCGCAGATCCACCATGCTGCCGTCGACGGCCACCAGCTGCAGGGCCGGCAGGCTGCGCTGCTGCTGCACGGCGTGCCACTGCAGCGCCAGCGTGCCCAGCAGCCACAGGCCCGTGGCCGCGGCCAGGGCGCGCAGCACCGGCTTGCGTTCGGGCCGGCGCACGGGCAGCAGCACGGCCGCGGCGATCCAGCCGCCGACGATGCCCGCCACCGGGCTCCAGCCACCGTCGCGGATGTCCAGCATGCCCAGCGGCGCGGCCAGGTAGGCCTCGCGGTAGCGCCAGACGAAGGCCAGCCGCGCGCAGAACAGCGCGGCCAGCAGCACGGCCCACAGCCGCGGCTCGGCGTCCACGCCCAGCGGGCGCGCCAGGCGCTGGGCCAGCCAGGAGGCCAGCAGCGCGCTGGCCAGCACCAGCAGCAGTGCTGCCGGCAGAACCACCGGGCCCAGCTGCAGGCTCAGGTCCATGCGGGCGGATGGCTGCCGGGCGGCATGGACGCGTGGCGGTAGCCGACGGTGGCACGGCCCAGCCGCATGGCCGGGCGCACGGCGCTGAGCAGGCCGAAGCCCGATGCGCTCGTCTCCAGGAAGGGCGCGCGGTCGGGCATGGGCGCCTGCAGGCCGCCGGCGATGCGGCCCAGGCCGCGCAGCCAGTGCGCGGTCTGCGCCAGCGAGACCTGCACATGCCAGCTGCCGCCTTCGCGCTGCTGGCGCCACAGCGCGGCCGCGGCGCCGAAGGCCATCAGGAAGCCGGTCGCCTCGTCCAGGATCTGCATGGGCATGGGGCGCGGCTTGCCGTCGCCCGCCGCCTCGCCCTCGGCGTGGTTGAAGCCCATGGCCGTCTGCAGCAGCGAGTCGAAGCCGCGCCGCGCCGCCCACGGGCCCTGGGCGCCGTAGGCCGTCAGCGAGACGCAGACCAGGCCGGGGCGCAGCGCGGCCAATGCCTCGGGGCCGTAGCCCAGCGCGGCCAGGCCGCCGGGCCGGTAGCCCTGCGAGAACACATGGGCCTGGCGGACCAGGGCGCTCAGCTGGGCCCGGCCCGCATCGGTGCGCAGGTCCACCAGGGCCGAGCGCTTGCCCTGGCTGGTGTCGGCGATGGCGGCGATGTTGGGCAGGTTCGGGCTGTTGACGAGCAGCACGTCGGCGCCCAGCGCGGCCAGCGCGCGGCCGCCCACCGGGCCGGCCAGGATGCGTGTCAGGTCCAGCACGCGCACGCCGTCCAGCGGCGGCGCGTCCGCCGCCAGGGGCGCCAGCGCCAGCGGCGGCGCATCGCCGATGCGGGTGAGCGTCAGCAGCGGCTGGGCGGCGACGGCCTGCGCCTGCGGCGTGGCGTCCCACTGCGCGAAGCTGCGCAGCGCGGTGGCCACCAGGCCGCGTTCGGCCGTGGCCTGCTCGAAGTCCAGCGCGCGCCAGCCCAGCAACGCGCGCTCGGCATCGCTGCGCTGCGCGGTGGCCGGCTCCAGGCCCAGCAGGCGCAGCGCACCCTCGCGGTGGTGGGCGAAGTTGGCGTGCAGGCGCACGTGCCCGTCGGCGCAGCGGTACAGGCCCGAGAACGCATCCCACAGGTCTGGCGCCTGGCCGTCCAGGCTGAACCAGCCCGTGCATTCGACGGCGGCGTGCGCCATGTCCACGGCCACGCGCTGGCGTGGCGCGCCGCGCGCGTGGCCCAACTCGGCCGCGGCCAGCGCCGCGGCGGCCATGCTGGCCTGGGCGGCCGTGCCCACGGCGAAGGAAGAGGGCACGGCCGGGTCGTGGCCCGTCAATGCCAGTTCGGCCAGCGCGGCCTCGGGCAGGCCGGCCAGGGCCCAGATCGCGGCGACGGTGGGGGTGTTGTCCATGGTCATCTCGGTTCCATCGGGCTGGCGTACCGGCGGCAGTGCACGCCGCCGCCGCCGCGGCGGCGGCATCGGCGGGCGGCGCGGCGCGGGGCAGCCAGGCGGCGTGGTCTCACAGTGCGCGCCGCAGGGCGGCGAAGAAGAGTTCGGACTGCAGCCGTTCGCCCAGCGTCTGCGCGCACACGCGCGCCACGAGTTGCGGGTCGGCGCGGCGCAGCGGCCGGCCGGTCGACTGCGCCAGCACCTGGGCCATGCACGCGCGCTCCAGGTAGTACAGGTCGTCGTAGGCGTGGTCGATGCGCGCGCCGCAGACCACCACGCCGTGGTTGGCGAGGAAGGCGACGTCGGCGCCCTGCATGGCGCGCGCGATGCGTTCGCCTTCGGCACTGTCCAGCGCCAGGCCGTTGTAGGCGGGGTCGAGCGCGACGCGGCCGTGGAAGCGCATGGCGTTCTGCGAAAGGCAGCTGTCCAGCATGCCGTCCTCGGTCAGCGCCAATGCGGTGGCATAGGGCATGTGGGTGTGCAGCACCACGGCCTGGCCGCACAGGCGGTGGATGGCCGCGTGGATGAACATGGCGGTGGGCTCCACCGCGTGGCGGCCGGCCAGGCGCTCGCCATGGGTGTCGACCATCACCACGTCGTCGGCCTGCACCTCCGACCACAGCAGGCCGCGCGGGTTGAGCAGGAAGCGGCCGCTGCCATCGGGCAGCTCCACGCTGAAGTGGTTGCAGACGCCTTCGGCCAGCCCGTGGTGGGCGGCCGCGCGCAGGGCCAGCGCCAGGTCTTCGCGCAGCGTGGCGATGGCGGGGCTGTTGAAATCGTGGGAATGCATGGGAGGACTCCGGAAGGGGGGCGCCAACCATTCTTGCAGGGCTGCGGCCAGGCTGCCGAACGGCCGGCGCCCTCCACGCGGATGGCCTGTCGTCCGACATGCCCGCCGCACACGGCCGCCCCAGACTTGCGCAACCACCGGAGGCCGCCATGAACATCCGCGAGAAACTGCAGCAGCTCAGCATCTACGTGCCCGAAGCGGCACAGCGCTACCGCGCCGGCAAGGGTTGCCTGGTCTGGCTGCCCGCCGAGGCAGAGGACGGCTCGCCCGCCCTGTTCCTGATGCCCGTCACGCGCGAGCAGTACGAAGGGCTGATGGCCGCCGGCCTCATCGGCGACGGTGGCTGGCATGTCGAGCAACCCTATGTCGAACCGCTGGCGCGCTGAGCCAGCCTCGGGCGGCGCTGCCAAGGCGCGCCGCACGCTGGCCGCGGCCCTGGCCACGCTGGCGCTGGCCGGCTGCGGCAGCTGGAACAAGCCCGGCGGCACGGCCGACCAGCTGGAGGCCGACAAGGCCGCCTGCGGCGCCGAAGCCGGCAAGGCCTGGCCGCCGCGCACCATGGCCATGCCGAGCTGGCCGACCGAAGCGGACCGCAAGTGCACCGACATCTATGGCCAGGGGCCGTGCACGCCGCTGGTGCAGCCGCCCGGCACGTCCACCGACCTGAACGCGGGCGCGCGCAGCGCGGCCTATGACCGCTGCCTGCAGTCCAGGGGCTACACCTTCTCCGCCAGGTGAATGGCCATGGGTGAGGAGCGACATGGCGGTGGCCGGCTTCAGGCAGCGACCGCCCTGCGCTGGCAGGCTTCCTCGAGCGCCGCGAACAGCGCACCGGTCTCGTAGGGCTTGCGCAGCACGGTGGCCTGGAACTCCTGCAGGTTCTCGGCGTAGCCCGTGCTGACGACGATGGCGATCCCCGGCCGCCGGGCCGCACACCAGCGCGCGAGGTCGATGCCGTTCATGCGGCCTGGCATCACCACGTCGGTGAACAGGATGTCGAACGCGCTGCCGCCCTGCAGCACCAGCAGCGCCTCATCGGCCGTGCCGCAATGGCGCACGGCACAGCCTTCCTCCTCCAGCGCCGCGGCCACCATGGCCGAGACCAGCTGGTCGTCCTCGACCATCAGGATGCGCACGCCCGCCATCGGCGATGCGGGTGCCGGCGCCGGCAGCGCAGGCGCGGCCACGGTGCCGGCCTGCGCGGTGGCCACGGGCAGGTACATGCGGATGCGCGTGCCCACGCCGAGCGCGCTGGCCAGCACGGTGTCGCCGCCCGACTGCCTGGCGAAGGCGTGCACCTGTGCCAGGCCGATGCCGCTGCCCGAGCCGACCGGCTTGGTCGTGAAGTAGGGCTCGAACGCGCGGGCCTGGATCTCGTCGCTCATGCCGGTGCCGGTGTCGGCCACCTCCACGCGCACGAAGCGCCCGGGGCCCAGGTGCGCGGTCTCCGCCGCCTGGGCTTCCTGCGCGGCGATGCCGATGCGGCCGCCGGCCGGCATGGCGTCGCGCGCGTTGAAGACGAGGTTGAGCAGCGCCATCTCGAACTGCACCGGGTCCACGTGCACCGCGGGCAGCGCGGGCGCCAGCGCGGTTTCCAGCACGATGGCCTCGCCCACGGCGGTGCGCGTGAGTTCCTGGCTCTTGAGCACCACGTCCTCGATGCTGACGGCGCTGGGCTCGAGCAGCTGCACGCGGCCGAAGGTCATCAGCTGCTTGACGAGGTCGCGCGCCTTGGCCACCGCGCGCACGGCCCCGTCCAGCGTGCGCCGCTCCGGGCCATCGGTCACGCGGCGCAGCAGCAGGTGGTGCGCGGTGACGATGGTCTGCAGCAGGTTGTTGAAGTCGTGCGCGACGCCGGCCGTCAGGCGGCCCACCAGTTCGAGCTTCTGGCTTTGCAGCAGCTTGGCCTGGGCGTCTTGGGCGTGCGCGACGGCTTCGCCGACCCGGCGCTCCAGCGTGGCGTTGGATTGCTGGGCCTTGACGCCGGCCTCGTGCAGGGCCGCGCCGACCTGGTCCACCTCCAGCACGCCCGTGCGCAGGCGCGGCGGCACGCGGTTGTGGGCCAGCTCGCGGGCCGCGCCCTGCAGCGCGTCGACCGTGCGGCCGATCCTGCGCATGCCGGCCATCGCCAGGATGAAGCCGAACGCCAGCAGTGCGGCGGCGGCGCCCACGGCCTTGGCCGAGGCCTGCTGGGCCGCGGCGTCGAGCGCGCTCATCGGCACGGACACCGTGACGGACCAGCCGTAGGCGTTCGGCGGCGACAGGTAGGTCATCGACCGCACGCCGTCCAGCGTGGTGGACTCGGCAAAACCGGTGCCGCCAGACAGGATGCGCTGCTTGAACGCGGGCGAGGCCGACATGCCGAACCACTTTTCCGGGTCGCGGCTGCGCGCCATGATGCGTTGCTCGCTGTCGACGACGGCCGTGAGCGCCTTGAACGGGCCCGGGCTGGCGTCCAGCGTCTGCTGCAGCACCGAGGGCTGGAACGCCACGCCCACGTTGTAGTGTTGCGGCGCCATGCCCGGCACCGGCACGAAGACGGTGATGGCCGGGGTCTTGGCCACCGGTGCGTGGGCCACGAAGACGGTCTGCGGCCCGGTCTCGGCGAGCGGCAGCGGCTTGACGCGTGCCACCGGCGGGGCCGGGTAGGGCGCCTTGGTGTTGAGGATCTGCGCGCCCGTGTCGACCAGCAGCGCCCAGGAGTCCGCGCCTGCCGTGGCGCTGCGGGCCTCTTCGTGAAAGCGCATGAAGTCGCCGCGGCGCGCGTCGCTGGACGACGCCAGCGCCTGCGCCAGCACCACGCGCCGGTCCAGTTCGCGTTCCATCGTGGTGGCCACGCGCAGGCCGTACTCCTGCACCTGCCTGCGCGTGCCGGCCAGCTGTTCCTGGTGCGTGTTCCAGGTGAGCATGCCGAAGCCGACGGCGGCCGGCAGCCAGACCGCGAAGACCAACAGCAGAAGGCGCTTTCGGATGCTCATCTCTTGCATGGAGCCGATGTCTTTTCGAGCGGTCCGCATTATGGGAGGTTTGCGGTCCGTCCGGTCCGACCGGCCCGGCGATGCATCCGGCGCCGCAGCGCTGCGGCGGCGGATCAGACCGCCATGCTGCCGTAGACCAGCACCAGCAGCGCGGTGAAGGCCAGCGGCAGCACGCGGCCGGCGCGGCTGGCCTGCACGGCCGCATGCCAGTGCTGCGGCGCCCAGACCCAGGCGCTCGTGGCGCAGAGCAAGGCCAGGAAGGCAACGACTTGCCAGGGCATCATGGGCATCCAGGGCATGGCGTCGGCACTCAGGCGGGCAGGGGCTGCTCGGCGCGCTGCAGCGGGCGCGTTTCGAGCCAGTGGCTGTCGGGCCCGTACGTGGCCAGGGCTTCGGCCAGCCGCGCCTTGAGGAACCAGCGGTTCATCTGGGACGCCTCCATCCATTGGCAATCGAAGCGCCGTCCGCCGGTGGCGGGTGCTGCTTGCGCAGCGCTTGAGATGCGGATTTGTTGCATGGTGTGTCGAGCGTAACGACGCTGTGACAGATTGCGGTGTGCGCCGTGTCCGATGCAAAAGTAGGACAGCGCCCACACGTGGGCGCCAGCGCCTGCTGCCTGTTTCGCGGGCACCGCGTCGCGGCCCGCGCCAGGCAAGGCTTTCGCCGGGTTGCCGGCGAGTTCTCCACAGGCTTGCCCACGCGCGCCAGGGACAAGTCGGCCGCCGCAACCGCCCGGCGAGAATCGGCCGGACCAACCCCAGCGTCAGCGCTGACCCGATCCGCAGGCTTTCGTGGCGTCCACCGAACTCAAGGGCTTCATCCTCACGCGCCATTGGCGCGACACGCCCGACGGCACCGACCTCGAATACTGGCTGGCCACCGATGCGGGCCCCAGGAGGCTGCTGCTGCGCGCGCAGACCTCGGTCGCGTTCGTGGCCGCCCGGTACCGGGCGGCGGTCGAGGCCCGGCTCGCCGCCATGCCTGGCCTGGCGCTGCGCGTGCTCGACCTGCGGTCGTTCGGCCAGGAGCCCGTGCTGGGCGTGTACGCGCGCCAGTTCCGCCTGCTCGGCAAGCTGGCGCGCGCGCTGCAGCCCCTGGGCATCGCGCTGTACGAGGCGGACGTGCGCCCGCACGACCGCCACCTGATGGAGCGCTTCATCACCGCGGGCGTGGTGGTCGAAGGCGGGCAGCACGATGGCGCGGACATCGTCGACGGCCGCCTGCGGCCGGCGCCGGACTACCGGCCGTCGTTGAAGGTGGTGTCCCTGGACATCGAGACCAGCGCGACCGAGGAGCTGTATTCCATCGCGCTGGACGGCACGGGCACGCGCACGGTCCTCATGCTCGGCGAGGCGCCGGCCCAAGCGCCCGCACCGGCCACGCCGGCCGGCCCGCTGGACTTCGCGCTGGTCTACTGCGCCAGCCGCCAGCAGATGCTGGAGCGGCTCAACGCCTGGTTCGCGGCGCACGACCCCGATGTCGTCATCGGCTGGAACGTGGTGCAGTTCGACCTGCGGGTGCTGCAGAAGACGGCCGATGCCTGCGGCGTGCCGCTGCTGCCCGGCCGCGGGCGCCAGCCCATCGCCTGGCGCACCCACCCGGGCCAGCAGGGCTACCTGTTCGCGCCCATGCCCGGGCGGGTGGTGATCGACGGCATCGAGGCGCTGCGGGCCGCGGTGTGGAGCTTTCCATCCTTCAGCCTGGAAGCCGTTTCGCAGGCGCTGCTGGGCGAGGGCAAGGACATCGGCGACGCCTACGACAAGATGGCCGAGATCGAGCGCCGCTACCGGGAGGACAAGCCGGCCCTGGCGCGCTACAACATCCAGGACTGCGCACTCGTGCTGCGCATCTTCGAGAAGGCCGCGCTGCTGCAGTTCGTGCTGGAGCGGGCCCAGACCACGGGCCTGCAGGCCGACCATTTCGGCGGCTCCATCGCCGCCTTCAGCCACCACTACCTGCCGCGCATGCACCGGCTGGGCTATGTGGCGCCCAACGTGGGCGAGATCGCCGCCAAGGCCTACCCGGGCGGCTACGTGATGGACTCGCGGCCGGGGTTCTACGACAGCGTCGTGGTGCTGGACTACAAGAGCCTGTACCCCTCCATCATCCGCACCTTCCTGGTCGATCCGGTGGGCCTCGTGGAGGGCATGCAGGCCAGCGACCCGGCCGCGCTGGTGCAGGGGCCACAGGGCACCGCCTTCTCGCGCGAGCGGCACTGCCTGCCGGAGATCGTCACCACGCTCTGGCACGCGCGCGACGAGGCCAAGCGCACGGGCAACGCAGCCCTGTCGCAGGCGCTCAAGCTGCTCATGAACTCCTTTGCGGGCGTGCTGGGCGCGTCCGAGTGCCGCTTCTTCAATCCCCGGCTGGTGTCGGCCGTGACGCTGCGCGGCCACGAGATGATGAAGCGCACGCGCGACTTCGTGGAGCAGCGCGGCTACCAGGCCATCTACGGCGACACCGATTCCATCTTCGTCTGGCTCGGGCGCCCGCACGGCAACGCCGAGGCGCACGCCGTCGCGGCCGGCCTGGTGCGCGACATCAACGCCTGGTGGACGCGCGAGCTGCGCGACGGGCAAGGACTGCAGAACTTCCTGGAGATCGAGTTCGACACCCACTACGCCAAGTTCTTCATGCCCACCATCCGCGGTTCGGACGTGGGCAGCAAGAAGCGCTATGCGGGCCTGAGCGTCGATGCCCAGGGCCGGGAGGAGATGGTCTACCGCGGCCTGGAGATGGCACGCAGCGACTGGACGCCGCTGGCGCGCCAGTTCCAGCAGGGCCTGCTGTCGCGCATCTTCCGGGGCGAGCCCTACCGGGACTTCGTCAGCGACTATGCGCAGGCGACGCTGGCCGGCGAGATGGATGCGCTGCTGGTCTACCGCAAGCGCCTGCGCCACCGGCTCGATGCCTACCAGGTCAACGTGCCGCCGCAGGTGCGTGCCGCGCGCCTTGCCGACGAACACAACCTGCGGCTGAACCGGCCCCGGCAGTACCAGCACGGCGGCTGGATCCGCTACGTGATGACCCACAGCGGGCCGGAACCGATGGAGGCGCGCCGCTCGCGCATCGACCACGGGCACTACCTGGTCAAGCAGCTGCTGCCGATCGCCAACGCCATCCTGCAGCCCATGGGCGACAGCTTCGAGGCCCTCACGACCGGGCAGAAGCCGCTCTTCTAGCCTTGGGGCGGGGTCGCCTTGACTTCCGCCCTTGTGCGCCAGCGCTGACGTGGGTACCCGTTGGCTGCCGACGGGCCCGGCCCTGGCCACACCGAACACTGGGCTGGCCGGTCGCCGCAGGGCGACCAGCACCTTCAGGATCGCACCGGCCTTTGTGCTGCGTGCACGTTCTCCACCAAGACAGGAAACCAACATGGAAACCCAAGCCATCCAGCAAGCCATCGACGCCATCGAACAAGCCACCGACAAGGCCGTCGAGCAACTCAAGAAGGGCCAGTCCGACGCCGCGCTGCAAAGCGCCGTGCAGGACCTGCACCAGCAGGCCCGCACCAAGCGCGCGCTGACCGATCCGAAGGCCCTGGCGCAAGCCGCCGTGGACATCGAGCAGGCCGCCGACAAGGCCATGGACGCCTGCCGTGCGGCGGGCCAGGTCGATCCGGCGCTGCAGCAGGCCGTCAAGGATGCGCACCAGAAGGCCTCGCAACTCAAGCACCAGGTGCAGGGCACGCCGGCTTGACGGCCGCCGCGCTGCAGGACCCGTCCGTGCGCGAAGTGCCCGTGCCGCCCAGCCATGTTGCAGCACGTGCTGCACCTGCCGAGGCCCTGCGTGCACTCATCGCCGCGGAACGCGACCGGCTGCCGTTGCCAGGCGCTGGCCGGACCCTGCAGCGCTGGCAGGCGCTGGCCCGCGTGGCCGCGCAGGACCTTTCGCTCGCCAAACTCTTCGAAGGGCACACCGATGCGCTGGCGATCCTCGCCGAGCTCGGCGTGTCCGCGGCCCCGGGCGCCTGGGCGACCTGGTGCGCCGAGCCGCCCGATGCGCGGCTGCAATGTTCCGCACCCGGCCCCGATGGCCGGGTGCTGCTCTCGGGCCGCAAGGCCTGGTGTTCCGGCGCCGAGGGGGTCGACCATGCCGTCGTCAGCGGCTGGAACCCCGCAGGCCAGCCCTGCCTGGCCGCGGTGTCGCTGGACCAGGCGGGCGTGCGCATCAGCGCAGACGGCTGGCATGCCACGGGCATGGCGGCCACGCGCAGCGCCGACGTGTATTTCGACGCCGTGCCCGCGCGTGCCGTGGGCGCGCCGGGTGCCTACGTGCAACGGCCCGGCTTCTGGCACGGCGGCGCCGGCATCGCGGCCTGCTGGTGGGGCGGTGCCGCCGGCATCGCGCGCAGCGTGCATGCGCTGCTCGCAGCCCGCGGCGAACGGGTGGACGCGCACCAGCGCGCGCACCTGGGCCAGATCGACCTGGCGCTGCAGGGCAGCGCGGCGCTGCTGCGCGAGGCGGCCGCGTGGATCGACGCCCAGCCGCGGCAGGACGCCCAGGCCTGGGCGCTGCGCGTGCGACTGGCGGTGGAGCGCGACGCCTCGGCCGTGCTGCACCACGCCGGCCGCGCGCTCGGCGCCGGGCCGCTGTGCCAGGACGCCGCACTCGGCCGCGCGCTGGCCGACCTGCCCATCTTCCTGCGCCAGAGCCATGCCGAGCGCGACCTCGCGGCGCTGAGCAACCACCTCTTGACGGACCCCCTGCCATGGACGCTGTGAGCGAGCGACAGATTGCCGGCGACGGCACGGCCGAGCGCGACTGGCGTGCCTGGCTGCGCGCGCAGCCGCTGCCCGAGGTGCAGGCCGGCCAACTGGTGCGGCCCCTGCAGCGTGCCGTGGTCGTCGCGCCGCACCCGGACGACGAGGTGCTGATGGTCGGCGGCCTGCTGGCGCAGCTGGCGCACCTCGCGCGGCGCGCGGTGGTGGTCGCGGTGACCGATGGCGAGGCCAGCCACGCCGGTTCGCGCCGCTGGACCCCCGCGGCGCTGGCCCGCCAGCGCAAGGACGAGACCGACGCCGCGCTGCGCGCGCTGGGACTGCACGCCAGCGTGCTGCGGCTGGGCCTGGCGGACGGCGGCGTGGCGGCCCAGGCCGGCCGCCTCGCGCGCCGCCTGCAGGCGCTGCTGACGCCCGACGACGTGGTGTTCACCACCTGGATGTTCGACGGTCACCCCGACCACGAGGCCTGTGCGCGCGCCACGCGTGCCGCTGCCGCCGTGCGCGGCGCGCGGCTGTACGAGGTGCCGGTCTGGGGCTGGCATTGGGCCCCCGTGGGCGCCGTGCAGATGCCCTGGGACCGCGGCCGCCTGCTGGCGCTGCCCGCCGATGCGCTGGCGCGCAAGCGGGCCGCGGTGCGGGCCTTCGCATCGCAATGGCAGCGCGACCCGGACTGCCCGCACACGCCGGTGCTGCGGCCATCGACGCTGGAGCGCGTGGAACGCCCGTTCGAGGTGTTGTTCGCATGAACGCCGTCCACCCGCCTGTATTGCAAGACCACTTCGAGAAACTGTACGAGGACAGCGCCGACCCCTACGGCCTGCGCACGCGCTGGTACGAGCAGCGCAAGCGCGACATCCTGCTGGCCGGCCTGCCGCGCCCGCGCTTCGGGCGTTGCTACGAGCCCGGTTGCGGCAACGGCGAGCTGACGGTGCAGCTGGCCGCGCGCTGCGACGCGGTGCTCGCGGCCGACTTCTCTGCGCAGGTGCTGCGCACCGCCCGCGAGCGCACCGCAGGGCTGGCCCACGTGCGGCTTGCGCAGCACGTGCTGCCGGACCAGTGGCCGGTGGACGAGCAGTTCGACCTCATCGTGCTGAGCGAGATGCTGTACTTCCTGCCGCTCGACGCGGTGCGCAGCGTGGCACGCCACTGTGCGCAAGGCCTCGCGCCCGACGGCGTGCTGGTGGCCTGCGACTGGCGGCCGCCGTTCGCCGGGCGCGTCAGTGCCACCGGCGACGTGCATGCCGCCCTGCAGGAGATCGGCCTGTGCACGGCCGTGGCGCACGACGAAGACGATTTCAGCCTCAGGGTCTGGGCCCGGGATGCGCGCTCCGTGGCGCAGCGCGAAGGCATCCGATGATCGGCGTGGTGATCCCCGCGCACGACGAGTCGGCGCACATCGCCGCTGCCGTGGCCGCCGCCCGGTGCGCAGCCGCACACCCGGCGCTGGCCGGCGAACCGGTGGAGATCCTCGTGGTGGCCGATGCCTGCCGCGACGACACCGCCGCGCAGGCCGCCGCCAGCGGCGCGTCCACGCTGGTGCTGGCGGCACGCAACGTCGGCCTGGCCCGCCATGCGGGTGCGCAGCAGCTGCTGGCCGCGGGTGCGCGCTGGCTGGCCTTCACCGACGCCGACTCCACCGTGGCCGAGGACTGGCTGGCCGCCCAACTGGCGCTGCGGTGCGAAGCCGTGTGCGGCTGCGTCTGGGTGACGGACTGGCAGGCGCATGGCGAACACGGTGCGTCGCTGGCGCAGGCCTTCGCGGCGCAGTACCGCCCGGTGGAAGGGCACAGCCACATCCATGGCGCCAACCTCGGCCTGTCTGCCGAGGCCTACCTGCGCGCAGGCGGCTTCCCGGCCCTGGCCACCAGCGAGGACGTGGCGCTGGTGCGGGCGCTGGAGGCCGCCGGCATCGTCGTCGCCTACAGCGCGCTGCCGCGTGTGTGGACCAGCGCGCGCGTGGACCACCGCGCGCCGCTGGGCTTCGGCGATGCGCTGCGCCGCCTGTCGAGCGCGCTGCAGATGCCGCTGGCCGGGGAGGGCGGTGTGGTGCTGGGCGAGGCCGTCGCCTGAGTGCGCGGCGCCCTGCGTGCATGCCCTGCCGAAGCGCCGTGGACCACGCGCGCAGCAGCCCTTCTCCCACAGCCCGCCCCCCTGCGCCATCCGTACAACGGTGGACAGGCTGCCCCTGGCAGCTACCGCCTGACCCACAAGGAGAAGACATGGCGAACCCGAATGGCCTGAACATCCGCAACACCCAGCGCGACACCCCCGAGGTGGACGAAGCCGAACGCAAGGTCGGCGGCCTGCTGGGCGATCTCGAGGAAAGCACCGACAGCGAGGTCAAGGACGTGGACGTGCACGAGGTCGTGGACACCGATGCGCAAGGCAACCCGGTGGTCAAGAAGGCCGTCGACATCACGGTCGAGCACCGGCCCAAGAAGGGCTGGGCGCGTTGAGATCGCCCGGCCGATGAAGGTTCCCGCGCTGCTGGTGCTGCCTGGCTGGGACGACGACGGCAAGCAGCAGTTCGATGCGCTGAGCGCGCAACTGGCGCCGGACGGCTGGGTCTGCCGCCGTGGCCGCATCCCCGACGCGAGCTGGCCCGCGCAGCAGCGGGCCGAGGTCAGCCGCAGCAGTTCGCTGCACGCGGTGCTGGAGGACTACATGGACCTGGCGGCCGTGCGCGGCATCGCGCGCAGCCGCTTTGGCGTGCTGGGCTTCAGCTACGGCGGCTACATGGCGACCTTCCTCGCCGCGGCCAAGCCGGTGCGCTTCCTGGCCCTGCGCTCGCCGGCGCTGTACCCGGATGCCGGCTGGGAGGATCCGAAGGAAAGCCTGGACAAGCCGACGCTGCGCGCCTACCGCTCGCAGCTGCTCGGCCCTGCGCAGAACCGCTCGCTGTGGTGCTGCGCGCGCTTTCGCGGCGACGTGCTGCTGATCGACTCGGAACAGGACGAGATCATCCCGCACCCGGTGATCGCGAGCTACGAGCAGTCGTTCCGCAGCGCCCGTTCGGTCACGCGCTACACCCTGGCGGGGGCCGACCACGCGCTGACGGCGCCGGCAGCGCAGCGCGAATACCACGACGTGCTGGTGGGCTGGCTCAACGGCCTGCTGCGCTGACGTCCGCGACGGGGCCGCCCGCGCACCCACCCACGGGGCGTGCCGCATCCGCTTTGCATGGATGCACGTGGTGTGGCTGGTCTTGAAGCCCGGCAATGCCTGTCCCGCAGAGCGCCGCTGAGGTGGTCACCGGGATGCGCCTCCGTCCTACGGGACCGGCTTGGGCGAGCCCGGATGCTTGCGGGCATGGACAAGACCAAGGCAAGCGCCCCGACCGCAGGGCAGCCCCGGCCCACGCAGCGCAGGCTGCTGCAACTGCTGCGCCAGGTGTTCGAACTGGAGGCGCTGCGCCCAGGCCAGCAGCGCGTCATCGACCGCGTGCTGGCCGGCCAGTCCACGCTGGCGGTGATGCCCACCGGCGCCGGCAAGTCGCTGTGCTACCAGCTGCCGGCCCTGCTGCTGCCGGGGCTCACGCTGGTCGTCTCGCCGCTGATCGCGCTCATGAAGGACCAGTGCGACAAGCTGCAGGCCCAGGGCGTGCTGGCCGTGGAACTGCACAGCAGCCTGTGTGCCGCCGAGCGCGACGCGGCGCTGGACGCGGTGGCGGACGGCACGGCGCGCATCGTGCTGGTCACGCCCGAGCGGCTGGCCGATCCGGGCTTCCAGGCGCTGCTGCAGAGCCGGCCCATCTCGCTCGCGGTGGTCGACGAGGCCCATTGCATCTCCGAATGGGGCCACGACTTCCGGCCGGCCTTCCTGCAGATCGGCCCCGCGCTGCGGCGGCTCGGCGCGCCGCCCGTGCTGGCGCTGACGGCCACCGCGCCGCCCGATGTCGCCGCCGAGATCGCCCGCCGCCTGCGCATTCCCGCGGCCGGCACGGTCGACCTGGGCGTGTGGCGGCCCAACCTGCGCTACAGCGTCGAGGTGGTGGCGGACGTCGCGGAGAAGTTGCACAAGCTGCGCGAGCGCGTGCAGGCGCTGGAGGGACCGGGCATCGTCTACACCGCCACCGTGCGGGCGGCCGAGGAGGTCCATGCCGCGCTGTGCGCCGACGGCGTGGCCACCGGGCTCTACCACGGCAAGCGCAAGGCGGCCGAACGGCGCACGGCGCAGGACGCGTTCATGGACGGCAGCAGCCGCGTGATGGTGGCCACCAACGCCTTCGGCATGGGCATCGACAAGGCCGACGTGCGCTTCGTCGTGCACTACCAGCTGCCGGCCAGCCTGGATGCGTACTACCAGGAATCCGGCCGCGCCGGGCGCGATGGCCAGCCGGCCGAATGCCTGCTGCTGTTCGCCCGGCGTGACCAGGCCGTGCAGAACTTCTTCCTGGGCGGGCAGATGGTCTCGGGCAAGGATGCCGAGCGCGTGCTGCAGGCGCTCGACGCGCTGCCGGCCGGCGAAGCGGCTACGCCTATTGCCTTGCGGCGCGGGTTGCGCATGCCGGCCGGCAAGCTGGCCGCCGTGCTGGGCTTGCTGCAGGGCGCGGGCCTGGCCAACGCCGTGCGCTCGGACGGCCGCGCGGCCTGGCGCGCCGCGCCGCCGCGCGCCGGCCGGTCGCTGGCCCGGGTGCTGCAGGCCGAGCATGCGCGCCGCGACCAGGACCAGCGCAAGCTGCAGGCCATGGTCGACTATGCCGAGGGCGGCAGCTGCCGCTGGAGCGCGCTGGCGCAGGCCTTGCGCGGCGAGAACGCGCCGCGCTGCGGGCGCTGCGACAACTGCATGCGCATCCGCGCGCTCGAGGCCGCGGCCGCGGCCGCCGCCGCGACGCCAACTGCCGCGGACGGCGCACCGGCGCCGGCCGCCACGCCGGCCGTGGTGGTGGCGCCGCCCCACGCGTTCGCAGCCGACGATGCCGTGCGCGTGCGGCGCTTCGGGGCCGGGCGCGTGGTCCGTGCCGCGGCCGATGCGATCGTGGTGCGCTTTGCCGACGGCAGCGAGCGCAGCTTCCAGCCCGACTTCGTGCGGCCGCAGGCGGCGCGCCGCGGCCGCCTGGTCGCCACGCCGGGGATGCTGGAGACCGTGCCGGCGGCGCCGGCCTGATGGCGCCATCCACGCGCGCCGCTGCTCGCTGCCCGGCACCGGGCGCAGTGGCCTGCACGCAGAAGCGGGCTGCGCGCGTTCAGAGCTGGCCGGCATCGGCCTGGGCCTCGCGACCACGCCGGCCACCACCATGACGACGGCGGTCGTGCCGCCCCAGCGCGCGGGCATGGCCTGGGGCATGGACGCGAGCGCGCGCCTGATCACGGTGGCGCTCAACATCGCGGCGGTGGGCCAGGTGCTGGTGGGCGGCATCGGCCTGAGGACCGGCGGCGCCGGGCCGCGCGGTGCTGCCGCACACGCACGCCATGGCCGACCGGGATGTCGGCGTCCCGTCCTACGCGGTGCGTTCGGTCCGCGGCGCCTGATCGTCCGTATCAGGCAGTGATCGGATGTGCTGCCTGCCACGCGGATGTGCGTGGACCGGGCGGGCAGCTGGTTGTGCCTGCGCAGCCGCGCAGGTGCCCACCCACGGTGCCGCCATGCCGGATGGCGCGCGGCCACCATAGAGGAGCAAAGCCATGCTGGGTCATTTCATGACGCGTGAACAGGTCAGCGGGATCGCGACGCGGCGCGCCGAACGGCGCGCCTTCTTTCGCAAGACGAGTGGTTTCGCGGTGGGCGTCGCGGGGGGCGGGATCCTCGCCGCCTGCGGCGGTGGGTCGAGCGATTCCAACGCCCAGGCCAACGCGGTCTCCGATGGCGACGTGCTGAACTTCGCGCTCAACCTGGAATACCTGGAGGCCCAGTTCTATGCGTTCGCCGCCACGGGTTCCGGCCTGCCCGCGTCGCAGCTGACGGGCACGGGCACGCAGGGCGCGGTGACGGGCGGGCGCGCGGTGAGCTTCACCGACCCGGTGGTGCGCCAGTACGCCAAGGAGATCGCGCAAGACGAGGTGGCGCACGTGGCCTTCCTGCGCCAGGCCCTGGGCTCGGCCGCGGTGGCGCAGCCGGCCATCGACATCGGCGCCGACCCGAACGGCGCGTTCTCGAGCGCCGCACGCGCGGCCGGCCTGATCAGCGCGG
The DNA here is from genome assembly GCF_001422445.1 of Pseudorhodoferax sp. Leaf274. Taxonomy (GTDB): domain Bacteria; phylum Pseudomonadota; class Gammaproteobacteria; order Burkholderiales; family Burkholderiaceae_C; genus Pseudorhodoferax. The sequence continues at coordinate 360,054 of NZ_LMNA01000030.1, forward strand.
GCCAGTCGTTCGATCCGTACGCGAGCGACGAGAACTTTCTGCTGGCCGCTTTCATCTTCGAGGACGTGGGCGTGACGGCGTACAAGGGCGCCTCGCCGCTGATCCAGAACAAGACCTTCCTGGAGGCGGCGGCCGGCATCCTGGCGGTGGAGGCCTACCACGCCGGGCTGGTGCGCACCGCGCTCTATGCCAAGGGCGTGGCCACACCGTCGTTGCGCACGGCCACCGACGCGATCTCCAACGCACGCGACAGCCTGGACGGCAGCAGCGACGTGGACCAGGGCGTGACCGGTTCGGACGACCGTTCCAACATCGTGCCGACCGACGCCAACGGCATCGCCTTCAGCCGCTCGCCGGGCGACGTGCTCAACATCGTGTACCTGAACCCGGGGGCGGTCTCGCGCGGCGGCTTCTACCCAGCCGGCGTGAACGGCACGCTGGTGCTGAGCAGCGCGCTGGCCTGACCCACCCATGACAAGCCCCGCCGACGCGGGGCTTGTCGCTTGACCCCCTTCACCTGCTTCGACCGAGGACGCACCATGGACTCACTGCACGCACCGCACGCATCCGCACTGCCGCATGCCGGGGGGCTGCGCTGGCACTGGCGCTACGTCGCCGGGCTGGCCATCGTGTTCGGCGCGCTGGCCATCTGGTCGCAGCAGCTGCTCGATGCGACGTGGCTGCAGGACCCGGGTGTCCGTGGCGCCCTGATGGGCGGCAGCATGGCCGCCCTGGCCACGGCACTGGGCACCTTGCCGGTGCTGCTCTCGCAGAAGTTCTCGCAGCGCACCTACGACACCATGCTGGGCTTCGGCGCCGGCGTCATGCTGGCCGCCAGTTCGTTCTCGCTGATCATCCCCGCGCTGGCGGCGGCCAAGGCGCAGGGCGCAGGCAGCTGGGGCGCGGCCGGCGTGGTGGGCTTCGGCCTGGCCGCCGGCGCCTTGCTGCTGCTGGTGATCGACCTCGTGGTGCCGCACGAGCACTTCGTCAAGGGCCTGGAAGGGCCGCAGGCCCGCGCCATGAAGCGGGTCTGGCTCTTCGTACTGGCCATCGCCGTGCACAACCTGCCCGAGGGGCTGGCCATCGGCGTGGCCTACGCGGGCACCGAGCCGCTCAGCGCGCTGGCGCTGGCCACCGGCATCTCGATCCAGGACGTGCCCGAGGGCATGGTCGTGGCGCTGGCGCTGCGCGGCGTCGGCTACGGCCGGGTGTGGTCGGCGGGGCTGGGCGTGCTGTCGGGGTTGGTCGAACCGGTGGCGGCGGTGTTCGGCGCGGCCGTGATCGGGCTGTCCGCCGGGCTGCTGCCCTGGGGATTGGCCGCCGCGGCCGGCGCGATGCTGTATGTGATCAGCCACGAGATCATCCCCGAATCGCACCGTGCCGGGCACGAGCGCTGGGCCACCTGCGGGCTCATGCTGGGCTTCATCCTGATGATGGTGCTCGACACCGCGCTGGCCTAGCCGCCCGACCGCCATGCGCGCCGCGGCATCTCCCATGGCTGGCACCTCCCACGGTTGCCCCACTGCCCACGACGGCCCGCTGCCCGGCGAGCCGGCGGCGCGCGTGCACCTGCGCGCCGTGCCGGACCCCGCCCCCGGCGCGCAGGCCCATGCGCATGCGCAGACCGCGGCCTGGATGCAGGCTGTGGCCGAGAGGGCCGACCGCCAGGCGTTCGCGCAGCTCTTCGGCCACTATGCGCCGCGCGTGAAGGGCTACCTCATGCGGGGCGGCGCCGAGGCCTGCCAGGCCGAGGAGATCGCGCAGGAGACGCTGCTGGTGCTCTGGCGCAAGGCCGCGCTGTTCGATGCCGCGCAGGCCAGCGTGGGCACCTGGCTGTTCACCATCGCGCGCAACCTGCGCGTGGACCGCTTGCGCGGGCAGGGCGCCACGGCCCTGCATGCGGACGAGGGCGCGCTGGACGATCTGGCGGACGACTCCGTGCCCGTGGACGAGCGCATGCAGACCGCGCAGCTGTGCGAGCGCATGCGCGCGGTGCTGCGCACCATGCCCGTGGAGCAGGCGCGCGTGCTGCAGCTGTGCTATTTCGAGGACCAGCCCCACACCAGCATCGCCAGCGCGCTGGGCCTGCCGCTGGGCACCGTGAAGTCGCGCATGCGCGCGGCCCTTGCGCATCTGCGCCGCGCGTTGCAGGATGACCGGGCCGCACCATGACCCGTACCGCCCACCATCCGTCCGACGCGCTGCTGCTCTCGCATGCGGCGGGGCGGCTGCCTGCGGGGCTGGCGCTGGTCGTGGCGGTGCATGTGGAGCGGTGCGCGCGCTGCGCGGCCTATGTCGGGCTGCTGGAGGCTGCGGGCGGCGCCCTGCTCGACGAGACGCCGCCGGTGGAAATGCACGCCGACGCGCTGGCGCATGCGCTGGCAACGCTGGATGCGCCGCCGGCCGATGCGCCGGCTGCCGCGCTGCAGCAAGGCCCGCCGCCGCTGCCCGTGGGCGAGGCCTGGCCGGCCGCGCTGGCCGGCAGCCAGGTCGCGCCCTGGCGCTGGATCGGACCGGGCATGCGCTACAGCCGCGTGCGCTTGCCGGGCGACGACGGGGTCATCGTCTTCCTGCTGCGCCTGGCGGCCGGCAAGTACCTGCCGCAGCATGCGCACAGCGGACGCGAGTTCACCCAGGTCCTGTGCGGCAGCTTCCACGATGGCCGGGCCCAGTTCGGCGCTGGCGACTTCGATGCGACCGGCGCGGGCGTGCACCACCTGCCCGTGGTGCAGTCGGATGGCGAGTGCGTGTGCCTGACGGCCGTGCAGGGACGGCTGCAGTTCGACTCGTTCTACGGCCGCGTGCTGGGCCAGCTGGCGGGCCTGAGCTGAGCCGGCCGGGGCCGGGGCGGACGCAAGCGGCTTACGTTTCGTGACCATTGCGTCGCGCCGCGCTGCATCCAAGGCGCGCGCCGGTCGGTAGTGGGGGCAGGCACGGTCCATCCGGGACCGCGCCATCCACTCTGATCGGGAGCTCTCCAATGATGTTTCGCACCGCCGCCCACTGTTCCGTCCTGGTTCTCGCCGCTGCCGGCCTCGTCGCCTGCGGTGGCAGCGACGACGACACGCCGCCCGTGGCCGCCGAGGTGGGCGACACCATCGTGCTGACCAGCACCGGCCGCCTGCTGTCGTTCAACCGCGCCGCGCCGGCGACCACGGTGGGTTCGGCCACGGTCACCGGCCTGGCCAGCGGCGATGCGCTGGTGGGCATCGACCTGCGCCCGGCCGACGGCAAGCTCTACGGCCTGGGCAGCAGCGGCACGCTGTACACGCTGGACCCCTCGACCGGCGTGGCCACGCGCAAGTCGGCCCTGGTGGCCGCGGCGGGCGACGACGCGCCATTCACCGCCCTGTCGGGCACCCAGTTCGCGGTGGACTTCAACCCGGCCGCCGACCGGCTGCGCGTGGTCAGCGACACGGGGCAGAACCTGCGCATCGATGTCGACACCGGTGCCGCCACCACGGACGGCGCCATCACCCCGGCGACCACCAGCGTGAGCGCCGCCGCCTACACCAACTCCTTCGCCGGCACGGTGGCGACGCAGCTCTATGGCCTGGACGTGGTGGCGGGCCGGCTGGTGCTGCAGGACCCGCCGAACAACGGCGTGGTCAGTGCGGGCGTGCCGCTGGGCATCACGGCGGAGACGGCCAACGGCTTCGACATCGACCCGCGCACCAACGTCGGCTACGCCGCGCTGCGCGTGGGTGGCAGCACCGGCCTGTACACCATCAACCTGGCGGCCACCGGCAACGCCGCGACGCTGGTGGCGCCCATCGCCGGCGGCGAGGCGGTCCGCGGCCTGGCGCTGAACGGGCCCGCCAAGCTGCAGGCCCTGGCGCTGGGGGCGGACAACCGCCTGCACGCGTTCGACCCGGCCGCGCCCAACACCCTGACGGCCACGGTGGCCATCACCGGCCTGCAGGCGGGCGACCAGGTGCTGGGCGTGGACTTCCGGCCCAAGGACGGGCTGCTCTACGCGCTGGCCAGCGGCGGGCGGCTCTACACGGTGGACCCGTCGAGCGGCGCGGCCACGCTGCGCGCGACCCTGGTGGCCGACGCTGCCGACGCCTCGGCGCCGTACACGGGGCTCAGCGCACCGCGCTACACGGTGGACTTCAACCCCGTCGCCGACCGGCTGCGCGCCATCGGCAGCGACGGCCAGAACCTGCGCATCGCGGTGGAGAACGCGACGTCGGGCGGCACCACCGTGGCGGCCGGCCAGACGACCACCGACGGCCCCATCAACCGCGCGGGCGCGCCGGTGTCCATCGTCGGCTCGGCCTACACCAACAACTTCGCCGGGGCGGCGGCGACCGCGCTGTACAACCTGGACGAGAACGGCGACCAGCTCACGCTGCAGAACCCGCCCAACGACGGGACGCAGGTCAACGTGGGTGCGCTGGGGCTCGACCTGGCGGGCGCGGCCGGCTTCGACATCGTCGGCGGTGCCAACGGGGCCGCGCTGGCCGCGCTGCGCAGCGGCGCGGCCGGGCCGTTCACGCTGTACACGGTGTCGCTCACGACCGGCGCGACGGCGCTGTACCGCAACACCAGCGGCGACGCCGCACGCTCGCTGATCGGCGGCGCGGGCGGTCCGACGAACCTGGTCGACCTGGCGATCCGGTTCTGAAACAAGGGAAATGCGGCGGCGGCGGCGCGCCATTCCTAGAATGGCGCGCCCATGCCGCAGCACCCCCCCGACTTCGACTACGAATCCACCGTGGAAGCCTGTGCACGCGGCGACGCCGACGCCCTGCAAGCCCTCTACCTGCGCGAATCGCGCTGGCTGCTGGGCGTGGCGCAGCGCATCGTGCGCGACCGCGACACCGCGCACGACGTGCTGCAGGACGCCTTCGTGCAGATCTGGCAGCGCGCGTCCACCTATGAGCGCGCGCTGGGCTCGGCGCGCGGCTGGGTCTACACGGTGGTGCGGCACAAGGCGCTGGACCATGCGCGCCGCGCGCAGCGGGAGATGCCCGCGGGCGACATGCTGGAGGCGCTGCAGGAGCAGCACGGCCTGCATGCCCAGGGGGCTTGGGCGCCCGCCATGGCCGCGCAGGCCGAAGGCGATGCGCTGAGCCGCTGCCTGGAGGCCCTGGAGCCGCAGCGGCGCGCGTGCATCGTCGATGCCTTCGTCGAAGGCCTCACGCACGAGCAGATCGCGGTGCGCCAGGCCACGCCGCTGGGCACGGTGAAGTCGTGGATACGGCGCGGCCTGCTGTCGCTGCGGGACTGCCTGTCATGAACCTTGAGGATCCCGACGAGCGCAGCGTGGCCGCCGCCGAGTACGTGCTGGGCACGCTCGATGCCGCCGACCGCGCCGCGGTCGCGCAGCAGCTGGCCGGCGACGCAGCCCTGCGCGCCGAGGTCTATGCCTGGCAGGACCGGCTGCTGCCGCTGGCGCTGCGCGTGCCGGCAGGCGAACTGCGCGACAGCCTCTGGCAGGGCATCGCTGGGCAGATCGGCCCCTCGGTGGTGCCGGCGCGCCAGCCCGCGGCCAACGACACGCTGTGGCGCAGCCGTGGGCGCTGGCGCGCGGCCGCGCTGATGTCGATGGCCGCCTCGGTCGCGCTGGCGGCCGTGCTGGTGTTGCGTCCGCCGCAGACCCATGTGCGCTACATCACCTTGCTGCAGGCACCCGAGACGCAGCGCACCGGCTGGGTCGTCGAGGCCACCTCGGGCGAGCGCATCCGCCTGGTGCCGCTGGAGGTGGGCGCCGTGGTGCCGCCCGACAAGTCCCTGCAGTTCTGGACCAAGCCGCAGGGCGCGGACCGCCCGACCTCGCTGGGCCTGGTGCAGCCCGGCACGCGGCTGGAACTGCCCGTGCAGCGCTCGCCCGGCCTGGGCGAGCAGCAGCTGTTCGAGCTCACGCTGGAGCCGCAGGGCGGATCGCCGACCGGGCTGCCGACCGGGCCCATCCTGTTCGTGGGCCGTTCGGTGCGGCTGTAGCCGCCCCCGGCGGCCGGTGCGGCGGCGCATCCACGCTTGCGCTTATTAATTCAATAGTTGTTGTAAAGTCGATCAATGCAGGAAGCCGACGCCGTCCAATCCCTCGCAGCCCTGGCGCAGGTGCTGCGGCTGCGCCTGTTCCGTGCCCTGGTCGTCGCCGGCCCCGAGGGCCTGACGCCGGGCACGCTGGCCGAGCAGCTCGGCGTGGCCGGCAACACGCTGTCGTTCCACCTCAAGGAGCTGACGCGCGCCGGCCTCGTGACGCAGGAGCGCCAGGGCCGCAACCTGGTCTACCGGGCCTCGTTCGACACCATGGACGCGCTGCTGCGCTACCTCACCGAGAACTGCTGCGAGGGTGCCGGCTGCGCGGCCGCCGAAGCCGTGGCGCCGGGCCGCTGCGTGCCCGACGTGCCCCACGTGCACGGCGATCGCTGAACAGCGGAGCGCACCCCGATGCCCGCGGCCATCCCGGTCTTCCTGCTCACGCTCGTCCTCGTCATCTGGCAGCCGCGCGGGCTGGGCATCGGCTGGAGCGCGTCCCTGGGCGCCGTGCTGGCGCTGGCCTTCGGCGTCGTGCAACCGGCCGACATCGCGGTGGTGTGGGGCATCGTCTGGAACGCCACCGCCACCTTCGTGGCGGTCATCCTCATCAGCCTGCTGCTGGACGAGGCCGGCTTCTTCGAATGGGCCGCGCTGCACGTGGCCCGCTGGGGCGGCGGCCACGGGCGCCGGCTGTTCGCCGCCATCGTGCTGCTGGGCGCGGCCGTGGCGGCGCTGTTCGCCAACGATGGCGCGGCGCTGATCCTGACGCCCATCGTCATGGCCATGCTGGCCGCGCTGGGCTTCTCGCCGGCCGCGACGCTGGCCTTCGTGATGGCGGCCGGCTTCATCGCCGACACGGCCAGCCTGCCATTGGTCGTCTCCAACCTGGTCAACATCGTGTCGGCCGATTTCTTCGGCATCGGCTTCAACCGGTACGCGGCGGTGATGGTGCCCGTCAACGTCGCCGCGGTGCTGGCCAGCCTGCTGGTGCTGCTGCTGTACTTTGGCCGGGCCGTGCCGGCGCGCTACGACCTGGCCCAGCTCCAGGCGCCGGCGCAGGCCATCCGCGACCCGGCCACCTTCCGCGCAGGCTGGGTGGTGCTGGCGCTGCTGCTGGTCGGCTTCTTCGGCCTGGAGCCGCTGGGCGTGCCGGTCAGCGCGGTCGCGGCCGTGGCCGTCGTGGTGCTGCTGGCGGTCGCGGCCCGGGGCCAGGTCATCAGCACGCGCAAGGTGCTGCATGGCGCGCCCTGGCAGATCGTGGTGTTCTCGCTCGGCATGTACCTCGTGGTCTACGGGCTGCGCAACGCGGGCTTGACGGACCGCATCGCCGCGCTGCTCGATGTGTTCGCGCAGGGCGGCGTCTGGGGCGCGGCATTGGGCACGGGCGTGCTCACGGCGCTGCTGTCCTCGGTCATGAACAACATGCCCACGGTGCTGATCGGCGCACTGTCCATCGACGCATCGCAGGCCAGCGGTGCGGTGAAAGAGGCCATGGTCTATGCCAACGTGATCGGCTGCGACCTGGGCCCCAAGATCACGCCCATCGGCAGCCTGGCCACACTGCTGTGGCTGCACGTGCTGCAGAAGAAGGGCATGACGATCGGCTGGGGCACCTACCTGCGCGTGGGCACGGTGCTCACGCTGCCCGTGCTGCTGGTGACGTTGTCGGCACTGGCGCTGCGCCTGAGCCTCGGCTGAACCCTGCATCGACCCAAGGAACCGAAATGGGCAACATCACGATCTACCACAACCCTGCCTGCGGCACGTCGCGCAACGTGCTGGCGATGATCCGCAACAGCGGCGAGGAGCCGCAGATCATCGAATACCTGAAGACGCCACCCGACCGGGCCACGCTGGAGCGGCTGATCGCGGCCATGGGCATCGCGCCGCGCGGTCTGCTGCGCAGCAAGGGCACGCCCTACGACGCGCTCGGCCTGGACAGCCCCGTGTGGACCGACGCGCAGCTGATCGACTGCATGCTGCAAGAGCCGATCCTCATCAATCGGCCCATCGTCGCCACGCCGCTGGGCACGCGGCTGTGCCGGCCTTCGGAGGCGGTGCTCGACCTGTTGCCGCGGCCGCAGCAGGGCGCCTTCACCAAGGAAGACGGCGAGGCCGTGGTCGACGGGCAGGGCGCGCGCATCGCCAGGCCCTGAAGTGCCCGCGCCGGGCGCGTGGCGGGGGCTCGGCGCAGCGGCATGGGCGCGCGTGCGGCGACCTGCCGTGGCGGGCCGCGCCACGCGGTGGCTTCAGGCGGGCACCACCGCCTCGCCCAGGTTCAGCATGAGCCGGTTGGCCCAGGCGAAGATCGCCACGGCGTGCACGAGGTCCAGCAGCTCCAGCGCCGACAGCCCGGCCGCGCGCAGCGGTGCCAGCTGCGCCGCGCCGAAGCGGCCCGGGGCGGCGGTCAGGTCGATCGAGGCCTGCACGATGGCGCGTTCGCGTGCCGTCGTGCCCGCGCCCTGCGGCTCGGCGAAGACCTGGGCGATCACGTCGTTGCGCTTGGCCAGCTGCTCGAAGCGCTGGGCGTGCACCGAGCAGCAGTAGACGCAGCCGTTCACGCGCGACACCACGGCGCTGGCCAGCTCGCGCTCGGCGCGCGACAGGCCACCCGGCGCATACATGATGGCGTTGAAGACGATGGAGCGCTGCTCCAGGATCTCGGGCTGCTGGACCAGCGTGAGGTAGTAGTCGCTGGTCTTGGCCTTGGGGTGGCTGGTCTCCAGGATCTTGAGTTGCGCGGGGGTTGCCTGCGCCAGGTCCAGCACGGGCAGCCAGGCCTTCCAGTCCAGCGTCTCGCTGGTGTAGCCGTTCAGGCGCAGCGGCTCGCCGGGCTTGGGCAGGTTGGCGGGGTGCACGAAGGGTACTTCGTCCGTGGGCGCTGCGGCGGGCGCGGCGGCGTCGCCGAGCGCAACCATGGCCTGCAGGCCGGCGACCACGCGCACCTGGTAGGCCACGAAGGCGATCAGCTGGGCCAGCGCGATCACCGCCGGCGTGGAGAGGCCCGCGGCGGGCAGGCGCAGCAGCGCGTCGCGGTCGCCTTCCACGGGGCGCAGGGCCAGCAGGCGCGCGTAGCCGAGGATGGTGTCCAGGCGTGCATCGCCCGTGGGCTGGCGGCCTGCGCGTGCGGCCTGCTCGGCTGGGTTCAGCTGCAGGGCCTGCAGCCGCTCGCGGTAGTGCGCCTGCAGGGGCGCACTGTCCGAGGCCTCGGCGATGGCCAGCGCGCTCAGCAGGCGCTCGGCCAGCGACAGGCCGGGCAGGGCCGGATCGAACAGGCTGTCGTCGCTGCCCTGGGTCGCGGCGACGACCTTGTCGCGCTGGTGGCGCACGGCGTGCGTGGCGCTGCCGGGTGCCAGCGGCACCAGGCGGTCGATCAGGTCGGAAGAACTGTTGGTCATGGCGTGGTCCGCAGATGTTGGGTGGCCTGTTGCAGGAAGTCGCGCACGCCGGCCCAGGAGGCCGCGTCCGCATGCGCGTTGGGGGCGGGCGCGCCGCCCGTGGTGCTCAGGCGGCCGGAGACGGGGTGCGCGTAGACGAGTTGCGTGGTCGGCACGGTGGGGAACACGATGGCGTGGCCCGCGCCTGCGAAGTCGAGGTGCTGCACGGGCCAGGCATGGCCGTGCGCGGCCAGCCGCTCGGCCACCATGGCGCAGTACAGGCTGGAGGGCCAGGAGCCGTCGTCGCTGGCCGACAGCAGCAGCACCGGCCCGCGGATGCGCTCCACGCGGATGCGTGCGCGCTCCACGGCATCCGCGTCCTGCAGGGCCGTCAGCAGCGCGTTGGCGTGGCGGCGCGGCTCGGGGCCTTCGTCCCAGGGCGCCCAGGTGGCCGTGCGGTTGTCCTGCCACAGGTGCGGCAGCGGCTGGCCACGGAAGATCCAGGCCGGGCCGTTGCGGCTGTCGGGGCCGTTGGCCGGGTTGCAGGCGTTCTGCGCGCTGTGCACCACGGCGCCCGGCACGTAGCCGATCACGGCCGAGACGAGTTCGGGAAACAGCGAGGCCAGCAGCAGCACGAGCTCGCCGCCGCGCGACTGGCCCGACAGCGCGACGAAGCCGCCGAGCGGGCGGACCTCGGCGTGCAGCCACTGCAGCGCGGTCTCGAAGTATTCGAGATGCGTGTCGGAGATGTGGTCGGGCCGGCCCGGCGACTTGAAGTAGCCGAGGGCGAGCGCCGCGTAGCCGTGCGAGGCGTAGAGCGCGGCGCGCGGCTCGTTGATGCCGCCGCCCGAGCCGTTCAGCACCATGACGGCCGGGTGCGGGCCCGGGCCGGGCGGCAGGAACAGCGTGGCCGACAGGCCCTGGTCGCGGATCTCGCGCCGCGTGACGCCGGGGCCGGCCAGGCGCTGCACGAACTCGGCGGACCAGGTGCTGCCGTCGGCGCGCTGCAGCGTGAGGGAGGTGCGCAGCGGCGCGGCCGGCTCGGCCGCGAACACCTCGCGCGGCGCGCCGGCGCGCTCGGGCGCCTGCGACCAGACGAGGCCCATGGGCGCGACGCCCTGGTAGCTGCCTTCGACCGGCGCATCGCGCTCCAGGTCGACGGAGCCCTGCGCGTCGGCGCGCAGCCGCACCTGCGCCGTCCACACGATGCCAGGCCCGCGCACGGTGCGGCTGCTCAGCAGCACTTCTTCACCGGGCGCGAGCCCGTCGGCCGCGATGCGGCGCGGCTGGTCGATCAGCGCGTCGGCCGGGGTGGCGTGCAGCATGGCCTCAGTTCCGCGTGACCTGCATCGCGGTCGTGCGGTCGCTCAGCAGCGGCTCGACTTTCAAGCCCTTCTTGGCGGCCCAGATGTTCTTGTAGTGGAACAGCGGGATCTGGCCCACGTCGTCGGTCACGAGCTTGGCGGCGTGGCGGAACACGGCCTCGCGGCGGCGTGCGTCGAACTCCACGGTGGCGGCGTCCAGCGCCTTGTCCACGCTGTCGTTGCTGTAGCGGCCCCAGTTGTTGATGCCGCGGCCGCGCTTGGGATCGTGCGAGGCCAGGGTTTGCAGCAGGCCGTAGCCGGCCTCGCCCGTGCCGTTGCCCCAGGCGATCACGCTGACGGCGAACTCGTTGCGGCCGGCGCGGGCCGAGTACACCGACCACGGCACGACCTCGACCTTGGTCTTCACGCCGATGCGTGTCCAGAACTGCGCCACGGCCTGCACGCTCTCGGGCGCCTGCGGGTAGCGGTCGCCCGGCACGTGGATGCTGATCTGGAAGCCCTGCGGGTAGCCGGCATCGGCCAGCAGCTTCTTGGCCTGCTCGGCGTTGTAGGCGATGTCCTTGACCTCGGGGTTGTAGCCGAAGCTGCCCTTGGGCATCCACTGGTTGGCCTCTGTCACCGTGCCCTGCAGCACGCGGTCGACGATGGCCTTGCGGTTGATGCCGATCGACAGGGCCTGGCGCACGCGCACGTCCTGCAAGGGGTTCTTCTCGAGCGGCTTGCCGGCGTTGTCGGTGATGAACTCGTTGGTGCCGGCGCGCAGGCTGGGTTGCAGCAGCAGCACGCGCAGGCCGGGGTAGGTGTAGACGCTGACGGAAGGCGTCTTGCGCAGCTTCTCGACATCGGTCACGGCCACCTTGTCGATCACGTCCACGTCGCCGGCCAAGAGCGCGGCCGTGCGCGCCGCGCCGTTGTTGATGAAGCGGTAGGTCACGCGGTCCCACAGCGGCTTGGGGCCCCAGTAGCTGGTGCTGCGCTCGAACACGGTGCGGTCGCCCGGCGTGTACGAGATGAACTTGTAGGGGCCGGTGCCGACCACGGCGCGGCCGGCGTTGTAATCGGCCGTCTGCGACTTCTCGCCCACGTGCTTGCTGACGATGTAGACCGAGGCGAGCTCCAGCGGCAGCATGGGGTTGGGGCCGGTGGTCTTGACGATGACGGTGTGCGCGTCCCTGGCCGTGACCGATTCCACCGTGCGCAGCGCGCCCGCGTACGAGGCGACCGAGCCCGGTACGGCCCGCGCGCGCTGCAACGAGTACAGGATGTCGTCGGCCGTCATGGGCTTGCCGTCCTGCCACTGGATGTCGGTGCGCAGCTTGAATTCCCAGGTGGTCTCGTCCAGCGCCTTCCAGCTGGCGGCCAGGCCGGGGTCGAGCTTGCCGCCGTCGCGCGAGGCGACGATGGAGTCCCAGAAGTGCAGCGCCAGCGAGCGGTCGCCCGCATGGTTGTTGAGCTGCGGGTCGACCGAGGAGATCGGGTCGGCGAAGGCGATGGACAGGTTGTTCTGCTGCGCCTGCGCGCCGTGGGCAGCCAGCAGCGCGGCGGCCAGCAGGGGGAGGAGGTGGTGCTTGCGCATGCGGGTCCTTTCAGGCAAGAGAGTGGTCAAGAGGTTTCGTCGTCGAGATGGCAGGCGCTCAGGTGCTGCACGGCGATGCCGCGCAGCCTGGGGGCCTCGGTGCGGCAGCGCGGCATGGCGTGCGGGCAGCGCGGGTGGAAGTGGCAGCCGCTGGGCGGCGCGAGCGGGCTCGGGATCTCGCCGCGGATCGGCGCGAACTGCGTGCGGCGGGTGCCGATCTTGGGGATCTCCTGCAGCAGCGCGCGCGTGTAGGGGTGGTGCGGCCGCGCGAACAGTTCGGCCACGGGCGCGCTCTCGACCACGCGGCCCAGGTACATCACGACCACGCGGTCCGACAGGTGCTCGATCACGCCCAGGTCGTGGCTGATGAACAGGTAGGCCAGGCCCAGCTGCTCGCGCAGGTCCATGAACAGGTTCAGGATCTGCGCCTGGATCGACACGTCGAGCGCTGCCACGGCCTCGTCGCTGACCAGCATGGCGGGCTGCACCGCCAGCGCACGCGCGATGCCGATGCGCTGGCGCTGCCCGCCGCTGAACTGGTGCGGGTAACGGTGGCGCAGGGAGGGGTCCAGCCCCGCGCGCGTGAGCTGGGCGCAGACATAGTCGTCCTCGCCGGCTGCATCGGTCAGGCCGTGCAGGCGCGCGGCCTCGCCGACGATGCGCGCCACGCGCAGGCGTGGGTTCAGGCTGCCGAACGGGTCCTGGAACACCATCTGCACGCGCAGCCGCGCCTGCAGGCGGGCCTTGGCATCCAGCGTGGCAAGCGGCTTGCCGTCGACCAGCACCTCGCCATCGCTGGGGTGCAAGAGGCCGGCTGCGATGCGGCCCAGCGTGGACTTGCCGCAGCCCGATTCGCCGACCAGACCCACGACCTCGCCCGGGCGCACGGCCAGGTCGACGTGGTCGACGGCGTGCGTGATGGCGGGCTGGTCCGCCAGGCCCAGGCGGCGCAGGCCGCGGGTCAGCGCGCCTTCGGGCCGTTCGCCGAAGCGCATGGAGATCCGGCGCAGGTCGACCAGCGGAACCGCGTTCTCTGCGGAATTGGGCAGCGCGCTCATGCGGCTTCTCCTGGATGGATGCAGCGCACGCCATGCGTGGCCGCATCAGGGCGCGGGTGCTGCAGTTCGGGCATGGCCGCATTGCACTGCGCCGTGGCCCGGCTGCAGCGCGGCGCGAAGGCGCAGCCGGGCGGCAGCCGCGCGAGGTGCGGCGCCATGCCGGGGATCTGGCGCAACCGCGCGCCGCGCTGGTTGGCGCTGGGCAGGCTGCCGATCAGGCCCTGGGTGTAGGGGTGCTGCGGGCGGTCGAGCACGTCGTCCACGCGGCCGATCTCGACGATGCGGCCGGCGTACATCACGGCCACGGCATCCGCGAGGCCGGCGACGACGGACAGGTCGTGGCTGATCCAGATCAGCGCCGTGCCGCTGTCCCGCACGAGCTTTTGCATCTCCGACAGGATCTGCGCCTGGATGGTCACGTCCAGCGCCGTGGTGGGTTCGTCCGCGATGATGAGGTCGGGCTTGTGCAGCAGCGCGATGGCGATCGCCACGCGCTGGCGCATGCCGCCCGACAGCTGGTGCGGGTAGGCGCGCAGCCGTTCCTCGGGGCTGGCGATGCCGACCAGTGTCAGCGCCTCGGCCGCCTCGCGCCGCGCCTGGTCCTTGCCGACGCGGCGGTGCGCGCGCACCGCCTCGACCATCTGCGTGTCCACGCGCAGCACCGGGTTCAGCGTGGCCATGGGGTCCTGGAAGATCATGGCGATGCGGTTGCCGCGCAGCTGGCGCAATTCCTTGTCGCCCATCTGCGCGAGGTCGCGGCCCTGGAACAGCACCTGGCCGCCCTCGACGCGGCCCGGCGCGTCGACCAGGCCCATGATGGAAAAGCCCGTGACCGACTTGCCCGAGCCCGACTCGCCGACCAGGCCCAGCACCTGGCCGCGCTGCAGGCTGAAGGACACGCCGTCGACCACGGGCAGCACGCCGTCGCGCGTGTGGAAGCGGGTGCGCAGCTCGCGCAACTCCAGCACCGGAAGGTCCACCGCACTCATTTCTGCAACCTCGGGTTCAGCACGTCGCGCAGGTGGTCGCCCACCAGGTTGATCGCGACGATGGTGGCCAGCAGCGCCAGGCCGGGGAACACGCTGATCCAGTATTCGTTGGACAGCAGGTACTGGTAGCCGTTGGAGATCAACAGGCCCAGCGAGGGCTCGGTGATGGGCACGCCCAGGCCCAGGAAGGACAGCGTGGCCTCCAGCGTGATGGCGCGCGCCACCTGCAGCGCGCCGATCACGAGCAGCGGCGGCAGGCAGTTGGGCAGCACATGGCCGACCAGAATGCGCCAGCGCGGAATGCCCTGGCCGCGCGCCGCGTCCACGTACTCGCGCCGCGTCTCCACCAGGGCCTGGCCGCGGGCCGTGCGCGCGTAGTAGGCCCATTCCAGCAGCACCAGCGTGAGCACCACGTTGCCGATGCCCTTGCCCAGGTAGGCCAGGATCATGAGCGCCATGAGGATGGTCGGGAACGACAGCAGCAGGTCCACCAGGCGCATCAGCAGCGCGTCCACTCGGCCGCCGGCGTAGGCCGACAGCAGGCCGACCAGCGTGCCGACCACGGCCGCGATCAGCGCCGAGCCCACGCCCACCACGAGGCTGATGCGCAGGCCGTAGACGATGGCCGAATACAGGTCGCGGCCCTGGCCGTCGGTGCCCAGCCAGTAGGTGAAGCTGTCCAGGCCGTTGCGCGCGCCGGGCGCGAGGCGCGCGTCCAGCACGTCCAGCTGCATGAGGTCGTAGGGGTTCTGCGGCGTGATCCAGGGCGCTGCCAGCGCGGCCAGCACCACGAGCGCGAGCACCACGAGCCCGAACACGGCCGTGCGCGAGCGCAGGAAGTCGGTGACGGTGCGCCACCACAGCGAGTCTTCGCGTGCAGTGCTCATCGGATGCCTCCGAACGGTTGTGCGGGTGCTCTCAGCGCGTTGTCGGCATCCAGGCCCGTTCGCTGTGCCGATCCCCACTGCGTGGGGCCCCTCGTCATGGCGCTCATCGGGCGCCCTCCAGCCTGACGCGCGGATCGAGCAACCGATACAGCACGTCCACCACCAAATTCAGCGTCACGAAAATCACCACCACCACCATGAGGTAGGCCACGACCACGGGCCGGTCGAGCGAATTGATGCTGTCCAGGATCAGCTTGCCCGCGCCGGGCCAGGCGAAGATGGTTTCGGTCACGACCGCGTAGGCAATGGTCGAGCCGAGCTCCAGGCCCAGCACGGTGACCAGCGGGATCAGCGTGTTGCGCAGCACGTGCACCAGCATCACGCGCTGCGGCGACAGGCCCTTGGCGCGCGCGAACTTCACGTAGTCCTGCGGCAGCACCTCGCGCACGCCGGCGCGCGTGAGCCGCAGCACCATGGAGATCTTGAACAGCGCGAGGTTGAAGGCCGGCAGCAGCAGGTGCACCAGGCCGTCCCAGGTGAGCCAGGACCAGGCCACGCCGAACAGCTCGCGCGTGGCGCCGCGCCCGCCCGCCGGCAGCCAGCCCAGCTGCACGCTGAACACCATGATCAGCATCAGCGCGACCCAGAAGGCCGGCAGCGAGAAGCCCACGATGCTGGTCGTCATGACCGCACGAGAGAGCGGATGCTCGGGCCGCATGCCCGCGAAGAGGCCGAGCGGCACACCGATCAGCACGGCCATCAGCAGCGCCGCGACCGCCAGTTCCAGCGTCGCCGGCAGGCGGTGCAGGATCAGGCGGATCGCGTCTTCGTTGTAGACGAAGCTGCGGCCGAGTTCGCTGCGCAGCGCGCCTTCCAGGAAGGCCAGGTACTGGCGCCACAGCGGCTGGTCCAGCCCCAGGCGCGCGATGGCGGCGGCGCGCTCGGCCTGGTTCATGTCGTCGCCGATCAGGATGTCCACCGGGTTGCCGATGGCGTGCATGCCGACGAAGACGATGACCGTCATCGCGAGCACCACGAGCAGGGCCTGGCCCAGGCGGCGCAGCAGCCAGCCGGTCATGGGGACGGGCCCTCCACATATGCAGGAAATTGCGCCTCGGTCCACTCATGCCCCTGCAGTTCCGGCTCGGCGTAGCGCTGCATGTTGGCGAAGTGCATGGGCATGTCCTCGGCCAGCAGCTGCGCGGCCAGGCCGCGCGCCAGGCGCTGCGCGCCGTCGGTGATCTGCGGGATGTCGCCGGCGCCTGCCCCCTGCGACAGCGCGGCCGCGTAGTTGTAGCAGTGCACGCGCTCCAGGCCCGGGCAACTGCCTGGCTGTTTCTGCTGGAACTCGAACAGCGGGCCCAGGTCGGGCGACTCGGCCAGTTCGGCATCGTCCTGGCCCGCGGGCGCGGTGAAGCGGTCCTGCCACAGCCGCACATGGGGCTGCAGCGCGGCGAACTCGGGCCGCAGCGCCCAGTCGGTGCGAAAGCCGGTGCAGAAGACCACGTGGTCGGTCGCGAG
Source organism: Pseudorhodoferax sp. Leaf274 (assembly GCF_001422445.1). Taxonomy (GTDB): domain Bacteria; phylum Pseudomonadota; class Gammaproteobacteria; order Burkholderiales; family Burkholderiaceae_C; genus Pseudorhodoferax. The sequence continues at coordinate 376,778 of NZ_LMNA01000030.1, forward strand.
CGGGCCCTTGGCCGTGTCCACGCGCAGGCTGCCGTCGGCCCGCACGCTGGCACCGAGCGCGCCGGCACCCAGGTGGAAGAAGGCGTTCGCGTGGCGCGACACGCGCAGCGTGCTGCCCTGCGGCGGCGGCACCTGCTGTTGGTTGAGGTAGTGGCGCAGGCGCCATTTCCATTCGTCGGACAGCAGGCCGAAGCCGTGCGACATGCCGGGGCTGCCTGCGCCCTTGCCCTTGTTGATGCGCGGCAGCTCGCTGCGGCGGATGAGGATGTCCACGCGCGCGGCGCCGGCTTCGAGCGCGGTGGCCGCGGCGTCCATGGCCGAGGCACCGCCGCCGATCACGGCCACGCGGCGCCCGCGCAGGGTGGCGCCCTCCCAGGCGTGGGCGGAATGGTCCCATCGGTCGCTGGGGAGCTGGTGCGCCCAGGCCGGCACCCAGGGGCCGCCCAGGCCGTCGCGGCCCGTGGCCAGCACCACGTGGCGGGCCAGCACGGTGTAGGCGCGATGGCCGTCCCCTGCATCGACGAGGTCCAGCGCCACCACGCCGTCGGCGCGCGGGCGCACGGCATGCACGCGCTGGCGGTTGCGCAGGTCCAGGCCCAGCACGCCGCGGTACCAGCGCAGGTAGTCCATCCACTGCAGGCGCGGGATCTTGTCCAGCGCCTGCCACGCCGGCAGGCCGAACTGCGACTCGAACCAGGCGCGGAAGGTCAGCGCCGGCAGGCCCAGTGCGGGGCCGGTCAACTCCTTGGGCGAGCGCAGTGTCTCCATGCGCGCCGTCGTCGCCCAGGGGCCCTCGAAGCCGGCCGGGGCCTGGTCGAACACCGGCGCCTGCAGGCCCAGGTGCTTGAGCGCGGCGGCCAGCGCCAGGCCCGCCATGCCGCCACCGATGACGGCCACGTCGAGCACGGGCACGCCGTCGCGTTCGCTGGGCGGCACCCAGCGCTTGGCGGGCAGGGCGAGCCATTCCAGGTCCTGGCGCAGGCGTTGCTCCAGGGCGGCGAGGCCGGTGGGGGTGGGGGATGTCGTTGTCATGGGGTCAAACGCGGGGAGAGGGCAATTCGGCGTGGGCGGCCTGCAGCAGCTCGGCATGCAGGGAGGCAGGGTGTTCCACGAAGCCCGGCACGCCGGCGGCTGCAGCGAGCAGGGCGTCGGCCAGCGCCTGCGGCCGGCGGCCCAGGGGGCGGCCCTGCTGCGCGATGGCGCCGAAGAAATAGGGGATGTCGCTGGCCAGCGGGCGCACGCAGGTGCCGGGCAAGGGCATGCCGTGTGCGCTCAGCGGGTCGAGCAGCGCGATGCCCAGGCCCGCGCGCGCCATGGCGATGGCGTTCACCGACGAGTTGGTCTCGACGGTGCTGGCCGGGCGCGTGGCGGCCGTGCCCAGCACCTGGTCGATGCGGCTGCGCAGCCGGTAGGGGTTGGCCAGCGTGATGATGCGCTGCGCCGCCAGCGCGGCGGGCTCCAGCGCCGGGTGGGCCGCCAGCGGATCGGTGTCGGCCAGCACCGCCACGCAGGGCGCCTGGCCGATCCACAGCAGCTGCAGGCCGCGGTGCTCCAGCGGCAGGCTGGCCATGCCCAGCTGCACGGCGCTGCTCAGCACGGCCTGCAGCACGCGTTCGGGCGGGGCGCTGTGCAGGCGCACGGGCGCGGCGCCCAGCTCCTGTTCCAGCGCCCGCAGGGCCTGCGGCAGCAGGCCCACGGCCACGGCCGAGGTGGCGGCCAGCAGCAGCGGCTCGCCGCCCTGGCCGATCTCGGTGGCGCGCACGCGCAACTGGCGCCAGCTGCCCAGCAGCGGCTCCACCTCCTCGTAGAGCAGGAAGCCTTCCTGCGTGGGCGTCACGCGCGGCCCGTGCCGCGTGAAGAGGGCATAGCCCGTGGCGGCCTCCAGCTCATGCACCAGGCGCGTGACGGCCGGCTGCGAGCGGTCGAGCAGGCGCGCCGCGCCGGTCATGCTCCCGGTGGACATGACGGCGGCGAAGGCTTCGAGCTGGCGGATATCCATCGTCTTGACTATCTGATATGTGGATGATGACGCAATCATCATCCATTTTGCAAATAATTAAAACGAGGATGCATATGCGGCGAAGGCCGCGGATGCATACGGGGACGTGGATCTGCCTGCGTTCGCGGGCGATCCCAATGTGGACATGGACTGCAGGCCGCTGCCCGGCACGCCGTCGCGCACCGCGGCCCGGGCCCGTTCGAACGGGCCTGCGGCCGGGCCGTCAGCCCCTTGTCGGCAGCACGAGGTGGAACACGCTGCCCTGGCCCTGCACGCTTCGGACGCCGACCGAGCCGCCCTGGGCCTCCACCAGCCGCTTGACCAGGGCCAAGCCCAGCCCGACGCCCTGGTAGGCCTTGCGCGAGCCCTCGCTGAGCTGCTGGAAGGCCACGAACAGCCGCGGGAAATCCGCCTCGGCGATGCCGATGCCGTCGTCTGCCACTTCGATGCGGAACATGCCGTGGCCCTGCGCCGTGGCCGTGACGCGCACATGCCCACCCGGCTCGCAGAACTTGATGGCGTTGGAGACATACGCGGCCACCACCTGCGTGAGCCGCGTGGCGTCGGCCGTCACTTCGTCGACCTCGGGCGCCACCTCCACCTGGACATCGACCTGTCTGCGTTCGGCATCCGCCTGCAACAGCGTCACCACCTGCGCGCAGACCGCCCGCAGCGACAGGCGTTCAGGTGCCAGGTCGAGCTTGCCCGACTCGATGTTGGCCATGTTGAGCATGGCCTCGATGAGCGACAGCAATTGCTTGCCGCTCCGGTCGATCTGGCCCAGGTGGCCCTTGAGCTTTGGCGAGGCCGACACGGCCGGGTCCGTGCCCATCAGGTAGGCCATGCCCAGGATGCCGTTCAGGGGCGTGCGCAGCTCGTGCGACATGTTGGCCAGGAACTGGCTCTTGAGGCGGCTGCTCTCGGCCAGCTCGCGGTTCTGCGCTTCCAGCAGCAGTGCGTGCACGCGGGTCTGCTCGGCTTCCCTGGTCAGCGTGATGTCCTGCAGCATGACCATCGTCGCCCCGGGGCTGGTGGGCAGGCCGATCGCGATCAGGTCGAACCAGCGGGCCTCGCCCTGCCTGCGCACCAGCTGCAGCTGGTGGCGGTAGGTGGCCCCGGCCGCGACCGCCCGCGCCGCTTGCGCCTCGGTGGTGGCGAATGCCTCGTCCGACGCATGCAGCACCCGGGACGGCAAGCCGATGAAGGCGTCGAGCGGGTAGTCGAACATGCGCGCAGCGCCGGCGTTGGCCCAGGTCACGCGCCCGCCGGCGAACTTGACGAAGCCGATCAGGTCGGTGTCGAGGATGGCCTGCTCCTCCTCGCCCAGGCGCTGCAGGTCGCCGCGCATCTTCGCCAGTTCGGTGATGTCGTACAGCACGGCGCGGATCGACAGCACACGGCCCTCGCCATCGCGCACCGCGACCGCGCTGGCCAGCACGCGCCGCGCGCCGTCCTGCTTGCCCACCAGCTCGAATTCGAGGTCCCTGGTCTCGCCGTGCGCCAGCAGTTCGGGGAGCTTGGCGGCGAACAGCTCCCTGCCTTCCGCCGTCAGGAACTCCGGCAGCGAATGGCCGATGACCTCGTCGCGCGCGCAGTCGACCCAGCGCAGCGCCGTCGCGTTGATCCGGACGAAGCGGCCCTCGGCATCCAGCGTCAGGTAGCCGCAGGGCGCGTTCTCGTACAGGTCGGACAGCTCCTGTTCGCTGGCCTGCAGCCGGGCATTGCGCTGCTGGATGGCCTCGGCCATCTCGTTCAGGCGGGTGGACAGGGCATTCACTTCCCGGGGCCCCGCGGCGGTGCTGCGGTGCGCCAGGTCGCCACGGCCCAGCGCACCCGCATCCTGCGCCAGCCGCCGCAGCGGCAGGGAGATCCGGCGCGCCACCAGGGCAGACAGCAGCAGGCCGATCGCCAGCATGGCGGCGCCCGCCATCAGGCTTTCGTGCAGGCGCGTCCGCACGGGCTCCATGGCGGCATCCTCCGGCACGCCGACGTAGACCTGCCAGGGCAGCCGCTTGGCGGTCGCGTAGCCCGCGATGCGGCGCACGCCGTCGGCGCTGGGCCCATCCCAGACGCCTTCGCCGGGCTGCAGGCCGCCACGGGCTGCGGCGCCATCTGGACCCGGTACTGACGGGGCGCCGGGAACGGTCAGGCTGCGGCCGATCCACTCCTCTGGCTTGAGCGAGCGCGCCACCACGATGCCGTCGCTGCCGGTCACGGTGATCACGCTGCCTGGGGGACCGTAGCCCCCGGGTGCCAGCAGCGATTGCAAGCCCGTCAGTTCGGATGCGATGGTCACCAGGCCTGCCACCTGGCCACCGCGCTCGATCCGGACCGAGAACACGGCCATCGGTGCACCGTTGGCCATCGACGTGACCGGTGCCGTCACGACGAGGCCGTTGCGCGCCAATCCTTCCTCGAACGACCTGCGCTGCCGTTCGCCGACGACCGCGCCGCGCACGTCCGGCTGCAGCGTGCCGATGTTGCGGCCGTCCGGCGTCCAGACCGCGATGTTGCTGATCTCGCCCGGCAGCCTGCCGGCCAGGCCCAGCAGCAGGGTGTCGTTGAGTGCGGTGTCCTGCGGCGTGGTGCCCACGGTCGTGCTCAGCACGTTCAGCACCTGCAGGATGTCGCCGATGTGGTCGTCCAGGCGCGCCGCGGTCACGCGCGCCGTGCCCAGCATCTGCTGGCCCGCCTGCGCGCGGTCATGGCTGGCCTGCCGGGAGGTGGTGATCAGCAGGAAGGCCAGGAACGGCAGGCCCAGGGCCAGGACCAGCAACAGCAGTTGCCGTTGGATGGAAAAAGTACGGCGGTGCAACATGTCTCGGGTCGGCTCCCACGCGGTCTGGTCGTTCCGTGCAATTGTGCCCAGGCGGAAACCGCTGCCGGCCGCGGCCGCCGCCGCGCTGCACTGCACCGGTGCACGCAACGCACGGCATCGGTGCGGCAGCGATGGGCGGTGCATTCCGTCGGACGCGCAGCATGCGGCGGCCTGCCGCCATGGCGATCGGTCTTCACAATGTCGCCACATTCGTTGTAGGGGATTTCCCTACATTCCCACGCGACGTTCCGTCCCTCAGAAAGTGCTTGCATGACTTCTCTCACGTCCGCGGAAGACTCCGCCGTGCGTACCGCCGCTGCCGCCGGCGAGGCATCGCACGAATGCCTGAGCTTCCAGCTCGGCGCCGTCGAATACGGCATCGACATCCTGAAGGTGCAGGAGATCCGCGGCTACGAGGAGCCCACGCGCATCGCCAATGCGCCGCCCTTCATCAAGGGCGTGGTCGACCTGCGCGGCGTGATCGTGCCGATCATCGACCTGCGGATCAAGTTCGGACAGCAGACGTTCGAGTACGGCCCATCAACCGTGACGGTGATCCTCAACATGGCGCGCATGGTCGTCGGCGTCGTGGTCGATGCGGTGAGCGACGTCGTCGAGCTCGCGCCCGAGCAGATCCTGCCGGCACCGGAATTCGACAGCGCCATCGGCGTGGACTTCATCACCGGCATCGGCAGCATCGCCCAGGGCGAGCGGCAACGCATGCTGATCCTGGTGGACATCGAACGCCTGATGGGCAGTGCAGAGATGGGTCTGATCGCGCAGGCGCATTGAAGCATCCATCGGCTCGACCCGACGACGCAGCGATCCGTCTGCGACGCCAAGAACACCTGTCAGCCTTTGAACGAGAAGATGACGGTCCCCAGGGCGCGGTGCGCCTCAACATCCCCAAGTACAACAAATGTTCTCCAACCTGACACTCAAGAAAAAGCTCACGCTGACCTTCGCCGCATTGCTGGCCACGGCCGGTGCATTGATCGTCGTCGCGGTCGTCAACCTGGCCAAGATGCGCGAGACGACCGCCTGGAACACCCACACCTATGAAGTGATGTTCCAGGGCGAAGGCATGCTGACGAACATGGTCAACATCGAGACCGGCATGCGCGGGTTCGTGGCCAGCGGCGACGACAAGTTCCTCGAGCCCATGAAGCAGGGCCAGCGCGACTTCGGCACGTACTTCGACAAGGCCAAGTCGCTGACCTCGGACAACGCGGCCCAGCAGGCGCGCCTGGCCAAGCTGCAGGAGAACCATGTCAAGTTCGTCGAGGTGGCCAACGCGCTGATCGCGCTGCGGCGCGACGTGACCGCGGGCAAGGCCGCGCCCGAGCTGTTGCAAAAGGAGTTCACCGCGGGCCGCGACAAGGCCGCGATGGATGCGTTCCGCAGCGGCGTGGCCGAATTCAGGAAGGTCGAGTCCGACCTGCTGGGCGTGCGCGCCGCAGCGATGGACAGCACGGCCTCGCTGACCAACAACACCATGGTGTTCGGCGGCCTGGCGTTGAGCGCTTTGACGATCGCGCTCGGCGTGCTGCTCACGCGCAGCATCTTCCGGCAACTGGGTGCCGAGCCGGCCACGGCGGTGGACGTCGTCTCCGCCGTCGCCAAGGGCGACCTGAGCGTGACCATCGACGTGAAGGCGGGCGACCGCACCAGCCTGCTGGCCCAGATGGGCACGATGCGCGACAGCCTGGCGCAGGTGGTGGCCGACGTGCGCAGCAATGCCGAGGCCGTGGCGTCCGCCAGCACGCAGATCGCGCAGGGCAACCAGGATCTGTCGGGCCGCACCGAAGAGCAGGCCAGCGCGCTGGAGGAAACGGCCGCGTCGATGGAAGAGCTCGGCGTGACCGTCAAGCAGAACGCGGACAACGCCCGCCAGGCCAACCAGCTGGCCGTGACGGCCTCCGAGGTCGCGGCACAGGGCGGCGACGTGGTGGCGGAGGTGGTCGACACCATGAAGGGCATCAACGACAGTTCGCGCAAGATCGCCGACATCATCGGCGTGATCGACAGCATCGCCTTCCAGACCAACATCCTGGCGCTCAATGCCGCGGTGGAGGCGGCGCGCGCCGGCGAACAGGGCCGCGGCTTCGCGGTGGTTGCCAGCGAGGTGCGCACCCTGGCGCAGCGCAGCGCCGAGGCCGCCAAGGAGATCAAGGCCTTGATCGGTGCCAGCGTCGAGCAGGTCGAGAAGGGCACGGCGCTGGTGGACAAGGCTGGCGCCACGATGACCGACGTGGTCGCGTCGATCCGCCGCGTGACCGACATCATGGGCGAGATCAGCGCGGCCAGCAGCGAGCAGAGCGCTGGCGTGTCGCAGGTCGGCGAAGCCGTCACGCAGATGGACCAGACCACGCAGCAGAACGCCGCGCTGGTGGAGGAGAGCTCTGCCGCGGCCGACAGCCTGAAGGCGCAGGCGCAGCAACTCGTCCAGGTGGTCGCCGTGTTCAAGCTCGGTGCGCACGCGCCCGCCGCCACGGCTGCTGCGGCCCCGCCGGTCGTGGAGCGGCGTGGCCCGGACCGCGCCAAGAACGTGACGCGTCCCGCGTTCGGCAAGGCCAGGCCTGCCGCCACCAAGCCGGCGCCCGCTGCGCTGCCCAAGCCGGCGGCCGACACGGCGGGCAAGCGCACCGGCACGGACGACTGGGAAAGCTTCTAGCCACCGCGCCAGCGCGCGCTCAGACATAGCGCTTCTCCAGCGCATCCCATTCGGGCTTGCCGACCAGGCGCTGGCGTTCGGCGAACGGCGTGACCAGGCCGCTGTCCTCGCGCACCTGCTTCTCGTCGCGCAACACGGTCAAGGCGTTCTGCATGCCGGCCACGGCCCCCTGCAGCGCGGCGTTGGCGTACAGCACGATGCCGTAGCCCAGTGCGCCGAGCTGGTCGGCGTCGAAGATCGGCGTGCGCCCGCCGATCACCATGTTCATGAGCTGCGGCTTGGCCAGCCGCCGGGGCAGGGCGCGCACTTCCTCGGGCTTCGTCACCGCTTCGACGAACAGGATGTCGGCGCCGGCCTCGGCGAAGCGCTGCGCGCGTTCGATGGCGGCCTCGAAGCCGTGCGTGGCCGCCGCATCGGTGCGGGCCATGACGAGCAGGTCCGGGTCATGGCGCGCATCGACGGCGGCTTGGATCTTGCCGACGGCCTCTTCGGTGGAGATGACCTCCTTGCCCGAGAAATGGCCGCAGCGCTTGGGCGCGACCTGGTCCTCGAGCTGGATGCAGTCGGCGCCCGCGCGTTCGAGCACGCGCACCGTGTGGCGCACGTTGAGCGCGTTGCCGAAGCCGGTGTCGGCGTCCACGAGCAGCGGCACGTCCACGGCATCGCGGATGCGCGCCGTGTGCTCGGCGATCTCGTGCAGGCCCATGAACCCCTGGTCCGGCATGCCGAACCACATGTTGGTCACGCCGGCGCCGGTCACGTAGATGGCCTGGAAGCCCAGGTCGGCGATGACCTTGGCGGACAGGGCGTTGAAGGCGCCCGGCACGAGCAGGCCCGTGCGGGCTTCGACCAGGGCGCGGAGTTGTTTGCGGGTGGACATGCGGTGTCTTTCGTCGGAGATCAGAAGCTGTCTGCGGGCACGCGCACGAAGCCCTCCATGAGCACGCGCGCGCTGCGGCCCATCGAGGCCTGGGTGACGGTCCACCGGCCATCGGCCAGGCTGACCTGGGCGCCGACGCGCAGGGTGCCGGAGGGGTGCCCGAACCGGACGGCCTGCCGCTCGCCGCCCCCGGCCGCCAGGTTGACGAGCGTGCCGGGCACTGCCGCCGCCGTGGCGATGGCCACGGCCGCCGTGCCCATCATGGCGTGGTGCAGCTGGCCCATGGACAGCGCGCGCACGAGCAGGTCGATGTCCGCCGCCGCGACCTGCCTGCCGCTGGAGGCCGTGTAGCCGCGCGGCGGTGCGACGAAGGCCACCTTGGGGGTGTGCTGGCGGCCGGCGGCCTCGGCCACGTCCTGGATCAGGCCCATCCGCACGGCGCCCCAGGCGCGGATGGCCTCGAAGCGCGCCAGTGCCGCCTTGTCGCCATTGATGGCGGCCTGCAGCTCGGTGCCGGTGTAGCCGAGGTCCCCGGCGTTGAGGAAGATGGTGGGAATGCCGGCGTTGATCAGCGTGGCCTGGAAGCGGCCGACGCCCGGCACCTCCAGCGTGTCGACGGGCCGGCCCGTCGGGAACATCGCGCCGCCGTCCTCGCCTTCGTCCGCCGGGTCCATGAAGTCCAGCTGCACCTGCGCGGCCGGGAAGGCCACACCGTCGAGCTCGAAGTCCCCCGTCTCCTGCACCTCGCCGTCGGTGACCGGCACCTGCGCCACGATGGTCTTGCCGATGTTGGCCTGCCAGATGCGCACGGTGGCCAGGCCGTCGCGCGGGATGCGTTCCGCATTGACGAGGCCATGGGCGATGGCGAACGGCCCGACCGCGGCCGACAGGTTGCCGCAGTTGCCGGACCAGTCGACGAACGCGCTGTCGATCGCCACCTGGCCGAACAGGTAGTCCACGTCGTGTCCGGGCCGCGTGGAGCGCGACACGATCACGGCCTTGGAGGTGGACGAGGTGGCCCCGCCCATGCCGTCGGTCTGCTTGCCGTAGGGATCGGGGCTGCCGACCACGCGCAGCAGCAGCGCGTCGCGGGCCGGGCCCGGCTGCCGGCAGCGCTCGGGCAGGTCCTGCAGGCGGAAGAACACGCCCTTGCTGGTGCCGCCACGCAGGTAGGTGGCGGGGATCTTGAGTTGGGGTGCGAATGCCATGGGGTTCGGTGTCTCCATTCACGCGGCCTGGGCCTGCGCCGCGAGGAAGTCCTGCGCGAAGCGTTGCAACACACCGCCCGCCTCGTAGACCGACACTTCCTCGGCCGTGTCGAGGCGGCAGCTGACCGGCACCTGCTCGGTGCGGACACCGCGGCGGTGGATCGCCAGGGTGAGTGTGGCACGTGGCGTGCGCTCGCCCACCACGTCGTAGGTCTCGGTGCCGTCCAGGCCCAGCGTGCGCCGCGTGGTGCCCGGCAGGAACTCCAGCGGCAGCACGCCCATGCCGATCAGGTTGGTGCGGTGGATGCGCTCGAAGCCTTCGGCCACGACCGTCTCCACACCGGCCAGGCGCACGCCCTTGGCGGCCCAGTCGCGGCTGGAGCCCTGGCCGTAATCGGCGCCGGCGATGACGATGAGCGGCTGGGCTCGGCCCAGGTAGGTCTCGATGGCCTCCCACATGCGCACGACCCGGCCCTCGGGCTCGATGCGGGCCAGCGAGCCCTTCTGCTGCACCCCGTCCACGAGCGCCATCTCGTTGACGAGCTGCGGGTTCGCGAAGGTCGCGCGCATGGCGGTCAGGTGGTCGCCGCGGTGCGTGGCGTAGGAATTGAAGTCTTCCTCGGGCAGGCCCATCTGCGCGAGGTATTCGCCCGCCGCGCTGTCCGGCAGGATGGCGTTGGAGGGCGAGAGGTGATCGGTCGTGATGTTGTCGGGCAGCAGGGCCAGCGGGCGCATGCCCCTCAAGGTGCGCGGATTGGCGGCCAGCGCGCCCACGCCCTCGGTGTCCCAGTAGGGCGGGCGGCGGATGTAGGTGGAGGCAGCGCGCCAGCCGTACTGCGGCGACACGCGTTCGCCATCGTCCACGCGCAGCGCGAACATGGGCTCGTAGACGCGGCGGAACTGCTCGGGCTTGACGCTCGCAGCGACGATGGCATCGATCTCTTCGTCCAGGGGCCAAATGTCCTTCAGGCGGATGTCCTTGCCACCCACCACGCCCAGCACGTCCTGCTCGATGTCGAAGCGGATCGTGCCTGCGATGGCGTAGGCCACGACCAGCGGCGGCGACGCCAGGAAGGCCTGCCGGGCATGCGGGTGGATGCGCCCGTCGAAGTTGCGGTTGCCCGACAGCACGGCCGTGGCGTAGAGGTCGCGCTCGACGATCTCCTGCTGGATCTGCGGGTCGAGCGCGCCGCTCATGCCGTTGCAGGTGGTGCAGGCGAAGGCCACGATGCCAAAGCCCAGTTGCTCCAGCTCCGGCAGCAGGCCGGATTCCTGCAGGTACAGCTCCACCGCCCGGGAGCCCGGTGCCAGCGAGGTCTTGACCCAAGGCTTGCGCGCCAGGCCCAGCCGGTTGGCGTTGCGCGCCAGCAGTGCCGCGGCGATCACGTTGCGCGGGTTGCTGGTGTTGGTGCAGCTCGTGATGGCGGCGATGACCACGGCGCCGTCGGGCAGCAGGCCCTGCGCCTCCTGCGCGCGCGCCTGCGCCAGGCCCTGCGCGATGCCGCGTTCGGCCAGCGCGGAAGTGGGCAGGCGGCGGTGTGGGTTCGACGGGCCGGCCATGTTGCGCACGACGCTGGAGAGGTCGAACCGGAGCACGCGCCCGTAGTCGGCCGTGCGCAGCTGGTCGGCCCACAGGCCTGCGGTCTTCGCGTAGGTCTCGACCAGCTGCACCTGGGCCTCGTCGCGGCCGGTCAGGCGCAGGTAGGCGATGGTCTGCGCGTCGATGGCGAACAGCGCGGCGGTCGCGCCGTACTCGGGGCACATGTTCGAGATGGTCGCCCTGTCCCCGATGGTGAGATGGCGCGCGCCGTCGCCGAAGAACTCGAGGTAGGCGCCGACGACCTTCTGCTGGCGCAGGAACTCGGTCAGCGCGAGCACGGTGTCGGTGGCGGTGATGCCGCTCTGGCTGCGCCCCGTCAGCTCCACGCCCACGATGTCGGGCGTGCGCATCCAGGAGGCGCGGCCCAGCATCACGTTCTCGGCCTCCAGCCCGCCCACGCCGACCGCGACCACGCCCAGCGCGTCGACATGCGGCGTGTGGCTGTCGGTGCCGACACAGGTGTCCGGGAAGGCCAGGCCATCCTGCACGGCGACCACGGGCGACATCTTCTCCAGGTTGATCTGGTGCATGATCCCGTTCCCCGCCGGGATCACCTCCACGTTGGCAAAGGCCTTCTTCGTCCACTCGATGAAGTGGAAGCGGTCCTCGTTGCGGCGGTCCTCGATGGCGCGGTTCTTCGCGAATGCATCGGGGTCGAAGCCGCCGCACTCCACGGCCAGCGAATGGTCCACGATGAGCTGCACGGGCACGACCGGGTTCACGGCCGCGGGGTTGCCACCTTGCGCAGCGATGGCATCGCGCAGGCCCGCCAGGTCCACCAGCGCGGTCTGGCCCAGGATGTCGTGGCAGACCACGCGCACGGGGTACCACGGAAAGTCCAGATCGGTGCGGCGCTCGATGAGCTGGCGCAGGTAGTCGTCCATGCGGGCGGGGTCGGCGCGGCGCACGATGTTCTCGGCGTGCACGCGCGCGGTGTAGGGCAGGCGGTCCCAGGCGCCGGGGCGCAGCGCATCGACGGCGGCGCGCGCGTCGATGTAGTCCAGCGCCGTGCCGGGCAGGTTCTTGCGGTGTTTCGGATGCATCGGGGGAACGGGGGCAACGGGTAAAAAAGGGCGGGCCTGCGGCCCGCCCGAACGACCAGCGGTCGAGGGTGAATGATCGGCGCCTGCGCTCAGCGGCGCTCTTCGATGGGCACGAAGGCCAGGTCTTGCGGCCCGGTGTAGTTGGCACTGGGGCGGATGATCTTGTTGTCCACGCGCTGCTCGACCACGTGCGCGGCCCAGCCGCTGGTGCGCGCGATGACGAACAGCGGCGTGAACATGGCGGTCGGCACGCCCATCATGTGGTAGCTCACCGCGCTGAACCAGTCCAGGTTGGGGAACATGGTCTTCTCCTCCCACATGACGGCTTCCAGCCGCTCGGCGATGTCGTACATCTTGGTCGAGCCGGCCGCGTCCGACAGCCGCCGGGCCACGCCCTTGATGACCACGTTGCGCGGGTCGCTCACGGTGTAGACCGGGTGGCCGAAGCCGATCACCACCTCCTTGCGCTGCACGCGCGCGCGGATGTCGGCCTCGGCCTCGTCGGGGTTGTCATAGCGCTTCTGGATCTCGAAGGCCACCTCGTTGGCGCCGCCGTGCTTGGGGCCGCGCAGCGCGCCGATGGCGCCGGCAATCGCCGAGTACATGTCGCTGCCGGTGCCGGCGATCACGCGGGCCGTGAAGGTGGACGCGTTGAACTCGTGCTCGGCGTACAGGTTCAGCGAGGTGTGCATGGCACGCACCCATGCCTCGGAAGGCTTCTCGCCGTGCAACAGGTGCAGGAAGTGGCCGCCGATGGAGTCGTCGTCGGTCTCGACCGGGATGCGCTTGCCCTGGGTGCTCCAGTGGTACCAGTACAGCAGCATCGAGCCCAGCGAGGCCATGAGCCGGTCGGCGATGTCGCGCGCGCCGGGCAGGCCGTGGTCGTCCTTCTCGGGCAGGATGCAGCCCAGCGCCGAGACGCCGGTGCGCATCACGTCCATCGGGTGGCTGCTGGCGGGCAACTGCTCCAGCGCATCCTTCACGCTGGCCGGCAGGCCGCGCATGGCCTTGAGCTTGGCCTTGTACGCCTTGAGTTCGGCGCGCGTGGGCAGCTTGCCGTGCACCAGCAGATGGGCGATCTCCTCGAACGCGCAGACCTCGGCGATGTCCAGGATGTCGTAGCCGCGGTAGTGCAGGTCGTTGCCGGTGCGGCCCACGGTGCACAGCGCGGTGTTGCCGGCAGTCACGCCCGAGAGGGCGACGGACTTCTTGGGCTTGAAGCCGGTGGCAGCGGCTTGGATGCTGGTGTTGTTCATGCTTCGCAATCTACGCAAAATACGCGTTTTGCGACAGCACTGAAAAGGCGAAGGCTTGCGAATGAAAACCCGCGAAATTGCGAATCTTGCGAATCACCCACGGCGGCACCGCGCATGAAGAAGACCTTCATGGGCGTGCGCCTGCGCAAGATGCGCGCAGAGCGCGGCCTGTCGCAGGTCGCCATGGCCCATGCCCTGGGCCTGTCGCCGAGCTACCTGAACCAGATCGAGCAGAACCAGCGCCCGCTGACGGTGCCGGTGCTGCTGCGCATCCACGCCACGCTGGGCGTGGACATCCAGCAGTTCTCCGAGGACGAGGAGGCGCGCCTGGTCGCCGGCCTGCAGGAGGCCCTGGCGGACGCGCCGGAACCCGTGGCGCTGGCCGAGATCAAGGAGATCGCCGCGCAGATGCCCGCCGTCGGCCGGGCGGTGGTGGCGCTGTACCGCCGCAACCAGGCGGCGCTGGACCAGGTCGAGACCATGGCCGGCCACCTGGGCGACGGGCGCTCGGGCGAGAGCCTGCCGCGCGCCATGCCGTTCGAGCGCGTGCGCGACTTCTTCTTTGCGCACCAGAACTACTTCGACGCGGTCGACGTGGCGGCCGAGGCCTTCGCGGAGCAGGCGCGGCAGGCCGGCGGCACGCTGGCCGACTGGCTGGTGCAGCGCCTCGTGCAGCAGCATGGCGTGCGCGTGCTGGCCAGCGACGAGGCGGCGCACGGCAAGCGCGCCTTCGACCCGGCGGCGCGCACGCTGCGCCTGTCGCTGGCGCTCGATGCGGGGCAGCAGGCCTTCCAGCTGGCCACGCAGCTGGCCCTGCTCGAGATCGGCGCGTGCATCGACGCGCTGACCGACGTGCCGCCCTTCACGGACGACGCGGCCTCGCGGCAGCTGGCGCGGATCGGCCTGGCCAACTACTTCGCCGGTGCGCTGGTGCTGCCGTACGGGCGCTTCCTGCAGGCGGCCGAGGCGCTGCGCTACGACATCGATCTGCTGGGCCAGCGCTTCGCCGTGGGTTTCGAGACCGTGTGCCACCGCCTGAGCACGCTGCAGCGGCCCGGCGCGCCGGGCGTGCCGTTCTTCTTCGTGCGGGTGGACCGGGCCGGCAACATCTCCAAGCGCCAGTCGGCCACGCACTTCCACTTCAGCCGCACCGGCGGCACCTGCCCGCTGTGGACGGTGTACGAGGCCTTCGGCCAGCCCGAGCGCGTGCTGCCGCAGATCGCCCGCATGCCCGACGGGCGCAGCTACCTGTGGATCGCGCGGGCCGTGTCGGGCGGCGGGCGCGGCTATGGCGCGCCGCGCAAGACCTTCTCCATCGGCCTGGGCTGCGACATCCGGCACGCACCGCGGCTGGTCTACGCCAAGGGCCTGGACCTGTCGGACCCCGACGCGGCCACGCCCATCGGCATGGGCTGCAAGGTCTGCGATCGGGCGCACTGTCCGCAGCGTGCCTTCCCGTTCATCGGCCGGCCCTTGCAGGTGGACGTGAACCAGAGCCGGTTCACGCCCTACAGCGCGGCCGTGTCGGCCGCGCCGTGAGGCAGGGTCAAGCGACGTCGAGGTCGGCCTGCGGGGGACGTGGGCTGGCGCCGAAGCAGGCGCGCACGGCCGCATCGCAGGCGCGGCTCCAGGTGCGCGCGGCGCGCACCGTGGCCGGGCTCGGCTGTTCGGCCTCGTCGTTGCCTTGCACCTGCGTGAACGCATTGCGCGCTGCCAGCGGCGACAGCCCCGAGGCCTCGAACACGGCGCGGGCGGCCTGCGCACCCTCGGTGCATTGCGCCTGCGTTGCCAGCGGGGCGTTGAATCGAACTTCCATGGTGGCCTCCTTGGTTGCGATCGGGTGCGATGACGGGGGTGGGGTCTGGCGCCGGGGCGCGGTGCTTACCAGGCCAGCGTGACCTGCAGCACGTCGGTGTAGGTGCCGGACGCGAGCGCGGCGGCGCTGGTCTTGTTGATGCGGCCGAAGATGGGCAGCGGCAGGGCCACGCCCGTGCCCGGCAGCGTGACGCCGACGGCGCTGGCGCTGGTGGGGTAGGCGCTGGTCATGCCGGCGTCGCTGTAGACCTCGTAGGGCAGGTAGCTGAGGTGCCCAGCTTCATGGCGCGCGAGNCAGCGCGGCGGTGCTGGTCTTGTTGATGCGGCCGAAGATCGGCAGCGGCAGGGCCACGCCCGTGCCCGGCAGCGTGACGCCGACGGCGCTGGCGCTGGTGGGGTAGGCGCTGGTCATGCCGGCGTCGCTGTAGACCTCGTAGGGCAGGTAGCTGGAGGTGCCCAGCTTCATGGCGCGCGAGCCGATGCCGACCGAGCCGCCCTGGCCGGCGTTGTTGCCGCCGCTGACGGTGATGGACAGCGACAGGACATCGGGCGAGCACAGGATCTGGGTGGCGCCCGCGCCGCCGGCACCGCCGGAGGCGGTGGCGGCCAGGATGCCGGTGAAGGTGGCCGGCTGGGTGCCGAAGTCCAGGGTGCCGAAGTTCACGCCGGTGGAGCCRGCGCCCGGGGCGCCGGAGACGATGCAGCCGGCYTGCAGCACCATCTTGGTGTTCAGCTGGCCGGCCATGCTGCCCGATGCGAAGGCGGGGATCGCGGCGAAGGCCAGGGTGCTCAGGGCCAGGGCGATCTTGGTGGACATCTTGCGCATGGGGAACCTCGTGTCGGGTGGTGGATCGGGCCGGTTCGTCGTGAACCGATGGGCCTGATTGTTCGGCTTGCCGCCTCCCACATCCTGTAGAGACCGTGACGGATTGCGGCAGGGTTGTTCACGTTCCGTTCACATTTGCGGGCAGCCGGGCAGGGCGTCCGGATGACCGTCGAAGCCGCCTTTCGAGGCCGCTACCGCATGGGCGGGACGCCGCGGCCACGCCGCCCGCGCCGTACCGCCTCGGCGGGATGCCCACCGCGCACCCGACTGCCTACAGTGCGAGCCCTCACCCTCTGCCTCAACACGCTCGCCGGCCGTCGGACACCCGCCCTGTGCCGTCGCCCGACATCAGCTGGCGTCCTGAACCGGAGTCGCCCCCATGTCCATGTTCCCGATCCTGCCGAAGCCCGCGCTGCGCCGGCGCGCCACCCTGGCCCTGGGCGCGGCCGTGCTGGCGCTGTCCGCATGCGGAGGGGGGGGCGACGACCCGCCGCCGGACGGTGGGACGACCCCGCCACCCGGGGTGGTCACGCCGCCCGTCACGCCCCCGGCGCCCACCATCACCCTGCAGCCCGTGGCCGCCACCGCCACGGAAGGCGCGCAGGCCAGCTTCGACGTGGCCGCCACCTGCAGCAGCGGCACGCTCACCACGCAATGGCAGCGCAACAACGGCGCGGCCGGCGACTTCGCCGCGATCGCCGGCGCCACCGCGCCGAGCTACCGCCTGGCCACCGCGCTGGCCGACAACGGCGCGCAGTTCCGCGCCACGCTGTCCTGCGGCGCAGACAGCGCCACCAGCAACGTGGCCACGCTCACCGTCAACGCCGCGCCACCGCCAGCCGGCCCGCTGCTGGCGCCGCTGGCGGTCAACGGGCTGCGCGACCAGGCCGACATCGGCAGCGCGCGCGGCATCGTGCGCGAGGCCTCGGGCAGCTTCGCCTTCGTGTCGGGCAACACCGTGCGCCGGCTGGCGGCCGACCTGTCGTCCATCACGCTCGTCGCGGGCGAAAGCAACGGCGGCGTACCGGGCGCCACCACCGACGGCACCGGCACCGCGGCGCGGTTCAACAACCCGATGGGCATCGCCGCGGACGGCAACGGCAACCTGTACGTGACCGAAGAGCTCGGCCACACCATCCGCCGCATCACGCCCGCGGGCGTGGTGACGACGCTTGCCGGCGCGGCAGGGACGGCCGGCATGGCCGATGGCGCGGGGGGCACCGCGCGCTTCTTCGCGCCGCTGGGCATTGCGTGGGGCCCCGATGGCGACCTGTACGTGGCCGACAGCGGCAACGCCCGCATCCGGCGCGTGAGCCTGTCCGGCGCCGTCTCCACCTACGCCGGCAACGGCGGCTTCGGCTCGGTCGACGGGCCGGCCGCCAGCGCGCAGTTCAGCGTGCCCACTGGCGTCGCCGCGGCGGCCGACGGCACCGTGTACGTGAGCGAGTTCGGCCGCGTGCGCCGCATCGCGCGCAGCGGCGCCAGTGCCGGCAACGTCGACACCTTTGCCGGCAAGGGCCCCGTGCTGCTGAACGACAACGCCGACGGCACCGGCACCGCGGCCGGCCTGCCCACCGCGGGGTTCCTGGCGCTGCAGGGCGACACGCTGTACCTGCGCGACGGCATCGGCCTGCTGCGCGCCATCGACACCGGCACGGCGGTGGTGACCACGGCGGCCGGCAGCCGGCCCCCGACGCCCGAGTACAACGCCACGAACGAGTACCCGCGCCTGGTGGACGGTCCCCCGGGCCGGTCGCGGCTGGGCCGGTTCCGTGGCGGCGTGGCCCCGGTGGGCGATGGCAGCTTCATCCTCACCGACAGCGAGGCCGGCGCGGTGCGCCGGGCCGACGCCACGGGGCTCGTCACCACGGTCGCGATGGCCAATGCGTTCGAGAGCGGCGCCCAGGCGCGCGGCGGCACCGGCGTGCTGGCGCAGCAGCCGCTGGACGGCCCGGGGATCGGCTTTGCGCCGGTCGCGGCCGCGCCCGATGGCAGCGTGGTCATCAGCCAGGCCAACAGCCTCGTGCGCCGCATCGCCGCCGACGGCAGCGTCAAGACCCTGGTCGGCCTGCCCACCAACCGCTGGAACCTCGACGGGACGGGCAGCGCCGCGCTGCTCAATGCCGCCACGGCGCTGGCCGTCGATGCCACGGGCAACATCTTCTTCTTCGACGCCTTCAACATCCGCCGCATCGACGGCACCAACACCACCACACCGGTGGCCGGCGCGGCGTACTTCGGCATCCCCAGCCAGAGCGCGCCACCACCGGAGAACGGCGCCGCCGACGGCGCCGGCACGGCGGCACGCTTTTCCTCGGTCGAGGCGCTGGTCACCGGGGCGGGCGGCGAACTGTTCGCCGCCGACAACCCGAACCGGGCCATCCGGCGCATCGACGCCGCCGGCAACGTGAGCACGTATGCCGGCGCGCTCGGGCAGCAAGGCACCGCCGACGGCCCGGCCGCCACCGCGCGTTTCAGCGGCCCGGTGGGCCTGGCGCGCACGCCGGACGGCGTGCTGTGGGTGCTCGACGGCAGCCGCGGCAATACCGCCCCAACGCTGCGCCGCATCGCACCGGACGGCACCGTCAGCAGCTTCGCCAGCCTGGCCTCGCGCATCGCCGTCGACCCGGCCGGCACGCTCTACGCCATCACCAGCGCGGGCGACCTGGCCCGCGTCGACACCGCCACGGGCGGCTTCACCACGCTCATCCCGCGCGGCACCGCCGTCACGCTCGGCGCCAGCCCGACGCTGGGCGGCACCGGCGCGCTGGTGGCCCCGGGCGTGAGGCGGCTGGTGTTGATCTCCGACGGGCAGCTGCTGCAGGCGACGCTGCCTTGACGCACCCGACCGGCGGCCTGCGATGCATCCGTTCTCAGCGGATGATGGACACGAGCACGCTGCAGTGCGCGTGCTCGATCAGCGCGCCGGAGATGGCGCCCTGCCACCAGCGCGCCGCCCAGTTCTCCAGGTGCTTGTGGCCGACGACGATCAGGTCGGCCTCGATTTCCTTGGCGCGGCGCGTGATCTCGGTGACCGAGTCGCCCGTCACCACCTCGCCGCCCACGTGGTGCCCGGCCGCGCGCAGCCGGGCCAGGCCGGCATCGAGCACGGCCTGGTGGCGCCCGCGCTCGCGTTCCTCGGCGGCCTGGTCGTAGACGCCCACCTCCAGGCCGATGGAGCCCACGTGCAGCGGCATCACGGCGATCAAGGTCAGGGCCGCACCGCTCAGGTGGGCCAGGTCGCCGCAGTCGAGCAGGGCCTTCTGGCCGGCTTCTGACCCGTCATAGGCGAGCAGGATGCGCTTGTACATGGCGGAACTCCCTGGGTTGTGGTGGGCGCAGTCTAGGCAAGCGCTGCGGCGCCGTCGAATCCGGGAATGCCCTTGTCGCCATTGCAGGTGTAGGCTTGGTCCTGCACCCGGGGCAGGCCGGCGCCGACGACGGCAGCGGCGCGGCAACGACGTGCCGGCCCGGCGTGCTGGCCTATGGTCGCGTCTTGCTGTGCGAAGCCGCACAAGAACCTACGAGAACGAGGCCTTGCATGACCGTTTCCTCTCGTCCTGAGCATGCCCCTGCGGTCCCGCAGGAGCGCGAAGGGCTGCTGCGGCGCTTCGTTGCGGTGCGGGCCCATTCGCTGGCCTTGGCCGCGCCGCTGTCGCCCGAGGACCAGTGCGTGCAGTCCATGCCCGACGCGAGCCCGACCAAGTGGCATCTGGCGCACACGAGCTGGTTCTTCGAGGCTGTGGTGCTGCACCCGCTGCACCCGTCCCCGCCGGGCTACGAGGCCTTCGACGCGCGCTTCTCCTACCTGTTCAATTCCTACTACGAGGCATTGGGCCCGCGCCATCCGCGGCCGCAGCGTGGCCTGCTCACGCGGCCTTCGGCAGACGAGGTCGTGGCCTACCGCCGCCATGTGGACGCGGCCGTCGAGCGCTTCATCGCCGAGGCCGACGCCCAGGCCTGGCAGGCTGCGGCGCCGCTGCTGGAATTGGGCCTGCAGCACGAGCAGCAGCACCAGGAACTGCTGCTGACCGACGTGCTGCACGCACTGTCGTGCAACCCGCTGCTGCCGGCCTACGCGCCGGCCGAGACCGCGGCGCTGCGCCTGGTGCGCGAGCAGCCCGAGCCGCTGCGCTGGCTGCGCCGGCCCGAGGCCATCGTCGAGGTCGGCCACGACGGCGACGGCTTCTCGTTCGACAACGAAGGCCCGCGCCACCGCCGCCTGCTGCCGGCCTACGAGATCGCCGAGCGGCTGGTCAGCTGCGGCGACTACCTGCGCTTCATCGAGGACGGTGGCTACCGCCGGGCCGGCCTGTGGCTGTCCGACGGCTGGACCCAGGTGCAGGCGCAGGGCTGGCAGGCGCCGGCCTACTGGCTGGCGCCGGGCGATCCGCGCGCACCGGCGGCCGACTGGCAGGTGTTCGGCCTGGCCGGCGTGCAGCCGCTGGACCCGGCGGTGCCGGTGATGCAGCTGAGCTTCTACGAGGCCGCGGCCTATGCCGAATGGGCCGGCGCCCGGCTGCCGACCGAATTCGAATGGGAGGCCGCGCACGGCGCGCCGGGCCTGCGCGACATGGCGGGCAAGGTCTGGCAGTGGACGCGTTCGTCCTACGAGCCCTACCCGGGCTTCAGGCCGCTGGCCGGCGCCGTGGGGGAATACAACGGCAAGTTCATGGTCGGCCAGATCGTGCTGCGCGGCGCCAGCCTGGCCACGCCGGCAGGCCATGCGCGGCCCACCTACCGCAACTTCTTTCCGCCGCACGCGCGCTGGCAGTTCTCGGGACTGCGGCTGGCGCGCGATCCGCAAGCCCCCGCACCCCAGGACCAGGAGACCGCCGAATGAGCTTTGTCATGCAACCCTCGATACAACCCTATCTGCGCGTGGTGGGCAGCGAGGCCGGCTCCGGCTTCCGCGCCGACATGCACGCCGCACTCGGCGCGGCCCGGCGCAGCATCTCGCCCAAGTACTTCTACGACGCGCGCGGCTCGCAGCTCTTCGACGCCATCTGCGAACTGGTCGAGTACTACCCGACGCGCACGGAGCTGGGCCTGCTGCGCACCCACGCCGGCGAGATCGCGGCGCTGGCCGGCCCGCAGGCCGAGGTGGTGGAGTTCGGCGCCGGCTCGCTGCGCAAGGTGCGGCTGCTGCTGGACGCGCTGGACCGCCCGGCCGGCTATGTGCCGATCGACATCTCGGGCGAGCACCTGGCGCAGGCGGCGCAGCAGCTGCGCGGCGACTACCCCGGCCTGGCGGTCCAGCCCGTGGTGGCCGACTACACCCAGCCCCTGCAGTTGCCCGCCGGGCCGCACAAGACCGGCATGCGGCTGGGTTTCTTCCCGGGTTCGACCATCGGCAACTTCGACCCCGAGCAGGCGCTGCGTTTCCTGCGCATGGCCGCGCGCGTGCTGCGCGGCGGCGCGCTGCTGCTGGGCGCCGACCTCGTCAAGGACCCGGCCGTGCTGCATGCCGCCTACAACGACGGGGCGGGCGTCACCGCCGCCTTCAACCTGAACCTGCTGGCGCGTGCCAACCGGGAACTGGGCATGGACTTCGACCTGGACGGCTTCGCGCACGGCGCCTTCTACAACAGCCCGCGCCGGCGCATCGAGATGCACCTGGTCAGCCGCCGCGCCCAGCGCGTGCAGCTGGACGGCCAGGCCTACCTGTTCGAGGAAGGCGAGACGCTGCACACCGAGAACTCGCACAAGTTCAGCGTCGACAGCCTGCGCGCGCTGGCCGTGGAGGCAGGCTTCACGCCGGGGCCGGTGTGGACCGACCCCAACCGCCTGTTCAGCCTGCACTGGCTCGCGTCTCCGGCATGATGGGGCTTTGAAGGAGAACGGCATGAAAGCTGTCTGGAACGGCAAGGTCCTTGCCGAAAGCGATGACCTGGTGCTGGTCGAAGGCAACCAGTACTTCCCGATGGAATCGCTGAACCGCGAGCACGTCACCTACAGCAACCACAAGAGCACCTGCCCCTGGAAGGGCCAGGCCAGCTACTTCTCGCTGCTGGTCGATGGCGAGCTGAACCAGGATGCCGCGTGGTACTACGCCGATCCCAAGCCCGCGGCGGCCGAGATCAAGAACCGCGTGGCGTTCTGGAAGGGCGTGAAGATCGAACCGTGAACCGCGGTGGCGCGTGCGCGCCGGTCCCGGCGGGCCTCAGGGTCCGGCGGTGACGACGCGGTTGCGCCCCTCGCGCTTGGCGCGGTAGAGCGCCGCGTCCGCGCGCCGCAGCAGTTCGCCCGGCTCCGACAACTGCAGCGCGGCATCGACCGTGGCGACGCCCACGCTGACGGTGATGCGCCCGGCCGCAGCCGTGCCCAGGTCCAGCGCGCCCACCTGGCGGCGCAAGGCTTGGGCCAGCAGTGCAGCCTCCTCCGCGCCAGCGCCGGGCAGCAACAGGACGAATTCTTCCCCTCCCAGCCGGGCGGCCAGATCCCCGGCGCGCTGGGCCAGGCGTGTCATTTCGGCTGCCACGCGCTGCAGCACCTCGTCACCGACGTGGTGGCCATGCGTGTCGTTGAATTGCTTGAAATGGTCGATGTCGACCAGCAGCAGGCTCAGCGGCGCCGCGCCGCGCTGGACCCGGCGGAACTCCAGTTGCAACACCTCGTCGAGTTTGCGGCGGTTGGCCAGGCCGGTCAGCGGATCGGTGGTGGCCAGCGCTTGCAGCCGGCATTGGGCCTGCGCCAGCGCGTCCTCCACCGCCTTGCGCGCGGCGATGCCGCGCAGGTTGACGACGCGCCTGTCCTCGAGCCCACTGCAATCCCCCGGGAGATGCCTGGCACGTGCCTCCACCCAGACGAAGGAGCCGTCCTTGTGCAGCGCCCGGACGCGGTAGTCCTGCTGCGTCTGGCCGCGGCGCACCGAGCGCAGGGCCTTGGCGATGACCGGCACATCGTCGGCATGGCAGAACTCCGCGAGCGCGCGCCCCAGCACCTCGCGCACTTCCCACCCGAGCAACTCGGACAGCGCGGGCGAGGCGTAGGTGGTCACACCGTGTTCGACCGACAGGATGATGTCGCTGGAGAATTCCGCCAGCAGCCGGTAGCGCCGCTCTGCCTCCTCCAAGGCGACCTGCTGGCGCTGCAGGTCGGTGATGTCGGCATGCTCGAAGCAGCCGCGCCCGTCCGCTGTTCCGCGCTGCTCGATGACGCGCACGAAGCGCTCGCCGGGCAGGGCCAGCACGAAGGGGGCGCCTGAGAAACGCTGGTTGTCGCGCAACGTGGCCATGCTCGCGACGAACGCGGCGTCGCCCTCGCGACCGGTCCAGGCGGCGCGGTAGATGCTCTCGAACCTGCGGCCCAGCGCGGCCTCGGCCGTGTCCAGGTCGTACAAGTCCAGGAAGGCCTGGTTGGACCACATCACGCGGTCGGCGACGTCCACGATCACCACGCCGGCGGCCAGGCGCTCCAGCACGGCCATGGCATCGATCTCGGCCAGGCGGCGCGTGCTGCTCACGTGTTCGGACGGGATGGTGGCCAGCGCCGCCACCTTGCGCCACACCCGCAGCCGTCCGAACCGGCCGATCTCGAACGAGGAGACGCGCACGCGGGCGTCCTGGTGGTCGAACTCGTAGGGCCGGCGCTGGCTGCGGTGGCGCGCGATGCCCTCGGCGATGTAGCGGTCGATCGAGGCGCGTTCTTCCCCGCGCAGCCTGCCGTCGTAGAACCTGCGCAGGTTCTCGGCATAGGCTTCGCCGACGTGGATCTTGCCGATGTGCTCCGGAAAGATCGACAGGAAGGTCTTGTTCCACGCCAGCGTACGGTCGTGCTCGTCGAAGGCGCAATAGGCCACTTCGAGCCCGTCCAATGCCACGCCAATCGCCTGCAGCAGTGCGTTTTTCAAGGCAGCCGGTTCCGTTACTTTTGTGCAACTTGTCCAGGCGCAAGATTAACAGCCCCCCTGCGCGCGCCGCGCGCCGTGTTGATGCAGAAAGCCCACGCTGCGGCGCTGTCCGACACGCCGGGGTTGCGCAGCCGCAACCGCGGCTGCCGCCTTCAGCGCGCCGCGCCCTGCCGCAGCGTGGCCAGGCCGATGCCGGCCGCGTCGAAACCGCCGTCCACCGCCAGCAGCTGGCCGTTGACGTAGCTGGCCGCCGGGCTGCACAGGAAGCCGACCGCTTCGGCGATCTCCTCGGGCGTGCCGTAGCGGGCCAAGGGGATCACGTCGTGGTAGTCCTGGCGGATGGCTTGGCTGTGCACCTGCTTGGCCATCTCGGTGTCCACCGGGCCCGGCGCCACGCAGTTCACGCGAATGCCCTGGGTTCCCAGTTCCGTGGCCTGCTGTTTGGTCAGATGGATCAGCGCGGCCTTGCTGGTGCCGTAGGCCACGCGCAGCGTGCTGGCCCGCAGCCCCGAGATCGAGGCGATGTTGACGATGGCGCCGCCGCCTGCCGCCAGCATGTGCGGCACGCAGGCCTGGCTGCACAGGAAGGGGCCGTCCAGGTTCACGGCCAGCACGCGGCGCCAGTCGTCGTACGCGGTCTCGCCGATCGGCTTGAAGATGGCGATGCCGGCGTTGTTGACCAGCGCGTCGATGCGGCCGAAGGCCCGGGCCACGCCGTCGATGGCCGCCTGCACCTGGGCCGGGTCGGACACGTCGCAGGGCAGGCCCAGCACCGCCCCGGAGGTGTGGGGCGCGGCCAGGCCGGCCACCGTGCGCTGCAGCGCTTCGGCCTCGAGGTCCAGCAGCGCGACGCGGTGGCCGCGCGCAAGGAACCAGCGCGCGACGGCCAGCCCGATGCCGCGGGCGCCGCCCGTGACGACGGCAACGGGCGCGGTGGGGGAAATGGGGGAAAGGGGTGTGTCCATGTTGTCTCCGGAAAGTGGTGGCCGCGCTTATACCCCCGCGCCCATAGAATAAGAACAACTCTCAACAACTCCCATGCACGCACCTGCCGTCACCCGCCCGCAACTCGTAGCGCGCATCGCCGCCGCCGTCCTGGGCGGCTATGCCTTTTCCTGGGGGCTCGTCGCGCTTGGAATGGCCGGCCTGTTCGCGCTGGGCATGCCGTTCCACGATGCCGAGCACCTGACCGCCATGCTCGCCATGCTGGCCTATCTGGTGGTGTTCCTGTGGGCCTTCGCGGCGCGCAGCCTGCCGCGCGTGTGGCTGGTGCTGGCGGGCGGCGGGGCGGTGATGGCGGGCGCGGCCTCGCTGCTGCAATCCGCGCTACTGCGCTGAAAGGGCCGACGATGTTCCCCAATTTCCGCCTCGCCATGGCCTGGCTGCACACCTGGTTCGGGCTGGTGCTCGGCTTCGTGCTGATGGTCGTGTTCTTCTTCGGCGCGCTGTCGGTGTTCGACCGCGAGATCGACCGCTGGGCCATCCCGGCCTCGCGCTTCGCGCCGCAGCCCATGCCGTCCTTCGACCGGATGCTCAAGCCGATCTTCGCGGGCATGCAGCCGAACAAGGAGAACGTGGCACTGCTGCAGGGCCGGGTGGACGGCCCCATTCCCGAGCGCTTCGACACCGTGCGCAGCTGGGGCGCCTACACCACCCACCGCGATCCGGTGCTGGGCATCTTTGCCAACTACGAGGTGCCGGGCGCCAAGGACCCTGAAGAAGGCGTCTGGGGCACCCGCACCATCGATCCGCGCAGCGGCGCCGCGCTGCCGGACGACCGGCTCAAGATCGGCAGCCAGTTCTTCTACCCGCTGCACTACAGCCTGAACCTGAACTGGATGAGCCTGGGCACCTGGATCGTCGGCTTCGCCGCGCTGACGATGCTGGCCGCGCTGGTCAGCGGCGTGGTGATGCACCGCAAGATCTTCCGCGAGTTCTTCACCTTCCGCCCGAAGAAGGCAACGCAGCGCAGTGCGCTGGACCTGCACAACATGACGGGCGTGGTGGCGCTGCCGTTCCACTTCTTCTTCGCCTTCACGGGGCTGGTGATCTTCGCGGGCATCTACTTCCCGGTCGGCCCCACCCAGCTGAACCCGCTGCACGAGCTGCACGAGAAGCTCGAAGCCCAGGAGACCGGCCTGCCGCACGAGCGCGCGGGCGTGGCCGCGCCGCTGGCCTCGGTGGATGCCATGGTGGGCGAGGCCCAGCGCCGCTGGCGCGACAAGGGCATGGGCGGCGAGGTCGGCTTCCTGTCGTTGCAGCACGTGGGCGACGCCAACGGCTATGTCAGCGTCTACCGCGCGGGCACCGACCGCATCGCGCTGGTGGGCGAGGGCATCCACTTCAAGGCCTCCACCGGCGCGCTGCTGCGCGAGGACCCGCCGCAGAGCGCGGTCGACAGCGTCAACGAGTTCCTGACCGGCCTGCACCTGCAGCACTTTCGCCACTGGCTGCTGCGATGGTTCTACGTGCTGGGCGGGCTGGCGGGCTGCGTCTGCATCGCGACCGGCTTCGTCTTCTTCGTCGAGAAGCGCAAGAAGCAGCACGCCAGGCAGGGCATCCAGGGCGTGCGCACGGTCGATGCGCTGGCCGTGACCACGGTGACGGGCATGCTGGTGGCCGCGCTGGGCATGCTGATCGCCAACCGGTTGCTGCCCGACAGCCTGCCGGCCGGCTGGCCGGCGCGCGGCGACCTGGAGCGCTATGCCTT
The DNA here is from genome assembly GCF_001422445.1 of Pseudorhodoferax sp. Leaf274. Taxonomy (GTDB): domain Bacteria; phylum Pseudomonadota; class Gammaproteobacteria; order Burkholderiales; family Burkholderiaceae_C; genus Pseudorhodoferax. Next base: position 403,459 of record NZ_LMNA01000030.1, read on the forward strand.
CTGGGCCGGCTGGACGTTGGCGCTGGTGCATGCGCTGTGGCGCAGCGCCCCCGTGGCCCAGGGCCGCAGCAACCCGGCCTGGCGCGAGCAGTGCGTGGCCGTGGCCGGGCTCGCGGTGCTGGCCGTGGCGCTGAACTGGCTGACCACGGGCGACCATCTGTGGAAGACCCTGGGCGCGGGCTACTGGCCGGTGGCGGGCGTCGACCTGTTCCTGCTGGCCGGCGCGGGCATCGCCGTGCTGGCCGCGCGCAAGCTGCGCCGCCGCACCGCGGGCCAGGCCGCCGGCGCTGGCCTGGCGCGGGAGACCCTCCATGCGTGATGCCTTGCTGCTGGGCGCGGCGGTGCTGTCGGCGCTGGCCGGCATGGGCTGGCTCGCGCTGGCCATGGAGGTGCATTGGCAACAGGTCTGCGGGGCTGGCGCGCCGCCGCCCGCCGGCGCGCAGTGGCTGCGCGTGCCGGGCGCGGTGGCGCTGGCCGGCTCGCTGGTGCTGTGCCTGGCGGTCGACCATGCGTCGATGGCCGCGCTGGTCTGGGTCATGTCGCTGGCCGCCGCCGCGTTGTGCGTGGCCGCGGCGCTGACCTGGCGGCCGCACTGGCTGCGCGTGCTGGTGCCCGGCGCGGGCCGCCCCGCACGGGCCTGACGGCATCGCTCCACACCGCTCCACGTCGCTCCACACGGTGGCAACATGCATCCCCTGGCTCCGCCGGGGGCCATCCTGGATTTCCACATGACCACGCCTTCGTTCGTCCCTCCGCTGACCCCGCCCGACCAGGTGGTTGCCACCGTGCACCGCCAGGGCTATGCCGTGCTCGCGGCCGCCACCGTGGGCGCGCTGGCCGGCTGCACGGCCGAGGCGCTGCGCGTGCTGGAGCCGTCCTGGTCCGACCTGCCGCCCGACGCCTACCTCAAGGACGGCGGCCGCTACCGCCGCCGCCGCCACGCCAGCTTCATCGCCGACGGCGGCCAGCTGCAGGCGGTGCCGCACCGCGCGCACTGGCAGCCCGTGGCCTACAACGCGCTGCACGGCGGCATGGAGCGCTGGTTCGAGCCCATGCTGGCCGCCGACCTCGTGCAGCCGGCCTGGCAGCAACTGGTGCTGGGCCTGGCCGGCCTGTGCAGCAGCCTGCGCGGCGGCGCGCCCGCGCGCTGGTACGTGGAGGCGCACCAGTTCCGCATCGACACCACCGACGGCATCGGCCGGCCCACGCCGGAGGGTGCGCACCGCGACGGCGTGGACTTCGTGGCCGTGGTGCTGGTGAGCCGGCAGGGCATCAAGGGGGCGGAGACGCGCGTGTTCGAGGCCGACGGCCCCAACGGGCAGCGCTTCACGCTGACCGAACCGTGGTCTCTTCTGTTCCTGGACGACGCGCGCGTGATCCACGAGTCCACCCCGATCCAGCCGCTGGACGCGGGCGGGCACCGCGATACGCTGGTGCTGACGTTCCGGTCCAAAGGCTTCCAGGACGCCTGAGGCTGCGGCCGCGGGGTGCCGGCACGGGCGCCTGCCGGTGCCACTGCAGGCGGCGGTGGGCCGCGATGGCCGTCACGCAACCGCAGCCGACCAGGTTGATGGCGGAGATCAAGGCCAGCGGGCCGTCGTGCGCCACCATCGCCGCATAGGCCAGCGCGCACAGGTTCGAGACGGTCCACGAGCCCCAGGTCAGCAGCGACAGCGTGCGCGCGCCCTCGGTGTCGCGCCACACGGCGCGGATCTGCGGCAGGTAGGTGACCACGCGCACGGCGTTGGTCGACAGGTAGAGCCAGACCACCGCGTTCAGCGTCGGCGACAGGGCTTGCAGGTGGTCGATGGCGGCCATCGTCGGGTTCCTCGCATTCGGCAAGGGGCGAGTCTGTGTCGCGGCCCGGGGCCGCGCATCCACAAGGCGTGGGAATGTCGCGCGTCCCTACCGTGTTTGCGGGATGCCCTGCGTGGCCGTGGCCCGGGTCCGGCGCAGCTTCAGTCGTCCGGCTCCCCTTGCAGCAGGCGCAGGCCGATGCGGTGCGTGAGCGCCTCGTAGGTGATGGGCGGCTGCACGTGGGCGCCAGCGCTGTTGGGCAGCCAGTGCGCCCAGGCCCGGTTCGTGCTGGCGTCATAGACCAGCTTGAACATCGCCTCGGGCACCCAGACCCGGCCCGGCCCCAGCCGCGCGGGCTGCGGGCCGAACACCGGGCCGGTGACCACGTAGACATCGCCGCGGGCGCGGCGGACGTAGCGGCGCGTGTCCTGCTCGATGCGGTTCCACGGCCCCTGGTTGGCGGCCGGCACCTGCGGGACCATGTTGGCCAGCGAGAAGCTCTGCGCGAAGCCTTGCGCCTGCGTCATGTCGCCGGCCGGCACCACGTGCCCGCGGTCCATGCGCTGGCCGTCGGGCAGCGCGGTGCGATAGTCCTGCAGCGTGGCGCGCTCGGCGCGTGGCAGCCGGGCCTCCTCGTAGAACGGGTTGCGGCCGCGCTGGTGCTTCGCCGCGCCCTCGAAGTCGCGGCGGTTCAGCCGCTCGACGGCATAGACCGGCGTCTTGCTGGTGGCCGAGTAGAGGATGGCGAAGCCGTCGAAGCACAGCGGCCGCGTCGCCTGCGCGAAGCCCTGCGGCAGCTGCGGCACATGGCGCTGCGGAAACAGCGCCAGGCAGCCCTCGAATGCGGCCTGGGCCGGCATGCCGGCCAGGGCCAGCCACGCCAGCGCCAGGCCTGCACGCCAAGCCCGCCTCACAGCACGAAGCCGAAGGTGGCCGCCAGCGCGCCCAGGCCCGCGCTGCAGACGGCCAGGGCCCTGGCATCGCGGTGGTTGTCGAGCTGGCGTTCGCGCCAGGCGGCGTGCAACAGGAAAAGGGCGACGAGCCCGAGCAATGCGGTGTAGGCGTTCATGGGAATGGGAGCAAAAGGAAGGGCAGGGGCGCGCCTTCGGGCGGCCCCGTGCCAGGGAAAGTCGGAGGGAAATCGGCGCGCCGGGCCAAGGCCGGGCGCGCGGCGCGTCACGCGCGTGACGGCGGTGCGCGGGCGCGGTAGCCCGCCAGCACCGGTGCGCCGGCGCGGCCGGGCGTGGCGATGCAGGGGCGTGGCTGCGGGCCGGCCGGCAGCAGCGTGGGCGCCCGGCCGCCGGCCAGCATGTCGTCGGCCGACAGGCTGGCCGTGCGCGGTGCGTGCTGGCGCTGGGCGAGCGCGTCGGCGCGGTCTCGCCGCGCGGTGTCGCCATGCCAGTGCGCGGCCGATGCCTCGACGTGCAGCGCCGGGGCATCCCCGCCCTGCAGGCCGCCGAGCAGCAACTGCAGCAGCAGCCACAGTCCCAGCGTGGTCCGTGCGGCGGTCACGCGGGCCGGGACTGCCGCGGGCGGCGGGTCGGGGGTGGCGGCAGGATCAGGAACTCCGGCAAGGCATGGCGGCGGCGATGGTAGGTGCAGCACTGGCGCGGCCGGGCATTTCCCTTCGAACATCCGCCAAATGGCGGACGCGCCGCAGCGCATGCGCGCGACACCGTGCGCGCGCCGGGAGTACAAGTGGCGCGCTGTCCGCCGGGTGGGGGCCCGTCCACAGCGCGGGAGGAACTGCATGCAGATCGGAACCGTGGTGCGCCGTGCGCTGGACGCTGCGCGGCATCTGGATGGCGCGGCGCCGCCGTGGCAGGCGGTGCTGGAGGGCCTGGCCGAGCTGACGGGCGCCGATTCGGCCACCTACACGGCGTTCGACGGCGCCGGCGGCTTGCTGGCCTTCGAGATCCGCGGCGGCGATGCCGCGGCCCAGCGTGCGTATGTGGACCACTACCACCCGCACGACATCATGAGCCCGGTGGCGCGCGGCGCCGCCGCCGGCACCTGGCTCGACAGCGCGCAGTTCTATTCCACCGCCAGCCTGCAGCGCAACATGTTCTATGCCGACTTCATGTGCAAGCACCGGCTGCGCCAGATGCTGGCCTTCATGACCGAGGTCTCTGCGGGCCGGCTCAGCGCGGTGTGCGTGCAGCGCAGCCTGGTGGACACGCGCATCGGCGACGTGCTGGCGGCCGCGCCCATGCGCGCGTTGACGCAGGCGGTGGGCGAGGCGTTGGCGCGCGAACGCACGCGCGCGGTGCAGGCCCTGGCCGTGGTGGAGGCCGCGCTGGACTCGTTCGGCGAAACCGTGCTGCTCGTGGCGCGTTCGGGCGCGCTGGTCCATGCGCCCGGGCCGGCCGCCCAGGCCTGGTTCAGCCGGCCCGGGGCGCTGGTGCCGCGCGGCGGCCTGCTGCAGCACCGTGAGCCGGCCCTGCAGGCCGCCTGGCTGGTCGCCGTGCAGCGGGCCGCGGGCGGCGAGGCCGTGGCGCTGGCGCTGCCGGCCGGCCAGGGTGCGGCGCACCGGCTGGCGCTGGCCCGTGCGCCGGCTGCACTTGCCGGTGCCGAGGCGCTGGTGCTGGTGCGTGTCGCCGCCGACCGGCAACGCAAGCCGGTGCAGGCCGAACTGCTGCGCCTCGCGTTCGGGCTGACCACGGCCGAAGCCGCCGTGCTGGCCGCACTGGCCGAGGGGGTGGCGCCGGTCGACTACGCGGCGCGCCACGGCGTGGCGATCAGCACCGTGCGCACGCAGATCGCGGTGCTGATGGCCAAGATGGGCTGCTCGCGCCAGGTCGACCTGGTGCGCAAGGCCTGCGCGCTGGGCTGATCAGGCGCGTCCGTACAGCAGGGTCAGCGCGGCCAGCCGCTCGGCGTGCTCGGGCCGCACCATGTCCCAGCCGAAGCGCCAGGCCCAGTGGCCTTCGCCCTCGCCGGGCAGGTTCATGCGGTGCTCGGCGCCCAGGCCCAGCACGTCCTGCAGGGGTGCGATGGCGGTGTCGGCCACGCTGGCCCAGGCCAGGCGGATCAGCGCCCAATGGATGGCGGGCGTGATCTGCTCGACGCCCTGGCCCATGTAGGCCGCGGCCTGTTCGCGCTCGGCCATGCCGGCCGTGGCCCACCAGCCGCGCGTGGTGTCGTTGTCGTGCGTGCCCGTGTAGACCACGGTGTCGGCCTCGTGGTGGTGCGGCAGGTAGGGGTTCTGCGCCTTGCCGTCGAAGGCGAAGTGCAGCACGCGCATGCCGGGCAGGTTGGCGCCGCGGCGCAGCGCGTCCACGTCGGGCGTGATGATGCCCAGGTCCTCTGCGATGATGGGCAGCGGGCCCAGCCCGTCGGCGATGGCGTCGAACAGCGCCGGCCCGGGGCCGGGAACCCAGCGGCCGTGGATGGCCGTGGGCTCGCTGGCCGGGATCTCCCAGTGCGCCGCGAAGCCGCGGAAATGGTCGATGCGCACCACGTCCACGAGCGCGAAGGTGTGGCGGATGCGCGCCGTCCACCAGGCATAGCCCTCGGCCGCATGCGCGCTCCAGCGGTACAGCGGATTGCCCCAGCGCTGGCCGGTGGCGCTGAAGTAGTCGGGCGGCACGCCGGCGACCACGCTCAGGTGGCCGTCGGGCTCCAGCTCGAACAGGTCCTGCCGGGCCCAGACCTCGGCGCTCTGCGGCGCGATGAAGATCGGTGCGTCCCCGACGATGGCCACGCCCTTGCCATTGGCGTAGGCCTTCAGGCGCCGCCATTGCACGAAGAACTGCCACTGCACGAAGCGCCAGAACGCGATGCGTTCGGCGTGCAGCGCGGCGGCCTCGGCCAGCGCGGCCGGCACGCGGCGCGCCAGCGGCGCCGGCCAGTCGGCCCAGTCGCGCCCGGGATGGGCTTCGCTGAGCGCCATGAACAGCGCATAGTCTTCCAGCCAGGGCGCGTGTTCGACGCAGAAGGCCTGGTGCGCCGTGCGCTGCGCGGGGCGCGCGTCCGTTGCAAAGGCCTGGGCCGCCTGCGCGAGCAGGGCCATGCGCCAGGGCACCATGGCGGCGAAGTCGATGCGCAGCGCGTCGAAGGCCGGCGGCTGCGCCAGGGCGGCCTCGGGCAGCCAGCCCTCGGCCGCCAGCGCGGCGAGGTCGATCAGCAGCACGTTGCCCGCGAAGGCCGAGGGGCTCATGTATGGCGAGTTGCCGGGGCCGACGCCGCCGAGCGGCAGGATCTGCCAGAGCTTCTGGCCGGCCGTGGCCAGCCAGTCGACGAAGTGGTGGGCCGCGGGGCCGAGGTCGCCGGCGCCGTGCGGGCCGGGCAGGCTGGTGGGGTGCAGCAGGATGCCGCTGGCGCGGGGTAGTCGCATGGAACGTCAGTCGAGTTGGATGTTGGCGCCCTCGGCGGCCAACAGGGAAATGCTCAGCGCAGGCAGCGCGTAGGCCTGCTCGCCCTGGTCGTACCAGCGCGAGCGGCCTTCGGGTCGGGCAGTGTCCAGCCAGCAGCGCCAGACGCCGGCAGGCAGCAGGAAGGCGGTGTCTGCCGTGCCGCCGTTGACCAGCAGCAGCAACGGCGCCCTGGCGCGGCCGGGCTTGCCGATCAGGCAGCCCAGCACGCGCTGGCCGGCGTCCTGCCAGGCGTCGCCCGTCAGCAGGCTGCCGTCGGCCTGCAGCCAGGTCAGGTCGTGCAGGCCCAGCGGGTCCGACAGGCCGCTGTACCAGCGGGCACCGAACGGCAGGGCCTGGCGGCGCAGGGCCAGCACGCGCGCGGTGAAGGCGAGCAGTGCGGCGTCGGCCCGGGACCAGTCGATCCAGGTGGTGGCGTTGTCCTGGCAGTAGGGGTTGTTGTTGCCGCCCTGGCTGTGGCCGAGCTCGTCGCCGGCGGCCAGCATGGGCGTGCCCTGGGCCAGCAGGGCGGTGGCCAGCAGCGCACGCTGCAGCCGGGCGCGCAGCGCCAGCACCTGCGCATCCGTGCTGGGGCCCTCGGCGCCGCAGTTGAAGCTCAGGTTGTGGCCATGGCCGTCGCGGTTGTTCTCGCCGTTGGCGGCGTTGTGGCGCTGGTCGTAGGCCATCAGGTCGGCCAGCGTGAAGCCGTCGTGCGAGACCACGTAGTTGACCGATTCGCCCGGCGCGCGGTTGCGTGGCTGGTACAGGTCGGACGAGCCGCACAGCCGCAGCGCGAACTCGCCGCGGTGGCCGGCCGGGCGGCCTGCGGCGGCCTGGGTCCAGAAGCCGCGCATGCTGTCGCGGAACTTGTCGTTCCACTCGATCCAGCCGCGCGGGAAGTTGCCGACCTGGTAGCCGCCCGGGCCGATGTCCCAGGGCTCGGCGATCATCTTCACGCGCGAGAGCACGGGGTCCTGCGCCACGGCCGTGAAGAACGGGCCGCCAGGCGCGAAGCCGCTGTCGCCGCGGCCCAGCACGGGGGCCAGGTCGAAGCGGAAGCCGTCGACGTGCATGTCCGCCACCCAGTAGCGCAGGCTGTCCATCACGAGCTGCAGCACGCGCGGTGCGCGGATGTCCAGCGTGTTGCCGCAGCCGGTGTGGTTCTCGTAGAGCGCCTTGTGCTCGGGCGGCAGCCGGTAGTACAGCGCGTTGTCCAGGCCGCGGAAGGACAACGTGGGGCCGGTCTCGTCTGTCTCGGCCGTGTGGTTGTAGACCACGTCCAGCAGCACCTCGATGCCGGCGGCGTGCAGCGCCGCCACCATGGCGCGGAACTCGGTGCGCTGGGCAGAACCGCCCTGGCTGCTGGCCAGGCGTGGCGAGGGGCAGAAGAAGCCCAGCGTGTTGTAGCCCCAGTAGTTGGTGAGGCCCATGTTCACAAGCCGCTGCTCGTCGAGCGCGTAGTGCACGGGCAGCAGGCTCACGGCCGTGACGCCGAGCTGCTGGAGATGTGCGATCGACGCCGGGTGCGCCAGGCCCGCGTAGCTGCCGCGCAGGGCCTCGGGCACGGCGGCGTTGCGTGCCGAGAAGCCCTTGACGTGGACCTCGTAGAACACGCTGTCCGCCAGCGGCGTGCGCGGCGGCTCGTCGCCGGCCCAGTCGTGCCCGTCGTGCACCACGCGGGCTTTGAGCGCATGGGCGGCGTTGTCGGCCTGGTCCATGTGCAGCGGGTGGCGCAGGTCGGCGCCGAAGTGCTCGTCGCGCCACTCGAAATCGCCCACGATCTCGCGCGCGTAGGGGTCCAGCAGCAGCTTGAACGGGTTGAAGCGGTGGCCGCGCTCGGGCCGCCAGGGGCCGTGCGCGCGCAGGCCATAGACCAGGCCGGGCAGGGCGCCGGGCAGGTAGCCGTGCCAGACGTCGTTGCTGTGGCCGGGCAGCGCCACGCGGGCGATCTCCTGCCGGCCGGTGTCGTCGTACAGGCACAGCTCGATGGCCTGGGCGTGCTCGGAGACCACCGCGAAGTTGATGCCCTTGCCGTCGAAATGCGCGCCCAGCGGCCAGGGCTGGCCGGGTTGCAGGGCGTGGGCGTCGGGTCGTTTCATCGCCGCAGCCCTCGGGGAGCGGCGGGGTTTCTTGCCGTCAAGGCGTCCACTCCAGGAAGACGGTGGACAGCGGCGGCAGCGTGAGCAGGACGGAATGCGTGTGCCCGTGCGACGGGATCGGCTCCGTGCCCGCCACGCCCCAGGGCGTGCCCGCGTTGCTGCCGCCGTAGTGCACGGAATCGGTGTTCAGCCGTTCGTGCCAGCGGCCCGGCCGCGGCACGCCCAGCCGCCAGTCGCGCCGCACCACGGGCGTGAGGTTGCACACCACCAGCATGGTCTGCCCGTCCTCGCGGCCGTGGCGCACGAAGGCGAAGATGCTGTGCTGGGCGTCGTTGGCCTCGATCCATTCGAAGCCGGCGGGCTGGCTGTCCTGCGTGTGCAGGGCCGGGTGGTGGCGCAGCACGCGGTTGAGGTCGCGCACGAGCGACTGCACGCCCGCGTGCAGGCCGTCGCCCAGCAGGTGCCAGTCCAGGCTGGCCTCGTGGTTCCATTCGCGCGCCTGGCCGAACTCGCAGCCCATGAACAGCAGCTTCTTGCCCGGGTGCGCCCACATGTAGCCGTACAGCGCGCGCAGGTTGGCGAACTGCTGCCAGCGGTCGCCCGGCATGCGCGTGAGCAGCGAGCCCTTGCCGTGCACCACCTCGTCGTGCGAGAAGGGCAGCACGAACTGCTCGCTGTAGGCATACACCATGCTGAAGGTCAGCTCGTGGTGGTGGTGGCGCCGGTGCACGGGTTCGCGGCCGAAGTAGCGCAGCGTGTCGTTCATCCAGCCCATGTTCCACTTGTAGTGAAAGCCCAGGCCGCCCGCGAAGGTGGGGCGCGAGACGCCGAGGAACGAGGTCGATTCCTCGGCCACGGTGGTGGCCTCGGGCCGCTCGAGGCCGACCACCTCGTTCATGCGCTTGAGGAAATCGATGGCCTCCAGGTTCTCGCGGCCGCCGTGCCGGTTCGGGATCCACTGGCCGTCCTGGCGGCTGTAGTCGCGGTAGAGCATGGAGGCCACGGCGTCCACGCGCAGGCCATCCACGCCGTGGCGCTCCAGCCAGTACAGCGCGTTGCCGACCAGGAAGTTGCGCACCTCGGTGCGGCCGAAGTTGTAGATCAGCGTGTTCCAGTCCTGGTGGAAGCCCTCGCGCGGGTCGGCATGCTCGTACAGCGCCGTGCCGTCGAAGCGGGCCAGGCCGTGCGCGTCGCTCGGGAAGTGCGCGGGCACCCAGTCCAGCAGCACGCCCAGGCCCTGGGCATGGGCCTTGGCGACGAAGCGCGTGAAGCCGGCCGGATCGCCGAAGCGCGAGGTCGGCGCGTACAGGCCGATGGGCTGGTAGCCCCAGGAGCCGTCGAAGGGGTGCTCGCTGATGGGCAGCAGCTCCAGGTGGGTGAAGCCCATGTCCAGCGCGTACGGGATCAGCTCGGCCGCCAGCTCGTCCCAATCGAGCCAGCGGTTGCCGTCCTCGGGCTTGCGGCGCCAGCTGGCCAGGTGCACCTCGTAGATGCTGATGGGCGCATCGATGGCGTTGGCGGCCTGGCGTTCGGCGCTGGCCGGCACCACGGCCGGCAGCGTGGCGACCTGGCTCGCGGTGTCGGGGCGCAGCTGCGCGGCCAGCGCGTAGGGATCGGCCTTGAGCGGCAGCAGGTTGCCGCTGGCGTCCTCGAGCTCGTACTTGTAGAGCGCGCCGGGGCCCGCGCCGGGCACGAAGGCTTCCCACAGCCCGGCGCCGGGCCGGGCCTGCATGGGGTGCGCGCGGCCGTCCCAGGCGTTGAAGTCTCCGACCACGCTGGCGCGCCGCGCATTCGGCGCCCAGACCGCGAAGCGCGTGCCGGCCACGCCCTGGTGCGTGAACGCGTGCGCGCCCAGCACCTCGTACGGGCGCCGGTGCGTGCCCTCGGCCAGCAGCCACAGGTCGGTTTCGGAGATCAGGAAGCTTGCGTGCTGTGGGCCGGGGGTGGGTGTGGTCATGGTTTCGGTTCGATGCGCCAGATCTGGCGGGCGTATTCCCTGATCGTACGGTCAGAGGAGAACACCCCCATGCCCGCCACGTTGGCGATGGCGCGCTGGCACCATGCGGCCGGCTGGCGGTACAGCGCATCGACCTCGCGCTGCGTGGCCACGTAGCTGGCGTAGTCGGCCAGCAGCATGTAGTGGTCGCCGCCCCACAGCAGCGCGTCGACCAGGCCCCGGTAGCGGCCCGGCTCCTCGGGCGAGAACTGGCCGCCGGTGATGGCGTCCAGCACGGCCTTGAGCTCGGGCTGGCCCTCGTAGTGGCGCATCGGCTGGTAGCCGCTGGCACGCAGCGCCTGCACCTCGGGCGTCTTCAGGCCGAAGATGAAGATGTTGTCGTCGCCCACGGCCTCGCGGATCTCGATGTTGGCGCCGTCGTCGGTGCCGATGGTCAGCGCGCCGTTGAGCGCCAGCTTCATGTTGCCGGTGCCCGAGGCCTCGGTGCCGGCCGTGGAGATCTGCTCCGACAGGTCGGCGCCGGGCATGATGGTCTCGGCCACCGAGACGCCGTAGTTGGGGATGAACACCAGCTTGAGCAGGTCGCCCACGCGCGGGTCGTTGTTGATCACGCGGCCGGCGTCGTGGATCAGCCTGATGATGTTCTTGGCCATGTGGTAGCTGGACGCGGCCTTGCCCGCGAACAGCACCACGCGCGGCACCCAGCCCTGGCCGTCCGGGCCCTTGGGGTCGGCCAGGATGGCCTGGTAGCGGCCGATCACGTGCAACACGTTGAGCAGCTGGCGCTTGTACTCGTGGATGCGCTTGACCTGCACGTCGAACAGCGCGTCCGGGTTGACCTGCACGCCGGTCGTGCGCGCGATGAGCGCGGCCAGCCTTGCCTTGTTCGCGCGCTTGACGTCCATGAACTCGGCGCGCACCTCGGGGTTGCCGGCCAGCGCGGCGAGCTTGTGCAGCTCGTCCAGGTTGCGCCGCCAGCCGTGGCCGATGTGGCGGTCCAGCAGGCTCGACAGGCCCGGGTTGGCCTGAGACAGCCAGCGCCGCGGCGTGACGCCGTTGGTCATGTTGGTGAAGCGCTCGGGCCACAGCGCGGCGAAGTCCGCGAAGATGGTCTGCACCAGCAGGTCGGAATGCAGCTTGGACACCCCGTTGACCTTGTGGCTGCCGACGATGGACAGGTTGGCCATGCGCACGCGGCGCTCGCCGGTCTCGTCGATCAGCGACAACCGCGACAGGAAGCCGTTGTCGCCCGGCCGGTGCAGGGCCGCGAAGTCCAGGAACTCCTTGTTGATGCGGAAGATGATCTCCAGGTGCCGCGGCAGCACGTGCTGCATCAGGCCCACGGGCCAGGTCTCCAGCGCCTCGGGCATCAGCGTGTGGTTGGTGTAGCTGAAGGTGCGCCGGCACAGGGCCCAGGCCGGCGTCCAGTCCATGCCGTGCTCGTCCACCAGCACCCGCATGAGCTCGGCCACGCCGATGGCCGGGTGCGTGTCGTTGAGGTGGATGGCCACCTGGTCGGCCAGGTTGGACAAGGTGCCGTGCTCGTCCAGGTGGCGGCGCACCATGTCCTGGATCGAGGCGGCGACGAAGAAGTACTCCTGCTTCAGGCGCAGCTCGCGGCCGGCCGGCGTGCTGTCGTTGGGGTAGAGCACCCAGGAGATGTTCTCGTACTCGTTCTTGGCCGTGGCGGCGCGCTGGTAGTCGCCGGTGTTGAAGGCGTTCAGGTCGATGTGCGCGGGCGCCGTGGCCTTCCACAGCCGCAGCGTGCTGACCTTCTTGGTGCCGTGGCCCGGGATCACCAGGTCGTAGGCCTTGGCCGCGACCTCGCCGGCCGGGCGCCAGATGGCCTTGCCGTCCACATGCTCGACCCAGCCACCGAAGCGCACCGGGTAGCTCAGCTCCCAGCGCGGGAACTCCCAGGGCGTGCCGTCCTTGAGCCAGGGGTCCGGGTGCTCGACCTGGGCGCCGTTCTGGATCTCCTGCGCGAACATGCCGTACTCGTAGCGGATGCCGTAGCCGAACGAAGGCAGGCCCAGCGATGCCATGGAGTCGAGGAAGCAGGCCGCCAGCCGGCCCAGGCCGCCGTTGCCGAGCGCGGCATCGGGCTCGTGGTCGGCCACTTCCTCCATGGCCTTGGCGTGGGCGCCCAGGGCCTCGGCCGCGCCGTCGTTCTGCCCCAGCGCGGCCAGCGCGTTGGACAGCGTGCGCCCGATCAGGAATTCCATCGACAGGTAGTACACGCGGCGTGCCCGCGCGCCGCGGTCGGCCGCCTGGGTCTGCACCCAGCGCTGCGACAACTCGGCCCGCGCGGCCTGCGAGACGGCGTGCATGAGCTCGGTGGAACTGGCAGCGGCCGGGGCCACGCCCACGGTGTGCAGCAGGTGGTCTTCGGTGCGGGTGGCGAAGCTGTGGCCGAAGGTGGAGGGTGTTGGGCTCATGGCGTTCCTTTTCTTGTCCCGTGGGTGCCGCGAAGGGCAGGTGGCGAGGCGTCTCGGCGCAAGCAGGGTCTGTGCCAGCCGACGCGAGATTTCTTCGGCGTGGCGCTGTATACGCCGCGACTGCGGCTATCCTAAGCGCCCGTCCATGACCTTATTGTGAGCGGCCGTGACAACGGCAGGAGACCCCATGAATTCGAACGACCTGGCCCAGCAACTGGATCTGCCCAAGCGGGCCATCGCACTGGTGCTGGCAGGTGGGCGCGGCAGCCGCCTCATGAACCTGACCGACCGGCGCGCCAAGCCGGCCGTGTACTTCGGCGGCAAGTTCCGCATCGTCGACTTTGCGCTGTCGAATTGCCTGAACTCGGGCATCCGCCGCATCGGCGTGATCACGCAGTACAAGAGCCACAGCCTGCTGCGCCACGTGCAGCGCGGCTGGGGGTTCCTCAAGACCGAGATGAACGAGTTCGTCGACCTGATGCCCGCGCAGCAGCGCGTGGACGAGGAGAGCTGGTACCGCGGCACGGCCGATGCCGTCTACCAGAACCAGGACATCCTGGCGAGCTACCGGCCCGACTACATCGTGGTGCTGGCCGGCGACCACATCTACAAGATGAACTACGCCATCATGCTGGCCGACCACGTGGCCAAGGGCCGCGACTGCACGGTGGGCTGCATCGCCGTGCCGCGCGCCGAGGCCACGGCCTTCGGCGTGATGGCGGTGGACGAGAACAGCATGATCACCGACTTCCTCGAGAAGCCGGCCGATCCGCCGCCGATGCCGGGCCGCCCCGACATGGCGCTGGCCAGCATGGGCATCTACGTGTTCAACGCGCGCTTCCTCTACAAGGAGCTCGAGCGCGACATGGCCGACCCCGACTCCAGCCACGACTTCGGCAAGGACATCATTCCACGCGCGGTCAAGAACGCGCAGGCGGCGGCGCACCCGTTCGAGCTCTCGTGCGTGAACATGCGCGTGGGCGAAGAGGCCTACTGGCGCGACGTGGGCACCATCGACGCCTACTGGGATGCCAACATCGACCTCACGGCCACCGACCCGCAGCTCAACATGTACGACACGCGCTGGCCGATCTGGACCTACCAGTCGCAGCTGCCGCCGGCCAAGTTCGTCCACAACGCGGACGACCGGCGTGGCTCGGCGGTCGAGTCGCTGGTCTCGGGCGGCTGCATCGTCTCGGGCAGCGTGCTGCGCTCGGTGCTGTTCTCCAGCGTGCGTGTGAACTCCTATTCCAGCGTGAACTGGTCGGTGCTGCTGCCGGGCGTGCAGATCGGCCGGCATGCGCGCATCACGCGCGCCATCGTCGACCGCGGCGTCTCGATCCCCGACGGCATGGTCATCGGCGAGGATGCCGGGCTTGACGCCGCGCGCTTCTACCGCAGCCCCAACGGCATCGTGCTCGTCACCCAACCCATGCTCACCAAACTCGGTTCATGAAGGTTCTGCAGGTTGCGGCGGAGGTCTATCCGCTGGTCAAGACGGGGGGCCTGGCCGATGTGGTGGGGGCCTTGCCGCAGGCGCTCGCGGCGCACGGCGCCGAGGTGCGCCTGCTGCTGCCCGGCCTGCCGGCCGTGCTGCGCGGCATCGCGGGCCTGGACGAGGTCTGCACGCTGGGGCCGATGTTCGGGGCCGGACGCGTGCGGCTGCTGCGCGGGCAGCTGGACGGCCTGCAGGCCGTCTATGTGGTCGAGGCCCCCTACCTGTACGACCGGCCCGGCAACCCCTACCTGGGGCCCGATGGCCTGGAATGGGCCGACAACCTGCAACGCTTTGCCCTGCTGGGCTGGGTGGCCGCGCACCTGGCGGCCGGCGAACTCGATCCCGCCTGGAAGCCGCAGGTGATGCATGCGCACGACTGGCATGCGGCCATGTCCTGCGCCTACCTGGCGGCGCGGCCCGTGCGCGATGTGGCCACCGTCTTCACGGTGCACAACCTGGCCTTCCACGGCCTGTTCGAGCCCACCGACTTCTTCCTGCTCGGGCTGCCCGCGCGCTTCATGGCGCCGTCGGCGCTGGAGTTCCACGGGCATTTCTCGTTCATCAAGGCCGGCCTCAAGTTCGCCACGCGCGTGACCACCGTCAGCCCCACCTACTCGCGCGAGATCCGCACGCCCGAGTACGGCAGCGGGCTGGACGGCGTGATCCGTGCGCGCGGCAACGAGGTCTCGGGCATCCTGAACGGCGTCGATCCGCAGGTCTGGGACCCCACCGCCGATGCCGAACTGCCCGCGCGCTACAGCGCCGCCGACCTGGCCGGCAAGGCCCGTTGCAAGGCCGCGCTGCAGCAGGCACTGGGGCTGGCGCCCGAGGCCGATGCGCCGTTGTTCGGCGTGGTCAGCAGGCTCACGTCGCAAAAGGGGCTGGACCTGGTGCTGGAGGCCTTGCCGGACCTCCTGGCGCAGGGCGCGCAGTTCGCCGTGCAGGGCACGGGCGACGCCGCGCTGGAAGGCGCCTTCCGCCAGGCCATGGCCCAGCACCCGGGCCGCGTGGCCGTGCGGCTGGGCTATGACGAGGCCTTCGCGCACCAACTCATCGCGGGCACCGACGCCATGCTGGTGCCCTCGCGCTTCGAGCCCTGCGGCCTGACCCAGCTCTATGCACTGCGCTACGGCACCGTGCCCATCGTGCGCCGCGTGGGCGGCCTGGCCGACACCGTGGTCGACGCGAACGACGACACGCTGGCGCGCGACGTGGCCACGGGTTTCCAGTTCGGCCCGGCCACGGCGGACGCCCTGGGCCGCACGCTGCAGCGCGCCGTGCTGGCCTACCGCCAGCCGGCGCTGTGGCAGCAACTGGTGCGGCGCGGCATGGCGCAGAACTTCTCCTGGGAGCCCGTGGCGCAGCAGTACCTGGCGCTCTACCAGGAAGCCATCGCCGCACTCTGAACGTGCTGTCGGCGCTGGCCATCGCCAACTACCGCTCGCTGCGCCGGCTGGTGCTGCCGCTGGGCCGGCTGACGCTGGTGACCGGGCCCAACGGCAGCGGCAAGTCCAGCGTCTACCGCGCGTTGCGCCTGCTGGCGGCCGTGGCCCAGGGTGGCGTGGTGCGCTCCCTGGCGCGCGAGGGCGGACTGGCCTCCACGCTGTGGGCCGGGCCCGAGCAGTTCAGCGCGGCGATGCGGCGCGGCGAGCAGCCCGTGCAGGGCACGAAGCGCCAGGGCCCGGTGTCGTTGCAGCTGGGTTTCGGTTCGGATGCGCCCGAAGGCTTCGGCTATGCCATCGACATCGGCCTGCCGATCCCGCGCAGCACCTCGGTGTTCAACCACGACCCGGAGATCAAGCGCGAGGCGGTCTGGAACGGGCCCTTCCTGCGCCCGGCATCCCTGCTGGTCGAGCGGCGCGGCGCCGCGCTGCGCATCCGCGGCGCAACGGGCTGGGAGCCGGTCGCGCGGCCGATCCCCGCGTTCGCCAGCATGATGACCGAGTACGCCGAGCCGCGCGCCGCGCCCGAGATGCTGAGCCTGCGCGAGCAGATGCGCGGCTGGCGCTTCTACGACCATTTCCGCAGCGATGCCGATGCGCTCGCGCGCGTGCCGCAGTTGGGCACCACCACCACCGTGCTCAGCGACGACGGCAGCGACCTGGCCGCGGCCTGGCAGACCATCCGCGAGATCGGCGACCACGCCGCGCTCGACGCCGCCGTGCAGGACGCCTTCCCGGGCGGGCGTGTGCAGGTCGAGGTGCAAGGCGAGCGCTTCGCGCTACGCATGCACCAGCATGGCCTGCTGCGCCCGCTCGACGCGGCCGAGCTGTCCGACGGCACGCTGCGCTACCTGCTCTGGATCGCTGCGCTGCTGACGCCGCGGCCGCCGGCCCTGCTGGTGCTGAACGAACCGGAGACCAGCCTGCATCCGGACCTGCTGCCCGCGCTCGGGCGCCTGATCGCGCAGGCGGCTCGCGCCTCGCAGGTCATCGTCGTCACGCACGCGCCGCGGCTGCTGGCGGCGCTGGACGGCGGCATGGAGGGAACGCAGCGGCTGCAGCTGCACAAGCCGCTGGGCGAGACGCAGCTGGCCGGGCTCGAGATGGACGGGATCCCGCGCTGGGAGTGGCTGGCGCGTTGAAGCGGGGCCGATGGCCAGGTGCCAGGCCCGGGTGCGAACACCGGTGGGAAGGCCGGGTGCGAAAGCCGGCAGCGATGCGGTGCGGCGCCGTCGGGCGATGCTGGGGTTTCCCCCATAATCGCCCGCACCGCAAGCCCCCCAGTTCAGGAGTTCCATGCAAGTTTCCGCGTCCATCTTCAAGGCCTACGACATCCGCGGCATCGTGCCGTCCAGCTTGAACGAGGCCGTGGCCGAAGGCCTGGGACGCGCGTTCGGCACCATCGCCCGGCGCGAGGGCGAGACCACCGTGGCGGTGGGCCGCGACGGTCGCCTGTCGGGCCCCAGCCTGTCGGCCGCGCTGGTCCGCGGCCTGGTGGCCGCCGGCGTGCAGGTCATCGACGTGGGCATGGTGACCACGCCCATCCTGTACTTCGCAGCGCACACGCTGTGCAAGAGCGGCATCCAGATCACGGGCAGCCACAACCCCAAGGACTACAACGGCTTCAAGATGATCATGGGCGGCCGGGCCATCTACGGCGACGAGATCCAGGCCCTGCGCAGCATGATCGAGGCCGAGGACTGGCTCGACGTGCCCGGCGGCAGCGTGCGCCAGGCCGATGTGCTGCCGGCCTACCGCGAACGCATCGTCGGCGACGTGAAGCTGGCCCGCCCGCTCAAGGTCGTGATCGACTCGGGCAACGGCATCGCGGGTGCATCGTCGCCCGAGATCTTCCGCGCGCTGGGCTGCGAGGTGACCGAACTCTTCAGCGAGGTCGACGGCAACTTCCCCAACCACCACCCGGACCCGAGCAAGCCCGAGAACCTGCACGACCTGATCGAAGCCCTCAAGACCACGGGCGCCGAACTGGGCCTGGCCTTCGACGGCGACGGCGACCGCCTGGGCATCGTCACGCGCGAGGGCAACAACATCTTCCCGGACCGCCAGATGGCCTTGTTCGCGCAGGACGTGCTCTCGCGCGTGCCGGGCGGCACCATCCTGTTCGACGTCAAGTGCTCGCAACGGCTGGCCCCGGCCATCGAGGCCGCCGGCGGCAAGGCGCTGATGTTCAAGACCGGCCATTCGCTGATCAAGGCCAAGATGAAGGCCATCGAGGCGGAGGGCGGCCAGGCGCCGCTGGGCGGCGAGATGAGCGGCCACATCTTCTTCAAGGAACGCTGGTTCGGCTTCGACGACGGCACCTACGCCGGCGCGCGGCTGCTGGAGATCCTGAGCCGGTCGCCCGACGCCAGCGCCGTGCTCGACGCGCTGCCCACGAGCTTCTCCACGCCCGAGCTCAACGTCGGCTGCGCCGAGGGCGAGCCGCATGCGCTCGTGGCGCAGCTCGTCGCCGCGGCCAGGTTCGACGCTCCCGCGACCGTCAACACCATCGACGGCCTGCGCGTGGACTGGCCGGATGGCTTCGGCCTGATCCGTGCGTCCAACACCACCCCGGTGCTGGTGCTGCGCTTCGAGGGCCAGACCGAAGCGGCGCTCGAGCGCATCCAGGCGCAGATGATGGCGCTGCTGCGTTCGGCCAAGCCCGACGCGCAGATCCAGGCGGCCGCGCATTGAGCCTGGTCGTCGGGGCCCTGGCGTGAGGATCCTCATCGTCAAGCTCTCGTCGCTGGGCGATGTGGTCCAGGCCATGCCGGTCGTGAGCGACCTGCGCGCGGCGCTACCGCACGCGACGATCGACTGGGTCGTCGAAGAGTCGTTCGCCCCGCTCGTGGAGTGCGTGGTCGGCGTGGAGCGCGTGCTGCGCTTCGCCGGGCGCCGCTGGCGCAAGTCCTGGCTGGACGCCGCGACGCGGGCCGAGCGGACCGCCTTCCTCACCGCACTGCGGGCCGTGGCGTACGACGCCGTGCTCGACATCCAGGGCCTCATCAAGTCGGGGATGGTGGCGCGAAGGGCCCGCATCTCAGCCCAGGGCTTTCGCGCGACCTACGGCAACCGCAGCGAGGAGTGCGGCTACGAGTGGCCCACGCGCTTCTTCGCCAACCGCCTGGTGCCCATGCCGCGGCGCGTGCATGCGGTGCAGCGCTACCGCGTGCTGGCCGCCGGCGCGCTGGGCTATGAACTCAGGACGCCGCCCGTCTATGGCCTGCGCGTGGACCGGCCGGCACCGGTGCGGGCCGTGGTGCTGGCCCATGGCACGACGCGACCCGACAACGAATGGCCGCAGGCGCACTGGGCCGCCATCGGCCAGCGGCTGGCGGCCGACGGCTTCGCCGTCTGGCTGCCGCATGCATCGGACACCGAGCTGCGCCTGGCCACCGCGCTGGCCGCGAGCATCGGCACCAGGGCCCGCATCTGGCCGCGGCTCTCGCTGGTCGGCGTGCTGCAGGAGATGGCGGCGGCCACCGGCGTGATCGGCGTGGACTCCGGCCTCAGCCACATGGCCGTGGCGCTGGACCTGCTGCACGTGCAGATCTTCAGCTACCCGCGCGCCTGGCGGGCCGGGCCCGTGGGCCATGCGCACCAGGTGCCCGTCGGCGGCGAGCGCGCGCCCAGCGTGGACGAGGTCTGGGCCGCCTGGCAAGGCGTGCTGGCCGCCACGCCCAGGCCGGTGCCGCACTGATGCTGCTGCGTTTCTACGGCTGGCTGACCTGGCTGGCGCAGCCGCTGCTGCGGCGCAAGCTGGCGCGGCGGGCCGCCGCCGAGCCGGGCTACGGCCAGTGGACGGAAGAGCGCTTCGGCCGCTACACCCGGCCGGCCTCCAGCGGCTGGGTCTGGGTGCATGCGGTCTCGCTGGGCGAGACGCGTGCGGCTGCCGTGCTGGTCGCCGCGCTGCGCGAGCGCCTGCCCGGCATGCGGCTGCTGCTGACGCACGGCACGGCCACGGGCCGGGCCGAGGGCGCGCGGTTGCTGCGGGACGGCGACCTGCAGGCCTGGCAGCCCTGGGACACGCCGGGCGCCACCGCGCGCTTCCTGGCGCAGTTCAGGCCGCAGGTCGGCATCCTCATGGAAACCGAGATCTGGCCCTGGTTGATCGAGAACTGCCGGCGTGCCGGCGTGCCGGTGGTGCTGGCCAATGCGCGCCTGTCCGAGAAGTCCTTGCAGGGCGCGCAACGCGTGCCCCTGCTGCCGCCCGCCTATGCCGCGCTGGCCGCGGCGTACGCGCAGACCGAGGACGATGCGGCGCGGCTGCGCCAGGCCGGGGCACGCGTGGCCGGGGTGTTCGGCAACCTCAAGTTCGATGCCGCGCCCGATGCGGCGCAGCTGGCGCAGGGCCGCCAATGGCGTTCCGCGGCTGGCAAGCCGGTCGTGCTGTTCGCCAGTTCGCGCGAGGGCGAGGAGGCGGCCTTGCTGGCGCTGCTGCAGGCCGACGCAGCCGCGGCCGGCGCCGTGCAATGGCTGATCGTGCCGCGCCATCCCCAGCGCTTCGATGCGGTGGCGGATCTGGTCCGCACGCATGGCTTCGCGGTGGCACGGCGCAGCGGGTGGGGCGATGCGCCGCCGGCCGGCTCCGGCGCCATCTGGCTGGGCGACTCGTTGGGCGAGATGGCGCTGTACTACGGCCTGGCCGAGATGGCTTTGCTGGGCGGCAGCTTCGAGCCCCTGGGAGGCCAGAACCTGATCGAGGCCGCGGCCTGCGGCTGCCCCGTTCTGATGGGGCCGCATACCTTCAACTTCGCCGAGGCGGCAGCGCTGGCCGAGCAGGCCGGTGCGGCATTGCGGGTGGCCGATCTGCGGGACGCTGTCGGCCAGGCGCAGCGCCTGGCCCGGGACTTGCCACTGCGCGAAAAGGCGGCCCAGGCGGCACTGGGCTTCGCCGCGGCGCACCGTGGCGCCGCGGCGCGCACGGCCGATGCCATCACGTCACTGCTGGGGCTCGGCCTGCGGCCATAGCCGGGGAAAGTCAAGGCGCTGAGCTGGGCCGTGGCCAGGCCGTCGCCCAGGCCCGGCATGGCTTTGAAGTCGGCCCGCTCTAGTTCGCCCCGGGGGGGGGCGAACAGGTAGCGTCAGTC
Source organism: Pseudorhodoferax sp. Leaf274 (assembly GCF_001422445.1). Taxonomy (GTDB): domain Bacteria; phylum Pseudomonadota; class Gammaproteobacteria; order Burkholderiales; family Burkholderiaceae_C; genus Pseudorhodoferax. The sequence continues at coordinate 424,132 of NZ_LMNA01000030.1, forward strand.
CTCGACGAAGGCCTCCTCGCGCTTGGACTTGACCGAGGGCAGCAGCACCACGATCAGCAGCACGGCCGCAATCGCCAGCAGCGAAGCCGACAGCGGGCGCGTGACGAACACGCTCCAGTCGCCGCGCGAGAGCAGCAGCGCGCGGCGCAGGTTCTCTTCCATCATCGGCCCCAGGATCAGGCCCAGCAGCAGCGGCGCCGGTTCGCAGCCCAGCTTGTGGAACAGGTAGCCGACGATGCCGAAGATCGCGACCATCCAGATCTCGAAGCTGTTGTTGTTCTCCGAGTACACGCCGACCGCGCAGAACAGCACGATGGCAGGGAACAGCCACCGGTAGGGAATCGTCAGCAGCTTGATCCAGACGCCGATCAGCGGCAGGTTCAGGATGATCAGCATGGCGTTGCCGATCCACATCGAGGCGATCAGGCCCCAGAACAGCTCGGGGTTGCTGGTCATCACCTGCGGGCCCGGCTGGATGTTGTGGATCGTCATCGCGCCCACCATCAGTGCCATCACGGCGTTGGGCGGGATGCCCAGCGTCAGCAGCGGGATGAAGGAGGTCTGCGCGCCGGCGTTGTTGGCCGATTCGGGACCGGCCACGCCGCGGATGTTGCCCTGCCCGAACGGCACTTCGCCGGCTTTCAGCTTGGTGCGCTTCTCGATGGTGTAGGACGCGAAGGCCGACAGCAGGGCGCCGCCGCCGGGCAGAATGCCCAGGGCCGAGCCCAGCGCGGTGCCGCGCAGCACGGCGGGCGTCATGCGCTTGAAGTCTTCCCTGGTCGGCATCAGGCCCGTGACCTTGGCCGTGAAGACCTCGCGCTCGCTTTCGGACTTGCCCAGGTTGGCGATGATCTCGCCATAGCCGAACACGCCCATGGCGATCGCGATGAAGCTGATGCCGTCGGTCAGTTCGGGGATGTCGAAGCTGTAGCGGGCCACGCCCGAGTTCACGTCGGTGCCGACCAGGCCGAAGGCCAGGCCCAGAAGGATCATGGCGATGGCCTTGAGCAGCGAGCCCGAGGCCAGCACCACGGCGCCGATCAGGCCCAGCACCATCAGCGAGAAGTACTCGGCCGGGCCGAACTTGAAGGCCACCTCGGTCAGCGGCGGTGCGAAGGCCGCCAGGATCAGCGTGCCCACGCAGCCCGCGAAGAACGAGCCCAGGCCGGCCGCGGCCAGCGCGGGCCCGGCCCGCCCCTTGCGCGCCATCTGGTAGCCGTCGATCACGGTCACCACCGAGGAGGCTTCGCCGGGCAGGTTGACCAGGATGGCCGTGGTGGAACCGCCGTATTGCGCGCCGTAGTAGATGCCGGCCAGCATGATCAGCGCCGCCACCGGGGGCAGAGCGTAGGTGGCGGGCAGCAGCATGGCGATGGTGGCCACCGGGCCGATGCCGGGCAGCACGCCGATCAGCGTGCCCAGCAGGCAGCCGACGAAGGCATAGGCGAGGTTCTGGAAGGTGAACGCGACGCCGAAGCCGATGGAAAGGTTGTCGATCAGATCCATGGAATGTTCTTGTCGTTGTGGTGGATCAGGCGATGAAGGTCGGCCAGATCGGGAAGTTGAGCTTGAGGGCCAACTCGAAGGCCACGTAGCTGCCGATGGCCAGCACGGTGGCCAGGATGGCCACGCTCTTCCTGTTGAACTGCTCGCCCGCCATGCTGGCGATGAAGGTCAGCGCGTAGATCGCGACGATCAGGCCCATGGCCGGGATGCCGAAGGACGGCAGGCCCGCCAGCAGCACGCCGAAGGCCAGGTTGGCGCCGATGATGTAGCACAGCGGCTTCCACGCGATCTTGCCGATCGGGTCGCCGTCGGCGCCGCCGTGGCGCAGTGCGTTGAGCATGATCAGCGAACCGAGGATCGCGATCAGCACGCCCACGATCAGCGGAAAGTAGCCCGGGCCCATGCGTGCGGCACTGCCGACGGTGTAGCTCGTCGCGCCCCAGGCGAACGCGACGCCGAACGCACTGAACATGGCGCCCGAAAAAAAGTCTCTCTGGCTCTTGATTCCCAAAATTGCCTCCTGCGTGTGGGGGAACGGCGCCATGGCGGCGCGCGGGGCGATCGTAGGAAGCCGGCCTGCCGCCGTGCATGACCAGAAGATGAACGTTTGGTTAGGTGGGGCCGGCGGTCAGCCGGCGGGCAGTTTCAGGCGCGCGCGCAGGCCGGGCGCGGCGTCCTCGAACACCAGGCTGGCGCCGTGCAGCTGTGCGATGGCGCGCACGCTGGCCAGGCCCAGGCCGGTGCCGGGCAGGCGTTCGTCGAGCCGGAAGAAGCGCTGGCCCAGCCGTGCCAGCGCGGCTGCGGGCACGCCGGGCCCGTTGTCGCGCACCGTGAGTTCGACCTGGCCATCGCGGGCGCGCACGGCCACCTCCACCTGGGCGCCGGGCGTCTGCGCGCTGTACTTGAGCGCGTTGTCGACCAGGTTGGCGGTGGCGCTGGCCAGCAGGTCGCGGTCGCCCAGCACCTGGGCCGGGTCGTGGCCCACCAGACGCAGCGCGCAGCCCTGGTCTTCGGCGACGGCGGCGTAGAGCTCGACCACGTCGGCGGCGATGGCGTGCAGCGACTGCGGCGTGAACTGCTGGCGCTGCGCGCCGGCCTCGGCCTCGGCGATCTGCAGGAGCTTGTGGAACACGGTGTTGAGCTGCTCGAGCTCGCCGATGGTGGCGGCGCTGGCCGCGCGCAGTGCCGCGGCATCGCTGCCCTCGCGCTGGGCGTCGTGCAGGCGCGCCAGCGCGCGCGTGAGCGGCGTGCGCAGGTTGTGGGCGATGGTGTCGGAGACGTGGCGCACGCCCTGCATCAGGCCTTCGATGCGGTCCAGCATGCGGTTGATGTCGTGCTCCAGCAGCGCGAACTCGTCGTCGCGCTCGGAGGGTTGCACGCGTTCGGCCAGCCGGCCGGCCGCCACCTGGGCCGCGGTGTTGCGCAGCGCGCCGATGCGCTGCTCCAGCAGGTCGCGGAACAGGTAGGTGCCACCGACCACCAGCAGCAGCGCGAGGAAGGTGGCGGCCTTGATCGCGTCGCCCACGAGCTCGGCCATCTGCAGCTGCTCGCTGCGGTCGTGGCCGACCACCAGGCGCGAGCCGTCCGGCAGCTTGCGCGTGGTCAGGTAGCCGGGCGAGGGATGGCCGCTGCGCAGCAGCGTCTGCTCCTCGATGTCGCTGCCCGAGCTGGGCGGATCGGCAAAGTGCGTGCTGCCGGCGATGCGCCGGCCCTCGGCGTCCAGCAGCACGAGCAGTTCGCGGTCGGAGTCCTCGCCGTCGCCCAGCGATTCCTCGATGGCCTGCACCAGCGCCTCGCGCCCACCCTGGTCGAAGCGCGCCTCCAGCTGCTGGGTGGTGCCGGCGATCTGGCGCAGCGTGCGCTGCTCCAGCAGCACCACGGTGCGGATGTAGAACACCGCCAGCGTGATGACCATGATCAGCATGCTCATGCCGGCGAAGGCCAGCGCGAGGCGGAACGCGGCGGAATGCCGCCAGGCGCGCTTGCTCTGCCTCATGCCGGCGGCTGTGCCGCCAGCTGGTAGCCGGCGCCGCGCACGGTGTGGATCAGCGGCGACGTGTGGCCGTGGTCGACCTTCTTGCGCAGGCGGTTGATGTGCACGTCGATGACGTTGGTCTGCGGGTCGAACTGGTAGTCCCAGACCGATTCGAGCAGCATGGTGCGCGTGAGCACCTGGCCGGTGTGGGCCATCAGGAAGGCCAGCAGGCGGAACTCGCGCGGCTGCAGCGCAATGGGCTGGCCGGCGCGCTCGACGCCGCGCGTCATGAGGTCGATCCTGAGGTCGGCCACCTGCAGGTGGCGCACCTCGGGCGCGCTGCCCGAGCGGCGCACCAGGGCTTCGAGCCGCGCCGCCAGTTCGGAGAACGCGAAGGGCTTGGTCAGGTAGTCGTCGCCGCCGGCCTTCAGGCCGCGGATGCGCTCGTCGACGGCGCTGAGCGCGCTGAGCACCAGCACCGGTGTCTTCTTTCCCAGCCGGCGCAGCGTGGCGAGGATGGCCAGGCCGTCCACGTCGCCGGGCAGCATGCGGTCGAGCACGACCACGTCCCAGTGTTCCTCGACCGCGCGGGCCAGGCCGGTCACGCCGTCGCGGCAGTGCACCACGGCATGGCCCAGTTCACGCAGGCCGTTGCCGATGTAGCGGGCGTGTTCGGGCTCGTCCTCGATGACCAGGCAGCGCCACATCAGGTGGCGGCAGAGGGATCGGGCTGCAGCGCGCTGTCGACGGCGCGGCGCTCGTCGAACACGAAGCAGCCGCCGCGGTAGTGCTTGCCGTCGGTCTCCTCGAAGTACTTGAGGATGCCGCCTTCGAGCTGGTAGACGTGCGTGAGACCGCTCGCGCGCATGAGCATGGCGGCCTTCTCGCAGCGGATGCCGCCGGTGCAGTAGCTCACCACGGTCTTGCCTTCGAGCTCGGCCTGGTGCGCGGCCAGCGCGGCCGGGAAGTCGCTGAACTTGTCGATGCGCCAGTCGATGGCGTTCTCGAAGCCGCCGCAGTCCACCTCGAAGGCGTTGCGCGTGTCCAGCGTGACGACGGGGCGGCCCTCGTCGTCCATGCCGGCGTCGAGCCAGCGGCGCACGGTAGCCGCCGGCACGGCAGGGGCGCGGCCACCGTCGGCGCTGAAGTCGGGGCGGATCTGCGGCTGGTCCATGCGGATGATCTCGCGCTTGACCTTGACCAGCATCTTGCGAAACGGCTGCGCGTCGGACCAGCTTTCCTTGGGCGCGATGTCGGCGAAGCGCGCGTCGGCATGCAGCAGCGCGACGAAGGCGCGCACATCGGCCTCGTGGCCGGCCACGAACAGGTTGATGCCTTCCTCGGCGAGCAGCACGGTGCCCTTCAGGTGGCGCTCCGTGGCGCAGGCCAGCAGCCGTTCGCGCAGTTCGGCGGCATCGGGCAGGGGGACGAATTTGTAGGCGGAGATGTTCAGGATCGCAGGCACGGGCACGATTATCCTAGGCCGATGACCGCACTCATGTTTCTGCCCTGGTACGACTGGCTGGCCCTGCTGTGGTTCTTCGGGCTGTGGCTGGGCTATGCGCGGTTTTCGGGGAGCACGCAGCAGGCCACGCTGCTGCAGACCACCAACCGCTACCGGCGCTACTGGATGGAGCAGGCCACGGCGCGCGACCCGCGCGTGCTGGACGGCATCATCGTGCAGGGGCTGTCGAGCAGCCCCTCCTTCTTTGCGTCGACCACCATCATCATCATCGGCGGCCTGCTGGCGTTGCTGGGCGCCACCGACAAGGCCTCGGAGTTCGTGCGCGAGATCCCGTTCGCGGTGCGTACCTCGGTGCTGGTGTTCGACCTCAAGGTGATGCTGCTGGCCAGCATCTTCGTCTACGCCTTCTTCCGCTTCACCTGGTCGATGCGGCAGTACACCTTCGCGGCGCTGGTGATCGGCTCCATGCCCGACCCCGGCGATTTCGCGGCCGGCAAGTTCGACCGCAAGCACTTTGCCGACCGCGCCGGCAAGATGCTGGGCATGGCGGCCGAGACCTTCAACGGCGGCGTGCGGGCCTACTACATGTCGTTCGCAGCCACGGCCTGGTTCTTCTCGTCGCTGGCCTTCGCGGTGGCGACGGCCGCGGTGGTGCTGATTCTGTACAGCCGGGAATTCCGCTCCGAGGTGCTGCACGTGCTGCGCGACTGAACCGCCGGTTCAGTCAGGCATCCAGGTTGCCCTGCACGCGGCGCAGCAGCGCGAGCAGCTGGGCCTTTTCCTCGTCGGCCAGGCCCACGACGGCCTGGGCCTCCAGCGCCTTGGCCTGTGCCCGCAACGCACGCTGGATCGCTAGGCCCTCAGCCGTGAGCTGCAGCCGCACGTTGCGCCGGTCGGCCGCGTCGGCCTCGCCCTGCAGCAGGCCGCGTTCGCGCAGGCCCTTGATGAGCCGCGCCAGCTGGGCCTTGTCGCGACCGGTGTGCTGCGCAAGATCGCTCTGCGTGGCGCCGGGGCGGCGGGCATAGAAGCCCAGCACCTTGCTTTCCATGTGCGTGAGTTCGTGCTCCCCCTGGCGCAGGGCCTGGAACAGCTGCGAGCGGAACTGGTGCATGACGTGGTGCACCAACTCCAGAACCTCGTCGTCGGCAGGGTCTTGGCGACCGTGACGGTTGACCTTATCAACTGATTCGCGCATGATTGGGGACATTATCAACCATCTCCAAGATATCCAATGACTTCTGAAACCATTGCGCCGCGCCAGGTGCACCGTGTCCGCCACGAAATCAAGCGCCGCGAGCTGCAGGTGGCGCGCGTCGAGACCCTGAGCCCGCAGATGCGCCGCGTGGTGTTCCACGGCGAGGCGCTGGCCGATTTCGTGAGCGCTTCGTACGACGACCACGTCAAGGTCTTCTTCCCGACGGCCGATGGCGCGGTCGCCCGCGACTACACGCCGCGCCGGTACGACCCCGCCGCGCGGGAACTGGCCGTCGACTTCGCGCTGCACGGCGACGGCCCCGCCGCCGACTGGGCACGCCAGGTCCGGCCCGGCCAGCCGCTGACCGTGGCCGGGCCGCGCGGCTCCTTCGTCGTGCCGCTGGACTTCGACTGGTATGTGCTGGTCGGCGACGAGACCGCCTTGCCGGCCGTGGCGCGGCGGCTGGAGGAATTGCCGGCCGGCAGCCGCGCCATCGTGCGCCTGCACGTGGCGCCAGCCGACCGGCAGGCGCTGTCCAGCGCCGCCACGCTGGACCTGCAGTGGCTCGACAGCGACGAGTCGCTGCTCGACGCCGTGCGCGCGCTGCAGCTGCCCGCCGGCCATGGCTACGCCTGGTGCGCGGCCGAAGCGGGCGTGGCCGCCAGCGCCCGCCGCATCCTGGTGGACGAGAAGGGCCACGACCGCAAGGCGATCCGCGCGGCGGCCTACTGGAAGCGCGGTGCCATCGCCCACCACGAGAACCTGGAAGACCAGGGCTGAAGGTCTCCCGCCGTGGGGGATTTGCGGGGGAGAGGGGCTCCTAGAATCCCCCGATGTTCGTTCACCTGCGCATCCACACCGAGTTCTCCGTCGTCGACGGCACCAACCGCATCGACGAGCTGGTTCCCAAGGCCGCGGCCGACGGCCAGCCCGCCCTGGCCATCACCGACCTGAACAACCTGTTCGGGGCCATCAAGTTCTACAAGAGCGCCCGCGGCAAGGGCGTCAAGCCCGTCATCGGCGCCGAGGTGCAGATCGAGGGGCTGGGCCAGGATGCCGCCGCCACCTCGCGCGTGCTGCTGCTGGTGCAGAACACCCAGGGCTACCTGAACCTGTGCGAGCTGCTGGCGCGCGCCTGGACGCAGAACGTGCAGCGCGCCCAGGCCGTGGCCAGGCTGGCCTGGCTGCAGGAGCTGAACGCCGGGCTGATCTGCCTGTCCGGCGCGCAGGCCGGCCCGGTCGGCCAGGCCCTGGTGCAGGGCGACGCCTCGCGCGCCGGCGCGCTGGCGCTGCAGCTGGCGGGCGTGTTCCCGCACCGCTTCTACATCGAGATCCAGCGCGCCGGCCGGCCCGACGACGAATCGCACGTGGTGGCGGCCGTGGGCCTGGCGGGCCGCTTGAACCTGCCGGTGGTGGCCACGCACCCGGTGCAGTTCACGCTGGAGGACGACTACGAGGCGCACGAGGCCCGCATCTGCATCGCCGAGGGCGAGATCCTGGCCAACCAGCGCCGTGTGCGGCGCTTCACGCGCGAGCAGTACTTCAAGAGCACGGCCCAGATGCAGGCGCTGTTCGCGGACGTGCCTTCGGCGCTGGCCAACACGGTGGAGATCGCCCGGCGCTGCAACCTCACGCTGGTGCTGGGCAAGCCGCAGCTGCCCAACTTCCCGATCCCGCTGGTCGATGGCAGGCAGATGACGGTGGAGGAGTACTTCCGCCACGTCTCGCACGAGGGGCTGGAGGAGCGCCTCGCCCACCTGTACAAGGACACCGCCAAGCGCGACGCCGAGCGGCCGCGCTACGTGGAGCGGCTGGAGTTCGAGATCAACACCATCCTCAAGATGGGGTTCCCGGGCTACTTCCTGATCGTGGGCGACTTCATCAACTGGGCCAAGCTCAACGGCTGCCCGGTCGGCCCGGGCCGGGGCTCGGGCGCAGGGTCGCTGGTGGCCTATGCGCTCAAGATCACCGACCTCGACCCGCTGCACTACAAGCTGCTGTTCGAGCGTTTCCTGAACCCGGAGCGGGTGTCCATGCCCGACTTCGACATCGACTTCTGCCAGGGCAACCGCGACCGCGTGATCGACTACGTCAAGCAGAAGTACGGCAAGGAGGCGGTGAGCCAGATCGCCACCTTCGGCACCATGGCCGCGCGCGCGGCCATCCGCGACGTGGGCCGCGTGCTGGACATGAGCTACACGTTCTGCGACGGCATCAGCAAGCTGATCCCGAACAAGCCGGGCATGTCGGTCACGCTGCAGTACCCGCCCGAGAAGAAGAAGGACGGCGACAAGAACAACTACGCCATCGAGATGGAGCCGGTGCTGGCCCAGCGCATCCAGGACGAGGAGGACGTCAAGACCGTCATCGAGTACGCCCAGGCGCTGGAAGGCATGACGCGCAACATCGGCATGCACGCCGGGGGCGTGCTGATCGCGCCGGGCAAGCTCACCGACTTCTGCCCGCTGTACCAGCAGCCCGGCAGCGAATCGGCCGTGAGCCAGTACGACAAGGACGACGTGGAGGCCATCGGCCTGGTGAAGTTCGACTTTCTCGGCCTGGCCACCCTGACCATCCTGGAGATCGCGCGCGAGTTCATCGTCCGCCGCCACAAGGGCCAGGAAGGCTTTGCCTACGAGAACATCGCGCTGGACGACAAGCCGACCTACCGCTTGTTCCAGGAGGGCAAGACCGAGGCCGTGTTCCAGTTCGAATCGCGCGGCATGCAGGGCATGCTGCGCGATGCCAAGCCCACGCGGCTGGAAGACCTGATCGCGCTGAACGCGCTGTACCGCCCGGGGCCGATGGACCTGATCCCCAGCTTCGTGAACCGCAAGCACGGCCGCGAGGAGGTGGAGTACCCGCACCCCATGGTGGCCGAGATGCTCAGCGAGACCTACGGCATCATGGTCTACCAGGAGCAGGTGATGCAGACCGCCCAGATCCTGGGCGGCTACTCGCTGGGCGGCGCCGACATGCTGCGCCGGGCCATGGGCAAGAAGAAGGCCGAGGAGATGGCCGAGCACCGGCAGATCTTCCGCGCCGGTGCGGCCAAGAACGGCATCGGCCAGGAGAAGGCCGACGAGGTCTTCGACCTGATGGAGAAGTTCGCGGGCTACGGCTTCAACAAGTCGCACGCCGCCGCCTACTCCCTGCTGGCCTACCACACGGGCTGGCTCAAGGTGCACTACACGGCCGAGTTCTTCTGCGCCAACATGACCGTGGAAATGGACGACACCGACAAGCTCAAGGTGTTGTACGAGGACGCGCTCAAGATGGGCCTGACCTTCGAGTTCCCGGACGTGAACCGCGGCCGCCACCGCTTCGAGCCGGTCACCGACAAGATCATCCGCTACGGCCTGGGCGCCATCAAGGGCACGGGCCAGCAGGCCATCGAGGCCATCGTGGCGGCGCGCGAGGAGGGCGGGGAGTTCAAGAGCCTGTTCGATTTCTGCCTGCGGGTGGACCGCACGCGGCTGAACAAGCGCACGCTGGAGGCGCTGATCAAGGCCGGCGCCTTCGACAACCTGCAGCGCAACCGCGCCGCGCTGGTGGCCTCCATCGACCGCGCCTTCGAGTTCGCCAGCGTGAGCGCGGCCAACGCCAACCAGGTCGGCCTGTTCGACATGGTGGATTCGCACGCGTCCAGCACGCAGGAGCCCGACCTGGTCGAGGCCACGCCCTGGGGCATCAAGGAGCAGCTGACCTTCGAGAAGACGGCGGTGGGCTACTACCTCTCGGGCCACCTGTTCGACGAGGTCGCGCGCGAGGTGCGCCAGTTCGTCAAGCGCGGCCTGGGGGACCTGATCGACACGCGCGAGCCGCAGCTGTTCGCCGGCATCGTGACCGACCTGCGCGTGATCAACGGCCAGCGCGGCAAGCTGGCGCTGTTCAAGCTGGACGACAAGTCCGGCGTGGTCGAGGCACGTGCAGACGAGGCGCTGATCAATCAGCACAAGGACACGCTCAAGGACGACGAGATGATCGTGGTCATGGGCAAGCTCATGCCCGACCGCTTCAGCGGGGGGCTGCAGATGACGGTGCAGCAGGTCTGGGACCTGGCCGGCGCGCGCTGCCGCTTCGGCAAGTTCCTGCGCATCAAGGTGGACCGCACGAACGGACACAAGCCGCCCGCCATCGGCCAGCTGCTGCAGGACTACCCGGCGAAGACGGAGATGTCCGAACACGGCGAGTTGCAGCGCGGCCTGCCGGTGCGGCTGTCGATGGTGTTCCCCGGCTTCATGGCCGAGGACGTGGTGCGGCTGGAGGACCGGCGGTGCTTCCCGACCGATGCCGCATTGGCCGGACTGCGGGCGCAGGCGCACGAAGGGCAGGCGACCGTCGTGTATGAATGAGGCGGCCGCATGACGCGCGTGTGACTGACACGAAAACGTCATGAACCGACGGGACACTCCGGCTACATTCGCTGCCCTTTCTGAGTGCTGAGCTCCATGCCACTTTCCCCCGATTCGAGCAAGCCTGAAGCTGCCGCAGCGCCGCTGTCCTTGCTCGACCGCGACCACAGCATCCTGGCGTTCAACGAACGCGTGTTCGACTGGGCCCGCCGCGACGACGTGCCCTTGCTGGAGCGGCTGCGCTACCTGTGCATCGTGTCGTCCAACCTGGACGAATTCTTCGAAGTGCGCGCCGCAGCGCACCTGGAGGCACACAGCGTGCGCACGGCCGGTAGCGTGTACACGCCCGAGTCGTACCGCGCGCTGTCCGAAGCGGCGCACGACCTCGTGGCGCGCCAGTACGCTTTGTTCAACGACGTGCTGGCACCGGCGCTGGCGCGCGAGCAGATCCAGATCCTGTCGCACTCCGAGCGCGACTCGGCCCAGCGCGCCTGGGTCCACCAGTACTTCGAGCGCGAGGTGCGTCCGCTGCTGGTGCCCACCGGGCTGGACCCGGCGCATCCGTTCCCGCTCGTGGCCAACAAGTCGCTGAACTTCATCGTGCAGCTGACCGGCCGCGACGCCTTCGGCCGCGAGAACGACATCGCCATCGTCAAGGTCCCGCGCGTGCTGCCGCGGGTGATCCGCGTGCCTGACAAGCTGTCGGGCGGGCGCACGCTGGCCGTGCTGCTGTCCAGCGTGATCCGTGCCCATCTGTCCGAGCTGTTCCCGGGCCGCCAGGTCGGGCAGTTCTCGCAGTTCCGCGTGACGCGCCATTCCGATCTCGCGGTGGACGAGGAAGAGGTCAACAACCTGCGCACCGCGCTGCGCCAGGGCCTGGAATACCGCCACTACGGCCAGGCCGTGCGGCTGGAGGTGTCGGCCAGCTGCGACGTGCACCTGGCCGACTTCCTGCTGCAGCAGTTCAAGCTGCCGGAACTGGCGCTGTACCGTGTGCACGGCCCCGTGAACCTGGCGCGGCTGACCCAGCTCGTCGACTTGGTCGACACGCCGCGGCTGATGTTCCCGGAGCACAAGCCGGTCTGGCCGCTGGGCTTTCCGGTCGATGGCTCGCTGTTCGAGCGCCTGCGCGAGGGGGATGTGCTGGTGCACCAGCCCTTCGAAAGCTTCGACTCGGTGCTGGCGCTGCTGCGCGAGGCCGTGCACGACCCCGCCGTGCTGGCCATCCGCCAGACCATCTACCGCACCGGCAGCGACCCCGAGCTCATGGGCCTGTTGCGCGAGGCGGTGCGCCGCGGCAAGGAGGTCATGGTGGTGGTGGAGCTCAAGGCCCGCTTCGACGAGGAGGCCAACATCAACTGGGCCGAGATGCTGGAAGGCATCGGTGCGCAGGTGGTGTACGGCGTGGTGGGCCTGAAGACGCACGCCAAGATGCTGCTGATCACGCGGCGCGAGGGGCGCAAGCTGCGCCGCTACGGCCACCTGTCCACCGGCAACTACAACCCGCGCACGGCGCGGCTGTATACCGACCTCAGCTACTTCACGGCGGACGACAAGCTCACGTCGGACATGGAGCAGGTCTTCGTGCACATCGCCGGCCAGAGCCGGCTGGCGCACATGGCACGCCTGCTGGTGGCGCCGTTCCACCTGCAAAAGGCCATGCTGGAGCGCGTGGCGGCCGCGGGCGAGGCGGCCGCGGCCGGGCAGCCGGCGCGCATCATCGTCAAGACCAATGCGCTGACCGACGAGCAACTGGTGCGGGCCCTGCTCAAGGCCGGCCAGCAGGGGGTGCGCATCGACCTCATCGTGCGCGGCGCCTGCATCCTGCCGGCGCAGCTGCCGGGCGTGTCCGACAACATCCGCGTGCGCTCGGTCGTCGGCCGCTTCCTGGAGCACACGCGCGTGTTCTATTTCCGCCAGGGCGAGGAAGAGCAGCTGTTCCTGTCCAGCGCCGACTGGATGAGCCGCAACATGCTGCGGCGCATCGAGCTGGCCTGGCCGGTGACCGATCCGAAGCTGCGCCAGCGCGTCATCGACGAATGCCTGGTGCCGTACCTGCACGACGGTTGCGACGCCTGGGCGCTGGGGCCGGACGGACGCTACACGCGCGCCGAGGACTGCATCGGTCCCGATGGGCTGCGCCACAGCGCGCAACTGGCCCTGGCGCAACGTTTTGCCTATTCGAGGGGACTGTGATGGACCTGATCTTCTGGCGCCATGCAGAAGCGCACGACGAAAGCGCCGATGGAACAGACCTGGCGCGCGAGCTGACGCCGCGCGGCCACAAGCAGGCCAGCCGCGTCGCGAACTGGCTGGATCGCCAGTTGCCCGATGGCGCCCGCGTCATCTGCAGCCCGGCGCAACGGGCGCTGCAGACCGCCGACGCGCTCGGGCGCAAGTACAAGGTGCGGCCCGAGATCGCGCCCGAGGCCTCCGCACAGGCCCTGCTGGACGCCGTGCAGTGGCCGGGCGGCAAGGGCGTGGTGGTGGTCGTCGGCCACCAGCCGACCCTGGGGCAGGCCGTGGCCCAGTTGCTGCAGGCCCAGATCGCGGAGATGCCCATCCGCAAGGGTGCGGTCTGGTGGCTGCGCACCCGTGAACGCGACGGCCAGCGCCAGACCGTCGTCGTCGCCGTCCAGGCGCCCGAGACCGTCTGACCGTCCTTCACGCCCGCCCGCCGGGTCGTGAATTCCCGGGCCAGCGTGGCCGTTTTGCGACCGATAGAATGGTCCGCATGGCCACCAAAATTCCCTCCAAACCTGCGCAGCCGGGGCCGAAGCCTGCGGCGCCGGACGACGGCGGATCGGTCGTGCTCGAACGGCGCACACAGAAGACCAAGCCGCCGCAGATGTACCAGGTGTTGATGCTCAACGACGACTACACCCCGATGGAGTTCGTGGTCGTCGTCATCCAGGAATTCTTCAGCAAGGACAAGGAGACGGCGACGCAGATCATGCTCAAGATCCACCTGGATGGGAAAGCAGTCTGCGGCGTGTATTCGAAAGACGTGGCGGCCACCAAGGTCGACCAGGTCCTGGAGGCGGCTCGTCAGGCGGGTCACCCGCTCCAATGCGTCAGCGAGCCTGTGGGATGACGGGTTGAAAAGCCCGGCCCCACACCCAAGTAGAGCGCACGTTATCAGCATGGTGTCAAAGGAATCTTCATGATCGCCCAGGAATTGGAAGTCAGTTTGCACATGGCCTTCGTGGAAGCGCGCCAGCAACGCCACGAGTTCATCACGGTCGAACACCTGCTGCTTGCCCTGCTGGACAACCCCAGTGCCGCCGAGGTACTGCGAGCCTGCTCGGCCAACATCGACGACCTGCGCAAGTCGCTGACGAATTTCATCAAGGACAACACGCCGCAGGTGGCGGGCACCGACGATGTGGACACCCAGCCGACGCTGGGTTTCCAGCGCGTGATCCAGCGCGCCATCATGCATGTGCAGTCCACCGGCAGCGGCAAGAAGGAAGTCACCGGCGCCAACGTGCTGGTGGCGATCTTCGGCGAGAAGGATTCGCACGCCGTCTATTACCTGCACCAGCAGGGCGTGACGCGCCTGGACGTGGTGAACTTCATCGCCCACGGCATCAAGAAGAGCGATCCGCCCGAGCCGACCAAATCGAGCGACGCCCAGCCCGAGAGCGAGGAGGGTGCGGCCGAGAAGAACGAGAAGGCCTCGCCGCTGGAGCAGTTCACGCAGAACCTGAACCAGATGGCCAAGGAGGGCAAGATCGATCCGCTGATCGGCCGCGAGTACGAGGTCGAGCGCGTGATCCAGATCCTGTGCCGTCGCCGCAAGAACAATCCGCTGCTGGTGGGCGAGGCCGGTGTCGGCAAGACCGCCATCGCCGAGGGCCTGGCCTGGCGCATCACCCAGAAGGACGTGCCCGAGATCCTGGCCGAGGCCCAGGTCTACTCGCTCGACATGGGTGCGCTGCTGGCCGGCACCAAGTACCGCGGCGATTTCGAGCAGCGCCTCAAGGGCGTCCTCAAGTCGCTCAAGGACCGGCCCAACGCCGTGCTGTTCATCGACGAGATCCACACGCTGATCGGCGCCGGTGCGGCGTCGGGCGGCACGCTGGATGCGTCCAACCTGCTCAAGCCGGCGCTGTCCAGCGGCCAGCTCAAGTGCATCGGCGCGACCACCTTCACCGAGTACCGCGGCATCTTCGAGAAGGATGCTGCGCTGTCCCGGCGCTTCCAGAAGGTCGACGTGGTCGAGCCCACGGTCGAGCAGACGGTGGAAATCCTCAAGGGCCTGAAGTCGCGCTTCGAGGAGCACCACAACGTCAAGTACGCGGCTGCGGCGCTGCAGGCAGCGGCCGAGCTGTCGGCCAAGTACATCAACGACCGGCACCTGCCCGACAAGGCCATCGACGTGATCGACGAGGCCGGCGCGGCCCAGCGCATCCTGACGGCGTCCAAGCGCAAGAAGACCATCGGCAAGACCGAGGTCGAGGAAATCGTGGCCAAGATCGCGCGCATCCCGCCCGCGAACGTGTCCAACGACGACCGCGGCAAGCTGCAGACGCTGGAGCGCGACCTCAAGAGCGTGGTGTTCGGCCAGGACAAGGCACTCGAGGTGCTGGCGTCCTCGGTCAAGATGGCGCGCTCGGGCCTGGGCAAGGGCGACAAGCCGATCGGCAGTTTCCTGTTCAGCGGCCCCACGGGCGTCGGCAAGACCGAGGCCGCCAAGCAGCTGGCCTACATCATGGGCATCGAGCTGATCCGCTTCGACATGTCGGAGTACATGGAGCGCCATGCCGTGAGCCGCCTGATCGGCGCGCCTCCGGGCTACGTCGGTTTCGACCAGGGTGGCCTGCTGACCGAAGCCGTCACGAAGAAGCCGCATGCGGTGCTGCTGCTCGACGAGATCGAGAAGGCGCACCCGGACATCTTCAACGTGCTGCTGCAGGTCATGGACCATGGCAGCCTGACGGACAACAACGGACGCAAGGCCGACTTCCGCAACGTCATCATCATCATGACGACGAACGCGGGCGCCGAGACCATGAACAAGGCGACCATTGGCTTCACGAACCCGCGCGAGGCCGGCGACGAGATGGCGGACATCAAGCGCCTGTTCACGCCCGAGTTCCGCAACCGGCTGGACGCGACGGTCAGCTTCAAGGCGCTGGACGAGACGATCATCCTGCGCGTGGTCGACAAGTTCCTGCTGCAGCTGGAAACGCAGCTGGCCGAGAAGAAGGTGGAAGTCACCTTCACCGACGGCCTGCGCAAGTACCTGGCGCGCAAGGGCTTCGATCCGCTCATGGGTGCGCGGCCGATGCAGCGCCTGATCCAGGACATGATCCGGCGTGCGCTGGCCGACGAACTGCTGTTCGGACGCCTGACCGACGGTGGCCGCCTGGTGGTCGACATCGCCCTGTCCAAGGACGAGAAGGGCGTGGAGACCGGCGAGGTGCAGCTGGACATCCAGCCGCTGCCCAAGAAGGAAGGCCGGGCCAAGCCCGAGGCCGAGGAAGCCACGGCCGGTTGAGGCCGGCAAGCCACAGAAAGCCGATCCGAAAGGGTCGGCTTTTTTGTTGCCGCGTGGCCACAGGGCGACCGCCCATCACATTAAGTTGACCGCGCAAGTCTTTGATGTTGTGTGAGCTTTTCGGAGTGGATACACTCCCGCATTCCTGGCGGTTTCAGTAGGTGGGCGCATGACTTCTTCTCGTTTTTCCGGCGTGCCTCGGCTCGCGCAAATGCTTGTCGTGTTCTCTTGCCTGTTGATGCTGGCGATGCCGCAGGCCGACGCCGCACCGCGCAAGAAAAAGGTGGTGGCCGAGAAGCGGCAGGTGGTCGAGCGCAAGACCGTGGCCGCCGCGCCCAAGCGCCGTGTGAAGGTCAGCGTGCAGGGCCGCCCGCGCATCGAGACGCCGCGTGCCGCCATCATTCCCGTGCGCCCCTCGTTCGGCCAGATGGCCGGGCTGCATGGCGCGGACGACCCGCTCGACCTGAAGTCCAGCGTGGCGCTGGTCATCGACCAGGAGACTGACGAAGTCCTGCTGCGCAAGAATGAGAACGCCGTGTTGCCCATCGCCTCGCTGACCAAGCTCATGACGGGCGTGATCGTCAACGAGGCACAACTGCCCATGGACGAGATGCTCACGATCACGCAGGACGACGTGGACACCGAGAAGTGGAGCCGCTCGCGCCTGGTCGTGGGTTCCAGCCTGAGCCGCGGCGAACTGCTGCACCTGGCCCTGATGTCCAGCGAGAACCGCGCCGCCCACGCCCTGGGCCGCACCTTCCCGGGCGGCATGGCGACCTTCGTGAGCCGCATGAACGCCAAGGCCGTGCAGTTGGGCATGAAGGACACGCGCTACGTCGAGCCGACCGGTCTGTCGCCCAACAACCAGTCGAGCGCGCACGACCTGGCCCTCCTGGTCGGTGCCGCCTACCGCGAACCGCTGATCCGCGAGCTGTCGACCTCGCCGAGCTACGCCGTCGACATCGGCCGCCGCACGCTGCAATACAACACGACCAACCGCCTGATCAAGAACCCTGACTGGGACATCGGCCTGCAGAAGACCGGTTTCATCAACGAGGCTGGCCAGTGCCTGGTCATGCAGGCCAGCATCGCCGGCCGCAAGCTGATCATGGTGTTCCTGGATTCGGCCGGCAAGCTCAGCCGCCTGGGCGATGCCGAGCGGGTGCGCAAGTGGGTGGAGGCCAGCACCGCTGCCGCCATCACCGCGGGCGGCCACGGCGCTGCGGTGCTGGTGCCCGTTTCCGCGCACCGCTGAGCCCGCCGCGGGCTCCGGCGCCTGTTCAGGCGCTGTTGTTGCCCGCGTGGTAGCCGAGCGCCGCCGAGATCTCGTTGGCCGTCTGCTGCAGCTTGGGCAGCCATGATTCGTCCAGCCGGTCTGCTGGTGACGAGATCGATAGGCCAGCGACGAGCCGGGACTGGTCGTCGTAGATCCCTGCGGCCATGCAGCGCACACCCAGCTCCAGTTCCTCGTTGTCGCGCGCCACGCCGGTCGTGCGGGCCTTGGCCAGTTCGCGTTCGAGCAGGGGCAACTGCGTGAGGCTGTTGCGCGTGTGGCCCGCCAGGCCCGTGCGCGTGGCGTAGGCGCGCACGCGCTGGGCATCGTCGGCCGCCAGGAACAGCTTGCCGACGGAGGTCAGGTGCAACGGGGCACGGCCACCGATGGCGCGGACCACCTGCATGCCCGAACGCTCGGACAGCGCGCGCTCGATGTAGACGATTTCGTCGCCCTGGCGCAGGCTCAGGTTCACGGGTTGCTGGATCAGCCGGTGCAGTTCGCGCATCGGTGCCAGTGCCGCATCGCGCACGCTGAGCCGCCCCTTGACGATGTTGCCCAGCTCCAGCAGGCGCATGCCGAGCCGGTAGGTGCCCGGCTCCGGCCTGTCGACGAAACGGCCCGTGGCCAGGTCGTTCAGGATGCGGTGCGTGGTCGAGGGATGCAACCCGGTCTTCTCGCTGATCTCCTTGAGCGACATCGCCTCTTCGCGCGCGGCCAGCACATCGATCAGCGCGAACATGCGCTCGATGACCTGGACCGTGGGGGTGCCGCCGGCCTGCTGTTCGTTCTTCTTCATGGCTGGGCAGGGCCGTCCTGCCAATGGCCATCGATCAGGAGTTGGTGGGGATGGAAGCGGGCTTTGTAGTTCATCTTGTCGCTTTGGCCGATCCAGTAGCCCAGGTAGACATGCGGGAGGCCGAGGCTGCGCGCCTGCTCGATCTGCCACAGCACGCTGTAGGTGCCGTAGCTGGCATGGGCTTCGGGTTCGTAGAAGGTGTAGACGGCCGACAGGCCGTCGTTCAGGATGTCCAGGATGGACACCATCTTGAGGCGGGCCGGCTGCCCATCGGCCGCGGGCTCGTGGAACTCGACGAGCCGCGAATTGACGCGGCTTTGCAGCAGGAACTGGGTGTACTGGTCGATGCTGTCGTGGTCCATGCCGCCACCTGCATGGCGCCCGTTCTGGTAGCGCAGGTAGAGCTGGTAGTGCTCCGGCACGAAGCACAGCTTGAGCACGCGCACCTGCAGGTTCGCATGACGTGCCAGCGCCCGGCGCTGGCTGCGGTCGGGCCTGAAGCCGCCGGCCAGCACGCGCAATGGCAGGCAGGCCTGGCAGCCGTCGCAGTGCGGCCGGTAGGTGAACATGCCGCTGCGCCGGAAACCCTTCTGCACGAGCTCCGAGTAGGTGTCGCTCTGGATCAGGTGCCCCGGCGTCGCCACCTGCGACCTGGCCTGCCGTTCCGCCAGATAGCTGCACGGATACGGCGCCGTCGCGTAGAACTGCAGCGTCTGCAGGGGGAGATCGTTCAGGTGGGTCACGCCGTACGGGACACTGGAGTGAACAGTGCGGACCAGTATACGGGGTCGAATAACCAGGGCGGCTCTGGCGCCAGGGCGTCCTGCCGCAGTCGAGACACGAAGTCCGCGCGCGCCATTTCGGCCGCGCCCAGCGAGGCCAGATGGCGCGTGTTCTGCTGGCAGTCGATCTGCACGACGCCGTGCTGGCGGCACCAGGCCACGAGGGCGGCCAGCGCGATCTTCGAGGCATCGGTGGCGCGCGCGAACATGGATTCGCCGAACACGGCCCGGCCCAGGCCCACGCAGTACAGGCCGCCGGCCAGCTGCCCGTCGACCCAGGTCTCCACGCTGTGCGCGCTGCCCGCGGCGTGCAGGTCTTCGTAGGCGCGCACCATTTCCGGCACGATCCAGGTGCCCGCCTGGCCTTCGCGCGGGCTGCCGGCGCAGGCGCGCACGACCGCGCCGAACGCGCTGTCGAAGCGCACCTCGCAGCCCGGCGTCGCGACGAAGCGCTGCAGCGTCTTGCGCAGGGAGCGGTGCAGCCGGAAGGCGCCGGTCTGCAGCACCATGCGCGGGTCCGGGCTCCACCACAGGATGGGCTGGCCCTCGCTGAACCAGGGGTAGACGCCGGTGCCGTAGGCGGCGCGCAGGCTGTCCACGTCCAGGCTGCCGCCCGCCGCGAGGAGGCCGGGGGCAGGGTCCTGCGGACCCCAGGCCTGGACCACCGGCGGCAGGGGCTCGCCGGGTGCCAGCCAGGGCAGTGTGGGGCGGCGCGGTGTCATGGCAGGGGCCGGCCAGCCACGCCCGGCGGAAGTCCGGGCTGGACGAATGGCACGCCCGTCAGCCGCACGGGGCCCGCCTGCAATCGATGATGCGCAAGTTGATGCTCAATTGTGTTGAGGCAGCCGCGCCACGGCGGGGCGCCTGCTGCGTTGTAGGTTCGTTCTGCACAAATAATGGCATATCACGTCACCGAACTGGCGCTGCAAGCCAGTGACGCTTCATTTTCCGGCCGCCCGATCGCGCATGCGTCGAGCGCGTAGCCGAGGACAAGGACTCAAACCAATGGCGATGGACCTCGTGGGGGATCTGCTGGCCCGGCTGGACCAGCTCAATGCAATCGGTACCGCCTTGTCCAAGGAGCGCGACACCGATGCCTTGCTGGAAGGCATCCTCATCGCGGCCAAGAACATCACCCATGCCGACGGCGGCACCTTGTACCGCATGACCGAGGACGGCGGAGCGCTGCGGTTCGAGATCATGCGCACCAACTCCCTGGAACTGTTCCTGGGCGGCACCACGGGCCGCGCCATCGAGTTCCCCGCGCTGCAGCTGGTCAATCCCGACGGCAGCTTCAACGACAGCATGGTGGCGACCTACGCCGCCATCCACGACCGCACCGTCAACATCGCCGACGCCTACGCGGAAGAGGGCTTCGACTTCTCGGGCACGCGCGCCTTCGACAAGCGCACGGGCTACCGCTCGCAGTCCTTCCTCACCGTGCCGATGAAGAACCACGATGGCGAAGTCATCGGCGTGCTGCAGCTCATCAATGCGCAGGAGCCGGACCTGGGCCGCGTCGTCACCTTCTCCGAGGCCGACCAGCGGCTGGTGGAGTCGCTGGCCTCGCAGGCCGCCATCGCGCTGTCGAACCGGCAACTGGTCATCCAGCTGGAGGAGCTGTTCGAGTCGTTCATCCACCTGATCAACATGGCGATCGACGACAAGTCGCCCTACACGGGCGGCCACTGCAACCGCGTGCCCGAGCTGACCATGATGCTGGCCGACGCGGTGGACGCCACCGAGGACGGCCCGCTCGCCAGCTTCAAGATGAGCGAGCGCGACCGCTACGAGCTCAAGATCGCCGGCCTGCTGCACGACTGCGGCAAGATCTCCACGCCGGTGCATGTCGTGGACAAGGCGACCAAGCTACAGACCCTGTTCGACCGCGTCGTCCTGCTCGACACCCGCTTCGAGGTGCTGCGGCGCGATGCGGAGATCGCCGCGCTCAAGCGCCAGCTGGCACTGCGGCCCTGCGTCGATCCCGTCGCGGAGGCGCAGGCCGCAGCGGCCTGCACCACCGAGCAGGCTGCGCTGGACGAGGAGCGCGACTTCATCCGCAAGCTCAACCGCGGCACCGAGTACTTCGACGAGGGCACGGCCGCGCGCCTGCAATCCCTGTCCGAACGGCGCCGCTGGTCCGGCCCCGACGGCCTGGAGCTGCCGTTCCTGACCGCAGACGAGCTGGAGAACCTGTCGATCCGCCGCGGCACGCTGACCGCGAAGGAGCGCGACATCATCAACTACCACATCGTCGCCACCAACCGCATGCTGGAGCAGGTGCCCTGGCCCAAGCACCTGCGCAACGTGCCCGAGTTCGCCGGCGGCCACCACGAGCGCATGGACGGGCGCGGCTATCCCAAGGGCCTGATGCGGCACGAGATGTCGGTGCAGGCGCGCATGCTGGGCATCGCCGACATCTTCGAGGCGCTGACCGCGGCGGACCGCCCCTACAAGCCCGGCATGAAGGTGTCCAAGGCGCTGGAGATCATGGTGCGCTTCAAGAAGAACGGCCACATCGATCCCGACCTGTTCGACGTGTTCATGCACCAGGGCGTGTACCGGCGCTATGCCGAACGCTTCCTGGACGCCGACCAGATGGACGTGCGGCCCGCCGCCACGCCGGCGCCGGACACGGTGGCCTGATCAGCCCAGCTTCTTCACCAGCACCTGGCTGCGCCGGTCCCAGTTGTACTTGCGCTTGCGGGCCTCCGGCAGCCACTCGGGGTCGACCGGCTGGAAGCCCCGCTTGATGAACCAATGCATGGTGCGCGTGGTCAGCACAAAGATGCTGTTGAGCCCGGCCTGGCGCGCGCGGTACTCGATGCGCTTCAACACCTTCTCGCCGTCGCCCTGGCCCTGGCTCTGCGGCGACACCGTGAGCGCCGCCATTTCTGCGGTCTTGGCTTCGGGGTAGGGGTACAGCGCCGCGCACGCGAAGATCACGCCGTCGTGCTCGATCACCGTGTAGAGGTGGGCGTCGCGCTCGATCTCGGTGCGGCTGCGCTTGACCAGCGTGCCGTCCTTCTCGAAGGGTTCGATCAGCTGCAGGATGCCGCCCACGTCGTCGCTGGAGGCCTCGCGCACGCTTTCCAGCTTCTCGTCGATGACCATGGTGCCGATGCCATCGTGCACGTAGATCTCCAGCAGCAGCGCGCCGTCCAGCGCGAACGGCAGGATGTGGCTGCGCTCCACGCCGGCCTTGCAGGCCTTCACGCAGTGCTGCAGGTAAAAGCCCGTGTCGGTGGGCTGCAGCGGGGTGGGCAGCGTGGCCAGCAGCTGCTCGGCCGCGGCCAGCGGCAGCTCGGTGTCGATGGGGTTGTCGTCGGACGCCGGTTCGCCCGGCTGCATGCGGATGCCCGGCACCTCGGTCAGGAAGATCAGCTTGTCGGCCTGCAGCCCGGTGGCCACGCTGGTCGCCACTTCTTCCATGGTCAGGTTGAAGGCCTCGCCCGTGGGCGAGAAGCCGAACGGCGACAGCAGCACCAGCGCGCCCATGTCCAGCGTGCGCAGCAGGCCCGCCACGTCGACCTTGCGCACCGAGCCCGAATGCTGGAAGTCCACGCCGTCGACGATGCCCACCGGCCGCGCGGTGATGAAGTTGCCCGAGATCACGCGCACCGTGGCGCCGGCCATCGGCGTGTTGGGCAGGCCCTGGCTGAAGGCCGCCTCGATCTCGTAGCGCAGCTGGCCGGCCGCTTCCTGCGCGCAGTCCAGTGCCACGCCGTCGGTGATGCGGATGCCGTGCGAGAAGCGCGCCTGGTGCCCCTTGGCGCGCAGCTGCTCGTCCACCTGCGGCCGAAAGCCGTGCACCAGCACGATGCGCACGCCCATGGCCTGGATCAGCGCCAGGTCCTGCGCGATGGACTGCAGCTTGCCGGCGGCGATGGCCTCGCCGGCGATGCCGACCACGAAGGTCTTGCCGCGGTGCGTGTGGATGTACGGCGCGACCGAGCGGAACCAGGGGACGAAGGTGAAATTGAAAACAGCGGACATGGGCGGCGGGTCTGCGCTTGGGGCGGGGCAGTGCAGGGCGTGCACTGGGATAATCCCGGATTCTCTACGAAGTCCCTGCGCGGGACGCGCGCCCTCTCCTTATGCCCGAAGCCTCCGCGGCGCCCCCGGCGCCAGCCTTCACGCTGAACTTTCCCGAGTCGCTGCCCGTCTCCGGACGCCGCGACGAGATCCAGGCCGCCATCGCGGCGCACCAGGTCGTGATCGTCTGCGGCGAGACCGGCTCGGGCAAGACCACGCAGCTGCCCAAGATCGCGCTGGCGATGGGGCGCGGCAAGGCCAACGCGCCGGCCGGGCAGGGCCGGCTGATCGGCCACACCCAGCCGCGCCGGATCGCCGCCAGTTCGGTGGCCAAGCGCATCGCCGAGGAACTGAAGACGCCGCTGGGCGAGGTGGTGGGTTTCAAGGTGCGCTTCCAGGACCGGCTCTCGCGCGGCGCCTCGGTCAAGCTCATGACCGACGGCATCCTGCTGGCCGAGACGCAGACCGACCCGCTGCTGAAGGCGTACGACACGCTGATCATCGACGAGGCGCACGAACGCAGCCTCAACATCGACTTCCTGCTGGGCTACCTGCGCCAGATCCTGCCGCGCCGGCCCGACCTCAAGGTCATCGTGACCTCGGCCACCATCGACGCAGACCGCTTCGCCCAGCATTTCAGAAGTGCCCAGGGCCCGGCGCCGGTGATCATGGTCTCCGGGCGCATGTTCCCGGTGGAGCAGCGCTGGCGCCCGTACGAGGAGTCGCGCGACTACGGCCTGAACGAGGCCATCGCCGACGGTGTGGATGAGCTGTGGCGCGACCCGCGCCAGGGCGGCGACATCCTGGTCTTCCTGCCTGGCGAACGCGAGATCCGCGAGGCCGCCGACCACCTGCGCGGCCACCTGCAGCACCAGCCCCTGCTGCGCGACGCCCAGGTGCTGCCGCTGTTCGCGCGCCTGTCCCAGGCCGAGCAGGACGAGATCTTCGTGCTGCGCGGCAAGCGCCGCATCGTGCTGGCCACCAACGTGGCCGAGACCTCGCTGACCGTGCCCGGCATCCGCTACGTGATCGATGCCGGCACCGCGCGTGTCAAGCGCTACAGCCTGCGCAGCAAGGTCGAGCAGTTGCTGGTCGAGCCCATCAGCCAGGCCGCGGCCAACCAGCGCGCCGGCCGCTGCGGCCGCGTGGCCGACGGCATCTGCATCCGGCTCTACGGCGAGGACGACTTCAACGGCCGCCCGCGCTTCACCGACCCCGAGATCCTGCGCAGCTCGCTGGCCGGCGTGATCCTGCGCATGAAGTCGCTGCACCTGGGCGAGGTGGAGGACTTCCCCTTCGTCGAGGCACCGTCCAGGCGGGCCATCACCGACGGCTACCAGCTGCTCAACGAACTCGGCGCGGTGGACGACAACAACGTGCTGACCGCCGTCGGCGCCGAGCTGGCCCGGTTGCCGCTGGACCCGCGCGTAGGCCGCATCATCCTGGCCGGCCGCGAGCGCCAGGCCTTGAGCGAGGTGCTCATCATCGCCTCGGCCCTGTCGGTGCAGGACGTGCGCGACCGGCCCATGGACGCGCAGGCCCAGGCCGACCAGCAGCACGCCAAGTTCGACGACGAGAAAAGCGAGTTCAGCGGCTACCTGCGGCTGTGGGACTGGTTGGCCCAGGCCCGCGGCGGCCATGCCGGCCCCGACGGCGCAGCCACCCACAAGCTGACGAACCGGCAGCACGAACAGCTGCTGCGCCAGAACTTCATCAGCATCCGCCGCGTGCGCGAGTGGCGCGACATCCACAGCCAGCTGCTGACCGTCGTGACCGAACACCGCTGGAAGCTCAACGACCAGCCCGCCAGCTACGAGCAGCTGCACAAGGCCATGCTCGCGGGCCTGCTCGGCAACATCGGCTTCAAGCCCGAGGACGAAGACCTCTACCTCGGCGCGCGCGGCATCAAGTTCCACCGCCATCCGGGCGCCCACCTCAAGAAGAAGCCGGGCCGCTGGATCGCCGTGGCCGAACTCGTGGAGACCACGCGGTTGTTCGGCCGCGGCATCGCCAACATCGAGCCGCAGTGGCTGGAAGAGGTCGGCGCGCACCTGCTCAAGAAGCAGCTGCTCGACCCGCACTGGGAGAAGAAGGACGCCGAGGTCGTGGCGCTGGAGCGCGCCACGCTCTATGGCCTCGTGGTCTACAACAACCGGCGCATGCCCTACAGCCGCGTGGACGCGGCCGGCGCGCGCGAGATCTTCATCCGCCAGGGCCTGGTGGCCGGCGAGTGGGAGACCAAGCTGCCGTTCGCCGCCGCCAACGCGCGCACCATCGCGCAGGTCGAGGCGCTGGAACACAAGTCGCGCCGGCAGGACGTGCTGGTCGACGAGGAACTGATCTACGCCTTCTACGACGCCCAGCTGCCCCCCGAGGTGCACAGCGGCCGGCTGTTCGAGGCCTGGTGGCGCGATGCCTCGCGCACCAATCCCAAGCTCCTGCAGCTCACGCGTGAAGAACTCATGCGCCACGAGGCCGCCGGCATCACGACCGAGACCTTCCCGCGCACCGTGCGCCTGGGCGGCGTGGACTGCGCGGCCAGCTACCTGCACGAGCCCGGCAACCCGCGCGACGGTGTCACCGTGACCGTGCCCCTCTTCGTGCTGAACCAGGTGGCCGAGGAGCGCTGCGAGTGGCTCGTGCCCGGCATGCTCAAGGACAAGATCCAGGCGCTGCTCAAGAGCCTGCCGCAGCGCCCGCGCTCGCGCTTCGTGCCGCTGCCCGAATCGGCCGCGCGGCTGGCCGCCGAACTGCCGTTCGGGCAGGGCGGGCTGGTCGACGTGCTGCTCAAGGCCGTGCGCGACCAGACCGGCATCGACGTCAAGAAGGCCGATTTCAAGCTCGACATGCTGAGCCCGCACCTGTTCATGAACCTGCAGGTGGTGGACGAGCATGGCCGCCAGCGCGGCATGGGCCGCAACCTGGGGGCGCTGAAGGCCGAACTGGGGACGCAGGCGCGCGGCGCCTTCCAGGCCCTGGCGGCATTGAAGACGGCAACACCAGCGCCCGCGCCGGCTGCCGCGCAGGCCGAAGCGAAGGCCGTGAAGGCTGCGCCGCCGGCCCCCGCCACGCCGCAGTTGCCCGCCAACCAGCGCCACACCCAGTGGGACTTCGGCGAACTGCCCGAGTTGCTGGAGATCCGCAAGGGCGGCCAGAGCGTGATCGGCTTCCCGGCCCTGGTGGACGACAGCGACGCCGTGCGCATCGAGGTCTTCGACGAACCCGATGTCGCCGCCACCAGGCACCGCGCCGGCCTGCGCCGGTTGTTCGCGCTGCAGATCCGCGACGCCCTGAAGTACCTGGAGAAGAACATCCCGGACCTGCAGAAGATGGCAGTGGCCTACATGCCGCTCGGCACGCAGGAAATGCTGCGCGGCCAGATCATCGACGTGGCGCTGGACCGGGCCTTCCTGCAGGAGCCGCTGCCCACCGACGCGCAGGCCTTCAAGCGCCGCATCGACGAAGGCCGCGGCCGGCTCAACCTGATCGCGGGCGAGGTGGCGCGGCTGGCCGGCGCCATCCTCGTCGAGTACGCCGCCGCGCTGCGCAAGCTGAAGGACGCCCGCCCGAACGCCGACGTGGCCGCCGACGTGCAGCAGCAGCTGCAGCGCCTGGTGCCCAAGGACTTCCTGGCCGTGACGCCCTGGCCGCAGCTGCAGCACTTCCCGCGCTACCTCAAGGCCGTCGTGCTGCGGCTCGACAAACTGCGCGCCGACCCCGCACGCGATGCCACGCGCCTTTCGGAACTCAAGCCCCAGGAGCAGCGCTACTGGCGCCTCGTGGCCGAACGCAAGGGCCAGGTCGATGGCCGCATGCAGGAGCTGCGCTGGCTGCTGGAAGAACTGCGCGTGAGCTTCTTCGCGCAGGAGCTGCGCACCCCGCAGCCGGTGAGCACCAAGCGGCTGGACAAGACCTGGGCGCAGCTGAACCTGTGAGGCACCGCACGGGCGCGTGCGCCACCTGCGTGTTCGCATCCGGCGCATAGCTGTGTTGCGCGGCGCGGCCTTTCGCCGGGCGGGCGCCATGGCCAAACTGGGCGGACCCGCGCCAGCCAGGCGGCCGCCTTCGGTTGCGGTCGCGGCTGCTCAATTGCGTTGAACACGCCTTCGAACCCCGCCGTCGATCCCGGAGACACCATGCACGCCGTCCCCTGCCCATCCGGCCGCGCCTGCCCCGCCAGCGCGCGCTGCAGCCCCGCACGCCTTTCCCCCTCGGTGCCCGACCGGGCCCGCCGCCGGCTGGCGGCGGGCCTGCTGGCCGTGGCCTGCCTGCTGCCGATGGTGGCTGCGGCCCAGGGTCCGCAACGCAAGACCGTCAAGACCGCCGATGCCACCATCGCCTACCACGCCGAAGGCAGCGGACCGCTGTTCATGGTCATCGCGTCCACCGGGCGCGGCACCGAGGAGTTCGGTGCGCTCGCGGCCCGGCTGGTGGCACGCGGCTACCGTGTGCTGCGCCCCGAGCCGCGCGGCATCGGCGGCAGCGTGGGCCCGATGGAGGCCGTCAGCTTCCACGATTTCGCGCGGGACTTCGCCGCCGTCATCGAGCAGGAGGGCGGCACGCCCACGGTGGTGGCGGGCCATGCCTACGGCAACTGGATCGCACGCGTGATCGCCACCGACTTTCCTGCCCTGACGCGCGGCGTGGTGCTGCTGGCCGCCGGCGCCAGGACCTGGCCCCAGGCGCTGAGCGACGCCATCACCACGATCAACGACCCTGCGTCCACCGAGGCGCAGCGGCTCGCCGGCCTGCGGCTGGGCTTCTTCGCCGAGGGCAACGACCCGCGGCCCTGGCTGGACGGCTGGTACCAGGACGTCACGCGCAGCCAGCGCGCCGCGCGCCAGCGCACCCGGCAAGCCGACTGGTGGGCCGCGGGCAGGGCGCCGATGCTCGACCTGCAGGCCGCCGCCGACCCGTTCCGCCCAGCCTCTTCGCGCAACGAACTGAAGGACGAGTTCCCCGACCGCGTCACGGTGCGCGTCGTCGAAGGCGCGAGCCATGCCCTGCCGGCGGAACAGCCCGGGGCCACCGCCGACGCCATGGCCGACTGGGCCGACCGCCTGCCACGCTGAAGGCCCGGCCGCGCCGCGCCTTGGCGGCCCCTTCCGCGGGCCGGGGTAACCCCGGCCGGCGTTCGCGCAGCGCACCCGCACAATGCCGCGTTTCAGTTGCACGGAACAGGTGTTTGTCGATGCAGTCCCACAAGGCCACGCAGATCCAGCTCGATCTGACCTCCGACCTGCAGAAGTGGCGCGCCTTCCTGGCGATCGCCGAACTGGGCAGCCTGACCCGGGCGGCCCTGTTCCTGGACAGCAACCAGTCGCTGCTGAGCCGCCACCTGAACGCGCTCGAGCGCGAATGCAAGGCGCGGCTGTTCAACCGCACGGGCCGCGGCGTGGCCCTGTCCGATGTCGGCGAGCGCATCTTCCCGCTGGTCAAGGCCTTGCTGTCGGATGCCGAGCAGCTGGAGGCGGAGATCCGCGGCGAGGCGCGCGAGCCCGCCGGCCGCGTCACCATCGGTTCGCTGCCCTCCATCACCAATCCCATGGTCGGGCGCCTGTTCAAGCAGCTGCGCGAGCGCCATCCGGCCGTGCAGCTCAAGGTGCTGGAAGGCTCCAGCGGGCAGGTCGAGGAATGGCTGGCCGACGCCCGCGTGGACATCGCCATCCTGTACCGCTACGGCAGCGCCCCGCCCGAGCACGAGCAGGCCCTGGCCACCGTCGACAGCTACCTGATCGGCGCGCCCGGCGACCGGCTGACGGCCGCGGCCGAGCTGCCGTTCTCCGCCCTGCACGGGCTGCCCTTCATCCTGCCCGGCGTGCCGAACGGCCTGCGCACCGCGCTCGACGCCATGGCCCGCGCCGAACGCATCGTGCTGGCGCCCGTCATCGAGGCCGACTCGCTGCCGCTGATGCGCTCCACCGTCGCCGAGGCCCGGCTCTACACCGTGCTGCCGCTGCACGCCGTGTGGTCCGAGGTGCAGGAGGGCAGGCTGCAGGCGGCGCGCATCGCCTCACCGGGCCTGCAGCGCACCGTGTCGATGGCGCTGGCGCGGACCAAGGGCCCCGGCCGGGCCGTGGCCGCGGTGGCTGCCGAGATCGTCGCCATCGTCGAGGACAACGCGCGCCGCGGCATGTGGCGCTCTGCCGCGGCCGGCTGACGGCGTTGCCCGCCGGCGCATAGCAGCCTTGCCGCGCCAGCACACGCGGCCCCGGCCGCAGCGCCTAAGCTGCCCACCACCGATTGCCGCCAGGAGACGATCCCGCATGCCCCGCATCACGCTGTTCCCCACCGACACCATGGACGCCGCCCAGAGCGCCGTGCACGACCGCATCGTGTCCGGCCCGCGCGGCCGCATCCAGGGCCCGCTGCGCGCCGCGCTGCACAACCCCGAGCTGGCCGACAGGTGGCAGGCCTTCGGCGCGCTGCTGCGCTACGGCACGCTGCTCTCGCCGCGCCAGTCCGAGATCGCCATCCTCGTCACCGGCCGCGCCTGCCAGTCGCCGTTCGAGTGGTATGCCCACCGCAGCGAGGCCGAGAAGGCCGGCATCGCGCCGGCCGTCATCGAGGCCTTGCTCGCGCAGGCCGAGCCGCCCGGACTGTCGGAAGACGACGCTGCCGTGCACGCCTACGCCGTCGAGCTGAACCGGCACCGCTCGGTCTCCGACGCCACCTACGCGCGCGCGCTGGCCTGCTTCGGCGAGCGTGGCGTGGTCGAGCTCACCGCCTTGATCGGCTACTACACGCTGGTGGCCATGACGTTGAACTGCCACGAGATTCCGCTGCCCGAGGGCGTGGCGCCGGCCTTCCCGCTGCCGCAGCACGGAGCCATCGCGTGACCCCCGCCGGCTGGGACTGCCACGCCCACCTGTTCGGCCCCTACGCCCGCTACCCGCTGGCCGCCGAGCGCAGCTACACGCCGCCCGAGGCCGTCGAAGCGCAGTACGACGCCTTGCTGCAACGCCTGGGCCTGGCCCATGGCGTGCTGGTGCATGCCAGCGCCTATGGCAAGGACCATGGCCTGCTGCTCGACGCACTGGCCGCCCGGCCGGCCTGGCGCGGCGTGGTGGTGGTGCAGCCGGGCGATGCCTTGCCGCTGGCCGGCCTGCATGCGCGCGGCGTGCGCGGCGCGCGCTTCAGCCACCGCAGCGGCCCCGGCAACAACTTCGCCGGCAGCGCCTCGTTCGACGACCTGCTGGCGCTGGCCCCTGCGCTGGCCGACGCCGGCCTGCACGCCGAGCTGTGGACCGACACGCGCGCGCTGCCGGCCATCGCAGGGCAGATCGCCGCGCTTCCCGTGCCCGTCGTCATCGACCACATGGGCGGATTCGACGTGGCTGCGGGGGTGGACGATCCAGGCTTCGGCGCGTTGCTCGGGCTGCTGGCGACCGGCAATACCTGGGTCAAGCTGTGCGCCTACCGCAACCTGTTCCATGCGCCCGATGCCACGGCGGGGCGCGCCTTCCAGCAGAAGCTGGTCCAGGCCAATCCCGAGCGCCTGGTCTGGGGCAGCGACTGGCCGCACCTGCGCGTGGCGCCGGCGCCGGACGCGGCGCAGTTGCTGGCGATGTTCAGGGACTGGGCGGGCGATGGGGCGGTGGTGCAGCGGGTGCTGCAGGCGAATCCTGGGTGTTTGTACGGTTGAGGCGAGGAGCACGCCTACGACGCCGCAGCGAATATCCGCAAGCACAAAGCGTCTTTCGAGGCGGCCAAGAGCGTGTCCTCGATGGGTTCGCCGTGCAGTTCTTCGACGGGATGCACGCGCTGCAGGAAGACCGATCCATCATGCTTGGCATGCGCTCGAACGCGAAGCTGAAGAGGCCCGTCACCATGATGCTGTCCGAGCACGTCGTGGATGACTTCAAGGGCATGGCCGACGAGGCAGGGTTCCCCACCAGAGCCTGATCAATCTCTGTCTGCGCGATTGCCTGGCGCAGAACCGCGCATCCAGATCAGGTGGCCGAGCGCGGCTGGCAGGCGCGCCTGGAGGCCGAGCTGGCATCTGGCCGTGTTGGGCATCGAGAGCCTCAACCTTCGACGGCCACCGTGGCCTGGAACGACGGCCGGGCGCCGAGCTGCGCGAACCACGGCGCCAGCCGCGGCGCCTGCTGGCGCCAGCCGAAGCCGTCGAAGCGGTAGTCCAGGTAGCCCAGCGCGCAGCCGACCGTCAGCGTGCCGATGGAGAACGGGGCCGCCTGCAGCGCGCCGGCCTCGGCGTCCAGCTGCGCCAGGCAAGCGCGGGCCTTCAGCTCGAACGCATCGGTCAGCGCCTGCAGCGGTTGCGCGCGCTCGCGCTCGTTGCGCCACAGGATGGCCAGGTCCAGCAGGCCATCGCCGAACGCATGCCAGCGCAGCGCCTGCCAGCGTGCCGCGCCTTCCCGCGGGAACAGCGGCCCGTCGGCCAGCGCGTCCAGGTACTCGCAGATCACGGCCGAGTCGAACAGCCGCGTGCCGTCGGCACAGACCAGCGTGGGGATCTTGGACAGCGGGTTGTCCTGCATCAGCGCCGCATTGGGCTTGAGCATGGCCGCCACCGAGCGCACCAGCTCCAGCTGAGGCACCAGGCCCAGCTCGTGCGCGCAGACCATCACCTTGCGCACATAGGGCGACTTGGGCGACCAGTGCAGTTGCATCCGTCCGGCCATCAGATCGCTCCCGCCGTGCGCAGGCCGGCGATGCGTTCGGCGCTGTAGCCCAGTTCGGCCAGGATGGCCTCGCTGTGCTGGCCCAGCAGCGGCGGCGCGGCCTGCGTCTGCAGGGGCGCCTGCGCAAAGCGCATCGGGCTGGCCACCTGGGGAACGTCCACGCCGCAGGGGTGGGGCACGTGGCGCAGCATGCCGCGGGCCTGCACCTGCGGTTCCTCGAACACCTCGGCCACGTTGTTGATGGCACCGCAGGGCACGCCGGCCTTGTCGAGCGCGGCGATCAGCTGCTCGCGCGTCCACCCGGCGAACTGCGCGCGCAGCAGGGCCGAGAGTTCGCCGATGTTGCGCACGCGCTGGGCGTTGGTGGCAAAGCGCTCGTCCTTGCTCCAGGCGGCGCGGCCCAGCACCTCGCACAGCTTGGCGAACTGGCCGTCGTTGCCCACCACCAGGATCACGTCGCCGTCGCAGCAGGCGTACACGTCCTGCGGCTGGATGTTGGGGTGGGCGTTGCCGTTGCGCCGGGGCAGCTTGCCGGACACCAGGTAGTTCATGGCCTGGTTGGCCAGCGTGGCCACCTGCACGTCGAGCATGGCGATGTCGATGCTGTCGCCCACGCCGGTCTGGTCGCGGCGCGCCAGCGCGGCCAGCACGGCAACGGCGGTGTACATGCCGGTCATGAGGTCGACGATGGGGATGCCCACCTTCTGCGGGCCGCCGCCGGGCCGGTCGTCGCGCTCGCCGGTCACGCTCATGAGGCCGCCCATGGCCTGGATCAGGAAGTCGTAGGCCGGCTGGTCGCGCCGCGGGCCGGTCTGGCCGAAACCGGTGACCGAGCAGTAGATGAGGCGCGGGTTGATCCTGCGCAGCGAGGCTTCGTCCAGGCCGTAGCGCGCCAGCGTGCCGGCCTTGTAGTTCTCCAGCACGATGTCGGCCTGCAGCGCCAGGTCCTTCACGATCTGCTGGCCCTCGGGCGTGTCCAGGCTGACGGTGATCGAGCGCTTGCCGCGGTTCACGGCCAGGTAGTAGCCGGCCTCCCTGGTGTCGCGGCCTTCGGCATCCTTCAGGAACGGGGGGCCCCAGGTGCGCGTGTCGTCGCCAGCGCCGGGGCGCTCGACCTTGATGACCTGCGCGCCCAGGTCGGCCAGGATCTGGCTGGCCCAGGGGGCGGCGAGGATGCGGCTGAGGTCGAGCACCTTGACGTGCGAGAGCGGGCCTTGGGCGGTGGTCATGGCAATGGTCTCCTTGGGGATGGACCGATTCTGGAAGCTGCCCCCGCCCGGGGCTACCCGCCAGCCGGCAAGGCTGTGATGCGCCGTGGCGCATAGCTGGCCCCTGGTGCGGCGGGGCCTGCATAGCAGGTATGCGCGCGGCCCCGGTGGCAGGCGGCGGGCCGCTTCCTACAGTGCCAGCACGTTCAATCCCGTGGAGACATCGACATGCACCGACTCTTGAAATCCGCCGCCGCCCTCGCGCTGGGCATGGCGGCGTTCTCGGCCCTGGCCCAGGCCTGGCCCGCCAAGCCCATCCGCCTGGTCGTGCCGTTCCCGGCCGGCGGCCCGGTCGACCAGACGGCGCGCGCGCTGGGCGCCAAGGTCGGCACCGCGCTGGGCCAGAACGTGCTGATCGACAACAAGGGCGGCGCCGGCGGCCTGCTGGGCGCCGACGCGGTGGCCAAGGCGCCGGCCGACGGCTACACGCTGCTGTTCTCGTCCGCCGGCGCGCTGGCCATCGTGCCGCACATCGTGGCCAGCATGCCCTACGACCCGCAGAAGGATCTGATGGCCGTGACCCAGGCGCTCAAGGTGCCGGCGGTGCTGGTGGTCTCCAGTGCGTCGCCCTACAAGACCTTCGCCGAGCTGAAGGCCGCCGCCACCGGCCCCGCCAGCAAGATCAACTACGCCTCGGCCGGCAGCGGCACCACGCCGCACCTGCAGGCCGAGCTGCTGCGGCGCGAGGCCGGGCTGACCATCAACCACATCCCCTACCGCGGCGCGGCCCCGGCCATCACCGACATCCTGGGCGGCCAGGTCGACATGATGATGGTCGACATCCCGGTGGCGCTGCCCTTCATCCAGTCCGGCAAGCTGCGCGCGCTGGCCGTCACGAACAACAGGCGCATCCCGGTCCTGAAGGACGTGCCCACCGTGGCCGAGCTGGGCCTGCCCAAGGCCGAGGCCTACAACTGGTACGGCATGCTGGCGCCTGCGCGCACTCCCGCCGACATCGTGGCCCGGCTCTACACCAGCGTGGGCGCGGCGCTGCACTCGCCGGAGCTGCAAAAGCAGTTCGACCAGCAGGGCGTGGAGGTGGTGGGCAGCAAGCCCGAGGAGTTCGGGCCGTTCATCGCGGCCGAGTCGGCGCGCTGGGGGGCGCTGGCCAAGGCGGTGGGGGCCAAGCTGGATTGAGCTTGCGTACCGGCGCCAGTGGTTGTTGATCATTTGCACTAAGATGTTCGCTCAAACGAGAGGAAAGCAATGACCGCAAAGATGCAGCCCCGCGCCACCCGCAAGCACAGCGTTCCCCGCGCCAAGCCGTCTGGCAAGACACGTCTGCCGCCACACGCTGCTGCAGTGCCACGCCAGGATACGGACATCTATTCGTTCATCGACGTGTTCCGCGCGGAGCCATTGGCACGCGTGCGCATGATCAAGGCCGGCCTGCCCGCCGACTACCTCGACCAGCTCGCGCGCCGCATGAAGATGCCCAAGGAGCGTTTGCTGCCGACGCTGGGCATCGCGCCCGCTACGGTCAGCCGCAAGGTGCGGCAGGCATTGCCGCTGTCCAGCGACGACAGCGAACGCGCCCTGGGCATGGCCCGTCTGGTCGGTCAGGTGCAGGCGATGGTGGAAGAGTCTGGCGATCCGGAAGGGTTCGACGCCGCGCAGTGGCTCGCCCAATGGATGGAAGAGCCACTGCCTTCGCTGGGCGGTGCGCGTCCCTCGGAGCTGATGGACACTTCCGAAGGGCAGGCAATGGTGTCGAATGCGCTGGCCCGCATGCAAAGCGGGGCCTACGCTTGACACCAGCCATGACGCTTTGGCGCATCGCCGTCGATGCGCCCGAGTACCTGGCTGACGACTTGAGCGGCAAGGGCGCCGAGATCACCGGAGGCCGTTGGAATCGCAAGGGCCGGCCGGTCCTCTACACGTCCACCAGCATCGCGCTCGCCTGCCTGGAGACAGTCGTGCACCTGCAGCAGCGCGGGCTGCCGCTCAACCGCTACCTGGTCCGGATCGACATTCCGACCCAGGCGTGGAGCGCACGTGACACCTTCGGCGTCGACGCCCTCCCGGTCGGTTGGGACGCACTGCCGGAGGGAAAGGTCTCGCTCGACCTGGGGGACGACTGGCTCCTCGGCGCCGGCTCGCCACTGCTCGTGGTGCCGTCGGTGGTCGTGCCCGAGGAATACAACGTGTTGATCAACCCTGCGCATGCGCTTGCGCAAGGGATCACGGCGCGCAAGGTGCGTAGGTGGCTCTACGACCCGCGGCTGCGGGGGCACAAGCCGGTTTGAACCGGTGGGCACCGGCGCATCCCCACCATCTCAACGCCGCTTGGCCAGCTCCAGCTTGGCGATCGCATTGCGGTGCACCTCGTCCGGCCCGTCCACGATGCGCACCGTGCGCTGGTGGGCATAGGCCTCGGCGAGCCAGAAGTCCTGGCTCACGCCGGCCGCGCCGTGCGCCTGGATCGCCCAGTCCACCACCTTGCACGACATGTTGGGCGCCACCACCTTGATCATCGCGATCTCGGCACGCGCCTCCTTGTTGCCCACGGTGTCCATCTTCCAGGCGGCGTTCAGCGTCAGCAGCCGGGCCTGGTCGATCAGGCAGCGCGATTCGGCGATGCGCTCGTGCCAGACCGACTGCGCGGCCAGCGGCTTGCCGAAAGCGATGCGGGCCTGCAGCCGGTCGACCATCATCTCCAGCGCGCGCTCGGCCGCGCCGATGGAGCGCATGCAGTGGTGGATGCGCCCGGGGCCGAGGCGGCCCTGCGCGATCTCGAAGCCGCGGCCTTCGCCCAGCAGCATGTTGGCCACCGGCACGCGCACGTTCTCCAGCAGCACCTCCATGTGGCCATGGGGGGCGTCGTCGTAGCCGAACACCGAGAGGTGGCGCACCACGGTCACGCCCGGCGTGTCGCGCGGCACCAGCACCATCGATTGCTGGGCGTGGCGCGGTGCGTCGGGGTCGGTCTTGCCCATCACGATGTAGATCTTGCAGTCCGGGCTGCCCGCGCCGGACGAGAACCACTTGCGGCCATTGATCACGTAGTCGCCGCCATCGCGCACGATGGAGCACTGGATGTTGGTCGCATCCGACGAGGCCACGGCCGGCTCGGTCATCAGGAAGCCCGAGCGGATCTTGCCGGCCAGCAGCGGCTCGAGCCATTCGTCCTTCTGCGCCTCGGTGCCGTAGCGCTCGATGGTCTCCATGTTGCCGGTGTCCGGCGCCGAGCAGTTGAAGACCTGGCCCGACCAGGAGACGCGGCCCATCAGCTCGCACAGCGGTGCGTAGTCCAGGTTGGAGATGCCGGGCACGCCGCGGTGCTCGTGCGGCAGGAACATGTTCCACAGCCCGGCCTCGCGCGCGAGGGGCTTGAGCTCCTCGATCAGCGGCGAGACCTGCCAGGGATTGCCGGCGCGGCGGAAGGCGGCCATCTCTTCATGGTGGCGCGCTTCGTTGGGGTAGATGTGGCGGTCGAAGAAGGCCCGCATGCGCTGCAGCAGGTCGGCCGTCTTGGCGGATGGTTCGGCGAACATCGTTGTCTCCTTGCGTGGACCGCACCGGGGGCGCGGCGTGCCACGGTAGCACGCCGTGCCAGGCCGCACGGGTCACGCAATGGACAGTTCGCCGGCGGTCAATCCAGCCGGATCGGCTTGTCGGGGTAGCCGGCCGCGCTGGCCAGGCCGGCCAGGCACAGCGCCGCTTCGCCCAGAATTAGTTGCGGCGCGCGTGGCAGTGGGTGGGGCGCATCTCAGCGGCCGGTGAAGACGGGCGCGCGCTTCTCGGCAAAGGCGCGCTGCGCCTCCTTGGCGTCGTCGGTCTTGCCGATCTGCGCCGTCATGTCCTGCTCGTAGCGGTAGCCGTCGCGCAGGCTCATGTCCTCGATCACGTTCAGCGTGTGCTTGCCCATGCGCGTGGAGACGGGGCTCTTGGACGCGATGCCCTGGGCGATCTCCATGGCCGTGGCCATCAGCTCCTCGGGTGCGACGCAGGCCTCGACGATGCCCAGCCGGTACAGCTCGGCGCCCGGCACGCGCATGCCGGTGAGGGCCATGCGGCGCAGGCGCGAGTGGCTGAACAAGCGCATGGCGTGGCGGCAGCCGCCCAGCAGGCCGACGTCGACCTCCGGCAGGCCCAGCGAGGCCTTGTCGGACGCCACCAGGATGTCGCTGGAGGCCGCCATGGCCACGCCCGAACCCAGCGCCGCGCCGTTGATGGCGCACACCACGGGCTTGGCGCATTCGCGGATGGCGTGGAAGCATTCGCGCGTGCGGCGCGAATGCGCGGGCAGGTCGCCCGGGCCCTGGATGACGGAAGCCCGGCCCTTCAGATCCGCCCCGGCGCAGAACACCTTGCCGGCGCCGGTCAGCACCACGGCGCGCACCTCGTCCATCTCGGAGATGCGGTCCAGCGCCAGCGTCAGCTCGTCGTTCAGCGTGCGCGTCAGCGCGTTGACGGGCGGGCTGTTCATGGTGAGCGTGGCCACGTGGCCGTCCAGCGCATAGATCAGTTGGGTCAGGTCGTCCATGGGTCTCCAATGTGCGGCGGGCCGCGTGTCTCCGGGAAGATGCCAGTCTAGGCAGGCTGCCGCGGCGCCGCTACGCCGGCTGCCGCAGGGCTGCTATGCGGATCGGCGCATCTCTGCGCCGGCCCGGGCCGGCCGGGCGGCGCGCGATGCCTCCTGACGTGGAACGCCGCGCGTGCGATCATCCGGCCCCCGCGGCGCATGGCCGCCGCCCGTGACCTCCCATGCGCTCACTCCGTGTCCAGCTCACTCTGTTCGGCCTCTTGCTGGTGGCCCTGTGCGCCACGCTCGCCGTGGTCATGGTGGTGCTCTACCGCAGCAGCGCCGGCGCGCAGGTGGACGCCGGCCGCGCGGTGGCCGAACAGTCCTGCCGCGCCATCGCCGCGCGCTACGCGCAATCCGTCCCCGGCCCCTCGGCCGCTGCCGCGGCACCGCAGCTCGACCTGCTGCAGGTGCTGCTGCAGCTGGTGCTGCGCGAGGCCCCGCACGTCGAAGGCGGGGTCTGGCAGGAGCAGGGCGGGTTGCTGGCTTATGCCTACCCCACCTACGAGGGCAGCGGCGTCAAGCGCGACGTGCCCGCGGCAGAGCAGCCGCTGATCGTCGAACTCGTGCAGCGGGCCGCCCGCACCCAGCAGCCGCAGACCGACGTGGTGCGCGGCAGCCGCGAGGCGCTGATCGTCGCCGCCTGCCCGCTGGTGGCGCCGGCCAGGGACCTGGCGGCCTGGACCATGACGCGCACGCACGCCGGCGCGCTGGCGGCGCTCGGCAGCCTCTACACGGGCCTGGCGGTGCTGCTGGCCGTGGTGCTGGTCTCCGCGCTGTGGCTGGGCCTCATCCTGCGCCGCGGCCTGCGCCACGTGGGGCGGCTGGAGGCCCAGCTGGTGCAGGCCGGCGACGACAGCGTGCCGACGCTGGCCCGCACCGGCGTGCAGGAGCTCGACCGCATCGTCGACAGCTTCAACCACTACCGGTCCCGGTTCGAGCAGGCGCGCGCGCAGCTGCAGCTGGCCGCGCAACAGCGCAGCCGCGACCAGCGGCTGGCCGCGCTGGGGCGCATGACGGGCGGCATCGCCCACGAGATCCGCAACCCCATCGCGGCCATGCGGCTCAAGGCCGAGAACGCGCTGGCCGGCGCCCCCGCGCGCCATGGCGAGGCGCTTGCTGCCATCGTCGGCCAGATCGACCGGCTCGACGGCCTGGTGCAGAGCCTGCTGGCGCTGGTGCAACCCGTGCAGCTCGCGGCGCACTGCGTCGACCTGCCGGCCTGGCTGGCCGAACGGCTGGCCGGCGTGGAGCGCCAGGCGGCCCAGCGGGGCGTGCGGCTCGCGCTGCGGCATGCCGGGCCGGCGCAGGCGCGCCTCGACCCGGTGCACCTCGCGCGTGCGGTCGACAACCTGCTGGACAACGCCGTGCGCCACGCGCCCGCGGGCGGCGAGGTGCTGCTGTCGGCCGCGCGCACGCCGGCCGGCGCGCTGCTGATCGCGGTGGACGACGACGGCCCCGGCGTGCCCGACGCGCTGCAACCCCAGCTGTTCGAGCCCTTCGCCACCGGCCGCGCCGACGGCACCGGCCTGGGCCTGGCGCTGGCGCGCGAGGTGGCGCTGGCCCACGGCGGCGAACTGCGCCATGTGGCGCGCGCGCCGGGTGCGCGCTTCGAACTGGAGATGCCATGGCACGCCTGCTGATCGTCGACGACGACGACGCCTTCCGCGAGACGCTGGCCGAGACGCTGCAGGGCCTGGGCCACGAGCCGGTGCAGGCTTCCAGCGGCGCCGACGCGCTGGCGCTGGCCGCGCACACGCGCTTCGCCGCCGTGTTCCTGGACCACCGCATGCCGGGCATGGACGGCCTGGAGGTGCTGGCCGCGCTGCGCGCCCGGCTGGCCAGCCTGCCGCCCGTGATCGTGCTGACGGCCTACGCCAGCAGCGGCAACACCATCGAGGCCATGCGCCTGGGCGCGTTCGACCACCTGGCCAAGCCGATCAAGCGCC
Organism: Pseudorhodoferax sp. Leaf274; assembly: GCF_001422445.1. Taxonomy (GTDB): domain Bacteria; phylum Pseudomonadota; class Gammaproteobacteria; order Burkholderiales; family Burkholderiaceae_C; genus Pseudorhodoferax. The sequence continues at coordinate 463,407 of NZ_LMNA01000030.1, forward strand.
AGGACGTGGCCGACGTGCTGGCGCGGGCGCTGCACAGCGCAGCGCCGCGCGAGGCCGCGCAGGCCGCCGGCGCCGCGCCGGACGACGACGATGCGCTGGTCGGCCCCAGCGAGGCCATGCGCGAGGTGCACAAGCGCATCGGCATGGCGGCCGCCAGTGCGGCGCCGGTGCTGGTGCTGGGCGAGACCGGCAGCGGCAAGGAGATGGTGGCGCGCGCGCTGCACCGCCATTCGGCGCGCGTGCACGGGCCTTTCGTTGCCATCAACTGCGCGGCCATCCCCAAGGAACTGCTGGAGAGCGAGCTCTTCGGCCATGTGCGCGGCGCGTTCACCGGCGCCACCGCCGACCGGCCGGGCTGCTTCCGCGCGGCGGACGGCGGCGTGCTGCTGCTCGACGAGATCGGCGACATGGCGCCGGGCGTGCAGGCCAAGATCCTGCGCGTGCTGCAGGAGGGAGAGGTCACGCCGCTGGGCGGGCACCGCACGCAGAAGGTGGACGTGCGCGTAGTGGCCGCCACCCACCGCGACCTGGCGCAGGCCGTGCGCGAGGGCAGCTTCCGCGAAGACCTGTTCTACCGGCTGGACGTGCTGACCGTGCGGCTGCCGGCGCTGCGCGAGCGGCTGGCCGACATCATCCCGCTGGCCGAGCACTTCCTGCGCCGTGCCGCCGCGCGCCAGCAGGACGGCGCGCCCAAGGCCTTGTCGGCCGGCGCGGCGCAGGCGCTGCTGCGCCACCGCTGGCCCGGCAACGTGCGCGAGCTGCGCAACCTCATGGAGCGCTGCCAGGCGCTGGTGCGCCACCGCGTGGTCGACGCGGCCGACCTGGCGCTGGACGGCGCCGCGCCCGCCGCCGAACCCGGCGATGCCGCGCTGCCCGCCGACTGGCTGCAGGCCAGCCTGCCCGAGGCGGTGGAGCGGCTCGAACGCCAGTTGATCGCCCACGCCCTGACGCGCAGCCAGGGCAACCGCGCCGAGGCCGCGCGCGCCCTGGGCATCCACCGGCAACTGCTGTACCGCAAGATGGCGCAGTACGGGCTCGATTGAACCGTCCGCAAAGGAGACGCCGGGCTGTCCGCTTTGCATCCACCGTGCGCGCCCGCCACGCGGCAAGTCCTTGATCAACAAGGCAGGGCGGCTGGCACGGAAATCGAATCACCCAGGGGTTGCACCACCGTGTGTCCGCTTTTTTTCCACCATGCCTCAACCGACCGCCGCTGCCCCCGCCCCACCCAACCACCCCGATGCCGAGGCGCCCGCGCCGGCCGGCAACATGCTGCTCTGGATCCTGCTGGCGCTGGCCGCCGCGTTCGCGGTGTGGCATCCACGTGCACCGCTGGCCACGCTGCAGCTGGTGGACTGGCAGACCATCGGCGCGCTGGCCGGGCTGCTGGCCGTCACCCAGGCGGTGGAGCGCAGCGGCATGCTGCAGGCCACGGCCCAGCGGCTGCTCGCGCGCGTGTCCACGCTGCGCGGGCTGGCGCTGCTGCTGACGGCGGCGGCAGCCCTGCTGTCGGCCCTGGTCACCAACGACGTGAGCCTGTTCCTGCTGGTGCCGCTCACGCGCGTGCTGGCCACGCAGGCGCACCTGCCGCTGGCGCGGCTCGTCGTGCTGCAGGCGCTGGCCGTGAACGCAGGCTCGGCGCTCACGCCCATCGGCAACCCGCAGAACCTGTACCTGTGGCACCGCTCGGGCGAGAGCTTCCTCGGCTTCATGGGGATGATGGCGCCCACCGTCGGCGTCATGCTGTTCTGGCTGTTCGCCGCGGTCTGGTGGCTGGTGACGCGCACGCCGATCGCGCTCAAGCCCGCCGCCGAGGCGGCCGCGGTGCAGCCGCGCCTGCTGGCGCTGGCGGCGGTGCTGTTCGTCGCCTTCGTGGTGGCGCTGGACCGCCACTGGCTGCTCGCGGGCCTGGCCATGGTGTTCGGCGTCTTCGCGCTGGCGGCGCCGCGCGTGCTGCGCGGGGTGGACTGGGCGCTGCTGGCCACCATCGCGCTGATGTTCGTGGTGCTGCGCCAGGTGGCCGAGCTGCCGGCCATCGCCGCGCTGCTGCGGCAGTGGCCGATCGAAGAGGGGTGGCGTGCCTACCTGGCGGCCATCCTGGCCTCGCAGGTGATCAGCAACGTGCCGGCCACCATCCTGCTGGACGGCACCGTGCGCGACCTGCCGGCGCTGGCCGCCGGTGTCAGCGTGGGCGGCTTCGGCTGCGTGCTGGGCTCGCTGGCCAACCTCATCGCGCTGCGGCTGGCACGGCTGCCCCATGGCATGCGCGACTTCCACCGCATCAGCATCCCGTTCCTGCTGGTGTGCGCGGCCTCGGCCGCGCTGCTGCGGCTGGGCTGAAGCCGCCGGGGATGCGCAGCCCCGGCGTCCGCAAAGCGGACACCGCCTGTCCCGCAGGCATCCATCCCGGCCGAGAACCTTTTTGCAAGTCGTTGATTTGAAAGAATCTGCGGGCTGGCACGGCGCTTGAGAGCCAAGAGGCACCTCAACAGGAGTCTTGCCATGCGACAGCTTCAACGCCCCCTCGTCCTTGCCACCTTGCTGCTGGCTGCCGGCGCCTTCGCGCAGCCGGCGCCGACACCGCCCGGTCCGCTCGCGCCGCCACCGCCGCTGGCCGCGCCCCAGGCCGATGCGGCCATGCCCACCGTCACCGGCCGCCTGCAGCAGTGGCTGGTCAACCCCAATGGCGAGGTCGACGGCTTCCTGCTGGCCGATGGCACGCAGGTGGCTTTCGCGCCGCACCTCTCGGCCGAACTGCTGCAGACCGCCAGCCTGGGCGACACCGTGCAGGTCGGCGGCTGGCGCACGCCCGGGCTGCCGGTGCTGCGCGCCAACAGCGTGACGGCCACCGCCAGCGGCCGCAGCGTGGTGGACACCCCGCCCGTGCCCGGTGCGCGCGGCCCCCGCGACCCCGGCGCGCTCACCGCCATGAGCGCCAGCGGCCGCGTCACGCGCGTGCTGTACACCGACCGCGGCGACGCCAACGGCGTGCTGCTGGACGGCGGCAGCATCGTGCGCTTTCCGCCGCACCTGGGCACCATGCTGCTGCCCGGCCTGCAGGTGGGCGCCACCGTGCATGCGCGCGGCTGGGGCAGCCGCAGCGCCCAGGGCAGCGCGCTCGAGGCCACCGCCATCGGCCCGACGGCCCAGGCCATGCAGGAACTCTTCGCCGGCCCCGGCGTTGCCCCCAGGCCGCGCGGCGAACCGCGTGGCCCCCGCGGGCCGCGCGGGCCGCAGCCGCCCATGGCCGGCCAGCCGCTGCCGCCCACCCCGCCGACCCCGCCGGCCTCCTGAGCCGCTCCCCGTCCGCGGCCCACCACCACCCCATCCTCTTCACGCACAAGGAATCCACCATGCCCCGCCCCAACCACCAACGCCACCACGCCCCCGATGACGACGTCTGGTCCGTCGAAGGACGCTTTCAGCACCTGGTCTACAGCCCCAAGGGCGGCATCGAAGGCCTGCTGATCGACACCGACGGCATCGCCACGCAGTTCACCGTCGATCCGCACGACGCCGCCGCCGTGGGCGCCTTGCTCGGCCTGCGCCACGGCCAGGCGCTGGCCGTCGAAGGCCGCAAGACCGGGCCCTCGCCCAAGGGCGAGGGCGCGCACGTGGTCTACCGCTTCGAGCGCCTGGCCGCCATCGACGGCCAGGAACCCGAGGCGCGCAACGACGTGCAGGCGCACGGCAAGGTCGTGCGTTTCAACTTCGCCAAGCACGGTGCCCCCAACGGCGTGGTGCTGGACAGCGGCGACTTCGTCCACACCCGGCCCGACGGGCTGGAACGGCTGCGGCTGCAGATCGGCGACGCGGTGCGTGCGGAAGGCCCGGCACACCCGCTGGCCACCGGCAGCGGCCGCGTGATCGAGGCGCGCAGCGTCAACGGCCAGCCCCTCGCACCCGCCCACTGAGCACGGCCATGGCAACCCCGAGTTCCCTGCTGGCACTGACCTGGCTGGCGTTCTTCATGGCCGACGTGCGCGACGGCCTGGGGCCGTTCCTTGCAACCTACCTGCAGGAGAGCGGGGTGCGCCAGGAGCTCATCGGCGCCACCATGACCGCCGGCGGCCTGGCCGCCGTGGCCATGACGCCGCTGGCCGGCGCCTGGGTGGACAACAGCCAGGCCAAGCGCGCGATGACGGTGGTGGCGGCGCTGGCCGTCACCGCGGCCAGCGCGCTGGCGTTCACGACGCTGTCCGCGCCCTTGCTGGTCGCATCGCAGGTCGTCACCGGCGTGGCCGGGGCGGTGTTGGGCGCGACCATGGCGGCGCTGACGCTGGGCCTGTCGCGCGCGGAAGGCTTCAAGCGCCAGATGGGGCGCAACGAGGCCTGGAGCCACGCCGGCAACATGCTCTCCGCGGTGGGGGCGGGCCTGGCCGCCCACTGGTTCGGCGCGCCCTGGCTGCTGGCGGTGATGGCCGCCATGGCGGTGGGCATGCTGGTCTCGGTGGCGGGCATCCGCGCGGCCGACATCGACCACGCCGCGGCCCGCGGCGACGAATCGGCCGCCGCGGCCCCGCGCGCGGCCGACGACCCCGATGCCGGCGGCATCGGCGCGCTGCTGCGCAACCGGCCCCTGCTGCTGTTCGCGCTGGCCTGCGCGCTGTTCCACCTCGGCAATGCGGCCATGCTGCCGCTGCTGAACCAGCGCCTGGCGGCCACGGTGGCCGACTCCGCGCCGCTGCTGTGGACCGGCATCGCCATCGTGGTGGCCCAGGCCACCATGGTGCCGGTGGCGCTGTGGGTGTCGCGCAGCCGGCGGCTGGACATCACCTGGTTCGTCTACGCCGCCATCCTGGTGCTGCCCGTGCGCGGCCTGCTGGCCTATGCCTTCACGAGCGCCTGGAACAACATCCCGGTGCAGGTGCTCGACGGCCTGGCCGCCGGCGCGCTGGGCGTGGCCACGCCGCTGCTGGTGCAGCGCTACAGCGCGGGCAGCGGCCGCTTCAACACCGCGCTGGGCTTCGTCATGACGCTGCAGGGCGTCGGCGCGGCGCTGAGCCCGGGCGTGGCCAACTGGGTGGTGGGGCCGCAGCTGCGCTTCGGCACGGCCTTCATGGTGCTGGCGGGCGCGGCGCTGCTGGCGCTGCCGCTGTTCTGGTGGGCGCAGCAGGGCAGCCGGCGCGGCGCGCTGCCGGTGGCGCCGGCAGCCGTCTGAGCAGGTCGACGCGCGAGCATCGTCTGCAAGCCGTCGCAGATCGGCCGCTCGCTACACCGCGGGCGGCGTTCCAGCCGTGAAGGCCAGCGCCAATCCGTTCATGCAGTAGCGCAGGCCGGTCGGCTTCGGGCCATCGTCGAACACGTGGCCCAGGTGCCCGCCGCAGCGGGCGCACAGCGTCTCGTCGCGCACCATGCCGTAGCTGCGGTCGCTCTTCTTCTCCACCGCATCGGGCAGGGGCTTCCAGAAGCTCGGCCAGCCGGTGCCGCTGTCGAACTTGGTGGCCGAGGAGAACAGCGGCGCCTGGCAGCCCGCGCACGAGAACGTGCCCGCGCGCTTCTCGTCGTTGAGCGGGCTGGAGAAGGGCCGCTCGGTGCCGGCCTGGCGCAGCACCTGGTACTGCTGGGGCGTGAGCTGCGCCTTCCATTGCGCGTCGGTGCGGGTCACGGCGTAGGCCTTGGCCGCGCGGGCCACGGGCGAGAGCTGCCAGCCGGTGGCCAGCAGCGCGCCTGCGCCCAGGGCCTGCAGAATCTGTCTGCGTGCGTTCGTCAAGGCGGCTCTCCCGGTCATGTGCCCGCGCCGACCAGCACCGGCTTGTCGCGGTACAGGGCCGGGAACACGCGGTGCAGGTTCTCGCGCTTGGGCAGGTCGTTCATGGCGATGTAAGGCTGGTTGGGGTGCAGCGTCATGTAGTCCTGGTGGTAGGCCTCGGCCGCATAGAAGGGCTTCATGGTCTCGATGGTGGTGGCGATGGGCGCGCCGAAGCTGCGCGCCTGGTCCAGCTGGGCGATGTAGGCCTTGGCCACGCGGGCCTGCTCGGCGCTCTGCGCGAAGATGGTCGAGCGGTACTGCGTGCCCACGTCCGGGCCCTGGCGGTTGCGCTGGGTCGGGTCGTGCACCACCGAGAAGTAGATCTGCAGGATCTGGCCGAAGCCGATCTGGCGCGGGTCGTAGGTGATGCGCACGGCCTCGGCATGGCCGGTGCGGCCCGAGCCGATGGCCTCGTAGTTGGCCGTGCGCGCCTCGCCGCCGGCATAGCCGGACACGGCCTGCGTGACGCCCTTGACGTGCTGGAACACGCCCTGCACGCCCCAGAAGCAGCCGCCGGCCAGCACGGCGGTCTCGGTGGTGGCGCCGGCCGCGGGGGTGCCGGCGTCCTGCGGCGGCGGGATCACGACGGCGCTCTCGGCGGCCATGGCGGGCAGCGCCTTCCAGGCCACGGCGCCGCCGCTCAGCAGCAGCGCCATGGCCCAGAGCGCGCCGCGGCGCGGCAGGGCGGATGGGCGGGATGGAACGGAATGGGGCATGGGAACCTCGTTGGCTTGTGGGGCTGCGTGCCGCAGCGGTTGCGGCCGGGGCCGGGCGACATGGTGCGCCGGCCCGGCAGATTGCGCAGGCCTGGGGCTATTGCTTCATCGCGTCCTTCTTCATGCCGTCCTTGGCCATGGAATCCTTGGCCATGCCGTCCTTTTTCATGCCGTCCTTGGCCATGGCGTCCTTGCCCATGCCGTCCTTCTTCATGCCATCTTTCTTCATGCCGTCCTTGGCCATGGAATCCTTGGCCATGCCGTCCTTGGCCATGCCGTCCTTCTTCATCTCGTCGGCGGCCATGGCCGACACGGAGCCGATGGCCAGGAAAGCGGCCAGCACGGTGGTGGTGAGCTTGTTCATTGCAGAGTCCTCGGGGTGGGTTGGGTGGGGTGGGGGATGGAGAGCCGGTTCGTGCCGAACGCGGCCCGACGTGTCGCAGGCGCCGGGGCGTTCGTGCCTCAGCTGCCTCCGAACCAGTTGTAGCCCTGGTCTTCCCAGTAGCCGCCAGGGTTCGTATTGGTCACGAACATCGCCTGGATGTGTTTGGGGTTCTTGTAGCCCAGCTTGGTGGGCATGCGCAGCTTCACCGGGAAGCCGTACCGCGGGGGCAGCGGCTCGCCGTCGTAGGTCAAGGCCAGCAGCGTCTGCGGGTGCAGCGCGGTGGGCATGTCGATGCTGGTGTAGTAGTCGTCGGCGCATTGGAAGCCGACGTACCTGGCGCTGGTGTCGGCGCCCACACGCGCCAGGAAGTCGGAGAAGCGCACGCCGCCCCATTTGCCGATGGCGCTCCAGCCTTCCACGCAGATGTGGCGCGTGACCTGGTCGTGCTGCTGCATGGCGCGCAGCGCGGCCAGCGTCCACTGGCGCTTGTCGGCCACCAGGCCGGTCACTTCCAGCCGCCAGGCGGCGCCATCCACCTGCCGGACCTCGTCTTCGCCGTAGTAGGCGTTGAACGGGAAGGGCCGCGTGATCATCGACTCCGGGTAGGTCGGGGCCAGTCGCGCGGGGTCGAAGATGAGGCCCTGGACCGTGTCGTTGAACTGCGAGATGCGCGTGAGCGCGGCCTCCACGCCGGCGTTGTCGCTGATGCTGCAACCCGTGAGCATGGACAGGCCGCCGAGTGTCAGCGAGCGCTGCAGGAAGGCGCGGCGGGCCGGCTGTTCGACGCGGCGGCCGATCAACTGCCGGGCTTCGGCCAGCGCGGCGCCGGCGTCGATGCCGGGGAGCGGGGGGCGTCGGAAGATCTTCATGCGGCCTCCTTGGCAGCGTGGGCCGTGCGGTCGGTGCGGCCGGCGCGGCCACTCAGCATGGGCAGCAGCGTGCGCGGCACCAGCGCCACCATGGCCAGGTGCACCGCCACGAAACCGACCAGGCCGGCCATGGCGACGAAGTGGATGCGGCGCGCGGCCTCGTAGCCGCCCAGCAGCTCGCGCAGCAGCCCGAACTGCACCGACTTCCACAGCACCAGGCCCGAGAGCACCAGCACCGCGGTGTCGAGCATCACGAACAGGTAGGCCGCCCGCTGCACGCTGTTGTAGTGGCGCGGGTCGGCGTGGGCCAGCGCGCCGCGCAGCGCGGCCCGGGCGTCGTGCCAGATGCCGCGCAGCGTGAGCGGGAAGAACCTGCGCGCCAGCCGGCCGCTGGCGATGTTCAGCAGCAGGTAGACCAGCCCGTTGGCCGCCAGCAGCCACATGGCCGCGAAGTGCCACTGCAGCGCGCCGCCGAGCCAGCCGCCCAGCGTCAGCGCCTTGGGGAATTCGAACGGAAAGAACGGCGCCGCGTTGTAGATGCGCCAGCCGCTGGCCACCAGCACCAGCACGGCCAGTGCGTTGAGCCAGTGGCAGGCGCGCAGCCAGCCGGGGTGGATCGGCGTCGCGGTGGGTGGATGGGCGTTCGGCATGGGGCGCAGTGTGGACCGAAGCCCCTCGCCGTTTCATCACGGAATGTTCAATGAATCGTGACAACTCGGCGGCCGGCTTCGCCCCACAATCCGGCCCCATGGACACCCCCAAGCGCGTACTGATCGTCGAGGACGATGCCCACATCGCCGAGCTGATGCGCATGCACCTGCACGACGAGGGCTACGCCGTGACGCACGCCGCCGACGGCCACGCCGGCATGCAGGCGCTGGCGCGCGGCCCCTGGGACGCGCTGGTGCTCGACCTCATGCTGCCCGGCGTGGACGGGCTGGAGATCTGCCGCGCCGCCCGCGCGGACCACAGGGTGGCGCGCTACACGCCCATCATCATCACCAGCGCCCGCTCCAGCGAGGTGCACCGCATCCTGGGCCTGGAACTGGGCGCCGACGACTACCTGGCCAAGCCCTTCTCGGTGCTGGAGCTGGTGGCGCGCGTGCGCGCGCTGCTGCGGCGCAGCGAGGCCATGGCGCGCAACGCGCGCGTGGAGGCCGGCCGGCTGGAGGTCGGCAAGCTGGGCCTGGACCCGGTCACGCGCGAGGTGCAGGTGGACGGCAAGCCCATCGAGCTGACGCCGCGCGAGTTCGACCTGCTGCACTTCTTCGCGCGGCATCCGGGCCGCGTGTTCTCGCGGCTGGAGTTGCTCAACAGGGTCTGGGGCTACCAGCACGACGGCTACGAGCACACCGTCAACACGCACATCAACCGGCTGCGCACCAAGGTCGAGGCCGACCCGGCGCAGCCGCGCCGCATCCTCACCGTGTGGGGCCGGGGCTACCGGCTGGTGGCGGGCGAGCCCGGCGAGCACGACGGCGGGGACGCGGCATGAAGTCCCCCGGTGCCTGGACCCTGTCGCGCCGGCTGTCGCTGGTGTTCGCCGTGCTGCTGCTGGCCTGCTCGGGCGTGTCGGCCTGGCTGCAGATGGCGTCCAGCGCGCGGCACGAGCGCGAGGTGACGCAGCGCCTGTCGCTGGGCCTGGCCGCGCACATCGCGGGCAACGCCGAGCTGATGCAGCGCGGCGGGCTCAACACCGCCGCGGTGCGCGACCTGTTCGACAAGCTCATGGCCGTGAACCCGAGCGTGGAGGTCTACCTGCTCGACCCGCAGGGCCGCATCGTGGCGCAGGCCGCGCCGCCCGGCCACCTGAAGCTGGAGCGCGTGGACCTGGCGCCCGTGCGCAGCCTGCTGGCGGGCGCACCGCTGCCGGTGCTGGGCGACGACCCGCGCGGCATGGGCCCCAAGGTGTTCAGTGCGGCGCCGCTGCAGGTCGACGGCCGCGATGCGGGCTATGTCTACGTGGTGCTGTCGGGCGAGGACCGCGCCGCGATCAGCGCGCGGCTGGCCGCGGGCTCGGCGCTGCGCACCACGCTGTGGTCCATGGCCGTGGTGGCCTTGCTCGGGCTGGTGGCGGGCCTGGTGGCGTTCCGCTTCATCACGCGGCCGCTGCGCCAGCTGACCGGCGCGGTGCAGGAATTCGAGCGCGACGGCATCGCCGCGCTGGGCCATGCGCCCGCGCTGGACGCGGTGGCGCGCCGCACCGACGAGATCGGCGTGCTGGGCCAGGCCTTCGTGCAGATGGCGCAGCGCATCGACGCGCAATGGAAGGCCTTGACGGCGCAGGACCAGCAGCGGCGCGAGCTGTTCGCCAACATCTCGCACGACCTGCGCACGCCGCTGACCTCGCTGCACGGCTACCTGGAGACGCTGCGCATGAAGGCCGACCTGCTGGACGCCGGCGAACGCGCGCGCTACCTGGACATCGCGCTGGGCCAGAGCCGCAAGGTCGGCCGGCTGGCGCAGGAGCTGTTCGAACTGGCGCGGCTCGAATACGGCGTGGTGCAGCCCGAGAAGGAACGCTTCGCGCTGGCCGACCTGGTGCAGGACGTGTTCCAGAAGTTCGAGCTGGCGGCCGAGGCCCGGCGCCAGCGGCTGGTGGCCGACATCGCGCCCGGCCTGCCGGTGGTGCATGCCGACCTCGGCATGATCGAGCGCGTGCTGACCAACCTGCTGGACAACGCCATCCGCCACACGCCCGAGGGCGGCGAGATCGCGGTGCGGCTGCTGCATGGCGCGGGCGGGGCGCAGGGGGGCGTGGGCGGCGTGCAGGTGGAAGTGGCCGACACCGGCCCCGGCATCCCGCGCGAGCTGCAGCCGGTGCTCTTCACGCGGCCGGCCTTCGCCGGGAGCGGCGCGCGCGGCGGCGGCCTGGGGCTCATGATCGTGCGGCGCATCCTGCAGCTGCACGGCAGCGACATCCGGCTGGAGCCGCGCGCCGGGGCGGGGGCGGTGTTCCGCTTCGGGCTGGAGTAAGAGCGGCTGGAGCAGGCGCAGCTGGAGGCGGGGCGCCGCGCCTGTGGCAGTATGCGGCGCGACCCACGCCCCCCGGAGCCCACCCTTGGACCTGCGCGATCTCCAGTACTTTGAAGTCATGGCCGAGCTGGAACACATGGGCCGTGCCGCCGAGCGGCTGCACCGCACCCAGCCGGCCCTGACCAGCTGCGTGCGCCGGCTCGAGGAGGCCTGCGGTGCCGCGCTGTTCGAGAAGACCGGCCGCGGCATCCGGCTCACCGCGGCCGGCCACGCGCTGCGGCGCTGGGCCCAGCGCACCCGGCTGGACGTGGAGAGCGCGCGGCGCGAGATCGGCGACATAGGCCGCGGCCTGGTCGGCCACGTCAAGCTGGGCATCGTGCCGACGGCCGCGCAGTTCCTGCTGCCGCCGGTGGCGCGCGACCTGATCGCCGAAGCCCCCGATGTGACGCTGCGCACCCACGTGGCGCTGGTCGACGCGCTGACGCCGCTGCTGCGCGCTGGCGACATCGACCTCATGGTGGGCACCGAGGGCGCGCGCGAGCCCGGTTTCACGTCGCAGCTGCTGGCCGAGGACACCATCGTCGTGGCGGCCCACGCGGGCCACCCCTTGTTCGACAAGCCCCGCCCGGCGCTCAAGGACCTGGCGCCCTGGCGCTGGGTGCTGCAGACGCCGGGCGCCCCCACGCGCGACTGGCTGGACCAGACCTTCGACCGCCACAACCTGCCGCGCCCCGTGGTGCAGGTGGAGTCCACCATGCTGCTGATGCTGCCCACGCTGATCGGCGAGACCGGGCTGCTGAGCTTCATCTCGCGGCTGCACCTGCAGGCCGGCCGCTCGGGCGCCGGGCTGCGCGAGGTGGCGATCCCGGCGGCCACCATGCGCCGCCGCCTGGTGGTCACCTGGCGCGACAGCGGCTATGTCTCGCCCGCCGCGCAGCGGCTGATCGCGCTGCTGGCCCGGCATGCCGGGCACGAGAACCTGGGCTGAATACCCCAAGTCCGATCTATCGATTGCAAGAAAGATTCGATTGGACCGTTAGGGATCGCGCACCAATACTTGCCGCCATCGAACGCCTGCCGCGCAGTGGTTGCGCCAAGGCAGTTCGGCCATCGGAGACAAGTCCATGCACGCCATCCACCGGCCCGGCGCCACGCGCCGCCTCGTCCTCGTCGCCTCGGCGATCGCCACCATCGCCACCGGCCTCGCCGGCACCGCCGCACTGGCGCAGCCGGCGTACCCGTCGCGGCCCATCCGCCTGGTCGTGCCGTTCCCGGCCGGCGGCGGCACCGACCTGATCGCCCGCGAAGTGGCCAACAAGGTGGCCACCAGCAACAACTGGTCCATCATCATCGACAACAAGCCGGGCTCCGGTGGCAACCTGGGCGTGGACGCCGCCGCCAAGGCTCCGGCCGACGGCTACACGCTGGTGCTGGGCCAGACCAGCAACCTGGCGATCAACCCCACGCTGTACCCCAAGCTGCCCTACAAGCCCGAGAAGGACCTGGACGCCGTCGGCCTGGTCGCCCAGGCCCCGCTGGTCGTCGTGGTGGCGGCCGATTCGCCCTACAAGACGCTGGCCGACGTGGTCGCCGCGGCCAAGGCCAAACCTGAATCGCTGAACTACGCCAGCTCGGGCAACGGCACGGTGGCCCACCTGGCGGCCGAGCTGCTGCAGAAGGCCGCCGGCGTGAAGTTCACGCACGTGCCCTACAAGGGCGCGGCCCAGGGCTCGACCGACCTGATCGGCGGCCAGATCCAGATGTATGTCTCGTCCGTGCCCACGCTGATCGGCTACATCAAGAACGGCAAGATGCGCGCGCTGGCCGTGACCTCGCAGCAGCGCACGGCCGACCTGCCGGGCGTGCCCACGGTGGCCGAGTCGGGCTACAAGGGCTTCGAAGCCGTCACCTGGTTCGGCGTGGCCGGCCCCGACGGCCTGCCCAAGGACGTGATCGCCAAGCTGAACACCGCCTTCAACAAGGCGCTGCAGGACCCCGAGGTCAAGTCCAAGCTGGCCGCCCAGGGCGCCGATGTGCGCTCCAGCACGCCGGAGCAGTTCGCCGCGCTGGTGCGCAGCGAGATCGTGCGCTGGGGCAAGGTCGTGCAGGAATCCGGCGCCAAGGTCGACTGAGCACAGCCCCCATCCGCCAGAGCGCGAGATGCCAACCCAACACGAAGAGACGGTGTCCGCACCGTTCTCGGCGGGGCAGGGCCGTGCCCGCGTGCCGGTGCCGCCGCTGGCCTGCGACTGCCATGTGCACGTCTACGACAGCCGTTTCGCGGCCGTCCCCGGCGCGCGGCTGACCCCGCCCGACGCCAGCGTGGCCGACTACCGCGCGCTGCAGCGGCGGACCGGCACGCAGCGCGTGGTGTTCGTCACTCCCTCGACCTACGGCACCGACAACCGGCCATTGCTGCAGGCGCTGGACGCATTCGGCGCGCTGGCCCGCGGCGTAGCGGTCATCGATGCGCAGACCGACGAGGCTGCGCTGCAGGCCCTGCATGCGGCCGGCGTGCGCGGTGCGCGGCTGAACCTGTCGCTGGGCGTCACGCACGACGCCGCGCAACTCGAGGCGCTGGCCGCGCGCATCGCGCCGCTGGGCTGGCACCTGCAGCTGCTGGCGCCGCCCGACCTGCTGGCAGCACTGGGCGAACGCCTGATGCGCCTGCCCGTGCCGCTGGTGCTGGACCACTTCGGCCGCATCGCCCCGGCGCTGGCCGGCCGGCACCCCGCGCATGCGCTGGTGCTGCGCCTGCTGGCGCAGGGCCGCACCTGGCTCAAGCTGTCCGGCGGCTACATCGTGAGCCCCTCGGGCCGGGTGGACGACTCTGGCGTGGCGGCGCTGGCGCGCGGCTACCTGCGCGCCGCGCCCGAACGCATGGTCTGGGGCAGCGACTGGCCCCACGCCTCGGCCTCGGCCGGCCACCAGCCCATGCCCGACGACGCGCAGCAGATGGCGCTGCTCGCGCAATGGACCGACGGCCCCGCGCTGCTGCAGCGCGTGCTGGTCGACAACCCCGCCGAGCTCTACGGCTTCGGCACCTCTGCACAAGGAACCCCATGAACGAGACACCCCGCACCCTGGGCCGCCGCAGCCTGCTCGGCGCACTCGCCACGCCGCTGCTGGCCGCCGCCTGGCCGGCCCTGGCCCAGGGCCACTGGCCGGCCGGCAAGACGATCACCTGGGTCGTGCCCTATCCGGCGGGCGGCAGCACCGACATCCTGGGCCGCGCCATCGCCGTGCGGCTCGGGCCGGCGCTGGGCGCCACGGTCATCGTGGACAACAAGGCCGGCGCCACCGGCACCATCGGCTCGGCCTTCGTGGCGCGCGCCCCGGCCGACGGCTTCACGCTGCTGGGCACTTCGATCGGCCCGCAGGCCATCGTGCCGCACCTGATGCCGCGCATGCCCTACGACGCCGTGACCGCCTTCGCGCCCGTGACCCTGGTCGGCACCATTCCCCATCTGCTCGTGACCGCGGCCAGCCGGCCCTGGAACAGCGTGGCCGAGCTGCTGGCGCAGGCCAAGGCCAAGCCCGGCCAGCTGTCCTTCGCCTCGGGCGGCAACGGCACCATCCTGCAGATGCAGGGCGAGCTGCTGCGCCTGCAGGCCGGCGTGCAGATGACGCATGTGCCCTACAAGGGCGACACGCCGGCCGTGCAGGACGTGCTGGCCGGCCATGCCGACTGCATGTTCGCGCCGGTCGCGGCCGCCTTGCCGCATGTGCAGGGCGGCAAGCTCAAGGCGCTGGCCGTCACCTCTGCGGTGCGGCAGAAAGCCCTGCCGGATGTGCCCACCATGGGCCAGGCCGGCTTCAAGGACTTCGTCGTCGAGCAATGGCAGGCGGTCTACGCGCCAGCCGGCACGCCGGCCGCCGTGGTGCAGCGCCTGCACGGCGAGATCGTGCGCATCCTGAAGGATCCCGAAGTCCTGGCCATGGCCGACAAGCTCGGCGTGACCCTGGTCGGCAGCACGCCGCAGCAGCTGGCCGACACGCAGAAAGCCGACCTCGCCACCTGGGGCAAGGTCATCCAGCAGGCCGGCATCAAGGCCGACTGAGCCCCGCATCCCTCCATCCACCCGACCGAAAGACCACCATGTCCCTGCCCGACATCATCCGCAGCTTCGACCGCGTTCCCGCCGACCTCGTGCGCGAGGCCGCCCAGTACCAGCCCGCCATCTTTGCCGACGTGGCCGGCCGCCGCGGCGCGCTGCATGGCCGCATCCGCCCGCTGCACCCGCGCATGAAGCTGGCCGGCACGGCCCTGACCGTGGAAGTGCGCCCTGGCGACAACCTCATGATCCACGCCGCCATCGCGCTGGCGCAGCCGGGCGACGTGCTGGTCGTCGACGGCAAGGGCGACCAGACCTCGGCGCTCATGGGCACCATCATGATGAACGCCTGCCGCAAGCTGGGCATCGCCGGCGTGGTGCTGGACGGCGCCGCGCGCGACAGCCTGGAGATCGACGAAATGGACTACCCCGTCTTCAGCGTCGGCACCAACCCGAACGGCCCGACCAAGAACGTGGGCGGGCGCATCGGTCACCCGGTGTCGGTCGGCGGCGTCACCGTCTACCCCGGCGACTTCGTGATCGGCGATGCCGACGGCGTGGTCGTGGTCGAGCGCGAGAAGCTGGCCGGCCTGCTGCCGCTGGCGGCCAAGAAGGTCAAGGACGAGGCCGCGCGCATCGCGGCGATCCAGGGCGGCGACACCGCCGCCAAATGGCTGACGGCCGCGCTGCGCACGGCCGGCGTGCTGAAGGAAGGGGAGACGCTGTGAGCACCGCGATCGTCGTGACGGGCGCCGACCTGGCGCCGCAGGCCCTGGCGCTGCTGGCCGGCCATGAAGTCGTCTATGCCGGCAAGACGCCGACCGAAGAAGACCTGGTCGCGCTGTGCCGTGCCCACGATCCCGTGGCCATCATCGTGCGCTACGGCAAGGTCGGCGCGGCCGTCATGGACGCGGCGCCCTCGCTGAAGGTCATCTCCAAGCACGGCAGCGGCACCGACACCATCGACAAGGTGGCGGCGAAGGCGCGCGGCATCGAGGTGGTGGCCGCTGCGGGGGCCAACGCGGCGGCCGTCGCCGAGCAGGCGCTGGCCTTGCTGCTGGCCTGTGCCAAGTCCGTCGTGGCGCTCGACGCCCGCATGCACGCCGGCCATTGGGATAAAGCTGTTCACAAGAGCCTGGAGCTCGGCGGCCGCACGGTCGGCCTGGTGGGCCTGGGCGCCATCGGCCTGCGTTTCGCGCGCATGGCCGACGCGCTGGGCATGCGCGTCATCGGCTTCGATCCATTCGCCAGAAACCTGCCGGACCACGTGCAGAGCGTGGACCTGGCGACGCTGTGGCGCGAGTCCGATGCGGTCTCGCTGCACTGCCCGCTGACGGAAGAGAACCGCGGCCTGCTCAACGCCGACACGCTGGCCCAATGCAAGCGCGGCGTGATCCTCGTCAACACCGCGCGCGGTGGCCTCGTCGACGAAGCCGCGCTGCTGGCCGCCGTCCGTTCGGGCCAGGTGGCCAGCGCGGGACTGGACAGCTTCGCCGTCGAGCCCATGGTCGCCGGCCACCCGTTCCAGGGCGAGAAGAACATCGTGCTGAGCCCGCACATCGGCGGCGTGACCAGCGACGCCTACGTCAACATGGGCGTGGCGGCCGCGCAGAACATCCTGGCCGTGCTGGCGCAGCAGCGGGTGGCCGCATGAGGCCGCCCGTCCGCAGCCTCGCGCGCTGGGGCGCAGGCGCCTGCCTGCTGGCCGGCGCGGCGGCGGCGTCGGCCCAGTCCGCACCCGCGGCCTGGCCCGCCAAGCCCGTGCGCATCGTGGTGGGCTTTTCCGCCGGCGGCCCCACCGACGTGGTCGCGCGCGCCTTCGCCGACCATGCGGCGCGCCAGCTCGGCCAGCCCGTCATCGTGGACAACAAGCCCGGTGCCAACACCATCCTGGCGGCCGAGGCCGTGGCCAGCGCCCCGGCCGACGGCTACACGCTGCTGCTGGGCGCGACCAACCACACCATGATCCCGGCGCTCTACAGCAGCCGCGTGAAGTTCGATGCCGTCAAGTCGTTCGCGCCGGTCTGCACGCTCGCCGTCAGCCCCACGGTGCTGGCGGTCGGCCCGGCGATGCCGGTCAAGACGCTGGCGGCCTTCCTGCAGCAGGTCAAGGCCGAGCCGGGCAAGCGCACCTATGCCACGCCGGGCAGCGGCAGCTCGGGCCATTTCGCCAGCGCGCAGTTCACGCGGCTGACGGGCACGGCGATGAACCACATCCCCTACAAGGGCGCGGCCCAGGCCGTGACCGATCTCATCGGCGGGCAGGTGGACAGCTCGTTCGCCACGCTGGGCTCGGTGCTGCCGCAGGTGCAGTCGGGCAAGCTCACGGCGCTGGCCGTGGCCGCGCCCCAGCGCTCGCCGCTGCTGCCGGGCGTGCCGACCTTCGAGGAGGCCGGCGTGAAGGGCTACAGCGCCGACGCCTGGTACGGCCTGCTGGCCCCGGCCGGCACGCCGGCCGCGGTGCTGGCCCGGCTCGAACGCGCGGCGCAGGACTTCGTGCAGGCGCCGGCCACCGTGGACAAGCTGCGCGGCATGGGCATGCAGGCGCAAGGCACCTGCGGCGCGCCGTTCGCCGAGCAACTGCAGCGCGAGGTGCGCGATTACAGCCAACTGGCGCGCGAACTCGACCTCAAGGCCGAGTGAACGACCGCGCCCCAACCCCATCGAAGACCAGGAGACCCTGACCATGAAGAAGACCTTGCAACGCCTGCTGGCCGCCTGCGCGCTCGTCGCCAGCGTGGCCGCGCACGCCCAGTTCACCGACAAGACCGTCACCATCGTCGTGCCCTACGCGCCCGGCGGCGCGGCCGACGCACTGGCCCGCGTGCTGGCCCAGCGCCTGGGCACCAAACTCGGCACCAGCGTGATCGTGGACAACCGCGCGGGCGCCAGCGGCACCATCGGCGAAAGCTATGTGGCCAAGGCCAAGCCGGATGGCACGACGATGCTCTACGACGCGACGCCGTACTCGATCAACCCGCACCTGTTCCCCAAGATGCCGTACGCGGCCGATGCGCTGCAGCCGCTGGCGCTGGTGGCGCTGGCGCCCAACGTGCTGATCGTCAAGGGCGATTCGCCGATCAAGGACGTCAAGGATCTCGTGGCCCGCGCCAAGGCCCAGCCCGGCAAGCTCAACTACGCCTCGGGCGGCAGCGGCACGGTGCAGCGCCTGGCCTCCGAACTGCTGCGCCAGAAGCTCGCCCTGGACATGGTGCACGTGGGCTACAAGAGCGGCGGCCCGGCCATCGTCGACGTGACCGGCGGCCAGGTCGACTTCATGTTCGCCACGGTGGCCGCGGCCTCGCCGCTGGTGGAATCCGGCAAGCTGCGCGCGCTGGCCGTGTCCTCGCCCGAGCGCAGCAAGCGCCTGCCGAACGTGCCCACGGTGGCCGAGACCGTGCTGCCCGGCTACGAGGCCTACGAATGGCATGGCCTGCTGCTGCCCGCGGGCGTGCCGGCCGCCACGATCGACGCTCTGCACAAGGCGCTGGTCGAGGTCATGGCCGAGGACGAGGTCAAACAGCGCTTCGTCGACATGGGCACGCAGCCCGCGGGTTCCACGCCGGCCGAGTTCGCGGCCTTCCTCAAGAAGGAAGACGCCAAGTGGGCCGAGGTGGTGCGCAAGGGCGGCATCAAGCTGGATTGACGGTGTGGCCGCCACGCCCATCGCCGCCCCGCACTCCGCGGGCGTGAACCGGCCCGCGCGGGCGCTGCCCGCCGGCGCCTGCGACAGCCACATGCACATCCTGGACCCGCGCTTCGCGCCGTCGCCGCACTGGCTGCGCACGCCGCCCCGGGCCGAGGTGGCCGCCTACCGGCTGCTGCAGCAGCGGCTGGGCACGCAGCGCACGGTGGTGGTCACGCCGTCCACCTACGGCACGGACAACGCCTGCACGCTGGACGCGCTGGCGCAACTGGGGGCCGCGGCACGCGGCGTGGCCGTGGTCGATGCCGAGGTGGCAGAGCCCGAACTCGACCGGCTGGCCGCGCGCGGCGTCTGCGGCCTGCGCGTGAACTTCGTCTCGCCGCAGTCCTGGGGCACGACCACGCCGCAGATGCTGGACACGCTGGCGCGCAAGGCCGCGCGGCGGGGCTGGCACATCCAGCTGCTGGCCGAGCCCGACCAGATCGTCGCGATGCAGGCGCTGCTGGCCCGCCTGCCCGCGCCCTTGGTCATCGACCACCTGGGCCGCATCGAACCCGCCGAAGGCCCGGCCAGCCCGGCCTTCGGCGTGCTGCGCCGGCTGCTGGACGCCGGCCGCACCTGGATCAAGCTCTCGGGCGTCTACATGCGCTCGCGCGAGGGCGGGCCGGCCTACGGCGATGTCCGCGCCCTGGGCCAGGCCTTCGTGCAGGCCGCGCCCGAACGCATGCTCTGGGGCAGCGACTGGCCGCACACCACCGAGGCGCCGGGTACGGTCGACGACGCGGCGCTGCTCGACGTGCTGCACGCCTGGTGCGCATCGGATACGGTGCTGCACGGCATCCTCGTCGGCAACCCGGCCCGGCTCTACGGCTTTTCTGGAGACTCCTGATGTATCTGCTGCAAGCACCCCAGGTCCGCGACCTGGAGCTCTTCACCGCCATGCCCGCCACGTTCCGCCGCGCCGAGCGCAGCGACTGGGCCGACGCCAACCGCGGCGGCGCCGCCACCGACTCCTTCCTCGAGGGCCCGGTGTTCGACGCGGCCGGCAACCTCTATGTGAGCGACATCCCCTGGGGACGCGTGTTCCGCATCGACACGGCAGGCCAGTGGTCGCTGGTGGCCGAGTACGACGGCGAGCCCAACGGCCTGAAGTTCCTGGACGCACGCACGCTGCTCGTCACCGACTACAAGAACGGCCTGATGCGGCTGGACGTGGCGACCGGCACCGTCACCCCGCACCTGCAGCGCCGCAACTCCGAACGCTTCAAGGGCGTCAACGACATGGTGTTCGACGCGGCCGGCAACCTCTACTTCACCGACCAGGGCCAGACCGGCCTGCACGACCCCACGGGGCGGCTGTACCGGCTGCGGCCCGGCGGCCAGCTCGACCTGCTGCTGGGCAATGTGCCCAGCCCCAACGGCGTGGCGCTGTCGCCCGACGGCAAGCTGCTGTACCTGGCCGTCACGCGCGGCAACTGCGTCTGGCGCGTGCCGCTGCTGGCCGACGGCAGCGTGGCCAAGGTCGGCCAGTTCTTCACCTCCTACGGCCCGAGCGGCCCCGATGGCCTGGCTGTCGACGCGCAGGGCAGGGTGCTGGTCGCCAACCCGGGGCTGGGCCATGTCTGGGTGCTGAACGGCCGGGCCGAGCCGGTCGAGGTGCTGCGCGGCGCGGCCGGCGCCTCCATCACCAACCTCGCGTTCGGCGGCGCGGACCGGCGCACGCTCTACGTGACCGACTCCACGCACGGCCAGGTGCTGCGCGCGCGCATGGACATTGCCGGGCTGCCGCTGGCACGAGGCGATGCGGTGGGGGACGGGCAGGGGCACAGCGCGTAAGCTCGCCCCCGCCATGCACAAACTGCCCGCCGAACTCCAGCGCCTGTACCTCACCCGCCCGCCCGTCCCGGCGGGCGCCGAAACCCCGCCCCCCAGCCTGGCCGGGCCGGACGGCACGGTGCGCGCGCTGGTCATGGAACTTGCGCGCACGCCGGACTGGGAGGTGCTCTCGCGCGTCTGGCAGGGCGTGCAGGCCGAGCTGGACCTGCCGGCCCCGGCCATCGCGGTGTCGGGGACCGACGCCCTGCAGCTGTGGTTCTCGCTGGCCGAGCCGGTGGCCGCCGCGCAGGCGCATGCCTTCCTGAAGGGTTTGCGGCAACGCTTCCTGCCCGATGTCGACGCGCGGCGCGTGCGCCTGCTGCCCACGCCGGACCTGCAGCGGCAGGCGCAGCCGGTGCCCGCGGCGCAGGCCGACACCGGCAACTGGTCGGCCTTCGTCGCACCGGACCTCGCGCCGGTCTTTGGCGACACGCCCTGGCTCGACATCCCGCCCAACGAGGAAGGCCAGGCCAACCTGCTGCGCGGCATCGCGGTCACGAAGAAGGCGGCATTCGACGCGGCACTGCAGGCCCTGGGCACGCCGGCACCGCGGGCTGCGCCTGCGGTTCAGCCCCAGGTGCCGAAGTTGCCGAGAGCCTTGGACGTGCCGCAGGTGCTGGAGGCGGCGGGCGGCGAGGCCGTGCGCTTCCTGCGCCGGGTGATGGACGACGAAAGCGTGCCCATGGCCTTGCGCATCGAGGCGGCCAAGGCCTTGCTGCCGCCTTCAGGCCAGCGCGGCTGACGCCTCGGTGGCCGCGACGGCCTCGCGCAGCCGCTGGTGCGCGGGGCTGTCCCGGTCCACGGGCTGCTGGTTGCGCGCCTGCAGGTAGTGGTGGGTGAACACGTCCAGGTAGGCGTCCAGGGTTTGGGCCGCCCGCGCCTCGCCGGCCAGTGCCAGGCACAGCGCGGCCACCTCGCTGGTGCAGAAGTGGTCGTTGCGGCGCGAGCGGCGCAGCTTGTACTCCGAGGCCCGGTCGGGCTCCAGGCTCAGCACGGGCAGGGCGGCCAGGTAGGGGCTCTTGCCGAACATCTTGCGGGCCTCGGACCAGGTGCCGTCCAGCAGCACGAACAGCGGGCGCCGGGCCGGCGCGGCCGGGTCCGGCCGCA
The DNA here is from genome assembly GCF_001422445.1 of Pseudorhodoferax sp. Leaf274. GTDB lineage: Bacteria > Pseudomonadota > Gammaproteobacteria > Burkholderiales > Burkholderiaceae_C > Pseudorhodoferax. Next base: position 484,788 of record NZ_LMNA01000030.1, read on the forward strand.
CGGCATGCACCACGCGCTCGGGCGCCGCATATTCGCCCGGGAACACCACATACGGCTGCCACTGCGGGTCGGCCAGCAGCGCCAGCAGGGCCGGGTCGACGGCGGTGCGCGCCCAGGTGAACGCGAACGTGTCGGCCACCATGTCGGCGATCAGCCAGCCCGTGTTGCTGGGCTTGAGCGGCTCGATGTCGGCCATCAGCAGGCACATGCCGGCGTGCGTGGGCACCACGGGCCGCAGGCTGCAGATGCAGTGGCTGGGCAACAGCCGGCAGCCGGCGCAGCGCGGGCTGCGCGAGCCGCGGCGTGCGAGGAAGGGCTTGACGCTGTGCGTGAGCCGCGCGGCACGCAAGAGGGAGACGGCATGGGGCATGCCGCCGATTGTCCCCGCGATGGCGGGCCCCGCCCGGCAGCTCCTAACGCTCGCCCTTGCGGTAGGGCTTCATGAGCGCCTGCGGATACGCTGCCTTGCGCGCCACCACGATGAGCGCCAGGATGGACAGCACGTAGGGCAGCATCAGGTACAGCTGGTAGGGCAGCACGGCATCGCCCGATTGCTGCAACCGCAGCTGCAGCGCATCGAAGAACGCGAACAGCAGCGCGCCCAGCAGCGCCTTGCCGGGCCGCCACGAGGCGAACACCACCAGCGCCACGCAGATCCAGCCGCGGCCGTTGACCATGTTGAAGAAGAAGGCGTTGAAGGCCGACAGCGTGAGGAAGCTGCCCGCCACGCCCATCAGCGCCGAGCCCGCCACGATGGCGGCCGTGCGCGTGCGCGCCACCGACAGGCCCTGGCCTTCGGCGGCCTGCGGGTTCTCGCCGACCATGCGCAGCGCCAGGCCCGCCGGCGTGCGGTAGAGCCCATAGGCGATCAGCGGCACCAGCAGCAGTGCCAGCAGCGTGAGCGGGGTCTGCGCGTTCAGCACCGGGATCGGCAGCCAGTCCATGGGCGCGAACGGCGTGACCGTGGGTGGCGTCGTGACCTTGGGAAAGCTCACGCGGTAGCCGTAGTACGACAGCGCCGTGGCCAGCATGGTGATGCCCAGGCCCGAGACGTGCTGCGACAGCGCCAGCCCCACGGTCAGGAACGCATGCAGCAGGCCGAACACCGCGCCCGTGAGCGCCGCGACGGCCACGCCGATCCAGAGCGGCCAGCCCAGATAAACGGCCAGCCAGCCGGCGAAGGCGCCTGCGACCATGATGCCCTCGATGCCCAGGTTGAGCACGCCGGCGCGCTCGCACAGCAGCACGCCCAGCGTGCCGAGGATCAGCGGCGAGGCGATGCGCAGCACCGCGACCCAGAAGGCGCTGTTGGCCAGGATGTCCAGGATGTCGCTCATCGGCGGACCCTGTACTGCGTCAGCAGCGTGGCCACCAGCACCGCGAGCAGCGCGGTGGCCACGATCACGTCGGCGATGTAGGTCGGCACGCCCACGGCACGGCTCATGGTGTCGGCGCCCACCAGCACGCCAGCCACGAAGACGGCCGAGGCGACCACGCCCAGCGGGTGCAGGCCGGCCAGCATGGCGATCACGATGCCGGCGTAGCCATAGTTGGGCGACATGTCCAGCGTCACGTAGCCGGTGCGGCCCGCGACCTCAATGGCGCCGGCCAGGCCGGCCAGCGCGCCCGACAGCAGGGCCGTGAGCACCACCGTGCGCGTGACGGGCACGCCGGCGAAGGCCGCAGCGCGCGCATTGGCGCCCAGCGCGCGGATGTCGAAGCCCAGCACCGTGAAGCGGAAGATCGCCCACACCAGCACGGCCAGCACCAGGCCCCACAGCAGCCCGGTGTGCACGCGCGTCTGCGCGATGAGCTTGGACAGCTCCAGTTCGCCCTGCAGCGCCACGCTCTGCGGCCAGCCCATGGCCAGCGGGTCCTTCATGGGGCCGTCGAGCAGCGCGCCGACAGCCAGCAGCATGATGAAGTTGAACAGCAGCGTGGTGACGACCTCGTCCACGCCCAGCTTGTTCTTCATGAGCGCGGGGCCCAGCAGCAGCAGCGCGCCGGCCAGCGCCGCGGCCGCCATCATGAGCGGGAACAGCACCCACACCGGCCATGCGAGTCCGGTGCCGCCGTGCATGCCGCCGACAGCCACGGCGGCGATGGCGCCGGCATAGAGCTGGCCCTCGGCACCGATGTTGAACAGCCGGGCCTTGAAGGCCACGGTGGCGGCCAGGCCGGTCAGGATCAGCGGGATGGCGCGGGTGAGCGTTTCGCTCCAGGCGAACACCGAGCCGAAGCCGCCGGCCAGCAACAGGCCGTAGGTGCGCGCGACGGGCGCGCCGGCCCACAGCACCAGCAGCGCGGCCACGAGCAGCGTGAACGCGACCGCGCCCACGGGTGCCAGCAGCAGCGCGCCGCGCGAGACTTCGTGGCGACGTTCCAGCCTCATGCCGTCACCTCCGCGCTGCCGGCCATCGCCAGGCCGATGGCCTCGCGCGTCCATTGTTCGGCCGGCCGCGCCGGGCCCAGGTGGCCGGCGTGCATGACGGCCACGCGGTCGCCCAGCGTCAGCACCTCGTCGAGGTCGTCGGAGATCAGCAGCAGCGCGGCACCGGCGTCGCGCGCGGCGATCAGCTGCTGCTGCACGAAGGCGACGGCGCCGATGTCCAGGCCCCAGGTGGGCTGGTGCACGACGATGAGGGCCGGAACGGAGACCGTGGCCCCCACGCTCCCCGCTGCGCGTGGTTCGCTGCCCCCCGAGGGGGCTGCCCCGCCTTGGGGCGGCCCGGCGGCGGGGCATGCCGCGTCGGCCGCCGGCAACAGCGCCCTGCCCAGGATGAGTTTCTGCATGTTGCCGCCCGACAGCGACCGGGCAGAGGTGTGCAGGCCGCCGCCGCGCACGTCGAAGGTTTCCATGATGCGCTGGGCCTGCGCCGTGGCGGCACGCTGGCGGATCCAGCGCAGGCCGGCCAGCGCGCGCGAGAAGGTGGGCGTGCGCAGCCGTTCGGACACGGCGTTCTCCCACTGCGGCAGGTCGCCGACCACGCCCGTGCCGTGCCGGTCTTCCGGGATCCGCGCCACGCCCTGCTGGACGAGCCCGCCTGGCGTCTGCGGCAGCGGCCGGCCTTGCAGCGTCGCCGTGCCGGCGGTGGCGGGGCGCATGCCGGTCAGCAGCTCGGCCAGCGCGGCCTGGCCGTTGCCGGACACGCCGGCGATCGCGGTGATCTCGCCGGCGCGCAGGGTCAGGCACAGGTCGCGCAGGCGGTCGTTGCCGTGGCCGGCGGTGTGCACGTTCGTCAGTTCGCAGACCACGGCGCCGACCCGCTGCGCGGGCTGTCGCTCGCGCTGCTGCACGGCATGGCCGACCATCCAGCGTGCCAGCTGGGCTTGGTCGCAATCGGCGGTGCGGCCCTCGGCCACGAGCTTGCCATGGCGCAGCACGGCCACGCGGTGCGACACGCGCAGCACCTCGCCGAGCTTGTGGCTGATGAAGACGATGGCCAGGCCCTGGGCGACCATTTCGGCCAGCGTGCCGAACAGCTGCTCGCTCTCCTGCGGCGTCAGCACGGCCGTGGGCTCGTCCAGGATCAGGATGCGCGCGCCGCGGTACAGCGCCTTGAGGATCTCCACGCGCTGGCGCTCGCCCACCGACAGGTCGCCCACCCGCGCGTCCGCGTCGACCGGCAGGCCGAAGCGCTGCGCCACGTCGAGCAGGTGCGCGCGTGCGGCGGCGCGGCGCGACACCGGGCGCCACAGCGGCTCGGTGCCCAGGATGATGTTGTCGAGCACGCTCAGGTTGTCGGCCAGCGCGAAGTGCTGGTGCACCATGCCCACGCCGGCCGCGAGCGCCGCGCGCGGGTTGCCGGGCGCAAGCACGCGGCCGAACACCTCGATGCGGCCGGCGTCGGCGGTGTAATGGCCGAACAGGATGGACATCAGCGTGGACTTGCCGGCGCCGTTCTCGCCCAGCAGGGCCAGCACCTCGCCCTGGCGCAGGTCCAGCGAGATGCCGTCGTTGGCAACCAGGCTGCCGAAGCGCTTGGTGATGCCCTGCAGGCGCAGCACCATCGGCGCTTCGACGCTCATCGGCCCTTGCTCACTTGGCCGTGGACTTGGGCTGGCCGTCGTCGATCTTGACCGTGTACTTGCCGGCCAGGATCTCGGCCTCGCGCGCGCGCACCTTGGCCACCAGGTCGGCCGGGATCTTCTTCTCGAAGGTGCCGAGCGGCGAGAGCGCCGAGCCCTTGTGCTGCATGTGCGAGTAGACGCCGTAGTCCTCGGGCTTGAACTGGCCCTCGCGCACGAGCTTGAGCGCGCGGTCGATCGAGGGCTCCATGTTCCACAGCGCCGAGACGACCACGGTGTCGGGGTACTGGGCCTGGGTGTCGATCACGTTGCCGATGGCCAGCACCTTGCGTTCCTTGGCCGCGTCGCTGACGCCGAAGCGCTCGGCGTAGAGCACGTCCGCGCCCTTGTCGACCATGGCGAAGGCGGCTTCCTTGGCCTTGGGCGGATCGAACCAGCTGTTGATGAAGCTCACGCTGAACTCGACCTTGGGGTTGATCTCCTTCGCGCCGGCCATGAAGGCGTTCATGAGCCGGTTGACCTCGGGGATCGGGAAGCCGCCGACCAGGCCGATCTTGTTGCTCTTGGTCATGCCGCCGGCCACCATGCCGGTGAGGTAGGCGGGCTCCTGGATGTAGTTGTCGAACACGCTGAAGTTGGGCGCCTGCGGCTTGCCCGAGCTGCCCATCAGGAACATGGTCTTGGGGAAGTCCTTGGCCACCTTGCGGGCCGCGGCCTCGACCGCGAAGGCCTCGCCCACGATGAACTGGTTGCCGGCCGTGGCGTACTCGCGCATCACGCGCTCGTAGTCGGCGTTGGCCACGTTCTCGGTGGCCTTGTATTCGATCTCGCCGCGCGCCTCGGCAGCCTTGAGCGCCTTGTGGATGCGGCCCACCCATTGCTGCTCGAAGGGCACGGTGTAGACCGCGGCCACCTTGAGCTTGGCCTGCTGGGCGATGGCGGTGTGCGGCAGGCCCATGGCAGTGACTGCGGCGGCTGCGGCGGCGAGGATCAGGGGACGGCGTTGGGTCATGTTGGTGGATTCCTCCAGGGCAAGATGGCGGGGTTCAGCAATATCGGTGCCATGTGCATTGTGGCGCGCCCAGCGCGGTGCGCGGCGCAGGGGCGGGCGGCGTGCGCCGCCGTGCTGCATGGAGCCGGGCGCATGCACGCGCGCCGTGCGGCCGTGCACCATGGCGTGCAGCGCCACGGCCGGCATGGCGGCATGCACGGCGGCACCGTGGGCGGATCGGCAGCCGCCTAGAATGCCGACGCTTTTCCGAAGGCGCCTGTCCGGGCGCTTTTTCTTTTGGCCACGCCGTGAGCGCTTCCCCTTCTCCCCCATCCGCCGCACGGCATGTGCTGCGGCATCCGGGCATGCGTGCCTTCATGGCCGCGCGCGTGGCCGCCGTGCTGGCCACCCAGGTGCAGGCGGTGGTCGTGGCCTGGCAGGTCTACGACCTCACGCGCGAACCGCTGGCTCTGGCCTATGTGGGCCTGGCGCAGTTCATCCCGATGCTGTGCCTGCTGCTGCCGGCCGGCGACCTCATGGACCGCTTCGCGCGCCGGCCCATCCTGGCCGCCAGCTGGGTGGTCTCGGCGCTGTGCAGCGCGCTGCTGTGGTGGCTGTCGGGCCATGGACTGGCGGGCGTCTCGTCCATCTACGGCGTGCTGGTGCTGTACGGCTGCGCGCGCGCCTTCGCCGGGCCGGCGCTGCAAAGCCTGCTGCCGCAGATCGTGCCGCGCGCGCAGCTGGCCCAGGCGATCGCGGTCAACAGCATGCTGATGCGCAGCGCCACCATCACCGGCCCCTTCCTGGGCGGGCTGCTGTATGCGGTGGGCGGCGGCGAACTCACCTACCTGGTGTGCCTGGGCTGCTTCGTGCTCGGGGCCATCCTGCTGCGCTACGTGACGGTGGTGCATGCCGGGCCGCGCGTCGTGGGCGGCACGATCTGGACGCGCTTTGCCGAGGGCATCGGCTTCATCCGCTCGCGGCCCGTGATCCTGGGCTGCATCTCGCTGGACCTGTTCGCCGTGCTGCTGGGCGGCGTGGTGGCACTGCTGCCGATCTATGCGCACGAGGTGCTGCACGTGGGGCCGCAGGGGCTGGGTGCGCTGCGCAGCGCGATGGCGGTGGGCGAAGTCGGCATGGGGCTGTACCTGAGCGCGCGGCCCCTGAACCGGCGCGTGGGCGCGACCATGTTCGGCGCGGTGGCGGTGTTCGGCGTGGCCAACCTGGTGTTCGCGCTGTCGCACTGGTTCTGGCTGTCGTTCGCGGCGCTGCTGGTGGCCGGCATGGCCGACATGGTCAGCGTCTACATCCGCGGGGCGCTGGTGCAGTTCTCCACGCCGGACGCCATGCGCGGGCGGGTGCAGGCGGTCAACATGCTGTTCATCGGCTCGTCCAACGAGCTGGGCGAGTTCCGCGCCGGCACCAGCGCAGCCTGGCTGGGGCCGGTCGGGGCCGCCCTGGCCGGTGGAATCTGCACGCTGGCCGTGGTCGGCACCTGGGCCGCAGCCTTCGGCGGCCTGCGCCGGCTGGACCGCTTCGAGCAGGCCAGCCCCCCGCCTTGAAGGCCCTGGGGTTGCCACCAGCTATGGCATACTGTTTCGGCGCAGAACGGTGGCTCCACCGGCCCTGCGAAGCCTGATGGTTCCGCTTCCCGGGACCATGGCAGTGCAACCGCAAGGAGGTCACATGGCAAGATGCTTCACGGAAGGCGATGGCTTCGCATAAGGGCGATCCGTCGTTCTGGAGGCCCAGCTTCGTGCTGGGCCTTTTGTTTTTTGCGGCACTGATTTCCTTGGCCGTGTTCTTCTGGTGGCATGCCTGGCTGCGCCGCACGGCGCCGGCCGAGGCGCTGGACAAGCAGCAGATCGTGGTGCTGCTGGCGGCCTGGCTGGCCGTGATCGGCTGGATCACCACGGCCTGGACCTCGATCCGCAATTCGGTCAAGCAGCACACCGTCAACACGCTGCTGCAGTCGCGCCTGTCGGCCACCTACATGGAGCGCGCCGACCGCGTCAACAAGTTCTTCGGCGCCTACGAGGCGCACCATCCACTGCGCACGCGCGACCCCGATGCCGACCCGACGCAGGGCATTGCCGGCGACGACGAGGAGGCGCTGCGCTACATCCTCAACTACTTCGAGTACATCGCCATCGGCGTGCGCCACGGCGACCTGCACGAGGCCATGCTGCGCGCCAGCCTGCGCTCGATCCTCACCAAGACCACCTTCTACTCGCGCGACTGGATCGAGCGGCGCGTGGGTGGCGGCCCCTCGCTGTCGCCCAATCCGCTGCTGTACCGCAACCTGCGCTGGCTGTATCTGCGCTGGCGCGACGTGGATGGGGTGCCGGGCAACGACCTGCGCGCGTTCTCGATGGTGCGCAGCTGAACCCGGCTCAGCGGTCCAGCGCCTCGCGCACCGCCTGCCCGAGTTCCAGCACCGCCATCGCGTAGTAGCTGGACCAGTTGTAGCGCGTGATCACGTAGAAGTTCTCGGTGCCGGCCACGTACTGGGCCGGCTCGGCGCCGTTCTGCAGTTCGACCAGCGCCAGCGGCCCCGTGTGCGCCAGCGCCTCGCCCTGCAGCACCGCGCCCTTGGCCGTGAAGCTCTCCACGCCGAAGCTGGGCAGGATGTCGGGTGCCAGCAGCGTGTCCATGTCCGCCTGCGCGGTGAAGCCGACCGGGTAGGTGGCCGGCATGCCGGTCTTCCAGCCGAAGGCCTTGAAGTAGTTGGCGACCGAGCCGATCACGTCGTCCACGCTGCCGAACAGGTCGATGCGGCCATCGCCGTCGAAGTCCACCGCGTAGCGCACCCAGCTGGACGGCATGAACTGCGGCATGCCCATGGCGCCCGCGTAGCTGCCGCGCCAGGCATGCGGGTCCACGCCGGTGCGTTGCGACAGGCTCAGCAGCTGCTCGAGCTCGCCCAGGAAGAACGCGCTGCGCTCGGCCGCGCGCGGGTGCGCCTTCGGGAAGTCGAAGGCCAGCGTGGTCACGGCGTCGATGACGTTGAAGCCGCCCATCTGCTGGCCGTAGATGGACTCGACGCCGACGATGCCCACGATGATCTCGGCCGGCACGCCGTATTCGCGCTCGGCGCGCGCCAGGGCCTCGCGGTGCTCCTGCCAGAAGCGCACGCCGGCGCGGATGCGGATCGGCTCGACGAAGCGGCTGCGGTAGACGCGCCAGTTCTTGGGCGTGCCGCTGGGCGCCGGCGTCATGAGCCGCTGCACCTGCGGCAGCAGCCGGGCCTGGCCGATGGCCTGGCGCACCCATTCGCGGTCCAGGTCGCGGCGCGTGGCGATGTCGTCGGCCGCGCGCAGCACCTCGGGCCGGGTGGCGTAGAGCGGGCCGGGGGCGGGGGCGGCGGCCTTGGCGGCGGGGCGCTTCTTGCTGGGAGCCGTGGATTGGGCGTGCGCGGGGGTGGCGAGCAGGGCGGCGGCCAGGAGTGCGAGTGGCGCGAGTGGCGCGAATGGCGCGAGGCTGGATCGGAGCAGGCGGTTCATGCGGGGGATGTTGGGGTGGGCCAGGGCAGGCGTCGGTACTCGCGCCGCAGCGTGGCCAGTTCCAGGGCCGGCCCGCGTGCATAGCGCTGCGCCTCCAGGCGCAGCAGCCAGTCGCGCAAGGGCGCCAGCTGCTGCGGCCCGGCCGCGGCAGCCGGCAACTGTACAAGCAGCAGGGCTAGCTGCCGCGGCGCCGCCTGCGGCGGCACGGCCAGGCCGGCGGCGCGCAGGCGCTCGCGTGCCTGGTGCAACAGGCGCAGCCAGGGATCGTGCTGGCGCCGCTCCCACAGCGTCCAGCCGACACCGCCCAGGCTGGCCAGCACCAGCAGCGCGGCGAGCAGTCGGCCCAGGTCCTGCCAGTCGGGCGCGTCGAAGCCCAGCGCGCGCAGCAGGTCCAGCTGGCGGCTCTGCGTGTAGTTCAGCACCCACTGGTTCCAGCGGTTGTTGACGGCCTCCCAGGCCGCGCGGAGCTGGGCCGCGACGTTGGGGTTGACGTTGCCCACCGCCGTGGCGAAGGCACCCTGCGGCGCGCGCAGCCGCTGCAGGCTGCCGATGCGGCCCGGCGCCACGGCGCCGGTGGGGTCCACGCGCACCCAGCCCTGGCCGGCGTGCCAGACCTCGGTCCAGGCATGGGCATCGCTCTGGCGCACGGTCCAGTAGCCGTCCACGGCATTCATCTCGCCGCCCTGGTAGCCGGTGACGATGCGGGCCGGCACGTCCAGGGCACGCATCAGCACCACGAAGGCCGAGGCGATGTGCTCGCAAAAGCCCTCCTTGCGGTCGAACCAGAACTCGTCGGCTGTGTGCTCGCCATAGACGCCGGGCTCCAGCGTGTAGCTGTAGCCGCCCGTGCGCAGGCGCTCCAGCGCCGCGGCCACCAGCACAGCGCTGCCGGCCTCGGCGTAGCGCGGGTCGCGCCGCAGCTCGGCGGCCAGCGCCAGCGTGCGCGGATTGCGGCCCGGTGGCAGCTGCAGGTCGGCCTGCAGCTCGGCCGTGCGGCGCTGCGGTCCGTAGCGGAAATCGGTGTGGCTCTGGGCGCGGTAGCGCACGAGGTCGGTGATGGGCCGGTTGGCCAGCCAGGCCAGGTCCTGCGTCTGCAGGGCCTGCAGGCCGGCGAGTTCGGGCCGGCGCGAGGCCACGTCCAGCAGCAGCAGCCAGGGCCGGTTGTGCGGCTCCAGCGTGACCTCGTAGGCGGTCGGCGCGCCGTTCAGCTGCAGGTTGCGCTGGGGCGGGGTGTTGAAGCTGTAGTCGCCGCGGCCCTGGCGCCACTGGCGGCCGTCGAACTCCGACAGCACCGGCCCGCGGAAGTACAGCTCGCCCTGCAGCGGCGGCTGGCCGTCGAAGCGGATGCGCATGGCGATGCTGTCGTCCAGCGCCAGGCTGGCGAGGTTGCCGACCTCCATGGTGGAGGACAGGCCGCTGCGCCCGCTCATGGCGTCGCTCGGGATGCCCCACAGCGGCGCCAGCCGCGGGAACAGCAGGAACAGCACCAGCATGATGGGCGCGCCCACGGTGGCCATGCGCAGGGCGTGGCGGGCCGATTCCGCCAGCGGTGGCCGGCCCACCGGCATGTGGGCGTTGACCAGCGCCGTCAGCAGGCCCAGCAGGCCGACCAGCATGGCCGCCGCGGTGACCAGCGACTGCGAGAAGAAGAAGTTCGTGAGCATCGTGAAGAAGCCCAGGAAGAACACCACGAAGGCGTCGCGCCGTGCGCGCAGCTCCAGCGTCTTGAGCGCCAGCAGCGAGACCAGCAACGTGACGCCGGCGTCGCGGCCCAGCAGCGTGCGGTGGCTCATGAGCGTGAGGCCCAGCGTCAGCGCCAGCAGCGCCGCCAGCCACCAGCGCGAGGGCAGGGGCCGCGCGCCGAGCGCGATCCAGCCGCGCCACAGCAGCACAGCGCCGGCCAGGAGGCTGCACCACAGCGGCAGCCGCGCCACCTGCGGCAGCAGGATCCAGCCGATCACGGCCAGCAGGAACAGCGTGTCGCGGCCGTCGCGCGGCAGCTCGCCCGCGAGGCGCCGGGGCACGAGACGGCTCAGCACAGCGCCAATGCCTCCAGGCAGCGCCGCCTGTGGGCCTCGCCGCTGGCGGGCGGCACCTCCATGCCGGGTACGCGCAGGCCGTATTCCAGCGCCAGCCTGTCGGCCTGCAGCACCCAGGCGCACAGGCGCGCCAGGCGCTGCTCGCTGTCGGGCAGCTGGGCCAGGGCCGCGTCCAGCCAGAGCGTGTGGCGCTGCGCCTGCTGGCTGTCGCGGCTGACCAGCTCGCCGGCCTTGGCGGCCTTCTTCCAGACCACCAGCTTGAGCGGGTCGCCGCGGCGGTAGGCGCGCACGCCGTCGAATTCGCCCGTGCTGGCGGCCTGGCGCGCCATGGCGCCTGCGGCATGCGGCTCGCCCGCGGGCAGCGGTGGCGGGTGCGCTTCGGGTTGCGGGTAGACCAGCACCTGGGCGGCCGGGCGCCACAGGGTCCAGACGCGGAAGGCGCCCATCGGGAAGCGGGTCTCCAGCGTCAGCGTGGGGATGGGGTGCAGGCCGCGCCGTGCCGGCGAGAAGGCCACGTGCACCTGGCTGCGGCCGCCCGCGGGCACGTCCACGAAGGCCTGCCTGGCGGTGTCCAGCAGGCTGGCGGCGATGCCATGCCGAGGGGTCTTGCGCGTGCTGGCCAGCTCCAGCGTGAGCGTGCTGCCGCTGCCTAGGAACTGCGGCTCGGGCGGCAGCAGGTGCAGCTGCAGGCCGCGCAGCGTGGCGTGGCCCACGTGCATGCCGACCAGCGCGCAGCCGGCCAGCAGGAACGTGAGCAGGTAGCCCAGGTTCAGCTGGTAGTTGATGGATGCCAGCAACAGCACGAGCACGGTGGCGCCCAGCATCAGGCCGGCGCGCGTGGGCAGGATGTAGATGTTGCGCTGGGTCAGCAGCATCTGGTCGCTGCGCGGCAGCCGTGCCTCCCACCAGCGCTGCATGGCACCGCGCCAGGGCCGCAGGGGGTTCAGGCGTGCCGTCCAGCTCACGGCAGCGGGACGGCCTCGACCATGGCGCGCACCTGCTCCACCGCGCCGCGGCCCGCGTCGCCGACGGGCACGAGCCGGTGCGCCACGGTCTGCGGCAGGATGGCCTGCACGTCGTCCGGCGCCACGTAGTCGCGCCCGGCCAGCAGGGCCTGGGCCTTGGCCGCGCGCACGACGGCGATGCCGGCGCGCGGCGACAGCCCCTGCAGGAACCAGCGGCCCGAGCGCGTGGCGGCGATCAGGTCCTGCACGTACTCGACCAGTGGCGGCGCCACGTGCACCTGCAGCACCTGCTGCTGCAGCGCCTGCAGCTGCGCGGCCGTCAGCAGCGCGGGCAGGGCGTCGACGAGTGCGCGCCGGTCTTCGCCGGCCAGCAGCAGGCGTTCGGCCGCGCGGTCGGGGTAGCCGATGGAGATGCGCATGAGGAAGCGGTCCAGCTGCGACTCGGGCAGCGCGAACGTGCCGAGCTGGTCCTGCGGATTCTGCGTGGCGATGACGAAGAAGGGGCGCGGCAGCGGCCGCGTGGCGCCCTCGACCGTCACCTGCTTCTCCTCCATGGCCTCGAGCAGCGCGCTCTGCGTCTTGGGGCTGGCGCGGTTGATCTCGTCGGCCAGGAGGATCTGCGCGAACAGCGGGCCGGGGTGGAAGACGAAGGCCTCCTTGCCGCGTTCGTAGACCGAGACGCCCGATAGGTCGGAGGGCATCAGGTCGGAGGTGAACTGCACGCGCGAGAACTGCAGGCCGAAGGTGCGCGCCAGCGCATGGGCCAGCGTGGTCTTGCCCACGCCAGGCACGTCCTCGATCAGCAGGTGGCCGCCCGCCAGCAGGCATGCCACGCAATCCTGGACCTGGGCCTCCTTGCCCACGATCACGCCGTTGAGCTGGCGCAAGAGGTCCTTGACTTTCTCTTGTACGATCATCGCGAGACCTTACCCGAAAACAATTGCGAGAGAGACGACAGCCGTGAACCAGACGGGATACTTCAGCCACCGCGATTGTTGGAAGCACGAGATGGGCCCGGGCCATCCGGAATGCCCCGAGCGGCTCGACGCCATCGAGGACCGCCTGCTCGTCTCGGGGGTGGGCGACGCGCTCGACCGGCGCGAGGCCCCGCTGGCCACGGTCGGCGACCTGGAACTGGCGCACGGCCGCATGCACGTGGCCGCCATCCGCGGCATGACCGACAACCTGCAGGAGCAGATCGTGGCAGGCGGTCCCGCGCACGCGCAGATCGATCCCGACACCAGCATGAACGTGCACACCTGGAATGCCGCGCTGCGGGCTGCCGGTGCCGCGCTGGCGGCCACCGACGCGGTGATCGGCGGTGAGCTGGAGAACGCCTTCTGCGCCGTGCGCCCGCCCGGCCACCACGCCTGCCGCGACCAGGCCATGGGCTTCTGCTTCTTCAACAACGTGGCGATCGCCGCGCGCTACGCACTGGAGCGGCATGGCCTGTCGCGCGTGGCCATCGTCGACTTCGACGTGCACCACGGCAACGGCACCGAGGACATCGTGGCCGGCGACCCGCGCATCCTGATGGCCAGCTTCTACCAGCACCCGTTCTATCCGATGGACTGGAAGCACCGGCAGGCCGACAACCTCGTGAACCTGCCCGTGCCGGCCTACACGCGCGGCATGGACGTGCGCGAGATGATCGACATGCTCTGGCTGCCGCGGCTGGAGGCGCACAGGCCCGAGATGGTCTTCATCAGCGCCGGCTTCGACGCGCACCGCGAGGACGACATGGGCCAGCTCGGCCTGGTCGAGCAGGACTATGTGTGGATCACCGCCTGCATCAAGGACATCGCGCGCCGCCATGCCAAGGGCCGCATCGTGAGCTGCCTGGAAGGCGGCTACCACCTGGGCGCGCTGGCGCGCAGCGTGGAGGCGCACATCCGCGTGCTGGCCGACCTGTAACGCCACCTGCCGCGTGGCCGGCTGCGGCTACCATGGGCCGCTGCACCCCGCGCCGGGTGCGCATCCACACAACATCCCAGGGAGTCCACACATGGCAAACATCCATTTCATCGGCGGCGAGAAGGGCGGCGTCGGCAAGTCGCTGACATCGCGCCTGCTCGCGCAGTACTGCATCGACCGGCAGCTGCCGTTCACCGCCTTCGACACCGACCGCTCGCACGGCGCGCTGCTGCGCTTCTACGCAGACTATTCCGCGCCCGTGGCCATGGACCGCACCGAGGCGCTGGACGCCATCGTCGAGGCCGCGGTGGAGCAGCCCGAGCGCCGCGTGCTGGTCGACCTGGCCGCGCAGACGCACGAGACGCTGGCCCAGTGGATGGAGGAGGCCAGCCTGCTGGCCGTGGCGGCCGACGAGGGCATCCAGCTGCACTACTGGCATGTGATGGACGCCGGCAAGGACTCGGCCGACCTGCTGGGCAAGCTGCTCGACCGCTTCGGCGAAGGCCTGCGCTACGTGCTGGTGCGCAACCAGGTGCGCGGCAGCGATTTCTCGGCACTCGAGCAGTCCGGCCAGCAGCAGCGCGCCGAGGCGCTGGGCGCCAAGGTGGTGCAGATCAAGAAGCTCAACGAGAGTGCGCTGCTCAAGATCGACGGCGCCAGCAGCAGCTTCTGGAAGGCGACCACCTCCGGCGGCGGGCTGGGCCTGCTGGACCGCCAGCGCGTGAAGACCTGGCTGGCCGACAGCTACCGCGAGTTCGACACGGTCGGCCTGTGATCGACATCCAGGGCCTGCGCTTCGCCTTTCCGGATGCGGCGGGCGAGGCGCCGCTGATCGCCGGCTGGTCGGCCCGCATCGGCCCTGGCATCACGCTGCTGCACGGCGACACGGGCGCGGGCAAGAGCCTGCTGCTGCGGCTGCTGGCGGGCGTGCAGGCCGCCGATGCCGGCCGCCTGCAGATCGGCGACGCGGTGCTGGCCGATGCGCCGGAACGCTACCGCGCGCAGCTGTTCTTTGTCGATCCGGCCACGCAGCAGTTCGACCAGATGACGGGCCACGCCTGCCTGGCGCAGCTGGCCGGGGCCGATCCCGACATGGCCTTGCGCGATGCGCTGGTCGAGGGCTTCGGCCTGGCGCCGCACCTGGAGAAGTCGCTGTACATGCTGTCCACCGGCTCCAGGCGCAAGGTGTGGTTGGCCGCCGGGCTGGCCGGGCGCTGGCCGGTGCTGCTGCTGGACGAACCCACCGCCGCGCTGGACCAGGGTTCGGTGCGCTGCCTGTGGGATGCACTGGCCACCATCGGCGCGGCGCGCCAGCGCACCGTGCTCGTGGCCAGCAGCGAGGCCGTCACGGCCGTGCCGCTGACTGCGCGCATCGACCTGCCGCTCTATTGACTCAGCTGCGGTCGCGGTCCTGCGTGGCCAGCAGCACGCCGAGCGCCACGGCGCCCAGCACGGCAAGTCCAAGGCCCAGCGCCAGCTTGTTTTTGGGCTTGGGTTCGGGCCGGAAGCCGCCGTGCACGGCCGGATGGCGCGAGGCGTCGAACAGGTTGCCTTGCGAGATGGGCGTGCGCTGGGCGCGGGCCAGCGCACGGTCGGCCATCCACTTGCCGATGCGGCCCGTGGTAGCCGGCGCCGCCGCCTGGGCCAGCCGGCCGGCCAGCGCAGCCGAGCCCAGCCACAGCGTGGGCCGCGGCCGGCGTGCCAGCCGCACGATGGCGCTGGCCACGGCATCCGGATCGACCAACGGCGGCGGTGGCGCGAGCTTGCGCCCGGTGTAGTTGGCACCGTGGCGCAGGCCCGGCGTGTCGACGAAGGTGGGGCAGACATCGCAGACCTGCACGCCCGGCAGGTCCGACAGCTCCGCCCGCAGCGCGGCCGACCAGCCGCGCAGGCCGAACTTGCTGGCCGTGTAGGCGCCGGCGTAGGGCGTGGCGACCCAGCCGCCCAGCGAGATCATGTTGATCAGCACGCCGCTGCCCTGGCTGCGGAAATGCGGCAGCACCGCATGGGCGCCATGCATGTGGCCGAGCAGGTTGGCCTCGACCACGCGGCGGTGCGCTTCCATGGGCGTGGCCTCGAAGCGGCCCACGGCGCCCACGCCCACGTTGTTGATCCAGACGTCGATGCCGCCGAAGCGCCGCAGCGCCGCACCGGCCAGTGCGCGCACGGCCTTGGCGTCGGTGACGTCGGTGGGCACGGCGATGGCCTGGGCGCCGAACCGGGCGCATTGCGCGGCCACGCGCTCCAGGGCTTCGGTGCCGCGTGCCGCCAGCACCAGCCGCGCACGCTGCTGCGCGAAGGCCAGGGCGGTGGCACGGCCGATGCCGCTGGAGGCGCCGGTGATGACGACGACGGGGGAAGGGGGGAGGGTGGAGCGCATTCTTGTTTCGGTGCGTTGTGCTCGTGATGACGGAGCGCACAGCATAGTTGCAATGGCAGTGCCCCACGCTGAAGTGCCTGTGACCGCAGGCATCTTCGGCAACGGTCCGACACAGGGCCGGCGTGCAGCCCTACAGGGCAAGGCACGGCGGCTGCGTGCGCGCGTGGGCGCGTGCGGGGGCCTGCGGGCGCGCAGGTGTTTCCACTGTCCCGCCGGTGTCTTTGCCGGGGGTGTCCCGGCAGGGGCGCGCACTAGAATCCGGCAGTTTTTGTTCCTGCAGCCTGCGCAAGCAGCAAATGAAAGAGGAGTCGCATCAATGAAGGTCCTGGTTCCCGTCAAGCGCGTGGTCGACTACAACGTGAAGGTCCGCGTGAAGTCCGACGGCAGCGGCGTCGACATCGCCAACGTCAAGATGAGCATGAACCCGTTCGACGAGATCGCCGTCGAAGAAGCCGTGCGCCTGAAGGAAAAGGGCGTGGTCACCGAAGTCATCGCCGTGTCCTGCGGCGTGCAGCAGTGCCAGGAAACCCTGCGCACCGCCATGGCCATCGGCGCCGACCGCGCCATCCTGGTCCAGACCGACGCCGAGCTGCAACCCCTGGCCGTGGCCAAGCTGCTCAAGGCCCTGGTCGACAAGGAACAGCCCGGCCTCATCATCCTCGGCAAGCAGGCCATCGACGACGACGCCAACCAGACCGGCCAGATGCTGGCGGCCCTGGCCGACCTGCCGCAGGCCACCTTCGCCAGCAAGGTCGAAGTGGCTGGCGACAAGGTCAAGGTCACGCGCGAGGTCGACGGCGGCCTGGAGACGCTGGAGCTGTCCACGCCCGCCGTCATCACCACCGACCTGCGCCTGAACGAGCCGCGCTACGTCACGCTGCCCAACATCATGAAGGCCAAGAAGAAGCAGCTGGACACCTTCAAGCCCGAGGACCTGGGCGTGGACGTGGCCAGCAAGCTCAAGACGCTGAAGGTCTCCGAGCCGCCCAAGCGCAGCGCCGGCATCAAGGTGCCCGATGTGGCCACGCTGGTCGCCAAGCTCAAGACCGAAGCCAAGGTCATCTGAAGGAGAACAAGAACATGACCATCCTCGTCATCGCTGAACACGACAACGCCTCCGTCAAGAGCGCCACCCTGAACACCGTCACCGCCGCCGTCGCCTGTGGTGGCGATGTGCACGTGCTGGTCGCCGGCGAGAACGCTGGCGAAGCCGCCAAGGCTGCCGCGCAGATCGCCGGCGTGGCCAAGGTGCTGCTCGCCGACGGCGCCGGCCTGGGCCACGGCCTGGCCGAGAACGTGGCCGCCCAGGTGCTGGCCATCGCCGGCAACTACAGCCACATCCTGTTCCCGGCCACCGCCAGCGGCAAGAACGTCGCCCCGCGCGTGGCCGCCAAGCTGGACGTGAGCCAGATCAGCGACATCACCAAGGTCGACGGCCCCGACACCTTCGAGCGCCCGATCTACGCCGGCAACGCGATCGCCACCGTGCAGAGCGGCGACAGCGTCAAGGTCATCACCGTGCGCGGCACCGGCTTCGACGCTGCAGCCGCCACGGGTGGCTCCGCTGCCGTCGAAAGCCTGTCGGCCGTGGCAGCCAGCGACAAGAGCAGCTTCGTCGGCTCGGAGATCGCCAAGAGCGAGCGCCCGGAACTGACGGCGGCCAAGATCATCGTCTCCGGTGGCCGTGCCCTGGGCAGCGCCGAGAAGTTCACCGAAGTCATGACCCCGCTGGCCGACAAGCTGGGCGCGGCCATCGGCGCCAGCCGCGCGGCCGTGGACGCAGGCTACGCCCCCAACGACCTGCAGGTCGGCCAGACCGGCAAGATCGTGGCACCGCAGCTGTACATCGCAGCCGGCATCTCGGGCGCGATCCAGCATCTGGCCGGCATGAAGGACAGCAAGGTCATCGTGGCCATCAACAAGGACCCCGAGGCACCGATCTTCTCGGTGGCCGACTACGGACTGGAGGCGGACCTGTTCGTCGCCGTGCCGGAACTGGTCAAGGCCCTGTGAGGACCTGAGCCCCCACGGTCCAGTGCAAGGGCATCGCAGCGCGATGCCCTTTTTCATTTCAGAAGACAGAACGAGGAGATTCGGATGGCCTACACCGCGCCGCTGAAGGACATGCTGTTCAACATCCGCCACCTGGCGCGCATCGACGAGATCGCGCAGCTGCCGGGCTTCGAGGACGCGGGCCTGGAGACGGCGCAGGCCGTGCTCGAAGAGTCGGCCCGCTTCAACCAGGACGTGGTGGCGCCGCTGAACGAAGCCGGCGACCGCAACCCCTCGGCCTGGAGCGACGGCGTGGTGACCACCACTCCGGGCTTCAAGGATGCGTTCAAGCAGTTCGCAGCGGGCGGGTGGCAGGGCCTGCAGCACCCGGCCGACTTCGGCGGCCAGGGCCTGCCCAAGACCATCGGCGCGGCCTGCGGCGAGATGCTGAATTCGGCCAACCTGAGCTTCGCGCTGTGCCCGCTGCTGACGGACGGCGCCATCGAGGCGCTGCTGACGGCCGGCAGCGAGCAGCTCCAGGCCACCTACCTGGAACGGCTCGTCAGCGGCGAGTGGACCGGCACCATGAACCTGACCGAGCCGCAGGCCGGCAGCGACCTGGCCCTGGTGCGCACGCGCGCCGAGCCCCTGCCCGACGGGCGCTACAAGCTCTTCGGCACCAAGATCTTCATCACCTACGGCGAGCACGACATGGCGGACAACATCGTCCACCTGGTGCTGGCCCGCGTGCAGGGCGCGCCCGAGGGCGTCAAGGGCATCAGCCTGTTCGTGGCGCCCAAGTTCCTCGTGAACGCCGACGGCTCGCCGGGCCAGCGCAACGACGTGCGCTGCGTGAGCATCGAGCACAAGCTGGGCATCAAGGCCAGCCCCACCGCCGTGCTGCAGTTCGGCGACGCGGGCGAGGGGGCCATCGGCGAGCTGGTCGGCGAGGAAAACCGCGGCCTCGAATACATGTTCATCATGATGAACGCGGCGCGCTACGCCGTGGGCGTGCAGGGCATCGCGGTGGCCGAGAGCGCCTACCAGAAGGCTGCCGCCTTCGCCAAGGACCGCGTGCAGAGCCGCCCGGTGGACGGCAGCGTGGCCGGCAGCGCCTCCATCGTCCACCACCCCGACGTGCGCCGCATGCTGATGACCATGCGCGCGTTGACCGAGGGCTGCCGCGCCATGGCCAGCGTGGCGGCTGCAGCGTACGACGCCGCCCACCACCATCCCGACGCCCAGGTGCGCAAGGACAACCAGGCCTTCTACGAGTTCATGGTGCCGCTGGTCAAGGGCTACAGCACCGAGATGAGCCTGGAGGTGACCTCGCTGGGCGTGCAGGTGCACGGCGGCATGGGCTTCATCGAGGAAACGGGCGCGGCGCAGTTCTACCGCGATGCGCGCATCCTGCCGATCTACGAGGGCACGACCGCGATCCAGGCCAACGACCTCGTGGGCCGCAAGACCGCGCGCGATGGGGGCAAGGGCGCCAAGGCCATCGCCGCCCAGGTGGAGGCGACCGAGGCAGAGCTCGCCGCCAGCGGCAGCGCCGACGCCCAGGCCGTGGCGCGCCGGCTGGCCGCCGCGCGCCAGGCCTTCGCCGAGGTGGTGGACTTCATCGCGGGCGCGAGCCGCAGCGACCCCAACGCGGTCTACGCCGGCTCCGTGCCCTACCTGCTGCTGGCCGGCAACCTGGTGGCGGGCTGGCAACTGGCGCGCGGCCTGCTCGCGGCCGAGCAGCACCGTGGCGAAGATCCGGCCTTCATGCAGGCCAAGATCGCCACTGCGCGCTTCTATGCCGAGCACATCCTGACCCGCGTGCCGGGCCAGCGCGACGCCATCGTCGACGGTGCCGCCTCGGTGACAGCGCTGCCGCTCGAAGCCTTCTGACAATACAAGACCACCCGAGGAGACCCATGTCCAAACTGCCTGGCGCCCTGGCCGACCTGCCGCTGCCCATCATCGGCTCGCCGCTGTTCATCATCAGCAACCCCAAGCTCGTCATCGCGCAGTGCACGGCCGGCGTGGTCGGCTCCATGCCTTCGCTCAATGCGCGGCCGGCGGAGCTGCTGGAGGAGTGGCTCATCGAGATCACCGAGGGCCTGGCCGCCTGGAACCGCGACCACCCGGACCAGCCGGCCGCGCCGTTCGCGATCAACCAGATCGTGCACAAGTCCAACGAGCGGCTGGAACACGACATGGCGCTGTGCGTGAAGTACAAGGTGCCGATCATCATCACCTCGCTGGGCGCGCGCGAGGACATCAACGCCGCGGCGCACAGCTATGGCGGCGTGGTGCTGCACGACATCATCAACAACCGGTTCGCGCGCAAGGCGATCGAGAAGGGCGCCGACGGCCTGATCGCGGTGGCCGCCGGTGCCGGCGGCCATGCGGGCGTGAAGAGCCCGTTCGCGCTGGTCCAGGAGATCCGCCAGTGGTTCGACGGCCCGGTGGCGCTGTCGGGCAGCATCGCCACAGGTGGCGCCGTGCTGGCGGCGCAGGCCATGGGCGCCGACTTCGCCTACATCGGCTCGGCCTTCATCGCCACCGAGGAAGCGCGCGCGGCAGAGGGCTACAAGCAGGCCATCGTCGCCGGCACGTCCGACGACATCGTCTACAGCAACCTGTTCACGGGCGTGCACGGCAACTACCTGGCGCCCAGCATCCGCGCGGCCGGGCTCGACCCGGAGAACCTGCCCGAGAGCGACCCGAGCAAGATGAACTTCGGCGGCGACGCCAAGAAGGCCTGGAAGGACATCTGGGGCTGCGGCCAGGGCATCGGCGTGGTCGACAAGGTGCGCCCGGCCGGCGAATTCATCGCGCAACTGCGCCGCGAGTACGACACCGCGCGCCGCCGCCTGCTGGCCTGAAGCGCCTGGCTCCATGACCGATCGGCTCGGGCCGGTCGACGCACTCAAGGCGTTCGCCTGCGTGCTGATCGTCTGGCACCACCTGGCCTTCTACGGGCCGATGTCCGACCTTGCCCGGCCGCTGGCGCCGGCCGTGGTCGACTGGCTCTACACCTACGGCCGCATGGCGGTCCAGCTGTTCCTGGTGGCCTCGGGCTTCCTGCTGGCACGCGGCATGGGGCCGGGCCGCAGGCCGTCCGGGCCGTGGCCCGCGCAGGTCGGCCGGCGCTACCTGCGGCTGCTGGTGCCCTATGCGGCCGCGCTGGTGCTGGCCATCCTGGTGGCCGACCTGGTGCGCAACAGCGTCGGCCATCCGGATGCGCCGGCGACGCCCACCTGGGCGCAGCTGCTGGCGCACCTGCTCATGGTGCAGGACCTGCTGGGCGAGGAGGCGCTCTCGGCCGGCGTCTGGTACGTGGCGATCGACCTGCAGCTGTTCGCGCTGGCGGCGCTGCTGTGCCGCCTGCCCGGTGCGGCAGCCGCTGCCGCCGTCGCGGGCCTGACGGCGGTCTCGCTGTTCTGGGGCAACCTGGACCACCGGTTCGAGGCGACGGCGCTGTATTTCTTCGGCGCGTATGGGTTCGGCCTGCTGGCGGGATGGTCGGCCCGCTCGGCCCGGCCCTGGGCGGGGCTGGCCGCCGTGGCCGCGCTCGGCATCGCCGCGCTGGTGCTCGATTGGCGCGACCGCATCGCGGTCGCGTGGGTGTGCGCCCTGGCCCTGGGCGCGCTGCAGGCCGCCGGGGCGATGGCCTGGCAGCCGCCGCGCTGGATCGGCTGGCTGTCGCGCATCTCCTACCCGGTCTTCCTCGTGCATTTCTCCGTGCTGTTGGGGACTGGCGCGCTGTGGGCCTGGCTGTGGCCCGATGGCGCGGCCGTGCACGCCTTGGGCATGGTGGTGGCGTTCGCGCTGTCGCTGGCGGCGGGGGCTGCACTGCAGCGGCTGGAGCAGCGCATCGTGCGCCCGCGCGCCGCACTGGGCTGGCAGCTGGCGGTGCTGGCGGCCGGCCTGGTCGCGATGGGGATCTGAGGCCGTCCGGGCCAAGCGCTCCACAGGACCGCATGCCACCGCACTTCACCATCTCTGCAGCGCCCGACGGCGCCCGGTTCGCCGCCCGCGCGCGGTCCGGGCGCGCGCGCCATGTGCAGCCCGTCGCCGATGCCGGCACCCGGTCGGACTGATGGTGCAGGCGGTCCGGATGCCCACCTCTGTTCCACCGTCTCGCCGCCGCGCCCTTGGCTGGCTCGGCCTGCCGCTGCTCGGCACGCTGGCGCCGGCCCGTGCGGCCGGCGACTATCCGGCGCGGCCCGTGCGCATCCTCGTGCCGTTCACGCCCGGCGGCTCCAGCGACATCCTGGCGCGCGCCATCGGGCAGGAGCTGGGCCGGGGCTGGCAGCAGCCCGTCGTCGTCGAGAACGTTCCGGGTGCGGGCGGCACGCTGGCCTCCGAGCGCGCCGCGCGCTCGGCCGCAGACGGCCACACGCTGTTCATGGGCCACACCGGCACGCTGGCGGTGAACCCGTGGCTGTATCCGCGGTTGCGTTTCGACCCGCTCGCGGCGTTCGCGCCCGTGGCGGCGGTGGCGGGCGTGCCCAATGTGCTGGTGGTGCATCCGTCCGTGCCTGCGGCCAGCCTGGCCGAGCTGCTGGCGCACGCCAAGGCCAGGCCCGGGCAGTTGGCCTACGGCTCGGGCGGCAACGGCAGCGCCGCGCACCTGACGATGGAATACCTCAAGCTGCAGACCGGCCTGCAGGCGCTGCATGTGCCGTACAAGGGCACGGCGCCTTCGGTCAACGACCTGCTGGGCGGACAGGTGCAGCTGCTGTTCACCGGCGCGCCGGCGCTGTTGCCGCACATCAGGGCGGGCGGCATGCGGGCTATTGCCGTCTCCAGCGCGCGCCGCCTGCCGCAGCTGCCCGACGTGCCCACCGTGGCCGAGACCGGCGTGGCCGGCACGCGCGGCTTCGAGGCCGACCAGTGGTACGGGCTGGTGGCACCGGCCGGCACGCCGGCCGCGGTGGTGCAGACGCTCAACATGCGCGTCAACCAGGCGCTGGCCAGCGAGGGCGTGCGCGCGCGGCTCGCCACCGAGGGCGCGGACCCGATGCCCATCACGCCGCAGGCCTTCGGCCAGTGGATCGCCAAGGACAAGGCGCGCTGGGAGGCCGTGATCAAGGCCGCCCACGTGACGGTCGAGTAGGCCTGCCGCTACGGCTCGTCCGGGCCGAAGACCGTGGGGGCGTCTCCCGGCTGCCAGGGTGGCAGCCTTCGCATGGCGCTGGCGAAGAGCGCCGACTGTTGCCAGCCATCCAGCCACTGCCGCAGCGCGGGCCACGGCTGCGCGGCGAACCAGTCCGGCGCCACGCCGGCGAACTGCCGTACGAAGGGCGCCAGCGCGGCGTCGGCCAGCGTGGCGTGGCCGCCGCAGAGGAAGGGGCCGGCCTGCAGCCGCGCCTGCAGCGCCATGAGGAAGGGCAGGCAGGCCTGGCGTGCGGCCGTGCCGTCGGGCTCGCCATGGCGCTCTGGGTACTTGTAGCGGTCCAGCAGGGGCTTGAACTGCGTGTCGTTGGCTGCCACCAGCTCCAGCATCTGCGCCGGCGTCGCCTCGCTCGGGCGGCCCCAGCCCAGGGGGTCGTGGCGTGCGAGCGCCCATTGCATGATGGCCAGGCTTTCGTCGATGACCTGGCCATCGGCCAGCACCAGCACCGGCACGGTGGCCTTGGGCGAGGCGTTGCGCAGGGCCTGGGGCTTGTCGCGCAGCACCACTTCGCGCAGCTCGCAGGCCTGGCCGGCGGCCAGCAGCGCCAGCCGCGCGCGCATGGCGTAGGGGCAGCGGCGGAACGAGTACAGCAGCGGCAGCGGCGGCGGCGTCATGCCGGGTCGGGCAGGCCGAGGTGGGTGCCGTCGCGCGTGGCGGCCAGTTCCATCTGGCGCTGGCGTTCCCGGTAGCCGGCGCGCTGGCCTTCGTTGCGCTGCGTGGCGCAATGCGCGCACTGCACGCCTTCGACGAAGTGCGGCGAGGTGCGGTCGGCCAGGCCCAGCGGCTGGCGGCACGAACGGCACAGGCTGTGCGTGCCGGCGGCCAGGCCGTGGCCCAAGGACACGCGCTCGTCGAACACGAAGCACTCGCCGCGCCACAGGCTGTCCGCGGGCGCGACCTGCTCCAGGTAGTTAAGGATGCCGCCCTCGAGCTGGTAGACCTCGGCAAAGCCCTGGGCACGCAACAGGCTGGATGCCTTCTCGCAGCGGATGCCGCCGGTGCAGAACATGGCGACGGCCGGCTGGCCGTCGAGCAGCCCGCCCGGTTGCGATTGCGCGGCGATCCAGGCCGGCCAGTCGGTGAAGGCCGCGGTTGCGGGATCGACGGCATCGGCGAAGCTGCCGATGGCGACCTCGTAGCGGTTGCGCACGTCCAGCAGCACGAGGCCCGGGCGCTGCAGCAGCGCATTCCATTGCGCGGGCGGCACGTGCTCGCCGGTCTGGCCGGCCGGGTCCAGGCCGCGCACGCCCATGGTCACGATCTCGCGCTTGCAGCGCACCTTGAGGCGGTGCAGCGGCACGCTGGCGCAGGCGGCGCTGCGCACGGCCAGGGCCGCCAGCCGCGGGTCGGCACGCAGGTGGTCGAGCACCGCCTGCACGGCGCCGTCCTGGCCGGCGATGCTTCCGTTGATGCCCTCGGGCGCCAGCAGGATGTTGCCGCGCACGTCGTGCGCCGCGCACAGCGCGCGCAAGGGCTCCACGCGCGCGGCGCAGTCGGGCAGCGCGGCGAAGCAGTAGAACGAGGCGGTGCGCGGCACGGTGCCCCTCAATCGCCGGTGTCGGGAGGCAGGGGCTGCGAGTGGCTGGCGTGCGGCAGGTCCACGCCCTTCTGCCGGTCGCGGAACAGGGCCGCGCGCATCAGGAAGATGGTGGTGACCGGGGCCGTCAGCGCCACGAACAGGGCGATCAGGATGGCGTGCAGGAACAGGTTGGTGCCCTGCACCGAGAAGTAGACGACGGTTGCCAGCATCACGCACCAGGCGCCCGCGGTGGCGCCCAGCGTGGGGGCGTGGATGCGGTTGTAGAAGCTGGGCAGGCGCACCAGGCCAAAGGAGCCGATGGCGGCGAAGGCCGCGCCGGCCACGGCGAACAGCGCGGTCAGGATCTCGGCCCAGATCGGCAGCGGGGTCATGGCAGCCTCCTCACTCGATCACCTCGCCACGCAGCAGGAACTTGGCCAGCACGGTGGAGCCGACGAAGCCGAACAGCGCGATCAGCATCGCCGCCTCGAAGTAGACGTTGCTGGTGTAGGTGATGCCCAGCACCAGCATGGTCAGCATGCCGTTGATGTACAGGCAGTCCAGCGCCATCACGCGGTCCTGCGCGGCCGGGCCGACCAGCAGCCTGAACAGCGCGCAGAGCATGGCCACGGCCAGCAGGAACAGGGCGATCTTGAGGCCCCAGAACAGGATGGGTGTCATGGCGTGGTCCCTTCCGGTTGAAAGATCTCGAGCAGCGGGCGTTCGTAGCGCAGCTTCAGGCGGGCGATGAAGTCGTCCTCGTCCACCAGATCGAACACATGGATCAACAGCTTGCTGCGGTCCAGCGACAGTTCGCCCCAGGCGGTGCCCGGCGTCAGGCACATGATCATGGCCAGCACCGCGAGGCCGTTGGGGTCGCGCAGCTCCAGCGGCACGACGACGAAGTAGCTGTTGAGCCGCACGTTGCGCCGCGTGAGCACGAGCCAGGCCACGTTCTTGGCCGACACGAGCATGTCGGCGATTGCCGCGCCGGCCAGGCGCAGCGCCACGCGAGGCTTGCGCATGCGCACGGTGGCCGGGCGCAGGCCTTGCGTGATCAGCGGCACCACCAGCGCCAGCACCAGGGCCGACAGCAGCGTGCTGGGCTCCACCGACTGGTGCAGCAGCAGCCAGACCACGAACAGCGTGGCCGACAGCGGCGGCGAGGGCAGCAGGCGCTTCATGGCGTCTTCTCCTTCAACGGTGGCGGCGGCACGGGGCTGGCTGCCATCACGGCCTGGCGGTAGTGCAGGCCGGAATGCAGCACCTGGGCCGTGGCCTGGGCGTGCTGCATGACCGGGCCGGCGCCGATGGTCAGGCCGATGGCGGCCAGCAGCAGCCCGGCCACCGGCAGCACCTCCAGCGCCGGCAGCGCGGGCATGTGCGCGTGCGGCTGGTTCCAGAAGTAGCGGATGCCTGCGCGGCACAGCGCCACCAGCGTGAGGAAGCCGCCGCCGATCAGCAACACCATCACGGCGATGCCGGCATGGCCGAGCTGGGGCGCCTGCAGCAGGCCCGACAGCATGGCGAACTTGCCGACGAAGCCCGCCAGCGGCGGCAGTCCGGCCAGCAGCAGCGTGCACAGGATGAAGGCCAGGCCCAGGAAGGCCACGCCGGCCGGGATGGCGCGGCCATACAGGGCCTGGGCGTTGTCGTCCAGGTTGACGTCGGACAGCAGGCGCAGGTCTTCGCTGAGGAAGGGCGCATCGTCCCGGGCCGCATGCGGCGCCACGCTGGAGCCGTTGCGCCAGCGTTCGACGATGTCGACCAGCAGGAACAGCGCGCTGACGGCCAGCGTGGAACTCATGAGGTAGTACAGCGCGCCGGCCCAGACGGCGGCCTGGCCCAGGCCCACGGCGGCCAGCAGCGTGCCGGCCGAGACCAGCACGCTGTAGCTGGCCAGCAGCGCCAGCCGCTGGGTGCCCAGCACGCCCAGCGCGCCGACGAACAGCGTGACCAGGCCCAGGCCCAGGATGGCGGTCTGGCCGAACTGGGCCGAGGCACCGGCGTCCACGCCGAACAGCACGCTCCACAGCCGCAGCACGGTGTACACGCCCAGCTTGGTCAGCAGCGCGAACACCGCGCCGACCGGTGCCACCACGCTGCCGTAGGCAGGCACCAGCCAGAAATTCAGCGGCCAGGCCCCGGCCTTGGCGAAGAAGGCCGTGGCCAGGATGGCGGCGGCCGCGTGCACGAGGCCGCGGTCGGCCGGGTCGAGCGCGGCGATGCGCTGGCCCAGGTCGGCCATGTTGAGCGTGCCAGTCATGCCGTAGAGCATGGCCGCGCCGATCAGGAACATGGACGAGGCCGCCAGGTTGATGGCGATGTAGTGCAGGCCGGCCTGCACGCGCTGGCGGCCCGAGCCGTGCAGCAGCAGGCCGTACGAGGCGGCCAGCATGACCTCGAAGAAGACGAAGAGGTTGAACAGGTCGCCCGTCAGGAACGCGCCGTTCAGGCCCATCAGCTGCAGCTGCAGCATGGGGTGGAAGTGCACGCCGGCACGGTCCCAGCGCGAGGTGGAGTAGATCGAGGCGGCGAACGCGATCACACCCGTGAGCGCGACCATCATGGTCGAGAGCCGGTCGGCCACCAGCACGATGCCGAACGGCGCCATCCAGTTGCCGGACAGGTACACGCCGATCGAGCCCGGCCCGTCGCCTGTGGCGGCGGCATTGACCCAGCGCAGCAACGCCAGCGAGACCAGCATGCCGAGCAGGCCGGAGACCACCGTCAGCGTGGCCTTGGTGCGGCGGTGGCGCTCGTCCAGCAGCAGCATCAGCGCGGCCGTCAGCATGGGCAGCAGGATGGGCGCCGCGATCAGGTGCGGCATGCTGAACTCCAGCAGCCGGTCGAGCAGATGCATGGCGTCGTCGAAGAGCAGGTGCAGGCTGTTCATTCCTGCCCTCCTTCGCTCTTTTCGGTGCCGTCCACATGGTCGGTGCCCGTGAGGCCGCGCGAGGCCAGCATCACGACCAGGAACAGCGCCGTCATCGCGAAGCCGATCACGATGGCCGTCAGCACCAGGGCCTGGGGCATGGGGTCGGCCGTGTTGGCCAGCGTGGCGATGACGCCGGGCACGAGCACGGGCTCGCTGTCGACCTTGAGCCGGCCCATGCTGAAGATGAACAGGTTCACGGCGTAGGCGATCAGCGTCAGGCCCATGATGACCTGAAAGGTACGTGGGCGCAGCAGCAGGTACACGCCCGAACTGGTGAGCACGCCGATGGCGATGGCGAGGACGGCTTCCAAATCAGTGGTCCTCGCTGCTGTTGCCGGAGAGGGCGGCGCGCGCTTCGGCCAGGCGCTGGTCCTGCTCCTCGGACCAGCGGTGGCTGCGCACGCTCTGGTGGGCGAGGCTCGTCAAGATCAGCATGGTGGAGCCCAGCACCAGCGCGAACACGCCGATGTCGAAGAACAGTGCGCTGGGAACGTGCAGTTCGCCCAGCACCGGCAGCGTCACGTGGGCGGTGTGCGTGGTCATGAAGGGGTACTGCAGCACGATGGAGCCGGCGCCCGTGGCCAGTGCCAGCAGCAGGCCGATGGCGATCCAGCGGCGCGGGTAGATGCGCAGGTGCTCCTCCACCCACTCCGTGCCCGAGACGATGTACTGCAGCAGCAGCGCCACCGACATCACCAGACCGGCGACGAAGCCGCCGCCCGGCGCGTTGTGGCCGCGCAGGAAGAAGTAGACCGACACCAGCACCGCCAGTGGCAGCAGCAGGCGCACCAGCACGGCCGGCACCATGAGGTAGCCCACCGCGGTGTCCTTGGCCAGGCGCGGGTTGAACACGTCGCTGCTGCCGTCGTCGGACTGGGCCAGTTGCTGCGGCGGCAGCGCCATGGATTCGGGCGCAGGCCGGAAGCGCCGCAGCAGCGCATAGACCGTCAGCGCAACGATGCCCAGCACCGTGATCTCGCCGAAGGTGTCGAAGCCGCGGAAGTCGACCAGCATCACGTTGACCACGTTGGTGCCGCCGCCCTCGGTCAGTGCACGGTCCAGGAAAAAGGGCGAGATGCTGCCCGGGAAGTTGCGCGTCATGACCAGCCAGGCCAGTGCCGCCATGCCGCAGCCCGCCGCGATGGCCACGGTCAGGTCGCGGCCGCGCCGGCCCCAGGGCAGGATGCGCTCGCGCGCGGACTGCTTGACGAACTTGCTGCGCATGGGCAGCCAGCGCAGGCCCAGCAGGATCAGCACGGTGGTGACGGCCTCGACCACCAGCTGCGTGAGCGCGAGGTCGGGGGCGGAGAACCAGATGAAGGTCAGGCAGCAGGTCAGCCCGGCGCCGGCGGCCAGCATCAGCGAGGCCAGCCGGTGGAACTTGGCCTGCCAGGCGGCGCCGATGGCGCAGATGCAGCCGATCACCCAGGTCATGGCGAACATGGGCGAGAACGGCAGCGGCGAGCGCTCGCCGGGCGTGGCCGGGGCGAACCACAGCGAGGCGCCGGCGCCGGCCAGCGCCACGCAGACCAGCAGCAGCAACTGCGTTTGCATGCGCTGGGTGGCCAGCAGCCGGCGGCTGCGGCGGCCGGCCTCCGAAGCGCGGGCCAGCAGGTTCTCGAACACGCGCTGGCCGTCGAAACGGTGCAGCACGGGCGTGCGTGACAGGCGGCCGGCTTCGCGCTGGCGCCGCTGCACGAGGTACAGCGCGGCGCCCCCGGCCAGCGCGACGAAGCTCATGGCCAGCGGCAGGTTGAAGCCGTGCCAGACCGCCAGGCTGTACTCGGGCAGCTCACCGCCGACCACGGGGGCTGCGGCCGCGGCCAGCAGCGGGCCGACCGACCATTCCGGCGCCACCCCCACCACCAGGCAGGCCAGCACCAGCAGCTCGACCGGCACGCGCATCCAGTGCGGCGGCTCGTGCGGCGGCTTGGGCACGGCGCCGATGCAAGAAGGGCCGAAGAACACATCGAACACGAAGCGCGCCGAGTAGGCCACGCTGAACAGGCCGGCCACCGTGGCCAGCACCGGCAGCGCGCGGTCGACCCAGGGCGTGGACTGCAGGAACACGGTCTCGGCGAAGAACATCTCCTTGGACAGGAACCCGTTCAGCAGCGGCACGCCGGCCATGGAGGCGCTTGCGATGATGGCCAGCAGGCCGGTGATGGGCATGAGCCTGGCCAGGCCCGAGAGCTTGCGGATGTCGCGCGTGCCGGTCTCGTGGTCGATGATGCCGGCGGCCATGAACAGCGAGGCCTTGAAGGTCGCATGGTTCATGATGTGGAAGACGGCCGCGACCGTGGCCATGGGGCTGTTCATGCCCAGCAGCAGCGTGATCAGGCCCAGGTGCGAGATGGTCGAGTACGCCAGCAGCCCCTTGAGGTCGTTCTGGAACATCGCCACGTAGGCGCCCAGCAGCAGCGTGATGGCGCCGGCGCCGCCGACCAGCCAGAACCACTGCTCGGTGCCCGCCAGCGCCGGCCACAGCCGTGCCAGCAGGAACACGCCGAGCTTGACCATGGTGGCCGAATGCAGGTAGGCCGAGATCGGCGTGGGCGCCGCCATCGCGCGCGGCAGCCAGAAGTGGAACGGGAACTGCGCGCTCTTGGTGAAGGCGCCCAGCAGCACCAGCACGAGCGCGGCGGGGTAGAGCGCATGGGCCTTGATCTGCGCACCTGCGGCCAGCACGGCATCGAGGTCGTAGCTGCCGGCGATGCGGCCCAGCAGCAGCACGCCCGCGAACAGGCACAGCCCGCCCGCGCCCGTGACCGTGAGCGCCATGCGCGCGCCGCGGCGCGCATCCTTGCGGTGGTGCCAGTAGCCGATCAGCAGGAAGGAGAACAGGCTGGTCAACTCCCAGAACAGCACCATCTGCACGAGGTTGCCCGACAGCACCACGCCCATCATGGAGCCCATGAAGGCCAGGAAGAACGAGAAGAAGCGCGGGACCGGGTCGGAGGCCGACAGGTAGTAGCGCGCGTACAGCACCACCAGCGTGCCGATGCCGGTGACCAGCATGCCGAACAGCCACGCGAAGCCGTCGAGCCGCAGCACGAGGTTCACGCCCAGCGTGGGCAGCCACAGGTATTCCTCGCGCAGCACGTTGCCATCGGCCAGCTGCGGGAACTGCATGCCCAGGTGGATGGCACAGCCCAGCGCCACCAGGCCGGCCAGCGTCGCCTCGCGGTTGCGGGCGTACGACGGCATGAACATCGCGAGGACACTGCCGAGGAAGGGAATGAGGACGAGCAGGGCCAGGGACATCTCGATCAATTTTATCGATGGATGATGGCGTCCCCTTTGGTGTTTCCCTTCCGGCGCAAGCTTTTTCGGCCCGTCTACCCGGGGTCAGTTGGAGGTCAGGGCGCGCTGGTCCACGGATCGTAGTTGCCGAAGTTCCAGACATGGCCCTCCGGATCGGCGCAGGTGAAGCCGCGCGCGCCATAGTCCTCGTCCTTGATCTCCAGCAGGATCCTCGCGCCCGCGGCCTTGGCGCGCGCATAGACCGCATCGGGATCGGACACCACCAGGAAGGCGGACTGCGTCTCGGCGCCGCCGATCTCGTCGGGCTGGCGGATCAGGCGACCCCACGGCGTGGGCTCGGGACTCACCGAGCCGAGCATGACCATGCCGTTGCCGAACACGAGTTGTGCATGGGCGACCAGGCCCTGGTCGTCGAGGTGCACCGCATGGCGCTCGAAGCCGAACGCGGTACAGAGCCAGGCGATCGCGGCATGCGCGTCGCGGTAGCGCAGGCAGGGGATCACGCCGGCGCGGCAGGGCAGGGCGGGGGAGTTCGCCATCTCAGGTCTTGCTTGCGCAGTTGAACATCCAGCAGGTGCCGAAGCGGTCGGTCAGGCTGCCGAAGTAGTCGCCCCAGAACATCTCCTGCAGCGGCATTTCGACCTTGCCGCCTTGCGACAGCGCGGCGAACAGCCGGTCGGTGTCGCCACGCGTGTCGGGCTCGAGGTTGATGTGCACGTTGTTGCCCTGGGTGAGCTGAAAGCCCATGGACTCGGGTGCGTCCGTGCCCATCAGCACGTGCCCGCCGAGCGTGGCCAGCTCCACATGCATGACGAGCTGCTTGTCGGCATCGGGCAGCGACGGCTGGCCCGGCATGGCCGGCGCCTCGCCCATGCGGTGCACGCCGCCGATGAACTCGCCGCCGAACACGCTGCGGTAGAAGTCGAAGGCTTCTTCCGTCTTGCGGTTGAAGTTGAGGTAGGTGCTGACGCGGGCCATGGAAACTCCTGTGAGGGGTTGGGGGACAGGGGCACGACGAAGCGGCGGGCTGGAAATCGACAACGCCGCTTGCCGCTCCGAAGCCTGCACAATATACTGGTTAAACAACCAGTACTCAAGCCATGGCCCGCGAGACCTCCATTCCTGTCGCCGCGCTCAAGGGCCGCGGCGCCGCCACGCAGATCGCGCACCGCTTTTCCAGGGACGCGCGCAACGCCTTCGACGACGGCTGGGGCACGCTGCAGGAGCAGGGCGCCGAGGCCGGTGCGCCACTGCAGACCGAGGTGATCTTCGAGGACGCGAAGAGCGCCATCGTGCAGCAGCAGTCGCCCGACATCTACTTCGAGCAGTCCATCAACCCCTACCGCGGCTGCGAGCACGGTTGCATCTACTGTTTTGCACGCCCCACCCACAGCTACCTGAACCTGTCGCCGGGCCTGGACTTCGAGACCAAGATCATCGCCAAGCGCAACATCGCGCAGCTGCTGCGCAGCGAGCTGGCGCGGCCGCGCTATGTGCCGCAGGGCCTGGTCATCGGCGTGGTGACCGACTGCTACCAGCCGGTCGAGCGCGAATTGCGGCTCACGCGCAGCGTGATCGAGGTGCTGCAGGACGCCCGGCACGCGTTCTCGCTGATCACCAAGTCCAGCGGCGTGGAGCGCGACCTCGACCTGCTGGCCCCCATGGCAGCGCAGCAGCTCGCCGCCGTCTACGTGACCATCACCACGCTGGATGCCGGCATCGCACGCACGCTGGAGCCGCGCGCGGCCTCGCCGCAGCGCCGCCTGCGCACCATCCGCACGCTGGCAGAGGCCGGCGTGCCGGTGGGCGTGAGCGTGGCGCCGCAGATCCCGTTCGTCACCGAAGACATGGAGCAGGTGCTGGCCGCCGCGTGGGAGGCCGGCGCGCGCAGCGCCTTCTACACCGTGCTGCGCCTGCCCTGGGAGGTGGCGCCGCTGTTCCGCGAATGGCTGGCGCTGCACCTGCCCGACCGGGCCGAGCGCGTGATGGCGCGCGTGCAGGAGATGCGCGGCGGCAAGGACTACGACAGCGATTTCGCCACGCGCATGAAGGGCAGCGGCATCTGGGCCGAGTTGATCCGCCAGCGCTTCGAGAAGGCCTGCGCGAAGCTGGGCTTCAACCGCGAGCGTGCAGCGTCAGACCTCGGCCTGTTCCGCCGTCCGTCGCTGGACGGTCAGGCCAGCCTGTTCTGAGTGCCCAAAGAAAACGCGGGCTCAAGGCCCGCGTCGTTCATCAAGCGCTGAAGAACTTCTTCAGCCGGTCGGTCCAGCTCTCGCCCGAGGGCGAATGCTTGCCCCCGCCCTTGCGCAGCGAGTCTTCCAGCTCGCGCAGCAGCTTGCGCTGGTGCTCTGTCAGCTTCACCGGCGTCTCCACCGCGATGTGGCAGTACAGGTCGCCCGGGTAGCTCTCGCGCACGCCCTTGATGCCCTTGCCGCGCAGGCGGAACTGCTTGCCGGCCTGGGTGCCTTCGGGGATGTCGATCGCGGCCTTGCCCGACAGCGTGGGCACCTCGATCTCGCCGCCCAGCGCCGCCGTGATGAAGCTCACGGGCACGGTGCAGTGCAGGTCGCCGCCATCGCGCTCGAAGATGTCGTGCTTCTTGATGCGCATCTCGATGTACAGGTCGCCCGGCGGGCCGCCGTTGGACCCCGGCTCGCCGTTGCCGACCGAGCGGATGCGCATGCCGTCGTCGATGCCGGCGGGGATCTTCACCTCCAGCGTCTTCTGCTTCTTGATCTTGCCCTGGCCATGGCAGGCGCTGCACGGCTCGGGAATGATCTTGCCGGTGCCGCGGCAGGTGGGGCAGGTCTGCTGCACGCTGAAGAAGCCCTGGCGCATCTGCACGGCCCCCTGGCCGTTGCAGGTGGTGCAGGTCTTGGGCTGGGTGCCGGGCTTGGCGCCACTGCCGTGGCAGGTGTCGCAGGCTTCCCAGCTCGGGATGCGGATCTGCGCGTCCTTGCCGCGCGCGGCCTCTTCGAGCGTGATCTCCATCGCGTACGACAGGTCGCTGCCGCGGAACACCTGGCGGCCACCGCCGGCGCCGCCGCGCCCGCGCTGCTGGCCGAACATGTCGCCGAAGATGTCGCCGAAGGCCTCGGCGAAGCCGCCGAAGCCTTCCGCACCCGGGCCACCGGGGCCGCGCATGTTCGGGTCCACGCCGGCATGGCCGAACTGGTCGTAGGCGGCGCGCTTCTGACCGTCGGTCAGCATTTCGTAGGCCTCTTTGGCCTCCTTGAACTTCTCTTCGGCCGTCTTGGCGCTGTCACCCTGGTTGCGGTCCGGGTGGTGCTTCATCGCCAGCTTGCGATAGGCCTTCTTGATTTCGTCTTCCGAGGCGTTCTTGGGCACCCCGAGGACTTCGTAGTAATCGCGTTTGGACATGGTTCGTTCGGGTCGGCTCTGCGCTCTCGGTCAAACGGGAACGCCGCGCGCAGCCCCTCGATGGCTGCGGCGCGGCGTGCGGGCGGGCCGGATCAGCCCTTCTTGACTTCCTTGACCTCGGCGTCGACCACATCGTCGTCCGCCGGCTTGGCCGAGGCCTGCTGCTCGGCACCCGGGGCAGCGCCGGCCGCACCGGCGGCACCGGCCGCCGCTGCGCCTTCGGCGGCCTGCTTGGCCTGCATGTCGGCATAGACCTTCTCGCCGAGCTTGGCGGACGCCGTCATCAGCGCCGTGGTCTTCTCGTCGATGGCGGCCTTGTCCTCGCCCTTGAGCGCCTCGTCCAGCGCCTTCAGCGCGGACTCGATCGCTTCCTTCTCGGAGGCTTCCAGCTTGTCGCCGTGCTCGGCCAGGCTCTTCTTCACGCTGTGCGCCGAAGCCTCGCCCTGGTTGCGGGCCTGGATCAGCTCGAGCTTCTTCTTGTCGTCGGCCGCGTTGAGCTCGGCGTCCTTCACCATCTGCTGGATCTCGGCTTCGGACAGGCCCGAGTTCGCCTTGATGGTGATCTTGTTTTCCTTGCCTGTGCCCTTGTCCTTGGCGCCCACGTGCAGGATGCCGTTGGCGTCGATGTCGAACGACACCTCGATCTGCGGCGTGCCGCGCGCTGCCGGCGGGATGCCCTCGAGGTTGAACTCGCCCAGCAGCTTGTTGCCGGTGGCCATCTCGCGCTCGCCCTGGAACACCTTGATCGTCACGGCCGGCTGGTTGTCGTCGGCGGTCGAGAAGGTCTGCGCGAACTTCGTCGGGATGGTGGTGTTCTTGGTGATCATCTTGGTCATCACGCCACCCAGCGTCTCGATGCCCAGCGACAGCGGCGTCACGTCCAGCAGCAGCACGTCCTTGCGGTCGCCCGACAGCACCTGGCCCTGGATGGCCGCGCCCACGGCGACGGCTTCGTCGGGGTTCACGTCCTTGCGCGGCTCGCGGCCGAAGAACTCCTTGACCTTGTCCTGCACCTTGGGCATGCGGGTCATGCCGCCGACCAGGATCACGTCGTGGATGTCGGACACCGACACGCCGGCGTCCTTGATGGCCGTGCGGCAGGGCGCGATGGTGCGTTCGATCAGCTCTTCGACCAGGGCCTCGAGCTTGGCGCGCGAGAGCTTGATGTTCAGGTGCTTGGGGCCGGAGGCATCGGCCGTCACGTAGGGCAGGTTGATGTCGGTCGCGGCGCTGTTGGACAGCTCGATCTTGGCCTTCTCGGCCGCTTCCTTCAGGCGCTGCAGGGCCAGCACGTCCTTGGACAGGTCGACGCCCTGTTCCTTTTTGAACTCGGCAATGATGTAGTCGATGATGCGCTGGTCGAAGTCTTCGCCGCCCAGGAAGGTGTCGCCGTTGGTGGACAGCACCTCGAACTGCTTCTCGCCGTCGACGTCGGCGATCTCGATGATCGACACGTCGAACGTGCCGCCGCCCAGGTCATACACGGCGATCTTGCGGTCGCCCTTTTCCTGCTTGTCCATGCCGAAGGCCAGTGCGGCAGCGGTCGGCTCGTTGATGATGCGCTTGACTTCCAGGCCGGCGATGCGGCCGGCGTCCTTGGTGGCCTGGCGCTGGGCATCGTTGAAGTAGGCCGGCACCGTGATCACGGCCTCGGTCACGGGCTCGCCCAGGTAGTCCTCGGCGGTCTTCTTCATCTTGCGCAGGATGTCGGCGGAGACCTGCTGGGCCGAGATCTTGTTGCCGCGCACCTGCACCCAGGCGTCGCCGTTGTCGGCGGCCACGATCTGGTAGGGCATCAGGTCGATGTCCTTCTGCACTTCCTTCTCGGTGAACTTGCGGCCGATCAGGCGCTTGACCGCGTACAGCGTGTTCTTGGGGTTGGTCACGGCCTGGCGCTTGGCCGAGGCACCGACCAGCACTTCGCCGTCTTCCTGGTAGGCGACGATGGACGGCGTGGTGCGCGCGCCCTCGGAGTTCTCGATGACCTTGGGCGTGTTGCCCTCGATGATGGACACGCAGCTGTTGGTGGTGCCAAGGTCGATGCCAATGATTCTTGCCATGGTGGTTTCTCCTGCTCTTCCTGAGATGTTTGGTGACTGTGGGCCAGCGGCCTGTGCCGCTGCCGACTGTTGCTAACTTGTGGATAACCCGGTGGGTTTCAAGGGGGCTGGGTGTGGATCGCCGGTGCAGATCGCAGGCTTACTGCGGTGCAGCCACCGTCACCAGCGCAGGACGCAGCACGCGCTCGGCGATCAGGTAGCCCTTTTGCAGCACGCCGACCACGGTATTGGGTTCCTGGCCGGTGCCGGGCACCATGCTGATGGCCTGGTGCTGGTGCGGATCGAACTTCTCGCCCGCGGCGGGATTGATCTGCAGCACCTTGTTGCGCTCCAGCGCGCTCCTGAGCTGGCGCAGCGTGGCCTCGGCGCCTTCGCGCACCTGGGCCACCGTGGCGTCGGTGTGCGACAGGCCTGTTTCCAGGCTGTCCACCACCGGCAGCAGGCTCTCGGCAAAGCCTTCGACGGCGAACTTGCGCGACTTGGCGATCTCGTCCTCGGCACGGCGGCGCGCGTTCTCTGCCTCGGCCTTGGCGCGCAGGAACTGGTCGGCCAGTTCGGCGCTCTTGGCCTTGAGCGTGGCCAGTTCGGCCTGGGTCTGGGCCAGCACGTCGGCCTCGGTGGCGAATGCCGCAGCTTCGCGTTCCTCGGGCGTGTAGGGGGCTTGCTC
Organism: Pseudorhodoferax sp. Leaf274; assembly: GCF_001422445.1. Lineage (GTDB taxonomy): Bacteria > Pseudomonadota > Gammaproteobacteria > Burkholderiales > Burkholderiaceae_C > Pseudorhodoferax. Next base: position 521,600 of record NZ_LMNA01000030.1, read on the forward strand.
GGCGGACTTGTCGTTCGGTTGGGTCGGGTCTGTCATGCGCTTGAATGGCTTGAAAAAGGTCACAACGGCTAACAGTTAGGGATTGACCCTGTCGTTTCAAGGGTCGAGCCGCACGGAAGGCGAAAAAAAGCCGGCGTGTTGCCGGCCCGTGCGGTGCTTGCCGCGCTCAGGCGACGGCCAGCAGTTCCACGTCGAACTTGAGCGTGGCGTTCGGCGGGATCACGCCGCCGGCGCCGCGCGCGCCGTAGCCCAGTTCGGCCGGGATGATCAGCGTGCGTTGGCCGCCGACCTTCATGCCGGCCACGCCTTCGTCCCAGCCGCGGATGACCATGCCGGCGCCCAGGCCGAACTCGAAGGGGTCGTTGCGGTCGCGGCTGGAGTCGAACTTGGCGCCTTGCTGGCCGTCGTTGTAGAGCCAGCCGGTGTAGTGCACGGTGACGTGCTGGCCGGCCTTGGCCTCGGCGCCGGAGCCCACGGTGGTGTCCTCAAATTGCAGTCCGGAAGCGGTGGTGGTCATGCGGGGCTCCTGAAAGTGGCGGCGCCCCGGAAAGGGGCGCGCGAAAAGCGGGCGATTATGCCAGCAGCCCCCGGCGGCCCAGGTCGCGCATCAGTGCGCCGGCGCCATAGGTCCAGGGCGCGACCTTGTCGCTGTGGTTGACGCGGTTGGCCAGCAGCCCCAGGCGCGGCGTGGCCACCGTCACCACGTCGCCGATGGCGTGGGTGAAGCCCTGGCCGGGGCCGTGGCGGTCCTGCGTGGGCGCGAACATGGTGCCCAGGAACAGCACCAGCCCGTCGGGATACTGGTGGTTCTTGCCGATGGCCTGGCCGGCCAGGTCGAGCGGGTCGCGGCTGATCCTGGACAGGCTGCTGGCGCCATCCATGGCGAAGCCGTCCTCGCCGGTCACGCGCATGGTCAGGTCGCAGCGGCGCACGTCGTCGATGCCGAACTGCGCGTCGAACAGGCGGATGAAGGGGCCGATGGCGCACGAGCCGTTGTTGTCCTTGGCCTTGCCCAAGAGCAGCGCGCTGCGGCCCTCGAAGTCGCGCAGGTTCACGTCGTTGCCCAGCGCCGCGCCCTTGACGCGGCCATTGCTGTCGATGGCCAGCACCACCTCGGGCTCGGGGTTGTTCCAGGCGCTGCCGGGGTGGATGCCGACCTCGGCGCCCGTGCCCACCGCGCTGAGCGGCTGCGACTTGGTGAAGATCTCGGCGTCCGGTCCGATGCCGACCTCCAGGTACTGCGACCAGGCGCCCTGGGCGATCAGCACCTCCTTGAGCCGCATGGCCTCTTCGGAGCCGGGGCGGATGCTGGCCAGGTTGTCGCCGATCACGCCGACCACGGCGCGGCGCACGGCTTCGGCGCGGCCGGCGTCGCCGCGGGCCTGCTCCTCGATCACGCGTTCGAGCATGGAGGCCACGAAGGTCACGCCGGCCGCCTTGATGGCCTGCAGGTCGCAGGGCGCCAGCAGCCAGGGCAGGGCGGGGTCGCGTGCGTCCCAGGCAGAGTTGGCCAGCACGGCCGCGGTGTCGGCGATGCGCTCGCCGCCGTGCTCGCGCACGGCCGCGGCGGGATCGTCGTGTTCGAGCAGGGCGCTGCAGGTGGGGTCCAGGCGCGACAGGTCGTACACGCCATCGGCGCGCACCTGGACCAGCACGGCACCCAGGCCTTCCTGCCAGACGCGGCCGACCAGCACGGCGTCTGCGTGGTCCTCGGGTAGCGCGGCTTCAGGCCGCAGGTGGTGGTGCATCGGGTTCTCCTCCGGGGGGTGTGGTGGGTGGGGCGGCGGGCGCCCGGCGTGGGCGCGCGGTGGCCCACTTGTGGGCGAAGGCCGGCAATTCGCCGAGCCGGCGGACCAGGTCGGTGCCGGCGGGTGTGAGCAGGTAGCCCTCGCTGCCGTGCGTGAGCAGGCCGGCCTCGCGCAATTCCTTGATGCGCGTGTTCAGCGTGTTGGGCGTGACACCGCCCACGCTGTCCTGCAGCAGCCGGAAGGTCTGGGCATGGCCATCGCGCAGGGCCCACAGCACGCGCATGGCGTAGCGGGCCTCGAGCAGGGCCAGCAGCTGGAAGATGGCCGGCTTGTCCCGCGGGCTCACGTCCGCATCCCTCGGCAGGGCATGGTGGCGGAATGCGTCGCGGCGGGCATCGACAAATTGTGCCAGCGCAGTATCCGAGTGCAACACCCGATTGCGTGGACGCGGCCCGCGCGGGCATGCTGCGCGCGCCCGCACTCCAACAACCGAGGAAGACATGTCCGCCTACGCAGAGTTCTACCGCCGCTCGCTCCAAGACCGCGATGCCTTCTGGGCCGAGCAGGCGCGGCTGATCGACTGGCAGCAGGCGCCCCGAACCATCTGCGACGACAGCCGCGCGCCGTTCACGCGCTGGTTCGCGGGCGGCACCACCAACCTGTGCCACAACGCCGTGGACCGGCACCTGGCCACGCGCGCCGGGCAGGCCGCGCTGATCCATGTCTCCACCGAGACCGGCGTGGAGAAGACCTACAGCTTCGCCGAACTGCATGCCGAGGTGCAGCGCATGGCCGCGGCGCTGCTGGCGCTCGGCGTGGTGCAGGGAGACCGCGTGCAGGTCTACATGCCCATGGTGCCCGAGGCGGTGTTCGCCATGCTGGCCTGCGCGCGCATCGGCGCCATCCATTCGGTGGTGTTCGGCGGCTTCGCTTCCGGCTCGCTGGCATCGCGCATCGACGACGCCGAACCCAAGGTGATCGTCAGCGCCGATGCCGGCTCGCGCGGCGGCAAGGTGATCCCCTACAAGCCGCTGCTGGACGAGGCCATCCGCCTGGCGCACCACAAGCCCCCGGCGGTGCTGCTGGTCGACCGGGGCCTCGCGCCGATGGAGCGCACGCCCGGCCGCGACCATGACTACGCGGCACTGCGCGCGCAGCATCTGGACACCACGGTCCCGTGTGCCTGGGTCGACGCCACGCACACCAGCTACACGCTGTACACCAGCGGCACCACGGGCAAGCCCAAGGGCGTGCAGCGCGACACCGGCGGCTACGCCGTGGCGCTGGCTGCCAGCCTGCCGCACATCTTCATGGGCAAGCCGGGCGAGACCTTCTTCTGCACCAGCGACATCGGCTGGGTCGTGGGGCACAGCTACATCGTCTACGGTCCGCTGATCGGCGGCATGGCCACCATCCTGTACGAAGGCCTTCCCACGCGCGGGCTGGACGGCGGCAACGACCCGGGCATCTGGTGGTCGCTGGTCGAGAAGTACAAGGCCACGGTGATGTTCAGCGCGCCCACGGCCGTGCGCGTGCTCAAGAAGCAAGACCCTGCCCATCTCGGCAAGTACGACGTCTCCAGCCTGCGGGCGCTGTTCCTGGCGGGCGAGCCGCTGGACGAGCCCACGGGCCGCTGGATCAGCGAGGCCCTGGGCGTGCCCGTCATCGACAACTACTGGCAGACCGAGACCGGCTGGCCGCTCATGACGGTGGCCAACGGCGTCGAGAAGATGCCCAGCAAGTTCGGCAGCCCGGGCGTGCCGATGTATGGCTTCGACGTGCGCCTGCTCGACGAGGCCACGGGCGAAGAGCTCACGGCACCCGGCCAGAAGGGCGTGGTCGTCATCCAGGGCCCGACGCCGCCCGGCTTCATGCAGACCGTGTGGCGCGACGACGCGCGCTTCGTCACGACCTACTGGGACAGCATCCCCGGCAAGCGCGTCTACAGCAGCTTCGACTGGGGCGTGCGCGATGCCGACGGCTACTACTACATCCTGGGCCGCACCGACGACGTGATCAACGTGGCCGGCCACCGCCTGGGCACGCGCGAGATCGAGGAGAGCATCTCGGGCCACCCCAACGTGGCCGAGGTGGCCGTGGTCGGCGTGGCCGATCCGCTCAAGGGCCAGGTGGCCATGGCCTTCGTCGTGGCGCGGGACGCCAGCGGGCTCGGCGACGACGCGGCCAGGCTGCGGCTGGAGGGCGAGATCATGAAGGTGGTCGACGGCCAGCTCGGCGCGCTGGCGCGGCCTGCGCGCGTGCAGTTCGTCGGGCTGCTGCCCAAGACGCGCAGCGGCAAGCTGTTGCGCCGCGCGATCCAGGCCGTCTGCGAAGGGCGCGACACGGGCGACCTCACGACCATGGAAGATCCCGGCGCGCTGCAGCAGATCCGCGACCTCGTGGGGCGCTGACACGCCTGCGCAGCGACACCGCACGCTGCGTGAGATCGGCGCAACAGGCCCCGGCCTGGCGCGCCCCCTCGAGTTTTCGGTGTGATAATCCGCGCCGAACTAAGGCCCTTCCTAGCCACAGTCGCATCCGCCAACCGGTTCAGCCGTGCCGCGGAAGGTTAATTCACCAGCTAATGTTCCCCCAAGGGGAGCGGAGGTCAGCGCAATGAGTGCAACGCCACCGTCGATCTACTCGGCGTACCTGAACAACACCTATCTCTTCGGGGGCAACGCGCCCTACGTCGAAGAGCTCTACGAGAACTACCTCGCCAACCCGGGCAGCGTGCCCGACAACTGGCGCGAGTACTTCGACGCGCTGCAGCACGTGCCCGCCGTCGATGGCACCAACATGCGCGACGTGCCGCATCTGCCGGTCGTCAACGCCTTCGCCGAACGGGCCAAGCAAGGCCAGACCACCGTCGTGGTGGCCAGCGGCGCCGACTCCGAGATGGGCCGCAAGCGCACGGCCGTGCAGCAGCTGATCGCCGCCTACCGCAACGTGGGTGCACGCTGGGCCGACCTGGATCCCTTGAAGCGCGATGTGCGCGACGACATCCCTGAGCTGGAACTGTCGTTCTACGGCTTCTCCGACGCCGACCAGGAGATCGTGTTCAACACCAGCAACACGTTCTTCGGCAAGAACACGATGTCGCTGCGCGACCTCACGAACGCGCTGCGCGAGACGTACTGCGGTGCCATCGGCGCCGAGTACATGTATGCCACCGACCAGAACGAGAAGCGCTGGTGGCAGCAGCGGCTGGAAAGCATCCGCAGCAAGCCCAACTTCGACGCGCAGAAGAAGAAGGACATCCTCGACCGCCTGACCGCGGCCGAAGGCCTGGAGCGCTTCCTGCACACCAAGTACGTGGGCCAGAAGCGCTTCTCGCTGGAAGGCGGCGAGAGCTTCATCGCCTCCATGGACGAGCTGGTGCAGGAAGCCGGCAAGCGCGGCGTGCAGGAGGTCGTGATCGGCATGGCCCACCGTGGCCGCCTGAACGTGCTGGTCAACATCCTCGGCAAGCTGCCGGCCGACCTGTTCGCCGAGTTCGACCACACCGCACCCGAGGAGCTGCCGGCCGGTGACGTGAAGTACCACCAGGGCTTCTCCAGCGACGTGTCCACGCCTGGCGGCCCGGTCCACCTGTCGCTGGCCTTCAACCCCTCGCACCTGGAAATCGTGAACCCGGTGGTCGAAGGCTCGGTCAAGGCACGCCTGGACCGCCGTGGCGACACCGAAGGCGACAGCGTGCTGCCCGTGCTGGTGCACGGCGACGCGGCCTTCGCCGGCCAGGGCGTCATCATGGAAACGCTGGCGCTGGCCCAGACGCGCGGTTACTACACCGGCGGCACGGTCCACATCGTCATCAACAACCAGATCGGCTTCACCACCAGCGACCCGCGCGACAGCCGCTCCACGCTGTACTGCACCGACGTCGTCAAGATGATCGAAGCGCCCGTGCTGCACGTGAACGGCGACGATCCCGAAGCCGTCGTGCTGGCCACGCAGTTCGCGCTGGACTACCGCCAGGAGTTCAACAAGGACGTGGTCGTCGACATCGTCTGCTTCCGCAAGCTGGGCCACAACGAGCAGGACACGCCCAGCCTGACGCAGCCGCTGATGTACAAGAAGATCGCCCAGCACCCCGGCACGCGCAAGCTGTACGCCGACAAGCTGGCCGCGCAAGGCCTGGGCGACACGCTGGGCGACGACCTGGTCAAGGCCTACCGCGCCGCCATGGACTCGGGCAAGCACGCCGAAGCCATCACCATCAGCAACTTCAAGAGCAAGTACGCGGTCGACTGGTCGCCCTTCCTCAACAAGCGCTGGACCGATGCCGGCGACACCGCCATTCCGCTGACCGAGTGGAAGCGCCTGGCCGAACGCATCACCACGATCCCGGACAGCGTCACCCCGCACCAGCTGGTCAAGAAGGTCTACGCCGACCGCGCCGCCATGGGCCGCGGCGAGATCAACGTCGACTGGGGCATGGGCGAGCACATGGCCTTCGCCTCGCTGGTGGCCAGCGGCTACCCGGTGCGCCTGTCGGGCGAGGATTGCGGCCGCGGCACGTTCACGCACCGCCACGCCGTGATCCACGACCAGAACCGCGAGAAGTGGGACACCGGCACCTACACGCCGCTGCACCACGCGGCCGATGGCCAGGCGCCCTTCGTCGTGATCGACTCCATCCTGTCCGAAGAGGCGGTGCTGGGCTTCGAATACGGCTACGCCTCCAACGACCCCAACACGCTGGTGATCTGGGAAGCCCAGTTCGGCGACTTCGTCAATGGCGCGCAGGTCGTGATCGACCAGTTCATCGCCTCCGGCGAGGTGAAGTGGGGCCGCGTCAACGGCATCACGCTGATGCTGCCGCACGGCTACGAAGGCCAGGGGCCCGAGCACAGCTCGGCCCGCCTGGAGCGCTTCATGCAGCTGGCGGCCGACACCAACATGCAGATCGTGCAGCCGACGACGGCCAGCCAGATCTTCCACGTGCTGCGCCGCCAACAGGTCCGCAACCTGCGCAAGCCGCTGATCATCATGACGCCCAAGTCGCTGCTGCGGAACAAGGACGCGACCTCGCCGCTGTCCGAGTTCACCAAGGGCAGCTTCCAGACCGTCATCCCCGACCAGAGCGAAGCCATCGCCAAGGGCGCGGCCAAGGTCAAGCGCGTCATCGCCTGCTCGGGCAAGGTCTACTACGACCTCGTCAAGAAGCGCGAGGAGAGGGGTTCGGACGACGTGGCCATCATCCGCGTCGAGCAGCTGTACCCGTTCCCGCACAAGGCCTTCGCCACCGAACTCAAGAAGTACCCGAGCCTGGTGGATGTGGTGTGGTGCCAGGACGAGCCGCAGAACCAGGGCGCCTGGTTCTTCGTGCAGCACTACATCCACGAGAACATGAGCGAAGGCCAGAAGCTGGGCTATGCCGGCCGCGCCGCCTCGGCCTCTCCGGCCGTCGGCTACGCGCACCTGCACCAGGAACAGCAGAAGGCGCTGGTCGATGCCGCCTTTGCCAAGCTCAAGGGCTTCGTGCTGACCAAGTGAACCCTGTCTGAACAGAACAAACCGGAAACAGAAAAATGGCGATCGTTGAAGTGAAGGTTCCGCAACTGTCGGAATCGGTGGCAGAAGCCACGATGTTGCAGTGGAAGAAGAAGGCCGGCGAGGCCGTGGCCATCGATGAGATCCTGATCGAGATCGAGACCGACAAGGTCGTGCTCGAAGTGCCGGCGCCCGCCGCCGGCGTGCTGGCCGAGATCGTGCAGGGTGACGGTGCCACCGTGGTGGCCGACCAGCTGATCGCAAAGATCGATACCGAAGGCAAGGCCGGTGCGGCTGCATCCGCCGCGCCCGCTGCCGCACCTGCGGCGGCGGCTGCAGCTCCCGCGCCGGCTGCCGCCAGCGCACCCGCTGCGGCACCGGCCGCCGGCGGCAGCAAGGGCGACGTGGCCATGCCGGCCGCCGCCAAGCTGCTGGCCGAGAACAACCTGCCCGCCAGCGCCGTGGCCGGCACCGGCAAGGACGGCCGCGTGACCAAGGGCGACGTGCTGGGCGCCGTGGCCGCAGGCGCAGCCAAGCCCGCCCCCGCCCCCGTGGCGATCCCGACGGGCGCGCCCAAGGCCGCGCTGCCGCAGGTGGCCGCCCCCGTGGCGCCCGACCTGGGCGACCGCCCCGAGCAGCGCGTGCCCATGAGCCGCCTGCGCGCCCGCGTGGCCGAGCGGCTGCTGCAATCGCAGTCGACCAATGCCATCCTGACCACCTTCAACGAAGTCAACATGGCGCCGGTCATGGAGATGCGCAAGAAGTTCCAGGACCAGTTCACCAAGGAACACGGCGTCAAGATCGGCTTCATGAGCTTCTTCGTGAAGGCCGCAGTCCATGCGCTCAAGAAGTACCCGGTGCTCAACGCATCGGTCGACGGCAACGACATCGTCTACCACGGCTACTTCGACATCGGCATCGCGGTCGGTTCGCCGCGTGGCCTGGTGGTGCCCATCCTGCGCAACGCCGACCAGATGAGCTTCGCCGCGATCGAGAAGAAAATCGCCGAGTACGGCAAGAAGGCCGCGGACGGCAAGCTCGGCATCGAGGAGATGACCGGCGGCACCTTCTCGATCTCCAACGGCGGCACGTTCGGCTCCATGCTGTCCACGCCCATCATCAACCCGCCGCAGTCGGCCATCCTGGGCGTGCATGCTACCAAGGACCGCGCGGTGGTGGAGAACGGCCAGATCGTGATCCGCCCGATCAACTACCTGGCGATGAGCTACGACCACCGCATCATCGACGGCCGCGAAGCCGTGCTGGGCCTGGTCGCGATGAAGGAAGCGCTGGAAGACCCGTCGCGCCTGCTGTTCGACATCTGATCGCGCGCAGCCACAGCCAACGCCCCGCCCGCGGGGCGTTGTTCCATTTCAATCCAGGAATTTCTCACCATGTCCCAAGCATTTGACGTCGTCGTCATCGGCGGCGGCCCCGGCGGCTACATCGCCGCGATCCGCGCCGCCCAACTCGGTTTCCAGGTCGCCTGCATCGACGAATGGAAGAACGGCAAGGGCGGCCCGGCCCCGGGCGGCACCTGCACCAACGTGGGTTGCATCCCCTCCAAGGCGCTGCTGCAGTCGTCCGAGCACTTCGAGCACGCCAACAAGCACTTTGCCGACCACGGCATCACGGCCTCCGACGTCAAGATCGACGTGGCCAAGATGCTGGCCCGCAAGGACACCGTCGTGAAGCAGAACAACGACGGCATCCTGTACCTGTTCAAGAAGAACAAGGTCACCTTCTTCCACGGCCGCGGCTCCTTCGCCAAGGCCGAAGGCGGTGTCTATGAGATCAAGGTCGCGGGCGCCAAGGAAGAGTCCATCACCGGCAAGCACATCATCCTGGCCACGGGCTCGAACGCGCGCGCGCTGCCCGGCGTGCCCTTCGACGAAGAGACCGTGCTGTCCAACGACGGCGCGCTGCGCGTCGGTGCGGTGCCCAAGAAGCTCGCGCTGATCGGCTCCGGCGTGATCGGCCTGGAGATGGGTTCGGTCTGGCGCCGCCTGGGTGCTGACGTGACCATCCTCGAAGGCCTGCCGACCTTCCTGGGCGCGGTCGACGAGCAGATCGCCAAGGAAGCCAAGAAGGCCTTCGACAAGCAGGGCCTGAAGATCGAACTGGGCGTCAAGGTCGGCGAGGTCAAGGCCGGCAAGGGCGGTGTGTCCGTGGCCTACACCAACGCCAAGGGCGAAGCGCAGACGCTGGACGTGGACAAGCTGATCGTCTCGATCGGCCGCGTGCCGAACACGGTCGGCCTGAACGCCGAGGCCGTGGGCCTCAAGCTGGACGAGCGTGGCGCCATCGTGGTCGACGACGACTGCAAGACCAGCCTGCCCAACGTCTGGGCCGTCGGCGACGTGGTGCGCGGCCCCATGCTCGCGCACAAGGCCGAGGAAGAGGGCGTGGCCGTGGCCGAGCGCATCGCCGGCCAGCACGGCCATGTCAACTTCAACACCGTGCCGTGGGTCATCTACACCAGCCCCGAGATCGCGTGGGTCGGCCGCACCGAGCAGCAGCTCAAGGCCGATGGCGTGGCCTACAAGGCCGGCACGTTCCCGTTCCTGGCCAACGGTCGGGCGCGCGCGCTGGGCGACACGACCGGCATGGTCAAGTTCCTGGCCGACGCCAAGACCGACGAGATCCTGGGCGTGCACATCGTCGGCCCCATGGCCAGCGAGCTGATCTCCGAGGCCGTGGTGGCCATGGAGTTCAAGGCCAGCGCCGAGGACATCGCGCGCATCTGCCACGCCCACCCCTCGCTCAGCGAAGCCACCAAGGAAGCTGCGCTGGCCGTCGACAAGCGCACCTTGAACTTCTGAGCTGGCGCCAGGGATGACGGGCCCGGTCAGGTCGGCCTACGATGCGGAGCTGGCCTCCCGCGGCTACCAGAGCGACCCCGCGCAGCTGCGCGCGGTGGCCGCGCTGGAGCGCTGCGCCGCCGAGTGGGCGGCCTACAAGGACAAGCGTTCCAACGCGTTCAAGAAGCTGATCCACCGCCTGCCCATTCCCAAGGGCGTGTACATGTACGGCGGGGTAGGGCGCGGCAAGAGCTTCCTGATGGATTGCTTCTTCAACGCCGTGCCGATCAAGCGCAAGACGCGGCTGCACTTCCACGAGTTCATGCGCGAGGTGCACCGCGAACTGGTGGACCTGCAGGGCACGGTGAACCCGCTGGACGAGCTCGGCAGGCGCATTTCCAAGCGCTACAAGCTGATCTGCTTCGACGAGTTCCACGTCGCCGACATCACGGACGCGATGATCCTGCACCGGCTGCTGCAGTCGCTGTTCGACAACGACGTGGGCTTCGTCACCACCTCCAACTTCATCCCCGACGGGCTGTATCCGGACGGCCTGCACCGCGACCGCATCCTGCCCGCCATCGCGCTCTTGAACGCGCAGATGGAGGTGGTCAACGTGGACAACGGCACCGACTACCGGCGCCGCACCATGGAGCAGGTGAAGCTCTACCACACGCCGCTCGGCCCCGAGGCCGATGCGCAGATGACCGAGGCCTTCGACCGCCTGGCCGACCACAGCGACGAGGACCCGCTGCTGCACATCGAGGCACGCGAGATCCGCGCGCGCCGCAAGGCGGGCGGCGTGGTGTGGTTCGATTTCCGCACGCTGTGCGGCGGCCCGCGCTCGCAGAACGACTACCTGGAACTGGCCAGCCGCTTCCACACGGTGCTGCTGTCCGATGTGCCGGCCATGCCGGTGCGCATGGCCTCCGAGGCCAGGCGCTTCACCTGGCTGGTGGACGTGCTGTACGACCGGCGCGTCAAGCTGATCATGTCGGCCGCGACGCCGCCCGAAGAGCTGTATACGGAAGGCCCCTTGGCGCACGAGTTTCCGCGAACCGTGTCACGCTTGAACGAAATGCAATCGGTCGAATTCCTAGCGCTGGAGCACCGCACCGTGGACACGGGGCTCACATGAACGCCGCACGCCTGTGCGCCAGCCTGGCGCTGCTCGTGGCGGCAAGCGCCTGGGGCCAGAGCACCACCCCCGTCAGCCAGGAGCAACTGGCGGCCGAGAAGGCGCGCATCGCCAGCGAACGCGCCAACGTCGCCAAGCGTTTTGCGGCCGAGGAACGCGCCTGCCACCAGCGCTTCGCGGTCAACGACTGCCTGCGCCGCAACCGGGCCTGGCAGCACGAAGCCCTGGCCGACCTGCGCCGCCAGGAGATCGTGCTCAACGACAGCGAGCGCCACCGGCGCGCGGCAGAGCGCATGGACAGCCTCGAAGAAAAAAGCCGCGCGCGTGCGGCCGAGCAGGCAGAGCGTCCGGTGGCCGAGCCCCGCACGCCCAACGCTGCGCCGCGGCCGGGCGGTGGCAAGCTGCCGCAGGCCGGCGATCCCGCACCACGCGTGCCCGACCAGGCCGCCATCCACGACTACCAGGAACGCATGGAGCGCAAGCAGGAGCGCCACACGCAAGCCCAGGCACAGCGCGCCGAAAGGGCTGCGCAGGCGGACGAGGAAGCGCGCCGCAACGAGGCACGCGTGCGCGAGGCAGAGGAACGCAAGGCCAGCGTGCTGCGGCGCAATGCCGCAGAGCCCAGCAAGGGGCAGCCGCTGCCATCGCCGGCACCCTGAGCCAGGCAGATCGAGCGGCGAGAACAGGGTCCGAATGGCCTGATCGGCCCGGGCCACTGAGCCAGGTTCAAGCCAGGTTCAAGCCAGGTCTTCGATGACGAGCCGGCGGTACTTTTCCGCAAACGAGAACGGCGCCGTGCGCACCACGCGCATCACGGCCTCCGTCTCGTCGGCATCGGGTGCATGCACCATCACGGCCCAATGGCCCTGGCCCGCGAGCGCCGCATATTGGCGCACGGTGGCCGCTTCTGTACCGGCCGAAGGCAATGGAATGTCTGCGCTGCCCACCGTGCGCACGACCTTCTCCAGGATCTGCTGGGGCGACAGCAGCATGACGGGCTTTTCCGACAGGCCTTCGCGCTCCAGCGTCTCGCCGATGTTGCGGGCGTCCTGCTCGCTCGGGAACATCGCGAACACGTAGCCGGTGGGATAGAAGACGCCGGCCAGCGTCAGCATGTCGGGGTCGAGTTCGAAGGCATGCATGGGGAACTCCTTGTAGTGTTCCCCCATTGCAGTGCACACCGGGCGCAGCCGCTGTCGGCCACGGTGGTCGCCCGGTGTAGGACGCGCTCAGAAGCCGCCGGCCGGCAGCGGTTCCAGGCGCATCGTGGGTTCGCCCACCACGCGGGCCTGGCTCTGCAGCGCATCGACCACGCGGTTGGCGAAGTAGCTGTTCTGCGTGTCGGGCTCCAGCGCGGCGACGACCAGGTTGGCCAGCGGCTGCGACAGGGGCACGTAGTAGCTGCCCATCGGCGTGTCCAGCACGCCGCGTGACAGCGCCACCTCCACCTGCACGATGGGCGCGGCATCGGCGATGCTGCCGCGCACGTCGCTGCGCTCGCCGCTGGCACGCGCGGTTTCCCGGTAGCTTTCGCCCAGCACGGCACCGGGCTCGGCCACGCGCATGACCTGCACGCCCAGCTGCTGCAGGCGTTCCACGGCCTGGGTGGCGGCCGCTGCCAGCCAGTAGCCGCAGGGGCGGCTACGGGTCTTGAGCGGGCGCAGTTCCAGCGCGGAATTCCAGTCCACGTCGATGGGGCGGTCGGCACCGGTGGCCGGGTCCAGCATCACCAGCGCGCGGCGCTGCGGTGTCGGGCCGGCGCTGGTCACCATCTCGCCGCGGCAGGCATTGCCCGCGGCCTCGCGGTCCATGTACGAGCGCACCTTGCCCAGGTCATCGGCGCGCTGCGAGGCGCTCTGCAGCACGCTGGACAAGGCCACGACCTGGGTGTGCACGCGGCGCTGGATGTGCAGCCGGCCGATGCCCACGCCCCGCGTTTCCAGCAGCAGGCTGACGGAGTTGCGCAGACCGTAGACGTTGCGGCCGGTGTCGGGCTGCGTGCCGCCCATGGAGATGCGCAGGTCGTTCGGGTCGGTGGAGGTGGTGTAGTACCACTCGCTGGTCAGGCCCTCTCGGTTCAGCGCGGCCGCCATCGGGCGGCGGAACCACTCCTCGGAGGCACGCGGCATGAACTCGGACAGGTTGGCCGTGGTGGCGTATTGCAGCAGCGCGTCGAACTTCTGGATCGCGCCGTACTTCTCGAGGAAGCGGCCGACCACGGTGTACTCGTGCGCGTCCACGGTCACCGCGGGCTGGTAGTCGCGTTGCAGCCGGGCCAGCGCGCGCGCCTCGGGCGTGCGCAGCAGCAGGTGGTCGCGGTTCATGTCGATGCCGCTGGCGGTCACGCGCTTTCCGGCGGCCGCGCCGTCGGGGTTGGCGCGCGGCAGCAGCACCACGTTGATGCGGTCCAGCAGCGGCTCCAGCCGGCCCTGGGCGAGTTCGCGTGCCAGCACCAGCAGGGCTTCGGCCGGCGCCGGCTCGTCGCCGTGCTGCTGGCCGACCAGCAGCACCGTGGGCTTGCCGCTGGCCAGCAGCGTGGCCGGGTCGGTGGACGCGGCGCGCGTGAGCACCAGCGCCTCCAGCGGCGTGCCGCTCTGCGACGCGCCCAGGCCCAGCAGGCCGACACGGCTGCGGCCGCCCGCACTGGCCGCAGCCAGGTCGCGCAGCCAAGTGGAGATCTCGCCGTTGCTGCTGAACTGGTCGCGGCCGGCGGCCAGGCCCGGCGTGTTGTAGACGATCGCAGGGTCGGGGAAGCGCGCGGCGACCTCGGGACCGTAAGGCGCCGGGGGCACGGCAGGCGCCGCCGCACTGGCCGCTCCCGGTGGTGGCACGGCCTCGACGACGACGGCGGGGGCCGGACTGCCGATCGCGGGCGGGCTCGTCGTGGGGGCGGCGGCCGGCGCCGCAGCGCTGCCCATGTTGACCACGGCCGGCGCGGTGCGCGCGGTCGGGCGGTCCGGCCAGGGCGGCAGTTGGGTGCTGCCGCAGGCGGTCAGCAGCGCCAGCGCGGCCGGGGCCAGCGCGCGCAGTGCAATGGGGCGAAGCTTCATGGGGCGTTTGGCGAGGAGGTCAATACTGGCTCTGGCTGGGCGGTGCCAGCACCGCCATCAGCGCCTCTGCGGTAACTTCGAAGGACAGCAGCTTGCGCTCCGTGCCCGGCAGCGAGGCCAGCAGTTCGCGCGTGTTGTCGAGTTCGTGGCGCAGGCCCTTGATCGAGTCCAGGTCGCCACGGTGCGGCGCCAACAGCAGCTTGACTGCAGCCAGCAATGCCAACTGCGAGCCGGCGGAATCATCAGGGTTCAGGGGCATGGAGGTCTCCGTCGCTCGTGCGTGAGGCGCACAGTATGCCTTGGGCTTTCCGGCCTTCGGCCAAGGGCACAATGCCGCTCCGATTGCACCGATATGGGTACCGCCACCGCACTCTCCCGCGCACACGCCCGCCGCTTGCGCGAGGTCTACCGCTCGGCCGGCTGGCCCTGGCAGGACGTGGTGGAACTCGAGCTGCTCGCGCTGGGATTGCTGGAGCGCCAGCAGGCCGACGGGCACGACAGCGTGCGGCTGACCGAGGCCGGCATCCAGGCCGTGGCGCAGGCCGCCGTGCGCAACCAGCGCGCCCTGTCGGCGCACGAGGCGCTGGTCGAGCGTGTCGCGCGCGAGCAGGGGCGGGCCGGGCGCATCGCCTGGCGTGGGCTGGCCCTGCGCGCGCTGCTGCCGCCGGCGACGGAAGGCGCCGCGCCGGTCTGGTGCATGGCCTGCCCCGACGTCTTCTCGATCCGCAACACCTCGGTGGCCAGCTATGTGGACCCGGTGGTGCACGAGATCAAGGTCAGCCGCGCAGACCTGCTCGGCGACCTGCGCAGGCCAGCCAAGCGCCAGGCCTACCTGGACCTGGGCGGCCAGTGCTGGTACGTGCTGGGCCGCGACGCGCGCGGGCATGCCATCGGCGATGCCGACGATGTGCCGGCCGAATGCGGCGTGCTGGTGCAGCAGGAGGACGGCCAGCTCTGCGTCCAGCGCAACGCCCAGCGGCGCGAACGCCTGGCGTTGCCGTTCCATGTCTGGATGGCGCTGGCCCGTGCCACGCCGTGCGCGGGCCTGGACGAGGGCGCGCAGCAGCTCCTGCGCGCCGGCTGAAACAAGTCCTTGCCGCTGGTGCGCCTGTGCGGAACTTCCTGCCACGTCCGTGGCCTACACTTTCGCGCAGCCCCTTCCCAAGCACATGATCCAACGGCCTTCTCGCATCCTCGCCCTCGGCGCGCTGTCGCTCGCGCTGCTGACCGGCTGCCAGTTGCCACGCCAGCCCTTGGCGCCGCAAGAGCATTTCGACTCGAGCTCCACCTACTCGCGCAGCTTCGGCGCCTCGCCGTCGGAGACCTGCGAGGCCGCGCGGCGCGCATTGCTGAGCCAGGGCTACCTGATCAACACCGCCACCAAGGACCTGGTGGACGGCCGCAAGAATTTCCAGCCGGCCGTGGACACCCACGTGCAGATGGAGATCCGCGTCGTCTGCGCGCCCGAGACGCGCAGCGGCAAGAGCACGCTGGGCTTCGTCACCGCGCAACAGGACCGTTTCTCGCTCAAGAAGAGCGCCACCGCCGCCAGCCTGGGCGTGGGCGCGGTGGGCACGCTCTCGCTGCCGTTCGCGGCCAGCGACGATTCGCTGGTGCGCATCGGCAGCGAGACCATCGCCACGCAGGACTTCTACGAACGCCTGTTCCAGCTGATCAACCGCTTCCTGCTCGACGAGGACGAGGAAGAGCGGCAGCAGGATGGCGGCGGCAGGCCGCCACACCCGGACAAGCCGGCAGCCTGAGGCCCGAGGCGCTGTAGTCGCAGGCCGGGCGACGCTGTAGGCCTTTTTCCTACATGGCCGGCCGACGGGGGAGACGCGGTGTCCATCCATCCCCCGACTCAAAAGCTTTTGGGCGGCAACCACAATCCATTTCAACGGATCACGACCCTTCGCCTGCAGTAGATGCAGTGCCCGGATCCGCTGACTTGCCAAGGAGTGCCGCCATGAACACCGACCAGATCATTGCCGAGATCCGCGAAGCCAACCTCACCTACCTGATGCTGGCCCAGAACCTGATCCGCCAGGACAAGGCGGCCGCACTGTTCCGCCTGGGCATCCAGGAGGAGGCCGCCGACATCCTGGGTGCGCTGTCGGCAGCGCAGATCCTCAAGCTGGCCTCCAGCAACATGCTGCTGTGCCATTTCCGCGTGGACGACAACCTGGTCTGGAACCTGCTGACCAACCACGACGTGAAGAAGGTCGGCAACGAGGCCACCAACAAGCTGCACGCCAACATCCTGATGGCCGGCCGCCTGGCCGAAGTCATCTAAGCATCCCCCCGTCCGCAGGAGCAAAGCCATGGCCGCCGCCTCGACCAAGAGTGTGCTGAACGATTCGCGCCAGATCGAGCGCGCCGCGATGCTGATCCAGATGGGTGCCCGCATGCAGGTGCTGGAGTCGGAGACGGACCTCTCGTACGAGCGGCTGCTGCGCCTGTACAAGGAAGTGGCGGGCAAGTCGCCGTCCAAGGGCCAGCTGCCGTTCTCCACGGACTGGTTCCTGTCCTGGCAGGAGAACATCCACTCCTCGCTGTTCCTGAACATCTACGAGTACCTGTCCAAAAGCATGGACATGGACCCGATCGACATGCTGACCAAGGCCTACCGCCTCTACCTGGAGCAGGTGGGCGCGGCAGAGATCGACCCGCTGCTGTCGTTCACGCGGGCCTGGCGCCTGGTCAAGTTCGTCGATGCCAACATGCTCAACATGACCGCCTGCAGCAGCTGCGGCGGCAAGTTCGTCTCCGAGCTCTACGAGAACCCGCGCACCTACCTGTGCGGCCTGTGCAACCCGCCGGCGCGCGCGGGCAAGTGCAAGGGCGAACGTTCGCTGATGCTGCAGTGAGCCACGCGGCCTTCTAGCTCCACAGATCCAGCGGGGGCTCGTGCGCCACGGCGCGCACGATGTCGCTGCGCGAGACGAAGCCGATCACCGAACCGGCGTCGTCCACCACCGGCAGGCCGGGCAGGCCGTCCTCGTGCAGCACGCCGGCCACGCGCCGGATCTCGTTGTCGGCCGAGGTGCTGGGCACGGGCGTCCACATCAGTTCGCCGACGGGCTGGGCCATCAACGCCGACCAGGTCTCGGGCGAGAGCGCGGGCAGCGCCAGACGCTCGGCCCGCAGCAGGTCCGCCCGCAGCAGCAGGCCCACCAGCATGCCCGAGGCGCTGACCACGGGCGCCTGCGCGTAGCCGTGGTAGGCCAGCAGTTTCCAGGCTTCCAGCACAGGCGTGCTCTCGGGCAGCGTGAGGGCGGGCGTGTGCATGATCTCGGCCACCCGCACGAGCGGCTGGCGCTGGGTGTCAGCCGCGCCCGTCTGGGCATAGGCGGCCAGCGCGGTCCGGCTCGCCACCGTGGTGCCGGCGGCCGGCACGGCGACCGGCTCCAGCGGGGTGTTCAGCGCAGGGTCGGCCGAGACGCGCTCGGGCAGCACCTCTTCGTTGGGATCGATGCGGCGCGTGCGCGCGGCCGCGTTGACCCGCTCGATCTGGCGCAACTGCTCGGCCGAGCCGGTGAACTGGCGTCCGCCGACGCCGTAGACGGAAAACATGGGCTGCCTCCTTCGCGCTGCGCGCGGGACTGGGGCTGTGACTGCGGCGGAAATTACCACAGCGCCCGCTTCCTACAATCGCCCGATGCTTCCTTTCGATCCCCCGGCGGCCGATGCCGCGTCGCCGCTGCTGCGCCAGCTCAATCCCGAACAGCTGGCGGCAGTCACCCTGCCGCAGGAGCACGCGCTGATCCTGGCCGGCGCCGGCTCGGGCAAGACGCGCGTGCTGACCACCCGCATCGCCTGGCTCCTGTCCACCGGCCAGGTCTCGCCCGGCGGCATCCTGGCCGTGACCTTCACGAACAAGGCCGCCAAGGAAATGATGACGCGGCTGGGCGCGATGCTGCCCGTCAACGTGCGCGGCATGTGGATCGGCACCTTCCACGGCCTGTGCAACCGCTTCCTGCGCGCGCACTACAAGCTGGCCAACCTGCCGCAGAGCTTCCAGATCCTGGATACGCAGGACCAGCTGTCGGCCATCAAGCGGCTGCTCAAGCAGCACAACATCGACGACGAGCGCTTCCCGCCCAAGCAGCTGCAGTGGTACATCAGCGGCAACAAGGAGGAGGGCCTGCGCGCCCACGACCTCAACGGCCGCGACGAGGACACGCGCAAGAAGATCGACCTGTACCGCCTGTACGACGAGCAGTGCCAGCGCGAGGGCGTGGTCGACTTCGCCGAGCTGCTGCTGCGCAGCTTCGAGCTTTTGCGCGACAACGACCCGATCCGCGAGCACTACCAGCGGCGCTTTCGCCACATCCTGATCGACGAGTTCCAGGACACCAACACGCTGCAGTACGCCTGGATCAAGATGCTGGCCGGCAAGGCCGAGGCCGACCACAGCCAGCCGGCCCACCACGCCGGCAGCGTGCTGGCGGTGGGCGACGACGACCAGAGCATCTATGCCTTCCGCGGCGCGCGCGTGGGCAACATGTCGGACTTCGTGCGCGAGTTCGACGTGCGCCAGCAGATCAAGTTGGAGCAGAACTACCGCAGCCACGGCAACATCCTCGATTCGGCCAACGCGCTGATCGAGCACAACAGCCGCCGCCTGGGCAAGAACCTGCGCACCGACCGGGGCCCCGGCGAGCCGGTGCGCGTGGTCGAGCAGACCAGCGACTTCGCCGAGGCGCAGTGGATGGTGGACGAGATCCGCCAGCTCGTGCGCGACGACGTGCCGCGCAAGGAAATCGCGATCCTGTACCGCAGCAATGCGCAGAGCCGCGTGATCGAGACCGCGCTGTTCAATGCCGCCATGCCCTACCGCGTGTACGGCGGGCTGCGCTTCTTCGAGCGGGCCGAGATCAAGCACGCACTGGCCTACCTGCGCCTGCTGGAGAACCGGCACGACGACACCAGCTTCCTGCGCGTCGTGAACTTCCCGCCGCGCGGCATCGGCGCGCGCAGCATCGAGCAGCTGCAGGACGCCGCGCGCACGCACGGCTGCTCGCTCAACGACGCGGTCAGCAGCCTGACGGGCAAGGCCGGCAGCAACCTCACGGCCTTCGTCGCGCGCGTGGACGTGCTGCGCGAGCAGACCGCGGGCCTCACGCTGCGCGAGATCATCGAGCAGGTGCTGGACGGCAGCGGCCTGCTCGAACACTACAAGGCCGACCGCGAAGGCGCCGACCGGGTCGAGAACCTGGAGGAACTGGTCAACGCGGCCGAGAGCTTCGTGACGCAGGAAGGCTTTGGCCGCGATGCCGTGGCCCTGCCGCTGGACGAGCACGGGGCCGGGCTCAGCCAGTCGCCTGCCAGCCAGGGCCTGGACCCGAACGCGCCCGTGGTCGATGCGCCGTTGCCCGACATCGCCCCCGATGTCACGCCGGAAACGGGCGAGACCCTGTCGCCGCTGGCGGCCTTCCTGACCCACGCGGCGCTGGAGGCCGGCGACAACCAGGCCCAGGCCGGCCAGGACGCCGTGCAGCTCATGACCGTGCATTCGGCCAAGGGCCTGGAGTTCGACTGCGTGTTCATCGGCGGCATGGAGGAGGGCCTGTTCCCGCACGAGAACAGCATGACCGAGCGCGATGGGCTGGAGGAAGAGCGCCGGCTCATGTATGTGGCCATCACGCGCGCCCGCGACCGGCTGTACCTGAGCTTCTCGCAGACCCGGCTGCTGCACGGGCAGACGCGCTACAACCTGCGCAGCCGCTTCTTCGAGGAGCTGCCCGAGGACGCGCTCAAGTGGATCACGCCGCGGCAGTCGGGCTTCGGCGGCATGCGGGGCGCCGCACCAGGCCGCTTCGGCATCGAGGCCGGCAATTTCCCCTCGGCCGCCGCGCCGCTGCCGCCGCAGAAGGCCGCGCCGGCCCACGGCCTGCGCGCCGGCATGAAGGTGTTCCACACCAAGTTCGGCGAGGGCACGGTCAAGTTGCTCGAAGGCAACGGCGACGACGCACGCGCCCAGATCGACTTTCCGCGCCATGGCACCAAGTGGCTGGCGCTGGCCGTGGCCAAACTCACCCCGGTGCCCTGACGACTACTGGTTTCGCTCTATTTTCGAACCAATGTGTTCGGATATTGTGGGTGCATTCTGAGCTCTGGCGGCCGACAGGGGCCGTACGCGACATGGCTGCAGCACCTGCTCCGCGTTCCCTCGGCACCGCCCAGCGCCTGGGCATCCTGATCGCCTGTGCGCTGGCCGGCGTGCTGGCGCTCTCGGCCGCCTTCCTGTGGTCGGAGCGGGGGCTCATCATGGACGAGCGCCAGGCCAGCGTGCGCCAGAACGTGGAGGCGGCGCACAGCGTGCTGGTGTACTACCAGCGCGAGGCGGCGGCGGGACGGCTGACGGAGGCCGAGGCCAAGCGCCAGGCCATGGCCACCATCAAGGCCATGCGCTACAGCGGGGCCGAGTATTTCTGGATCAACGACTTCACGCCGACCATGGTGATGCACCCGATCCGGCCCGAGCTGGACGGCAAGAACCTCTCGGAGAACAAGGACCCCACGGGCAAGCGCCTGTTCGTCGAGTTCGTCAACGTCGCGCGGGCCTCGGGCGCCGGCCACGTGCCCTACCTGTGGCCCAAGCCGGGCAGCGACCAGCCCGTGCCCAAGACCTCCTATGTGCAGGCGTTCCAGCCCTGGGGCTGGATCATCGGCTCTGGCGTGTACGTGGACACCGTGGAGACGGCCTTCCGCCAGCGCCTGCTGCGCTTCGGCCTGGCCGCGCTGCTGCTGGGCGCGGTGCTGGTCGGCATCGGCCTGCTCGTCGCGCGCGGCCTGCTGCGCCAGCTGGGCGGCGAGCCCGCGTATGCGGCCGAGGTGGCGCGCCGCATCGCGCAGGGCGAGCTGGACATGCCCATCGCCGTGCCGCCAAGGGGCGAGGGCAGCCTGTTGCACGCCATGCGCGGCATGCGCGACAGCATCGCCGGCATCGTCGGCGGGGTGCGCCAGGGGGCGGACGCCATCGCCGCAGCCTCCAGCGAGATCGCGGCCGGCAACCACGACCTGTCGGCGCGCACCGAGCGCCAGGCCAGCGCACTGCAGCAGACCGCGGCCTCCATGGAGCAACTGACCGGCACCGTCAAGCAGAACGCCGACAACGCGCGCCAGGCCAGCGCGCTGTCGGCCACGGCCTCGCAGGTGGCGGGCAAGGGCGGGGCAGTGGTGACCGAGGTGGTGGCGACGATGGAGACGCTGACCGCGTCCTCGCGCAAGATCGTGGACATCATCGGTGTGATCGACGGCATCGCGTTCCAGACCAACATCCTCGCGCTCAACGCGGCCGTGGAGGCCGCGCGCGCCGGCGAACAGGGCCGTGGCTTCGCGGTCGTGGCGGGCGAGGTGCGCCATCTCGCGCAGCGCTCGGCCGAGGCCGCCAAGGAGGTGCGTGCGCTGATCCAGGCTTCGGTGCAGAACGCCGAGCACAGCAGCAGCCTGGTGCACCAGGCCGGGGGCACCATGCAGGAGATCGTGGAGAGCGTGCACCGCGTCTCGGCCATCGTGGCGGAGATCGCCGCCGCCAGCCAGGAGCAGTCCCAGGGCATCGACCAGATCAACCAGGCCATCGCCGACATGGATGGCGTGACCCAGCAGAACGCTGCGCTGGTGGAGCAGTCGGCGGCGTCGGCTGCGGCGATGCGCAGCCAGGCCGACCAGCTGGCGCAGCAGGTCGGGGTGTTCCGCATCGGTGCGGGCTGAGGCGCGCCGGGACACGATTGCGCCACAGTCTGGGCGGGCTGGCGCGGCACAGTCCAGGCATCACCAGAAGCCGCCATCCCGCATGAGCCTGTTCCCGAACCTGTTTCCCGAGATGAGCATCCGCCTGAAGCTGCTGGGTGCCTTCCTCGTGATGCTGGCGGGTTTCGTGGTGCTGGCAGGCGCTGCCGTGGTGCTGCAGCTGGTCGGTGCGCAGCGCGCGGCGCTGCAGGAGGCCCAGCACGTGGCGCTGGCCGTGGCGCGCATGTCGGACCAGCCGGGCCCGGCCCAGCGCGACCGGCAGAGCTACTTCGACAGCCTGGGCGTGTTGTTCGACCGCGACATCTTCCTGGTCGATGGCCGCGGTACGGTGGTTGCCGCGACCGACCGCCGCGTCATCGGCCGGCCGTACGAGGTGCCCGAGATCGCGCAGGCCGTGGCGGACGGGCAGCCGCGCGACTTCATCGGCCCCGACGTGTTCGATGGTGCCCCGGCGCACCAGGTGGTGGTGCCCCTGCCGGCGCCCGAAGACGCGGCCGGCGACCACGGTGGCGACGCCGTGGTGTTCGAGTACACCCAGGTCTACGACACGCTGATGGCCGAGGCCAAGCAGGCCGCGGTGCTGACCGTGGTGGCCACCCTCATCCTGGCCGTGCTGGGCTGGATCATGGCCTTTCGCGTCACGCACGCGCTGGTGCGGCCGCTGGCCGAGCTGGAAGGCACGGTCGCGCTGGTCGCGGCGGGCAACCATGGCGCGCGGCTGCGCGTGCGTTCCAACGACGAGATCGGCCGGCTGGCCTCGGCCGTCAACCGCATGGCGGCCGACCTGCAGCGCCAGCACGACGCGCTGCAGGAACGCAACGCCGCGCTGGCGCGCAGCAACGCGTTGCTGCAAGAAGGCATCGCCCGCCAGCAGGAGGCGGCCGAGCGCATCCAGCACCTGGCCTACAACGACAGCCTGACGGACCTGCCGAACCGCAACCAGTTCGGTGCCATGCTGGCCACGGCGGTGGCGCGGGCCGCGCACCAGCGCCATCCCTTCGGGTTGTTCTTCCTCGACCTGGACCGCTTCAAGCAGATCAACGACACGCTGGGCCACGGTGCGGGCGATGCGCTGCTGCAGGAGGTGGCGCGCCGGCTGCGCCACACGCTGCGCGAGGGCGATGCCGTGGCACGCCTGGGCGGCGACGAATTCGTGGTGCTGGTGGACGAGCTGCGCGGCGACCGCCATGCCGAGGCCGTCGCGCTCAAGATCCTGCAGGCCGTCGCGCGGCCTTTCGCGATCCCCGGGCACGAGTTGCGCGTGAGCGCCAGCGTGGGCATCAGCCGCTATGGCCGCGACGGGCACGACGGGTCCACGCTCATGAAGCGCGCCGACATCGCGATGTACCAGGCGAAGGCCGCCGGCAAGAGCAACTTCGCCTTCTACTCGTCGGCCCACGACGACAACTCCATCGCCCGGCTGCAGCTGGAGTCCCGGCTGCGCTGCGCGCTGGAACGCCAGGAGCTGGAGCTGCACTACCAGCCCAAGCTGGACCTGCGCAGTGGCCGCATCAAGGGCATGGAGGCGCTCCTGCGCTGGCCCAACCCCGAGTTGGGCATGGTGGCGCCGCAGCAGTTCATTCCGGTGGCCGAGGAAACCGGCCTGATCGTGCCGCTGGGCAAGTGGGCGCTGCGCCAGGCCTGCCTGCAGAACATGGCCTGGTTGGCGCAGGGCCTGGCCGGCCTGACGGTGGCGGTCAACCTCTCGCCCCGCCAGTTCGGCGATGCCGACCTGCTGGCCGACATCGTGTCCATCCTCCACGAGACCGGCATGGACGGCCGGCTGCTGGAGCTGGAGATCACCGAGAGCGCGATCATGCAGGACGCCGAGGCCGGCCGCCGGCTGCTGCGCTCGCTCAAGTCGCTGGGCGTGCGCATCGCGATCGACGATTTCGGCACCGGCTACTCGTCGCTGTCCACGCTCAAGCAATTCCCGATCGACACGCTCAAGATCGACCGCTCCTTCATCGCCGACCTCGCCTGCGATCCGGAAGACCGCGGGTTGACCGAGGCCATCATCCAGATGGCCCGCACGCTGAAGCTGCACCTGGTGGCCGAAGGCGTCGAGCAGGAGGCGCAGAAGACCTTCCTGTGCGAACGCGGCTGCGACGAGTTGCAGGGCTACCTGTTCAGCAGGCCGCTGCCGGCCGCGGAGTTCGCCGCGTTCGTGCAGCGCCAGCGCGGCATCGACCGGCTGGCCGCCGTCTGAACACGCACTAGCGCGCGGCCAGCGCGCGCGTCCTACAGCCGTATCGACGTTCTCCGACAGTGCCGGCGCGACCGGCTGCGTACGCTCCACTGTCGATCCATCGACAAACAGGAGCTCAGCATGCACAACGACACCCCCGCCTTCGCACCGACCCTGGACACCGGCAAGCTGCAGCGCGGTGTGCAGGAGGTCGGCGAGAACCTGCACTCCACCATCGACCGCGTGGCCCAGCCGGTGCACCAGGTCGTGGAGCGCGCATCGGCCGGCGCCCACCAGACGGTGGACCGCATGGCCAACGGCGTGGCAGAGGCGGCGCAGCGCCTGGATGCGAAGATCGACCGCGTGCGCGCCACGCCCAACCAGGCGCTGGAGGGTGCGCGCGAGTACGTGGCCGCCCGGCCGCTGAAGACCGTGGCCGCGGCGCTGGCGCTGGGGTGGCTGATCGGCCGCATCGGCGCCTACCGCTGACCGGCGGCGCCGGGCCGGGGCCGCCGGCACAATGTGCGGCCATATGAAATCCAAAGTGCAGTTTCGTCTGCGCATCTACCGCAACGAGAGCATCGCCATCGGTCCCGGCAAGGTGGCCCTGCTGGAGGCCGTGGCCGAGACCGGCTCGATCTCAGCGGCGGCGCGCCACCTGGGCATGTCCTACCGCCGCGCATGGGTGCTCATCGATGAGACCAACCGCGCGCTGGCGACGCCTGCGGTGAACACCGCCGCTGGCGGCGCCCACGGCGGCGGCACGGCGCTGACGGACGTGGGCATCGAGCTCGTGACGCGCTACCGGGCCATCGAGAACACCGCGCGGCTGGCTGCCGCCGCCGACATCACCGCACTGAACCGCCTGCTGGCACCTTAGCCGGGCACTGCGACCCGCACCGCATGCGGCTGTCGGCGCCAGGCGCTGTGCCAGAATCTGCGCTGTATTTTCATGGACACGACGCGCGCACTCCTGGCCGGCATGGACTGGCATCCCCTGATCCTGTCCATCCAGGTGGCGACGGTCGCGACCGGGGTTGCCTTGCTGCTGGGCATCGCGCTGGGCTGGCTGGTCGGCCGCTGCCGCTTTCCGGGCCGCCAGTTGCTGGAGGCGGCCTGCATGCTGCCCATGGTGCTGCCGCCCACCGTGGTCGGCTACGGCATCCTGGTGCTCGCGGGCCGGCGCAGCCCGCTCGGCGCCTGGCTGCGCGAGCATTTCGACTACTCCATCATCTTCAGCTGGCACGGCGCGGTGGTGGCCTCGGCCATCGTGGCGCTGCCGCTGGTGCTCAAGTCGGCCAGCGCCGCCTTTGCGGGTGTCGACCGTTCGCTCGAGGCGGCGGCGGCCACGCTGCGCCAGTCGCCGCTGTCGGTGTTCCTGCGCGTCACGCTGCCGCTGGCCTGGCCGGGCATCCTGGCCGGCACGCTGCTGGCGTTCGCGCGGGCCATGGGCGAGTTCGGCGCATCGCTGATGGTGGCCGGCTCCATCCCCGGGCAGACGCAGACGCTGTCCATGGCCATCTACGACGCCAGCCAGGCCGGGCAGGACGAGCTAGCCTTGCTGATGGTCGTCATCACCTCGGTGCTGTCGATCACGGTGCTGCTGCTGTCCAACCGCCTGCTGGCACCGCGCTGAGCATGGCCGCGCACATCGATGTCGACCTGCAGCTGACCGTGGCGGACGGGCGGCGCAGCTTCACGCTGTCGGCCGCGTTCGCCTCCGATGCGGCGTTCGTCGCGCTGTACGGGCCGTCGGGCTCGGGCAAGTCGCTCACGCTGCAGGCCATGGCCGGGCTGCTGCGGCCCGCGGCCGGCCATGTGCGGGTGGCCGGCCGCACGCTGTTCGACAGCGCCGCCGGCACCAACCTGCCGCCGGCGGCCCGCCGCATCGGCTACCTGTTCCAGGACTACGCGCTGTTTCCCCACCTCAGCGTGCGCCAGAACATCGCGTTCGGGCTGACCTCCTGGCGCCACCGGCGGCTGACGGACGCGCAGCAGGCGCGCATCGAGGCGCTGCTGCAGAACTTCGGCCTTGCCGCGATGGCCGGCAGCCGGCCGGGCACCCTGTCGGGCGGCCAGCGCCAGCGCGTGGCCCTGGCGCGGGCGCTGGCCTGCGAGCCCAACCTGCTGCTGCTGGACGAACCGTTCGCCGCCCTGAACCCGATGCTGCGCGAGGAACTGCGCGCCGAACTGGCCGCTGCCTGCCGCGCGGCCGCGATCCCGGCGCTGATGATCACGCACGATGTGGACGATGCGCTGGCCCTGGCCGACGAGGCCTTCGTCTACAGCGAAGGACGCATCGTGCGCCGCGTGGATCTGCGTGCCGGGGTCGAACAGGTGCTGCAGCGCGAGGCACTGACCGGCGTCTGCGCCCCGGCCGCCACGCCGCTGCGCCTGAAGCTGCAGCGCATGCTGCGGGGCGGCTGAGCCTCGGTGCGGCGCTGAGCTGCCGAATCCAGGCTGGACTTCAGGCCTCGGTGGTCAAGGCTGCCGGTGCTTCGCTTTCCACGAAGCAGTCGCGGAAGGTGAAGTAGATCGAGGTCGACATCATGGCCGCCATCAGGAAAGCGAACGGCATCATGACCATGCTGGCGGCCTCGGCGCTGCCCACCAGCGAGGCGAAGATCGCGATCACCATGCCCATCGCCATCACCAGGCCGGCCCAGGCCAGGCCGTAGACGAGGAACGCGCGGGCATTGCGCAGGCAGGCCACGATGCTGAAGAACAGGCT
Source organism: Pseudorhodoferax sp. Leaf274 (assembly GCF_001422445.1). Lineage (GTDB taxonomy): Bacteria > Pseudomonadota > Gammaproteobacteria > Burkholderiales > Burkholderiaceae_C > Pseudorhodoferax. The sequence continues at coordinate 548,507 of NZ_LMNA01000030.1, forward strand.
CTTGGCCGGCGACACGCCATGCCAATGCACGAGCGCGGGCGCGTGCCAGAACATCAGGAAGATCGGCAGGTGCAGCAGCAGCGTGAGCAGCACCGCGCCGCTGACCTGCTGGGCAGCTGGCGTGCCGGCCTGGGCGGGGGCCTCTGGCGTTGGCAGCAGCGCCGACACGATGAGGGACACCAGCGTGGACAGCACCGCGTAGGCCAGGCCCAGCACCAGCATGGCCTTCATGCGCTGCTGCCCGGCGCGGAACGCGCTGGCCAGCACCGTCGGCATCGGGAAGCGGCCCTGGGCCGCCTCGCGCGTGGCCGCCATCAGCCCCAGCGTGCTGGCGGGCACCAGCACGCCGGCCAGCAGCACGCCGATGCCGGGGAACTGCGAGACGATCAGCATGACCGCCATGTACATGAAGAACAGGCCCACCAGGGCCAGCGGCTGGCGGAAGAAGGTCTGGATGCCCTCGCGCACCCATTGGACGCCGGTGCGGGCGGGGACGATGTTCAGGTTCATGCGAAGGCGGGCGCAAAGCGCGTCGCGCGGGCGCGCAGCACGCGCTCGAAATGGCCAGGGTCGTGCGGCGTCAGCATCGCGGCTTCGCGCGGCAGGTGGTAGTCCCACAGCCGCGAGATCCAGAAGCGCAACGCACCGGCACGCAGCATGGCGGGCAGCAGTTCTCGCTCGGGGCCCGTCAATGCACGCTCGGCCCCGTAGGCGTCGAGGAAGGCGGCCGTGCGCTCGGGGTCGGCCTGGCCATCGGCCAGGTCGATGCACCAATCGTTCAGGCACACGGCGATGTCGAACAGCCAGGTGTCCACGCCTGCGAAGTAGAAGTCGAAGAAGCCGGTCAGCACGGGCGCCTGGCCGGGCAGCTGTTCGAACATCACGTTGTCGCGGAACAGGTCGGCGTGCACCGGGCCGCGCGGCAGCGCGGCGTAGGCAGAGGAGGCTGCCACATGGTTCTGGTAGGCCAGCTCGCCCTGCAGCAACGCGGCCTGTTCCGGCTCCAGGTGGGGCAGGACCACGGGCGCGGTCTCGTTCCACCAGGGCAGGCCGCGCAGGTTGGGCTGGTGGCGCTCGTAGTCACGGCCGGCCAGGTGCATGCGGGCCAGCATGGCGCCCACGGCCGCGCAGTGCGCGGGGCCTGGCGCCAGTTCGCTCGCGCCACGCAGCCGGTTGACCAGTGCAGCCGGCTTGCCGTTGACGCGGTGCAGGATGCTGCCTTGCGCGTCCGGCGCCGGATCGGGCACCGGGATGCCGCGGCGCGCCAGGTGCTGCATCAGGTGCAGGTAGAAGGGCAGTTGCGCGAACGACAGGCGTTCGAACAGCGTGAGCACGTGCTGGCCGCGTTCGCTGTCGACGAAGTAGTTGGTGTTCTCGATGCCGCCCTGGATGCCGCGCAGCTTGCGCAGCTCGCCCAGCCCCAGGGTGTTCAGCAGGGCCTGGGCATCGTGTTCTGTGACCTCGGTGAAGACTGCCACGGTGTCAGAAGCCGAGCACTTTCCACACGCGCTGCCCGGCATTGCCCTGGGCGTTGTCGCGTTCGTTGCCGGGCCGCACGCGCGCGCCGTTGTGCGGCACGATCTCGTAGGCCGGCATGGCGCTGTTGAGCGGCTGCACGGTGATGCTCTGGGGTTCGCCGCCATAGCGCAATTCGTCGATGCGCGCGCCCTTGTCCTCGATGCGGATGTGCTCGATCCGCTTGTCCGTGCCGGACGTGCCCGGCTGGTCCGCGACGAGCGGCGCCGGGGCCGTGCCGGCAGGTGCCTGCGCCCAGGCCGAAGCCGTGGCCGCGAGGCAGAAAAAGAGGAGGGCGGGTGCGCGCATGGCGGCATTGTAGGTGGCGGCGAATGGCCCGTTGCCAAAGGCACAATGCCCCGATGAGCGACACGAATACCCTGCTGCTGGTCGACGGTTCCAGCTATCTGTACCGGGCCTACCACGCGCTGCCGGACCTGCGCGGCCCCGACCAGTTTCCGACCGGCGCGCTCCACGGCATGGTGGCCATGCTGACCAAGCTGCGGGCCCAGTTTCCGTCCGCGCATGCCGTCTGCGTGTTCGACGCGCCGGGCAAGACCTTCCGCGACGACTGGTACCCCGAGTACAAGGCCAACCGCGCCGCCATGCCCGAGCCGCTGGTGCAGCAGATCGCGCCCATCCACGAGGTGGTGCGGCTGCTGGGCTGGCCGGTGCTGACGATCCCGGGGATCGAGGCGGACGACGTGATCGGCACGCTGGCGCGCCGCATGGCCGCGCGCGGCGGCAAGGTCATCGTCTCCACCGGCGACAAGGACATGGCGCAGCTGGTGGACGAGCATGTCACGCTGATCAACACCATGAGCAACGAGACGCTGGACCCCGCTGGTGTGCAGGCCAAGTTCGGCGTGCCGCCGGAGCGGATCGTGGACTATCTGTCGCTCATCGGCGATGCGGTGGACAACGTGCCCGGCGTCGACAAGGTCGGCCCCAAGACGGCCGTCAAGTGGCTGGCCGAGCACGGCTCGCTCGACGGCGTGATGGCCGCGGCTGGCGCCATCAAGGGCGTGGCTGGCGAGAACCTGCGCAAGGCGCTCGAATGGCTGCCGCTGGGCCGCCGGCTGGTGACCATCCACACCGATTGCGACCTGGCCGCGCACGTGGCCGGCTGGCCGGCGGAGGGTGCGTTCGAGGCGTTGAAGTTCGCCGAGCCCGACCCGGCGCAGTTGCTGGACTTCTACCAGCGCTACGGCTTCAAGACCATGGGCCGCGAGCTGGAGGCGCGCATGGCCGCCACCAAGCCCGCGCCCGGCAGCACGGACGATCTGTTCGCAGAAGGTGCCGGCACCGCCGACGCACCCGCGGCCACGGCCTGCGAAGCGGCGCCGCCCAGCGGCGACTACCAGACCGTGGCGAGCTGGGAGCAGCTGGACGCCTGGATCGCCCGCCTGCGGGCCGCGCCACTCGCCGCGCTGGACACCGAGACCGATTCGCTGGACCCGATGCGTGCGCGCATCGTCGGCATCTCGTTCGCGCTGCAGGCGCGCGAGGCCGCCTACATCCCGCTGGCGCACAACTACGCCGACGCGCCCGACCAGTTGCCGCTGGAGGAGGTGCTGGCGCGCCTGAAGCCCTGGCTGGAGGACGAATCGGCCGGCAAGATCGGCCAGAACATCAAGTACGACAGCCACGTGTTCGCCAACCACGGCATCACGGTGTGCGGCTGGCGCCACGACACGCTGCTGCAGAGCTACGTGGTCGAGGCCCACAAGCCGCACAGCCTGGAGAGCCTGGCCGACCGCCACCTGGGCCGCAAGGGCTTGAGTTACGAGGACATCTGCGGCAAGGGCGCCAAGCAGATCCCGTTCGCCCAGGTCGACGTGCAGACCGCCACCACCTATTCCGGCGAAGACAGCGAGATGGTGCTGGACGTGCACCGCGTGCTGTGGCCCGAGCTCGACGCCGAACCGGCCGCCGCGCCGAGCCGGCGCTACGTCTACGAGCAGATCGAGATGCCGACCAGCGCCGTGCTGCAGCGCATCGAGCGCCATGGCGTGCTGGTGGATGCGGCCGTGCTGAACAAGCAGAGCCAGGCACTGGCCGAACGCATGCTCGCGCTGGAGCAGCAGGCCTACGAGCTGGCCGGCCAGCCGTTCAACATGGGCAGCCCCAAGCAGATCGGCGAAATCCTGTTCACCAAGCTCGGCATCCCGGTGCAGAAGAAGACCGCCACGGGCGCCCCGTCCACCGACGAGGAGGTGCTGGAAAAGCTGGCGGCCGACTACCCGCTGCCGGCGCGGCTGCTGGAGCACCGCAGCCTGTCCAAGCTCAAGGGCACCTACACGGACAAGCTGCCGCTGATGGTCAACCCGATCACGGGCCGCGTGCACACCAACTATGCGCAGGCCGTGGCCGTGACGGGCCGGCTCTCCAGCAACGAGCCCAACCTGCAGAACATCCCGATCCGCACGCCCGAGGGCCGGCGCGTGCGCGAGGCCTTCATCGCGCCGCCGGGCCACCGCATCGCCAGCGCCGACTACTCGCAGATCGAGCTGCGCATCATGGCCCACATCAGCGAAGACCCCGGCCTGCTGGCCGCCTTCGCCGAAGGCCGCGACGTGCACCGCGCCACGGCCGCCGAGGTCTTCGGCGTGGCCGTGGACGCCGTCAGCAGCGAGCAGCGCCGCTACGCCAAGGTCATCAACTTCGGCCTCATCTACGGCATGGGCGCGTTCGGCCTGGCCAGCAACCTGGGCATCGACCAGAAGGCCGCCAAGAACTACATCGACCGCTACTTCGACCGCTTCGCGGGCGTCAAGCGGTACATGGACGAGACGCGTGCCCAGGCGGCCGCGCAGGGCTACGTCGAGACGCTGTTCGGCCGGCGCATCGTGCTGCCCGAGATCCAGGGCGGCAGCGGCCCGCGCCGCGCCGCGGCCGAGCGCCAGGCCATCAACGCGCCCATGCAGGGCACGGCGGCCGACCTCATCAAGCTGGCCATGATCGCGGTGCAGGCCGAGATCGACCGCGCCGCCAAGTCCACGCGCATCGTGATGCAGGTGCACGACGAGCTGGTGTTCGAGCTGCCCGAGGACGAGGCCGACTGGGTGCGCACCGAGGTGCCGCGGCTGATGGCCGGCGTGGCCAGCCTCAAGGTGCCGCTGCTGGCAGAGGTGGGCTTCGGCGCGAACTGGGACCAGGCCCACTGAAAGCTGCGTGCGGACCGGCGCGCGCCTGCGGTGTCGTCGCGCGCGGACGGTTGGCGCGGAACGTTTCGCGCCGGCGCGGCTCAGTCCACTTCCATCCACCGAGGAGTCAGCATGCTGCGTGAAGATCTCAAGTCCGATTTCGATTCCCTGCTGCCGGGCAGCAGCACCGAGCTGGGCGCTTCGCGCCGTACCGCGCTGAAGGCGGCGCTGGGCGTGGGCTATGCGGCCTCGACCTTGCCCATCATGGCGCAGACCGCCGTCAAGACCTCGGCGGAGGGGCTCACGGCCGGCGAGATCAGCTTCGAGGTCAACGGCTTCAAGGTGCCGGCCTACCGCGCCGCGCCGGCCGGCAAGACCGGCCTTCCGGTGGTGCTGGTGATCCAGGAGATCTTCGGCGTGCACGAGTACATCGCCGACACCGCACGCCGTTTCGCGAAGGCGGGCTATCTCGCGATCGCGCCCTCGCTGTACGCGCGCCAGGGCGACCCGACGCAGTACACCGAGATCGCCAAGCTGCAGGCCGAACTCGTGTCCAAGGTGCCCGATGCCCAGGTCATGGCCGATCTCGACGCGGCCGTGAAGTGGGCCGGTGCCAATGGCGGCGATGTGTCCAAGCTGGGCATCACCGGTTTTTGCTGGGGCGGGCGCATCACCTGGCTCTACAGCGCGCACAACCCGGGCGTGAAGGCCGGCGTGGCCTGGTACGGGCGCCTGGTGGGCAATGCCAGCGAACTCACGCCGCGCCACCCGGTGGATGTGGTGGGCCAGCTGCACGGCCCGGTGCTGGGCCTGTACGGCGGCGCCGACACCGGCATCCCGCTCGACACGGTGGAGAAGATGAAGGCCGCGCTGGCCCAGGGCAGCGCCGCCGCCAAGGCCTCGGAGTTCGTCGTGTATCCGGACGCGCCGCACGCCTTCCATGCCGACTACCGCCCCAGCTTCCGCCAGGGCCCGGCCGAGGACGGCTGGAAGCGCGCCCTGGCCTGGTTCAAGGCCAAGGGCGTGGCCTGATCCTCGGCGGCGCTGCGGCCTGCGCCTACGGGCGCCTTCGGGCCTGGACGACGCCGCACGCGCGGCGGCGCTCCGAACATGGGCACAAGTCCCGACGCGGGACCTTGTTCAACCCAAGCGAAGGAGCACGACCATGGCAGCAGCCGACGAGCGCGAACTGCGCAATCTCGATCCCATCACCGAAGCGCCCGGCGCGCATCCCGTCGGCACCGGCGTGGGGGCCGCGGGTGGCGGCGTCGCGGGGGCGGCCATCGGTGCCGTCGGCGGCCCGATCGGCGCGGCGGTCGGCCTGGTGGCAGGCGCGCTGGTGGGCGGCCTGGCCGGCAAGGCAACGGCCGAGCGCATCAATCCCACGCTGGAAGAAGCCTACTGGCGCGAAAGCTACACGCGCGAACCCTATTACGAGGCCGGCCGCAGCTACGACGACTACGGGCCGGCCTATGCCTACGGCTGGGGCGCGACCGCCACCTACCCGGGCGCCTTCGAGGACGCCGAGCCGGAACTGGCGCGCGACTGGGAGCGGCAACGCGGCGGCTCGTCGCTGGACTGGCAGCAGGCGCGGCCGGCGACGCGCGCGGCCTGGGACCGTGTGCAGACGCCTGGTTCGACGACGGAAGAGTTCGACCGCGACGATGTGCTCGAGACGTTGGACGACCTGCTGAAGACGTGTCGCGATGGCCAGAAGGGCTTCGAGGAAGCCGCCGAACACACCCGCACCGCCACGCTGGCCACGTTGCTGCGCGACCGTGCCCAGGCCTGCGCCCAGGGTGCGCAGGACCTGGTCGCGGCCATCGGCCGCCTGGGAGGCGAGGCCAACGACCGCGGCAGCGCCACCGGGGCCCTGCACCGTGGCTGGGTCAGCGCGCGCGGCAGCGTGGGCGCGCTGAGCGACCTGGACATGCTCGAGGAATGCGAACGCGGCGAGGACACCGCGCTGGCCCGTTACCGCAAGGCGCTGCAGCAGCCGCTGCCGGCCGACGTGCGCACGCTGGTCCAGCACCAGATGGAAGGTGCCCAGCGCAACCACGACGAGATCAAGCGGCTGCGCGACGCGGAGCGCGCACGCAAGGCCTGATCAGCCGCCCGTCGCGACGGGGCGGCTCGGGTCGCTGCACCAGTCGCTCCAGCTGCCGGCATACAGCGCAGTGGCGGGATAGCCCGCCACCTGCATGGCCAGCAGGTTGGGCACGGCGCTGACGCCGCTGCCGCACTGGTGCACGACGCTGGCCGGATCGCGGCCGGCCAGCAACGCATCGAACTCGGCGCGCAGCTGCTCTGCGGGCTTGAAGCGTCCGTCCGCGCCGATGTTCTGCGCGAACGGGCGGTTCAGCGCACCCGGAATGTGGCCTGCCACCGGGTCGAGCGGTTCGGTCTCGCCGCGGTAGCGCGGACCGGCGCGCGCGTCCAGCACGGTCTGGACGGGGCTTTCCAGCTGCGCCAGCACCTCCTTCGCATCGACCAGCCGGACCAGCGGCGCGTGCAATTCGAAGTTGCTGCGGAAGTGCCCGGGTTCATCGCCCGATGCCACCTCGCCACCGGCGGCCTGCCAGGCCTGCAGGCCACCGTCGAGCACGGCAACGGCTTCGTGGCCGGCCCACTTGAGCATCCACCACAACCGGCCGCAGTAGTTCGCGCCCTGCCGGTCGTACACCACGGCCTGCATGCCGTTGGCCAAGCCGATGCTGGACAGCCAGATCGCAAACTTCTCGCGGTTGGGCAAGGGATGCCGGCCGCCCGAGGCGGGCGTGTCGGCGGCCTGCGCCGTCAAGGCTCCGTGCTTGCCGGGGGCGCCATGCATGGCGCTCAGGTGGCGGTCGAGGTCGGCGCGCACGGCGCCGGGGATGTGGGCCTCGCGGTACTGCGCGTCGCCGGCGTGCGGCTGCATGAGTTCGAAGCTGCAGTCGAACAGCATCTGCGGCTGGCCGCTGGCGCGCAGCGTGCGCAGCTGCTCCGGCGTGATCAGGGTGGTGTACATGGCACTCGGATTCGTGTTGGACGCGCCATTGTGGCGTGCCCGCGCGCTCAATGTTCCTCGGCCGGGGCCTTGGGAACCGCGCGCTGGCGCAGCACGGTGGCGACCACGCCGCTGGCAATGACCAGGCCCATGCCGACGACGCCCGCCGTGTCGATCACGTCGTCGAACAGCAGCACGCTGAAGATGGACGCGAAGATGATGCCCGAGTACTGCAGGTTGGCCACCACCAGCGTGCCGGCCTGCGTCTTGGCCTGAGCGTAGGCGCGCGTCATGCACAGCTGGCCCAGGGCCGCCAGCACGCCGATGGGCAGCAGCCACAGCGCATGCAGCCAGTTCCAGGGCGACAGGCCCGTGAACAGCATCCACAACCCGCCCATCACGGCCGCGCCGAGCGCGAAATAGAAGACCGTGCGGGTCTCGGGCTCGCCGATGCGCGACAGCGCGATGACCTGCAGGTAGGCGAAGGCCGCCGTGAGGCCGGAGATCAGGCCCACCATGCCGGCGAAGCCCTGGCTCGGGTTCATGTCGGGTTTGAGGATCAGCACCACGCCCACGAAGCCGACCAGCACCGTCAGTGCCAGAACGCCCTGCAGCGGCGGCAGCGGCACGCGGCCGTCGCGCCCCGGGATCGGCACCCAGGCGAGCAGTGCGCCGCCGACCAGAAAGGTGGCGATCCAGATGCTGCTCATGTAGTTCAGCGTCATCGCCGCGGACAGCGGGATGTGGGCGATGGCGTAGAACCAGCAGCCCAGCGAGAAGGTGCCGATCACGCTGCGCCAGACATGCATGCCCGGATAGCGCGTGGCCAGCGACACGCCCTGGCGCCGCGCCAGAACGCCGATGAAGACCACCCCGACGATGCCGCGCCAGAACACCAGTTCGGCGCTGTTGAACGAGGCCGAGGCGAACTTGACGCACACGCCCATGGCGGCGAACAGGAACGCCGACGCCACCATCCAGAGACCTTGCATGACCCGTATTGCTTGTTGTGAGGGTGACAAGAAAAAGGGGCACGAGGCCCCTTGGCAGGCGCGCCGAAGGCCTCAGCGCTCCAGCGCCTGGAACGGCCGCGCCAGCGGCACGCCCTGCAACTGGCGCCGGTACCACTCGTGGAAGTGCTGCATGCCGTCTTCCATGGGACTCTGGTAGGGGCCGGCCTCGTCGTCGCCACGCGCCAGCAGCGCCTTGCGGCCGGCGTCCATGCGCAGCGCGATCTCGTCGTCCTCCACGCAGGTCTCCATGTAGGCGGCCTGCTGGGCGTCGACGAACTCGCGCTCGAAGGCGGCGATCTCTTCGGGGTAGTAGAACTCCACCGTGTTGAGCGTCTTCTGCGGCGACACCGGGTACAGCGTGGACACCGTCAGCACGTGCGGATACCACTCCACCATGACGGTGGGGTAGTAGGTCAGCCAGATCGCGCCGTAGCGCGGGGGCTGGCCGTTGCGGTAGTCCATCAGCGCTTTCTGCCAGCGCTGGTAAGCCGGGCTGCCGGCCTTGCCCAGGCGGCCGGCGATGCCGACGGTCTGCACCGAGTGGTGCTCGCCGAACTCCCAGCGCAGGTCGTCGCAGGTCACGAAGTTGCCCAGGCCGGGGTGGAACGGGCCGACGTGGTAGTCCTCCAGGTAGACCTCGATGAAGGTCTTCCAGTTGTAGTCGCACGTGTGCAGTTCCACGCGGTCGAACACGTAGCCGTCGAAGTTGAGGTCCGCGCGCGGCCCCAGGCGGGACAGCTCGCGCTCCACGCGGCCCGGCTCGGCGCCCTCAAACAGCAGGCCGTTCCAGTTCTGCAACGGGTAGTTCGCCAGGTTCAGGCAGGGGTCCTGCGCGAAATGCGGCGCGCCCAGCAGCGTGCCGGCCGGGCTGCCGCGCCCGCCGCTGTAGGTCCAGCGGTGCAGCGGGCACACGATGTTGCCGCCCGCGCTGCCGCTTTGCGTGGCCGCCAGCGAACCGCGGCCCTTCAGGATCACGGCCTGGCGGTGGCGGCAGACGTTGGAGACGAGGTCCACACCCTGGGGCGTGCGCACCAGCGCACGGCCCTCCCGTTCCTGCGGCAGCACGTGGTAGTCGCCGACCTGCGGCACCAGGAGTTCATGCCCCACGTAGCGGGGTCCGCGCTGGAAGATCGTCTCCAACTCGCGCTGGAACAGCGCCTCGTCGAAATAGCTGGAAACGGGAAGTTGGCTTTGGGCCTGCTGAAGTTGAAGACTTAAATCAGACATGCATGTCCTGACCTAGAGACTCCCCCTATGAAGGGGCAGGGTAGGCGCCTGTTCCGTCGGCACCAAGGCACCAGTGGGATTTGCGCGGGAGGGGTGGATCGGCTGAGCCGCCGAGGCTCCTTTCGAAGCGTTGCCGCTTGCTAGGGAAAAAGAGGCGCGATTGTAGCTGCGGTCGATGTCAGTCCACCCCGTAAGGAATGGCTGGCGGCGCAGCGCCTAAAATCCCGCTTTCCGTCTGCAACTTTCCCTCCTGCCCATGCCCAAGGCCTCTGCCTCGCCCCCACCCGACCCGGTCAGCTACGAGGCCGCGCTGCAGGAGCTCGAGGCGCTGGTGGGCCAGATGGAGTCCGGCCAGATGCCGCTCGATGGCCTGCTCACCGGCTACCACCGCGGCGCCGACCTGCTGCAGTTCTGCCGCGGCCGGCTCGATGCGGTGGAAGACCAGATCCGCGTGCTGGACCAGCAGGGCCAGGTCAAGCCCTGGAGCCAGGAATGAGTTCCGTGGCTGTATCCGCCGATTTCGATCTGGCCGCCTGGAGCACCGCCACGCTGGACCGCGTGGAGACGGCGCTCTCTGCCTGGGTGGCGCCCGGCGCGGCCGATGACGACGGCCACGAGGCCCCGGCTGCGCTGCGCGAGGCCATGCGCTATGCCGTGCTGGATGGCGGCAAACGGCTGCGCCCGCTGCTGGTGCTCGCGGCGCGCGCGGCGGTGTCCGGCACCGAGAGCGATGGCGCTGCCCGTTCGCTGGACGACGCCGCGCTGCGTGCGGCCTGCGCGGTCGAGCTGATCCACGCCTATTCCCTGGTGCACGACGACATGCCCTGCATGGACAACGACGTGCTGCGCCGGGGCAAGCCCACCGTGCACGTGCGCTTCGGCGAAGCGCAGGCGCTGCTGGCCGGCGATGCCCTGCAGGCGCTGGCCTTCGAGCTGCTGACCGCCGAGCAGGCCAGCGCCCCGGCCAGCGTGCAGGCCACGCTGTGCCGCCTGCTGGCGCGCGCCGCAGGCTGCGAGGGCATGGCCGGCGGCCAGGCCATCGACCTGGCCAGCATCGGCCGGCCCCTGTCGGAGGACCAGCTGCGCGACATGCACCGCCTGAAGACCGGTGCATTGCTGCAAGGCAGCGTGATGATGGGTGCCGCATGCTGCGACGCCCACAGCAGCTGCAGCGCGCAGGCGCTGCGGGGCCTGGCCGCCTATGGCGCGGCGCTGGGCCTGGCGTTCCAGGTCGTGGACGACATCCTGGACGTGACGGCCGATTCGGCCACGTTGGGCAAGACCGCCGGCAAGGACGCCGCGCAGGACAAGCCCACCTATGTTTCGGTGCTGGGCCTGGCGCGTTCGCAGGCCTATGCGCAGGAGTTGCTGGACCATGCGCTGGCAGCGCTGGACGGCGCCGGCCTGCCCGACACGCGCGCGCTGCGCGCCCTGGCCGACATGGTCGTGAACCGCTCCACCTGAGCCCTACGGAGAGACAAACCCCATGGCGAATCCGGACGCAGCGGCCTACCCCCTGCTGATGCGCATCAACGACCCGGCCGACCTGCGCCGGCTGCCGCGCCACGAGCTCAAGCCCCTGGCCGACCAGTTGCGCGCCTTCGTGCTGGACAGCGTGTCCAAGACAGGCGGCCACCTGAGCTCCAACCTCGGCACGGTGGAACTCACGGTGGCACTGCACTACGTCTTCAACACGCCCACCGACCAGTTGGTCTGGGACGTGGGCCACCAGACCTATCCGCACAAGATCCTGACCGGCCGGCGCGACCGCATGCCCACGCTGCGTCAGCTGGGCGGCCTCTCGGGCTTTCCGATGCGCGCGGAGAGCCCGTACGACACCTTCGGCACGGCGCATTCCTCGACCTCGATCTCGGCGGCCCTGGGCATGGCCATGGCCGCCAAGCAGAAGGGCGAGGACAGCCACGCCGTGGCCATCATCGGCGACGGTGCGCTGACGGCCGGCATGGCCTTCGAGGCGCTCAACAACGCGGGCGTGTGCGACTGCAACCTGCTCGTGATCCTGAACGACAACGACATGAGCATCAGCCCGCCCGTGGGCGCGCTGAACCGCTACCTTGCGCAGCTGCTGTCGGGCAACTTCTACGCGCGTGCCAAGAACGTCGGCAAGCAGGTGCTGAAGGCCGCGCCGCCGCTGTTCGAGCTGGCCAAGCGGCTCGAGCAGCATGCCAAGGGCATGGTCGTGCCGGGCACGATGTTCGAGCAGTTCGGCTTCAACTACATCGGCCCGATCGACGGCCACGACCTCGAATCGCTGGTCCCCACGCTGGAGAACATCCGCCAGTTGAAGGGGCCGCAGTTCCTGCACGTGGTCACGAAGAAGGGCCAGGGCTACAAGCTGGCCGAGGCCGACCCCGTGGCCTACCACGGGCCCGGCAAGTTCGATCCGCGCGTCGGCCTGGTCAAGCCCAGCACGCCGTCCAAGCCCACCTTCACGCAGGTGTTCGGCCAATGGCTGTGCGACATGGCGGCGCAGGATCCGCGGCTGGTCGGCATCACGCCGGCGATGCGCGAAGGCTCGGGCATGGTCGAGTTCGAGCAGCGCTTTCCCAAGCGCTACTATGACGTGGGCATCGCCGAGCAGCATGCCGTGACCTTCGCCGCGGGCATGGCCACGCAGGGGCTCAAGCCCGTGGTGGCGATCTACTCCACCTTCCTGCAGCGCGCCTACGACCAGCTGATCCACGACGTGGCGCTGCAGAACCTGCCGGTCGTGTTCGCACTGGACCGTGCCGGCCTCGTCGGGGCCGACGGTGCCACGCACGCCGGTGCCTACGACATCCCGTTCCTGCGCTGTGTTCCCAACATGGCGATCGCCTGCCCGGCCGACGAGAGCGAGTGCCGCGGCCTGCTGAGCGCAGCCTTCGCCCAGGACCATCCGGTGGCTGTGCGCTACCCGCGTGGTGCCGGCGTCGGCACGGCCGTGGCCGCCGCCCTGCAGCCGCTGCCCTACGGCAAGGGCGAGGTGCGGCGCCAGGCGCAGCAACCCGCTGCGGGCCGGCGCATCGCCATCCTGGCCTTCGGCACGCTGCTGTACCCCGCGCTGGAGGCGGCCGAGCGGCTCAACGCCACGGTCGTCAACATGCGCTGGGCCAAGCCGCTGGACACCGAACTGCTGCTGCAGGTCGCGGCCGAGCACGATGCGCTGGTCACGGTGGAGGAGGGCGCCATCATGGGTGGTGCGGGCAGCGCCGTAGCCGAGGCGCTGGCTGCCGCGGGCGTGGTCAGGCCGCTGCTGCAGCTGGGCCTGCCGGACCGCTTCATCGAGCATGGCGACCCGGCCAAGCTGCTGGCCCTGCAGGGCCTGGATGCGCCTGGCATCGCCAAGGCGGTCGGGGCCCGTTTTCCTTCTCTCGTCGAGCAGGCCCAGGCCGCACTCAAGCTCGTTGCGTGAACCCCGCGTTCGGGGGTAAACCCGCAAGAAGCGGCTTGTAACCGCTTTCTACAATCGGCGCCGACCGCGTGTCCCCGTTTCTCCAAAAGGGAAACGGGCTTTTCTTTTGCTGATTCTTCGGAGAGCTTTTCAATGGATCGTCGTTCCGTCATCAAGAATGCAGGCATTGCCGGTGTGCTGGCCGCGGGCATCGCGCCGGCCGTGCATGCCCAGGCGGCAGTGCGCTGGCGCCTGGCCTCGAGCTTCCCCAAGTCCCTGGACACCATCTTCGGTACGGCAGAGGTGTTCGCCAAGAAGGTGAGCGACATCACGGGCGGCAAGTTCCAGATCTCGGTGCATGCCGGTGGCGAACTGATGCCGGCCTTCGGCGTCGTCGATGGCGTGCAGAACGCGTCCGTGGAAATGGCCCATACCGCGCCGTACTACTTCTACGGCAAGGACCCGACCTTCTGCCTGGGCTGCGCCGTGCCCTTCGGCATGAACGCGCGCCAGATGACCGCCTGGATGTACGAGGGCAATGGCCTGAAGCTCATGCGCGAGTTCTACGCCAAGTACAACATCATCAACCTGCCGGGCGGCAACACCGGCGCGCAGATGGGTGGCTGGTTCCGCAAGGAGATCAAGACCGTCGCCGACCTCAAGGGCCTGAAGTTCCGCACCAACCCGTTCGCCGGCAAGGTGCTCGAGCCCTTCGGCGTGGTGCCGCAGTCCATCCCCGGCGCCGACCTGTACCCGGCCCTGGAAAAAGGCACGCTGGATGCGCTGGAGTGGGTCGGCCCCTACGACGACCAGAAGCTGGGCTTCAACAAGGTCGCCAAGTACTACTACTACCCCGGCTGGTGGGAAGGCGGCCCGCAGCTGGACTTCTACATCAACAACAAGGCCTGGGATGCGTTGCCCGCGGAGTACAAGGCCGCCGTCGAGGCCGCGGCCTCGCACGCCCACGTGACCATGACCGCCAAGTACGACGCGCGCAACCCCATCGCGCTCAAGCAGATGGTGGGCACCGGCACGCTGCTGCGTCCGTTCAGCAACGAGATCATGAATGCGGCCTTCAAGTCGGCCCAGGAGATCTATGCCGACCTGAACGCCAACAACCCGGAGTGGAAGAAGATCTACCCCGACTACCAGAAATTCCTGGCCGACCAGAACGCCTGGTTCCGCTTCGCCGAAGGCCTGTTCGACCGCTTCATGCAGCAGCAAAAGCTCTGAGCTTCTGCCGCCTGGACCCAGCCCGCCGCCCGGCGGGCTTTTTATTTGTGGGCCGGCAGGTGCTGCTGGGCGACCAGCAGTGAGAAGGCGATCAGCAGCTGCGGATCGGCGCTGTGGAACCAGGTCACGCCGCCGCCGCGCCGGCGCACCAGCAGGCGCGGCGCGACGATGCGCTCGAGCCAGGGCAGGTGCACGAGCTTGAGCGAGGACACGTCGCCCACCCGCACGCGCTTGGTCCAGACCCAGGTCTGCGACAGCTCGCCATCGGCCAGCCGCGTGCGGCTGCGCACGATCCAAGTGCCCATCCAGAGCACCATGGCGGCGGCCGCGGCGAACACCACAAGGCCGGTGGCGTTCCACTGCGCCTGCAACAGCTTGGGGGCTTGCCACAGGCCCAGCAGCACGAGGTCGGCCACGAGGACCACGGCCAGCATGCGCGCGGCACGCGGGAACGCCGGGCTGTCCTGCGCGGCAGGCGCCGCGCCGGGCTCGGTCATGGCTTGGTGGGGGTTTCGGCCGGTGCCGATTCGGCCGGCGCCGGGCTGTTGCCGAAGGGGTTCTCCATGTCGACATTGCCCTCGGCGGGGCCCTGCATGTCGGCCGGCATCTCCAGCTGGATCTTGTCGGTGTCCACCTGCACCTCCTTGTCGAGGAACACGGTGACGGTCTGCGGGAAGAAGATCACGATGACCACCAGCAGCAGCTGCAGCCCGACCCAGGGGATGGAGCCCATGTAGATGTCGCGCGAATCGATGCGCTTGGCGAGCGTGCCGTTCTTGAACAGCGTGTCTGCGATGCCGCGCAGGTAGAACAGCGCGAAGCCGAACGGCGGGTGCATGAACGAGGTCTGCATGTTCACGCACAGCAGCACGCCGAACCAGACCATGTCGATGCCCAGCTTGTGCGCCACGGGGCCCAGCAGCGGCAGGATGATGAAGGCGATCTCGAAGAAGTCGAGGAAGAACGCCAGGAAGAACACGAAGACGTTCACCGCGATCAGGAAGCCGATCTGGCCACCCGGCAGGCTCGACAGCATGTGCTCGACCCAGATCGCCCCGTCCACGCCCTGGAACACCAGCGAGAACACACGCGAGCCGATCAGGATGAACACCACCATCGCAGTGAGGCGCATGGTGCCCTGCATGGCCTCCCACAGCATCTGCCAGCTCAGGCGCCGGTGGATCAGCGCGAGCACCAGCGCACCGACGGCGCCCATGGCGCCGGCCTCGGTCGGCGTGGCGATGGCGTGGTCCATGAAGGGCAGGCCGCCCATCGAGCCCAGCACCGCGAAGATCAGGATGGCCGAGGGGATGATGCCGCGCAGGCACTTGCCCCACAGCGCCCAGCCGTTCAAGGTGCGTGCGCTGGCCGGCAGGCCCGGCACCTTGTGCGGCGCGATGCGGCCCAGCAGGAAGGTGTAGGCGGCGAAGATCAGCACCTGCAGGATGGATGGACCCCAAGCACCCTTGTACATGCTGCCCACGTCGGTGCCGAGCTGGTCGGCCATGACGATCAGCACCAGCGAGGGCGGGACCAGCTGGGTGATCGTGCCCGAGGCCGCCAGCACGCCGGTGGAGTAGCGCGTGTCGTAGCCGTAGCGCATCATCACCGGCAGCGAGATCATGGCCATGGCGATGACCTGGCCGGCCACGGTGCCCGTGATCGCGCCGAGGATGAAGCCGACGATGATGACCGAATAGCCCAGGCCGCCGCGCACGGGGCCGAACAGCTGGCCCATGGAGTCCAGCATGTCCTCGGCCAGCCCGCACTTCTCCAATATCGCGCCCATCAGCGTGAAGAACGGAATCGCGAGCAGCGTTTCGTTGGACAGGATGCCGAACACGTTGAGCGGCAGGTTGGCCATGAAGTTGGCCGGGAACCAGCCCATCTCGATGGCGATGAAGCCGCTGAACAGGCCGAGCGCGGCCAGCGAGAACGCGACCGGAAAGCCGATCAGCATGATGACCACGAGGCCCGCGAACATCAGCGGGGCGAAGTTTTCCATGTGCATGGGAACGGTTCCTGGGAAGGGTCGGACGCGCGCTGCTTACTGCAGCGGTTTCTCGTAGTGGGTGTCCATGACCCTGGCGCCGCTCAGGTGCGCGAGGCGCTTGATGATCTCGGCCAGGCCCTGCAGGAACATCACGCCGAAGCCCAGCGGCATCAGCAAGGCGGCCGGCCAGCGGATCAGGCCGCCGATGCTGCCGGAGATCTCGCCGGTCTGGTACATGTTCCAGAAGAACGGAGCCGTCAGCCAGAACATCAGGCCCATGACCGGCAGCAGGAAGAACGTCAGGCCGAACAGGTCCACGTAGACCGGCCCGTGGCCCTTGAGCTTGCCGTAGACGATGTCCACGCGCACGTGCTCGTTCAGGCTCAGCACGATGGGGGCGCCGAGCATCACGGTCGCGGCGAAGAGATACCACTGGATCTCGAGCCACGCGTTGGAGCTCATGTCGAGCCCATAGCGGATGAAGGCATTGCCGGCGGAGATCAGCGCGGCGGCCAGCACGGCGATGGCCGCGATGCGGCCGATCATGCGGCTGAGCCCGTCCACGGCCAGCGCGAACTTGAGAAGTGCAGACAAGAGTCGTCTCCGGATCGAAGAAGTTGGGCGGCCGCACCGGTGGGCGCGGCAGCACGCCGGACGCTGGGGGCGTCGTCCGTTCGTGGCGGAAGCGCGCGATGATACCCGTCCCATTTGCAGGGTCTACCCTGATGGACGGGCATGCCAGCGGCACGGCGCGCAGGGCCGCCGTGCCCATAATGGCCCATGCCAACGCCCTCCGCCACCACGCTGTCCGCGTCCGTGGACACGCCCGCCTTTCGCCGCGCCGGCCGCGAGGCCCTGTCGCTGGCCCTGATGGACGCGCGCAACCACACGCTGCATCTCCTGGACCTGTGCGAGCGCCACGGCGCGGGCATGGCCGGCAGGGCGGGCGACCCGCTCTGGCTGGCCGGCCATGCGGGCTGGTTCGCCGAGAGCTGGATCGGCCGCAATCCGCAGCGCCACCAGGGGCCGGCGTGTCCGCCGCGGCCGGTGCGCCTGGCCTCCATCGAGGCGCGGGCCGAGCTGTGGTGGGGCAGCGGTGCGGAACAGGGCCCCGACGCCGCCACCACGCGGGCCTACCTGCTGGAGCAGCTGGAGAGCACGCTCGAGTTGCTCGAGAAGGCGCCCGAGGACGACGCCGGCCTGTACTTCTTCCGCCTGGCCGTGCTGCACGAGGACCAGCGCGGCGAGGACATCCTGGTGCAGGCGCAGCGCCTGGGCGTGCCGGTGCCGCTGCTGGCGCGCGAACCGCGCCGGCCGGCCGCGCCGCTGCTGGTGCCGGCCACGCGCTGGCAGCTCGGCGCCATGCCGACGGGCCTCGTGCTCGACAACGAGCAATGGGCGCATGCGGTGGAGGTTCCGGAGTTCGAGATCGATGCGCAGCCGGTCAGCTGGGCCCAGTTCGTGGAGTTCGTGGACGATGGCGGCTACGACCGTGCCGACCTGTGGCGGCCGGAAGGCTGGGCCTGGCTGGAGCGCGAGCAGGCCCTGGACGATGGCCGGCGCGGGCCGCGCTACGTGGAGCAGATCGGCGTGGCCAGCGGCGCCGTGCTGCAGCAGCGTTTCGGACGGCCGGTGCGCATGGCCGCCGAGCACAGCGCCACGCACGTGAGCTGGTGGGAAGCCGATGCCTGGTGCCGCTGGGCCGGGCGGCGCCTGCCTGCCGAGGCCGAATGGGATTGCGCCGCGCACACCGCGGCGCGGCGCGGCTTCGACTGGGGCATGGTGCACGAATGGATGGCCGGCACGCTCCAGCCCTGGCCCGGTTTCACGCCCGGCCCCTGGGCCGAGCTGAGCCAGCCCTGGATGGGGCGCGCACGGGTGCTGCGCGGCGCCTCCTTTGCCACGCGTGCGCGGCTGCACGACCGTGGCCTGCGCGGTTTCGCGCTGCCCGACAACGACTGGCGCTTCGTCGGGTTCAGGACCTGCGCGCTGTGAGGCTCAGGGCTTGGCGGCAGGTGCCGCGGCCGGCTCGGGCGTGGCGATGGCGGCATCGAGCTTCTTGCGGATGGTCGCCTCCAGCGCCTTGAGCTTGGGCTCCATGTCGCCGCGCACCTCGGGGCCGAGCTTCTCGGCCAGCGGGCGGAACATTTCATCGTTGGACTGCTGGTACTTGCGGAAGGCCGGCGATTCCAGCACGCCGATCAGCTGCTTGAGTTCGGCCTCGGAGAACTTGGCCTCCAGCACGGCACCGGTGGTGGCCGGCAGCAGGCGCACCGCGCCCTCGCGCAGGATCGGGGTGCTGTCGTCCACGAACTTGCGCACGTCGGCCTGGACATCGCGGATCAGCGCCTCGCGCTTTTCCAGCGGCACGCGCTGCTGGATCACCGCGTTGACCGACTGCATGATCGCCACGGCCGGTCGCTCGGCCAGGCCGCGCACCTGGGTCTCCACGATCGGGCGCTGCAACTGCAGCACCTTGTTGATGAGTTCCTTCTTGGCGGGGGAGGTTTCGGCATGGGCCAGGGTGCTGGCCGCGACCAGCAATGCAGCGGCGAGGATCTTGTTCAAGGCGTGGTTCCTGAAATGGGAGGGGGCGGGCGGAACCCGGCGGCGCGGGCGTACGGCGCATTATCTATACGCCCGGCGACAGCGCCGGCGCCGGCAATTCAGCGCGCCGCCAGCAGCGCCACGAGTTCGGGCAGCAGCCGCTCGCCGTTGCCCGCCTGCACGGCCGCGTCCAGTGTCTGGCGCACGCCCTGGGCCACGTCGCGCGGCGCGCCGCCGTCCTCGGCCATCTGCGTGTAGTAGCCCAGGTCCTTCAGCGCGTTGGACATCGAGAAGCGCAGGCCCGAGGTGTCCTGCGCGAGCAGGAAGGGCTTGAGCCGTTCCAGCGCCGCGCCGCCGCCGCCGCCCTTGGCCAGCACGTCGACGAAGACCTCGGGCGCGACGCCCGCGCGCTGCGCGCAGGCCGCGGCCTCGGCCAGCAGCGTGACGAAGCCCAGCGATACGTAGTTGTGCAGCAGCTTCATGCGGTGGCCGGCGCCGATCGGGCCGGCGTGCGTGATGTTCTCGGCGAAGCAGGCCAGCAGCGGCCGGCATTCGGCGAACAGTGCGGCGTCGCCGCCGACCAGCAGGTTCAGCCGGCCCTCGTGCGCCTCCTTGGGCGTGCGCGTCATCGGCGTGTCCAGGAAGCGGCCGCCCGCGGCCTGCACGGCCTGGGCCACGCGCTCGGTGGAGGTGGGCACCGCCGTGGAGCAGTCGATCACCACGGTGCCGGGCTGGAGCCCCTCCAGCACGCCGCCCGCGCCCAGCAGCACGGCCTCGACCTGGGGCGTGCCGGTCACGCACAGGACCACCACCTCGGACGCGGCGGCCACGTCCCTGGCGCTCGTCTGCGTGGTGACGCCGGCCGCCTTCAGTTCGTCCAGCGGCTGGTTGCCGGCGTGCTCGAGCACGGTGAGCGGGTAGCCGTGCCTGGCGATGTTGCGCGCGATGCCGTGGCCCATGAGGCCGATGCCGATCATGCCGATCTTCTGTTTCATGCCGTTGTCCTTGCGTGGTGGCGGGGTGGCCGGGGTGGTATGGGGGGCCTGCGGCGCGGGATTGTCTGGCATATTCGCCGGCCACAGACCAAGGAGACCCGACAGCCATGCGCAGCTACGACATCGCGACCATCGAAGGCGACGGCATCGGCCCGGAGGTCTGCCAGGCGGCGGTCACCGTGCTGGCCGAGGCCTGCGGCACCGGCCTGCTGAACTTTGCCCAGCTCGACGGCGGCGCCTTGCACTACCAGCGCACCGGCGCCGTGCTGCCGGACGACACCTTCGCCGCCTGCAGCACCATGCACGCCATGCTGCACGGCGCGGCCGGCCTGCCGGGCGTGACCTATCCCGATGGCACCGAGGTCGGCAACGACCTGCACCTGCAGCTGCGCTTCAAGCTCGACCTGTTCGCCAACGTGCGGCCGATCCGGCTGTATGCGGGCGCGCAGTCGCCGCTGTCGGGCTTCAAGCCAGGCCAGATCGACTACGTGATCGTGCGCGAGAACACCGAAGGGCTCTATGCCAGCCGCGGCGCGGGCGTCAACCTGCGCGGCGAGGTGGCGACCGACCAGCTCGTCATCACGCGCAAGGGCACGGAGCGCGTGGCCAGGTTTTCGTTCGACCTGGCGCGCCGGCGCAAGGGCGCGCCGCGCGACGGCAAGCGCCGCGTGACGGTCTGCGACAAGGCCAACATCCTGCGCAGCTATGCGTTCTTCCGTGCCGTCTGCGACGAGGTGGCGGCCGGCTACCCCGACGTGGAGATCGACTACGCCTATGCCGACGCGATCACCGTGCACATGCTCAAGAAGCCCGATTTCTACGACGTGATCGTGGCCGAGAACATGTTCGGCGACATCATTTCCGACCTGGGCGCAGGCACCGTGGGCGGCCTGGGCATCGCGGCCTCGGCCGAACTCGGCGAGCGCCATGGCCTGTTCCAGGGTGCGCACGGCTCGGCGCCCGACATCGCGGGGCAGAACCTGGCCAGCCCCATCGCCACCATCCTGTCGGGTGCGCTGATGCTGCGCTGGCTCGGCGAGCAGCACGGCGACCAGGCGCTGTCGACCGGCGCCGACCGTGTCGAGCAGGCCGTCGAGGCGGTGCTGGCCGAAGGCCGCGTGGTGCCGCGCGACCTGGGCGGCCAGGCCAGCTGCACCGAGATGACCGACGCGATCTGCCGGCGCCTGCGCTGAAGTCAGCCAGCGCCCTGCTGCTGCGCGATGCGCTGGTACATCGCGTTGGAGCGCAGCAGATGGGCGCGCATGGCCTGCTCGGCCGCGTCGCCATCGTGCGCGGCGATCGCATCGACGATGCGCTGGTGCTCGGCCAGCGTCAGCTGCTCCGCGCCGGGCGCGCGCACCAGCGGCTGGTAGTAGTCGCTGCCCCAGCGGAAGATGGCCTCGACGATGGCCGGGAAGATCGGGTTGCCGCCGATGCGCGCGATCTCGCGGTGGAAGGCCATGTCGCGGTCCAGGAAACGGTCCAGGTCCGCCAGTGAATCCCTGTGCTCGGCGATGCGCTGCTGCAAGGCCTGCACATCCTCGCGCGTGGCGCGCTCGGCCGCCATGCGCGCGGTGCCGGCTTCGAGGAACACGCGCGCGTCCTTCATGTGCTCCAGCGTGTCGGGCTGCATGCTGAGCAGGTGGCGTGCGCCGCTGCCGATCTGGCGGATCAGGTCGTCGGCCGTGGGCACCACCACGCGGGCGCGCTCGCCGTGCGAGATCTCCACGATGCCCGAGCGCTCCATCGCCTGCAGCGCCTCGCGCACGGCGGGCCGGCCGACGCCGTAGAAGTCCATCAGCTCGCGCTCGGGCGGCAGCTGGTCGCCCGGGCGGATCTCGCCGCCCTCGATGCGTGCCATCAGGCGCTCGACGACCTCCTGGTAGAGCTTGCGTTTGAGGATCGGGCCGGTAGAGCTCATGCGTAAGGCGCGGACGGGCAGGGTGGGGCGCGGTGGGTGGGCTGGGCCGGCACATTATCCGGTGGGCTGTGCAGCGGTTCCGTCGCGCACGCTGGCGAAGAAGCCGGCCGCGCCCATCTGTCCGCCCTTGAGCACGATCTCCAGGCCGTCGCGCCGTGCATCGGCCGACCATGCGCGGCACAGCGGCGCGCCCGGTGCCAGGCCCGCGGCGACCGTGAGCGCCGTGATGCCGAGCGCGGCGGCCACCTCGCCCGAGCTGTCGCCGCCGGCCACCGCGATGCGGCGCAGCGCAGGCACGCGGTCGAGCAGCGCGCGCATGGTGGCGGCCAGCACTTCGCCGGTGCGCTGGCCGGCCTGCGCGCGCGACAGGCCTGCGCTGGCAGCGGTGGCGTCGAAGGCGTGCACCGCCGGATCGTCAGGGCCGCGTGCGGTGTAGATCAGCGGGCTGGCCCCCTGCTCAAGAGCGGCGCAGGCCGCGGCGAGCACGCGTGCGACTTCGGCCTGCGCATCGGGGCCGAGCGCGCGCGCCAGGTCGAGCCGCAGCAGTGCAAAGCCATCGGCCTCGGCCTGGTCGATCTGCCGCGCCGTGACCGGCGAGCAGCTGCCGCTGACGGCGGCCATGCGGCCGGCCGGGGCGGCGGGCGGGAGCGGCACTGGGGCAGGCAGCTGGCCTTGGGAGCGCCACCAGGCCGCCAGCGCGTACTGCAGGCCGGATGAAGAGGCTGTGAACACGCCCGCGCCGCGCTGCTCCCAGGCCAGACGGCCGGCCTCGCGCAGCGTGTCGTCGTCCAGCACGTCGACCAGCACGATGGGCGGTTCGCCCGCACCGTCCAGGCACTGTGCCAGCGCGTGCGCACCGCGCCCGGCCTTGAGCTGCGTGAAGTCCACCAGCGCGCGTGCGCGCCCGGTTTGCGCGCCCAGGTGGCGGCGCAGATCGGCCTCGGCCATGGGCGTCACCGGGTGGCGCGACATGGTCGGGTGCCGGTCCAGCCGCCAGCCCTGGCCGTCGGCCACGGCGAACAGGTTGCCGAACGCCTGGTAGCGGCCCAGGCGCGGTGCGCCCACCACCATGGGCGACCAGTTGCCAGGCATCAGCGGCACGCCGATGTCGATGGCGCAGCCGATCGAGCCCGTGGTGGGCGAGGAGTCGAAGGTGGAGCAGACCTTGTACTGCAGCAGCGGCGCGCCGAGCCCGGCCAGCGCCCGCAGGGCCGGGCGCAGATGGGCCTGCATCCAGGCCGGGTCGCGGCCGCGCGACTGCCCGGCCAGGCCCACGCAGCGCGCGTGCGGAAAGCGCGCCAGAGCCGCCGCATCCGGCGTCTGCAGGAACAGCACGGTCGGCACGCCGGCGGCCGTGAAGGCCTCCAGCACGTCGGTTGAGCCGGTGAAGTCGTCGCCGTAGTAGGCCAGCAGCAGGCCATCGGGGAGTTCGGTGGGCAGGGGTTCGGCCATCACCAGAATCCCAGCGCGGCCTGCAGCGCGGTGTGCTGCCGCGCGTGTTCGGCCAGCGGCACGCCAGCCTGCGCGGCGTCCCAGGCCTGGCGCATCGCGGCCACGCCCGCGCCGATGCCGCCCGGGTGGCCCAGGATGCCGCCGCCGGCGGCGTGGATCAGGTCGCAGCCGCCCACGGCCGCGTGCGTGGGCGCGGCCTGCAGCCCGGTCTGGCCGGAGCTGAACACGGGCATGGCGGCCATGGGATGGTCGGTAAAGGCCGGCGCCAGCACCGCCCGCGCAGCGGCGATGACGCTCTCGTCCGGCTCGCTGAACTTGTTGGCCAGGCCGTTCACGTGCAGGTGGTCGGCACCGGCCAGGCGCCAGAGCAGCTGCCAGGGCGCGTAGTCCCAGCCCAGGGCCGGGCTGCGCGACAGGTAGCCCCAGCCGGCACGGTGCGCGTGGATCGGCAGCTGCGCGTGCTTGCGCAAGGCCAGCAGGCCGGCGATGCCGATGGAGTTGAGGCAGACCATCACGCAGGTGCCGCCGAGTGCGAGCACCAGGTCGTGGCGCGCGCGCATCTCGTCCAGGTCGCCCGTGATGTTGAAGGCCACCATGGCCTTGCGGCCGCTGCGCTGGGCCGCGTCGTTGACCACCTGCATCACGGCGCGCGCGCGTTCGTCGAACGGGCAGTGCGGGCCGTCGGCCTGCAGTTCGTCGTCCTTGACGAAGTCGATGCCGCCTTCCACCAGCAGCCGCACCGTGTCGGCCGTCTGCGCCGGCGACAGGCCCACGCTGGGCTTGACGATGGTGCCGATCAGCGGGCCATGCGCAACGCCGGCCAGTTGGCGCGTGCCAACGATGCCGAAGGCCGGTCCTGGCGCAGCGGCCGCAAAGGCCGCCGGCAGGCGCAGGTCCAGCAGCCGCAGCCCCGACACCTGGCGCAGCTCGAACAGGTTGCCGGCCACGGTGGACGCCAGGTTGGGCAGCGAGGGCCCCAGGTTCTCCAGCGGCCACGACAGCGTGAGCCGGCAGCGCGTGTAGCGCGCCGACACCATGCCGCCGGGCAGGCTGGGGCGGTCGCTGTGGTCGATCACCTCCAGCTGCTCCACGCGCGCACCGGAGCGCGCCTTGAGCGCGGGCGTCTCGCCCGGCACGGCCGTGAAGGTGCCGCTGGACTGCTCGCCGGCGATGACCTCGGCGGCGCGCTGCGGGTCATCGCCGGTCTCCAGCCAGTAGCTGGCGTGGATGCGGCCATCGGCCGATTCGAAGCGGGCCGCCATGCTGCTACCGGACGTCCTGGATCTTCTTGATGTTCTCGGCGCCGAACTCCTTGGCGTAGGCGGCGTAGGCGGGCTTCAGCGCTTCCTGGAAGGCGGTCTTGTCGACGTTGCGCACCACCTGCATGCCTTCCTTCTCCATCAGCGCGACGCCGTTGGCATCGTCCTCGTCGACCTTCTTGCGCTGGGCCGCGGTGCCGACCTTGGCCGCGTCGAGGAACACCTTCTTGTCGGCGTCAGACAGCTTGCCCCACAGCCTGGTGGAGACCAGCAGCAGGGCGGGCGAGTAGACATGGCCCGTCAGCGAGGCGTACTTCTGAACCTGCCAGAACTTGGAGCTGATGATGACCGGGATCGGGTTCTCCTGGCCGTCGACCGTGCCCTGCTGCAGCGCGCCGAACACCTCGGGGAAGGCCATCGGCGTGGGCAGAATGCCAAAGGTGCGGTAGCCGTCCATGTGCACCTTGTTCTCCATGGTGCGTACCTTCAGGCCCTTGGCGTCTTCGGGCTTGACGATGGCGCGCTTGCTGTTGGTCATGTGGCGAAAGCCGTTCTCGGTCCAGGTCAGCGCCACCAGGCCCTTGGCCGGGAACTTGGTCAGCAGCTCCTGGCCGATCGGGCCGTCGAACACCTTGCGCGCATGGTCGTAGTCGCGGAACAGGAAGGGGATGTCGACCACCTTGATCTCGGGCACGAAGTTTCCGACCGGGCCGGTCGAGGTGATCACCGCGTCCTGCGTGCCGAGCTGCACGGCCTCGATCTGCTCGCGCTCGCCGCCCAGGGCCGAGCTCGGGAACTGCTGGCACTTGTAGCGCGCCTGGGTGTTCTTCTCGATCTCGGCGCAGAAGGTGGTCGAGCCGACCCAGTAGTGCGAATCCTTGGCCGGCGTGTAGCCGATCTTGAGCACGGTCTGGGCCGAGGCGCCGACGGCGAGCAGGGCCAGGGTGGCGGCGATGCCGGTGCGGGCGAGCGTGAGAGCGGGGTTGATCTGGGGCATGCGGTGTCTCCTTGGTTTTCGTTGTGGACTGTGGCCGTCAGGTGATGCGCCGGATGCTCTCGGCGATCTCGTCGCGTTCGAACACGCCCTTCCAGTCCTCGCGCATGAGCCGCGGCTTGCCGAAGGTGATGGCCTTGTTGCAGGCGTCGGAGAACTGGCCCGGGATCTCCTTGAAGATCACGGCCGACAGGATGGTCATGTGGCCGAGCAGGAAGTCGCGCGCCGCATCGGCCGGCACGCCGCGGCCGACCACCTCGTCCATGGCCTCGCGCATCACGTCCAGCAGCGTGGCGCAGACGGTTTCCGACAGGCCGGGCTCCAGCAGCGCCATCTGCTCCACCGTCACGCGGTACGAGCGCAGGATGGGCGCGTAGATGGTCCTGGCGATCTCTTCGCCGAGGTCGAAGTCGGCCGGCGTTCCCTGCATCAGCGCGCTGACGACCGACTGCGGCGCGTGGCCGCCGCCGAAGAAGTCGGGCAGGCCGTCCTTGCGCAGCTCGGCGCTGAAGATCGGCGGGTGGCAGGGATGGGCCACGAAGTACGCCAGGTCGGCCCGCTCGGGCAGGTGGCCCGCGAACGGCGCCGCGGCATCGAGCAGCATCACCATGGTGCCGGGCGCCAGCTGCGGCGCGATGGCATGGGCGATCTTGCCGATCAGCGTGTCGGGCACGGCGAGGATGACGACCTGCGCGCCGTCCAGCGCCGCGGCCTGCTCCACGCATTCGATGCCGGCTTCATCGCGCAGCCGTTGGCGGCCGGTCTCGCCCACCTCCACATGGCGCACCGCAAAGCGCGAGCCTTGCAGATTCCTGGCCAGCCGCACGCCCATTTTTCCGCCTGCTCCGAGCAGGGCAATCGTCGTCGTCATCGTGTCTCCTGTTGCAAAACGGGGTGGTGTTTCAGCGCGCCTTGCGCACCTGGCGGAACATCCAGTCGATCATGTCCTGGTCCTTGTACGAGGCCTCCCACGAGAAGTGGCCGTTGCGCGTGACCATGCCGAGTTCGCGGAAGTTGTCGCCGTTGCCGTACTGGTACTCGGTGTAGTGCACCTCGGTGCCGCTGTGCTGGTTGGCCGCCAGGTAGTTGCGCACCAGCGGCGTGCTGCGCGTCATGGCACCGGCCGCAGGTGTTAGCCGGCCCGTGGCGTCGACCTGGGCCTTGCCCGTCAGCGCGCTGAAGGGCACGCGCGAGCCGAGCCGGCTGACCACCGGGTCGGTGTCGGTGTGGCCCAGCCACACCGGGATGGCCACGTGGCGGTAGTCCACCGCCTGCAGCTCGGCGACGAGGCGGGCCTCCTTCTGGGCCGGCGTTTCGTTGGCCACGGGGGCGAAGATGCTCTTGGGCACGCCGTTGAAGATCGCCGCCGCGGCGAACTTGCGCGAGATGGCGGGGTTGGCGTCGGTGATGATCTTCCACGAGCCCATGCCGCCCATCGACAGGCCGGTCAGGTACAGCCGGTCGGTGTCGATGGCAGGGTTCTCGGCGATGACCTTGTCGACCAGCGCCAGCAGCAGCTTCATCGTGTCGGTGCCGCGCCTGCCGCCTTCGCCGTTGGCATCGAGCGTGTCGCGCGCGGGTGCCTGGGGCACGAGGACGAAGCTCCTCTCGGGTGCGCGGCTGACCCAGGCCACGCCCCCCTGGTTGGCCTGCAGCGGCGACTTCACGTCGGCCCGGAAGTCCGTCGGAAAGTGCGCGTAGTCATGGCTCTGGCCAGAGCCGTGCAGGAACAGCACCAGCGGAATCTTGGCGCCGGCCGGCAGCTCGGCAGGCTTGTAGAAGTTGTAGCCCAGCGACTTGGTGAGAGGGTTGGCGGGCATCTCGAACACGCCCTGCACGAAGTCGTCGGCGACCAGCATCTTGCTGCCGGCCTGCTGGAAGGTCGCGCCGGCCTTCAGCAGTTCGACCGTGGAGCCCGGCTGCTTGGCCGAGGCATTCGGCGCGAAGAAGTTCAGGTCGTGCTGCAGCCGCACCTCGTAGACCATCTTGTCCTGGTACGGAATCATCTGGCGGATGCCGGGGTTGAAGCCGGCGTACCACGACGACGCGTTGAGGTCGTCCGGGTCCATCTCCACGATCACGTAGCGGCCCTGGCTGGCGCTGCCGATCTCCGGCTTGGCGCTGGTGTAGGCCTTGGTGACGGTGCGCGGCGCCTTGGCCACCGCGCTGTTGGCGATCAGCTCGCCGGCATAGGTCTTCACGGGGAGCAGTTCGGCGTTGACCTGGAAGGCGTTTTCCAGCCGCCACTGCAAGGGCAGATCACGCCCGACATCGATGGCCACCGCCACGACACGCGGATTGGCCTCGCGCACGGTCGAGAGCAGCGTGAACGGGTAGCTCTGGGCCTGCGCCAGGCCCGAGGCACAGACCAGTGCCGCCAGCGACAGCAGTTTCTTCAGCATCGTGGATGTCTCCTCCAGCAGCCCGGTATGGGCTTGTGTTGTGGCCTGATGGTATGACGACTAGGCCAGAATCTGGGCGACTTGAGGGTAAGTCCCAGGATTCCTGAGATTCGCCGGCCGTGCGCCGGAGCGCCGGCTCAGCGCCGGCCGAGCTTGCGGTACACCGTCGCGCGGCTGATGCCCAGCCGGCGCGCAGCCAGCGCCACGTTGCCGCGCGCCGCATCCACGGCCTGGCGGATCAGCGCATCCTCGACCGTCTTGAGCGGCAGCGGGGCCTCGCCCGCATCGCGCCGGTCGGCCGCGTGCGCCTGCGCCCACAGCCGCAGGCCGGACCACAGCGGCACGTCGAACGGCCCCCCATGCAGTGCGGCGTCGAACAGGCTGGCGTGGGGCATGGCGAACAGTGCATCGGCGTGCACCGCGGCGTTGTGCGGCGCCAGCGCCAGCATGGCGCGCGCCGCCGGGTTGGCGGCCACCACCAGGCCGTCGCCGTCCAGGCCGAGCAGGCCGTCACTGTCGCCGCCGGGCAGGGCGCCGGGCCAGCTCAGCCGCAGCGCCAGCGCATGGGGCACGGCCAGCGCCAGCGCGTTGTCGATGCTGCAGGCGGCCTGCGCCGCCAGGTGCTGCAGCTCGGGCCGTTCGGCCACGTCGATGCCGGTCAGGTCCAGCATGCCCGCGAGTTGCCCATCGGCCCCGCGCACGGGCGCACCGGCGCAGCTGTAGGCGCCCGTGTCGGCGAAGAAGTGCTCGGCGCGGTGCAGCCAGACCGGCTGCTGCTCGAACAAGGCGGCGCCGATCGCCGTGGTGCCCACGCGCTGCTCGGACAGGTCGGTGCCGATGCGCGTGATCAACACAGCGCGGCGGTCACTGCGGTCGATGGCGCCATGCGCGTCGACCACCACGCCCTGGGCGTTGGTCAGCAGCGCGAAGTAGCGCGTGTGCGCCAGGGCCTGCGCCACGCGCTCCAGCACCGGCCGCGCCGCGGCCACGAGCCGGCGGTTGTGCTCGGCGGCCGCACGCGCCTGCACGGGCGAGACGGCGTCGAAGTCCAGCGCCTGCTCGGGCCGGTGGCCGGCCGCCAGGCAGCGCTGCCAGGAGCGTTCGATCCACGGCGCCACCAAGCCCTGCAGGGCGGGCACGCGCTCGCCCAGCACCTGTTCGCGCGCGCGCCGGATCGGCTCGGTGCGGTCGGGCAGGGGAGGCGGTGACGACTGCAGCATGGTCTTGGTGGCGGCGCGCGCATTGTGCGGCTGTTTCATTTTGAGAATATGTTCGGCGGGCGCGCGTGTCCAAGGGTTTCGCCTAGGTGTTGTACCGTGGTGCCTCCCAACAATGCGTGCGGACCCCACACCCCACAGATGGAGAAACATCCTATGCAGGTACAACTGACGGTCAACGGCAAGCAGGTTTCGGTGGACGTGCCGCCCAACACCCTGCTGGTCCAGACGATCCGAGAACACCTTCACCTGACCGGCACGCACGTCGGCTGCGACACCGCCCAGTGCGGCGCCTGCACCGTGATCCTGAACGGCCGCGCGGTGAAGTCCTGCAACGTGCTGGCCGCGCAGGTGGCCGGTGCCGAGATCACCACCATCGAAGGCCTGGCCAAGGAAGACGGCACGCTGCACCCGATGCAGGCCGCGTTCAAGGAATGCCACGGCCTGCAATGCGGCTTCTGCACCACCGGCATGGTGATGAGTGCGGTCGACCTGTGCACCCACCATCCCGAGGCCGACGAGACCGAGATCCGCGAGCTGCTGGAAGGCAACATCTGCCGCTGTACCGGCTACCAGAACATCGTCAAGGCCGTGGCGCTGGGCAAGGCCAACATGGCCGCCACGGCCTGAAGAATCGGGAAGAGAGGCACACCATGGGCGCCCCCGACTTCGCCAAGCTGCCGCACATCGGCGAGGCCCTCCAGCGCAAGGAGGACTACCGCTTCCTGACCGGTGCAGGCAACTACACCGACGACATCCACCTGGCACACGAGAGCCAGGCCGTGTTCGTGCGCTCGCCGCACGCGCACGCCACGATCGCGCGCATCGACACCACCAAGGCCTCGGCCATGCCCGGCGTGGTGCGCATCTTCACGGGCAAGGACGTGGAAGGAAAGATGGGCGGGCTGCCCTGCGGCTGGCTCATCACATCGACCGATGGCCAGCCCATGAAGGAGCCGCCGCACCCCATCCTGGCCCAGGGCAAGGTGCGCTACGTGGGCGACCATGTGGCGATGGTGGTGGCGGCCACGCTGGAGCAGGCCAAGAACGCGGCCGAGGCGGTGGAGGTCGACTACGACGTGCTGCCCGCCGTCATGAAGATGGCCGACGCGGCCAAGGGCCCGGCGCTGCACGAGGCCGCACCCGACAACCACTGCTACAAGTGGGCCATCGGCGACAAGGGCCAGGTCGACGCCGCGTTCGCCAACGCCGCGCACGTCACCAGGCTCGATCTGACCAACAACCGGCTGGTGCCCAACGCGATGGAGCCGCGCGCGGCCATCGGCAGCTACAACCGCGCCAGCGACGAATACACGCTGTACGTGGCCAACCAGAACCCGCACGTCGAGCGCCTGCTCATGACGGCCTTCGTGCTGGGCCTGCCCGAGCACAAGGTGCGCGTGATCGCGCCCGACGTCGGCGGCGGCTTCGGCTCCAAGATCTTCCTGTACGCCGAGGACGTGTGCCTGACCTGGGCCGCCAAGCAGCTCAACTGCAGCATCAAGTGGACGGCCGACCGCAGCGAGGCCTTCCTGTCCGACGCGCACGGCCGCGACCATGTGAGCCACGCCGAGATGGCGATGGACAAGGATGGCAAGTTCCTGGCCATGCGCGTGCACACCGACGCCAACCTGGGCGCCTACCTGTCGACCTTCTCCACGGCCGTGCCCACCATCCTGTACGCCACGCTGCTGGCCGGCCAGTACACCTGCCCGCAGATCTACGTGGAGGTCGATGCCTGGTTCACCAACACCGCGCCGGTCGACGCCTACCGCGGCGCCGGCCGGCCCGAGGCCACCTACCTGCTCGAACGCCTGGTCAGCCGCTGCGGCTGGGACATGGGGCTGGGCCAGGACGAGATCCGCAAGCGCAACTTCATCAACCAGTGGCCCTACCAGACGCCGGTGGCGCTGCAGTACGACGTGGGCGACTACCTGCAGTGCATGACCAAGGCGCAGACGCTGGCCGACGTGGCCGGCTTCGACGCGCGGCGCCAGGCCAGCGAGGCCAAGGGCCTGAAACGCGGCATCGGCTACAGCAGCTACATCGAGGCCTGCGGCATCGCGCCGTCCAACATCGCGGGTGCACTGGGCGCGCGCGCCGGCCTGTTCGAATGCGGCGAAGTGCGCGTGCACCCCACGGGCAGCGTCACGGTGTTCACCGGCTCGCACAGCCATGGCCAGGGCCACGAGACCACCTTCGCGCAGGTGGTGGCGGCGCGCCTGGGCATTCCGGTGGAGAACGTGGACGTGGTGCACGGCGACACCGGCCGCGTGCCCTTCGGCATGGGCACCTACGGCTCGCGCTCGATCTCGGTCGGCGGCGCGGCCATCATGAAGGCGCTGGACAAGATCGAGACCAAGGCCAAGAAGATCGCCGCGCACCTGATGGAAGCTTCTGATGCCGACATCGAGTTCGCCAACGGCGAGTTCACGGTCAAGGGCACCGACAAGAAGATCCCGTTCGGCCAGGTGGCGCTGACGGCCTACGTGCCGCACAACTACCCGCTCGACAAGCTGGAACCGGGCCTCAACGAGACCGCCTTCTACGACCCGACCAACTTCACCTTCCCGGCCGGCACCTACATCTGCGAGGTGGAGGTCGACCCGGCCACCGGCGTGGTGCGCGTGGACCGCTTCAGCGCGGTGGACGACTTCGGCACCATCATCAACCCGATGATCGTGGAGGGCCAGGTGCACGGCGGCATCGTGCAGGGCATCGGCCAGGCGCTGATGGAGAACTGCGTCTACGACGAGAACACCGGCCAGCTGCTGACGGGCTCGTTCATGGACTACGCCATGCCGCGCGCGGACGACTTCCCGCTGTTCAAGCTCGACACCGTGTGCACGCCGTGCACGCACAACCCGCTCGGAACGAAGGGCTGCGGCGAGGCGGGGGCCATCGGCTCACCACCGGCCGTGATCAACGCCGTGCTGGATGCGCTGGCGCCGCTGGGCGTCAAGGACTTCGACATGCCGGCCTCGCCCGCGCGCGTCTGGGAAGCCATCCAATCCGCCAAGGCCTGAGGGAAAACAACATGTACGCATTCACGATCGAACGCCCGGCCAGCGCGGCCGACGCTGCCAAGCTCGCCGCCGCGGGCGCCCGCCCGCTGGCTGGAGGCCAGACCCTGCTGGCCTCCATGAAGCTGCGGCTGGCCGACCCCGGCCAGCTGGTCGACCTGGGCGGCATCGCCGACCTGGCCGGCATCAGGAAGGAAGGCGACGCCATCGTCATCGGCGCCATGACGCGCCACCTGGCCGTGGCCAACAGTGCCGAGGTGCAGGCCGCGATCCCCGCGCTGGCCGACCTGGCCAGCCACATCGGCGACCGCCAGGTGCGCGCCATGGGCACGCTGGGCGGCTCGGTGGCCAACAACGACCCTTCGGCCTGCTACCCCAGCGCGGTGCTGGCCTTGGGCGCCACGGTCATCACCACGCAGCGCGAGATCGCGGCCGATGATTTCTTCACCGGCATGTTCTCGACCGCGCTGGAAGAGGGCGAGCTGATCACCGCGATCCGCTTCCCGACGCCGAAGCGCGCGGCCTACCTCAAGTTCAAGCAGGCGGCCTCGCGCTTCGCGCTGGTGGGCGTGTTCGTCGCCCAGTTCGACAGCGGCGTGCGCGTGGCCGTGACGGGTGCGTCCAGCTGCGTGTTCCGCCACGCCGAGCTGGAGGCCGCGCTCACCAAGAGCTTCACGCCCGAGGCGGCCGCGGGCGTGAAGATCGACGCGACCGACCTCAACGCCGACATCCACGCATCCGCCGCCTACCGCGCCAACCTGGTCAGCGTGCAGACGCAGCGGGCGGTCGCCAAGGCACTCGGATAAATTCCAGACCAGAGCGTGCTGCCAGGCCCCGTACCCGCGGGGCCTTTTTCCTTGCATGCCACCTGCGTGAGGCCGTGCCTTGAGTTCTCCCTCGATTCCTCTGTTCGCCACCATCGACGCCCTGTCGGCCGCACTGGCCGAGGTCGGTTACTTCGCCGACCGACGGCTCGCCACGGCCGTGTTCCTGGCCTTGAAGCTGGAGCGCCCGCTGCTGCTGGAGGGCGAGCCCGGCGTCGGCAAGACCGAACTGGCCAAGGCGCTCTCGACCGCCTTGCAGCGCCAGTTGCTGCGCCTGCAGTGCTACGACGGCCTGGAGCAGCGCGAGGCCTTGTACGAATGGAACTACGCCGCCCAGCTGCTGCACATGCGGGCTGCGGAAGGTCACGAAGATTCCGCCACCTTGGAGCGCGAGGTCTACCAGCCGCGCTACCTGATCCGCCGCCCCTTGCTGCAGGCCCTGCAGACCCCCAGCCCCGGCGCCGTGCTGCTGATCGACGAGGTCGACCGCGCCGACGAGCCCTTCGAGGCCTTCCTGCTCGAGTACCTGGGCGAGTACCAGGTCAGCGTGCCCGAGATCGGCACCATCCGTGCGTTGGTCAATCCGGTGACCATCCTCACCAGCAACCGCACGCGCGAACTCAACGACGCCGTCAAGCGCCGCTGCCTGTACCACTGGCTGGACTACCCCGAGCGCGAACGCGAACTGGCCATCGTGCGGGCGCAGGTGCCCCAGGCCAGCGAGGCGTTGTCGGCCCAGGTGGCCGAGGTCGTGGGCCGGCTGCGCAGCGCGCCGTTTGCCGACGCCTTCCAGCGCGCACCGGGCATCGCCGAAAGCGTGGAGTGGGCCAAGGCGCTGGTTGCGCTGGACACGCTGGCCGTCGACCCCGAGGTCATGGCCGACACCGCCGGCATCCTGTTCAAGCAGCGCGAGGACGTGGCTGCGCTGACGCAGGACATGGCCACCGCGCTGCTCAAGCCACTGGACGCCTGATGCTGCTCGGCGACGCACGCCGCGGCAAGCTGGCCGACAACATCGGCGGCTTTGGCCGCACGCTGCGCCGCGCCGGCATGCGCATCGATCCGGCGCGCATCGCACTGGCGCAGGAGGCCGCGCTGCTGGTCGATATCGGCCGCCGCGACGAGCTGGCGCATGCGCTGGAGGCCGTGATGCTCAGCCGCGAGCAGGACCGCGGCGTGTTCCGCGAGCTGTTCGACGCCTACTTCCGCAACCCCGACGTGGCCAACAAGCTGCTCGCGCAGATGCTGCCCACCAGCGAAGGGCGGGCCGAGCCGAGCAAGCGCCGCCCGCGCGTGAACGAGGCGCTGTCGCCGCAGCGCGCCTTCGCGCAGGCCGTGCCGCCCAAGAAGGACGAGGACAAGATCGACTTCGACGCCGCGATGACGGCCAGCGGCCTGCAGCGCCTGAAGCAGGCCGACTTCAACACCTTGTCCGCCAGCGAGTACCGGCTGGTGGAGCGGCTGGCGCGCGACATCGCGCTGCCTGTTCCCGAGGTGCCCTCGCGCCGCCTGCGGCCGGGCACACGCGGTGGCCGCTTGCACTGGGCCGGCGTGCGGCGCGAGGCCGCACGCACCGGCGGCGAGATGATCCGCCTGCCGCGGCTGGCCCGCCGCAGCCAGCCGCTGCCGCTCCTGGTGCTGGTCGACGTGTCCGGCTCCATGGAGCGCTATGCGCGGCTGCTGCTGGCCTTCCTGCACGCGGCCACGCGCGGCCTGCCGCGCCGCGACGTGTTCGCCTTCGGCACCCGCCTCACCGACCTCACGCCCACCTTCCGCCATGCCGACACCGACGACATGCTGGCCGACGCCGGGCAGCGTATCGCCGACTTCGCCGGCGGCACGCAGCTGGGTGCCAGCCTGCAGACGCTGCGCCACGACCACGCCCGCCGCCTGGTCGGCCGCCGCACGCTGGTGCTGCTGGTCAGCGACGGACTGGACACCGGCGAGCCGGCCGTCCTGGCCGAGCACCTGGGCTGGCTGCGCCGGCGCTGCCGCCGCCTGCTGTGGCTGAACCCGCTGCTGCGCTTCGACGGCTACGCCCCCATCGCGCGTGGGGCTGCCCAACTGCACCGGCAGGCGCACGCCATGCTGGCGGTCCACAATCTGGAGCGCTTGCAGGACCTGGCGCGCAGCCTCGCGCAACTGATGAAGCACTGAACAACAACCCAGAGGATCCACCATGGAAATGCAAGGCAGCCGCCAACTCGCCGTGACCCAGCAACAGGCCTGGGACGCGCTCAACGACCCTGAGGTGCTCAAGCTCTGCATCCCCGGCTGCGACAAGGTCGAGGCCACGGGCGAGAACCAGTACGCCATCGGCATGGCGCTCAAGATCGGTCCGGTCTCGGCCAAGTTCGGCGGCAAGATCGTGCTGACCGACATCGTGGCGCCGGCCAGCTACACCATCGCCTTCGAAGGGCAGGGCGGTGTCGCCGGCTTCGGCAAGGGGTCGGCCAAGGTCAACCTGGTGCCCAACGACGAGGGCTGCGAACTGCAGTACGCGGTGCAGGCCCAGGTCGGCGGCAAGGTCGCGCAACTGGGCCAGCGGCTCATCGACGGCGCGGCCAAGTCGCTGTCGGAAGACTTCTTCAAGCGCTTCGACAACGAGATGCGCAAGCGCCACGGCGTGGCAGACGACGCGCCGGAGAAAGAGAAGGCCGGCTGGCTGGCCAAGCTGACCGGCAAGGGCAAGGACAAGGACGCCTGATCCCCAGGCCAAGGACACCGCGATGGAAAACCTCGACGTGATGGTGCTGCGTGGCCTGCGCGACTGGCGCCGGGCCGGCAAGCGAGCGCTGCTGGCCACGGTGGTGCGCACCTGGGGCTCGTCGCCGCGGCCGGTGGGCTCCATCATGGCGTTGAACGAAGACGGCGCCGTGCTCGGCTCGGTGTCGGGCGGCTGCATCGAGGACGACCTGATCTACCGCTACACCCAGGCCTATGCCTCGGCCGCTGCCGGCGCACAGGCACCGGCGGGCGATGCCACGCACAGCATGCCCTCCGGCCCGCCGGCCTTCGTCAAGTACGGCATCACGGCCGACGAGGCGCACCGCTTCGGCCTGCCCTGCGGTGGCACGCTGGAGCTGCTGCTCGAACACGACCTGGACGCCGACAGCCTGGCCGCATTGGTGACCGCGCTGGAGGGCGGCCGGCTGATGCGCCGCAGCGTGCGCCTGGCCGATGGCCAGGTCCGCACCGAGCCCGCCGATGCACCGGCCGAACTCAGCGTGGACGCCGACGAACTCGCCAACACCTTCGGCCCCGAGTACCGCATGCTGCTGATCGGCGCCGGCCAGCTGACCGAGTACCTGGCCACCATGGCGCTGTTCTCGGGCTTCGCGGTCACCGTGTGCGACCCGCGCGAGGAGTACCGCGGTGCCTGGTCCGTGGCGGGCGCCACGCTGCTGCGCGACATGCCCGACGACGTGGTGCGCGACTTCCGCCCTGACCAGCGCAGTTGCGTGGTCGCACTCACGCACGACCCCAAGCTCGACGACCTGGCATTGCTGGAAGCGCTGGAAACAGAGGCCTTCTACGTCGGTGCCATCGGCTCGCGCCGCAACAACGAGGCGCGCCACCAGCGCATGGTGGAGCACTTCGAGCAGACCGATGCCTCGCTGGCCCGGCTGCGCGGCCCGATCGGCATCTACATCGGCAGCAAGACGCCGGCCGAGATCGCGGTCAGCGTGATGGCCGAGATCCTGGCCGTGAAGAACGGCGTGCAACTGCCGCGCGACATGGCCGTGACGCATGCCAAGAACGCGCGGGGCATCGCGGCGAACGAGGACGAGCAACAGGCCCTGGCGGACCCGGCGGCGCAGTGCGCGGTGCCGCGCTGATCAGCCCTGGCCCAGCATCCGCAGCGCCTTCTCGCGCGAGCGAAAGCCCAGCATCGCGCAGACCACCGCCTGGCCGTCCAGGTGCTGCAGGCGGGCGCCGCCCACGTTGAAGAACTTGCCCGCCAGCACGTCGCCGGCACGCACGCTGGCGCCCTTGATGAATTGGAGGATGGCGCAGCGGCCACCTTCGATTTCGAGGACCAGGCGGCCCGCCGTTGCAGCGACCGCGATGACGATGCCTTTTTGCATGCGTCCCAGTGTAGGCAGGGCGTATGACAGCGGTGTAACGCCCCCGGTGCCGATAAGCCTTCCGCAGAGTGGGGCACCAGCCCGGCACTGCAGGCGCTGCACGGGATGCATGAACGCCTGCCCGGCGCCGCGTGCGCGCGACCCGGCCTGCCCAACTGACCCACAAGCCTGATGCTCCATGCTTTGGAACCAGGGAATATCCGGGGTTCATTGCGCATAAAAGTATCAATGTTGGGCTGATTAGGTATAAGGCCCGCAACGCCAAGTCTCCAGAATCGCGGCACACCCGATTCCATGACAGGAGACACCATGCAGCGTTTCGTCCGCACCGCCCTCATCGCCGCCCTGGCCACCGCCGGCCTGGCCGCGCAGGCCCAGGAACTCGTCATCGCCACCGTGAACAACGGGCACATGATCGAGATGCAGAAGCTCACGCCCGAGTTCGAGAAAGCCAACCCCGGCATCAAGCTGAAGTGGGTCACGCTCGAGGAGGGCACGCTGCGCCAGCGCGTGACCACCGACATCGCCACCAAGGGCGGCCAGTTCGACGTGATGACCATCGGCCTGTACGAGGCGCCGATCTGGTCCAAGAAGGGCTGGCTCAAGCCGATCGCCACCGATGCCGCCTACGACGTGGACGACCTGCTGCCGGCCATCCGCGAAGGCCTGTCCTACGAGGGCAAGCTCTACGCCGCACCGTTCTATGCCGAGAGCTCCATGCTGATGTACCGCAAGGACCTGGCCGACAAGGCCGGCGTGCAGCTCGGCGAGCAGCCGACCTGGGAGCAGGTCAAGGCCTTCGCGGCCAAGGCGCACGATCCCAAGGCCGGCGTCTACGGCATCTGCCTGCGCGGCAAGCCGGGCTGGGGCGACAACATGGCGCTGCTCACCACCATGGTCAACACCTGGGGCGGCCAATGGTTCGACATGGCCTGGAAGCCACAGATCGATTCCAAGCCCTGGAAGGACGCCATCACCTTCTACGTCGACCTCATGAAGCAGTACGGCCCGCCCGGCGCGTCGGCCAACAGCTTCAACGAGAACCTGGCGCTGTTCAACGAGGGCAAGTGCGCGCAGTGGGTGGATGCGACCATCGCCGCGTCCTTCATCAGCGACCCCAAGCAGTCCAAGGTGGCCGACAAGGTGGCCTTCGCCCAGGCGCCCACCGCCGTCACGCCCAAGGGCGCCAACTGGCTGTGGTCCTGGAACCTGGCGATCCCGTCCAGCTCCACCAAGAACGAGGCCGCGCAGAAGTTCATCCGCTGGGCCACCTCCAAGGACTATGTGAACCTGGTCGCCAAGACGCATGGCTGGCATGCCGTGCCGACCGGCACGCGCAAGAGCACCTACGCCAACCCCGAGTTCCAGAAGGTCGCGGTGTTCGCCGCGGCGGAGAAGAAGGCGATCGACTCGGCCAACCCGAACGACAGCACGCTGCCCAAGTCGCCCTACGTCGGCGTGCAGTACGCCGCCATTCCCGAGTTCCAGGCCATCGGCGTGGGCGTGGGCCAGCAGATGAGCGCGGCCCTGGCCGGCCGTTCCACGGTGGAGCAGGCGCTCAAGACCTCGCAGACCCTGGCCGAGCGCGAGATGAAGAAGGCCGGCTACTACAAGTAAGCGCAGGCGGGCCTTTCCCATGAACCGGCTGTTGCCCCGGGCCCTGATGGCCCCTGCGGTCGTCACGCTCCTCCTCTGGTCGATCGTGCCGCTGCTGATGACGCTGTACTTCTCGTTCGTCAGCTACAACCTCATCCAGCCCGGCGAACGCCCGTTCGCGGGGCTGGAGAACTTCGAGTACTTCGTCACCGATCCGGACTTCTGGCCGGCGGTGGGCAACACGCTGGTGCTGATCGGCAGCGTGATCCTCATCACGCTCATCGGCGGCGTGCTGCTGGCGCTGCTCGTCAACGACCCGTTCCCGGGCCAGGGCATCGTGCGCGTGCTGCTGATCTCGCCCTTCTTCGTCATGCCCGCGGTCAACGCGCTGCTGTGGAAGCACATGATGATGAACCCGATCTACGGGGTGCTGGCCAACCTGTGGAAGTTCTTCGGCGCCCAGCCGGTGGACTGGCTGACCGACCTGCCGCTGTTCTCGGTCATCGTCATGGTGGCCTGGCAGTGGCTGCCGTTCGCCTGCCTGATCTTCATCACCTCGCTGCAGTCGCTGGACCGCGAGCAGATGGAGGCCGCGCGCATGGACGGCGCCACGGCCGTGCAGCGCTTCTTCTACCTGACGTTGCCGCACCTGGGACGGGCCATGGCGGTGGTCATCATGATCGAGATGATCTTCCTGCTGTCGGTGTTCGCCGAGATCGCGATCACCACCAGCGGCGGGCCGGGCAACGCCAGCACCAACCTGACCTACATGATCTTCAAGCAGTCGCTCCTGAACTTCGACGTGGGCGTGGCCTCGGCCGGCGCGCTGTTCGCGGTGGTGCTGGCCAACATCGTGGCGGCCTTCCTGATCCGCATCATCGGCAAGAACCTCGACTGAACCATGCAAGCCAGCACCCCTCCCAACACCTTCTGGCCCACCGCGCTGCGCACGGTGGCGGCCTGGTCCCTGGCCCTGCTGCTGTTCTTCCCGCTGGGCTGGCTGTTCCTGACGGCCTTCAAGACCGAGCTGCAGGCCATCGCCGTGCCGCCGCTGTTCGTCTTCGAGCCCACGCTGCACAACTTCGCCGAGGTGCAGAGCCGCAGCGACTACCTGCTCTATGCCAGGAACTCGCTGATCGCCAGCGTGGCATCGACCATCCTGGGCCTGGCCATCGCCGCGCCGGCCGCCTACTCGATGGCCTTCTTCAAGACGAAGTCCACGCGCGACATCCTGATGTGGATGCTGTCGACCAAGATGATGCCGGCCGTCGGCGCACTGGTGCCGATCTATGTGCTGGCGCAGAGCGCCGGCATGCTGGACACGCTGCCCGCGCTGATCCTCGTGTTCACGCTGTCCAACCTGCCCATCATGGTGTGGATGCTCTACACGAACTACAAGGAGATCCCGGGCGAGATCCTGGAGGCCGCGCGCATGGACGGCGCCAACCTGTGGACCGAGTTCCGCGAGGTGGTGTTGCCCTTGTCCGTCGGCGGCCTGGCCTCGTGCGGCCTGCTGTGCCTGGTGCTGAGCTGGAACGAGGCCTTCTGGGCCCTGAACCTCACCTCGGCCAAGGCCGGCACGCTGGCCACGCTGATCGCCTCGTACTCCAGCCCCGAGGGCCTGTTCTGGGCCAAGCTGTCGGCCGCGTCTCTGATGGCCATCGCGCCCATCGTGGTGTTTGGCTGGTTCTCGCAAAAGCAACTGGTGCAAGGCCTGACCTTCGGCGCCGTCAAGTAAAGGGAGTCCCCATGTCCTACCTGGAACTCAAGAACGTCAAGAAGAGCTTCGGCGACGCCCACATCATCAAGGGCGTCGACCTGCAGATCGAGAAGGGCGAGTTCATCGTCTTCGTCGGCCCCTCGGGCTGCGGCAAGTCCACGCTGCTGCGGCTGATCGCGGGCCTGGAGCCCATCACCAGCGGCCAGCTCATGCTCGACGGCCGCGACATCACGTACGCCCCCTCGGGCAAGCGCGACCTGGCCATGGTGTTCCAGAGCTACGCGCTCTACCCGCACATGAGCGTGTACGACAACATGTCGTTCGCGCTCAAGCTGGCCAAGGTCGATGCGGCCGAGATCAAGACCAAGGTCGAGCGCGCGGCCGCGCAGCTGAACCTCACCAACTACCTGCAGCGCACGCCCAAGGAACTGTCGGGCGGCCAGCGCCAGCGCGTGGCCATCGGTCGCGCCATCGTGCGCGCGCCCAAGGTGTTCCTGTTCGACGAGCCACTGTCCAACCTGGACGCCGCGCTGCGCGGCAACACCCGCGTGGAGATCAAGAAGCTGCACGAGTCGCTGGGCGCCACCACCATCTATGTCACGCACGACCAGGTCGAGGCCATGACGCTGGCCGACCGCGTGGTGGTGCTCAAGGACGGGCTGATCGAGCAGGTCGGCTCGCCGCTGGACCTGTACGACCGGCCGGCCAACCGCTTCGTGGCGCAGTTCATCGGCATGCCGTCCATGAACATGCTGCCGGCGCAGGCGCTGCCCGGCATCGCGCAGATGACGCAGGGCCGGCTGCCCATCGACGGCTTCCTGGGCGTGCGGCCCGAGGGCGTGCGCGTGCTGCCCACCACCCGCAGCGGCCTGCAGGGCCGCGTGGACCTGATCGAGGCGCTGGGCTCGGACACGCTGATCCATGTGGACGTGAACGGCGTGAACCTGATCGCGCGCCAGAACGAGCGCACGCACCTGGAGGAGGGCGACGTGGTCGGCGTGGAGATCGATCCCGCCGTGCTGCACCTGTTCAACCGCGATGGCCGCACGCTGGCCGCTGCCTGAGCCATGACCACTTCCACCATCCTGCACCTGGGCCTGGGCTCCTTCCACCGCGCGCACCAGGCGGTCTACCTGCAGCGGCTGCACGATGCCGGCGACACGCGGTGGACGCTTTCCGCCGGCAACATCCGCCACGACATGGCCGAAGTGGTGCAGGCCCTGTCCGCGCAGGGCGGCGCCTACACGCTGGAGACGATCACCCCGGCCGGCGTGCACCGCTACGAGCGCATCACCGCGATCCGCGAGGTGATCCCCTACGCGCCCGGGCTGGCGGGGCTGGTGGCGCGCGGCGCCGATCCGGCCACGCGCATCATCTCGTTCACGGTGACCGAGGCGGGCTATTACCTCGACAGCGCGCACCGGCTCGACATCGCCCACCCCGAGGTGGCGGCCGACATCGCGCGCGCGGCGCGCGGCGAGGCCGGCGAGACCATCTACGGCGCCGTGGCCGCCATCCTGCGCGCGCGCCACGCGGCCGGCGGCGGCCCGCTCACGCTGCTCAACTGCGACAACCTGCGCCACAACGGCGAGCGTTTCCGCGCCGCGCTGCTGGCGTTCCTGCAGGCGGCGGGCGAAGGCCCGCTGGCGGCCTGGGCGCGGCAGAACACCACCTGCCCCAACGCCATGGTGGACCGCATCACGCCGCGCCCGCCACCCGAGCTGCGCGAACGCGTGCGCCAGGCCACCGGCATCGACGACGCCGCGCCCATCACGGGCGAGAGCTTCATCCAGTGGGTGATCGAGGACGACTTCGCCGCCGGCCGCCCGGCCTGGGAGCATGTCGGCGTCGAACTGGTGCGCTCGGTCCAGCCCTACGAGGAGGCCAAGATCCGCATCCTGAACGCCAGCCACAGCTGCATCGCCTGGGCGGGTACATTGGCCGGCCTGCAGTACATCCACGAAGGCACCCTGACCCCCGCGATCCGGCAAATGGCCTACGACTACGTGACCGACGACGTCATTGCCTGCCTGCAGCGCCCCGATGCGCCCAGCCCGGTGGACCTGCCGGCCTACCGCGACGTGGTGCTGGACCGCTTCGCCAACCCGGCGATCCGCGACACCAACCAGCGCGTGGCGGCGGATGGCTTCGCCAAGATCCCGGGCTTCATCGCCCCCACCGTGCGCGAGCGCCTGGCCGCCGGCCAGGACATTGCGGCCGTGGCCATGCTGCCCGCGCTGTTCCTGGCGTTCCTGCAGCGCTGGCATGCGGGCACGCTGCCCTATGCCTACCAGGACCAGGGCATGGACCCGGCCGCCGCGCATGCCATCTGCGCCGC
This sequence comes from Pseudorhodoferax sp. Leaf274, assembly GCF_001422445.1. Taxonomy (GTDB): domain Bacteria; phylum Pseudomonadota; class Gammaproteobacteria; order Burkholderiales; family Burkholderiaceae_C; genus Pseudorhodoferax. Next base: position 591,387 of record NZ_LMNA01000030.1, read on the forward strand.
GCCCGATCCCGAGGCCGCGCTGGCGGCCGACCGCACGCTGTGGGGCGACCTGGCCGGCGATGCGCGCCTGCTGGCGGCGCTGCGCACGGCCGGCCGGCGCGTGGCGGCGTTCGTCCAGGGGAGGGCACCGTCGTGAGCTTTCGCGTCGCCTTCGTCGGCGAAGCCCTGATCGACTTCACGGCCGTGCCGGATGCAGGCCTGCAGTTCCAGGGCCATGTGGGCGGGGCGCTGCTCAACGGCGCGGTCGCGGCCGCGCGGCTGGGCGTGCCTGTGGGCTACCTCACGCAGCTGTCCACCGACATGTTCGGCGAACGCCTGCTGGCCCACCTGCAGGCCAACGGCATCGCCACCGACCTGGTGTTGCGCAGCCCGGCGCCCAGCACGCTGGCCTTCGTGGAGCGGCTGCCGCAGACCAACCGCTACGCCTTCTACATGCAGGCCACGGCCGATGTGCTGTGGGCGCCCGATCCCTTGCCGGCCCTGCCCGGCGACTGCCGCTGGCTGCACTACGGCTCGAACCTGCTCACGCGCGAACCCTCGGGCCAGCGCGTGCTGGACTTCGCGCGCGCGCAGCGCGGCCGCGTGCTGCGCGTGTTCGATCCCAACGCCCGACCCAGCCTGGTCGACGATCTGGCCGCCTGGCGCGCGCGTTGCGCCGAATGCATCGCCGCGTGCGAGCTGCTCAAGCTCAGCGACGAAGACTGCGCGCTGCTCGCGCCCGGCCAGCCGTTCGATGACCTGGCCCAGGCCTGGCTGCAGGCCGGCCCGCTCGCCGTGCTGCTCACGCGCGGCGCCCAGGGGGCCACGCTGTACCGGCCGGGCCATGCGCCGCTGGCCGTGCGGCCGCCGCCGGTGCAGGTCGTCGACACCATCGGCGCCGGCGACACCTTCGGCGCAGGCCTGTCGGCCGCCTTGCTCGACCAGGGCGTGGAGGATGCCGCCACGCTGGCGGCATTGCCCACCGCCGCCTGGGCCGCGGTGCTGCGCTTCGCCGCGACGGCCGCCGCACTGAATTGCGCGCGCGAGGGCGCCGATCCGCCGCAGCGCGCGGCCGTCGAGGCTCTGCAAGCGCAGGCCGCTGCCGGCTGAACGCCATGCCCGCGCCGCGCAGCCGACCCCGCCAGCGCCAGCCCGAGCTGGAAGGCGAGTTCACGCGCTCGCCCGCGCTCGGCTACGAGGCGCCCGCGGACGGCGGCCTGGTGCGCTGCCTGGCGCACGGCTTTCCGACGCCGCTGGCGCGCTGGCACTTCCACGACGAGTACGAGCTGCACCTGATCACCCGCACCTCGGGCAAGGCCTTCGTGGGCGACTGGATCGGCCATTTCGAGCCCGGCCACCTGGTGCTGTGCGGGCCCCGGCTGCCGCACAACTGGATCTCGCTGGACGCCGGCGCGGGCGTGGCCGAGCGCGACCTCGTGATCCAGTTCGAGCACGCGCCGCTCGAACGCGCCGCGCATGAGCTGCCGGAACTGCGCGAAGTCATGGCGCTGCTGCAGCGCGCGCGGCACGGCATCGAGTTCTTCGGCCTGTCGGGCCGCGCCCAGGCGCACTGGCAGGCCGTCAAGGCCACGCGCGGCGTGCGCCGCTTCGGCCACTTCTGCGAGTACCTGGCCGACCTGGCCCAGTGCGGCGACTACAGGCTGCTGTCCACCGTGCAGATCCAGGGCGCCGAGGGCGACGGCGAGCTGGAGCAGATCAACCGCATCGTCGACCGCATCACGGGCGACCTGGCGGCCTCGGTCAGCCTGGCGGACCTGGCCGGCGAGCTGGGCATGAGCGAGAGCCGGCTGTCGCGCTTCTTCAAGCGCGCCACCGGCAACAGCTTCACCGATTTCGTCAACATGGTGCGCATCAACAGCGCCTGCCGGCTGCTGATGCAGACCGACCATTTCGTCGCCGACATCTGCTACCAGGTCGGTTTCAACAACGTGGCAAACTTCAACCGCCGTTTTCTGGAGCTCAAGGGCGTGACGCCCACGGAGTTCCGCCGTCAGGCGGAACATCGCTTCGGCGGCGCTTCTTGAAGTGTTCTTGCCATGTACCTGGGACTCGATCTCGGAACTTCCGAACTCAAAGCACTGCTGCTCGCCGACGACCACGGGGTCGTGGGCGTCGCCCATGCCGCCCTGACCTTGCAGCGGCCGCAGCCGCAGTGGTCCGAACAGCAGCCGCAGGCCTGGGCCGATGCGCTCGACGTCGTGATGGCCGCGCTGCGCGTGCGCCATCCGGACGCCATGCGCAGCGTGCGCGCCATCGGCCTGTCCGGCCACATGCACGGCGCCGTGCTGCTGGACGCGGCCAACGCCGTGCTGCGGCCGGCCATCCTGTGGAACGACGGCCGCAGCGCCGCGCAGTGCGAGGCGTTCACGCGCGCCGTGCCCGAGCTGGCCCGCATCACCGGCAACCTGGCCATGCCGGGCTTCACCGCGCCCAAGCTGCTGTGGGTGCGCGAGCACGAGCCCGAGATCTTCGCCCGCACCCGCCGCGTGCTGCTGCCCAAGGACTGGCTGCGCCTGCACATGAGCGGCGAGGCCGTGAGCGACATGTCCGACGCCTCCGGCACGCTGTGGCTGGACGTAGCCCAGCGCGACTGGTCCGACGCGCTGCTGGCCGCCAGCGGCCTCACGCGCGAACACATGCCGCGGCTGGTCGAGGGCAGCGCGGTGTCGGCCACGCTCAAGCCGGAGATGGCGCAGCGCTGGGGCCTGACGGCCGGCATCCCGATCGCGGGCGGCGGCGGCGACAACGCGGCCAGCGCGGTCGGCATGGGCCTGGTGTCGCCGGGGCAGGGCTTCCTGTCGCTGGGCACGTCGGGCGTGATCTTCGTCTGCTCGGATGGCTTCACGCCGAACCCGGCGCGCGCCGTGCATGCGTTCTGCCATGCGCTGCCCGGCCGCTGGCACCAGATGTCGGTCATGTTGTCGGCCGCCAGCAGCGTGGACTGGGCCGTGCGCAGCTTCGGCTTTGCCGACGTGCCGGGCTTCTTCCACGCGGCGGCGTCGCTGGACGACGGGGCGCGCGCGCAGGCACCGCTGTTCCTGCCCTACCTGTCCGGCGAGCGCTCGCCGCACAACGATGCGCAGGCGCGCGGCGTGCTGTACGGGCTCACGCCCGCGCATTCGCGCGCCGACATCGCCTACGCCGTGGTCGAGGGCGTGGGCTACGGCCTGCGCGACGGGCTGGACACGCTGTCGCGCCCGCCGGGTGCGAAGCCGCTGTCGCTCGTCGGCGGCGGCGCGCGCAGCGCTTGGTGGTCGCAGTTGCTGGCCGACATCCTGCAGGCGCCGCTGGCCCTCGGCGTGGGCGGCGAATCGGGCGGTGCGCTGGGCGCCGCGCGGCTGGCCTGGCTGGCGGATGGCGGCGACGAGGCCGCGGTCTGCACCGTGCCGCCGCGGCGCGGGCTGTTCACGCCGGGCGAAGGCACCGCCGCACTGCACCAGCCGCGGCTGGAGCGCTTCCGTGCCGTCTACGGCGCGCTGCGGCCCGTCTTCGCGCAAGGCGTGCAATGACGCTGCCGCGCCATGCGCTGGTGCTGTTCTCGGGCGGCCAAGACTCCACCACCTGCCTGGCCCATGCCCTGGTGCAGTACGAGCGCGTCGAGACCATCGCCTTCGACTACGGCCAGCGCCACCGCATCGAGCTCGATGCGCGGCTGCAGGTGCTGCGCCAGTTCCGCGCGCAATTCCCGCAATGGGCAGGACGCCTGGGCGAAGACCACCTGCTGGCCGTGCCCGTGCTGGGCGAGATCAGCGAGACGGCGCTCACGCGCGACATCGCGATGGAAATGGAAGGCGCCGGCCTGCCCAACACCTTCGTGCCGGGCCGCAACCTGCTGTTCCTGACGCTGGCGGCCGCGCTCGCCTACCGGCGCGGGCTGGACGTGCTGGTCACGGGCGTGTGCGAGACCGATTTTTCGGGCTACCCGGACTGCCGCGACGACACCATCAAGGCCATGCAGATCGCGTTGTCGCTGGGCATGGACCGGCGCATCCTGATCGACACGCCGCTGATGTGGATCGACAAGGCCGACACCTGGCGCATGGCCGGACGCCTGGGCGGCAAGGCGCTGGTCGACCTCGTGGTCGAGCACACCCACACCTGCTACCTGGGCGAACGCGGCGCGCGCCACGACTGGGGCTACGGCTGCGGCGGCTGCCCGGCCTGCGTGCTGCGTGCCAGGGGCTGGCAGAACTACCGCAGCCCCGGCCAGCCGGCGCCGGTCGCCGGCTAGCCTAGCGGAATTCCTCCGCCGACACCGCCAGCTTGCGCAGCTTGTCGTGCAGCGTCTGGCGCGGGATGCCCAGCGCCTGGGCCGTGGCCGACTGGTCGCCCTGGTGGCGCCGCAGCATCTCCACCACCACCGCGCGTTCGTAGGCCTCGACCTGCTGCGGCAGGCTGCGCGGCAGGGCCTGTGCATCGGCCGTGCCGCGCCCGCGCGTGAGGCGTTCACCGGGCAGGCCGAGCACGAAGCGGTCGGCCACGTTGCGCAGCTCGCGCACGTTGCCGGGCCAGCCATAGCCCATCAGGTCGGCCAGCTGGGCGCCGGTGAGCTCGGGCACGGCGCAGCTGAAACGGCTGGCCGCCATCAGGCAGAAGTGCTCGAACAGCAGCGGGATGTCCTCGCGCCGCTCGCGCAGCGGCGGCAGTTCGATGAAGGCCACGCCGATGCGGTAGTACAGGTCGGCCCGGAACTTGTGCTGCTCCGACAACTCCTGCAGGTCGCTCTTGCTGGCCGCGACGATGCGGCAGTCGACCGGGATGCTCTTGTTGGAGCCGATGCGCTCGATCGATCGCTCCTGCAGCGCGCGCAGCAGCTTGATCTGCACGCCCATCGGCATGCTCTCGATCTCGTCCAGGAACAGCGTGCCCCCGTCGGCATGCTCGAACTTGCCCACGCGCAGCCGGTTGGCGCTGGTGAAGGCGCCAGCCTCGTGGCCGAACAGCTCGCTCTCGGCCAGGTTCTCGGGCAGGCCGCCGCAGTTGATCGGCACGAAGTTCCTGCGCCGGCGCTCGCTGTGCTCGTGCAGGCAGCGCGCCACCAGTTCCTTGCCGGTGCCGGTCTCGCCGTAGATCAGCACGTCGGCCGAGGTGTCGGCCAGCGTCATCACGGTGCGGCGCACCTTCTGCATCTCGGCCGAGCGGCCGATCAGCAGCGCCTGGATGCCATGCCAGTTCTCCAGCGCGTCACGCAGTTCCCGCACCTGCAGCGCCAGCTGCCGGCGCTCCGCCGCATGGCGCACGATGGCGGCCAGCCGCTCGCGCGTGAACGGTTTCTCGATGAAGTCGTAGGCCCCGTCGCGCATGGCCTGCACGGCCATCGCGATGTGGCCGTGGCCGGTGACCAGGATCACCGGCAGCTCGGCATCGGTGGCGCGGATCTGCTGCAGCCAGTCGATGCCGCTGGCGCCGGGCAGCTTGACATCGCACACCACCACCACCGGCGCGTCGGGCCGGATCAACGCGCGTGCCGCCTCCACGCTGGCGAAACCCTCGACCTCGAAGCCGGCCAGCTGCAGCACCTGGGCGGTGCTCAGGCGCACGTCCTCGTCGTCCTCGACCAGCAGGACGCGGATGGTGGCCATGGTGTTCATCGTCTGTTTCATTCGGTGGTGGTGGAGGGGGGCACGGCGTCCAGCTCGATGACGAGGCAGGCACCGCCGCCCGCCGTGTTGTGCGCGCTCAGGCTGCCGTTCAGCGCGCGCAGCAGCTGCGCCGAGATCACGAGGCCCAGCCCCAGCCCGGCGCCCGCCGGCTTGCTGGTGACGAAGGGCTCGAACAGGCGCGGCAGGATGTCGGCAGCGATGCCGTGGCCGGTGTCGCGCACCTCGACCACGGCGCGCTGGCCACGTCGGCGCGCCATGATGCGCAGCGTGCGCTCGGGCGTGGCCTGCATGGCCTCGATGGCGTTGCGCATCAGGTTCACCAGCACGCTGCTCAGCGCAGCCTCGTCGGCCAGCACCTGCAGGTCGGGTGGCTGCAGGTCGACCACCGTGTTCACCCCGGCCGTGCGGGCGGCCTCAGCCACGCTGGCCTGCGCGTCGGCCAGGCAATGCGCCAGCGGCACCGGCGCGCCCGGCGTCTCGGCCTTGTGCGCGAAGGTCTTGAGCTGGGTGGTGAGCCGCGCCAGCCGGTCCACCATGCGCGTGATACGGTGCAGGTTGTCCTGCACCTCGTGCGGCCGGTTCTGCTCCTGCAGGATGGCGGCGCTCTCGGCCAGCGCGCGCAGCGCGGTCAGCGGCTGGTTCAGCTCGTGCACAAGACCGGCCGACATCTGCCCCAGCGCGGCCATCTTGCCGGAATGCACGAGTTCGTTCTGCGCATCGCGCAGCTGGGCGGTGCGGGCCGCCACGGTCGATTCCAGCGAATCGTGCGCGGCCTGCAGCGCGGCCTGGTTGGCCAGCCGGTGGCGCACCGCGCGGCGGCGCTGCCACCGCGTGACGCCCACCAGCAGCAGCACCGACATGGCCAGCGCGCTCGTCAACGCCGTGTTGCGTGCGGTGTTGCGCGCGGAGGCGAGATCGTCCAGCGCGATCAATTGCCAGGGCGCGGCCCGCAGCCGCGCGAACGAGGCGAGCTGGTCGCGGCCGTCCAGCGCCACCACGGCGACCTCGCGGCCCAGGGCCGCCTTCTGCGTCCACTGCAGCGGCTGCAGGCTGGCGTCGCCATAGGGCCGCGCGTGCCGCACCTCGGCCTTCTGCGCCTCGTCCAGCGCCCGCAGGGGACGAAAGCGCAGCAGCTCCTGCGTGGTCAGGATCACGACACCGCGCTCGTCGACCAGCAGCACGTCGCCCGGCAGGCTGCGCCAATTGCGCTCGGCCTCGGCCAGGTTCACCTTGACCGCCACCACGCCGCGCGCGGGCGGCGCGCCACGCAGCGGATAAGACAGGAAGTAGCCGGGGCGCCCGCTCGTGATGCCCAGGCCATAGAAGCGGCCCCGGCCGCCGCCCAGCGCATCGCGCACGTAGGGCCGGAACGACAGGTTCTGGCCCACGGTGGTGCCGGGCTGGTCGAAGTCCGAAGCCGCGATCGAGACGCCGTCGGCATCGAGCACATACAGCATCTCGGCGCCCGCGGCGGCGTTCACGCTGCCCAGGTACCGGCTGACGGCGGCGCGCAGCTGCGGGTCGCGCGGTGCACCGAGCAGCGCGGGGATCGGCGGCGCCAGGTCCAGCAGTGCGGGCAGGTGCTCGAAGCGGCGCAGGTCCGACTCCAGCACGCCGGACAGCATCTCCAGACGGTAGGCCGCGGCCTCGCGCAGGCGGTCCATCGCCGTGTGCAGCGCGGCCTGGTAGCCGGCCAGGGCGGCCAGGCCCACCAGCGCGAGTGCCGCACCCCAGCGCAGCACGCGTGGCCAGCGGCGCGCGCGGGTTCCGCGCGCGCCGGCGGCAGGGGGGGGCGGCTCGGCGGTGGTCATGGACGCTTATGGCACAAGGTCGCCGCAGGCGCATCCGTAGCTGCCCGGTGCGGGCTCACGCATACCGCAGCTCGCCCGTCTTGCCGCGGAACACGCCATCGGTTCCTCCTGCTATGCCGGTGGCGATCAGCGCTTGGCGGTCTTCTTGGCCGCCGCCGGCGCAGGGGCCTTCTGCAGCGCATCGGACATGCCGATCAGCACGCCGCTGACCAGCGTGGCGTAGCTGTCCAGCATCGCCTGCGAGGCCTTGAGCCCCATGGCGCGGCCATCGCGCAAGCCCTTCTGCGTGTCGGCCATCAGCTGCTCGACCGCCGCCGTGGCACGCGCGCCGGTGCCAGTGTGCTGGCCCTGCAGCTTGGCGAGCACGGGGGTCCACGGGCCCTCGGGCAGCGTGGGCGTCGTGCCCGCGCCGGCCGCGGCCTTGCGCACGCTGGCGAACAGCGCGTCCTCCATCTTCTCGATGTCGGCCAGCGCCTTCTTGAGCTGCGTCTCGCGCAGGCTCGCGCCCTGGTCCACCATCTGCTGCAGCGCGCGCTGGCTGGCCTGGACGGCCTGCTCCAGCGCACCGTCCATGCCCGCGAAGGCCTTGCCCAGCAGGGCCTCCACGTCGGGCGCCGGCAGGGAGCTGCCGGCCGCGCCGGCCGAGGCCGCCTTGGTCACCGTGCCCAGCACCTGGCGGATGTTGGCCAGCGTCAGTTCGCGGCTCTGCAAGGCCTTGAGCGTGGCGTCGTGCACCGCCTTGCGGACCGCCTCGCCCTGCTTGGCCGAGGCTTCGGTGAATTGCGTGACCAGTGCGGCCTGGTCGATGCCGTGTTTGAAAATCATCTCTGTCCTTGCGCTGCACGTCAGTGGCAGCAGATCGAGCGAGGGTTGCATGCAGCGGTTCAAAAGGCCGCGGAGCAGGCCATGCCAGCGGACGCCGCGGAACTGGCTCTGCCAGGCCGCTGGCGGCGCCCCTTGAGGGGTAGGGGTCGGCCGCAAGGCCGACCAAACGGGGAGAGCTTTATTGCATGTGTTGGCCGCCGTTGATGGCGATGTTGGCGCCCGTCACGAAGGCGGCTTCTTCCGAAGCCAGATAGATGATCAAGCCGGCAACCTCTTCCGGCTTGCCCAGGCGGCCGACCGGGATGTGCGGCAGGATCTTGCTGTCCAGCACTTCCTTCGGAATCGCCGTGACCATCTTGGTGCCGATGTAGCCCGGCGAGATGGTGTTGACCGTCACGCCCTTCTTGGCCACTTCCAATGCCAGCGCCTTGGTGAAGCCGTGCACGCCCGCCTTGGCGGCCGAGTAGTTGGTCTGGCCGAACGCACCTTTGGAGCCGTTGACGGACGAGACGTTGATGATGCGGCCCCAGCCGCGCTCCACCATGCCGTCGGCGACCTGCTTGCTCATGTTGAACAGGCTGTCCAGGTTGGTGCGCATGACGGCGTTCCAGTTGACCGTGTCCATCTTCTTGAAGGTCATGTCGCGCGTGATGCCGGCGTTGTTGACCAGCACGTCGATCGGGCCCAGCGCCGCTTGCACCTCGCCCACGGCCTTGACGCAGGAGTCGTAGTCGGCCACGTCGCAGGCCACCGCCGTGATCTTGTAGCCGCGGGATGCCATCTGGTCCACCCACTGCGCGTGCGACGTGTTGCCTGGCGAATAGGTCACGGCCACCGTGTAGCCCGCGTCCACCATCTTGGTCGAGATGGTCTCGCCCAGTCCGCCCATGCCGCCGGTGACCAGCACCACCTTGTTGTTGTCTGCCATGTCGCTCTCTCCTTGGTTGAATGTGTTGAGGGGGGATTACCGTTCGATGGTGAGCGCCACGCCCATGCCGCCGCCGATGCACAGCGAGGCGATGCCCTTCTTGGCGTTGCGCCGGCCCATCTCGTGCAGCAGCGTGACCAGGATGCGGCAGCCGGACGCACCGATCGGGTGGCCGATGGCGATCGCCCCGCCGTTCACGTTGATCTTGCTGGTGTCCCAGCCCATCTCGTTGTTGACGGCGCAGGCCTGCGCCGC
>NZ_LMNA01000030.1:600945-864139 GCF_001422445.1 Pseudorhodoferax sp. Leaf274
CGGCGATCACGATGTCGCTGTCGCCCCAGGCCACGGCCTGGGCGGCCAGCATCACGGCCTTCAGGCCCGAGCCGCAGACGGCGTTGATGGTCAGGCCGGGGGTGGACTTGTCCAGACCGGACTTGACGACGGTCTGGCGCGCCGGGTTCTGGCCCGCGCCGGCGGCCAGCACCTGGCCCATGATGACTTCGCCGACCTGGCCGGTCTCGAGCTTTGCGCGCGCGAGCAGTTCGCGCACGACGGTGGCGCCCAGCTCGGGCGCGGCGATCTTGGCCAGGCTGCCGCCGAACTTGCCGACGGCGGTGCGGGTGGCTGCGACGATGACGATGTCTTCCATGTCTCTTCCTAACGATGCTTGGGGTTGCGGAAATCGGGGATGCGGTACCGCGGGATCAGGCCTTGGCCTTCACGTAGCGGCCCGGCGCAGGCTCGATGGCCTTGTATTGTGCGCGCCCATAGCCGCGCGGTGCGGCGACCTGGCGGCCGGCATGGCCGGCCAGCCAGCCGGACCAGTCGGTCCACCAGCTGCCGGGATGCTCGGTGGCCGCGGCCAGCCAGTCCTGCACATCGGCGGGGAACCTGGTGTCGCTGCCGATCCAGTGGCTGCGCTTCTTCTTGGCCGGTGGGTTGATCACGCCGGCGATGTGGCCCGAGGCACCCATCACGAAACGCTTCTTGCCCGGCAAGTGCTGCGTGGACGCGTACGAGCCGCCGATGGGCACGATGTGGTCTTCGCGCGAGCCGTAGATGTAGACCGGCAGGTCGAGCTTCGAAAAGTCGATCTTCTCGCCGCAGACCGTGGCCCGGCCGGGCTGCACCAGCAGGTTCTCGAGGTAGGTGTTGCGCAGGTACCAGGCGTAGAAGGGGCCGGGCAGGTTGGTGGAATCGCTGTTCCAGTAGAGCAGGTCGAACGGCGGCGGCGTCTCGCCCTTGAGGTAGTTGCCCACCACGTAGTTCCACACCAGGTCGTTGGGCCGCAGGAAGCTGAAGGTGGAGGCCAGGTCGCCGCCGGGCAAGAGGCCGCCCTTGCCCATCTGCATCTCGCGGTACTTGACCATGTTCTCGTCGATGAACACGTCCAGGATGCCGGTGTCGGTGAAGTCCAGCAGCGTGGTCAGCAGCGTGAGTGCGGCGATGGGCTTCTCGCCGCGCGCGGCCAGCACGGCCGCGGCCGTGGTGAGGATGGTGCCGCCCACGCAGAAGCCCAGCGCGTTGATCTGCTTGGCGCCGGTGATGTCCTGCACCACGCCGATGGCGCGGATGGCGGCATCCTCGATGTAGTCGTCCCAGGTCTTCTGCGCGAGCGATTGGTCGGGGTTGCGCCAGCTCACGACGAAGGTGCGGTGGCCCTGCTCCACGGCATAGCGGATCAACGAGTTCTCGGGCTGCAGGTCGAGGATGTAGAACTTGTTGATGCAGGGCGGCACCAGCAGGAAAGGCCGCTCGTAGACCTTGGCGGTGAGCGGCTTGTACTCGAGCAGCTGGAACAGTTCGTTCTCGAACACCACGGCGCCCTCGGTCGTGGCGACGTTGCGGCCGACCTCGAACTGGCTTTCGTCGGTCATCGACACATGGCCCTGCCGCAGGTCGTGCAGCAGGTTCTGCATGCCCTTGGCGATGCTCTCGCCCTTGGTCTTGAGCGCCAGCGCCTGGGCTTCGGCGTTGAGCGCGAGGAAGTTGCTGGGCGACGTGGCGGCCATCCATTGCTCGACCGCGAAGCGCACGCGTGCGCGCATCTTCCCGTCGCCCTGCACGGCGTCGGCCAGGCCCATCAACGTGCGTGCGTTGAGCAGGTAGCTGGCCGCAGAGAAGGCCGCCACGGGGTTGCCGGACCAGGCCTCGCTGGCGAAACGCTTGTCTCGCTGCAGCGACTGCTGCATCTTCTGGCTCCACAGCGCGCCGACCTCGCCGAGGTATTGCTTCTGCAGTTCCTGCAGCTTGTCCGGCGCGAACGACAGCGCGGGCAAGGCCGCTGCGCCAGGTACACCGGTCGGCGCGCCGCCGCCTTGCTGCATGGCCTTGGCCAGCATGTCGCCCATAAGGCTCTGGAATTGCTGGGCGGCCTGCGCCCAGTCTGCCTGAGAATGCATCGCGTCTCCTCGACCCTTTGAAAGCCCCAGCAAACCTGGGGTAAACCCTGATTACAACAGCACCCTGTGAGGTGCGGCAACTTCTTTTACGTTATGTATCTGGTCGTGATCGCCTGGGTGTATGTGGCGCTGATGATGGCAGTGGCCGAGGCCACCAGTACGCAGGGCACGCTGCTCGGCGCCCTGGTGACCTTTGTACTCTACGGGCTCCTGCCGGTGGCACTGGTGGTTTACCTGATGCTGGCGCCGGCGCGGCGCAAGTTGCTGCGCGCGCGCGAGGCGGCCGAGTTCGCTGCGCAGAACGACGCGCAGAAGGAAGCGCAGAACGACGCGCGAAGCGCGGCCTCAGCCGGCGAGCCAGATGCAGGCAGCCATGCGCCCGCTGACGCGGTCGCGCCGGTGCGAAAAGAACCTTGAAGGCGCACCGACGGTGCACCACCGTGCGCTGGAATCGTTGCCGTGGATGCCTTGCAGCCCCGACGCGGCCAGCCGCAGCCGCGCCAGTGCGGGCAGGTCGGCCAACCACTTGCCAGGGGCGTGTGGGCGAAAGCAGCCTGCCGCTGCGGCGGCTTGCCCCACGAACGCGGCCCTGACCTCTTCGCCGACCTCGAAGGCCGACGGGCCGATGCACGGCCCCAGCCAGGCCAGCCACTGCGCCTGCGGCACGGCCCGGTCCAGCGCGGCCATGGTGTTCTCCAGCACGCCTGCGGCCAGGCCACGCCAGCCGGCATGCGCCGCCGCGACGGCGCGGCCTTCGGTGTCGCAGAACAGCACGGGCAGGCAGTCGGCGACCATGATGGTGCAGGCCACGCCGGGCTGCAGGCTCATGCAGGCGTCGGCCACCGGCACGGCGTGCGCGCAAGGCAGGCTCTCGACGGCCGTGCCGTGCACCTGCTGCATGAAGACCGGCGCAGCGCCCAACCGCGCGGACAGCAAGGCACGGTTGCGCTGAACGGCGGCGGCGTCGTCGCCCACATGGTCGCCCAGGTTGAGGCTGTCATACGGCGGGGCCGAGACGCCGCCCGCACGCAGGCTGTGCAGGGCCCGGACCCTGGCGGGCGCAGGCCAGTCGGGAACCAGCAGGTCCATCAGGCCTCGAAGTCCGGGCAGGCCGACGGCTGGGCGCGCTGCACGGCCGGCAGGGCCATCGCGGCCTCGTGGGCGGCCATGGTCAGCGGCAGGCCGGACAGCTCGACCGCGAAGCGCTGCGCGTTGAAGATCTGCGGCACGAGGCAGCAGTCGGCCAGCGTGGGGCTCTCGCCGAAGCAGAAGGTGGCAGCGCCGCGCGACGCGCGCAGCTGTGCCAGCTGGCGCTCGAATGCCTCCAGCCCGGCACGGCACCAGTGCCGGTACCAGGCGTTCTTGGCGGCGTCGTCCACCTGCAGCTCGTGCGAGAGGTACTTCAGCACGCGCAGGTTGTTGATGGGGTGGATCTCGCAGGCGATCGTCTGCGCCAGCGCACGCACCTGGGCGCGGGCCAGCGGCTCGGCCGGCAGCAGCGGCGGCTGCGGGTGCGTCTCCTCCAGGTATTCGATGATGGCCATGGACTGCGCCAGTGGCACACCATCGACCTCGAGCACCGGCACCAGCCGGTCGGCCGACAGGGCCGCGAAGGCGTCGCCACGCTGCTCACCCTTCACGAGGTGGATGGGCTGGTAGTCGTAGGCGATGCCCTTGATCGCCAACGCGATGCGCACGCGGTAGGAGGCCGAGGAGCGGAAGTAGCTGTAGAGCTTCATGGCGGCGGGGCAGGGATGGGACGGGCGATTATCGGGATGCCTCACGCCGCAGCGGCGAGCATCCGGGCCGATTGCCGTGCACGCAGCCGGCCGAACGCCAGGCCCACCGCCAGCGTGCCGAGCGCGCCCACCGCCATCAGCGGCCGGGTGCCGTGTTCGCCGACCGACAGGCCGGCCAGCCACACGCCGATGGCCTGGCCCAGGAAGAAGCAGCACGCGAACGAAGACACGGCCGCGCCGCGCCGTTCGGGCGCCATCTGCGTGGCATTGGTCTGCAGCGTGTTGTGCAGCATGTAGAAGCCCAGGCCCGCGGCCAGGCAGCCCGGCACGGCCCACCACCAGGCCGGGGCCCAAGCTATGCCCAGCAAGGCCAGCGCGACGATGGCGCCGCCCCAGGCGCTCAGCCGCGTCTCGCCCATGCGCGCGACCAGCGGGCGGGCGCCGAACGCGAACAGGATGCCGCCACCGCCGAAGGCCATCAGCGTGGCGCCCGCCGCGGCCAGCGGCAGGTCGAACACCGCATGCAGGTGCACGGCGATGAAGGCGAAGGCACCGAAGATGCACGCCCCTTCGAGGAACACGGTGGCCAGCACCACGCGCGCCCAGGGCACCGACAGCACCTTGGCGAATTCGCCGGCCATGCGCCGCACGGGATGGCCGGCGGCGGGGGCGCCGCGCGGGCGCGGCACGCGCCGGCCGACGCGCTGCATGGTCAGCGCGATCAGCACGAACCACGCCGCCAGCCCCCAGAACGGCAGGCGCCAGCCCAGGTGGTCGGCCGCCAGGCCGCCGACGACCACGCCGCTGGACATGCCCAGGATCTGCCCGACCAAAAACCGCGCGAGCACAGGCTGGCGGTCGGCATAGGCCACCATGTCGCCGATGAAGGCCATGGACAGCGGGATGATGGCGGCCGCCGCCACGCCGGCCACGAGCCGCGCACCGACCAGTGCAGCATGGCCAGGCGCCAACGCACAGGCCGCCGATGCCAGCGCACAGGCCATGGCCGCCCAGCCGATGACGCGGAACTTGCCGAACCGGTCGCCCATGGGGCCGAACAGCAGTTGCGCCAAGCCATAGGCCATCGAGAACACGGTGACCACCTGCGCGGCCTGCGCCAGCGGGACGGAGAACTCCTGCGCCAGGCGCGGCAGCAGCGGATCGGTCAGGCGCATGGCGAAGGCGCTGCCGAACGCGGCCAGGCCCAAAGCGAGCAAGGCACCGTGCGGCAGGCCGCGCGGTGCCTCGGGTGCCTTGGTATCGGAAGAAGAAAGCATCCGCCGATGTTAGGCAAGCCGCCCCGCCCGCGCGCGGACGGGGTCAATCGGCGTCGAGGGCGCCGATGCCGGCGGCTCAGCCCTGGCGTTCCGCGAGGAAGATCTCGACGCGGCGGTTCTTGGCGCGGCCGGCATCGCTGCTGTTCTCGGCCACGGGTTCGTGCGAGCCGCGGCCGGCGGTGAGGATGCGGCGCGCGTCGACGCCACGCACGGCCAGATAGTCGCGCGCACTGTTGGCCCGCTGCAGGGACAGCGGGTCGTTGACCGCGTCAGAACCGGTCGAGTCCGTGTGGCCGATGATGCGCACCTCGGTGTTGGGCTGGTCGCGCAGCCCGCTGGCGAACTGGTCGAGGATGGGGCGCAGTGCCGGGCGGATGTCGGCCCGGCCTGTGTCGAACGAGATGTCGCTGGGGATGTCGAGCTTGAGCTGGTTGTCCGCCGTCTGCGTCACGGCGACGCCGGTGCCAGCCGTGGCCTGCTCCATCTCGGCCTTCTTCTTCTGCATGTGCGAGGACCAGATGTAGCCGCCCAGCGCGCCGACACCGGCACCGATGGCCGCCCCGCGGCCCTGGCCGACGAGGGCGCCGACACCGGCACCGACGCCAGCGCCGACAGCCGTGCCCTTTTGCGTCTCGCTCATGTTGGCGCAGCCGCCCAGGGCCAGTGCCAGCACGACGGCGGCGACGCCGGCGCGCGGCGCGATGCGGGAGGAGGAAGCGGAGAAGGAAGAAGAGGATCGGACCGAGGTCATGGAAGACTCCTGTTGTTGTGGATCACGGTGGCATTGCACCCGAGCAACACCCACCCACCGATGACGATGTGCTACGGGTTGTACGCGCGTGATCGGCGGCAGGCCAGCCACCAGCGCGCCAGCCGCGTGTCGGACGGCGCCGCATGCACTGGTGGGTGCATCGGTGGGTGCAGGGTGGACCGGCACATGGCACACTGCCCCGCGCACGGCCTGCAGCATGCGGGCCTCCGTTCCCAAGCAGAAAGGTTGCGATGAGCTTCGTCTTCCCCCCCGCCCCCACCGTTGCCGTGCCTGTCGTCGGCCAGGCCGCCACCTTCCCCGTGCACCGCGTCTACTGCGTCGGCCGCAACTACGCCGAGCACGCGAAGGAGATGGGCTTCACCGGCCGCGAGCCGCCGTTCTTCTTCATGAAGCCGGCCGATGCGGTGGTGCCCGTGCCCGCGGGGCAGACCGGTGCCATCGCCTACCCCAGCCTGACCCGGGACCTGCACCACGAGATCGAACTCGTGGTGGCCATCGGAACGGGCGGCGCCAACATCCAGGCGGCCGATGCGCACAAGCACATCTACGGTTACGCCGTGGGCCTGGACATGACGCGCCGCGACCTGCAGGGCGAGATGAAGAAACAGGGCCGGCCCTGGTGCATCGGCAAGGGTTTCGAGCAGTCCGCGCCGATCGGCCCGATCACGCCGGTGGCGCAGGCCGGCGATGTCCAGAAGGCCGAGATCTTCCTGCAGGTCAATGGCCAGGACCGCCAGCGCAGCGATGTCTCCAAGCTGATCTGGAACATCGCCGAGACCATCGAACACCTGTCGGCCGCGTGGACGCTGCAGCCCGGCGACCTGATCTACAGCGGCACGCCCGAAGGCGTGGCAGCCGTGGTGGCGGGCGACGTGCTGTCCGGCGGCGTCGCGGGGCTGGAGAGCCTGACAGTCAGGATTGCCGGCTGATGCGCGGATGGACAGGCGGCGCAGAGCGCAGCCGCCCGTCCTGATTACACTGCCCCGCCATGAGCTTTCGCCCCCCCATCAAGCACTGCCGCGCCTGCGGTACCGCCGTGGTCTACCGCGTGCCGGACGACGGCGACACCAAGGAGCGTGCGGTCTGCCCGGCCTGCGACACGATCCACTACGAGAACCCGCTGATCGTGGTCGGCACGGTGCCGGTGCTCGACGAGCGCGTGCTGCTGTGCAAGCGCAACATCGAGCCGCGCTGGGGCAAGTGGACGCTGCCGGCCGGCTTCATGGAGCTGGGCGAGACCACGGCCCAGGGCGCGGCGCGCGAGACCGACGAAGAGGCTGGCGCGGCCTACGAGATGGGCGAGCTGTTCAGCCTCATCAATGTGGTGCGCGTGGGCCAGGTCCACATGTTCTACCGCGCCCAGTTGCTGCACGACCGCTTCGATCCCGGGCACGAGACCATCGAGGCCCGGCTGTTCCACGAGCACGAGATCCCGTGGGACGAGATCGCGTTCAAGACCGTGCGCGAGACGCTGCAGTGGTTCTTTGCCGACCGCAAGGCGGGCCGCTTCGGCCTGCACCAGCTGGACATCGCGTAGCGGCGCCTGCCGCCACGCGGCCGCGCTCAGCGATGCGCCGTTCGGCCGGCGCCCCGCGCCGCACAGCGAGAACGCGCTGGCTGAAGACCGCCCCGCGCGGCGCTCACTCGCCTAAATAGGCGGCCCGCACCTTGGGGTCGCTGAGCATGGTCTTGGCGTCGCCGTTCATCGTGATGATGCCGGACTCCATCACGTAGGCGCGGTCGGCGATGGCCAGAGCGCGGCTGGCGTTCTGCTCGACCAGCATGATGGTCACGCCCTGCGCGTGCACGTCGCGCACCACCTCGAAGATCTTGTCGACCATGATCGGCGACAGGCCCATGGAGGGCTCGTCCAGCAGCAGCACCTTGGGCCGGCTCATGAGCGCGCGGCCCATCGCCAGCATCTGCTGCTCGCCGCCGGACATGGTGCCGGCCAGCTGGTCCTTGCGCTCGCGCAGGCGCGGGAAGATGCTGAACATCTTCTCGATGTCCTTGGCGATCTCGGCCTTGTCGTTGCGCGTGTAGGCGCCCATCTGCAGGTTTTCCGTGATGGTCATGCGCGCGAACACGCCGCGGCCCTCCGGCACCATGGCCAGGCCTTGCTTGACGAGGTCCCACGCGCCCTGCCCGCGCACCAGCTTGCCCAGGTACTCGATCTGGCCGCCGCTGGCGGGCAAGGTGCCGGTGATGGCCTTCATGGTCGTGGTCTTGCCCGCGCCGTTGGAGCCGATCAACGAGACCAGTTCGCCCTGGCGCACCTCGAAATCGATGCCCTTGACGGCCTGGATGCCACCGTAGGCGACCTGCAGGCCCTGGACTTTCAACAAGACGGTCATCTCAATGCGCTCCCGTGCCGAGGTAGGCCTCGATCACCTTGTCATTCTTCTGCACCTCGGCCGGCGTGCCCTGCGCGATCAGCTTGCCGTAGTCGAGCACGGTCACGCGGTCGCACAGGCCCATCACCAGCTTCACATCGTGTTCGATCAACAGGATGGTGCGGTTGTCCTTGCGGATGCGGTCGATCAGTTCGCGCAGTTGCACCTTCTCGGTGGCGTTCATGCCTGCGGCCGGTTCGTCCAGCGCGATCAGCTGCGGGTCGGTGGCCAGCGCGCGTGCGATCTCCAGCCGGCGCTGGTCGCCATAGCTCAGCGTGCGCGCCTTGTAGTCGGCCAGCTTGCCGATGCCCACGTAGTCGAGCAGTTCCTGCGCGCGCCTGGCAATCGCCAGCTCCTCGGACTTGAAGCCACTGGTGCGGAAGATCGCGCCCAACAGGCCCGAGCGCGTGCGCACGTGGCGGCCCACCATCACGTTCTCCAGCGCCGTCATCTCGGCGAACAGCCGGATGTTCTGGAAGGTGCGCGCGATGCCGGCCTGCGCCACTTCGTGCACCGCCGTCGGCTTATAGGGCTTGCCCGCGAGCTCGAAGCTGCCGCTGTCGGGCGTGTAGAGCCCGGTGATGACGTTGAAGAAGGTGGTCTTGCCGGCACCGTTGGGACCGATCAGGCCATAGACCTGGCCGCGCTCGATCTTCATGCCCACATCGCTCAGGGCCTGCAATCCACCGAAACGCTTGGAAATGCCGCTGACGTTGAGAACCGTTTCTGCCATGTCCGTCTCGCTTCAGGGGTTGATGGACATGGGACGGTTGGCCGCGCCGGGCACGGCGTCGGCCGGGGTGTCCACGCCGGGCGTGATCGCCTGCGCCGAACCGGGCACCGGATCGGGTGCCGTCTTCTTGTTCAGCGATTTGCCGTGTTCGGGCGATGGCCACAGGCCGCGTGGACGCAGCAGCATCACGACGATCATGGCCAGCGCGATCAGCAACTGGCGCAGGATCGGCGCATCGAGCCGGCCGTCCGTCATGGCCTGCAGCGGGCCGGCGACGTAGCGCAGCACCTCGGGCAGCGCCGACAGCAGCACCGCCCCCAGCACCACGCCGGGCAGGTGGCCGATGCCGCCCAGCACCACCATGGCGATGATCATGACGGACTCCATGAGGCTGAACGACTCGGGCGAGACGAAGCCCTGGAACGCGCCGAACATGGACCCGGCCACGCCGCCGAAGGCAGCGCCCATGCCGAAGGCCAGCAGCTTCATGTTGCGGGTGTTGATGCCCATGGCCTTGGCGGCGATCTCGTCCTCGCGGATGGCCATCCAGGCGCGGCCGATGCGCGAGACCTCCAGCCGGTAGCAGACCAGGATGCTGACCAGCACCAGCAGCAGGAACAGGTAGTAGTACAGCGTGACCGACGGCAGCGTGAAGTCGCCGATCTTGAGCGAGCGGCCCAGGTCCAGGCCGAACAGCTTGACCGAGTCGATCTGGTTGATGCCCTTGGGGCCGTTGGTGATGTTGACGGGATGGTCCAGGTTGTTCAGGAACACGCGGATGATCTCGCCGAAGCCCAGCGTCACGATGGCCAGGTAGTCGCCGCGCAGCTTGAGCGTGGGCGCGCCCAGCAACATGCCGAACAGGCCGGCGATGCCGGCCCCGAGCGGTATCACGAGCCACAGCGATGAATGCAGGCCGTTGGGGAACATGGCCTTGAAGGCCGCGAAGGTGTCGGTCAGGTGCGGCGAGGCCAGCAGCGCGAACATGTAGGCACCGACCGCGAAGAACGCGACGAAGCCCAGGTCCAGCAGGCCGGCGTAGCCCACCACGATGTTCAGGCCCAGCGCCAGCATGATGTACAGCAGCGACATGTCGGCGATGCGCACCCAGGCGTTGCCGAAGTTCTGCAGCACCAGCGGGAACGCGATGAGCACGATGGCGCAGACCACCAGGGTCAGCGGCTTGTTCTTCTTCAGGAAGCTCATGGCGTGTTCCTCAGGCCCGGTCCGCCACCCGCTCGCCCAGCAGGCCCGAGGGCCGCAGCGTGAGGATGATGATGAGCACGATGAAGGCGAAGATGTCGGAGTAGTGGCTGCCCAGCACGCCGCCGGTGAGCTGGCCGATGTAGCCCGAGCCGATGGCCTCGATCAGGCCCAGCAGGATGCCGCCGACCACGGCACCGCCCAGGTTGCCGATGCCGCCGAACACGGCGGCCGTGAAGGCCTTCAGGCCGGGCAGGAAGCCCATGGCGTGCTGCGCCGTGCCGTAGTTGGAGGCGTACATCACGCCGGCGATCGCCGCCAGCACGGCGCCGATGATGAAGGTGGCCGAGATCACCACGTCGGGCTTGACGCCCATGAGCGCGGCGACGCGCGGGTTCTCCGCCGTGGCGCGCATGGCGCGGCCGAGCTTGGTGAAGTTGACCAGCCACATCAGCACCGCCAGCGAGACGGCGGTGAGCCCCAGGATCAGCAGTTGCGTGGGCGAGATCACCGCGCCGCCGATGTGGATGGGGTCGCTGGGCAGCAGCGTGGGATAGGCCTTGTAGTTGGGTTTCCAGATGATCATGGCCAGCGTCTGCAGCAGGATGGAGACGCCGATGGCGGTGATCAGCGGGGCCAGCTTGGGGCTGTTGCGCAGCGGCCGGTAGGCCACCTTCTCGATCACGAAGTTGAGTGCGGCGGCCACCACGCAGGCGATCACCATGGCGATGATCAGGATGATCCAGCCCGGCGTGCCCGCCATGTTCTGTTGCATGAGGCCGATGACCGACCAGCTTGTCAATGCCCCCACCATGAGCACTTCGCCATGCGCGAAGTTGATGAGGTTGATGATGCCGTACACCATGGTGTAGCCCAGGGCCACCAGCGCGTACATGCTGCCCATGACCAGACCATTGATGATCTGCTGTAGCAAGATATCCATCTTCTTCTCCGTTGCGGAACGCCCTGCGCGTAGCCCTTCGTGAGGGCTAGCAAAAAGCCCGCCAAGCCTGTGCCAGCAGCGGGTTGGGGCGGGATTGTAGTCACGGGCATGCACCCTCCCGGGATGTATTCAGCCGGGGTTTTCCCTCTGTAAAACCAGCGGTCTCAGCCGCGCTGCTGGCGGTTCTTTTCGCGCAGCGCGGCGAGCTTCTCGCCGATCTTGAGCTCCAGGCCCCGCGCGACCGGACGGTAGAACTGCGGCTCGTCCATGTCGTCCGGAAAGTAGCGCTCGCCGGCCGCGAAGCCGTCGTCCTCGTCGTGCGCATAGCGGTAGTTCTTGCCGTAGTCCAGGCTCTTCATGAGCTTGGTTGGTGCATTGCGCAGGTGCATGGGCACGGGCCGCGTGCCGTCCTGCTTCACGAACGCACGCGCCTGGTTGTAGGCGGTGTAGACCGCGTTGGACTTGGGCGCCACGGCCAGGTAGACCACGCACTCGGCCAACGCGAGTTCGCCCTCGGGCGAGCCCAGGCGTTCATAGACTTCGGCGGCATCGAGCGCCAGGCGCAGCGCGCGCGGATCGGCCAGACCGATGTCCTCGCTGGCCATGCGCACGAGGCGGCGCGCCATGTAGCGCGGCTCGGCACCGCCGTCGAGCATGCGCACGAGCCAGTACAGCGCGGCATCGGGATCGGAGCCACGCACCGACTTGTGCAGCGCGCTGATGCTGTCGTAGAACTGGTCGCCACCCTTGTCGTAGCGGCGCATGCGCTCGCCCAGCACGCGCACCAGCCAGGCGTCGTCGATGCGCGCGAGCTTTTCCTGGCGGGCCGCCACGGACAGCGTCTCCAGCGTGTTGAGCAGGCGGCGCGCATCGCCGTCCGCGTAAGCGATGAGCCGATCCAGCGCCTTGTCCTCGATGGCGGGCACAGCGTCGATGGCCTGGGCCCGGGCCACGATCTGGCGCAGCTCTTCTTCGCCCAGCGGCTGCAGCACGTAGACCGCGGCACGCGACAGCAGTGCCGAGTTGACCTCGAACGAGGGGTTCTCGGTGGTCGCGCCGATGAAGGTGAACAGGCCGCTCTCCACATGCGGCAGGAAGGCGTCCTGCTGGCTCTTGTTGAAGCGGTGCACCTCGTCGACGAAGACGATGGTGCCGCGCTGCTCCAGCCCGTCGCGCGCCAGCGTGGCACGGTCCACCGCCTCGCGGATCTCCTTGACGCCGCCCAGCACCGCGCTGATGGCGATGAACTGCGCATCGAAGGCATCGGCCATGAGCCGCGCGATGGTGGTCTTGCCGGTGCCGGGCGGCCCCCACAGGATGCAGGAATGCGGCCGGCCGGACTCGAAGGCGATGCGCAGCGGCATGCCCTCGCCCAGCAGGTGCTGCTGGCCGACGACCTCGCCCAGGGTCTTGGGGCGCAGGCGTTCGGGCAGGGGCTGGTGGGGTGCTGCTGGAGGGCGGGGAGCGGAAGCCATGGCGCCATTGTCCGGTGCCCGCGACCGCCCCTTGCGCCACGCAAGTTCCAACCAGATGTAACGCCCGGGCCCGCAACCTTGTGCGACGCGGCCGACACAACTATCGTGGCGGCGCTTCCTGGTGCGACCCGCCAACATAAGGAGACAACCATGGCGACAGCGGACAAGCAGGGGTTGGGCGACAGCAATGCATCCATGCACGGCAGGCGGCGCTTCCTGGCGCGGGCCAGCGCAGGCGCCGCGGCACTGGCCGGTGCCAGTGCCTGGGCCCAGGGCAAGACGCCAGGCCCGCCGAGCACCGTCACCACGCCGCCGCGCGAGTTCGGTCCCGGCGCACCGCCGACCACCTACTTCTGGGACCCGGACGTGATCGCGGTCGACCCGTCCTTCAACGACCTGGCCCAACCCAACGCATCGATCCAGCGCCTGTGGACCGGCGCCGGCTGGGCCGAGGGCCCGGCCTGGAATTCGGTCGGCAGGTTCCTGCTGTGGAGCGACATCCCGGCCGACCGCCAGCACCGCTGGATCGAGGACGATGGCCACGTCTCGGTGTTCCGCAGTCCGTCGAACAACAGCAATGGCAACTGCTTCGACTACCAGGGCCGGCAGATCGCCTGCGAGCACCTCACGCGCCGCGTGGTGCGCTACGAACTCGACGGCTCCATCACCATCCTGGCCGACCGCTGGCAGGGCAAGCGCCTGAACTCGCCCAACGACGCGGTGCCGCATACCGACGGCAGCATCTGGTTCACCGACCCGCCCTACGGCGCGCAGCTGTACGAGGGCACGCCCGACCCGGCCGGCGGCAAGAGCAACCGCGCGGGCCGGCTCAACAACCGCCTCGGCCAGCCGCCCGGCGTGAGCGATGCGCGCCAGGAGCTACCGACCCAGGTCTACCGCTGGGACCCCAGCGGCCGGCTCGATGCCGTGGTCGCCGACGACAAGGTGCCCAATCCCAACGGACTGTGCTTCTCGCCGGATTTCAAGAAGCTCTACGTGTCCAGCACCGGCCCGGCCGGCAAGGGCGACATCCATGTGCTGGACGTGGGCGCGGACAACAAGCTGTCCAACCAGCGCGTGTTCACCGACTGCATGGTCGATGGCGTGAAGTGCGGGCCCGACGGCATCCGGGCCGACGTGTTCGGCAACATCTGGTCGGCCAGCAACGCGGGCCGGGCCGTGGGCTACAACGGCGTGACGGTCTGGAACCCCGAGGGCAAGCTCATCGGCCGCATCCGCCTGCCAGAGGTCTGCGGCAACCTGACCTTCGGCGGGCCCAAGCGCAACCGGCTGTTCATGATCGCGAGCCAGTCGGTCTATGCCGTCTACACCGCGACACAGGGCGCGGCACCGAGCTGACACACTCGCGCCTGTCGCGCGCACGCGCATCCACGGGGTCAGGCATGGACATACGGAACAAGGTCGTCATCGTCACGGGCGGGGCCAGCGGCATCGGCCGCAGCCTGGCGCAGCGCTACGCCGCCGAGGGCGCGCGTGGCGTGGTGGTCGCGGACATCCAGCAGGCGGCGGCTCAGGAAGTGGCCGACAGCCTGCCCGCGGGCGTGGGCCTGGCCCTGCGTTGCGACGTGCGCCAGGAGGCCGAGATCCAGGCGCTGGTCGCGGCGGCGCGCGAACGCTTCGGCCAGGTCGATGCCTACCTGTCCAATGCCGGCATCCTGGGCCAGCCCGGCGGCATCGAGCTCGACGACGAACTGTGGAACGCCATGTGGCAGGTCCACGGCATGGCCCACGTCTGGGCCGCGCGCGCGGTCGTGCCCGAGATGCTGGAACGTGGCGAAGGATTCTTCCTCGTCACGGCCTCGGCCGCGGGCCTGCTCAGCATCGTGGAGACCGCGCCCTACGCCGTGACCAAGCACGCGGCCGTGGCCTTTGCCGAATGGCTGCGCATCGCCTACGGCCGGCGCGGCCTGGGCGTGGCCTGCCTGTGCCCGCAGTCGGTGCGCACGCCCATGGTCAAGGGCTCGGGCAGCTCGGCATCGCACGACGGCGTGCTGCCGCCCGAGCAGGTGGCCGGCGACGTGGTGCAGGCCATGCACGACGGCCGCTTCCTCGTGCTGCCGCACCCCGAGGTGCTGCAGTACCTGCGCGCCAAGGGCCAGGACTACGAGCGCTGGCTGGGCGGCATGCAGAAGCTGCACGCGCGGCACAGCCAGCAGGCGGCGGAACACTGACGCACGTGCGCCCATGCCATGGCCCGCCCATCCATCAGAGGACACTCCATGAAGAGCTTGGCGATCTGCGCATCCATCGCGCTGTTCTGCACCCTGCCCGCCACCGCGGCCGAGTCGCCGGCCTGCGCTGCCAAGCGCTCCAACATCGAAAGCCAGATCTCGGAAGCCCGCGCGCGCGGCCGCAGCCAGGAACTGCGTGGCCTGCAGCGTGCATTGAATGCCAACAAGGCCAACTGTTCCGATGCTCTGCTGGCGCGCGAGCGTGAGGAGCGCATCGCCAAGGCCGAACGCGAAGTCGCCGAGCGCGAGAGCGAACTGCGCGAGGCCGAGCGCAAGGGCGACAAGCGCAAGATCGCCAGGCGCGCGGACAAGCTCGGCGAAGCACGCAGCGAACTCGCCGAAGCCCGCAAGCCGCTCCAACAATAGCCCGGGGAATCCCTCGCCATGTCCGACCTCGCCGCCGTCCAGGCCCGCCTCGATCCGCTGTTTCCCGGCCTCATGGGTGTGCGCCTGACTGCGCTCTCGCCCGAACGCGTGCTGGCCGAGATGACCGTGCGGCCCGACCTGTGCACGGCCGGCGGCATCCTGCACGGTGGCGCGTACATGGCCTTCGCCGACACGCTGGGCGCCGTCGGCACCTTCGTCCAGCTCGCCGCCGGCCAGCGCACGACGACGACCGACTCCAGCACCAAGTTCATGGCTGGCGCCAGGGAAGGCAGCGTGGTCACGGGCGAGTGCGTGGCGCTGCACCGCGGCCGCACCACCCAGGTCTGGCAGACCAGCATCCGCAACGCCGACGGCAAGCTCTGCGCCGTGGTCACGCAGACCCAGCTGGTGATGGCCAGCGGCTGACGCCACGCGGCGCTGGCACGTTCGTCCCGCCTGCTGCCGCCCGCAGCGCCGGTGTCCGCGCCGTGCAGAGCGCAGGCGCCGCGGCCGGACGTACCATGGGGCACGCCGGCGCGGCCTCCTGGGCATGCGCCACCGTCCGCCCAGGCCGCAGCGCATGCCGACATCCACTTCCCCCCAGCCCCACTCCCCCGCCCACGCCGCGCGTGAACTCTATGGCGCGCTCTGGCGCCATGCCGAGGGCGCGCGCGGCCAGCTCGTCGGCGCACTCTCCCTGCTGGGCGGCGCCCAGCTGATCCGCCTGGCCATGCCGTGGCTGGCCGCGCAGGCCATCAACGCGCTGCAGCGCACGCAGCTGCAGACCTCGGCGCTGTGGATCGCCGCGCTGATGGCGGTGTACCTGCTCTCCTGGCTGCTGCACGGCCCGGGCCGCGTGCTCGAGCGCAACGTGGCCGTGCATGTGCGCGAGCAGCTCGGCGACCGCCTCTATGCGCGCATCGCGGGCGCGCCGCTGGCCTGGCACGGCACGCAGCACTCGGGCGAGCTGCAGCACCGCGTGCACCAGGCCAGCCGCGCGTTGGCCGATTTCGCGCAGAACCAGTTCGTCTACCTGCAGAACATCGTCAACTTCTTCGGGCCGCTGGTGGCGCTGACGTTGCTCTCGCGCAGCAGCGGCGCGCTGGCGCTGGGCGGCTACCTGCTGATCGCCGTGGTCATCCTGCGTTTCGACCGCGTGCTGATGCTGCTGGCGCGGCTGGAGAACGATGCCGACCGGCGCTATGTCGCCGCGCTCGTGGACTTCATCGGCAACACCGCCACCGTGATCGGCCTGCGCCTGGCCTCGGCCTCGCGCGCGCTGATGCGTCTGCGCATGCGCGCGGTGTCGGGCCCGCTGCAGCGCGCCACCATCGTCGGCGAGGGCAAATGGTTCACGGTCGACATCCTGGGCCTGGCGCTGACCTGGGGCCTGGTCGTGCTGTATGTCTGGCAGACGCGCACACCGGGCGAGGCCGTGCTGCTGGGCGGCGTGTTCATGATCTACCAGTACGCGCAGCAGACGGCCAATGTGATCGGCTCGATGGCCGGCAACTTCCAGAGCTTCGCGCGCATGCACACCGACTACCGCAGCGCCGAGCCGCTGCTGGCGGCGCCGCAGCGTGCCGAGGAGGCGGCCGAGGCGCTGGACGCGGATGCGCGCTGGCAGCAGCTGGCGCTGCGCGCGCTGCACTGGCACTACGCCGACAGCGCACGCGGTGGCGGCCTGCGTGAAGTCGACCTGCAGCTGCAACGCGGCCAGCGCGTGGCGCTGGTCGGCCCCAGCGGCGGCGGCAAGAGCACGCTGCTGCGCGTGCTGGCGGGCCTGTACCCGCCCACGTCCGGGCAACTGCTGCTGGACGGCCAGCCGCAGGACTGGGCCCGGCTGCGCAACATCGCCACGCTGATCCCGCAGGAGACCGAGGTGTTCGAGGCCAGCGTGCGCGAGAACCTGGCCTTCGGCCTGCCGCAGGCCGACGCCGACCTGCTGGCCGCGGTCCACACCAGCGCCTTCGACGAGGTGCTGGACGGCCTGCATGGCGACCTGGACACAGCGCTGACCGAACGCGGCGCCAACCTCTCGGGCGGCCAGCGCCAGCGCCTGTGCCTGGCGCGCGGCGTGCTGGCCGCACGCGGCAGCACCCTGCTGCTGCTGGACGAGCCGACCAGCGCGCTCGACCCGGCCACCGAAGGGCGCGTGCTGGACCGCATCGCCGAGGCGTTCCCACAGGCCTGCGTGATCGCCTCCGTCCACCGCATGAGCCTGCTGTCGCACTTCGACCAGGTGGTGGTCATGGAGGCTGGCCGCGTGCGCGATGCCGGGCCGCGCGAGGAGGTGCTGGCACGCCAGCCGCAGCTGCGCGCGCAGGCCAGGCCCTGAAACGCAGCGGCTAAGGCCTGCGGAACGCCACCTGCTGGCGCGCCCAGTACAGCCCGTCGAGCCGGTCCAGCCGCACGGTGCCGCCCGTGGAAGGCGCGTGCACGAAGCGTCCCTCGCCCACGTAGATGCCGGCGTGCGTGGCGCGTGCGCCGAACACCACGAGGTCGCCCGTGCGCAGCGCCTCGCGGTCCACCTCGGCGCCCCAACCGGCCAGCTGCGACACGGTGCGCGGCGCCAGCACGGGCGTCATGCCGTGGCGGTAGACGTAGCCGATCAGGCCGCTGCAGTCGAAGCCGCCATCGGGCGTGTTGCCGCCGTAGCGGTAGGGAGTGCCGACCAGGCCCAGCGCGTGCACGGCCACGTCGCTCGCGGCATCGGGCGTGAGCCGGCTCTCGACGGGAAAGCGGCGCCCCGGCGGCGCCGTGCCGCACGCCGCCAGTACCGTGGCCAGCAACAGCGGCAGCGCAAGGCGCCGCTGCATCGGCAGGACCAGTCGCCGCGGCACTCGCTGCATCCGCTGAACGGGCCTATTGGCGCAGCACGTCGGCACCGGCCGGCGGCTTGAACTGGAAGGTGCTGGCCGGCAAGGACGGGTTGACCTCGACCTGGCTGAAGCGCAGCACCGAGCGCTGGCCGAAGCTGTCGGCGATCTCGAGCGCCGCCAGTTCGGGGCCCTTGTCGCCCGGCTTGAGGCCCACGCGCACCGCAGACAGCTGGCCGTCCTTGGCCTTGGGCGTCGCGTCGACCCACTGCAGGCCGTCCTTGTCGGGCGCGGCCTTCAGGTCGAAGTCGGCACGCAACGCGGCCAGGTCGGGCGCGGCCGCCACCAGCGCGGCCGGCGTGGAGCCCAGGACATCGGCCTGCTTGCGCGCCGTGACCTGGTTCAGGTCGACGTCGTGCATCCACAGCGTCTGGCCGTCGGCCACGATGGCCTGCTCGAAGGGCTTGGTGTAGTCGAAGCGAAAACGGCTCGGGCGCTGGAACGCGAAGCTGCCGCTGGAGGTCTTGGTGCGCGCCGCCTGGCCGTCGCGCGGCGGCGAGGTCACGGTCTGCGTGAAGGCCGCGCGGCCGGTCTTGACGGTCTTGACGAAGGCTTCGAGGCTGTCGAGCGCGTCGGCGTGGGCCAGCAGGCTGGTCCCGAGCAACGCACCGACCACCAAGGCCTTCAAGGATGGAAACTTCATGGACGCTGGGAGTCTGCCCGCAGGCACTTGGTTCATTCGGCCCGCTCGGGCACCAGGATCTCGCGCTGCCCGCTGCCGCTCATGGAGCTGACCAGGCCGGCCTTCTCCATGTCCTCGACCAGGCGCGCGGCGCGGTTGTAGCCGATCTTCAGATGACGCTGCACCAGCGAGATGCTGGGCTTGCGGTGCTTGAGCACGACCTCGACGGCCTGGTCGTACATCGGATCCTTCTCGCCGCCGCCGTCACCGCCCTCGCCCGGGTAGTCGGTGCTCTCGCCGTCGATGGTGCCGCCTTCCAGCACGCCCTCGATGTAGTCGGGCTCGCCCTGGCTCTTGAGGTAGGCCACCACGCGGTGCACCTCTTCGTCGCTGACGAAGGCGCCGTGCACGCGGATCGGCAACCCGGAGCCGCTGGCCATGTAGAGCATGTCGCCCATGCCCAGCAGCGCCTCGGCGCCCATCTGGTCGAGGATGGTGCGGCTGTCGATCTTCGAGCCGACCGAGAACGCGATCCGCGTGGGAATGTTGGCCTTGATCAGGCCGGTGATCACGTCCACGCTGGGCCGCTGCGTGGCCAGGATCAGGTGGATGCCGGCGGCGCGCGCCTTCTGCGCCAGCCGCGCGATGAGCTCCTCGATCTTCTTGCCGACCACCATCATCAGGTCGGCCAGCTCGTCGATGATGACCACGATGTGCGGCTCGCGCTTGAGCGGCTCGGGGTCGTCCGGCGTCAGGCTGAAGGGGTTGTAGATGAACTCCTCGCGCGCCTTGGCCTCGTCGATCTTGGTGTTGTAGCCGGCCAGGTTGCGCACGCCCAGCTTGCTCATGAGCTTGTAGCGGCGCTCCATCTCGGCCACGCACCAGTTCAGGCCGTGGGCGGCCTGCTTCATGTCGGTGACCACCGGTGCCAGCAGGTGCGGAATGCCTTCGTAGACCGACATTTCCAGCATCTTGGGGTCGATCATCAGGAGGCGCACGTCGCGCGCCTCGGCCTTGTACAGCAGGCTCAGGATCATCGCGTTGATGCCGACCGACTTGCCCGAGCCGGTGGTACCGGCCACCAGCACGTGCGGCATCTTGGCCAGGTCGGCCACGATGGGGTTGCCGACGATGTCCTTGCCCAGGCCCATGGTCAGCATGGACTTGGCCTCGTGGTAGACCTGCGAGCCCAGGATCTCCGACAGCTTGATCGACTGGCGCTTGGCGTTGGGCAGTTCCAGCGCCATGTAGTTCTTGCCGGGGATGGTCTCGATCACGCGGATCGAGACCAGCGACAGCGACCGCGCCAGGTCCTTGGCCAGGCCCACGATCTGCGAGCCCTTGACGCCGGTGGCCGGCTCGATCTCGTAGCGCGTGATGACCGGGCCCGGCGAGGCCAGCACCACGCGCACCTCCACGCCGAAGTCCTTGAGCTTCTTCTCGATCATGCGGCTGGTCATCTCCAGCGTGTCGTTCGAGACGGTTTCCTGGCGCACCTGCGCGGCGTCCAGCAGGTCGACCTGGGGCAGGCGCGAATCGGGCAGTTCGGTGAACAAGGGCTTCTGGCGCTCCTTGACCACGCGCGCGCTGGGCTGCGGCTCGGCCAGCGGCTGCGGCTCGATGACCACCGCCGGCTTGGGCGGCTTGGGCGCGCGGAACAGGCGGGGCACATCCTCGCCCGGTTCGATGCGCTCCTGCAGCGCCTCGACAGGGTCGAGCGTGCCCTCGGCGCGCTCGCGCACGGCCTGCTTGCCCAGGGCCCGGTCCTCGGCGGCCTCGCGCTTCTCGCGGCGCAGCTCGACCAGGGCGTGCACGCGCGCACCCACGCGCTCGGCCACCTGGGCCCAGGAGAAGCGGAACACCGCCGCCACGCCGATGATGCCGGCCACGATGGCCACCAGGCCGGAACCGGCAAAGCCCAGCCACTTGGTCGCCAGCGGGCCGACCAGGTAGCCCAGCACGCCGCCGGCATCGCCGGGCAGGCCCGGCTCCAGCCGGTACAGGCGCGTCCACTCCAGCACGCAGCTGGCCAGCAGCAGCACCGCCAGGCCGATGCCGAAGCCCAGCAGCCCCCCGCCCACGGTGCGGCGCGGCGGCGGCGCGCCGCGCATCCAGCGCGCCAGATGGGTCAGCCAGGCGCGCACGCCGGCGGCCACGCACCACCAGACCGAATAGCCCAGGGCGAAGTAGCTGAGATCGGCCACCAGGGCACCGAGCCGGCCGCCCCAGTTGCGCGTGGCGCCCGGGCCGCCCGAGGTGGACCAGGCCGCGTCCTGCAGCGAATAGCTGATCAGGGCGATGAACCAGAAGGACAGGGCCAGCAGGCCCAGCAGCAGGCTGAACTCACGCGCGAAACGGACGATGCCCGAGCGCGGCGGCTCTGCGCCCTGCGATGAATTGAGGGTATTGAGCGAGTAGGTCATGGGGGCAGCGGCCGAGCTTACCCCATGCCTCCCGGGCTCAGGCCAGGCTGATCAGCCGGTCCTTGATGTGGATGGCGCCGCTGTCCTGCGTCTCGATATAACCGCGTTCCTCAAGGTCCTTCATCACGCGGCTGACCATCTCGCGCGAGGCGCCGACCATCTTGGCGATGTCCTGGCGCGAGATCTTGTCGCGGATCTGGAGCACGCCGGCAGCGTCGGTGCTGGCCTGCTCCAGCAAGGCGTGCGCCACGCGGCCGTACACGTCCATCAGCGCCAGCGATTCGATCTTCTGGTCGGCGCGGCGCAGGCGCTTGACCAGGCCGGTCATCACGGCGCGCGCCATCTGCGGGTTGTCGGCCACGCAGCGGTCGAACTCGGCACGGCCCAGCACCAGCACATCGGTCTGCACCTCGGCCAGCACGGTGGCCGAATGCGGCTCGCTGTCGATCAGGCTCATCTCGCCGATGCAATCGGCCGGGCGCAGCGTGGCGATGATGACCTCGCGGCCGCGCGTGTCGGTCGTCACCACACGGCAGCGGCCGCTCAGCAGGATGAACAGCGCGTTGGTCTTGCGGCCCTGCTCGACGATGACTTCGCCGCGCTTGACGCGGCGCTTGCTCACCGCCTGCGCCACGAGGTTGGCCTGCTCCCCGCTCAGCATGGAGAACAGGGGCACGCGCAGCAGCAATTCCAGATTCGACAGCATCGACATCGACCATGACTCCTTGTTGTTAGTTGAATCCCCGCTCAACAGAGCAAATGGCGATCAAGGGCAAAATCCACGGCCTTGCAGCGCGGGCCCCGCCCTCGCTTTATTCTGTGGGAAAAGACTTCACCTGTACACACAATGTGTGCAATTTCCGCTCGAAAGAACCGCTCATGTCGACTGTAAAACACGCCAAAGTCCTGATTCTCGGCTCGGGCCCCGCCGGATATACCGCCGCTGTCTACGCAGCCCGCGCCAATCTGAAGCCGCTGCTGATCACGGGCATCGCCCAAGGCGGACAGCTGATGACCACGACCGAGGTGGACAACTGGCCCGCGGATGTGCATGGTGTACAAGGTCCTGAGCTGATGCAGCGCTTCCTGGAACACGCCGAGCGCTTCAACACCGAGATCGTGTTCGACCACATCAACAAGGTGGACTTCGGCCAACGCCCGTTCACCTTGACCGGCGACAGCGGCACCTACACCTGCGATGCGTTGATCATCGCCACCGGCGCCTCGGCCCAGTACCTGGGCCTGCCGTCGGAAGAAGCCTTCATGGGCAAGGGCGTCTCGGCCTGTGCCACCTGCGACGGCTTCTTCTACCGCGACCAGGAGGTCTGCGTGGTGGGCGGCGGCAACACCGCCGTCGAGGAGGCGCTGTACCTGTCCAACATCGCGCGCAAGGTGACGCTGGTGCACCGGCGCGACAAGTTCCGCGCAGAGCCCATCCTCATCGACAAGGTGGCCGAGAAGGTCAAGGAAGGCAAGATCGAGCTGCAACTGTTCCAGGTGCTCGACGAGGTCAAGGGCGACGCCAGCGGCGTGACCGGCATCCGCCTGAAGGACCAGCGCGACGGCTCGACCAAGGACATCGACCTCAAGGGCTGCTTCATCGCCATCGGCCACCGGCCCAACACCGAGATCTTCCAGGGCCAGCTGGAGATGAAGGACGGCTACATCGTCACCCAGTCGGGCTTGAAGGGCATGGCGACGATGACCAGCGTGCCCGGCGTGTTCGCGGCCGGCGACGTGCAGGACCACGTCTACCGCCAGGCCATCACGAGCGCCGGCACGGGCTGCATGGCGGCACTCGACGCCCAGCGCTTCCTGGAACAGGAATAAACGCGGCTATAATCGCGGGCTTTGCCGGATTTGCCCGGCAAAGCAAACAGGAAACCGCCACCTGCTTCATGGCGAGGTCAAGCTGTAAAACCCCGAGCCGCCTGCGTTGCAGCAAAGGGCCAGCTGTTATCACGAGGAAGTGACCATGTCACGCGTATGTGAAGTCACGGGCAAAGGCCCGATGGTCGGGAACAACGTTTCCCACGCCAACAACAAAACCAAGCGCCGGTTCCTGCCGAACCTGCAATACCGCCGCTTCTGGGTCGAGACCGAGAACCGCTGGGTGCGCCTGCGCATTTCCAACGCCGGCCTGCGCCTGATCGACAAGAACGGCATCGACGCCGTGCTCGCAGACCTGCGCGCACGCGGCCAGGCCGCTTAAGCACAAACGTCGTACACAAGGAATCACCATGGCTACCAAAGGCGGACGCGAGAAGATCAAGCTGGAATCCACTGCCGGCACCGGTCACTTCTACACCACGACCAAGAACAAGAAGCTCATGCCCGAGAAGATGCTGATCACGAAGTTCGATCCCAAGGCTCGCAAGCATGTCGAGTACAAGGAAATCAAGCTGAAGTGATGCCGGGGCTCCGGCCCACAGCACTCCTCCACGAACCCGCTCACCCGAGCGGGTTTTGTTTTTTTCGGGCGCATGGACTTGCCTCGCACGCGACCGCAGGAAACCAGCCCCCGGCCTAGAATGCCCGCCGTGCCTTCCATCCTCAACGCCGACCTGCACTGCCACTCCATCGTCTCCGATGGCACGCTGACCCCGGAGGAGCTCGCGCAACGCGCACGCGCCAACGGCGTCGAGCTGTGGGCGCTGACGGACCACGACGAGATCGGCGGCCAGCAGCGTGCCGCCGCAGCCGCCAAGGCCAATGGCCTGCGCTACCTGACCGGCGCCGAGATCTCCGTCACCTTCGCAGGCGAAACCGTGCACATCGTGGGCCTGGGCTTCGACGCCGAAGACCCGCGCATGCAGCAGGGCCTGGCCGACACGCGCGACGGCCGTGGTCCCCGCGCGCGCGAGATGGCCGAGGGCCTGGCCAAGGTCGGCATCCAGGGAGCCTACGAAGGCGCGCTCAAGTTCGTCGGCAACCCGGCGCTGATCTCGCGCACCCACTTCGCGCGCTTCCTGGTCGAGGCCGGCCACTGCAAGGACACGCCCGAGGTCTTCCGCAAGTATCTGACCGAAGGCAAGCCCGGCTATGTGCCGCACCGCTGGGCCAACCTCAAGGATGCGGTGACCTGGATCACCCAGGGCGGCGGCATCGCCGTGATCGCCCACCCGGGCCGCTACAAGTTCAACGCCACCGAAGAGTACGCGCTGTTCAGCGAGTTCAAGGCCCATGGCGGCCGCGGGGTCGAGGTCGTGACCGGCAGCCACACGCCTGCCGAATACGTCGAATACGCCGGCATGGCGCGCGAGTTCGGCCTCGCCGCGTCGCGCGGCAGCGACTTCCACAGCCCCGACGAGAGCCACACCGACCTGGGCGCCCTGCCCTACCTGCCGGGCGACCTGACCCCGGTCTGGGAGCTGCTGGCGGACCGCATCCAGTGAGTTCGCCTGCCGCGCCCGCCTCGCCGTTGGGCGGCATCGCGCTGGTGTTGACCGCCACCGCCTGTTTCGCCGCGCTGGACACCACCACCAAGGCCGTCACCGTCACCGTGCCCCTGCTGATGGGCCTGTGGTTCCGCTACGCCTTCCAGGCCGTGGCCACCACGGCGCTGGTGCTGCCGCGCCAGGGCCTGAAGATGCTGCGCACGGCCCATCCACGCTTCCAGCTGCTGCGCGGGCTGCTGCTGGTGGTCAGCAGCCTGCTGGCCTTCCTGAGCCTGCGCACCATGCCGGTGGGCGAGTTCACCGCCATCGTCATGATCACACCGCTGGTCATCACGCTGCTGGCGGCCCGCACGCTGGGCGAGCGCGTCTCGCCGCAGCGCTGGGCGCTGGTGGTCGGCGGCTTCGTCGGCACCATGGTCATCATCCGGCCCGGCGACGAGGCCTTCGACTGGCGGCTGCTGCTGCCGCTGGCCCTGGTGGCCACCAACGCCTGGTTCCAGGTGCTGACCAGCAAGCTCGCGCGCACCGACGCGCCGCTGACCACGCACCTGTACACCGGCTGGATCGGCACGCTCGCCGCGTCGATCCCGCTGCCCTTCGTCTGGGTGCAACTGCCCGACTGGCGACTGTGGGCCGGCCTGGTGCTCATGGGCTTGCTGGCCACGGTGGGCCACTTCCTGCTGATCCTGGGCTATTCGCGCGCGCCGGCCGCCACGCTCACGCCCTACCTCTACGGCCAGATCGGCTTCGCCATGCTCGGCGGCTGGCTGGCGTTCGCGCACGTGCCGGACGGCTGGTCCATGCTGGGCATGGCCCTGGTGGCGGCCTGCGGCGCGATCGGCGCCTGGATGACGCTGCGCGAATCCCGCATTTCCGGTTGAAGAACCCATGGCCCAGTACTTCGAACTCCATCCCGAGAACCCGCAGCCGCGCCTGCTCAAGCAGACCGTGGCGCTGCTGGCCAAGGGCGACATCGTCGCCGTGCCGACCGACTCCAGCTACGCCCTGGTCTGCCACCTGGACGACAAGGCCGCCGTCGACCGCATGCGCCGGCTGCGCGGCGTGGACGACCGGCACCATCTCACGCTGCTGTGCCGCGACCTGTCCGAGCTGGCCAACTATGCGCGCGTGGACAACAAGCAGTACCGCCTGCTCAAGTCGGCCACGCCCGGTGCCTACACCTTCATCCTGGAGGCCAGCAAGGAGGTGCCGCGCCGTGTGAGCCACCCCTCGCGCAAGACCATCGGCCTGCGCGTGCCCGAGCACAAGACCCTGCAGGAACTGCTGGCCCTGCACGGCGCGCCGCTGCTGGCCACCACGTTGATCCCGCCCGGCGAGACCGAGCCGCTGCACGACGGCGCCGAGATCCGCGAGCGCTTCGAGCACCAGCTGGCCGCCGTGCTCGACGCCGGCGCCTGCCCGTCCGAGCCCACCACGGTCATCGACCTCACGCCCATGGGCACGGGCGGCGACCCCGAGATCGTGCGCGAAGGCCGCGGTTCGCTGGCCGCGCTGGGCCTGTGAGGATCCGCCGGTGAACTTCGACGCCATCTTTCAGAACCTGCTGATCTACGCGCTGCCCGTGGTCTTCGCGATCACCGTGCACGAGGCGGCGCACGGCTATGTGGCCCGGCACTATGGCGACAACACCGCCTGGCTGCTCGGCCGCGTGACGCTGAACCCGGTCAAGCACATCGATCCGCTGGGCACCATCGTGATGCCCATCATGCTGTACCTGGCCACCTCGGGCGCCTTCGTGTTCGGCTACGCAAAGCCCGTGCCGGTGCAGTTCGGCCGGCTGCGCAACCCCAAGCGCGACATGGTCTGGGTGGCGCTGGCCGGGCCGCTGGCCAACCTGGCGCAGGCGCTGCTGTGGGGCATCGCGTTCTACCTCATGGTCGCCGTGGGCGTCACCGAGCCCTTCTTCGTCAAGATGTGCCAGGCCGGCATGCTGGTCAACGTGGTGATGTTCGCCTTCAACCTCTTCCCGCTGCCGCCGCTCGATGGCGGGCGCGTGCTGGTGGGCCTGTTGCCCTACAAGCAGGCCGTGCTGGTCTCGCGCGTGGAGCCCTGGGGCTTCTTCATCGTGATGGGCCTGGTGCTGGCCGGCGTGGTCGGCACGTTGTGGCTGCGGCCCATCATGGGCCTGACGTTCGACGTCCTCGACCTGCTGCTGACCCCTTTTTCCCTCCTGATCCGCTGAGACCTCCATGAGCACGCTGCGCGTACTGACCGGCATCACCACCACCGGCACCCCCCACCTGGGCAACTACGTGGGCGCCATCCGCCCGGCCATCCGTGCCAGCCAGGCCGCCGGAACCGACAGCTTCTACTTCCTGGCCGACTACCACGCGCTGATCAAGACGGACGACCCGCAGCGCATCCAGCGCTCCACGCTGGAGATCGCCGCCACCTGGCTGGCCGGCGGCCTGGACCCCGAGCGCGTCACCTTCTACCGCCAGTCCGACATCCCCGAGATCCCCGAACTCACCTGGTTCCTGACCTGCGTGACGGGCAAGGGCATCCTGAACCGCGCCCACGCCTACAAGGCCGCGATGGACCGCAACGCCGCGGCCGGCGCCGAGCCCGACAACGACGTGACGGCCGGCCTGTTCATGTACCCCGTGCTGATGGGCGCGGACATCCTCATGTTCAACGCGCACAAGGTGCCCGTGGGCCGCGACCAGGTGCAGCACATCGAGATGGCGCGCGACATGGCGCAGCGCTTCAACCACGCCTACGGCGAGCACTTCGTGCTGCCCGAGGCGGCGGTGGAGGAAGACGTGGCCTTGCTGCCCGGCCTGGACGGCCGCAAGATGAGCAAGAGCTACGACAACACCATCCCGCTGTTCGCCCCGCGCGAGCAGATGCGCAAGCTCATCGCCGGCATCGTGACCGACTCGCGCGGCCCGGGCGAGGCCAAGGACACCGAGGGCTCGGCCCTGTTCCAGATCTACCAGGCCTTCGCCGAACCGGACGAAACCGCCGCCTTGCGCCGCGCGTTCGCAGGCGGCATCTCCTGGGCCGACGCCAAGCAGGCGCTGTTCGAGCGCATCGACCGCGAGGTCGGCCCCATGCGCGCCACCTACCAGCGCTACATCGACGACCCCGCCAGCGTCGAGCGCGTGCTGCTGGCCGGCGCCCAGAAGGCCCGCCGCACGGCCAGCCCCTTCATCGCGACGCTGCGCCACGCGGTCGGCCTGCGCCCGCTGGGCGCGCAGCCGCGCGCAGCCAAGCCCGCCAAGGCGGCCAAGGTGGCCCAGCCCGCGTTCAAGCAGTACCGCGAGGCCGATGGCCTGTTCTATTTCAAGCTAGTGGATGCGGGCGGCGCGCTGCTGCTGCAAAGCCAGGGCTTCGCCTCGCCCAAGGACGCCGGCCAGGCCATCGCGCAGCTCACGCGGGACGGTGCCGCCGGCCTGACGGCGCTGGCAGCCCAGCTGGCCACCACCGCGCCCGGCGCCCTCGCGGCACTGGCGCAACTGGCGGCCCCCAAGGCCGATCCTGGCTCGGTGGCCGGCGAGGAAGACCCCGGCGCAGCCGTCGAGCCCCAGGCCTGATCAGGCCTGCAGCGTTGCCGAGAGCGTGATCTCGGGCACGGCGGCCAGCGCCTTGGACAGCGGGCAGCCCGCCTTGGCACCCTGGGCCAGTTCCTGGAACCTGGCCTCGTCCAGCCCGGCCGCCTTGGCCGTCAGCGTCAGCGCGATGCGGTCGATCTTGAAACCATCGCCATCCTTGGCCAGCCGCACGCTGGCCTGGGTGTCGGCCTGCTGCAGCGCCACGCCGGCCTTCTCGCACGCGAAGGCGAATGCCATCGTGAAGCAGGCGGCGTGCGCGGCGCCCACGATCTCCTCGGGATTCGTGCCGCGCCGGTCGTCCTCGAAGCGGCTGGTGAAGCCGTACGGATAGTCCTTCAGCGCCCCGGTCTCGGTGCTGATCGTGCCCTTGCCGGCCTTGCCGGCACCTTCCCAGTGCACGCTGGCCTTCTTCTCGTTCATGGTGGTGTCCTTTCGGGTTGGAATGCTCACTTGCGCCGCGGGCTGACCAGGCCCGCATCGGGGCGGGACAGCTGGCCCGCGCGCGCCGCGTCGGCCGCACGCGCGACCGCGTGCGCCACGTTGCGCACCTCGGCATGCAGGTTGTGGTCGGCATCCAGCGCGGCGTGGCTGTCGCCATAGGGTTCGTAGTAGCCGATGTAGCGGTCCAGCTGCGAGGCGAAGCCGGCGGGCAGCAAGCCCATCCATTGCAGCCAGTCGGACAGGTTGCGCCGCTGCACCTCCACCCCGGCCACGTCGCCGTGCACCACCAGGCCGAACACACGGCCAGCCAGGTGCTGCGGATAGTCCCAGCCGCGCTTTTCCAGCGCCTTGGCCTCTTCGACCTTCTTGCCGTGCGTGCTGGTCGGGTCGGGGTTGCCGCCATCGGCGCAGACCAGCCGGTCGATCATCTGCTTGAGCGGGCTCGGCGACTGGTACCAGTAGGTCGGCGCCAGCACGATCACGCCATGGGCGGCAACCCAGCGCTCGTAGATCTCGGCCATCCAGTCGTTCACCTGCCCCAGCGAATGGTTGGGGTAGCAGCTGCAGGGCCAGTGGCACAGCGGCATGGTGGTGGACACGCAGCCCTTGCAGGGATGGATGTGCAGGTCGTAGTCGGAGGTCAGCAGGCTCAGGTCGAGCAGGTCGGTCTCGGCGCCGTGCTCCTGCAGCACGTCACGCGCCATGGCCGCCAGCCGCATGGTCTTGGCGTTCTCGCCCGGGCAGGTCTGGTCGTTGCGCGCCGAGCCGTTCACGAGCAGCACGCGCGAGCGCGGGGCCTGGCCCCAGGCGGCCTGCGCGGCCTGCAGCCGGTCGCGCGTGGCCGACCATTCGACCGAGAGCTCGTAGGCCGGATCGGCGAAACCCGGCCCGGCAGGCCGGGTCTGCGGCGCCTTGCGGCTGTCCTCGTGGTTGCGCCAGGCGATGTTGGCCAGGCGGTCGATGGCGGCACGTTCGCCGGCGAAGCGCGGGTCGGCAAAACGCGCCTCGAAGCGTGCCTGGAAGGCGGCGCGGTCCATCGGCTCAGCGCAGGTGGCGCGAGGTGGGCACGCTGCCGACCACGGCATCGAGCCGCGCCGGCTCGATCACGCCGCACAGCACGCGGCCACCGGAGTTGCCTGCCGGATTGGTCTTGTAGTCGTCGGCCTCGGCGTGCACCACGAGCGCGCGCCCCAGCACCGAATTCCTGGCATTGGGCAGCAGCGTGATCTTCGGGTTCGTGAAGCGCAGCATGCCCTTGCCCTGGCCGTCGACCAGCAGGTTGGGCACATCGCCTGCATGGCGCTGCGCATCGTGCTCGGGGTGGCCATGGCGGCCCGTGGCATCGGGGTCGAAGTGCCCACCCGCGGCACCGAAGGCGATGGTCTTGCCGCTCGGATCGGGCCCCGGCGCGCACTTGCCATTGGTGTGGATGTGCAGGCCATGCAGGCCGGGCGTGAGCCCTTCGGCGTTCACGACGATCTCCACGCCCTCCGCCACCGAGCTCAGCACGGCCTGGCCACGCGGCTGGCCGTCCTCGGACATGAGCTTGACGAGCGCGCTCGATCCGACGCGCGGCGCCGGTGTGGCGGTGGGGCTGGCAGGCGTGCCTGCACCCTGGGCGCAGCCCGTCAGCAGGGCAACTGCCGCCATGGCGGCCAGCAGGGGGATGGATGGGGTGTTGTTCATCGTGGCTCCTCGTTCGGCGCGGCCAATCTAGCACCGCCGGCGGGGGCTCCGCGTAGGAAAGCAGCGCTTGTGGGGCACGCGCCCGGGCTGGCCGGAGTGCGGCTCACTGGCCGGTTTCCAGGACCAGCTCCAGGCCGAGCTTGCCGACGAGGAAAGCGATGGCCGACAGCATGAACAGCCAGGCCAGGGCCAGCAGCTGCTCCATGTGGTCACCCGGCGCCAGCAGCATGCCGGCGAACGCCAGGCAAGCCAGCAGGATGGCGGCGTAGAAGCCTTCGGTGGTGCGTTGGTTCAGCAGCGCGAGAACGCTGCGCTTGGCCTGCGTCATGGACGATTCTCCGGATCGGGCAAGGGGGATGCGGAAACCGTCACCGTGACGGGTTGGAGCCAGCGTAAGGGCCGTCGCACGCCCGCTGGATCGGCCCGCGGCGCAAGCAGGGGTAGGAAGAACTCCTACGCAGCCCTGCAGCCAAGGCAGCCGCAGCAGCCCGAGGGGACTACGCGGCCGCCCTGGCCGTGGCTGCCGCCGCGGGAGCCGACGGCGCCGAAGCGGACAGAGCGGGCGCCAACTGGGTCAGCACCATCATCGCGTGCGCCTTGAGCCGCAGCTTGGCGCCCGGCGCCACGCGGCGCGCCCGGCGCGCAGGCAGTTGCTCGCGGTGGGTGGCGATGCGCAGCTGCCAGGCCTGGCCGAAGCGGGTCTCGGGCGGCACCGTGAACAGGTGCGATGTGGGCGCG
This sequence comes from Pseudorhodoferax sp. Leaf274, assembly GCF_001422445.1. Lineage (GTDB taxonomy): Bacteria > Pseudomonadota > Gammaproteobacteria > Burkholderiales > Burkholderiaceae_C > Pseudorhodoferax. Next base: position 631,951 of record NZ_LMNA01000030.1, read on the forward strand.
CCGTTGAACATCAGCAGCACCGACGGGCCCGGCGCGCCGGCACGGCCCTTGGCATGGTCGGCCGCGCCATCGAACACCACCTGCAGGCAGCGCGCCGCCGGATGCTGCCATTCGTCCTCGGTCATGGGCAGGCCCCAGACGCTGTACCAGGTCGCATCGGGATGCGCGCCATCGCCAACCGGCCAATGGGGGCCGCGCAGCACCGCCAGCTCCTTGCGCAGGCGGATCAGCTTGGCCGTGAACGCCAGCAGCGCATCGTCGCGCGCGCCATCGCGCCAGTCGAACCAGGAGATCGGGCTGTCCTGGCAGTAGGCGTTGTTGTTGCCCTGCTGGGTGCGGCCGATCTCGTCGCCGCCCAGCAGCAGCGGCACGCCGCGCGACATGAACAGCGTGGCCAGCAGGTTGCGTTGCTGGCGCGCGCGCAGCGCCAGCACGCCGGCATCCTCGGTCGGCCCCTCGACGCCGCAGTTCCAGCTGCGGTTGTGGCTTTCGCCGTCGCGGTTGTGCTCGCCGTTGGCCTCGTTGTGCTTCTCGTTGTAGCTGACCAGGTCGCGCAGCGTGAAGCCGTCGTGCACGGTCACGATGTTCACGCTGGCCGACGGCGGCCGGCGCGACGGCGCGAAGATCTCCGGCGTGCCGCACAGGCGCGAGGCGAAGGTCGGCAGGCTGTCGTCGGCGTTGCGCCAGAAGTCGCGCACCTCGTCGCGGTAGCTGCCGTTCCACTCCGACCAGCCGACCGGAAAGCCCCCCACCTGGTAGCCGTAGTCGCCCAGGTCCCAGGGTTCGGCGATCATCTTCACGCGGCGCAGCACCGGGTCCTGCGCCACGGCCGACAGGAAGGGCGTGCGGTGGTCGAAGGCGCCGGCCGCATCGCGCGAGATGGCCGGCGCCAGGTCGAAGCGAAAGCCGTCCACGTGCATCTCTTCGACCCAGTAGCGCAGGCTGTCCATCACCATGCGCAGCACGGGCGGGTTGCTCACGTCCAGCGTGTTGCCGGTGCCGCTGAAGTCGTTGTAGTAGCGGCGGTCTTCCATGAGCCGGTAGTAGGCCGCGTTGTCGATGCCCTTGAAGCACATGGTCGGGCCCAGGTGGTTGCCTTCGCAGGTGTGGTTGTAGACCACGTCCAGGATCACCTCGATGCCGGCCTGGTGCAGGGCCTTGACCATGCCGCGGAACTCGGCCACGCCGCCGTCCGTGCCCTTGAAGCAGTAGCGCGGCTCGGGCGCGAAGAAGCCGATGGTGTTGTAGCCCCAGTAGTTGGCCAGGCCCGCGTCCACGAGCCGGCCCTCGTCGTTGAAGGCCTGCACGGGCAGCAGTTGCACGGCCGTCACGCCCAGGCGCTTCAGGTAAGCGATGGCGGCCTCGTTGGCCAGGCCGGCGAAGGTGCCGCGCAGTTCCTCGGGCACGCCGGGCATCTGCTGCGTGAAGCCGCGCACGTTGACTTCGTAGAAGACCGAGTCGGCCATCGGAATGGCCGGCGGCCGGTCGCCTTGCCAGTCGAAGTCCGGTGCGATCACCACGGACTTGGCCGCCACGGCAGCGCTGTCGCCGTCGTTGGACACGAGGTCCTGCTCCTCATGGCCCAACAGGTAGCCGAAGGTCACGGCCTCGCCACGCAGCGGTCGGTCGATGGCACGCGCATAGGGATCGAGCAGCAGCTTGTGGGCATTGCAGCGCTGCCCATGGGCGGGATCGAACGGGCCATGCACCCGCACGCCATAGCGGGTGCCAGGCTCCACGCCGGGCACGAAGCCGTGCCAGATGTCATCGGTGCAGGCCGGCAGGCGGATGCGCCGCTGCTCATGGTGGCCCTGCGCGTCGAAGAGACAGAGCTCGACGGACTCGGCCGCGCTGGAGTACAGCGCAAAGTTGGCACCGCCGTCGCGCAGGTGCATGCCCATCGGCCAGGGCCGGCCCGGTTCGCATTGGTCTGTCATGGATTCTTGTGGCCAAGCAAGCGCCGGGCCATGGCGCGCAGAGGGGCGCGCGCCCGCTTCAGCGGATGAACAGCGCGATCAGGATGATGATGGGGATCGGCACGCCGAGGAAGAAGAGCAGCAGGGAACGCATGGGATATCTCCGAAGGTGGTGGTGGAGGAAGAAAAGGCGTGTCGTTCAGGCGTCGCGTTCGCGGCCGCCCCAGGTGGCCGCCAGGCTGCCGCTGAAGGCGCCGAGCAACATCGAGACGAACAGCCACAGCGTGGCCGTGATGCCGGCCTTGCGCGCCTTGTCAGCGGCTTCGCGGGCAGCGGCCTCGACCTCGCGCGCCTTCGCCTGCATACGGCCCACGGTGTCGCCCACGCGTTGCTCGGCCTCTTGCGGCGAGAGCCCCGTGTGCTCGGCCACCAGTTGGCCCAGGTAACGCTGGTCCTCGGCCGCCAGCGGCTTGTCCTTGTCGAATTGCGCCAGGATGCGGGCCACCTCGGTGGCGGGCACCGGCTCGGCCGGCGCGACGGCGCCTGCCTGGGCAGGGCCGGCCGGGCGGCGGAACATGCTGTCGATGAAGTAGGCGGCAGGCCCTTCGCCTGCCGATTCGCCCGCGCCCTGTGCTGCAGCAGACACCGCGGCCGTCGCCGCGCCGCCAGCCACCGAGGCGCCGACCTTGGCCGCACCGCCCACCACGCTGCCGATGGCCGTGGTGAGCAAGGCGGCGGTCGCCAGCGTGGCCACGGCCCAGGACAGGAAGCCGTGGGCGGTGTCGCGGAAGAAGACCTCGTCGCCGTGCACGCCAGCCCAGCGCGTGCGCAAGCGGCCGGCGATGTAGCCGCCCAGCCCCGAAGCCAGGGCCTGCGTGACGAGAATCCAGACGATGGCCGAAATGCCCAGCGCCATGGCGCTGGCGCCCGCGCCGCCATACGGCGACAGCGAGGTGAGGCCCAGGCCCGCACCCAGGATCAACAGGATCAGCGAGAACGCCGCCGCGGCAGCGCCGCCGGCCAGGATGGCGCCCCAGGAAACGGCGCCGGCCGGTGCATCGACGGCGGCTTCCAGCCGGGTCGACGCCAAGGGAAGTGAAGCTGCCACCTGATTCTCCTGTTGTTGGTGTGTGCGCGATTGTTCGCGGCACCCGCGGCCAGCGTCGTCGGACGGCAAAGCCGCCGCATGTAGGAGATCAGGCCCGCTTGCGCGGTGCCGCCTTGGCCGCCTTGCCGGGCGCCTTGCGCGCCGGCTTGGCCTTGCCGGCGGCGGCTGGCTTGCGCCCCGCCAGGCTCTGCGCCAGCAGTTCGGTGAGGTCGACCACGTTGGAGCCCTGGGTGCTCTCTGGCGCGTCTTCCAGCGCGGTGACCTGCTGGGTGTCGCCCGCATCCACCTTGCGCTTGACCAGCGCGTGGATCGCGTCGGTGAAGTGGTCGGCATAGTCCCCTGGCTGCCAGGGCACGGTCATGTCGGCGATCAGCTGCGAAGCCATCTTGAGTTCGGCCGCCTTGAGCGCGCCCTTGCCGGCCGCCGGCAGCGTCAACTCGTCCTGCGGCCGGATCTCGCTGGCCCAGCGGATGGTGTTGAGCATGAGCGCCGGGCCCATGGGCACCAGCACGGCCAGGTGCTCCTTGCTGTGCATGACCACGCGCGCGATGCCGATCACGCCGGCCGCCACCATGGCCTCGCGCAGCAGCGCGTAGACCTTCTCGCCCTTGCCCAGCGGCTCCAGGTAATAGGGCCGCTCCAACAGCACGAAGGAGATCTCGGCGGCCGTCACGAAGGCCTCGATCTCGATGGTCTGGGTGGACTTGGGGTAGGCGTCCTTGATCTGCTCGTCGGACAGCACCACGTAGTCGCCGTCCTCCTGCTTGATGCCTTTGACGATGTGCTCCTTGGTGATCTCGCGGCCGGTGCGCTTGTTCACGCGCTTGTAGCCCACGGGGTCCATGGAGCGCTTGTCCAGCCAGTCGAAATCGATGCCGGTCTCGCGCGACGCCGGGTACAGGCCCACGGGCACGTGCACCAGCCCGAAGCTGATGGCGCCCTTCCAGATGGCTCGCAACATGTCAGTGGCGCCCGGCCGCCCGAAGCCGCTGGCGCGCCCCCCCGGGGGGCAGCGGACCTCGCGAAGCGGGGGAGCGTGGGGGTTGTTTCATTTCAGTCCTCCTCGAATCCGATGGTCTTCATGGCGGCCTTGAGCGACTTGGCGGCACGCGCATAGCCCTGCCAGGGCGCGTTGCCCACGTCCAGCCGCTCGTGCACGTTGCGCACGGTCCATTGGTCGCTGCTCTTGAGCGCCGCGAGCTCGTCCCAGGCCAGCGGCACCGAGATGCCCATGCCCGACCGCGTGCGCGCCGACCACGCGCACACGGTGGTGGCGCCCTGGCCGTTGCGCAGATAGTCCACGAAGATCTTGCCGACACGGTTGCGTGGCCCGCTCTTGGCGACGAAGCGGTCGGGGATGGTGCGCGCCAGGTGCTGCACGATGGCCTGCGCGAAGCCCTTGGCGTTGACCCAGCTGTGCAGCCGCTTGACCGGCACCACCACGTGCAGGCCCTTGCCGCCGCTGGTCTTGAGGAAGGCCGGCAGGCCCAGCTGATCCAGGAAGGCGTGCACGACTTCGGCCGCTTCCTGCATCTGGCGCCAGCGCACGCCCTCGCCCGGGTCCAGGTCGAACACCAGCCGGTCGGGCCGCTCGAACGAGGCGGCCAGCGCGTTCATGGAATGGAACTCCACCACGTTCCACTGCGCCGCCGAGAGCAGGCCGCGCTGGCTGGCCACGGCCAGCAGAGGCGCGTGCCCGGGGTCCAGCGCCGGATCGAGTTGGCGCAGCCCCGGCAGCTTCTCGATCTCGGCGTGCTTCTGGAAGAACAACTGCCCGGCGATGCCGGACGGTGCGCGCGCCAGCGCCACTGGACGGTTGCCCTTGAGGTGCTCCAGCATCAGTTCGCCGACCAGCGCGTAGTAGCGCACGAGGTCGAGCTTGGTGATGCCGGTGGAGGCGTCGACCACGCGCTCGCCATGCGTGACCTTCAGCCGCGTGGAGAGGGCCTGGTCACCGCTGTCGCCCGGCTTGTGGTGCCGCGTGGCCTTGGGCGGCGGCGCGGCGCGCTCGCGCACGATGGCCTTGGCCGGCTTGTCGCTGCGCATGCCGTGGAACACCGCATGGCGGATGCGGCCGCTGCGCGTCCATTCGCCGAAGCTGACCTCGGCCACCAGCTGCGGCTTGACCCAGTGCGGCCGGCCCTCCACGTCCGTGGTGTCGGCCAGCGGGCTGCGCGGCGTGGCCAGCTCGCCGAGTTGGCGTGCCAGCTTCTTCAGCGTGGCCTGGTCGAAGCCCGTGCCGACCTTGCCGGCATAGACCAGCTGGCCATCCTTGTCGTGCACGCCCAACAGCAGCGCGCCGAAGCCTGCCCGCGTGCCTTGCGGGTCGGTGGTGCCGACGACGACGAACTCCTGGCGCTGGCTGCACTTGAGCTTGATCCAGCTGTCGCTGCGGCGCGAGACATAGGGCGCATCCTTGCGCTTGGCGATGACGCCCTCCAGGCCCAGCTTGCAGGCCGTGCCCACCACCTCCCCGGGCGGCGCATCGAAGGTGGCGGAGTAGAAGACCTGGTCCGACTTCTTGCCCTCCAGCAGCGACTGCAGCAAGGCACGGCGCGCCTGCAGCGGCTGCTCGCGCAGGTCGTGGCCGCCGCAGTACGGCACGTCGAAGAGGTAGTAGACGATGGCCTGCGTCTTCGACGCATCGAAGGCCTGCTGCAGCGCGCCGAAGTCGGGCAGGCCGTTGGCATCCATCACCACGATCTCGCCGTCGTACCAGCCTTCGGGCAGGTCCAGCCGCAGCAGCTCGGCATGCAAGGCCTTGAGCTTGTGCGTCCAGTCGTTGCCGTTGCGCGTGAACAGCTGCGCCTTCTGCTTCTTGCCACGGCCTTCGAGCCGCGCGAGCAGGCGGTAGCCGTCGAACTTGATCTCGTAGACCCAGTCGGCCGCATCGGCCGGCGGCCTGGCGGCCAGCGTGGCGAGCTGCGGGGCCAGCAGGGCGGGCAGGTCGGCCTGCGGCAGTTGCACCGCCTTCGGCGCCGCGGATGCCGAGGGCGGCGCTGGCGCCTTCACGCCCTTGACGCTGTCGGGCATCTCGTCGACCACGCTGAACTCGGCGGCCGGCCGCTCGAACGCATCCTTCTCCTTGACGAGCAGCCAGGGCGGCTGGCTCTCCTTGCCCTTGCCGTGCATGCGCACCAGCGCCCAGCGGCCTTGCAGCTTGTGCCCATGCAGTTCGAACTTGAGGTTGCCCTTGCGCAGGCCGTCGGCCGGATCGCCCACGGGCTTCCAGTGGCCCTTGTCCCAGACGATGACCTTGCCCGCGCCGTATTGCCCTTCGGGAATCTGCCCTTCGAAGCTGGAATACGAGATCGGGTGGTCTTCCACCTGCACCGCGAGCCGCTTGTCGTGCGGATCGAAGCTCGGCCCCTTGGGCACGGCCCAGCTTTTCATCGTGCCGTCGATCTCCAGCCGGAAGTCGTAGTGCAGGCTGCTGGCCCAATGCTTCTGCACGACGAAGCTCAACGCGCCCGCAGGCGAGCGCTTGCCGCCGCTGCGCGGCTCCGAAGTGCGGCGGAAGTCGCGCTTGGCGTGGTAGATCTTGAGCGCTTCCATAGGTTCCAGCTTGCCGCGCGCGCCGGCCCGCGCCTGTCATCGCGCAACGCCAAGCCCTGTCAGCCGCCGCCGTTCGCCTGCTTTGGCCTACAGGCGATGGCAGGCTTGGCCCACATGCGCCGGCCGTACCGCCTGCGACCATCGAACCTCCAGGAGATCGCCACATGAGTGCCTTGCCCCAACCCCATGGCCCGCGCCATTTCTCCATGCTGCGCGGCTTCCACCTCGCGGACTTCTTCACGCTGGGCAATGCGGCCTTCGGCATGGCCTCGGTGTTCCTGGCGATGCAGTACCTCATCACGCGCGACACCACCCATTTCCTGCTGGCGGCGTTGATGACGCCCATCGCCTTCGTGTTCGACGTGCTCGATGGCCGCATCGCGCGCTGGCGCCAGCAGCACTCGGCGTTGGGCCGCGAGCTCGATTCGCTGGCCGACATCGTGTCCTTCGGCGTCGGCCCGGCCACGCTGGGCTTCGCGGCGGGCCTCACGGGCGGGTGGGACATCGCCATCCTCGTCTACTTCGTCTGCTGTGGCGTGAGCCGGCTGGCGCGCTTCAACGTGACGGCCGAGACGCTGGCCGAGGGCAGCGAGGGCGGCAAGGTCAAGTACTTCGAGGGCACGCCCATCCCGACCAGCGTGGTGCTGACGGCCGTGCTGGCCTTCGCCGCCTGGCAGGGCCGCATCGGCGACGGGCTCTACGGCGGCGCCTGGATGCTGGGGCCGTGGCAGTTGCACCCGATGGCGCTGCTGTTCGCCTTGTCGGGCACGCTGATGGTCAGCAAGACGCTGCGCATCCCGAAGTTCTGAACACCGGCCGCAACCGCCTGCTGGTCAGGCGAACGACCATTCGAGCAGTCCGTCGGCCGCGCCGGCCACCCGTCCCATCCGGCCGACAGGACTCGCATCTGCATCGGTCAGCACGGCGATGCCGGCCGCATCCGCGCCGGACAGCCGCGCCATGAGCCGGCCACCGCCCTTGGTGCGCGCGATGACGACGCCATGGGTGGCTGCGCCGTCCCGGCCGTAGATGACGGTGAAGGTCTCCAGGCGCGCGCTGCCGCTGTGCTCCAGCACCAGCGGCGGCACCGGCCCGCGCCGTGCGTCTGCTGCGGCCTGCACGCTGTAGTTCTCGGACAGGGCGCCGTGCGGCGACGGGCCGGCGCCCAGCACCAGCGCGTGGTGCTTCGTCACGTACTCGCCCTGGCCGTACAACAGCGCGGCCTTGCCGGGCGCGGCACGCAGCGCGCGCACCAGGCCGCAGGCCGCATGCGTCATGTAGTTGTTGAGCGGTGCGCCGAAGAAGCTCAGCCCGCCGGTGGACGTCATGCGTGCATCGGCCGCCAGGCCCAGCGTGCGCCGCGCCATCTTGGGCACGACCGGAAAGCAGCTGTACAGCTCGAGCATGTCGAACGCGGCGGCGTCGCCGCCGGCGTGGGCCAGCACGGTCTCCATGACCAGGTCCTGCGCATGCGAGCCCACGTAGTGGTCGCGCTGCAGGTAGTCGCGCGGCTCGCGCGCGGCCGCGCCGCCCCAGATGTGGACCCAGCGCGCCTCCGCAATGCCCAGCGCGCGCGCACGGCCCACGCTGGTCAGCACCACGGCCGCGCCCATGTTGACGACCGGGTTGGCCACCATGTGCTTGGTGTAGGGCCAGGCGATCAGCCGGTTGGCGGGGCCGGGCTCGGCCACCTCTTCGGGCGTGAAGCGGCGCTGCAGCCAGGCATGCGGGTTGCCGGCGGCGACCTCGGAATAGCGCGCCCACAGCCGGGCCGATTCTTCGTGCGCCGCGCGTGGCGTGAGCCCCCAGTGCGCGAGCGTGGCGTTCTCGTAGAACGGGTAGATGGTGGTGGGCATGAAGGCGCCCAGCTGCACCGCCACGGGATGGCACAGCACGGTGCCACGCACGAGCTTGACGCTGTCGTCGCGCGGCGTCCAGGGCAGCGCCACGCCGGCCTTGGCCGCGGCATCGACGGTGTAGCGCGCTTCGGCGCCGACGATGGCGGCCACCTGGCTCTCGCCGCGCGCGATGCGCAGCGCCGCCTCGTGGATGAAGCGCACCGGCGATTCGCCACCGGTCTCGCCGTAGACCAGGTGGGCCGGGCGGCAACCCAGCCGCGCGGCCAGCAGGCCCGGCGCGTCGGTGTAGGGCCAGGAGTATTCGCAGACCACGTCGAGTGCGTCGAGGCCGGCCAGCAGGGGCACACCGGCGTCGTGCTCGGCCGCGCGCAGGGACTGCTCCATCAGCGCCAGCGGTTCCAGGCCGGGCGGCGCCTTGCTGCGGTGGATCGCCTCGCCGATGCCGACCAGGATGGGCGTGTTGTCGGCCAGCACGCGCGTCATGCGTCGACGGCCTGCAGTGCGGCCACGCGGCGCAGGTGCCAGGACACCGGGCCGAACAGGCCCTCGATCAGCGTGGCGCGGCGCATGTAGTGGCCCACGGCCAGCTCCTCGGTCATGCCCATGCCGCCATGCAGCTGCACCGCCCCCTGGCCCACGGCCTTGCAGGCCTTGCCCGCGGCCACCTTGGCCGAGGACACGGCGCGCGCGCGCTCGGCCGGCGCGACACCGCCGGCGGCCAGTTGCCCGCCCACGTGCGCCGTCAGCGCGATGGCCTGCTCCAGCGCCATGTGCATGTCGGCCAGCCGGTGCTGCACGACCTGGAAGCTCGACAGTGTGGCGCCGAACTGTTTGCGCTGGCGCACGTAGTCCAGCGTGTCGCGCAGCAGCCGGCGCATCACGCCGAGCGATTCGGCGCAGACGGCCAGCGTGGCCTCGTCGAGCGCCTGCTCGATCTGCGGCAGCGCCGCGCCGGCCTCGCCGAGCAGCGCAGAGGCGGGCAGTCGCACGTCGTCGAAAGCCAGTTCGGCCGCGCGGTCGCCGTCGCGCAGCGGGTAGCCGCGCAGGCTGAGGCCCGGCGTGTCGCGCGGCACCAGCAGCAGCGACAGGCCGTGTTCCGCGTCCGCTGCGCCATCGCTGCGCGCGCTCACGATGAAATGGCTGGCCCAGGGCGCGGCATGCACCACGGCCTTGCGGCCGTCCAGGCGCCAGCCCTGTGCTTCGCGCGTGAGGCGCGCCTGCACCCAGGCGCGGCTGTGCCGGCTGTCGGGCTCGCTGTGCGCGAAGGCCAGCACGGCGCGGCCCTCGACCACCTGGGCCAGCAACGCGTCGGCTTGCGGACCGGGATGGCGCTGCAGCAGGCCGGCGCCAATGACCATGGTCGACAGGTAGGGCTGGGCCGCCAGCGAGGCGCCCAGCGTCTCCATGATGGCCAGGTGCGCGGCCAGGCCCTGGCCCAGGCCGCCCTGGGCTTCGGGCAGCGCGGCGCGCAGCAGGTCGAGTTCACGCGCCAGGCCCTGCCAGAACGGCGGCGGCGCGGTGTCGGCGCTGCGCAGCGCGGCCAGCCGCGCATCGAAGCCGTGGCGGTCTTCCAGGTAGCGGGCCAGGCTGTCCTGCAGCATGGCCAGGGTGTCGTTGTCGTGGGCCATCATCGCCGCCCGGCCGCCCGAAGGCGATGATGCGCCCCCCCGGGGGGGCAGCGATACGCAAAGCGATGAGCGTGGGGGTTGTTTCATGTCAGTTCGCAAGCAGGTGGGCAGCGATCAGGTTGCGCTGGACTTCGTTGGTGCCCGCGTAGATCGAGGCCGCGCGGTCGTTGAGGTAGGCCGACATCGCATAGACCGGATCTTCGGGCACCGGCAGCGGGCCGCCGAGGTCATCGTCCAGCGGCAGGCCCACGGCCGCGTACTGCGCGGCGATCTCCACGGCCACCTCGTCCAGGCGCTGGCGCAGTTCGGTGCCCAGGGTCTTGCCCATGGAAGGGCGGATGCCGCGCGGCTCGCCGCGCATCTGCGCGCGCAGGGCCGCCATGTCCATGGCTTCGATGGCGTCGATGGCGCAATCGAGTTCGGCCAACTGCAGGGCCAGGTGCTCGGCCTCGGCGCCACGGGCATGGGCCTGCGCGAAAGCACGGTACTGGCGCCGCAAGCGCGCGCGCAGCAGCGGCGCCCAGCTGCCGCCACGCTCGTGCTGCAGCAGGTACTTGGCGATCGCCCAGCCCTGGTTCTCCTCGCCGATGCGGCCGGCCACGGGCACGCGCACGTTGTCGAAGAACACCTGGTTCAGCTCGTGGTCGCCCGAGATGCTGATGATGGGCCGCACGGTGATGCCGGGCGTATCCATGTCGAAGCACAGGAAGCTGATGCCGGCCTGCGGCTTGCCGCCCGTGGCCGTGCGCACCAGGCAGAACATGCGGTTGGCGTACTGCGCGTGCGTGGTCCAGATCTTGGTGCCGTTGATGACGTAGTCGTCGCCATCGCGCACGGCGCGGCACTGCAGCGAGGCCAGGTCCGAGCCCGCGCCGGGTTCCGAGTAGCCCTGGCACCAGTAGTCGTCGCCGTTGCGGATGGCGGGCAGCCAGCGCTGCTGCTGCGCGGGCGTGCCGAACGCGATGATGACGGGCGCCACCATGCCGGGGCCCATGGGCGCGCGCGGCGGCGCATCGGCCGCGGCAAGCTCGCTCGCGAAGATGTGGTGCTGCACCGGCGTCCAGCCCGTGCCGCCATGCTCCACGGGCCAGTGCGGCACGCTCCAGCCGCGCTGCGCGAGGATGCGGTGCCAGCGGTTGCCGTCGTGGTATTCGGTGAAGATCCCGCTGCAGCGCCGGCCGGCCTGGCGCAGCTCGGGCGTCAGTTCGCGCGCGAGGAAGTCGCGCACTTCGCCCTGGAACCGCAGTTCGTCGTCGTTCAATGCCCCAGACACAGACCGTCTCCCGGTTGATCGCAAGCCCCGCACTGTGCGCGCGCGCGGCCGTGCGGTGAATCGTCGGAACGGACGACAGCGTCACCGGGGGGACATCTGATCCGGTCCAGCCCCGGCGAACTGATGCTGTCCGCCCCGTACGGCTTGCGGCATCATCGGCAGCCGTGACCCCCTGCCCCGCCACGCGCCCCGCGCGCCCAGCCCTGCTTCTTGCCCTTGCCATGCTCTGCGGTGCCGCCCAGGCCGCACCGCCCACCGTGCAGGACACCATGGCCCAGCGCATGGTGGCCTGCTCCGTCTGCCACGGACCCGCGGGCCGTGCAGGGCCTGACGGCTACTACCCGCGCATCGCTGGCAAGCCGGCCGGCTACCTGTACCACCAGCTGCTGAACTTCCGCGACGGCCGCCGCCACTACGGCCTCATGACGCAGATGGTGGACCTGCTCAGCGACGACTACCTGCGCGAGATCGCGGGCTACTTCGCGGCCTTGGACGTGCCCTACCCCGCACCGGCGCCCACGGCCGCGCCGGCCGCGCTGATCGAACGCGGCCGCCAGCTCGTGCAGCACGGCGATGCCGCGCGCGGCCTGCCGGCCTGCGTGCAGTGCCACGGCGCGGCCATGACCGGCGTGGCGCCCAACGTGCCCGGCCTGCTGGGCCTGCCGCGCGACTACCTCAACGGCCAGCTCGGCGCGTGGAAGACCGGCCAGCGCCGCGCCCATGCGCCTGACTGCATGGCCCAGGTGGCCGAGCGCCTGCCCGATGCCGACGTGGCCGCCGTCTCCAGCTGGCTCGCGGCCCAGCCCGTGCCGGCGCAGGCCAAGGCCGTGGCGCAGCCGCCGGCCGGCAACACGCTGGCCTGCGGCAGCGCGCCCGAGCTGGGGGGCGCACGATGAGACGCCTGTCGCAGGCTCTTGTTGCGCTCGTGTTGTTGCTGGCCGGCGCCGCTGCGCTGGTCTGGTGGCTCAACGTGCGCGGCGAGCCGGACCTCTCGGCCGCCGAGCCCGCCGTGCCCGCCACGCCGGCGCTGGTGGCGCGCGGCGCCTACCTGGCCAAGGCCGGCAACTGCGCGGCCTGCCACACCGCGCGCGGCGGCGAACCCTATGCGGGTGGCACACCCATCCCCACACCGTTCGGCACGGTGTATGGCAGCAACCTCACGCCCGACCCCACGCACGGCCTGGGGGCCTGGAGCGCCGCCGAATTCTGGCGCGCCATGCACCACGGCCGCTCGCGCGACGGCCGGCTGCTGGTGCCGGCCTTCCCGTACACCAGCTTCACCGAAGTCACGCGTGCGGACTCCGACGCGCTGTTCGCCTTCCTGCGCAGCCAGCGCGCCGTGGCCCAGCCCAACCGCGCGCACGGCCTGCGCTTTCCCTACAACCAGCAGGCCGCGCTGGCGGTCTGGCGCGCGCTGTACTTCCGGCCCGGCGAATACCAGCCCGAACCCGCGCAGACGGCCGAGTGGAACCGCGGCGCCTACCTCGTGCGCGGCCTGGGCCACTGCGCCGCCTGCCACACCACGCGCAACGCCTGGGGCGCCAGCAGCGAGCGGCTGCCGCTGTCCGGCGGCCTCATCCCGATGCAGAACTGGTATGCGCCCGCGCTGACGGCCACGAGCGAGGCCAGCGTGGCCGACTGGCCCGTGGACGAGGTGGTGGCCCTGCTGCAGAACGGCGTGGCGCCGCGCGGCTGGGCGGCCGGCCCCATGGCCGAGGTGGTGCTGCGCAGCACCCAGCACCTGGCCCGCGAGGACCTGGTTGCCATGGCGCGCTACCTGCAGGCCTTGCCGCAGCAGCCGGCCCCGCCGCCGCCGGCGCGCGTAGCACCGAGCGCGGAAACCGCCACGCTGGGCCGCCAGCGCTACGAGCAGCATTGCGCCCAGTGCCACGGCGAGCGCGGCGAAGGCGCGGGCCTGGCCTACCCGCCGCTGGCCGGCAACCGGGCCGTGACGATGGCCTCCACGGCCAACCTCGTGCAGGTGGTGCTGCACGGCGGCTTCACGCCGGCCACGGCCGGCAACCCGCGGCCCTATGGCATGCCGCCCTTCGTGCTGGCGCTGACCGACCGCGAGATCGCGGCCGTGCTCACCTACGTGCGCGGCGCCTGGGGCAACGAGGCATCGAGCGTCAGCGAATTCGACGTGAGCCGGCTGCGCGCGAGCACGCAGCGCTGAGACGCAGGCTGCGCCTCAGCCTGTTGCAGTGCGCTCCACCACGTGGCGCGCCATGGCCTGCGCCAGCTCCTGCTCGCCCAGGAACACGCGGCCGGCCTGCTCCTCGTTGAGCAGCCGCGCTTCGGTCTCGCTGTGCGTGCGCACGGCGATCTCGACCTGCGGGTTCAGTGTGCGCGCCACGCTGATCATCTGGCGCACGTTGAGCGAATCGGGCGTGGCGATGACCAGCATGCGCGCACGCGCGATGTGGGCCTGGATCAGCGTGGCCGGCTCGGAGGCATCGCCGAACACCGCCGCCATGCCCTCGCCGCGCAGGCGCTCCACGGTCTCGCGGTTCTGCTCGGCCACGACGAACGGGATGTGGTGCGCTTGCATGGCCGCCGCGATGCGCCGGCCCACGCGGCCGTAGCCCACCAGCACCACCTGCTGCGCCAGGTACTTCTGCTCGGTGTGCGTGGGCAGCTCGGCCATGGGGTCGTCGCGTGCCTCCATGCGGCGCGCGACGGCCGACCGCGCGAGGATCCAGCGCTGCATCGGCTCGGCGAAGTAGAACGCCGCCGGGTTCAGCGCGATGGAGATCAGCGCGCCGGCCAGCACCAGGCTCTGGCCCTCGGGCGGCAGCAGCCCCAGCGAGGCGCCCAGGCCCACCAGGATGAACGAGAACTCGCCGATCTGCGCGAGGCTGGCCGACACCGTCAGCGCGGTGTTGAGCGGGTAGCGGAAGGCCAGCACCAGCGCCGCCGCGGCGATGGACTTGCCGACCACGATGATGCCGACCACGGCGATCACCTGCAGCGGCCGCTCGACCAGCACCCAGGGGTCGAACAGCATGCCGACCGAGACGAAGAACAGCACGGCGAAGGCGTCGCGCAGCGGCAGCGATTCCTCGGCCGCGCGGTGGCTGAACTCGGACTCGCGCATGACCATGCCCGCGAAGAACGCGCCGAGCGCGAACGACACGCCGAACAGCGCGGTCGAGCCGAACGCGATGCTCACGGCCGCCGCCACCACGCACAGCGTGAACAGTTCGCGCGAGCCGGTGCGCTGCACCTGCCACAGCACCCACGGGAACAGCCGGCGGCCGACGATCAGCATCAGCGCGACGAAGCCGCCGACCTGCAGCAGCGTGAGGCCCAGCGTCTTCCACAGCGCATTGGCATCGGCGATCTGGCCGCCGGCCAGCCAGCCACCCAGCGGGGGCAGCAGCACGAGCACGAGCACCATGGCCAGGTCCTCGACCACCAGCCAGCCCACGGCGATGCGGCCGTTGAAGGAGTCGAGCACGCCGCGGCTCTCCAGCGCACGCAGCAGCACCACGGTGCTGGCCACCGACAGCGACAGGCCGAACACCAGCGCCCCGCCCAGGTTCCAGCCCCACAGCGTGGCCAGCGCCATGCCCAGGGCCGTGGCCACGGCCATCTGCACCACCGCGCCGGGCAGCGCGATCTTGCGCACGGCCAGCAGGTCGTCGAGCGAGAAGTGCAGGCCCACGCCGAACATCAGCAGCATCACGCCGATCTCGGCCAGCTGGGCGGCGATCTCGGCATCGGCCACGAAGCCGGGCGTGAACGGGCCGATCACCACGCCGGCCAGCAGGTAGCCCACCAGGGCCGGCAGCCGCACGCAGGAGGCCAGGAAACCGAACACCAAGGCGAGGCCCAGACCGACGGCGATCGTGCTGATCAGGGAGACGCTGTGCGGCATGTCGGTGGTCTTTCGGGGTGTGGCTGTGGTGGCTGGCGTTCCGCGGGCAATTTACAGTAGGCCTGCCGTTCGCCGGCCCCTGAAAAGAAAAAACCCGCCGAAGCGGGTTCAACGTGGCGACACCGGGGCGCGGCGTCAGCCCATGTGCAGGCCGCCGTTGACCGAGAAGTCGGCCCCGGTGGAGTAGCCGCCTTCGTCCGACGCCAGCCACGCGATGATGGAGGCGATCTCTTCGGGCTGGCCCAGGCGCTTGACCGGGATGGTAGCGACGATCTTGTCCAGCACGTCCTGGCGGATGGCCTTGACCATGTCGGTGCCGATGTAGCCCGGGCTCACGGTGTTGACGGTCACGCCCTTGTTGGCCAGCTCTTGCGCCAGCGCCATCGTGAAGCCGTGCATGCCGGCCTTGGCCGCGGAGTAGTTGGTCTGGCCGGCCTGGCCCTTCTCGCCATTGACGGAGGAGATGTTGATGATGCGGCCCCAGCCCTTCTCAACCATGTCGCCCACCACCTGCTTGGTGACGTTGAACATGCTGTTCAGGTTGGTCTCGATCACGGCATCCCAGTCCTCGCGCGTCATCTTGAGGAACATGCGGTCCTTGGTGATGCCGGCGTTGTTGACCAGCACGTCGATGCTGCCGTGCTCGGCCTTGGCCTTGGTGAAGGCCTCGACGGTCGAGTCCCAGGCGCCTACGTTGCCTGCGGACGCGTAGAAGGTGTAGCCCTCGGCCGCCTGTTCGGCGATCCACTTGGCATGGTCGCGCGTGGGGCCGCAGCCGGCGATCACCTTGAAGCCTTCCTTGTGCAGGCGCCGGCAGATGGCGGTTCCGATGCCGCCCATGCCGCCGGTGACGTAAGCGATCTTCTGTGTCATATCAAAATCTCCGTAGTAGGTTCAAACAACCTATCAAGAACTGTACCCAAGATGAAAACCACCCCGCCCCAGGAAAACACTGAAGGTGGTATGCGTTTGTCACCTGGTTCGATGACAGTCCTGCGGCTGCATGCACTGCGGCGGTGCACCATGGCAGGGCTGACAGGTTGCGGCCATGCCATGGGGATGCGGCACACTCGCGCGCATGCAACGCTTCACCATTTCGCTGGACGACGCGCTGGCCCGGCAGTTCGATGAACTGATCGCGGCCAAGGGCTACGAGAACCGTTCCGAAGCCGTCCGCGACCTGATCCGTTCACGGCTGGGCGATGCCTCGCTGGCCGCGCCGCCCCACGCGGCGTTCACGCCCGTGGACCCGTGGTGCGTGGCCACGGTCAGCTACGTGTACGACCACCACGACCAGACCGTGGCCCGGCGCGTGCTGGACCTGCAGCACGAACACCACGACCTCGTGGTGAGCAGCCTGCACACCCACCTGGACCATGACGACTGCCTGGAGACGGCCGTGCTGCGCGGCCCGCTCGCGGCGGTGCAGGCCTGCGCCGAGCGGTTGGTGGCACTGCGCGGCGTGCGGCACGGCGCCATGCACCTGGTGCCGCTGGCGGCTGCGGACCACGGCCACACGCATGCCCACGGCCTGGCGCGGCACAGCCACCTCAAGCCGCTCAGCTGATCAGCGCCCCGTCCAGTTCGGTGCGCGCTTCTCGGCGAACGCGGCCGAGCCCTCGCGCGCATCGGCCGAGCTGAACACCGGCGCGGCGATGGGCTTTTGCCGCTCGAACATCTCGGCCTGGCTCCAGTCGCCCGACTCGCTGACGATGCGCTTGCTGGTGGCCACCGCCAGCGGGCCGTTGGCGGCCACCGCCTGCGCCAGTGCCAATGCGCCAGCCAGCGCCTGGCCCGGCTCGGCCAGGCGGTTCACGAGGCCCAGGGCATGGGCGCGCTCGGCGTCCAGCATGTCGCCCGTCAGCGCGAACTCCATGGCCACGTGGTAGGGGATGCGGCGCGGCAGGCGCATGAGTCCGCCCGCGGACGCGACCAGGCCGCGCTTGGCTTCGGGCAGGCCGAACTTGGCGGCGCGCGAGGCCACCACGAGGTCGCAGGCCAGCACCATCTCGAAGCCGCCGGCCAGCGCGTAGCCTTCCACCGCGGCGATCAGCACCTTGCGCGGTGGCCGCTCGGTGAGGCCCGCGAAGCCGCGGCCCTCCACGCTCGGGCGCTCGCCGCGCAGGAAGCCCTTGAGGTCCATGCCCGAGCAGAAGGTGCCGCCGGAACCCGTGACGACGCCCAGGCGCAGGTCGTCGCGCGCGTCGAGTTCGTCGAGCGCGGCGGCCAGCGCCTCGGACGTGGCACGGTCCATGGCGTTGCGCGCCTCGGGCCGGTGCATGGTCATCACGAGCACGTTGCCGTGCACTTCGGTTTGCAAGCTGTCCGCCATGGCGTTGTCCTTTCGAGTTGGGCCGGGATGCACGATGTCGATGCGGGGAGTTTTAGAAGCTTTGCGCCGCCAGCCTGTTGCCTGTGCGACAGGCTCGGGGTAATCACGGGTGGGTGGCGGTTTGCGGGGCGGGATCATGAATCTTCCTGCCCTTTCCAACGCATCCCATGACCACTCCCCTTGCCGCATGGCTGCCCCCTTTGCCCGGCGGCGTCGCGGCCGACAAGCCCGCGCTCATCGACGGCGGCAGCGGCCATACCCTTTCGCATGGCACGCTCGCGCTGCGTGCCAGCCGCGTCGCCACCTGGCTGTGCGGGCTGGGCCTTGTGCCCGGAGACGGCATTGCGATGCTGCTGGAGAACCGCGCGGAGCTCATCGAACTGGCGCTGGGTGCCGAGTGGGCCGGCCTGTACTACACGCCCATCGGCACGCAGCTCACGCCGGGCGAGATCGGCTACCTGCTGCGCGACTGCGGCGCCCGGGTCTTCGTGGCCTCGCAGAAGATGCTGGACGGGCCGGGCGCGGGCCTGGCCCTGCCGCCCGGCCTCACCCGCGTGCGGATCGACGGGCCACCGGACGGGCCACTCGACGACGCGACCGACAACGTGATCGACGACGCGATCGACGGTTGGCTGAGCTACGAAGCCGCGCTGGCCACCGTGCCCGTGAACGCGCTGGCCGCGGCCTGGGCGCAGCTCGCGCAGCGCCCGCTGGGCCGCGACCTGCTGTACTCCTCGGGCACCACCGGCCGGCCCAAGGGCGTCAAGCGGCCGCTGCCGCCGCGCCTGCCCGCGGGACAGGTCCCGCCCGAGATCGACAGCTGGCGCCAGCTCTACGGCTTCGGTGCCGACACCGTCTACCTCTCGCCCGCGCCGCTGTACCACGCCGCCCCGCTGCGCTACACGCTGCGCGTGATCGCGCTGGGCGGCACGGCCGTGGTGATGCCGAAGTTCGATGCGGAACAGGCGCTGGCCCTCATCGAACGCCACCGCGTGAGCCACAGCCAGTGGGTGCCGACCATGTTCGGCCGCATGCTGCGGCTGCCGGAGCACGTGCGCACGCGCCATGACCTGTCCTCGCTGCGCGTGGCCATCCACGCGGCGGCGCCCTGCCCCGTCGAGGTCAAGCGCGCCATGCTGGATTGGTGGGGCGATGTCGTGCACGAGTACTACGCGGGCTCCGAGGGCGTGGGCATCACGGTCGCCGGGCCGCAGGAGTGGCGTGCGCGGCCGGGCACGGTGGGCCGGGCCCTGGGCTGCGGCGTGCACATCGTCGGCGAGGACGGCGCCGAGTTGCCGCACGGCGAGATCGGCGCCATCTACTTCTCGGGCATGCCGGGAGCCAGCTACCTCAACGACCCGGACAAGACGCGCGGCCTGTACAACGACCGCGGCTGGGCGACCTACGGCGACATCGGCCACCTGGACGCCGACGGCTACCTGTTCCTGAGCGACCGCCGCGCCGACCTCATCCTCTCGGGCGGCGTGAACGTCTACCCCAAGGAGATCGAGGACGCGCTGGCGCCGCATCCGGACGTGGACGACGTGGGCGTGGTCGGCGTGCCCGATGCAGACTTGGGCGAGGTGCCCAAGGCCGTGGTGCGCCTGCGCCCCGGCCTCGTCGCCGACGCCGCGCGCGCCGAGGCGCTGCTGGCCTACCTGCAGGACCGGCTGGGCCGCATCAAGATGCCGCGTTCGGTGGTGTTCGATGCCGACCTGCCGCGCATGGACAACGGCAAGCTGCTGCGCCGCGTGATCAAGGAGCGCTACCGGGATCGGCCTGCGGCCGGTTTTGCGCTGCGGTCGGAACGGGAAGGCTAGAAACGACAAAGCCCTGCGGGGCAGGGCTTTGCGTGGTGGCCTTGCGACCGGTCCTTGGCGGAGAGGGTGGGATTCGAACCCACGGTACCTTGCGGTACGCCTGATTTCGAGTCAGGTACATTCGACCACTCTGCCACCTCTCCTGCATTCCTTGTGGCTGCCCCGGCGGTCGACCCGGGTTGCGAAGCCCGCGATTCTAGCAGGACAAACGTGCGATTCCGCCGAGGTACGGCCGCAAAACTTCCGGGACCGTCACCGAACCGTCCTCGTTCTGGTAGTTCTCGAGAACGGCGACCAGCGTGCGACCCACGGCCAGGCCCGAGCCGTTGAGCGTGTGCAGCAACTCGTTCTTGCCCTGCGCATTCTTGAAGCGCGCCTGCAGCCGGCGCGCCTGGAAGGCCTCGCAGTTGGAGACGGAGCTGATCTCGCGGTAGGTGTTCTGCGCCGGCAGCCAGACCTCCAGGTCGTGCGTGCGCGCCGCGCCGAAGCCCATGTCGCCCGTGCACAGGCACAGCACACGGTACGGCAGGCCGAGCTTCTTCAACACGGTCTCGGCGTGGCCGGTCATCTCGTCCAGCGCGGCATAGCTTTGGTCGGGGTGCACGATCTGCACCATCTCGACCTTGTCGAACTGGTGCTGGCGGATGAGGCCGCGCGTGTCGCGTCCGGCGCTGCCGGCTTCGGAGCGAAAGCACGGCGTGTGCGCGGCCAGGCGGATCGGCAGTTCGGATTCGTGCACGACGCTGTCGCGCACGAAGTTGGTCAGCGGCACTTCGCTCGTGGGGATCAGGTACAGGGCCTGGTGGTCAGGCACAGGCTCTGACTCCTGGCCGCCTTTCTTGGCCGCGAACAGGTCGCCCTCGAACTTGGGCAGCTGGCCGGTGCCCTGCATGCTGTCGGCATTGACGACGTAGGGCACGTAGCACTCGGTGTAGCCGTGCTCCTGCGTCTGGGTGTCCAGCATGAACTGCGCAAGCGCACGGTGCAGTCGCGCGATGGGGCCCTTCATGACCGTGAAGCGCGAACCCGAGAGCTTGACGCCCATCTCGAAGTCCAGGCCCAACGGCGTGCCGATGTCGACATGGTCGCGCGGCGTGAACGCCAGCGGCCTGGGATCCTGGCCGTCGGGGCTCCAGCGGCGCAGTTCCACGTTGCCGTGCTCGTCGGCGCCCACGGGCACGCTCTCGTGCGGCAGGTTGGGAACGGCCAGCAGCAGTTGCTGCAGCTCGGGCTGCAGCTGGTCCAACCGCGCCGCGGAAGCTTCGAGCTCGGCCTTGAGTGCGTTGACCTCGGCCATCACGGCATCGGCGCTCTCGCCCTTGGCCTTGAGCTGGCCGATCTGCTTGGACAAGGCGTTGCGCCGGGCCTGCAGTTCCTCGGTGCGGGTCTGCAGTGTCTTGCGTTCGGTTTCCAGCGCCTTGAAGGCGGCCACGTCCAGGTAGGGCTGCGGGCTCTTGCGCTGCCCGAGACGCGCAACCACGGCGTCCAGGTCTTTTCGGAGAAGGGTGATGTCCAGCATCGGATGATTCTAGTTTTCAGGCCAGGGTGGCCGGGTCGACATTGCCGCCGCACAGCACGAGTCCCACGCGTTCGTCGGGGCGCGGCACATGGGCTCCGCTGTGCAGTGCTGCCAGGCCCAAAGCAGCCGCGGGCTCGACCGCGAGGCGCAGTTCGCGCCAGAGCCATTGCTGCGCCTGGCGGATGGCCGCATCGTCGAGCAGCAGTGCGGTCTGCACGTGCTGTTGCGTGGTGGCCCAGCTGATCGCGCCGATGCGCTTGGCGCCGAGCGCATCGGCGGCCACGCCCCCCACATCGACATCGACGGGCGCGCCCGCTTCGCGCGCGCGGAACAGCGTGGGGGCCAGGGCCGGCTCCAGTGCGACGACGCGGCAGCGGTCTTCGCACCACGCAGCGATGCCGCCGATCAAGCCGCCGCCGCCCACGCTGACCAGCATGCTGTCGGGCAGGCCGCCGGCCTGCTCCTCGATCTCGCGGGCCAGGGTTCCGGCGCCGGCCACGACCTCGGGCTGGTCGTACGCATGGGTCAGCAGCGCGCCGGTTTGCTGCTGGCGCGCCAGACAGGCGGCCAGGGCCTCGGAATAGGCCGCGCCGACCACCTGCACTTCAGCGCCCAGCGCACGCAGGCGTGCCTGCTTGGCCGGCGAGGAGATGGTCGGCACGAACACCTCGCAGCGCACGCCCAGGGCCTGGGCGGCCGCGGCCGTGGCGATGCCGGCGTTGCCGCCCGAGGCGACGATGACGCCGGCCGCAGGAATGGGCTGCGCGAGCAGCCGGTGCAGCATGCCGCGCGCCTTGAAGCTGCCCGACACCTGCAGTTGCTCGAGCTTGAGCCAGACCTCGGCGCAGGCCAGGCCCAGCGCCGCACCGGGCAGGCGCCACAGCGGCGTGGCCCGCAGGAAGTCGGCAGGGCCCTGGCGCAGGCGCTCGTGCGCGGCCGCGATGTCCGCGCGCGTGGTGGCGGGCGGCATCAGTAGCCGTCGTCCGAGCCGGCCGCGAGGCTCTCGAACTTGGTGATGTTGCGCAGGAAGGCGAGCTTGACGGTGCCGGTCGGGCCGTTCCGCTGCTTGGCGATGATGACCTCGGCCACGCCAGGCTCCTTGCAGGCGTCCTTGGTGTAGTACTCGTCGCGGTAGATGAACATGATGATGTCCGCGTCCTGCTCGATGGCGCCGGATTCGCGCAGGTCGCTCATCATGGGGCGCTTGTCGGGCCGCTGCTCCACGCTGCGGTTGAGCTGCGACAGCGCGATCACCGGGCACTGCAGTTCGCGCGCGAGCATCTTGAGGCCCCGCGAGATCTCGCCCAGTTCGGTGGCACGGTTCTCGTCGCTGCCACCGCCGGAGCCGCTCATGAGCTGCAGGTAGTCCACCACGATCAGGCCGAGCTTGCCGCACTGGCGCGCGAGCCGGCGTGCGTTGGCGCGCAGTTCGCTGGGCGACAGGCCCGGCGTCTCGTCGATGTGCAGCGAGATGTTGCGCAGCTTCTCGATGGCCTCGGTCAGGCGCGGCCACTCGTCGTCGGTCAGGCGGCCGTTGCGCAGGTGGCCCTGGTCGACACGGCCGATCGAGCCGACGATCCGCACGGCCAACTGGGCTGCGCCCATTTCCATCGAGAAGATGGCGACCGGCAGGCCTTCGTGCAACGCCACGTGCTCGGCGATGTTGACGGCAAAGGCGGTCTTTCCCATGGACGGGCGCGCGGCCAGCACGATCATGTCGCCGGCCTGCAGGCCCGAGGTCATGCGGTCCAGGTCGTGGAAGCCGGTGGGCACGCCCGTGATCTCGTTCTGCTGGTCGGCCATCTCCTGCACGCGGTCCAGCAGGTCGACGACCAGCGACTCCATCGCCTGGAAGCCCTGCTTGTTGCGCGCACCTTCCTCGCCGATGTTGAAGATCTTCTGCTCGGCTTCGTCCAGGATCTTGTCGACCGCGCGGCCCTTGGTGTTGAAGGCGCTGGTGGCGATCTCGTCGCTGGCCGTGACGAGTTTGCGCAGGATGGCGCGCTCGCGCACGATCTCGCCATAGCGGCGGATGTTGCTCGCGCTCGGCACGAACTGCGCCAGGGAGTTCAGGTAGGACAGCCCGCCCACGTCGTCGGCCTTGCCGACCGACTGCAGCGCCTCGTACACCGTGATCACGTCGGCCGGCTTGTTGGCGTTCACGAGGTCGCGGATGGCCGCGAAGATCAACCGGTGCTCGTAGCGGTAGAAGTCGCCCTCCTTGAGCACGTCGCCCACGCGGTCCCAGGCCGCGTTGTCCAGCAAGAGCCCCCCCAGCACGCTGGACTCGGCCTCGATGGAATGCGGCGGCACGCGCAGCTGCGCGATCTGGCGATCCTGCGGATCGTCGTCGATGGAATACATGGCGGACATCGGTGACCTTGAAAGCAAGCGCGGGATGCTACGCGCCACATGCCGGGCCGTCATGGGACAAGCCTGTGCATAAACGGTGGAGCAGCGGTGATTCTGGCGGCACAGCCTGTGGGCAAGCTGTGGTCACCAAAAGAAAAAGCCGCCGGGCTCGCGCCTGGCGGCTTCTCAGCGGATCGCGACGATCAGGCGGTTTCGCCGTAGACCGAGACGTTGATCTCGACGACCACGTCGGTGTGCAGGGCCACGCTCACGGTGCTTTCGCTGACGGTCTTGATCGGGCCGTTGGGCATGCGCACTTGCGACTTGGCGACCTTGTAGCCGAGCTTCTCGAGCTCTTCAGCGATGTCGGCGTTGGTCACCGAGCCGAACAGGCGGCCGTCCACGCCGGCCTTCTGGGTCAGCTTGACGGTGGTGCCGGACAGCTTGTCGCCCTGGGCCTGGGCTTCGCCCAGCTTGGCGGCAGCGGCCTTCTCGAGCTCGGCGCGGCGCGCTTCGAATTCGGCCTTGGCCGATTCGGTGGCGCGGCGGGCGCGGCCCGAAGGGATCAGGAAGTTGCGGGCGTAGCCATCCTTGACCTTGACGATTTCGCCGAGGTTGCCGAGGTTGACGACCTTGTCGAGCAGAATGATTTGCATGCTCGTGGCTCCTTAGATGCGGTGCTGGTCGCTGTACGGCAGCATCGCGAGGAAACGCGCACGCTTGATGGCCGTGTTCAGCTGACGCTGGAAGAAAGCGCGGGTGCCGGTCAGGCGCGCCGGGATGATCTTGCCGTTCTCGGCAATGAAATCGCGCAGCGTGTCGATGTCCTTGTAGTCGATGTGCTCGACACCGGTCACGGTGAAGCGGCAAAAGCGCTTGCGCTTGAACAGCAGCGATTGGGTGTTGCGCTTGGGACGCTTGTCCTTGTTGTTGAAACGCCTAGGTCCGGCCATGTTGGGCTCCTGATGAATCTGTTGAAACTGGTTGAAACTCTTGCACGTGCAGAACGAGACCCTTGCCAGCGCGCGGGTTGGTGACGAAGCCGGCGAAACGCCAGCTGCTGCCAACTACCTGCTTGCGCATCCGCTCGGCCACGGCACCAAAGGCCACAGCCCTGATGCTTGCCTTGATGTGCCGTGTCTGCCCCGCTTCCTCGACCTGCGACTCGTGTTCCAGCACCAGATCCTGGGCGGGCAAGCCGGCCGGGGTGTAGCGCAGGGCCTTGAGTTCGGCGATCGACGCGGTCAGCAGCAGGTGGTTCATGCCTGCCAGGCCTGCACGCGGCGGCGCGTTGCGTTCTGCTGCGGTGCCGTCCTCAATGCTGGCCGGCGGTCTCGGCCTGCTGGGTCTTGCGGGCTTCTTCGCGCTCGACCGTCTTCATCATGGAAGACGGGCCGGTCTCGGCCTTCTTCAGCTGGACGGTCAGGTGGCGCAGCACGGCGTCGTTGAACTTGAAGGCGTGCTCGAGCTCGCTCATCACGGCCTGGTCGGCCTCGATGTTGACGCACAGGTAGTGCGCCTTCGCCAGCTTGTTGATCATGTAGGCCAGTTGACGACGGCCCCAGTCTTCCACGCGGTGGATCTTGCCGCCGCCGTTGGTGATCATGGACTTGTAGCGCTCCAGCATGGCCGGAACCTGTTCGCTCTGATCCGGGTGGATCATGAGGATGATTTCATAGTGACGCATGGACTCTCCTTAAGAGTAAGAACCCCTCCCCTTGCGGACGACTTCCCCAAGGTTCGGGGCCAAAGCCACCTGCGGCGTCAACTGCAGTGTGGCAAGGCAAAGCCGAGCATTATAGCCCGGACTTGCGAGAGAGCAAACTGGCCGACACGATAGCAGCCGTAGCCGCAGCGACGCCGAACACGCCGGCGGCCGCCGGCTGGATGCCGAACCACAGGCCAGGCCCCGAAAATCCGGTCCAGCCTCGCACCACGGGGTGGTGTGCCAGCATGTAGCCCAGCGTCACGCCGGCACCGGCCAGCATGCCGGCCATCACGCCTGCGCGCGAGGTGCGGCGCCAGAAGATGCCAGCGACCAGCGCCGGAAAGAAGGTCGAGGCCGCCAGCGAGAACGAGGCCGTGACGAGGTACAGGATGTCGGCCGAGCGCCAGGCCGCCACGTACGCCGCCGCCAGCGCCACCATGAGCAGCGCGAACTTGGAGAACACCACGCTGTAGAGCGCGCCCACGCGCCGCCTGCCGCTTTGCAGGTACAGGTCGTGCGCGAAGGCGTTGCCCATGGTCAGCAGCAGGCCGTCGGCCGTGGACAGGGCTGCCGCCAGGCCGCCGGCAGCCACCAGGCCGGCGATGACGTAGGGCAGCCCGCCGATCTCGGGCGTGGCCAGCATGATGATGTCCGCGCCCAGGCGGATCTCGGCGAACTGCAGGATGCGGTCGCCGTTCACGTCGGCCACCGAGACCAGCGCAGGATCGACGCGCGCCCACTGCGCGATCCAGGCCGGCAGGTCGTCGAAGCTCCGGCCCACCAGCCCGCTGAGCACCTCGTGCTTGACCAGCACCGCCAATGCCGGTGCCGCGATGTAGAGCAAGGAGATGAACAGCAGCGACCAGGCCACCGAGCTGCGTGCGCCCGCGACCGATGGCGTGGTGAAGAAGCGCGTGAGCAGGTGCGGCAGGCCGGCCGTGCCCAGCATCAGGCACAGCATCAGCGCCAGGAAGTTCAGCCGTGCCGTGGAGAAGGCGGCGCGCTCGGCCGGCGTGCCATCGGGATGGCCGGCGAACGGTGTGGCCATGGGCGCCACCCCGCCCAGCGGACGCGAGCGTTCCTGCATCTCGGCCAGCGCGCGCGTCCATCGCTCGCGCGCAACCTGCTCGGTCGCAGGCAGGGCGTTGAGCACGCGGCTGGCTTCGCGCAGCGCGGCATCGGCAGCGCCCGCCGCGCGCAGCTGCTGCAAGCGCTGCTGGGCCTGCAGGCGCTCGCGTGCCAGCGCGGCCGGCACGTCGCGCAGCATGGCTTCATAGGCCGCGGCACGGCGCGCGAACTCGGCCACCACGGCCTGCTCGGCCGGCGCGGCAGCCAGCTCGGCCTCGCGCACGGCGATCTGGCCCAGCTGCGGCCCGTAGACGAAGGGCGCGGCCGGATTGCCGAGCTGCTTGTAGGCCAGCCAGGACACCGGGATCAAAAAGGCCAGGATCAGGATCACGTACTGCGCCACCTGGGTCCAGGTCACGGCCCGCATGCCGCCCAGGAAGCTGCACACCAGCACGCCACCCAGGCCGAGCAGGATGCCGATCTCGAACTGCACGCCGGTCAGGCGCGAGGCGATCAGGCCCACGCCGTAGATCTGGGCCACGACGTACGTGAAGGAGCACAGCACCGCCGCCAGCGCCGCCAGCACGCGTGGCCAGCGGCCGCCGAAGCGCTGCGCAAAGTAGTCGGGCACGGTGTAGATCTCGGCGCGGCGCAGGGCCGGCGCGATCAGCAGCGCCAACAGGCAGAAGCCGCCGGTCCAGCCCAGGATGTAGGCCAGGCCGCCGGCCTGGTTGGGCAGCCCCGAGAAGCCCTGCAGGTACAGCCCGCCGGCCAAGCTGATGAACGACGCCGCGCTCATCCAGTCGGCCGCCGTCGCCATGCCGTTGTAGACGGGCGGCACGCTGCGGCCGGCCACGTAGTACTCGCGCGCGTCAGATGTGCGGCAAAAGATGCCGATGCCGGCATACAGCGCCAGGCTGGAGAACAGGAAGATGGCGCCGATCCAGGGGCGCGGCAGGCCGGCGCGCTCGGCCAGTGCCATGGCGGCCAGGAATGCCAGCAGGCACAGCACGTACAGCGCGAAGATGCGGTGCAGCCGGCCATGGGCGGCTGGCGCGGCGGCATCGCGGCCTCGCCGGGCCCACGCATAGACCGCGACGATGGCGATGAAGCCGAACACCGCGCCCTGCGCGCAGAGCCAGTAGTTCAGCGGCCAGCCGGCGACGGTGGTGTCGAGATCGCGGGCGAACCAGGCCGGCCCGAAGGACAGCAGCGCCCACAGCAGCAACAGCAGACCTCGCAGCAATCCGTCTCCTTGCCGCCGCGTGGCATCGCGGCTGTTCTCATCGAAAAAGGGGCGCCCGAAGGCGCCCCGATGGTGCAGCTTGGCGGCCTGACCGTGTCAGCGCGCCAGTTGCTGCCAGGTCGCAACCACCGTGTCCGGGTTCAACGAAATCGACTCGATGCCCTGGTCCGCCAGCCACTGCGCGAAGTCCGGATGGTCGCTGGGGCCCTGGCCGCAGATGCCCACGTACTTGCCCTTGGACTTGCAGGCCTGGATGGCGCGCTGGAGCATGGCCTGCACGGCGGGATCGCGCTCGTCGAAGTCGGCCGCCAGCAGCTCCAGGCCCGAGTCGCGGTCCAGGCCCAGCGTGAGCTGGGTCAGGTCGTTGGAGCCGATCGAGAAGCCGTCGAAGTACTCGAGGAACTCGTCGGCCAGGATGGCGTTGCTGGGCACCTCGCACATCATGATGACCTTGAGGTCGTCCTGCCCGCGCTTGAGCCCATGCACCGCCAGCAGCTCGGTCACGCGGGCGGCCTGCTTCAGGGTGCGCACGAAGGGCACCATGACCTGCACATTGGTCAGCCCCATGTCCAGGCGCACGCGCTTCATGGCCTGGCACTCCATGGCGAACGCCTCCCCGAACTCGGCGCTGATGTAGCGTGCCGCGCCACGGAAGCCCAGCATCGGGTTCTCTTCCTCGGGCTCGTAGCGGCTGCCGCCGATCAGCTTGCGGTACTCGTTGGACTTGAAATCGGACAAGCGCACGATCACCGGCTTGGGCCAGAAGGCCGCGGCGATGGTCGCCACGCCCTCGGCCACCTTGTCGACATAGAACGCCCGCGGCGAGGCGTGGCCGCGGGCCACCGACTCGACCGCCTTCTTGAGGTCGGCATCGACGTTCGGATAGTCGAGGATGGCCTTGGGGTGCACCCCGATGTTGTTGTTGATGATGAACTCCAGGCGCGCCAGACCGACACCCTGGTTGGGCAACTGGCAGAAGTCGAAAGCCAGTTGCGGGTTGCCCACGTTCATCATGATCTTGGTCTTGATCTCGGGCATGGCGCCGCGCTCGACCTCGGTGATCTCGGTTTCCAGCAGACCGTCGTAGATGCGGCCGGTGTCGCCCTCGGCGCAGCTGACCGTCACCAGCGTGTCGCTTTTCAGCCGTTCGGTCGCGTCGCCGCAGCCGACCACGGCGGGGATGCCCAGCTCGCGCGCGATGATGGCCGCGTGGCAGGTGCGGCCACCGCGGTTGGTCACGATGGCGCTGGCGCGCTTCATCACGGGTTCCCAGTTCGGGTCGGTCATGTCGGTGACCAACACGTCGCCAGGCTGCACCTCGT
Source organism: Pseudorhodoferax sp. Leaf274 (assembly GCF_001422445.1). GTDB lineage: Bacteria > Pseudomonadota > Gammaproteobacteria > Burkholderiales > Burkholderiaceae_C > Pseudorhodoferax. The sequence goes on from NZ_LMNA01000030.1 coordinate 660,537, forward strand.
CCATCTGGCTGATGTTGTGGACCAGGCGGACCGGGCCGGTGCCGATCTTCTGGCCGATGGCACGGCCTTCGGCCAGCACGGCGCTGCGGCCCTTGAGCTTGTAGCGCTGCTCGGCCTTGCCGGCCTGCTGGCTCTTCACGGTCTCGGGGCGGGCCTGCAGGATGTAGAGCTGGCCGTCGGTGCCGTCCTTGCCCCACTCGATGTCCATCGGACGGCCGTAGTGCTCCTCGATCACCAGCGCGTACCGCGCCAGTTGCTCGACCTCGGCATCGGTCAGCGAATAGCGGTTGCGCAGCTCGGTCGGCACGTCCACGGTCTTGACCAGCTTGCCGCTGGATTTTTTCTCCTCGGGCGTGGCGAACACCATCTGGATCAGCTTGCTGCCCAGGTTGCGGCGGATCACGGCCTTCTTGCCGGCCTTGAGCATGGGCTTGTGGGCATAGAACTCGTCCGGGTTCACGGCGCCCTGGACCACGGTCTCGCCCAGACCATAGCTGGAGGTGATGAAGACCACCTGGTCGAAGCCGGACTCGGTGTCGATCGTGAACATCACGCCGGCCGCGCCCTGGTCGGAACGCACCATGCGTTGCACGCCAGCCGACAACGCGACCACGTCGTGCGCGAAGCCCTTGTGCACGCGGTAGCTGATGGCGCGGTCGTTGTAGAGGGAGGCGAATACCTCCTTCATCTTGTGCAGCACGTCCTCGATGCCGACGACGTTCAGGAAGGTCTCCTGCTGGCCCGCGAACGAGGCGTCGGGCAGGTCTTCGGCGGTGGCCGAGGAACGCACGGCGAAGCTGGCCTGGGCATTGCCGGCGGACAGTTCGGCGAACGCGTCGCGCACGCCTTTTTCCAGGTCTGCCGGGAATGGCTGGGCCTCGATCCAGTGGCGGATCTCGGCGCCCGCGGCTGCCAGCGCGCGCACGTCTTCGATGTCCAGGGTGGCCAGGCGCTGGGCGATGCGCTGCGTCAGGCCTTCGTGCGCGAGGAATTCGCGGAAAGCATGGGCAGTGGTCGCGAAGCCCGTGGGCACGCGGACGCCCTGGGGCAGCTGGGAGATCATCTCGCCGAGGCTGGCGTTCTTGCCGCCGACCGACTCGACGTCGGTCATTCTCAGGTTCTCAAACGGTACGACCAGGGCGGTCGCCTCAAAGAGTGCAGACATGGGAAAGCTCCAAAGGTTGAAAAACCGTCTGCACGCCGCCCGCAGGACGCCCCGCCGTCAGCAACGTCGTCCATGCCGGCGGCGCAACGTGGTTGTCGTTGCTGTGTGTGCGCGCGCCACATGGTGAAAATCTGGGACATTGGGGCGGCATTGTAGGGGCCAGCCCGGGCATGGCGTGTAGGCCCGGTTCCTGCAAAATGGCCCCGCAGTTTTCTGGAGCACCTATGACGACCCGCACCGTATTCTTCATTTCCGACGGCACGGGCATCACGGCCGAAACCTTCGGCAACGCCATCCTGGCGCAGTTCGACATGAAGACGCGCCACGTGCGCCTGCCCTTCGTGGACACCATCGACAAGGCCCACCAGGCGGTGCGGCAGATCAACCATACGGCCGAGGTCGAGAACCGCAAGCCGCTGGTGTTCACCACCATCGTCAATGTGGAGGTGCTGCAGTTCTTCGAGCAGCACTGCCACGGCATGCTGCTGGACATGTTCGGCACCTTCGTGCGGCCGCTGGAGGTGGAGCTCGGCATCAAGTCGCACCACCGCGTGGGGCGCTTCTCCGACATCAGCAAGAGCCAGGCGTACAACGACCGCATCGCCGCGATCAACTTCTCGCTGGAGCACGACGACGGCCAGAGCGACCGCGACCTGCAGCAGTCCGACGTGATCCTGGTCGGCGTGAGCCGCAGTGGCAAGACGCCCACTTCGCTCTACCTGGCCATGCAATACGGGCTCAAGGCATCGAACTACCCGCTGATTCCGGAGGACTTCGAGCGCAACCACCTGCCGCCAGCGCTGGTGCCGCACCGCGCCAAGCTGTTCGGCCTGACCATCAACCCCGAGCGCCTTTCGGAGATCCGCAACGAACGCCGGCCCAACTCGCGCTATGCGGCGCTCGACAACTGCCGCATGGAGGTCGCCGCGGCCGAGTCGATGATGCGGCGCAGCGGCATCCGCTGGCTCAGCACCACGACCAAGTCGATCGAGGAAATCGCAACCACGATCCTGCAGGAAGTGCGGCCCGAACGGCTCACCTACTGAGCCGCACGCCCACTGGCCTGCCGCGCGAGCCGCTGCAAGGCATCACGTTCTTCCTCCAGAACAGTCTGCTCACGCGCGAGCAGCCAGCCACGCCAGGCCAGGCGGCGCGCCTCTTCCGCCAGCACGCCGCCCGTGGCCCCGGCGATGGCGCCGAGCAGCTTGGTGAAGCGCGTGTGCACTTCGACCAGTCCCGCAGCGTCGCGCTGCAGCGGTGCGAACGCATCGCGGACGAAGTCGGCATCGTCGAGGGCCGGCACGTAGACGCGGTCGCACCGATCGGCCGACGGCGGATCGGACGGCGGCCCGGCCCGGTGCTGCGCCCAGGCGTCGACCAGGACCCGCGTGATGGAGCCACCCACCTGGATGGCGGAGCCGGCGTCGTTCACGGCCGCAGACAACGCCCGCTGGCCGATCTCACTGAGCACCAGCAGCCCGAAACGTGGGTCCTGGAGGAAGCTGCGCTCCGCCCCGACCTCGATGGCACGGCGCAGCGCCGCCTCCTGCTCTGGCGCCAGCACCGCGGCCCGCCCTTGTGCGTCGGCGACCATGGCAAGCACCTGCCCTCGCACGACGAATGCGCCAGGCCGAAGGACCAGCCGGATTTCCCATTGCTGCGCCTGTGCCTGCGTCTGCATGGCCGGCACATCCAGATGTTGCACATAGCCGGTGGCCACCGCACGCAGCGGCATGCCGGGCAGGCCGTGCACCGTCTCCAGCGCCCTGCCGCCCAACGCCGGATCGCGCCAATGGTCGCGCAGGGCCGCACTCGCGGCGGCCTCCACCTGCTGGACCGTATGGCCCATGCGGCCAAGCTGGGAGAGCGTGCGGATCCATCGGATCAGCATCACGATGACCTGCACGACGACTGCGATGGTGACCAGCAGGAGCACGAACCTCCCGGTCGAACCGTAGTAGCCCAAGCCGAGCGCCAACAGCGCGATGACGGCATAGATGAACGCCGCGATGAAGGTGGCCACCGCCGTCTGCGCGTTGTCGTCGCCCATGATCACGCGCAGCGCACGCGGCGTTGCGCTGCCTGCTGCCGACGAGAACGCCTGTACCAGGATGGACAGGGAGAAGGTGCTGACGGTCAGCATGCTGGACGCGATGATGGTCAGCAGGCCTTGCAGGGTTTGCCGCTCCACGTCGGGCAGAACCCCATCGGGCAGTACACCGTTGGCGAGCACGGCCGCCAGGGCCACGAACGTGGCGACCACGCTCCACCACGCCGGCTTGAACCAGAGCTGTTCGCGCAGCCGGCCCCACAGGCGCCAGGGATGAGAAGACATGGTCCCTAGCCTACGACGCTCCAGGGCCCCCGGCTGTAGGAAGGCAGCCACCGCGCCCCTTCCGAGCGCGAGGCACCTGCCGCACTCAGGCGTGGGCCGCCGCCGGGCTGCGGATCAGGTGGTCGAACGCGCTGAGTGCCGCTTTCGCGCCCTCTCCCGCCGCGATCACGATCTGCTTGTACGGCGTGGTCGTCGCATCGCCAGCCGCGAACACGCCGGGCACCGAGGTCTGGCCGCGTGCGTCGACGATGATCTCGCCGTACTTGGACAACTCCACCGTGCCCTTGAGCCATTCGGTGTTGGGCACCAGGCCGATCTGCACGAACACCCCCTCCAGCGCCACCAGATGCTCGGCGCCGGTCGCGCGGTCCTTGTAGCGCAGGCCGTTGACCTTGCCCTCGGCCCCGGTGATCTCGGTGGTCTGCGCGTTGGTGTGCACCGTCACGTTGGGCAGGCTGTGCAGCTTGCGGACCAACACGGCATCGGCCTTGAGTTGGTCGGCGAACTCGACCAGCGTGACGTGGCTCACGATGCCGGCCAGGTCGATCGCGGCCTCCACACCCGAGTTGCCGCCGCCGATCACCGACACGCGCTTGCCCTTGAACAGCGGGCCATCGCAGTGCGGGCAATAGGCCACGCCCTTGTTGCGGTACTCGGCTTCGCCGGGCACGTTCACATTGCGCCAGCGTGCGCCGGTGGACAGGATCACGGTCTTGCCCTTGAGCACGCCGCCGTTGGCCAGTTGCACCTCGACCAGGCCGCCGGGCTCGGTCGCGGGCACCAGCTTGTCGGCGCGCTGCAGGTTCATGATCTCCACGTCGTAAGCACGCGTGTGGGCTTCCAGCGCGGCGGCGAACTTGGGGCCGTCGGTTTCGAGGACCGAGATGTAGTTCTCGATGGCCAGCGTGTCGTTGACCTGGCCGCCGAACCGCTCGGCCGCCACGCCCGTCCGGATGCCCTTGCGCGCCGCGTACACGGCGGCGGCGGCACCGGCCGGGCCACCGCCCACGATCAGCACGTCGTAGGGCGCCTTGGCCGACAGCTTGGCGGCATCGCGCGCTGCGGCACCGGTGTCCAGCTTGGCGACGATCTCCTGCAGCGTCATGTGGCCCGAGCCGAACACCTTGCCATTCAGGAACACCATGGGCACGGCCATGATCTCGCGGTCGTTCACTTCCTGCTGGAAGGCGCCGCCCTCAATGACGGTGGTCTTCACACGCGGGTTCAGCACAGCCATCAGCGCCAGGGCCTGCACCACGTCGGGGCAGTTGTGGCAGGTCAGGCTCATGTAGACCTCGAAGGCGTAGTCGCCGTCCAGCGCCTGCACCTGGTCGATCACGTCCTGTTCGACCTTGGGCGGGTGGCCGCCGGTCCACAGCAGTGCCAGCACCAGCGAGGTGAACTCGTGGCCCAGCGGCAGGCCGGCAAAGCGCAACTGCGTGTTCGTGCCGGTGCGCTGGACGCTGAACGAGGGCTTGCGCGCGTCGTTGCCGTCCAGGCGCAATGCGATCTTGTCGCTGCGCAGGCCTTGGACCGTTTCCAGCAGGCTGCGCATGTCGCGGGCAGTCTCGCTGTCGTCCAGGGAAGCCACCAGCTCGAACGGCTGCGTGACGCGCTCCAGGTAGGCGCCGAGCTGGGTCTTGAGTTGGTCGTCGAGCATGGTGAATTCCTTTGGATATGCGTTATTTGGGGATCGGACGGGCGAAAAAAAGCCGGACGGCATGGCGGATGGCCGCCATGACGCTGTCCGGCTCGTGGGCGCAGCGTGTGCGCCCTGCCGTTGCCGGCTGCTTAGATCTTGCCGACCAGGTCCAGCGAAGGCGTCAGGGTCTTGGCGCCTTCCTTCCACTTGGCCGGGCAGACCTGGCCGGGGTTGGCGGCGGTGAACTGGGCAGCCTTCAGCTTGCGCAGCGTTTCCGAGACGTCACGGGCGATCTCGTTGGAGTGGATCTCCAGCGTCTTGATCACGCCATCGGGATTGATCACGAAGGTGCCGCGCAGGGCCAGGCCTTCTTCGGGGATGTGCACGCCGAAGGCATTGCTCAGTTGGTGCGTCGGGTCGCCGACCAAGGGGAACTTGGCCTTGCCAACGGCGTCGGAGGTTTCGTGCCAGACCTTGTGCGAGAAGTGCGTGTCGGTCGTGACGATGTAGACCTCGGCGCCGGCCTTCTGGAATTCGGCGTAGTTCTCGGCTGCGTCCTCGATCTCAGTCGGGCAGTTGAACGTGAAGGCAGCCGGCATGAAGATCAGAACGGACCACTTGCCCTTCAGGTTCGCTTCCGTCACTTCGATGAACTCGCCCTTGCCGGTGCGGTTCACGAAGGCGGTGGTCTTGAAGGGTTGGACTGGCGTGTTGATCAAAGACATGTTGTTCCTATGAAGGCAGTTGGAAAATTCGCGAAGCCCGAACTTTAACCCTCGTCCCTGGGCCAGGACCAATCGTTTGCCGATATGGCCTGCATTGAAAAAGCCAATGCGCAGGCGCTGCCGGGCGCGCGCTGAGCAGGAACGCCTATCAATGTCACCCGCAGCCACACCACAAACACGGGGGCATTGGTTGGCGCAGTCGTCGCCGCCACAGGACAATGCGCGTCTTGATCCACACCACAGCACATAAGAAGGAACACCCCATGCAAGGCGACCCCCAAGTCATCGCACATCTGCAAGCGCAGCTCAAGAACGAGCTGACGGCCATCAACCAGTACTTCCTGCACTACCGCATGCTCAAGCACTGGGGCCTGACCAAGCTGGCCAAGAAGGAGTACGAGGAGTCCATCGGCGAGATGAAGCACGCCGACAAGCTCATGGACCGCATCTTCATGCTCGACGGCCTGCCCAACCTGCAGGACCTGGGCAAGCTCATGGTCGGCGAGGACGTGCCCGAACTGCTGAACTGCGACCTCAAGATGGAATACGGCGCCCAGGCGACCATCAAGGACGGCATCGCCCACTGCGAAACCGTGCGCGACTACGTCTCGCGCGACCTGCTGCAAGGCATCCTGGACGACACCGAAGAGCACATCGATTTCCTTGAAACCCAGATCGACCTGGTCCAGAAGGTCGGTCTGCAGAATTACCTGCAGAGCCAGATGGGCGAGTTGGACTGATCGCAAAGCATCACGGCCGACGGCGGCCGGATCGACAACGGCGGGTTCTCCCGCCGTTTTTTTTGGCGCTGCGCGGCGCAGCGCCCGCCCGGAGCCACCACCTTCACGCAGCAGCCACACCGTGGGGGTGGCTCTTTTGCGGGGGCCCAGTCGCCATGCTGGCCATCGGCGGTGTCCGCGTCCGACCAGGCGCGTGACGTTGTTGTCACACAACGTCACACTGGCCTTCAGGAATGAGAATAAATATCATCTGCGCGCCTTGTGCCGCCGGTGACCGGCGGCTGCAACTTCCCAGCCCGCCAACCGCTCCTTGCGTCCCCGCCACCGGGGCCGATCTGCGTCAGCCAGCCAGCTCACCACCGCAGATCCATCGGAGCATCCATGTCCTACATCACCAGCCGCAAGCACCCGCGTGCGAGCAGCGCGGCGGCGGCCACCCTGGTCGCCATCGCGCTGCCGGTTGCCGCCCAGAACACGCCGGCCAATACCGCCGGCACGCTGCGCGAAGTCCAGGTCCAGTCGACCACCGAGACCGAGTACAAGCCCGAGCGCGTCTCCTCGCCCAAGTTCACGCAGCCGCTGGTCGACACGCCGCAGACCGTCACGGTCATCAGGAAGGAGGTGCTGCGCGACCAGGCCGCCACCACGCTGACCGATGCGCTGCGCAACACGCCCGGCATCACCCTGCAGATGGGCGAGAACGGCAACACCGCCACCGGCGATGCGGTCTACCTGCGCGGCTTCGACGCGCAGGGCAGCATCTTCGTGGACGGCATCCGCGACGTAGGCACCATCACGCGCGACATGTTCAACATCGAGCAGGTCGAGGTCGTCAAGGGCCCGGCCGGCACCGACATCGGCCGCGGCTCGCCCAACGGCTACATCAACCTGCAGAGCAAGGTGCCGTTCGCCGAGAACGACGCCAATGCCACCGTGAGCCTGGGCAGCGGCAGCCTCAAGCGCAGCACGCTGGACCTGAACCGCAAGCTCAACGAGTCCGGCTCCGCCGCGTTCCGCCTGAACCTGATGGCACAGGACAGCGGCGTGGTCGACCGCGACGAGGTCAAGAACAAGGGCTGGGGCTTTGCACCCTCGCTGGCCCTGGGCCTGGGCACGCCGACGCGGACCTACTTCTCCTACCTGCACATGAACCGGCGCAACCGGCCCGATGGCGGCTTCGTGACGACGCGCCTGCCGGGCTGGTCAGTGACCTCCCTGGGCGGCACGCAGATCCCGGCGGTCGATGAAAGCAACTACTACGGTTGGGCCTCCGACCACGACGACGTGGATTCCGACATGTTCACGGCGCGCATCGAGCACGACCTGGCACCCGGCGTGACAGTGCGCAACATCACGCGCTGGGGCCGGACCAAGCAGGACTTGGTGTTGACCGCGCCGTTCTCCAGCACCGTGATCGCGCCGAACCTCGCCGATCCTTCTACCTGGTTGGTGCGCCTGCTGCCGCAGGGCAAGCTGCAGCGCAACGAAATCCTGGCCAACCAGACCAACATCACGGCAGATCTGAAGCTCGGCGGGCTGGAGCACAGCTTCAGCGGTGGGCTGGAGTTCGCGCGCGAGAAGCAACACAACGGCACCATGGCCGCCAACATCAATGCCAGCAATGGCAGATTGGTCGGCACGGCGTACCAGGCCTATACCAGCCTGTATGCGCCGGACATGGGCCGCCCTCTGGTCACCGTGACACCCAACGGCGCCAGTACCAATGGCGAGGTCACCACCACCGCCGCCTACCTGTTCGACACGGTCAAGCTCAGCCCGGCCTGGCAGGTCAACGCCGGCGTGCGCTGGGAGCACTACCGCACCGAGTACCTGAGCCTGCCCGCCACCGGCACGACCACGGCTCCCGTCAATCTGTCGGACTCCGGCGACCTGTTCACCGGCAAGGTCGGCGCGGTCTACAAGCCAGCGGCCAACGGCAGCATCTACGTTGCCTACGCCACGTCGGCCCGGCCGCCGGGCAGCGATTTCGCGCTCTCGGGCACGGCCGGCAACAGCAACAGTCCCAACATGGATCCGCAGAAGGCGCGTAGCGCGGAGATCGGCACCAAGTGGGATGTGCTGGACAAACGCCTCGCACTGACCGCCGCGCTGTTCCGCACCGACAACACCAACGAAGTCGGCACGCCGGACCCGGTGACCGGCGCGGTCGACCAGTACGGCAAGACCCGGGTCCAGGGCGTGGAATTCAGCGCCATCGGCCAGATCACGCCGGCCTGGCAACTGATCGCCGGCCTGGCCAATACCAGTGCCAAGGTCATCGAGGGCTCGCGGACGGCCACGACCACCGGGGCAGCCGTGCGTTACTCGCCCAAGCTGACCGCCACGCTGTGGAGCACCTACAAGCTACCCTTCGGCCTGACGGTGGGCGGTGGCGTGCGCTACGTCGACACCCAGGCCCGCTCGACCAACGCGGCGGCCGTGGCCTTCGTGCCCGAGGTCCCGAGCTACACCGTGCTGGACGCCATGCTGGGCTACGAGATCAACAAGAACTTCTCGCTGCAACTCAACGTGTTCAACCTGGCCGACAAGTTCTACATCGCGCGCATCAACAACGCCGGCAACCGCGCCACCATCGGCACGCCACGCTCGGCGGTGGTGACGGCCAAGCTGCAGTTCTGAGCCTGGAGCCCACCATGTTGCTGCACGTTCCCGAAGTGCTGGATGCCACCGCCGTGCAGGCCATGCGCGCCGCGTTGGCTGCCGCCGACTGGGAAGACGGCCGCAGCACGGCGGGCGCCCAGGGCGCTGCCGTCAAGCGCAACCTGCAGCTGCCGGCCGGCACGCCACTGGCGCGCCAGCTGGGCCAGCAGATTCTGGCGGCGCTGTCGCGCTCAGCGCTGTTCCACGCCGCCGCCCTGCCGCGGCGCTTCGAGCCGCCGCTGTTCAACCGCTACGAGGGCGGCGGCCAGTACGGCATGCATGTGGACAGCGCCATGCGCCACCTGCCCGACGGCAGCAGCCTGCGCACCGACCTGTCGTGCACGCTGTTCCTGACCGATCCCGATGACTACGACGGTGGCGAGCTCGTCGTGTCCGACACCTATGGCACGCACGAGGTCAAGCTGCCGGCTGGCGACCTGATCCTCTACCCATCCAGCAGCCTGCACCGGGTGGAGCCGGTCACGCGCGGCGCCCGCGTGGGTTCGTTCTTCTGGCTGCAGAGCTTGGTGCGCGACGACACCGAACGCCACATGCTGTTCGAACTGGACCAGACCATCCAGAAGCTCCGCGCACGCGGCGGCGACAGCGACGAGGTGCTGCGCCTGACCGCGCTGTACCACAACCTGGTGCGGCGCTGGGCAGAGACCTGAGCCGGCGCCGTTGCGATACTGGCGGCATGCCCGCAGCCCCACCGCCTGTTCCTGCCGTCGACCGCCTGCCCGCCGGCCTGGCCACCCTGGCCGACCATGAGGCCCACGCGCGCACCAGGCTGGGCGACAAGGCCTGGGCTTACTTCAGCGGCGGCGCGGGCGACGAGATCACGCTGCGTGCCAACCGCACCGCCTGGGACGCGCTGCAGTTGCATCCGCGCGTGCTGCGCCCGCTGCAAGGCGGGCACACGCGAGTGGAACTGCTGGGCCGCACACTGGCCCACCCCATCTTGGTGGCGCCGGTGGCGTTCCAGCGCATGGCGCATGCCGACGGCGAACTGGCCACGGCGCACGCGGCGTCCGCGCTGGGCGCCGGGCTGGTGCTGAGCACCCAGACCAGCACGCCGCTGGAAACCATTGCGGCAGCCATCGCGCACGAGCCGGGCCGCGGCCCGCTGTGGTTCCAGCTCTACCTGCAGCACGACCGCGGCTTCACGCGCGAGCTGGTGCAGCGTGCCGAGCGGGCCGGCTACGAGGCGTTGGTGCTGACCGTGGATGCCCCCACCAGCGGCGCGCGCGACCGCGAACGCCGCGCCGGCTTCCAGGTGCCACCCCATGCCGCCGCCGTGCATCTGGCGACGTTGCCGCCGGCGCCGCCTGTCACCCTGGCCCCAGGCCAGAGCGCAATGTTCGACGCCTTGCTGCAGTACGCCCCCACCTGGGACGACGTGCAGTGGCTGCAATCCATCAGCCGGCTGCCGGTGCTGCTCAAGGGCGTGACGCATGCCGACGATGCGCGCCAGGCGGCGGCGCTGCAGGTGGCCGGGCTCATCGTCTCCAACCACGGCGGCCGGACGCTGGACACGATGCCCCCGACGGCAGCGCTGCTGCCCCCCATCGTCGATGCCATCGGCACCAGCCTGCCCGTGCTGGTGGACGGTGGCATCCGCCGCGGCACCGATGTGCTGAAGGCCATGGCGCTGGGCGCCCGCGCCGTGCTGGTCGGGCGGCCAGTGGCCTGGGGCCTGGCCAATGCCGGCGCTGTGGGAGTGGCCCATGTGCTGCGCCTGCTGCGCGACGAACTGGAGATCGCCATGGCCTTGTGCGGCTGCGCCAGCCTGGGCGACTGCAGCCCGCACATGCTCTGGCGCCCCACCCGGTAGAGCCCCAAAGCCCCACACCGCACGCGCCTTCGCACCAATAAGTTTCACAAATGCGATGAATTCGTATTTATAATCGCGGGCAACACTTACCAGCCAGCCACCAACCCGCCTTCACCGCCATGATCGTCTGTGTGTGCAACCGGATCTCCGACCGCGAAATCGTCCGCCATGTGCGGGCCGGTCTGAGCTTCGACGACATCCAGCTCGAACTGGGCGTGGCCACGCAATGTGGTCGGTGCGAAGGATGCGCGCGCGAGGTCGTCGACCAATGCAGCCGCATGCATCCCGTCGCGGCCTTGCACAGCGCCACCGGGCCCGATGACCGCGGTCTCGACGCCCCGGTTCCCAAGCTCGCCAGCAGCATCACGGAAGGCGTTGCATGGAACTGTTCTCTCTCGGCGGCAGCCTGATCCTGGTCGTCGGCTCGGCCTGGTGGATCTTTCGCAGATAGGCCCTGGCCGCGACACTCCCTTCAGCGCGTTTTTCCATGAGGCGCCGGCTCGGCGCCTGCTTCGGCATTTGTCCTTTTCACTATGGCTTCCAGCACCTATCCCGAACGCAGTGGCCTGAGCCGCAACACGGTCATCGTCGGCAGCGTGATCGCCTTCCACGCAGCGGCCCTGTGGGCGCTGCAGAGCGGCCTGCTGGTCCGTGCCGTCGAGGTGATCGTGCCGGTGGAGATCCTGTCGCAGTTCGTCGAGCCGCCCAAGCCCACCCCGCCACCACCGCCCCCGCCGGCCCCGCCGACGCCGCCGAAGGTGCAAAAGCCCGTGGTCAAGCCCAAGGCGCCGACGCTGCCACCGCCGCCGCAACCCCAGGCGATCCAGGATCCCACACCGGCACCGGCGGCTCCCACCGGCGTGGTCGCGCCGCCGGCGCCGCTGCCGCCCATCGAGCAACCGGTCGCACCGGCCCCCGAGCCGCCGCCGCCCGCCCCTCCGGCCCCGCCCAAGATCCAGCTGCCTTCCAGCGACGCCAGCTACCTGCAGAACCCCAGCCCCGTGTACCCCGCCATCAGCCGGCGCCTGGGCGAGCAGGGCAAGGTGCTGGTGCGCGTGCTGATCGGCACCAATGGCCAGCCGGAGCGCGCGGAGATCAAGCGCTCCAGCGGCTTCGACCGGCTCGACCGCTCGGCCATCGACTACGTCATGAAGTGCCGCTATGTCCCCGGCAAGGTCAACGGCGTGGTCCAGGCCATGTGGTACGAAGCGCCGGTCAACTACGTCCTCGAATAACTTTCTTCTTTCCTTCTGGAGTAACGCATGGAATCGCATTTCGGCCTCGCCAACGTCTGGCAACAAGGCGACATCGTGACAAAGGGTGTGGCCATCATGCTGCTCGTCATGTCGCTGGCGTCCTGGGTCGTGATCCTGATCAAGACGCTGGACATCATCCGCTACAAGAAGATGGCCAACGCCTCCGACGGCTTCTGGCACAGCGAGGACTTCGCCACCGGCATGGCCAAGCTGGGCAAGGATCCAAGCAACCCCTTCCTGAGCCTGGCAGAGGAAGGCCGCGAAGCCACCGCCCACCACCGCAACACCAAGGCGCACCTGCACGACACGCTGGATGTCAGCGACTGGATCACGCGCACGTTGCGCAACAGCATCGACGCCACCACGGCCCGCATGCAATCCGGTTTGGCGATCCTGGCCTCGGTGGGCTCCACCGCCCCGTTCGTGGGCCTGTTCGGCACGGTGTGGGGCATCTACCACGCGCTGCTGGCCATCGGCCTGTCGGGCCAGTCGACCATCGACAAGGTGGCCGGCCCCATCGGCGAGGCGCTGATCATGACGGCGCTGGGCCTGGCAGTCGCCATTCCGGCCGTGCTGGGCTACAACGCGCTGGTGCGCGGCAACAAGTCGGTGCTGAACAAGCTCAACAGCTTCGCCCACGACCTGCACGCCTACTTCGTGACCGGCGCCCGCGTGGCAACGGGCGGCACGGCCAACGTGGTGGCCATGAAGAAGGGAGCCTGAGATGGCCTTCGGCACCCAGGACGACGCCGATGAGGTGATGAACGAGATCAACATGACGCCGCTGGTCGACGTCATGCTGGTGCTGCTCATCATCTTCATCATCACCATCCCGGTGATGAAGCACGCGGTGAACATCGACCTGCCCCGCGCCAGCAGCGAGCAGGAGGACGCCAAGCCGGAGACCGTTCGCCTCTCAGTGGCCGCCGATGGCGGCTACTACTGGAACGAGACGCGCATCACCGACGAGGAACTGCTACCCCGCCTGCAGGCCGAGGGCGCCAAGGAACCGCAGCCGGAGCTGCATATCCGCGGCGACCGCGAGGTGCGCTACGAGCGCGTGGCCCAGGCCATGTCGGCCGCGCGCCAGGCCAACGTGCGCAAGATCGGCTTCATCACCGAACCGAAACCCTGATGGCACGGGGGGCGAAAAATACTTCGCCCCATTTCTTGACTTCGAATTGCGAATTGTTATCATTAACTCCATCGCAAGTTGACCAAGGGACCGACACCATGCACGCAGCCACCCATACCCTGATGTCCGGCAACGCCGCCGCGCTCCAACGTTTTGCCGCTGCGGGCATGCCGCAAGTCAGCGCAGCCGATGCCCTGGCGGTCGACAGCCACGAGTTGCTGCGCGGCCACAAGGCCGTGGAGATCAAGCACAACGGCGCCATCTACCGCCTGCAGACGACCAAGCTCGGCAAGCTGATCTTGACCAAATAGGTTTCATCGTGGGGCGACTCCAAGACTGGCTTCCAGTCTCCAAGGGTCGTTTTTGCCAGCCACCGGGCTTTGCCCCGCCAGCCACGCATTTTTTTCCACGCACGAACGACAAAGCCGGCCACATGGGCCGGCTTTTGTTTTGGTGGCGGATGCGCTTACAGGCCGATGGCAGCAATGCCGGCGCGGGCGATCTGCGCGTCTTCGGTCGACTTCACGCCGCTTACGCCCACGGCACCGAGGCAGTTGCCGTCCTTCAAGATGGGTACGCCACCTTCCAGCAGGCCCTTGAGATCCGGCGCGCTCAGGAACGCGGTCCGCCCGCCGTTGACGATGTCCTCGTACACCTTGCTCTCACGGCGGCCCAGCGCGGCGGTATTGGCCTTGGCGGGGGCGATGTGGGCCGACACGGCGGGTGCCCCATCGAGGCGCTGCAGCCACAGCAGGTGGCCGCCATCGTCGACGATGGCGATCGTCACGGCCCAGTTGTTCTTGAGCGCCTCTGCCTCGGCGGCGGCTGCGATCGCCTTCAGGTCGGAGAGTTCGAGAAAGGACTTGGTTTTCATGGTGCTCTTTGCAAAGGAAAGACGGCGAGCATAAACAAAACCGGGTCCCCTGGAGGCGGGGCCGCGCCCCGGAAATTCCCCTCGGGCAATAAGGGTGGACCCCGCAGTGGTATTGCGGCCTGGCCCTTGAATCTCCCTAGAATTCCCGCAACTGCCGATCAAGGCAATGAGGAGTCCATTCATGACCAATCAAGTACGCACCTACGACGCCGGCTACGGCGGCTTTGAAGTTTCCCAGGAGCAGCGCAACAAGGTGCTGCGCAATACCTACTGGCTGCTGGCGCTGAGCCTGTTGCCGACGGTGCTGGGCGCCTGGGTCGGTGTGTCCACGGGCATCACGGCTTCGCTGACCGGCGGCCTGGGCCTGATCGTGTTCCTTGGTGGCGCATTCGGCTTCATGTTCGCGATCGAGAAGACCAAGAACTCGGCAGCCGGCGTACCGGTGCTGCTGGGCTTCACCTTCTTCATGGGCCTGATGCTGTCGCGCATGATTGCGATGGTGCTGGGCTTTTCGAACGGCGCCGAACTCGTCATGACGGCCTTCGGCGGCACCGCAGGCGTCTTCCTGGCGATGGCCAGCCTGGCCACGGTGATCAAGCGCGACCTGTCGTCCATGGGCAAGTGGCTGTTCGTCGGCGCCATCGTGCTGCTGGTCGGCGGCATCGTGAACGTGTTCGTGGGCTCCACGGCCGGCATGATGGCCTTGTCGGTCGCGGCCATCGGCATCTTCAGCGCCTTCATGCTGTATGACCTCAAGCGCATCATGGACGGCGGGGAGACCAACTACATCAGCGCCACGCTGGCCCTGTACCTCGACCTGTTCAACGTGTTCCAGAGCCTGCTGGCCCTGCTGGGCATCATGGGCGGCGAGCGCGACTGAGCCCCGCTCCTGCGTTCAGCGAAAGGCCCTTCGGGGCCTTTTTCTTTGGGGCGCAATTTGCATTCAATGTCAGGCGTACCTGTGCCGATAATGAACACATCCCTTGTCCGAGGCCGCCCATGTCTGCACGTCTTCTCGCCATCCTGAGCGTTGCCTTGTTGCTGGCGGGCTGTGAGATCCCGGGCGTCTATCCCGATCCCAAGGTGATGGCGCGCGAGGCCGACGCCAAGGCCACGGGCGGCGGCTGCCGGCATGCGCTGCGCTCGCTGGAAGACTGCTACACGCTCAACCCCAAGGCGCCGCGCGCGGCCATCTTCGCGGGCTGGCGGGAGATGGACCAGTACATGCGCGAGAACAAGATCGAGGGCGTGCAGGCCGTCATCCCCTCGCCCAAGGCCGAGACCACGGAGGAATCGGTGGCCAGTAGCCCGGAAGGCAAGGCAGAGCGCCGGGGCGCACGCGGCTCCTGATCCTTTGCCCTAGCGCGGCGCCAGTTCGAACTGCGCGATGCTTTCCACATGCGCGGTGTGCGGGAACATGTTCACCGCACCGGCCGCCGCACAGCGGTAGCCGGCCTCGTTCACCAGAATGCCGGCGTCGCGCGCCAGCGTGGCAGGGTTGCAGCTGACGTAGACGATGCGCTGCGGTGGCTGCCAGCCGGAGCGCTCGGGACCCTGCCGAAGCTGTGCCAGGGCCTGCACCAAGGCATGCGCGCCTTCACGCGGTGGATCGACCAGCCATTTCTGCGCAGTGCCATCGGCCACGAGTTGCTCGGGCGTCATTTCGAACAGGTTGCGCGCGGCAAACCGCGTCGGCGCAAGGGGGCCGTGGACGCCGCGCGCGGCCGCATTGCGCTGGTAGTTGTCGCGCGAACGGGCCACCAGGGCCTCGCTGCCTTCGATGCCGAGCACCTCCCGCGCCTGCGTGGCCAGCGGCAGGCTGAAGTTGCCCAGGCCGCAGAACCAGTCGATGACGCGTTCGTCACGCTGCACGGCCAGCAGGCTCAATGCCCGGTGCACCAGCACGCGGTTGATGTGGGCATTGACCTGCGTGAAGTCGGTGGGCCGGTATGGCATCTCGATGCCGTACTCGGGCAGGCGGTAGCTCAGTTGCGGCCCGTCGGCGTCCAGCAGGTGCACGGTGTCCGGCCCCTTGGGCTGCAGCCACCACTGCACGCCGTACGTTTGCGCGAACGCACGCAGCTGCGCAAGGTCGCCTGCGCTGAGCGGCTCCATGTGGCGCAGCACCAGTGCCGTCACATCCGCGCCGACGGCCAGTTCGATCTGCGGCAGCGTCTCGCGCGCATCCATGGCGCCGATCAGGGCACGCAGCGGCAGCAGCAGCGCGCTGACATGCGGGGGCAGCACGCGGCATTCGCGCATGTCGGCCACGTAGCGGCTCTTGCGCTCGTGGAATCCGACCAACACCTCGCCCTTCTTGCGCACATAGCGCACCGACAAGCGGCCGCGGTCGCGGTAGCCCCAGGCCGGGCCCTCGATCGGACGCAGCACGCGCTCGGGCCGCAGGCGGCCCAGATGCCACAGGTTGTCTTCGAGCACGCGCTGCTTGACGGCGACCTGCGCCGAAACATGCAGGTGCTGCATCTTGCAGCCGCCGCATGCGCCTGCGTGCAGGCCGAAGTGCGGGCAGGCCGGCTGCACGCGCTGTGCGGATTCGCGCAACACCGCCGTCAGGCTGGCATGCTCGAAATGGCTCTTCTTGCGGTGGACGTTGGCGAGCACGCGCTCGGTCGGCAAGGCCCCCTCGATGAACACCACCTTGCCGTCCGGGCGGCGTGCAACCCCCTGCGCCTCGAGATCCACCGCATGCACCTCCAGCCAGGGCGGTGGTGGGGCTGCATCGCTGGATGCGTCTGGGGCAGCGGCAAGATCGTGGGGAGAAGCGTCGGACATGGCCCGATTGTCTCAGGCCGTCCTCCCCGACCTGCAACTACAGCAGTGCGTCCTTGTCGACGCCGTTGCGCCCCAGGTGTTGCTTGAGCTTGCGCAGCGCTTCGTTCTGGATCTGGCGCACACGCTCGCGCGTGAGGTTCAGCCGCTCGCTGAGCGTGTCCAGCGTTTCCGGCTCGCGGTCGTGCAGCCCGAAACGCCCATCCAGCACCTCGCGCTCGCGCGCAGACAGGGCGCCGATCCAGGTCTCCAGCAGTTGCTCGACCTCGTGCGAATGGGTGATGCTGGACGGATCGGGGGCCTGGTCGTCGGTCAAGGTGTCGGCCAGCGTGCCGCCCTCGTCGGAGCGGTCCAGCGACGCGTCGAGCGAGCGTGGCGTCTCGGCCAGCGCCAGCAGATCGGCGACCTCCTGCACGTCGCGGCCGAGCAGCGAGGCCACGTCGTCCACGCGCACGCCTTCGGGACGGATCGCCTGGAAGGCCGCATCGTTCTCCAGGGTACGCCTTGCCCGCAGCACCTGCTGCAGCTCGCGCACCACATGCACAGGCAGGCGGATCACGCGGCCCTGGTTCATCACCGCACGCTCGACCGACTGGCGGATCCACCACGTCGCATAGGTCGAGAAGCGAAAGCCACGCTCGGGCTCGAACTTGTCGATGGCGTGCATGAGGCCCAGGTTGCCCTCCTCGATCAGGTCGCTCATGGGCACGCCGCGCCCCAGGTAGTTCTTGGCGATGCTGACGACCAGCCGCAGGTTGTGCTCGATCATCGACTGGCGCGCGTCGAAGTCGCCGGCGCGCGCGCGCGTTGCCGTGTCGAACTCTTCCTGCGGCGTGAACAGCGCGGTGCGCCGGACATCGCGCAGGTACATGGTCAGGATGTCGCTGGACTCGCCTTCGAGCGGCACGTCGTCCAGCAAGGCCGCCCGTTCGCCGGACGGCGGCATCTCCGACGCGGGGGACGACGCCTTCAACGCATCCGGCTCGGGGGCTGGGCTGGATGCGTTGCGCTTCTTCATGTCATGGAGCCGGGCGTGGCGGCAGGTACTTGAGCGGATCGACAGGCCGGCCCTGCCGCCGGATCTCGAAATGCAGCTTCACGCGGTCGGCGTCGCTGTTGCCCATTTCAGCCACCTTCTGGCCCTTGCGCACGGTCTGGTCTTCCTTGACCAGCAGCGCCTGGTTGTGGGCATAGGCCGTGAGGTAGGTGTTGTTGTGCTTGAGGATGATCAGGTTGCCGTAGCCGCGCAGGCCGGCACCGGCATAGACCACCTTGCCGTCGGCTGCGGCCAGTACGGCATCGCCGGCCTTGCCGGCCAGGTCCACACCCTTGTTCTTGGCTTCGTCGAAGCCTCCGATCATGGTGCCCGAGGCAGGCCAGATGAAGGCCATGTCGTCGCTGCCACCCGTCGAGGCCACGGCCGGCGGTGCAGCGGGAGCGGGTGCAGGCTCAACAGCCGCCGGTGCAGCCGGCGCCGCCGCCGTGCTCGCGGCCGGCCTCGGGGCGCTGGCCGACCCGGCCGGGCCCAATGGCGTCGCCTGCGCACTGCTGGTCGGCGCCACGGGCCGCGTGACCACACCGTTTTCGGCCACATGGGCGCCCGGCGGCACCACGCGGAACACCTGGCCCACCTCGATCAGGTTGGGGTTCTCGATGTTGTTCCAGCGCACGATGTCGCGCCAGTTCTGTCCGGTGTCCAGGCCGATGCGGATCAGCGTGTCGCCCGGCTTGACCGTGTAGTAACCCGGCTTGCCGGCATTCGGATCGACCGGCCTTGCGGGCGCCTCCGCCGGCGCCGTCGCGATCTGCTCGCCCGCGCTGGTGCCGCGGCTTTCCACCGGTGCGCCCCGCACAGGCACATTGCGGCTCGCGCACGCACTCAGGGCCAACGCCACCATCAGCGCCACCACCCCGTGCCATCGCCGCCCTTCGCCCACCACCATGAACACACTCCGTTTAAGCAACGCCGGATTTTAAAGGCACGAAATGAACGGCCTCCAGCAACTGCTGGCGCAGCCCCTGGGCCGTGCGGTCGATCACCACCAGCGCCTGCTGCCCACCCTGCCCCGCGACAGGCGCGACCAGGCGCCCGCCCACGGCCAGCTGGTCCAGCCACGCTTGCGGCACGGCCTCGCCGCCGGCCGCGGCGATGATGGCTGCATAGGGCGCACCCTTGGCATAGCCGGCCATGCCGTCGCCGAACAGCAGGTGCACGTTGGGCAGCCGGAACGGGCGCAGATTCTCGCGGGCTCTCTCGTGCAGACCGCGCAGTCGCTCGATGCTGTAGACCTCGCGTGCCAGCAGCGACAACACGGCCGCCTGGTAGCCGCAGCCCGTGCCGATCTCCAGCACGCGCGCGGGCTTGCCTTCGCGCGCGAGCTCGGCGCCCAGCAGCAGTTCGCACATGCGCGCGACCACGTTGGGCTTGGAGATGGTCTGGTTCAAGCCGATCGGCAGGCTGGTGTCCTCGTAGGCCTGGGCCACGAGCGCGCTGTCGATGAAGCGGTCGCGCTCGACCGTGCCCATGGCCGCCAGCACCGCTTGCGACTGCACGCCGCCCGTGGCCAGGCGGCGCACCATGCGCTGGCGCATGGCACTGAAATCGGCGCGGGCCGGCGGCAGGGGAGCGGATGGCAGCACGGCAGCGCGCGCGCGCGTGGGCGCAGCCGCTGGCGCCGGGCCGGTGTTCAAGCGTGCGGGAAAGCTCGGGCGCGTGGCCATCACACGGCGGAACGCGACCCGCCCGACACGCCGGCGAGCAGGTCCGCCCAGTGCGCCAGCCGCGGATGGTCGGTCAAGTCCACCTGCAAGGGCGTGATCGACACATGGCCCTGGGCCGTGGCGTGGAAGTCCGTGCCGTCGGCACCGTCCTTGGCTGCGCCGGCACCGCCGATCCAGTACATGGTCTCGCCGCGCGGGCTGTCCATCGTGATCACGCGTTCGGCGGCATGGCGGCGGCCGAGGCGGCAGACCTTGGCCGGCTTGAGCTGGTCCAGCGGCCGGTTGGGAATGTTGACGTTGAGCAGCCAGGGGGCGTCGTCCACGGCATGCCGCTGCATCAGCTGCAGCACCAGCGCTCGGGCCGTGGCGCCGGCAGCATCCAGGTGCTGCCAGCCCTTCTCGGTCTGCGAGAACGCCACGGCCGGAATGCCGAACAGGTAGGCCTCCATGGCCGCGCCCACCGTGCCCGAGTAAATGGTGTCGTCGCCCATGTTGGCACCGTTGTTGATGCCGGAGACCACCAGGTCGGGCCGGTACCCGAGCAGCCCGGTGAGCGCGATGTGCATGCAGTCGGCCGGCGTCCCGTTGACGTAGCGAAAGCCGTTGGCGCCCTGGTGCACGTAGAGCGGCGCGTTCAGCGTCAAGGCGTTCGACTTGGCGCTGTTGTTCTGTTCGGGTGCGATGACCTCGACCTCGGCGACATCCTTCAAGGCGTCGTACAGCGCGGCGACACCGGGCGCCTGGTAACCATCGTCGTTGCAGATCAGGATCTTCATGGGCATGGCTCGAAGTGCGCGCATTGTAGGGTTGCACGGGGCCGGCACCAGGCGTCTCCCGGGGGACAAACCACCGAGCAGCCCGCTGCACGCGCCGCCTATCATGCAGCCCCATCTGTCAAGGCTGAACCCAAGGAGACACGAGATGCAAGCATGGTTGTGCGAGAACCCAGTGGGCGTGGATGCATTGGTCTGGAAGGAACTGCCGACGCCGCAGCCCGGCCCTGGCCAGGTGCTGGTGCGCATCCATGCGGCCAGCCTGAACTTTCCCGATCTGCTGATCGTGCAGAACAAGTACCAGATGAAACCCGAGCTGCCTTTCGTGCCCGGCTCGGAGTTCGCGGGCGTGGTCGAGGCCGTGGGCGAAGGCGTGCGCAACGTGGCGGTCGGCCAGAACGTCGCCTGCCTGGCCGGCACCGGCGGCTTCGGCACCCATGCGCTGGCGCAGGCCGCCACCTGCATGCCGCTGCCGGCCGGTTTTCCGCATGTCGACGCAGCGGCTTTCATCATGATCTATGCCACCTCGCACCATGCGCTGGTGGACCGCGCGCAACTGAAGGCCGGCGAGACGGTGCTGGTGCTGGGTGCGGCCGGCGGCGTGGGCACCTCGGCGATCCAGATCGCCAAGGCCATGGGCGCGCGTGTGATCGCCGCGGCATCCAGCGAAGAGAAGTGCGCGCTGTGCCGTTCGCTGGGTGCGGACGCGACCATCAATTACAGCGAGGACACGCCTTCGGGTAGACTGCGCGAGGCCATCAAGAAGCTCACCGACGGCAAGGGTCCCGACGTCATCTACGACCCGGTGGGCGGCGACTTCGCCGAGCCGGCGTTCCGCTCCATCGCCTGGCGCGGCCGCTACCTCGTGGTCGGCTTCGCCTCGGGACCGATCCCGTCGCTGCCACTGAACCTGGCCTTGCTCAAGGGCGCGTCCATCGTCGGCGTGTTCTGGGGCGGCTTTGCCCGGCAGGAGCCCAAGGCCAGTGCCGCCGCACTGGCCGAACTGGCGCAGTGGTACGCACAGGGCAAGATCAAACCAGTGATCGACAGCACCATGCCCATGTCCGAACTGAAGGCCGCTTACGCCCACATGGGCTCGCGCGGCGTCAAGGGCAAGCTGGTGCTGGTGAACCCCGCAGCCTGAACGTTCAGGGCGCGCCGAGCCGCGCGCCGAAGGCCTCTGGCCGCAGCGGCCTGTCGAACAGGTAGCCCTGCGCAAAGGTGCACTGCAGGTGCCGCAAGCGCTGGGCGATGGCCTCGGTCTCCACGCCCTCGGCCAGCACCGACAGGCCCAGGCTCTGCGCCAGCGAGATGATGCCGCGCACGATCGCGGCGTTGTCCGGATCGTCGATCAGGTCGCAGACGAAAGAACGGTCGATCTTGATCTTGTCGAACTTGAAGCGGCGCAGGTAGGCCAGGCTGGAATACCCGGTGCCGAAGTCGTCCATCGACAGCTTGGTGCCCAGCGCCTTGAGCCGGCGCAGCGTGGCCATGACCGCGTCGCCATCGTGCAGCAGCACGGTCTCGGTCAGCTCCAGTTCGAGCCGGTCCGGCGCGATGCCCGAGGCCACCAACGCGTCCTCCACCTGCTGCAGCACCACGCCGCGCTGGAACTGCCGTGCCGACAGGTTCACCGCCATCATCATCTCGGTGTGGCCGGCGTCGTGCCATTGGCGCAGCTGCTGCGTGGCGGTCTTGAGCACCCAGCCGCCCAGCGCCTCGATCAGGCCGCAGTCCTCGGCAATCGGAATGAACAGGCCCGGCGGCACGGCGCCGCGCTCGGGATCGTCCCAGCGGCACAGCGCCTCGGCGCCAACGATGCGCCCGCTGGCGAGGTGCACCAGGGGTTGGTATTCCAGCCGCAGCGCCTGGTTGTCGATCGCGCGGCGCAGCGCGGCCTCGATCTGGAGCCGGTCGATGGCGGCCTCGTTCATCAGCGCGCTGGCGAACTGGTAGGCCGCGCGGCCCTTGCGCTTGGCGGCGAACATGGCGGCATCCGCCCGCCCGAACAGCGTGTCGAAGTCGCCCCCATCGCTGGGGAACATGGCGATGCCGGCAGAGACCGAGATGTTCACCGGCAGGTCGCCCAGCACCACCGGCTGGCCCAGCAGGTCCATCAGCGCGCGCACGGCGTGCGCCGCCTCGGTCGTGCCATGCACGCCGGGCAGCAACACCATGAACTCGTCGCCGCTCAGGCGGCCGACCATGGTGCGCTCACGCGCCTGGCCCAGCAGGCGCGCGCCGATCTCGCGCAGCAACTGGTCGCCCACGCTGTGGCCCAGCGAGTCGTTGAGGTTCTTGAAGTTGTCGACGTCGATGACGATCAGGGCCACGCGGTCGTTGTTGAGCTCGGCATGCTTGAGCGCCAGGCTGGCCTGCAGCGTGGCCTGGGCGCGGTTGGGCAGGCCGGTGATCACGTCCTTGCTGGAGAGGTAGGCGATCTTCTCCTCGGCCGCCTTGCGCGAGCTCAGGTCGGAGAAAGCCGCCACGTAGTGCGTGATCTCCTCGGTGCTGCGCTGGCGCAGCGCCGACAGGCTCAGCCACTGCGGATAGACCTCGCCATTGCTGCGCCTGTTCCAGATCTCGCCGCTCCAGCGGCCCTGCCCGGCCAGCACGGACCACATCTGCGCATAGAACGCCTTGTCGTGCTGCCCGGACGCCAGGAACTTCGGGTCGCGCCCCAGCACCTCTTCGGCCTGGTAACCGGTGATCTCGGAGAACGCCGCGTTGACCATGATGATGCGGTTGTCCGCGTCGGTGATGATGATGCCGTCGGTGCTCTGCTCCAGCACGCGGCCGGCCAGTTCCAGCTTGGTTGCCGCGATGCGCTGGTCGGTCACGTCGCGCCGCACCACCAGCAGATGCAGCCGCTGGCCGCGCCGGCCGAAGGTCGGCACACGGATGACGTCGTAGTAGCGCAGGTTGCCGTGGCCATCGTCGCTGGCCTCTTGCACATGCGAGATGCGGCCCGATTGCCAGGTCGCCTCTTCCGTCAGCGCGCTGTGGTCCATGTCGATGGCGGCCGGACGGCTGGGTTCGACCACCTCCAGGCTGCTCGAACTGCGGCCGTCCTGCTCCGCCAGGCCCAGCACGGCGCGCGCGGTCGGGTTGGCCAGCAGCCAACGGCCATCGCCATCCTTGAGATAGACCATGTCCGGCAGATGGCGGAACACCGATGTCAACAGCTTGTCGCGGTCGCGCAGCTGGCGGTGCGATTCCGAATGCGCGGTGATGTCCAGGCCCAGGCACCAGCGCTTGCCGTCCGGCCCTGCCAGGCCGTCGACCGAGGACCAGGCGATGCGCCGTTTGCCTTCGGCCTTGCTGGTCAAGGTCCACTCGAGCCCGCGGAAATGCGGGCCCTGGGCCACGATGTCGGCTGTCTTGCGGGCCAGGTACAGGGGTTCGGGATAAAGCAGCTGCAAGGCCCCCGGATTGCCCACGATCTCGGCTGCGCTGTAGCCGGAGCAGCGCTCGCATTCGCGGTTCCAGTACAGCACCGGCACCTCGGCACCGAAGTCCATGCAGCAGACCATGACGGGCAGGTTGTCGAACACCGAAACCAACTCGGCCGGCATGCCTTGCGCATCCGGCGCCTCTGCGCCTTCATCGACATAGAAGTGGTCCGCCGCCAACGCGCCCTCGATGGCAGGCTCGCCCAACGGATCCACGCTGCTGCTCACACTGGTTCTCCCCTGTGCCTGTGCGGCCACGGCCGATCGACCGCGAGGCACGCGAAACAACGGCACACCCTAGCACATCTGCACGCGGCGCAGGCCAAGTTGGCTGCTTGCTGTTGCAGCGAATGCGCGGTTGCTCGTCGCCATGGCCCCCAGAGCCGCCGGTCAGTCGGCCCCAAAGTGGGGCCCAGCGTTGTCTCAAGACAAGGCAAAAAAAATGCCTGACCCTTGAAAGGTCAGGCATCTGGCCGCTGGGCCTGCATCAAGCAGGCTTCCTGGCAATTCTGTGGGGTGACTGATGGGGCTCGAACCCACGACAACCAGAATCACAATCTGGGACTCTACCAACTGAGCTACAGCCACCACGGAAGCTCAGCATTATAGCCCAGCTTTCAACACTCACTGCGCCGGTGTTCCGGCCGGCGCGGCAACGTCCATGCGCACCTTCAGACGCTCCTTGAGCAGGTTGTAGTAGGCCATCGTCTCGGCCGCACCCCAGGTCTGGGCGTACTGCTGGCGTACCTGTTCCGCCGCCTCTGCCGGCAGGGGCCGCGACGGCGCGATCTTGTCCACGCGGACCACCGCGTAGCCCTGATCGCCCAGATCGACGCCCAGCAGTGCCGGCAGCGCAGCGGGGTCGGCGCGCAGGGCGGCGTCGATGAGCTTGGCCGGGAACTGGTGCGTGTCGTCACGGGCGATGGTCACGGCCGCCGGCAACTTGGCCTTCTCGCCCTGCGTCTTCCATTCGGCCAATTGGGCTTCGCCCTTCTGCTTGGCGAGCTCGGCCGCGCGCTGCGCGGTCCAGCGCGCCTTGACCTGCTCGTGCACCTCTGCCAGCGCCTGCGTGCGGGCCGGGCTGTACTCGACCACGCGCGCGGAAACCAACTGGTTGGTGCCGGTCTCGACGGCTTCGGTGTTGCGCTTTTGCTGCGTGGCGTCGGATGAGAACACGGCCTCTAGCAGGCGCGCATTCGCCAGAGGGCCAGTGGCACCGGCTGGTGGCACGGGCGAGACGGTGGCCGTCCGAATCTGAAGCTTGAGCTTGTCGGCCACGGGCTTCAGGCTGTCGGACTGCTCGTAGACCGTGTTGGTGAAGGCCTCCGCGGTCTCCGCGAATTGGCGCTGCGCCTGCTGGGACTTGAGGTCTGCCTCCAGCTGCGTGCGCATCTCGGCGAAGCTCGGCACCTTGGGCGCGCGGATGTCGGTCAGCTGGATCACGTGGTAGCCGAAGTCGGACTCCACCACGTCGCTGATGTCGCCCTTCTTGCTGAGGCCGAAGATCGCATCTGCGATGGGCTTGTCGATGGCGCTACGGGCCATGAAGTCCAGGTCGCCGCCGCTGGCCGCGGAACCGCTGTCCTCCGAATTCTTGCGTGCCACGTCGGCAAAGCCGGCCGGGTTCTTGCGGACCTCTGCCAGCAACTGCTCGGCGCGGGCCTTGGCCTTGGCGCGCTCTTCGGCCGGAGCGTTCCTCGACGCATTGACGAGGATGTGGCTGGCACGGCGTTCTTCCTTGCCGGCCAGTTGCGCGTTGTTCTGCTCGTAGAAGGTCTTGAGGTCGTCCTCGTTGACCACAGTGTTCTTCTTCACCGCGTCCAGGTCCAGCACCACGTACTCGATCTTGGCCTGCTCCGGCGCCTGGAACTGCGCGACATGGTCCTTGTACCAGGCTTCCAGTTCGGCCTCGGTCGGCTTGAGCCCGGCGCTGAAATCGCTGGCCGCGAACTGCGCCACCTGCACTTCACGCCGCTGCAGGAAAGCGCCGAAGGTCGCGTCCGCGGCAGCGGCCACACCGATCGCCGATTCGCCCACCCCAGCCATGACCTGGCGCGTGGAGATCTGCCGGCGCGCGTTGGCCTCGAACATCTCGGGCGTCATGCCCTGGGCCCCCACGAGCAGGCGGTAGCGCTCCACGTCCAGGCTGCCGTCCGGCTTGCGCAGGCTGGCGATGGCCGGGTCTTCCTGCAGCGCGCGCGCCAGGCGGCCGTCGGTGGTCACGAGCTTGGCGTCATCGGCCGCGGCAGCCAGCACGCGGTCGCGCACCAGCCGCTCCAGCGTGGCGTACTTGGCTTCGGGCGAATCCAGCAGGCGCGGATCCAGGTTGGGCGACTGCGCCAGCATGCGCTGCACCTCGTTGCGGTGCGCGTTGTCCCATTCGATCTGCTTGATCTCCGAGCCGGCCACGCGGGCCACCACATGCCCGCCTTCGTTCATCCGCGTATAGCCTTCCAGTCCGAAGAACACAAACGACGGGATGATCAGAAGGAACAGCAGCCCCATCATGATCTTGGTGTGCTGGCGGACGAAATCGAACATGAAAGTGGTCTCGCAGAAAAACGAAAGGCGAACGGATCGTTCGCCTTGGCCGAGATGGATGGTGGGTGCTGACGGTCTCGAACCGCCGACCTACGCCGTGTAAGAGCGCCGCTCTACCAACTGAGCTAAGCACCCCACCTGCAAACGGGTCCGATGGATCAGTTCAAGGCGTCCTTCAACGCCTTGCCCGGACGGAACTTGGGAACCTTGGCAGCCTTGATTTTAATCGCCGCACCGGTGCGGGGATTTCGGCCCGTGCGGGCAGCGCGCTTGCCAACGGCGAAGGTACCGAATCCCACCAGCGACACCGTGCCACCCTTTTTCAAGGTCTTCTTGACCGCCTCGATGGTCGACTCCAGCGCGCGCGTGGCGGCAGCCTTGGAGATGTCGGCGTTGTTGGCGATGTGTTCGATGAGTTCAGTCTTGTTCACGAAGTGTCCCTCACTTGGGTTGTGTGGTCGGATTCGACACGAAATGTTTCCACGGCCCGCACGAGAAGCGGCGCGCATCTGGCGGGGGGAGTGGACACGAATTGTTGCGGCGTCGGCGATGCCGCTACCGCCTCGAAACAGGCTCGCAAGCCCTGGTCTCTCAGGCGGCGCGGACGCGGATTCTAGACGCATTTGGGGTGGCGCCAAGATGCCCTGCGCTCACCCATATCCACCAAATTGCAAGCGTGCTCAGAGGGCCTGCGCGATGGCGCGGCCCAGGTCCGATGTCGAGGCCTTGCCACCGATGTCCGGCGTGCGGGGCGCCCCGCTACCAGGCTCCAGCGCGGCCTCGATGGCCTGGAGCACGGCGTCGTGCGCGTCCTTGTGACCCAGAAATTCCAGCATCATCGCGCCGCACCAGATCTGGCCGATCGGGTTGGCGATGCCCTGCCCCGCGATGTCCGGCGCAGAGCCATGCACGGGCTCGAACAGCGAGGGCGTGGTGCGGTCCGGGTTCAGGTTGGCGCTCGGTGCGATGCCGATGGTGCCGGTGCAGGCCGGACCCAGGTCGGACAGGATGTCGCCGAACAGGTTGGAGGCCACCACCACGTCGAAGAAGTCGGGCCGCTGCACGAAGTGCGCGGTCAGGATGTCGATGTGGAACTTGTCCAGCTTCACGCCCGGGTAGGACTTGGCCATCGCGGCCACGCGCTCATCCCAGTACGGCATGGTGATGGCGATGCCGTTGGACTTGGTCGCGCTGGTCAGGTGCTTCTTGGGCCGCGACTGGGCCAGCTCGAACGCGAACTTGAGCACGCGGTCCACGCCATGGCGCGACATCACGGTCTCCTGCATGACGATCTCGCGCGGCGTGCCCTCGTACATGCGCCCGCCGATGGAGGAGTACTCGCCCTCGGTGTTCTCGCGCACGATGTACATGTCGATCTCGCCGGGCGCGCGGGCGCTGCCGTCGCGCCGCACCACGGGCGCCACGATGCCGGGCATCAGGCGCGCGGGCCGCAGGTTGATGTACTGGTCGAACTCGCGGCGGAACAGCAGCAGCGAGCCCCACAGCGACACATGGTCGGCGATCTTCTCGGGCCAGCCGACGGCGCCGAAGTAGATCGCGTCGTGGCCGCCGATCTGGTCCTTCCAGTCGTCGGGCAGCATCTTGCCGTGCTTCTCGCAGTAGTCCCAGCTCGAGAAGTCGAAGTGGTCGAACTGCAGGTCGATGCCGAAGCGGCTCGCGGCCGCCTCCATCACGCGCAGCCCCTCGGGCATGACTTCCTTGCCGATGCCGTCGCCGGCGATCACGGCGATGCGTTGCTTGCTCATGTCGGTTCCTTGTGTCGTCGCGTCAGCGCGCGTGCGCCCGGATCTCGGGAATGGCCTTGCGCAGGTAGTAGCCCATGGACCAGGCCGTCAGCACGGCGGCGATCCAGATCAGCACGATGCCCCACAGCGCGGTGTCGATGAAGCCGAACAGCCGGCCGTCGTAGAGCAGGAAGGGGATGGCCACCATCTGCACCGTGGTCTTGAGCTTGCCGATCATGTGCACCGCCACGCTCTTGGACGCACCGATCTGCGCCATCCACTCGCGCAGCGCCGAGATCGCGATCTCGCGGCCGATGATGATCAGCGCGACGAACACGTCGGCCCGGTTCAGGTGCACCAGCACCAGCAGGCTGGCGCAGACGAGGAACTTGTCGGCCACCGGATCGAGAAACGCGCCGAAGGCCGAGGTCTGGTTGAGCTTGCGCGCGAGGTAGCCGTCCAGCCAGTCGGTGGCCGCGAACACCACGAACAGCACCGTGGCGATCAGGTTGCAGGTGGCCACCGGCAGTGGCAGGTAGAACACCCCCACGATGATGGGGATCGCGATGATGCGCGTCCACGTCATGATGGTGGGAATTGTCCAGAACATGGCGGGCATTGTGGCATGCGGCCGAACGCCCTTTTGGCGCCGGCCGCCTGCTCAGTGCAAGGCTTTGTAGATGCGTTCGGCAAGCTCGCGCGAGACGCCTTCGACGGTGGCGATGTCGTCCACGCTGGCCGCCGCCACGCCGCGCACGCCGCCGAAGCGCTGCAACAGCCGGGCCCGGCGCTTGGGGCCGATGCCGGGGATCTCCTCGATGCGGCTGCCGCCCGTGCGCACCTTGGCGCGCGCCGCGCGCATGCCGGTGATCGCGAAACGGTGGGCCTCGTCGCGGATCTGCGCGACCAGCATCAGCGCAGCCGAATCGCGCGCCAGCTGCGCCTTGGGCCGGCCGTCGGCGAACACGAGTTCTTCCAGGCCGACCTTGCGGCCTTCGCCCTTCTCCACGCCCACGATCAGGCCGATGTCCAGGCCCAGCGCCTGGAACACCTCGCGCGCCATCGACACCTGGCCACGGCCGCCATCGACCAGCACCAGGTCGGGCATGCGGGCCTTGGACGGCGGCGGGGCCGCCTCCTCGGCCTGCGGCTCGGCGGCCACGGCTTCGGCCGCAGCCTGCGCGATGGCCTGGGGCGAGAACTTGGCATAGCGCCGCGTGAGCACCTGGCGCATGGCGGCGTAGTCGTCGCCACCGGTGATGCCCTCGATCTTGAAACGCCGGTACTCCGAGCTCTGCATCCTGTGCTGCTGGAACACCACGCACGAGGCCTGCGTGGCCTCGCCTGCCGTGTGCGAGATGTCGAAGCACTCGATGCGGAACTGCTCCAGCGCATCCGGCGCCATGTCCAGCGCCTCGACCAACGCGCGCGTGCGCGCCTGCTGCGAGCCCTCTTCCGCGAGCAAGCGGGCCAGCTGCAGCGCTGCATTCTTCTCGGCCATCTCCAGCCACTGGCGGCGCTGCTCGCGGGGCTGGTGCTGGGCGGCCACGCGCTGGCCGCTGTCGGCCGAGAGAGCCGCAAGCAGGTCCTTGGACACGGCCTCGCTCGTGATCAGCAGCGGCGGCACCGCCACGCCCGTGTAGTGCTGGGCGATGAAGGCCTCGAGCACCTGCACCTCGACCGGCGCGGCGGCCTGGGCATCGCTCTCGGCCTCGGCCGCGTGCAGCGCCACGGCATCGTCCACATGGCTGGGGAAGTACGGCCGGTCGCCCAGGTGGCGGCCACCGCGCACCATGGCCAGGTTCACGCAGGCGCGCCCGCCGTGCACCTTGACGGCCAGGATGTCGGCGTCCTTGTCCGAGCCCGTGTCCACCGACTGCTGGTGCAGCACGCGCGACAGCGCGCCCATCTGGTTGCGCAGCTCGGCGGCCTGCTCGAACTCCAGCTTCTCGGCGTGCGCCATCATGCGCTGCTCCAGGCCCTGCAGCACCTGCTGGGTCTCGCCGTCGAGGAAGCGCTCGGCATTGCGCACGTCCTCGGCGTAGTCGCTGGGGGCGATGTAGTGCACGCAGGGGCCCGAGCAGCGCTTGATCTGGTAGAGCAGGCAGGGCCGCGTGCGGTTCATGAAGACCGTGTCCTCGCAGGTGCGCAGGCGGAACACCTTCTGCAGCAGCAGGATGGACTCCTTGACCGCCCAGGCATTCGGGAAGGGGCCAAAGTAGCGGTGCTTCTTGTCCACCGCGCCGCGGTAGTAGGCCACGCGCGGGAAGTCGGTGGGCGCGGTCTGGCGCGAGGTCGAGAGCTCGGTCGGTCCGGCCCCGGTGATCTTGAGGTAGGGGTAGCTCTTGTCGTCCCTGAACAGGATGTTGTACTTGGGGCCGAGCGCCTTGATCAGGTTGTTCTCGAGCAGCAGCGCCTCGGCCTCGGAGCGCACCACCGTGGTCTCCATGCGCACGATGCTGGCCACCATGTGGCCGATGCGCGTGCCGCCGTGGGTCTTCTGGAAATAGCTGGAGACGCGCTTCTTCAGGTCGCGCGCCTTGCCGACGTAGAGCAGCTGGTCGGCGGCGTCGAAATAGCGGTACACGCCCGGCAGCGCGGGCAGCGCGGCCACCTGGGCGAGCAGTTCATCGGAATGCATGGCCCTATTGTGGCCATGCACGGACATCGCCCCCCACGCTCCCCGCTGCGAGAGGTTCGCGGCCGCCCGAGGGGACGCGCGCTTGCTTGGGGCGGCCCGGCGCTGCGCTCACTCCGCTTCGATCCGGGCGCTCTTGACCACCTCGGCCCAGCCGGCCAGGTCGGCCTTGACCTTGGCGCCCAGCTGCGCCGGGTCCTGGAAGTCGGCCGTCGCGCCCTGCTCCTCGGCCTTCCTGCGGAACTCCGGGCTCTGCACCACCGCGCGCGCATCGGCGACGAGCTTGTCGACCACGGCCTTGGGCGTGGCGGCCGGCGCGAACAGCGCGAACCACGAGGTCGCGTCCACCTTGGGCAGGCCGGCTTCGGCCGTGGTCGGCACGTCGGGCAGGCTGGGCAGGCGCTGCTTGCCCGTGACCGCCAGCACGCGCAGCTTGCCGGCCTGGATGTGCGGCATGAAGGGCGGGGCCGTGCCGAAGGTCAGGTCCACCTGCCCTCCCAGAAGATCCTGCAGCGCCGGGCCCGTGCCCTTGTAGGGCACGTGGACCATCTTGACGCCGCCCTGCTGCTCCAGCATGGCGCCCGTCACATGCTGCAGCGAGCCGTTGCCCGACGAGGCGTAGTTGAGCTTGCCCGGGTTGGCCTTGGCATAGGAGATCAGCTCGGCCAGCGTCTTCACGGGCAGGCCCTCGCGCACCACGATGATCTGCGGCGCCGAGATCACGTTGGCCACCGGCTGGAAGTCGGCCTGCTCCCACTGGTGCACCCGGGTCAGGTGCGGAGAGATCACGTGGTAGCCCGAGTACTGCATGAGCAGCGTGTAGCCGTCGGCTGGCGCGCGCTTGACGATGCCGGCCGCGATGGCCCCATTGCCACCGCCCTTGTTGTCCACGATCACGGACTGGCCCAGCACCGGCGTGAGGGCCTGCGCCAGCATGCGCGCCGACAGGTCGGTCGTGCCGCCGGTGGCCGTGGGCACGACCATGGTGATGGGTTTGTGGGGATAGGCCTGTGCCAGCGCCGTGCCGGCGGTGAGGGTCAGCGCAGCCAGCGCGAGGAGCGAGCGACGAACGCAATGCATGGGGAACGGTCTCCTTGTCAACATTCAATCCACCTGGGCGCCGGTTTCCTTGACCACGCGCGCCCACTTGGGCAGGTCGGACTGCACCAGCGCCGCCAGCTGCTGGGCCGAGCCCTTGAACGGCTCGCAGCCCACGCCGGCGAGCTTGTCGACCGTCTCCTTCTGGTCCAGCGCGGCCGCCACGGCAGCCTGCAGCCGCGCGACGATGGGCGCGGGCGTGCCGGCCGGCGCGAACATGGCGTACCAGGGCGCCTGGCCGAAGCCCTTGAGCGTCTCGCCGATGGTGGGCACCTCGGGCAGCGCGGCCACGCGCTTCGCGTTGACCACGCCCAGCACCTTGAGCTTGCCGCTCTTCACGAGGCCGATGACCGAGGGCAGGCTCTGCACCGACAAGGGCACCTGGCCGCCCGCCACGTCGGTCGCCGCCGCGGCCGAGCCCTTGTAGGGCACGTGCTGCAGCTGGATGCCGGCGGCCTTCTGCAGCATTTCGCCGATCAGGTGGTTCAGCGTGCCGTTGCCGGCCGAGGCGATGCTGTACTTGCCCGGCGCGGCCTTGGCCAGCGCGATGAGTTCGGCCACGTTGTTGGCGGGGAAGGACGGGGTGGCCACCAGCGTGTAGCCGGCGGTGGCGATGGGCGCCACCGGCGTGAAGTCCTTGACCGGGTCGAAGCCCGGGCTCTTGTACAGCGCCGGGCCGATCACATGCGCACTGTCGGCCGTCACCAGCAGCGTGTAGCCATCGGGCTTGGCGCGCGCGGTGTTGGCCGTGGCCAGCGTGCCGCCGGCACCGGGTTTGTTGTCGACCAACACGCTCTGGCCCAGCTGCTCGGACAGGCGCTGCGCCAGCACGCGCGCGATGGCGTCGTTGGCGCCGCCGGCCGCCTGCGGCACGATCAGCGTGATGGGCTTGCTCGGGTAGGCGTCCGAAGCGTGCGCGCCGATCGCGCACAGCGCCAGGCCCGACAGCAGCAGCCGGCGGCTCAGGAAGGAAAGAGGCATGTTGGTCTCCTGGTGTTGTCAAAAACGTTCAGGCGCGTGCCAGGGCGCGGGCGCGTGTCGCCTCGAAGTCCGCCGGCACGGCGTGCAGGTCGAGCCGGCGGCCGGCCTTGACGATCTGGCCCGGCAGGTCGTGCCCGATCAGCGCGGGCAGGCGCTGGGCTGCCGCGATCAGCAGCGCCAGGTCCACGCCCGTGTCGTAGCCCATCAGTTGCAGCGCGTGCACGATCTCCTCGCTGCAGACGTTGCCAGACGCGCCGGGTGCGTAAGGGCAGCCACCCAGGCCGCCCAGCGAGGTGTCGTAGCACTGCACGTCCGCCGCGATGCCGGCCAGCACATTGGCCAGGCCCATGCCGCGCGTGTTGTGGAAGTGCAGCGTGAACAGCACGCCGGGCCAGCGCGCCCGCGCCTGCGCGGCCAATTGCCGCACCTGGGTGGGGTAGGCCATGCCCGTGGTGTCGCACAGCGTGATGCCGGCCACGCCCAGGTCGGCGAAGCGCTGCACCCAGCCGAACACGGCCTCGGGCGCCACATCGCCCTCCATCGGGCAGCCGAACACGCAGGACAGCGAGATGTTGACCGGCACGCCCGCCGCCTGCGCCGTGCCGATGACCTGGGCCAGCGCAGCGAAGGACTGTGCCTGTGTCATGCGCAGGTTGGCCAGGTTGTGCGTGGCGCTGGCCGACATGACCAGGTTCAACTCGTCGGTGCGGGCCTCGATGGCGCGCTCTGCCCCGCGCACGTTGGGCACCAGCGCGGTGTAGACCACGCCCGGCGCACGGGCGATCTCGCGCATCACGATCTCGGCATCGCGCAGCGCGGGGATGGCGCTGGGAGAAACGAAGGACGTGACCTCGATCTTCGACAGCCCCGCCGCCGACAGCACGTTCACCAACGCGATCTTGTCGGCGGTCGGCACGAAGGCCTGCTCCATCTGCAGGCCGTCGCGCATGCCGACCTCCTGGATGTGGATACGGCGGCCTGCGCCATGCCAGATGTCCTGAGGGCTCATGCAATCACTCCCTTGCTGCGCAGCAGCGCGATCTGCTCGACCGTCAGCCCGGCCTCGGCCAGCACCGCGTCGGTGTCGTCGCCCAGGCCTGGCGCGCTCGTGCGCACGCGGCCCGGCGTGGCCGACAGCTTGGGCACCACGCCCGGCACGGTGATGCGGTCGCCGCTGCGCGTGGTCTGCTCCAGCAGCATGCCGCGCGCGCGGTAGTGCGGGTCCTCCGCGATGTCGCGCGCGGTGTAGACCTTGCCGGCCGGTACGCGCGCCGCGCCCAACTGGTCCAGCACCAGCTGCACCGTGCGCCCGGCAGTCCAGGCGCCGATGGCTGCGTCGATCTCGGCGACGCGCGCCACGCGGCCCGCGTTGTCGGCCAGGTCGGGCGCCGTGGCCAGGTCGTCGCGGCCGATGGCGGCCATCAGGCGCTTGAAGATGCTGTCGCCGTTGCCGGCCACCAGCACCCAGCCGTCGGTGCAGGGGTAGGCATTGCTCGGCGCGATGCCGGGCAGCGCACTGCCAGCCGCCTCGCGCACGGCACCGAAGGCGCTGTACTCGGGGATCAGGCTCTCCATGCAATTGAACACGGCCTCGTGCAGGGCCACGTCGATGACCTGCCCCTGGCCGCCATTGACCTTGCGGTGGTACAGCGCCGTCAGCACGCCGATGGCGCCGTGCAGCGCGGCCAGGGTGTCGCCGATGGAGATGCCGCAGCGCACCGGCACGCGGCCCGGCTCGCCGGTCAGGTGGCGCAGCCCGCCCATGGCCTCGCCGACCACGCCGAAGCCGGGCATGTCGCGGTAGGGGCCGGTCTGGCCATAGCCCGAGATGCGCAGCATGACCAGGCCCGGGTTCAGGCGGTGCAGCTCCTCGGGCGACATGCCCCAGCCCTCCAGCGTGCCGGGGCGGAAGTTCTCGATCAGCACGTCGGCCTCGGCGATGAGCCTGCGCGCGATGTCCTGGCCTTCGGCCTGGCGCAGATCCAGCGCCAGCGAGCGCTTGTTGCGCGACTGCACCTGCCACCAGACGGACGTGCCGTTGCGCAGCATGCGCCAGTTGCGCAGCGGGTCGCCGCCGCCGGGCGCCTCGATCTTGACCACGTCGGCACCGAACTCGGCCAGTGTCTTGCCGCAGAAGGGGCCGGCGATCAGCTGCCCCATCTCGACCACGCGCACGCCGGCCAGCGCCAGCGGCGTCTGCGCATTCGTCTCCATCGATTCCTTCTCCTGCTGTTCCGGTGTCTGGACCGGCGCGCATCATCCGCCAAGCCCGCGCCGGCGCAAAACCCCGATGTGCGAAGCCGCCATCGCAATCCGGCATGGCGGCTACGATCGCGCCCCATGAAGCTGGACCCGGTCTCCTTGCGCCTGTTCGTCGCCGTGATGGAAGAAAGCGCCATTGCGCGGGCCGCTGCGCGCGAGCACATCGCCCCCTCGGCCGCGAGCCGGCGCCTGGCCGAACTGGAGCAGCAGCTGCGCGTGGAACTGTTCGCGCGCAGCAACCGCGGCATGCAGCCGACCGACGCCGCCTGGGCGCTGCTGAACCTGGCGCGCGGGGTGCTGCACGACCTGGACGGCATCGCGCTGCAGATGCGCGAGTACGGCAGCGGACTGCGCGGCCAGGTGCGGCTGGTGGCCAACATCTCGGCCATCACGCAGTTCCTGCCCGGCGAACTGCAGCGCTTCATGGCCAGGCACCCGGGCGTGCAGGTGCAGTTGCAGGAGCAGATCAGCACTGCCATCGCGCGCAGCGTGGCCGAGAACGCGGCCGACCTGGGCATCCTCAACGAGGGGCCTTACGGCGCCCACCTGCGGCTGCTGCCCTACCGCGAGGACGAGCTCGTGCTGGCCGTGCCGGCCGGCCATGCGCTGGCGCGACGCAAGTCGGTGCGGCTGGCCCAGGCACTGTCCTACGAGCTCGTGTCCACCCACCCGGGCAGCGCCATCCACCACCAGCTGCAGCGCGCGGCCGCCGAAGCCGGCCTGCCGCTCAAGCTGCGCATGCAGGTCTCGGGCTACGACGCGCTGTGCCTGATGGTCGCGGCCGGCATGGGCCTGGGCGTGCTGCCGCGCGGCAGTGCGCAGATCTACCAGAGCGCGCTGTCGATCCGGCTCGTGGCGCTCGACGAGGCCTGGGCCCGGCGCCGGCTGGTGCTGTGCCTGCGCGCGGACGAACAGCCCGCCGGCGCGGCGCGCTTGCTGGTCGAGCACCTGCAGGCCGGCGCGGGAGTGGTGCCATGAAGTGGGACATCCTGTGCCGCGTGATCGACAACCACGGCGACCTGGGCGTGTGCTGGCGGCTCGCGGCCGACCTGGCGCAGCGTGGCGAGCAGGTCCGCCTGTGGTGCGACGATGCCAGCGCACTGGCCTGGATGGCGCCGCAGGGCCAGGCGGGCATGCAGGTCCACCCCTGGCCCGACGCGGCCCCGCGCGACGGCCTGGGCGCGGTCGTCGTCGAGGCCTTCGGCTGCGAGCCGCCTGCGGCTTGGCTCGAAGCCTTCGGCCAAGGAGACCGGCCTCCCGTCTGGGTCAACCTGGAGTACCTGTCGGCCGAAGCCTATGTGGCGCGCTGCCACGCCCTGCCCTCGCCCTTGATGTCGGGGCCGGCGGCCGGCCGCACGCGCTGGTTCTACTACCCTGGCTTCACGCCCGGCACAGGCGGCCTGCTGCGCGAAGCGGACCTGCTGCGGCGCCAGGCGGACTTCGACGCGCAGGCCTGGCGCCGCCAGCAGGGCGTGGTGGACGACGGGCTCGTCGTCTCGCTGTTCTGCTACGAGCCTGCGGCGCTGCCGGCGCTGCTGCAGCGGGTCGCCGAGGCGGGCGGGCAGTTGCTGGTCACGCCCGGACGGGCGGCAGCTGCCGTGCGCGCCCTGCCCCTGCCGGCGGGCCTGCGCACGCACTGGCTGCCGCCACGGCCCCAGCCGGCATTCGACGCGCTGCTGTGGGGCTGCGACCTGAACGGCGTGCGCGGCGAGGATTCCCTGGTGCGCGCGCTGTGGGCCGGCCAGCCCTTCGTCTGGCAGATCTACCCGCAGGACGACGGCGCCCACCACGAGAAACTGCAGGCCTTCCTGGACTGGCTGCAGGCCCCGCCCTCGCTGCGCGCGTTCCATGCCGCATGGAACGGTCTGGCCGCGCCCGACCTGCCGCCACTGGTGCCCGCCTTGCTCGACGAATGGCGCGCCTGCGTACAGTCCGCCCGCCAAAGCCTGCTGGCACAGCCCGACCTCGTCGGCCAGTTGATCCCATTCGTCACCGAAAGGCGATAAAATCGCGGGCTTTGCGAAATTTCAAGAAGGAGTTTCGCAATGGAATTTCGCAATTTTCGACGCAGCCCACAGAGTTCAGGGTTGCGCCCCGGGGCCATATCGGGCCGGGCAACCAACCTCTCCGTAGAACGCTTATGAAGATCGCTCAAGAAATCCGCGCCGGCAACGTGATCATGCACGGCAAGGACCCGATGGTCGTGCTGAAGACCGAATACAGCCGCGGCGGACGCAACTCGGCCACCGTGCGCATGAAGCTCAAGAGCCTGATCGCCAACTTCGGTACCGAAGTGGTGTTCAAGGCCGACGACAAGATGGACCAGATCGTGCTGGACAAGAAGGACTGCACGTACTCCTACTTTGCCGACCCGATGTATGTGTGCATGGACACCGAGTACAACCAGTACGAAGTCGAAGCCGAGAACATGGGCGACGCGCTGAACTACCTGGAAGACGGCATGCCGCTGGAAGTGGTGTTCTACGACGGCAAGGCCATCTCGGTCGAACTGCCCACCAGCGTCGAGCGCGAAATCACCTGGACCGAGCCGGCCGTCAAGGGCGACACCTCGGGCAAGGTGCTCAAGCCCGCCAAGATCTCCACCGGCTTCGAAGTGCCGGTGCCGCTCTTCGTCTCGCAAGGCGACAAGATCGAAATCGACACCCGCACGGGCGAGTACCGCAAACGCGTCTGAGCCGGCCGGCTCTCCCCAACAAGAAAAGCGCCCGCGGGCGCTTTTTTGTTGCCTGCGCCAATCGGCGCAGGCTTGTGCGGCAACGCTCAGCGCTTGAGCAGCACCTTCAGCACGTTCTGCATGCGCCGCGCGGTGCCGGCCTCGTAGGGGCTGGCCAACACCTTGGCCGCGTCCTGGGCCCAGGTTTCCGCGGGCGACGGATCGTTGCGACGCGTCAGCAACTGCAGCTGCAGCATGCGGCGGGCCGACACCTGGTCGGCCGGCGTCGGTGCGTCGGCCGCGATCTCCATGCGCAGCAGGGCTTCGCGGGCGGCATTCGCATCGCCGGCCGGCGCCGAGATGCTCTGCACCCACTGGCCGCGCACGGCCGGCGTCACGCCGTGGCCGAGCGCCTGGGCGGTCGGCACCTGGTCGGCAGCGCGCTGTTCCCAGGCGCCGAGCAGGCCGGTCAGCACCTCGCCGTGGGCCTGGGCCGCCAGCTTGCGCAGCGCAGCCTGGGCGTGCTCCAGCGCCTCGCGCTGGGCCCGGAAGGCGGTGTCGCCCAGACGTGGACCGCGTTCGGGACGCGGGCCGCGGTCGTCGCGGCGCGGGTCGAAGCGTTGGTCGCCAGGGCGGCCACGGCTGCCGTCACGGCCACCATCGCGGTCGCCGAAGCGGCCACGCGCCGCGGGCGCGGGCTGCGCACGCTGCATGCCGGGACGGTCG
Organism: Pseudorhodoferax sp. Leaf274; assembly: GCF_001422445.1. Lineage (GTDB taxonomy): Bacteria > Pseudomonadota > Gammaproteobacteria > Burkholderiales > Burkholderiaceae_C > Pseudorhodoferax. The sequence continues at coordinate 699,305 of NZ_LMNA01000030.1, forward strand.
TCGCCACGCATGGCGACGACGGGTTTGCGCGGCGCGGGGGCCGGTGTGGGCGCAGGTGCAGGTGCAGCCCCGTCAGCGGCGGGTGCATCCGCATCGGCGGCAGGGGCGTCCCCAGCCTCGGGAGATGGCGCCGGAGCAGCAGCGGCCGCATCGGCAGGGGCGGCTGCAGCAGCCTGCGCAGGCGCCGCCGCGGCAGCAGCCTGCGCTGCCGCCTGGCCACGCGTGGCAGCTTCCAGCGCGGCGATGGCGCCGCGGATCTTCTGGGCGTCGCCCGTGGCGTTGGCGGCCTCCAGCGCGCGCGATGCATCCAGCACGGCACGGTCGACTTCGCTCAGCGCGGCGGCGGACTTCTCGCGCTCCTGCGTCTTGCGCTGGAAGGCTTCGTCCAGCGGCTTGCGGAAGGCGTCCCAGAGCTTCTGCTCGAACTTGCGCTCCAGCGGCACGCTCTGCGCTTCGGACTGCCAGCGCTGCTGCAGCGCCTTGACGGCGTCGATGCGCAGCTGCGGCGCTGCGCCCAGTTGCTTGGCCTCTTCGATCAGGCCATGGCGGCGTTCCACACTGGCCTTCTGCGCCTGCTCGAGCGGTGCGGCGGCTTCGCGCAGCGCCTGCTTCCACTGGTTCTGCAGCTCGACGAACGCCTTCTCGCCCAGGTGGCCGGCATCGCGCCAGCGGTTCTCGAACTGGTGCAGGCCGCGCGACAGGTCCTTGAGGTCGGTGCTGGCCGCGTGCGCCGCACCCCAGGCCTTGAGCTCTTCCAGCAGGGCCAGGCGCTGGGCCTTGTGCTCGGCGGCTTCGGTCTTGCGCTTGTCCAGCCAGTCCTCGACGACCTTGTGGGCCGCATTGCAGGCCTCGTCGAAGCGCTTCCACAGCGCGTGGTTGGCGGGGCCGCCCTGGTCGGTCTGCTTCCATTGCTCGCGCATCTGGCGCAGGGTTTCCTGCATCTTGCGGCCGCCCAGCGCATGGCCCTCGGGCCGCTTGAGCAGGCCTTCGGCCTTGATCACGAGCTCTTCGCGCAACTGATCGGCGCGCCAGCGCTGCCAGCCTTCGAGTTCACCGGCCGACACCAGCGCGGTGTGGACCTCGGCCTCGAGCTTGTCGCCGACATGGCGGCCATGGTCCTTGAGCACGGCACGCAGCGCGGTCGCAGCCGCACTGCTGGCCTTGCCATGGCCTTCGGCCACTTCTTGCTGCAGCTTGGCCAGGGCCTCGTTGACGCGCGCCTCGGCCTGCTCGCGCAGGGCCGGGTCGACGGCGGGCCGCGCCGGCTTGGGCGCCGCAACCGGTGCGGCCACGGGCTCGAGCACTTCGCCACGCGCCAGTCGCAGGGCATCGGCCCAGACGCGCACAGGCGGCAGCGGTGCCTCGGCGTTCTCGGAGGCCACGCGGGCCTGCTCCAGCGAGGCCTGGAAGGCGTCCCAGACCACCAGCAGCTGGGCCTTGGAAGCGTCCAGCAGCGGCGGGAACTTGCCGTCCACACTGGCCCAGTTGGCATCCTGCGCCAGCGTGTCGGCCTGTTGCTGCCAGGCGGCAACGTCGGTGCGCAGCGCTTCCAGCGCGGCCTGGGCATCCTGCCAGGGCTTGGTGGACAGCACCTCGATGCGCTGGGCCAGGAGCACGGCGGCCTCGCGCTGCACCTGCACGCGGTGCTGCAGGTCCTCGATGCCGCGCACGCGCTCGGCCAGCTGCGTCTTGAGCGCGGACAGGGGTTCCTTGGACAGCGGAGCGCCGGCCTTGGCGGCGTCGCGCTGCCAGGCCATGGCGTCGGCGATGTTCAGGCGCGGCAGCTCGAGCAGGGCCTGGGCCTTGGCGGCCCATTCGGCCGCAATGGCTTCCTGGCCACGTGCACGCTTGATCTCGTCGAGCTTCTCGCGCAGCGGCTTGGCGGCGCCACGGTCGCGCACGCTGAGTTCCTGGAACACCTGCTGGATCAGCTCGGCGTCCGGGTTGCCGGCCAGCCAGTCGCGGATGCGCGCGGCGCGCTCACCAGAGGTCGGCGCGGTGAAGGCGCCCCCGGTCAGCGCGTCCAGCGCCTGGGAGTCATGGGATTTGGAAGGAGTCGTTGTCACCACGGGTGTTCTGCGAAAAGAAGCGGCCGCCTCGGCGAACGGGCGGCCGCAGGATCCATAGGGGGCACACCGGTCGGCGCGCCAAGCCCGCCATTTTCGCTGCTTTTGCGCCGGTGGCCGAGCTTCAGGGTTTCACGGGGTCGCCAGCTCCAGTTCCGCGCGCGGCGCCCAGTCCTTTTCGGACGCCACGGTGCGCGGCGCGCCGAGGAACAGGCGCTCCAGCGGAACCTGCTGCGCGGCCAGGTAGTCACGCACGGCCACGCTGCGCTGCACGGCCAGGTTGCGCACGGATTCGTCCGACACCTGCATGTCTGCCAGCAGCAGCGCCTCCATCTCCGGCACGGGCAACTCCTTGGCCACGCCCAGCGCGCTGCGCGGCTTGTCGGCCAGTTCGGCGCGGGCGTAGAGCGATTTCAGCAGGCTCGGGTACTCCTCGGCGCCGACCTCGGTCGGTGGCGCGCCGACGCCCTGCGCGGGCAAGGGCTGGCCCGCGGCCACGACCTCGCGGCGCTTTTCGGCCTGCACCATGCGCCCCAGCCGCGCGCGCTTGAGGGCTTCGCGCTCCGCCTGCGGACTGGCGGTGCCGATCACCGAGAGCTTGAGCCCCGGCCGGTCGGTCAGCGCACGGGCGACCTTGTCGAGCTGCTGCTCGGCCGCCTTGTCGAGCGCGGCGACACCAGGGGCGAAGTCCACCTTGCCGAGCTCCTCGCCGCCGCCTCCGAAGGCGCTGGCCAGCAGGCTGAACGGCGCCGTCACCGCCTTGAGGATGAGGTTGCCGAGGATCTTCAGGATCACCGGACCGATGCTGAACTGCGGGTCGTTCAGAGAGCCCTGGATCGGCAGGTTCAGGTCGATCACGCCGTGCCGATCGGCCAGCAGGGCTGCGGCCAGGCGCACGGGCAGGCTGGCCGGCGCGCCAGGCACCGGGTCGCCGAAGGTCAGCTGGTTCAGCACCAGGCTGTTGCTCGCCGTCAGCTGGCCGTTGGGCAGCACCTCGTAGTGCAGGTCCACGCTCAGCTTGCCGCGCTGGATGCCGTGGCCGGCGTATTTGACGGAGTACGGCGACAGCGGCGGCAGTTCCAGGTCGCGCACCTTGGCGCGGATGTCCAGCGCGAGTGGCTTGGCCAGGGGGTTGAGCTTGCCCTCGATCTCCAACGAGGCCGTGCCCTCGGCGCGGCCGCGCAGCGTGAGGTCGGCCATGGCCGGCTGGCCGCCCGCCGCGCCGGCAGAATCGAAGGCACTGAGCCGGCCCTGCAGCTCGGTCAGGTTGGCGGTGTAGTTGGGCTTGACGAAGCGGTCGGAGAACAGCACGCGGCCGCCCTGCACCTGGATCGGCCCGAAGCGGATGTTGGGCGACGGTCCCGGCGGCGCTGCGTTGGCCGTGGCCTGCTCCGGCGCGGCCTTGACCAGGTCCTGCAGGTTGATGCGGCCGGCCTCGTCGACGATGACGCGCGCATAGAAGTCGCCGAGGGCGGTCTCGTTGACAGCCAGCGTGAGCGCCGCGCCAGGCGCCATCTCCAGCGCCAGGCCACGCAGGCGCAGGGTGTTCCAGGTCAACAGGTCGCGCCCGATGGCGGCCTGCGCGGTGCCGCCGGCGCCTTGCTGGGCGCGCAGGTCGTCGATGCCCAGGTCGCCCGCCACGCGCAAGGCCGGGCCGCCGCGCTGCGCCGCATAGCGCAGGCTGCCCTTGAAGCTGGTGTCTGCGCGTTGCAGCCGCACGTTGAGTGCGTCGCCGAAGTAGGGTTCCAGCGCATGCAGCGGCAGTTGCTGCAAGTCGAGGTCGGCCTGCAGCTCCATGGGTTCCAGCGCCAACTGGCCGCGCAGCGACAAGCGGCCGGGCGTGGTCTTGCCGGCGGCGACGGCCGCCGACAGCTCGACGGGCACCGGGCGGTCGCGCCGGTCGAGCTGCAGGGGGCCGGTCCGCAGCCTGAGCGCGGAAATGGCCAATGCGACCGGCCTGACGGTCGATGCGTCGGCATAAGCCAGTGCACCCTCGTCCAGTTCCAAGGCACGCAGGCCCACGCGCCACGGGGCGGCCACCGGCGCCGGTGCGGGTTCGGAACGCGCCGGTACCAGCCAGTCTTCGAACATCCAGCGCCCCTGGGCATCGCGCGCCAGCGCCAGGCGCGGCCGGTCCACCTGCACGCGGCCGATGTCCACCGACCGGTTGACGACGTCGACGCGGGCGTCGCGCACTTCCAGCTTGCGGATCTCGGTGGGTTCGGCCGTGGCCAGCGCCAGTTGCGCGACGCTCAGTTGCTCGACATGGAGCATCAGGCTGCCCTCGGCCTTCCAAGCCAGCGCCAGGCGCGCCGACAGGTCGCCCTTGAGGCGGGGTCGGAGCGCGGCGGCCAGGTAGGGCGCGCCCAGTTCCAGCGGCGCGTTGTCCAGGGTGGCCTGCAGATCGGCGGCCTGGTCTGTGGCGCTGCCTTCGAAGCGGAGCGTGGCCGAGCCGCCGATCCGGGCCGAGCCCTGCAGGCGCAAGGGTTGCGCGAAGGGATAGGCCATGTATTGCAGCGCCAGCGTGAGCTGCGCCACCGACAGTTCGGCAGGCGGCCCGCCGGGCGCCGCCAGTTGGTCGCGCCAGGCGATGCTTCCGCCTTGCAGCGAAGCCTTGTCCAACACCACCGACCAGGCGGGCGCCGGTGCCACGGGCTCGGCGACCGGTGCGGCCCCTGCGGTGGCCGTGGTAGCGGGCAACAGGTTCAAGCGACCTGCGCCATCGCGCTCGACGCGCAGCCGCGGCGCATCGACCTCGAGCGAAGCCAGCCGAAGGACGCGCTGCAGCGGGCGCAACTCCGCCACATCCAGCGCGATGCGCTCGACCTGCAGCAGCTCGCCGCCGCTGGCGTCCTGCAGTTGCAGGCCATGCAGGCCCAACTGGCCCCTGAGGACCACCGAGGCCGCCGGTGTCTGCTCGAACTCCAGTGCCAGGTCGGCCTCCAGCACCCCGGCCTGCAGCTTCACGGGCAACCCCTGAGGCCAGTAGGCCAGGTAGGGTTGCACGTCCAGGCCACGGATGGCGAAGTGCGCCGCCGTCTTGCGCGAGTCCAGGAAAGGCGTGCTCTGTGCGGACGAGTCGAACGCGCTGCCGTTGATCTTGAAGGCCAGCCGCGGCTGGGTCTGGACCTCACGGTCGGCCGGCAGGTTGCTCAGGAAGGGCAAGCCGAGCTGCAGCGCGCTCAAGCTGTGCAGGCGGCCCACCACGTCGTCCTGGAAGTTGACTGCGCCATCCGTCAGCGCCACGTTGTAGAGCGCGAACTTCGGCGGCGCTCCGGGCGGCTTGTCCGAAGGCGCCGAAAGGCGCGCCAGGATGTCGTCGATGTCGTAATGCCCTGGCGACTGCTGGCGCAGTTGCAGCCGCGGCTGGCTCACTTGCAGCGCGTCGAGCACGGGCGCCAGCCGCCAGACCGAAGCAAGCGCTGCGTTGGCGTAGACCTGGGCGATGTGCAACTGGTCCGCTGCGCCGTCCTGGGTGCGGATGGCCACGTCCTGCAAGGTCAGCTCCAGGCTCCACGGGCGGAACTCCACCTTGCCGATATGAGCGCTGCGGCCCAGCGCCTCGCCGATGGCGCGCTCGGCCTGCGGCTTCAGCAGCCACGGCACCCACAGCATGCCGGCGCTCCAGAAGAAGGCCGCCCCCAGGAGCACCAGGGCCAGGCGTTGCAGCCGGATGGGAAGACGGGAACGGAGCGCTGCGAACATGCCGGCATCCTACTGCGCCGGCCCCAACGAGAAAGCCCGGCGCCAAGGTCATCCTGGACGCCGGGCCGGGCAGCGGACTCATCGTCTTTCGCCACCGTTTTCGCAGGCTGGAGGTCAATGTCCTGCCATGCGGTGAAGGCAAGGTATTGCCTCCAGGGGGTTCCGGGGCTGCAGCCCTTGGCACGAGTGCCGCAGAACCGCTCCTACCGGTTGAATGCTCGCTGTCAGGCAAGCGCTTTCACTCTAGTCGCGCAGTCCAGCTCTGGCAAAGCGGCCGTTTCAATGACAAAAGTGTCTGCCATTGATGTACTTGTGTTGACACAAACCGCCTATCGCACCCACTTTCAAAATTTCCATGAAGAATAACGAATTGAACTCATATGCTTGACTTGTTATTAAAGCCACTTCTAGAATCCGCCAGCCCCAACAGGGGCCCCTGGGGTTTTCCCGTAGTGCCTACAAGGCCAAGAGTCGCTTCCTTCTGCAGGAACGCCGCGATTCCGGACATGGACCCCGTCCGATCGACAAGCCTTCCGCCCAGCCCCGCGCCGTGGCGGCGGGCTTCTGAGAGAAGGAAGGCTATGGAGCTTTTACAGAACATCGCGCAGGGACTGAGGACGTTTGCGTCCGACGTCGCCCAAGGGTTCTTCGAGATCACGCACAACGGCTTTGCCCTGCTGGGCCTGGTCGTCGTGGTGTGTGCAGGCACCGCACTGGCACGGCCCGACCTGCGCCAGTCCGCAGAGGTCGAGTTGATGGGCTGGCTGCAGGAGCGCCACATCGCCACGACCGAAGCCGCCTGGCAGCCGTCCGAACCCGGCGCGATCGAACGGGCCACGGCCACCAATCCGGCAGAGTTGCCCAAGCAGCAAGCTGCGGTGGCGTTCTGGCTCAGCAAGAAGTACCGTGTCGCGCCCGAGCCCTTGGGCGCGCTGGTCGCAGAAGCCTACGATGTGGGCCGTCAGACCAAGCTCGACCCGACGCTGATCCTGGCCATCATGGCGGTCGAGTCCGGCTTCAACCCGTTTGCACAGAGCACCGTGGGCGCCCAGGGCCTCATGCAGGTCATGACGCGGGTGCACACCTCCAAATATGAACGCTTCGGCGGGGCCCTCGCAGCCTTCGACCCCGTGACGAACCTGAAGGTCGGTGTCAAGGTGCTGCAGGAGTGCATCGCCCGTGCCGGGTCCGTCGAGGGTGGCCTGCGGCACTACGTCGGTGACGGGCTCGGCGAACAGGGCCAAAACTACGCAATGAAGGTCCTGGCCGAACATGCCCGGCTGTTCCAGGTCGCGACCGGCCGTGCCTTGCCACCGCCCGAACCGCGCGCGATCCCGGCCGCTGCGCCTGCCGAGGGACCGCAGATCGCGCCTGTGCAGACCAAGGCCGACGACACGCTGCTGTCGCTGTCTCAGAGCGCTTCCTGATGCGGTCGGCCGGGCCGATGGCTCGGCTACACTAGCGCCCGTACGCAACTGGCGATAGGCAACGGTCAAGCGCAGACCGCATGCTGACGTGGAACCGCCGGACTTTCATTAGCTCCTCGACAACCACTGGGAAGCGTACCGCAGGATCCTCGTGATCCCTCGCGTTCCGCCGTTCGCCTGGGCAGCCCTTGTACTGATACAAGGCCATACCTCTGAGGACTGCCATGTACGACCGCAACATCCTGATCGAACAAACCGACCCCGAGCTGTACGCCGCCATCCTGGCCGAGAACCGCCGCCAGGAAGACCACATCGAGCTGATCGCCAGCGAGAACTACGCCTCGCCTGCGGTCATGGCCGCACAAGGCTCACAGTTGACGAACAAGTACGCCGAGGGCTATCCCGGCCGCCGCTACTACGGCGGTTGCGAGTATGTGGATGTGGCAGAGCAATTGGCCATCGACCGGGTCAAGCAACTGTTCGGCGCGGACGCCGCCAACGTGCAGCCGCACTGCGGCGCCTCGGCCAACCAGGCCGTGTTCCTGGCGTTCCTCAAGCCCGGCGACACCATCATGGGCATGAGCCTTGCCGAAGGCGGCCACCTGACCCATGGCATGGCGCTCAACATGAGCGGCAAGTGGTTCAACGTGGTCAGCTATGGCCTGAACGCCAGGGAAGAGATCGACTACGACGCGATGGAGCGCCGCGCGCACGAGACCAAGCCCAAACTCATCATTGCCGGGGCTTCCGCCTACAGCCTGCACATCGACTTCGCGCGATTCGCCAAGGTGGCGCGCGACGTGGGCGCGATCTTCATGGTGGACATGGCGCACTACGCCGGCCTGATCGCCGCAGGCGTCTATCCCAACCCTGTTCCGCATGCCGACGTGGTGACTTCCACGACGCACAAGAGCCTGCGCGGCCCGCGCGGCGGCATCATCCTGATGAAGTCCGGGCACGAGAAGGCGATCAACAGCGCCGTGTTCCCGGGCCTGCAGGGCGGTCCGCTGATGCACGTGATTGCCGCGAAGGCGATTGCTTTCAAGGAAGCCCACGCTCCGGAATTCAAGGCCTACCAGCAACGCGTTCTGGACAACGCCCGCGTGGTCGCCGAGACGCTGACCTCGCGTGGCCTGCGCATCGTCAGCGGCGGCACGCAGAGCCATGTGATGCTCGTCGACCTGCGCGCCAAGGGCATCACCGGCAAGGAAGCCGAGGCCGTGCTGGGCGCCGCCCACATGACCATCAACAAGAACGCCATTCCCAACGACCCGGAAAAGCCGATGGTCACGAGTGGCGTCCGCGTCGGTACGCCTGCCATGACCACGCGCGGCTTCGGTACGAACGAAGCCCATGCCACGGCACACCTCATCGCCGATGTGCTGGACAACCCGCGCGACGAAGCCAACCTGGCCCAGGTGCGGAGCAAGGTTGCCGCTTTGACACAGCGCTTTCCGGTCTACCGCTGAGCACACCGCGCAGTAGCCCGCCATGCGGTGTCCTTTCTGCGGCCACGCCGAAACCCAGGTTGCGGAAACCCGGGTTTCGGAGGATGGCGACTTCATCCGCCGGCGCCGGCGCTGCGCCGGTTGCGACAAGCGATTCACCACCTATGAGCGCGCCGAAGTCAGCTTTCCCGCGGTGGTCAAGAAGGACGGCCGGCGCACCGAGTACTCACCTGCCAAACTGCGTTCGTCTTTCGCACTGGCACTGCGCAAACGGCCCGTCAGCACCGAGCAAATGGATGCGGCCATCGAGCGGGTCGAGGAAAAGCTGCTCAACCTGGGTGTGCGCGAGATTCCATCGCAGTCCATTGGCGAACTCGTGATGCGCGAGTTGAAGAAGCTCGACAAAGTCGCCTACGTACGGTTCGCAAGCGTCTACCGCAGCTTTGCCGACATCGAGGAATTCAAGACTTTGGTCGACGAAGTGAAACGCTGAACGAATTCTCGGAATCGTATGCAAAGCTATCCAGCGTGAACTTTGCGCGTTGTTTGTAAGCAATTGCATCTCTAGACTGCCCTCATGCCATTTGCATTGAGAGGCTGTCATGACCTTATTCCTTCTGCCCATTGGCGCGCGACGCGCCGTTGTCGGCATGACCTTGGTCGAAACCATGGTCTGCCTGCTCATCGTGGGCGTGCTGGCCTCGCTGGCCGGGCCAGCGTTCCGTGACATCCTCTTGCGCCAACGCATTGCGACGGTGCGCAGCGATCTGACCACGGCGATGCAGTGGGCGCGCTGGGAAGCATTGCGGCGCAACGCGCCGGTCGTGTTGCAGCGGCGCAGCGACTGTGCGGCGCTGCTCCGGACGCCAAACGATTGGGACTGCGGTTGGGACGTGGTCAGCGCCGCTTCGGGAGAGGCGCAGACGTTGCAAACGTTCGTCCCGCCTTCCGGCGTGCGGCTGACCCATGCGGGCGGCGGCAGCATCTTGGAGTTCGGTCGCAACGGCATGCCCACCTTGGTGGCCCACAAATTCATCATCGGTCACACGGCCGAGGCCGCTTCGTCGACCACCGTCCTGTGCATCAACCGCACCGGACGCGTGCGCACAGCCGTCGGGACGACCACATGCTGAAGCCCGCCTGTTCAGCACACCAGGCAGGCATCGGCCTGGTGGAGTCGCTGGTCGCCATGCTCGTGCTGTCGGTCGGCGTGGGCGCCCTCGCCTGGACGCAGGCACGGCAACTGGCAGATGGCCGCGATACCGCCGCCCGCAGCATGGCCGTTCTTCTGACCGAAGACCTGGCCGACCGCATGCGCTTCAACCGCGGCGCTGCCGCGGACGGCAGCTACCAATTGAGGTGGAGCGAGCATCCGCCATCGGCAGATTGCCGCAGCGCGCCCTGCTCCAGCGCCAGCCTGGCGCGCGCCGACCTCTTTGCGTGGCGAGAGGCCCTGGCGCAGGCGCTGCCCGGCAGTGACGCGCAAGTGTTCATCGCTGGCGAGACCCGCCGCCAAATCGGCATCGCCATCTCGTGGGCCGCGCCGGCTACGGCCCAGCCATTGCCGCCTATCGGCATCGCTTGCCCACCACAGAGCAACTGCCATGTCACCTACGTCCCGATCTGACAGACAGGGCGGCCGCATGCTGCTCGAACTCATGGTGGCGCTCGGACTGGGCATGGGGGTCTTGCTGGCTGCCCTGGGCACCCTGGCATTCGTGCAAGCCAGTGCCGCCGTCCATGGCGACGCGCTGCGGCTGCAGCAGCGTGCAGACATCGCGCTGCGCGACATCGGCCGCCAACTGCGCCAGGCTGGCGCCATCGACCTCATGGACAACGGCGACGGAACGGTGCGCTTCAGCAGCGTATTCGACGGACATGCCGCAAGCGGCTACGCCATCCAGGGAGAAGACGGCCGGCAAGGCAAGCCCGACATCTTGAGCGCCAGCCACCAGGACGATGGCGAGGCACGCGATTGCCTTGGCAACCGCCCGGACGCCGCGGCGCAGGGCATTCGGATGGACAGCCGCTTTTCCGTCGCCGATGGCAGCCTGCGCTGCCTGGGCGCCCATGCTGCCAGCGGCAGCCAGGTGATCGTGGACGGCGTCGAAGACTTCCAGGTGCTTTATGGCATCCGATCGGCGGGTGCAGGCGGAACCCAGTTCCGGTTCGTCGACGCCGACGGCGTTGCCGGGCACTGGGGTGACGTGGCTGCCGTCCAGGTGTGCCTGCAGCTGCGCAGCGAAAGCCACCACCCGCAGGCAGCCGGCGTGCGCAACTGCCAAGGCCGTGACCAAGCGGCAGACGGACGGCTGCGCCGCGTGGCGTACGCAACGTTCAGTCTGCGCAACCTCCACTGATGCCATGAAACGCTCCCTGCAACACCGCGGCATCGCCCTGCTCGGCGTGATGGTGACGCTGGTGCTCGCCGGCCTGGCGGTGCTGGCCAGCGCACGCGCCGGACTGCTGCACGAGATGATGGCCGGTCACCAGGCCGACCGCTTGCGCGCACAGGCCATGGCCGAGGCCCTGCTTCTGGATGCCGAAGCCGACATCCTCGGGCGTCGCGGCGATGCGCCCTGCCGCCCCAGTGCCGTGGAACCGCAGCGCACCGCGCCCGGCTTCGTCGGCTGCCGGGAGCGAGGAACCGCATCGGTCGCAACGGCGCCGTACTTTCCCCAAAGCACCGAAGAGTTCGAAGAGGTGCGGGCCCTGCTCCAGGTCAGTGCAGCCGTGCCCTGCCGCGACGGCATCTGCGCGCCCACCAGCCTGGGGGCCATGGCCCGCACCGGGGAGTTGCCGCCAGCGCTCGGTGCCCGTTACGGACAGTTCACCCAATGGAGCCAACCCACGGTGGGGGACGCACCGCCCGAGCGCGGCGTACGCGGCTGGTACTGGGTCGAGATCTTCCAGTTCCGCGGCGATGGGACCGCGCCCGCTGCCCTGCAGCATGTCCTGCCAGACCCGGCGCGCCCGTTGGTCTACCGCATCACCGCGCTGGCCGAGGGGCACAAGCCTGGCACGCAGGTGGTGCTGAAGAGCCTGTTCGTCCCCTATCCCAGGAGTCAGCTGCAATGACCACGCCGATGCTTCGCGCCTGTGCCGCCTTCCTCATGGCGCTGGCCGCCACGGCAGCCGCCGAACCCACGGCCAGCGCCGTCGCAGCCGCCTCGGGAAGCGCGGCCCAGGGCCGGCAGGTGTTCGTCGGGTGGTATGACGCCTCGACCGGCACAGGGGATGTACAGGCACTGGACAGCCCTGCAGCAACGCATCCACGCTGGAGCGCTGCGGCCCAACTGCAGGGCATGTCGCCTACCTCACGCACCTTGGTCAGTGCCGGCGCGGAGCGCAACAGCGCCGGATGGAATGCATTGGCAGACCAATACGGCGCACTCCCATTGGGCGCAGTGCGCAATGCGAACCTGTGGTTCCTGGCGGGACGGGCCGGCGCAGCCCCGCGCAGGGCCATGGTCTACGCAGGCGCCAGCGACGGCCTGCTGCACGGCTTTGCCGCTGATGACGGCAGCGAACAGTTGGCCTACGCGCCGCGCCGGTTACAAGGCCGGGCCGGCGCCGGCTCCGTATCCGTCGATGGCCCTGTGTTCGGCGGCGAGGCGCCGGTCGGACCGCAGGGCGAGCTGCGCAGCCTGCTGATCGCCGGGCTCGGCGCAGGTGGACGCGGTTTCGTGGTGCTGGACGTGAGTGCACCCGACCGCTTCGCCTCGGCACGCGCGGCTGACCTCGTCGTGGCAGACACGACCGATGGCGCCGATGCCGACATCGGCCAACTGCACGCCCCTGCCGTGCTCGATGACGCAGACACCAACCGCGCCCGCCATGTCGTGCAAATGGCCAACGGCCGTTGGGCGCTGGTGATCGGCAACGGCTATTTCAGCGGTGCAGGGCGGCCGGTCCTGCTCGTGCAATACCTCGACCGATCCCGCGAACTGCTGCGCCTGTCGCCCTGCATGGCAGGTGCACCGTGCATCGATGCAGGAAACAACGGCCTGGCCATGCCACGGCTGCTCGACACCGATGGCGATGGCCGCGTGGACCTGGCCTACGCGGGCGATCTGCGGGGACAGCTATGGCGCTTCGACCTGGGCGGGGCCGAAAGCAGCTGGCGTGCAAACCGGATCTTCAGCGCCTGCGACGCGCAGGGCCGTCGCCAGCCCATCACCACGGCGCCGTACGCGCTGCCGCACCCGTCGGGCGGATGGATGCTGGTGCTTGGCACCGGTCGCCATCTGCAAAACCAGGATGGCCCCATGACCGACACGCAATCGCTGTACGGCTTGCACGACCGCGGTCCGTCCGACCCACTGCAGCCCGACGAAGCAGGTTGCCGCCGCCCCGACACCTTGGTGGCGCTGGCATATGGTGAAGCCACTGCCGTGCAGGGCACCGACTACCACACCATCCGCAGCATGGCGCAGACCGACCGCGCGCAGCAACGTGGCTGGTGGGTCGACCTGCCGCATGCCGGCCAACGCGTTCTGCACAACCCCCAGGCATTCGAAGGTTACAAGCTCCTCGTGCGCAGCGTCGTGCCGGCCGGGGGCGCACAGCAGCCGCGCACCGCCGGGCGCGCCTGGTTGTCGGTCCTGAACATGTTGACAGGACTGGCCCCGGCCCAGACGCCATTCGTGCTGACCGACACCACGCTGCAACCTCAGCCATTCGCCATGTCGGACGCAGCGGACGGACCCGCGCTGCTGGTGCGTCGGCCCGGCGAAGCCTGGTTGCGCTTTGCCAACGGCACGCAGTTGACGCTGCGCACCGGCACCACCGTGGGCGCGCGTGCCGGCTGGCGCGAACAGCCTTGAACGATCCCCGACAATCCGGCGCGTGATCCCCGATTTCATGCCCGAGGCACTGGCGCTGGCCGAACAGGCGCTGACTCTGTCCAATCCCAATCCGCGCGTCGGCTGCGTGCTCAGCGACGCCCAGGGCCGTGTGCTGGGCCGCGGCTTCACGCAGCAGGCGGGCGGTCCGCACGCGGAAATCATGGCCTTGCGCGACGCGCATGCCCAGGGCCATTCGTTGGCGGGTGCCACCGCCTGGGTCACGCTGGAGCCGTGCGCCCACCACGGCCGCACCGGCCCCTGCTGCGATGCGCTGATCGCTGCCGGCGTCGCCCGGGTGGTCGCAGCCTGCGAAGACCCCAATCCCAAGGTGGCCGGCCAGGGCCTGGCCCGGCTGGCCGCCGCCGGCATCGCAGTCGAATGCGGGCCTGGCGCCGACGCCGCGCGCGCGCTGAACATCGGCTTTTTCAGCCGCATGCTGCGCGGCCAGCCCTGGGTGCGCATGAAGATCGCGGCCTCGCTCGATGGCCGCACCGCGCTGGACGACGGCCGCAGCCAGTGGATCACCGACACGCCTGCCCGCACCGACGGCCACGCCTGGCGTGCCCGTGCCTGCGCCGTGCTGACCGGCATCGGCACCGTGCTGCAGGACGATCCGCTGCTCGACGTGCGTCTGGTGCCCAGCACGCGCCAGCCGCACCTGGTTCTGGTCGACAGCCGTCTGCAGTTGCCGTTGTCTGCCCGGCTGTTCGCCCCCCGGCGGCAGCTGTTGATCTACACCGCCAGCGACGATGCGGCCAAGGCCGACGCGCTGCGCGCACGCGGTGCCACGGTCATCTGCCTGCCGGGCAAGACGCCGCAGACGGCCGCCAAGGTCGACCTGGCCGACCTGCTGCGCGACCTGGCCATGCGCGAGGTCAACGAAGTCCATGTCGAAGCCGGCACGCAGCTCAACGGCTCGCTGCTGCGCGAAGGCCTGGTGGACGAACTGCTGGTCTACCTCGCGCCGAAGCTGATCGGCCAAGGCATGGGCATGGCGCGCCTGGGGCCGCTGGCCGACCTGGTCGAGGCGCAGGCCCTGGAATGGACCAGCGTGGAACACGTAGGCCCCGACCTCCGCATCCTCGCCCGCATCCCTGGCCGCGAGCACTTCTGACCCCGCGCGCCCGTCGCAGGCGCAAAGCCTGCGAAAATGCGCGGCTATGTTCACGGGAATCATCACCGGCGTGGGGCGCATCGCCGCCGTCCACGACCTCGGCAGCTCCTCCAGCTACGGCAAGCGGCTCGTCATCGAGACGCCCGCCGACTACCTCGACGACGTGGGCCTGGGCGACAGCATCGCCCTCAACGGCGCCTGCATGACGGTCACGACGCTGGACGCGCCCGCGCTGCGCTTCACCGTCGACGTCTCGGCCGAATCGCTGGCCCGCACCGCGGGACTGGCCGAAACCGGCCGCGTCAACCTCGAGAAGGCATTGCGCGCGCACGACCGGCTCGGCGGCCACATCGTCTCGGGCCATGTCGACGGCCTGGGCCACGTGCAGCGCTTCGAGCAGGTCGGCGAAAGCTGGACGCTGGACATCCTGGCGCCCACCGAACTGGCGCGCTACATGGCGTACAAGGGCTCGGTCACGGTGCAAGGCGTCAGCCTGACGGTCAATGCCGTGGAAGACGTGGAGGGTGGCTGCATCATCCGCATCAACCTCATTCCCCACACGGTCGAGAACACCACCCTGGGCGACCTGCGCCAGGGCTCGCCCGTGAACCTGGAAATCGACACCATCGCCCGCTATGTGGAACGCATGCTGCGGCTGGGCAAGGACAACAACGCATGACATCCCCTTTCCCCGCGCCGATTTCGCCTGTGCAGGACATCGTGGCCGAGCTGCGCGCCGGCCGCATGGTCATCCTCGTGGACGAGGAAGACCGCGAGAACGAAGGCGACCTGGTGCTGGCCGCCGACCATGTGACGCCCGAGGCCATCAACTTCATGGCCCGGCATGCGCGCGGCCTGATCTGCCTGACCCTGTCGCGTGAACTCTGCGAGCGCCTGCGTCTGCCGCCGATGGTGGCGCGCAACGGCGCCAAGCACTCCACCGCCTTCACCGTCTCCATCGAAGCTGCCGAGGGCGTCACGACCGGCATCTCGGCCGCCGACCGTGCCCGCACCGTGCAGGCCGCCGTGGCCCCGAACGCGCGCGCCGAAGACCTGGTGCAGCCCGGCCACATCTTCCCGCTGCAGGCCGTGGACGGCGGCGTGCTCATGCGCGCCGGCCACACCGAGGCGGGTTGCGATCTCTCCGTGATGGCCGGCTGCAGCCCGGCCTCGGTCATCTGCGAGGTCATGAACGAGGACGGCACCATGGCCCGGCTGCCAGACCTGCAGCTGTTCGCCGCGCAGCATGGCCTGAAGATCGGCACCATCGCCGACCTGATCGAGTACCGCAGCCGCACCGAGTCGCTCGTCGAGCGCGTGGGCAGCCGCGAGATCCAGACCGCCTATGGCCCGTTCACGGCCCATGCCTACCAGGACAAGCCCAGCGCCAGCGTGCACCTGGCCCTGGTCAAGGGCAGCTGGAGCCCCGACACCAGCGTGGCCGTGCGCGTGCACGAGCCGCTGTCCGCACTCGACCTGCTGGAAGTCGACCGCTCCATGCACTCCTGGACGCTGCCGTCCAGCCTGGAGCACATCGCGCGCGAGGGCGCTGGCGTGGCCGTGCTGCTCAACTGCGGCGAGAGCGCGGCCGACCTGCTGTCCCAATTCGAGGGCACGGCCCGCGCCGCACAGGCACCCGAACGCGGCCGCATGGACCTGCGCACCTACGGCGTGGGCGCGCAGATCCTGCGCGACTGCGGCGTGCACCGCATGCGCCTCATGGGCAACCCGCGCCGCATGCCCAGCATGACCGGCTACGGCCTGGAAAGCACGGGCTACCTGACGCCCGGCCAAGACAAGGAACAAGCATGAAAGGCGCCAACCAGGGTGAACTCGCCGGCAACGATCCCCGCCTGGACGGCCGTGGCCTGTCCATCGGCATCGTGCAGGCCCGCTTCAACGCCGACATCACCGACGCATTGGCCAACGCCTGCAAGCAGGAACTGGCCGCCCTGGGCGTCGCACCCGAGCAGGTGCGCCACGAAACCGTGCCCGGTGCGCTGGAGGTGCCCACCGCGCTGCAGGCCATGGCCGCCTCGCGCCGCTACGACGCCCTGGTCGCGCTGGGCTGCATCGTGCGCGGCGAGACCTACCACTTCGAACTGGTGGCCAACGAATCGGGCGCCAGCGTGAGCCGCATCGCACTGGACCACCGCATCCCCATCGCCAACGCGATCCTGACCACCGAAAACATGGAGCAGGCCGTGGCCCGCCAGACCGACAAGGGCCGCGACGCGGCCCGCGTGGCGGTCGAGATGGCACGCCTGCTCGAACAACTGCGCCCATGACCGAACCCCAAGACGACAGCCGCCCCGAAGGCGCGCAAGGCCACCAGACCCGCACCGGCCGCACTGCCACCGGGGCGCGCAAGGCCGCGGCCAAGAATCCGCGCAGCCGCGCGCGGGAGTTCGCGCTGCAGGCGCTCTACCAATACCAGGTCGGCGGCAACGACCCCACGGCGATCGACCTGTTCACGCGCGACCTGTCGGGCTTCCACAAGGCCGACGCCGTGCACTACGACGCGCTGCTGCACGGCTGCATCCGCGAAGCCGCCGAGCAGGACGCACTGATGGAGCCGCTGCTGGACCGCAGCATGGAGCGCATCTCGCCCATCGAGCGCGCCGTCCTGTGGATCGGCATCTACGAAATGCGGCATTGCCCCGACGTGCCCTGGCGCGTGGTGCTGAACGAAGCCATCGAGCTGGCCAAGGAATTCGGCGGCACCGATGGCCACAAGTACGTCAACGGCATCCTGAACAGCCTGGCCCCCACGCTGCGCGCCACCGAGGTCGAGGCCGACCGCGGCAGGAAGAAGCCGGCCGCATGAGGATCTCGCGCCGGGCCCAGGCCATCGAACCCTTCTACGTGATGGAGGTGGCCAAGGAGGCCGCCGCGCTCGCACGCGAGGTGGCCGGCGGTTCGCAGCCCATGGTGTTCCTCAACATCGGCGAGCCCGACTTCACGGCACCGCCGCTGGTGCAGGAAGCCGCCGCACGCGCGGTGCGCGATGGCCGCACGCAGTACACCCAGGCCACCGGCCTGCCCGAACTGCGCGAGCGCATCAGCGCCTGGTATGCCGAGCGCCTGGGCGTGCAGGTGCCGGCGCGCCGCATCGTGGTGACGGCCGGGGCCTCGGCCGCGCTGCAGCTGGCCTGCCTGGCGCTGGTCGAAGCCGGCGACGAGATCCTGATGCCGGACCCCAGCTACCCCTGCAACCGGCATTTCGTGAGCGCCGCCGAAGGCCGCGCCGTGCTGCTCCCGACGACGGCCGCCGAGCGCTTCCAGCTCAGCGCCGACAAGGTGGCCGCGGCCTGGAACGCGCAGACGCGCGGCGTGCTGCTGGCCTCGCCGTCCAACCCCACCGGCACGTCCATCGCACCCGACGAACTGTCCCGCATCCACGCCCAGGTGGTGCAGCGCGGCGGCATCACGCTCATCGACGAGATCTACCTGGGCCTGTCCTACGACCCGGCCTTCGGCCGCAGCGCGCTGGCGCTGGGCGAGGACGTGGTCAGCATCAACAGCTTCTCCAAGTACTTCAACATGACAGGCTGGCGGCTGGGCTGGCTGGTGGTGCCGGACGCGCTGGTGCCGGTGGTCGAGCGCATGGCGCAGAACCTGTTCATCTGCGCCAGCACCGTGGCCCAGCACGCCGCGCTGGCCTGCTTCGAGGCCGAAAGCCTCGCGCTGTACGAGCAACGCCGTGCGGAGTTCCGCGCGCGGCGCGACTACTTCGTGCCGGCCCTCGATGCGCTGGGCCTGAAGGTGCCGGTCATGCCCGACGGCGCCTTCTACGCCTGGGCCGATTGCTCGCAGGCCTGCGAGCGCCTGGGCGTCGACGGCAGCTGGGACCTCACCTTCGCGCTGATGCGCCAGGCCCACCTCGCCGTGACACCGGGCCGCGACTTCGGCCAGGCCGACACCGGCCGCTTCATCCGCTTCTCCACGGCCAGCTCCATGGCCCACCTGCAGGAAGCCGTGGCACGCCTGCGCGCGTTGCTCGCATGACCACCGCCGCTTTCCACTTCCCCGTGCGCGTGTACTGGGAAGACACCGATGCCGGCGGCATCGTGTTCTACGTGAACTACCTGAAGTTCTTCGAACGTGCACGCACCGAATGGCTGCGCGCACGCGGCATCGGCCAGCGCGCTTTGAAGGACCAGACCGGCGGCATGTTCGTGGTCAGCGACACGCAGGTGCGCTACCTGCAGCCTGCGCGGCTGGACGATGAACTTCTGGTCACCGTGCGCGTGGAACGTTTTGGCGCTGCCTCGCTCCTACTGGCCCAGCAGGTCCTGGCAGGGCCGGCACCCGGCGGGCCTGTTCTTTGCGAGGGAAGCATCCGCATCGGCTGGGTGCAGGCCGACACCCTGCGCCCTGCGAGAATTCCGCCCTCGGTCTTGAACGTACTAGAACAAACATGAAGCCTATCCTGCGCCCGTCCGTCCGGAGTTCCCGATGAACCAGGACATGTCCATCCTGCACCTGGTGCTCAATGCCAGCTTCGTCGTCCAGTTCGTGATGGCGCTGCTGGTCTGCGTTTCCATCGCCAGCTGGGCGGCGATCTTCCGCAAGCTGTTCGCTCTCAAGAAGGTGCACGCGCTCAACGAGGAGTTCGAGCGCGACTTCTGGTCCGGCAGCAACCTCAACGAGCTGCATGCGGCCGCCACGCAGAACGCCAAGAGCGCCGGCCCCATGGAACGCATCTTCGCCAGCGGCATGCGCGAGTACCAGAAGCTGCGCGAGCGCCGCATCACCGACGCCGGCACGCTGATGGACGGCGCACGCCGCGCCATGCGCGCCAGCTTCCAGCGCGAGATGGACGTGATCGAGACCAACCTCTCGTTCATGGCATCGGTCGGATCGGTCTCGCCCTATGTCGGCCTGTTCGGCACGGTCTGGGGCATCATGCACGCCTTCACGGGCCTGGCCAGCATGCAGCAGGTGACGCTGGCCACCGTGGCGCCCGGCATCGCCGAAGCGCTGGTGGCCACGGCCATCGGCCTGTTCGCCGCGATCCCGGCCGTGGTGGCCTACAACCGCTTCGCACGCGACATCGACCGCACGGCGATCCGGCTGGAGACCTTCATCGAAGAGTTCTGCAACATCCTGCAGCGCAACGTGGCGACGCAATCGCCATCCGGGCACTGACATGCCCGGAACGATCTCCCGGGGCCGCGGCCGCCGCACCATGAACGAGATCAACATGGTGCCCTTCATCGACGTGATGCTGGTGCTGCTGATCATCTTCATGGTCACCGCCCCCATGGTCACGCCCAGCCTGATCGACCTGCCCAGCGTCGGCAAGGCCGGCCGCCAGCCCGACAAGATCATCCAGGTCGTGATCGGCAAGGACGAGCGGCTGGAGGTCAAGGGCGGCGACAGCACCCAGCAGGTCTCCCAGCGCGAGCTGGCGGCCGCCGTCAAGCGCGCCCAGGGCGAGGACACGAACGCACCCGTGGTGATCAGCGCCGACCGCAACGTGAAGTACGAGACGGTGGTGAAGGCCATGGACGCGCTGCAGCGCGCCGGCGTCGCGCGCGTGGGCCTGTCGGTGCAACTCGGCGGGCAGTAGGCGCGGGCAGATGGCCACGTTGACCCACGCTGCACTGGACCCGTCCAGCCTCGCGCCACCGCAACAGGGCGGCCTGCTGCGCTCCATCGGCCTGGCGCTGGTGGCGCATGCGCTGTTGATCGCCGCACTGACCTGGGGCGTGAACTGGAAGTCGCAGGAAACCCCGGCCGTCGAGGCCGAGATCTGGTCGTCCGTGCGCCAGCAGGCAGCGCCACGTGCGGTCGAGCCGCCGGCCGTGCAGCCTGAACCCCAGCCACCCAGGCCCGAGCCACCGAAGCCCGAACCCAAGGTGGAGCCGCCGCCGACACCACCGGCGCCGCCCAAGGTGGCACCGCCACCGGACACCAGCGTGCGCGACGCGCAGATCGCGCTCGAACGCGAGAAGCAGGAACGCGAACGCAAGGAGCGCGAGCGCGACCTGGCCGAGCGGCGCGAGCAACAGAAGAAGGCCGCCGCCGAGAAGCAACGCCAGGAAGACCTGGCCGAAGCCAAGCGCGAAGCCCAGCAGAAGGCCGAGGCCCAAAAGAAGCTCGAAGCCCAGAAGAAGGCGGAAGCGCAGAAGAAGGCCGATGCCGAGGAACGCAAGGCCGCCGAGGCCGCCGAAGCCAAGCGCAAGCAACAGCAGCAACAACAGCAGGCCGCCGCCAAGGCGGCCGACGAGAAGGCCGCCGAAGCCCGCCGCCAGGAGAACATCCGCCGCATGCAGGGCATGGCCGGCGCCAGCGGCGGGCCCACCGCCACGGGCAGCGCGCTGCAGTCCAGCGGCCCGTCGGCCAGCTACGGCGCGCGGGTGGCCGCACGCGTGCGGCCCAACATCGTGTTCCCCGACAGCGTGCAGGGCAACCCGAGCGCCGAGGTCGAGGTGCGCAGCGCACCGGACGGCACCATCGTCGGCAAGCGCCTGGTCAAGTCCAGCGGCAACAAGGCCTGGGACGACGCCGTGCTGCGCGCCATCGACAAGACCGAGACCATGCCGCGCGACACCGACGGCCGCGTGCCTTCGCTGATGACCATCAGCTTCCGCCCCAAGGACAACTGAGGGCGTGTCGCTTCGACGGGGCGGCAGCCGGCTGCGGCGCCCACGCCGCTCAGGCGGTGGGCGGGGCCTTCTGCTCGCGCAGCCAGCGCCATAGCGTCGACCGGCTCACGCCGAGCAGCCGCGCGGCTTCCAGGCGGTTCTGCCCTGCGTTCCTCATGGCCTCGGCCACGCGCTCGGCCTGCGTCGCGGCCGGCAACGCCGGCGCCAGCACGCCGCGCGCGCCCGCGAACAGCTCGGGGCATTCGGCACGCAGTTCGCTGCAGTCCGCCTCGGGCGGCCGGTCCACCGCGCTGAAGAACACCGCCAGCCGCTCGCAGATGTTCTGCAGTTCGCGCACGTTGCCCGGCCAGTCGTAGCTGTACAGGGCGGGCAGCACAGGCCCCAGCATGGCGCCCGCGTCGCGCCGCACGCCAAGACGGCCCAGGCCCCGCTGCACCATCTGCACCGCCAGCGCCGCAATGTCTTCGCGCCGCTCGCGCAGCGGTGGCAGCGGCAGCCGCAGCGTGTTCAGCCGGTAGAACAGGTCTTCGCGGAACTGCCGCTGCGCGACGCGTTCGGCCAGGGGCTGGTGGGTGGCGGCGATGACGCGCAGGTCCACCGGGATGGCGCTGCTGCCCCCGAGCCGCGTCACCTCGCGCTCCTGCAGCACGCGCAACAGGCGGCTCTGCAGCGCCATCGGCATGTCGCCGATCTCGTCGAGGAACAAGGTGCCGGTGTGCGCCGCCTCGACCAGGCCGCGCTTGCCGCCACGGCGCGCGCCGGTGAAGGCGCCCTCCTCGTATCCGAACAGTTCGCTTTCGAGCAGCGATTCCGGGAACGACGCGCAGTTCACCGCGATGAATGGACGGGCCGCGCGCGCGCTCTCGTTGTGGATGGCCTGGGCAAACAACTCCTTGCCGGTGCCGCTCTCGCCCGTCAACAGCACCGTCAGGTCGGTGCGCGCGAAGCGCCGCGCCGCCTGCACGGCGCGCTGGAAGGCAGGCGCCTCGCCCACCAGGCCACCGAAGTCATGGCGCGCCGTGGCCTGGCGCCTGCGCTGCTGCAGGCGCAGGCTGGTGTCGGCCGCCTCGATGTCGCGGGCGTCGTACAGCATCAGCGCGGCGCCCACAGGGCTGCCCTGCTCGCGGATCGGCGTGCGGTGGGCGATCCAGTCGCGCTGCCCGAAGCGCAGCACCGCGCCGCGCTCGGCCACGCCGCGTTGCAGCGTGGCCTGCAGCGACAGCTCGGGCTCCACCTGCTCCAGCGCGCGGCCGAGCAGGCCTTCGGCCGGCAGGCCCAGCAGCGCCTGCATGGGTGGATTGACCGCCGTGATGCGGTGCAACCCGTCGACGGCCAGCACGGCCTCCTGCAGGTTGTCCAGCACGCCGTGCAGCAGTTCGTAGCGGCTGGCCTCCAGGCGCGCCACCCGCGCCAGTTCGATCGCGTCATCGATGCCGCGGCGCACCGAGGCCAGCGAATACGCCAACAGTCCCGCCAGCCCGCACTCCTCGGCCAGTTCCACCACCAGGCTGGAACCGATGATGACGCGGTAGCCCTCGCGGCGCAGTTGTTCGAAGCGCTCGCGCGCGTCGGCCGGCGTGTGGTAGGCGTACTGCTGCACCTCCACGTTCAGCAGCCCCTTGACCGCGTCCAGCTCCGGGATGGTCTGGCCGTACATCACGATGCCCACCCGGTCGGCGATGCGCCGGGCCCGGATCAGGGCCTGCAGCAGGTCGAAGCCGGTCAGCTGGATCGTGGCCACGGGCGCCTGCAGCCCCTTGCGCAACACGCTGGCGTTGGAGCCAGCGCTGACGAAGGCATCCACCTGCCCTCGGGCCAGGCGTTCGCGCGCCAGCATCAGCGCGTCGGTGAACACGCCGTCGACCAGCTCGATGTCGGCCCGGTCGTGGTACTCGGCGATCACGGGCATGGCGAACTGCCTGATGTGCCGGTAGCTCATGAAGCACAGCCGCGGCTTGAACGGCTGCAGGGCGGCGGGGGCGACGTTCGATGGCATCGCACCAGTGTCGCACGGACGTTGCACGACAGTCGCATGCAACATGGAGCAGCCCGGCCCACCGGTAAATCTTCAATCGAATCAACGCCCTCGCCGGGTTTGGACGCTTGGCATGCAAGCTGCAATCGGGCTGGTACCGACAACCAGGAGACAGCCCCTTGGCACTTGAGCACATCACCGTCCTTGACCTCACCCACATGCTGTCCGGCCCCTACGGCACCATGCTGCTGGCCGATCTCGGCGCCCGGACCATCAAGGTCGAGCCCCCCGGCACCGGCGAAGGCACGCGCCGCCTGCTGGAGCACGACCCGGACTACGCGCGCGACGGCATGGGTGCCTACTACCTGACGCTCAACCGCAACAAGCAAAGCGTCTGCGTCGACCTGAAGAGCCCCGCGGGCAAGGCCGTCTTCATGGACCTGGTGCGGCATGCCGACGTGGTGTTCGACAACTTCAGCGTGGGCGTTCCCGCGCGGCTGGGCATCGCCCACGCCGACCTGGCCCAGGTCAACCCGCGCATCATCACCTGCTCGGTGACCGGCTTCGGCGAGACCGGGCCCGAAACCCAGCGGCCCGCATTCGACCAGGTCGTGCAGGCCATGGGCGGCGGCATGTCGATCACCGGCACGCCGGAAAGCGGCCCCACGCGCAGCGGCATTCCGATCGGCGATTTGGGCGGCGGCATCTTCGGCGCCATCGGGGTGCTGGCGGCCCTGGCCGAACGCGAGCGCAGCGGCGTCGGCCAGCATGTCGACGTCTCCATGCTGGACGCGCAGATCTCGCTGCTGAACTACATGGCCACCATGCACCTGCTGTCCGGCCACGTGCCGGGCGGCATCGGCAACGGGCACTTCGTGCACGTGCCCTACAACAGCTACCCCACGGCCGACGGCCACGTCATCGTGGCCTGCATCGGCGACCCGTTCTTCGAGCGCTTCGTCGAGTTCATCGACCTGCCCGCGCTGCGCGACCCGGCCTACCGCAAGCAGCCCGTGCGCTTCGCCGCCAAGGCGCAGATCGACGCCCTGATCGCCGACGCCTTCCGCCAGCACGGCACCGCGCACTGGCTGGAGCGCCTGCGCGCGGCGCGCATCCCGTGCGGACCCGTCAACAACTTCGCGCAGGCCCTGGCCGACAGCCAGGTGCAGGCGCGCGACATGGTGGTGCCGGTGCAGCTCAAGACCGGCGAGACCGTGCGCATGCCCGGCAACCCGGTCAAGCTGTCCAACGCGCGGGCCAGCACCTACACCTGCCCGCCGGCTCTGGGCGAAGACACCGACGCGGTGCTCACGCAGCTGCTGGGCTATCCGCACGACAAGCTGGCCGCGCTCAAGAGCGCCGGCGTGGTGGCCTGAGGTGGAGCGCACGATGGAACGGATCCACATCACCGACGTGGCGCCGCGCGACGGCCTGCAGAACCAGCAGGTGCCGGTGTCGACCGACGCCAAGCTCCAGCTGATCCGCCTGCTGGCGGCGGCCGGCGTGCAGAGCGTGGAAGCCACGAGCTTCGTCTCGCCCAAGGCCGTGCCGCAGATGGCGGACGCCGGCGACCTGGTGCCGCGCCTGCACGCGGCATTGCCGCAGTTGCGCACGTCGGTGCTGGTGCCCAACCTCAAGGGCCTGGAGCGTGCGCACGCGGCCGGAGCGCAGGAGATCGCGGTCGTGCTCTCGGCCACCGAGACCATGAACCGCAAGAACATCAACATGGGGCTGGAGCAGGCCACCGAGGTCAGCGCGCAGACGCTGGCCGAGGCCCGGCGCCTGGGCCTGCGCACGCGGGCCTACGTGGCGGTGGCCTTCGACTGCCCCTTCGAGGGCCCGACCGCGCTGACGGCCGTGCAGGCCAGCTGCGCACGCATGCTGGAGGCCGGCGCCGGCGAGATCGTGGTGGCCGACACCATCGGCTCGGCCGCGCCGGGCCAGGTGCGCCAGCGCCTGGGCGCGCTCGCCGGCACGGTACCCATCGAACGGCTGGCCGTGCACTTCCACGACACGCGCGGCATGGGCGTGGCCAATGCCTGGGCCGCGCTGCAGGCGGGCGTGCGCCGCTTCGACGCCAGTGCCGGCGGCATCGGCGGATGTCCCTTCGCCCCCGGAGCGGCCGGCAACGTCGCCACGGAAGACCTGGTGCTGATGGCCGAGCAGAGCGGCTTTGCCACCGGCATCTCGCTGCCCGGGCTGCTGGAAGCCATCGACTTCGCCCAGGACCAGCTGCAACGGCCGCTGGGCGGGCGCGCCATCACCTGGCTGCGCAGGCAGCGCGACAAGGCGCTCGCCAGCACGTCCTGAAGCCTGCGCGCGCACCGGCCGCACCGGCGCACTGCCGCTGCGCGCGAACGGCGTGGCCGGCACGCGCGACCGCCCCCTCTCGACAACAACGACCGGAGACCTATGCAACCCCCATCGCAGCCCCGCACCGCCCGGCCAGCGCCGCCCAGCCCCGTTCGCCAGCGCCGCGCCGTGCTGTCCGCCCTGGCCGCATCGCTGGCCTGGCCGCTGGCCGGACCGGCGCAGGCCCAGGCGGCCTACCCCGCCAAGCTCGTCACGCTGGTCATCCCCTACTCGCCCGGCGGCGGCACCGACATCGTCGGCCGCATGGTGGCCCAGCGCCTCAGCGAGCTGTGGGGCCAGTCCGTGGTGGTCGACAACCGTCCGGGCGCCAACGGCGTGATCGGCACCCACCACGTGGCCAAGGCCGCGCCCGACGGCTCGACGCTGCTGCTGGTGGTCGGCTCGCACGCCATCAACCCGGTGCTGATGAAGTCCATTCCCTACGACACGGCCAAGGCCTTCACGCCGATCACCGTGCTGGCCCGCTCGCCGATGGTGGTGGTCGCGTCCACCAAGGGGCCCTACAAGGACCTGCCAGGCGTGCTGGCCGCCGCGCGCAAGGAAGAAGTGGCCTACGGCTACTCGGAAGGGCAGACGCGCCTGACCGGCGAGATGCTGCGCCAGGCCGGCAACCTCAAGCTCACGGGCGTGCCGTACAAGGGTGGCGCGCCCATCATGGTGGACGTGATCGGCGGCCACCTGCCGCTGGGCGTGACCAGCGTGCTGACCGCGTTGCCGCACGTGAACGCCGGCACGCTGCGCGTGGTGGCCACGGTCGCCGACCAGCGCCTGCCGCTGTTCCCGGACGCCATGACGCCCAGGGAGGCAGGGCTGCAAGGCGTGGAGTCGTTCAGCTGGTATGGCCTGTTCGGCCCCGCCGGCATGCCGCCTGCCATCGTCGAGCAGATCATCCGCGACCTGCGCAAGGTCACGGCCGAGCCCGCCGTGGCCAAGCAGATCCAGGACCAGGGCGCGGCCGTCGTGCTGAGCCCGCCGGACGAGTTCCGCCGCTTCCTGGACAGCGAACTCGCCAAGTGGGCGCAGGTCGCCCAGCGCGGCGGCATCCAGCCCGAATGAACGAACACCCCCAAGGAGGAGACATCCCATGCAACGACGCACCGCCCTGGCTGCCGGCATCGCCGGCGCCGCACTGCTGACCCAGGGCCCGGCCCTGCGCCTGGCCCAGGCCCAGGGCTATCCCGCCAAGCCGATCCGGCTGGTGGTGCCCTTCTCCCCGGGCGGCGTCTCGGACACCGCCGCGCGCGTGGTGGCCGAGAAGCTCGGCCAGCAACTGGGCCAGCAGGTCATCGTCGACAACAAGCCCGGCGCCTCCGGCAACATCGGCACGCAGCAGGTGGCGCAGGCCGAGCCCGACGGCTACAACATCGTGCTGGGCTACGACGGCACGCTGGTCATCAACCCCCACCTGCAGCGCGTGCCCTTCGACACGGTCAAGGACTTCGCCCCGGTCGGCAAGATCGGCGACGCCGTGCTGATCATCGTCGTCAACCCCAAGCTGCCGGTGCGCACCTTCGCCGAGCTCGTGGCCTACGCCAAGGCGCAGCCGGGCGGCCTGTCGTACGGCAGCGCGGGCACCGGCAGCACGCCGCACCTGGCCGGCGAGCTGCTCAAGCAGCGCACCGGCATTGCGCTGACGCACATTCCCTACAAGGGCGGTGGCCAGGCCATGGGCGATGTCGTCGGCGGCACGCTGCCCATGCTCTACACCGCAGTGGCCGGCGCGCTGCCGTTCGTGAAGAACCAGCAGCTGCGCGCCATCGCCGTCTCCAGCGCGGCGCGCGTGCCCTCCATGCCCGACGTGCCCACGCTGATCGAGTCCGGCGTGAAGGACTTCGTGTTCGACTCCTGGGTCGGCCTGATGGCACCGGCCCGCACGCCGCGGCCCGTCATCGACCGGCTCAACCAGGCCCTGCAGGCCGTGCTGCGTGCGCCCGACACGCGCGACCGGCTGCAGACCATGGGTGTCATCCCCACACCCGGCACGCCCGAGGCGTTCGGCCAGCAGATCGCCGCCGACCTCGAGAAGAACCGCGCCGTGGTCCAGGGCGCGCAGATCAAGATCGAGTGACCGGAACCCCCATGCCCACCTTGTTCGATGCGATCTGGGCCGCCCACGTGGTGGCCCGCAACGACGCCGGCGAAGACCTGGTCTACATCGACCGCCACCTCGTGCACGAGGTGTCCAGCCCGCAGGCCTTCGCCGGCCTGGCCGCGGCCGGCCGCCCGCTGCGCTCGGCACAACGCCACCTGGCGGTGCAGGACCACAACGTGCCCACCACGCCGGACCGCCTGCAGGCCATCCCCAACGCCGAGAGCGCCGCGCAGATCGCATTGCTGCGCAGCAACGCGCGGCAGTTCGGCGTGCCGCTGCTGGACCTGGACGACCCACGCCAGGGCATCGTGCACGTGGTGGCGCCCGAGCTCGGCCAGGTGCTGCCGGGCAGCACCGTGGTCTGCGGCGACTCGCACACCGCCACGCTGGGCGCCTTCGGCGCCATCGCCTGGGGCATCGGCACCTCGGAGGCCGAGCATGTGATGAGCACCCAGTCCCTGTGGCTGCGCAAGCCCGGCACGCTGGGCATCCGCGTGGACGGGGCGCTGCCCGCCGGCGTCTGTGCCAAGGACCTGGCGCTGGCCATCATCCACCGCATCGGCACCAGCGGCGGTGTCGGCCAGGCCATCGAGTACACCGGCGCGGCCGTGCGTGCGCTGTCCATGGAAGGCCGCATGACCCTGTGCAACATGACGATCGAGGCCGGTTCGCGCTTCGGCATGGTGGCCCCGGACGCGACCACCATCGACTACCTGCGCACCCGCGTACAGGGGCCCGCGCGACAGCACTTCGACACCGCCGCCCAAGCCTGGCTGGCGGCAGCCCATGCCGCCGGCGGCGGGCATGCACGCACGGTGCAGGTGGACGCCGGCGCCATCGGCCCGCGCGTGACCTGGGGCACCACGCCCGCCGACAGCGCGGGCTTCGACGGCCACGTGGCCGACCCGTCCAGCGTGGCCGACGCGGCCGAGCGCACGCGGCTGGCCGGCGCCCTCGCCTACATGGGCCTGGTGCCGGGCCAGGCGATCGCCAGCATTCCCGTGGACGTGGCCTTCATCGGCTCGTGCACCAACGGGCGCATCGAAGACCTGCGCGCGGCCGCCGCCGTGCTGCAGGGCCGCCGCATCGCGGCCGGGGTGCGCGGCCTGGTCGTGCCCGGTTCGAGCAGCGTCAAGCGCCAGGCCGAGGACGAAGGCCTGGCCCAGCGCTTCGTCGACGCCGGCTTCGAGTGGCGCGCCTCCGGCTGCTCCATGTGCGTGGGCATGAACGGCGACAACCTGGCGCCGGGGCAGCGCTGCGCCTCCACCTCCAACCGCAACTTCGAGAACCGCCAGGGCCCGGGTGGCCGCACCCACCTGATGAGCCCGGCGGCCGTCGTGGCATCGGCGCTGCGCGGGCGGCTGACCGACCCGCGGGAGGTGCAGCCATGAAGAAGGCCGTCCACGCCGTCG
This sequence comes from Pseudorhodoferax sp. Leaf274, assembly GCF_001422445.1. Taxonomy (GTDB): domain Bacteria; phylum Pseudomonadota; class Gammaproteobacteria; order Burkholderiales; family Burkholderiaceae_C; genus Pseudorhodoferax. The sequence goes on from NZ_LMNA01000030.1 coordinate 728,378, forward strand.
CCGGCCCCACCGCCGTCCTGCTGCGCGACGACATCGACACCGACGCGCTGCTGCCCGCCGAGTTCCTGAAAGTGACCACGCGCACCGGCCTGGGCCGCTGCCTGTTCGCCGACTGGGTGCGCGCGGGCCATCCGGAGGTGGCCTTCGTCGCCGCCGGGCGGCCCGTGCGGGTGCTGGTCGCCACGCGCAACTTCGGCTGCGGCTCCTCGCGCGAGCACGCGGTCTGGGCGCTGGCCGACTACGGCGTCGAGGCCATCGTCGCGCTGTCGTTCGGCGACATCTTCCGCAACAACTGCGCCAAGAACGACGTGGTCGCCGCCACCGTGTCGCCGCAGGTGCATGCCCGCCTGCTGGAGAGCCTGGCCGCGGCCGGCACCGCCGCGCAGTTGTCGCTGACGCTGGCCGACCTGACCTTGCACCTGCCCGACGGCCAGGCGCTGCCCTTTGCGCTGGCGCCCGGCCACGCCGAGCAGCTCACCTCGGCCGAGGACGACATCGCGCGCACGCTGCGGCTGGACGACGCGCTGCGCGCCCACGAAGCCCGCGTGGCATGCGACACCCCCTGGCTGCTGCCGCAGTCCTGATCCATCCACTGAACCAACGGACACCCGAATGGCCAACCCCATCCTTCGCCAGAAGCTCGACGCCGGCAACTACTTCACCGTTCCCGGCGTGCAGGACATGATCGCCGCCGTGGTGGCCGACAAGGTCGGCTTCGACATCGTCTACGGCTCGGGCTACTGGCTCACGGCCTCCAGCCTGGGCTTGCCGGACGCCGGCATCGCCACCTACACCGAGATGGTGGACCGCATGCGCACGCTGGTGCGCACCAGCAAGGCGGCCGTGATCGCGGATGCCGACACCGGCTACGGCGGCCTGCTCAACGTGCACCACACCGTGCGCGGCTACGAGGCGGCCGGCGTCACCGCCATCCAGCTGGAAGACCAGGAATTCCCCAAGAAGTGCGGACACACGCCCTTCAAGCGCTGCATCCCGACCGAGGACATGGTGCAGAAGATCCAGGTGGCGGCCGAGGCGCGCGAGGACAAGAAGAACTTCCTCATCATCGCGCGCACCGACGCGCGCGCAGGCGATGGTGTGGATGCCGCGCTGCGCCGGCTCGAAGCCTACGCGCGCGCAGGTGCCGACGTGCTGTTCTTCGAGGCGCCGCAATCCGAGGAGGAGATGCGCCGCGCCTGCGAGGCCTTCGACCTGCCGATGATGGCCAACCTCTCCAACGGCGGCAAGACGCCCATGCTGCCGGCGCAGACGCTGGCCGAGATCGGCTACGCCTTCGGCATCTACCCGGCGCTGACCAGCCTGTCGGCCGCCGCGGCCATGGAGCAGGCACTGCGCACGCTGAAGGACACCGGCAACGGCGACGCCCCGGGCCAGCCGCTGTTCGGCTTCCAGGACTTCTGCGAGCGCATCGGCTTCGAGGAGGTCTGGGCGTTCGAGCGGCGCTGGGCGCGCTGAGCCCCCGCAGGCGCGTGCCCCTGCGTCGCACGGGCGTTGCATGCGACAGCAGCGCACGTCGCATGGAAACAGCCGGCCGCACCTCCGCGCCCGCGCAAGCGCCGCAAGCTACAAAAACCGGAGCGGCATAGCGAGTCCACACAGGCTTTCCAGGCGCTCGCGCGCCAGGCAACAGCGGCCTACACCCCGCGTGTGAAGCTGGCATGGCACTTGCGCTGTGTCCTGCGCCATGCAGTTCACGCCAGTTGCTGTTCGACGCACATGACCAAGGGATACCACGTGGGGCCATCCAGGGATCTTCCTTCCGCTCCGCTGTGGTCGCTCTCGATCGGCGAGGCGCTGGCCGCTCTGCGCAGCGGCGCGCTCACCGCGTCGCAACTGGTCGAAGCCTGCATCGCCCGCGCCGCCGCGGTCGAACCCTGCATCCATTCCTACATCCATCTCGCCGCCGACGAGGCACGCCGGCACGCACAGGCGCTGGACGGCCGGCCCGCGGCTGAACGCGGGCTGTTCGGCGGCATCCCGTTCGCGGTGAAGGCCACGTACGACGTGGCCGGCATGCCGTCGAACGCCGGCTCGCGGCTGCGCAGCGCACGCGTGCCCGATGCCGATGCGGCACTGGTCGCGCAGCTGCGCGCGCTGGGCGCGGTCTGCCTGGGCCAGCTCAACACCTGGGAGTTCGGCACCGGCAACGGCGGCGAGTACTTCGACCTGCCGTACCCGCCGGCGCGCAACCCCTGGGACACGGCACGCTTCACGGGCGGATCGAGCTCCGGCTGCGGCACCTCGGTGGCCGCGGGCACCGCGCTGTTCGCGCTCGGCTCGGACACCACGGGCTCGGTGCGGCTGCCCGCGTCGGCCACCGGCGTGGTGGGCCTGATCCCCACACCCGGGCGCTTCAGCCTCGCGGGCATCCTGCCGAACTGCCATTCGCTGGACATCCCCGGCAGCTTCACGCGCACCGCGCACGACGCGGCCACGCTGTTCGCGGCACTGACGCTGCCCGATGCGGGCGCGGCCGAGCCATTCGCCGCGGGCCTGGCGGCGCAGGGCCTGCGCGGCATGCGGATCGCCGTGCTGCGCGATCCGGGGCCGGGCTTTCCGCAGGCCGACGCCGCGCTGGCCACCGGCTTCGACGCGGCGCTGCGCACCATCGAGGCGCTTGGCGCGCACTGCACCGCCGTGCGGCTGCCCGTGGCGGCCGCGGAATGCTTCGCCGTGACCCGGCTGATCGGCCCGGTCGAATCGGCCGCCATCCACGAGACGGAGTTGCGGACCCAAGCCGCGCAGATGGGCTTCGCGCTGCGCGACAAGCTGCTGGCCGGCTCGCTCGTCCGCGCGGTCGACTACCTCGCTGCGCAGCGGCGGCGCGCCGAGATCGGCGAGCAGATCCGCGCGCTGCTGGACGGCTACGACGCACTGGTGACCTTCGGCTCCCTGCACCTGCCGCCCTTGCTGGGCGTGGAGCCGGCGATGACGGCCTTCACGGTGGAGACGCTGCTGACACCGTTCAACCTGTCGGCCTCGCCCGCACTGGTGCAGTGCACTGGGTATTCGGAGACGGGCCTGCCCCTGCACTGGCAGATCGTCGGCCGCCAGCACCGCGAGGCCGACATCCTGCGCCTGGCCATCGCCTACGAGCGGGCCACCGGCTGGCACACCCGGCTGCCGGAACCCCAGCCGCATCCGCCGGCCCCGGTGGCCCTGGTGGCCCCGGTCGCCGATCCATTGCCGCCCGGCGCGCCCGCCCTGGACGAGGTGGCGGCCTTCGCCGCGCGCCATGGCCTGGCCCGGCTGGCGCCGGAACACCTGCACCGCCTGCAGCAGCAGGTGCCCGCGGTGGCCGGCTTCGGCAGCAGCCTGCAGCGTGTCACCGACAAACACCGCGCGCCGCTGGCCGGCCCGCCCACCGCATCCCCCGTCCCACCGCAGCGCCCAGAGGCTGCGGACTTTCCAACCTAGAAAGAAAGCGCCCCCATGTCGCGACGACTCGAACAACCCGACGACGCAGGCCGTCGTCATGTGCTCGCCCTGCTCGGCGCCATCGGCGCGGTGTCGGCGGCCGGCGGCTGGGCCGGCAGCGCGGCCGCGCAGACGGCGGCCAGGCAGCTGCGCATCCGCATCGGTGCCGACATCTCCGGCCTGGACCCGGCCAAGATCTTCCAGATCGAGAACCAGTCGGTCGCGACCAACGTCTACAACGGCCTGGTCAAGTACGACCCGGCGACCAACAACATCGTGCCCGACCTGGCCGCCAGCTGGACCGTGTCGCCCGACGCCAAGGTCTACACCTTCAAGCTGCGCAGCAACGTGAAGTGGCACAAGAACTACGGCGCGTTCAGCTCGGACGACGTGAAGTTCTCGTTCGAGCGCGTGATCAACCCGGCCACCGGCAGCGCCTACCGCGGCCAGATCGCCGACGTGATCCAGTCCATCGAGACGCCGGACGCCACCACCGTGCGCTTCACGCTGGCCGCGCCCAATGCCGAGTTCCTGCACAAGGTCACCGCGTTCAACCAGGGGTGGATCGTGTCGCGCAAGGCGGTGACCGAGCTGGCCGAGAAGTACACGATGAACCCGGTCGGCACCGGCCCGTTCGTGTTCAACCGCTGGGTGGCGGGCAGCGAGGTGCGCCTGTCCGCCAACCCCGAGTACTTCGACGGTGCGCCCAAGGTCGACGAGATCGTGCTGCGCGTGATCCGCGACGAGGCCGTGGCCGCCATCGCGCTGGAGAAGCGCGAGATCGACATCTTCTTCGCGCTGCAGCAGCCCGAGGTGATCGAGCGCCTGCGCCGCACCGCCGGCGTGAAGGTGGTCGACCGCGCCGCCAGCAACACCGTCAACCTGGTTCTCAACACCGCGATCAAGCCGCTGGACGATGTACGCGTGCGCCGCGCCATCTACCACGCGATCAACCGCAAGGCGCTGATCGAGGGCTTCTTCCGCAGCACCAAGTACGAAGCCGGCACGGTGCTGACCAGCGCCTTCCCCGAGAACACGACGGACGTGCCGGCCTACGCCTACGACCCCGACCGCGCCCGCGCGCTGCTGAAGGAAGCCGGCGTCTCCAACATGAAGTTGGAGATCACCACGCCGGGCCTGAACCCCTACGACAAGTTCGTGGTGCCGATCGCCAACGACCTGACGCAGGTGGGCATCCAGGGCACGGTGCGCGTGCTCGAGCGCGGCGCCTACGGCCAGGCGCGCGCGGCCGGCACCGTGCAGAGCTGCATCACCGCGGTGGTGGGCCCGCCGGACCCGGGCGCCCCGCTGGTGACGCTGTACGCGAAGAAGTCGTTCCCGCCGGGCCTGAACACCGCGCGCTACGAGGGCGTGGAAGACCTGCTGGGCAGCGTCACCAGCGAGCTGGACGCCGCCAAGCGCAAGGCGGCCTATGCGGCCATCCTGCGCAAGACCATGACGGACCTGCCGGTGATCCCGCTGTTCGCGGACCGCCTGTTCCTGGCCTATTCCGACGCGGTCGAGGGGCTGGCGCAGAACTCGATGTTCACGGTGCAGGTCTCCAACGGCGTCACGCTGAAGAGCGCCTGAGCCGTGCAGTACCTGTCGCGCTGGGTCCTCCAGCTGATCGTGACGGTGGTCGGCGTGGTCACCGTCACCTTCTTCCTGATGCGCGCGATTCCGGGCGACCCGGCGCTGTACATGCTCGGCGACTACGCCACCGCCGATGCGGTGGCCAGCCTGCGCGCCAAGCTGGGCCTGGACCTGCCGGTGGCCGAGCAGTACCTGCGCTTCATGGGGCGCGCGCTGAGCGGCGACCTGGGCGCATCCGTGGTCACCGGCCAGAGCGCGCTCAAGGAAGTCATGGACAGCGTGCCCTGGTCCATCGCGCTGACGGGCTGGGGCATGGCGATCGCGGTGGCGCTCGGCGTGCCGCTGGGCGTGGTGTCGGCCAGCAGGCAAGGCACCTGGGTCGACACCACGGTGATGGTGGTGGCACTGGGCGGCATCTCCTTCCCGGTGTTCTGGATCGGGCTGGTGGCCATCCTCGGGCTGTCGCACTGGGCCGGGCTGTTCCCCACGCTGGGCGCCTCCAGCGGCGGCGGCTTCTGGACGGCCATGCACCACCTGGCCCTGCCGGCGCTGGTGCTGGGCGTCTCCGTCGCGGCCTACATCGCCCGGCTCACGCGTTCGGCCATGCTGGAAGTGCTGGGCCAGGACTACATCCGCGTGGCGCGCGCGCTGGGCGTGCCGAAGCGGCGCGTGCTCTACCGGCTGGCGCTGCGCAACGCGGCCGTGCCCATCCTGGCGGTGATCAGCGTGACCTTCGCCTGGTCGCTGGGCAACGCCATCCTGGTCGAGATGGTGTTCAGCCGGCCCGGCCTGGGCTCCACCATCATGAAGGCCGTGCTGGCACGCGACTACCAGCTCGTGCAGGCCGGCCTGCTGGTGCTGGCCGCAGCCGTGGTGCTGGTGAACGCCACCTGCGACCTCCTTTACGTGGCCATCGATCCGCGCCTGAAGTCACGATGAAACAAGACACTCTGCTCCCCCCGGGCGGCGCGCACGCGCAGGCCGCCGCGCCGCTGGAAACGCCGACCCTGGCACGCCGGCCGCCGCGCTGGAAGACCATGCTGTCGCATCCGGGCCTGGCGATCGGCGCGGCCATCATCGCGGCGATGTTCGTCGTCGCGCTGGGCGCGCCCTGGCTGGCACCGCATTCGCCGACGGCGACCGACCTGATGGCCACGCTGGCACCGCCCTCGCTGGCCTACCCGCTGGGCACCGACCAGTTCGGCCGCTGCATCCTGTCGCGCCTGATCTGGGGCTCGCGGGTGTCGCTGCAGGTGGCGATGTCGGTGGTGCTGCTGTCGCTGTCGATCGGCACGCTGGTCGGCGCCATCGCCGGCTACGCGGGCGGCTGGGTGGAACGCGTATTCACCACGCTGACCGACGTGCTGCTGGCCTTCCCGGGCTTTTTGCTGGCGCTGGCCATCGTCGCGGCGCGCGGCTCCTCGCTGGAATCCATCATCATCGCCGTGTCGGTGGCCTACATCCCGCGCGTGGCGGTGGTCATGCGCTCGGTGGTGCTGACCATCAAGCCGCGGCCCTTCGTCGAGGCATCGCACGCGATCGGCATGTCGCACCTGCGCATCCTGTTCAAGCACATCGTGCCGAACGCGATGCCGCCGGTGATCGTGGTGGCCACCGTCAGCGCGGCCACGGCGATCCTGGCCGAGGCCGGGCTGAGCTACCTGGGGCTGGGCGTGCAACCGCCCACGCCGACCTGGGGCAACATCATTTCCGACGGGCAGGGCCTGATCGCGGACCACCCGCTGATCTCGCTGTCGGCCGGGCTGTGCATCGCCGTCACCGTGGTGGCGTTCAACCTGATGGGCGACGGCCTGCGCGACACGCTGGACCCGCAGATGCGCAAACAGACCGGGGCCTCGCTGCTATGAACCAGGTGACCCCCCTTCCTGCCGCGGCCGATGGCGCCTACGCGCTGGACATCCGCAACCTGCGCACCACCTTTCCGGGCGCGTACGGCCGCGCGGCCATCGTCGACGACGTGTCCCTGCGCCTGCACCCCGGCGAGATGCTGGCCGTGGTGGGCGAATCGGGCTCGGGCAAGAGCATGAGCTTCATGTCGGCCCTGGGCCTGGTGGCGCCGCCCGGCCGGGTGGAATCGGGCCAGGTGCTGGTCAACGGCACGGACCTGCTCAAGCTGTCGCCGCAGGCGCTGCGCCTGCAGCGCGGCAAGGCCATCTCGATGATCTTCCAGGACCCGCTGAGCGGGCTCAACCCTGTGTTCACCGTCGGCCAGCAGATCGTCGAGGTGCTGCAGGCGCACCTGCCGCTCGGCGCCGCGCAGGCCAAGGCCCGCGCCATCGGGCTGCTGGAGAAGGTGCAGATCCCGGATGCCGCGCGCCGCTTCGACCACTACCCGCACCAGTTCTCCGGCGGCATGCGACAGCGTGTGCTGACGGCGATGGCGATCGCGCTCGACCCCCAGGTGCTGATCGCCGACGAGCCCACCACCGCGCTGGACGTGACGGTGCAGGCGCAGGTGCTGGACCTGATCGACGGCCTGCGCCGCGACACCGGCATGGCGGTGGTGCTGATCACGCACGACCTGGGCATCGTGGCGCGCCATGCGGACCGCATGGCCGTGATGTACGCCGGCCGCTTGGTGGAGCAGGGCACGGTGCCCGAGGTGTTCGCCAGGCCGAGCCACCCCTACACCGTCTCGCTGCTGCGCAGCGTGCCCAACCTGGACGAGCCAGCCGGCCAGGAATTGATGTCCATCAGCGGCACGCCGCCGCTGCCCGGCAGCGTGCGCCAGGGCTGCGCGTTCGAGGCCCGGTGCTACCTGGGCAAGGGCCGCGAGGCCTGCCGGTCTGCCCGGCCGGCGCTGCAGGCCGTCGACGGCGGCGAACACCTCAGCGCCTGCCATTTCTCGGAAACAGTCACCCTGGAGGCGCGCGCAGCATGACGGCACCCGATCCGGCAGCCGCCCCGCTGCTGCAGGTCACCGACCTGGCCAAGACCTTCGGCGCCACCGGCGCGCTGCTCAGCAAGGGCGTGCAGGTGCGCGCGGTGGACGGTGTCTCGTTCTCCATCCGCGCCGGCGAAACGCTGGGCCTGGTCGGCGAGACCGGCAGCGGCAAGAGCACGCTGGGCCGCCTGGTGCTCAAGCTGATCGAGCCCAGCGCGGGCCGCATCGTGTTCGACGGGGCCGACGTGACGGCGCTGCAGGGCGCAGCGGCCCGGCAGTTGCGCGGGCGCATGCAGATGGTGTTCCAGGACCCCTACGGCTCGCTGAACCCGCGCATGACGGTGGGCGAACTGGTGCGCGAACCCATGGTCGTGCACGGCTACGGTGGCGACCTCATGCGCACGCGGCTGGAATCGACGCTGCGCGAGGTGGGCATCGATCCGCGCATGGCGGCGCGCTACCCGCACGAGTTCTCCGGCGGCCAGCGCCAGCGCATCGCGATCGCGCGCGCGCTGGTGCTGGACCCCAAACTGCTGATCCTGGACGAGCCGGTGTCTGCGCTGGACGTGTCGATCCAGGCCCAGATCCTGAACCTGCTGCAGGGCATCCAGCGCCGCACCGGCATCGCCTACCTGTTCATCGCGCACGACCTGGCGGTGGTGCGGCACATCAGCCACCGCGTGGCCGTGATGTACCTGGGCAAGATCGTCGAGAGCGCGCCGCGCGACCAGCTCTACAGCGCGCCCCACCATCCCTATACCAAGGCCCTGCTGTCGGCCGTGCCGGTGCCCGACCCGGTGCTGGAGCGCGGCAAGACGCGCATCGCGCTGCATGGCGAGATCGGCTCGGCCGCCTCCATGCCCGACGGCTGCCGCTTCCACCCGCGCTGCTTCCGCGCCCGCCAGGCCGGTGCGGAGCCTGGCACGCAGGCCGCATCGTGGCGTGGCCTGGCCATGCCGACGGCCTGCCTGCAGCAGCTGCCGCCGTTCGAAACCGTGGGCGCCGGGCACCAGGCCGCCTGCCACTTCGCCCGGCTGGAAGACCGCTTCGCGGCACCCCACGCCGTGCAGCAGCCGCCGGCCCTGGCCGGCGCCGCCTGAGCCCTGACACTTCGAGAGGAAAACGACATGGAATCGCGCGAGAACAACTATGCCGGCGTGTTCGCCACGCCGCTGGGCTTCGGCAAGCGGCCGGCGGTGGTGGTGATCGACTTCATCCTGGCCTACACCACCCCTGGCGAACCGCTGTTCGCGCAGGGCGTGGTCGAGGCCGTGCAGGCCAGCGTCCCGCTGCTGGCGGCCGCGCGCGCCGCGCAGGTGCCCATCATCTACACCAAGGTGCTCTACCACCCCTCCGGCCACGATGGCGGCCTGTTCGTGCGCAAGGTGCCGGTGCTGCGCACCATGGTCGAGGGCGAGCCCATGACCGAGATCGTGCCCGAGCTGCCGCCGCAACCCGACGACCTGGTGATCGTGAAGAACTACCCCAGCGCGTTCTTCGGCACGTCACTGGCGTCGACCCTGCATGCGCGCGGCATCGACACGCTGGTGCTGATCGGCTGCTCCACCAGCGGCTGCGTGCGCGCCACGGCGGTGGACAGCATCCAGCACGGCTACAACGTCGTGGTGCCGCGCGAATGCGTGGGCGACCGCCACGACGGCCCGCACGATGCGAACCTGTTCGACATCAACGCCAAGTACGGCGACGTGCTGGGCCGCGCCGAGGTCGAGGCCTACTTCGCGGGCCTGGACCCGCAGCGCTGAAGCGCCTGCGCGGCCCCCGACAACAGAAAAACCCGCCGAGGCGGGTTTTTTCTTTGGGGGAGCGGCGGCGCCGATGCCGCCGCGGCGATCAGGCCGTGGCCTTGTCGGCCACGTCCGTGTAGTCGTCGATCTTGTCGAAGTTCAGGTACTGGTAGATCTGGCTGCTGGCCGCGGTCAGCACGCCCATGTCGGCCATGTACTCTTCCTTGGTCGGGATGCGGCCCAGCTTGGAGCAGATCGAGGCCAGCTCGGCAGAACCCAGGTAGACGTTGGTGTTCTTGCCCAGCCGGTTCGGGAAGTTGCGGGTGCTGGTGGACATCACCGTCGCGCCTTCGCGCACCTGCGCCTGGTTGCCCATGCACAGCGAGCAGCCCGGCATCTCGGTGCGCGCACCGGCATTGCCGAACACGCCGTAATGGCCTTCCTCGGTCAACTGCTGCGCGTCCATCTTGGTCGGCGGTGCGATCCACAGCTTGACCGGGATGTCGCGCTTGCCTTCGAGCAGCTTGGAAGCCGCGCGGAAGTGGCCGATGTTGGTCATGCACGAGCCGATGAAGACTTCGTCGATCTTGGCGCCTGCCACGTCGGACAGCGTCTTCACGTCGTCCGGGTCGTTCGGGCAGGCCACGATGGGTTCGTGGATGTCCGCGAGGTCGATCTCGATGACGGCGGCGTATTCGGCGTCAGCATCGCCCTTGAGCAGTTGCTGGTCCTTGAGCCAGGCTTCCTGCGCGGCGATGCGGCGCTGCAGCGTGCGCGCGTCGGCATAGCCCTCGGCGATCATCCACTTCATCAGCGTGATGTTGCTGTTGATGTACTCGGCGATGGGCTCCTTGTTCAGGTGCACCGTGCAGCCGGCGGCGGAGCGCTCGGCGGACGCGTCCGACAGCTCGAAGGCTTGCTCGACCTTCAGGTCCGGCAGGCCTTCGATCTCGAGGATGCGGCCCGAGAAGATGTTCTTCTTGCCCTTCTTCTCGACCGTCAGCAGGCCCGCCTTGATCGCGTACAGCGGGATCGCATTGACCAGGTCGCGCAGCGTCACGCCGGGCTGCATCTTGCCCTTGAACTTCACGAGCACGGACTCGGGCATGTCCAGCGGCATCACGCCCGTGGCGGCCGCGAAGGCCACCAGGCCGGAACCGGCCGGGAAGCTGATGCCGATCGGGAAACGCGTGTGCGAGTCGCCGCCGGTGCCCACGGTGTCGGGCGTCAGCAGGCGGTTCAGCCAGCTGTGGATCACGCCGTCGCCCGGGCGCAGCGAGATGCCGCCGCGCGTGCTGATGAAGTCGGGCAGCTCGTGGTGCATCTTCACGTCCACCTTCTTCGGGTAGGCGGCCGTGTGGCAGAACGATTGCATGACGAGGTCGGCCGAGAAGCCCAGGCAGGCCAGGTCCTTGAGCTCGTCGCGCGTCATCGGGCCGGTGGTGTCCTGCGAGCCGACCGAGGTCATCTTGGGCTCGCAGTACGTGCCGGGACGCACGCCCTGGCCTTCCGGCAGGCCGCAGGCGCGGCCCACCATCTTCTGGGCCAGCGAGAAACCCTTGCCGCTGTCCACGGGGGCCTGCGGCAGGCGGAACAGGGTGGATGCAGGCAGGCCCAGGGCCTCGCGCGCCTTGGTCGTCAGGCCGCGGCCGACGATCAGCGGAATGCGGCCGCCGGCACGCACTTCGTCGAACAGCACGTCGCTCTTGACCTTGAACTCGGCGATGACCTGGCCATCCTTGAGCGCCTTGCCGTCGTAGGGGCGCAGCTCGATGGTGTCGCCCATGTTCATCTGGTCGACGTTCAGCTCGATCGGCAGCGAGCCGGCGTCTTCCATGGTGTTGTAGAAGATCGGCGCGATCTTGGTGCCCAGGCAGATGCCGCCGAACTTCTTGTTCGGGATGAAGGGGATGTCTTCGCCGGTGAACCACAGCACGGAGTTGGTGGCCGACTTGCGCGAGGAACCGGTGCCCACCACGTCGCCGACATACGCCACGGGCAGGCCGCGCTTGACCAGGTCCTCGATGTACTTGATCGGGCCGCGCTTGCCGTCTTCCTCGGGCACGAAGGCGGCGCCGTCGCGCTTGTTCTTGAGCATGGCCAACGCGTGCATCGGGATGTCCGGGCGCGTGGTGGCGTCGGGCGCGGGCGACAGGTCGTCGGTGTTGGTTTCGCCTGGCACCTTGAACACCGTGAAGGTGATGCTCTGCGGCACCTCGGGGCGGCTCGTGAACCACTCGGCGTCGGCCCAGCTCTGCAGCACGGCCTTGGCGTTGGCATTGCCGGCATCGGCCAGTTCCTTGACGTCGTGGAATTGGTCGAACATCAGCAGCGTCTTCTTCAGGCCTTCGGCCGCCACGGTGCCGACTTCGGCATCCTTGAGCAGATCGACCATGGGGCCGATGTTGTAGCCGCCCAGCATGGTGCCCAGCAGTTCGGTGGCCTTGGCGCGCGAGATCAGCGGGCTCTTCTCGGTGCCGTGCGCCACGGCGGCCAAATAGCTGGCCTTGACCTTGGCGGCATCGTCCACACCAGCCGGCACGCGGTGGGTGATCAGGTTCAGCAGGAACGCTTCCTCGCCCGCCGGCGGCGCCTTCAGCAGCTCGATGAGCTCGGCCGTCTGTTTCGCCGACAAGGGCAGCGGCGGGATGCCGAGCGCGGCGCGCTCGGCAACATGGTCACGGTAGGCTTGCAACATTGCGTTCTTCTCCGGTTCTGGGATGTGGGGAAAGGGGTGCGTCCGCCGTCAACGGTTGGCCGCGGGCTGGGCAGCAACCGCCGTGCCAGCGGGGATCTGTGCCGGCGCCGGGGCCGCGTCGAGCACGCTGGGCGGCGGCGTCAGCTTGAACTGCTCTGCCACGGCCACCTGTTGCGGGCTCTTGCATTCGTCGGCCATGCGCTGGCCGAGCTTGTGGTTCATCAGCATGGACTTGTTGGCCAGTTGCAGCCACACGGCACCGGAGTGCGCATCTTCCAGGCGGATGGCGCCGGTGGTCGTGGCGACCGGCACCAGCCGGTAGCGCGCCTTGGCGATCTGCAGGTCGAAATATCCGGGCTTTGCGGCATCGGCCGTCAGCTGCACCGTGTTGCCGAGCTCGCACGGCATGGAGCCGACGTGCACGCGTTCGGCAATCGCCAGTTCGGCAGCGCCCAGCACGGCTTCGGTGGCGGGCGCATGCGCCGCGAGTTGCTCCACGTCCAGCTTGCCTTTGGCGGGGGCCGCCTTCTTCGCCGTGGTGGTGGTCTTGGCTGGGGCGGTCTTGGCCGTGGCCGCCTTGGCGTTGGCCGCGGGCGCCTTGGCCGTTGTGGCGTTGCTCTTCGCGGCGGGCTTGGCCGTAGCGGCCTTCGCAGGCTCCTTGGCGGCGTCGTTCTGGGCCATTGCGAAACCGGCCGAGGTGGCCAGAACCAGGGTCAACAGCGTGGACTTCATCATGCTCATGCCTCCTTGGCCGGCGCGGTCGTGGCCGGATGGTCGAGAAAATACGCTTGCATTTCGGCAGGCAGGGGCCGGCCGGTCTGGTGTGCACGCTCCAGCACCTGCCAGAAGTAGCGGTAGCTGGCACGGTCGTGCAACTGCTTTTCGAACGCGACAGGCGCCCAGTCGGCCGACACCGCCGCCTGGATCAGGCGGCCGGCGGTGTCGATCTCCTCGGCGCTGGGCGCCATGGCTTCGACGATGGGGCGGATCTGCGCCGGGTGGATGCTCCACATGCGGGTGTAGCCGAACTCGCGCGCCGCACGGCGTGCAGCTGCGCGCATGGCCTCGTGGTCGCTGAACTCGGTGACCACGCAATGCGAGGGCACCTTGCCGTGTGCGTGGCAGGCCGAGGCGATCTCGAGCTTGGCCCGCACCACCAGCGGATGCGTGAACTGGCCCTGGGCACTCATGCCATCAGCCGGAATCGCGCCCGCATGGGCAGAAACGAAGTCCATGAGCCCGAAGCTGATGGACTGCACGCGTGGATGTGCCGCGATGTCGAAGGCGCGGTGCACCGCTGCGGGCGACTCCACCAAGACATGCAGGGGCAGGTCGGGGGCGCCAGCGGCGAGCAGTGCGCGTTCGGCGCGCTCGACGTCCTGCACGCTCTCGACCTTGGGCACCATGATGTGGGCCAGGCGAGCACCGGCCTGGCCGGCGATGGTGGCCATGTCGGCCTCGAACGCGGGATGGTCCACCGGGTGCACGCGCACGGCCACGCGGGCGCGCGGGTCGGCCGCCTGCGCCAGCGCGACGACCAGCGCAGCGTGGTCGGCTTCGCCGCCGACGGGCGCGCCGTCCTCGCAGTCCAGCGTCACGTCGAACACGCAGGCGCCGAACTCTTCGAGCATCTCGGCCTGCAGTGCCAGGCTCTTGCGCATGCGCAGCTCGACGCCGCTGTAGTGGTCGCACACCGGCAGCACGATCTGGCCGGCATGTGCGCCCAGCAGCACGTCGCGCGGGTGGGCAGGGTTCGGACGGTTCATGGCGCGGAGTCTTGGGCCTTGCGGGCCACGAGAAAGAAGCGCGGGAACGCCAGCAGGCGCTGGCCATCGGCGCGCGGCGGATAGGCTGCGTCGATGCGCCGCCCATACTCCGCCAGGAAGCCTGCCCGCTGGGCGTCGGACAGGGGATCGACAAAAGGCCGCAGCCCGGTGCTGCTCAGCCATTGGACGATGGCGCCGGCATCGGCCATGCGGTGCTGGTAGATGGTGTGCCAGACATCGACCTCGGCGGCCAGCGGCGCCAGCACGTCGTAGTAGCGCGCGATGCCCAGCAGCGGCGTGCGCAGCCGCTCTGCATCGCCGATCTGCGCGGCCCAAGCGGGATCGCGTGCGACCTCGCGCATCAGGCGGTGCGACGGCTCCTGCCAGTTGTCGGGCATCTGCACGGCCAGCACGCCGCCGGGCGCCAACAGGCCGAACAGGCGCGGCAGCAGCTCGGCGTGGTCGGGCACCCACTGCAGCGAGGCATTGGCGAACAGCAGGTCGGGCGCCTCGCCTGGTGCGGGCGACCAGTCGGCGATGTCGGATTCGACGAATTCGGCGCCGGGCAGCCGCTCGCGCGCGCTGGCCAGCATGGACGCGGAGTTGTCGACACCGACAACGCGCGCCTGCGGGAACCGCTTGACCAGCAATTCGGTGGAGTTGCCCGGGCCGCAGCCCAGGTCCACCGCGAAGATCGCGCGCGCGCTCCCGCCCACCAGGGGCACGCGGGCCAGCAACTCGGCCGCCGGACGCGTACGCTCATCCTCGAAGCGCCGGTACAGCGCAGGGTTCCAGTCGGCCATGGGTGCGCGCGAGCGTCCGTGGATCAGAGCAGGTGGGCGACGCCGGCCTGCTCGTCCTGCAGTTCCTTCAGCGTCTTGTCGATGCGCTCCTGGCTGAATGCGTCGATCTCCAGGCCCTCGACCAGCTTGTACTCGCCGTTCTCGCAGGTGACGGGGAAGCCGAACATCACGTCCTTCGGAATGCCGTACTGGCCGTCCGACGGGATGCCCATCGTGACCCACTTGCCGTTGGTGCCCAGGGCCCAGTCGCGCATGTGGTCGATGGCGGCGTTGGCAGCCGAGGCAGCCGACGACAGGCCGCGCGCCTCGATGATGGCGGCGCCGCGCTTGCCCACGGTGGGCAGGAAGGTGTCGGCGTTCCAGACCTGGTCGTTGATCAGCTTGGCCACGCTCTCGCCGCCGATGGTGGCGAAGCGGTAGTCGGCGTACATGGTGGGCGAGTGGTTGCCCCAGACGGTCAGCTTCTCGATGTCGGCCACGGGCTTGCCGGTCTTGGCAGCCAGTTGGCTGGCAGCGCGGTTGTGGTCCAGGCGCAGCATGGCGGTGAAGTTCTTGCGCGGCAGGTCCGGCGCGCTCTTCATGGCGATGTAGGCGTTGGTGTTGGCGGGGTTGCCGACGACCAGCACTTTGACATTGCGGCTGGCCACGGCGTTCAGTGCCTTGCCTTGCGCGGTGAAGATGGCGCCGTTGACGGCCAGCAGCTCGGCACGCTCCATGCCGGGGCCACGGGGGCGCGAGCCGACCAGCAGCGCGTAGTCGGTGTCCTTGAACGCGGTCATCGGGTCGCTATGGGCTTCGATGCCGACCAGCAGCGGGAATGCGCAGTCGTCCAGCTCCATGATCACGCCCTTGAGCGCCTTCTGCGCCTTCTCGTCCGGGATCTCCAGCAACTGCAGGATCACCGGCTGGTCCTTGCCCAGCATTTCGCCCGAGGCGATGCGGAACAGGAGGGCGTAACCGATTTGACCAGCGGCACCAGTGACGGCCACGCGGACGGGCTTTTTGCTCATGAGGAAGGCTCCGGAAAGGAAGGAGGGAGGAACACCCCCGCCCAGGCGACGGAACAGTGAGCGCACAGGCCCGGGGGACAGCCCTAGAGTTTACCCGTGTTCCATGAAAGCGGTCAATTTGTCTTATGTCTTATATAAGATAAGATTGCCCGTCCCTCAGCACCCCTGCGGGGCACCGTGTGCGCGGGCATGGAAGGTTGGCGGAACGCCGGCCGTCCGCGCGTCTTCCAACCCTGCCGGGCGTTCCGACTCCCGGCACCATGCCCAAGTTCCATGCCCGCACCCGCCCCTGGCAACGCCACCGAGCCGCCCCTGGACACCGGCCCGAACGCCACCCCGGCCTTCAGCCCGCTGTACCAGCAGATCAAGGGGCTGATCCTGCAGAGCCTGCAGGCCGGCGAATGGAAGCCGGGCGAGCTGATCCCGAGCGAGATCGAACTGGCCAGCCGCTTTCGCGTGAGCCAGGGCACGGTGCGCAAGGCGGTCGACGAATTGGCCGGCGACAACCTGCTGGTGCGGCGCCAGGGCAAGGGCACCTTCGTCGCGACCCACAGCGAACAGCACGTGCGCTACCGCTTCCTGAAGCTGGTGCCCGACGACGGCGACCTGAACCGCGAGGGCCCGGCGCAGCGCAGCTTCCTCGAATGCCGGCGCGCACGCGCTGGCGCCGAGATCGCACGCGCGCTGGGCCTGCGCAGCGGCGATGCAGTGATGCAGGTGCGCCGCGTGCTGTCCTTCGCCGCGGACGGCGGCGCGCAGACACCCACCATCCTCGAAGACCTCTGGCTGCCGGGCGGGCCGTTCAAGGGCCTGACCGCCGAGCGCATGGCGGCCTTCCGCGGGCCGACCTACGCGCTGTTCGAAACCGAATTCGGCGTGCGCATGGTGCGCGCCGAAGAGAAGATCCGCGCCGTGCTGCCCGATGCGGACCAAGCCGGCATCCTGCAGGTGGCGCCTGCCACGCCCCTCCTGAGCGTGGAGCGCGTGGCCTACACCTACAACGACACGCCCATGGAGCTGCGGCGCGGCCTGTACCGCACCGACACGCACCACTATCGCAACGATCTGAACTGATCCGAACTGCCATTCGCGCATCGCCCAGACACCTGTGCGACTGCCGCTGCAACGCTTCGTCGCGTTTGCCCTGTTGCATTGCAATAGAATTTTGGGCTAACCGCCGCGACAGAATTACAAGGCAGTTACATCCACGAAAGCGCATTCATGACAGAAGCCGCCTCCTCAGCACGACCCAAACGCCCCGAGTTCCGCAACATCAACGCCCTCACCGACCTGCCGAGCTACAGGCTGCCGGCAGCGGGCTGGGTGTCCATCCTGCACCGCGCCAGCGGCGTGCTGATGTTCCTGTTGATGCCCTTCATCATCTGGATGTTCGACACCTCGGTCACGTCCGAGCTGTCGTTCGCACGCTTCAAGGCCGCGTTCAACACGGGCCTGGGCTTCGCGCCGGGCTGGTTCCTCAAGCTCGTGGTGCTGGCCCTGATGTGGGCCTACCTGCACCACTTCATCGCCGGCCTACGCCACCTGTACATGGACGTGAGCCATGACGCAGTGAACAAGCAGTTCGGCAAGACCTCGGCCGTCACCGTGCTGGTGCTGAGCCTGGGCCTCACGCTGGTGCTGGGCCTGAAGCTGTTCGGCGTGTACTGATCACAACAAGGAAAAGTCTCCCCATGGCTGTCAATTACGGATCCAAGCGCGTCGTCGTCGGCGCGCACTACGGCCTGCGCGACTGGCTGGCGCAGCGCGTCACCGGCCTGCTCATGGCGCTGTTCACGTTCATCGTGCTGGCGCAATTGCTGCTGGCCAAAGGCCCGATCGGCTACGACCTGTGGGCCGGCATCTTCGCGGCCCAATGGATGAAGGTGCTGACCTTCTCCGTGATCATCGCCCTGCTCTACCACGTCTGGGTGGGCATGCGCGATGTGCTGATGGACTACATCACCGCAGCAGTCTGGCTCCGTCTCGCGCTCCAGATTTTCACCATCGTCTGGCTGGTCGGCTGTGCCGGCTGGGCCATCCAAGTCCTCTGGAGACTGTGAGCATGAGCTACACCAAGCAGAACATCAACAAGCGCAAGTTCGACGTCGTCATCGTCGGCGCCGGCGGCTCCGGCATGCGCGCCGCACTCGAACTGTCGCGCGCCGGCCTGTCCGTCGCATCGCTGTCCAAGGTCTTCCCGACGCGCTCGCACACGGTGGCGGCGCAGGGCGGCGTGTCGGCCTCGCTGGGCAATATGTCGGAGGACAACTGGCACTACCACTTCTACGACACCATCAAGGGCTCGGACTGGCTGGGCGACCAGGACGCCATCGAGTTCATGTGCCGTGAAGCCCCCAAGGTCGTGATCGAGCTCGAGCACTTCGGCATGCCGTTCGACCGCAACCCCGACGGCACGATCTACCAGCGCCCCTTCGGCGGCCACACCGCCAACTACGGCGAAAAGCCCGTGCAACGCGCCTGCGCCGCGGCAGACCGCACCGGCCACGCCATGCTGCACACGCTGTACCAGCAGAACGTCAAGGCCAAGACAAACTTCTTCGTCGAGTGGATGGCGCTCGACCTGATCCGCGACGCCGACGGCGACGTGGTCGGCGTCACCGCATTGGAGCTGGAAACCGGCGAGCTGTACGCCCTGCAGGCCAAGGCCGTGCTGCTGGCCACCGGCGGTGCCGGCCGCATCTTCGCGGCGTCGACCAACGCCTTCATCAACACCGGCGACGGCCTGGGCATGGCGGCGCGCGCCGGCATCCCGCTGCAGGACATGGAGTTCTGGCAGTTCCACCCGACCGGCGTGGCCGGCGCGGGCGTGCTGCTGACCGAAGGCTGCCGCGGCGAAGGCGCCATCCTGCTCAACAGCAACGGCGAACGCTTCATGGAGCGCTACGCGCCCACGCTGAAGGACCTGGCGCCGCGCGACTTCGTTTCGCGCTCCATGGACCAGGAGATCAAGGAAGGTCGTGGCTGCGGTCCCAACAAGGACTACATCCTCATGAAGCTGGACCACCTGGGCGCCGACACCATCCGCAAGCGCCTGCCCTCGGTGGAAGAGATCGGCCACAACTTCGCCAACGTCGACATCACCAAGGAACCGATCCCCGTGGTGCCGACCATCCATTACCAGATGGGTGGCATCCCGACCAACATCAACGGCCAGGTCGTCACGCACGACGGCCAGCAGAACAATATCGTGGGCGGCCTGTACGCCGTCGGCGAATGCTCCTGCGTGTCGGTGCACGGCGCCAACCGCCTGGGCACGAACTCGCTGCTCGACCTGCTGGTGTTCGGCAAGTCCGCCGGCAAGCACATCGTCGAATTCGTCAAGGGCAGCGGCGAGCACAAAGCGCTGCCGGCCGATGCCGGCGACAAGACGCTGGCACGCCTGAACCAGCTGCAGGAGTCCACCGACGGCGCCTACGCGCAAGACGTGGCCAACGACATCCGCGCCACCATGCAGCAGCACGCCGGCGTGTTCCGCACGCAGGCCAGCATGGACGAGGGCGTGACCAAGGTCAATGCGATCCGCGACCGCGTCTCGGGCGTCACGCTCAAGGACAAGTCCATGGTCTGGAACACGGCCCGCATGGAAGCGCTCGAAGTCGACAACCTGATCGAAGTCGCCCAGGCCACCATGACCTCGGCCGCCGCACGCAAGGAATGCCGCGGCGCCCACACGGTCTACGACTACGAGCACCCGGCCGACCACGCCGAGTTCCCGCTGGGCCGCAACGACAAGGAATGGATGAAGCACACGCTGTGGCACAGCGCGGGCAACAACCTGACCTACAAGCCCGTCAACCTCAAGCCGCTGACGGTTGACTCCATTCCGCCCAAGGTCCGCACGTTCTAACAAGGTCACCACGATGAAGCGCACATTCCAGATCTACCGCTACGACCCGGACAAGGACGCCAAGCCCTACATGCAGACCGTCGAGATCGAGCTCGACGGCAGCGAGCGCATGCTGCTGGATGCCCTGGTCAAGCTCAAGCAGCAAGACCCGACGATCTCGTTCCGCCGCTCCTGCCGCGAAGGCGTCTGCGGCTCGGACGCGATGAACATCAACGGCAAGAACGGCCTGGCCTGCCTGACCAACATGAACACGCTGAAGGACCCCGTGGTCCTGAAGCCGCTGCCCGGCCTGCCCGTGATCCGCGACCTGATCGTGGACATGACGCAGTTCTTCAAGCAGTACCACTCGATCAAGCCCTACCTCATCACCGAGAGCCTGGCACCCGACAAGGAACGCCTGCAATCGCCCGAGGAGCGCGAGGAGCTGAACGGCCTGTACGAGTGCATCCTGTGCGCGAGCTGCTCCACCAGCTGCCCCAGCTTCTGGTGGAACCCGGACAAGTTCGTCGGCCCCGCCGGCCTGCTGCAGGCCTACCGCTTCATCGCCGACAGCCGCGACGAGGCCACGGCCGAGCGCCTGGACAACCTGGAAGACCCGTACCGCCTGTTCCGCTGCCACACGATCATGAATTGCGTGGACGTGTGTCCCAAGCACCTGAACCCGACCAAGGCCATCGGGAAAATCAAGGAGATGATGGTGCTTCGCACCGTCTGATACCGTGGCACAGGCGCAGGAAACCCTCGACGAACGCGCGCTGGCGATGCTGCGCTGGCGTTGCCGGCGTGGCTTGCTGGAAAACGATCTGTTCCTGGAACGTTTCTTCGAGCGCCACGGCCCACGCGTCAACGCGGCCCAGGCCCAGGCCCTGTCGCAATTGATGGAATTGGGAGACCACGATCTGCTCGACCTGCAACTGGCACGCAAGACGCTGGCCCAGGTCAATCCTGCGCTGGACAACGCGGACACCCGCGAAGTCCTGAGTCTTTTGAGAGAAAACCGCTGAAAGGGTGAACATGAAACTAGCCGAAAACAAAGCCACGCTGTCGTTCAGCAATGGCAGTCCCAGCGTCGAGTTGCCGGTGTACCAGGGCAGCGTGGGCCCGGATGTCGTGGACATCCGCAAGCTGTACGCCCAGACCGGCATGTTCACGTACGACCCGGGTTTCCTCTCGACGGCTGCCTGCCAGTCCGCCATCACCTACATCGATGGCGACAAGGGCGAACTGCTGTACCGCGGCTACCCGATCGAGCAGCTGGCCACCAACTGCGACTTCCTGGAAACCTGCCACCTGCTGCTGTACGGCGAGCTGCCGAACACGGAAGACAAGGGCAAGTTCACCAAGCTCGTGACCAACCACACGATGGTCAACGAGCAGATGCAGTTCTTCCTGCGTGGCTTCCGCCGCGATGCGCACCCGATGGCCATCATGACCGGCCTGGTCGGCGCGTTGTCGGCCTTCTACCACGACAGCACGGACATCAACAATCCGGAGCACCGCAACATCTCCGCGATCCGCCTGATCGCCAAGATGCCGACGCTGGTGGCGATGGCCTACAAGTACACCATCGGCCAGCCGTACATGTACCCGCGCAACGACCTCAGCTATGCAGGCAACTTCCTGCACATGATGTTCGCCACGCCCTGCGAGGAGTACAAGGTCAGCCCGGTGCTCGAACGCGCGCTGGACCGCATCTTCATCCTGCACGCCGACCACGAGCAGAACGCCTCCACCTCCACCGTGCGCCTGTGCGGCTCCTCGGGCACGAACCCGTTCGCCGCCATCGCGGCCGGCGTGGCCTGCCTGTGGGGCCCGGCCCACGGCGGCGCCAACGAGGCGGCGCTGAACATGCTCTACGACATCCAGAAGGAAGGTGGCGTCGAGAAGATCGGCGAGTTCATCAAGAAGGTCAAGGACAAGAACTCCAGCGTCAAGCTGATGGGCTTCGGCCACCGGGTCTACAAGAACTACGACCCGCGCGCCAAGCTCATGCAGGAAACCTGCAACGAGGTGCTGACCGAGCTGGGCCTGGAAAAGGACCCGCTGTTCAAGCTGGCCAAGGAACTGGAGAAGATCGCGCTGGAAGACGAGTACTTCGTCTCGCGCAAGCTGTACCCGAACGTGGACTTCTACTCGGGCATCGTGCAGCGCGCCATCGGCATCCCGGTGCCGCTGTTCACGGCCATCTTCGCGCTGGCCCGCACGGTGGGCTGGATTGCCCAGCTGAACGAGATGATCGGCGATCCCGAGTACAAGATCGGCCGCCCGCGCCAGCTGTTCACGGGTTCCGTCAAGCGCGACGTGCAGCCGCTCGCCAAGCGCTAAGCTCTGCTCGGCCTTCACACACATGCCGCCTGGTGCAAGCCAGGCGGCATTTTTCATGGCGGTGCCACTGCTGCTGAGCCGCTGCCCTTAGCGCGATGTTATGAATCGCTGACAAAAAAGCAGTAGGCAGCATGTTCGATGGCTTCCTAGAATTTTTCGCCCGTATGCACCATCCGCGGTGTGCAAGGGCGTCATTCAACGTATACGCAGCCAATTTTCCACCGCCGGTGGTCGTTGGCCGCATCCGCCTAGGAAGCCTTTCATGTTTCGATTTTCCCGGTACGCGCTGGTCTTTGTCGCCTTGCAGCAAGCCGCCTGCCTGTCCCATGCCGACGTGGTGTTGGACGGCCGATCCGCCACCCCAGAGAGCATCGCCCGCATCGCCGATGGCGAAAAGGTGCGCATCGATCCCGCCGCGCTGCGGCGCGTCGCCCAGGCACATCGCGTACTGCTGGAGGCCGCGCAGGCGGGCCAGCAGATCTATGGCTTGACGACCGGCGTCGGCCTGAACAAAGACCGTGCCATGGTCGACGCCCGCGGCAAGCTCTCGCAGGACATCATCGACGCGTCCAGCCGCTTCAACATCGGCCTGTTGAAGGCACACGGCGGCGGCACCGGTCCCGACATGGCCCTGCGCACCGCGCGCGCCACCATGGCCGCCCGGCTCAACGCGATGCTCGACGGTGGCGCGGGCGTGCAAAGCGGCATCGTCGACACCTACGTGCAGTTCCTGAACCGCGGCATCACGCCCGTCATGCCGTCGGCCGGCTCGATGGGCGAGGCCGACATCACCATCCTCGGCCACGTCGGCCTGGCCATGCTCGGCGACGGAGAGGTGTATTTCCAGGGCCGCAAGCTGCCGGCCGCGGAAGCATTGCGCCAGACCGGCGTGGCGCCGATCAAGCCCTTCGGCAAGGATGCACTGGCCATCCTCAGTTCGAACGCCTACGCAAGCGCCATGGCTGCGCTGGCCCTGGACGACATGGCGCGCCTGCGCACGGTGTCGAAACTGGTCTACGCGCTGAGCCTGCAGGCGCTCAACGGCAATGTGTCACCGTTCCTGCAGGACACGCTGGCACTGCGGCCCTTTCCCTACACGGCCCAGGCGGGCAGCCAGTTGCGCGGCCTGTTGGCGGGCAGCAGCATCTGGGACCGCGACGACAAACGCGCGCTGCAAGATCCCTTGAGCTTCCGCTCCGGCGTCTACCTGCTGGGCGAGGAGGACCGCACCTTCGATGCCACGCGCGCCTTGCTCAACATCCAGCTCAATTCTTCGGACGACAATCCCGGCGTCGCGGTGGACGTGACGCCGCACTCGAACCGCGCACAGGAGAGCCGCGGCTACGTGAAGGCCGCCGACATCCAGGGCGCCGTCTTGCCGAGCGCGAACTTCGACCCCCTGCCATGGGTCGTGGCCTTCCAGGAAATGGGACTTGCACTGGCCCACAGCTCGATGGCTTCGGCACAGCGCATCGTCAAGCTCAACGACCCCCATTTCACCGGCCTGCCGCGCTTCCTCGGCGGCGAAGGCACCGTACATGCGTTCGGTGCAATGGAAAAGCCGGTCATGGCCCTGGCCTCGGAAAACCGCGAGCTGGCGCTGCCAGTGTCCCTGGATTACCTGCCCGTGGCCGGCGGCGTCGAAGACATTGCGACGAACGCACCCAGGGTCGTCGAACGCGTGCAGCGCCAAATCGACAACAGCTTCGCACTGCTCGGCATCGAACTGATCCACGCAGCACAGGCCATCGATCTACGCAAGCAGCAGCAGCCCGGATTCACGCTCTCCCCGCCGACTGCCGAGCTGTACGGAGCACTGCGCAAACAGGTGGCTTTCCTGGACACCGACCGACCGATGACGCCGGATTTCCGCGCGGCAGCAGCCCTGCTGGCCAGCTACCGCTGACGCCCCAGGGGGATCGGCCCCGCCGTGGCGGGGCCATCAGGCCCAGCGTCGCGGTCTTCGTCGCGCTTGTGTCGTTTCGGGCCGACCGGTTGTTGCGGTCGGCGCCCGCGGTCTGGACTGGCGATGCGCGTCAGCCCGGCTTGCGGCCCATGCAGGCCAGCGCGACCAGCGCCACGACGCAGGCGGCCATGACATAGAAGGCCGGCGCGAACGCCACCTGGGTGGTGTAGTTGATCCAGGTCAGGATCGCCGGGGCAAAGCCGCCCAGCACCGTGACCGCGGTGTTGTAGGAGATCGACATGCCCGACGAGCGCACGGCCGTCGGGAAAATCTCCGACAGCGCGGCCGGCGCCACGCCCACGAACAGCGCCACCAGCAGGCAGAACGTCGACTGCGCCACGATCAGCGCCGCCGTCGTGTGGTGGGTCTGCAGCCAGGCCATCAGCGGGTACACGGAGCACAGCAACAGCAACGCGCCCAGCGTCAGCATGGTGCGCCGGCCGATCCGGTCCGACAGGCGGCCCGCCACCAGACATCCAGCCACCAGGAACACGTTGCCCACCAGCGCGGCCGTGAAGGCCTGCGAGCTGCTGAAGCCCATGCTCTTCTGCACGTAGATCGGCATGTAGATGATCAGTGCGTAAGGCCCCACCGCCCACAGCACCGACAGGCCGAATCCCTTGAGCAGCAGGCCGGGATGGCGCCGCACCACGTCGAGCAACGGGGCCTTGGGTCGTTCGCCGTGCTGCGTCCATTGGCGCTGCTGCTCCTTGAACTCGGGCGTCTCATCGAGCGCGCGGCGCATCCACAGGCCCACCGGCGCGATCGCCAGGCCGATGATGAACGGCACGCGCCAGCCCCAGCTGCCGACCTGTTCCGCGGTGAGCAACGTCGTCACCAGCGTGGCCACGGCCGCGGCCAGCAGGTTGGAGATGCCCATGCTGGCCTGCAGCCAGGACGCGTACTCGCCGCGCCTGCCCGGCGGCGCATGCTCGACCAGGAAGGCGGTGGCGCCACCGACCTCCCCGCCGGCGGAAAAGCCCTGCAGCACCCGGCCGAGCACGATCAACAGCGGCGCGCCGATGCCGATGGCCGCGTACGGCGGCGCAATGGCGATGAGCAGCGTGCCCAGAGCCATGAGCATGATGGTCAGCGTCAGCGCCGCCTTGCGGCCGGCACGGTCGCCATAGGAGCCGATCAGCAGTGCACCGAGCGGCCGCGCCACGAAGCCCAGGCCGAAGGCCAGGAACGAGGCCATGAGCTGCACCGTGGGGTCGTCGTTCTTGAAGAAGTTCTGTCCGATGTAGACCGCGAACAGTGCGTAGACGGTGAAGTCGTACCACTCGAGCGCATTGCCGGCCGAGGCCGCGATGATGGCCCGGCGTCCGGCGGCTTCGCGCGTCGATGGGACGGGCGGCGCGGGCCCGCGGCCAACGGCATTGAGCGTGGTGTCGTTCATGGGAACTCCTGCGGGTTGCATGCTGCGGCAGCGGCGAACTCGGCCGTGTCGACGCGGTGGATGGATTTCTTGCGGACTTCGTCCAGCGCTTCTTCGTAGCCGGCATCGGCGTAGCGCAGCACGCCGCTGGCGGTGTCGTTGGTGATGGACAGGCGCAGCCGCTCGTCGGCCTCGGGCGTGCCGTCGGCGACGACGGTGACGCCGGCGCTGGTCATGTAGCCGCTGTAGCCGCCCCCGCCGGAATGGATGGCCACCAGGTCGGCCATCGACGAGCAACTGAGCATGGCGTTGAGCAAGGGCCAGTCGGCGATGGCATCGGAGCCGTCGCGCATGCGCTCGGTCATGATGTTCGGATGGGCCATGCCGCCGGCATCGAGGTGGTCACGCGTGAACGCGACGGGCCCCTTGAGCCGGCCATCGCGCACCATGGCGTTCACCGCCAGCGCCAGTTCGGTGCGTTCTCCGTGGCCGAGCCAGGCGATGCGCGCGGGCAGGCCCTCGAACGGAACGTGTTCACGCGCGAGCCGGATCCAGTTCGTGACGATGCGGTTGTCGGCGAAACGCTGGAGCAGGTAGTCGTCGATGCGGCCGATGTCGGCCGCGTCGTTGGACAGCGCGATCCAGCGGAACGGCCCGATGGCGCGGCAGAACAGCGGCCGCAGGAAGGCCTCGGTGAAGATCGGGATCTCGAAGGCACGCTCCACGCCGCCATCCCTGGCATGCGTGCGGATCAGGTTGCCGTTGTCGAACACCACCGCGCCGCGGTCCTTGAAACCCAGCATGGCCTGGACATGGCGCACGATGGACGTGCGGCTGGCATCCATCAGTGCCGGGATGTCGGTCTGGCGCATGGCCTTGACCTGCTCCAGCGTGTAGCCGGAGGGCACATAGCCGTAGACCAGGTCGTGCGCCGCGGTCTGGTCGGTCACCACGTCGGGCACGATGCCGCGCGCGAGGATCTCCGGAAACACGTCGGCCGCATTGCCCAGCAAGCCGACCGACAACGGTACGCGCCGCTGCTGCGCATCCTGGATCAGCGCCAGCGCTTCGTCCAGGTCGCGCGCCTGCCGCTCGAGGAAACCGATCTTCAGGCGTTTGGCGATGCTGTCCTGGCTCACGTCCACGGCCAGGATGGCGGCATGCGCCATGCGGCCCGCCAGCGGCTGCGCGCCCCCCATGCCGCCGAGCCCGGCGGTGAGGATGAAACGCCCGCGCAGGTCGCCGTCGAAATGCCGCTCGGCGATGCGCGAGAAGATTTCGTAGGTGCCCTGGATCACGCCCTGCGAGCCGATGTACTGCCAATCGCCGGCGGTGAGTCCACCCCAGCAGATCAGGTTCTGCTGTTCCCAAGCGTAGAAGTTCTCGGCCTTGGCCCACTGGCCGACGATGTTGCAGTTGGCCATGATCACCAGCGGCGCACGTGCATGCGTCTTCAGCACGCCGATGGGTTTGCCCGACTGCACCAGCAGGGTCTCGTCCTCGCCCATGGTTTTCAGCGCCTGCACGATGGCGTCATGGGAAGGCCAGTCGCGCGCGGCCTTGCCGAGCGCCGCGTAGACGACCAGGCTGGCCGGATCCTCACCCACGGCCAGCACGTTCTCCAGCAGCCGCAGCAAGCCCTCCTGTCGCCAGCCCTTGCAGCGCAGCGTGGTGCCCCCGGTCACGTCGAATGCGCGCTTCATGCGGCCACCCCGCCGAGCGCATAGGACGCGATCGCGATGCCCATGGCCTTCTCGACCGGCGGATACACGGCCGGGTCCTTGACCGACGAAGACAGCGGAATCCTGGCCTTGTCCACGTGCAGGATGTGCACCTCCATGCCCTCGCGCAGCTGGCCGGCGCTCACGGGCTGGCCTTGCGCGTCCAGCGTGGTGATCACGTCGGGATAGGTCGCCAGGCGGCGGCCTTCGCCGTCGTCCACCGCCATGTGTTCGTTCATCACATGGACCACGCGCCGGCCCGCGCCGGTGCCGATCTCGACCACACCGATGTCGAAAGCCTCCTCGGTGTAGCGCAGCGTGTTGCGCACCACCTTGCCGCTGCCCAGGATGTGGCCGCCGGTCGCCTTGCAGATGGCGTCGATCACCGCAGCCGCGCCACGCGGCTCGGCCGCCAGGATGGCCTCACCCAGCGCCAGCGCGCGGCTGATGCCGCCCAGCGCGGCATGCTGGCGGACGTAGGCGCCACGCAGGGGGTTGCGGCAACTCGCGATGAAGCCGCCCGACATGTCCGAAGCCTTGCGCAGGATGGGCGAGACCTTGGCCGTGGCGCCGCGCACCACGAGTTCGATGTAGGCGTTCCTGGCCCGGTTGCCGCCTGCGGCGGCCTGGATGACCTGGTCGGGGCTGGAGGCCATGCCGAGCGAGCCCATGTCGCCCGTGGGATGGGCGCGCAGGTCGCCGACCGCATCGACCACCTTGGTGCCCAGCACGGCCGAGGGCAGCCAGCCGTTGAGCGTGCTGGACATGCCGTTCTGGCCGATGATCAGGCCGTGGATCGGCGCGCCCAGCTCCTGCTGCACGAGCTGCACCGCGCGCACATAGTCCACGCCCAGCATTTCCCAGTCGGTCAGGCCGCCCGGCGCGCCGATGGCCGCCGCGGTGGCGATCCAGGCATCGTCGGGCACCTCGGCCATCGCCACCAGTTCCGGCCGGCCGATGGTCACGGCCAAGGTTCCCAACTGTCGGCCGTGCTCGACCCAGCCACCCCCGCCACAGGCGAACACCGAGCCGCCCTTGACCGCCGCCTCGACGTCCCCGATCGTCAGAATTCTCCCCATCTGTCTCGCTCCTCGCCGCCCAGCCAGCGGCCCCGCATCGTCCGTCGCGGCTTGCGCCGCCATGCACCCGGACGAACATTGACCGCGCTTGGAACGGTGCGCGGCTTACCGTTCGCGAGAAATTGTGGAGTTGAAGAGGGCTGCGCCCCAAATCACATTTTGTGAGGGTCACATAACATCAAGGCATGGATTTTCAGTCGACGGAATGGCCTGACCAGTCGGCTTTCATGGCTTCCAGCGTTTCCACGAAGGCATGTCCCAGGCGCGACAAGGGCTCGAACGCCGGATGGACGATGAGCACCGGCGCCTTCACCGTGACATTCAGTGGCCGCATGACCACACGCGTCCAGACCGGCCCGGTGGCGGTGATCTCGTCGATCAGCGCCACACCGACACCGGCCTGCACCAGCGCACAGGCGACATGCACTTGCTGCGCCTCGACCTTGGGCCGCACCTCGAGCCCCGCCTCGGCGAACAGTTGGCGCACCACCTGCCCGATCGGCACGTCGGCGCCATAGCCGATGAAGTTTTCGCCCGCCAGTTCCTCCAGTGCCACGCTGTTGCGCGCCGTGAGCGGGTGGTTGGCGGGCAGCGCCACCACCAGGCGGTTGCCATACAGCTGGCGCGACTGCAGGTTGGGATGCGAATCGGCGAGGAACACCACGCCGAGATCAGCCTGCTGCGACAGCAGCGCCTGGGTCAGCACCTGCGGGATCAACGTGAACAGGCTGACCCGGGCCTCGGGATAGCCGCGCAGGAAGTTGGCGATGGCGCGCGGGATCAAGCCTTGCCCCAGGCTCGGGCTGCAGGCCACCCGCAGGTGGCCGATGCGGTGCTCGATCAGGTCCTCGGCCACTTCATTGACGCGCTGCACGCCCTGGTAGACCGCGTTCACCTCGGTCAGCAGGCGCTTGGCCTCGGGCGTGGGGTACAGCCGGCCCTTGATGCGCTCGAACAGCAGCAGGCCGAGCCGCTGCTCGGTGTACGACAGCAGGCGCGAGACGGCCGGCTGGGACACGTTGAGCAGCTTGGCCGCGCGGCTGATCGAGCCGGTCAGCATGATCGAGCGAAAGACCTCGATCTGGCGGAGGTTGAAACGCATGGCATTAACTTGCTGTTATGTGAATCGAATAAACAAGCATAAGACGGACGACCTGCAAGCTCGCAGAATTTGGCGGTCAGGCAACGCACCGACGTCCACCGGACGCTCGCAGCGCGGCCTCATCCACCGAAAAAAGGACAACCGAATGAGCGACTTCGACCTGGTCATCGTGGGCGATTGCGTGGACGAACACCGGGTGACACCCGACGGCTGGCTCGGCGTGCGCGATGGGCGCATCGCCGCGCGCGGCACCGGCACGCCGCCAATGGCCCGCGAACGCGTGGACGCCACCGGCCAGTGGGTGATGCCCGGCGTCATCGATGGCCAGGTGCACGCCGGCAGCCAGGCCAACCAGGAAGGACTGGGCTGGGCCTCGCGCGCGGCGGCGGCCGGCGGCGTCACGGTGATGGTCGACATGCCCTACGACGACCCCGAACCGGTGGCCTCGCGTGCCCAGCTCGATGCCAAGATCGCCGAGGTCGAACGCGATTGCCACGTGGACGTGGGGTTGTTCGGCACCCTCAACGAACGGCATGGCCTGCAGGCCGCGGCCGGGCTGATCGAAGGCGGCGTCTGCGCCTTCAAGTTCTCCACCTTCGAGGCCACGCCTGGCCGCTTCCCGCGCGTCGACGAAGACGACCTCTACGAGGCCTTCCGCCTGATCGCGCCTTCCGGCCTGGTCTGCGGCGTGCACAACCAGATGCAGGAACTCACGCGCAAGCACATCGGCCGGCTCGTCGAGGCCGGCGACACCGGCTGGGACGCTTTCCTGCGCGCGCATCCGCCCTTGATCGAAAACCTGGCCACCGCGCTGATCTACGAGATCGGCGCGGAAACCGGCGCCCGCGCGCATGCGGTGCACGTGTCCACCTCGCGCGGCTTCGAGCTGTGCAACATGTACCGCCGCGCCGGACACCAGGCCAGCATCGAGACCTGCATCCAGTACCTCATGCTCAACCATGAGGAACACACCAGGAAATTCGGGGCGAAGACCAAGCACTACCCACCGATCCGGCCACGCGCCGAGATGGAGCGGCTGTGGACCCACATCGCCAACGGCGAATGCACCTTCGTCTCATCGGACCACGTGAGCTGGGGCCTGGAACGCAAGGGCAACCCCAACGTGTTCAAGAACGCCTCGGGCGGCCCGGGCCTGGAGACGCTGCTGCCCGCGTTCTGGACCGGCTGCGAGGAGCGCGGCATTTCGCCGACCATGGTGGTGCGGCAGTTGTGCGCCAACCCGGCCCAACATTTCCTGCTCGACGACCGCAAGGGATCGCTGGCCGTGGGCAAGGACGCGGACATCGTGATCGTGCGCCCGGAGCGCCATGCGTTCGATCCGTCGAACAGCCTGGCCGCCGTCAACTGGAGTTCGTTCGAAGGCCGACAGTTCAACGTGAAGGTGGCCGCCACCTATTGCCGCGGCGTGCTCGCCTTCGACGGCCACGCCGTACGCAACAAAAAGGGCTTCGGCCAGTTCCTGCGGCCCCGGGCCGCCGCGGCCACGGCATGAGCGCCGCCCGGCCGCCCGAAGGCGCTCGCTCCGCAGCCGCAGGCGAAGGTGCCCGAGTGAACCACCCATCTGCCTTTTCCACGCCCATGCGCACTCCCCAACCCCCACTGAACGCCGAACGCCTGTGGGCGCGCGTCGAGGCGCTGTCGAAGATGACGATGCCCGACATCCCGTGGACACGCCGCGCGTTCTCGCCCTTGTTCCTGCAGTCGCGCGACTGGCTGCGCCAGCAGTTCCTTGACGCCGGCATGGCCGTGCACCTGGACGCCGGCGGCAATCTCGTCGGCCGGCTGGCCGCACGGCGCGAAGGCGCCCAGGCCAAGCCCATCGCCACGGGCTCGCATTGCGACACGGTGATGATGGGCGGGCGCTTCGACGGCATCATCGGCGTGCTGGCCGGCATCGAGGTGGCGCACACGCTGCACGAGTACGGCATTGCGCTGGCCCACCCCTTCGAGGTCATCGACTTCCTGTCGGAAGAGCCGAGCGACTACGGCATCTCCTGCATCGGCAGCCGGGCGCTGTCGGGCCAGTTGCCGAGCGACATGTTGCGGGCCACCAACCCGGACGGCGAAACCCTGGCGCAAGGCCTGCGCCGCATCGGCGGCAACCCCGACGCGCTGGGCCAGGCCTTGCGCGCCCCGGACAGCACGGCCGCCTTCGTCGAGTTGCACATCGAACAGGGACCTGTACTGGAGACACGCGGGCTGCCCATCGGCGTGGTGACCAACATCGTCGGCATCCAGCGCGTGTCCATCGTCGTCGAAGGCCAGCCCGACCACGCCGGCACCACGCCGATGGACATCCGCCGCGACGCGCTGGTGGGCGCTGCCGGCGTGATCGAAGCCGTGCACCAGCGCGCCTCGGCGCTCACGGGCCGGCCGCACTATGTGGTCGCCACCATCGGCCGGCTGACGCTCACACCCAACGCCTCCAACGCCGTGCCAGGCCGTGTCGAGATGATGATGGAGGTGCGCAGCGAGAGCGCCGAGGTGCTGGACAGCTTCGCCCGCGAGGTCATGGCCGCGGTCGAGGCGCCGTTGCGCGAGCTGCGCGTCGCAGCCCACGTCACGCCGGTGAGCCGTTCCAAGCCGACCGACTGCGCGCCCTGGGTCATGGACACCATCGAACGTGCGGCAGGCACGCTGGGCTACCGGTCGATGCGCCTGCCCAGCGGAGCCGGCCACGACGCGGTGTACATGGCGCCGACCGGCCCGATCGGCATGATCTTCATTCCCTGCCTGGGCGGGCGCAGCCATTGCCCGCAAGAATGGATCGAGCCCGCACAGTTGCTGGACGGCACGCGCGTGCTGTACCAGACCGTGCTCGACCTCGACCGCAAGCTGGCGGCCGGCTGAACCTGGGCGATCGCTGGTTTCCGGCAACAGGGTCATCGCCAATGGCGATGGCTTTGCGAAAAATCATGGAGGAAAATGGCTGCCCTCGTCGTCACTGACGATGACTGCACCACGATGAAACCCTCCGAACGCAACTTCGCCCGTCGCATCGACCTCACGTCGTTGCAATTGTTCGTGGCCGTCTACGAACTGGGCAGCATCGGCAAGGCGGCGGAGCGCGAATTCATCGCCGCCTCGGCCGTCAGCAAGCGCCTGTCGGATCTGGAAACCCTGCTGCAGACCACGCTGCTGTACCGCCATGCGCGCGGCGTCGACCTGACGCCCGCTGGCGAGAGCCTGCTGCACCACGCGCGGTCGGTGCTGTTCAGCCTGGACCGGATGCAGGGCGAGCTCAGCGAGTACGCCGACGGCGTGCGCGGCCACGTGCGCGTGCATGCCAGCATCTCGGCCATCGTGCAGTTCCTGCCGGAGGACCTGGGCGCCTTCGTGCGCGCCCATGGCGGCATCAAGATCGACCTGGAGGAGCACCTGTCCAGCGAGATCGTGCGCGCCGTCCAGGAAGGCGCTGCCGACCTGGGGATCTGCAATGCCGCAGCGGCGGAGTCGGCCGGCGAGACGCTGAAGACGCGCGCCTACCGCCGCGACCGGCTCGTGCTGATCGTGCCGCGCGGCCATCCCCTCGCCAGCCGGGGTGCCGTGCGCTACGAAGACTCGCTGGCCTTCGACCAGGTCGGCCTGCCCAGCAACAGCTCCATCCACCTGGCCACCCGCAGCGCTGCCGCGCAGCTGGGCCATGCGATCAAGCTGCGCATCCAGGTCACGGGCCTGGACGCCATGTGCCGCATGATCCACAACGGCCTGGGCATCGGCGTGATGCCGCAGCGCGCGTTCGAGCTCATGCACGGCGTGGGCGACCTCGAACACGTGCCGCTCAGCGACGCCTGGGCCGAACGCCAGATCCGCATGGTGGCGCGCGACTTCTCCACGCTGCCGGTCACGGCGCGGCTGCTCGTCGAGCACCTGGCGCCGCCCACCGAATCGCTCGAGTCCCCCACCGAGCCTGCGCCTGCCGAGCGGCAGGCCCTGGCCATCTGAGAAACCAGTCCCCCACGAAGGAAGCCCATGAGCCTCACCACCAGCCCCACGGGTGCGCGCACCCTGTACGACAAGATCTTCGACGAGCACACCGTCCACACCGAGGAGGACGGCACGACGGTGCTCTACATCGACCGGCACCTGGTGCACGAGGTCACGAGCCCGCAGGCCTTCGAGGGCATCCGCCAGGCCGGCCGCAAGGTCTGGCGCGTGAGCTCCATCGTCGCCACCGCCGACCACAACACGCCCACGACCGGCTGGGAGCAGGGCTACGACGGCATCGCCGACCCGATCAGCAAGGAACAGATCACCACGCTGGACAGCAACATCAAGGAGTTCGGCGCCGCCGCGTTCTTCCCCTTCATGCACAAGCGCCAGGGCATCGTGCACGTGATCGGCCCGGAGAACGGCGCCACGCTGCCGGGCATGACGGTGGTGTGCGGCGACAGCCACACCAGCACGCACGGCGCCTTCGGTGCGCTGGCGCACGGCATCGGCACCAGCGAGGTCGAGCACGTGATGGCCACGCAGACGCTGCTGGCCAAGAAGGCCAAGAACATGCTGGTCAAGGTCGATGGGGCGCTGGCCAAGGGCGTGACCGCCAAGGACATCGTGCTGGCCATCATCGGCAGGATCGGCACGGCCGGCGGTACGGGCTACACCATCGAGTTCGCCGGCTCGGCCATCCGCGGCCTCAGCATGGAAGGCCGCATGACGGTCTGCAACATGGCCATCGAAGGCGGCGCACGCGCCGGCCTGGTGGCGGTGGACGACAAGACGATCGAGTACGTCAAGGGCCGCCCGCTCGCGCCCACCGGCGTGGCCTGGGACCAGGCCGTGGCCTACTGGAAGACGCTGCACTCCGACCCCGGCGCGAAGTTCGACACCGTGGTCGAGCTCGATGCCGCGCAGATCGTGCCGCAGGTGACATGGGGCACCTCGCCCGAAATGGTGCTCGGCATCGACGGCCGCGTGCCCGACCCGGACAAGGAAAAGGACGCCAACAAGCGCGGCGCCATCGAGCGCGCGCTGACCTACATGAACCTGGAGCCGGGCAAGGCGCTCGACGACATCTTCGTCGACAAGGTGTTCATCGGCAGCTGCACCAACAGCCGCATCGAGGACATGCGCGAGGCCGCGGCCGTGGTCAAGAAGCTGGGCCAGAAGGTGGCCAAGAACGTGAAGCTGGCCATGGTGGTGCCAGGCTCGGGCCTCGTGAAGGAACAGGCCGAGCGCGAAGGCCTGCACGAGATCTTCAAGGCCGCCGGCTTCGAGTGGCGCGAGCCAGGCTGTTCCATGTGCCTGGCCATGAACGCCGACCGGCTGGAACCCGGCGAGCGTTGCGCCTCCACCAGCAACCGCAACTTCGAAGGCCGCCAGGGCGCCGGCGGCCGCACCCACCTGGTCAGCCCGGCCATGGCCGCTGCGGCCGCCGTGCATGGCCACTTCGTCGACATCCGCCAATTCGCCTGAGGACGCACCATGCAGAAATTCACCATCCACAAGGGCCTCGTGGCGCCGATGGACC
This sequence comes from Pseudorhodoferax sp. Leaf274, assembly GCF_001422445.1. Taxonomy (GTDB): domain Bacteria; phylum Pseudomonadota; class Gammaproteobacteria; order Burkholderiales; family Burkholderiaceae_C; genus Pseudorhodoferax. Next base: position 763,269 of record NZ_LMNA01000030.1, read on the forward strand.
GCGAGAACGTCGACACCGACGCCATCATCCCCAAGCAGTTCCTGAAGTCGATCAAGAAGACCGGCTTCGGCACCAACCTGTTCGACGAGTGGCGCTACCTGGACAAGGGCGAGCCCGGCGTGCCCGAGTCGCAGCGCAAACCCAACCCGGATTTCGTGCTGAACCAGCCGCGCTACGCAGGCGCCTCCGTGCTGCTGGCGCGCAAGAACTTCGGCTGCGGCTCCTCGCGCGAGCACGCGCCCTGGGCGCTGGACCAGTACGGCTTCCGCGCCATCCTGGCGCCGAGCTTTGCCGACATCTTCTTCAACAACAGCTTCAAGAACGGCCTCTTGCCCATCGTGCTGCCCGAGGCCACCGTGGCCCAGCTGTTCGACGAGTGCTTCGCCTTCCCGGGCTACCAGCTGACGGTCGACCTGGAGCGCCAGGTCATCGTGCGTCCGCAGGGCGAGGAGATCGCGTTCGACGTGCAGCCCTTCCGCAAGTACTGCCTGCTCAACGGCTTCGACGACATCGGCCTGACGCTGCGCCACGCCGACAAGATCCGCGCCTACGAGGCCGAGCGCCTGGCGGCCAAGCCCTGGCTGGCCAACACCATGCTGTCTGCCTGATTCCGTTCCAACCTACCTTCATCGCTTATGAAAATCGCAGTCCTGCCGGGTGACGGCATCGGCACCGAAATCGTCGAACAGGCCGTCCGCGTGCTCAACGCGCTCGATCTGAAGTTCGAGCTGGAAACCGCCCTGGTCGGCGGCGCCGCCTACGACGCCCACGGCCACCCGCTGCCCGAGGCCACGCTCAAGCTGGCCAAGGAAGCCGACGCCGTGCTGTTCGGCGCCGTCGGCGACTGGAAGTACGACACGCTGGACCGCCCGCTGCGGCCGGAGCAGGCCATCCTGGGCCTGCGCAAGAACCTGGGGCTGTTCGCCAACTTCCGCCCGGCCATCTGCTACGAGCAGCTCGTCGGCGCCTCCAGCCTCAAGCCCGAGCTGGTCGCAGGCCTGGACATCCTGATCATCCGCGAGCTGACCGGCGACATCTACTTCGGCCAGCCGCGCGGCCGCCGCGTGTCACCCGACGGCCACTTCCCGGGCGCCGAGGAAGCCTTCGACACGATGCGCTATTCGCGCCCGGAGATCGAGCGCATCGCACGCGTGGCCTTCGAGGCCGCCCGCAAGCGCAGCAAGCGCGTGACCAGCGTGGACAAGGCCAACGTGCTGGAGACCTTCCAGCTCTGGAAAGACGTGGTCACCGAGATCGGCAAGGAGTATCCCGACGTCGCGCTCGACCACATGTACGTGGACAACGCCGCGATGCAGCTGGTCAAGGCGCCCAAGAAGTTCGACGTGGTCGTGACCGGCAACATGTTCGGCGACATCCTGTCCGACGCCGCCGCGATGCTGACCGGCTCCATCGGCATGCTGCCCTCGGCCAGCTTGAACAGCAGCAACCAGGGCCTGTACGAGCCCAGCCACGGCAGCGCGCCCGACATCGCCGGCAAGGGCGTGGCCAACCCGCTGGCCACCATCCTGTCGGCCGCGATGATGCTGCGCTTCTCGCTGAACCAGCCGGCAGCCGCCGACCGCATCGAGGCTGCCGTGCAGAAGGTGCTGGCCCAAGGCCTGCGCACGCCCGACATCCACAGCCAGGGCACGACCAAGGTCGGCACGCGCGAGATGGGCGATGCGGTGCTCAAGGCGCTGGGCTAGAATCGCGCGCCATGTCCGCCGCCGCCTGCTCCGCAATCCTGTCCATGCCGTTCGGCACGGCTGCGGCGGCCGACATCTCCACCAAAACCACGACGACCATTAAGGGCTGATCCAGCCTGGTTCGTCGTGCGCCCCTTCCTGGCCTCCGACGAGCCAGGCGAGCAGTCCGCGAGGCGCTGTTTGTTTGTTTTTCAACTGAAAGGGCAATGTGATGAAGGTAGGTAATCTGGTCGGCCTCGTCGGCTGGCGCGGCATGGTCGGCTCGGTCCTGATCGACCGCATGCAGGCCGAGGGCGATTTCGCACTCATCGAGCCGGTGTTCTTCTCGACCTCCAATGCGGGCGGCAAGGCCCCCGCGCAGGCCAAGAACGAGACCACGCTGCAGGACGCCTACGACATCGCCGCGCTCAAGCGCTGCGACATCATCATCACGGCCCAGGGCGGCGACTACACCTCTGAAGTCTTCCCCAAGCTGCGCGCCGCCGGCTGGAACGGCCACTGGATCGACGCGGCTTCCACGCTGCGCATGAAGGACGACGCCGTCATCGTGCTCGACCCGGTCAACCTGCCCGTGATGCAGCGCGCACTGGCCAAGGGCGGCAAGAACTGGATCGGCGGCAACTGCACGGTCAGCTGCATGCTGATGGGCGTGGGTGCGCTCTACAAGGCCGGACTGGTCGAATGGATGAGCACCATGACCTACCAGGCCGCATCCGGTGGCGGCGCCCAGCACATGCGCGAGCTGCTGACGCAGTTCGGCAGCATCCACAACGAGGTGCGCGACCTGCTCAACGACCCCAAGTCCGCCATCCTGGAAATCGACCGCAAGGTGCTGGCCAAGCAGAAGGCCCTGACGGCCGATGAGACGGCCAACTTCGGCGTGCCGCTGGGCGGCAGCCTGATCCCCTGGATCGACAAGGACCTGGGACTGGGCAAGTCGCAGGACGACGCGGAATGGGGCATGTCCAAGGAAGAGTGGAAGGGCGGCGCCGAGACCAACAAGATCCTGGGCCAGGGCCCGTCCTTCGGCACCGGCATCACGCCGGTCGACGGTTTCTGCGTGCGCGTCGGCGCCATGCGCTGCCACAGCCAGGCCTTGACCTTCAAGCTCAAGAAGAACGTGCCGCTGGCCGACATCGAGGCCATGATCGCGCAGGACAACGACTGGGTGCGCGTGGTGCCGAACACGCGCGAGGACACGCTCAAGGGCCTGACGCCCGTCGTCACCACCGGCACCTTGAACATCCCGGTCGGCCGCATCCGCAAGCTGGCCATGGGGCCGGAATACGTGGGCGCCTTCACGATCGGCGACCAGTTGCTGTGGGGCGCGGCCGAGCCGCTGCGCCGCACGCTGCGCGTGCTGCTGCAGGCCTGAAGCCCGCGGCCCCTTGGCACGGCCCGCCCATGGCGGGCCGTTGTCGTCTGGCAACATTGCAGTGCAGCGAGAATGTGGCGCTGGAAGCAGCGCCAGGTTCGAACCCGTCTCAGCTTGTCAGCCTAAAGCATTGCTGCTACCGTTCTTTTTAGTAACCAAGTCGGCCCGTCCATTTGCATGATCAAACGTTCCAATGCTGCTGAACAGGCTGATGACAAACCAAAGGTGAGGCCGGCTCTGCAGGGTTGGAAGCGCGGCATGGTGGCCGCGACCGCGACCGCTGCGCTGTGGGCACCGCTGCAGCATGCGCATGCGCTGACGCTGGGCCGGGCCACCGTGCAGTCGGCCCTCGGCGAACCGCTGCGTGCCGAGATCGAGCTGCCGGACATCACGGAAGAAGAAGCCCGCACGTTGCAGGCCGCGATCGCCACGCCTCAGGCGTTCCGCGCGGCCGGCCTCGAATACAACGCCGCCTTGGGCACCGTGCGCATCGAGCGGACACGCAGGGCAGACGGCCGCACCGTGCTGCGGCTGAGCAGCGACCAGCCGGTCAGCGAGCCTTTCATCGACCTGATCCTGCAGGCCAACTGGGCCTCGGGCCGGGCCGTGCGCGACTACACCCTGCTGCTGGACCCGCCGCAGCAGCGCCAGGCCCAGTCCGCCGTGCCGACCGCGCCGCAGCTGGCGCCCAACGCCGCCCCGGCACCGGGGGCCGCGGCATCGCCACCCGCCCGCGCGCCGGCCCCGCCAGTCGCTGCGGCCCCACCGGCATCTGCTCCTGCTCCTGCTCCGGCACCTGCACCAGCCCCGGCGCCTGCGCCCGCCCAGCCGCCGGCTCCCGCTGCGCCACGGGCGCCGGCAGCGCGTGCCGCCGCTCCCGCGCCTGCACCGGCACCTGCGGCCGCAGCGGCAACCACCACCGTGCGTCGCGGCGACACCGCCAGCCGCATCGCGGCCGCCAACCGGCCACCCAGTGTCTCGCTCGACCAGATGCTGGTCGCCATGCTGCGCAGCAACCCCGGCGCGTTCGCCGATGGCAACGTCAACCGCCTGCGCGCCGGCGCGGTGCTGGACCTGCCCAGCGCGAGCCAGGCCGCCGCCATCCCGCCGGACGAGGCCACGCGCACCATTGCGGCGCAGTCGCGCGACTTCAACGCCTACCGCAGCCAGATGGCGGGCCAGGTGCCCGCCGTCCCGGGCGGGGCGCAGCGCTCGGCCAGCGGGCGGGTGCAGGGCAAGGTCGACGACACCCGCCCGGCGGCCACGGCACCGGACCGGCTCACGCTCTCCAAGGGCGGCGTCCAGAATCGCGCGCAGGAAGAAAAGATCGCGCGCGACAAGGCCGGCAAGGAAGCGGCCGAACGCGTTGCTGAACTGTCGCGCAACATCGATGCGCTCAACAAGCTGGGCGCCAGCGGCGCCGGTCCGGCTGCATCCGCACCTTCATCCGCCCCCACACCTGTACCGGCGCCGGCGCCCTCTCCTGCACCAGCACCGGCCCCAGCAGCAGCACCCGCGGCATCCGCGCCTGTGCCCGCGCCGGTACCGGCGCCATCCGCGCCAGCGGTGGAGCCGCCCGCTGCGACGACCGTGCCCGCCCCCGTGCCGCTGCCCACGGCCCAGGAAGATGGCAGCCTGCTCGACAGGCTGCGCCACAACCCGCTGCTGTTGGCCGTCGCGGCAGCGCTGATCGCCTTGCTCGCCGCACTGGGCATTTACCGCGCGCGCCAGCGCCGGCAGGCGGCCGAAGAGGAAGGCCGCCTGCAGGAGCCGGTGGAGTCGTTCTTCGCCAGCAGCGGCGGCCAGCACGTGGACACCACTGCCGAGAGCGAAGCAGCGGCCACGGCGGTCTATTCGCCCAGCCAGTTCGACACCAGCAGCGAGGTCGATCCGGTGGCCGAGGCCGAGGTCTACCTGGCCTACGGCCGCGACCTGCAGGCCGAGGAGATCCTCAAGGAAGCGCTGCGCACCACGCCCGAGCGCGTGGCCATCCACGCCAAGCTGGCCGAGATCTACGCCAAGCGCCGCGACGCGATCGCCCTGCAGGCGACCGCCGAGAAGGCGCATGCGCTGACCGGCGGCACCGGACCGGAGTGGGAAGCCATCGCCGCGCTGGGCCGCGAACTGCAACCGTCCTACCCGCTCTGGCGCGACGCCGCCGTCGGCGCGGCCGCCGCGGGCCTGGCGGCGGCAACGCCTGCGCCGGAAGCGGCCGACGACGACGGCGAATCGCTGTGGCCCGACTCCTTGCTGACGCCGCCAGCGCCGCCGCAGGCGCCGGCACCGGCGCTGCAGCCGATGCCGGACATCAGCCTGGACCTCGGCGAAGACGACACCTCGGCCCCACCGGCCCCGCCCGCCTCCCCGGCAGCTCCGGCCAAGCCCGCCCCCGACGCGGAGCCGCCCACCCCGCCGATGGCCGAGGCCATGGACCTCGACTTCGACGTGCAGAGCACCTACACGGCGCCGCTGGCGGCCCCCACACCGGCGCCGGCCGCAGATTCCGACCCGCTGCCGTTCGACCTGGGCTCGCTGTCGCTGGACCTCGGCGAGCCGCCCAGCAAGGCACCCGCCGCCGAGCCCCTGCCGGAACCCGATGCCGACGACCCGCTGGCCACCAAGCTGGCCCTGGCCGAGGAATTCCAGGCCATCGGCGACGACGACGGTGCGCGTGCGCTGGCCGAGGAGGTGCTGGCCGAGGCCACCGGGCCGCTCAAGGCCCGGGCCCAGCGCTTCCTGGCCGACCTCGGCTGAGAAGCCCGCGGCGAGGGGATCGACGGTGCGTCTGGCACTCGGGGTCAGCTATGCGGGCCAGGCCTATGACGGTTGGCAGAGCCAGCCTTCGGGCAACACCGTGCAGGACAAGCTCGAGCACGCGCTGCGCACCTTCGCGCAGCATGACATCGGCACCATCTGCGCCGGCCGCACCGACGCCGGCGTGCACGGGCTCATGCAGGTCGTGCATTTCGACACCACGGCCGCGCGCGAGACCCATGCCTGGGTGCGCGGCACCAACAGCTACCTGCCTGGCGACATCGCCGTGCAATGGGCGCGCCCGGTGACGGAGCAGTTCCACGCCCGCGCCAGCGCCATCGGCCGGCGCTACGCCTACGTGCTGATGGAATCGCCCGTGCGGCCCAGCGTGGAGCGGGGCCGCATCGGCTGGGTGCACCGCCCGCTCGAGCAGGCCGCCATGCAGGCCGCAGCCGCGCTGCTGCTGGGCGAGCACGACTTCACATCCTTCCGCGCCTCGCAGTGCCAGGCGCGCACGCCGGTCAAGACCATGCGCCGCATCGACATCACGCGGCGCGGCGCCTACTGGCGCTTCGAATTCGAGGCCGATGCCTTCCTGCACCACATGATCCGCAACCTCATGGGCTGCCTGCTGGTCATCGGCAAGGGCGACCGGCCCGTGGCGTGGATGGCCGAGGTGCTGGCCGCGCGCAACCGCCAGGTCGCCGCCCCCACTTTTTCGCCGGACGGCCTGTACTTCCTGGGCCCGCGCTACGAAGACCATTGGGGCCTGCCGGAACGCACGGCTGCCTATGATTGGCTTCCTTGAGAACGTGCCGACGTTCCAGCGCCACCCCGCCTGAGAGCACCCCCACCGCAGCCCCGCCCCGGGGCAGAGGTTTTCCATGACCAGAACCCGCATCAAGATCTGCGGCATCACGCGCGAGCAGGACCTGGAGGCCGCCGTCGCGGCCGGTGCCGACGCCGTCGGCTTCGTGCTCTATGCCAAGAGCCCGCGTTACGTCACCGCGCAGCGCGCGGCCGAACTCGCGCGCCGGTTGCCGCCCTTCGTCACGCCCGTGCTGCTGTTCGTCAACACGCCGGCCCAGGACGTGGCCGCCGCCTGCGACCAGGTGCCAGGCGCCATGGTGCAGTTCCACGGCGACGAGACCCTCGCCGAGTGCCTGGCCGCCACTGCGCGCCCGGCCCGCCCCTTCCTGCGTGCCGCCCGCATTCCGCTGGATGGAAACGCAGCCCCGTTCGACTTGGTAAGATTCGCGGCCGAATTCTCTCCAGCCCAGGCCATCCTGCTCGACGCCCATGTCGAGGGATACGGCGGCGGCGGCAAGGCATTCAATTGGTCACTCCTGCCAACAAGCGTCGACTCTCACCTCGTCTTGAGTGGTGGACTCACGCCTGCAAACGTGACCGATGGCATCTTGCAGGTGCGGCCACGCGCGCTGTCGCTGGCCGTTGATGTGAGTTCCGGCGTCGAGGCCTCCAAGGGCATCAAGGACGCCGACAAGATCAACCGCTTCGTCGCGGCCGTTCGCGCCGCCGACGCGCACTTTGCAAAGATTCAACATGTCGACCCCTTATCAACAGCCTGATGCCTCGGGCCATTTCGGCATCTACGGCGGCAGCTTCATCTCCGAGACGCTGACCCACGCCATCGCCGAACTCCGCGAGGCCTACGCCCGCTACCAGAACGACCCGGAATTCATCGCCGAATTCAAGAGCGAACTGGCGCACTTCGTGGGCCGTCCCTCGCCCGTCTACCACGCCGCGCGCAGCAGCCGCGAGCATGGCGGCGCGCAGATCTTCTTGAAGCGCGAGGACCTCAACCACACCGGTGCGCACAAGATCAACAACGTGATCGGCCAGGCGATGCTGGCCAAGCGCATGGGCAAGCCGCGCGTGATCGCCGAGACCGGCGCCGGCCAGCACGGCGTGGCCACGGCCACGATCTGCGCGCGCTACGGCCTGGAGTGCGTGGTCTACATGGGCAGCGAGGACGTCAAGCGCCAGAGCCCCAACGTGTTCCGCATGAAGCTGCTGGGCGCCACCGTGGTGCCCGTGGACAGCGGCAGCAAGACGCTCAAGGACTCGCTCAACGAGGCCATGCGCGACTGGGTCGCCAATGTGGACAACACCTTCTACATCATCGGCACCGTAGCCGGCCCGCACCCCTATCCGATGATGGTGCGCGACTTCCAGAGCGTCATCGGCAACGAATGCCTGGTGCAGATGCCCGAGATGCTGCGGGCTGCCGGCTGCCAGGGCGAGCAGCCCGACGCCGTGCTGGCCTGCGTGGGCGGCGGCAGCAACGCCATCGGCATCTTCCATCCCTACATCGGACACGAGGGCACGCGCCTGATCGGCGTGGAAGCCACCGGCCAGGGGCTGGACAGCGGCAAGCACGCGGCCTCGCTGCAACGCGGCAGCCCCGGCGTGCTGCACGGCAACCGCACCTACCTGCTGCAGGACGAGAACGGCCAGGTGACCGAGACGCACAGCATCAGCGCCGGCCTGGACTACCCCGGCGTGGGCCCCGAGCACGCCTTCCTGAAGGACATCGGCCGCGCCGAGTACGTCGGCGCCACCGACACCGAGGCGCTGGACGCCTTCCACTACCTGTGCCGCACCGAGGGCATCATCCCGGCGCTGGAATCGGCCCATGCCTTCGCCTACGCCCGCAAGCTGGCGCCGACCATGCGGCCCGACCAGAGCATCCTCGTGAACCTGTCCGGCCGTGGCGACAAGGACATCGGCACCGTGGCCGACCTGTCGGGCGCGGACTTCTACGACCGCCCCTCGATGCGCGGCCACGCCGTGAAGGGAGGTGCGCTGTGAGCCGCATCCAATCCACCTTCGCCAAGCTCAAGGCGGACGGCCGCAAGGCCCTGATCCCCTACGTCACGGCCGGCTTCCCCTATGCCGATGTCACGCCCGAACTCATGCACGCCATGGTTGCCGCCGGCGCCGACGTGATCGAACTCGGCGTGCCGTTCAGCGACCCGATGGCCGACGGCCCCGTGATCCAGCAGGCCGGCGAGAAGGCCCTGGCGCTGGGCATCGGCATGGCCCAGGTGCTGGACATGGTGAAGGCCTTCCGCGCCCAGGACGCGCTGACGCCCGTGGTGCTGATGGGCTACGCCAACCCGGTCGAGCGCTACGAGCAGCGCCACGGCGAAGACAGCTTCCCGCGCGACGCCGCCGCCGCCGGCGTGGACGGCGTGCTGGTCGTCGACTACCCGCCCGAGGAATGCGTGGACTTCGCCGCCCGCCTGCGCGCCAAGGAGATCGACCTGATCTTCCTGCTGGCGCCCACCTCGACCGACGAGCGCATGCGCCAGGTGGCCGATGTCGCCAGCGGCTACGTCTACTACGTCTCGCTCAAGGGCGTCACCGGCGCCGGCACGCTGGACACGGCGGCCGTCGAGGCCATGCTGCCGCGCATCCGGCGCCATGTGCAATTGCCCGTGGGCGTCGGCTTCGGCATCCGCGATGCGGCCTCGGCCCAGGCCGTGGGCCGCGTGGCCGACGCCGTGGTCATCGGCAGCAAGATCATCCAGCTGCTCGACGACCAGCCGCGCGACCGGGTCGCCAGCACGGCCGCCGGGTTCCTGCGCGGCATCCGTTCGGCGCTCGACGCATAATCCCCTCCCCGTTCGTCCCACCGGAGTAGCCAATCCCATGTCCTGGCTCGAAAAACTGCTTCCCGCCAAGATCCAGCCCAGCGACCCCGCCGAGCGCCGCCAGGTGCCCGAGGGCCTGTGGATCAAGTGCCCGAGCTGCGAGAGCGTGCTCTACAAGACGGATCTGGAGAAAAACCTGAACGTCTGCCCGACCTGCGGGCACCACCTGCGCATCACGGCCCGCGCGCGGCTGGACAGCTTCCTGGACCATGAAGGCCGCTACGAGATCGGCCACGAGGTCCTGCCCATGGACCCGCTCAAGTTCAAGGACAGCCGCAAGTATCCCGAGCGGCTCAAGGAAGCGCTGGACAACACCGAGGAAACGGATGCGCTGGTCGTCATGGGCGGCGCACTCCATGGGCTGAACGTGGTGGTCGCCTGCTTCGAGTTCGAATTCATGGGCGGCAGCATGGGCAGCGTGGTGGGCGAGCGCTTCGTGCGCGGCGTGCATGCGGCCATCGACCAGAAGGTGCCCTTCATCTGCTTCACCGCCACCGGTGGCGCGCGCATGCAGGAAGGCCTGCTGTCGCTGATGCAGATGGCCAAGACCAATGCCTCGCTCACGCGCCTGGCCAAGAAGGGCCTGCCCTACATCAGCGTGCTGACCGACCCGACCATGGGTGGCGTGAGCGCCGGCTTCGCCTTCGTCGGCGACCTGGTGATTGCCGAACCCAAGGCGTTGATCGGTTTTGCCGGCCCGCGCGTGATCGAGTCCACCGTGCGCGTGACGCTGCCCGAAGGCTTCCAGCGCGCCGAGTTCCTGCAGCAAAAGGGGGCGGTCGACCTGATCTGCAACCGCAAGGACCTGCGCCGCACCATCGCCAGCACGCTGGCCATGCTGCAGCGCCAGCCGGCCGACGCCGTCAGCGCCAGCTGATCAGAAGCTCATCGCGCCCAGCACGCCGCGCAAGGCGTGCTGGAGCACGATGGACGCCACCTGCAGCAGCACCAGCAGGATCAAGGGCGTGAGGTCCATGCCCCCCACCAGCGGCACCATGCGCCGCAGGGGCCGCAGCGGCGGTGCCACCAGCCGCGCGACCACGTCGTACAGCGGCGACTGCGCCTGCACCCAGGACAGGACGGCGTACACGATCAACAGGCCGGTGAGGCCGTAGATCACCAGGCCGATCACGCCGAACACCGCCATCACCGGCACCACCACCAGCGCCCCGCCGGTCAGCAGCCACAGCAGGAAATACTGCGCCAGCTTGAGCAGGAAGGCGCCGGCCAGGCTGGCCAGGTCCCAGCGCGCCACGGGCCGCAAGACCTTGCGCAGCGGCAGCACCAGCCAATCGGTCAGCGCGAACACCAGGTTGCCGATGGGGTTGCCGAAGGGAATGCGCTGGTGCTGCATGTACAGCCGCAGCAGGCAGGCGCTGCCCAGCAGGCCAGCGGCCACCTCGAGCAGAAAGGCGAAGATTTGATACAGCATGCGGCCCTATGAAAAGCGCATGGGATGATAGCGGCTGCAACAATCCTGCCGGCCCCTTGATCCCCTCGCCCCTGCCCCTGTTTCCGCTGTCCTCCGTGCTGTTCCCGGGCGGCCTGCTGCCGCTGCGCATCTTCGAGGTGCGCTACCTCGACCTGATCGGGCAGTGCCAGCGCGAAGGCAAGCCCTTCGGCGTGGTGGCCCTGCACCAGGGCAGCGAGGTGCGCCGTGCCGGCGCGCCGGCAGAAGAGTTCCTTCAAGTCGGCACGCTGGCCCATCTGCGCACGGTCGAACGGCCGCAACCGGGGCTTATGCACATCGTCAGCGAAGGCGGTACGCGCTTTCGCATCCAGTCCGCGCGCCAGCTGCCGCATGGCCTGTGGACCGCCGACGTGCAGGCGCTGCCCGACGACGCGCCCGTGCCCGTGCCCGACGACCTGCGCCAGGTGGCCACGGCGCTCGAACAACTGCTGGACAGCTGGCGCGCGCGCGCCATCCCCGAGGACCAATGGCCGCTGCGCGCGCCCTGGCGCTGGGACGACTGCAGCTGGCTGTCCAACCGCTGGTGCGAGCTGCTGCCTCTGCCGCCCACGGTCAAGCAGCAATTGATGGAACTGGACAACCCGCTGGTGCGGCTGGAGCTGGTGGGCGATCTGCTGGCGCGGCACGACAAAGCCTGATGCCGGCGGCGCGCGCTTCTTCCGCCGTGCTTGGCTGGCCCCGCGCCGTCAAGCGCGCCGTGGTCGTGGCCACGGACGTGCTGCTCTCGCTGGCGGCGACCTGGCTGGCCTTCACGCTGCGCCTGGACACGCTGCACTGGCCCGAGCAGGACCAGTGGGCCGTGTACACGGTGGCGCCGCTGCTGTCGGTGCCCGTGTTCGTGCGCTTCGGGCTGTACCGCGCCATCTTCCGCTACACGGGCGTGGCCACGCTGCTCGCCACCGCCAAGGCCATCGCGCTGTACGCGCTCATGCTGCTGGCCGCGCTGGCCGTGATGCAAAACGCCGGCCTGTCGGTCGTGCCGCGCAGCCTGGGCATCCTGCAGCCGTTGATCTTCCTGCTGCTGGTGCTGGCCAGCCGCACGCTCGCGCGCGCATGGCTGGATGGGCAGGCGCGGCGCGGCCTGCGCGCGCCCCGGCGGCTCATGGTCTACGGTGCCGGCCAGGCCGGCGCGGAGGCCGCTGCCGCGCTGCTGAACGGCCAGCAGCCGTACCGGCTGCTCGGCTTCATCGACGACGATGCAGCCAAGGTCGGCCGCAGCATCCACGGCGTGCGCGTGTTCGCGCCGCGCGAATTGCCCACGCTGGTGGCGCGCCTGCACGTGCAGGACATTCTGCTGGCCATTCCGAGCGCGGCCCGCGAACGGCGCAACCAGATCCTCAACAGCCTGCAGCCCTTACCCGTGCATGTGCGCACGCTGCCCAGCCTGGCCGACCTGGCCAGCGGCCGCGTGAGCGTTCAGGACATCCACGAACTCGACATCGAAGACCTGCTGGGCCGCGAACCCGTGCCGCCGCGGCCCGAACTGCTCGCGCGCAACCTGGCCGGCCGCACGGTGCTGATCACCGGGGCAGGCGGCAGCATCGGCGGCGAGCTGTGCAGGCAGATCCTGCGCGAACGGCCTGCACGCCTGGTGCTGCTGGACCACAGCGAGTTCGCGCTGTACAGCATCCACGAGGAACTGCAGGGGCTGGCAGCGCGGTTGGGCAGCAGCGTGGAACTGGTGCCTGTGCTCGGCAGCGTGGTGCACTACGCCCGGCTGGCGGCGCTGTTCCAGCGCTGGCAGCCCACCACGGTCTACCACGCCGCGGCCTATAAGCATGTGCCGCTGGTCGAAGTCAATGCCGCCGAAGGCGTCATGAACAACGTGCTGGGCACCTTGAACCTCGCACGCGCGGCCATCGCCGGTGGCGCGGAGCACTTCGTGCTGATCTCCACCGACAAGGCGGTGCGGCCCACGAACGTGATGGGCGCCAGCAAGCGGGTGGCCGAGTTGATACTGCAGGCCCTGGCGGCTGAAACGCAGGTCGACTTCGAAGCGCTTGCCGATGCCGGCGCCGAGACGCGTACCAACCACACCCGGTTCTCGATGGTGCGCTTTGGCAACGTGCTGGGCTCCAGTGGCAGCGTGGTGCCGCTGTTCCGACGCCAGTTGGCCGCCGGCGGGCCGCTGACCGTCACGCATGCGGAGGTCACGCGCTATTTCATGACCATCGCCGAAGCGGCGCAGCTGGTGCTGCAGGCCGGCGCGATGGCGCAAGGCGGCGACGTGTTCGTGCTCGACATGGGACAGCCTGTGAAGATCTTGGACTTGGCGATGCGCATGATCGACCTCTCGGGATTGCGGGTGCGCGATGCGGGGCATCCGGAAGGAGACATCGCCGTAACGGTCACCGGCCTGCGGCCAGGCGAGAAGCTGTACGAAGAATTGCTGATTGGCAACGACCCAGAGCCCACTGAGCATCCGCGCATTCTGCGAGCGCAAGAGGAACATTTGACTTGGGCTGCATTGGCCCCCCCCCTGCGAGAGTTGACCACTGCGGCGCGCCACGGAGAAAGCGGCCGCATGCTCAACTTGCTGCAGCAGCTGGTCCCTGGCTTTAAAACCGATGGCGTCCTCTGTGCTTCGGCGATGCCCTGAGGTCGAAGGGATGCAGCGCATCAGCCAGTGGTACACCCCACATGCGCCAAGGCAGGCCGCCATCGCCGCCGGAAAATGCATTGTGCTTCCAAGCATGTCGATGGCCAGGCGGCGCTGAGCAGGCCATGGGACTGAAAGCCAACATTCTTGCCAACTACCTGGGAATGGCGACGGTGGCGGTCGCTCCGCTGCTAGCCCTCCCCTGGTATTGGACTGCCTTGGGCCCACAGCAGTTCGGCTTGGTTGGTTTCATCACCATGCTGCAGGGCTTGATGGGCATTGTGGATGCTGGTACCAGCCAGGCGCTGGTGCGTGAATTCTCCGGACGTTTCCATGTGCACGGCGGTCAGCGCGACACCGCCCTGATGCTTTTGGGCTTCGAGCGCCTGTACTGGTTGTTTGGCGCAACCATGGCCTTGGTCGTCGTGCTTCTGAGCAAGCCCATTGCCAGCCACTGGCTTGTTCTGGAAGATCTCCCACTGTCCACGGGCATCCATGCCATTTGCGGCGCAGGCGCATTGTTTGCCGCCCAGTTTCCAGGCTCTGTCTATCGCAGTCTGCTGGTGGGCGCCCAGGCTCAGATCCAGCTGAATGGGGTCATGCTGACCGGTGCTTTACTGCGCCATGGCGGTGGTGTGCTTGCTGTGCACATTTGGCCAAGCATTCCCGCTTATCTCACCTGGCACGTCGGCATCGGGCTTTTGGAGACTCTGGCACGCAGGCAACTGGCGTGGCGCACCACAGGAATCGACAGAAGCACCCTGCAATGGGAGTTCGTGCGCCTGCGCCCTCTCTGGAAGACGGTTGCCAGCTTGACCGGAGCCGCCTGGTTGGGAGCATTGACCGTACAGATGGACAAGGTCATCCTGAGCAAGATGGTCAGCGTGCAACAGTTCGGCTACTACACCATCGCCGCAAGCCTTGCCATCGGCGCTTTGCAGTTGGTCTATCCGCTGATCCAGGCTGTCATGCCCCAAGCCATTCAATTGCGGGACGATCCCAAGGGCTTGCGCAAATTCAGCATCAGGTTGCTTGGGCTGTTCGCACTGTGCGTCACGATGGGTGCACTGCTGTTCGCCACTCTCGGGGAGCGGTTGCTAACCTTCTGGGTCCGGGATGCTGCGGCCGTCGCCGTGATTTATCCGGTGCTGTCGGTTCTGCTCGTGGGCACGGCCTTAAATGCCCTTTACAACGTGGGCTATATCTATTGGCTGGTTGTTGAAAAGGTGGATCGCATGCTCAAGGTCAATTTGGCTGCGCTGTTGCTGTCGATTGCGCTCATCCCGCCGCTCGTCCTGCGCTTTGGCATCGTAGGGGCCGCCTTTGGCTGGTTGACGCTCAACGTGATCGGCTTCATCGTCAGCCTGGAATGGCTGAGGCATGGACGCAGCGGACACCAGCCCCCACCTTGACCCCATACGCCAAAGCAAACAATGACAGCCGTCAAACATTTCGCCTTTGGCGCAGCCTGAAAAATCGCGCGAGAAGGCCAAGATCTCCGCAAATCCAATTCCACGACTTCATATCCGACGCCATACCGATGCGTAAGTCCACCCTAAGACGGCTTTTGCTCACATACAAGGAGCAGTGGGATGACCCGTTCATCCGGGCATCGTGGGCGAGAACATGAACCCAATCCACAGATCGACCCCCGTGATCATCTGCCATATCTTGGGAGGCCTTGGCAATCAGATGTTCCAGTTCGCCGCAGGCCGGGCTCTGGCGCTGGACCGGGAAGCCCAACTCCAATTGGACACTTCGGGCTTTAAAGGCTACCGGTTGCACGAAGGCTTCCAATTGGAACAAGCCTTTGCCGGCTCGTTCCATCTCGCAAATGAATTGGACATTCAAGCCGTCCTGGGTTGGCAAAGAACGCGGTGGGCACAGAACATCGTCGCCCGCCCGGCCATGGCGCCGATGCGGAAAGACAGCCTTGTGATCGAGCCCCATTTTCAGTATTGGCAAGGCATTCACAACACACCGGCGCGCTGCTACCTGAAGGGCTATTGGCAATCCGAAAAGTACTTTAAAAAGCATGTGAAGACACTTCGCTCAGATTTTGGCTTCCGATTGCCGCTATCGGGGAGGAATGCCGTTCTTGCCACCAGGATCCGTCAATGCAACGCAGTGAGCGTGCATGTTCGGCGCGGTGACTACGTGCAGAACCACGTCACAGCGGCCACCCATGGGTTGTGCCCGCCAGACTATTACCAGGCTGCTGCGCACCATGTCGCCAGCCGTGTGGACAACCCTGTCTTTTTCATCTTTTCAGACGACATGTCATGGGCAAGACAACATCTGCCCCTGCCTGCTCCCGTGGAATACGTCGACCACAACCAACATGCCTACGACGACATGCATTTGATGAGCCTGTGCAAGCACCACGTGATCGCCAACAGTTCATTCAGTTGGTGGGGGGCATGGCTCAATGCCAACCTGCATAAGATCGTCGTGGCCCCGAGACAATGGTTTGCGGTGGCACGGAATACGCAAGACCTGTTGCCCGCGGACTGGGTCGCCTTATGACGGCTGCAGCGCCGCGTTCGTCGCCCACGGTGACAGTCGGAATGCCCGTTCACAACGCCGGCCGCCATCTGCGTGCGGCAGTGGCCTCCATCGTGCAGCAGACTTTCACCGACTGGGAATTGCTGCTCATGGACGATGGTTCCGACGATGGCGCTCTGGACAGCGTGGAAAACTTGGCCGATCCGCGCATACGCATCCTGCGCGATGGAAAGAAGCGGGGCATTGCAGTCCGGTTGAACCAGGCCTTGGACCTAGCATGCGGACAGTATTTCGCCCGGATGGACGCCGACGATGTCTCGTTTCCCGACCGGTTTGCCAAGCAGGTGGAGGTGCTGCAGGCCGATGGTGCCCTGGATCTGGTGGCCACGCGCGCGATCGTCATCGACGAGGAACATCGGATCACCGGCACTTGTCAGTCCGCCATTTCCCATGAAGCGATCTGCGCCCGCCCGTGGCTCGGATTCCCTCTCCCGCACCCGACCTGGATGGGAAGGACGGCATGGTTCCGCGCCCACCGGTACGCCACGCCTGCGCCCTATCTGTGCGAAGACCAGGAGCTGCTGCTTCGGACCCATGCTCACAGCAAGTTCGGGACGGTTGACGAGCTTCTGTTCGCTTACCGCATCCAAACCACGAAAGACCGGCGGATTCTTCCAAAGATCCGCCGGGCAACAGCCCAATACCAGCTGCGCTACTTCCTGGGTCGCGAGCAGTGGTATTGCGCGGCCTTGGCACTGTTGGCTTGGCCGGCGAACAACGCCAACGACTGGCGAAAGACAATGTCCCGGCGGTCGCCGTTCGTCAACACGTATGATGTTGCTCCCCGCGTGCGGCAACAGTGGGCCGACATTCTCGACGCCGTGACCGGCTCAGCGCCGCCCAGGTCCGTATCTGACGGATGACGAAATGCGCCACCGCCAAGGGTACCGCTCCTGTCTCGGTCGTGGTCCCGATCTACAACGCCGAGGCCACGTTGGCTCGGGCGCTTGCATCCGTCTATAGCCAGACCCTGCTGCCGAGCGAAGTGCTGTGCATCGACGACGGGTCCCGCGATCGCTCCGAGCATGTCGCCGCTGCATTCGAGCATGTGGGTGGGCCGCCCCTGCGCTGGTTGCGCATGGCGTCCAATCGGGGCCCTGCGGCCGCTCGCAACCACGGCATCGATGCGGCGTCGCAAGCCTACATTGCGTTTCTGGATGCGGACGATGCATGGCATCCGCAGAAGCTGCAACTGCAACTGCATGCCATGCAGGCGCAGCAGTTGGATCTGCTGGGCAGCCATCTTTGCGTCAGCCGGACCGCCACTTGGTCCCCCCCCCCGCTGCCGGCCGAACTGCCGATCCGCACCGTGGGACTGTGGCGCGCCATGTTGTCCAACCCCTATCACACGTCGGCGGTCGTCATGCGTCGCGATCCCGCCTTCCGCTTTCCGGAAACCGGGGCGCTCGGTGAAGATTTCGCGCTCTGGCTGCACTGCATCGCAGCCGGCTGGCGCAGTGCCCACCACCCCGCAACGCTTTCAGCCATGTTCAAGGAGTCGTTCGGCGATGCGGGATTGAGCCGGCATCTGATGCGCATGCAACGCGGGGAGTTGGCCGCACTGATCGACATCGGCAAACATGGCCATCCACTGGCCGCCGCCTTGACCATCCCATGGTCATGCGGCAAGTTCGTCCGGCGGCTGCTGCTCACCTGGCTGAGAAAGAGGCCCTTATAGCGCCACAGAGGCGTCAAATTTCCGTCGCAGGAGCCAAGCGCTCGTACTCGGCCAAGGTCTTACGCGCAATGATCCGTCCGTCGAACTCTCTCAGCGCCCGCTTGCGCCCCTCGGCCCCCATGCGCAAGCGCTCGGCCTCGTCGTCGACAAGGCGCTGCAGTGCCCCAACCAGCGCTGACACGTCGCGCGTCGGGACAAGCAGCCCGGTAACGTCAGCTTCGACCGCCTGCCTGCAGCCAGTTGCATCAGTAGTGACGATGGGCAAGCCGCAGGCCATGGCCTCCAACAGGAACTTGGGCAAACCCTCCCTGTAGTAGGACGGCAGGCACGCGATGTGGCATTGCTGCAGCACGGCGGCCATGTCGTCGCGGTGGCCGAGCCACTCGACAACACCTTCGGCATGCCAGCGCTCCAGCTGCTCGCGGGGCACGCACGAGGGGTTCTCCGGATCGGGTGCGCCTGCCAGCACGCAGCGCACCCGCACACCGCGTGCGGCCAGCATCCGCGCAGCCTCGACAAACTCGAAAACCCCTTTCTCACGCAGCATGCGCGACCCCATGACCACCCGCAGCGGCCCAGCGGGTGGTGGCCCAGGACGGAACAGGTCGGTATCGACGCCCGCCCCCGGAATCAACACGCTATCGGACGCACGCACGCTGCGGCCGCGCACGCACAATGTCAGGTCTTCCTCGTTCTCGAACACGACCTTGCTGCCAGCCGGGTTCATCAGCCAGCGCAGCAGCGTGCCGACGAGCGCGCGCAGAACGCGTCCTTTGGCGCCGCCCACCGTGAACGCATAGCCCATGCCCACGGGCGCGTTCAACACAGCGCGGATGCCCAGACATTGGGCGATGAGGCTCCCGTAGACAATGGGCTTGAGCGCCACCTGGTGCACCAGGTTCGGCCGCTCGGCCCGATACGCGCGCCAGACCTGGCGCAGCACGCCGAACTCGCGCAGCACGTTGACGCCGCTGCGGTCCATCTGCAGCGCGATCAGCCGAAAGCCCGCGGCCCGCAGTTCCGGCCCGTGGCGCCCCACGCGTGTCAGCACAACGACCTCATAGCCTGCGTCGCGCGCGGCCGCCGCGCGGTCGAAAAAGTGGGAACGGAAGAACCAGTCTTCCGAGATGAAAAAAAGCAGCTTTGCCATCGAGCCAGTGGGTTCGGTCGAGCGCGTCCCGCAGCGGACGGCCAAGCGCGCATGTGTACCATACGCAGCCCCCATGGCCGCCCCCCCTATCCCGTCGGACCGCACTGTGCTGGTAACCGGTAGCAGCGGCTTCATCGGTCAGCATCTGGTGCGTGCGTTGGCCCTTCGCGGCCGCAGTGTCCAGCGCGCGCAGCGACCGACAGGAGACGGCGGGATCGACCGGTTGCACGGCATCCAGAGCATCATCCATCTGGCTGCCCGCGCCCATGTCCTGGACGACACTGCCGCCGCCCCTCTGGCGGCCTACCGAGCAGCTAACACCGTCGCCACCTTGGCCCTGGCCGAGCAGGCCGCAGCAGCCGGCGTGCGCCGTTTCATCTTCATCAGCTCCGTCAAGGTGCACGGCGAATCGACGCCCCCTGGACGCCCATTCGACGAAAACATCACCGCAACGCCGCACGACCCGTACGCCCTGAGCAAATGGGAAGCCGAACAAGGCCTGGCGGCCATCGCCGCGCGCGGCGCGATGGAGGTAGTCGTCGTGCGGCCGCCCCTGGTCTATGGGCCCGGCGTCAAAGCCAACTTCGCCGCCCTGCTGCGCGCCGTCGCACGCGGATGGCCGCTGCCGCTGGCCGCCATCGACAACCGGCGCAGCCTGGTCGGCATCGACAACCTCGTGGACTTCCTGCTGCTGTGCCTGGACCATCCCGCGGCCGCCAACGAGACCTTCCTCGTCAGCGACGGCGAGGACTTGTCCACACCCGAGCTGCTGCGCCGCCTGGGCAATGCCATGAGCCGGCCCGCCCGGCTCTGGCCCATTCCCCCCGAGCTGCTGACAGCCGGTGCTGCATTGCTAGGCCGCCGCGCGGCGGCAGAGCGCCTGTGCGGCAACCTGCAGGTCGACATCACCAAAGCCCGCACGCTGCTGAACTGGTCGCCACCGGTCAGCGTCGACGAAGGCCTGCGCCGCGCGGCTGCAGGGCGTGCACCATGAAACGCCTGCTCGACTTCCTGCTGGCCCTGGCCCTGCTGCCCCTGCTCGCGCTCCCCCTGCTCTCCGTCGCCCTGGCCGTCCGCCTCACCTCCCCCGGCCCCGCCCTCTACTGGTCCGACCGCGTCGGCCGCCACAACCGCCTCTTCCGCATGCCCAAGTTCCGCAGCATGCGCACCGACACGCCGGCCGTGGCCACGCACCTGCTCGAACGTCCCGAGCAGTACCTGACCCCCATCGGCAGCTTCCTGCGCCAAAGCAGCCTGGACGAGCTGCCGCAACTCTGGAGCATCCTCCGTGGCGACATGAGCTTCGTCGGCCCACGCCCGGCCCTGTTCAACCAGCACGACCTCATCGCCCTGCGCACCGAGCGTGGCGTCGACGCGCTGGCCCCGGGCCTCACGGGCTGGGCCCAGATCAACGGGCGCGACGAGCTGCCGATCCCGGTCAAGGTCGACTTCGACCACTGGTACCTGGAGCACCGCAGTCTGCGCCTGGACCTCCAGATCCTGTGGCGCACGGCACGCAAGGTGCTGGCCCGCGACGGTGTGTCGCACTGACCCTTCTAAAATGGCGGGTTCGCCGCAGGCAGCCCGCCCGCGCGCCACCCGTTCTTTTCCAGCCATGTCCGAACCCACCAGCACGCCCACCGCCACCGACGACAACCAGCTCATCGCCGAGCGGCGCGAGAAACTCAAGGCCTTGCGCACGCTGCAGGCCCAGGGCGGCGGCGTGGCGTTCCCGAACGACTTCAAGCCGCAGGACAAGGCTGCCGCACTGCAGGCCGCGCACGACGGCGTGGCCAACGATGCGCTCGAGCCCCAGGCCGTGCGCGCCGTGGTGGCCGGCCGCATGATGCTCAAGCGCGTGATGGGCAAGGCCTGCTTCGCCACGTTGCAGGACGCCACCGGCCGCATCCAGCTCTACATCACGCAGGACCTGGTGGGCCCCGAGACGCTGGCCGCCTTCAAGCACTGGGACCTGGGCGACATCGTCGGCTGCGAGGGCACGCTGTTCCGCACCAAGACCGGTGAACTCTCGGTCAAGGCCACCAGCGTGCGCCTGCTCACCAAGTCGCTGCGGCCGCTGCCCGACAAGTTCCACGGCATGCAGGACCAGGAGCAGAAGTACCGCCAGCGCTATGTGGACCTGATCACCGACGCCGACGCACGCGCGCGCTTCACGGCGCGCAGCCAGGCCGTCTCGGCGATCCGCGGCTTCATGGTCGACAACGGCTTCTTGGAGGTGGAGACCCCCATGCTCCACCCGATCCCGGGCGGCGCCAACGCCAAGCCCTTCGCCACGCACCACAACGCGCTCGACCAGGAGATGTTCCTGCGCATCGCGCCCGAGCTGTACCTGAAGCGCCTGATCGTCGGCGGCTTCGAGCGCGTGTTCGAGATCAACCGCAACTTCCGCAACGAAGGCATCTCGGTCCGGCACAACCCCGAGTTCACGATGATGGAGTTCTACGCGGCCTACTGGAACTACCGCGACCTCATGGACTTCACCGAGGCGCTGATCCGCCACGCGGCCGAGTCGGCCTGCGGCACGCTGCAGTTGGCCTATGGCGGCAAGCCGGTCGACCTGTCGCAACCGTTCGCGCGGCTGACGATCCGCGAGGCCATCGTGGCCCACACCGAGGCCGGCGACAACGTCGACAGCGCCGAATGGCTCATCGCCGCCTTGCGCAAGCTCGGCATGACGGAGGAGAAGGACCGCCTGTCCAAGCGCAGCCTGGCCAGCCTGCAGGTGCTCTATTTCGAGGAGACGGTGGAAGAAAAGCTCTGGCAGCCCACCTTCATCATGGAGCACCCCACCGAGATCTCGCCGCTGGCCCGCGCCAACGACGACCGGCCCGAGGTGACGGAGCGCTTCGAGCTCTACATCACGGGCCGCGAGTTCGGCAACGGCTTCTCCGAGCTCAACGATGCCGAGGACCAGGCAGCCCGTTTCCAGGCCCAGGTGGCCGCCAAGGACAGCGGCGACGACGAGGCCATGTACTTCGACCACGACTTCGTGCGCGCGCTGGAATACGGCATGCCGCCCACGGGGGGCTGCGGCATCGGCATCGACCGCCTCATGATGCTGCTGACGGACTCTCCCAGCATCCGCGACGTGATCCTGTTCCCGGCGCTGCGCCGCGAATCCTGATCTGCGGAGCGCATGCAACTCAGGACCTACCTGCCCGCCTGGGCGCACGAATGGATCGAGCTGATCGTGCCCGGCCTGCAGATCATCGGCATCCTGCTGGTGGCCTGGCTGCTGCAGTACCTGCTGCGCCGGCTCATCAACCGCGTGGGCCAGCGCTACCAGCTGCCCAGCGACCTGGTATCGCCAGCGCGCAACGTGCTGCGCTACCTGATCTACGCGGCGGCGTTCCTGCTCGTGATGGAGCGGCTCGGCGTGTCGGCCACCGTGCTGTGGACCGGGTTCACCGGCTTCGTGACGGTTGCGGCCGTCGCTTTCTTCGCGGCCTGGAGCGTGCTGTCCAACCTGTTCTGCGCGGTGCTGATCTTCAGCACGCGGCCGTTCCGGCTGGGCGATGTGGTGGAGCTGATCGACGCGGGTGACAAGCCCGGCATCAAGGGACGCGTGGTCGACATCCAGCTGGTCTACACCACGCTGGAAGACGTGACACCCGAGCATGCCGGCGCGCTGCTGCAGGTGCCCAACGCGCTGTTCTTCCAGAAGTCGTTGCGGCGCTGGCGCAGCGATCCGGGCACGCTGTCGCTGTGAGCAGTCCGGCGCCAGCACTCGGCATCGACTTCGGCACCTCGAATTCGGCCGTGGCCTGGGTCGGCACCGATGGGCTGGCCCGGGCCCTCGCGGTGGAAGGCCCCGCCACCACGCTGCCCACGGCCGTCTTCTACAACACCGAGGAAGGGCTGCGCCACTTCGGCCGCGACGCCATGGAGCAGTACCTGGCCGGCCTGGAAGGCCGGCTCATGCGCTCGCTCAAGAGCGTGCTGGGCAGCGCACTGATGCAGGAGACCACGGCCATCGGCGACCAGCTCGTGCGCTTTTCGGATGTGGTGGCGCTGTTCCTGTCCGAGCTGGCCACGCGCGCCGAGCGGCAACTGGGCTCCAGGCCGCGCCGCGTGGTGCTGGGCCGGCCCGTGCACTTCGTCGACGACGACGCCGCGCGCGATCGCCAGGCCGAAGACAGCCTGCGCGCCGCGGCGGCCAGCGCCGGCTTCGAGGAGATCGCGTTCCAGTTCGAACCGATCGCAGCGGCCCTGGACTACGAGCGCCGCATCACCGGCGAGTCGCTGGTGCTGGTGGCCGACATCGGCGGCGGCACCTCTGACTTCACCGTCGTACGGCTGGCCCCCGGCCGCGCCCAGACGACGGACCGGGCAGGCGATGTGCTGGCCACGCGCGGCGTGCACATCGGCGGCACCGACTTCGACCAGCGCCTCAACCTCGCGCGCGTGATGCCCGCGCTGGGCTTCGGCCACCAAGGGCCGGGCGGGCGCGAGGTGCCCAGCGCGATGTTCTTCGAGCTGTCGTCCTGGCACCTGATCCACTGGGTGTCGGGCCCGCGCGCGTTGCGCGAGGCGCGCGCGCTGCGCGTGAACTACAGCGACCTGCGCCTGCACGACCGGCTGCTGCACGTGGTCGGCGACGGCCAGGGCCACCGCATCGCGGAGACCGTGGAGCGGGCCAAGATCGCGGCCTCGCAGCGCAACGCCGAAGCCGGCATGGCGCTGGACTGCATCGAGCCCGGCCTGGCCATCGCACTGACGCCTGCCCAACTGGCCGAAGAGCTGCAGGCACAGCTCGCGCGCGTGGTCGCTTGCGCGCAGGACTGCGTGCGTGCCGCCGGCATCGCGCCAGGCGACCTGCAGGCCGTGTACCTCACCGGTGGCTCGTCGGCGCTGCGGCCGTTCCAGGCAGCGCTGCAGGCCGGCTTCGCGGGGGTGCCGCTGGTCGAGGGCGATCTGTTCGGCGGCGTCGCGGCTGGCCTGGCCTACCAGGCCCGCACGCTGTACGGCGCATAAAGCCTCAGGGCAGCTTCCAGAGCGCCTGCATGTAGGTCGGCTGCGTCATGAGCACATCCCAGTCCGTGGCGGGCGTGCGCGGCAGCAGGGCCAGGCGGCGCTGTTCCGACGCTTCGGACGGCTGCCAGTGGCCCTCGACCTGCGCGCGGGCCAGCCCGTCGATGAGTTCGTCCAGCGCAGCGCCCTCGCCCAGCGACTGGTTGCACAGCAGCGCCAGGTCGCAGCCTGCCTGCAACGCAGCCAGCGCCGCCTCGGTGTAGGAGAGCGTGCGGCCCTCCAGCTGCCGCGCGCCGGCCATGCTGAGGTCGTCGCTGAACACCGCGCCGTCGAAGCCCAGCCGGCCGCGCAGGATGTCCTCCAGCCAGCGCGGCGAGAAGCCCGCCGGCCGCGCATCGACCTTCGGGTAGACCACATGCGCAGGCATGACCGCGGTGAGCACGCCGTCCAGCCAGCGGTACGGTTGGGCATCGTCGGCCAGGATGGCCTTGAGGCTGCGACGGTCGACCGGTGTGTCGGTGTGCGAATCGGCGCGCACGAAACCGTGGCCGGGGAAGTGCTTGCCGCAGTTGGCCATGCCCGCCTGCAACAGGCCCTGGGCAACGGCACGCGCCAGCATCGCGACCACACGTGGGTCGCGCGCGAAGGCCCGGTCGCCGATCACGCCGCTGCCGCCATGGTCCAGGTCCAGCACGGGCGTGAAGCTGAAGTCCACGCCGCAGGCCCGCAGTTCGGCACCCAGCACGTAGCCGCAGGCGGTGGCCGCGGCCATGGCGGCCATCGCGCCCTCGCCGGGCTGCTTCTCGTCGGCGCGCAGCCACAGTTCGCCCAGCGCGCGCATCGGCGGCAGGTGGGTGAAGCCGTCGCTCTTGAAGCGCTGCACGCGGCCGCCTTCGTGGTCCACGCAGATGAGCAGGTCGGGGCGCAGCGCGTGGATCTCGGCGCACAGGGCCGTGAGCTCGGCGCGGCCCTGCCAGTTGCGCGCGAACAGGATCATGCCGCCCACCAGCGGATGGCTCAGGCGGCGGCGGTCGTCGTCGGTCAGCGCGGTGCCGGCGATGTCGAGGATCAGGGGGGCGTGTTGCATCTTCAGTTTTTTTCCACGACGACGAAGCTCGCCGCGTAGTCGGTCTCGTCGGTCAGCGTGACGTGCGCGGTCAGGCCCTGCGCCTCGAACCAGGTCTTGAGCGCACCGTGCAGCACGATGACGGGCTGGCCACTGGGCAGGTTGGCGATCTCGCAGGTGCGCCAGGTCATGGGCATGCGCATGCCCAGGCCGATGGCCTTGCTGAACGCTTCCTTGGCCGAGAAGCGCGTGGCCAGGTAGCGCAGGCCGCGGTCGGGCCAGCGTTCGCTGCGGCGGCGGTAGACGGCCAGTTCGGCCTCGCTGAGCACCTTCTCGGCGAAGCGCTCGCCATGGCGCTCCACGCTCTCGCGGATGCGCCGCACATCGCAGATGTCGGTGCCCAGGCCGTGGATCATGCGGCTTCGATACAGGCGAGGTAGGCGCGCACGGTCTCGCTGTAGCCGAGCTCCAGCGCGTCGGCGACCAGCGCATGGCCGATCGAGACCTCCTGCACGGCCGGGCAGGCCGCCAGGAAGGGCGTGAGGTTGTCGCGGTTGAGGTCGTGGCCTGCGTTGACGCCGAGGCCGGCAGCGGCCGCCGCCTGCGCGGACTGTGCGAAGGCCTGCAGCACCTGGGCCTGGCGCGGGCCACCGAAGGCCGCGGCATAGGGCTCTGTGTAGAGCTCGACGCGGTCGGCGCCCGCAGCACGCGCGGCAGCCATGGCGCCCGGCTCCGGGTCCATGAACAGGCTCACGCGCACGCCCAGCGCCTGGGCTTCGGCGATCAGCGGGCGCAGCCGCTCGCCGTCCTTGGCCAGGTCCCAGCCGTGGTCGCTCGTGAACTGGTCCTCGCCATCGGGCACGAAGGTGCATTGCGCGGGGCGCACGGCGCGCACGAACTCCATGAGGTTCTGGAACGGGTTGCCCTCGATGTTGTATTCGCGGCCGGGCCAGGCCTTCATCAGCGCCGCCAGTTCGTGCACGTCGTCGCTGCGGATGTGGCGCGCGTCGGGCCGCGGATGCACGGTGATGCCTTGTGCGCCGGCCTGGAGGCATAGCTCTGCCGCGCGCAGCACGCTGGGGATGCCCAGGTGCCGCGTGTTGCGCACCAGGGCGACCTTGTTGACGTTGACGGACAGCGCGCAGCGCTGCGAAAGGTGGGGGTTCATAGGGCTTGCAGGTCCATCATCAACTGCCGGGTGTGCAGCGGGGTGCCGCCGCAATGGTAGTGCAGCATGGCGCGCAGCTGCGGCTTGAGCGCAGGCGCCAGGTGGGCACCGGCATGCAGCGTGGCCATGAAGGGCGCGGCGTCCTGCAGCGCGTCGTGCAGCGCCGCCCACTGCACGCCCGACAGGCCGGCGCGGTCGTCGCCATGGCGCTCGCGCAGGCCGCCTTCGGGCACCAGCGTGTACTGCGTGGCGGCATCCAGCGGCGCCAGCGTGGCGGTCTGCAGGTCCAGCGCAGGCAGCACACCGGTTTCGCGCAGCAGCAGCAGTTCGAAGGCGCGCAGCACGGGCTGCAGCGCCTCGCCATGCTCGGACGCCAGCAGCGCCACGGCCTGGCCGTAGGCATCGAACAGCTCGGGGTGCGCATCCTCGCGCGCCAGCAGGCGTTGCAGCAGCTCGTTGAGGTAATAGCCGGCCAGCAGTGCATCGCCGGTCGGCATGACATGGCCGCCGCCCCATTCGGCGCCCTTGAGCGTGCGGATCTCGCCATCGCCACCAAAGGCCAGGCGCAAGGCCTGCAAGGGCAGCAGCACGGGGCGGAAGCTGGAGCTGGGCCGCTTGGCGCCCTTGGCCACCAGTGCCACGCGGCCATGCCGGCGCGTGAACACGTCCAGGATCAGGCTGGACTCGCTCCAGTCGTAGCGGTGCAGCACATAGGCTGGCTCGTCGAGAACCCGTCGGACGGCCACATGCTCACTCGTAGCCGAACGAGCGCACGCGCGCTTCGTCGTCGGCCCAGCCCGAGCGCACCTTGACCCACAGCTCGATGAACACCTTGGCGTCCATCAGCCTCTCGAGTTCGACGCGCGTCTCGGTGCCGATGCGCTTGATGCGCTCGCCCTTGTCGCCGATCACCATGGCCTTGTGGCCGTCGCGCTCGACCACGATGGTGGCGGCAATGCGCACCAGGCGCTTGTTGGGGCCGCGGCCTTCCTCCTCGCTGTACTGGTCGATGATGACGGTGGAGGTGTAGGGCAGCTCGTCACCGGTGAGGCGGAACAGCTTCTCGCGCACGGTCTCGCTGACGAGGAACTTCTCGCTGCGGTCGGTCAGTTCGTCCTCGGCGTAGAACCACGGCTGTTCGGGCAGGTACTTCTCGCAGATGGCGAACAGGCGCTCGATGTCCTTGGCGTTCTTGGCCGACATGGGCACGAACTCGGCGAACGCGTGGCGCTCCTGCATGGACTTGAGCCAGGGGGCGATCTCGGCGCGCCGGTGCACGTTGTCCAGCTTGTTGGCCAGCAGCACCACGGGCGTGCCTTCCTTGAGCAGCGACAGCACCTTGGCGTCGGCCAGCGTGAAGCTGCCGGCCTCGACCACGAACAGCACCAGGTCCACATCGCCGACCGCACCCAGCACCGTCTTGTTCAGCGAGCGGTTCAGCGCGTTGTCGTGCCGGGTCTGGAAGCCGGGGGTGTCGACGAACACGAACTGCGTGGCGCCGCGCGTGCGCATGCCCGTGATGCGGTGGCGCGTGGTCTGCGCCTTGCGCGATGTGATGCTGATCTTCTGGCCGACCAGTGCGTTGAGCAGCGTGGACTTGCCCACGTTGGGCTTGCCGACGATGGCGATCAGGCCGCAGCGCTGGCCTTCGGCACCTGGCACCGGCGCAATCCCGGGCACGGGGGGGATGGTTTCTTCGCTCATGGCTTGCTCGCTTTCAGTTTGGCCAGCATGGCCGTGGCGGCGGCCTGCTCGCCGGCACGGCGCGAACCGCCGATGCCGCGTTCGCGCAGGTCCAGCTCCTCGATGGCGCACTCCACGTCGAAGGTCTGCCGATGGGCTGCGCCCAGGATGCTGACCACGGTGTAGGCCGGCAGCTTCATCTTGCGGCCTTGCAGCCACTCCTGCAAGGCCGTCTTCGGATCCTTGCCGATGGCCTGCATCTGCGGGTTGATGGCGATCTTGGCGAAAAGGCGCTGCACCAGGGCCTCGCCTGCGGCGAAACCGCCGTCGAGGTAGGTGGCGCCAATCACGGCCTCCAGCGCATCGGCCAGGATGGAGGGCCGCTTGAAGCCGCCCGAGCGCGCCTCGCCCTCGCCCAGGCGCAGCACTGCGGCCAGGTCGAGCCCCAGCGCGATGTTGTGCAGCGTGTCCTGCTTGACCAGGTTGGCGCGCACGCGCGAGAGATCGCCTTCGGGCAGGTCGGCCAGGCGCTGGTACAGCAGGCCGGAGATGGACAGGTTCAGCACCGAGTCGCCCAGGAACTCCAGGCGCTCGTTGTGGTCGGCCGAAAAACTGCGGTGGGTGACGGCGCGCAACAGCAGGCGCTCGTCGGCAAAGCGGTAATGCAGGCGCTGCTGCAGCGCCGCCAGGTCAGGATTCACGCGTCGACATCAGCGGGAACGGCCCGTGTACTTGATCAGCAGGTAGGCCGGCGCGAACAGCTCGACCTCCCTGTTGTAGGCAAAGGCCACGACGACCTTGTCGCCTTCCTTGCTAATGTTGAGGTCCGTGCCCTTGATGGACGTGATGTCGTCGACCGCGGCCGAACGGTCGAATAGCGAACGCACTTCGGCCACCGTGGTGCCGGCCGCCGCGCGGTCGACCGCCTTGCGGATGGCCTGGTACTCGAGCACGGTCGGCACGACCTTGGCGCCGACCACGAAGCAGAACACCACGACCACGCCGACAATCAGCACGCCGAAGAAGCTCAGGCCCGTTTGCCGGCCTCCCACGCGCCGATGCTGCTGCAACATGTTCCGCACAGTCCGTCTCCTGCTCAATTGAAGGCGCCGATGCGCCCGAAACTGCCGAAGTTCATCCAGATGAAGAACGCCTTGCCGACGATGTTGGCGTCCGGCACGAAGCCCCAATAGCGCGAGTCCAGCGAGTTGTCGCGGTTGTCGCCCATCATGAAGTAGTTGCCTTCGGGCACCTTGCAGACCACGCCCTCGACACTGTAGCGGCACTGGTCCTTGGCAGCGAAGTTCTCCACGCCGGGGATGAACGCGGGACGGTCGTCGTCGATCAGCAGGCGGTGCGGCTTGTCGCCGAGCTTTTCCTCGTACTGCTTGAAGTAGCGCATCGCGTCCTGGTCGAAGAACTCGGGCACGGACTGGATCGGCACGGGCTGGCCGTTCACGGTCAGGCGCTTGTTCAGGTAAGCCACTTCGTCGCCGGGCACGCCGACCACGCGCTTGATGTAGTCCAGGCTGGGCTTGGGCGGGTAGCGGAACACCACCACGTCGCCACGCTGTAACGGATTGCCCTGCGTGATCTTGGTGTTGATGACCGGCAGGCGCACGCCGTAATGGAATTTGTTGACCAGGATCAGGTCGCCCACGAGCAGCGTGGGAATCATCGAGCCCGAGGGAATCTTGAACGGCTCGAACAGGAACGAGCGCAGCAGGAACACCACCAGGATGACCGGGAACAGGCCCGCAGTCCAATCCAGCCACCAGGGCTGCATCAGCAAGCGGCTCTTGGCCTCGGCGAGGTCCACGTTGTCGACCTGGGTGATGCCCTTGCTGGCCAGCTCCTGCTTGCGTTGTGCGGTCTGCTGCTCCAGTTGGGCCACAGCCTTGCGCCGGCGCGGCAGGAAGACGAAGCGTTCGGCCAGCCAGTACAGGCCGGTCACGAAGGTCGCGAGGAACAGCAGCAGCGCGAAGTTGCCTTCGAGGCGCCCGAGGTACCAGGCCCCCGCGTAGGCGACGAAGCCGGCGAGGATCGCAGCGGTGAGAACCGGCATCAGTCCTCCACCTGCAAAATGGCCAGGAAGGCCTCCTGAGGAACTTCCACCGAGCCAATCTGCTTCATGCGTTTCTTGCCAGCCTTTTGTTTTTCGAGGAGCTTGCGCTTGCGGGAAATATCGCCGCCGTAGCACTTGGCCAGGACGTTCTTGCGCAAAGCCTTGATTGTCTCACGCGCGATGATGTTGGCCCCGATGGCGGCCTGGATCGCTACGTCGTACATCTGGCGCGAAATGATCTCGCGCATCTTGGCCACCACCGCACGGCCGCGGTACTGCGACTGGCTGCGGTGCACGATGATGGACAGCGCATCGACCTTCTCGCCGTTGAGCAGGATGTCGACCTTGACCACGTCGGAGGCGCGGTACTCCTTGAACTCGTAGTCCATGGACGCATAGCCGCGGCTCACGGACTTGAGCTTGTCGAAGAAGTCCAGCACGATCTCGCCGAGCGGCATCTCGTAGGTCAGCACCACCTGGCGGCCCTTGTAGGCCATGTTCATCTGCAGGCCGCGCTTCTGGTTGGCCAGCGTCATGACCACGCCCACATACTCCTGCGGCATGTACAGGTGCACGGTGACGATGGGCTCGCGGATCTCGGCCGTCTTGCCGATGTCGGGCATCTTGGAAGGGTTCTCGACCATGATGACTTCGCCGTCGTTCTTCATGACCTGGTAGACCACGCTGGGCGCGGTCGTGATCAGGTCCTGGTCGAACTCGCGCTCGAGCCGCTCCTGCACGATCTCCATGTGCAGCAGGCCGAGGAAGCCGCAGCGAAAGCCAAAGCCCAGCGCCTGGCTGACCTCGGGTTCGTAGTGCAGCGAGGCATCGTTGAGCTTGAGCTTCTCGAGCGCATCGCGCAGCGAGTCGTACTCGCTGGCTTCGGTCGGGTACAGGCCGGCGAAGACCTGCGGCTGGATCTCCTTGAAGCCCGGCAGCGGCTCGGCGGCCGGGCCCAGGTTGTTCGGCAGCTTCTTCTCGAGCGTGACGGTGTCGCCGACCTTGGCGGCCTGCAGTTCCTTGATGCCCGCGATGATGTAACCCACCTCGCCCGCCTCGAGCGAAGAACGTGGTTCGTTGGCCGGCGTGAAGACGCCGAGGTTGTCGGCGTTGTAGGCCGCGCCCGAGGCCATCATCTTGAAACGTTCGCCCTTGGCCAGTCGGCCATCGACGACGCGCACCAGCATGACGACGCCGACGTACGAATCGAACCAGCTGTCGATGATCATCGCGCGCAGCGGCGCATCGGCATTGCCCTTGGGCGCCGGCACGTGGGCGACCACGGCCTCGAGGATTTCGTCGATGCCCACACCGGTCTTGGCCGAGCAGGGAATGGCATCCGTGGCGTCGATGCCGATCACGTCTTCGATCTCGGAGCGCGCGTTGTCGAGATCGGCGTTGGGCAGGTCGATCTTGTTGAGCACCGGCAGCACTTCCACACCGAGGTCCAGTGCGGTGTAGCAGTTGGCCACCGTCTGCGCTTCGACACCCTGCGATGCATCCACCACGAGCAGCGCGCCTTCGCATGCAGACAGCGAACGGCTCACCTCGTAAGAGAAGTCGACGTGGCCCGGTGTGTCGATGAGATTGAGGTTGTAGACCTTGCCATCGCGCGCGGTGTATTTGAGTGCCGCGGTCTGCGCCTTAATAGTTATCCCACGCTCTTTTTCGATGTCCATCGAATCGAGGACCTGCGCTTCCATCTCACGTTCTGCGAGGCCGCCGCAGCGCTGGATCAGGCGATCTGCCAGTGTCGATTTGCCATGGTCGATGTGCGCGATGATCGAAAAGTTTCTGATGTGCTGCATCAACGGGAAGCTTTAAGTAATTGAATTTAGAGGGCGCACAAAAAGAAAAAGGGCGCGTCGATCAACGACGCGCCCAGAACCAACAATCTTTGGCAACTGCGATGGTTGGAACTTCATTGTAGGCAAAAAGGCTGAACTGCATAGCCGCGAGAGTCGGTCCAAGTGGTCGTTGCAGGGTCACAACAAGCATTTTATCCACAGCTTATCCACAAGATTCCTGGATAGGTCTCTGGACAACTTGTGGGCGCCCTGTGGATCGCGTGGTTGTTGCCTGTTGGCATCCCGCATCGTGGGTTGGCGACAGATTCAATATGCCCGGTACGCCGTGATCGCTCGCCTGATTCTATCCAAACTGCTTGATGGCCCTGAAAAGCTGGTGTGCACTAACTTTTAGGCCGCCAAAAAATACTGTCGAAAAAAACAGCCGAGAGTCGCATCGGCGCCACCATCGCCAGCCCCAAACCCTGTAAACCTGAGCAGAAGTTGGGGCCTTTGGCGGCGGCAATCCGTTCAGCGCTGCGCGCGAATCAGCGCGTACTGCGCCCAGTCTCCACGACGGAACAGGACGTTCACAGGCTTGCTGCGGTCGACCTTGGCAATCACAGCCTCGAAATCCTTGACGCCCGTGATCTCGGTATTGGCAATGGCCACGATCACGTCGCCCTCGCGCAGGCCGGCCTGGGCTGCGCCTTCGGTGGCGGCCTCGACCTTGACACCGCCCTTGATGCGCATCTCCTTCTTCTGCGCGTCGGGAACCTCGCTGACCACCAGGCCCAGCGCCTGGCCAGCGGCGGAACCGCGCGGGCGCTCTTCCTTGGCAGGCGCCTTGGCCACCGGGGCCTCGGCCTCGATCTCGGCGATCAGGATGCTGAGTTCCTTGGTCGCACCGCGGCGGAAGACCGTGATGGCGCTCTTGGTGCCAGGCTTGGTGTTGCCCACCTGGCGCGGCAGTTCGCCAAAGCGTTCGATCACCCGGCCATCGAAACGCGTGATGATGTCGCCCGCCTCGATGCCGGCCTTCTCCGCCGGCGACCCAGGCTCCACGCTGCGGACCAGCGCGCCCTGGGGCTTGCCCAGGCCGATGGACTCGGCCACGTCCTTGGTGACCTGCTCGATCTGCACGCCGATCTTGCCGCGCGAGACACGGCCGGTGGCGCGTAGCTGCTCGCTGACGCGCGTGGCCTCGTCGATCGGGATCGCGAACGAGATGCCCATGAAGCCGCCCGAACGCGAGTAGATCTGGCTGTTGATGCCCACCACCTCTCCGCGCATGTTGATCAGCGGCCCGCCGGAGTTGCCTGGATTGATCGCCACGTCGGTCTGGATGAATGGAAGGTAGTCGCCGGTATCGCGCTGCTTGGCGCTGACGATGCCAGCGGTGACCGAGTTCTCCAGGCCGAATGGCGAGCCGATGGCCATGACCCATTCGCCCACGCGCAGCCGGCTCACATCGCCAAGCTTGACCGCGGGCAGGCCCGTGGCGTCGATCTTCACGACGGCCACATCGGTGCGCTTGTCGGAGCCGATCAGCTTGGCCTTGAACTCGCGCTTGTCGGTCAGCGTGACCAGTACCTCTTCGGCGCCGTCGACCACGTGGTGGTTGGTCATGATGAGGCCGTCGGAGGTCAGGATGAAACCCGAGCCCACGCCGCGTGGCTGTGTCTCGCCGCCACCCTCGGGTTGCTGCGGGCGAGGGCCCTGGCGCGGGACGTTCGGCAGCGGAATTCCGAAGCGTCGGAAGAACTCCAGCATCTCCTCTTCCGAGCCGCCCGGGCCCGGGCGCGCGGCAGCACGCTCGACCGTGCGGATGTTGACCACCGACGGCCCGACCTGGTCCACCAGATCGGTGAAGTCCGGCAGCGCGCGCATTTGCTGCGCCTGAACGGGCGTGTGCGGCGCGAGCGCCAGGGTTGCGGCCAGCGCCATGGCCCAGGCCATGGCCTGCACCCGCAGTTGTCGTCCGGCGAAGCTAGACATCGTCATCCACCTCTTTCCATCACATGGTCCACAGGGCTCTCGCCCATTGCTTGTCTATTTGCGGGTGCGTTGCAGCGAGGCGGCAAAGCTCTTGAGCGTGACCACCGGGACCTCGCCCACGGCGGTCAGCCACCACTCGTCGCTGCGCCGCATGAGCGATTGTGTGGCACCCATCCCCACCAACCCCTCCTTGGGGTGGCGCTGCGCATCGTAAGGCTCGACGAACAAGGACACCGAGGCCAGGCCATCGGAGAACACCCACTGCATCGTGCTGGGCGGCATGCCCGGCTGCGGCGCGCGCTTGATGCAACTCATGGACCGGAAGCCCGGCACGGGCTCGTTCAGCGTCCAACCCTCGGCAGCCGGGTCTGCTGCCAGCGTCTCCACACGCTCCGTGCGGTAACCAGCCGTCTTGTTCATCATGCGCGCCAGGCTCTCCAGGCGCACGGGTGCGTCGATCTGCAGCTCGGAAAAGGCAGCCTGCTCCAGCACCTTGCCGTCCACGTCCAAGGTCTGCAGCTTGATCACGAGGCCGGACTTCTTCTCGCTCCAGACCCGGTAGCCGAAGCGCAGCTTGTCCTTGGGCTTGAGCAGCACGATGTCGGCCTCGAAGCCGGCCACGCGGTCCTGGCCGAGCCGCTTGGCGCTGTAGAACTCGGCGATCGAGGTGTCGGCCGCCTGCAGCAGGTTGGGGAACAGCCCGAGCGCCTCGCGCTTTTCCATGCGCGCGACCTTGCTGTCCTGCAGAAAGGTAACGACATGGTCGTTGCGCCGGAAGGTGGTGCGCGGCGGCCCTGTCAGTGCATCCACGCGCTCGATCTGCTGCTCGCCCTCGCAGGCATGCCAGATGCGCGCGCTGGCCAGCATGGCATCCGACGACACCACGAAGGTGCCCGTGTAGGCGCGCTTGCGCGAGGCATCGTGCATGCGCATCAGCCACTCGCCGATGCTGCGCTGCTCGGTCACCGCCGGTGCGGCATCGACAGGAACCGGAGCGACCTGCGCCAACACCGTGCAGGCGGCCAAACCCAGGGAGACCGCAGCCACCGCAGCGCGGCCGGACGACAGCATGGACATCGGCAGCAAACTCAACCTTGACCGGCCATCAACGCTCCGGCGCCGTGAACGTGGCGCTGCGCAGCAGGCCGGCCGGCACGGGCATCTGCAACGCGCTGGAACTGCCTGCCTGCTTGTGCGCAGCCAGCAATTCGTCCAGGCGCGCATCGCGCAGCATCACTTGCGCCTCCCCGCTGGGCAGACGCACCTCCTGCTCGACCACCTGGGGTGCCGCGCTTGCCTCCACCACCGGTGCGGGCAGCGCCGCCATCTGGGGTTGCTGCACCATCGACCCGGCGCCGCCGACCACGGTCCAGGCCAGTGCGGCCACCGCGACAAAGGACGCGCAGCCCGCCACCATCTTCCAGCGGAAGCTCGCGTCGTTCGCAGACGCGCGGGAAATGGCCGCCACCTGCACGGGCTCCGCAACCGGTACGGCCGGCCGCGCCGGCACCAGCGGCGCCTCCTGCGCGAGCCGCGTCTGCAGGCGAGACAGGAAATCGGACGATGCGTGCACCGCGGTCTGCTCGCCTCCGCGCAACACGTCGCCAATCAGGTGATAGGCCTGCCAGGTCTGGTGCAGGCCGTCGCGCTCTGCCTGAGGCGCCTCCATCAGCCGGGCGGTCTCGTCGCCATCGAGCTCGCCGTCGGCCAAGGCCGAAAGCCGTTCGCGCAGCCTCACCACATCGTCCTGGTTCATCGTCGTCACCTGCATCACTGTTTCCGCCGCGCCATCACCAGCGCTTGCCCGACTGGTTTTCCAGCAGGGGCTTGACCTTGGCCGAAATCGCCTCACGCGCACGGAAGATGCGGGAACGCACGGTTCCGATGGGGCAATTCATGGCTTCGGCAATTTCTTCGTAACTGAGGCCTTCGATCTCGCGCAGCGTCACGGCCTGGCGCAAATCTTCGGGCAAGGCTTCCATCGCCATGTTCACCACCGAGGAGATCTGCTTGGCCGCCAGCACGGTGTCGGGCGTCTCATGGCTGATTGGTTCGGTTTCGGCGCGGTAAGTTTCATCGTCGTCGTCACCGGAGCGCAGTGCGGCTTCAGCCACGGTTGGATCGCGCTTGAAATCCATCAGCGTCTTCTTGGCCGTGTTGACCGCGATGCGGTACAGCCAAGTGTAAAACTGTGCGTCGCCACGGAACTTCGGGAGGGCGCGGTAGGCGCGGATGAAGGTTTCCTGGGCGATGTCTTCTACCAGATCGACGTCGCGCACCATGCGGGCGATCAAGCGCTGGATGCGGCGCTCGTACTTGAGGACCAGCAGCTCGAATGCACGCTGGTCGCCCGCAACCGCACGCTCGACCAGCACCAGATCGCTGTCGCCCGTGGGAGGCGTGGCCCCGCTCACGGCTGCGGCTCCGGCACCGATGGCGCCGGAACGCCGCGTTGGTGCAGTGCGCGGCGCACATCGCTCCACCGCGCGGGTGCGGCAGCACACTCCAGCCAGCGCCACCGCACGCGGCCCGGCGCGCCGACCATGCGCACGAGCACTGCGGATTGCAGGTCCAGGTGCAGGACGATGCTCACGGCGTACTCATCCGCCTGCGCGGCATCGTCGGGCAGCCACCACCAAGCCTGGCCGTCCCAGCGCAACTGTCCGGCACGCACGCCGCGCCATTGAAGAACAACGGCGGCAGCGGCCAGCACCCAGCTGGCAGCGACCGCAACCAGTGGCGCGGCCGCCAGGCCAGAAGCCCAACCCAACAGGCAGGACGCGGCCGGCGCCAGGCACAGCACAGCCAGAGCGCGGCCGGCACGCGCGGAACGCGGCACCGGATAACGGACCGCCGGAGCGCTGTGCATGCCGAACAGGATGGTCGCAGGCGGCTCAGACGCGCTTGAACACCAGCGAACCGTTGGTGCCGCCAAAACCGAAGTTGTTCTTCAGCGCCACATCGATGCGGGCATCACGGGCCGTATTGGCGCAGTAGTCCAGGTCGCACTCCGGGTCCGGGTCGGTCAGGTTGATCGTCGGCGGGATCTTCTGGTGGTGCAGCGCCAGGATCGTGAACACGCTCTCGATGCCGCCCGCGCCGCCCAGCAGGTGGCCGGTCATGGACTTGGTCGAGTTGATTGCCAGCTTGTACGCGTGCTCGCCGAACACCGCCTTGACGGCGTTGGTCTCGTTCGCGTCGCCCAGGGGCGTGGACGTGCCGTGTGCGTTCAGGTGCTGGACCTGGTCGGGGTTCAGGCCCGCGTTGCGCAGCGCCATCTGCATGGAGCGGCGCGGGCCGTCCACGTTCGGCGCGGTGATGTGGTAGGCATCGCCCGTCATGCCGAAGCCAACGACTTCGGCATAGATCTTGGCGCCACGCGCCTTGGCACGCTCGTACTCCTCGAGCACGACGACACCGGCGCCTTCGCCCAGCACGAAACCGTCGCGGCCCTTGTCCCAAGGGCGCGATGCGCCCTTCGGATCGTCGTTGCGCGTACTCAAGGCACGTGCAGAGGCGAAACCGGCGATGCCCAGCGGCGAAACCGTGGATTCGGCGCCGCCGGCCACCATCACGTCGCAATCGCCGGATTCGATCATGCGGGCCGACAGGCCGATGGCATGCAGGCCGGTGGTGCAGGCCGTGACCACGGCGATGTTCGGGCCCTTGAAGCCGTACTTGATCGAGACGTGGCCGGAAATCATGTTGATGATCGAAGCTGGCACGAAGAACGGCGACACCCGGCGCGGGCCGCGGTTCACCAATTCGGCGTGGGTCTGTTCGATCATGGGCAGACCGCCGATACCCGAGCCGATGTTGCAACCGATGCGGGTGGATTCTTCTTCGCCCAATGCGTCGCCGGTGGCCAGCCCGGAATCCGCGACCGCCTGGCACGCTGCCGCGATGCCCAGGTGCATGAAGCGGTCCATGTGGCGCGCTTCCTTGTCGGGGATGTAGCTGGCGACGTCGAAGCCCTTGACTTCACCTGCGAACTTGCAGGCCAGGCCGCTTGCGTCGAAGCTCTGGACCAGATCGATGCCGGACTGACCAGCCAGCAAGGCCTGCCAGGACGACTCGACCGTTGCTCCAACCGGGCTCACGCAGCCCAGACCTGTGACGACGACACGACGACGCGACATAAGCGGCGGTTCCCTTCGGCCTCAGGCCTTCTGGTGGCTGTTGGCGTAATCGATGGCGTTCTGCACCGTGGTGATCTTCTCGGCATCCTCGTCAGGGATCTCGATGCCGAACTCGTCTTCCAGAGCCATGACCAGTTCGACGGTGTCGAGCGAGTCGGCACCCAGGTCGGCAACGAACGACTTCTCGTTCGTGACCTGGGACTCCTCCACACCCAGTTGCTCGGCA
The DNA here is from genome assembly GCF_001422445.1 of Pseudorhodoferax sp. Leaf274. Taxonomy (GTDB): domain Bacteria; phylum Pseudomonadota; class Gammaproteobacteria; order Burkholderiales; family Burkholderiaceae_C; genus Pseudorhodoferax. Next base: position 801,368 of record NZ_LMNA01000030.1, read on the forward strand.
ATGATCTTCTTGACGCGTGCTTCGATATCGCTCATGGTTCCCTCTTAGGGTTTGTAAAGAATCGGTGATTTTAGCGAGGCGCTTACGCCGGCACTTGTCCCCCGCTTCGCAGGGAATCCGCCGGGCACTCGCCAGCTACATGTACATGCCGCCGTTGACGTGCAGTTCCTGCCCCGTCACGTAGGCTGCCTCGGGTGAGGCGAGATAGGCCACCGCATGCGCCACATCGGATGGCGTGCCCAGTTGGCCCAATGGGATCTGGCCGAGCAACGCCTTGTGCTGCTCGTCCGAAAGCTTGCCGGTCATGTCGGTGGCGATGAAGCCCGGCGCGACGCAGTTGACCGTGATGCCGCGCGAGCCCAGCTCCCGCGCCAGGGCGCGCGTCATGCCGGCCACACCCGCCTTGGCGGCCGCGTAGTTGGCCTGGCCGGGGTTGCCCGACGCGCCGACGACCGAGGTGATGTTGACGATGCGGCCGTAGCGCTGCTTCATCATCGCGCGCATGACCGCGCGGCTCATGCGGAACACGGCCTTGAGGTTGGTGTCCAGCACCGCATCCCAGTCCTCGTCCTTGAGCCGCATGGCCAGCATGTCTCGCGTGATGCCGGCGTTGTTGACCAGCACGTGCAACGCGCCATGCTCCTTCACGATGGCCTCGACCAGGGCTTCGCCGGCTTTGGCGTCGTTGACGTCCAGCACACGGCCGACGCTACCGGCATGGCCAGCCAGCGCCTGCGTGATGTTGGCCGCGCCGGCCTCGCTGGTGGCCGTGCCGACGACCTTGAAACCGCGTTGCGCCAGTTCCTTGGCGATGGCGGCGCCGATGCCGCGCGACGCGCCGGTGACCAGCGCGACCTGTTCGGAGATGGCGGGTGCGCTCATGCCGTCGTTCCTTCGAGTTGTGCCTTGGCCTGCGCCAGCGTGGCGGGGTCGTGGACGGCGCCCGAGGCCAGTTCGGCGTCGATGCGCTTGACGAGGCCCGCCAGCACCTTGCCGGGGCCGCATTCGATCAGCGTGCCGATGCCACGCGCCTTGATGGCCTGCACGCATTCGACCCAGCGCACCGGACCGAAGGCCTGGCGGTACAGGGCGTCGCGGATCGCATCGGCATCCTGCTGCACGGCCACGTCGATGTTGTTGACGACCGGGATCTGCGGCGCACCGAAGGTGAGTTCGGCCAGGCGTTCGCGCAGGCGTTGCGCCGCAGGCCGCATGAGGCTGGAATGGAATGGGGCCGACACCGGCAGCGGCAGCGCGCGCTTGGCGCCCTTGCTCTTGAGCAGTTCGCAGGCTTTCTCGACCGCCAGCTTGCTGCCGGCGATCACGGTCTGGGCCGGGTCGTTGAAGTTCACGGCCTCGACCACTTCACCAGCTTGGCCGAGGGCGGCCTGCGCCTCGGCACAACCGGCCGCGACCTGGGCACTGTCCATGCCCAGGATGGCCGCCATCGCGCCCGTCCCCACCGGCACGGCGTCCTGCATGGCCTGGGCACGGAAACGCACCAGCGGCGCCGCCTGTGCCAGCGTCAATACCCCGGAGGCGACCAGCGCCGAATACTCGCCCAGCGAGTGGCCGGCGACCACGGCCGGCGCCAGCCCGGTTTCAGCCATCCATGCACGGTAGGCGGCCACACCGGCCACCAGCATCACGGGCTGGGTGTTGGTGGTCAGCGCCAAGGCCTCTTTCGGGCCCTCATGGATGAGCTTGGCGACATCCTCGCCCAACGCATCGGAGGCTTCGGCCAGCGTCTGGGCGATGACGGCATGGCCTTGCCAGCCATCGAGCATGCCGACGGCCTGCGAGCCCTGGCCTGGAAAAACGAACGCGAATGGTGTGGTCATGGCGTGGAAGGCGCGCGGGTGCTTTGCAAGCACCCTGTCGCGCACGGTCTCCTCAGAAATTCAGCAGGACGGCGCCCCAGGTGAACCCGCCGCCGACACCTTCGAGCATCAGCAGATCACCCTTCTTGATATCGCCCTTGCGCACGGCGTGGTCCAGGGCCAGCGGAATCGAAGCCGCCGAGGTGTTGCCGTGCTGGTCCACGGTGACGACGAGCTTGTCCAGCGGCAGCTTGAGCCGCTTGGCCGTGCTCTGCATGATGCGGATGTTGGCCTGGTGCGGGATCAGCCAGTCGATCTGCTCGTGCGTCTTGCCGGCCTTGGCGAGCGTGGCGCGCGCGGCATCCTCGAGCACGCCCACGGCCAGCTTGAACACGGCCTGGCCATCCATCTTGAGCAGCGGATCACCCAGCACCGAACCGCCAGACACATGGCCTGGAACGCACAGGATGCCGACATGCTTGCCATCCGCATGCAGGTCGCTGGCCAGGATGCCGGGCGTCTCCGAAGCCTCCAGCACGACGGCACCGGCGCCGTCGCCGAACAGCACGCAGGTCGTGCGGTCGTTGAAATCGAGGATGCGCGAGAACACCTCGGAGCCGACCACCAGCGCGCGCTTGGCGTTGCCGGCGCGGATCATGGCGTCCGCCACCGTCAGGGCGTAGACGAAACCGCTGCACACGGCCTGCACGTCGAAAGCCGGGCAACCGGCGATGCCGAGCTTGTGCTGCAGGATGGTGGCAGCCGAAGGAAACACCATGTCCGGCGTGGACGTGGCGACGATGATGAGGTCGATCTGCTGCGGCGCGACGCCCGCGGCCTCCATGGCCGCCTGCGCTGCCGGCACGGCCAGGTCGCTGCAGGTCACGTCCGGCGCGGCGAAGTGGCGCGCGCGGATGCCGGTGCGCTCGACGATCCATTCGTCGGAAGTCTCGACTCCCTTGGTGGCCAGCTCTGCGGCGAGCTCGGCGTTGCTCAGGCGGCGCGGCGGCAGGTAGCTGCCGGTGCCCGTGATGCGGGAATAGGTGGACATGGGTGTTGTCAGTGGTGGGCTGCCAACTCGGCCGGCACCGGCGCACCGGTGTCCACGGCCTGCTGCGGGGCGGTCTTGGCGATGCGTGCCTGCACCTGCTCCAGCAGCTTGTTGCGCGCCGCATCATAGCCGCGGTTCAACGCCTGCTCGAACGCGAAGGCGTCGGCCGAGCCGTGGCTCTTGAACACCAGGCCACGCAGACCCAACAGGGCTGCCCCGTTGTAGCGCCGGTGGTCGAGCCGACCCTTGAGCGCCTGCAATACCGGATAGGCGACCAGGGCCGCGGCCTTGGTCCAGACGCTGCGCGAAAACTCCGCCTTGAGGAAGCCGCTGATCATCGACGCCACACCTTCGCTGCTCTTGAGCGCCACGTTGCCGACGAAGCCGTCGCAGACCACGATGTCGGTCGTGCCCTTGTAGATGTCGTTGCCTTCCACGTTGCCGTGGAAATTCAGGTGCCCGGCGGCATGCGCGGCCTGGAACAACTCACCGGCCTGCTTGATGACTTCACTGCCCTTGATCACCTCTTCACCGATGTTCAGCAGCCCGACCGTGGGCTCGTCGTGCCCCTTGAGCACCGACACCAGCGCAGCCCCCATCAGCCCGAACTGGAGCAGGTGCTCGGCCGTGCAGTCGACATTGGCGCCGAGGTCGAGCACCGTGGTGGCGCCACCACGCGCATTGGGCAACTGGGTGGCGATGGCCGGGCGGTCGATGCCAGGCACTGTCTTGAGCAGGTAGCGCGCGATCGCCATCAGGGCGCCGGTGTTGCCGGCGGACACGGCCACATCGGCCACCTTGTCCTTGACCTGTGCGATGGCCACGCGCATGGACGAGTCGCGCTTCTTGCGCAGCGCGACCTCCACGGGGTCGTCCATGCCGACGACCTCGCTGGCCGGAACGGCGCGCGCGCGCGGGTGCGAAAAACCCTGGATGGCCTCGGGCAGGCCGACCAGCAACAGTTGCGCGTCGGCATGCGACGCCAGGAAAGCGCGGCACGCCGGCAGCGTGATGCCAGGGCCGTGGTCCCCACCCATACAGTCGACAGCCACAGTGATCATGGGCGCGACTGTACGTCCAGGGGACGCACGAATTCGAAAGGAAAGTGAACGGTCACCAAAACAAAAGCCCGTCGCTACGACAGGTAGCCACGGGCCTTGCGGGCGAAACGATCAGGCTTCGGACTTGTTCTTGAGCACCTGGCGGCCACGGTAGAAACCGTTGGGGCTGATGTGGTGGCGCAGGTGGGTTTCGCCGGTGGTGGGCTCCACCGCGATGCCGGGCACGTTCAGCGCATTGTGCGAACGGTGCATGCCGCGCTTGGACGGCGATTTCTTGTTTTGCTGGACTGCCATGCTTGGCTCCTTGAATCAAAGTAGAGGTTTGCGGGGATCGCAACCCGAAAACTCTCACCGAAGGAGATATCTGGAGCGATCTGGCCAAAATCGTGGCCGATTGAATTGTCCAAAAATTGTTCAATTTCAACCGACCCCGCGGCACGCGAAGCCGGCCATTATAGCCCGGCTGCGGACATCGAGGCTAGAGGCCGTTGCCGCTGGACTTGCGCTTGAGGTCGGCCAGCACGTCGAACGGATTGGGCTTGTCGGCCTCGGCCTGCGCGAAACCGGGATCGGCCACCTCCATCCGCACCTCACCCGGGCACACGTCATGCCGCGGCACCAGGGGCAGCGCCATCAGCAGCTCGTCCTCGACCAGGGCCTGCAGGTCGAACGCGGGATCGAGTACCAGCACGTCTTCGTCGGCCTCCTCGTCCTCGCGCGCGGCCTGTGCCTCGTCGGCCACGAAACGGAACCAGCGGTCCACGGCCAGGGGCTCGTCGACCGGCTCCAGGCAACGCTGGCAGGTCAGCGGCACATCGGCATCGGCCACGACGTGCAACCAGATCTGCGGTACCACACCGGCCGACGTGCGCCACTGGCCCACGGCGTGCCAACGCACAGGCCGGTCGCCGCCACGGCCTTCGGCCTCTTCGAACAAACGCGGATGGTCGGCGAGACGGTCTTGCTGCTGCCGCTCGCCACCCGACTGGGCGAAGGCCTTGATGTCCAGGCCACGTGCCTGCTTGGGGGCTGTCATGCGGGGCAGTGTAAGAGAATCGCACCATGCCACGCCTCATCCTGGGATCGACCTCGCGCTACCGCCGCGAACTGCTGACACGCCTGCGCATCGACTTCGACGTGGTCGCGCCAGAGGTCGACGAAACCCCTCTTGCCGGCGAAGCGCCGGCCGCCCTCGCCCGCCGGCTGGCGCTGGCCAAGGCGCGGGCCGTCGCCGCCAGCCATCCGGATGCCGTGGTGATCGGCTCGGACCAGGTCGCCGACCTGCACGGCCAGCCACTCGGCAAGCCCGGCGACCATGCGCGGGCCACCGCCCAATTGCGGGCAATGCGCGGCCAGACGGTGGTGTTCCAGACCGCGTTGTCGGTCGTGCATGCCGCCCAGGGTTTCGAGCAGACCGCCCTGGTGCCCGTGCAGGTGCGCTTCCGCGACCTGGACGACGCCGACATCGAGGCCTACCTGCAGGCCGAACAGCCCTACGACTGCGCCGGCAGCGCCAAGAGCGAGGGCCTGGGCATCGTCCTGCTGGACGCCATCACGAGCGACGACCCGACCGCGCTGGTGGGCCTTCCGCTGATCCAGACCAGCCGCATGCTGCGCGCCGCCGGCGTCCGACTGCTGTGAGCGGCCGCCTGTACCTGGTGCCGGCGCCGCTGGACTTCGGTTGCGCCGAGCAGGCGCCGCTGCAGGACGCGGTACCGCTGGGCACGCTGCAGGTGGCCGCCCGCCTTTCGCACTGGATCTGCGAGAACGCCAAGAGCACGCGCGCCTACCTCAAGCGCGTCGATGGCGTCGTGCCACTCGCCATGCCGCTGCAGCAGCAAACGCTGACGGAATTGCCCCGCGAAGTGCACAAGAAAGGCGACCACGGGCCCGGCTTCGACGCCACGCCGCTGCTGGCCGCCGCTCTGCAAGGTCATGACATCGGGCTGGTCAGCGAGGCCGGCATGCCCGCGGTCGCGGATCCGGGCAGCTCGGTGGTGCGCGCCGCCCACGCGCTGGGCGTGGCGGTGGTGCCCCTGGTCGGCCCCAGCGCGCTGTTGCTGGCGCTGGCGGCCAGCGGCCTGAACGGCCAGAATTTCGCGTTCGTCGGCTACCTGCCGCAGGACGCCGAAGCGCGCACCGAGCGCGTGCGCCAGCTCGAAACCCTGGCGCTCAAGACCGGGCAGACGCAGCTGTGCATCGAAACCCCGTACCGCACGGAAACCCTGCGCCGCGCGCTGGTGCAGGCCCTGCAGCACAACACGCGGCTGGTTATCGCCACCGGCTTGACGCTGGACAACGCCCGCATCCTCAGCCAGACCGTGAAGGCCTGGCGGCAGCACCAGGAACCGCTGCCGGACGCGCCGGCCGTCTTTGCCATCGGCCGCTGACGGCCACGACGGCCACGACCGGCCGCCGATCCGCTCAGCGCAGCGCCGGCACCGATTGGAGCGCCCGCATGGCGCCCTCGCCCAAGGCCGCGCCGAAGCGCTTGGCCAAGCGCTCGGCCACGTTCTCGCGGCGCGTGTAGTCGACGATCTCCTCGGCCTTGACCACATCGCGTGCCACGTAGTCCAGGCTGCCGAGTTGGTCCGCCAGACCCATCTGCACGGCCTGTTCGCCACTCCAGAACAGGCCGCTGAAGGTCTCGGGTGTTTCCTTGAGCCGGTCGCCACGGCCCTTCTTGACCACGCCGATGAACTGCTGGTGGATGGTGTCGAGCATGTTCTGCGCCAGCGCACGCTGGGTCTCGCTCATGGGGCTGAACGGGTCGAGGAAGCCCTTGTTGGCGCCCGCCGTCAGCAGCCGGCGCTCCACGCCCAGCTTGTCCATGAGGCCGGTGAAGCCGAAGCCGTCCATCAGCACACCGATGCTGCCCACGATGCTGGCCTTGTCGACGAAGATCTTGTCGGCGCCAACGGCGATGTAGTAGGCCGCCGAGGCGCAGGCTTCTTCCACCACGGCATAGACGGGCTTGTTGTGCTTGGCCTTGAGCCGCAGGATCTCGTCGTTGATCATGCCGGCCTGCACGGGGCTGCCGCCCGGCGAGTTGATGAGCAGCACGACAGCCTGCGCACCCTGGTCCTCGAAGGCGCTGCGCATGGCGGCCACGATGGATTCGGCGCTGGCATCGGCGCCCGAGGCGATCTCGCCCTTGATCTCGACCACGGCGGTGTGCATGGTCGAGGTGTCGGTCGTCGGCGCAGCGCGCAGCAGCAGCAGCCAGGCCAGCACGATGAAAAAGCCGAGCCAGGTGAGCCGCGTGAAGATCTTCCAGCGGCGCGCGGCGCGCTGCTCCTTCAGCGATGCGAAGGCCAGCCGCTCCAGCAGGCTGCGCTCCCATTGCGGATCGGACGAGGGGGAGCCGGAGGCTTGCGGTTCACTCATGGTGATGGGGCTACTCGAAGAAAACAGGTTGCAATTGGGGCTGAGTATGCCAATGCACCACGCTGCCCGACTCCGACAGCGCGATCTTGACCAGGCCGCCGCGGCAAGGACCGCCGCCGCAGGCACCCGTGTCGGGCCGGTAGGCGGCGCCGTGGGTCGCGCACAACAGCCATTCGCCAGTGTCGTCGAGGAAGCGGTTGGGCTGGTAGTCCATCTCCATGGCCACGTGGGTACAACGGTTCAGGTAGGCATGGGCCTGGCCACGCCAGCGCACGGCAAACGCCCGGCAGGTCTGGCCCTGGTACCGCACATCGAAGGGCACGGCCTCGCCGCCCTCGGCCAAGTCATGGGAATTGCACAGTGCAACGCAGTCCATGGTGGCGCTGCTCGCAAGCTTCAGGCCGGCGCCAGCAGCCAGTCGTGCAGTTCGCGGACCGAGTGGGCCACGAACAGCGGCCGCAGCGCAGCGAACTCGCCGTGCGGATGCGCGCCATAGCCCACGCCTACGCTGGGGCAACCGGCGTTCAGTGCCATCTGGAGGTCGTGGGTGGTGTCGCCGACCATGAGCAGGCGCTCGGGCGCCACGTCGAACTCGCGCATCAACTCATGCAGCATGCGCGGGTGCGGCTTGCCGGCGGTTTCGTCGGCGGTGCGCGAGCCGTCGAACAGGCCTTGCAATTCCACGACGCGCAAGGCCTCGTCCAGGCCGCGGCGCGATTTGCCGGTGGCCACGGTCAGCAGGATCTGCTGCTCCTTGAGTGCGCGCAGCAGCTCCAGCACGCCGGGGAACAGCACGATGTCGTTCTGGTGCTGCATGTAGTGCACGCGGTAACGCGCGGCCAGGTCGGGGTAGCGCTCGCGCGGCACGTCTGGCGCGGCATGTGCCAGGGCCTGCGGCAGGGCCATGCCGATCACGAAGGAGGCGGCGGTGTCGGTGGGCACGGTGCCGCCGACATCGCGGACCGCCTCCTGGATGCACCGGGTGATGATGGCCGTCGAATCGAACAGGGTTCCATCCCAGTCGAAGGCGATCAGGTCAAAGCGTCGGGCTTGCATGCGGCGATTGTCGCCCGGCGCCCGTGACAGCCGGTGCGCAGGCGGCCAGAAAACCGGCCAGTTCGGGCGGCAATGCGGCCTCCAGCTGCACCGTTTCGCCACTGGCCGGGTGCGCAAGCCGCAACCGCCAGGCATGCAGGAACATGCGCGACAGCCCCTGCCGGACCAGGGCCTTGTTGACCGTGAAGTCGCCGTACTTGTCGTCGCCCGCGATCGGATGGCCTTCGCTGGCCAGGTGCACGCGGATCTGGTGCGTCCGGCCGGTCTTGATGGTCACCTCCAGCAGGCTGAAGTCGGCCAGGGCTTGCGCGACCCGGACCAGCGTGATCGAGCGCATGCCTTGCGGATCGTCCGCAGCCGCCACGCGCACGCGGCGCTCGCCCTCCGTGCCGGGCTTGCCGGGCAGCAGGTAGCGCACCAGCGGCTTGTCCAGCACCTTGTGCTTGCCCGGCCAGGTGCCCAGCGCCAGCGCCAGGTAGGTCTTGCCGGTCTCGCGCTCGCGGAACTGGTCCTGCAGGTGTTTCAGCGCGCTGCGCTTCTTGGCCACCAGCAGCACGCCAGAGGTTTCGCGGTCCAGCCGGTGCACGAGCTCCAGGAACGGCGCACCTGGCCGCGCCATGCGCAGCTGCTCGATCACGCCGAAATCCACGCCGCTGCCGCCGTGCACGGCCACGCCGGCCGGCTTGTCGATGGCCAGGAAGGCATCGTCCTCGTGCAGCACGGGGAAGCTGCGGGCCGGAGCGTTGCGGGCCATGGCCGCGGATTTCTCCTCTGCGCGTTCGGACAGGCGCAGCGGCGGCAGGCGCACGCTGTCGCCCAGCGCCAGGCGCGTGGCGGCATCGGCACGGCCCTTGTTCACGCGCACCTCGCCGCTGCGGATGATGCGGTAGACATGGGTCTTGGGCACGCCCTTGAGCACGCGCAGCAGGTAGTTGTCGAGGCGCTGGCCCTCGGCATCGGGACCGATTTCGACGAGCTTTGCGGCCGGCGCGGACACCTCCTGCGCTGCACCTATAATATTTTTCACCAGCGTCTCGGCCTAAGTGCTTGATAAGACACGAGTTTAGAGCACGACTCCAAACACGCTGGGAGGCGATGCCACTTGGAGGCATCGGTTGTCGACCCCCTGGTCCGCGCGGACCCTGGTGACAACCGGTGGCAGCCAAGGCGGGCTGACGCAATTGAAACCCTGATACGGAATACCCCAAGCCGGCCTGGACGTGCTGTCCATGGCAGCGCGTCCAGGCCGGCGGATCAAAGCAAGAACATGGTGTGGAGGCCCCCTTCCCGAACCTGCCAGCCCGGGCGAGCGCCCGTGCGGCCAGGATCGCGCGCGAGCCACGCACCGCCCCGGCACGCCTGTCCGGCCACCGCACCTGCGGCCCGGACAGGCCTTGCGAAGCCCTTGCTCCATCCACGCGCCCATGCCCCACTGCGCGAGCCCGATGGCTCGTGAGTGAAGGCTCTCCGGCAATTCCCTTCGTTTCAAGCGCGTCCGCTCAGGCATCAACCAGGTTCCCACGGAACCACGACGTTTTGACGACACACCGGGCTCCGCAGGAGCCCAGAGGACGCTACCCATGAAACGGATGCTGATCAATGCCACGCAGGCCGAAGAGCGCCGCCTGGCGATCGTGGACGGGCAAAAGCTGCTCGACTACGAAATCGAGATCGAAGGGCGCGAACAGCGCAAGGGCAACATCTACAAGGCCGTGGTCACGCGGGTCGAGCCTTCGCTCGAGGCCTGCTTCGTCGACTACGGCGAAGACCGCCACGGCTTCCTGCCGTTCAAGGAAATCTCCCGCCAGTATTTCGCCGAGGGCGTCTCGGTCAGCCAGGCGCGCATCAACGATGTGATCCGCGAAGGCCAGGAATTGGTGGTGCAGGTCGAGAAGGAAGAACGCGGCAACAAGGGCGCGGCCCTGACCACCTTCATCTCGCTGGCCGGCCGCTACGTGGTGCTGATGCCCAACAACCCGCGCGGCGGCGGCGTGTCGCGCCGCATCGAGGGCGACGACCGGGCCGAGCTCAAGGAGGCGATGGACCAGCTCGAGTACCCCAAGGGCGCCAGCATCATCGCGCGCACCGCCGGCATCGGCCGCAGCGCGCCCGAACTGCAGTGGGACCTGAACTACTTGCTCAAGCTCTGGAAGGCCGTCGACGAAGCCGCCAAGAGCCTGCGCAAGCCCGAACTGATCTACCAGGAGTCCAACCTGGTAGTGCGCGCGCTGCGCGACTACTTCAACCACGACATCGGCGACATCCTGATCGACACCGACGACGTGTACGAGCAGGCCCAGCAGTTCATGGCGCACGTGATGCCCGAACACGCGCCGCGCGTGAAGCGCTACCGCGACGACGCGCCGCTGTTCAGCCGCTTCCAGATCGAGCACCAGATCGAATCGGCCTACGCCCGCACCGTGACGCTGCCCTCCGGCGGCGCCATCGTGATCGACCACACCGAAGCGCTGGTGTCCGTCGACGTGAACTCGGCCCGCTCCATCCGCGGCGGCGACATCGAGGAAACCGCCACCCGCACCAACCTGGAAGCCGCTGAAGAAGTGGCGCGCCAGATGCGCCTGCGCGACCTGGGCGGCCTGATCGTGATCGACTTCATCGACATGGAGGAGTCCAAGAACCGCCGCGAGGTCGAGAACCGCCTGCGCGATTCGCTGCGCCAGGACCGCGCCCGCGTGCAGTTCGGCACCATCAGCAAATTCGGCCTCATGGAAATGAGCCGCCAGCGCCTGCGCCCGGCGCTGTCCGAAGGCTCCTCGATCCCCTGCCCGCGCTGCGGCGGCTCCGGCCACATCCGCGACACCGAAAGCTCGGCGCTGCAGATCCTTCGCATCATCCAGGAGGAGTCGCAGAAGGACAACACGGCCTCGGTGCTGTGCCAGGTGCCGGTCGAAGTGGCCTCCTTCCTGCTCAACGAAAAGCGTGCCGAGATCGCCAAGATCGAGTTGCGCCAGCGCATCAGCGTGCTGATGGTGCCCAACAAGACGCTGGAAACGCCGAACTACCGCATGGAGCGTCTCAAGCACGACGACCCGCGCCTGGACCAGATGCAGGCGAGCTACAAGCTGGCCGAAGAGGTCGAAGACCGGACCGGCGTCACGCGCCGCTCGCAGGAGCCCACCAACAAGCAGACGCCGCTGATCAAGGGCGTGCTGCCCGACGCGCCGGCACCGCAACCGGTGGCCAAGCCCGTCGAGGCACCGGCCCCGGCGCCTGCTGCCGCAGCACCCGCCGCCTACGTGCCGCCGGTGCACGAGGAAAAAGGCTTCCTGGGCTTCATCAAGAGCCTGTTCGGCGCCCGGCCGGCCGTCGCGCCGGCACCCGTGGCCCCTGCCCCTGTGGCTGCACCCGCGCCTGCCGCCGCTCCGAAGTCCGAAGCCCGCGCCCCGCGGGGCGAAGGCCAGGGCCGCGGTGGCCGCGGCAACCGTGGCCGCAACGGCGAAGGCCGCGAGGGCCGTGAAGGACGCGAAGGCCGGGACACCCGCGAAGGACGCGAACCGCGCGAAGCCCGCGAGCCGCGTGAACCGCGCGCACCGCGCAGCGATGAAGGCCGCGTCGAAGGCGGTGAAGCGCGCGGCCGCGGTGGCCGTGGCGGCGAACGCCAGGGCGGCCGTCAACGTGCAGACGCCGAGCTGCGCAACGAAGGCCTGAGCGCCGTGCCGAACGGCGAGGCTGCAGCCGAGCAACCCGCAGGCGAGCGCCAGCGCCCGCCGCGCAATGCAGAGCGTGGTGAACGCGGCGAAAGCCGCGAAGCCCGCGAATTGCGGGAACCCCGTGAACCGCGCGAGCCCCGCGAACCGCGCGAAGGTGGCCGTGAACGCGGTGGCCGTGGCGGCCGTGGCCGCGGCGAACGCGAAGAGCGTGCGCCCGGCGAAGCCGAGGCAGCCGGTGCAGGTGCAGCTGCAGGTGCCGCAGGCGAGAGCCTGAACGACGAGGTGCAAGCCCCGCGTGAAGCGCCCGCACGGCCAGAGCGCACGGACCGCCCGTCCTACTTCTCGGCATCGGACGCAGCCGCGCCGCAAGCCGAGGCCGAAGCCGATGTGCCGGCTGCTGCCGCGGCCGACAACGCCGCACCGGCAGCCGAAGGCGAGGAAGCCCCCCGCCGCGAGAAGCGTTCGCGCGACCGCTACGGCCGTGAGCGACGCGAACGCGGCGAGCGCGGTCCGCGTACGGCCGAGCCACTGGCCGAAGGCGAGGCCGAGGCAGCACCCGCTGCACCGGTGCAGGCCGCCGTGCCCGCCCCCGCGTCGGCCCCCGCCCGGGCGCCTGTCGCTGCGCCCTCAGTGGCTGCCGCTGTGGCCCCTGCACCCGCTCCGGCTCCCGTGCCGGCCCCCGCCCCTGTCGCGCCCGTCGCCGCCCTGCCACAAGTGCAGGCCTTCGCGCTGCCGGTCAGCGATCTGGAGCAGATCGCGCTGAGCTCGGGACTGCAGTGGGTCTCCACCGACGCCGCCAAGAGCGCCGCCGTGCAGGCCGCCATTGCCGCCGAGCCGCGGCCCGTGCATGTGCCGCGCGAGCGGCCGCCCGTGGTGCAGATCTCCGACGAGCCCCTGATCCTGGTCGAGACCCGCCGCGACCTGGGCAACCTGCAGCTGCCGTTCTGACGCAGGCACTGCGCCAATGAAAAGACCGCCTCGTGAGGCGGTTTTTTTTTTGCCTGGGGCCCGCCACGGGGCTGGGCCCGATGCGGTGTTGAACCTACAGCAGCGCCGCCTCGCGCAGGGCCTGCTGGGATGCGGCGCCATCGCCGCGCTGCTCGGCCAGGGCCGCCAGTGCGCGCCAGGCGTTGCGCTTGAGACCGGCATCCTGCAGCCGGGCCAGCGCCTGCGTGAGCAGCTGCTGGGCCTTGCCCCACAGCTGGTGGCGCAGGCAGGCGATGCCCGCCAGGTACTGCAGTTCGGCGCTCTCGGGATGCTGGCGCTGCGCCGCCTCGATGCGTTCCAGCCATTGCAGGTCGCTTGCGCCGGCTTCAGCGCCGAAGCCCTCTTCCAGCGCGTGGATCAGCTTGACCAGCACGGGGGCCTGTTCGCGCAGGCTGGGCGCGCGCAGCAGCTCGTCCCAGACCGGCTGAAGCCATTGGCGCGACAAGGCCACGTCGCCTTCCAGCTGCGCCAGGCGGTGGCCAGCCTGGATCGCGACATCGGCCATGGTGCGCTCTGCCGGCTCCAGCCCAGCCCAGGCACGCTGCAGCTGCACCGAGTCGTGGGCACCCTGGATCAGTTCGAGGGCGAGGCCCTTCAGGATGAGGTGCGCGGCATCGGTCGAGAACGCGCGGTGCTTGGCCAGCAGCCGCGCCGTCTCCAGCGCCGGCAGCGTCTGGCGCGACAACCGCGTGGCCTTGAGCCGCGCGCGCAACGCCAGCGTGCGGCGCGAGGCGCCCTGCGGCATCTCGTCCAGCCATTGCAGGGCGGCCTGCGGATCGCGGTCGGCCAGTGCCCAGCGCGCGGCCTGCAGCTGCACGCCTTCGCGTGTCTCCTGGGCCTCGCGCGGTTCGGTTTCCTTGAGCAACTGCTGCAGGTGCATCTCGCGCGTCGCGCGGTCCTGCAGCGCGTGCGCGCTCTCGGCCGCGACGAGGTGGGCCGTGGCCCGCAGCTTGCCGGCGTGCTGGACGGGGTGGCCGCCGGCCGCCAGCGCCTCTTCCTGCTGCAGGGCCGCCTCGGCCGCCTTGCGCGCGCGCAGGAAACGGCCGGCCTGGCGGTGCGTCAGCGCATCCAGCACGGCAGCGTGCATGGCGCGTTCGCGCTGCTGCAGGCGCCAACGCTGGGCCTGCCGCGGCATCGAGAACAGCGCCGACAGGCCGCGCAGCGCCAAATGCAGCAGCACGAAGCCCAGCGCCAGCGTGGCCAGCACCAGGTTCAGCGACAGGTCCACACGGTAGGGCGGCAGGAACAGCGTGACCGTTCCCTGGTTGTTGCCAGCCAGCAGCGCCGCACCGGCCGCCAGGCCGAACAGCGCCAGAAACCACAGCAGTGCGCGCATCATGCGGTTCAGCGCCCCGCTGCCGCCGTGGCCAGGGCCGACAGCGTTTCGTCGATGCGCGGCAACTCCACCGCCTTGAGCTGCGCCTGCACCTCGGACAGCGTGTTGGCGAACTGCTGCGTGCGCCGTGCCGCTGGATCGAAGTAGCGGTGCAGCATGAAGGCAGCCGCCGTCGCATCGGCACGGGCCGAGGGGAACTGGCGCGCCAGCAGGCCCATGCGCGTGTTCAGCAGGCGCAGCTTGAGGTTCTCGCGCAGGAAATAGGCCTGGTCGGGTGCCAGCAGTGCCGCCTCGGGCTGGTCGATGCGCGACACGCGCATGAGCCGCGCCGCCTCCGCGCGCACCAGTTGCCAGATGCGCAGCCACCAGTGCTCCGACGGCGGCTCGGCTGCGGCCTGGCCTTGGGCCAGGTTGGCGGCCAGCACGGCGTTGAGCATGGGCACGTCGTCGATCTGGCGCACCAAATCGTCGAGCTTTTCGAGGATGGACTGCGTGTCGGCGATCTGTGTGGAGCGGATCGACTCGGTGTCGCGCGCCACGGCGCGGCGCACGGGGTCCAGGCGCGGCTGCGCCGCGCGTTCGAGGCGCTGGTCGGCCGTGCGCAGCGCGGCCAGCAAAGGCTCGGCGCTGAGCGTCAGCTGGGCCTGCTGCTGCGCCAGGCGCAGCGAGGATTCGAGGTCGACGACCAGGGTCTCGTCGCGCGAGCGCGACAGGCTCACGAGCAGCTCGTCGATCTGGCCGCGCTGCAGCGTGGCTTCGCCGAGCTTGGTGTCGGTCACCGCCTGGCGTGCAGCGGTCTCGCGCGCCAGGTCCTGGGCCTCGCGGGCTGCGGCCCGGGCTTCCATCGCGCGGGCCTGCGTGTCGGAACTCTGGCGGGCCAGGTTCTCCTGCATGCCGCCGACCTTCTGCCAGAGCAGGCCGACCGCCGCCAGCGCGATGACGACCAGCAGGGCCAGGAACAAGACGAGCACCCGGGGTGCGGAGGTGGCCGGAGGCCTGGGCTGTGGGGCGGGCCCTGCAGCGGCACTGCCCGGTGGGGATTCTGAAGACAGCTCGGCAGCGTTCATCGGGCGGATTCTATCGACGCCACCATGTCGTCCAGCCCGGGGCGCACGGTATCGACCTGGCCGAAACCCGCGGCGCGCGCCGCCTCGGCGATGCGCGCATGCGTGGCCAGTGCGCGCGTGGCGCGCCAGTCGGCCGAGGGCAGCAACTGCTGCAAATGGCGCACCGCATCGGAGCTGCTGAACAGCCACAGGGCATCGGTCGCGCCTGCGGCCAGCGCACGCGTGCGGGCGTCCCAGGCCGGCAGTTGGCGCGCGTACGCAGCCAGCGCATGCACCTGCGCGCCCACCGCCTCAAGCTGCGTCGCGAGCCAGGGCCGCCCGGCCAGCCGGCCGTCGGCGTCGGTGCCGCGCACGATCAACACCTGCGCACCGGCCAGGCCGGCGTCGTGGCCGACCAGGTGCCACAGCGCTTCGGAGTCGAACTGCGGCGCATCGGGGGAGGGCGCGACCAGTGCCGCCTGCGGCACGCCCGCCGCCAGCAGCGCGCGGGCCGTGCCCGGGCCGGTGGCCCAGGCCGCCGTGTGCGCAGGCCAGTCCATGGCCTCGGGCCGCGCCGCGAAAAAGGCCTCGACGGCATTGGCGCTCACGAACATCGCAGCCCGGCAGCCGGCCAAGCCGGCCCAAGCGCGGGCCACTGGCGCGGGATCGGTGGGCGCGATGTCGATCAGCGGCAGCGGCTCGGCCGCGAGGCCGCGTGCGCGCAACTGCTCGCACCAATGCAGTGCTTCGCGCAGCGGCCTGGTGACCAGCACGCGCATGCGCGCGTCAACCCGCTGGGCGGGCACCACCGGCCTGCAAGGCCTCGGCCACCTGCCAGCCCAGCGCCTCCGCGGCGGCCAGGCTGCCGGCCGGGCCCGCCGTCTCGGCCCGCACCAGCAGGCCCTTGGTGTCCTGGTCGCCCCAGGCGGCATGCAGCTGCAGCGCGCCGTCCACCCACTGGGCATGCGCAGCCAGCGGCATCGAGCAGCTGCCGCCCATCGCGCGGCTCACGGCACGCTCGGCCGCGGTGGCCTGCCAGGTCGGCTGGTGGGCCAGCGGCGCCAGCACGGCCAGCAGGTCGGCGCGGTCGGCCCGCACCTCGATGCCCAGGGCGCCCTGCCCGGCAGCCGGCAGCATGCGGTCGGGCGCGAACACCGCGCGGATGCGGTCTTCCAGGCCCAGGCGTTTGAGGCCGGCGGCCGCCAGCACGATGGCCGCGAAATGGCCTTCGTCGAGCTTGCGCAGGCGCGTGTCCAGGTTGCCGCGCAGCGGCTGGATGTCCAGGTCCGGCCGCAGCGCCTGCAGCAGCACGGCGCGGCGCAGGCTGGAGGTGCCGACCACCGCGCCCTGCGGCAGATCGTCCAGCGATGCATGGTGCGGCGAGACGAAGGCGTCGCGCGGGTCCTCGCGCTCGAGCACGCAGGCCAGCGCGAAGCCGGCCGGCAGCTCCATGGGCACGTCCTTGAGCGAATGCACGGCGATGTCGGCGCGGCCGTCCTCGAGCGCGGTCTCCAGCTCCTTGACGAACAGGCCCTTGCCGCCGACCTTGCTGAGCGAGCGGTCCAGGATCTGGTCACCGCGCGTGGTCATGCCCAGCAGCTCGACGCTGTGGCCGCGCTGCACCAGCAGGACCTTCACGTGTTCGGCCTGCCACAGCGCGAGACGGCTTTCCCGGGTCGCAATGACGATGGTGGAAGTGGGGGAGGAACGCACGCAGGTAACCAGTTCGTAATCGTCCGGGGGGCCGGATGCTAGCATGGGGTGAGCCCCCAGCAGGGCATGGCATTCTTCTTGCAGGGCGCTTGCACAGCCCTCGTTCCAACATGAAAACACAAGACCAGGCGCCCTCCCCCTCCGCTGCGGCCGCAGCCCCTGCCGCCGAGGACGCGCCGCAACGCAGCCGTGCCGCGGCGCGCGATGCGGAGCGGCCCCTGGTCGAGGACATCCGCCTGCTGGGCCGGCTGCTGGGCGACGTGATCCGCGAGCAGGACGGCGCGCCCGCCTTCGACCTCATCGAGCAGGTGCGCAAGCTGTCCGTGGCCTTTCGCCGCGATGCCGACGAGGAGGCCGACAAGGCCTTGAAGAAGCTGCTCAAGAGCCTGACGGCCGACCAGACCGTCAGCGTGATCCGCGCCTTCACCTACTTCAGCCACCTGGCCAACCTGGCCGAAGACCGGCACCACATCCGCCGCCGCGCCGTGCACGAGCGCGCCGGCAACACGCAGGAAGGCAGCATCGACGTGGCGCTGTCGCGCCTGCGCTGGGCCGGCATCTCGCCCAAGGCCATCGCGATGACGCTGGCCACGAGCTACGTCTCGCCGGTGCTGACGGCACACCCGACCGAAGTGCAGCGCAAGAGCATCCTCGATGCCGAGCGCGACATCGCGCAACTGCTGGCCGCGCGCGACGAGATCCGCCTGCGCGCCCAGCTCTCGGGTGGCGGCCGCGACGCGCTCACGCCGCGCGAACTGGCCGCCAACGAAGCCCAGCTGCGCGCCCGCGTGATGCAGCTGTGGCAGACCCGGCTGCTGCGCTATTCCAAGCTCACGGTGGCCGACGAGATCGAGAACGCGCTGTCCTACTACGAATCCACCTTCCTGCGCGAGATTCCCAAGCTCTACGCGCAGCTGGAGCGCGAGCTCGGCAACCAGAACGTGGCCAGCTTCCTGCGCATGGGCCAGTGGATCGGCGGCGACCGCGACGGCAACCCCAACGTCAGCGCCGAGACCATGGAATACGCCATGCGCCACCAGGCCGAGATGGCGCTGCGCCACTACCTGACCGAGGTGCACCGCCTGGGTGCGGAGCTGTCGCTGTCGGCGCGGCTGGTCGACATCCCGGCCGAGATGCAGGCCCTGGCCGAGCGCTCGCCCGACACCAGCGAGCACCGCAAGGACGAGCCCTACCGCCGCGCGCTGACCGGCATGTACGCCCGCCTTGCCGCCACGCTCAAGACGCTGACGGGCGGCGACGCCGCGCGCCATGCCGTGGCGCCGCAGAACCCCTACCTGAAGGCCGAGGACTTCCTGGCCGACCTGCGCACCATCGAGGCCTCGCTCAAGTCGCACCATGGCGCGGCCTTCACCGCGCAGCGCCTGCATCCCCTGATCCGCGCCGTCGACGTGTTCGGCTTCCACCTGGCCACGCTGGACCTGCGCCAGAGCTCGGACAAGCACGAGGAAGTGGTCGCCGAACTGCTGGCCACGGCGCGGCTGGAGCCGCAGTACGCCGCGCTCGACGAAGCCGCCAAGCGCGCGCTGCTGCTGCGCCTGCTCAACGACGCGCGGCCCTTGCGCGTGCTGGGCGCGCAGTATTCCGACCTGGCCCGCCACGAACTCGCCATCTTCGAGAACGCGCGCAGCGTGCTGCAGCGCTACGGCCGCAACGCCATCCGCCACTACATCATCAGCCACACCGAAACCGTCAGCGACCTGCTGGAGGTGCTGCTGCTGCAGAAGGAAGTGGGCCTCATGCACGGCCTGCTCGACGAGGCCAAGGGCAAGGGTGCGCGCACCGAAGGCGCCAGCGCCGACCTCATCGTGGTACCGCTGTTCGAGACCATCGAGGACCTGCGCAACGCCGCGCCCATCATGCGCGAGTTCTACGCGCTGCCGGGCGTCGCGCGCCTGGTGCAGCGCTCCGGCGGCGAGCAGGACATCATGCTGGGCTACTCGGACAGCAACAAGGACGGCGGCATCTTCACGAGCAACTGGGAGCTCTACCGCGCCGAGCTGGCACTGGTCGAGCTGTTCGACGAACTGGCCAGCAGCCACGACATCACGCTGCGCATGTTCCACGGCCGCGGCGGCACCGTGGGCCGTGGCGGCGGCCCGAGCTACCAGGCCATCCTGGCGCAGCCCCCCGGCACCGTGCGCGGCCAGATCCGCCTGACCGAGCAGGGCGAGGTGATCGGCTCCAAGTACGCCAACCCCGAGATCGGCCGGCGCAACCTGGAGACGCTGGTCGCCGCCACGCTGGAGGCCACGCTGCTGCAGCCGACCAAGGCCGCCACGCCGGCCTTCCTCGACGCGGCCGCCGTGCTGTCGCAGGCCAGCATGCGCGCCTACCGCCAGCTGGTCTACGAGACACCGGGCTTCACCGACTACTTCTTCGAGTCCACGCCGATCCGCGAGATCGCCGAGCTCAACATCGGCTCGCGCCCGGCCTCGCGCAAGGCCAGCCAGAAGATCGAGGACCTGCGCGCGATCCCCTGGGGCTTCAGCTGGGGCCAGTGCCGGCTCACGCTGCCGGGCTGGTACGGCTTCGGCTCGGCGGTCGAGGCCTTCCTGGCCGGCGACGCGGAGCAGGCAGGCACCGGCAGGAAGCCCGCCGGCACCAAGGACCGGCTGGCCCTGCTGCAGAAGATGTACCGCCAGTGGCCGTTCTTCCGCACCCTGCTGTCCAACATGGACATGGTGCTGGCCAAGAGCGACCTGCAGCTGGCCTCGCGCTACGCCGAACTGGTGAGCGATGCGCGGCTGCGCAGGAAGGTGTTCGGCGCCATCGAGGCCGAGTGGCAGCGCACGGCGCAGGCGCTGGTGCAGATCACGGGCGAGAAGCAGCGCCTGGCCGGCAACGCCGC
This sequence comes from Pseudorhodoferax sp. Leaf274, assembly GCF_001422445.1. Taxonomy (GTDB): domain Bacteria; phylum Pseudomonadota; class Gammaproteobacteria; order Burkholderiales; family Burkholderiaceae_C; genus Pseudorhodoferax. Next base: position 821,365 of record NZ_LMNA01000030.1, read on the forward strand.
ACTGCAGCGCTCGATCCGCCACCGCTTTCCCTACATCGACCCGCTGCACCACCTGCAGGTGGAACTGGTGCGGCGCTACCGTGCCGGCCAGGCCGACGAGCGCGTGCGCACCGGCATCCACATCTGCATCAACGGGATCTCGGCCGGGCTGCGCAACACCGGCTGAGCCGGTTCAATCGGCAGGGCCGCGGTTCAGGCGTAGACGTCGAGCCGCGTGCCCAGCATGCCCTGCGGCACGGGCGGGGGCGGCGGCAGCGATTCCAGCAGCGCCGCGGCTGCGTTCTCCTGCACATCGAGCGCCTTCTTCAGCACGCGCAGCTGGACGCTGGCCTGCACCGCGCCGGCCGGAGCCGACGACGATGCCGCAGCGGCCGTGGCGGCCTGCACGGCTGGCGTGCTGGAAATGTTCATTGCGAACGGCCGTACACGTCCTCGAAGCGCACGATGTCGTCCTCGCCGAGGTAGCTGCCCGACTGCACTTCGATCATCTCCAGCGGCAGGCGGCCCGGGTTCTCCAGCCGGTGCGTGGAGCCCAGCGGGATGTAGGTCGACTCGTTCTCCGAGACCAGGTAGCTGTCCTTGTCGCGCGTGACCCGGGCCGTGCCCGACACCACGATCCAGTGCTCGGCGCGGTGGTGGTGCATCTGCAGCGACAGCTGGCCGCCCGGCTTGACCACGATGCGCTTGACCTGGAAGCGCGCGCCGTTGTCCACGCTGTCGTACCAGCCCCAGGGCCGGAACACCTTGCGGTGCAGCTGGCCCTCGGAGCGGCCCTCGCGCTTGAGCGCGTCGACGATCTTCTTGACGTCCTGCGTCTTGTCCTTGTTGGCCACCAGCACGGCGTCGGCGGTCTCCACGATGACCAGGTTGTCCACGCCCACGCAGGCGATGAGCCGGCCTTCGGACAGCGCCAGCGTGTTGCTGCTGTCGTGCAGCAGCACGTCGCCCTGCTTCACGTTGCCGTTCTCGTCCTTGGGCAGCACCTGCCACAGCGCATCCCAGGCGCCCACGTCGGACCAGCCCGCCGACAGCGGCAGCACCACGCCGGCCGGCAGGTCTTCGCGGCCGCCGGCAGCCAGGCGCTCCATGACCGCGTAGTCGATGGAGTCGCTCGGGCAGGCCGTGAAGGCGGCCTTGTCCACGCGCAGGAATTCGCCGTCGGCCGAGCCCTTGCCGAAGGCGGTTTCGCAGGCGGACAGGATGTCGGCGCGGCAGGCCGCGATCGCCGTCAGCCAGACCGAGGCCTTGAGCATGAACAGGCCGCTGTTCCAGGCATAACCGCCGGCGTCCAGGTAGCCCTGGGCCGTGGCGCGGTCGGGCTTCTCGACGAAGCGCGCGATGCGGCTGGCGCCGCCCTCGAAGGCCGCACCCGACTGGATGTAGCCGTAGCCGGTCTCCGGCGTGTCGGGCGTGATGCCGAAGGTCACCACGGCGCCGGCCTCGGCCAGCTTCGCACCCTGCACCACCACCGACTGGAACGCCGCCACGTCGACGATCACGTGGTCCGCCGGCATCACCAGCAGCACGGGATCGGCACCGTCGCGCCGCGCCGCCAGCGCGGCCAGCGTCAAAGCCGGCGCGGTGTTGCGGCCAGTGGGCTCCAGCACGATGGTGCCGGGCTTGCCCATCAGGCGCAGCTGCTCGGCGATGACGAAGCGGTATTCCTCGTTCGAGACCACCATGGGCGCGGCCAGGGACACACCGGCCAGCCCTTCGACGCGGCGCACCGTGGCCTGCAGCAGCGAGTCCTCGCCGATCAGCGGCAGCAGCTGCTTGGGGTATTTCTCGCGCGACAGCGGCCACAGGCGGGTGCCGGAGCCACCGGACAGGACAACGGGTTGGATCAGCATCGTTTGGTTCAGCAAAGTTGGAAAAACATCAGGCGGCGTAGCCGTTGGGGTTGCCGCTCTGCCAGCGCCAGGCGTCCTGGCACATGGCGACCAGGTCGCGCTCGGCGCGCCAGCCCAGCACGGCCAGCGCTTCGGCCGGGTCGGCATAGCAGGAGGCCACATCGCCGGCGCGGCGCGGTGCGAGCTTGTAGGGCACGGGCTTGCCGCTGGCCTGCTCGAAGGCACGCACCATGTCGAGCACGCTGTAGCCGGTGCCCGTGCCCAGGTTGACGGTCAGGCCGCCCTCGCGGGCCTGCAGCCGCTCCAGCGCGCGCAGGTGGCCGATGGCCAGGTCGACGACGTGGATGTAGTCGCGCACGCCGGTGCCGTCGGGTGTCGGATAGTCGTCGCCCCACACCTGCAGCTGCTCGCGCCGGCCGATGGCGACCTGCGCCACGTAGGGCATGAGGTTGTTGGGCACGCCGCGCGGGTCCTCGCCGATCAGGCCGCTGGCGTGCGCGCCGACCGGGTTGAAGTAGCGCAGGATCGCGATGCGCCAGGACGCATCGCTGACCTGCAGGTCGCGCAGCATGTCCTCGATCATGAGCTTGCTGCGGCCGTACGGGTTGGTGGCCGACAGCGGGTGGTCCTCGGTCAGCGGCAGGCGCTGCGGATCGCCATAGACCGTGGCCGACGAGCTGAACACCAGCTGCTGGACGGAACATTCACGCATCGCCTCCAGCAGCCGCAGCGTGCCCACGACGTTGTTGTCGTAATAGGAGAGCGGCTGCTGCACCGATTCGCCCACGGCCTTGAGGCCGGCGAAGTGGATCACCGCGCTGGCGCCGCTCTGCTTCAGTGCATCGACCAGCGCCTGGCGGTCGCGGATGTCGCCACGCACCAAGCTGGGCGCCTTGCCTGCGATGCGCGCGATGCGCGCAACCGACTCGGGGTTGCTGTTACAAAAATTGTCAAAAATGGTGACGTCCTGGCCTGCCTGCAGCAGTTCGACGCAGACATGGGAGCCGATGTAGCCGGCACCGCCGGTGACAAGAATCATGTGATGTTCTGGGCAAGGCCGGCGCGGGCCGGCGGGAGATGGGTTCTCGCCGCGCCGTTCGAGGCTGTAGGCCCTCCGGCGACTGTGGCGCGGCAAGAATAGCATGTGCCGTGCCAGCCCTTGTGTCAGCCGTGGGGCGGCCCTTGGCCGCGGGTTCAGGCTTGCAAGGCCTGCAGCAACGCCGCCCGGAACCACTGCGAGGCCGGGTCCGCATCGGCCGTGGCATGCCAGTACAGGAAGGTCTCCAGCGCCGGCAGCGCCACCGGCAGGGCCAGCACCTGGATGCCGGCCTGCGCGCTGTCCAGGTCGGCCTGCGTGCGGGACATGGTGGCCAGCAGGTCGGTGCGCGCGACGATGGCGCTGGCCGCACCGTGGCGCTGGCAGCGCACGCGGATCCGGCGCCGCATTCCCAGCCGCCCCAGCGCCACGTCCTCCAGCCCGACGCCGCGCCGGCGGCCCGTCACCAGCACATGCTCCTGCGCCAGGTAGGCCTCCATGTCGAAGCCGGGGCCGATGGCCGGGTGCCCGACCCTAGCCAGCACCACGAGCTCGCTGGTGCCGATCTGCTGGCGGCGGATCTCCGCCGTCAGCGGCAGTCCGATGTCCAGCGCCAGGTCGAGCTCGCCGCTGCGCAGGTCTTCCTCCAGGTTGCCGCGGTCGGCGCGCACGGTGGCCAGCCGCACGCCGGGCGCCTCGCGCGCCACGCGCTCGGCCAGGTCGGGCAGGAAGGACAGTTCCGCCGAACCGCTGGTCGCCACCTTGAACAGCCGCTGGCTGCTGGCCGGATCGAACTGCCCGACCTGGCGCAGCATCTGGTCCAGCCCGCCCAGCGAGGACCGCACGGCGCCGGCCATCACGCGCGCCATCGGCGTGGGGATCATCACGTTGCCCTGGCGCTCGAACAGCGGGTCGCCCAGCAGCTCGCGCAGCCGGGCCAGCGCGTGGCTGACCGCCGGCTGCGACAGGTGCAGCTGGCGCGCAGCCGCGGTGATGCCGCGCTCGCGGTAGATCGCATCGAACACGGCGAACAGGTTCAGGTCGATTCGGGACAGCTGCATCGGATCGCGCCAGGGTTGGGCAGGCTATGCATGCGGCAAATACCGCGTGATGCGCACATTGCATTCGCCATCGGAAGGACGCGCTGGCAAGCTGGCGCTCTCCCCGGCCTGCCGCGCGCGGGCCATTGTCCTTCCTCAGCCATTGCCACCATTGCCACCCGTGACCCTGCACGCATCGACGCACCCCGCCGTCTCCGACCGCTTCGCTCCGCTGCAGGCCCTGGTCTGGCGCCCCGAGCCCGGCTCGAACGCCCACCGCCGCGCCTGGACGCTGGAGCGGCCGCGCACACCACTGGCCTCGCCGACGCAGCAGCGCACCATGCTGGCCGCCGATTGGCTGGCCGGCGTGGGCCCGGCCGCGCGCGAGGCGCTCGTGGAATCGCTGCAGCCCAGCACCGTGCGGGCCGGCGAACAGATCCTGCACCAGGGCGCACAGGCGCTCGCCTGGCATGGCGTGGCCAGCGGCGCGGTCCGCCTGAACAGCGTCAGCGCTTCGGGCCGCCAGCTCAGCACCGCGCTCGTCGCGCCGGGCGAATGGTTCGGCGAAGGCCTGGCCGGCGACCTGCCCGAGGCCTGCAGCGCGCACGCCCATGTCGATGGCGTGCTGGTCTCGCTGCGGCCCGAGGCGCTGCGCCGGCTCACCGCCCACCACGCCGACCTGCGCCACGCGCTGCTGCGCTGGAGCTCGGCCCGGCAGAGCGCCTGGATGCAGGCGGTCCTCGAAGCCTCCAGCGCCCCGCTGGGCCAGCGGCTGGCCGCCTGCCTGCTCGACCTGGGCCGGCGCTTCGGCCAGCCGCAGGACGAGGGCTTCCGGCTCGCGCTGCCGCTCACGCAGACCGACCTCGCGCAGCTGGTCGCCACCAGCCGCCAGCGCCTGAACCAGGGCATGCAGGACCTGCGGCGCATCGGCGCGCTGGACACGCGGGACCACCACATCACCGTGCTGTCCACCGAAGCCCTGCAGCGCCGCGCCGGCCTGCCGGCCTGAAGCGCGCTGCGGGCGCGGCAGCCGCCGCGCCGCCGGCGGCCGTCAGTTGCGGAACACCGCCGCCATGCTCGGGTCTTCCTCGACGCCCTCGTGCATGCGGATCTCGTTGCGGCCCACCACCAGGTGGTGCACCTCGTCCGGGCCATCCGCCAGCCGCAGCGTGCGCTGCTGCGCGTACATGTGCGCCAGCGGCGTGTGCTGCGACACGCCCAGCGCGCCATGCATCTGGATCGCCTGGTCGATGATCTTGCAGACCCGCTCGGGCACCATGGCCTTGACCATGTGCACCCACTGGCGCGCCTCGCGGTTGCCCAGCACGTCCATGGCCTTGGCGGCCTTGAGCACCATCAGCCGCATGCTCTCGATCTCGATGCGCGCGCGCGAGATGATCTCCACGTTGCCGCCCAGCCAGGCCAACTGCTTGCCGAAGGCCTCGCGCGACAGGCCGCGCTGCACCATCAGGTCGAGGGCCTTCTCGGCCGCGCCGATGGAACGCATGCAGTGGTGGATGCGGCCCGGGCCCAGGCGCATCTGCGAGATCTCGAAGCCGCGGCCCTCGCCCAGCAGCATGTTGGCCTTGGGCACGCGCACGTTGTCGAACACGATGTGCATGTGGCCGTGCGGCGCGTGGTCTTCGGCGAACACGTGCATGGCGCCGAGGATCTTCACGCCCGGGGTGTCGCGCGGCACCAGGATCATCGACTGCTGCTTGTGCGAGGGTGCGTCGGGGCTCGTGCGCACCATGGTGATGAAGATCTTGCAGCGTGGGCTGCCGGCGCCGGAGATGTAGTGCTTCTCGCCGTTGATGACCCACTCGTCGCCGTCGAGCACCGCGCTGGTGGCCACGTTCTTGGCGTCCGACGACGCGTGGTGCACCTCGGTCATGGCGTAGGCCGAGCGGATCTCGCCGTTCAGCAGCGGCTTCAACCAACGCTCCTTCTGCTCGGGCGTGCCCACGCGCTCCAGCACCTCCATGTTGCCGGTGTCGGGCGCGGAGCAATTCATGCTCTCGCTGGCCAGCGGCTGCTTGCCGAGTTCGGAGGCGATGTAGGCGTAGTCCAGGTTCGACAGGCCCTCGCCGGTCTCGGCGTCGGGCAGGAAGAAGTTCCACAGGCCCTCTTTCTTGGCCTGGTCCTTGGCGGCGTTGAGCAAGTCCAGCTGGCCGGGCGCGTACTGCCAGCGGTCCTCGCCATAGCGGTTCTTGCCCAAGGCCTCGTACTTCTCGGCCATGGGCGCCACCGTTTCGGCGATGAAGCGCTTGACGTGCTCGTACAGCGGCATGGCCTTGGCGGACATGCGCAGGTCGTTCAGTTCGTCGGTCGGGTTGAACCCGAATGCCGGGGTGGGCTTGCTCATGGTCGGAAAGTCTCCAGGCGCGTGGTCGGCCATTGGTCTCGGGCGTGCAGTATGGAAGAGCGGTGCGTGCCGCAAAGTCCAATCCGCGACAGCGGCAATCCGGCGAGGAAGGACATGGCCCGGCCTCGGCGAACGACGCGGCTCAGGCAGGATCGGCGCCGGCTTCCTCGAGCCGGTAGACCCGCTCCGCCGTGCCCCGGAACATCGCGTCCTGCTCGTCCGCCGAATACGCCTTCGCGATCTTCTTCATCGCGTTCCAGTAGCTCACGTACGGCAGCGAGCGCCGGTCCACCGGGAAATTGCTTTCGAACATGCAGCGCTGCGGCCCGAAGCACGCGATGGTGTGGCGGTAGTAGCGCCCCTGGGCCTCGACCAGTTCGTCGGAGTTCGCGGGCAGCGCGCGCCGGTCCCAGCCGAAGCCGTTGTCGGGCATGGCCAGGCCGCCGAGCTTGGCGACCACGTTGGGGCAGCGCGCGATCTCCTCGATGTCGCGCTGCCACTGGCTGAAGATCGCGTCGCGCTGGCCGGCGTAGGCGCCCACGCCGAGCGGCGTGCCGAAGTGGTCCAGCACCATCGTCGTGCCCGGCACCGCGCGCGCCAGCGCGGCGAAGCCGGGGTTCTGGTGGTGGTAGTGCCAGGTGTCGTAGCTGTGGCCCAGGCGGCCCAGCAGGGCCACGCCGGCGCGGAAGCCGGCGTCCGCATACAGCCCCTCGCTGCCGCGGCCGGGGATGGCCAGTGCCTCGGGGTTCGGGTCGCGCGCGCCGGAATGGCGGATGCCGCGGAACAGGCCTTGCGCTGCGTCCGCCTGCGCCGCCAGCACCTCGCGCAGCTGCGCCTCGCCCTGGCGCAGATCGGTGTGGCCGACGAAGCCGGCGATCTCGGCGCCGCCGCCGCCCTCGCGGCCCGCGCGTGCGATGCCGGCCACGAACGCGGCCTCGCCCACGCTGCGCAGGTGCTCGGGGCCATCGTCGCGGTAGTTGGCGCGGCATTCGATGAACACGGTCTTGCGGATGTTGTGGCCGGCTCCCGTGTCGGCCCACAGGTGGCCGAGCAGGTACGGCCCCCAGTCGCCGCGCGACACCCACAGGTGGTGGTGCGGGTCGATGATGGGGCGGTCGGGGTCGATGGGTTCTTCGCGCACCTGGTTCAGCCAGGCCTGGGATCCGGGTTCCTTGTGTGCCATGTTCGCTCCAGTTGGTCAGCTTTTCGCAGCGTGTCGTGCCTTCTGTGCCCACTCCCAGGGCGTCATGCGGGGCAGCGGTGTGTGGGACGGCGATGTGTGGGGCGGCGGCGTGTGTGCCGAGGCCACCGGTGTGGTGCAGCGCTGCGTCCATGGACCACGCCGCCGGCACGGTCCGCGCTCGCCCACATGGCCCGTGTGTCGATGTCGCATCTCAGTGGTACGCCTCCAGCGCTTCGTCCAGCGTGCGCTCCAGGTCGGCCGCACTGGCGCAGTGCGACATGCTGGTGCAGTACGGCCGGTATTGCAGCATCGCGCTGTCGCCGCTGCCCCAGCGGCCCGGCGTTTCCGGGCACAGCCACACCACGCGCTTGGCGCGGCCGGCCAGTTCGGCGAACAGGTCGAGCCGCGGATCGGAGCCGTTGCTGCGGCCATCGCCCAGCACGATCACCGTGGTGCGGCGGTCGATGGCGTCCCAGTGCCGGTCGTGCAGGTCGACCCAGGCCTGGCCGTAGTCGGTGGAGCCGTTGCCCACCTCGCGCAGGATCAGCGCCATGGCGTCGTCGAAGGGCAGCTTTTCCAGCGGTCCGGCCACGTCCTGCAGCCGGTTGGAGAACGCGAAGCTGCGCAGGTCGCCCACGGCATCGTGCAGCGCGTAGAGGAACAGCAGCAGGAAGCGCACATGCGCGGCCACCGAGCCCGACACGTCGCACACCGCCACGATGCGCGGCTTGTCGCGGCGCCGGTGCTTGAAGGCCAGCGTGACGGGCACGCCGTCGTGGCCAGCGTTGGCGCGCATGGTGCGGCGCAGGTCCAGCTGGCCGCGCAGCGCCACGCGCTGGCGCCGTGCGTGGCGTGCGGCCAGCTTGCGCGCCATGCGGGCCACCGCAGTCTTCATGCGCTCCATCTCGGCCGGGGCCATGCGGCCCAGCGCGCGCGTGACGGCCACCTCGGTCATGAAGGCTTCGGTGGCGGGCTTGCCGAAGATCGCGTAGCGCTGCTGCACCAGCGCGCGCGCCTGGCGGCGCACATGGTCGCGCGCGGCCTCCAGCGCCTGCACTTCGTCTTGCGCGCCGGGCGCGGCGCGGCGCTCGGCCAGCCGGGCCTCCAGCGGCGCGATGCCCAGCGCGTCCAGCGTCTGGCGCACGAAATGGCCGGCCTGCGTCGCGAAGCGGATCTCGTCCACGCCGGCGCTGGCCGCAGCACGGGCCAGCGCCGCCGCCAGCGCGTCGCTGCCCTGCCCCTGCGGGCCGGGCCGGGCCAGGTCGAGCAGCGCATCGACCTCGGCGTCGCCGGTGCGCAGCGGCGCTGCGGCCTGCTGCGCATCCACCGCCTGCGGCCGGCCGAAGTACAGGTCGAACATCTGGTCGTGGATCTGCTTGTCGTCTTCCGACTTCGCCAGCACCAGGCCCAGCGCGGCCTTGAGGCCGGCGCGATCGGCATAGCCCAGCAGCGCCAGCGTGCGCGCCGCATCGATGGTCTCCGAGGTGGACGCCTCGGCCCCTGCGGCACGCAGCGCACGCACGAAGCCGGCGAGGATGCTGTCCATCGCCCGCTTCAAGCCACGGCAGCCAGCGCGGCCTGGGTCATCCGGCCCAGCCGGCCCTCGACCTCGCGCACATCGCTCTCGCGCTTGAGCAGCACGCCCAGCGTGTCGCGCACCAGCCCCTCGTCGAGCACGTTGGCGTGCATCAGCACCAGCGTGCGCGCCCAGTCCACCGACTCGGCGATGGAGGGCGGCTTGCGGATGTTGTCGGCCCGCAGCGCCTGCACGAAGGCCACCAGCTGCGCCAGCAATGCGTCGGCGATGCCGGGCACGCGGGCGCGCAGCACGCGCTGCTCCAGCGCCGCGTCGGGAAAGCCGATGTGCAGGTGCAGGCAGCGGCGCTTGAGCGCATCGCCCAGCTCGCGCGTGTTGTTGGACGTGAGGATGACCAGCGGCGGCACCTGGGCGCGGATGGTGCCGATCTCCGGGATCGTCACCTGGTAGTCGGCCAGCACCTCCAGCAGCAGGGCCTCGAAAGACTCCTCGGACTTGTCGACCTCGTCGATCAGCAGCACGCTGCCGCCCGGCTGCTCCATGGCCTGCAGCAACGGGCGTGGCTCGAGGAAATCGCGCGAGAAGAACAGGTCCTGGAAGCCCGCGAGCTTGCCGAAGGCGCCGGCCAGCGTGTCGGCACCGTCCACCAGCAGGCCGATCTTCTCCTTGAGGATCTGCGTGTACAGCAGCTGCTTGCCGTACTTCCATTCGTACAGGGCCCGGCTGTCGTCCAGGCCCTCGTAGCACTGCAGGCGCAGCAGCGCGAACTGCAGCGCGCGCGCGGCCGAGACGGCCAGCTCGGTCTTGCCCACGCCCGCGGGGCCTTCGATGAGGACCGGCTTGCGCAGGTGGTGGGCCAGGTACAGCGCGGTGGCGATCTGGCGCGTGGCGATGTAGCCGCTGCCTGCCAGCAGCGCGACCACGGCGTCGATGGACGCCAGGCCGGGCGGCGTCGATGGGGGGATTGCGGCATTCATGCGGCAAGTATGGAAGCGCGCCCTGGCGTGGGCAGTCCAGATGGGGACAGCCGCGTTCAGGGTTTTCCTCGGGGTGCGCGTGGCGCCGACGTCAGCGCGTCAGCGCGTCAGGCGGTCAGCGTCAGCAGGATGGCGGCGTACCACGCCGCGTTCAGGCCGAGCGACTCGTCCAGCTTCAGGTCGCGCGTGCCCATGTCGATGCGCGACGAGTGCACCCCCAGCAGCTTCCACGGCAGCGCCGCACCGGCCGCGGCATCGCTCATGACGACCGGCGCACCGCTGGTGCCGCGGTGCGTGCGCGCATCCGTGAGGAACAGGCCCTGGCCCTGGAACCGGATGCCGAAGGCGGAGGCGATCACGGCGTGGCGCACCACGGGCAGGTGGTACATCGTGTCGTGGAACCCCAGCGGAAAGCCCACCACGAGCAACCCCGTCCCGACCTCCACCTGGTCCAGCTCGACCTGCAGGTGGTCCGGGGTGAAGCAGCGGAACTCCGCGGACGCGGGCAGCGTGGCGCGGTCGATCTCGACCACGGCCACGTCGATCTCGCCCCCCGAATCGGAGCCCTGGCGCCACTGGCTCCTGCCGTCCTGGAACAGCCAGACCGAGAGCATGGTGGAGCGCGTGAGGTTGACCGCATCGACATGCAGCTCGATCTCGATGCGGTTGGGATGGTGATTGCTGGGCGCATCCTGCAGGACATGCCGGCTCGTCACGAAGAAGAGCCGCTCCGCGCGCTCGAAGAAGAAGCCGCTGGCGCCGGTGAGCAGCCGGTCGCCGTCGAAGGTCGTGATCCTTGCGGTGGTCAGGAGGAGAGGTTCCGTCATCGGGTGCGTTCCATGGAGGGGCGGGGTCGCGCGCAGGCGGTCGGCGCGGCACTCCCGGCCGCCAACCGGGCCGCATGGCTGTCGTCGAAAGGCATGGCCTCACCTCGTTGCTGCAGTGCGCTCAGATGCAGGGCGCGGCCAGGGCACCAGGAAGGTCGCCAAGCGAGTCTGACAGGTCCGAGGGCCGCGCGGCGCGGCCGATGGCGCCAGGCGGCGTCGGCCGACACGCCGTGCGGCAACGCCGGGCCCCGGCCCGGCCGCGGCCTGGAAGCCGGCTAAGCCAGCATCTCGGCATGCGAGCGCTGGCCTGCCGCATAGCAGCTGCAGGCCATCGCCTCCAACCCGCGGCGGTCCAGCACGGTGAAGCTGCCGCGCCGGTAGTGGATCAAGCCGCGTTGCTGCAAGGCCCCCGCCGCGGCCGAGACGCCGGCGCGCCGCACGCCGAGCATGTAGGCCAGGAACTCCTGGGTCACGCCGAAGCCGTCGGCGTGCGCGCGGTCGTGCGTCATCAGCAGCCAGCGCGCCAGCCGCGGCCCGATCAGGTGAAAGCGCAGGCAACCAGCCGAGATCGCCATCTGGGCCATCTGCACGTAGACGTAGCGGTGCAGCACGCCCACCAGTGCGGGGCTGCGGGCCAGCTCGCTGCGCAGCGTGTCGGCGCCCATCCGCAGGCACGTGCCCGGCCCCTGCACCAGCGCGTGAAATGGCGCGGCCGCCACGCCCAGCACCACCTGGGAGCCCAGCATGCCTTCGTTGCCCACCATGCCGACCTCGACGCCGCGGTCGCCCTCGATCATGGCCACCATGGAGATGAAGCCCTGCAGCGGAAAGTACACGTGCCGCATGGGCGCGCCGGGTTCGCTCAGCACGTCGGCGGGCCGCAGCTGCACGGTCTCGCAGCGCGCGAGCAGGCGGCGGCCTTCGGCCACGCCGAGCCGGGCCAGCAGCTGGTTCTGTGGGGCGGGGCGCTGCGGTGGCACATGGCTGGTCATCCGGGCAGTCTGGGCCGCGGCCGGCCTGCGCACCGTCTGCCGGCGCACATAGTGGGGGCATTGCACGCGCACAGGCCGGGGCGTGTATGTTCGATACCGTACATACGCAGCCCCCTGCATGTGGCAAGGTCGGCGCTGATCTGCCTCCGAAGGAACCGCCTCCGTGCAACCCGATTCGAACCTGCGGCGTGGCGCACCGCGCGACCCCCGCCGCAACCTCCTGATCGAAGCGCTCTCCGCGGCAGAGCGGGCGCGCTGGGAGCCCCTGCTCGAATTCGTCGAGATGCCGCTGGGCCAGGTGCTGTACGAGTCCGGCGTCCGGCAGCGCTACGTCTACTTCCCCACGACCGCCATCGTCTCGCTGCTGTATGTGATGGAGAACGGCGCATCGGCCGAGATCGCGATCACCGGCAACGAGGGCGTCGTCGGCGTCTCGCTGTTCATGGGCGGCGAATCCACGCCCAGCCGCGGCGTCGTGCAGTGCGCGGGGCACGGCTTTCGCCTGCCCGCCCAGGCGATCAAGGAAGCGATCACGCGGGCCCCCGTGCTCAGCCTGCTGCTGCGCTACGTGCAGGCCCTCATCACGCAGATGGCGCAGACGGCGGCCTGCAACCGCCACCACACCGTGGACCAGCAGCTGTGCCGCTGGCTGCTGCTGAGCCTGGACCGGCTGGACGGCAACGAGATCGCGATGACGCAGGAGCTCATCGCCAACATGCTGGGCGTGCGGCGCGAGGGCGTCACCGAAAGCGCGCTCAAGCTGCAGAAGGCCAAGCTGATCCGCTACGCGCGCGGCCACATCACCGTGCTGGACCGCCCCGCGCTCGAAGACCGCTCCTGCGAATGCTATGCGGTGGTGAAGAAGGAATACGACAGGCTGCTGCTCGAAGGCCTGCCGCACCATTAGTGCGGCAGGGGCCTGCGCGAGCCGGTCAGCGGGTCAGCCGCCTCGCAGCGGCGCCGCCGCAACCATCTGCGACAGGACATCCAGGTCGACGGGTTTGACCAGGTGCCGGTCGAACCCCGCAGCCTTGGACCGTGCCAGGTCCTCGGGCTGGCCATAGCCGGTCAGCGCGATCAGGGTGGCGCCAGCCGTCGCCGCGCTTCCGCGCAGCACGCGCGCGACCTGGTAGCCGTCCATGCCCGGCAGGCCGATGTCCAGCACCACCACGTCGGGCCGCACCGTCGCGGCCTTGTGCACGGCCTCGTGGCCGTCGTAGGCGGTGGCCACCAGGTGGCCATCCAGCGCCAGCACCTGGGCCAGGCCGTCGGCACCGTCGACGTTGTCGTCCACCACCAGGACGCTGCGCGACTGCGCGCTGCTGCGCTCGCGCGGCACTGCGCCATCGGCGGCCGGCGCGGCCCGGCGTGCGAGCAGCGGCAGGCACACGGTGAAGGTGCTGCCAGTTCCGAGCCCCGCGCTGTGCGCCTGCACGCTGCCGCCGTGCAGCTGCACCAGCTGCTGGACCAGCGTCAACCCCAGCCCCAGGCCGCCCTTGGCACGGTCCAGCGTGGTGTCGGCCTGCGCGAACAGGTCGAACACGCGCGGCAGCATCTCCGCGGAGATGCCGGCGCCGTTGTCCTCGACGCGCACGCACACCTGGGCATCCACCGCGGCCACCGTCAGCGCGATGGCGCCCCCCTCGTCCGTGTACTTGGAGGCGTTGTTCAGCAGGTTGGCGAACACCTGGGTCAGGCGCACCAGGTCACCCTCCACCACCAGTTCGGCCGGGCAGTGCACCGTCAGCGTCTGCCGGCGCGCGTCGACGGGCGCCTGGCTGATCTCGACTGCCCTCTGCACGGCCACCAGCAGCTCGACGGGCGCCAGGTCCAGCGTCAACTTGCCGCGTGCGATGCGGGCCACGTCGAGCAGGCCATCGAGCAGCCTGGCCATCAGCGCCACCTGGCGGTCGATCATGCCGACCGCCCATTCGGCGCGCGCATCGGGCAGCCCGGCCCGGCCCAGCATCGCCACGGCGCTGCGGATCGGCGCCAGCGGGTTGCGCAGCTCGTGCGCCAGCATGGCCAGGAACTCGTCCTTGCGGTGGTCGGCATCGACCAGCTGCATCTCGACAAGCTTGCGGTCTTCCACGTCCACCATCAGGGCGACGTAGCCGGCGAACGCACCGGACACGTCCACGTGCGGAACGCTCATGGAGCGCATCCACCGGTAGGCGCCGTCGTGGCGCTGCAGGCGGATGTCGCTGTCCAGGGCACGCCGCCCGGCCCGTGCGGCCGCGCACTCGTCCAGGTAGTGGTCCCGGTCCTGCGGGTGCACGAACTCCAGCCAACCCTTGCCCAGCAGGCCGTCGGCGGCATGGCCGACGAACTCGATGCAGCTGCGGTTCACGTACTCGGTGCGCCCGGCCGAGTCCTCCACCCGCAGCAGCGCGGGGATGTCGTCGGCCAGCCGGCGGAAGCGGATCTCGCTGTCGATCCGCAGGCGTTCGGAGATGTCCCGCTCGGTGAACAGCAGCGCGTGCACCGCGCCCAGGTCGTCGCGCAGCGCCGTGGCCGACATCGACACCGTGACGACCCGGCCCGCCTTGGTGCGCCGCTCCACGTCCACCGGGCCCAGCGCGCCGTTGCGGACGCCTTCGGCGATGGCCGCGTCCGCGCCCTGGCCCGGGGCTTCGCCGGTGGCGGCCGACAGCACGTCCAACGGCATGCCGATGACGTCCTCCCGGCGGTGGCCGTAGATGCGTTCGGCGCCCTTGTTCCACGCCAGGATGCGCCCGTCCAGGCCGCAGCTGTAGACCGCGTCGTTGGAGTCGTTCAGCAGGGCTTCCAGCTGGCCGACCTGGCGCGCCGCCGCGCGCAGCACGGTCACGTCGACGAAGGTCACGACCACGCCTTCGGTGCGGCCCTGGTGCCCCACGTACGGCAGGATCCTGCGCAGCCAGGTCGTCGCCCGCTGGCCCGGCACTTCCGCCTCGGCGGCCTCGCCGGTGCGCAGCACGGCCTGGGCATCGTCGAACAGCGCGGTGTCGTGCACGGCCGCTGCCATGTCGCTGAGCGGGCGGCCCTCGTCGCCGGCGCGCAGCCGGAACAGCTCTCCCGCCAGCGGCGTGAAGCGGCGCAGCCGCAACTGCGGATCGAGCAGCAGGGTGGCCACGTGCGTGCTGTCCAGCAGGTTGCGCAGGTCGTCGGCGTTGTGCAGCGTGTCGGCGATCTTGTCCTCGAGCTGGGCGTTGACCGTCGAGAGCTCCTCGTTCAAGGCCTGCAGTTCTTCCTTGGAGCTTTCCAGCTCCTCGTTGGAGGCCTGCACCTCCTCGTACAGGGCCGACGATTCCTCGTTGGCCATGCGCAAGGCCTCGTTCGTGCGCTCCGCATCGTCCAGGGCCAGGGCCAGTTCCTGCCGGTTCTGCAGCATCTCCAGCTCGAACGAACCCGGCTGCGCAGGGCCGTCGGGCACGGCCGACTGCTCCATGGGCGCGACCGTGAACGTGACGATCACCATGCCGTTCGCCGCGAACCGGTCGACGCGCTCGGCCAGCAGGTCGACGTGCTGGCGCACGGACGGGTCGCGCCGCGCGGGCAATGCCAGGCTGCGGCTGGCCGGCTGGTCGCTCTCCGTGGCCTGCCGCAGCACGATGCGGGCCGAAGGCCGCAATTCCTTGCGCAGCAGGCGCAGCAGCTCCAGCGTCGCGTCGCCCTGGGGCTCCAGGAAACGGCCCGTCTGGCCCCAGAAATGCAGCGCCCGCCCCTCGCGGTCGACGAGGATAGCGGCCGTCGCCTTGCGGCCGTCCAGGTGGGCCCGCAGGATGTCGGCGGCCAGGGGCTGGCGCAGATCGCCGCCCGCCCGCCCTGCGGCATCCGCCGGGAACGCCTTGGCGTGGAACCCGCCCGGCAGGAACGACCGCCCGCCGATGCGCCGGTACAGCCGCAAGGGACCGGAGACCTGCTCGAAGAGCGCCGCGTGGGCAGGCGCCAGCGACTCCGCCTTGCCGAGCCAGAGCAGGCCGCCCGGCTTGAGCGCGAAATGGAAGAGCTGGAACACCCGGTCCTGCAGGCGCGGCTCGAAGTACATCAGCAGGTTGCGGCAGCAGATCAGGTCGAGCCGCGAGAACGGCGTGTCCTGCACCAGGTTCTGCGGCGCGAAGGTGACGGCATCGCGCAGCCTCGAGCGGACGGCGAACATGCCGCGCCGGCGCTCGAAGAACCGGTCCAGCCGCTCGGTGGCGACGGACGAGACGATGCTGTCGTGGTACAGGCCCTGCCGCGCCACGGCGAGCGCCTCGCCATCGATGTCGGTGCCGAACACCTGCACCATGCCGTCGAGCCCGTGGCCGCCGAACAGGTCGAGCAGCACCATGGCGATGGAGTAGCTCTCCTCACCCGAGGAGCACGCGGGCGTCCACACCCTGAACGAGGCATCGTCGCGGGCCAGCTGCGCGACCAGGGGCGCCAGCACCGTGTGCTCCAGCTCCAGCCACACATCGGGGTCGCGAAAGAAGTTGGTCACGCCGATCAGGAACTCCGAGCCCAGGGCGCTGGCCTCGTCGGGCGATTCCGTGAGCAGGGCCATGTAATCGGACACGTGCGCGCAGCGCGTCATGGACATGCGCCGCTTGAGCCGGCGCTGCAACATCCCGGGGCGGTATTGCCGGAAGTCGCTGCCCGTGCGCGCCAGCACCAGCTCCAGGATTTCGCGCAGCGCGGACGGTGCCGTCTCCGAAAAGACCGGCGCCGCGCGCAATTCGCGCCCGGCGTTCTGCACGCCCAGGAAGTCGGACAGCGCCGATGACACCGCCGCCGGCGCCAGCACCAGGTCGGCGGTGTGTGCGCCGATGGCGCTGTTGGGCATGTCGGGAAACTCGGCCGTGACCGGGGTCTGCACGATCGTCAACCCGCCCACCGCGCGGACGGCCTTGAGGCCCACCGTGCCGTCGTGGTCGGTGCCGCTCAGCACCACGCCCACGCAGCGGTCGCCCGCATCCTCGGCCATGGAGGTCATGAAGAAGTCGATCGGCTTGGGCACCGGCCGCAGCTGCTGCGGCACCGGGTCGAAGAAGACCCTGCCCTGGTGCAGGCCCATGAGCCTGCCGGGCGGCATCACGTAGACGCGCCCGCCCTCCAGGCGTTCGCCGCTCGCCGCATCGGCGGTCGGCACGGACCCTGCACGGCCCAGCAGGTCGGCCAGATGGCTGACATGGTCGATCGGGAGGTGGGTGATCACGATGTAGGCCAGCTGCGGATCGGCCACCGCGGCGGCGAACAGCTCGCGCAACGCGTGCAGGCCGCCTGCGGAGGCACCGACGGCGACATAGGTCAGCGACTGCGCGGGTGCGTCTTCGAGCCCATCCGGTGGGAATTCAGTGCCATCCAAGGAGCGCTCCTCTCACACCGGGTTGCGGGACATGCGGCGCGCGGCGCTCGGCGCCTGGACGGCGCATGCGACGCATCGCGCAGCGGGCTGGCCCGGCGGGCAAGCCGGGGCTGGGAAACAGGGAAGCTGAAAAGCTGGGAGCTGGGGGCGCCTGCAAGGCCAGCCGGGATGTTCCGGACGTGGCACGCCGTGGGCTGGACTGTAATCGCAAAGCACACGGCCGGCGGCCCGAAATGCGCGGCGCGGCCTCATGCAGACGCATCTTCGTGCGGCACGAGGTCCTGGGGTGGCCGGTTCCACGGCCTGCGCAGCCGCGGCCGGCGGGCCGGGCGCCCTGCGCTGCACGGGGCAGCGTGCCAGGGCGATGCGCTCTGTGGCTCAGTGTGGCTGCTGCAGGCTCATTTGCCAGCCCAGCGCACGCACAGGGCGATGGCATAGATCGCCGCCAGGCCGACCAGCACGTAGATGAAGCGCGTGGCGATCGACATCACGCCGAACACCGCGGCGACAAGGTCGAACTGGAACAGCCCGACGCTGGCCCAGTTGAGCCCGCCGACGATGAGCAGCACCAGGGCGATGTAGTCCAGGGCATTGAGCACCGGGTCGCGGTGCACGGGCTGCATGCTGCCGGGGGTCTGGTTGTAGGTGGTGGGCATGGTGTGGTTCTCTCGGGTGGATGGGGAGCAGCCAGTACGCGCCCGGGCGTGTGCGGCCAGCGGAGTCAAGCAGGCCGCCTGCGTGTCCGGAAATGGCCTGCCCGGCCGCCTGGGCCGACGTCCGCCCTATCCCAGCGGGTCGACGACGAAGCTCGGCATGGCCTCGCCCGACCGGCGGCAGGCCTCGTAGCGGTCGGCCACGTCGAGCGCCTCGGCGATCGTCACGTGCATGTCGATGTAGCGGTAGGTGCCCAGCCGGCCGACGAAGGTCACGTGCGGTTCGCGCCGCGCGCGGCCCACGTAGTGGGCCAGCAGCGCCTTCTCGGCGACCAGCCGGATCGGGTAGTACGGCGTGTCGCCGGCCTCGCACAAGCGGCTGTACTCCTTGAAGACCACGGTGTCGGCGTGCTGCTCCCAGGGCGCGAAGTGCTTGTGCTCGGAGATGCGCGTCCACGGCACCGTGGTGTCGCAGTAGTTGATGACGGCATTGCCCTGGTGGTCGCCGGCATGGTCCTCGCGCACGAAGTCCAGCGTGCGGTAGCCGAGCCGGCCCTCGTCGCAGCCGAACCAGGCGTCGATGGGTCCGCTGCAGAACACGTGGTCGTAGCCGCCCGCCTGCGCGCGGTCGAAGCGTGCACCCAGGTGCACGGCCACGTTCGGCAGGTCCAGCAGCCGCTCGACGACGGCGGTGTAGCCCTCGCGCGGGATGCCCTGGTGGCGGCTGGCGTAGTAGTTGTCGTCGTAGTTGAAGCGCACCGGCAGGCGCTTGAGGATGCTGGCGGGCAGCGCGGCCGGCGCCATGCCCCACTGCTTGGTGGTGTAGCCCTCGAAGAAGGCCGCATACAGCGCGCGGCCCATCAGGCGCAGCGCCTGCTCCTCGAAGTTGGCCGGCTCGCCCTCGCCGGGCTCGCCGATCTGCGCGAAGTACGCCATGGCCTGCGCCGGCGAGAAGGTCTGGCCGGCGAACTGGTTGATCGTCAGCAGGTTCAGCGGCAGCGAGTACACCCGGCCGGCGCTGACCGCCTTGACGCGGTTGACGAAGGGCACGAACTCGCCGAAGCCGCGGATGTACTTCCAGACCCGCTCGTCGCTGGTGTGGAAGATGTGCGGGCCGTAGGTGTGCAGCATCACGCCGCTGGCGGGGTCGCGCGCGGTGTGGCAGTTGCCGGCCACGTGCGGCCGGGTGTCGAACACGTCGATGCGGTGGCCGGCCTGGCCGAGCTGCCGGGCGAGCACGGCGCCGGAGAAGCCGGCGCCGACGATGGCGATGTGGGCCATGCTGCTCAGGCCGTGGGCGCGGGTTCGGTGGTCGGCCGGCGCGCGGGTGCGCCGCCGGCGGCATCGAAGCGGCGCAGCAGCAGCTGCATCGCCGCGGCCGTGCGGTCCCACGAGGTGTCGGCCACGATGGCCGCGGCGGCCTGCTCGAACGACGCGCGTTCGTCGGCCGTCCAGGCCAGCAGCCTGTCGCATGCGGCCAGGAACGCGGGCGCCGAATCGGCGATCGGCACGACGTGCCCGTACTGCTGCGCCACGTCGCGCACCGGCGTGCTGACGGTCGGCTTGCCGGCGGCCAGGTATTCGAGGGTCTTGGTCGGGCTGATGAAGCGCGTGGACGCGTTCAGCGCAAACGGCATCAGGCAGGCCTGCCAACCCGCCAGGAAGGCCGGCAGCTCGTCGTAGCGGCGCTGGCCCATCCAGTGCAGGTTGGGGCGCCGCGGCAGTTGCGCCGGGTCCAGCTTGGCGACGGGGCCGACCATCACGATCTGCCACTGCGGGCGCGCGTCGGCCAACGCCGCGACCAGCGCCAGGTCGAGCCGCTCGTCGATCACGCCGTAGTAGCCCAGGCGCGGGAACGGCAGCGCGGCCTGGTCGGCATGGTCGGCCACGTCGCGGCGGCCGAAATGCGCGTGGTCCACGCTGCTCGGGAAGCAGTGCACGTCGCCATGGCGGCTGCGCTTGGATTCGTACAGGCTGCGCCCGCCGGTGAAGACCAGGTCGACCTGGCGGAACAGCGCATCCTCGCGCGCGATCAGGGCCGGCGGCGCGAAGTCGAAGGCGGACAGCTCGTCCATGCAGTCGTAGACCATGCCGCGCGGCCGCAGGCCCCGCGCCATGGGCAGCGCCATGGGGGTGTAGAACCACAGCAGGTAGTCGTCCACCGCGTGCTCCGCCAGGTACTCGTGCAGCAGCTCGCGCATGGCGGCCAGGTGCACGTCGGCGAAGCCGGCGCCCTGCCCGGGCACGTGCATGCGCAGCACCACGACGCCGGCACAGGGGCTGTAGTGTTCGAGCCGGGCCGGCCCGGCGCCCGTGACCGGCTCTTCGACGAACAGCACGGGATGGCGGCCCGCCAGGCGCGACAGCACCTGCTGGGGACGCTGGTACACGAAGTCCCAGCGCAGGTGTGAGAAGGCGATGATGGTCGTCATGGAGTTTTCCGTCGTGGTGGGTTGCAAAAGGGGTGGCGCGGCGGCAAAGACCTGCTGCCAGTGCTGCAGGCGCTCGGCATAGGGTTGGTGCAGGCGGCGCGTGAAGTCGCCCAGGTCGGCGCCCGGGACGTCCCACAGGCCGCTGTGGTGCCAGTGGCCGCTGTCCTGCCAGTCCGGCCGGTCGATCAGCGGGTACAGGCACAGGCCGGCAATGGGGATGCCGCGGGCGCGGCACGCCGCGACCTCGCCGGCCATGTGGTCCAGCCAGTCGGCGCGCCCTGCCCCCACGTGGCCGGTCTCGGCCACGCACAGCGGCCGGCCGTAGCGCTGCCAGACCGCCGCCGCCAGCGTGTGGAACGGGCGCCGGCGCGGGTCGTGCAGATGCCAGTGCAGCCGCGCGCCCGAGCCGTCTTCCCACTGGTTGTCGTGGTAGTAGTTGAGCCCAGGCAGGTCGAGGTAGTGCGGCGCGCCGCCGAGCTCGGGCGCCAGGCGGCCACACAGCATGTCCCAGGCCTCGAACTGGCTGCCCGCCGCGTGCGCGGCTGCGGCGCAGTGGCCCGGCCCTGCGCCGCGCGGCGGCTCCACGTGGACGACGGGGTCGGTGTGCAGGAAGCGCGCCACCGGTGCCAGCGCGCGGACCGCGTCGATGGCGCGCAAGGTGGCGCGCACCAGCGTGCGCTTGAGCTGCAGGCCGCGCTCGGGCTGCGAAGGCAGGTAGGGGTGGATCAGGCCGGTGCTGCTCGCGGCCCAGGCCAGGAACGAGATCTCGTTGATGGGCTGGTAGACCGGTCGCGGCCCCTCGACACCCTCCAGCACCTGCGCCACCTGCCGCGCATGCCGCACGAACGCGGCGACGAAGCCGTCGGGATCGGCGAACGGGTCCAGGCCCGCCGGCCAGCCGTAGTGCATCAAGGTCCACACCACCTGCAGGCCGTGGGCGGCGGCGCACCGGGCCTGGGACTGCAGGGCCTCCAGGCCGGCATCGCCGCGCTGCGCCAGGAGGCGCCAGCCGATGCTCTCGCGCACGGTGCGCAATCCGCAGCGCGCCAGCGCCGCGTAGTCCTCGTCGAGACGATGCCGGTGCCCGTTGCGGGCGTTCGGGTCCAGCGCCAGGCCATGGCCGTTCACGTGGTCCGCGCCCTCGTAGCCTCCCATCCAGAAGGACTGGAATGCCGGCGCCTGATGGCCGGGAGGCGCGCCGATCGACCTGCAGGTCTGCATGGTGGCGCGCCTTGAGTGAAGAAGCAGCCATCATGGCCAGCCGCGCGCACCGCCGGCGTCATCGCGGCGCCGCTCGCACCGTAGGCGGGCAAGCCTTGCACGGGGCGGCGCGCAGACGGCAGGCCGTCCGACGCGATGTCGGTTACCCACCGCACAGCGGATGCCGTGCAAAAGGGTCCATGATGCGCGGATGGGCCGAAAAAGCCCCCACCGAATCCTTCCCACAATCCTTCAACTCACGCATTGGAACGACGATGACCTCCACACCCAAGACCGACATGCCCCAGGGCCCGGCGCCGTCGGCCACCGTGCTGCCGCGGACCCACGTCAACAGCGCGATGCGCGTGCCCTATGTGCCGTCGGCCGAGCTCGCCGTGCGGGCCGGGTCCAACGACCACCGGCGCTACGCGACCAAGGGCAACCCCACCTGAACACGCGGGGCCCTGGCGGCCCGCTGCGCTAGCGCCCGGTGCCGGCGCCTGGACGCGGCGCGATGTCCCCATCGCGCAGCAGGATGGGCTCGGCCGAGCCCGCGGCCACGCGGCGCCGCACGGCGCTGTCGATCTCCGCGGCGTGGTCGCGGTAGGTGGCCAGTGGATCGTCGTTCACCCCCTGGGGGTGGAAGCGGTAGTGCAGCGTCTCCTTGCGGACCATGGCGCCGATGTGCCCCTGGTCCAGCTGCACCCAGAACCGGACGGTGCCGGAATCGTCATGGAAGAAGGCTTCGGTCGACATGGCTTTCTTTCTCGCTGGAAGGAGGGGCGCCGGCAGGCATCTGCAGCAACTGCGACAGGAGCAAGCCCAGTGCCACCTCGTGGCTGAGCGGACCGGCTTCGCAGTAGGCCCGGCAGAAGCCGCCGCCGTAGGCGAAGAGGCGGAACCCGGTAATGTCCGTGTAGCCGACCAGCAACTCGCCCACCTGTACCGGCAGGCCCGAGTGCTGCGAGAACACGCGCGCACTGCCATCGGCGAGCCGCAACGCGAACAGGCGGCTGCTGGATTCGACGGCCACCACGGTTCCTCTGCCCATGCCGCATGGTGCCGAGGCGGCGCGGGCCCATCTGTACGGTGCCGCACACTCGGCGACGCCGGCCTGCGCCGACGCTCACGGCCGTGTGCACGCTGAAGCCGGAGCCGGCGCCGGCACCGGAGCTGCAGACGCGATGCACAGCACGGCGTCCGTGGGCAGGCGGCGCCAGTCGATCCACTCGCCCACTGCCAGGCGGTGCACGGCCGCCGCCGCGATGGCCGGGACGCTGCCGTACTGCACCGTGATCCGGTGCGCCCCCAGTCGCAGCACCAGCTCGAAGCCGGGCCAGTCGTCCGGCACGCACGGCACCAGGCACAAGCGCCCGCCATGCACGCGCAGGCCCAGCAGCGTCTCCACCGCCGCGCGGTGCATCCAGGCGGCCGACCCGGTGTACCAGCTCCAGCCGCCGCGGCCCACGTAGGGCGGCGCGCTGTAGATGTCGCCGGCCATCACATAGGGCTCGAGTTCGTAGCGCGGGCCTTGCTCGGCGTGCGCGGCGCGGTGCGCCGGGCTCAGTCCGCGCCAGCTGCGCCAGGCAGCCGCGCTGTCGCCCTGCGTGGCCTGGGCCATCAATGCCCAGACGGCCGCATGCGCGTACTGCCCGCCGTTCTCGCGCACGCCGGGCGGGTAGGCCTGGATGTAGCCCGGGCTCGGCTCGGACTGCGCGAACGGCGGGTCCAGCAGGCGCAGCAGTCCGGCGTCGCTGTCCACCAGCCGGGCCTGCACCGCCGCCATGGCCGCCTGGGTGTAGCGGGGCTGCGAGGCACACGACAGCACCGACCAGGCCTGCGCGATCAGGTCGATTCGGCATTCCGCATTGGTACTCGCACCGAGCGGGCTGCCGTCGTCGAAGAAGGCGCGCCGGAACCAGTCGCCGTCCCAGCCCGCGCCGTGCAGCGCCGCCGTCCAGCCCGCGCGCGCCGCGCGCCAGCGCCGGGCCCGCGCATGCTCGCCGCGCGCTTCGGCATAGGGTGCAAAGCCGTCGACCACGCTGCACAGGAACCAGCCCAGCCACACCGATTCGCCGTGGCCGGCATGGCCGACGCGGTTCATGCCGTCGTTCCAGTCGCCCGAGCCCATCAGCGGCAGGCCGTGCCGGCCCGTGTTCAGGCTCTTGTCGATCGCGCGCGCGGCATGCTCGTAGATGCTGGCGGTGGCCACGCTGGCGGTGGGCGTGGCGTAGAGGTCTTCCGCACCGGGCGGGACCGGCGGGCCGTCGATGAAGGCGACGCGCTGGTCGAGCAGCCCGGCCTCGCCCGTGGTCTCGACGTAGCGCGTGCAGGCCAGCGGCAGCCACAGCAGGTCGTCCGAGAAATGCGTGCGCACGCCGGCGCCGCCCGGCAGGTGCCACCAGTGCTGCACGTCGCCTTCGGGAAACTGGCGGGCCGCGCAGGCCAGGATCTGCGCGTGCAGCCGTGCCGGGTCCCACAGCGCGAACGCCATCGCATCCTGCAGTTGGTCGCGGAAGCCCGAGGCGCCGCCGGCCTGGTAGAAGCCGGCCTTGGACCAGATGCGGCACGACAGCGTCTGGTACAGCAGCCAGCGGTTGACCATCACGTCGAACAAGGGGTCGGGCGTGCGCACCTGCACGCGGCCCAGCAGCTCGTCCCAGAAGCCGCGCACGCGCAGCAGCGCCGCCCCGGCATCCTGGTGCTGCCAGCGCCGCGCCAGGGCCGTGGCGGCGTCGGCCGTGTCGGCGTGGCCCAGCACGAAGCACACCACGGCCTGGGCGCCGGCATCCAGCACGGCATCGGCGGCGACAGCGCCGCACGCATCCAGGCCGCTGCCCTGGCGCTGCGCCAGCCGCGCCGGCAGCTCCAGCGTGCCGCCGGGGCCGAAGAACGCGCCCCGGTCGCAGCTCCACTGCAGGCCGTCCAGGCCGGTCAGCATCAGGAAGGCGGTGCTGCCGCCGAAGCCGGCGCTCGATTCGCGTTGCTGCGCGAACACGGCCGGCAGCTCCTGCGGTTTCCAGGTGTGCAGGGTGCGACGCTGGCCGCGGGCCGCGCCCAGCTGCCACTCGGCCAGCGCCAGCACGCGCAGGCGGCGCCGGCCGCTGCCGGTGTGGTGCACGCGCACCTGCACCAGCTTGACGGCGTCGTCGCGGTCGGCGAAGAAGGTGGCCTGCAGCGCCAGCTGCTGGTGCGCGCATTCGAAGACGCTGTAGCCCTGGCCGTGCCGCACGCGGTGCACCACCTGGCCGCCGGCGTTGGCCGGCAGCAGCGGCAGCACGGCGCCGGTGTCCAGGTCCTGCAGGAGGTAGTGCTCGAAGGCGGGGTCGCGGACCGGATCGTTGGACCACGGCGTGAGCTGGTGCAGCCGGCTGTTGACGGCCCAGGTGTAGCCGACGCCCGACTCGGACACCTGGAAGCCGAAGCCGCTGTTGGCGATCACGTTGACCCAGGGCCGAGGCGTGGGGCGGTCGGCGCCGATGTCGACGCAGTATTCGCCGGTGGCGGCGTCGAACCGGCCACTGGGTGCGCAGGCCGGGAGGGTCGTCGCTGCGGTCGTCGCTGCAGCCGATGCTGCGGTCGCCGGCACAGCGGGCGTCGCCGCCGCCCAGGGCAGCGCCATGCCCGCCGCCACGCTCTCCGGCAGCGGGGCGGCGCGTTCGGCCGCATCGCGCAGCGCGGCCACCTGCACCTCCAGCGGGCGGCCATCGGCCGTGAACACGGCCCGGGCCAGCGCGGCCAGCGCCGCCTGTTCGTGCGGCGCGATCTCGCGCTCGCGCAGCAGGTGGAAGTCGGCCACGTCCTCGCGCGCGAAGCTGTGCCGCACCTGCTGCGCCACCGCGCTGCGCAGGGCCTCGATGCCGCGCTGCAACGGCATGGCGTAGGAATCGGGTTCGCCGTTGAGCACCACCACGTCGCAGGCCACGCCACCGAAGCCCCACCAGGGCTGGGCGCGCAGCAGGGCATGGAGCAGCCCCATGCCGAGCGGACCATGGATGCGCACCAGCACGATGGGCTTGTCGCCGGAGATGCCGAAACGCCACAGCGCGCGCAGGTCGACCAGGCCGCGCTCCTGCGTGGCGCGCGGCGTGGTGTAGGTGAGGATGGTGGCCAGGTCCTGCAGCGCGAAGTCGCGCTGGGGATCTGCGCCCAGGTCGCGCATGCGCACCTGCGCCAGCGTGGCGGACAGCCGCGCGGCGCGCTCGACCTGCGTGGGCTGCATGTAGCGGTCGATGCTGGGGTACAGGCCTTCCAGGCTCTCGCCCGCGGTGGTGCCGAAGGTGAGGCTCGCCGTCTCGCCCGGACCGATGGACAACCGCACGCGCAGGCCGGCGATCGGGTCCAGGCCGGTGCTGGGCTGGCCGTCTGCGCCAACGGGCTGCGCGTGCAGCGCCGGCGTGGCCAGCGTGCGGTTGCGGCCGATGAAGGCACGCCGGTCCGTCATGCCATCGACCGACAGGACGGTGCACTCGGCCGCCCCCAGGAAATGCGCGGCGGCCACCACCGGCTCGCCGGGCAGGCGCGGCCGGCGCTCGAGCAGCAGCGCACGCCATTCGGGCCGCCAGTGCGTGCGCACGAACAGGTTGGCGAATGCCGGGTGCGCCTCGTCGGCCTTGGGGTTGGACAGCACGGGCTCGAAGCAGGAGATCAGCTCCAGCACGCGCGTGGCCGGCGCCTCGTTGTGGAGCGTGACGGTGCGCAGCTCGGTGTCGTCCTCCGGGCTGATCCGCACCACGGTGCGCAGGCGCAGGCCATCGCCCTGGGCATCGAACTGCACCCGGTCGGCCAGGAACAGGCAGCGGTAGGCCCAACCGGCGCCCGGGGCCGGCAGCGCGGTCAGCGAGGTCGGCGCCAGGCGGCCGGCCTCGCGCACGTAGAGGAAGCTGCCATGGTCGTCGCGCAGCGGGTCGTCGCGCCAGCGGCTGACGTTGAACGCGCGCCAGCGGCTCACGCCTGCGCCATTGGGCCGCAGCGCCACTGTGTAGCGCCCGTTGGACAGCAGCTGCGTGGGCAGGAAGCCACGCACCAGCGGATCGATCGCGCGCGAACGGAACGCGGCCGCCGCCTCCTGGCCCTGCGGCTCGGGCGGCGTGCGCGGATCGGCGCTGCCGACGATCTGGCGCGGCGTGCGCTCGTGCAGCAGCGTGGCGTGCGCCCGCACCAGCGGCGCGGCCGCGAACCAGCGCCGCGGCGCGGCCTCGCACAACAGGTTGCACAGGGCCACCAGCGCCATGCCCTGGTGGTGGGCCATGAAGTTGCGCACCACCGTGACGGGCTGGCCGGCCAGCTGGCGGGCAGCGGTGAAGTCCAGCGCGTCGAAGAAGCCCAGCTCGCCGCGCCCACCCAGCGCCTGCAGCCGCTGCAGGTTGGCCAGCGCCGCCTGCGGCGCCACCATGGACGCCATGGCGCTGGCATAGGGCGCCACCACCTGCTCGGCCAGCGGCGTGCGCCGCAGCGCCAGCCGCGGCACGCCGAACGGTGCGTACTGGTAGGCCAGCGAGTGGTCGCGTGCCGCATAGGCCGACTCCGACACCCCCCAGGGCAGGACGCGCACCCGCGCGAACGCACGCTGGGCCTGCACGGCCGCGCGGCTGGCGCCGCGCAACAGGCTGCCGCGCGGCTCGTCCATGACCAGCAGCGGCATGAGGTACTCGAACATCGAGCCCGACCACGACTTGAGCCCCGCGCGCATGCCCACCGGCAGGAAGACGCGGCCCAGCGCCGACCAGTGGCGCCGCGGCACGTCGCCCTTGGCGATGGCCAGGAAGCTCAGCAGGCGCGCCTCCGAGGCCAGCAGGTCGTAGTAGCCGGCGTCGAGCGCGTTGTCGTCGGCGCGCAGGCCGATGTGGAACAGGTGCCGCTTGCCGTCGTACAGGCCGCGGAAATCCATGGCGGCGCACAGCGCCTCGCAGCGCTGTGCCTGCGCCAGCAGGGCCGCCGCGCTGGCATGCCCGTCGCCGGCCAGCAGGCGGCAGGCCTGCGCCACGGCGACGAGGTGCCCGGCCAGGTTGCCGCTGTCCACGCTGGAGACGTAGGCCGGCGCCAGCACCTGCAGCGTGCGGGTCTCGTACCAGTTGTAGAGATGGCCGCGGTGCTTGTCGAGCCGCTCCACGGTGTCCAGCGTGGCGGCCAGGCGCAGGACCAGCGCGCCGCGGTCGATCCAGCCGAAGCGCTCGGCGCAGCAGGCCGCCAGCAGGTACATGCCGATGTTGGTCGGCGAGGTGCGGTGCGCCAGCGCGGGCTGCGGGTCGATCTGCAGGTTGTCCGGCGGCAGGTGGTGGTCGTCGGGCCCGACCACCTGCTCGAAGAAGCGCCAAGTGTCGCGGGCCAGCGTGCCGGCGTAGTCCCGCTCGGCCAGTGTGAGCGGTTGGTCTGGCTGCGTGGGCACCCGGCTGCCCCACCAGCTCAGCAACGGTGCGCAGGCCCACAGGCCCAGGATGAGCGGGCCCAGCCCGGGGTGCGGTCCCTGCGTCGCCGCCCCGGCCAGCGCCAGGCACAGCAGCGTGGGCAGTGCATCGACGCGCAGGAACGGGATGAGGCGCGCGCCGGCCTGCGCCTGCGCCTGCGCGGCCGTGGTCCATTCGAGCAGCCGGCGCCGGCTGACGGCCAGCCGCCACAGCGAGCGCAAGGCCGCATCCAGCGACAGGCGGCTCTGCGCCGCCAGCTGCACGCACTGCCAGGCCGCGCCGCCCGCGGCGCGCGCCAGCTCGGTGGCGCCCGCGGCGAGGAAGTGGCGCCACGCGATGCCACGCCGCGTGGGCACCAGGGCCGCGCACGCCCCCAGCAGCGGTCCCAGCGCGAACGCGGCGGCGACGACGGCCAATGCCCAGCCCAGCGGCACGGCGGCGGTGAACAGCGCCAGCACCAGCAGCGCCGCGCAGGCCGGCGCCAGCAGCGCACGGCGCAGGTTGTCGGCCATCTTCCACAGGCCCAGCGCATCGATGCCGAAGTGGCGAGCGTGGCGCATCAGCGGCAGCAGCTGCCAGTCGCCACGCATCCACCGGTGCAGGCGCGCCGCGGCCACGCCCGCGTGGTGCGGGTGCGCCTCGACGAAGGCCAGGTCGCTGACCAGCGCGCAGCGTGCCAGCGTGCCTTCGAGCAGGTCGTGGCTCAGCACCGCGTCGTCGGGCAGGCGGCGGTCCAGCGCGGCGTGCAGCGCGCGCACGTGCAGCAGGCCCTTGCCCGTGAACGAGCCGCTGCCGAACAGGTCCTGGTAGATGTCGGACGCGCCGGCGCTGTAGGGGTCGATGCCGCACTGGCCGGCGAACAGCCAGTGGAACGGCGAGCGCTCGGCCCGCGCCGGCAGCGGCGCCAGGATGCGTGGCTGCAGGATGCCGAAGCCAGCCGTGACGCGCCGCGTGCGCGCATCGACGACGGGCGCATTGAGCGGGTGGGCCGCCACGGCGACGAGCTCGCGCAGCGTGCCGGGCGGCAGGATGGTGTCGCTGTCCAGCGTGACCACGTAGGCGATGCGTTCGGCCAGGCGCTGGCCGGGTGCCAGCGCGACGAAGCCGCGGCCCTTCCCGGTGGCCAGCAGGCGCAGCAGCATCTCCAGCTTGCCGCGCTTGCGCTCCCAGCCGATCCAGCGCTGCTGCGTGAAGCACCAGCGGCGCGGCCGGTGCAGCAGTGCGAAACGCGGCGGCTCCCCTGGCGCGGGCGGATGGCGTTGGTTCAGCGCGGCGATCTCGGCCAGCGCGGCCTGCAGCACCGGCCGGTCGTCGGGCAGCGTGGCGATGTCGGCATCGGGCCAGTCGGTCAGCAGCGCGAACTGGGCATGCGCCTCCCGGTTGGCGAGCCAGTGGCGCTCCAGCGCCTGCGCCAGCTCGACCGCCGCGGCCGCCGAGGTCAGCAGCGCCGGCACCACCACCAGCACACGGTGCGCCGCGGGAATGCCGTCCGCGAAGCTGAGCCGGGGCAAGGGTTCGACCTGCGTGGATTCGGCCACCAGCCGGTGCAGCAGCGCCATCACGGCCTCGAACAGCGGCATGGCGAACAGCCCGGCCGCCGCGGCCAGCAGCCAGGGCGACACGGCCACGGCCATGTCCTGGCGCTGCAGCCGGTGCAGCCCCGCGGCCAGCAGCACGGCGGTGCCGGCCGCGGCAATGAGCAGGCACAGCGCCAGCGTGGCATCCGGCCCCAGCCGGAACCGCCGCCCTGGCCGCGCGCCCCCGGCCTGTGGCGGCCCGAGCTGCGCCAGCAGCGCGGCCCGGCCATTGCCGAAGAGGTGGTAGCCCGCCGTGGCGGCGGCGGCGCTGCCGCCCTGCTCCGCGGCGCCGGCGGCCAGGGCCCGCTGCAGCACCGCCTGCGCCACCGCGCGCTCGGTCTGGCGGCTGCTGCGCGCGACCTGCTCCAGTGCGCTGGTGATCTGCTGGCGCGTGCGTTCGCTCTCTTCGCCGAAGCTGGGCAGCTGGCGCAGCACGCGCAGCGGGCGGCTGATGGGGTCGATCAGGTCGGACCATTCCACCTGCCCGACCAGGCGCAGGGTCGTCACGATGTTGCCGACCGTGAGGTTCGTGGACGCCTGCACGCCCTGTACGCGGGCCAGCAGCGCGGGGCCGTCCGCGCAGTGCCGCTCGGTCCAGTCGCGCACCGGCGGCGGATCGTCGCCGCGCTCCACCGGCAGCCGCTGCCACAGCTGCGTGAGGTAGGCCGCTTGCTGGCCGATGCCATCCATGGCGGCGAGCAGCGCGTCGAGCTGGGGCACGGACAGGTGCGCCGGTGCGTCCCACACCGCATGCGCGACCTCGCGCGCCACCTTGCTCTCGGCGATGCCCTGCGCCACGCGGCGCAGGTTCTCCAGCAGCACCACGCGCAAGGTGGTGGGCAGCGCCCACAGTTCGCCGGTGCCGAGTTCGGCCACGTCCTGGTAGGCCTCCAGGAAGGCGGTGAACAGTGTCTGGTCGAGCACGCTGTCGGTGTGCGCCACATAGGCCCAGGCGATGCCGTAAACGCGCGGCAGGCCTGCCAAGGGCGGCGCGGACAGCTTGGGCAGCTGCGCGTAGTAGCGGCGCGGAACACCCTCGCGGATCTGCTGCAGCTGGGCTTCGACGAGGTGGAAGTTGTCCAGCAGCCATTCGGCCGCGGGCGAGATGTAGTGGCCGTTCTGCGAGGTCAGCGCGATGTAGTCGAAGGCACTGCGCAGCGCGGCGAGGTTCTGCGCCACGCGCGGAAAGAAGCCGGCACCGGGCGGCCCCTTGCCCGGCGGGTACACCGTCTGCGCGCGGGCCAGGCTGTGCCCATGTTCGGCAAAGCGCTGCACGCCGAACAGCTCGGCGCGCACATGGGCGGCCGCAGGTGCGCGGGGGCGGCCCAGCAAGTCACGCGCGTAGGGGCTGAGCCCGGGAAGGCCGTCGATCAGCGGGCGCTGCAAGCGGCGCCTGATTCAGCCGAACACGGCAAGCGCAGCGACCAGCACGGCGCCCAGGCAGGCAACGGTGACCAGACGCCCGGCCGTGGCGACCGACACGCGCTGCAGCGCGCCCGCAAGGCCGAACCGGTCGCCGCGGGCGGCATCGCACTGGCGCATGTGCGCGGCCATCTGCGCGGCGTCGCGGCCGATCGCGTCGGAGGGCGGATTCTGTGGAGTGGATCGAAGAGACATGCAAACCCCCGGTGCCGTGAGTGGGTGCATCGCGAAGGCGTGGCAGGCAGCCCGTGCCCGTTGCCCTGTGTGCGGCGCGTGTACCGCCCGTGCGGGCCGCGGCCTCAGGATGTGGCGCCGCGCGCCATGAGACGCGCAAGCCCGACCAAGCAATTGAGGCGCAGCTTGGGGCAGGCGCGGGCACCTGTCGGTGCGGTAGCGAACATTGGCCGGGCGCGGCCTGCGTGACGACGCCGAACGGGCCGCGGCGCGGGAGGTGCATGGAGCCGGGGAGGCCGGATGGGGGCCGTAAAGGGCCGTAAAGGGCCGTATGGGCCGTAAAGGGACGTCAAGGGCCGGATGAGGCCGTAGGGGTGTTGGTAGGGCCCCCGAGAGTCGAACTCGGCACCAACGGATTATGAGTCCGAGCCGGGCCATGTTCGCCCGTGTTGATCTTCACCCGTACAATCAATACAAATCAACGCCTTACGCGCATTCGCACTGGATGCGTGGACAGGACTGCGTTGAACGATATTCGGCGAAATTGGGGAAATGTGGCTACATGGTGGCTACATGGAAAGGCTACATGGCACGGGCGCGCGCGACTGATCCGCTGGACCTGGAACAGGCTCATGACCTGACCGTGGGCGTGATCGAACGACTTACCTGCCCGGCCGGCAAGGCGCAGGCGTTCCTCCGGGATCGCAAGGCGCCAGGGCTTCGCGTGCGCATCACCGCCGCTGGCGCCAAGGCCTATGTCTTCGAGGCCAAGCTCCGACGCGACACGATCCGCCGCACGATCGGCGCCGTCAGCGCCTGGTCCATTGAGGCTGCACGCAAGGAAGCGAACCGGCTGCGGGTCATGGTTGACGCTGGCCAAGATCCGCGAGAGATCGACCGGCTACACGAGCAGGAGCGCAAGGATGCCGCAGCCAAGCGCGCGGCGCACGCCGTCACGGTGGGCGAGGCCTGGACGTTGTACCTGGCAGAGCGGAAAGAGCATTGGGGCGATCGGCACCATGAGGACCATGTGAGGCTCGCGCGCGCCGGCGGCGCGCCGGCGCTGCGCGGTACGCGTGGCCGCGGCGTCACAATCGCCGGGCCGCTGCACCGCTTCATGCACATGCGCCTCGCAGACCTGCGCGGCCCCGTGATCGACGATTGGGCCGCGCGTGAGGCCAAGACCCGCCCAACAGTCGCCCGCCTCGCCTGGCGCCTGTTGAAGGCCTTCCTGGGCTGGTGCGCAGAGCACGACGAGTTCAAGGGCGTAGTGTCGGCCGTGAACCCCGCGAAGACCAAGAAGGCCCGCGAAGCGCTGGGCCGCGCTGGCGTGAAGAAGGATGCCCTGCTGAAAGAGCAGCTGCCGGCCTGGTTCGAAGCCGTGCTGGCCGACGGAAGCCCGACCATCGCTGCATGCCTGCAGACGGTGCTGCTGACCGGCGCGCGGCCAGGCGAAGTGCTGGACCTGCAATGGGGCGACCTGAATCTGAAGTGGCGCGGCCTGACGATACGGGACAAGGTGGAAGGCGCGCGCGTGATCCCGCTGACGCCGTACGTGCAGCACCTGCTGGCCGGCCTGCCGCGCCGCAACGCCTGGGTCTTCGCAAGCGTGCCGCGAGGCGATGGCGAGTCCGCCGGGCCGATCTCAAGCCCAAACCTCGCGCTGGCCCGCGCGTGCGCCGTGGCCGGCATCGAAGGCCTGACGCTCCACGGCCTGCGCCGCAGCTTCAAGAGCCTGACGGAGTGGCTAGACATACCTGCAGGCGTGGTCGCGCAGATCATGGGCCACAAGCCCAGCGCGACGGCGGAGAAGCACTACACCGTGCGGCCGCTCGACCTGCTGCGGGTGCATCACGAGCGCATTGAGGCGTGGATGCTGGAGCAAGCCGGCGTGCAGTTCGTGCCGAAGAAGGGCAAGCGTCCGCTGGCAGCGGTCGCCTGAAGGTTTGCACCGGATAGGCCGACGGGCCGAAGAGGCGGACACCCGACCGCCCTGCCGGTGCATCTCAATCGGGGTGCAAGGGGTGCACATGAAATCAATGACAGACGCAATCGTTCTCTTCAACCCGCCGCGGATCGCGGAGGAGATCGGAGGACATCAAGGCGATGCCTTGGCGGTGATGAAGACCTGCAACCAGACGGCGGTGGATGAGGCGGTGACTTGGTTCCATCAAGGCGGAACCACCGAGCCGTGGCCACTGGCTGAGCCAGGGAGCCGCGGTGAACGGCTTGTGGATCTTCGCACCGAGCAGCTGTGCGAGAACATCCTGGAAGCGGCGCAGCGCGTCGCTGGGGGCACCGAGGAGCAGAGGGCCGAGGCCTTGAATCATTGGCACCGCCAGCTGCTCGACCACATGGCCGGCGGCATGGACTTCGAACGCCGACAGTTCCACCGCGACGAGATTGCCCGATGGCTCAAGGCCATGGGCTTGAAGTCGAACTATCAGTTCGGGGCCAGCGCAGCGCCCGGCCAGGAGGCGCAGCCGGCAACCACAGGGACCACGAAGAGATGGACGGAGGACGGCTTGGCTGCGCTGAAGGCGTACCGCGCAGAGCACGGCACGAAAGAGACTGCGAAGCACTTCGGAATCACGGAGCAACGTGTGCGAGAGCTGCTGCCGCAAGACAAGAAGAGCGCCGGTCTGTTCGCTGGACTGGGTGGCACATCTGGCGCGTAGGGGTTGCGCAAGGGGTTGCGCCTTCAGCCCGAAAACCCGCATGAAATAAGGCTCCGCAGCTCCGCAAGGGGGTTGCGGATTGACCGCAAGGGGGGCTGCGCCCGAATCATTCGCAACCATGTTCAACACGCCCGAGGGCTACAACATGGTTGCAAGCACAGTTCACTCCACATCGCTGGCGCAGGAATCTCGCACCGCGCTGCCTACTGCTGAGGCGGCGTTTCACCTGAATCGCTCGCCTCAGACACTGAGGCTGTGGGCATGCCAGGGCTGCGGGCCGCTTCGTCCCGTTCGAATCCACGGCCGCCTGGCCTGGCCGGTTGCCGATCTGCGCCGCCTGATGGGTGTCGTCGAGGTGGCCGTCTGATGGCCGCCCTCCTGCGCGCGGTGCTCGACGCCAAGCGCCTGGCCACGCTCCAGGCCCGCGCCGCCCTGCGGGGCTACGAGGTTCACGCCATCACCGGCGACCGCGGCGAGCCGATGCTGGTGGCCACCCGCGCCGCTGCGACCCACCACCTGGACAGCCTCGACGCGCTCGAGCGCTGGCTGGCCAACCTGGCCAGCGAGGAGGACAGCAATGTCTGACACCACAAAAGAAAAGGCCCCGCAGCGGTGGTGCGCTGGCGAGGCCTCAGGCAAGCAGTTGAGCCTCAAGTTTAGCGAGAAGTCGACGGCGCGTGAAGCCCAGATCCAGCGCGTGCTCGACATGCTGCGCGAGGGACCGCGAAACACCTACGAGTTCCGCTCTCGCGGCATCAGCCACCCGGCACAGCGCATCCTCGACCTCCAGGCACGCGGCTGGAGCATCACGAGCTCGCGCATCACGACGGTGGACAGCGATGGCTTCACGCACGTGAACGTCGCTCTGTACTCGCTGTCAGCGGGACCGGGAGGGCGGTGATGCATGGCCCGCAAGAACTACCAGAAGGGCCAGCTGCCATTCGACTTCGTTGCCGTGCCCAAGGACATCCTGCGGTCCTCAGAGTGGCACGCGTTGGCGCCGTCGGCGATGCGGCTCGCTTTCGACCTCATGGCGCAGTACAGCGGCAAGAACAACGGCCGGCTGTGCCCCTCGTTCGAGGCCATGCAGCGGTGCGGCTGGCGATCGGAGACGACGCTGATCAAGGCCAAGCGCGAGCTGCTGGAGTGCTCGTTCGTCGTGCACACCCGGCGCGGCCATCGGCCGCACACAGCAGACTGGCTCGCTTTCACCTGGTGGAAATTGGACTGGGAGCAGTCCATGGACATCGGGCCGCGCGGCTTCCCGTATCTCAACTTCGTGCGGCTCGAAGTGGCCACTGCAAAAACGATTCCTGTCCTCCAGAAACTGGAGTTACCCACCTCGAAACAGCCTTCCAGACCTACAGAAACTGTAGCTCTGAGGGCTGTCAGGTGATCCCTGTTACTCCAGTTTCTGTAGGTCTGCCCCTCTGGCGCGGTGGTGCAGCCATAACTCCAGAAACTGTAGGTGTCTTAGATGTTGCCATCTCCGGGCGCAGCAAGCCGGCGCGGGAGGGCATGCGATGAGCTGGTTCGAGACCTTCCCACCGCTGACCATCGAGCCGCTGCCGAACGGCAATCTGCGGCTGGAGGACCCCACCGAACGGAGCGACGGCTACACGACCGTGCTTGATCTGCACCCGATGCAGCTGCGGCTCATGGCCGAGCGCCTGGGCCTGCTGCGCGAGGTGTCGGCCAGCGACGCGGTGCTGCTGCAGTCGGAGCGCGAGCACGCCCAGCGGCAGCGCGCCGAAATTGATTCGCTGAAGCGCCGGCTGCTGCTCATCCGGGACCGCGCTCTCTCGCTGCAGGACAACTTCCGTCGCTTCGCAGACTGGGAGAACGCAGATCCTTCGAACGAGATGTACCAGATCAACGGCCTGGTTGCCCTTCTGGACCTGGCGGTCGACGACTTCGAATGCGCCGATCCGTCAGCGCCTAAGACGAGGGCTGGAAGTTCAGCCGTGGATCAGGCACCAGCACCCCCAGCAGCAGCAGCAGCAGCACCAGCGGATGCGCCGCCCCAGGCCTGCGCGCCGGCCGCTCCGACAACCCAGCTCACCCTTCTCGAAGGACCGACACCATGAAGCTCTTCCAACGCAAGGCCGGCGTCGCTGCTGCACCGACCACGCCCGCGGCCTACGGCGCCCAGGTCCAGGCCTTCATGGCCGGGCTGACCCTTGAGGACAAGGCCCGCGTCGTGGCCGCCACGAAGACCGATCACGGCGATCTCGAGTTGCGCATGCGCCACCTCAAGGATGGCACTCAGCAGCTGAGCCTGTGGCTGTGCCTGCGCGGCACCGACGAGGCGCTGAAGCTGGTGCCGGCGCCCGTGCAGGAGCCTGCAGCGTGACGGCGCGCAGCACCGGGGCGAAAGTCGGCAAGCTCGTGCTGATCGACCCTGGACACCGCGTCCGAGGCACACAGTCGCACCGGACGCCACGCACGTCCCTGCAACCGAGGGCGTGCGATGTCCGTCACCTGTGCTGAAGCCGCTGCGCAGCTGGGTGTCTCCCCTTCGCAGGTGCGCCGCTGGGTTCAGGCCGGCGCGCCTGTCGTGCGCGAGGGGCGGCCAATGCTGGTCGAGGTGGCAGACCTGCAGCGCTGGCGACAGTTCCAAGCCGCTGACGCGCTCGACGCGCTGGCCATCGCAATGCTGCATTCCGTGCGCTGCGAGATGGCCGACGGCAGGACAGCCCCGCAACTGCTGTCCATCGATGAGCGGCGCGCTGCGGCGTTGATGCTCGCAGCCTATCGCCGGGCGCACAGCGAAATGACCGGCCGTGACGGGGACACCGAGGTCTGCGACGCCATAGCCCAGCTTCGCCGAATTGCTGGAATGCCGGTCTGAACGCGCACGTCGTGCGCGTTTAGCTAGGCTGGTTTCAAAGGAGCCAGCCGATGAACGACGACGAGAACAGCCCGCAGATGCAAGCGTTGAAGCGGGCCTTCTATGAACGAGCCGCACCGCACGCCCGGCAGCTGGAGGCGTACGTACAGGCCGGGCTCATCACGTCGGCCGAAGCCGACCGGCGCCTCGTGCAAATCATGAGCTCGCGCCACGAGATGGAGGCGGTCGTCGCCACTTCCGCTGACACCACTCTGCCCAACTGAAAGATCGGTATGACCTATCTGAAATATTCGCAGCCCAGCAATCGGGCTTACTCCACGATCAACATCAAGGCGACCGACCGAGGGGACGGGACCATCGTCGGCATCGCGAGCACGCCAGAGTTGGATCGCGCCGGAGACGTGCTGCTGCCCGAAGGAGCCGTGTACCGGTTGCCGATTCCGCTCTTGTGGCAACACGACCATTCCAAGCCGATTGGCCATGTCACATCGGCCCGGGTCGGCGTGCGTGGCATCGAGATCGTTGCCAAGATTGCAGTTGGCGCCACTCCTGAGATCGACAACGCCTACAGCCTCATTCGCGCCGGCCTGGTGCGTGGTCTGTCCGTCGGATTCAGGCCGTTGGAACTGCCGGAGGTGACGCGCACGGGCTACCTGTACCGGTCCTGGGAAATGATGGAACTCTCGACGGTCACGATTCCCTGCAACCAAGGGGCGACGATCAGCGCCGTGAAGTCGGCATGCGGCCAGCGGGGCACCGGGTTCGCAATCCCCCTGAACTCCCGGAGTAGCACAGTCAAGTTGACCACGCGTGGCAGCGTCCCGCTGAAAACCAGCAGCTCCGCGGTGGAGCTTTACCGCCCCGCTGTCCGGCTCATCACGACGCGCTGACCATGAGCGGCACTCACCCATCTGAATTGGCGTACGAGAAGGCGCTGCTGCAAGCGCCTGAGTCGGTCCGCGAAAGGGTCTCCGTATTCACGTCGTACGCAAATCCGAGCACCGGGCAGTGGTTCCTGCGAAGCGCGAGCGGCGTTGAACTTTGGCGGACACCGCTCCCTCCGCCACCCGCTAGCGCGGCCGCGCAGCCGATGCCGCGCGTAGAGGCCAAGGCCCAGCAGAACTATGACATGGTGCGCAAGCTTGGGCTTGCGAACTCCGAAGCCGTCCAGGCCATTTCGGAGAACGTCCTCGCATTGCTTCAACGTGTGGAGAGGCTGGAGGCTGAAGTTTCCGAAGCCCGCGCGCGCATGGACTTGGAGCGACGCGGAATCACCTTCCGAGGCATCTGGCAAGTCGCTATCGACTACGAGCAGGGCGCCATCGTGACCTACAGCGAGCGAGCCTATGTTGCATCGAAGGCCATACGAAGCGGCGGTCAACCACCGTCCCGCAACGGCAGCGGCTGGCTGCACATGTTCGATCAATCCGAAGTACCGCGCTGAGGCGCGCAAGAGGAAAAGCAATGACCGAAGACTTTCAGATCAACCGCGACGCGTTCGCCATGGTGCACTGCAAGCATGCGGAGGCCAAACTGAACGAGGCCGTCGCCCGCGGCGAGTGGACGCCCGAGGAGGCCAGCCAAGCGCTCGCGCGGTTCCGCAGCTCCGACGTGCTGAAGACGCTGATCGACCTCGACGTCGAGCGCGCCATCGCAATGCTGGAAGGCCAGGTGCACTGATGAACGAGGCAGTGACACAGGCCCGCCTGCTGGCCGAACGGCTCGGCATGCAGCTGATCGTCAGCAACGATGCCCGAGGAGGTCGGTTCCGCGTGCAGCGTGGTCGCGACTTCTTGCACGTGGCCGATGACGTCAAGGACGTGCTCGACTTCCTGAATTGCTGGGCCGCCCATGTCCGGTAGGCAGCTCCCCGACAACTGGCCCGAGATCTGGGCCGCCCGCAAGGCCGAGGCGCAGAAGCGCAAGCACATCCACTTCTTCAAGGTGCCGTTCGCGCGCATGCCCTATGGCCCTGACCATCCAGAGGGCGGCCCCACGTGCAGAGACTGCGGCGTTGAGCGTGGCCAGCTGCACGTGCCCAGCTGCTGCATGGAGCGCTGTCCGATCTGCGCTGGCCAAGCCATCGGATGCGGCTGTGCAGACGACGACACGCCCGGCGATGACGACGACGAGGAAGAGGAAGAGGAGGTGGCCGCATGAAGCTGCGCACCCTCAAGCCAGCCGTGCGGTCGCTCGGCTCTACCTTGCGCACCGTCTCCGGCCGGGCCGACTCCTGGCGAGCTGGCAAGACCACGGCCGAGCGTGGCTATGGTGCTCGCTGGCAGCGCGCCCGCGGCTTCTTCCTGCAGCGCAACCCGCTGTGCTGCTTCTGCCACGCCGTCGGCCGCGTCGAGATCGCAACAGTGGTGGACCACATCCGGCCCCACAACGGCGACATGCAGCTGTTCTGGGATCGGACCAACTGGCAGCCGTTGTGCAAGCCCTGCCACGACAGCACCAAGAAGCGCATGGAGAACGGCGGCTTCGCGCCGAAGGCCGTGGGCCTGGACGGCTGGCCCAAGGCATAGGGGCGGGTATGTCGACAGCGCTGACCGATCGCCTTCATGACCGAGCCCCCAGTCCTTCTTTCGCGCATGCAGATCGCAAA
The DNA here is from genome assembly GCF_001422445.1 of Pseudorhodoferax sp. Leaf274. GTDB lineage: Bacteria > Pseudomonadota > Gammaproteobacteria > Burkholderiales > Burkholderiaceae_C > Pseudorhodoferax. The sequence goes on from NZ_LMNA01000030.1 coordinate 860,503, forward strand.
TTTGGTTTTGCGCGTTGCCGCACCCTGGGGGGAGGTCCTCCACGGAAAACGGACTTCGCTTCCTGACCGCGCCCCTACTCATTCGCAGGTTTTTTTCTCGTCGGCCGAAGTTTCAGGATCGACGCTCCAGCCGGTGAAGAAATGCCTATTTTTTACGCAATCAGAGATTCTGAGAAATCGCTGTGAATCGCTTGCAAACCCGCATGGATGCTGGCTCTCAGGCCGCATGACCTCCTGCAAAACGCACACCGGACCCTGAAAGGATCACACCATGGCATCGCGCAGCCTCGGCACCCTGTCGTTGGACTTAATTATGAAAATCGGCGGCTTCACGCAAGGCGCCACGCAGGCCGAGCGGCAGATGGACCGCACCAACCGCAAGCTGGCGGCCGATCACAAGAAGCTGCGCGACGACCTTGAGAAGTCGTGGGCGTCGTTCGGGACCGTGATGGGCGCGAGCCTGGCCGGCGCCGCGACGGCTGCGTTCGCGGCGTTCAAGACCAACGTCAACTCACTGGACGCCTTCAACGACCTTCGCGACATCACCGGCAGCTCGGTCGAGAACCTTTCTGCGCTGGACAGCATTGCGCGCCAGACCGGCGCCAGCTTCGATACCGTGCAGTCTGCTTTGGTCAAGTTCAACCTTGGGCTGAGCGGCATGGAGGATGGCGGCAGCGGTGCGGCCGAGATCATCCGCAACCTTGGGCTGAGCGTCACCGAGCTGAAGGCGCTGGACCCTGCGGAGGCCCTGCGGCGCGTGGCCGTCGCATTCGGCGAGTACGGCGACACGGCGTCGAAGGCCCGCAATGTGCAGGCCCTGTTCGGCAAGTCGGTGGCCGAGGTCGGGCCCTTTCTCAAGGACCTGGCAGAACAGCAGCGCCTGGTCGGCACCACGACGGACGAGGCGGTGCGCCAAAGCGAGCTCTTCAACAAGCACCTGTCCAGCATGCGGGCCAATGTCGTCGACCTGGGCCGCTCGCTCACGTCCGATGCGCTGCCAGCGATCAACACCTTCCTGCAGAACCTGCGCGACATCCACAAGATCGGCGGCCTCGGGACCGTCATCGGCGATGCGGCGAAGGACGTGTTCGGCCTGGGCAAGCTGTCGTCTGACCCCGGCGCCGACATCAAGAAGCTGATGCGTGAGCGCGATCGCCTGCTCAAGGACCGGGACTATGCGGGCAGCAAGGACCGCCCGACGCGCGGCCTGGATGCCGAGCTGAAGGAGATCGAGAAGCTGCTGGAGGTGTCGCGCGTGCGGCAGGCCAACGGCGTGCTGTCCAGCGCGAACGAGTTCAGCGATCAGATCTCGCGGCGGTTTCAGCGCGGCATGCCGACCATGAAGGACGTGGACCCGAACGGGAAGAAGGGGCCGGCCGATGATCCGACCAAGAACCTGCTGGCCAACCAGCTCAAGGAGTTCGATCGCCTGGTGCAGGAGCAGACCGGCCTGATGGCCGATCGCAATCGCATGCTGGAGCTGTACAACGCCCAGGGCCTAGTCTCGATCCGCGACTACCACGACGCCCAGCGGGCAATCCTGGAGGAGGCAACTGCGGGCCAGGTGAAGGCCTACGATGCGCAGATCGCGGCGCTGGAGAAGTACCGGGCCAGTGCCACGAAGAAGACCGACCGCGCCGAAGCTGACGGCAAGATCGCCGAGCTGGTCGCCAAGCGAGCGAAGGTCGAGCAGGAGGCTGGCCTGGCCAAGACCGAGCTGGACGAGAGGCAGAAGCAGAGCACCAAGCAGTTGGCCGATTCGGTGCAGGACCTCACCACCAAGATGATGCAGCTGCGCGGCGAGAGCGTCGAGGCCGCGAAGATCAACTTCGACAAGGCCAACGAAGGGCTGCGCAAGATGCTGGAGGTCAACGGCGACCAGGCCGGCCTGGCCAACCTCAACGCGCTGCGCGACGCCGCGGTGGCGCAGGCCACACTGAACGACGTGACCGCCAAGTTCGCGTTGATTCAGAGCGACCTGAGCGACGCCGAGCAGCGCATCCAGTTCGACCGGGAAGCTGGCATCGTCACCGAGCTGGAGGGACTGGCCCGCACCGGCGACGCCCGCCGCGAGCGGCTGCAGCTGATGCAGGCCGAGATCGACCGCATCCTCGCTCTCAAGGCCGTGATGACGCTCACGCCCGAGCAGGAGGACGCGCTGCGCAAGCTGACCGGCCAAGTGAACGCGATCAAGCGGAGCACGGACCCGATCGGCGACAACATCAAGACGAGCCTGGAGAACATGAGCACCACGCTGTTCTCTGACCTCACCAGCGGATCGAAGAGCGCGACGGCTGCGATCAAGGACTTCGGCAAGTCCGTGTTGAACGAGTTCAACAGCCTCATCAGCAAGAAGCTCGGGCAGGAACTCATGAAGTCGCTGTTCGGCACCAAGACCACGGCCGACGGGGAGAAGCAAGACGGCATCTTCGGCTCGGCGCTGTCCGGCATCGTCAAGTGGCTTGGCAGCAGTTGGGGCTTCGCAGAAGGCGGCTACACAGGCGCCGGCGGCAAGTACCAGCCAGCGGGCATCGTGCACCGAGGCGAGGGCGTCCTGAATCAGGGCGACATGGCCAAGATCGGCGGCCCGGCGGGCTTCGCGCAGCTGGTGTCCACCATCCGCAGCGGCCGCAGCCACGCCGGCGGCGGGGTGGGTGGGGCGAGCGGTGCCGCGTTCGCTCCGGCCGCTCGTGGCGGCTTCGGCGACGTGAACATCTACAACCAGGCCGGCGCCGCGGTGACAGCTGAGAAGCGCCCGAACGCCAACGGCGGCATGGACCTGATCGTGATGATCAAGAAGGACATCAAGAACGAGATCGGCGGCGAGCTGGCGACTGACAGCGGTGTCATGGGCCAGGCGATGCGCGCGCGGCGGGCGAGGGGCTTGTGAAGGCGGTCCCGGCCGCGCCTATCGCCGCAGATCCCGAGCTACACCGAGAGCCGACATTCTGAGATGGGCGACGTGGTCTGCGCACTCGGCGAACAGCTGATTCCGCAGAGACTCCGGCAAATCCATGTTCTCCGCGATCTTCGTGATCGCGCCGTCGGATCGTCTGGCGATGCCGTCGAGCATCTCCCCGATGAAAGCATCCTGGTTTTCCAAGTCCCTCGTGCACAGGGCCACGACGTAGGCTAGGACCTGAAGGTCAACGATGTCCTTCGCGGTCGATGTGTCGATGTCGGTGCTCATGGTGCGTGCGCCTCCAGGCAAAAGGAACGAGCATAGATGCTGCCCGGCACGAACATCGCCAACCTGCAAGCGCATCGAGCAGCTGGAGGCGTGAGGCCGGTGATCTATGCGCTGGTGGCCGGGCCCTTCACACCGGCCACCGCACGTAGCCAGCAGCTTCGCCGTTCGCCACCTGCACGTGCCCATCTGGGCCATTCAGTTGAACGACGAGCACATGTCTATTGCTAAGCCTCACGTAATGGCGTGCCATAAGACGCTCGATGCGCGGCACCCATTCCGAAATCGGCCGGCCCAGGCTGATGGTCGCGACTTGCTTCAAGGGGTTCAGGACGTGGGCGACCTGGCTCACTGAGGTTGCCCCCGAACCCTGGAGTGCATAGCCCCAGCCCGGAGAATGCCGGGACGGGAGCATGAATTGAACGAGAAGCAAACGAGAGCGAAGTACAC